>JAHHDT010000001.1 GCA_019739225.1 Aquamicrobium sp.
ATGTCCATGAGTGATCCTCTCGGCGATATGCTGACCCGCATCCGCAACGCCTATGGCCGCCGCAAGAACAAGGTGACGACGCCGGCTTCGAGCCTGCGCGCCCGCGTTCTCGAAGTGCTGAAGTCCGAAGGCTACATCCGCGACTACGCCAAGGTCGACTACGACAATGGCAAGTCGGAGCTGGAGATCGAGCTGAAGTACTACGAAGGCACCCCGGTGATCCGCGAGATCGCCCGCGTCTCCAAGCCCGGTCGTCGCGTCTACGTGTCGGTCAAGTCGATCCCGTCGGTGGCCAACGGCCTCGGCATCTCGATCCTGTCGACGCCCAAGGGCGTGATGGCAGACCATCAGGCGCGCGAGCAGAATGTCGGCGGCGAAGTGCTCTGCCAGATCTTCTGATCGGGCCGGCTGACTGAAGAACAAGAAGGACGAGGACAGCAACATGTCTCGTATTGGAAAGAAACCGGTCGCTGTTCCGCAGGGCGTCACCGCCAGCGTCGACGGCCAGACCGTTACCGCCAAGGGCCCCAAGGGCGAGCTCAAGTTCGTCGTCAACGACGAAGTTCTGGTGAAGCTGGACGATGGCGCGATCGCCGTCGAGCCGCGCGACCAGAGCAAGGACGCCCGCTCCAAGTGGGGCATGTCGCGCACGCAGATCGAGAACATCGTGACCGGCGTGAAGGAAGGTTTCGAGCGCAGGCTCGAGATCACCGGCGTCGGCTACCGCGCCGCGATGCAGGGCAAGAACCTGCAGCTCGCTCTTGGCTTCAGCCACGACGTGGTCTATGAGGCGCCCGAAGGCGTGACGATCTCCGTGCCGAAGCCGACCGAAATCGTGGTCAACGGCATCGACAAGCAGGTCGTCGGCCAGGTTGCCGCGGAGATCCGCAAGTATCGCGGTCCCGAGCCCTACAAGGGCAAGGGTGTCCGTTATGCCGGCGAGCGCATCGTCCGCAAGGAAGGCAAGAAGAAGTAAGAACTGCAACGCCACGGGGTGTGGTCGCGGGAAGCCCAGCTTACCGCATATGGCCAGCCCCGTTTTACAAGGCAAGGAATCAGGCCATGGCCTCCAAGGAATCCATCCAGCGCCGCGCCCAGCGCGTGCGTCGTCAGTTGAAGAAGGTTGCCGGCGAGCGTCCGCGCCTGTCGGTCTACCGTTCTTCGAAGAACATCTACGCCCAGGTTATCGACGATTCGAAGGGCCACACGCTGGCTTCCGCGTCGACGCTGGAGAAGGACCTCAAGGGTTCGCTCAAGACGGGCGCGGACGCTGCCGCTGCTGCTGCAGTCGGCAAGCTGCTTGCCGAGCGCGCCGCCAAGGCCGGTGTAAAGGAAGTCGTGTTCGATCGCGGACCTTACATCTATCACGGCCGCGTCAAGGCACTCGCCGACGCTGCCCGCGAAGGCGGCCTCAGCTTCTAAATTCGCCGCCGCCCGCGCATGACGTCGTGGCGGCATTTCCCATCAACCGTGCTACCGGAAAAGAATAAGGATCAGGGCAATGGCACAGGAACGTAGGGACGGCGGTCGCGATCGCCGTGACCGTGAAGAGCGCGACAGCGAATTCGTCGACAAGCTCGTTCATATCAATCGCGTCGCGAAGGTGGTGAAGGGTGGTCGTCGCTTCGGCTTCGCCGCGCTCGTCGTCGTCGGCGACCAGAAGGGCCGCGTCGGCTTCGGCCACGGCAAGGCCCGTGAGGTGCCGGAGGCCATCCGCAAGGCTACCGAAAGCGCCAAGCGCGACATGATCTTCGTGCCGCTTCGCTCGGCCCGTACGCTGCATCACGACGTCGAGGGCCGCCACGGTGCGGGCCGCGTCCTGCTGCGAGCGGCCAAGGCCGGTACCGGCATCATCGCAGGCGGCCCGATGCGCGCTGTCTTCGAGACGCTGGGCGTGCATGACGTCGTTGCCAAGTCGATGGGTTCGTCGAACCCGTACAACATGGTGCGCGCCACCTTCGATGCGCTGAAGAGCCAGATGCATCCGAAGGACATCGCTGCGCAGCGCGGCATCAAGTATTCGGCCCTGCAGGCGCGCCGTGGCGCCGCCGCGACGGCTGAAGAATAGGGCAGGGATTTGCGATCATGGCCAAGAAACAGGGCAAGACGCTGACGGTCGAACAGATCGGCAGCCCAATCCGCCGCCCGGTCGAACAGCGCGCGACGCTGATCGGCCTGGGTCTCAACAAGATGCATCGTCGCTCGACGCTGGAGGACACTCCCTCCGTGCGCGGCATGATTGCGAAGGTGCAGCATCTCGTCCGCGTCGTGGACGAGGCATAGCACCGCAGGAGCGCTAACGATGAAACTCAACGAATTGCGTGATCGCGACGGCGCCACGAAGTCCCGCAAGCGCGTGGGCCGTGGCATCGGCTCCGGTTCCGGCAAGACCGGCGGCCGCGGCGTCAAGGGTCAGAAGTCCCGCTCGGGCGTCGCTCAATCAACGGCTTCGAGGGCGGCCAGATGCCGCTCTACCGCCGCCTGCCCAAGCGTGGCTTCAAGAACATCTTCGGCAAGGACTATAACGAAGTCTCGCTCGGCCGCATTCAGGCGGCGATCGACGCCAAGAAGCTCGACGCCAAGGAGACCGTGACGGTCGAGGCGCTCGTCAAGGCCGGCGTCGTCCGCCGCGCCAAGGACGGCGTGCGCCTGCTGGGCGGCGGCGAGCTGAAGACGAAAGTCAACTTCGACATCGCCGGTGCTTCCAAGCCGGCGCTCGAACAGGTTGAGAAGGCCGGGGGATCGGTGAAGCTGCCAGAAGCAGCCGCAGCCGAGTAACGGGCTTCCACGAGGCGGCGGCCTGCCCATGCTACAGCCCGGTTGAAAACCATCAATCGGACGAAAGCATGAGCAGGCCGCCGCTTGCATCTTTGCCGGCCGGAGCCTATCTCGTGGCTTCGGCGACACGCGGTTCGCGCTGGCGGACACCCTCGCGTGACGAAGCGGAGAATTTTCCATGGCATCGGCAGCGGAACAGCTAGCTTCAAACCTCAACTTTGCGGCCTTCGCGAAGGCCGAGGACCTAAAGAAGCGCATCTGGTTTACGCTGGGCGCACTTCTGGTCTACCGACTCGGCACCTACATCCCGCTGCCCGGCATCAATCCTGATTCGTTCGCCCAGGCCTTCCAGCAGCAGTCGGGCGGCGTGCTCGGCATGTTCAACATGTTTGCCGGCGGCGCCGTCGAGCGCATGGCGATCTTCGCGCTGGGCATCATGCCCTACATCTCCGCATCCATCATCATGCAGCTCATGACGTCGGTCGTCCCGACGCTCGAGCAGCTGAAGAAAGAAGGCGAGCAGGGCCGCAAGATCATCAACCAGTACACCCGCTACGGCACGGTGCTGCTTGCCACCGTGCAGGCCTACGGCATTGCCGTGGGGCTGGAGAGTGGCGCCAACATCGTCACGGATCCGGGCTGGTTCTTCCGCGCATCCGCAGTCATCACGCTGGTCGGCGGCACGATGTTCCTGATGTGGCTCGGCGAGCAGATCACCGCGCGCGGCATCGGCAACGGCATTTCGCTCATCATCTTCGCCGGCATCGTCGCCGGCCTGCCGTCGGCGCTCAGCGGAACGCTCGAGCTCGGCCGCACGGGCGCCCTGTCGACCGGGTTGATCCTTGCAATCCTCGTGCTCGCGCTCGTCCTGATCGCGGTGATCGTGTTCTTCGAGCGCGCGCAGCGCCGCCTTCTGATCCAGTACCCGAAGCGCCAGGTCGGCAACCGCATGTTCCAGGGCGACACCTCGCACCTGCCGCTCAAGCTCAACACTGCCGGCGTTATCCCCGCGATCTTCGCGTCGTCGCTGCTTCTGCTGCCCGCCACGCTTGCCGGCTTCTCCGACACCAGTGCCTTGCCCGCATGGGCCAACTCGGTGCTGGCGACGCTGGGCCACGGCCAGCCGCTCTACATGTTCCTCTACGGAGCCATGATCGCGTTCTTCGCGTTCTTCTACACGGCTATCGTCTTCAATCCGAAGGACACGGCCGACCAGCTCAAGAAGCATTCCGGTTTCATTCCGGGCTACCGGCCAGGTGAACGCACGGCCGAATATATCGACTACGTCCTGACGCGCATCACCACCGTCGGTGCGATCTACCTCGTGGTCGTCTGCCTCATTCCCGAGTTCCTCATCTCGGCGACCGGCGTTCCGTTCTACCTGGGCGGCACCTCGCTGCTCATCGTGGTGAGCGTCACGCTCGACACGGTTGCGCAGGTCCAGGGCCATCTGATCGCGCATCAGTACGAGGGGCTGATCAAGAAGTCGAAGCTGCGTGGAGGAAAGAGGGGACGATGAGGCTTATTCTGCTCGGGCCGCCGGGAGCGGGGAAGGGGACGCAGGCCCAGAGGCTTGTCGAGAAACACGGCATACCGCAGCTTTCCACGGGGGACATGCTGCGCGCCGCCGTCGCAAACGGCACCGAGGTCGGCAAGCGCGCGAAAGCCGTGATGGATGCCGGTGAGCTCGTCTCCGACGACATCGTCAATGCCATCGTGGCAGAGCGTATCGACCAGCCCGACTGCGCCAATGGCTTCATTCTGGATGGCTATCCGCGCACGCTCGCCCAGGCGGATGCCGTGGAGACGATGCTCGCCAAGCGCGACTTGAACCTGAATGTCGCCATCGAGCTCGTCGTCGACGACAAGGCGCTGGTCGGCCGGATCGTCAAGCGCGCCGAGGACGCAAAGGCCGCGGGTCAGCCGGTGCGCAAGGACGACAACCCCGAGGTGTTCGACGAGCGGCTGCGCGAGTACTACAAGAAGACTGCGCCGCTGATCGGCTACTACTATGCCAAGGGGCTGCTGAAGGGTGTCGACGGCATGGCCGACATCGATGCGGTAACCAGGCAGATCGACGCGCTGCTGGACCGGAAGGCGGTGGCAGCGCAATAAGTCCCGCCAGGTGTTGACTGTTGCCGCTTTCTGGATTAAAGCGGCCCGTCTTCCATCCAGGCACGGTGCCGCCGGTCCTTCCGGACCGAGCGGTCGCTTTGATGAGAAATCCCCGCAAGGGCCGGCCTCCACCGGACGCGGGAAAACAAGAACGCGCCGGTTCGACGTGGACGTCGGCCGGCCTACATGGAGAAGAGAATGGCCCGTATAGCAGGCGTCAATATCCCGACCAACAAGCGCGTCGTCATCGCGCTGCAGTACATTCACGGCATCGGCGCGAAGTTCGCTTCCGAAATCGTCGAGAAAGTGGGCATCCCGGCCGACCGCCGCGTGAACCAGCTCACCGACGCAGAGGTGCTGCAGATCCGCGAAGCCATCGACCGCGATTACCACGTCGAGGGTGACCTGCGCCGCGAAGTCTCGATGAACATCAAGCGCCTGATGGATCTCGGCTGCTACCGCGGCCTGCGCCATCGTCGTTCGCTGCCGGTCCGCGGCCAGCGCACGCACACCAACGCCCGTACCCGCAAGGGCCCGGCCAAGGCGATTGCTGGCAAGAAGAAGTAATTCGAGGGGTAGGCAAGCCCGCGCGGCGTAGCGATTTCGGATAGCGGCCAGCCGCTTTCCTTATGCCACGCGCCGATTGCCCTACTGCCATCGAGGTGTAGCCGCTGGCACTACGGCGGCGTTGATATCAACTGGAAGGAAAATAAATGGCCAAGGAAGCCGGGCGTATTCGCCGTCGCGAACGCAAGAACATCTCGTCGGGCGTTGCGCACGTCAACTCGACGTTCAACAACACGATGATCACCATCACCGACGCGCAGGGAAACGCGATTGCCTGGTCGTCGGCCGGTGCGCAGGGCTTCAAGGGGTCGCGCAAGTCGACGCCGTTCGCCGCGCAGGTCGCTGCCGAGGACGTCGCCAAGAAGGCGCAGGACCACGGCATGCGCATGCTCGAGGTCGAGGTTTGCGGGCCCGGTTCCGGTCGCGAGTCGGCGCTGCGCGCTCTGCAGGCCGCCGGCTTCACCATCACCTCGATCCGCGACGTAACGCCGATCCCGCACAATGGCTGCCGTCCGCGCAAGAAGCGCCGCGTCTAGGCCGAAGCAACATACCCTGACGAGCTCCATCGCGGCGCTCCTCTCTCGGTTTCCAGATTTGCCCGCCACGATTGGATGGTGGCGGGAAACGGAAGGAAAACCTGAATGATCCAGAAAAACTGGCAGGAACTGATCAAGCCCAACAAGATCGAGTTCTCCTCCAAGGGCAAGACGCTCACCACTCTGGTGGCAGAGCCTCTGGAGCGTGGCTACGGCCTGACGCTCGGCAACGCGCTGCGCCGCGTGCTTCTGTCCTCGCTGCGCGGCGCTGCCGTGACGGCGGTGCAGATCGACGGCGTGCTGCATGAATTCTCCTCGATCGCCGGCGTGCGCGAGGATGTGACCGACATCGTACTCAACATTAAGGAAATCGCCATCCGCATGGAAGGCGACGGCCCCAAGCGCATGGTCGTGCGCAAGCAGGGCCCGGGTGTGGTCACGGCCGGCGACATCCAGACTGTAGGCGACGTCGAGATCCTGAACCCCGACCACGTGATCTGTACGCTCGATGAGGGCGCGGAGATCCGCATGGAGTTCACGGTCGACACCGGCAAGGGTTACGTGCCCG
Source organism: Aquamicrobium sp. (assembly GCA_019739225.1). Lineage (GTDB taxonomy): Bacteria > Pseudomonadota > Alphaproteobacteria > Rhizobiales > Rhizobiaceae > Aerobium. The sequence goes on from JAHHDT010000001.1 coordinate 6,565, forward strand.
CCGAGCGCAACCGCGCCGAGGATGCGCCGATCGGGCTCATCCCGGTCGACAGCCTCTACTCGCCGGTCAAGAAGGTCTCCTACAAGGTCGAGAACACCCGCGAGGGCCAGGTTCTCGATTATGACAAGCTGACCATGACCATTGAGACTAACGGTGCCGTCACTGGCGAGGATGCCGTGGCGTTCGCCGCGCGCATCCTGCAGGACCAGCTCGGCCTCTTCGTCAACTTCGACGAGCCGCAGAAGGAAGTTGCTTCGGAGCAGGTTACCGAGCTCGCCTTCAACCCGGCGCTGCTCAAGAAGGTCGACGAGCTGGAGCTTTCGGTCCGTTCGGCCAACTGCCTGAAGAACGACAACATCGTCTACATCGGCGACCTGATCCAGAAGACGGAAGCCGAGATGCTGCGTACGCCGAACTTCGGCCGCAAGTCGCTCAACGAGATCAAGGAAGTTCTGGCCGCCATGGGCCTTCACCTCGGAATGGAGGTGCAGGACTGGCCGCCGGAGAACATCGAAGACCTCGCAAAACGCTACGAAGATCAATACTGAGGCTCGGCCTCGGACCAAACTGAAGGAGAAGGCCAATGCGCCACGGAAAATCCGGCCGCCGGCTGAACCGTACCGTTAGCCACCGCAAGGCGCTGTTTTCGAACATGGCCGCCTCGCTGATCGAACACGAGCAGATCACCACCACGCTGCCCAAGGCCAAGGAGCTTCGCCCCATCGTGGAGAAGCTCGTCACCCTCGGCAAGCGCGGCGACCTGCACGCACGTCGTCAGGTGATCTCGGCGATTGGTTCGGACGAGCTTGCCAAGCGTCTGTTCGACACCATTGCGCCGCGCTACGCCACCCGCAACGGCGGCTACCTGCGCATCATGAAGGCCGGCTTCCGTCACGGCGACAACGCCGCGATGGCGGTGATCGAGTTCGTCGATCGCGACGTCTCGGCCAAGGGCGCCGCCGACCGCGCGCGCCTTGAGGCTGAGGAAGCCAATGGCGAGGCCGAGGCCGCGTAAGACCGGCCCCGATCTTGATTTGACGGGAAGGGGGCCTTGCGCCCCCTTTTTCGTTTATGGGGAGGTCTGGCGTAATGCCCTGCCATAAAGGCTGGCGCGTGATGGCTGTTGCGGTCGGCCTCTTGGCCGCCATGCTTGGCCATGGATTCGCTGGAGGAGACAGTCCCATGCTGCGGGCGGTGGAAAAGGGCGATCTCGCGCGCGTGAACGCGATGCTGGCCGCCGGTGAAGAGCTGGAGCAACGCGACCCGGCGCGCCGCACGCCGCTCCTGATTGCCACGCGGCTCGACCATGTCGACATCGCGCTGGCGCTGATTGCCGCCGGCGCCGACGTCAACGCCAGGGACAACATCCGCGATACGCCATTCCTCTACGCCGGGGCCGAGGGGCGCAATGAGATACTCCGCGCGGTCCTGGCGTCGGGCCGCGCGGATCTGGCGAGCACCAACCGCTATGGCGGCACCGCGCTGATCCCGGCAGCCCATCACGGGCACCCCGAAACGGTGCGCATTCTGCTGGCTACTGACATCGACATAGACCACGTGAATCGTCTCGGCTGGACTGCGCTCATGGAGGCAGTGATCCTTGGCGACGGCGGCGCTGTTTACCAGGAGATCGTCGGCGAACTGGTCCGCGCCGGAGCGCGGGACATTCCCGACAATGACGGCATTTCGGCTCTGGAGCATGCGAGACGCCGTGGCTACACGGAGATCGAAAGGCTGATCGCATCGGCTGGTTGACGCGACGCGGTGCCCGGCCTTTCAATTTGCACAATCATTCGCACAATGTGCGCGCCTGCCATTGAAGGGGAGTCGTCATGCATCGAGCCTCACCGCTGTCCACCTTGTTCGCCGCGTTTGTCATCTGCGTCCTGAGCGCTCCCGCCTTGGCGCAGGACGCGGGCGGCAAGGGGCTAGCGGACGCGTTGAGCGATCTTCTGCGCGGTGGCGAGGCGCAGGTGCCCGCCCGTCGGGTGCCGTTTGGCCAGCAGGAGATGCAGCTTTCCTTTGCCCCGCTTGTCAAGGCGACCGCGCCCGCAGTCGTCAACGTCTATGCCTCGCAGCAGGTGTCGGTGCGCTCGCCTTTTGCTGGCGATCCCTTCTTCGAACAGTTCTTCGGACGGCAGCAGATGCCGCCGCGCGTCCAGTCCGCGCTGGGGTCGGGGGTGCTGGTCGATCCGTCGGGCTACGTCGTGACCAACAACCACGTCATCAGCAACGCCGACGAGGTGCGGGTCGCGATGTCCGACGGGCGCGAGTTTACCAGCAGCATCCTGCTCAAGGACGAATCGCTCGATCTCGCGATCCTGAAGATCGATGCGCCGGAGCCTTTCCCGATCGCGCCGCTGGGCGATTCCGACGCGCTGGAGGTCGGCGATCTTGTGCTGGCCATCGGCAACCCCTTTGGTGTCGGCCAGACCACGACGAGCGGCATCGTTTCGGCGCTGGCGCGCAGCCATATCGGCGTCAACGATTTCGGTTTCTTCATCCAGACCGACGCTGCGATCAACCCGGGCAATTCCGGCGGCGCGCTGGTCAACATGCGCGGCGAGGTTATCGGCATCAACACCGCCATATACAGCCAGTCGGGTGGCTCGATCGGCATCGGTTTCGCCATTCCGGCCAACATCGTTCGGGCGGTGGTGGATGCCGCAAAGAGCGGCCTCGATTATTTCGAGCGTCCGTTTGTTGGCGCCACCTTCGAAAACGTCACGGCCCAGATGGCCGAGGCGCTCGGCATGGCAAGGCCGACCGGCGCCCTGGTCAAGTCGGTGGCACCGGGAGGGCCGGCCGAAAAAGCCGGCCTCAGGCCGGGTGACGTGGTTCTGGCAATGAATGGCGCGTCGATCGAACACCCCGATGCGCTGGGCTATCGCCTGGCGACCCAGGCAATCGGCAGTCAGGCGACCCTCAACGTTCTCAGCCAGGGCAGCGAGGTCGAGGTTGATGTCGAACTGATCCGCGCGCCCGAGGGCCAGTCGACGGCCGAGATAATCATCGACGGGCGCAGCCCGTTTGCCGGCGCGAAGGTGGCCGAGCTCTCGCCGCGTCTGGCCCAGCGGCTCGGCATCCGCGGTCAGGCGCGCGGCAAGGGCGTGGCCATCGTCGAGGTGGGGCGCAACTCGCCTGCGGCCAGCTTCGGCTTTCGCCCGCGCGACATCGTGCGCGAGGTCAACGGCGAGGAGATCGACACGCCGGAGAAGCTCCGCGAAGTGGCCATGAGCAATTCGCGCTGGTGGCGCTTCACGGTCGAGCGCGACGGGCGCGTCACCAACCAGATTCTGCGATACTGATACGCAATGGCAGACTTATTCGAGTCCGAGACACTGCGCTCCGAGCCGCCGGGCCGGCCGCTGGCCGATCGGCTGCGACCGAAGACGCTTTCGCTCGTCGTCGGGCAGGAGCATCTGACCGGGACCGACGGCGCGCTGACGCGCATGATCCGTTCGGGCTCGCTCGGATCGATGATCTTCTGGGGACCGCCCGGCACCGGCAAGACCACGGTCGCGCGTCTGCTGGCCGGGGAGACCGGTCTGGCATTCGAGCAGATTTCGGCGATCTTCTCCGGCGTGGCCGATCTGAAGAAGGTTTTCGAGACGGCTCGCATGCGCCGGGCTGACGGCCGTCAGACCCTGCTCTTCGTCGACGAGATCCACCGCTTCAACCGCGCCCAGCAGGATAGCTTCCTGCCTGTGATGGAAGACGGAACCGTCATTCTCGTTGGCGCGACCACCGAGAACCCGTCCTTCGAACTGAATGCCGCCCTTTTGTCGCGTGCGCGTGTCCTGACCTTTCGGTCGCTGGAGCCGGAGAGCATTGGCGCGCTGCTCGAACGCGCGGAGGCCGAGGAAGGCCGGCCGCTGCCGCTTGACGATGAAGCTCGGGCGGTTCTCATCCGCATGGCCGACGGCGACGGACGTGCATCCCTGACATTGGCGGAGGAGGCCTGGCGTGCGGCGGGGGAGGGCGAAGTCTTCGACGCCGAGGGGCTGCAACGCATCGTCCAGCGCCGCGCACCGATCTACGACAAGAGCCAGGACGGCCACTACAATCTGATCTCCGCCCTGCACAAGGCCGTGCGCGGCTCCGATCCCGATGCGGCGCTCTACTATCTGGCGCGCATGTTCGACGCGGGCGAGGACCCGCTCTATCTCGGTCGTCGCATGGTTCGCATGGCCTCCGAGGACATCGGCATGGCCGATCCGCAGGCGCTCGTGATCGCTAACGCGGCCAAGGACGCCTACGACTATCTGGGCTCGCCGGAGGGCGAACTGGCACTGGCCCAGGCCTGCGTCTATCTCGCCACCGCGCCGAAATCGAACGCGCTCTACACCGCTTTCAAGTCGGCCATGCGCACCGCCAAGGAGCATGGCTCGCTGGCGCCGCCCAAGCATATTCTCAATGCGCCCACAAAGCTCATGAAGTCGGAGGGCTACGGCACCGGCTACCGCTACGACCACGACGAACCGGATGCGTTTTCCGGCCAGGACTATTTTCCCGAGGCGCTGGGCCGCCAGAAGTTCTACGATCCCCCGGATAGAGGCTTCGAGCGCGAGGTCAGAAAGCGGCTGGATTACTGGGCGAAGTTGCGCAAGGAACGCGGCAATTGATTCAGTGTGTCCTTCGAGGCTCTCTTCGCTCGCACCTCAGGATGAGGAAGGTTGGTTCTCGAAACCACCGCACTGTTGGCTGGATGCACAACATCCCTCATCGTGAGGTGGGAGTAAAGCGAGCCTCTAAGGACGCACGAAGACGACCGGCCGCATCTCTGAACTATTCCGGTTTCAGGAGACGTTGATGTACCATCTTGTCCTCGTTGCGGCTGGCGGCGCCGTTGGGGCGGGGCTGCGCCACCTCGTGAACCTTGCCACGCTGCGCCTGTTCGGATCCGCCTTTCCCTGGGGCACGTTGACCGTCAACGTGGTTGGCAGCCTGGCCATGGGGCTGTTCATGGCCTGGCTGGTGCGCCGCACAGGCAGTTCGGCGGAACTCAGGCTGCTGGTGGCGACCGGATTGTTCGGCGGGTTTACCACGTTTTCGGCCTTTTCGCTCGATTTTGCCGTGCTTTACGAACGCGGCGCGCTCATGCAGGCGTTTTCTTATGTAGCCGCCAGCGTGTTGCTCTCGATCGGCGCGCTGTTTGTCGGATTGTGGGTCGCGCGAAACCTCGCCTGATGCTATCTGGCGCACGCGACACAGAGATTGGCGAAGAATGGCAGGCGTAGAGCAGATAACGGTTGAAGCCGGCGAAGCGGGCATGCGGCTCGACCGCTGGTTCAAGACCCATTTCCCCGGCCTTGGCTTCGGTCATTTGCAGAAGCTGCTGCGCTCCGGCCAGGTGCGCGTCGACGGCGGCCGCGCCAAGGCCGATACGCGCGTCGAGCCGGGGCAGGTGATCCGCATTCCGCCGCTCGGCGTCGATCGCAAGGGCAGCGAGCCGCTGACGGCGCGCACGATGCGCGGTCAGGACGACGGCGCCGTGCTATCGAAGATGATGCTCTACGAGGACCCCGCCGTCTTCGTCTTCAACAAGCCGTCCGGCCTCGCCGTGCAGGGCGGATCGGGCGTCAATCGCCATGTCGACGACATGCTGGAAGCCTTCCGCAGCAAGAAGGGCGAGAAGCCGCGTCTTGTCCACCGCCTCGACCGCGATACGTCGGGCGTCTTGGTCGTTGCCCGCACGCGTCTTGCCGCGATGAAGCTGGCCGAAGCTTTCCGCGGCCGCGACGCCAAGAAGACCTACTGGGCGCTCGTCAAGGGTGTGCCGAAGAAGCGCGAGGACAAGATTTCGACCTGGCTGGTGAAGGAGCAGACGCTCGACGGCGACCGGATGCGCGTTGCCCGCCACGGCGAGCCGGGTGCGGACCATGCCGTGTCCTACTATCGGGTGATCGAGCAGGCGGGACAAACTCTTTCCTGGCTCGAGATGGAGCCGTACACCGGCCGTACGCACCAGCTTCGCGTCCACGCCGCATATATCGACTGCCCGATCATCGGTGACCCGAAATATTTTGAGGCCGATCAGAACTGGGAATTTCCAGGCGGTTTGCAGAACCGCCTGCACCTGCATGCGCGCCGCATCGTGATACCGCATCCCAATGGCGGGGTGATCGACGTCACCGCGCCGATCCCGCCGCATATGCGCCAGAGCTGGAACCTTCTCGGCTTTGACGAGCAGAGCGCCGGGGAAAACGGGTGAGCAACGCGCCTGCCGCAACGTTTGCGAGACCCGCGATCGACGGTTTCGCCGCCGCGCTGATGATCGGCTTGACCTTCTCATGGGGCTTCAACCAGGTCGCGGTGAAGTTTTCCAACGCCGGCTACAATCCAATATTCGCCGCGCTCCTGCGCTCGGCCATCGCGTGCGTGCTGGTATGGCTATGGTGCCGCTACCGACGTATCCCCTTGTTCGAGCGCGATGGTACGTTCTGGCCCGGCATCGCAGTGGGCGTGCTCTTCGGCGCCGAGTTCGCGCTGATCTTCCTCGGGCTCGATTACACGAGTGCTGCCCGGGCCACGCTGATGGTCAACACCATGCCTTTCTGGGTGCTGATCGGCGGCCATTTCCTGCTCGGCGAACGCATCACGATGCAGAAGTTCTGTGGTCTTGCGCTGGCCTTTGGCGGTGTTGCGCTGGTGTTTTCAGACAAGCTCAGCCTGCCTGGCCCCGAGGCGCTTCGCGGCGATCTCATGTGCCTGGCCGGTGGCGTCCTGTGGGCCGCGACCACGCTGGTCATCAAGGGCTCGAAGCTTTCGGTCGCGAGCGCCGAGAAGACCCTGCTTTATCAGCTTATCGTATCGGCGTTCTTCCTCGTGCCCTTCGTGCCTCTGGCGGGGCCGCTCCTGCGCGACGTGACGCCGCTGGCCACCGGCGCACTGCTGTTCCAGGCGGTCTATGTCGTCGCCTTCACCTATCTGCTGTGGTTCTGGCTGATGCGGCGTTATCCCGCGTCCGGTTTGTCCAGCTTCGCCTTCCTGACGCCTGCTTTTGGCGTTCTTTGCGCGGGTCTGGTGTTGAACGAGCCGCTGTCGATGCGCATCTTTGCGGCATTGATCCTGATTGCGGTCGGCCTGCTGCTCGTCAACCGGCCGCTAAGGCGCACACTGCCGGGCTGAACCCGGACTGAAACTCGAAGGATTTACGATGCGCGATCTGCTCGGCGATCTCGATAGCGGCAATCACCTGTCCGATCCGGACCCCGTGCGCCGCGCACAGATCCAGATGCGGCAGCCTCTGCCGAAACGCTTCTACAAGCTGGCCGAGGTGGCCGAAGTGCCTGAGGGCTTTGCCGTGCGCCTCGACGGCAAGCCGGTGCGCACGCCCGGCAAGGCGGTGCTGGCCCTGTCAACCGCGCCGGCTGCCGAACTTGTCGCCGGCGAGTTTTCCGCCCAGGGCGAAACTATCGATCCCGTCTCGATGCCGATCCTGCGGCTGGCAAACACGGCCATCGATGGCGTGGCAAACGAAATGCAGGCGGTTCTGGAAGACGTGATGCGTTTTTCCTCGTCCGACCTGCTCTGCTACCGGGCGGATGCGCCGGAGCGGCTGATCGAAAGGCAGGCCGAGCTTTGGGACCCGGTACTCGACTGGGCGCAGGCCACGCTCGGTGCCCGCTTCTTCCTGGCCGAAGGTGTCATGCACGTCGAGCAGCCGCGTGAATCGGTTGCCGCGGTCGGCCTCTGGCTGCGCCAGAGAGCGGAGCCGTTCCGGCTGTCCGCGATCCATCTGATGACGACGCTGACGGGGTCGGCACTTCTGGCGCTTGCGGTCGAGGCCCGGATGCTGGAACCGGATGCCGCCTGGGCCGCGGCCCACGTGGACGAGGACTGGAACATCGCCCAGTGGGGCGAGGATGCGGAAGCCGCCGAGCGCCGCAAGGCGCGCCGGCGCGACTTCGACGCCGCGGTGGCGCTGCTGCGAGCGCTCGACGACTGATAGTCAGCTCCCCGCACTCAGATAACCATCACCATCGGCCGAAGAGCTCGTAGAGCCCCTGGGCGACGTCGCTTTCCAGCGGAAACGACAGCATGCCCATGACGGAATAGCCGAGCAGCCAGGGCATCAGGTAGAAGCGGATCATGTAGAAGAACCAGGCGACGAAGAGCGGCACCAGCGGCTCGATCAGGAAGCCTGGAATGATCGGCCGAAAGACCGCGATGATCGGGTTGGTCGCCCGTACGAAGAACCGCATGAAGAAGAAGTCGGAATCCTCGGCCAGGAATATGTTCATCGCGGCGCGGCCGATGAGCGTCCACATCACCAGGCCCAGCACATAGTCGAGCACGATCACCCAGAGCGGGTGGACGAAAATCAGGTCTTCCACGCATTTGCCTCCCACGTGAAAGGGGCGGACCGAAGCCCGCCCCCTTTGTCTGCATTAGTCCCAATCAGTGATGGGAAGCAAGGATCGGCTTGCCGCTCGGGATACGGACTTCGTCGACCATATCCTGAATTTCCTTGCTGGGCGCCGGCGTGAGCAGGCTCACGACGACCATGCACACCAGGCTGACCGGCATGCCGATGATGCCGAAGCGGAGATGGTCGATGCCCCACCAGGGCTCCATCAGGCCGTTATAGACCATGTAGAGGTACCAGGAGCCGGCAACGAAACCGCCGATCATGCCTGCGATCGCGCCTGCCGTGTTGGCGCGTTTCCACCAAACGCCGAGCACCAGCGGGAAGAACAGGCCTGAACAGGCGAAGTCGAATGCCCAGGCCACCGCACCAAGGATGCCAGTCAGTTTGAGTGACGCCACCACCGCGCCAGCCGCACCGATGAAGAGCAGCAGGATGCGCGCGACGATAAGGCGCCGCGCGGTGTCCGCCTTCGGGTCGATGATCTTGTAGTAGAGATCGTGCGACAGTGCGTTGGCGATCGCGAGCAGCAGTCCGTCTGCCGTCGACATGGCGGCGGCAAGACCACCGGCAGCCACCAGGCCGGATATGACGTAAGGCAGGCCAGCGATTTCCGGTGTTGCGAGCACGACGATGTCGGGCCGCATGAAGAACTCGTTGAGCTGCAATATGCCGTCACCGTTCTGGTCGGCCACTGCCAGCATCCCCACCGAGCTCCAGTGCTTGATCCACTCGAGATTGGCGACCTCCTCGAACGACTTGCCGATGATCGACGTCGCCAGGTTCGGATCGAGAAGCTGCAGCTTGGTCAGCGTCGCAAGCGCGGGCGCCGAGAAGTAGAGCAGGAAGATGAAGGTGAGCGACCAACCAACCGAACGGCGAGCCGAACGGACGGAAGGCGTGGTGAAGTAGCGCATCAGGATGTGTGGCAGCGAGGCCGTGCCGGCCATCATGCAGATGGCGAGCGAAACCATCGCCCAGCCCTTGCCTGTCGGCTCGTTTTGCGGTGTCGTCAGGACCGATACGCCGGGAATGGCTTCAGCCGCTGGCGCTAGGCCGTACATCGCTTCAAGCTCGGCGATTCTCCCGATTGCGTCTCCATAGGAGAAGTGCGGGATGATGCCGAAGCCCTGCTTGTTGGACATCCAGATGATCGGAACCAGGTAGGCGATGATGAGCACGATGTACTGCGCCACCTGCGTCCACGTCACGCCACGCATGCCGCCCAGCATCGAGCAGATGAAGATGCCGGTCAGGCCGAGCCAAACGCCGAGTTCGAACGGGATTCCCAGCGTCTGCGCGGCGATCGTGCCGGTGGCATCGATCTGCGCCGTCACATAGGTGAACGACGCAACCACGAGCACGATGACCGCGCACAGGCGCGCCGTGTTGCCGCCATACCGCGTGCCGATGAAGTCAGGCACCGTGTAGCAACCGAACTTGCGCAGGTAGGGCGCAAGCAGCGAGTTCACCAGTACGTAGCCGCCCGTCCACCCGACGATGAAGCCGAGATAGGGATAGCCGCCGAAATAGACACCGCCCGCCAGCGCCACGAACGATGCGCCGGACATCCAGTCCGCCGCCGTCGCCATGCCGTTGTAGAGCGCCGGGACTTCGCGTCCGGCCACGTAATATGCATCGACTTCCGCGGTGCGCGAAAGCCAGCCGATGACGGCGTAGATGCCGATCGTGAAAAGCAGGAAGCCGATGCCGATCGCCTGGGCGCCCATGCCCATGCGTTCGAGGATCGCCATCAGCGCGAAGAATGCCAGGAAACCCAGCGTGTAGAGCGCATAGACCTTTCCGAGATTGTCTATGAAACGCCCGCTTTTTGCTTGTTCGACTGCCATCGCGCCCTCCTACTCGTCGACGCCGAATTCGTCGTCGATCTGGTCCTGACGGAAATTCTGGATCCAGATGATGGCGACGAAGGCGATGAGCGAACCCTGGACACACATGTAGTAGCCAAGCGGGAAGCCCAGGAAGGTGATGGAGTTCAATGGGCCGGCCATCCAGGGAATGATGATGGCGAAGATCACCCAGAGGATCATGACCAGCGTATTGAGATTTCTGGTCTTCTCCCAGTGACGTTCCCTGGCGCCAGCGTCGGTGCTGGACATGGAATTTCCTCCCCTCGATTGTGTGCGGGCAGGATGCCCGCAATCCTCCACGCCGGGTCTCCGTGGATGGAATCGGCGCTGAACGATGATTACAGACAGTCATCAAACGCGAAAATACTGCTATGGTAGCATTCAGAAGCGCGTCCGGATCGGTCATCTGGTTCTCATGAACGACTTTGCAAAGCAGATTTCCGAGGCGGTCGGCTGGCTGCGTGACGCGACCTCGAAGCTAACCTTGCGCCGCGACCGCGCGCCGATCGGCACGGTCGAGCGCGTCGACCATTTCGTTCGAACCCGCGCCGCGCTGATCACGCAGAAGAAGCTCTACGGCTACCTCAAGGAGCGCATCGGCACACGCTATCCTAAGATGTTCGACGACGAACTGTTCGCGCAGTCCATCAACGTCGCGAAGATGCATGTCTTCGCCGCGTCGCTGTCCGATATGACGATCTATGCGGTTGCCCAGGTCAGCGCGGACGGCCGCCTCGAAGGGGCGGAACGCCGTGAATGGGCTCTGACCTGCTATCACGCCGGACTGGCCGAAAATGCAGATCAGATGACCGACGCCCATGATGCTCGGAGCTGGATCGAAGCATTTGTCCAGCGCGTGGATGCGACGCTTTGGGAAAACGTCGCCGTTGGCGGGCGGGCATTTACGGAGAGCCCGAAGGCGCTCATCAAATGGGCTCCCATCGCCGACGAGTTGAAGATGCGCGACCGCGAAATCGTGGAAAATTCGATCCGTTTCGCCTGGAACGAGGTAATCCAGGATTTCCGCGCCCGGCTCGATGCCGATGCGGCCGCCGCTGACTGGCGCAGTCGGCATTCCCGGAGCTGAGTTCGCTATTCAGCCGCAGGCTGCGGGATGCCGCAGCCTAAAAGAAAACCCCCGGTCGAAACCGGGGGCTTTGTTTGCCGTCGAAGTCTGGATCAGACCGAGTAGTACATGTCGTACTCGACCGGGTGCGGCGTCATCTCGAAGCGCATCACCTCAGCCATCTTCAGTTCGATATAGGCGTCGATCTGGTCGTCGTCGAACACGCCGCCGGCCTTGAGGAAGCCGCGATCCTTGTCGAGCGACTGAAGCGCTTCACGCAGGCTGCCGCAGACGGTCGGGATCTTCTTGAGTTCCTTCGGCGGCAGGTCGTAGAGGTCCTTGTCCATGGCCTGGCCGGGATGGATCTTGTTCTTGATGCCGTCGAGGCCGGCCATCAGCATCGCGGCGAAGGCGAGGTACGGATTCGCCGTCGGGTCGGGGAAGCGAACCTCGACACGCTTGGCCTTGGGGTTGGAGCCGAATGGGATGCGGCACGAAGCCGAGCGGTTGCGGGCCGAATAGGCGAGCAGCACCGGAGCCTCATAGCCCGGAACAAGGCGCTTGTAGGAGTTGGTCGACGGGTTGGTGAAAGCGTTAAGCGCCTTGGCATGCTTGATGATGCCGCCGATGTAAAACAGGCACGACTCCGAAAGGCCCGCATATTCGTTGCCCGCAAACGTCGGCTTGCCACCCTTCCAGATCGACTGGTGGACGTGCATGCCCGAGCCGTTGTCGCCGAAGATCGGCTTCGGCATGAAGGTAGCGGTCTTGCCGTAGGCGTTGGCGACCTGATGCACGGCATACTTGTAGATCTGCATCTTGTCGGCGTTGCGGATCAGCGTGTCGAACTTGATGCCGAGTTCGTGCTGGGCTGCAGCCACCTCGTGGTGATGCTTTTCGACGACGACGCCCATCTCGGAGAGGACCGTCAGCATCTCGGAACGCATGTCCTGAAGCGAATCCACCGGCGGAACGGGGAAGTAGCCGCCCTTGACGCGCGGACGGTGGCCGAGGTTGCCGGTCTCGTAATCGGTGTCGTCGTTGGACGGCAGTTCCGAGGAATCCAGCTTGAACCCGGTGTTGTAGGGGTCAGCCTTGTACTTGACGTCGTCGAAGACGAAGAACTCGGCTTCCGGACCCACGAAGACGGTGTCGCCGATGCCTTCGGACTTCATGTAGGCTTCGGCCTTCTTGGCCGTGCCGCGCGGGTCGCGGTTGTATGATTCGCCGGAAACCGGGTCGAGGATGTCGCAGACGATCACCATGGTGGACTGCGCGAAGAACGGATCCATGTGAGCCGTCTCGGTGTCGGGCATCAGCACCATGTCGGATTCGTTGATGGCCTTCCAGCCGGCGATCGAGGAGCCGTCGAACATGACGCCATCGGCGAACATGTCTTCGTCCACGGCCACCACGTCCATCGTCACGTGCTGAAGTTTGCCTTTCGGATCCGTGAAGCGGAGGTCGACGAACTTAACGTCGTTGTCCTTGATCTGCTTCATGATGTCGTTTGCTGTCGTCATTTCCTATTTCCCTGTGATGACATTGCGGAATTGAGTGGCGGCGTAGTGGTCAGATTGCGTCGACGCCGGTTTCACCGGTGCGGATGCGCACGACCTCCTCGACGCTGGATACAAAAATCTTGCCGTCGCCGATGCGACCGGTCTGGGCGGCCTTGCGAATGGCCTCGATGGCGGCCTCGACATGATCGTCGGCGAGAACGACCTCGATCTTCACCTTGGGCAGAAAGTCAACGACGTATTCTGCGCCGCGATAGAGTTCGGTATGGCCTTTCTGGCGGCCGAAACCCTTGGCCTCGGTGACGGTAATGCCCTGGAGGCCAACCTCCTGAAGGGCTTCCTTCACCTCGTCCAGCTTGAAGGGTTTGATGATCGCCTCGATCTTTTTCATGCGATAATGGCCTCCGGTAAGGTAGACGGGGTGATATGAGCCGCTTCGGCATTAACGAAAGCATGAAGCATGCCAGATGCTGCTTCTGGAAGGGCGAAACCGCAAAACGGGACATGACGCAGGGCAATTCGCTGGTTGGAGAGTTTGTCCTGCGATTCCACGGCGCTGCCGCCCGCATCACGTGCAGCGGTCATAGTGAAGGCTGATGAAAAATTATGCAATCTGCATATGAAACAGGCACTCCCGTCGAGCTGTTGTCGCCTCAGGAAATGGCAGAGGCCGACAGCCTGTCGATGGCGGCAGGTCCACATGACGGCTACACGCTCATGCGCAATGCCGGCGCTGCCGTCGCCGCCAAGGTCCTTCGGCGCTTCCCAGGCTTCGCCGGTGCTGCGGTTCTCTGCGGCCCCGGAAACAATGGCGGCGACGGCTATGTGGTTGCGCGGCTGCTCCGAGAGGCGGGCATTGCCATCCGCGTTTTCGCGCAGGGCAAACCGCGCGATGGCTCGGACGCAGCGCTGGCGGCGAAGGAGTGTCCCGTCGCGGCCGAACCGCTCGAAGCGTTCGAACCGGCGGTAGACACGCTGGTGGTCGATGCGTTGTACGGCGCCGGCCTTGCCCGGCCGCTCGATGGGCTAGCTCTGGCTGCCGCGCAACGCTGCCGCGCTGTTGGCGCGACCGTCGTCGCAATCGACCTGCCGTCAGGCGTTGCGGGAGCGAGCGGCAAGAACTGGGAGCGCTCGTTCGAAGCCGCGCTGACCGTCACCTTCTTCCGCCTCAAGCCCGGCCACCTGCTGGAACCCGGCCGCGCGGCGTGTGGCGAGACGGTTGTGGCCGATATCGGCATACCGGCCTCGGTGCTGGACGAGATCGCCCCGAAGACATTCGCCAACGTGCCCGACCTCTGGCGCAAAGCCTTCCCCCAACCGGCACACGCGCAGCACAAATATTCGCGGGGCCATGCGGCGGTGTTCTCCGGTGGGCCGGCCTCCACGGGTGCGGCGCGGCTGGCAGCGCTCGCGGCTGCGCGGGTGGGGGCAGGGGCGGTGACCGTGCTGGCGCCGGGCAACGCGCTGGCGGCCAACGCGGCGCATCTTACTTCGATCATGCTGAAGCGTTTGGACGACGATGACGAGGGCGAAGCGTTTATGGCGGCGCATGCGCCCGACGCATTCGTGCTCGGCCCCGGCTACGGGCTGGAGCGGCCGGTACGCGGGCGGGTGCTGGCGCTGCTGTCGAGGATGGAGCGCGGCGCGCTGGTACTCGATGCCGACGGCATCACCGCCTTCCGCGATGCGCCCGAATGTCTGTTCGATGTCGCGAAGGAGGCCAGGGCCGCGCTGGTGCTGACGCCGCATGAAGGCGAGTTCGGCCGGCTATTCCCCGATCTCGCCGGCGACGACGCGCTGTCCAAGCTCGACAGGGCGCGCGCGGCGGCGGAGCGGGCGGGGGCGGTGGTGGTGCTGAAGGGCCCCGACACGGTGATCGCCGCGCCCGACGGCCGGGCGGCGATCAACTGCAACGGAAGCCCGTGGCTGGCGACGGCGGGGTCGGGCGACGTGCTCGCCGGCCTGATCGCCGGGCTGGCCGCGCAGAGGATGCCGGCCTTCGAGGCGGCGTGCGCGGCTGTCTGGCTACACGCCGAGGCCGCGTCCCGCTTCGGCCCCGGCCTCATCGCGGAGGACCTGCCGGGCCTGATGTCGCCGCTGCTCAGCGAACTCCTATGAATCCACCCTTTTCTGCAACGCCATCGCGCCAAACGGCGCGCGCACCTTGCCCTCGGTGATGAAGTAGACGAACACGTCGCGCGGCGTGTTCTCAGCCTTGGTGCCGGGGTCGACATAGGGCAGGTCGTCCGGCTGGCCGCCCTCGGCCCAGAGCGCGGTGCGCTTCGCCCAGCCGTCCAGTTCCTTCTCCGTGTAGCAGGCCTCGTCGTCGTCGCTGCCGCGCTGCAGCCGCGCATAGACGAAGTCGCCGGTGACGTCGGCGATCTCGGGATACTTTTCGTGGTGCGCGTAGACGATGGCCGCACCGTATTTGCGGGCGAGTGCTGCGAATTCGGGAACGGCGAAACTGTCGTTGCGCACCTCGAGCGCATGGCGCAGCCTCACGCCGTCCTGTTTCTCCGGCAGCAGCTTCAAAAAACCCTCGAAATCGTCGGGATCGTATTTCTTCGTCGGCGCGAACTGCCAGACGATCGGCCCCAGCTTGTCGCCGAGCTCGGAGACACCCGAGCCCAGAAAACGCTGCACCGACTCGCCGGCCTCCGCCAGCACGCGGCGGTTGCTCGAGAAGCGGATTGCCTTGAGCGCGAAGATGCAGTTGTCGTCGGACTCCTTCGCCCATTTGGCGAAGGTCGGCGGCTTGAAGGTCGAATAATAGGTGCCGTTGACCTCGATGGTCCTGACCTGCTGCGAGGCATAGCCAAGCTGCTTCGCCTTGGCGAGCTTGTCGGGATAGAAGGTGCCTTCCCACGGCTCGAACGTCCAGCCGCCCATGCCCGCCCGAACCTGGCCGGCGCCGCTTTTTCCGGATTGCATCGTGTCGTTTCCTCGTTTGCCCCGGGAAAATGCGTCCGCCCGACGGCTTTGTCCACCCGATCCCTGCGCGCTCCTGACAGGTTTGCCCGTCGCCACGACTGCGGGCGCCGGTCGCGCGAAAGGCCCGTTAGGGGGCTCGCCATGGCTTTCGACCAGCAGGGATCGTCGCCACGCTGCGCGAACCCGCCCTGGCCATTGATGATTGCCGCGTAAGCCGGAGACTGCGGCGCGGTCATGAGGTGTCGGCGGGCTCCAGCACCCACAGCGCGAGGCCGTGGACGTCGTCCAGGACGGTGTGGACCGGATGGGCGGGCGCGCGGCTGCGCGCCGGTCGCTGGCCGTGCGGCCGGCCTGGGCGCAACGGCCAGATTCGGCGCACGCGGGCAAGAGCCTTCGCCTGCCTGCCTGCGGCATCGCCGATGTTGCGCGGCGGAGCGGGCGCGGCGATGCGGGCCTGCCAGAGCGCGAAGCGCCGGGCCGCAACCGGCAGGTCGTCCAGCGTGCGCGCGAGTGCCGCGAGCCGCAGGGCAAGGCGCGTCGCATCGAGCGGGTCGAGCGGCGAGGGCGGAGCCGGAACGGGAAACGGCGCGGCGATGCCGGGCACCGAGATGCGCGGCACGCCGCCGGCCGCCGGCCGCCGCGTGCGCCAGCGGGGCAGCGGATCGAACAGGGGCAGGGCAGACGCGACGCCGGTTCCTCCCCTGTTTGCGGCGCGTCCGAAGGACGGGCGAGACAAGCGGCCCGCCCCGGCAGGAGACCACGCCAAGCGTGGTGGAGAGGGCGTTGGTGTTTCCCGCTTTCGCGCCTGCGGCGTCACGACCAGCCCGCGCGCGACGACGATCACCAACCGCCGCACCGCCGCCTCGGCGGGACGCAACAGGCGCAGCACGGCGCGGTGGAGATGGCGCGGCAGGGTGGGGCGGTCGGCAATTGGCGATGGGCAATCGGTCGGACCATCGGGGGCCGGTGCCGATCCCGACTGCCGACCGGCGATTGCCGGCTGCCCGTTTCGCAGTCCGGCCATGGCAACAAGCATCGCCAGAATGCGCGTCAGCGCCGCGCGGTGATGCTCGATCGCAGCATTCCAGTCCATCGCCGCCTCCGTCCGCTCAGGGCGACGGATTGTGGCGGAAGGATGGGAGGGGTGGATAGATGTGGGAAAGACAGTCAGCAGATGTTCGCCGGGCAGTCGCAGCGGCGAGGAAATTGCCCCTCACCCTTACCCTCTCCCCGCACGCGGGGAGAGGGTGGCGTCTACGTCGGCTCCTGCGCTTGCTGGGCGCCGGGGCTCCCGCTCTGCTCGTGCGCGGAGAGATGCACTCACCGATGGCACTCATGGAGGGTGAGCGTTGCGCTGGTGTCTCCCTCTCCCCGCGAGCGGGGAGAGGGCAAGGGTGAAGGGCAGCGCCCCCGGCCGTTTCGCCCGCCTACGCTCGACGATGCGGGAAAGCGACTGGTTTGTGCCGCTGCCCGAGGACGAATTGCAGGCGTGGGAAGGCAAGCATTCGCTTGACGCGGACAAACCTGACAGGTGAGCCTTCTCCTCGATACCCATACTTTCGCGTGGTTCTACCTGGGCGAAGGACTGCCGCGCCGTGTGCGCGAACTCATCGAGGACTATCAGGCTGAGATCTTCGTCAGCGCCATTTCAGCCTAGGAGACGGCGCTGAAATACCGCCTCGGGCTTTGGCCGGACGCCGGCCCGCTTGTCGCCGACTTCGAGGCCCTGATCGAGCAGGCACATTTTAGGACACTGGACGTCTCGGTACGCCATGCCATCCGCGCCGGACTGCTTGCGACCGTCCATCGCGATCCGTTCGACCGGATTATCGCCGCGCAGGCGGAAGCCGAGGGGTTGCGGGTGGTGTCGAAGGACCGGCGGCTCGAGGCGCTGGGGGCGGAGGTGGTATGGGGTAGGGGGGACATGAGCATTGCATGAACAATCACTACACTCCCGACTGCCGGAGCCGGACGCAGCGCTGTCGCGGATTTTGTTCACTAAATGTTCTTGATACGCCAATGAAAATAGTTCACTCTTTCAAACCAACCATTTGGGCTTGCGAATCGATAAGCTGTAGCCTCTACGTTCCACTGGGGAGATTCGATGCGTAGTGTAGAGATGTTTAGCGGTTGTGGGGGGCTTGCTCTGGGCTTAGCCCGTGCGGGTTTCGACCACTTGCTGCTTGTCGAGCGCGATAAGTACTCTGTGGAGAATGTACGACACAATATCGCTCGGGGCATCGATCATATCGGCCACTGGCAAGTCCATTCGGACGATGTTCGAGCAGTGAGATGGGGAGTCTTCAAGGAGCTTGTCGACTTTGTGGCCGGTGGCCCCCCCTGCCAACCTTTCTCAATTGGTGGTTTGCATCGCGGCGAAGAGGATGCCCGCGATATGTGGCCGGAGGCTGTCCGGGCGGTTCGCCAGATTGCGCCTCAAGCATTCCTTTTCGAGAACGTACGTGGCCTGCTTCGTCCGAAGTTTGCAGACCATCTCGACTGGATTAGGCTGTCGCTAATGGCACCCAATGTGGCGCAGGGCGTGGACGAGGATCGCGGTAGTCATCTAGCGCGGCTGCGCGAGAACGATACCGATGGTTTGTACCAGGTCATCGTTGTGAAGGTGAACGCCGCCGACTTCGGCGCGCCGCAAAAGCGGCATCGCGTTCTCTTCTTGGGGATCCACAGAAACGCCGCGTCATTCGTTGAACCGCCCAGACCGACTCATTCGAGAGAGAGATTACTTTGGGATCAATACATTACGGGGGACTATTGGCGCAGGCATCGAGTCAAGAATCCCCCCAGCCAACCCGCCAATGCGACGGATCGCCTAAAGGTTGAAGCTTTGCGGACCGACGGCCGGCTGCCGGAAGGATTGCCTTGGGTTACGGTTCGTGATGCAATCTCGGACCTTGGCGTGCCGGGTTCCCGCGCGGACATCTCAAATCACGTATTGCAGGCTGGCGCCCGGGCGTATCCCGGACACACGGGCAGCCCGATCGACGAACCTGCGAAGGCGCTGAAAGCGGGCGTGCATGGCGTGCCTGGCGGTGAGAACATGATTGCCTTCGCTGATGGCTCTGTCCGCTATTTCACGGTTCGCGAGGCCGCTCGTCTGCAGGGACTACCAGACGACTACGAGTTTGTCGGCAGTTGGACCGAGAATATGCGCCAGCTTGGCAACGCCGCGCCTGTGCAGCTAGCCGAATCCTTCGGCCTCCACATTCAAGACGTCCTTTCGAAGGCTAGCGGGCCATCTCGCAGGGCAGCATAAGATGAGCTACGCGGAGTTTGAACTCGACATCCCGGCGGTGATGCGAGCAGAGCTGCCGAAGTATTTCGACGCCTTGCCTGAGACACTGCTGACAGAAGAAAACGTCCGCAATGCGATCCCGGACGGTGCCCAGGGGGCTTACCTCCTCTTCCTGAAGGGCACGCTCGTTTACAT
Organism: Aquamicrobium sp.; assembly: GCA_019739225.1. Classification (GTDB taxonomy): domain Bacteria; phylum Pseudomonadota; class Alphaproteobacteria; order Rhizobiales; family Rhizobiaceae; genus Aerobium. Next base: position 25,772 of record JAHHDT010000001.1, read on the forward strand.
TGGGAAGACCGACTCGAAGGCTGGTTTCCGGAACAGGCTTATCAGGCACCTGAACTTCGTCCGCCACCGCCGGAACATCGATCCCTGCGACATCACTTTCAAGGCCGTTCGTATCTTCGTCTTCTCGAATTTCGATCTAGAAGCAATGCTGATTGAGGAATACACGAAACAGCGCGAGGCTCGTCCGGTGTGGAACTATTCCGGCTTCGGATCGAACGATCCAGGCCGCCGCCGAGAAGGTCAGGACCCGGCTGTCTACGATCTCGAATACCCGGTTGACATTGACAAGGAAGTTCCGTTCATCGATCCGGGCGAGCACAAGTTGCTGACGGCTGTCCTCGTTCTCAAAAACAACCTGCCTTACATCTTTCGATACCACACCGACGGAGCTCATTGGTCAAAAGGCCATGAACTCATGCGGGAAGTGACCATAGTTGTACCCGAGGGACCGATGACTACTCGAAAGGCACTAAAACTGTTTCTTGGCGCTCTCCCCGACGGATGGCGGGCGACGGTCCTCCCGAACAGGGTGATCCTGTACCCGGAGAAAGATGGCGTGTCCTATCCTGGTCAGGTGGAAGCGCTTTCGACAAGCGCGTGACTGACCCCGTCCGCAGCGCCCAGATGGCGCTCGTCAGGGACAAGGACACCAAGCCGGAGATGGTTGTTCGTCGCCTGGTTCACTCCTTTGGGTACCGCTTTCGCCTCCACCGGAATGACCTTCCTGGTAAGCCCGACATCGTTCTTCCGCGCCACCGCATAGCTATTGAGGTAAGAGGCTGCTTCTGGCACCAGCATCCTGATCCGTCGTGCTGGCGTTCGCGACTGCCGAAAACTCGGCCCGAATTTTGGTTGCCGAAACTGACAGGCAACGTCGCCCGTGATCGAACCAACGAAGCCGCTCTGAAAAACCTAGGCTGGGAGCTACTAGTCGTGTGGGAATGCGAGACCGTGCCCACTCGGCGCAAAAAATTAAAGCAGCAGCTGTGGGAATTTCTCCAATCTGGTTAAGGCAATGGGAGTCGCGACATCTACTCCGCCGCCTCTCTCTTCCTCAGCCCCGGCCGGCGCTCCAGCAACTCCTTGAGGAACTGCCCCGTATAGCTGCGTTCCTCGGCGACGATGGCTTCCGGGGTGCCGGAGGCAACCAGTTCGCCGCCGCCGTCGCCGCCGTCGGGGCCGAGGTCCAGGATCCAGTCGGCGGTCTTGATGACTTCCAGATTGTGCTCAATGACGACCACGGTGTTGCCCTGCTCGACCAGTTCGTGCAGGACCTCGAGCAGCTTGGCGACGTCGTGGAAGTGGAGGCCGGTGGTCGGCTCGTCGAGGATGTAGAGCGTCTTGCCGGTGGCTTTTCGCGACAGCTCCTTGGCGAGCTTGATGCGCTGGGCCTCGCCGCCCGAGAGCGTGGTCGCCTGCTGGCCGACATGGATGTAGCCGAGGCCGACCTTCTTGAGCGTTTCCAGCTTGTCGCGCACGCCGGGCACGGCGGCGAAGAAGTCGACGCCTTCCTCCACCGTCATGTCGAGCACGTCGGCGATGGACTTGCCCTTGAACAGGACTTCGAGCGTTTCGCGGTTGTAGCGCTTGCCGTGGCAGACGTCGCAGGTGACGTAGACGTCGGGCAGGAAGTGCATCTCGATCTTGATGACGCCGTCGCCCTGGCAGGCCTCGCAGCGCCCGCCCTTGACGTTGAAGGAGAAGCGGCCCGGCTGGTAGCCGCGCGCCTTCGCTTCCGGCAGGCCGGCGAACCAGTCGCGGATCGGCGTGAAGGCGCCGGTATAGGTGGCCGGGTTGGAGCGCGGGGTGCGGCCGATGGGCGACTGGTCGATGTCGATCACCTTGTCGAGGAATTCGAGGCCCTCGATGCGGTCGTGCTCGGCCGGGTGCTCTCTTGAGCCCATGATGCGGCGCGAAGCGGCCTTGTAGAGCGTCTCGATCAGGAAGGTCGACTTGCCGCCGCCCGACACGCCGGTGACGCACGCGAATGTGCCCAGCGGGATTTCGGCGGTGACGTCCTTCAAATTGTTGCCGCGCGCGCCGACGACCTTGATGCGCTTGCCCTTATTGCCCGGGCGGCGCTCGGCCGGCACGGCGATGCCCATCTCGCCCGACAGGTACTGGCCGGTGAGCGAATTGGGATTGGCCATGATCTCGGCCGGCGTGCCGCGCGCCACAACCTTGCCGCCGTGGATGCCGGCGGCGGGGCCGATGTCGACGACATAGTCGGCCGTCAGCACCGCATCCTCGTCATGCTCGACGACGATGACGGTGTTGCCGATGTCGCGCAGGTGTTTCAGCGTCTCAAGCAGGCGGGCATTGTCGCGCTGGTGCAGGCCGATGGAGGGCTCGTCCAGCACATAAAGCACGCCCGTGAGGCCGGAACCGATCTGGCTTGCGAGGCGGATGCGCTGGCTCTCGCCGCCCGACAGCGTGCCCGACTTGCGCGACAGGGTCAGATAGTCGAGGCCGACATCGTTGAGGAAGCGCAGCCGCTCGCGGATCTCCTTGAGGATGCGCACCGCGATCTCGTTCTGCTTGTCGTTCATCGCGGCCGGCAGGTCCTCGAACCAGCCATTGGCGTTGCGGATCGACATCTCCGTGACCTGGCCGATGTGGAGGCCGCCGATCTTGACGGCGAGCGCCTCGGGCTTCAGCCGGTAGCCGTTGCAGGCGGGGCAGGGGGTGGACGACATGAAGCGCTCGATCTCCTCGCGCATCCAGGCCGATTCCGTCTCCTTCCAGCGGCGCTCGAGGTTGGGAATGACGCCCTCGAAGGTCTTGGTCGTCTTGTAGGAGCGCAGGCCGTCGTCGTAGCCGAACTCGATCTTGCGATCGCCGGTGCCGCGCAGGATGGCGTCCTTCGCGTCCTCCGGCAGGTCGCGCCAGCGGTCGCCTATCTTGAAGCCGTAGGCCTTGCCGAGCGCTTCGAGCGTCTGCGTGTAGTAGGGCGAGGTCGACTTCGCCCACGGGGCCACCGCGCCCTCGCGCAGCGAGACGTGCTCTTCCGGAACCACCAGCATCGGGTCGATGGCGCGCTGGGTGCCGAGCCCGTCGCAGGTGGGGCAGGCGCCGAAAGGGTTGTTGAACGAGAACAGCCGCGGCTCGATCTCCGGAATCGTGAAGCCGGAGACCGGGCAGGCGAATTTCTCCGAGAACAGGATGCGTTCGTGGGTCTCGTTCTTGGATTTGTTGACCGCGTCCTGGCCGGTCTGGCTGGCGTCGAGCGGCTTGTCGGCGAACTCGGCGACAGCGATGCCCTCGGCGAGCTTGAGCGCTGTTTCGAGCGAGTCGGCCAGCCGGGCTGCGAGGTCCGGACGCACCACCACGCGGTCCACCACCACGTCGATGTCGTGCTTGTATTTCTTGTCGAGCGCCGGCACCTCGCCGATCTCGTAGAACTGGCCGTCGACCTTGACGCGCTGGAAGCCCTTCTTCTGGAGCTCGGCCAGTTCCTTGCGGTATTCGCCCTTGCGACCGCGCACGATGGGCGCGGTGATGTAGAGCCGCGTGCCTTCGTCGAGCGCCAGCACGCGGTCGACCATCTGGCTGACCGTCTGGCTCTCGATCGGCAGGCCGGTCGCCGGCGAATAGGGCACGCCGACGCGCGCGAAGAGCAGGCGCATGTAGTCGTAGATCTCGGTGACGGTGCCGACCGTAGAGCGCGGGTTCTTCGACGTCGTCTTCTGCTCGATCGAGATGGCGGGCGACAGGCCGTCGATCTGGTCGACGTCCGGCTTCTGCATCATCTCGAGGAACTGCCGGGCATAGGCCGACAGGCTCTCCACGTAGCGCCGCTGCCCCTCGGCATAGATGGTGTCGAAGGCGAGCGACGACTTGCCGGAGCCGGACAGGCCGGTCATGACGATCAACTGGTCGCGCGGCAGGTCAAGATCGACATTCTTGAGATTGTGCTCGCGTGCGCCGCGAATGGAGATGAATTTCTGGTCCGCCATGGTCCCGTGTGCCGCCTTACATCAGAACGGCCGGCATCGTAGCCGGCCAGACCCCGGATATGGTGTTGTTGGTGCCGTCCGTCGAGGCCGGCGGCCTCCGGAAAACCGCCTCTGGCTTTTCACGCGTTTTCGCACACAGGGCAAGCAGAAAGAACAGAGAGCGAACAGCTCCTGACAATCCGTTGGCAGGAGGACGCGGCCACCGGCGATCACGAATTGTTGCCGGATCAGCCTCGACGGTTGACGTTGGGGCAGGGCGGAGGCATGCTCTCCCGGTCAGATGAAGCTCGCCTCGGCGGTCGTCCTGGTACGCCCAAGAGGTGTCGGAAACACGGCAGGGCTTGAGCGCGTCTGCGACAGGAGAAACTGCAAAGGGAGATGAGGCATGACCCCGCCGGACAGTCCCAGCAGGCTCCGCCATGGTGCGGAGCCACGATAGCCTGAAGGCCTGCGCACAGCGCGGCCCCGTTATCGATCAACTTACAATCTGACTCATAGTCGGATCTTCGGGCGACGTTCCGAGACGCATCCGAAAAAAGTGCCGGTAATCCACTCCCGGCAACAGAGCAAAGGCTCTCAACGGCCCCGACCACGTCGCGAACGTGGCGGGGCTTCCTTCGTCGCCGGCAGCGTCCGAACCGCCGAGGCGGCTGGGATTGTCAGGTGGTGCATTCTCCTGTAAAGAACAAATAAAGAACAACGAAAGCTGTGGAGATGTCGCCAGGCGGGCGGCCGGCGGGGCGAATCCGCGAGGGCGTTCGGATAATGTGCCGCGACATCGATTTCAGGTTTAGGACGAGCGCAGGAGAGCGTCATGGCGGGTAGCGTCAACAAGGTCATTCTGGTGGGTAATCTGGGCGCGGACCCGGAAATCCGCCGGCTCAATTCCGGCGACCCGGTCGTCAACCTTCGCATCGCCACCTCCGAGACATGGCGTGACAAGCAGTCCGGCGAGCGGCGCGAGAAGACCGAGTGGCACAACGTCGTCATCTTCAACGACAACCTTGCCAAGGTCGCCGAGCAGTATCTGAAGAAGGGCGCGAAGGTCTATCTCGAGGGCCAGCTCCAGACCCGCAAATGGCAGGACCAGCAGGGACAGGATCGCTACACGACCGAGGTCGTGCTGCAGAAGTTCCGCGGCGAGCTGCAGATGCTCGACACACGCGGTGAGGGCGGCGGCGGCCAGGTCGGCTATGATCGCGGCGGCTCGCAGGGCGGCGGGCGCGGATCCGATTTCGGCCAGTCCGGACCAGGCGATCAGGGTCGCGGCGGCGGCGGTGGCGGCGGATACTCGCGCGACCTGGACGACGAGATCCCCTTCTAAGGCTCTCCCATGTGCCTTCTGTGCAGCGAAGCCGCAGCAGCGGATCAGGGCATTGCCCTGACCGAGCGGCCCGCGCACAGGCTCTGCGGCCTTCATTGGCAGGGCACCTACGGGGCAGCGGCGCGAGGCGCGATCCATTCGGTCATCAGGGATGTGCAGGCCTTCGCGGCGCGGCGGGAAAGCGGCTGGCGCAGCCCGATCGTCGGGCTGTCGTGGAACGACCGGCCGGACGGTTTCCGCTACTTCGTCGGCATCGCGATGGACGACGCAGACGAACTGCCGGAGGGGTTCGGATCGCTTGTTCTGCCTGAAATGACGCTGGCGAGTTCCTGGCATGGAGCCGGCAACGGCGAGGTGGTTGCGCACTATTTGCGGATGATCGACTGGCTGAAGGCCGGAAACCTCAACTGGGACAAGCACCACTTCCACCATCGCGAAGAATACCCGCACGATGTGGACCTGACGCAGCCGCCGGCGCTGCGGCTCCTCATGCCGGTCTCGTCGGGCCGCGCCTGATTTCGCCGGGCCTGAAGCGGATACGCAATGCTCAGGCGAGGATAACCGCGCTTATCTGCAAATCCACTGCTCTGGCGTGATGACGGCGAGGTCCTTGTGGCCGCCGCAGTAAATAAATGTCTCGCCGGTTCGGACAAAGTGACCGCGTCTCGGGCGCGAATTTGTCCGCTTGCCACAGTCTCGGCAGCTTCCGGCGTTTCGGTCGGCCGCAGGTTCCCGAGCCCGGCCCGCGAGTCGGAGCTGCGAGGGCCTTTTCCGTCCACCCGGACCAAGAAGAGGAATTGAGCATGACTTTCAACAGAATCCTGCTGTCGGGCTTTTCCGCATTTGCTATCGCCACGGGCGCCGCGCTTGGCACTGCCGGCGCGCAGGATGCGCCTGCCCCAGCCCCCGCCCCGCAGATGGAGGCGCCCACCCAAGCGGCACCTGCGATGGATGACGGCAAGCTGAAGTCGTTCGCCGTCGCCTTTCTCGAAGTGACTAAGGTCACCGAGAGCTACAAGCCGCAGATCGAGGCCGCCTCCGGCAACGCCGAAGACCAGCAGCGCCTGCAGCAGGAGGCCGGCGAGAAAATGGTCGAGGCAGTCAACAGCGCCGAAGGCATCTCGGTCGACGAATACAACATGATCATCCAAGCGGCGCAGACCGATCCCGATCTCGCGCAGAAGATCAACGGCCACATCACCGAGGCGGCCGGAGCCCAGCAGCCGGCACAGTAAACGCCGGGGCAGCGCCGTCCCGGCTGTTCTCCTTGCGGCCGGGACGGCGACCTCAGGCCGCCGACGCCAACGCCATATGGCCGGACGCTCTCCGGTCAATCGTCTTGCAGGCAGTGAACCGTGCCGAAGACCGCAGCGGCTCTGGCGCGGAAATCGGAAGCGGTTCGATCTCCCGATCATCCAAATTCACAAAGCCGATAGTGTTGTGGGCCGGCTGACGCCTTGCGCGGCGGTTGTCAGGAAAGTCGGTACGATCCGCTTTGCAGCGCGGCCATCACTCGCAGGACCAGCGTTTCCCGATCGTCGTGCCCGGTCGCGAGCACGTGTTTCTCCAGAACGCCGAGGGCCGAAAACTGACCGTGCAGCGCGGTGATGGGCCCCGGATCGGACAGGGTGTCGCCGCCACGGTCTTGGCAGCGCTCGATTGCAGTTTCGAGCGGCGGGCGAAGAACGATGTAATGGATCGGCAGGCTGATGGTTCTGAACGGATCGAGAAACCAGGGGCCGATGATGCCGTCCACGATGACGAAGTAGCCGCCCCTGGCGTAACCAGCCGCGGCATTCGCCAGAACATCGAGCACGACCTGATTCTGCCCGTGGGCTTCCGGCAGGTAGGGCTGGACCATGCCGTGCTTGATGAAGTGCCAGAAATCGTCTGCGTGCAGATGCACTTTCGGCGATCCACCGAGAGCGGCCAGGGCAGAGGCGGTGGTGGTCTTTCCCGCTCCGGGCGGTCCCGTCAGTATGAGAATGTTACCGCTGTGATCGACCATTCGCGATCGTCTCCCGTGCAATGCCGGGCGATGCCCGATGGCAGCGTGATGACCCGAAATGCGATCCTTGCCAATACCGACGATGTCGCATGGTGGCCGCGGCGCGCTCTACGCCGCGATCAGCGCCTTGATGCCATCTGCAACGAACTGGACGGCAAGTGCCGCGAGAATGACGCCCAGAAGCCTCGTCAGGATCGAGCGGCCGGTCTCGCCAAGGAAACCGTCGATGCGCTCGGCGGCGACGAATGTCAGCCACGTGAGCACGATGCAGGCGGCGATGATGGCGACCAGCACGAGGTGCCCGGTTGCACCCGCGAACGTTCCTGACAGCAGCACCGTCGCCGAAATCGCGCCCGGGCCCGCGATCAGCGGGATTGCCAGCGGGAAGGCCGCGATGTTGCGGATGTGGTCCTTCGTGACGGCGGTGTCGGCGCTTTTTTCCTTCCGCTCCTGCCTGCGCTCGAAGATCATCTCGAAGGCGATGTAGAACAGCAGCAGCCCGCCGGCGACACGGAAGGCGGGCAGGGTGATGCCGAAGACCGCGAGGATGGCGGCGCCGGCGAGCGCGAACAGCGCCAGAACGCCGAAGCCGATAATCGACGAGCGGATCGCCACCTGCTGGCGTTCGGAGCGATTCATGCCTCCGGTCAGCGCCAGGAACAGAGGTGCGAGCCCTGGGGGGTCGATCGTCACCAGGATCGTGACGAAGGCATTGAAGATATGGTCGAGGCTCGGCATCGGTGAAATCCCCCGGCGTCATCGGCGGCCTGACCCGCCGCTGGACAGGACACAGGCAGTGCCGACTGGAGGCTATACGGTCGACGTGCCGTTCGCCAGCGGCGGCGTTTCGGCAGGGTGCGAAGAAGCGGGCGCAGCTGCGCGCGAGCGTTGCGCCATGCCGAAGTATCTGACCGAATCGGGCGGGTCGCGGAGCCCTGTCACGGGCGATTTCCGGCGTGATGCGGCAAATTACGCGGCGCAGGATGGCGCGGCAATTCGCTTCACCTTGTATCTCATTGAAATAGCAAGGAAAAACGGCGCTTAAAAACGGCGTTCCGCGTTGGAATCACCGTCACGCTTCCTATATAAGGGGACAGTGATTCCCAACATGATCGTGACTGCAATTGACTGACCAGACCACGCCGCGCGGCCCGGGCGATATGCCCGAAGGCATCGAACCCATCTCCATCATCGAGGAGATGCAGCGCTCCTATCTCGACTACGCGATGAGCGTGATCGTGAGCCGCGCGCTACCGGACGTGCGAGACGGCCTCAAGCCCGTGCACCGGCGCATCCTCTACGCCTCGCACGAGAGCGGCTATCACTGGAACCGGAAATACGTGAAGTCGGCGCGTCCAGTCGCCGACGTGATGGGTAAATACCACCCGCACGGCGACGCCTCGATCTACGACGCCCTTGTGCGCATGGCGCAGGACTGGTCGATGCGCGTCCGGCTTGTCGACGGGCAGGGCAATTTCGGCTCGATCGACGGCGATCCGCCGGCAGCCATGCGCTACACCGAGTCGCGCCTGACCAAGGTGGCCCACGAGCTCCTGGAGGACATCGACAAGGAGACGGTCGACTTCCAGGACACCTACGATGCTTCCGGCAGCGAGCCGAAGGTTCTGCCGGCGCGCTTTCCGAACCTGCTGGTCAACGGTTCAGGCGGCATCGCCGTCGGCATGGCGACGAACATTCCGCCGCACAACCTGTCCGAGCTTGTCGACGGCTGCGTCGCGTTGATCGAGAACCCGGCGATCGAGCTGCCGGAGCTGATGGAGATCATCCCCGGGCCCGACTTCCCGACCGGCGGCATCGTGCTGGGGCGCGCGGGCATCTACAACGCCTATTCGACCGGACGCGGCTCGATCGTCATGCGCGGCCGCGTGCATGTCGAGGAAATCCGCAACGAGCGCGAGGCCATCGTCGTCACCGAGATTCCGTATCAGGTGAACAAGGCCTCGATGATCGAGAAGATGGCCGAACTGGTGCGCGACAAGCGCATCGAGGGCATCTCCGACATTCGCGACGAGAGCGACCGGCAGGGCTATCGCGTCGTCGTCGAGCTGAAGCGCGACGCCAATGCCGACGTGATCCTGAACCAGCTCTATCGCTACACGCCGCTACAGACATCGTTCGGCGCCAACATGGTGGCGCTGAACGGCGGCAAGCCGGAAGTGCTGACGCTGCTCGACATGCTGCGCGCCTTCGTTGCCTTCCGCGAGGAGGTCATCAGCCGGCGCACGAAGTACCTTCTGAAGAAGGCGCGCGAGCGTGCGCATGTGCTGGTCGGCCTCGCCATTGCGGTCGCCAATATCGACGAGGTGATCCGGCTGATCCGGCATGCGCCGGATCCGCAGACCGCGCGCGAGCAGTTGATGGAGCGGCGCTGGCCGGCGGCCGACGTCGAGGCGCTGATCCTGCTGATCGACGATCCGCGCCATCGCATCAACGAGGACGGCACCTACAACCTGTCGGAAGAGCAGGCACGCGCGATCCTCGAGCTGCGCCTGCAGCGCCTGACCGCACTCGGCCGCGACGAGATCGCCGACGAGCTGAACACGATCGGCAGCGAGATTTCCGACTATCTGGACATCCTGTCGTCGCGCGCGCGCATCCAGCAGATCGTTAAGGACGAGCTCATCGCCGTGCGCGACGAGTTCGGTACGCCGCGCCGCACGGAGCTGACCGACGGCGGCGCCGACATGGACGACGAGGACCTGATCCAGCGCGAGGACATGGTCGTCACCGTGACCCACGAGGGCTACATCAAGCGGGTGCCGCTCTCGATCTACCGGGCGCAGGCGCGCGGCGGCAAGGGCCGCTCGGGCATGGCCACCAAGGACGAGGATTTCGTCACACGGCTGTTCGTGGCCAACACGCACACGCCGATCCTGTTCTTCTCCTCGCGCGGCATCGTCTACAAGGAAAAGGTCTGGCGCCTGCCGATCGGCACGCCGCAGTCGCGCGGCAAGTTCCTGCGCAACATGCTGCCGCTGGAAGAGGGCGACCGCATCACCGCGATCCTCCCGCTGCCGGACGAGGAGGAGTGGGGCAAGCTCGACGTGATGTTCGCCACCACGCGCGGCACAGTGCGTCGCAACAAGCTGTCCGACTTCGCAGACGTGAAGCGCAACGGCAAGATCGCGATGAAGTTCGACGAGGAGGGCGACGCGATCCTCGCCGTCGAGACCTGCACGGACAATGACGACGTGCTGCTCACGGCCTCGAGCGGCCAGTGCATACGGTTCCCGGTTTCGGCCGTCCGCGTCTTCGCGGGGCGCTCCTCGCAGGGCGTCAGGGGCATTTCCATGGGCGAGGGCGATCGCGCCATCTCCATGACCATTCTCGAACATGTCGACGCCTCGCCGGGCGAACGTTCCGCCTACCTCAAGCGCTCCGTGGCGGAACGCCGTGCGGCGCTGATTGGCGAAAACGGGGAGGGCGAGGACGAAGTCGCGCTGACCAATGAGGACATCGTCGAAGACGCCGACCTGAACGATGAGCGCTATGCCTTCCTCAAGGAACACGAGCAGTTCGTGCTGACCGTGACCGAATACGGCTACGGCAAGCGTTCGTCGTCCTATGATTTCAGGGTGATCGGTCGCGGTGGCAAGGGTATTCGCGCCACGGACGTGTCCAAGGCATCGGAGATCGGCAGCCTGGTTGCGGCGTTCCCGGTCGAGGATGGCGATCAGATCATGCTGGTGTCGGATGGCGGACAGGTGATCCGCGTGCCGGTGCACAATATCCGTTTCGCCAGCCGCACCGCGAAGGGCGTCACCATCTTCCATACTGCTGAAGGTGAGAAGGTCGTCTCGGTGGAGCGTATCTCCGAGCCGGAGGCCGAAGCAGAAGACGCGCTGGCCGAAGCCGTGGAGGCGGAGGCGGACGGCGTGCAGGGGACGCCGCCCGCTCCACTGGAGGAATAGGGATCAGCCGAAGCGGTTGCGGACGGTGCGACGGCGGGTTTCGAGGCGGACGGTCTGCGCTTCGTTATGAAGTCCGAAGGCCGTCGCGATCAGCATGGCCAGGGTCATGGCGGCTGCGAGCATGAAGATCATCATCATCGTGTCTCCTTCTTGCCTCAACAACGAGTGAAGCGCGGATTGGTTTCATTTCGGTGTCTTTCTTGAAGGATGACGTTTGAACCGTGCCTGATCCGACCGTTCATCTGCCGTTCACCAGAACGGGCGCGTTGGTCGATTGCCTTTGTCCGTGGCGACCGCTAGAAGCGCTGCCATGACGAAGCGCATAGCCTTTTATGCGGGCTCCTTCGACCCGCTGACCAATGGCCATCTCGACGTGCTGAAGGGCGCGCTGACCATCGCCGACGAAATCATCGTCGGCATCGGCGTACAGGCCTCGAAGCAGCCCCTATTCTCTTTCGAGGAGCGGGTGGAACTCATCGAGGCCTGGGCGAGGGACGAACTGGGTGAAGACGCCTCGCGGCTGCGGATCGTCTCGTTCTCGGGCCTTCTAGTCGAAGCCGCCCGCCATGAAGGCGCGTCGATCCTCATCCGCGGCCTGCGGGACGGTACCGATCTCGATTACGAGATGCAGATGGCGGGCATGAACGAAACGATGGCGCCGGACCTGCAGACGATCTTTCTGCCTGCAAGTCCCTCCGTGCGCACCATTACCGCCACACTTGTCCGCCAGATAGCGTCGATGGGCGGCGACATCAGGCCGTTCGTTCCGGCCGTGGTTGCGACCGCGCTGGATGCCAAGTTCAAATCCTGAAACGGGAGTCGTTCATGCAGTTTCTGAGGGCAGCCTCGTCGCTGATTTTTGCCGCCGGCGTGCTTGCCGGTTCCGCAGCACTCGCCGCCGAGCCCGAGAACACGATGATCATCGAGCTCAAGGACGGCGAGGTGGTGATCGCGCTGCGCCCCGACCTCGCGCCCAAGCATGTCGAGCAGATCAAGGCGCTGGTGCGCGCCGGCGAATATGACAACGTCGCGTTCCACCGCGTCATCGAGGGCTTCATGGCCCAGACCGGCGACGTACAGTACGGCGACATGGAAGACGGCTACAACAGCCAGCTCGCCGGCACCGGCGGCTCGTCCATGGGCAACATCCCGGCCGAGTTCTCGAACGAGGACTATGCGCGCGGAACCGTCGGCATGGCGCGGGCGCAGAGCCCCGATTCCGCCAACTCGCAGTTCTTCATCATGTTCGCCCCGGCTCCCTCGCTCAATGGCGGCTACACGATCGTCGGCAATGTGGAGAGCGGCATGGAATTCGTCGACAACATCAAGCGCGGCAACGCGGCCCAGAACGGGGTCGTGACCGACCCCGACCGTATGGTTTCGGTTCGCATCGCGGCCGACTAACAGACAAACAAGATCAGGAAGGAAGCCAGATGGCCGAGATCAAGGACCCCGAAAACACGATTGTCATGGAAACCACGAAGGGCAAGGTGGTGATCGAGCTGCTGCCCGATCTGGCGCCGAACCATGTTGCGCGCATCAAGGAACTGGCGCGCGAGAACTTCTATGATGGCATCGTGTTCCACCGTGTCATCGACGGCTTCATGGCGCAGACCGGCGATCCGACGGGCACCGGCATGGGCAGCTCGGACAAGCCCGATCTCAAGGCAGAGTTCTCGAACATGAACCACGTGCGCGGCACCTGCTCGATGGCGCGTTCGCAGAACCCCAATTCGGCCAACTCCCAGTTCTTCATCTGCTTCGACGACGCCCCGTGGCTGAACAAGCAGTATTCGGTCTGGGGCCAGGTGATCGAAGGCATGGACGTGATCGACCAGATCAAGAAGGGCGAGCCCGTTCGCGACCCCGACTCGATCGTCACCATGCGCGTTGCCGCCGACGTCTGATTCCTCGACGCGACACGACGGAGAGCGCCGTGCGCGTCGACCTTTTCGATTTCGAGTTGCCGGATGAGCGCATCGCGCTGCGTCCGGCCGAGCCGCGCGATACGGCAAGGCTGCTGCTCGTGCGCCCGGGCCAGTCGCCGGAAGATCGCATCGTAAGCGAGCTGCCCGGATTGCTGCGGCCGGGCGACGCCCTGGTCTTCAACGACACCAAGGTCATACCCGCACAGCTCACCGGGCTGCGCCGCCGCGACGACGCGGTCGCGCAGATCGACGCCACCTTGCACATGCGGGTCGACGAAAACCGCTGGAAGGCGTTCGCACGCCCTGCCAAGCGCCTCGTCGTTGGCGACCGCATCCGCTTCGGCCATCAGAACAATCTCTGCCTGCTCGGCTCGCTTGACGCGACCGTGGCCGAGAAGGGTGAGGCCGGCGAAGTCACGCTCGAATTCGACCTGACCGGTCCTGCGCTGGACGATGCCTTGCGCGAGGTCGGCCACATTCCGCTGCCGCCCTATATTGCCGGCAAGCGCGCCGAGGACGAGCGCGACCGCACCGACTACCAGACGATCTACGCGCGGGAGGAGGGCGCGGTCGCAGCACCCACGGCGGGGCTGCATTTCACGCCCGACCTCTTCCAGGCACTGGAACAGGCCGGCATTGAGCGCCATTTCGTGACGCTGCATGTCGGCGCAGGGACGTTTCTGCCGGTCAAGGCCAACGACACAGACGACCATCGCATGCATGCAGAAATCGGCGAGGTGAGCGCGGAGACGGCGGCGTCGCTGAACGCGGTGCGCGCGCGGGGCGGGCGCATCGTCGCGGTCGGGACGACTTCGCTGCGGTTGCTGGAAAGCGCTGCGACCGATGAAACGAACTTTCGCGAATGGCGGGGGGCCACCGAGATCTTCATCACGCCCGGCTACCGCTTCCGCACCGCCGATATTCTGATGACCAATTTCCACCTGCCGCGCTCGACGCTGTTCATGCTGGTTTCGGCATTCAGCGGGCTGGAGACGATGCATGCGGCCTATGCCCATGCGATCGCTGCGGATTACCGATTTTACTCCTATGGTGACAGCAGCCTGTTGTTCAGGGAGAGCGAGGATGGACGATGATCTTGAAGCGATGAGCCGCGCGCGACTGATTGAAGAAGTGAAACGGCTCCGGGCCGGCATCCGCAGCCACCGCGACTTAACCGGGCACGATCTTTGTTGGCATCATCCTGATCTTTGGGACCTGCTACCGGAAAAGGTCGAGCCGAAGATAGCGGTTCCTCCATGGCCAAAGTTCATGCGCGGGTGTGTCAGGTATCGGCAGTCTCTCGATCGCCAGGTGCCGGATGCGCCGATCCACGACAAGGAATTTGATGAGCGATAGTTTTGGGTTCCGCCTTCTCGCAACCGACGGCGCGGCGCGGCGCGGTGAGGTGACCATGCCGCGTGGCGTGATCCGCACGCCGGCCTTCATGCCGGTGGGCACCGGCGGCACGGTCAAGGCCATGTATATGGACCAGGTGAGGGGCGTGGGGGCCGACATCATCCTTGGCAACACCTATCACCTGATGTTGCGGCCCGGCGCCGAACGCGTGGCGCGGCTGGGCGGTCTGCACGAGTTCGCGCGCTGGCCCTGGCCGATCCTGACCGATTCCGGCGGGTTTCAGGTCATGTCTCTGTCGAAGCTGCGCAAGCTGAACGAGACCGGCGTCACGTTCCGCTCCCATATCGATGGAGCGCCCTACGAGCTGACGCCGGAACGCTCGATCGAGATACAGGGGCTGCTCGATTCCGACATCCAGATGCAGCTCGACGAATGCGTGGCGCTTCCGGCTTCCGAAAAGGAGATCGAGCGCGGCATGGAACTGTCGCTGCGCTGGGCCGAACGCTGCAAGACGGCTTTCGGCGACCAGCCGGCGCGGGCTATGTTCGGGATCGTGCAGGGCGGCGACGTGCCAGAGTTGCGTGAACGCTCCGCGCTTGCGCTCAAGGCGATGGACCTCAAGGGGTATGCCGTCGGCGGCCTTGCCGTGGGCGAGCCGCAGGAAGTGATGCTCGACATGCTGGGCGTGACGTGCCCGCTGCTGCCGGCCGACAAGCCGCGTTACCTTATGGGCGTGGGGACGCCCGACGACATCCTCAAGTCAGTTGCGCGGGGCATCGACATGTTCGACTGCGTGATGCCCACCCGCGCCGGCCGGCACGGCCTCGCCTATACGAGGCGCGGCAAGGTGAACCTGCGTAATGCGCGCCATGCTGACGATCCGCGACCGCTCGACGAGGAAAGCGATTGCCCCGCGGCGCGGGATTATTCGCGCGCCTACCTGCACCATCTGGTGAAATCGGGCGAGGCACTCGGCGGGATGCTTCTGACCTGGAACAACCTTGCCTACTACCAGCGCTTGATGGCCGACATTCGCGCTGGGATCGAGGAAGGCAAATTTGCCGATCGCGCCGCGGACATCTCAGAAGGGTGGGCAAAAGGCGATCTGCCGCCGCTCTAGATGTGGCTCAGGTGCTGGGCAGGTTTGCCGCGCGCAGGCTGACCGACACGATGCGGTAGACGCCGTCGTCCTGCAGGTCCAGCACGTAGAGCGCCTCGTAATCCTTGCCGTCGGGGCCAAGCACGAACACGCTCTGCGCGACGCGCCCGGGCGCCAGCGCCTCGAACTTGCCGAAGGCGTAGTTGCGCGGGCGGTGCACCGGGGCGTAGCCGTTGCGCACCATGGCCATGAAGCCGCCCGGCGTCGGGTACATCTGCCTGATATTGGGTGCGGCATAGGAATAGGCGGCCTGATCGTCGCCGCCGAGGAATGCCTTCAACTGCCCCTCGATCGTCTGCTGCGCCGCCTTGGCGGCGTCGTCGGCCAGCGCGGCCGGTACCCAGCCGACCGCAAGCACCAAGACGAGACAAAGACGATGTATCGTTTTCATGACCTCCTCCATTGTTATCGGCAGCCTGAATCCGACAGCCTCTGGAAGATACGCAGTCAAAGCTTCGACGGTTTCATGCCCGCGCGCAATAGCGGCTGCACGGCACGTCGGCAGTTGGCTGTGACGACTGCCGGTTTGTTGGGCATCGGCC
This sequence comes from Aquamicrobium sp., assembly GCA_019739225.1. Classification (GTDB taxonomy): domain Bacteria; phylum Pseudomonadota; class Alphaproteobacteria; order Rhizobiales; family Rhizobiaceae; genus Aerobium. The sequence goes on from JAHHDT010000001.1 coordinate 41,977, forward strand.
CAAATCGGTGCCGACGTCACGATCAAATGACGGTTTCCCCTTGATTTTACGCTCGCGGCTCTTTGTTATGGAGGGCAGAGGAGTATGCGCTTGGTTGCATTCGATGAAATGCGCCCGCACGGAAACGGGCTGAGACAACCCTACGCTGGCTATGACGGCTGGCTGCAGACGCAAGACCCCGCCCGCCTAACCGAAAAGATGGAGGATGCCGAGCGCGTCTTCAGGCGCACCGGCATCACCTTTGCCGTGTACGGCCAGGAGGAGGCAGCCGAACGCCTCATTCCCTTCGACATTGTGCCTCGCATCATTTCGGGCGCGGAGTGGCGCCGGCTCACCCAGGGTATCGAGCAGCGCGTTCAGGCGCTGAACGCATTTCTGGACGACATCTACCATCGCCAGGAGATCCTGCGCGCCGGGCGCATCCCGCGCGAGCTGATTGCGGCCAACGAGGCCTTTCTGCCGGAGATGATCGGCGTGCGCCCGCCGGCGGGCGTCTATACCCACATCATCGGCGTCGACATCGTGCGCACCAGCGAGAACGAGTTCTTCGTGCTGGAGGACAATGCGCGCACGCCGTCCGGCGTCTCGTACATGATCGAGAACCGGGAAACGATGATGCAGCTCTTTCCGGAGCTGTTCCAGGCGGTCAAGGTGCGGCCGGTCGAAAACTACCCGCAGCTCCTGCGCCAGTCGCTCTCGGCGGTTGCGCCGCGCGGAACGGAAGGATCTCCCACGGTCGCGGTGCTGACCCCCGGCAGCTACAATTCGGCCTATTTCGAGCATGCCTTCCTCGCCGACCAGATGGGTGTCGAGCTGGTCGAGGGGCACGACCTTCGGGTCGTCGACGGTCATGTCGCGATGCGCACGACGCAGGGCTACAAGCGCATCGACGTGCTCTACCGCCGCGTCGACGACGACTATCTCGACCCGCTGACGTTCCGCCCGGATTCGGCGCTTGGCGTGCCGGGCATCATGGACGTATTCCGCGCCGGCAACATCACCATCGCCAACGCGCCGGGCACTGGCATCGCCGACGATAAGGCGATCTATTCCTACATGCCCGAGATCGTGGAGTTCTATACGGGCCGCAAGGCGATCCTCGGCAACATCCCGACATGGCGCTGCTCCGAGGCCGACAGCCTGAAATACGTGCTCGAACATCTTGAGGAGCTGGTCGTGAAGGAGGTTCACGGCTCCGGCGGCTACGGCATGCTGGTCGGCCCGGCCGCGTCGAAGGCGGAGCGCGAAACCTTCGCGGCCAAGCTCAAGGCCAAGCCTTCCAACTACATCGCCCAGCCGACGCTGGCGCTTTCGACATGCCCGATCCTGACCGAGAAGGGGCTGGCACCCCGCCATGTCGACCTGCGGCCCTTCGTCCTGGTCTCCGACCGCATCCGCATTGTGCCCGGCGGGCTCACGCGGGTGGCGTTGAAGGAAGGGTCGCTGGTGGTGAATTCGTCGCAGGGTGGCGGGACGAAGGACACATGGGTTCTCGATGACTAGGAATGGGGAGGGAGCCTGACAGTGCTGCTCGGTCGCACCGCAAACGGCCTCTACTGGATGACGCGCTATATCGAGCGGGTCGAGAACATGGCGCGCATCGTCGACGCCGGGCTGCGGCTGGCGCTGACACGCACCGACTCTTCGGCCGACGAGTGGGCGTCGGTCGTGATGAGCGCTGGCGCCGACCAGGCTTTTCGCGAGCGCCATAGCGAATATACGGCCGACACTGTCTCGGACTTCCTCCTGCGAGACGTGACCAACCCGTCGAGCGTGCTCTCGTCCATCGAGACGGCGCGCACCAATGCGCGCATGGTGCGTACCGCACTGACGCGGGAAACCTGGGAAAGCATCAACGAAGCGTGGATGACATGCCGGCGCATGCTGGCCGCCCCGATCGACCAGCGCGAGCTACCCAAGATCCTCGACGCCATCAAGCGTGAGACGGCGCTGATCCGCGGCGCGTTCCACGGCACGATGCTGCGCAACGAGATATTCGACTTCGCCCAGCTCGGCATCTATGTCGAGCGGGCTGACAACACCGCCCGCATCCTCGATGTCAAATATTACGTGCTTCTTCCGTCGATCTCCTGGGTGGGGTCGTCGCTGGACAACTACCAGTGGGAATCGATCCTGCGCTCTGTTTCGGCCCACCGGTCCTATCGATGGGTGTACGAGGCCGACTACAAGCCCACCAACATCGCCGATTTCCTCATCCTCAACAGGCGCATGCCGCGATCGCTGGCCTATTGCTACCATATGATCGCGGAGAGCCTGGACTTCCTTGCCGACGACTATGGCGAGCGCCACGTCTGCCACGGCACGCTGGCTGACATCAGGGCGAAGCTGAAGCCGGGCAGCATTGCGTCCATCTTCGACGGCGGGCTGCACGAATTCCTGCGTGACTTCATTCGCAGCAACAACAGGCTGGGCAACGAGGTTGCCGAGAATTACCGGTTCTTCTGATGCTGCTCAAGATTTCCCACCGAACGGTCTATTCCTACGACGCGCCAGTGCCTTACGCGCTGCAGCGCATCCGCCTGTCGCCGCCAAGTGGTGGGATACAGACGGTTCATGCGTGGTCGCTGGAGGTGACCGGCGCGACGGAAGAGGTGCGCTTCTTCGACCAGTTCGGCAATGACACCCGCCTGCTGAGCGTTTCCGGCGACGCCCAGGCAATCGAAATCGCGGTCCGCGGCGAGGTGGAGGTGCGCGATGCGTCAGGTGTTACGGGGCCGCATTCGGGTTTCGCGCCGCTGTGGCTGTTCGAACGCCCGACATCGCTGACGACGGCCGGAGCGCAGATCCGGGAAATCGCCGGGAGCATCGCGGGCGGGGAGGATCTTGGGCGGCTGCACGCCCTGTCCGCCGCCGTCCGCGACAGGGTCGCCTATACGGTGGGCGCAACCGATGCCGCGACGAGCGCCGAGGATGCCGTCTCGCAGGGCGAGGGGGTCTGCCAGGACCATTCGCACATCTTCCTCGCCGCGGCGCGCAGCCTGGGTTTTCCGGCCCGTTACGTCAGCGGCTACCTGCGCCTCGACGACACGGTCGAGCAGGTCGCGACCCATGCGTGGGCCGAAGCGCACCTGGCGGGGCTCGGCTGGGTCGGCTTCGACGTTTCCAACGGCATTTCGCCCGACGCGCGCTATGTGCGGCTCGCGACCGGGCGCGACTATCGCGATGCGATGCCGGTTTCCGGCATAAGGCTGGGCCAGGCGCAGGAACAGCTTGAAGTTCACATCACTGTCGAGCAGTAATCAGGTTTGCTCAAACTCCGAAGTGCCTGATTCATGACCTATTGCGTGGGCCTCAAGATCGACCGCGGTCTCGTCTTCATGTCGGACACGCGCACCAATGCCGGGGTCGACTCGATCTCGACCTTCCGCAAGATGTATACGTGGGAGATGCCGGGAGAACGCGTGCTGGTACTGCTCGCGGCCGGAAACCTGGCCACCACGCAGGCGGTTGTGAGCCTGCTCGACGAGCGCTCCAAGGCGCCGGAGGACCGGGAACCGTCGATCCTCAAGACGCCGTCGATGTACCAGACCGCGCGGCTGATCGGCGATACGGTGAAGGAGGTGATCTCCAGCTCCGCCCCGGTTGGCCAGAGCGCCGACGCCTTCGGCGCCTCCTTTATTCTGGGCGGGCAGATCAAGGGGACCGAGCCGCGGCTTTTCATGGTCTATCCGGAAGGCAATTTCATCGAGGTGAGCGATGACACGCCGTTTTTCCAGATCGGCGAGACGAAATACGGCAAGCCGATCCTCGTTCGCGCCTACGACCAGTCCATGACCTTCGCCGAAACCGTCAAGCTGCTGATGGTGTCGTTCGATTCGACGGTGAAGTCGAACCTGTCGGTGGGCCTGCCTCTCGACCTGCTTTTCTACGAGCGGGATACGTTCGAGGTGACCTACAGAAAGCGCATCGGCGCCGACGATGCGTATTATCGCGAGATTTCCGATGGTTGGTCGGACGCGCTGAAGTCTGCGTTCAAGAGCTTGCCTGATTTCAAGGCCTGAGCGGACCTGCTGGGTCGCGGCGCTATCTCAGTCGATTTCCAGCCGTTCCGGCGGGCATGCCGGGATCAGGACCTGCCCTCCCGAGACGGACGCTGGTTGCATGAAGTATTCGACCCCCGCCCACTCCACGCTCTCGGCACCGGGATTGCGGCTGTCGCCTTCGTCGATGCTGAAGAGGAAGTCTGTCGAAAGCCCGTCGGCCCACGTGTAGGAGTTGCCGCCCGCCTCCATCTCGAAGCGGGTGAATGTTTCGTTATCCGGACTGTACATATTGAAAGTCACGGCGTGGTCGCAGGCGTTTCGCAGCAGGAGCGTCCGGTCCTGCGGCAGAGGCTTGCCGGAGAAGTTGATCTTCCTGGCTGCCTCTAACGTCCGGCCGTCGCGGGCTGCCTTGATATGATCCAGGTCGCCTGACCCGAACAGCGCCCCGTGCGCGACGACCGCGTCGGGATCTGGCTCGCCTTCGGGCGGGCGGGCAAGGAAGTAGAAGCCGGCAAAAAGGTGTCCATTCTCGCCGGCGAACTTCAGGGCTCCGGCGTCCCCGACCTCGCAGTGGGAGAGGTCGACCTGCAGCGACCTGATCTCGCCGTCGGAGTCGATTTCCGGCGCTTCTACTGCCCAGTATCTGCATCCTTCAGCGGACTGCATCACGGTCTTCTGGATGTCCGCCACCCGATCGGCGATGACGAAGGGAGACGAATTCTTATCGCCGCCGAGGAATTCCCAGCCGGACCGGCCGGTTCGGTCGGTCACGCTCTCAGCGCCGGCCGGGGCCAGCCGGGCCATCGCGACCAGCATCCGCACGCCGTCTTCGTGCTCCCAATAGTTCAATTCCGTGACGGGATAGGCGTCGGCGGAGACGTGGCCGTCCATCTCGCGGTTGTAATGAAACCACCCCGTCGGACGCTGCCCAGGCTCCAGGTTGTCGAAGCGCGAGCCTTCAAGACATCCGCTGTCGAATGCGGCCGCGTTGGGGCCGACGACAATGGCCTCACAGGCCGTGTAGCGGTTTGGTTTGTCGTGCGAATACACCACCAGAAGTCCTTGTCCGGCCGAAAGGCTGCCCGGCGTTACGAGGCGCATCGGCGCCTCTTGACCGGTTTGCCGCGCTGCCATGTTCTCTTTGGACATAGGACCTGTGTAGGGGCCGAATTGCTGATCGAGGTAGCTGTATGCCCCAATCACGATCACCAGCAGCAAGCTCAGAACCAAGAGCTTCTCGATGAAGGTTGTCCGTTCCTTGGTCTTCCGGTGCCGGGGTGGTTTCCCGGCGGCGGGAGCGGGGGCCGGGGTGGGGTCCGACGATGCCTGCGGCGCTGCAGGAATCTCGCCTTCCGTTATCATGCTCAGCAGCAAGGCTGCCGCTGGAAGCCGTGTTCCTCTCGGCAGATGGGCGCTGCCCACCCTGCCGTCGAGCGGTGACGAGACCTTGACCTCGCCTTTGGGTGTGTCCAGCAGCGCAATGATGTCGCCGCGAGCGACCCGGTGGTCGGCCCGTCCTTCCACCCAAAGCACCGTCATCGGATAGTATTTGGAATCCTCGGGAGTCCTGATGTCCGCCTTGCCCAACTGCCTTCCCCTCGGCACCACCCAATACGACCGATAGTGGAATCTTGCCGTTGAGTCCAACCATGTCGAGAGAGGTCTCGCTTACGCGCATCGCGCGTCGCATGGCCGCGCGGATCAGGCGTCGGACGTGTGTTCAGCCGCTATCACGCTTTGCCGGCTTTCATGATGCAAAATGTGGAGCCGGATGGCTCCACATTTCGTCTGCTAGCCTGCCGCCGGGCGGGCCTTCTGATTGACGTACTCAGCTTCGGCTTAGCCGTAAGGCGAGCGGCATTGGCGGCGCGGCCCATTATAGGGCTGGAAGGTATTGTCATAGGCCCTGTACGACCGATAACGCGCATAGCACCAGTCTACATGGGTGCTGGCGCCGCGCGGGCGGTAACGGATCGGTGGTTCCTGCGCTATCGCGCCACCGATGATCGCACCTGCAATGAATGCAGCCGGCGGGAACCAGTAGCCGTTGTGATAGCGATAGCCATGCCTGCGATCACGATAGCCGCGGTGTCCACGATAGAAACCACGCCGGTCGCCGCGATAATGGTGGCGATAGCCGTGCCGGTGGCGGTCGCGATATTGTACTTCGGTCGGTCCAAGCCTCTCCCAAGAGGGCGCGGGCGCGGGCATCGCGGCGGCCGCAGGTGCGACGAACGGCACCGAAAGCGCCATCGCCGCAGCGCAGATACTGGAAACGATCTTCAACATGCCGGGTCTCCTTGCGTCCAACAAATCGTGCGTTCCAATCCCTTCAAGTGTTTAAACGGTTATCGTAGCGGAACGTTCCGGCAGGGTATGTCTCTTTGGATGCATCGACAAGCTACGCGGTTGTATTAGTCGCACCCAAGGTGAAGTAGCTTCAAACGTCATCTTCCGCGATGATACCGCCTTCGGTCTCCAGCGTCGCGATGCGCGCCACTTCCGACCGCGTGAACTTGAGCCGCACGCCGGCCCCGCCGCCATTTTCCGGGATGAGGCGGACGCCGCCATGCTCGAGCGCCGCCGCCATGGCTTCGACCAGCGCCGGTTCGACCGTCGCGCGGGCCGTTTCGAAGTCGACGATCGCGGCTGCGGGCACGTCGGAAGCCTTGGCCAGGTCCTCGACAGTCCATTCGATCAGCGCGCGGCCAGCGCGGCATTGTGCAGGCAGCAAATCCAATGCCTTCCTTCAGGTTGAGAAGCCGAATCGTATCAAGCGGCAGCCCGGCCTGCAACGCGCCGATCCGCATGCGCATATCGGCACTCTGGCCCCGGTTTCATCGTGCGTTGGTTGCCTGTTTTTGCGGTTGACCGCGTCAGGCGCGCTCCCTATGTTCGCGCGCAATTTCCAGGCCGCTTCGGGCGCGCCACGGGAGCGCGTAGCTCAGTTGGTAGAGCAACTGACTTTTAATCAGTAGGTCCAGGGTTCGAGCCCCTGCGCGCTCACCAGACAATCCTAGAGATTTCCAAGATTCCGTTCGGCTTCGACAGCAGCCGGCCCACCATCCGGGTCGTTGAGTTTGCTGCAAAGTATGGACGCCGAGCTGTAGGACAGGCCTATCAGGGCGAGGGCGCCCAGTTCCGCCGGGCGCTCATGGGCGTTGTCCCATATCATCCAGGTGTCGAAAGGTTCCTCGACGCACTCGAAGCGATTGTTGTCCTGAACAGGCATTCCGTCTCCCGTCTTTGGCGACGGGGCCTATCGCAGCGTCAGGGTTTATGAAGCGTTAACGGCTGCGCGTATTTGTCTTGTTTTGGGACAAAGAGCACGCGAAACGTGCAGAATGTCACGGTCGACCACGGCGTCTGGCGGCGTGATGCAAGCCGCCCAGCGACCCTTTGACACGTTTTGATGATTGGAGCGCGCGCGCGCCAGCGTCTATATCGGTGGCCGGAATCGAACGGACCCAGGTAGAGCTCACATGGCAGTGGATGTCGGCTATCTCAGCGCTGTCGGAGCAGGCGCGATCTCGTTCCTGTCGCCATGCGTCTTGCCGCTGGTGCCGCCCTATCTCTGCTACATGGCGGGGGTCTCGATGGACGACTTCCGGGCCAGCGAGACGACATCCGGCAGCGCTGCGACCGTTGCGGCAAGTCCGGCGCGCCTAGCGCTGATGAACGCCTCTTTCGCTTTCGTGCTGGGGTTCACCACCGTCTTCGTGGCGCTCGGCGCGGGGGCCTCGACGATCGGCGGACTGCTGCGCGTGTGGCAGCAGGAACTGGCGATGGTGGCGGGCGTGCTCATTATCGTCATGGGGCTCAATTTCCTCGGCGTGATCCGCATTCCGCTGCTGTCGCGCGAGGCCCGTTTCCAGCCCGGCGGCAAGCCGGCCAGCATGGCCGCCGCCTATGTGATGGGCCTTGCCTTCGCGTTCGGCTGGACGCCTTGCATCGGGCCGGTGCTTGGCCCGATCCTGACCCTTGCCGGCGGGCGCGATACCGTTGGCGAGGGCGCGCTGCTTCTCGCCGCCTATTCGCTGGGCCTCGGCATCCCGTTCCTGCTGGCCGCGCTGTTCTCAGGCGCGTTCATGCGGTTCCTCGGGCGTTTCCGCATGCATCTCGGTCGCGTGGAAAAGGTGATGGGCGTGCTGCTGGTGATTGCCGGCGTGCTGTTCCTGACCGGTGGGATCCAGGCGGCATCCTACTGGCTGCTCGAAACCTTTCCGACGCTCGGCACGCTCGGCTAGGCGCGCCGCAGTCTTTCGCGCAGCCATGCCACCGGAAAGGTGGCAAGCACGATGCCGGCCATGACCAGTGCAATGCCGGCGATGTGGAACGCCTCCAGCCTTTCGCCCAGCAAACCCACGGCCATGAGCACGCCGTAAGGCGGCATCAGGTACATGAAGACGCCGGTGAGCGAAGGCCCGAGCTGGCGCAGGCCGAACTGGAAGCTCGAGAATGCCAGCAGCGAGGCGAAGACGACGATGCCGGCGATGCCGCCCCATGCGGAGCCGGTGGAAGGGATTGCTGCGCCGTTGAACCACTCGAGTGCGGCAGCCGGCAGGAGAAGCGTGGCTCCGATTGCCGCAAGCAGGCCGAGAAGCGTGGCATTGGAAAGGCGCTGAAGGTAGGGCGCGCGATAAATGATCGAATAGGTCGCCCAGGCGATGGCTGCCGCCACGAACAAAAGGTCGCCGAGATTGAAGTCGAGGGAGAAAAGCGCCAGCGGGTCGCCGCGCAGCACGATGGTTGCGATGCCGACAAAGGCGATGAGGGAACCGACGCCCTCGCGCAGGCCGATTCGCCGGCCCCTGAACATGGCTTCCAGAAGAAGGATGATGACCGGGGAGGTGGTGTAGATCAGCGTGCCGTTGGTGGCCGAGGTCCACCGAAGCGCGAGATAGACCCCGGCGCCGCATACGCACATGCCCAGGAAGGCGAGCAGCGCCAGCGTTTTCCAATGTGCGCGCACGACACTGCCGACGACCGTCCGTTCGCGCAGCATGAAGGGGGAGAGTGCCAAGGCTACCGCCAGCCAGCGCAGGAAGGCCAGCATGAAAGGCGAGACTTCGCCGATCGTGCCACGGCCGAACACCAGATTGCTCGAGAAGAACAGCGGCGCGAGCAACATGATCGGCAATGCAAGCCGGGTCATGCGGGAGGTGTTGTCGGTCAAGGCATGATTCCGGTAGCTGGAGTTCATTCGCCGCCGTTGCATCGTCTGGCAACGAACCGGGAGGATTGGAGCGGGCCGATCGTGGTGTTACAGAGGATCGGATTCCCGTTCAATCGATAAGCCGGAACGCCTCAATGAGCCAAAGAACGTGCCTGTCCGTCATTCTCGCCGCCGGCGAAGGAACCCGCATGAAGAGCGCACTGCCCAAGGTGCTGCATCCGATCGCGGGGCTGCCGATGGTTGCGCATGTCGTCAAGGCCGCAAGGCGCGACGAGGCGACCGAGGTGGCGGTGGTGGTCGGCCGCGAGGCCGACACGGTGCGCGAGGCGGTGCTGCCCTTTGCGCCGGAGGCCGAGGTTTTCCTGCAGTCCGAGCGGCTGGGCACGGCGCATGCGGTGCTGGCGGCCCGCGAAAAGATTGGGCGCGGTTATGACGACGTTCTCGTCGTCTTCGGCGATACGCCGCTGGTGCAGGCCGAGGCGCTCGCGGACCTGCGTGCGGAACTGGCCAAGGGCGCTGCGGTCGTCGTCATGGGATTTCGCGCGCCGGACCCGACAGGCTACGGCCGGCTGATCGAGGAGAATGGCGCGCTGGTTGCGATTCGCGAGGAACGTGACGCGAGCGCTGCCGAGCGCGCCATCGATTTCTGCAATGGCGGCCTGATGGCGATTGCCGGCGCGCATGCGCTGCCGCTTCTCGACGCGGTGAAGAACGACAACGCCAAGGGCGAGTATTATCTGACCGACATCGTCGAGATCGCCGCGGGACAGGGGCTGAAGGTGGCGGCGACGGAAGCGCCTTACGAAAACGTGCTCGGCATCAACAACCGGCTCGAACTCTCCGAGGCCGAGGCGATCTGGCAGCGCCGGCGGCGGCGGGAGCTGATGCTGGACGGCGTGTCGATGCTCGACCCCGACAGCGTGCATCTTTCGCATGACACTGAGATCGCGCCGGACGCGATGCTGGAGCCGAACCTGTTCTTCGGCCCGGGGGTCAAGGTGTCCGCCGGCGCGCGCATCCGCGCCTTTTCGCATCTTGAGAAGGCGATCGTCGCCGAGAATGCCGAAATCGGCCCGTTCGCGCGACTGCGCCCCGGCGCGCAGATCGGCACCAAGGCCAAGGTCGGCAATTTCTGCGAGGTGAAGAACGCGGTCGTCGACGCGGGCGCCAAGGTCAACCACCTGTCCTATGTGGGCGACGCCCATGTCGGCGCCAAGGCCAATCTCGGCGCCGGCACGATCACCTGCAATTATGACGGCTATGCCAAGCACCATACGGAGATCGGGGCCGGCGCATTCGTGGGAACGAATACCTCCTTGGTCGCACCGGTGACGATCGGCGAGGGGGCCTACATCGCTTCCGGCAGCGTGATTACGGCGAACGTGCCCGACGATGCCCTTGCCTTCGGCCGCGCGCGGCAGGAGAACAAGGAAGGGTTAGGCCGCCGGCTGCGCGAGAAGCTGGCGGCCCAGGCGGGCAAGTAACCGTATCGTCAGGCCTTTGTTGTAGGCGGCGTCTGCTGCATTTATTGGATATGAACTGAAACCATATGTGATTTCTGCGTAAGTCTCCGGAACACTATCAATCCGGCGGATCGGGGCGGAACGGGAAGGGTTTGGAAAGATGTGCGGAATCGTTGGGATCGTCGGGCGCGCGCCCGTTGCGCCGCTGATTGTCGACGCGCTCAAGCGGCTGGAATATCGCGGATACGATTCCGCGGGCGTGGCGACCATTGACCACGGACGGCTGGGTCGCCGCCGGGCCGAGGGCAAGCTCGTCAACCTGGAGAAGCGGCTGGGCGAGGAGCCGCTCGACGGCACCATCGGCATCGGCCACACGCGCTGGGCCACCCATGGCGTGCCGAACGAGACCAACGCGCATCCGCATTTCTCCAACGACGTCGCCATCGTCCACAACGGCATCATCGAGAACTTCGCCGAACTGCGCTCGTCGCTGATCGCGGACGGCTATGAATTCGCCTCGCAGACCGACACCGAAGTCGTGGCGCATCTCGTCTCGCGCGAACTGGCGAAGGGGCTCGGCCCTGTCGAGGCCGCGCACAATGCGCTGAAGCAGCTCGAAGGCGCCTTCGCGCTCGCCATCATGTTCCGGGGTGACGAGGACATGATCATCGGCGCGCGCAACGGTCCGCCGCTGGCCGTGGGCCATGGCGAGGGCGAGATGTATCTGGGCTCGGACGCCATCGCGCTCGCTCCGTTCACCAACGCCATCACCTATCTGGAAGACGGCGACTGGGCGGTGGTGCGCCGCGGCGGAATGGAGATCTTCGACATCGACGGCAATCCGGTCGACCGCAAGCGCCAGCAGTCCGTCGGCAGCAGCTACCTCGTCGACAAGGGCAACTATCGCCACTTCATGGAGAAGGAGATCTACGAGCAGCCGGAGGTGGTTTCCCACACGCTGGCGCATTATCTCGACTTCGCCAACGGTGTCGCCAAGGATTTCGAGACGCCGTTCGATTTCGGCAAGATCGACCGCCTCGCCATCTCCGCCTGCGGCACGGCCTATCTGGCGGGCCTGATCGGCAAATACTGGTTCGAGCGCCATGCGCGCCTGCCGGTCGACATCGATATCGCTTCGGAATTCCGCTACCGGGAAATGCCGCTGTCGAAGCAGAGCGGGGCACTCTTCATCTCGCAGTCGGGCGAGACCGCCGACACGCTGGCCTCGCTGCGCTACTGCCGGCAGGAAGGCCTGCCTATCGGAGCGATCGTCAATGTGCGCGAATCGACCATCGCACGCGAATCCGACGGCATCTTCCCGACGCTCGCGGGCCCCGAGATCGGCGTCGCGTCCACCAAGGCGTTCACCTGCCAGCTTTCGGTTCTGGCCTCGCTGGCCGTCAAGGCGGCCGCCGCGCGCGGCGAGATCGACGCCGAGGGCGAGAAACTGCTGGTGCGCCAGCTTTCGGAGGCGCCGAAGCTTGCCAACCAGACGCTGAAGCTCGCCGGACAGATCGAGAAGCTGGCGCGCGACCTCTCGCACTACAAGCACGTGCTCTATCTCGGCCGCGACACCAACTATCCGCTGGCGATGGAAGGCGCGCTCAAGCTCAAGGAAATCTCCTACATCCACGCCGAGGGCTATGCGGCGGGCGAGCTCAAGCACGGGCCGATCGCGCTGATCGACGAGCAGATGCCGGTGATCGTGATTGCGCCGCATGACCGCATCTTCGAGAAGACCGTGTCGAACATGCAGGAGGTGGCGGCACGCGGCGGCAAGATCATCCTGATTACCGATGCCAACGGCGCCAAGCACTCGACCATCGACACTCTCGACACCATCATCGTGCCCGACGTGCCGGAGATCATCTCGCCGATTGTCTATTCGTTGCCGATCCAGATGCTGGCCTATTACACGGCCGTGTTTATGGGCACCGACGTCGACCAGCCGCGCAACCTCGCCAAGTCGGTGACGGTGGAGTAGGGCGCAGCTTATTCTTCTGGTGTTCGCGCTGCCCCTCACCTGCCTGCCGGCATCCTCTCCCCGTGAACGGGGAGAGGAGAGCTGTCGCAGCCGTCTTCGCCAATCACACACGTGGCAGGAATAGCGAAGGGGTGCGGCCGTCTTCCCTTCTCCCCGTTTACGGGGAGAAGGTCCCGGCAGGGGGATGAGGGGCGGCTCCGGCGTCGCCGACTACCCCGCCCTGAGCAGTCGCACGGCGTCGTCGCGGCCGTAGAGGTAGAGCAGGACCCGCAACGCCTCGCCGCGGGGGGAGCGCAGGTCGGCGTCGCGCTCCAGCATGAGGCGCGCGTCGTCGCGGGCGATCTCCAGCAGGTCGGAATGGTGGTCGAGCCGCGCCACGCGGAAACCCGGCGTGCCCGACTGGCGGGTTCCGAGCAACTCGCCTTCGCCGCGCAGCTTCAGGTCTTCCTCGGCGATGCGGAACCCGTCTTCCGTCTCGCGCATCACCGACAGGCGCTGCTTGGCGACGAGGCCGAGCGGCTCCTTGTAGAGGAGCACGCAGGTCGACGGCTTGTCGCCGCGCCCGACACGGCCGCGCAACTGATGTAGCTGCGCAAGGCCGAAGCGCTCGGCGTGCTCGATGACGATGATGGTGGCGTCCGGCACGTCAACGCCGACCTCAACCACCGTCGTGCCGACCAGAAGCCGTGTTTCGCCTTCCTTGAAGGCGCGCATGGCCTCGTCCTTGTCGCGGCCGTTCATGCGGCCATGGATCAGGCCGACTTTTTCCCCGAAGACCGGCTGCAAGCTGGCAAAGCGGTCTTCCGCCGACATCAGCTTCACTTCCTCGGATTCTTCCACCAGCGGGCAGATCCAGTAGACCTTCTGGCCTTCGGCAACGGCGTTGCGCATGCGCTCGACCAGTTCGGCGAGCCGCTCCAGCGGCAGCGTCACCGTCTGGATCGGACGGCGGCCGGCCGGCTTTTCGGTCAGCGGCGACACGTCCATGTCGCCGAACGCGGTCAGCACCAGCGTGCGCGGGATGGGTGTCGCGGTCATCACAAGCATGTCGACGGCCTCGCCCTTGGCCGAGATCGCCAGACGCTGGTGGACGCCGAACCGATGCTGTTCGTCGATGATCGCCAGCGCGAGATCGTGGAAGACGACGCTTTCCTGGAACAGGGCGTGGGTGCCGAGCACGAAATGGATGGCGCCAGATGCGATGCCTGCGAGGATTTCGGCCCTCTCGCGACCCTTTTCGCGACCAGTCAGCACGACGGCGCGCAAGCCGGCGCGTGCGGCAAGCGGCGCGATGGTGGCGAGATGCTGGCGGGCGAGGATTTCGGTCGGCGCCATGAGCGCCGCCTGTCCGCCGGCTTCGGCCGCCCGCGCCATGGCGAGCAGGGCGACAACCGTCTTCCCGGAACCGACGTCGCCCTGCAGCAGCCGCAGCATTCGGTCGGGCGAGGCGAGATCTGCATGAATCTCCTCGAGCGCAGCTTCCTGCGAGCCGGTAAGCGAATAGGGCAGTGCGGCGCGGATCGCCGCCTCGAGCCTGCCGTCACCGACGAGCGGCCGCCCGGTCGTTCGCCTGATCCGGGCCCGCACGAGCGCCAGGGCGAGTTGCCCCGCCAGCAACTCGTCATAGGCGAGACGCCGCCAGGCAGCGCCTTCCGGTGAAATGTCGAGCGGGTCGGCGGGTTCGTGCAGCCGGTGCAGCGCCATGCGAATGGCCGGAAAACTGTGCCGCCGCATCAGTTCGCCATCCAGCCATTCCGGCAGATCGGGCAGGCGGGCGACGGAACCGAGAATCGCGCGGCGAAGCACCTTGCCGGAAAGTCCCGCCGTCAGTGGATAGACGGGTTCCACCAGCGGCAGGTCGCCCGCGCGTGCCACCGGCACCATATGGTCGGGATGGACCATGGAGGGGCGGCCGTTGAACCACTCCATGCGACCTGAAACCAGCATGCGCTCGCCTTCCGGCAGGGATTTGGCGAGCCACTCCTGCCTGGCATGGAAAAAGGTCAGCGCGATCTCGTCGCTCTCGTCATGGGCATAGACGCGATAAGGCACCGAGCGGTTGCCGCGCGGCGGCGGCTGATGCCGGCCGATCGTCACCTCCAAAGTGACCACGACGCTCTCCGGCGCATCGGCGATCAGATAGCGCGTGCGCCGGTCGATCATCGAATGCGGCAGCACGAACAGCAGGTCGCCGACGCGCGCCTCGCGCCCGCCTGTATCCATAGGCACCACATTGGCGATCAGGCCGGCCACTTTCGGGCCGACGCCGTCGAGCGTCGTGACGGGTGCGAACAGCGGATCGAGCAGGGAAGGGCGCATCGGCCGACCATATGTCGGCAGACCGTGTCCGCAAAGGCTGACATTGGCGTCGCCAGCCGCTATATGCGCCATTCATCCATGGCTTTCCACAGACCCTTGGGGTTTTCCCGATCATGACCGGAACAACGCGGTCCAGCGCCGATCTCGACATCCGCCGCCGCAAGGCGCTTTTCCGCTCCTGGCACCGGGGCATGCGCGAGGTCGACCTGATCCTCGGCAGCTTCGCCGACGGCGAGATCGGCCGGCTTAGCGACGGCGAGCTGACGGCCTATGAGGCGCTGATGGCGGAGCCGGATGCCGATATCCTGAAATGGGTGACGGGCGAGGCCGCCGTGCCGACCCGCCACGACAACGAGGTGTTCGCGAAAATCCTCACATACCGCGAAGCGCCGCTTGCCTGAGTGACGACCGAACCATGAGCCTTATCGACCCCATCCGCCTTGCGCAGGACGGCCCCACCGTCGTCGACGGCGTTGCCGACGGATATGAAGCCTTCGCGGTGGCGGCTATTGCCGCCGGGCTGGGCGAGCAACCGCTGGTCTTCGTCGTGCGCGACGGGCAGCGGCTGCCGTCCATTGCCGAAACGCTCGCTTTCGTCGCGCCCGACCTGCCGGTTCTCGAACTGCCTGCGTGGGACTGCCTGCCCTATGACCGCGTTTCGCCGGGTTCCGATGCCGCCGCGCGGCGGCTCGACGCCATGGCCGCGATGGCGGCACTGGCCGAGAAGCCTCATCGTGCGGTGATTCTCGCCAGCGCCAACGCGCTTTTGCAGCGCATGCCGCCTGCGGATGCGATCGCTGCGCAGAGTTTCGTGGCGAAGCCGGGCAACCAGGTCGACATGAACGAGCTTGCCGCCCGACTGGAAACCAGCGGTTTCGAGCGCGTTCCGACCGTGCGCGATGTCGGCGAGTTCGCCGTCCGCGGCGGCATTCTCGATCTATACGCGCCGGGCGACGATCCGCTGCGGCTGGATTTCTTCGGCGATACGCTGGAATCGATCCGCGCCTTCGACGTGGCGAGCCAGCGCACGACCGGCCAGCGCCCGTCGCTGACGCTCAAGCCGATGAGCGAGGTGACGCTGACGCCCGACACGATCAGCCGTTTCCGCCGCGCCTATATCGAGGCCTTCGGCGCGCCCTCGCGCGACGACGCGCTCTATGCGGCGGTCAGCGAGGGCCGGCGCTTTGCCGGCATGGAGCACTGGCTGCCGCTGTTCTACGAGCGGCTCGACACGGTGTTCGACTATCTGCCGGACGTTCCGGTCATCTTCGACCACCTGACGCGCGAGGCGATCGGCGAGCGCCATGCTCTGATCGAGGACCATTACGAGGCGCGCGTGCGCCAGCCGGCCGCCGGCATGGGCGAGGCCGTGCCCTACAAGCCGGTGAAGCCGGACCTGCTCTACCTGACGCCGGAGGAGGTTGCAGGCCGCACAGCCAGCCGCCGATCCGCGGAGTTCACCCCGTTCGAGGTGCCGGAGACGAGCGGCCGCACGCTGCGCCACGCCGGCGCGCATGGCGGACGGAATTTTGCCGAGGAGCGCGCCGACCCCAAGGCGAACGTGTTCGACCACGCCGTGCGCCATATTGCGTCCTTGCGCGCCGCGGGGCGTCGCGTGCTGGTTGCGGGCTGGAGCGAGGGCTCGCTCGACCGGCTGACCCAGATCCTTGCCGAACACCAGCTCGAAAACCTGAAGCGCATCGGCTCGCTGGCGGAAGCAGCGAAGCTCAAACCGGGCGAGGCCGGCCTCGTGGTGCTGCCGCTCGAAGCGGGTTTCGAGACCCAGCAACTCGTCGTCGTCGCCGAACAGGACATTCTCGGCGACAGGCTGATTCGGCGCAGCAAGAAGCGGCGCAAGGCGTCTGATTTCATTGCGGAAGTCGCCGCGCTTTCTGCGGGTGACATCGTCGTGCATGCGGACCACGGCATCGGCCGGTTCGTGGGCTTGCGCACCATCGAGGCGGCGGGCGCGCCGCACGATTGCCTCGAAATCCGCTATGCGGGCGACGACCGGCTTTTCCTGCCGGTCGAGAATATCGAACTTCTGTCGCGCTACGGATCGGATGCTGCCGAAACGGTGCTCGACAAGCTGGGCGGCGTTGCCTGGCAGTCGCGCAAGGCGAAGCTTAAGCGCCGGCTGCTGGAGATGGCGGGGCAGCTCATCAATCTCGCCGCCGAGCGCCAGATGCGGCCGGCGCCGGTGATCACGCCGCCCGACGGGCTCTACGGCGAGTTCGCCGCGCGTTTCCCCTACGACGAGACGGACGACCAGCAGGCAGCGATCGATGCCGTGAGCGACGATCTCGCGGCCGGCCGGCCGATGGACCGGCTGATCTGTGGCGACGTGGGCTTCGGCAAGACCGAGGTTGCGCTGCGCGCCGCCTTCCTCGCCGCGATGGAAGGGTTCCAGGTCGCAGTGGTGGTGCCGACGACGCTTCTGGCCCGCCAGCACTTCCGCACCTTCAGCCAGCGCTTTTCCGGCCTGCCTGTCACCGTACGGCAGGCCTCGCGACTGGTGGGCTCCAAGGAGCTGGCCGAGACGAAGAAGGGGATAACCGACGGCACCGTCGACATCGTGGTCGGCACCCACGCGCTGCTGGGCTCATCGATCACGTTCAAGAACCTCGGCCTGCTGATCGTCGACGAGGAGCAACATTTCGGCGTCAAGCACAAGGAGCGGCTGAAGGAGCTGAAGTCCGACGTGCACGTGCTCACACTTTCGGCGACGCCGATCCCTCGCACGCTGCAGCTTGCGTTGACCGGCGTGCGGGAACTGTCGCTGATCACCACGCCGCCGGTGGACCGCATGGCGGTGCGCACCTTCATCTCGCCCTTCGACCCGCTGGTGATCCGCGAGACGCTGCTGCGCGAGCGCTATCGCGGCGGCCAGAGCTTTTATGTCGTGCCGCGCATCTCCGATCTCGCCGAGGTGCGGCAGTTTCTGGAGGAGCAGGTGCCGGAACTGAAGATCGCCACCGCGCACGGCCAGATGCCGGCGGGCGAGCTCGACGACATCATGAACGCCTTTTACGACGGGCAGTACGACGTGCTCTTGTCGACCACCATCGTCGAATCCGGCCTCGACATCCCGACCGCCAACACGATGATCGTGCACCGGGCCGATATGTTCGGACTGGCGCAGCTCTACCAGTTGCGCGGCCGGGTGGGGCGCTCCAAGCTGCGCGCCTATGCGCTGTTCACGCTGCCGGCCAACCGGACGCTGACGCAGCTTGCAGAGCGCCGGCTCAAGGTGCTGCAGTCGCTGGACACGCTTGGTGCGGGCTTCCAGCTTGCCAGCCACGATCTCGACATTCGCGGCGCCGGCAACCTGCTGGGGGAGGAGCAGTCGGGCCACATCAAGGAAGTCGGCTTCGAGCTCTACCAGCAGATGCTGGAGGAAGCCGTCGCGGAACTGCGCGGCTCGGGCGAGGTGGCCGACGGAAGCTGGTCGCCGCAGATCGCCATCGGCACTTCGGTGATGATCCCCGAAGGCTATGTGCCGGACCTTCAGCTTCGCCTTGCGCTCTATCGCCGGCTTGCCGATCTGGAGACGCCGGAGGAGATCGACGGGTTCGGCGCGGAACTCATCGACCGCTTCGGCTCGCTGCCCGAGGAGGTCGACCACCTGCTCAAGATCGTGTTCATCAAGGCGCTGTGCCGCAAGGCCAATGTCGAGAAGCTCGACGCCGGACCCAAGGGCGTGGTCATCCACTTCCGCAACAAGGCGTTCCCCGACCCGGCCGGGCTGGTGCGCTTCATCGGCGAGCAGGGGTCGCTGGCCAAGATCAGGCCCGACCATTCGATCGTGCTGATGCGCGAATGGCCGACCGCACAGAAGCGGCTGGCCGGATCGGCGGTGGTGATGACGCAGCTCGCGCGGCTGGCGGAGAAGGTGGCGGCGTGATCTGGCGCTGATGCTAACCGTTTGCGTTCGCGCTGCCCCTCACCTGCCTGCCGGCATCCTCTCCCCGTAAACGGGGAGAGGAGCGCCTGCCGCTTACCCGGCGGCGGCTCTTCGACGTTGGTGATTGGCGAAAGGAACGAAGAAAGCTCACTTCTCCCCGTTTACGGGGAGAAGTGCCCGGCAGGGCGATGAGGGGCAGCGCAGGCGTGGCCGGTCCTGCTCACACCTCTTTCGGAAGCTCGCCCTTGGCCTTCGCCGTCGCGACCTGGCGGATGGCGTCGGCGAGTGTTTCGGCGTCCTGCGCGCCCATCACGGCGTATTTGCCTTCGAGCAGGAAGCAGGGCACGCCGCGCACGCCCATCTGGGCGGCGGTCGCGATCTCGCTCTGCACGGATTCGGCGTCGGCGTTGGATGACAGCAGCGCCTCGACCAGCGGGCCGTCCATGCCGGCTTCGACGGCGGTTTCCACGAGCACGGCGCGGTCGCCGATGTCGCGGGCTTCCTCGAAGAACTGCTCGAACAGCCGGCGCACCACCGGCGTCTGCATGCCTGTCGGAGCCTTGGGCGATGCCGCCCAGCGGATCAGCCGGTGCGCGTCGAGCGTGTTAGGCGAGGTCTCGATGGCCTCGAAATTGAAGCGGATGCCTTCGACTTCGCCAAGCTGCGAGACCTGCGCGTGGATTTCCTTGAGGCGCTCCGCGCTGCCGAACTTGTTCAGCATGTATTCCTTGCGCGGCAGGCCGCCGGCCGGAATGGTGGGGTCGAGCTGGTAGGGACGCCAGCGGACGCTTACCGGAACGTCGCCGGCGAGCGTCATCGCCGCTTCCAGCCGCTTCATGCCGATGAAGCACCACGGGCAGACGACGTCGGAAATGACGTCGACGGTGATGCCGTTTTCTTCGCTCATGTCGATCTCCTTCGGCTGCTGGCCGCCCTATTCGGCCGCATGCCACCAGGTGGGGAACTGCGGCCCGTAGACGGGGGTCGCTTCCGGGCGCTCGATCTGCTTCCAGCGCGCCACCCACTTGTTGGGTTGATGATAGAGCGGAACGACGTAGGCGCCACTCATCAGAACCCGGTCGAAGGCGCGCACGGCCGTCTCGAACGTTTCGCGCGTGCGGGCGGCAAGCAGGGCCTCGATCATCGCATCGACGGCGGGGTCGGCCACGCCGGCGAAATTGTAGGTGCCGTCGAGGTCGCGCGTCACCGAGCCCCAGCGGCCGATCTGCTCGGCGCCGGGCGACAGCGAGGAAGTGTAGCGCATCAGCATGATGTCGAAATCGTAGGTGCGCTGGCGCTGGAGATATTGGGCGCTGTCGACGATGCGGACCGTGGCGCGGATGCCGAGGCGCTCGAGCGTCCGGGCCCAGGCCATGGCCAGCGCCTGGCCGGACGGGCCGTTGAGCATGATCTCGAACGTCACCGGACGACCGTTAGCGTCGACGAGCTGCCGCCCGTCGAGCCTGTAGCCGGCGGCTTTCAGCGCATCCATGCCGGTGCGCAGGAACTCCCGGTCGCGGCCGGAGCCGTCGGAGGCGGGAAGGGCGTAGGTGCCCTCCATGATCTCGGGCAGCACGGCGTCGGGGAAGTGGGCGAGCAGCGCGCGCTCGGCTGCACTTGCGGGCACGCCATGCGAGGAAAGCGACGATCCGTCATAATAGCTGCGCGTGCGCGTATAGGCGCCATTGAACAGGTTGCGGTTCGCCCATTCGAAATCGAACAGGCCGGCCAGCGCCTGGCGGAAGGCGCGGTCCTCGAAGACCGGACGGCGGGTGTTCATTACGAAACCGTACATGCCCGACGGCTGTTCGATCGGGAACGCGTCCTTTATCACCCGCCCGGCATTGGCGGCGGGGAAGTCGTAGCCGGTCGACCAGCGCCCGGTGTCGGTCTCCTCGAAAAGCGTGACGACGCCCTTCTTGAAGGCCTCGAACATCGTGTTGTCGTCGCGGATGTAGTTGATCCGGACCTCGTCGTAATTGTCGAAGCCGCGCTTGGAGGGAATGTCCTTCGCCCAATAGTCCGGGTTGCGCTTCATTACGACCAGTTCGCCGGGACGCACGCTCTCGACCACGTAGGGGCCGGAGCCGATCATCGGTTCGAGCGACGACTTGTCGAAGCGGTCGCGGTCGGTCGCGTGTTCAGGCAGGATCGGCAGCATGGCGAGCAGCAGCGGCGCCTCGCGTCCCGCATCCGGCTTGAAGGTGAAACGCACCCCGTTCTCGCCGACTTTCTCGATCTTCTGCGCCGCCTTGATCCAGTTCTGGTAGATCGGCCGGGCCTTTTCCAGCAGGAGTTCCATCGAGAAGATGACATCGTCGGCCGTCACCGGCTCGCCATCGGAGAATTTCGCGCGCGGATCGAGCGTGAACTCGATGAAGCTGCGCTCCTCATCGGTTTCCACGGTTTTGGCGAGCAGCGGGTAGAGCGTGAAGGCCTCGTCGCGCGAGCGCGCCATGAGCGTCTCGAAGACGTTGTTGCCGAGGAACTGGTCGAACAGGCCCCGTGCGCCGTCGCCCTGGACGATGAACGGATTGAGGCTGTCGAAGGTGCCCTGCAGCGCATAGTCGATGCGCCCGCCCTTTGGCGCGTCCGGGTTCGCGTAGGGAAAATGCTGGAAGTCGGCCGGAAGGTCCGGCTCGCCATGCATGGCGATCGCGTGGCTCGGTCCTCCTGCCGCAGCGTCCGCCAGCGGGATAGGCAGCAGGAGGGCAAGCGCCAGGATGGCGGAAAGAGGCGACAGGCGCATGACCATGCTCCGGCACTGACCCATGTTGAAACGGCTGATTCGCCGGCACCGTAACATGGGAGGCGCGCGGGCAGGAATCCCCGCCTTGCGCGCCGCCAAATTTCGCCGCAGGTCTGGATTCCGGCAAGCTGGCGGTGTAACAGGCGCGAGGAGTCATGCTGTCGCCGCAATTGATCCGCAGTAGCGGGCCGACCGTCGGCGCGCGCCACAGCTCACTTTCTGAGAGGAAAACGACCCAATGAACCGCCGCAAAACCAATGCGACCCGACTTTCCATCCTGGCCGCCGGTGCTCTTGGCGTCGCCGTGACCGCCACGCTGCCGGCCGCTGCGCAGCAACAGCAGCAGCAGCAGCTCCCGGAAGGCTGGTTCAAGGCCTGCAGCAAGCAGGAAGACGTGGACATCTGCAACGTGCAGAACATCAAGGTTGCCGATACCGGCCAGCTTCTCACCGGCATCAGCCTGATCGAGGTGAAGGGCAAGACGAACCGCCGCGTGTTCCAGGTGACCGTGCCGACCGGCCGCATGGTGCCTCCCGGCATCGGCCTGCAGATCGATGGCGGCCAGGCCCAGAAGCTCGACTATATGCTTTGCCTGCCCGACCGCTGCATCGCGGAAGGCCAGCTCAACGACCAGCTCGTCGCTTCCTTCAAGCGCGGCTCGGAACTGACGCTGACCTCGGTCAACTTCCAGAACCAGGCGAACCCGATCAAGGTCTCGCTTGCAGGCTTCACGGCAGCCTTCGACGGCGAGCCGCTGCAGCAGTCGGATCTCGAGGACCGCCAGCGCCAGATCCAGGATTTCGTCAGCAAGAACACCGACGATTTCGCCAAGAAGCTGCGCGAAGAGCAGGAAAAGGCGAAGCAGGGCAACTAAGGCCCCGCATCGTACCGGAAACAAAAAAGCGGGCCGTCTGGCCCGCTTTTTTTATGCCGCATGGGCGCAGAAGCCAGTCAGTGCTGGGCGCGGCCCTTGGGCGCGTAGTGTCCGTCGCTGGTCTTGTCGAAGAATTCGGCCAGTTGCGGATGGCGCACCGGTTCGCCTGAACTGTCGTCGAGCAGGTTCTGCTCCGACACGTAGGCCACATATTCGCTTTCGTCGTTTTCCGCGAGAAGATGATAGAATGGCTGGTCCTTGCGCGGGCGCACCTCGGACGGGATCGCCTCGTACCATTCTTCGGTATTCGCGAACTCGGGATCGACGTCGAAAATCACGCCGCGGAACGGAAACAGGCGGTGCCGCACGACCTGTCCGATCCTGAATTTTGCTACTTTTGCTTCACGCATTTCTTTGCACCATGGCTTCTATTTGGCGCATCGCAGCGCACAATTCAATCCTTGCCGAGCTTGACGGACGGCGGCGGGCAGGGTAGCCGCGCTCCACCAGCCCCGAAGATCGACCGGTTATTTCCCAAGGTTGCCATGGCAGACATCGTCGGACTCGTTCTGCCTTTCTTCGGCATGATTCTGCTTGGCGCGATCGCCGCGCGCATCACCCGCCAGCCGCTCGAAGCGCTGGGCTGGATGAACACGTTCATCGTCTACATCGCATTGCCGGCTCTGTTCTTCCAGCTCATCGCGCGTACACCGATCGAGCAGTTGACGGAGTGGCGCTACATCTTCGGCGTGGTGCTTTCCACCTATCTGGTCTTCAGCCTGATGTTCGTGGGTTCGGTCATCGTTTCGCGCGGCGACATTGCCGAAAGCACGATCAAGGGGCTGGCGGCCGCCTACGGCAATATCGGCTATATGGGGCCGGGCCTCGCATTGCTTGCGCTGGGGCCAGAAGCCGCGGTGCCGGTGGCGCTGATCTTCTGTTTCGAGAACGTGCTGCATTTCGCGATCGCGCCGACGATGATGGCGCTGGCGGGCGACGAAAAGGCGTCGCCCGGCGAAGTGGCGCTCGGCGTCGTCAAGCGCATCGCGCTGCACCCGTTCATCATCGCCACCGCCGTCGGCGTGCTGGCGGCATGGCTGAAATACGAGCCGCCGGTGCCGGTGGCCCGGCTGCTCGAATATCTGGCGCAGGCCGCCGCCCCCTGCGCGCTGTTCGTCATGGGCGTAACGCTTGCCCTGCAGCCGCTGCGCCGCGTGCCGCGCGAACTCGGCGCGATCGTGACGCTCAAGCTCGTGGTGCACCCGATCCTTTGCTATGTGGTGCTCAGCCTGATCGGCAATTTTTCGGAAGTGTGGGTGTTTTCGGCGGTCCTGCTGGCGGGACTGCCGACCGCGACGAACGTTTTCGTGATCGCCCAGCAATACGGTGTCTGGGTGCAGCGCGCCTCGGCGAGCCTGCTGCTGACCACCGTCCTGTCGGTCGTGTCGGTGACCGGACTGCTCTATCTCATCCGCAGTGGGATACTTCCGCCGGACCTTTTTCCGTAACTGGTCAGACCCTGAAAACGCTGCCGAAACCGCTGCCGGTGCGCAGCCCCTCGCGCATGAACAGCGCGCGCAGAGGCGGCGCGGCGCCCAAGAGGCTCAGCCCGGCCGTGCGCATGAGCTGCACCGGAAGCATGTCCGAAAGCAGCGAGCGGTTGAGCATGTTGACCGCCGAGGACCGCGCCAGAATGTCTGGCCGGCGACTGCGGTCGTAGGCTGAAAGTGCCGCCGAGGAGCCCGGATCGCCGGAATGGCGCATCACCGTGTCCAGCAGGCTTTCGACGTCGCGAATGCCGAGATTGAGCCCCTGGGCGCCGATCGGCGGGAAGATGTGCGCGGCCTCGCCGACGAGCGCGACGCGGTTCGCGGCAAAGCGGCGGGGAAGGGCGGAACTGAGCGGAAACACCTGCCGGCCAGGCTCGACGGTGACGCGCCCGAGCATGGACTGCATGCGCTCCTCGACGACGAGCGACAGCTCTTCATCCGAAAGCCGAACCAGCTCCTCGGCGCGATGCGGGCGCGAGACCCAGACGAGGCTGGAGCGCTGTCCGTGCAGGGGCACAAGCGTGAACGGCCCGTCTTCGGTGTGGAACTCTGTCGACGTGTCGTTATGGGGTCGCGCGTGGGCGAAATCCAGCACGAGCGCCGACTGGCCTGTGCTGCCGGCACTGACGGCGATGCCGGCAGCCTCGCGCGCCGGCGACATCCGCCCGTCGGCCGCAACCGCGAGCCGGGCCGATATGGTCTGACCGTCGGCAAGCTCGGCCTCGATGATGTCGTCGCCGATTTTCCAGCCGGAGACCGTGGTTTCGGCGCGCTCGACGGCCCTGCTTGCCGAGACAGCCTCGTCGAGCGCGGCCAGCAGGCGGCGGTTGGGAATGTTGAGGCCGAAATAGTCCTCGCCGATCTCGCTGGCGCGGAAGGTGACGACGGGGCTGCGCAGCAGCCGCTGTGTCGCGTCGGCGATGCGCATGACCTTCAGGGGCGCGGCATCGGTGCGCAGCGCGTCGAGCAGGCCGAGTTCATCGAGGTAATCCAGAGACGGCTTCATCAACGCCGTCGTGCGCCGGTCGGCGAGATTGGCGGGTGGCCCTGCCAGCGCGACACGGAAACCGGCGCGCCCGAGCGAGAGGGCGGCCATGAACCCCACGGGGCCGGTTCCGGCGACGACGATGTCAGCTTCAATCTTCATGATCTGCTCCGCATGGTGCCCGTTTGGCATATAGGGCGGCGGGGCGATCTTGATCAACGTGTCGAATTGGCCCATTGCGACGTCATGAGCGAGTTGCGCGACGACTTTTCGAGGCTTGATGCGCCTGGCCGGATGGCCGCCGGGCTGGCAGGCCGCGCGAAGGTAATCGTCTATGCAAGCGTTGGCCTGGCCGTTGTCCTGTCATGGCTGGTACTTGCCGCCATCGCGCATCGGGTGTCACAGGGCGCGCTGCCGGCAACGCAGGGGCCTGGAGCCGACCTGCTGGCGGTGCTGCCTGACCTGCCGTTGCCGGCATTTCTGGAGCGCTTCTTCGCGCTCTGCCTGTCGCCGGTGCCCGCCGGGAACCCTGCGGCCGAATTTCTGGCGCTGCTGGCGATGTGGTTCCTGATGGCGCTGGCGATGATGCTGCCAACGGCTGCGCCGATGGTGCGCACCTATTGCGAGATCGCCGATACCGCCGCCCGCAAGGGGGAACCGGTGGCGCATCCGCTGGTGCTGGTCGCAGGCTATCTCGGCGTGTGGCTTCTTGCATCCGCAATGTTTGCGGCCCTGACCGTGGCGCTGCGGCAGGCGGGCGCGGTTGCCGGTGCTCTGGGGCCGGTGGAGGCGTCGGTAGCCGCGCTGGCGCTGTTGCTGGCGGGGCTCTACCAGTTCAGCAGCCTGAAGGCGGCGTGCCTCGAAAAGTGCCGCAACCCGTTCACGGTGCTGTTCTCACGCTGGAGCGCGCGGCCCGCAGGCATCCTGCGCCTCGGGGCGGAACAGGGACTGTGGTGCCTGGGCTGCTGCTGGGCGCTGATGCTGGTGATGTTCGCCGTTGGGCTCATGAACATCTTCTGGATGGCGCTGTTGGCGGTCTTCAGTCTTGTGGAAAAAGAAACGACGGGTGCGCTGCCAACGCGGCTCGCCGGCGCGATATTGCTTGTCTGGGCAACCGCGCTGCTTGTAGTTTCGTGGTAGCCGAGGAGGTGGCGATGGCCGAAACAAGTTGGGCGATGAAGGGGGAGCTGGTGCTGTCATGCAACTGCACCGTCTTCTGCCCCTGCGTCCTGTCGCTCGGCCAGCATCCGCCGACGGAGGGATATTGCCAGACCTGGGCGGGGTTCCGCATCGATTCCGGCCATTTCGGCGATGTCGACCTGTCCGGGCTCAATCTCGGGCTCATCATGGAAATCCCCGGCTATATGAGCCGCGGCAACTGGACGGCGGGCTTGTTCGTCGACGAGCGCGCGTCGATCTACGCGCAGAAGGCGATCGGCAAGATATTTTCCGGCAAGGCCGGCGGCACCACGGGGCTGCTGTCGATCCTCGTCGGCAAGTTCCTCGGCATCGAGCGCGCGCCGATCAGCTACGAGGTGCGCGACAAGACCCGCATCTTCCAGATTCCGAAGATCATCGACGGTGCGGTGACGCCGATCCCCGGCAAGACCCGCGACGACGACACGGTCATCACCAATTCCGAATACTGGATCGCGCCGGAGATCATCGTCGCCAAATCCGACAAGAGCCGACTGCGCGCCTTCGGCCGCAACTGGAACTTTGCCGGGCGCTCCGCCGAAATCTGCAAGCTGGACTGGCGCGGACCGTGACAGACGACCTATCGCCGAAAAAGAAGTTCTCGCAGCGCATTCCGAGACCGAAGAAGAAGGTGACGTGGCCGCAGGCGCGCGCCTTTTCCGTCCACCTGCTGACGGCTTCGGGCTCGTTCCTGGCCTTCCTGTCGCTGGTCTCCGCCGCCGAGAAGCAGTGGACGGCCATGTTCCTGTGGCTCGGCCTCGCGCTGTTCGTCGACGGTATCGACGGACCGATCGCGCGCAAACTCGAGGTCAAGGAAGTGCTGCCGACATGGTCGGGCGAGATGCTCGACAACATCATCGACTACGTGACCTACGTGCTGATCCCGGCCTTCGCGCTTTATCAGAGCGGCTTCATGGGCGAGGGGCTGTCGTTCCTGTCGGCGGCGATCATCGTCGTGTCCAGCGCGATCTACTATGCCGATACCGGGATGAAGACGAAGGAGAACTTCTTCAAGGGGTTCCCCGTGGTCTGGAACATGGTCGTGTTCACCCTGTTCGTGATCCATCCCGGCGAATGGATCTCTTTCGGCATCGTCGTGATCGCGGCAATCCTTTCGTTCGCGCCGGTCAATTTCCTGCATCCGGTGCGCGTCAAGCGGCTGCGGCCGTTGAACCTCGGCATTTTCCTCGTCTGGTGCGTTCTCGGCGTCGTGGCGCTGCTCCAGCAGATGGATTCGTCGCAGATCGTGCGCATCGGTGTCGGCATCACGGGCGTCTACCTGTTCGTGATCGGCGGCATCATGCAGCTTTTCCCAAAACTCGGACTGAAAAAGGAATGACATGGCCAAGGCGATACGCGTTCACGAGCACGGAGGGCCCGAGGTCCTGCGCTACGAGGATCATGACGCAGGCAAGCCCGGCAAAGGCGAGGCGCTGATCCGGCATACGGCCATCGGACTGAACTTTCTCGATACCTATTTCCGCTCCGGGCTTTATCCGGCCCCGGCGGGGCTGCCGCTCATCCCCGGCAACGAGGCCGCCGGCGAGGTGCTCGAGGTGGGCGAGGGCGTCGACTGGGTCAAACCCGGCGACCGCGTCGCCTATGTCGGGGGGCTCGGGGCCTATGCGCAGGAGCGCGTCATCGCGGCCGACCGGCTGGTGAAGGTGCCGGACGGTATCTCTGATGAAGACGCGGCCGGCATGATGCTCAAGGGCATGACCGCGGAGTACCTGCTTTTGCGCACCTATCCCGTGAAGCCGGGCGACACGGTGCTCTACCACGCGGCTGCCGGCGGCGTCGGTCTCATCTTCGGCCAGTGGGCGCGCAAGCTCGGCGTGACGCTGATCGGGACCGTCGGATCGGCCGAAAAGGCCGAACTGGCGAAAGCGCATGGCTACGAGCACGTCATCAACTACAGCGAAGAGGATTTCGTCGCCCGGGTGAAGGAAATCACCGGCGGCAAGATGTGCGACGTGGTCTACGATTCCGTCGGCAAGGACACGTTCCCGGCCTCGCTCGACTGTCTGCGTGCGCGCGGCATGTTCGTCAGCTTCGGCCAGTCGTCGGGACCGATCCCGCCGTTCAACATGGCGATCCTGTCGCAGAAGGGGTCGCTCTACGCCACGCGGCCGACGCTGTTCCAGTACATCGCCACGCGTGACGAGCTGGAGGCCTCGGCCAATGCGCTGTTCGATGTGGTGAAGTCCGGCGACGTGAAGATCAGGGTCAACCAGCGCTACGCACTGGCCGACGCCGCCAAGGCGCATGCCGATCTGGAAGGCCGCAAAACCACCGGCACTACGGTGCTGATCCCCTAGGGCACGGCATGCTCGTTTCAGGTTTCGGCGGGGTCGCGACAGCTCCTGACAGTCAGTTGTCAGGAGCTGTCTGGTATACCCAATTCATCGAAACGATGAATGCGAGGAAACAGCTGTGCTGAAATTCTATCATGCCCCGTGGTCGCGTTCCTCCAGTGTGTTTTGGCTGCTGGAGGAACTGGGCGTGGACTACGAGCTTGTCGAAATCGACATTCGGCAGGAAGGCGGCGTGCCGGAGGAATACCGGAAGATCCAGCCGAACAAGAAGGTGCCGGCCATCGAACATGACGGCATCGTGATCACCGAGCGGGCTGCGATTACCACCTACCTTGCCGACGCGTTTCCAGATGCTGGCCTCGCACCGCAGATCGGCGATCCGATGCGGGGACCGTATCTGTCGATGCTGGTCTATTGCGATGCAGTGTTCGACCCGGCACTGTCCGCCCACGCACAGGGCTGGAAATATGGAGGCAACAGCTTCTCGTTCGGGACATTCGACGACATGGTCAACTATGTCGACCGTATCCTGACCGAGCGGCCTTATGCGGCGGGCGACCGGTTCACCGCTGCCGACGTGCAACTCGGTTCCGGCATCGGCTATACGATGGAGAACCTGAAGGCGCTGCCAGAGCGCCCGTCATTCCTGGCCTATATGGAGCGCCTGCGCGACCGCCCCGCCAACCTGCGGGCGGGTGAGAAGGACCAGGAAATGGCGATGAAGACGCCGTTCTTCCAGAAGCAGTTCGCCTCCCAGGGCTGACTGGAGGGGCGGGGCTGAAGGGCGCAGCTCCGCCGCTCCAGTTGATTTCCCTAACCGCATCTATGCAACGCCAGACGATTCCGTCTGGCTGAAAAAAGCTCTACGCGGCCTGCCCGTAGAGGTCATAGGCATCGGCGCGGTCGATCTTGACGGTGACGATGTCGCCGACACGCAAAGGACGACGTGACTCCAGATGGACGTTGCCGTCGATCTCGGGCGCGTCGTAGCGGGTGCGGCCCTTGGCAGCCGTGCCGTTCGCTTCGTCGATGATGACGGGCAGGCGCTTGCCGACCTTCTTCTTCAGAAGATTGGCCGATACCTTCTGCTGGCGCTCCATGAAGCGGCGCCAGCGGGCTTCCTTGATCTCCTGCGGTACCTCGGGCAGGCCAAGCGTCTCGGAGCGGGCACCGCCCACCGGCTCGTATTTGAAGCAGCCGGCGCGGTCGATCTTCGCTTCGTCCAGCCAGTCGAGCAGGAACTCGAAATCTTCCTCTGTCTCGCCCGGAAAGCCGACGATGAAGGTCGAGCGGACCGCGAGATCGGGGCAAACGTCGCGCCAGGCCCTGATGCGCGCCGCCGTCTTTTCCTGGTGCGCCGGGCGTCGCATGTTCTTGAGAACCTGCGGCGAGGCATGCTGGAAGGGGATGTCGAGATAGGGCAGGATCTTGCCCTCCGCCATCAGCGGGATGACCTCGTCGACATGCGGGTAGGGGTAGACGTAGTGCATGCGCACCCACACGCCCATCTCGCCGAGCTCGCGCGACAGATCGATGAACTTGGTGCGGACCTCGCGATCCTGCCAGACACTTGGCTGGTACTTCACGTCGACGCCGTAGGCCGACGTGTCCTGTGAGATGACGAGGATTTCCTTGACGCCCGCCTTGACCAGCCGCTCGGCCTCGCGCAGCACGTCGGCAGCCGGGCGCGAGACCAGATCGCCGCGCAACGCGGGAATGATGCAGAACGAGCATCGGTTGTTGCAGCCTTCCGAAATCTTCAGATAGGCGTAGTGGCGCGGCGTCAGCTTCACGCCCTGCGGCGGGATCAGATCGACGAACGGCTCGTGCGCAGGCGGAGCGGCCTCATGCACGGCGCTCATCACGCTCTCATAGGCCTGCGGGCCGGTGATCGCGAGCACGTTCGGGTGCTTCTCGCGGATCAGCTCGGGCGTCGCGCCCATGCAGCCGGTGACGATCACCTTGCCGTTTTCCTTCATCGCGTCGCCGATTGCCGCAAGCGACTCGTCACGTGCGGAATCGAGAAAGCCGCACGTGTTGACGACGACGAGATCGGCACCGTCATGCTTGCGCGCGATCTCGTAGCCCTCGGCCCGCAGCCGCGTGATGATGCGTTCGGAATCGACCAGCGCCTTCGGGCATCCGAGACTGACAAAGCTGACGCGTGGCGCGGACATGGGCGAAAACTCTCGACAATTGAGGGAATTGGCGCGCGCCATAGCACGAAAATTCAGGACGTGTAATCTCCCGGCGGCACAAACGGCGGCGAAGCACCGGCCTTTGAGTCCCCGGATATGATCAATTAGATGATGCGCGACGAGTAGGAGGCATGCCGCAATGAGCGAATTGATCGTCTGGACCTATGACTGGGTGCCCGAGGGACCACGCGGTTTCGTGCGCGACATCCGGTTGAGATGGGCTTGCGAGGAGGCGGGCCTCGATTATGCCGTCCGCACGGTCCCTTTCGACGAGCGCGGACCCGACCATCTGGCGCATCAACCGTTCGCGCAGGTGCCGTTTCTCAGCGATGGAGAGGTCGAGCTGTTCGAGAGTGGGGCGGGGCTACTGCATCTTGCCCGCAAAAGCGAAAAGCTGATGCCGCGCGATCCGGCGGGCGAAGCGCAGACGCTGCAATGGACGATCGCCGCGCTCAACTCGATCGAGATGGTGTCGGTACCCTGGTGGTTCCTCGAGGTGACGGGCGCGAAGGAAAACAATCTCGTCGGCTGGCTGGAAAGCCGTCTCGACCACATGGAGCGTATATTCACGGAGCGGGAATGGCTGGTCGCCGACCGCTTCACCGTCGCGGACCTGCTGATGGCCGATGTGTTGCGCGTGGCAAAACTGCGTGCCTTCGGAAATCGGCCGGCGGCGGAAGCCTATGTGGCCAGGGTCACGGATCGCCCCGCCTTCAGGAAGGCGCGTGCCGATCAGTTGGCTCATTTCGCCGCCGGCGACGAAAAGCGAGCAGCAAAAGCCTAGACCGATTCACGTCCGCCGTGCTGCTCGCGCGGCATGAGCCGCGTTTCGAATCGACACGTTTCCCCAATGCCCTTGAGCGGTTGAACTGGCAACCGCTGGTGGGGTTCGCGCGTTCGTCCTTGCCGGTATCGTGTCCGTTCGCGGCGCGTTTGGCTTTGTGTTCGCCGCTCAGGCGGGCTAGACGGGGTAATCGAACGCAACCAGGCGGGAGGCGCTGTTGGAAAATCCGCAAGACCGGCAGCCCGAGGAGCAGGCTCACGCCACGGGTGCAGACATCTACGATGAGGACGGCGTCATCCGCTCGTCGTTTCTCGCCCACATCGGTGCGGCGATTGCAGACCGCGATACGCTGACGCTGAAAGAAGACGTCGGCGCGCTCCACCAGTCGGAAGTGGGCGATCTGCTCGAGGCTCTTATGCCGGAGCAGCGACGTGCGCTTGTCGAACTGATGGGTGCCGACTTCGACTTTACAGCACTGACCGAGGTGGACGACGCGATCCGCCTCGACATCGTCGATAACATGCCGAACGAGCAGATCGCGCAGGCGATGCAGGAGCTCGATTCGGATGACGCGGTCTACATCCTGGAAGACCTCGACCAGGAAGACCAGGACGAGATTCTCGCCCAGCTTCCCTTCACCGAGCGTATCAGGCTGCGCCGCGCGCTCGATTATCCGGAAGAGACGGCCGGCCGGCGCATGCAGACCGAGTTCGTGGCAGTGCCGCCTTTCTGGACGGTCGGCCAGACCATCGACTACATGCGCGAGGACAAGAACCTTCCGGAATCGTTCAGCCAGATATTCGTGATCGACCCGACTTTCCGGCTGCTCGGCGCGGTCGATCTCGACCGCATCCTGCGCACACAGCGCGTGGTGAAGGTCGAGGAGGTGATGCACGAGACGCGCCATGCGATCCCGGCGACGATGGACCAGGAGGAGGCCGCGCAGGTCTTCGAGCAGTACGATCTTCTGTCCGCCGCTGTCGTGGACGAGAACGAACGCCTCGTCGGCGTGCTGACGATCGACGACGTGGTTGATGTCATCCAGGAAGAAGCCGAGGAAGATCTGATGCGCCTGGGCGGCGTCGGCGACGAAGAGCTGTCCGACAGGGTGCTTGCGGCGTCCCGCTCGCGCGTTCCCTGGTTGCTGGTCAACCTCGTGATGGCCTTCCTGGCGGCTTCGATCATCGGTCTTTTCGAAGCGACGATCCAGCAGATCGTGGCGCTTGCCATCCTGATGCCCATCGTGGCCGGCATGGGCGGCAATGCCGGCTCGCAAACCATGACTGTCACGGTGCGCGCGCTCGCTACCAAAGACCTCGACATCTACAATGCCGGCCGCATCATACGCCGCGAGATTGGCGTTGGGCTTCTCAACGGCGTGATCTTCGCCACGCTGATCGGTATCGTTGCCGGCTTCTGGTTTTCGGATCCGGACCTCGGCGGCATCATCGCGATCGCGATGGTGGTCAACATGCTGACGGCGGCGCTGGCCGGCATACTGATCCCGCTGCTTCTCGACCGCTTTGGCGCCGATCCGGCCGTGGCCTCGGCCGTGTTCGTTACCACGACGACGGACGTCGTGGGCTTCTTTGCCTTCCTCGGCCTCGCGACCTGGTGGTTCGGCCTCCTTTAGGGCGGGTCCGCGACCTGGTTCATTGCTTCTGTGCGCTTCGCTCCGGCTTCCGCGCTAAGGCCGACGATCTTGCGCGTCTATACACTCGCCCCTGTTGCCCCCGCTTGCGCCAACTGCTTGCATTATGAAATCAGATGCGCTAGCTTCATCTGATTGCAAAAGGCAATCAGAAAGGAGCCCGTCATGAAGGACAACGCGACCATAGCGCGCGACAGCTATCTTGCTTACGCCACAAACGACCGGGCAGCGATCGAGGCACTCATCGCGCCCGACTTCCATTTCACGAGCCCGCTCGACAACCGCATAGACCGGAAAGCCTATTTCGAGCGTTGCTGGCCGAATAGCGGCAACATCAGGGACTTCCGCTTCGAACGGATCGTGCCGGAAGGAGATCAGGTGGTCGTGACCTACGAGGGCGAGGCGCTGTCGGGCCGCAAGTTCCGCAACACGGAAGTGCTGACGGTGCGCGGCGGCAAGATTGTCGAGGCCGAGGTCTATTTCGGCTGGAATATTCCGCACGATGCTCCTGAGGGGCGCTCCGTGAGCGGGCCGGATGAGGCGGGATCGATGAAGCTGGCAACGATCTATGCCCATCTGAGTTGCGCGAATCTCGAGGCAAGCAGCGACTGGTTCGCAAGGCTGTTCGGACGCAGCCCTGATGCGACGCCGATGCAGGGCCTCGCCGAGTGGCATCACGGCACAACCGCCGGCCTTCAGCTTTTCGAAAACGCGCAGAGCGCCGGCAAGGGCACACTGACGCTGATCGTGCACGATCTTGAAGAAGAGCGCCAACGCCTTGAAAAGGCCAAGCTTCGGCCCGGTGAGATCGAGCCGGCAACCTACGTCCGGCTGCTGCGAATGCGCGATCCCGATGGCAATCTGGTGGTTCTCGCCCAGCCGAAACGGTAGGAGCAGAGGGTAGCGTACGGGTCCGTGTTCGGCGCCTGCAATTGACTTTTACGTAAATGCCGTGCCACATCCCGTTACGGTTTCATGACAGGACGGCCGCCCGGATGCGGGAATACTACACCATCACCGAGCTGACCCGCGAGTTCGACATCTCGACGCGGACCTTGCGGTTCTACGAGGACGAGGGGCTGATCGCGCCGGTGCGGCGGGGGCGCACACGGCTTTTCCGCCCGTCAGACCGCCATCTCATCAAGCAGATCATGCGCGGCAAGCGGCTGGGATTCTCGATCAACGAGATCCGCGAGATCATCCAGATCTACCGGGAGCCGCCGGGCGAAGTCGGTCAGCTCAAGCTGATGATCAAGCGCATCGAGGAAAAGCGCGAGGAGCTGCGGCAGAAGCGACGCGACCTCGAAGATACGCTTTCCGAGCTCGACAACGCCGAGGAAGCCTGCGTGGAGCGGCTGGTGGAGCTGGGCGTCAATACCTGATCGGGGGGAACCGCGGCGCGCGTTGTAAAGGACGCTGCCGCGCGTCATCAACGCTACACTAGCAGTGGAGGACGGCCGCGCTGCTCAATGGATCCCGGCTCTGTGGCCGCTGCGCTCCCTTGGCCGGGATAACGGCGGGGAGATCTCGGTCCAAGCTTCAGCGTTGGCGATTGGGAGGAACCGTCGATGGGGGCGTCATCCCGGCCGAGCGGAGCGAGAGCCGGGACCCATTGGTCGCAAGATCGTGGAGGGCGGCCCGGTTCTCGTCCTTGTGAATGAAAGCTTTGGCCGCGCTTCACCGGCGCTGGTTCCCTGCGGAGGACGGCCGCGCTGCTCAATGGGTCCCGGCTCTGCGGTCGCTGCGCTCCCTTGGCCGGGATGACGGTGGGGGAGGCGTCCGGCCGACGTCAAGAGGTCAAGCCCCGCGCCGGAGCCTCCTTCGGTCAGATCCAGCGCCGGACCTTCTTCGCGTAGTCGCGGTATTTCTTGCCGAAGCGGATTTCGAGGTGCCGTTCCTCGCGCTCGATGGCGAGCTTCTGCGTGACGAAGGCGGCGACCGGCGCGAGCAGGATGAACCAGACGATGCCGGCGATCAGGCCGATGCCGATCATCAGCATGGTGTTGCCGAGATAGATCGGGTTGCGGGTAAACGAGAACGGCCCGCCGGTGACGAGATGGTCGGAGCCGCGGTGTGGCATGATCGTGGTTTTCGCGCGCGCCATCGTTCGCATGGCCGTAATGTCGATCGCCAACGCCCCGCCGACGACCAGCCAACCGACTGCGAAGAGCAGTTCGCCAAGCGGACCCGGAATCCAGGGCAGCGGAACCAGCCAGTTCAGGAGGATAGCCGCTGCCACCGCGGCGATGTAGACGATCGGCGGCCATGGCAGCGTGTTCGGACGGGTCTCGACGGCGGTCATGGTTGCTCCTCCCCAGGCACTGCGAATTCCGTCTGAAAACTGCACTCCTGCACGATTTCCTGCAAGCGCTGCGTGGTCTCAGGGCTTGCCGACTGGCCGTCGATTTCCTCGAGCCGGCCCTCCGCATCGAGCCCCTCCAGCACACACACGCAATAAAGGGCACAGAATTCCTGTCCGCGCGTTTCCTCGCACTGGGCGGTGCAGGCGCGTGTGAAGGCGACGTCCGGCGCCGTCTGCGCGGGCGGCGCGACGAGCGAGACCAGCCAAACGCAGCCGATCAGCACCGGCTGGTGAACCAGGTAGAACGCGAGGCTGTGGCGGCCGCAGAATTGCAGCGGTCGCGTCCATTCGTGGAGCGAAATCTGTCCGAGGCGCTGGAACAGACCGGCAGAAGCCGCGAGCTTCGCTACCGCGATGCCGAAAAGCACCGCCGCAAACCACGGAAACAACGGCACATAGTCATTCGAGCGCGGATTGACGCTCGACAGCCCGACCCACCAGAGCGCGGGATGGTCGAAAAAGGTCGAGCGCAGGAAATGCGGCGCGGCCGCAACCGCAATCGCGATGACGATCGCGACCCAGGCGGGCGCGCGCAGGAAGGCGAGGCCGAGCACGCTTGCCAGCGCGATCTGGTGCAGGATGCCGAAGAAGATGAAGCCGCCGGGGACCGCCAGCCAGGTGACCAGCGAGATGGCGGCGGCCGCACCTGCAACCATGCCCAGCCTGATGAGGAACGACCGCCGCTTGAAGCCGCGCGCATGGGCCAGGAACAGGCTGACGCCGACCAGGAACAGGAATGACGACGCGATCGAGCGGGCGAACAGCCGCCAGCCGCCTTCCGCGGTCATGCCAGGCGGCGCATAGCCGAAGAATTCGAGATCCCATGCGAGGTGGTAGATCGCCATGGCAACCAGCGCCACGCCGCGCGCGAGATCGATTGCTTCGAGGCGGGATTTGTCCTTTGCCGAACGCTGCACTAGTTTTGCCCTATCTCGACTCTACCCGCCGCCGCTTCAACCGATAGCACGAAAGACGCGCGGCTCGCCAAGCACGAAAGGAGATGGCCATGCACAGCGTGGAAGCGAACGGCGCTGCCATTCCGGCACTGGGGCTGGGAACCTGGACACTCGAGGGGCGCGCCTGCACCGAGCTCGTCGCCAAGGCGCTGGAAGTCGGCTACCGCCACATCGACACCGCCGCATCCTATGGCAACGAGAAAGAGGTGGGAGAGGGGTTGCGCGCCTCGGGCGTCACGCGCGATTCGGTGTTTGTCACCACCAAGGTCTGGTGGACGGACCTGGCGCCCGACGACCTGCGCCGCTCCGCCGAGGCGAGCCTGAAACGGCTCAGGCTGGACTCCGTCGATCTGCTGCTAATCCACTGGCCGAACCCGGAAATCCCGCTGGCCGATACGGTCGCGGCGCTGAACCGCTGCCGCGCTGACGGGCTGGCGCGGCATATCGGCGTCTCGAATTTCCCGACGGGACTTCTGGCGCAGGCGCTGGAGCTGTCGGAGGCGCCGCTGGTTGCCAACCAGGTTGAGAGCCACCCCTATCTCGACCAGCGCAAGGTCTATGCGGCTTGCCGCCAAGCCGGCATGGCGATGGTCGCCTACTGCCCACTGGCAAGGGGTGGGGCGCTGTTTGCCGAACCTGCCGTCACCGCAGCCGCCGACCGGCATGGCAAGACGCCGGGCCAGATCGTGCTGCGCTGGCATGTGCAGCAGGACGGCATGGTCGCGATCCCGCGCACCAGCAGGCCGGAACGGCTGGCCGAGAACGCCGCGATCTTCGACTTCGCGCTCTCGGATGAGGAGATGGCGGCAATCTCCGCCCTGCGCGGGAAGGGGCTGCGCATCTGCGACTACGGCTTCTCGCCCGAGTGGGATGCAACCTGAATCGAGAACGGGTTGTGGTTCGTGCTCTCGGCGGGGAGCGTGTCACCTTTTGTCGTCGCGCTGCCCCTCATCGCCCTGCCGGGCACTTCTCCCCGCAAAGGACGGGGAGAAGAGAGCCTTTATCATTGCTTTCGCCAATCACCAGCGCTGAAGAAGTGTCGCCGGGCAAGCGGCCAGCGCGCCTCTCCCCGTCATGACGGGGAGAGGATGCCGGCAGGCAGGTGAGGGGCAGCGCAACGATCGAAATCGGAAGTCGTCGGTCGAATAAAAGGCGCTACGCTTGAGAGTCACCGCCCGCGGATGCGGGGGTCGAGCGCGTCGCGCAGGCCGTCACCGACATAGTTGATCGACAGCACCGTCAGCGAGATCGCGAGCCCCGGCCAGATGACGCGTGACGGGTTGATCGCCATGAAGTTCACGCCGTCATAGAGCAGCCGGCCCCAGGTCGGGTAGTCCGACGGAAAGCCGAGACCGAGGAAGGAGAGCGCCGATTCGGTGATGATGGCGGTTGCGATGCCGAGCGTGGCCGACACCATGATCGGCGAGAGCACGTTGGGCAGGATGTGGCGCGTGACGATGCGCCGCTCGCGCGTGCCGATCGACTTGGCCGCGACGACGAATTCCTGCTCCTTCACCGACAGCACGGCACCGCGAACGATACGGGCCGTCTGCATCCAGCTCGTGATGCCGATGACGAACACGATCAGCAGGAATATGCCGGTCTCGGGGCCGAACGTCGCACGCAGCGTGTCGCGGAACAGCATGATGATGACGAGCAGCAGCGGTAGGAGCGGCAGCGCCAGGAACAGGTCGGTCAGGCGCATGAGGAGCCCGTCCGCCCGCCGAAAATAGCCGGCGACGATGCCGATTGTGGTGCCCACCAGCAGCGACAGCAGCATTGCCGTGATGCCGACCGACAGCGAGGTGCGGCCACCGGCCAGCACCTGGGCGAACATGTCGCGACCGAGATTGTCGGTGCCCATCGGGTGGGTAAGCGAGATGCCCTGGTTCTTGTCCCGCACATTGAGTGCCTGCGGGTCGATGCCGTGGATGTAGGGACCGAAGATCACGAGCAGCACAATCGAGAGAAAGACGACCGCGCCGAGCACGCCGCCGCGGTGCTGGCGGAACTGCCGCCACACATCGGCGGCCAGCGTGCGCTGCCTGGTGACCAGCGGCGCTCCGGGGGTGCCCTGGGGCGGCTTGATGACGGCGTCACTCATAGCGGATCCTCGGATCGAGAATGCCGTAGAGCAGGTCGGCGATCAGGTTGAAGAACACGATCAGCACGGCAAAGATGAAGGTAAGCGTCTGCACCAGCGGAATGTCGGCGCCCTGTACAGCTATGATGAGCAACTGCCCGAGCCCGTTCACGCGGAAAATCTGCTCGGTGATGATGGCGCCGGAGAAGATGGTCGGGATGCCGAGCGCAATCACCGTGACGACCGGAATCAGGCTGTTGCGCAGCACGTGGATGAGGAGCACCACGCGTTCCTTCATGCCCTTGGCACGGGCGGTGCGCACATAATCCTGGTTGAGGTTGTCAAGCATCGAGGCGCGCACGAAGCGGCTGAGCTGGGCGGCGTTGTATAGCGCCAGAACCATCACCGGCAGCACCATCTGCCGCACCTGTGCCCAGAAGCTCGACCAGCCGGTCACCTCGAGCGTCGTGTCGTAGATGGAGGGAAACCATTGCAGGTTCACGCTGAAGATGACGATCAGGACGACGCCGGTGAAGAAGGTCGGGACCGAAAAGCCGACCATAGACACGAAGGTGCCGATCTGGTCGAACCAGGAATATTGCCGGTAGGCCGAGATGATGCCGACGGGAATCGCGATCAGGATGCCGACCACGTAGGACATGCCGACGACCCACAGCGTCTGCGGCATCCGCTCGATGATGAGATCGACAACCGGGCTGCGGGTCGCCCACGAGCGTATGCGTAGCCGCTCGGCGGAATTGCCGATCTCTATGCCGAACATGCGTTCGAGGAGGTTGAGCGGTTCATTGATGAAGAACTGCTGCAACCAGTAGAGATAGCGTATTGGGAACGGTTCACCGAGCCCGAGCGATTGACGTATCTGTTCGCGCACATCCGGCGGGATCGTCAGAGGCAGATTGCCGGTCGGGTCGTTCGGCGCGAGATCGAGCAGGGCGAAGATGATGAAGCTGATCACCAGCAGCGTGGGGATAGCGAACATCAGGCGCCGAAGCGTATAGTTCAGCATCTGGCGGACTCCGGGCGGCGGCCTGTCGGCCTGCCTGCCAGTGTCTTGTTTATCGAGCGGGAAATTGCCGGGTCAGGCAGCAGCGGGCGGCCGAACCGCCCGCTGCCGATGCGCCGGTCCTATTCCTTGCGCGTCCAGTCGGCGACGTTCCAGAGCTCGGAGTCCCAGGAGTTCATGCGAACCCCGTCGATGGTGACGGAATGCGCCGAGACGTCGCCCCGGTGGATCAGCGGGATCAGAGCACCCTCGTTGGAGAGAATGTCGTTCATTTTCTTGGCGATCTCGCCGCGCGCCGCCAGATCGGCGGTTTCGGCCATCTGACCTACGAGCGCATCGTACTCTTCCGAGCAGAAGCGCGGCATATTTGCGCCGAGCCAGCCGTTTTTCGGGCTCGGAATGCCGTCACAGAGCCAGCCGGCCATATAAGCTTCGGGATCGGTGCCGGGGAAGTTGTTGGTGTACATCTCCACGTCGGCGTAGAACTTCTGGAACGTGTCCGGGCTGGCCGGATCGCCACCGAAGAACACCGCCGCATCGATGTTACGCAGCTCAGTCTCGACGCCGATCTGCTGCCACATGTCCTTGACCAGCGCTTGCGTGGCCTGACGCACGGAATTGGTAGAGGTCTGGTAGAGCAGCGAGAGCCGGACGCCGTCCTTTGCGCGGATTCCGTCGCCACCGGGCGCCCAGCCAGCCTCGTCGAGCAGGCGATTGGCTTCGTCCGGATTGTATTCCAGACACCAGTTCACGTTGGTGGAGGCGTAGTTCTCCGGCGCCGGCAGGATGTTGCAGGTCGGCTGTCCCGAAGCGCCGTAACCGGCTTCCACGAGAATTTCGCGATCGATCGCGATCGACAGCGCCTTGCGCACGGCCGGATCACTGAGGAAGGGATGCGGGCCTGCCTCCAGGGTCGAGCGGTTCTCGCCCTTGTCCGGGGACGGATCGGTCAGGTTCACCTCGATGCGCTCGACCGAGGTGCCGAAGGAGGTCACCACCTGGCCACGGCCGGCCGCCGACATCTGCTCGAGCACCTCGGGCTCCACCTGCAGATTCCAGGCGTAGTCGAACTCGCCGGTTTCGAGTACCGAACGCGCGGCCGAAGCAGCATCGCCGCCGCCCTTGAGCGTCAGCGTCGCAAAGGACGGCTTCGCCGGATCGCGATAATGTTCGTTCGCCTCGAAGGTGATGACGTCATTGGCGCGGAACTCGACGACCTTGAAAGGACCTGTTCCGTGCGGGCCGAAGTTCTGCTCGGTGCAGTTTGGTGCATTCGCGCCAATGCAGTTTTCGAACTGCGCCTTCTGGATGACCGGCGTTTCCGCCCCCACAAAGGCGGTGTAAGGGAAGGGTTTGGGGACCGTGAAGTTGATCGTGACCGTCTGGTCGTCGATCACCTCGATCGATTCGATGTCCTGAAATTTGGAAATCTGCTGGCAGCCGCCATCGGGCGCCATGCAGTAGTCTGCGGTGAACTTGACGTCGTTCGCCGTAAACGGCGTGCCGTCGGACCACAACAGGCCGGGCGTGATCTTCCAGGTGATCGACTTCAGATCTTCCGAAACACCGCCGTTCTCGACAGTCGGGATCTCGTCGACCAGCGCCGGCACCATGTTGCCGGCCTCGTCATATTTGGCCAACGGCTCGATCACCACGGATGAGCCTTCGACATCCTTCGTGCCGCCCGAAAGGTACGGATTCAGGACCGACACGGCCTGCCAGTAGAGGACGTTGAGATTGCCGTCGGAGCCCCGTTCGGCCTGTGCGTTCGCTGCGCCGAGCGCCAGCGCGACGGCCGTGCCGGCCGCCAATGCGGTGAACCTTTTCATGTCTGCTTCCCCTTACGCATATTGTTGGTTTTGTTGACTATGCTTTCGTTCCGGCATGCAACTCCCATAGCAATGGCCGGACCTGTGGATGCATTCATTTCCGCACGACAGCGCGGTGTTGCACAATTGGTCTATAGTCCTCCTTCCTTACACGCGATGGCAGGCCACGTGGCGGCCGGGATCTACCTCCCGCCAGACCGGCTCTTCCGAAAAACATCTGTCGATCGCCTCCGGGCAGCGGGTGCAGAACTTGCAGCCGGCAGGTGGATTGGCGGGATCGGGTATGTCGCCCTTGAGCAGGATGCGCCGCCGGCTGGCCTCGACCGTGGGATCGGGCACCGGAACGGCAGACAGCAGGGCCTTGGTGTAGGGGTGCTTCGGCGCTGAAAACAGCGTTCGAACATCGGCAAGCTCGACGATCTTGCCCAGATACATCACCGCCACGCGATCGGCGATGTGCTTCACCATCGACAGATCGTGGCTGATGAACAGGTAGGTGAGGCCGAGCTTCTTCTGCAGATCCTTGAGCAGGTTGACCACCTGCGCCTGGATCGAGACGTCGAGCGCGGCGATCGGTTCGTCGCAGACGATGAAATCGGGGTCGAGCGCGAGGGCACGGGCGATGCCGATGCGCTGGCGCTGGCCACCGGAAAACTCATGCGGATAGCGGTTGACGTAGTCGGGGTTGAGGCCGACCGCGTCGAGAAGCTCGCGAACCTTGGCCTTGCGCGCTTCGGCCTTGTGAACGCCATGCTCGATGAGCGGCTCCGCGATGATCGCCCCGACCGTCATGCGCGGATTGAGTGAGGCCTGCGGGTCCTGGAAGATCATCTGCATGCGCGGCCGCATGCGCCGCAGCCGCTCGCCTTCCAGCTCGGCAATGTCCTGCCCCTCGAAGAAGATGCGCCCGCCGCTGGCGCGATAGAGGCGCAGGAGCGTTCGCCCCGTTGTCGACTTGCCGCAGCCGCTTTCCCCGACGAGCCCGAGGGTCTCGCCCCGGCGTATGTCGAAGGTCAGGCCGTCCACGGCGCGCACGGCACCGACCTGCCGGCGCAGCACGCCCTTGTAAACGGGGAAGTGCAGCAGCAGATCCTCGACGCGAACCAGAGGTTGCACCACGGCGTTGTCCGTGGCCGGCCGCGTGGCGAGATCAACGGCCATCGCGCGGCCCTCCGGTTTCGGGGTCCCACCAGCAGGCGACGTCATGGCCGGCCGTCACTTCGACGAGACGCGGGTTCTCCTGCCAGCAGCGGTCGAAGGCGTGGCTGCAGCGCGGCGCGAAGGGGCACGAGGCAGGCTCGGCCAGAAGCAGCGGCGGCTGGCCGCCGATCGAGCGCAGGCGTTCGTCTGCCTCGTGGCGGCCCGGCAGCGAGTCGAGCAGGGCCCGAGTATAGGGGTGCTGCGGCGCGGCGAAGAGGTCTTCCACCGGCGCGTGCTCCACCACCAGCCCGCCATACATCACGATGACCCGGTCGGCGATGCCGGCCGCGACGCCGAGATCGTGGGTGATCCAGATGATCGCCATGCCAAGCTTCTGGCGCAGGTCGCGCACCAGTTCGAGGATCTGCGCCTGCACCGTGACGTCGAGCGCCGTCGTCGGCTCGTCCGCGATCAGCACCTTGGGATCGCAGGCCAGCGCGATGGCGATCACCACGCGCTGGCGCATGCCGCCCGAGAACTGGTGCGGATAATCGTCGATGCGCTTGGCCGCGGCCGGGATGCCGACGAGGTCAAGCAGTTCGATCGCGCGCTGCCGAGCCTGCTTCTTGCTGAGCCCCATATGCTCGCGCAGCGGCTCCATGATCTGGTAGCCGACCGTGAAGACCGGGTTGAGCGACGTCATAGGGTCCTGGAAGACGAAGCCGATCCGCGCGCCGCGCACCTGCCTGATTTCGGACGCGCCGAGCTGGACGAGGTCCTGGTCCTGGAACATCACATGGCCGCTGGCTATGCGGGCAGGGGGCATGGGCAGGAGCTGCATCAGCGACATCATCGCCACGCTCTTGCCCGAGCCACTCTCGCCGACGACGGCAAGCAACTCGCCTTCGTCGAGACTGAAGCTGATTCCGTTGACCGCGTGGATCACACCATCATGGGTGCGAAAGACGGTCTTCAGGTCGGAGACTTCCAATACATGCGCGATTGGAACACCCTGCCATATTGCTGCGCCGACGTTGCGGCGCGTTCCCCATTATCGTTGGGGACGCATCTGACCACTTGGATTCCGACTTTTCAAGACAGGAAATGTGCAGCCTCTGCAAATGCACAAAAGCTGCACAAATAGGCCTTCCGGCTCACACGAGAACCGGCTGGCGAACGCGAGCTTCCTCGCCGAAAACCTTGAGATAGCGCGCTATTTCGTCCTTGTCGCCCGTCGCCTTCTCCGGGTTGTCGGAGAGCTTCACGGCCGGGCGGCCATTGGCGCTGGTGACCTTGCAGACGAGCGAGATGGCGCGAAGCGCATCATTATGGGCCGGCGCGCAATCCTCGAAATCGTTGGTGAGGTTGGTTCCCCAGCCAAACGCCATGCGCACCTTGCCGCGGAAATGCTGAAATGCCTTCTCGATGGTGTCGACGTCGAGCCCGTCGGAAAAGATCAGCAGCTTCTCGGCCGGATCGCGGCCCCGATCGCGCCACCACTGGACGATACGTTCGCCGCCCTCGATCGCCGGGGCGCTGTCGGGGCGGAAGCCCGTCCAGTCGGCCACCCAGTCGGGTGCGTCACGCAGGAACGAGGCCGTGC
Organism: Aquamicrobium sp.; assembly: GCA_019739225.1. Lineage (GTDB taxonomy): Bacteria > Pseudomonadota > Alphaproteobacteria > Rhizobiales > Rhizobiaceae > Aerobium. Next base: position 86,127 of record JAHHDT010000001.1, read on the forward strand.
CGAACGCGTCGGGCAGCACGATCAGCAGGTTGCCGCCGTAATAGGTCTGCCATGCCTGCAGCACCTTGTAGGGCGAGGCGCGCAGTTCGGCGTCACTGTTGGTCAGCGCCGCCAGCACCATCGGCAGTTCGTGGGCGTTGGTCCCGAGCGCTTCCAGATCGGTGTCCATCGCCAGCAGCACGTTGGAGGTGCCGGTGAAGGAATCGCCGATGCCTTCCTTGAGCGCTTCCACACACCAGCGCTGCCAAAGGAAGGAGTGACGCCGCCGTGTGCCGAAATCCGAGATGCGGATCTCGGGGTGCTTCTTGAGCCGCTCCACCTTCTCCCACACCCGGGCCTTTGCGCGGGCATAGGTGACGTCGAGCGCAAACGGCCCCATCGAGCGCAGTGCGACGCGCGAGCGCAGTTCGTTGATGATGGCGAGCGCTGGAATCTCCCACATGGTGGTGTCGTGCCAGCGGCCATGGAAATGCAGCTCGTATTGCCCGTCGCGCTTCGACAATTCGTATTCCGGCAGCCGGAAGCCCTCCAGCCAAGTCAGGAAATCCGGCTCGAAGATCTGCTTGCGGCCGTAGAAGGTGTTACCGGCCAGCCAGATCATTTCCTTCTTGGTGAAGCGCAGCGTGCGCGCATGATCGAGCTGCGCGCGCAGCTCCTGCTCGTCGATCTCGTCGGCCAACCGCACGGATTTGGTCCGGTTTATGAGCGAGAACGTGGCGTCGACGTCCCGGTACAGCCCCCAGATCATCTGCAGCATCAAGAGCTTGTAGAAATCCGTGTCGAGCAGGCTGCGCACGATCGGATCGAGCTTCCAGGTGTGGTTGTAGACCCTGCGGGCAATGTCTGTCTTGGGCATGTGCAGTCTCGATTGCGATGGCGCTTGCTGGTGCGAGCGGACCCCAAGGAGACTGCCTTGTCAATGCGGGCCGGGTGAGGATCGTTTGCGCCAGAGATGCGCGGAACCGCGACATATGCTTGCCCGTTTCGCTCGGGGGCGTTTCGAGGCACGCTCATGCAGGAACTTCACCGCATATTCTTCGGGGAGGCGGACACCGCCACGCTCTTCTTTTTCATCGAGATCGTCTTCAGGACGGTCGTCATGTACGTCTACACGATCTTTCTCGCCCGCCTTGTCGGCAAAGGCGGCATAGGACAGATCGGCCCGTTCGAGTTCGTGCTGGTCATCGCGGTGGGTTCGGCCGCCGGCGACCCGATGATCTACCCGGACGTGGCGCTGCTGCACGGAATTGCCGCGATCACCGTCGTGATCCTGCTGCACCGCCTGACCACGGCGCTGCTCAACCGACACAGGAAGCTGGAGCACCGGCTCGAGGGCCAGCCGCTGCTGGTCGTAGACAACGGCGAGGTTTACGAGGATCGGCTGGGCGCGGGCGCGCTGACGAAACGCGAGCTGTTTTCGCTGCTGAGGCAGGCCGGTATCCGCCACACCGGCGAAGTCGAATACGCCTGGTTCGAGCCGTCGGGTCATTTGAGCGTTTTTCGCCGCAGTGTGGCGGCGGAAGATGGCGTTTCGACCTTTCCAGGCAGCGACTGAGGCCGTGCTGCTATTGTGCCCCGGCGGATTCGCACTAGAATACCGCCGAAAGGGCGCGTCCGCGTCCGGTTCCCCCTGACGACAGAATGCGGAGCATTTGACCATGGAAAAGCGCAGGCTTGGCCGTACGGATATTTTTGTGTCGAAAATCTGCCTCGGCACCATGACCTTCGGCGAGCAGAACACGGAAGCCGAAGGCCATGCCCAGCTCGACCTGGCACTGGATCGCGGCGTGAACTTCATCGACACCGCCGAACTCTACCCCATCCCGCCCAAGGCGGAGACGCAAGGGCGCACCGAGCGCTATATCGGCAACTGGATGAAGGCGCGGGGCAATCGCGACAAGGTCGTGCTGGCGACGAAGGTGGTCGGCCGCACGGCCAATGAATGGTTCAGGGGAGGGCGTCCGTCCAAGCTGGTGCGCGCCGACATCATGGACGCCATCGACAAGTCGTTGCAGAAGCTGCAGACCGATCATGTCGATCTCTATCAAATCCATTTTCCCGACAGGCTGGTGCCGTGGGGGTCGAGCCCGACACGCATAGGCAAATGGCCGGCAAAGCGTGCCGACGACGAAACGCCGGTCGAAGAGACGCTCGCCGTGTTCGATGAACTTGTGAAGGTGGGCAAGATCAGGCATCTCGGGCTTTCCAACGAAAGCGCCTGGGGCGTGATGAAATTCGTCGCCGAGGCGGAGAAGGGCGTGGGACCGCGCGTCGTCTCGCTCCAGAACGCCTACAACCTCGTCAATCGCACCTTCGAGGTGAATCTGGCCGAGGTCTGCGATCGCGAGGATGTAGGCCTGCTTGCCTATTCCCCACTGGCGCAGGGCTACCTGACCGGCAAGTACGAAGACGGCGCGCTGCCGGAGGGTTCGCGCAAGCAGCTTTTCGACCGGTTGCAGCGCTACGAGACGCCGGGCGCGGCCGAGGCCTACAAGGCATATAACGCGCTGGCGCGCGAATTCAGCATGGAGCCAGCGCTGTTTGCAAACGCATTCGTGACGCACCGTCCCTTCGTCGCCTCGAACATCATCGGCGCGACCTCGATCGCACAGCTCGAGATGGCGCTCGATTCGGCTGACGTGACCTGGACGGACGAGATGCAGAAGGCCGTCGATGCGATCCACCAGCAGCGCGGCAACCCTTGCCCCTGATGGCAAGTGCGTTAAGTCTTTGTTAACTGTCCGGGCGCAGCATTTTTGGGCGGAGGAGCAACCTCAGGAGAACAGCCATGTTCTACTCGGGACTTCCTCTTCCGCGCACCGCCGCGGCACTCGGTCTTCTGCTTCCGGTGACCAGCCTTCCCGCAGCCGCTCATGATGCCAAGAGCGGCTGGACCTATCCGCTTTCCTGCTGTTCCGACTACGATTGCCGCGAGGTCGCGGACGCCGAGGTGCTGGAGCGGCCGGAGGGCTACGTGATCAAGGTCACAGGCGAGGTGATTCCGATGACGTCGCGCAAGGTCAGGCCATCACCCGACGGCGTCTTTCACTGGTGCTCGGTTGCCGGACGGGATGACGGGGCGACGATCTGCCTGTTCGTGCCGCCGCGCGGTTTCTGACCAGTCCTGACAGATGGGTGTCAGGAGCCTCCTGCTATTCCCCGCCGCATCATCGGAACGACAGGAGGCCATGATGATCGTCAAGGGAAGCTGCCATTGCGGCGCGACACGGTTCGAGCTCGCCTTCGAACCCGAAAGCGTGACGGAGTGCAACTGCTCGATCTGCTCCAAGCGGGGCGGCCTCTGGGCCTATTATTCGCCGGCCGACGTCACATTCACCCGCGACGAGGCCAAGGCGTCATACGAATGGGGCGCGAAGGTCGGCAGCCACAATTTCTGCGCCCGCTGCGGCTGCACGACCTATGGCGAGTTTCCCGATTTTTCCACCGGAGAGCCCGACTACGACAGACCGAGGCTATCGATCAACGCCCGGCTCATCGACGATTTCGACGTCGCCTCGATCCCAGTGGAGCGCATCGACGGCAAAAACCTCTGGTGAGCGGAACGTGGCGCCGGTTCTTGGCATTGCCGCGCACAAGGCCTATTCAAGGCAAGGTTTGTCCGCAGCGGACCGGATCGGGGCCGGAGGATCGATGCTCAGAATCGAGAAGGTTGCCATCTCGGACATCTACGTGCCGACGGCCAGGCGAAAGACGCTGCACCCCGACACGGTAAGGTTGCTCGCCGAGGACATCCTGGAGAACGGCATGAAGACGCCCATCCAGGTGCGCAAGGACACGAACCGCTACGTTCTGGTCGAAGGGCTGCACCGGCTGGAAGCAGCGAAGTGGCTGGGCGAGTCGACGATCGACAGCTATCTGGTTCAGGCACGGCGGCACTGAACCCTTCCGCCTTTCACGTGGCCGCTGAAGCGCGAGACATGCAATGATCTATGTATGCCCGATGACAAAGGTGGACGAGACGGTGACGTCCGCGGGCGCACGGCGGCTGGTAACGCTTCTCAACGGCGGCACGCCATTCGAACGGCCGGTTTCCATCGTGCCCACGAATCACCTGTTCCTGTCGATGAACGACATCGTTGAGGACCATCCCGAGATGGTGGCGCCCGCCCGCGATCACGTCGAGACGCTGCTTGATTTCGTGCGCGGCTGGGATCGCGCGACGCCTCTGGTCATCAACTGCTTCGCCGGCATCAGCCGCTCCACGGCTTCGGCCTACATCACCGCGGCGGCACTCAATCCAGAGCGCGACGAAGGCGAACTCGCCTGGACCCTTCGCCGGCTCTCACCATCGGCCACGCCCAATGCGCGGCTGGTGCGCCATGCGGATGCGATACTCGGTCGCAACGGCCGGATGATTTCCGCGATAGAGGCGATCGGGCGCGGCGCCGATGCCTTCGAGGGAGCGCCATTCGCACTGCCCGTCGACCTCTGAAGCCTGTGCTGTGCGCCTGACGCAGCGCTCTGCGGGACAGCCGCGGTTCCCCAGCGTAAACGCTCGAATGAACGCTGTGTTCAGCATTCGGGACGCATGGAAATCGGGCCAATGTTTGACTTGCTTCGCGGGAACGCCTGCGCTAACCCTCGCCGCGTTGCAACAAGCCTTTGCCGCACCGGGTCTCGCCGGAGAATTTGTCGCGGTGTTGTCCCGGTTCGGTGCTATAGACTTGGCCGGGTGATGGCCAACGGAAAACGACCATGAGCGAACTTCTCAGTTCATATTTGCCCATCGTGATTTTCATCGGCGTCGCGCTCGTCGTGGGACTGGCGCTGATCGTTGCGCCGTTCCTCGTGGCGTATCGCAATCCGGACCCGGAAAAGCTTTCGGCCTACGAATGCGGCTTCAACGCCTTCGACGACGCGCGCATGAAGTTCGACATCCGCTTCTACCTGGTCGCAATTCTCTTCATCATCTTCGACCTCGAAGTGGCTTTCCTGTTTCCCTGGGCCGTCTCGTTCGGCGAGATCGGCTGGCTCGGCTTCTGGTCCATGCTCGTCTTCCTGGGCGTGCTGACCATCGGCTTCATCTATGAATGGAAGAAGGGAGCGCTGGAATGGGATTGAACGACGGCTCCTCCACCCTCGTGGCGCCGAAGCCCAAGGGCATCATCGATCCGAACACCGGCAAGCCCGTCGGCGCGGATGACGTTTTCTTCGGCGAGATCAATGCCGAGCTTTCCGACAAGGGGTTTCTCGTAACCTCGTCGGAGGCGCTGATCACTTGGGCGCGTACCGGCTCGCTGATGTACATGACCTTCGGCCTGGCCTGCTGCGCGGTGGAGATGATCCACTCGGCGATGCCGCGCTACGACAGCGAGCGCTTCGGAATCGCGCCGCGCGCCTCACCGCGCCAGTCGGACGTGATGATCGTCGCCGGCACACTGACCAACAAGATGGCGCCGGCGCTGCGCAAGGTTTACGACCAGATGCCGGAGCCGCGCTACGTCATCTCCATGGGCTCGTGCGCCAATGGCGGCGGCTACTATCACTATTCCTATTCGGTGGTGCGCGGTTGCGACCGCGTGGTGCCGGTGGACATCTACGTGCCCGGCTGCCCACCTTCGGCGGAAGCGCTGCTCTACGGCATTCTTCTCCTGCAGAAGAAGATCCGCCGCACCGGCACGATCGAGCGCTGAGAGGCTAAAGATGAGCGAAGCTCTCAATGACCTTGCAGGCCATGTGACCGAGCGCCTCGGCGCGAAGATCAAGGGCGCCACGGTTGCCTATGGCGAGCTGACCGTCGACGTCGATGGCGCCGACATCGTCTCCGTGTTGACCTTCCTGCGCGACGACGTGCAGTGCCGCTTCGTGTCGTTCATCGACATCAGCGGTGCCGACTACCCGATGCGCGAGAAGCGCTTCGACGTCGTCTATCACCTGCTGTCGCCGCACCAGAACCTGCGCATCCGCGTGAAGGTGGCGACGGACGAAGACACGCCGGTGCCTTCTGCGACGGCGGTCTATCCCGGCGCGGACTGGTTCGAACGCGAGGCCTACGACCTCTACGGCATCCTGTTTTCCGGTCATCCTGAGCTGCGCCGCATCTTGACCGATTACGGTTTCGAGGGGCACCCGCTGCGCAAGGATTTCCCGCTGACGGGCTTCGTCGAGGTTCGCTACGACGACGAGGTCAAGCGCGTGGTCTACGAGCCGGTCGAGCTCAAGCAGGAATTCCGCAATTTCGATTTTCTTTCGCCCTGGGAAGGCACCGACTACGTGCTGCCCGGTGACGAAAAAGCGAAGCCGAACTGAGGCTAGCCATGGCTGAAACCGCCGTTCGCAATTTCAACATCAATTTCGGCCCGCAGCATCCGGCCGCGCACGGCGTGCTGCGCCTCGTGCTGGAGCTGGACGGGGAGGTGGTGGACCGCGCCGATCCGCATATCGGCCTGCTGCATCGCGGCACCGAGAAGCTGATCGAGCACAAGACCTATCTGCAGGCCGTGCCGTATCTCGATCGCCTCGACTACTGCGCGCCGATGAACCAGGAGCACGCCTTCGCGCTGGCGACCGAGCGGCTGCTGGGTATCGAGGTGCCGAAGCGCGGGCAGATCATCCGCGTGCTCTACTCCGAGATCGGCCGCATCATGTCGCACATCCTCAATGTGACGACGCAGGCCATGGACGTCGGCGCGCTGACCCCGCCGCTGTGGGGCTTCGAAGAGCGCGAGAAGCTGATGGTCTTCTACGAGCGCGCCTCGGGTTCGCGCATGCATGCGGCCTATTTCCGCCCAGGCGGCGTTCACCAGGATCTGCCCGAGAAGCTGGTCCAGGACATCGGCGACTGGATCGACCCGTTCCTGAAGACCGTAGACAATCTCGACGATCTCCTGACCGGCAACCGTATCTTCAAGCAACGCAACGTCGATATCGCCGTCGTGTCGCTCGAGGACGCATGGGCGCTCGGTTTCTCCGGCGTGATGGTGCGCGGCTCGGGCGCGGCCTGGGACCTGCGCAAGTCGCAGCCCTACGAATGCTACGCCGAGATGGATTTCGACGTGCCGATCGGCAAGAACGGCGACTGCTTCGACCGCTATCTCATCCGCATGGAAGAGATGCGCCAGTCGGCCAGGATCATTCGCCAGTGCGTCGACCTGCTGCTGGGCAAGGAGAAGGTTGGGCCGGTCTCGACAACCGACGGCAAGGTCGTTCCGCCGAAGCGGGCCGCGATGAAGCGCTCGATGGAAGCGCTGATCCACCACTTCAAGCTCTACACCGAGGGTTATCGCGTCCCGGCCGGCGAGGTTTACGCCGCCGTCGAGGCGCCCAAGGGCGAGTTCGGCGTCTATCTGGTCTCCGACGGCACCAACAAGCCGTATCGCTGCAAGCTGCGCGCCCCCGGTTTCGCGCATCTCCAGGCGATGGATTTCCTGTGCAAGGGCCACATGCTGGCCGACGTCTCCGCAATCCTCGGATCCATCGACATCGTGTTTGGTGAGGTCGACCGGTAATGGCGAACACCAACTGCCAGACGCACGGCCCCCAGAAGGCGACATTTGTCTGCGTCCACGCCGTCGACACGCTTTACGATCGTCGGCCGCGTGGGTTCCACTGGACGAGTGTGGATGACGAGGACCCGTGCGGGTGGTGTGAGGAATGTCACGAGCGGTATCTTGCCGCCGGTGAAGAATGGGTCGGAGAGGCCGAAGCAAAGCTGGACGCCAAACTGCTTTGCATAGACTGCTTCCGATCGCTAATCAGACTTAACGGTTTTAACTGATGTCAGTCCGCCGTCTCGCAGAAGCCAGCGTCCAGCCAGCCAGCTTCGCCTTCAACAAGGCGAACACGGCGTGGGCCAAGCAAACCATCAAGAAATATCCGGTTGGCCGGCAGCAGTCGGCCGTCATACCCTTGCTCATGCGCGCACAGGAGCAGGACGGCTGGGTGACGCGTTCGGCCATCGAGCATGTCGCCGACATGCTGGACATGCCCTATATCCGCGTGCTCGAGGTCGCGACCTTTTATACGCAGTTCCAGTTGAAGCCGGTGGGCACTCGCGCCCATGTGCAGGTCTGCGGTACGACGCCCTGCATGCTGCGCGGCTCCGAAGCGCTGATGGATGTCTGTCGCTCGAAAATTCATGCCGAGCAGTTCCACACCAATGAAGACGGCACGCTGTCCTGGGAAGAAGTGGAATGCCTCGGCGCCTGCGTGAACGCGCCGATGGTCATGATCTTCAAGGACGCCTATGAGGACCTGACGCCCGAGCGGCTGGCCGAGATCATCGACGAGTTCGAGGCCGGCAAGGGCGCTTCGGTTCCGACCGGCCCGCAGAACGGCCGCACCTTCTCGGCACCGCAATCCGGGCTGACCTCGCTGACCGACGAGCAGGCGGTGCTGAAGTCGACCCGCGACAAGGCCGCGAAGACCGCCGCCAAGTCGCAGAAGGCGGAAGCAAACCAGGTGCCGCCGACGCAGGCCGCCAAGCCGAAGACGGACGCTCCCGAGACCAACCCGGCGATCAAGTCGCCGTCGAAGGTGAAGGTGAGCGCGAGCGTCGAGAAGTCCGCCAGCGTCAAGGCGCCGAAGGAGAACAAGGCCGCAGCCGATAAGGCCGAACCTGCGGTCGAAAAGACCGACAAGGGGCGCACGCATCCGGACAAGCATGCCGACGCGGCATCCGCGTTCAAGGCGCCGGAGACCAAGCGAAGCAAGCCGGCTGCGAAAGCCGAAACGCAAGCGGCTCCGTCGCTGGAAGACAAGAACCGGCCGGCGGCGGTCGAGCGTCCCGCGCAGCCGGACGACCTCAAGCTGATCTCGGGCGTCGGCCCGAAGCTGGAAGGCGTTCTCAACGGGCTCGGCATCTATACCTACGCGCAGGTCGCGTCGTGGAAGAAGGCAGAGCGCGACTGGGTCGACGACTATCTCAGGTTCAAGGGCCGCATCGAGCGCGACGACTGGGTGAAGCAGGCCAAGGCGCTCGCCAAGGGCGGCGAAGCCGAATACATCCGCGTCTTCGGCAAGAAGCCGCGCTAAGGGGGTTAGAGATGCTTCAGGACAAGGACCGCATCTTCACCAACATCTACGGCCAGTTCGATAATTCGCTGGCCGGCGCGATGCGTCGCGGGCATTGGGACGACACCAAGGCGCTGATCGACAAGGGCCGCGACTGGATCATCAACGAGATGAAGGCGTCCGGCCTGCGCGGTCGCGGCGGCGCGGGCTTCCCGACCGGCCTGAAATGGTCGTTCATGCCCAAGGAAACTGACGGGCGTCCGCATTACCTCGTCGTCAATGCCGACGAATCCGAGCCCGGCACCTGCAAGGACCGCGAAATCCTGCGCCACGATCCGCACACGCTGGTCGAAGGCTGCCTGATCGCGGGCTTCGCCATGGGTGCACACACGGCGTACATCTATGTGCGCGGCGAGTTCATCCGCGAGCGCGAGGCGCTGCAGCGCGCAATCGATGAAGCCTACGACGCCGGCCTGCTGGGCAGGAACAACAAGAACGGCTGGGATTTCGACGTCTACGTCCATCACGGCGCCGGCGCCTATATCTGCGGCGAGGAAACCGCGCTACTGGAGAGCCTGGAAGGCAAGAAGGGCCAGCCGCGCCTGAAGCCGCCATTCCCGGCCAATGTCGGCCTCTATGGCTGCCCGACGACGGTCAACAATGTCGAGTCGATCGCGGTTGCGCCGACCATCCTGCGCCGCGGCGCTTCGTGGTTCTCGTCCTTTGGCCGGCCGAACAATGTCGGCACCAAGCTTTTCTGCGTATCGGGTCATGTCAACACGCCGACCACGGTCGAAGAGGCGATGTCGATCCCGTTTCGCGAGCTGATCGACAAGCATTGCGGCGGCATTCGCGGCGGCTGGGACAATCTGCTGGCGGTCATCCCGGGCGGCTCCTCGGTGCCGCTGGTACCTGCCGAGCAGATCATCGACACGCCGATGGACTTCGATTCGCTGCGCGACCTGAAGTCGGGCCTCGGCACGGCGGCAGTGATCGTCATGGACAAGTCGACGGACATCGTGAAGGCGATCGCGCGGCTCTCCTACTTCTACAAGCATGAGAGCTGTGGCCAGTGCACGCCGTGCCGCGAAGGCACCGGCTGGATGTGGCGGGTCATGGAGCGCCTGGTGCGCGGCGAGGCGCAGAAGCGCGAGATCGACATGCTGCTCGACGTGACCAAGCAGGTCGAAGGCCACACGATCTGCGCGCTCGGCGATGCCGCGGCCTGGCCGATCCAGGGCCTGATCCGGCATTTCCGCCCCGAGATCGAGCGGCGGATAGACGAGTTCACACGCAACGCCCACCGCGCCGAGCCGGTGCTGGTCGCGGCGGAGTAATAAGGGAAACGGCCTGACGCAGGGCGCGACCGGCAAGACGGCGACGCCCAACGGAACGATGCCTGAGATGAGCAAGAGCCAGGAAACCACAACGGCCTACGATGCCGCCATGCCGCAGGAGATCGCCGGTGCGATCAACCTGATGGCGCATCCGTTCGCGGGCGCCGCCGCCATGGGCGCGCTGGGCGTCGGCCTTGCGGGCCAGGCGATGGGCATGTGGCTTGGCGCCATGGCCGGCGCTGCCGAAGCCTCGCAGCGGCTGATGCAAGGCCTCTCGGACGAGGCGGCGCCAGCGCCGCGTCCCGCTGCGAAGCCGGCTCCGCTCACGCTCGTCGTGTCGCGGCCGGCGCAGGACAGGAAGCCTGCGACTATCGCCAAGGCGAAGGCCCCGGCGCGCAACGCGCAAACGGCGAAGGCTCCGGCAGGAAAGCCGGCGCCGATGGAGAAGCCGGCGCAGCCGGACGACCTCAAGGCGATCGGCGGGATTGGGCCGAAGCTGGAAAAGGTGCTGAACGAACTCGGCATCTGGACTTACGGCCAGGTGGCAGCGTTGCAGCCGGCAGAGCTTGCCTGGCTGGACGATCATCTGGGATTTGCCGGCCGCATCGGCCGCGACGACTGGGTCGGGCAGGCGAAGGCGCTTTCGGCAGGCGCGTGACGAAGAATTTCGGCGCCGGACGCGGTGCCCAAAGCAAGGATTGCGGATATTCCGCGGGGTTGAGGCGATATGGCTAGACTGAAGGTAGACGGCAAAGAGATCGAGGTTCCCGATCACTACACGCTGTTGCAGGCGGCGGAAGAGGCGGGCGCGGAAGTGCCGCGCTTCTGCTTCCACGAGCGGCTGTCGATCGCCGGCAACTGCCGCATGTGTCTCGTCGAGGTGAAGGGCGGGCCGCCGAAGCCGGCAGCCTCCTGCGCCATGGGCGTGCGCGACCTGCGCCCTGGCCCGAACGGCGAGCCGCCGGAAGTCTTCACCAACACGCCGATGGTCAAGAAGGCCCGCGAAGGCGTGATGGAGTTCCTGCTCATCAACCATCCGCTCGACTGCCCGATCTGCGACCAGGGCGGCGAATGCGACCTGCAGGACCAGGCGATGGCGTTCGGCGTCGACGCCTCGCGCTACCACGAGAACAAGCGCGCGGTCGAAGACAAGTACATCGGACCGCTGGTCAAGACGATCATGACGCGCTGCATCCACTGCACGCGTTGTGTGAGGTTCACGACGGAAGTCGCTGGAATCTCCGAGCTGGGGCTGATCGGCCGTGGCGAGGATGCCGAGATCACGACCTATCTCGAGCAGGCCATGACCTCCGAGCTGCAGGGCAACGTGATCGACCTGTGCCCGGTCGGCGCGCTGACCTCCAAGCCCTATGCCTTCCAGGCGCGGCCGTGGGAGCTGACCAAGACCGAATCCATCGACGTGATGGACGCCGTCGGTTCGGCGATCCGGGTAGATACGCGCGGCCGTGAAGTGATGCGCATCATGCCGCGCGTCAACGAGCAGGTGAACGAGGAGTGGATCTCTGACAAGACCCGCTTCATCTGGGACGGGCTGCGCTCGCAGCGCCTGGACCGGCCCTACATCCGCAGGGATGGCCGCCTGCAGCCGGCAAGCTGGCCGGAAGCCTTTGCGGCGATCAGGGACGCGGTGTCGAAGACCTCCGGCGACAGGATCGGCGCGATCGCCGGCGATCTGGCGACCGTCGAGGAAATGTACGCGCTGAAGCTGCTGATGGGCTCGCTCGGCTCGGCGAATATCGACTGCCGCCAGGACGGTGCCGCGCTTGACCCGGCAGCCGGCCGCTCGAGCTACATCTTTAACCCGACGATCGACGGCATCGAGGCCGCCGACGCCGTGCTCATCATCGGCGCCAATCCTCGCTTCGAGGCCTCGGTGCTCAACACGCGCATCCGCAAGCGCTGGCGCGCTGGCGATCTGCCGGTTGGCGTGATCGGCGATGTCGGCGACCTGCGCTACGACTACGAGATGCTGGGCGCAGGTTCCGAAACGCTTGCCCAGCTCGCCGACGGCTCGATCAAGTTCCTCTCGGTGCTGAAGAAGGCGAAGCGCCCGCTCATCATCGTCGGCCAGGGTGCGTTGGCGCGTTCCGACGGCGCTTCGGTGCTGTCGCTGGCAGCGAAGATCGCAACCGACGTTCAGGCAGTGTCCGATGATTGGAACGGCTTTGCTGTGCTCCACACGGCTGCCGCGCGCGTTGGCGGGCTCGACCTCGGCTTCGTGCCGGGCGAGGGCGGCAAGGACGCCTCCGCCATGATGGGCGCGCTCGACGTGCTGTTCCTGCTCGGCGCCGACGAGTTCGACATGAACGCGATCGGCAATGCCTTCACCGTCTATGTGGGCAGCCACGGCGATGCCGGCGCACACCGCGCCGACGTGATCCTGCCGGGCGCGACATACACGGAGAAGTCGGGCACCTATGTGAACGTCGAAGGCCGCGTGCAGATGACGAACCGCGCCGGCTTCGCGCCCGGCGACGCCAAGGAAGACTGGGCGATCCTGCGTGCGCTTTCCGACGTGCTGGGCCACAAGCTGCCCTTCGATTCGCTGCCGCAGCTTCGCGCGAAGCTCTACGAGGACTTCCCGCATTTCGCGGGCATCGACGAGATCGCGGCCGGCGCGCCGGGCGAGATCGCGGCACTCGTGAAGAAGCCCGGAAGGCTTTCCAAGACGCCGTTTGCGTCGCCGGTGAAAGACTTCTATCTGACGAACCCGATCGCCCGGGCCTCGGCCGTCATGGCCGAATGCTCGGCTTTGGCGAAGGGTGGCTTCAAGCAGGCGGCCGAGTAGGGGCGGGGACTGATGGAATCCTTTTTCGCATATTACGTGCTGCCGGCACTCATCATCCTGGGCAAGTCGGTCCTGCTGATCGTCGTCCTGCTGATCCTTGTCGCCTATCTGCTTTACGCGGACCGCAAGATCTGGGCGGCGGTGCAGCTTCGCCGCGGCCCCAACGTGGTCGGTCCGTGGGGCCTGCTGCAGGCCTTCGCCGACCTTTTGAAGTTCGTCTTCAAGGAGCCGGTAATCCCGTCAGGTGCCAACAAGGGCGTTTTCCTGCTCGCGCCGCTGGTCTCGGCGGTGCTGGCGATCTCGGCCTGGGCGGTGATCCCCGTCTCCGAGGGCTGGGCGATCGCGACGGTCAATATCGGCATCCTCTACGTCTTCGCCATCTCGTCACTCGAGGTCTATGGCGTCATCATGGGCGGCTGGGCGTCGAACTCGAAATATCCGTTCCTGGGCGCGCTGCGCTCGGCCGCGCAGATGGTGTCTTATGAAGTCTCGATCGGCTTCGTCATCGTCACCGTTCTTTTGTGCGTGGGTTCGCTGAACCTGACCGACATCGTGCTTGCGCAGCGCGACGGCCTAGGCACCACCATCGGGCTGCCCAACTCGTTCCTCGACTGGCACTGGCTGGCGCTGTTCCCGATGTTCGTCATCTTCTTCATCTCGGCGCTGGCCGAGACGAACCGCCCGCCCTTCGACCTCGTGGAGGCCGAGTCGGAACTCGTCGCCGGCCACATGATCGAATATTCGTCGACGCCGTTCCTGCTGTTCTTCCTCGGCGAATACGTCGCCATCGTGCTGATGTGCGCGCTGGCCACGATCCTGTTCCTGGGAGGCTGGCTGCCGCCGTTCGATTTCGCGCCGTTCACCTGGGTTCCGGGCGTCATCTGGTTCGTGCTCAAGGTGTGCATGATGTTCTTCATGTTCGCGATGGTGAAGGCATTCGTGCCGCGCTACCGCTACGACCAGCTCATGCGCCTTGGCTGGAAGGTGTTCCTGCCTATCTCCCTGTTCATGGTCGTCGCGACCGCCACGTTCCTCAAGGTCTGGGAGCTGATGGTCGCATGAGCGCGAGCCTGACAGGCGCCTTCATCGGACTGCTGCTCGGCGTGGCGAGCATGATCTTCATGCGCGTGCTTGCCGGCAGGGTCGAGCTTCCCGAGACGAAGCGCGCGCTCACCGTTTCCGGCATCGTCCAGATCGTGCTGCTGCCGATCGTGGGCTGGTTCGCCGGCTCTCTTTTTGCTGGAGAATAGGAAATGTCCGCTCTCGCACAAGCCGCCAAATCGCTGCTCCTGGCCGAGTTCGTCGGGGCCTTCTTCCTCTCGATGCGGCAGTTCTTCGCGCCCAAGGCGACGCTGAACTATCCCAACGAGAAGGGGCCGGTCTCGGCGCGTTTCCGTGGCGAGCACGCGCTGCGCCGCTATCCCAACGGCGAGGAACGCTGCATCGCCTGCAAGCTCTGTGAGGCGATCTGCCCGGCGCAGGCGATCACCATTGAGGCCGGGCCGCGCCGCAACGACGGCACGCGCCGCACGGTGCGCTACGATATCGACATGGTGAAGTGCATCTATTGCGGTTTCTGCCAGGAAGCCTGCCCGGTCGACGCCATCGTCGAGGGGCCGAACTTCGAGTTCGCGACGGAGACGCGCGAGGAACTTTACTACGACAAGGACAAGCTGCTCGCCAATGGCGACCGCTGGGAGCGCGAGATCGCGCGCAATCTGGAAGTGGATGCGCCCTATCGATAGGGCGTCACGAGTGGACGCGCCGGGGCGGCTCGTCTAAGAGACACGCGGATTCGCGGCCCGGAGGCGGGCGCGGCCGGAGAGGGGCAGGGCGCTACGCCCGCTCTTGAAAGGAACCGGGGGAACCCATGCTGACAGGACTCGAGGCGATATTCTTTTATCTGTTCGCCTTCATCGCGGTCGCGGCGGCCTTCATGGTCATCTCGGCCCGCAACCCCGTGCACTCCGTGCTCTACCTGATCCTGACGTTCTTCAACGCGGCAGCGCTCTTCCTGCTGACGGGCGCGGAGTTCCTCGCCGTCATCCTGCTGGTCGTCTATGTCGGCGCGGTGGCCGTGCTGTTCCTGTTCGTGGTCATGATGCTGGACGTCGATTTCGTCGAGCTTAAGCAGGGCGCCCTGCAATATGCGCCGGTGGGCGCCATGGTCGGCCTCATCCTCGCTGCCGAGCTGATCATCGTGCTGGGCGGCTACACCTTTACGCCGGAACTGGCGAGCGAGATCGCGCGGCCGATACCCGCGCTTGCCGAGCGGCACAACACCGCCGCGCTCGGCGACATTCTCTACACGGATTACATCTACTTCTTCCAGATCGCGGGTCTCGTGCTGCTGGTCGCCATGATCGGCGCCATCGTGCTGACCCTGCGCCACAAGCCGGGCGTCAAGCGCCAGGACATCGGCGCGCAGGTGCGGCGCACGCCACAGACCTCGATCGAGGTCAAGAAGGTCGAGACGGGCAAGGGACTCTGAGTGTCATGGAAGTCGGCATCGCACACTTTCTCACCGTATCGGCAATCCTGTTCACGCTCGGCGTGTTCGGCATCTTCCTGAACAGGAAGAACGTCATCGTCATCCTGATGTCGATCGAGCTGATCCTGCTCGCGGTGAACATCAACTTCGTAGCCTTCTCGGCAGCGCTCGGCGACCTCGTCGGACAGGTCTTCGCGCTGTTCGTGCTGACGGTGGCCGCGGCCGAGGCCGCGATCGGGCTTGCAATTCTCGTCGTCTTCTTCCGCAACCGCGGTTCGATCGCCGTCGAAGACGTCAACATGATGAAGGGCTGAGCGGATCATGTATCACGCGATCGTCTTCCTTCCGCTTCTCGGCTTCCTGATCGCCGGCCTGTTCGGCCGGTCGATCGGCGCGAAGGCGTCGGAATATATCACCTCAGGCTTCCTCATCATTGCGGCCGCGCTGTCGTGGCTGGCCTTCTTCACCGTCGGTTTCGGCGACGGCGAGGCGTTCACCGTGCCGGTGCTGCGCTTCATCCAGTCGGGCGCGCTCGACGTTTCCTGGGCGCTGCGCATCGATACGCTCACGGTCGTCATGCTGGTCGTGGTCAACACGGTCTCGGCGCTCGTGCACGTCTATTCGATCGGCTACATGCATCACGACCCGCACCGGCCGCGCTTCTTCGCCTATCTGTCGCTGTTCACCTTCGCCATGCTGATGCTGGTGACGGCCGACAACCTGGTGCAGATGTTCTTCGGCTGGGAGGGCGTGGGTCTCGCCTCTTACCTGCTGATCGGTTTCTGGTTCAAGAAGCCGTCGGCGAATGCCGCAGCCATCAAGGCCTTCGTGGTCAACCGCGTCGGCGATTTCGGCTTCCTTCTCGGCCTGTTCGGCGTGTTCGTGCTGTTCGGCTCGGTCAATTTCGACACGATCTTCGCAAGTGCGGCCGCGGTCGCCGAGAACCCGGACGCTTCCGGTGAAGCGATCTTCACGTTCCTCGGCTGGTCGCTGACGCAGGGCGGCGCGCTGACGGCGATCTGCCTGCTGCTGTTCATGGGCGCCATGGGCAAGTCGGCGCAGGTGCCGCTGCACACCTGGCTGCCGGACGCGATGGAAGGCCCGACGCCGGTCTCCGCGCTCATCCATGCCGCCACCATGGTGACGGCCGGCGTGTTCATGCTGGCACGGCTTTCGCCGATCTTCGAACTGTCTCATGCGGCACTGATGTTCGTGACCTTCATCGGCGCCTTCACCGCCTTCTTCGCGGCGACGGTTGGCCTCGTGCAGAACGACATCAAGCGCGTCATCGCCTATTCGACCTGCTCTCAGCTCGGCTACATGTTCGTCGCGCTCGGCATGGGCTTCTACTCGGCGGCGATCTTCCACCTGTTCACGCACGCCTTCTTCAAGGCGCTGCTGTTCCTGGGGTCCGGTTCGGTCATCCACGCCGTTTCCGACGAGCAGGACATGCGCAAGATGGGCGGGCTGCGCAAGCTGATCCCGACCACCTACTGGATGATGGTCATAGGCACGCTGGCGCTCACCGGCGTCGGCATTCCGCTTACGGTCATCGGCACGGCCGGCTTCTTCTCCAAGGACGCGATCATCGAGGGCGCATTCGCAGGACACAGCGGGCTGGCGGGCTTCGCCTTCACCCTGCTGGTGGTGGCGGCCGTCTTCACCAGCTTCTATTCCTGGCGGCTGATCTTCATGACGTTCCACGGCAAGCCGCGGGCGTCGTCGGAGGTGATGCACCACGTGCATGAATCGCCGCCCGTCATGCTGGTGCCGCTCTTCATTCTGGCTGTCGGGGCGCTTTTCGCCGGTATCGTTTTCCACGACTGGTTCATCGGTCATCATCACGACGAGTTCTGGAAGGGCGCGCTGTTCATCCTGCCGGACAACCACATCCTGCACGAGTTCCACGACGTGCCGCTGTGGGTGAAGCTGGCGCCGCTGGTCGCCATGATCGTCGGCTTCGTGACCGCCTACCGCTTCTACATCCAGTCGCCGGACGCACCGCGGCAGCTCGCCGAACGCCACCAGGGGCTCTATCAGTTCCTGCTCAACAAGTGGTACTTCGACGAGCTTTACGACTTCCTGTTCGTCAGGCCCGCCAAGCGTCTCGGCCACTTCCTGTGGAAGAAGGGCGACGGGGCCGTCATCGACGGGCTGGGGCCTGACGGTGTCGCCGCCAGGGTCGTCGACATCACAGACCGCGTCGTCAAACTGCAGACCGGCTATCTCTATCACTACGCATTCGCAATGCTCATCGGCGTCGCTGCCCTCGTGACGTGGATGATGCTCGGGGGTTCCTTCTGATGACCGACTGGCCGATTCTCTCCACGGTCACCTTCCTGCCGCTCGTCGGCGTGTTCCTGATCCTGCTGATCAGGGACGAGGGCGCCGCCGCACGTCGCAACATCCGCAACGTGGCGCTGCTGACGACCGTGTTCACGTTCGTGCTGTCGCTGTTCATCTGGGCGGGCTTCGACAACGGCTATGCCGGCTTCCAGATGGTGGAGAAGGTGGAGTGGCTGGGCTCCGGCATCTCCTACCACATGGGCGTCGACGGCATCTCGATGCTGTTCGTCATCCTGACGACATTCCTGATGCCGCTGTGTATCCTTGCGTCGTGGGAAGCGATCGAGAACCGCGTCAAGGAATACATGATCGCGTTCCTGATCCTGGAAACGCTGATGATTGGCGTGTTCTGCGCGCTCGACCTAGTGCTGTTCTACGTCTTCTTCGAAGCCGGCCTGATCCCGATGTTCATCATCATCGGCGTGTGGGGCGGCAAGCGGCGCGTCTACGCGTCGTTCAAGTTCTTCCTCTACACGCTGCTCGGCTCGGTGCTGATGCTGCTCGCCATCATGGCGATGTTCTGGCAGGCCGGCACGACCGACATCCCGACGCTGCTGACGCATGATTTCCCGGCCAGCATGCAGACATGGCTATGGCTGGCCTTCTTCGCCTCCTTCGCGGTGAAGATGCCGATGTGGCCGGTGCATACGTGGCTCCCCGACGCGCACGTGGAGGCGCCGACGGCCGGTTCGGTGATCCTGGCCGGCATCCTTCTGAAGATGGGCGGCTACGGCTTCCTGCGCTTCTCGCTGCCGATGTTCCCGGACGCCTCGCTCTACTTCCAGCCGTTTGTGTTCACGCTGTCGGTCGTCGCCATCATCTACACCTCGCTGGTGGCGCTGATGCAGGAAGACATCAAGAAGCTCATCGCCTATTCGTCGGTCGCCCATATGGGCTACGTGACCATGGGCATCTTCGCGATGAACGCCGAAGGCATCCAGGGCGGCATCTTCCAGATGCTGTCGCATGGTCTGGTTTCGGGTGCGCTGTTCCTGTGCGTGGGTGTGGTTTACGACCGGATGCACACCCGTGAGATCAACGCCTATGGCGGCCTCGTCAACAACATGCCGAAATACGCCGTCGCGTTCCTGATCTTCACCATGGCCAATGTCGGCCTGCCGGGCACCTCCGGCTTCGTCGGCGAGTTCCTGACGCTGCTGGGCGTGTTCCGCGTGAACACCTGGGTCGCGCTGTTCGCGGCGACCGGCGTGATCCTGTCGGCTGCCTACGCGCTGTGGCTCTACCGCCGCGTCGTGTTCGGCGCGCTGACGAAGGAAAGCCTGAAGGGCCTGCTCGACCTCTCGACGCGCGAGAAGGTCATCATCTATCCGCTGGTGTTCTTCGTCATCCTCTTCGGTGTCTACCCAGCACCCGTCCTCGACGTGACGGCCGCATCGGTCGACGCGCTTGTCAACAATGTAACGCTGTCGATCGAGGCCACCCAGGCCGCGACGCTGCGCTAGGAAGCCGGAACGGACATCATGACGGCAGAACTCTCCACAAGCCTCACTCTCGCGACGCCGGAACTCATCCTGGCCGTGGGTGCGATGGTGCTGCTGATGATCGGCGTCTTCTCCGGCGAGCGCGCGAATACCACCGTGACCGGGCTTGCCATCGCATTGCTGATCGGTGCCGGCGGCTGGATGCTGGTCTTCACCGGCGACGGCGAGGCCTTCGGCGGCGCATTCGTCAGCGATCCGTTCGCGCGCTTCATGAAGATGCTGACGCTGATCGGTTCGGTGCTCACGCTCATCATGTCTGTCGGCTTCGCCCGCGAGGAGAAGTTCGACAAGTTCGAATATCCGGTGCTGATCGTTCTGGCGACGCTTGGCATGCTGCTGATGGTTTCTGCCAACGACATGATCGCGCTCTATCTCGGCCTCGAGCTGCAGTCGCTGGCGCTCTACGTGATCGCCGCCATCAACCGCGACAATCTCCGCTCCACCGAGGCTGGCCTGAAATATTTCGTCCTCGGCGCGCTGTCGTCGGGCATGCTGCTCTACGGCATCAGCCTTGTTTACGGCTACACGGGCAACACCGGCTTCGAGGCGATCGCGTCGGCGCTGAGCGGCGGCGAACGCCAGCTCGGGCTCGTGTTCGGTCTCGTCTTCGTGCTTGCCGGCCTTGCCTTCAAGATCTCGGCCGTGCCGTTCCACATGTGGACGCCGGACGTCTATGAAGGTGCGCCGACACCGGTGACGGCGTTCTTCGCCGCCGCACCCAAGATGGCGGCGATGGCGCTGCTGGTGCGCGTGACCGTCGGCGCGTTCGAGCCGGTCGCGGCAGACTGGCGCCAGATCATCGTCTTCGTGTCGATCGCGTCGATGGTTCTCGGCGCATTCGCGGCGATCGGTCAGACCAACATCAAGCGCCTGATGGCCTATTCCTCCATCGCCCATATGGGCTTCGCGCTGGTGGGGCTTGCAGCAAACACCCAGGCCGGCGTGCGTGGCGTCGCGCTCTACATGCTGATCTATCTGATCATGACGCTCGGCACCTTCGCATTCATCCTCGCCATGCGGCGCGAGGAGGGGAATGTGGAGCGCATCGACGACCTTTCGGGTCTCGCCTCGACCAACACGGTGATGGCGACGATCCTCACCATCCTGATGTTCTCTCTCGCAGGCATTCCGCCGCTCGCCGGGTTCTGGGGCAAGTGGTACGTGTTCCTGGCGGCCATCGACGCCGAGCTTTACCCGCTTGCCGTCATCGGCGTGCTCGCCTCTGTGGTGGGCGCCTACTACTACCTGCGCATCATCAAGATCATGTGGTTCGACCAGCCGGCCGGCGGCTTCCTGCCGATGGCGGGTGAGCTACGGCTCGTGCTTGGCCTCTCCGGCGTGCTGGTGCTGTTCTACGCCGTCGTCGGCGGGCCGTTCGAACGCATGGCCGAGGCTGCTGCGGCAACCTTCTTCTGATGGCCGCGACCTTTCTTCCTTCTCCCCGTTTACGGGGAGAAGGTGGCCCGAAGGGCCGGATGAGGGGCAGAGCCAACGATTCAAGGTTCGCGCCGCCCCTCATCTGCCTACCGGCATCTTCTCCCCGTAAACGGGGAGAAGAGAGCTAGTCGCATGGGCTTCGTACTTGCTCCAACCGCCATTGCCGCAGGCTACCGCCTCGAAGCCTTCGACACCGTCAGCTCGACCAACGCCGTGGCGCTCGAACGCGCGCGCGGCGGGGACGAGGGCAAGCTGTGGCTCGTCTCGAAGCGGCAGGACGCGGGCAGGGGGCGGCGCGGCCGTGCCTGGGAGACGCCGGAAGGCAACTTGGCGGCAACGCTTCTTCTCGTGCCCGGCTTCGACATCAGGGCCGCCGCAACGCTTGGCTTCGTGGCCGGTCTCGCGCTGGCGGATGCGCTGGCGGCGGTGATCCCCGGCCGTGGAGTGAGCGTCGGCGTCGATGGCGGCAAGCCGATCGGCGGCGGGCGTTTCGAGCTCAAATGGCCCAACGACGTGCTGGCGGATGGAGCCAAGCTGTCCGGCATCCTGCTTGAATCGGCGATGCTGGACGAAAACCGCTTCGCGCTCGCCATAGGCATCGGCGTGAATGTCGTTGCACATCCGCAGGACGTGCCCTATCCGGCGACGTCGCTGGCGGCACTCGGTGCGACCTGCGATGCCGAAACGCTGTTCGTTGCGTTGTCGGATGCATGGGTCGACAATGCGCGAATCTGGGACGAGGGCAGGGGGCTCGCCGCGATCCGCGAGCGATGGCTGAAACGCGCCGCCGGGCTTGGTTCGCCCGTGGCGGTGAGAATGGAAGGGCGCGTGGTGCGCGGCATCTTCGAAACGATCGACGAGCAGTGTCGCTTCGTCATTCGCGACGAGGAGGGCAACGTCACCACTATCGCCGCCGGCGACGTGCATTTCGGCGCGGTCGCCTCGGCCTGAAACGGAAAGGAAGCGGCGATGGCAAGGAACAACGAACCCGAACTGGTGTTCTGCCCGCTGGGCGGCGTCGGCGAGATCGGGATGAATTTCGCCCTCTACGGGCTGGGCCCGGCCGGCGCGCGCGAGTGGATCGTGGTCGACGTCGGGGTGACCTTTCCGGACGCGACGCTGCCCGGCGTCGATCTCGTCCTGCCCGACACGCGCTTCATCGAGAGCGAGGTCGCCAACCTGCGCGGCATCGTCATCACCCATGCGCATGAGGATCACTACGGCGCGCTGCTGGACATCTGGCCGCGTCTGAAGAAGCCTGTATGGATGACGCCGTTCACCGCCGGGCTTCTGGGCGCCAAGCGCCGCATGGATGGCGGCCCGGAAATCCCCGTGCAGATCTTCAACGCCGGCGACCGTTTCCAGGTCGGCCCGTTCGACATCGAGGCGGTCGGTGTCACGCACTCCATCCCCGAGCCGGTGTCGCTGGCGATCCGCACGCCGCTCGGTATGGTGGTTCACACCGGCGACTGGAAGATCGATCCGGCGCCGACGATCGGCCGCAAGACCGACGAGCAGCGGTTCCGCGCGCTGGGCGACGAGGGTGTCAGAGCCCTGATCTGCGATTCCACCAACGCCATGCGCGAGGGGGAATCGCCGTCGGAAGAGGCTGTCGGCGAGGGGCTGAAGGGTGTCATCGAGGCCGCTGCCGGCCGTGTCGCCGTGACCACCTTCTCCTCCAACGTCGGCCGAATCCGGTCGATTGCGGAGGCCGCGCGCGACGCCGGCCGGCAGGTGCTGGTTCTGGGCTCGTCGCTCAAGCGCGTCATCAACGTGGCGACCGAACTCGGCTATCTCGACGGCCTGCCGGAATTCGTCGAGGAGGACGATTACGGCTATATCCCGCGCGAAAACCTCGTCATCCTGTGCACCGGCAGCCAGGGCGAGCCGCGCGCCGCACTCGCCAAGCTGGCGCGCGACGAGATGCGCAACGTGGCGCTGTCGCCGGGCGATACGGTCGTCTATTCCTCGCGCGTGATCCCCGGCAACGAGAAGGCGATCCTGGAGACCAAGAACCTGCTGATCGAGCAGGGCATCAAGATCGTCGAGGACAGCGACGCGCTGGTGCACGTGTCGGGCCATCCACGGCGCAACGAACTCAGGCGGATGTATGAATGGGCGCGCCCGCAGGTGCTGGTGCCCGTTCACGGAGAGGCGGCGCATCTGGTCGCGCATGGGGCGCTCGGTGCGTCTGCGGGAATTCCCGAAGTCGCCCAGGTGCGCAACGGCGACATGATCCGCCTTGCGCCCGGGCCGGCCGAGATCATCGACCAGGTGCCGTCGGGCCGCATGTTCAAGGACGGCAAGCTGATCGGCTCAGACGAAACGATGGGCATTCGCGACCGCCGCAAGCTTTCTTATGTCGGCCATGTCGCGGTGAATGTCGTGCTCGACGATCGCTACGAGATCGCCGGCGATCCGGATCTGGTTGCAGTCGGGGTAGCGAAGGCTGATGCCGCTGGCGAAGAGCTCGAGGAGCTGATGCTGGATGCGGCGATCGGCGCCATTGAAAGCATCCCGCGCGTCCGGCGAAAAGACCTCGACCTCGTGGCCGAAGCAGTCCGGCGCGCCGTGCGCTCCGCCGCCAACGATGCCTGGGGTAAGAAGCCGATCGTCACGGTGTTCGTGACGCGGTAGAAGAACAGGTGCGTCCTTCGAGGCTCGCTGCGCTCGCGCCTCAGGATGAGGGAAGTGGTTTGATCGAACCCACCCACCGTGAGCTCGATGCACTACCGTCCTCATCCTGAGGTGCGAGCGCAGCGAGCCTCGAAGGACGCACGGATGAACTGGAGCCTGACAAACGAATGCTCGGACGCCTGAACCACGTGGCGCTTGCTGTGCCCGACATCGCCGCCGCCAGCGCGCATTATCGCGATACGCTGGGGGCCAGCGTTTCCGAGCCGCAGCCATTGCCCGAGCATGGCGTGACAGTCGTCTTCATCGATGTCGGCAACACCAAGATCGAGCTGCTGGAGCCGCTGGGCGAAAACTCGACGATCCGACCTTTCCTGGAAAAGAACCCTTCGGGCGGTATGCATCATGTGTGCTACGAGGTGGATGACATCATCGCCGCGCGGGACCGATTGACCGCTTCCGGAGCCCGCGTGCTGGGCGACGGAAACCCGAAGATCGGTGCGCATGGCAAGCCGGTGCTGTTCCTGCACCCCAAGGACTTCTTCGGCACGCTGGTCGAACTGGAACAGGTATAGCGCATCGCGCCGAACCATGAGCGCCGGGCAGGCTTTGCCGACCGCGCGCTGAAAAGGACAAGATCATGAGCTGGATTTCGATCTTCGCGATCTACTTCATCCTGTGGTGGGTGGTTCTTTTCGCCATGCTGCCATTCGGGCTGAAAACGCAGGACGAGGACGGCGAGGTCACACTGGGCACCGTCTCAAGCGCGCCGCACGGCAGACACATGCTGGGCGCGGTGATCCGCACGACGATCGTGGCCGGCGTGATCTTCGCCGCCTTCTATATCGCCGTCGTCTATTATGGGTTCTCGTTTAACGACATACCGCACATTGGGCCGTCGATCGGCTAAGACAGCGAGCGTTCTGAGGAACGCAGTTCCTTGGCTCAAACTGGCTTTTGTGGTGGCATTCGTGTGGCGCCAGATGAATTTCGCCCGGCTGCAAAATGCTCCGAGCAGGCGTTGCTCGCGCTCTCGTGATTTATTTCGTTGCACAAAAAAAATGCAAGGCCGAAGCCTTGCAATTTAAACGCGTCCGATCTGTTTCCGTATTACGGCGGCTGCGGATAATCGCGCCTAGATCGCATCCTCCCAAGACTTTGACCGCGTAGGAGAGCGGATTATTGTCCCGCCCTCTCGGTTATGGGGGGCACATTAGACCAACACGTCGCGCGATGTCACGAGAAATATTGCATTTACATGACCCTTGATGTGCTGCACTGCACAAATCCGCGCCACTTACTGCCCAGTAAAAGCACAGGCCGGCGGCGGACAATGGGACGCGCTGGCGTCGGGTTTCCATCCTGCCATGAAATCGCTATGAAGCCGAAGCAAATGGACCCTGGCGCGGATGATTCCGTGACCATCTCTCACGGAATTTCCCATGCGTCTGTCGCGTTATTTTTTGCCCATCCTCAAGGAGAATCCACGCGAGGCCGAGATCGTCTCGCACCGGCTGATGCTGCGCTCCGGCATGATCCGCCAGCAGGGGCAGGGCTCGTTCTCCTGGCTGCCGATGGGCAAGCGCGTGCTCGACAAGGTGTGCAAGATCATCCGTGAGGAACAGGACCGCGCCGGTGCGCAGGAAATCCTCATGCCGACGATCCAGTCGGCCGATCTGTGGATCGAGAGCGGACGCTATAACGACTATGGCAAGGAGATGCTGCGCATCCGCGACCGGCAGGACCGCGCAATGCTCTACGGCCCGACCAACGAGGAGATGGTGACCGACATCTTCCGGTCCTATGTGAAGTCGTACAAGGATCTCCCGCTCAACCTCTATCACATCCAGTGGAAGTATCGCGACGAGGTGCGGCCACGCTTCGGCGTCATGCGCTCGCGCGAATTCCTGATGAAGGACGCCTATTCGTTCGACATCGATTATGAGGGCGCGCGTGCGGCCTACAACCGCATGTTCGTCTCATATCTGCGCACCTTCGCGCGGGTCGGCATGCAGGCGATTCCCATGCGGGCTGATACCGGCCCGATCGGCGGCGACCTGAGCCACGAATTCATCATCCTGGCCGATACGGGCGAGAGCGCGGTCTTCTGCCATCGCGATTTTCTCGATCTGCCGGTGCCGGGCGCGGACACCGATTTCGCCGACGATGCGGGCATCGACGGCATCGTCAAGGCCTGGACGACGCCCTATGCGGCCACCGACGAGATGCATGACGAGGATGCCTGGGAGGAGGTGCCGGAAGGCGATCGGATGGCGGCGCGCGGCATCGAGGTGGGCCACATCTTCCATTTCGGCGAAAAATACTCGAAGCCGATGAACGCCAAGGTGACCGGACCCGACGGCAAGGAACACTTCGTCTCCATGGGCTCCTACGGCATCGGCCCCTCACGCCTCGTGGCGGCGATCATCGAGGCCAGCCACGACGAGAACGGCATCATCTGGCCGGAATCGGTCGCGCCCTTTGACGTCGCGCTGATCAACATGAAAGCCGGCGATGCGGATTGCGACCGCGTCTGTGACGAACTTTATGACGCATTGGGCGCTGCGGGTGTCGACGTGCTCTATGACGACACTGACCAGAGGCCGGGCGGCAAGTTCGCCACTGCCGACCTGATCGGTCTGCCCTGGCAGGTGATCGTCGGGCCGCGCGGCGTGGCCGCCGGCGAAGCCGAGGTGAAGAACCGCAAGACGGGCGAACGCGAAACCATGCCGCTGTCTGCGGTTGCGGCGCGCTTCGGAAAAGCTGCATGAGCGAAGCAGCCGGCAGGAAACTCGCGGGCGCCGGGCCGTTCTCCGTCTTCGAACGCATGGTCGCCTGGCGCTACCTGCGCTCGCGGCGCAAGGATACGGTGATCTCGGTAATCTCGCTGATCTCGTTTG
Source organism: Aquamicrobium sp. (assembly GCA_019739225.1). Taxonomy (GTDB): domain Bacteria; phylum Pseudomonadota; class Alphaproteobacteria; order Rhizobiales; family Rhizobiaceae; genus Aerobium. The sequence continues at coordinate 112,556 of JAHHDT010000001.1, forward strand.
TCGGGATCATGCTGGGCGTCGCGACGCTCATCATCGTCATGGCCGTCATGAACGGCTTCCGCGCCGAGCTGCTCAACCGCATCCTCGGGGTCAATGGCCACCTGATCGTCGAGCCCATCGACCGTGTCTTCGATGACTATGCCGGCGTTGCTGGACGGATCGAGGGCGTGGAAGGCGTGCGTTATGCGATCCCGCTGGTTCAGGGGCAGGTTCTGGCCACCGGCCGGGTAGGAGCGGGAACCGGCGCGTTGGTGCGCGGCGTGCGTGAGCAGGACATCGAGAAGATGACGCTCGTCGCCGAAAACATCAGGCAAGGTACGCTCGAAGGTTTCGACCAGTCGGAAGGTGTGGCGATCGGCAAGCGCATGGCCGACAGCCTCGGCCTTGCCGTGGGCGACGGCATCCAGCTTGTAGCACCCGAAGGCGATGTCACACCGTTCGGCGTCACGCCGCGACAGAAGATCTATCCGGTGGTGGCGATCTTCGAGGTCGGCATGTCCGAATATGACGGCTCGATCATCTATATGCCGCTCAGCGAGGCACAGCTCTATTTCAATTCAGAAGGCGTGGTGCAGTCGATCGAGGTGTTCGTCGACGACCCCGATGCGGTGGACGCTTTGCGCGGGCCGGTCGAGGTCGCTTCGCAACGCCAGATATTCGTCACCGACTGGCGGCAGCGCAACCAGACCTTCTTTTCCGCGCTTCAGGTCGAGCGCAACGTGATGTTCATGATCCTGACGCTGATCGTGCTGGTGGCGGCGCTGAACATCATTTCCGGCCTCATCATGCTTGTGAAGGACAAGGGCCGCGATATCGCGATCCTGCGCACCATGGGCGCGACCAGCGGATCGGTGATGCGCATATTCATGATGACGGGGGCGGCTATCGGCGTGACCGGCACCATCGCGGGCGTGCTGCTCGGCGTGGTCGTCTGCCTCAACGTCGAATCGATCCGGCAGTTCTTCTCGTGGCTGTCGGGTACGACGCTGTTCAATCCGGAGCTCTATTTCCTCAGCCAGTTGCCGGCGAAGATGGATGCGAGCGAAACGATCTCGGTGGTGCTGATGGCCATGGTGCTCTCGTTCCTGGCAACGCTGTTTCCGGCCTGGCGCGCGGCCCGGCTCGATCCCGTCGAAGCGCTGCGGTACGAATGATGGCATCCGACCTTCTGCTCGAACTCAAGGCCATCGACCGCCGCTACGATGAAGGGATGCGCAAGCTGACCATCCTCGACGGGGCGGATTTCACGCTGCGGCGTGGCGAGACGGTTGCGCTGGTGGCGCCTTCTGGTGCCGGCAAGTCGACCCTGCTGCATACGGCCGGGCTTCTCGAATGGCCGGACGGCGGCGATGTGATCCTCGACGGGCGCGCCTGCGGGCGCCTTTCCGACGACGAGCGCACCGCGATCCGCCGCAACGACATCGGTTTCGTCTACCAGTTCCACCATCTGCTGCCGGAGTTCTCGGCGCTGGAAAACATAATGATGCCGCAGCTCGTCTGCGGGCTGCCGCAGACGCAGGCGCGCGAACGCGCGCTGCAGCTTCTGGACTACATGAAGATCGGCGAGCGCGCGGAGCACCGTCCGGCGGAACTGTCGGGCGGAGAGCAGCAGCGTGTCGCGATCGCGCGCGCCGTAGCCAATGCGCCGCTGCTGTTGCTGGCGGACGAGCCGACCGGCAATCTCGACCCCGATACCGCATCTTACGTCTTCGAGGCGCTGGAAGCATTGGTGCGCCAGTCCGGCCTCTCGGCGCTGATCGCCACGCACAACCACGACCTGGCCGCCCGCATGGACCGCCGCGTCACGCTGGACCACGGCAAGATCGTGGAGTTCTAGCAGCCTGCTTAGGTACCCCGCAAAAAGCGGAGCCGACCCTTTGGGGAAGGGCCGGCTCCTGAACCCGGTCGTTGGGGACGGGGAGGGTGGGGACTCGACCGGGTTGTCCCTGATTTCCCGTTTCTCAGAGGCGCGTCGCGTTCGAGCAGGCTCAGGCGACGCGCCCTAAGTGTTTGTTTTCCGCATGCCGTTGTCCCCAAACCGATTTCCGCTTTTGGGCGACATGCTCTGGCGCTACCGGTTGGAGCTGACGCTGCCGACCAGCACGTTGCGGCCGTCGTCGATCGAAACCCACATGCCGGAATGCTTCGCAGACTGGCGCTTGAGGTAGCTGTATTCCGTCTCTGTCCAAGCCAGGACCCGCGGCTCGAGATTGTCGAGCACGAAGTCGCCCATGTTGGTGTGAACCGTCAGCACCGCATGGCCGTCGCCATTGGGCTGGCGCACCACGGTGATAAGAAGGTTTGAGGCCGGCACCCCGGCCTTGATGAGACGACGGCGCTTCTCGAGCACGTAATCCTCGCAGTCGCCGTAGCCGTTGACCGGATAGGTCCAACGCTCCTCGACGCCCCAGAGCTCCATGTCGGTGCGCGGCGTGACCGTCGTGTTGACAATGTTATTGACCTCCACAATCTGCGCCCAGAGCGGCCGTGTCAGCTCGACCGGGCCGGCATGTGCCGTACTGGTGCATTCGCGCTGCTCGCGCTGGCAGAATTCGTAGTGGCCCACCGGCTGTGTCGACAGCCCGCCCGTCGGCATGAAAGATTGTGCAGATGCGGCCTGCGCACCGCTCGTCAGCATGGCGGCGGCAATCGCCGCATGCAGCATCCCTGTCCTGGTCCCCATAGTGTCGTCTCCCCTTTGACGACACCACCATGACAGATGCGAATTTATTCGACGCAAAAGAGCGAAGTATAACTTGCATCAAAACAAGAGTGTTATTTGTACAACTGTAATTTTAATAAGAATAAAAATAGAATAGATTTTGATTAAAATTGTAGGGAAATCACGGACGCAGCTGACCCTGAGATGGCGAACGAAAAAAGCCGGCGCAATGGCCGGCCTTGAAGCAGTCGATGAGGAGGAAGGTCAGCCGGCCTGTGGGCCGCTGAAGTGCGCGGCCAGCGTTTCTTCCCGCTGAACCATGGCGAATTCGATGGCGATGCCGTCGTCGAAATGGCGCACGACGCGTCCGCGCATATTGCCGAGCGTGACCTCGACGCCGAGCGCCGGCTTGACGTCGAGCTCCACGGCGGCGCCGGAAAGCGAGAGGTCGATGATGCGGCACTTGTACTGGCGCCCGTCGCCCATGTGCAGCACCGTCATCGGGTTGCGCGGCGATACGCGTTCGTGGCGTCGATCTTCCGGCAGGTCGAGCTCGTGCCTGTTGGCCAGCCATGTAAGCTGTGCGGCAAGCTTGTCGCGCTTGCGCTCGGATGCGAGGATCGTCATCGCGAAGCCGGTTTCGAGGCGGCGCGTAACCACGCCCTCTACGCGGCCGATATGGTCGAGATAGGCGATGACCTTCTCGCCGAGCTGCCCGGGATTGTTGGACAGGAACGACACATCGCCAGGCGACATGTCGATCACCTGGCAGGGATGTTCGGACCGGTCCTCAAGCATATAACGGCCGTAAACTTTCACCGGCACGCGCTGAAAGTTCCGTCTTTCCGTCCGTGACGGCGCTATGTGGCTCGCCGCTGACATCATCCTCGAATCCGCCCCGCTCAGTTCCATGCTTCGCGCATGGCGAAGACGTCGGCGAAACGTTATTCTCGGATCGGTTAATATCCCGTAAGCTGGCGCCTGTTTCGGGGCCGCGAGTTAACCGTCTTTGCCGCCATCGAAGACCACGAGGTGGCGAATGCGGCGGCCGTGTTCCGGGCGCTCCGGCTCGCTGCCGATAATCTGCGCGGCACCGGGCACGATCGGCGGCACCGACATTGTCGCGCGCGTCCCTGAAAACACCGATTCGTGGTCGGGATCGACGACGCGCAGCGTATCGACCCTGCCTTCGACGATCGGGTCGGCACCGAGCCAGTAGGGCTTGGCGAGAGGGGTTATTGCACCGAGCGAGCGCGGGCTTCCAAGGCCCCCTTCGAGCGGCAGCAGCACCATCTCGAACAGGTTGACCTTTCCGCCCTGGCTGAGCCCCTCATAGGTGACGGTGACGACCGACTTGTCGTGGAAGGCGCTGTGGGCGACGCGGGCGATCATGCGCTGGTCCCGCCGCGCCCAGATGGAGGGAAAAGAGTAGCCCTTGAGTTCGCGCCCATAGGTCGCGCAGAGCCGCGTGCCGGCAAGCCGGAAGACCGGTTCGCCGCGCGTGTCCTTTTCCAGGATAAACGTATCGGCCAGCAGAGCCTTGATGTCCGCCGGTTCGATCTCGGTGCGCCGCGGTGCAGGCCGCCCCTTGCGCAGCCTGTTCCAGTATTGGAACAACGCGATCGATCCTTCCTGTTTCATGCTTCCTGCCGCCCCTTGTCCCTTTGCGGTTGTGTCATCGGTGAACAGAAACGAATCCCTCCGATGTGCTACATGGACGGACAGGCAGAACCCGTGCCAGTCCCGTTAACCGTTGTTCACGGCGTTCCGGTTCGTTAAGGTTAACAAAGAGTATACGTTGCCGGCCGCCGGACGTTGTGACACCTTCCTGACACTCCAAGGGGACGACGCTTCGGCGGGAACTCCAGTCAGAAGAAATCTTGGGGGTGAGCAGGGGGCTCGACCAAAGCCGTCCGGGACAACCCGGACGGCTTTTCATTTGCGCGACGCGGTGCTAGCGCACGAGACCCACTCCAGATTGCCGGCCCGATGTCTTCCGAATCCGATCCGCATAACCGCACCGCCGAGGACGAACCCCTCGCAGAAGCCGCCGCGCCGCCGCCGCGCGAGCCGGTGTTCAACCTGCCGAAGGTCGTCATCGGGCTGCTTGCCATCTGTGTCGGCATTCATCTGCTGCGCGCCTATCTGCTGACCGACCGGCAGGATTTCGAAGTCATACTGCGCTTCGCCTTCATCCCGATTCGCTACACTGGCGGTTATGCCCTCGACCTTTACGCGTTCGCGGGGCCATGGACCTACGCCTTCCTCCATGGCGGCTTCGCGCATCTGATCGTGAACATGGTCTGGCTGGCTGCCTTCGGCTCGCCGCTGGCCAACCGCATCGGGGCCGCGCGTTTTCTGGCGTTCTGGCTGGTCACGTCGCTGGCGGCGGTCGGCCTGCACTTCGTGCTGCACCCTGTCGACCCGGCCCCGCTGGTCGGCGCTTCGGGCGCCATCTCGGGGATGATGGGTGCTGCGGCGCGCTTCGGTTTCCAGATCGACCGGCGGCGAGGGCAGGGCGCCTTTGCGGGAACGGTTCTGTCGATACCCGCCGTGTTCCGCTCGCGCGCCGTCGTCACGTTCCTGGCAGTCTGGATGGTGGTCAACCTGGTGATGGGGCTTGGCGTCGGCGTGCCCGGTTCCGACAACCCGATCGCCTGGGAGGCGCATATAGGCGGCTTCCTGGCCGGCTTCTTTCTTGTCCGGCTGTTCGACCGGCGCGTATCGCACGGCTGACGCGTTCCGACCGACTTGAAAACGGTCCGAGCCGAGCGCACCATGTGCCATCGCGGACCAACAAGCCGAGAGGAGCGTGCCATGACGGTCAGGTTGATACTGGAGCAAAAAGGGCGCGACGTTGTCACACTGGAGCCCCACGCCACGCTGGCGCAGGCCGCGCAGCTCCTGGGCGCGCGGCGCATCGGCGCGGTGGTGGTGACGGCGGGCGACCGCAAGATTCGCGGCATCCTCTCGGAGCGCGACATCGTGAGGGCCGTGGGCGAACTGGGCACCGAGGCCCTGTCGCTGACCGTCGACAAGGCGATGACGGCAAAGGTCAGCACCTGCCGGGAAGCCAATACGGTCAACGAAGTGATGGAAATCATGACGCGCGGACGTTTCCGCCACCTGCCTGTCGAAAAGGACGGGCAACTGGACGGCATCATCTCGATCGGCGACGTGGTGAAGCTGCGCATCGAGGAGGTCGAGCGCGAGGCGGAACAGATCCGGGAATATATCGCGACCGCATAGGATGGATGCCCGTCGGGGCCGATTGGCCCCGACGGGTGTGCGGACGGATCAGCGGTTGTCCTGCCTGGCGCGCACCAGTTCGAGGCCACGCCGCGTGATGCGGTAGGGCCCGCCGCCTTTCGAGGCCACGGCATTGCGCCGCTTCAGCCTGCGGAAAAGGTCGACATCGAAACCGGCAAAACGCCAGTTGTCGCGCGTGTGGCAATGAGCTGCCGCAATGCGACCCTGCTCGTCTTTCTCGAGTTCGATCCATCCGCCCTGCGCCAACAGGTGGAGGATGCGCTGTTCAGCGCGTGTGATGTTCATTGGAAAAAGTCCCGAAAACCCGGCCAAAGGCCGAACGACAATTACGCCGCCGCGTAAGCGGGGCGTCGTTTCTCGGTTTTCATGCCCTGACGATCGTGGACGTCAGGGCTTCAGCGGGACTCAAAGCTGGACATAAAGCACCTTGGAATGCGCCCGCTACATAGGCGAGATCGTCCGCGTCGTCCAGATGCGGGTGGTGACCGTAGGCTTGCAACAGCCTGACAAGGGCGAATCGCTTGCATGGACGCGCGCTTTGATCTAGCGAAAGCCGCATGCAGAAAGGCGCGAAAGCGCGACAACGCCACAGCGAACCGGACTTCCATGACGATCATCGATACCCGCACACCTGACCCCAAGCGCCTGATCGCGGGTGCGACCGGCGACTGGGAAATCATCATCGGCCTGGAGGTTCATGCGCAGGTGACCTCCGAGGCGAAGCTCTTCTCGGGCGCTTCGACCGCCTTCGGCGCGGAGCCGAATGCCAATGTCAGCCTCGTCGACGCGGCAATGCCGGGCATGCTGCCGGTCATCAACGAGGAATGCGTGCGCCAGGCGATCCGCACCGGGCTGGGTTTGAAGGCGCAGATCAACCTGAAGTCGGTGTTCGACCGCAAGAACTACTTCTATCCCGACCTGCCGCAGGGCTACCAGATTTCGCAGTTCAAGCAGCCGATCGTCGGTGAAGGCACCGTGACGATCTCTGTCGGGCCCGACAAGAAGGGCAACTTCGAGGACATCGAGGTCGGCATCGAGCGGCTCCACCTGGAGCAGGATGCGGGCAAGTCGATGCACGACCAGCACCCGACGATGTCGTTCGTCGACCTTAACCGCTCCGGCGTCGCGCTGATGGAGATCGTTTCCAAGCCCGACATGCGCTCGTCGGACGAGGCGAAGGCCTATCTGACCAAGCTGCGCACCATCGTCCGTTATCTCGGCACATGCGACGGCAACATGGACGAAGGCTCGATGCGCGCCGACGTGAACGTGTCGGTGCGCCGGCCGGGCGGAGACTTCGGCACTCGTTGCGAGATCAAGAACGTCAACTCGATCCGATTCGTCGGACAGGCGATCGAGTACGAGGCCCGTCGCCAGATCGGTATTCTGGAGGACGGCGGCTCGATCGATCAGGAAACGCGGCTGTTCGACCCGAGCAAGGGCGAGACCCGGTCGATGCGTTCCAAGGAAGAAGCGCACGACTACCGCTATTTCCCCGATCCGGACCTGCTGCCGCTGGAATTCGATCAGGCCTATGTCGATGCGCTGGCCGAGCATCTGCCGGAACTGCCGGACGACAAGAAGGCGCGACTCGTCGAGAGCTTGGGCCTGTCGGCCTACGACGCATCGATTCTCGTGTCCGAGAAGGCGATCGCCGATTATTACGAGAAGGTCGCGGCCGGCCGCGACGGCAAGGCCGCCGCCAACTGGGTCATCAACGACCTGCTGGGCCAGTTGAACAAATCCGGCAAGGGTATTGAAGAGACTCCGGTTTCGCCCGATCAGCTTGGCGCCGTTATCGACCTTATCAAGGAAGGCACGATCTCCGGCAAGATCGCCAAGGACCTGTTCGAGATCGTCTGGAACGAGGGCGGCGACCCGCGCGCGCTGGTTGAAAGCCGCGGCATGAAGCAGGTGACCGACACCGGCGCCATCGAGAAGGCCGTCGACGAGGTGATCGCCGCCAACCCGGAAAAGGTCGAGCAGGCCAAGGCCAAGCCGACGCTTGCCGGCTGGTTCGTCGGCCAGGTGATGAAGGCCACCGGCGGCAAGGCCAATCCGCAGGCGGTGAACGACCTGGTCAAGGCCCGCCTCGGGATCGAATAGCCATGTTCGTGCGCACGGCCTCATCGCGAGACATCGAAGCCGTGCGCGCGCTGCTGGTCGAAACCTGGCACGACACCTACGATGCGATCTACGGCCCGGACAAGGTGACGGCGATCACCGACGACTGGCATTCGATCCCGTCGCTCGAGGCGCGGCTGGTCAGGCCGAATTCCGAGTTTCTGGTTGCCGACGACGGCGAGCGCATCGGCGGCATGGCATTCGCCTCGGCTGCCGACGAGGGCAAGACCGTGATGCTGCATCAGCTTTACGTTCAGCCGGACTGTCAGGGCCGGGGCATCGGCGGCCTCTTGCTGGACGAGATCGAAAGCTGCTTTCCCGACGCCGACAAGGTGCGGCTGGAGGTCGAGGAGGCCAATGCCAAGGCCGTCGCCTTCTATCTGGCGCAGGGTTTCGCCAAGGTCGGCATGACGGCCAACTGCGGCAGCAGCAATTCCGAGATACCCGCCGCGATCTACGAGCGTCCGATCGTCTGGGCCGACTGAAACCCCGGCTGTTGCATTGTGCGCCGCGCCGCGAGCGGCTATTGCGGGCCGACTTCATCTGAACCGGACCTGCCATGACCACCGGACTGCCCTTCGACGATTACCGCCAGCTTCTGAAGACCTTGCCCGGGCCGAATGTGGCCGCGCGCGACCGTGCGGCGGCGCGCAACGAGATGCTGTCAAGGCAGGGGCCTTCGCTCGGGCGCCTGTGCGAGATAGCCGAATGGCTGTCAGCCTGGACCGGGCGTGACCCGCAGGTGCTTCGCCCGCTGGTAGCCCTGTTTGCCGGCACACACGGCATGACCCGGCATGGCGTCTCCCGCCGCGCGGCCGACGAGACGCAAGCCATGATCGAGCACGCGGCGGCGGGCGGCGCAGCCGTCAACCAGCTATGCGCCGCCAACGATCTTGGCCTCAAGATCTTCGACCTGGCGCTCCACATGCCGGTGGGCGACATCACTGTCGAGCCAGCGCTGGACGAGCGCGGCTGTGCGGCCACCATGGCCTTCGGCATGGAAGCGGTGGCGGGCGGCATCGACCTGCTTTGCGTTGGCGGCGTCGGTGCCGGCGGAACGACCTCGGCGGCTGCCCTGATGGCGGCCCTGTTCGGCGGTGACGCGGCCGACTGGGTCGGGCCGGGTGCCGGTGCCGACGATGAGATGATTACGCGCAAAGTGGAGGTGGTGGAAAAGGCAATCGCCCACCACGGAACGAACCTGAAAGACCCGCTCGAAGCGCTACGCAGGTTGGGTGGGCGCGAATTCGCGGCGATCGCAGGCACGATCCTCGCGGCCCGCGTCGAGAAGGTCCCGGTCATCCTGGATGGCTATGCGGCGCTGGCCGCTGCTGCCGTTCTGAAGGCGGCAGAACCGGGCGCGATCGACCATTGCCTGCTCGCGCATTGTTCGACGGAGCCGGGCATGGCCCGGGCGGCACGGCTGATGGGGCTTCGTCCGCTTCTCGACCTGTCGCTTGGCGATGGGGAGGGGATCGGTGCCGCACTTGCGGCGGGCGTCGTCAAGAACGCCGCCCTGGTGCATGCCGGCATGGTTGTCCGGACTTAGCGCCGCCTGCCGCCCGCCGCGGCAACCTTTTCGGTTGGCAGGGCGGGCAGTTCTTCCATGATGCGATAGGGCGGCAGGATCGCGATGGCTTCCGTGCCTTCGCGCAGCTTGGAATGAAGCTGGAACTCGCCGCCATGCAGCGCTATCAGGCCTTGGACGATCGGCAGGCCAAGCCCGGTGCCTTGTTCCGCGCTCTTGATGGCGATCGAGCCCTGGCCAAACGCCGACAGGACGATCGGCAGCTCGTCGTCGGGAATGCCGGGGCCGTTATCCTTCACCGAGATGTACTGGCCGCCACCGGCCGTCCAGCCGACGCGCACGCGCACTTCACTGCCGCTGGGCGCGAACTTGACCGCGTTCGACAGCAGGTTCAGCGTCACCTGCCGCAGTGAGCGCTCGTCGGCGAAGATGCGCGGCAGGTTCGGCTCGAACTGCTGCACGAGGCGGATGTCCTTGTTGCGCGCCTTCAGCTCCATCAGGTGGCAGCATTCTTCCACGACGGCTTCAAGCGACATCGGCTCTTCGCTGAGCTGGTAGCGGCCTGCTTCGATGCGCGAGAGATCGAGGATTTCGTTGATGAGGTGCAGGAGATGGCGGCCGGAGCCGTTTATGTCCTTCGCATAGTCACGATAGGTGTCGTTCTGCATCGGACCGAGCACCTCGTTCGCCATGACCTCTGAAAAGCCGAGAATGGCGTTGAGCGGCGTGCGCAGTTCGTGGCTCATGGTGGCCAGAAAGCGCGATTTGGCGAGGTTTGCTTCTTCGGCACGTCTGCGGGCTTCGTCAGACATCGCCTTTGCCGTCTCCAGCTCGGCGATCAGGCCATCCTTTTCGGCGCGGAACGACAGCAGCATCACGCTGGCTGAATGCAGATGGCCGGCAACATAGCTGAAGAACGGCAGCGATATGACGAGCAAGCCTGCCATGATCGCTTCCACAGGCTGCCACCCGCTCGACATCGCGACCGAGGCGGCAAAGATGCCGACCGGCAGCGCGAATGTGGTGGCCAGTGCACCGCTGAGCGCCGAGGAGATGATCGCGGTTGCCGCCATGACCAGAAGCAGGACGACAGCCTTGAGCACGGGAAACTGATCGACCTGACATTCATTGCAGGCGATCCATGCGAAATAACTCCAGCCGATGCCGCTGATGAAATGGCCGAAAAGGAAGGCGCGCCGAACCTTCTTGGCGTTGATTTCTGTGGTTTCGGTGCGGTCCACGCGTCGGGCGGTCAGCGCGAGCCCGCCGTAGCAGGCGATGGTGACCAGCGCCCATGCAACGATGGTAAAGCCGACGCCCACAAACAGCCCGGCCGCGGTGACCGCCATGACGGTGAGTGGGATGGCGAGCGCCGTGTTGATCGTCGCGCGGGCGTGCAATTTCAGGAGTTCGCGATCGTAGACCGGATTGCCCGCTTGCTGGGCCAACCGATCGCGCGTACGCCGCACCGCGCGCGCAACGTCACTGTTGCGGTGCGCCTTGGTGCGGTCCACAATGTTCTTGTCGGTTGCGGTTGAGCGTTGTAACGCCATGGAAGATTACGGTTTTCGCGCGCGATACTCTCGTAGCGGCACGCTAACGCGGAATGATTAAGAGACCCTTCCGACGATGGCCTTGAGAAGGCGCAGCCGCCGCCCGCACCGGCGCAAACCCGGGTCGTTCGTCCGGCGATTCTTGGACCTTGCGCTGGCGGTCGCGATCCTTGCGGCACTGGCATTCGTTGCCGGTCACGAGCGCTTCGGAACGGCCGAGACCCGGTCCGGCATGCCGCAGGTGGTGGACGGCGATTCCCTGACGCTCGGCGGTACGCGGCTGCGACTGATCGGCATCGATGCGCCGGAACTCGGCCAGACCTGCGCTGGCCCACGCGGCGACTATGCCTGCGGGCGCGAAGCGCGCAGCGCGCTGGTAGAACTGATCGGCGGACGGCCGGTGACGTGCGAGGCCTGGCGCCGCGACCGCTACGACCGGCTGCTCGCAAGTTGCAAAGCCGGCGGCGTCGACTTGAACCGCGCGATGGTGGAGCGCGGCTGGGCTATCGCCTATGGCGACCATGACGATGCCGAACGGTCGGCGCGAGACGCCGGCCGTGGCCTCTGGGCCGGTTCTTTCGAGCGCCCGCAGGATTGGCGCCGCATTCACGGCGGCATGGCGGAGGTATCGCATGACGGGCTTTCGGCGATCGGGGATTGGTTGCGATCCCTTTTTCAGGGCAAGATGAGTGGACAGGAAACGGACGGAGGAGAGACCGGATGAAGCTTTACGATGGCGGGCGTGCGCCCAATCCGCGCCGGGTGCGCATCTTTCTGGCGGAAAAGGGCATCGAAGTGCCGCTGGTGCCGGTCGACATGGGCGCGATGGGGCATCGCTCGCCCGAGGTCGCCAGCCGCAATCCGCTGCGGCGGCTGCCTGTGTTGGAACTCGATGACGGCACGATCATCACCGAATCGGTCGCGATCTGCCGCTATTTCGAGGAAACGCACCCCGAGCCGCCGCTGTTCGGCACGGGCGCGGTCGGCAAGGCGAAGGTCGAGATGTGGCAGCGCCGGATGGAGCTAAATTTCCTCAGCGCCGTTGCGAGCGCCTTTCGTCACCTGCATCCCGCAATGAAGGAATGGGAGGTGCCGCAAATTGCAGAATGGGGTGAAGCCAACAAACCCAAGGTACTGGATTTCCTCGCTTTCCTTGATAGTGAGCTCGCCGATCGCGCGTTCATCGCCGGCGACGCTTTCTCCATCGCCGACATCACGGGAATGATCGGCATCGACTTCATGAAGCCCGCCCGCATCGCTGTGCCGGACGAGTGCGCGAATGTGCGACGCTGGTACGCGGCGGTCGCCTCGCGGCCGAGTGCTGCGGCCTGATGGACGAAGAACTGGCAGAGCTGGTCGAGCGCATACGCGCCTGCCGCTTGTGCCGGGACGCGCCGGCCAACCCGGCGCGCCCACTGCCGCACGAGCCGCGCCCGGTCGTCACAGCATCGTCGACCGCGCGCATCCTGATTGCCGGGCAGGCGCCGGGCACGAGGGTTCACGCCACCGGCCAGCCGTTCAACGACCGCTCGGGCGATCGCCTGCGCGACTGGCTGGGCGCAACGCGCGAGGAATTTTACGACGCCAGGAACTTTGCCATCGCGCCGATGGGGTTCTGCTTTCCGGGGCAGGACGCCAAGGGAAGCGATCTGCCGCCGCGCCGCGAATGCGCGCCGGCATGGCGGGCCGAACTGATCGCTGCGATGCCGCAGGTGGAACTGGTGCTCGCGATCGGGCTCTATGCGCAGGGCTGGCATCTCGGTGATGCACGGCGGGGTTCGCTCACCGAGACGGTGGCCGACTGGCACGCCATCTTCATGCGCAACGAAACGCCGCGCGTGCTGCCGCTGCCGCACCCTTCCTGGCGCAACACGGCATGGCTGAAAAGGAATCCCTGGTTCGAGAGCGATTTGCTTCCGGTGCTCCGCCGCGAAATCGCAATGCGCCTCGACCGCCGCGCTTAGGCGTTTCACGCGCCAAAGCACCTTTCTAAGAGAAGAAGTTTCTTGTCGAGGCAAAGTTTTGCTCTCATCATGGCATGAAATTCCACCGGAGTTTCGAAATGGATCGCCTCGACAAAAAAATCCTGCGCCTCTTGCAGGAGGACTCGACCCTGGCAGTCGCCGACGTGGCGAAGAAGGTGGGCCTTTCGACCACGCCGTGCTGGCGGCGTATCCAGAAGCTCGAGGAGGAGGGCGTAATCCAGCGGCGCGTCGCAATCCTCGACCCCGGGAAGGTCAACACACGCGTCAACGTGTTCGTTTCGATCCGCACCAACGCGCACAGCATGGAATGGCTGAAGCGTTTCGCAGAGGTGATCCAGGAGTTCCCCGAGGTCGTGGAGTTCTACCGCATGAGCGGCGAGGTCGACTATCTGCTGCGCGTGGTCGTGCCCGACATCGCGGCCTATGACGCCTTCTACAAGCGGCTGATCGCCAAGATCGAGATACGCGACGTCTCGTCCGCGTTTGCCATGGAGCAGATCAAGAACACGACCCAGCTCCCGCTCGACTATCTGGTGCTCGACAAGGAAGCCGGCGAACGCGCCGCGTAAGTCGGCCCGATAGGCGCAATTCGGCCCCCGACGTGAACAATCGGTCGTGGGCAAGGGCGCGCCATGCGGCGCTGGCCCGACGGATTTGCGCAGGGTGAGCTGCCCGAACCACGTTGCATGTTCGGCCAGTTTGTCGACTATCGTCTGGCAAGAGTCTTTCGAAGAACCCACACGCCAGGGCAGGTACGAGCACATGAAACGCAAGCCGATGATCGCCGTGATCATGGACGAAAACACTAGCGCTGGCGGCACCGCCTACGAAACGTCGAAAGCCTATTTCTCCGCCGTCGGGCGCGCTGGCGGCATGCCCTTCGGGATTCCGTACCTGCCTGAACTTGTGGAGCAGATCGTTGAACAGTTCGACGGGTTTGTAAGCGTCGGCGGGCGCATTGAATTTCCCGAACCCTGGTACGTCGACGGCGATCAGTCGCAATATCCGGCCTCCGATCGGCTGTCCGTCGAGATGGCGCTGATGGAAGGCTTTTTGGCGCGCGACAAGCCGGTGCTGGGCATCTGCAACGGAATGCAGATGCTGGCATGCCTGAACGGCTGCCGCATGGTCTCGGACGTGCATGCCTCATGGCCGAACGCGCTGAACCATGACCAGAAGGACCTGCGTCACGAGGTGCTCATTCAGCCCGGCACAAGGATGGCAGAGGTCTTCGCAAACGAGAGATTCAGCGCGAACACCTTCCACCGCGAGGCGATCGTCGAGGCATCCGGAGATGTGATCGTCACCGCACGAGGACCGGACGGCGTGATCGAAGGTATCGAGGTGCCGTCACAGACCTTCGCCATGGGTGTACAATGGCATCCCGAAAAGCTGGCCGGCGAAGATCATCCGGGTCTGCGCATATTCGATGCGTTTGTGGAGGCTGCGCGGGATCGGTCGTAGCGGCTTCGAGAGCCGTCAGCCCCTTGCGGTCGCCGCATCCGTCTCGAGCTCCGAAAGCACGACGTGGAGCAGGGCGCGTACCTCGTCCTCGGCCGCCGCCTGTTGCACGCCATTCGCGATAAGTCGTTGCAGGAGGCTCTTCGCAGTCTCACGCCAGAACAGGGTGGCCTCTTCGCCCTGCTTGGAGCCAAGCACGCGAGCGATGCCGCTCACCAGTTTCCGTTGACGATGTAGCGGGAAAGCCCGCACCTCAGCATTGCCCACGCCCGTATCCCCTCCTGAGTTTCCCCGTCAGGCTAGCGGGCAAATGGTTAACAGGAGACTTTTGGCTGGAGTGGCAGCGCGATTTCTGGCCCCTCAGGCCTTGCGCGGCTTGGCCGAGACCTTGTTGGCGATGCGTTCGAGGCGCTGCCTGGTCTTTTCCGAGGTGAGGTCGCGCACGGCATCCCGGCCGATCCAGCGACGGGTCTTGTCTTCCGACGCCGCGAGTTCGCGCGCGAGATCCTGGGCGGCGGCGTTGAGGCTTGCGGATCGCTTGCCGATCGAGCGTAGCGCCCAGCTCACGGCTTTCCTGACGAAATTGCGCTCGTCGCCGGCGTGCCGGCGGATGGTTTCGAGGAAGTTCAGGAAGGTTTCCTCCGGCTCCTTCTTCCGATGAACCACGGACCAGGCCATCATCGCGAAGGCGGTGCGACGAACGAACTCGCGCTCGTCCTCGGCGAAGTCGTCGATGAGGGGCAGCCAGTGGTCGGTGTCGACGAAGAGGTCGGAGACCCCGTCGACGATGTCCCATGAATCGAATTCCGCCGCCCATTGCCGCGCGTCATCCGCTGTGAAGCGCTTGGGGTCGGCAGTCAGCGCCGCGATGAACTGCGCTTCCGTGATGCCGGAATCCCAGAGCGCGAAAGCGCGTTCGTGGTCCCGACCGATCGCCTTGGCGATGCGCCGCTGATCACCGTGGGAGATGCCCAGCGCGCGCTCGATCCGTATCCCGTAGCGCAACATGCCCTGCCGGTTTTCCTCCGAGCGGAGCGATTTCAGATGCTCGATGACTTCCTCGGCAGTGGAATTGCGCGACAGGGCATTCATGGCCGGAGCCTACTTCTCCAGCCGCGCCAGCAGTGAGGACGTGTCCCAGCGCTTGCCGCCCATCTGCTGGACGTCCTTGTAGAACTGGTCGACCAGTGCGGTGATGGGCAGCTTCGCGCCGTTGCGGTCGGCTTCGGCGAGGCAGATGCCGAGATCCTTGCGCATCCAGTCGACCGCGAAGCCGAAATCGTACTTGCCGGCATTCATCGTCTTGTGGCGGTTCTCCATCTGCCAGGAGCCCGCCGCGCCCTTGGAGATGACGTCGATGACCTTCTCGATGTCGAGCCCGGCTTTTTTGCCGAAGTGGATGCCCTCCGACAGCCCCTGTACGAGGCCGGCAATGCAGATCTGGTTGATCATCTTGGTGAGCTGGCCGGCGCCGGCCGGGCCCATCAACCCGACCATGCGGGCATAGGCATCGATCACAGGCTTCGCCTTGTCGAAAGTCGCTTCATCGCCGCCGCACATCACCGTCAGCACGCCGTTTTCCGCGCCCGCCTGACCGCCCGAGACTGGTGCATCGATGAAGCCAAGGCCGCGCTCCTTGGCGGCCTCGTCGAGCTCGCGGGCGACTTCCGCCGACGCCGTCGTGTTGTCGATGAAGATCGCGCCTTTTTTCATCGCGCCGAAAGCGCCGTCGGAACCCAGTGTGACGGAACGCAGGTCGTCGTCGTTGCCGACACAGGCGAAGACGAAATCCTTGTCGGCTGCCGCGGTTGCCGGCGTCAGCGCCATCTCGCCGCCATGCTCATCCACCCACTTCTCGGCCTTGGCCTTGGTGCGGTTGTAGACGGTGACGTCGTGACCGCCCTTGTTCTTCAGGTGCGCGGCCATCGGATAACCCATCACGCCCAATCCCAGAAATGCTACCTTGGCCATGCCGGCTCCCTTTCGTGCGGTGTGGTGCTGAAAAGCCGCGTCAGCGCTTGAGATGTCTGGTGATGCGGCGCTCGATCCAGTCGATAATGTTACGCAGCGTCTCCACGATCGCAAGGTAGATGACGGCTGCCCAGATATAGGTCTGGAAATCGAAGGTACGCGAATAGGCGCGGCGCGTCTCGCCCATCAGGTCGTAGACGGTGATGATCGCAACGATGGCCGAGCCCTTGATCATCAGGATGATCTCGTTGCCGTAGGGCCTGAGCGCGACGATGAGCGCCTGCGGCAGGATGATCTTCTGCAATGTCTGGAACCGGTGCAGGCCAAGCGATGCCGCGCCCTCCCATTGCCCGCGCGGCACGCTCTGCACCGCACCGCGCAGGATTTCGGCCTGGTAGGCGGCGGTGTTGAGCATGAAGGCGAGGACGGCGCAATACCAGGCCTCGCGGAAGAAGGTCCACAAGCCGAGCGCCTCGAGCTGCGGCCGGAACGAGCCGAGCCCGTAATAGATGAGGAAGGTCTGCGCCAGCAGCGGCGTGCCGCGGAAGAAATAGACATAGGCATAGGCAGGCCATGCCAGGAACTTGTTGCGCGAGGTGCGCGCATAGGCGATCGGCGCCGAAAGTAGCGCGCCGAGCAGGATCGATATCAGCACGAGCTGGATGGTGACGATCAGGCCGGAAACGTAGTTGGGTGCATAACGGGCGAAGAGTTCGCTATCCCACGCGCCTGCAAGGAAGGTCGCGAGTCCGAGCGCGGCGAGCACCCAGAAACCCATGAAAACGTGTCCGGCGATGCGCTGCCCGGTCCATTGCCGCGCGGGTGCCGGCGGGAGCTCCATCGTTTCAATGATCCGGCTTGCGGTGTTGCTCATCGCGCCGGCTCCGTGCGGCCTGCCCAGCGCTCGATGAAACCGAAGGCGATGGACGAGATGATTGCAAGGACCAGATACAGAAGGCACGCCACGCCGAAGAACAGGAATGCCTCCTTGGTAACGCGCGCGGCGATGCCGGCCTGACGGATGATGTCTGACAGGCCGATCACGGATACGAGCGCCGTATCCTTGAGCAGGATCAGCCACAGGTTGGAGAGACCGGGCAGGGCGATGCGCACGAGCTGCGGCAGCACGACCAGCCGCATCGTCTGCCAGGTGGAGAGGCCGATCGCGTAGCCGCCTTCATACTGGCCGCGCGGAATGGCGCGGAAGGCAGACAGGAAAACTTCGCTGGCATAGGAGGAAAAGACGACGCCGAGCGCCACCATGCCGGCGACGAACGCGTTGATCTCGATGGTGGCGTCGGGGTTGAACAGCGCGACGAGACGCTGCACGCCAAGCTGGACGCCGTAGAAGACCAGGAACAGCGTCAGCAGCTCCGGCAGGCCGCGGAAGATCGTCGTGTAGATGTTGGCGGCAAGGCGCAGCGAGCGCTCCTGCGACTGCTTGGCCAGCGCAATCAGGAAGCCGACCGCAAGTCCGAGCGGCAGCGTTGCCAGCGCCAGCGACACGGTGACGAGCACCCCGGAAGCGATCTCGTCGCCCCAGCCTTCCGCTCCGAAACCGAGCAGTTTGAGAGTTGTCTCCATACGGCCGCGTTCTTCGAGCTTGCGTTTGGCGCTTTGCGCGAAGGCGGCGGACTGTCACCCGCCGCCTTCGGCCGATCAGGTCAGCAAGCTTGGCGCTTAGCTGCCATATGCGTCGAAGGAGAAGTACTTGTCGTTGATTTCCTTGTACTTTCCATTGGCGCGAATAGCGTCGATCGCAGCGTTGAAACGCTCGCGCAGCTCGTCCTCGCCCTGGCGGATGGCGATGCCCGCGCCGGGGCCGTGGATTTCTTCAACCGGCGTGATCGTGCCGACGATCTTGCAGCAGGCGCCTTCCTCGGTCGCCAGCCATTCCTCAAGCACGGTGACGTCGTCATTGGCTGCGTCGATGCGCCCGTTGATGAGGTCGAGCTTGTATTCGTCGGCGGTCGGATAGAGCTTCACGTCGCTGTCGGTATAGGTTGCTTCCGAATAGTTGGAGTGCGTGGTCGAGCCCTGGACGCCGATGGTCTTGCCGGCGAGATCCTCGGCCGAGACGCCGGCGATGTCGGTGTCCTTGGGCGCCACGATGGCCGGCGGCGTGTTGTAGTATTTGTTGGTGAAGTCGACCTGCTTCTTCCGCTCGTCGGTGATCGACATGGACGCGATGATGGCGTCGAAACGGTTGGCCTGCAGCGCTGGAATGATGCCGTCCCAGTCCTGGGTGACGAATTCGCACTCGACCTTCATCTCTTCGCAAAGGGCGTTGGCGATATCGATGTCGAAGCCGACGAGCTGGCCGTCCGCGGTGAGGTTGTTGAAGGGCGGATAGGCGCCTTCGGTGCCGATCCTGAGTTTCTCCTGCGCCTGCGCTGCGCCGATGGTGAGGGCAAGGGCCGCGGCCGACAGGGCCAGCGAAACTCGTGAAGAAATACGCATAATGTTCCTCTCTGCTTATGGATACGCCGCGTTCTTTCGATCACGGCGATCGTCTCAAGTGCGGCTTGCCGCGCACTTTGAAGGCGATATTCCCATTGTTTTCAGCAGGATTGCAATCGCGAAATGCTTCCGCAGCGGCAGTGTCGTGATCACCGAAGGCCGACGGCCGCCTCGACGAAATCGGCGATGGCCGGAACCGCGTCGAGATCGAAGACGGGAACGGCGGCATCGGCGATGGCGTGATCGGCCGCGATGGCAATCACGTTGCTGGATGCGGGCAGGGGTGTCTGGTCTTTGGCCTCGATGCGCCGCATCTCGATCTTCGGATGCGGACTGCCTTTGTAGCCCTCGACGATCATGAGGTCGCATGGGGAAAGCCGGGCAAGCATGGCTTCGAGGTCAGGTTCGGGCTCCTCGCGCAGTTCATGCATCAGCGCCCAGCGCAACGGCGTCACCAGCATCACCTCGGAAGCGCCGGCGCTGCGGTGTCGGAAACTGTCGGTTCCGTCGCGGTCGATGTCAGCCTCGTGATGCGCCCGCTTGACGGTCGAGACGGACCAGCCGCGTGCCGAAAGCTCGGCTACGAGGCGTTCGGCAAGCGTCGTCTTGCCCGAGTTCTTCCAGCCGGCGATGCCGATCACCCGTTGCGCCAAGCCGCTGTCCTCCGTGTCAGATTTCGCCCGCCCTGCGCGCGACATGCATGACATAGAGCGCGGCACCCACCGCTGCCACGGTGGAACAGAGCATGACGACGAGCAGCGGCCAGGGGCCGGTCTCCGGGCCGAGGAGCGCACCCGCAACCATCGCCAGCACCGCGCCTCCGCCGATCTGCATCGAACCGCCGAGGCCCGAAGCGCTGCCGGCCAGATGCGGCCGCACGCTGACGATGCCTGCATTGGCGTTGGGGAGCGTCATGCCGTTGCCCAGCCCGACCAGCACGGTGGGTCCGAACAGAGACAGGGCATGGTAGTAGCCCGCGCCGAAGAGGATGAAGGATGCAATCATGCCGATCACCGCCGCAATGCAGCCGGCCAGCATCATCGTGTTGAGGCCCACGCGGCGCGAGAAGCGGCCGGACATGAAGTTGCCCGCCATGTAGCCGACCGAGATGATGGCAAAGTAGAAGCCGTACTGGGCCGGGCCGAGATGCAGCATCTCGGTCGAGACATAAGGCCCGCCGCCGAGAAAGGCGAAGAAGCTGCCGGAGGTGCAGGCAGCCGTCAGCGTGTAACCCCAGAAGCGGCGGGACCGCATCAGTTCGGGATAGCTCTTCACCTGCGCGAGCAGGTTCGACGAACGATTGTGGTTGGTCTCTCCGAGATCGAGAAAGACGACGGTGAAGGCCAGGAGGCCGAAACCGAGGGTGAGCAGGAACGATGCCTGCCAGCCATAGAGTTCGTCGAGTATGCCGCCGATCGCCGGGCCGATCATCGGCACGACGGACATGCCCATGGTGATATAGCCGATCTTGCTGGCGGCCTCGTCGGTGCCGACCGTGTCGCGCACGATCGCCCGCGACAGCACCATGCCGGCGGCGGCAAACGCCTGCAGCAGGCGCGCCGCAAGCAGAAGCTCGATGGTCGGCGCGTAGATGGTCGCGGCCGAACCGAACAGGAAAATTCCGAAGCAGGTGAGCATCACCGGCCGTCGCCCGAACCGGTCCGAGGCAGGCCCGATAACGAGCTGCAGCCCGGCGGTGGCGACCAGATAGAGCGAGATCGCAAGCTGGACCACGGCGTAGTCGGCGTCGAAATGGCGTGCGATGCCGGGAAGCGACGGCAGGAATACGTTCATCGCCAACGAGCCTGTCGCGGTGGCGATGACCAGCGTGAGGATATGCGGCGGCGTATTTCTGTTCAAAAGCGGGCCTGTCATGATTGCAACCTTACAGCCCGTCGGGGGCCATGTTCGGCCCGGTGCTTTCCGCTGCGGGCTTTTCGCGGCCCACCCTGCGCTCGCGATAGAGCGTATAGAGGCCGGAGCCGACGACGATCGACGCACCGAGGATCATGATGCCGTCGGGGATGTCGCCGAAGATCAGATAACCGAGCAGGATCGCCCAGATCAGCGCCGTGTAGCGGAACGGCGCCACGAAGGAGATGTCGCCGATGCGCATCGCCATGATGATGAACTGGTAGCCGACCAGCACCAACACGGCCGCCGCCGCCAGCAGCCCCACCTCGCCAGTCGTCATCGGGGTCCAGCCGCCGAATATCGGGATCAGCAAGGCGCCGACGATGGTGATGGCCGCCGATGTGAGCGTCGAAACCAGCAGCGAAGGCACTTCATCCGGTATCTGCTTGGTGGCAAGATCGCGGACGGCGCAGAACAGAACGCAGACGAGGGCGAGCAGCGAATAGGCGTTGAAGCCCTCGAGGCCGGGCCGGACGATGATCATCACACCCGTGAAGCCGGCGGCGATCGCCAGCCAGCGCCGCCAGCCAACCGTCTCGCCGAAGAAGAGCGCAGCCCCCATGGTGACGGCAAGCGGCAGCGCCTGCAGCACGGCGGAAATGTTGGCGAGTGGCATCCTCGTCAGCGCGATCAGAAACAGGATGGTTGCGACGAGTTCGCCGGTTACGCGCAGGGCCACCATCGGATGAGCCGCCTGTCGCGGCATGCGCAGCGCGCCCTGGCTCCAGGCGAGCGCGCCGATCAGCAGCGTCGCGAACAGGCCACGCACCAGCATCACCTGACCCTGGTTCATGGTTCCAACCAGCGTCTTGGTGATCGCGTCGTTGATGGTGAAGCCCGCCATCGAAATGACGATGAAAAGCGAGCCGCGCAGGTTCGGGGAGAGTGGCAAGGGCAGGTCCGGTGATTCTGTATTGGCACAGACCTATGGCCCGGGGCGGGCCAAAGCAACGGACAGCATTGTAGAATGATGAGGCCATAAAGGCCTGGCTGAGGGCTTTAGCCGCCCGTGACGCTCATGTGGCGGGCGACGGCTGGCCTGCGGGTACGCCGGTCGATGACGAAGTCGTGGCCTTTCGGCTTGCGCCCGATAGCCTCGTCGATGGCGTTGGAAAGCAGCTCGTTGCCTTCGGACGCGCGCAGCGGCGCACGCAGGTCGGCATCGTCGTTCTGCCCGAGACACATATAGAGCATGCCAGTGCAGGTGAGGCGGACCCGGTTGCAGCTTTCGCAGAAATTGTGCGTGAGCGGCGTGATGAAGCCCATCCGTCCGCCCGTCTCTGCGACCTCGACGTAGCGGGCCGGGCCGCCTGTCTTGTAGGGGATGTCGGTCAGCGTGAAGCGGCGCTCGAGATCGGCGCGCAACTGCGAGAGAGGGAGATACTGGTCGGTGCGGTCGGCGTCGATCTCGCCCATCGGCATCGTCTCGATGACGGTCAGGTCCATTCCGCGGCCATGCGCCCAGCGCAGCATTGCGGGCAGTTCCGTATCGTTGAAGCCTTTCAGCGCAACGGCGTTGATCTTGATCTTGAGGCCGGCCGCCTCGGCCGCCTCGATGCCCGCCATCACCTTGGAGAGATCGCCCCAGCGGGTAATGGTGCGAAACTTGTCGGGGTCGAGCGTGTCGAGGGAGACGTTGATGCGCTTCACACCGCAATCGGCGAGTTCCTGTGCGAAGCGCGCGAGCTGCGAGCCGTTGGTGGTCAGCGTCAGCTCTTCCAGCGCGCAGTTGTCAAGGTGCCGCGAGAGCTGACGCACGAGGTGCATGATGTTCTTGCGCACCAGCGGCTCGCCGCCGGTCAACCGCAGCTTCTTCACGCCCTTCTCGATGAAGACGGTGCAGAGCCGGTCGAGTTCCTCGAGGCTGAGCAGGTCTTTCTTCGGCAGGAAGGCCATGTCCTCCGCCATGCAATAGGTGCAGCGGAAATCGCAGCGGTCCGTGACCGAGACGCGCAGATAGGAAATCGAGCGTCCGAACGGATCGATCATGCTGCTGCCGGCAAAGCTCATGGGCCTGCGTTTCCTCTGCGCGATTTTCGCGCCCGTCGCGTTGGTTGCGCTTGCGTTTCTACCTGCGAATGTCGGGCAATCGCCTTGGAAATTCAAGGGCCAGAGGCGCAATGCATATGGCCAGCAACGATCGGCGGAGCTAGTGTCGCCGCCGAAACCAGACCGGATCGATGCGAATGACCGCCCCCACAGAACTGCGCGTATCCAAGGACAGGCGCCTGCTGACCGTGACTTTTCCAGGCCATGCGCCTTTCGCCTTTCCGGCCGAGCTGCTGCGGGTGCTGTCGCCCTCGGCGGAGGTGCAGGGTCATTCGCCCGATCAGCGGGTGACCGTGCCCGGCAAGAAGGACGTTGCGATCCTCAAGATCGATCCCGTCGGCAATTATGCCGTGCGCATCACCTTCGACGACATGCACGACACCGGCATCTTCACCTGGGACTATTTCCACACGCTCGGTCACGAAAAGGAAGCACGCTGGCAGTCCTATCTGGACGAACTGGCCGCAAAAGGCCTTTCCAGGGAGCGCTGACATGACCGAAATCACCAGCGTCGAGCAACTCGAGGCGATCTACGGCACGCCGGGCGAGACGTCGCTGGTCAAGGAGCTGGACCGGTTGATCCCGGAATATGTCGCCTTCGTCGAGGCGTCGCCCTTCGTGGCATTGGCCACGAACGGGCCGGAGGGGCTGGATTGTTCGCCACGCGGCGACCTGCGTGGCTTCGTGCGGGTGGCAGACGAGCGCACGCTGCTGATGCCCGACAGACGCGGCAACAACAGGGTTGATTCGCTGAAGAACATCGTGCGCGACGGCCGGGTCGGCCTGCTGTTTCTCGTGCCGGGTTCGGGCACGACCCTTCGGGTGAACGGCACGGCGAGGCTATCCATCGATCCGGAACTCTGCGCGTCTTTCGCCGTCGACGGGCACGCGCCGCGTTCGGTGATCGTCATCACCATCCACGCGGTCTATTTCCAGTGCGCGCGGGCGATCGTGCGTTCCGAACTGTGGAACCCGGACCGCCACGTCGATCCGAAAAGCTTGCCAACGCCGGGCCGGATACTTGCGGCGACCAGCCAGGCCCGGATCGACGGCGAGGCCTACGATGCGGAGTGGCCGGAGCGCGCCCGGAAAACGATGTGGTGAGCTGCGCCCTTAATCGTCGCTGCTGAGCATTTCTTCGATGCGTCGCATCTGCTCGCCCATCGCATCGCACTGGGCAGGCGTCGATTGCGCCATGACGCGGTCGATGAGCGCGGTGTACACCTTCAGCGCTTCCATAAGCCGCGCCTCGCCGTCCTCCGTCAGGAACAGGCGCATCACGCGCTTGTCCTTCTTGTCGCCCTCGCGCCGGATCAGCCCCTGCTTTTCGAGCTGCGGCAGAAGCATGGTGATGTTCGAGCGGCCGATCAGCAGCTTTCGCGCCACGTCGTGCTGCGACATGCCCGGATGGCGGTAGATGTTCATCAACACATCGAGCTGGCCGAGCTTGAGGTCGAAGGGGGCCAGCGCGTGCGTCAGCTCACGCACGACCGCCTTTTCGGCGCGCACCATAGCGATCCAGTTGCGGAATCGCGGATTGTCCCAGGGGAGGGCTTGTTTATTGTTCATGATTGAACTATTCTGTTCATGCTTGAACTATCTAGCGAGTCACATCCATGGCAACCGCCGGCTTCCTGCTTTTCCGTAGCGCATTCGCGCTCGCTGAACAAATCGCGCCGCGCCTGACCGGGCGTGTCGCCTTCGAGCTTTTCTGCCGCACGCCGCATCCACAGCATGTTTCGCCGCGCGAGGCCGCCGTTCTGGGCGATGCCGCGCCCTTCATGGCCGAGGCCCGGCACCACTGGCTCGCAACCCCGCACGGCTATGTCGTCGCCCACGATTTCCGCAGCGATGTCGGGCACGGCGCGCCTGTGGTGCTTGTCATCCACGGCTGGCGCTCGCGGACAGAGCATATGCGCACCATCATCACGACCTTGCGTGGCGAGGGCTTCCGGGTGATCGCGATCGACCTGCCCGGGCATGGCGCATCGCCGGGACGGCGGCTCAATCTGGCGATAGCCGTTGCTGCCGTGCGCGCCGCCGCCGACTGGTTCGGTCCGTTTGCAGCAATCGTCGGGCATTCGTTCGGCGGGGCCGTAGCGGTCAACGCGGTGGCCGGATCGATCCGCGGGATCGCGCCGGTGCGCACGAAGCGGCTGGTCCTCGTCTCCGCGCCGAGTTCGATGCCGGCCATCTTCGAGGATTTCCGGCGCTTTCTGGGGCTCGGCACACGCACCCAGGTCGCGCTGTCGCGCGAGGTGGAGCGCGTCGCCGGCCGGCCGCTGGAGGATTTCGTCGGTGCGGACCAGCTTCGCGTGATGGATACGCCGACGCTGGCAATCCATGCACCGGACGACAAGGAAGTGCCGTTCGAGGAGGCCCGCCGCTTCGAGGCCGCGGGCGCGCGGCTGATGCGCGCGCCGGGCAGGGGGCATCGACGCATCCTCGCCGACGACGAGGTGTCGGCCGCAATCGCTGGCTTCGCACTTTTCGGCGAGGAGCCGGCCGCCTGAGGTGCTGGCTGTCCGGCGTCGTCGGTCAGCCGAGATTGAGCTCCTTGAAGAAGTCGCTGCCCTTGTCGTCGATGACGATGAAGGCCGGAAAATCCTCGACCTCGATGCGCCAGATCGCCTCCATGCCGAGTTCGGGATATTCTACCACCTCGACCTTCTTGATGCAGTCCTGGGCAAGCCGGGCGGCGGGCCCGCCGATCGAGCCGAGATAGAAGCCGCCATGCCGCCCGCACGCCTCGCGCACCTGCCGCGAGCGGTTGCCCTTGGCGAGCATCACCATCGAACCGCCGAACGACTGGAACTGGTCGACGTAGGAATCCATGCGGCCGGCCGTCGTCGGCCCGAAGGAGCCCGACGCGTAGCCCGCCGGCGTCTTGGCCGGACCGGCATAATAGATCGGGTGGTTCTTGAAATAGTCTGGCATCGGCTCGCCGTTTTCGAGCCGCTCGCGGATCTTGGCGTGCGCGATGTCGCGCGCGACGATGATCGGGCCGGAGAGCGAAAGCCGCGTCTTTACGGGGTGTTGGGACAGCTCCTTGAGAATCGCTTCCATCGGCTGGTTCAGGTCGACGCGCACCACATGCGAGGTCAGCTTGTCTTCGTCGATGTCGGGCATGTAGCGGGCGGGGTTGGTCTCCAGCTCCTCGATGAAGATGCCGTCTTTCGTGATCTTGCCCTTTGCCTGACGGTCGGCCGAACACGAGACGCCGAGGCCGATGGGCAGCGATGCGCCGTGGCGTGGCAGGCGAATCACCCGCACGTCGTGGCAGAAATACTTGCCGCCGAACTGCGCGCCGACACCCATCTGCTGCGTGAGCTTGTGGACTTCCGCTTCCATTTCCAGGTCGCGGAAGGCGTGGCCGTTTTCGCCGCCACTCGTCGGCAGGCTGTCGAGATAGCGGGTCGAGGCGAGCTTGACCGTCTTGAGGTTCATCTCGGCCGAGGTGCCGCCGATGACGATGGCGAGATGGTAGGGCGGGCAGGCGGCCGTTCCCAGCGTCAGGATCTTTTCCTTCAGGAACTCGATCAGCCGGTCGTGCGTCAGCAGCGACGGCGTGCCTTGGTAGAGGAAGGTTTTGTTGGCCGAGCCGCCGCCCTTGGCGACGAACAGGAATTTGTAGGCGTCCTCGCCTTCCTCGTAGATGTCGATCTGCGCCGGCAAATTGTTGCGGGTGTTCTTTTCCTCGAACATCGACAGGGGCGCGAGCTGAGAGTACCGCAGATTCTTGCGCTCGTAGGCGTCTAGCACGCCCTGTCCCAGCGCCGCGTCGTCGCCGCCCTCGGTCCAGACCCGGCGGCCCTTCTTGCCCATGATGATCGCGGTGCCGGTGTCCTGACACATCGGCAGCACGCCGCCGGCTGCGATATTGGCGTTCTTCAGAAGGTCGTAGGCGACGAAGCGGTCATTGTCGGTTGCCTCCGGGTCTTCGAGGATTGAGGCAAGCTGCTTGAGATGGCCCGGCCGCAGAAGATGATTGATGTCGGAGAACGCGGTTTCGGAAAGAAGCCGCAGGCCTTCCGCCTCCACGGTCAGGATTTCCTGCCCCTTGAACGTGTCGACCGACACGAAGTCCGAGGTGAGCTTGCGGTAGGGTGTCTCGTCGGCACCGAGGGGAAAGAGGCTGGCTGTTGCCTGGTCGGCCATGGCTGTACGTTCCGTTGCTGGCGTAGATGCTGGCGGGTCTGCGCGGTCTCTTTAGCGGCGTGTTGCCGGGATGCCAATCTCGGCGCTGTGGCACGCAAGCCGCAACCACCGGTGTTCGCGCATCCGTGATGCCCGTTTTCGCTTAACGCGATGCCGCCGCGCCCGTATAGTCGCGCGACATTTCAATGACGACGCCGGATCAGGCACAAAGGGGGATCGACATGAGATTGACGCGCAGCCGCGCCCTGGCGGTTTCGACGACGGCCATCGCGGCGATGCTGGTCGCCGGTGCTCCGTCAGCATCCGCGCAGAACCTCTTCGAGCGGCTGTTCGGCAATCGCGAGCGCCGCGTCGAGCGCGAGGCGCCACCGCCAGTGGTTCAACAGGCGCCGGCACGTCCTGCGCCGCCGCGCGTCACCGGGCCACAATATTACACCTACAAGACCGAGGCGCTGGTGCGCATCGACTTCGCAGCGATCAAACCAGCCCGCCTCGATGAGGAGGCCGCGTTGGGGGCAACCGGGATCGACACCGAATCGGTGGGCTCGACCGTGGCTGTTTCGGAAGCCATGCCTTCGGAAGGTGTCGAGGAGATCGGCGCGAATGCGGAGACCGGTGGCGAGGTTTCGGAGAATCTGCCGGACGCCGAATCTGCCGCCGGCCGGGAGCCGGCGAACGATGCGACAAGCCAGGCGACCGGTCTGCCGCGCGTCGAGGATGCACAACCGATCGGAGAAGCGGCACCGCAACAACCTGTTTCCGTGCCGCGGGTAGAAGACGCGCAGTTGATCGGGCAGGGCACGGCGACGGCAGCGACGCCGAAGGCCGAGGAAACGCAGCCCTTAGAGCAGGCATTCGAGGCGCCGGCCTCGCAACCATTGACCGATGCCGAAATCGCATCGCTGCAGCAGGTCGAGCTTCTGGCGGAGAAGGAAGCTGCCGACGCAATCGTCGCCCACTACACCGCGGTGCCAGAATTCATCTGGGTGAGCGACGGCCGGCCCAACGAGCGTGCCCGTGCCGCGCTGCGCACGCTCGGCGATGCCGGGAGCCACGCGCTCGAACCGCATGATTATGCCGTCAGCGTCCCGGCAACGGACGCTGACGACGCAGCACTGGCGGCCTTCGAGATGGAGCTGTCGGCACGGATGCTGCGCTACATCCGCGACGCGCGCTCTGGCCGTGTCGATCCCAACCGCATCTCCGGCTATCACGATTTCGCACCCAAGGAGCTTGACGCGGTCGCAGCACTGCAGCTTGCGCGCACGGCCGATGAAGTCTCCGCCTATCTCGAGGCGCAGCATCCGCAGAACGTGCGCTACAATGCATTGCGGGTCGAACTGGAGATGCTGCGCGCAGCGGAAGAGAACGACATCGTGATCGCGCCCAACACGGTGGTGCGGCCCGGAGAGACCAATCCCGAATTCTCGAAAATCCTGACCCTCATCGGCCAGCGCGCCGACGAGGCATTCCGCGCGGAGTACGGCGACGTGCTGACGCGGCACCTCGGCAGCGAGGCCTATGCACAGGAGCTGGCTCCGGTCATCAAGGCCGCGCAGAAGCTGGCCGGCGTGGGCGCGGACGGCGTGATCGGTCCGCGCACCATCCGCGCGCTGGCAGGCGAGACCCGTGCCAGCCGCATCGAGAAGACGGAGGTGGCGCTGGAGCAGGCACGCTGGCTGCCTTCCGACCTGACCGACCGGCACGTTTTCATCAATACGCCCGCCTTCAAGGCGACCTATGTCGAGGATGGCAAGGAAAAACTGTCGATGCGCACGGTCGTGGGCTCGACCCGGACGCAGACCTATTTCTTCCAGGACAAGATCCAGTATGTCGAGTTCCACCCCTATTGGGGCGTGCCGCGCTCGATCCTGGTCAATAAGTACCTGCCCAAGCTCTATGCCGACTCGTCCTATCTCGACCGCAACGGGTTCGAGGTCGTCGACCGCCGCGGGCGGACGGTGCCATCCTCGTCGGTGAACTGGTCGCAATACGGCGCCAACGTGCCGTTCGACGTGCGGCAGCGGCCGGGGCGCAGCAATGCGCTGGGCGAACTGAAGATCATGTTCCCCAACCGCCACGCGATCTACATGCACGACACGCCGGAAAAGCAGCTCTTCGACCGCGACAACCGCGCCGTCTCGAACGGCTGCATCCGTCTCGCCGATCCGCGCGGCATGGCCGCAGCCGTCCTCGGCTGGGAGCGCACCCGCGTCGACGCGCGCCTGGAGCAGCCGCATTCGCGCCAGAACCTCGATGTCGAGGTGCCGGTCTATGTGGGGTACTTCACGGCGTGGCCGGATGAGGCCGGCAAGGTCCACTATTACGAAGACGTCTACGGCCGTGACGACAAGACGAGGGCGGCGATCGAGAAGGTGGACGCACTGCGCGCACCCGGCGCGTGACGGCGAAATTCCAACTCTGGCCAGATGAGAGGACGCTTGACCATCCGCTGTGGCGGATGGTGGGCGCGACAGGGATTGAACCTGTGACCCCACCCGTGTGAAGGGTGTGCTCTCCCGCTGAGCTACGCGCCCGCACGGGGCGTCATCGCCCCGAAGGAGCCGCGATATAAGGGGCGGGGCAGGGGTAAGTCAAGAACCGATCAGCGGGCCACCGCGCGCAGCAAATCGTCGGCCATGGCGACCGTCAGTTCGTCGAAATGCGAGATGATGCGCGAGGGCTCGAACTCGCGAACGTGGCGGTCCGTATAGCCGAAATCGACGGCCACGACCGGGATGCCGGCCGCCTTGGCCGTGTCGATGTCCGTGCGCGAATCGCCGATCATGATGGCGCGCTCCGGATCGCAGCCTGCGAGCGCGATGGTCTCGAGCAGATGGCGCGGGTCGGGCTTGCGGAATGCGAACGTGTCCTGCCCGCAGATCGCCGAAAAATGCGACGACAGTCCGAGCGCATCGATCAGGCTGGTCGAAAGACCCTCGAACTTGTTGGTGCAGACGGCAGCCGCATATCCGGCTTCGGCGAAACGCTCGATCGCTGCAATCGCGCCGGGATAGGGCTGCGACAGTCCCGGAATGTTGCCGCCATAGTGGTCGAGGAACGCGGCCTGTAGCTCATCGAGTTTCGTGGGCGACAGGGACTTCTGCTGCGCGGCGAAGGCGCGCTCGATCATCACGCGGCCGCCCATGCCGACGAAGCTGCGCAATTGCGCCGGTTGAGCGCTGGCGAGACCGGCAAGCCCGAGGCAGTGGTTGAGGCTGGCGAGCAGGTCGGGCGCGGTGTCGACCAGCGTTCCGTCGAGGTCAAAGACGACAATCGGTCGTTTCATGTGCGGGAATTCCTCAATATCCACGGGTGAGACCGCGATAGCGCGCCCGGACGGGGCCGGCAAGCCTTGCGCGGCGCGGCAAAACTGCTAGGGCACGTTTCGACGAGACCGAAGGAGCGGACCATGGACGCCAGGCAACTGAAGATCGAAGCGGCGCGCGAGGCGCTGACCCATGTTGCCGATGGCATGAAGCTCGGCATCGGCACCGGCTCCACGGCGGAGGAGTTCGTGCGCCTGCTGGCCGTGAAGGTCGCGGAGGGTATGACGGTGACCGGCGTGCCGACCTCGGAGCGCACGGCGGTGCTTTGCCGTGAGCTTGGCGTGCCGCTGTCGACGCTGGAAGAGACGCCGCGTCTCGACCTTACCATCGACGGTGCCGACGAAATCGATCCCGCCTTGACGCTGGTCAAGGGCGGCGGCGGCGCGCTGCTGCGCGAAAAGATCGTCGCGGCGGCCTCGGCGCGCATGATCGTCATTGCCGACGCGTCGAAGCTGGTCGACACGCTCGGTCGCTTCCCGTTGCCGATCGAGGTCAACCCGTTCGGCCTGCGCGCGACCGAGATCGCGATCGGCGAGGCGGCCGCCCGTCTCGGGCTGGACGGCCCCCTGACATTGAGGATGACGAACGGCGAGCCTTTTGTTACAGACGGCGGGCATTTCATCATCGACGCATCTTTTGGCCGCATTCCGGATACAAGAGCGCTCAGCGATGCACTTCACGCCATACCCGGCGTGGTCGAGCACGGTCTCTTTCTGGAACTGGCGGACGCGGCGATCGTCGCGGACGCGGACGGCGTGAGAACGGTGCGGGCCGCTGGTTAAACAGGAGTTTGCAACATCATGATTCTGGCCAATAAATTCCGTCGCCTGTCAGCCGTTGTGGGTGCGATCGCTATGCTTGCGGTTGCGCAGCCGGCTCTGGCGCAGGAAATCTCCGAATCGCACGTTGCCGCGGCGCGCGCAGCCATCAGCGCAATGCGCACGACGAACGAATTCGACGCGATCCTGCCGCAGACGGCTCTTGGCGTGAAGAATGAGCTGATCCAGCAGAACCCCAATCTGGAGTCCGAGATCAACAGCGTCGTCGACGAGACCGCGATTTCGCTGGCCGCCCGCCGCGGCGATCTGGAGCGCGAGGTCGCGCTCATCTACGCCCGCATCTTCTCCGAAGCGGAACTGCAGGAGATTGCCGCGTTCTACGCCACGCCGACCGGCCAGAAGGTCATGGATAACGCCCCTATTGTGCTGCGCGAGATTCGCCAGGCGGCCGAAATATGGGGGCGCGGCATTGCCCGTGACATGACCCAGCAGGTGGGCCAGAAGCTCGAAGAGCGCGTTGGGGTCGACCGCGTCACCGAGGGTGCCGCCACCGGCGAAGGTGCGGCAGAGGGCACAGCCAATCAGTAGCCGCTCTGTACGGCACGCAAACGAGCCCGGCCTTCGTGCCGGGCTTTTCTTTTGGCGTCGCTGCGCTTACGTGAAACGCAT
This sequence comes from Aquamicrobium sp., assembly GCA_019739225.1. Lineage (GTDB taxonomy): Bacteria > Pseudomonadota > Alphaproteobacteria > Rhizobiales > Rhizobiaceae > Aerobium. The sequence goes on from JAHHDT010000001.1 coordinate 144,468, forward strand.
TCGCAAACGAGCGGGAGCGCGCCAATGACCGAATTCGATTACGACCTTTTTGTCATTGGCGGCGGATCCGGTGGTGTTCGTGCGGGCCGCCTCGCTGCGGGCATGGGTAAGCGGGTGGCGATCGCCGAGGAATATCGCTTCGGCGGCACATGTGTGATCCGTGGCTGCGTGCCCAAGAAGCTGTTCGTCTATGCCTCCCAGTTTCCCGAGCATTTCGAGGATGCCGCAGGTTACGGCTGGAGCGTCGGCGAGACCAAATTCGACTGGCCGACACTGATCGCCAACAAGGATCGCGAGATCGCAAGGCTGGAGGGCCTTTACAGGCTCGGGCTCGAAAAGGCCGGCGCCGAAATTATCGAAAGCCGGGCAGTCCTGCTGGACAAGCACACAGTGCGCATCGTCAAGGAAGACCGCACGGTGACCGCGCGCACCATCCTGATCGCCACGGGCGGAAGGCCCACCCCGCATCCGGCGCTGCCGGGGCACGAACATGCGATCAGCTCCAACGAGGCATTTCATCTCGAAAAGCTGCCGGGCTCGATCGCGATTGCCGGCGGCGGTTACATCGCGGTCGAGTTCGCCAACATCTTCCACGGGCTGGGTGTGGAGACCACGCTCGTCTATCGCGGCAAGGAAATCCTCGGCCGCTTCGACATGGATATGCGTCGCGGCGTCCACAAGGCGATGGAGGACAAGGGCATCCGCATCATCTGCCACGCAGTCGCCCACAACATCGGCAAGCGGGCGGACGGCAAGCTGGAGATCGAGCTGAGCAACGACGAAACGCTCACCGTCGACCAGCTCATGCTGGCGCTGGGCCGCACGCCCAATACCGAAGGGCTGGGGCTCGAGCAGGCGGGCGTGGAAACCGGCACCGTCGGCGAGATCGTCGTCGACGATTATTCGCGCACCAATGTCGATAACATCTACGCCATCGGCGACGTCACCAATCGCGTGCAGCTGACGCCCGTGGCGATCCACGAGGCAATGTGCTTCATCGATACCGTCTTCCGCGACAAGCCGACGACGCCGGATTTCGATGCCATCGCCACAGCGGTATTCTCGCAGCCCGAGATCGGCACCGTCGGCCTGTCGGAGGAAGATGCCGCGAAGCGCTTTGACGAGCTGGAAATCTACCGTGCCGAATTCCGGCCGATGCGGCACACGCTATCCGGCCGTCAGGAAAAGATGATCATGAAGCTTGTCGTCGATGCGGCGACGCGGCGCGTGGTCGGCGCCCACATTCTCGGCGTCGATGCCGGCGAGATGGCGCAGCTTCTCGGCATCGCCGTCAAGGCAAGGCTGACCAAGGATGCGTTCGACGCCACCATGGCCGTGCATCCGACCGCCGCCGAGGAACTGGTGACGATGTATCAGCCCACCTATCGCGTGAAGAACGGCGAGCGCGTCTAGGCCGCCCTGGTGCGGCCCAGCATCATCTCTTCGCCTTGCAGCAGCCATCGGATCAGTGGCGGCCATAGCGTTTCGGCGAAGCGGGAGCGGAAGAAGCCGAGATGGCCGACGCGCCCACCGGCTTCCTGCGGCGAAATCCAGCGTTGCTCGACCGGCGCGTTGGTGTGGCGCGCCATGAAATGATCCACCGCGCGGGGCGTCGCCCATGGATCGTCGGTGAGGCCGATGGCCAGGATGGGACGCCGCACCTCGGCGTAGCGCCCAGTCTCGGGCAAATCCGGATCGTCGAAGAAATAGTTCTTCATCCGGCACCAGCGCGCCCAGTCGCGAAAGCACGAGGAAGGCATCGGCTCGCCTATGCCCATCCAGCGCGGCGTGTCGCGGAACAGGAGCGAGACCGGCACACCGACAAGGTTCATCCGCGCCCACGCCCAGCGGTCGTCGAGCAGGCCGAGATAGCCCGACATGGTGGCGACCATGGCGTAGCGCGAAAAACGGTCCGAGACGCCGGAAAGGCCGAACGCATGCCCGCCATGAGACTGGCCGACCCCCACCATCTCGCGGCCAGGATCGACCGCAGCCAGCGTCTGGCTTGCGGCAGGAAAATCCTTGAGCGCCCATTCCTTGTAATCGATGCGCCGCGACCAGCCCTGGGGCCGGGGAGACAGGCCGGTGCCGCGATAGTCGTAGGTGAGCACAGCCCGCGCGCCGGCCTCCATCAGTGCGGTCGCGAAGCGTGCATAGAGGCCTTGCGGCACGGCGGTGGCGGATGAGATCAGAACCAGCGGTCCGTCGCCGTCGCCCTGCCACAGCGTGCCGCCAAGCGGAAAGCCGTCCTCTGTGCGTATGGTGACGGGGCTTTTGACGGCATCCGCGTGGACAGGTTCGGACGTGTGGACGAGGCGGGCTGCTGGACCTGGGTTCGGCGACATCGGGTCATTTCCGTATGGCTCGGCCCCCGGCTTCAAGCCGGAGAGGCATAACCGTAGCATTGACGTTAACGTCAAAATCAACAGAAAATGTTCAAGCCTGAACGGAAATGCCGGCGCTTGCGGCGAGCGTTATTGACAAGCTAGCCTCCGGTCATGAATGACAACGCAATCGACGCCTCCGAACTTTCCGACAACGCCGTGGTCGCCTATTTCGGCTACGGGTCGCTTGTCTGCCGCGCCACGCACCGGACCGATATTCTGGCGGCGGTGCCCGCCCGGCTCAAGGGTTGGCGACGGCATTGGCGGCCGCGCCCCGACATGCCGGGTTTCCCGGCAGCACTTCTTTCGGTGCGGCCGGATGAGAGTTCCATATGCGATGGACTGCTGGTCTTCGACCGCATGGAGAGCCTCGCAGCCGTCGACGCGCGTGAAGCGCGCTACCGGCGCATCGAGATTGCCGACGGCGATCTCGAGCTTCTTGCTCCGGCTCCATATCGATGCCTGACATATGTCTACGTCGCCGAAGACCATCTGCCGCCGCATCCCGAGCCGCCACGCATATTGCGGTCCTATCTCGATGCCGTGCTGCTGGGTTTCGTGTCCGAGCATGGCGAAGAAGGGCTGGCGCGTTTCCTGGCCGAAACCGAGGGGTTCGAGGTGGGCATCCACGACGACCGCGCCGACCCGATCTACCCGCGCTCCGTCATCCTCGACGATGCGCGCCGGCGGCGGTTCGACGACATACTTTCAGGTCGCGGCTTGATTGCGGTCGAATCGCGGACGAATGCGGGGTAGAATAAACATTAGCTCTAGTGTAAGGAGCCGCGTTCCCGAAAAACCGGGTTCCCTGCGGGCGTAGGCCGCCCGCGCATGATGTAATGGGTGCGACGATGACGACGAAATGGTCCCCGAATTCCTGGAGAAACAAGCCGATCCAGCAGGTTCCGGCTTATCCGGACGCCGCCGTGCTTGCGGAGACCGAACGGCAGCTCGCCACCTATCCGCCGCTCGTTTTTGCGGGTGAGGCGCGCAAGCTGAAGCGCCAGCTCGCAGCCGTCGCCAATGGCGAGGCCTTCCTGATGCAGGGCGGAGACTGCGCCGAAAGCTTCGCCGAGCATGGCGCGGACAACATCCGCGACTTCTTCCGCGTCTTCCTGCAGATGGCCGTGGTGCTGACCTATGGCGGTGCCCAGCCTGTGGTGAAGGTCGGCCGCATCGCCGGCCAGTTCGCCAAGCCGCGCTCGTCCGACAACGAGACCAAGGGCGACGTGACGCTGCCGAGCTACCGCGGCGACATCATCAACGGCATCGAGTTCGACGAGAAGTCGCGCATTCCCGATCCCGCGCGGCAGGAGATGGCGTATCGCCAGTCCGCCGCCACGCTGAACCTGCTGCGCGCCTTCGCGCAGGGCGGCTTCGCCAACCTCGAGAACGTGCACAAGTGGATGCTCGGCTTCGTCGCCGACAGCCCGCAGGCTGAACGCTACCAGGCGCTGGCCACGCGCATTTCCGAGACGATCGACTTCATGCGCGCGGTCGGCATCACCGGTGACAGTCATCCGGCGTTGCGCGAGACGGATTTCTACACCAGCCACGAGGCGCTGCTGCTTGGCTACGAGGAAGCGCTGACCCGCATCGACTCGACCTCCGGCGACTGGTACGCGACCTCCGGCCACATGATCTGGATTGGCGACCGCACGCGCCAGCCGGACCATGCCCACATAGAATACTGCCGCGGCATCAAGAACCCGCTCGGCCTCAAATGCGGCCCGTCGCTGACGCCGGACGGTCTGATCGAGTTGATCGACCTGCTGAACCCGGAAAACGAGCCGGGCCGGCTGACGCTGATCGCGCGCTTTGGCGCCGACAAGGTTGGCGACCACCTGCCGAAGCTGGTGCGCGCCGTGCAGAAGGAAGGCCGCAAGGTCGTCTGGTCTTGCGATCCGATGCACGGCAACACGATCACGGCCGCCGGCTACAAGACACGGCCCTTCGACCGTATCCTCAAGGAAGTGCAGAGCTTCTTCGAGGTGCATCGCGCCGAGGGCTCGCATCCGGGCGGCATCCACATCGAGATGACGGGCAAGAACGTCACCGAATGCACCGGCGGCGCGCGCGCCATTCGCGACGAGGAACTGCAGGATCGCTACCACACCCATTGCGACCCGCGTCTCAATGCCGACCAGGCGATCGAGCTAGCTTTCCTGGTCGCCGACCTGCTCAAGCGGAAGAACGCTGGCGAGGCTCCGCGACAGGTCGTCAACGGTTGATCGACCTGCCTTCATGACAATCGGGCGGGCGCCTTTCGGCGCCCGTTTCCGTATCAGGCTAGGGGGCGAAGACTTCGATTGCCTGGGGTAGCACCTTGAAATGCGCCGGGGTTGAGGTGACGATCTCGCCATCGGCATTCACCGGCATTTCAGTGTCCGTTTCCACATCGAATTCGATGCAGCGCGCAGTGCGCACCTCGCTCCATGCGCCGTGCGTGCCGGAGCGGAACGAGCGCATCATCAGCGCGAGCTTCCAGACGTTCTTCATTTCGAGGCTGTAGAGGTCGAGATGGCCGTCGTCGATGCTGGCAGAGGCCTCGATCACGTTGCCGCCGCCGTAATGGCGGCCGTTGCCGACCGCGATCTGGTAGGTGGACGTCTCGATCTGCTGGCCTTTCTCCGTGATGCGGGCAACGAAGCGATCGGCCTGCCGCATCACCCGAGCGGCGGCAAGCGCGTAGCCGAACCGGCCGAAGCGCCGCTTGAGGGCGGGATCGAGCCCGCGCGCGAGTGCGGCGCTGAGCCCGATGCTGGCAACGTTGAAAAAGGCGTGCCCGTTGACGGTGCCGACGTCGATACGCCGGGTGCGACCGTCAGCGATGACGTCGGCCGCCCGGGCGAGGTCGACGGGTATGTCCAGCGTGCGGGCAAGGTCATTTGCCGTTCCCATCGGAATGATACCCAGCGGCAGCCCGCTCTCGACCGCTGCGAGCGCTGCCGACGAGACGGAGCCGTCGCCGCCGCATACGATCACAAGATCGGCGGTTTCCCGCAGCCGGACGATGTCGCGCGCGATTTCGGGCAAGGCCTCGAAGGATTCCACAGTCACCGAAAGCCCGCCAGCCTCGAGCCTGCCGGTTACCGGTCCGATCGCCTCGCTGCCGCGCCGCGCCTTGGGATTGACCAGCAGAATCGCTCTTTTCGTCTTGTCTTGCATGGGTATTCCAATTGGATGGAGCGCCGCACATAGGCAGGTGGCAGGCGCATTGCGATGCCGGATGGCATGAAAAGCACGGTTCCTGCGTTAATTCTTGGTAATGTAGCGGCTGACGGTCGTCCCCCACTACGGCCGTTTCGATCGTGTTTCGCTGACGGGCGCCTCAATATTCCGCGATTTTCCTCCCGCTACGGGCATGCGAAATGGGGCAGGCAACAATGCAGGAGGAGATCATGAGCGAAACCCATACCGGTGCGTGCCTTTGCGGTGCGGTGCGGTTCACCACCCGCGGGTCGCTACGCGGCGTCGTTTATTGCCATTGCTCGCAATGCCGCCGTCAGACCGGGCATTATTATGCAGCCACCAATGTCTCGAACGAGAACCTGGAAATCGTCGGCGACGAGAACCTGAGCTGGTATCGGGCTTCCGACTTCGCGCAGCGCGGTTTCTGCAGGAGTTGTGGCTCGGCTCTGTTCTGGAAGCGCGACGAGGCCGACTATGTCTCCATAATGGCAGGCAGCTTCGATACGCCCTCGGGGCTGAAGGGTGAAAAACACATCTTCGTTGCCGACAAGGGCGACTATTACGAGATCGCCGACGGATTGCCGCAGAGAAGCTAGGCGTGCGGGTGTAAGTACGGCTATGAACGCATCGTTGATTGGTGTTCATCATTACTGAACGAAGAGTCGCTGGCGCCGTATCTGCCGCCGGAGCGCGCGGAGGCGTATATGATGGGAAAGGAGATTTCCCATGGCTTCGATGCCCACGCTCTTCATCTCTCACGGCGGCCCCGACATCGTCATCAATGACAGTGCAGCCCGCGACTATCTCGAAACGTTGTCGGAGCACCTGCCGAGGCCCAGGGCGATCGTGATCGTCTCCGCCCATTTCGAGACCAATGGCGTTGCCGTCGTCACCGATCCGGCGCCGGGAATGATCTATGATTTCGGCGGCTTCGCACCGGAGCTTTACGAGATGGTGTACCCGGCACCTGGCGAGCCGCGCCTTGCCGAGCGCGTGTTTGCGATGCTGGACGAGGCAGGCCTGGAGCCGAGCCGCATTGCCGAGCGGGGATATGACCACGGCACGTGGACGCCGCTGAGGCTTGCGTTTCCGCAGGCCGATATTCCGGTGGTGCAGGTTTCCGTCGATCCTTCGCGCGACGCCGCATGGCACTACGCGCTCGGCCGCGCATTGGCGCCGCTGCGCGAGGAAGGCGTCCTGCTGATCGGCTCGGGCCACATCACCCACAACCTGCGTGAACTGTTTCCGGTGATGCGCGGCGGCAAGCAGGCCGATCCGGAGTTGGCGGCTCATGTCGATGCCTTTGTCGAGTGGTTTGCCGACAAACTGGCGGACAGTGACCGCGATGCGTTGCTCGACTGGAAGGCGCAGGCGCCGTTCGCCAGCGAAAACCACCCGACCGACGAGCATCTGATGCCGATCTTCTTCGCATACGGTGCGGCCGGCGAGGCGCCCCGCGCAGAGCGCGCCCACGCGTCCCGCCAGCTCGGGTTCTTCGCCTACGATTCCTACCTGTTCCATTGATGGCAGGCTGTTCGCCGGGCATCGCTTTGGCTATGAGAGGCCGAAAGCGACAATTCAAGAACCGGCCTGCCGATGGAAAGACTGATCAACGCGACGAAGAACTCGATCCGGGCCTGGCGGGTCCTCATCCGCCATGAGGCCGCCTTCCGCCTGGAAACGATCCTTCTCGGCGTTGCTTTGCCGGTTGCTTATGTGATCGCAACGACTTGGCGCGGCTTCGCGCTGTTGATTGGAGTGATCCTGCTCGTGATGGTCGTGGAGGTGCTGAACACCGCCGTTGAAGCGGCTTGCGACGCCTTTTCGCGCGAATTCAACACCGACATCCGGCTTGCCAAGGACTGTGGTTCGCTGGCTGTCGCGCTGTCGCTCGTCATCGCGGGTGGCGTGTGGCTGCTGGCCTTCTGGGAGTGGATTGCAGGCGCGCCGGTCTGAGGCCTACCGCTTGCCGCGTCTGGAGAAATGATGCGCGGCAAAACCGGCGGCAACGGTCGTGACAAGCCCGATGCCTAATGCGGCGAGCAATCGCTGATGATTTGCGAGCTCCTTTCCGAGGAACTGTTCCACGCCCGCACCGAACAGGTAGCCTGCGCCAAGAAACAGGATCGCCCAAACCGCTGACGAAAGTGCGTTCACGGCAGCGAACTTGCCGGCGGGCATGGCGGACAGGCCTGCGGCTATGCCGCCGACAAGGCGAAAACCGTACGCATAGCGGTTGAGCATCACATAGGTGACCGGCCGTCTGGCGATGAGATCGAGCGCGCGGCCAAAGCCGGGGCGCGCTGCCTGTCGTTTCACAAACGCATATGTGCCGAACCGTCGGCCCGCAACGAAGAACAACGTATCGCCGAGGAACGCGCCGGCAAAGGCCGCGAGAAATGCGCCCAGTGCCGGAAACACATGTTGGTGCGCGAAGAACCCGGCGAGCACCGCAGCACTTTCGCCTTCCGCGACGCAGCCGAGGAAGACGGCAAGCAAGCCATATTTCTCGATCAGCAGATGGATCGTCTCGGTCATTCGGCGGTTTTCCGGCCCGTCATCAGCGTCTCAAGCCTCTCCAGCCTTTCGGCGATTGCCCGGACTTCGGAATGCATGGCGACGATTTCGCTCTGGCGCAGGGCATCCATCTTTTCGTGCAGCGCCATGATCTCGATCTCGGCCTTGAGGTTGACCTCGTAGTCATGTGCCGCGTCGAGCCGGTCTCGCTCGGTCTGCCGGTTCTGCGACATCATGATGACGGGAGCCTGGATGGCGGCAAGCATTGAAAGCACGAGGTTGAGGAAGATGAACGGGTAGGGATCGAACGCATCACGCGTGAGCAACCACGTGTTGGCAAGCGTCCAGACCAGCAGGAAGGCCAGAAAGCTCAGGATGAAGCTCCATGAACCGCCGATCCGCGCAATCGCGTCTGCCAGTCTTTCGCCGAAGCCGGCATGGTCGGCAATATGCCGGTTCTGGTCTCTGGCCAGCGGACGCCGGGCCGCGGTGCTTTGAAGAACGCGGTGTTCGGCGTCGCCGAGCTTTCTCCCCGGGAACCAGCGTGACGCAAGTTCCTCGACTGTCTTGGCCATACCCATTCTCCTGCTTGGCTGGAACGTTCCGGTGAAGCATGATCGCAACGATTCAGGGAGGCCGCCATGCTTTCATTCAAATCTATCCGCGCCCGCGCGGCAGACCGCAAGGGCGGTGATGAGGTGCTGGATTCTCTGCTGGGGCCGGTGCCAGACAATGCCGCACTCGCGGCCGTGCCTGACGACCGCATCCTGTCCACCATGGCCAGCCGCGTCTTCTCGGCCGGCTTCGTCTGGTCGGTGATCGAGCAGAAATGGCCGGGCTTCGAGGAGGCGTTCCTTGGCTTTGAGCCGAAGCCGCTTCTGTTTCAGCCGGACGATTTCTGGCACGATCTGGCGAGTGACAAGCGCATCGTGCGCAACCCGCAGAAGATCAAGTCGGTTCGCGACAACGCAGCCTTCGTCGACCGCGTTTCGCGCGAGCACGGCGGGTTCGGCAAGTTCCTGGCGGATTGGCCGGCCGATGACCAGGTCGGGCTGACGGCGTATTTCGGGAGCCACGGCAGCCGGCTGGGCGGCAATACGGGGCAATACCTGCTGCGCTGGCTGGGTTGGGATACCTTCATCGTCTCCGGCGACATGGCCGCTGCCATGCGCGACGCGGGTCTGGAGATCGCCGAAAGCCCGACTTCCAAGAAGGACCTCGCAGCCATTCAGGCGCAGATGAATGCCTGGGCTGCGGAAACCGGCCTGCCGCGCGCCCACATCTCGCGCATTCTTTCGATGTCGATCGGGCCCAATCGATCGGTGGAAGAGTTGCGCGGCTATGTCAGCGACTAGGCTGTCCTTGCGCCATTGCGATGCGGCAAACGCCGCGCTACAGGCTTTTGCATGACCAGCAAAGCTCCAGACATCCTTCGCATCGCCGTTGCGCAGCTCAATCCGGTCGTCGGCGACGTTGCCGGCAACCTCGCCAAGGCCCGCGAGGCGAGGGCGGATGCAGCTCGCCATGGCGCGGACCTCGTCTTCTTTACCGAGCTCTTCATCGCCGGCTATCCACCGGAGGATCTGGTGCTGAAGCCGGCCTTCGTGGCCGCCTGCGAACGTGCTGTCGCGGAATTCGCTCAGGATACTGCCGATGGCGGGCCGGGAGTCATCATCGGAACGCCGCTGCGCCGCGACAGCGGCCTGCACAACGCCGTCATGGTGCTGGACGGCGGCAAGGTCGTTGCCGAACGCTACAAGCTTGACCTGCCCAACTACGGCGAGTTCGACGAGAAGCGGGTGTTCCAGGCCGGCCCCGACGTGCCCGGTCCAGTCAATTTCCGTGGTATCCGGCTCGGCATTCCGATCTGCGAGGACATCTGGGGCGATCTCGGCGTCTGCGAGACGCTGACCGAAAGCGGCGCAGAGATGCTGCTGGTGCCGAACGGCTCGCCCTATTATCGCGGCAAGGTCGATATTCGCCATCAGGTCGTGCTTAAGCAGGTCATCGAGACCGGCCTGCCGCTGCTCTACGCGGCGCAGCTCGGCGGGCAGGACGAACTCGTCTTCGACGGTGCAAGCTTCGCCTTCAACGCCGACAAGTCGCTGGCCTTCCAGATGAGCCAGTTCGAGGAAGCGGTCGTCGTCACGACTTGGAAGCGGGAAGCCGACGGCTGGCGCTGCACCGACGGCCCGATGTCGAAGATCCCGGAAACTGAGGAGGCCGATTACCGCGCCTGCCTGCTGGGCTTTCGCGACTATGTGAACAAGAACGGCTTCAAGAACGTCGTGCTCGGCCTTTCGGGCGGCATCGACTCGGCGATCTGCGCGGCGATCGCGGTCGATGCGCTCGGCGAGGAGCGGGTGCGCTGCGTGATGATGCCGTATCGCTATACCTCGAAGGATTCGCTGAAGGACGCCGAGGACTGCGCCCGCGCGCTCGGCACCCGCTACGACATCGTGCCGATCTTCGAACCCGTCGATGGCTTCTCCAATGCGCTCGGCCAGATGTTCGAAGGCACCAAGGAGGGCATCACCGAGGAGAATTTGCAGAGCCGCGCGCGCGGCACCATCCTGATGGCGATCTCCAACAAGTTCGGCTCGATGGTCGTCACCACCGGCAACAAGTCGGAGATGTCGGTCGGTTACGCCACGCTTTACGGCGACATGAATGGCGGCTTCAACCCGATCAAGGACCTCTACAAGATGCAGGTCTATGCGCTCTCGCGGTGGCGCAACGACAACGTGCCGCCCGGCGCGCTTGGCCCCTCGGGCGAGGTGATCCCCAAGAACATCATCGACAAGGCGCCTTCGGCCGAGCTGCGGCCGGACCAGACCGACCAGGATTCGCTGCCGCCATATCCGGTGCTGGACGACATTCTGGAATGCCTCGTCGAAGGCGAGATGGGGGTCGACGAGATCGTTGCGCGCGGACACGACCGCGAGACCGTTCACCGCATCGAGCATCTGCTCTACATCGCAGAATACAAGCGCCGGCAGGCGGCACCGGGCGTGAAGATCACCAAGAAGAATTTTGGCCGCGACCGCCGTTATCCGATCACCAACCGGTTCAGGGATCGTACCTGAGTATCACAGGGCGGCGCCGTCTTCAGCTTGCGCCGTTGCCGTTCTCCACGATTTCCCGCTGGTCGTAGACGTGGTCGACGAGGCCCCATTCCTTGGCTTCCTGCGCCGTGAAGAAGAAGTCGCGGTCGAGCACGCGTTCGACCTCGGCTTCGGTCTGGTTGCAATGCTGCGCATAGAGGCTCGTCATACGGCGCTTGAGCTTCAGGATGTCCTCGGCATGGCGTTCGATGTCCGAGGCCTGGCCGCGAAACCCGCCGAGGGGCTGATGGAGGACGACGCTGGCGTTGGGCAGGGCGATGCGCCGGCCCGGCGCGCCCGATGCGAGCAGGAATGACGCCATTGAGCCGGCCGTACCCATGCAAAGCGTCGAGACCGGACTCGTGATGAAACGCATCGTGTCGTAGATCGCAAAGCCGCTCGTCACCACGCCGCCCGGTGAGTTGATGTAGAAAGAGATTTCCCGCTTGGGGTTCTCCGACTCCAGAAACAGAAGCTGGGCGCAGATCAACGAAGCGGATGCGTCGTTGACTTCGCCGTTGAGGAACACGATCCGCTCGCGCAGCAACCGTGAGAAGATGTCGAAGGAGCGTTCGCCGCGCGGCGACTGCTCGACGACCATGGGCACGAGATTCATCGTTTCGCGCATCGCGCGATCCTCCTTGTTTGGATGTGGGTATTGTTTTGGGGGCCGTCAGGCGGCCATGGCCGTTGGCGGACGGTTGGAATTGACCGCAACCGGTATCGCGCGTTCGGCCACGCTATGCGTCAGGCGAAAACGGGTGCGGCCGTCCGGAGCGGGTGATAGGTCGATGGTGACGACCGTATCGGGCTCGCTCGCCGTCTCGTCCCGCCACGCGTACCGCACGCGGTTGCAGGGTTCCGCCTCGATAAGGGCATAGCTGCGCTCGCCGGTGGCGTTGTCGCCAGTGCGCTCGGTTTCCAGCCACTGCGCGGCAAGTTCCGGCACGGTGAGCGCCCGCCAGACCTTTTCAGGTGTAGCGTCGAGTTCGCAGTCGACCATAACCTCGTCGGTGGTGTCTGCCTCAAGCGAAAAACCGTCGGTCATTGATCCATTTCCTTGAGGAGTGTTTTGAGCCTTTCGACGCGCATCGGCCAGAAGGCGCGATAGCGGGCGAGCCAGTCGAAAAGCGGCGCCAGCCCCTCGGGGTCGACGCTGTAGTTGATGTGGCGCCCGGCGCGGGTTTCGCGTACCAGCCCCGCGCCACGCAGCACGGCGATGTGCTGAGACACGGCAGGTTGCGAGATCGCCAGTCCCTCGCGCAGCTCGGTCGCGTTTTTCTCGCCGCCTAGAAGACGCTCGAACACCGCGCGGCGGGTCGGGTCTGCAAGGGCGCGAAAGATGTCCGATTCGTTCATGTGATTGAAATAAGCATAGACTTATCTGTTGGGCAAGCGCGATGTTGGCATGCCAGGACCTACGGTCAGTGCCATTGCGGGCCGACGAGAGTCGGATAGAGTGCGCGGCATTCCAAACGCAGGGCCCCGCATGCCCCGGCGGGGTCGGCAAAAGAGCGGCTTTCGACCCCCATGAATTTCCTTGCCTTTATCCGCAATAACGCGCGCTGGCTCGCCGGCGGCTTCCTGCTGACCTTCTTTTCGTCCTACGGGCAGACGTTTTTCATTTCTTTGTCGTCGGGCCATATCCGTACCGAGTACGGACTGAGCCATGGCCAGTTCGGCACGATCTACATGCTGGCGACGCTCGCCAGCGCCGCGACCCTGACCTATCTCGGCCAGATCGTGGACAAGCGCTCACCGCGCGCCGTGACCTTCATCATCGTTCCGATACTCGCCTTTGCCTGCGTGCTGATGGCATTCTCGCACCATATCGTGCTGCTGCTGCTCGCCATCTATCTGCTGCGCCTGTTCGGGCAGGGCATGATGAGCCAGAACGCATTCACCGCCATCGGGCGCTGGTTCGTCGCGCAAAGGGGCAGGGCGACCTCGCTGACGGCGATCGGCGTCAACGCAGGTGAGGCATCCTTTCCGCTGCTGTTCGTGCTGGTGGCAGGAGCGCTCGGCTGGCGCAATGCCTGGCTTGCCGGCGCGGTAACGCTTCTGGTGGTCGCGCTGCCGCTGATTTCCTGGCTCGTCGCGAAGGACCGCACGCCGCAGGCGTCCGACCCCGCAGCGCCCGTTGCCGCGGCGCGCGACTGGAGCCGGGCGGAGGTGCTGCGCGACCCGCTGTTCTACATGGCGATGGCGGGGGTGCTCGCGCCGGGCTTCATCGGCACCACGGTTTTCTTCCACCAGATCTATCTCGTCGAGCTGCGCGGCTGGTCGCTGGAAGCCTTCGCAGCCTCCTTCGCGTTCATGGCGGCGACGGTGGTGGTGTTCTCGCTGGTGGCGGGACAACTGGTCGACCGCTATTCGGCAAAGGCGATGCTGCCGACTTTCCTGATACCACTCGGTCTCGCCTGCCTTGTCCTGGGCTTCGTCGAAGCGCAATGGGCGGCTTTCGTATTCATGGGTCTGATGGGCATCAGCTACGGCTTCACCAACACGGTCTTCGGCGCGCTATGGCCGGAGATTTACGGCGTGCGCTACCTCGGTGCGATTCGGGCGGTGACAATGGCGCTAGGCGTCTTCGCCACGGCGCTGGGGCCGGGCCTGACGGGCTACCTGATCGATGCGGGCGTGAGCTTTCCGGCCCAGGTCGTCGTGATGGGCATTTACTGCTTTGCCGCCTGCGTCATGCTTGTCGGCGTGTCGCGCAGGCTTTTCGCGCGCAGTTTGCCGGCTACCGCCTGACCCAACGGAATCCGCTCAACTGGACTTGGCAGGAACAACTTCCGCGATTATAAGCGCGATCCTTGCCAGCCCTGAGGAGGTTCGAATGCCAGCATTCTCTTCTACGTCCCAGGGCAGCGCCATGATCGCGGGTCGCAGCGCCTAGGTTCGATTTCGAACCTGTCCTGACCCCGGCTTTTCAAGGCGGCTGCCACCGGTTTCCGTTCCGCTCGTGCGGATCAGGCGACCGTGTCCGGCACCGTCACTCCGCGACGGAAAGACCGTCGCCGGCGCCGAACTTTTTCTGATTTCATATTCCGGGACCGGAGTGCTTCGCCGCCTCCGGCGATCGACATGACTCCTTTTCCCAAGTCGCGGCGCGGCAATGCCTTCCGTCGCGTATTCCAGTTTACCGGCGCGCACTGGCGCCGCCAGCCGATCCGGCTGACGCTGATCACCGTTGCCGTGCTGGCTTCGACGGCGGCGGACGTCTTGACGCCACTTTATTCGGGCCGTCTCGTCGACGCCGTCGCGCGCGGCGCGGCGACCGATGAACTCGCCTGGAACGCAGCGATCGCCGCCTTCTCGATGCTGATCGCGCTCTCAACGATGGCGATCGCGCTGCGCCACTTCGTGTTCCAGGCGATCGTCGGGCTAACTTTGCGGATGATGTCGGACATTTCCGCCGATGCGTTCGCGCGCGTACAGCGCTTCTCGACAGACTGGCACGCCAACAGCTTTGCCGGTTCGACCGTGCGCAAGGTCACGCGCGGCATGTGGGCGCTGGACCTGTTGAACGACACGATCCTGATCGCATTGCTACCGTCGACGGTAATGCTGCTGGGCTCGACGCTGCTGCTCGGCTGGTACTGGCCGATGATGGGTGTCATCGTGGGCACGGGGTCGCTGATCTACATCGCGATCACCGTGTCGCTGTCGCTGTGGTATGTCGCGCCCGCCGCAAGCCTTGCCAATGCGTGGGACACGCGGCTGGGCGGTGCGCTGGCCGATGCGGTCTCGTGTAACGCGGTGGTGAAGGCTTTCGGCGCCGAACAGCGCGAGGATGCGCGGCTGGCCAAGGTCGTCGACAAGTGGCGCCACCGCACCCATCGCACATGGACGCGCGGAACCGTCAACGGAACGACGCAGGGCGTGACGATGCTGTTCCTGCGCGCGGCCGTCATCGGCTTCGCCATCGTGCTGTGGAGCGAGGGCAGGGCCAGTGCCGGCGACATCGCCTTCGTGCTGACCTCGTTCTTCGTGCTGCAGGGCTACCTGCGCGATGTCGGCATGCATGTGCGCAACGTGCAGCGTTCGGTCAACGACATGGAGGAGCTGGTCGATATCCACGCCCAGCCCGTCACCGTTGCCGACCTGCCGGGCGCGCCGCCGATCGTCATCGAGGAAGGCCGCATCGCCTTCGAGAACGTGACGTTCCACTATGGCGGGCATATTGAGCCGCTCTACCGCGATTTCTCGCTGGAGATCCGCGCGGGCGAGCGGGTCGGCCTCGTCGGCCATTCGGGTTCGGGCAAGACGACCTTCGTCAAGCTCATCCAGAGGCTGCATGACGTCACCGGTGGCCGGATCGTGATCGACGGGCAGGACATATCGGCGGTCCAGCAGGCATCTCTGCGTGCGCAGATCGCCATCGTCCAGCAGGAGCCGATCCTGTTCCACCGGTCGCTGGCGGAGAACATCGCCTATGCGCGGCCGGGCGCGAGCCAGGCGGAGATCGAGCGGGCGGCGAAGCTTGCCAGCGCGCACGATTTCATCGAACGGCTGCCGAAGGGCTATGCGACGCTCGTCGGTGAGCGCGGCATCAAGCTCTCGGGCGGCGAGCGCCAGCGCGTGGCGATTGCCCGTGCGTTCCTTGCCGATGCGCCGATCCTGATTCTGGACGAGGCCACGTCGAGCCTCGATTCGGAATCGGAGGTGCTGATCCAGCAGGCTATGGAGCGCCTGATGGTCGGCCGCACGACGCTCGTGATCGCCCATCGGCTTTCGACCGTGCGCGCACTCGACCGTCTGCTGGTGTTCGACAAGGGCGAAGTGATCGAGGAGGGCGACCACGTCTCGCTGATCCGTCTCGAGGGTGGCATCTACCGTCGCCTGTTCGAACGCCAGGCGCTGGAGCTGACGAAGGGCTTCGTCTAGACCACACCGTCTCCCGCCCGCGCAACCGGGCGGGAGACGGCGATGCGCCTTGCCAACGCCATGGGCTTCGGCTACCCGCAGGCGATGACAGTCACCGTTCGTTTCGCGCCGTCGCCGACCGGCCATATCCATATCGGCAATGCCCGGACCGCGCTGTTCAACTGGCTGTTCGCCAGGCAGCGCGGCGGCCGCTTCATCCTGCGCTTCGACGATACCGACACAGCGCGATCCCGGCAGGAATATGCCGACCAGATCCAAACGGACCTGCACTGGCTCGGAATCCGCCCCGACGTGACGGCGCACCAGTCGGCACGCTTCGATACCTATGCGGCAGCCGTCGAAAGGCTGAAGGCCGCTGGGTTGCTCTATCCTTGCTGGGAGACTTCAGAGGAACTGGAGCGGCGGCGCAAGATCAGGCGCTCGCGCCGGCTGCCGCCAGTCTATGGCCGCGAGGCGCTGAAGCTCGATGAAGCCGACAGGAAGGCGTTCGAGGACGACGGCCGCAAGCCCCACTGGCGCTTCCTGCTGCCCAACTTTTCCGACGATCCGTTTTTGCCGCAGCGCACGGAGGTACAGTGGGACGACGTGGTGCGCGGCCCTCAGACGGTTGACCTCGCTTCGATGTCAGATCCCGTGCTGGTGCGCGAGGATGGAACCTATCTCTACACACTGCCATCGGTGGTCGACGACATCGACATCGGCGTCAGCCACGTCATCCGCGGCGACGACCATGTCACCAACACCGGGGCGCAGATCGCGCTGTTCCGTGCGCTTGGTGCGCAGCCGCCCGCATTCGGCCATCACAATCTGCTGACGACTGCCTCCGGCGAGGGGCTTTCCAAGCGCAGCGGGGCGCTGTCGATCAAGAGTCTCGCTGAAGACGGCATCGAGCCGATGGCGGTCGCCTCGCTCGCGGTTCTGATCGGTACGTCCGAAAGCGTGTCGGCGGCGCGCTCGATCGATGAGCTTGCCGAGCGCTTCGACCCGGCGGCGACGTCCAAATCGGCCGCGAAGTTCGATCCGGCCGAACTCGTGACGCTGAACAAGGTGCTGATCCACGCTATGCCGTTCGAGGAGGCCCGCGGCAGGCTGGCGGAGCACGGCATTTCCGGCGCACTCGCCGAGCCGTTCTGGCTTGCGGTGCGCGGCAATCTGGAAAAGCTGGCGGACGCCGAGGTCTGGTGGAAGATCGTGCAGGAGGGACCGCAGGAGCGGCCTGAACCGGCACCGGAAGACGCCGAATTCCTCGCGATCGCCTTCGACAATCTGCCGCCGGAACCGTGGGACGGGATGACCTGGAAGATCTGGACCGACCGCCTGAAGGAAATAACCGGGCGCAAGGGCAGGTCGCTGTTCATGCCTCTGCGGCTGGCGCTTACCGGGCGGGAGCAGGGTCCGGAACTCGCAGATCTATTGCCTCTTCTGGGTCGGGAAGGAACCTTGGCCCGACGACCCTGACGGCACGATCGTCGGCTTTGGTGCCGGCTGTCGAAGGCCTGGGCCGGCGCGGCGGGGTCGCCAGCCGTTTCAGCGCCGCGGCGTCCAACCCGCCCTCGCGTGAGGAAAGCGTCTCGGGATCCTCGGCCGCATCGGGCCTTTCCAAAGGCATGGGGATTGCCTGCTGCTGGGCGGGCTCCTGTTCCGGCAAACCGGAGCCATGATCGCCACCGATGATTTCGAAGCCGCGCCCGGCAGTTGTCGATGTTGACGATGATGTCGTGCACGAACATCCGGGAGCGGTCGCGGCATTGCGTTCGCGATAGCGGAACGCGTTCGGCATCTGGCTGTAGGGAGTGCCGGTCACCGCGGAGACCATATCCTTCGGCTCCTCGCCGGACGAGCGGTGATAGTGAAGCTCGACCTGTGTGCCGGGGCACATGGCTGCGCATGCGTTCTGGTCGCGGGTGCAAAGGCGGATTGTGGGACGGACCACGAGACCGGGAAGAAATAGCCGTCGCAGGTGCGTACGCAGAGCGTGCGGAACTGGCCGGAGAGATTGCCGACGCGCAGGCCCGTGCGGTTGTCCATCGCGGCCTGATCCTGCGGCGCAGGGTCAGGCTTCTTTGCGCGGCATCCATTGGCATCGAGCGCAGCGGTGATGCGGGCGCGCTCGCGCCGTGTATCGCCACCACCGCCCATGCGCTGGCGTGTCCGGTTCAGCTCGGCAAGGTTGCGCTCCATGCGATCGAGCGTGGCGTTGAGGTTGCCGCAGAACGAAACCGCGGCACCAGACATGAACCGTCCGCAGCCAGCCTGGCGGCCCTGGTCGCGCGCCTGTCGTATCTGCTCCTGCTGGCGCGCTATGGCCGCGTCGTAGCGCCGCGCTTTTCCGCCACCGCCGGATGAAAGTACCGGCGAGCTGTCCTTCGAGCTGCCGGCACACGCGCGTGCTCGCCTCTGCCGGCAGCAGCGCCAAGGCCAGCATGATCGCGGCAACGGCGAAAGCGCACCCAAAGATGCGCCGAAATCCGCCTGAAGCACCGCCCGTCATCATGGGCGGTACCTTACTGGAGGCGGGTTAACCTTCTGTTTAGGCTGTCGCCGTCTCCGCTTTGGAACTTGCCTCGACGATCGCCAATGCGGTCATGTTCACGACGCCACGCGAAGTGACCGATGGCGTCAGGATATGCGCCGGCCGTGCTGTGCCGAGCAATATCGGCCCGACATGCAGCGCGTCCATCATCGTCTTCACCGTGGTGAGCGCGATATTGGCCGCATCGAGGCTCGGGAAGACCAGAAGATTGGCTTCGTCCTTGAGCGATGAGTGCGGATAGACGCGCTGGCGCAGCACGGCGGAGAGGGCCGAATCGCCGTGCATCTCGCCGTCTGCCTCAAGGTCGGGCGCAGTCTTCCTCAGGATAGCCGCTGCTTCGCGCATCTTCAGTGCGCTCGCTGAGTCGCGAGAGCCGAAATTCGAGTGGGACAGCAGCGCGGCCTTCGGTGTGAGCCCGAACCGGCGGATTTCTTCCGATGCAAGGATCGTCATCTCCGCGATCTCCTGCGCGGAGGGATCGACGGAGACGTAGGTGTCGGTGAAGAAGGTGACACCGCGCTGCGAGATGAGCATCGAGAGCGCCGATAGGTCGCGCACATCCGCCCGCCGGCCGATGATGAGGTCGACATTGCGCAGGTGACGCTCGAACCGGCCTTCAAGGCCGCAGATCATTGCGTCCGCCTCGTCGCGCATCATGGAAAGCGCGGCGATCACCGTATTGTTGGTGCGCACCATGGTGCGGGCTGCTTCCTGCGTAACCCCGCGTCGACCGCCAAGCCGGATCAGCAGGTCGACGTAGTCGCGGTAGCGCGGATCGTCTTCCGGATTGACGATCTCGAAATCGGTGCCGGGCCTGATCTTGAGACCATAGCGCCGCAGGCGCACGTCGATGACATGCGGGCGACCGATGAGGATCGGCTTGGCGATGCCTTCCTCCAGCACCACCTGCGCGGCCCGCAGGACGCGCTCGTCCTCGCCATCGGCATAGACGACTCGCTTCGAGGTCGCGGCCCGCGCTGCCGAAAAGACCGGCTTCATGACGAGGCCCGACCGGAAGACGAAACGCGTCAGCCGGTCGATATAAACGGTCATGTCCTCGATGGGGCGGGTGGCGACGCCGGTCTTGCAGGCCGCTTCTGCGACGGCCGGCGCTATGCGCAGGATCAGGCGCGGATCGAACGGCGAGGGGATCAGAAAATCTGGCCCGAAGATCGGGGTCTCGCCGGAGTAGGCGCGCGCGGCGACGTCGGACGGCTCCTCGCGGGCAAGTCCGGCGATGGCGCGCACGGCGGCCATCTTCATTTCCTCGTTGATCGCGGTCGCGCCGACATCGAGCGCACCCCGGAAGATGTAGGGGAAGCACAGCACGTTGTTGACCTGGTTCGGGAAATCCGAACGGCCGGTGCAGATCATCGCGTCGGGTCGCGCCTCGCGCGCAACCTCCGGCATGATTTCGGGAACGGGGTTTGCCAGCGCCAGGATCAGCGGCTTTTCCGCCATCTCCTTCAGCAGTTCCGGCTTGAGCACACCCGCCGCCGAAAGCCCCAGGAACACGTCGGCGCCGCCGATCACATCGGCAAGCTCCCGCGCCGGCGTGTCCTTGACGTACGGGTCCTTCCACCGGTCCATCTCGTCGACGCGACCCTTGTAGGCGACGCCGAAGCGGTCCGTGACCCAGATGTTTTCGTGCTTCGCGCCGAGCGACACGAGCAGGTTGAGGCAGGCAAGGGCCGCAGCGCCCGCGCCCGAGGTCACGATTTTTGCGTCCTCGATCGACTTGCCCGCCAGTTCGAGACCGTTGAGCACGGCTGCGGCAACGATGATCGCGGTTCCATGCTGGTCGTCATGGAAGACCGGGATCTTCATCCGCGCCTTGAGTTGCTCTTCCACCTCGAAGCATTCGGGCGCCTTGATGTCCTCGAGATTGACGCCGCCGAAGGTGGGTTCGAGCGCGGCCACGGTCTCGACCATGCGGTCGATCTCGGGCGCGTCCATCTCGATGTCGAACACGTCGATGCCGGCGAACTTCTTGAACAGGACGGCCTTGCCTTCCATCACCGGCTTGGAGGCGAGCGCGCCGATGTTGCCGAGACCCAGCACGGCTGTGCCGTTGGAAATCACCGCGACCAGGTTGGCGCGCGCCGTGTAGTGGGCGGCGGTCGACGGATCGTCGCGGATGGCGAGGCAGGGTGCGGCGACGCCCGGAGAATAGGCCAGCGCAAGGTCGCGCTGGTTGCCCAGCGGCTTGGTGGCCTGAATCTCCAGCTTACCCGGCGCCGGATAGCGGTGGTAAAACAGGGCGCTTTCGTCGAGATCGGAAGGCGCTTTCGCGGGATCCGGCGCGTTCATGTTGGCATCGCCTCCTGTGTCGTCGCGTCAGCGCGCGACGACGGTCTGTTTCTGTTCGCCAAGCCCGGCAACGCCGAGGCGCATGGTGTCGCCCGCCTTGAGGAAGCGCGGCGGCTTCATGCCGAGGCCCACGCCGGGAGGCGTGCCGGTGGTGATGACGTCGCCCGGCTCCAGCACCATGAACTGCGACAAATAGGATACGATGTGCGCCACGCCGAAGATCATCGTCTTCGTGCTGCCGGTCTGGCAGCGCTCGCCGTTAACATCGAGGAACATATCGAGGTTCTGCGGATCGGCGATCTCGTCGCGGGTGGCGATCCACGGTCCGAGCGGCCCGAACGTGGGCGCGCTCTTGCCCTTCATCCACTGTCCGCCGCGCTCGGCCTGGTATTCGCGCTCCGAAACGTCGTTGCAGAGCGCGTAGCCGAGAACGTAGTCGAGCGCCTCCTTTTCCTCCACATAGTCGGCGCGCTTGCCGATCACGATCGCAAGCTCGACCTCCCAGTCGAGCTTCTGCGAGCCGCGCGGCATCAGCACGTCGTCATTGGGGCCGCAGAGGCTGTTTGGCGCCTTGGAAAACACGATCGGCTCGGAAGGGATCGCAGCACCCGTTTCGGCGGCGTGGTCGGCATAGTTGAGCCCGATCGCGATGAAGTGACCAATGCGGGAGACCGGCGAGCCGATACGGACGCCCTCGGGCGCGGCCGGCAGAGAGCCCAGATCGGCCGAGGCGAGCTTGTCGAGGAGTTCGGGCGAGAGGGTCTCGGGGCCGTAATCGCCGACGATCGACGACACGTCGCGGATGGTGCCAGCATCATCGATGAGACCCGGCTTTTCGTTGCCCTTGTCGCCAAAACGAATGAGTTTCAATGGATTATCCTCTTCACTTCGATAAATACGGAAAGTCGATCAGAAGGCGCTTGGATAGTTGCCGCCGTCCAGGATCAGGCTCTGGCCGGTGATGTAGCCGGCATGGACCGAGCACAGGAATGCGCAGGCCTGGCCGAATTCCTCCGGCGTGCCGAGCCGGCCGGCCGGGATGTCCGCAGCCTGGCGGCTGGCCTGTTCCTCGAAGCTGGTTCCGGCCTTCTTGGCGGCGAATTCGATGCTGCCGCGGATGCGGTCGGTATCGAACTTGCCGGGCAGGATGTGATTGATGGTGACGTTCTTCGACGCGACGGTGCGGGCGACGCCGGCGAGAAACGCGGTCAGGCCCGCCCGCGCGCCGGACGACAGGTCGAGCCCCGGGATCGGCTGGTAGACCGACAGCGACGTGATGTTGACGATGCGGCCGAACCCGCGCTCGGCCATGCCGTCGATGACGGCCTGGATAAGCTCGATCGGAGTAATCATGTTATTGGTCACGCCGTCCATCATCGCCTGATGCGTCAACTCGCGGAAATCGCGGAAGGGCGGGCCGCCATTGTTGTTGACCAGGATATCTGGGCTCGGGCAGGCTTTCAGCAATGCCTCGCGCACCTTGGGCTCGGCGACGTCGCCGGCAATCTCGATCACGTCGACGCCGTACTTTTCCCTGATCTCGCTGGCTGTTGCCGCCAGCACCGCGCTGTCGCGACCGTTGACGACGACGTCGCAGCCGGCTTCCGCCAGTGCCATCGCGCACCCGCGCCCCAGGCCGCGGCTGGACGCGCATACGATTGCCTTCTTTCCGCGAAGTCCAAGATCCATGCGCTCCTCCCATTCAATACGGCCGGCAACGGGGCCGGGCACCATTCCGTCTAGCCCCGCGCGGCATGATGCACAACCGTCATCATGCCATGCCATGAAGGGATCGGCCGATGCGCGGCGAGCCATACTCCGCCTGCGCCACACAAACGCCGACAACGCGCCAAAGTACCGACCGCCTGCCATGCAGATATTCGCCCTCATGAAAGACGACAAACGGAATCACCGCTGCATGGAGGCAGCGATGGAGTGGCCCTTGCCGGGCGACGAGGTCTGCATTCCCGTTAAGGCGGTCACAGTTCGTGCAAGAGCGGGCAGGGCACCAATACCGGCGGCTGCAAGGCACGCAAAAAGGATTGGCGTTTCCGATCTGGCGCATGCCGGGCCGTCGAACCGCGATCAGGTTGCGCTCGAACGCCACGCCGAACGGACCGGGATTTTTCGCTGACTCGGTATCGGCAATGCGGGCCGGCTGCTAACCTGCGTTCATTCCCAGCCGGATTCCCTTCCGCACATGTCTCTCCCGCCGCTCACGCCGGACCAGTCGGTCAAGCCGCCTCGCTTCGAATTGCGCCTGTCGCTGCTCTACGCGGCCATTTTCCTGCCGATGGGCATCCATCTGCCATACTTCCCGCTTTGGCTGGAACATGTCGGGTTCGGCGCAAGGGAAATCGGCTTCATCCTTGCGGCGCCAATGTTTCTGAGGGTCATCACCACCCTGTTGATCACGGCGTCGGCCGACCGGGCGCGCGACCGGGCGAATGTGTTGCTGGTGCTGTCGGTTTCGACGCTCGTCCTGTCGTTCGGCTATTTCCTGCCGCCAGGCTATCTGCTCATTCTGGGTGTCTCGCTGGCGGTGGCGGTGGTGTGGACGCCGCACGCGCCGATAGCCGATTCGCTGGCGCTTTCGGGTGTGCGGCGCTTCGGCAGCGACTATTCGAGGATGCGCATCTGGGGTTCGACGGCGTTTCTGGTCGCGAACTTTGGTGGAGGCTTCCTGCTGTCGTTCACCGGCATCGGCGCCGTGCCTCTTTTGATTTCGGCCGGGATGGCGACGGTGGTCGCCGCCTCGCTGGTCGTGCCTCGGCTCGGCCGTCCGCGCAAGGCATCGCCACTGTCCGCCACCGAGTTGCAGGAGGGCGCGCCGTCTTTGCTGAGGCCGGCCTTTCTCTATTTCGTCGGTGGCTGCGGGCTGGTGGTCGCCAGCCACGGCTTTCTCTACGCGTTCAGCTCGATCTACTGGCAGTCGCTCGGCATCAGTGGCGGCGTGATTGGGCTTTTATGGTCGTGGAGCGTCGTCGCGGAAGTCGGCATGTTCGCGATCTTCACGCGATTGTTCGGGCGCACGCCGGCATGGCGGCTGGTGGCGCTGGCAGGTTTGGCCGCCTTCTTGCGGTGGGTCGCGTTCCCGCTGATCTGGCCGGCGGGCCTGGGGATTGCCGGCTTCTTCGCGGTGCAGACGCTGCATGCGCTGTCGACCGGCCTGATCCTGATCGGCCTGCAGAAGATGATCGCCGAGACCGTGCCCGAGGATCGCACCGGCGCGGCGCAGGGCATCGCTTTCTTCGCCAACGGTTTCTCAATGGCGGCGGTGACGTTCGGGTCCGGCCAGCTCTACGCTGCGCTCGGCGTGAACGGCTTCTACGTGATGGCGGTTATCGCGCTGGCGGCAGTCGGTCTCGTGCTGCGCGGCAGCCGGCTAGCCCCATAAAGCGGGCTCCGGCGGCGCTACCTGCGAGCCCTCATAGGCGAGCGGCGTTTCCCGGTCGCGTGCCAGCAGCAGCGGGCCGTCCAGATCGACGAAATCGGCATCCTGTGCCACCAGCAGTGCCGGCGCCATCGCCAGCGACGTGCCGACCATGCAGCCCACCATGACCCCGAAACCCAATTCACGCGCGTGGTCGCGCAACTCCAGCGCGGCGGTGAGACCACCGGTCTTGTCCAGCTTGATGTTCACCGCATCATAGAGACCCAGAAGCTCTTCGAGGTTTTCGGCGGTGTGGACGCTCTCGTCGGCGCAGATCGGCACGGGATGTGGAATGCGCCGTAGTATGTCGTCCTGGCCGGCGGGTAGTGGCTGTTCGATCAGCGCTATGCGATGCCGCGCCGCCGTCAGCATGTGCATGACGATGTCGGTCTCGCTCCACCCCTCATTGGCGTCGAGGATGATGCGGCTGTGCGGCGCTGCCTCCGCAACCGCTGCGATCCGCGAAGTGTCGTCGGAGGTGCCCACCTTGACCTTGAGCAGCGACCGATGCGCGTGTTCACGCGCCTGAGCCGCCATGGCATCGGGTTCGCCCAGCGAGATCGTGTAAGCCGTGGTCAGCGCTTCGGGGGGCGTTGCGCCGACACGCTCATGGGCGCGCTTGCCATTGGATTTTGCCTCGAGGTCCCACAGGGCGCAGTCGATCGCGTTGCGCGCGGCCCCCGCCTTCATGCCCGCCTTGAGTCCTTCGCGCGACATGCCATCCGCGATGGCGCCGCGCATCGCTTCGATCTCGCCCAGCACGCTTTCAATCGTTTCGCCGTAGCGCGCATAGGGAACGCATTCGCCGCGCCCGGCGTTATTCCCCTCGCTGATCGTGCAGGTCACGACCGCAGCTTCAGTCTTGGATCCGCGCGAGATCGTGAATGCGGCCGCCAGGGGGAATCGCTCGGCTTCGACAAAAAGGTCACGCTTCATGAAAGAACTCCGTTTTCAGCCGGTTAGGAACCGTCACGCAAAGTGACAGGGCCGGTTCGACCGATTATGACTGGCCCGATGTTGACCAAAGATGCGGATGACGCAAGCGACAACCGGCGTGCCGGCGGCGACCAGCCGCCGCACATCGACGTGCGCGAGGAGGCCGGGCGCGCCATCTGGGCGCTGTCTGGTGTCTGGAACACGCGTTCCGTGCATCTGGTCGACGCGCAGATGCGCGAACTGGAAGCAGGCCCCGCGCGCGAGGGCGTCGTTCTCGATATTTCTGCTGTCAGCCGCATGGACACGGCAGGCGCCTGGCTGATCGAGCGACTGGCGGAAGCCCGGCGGGAGGCCGGGGCGGAGGTCGAGATCGTGGGCGCTTCTGCAGCAGCGCAGATCTTGCTTCCGGCGGTCCGCGAAGCGCTGGAGCCGATCGGCGCAGCCAAGCCCGCGAAACGGCCGTTCTTCGTGATCCGGTGGCTGGAAGCCCTTGGCCGCGCGACCGAGGCTGCCTGGCTCGATTTCATGGCGGGCATGTATATCCTCGGGTCCACAATTCGCGGCGCACAGATGAAGCTCGGGCGCGGCCACGCCGTCAATCCGGCTGCGATCTTCAACCAGATCGACCGTATGGGCGTCGGCGCGATCCCCGTCGTGGTGCTGATTTCCTCGATCGTCGGCGCAATCGTTGCGCAGCAGGGCGCCTACCAGCTCAGGTGGTTCGGGGCCGAGATCTTCATCGTCGATCTGGTCGGCATCCTGGCCTTGCGCGAACTGGGCGTGCTTCTGACCGCCATCATGGTCGCAGGCCGCTCCGGCAGCGCGATCACCGCCGAGATCGGTTCGATGAAGATGCGCGAGGAAGTCGACGCGCTGAAGGTGATCGGGCTCAACCCGATCGGCGTGCTGGTCTTTCCGCGCCTCGTCGCTCTGGTGATCGCGGTACCGTGCCTGACGATCATCGCCAACGCGTCGGCACTGGGAGGCGGGATGATCGTCGCCTGGATCTATTCCGAAATCCCGCCGCAGGCGTTCATCGACAGGTTGCGCGCGGGCATCGACCTCTCGACAATCTTCGCCGGCCTCATCAAGGCGCCGTTCATGGCCCTCATCATCGGCATCGTTGCGTCCATCGAGGGCATGAAGGTCGGCGGGAGCGCGGAATCGCTCGGGCGTCACGTCACCTCTGCAGTGGTCAAGTCGATCTTCGTGGTGATCGTGCTCGATGGCCTGTTTGCCATGTTCTACGTGGCGATCGACTTTTGAGCGGGGCGGTGATGAGCGAGGCGGTAGTCCACCAGACGAATGGCGAGCTTGCGCCGCATGCGGGCGAGGGGCGCGACGTCGTGCTCTCGGTGCGCGACGTGACCGTCGCGTTTGGGGACAATGTCGTCCTCGACAAGCTTTCGCTGGACGTCTACCGCGGTGAAATCCTTGGTTTCGTCGGCGCGTCGGGCACCGGCAAGTCGGTGCTGCTGCGCACCGTGCTCGGGCTGACGCCCAAGCGGTCCGGTACCGTGTCGATCTTCGGGGTCGACCTGGACCGACTCGATGACCGTGAACGGATGGTCGTCGACATGCGCCTCGGGGTGCTTTTCCAGCATGGTGCGCTGTTTTCCGCGCTGACTGTGAAGGAGAACGTGCAGGTCCCGATGCGGGAGTATCTCGACCTGCCGAAGAAGCTCATGGACGAGCTCGCAATGCTCAAGATCGAACTTGTGGGCCTGTCGCCGGACGCTGCCGACAAGTTTCCTTCGGAGCTGTCGGGCGGCATGATCAAGCGCGCGGCGCTGGCGCGTGCGCTGGCGCTCGATCCAGACATCGTGTTTCTGGATGAGCCCACGTCGGGTCTCGATCCGATCGGTGCGGCGGATTTCGACGAGCTTGTCGCCAAGTTGCGCGACACGATGGGCCTGACGGTCTACATGGTGACGCACGATCTCGACAGCCTGTTCTCGGTGTGCGACCGGATCGCGGTACTCGGCCAGAAAAAGGTTCTGGTCGAAGGCACCATCGACGACATGATGCAGGTGGAGGACCCCTGGGTGAAGTCGTACTTCCGGGGCAAGCGTGCGCGGCAGATCGACCTTCAGGCCAGGCAGGGAGCGTAGGAAAGAGCGTATGGAGACACGGGCCAACTACGTCATTGTCGGCATCTTCACGCTGGCTGCGGTGCTGGCGGCGTTCGGTTTCGTCTACTGGACATCCGGCGTCGGCGATCGCGGTGAGCTTGCGACGCTGCGCTTTCGCATCCCGGGGTCGGCTTCCGGCCTGACGCGCGGCAGCGTTGTATCGTTCAACGGTATCAAGGTCGGCGATGTCACCCGCGTCTACATCGACGTCTCCAATCCGTCGGTCGCCATTGCCGACGCGCAGGTCGACCGCCTGACGCCGATCACGCAGTCGACGCAGGCCGATGTGGGTCTCGCGGGGCTTACCACCGGCCAGGCGAATATCGAGCTACGGGGCGGCAACCCTGCCGAGCCGAACCTGCTCGACCTTGCCGAGGCGGAGGGCAGGATCGCGGAGATGACGGCAAATCCGTCCGCTGTGAGCAACCTGCTCGAGAGCGCGCAGAATATCTTCAAACGCGCGGATTCGGTGCTCAGCGATCTTGAGGGACTGGCATCGGAAGCGCGCGGACCGATCGTCCAGACGCTGCGCAACGTGGAGGAGTTTTCGTCCGCCCTGAGCAGTAACGCCGATGGGATCGACGCCTTTCTCGAAAGCGTGACGGCGATGTCGCAGACATTGACGGGCGTTTCCGACAAGCTGGATTCGTCGCTGACGGCAGTCGAGGAACTCATCACGGCGGTCGATCGCGACCAGGTTTCCGAAACGGTTGCCAACATTCAAAGCTTCACCGAGCGGTTGGATGAAGCCAGTGCCGGCCTTGGCGAGATCATGGAGGGTGTCAACACCTCCGTCGCATCGATCTCGCAATTCGCCAACGCGGCCAACGAGACGCTGGCCAAGCTCGACGGAGTCATCGGCGAGGTCGATCCCGGTGCGATCGGCACTGCGCTGACGAACTTCGAGCAGGCCAGCACTACGGTCAATACGGCGGTCAACGACGTATCCAAGGTGACCGAGCGGATCGGCGAGCGGGCGGATGACATCGACGGCATCATCACCGACGCGCAGCAGCTTGCGGCCCGCCTGAACCAGGCCTCGGAACGCGTCGACGGCGTGCTTGCAAAGGTGGACGGTCTTCTCGGCTCCGGTGAGGCCGAAGGCCTGATGGCCGATGCGGGCGAAACGCTCAAGGCCTACCGTCAGGTTGCCGATACGCTGAATGCACGCATGGGCACCATCACCGACGGGCTGGCGCGTTTCTCGGGGCAGGGGCTGCGCGATGTCGAGACGCTGGTGCGTGACGCCCGCCGCTCGATCACCCGGATCGAGCGGGCCGTGACTGATCTCGAGCGCAATCCGCAACGTATATTGAGCGGCGGCGAAGGCGAGGTCCGACAGTATGACGGGCGGGCGCGACGTTGACACCGATACCGCGCCCCGACAGAAATTATCTGCCTTTCGAAGAGCATTCGGTAAGTGTGCCGGTGGGACAGGGTAAGCGATGAACCGTATAAGCGTGATGACGTGGGCGATGGCTGCGATGCTCCTGCCCGGATGTGCCGCACTGCCCGGTGGCGGTCCTGCTCCTCTCGATACGTACGATCTGACGAGTGCCGGCGTTCAGGCCGATGGGCCGCGCCGGTCGCGCACCCAGATACTCATCGCCGAGCCCACGGCGCTCAAGGTGCTGGACGGCGAGAACGTCGTGATCAGGCCCTCGGCCGGTACGGTTGAGTTCCTGAAGGGTGCGCAGTGGGCGGATCGTCTGCCGCGCATCGTCCAGTCGCGCCTTGCCGAGACAATGCAGGCATCCGGCCGCTATGGAGGCGTGGGCAAGCCGGGTGAGGGACTGGCGATCGACTACCAGATCGTCACCGAGATTCGCGCCTTCGAGATCCGCGTCGGCGGATCGGCGCGCGCCGATGTGCGCCTCTACGTCAAGGTACTCAACGACCGCAACGGCGTGGTGCGTGCTTCGCGAACGTTCCAGGCACAGGCGCCAGTGGCCGGCGCCGACAACGATGCCTATGTCCAAGCCCTCGACAGCGCGTTCGGACAGGTTTCGAGCGAGATCGTCTCCTGGGTGGGCTCAAGCATCTAACGGCGCGCGAAATTCGATGCTGGCGCTAGCGTGCCAGCTTTCGCGCGGCGAGCTCGGCCATGGCCTCCGGCAGCGTCATGCCCCACATGGCTGTGACATAGGCCCGGAAGTCGAAGCACGGCAGCCCGGGACAGACCTCGAATTCAAGCAACGTCAGTCGCCCGTCGGAGCCGAGCCTGAAATCCAGCGAGAAGACGTCGCGCAAGCCGAGCCCGCTCACGAGACGCGACGTCGCTTCGAACACGGACTTCGCGGCATCGGGGTTTTCCGTGGCTAGATCGACCAGGATCGGTTCGCGATACGATCCGGCTGATCTGGCCTGTGCGCCCGTCTCGCCGTAAAGGGCCAGGCTTTCGGTCATCGTCTGAAAATCCTCGCCCGACCTGACCAGCCAGGTGCCGAGATGCTCGAGGTCTCCGGTACCGTCAACGTCGAGCCAGCTTGCCCTGAGGTTTTCTCCGGGCACATAGGACTGCACGACGGCATCATCGCCATAGGCCGAGTAGATGCGCCTGGACAAGGCCAGCGCGTCCTCGATCGAATGACAATGCGAATCCGGGTAGATGCCGATCTTGGCACCGAGCCGGTTGGGCTTCACGAACCAGTTCGCCGCATCTTCAATGGTGTGACGCTGCGAGATGAAGGTTCCGTTCCGGGTGAGCGCGGTGGGCGGGACAACGATGCCGAGCGCCTGCAGCACCGCGCCGGAGCGGAACTTGTCCTGACAGAGCGCAAACAGCGCATCGTCGCTGCCGACTCTCCTGAACATGCCCAGGCGCGCGAAAGCAGGCACGACGCTGCCGTTGAAATAGGCGATGCCGTCCGTCAGCGTCCAGACCAGTGTCTTTTTGGGTTGGTAGTCGGCGAGATTGGCCGCGTAGGTATCCAGCGTGACCGCCGAAAACCGGATCTGGCGTTCGGCGCAAGCCTGTTCCAATGCAGGAAGTTCGGGTTCCATGTCGATGGATTGCGCCAGATAGGATGCAATCTCTCGAGCGCGTTCTACCGGATGGCCTTCGGCGATCAGCCGTTTGAGACAGTCCTCGGGCCGCTCATATACGAGCACCAGTGTGCTGCCCGCCATCCGCGGCTCCCTTGTCCCTGCGATGGCGCACGATCGGCGTCGCCACATCCGCCGCACATATTATCGAACCGTATCCGGGGCAGGCCCGCAGAAAATCGACTGCAGGAAGACGTGAAACAGACAAATACGGCAGCTCAGCCTTTGCCGCAGGCGCGCCGTTGTATGGAGCGGTTCATCGCGGTGATTTCACCGATCGCACGCGCACGGGCACGTTCCGTCTCGCTGCGCCCGTCGGGCAGGACGATGCCAAAACCGGGCGCCGTCGATTCGCGCGGAGGCGTGCGTTCGACCTGGGGCGATACACGGTGCTGTGCGGCCAGCGCATCGCGCCTGGCCTGCAGGTCTCCGCAAGGGATCGTGTCGTACTGGATCGAGTTGAAGACCTCGGCCTCCTGCTGCACGGCAACGGAATTCTGGCAGGCGGTGCAGCCAAGAGCCACGGCAGTGAGGACGAGAATTATGCGCACGATTTCGCTCCGGTATCGACCAGCCCCGCTGTAAGTATAGCGCGGCAAACCTGGCGATCGTAGGCCGCGCAGCCATCTTTTCCACGCGGCCGCAAAAACGATTGAAGGCGGGACAAGCCCGCCTTCAACTCGTTCGCATAAGGCTTTGTAGCCTATTTCAGCCTGCCGCTCGCATGGGCCAGCATGGTGTAGACCTTGCCGGTGTCAGACGTCAGGTAGGTCTGCGTCATCATGTTGTCGCGGTCGTTGCGGCCGACATCCTGCAGGAGCTTCTCGAAGTCGCGGCAGTAGCGGTCGACGGCGGTGCGGAACTCGCCGTCGGACTGGTACTTGCGGCGGATCTCCTCGAAGGTCTGCTGGCCCTTGAGCGTATAGAGCCGGCGCGTGAAGACGTTGCGCTCGCCACGGCGATACCGGTTCCAGAGCTCGATGGACGCCTCGTGGTCGATGGCGCGGGCGATGTCGACCGAGAGCGAGTTGAGCGACTCGACCAGATGCAGCGGCGAACGCTCGCCGGCCGGCGCGGCCGTGGCGGGCTCCTCGTCGCGCGAGGCGCCGCGCAGCAGGTCCTTCACCCACCCGCCAGACGGCGCTTCAGGCGCACGCTCCTTGACCGGGGCGTCGAGACCGCCGCGCAGCGGCGTATCGGCCAGCGGAGCAGCCGGTTGGCTTGGCGGCGCGGAAGGCGGAGGCGGCAACGACGGGCCATTGCCACGAGCAGGGGCCTTGCGGTCCGTGGCATCGAAGGCGCGGCCGGACTTGGCGACGATGTCGGCCAGTTCCTTCAGCGCATTGATCTGCTCGCTGACGGCACGACGCATGGCGGACGTCGACTGCTTGGTCTCCTCCGGCAGTTCCATCACGCCCTTCTTGACCTCGGCGCGAGTCTGCTCGAGTTCGCCGCGGATGCTGCCGACGGTCCGGCGGATTTCCTCGGTCGCCTCGGCGAAGCGCTTGGCGGCGCCATCGACCACCTCGGAGATGGACGAACGGATCTGCTCGGTCGAGGCGCGGGTGCGGGTCTCCGCCTTTTCGAGCGCGCGTCCGACCAGATCCTCGAACGACTGCATGACGCGCTCGATGTCTTCCGACTTCTTGACGAGGCCGACGGCAAGCTTTTCTAGCGCTTCCTGGCGCCCGTCGAGTGTCGAGGCGAGGCCGTCCTGTGCGGATCCGAGCATGTCGGAGGCAGAGCTGAGCACCTTCGCGTGATCGTCGAAGCGCGTAGCGATGGCCGCGATGTCCTTGAGCGTCGAGGTCGACAGATCGGTGAGGCGACCCGCATTGGAGTCGATGAGACGCGCCGAACTGGCGAAGGACTGTGCCGCCCGCTCGGTGCTGCTTGCGAAGCGCTCGGTCGTCCCGACGACCTTCTCGTCGAGGCTGACGAGGTTGTTCGCCGCCAGGTCGACCAGCTCGTTGAGCCGGTCGTTGGAAGACGTAAGCCGGTCGATCAGGCTGGTGACGTTGTCCGACAGGCTGTTGCTGGCCGCATCCACGGCGGTGAGCGTCTCGGCCGTGCGCGTTGCGAGCGCATTGACGAGAGCGGCGTTCTGCTGGCGCAGCCGCTCGGTGGCCTGCTCCGTGGCGATCTCCAGGCTTTTCTGCAGTTCGCCGCCGCTTTCGGCAAAACGCTGCACCAGCGGTGCCGCGCGCTCGTCAAGGATGCGCGAGAGCTCGCTCGAGCGGGCGGCAAGCAGGGCATTGAGCTCCCGCGTGCGCTCGTCGATGGCGGCGGTCGCCTCGGACGTGGACTGGCCGATCTGGTCGTTGACGGAGGCAAAGCTTGCGGACACCGCGCTGGCGCGGGCGGCAAGCCCGGCCTCGACGTTGCCGATCTGCTCATGCAGCTTGTCGCCGATCTGCGCCACGCCGGCGTTGAGACGTTCCTCGGCGCGAGCGACGTCGTCGTCGATGCGTGCGCCAAGCATTCCGGCGCCGGCGGCAAGACGACGGTCGGCACCTTCGAGGCTGTCGACGATGGCTGCCGCGCGTGCTTCGAGCTCGGATGCTGTCTGCTGCGTGCGCGACAGGATCGCGTCGTCAGCCCTGGCGAACACGTCGCTGAGCGTGGAAGCATGCTGGGCGAGACGCTTGTCGGCACCATCGAACGAGGCCGCGATCTCGGATGCGCGCGCCGTCAGCGACTGAGCCAGTGCATCGACCTCGCTGCCGAGCTGCGAGCCGGACAGGCTGATGCGGTCGGCGAGGCGCTTGTCGATCTCCTCGAAGGACGCGGAAATCTCGGATGTGCGGGAGGCGAGGGTATCCGCGATGGCATCGACCTGGCCGCCAAGCTCTGCGCCGGAAACCGCGATGCGATCGGCCAGCCGCTTGTCGGCGTCGTCGAAGGCGATGCGGATTTCCGCCGCGCGGGCGGTGAACATGCCAGCGGCGTGCTCTGCGTGGCCACGCAGTTCCTCGCCTGCTGTACGGGCGCGGTCGGACAGGCGACGATCGACATCGTCGAACGCCTCGGTGACTTCGCCGACGCGGGCAGAAAGCGCCTGCGCCGTCTGCTCTGCGCGCGCGGCGATGCGTGCATCGGCGTCGGCGACCGCCTTGCTGGCCTCTTCGCCGAGCGATGCGGTTGCTTCCAGCACCTTGTCGCGCAACGAGCCGGCGACCACCACGGCGCTGCCCTCGAGCGCGCTGCGAACATTGTCGACGCCGACATTGAGCGCGCGCTCCATGGTCTGCGTGCGTTCGTCGATGACGCCGGCCTGACGGGCAAAGGTTTCCTCGATCCGGGAGAGATCTTCGCCCAGTGCACCGCGAACCTGTTCCGCGCCCTGGTGAAGGGCATCGGCAAGCGCACTGGTCCGTGCCTCGATCACGCCGCTCTGCTTGTTGAAGGCGTGCTCGATGCGTTCGATGTCGTCGCCAAGGGCATTGCGCACCGCTTCCGCGCCGCCGGTGAGCGTGCTTTCGAGCGCCCTTGTGCGGGCCTCGATGACACCGGTCTGGCGGGCGAACGTCTCGTCGATACGCGTCAGATCCTCGCTGAGCGCGTTGCGAACGCTTTCCGAGCCGCTGATGAGCGCATCACGAAGAGCCTCGGTGTGGGCGCCAATAACGCCACCCTGGCGGGCAAACGCTTCCTCGATCTTGCCGAGATCCTCGCCGAGCGCCTCGCGCAGGCTTTCGGAGCCGCCGGCAAGCGTGTCCCGAAGCGCCTGGGTGTGGCCCTCGATGACGCCGCCCTGCCGCGCGAACGCTTCCTCGATCTTGCCGAGGTCGTCGCCGAGCGCGTTGCGGATGTTGTCCGCACCCGCATAGAGCGCGCTTTCGATCGTCTTGGTGCGGGTTTCGATGACGTTCTGCTGATGCGTGAAGGCTTCGTCGATCTTCGTGAGGTCGGCCTCCAGTGCGCCGCGCACGCGTTCGGCACCGGCCGACAGCGTGCCTTCGATCGCCTGTGCGCGTTCGTCGATCCGGGCGAGGTCGGCATCCAGCGTGCCGCGCAGACGCTCGGCTCCGGCAAAAAGTGCACCTTCGATTGCCTGCGCACGCTCGTCGATCTGACCGACATGGCTTGCCAGAGCCTCGTCAATGCGGGTGACCTCGCTGCCAAGCGCACCGCGCATCTGGTCGACGCTGCGGCCGAGTGCAGCCTGCAGATCAAGCGTGCGTTCGCCGATCACATTGGTCTGCCGGTCGAACGCATCCTCGACCTTCGCGATGTCGACCGAAAGCGCCGTGGTGAGGTCCTTCTGCCGCGCTTCGAGCGCGCGCAGATGCTCGCTGGCCGCCGTATCGAGACCGTCGCGGGCCTGCTTGATGCGGATGAGGTCGCTGTCGAGCATGTCTGCGATCTGCTGGCGGCCTTCGGAAAACTTCTCCACGTGGCCGGTCACGGCCGCGTCCACGGCAGTGCGGGCCTCGGTAAGCTTGCGCAGGTCCTCGTCCAGCGCCTTGACCATCATCTCGCGGCCCTCGGCGAGTTTCTGCACGTGGCCGGTCATGGCGCCGTCAACGCTCTGGCGCGACTGCTCGATGCGCTGCAGATCCGCTTCCAGCGCCTGGGCGATCATGTCGCGGCCGCCGGCAAGGCGCGCCGCGAAATCGGAAGCTCGACCTTCGAGCATCGTCGAGGTCGACATGACCAATTCGGCCATCTCCGAACCGATGCGGGCCTTGGTCTCGTCGATCAGGCCGGTAACGCCGTTCTTGCCGTCGGTGAAGGTCTGCGCGATTTCGCGCGAGCGCTCCACCAGCGTCTCGTTGATCTGGCGGGCACGGGCTTCCAGCGCTGCGTTGAGCTTCTGTGTGCCGGTGTCGAGCGCCTCGGCACGTGTCTGGAATTCCTGGATGAGTGCCTGACCACGTTCGCGCAGCGTGGCCTCGATGCCTTCGAGGCGGGCGTCCAGCTCGTTGTTGAGCGAGGTGGTCGCACCACCCAGCAGCGAAACCATGCCGGTCGTGCGCTCGTCGAGCATCTGCGACAGCGAGCGGGTCACATCGTCGGTGCTTTCGGTCAGGCGCGCGATGCGGGTGTCGAGCAGGCTTGCGAAGGCCTCACCAGACGTGGTGATGCGGTCGGAGATGGTCTCGAGGCGCTGGTCGATCGCGTCGTACATCGACGAGCCGCTCTCGTTGATGCGGTCGACGAGCTGGGCGCCGGAATCGGAAATGGTGGTGCTGAGACGCGACGAGACGCCGAGGATGTTCTGGCGAATGACGTCGCTCGCCGAATCGAGCTCCTCCTTCAGCGTTTCGTGAGCACCGGAGATGGATGAGCGGACGCGTTCGGCGTGGGTCACCACTGCCTCGCGCTCGCTGCCGAGACCATCGATCAGGGTACGGATGCGGCTCTCATTGTCGGTATAGGCGCGCTCGAGTTCGTTGACTTCGGTATGCACCAGCGTTTCGAGCTCGACGGCTCGGGCAAGCGTGCGCTCGATGCCTTCGCCCATCGCCTGCACTTCGCGGCGTACGGCCTGGCCGACCATCATCACGCGATCGGTGGCCAGATGCTCGGGTTCGGCAAGGCGGAACGCAACCTCGGTCATAGACTGGGCCGCCAGGCGCATTTCCTGCGCGCGGCGGATCATGACGGCGAAGCCCCAGAACAGGATGATGGGAACGATGATCGCCACGACGAGGCCGATTATCTGCGGCGTTGCCATGAGTTGCTGGATGGAACGCACTTCCCAGATGGCCGGGGCAAACAGCATGTGGCCCATGACCATGCCGCCCGCCACCCAGGCGAGCGAAAGCAGCGTGACCAGCCAGTAGATCGTGCCGGGGCTCGACCGACGAAGCTGTTGCTGCAGCGAGCGGTAGTCTTTCTGGCGGTCGTCGTTGGCGTGGGCGAATGCCGATGGCGTCGCCGGGGCCGGCGGGTCGAGCGGCCGCAGGTCGGACACGGCGGCGTTCGGCGCGGGCTTCGGACCGGCCGGTGCCGGCTTTGTCGCGGCAGCGGCAGGCTTGGCGGGCTGCTCAACCTTCTTTTCCGGAACTGGAGCCGGAGCCTGCACGGCGCTGGCGCGCGAATCGCGCGCGAGGTCTTCAGCCGCCTTGGAAATCTGGGCTTCAAACTCGGCCATCGAACCGGCCACATCCAGGCCGCCCGGCTCGTCATCGACGAACAGGTCGATGTCGAGCGCCTCTTCGAGTTCTTTGGCCACTTCACTGTCGAGAGTGGTCGTCGTCGTTGCTTTACGCGCCATGCCGCTACCCTGTACTCGTTTGGCGGGTCGCCTTACCGGCGCCTCGTCCCCGCTCTTTGGGCCTGATACGGGCCATAGCGTATCGTAGTGGGACAGGCCGCCAAAGGAAACTGCGTTTTGGCGCCATGTGTAAAACTTTAAACATAGGGTTAACAGCCGAACACCAAACAGGTTTTCGCAAACGTTACCGGCCTGTGGAGCAAGTGAGGAAGCCGTACCCGCGTTAACCGCTTCTCCACCCCGAAACGGCACAGTCGGTCCCCACCTGGAAACGGCCGGCAAGGGGATTGGGACGGTGAAGGACCTGGATAGCGCTGCATTCGGCAAGCCCGGCGGCGAGACGTGCGAACCCTCGCAGTCTAGACCGATCGATCTCGTTCACCTGTCGCGGCAGACGCTTGGAGACCGTGCGCTCGAAGAGGAGGTGCTGGGCATGTTCGTCCAGCAACTGGCCGCGGCACGCGACAGCCTGGCGGCCGCAGATGCGGCCGGGCGACGCATGATCGCCCATACGCTGAAGGGCACGGCGAGGGGAATAGGGGCGTTCAAGCTCGGCGACTGCGCCGCGGCGATCGAAGAGGCCCCGGACAACAAGGCGCTGATCGCACGCCTGTCCCACTCCATCGACGAGGTCCGCGACTTCGTCGCAGCGATCAACAGATAGCGAACGCACGCCCGCGCCCTTGCGTCACGGTTGACTTGAAGTGGCAGGTGAGTATCTCTCGCGCCGAACCTGGCCGGTGGCCAGCGCGCTTAAGGCAACGCAATGACGAAGATTACCTACATCGCCTTCGACGGCACGCGCTTCGAGGTGGACGCTGAGAACGGCTCCACGGTCATGGAAAATGCGATCCGCAATTCCGTGCCTGGCATAGAGGCCGAATGCGGCGGAGCCTGCGCATGCGCGACATGCCACGTTTACGTCGACGACGCCTGGACCGACGTCGTCGGCCCGCCGGAGGCCATGGAAGAGGACATGCTGGACTTCGCCTACGAGGTTCGGCCGACGTCCCGACTTTCGTGCCAGATCCGCGTGCGTGACGAAATCGACGGCCTGGTCGTCAGCATCCCCGAGCGGCAGGGCTGAACGCCGCGGCCGATCAGCTTGGCGGAATCTTTCCCGATTCGATGCGCTCCATCCGGTAATCCATCAGGCGCATCAGCCGACGCTCGAAGTTGATCCCCTCGATCCTGTCGAAATCGTCCTGCGCCTTGTCGTGAGCGGCAAGTACGCGCGCGGTCGTTGCCGCGGCCTTCTCCTGCGCGACCTCGCAGCCCGCTTCATTGCGGATCGTCAGCAGTTCCTGCTCCATCTGGCGGGCGTGGCTACGCGCGATGACCACGTGGCTTTCCTCGTGCCGGCGAATATCGGCCGAAAGCGTATCCCACACGAAACGCGTCTCGCCGTTTGCGCCCTTGCGCCTGTTCCAGCGTGGCAGGATCATGTTCGCCTTGACCTGCACATTCGCCTCGACGACGCTGCAGCGGCCCTGGTTTTCGCTGTACCCGACGCGGGTGGTGAACTCCATGCGCGTTGCCCCCGGATGACGGGAACCGGCACCGCCGACCTGCGGCCCGCGCTTCTTCAGTTCGCCCTCAATTTCCTCCAGCGTCGTGCCGCCTATGGTGAAATAGGTGTATGTGCGCGACATGCTCGCGCCATGCGAAGGCAGACTGGCGAGCGCCACGATTCCGGCGGCGAGGACTAGCTTCTTCATGGCGTCTCCTTATCGAACGGCACTGTGATCCAGCCACAGGAACCAGGCAATCGACATTGTCGCACTGCTTCGTAACGAGGCCGTTATCGCAGCAGGGCGGCGGACAGGGCAATGTTGGCGATAACACATTGCATTTGCTGTCGGTCGGCCTCAAAACGCCTCGGAGGAATTTCCCGGAAACGCAGATGTTTGAACCCTATATCTGGCCACTCGCTCATGGACGCTCGCTCGAACTGGGACCGTCGGCGCAGATCATGGGCGTGCTCAACGTCACGCCGGACAGCTTTTCGGACGGCGGGCGCTATGCGCAGGCCGACGCCGCGCTGGCCCAGGCGCGACGCATGGCGGAAGAGGGTGCTTCGATCGTCGACGTCGGCGGGGAATCGACGCGTCCGGGCGGCGAAGCAGTATCGTCGGCAGAGGAGCAGGCCCGTATCCTGCCTGTGATCGAAGCTCTTGCAGGCAGCGGCGAGGTACTGATTTCGGTCGACACCTATCGTGAAGAGACCGCCAGGCTGGCGATCCGGGCCGGCGCGCACATTGTGAACGACGTCTGGGGTCTGCAACGGGAGCCCGGCATCGCGCGCGTGGCTGCGGAGACCGGGGCAGGGCTGGTGGTGATGCATACCGGGCGCGAGCGTACGAAACTTGCCGACCCCATTGCGGATCAGGTCGCTTTCCTGGCGCGGTCGCTGGAAATAGCGCGCGAGGCGGGGGTCGACGAACGGCATATCCTGCTCGACCCCGGTTTCGGCTTCGCCAAGGAGACGCCGGAGGAGAATCTGGATCTGATGGCGCGTTTTTCGGAACTCGCCTCGCTCGGACGGCCGCTGCTTGTCGGGACGTCCAGAAAGCGTTTCGTAGGCGCCGTCACGGGGCGGGAGCCTCATGAACGTGGCGCGGGAACGGCCGCCACCAGCGTGATCCTGAGGCTGCAGGGCGCCGTCATTTTTCGGGTGCATGATGTCGCAATCAACAAGGACGCGTTGCGCTTTGCCGATGCTATGGTCGCGCGGGGAATGATGGCGAGCAGGAAAGCCGCGGACTGACCGCGCGGAGGAATGCCGATGTACACGATCCGGATGAAGAACTGCGCCTTTTTCGCCCGCCACGGCGTGCTGGACGAGGAGGAGACGCTTGGGCAGCGCTTTTATGTGGACGCGGTCCTGGACGTGGTGCCGGACACGGCCCTAGAAAGCGATTCGATAGACGCCACAGTCGATTACGGCGTCGCGTTCATCGAGATCGAGAAGCTCATCACGGGCAAGCGCCGCTTCCTGATCGAGGCGCTGGCGCTCGATG
This sequence comes from Aquamicrobium sp., assembly GCA_019739225.1. Classification (GTDB taxonomy): domain Bacteria; phylum Pseudomonadota; class Alphaproteobacteria; order Rhizobiales; family Rhizobiaceae; genus Aerobium. The sequence goes on from JAHHDT010000001.1 coordinate 184,187, forward strand.
TGGCCAAGGCCCTATGCCGCAAGTTTCCGCAGATCCGCCGGGCCGAGATCACCGTGCGCAAGCCGAATGCGCCGGTGCCGGGCGTGCTCGATCATGTCGAAGTCACGGTTGTCTGGCCCCAGCAGGGCTGAGACCCGGCAGTTTGCGGGACGCGTTGCATGAACGAAGTGGCAGAGCGCACACGGGCCTATCTCGGGCTCGGCGGAAATCTGGGCGATCCGGCGACCGCCATGGCGTCTGCGTTGCGCATGCTCGATGCGCATGAAGCAGTCACGGTTGCGACGGTCTCGTCGCTCTACCGCACACCGCCATGGGGAAAGACCGACCAGCCCGATTTCCTGAACGCCGTCGCTGCCGTCGATACCACGCTGCCGCCGCGCGCGCTGCTCGAACTGTGCCTGGAAACGGAACGTGCGCTCAAGCGCGTTCGGATCGAGCGTTGGGGGCCGCGCGTCATCGACATGGACATATTGCTGTTCGGTCGGGAACGGATCGCCGAGGAGGGGCTGCAGGTGCCCCATCCGCGCATGGGCGAACGCGCCTTCGTGCTGGCGCCGCTGTCAGAGATCGCCCCCGATGTCGATGTTGATGGTGGCACCGCAATGGAGCGCCTTGCCGGCGTGGAGAAGGCCGGCATCGAGCGGTTGCCGGGAGGCGGCGACTGGTGGCGGCGCGACTGAAGCCCGGCAAGGCTGCAGTCAGCCCTGCGCGGCTTGTTCCGCCGATGCGGCGCGTCGGATCGCTTCGGCCGCTTCCTGGTTGCCGGCGCTGCCTTCGCGACGAGGTGTTGCCAGCGGCGTCGGCGTCGGCTGGTTGCCCTTGAGAAGCTGGTTGCCTGCATAAATGCCGCCCACGACCTGGATTTCCAGCCGTTCAGCATCGCGCCGCTGGACCTCGTCCATCAACTCGTCCGCCTCTTCGTCGGGTACGCCCAACTTCTCGAGTGTCGCGCGGCCGAAGGCGAAGGCCGAATGCAGGGTTTCGCGGATCTGGTAGTCGACGCCCGCCTTTATCAGCTCGATCGCCGCGCCGCGATCGAATGCGCGGGCCATGACGGTTGCAAGCGGGAATTCGGCCTTGAGGTGCTCGACGATGCGCAGGGCCGCCTCGGGCTTTTCGACGCAGACGAGAATGGCCTTGGCGTGTTCGGCCCCGGCGGCATGCAGAATGTCGAGCCGTGTGCCGTCGCCGTAATAGACCTTGAAGCCGAATTCCGCGGCCGCCTGGATCATCTCGACGTCGTCGTCGATGATCGACACCTCCTCGCCGCGCAAAAGCAGCGGCTGGCTGACGATCTGGCCGAAGCGCCCGAAGCCGATCACCAGGATGCTGCCGTGCATGTCATGGGCAACTTCGACGCCGTCCAGGGATTGTTGCGGTTCCGGCGTCAGGCGCTTCAGCGCCATCATCGCGAAAGGCGTCAGCACCATCGAAACGATGACGGTCGAGGTGAAGATGGCGTTCACTGTCGCGTCGATGAGCCCGACATTGGCGGCGGTCGCGTAAAGCACGAAGGCGAATTCGCCGCCCTGCGCCATGATGACGGCGCGCTCCAGAGCCTCTGCATGGCTGGTCTTGAGCAACCGCGCGATGATGTAGATGCCGATCGCCTTGACGATCATGAAGGCCAGGACCGCGGTCGCGATCAGGCCCCAGTTCTGCGCGATGACGGCGAGGTCGAGCGCCATGCCGACGCCGAGAAAGAAAAGTCCCAGCAGGATGCCGCGGAAGGGCTCGATATCCGCCTCGAGCTGATGGCGGAACGTCGATTCCGACAAGAGTACGCCCGCCAGAAAGGCGCCCATCGCCATCGACAGGCCGCCGAGTTGCATCGCAAGCGCCGAGCCCAGCACCACCAGCAGCGCCGCCGCTGTCATCACCTCGCGGGCGCCGGCCTGCGCCAATACGCGAAACAGCGGATTGAGCAGGAAGCGTCCGACCAATACGAGGCCAGCGATCGAACCCAGGGCGATGGCGATCGAAATCCAGCGCGACCCGGCTTCCGCCTCGCCCGAGCCCGGCGCGATGAAGGCGACGAAGGCCAGCAGCGGCACGATGGCAAGGTCCTCCAGCAGCAGGATCGACACGATGCGCTGGCCCTTGGGGGTCGACATCTCACCGCGTTCGTTGAGCACCTGGAAAACGATCGCTGTCGAGGTCAGGACGAAGCCGACCCCGAAGACGAACGCAACGGCGGGATCATATCCGAGCAGAATGCCGACGCCTGTAAGCAGCAGTCCGCATGTCGCGACCTGCAGCACACCGAGCCCCATGATTTCGCCGCGCAGGCTCCATAGGCGTGACGGCTGCATCTCCAGGCCGATCACGAACAGGAACATGACGACGCCGAGTTCAGCGACGCTGATGATCGTCTCCGGGTCGCTGAAAAGCCCGATGCCGAAAGGGCCGATCACGAGGCCGGCCGCCAGATAGCCCAGAACCGAATCGAGACCAAAGCGCTTGAACAGCGGAACCGCCACGACGCCTGCGGCCAGCAAGGCCACGACCGGAACGAGATCGACGCCGTGATGCGCTGCTTCAGCCGCCATGCCATGCCTCCTGATGTTTGCGCGGAACCGCTCCGCGCGCTGTATCAAGCGCTATTAGTAGGCGGATGACAGGCGTGAGGGAATAGGTGGTCGAATGCGAAAGGTGGCGGTGTCCTTGCCGCCAGATTCAGCGGTTGCTGACCGAGCCGACCGAGCGGGTGTCGACCCGCTTCAGGTTCATCCCGATGACCGGAACCATTTCCTTGTCGACCTTGACCGACACCGTGACGTGCATGGTGTTGTCGTCGGGCAGGCGCGCCAGCATGGCACCGTTCAACTGATTGCGGTTGAGGGTCAGCACTACCTTGCCGTTGCTCACATCGCCACCGACGACGTCGAGTCCTTCGCCAATCGCGCCATCCATGAAGGTGCCGCGGTAGCCCTGCCGGCCCTTGTGTTCGATCTTAGCCGACATCTTCTGCGTGAACAGGCCGACGCGGCAACCGCCATCGAGCGACATGCCGAGCTTGCCGTCCGGCGTCGCGCCCTTGAAGTTGCAGTTGAAACGGGTGCCCTTGTATTTGCCGGCGACGATTTCGCCAGGCCCGGACCACTCACCCTGAACCTTGCTGAAAAAGCGCTTGTCCTTCTCGGACGCAAGCGCGGGCGCAGCCACCAGGGAGGCAGCCGCAAGCGGCAGGAATGCGGTCAGGAATGCGCGTGCGATCATGGGACACCCGGCTACGGCTTGACTGGAAACAGCGAGGCAAACCATGGCGAATAATGGTTAACGCTTCGTCTACCCGTCTTTGAACGGAGAATGGTCGAAGGCGCGGAAAGACGCAAGATCATTCGCCGCTTTTGGTTTCCGTAGCGTTCTTCCTGCGCACAAAAGTCGTGAGAGCGCCGAGAAAATCGGTCATGCCGGGTCGTCGTGCGGCAGCAAAGGGCAGGGGGCGGACGGTTTCCATGGCCGCGACGCCGATTCGCGCCGTCATCATGCCGTTGACCACGCCTTCACCGAGCTTGGCCGAAAGCCGCGCGGCAAGGCCCTGACCGACGATCTGGTGGACAAATTCGTCACCCGCAGCGATCGCGCCGGTCACCGCGAGGTGAGCCAGCACGTCACGCGCCAGCCGGATGAAGCCGAGCGTGCCGGGGCGCCCGCCGTAGAGTTCGGCCAGCCGCCGAATCAGGCGGCCGGCCTCGAAGAGCACGTAGGCGATGTCGACGAGTGCGCGCGGGCTCACCGCGGTGACGACCGAGACACGCTTGGCGGCGTCGAGGATCAGCGTCTGCGCGCGGGCGTCGAGCGGCACCAGCAACTCTCGCTCAGCGAGGCGGACGAGGTCCGAACCGTCGATGACATCGTCTTCGAGTTCGGCGAGCGCGCGCCTGCCGGCGGCCGTTTCCGGCCTGCTGGAAACGAAGCGGGTCAGCTCGCCAACCACCTTGCGTGCCTCGCGGGCGTCGTTATTGGCAAGCGCGTCGGCTCCACGCCGCCTCAAAGATTCCACCGAGTTAAGTCTGGCAAGCCCTACCAGTTCGCGCGCAAGGATCACGACCAGCGCGAGCGCTGCTACCGTTGCAACGCCGGCGGCAAACCATCCGAGCCAGTCGGAACGCGAGAAGAGTTCGCGGATCAGGCTTTCGGTCCACAGGCCGAGAGCCATCGAAACCAGAATGCCGAGCGCGGCAATGAAGATCGCGCCGAGCCTGGAGCGCTTTCGCGGCGGCGAGGCGGGCGGTGGTTCCGCGATCGCGGCGTCCGGCTCTTCGAAAATGTCGATCTCGGCGGGCGTCACGACTGCCGCCTGCGGTTTCACGGCGCGGGGCGCGCGCGGTACCTCGGCTTTTGGGCGAGGCTCGGGTTTGCTGGCCGGCTCGATGCGGAAGGCGGCCGGGCGTCTGGGTTCCTTCATGCGAGTTGGTCCCCGATGAGGAATTGCAGGGCGCGGTCGAGGCGGATGTGGGGCAGCGACAGGGTCAGCCCCTCTGCCGTTCTTTCCAGTTTCGGCGGGCGGAAGCGAACGAACCGGATGGGGGCGTCTGCCGCGCCTCCGGAATCCTTCCATGCCGCATCAGCTTTTTCCGGCAAATCACCGGGAAATATGGCCGTTTCGGTGTCGCCATCGAAGGCGTCGCCATTGATTCGTTCGCCGGCAATCGGCGTTCCGATGATGACCGGCAGCGTATCGCGACCCTGCTTGACCGTCCCCTCACGCGTGGCGCGCACTGCCGCCATGGCCAGCACGTCGACCTCCGCACCCGAAAAGCTCGCGCGTTCGATCGCCCGATCGGCAAGGCGCCGGACGATGGCTTGAAGCCGGTCGTGGCTTTCGTGGTGAATATGGTCGGCCTTGGTGGCGGCGATGAGGATGCGGTCGATGCGCCGGGAAAACAGGCCGGTCAGCATGTTGCCGCGGCCCTGCCGGAAGCAGGCGAGAATCTCGGTGAGCGCACGCTCGAGATCGGCAACCGCTTCCGAACCGGCATTGAGCGCCTGCATCGCATCGATCAGCACGATCTGCCGGTCGAGCCGCGCGACATGCTCGCGGAAGAACGGTTTCACGACATGCGTCTTGTAGGCCTCGTAGCGGCGTTCCATCATTGCTCGCAGCGAGCCGGGCTTGGCCCGGTCACCGCCGAGCTCCGGCAAGGGCGAAAACGTCAGCGCCGGGGAGCCTTCGAGGTCGCCGGGCATCAGGAACCGGCCGGGCGGCAGGGTCGACAGCGCCCGCTCGTCTTCCTTGCAGGCCTTGAGATAGGCGGCGAAGGCCTCGGCCAGCCGCCGCGCAGTCATCTCGTCGGCCGGTGCGTCCGGGTCGGCGGCGCCCGCCAGCGCTGCCCACTCCGCGGACAGGTCGGCGCGCACCGGCAGCCTGGCGAGATCGCAGGCATCGCGCGAGAAGTCGGCGTAGTCCTTGCCCAAAAGCGGCAGGTCGAGCAGCCATTCGCCCGGATAATCGACGACGTCCAGCGACAGCCGACCGCGCGAAAACAGCCGTCCCCAGCCGGATGCGGACTCGTAGTCGATCGTCAGTCGCAGTTCGGAGATAGCGCGGGTGGAATCCGGCCATATGCGTTCGTCGACCAGAGCGGCGACATGATCCTCGTACTGGAAGCGCGGCACGGCGTCGTCCGGCTGGTGTTCGAGATAGGCGCGCGAGATGCGCCCGCTTTTCTGCGCTTCGAAGAGCGGCAGGCGGCCGCCATGGACCAGGTTGTGAACCAGCGCGGTGATGAAAACAGTCTTGCCGGCGCGCGACAGGCCGGTCACGCCGAGCCGCAACGATGGCGATACCAGACCTGCCGCCCGTCCGGTCAGCGTGTCGAGCGCGATGCGCGCCTCGTCGCCGATGCTGGTCAAGGCCGCCAAAAGGAATGTCTCGCGCTCATGGCTGCCGATATAGGTGCTGCAAGCCCCAATTGAAAAGGGCCACGGCAAAACATCGCCGCGACGGGTGCAGGCCGACCATCACAGGTCTCGCGGCACCACGAACTCCTCGAGGTGGCCGTCTTCAGGGGCAATGGAGTCGAGCGGCGTCGAAAAGCGGATAACCGCCAGCCCGCAGGTGGGAAAGCCACCGGCCACGGCGGCCAGCGCATCCCTCTCGCCGCCGCATGACAGCGCCATGGCGAGATCTTCCATCATCGGGTTGTGGCCGACGACCAGCACCGAGCCGTCGCCACCCGCGCCGCGGATGATGTCCAGATAGCCGGTCGCGTCTTCGCTGTAGAGTTCGTCCATATAGCGGACGTCGGCGACGGGAAGATGCCGCGAGGCGACCTCCCAGGTTTCGCGCGCTCTTTTTGCGCCAGAACACAGCACCCGGTCGGGCACGTACCCGGCAAGCAGCATCGAGGCGGCGACATTGTCGGCGTCGGCGCGCCCGGAAAGCTCCAGCGCGCGGTCGTAATCGCGCGAGCCGGGCTCGGCCCATTTTGCCTTGGCGTGGCGCAGCAGATAGAGCCGGGACATGGGGACCTCGCCGTTCCGGCCCTGCCGGAATGGCGCTACCGGGCCCACCACTGTGGATTTAGCTTCCCGGCAGGCATCACGCAACTGCGCCGGCCGGTACGTTTTCCCGGGTTTGAGTCGCTTTGACAAATGCGTGAATGCCTTTGCCTTAGCGCTTGTGCGGCTCCTAAGCCGCGAATATATAGGCGCCCGGACTGAAGTTTTGGGATTGAGTCGAATGTCAACCACTGATCAAGCCGATTATGTCCCCACCGAAGACGAACCGTTCATGAACGAGCGTCAGAAGGCGTATTTCCGGGCCAAGCTGGTCACATGGAAAAACGACATACTGCGCGAAGCGCGCGAAACTCTCGAAATCCTGCAGCAGGAAAACGCCAACCTTCCGGATCTCGCCGACCGTGCGTCGTCCGAGACCGACCGCGCGATCGAGCTGCGCGCTCGCGATCGCCAGCGCAAGCTCATCTCGAAGATCGACGCGGCGCTGCAGCGGATCGACGAAGGCACTTACGGTTACTGCGAGGAGACGGGAGAGCCGATTGCGCTGCGACGGCTCGATGCGAGGCCGATCGCGACGCTTTCGATCGAGGCGCAGGAGCGCCACGAACGTCGCGAAAAGGTATACCGGGACGATTGATCAAAGATACTCAGCGGCTTGAAGCCGCTTTTTTTTCGTCTCGTGGCCGGGCTGTCATCTGAGACCTTTCGGGCCTTACCGCTTGCCTGAAAGGTCTCCGAGTAGCTTGCTCATCTCGTCGTCGAGTGAGATTTCCGGGCTGGAAGCCGTCGGGCGACGCTGGTCGTGGTCCAGCGTGACCTGCAGTTCTTCAAGCAGCGCATCGTCAAGGGCGTCGGCATCCGCCCGTGCGGATTGTGCCTGATACGGCGCTGCGTCGGCGAGAGGCTCCGCGACGACCGGCCGAAGGGTCTGGACCGTGGGCGTCGGAGCCGGCGACGGTGACGGTGATGGTTGCGGCGGCTGCGGGACAGGGGGCGCCGCGGAAGCCGGCGTTGCCGACAGCGAGGAGAAGCGCGGCTCGGGAGCAGGTGCGGCGGGAACAGGATCGGGCGCCGGCGCCGCCTGCGGGGCGGGAGGTTGCTGGCGCTGCGGCGCCGCGCGAACGATAGGTTCCGGTCGTGGTGCACGCGTCCGCTCGACGACCGGCTGAGATGGCGCCGCCGGCGCCTGCGCGACCACGGGCATCTCGTCGGCCGGCTTGCGCGCCGGTGGCAGGAGGCGAATGTTCTGCTCGACGACCACGTCGCTGGGGCCACCGATCAGGATGAGGTGCTCGACATCGTCGCGCCGCACCAGCACCAGCCGACGGTGGCTGTCGACGGCGGTCGCGTCCATGACGGCAAGGCGCGCCTTGCGGTTGCGCCCGCCGGCCACGAATGTGCCGAATGTGAAACCGCGGACGATCCGGATCACGATCAGCAGAACCAGCAGGACGATCAGCGCGACCACGGTCCACATAAGCGCCGGTGCATAATCCGGCCCGGCCACACTCTCCAACCATGCCTGCATGTCGCGTTCCCTTTACTGCCGCTTACCGCCGCGTGCTTCTCCTGGACCCTGCCGGCGCAAACAGTAGACGGCGCAGTTGGCTGCGGCAAGCGCCGCAATCCGCTGCCGCGGCCTGTTTCCCTGCGAAACTTGAGCGAAACCTGCGAGGCTGGCGATGAAGCGTGGACCGCCGCGCCGCCGCCCTTGCAGTTGTCGACGGCCATGATGTATGCCGGACCGATCCTTGGGCCGCGCGGGCATGGCAGGCAGGAAACGAATGGCGACACAAACCGGCGGCGAAACCCGCCCCGCACCGATCGTTGACCAGAGCACACGCCCGGGCGCGATAGCCCGCCTGCTGATCTTCATTGTCGTGCTGATCTTCGCGGCGCTGGTCTTCACGATCTTCCGCGATCGGCTTGGCGACCCTTTCCTTCTGGGCCTGCTCGGCGTGCTCGCGATGATCGGCATCGGGTTCCTGTTCACGGCCGCGATCGGCTTCATCCACATCGCGCCACGCTCGACCGCCGACGAATTGTCCCGCGCCTTCGTCGATACGATGGGGCAGGGGCTGATCGTCGCCGACATCAAGGGCAGGGTGATCTACGCCAACCGCGCCTATGCCGATATGACGGGTGCGACCTCGGCGGCCGACGTGCGCACCGTCGAAGGGCTTCTCTCCGACAGCCCCGAGGCATCGCCCACCGTCTACAGGCTTGCCGCGGGACTGCGCGACGGCATTGCCGGCGACGGCGAATTCCGGCTGAACAGTTCGGTTCGGCCTGGCGCCGAACCCGGCGCGCACTGGTATCGCTTGCGCGCCCGGACGTTCAAAGTGCCGGGCTACCGCCAGCTTCTGTCTGCCTGGCAGATCGCCGACATTTCCGCGGAGCGCGCCGAACAGGAGCGCTTCTTCCTCGACCTGCAGAAGGCGATCGACCATCTCGATCATGCGCCTGCGGGTTTCTTCGCCGCCGACGCCTCGGGCCGCGTCACCTACATCAACGCCACGCTTGCCGAGTGGCTAGGCATCGACCTCGCCAGCTTCACGCCGGGTGCGACCACGCTTTCGCAGATCGTGGCTGGCGACGGCATGGCCCTGATCAATTCGGTCAAGGCCGATCCCGGCTCGACGCGCAACGCCGTCATCGACCTTGATCTGTCGACGGTTTCGGGCGCTGCCGTGCCGGTTCGCTTCATGCACCGCGTGACCGCCAGCCGCGAAGGCGCGCCTGGCCCGTCGCGCACCATCGTGCTCAACCGCAACCAGGGCGAGGACGCCTCGGCGGATTTGCGCGCCTCCGAGGTGCGTTTCACGCGATTCTTCAATTCGACGCCGATGGCGATCGCAGGCGTCGATGGCGACGGCAGGATCCTGCGAACCAACGCGCCGTTCCTCTCCCTGTTCGCGACGGTCGTGGACCGCGACATGCTTGATCGCCGGATCAAGCTGGAAACCGTTATCCATCCGCGCGACCGCGCCGCGTTCGACACCGCGCTGGCCAGCGCCCGCGCGCGCCAGGCCGACATCGCGCCCATCGATACGGTGCTGCCGGAGAACGAGGACCGGCATATCCGCTTCTATGTGAGCGCCGTTGCCGATGCCGGTTCGGGCGAGGGGGCGGAAGAGGCCGCGATCGTTTACGCCGTCGAAACCACAGAGCAGAAAGCGCTCGAGGCGCAGATGGCGCAGAGCCAGAAGATGCAAGCCGTGGGGCAGCTTGCGGGCGGTATCGCACACGACTTCAACAACGTGCTAACCGCGATCATCATGGCGTCGGACCTGCTGCTTGCCAACCATCGGCCGTCGGACCAGTCCTTCCCCGACATCATGAACATCAAGCAGAACGCCAATCGCGCCGCCTCGCTGGTGCGCCAGCTTCTGGCCTTCTCCCGCAAGCAGACGATGCGTCCCGAGGTGCTGAACCTGACCGATGTGCTCGCCGATCTGCGCATGCTCCTGTCGCGGCTTGCCGGCCCCGACATCAAGCTGACGATCGATCACGGCCGCGACCTCTGGCCGGTGAAGGCCGATATCGGCCAGTTCGAGCAGGTGATCGTGAACCTGACCGTGAACGCGCGCGACGCGATGCCCGATGGCGGCCAGCTCGCAGTGCGTACAAGCAACGTGGCTGAAGCCGAATGCCGATCCTTCGGCTATCGCGAGCTGGCTCCGGCCGACTATGTGCTCGTCGAGGTCGAGGACACAGGAACCGGCATTCCGGCCGATGTGCTGGCCAAGGTGTTCGAGCCGTTCTTTACCACCAAGGAAGTGGGCAAGGGCACCGGTCTCGGCCTGTCGATGGTCTACGGCATCATCAAGCAGACCGGCGGCTTCATCTTCTGTTCGTCGGAGCCGGGCAACGGCGCCACGTTCCGCATCTTCCTGCCGCGTCACATCGCCGAGGTGACGCCGGAAACCGCCGCGCAGGCCGAGGGGACGAGCGTGGAAGCCGGCCAACCTGCCGCGGAAAAAGCTGCCGCTAACCAGGATCTTTCAGGTACCGCCACGGTGCTTCTGGTCGAGGATGAAGATGCCGTGCGCATGGGCGGCGTACGCGCGCTGTCGTCGCGCGGCTACACCGTGCACGAGGCCTCCTCGGGCGTCGAGGCGCTGGAAATCTTCGAGGAGCTCGACGGCGCGGTCGACATCGTCGTGTCCGACGTCGTCATGCCTGAAATGGATGGGCCGACGCTTCTGGGCGAACTCATCAAGCGCCAGCCGGACATCAAGTTCATCTTCGTTTCCGGCTACGCGGAAGACGCTTTTGCCAAGAACCTTCCGCAGGAGGCGAAGTTCGGATTCCTGCCCAAGCCATTCACGCTCAAGCAGTTGGCGACGACCGTCAAGGACATGCTCGACTCGTGATCGGCCGCTTTTGAATCAAACTGACATTGCGTCGTAAACCCAATGGCGAGGGGGCCGCGCTAGACCTCGCGCCGGGGCACTTCAGGACGCAGCAGGGGCGCAGATGATCGTCGGTGGGTTTTCTTATGTCGGCACGCTCGCGCGGCCAGCGCCAGCGGTTTGGCCACCGCAGGATACAGCGGAGCGGCAGGGTGGACACTCCAGAGCCTCTCGTGGCGAATCGGCGTCCGAGCCGATCTATTTCCGGTCCATCTCGGCCATCAGCCCCGGCTCGCTGGCGGGTGTTTACCAGTCGATGAAGGCGCAGCGGGCGTCTCCCGGTTTCCAGGCCCGGGGCATCGCGCCCGTCGAAACGAAAGCTGTCTCGGCGATCCTGTCCGGAGCGGGTATTCCGTCCGCGATGAATGCCTATTTGGAAATGATGGAGACGGACAGCGAAACGTAGGATTACGCTGTTGCCCGTATGCAACATGCGCGTGCCCGTCACTTTTCCGCCCTATATCGCCCAACTGTTGGCCACGTTTGGCCCGCACTGACTGAACCCAAGCGCACCACTGCGCGGCAACAACAAGCAATGTCTCAGGTTCTGTCTTATGTGTGTCAACAACGATCCGAAGGGTACGACGCCCGGTCGCCTTTCCCGCCGCTTCTTCATTGCCTCCATGCCGCTTTTTCTGGCGGCCTGTACGAAGACGGGCGCAGTGCTGGAATCGGTCGGGCCGACTGGGCCCGATCCGTATTACGTCGCCATGTATGGCGCCAAGCCTGACGAGCAGTTCCCGCTGCCCGCCACCGACATTCGCCAGGTCGACGAACGCTTCTTCCGCCAGCAGGTCGACTATCATCGCTCGGAACCGACCGGCACGCTGGTCGTGGATACCGCGAACCGCTTCCTCTATCTTGTACAGGAAGGCGGCAAGGCGATGCGCTACGGCATCGGCGTCGGCAAGGCCGGCCTGGAGTTCGAGGGAGAGGCACGCGTGGCGCGCAAGGCCCAGTGGCCGCGCTGGACGCCCACCCAGAGCATGATTGCGCGCGAGCCCGACCGCTACGCGCAATATGCCGGCGGCATGGAGCCAGGCCTGACCAACCCGCTTGGCCCCCGGGCGCTGTACCTGTTCCAGGGCAATCAGGATACGCTTTATCGTATCCACGGCACGTCGGAGCCGTGGTCTATCGGCCTCGCCGTGTCGTCCGGCTGTATCCGCCTGTTCAATCAGGACATCATCGACCTCTACAACCGTATCCCGATCGACACGGTGGTCGTCGTGCTCCAGAACGAGCCGTTGATGTATCCCCAGCGTCAGGTGCCGGAATGGGTGGCAAGGCAGATCAACCCCCGTCAGCCCGCTGTTCAGCCCGCCGTGCAGCCTGCAAGCGAGGCTGCATCGCTGCCGCAGGGCCAGGCTGGTGCCATGCAGCCACGCCGCCCCGCCATGGACATCTGAGCCACCCGCTCAGCCTTCACTTTCACGTGGCGGCCGTCCGCGGCTGCCACGTCCGAACGTGTAGCCGGTTTCAACCGCCTTGCCGCCGAACTTGGCGCGCAGGGCGTCGATGGCGCCTTCGGCCATTGCGCGCTTCCTCGATCCCACATCAACCAGATCCGGTGGGTCGGCGCGGCCGTCGTCGCCCAGATCGCTGACGCCGATGCCGATCAGCCGGTAGCGTGTGCCGTCGGCTTCCTTGCGCAGCAGTTCAAGCCCGGTTGCGAAGATGCGGTCTGCGAGGCGCGTCGCATCCGGAAGCTGGCGGTTGCGCGTCCTGATCCGGAAATCGGCGCTTTTCAGCTTGAGCACCACGGTGCGGCCGGCGATGCCGGATTTCTTCAGCCGGGCGGAGACCTTTTCCGACAGCGCCCTGAGGATCGGCACAAGGTCCTCGACGGTCGCAAGATCGTTGTCGAAGGTCGTTTCCGCCGACACGCTCTTGGCGTCGTGGTCGGGATGGACACGCCGATCGTCCAGCCCGCGCGACAACCGGTACAACCGCATGCCCATGCTGCCATAGCGGCGCATCAGCTCGGCCTGTTCCATCGTCTGCAACTGGCCGATGGTGTGGATACCGTCCTGCGCGAGTGTGGCGGCAAAAGCCTTGCCGACGCCCCAGATCATGGAAACCGGCTGGCCGGCCAGGAATGACAGTGCTTCCGCCTCGCCGATGACCGAGAAGCCGCGTGGCTTGGCGAAATCCGAGGCCACCTTCGCCAGGAACTTGCAGTAGGAAAGCCCGACCGAAACGGTGATGCCGACTTCCTTCTCGACCTGTCTGGCGAAAGAAGCCAGCACCAATGCCGGCGGACGCCCGTGCAGCTTCTGCGTGCCCGCGAGGTCTAAAAACGCTTCATCGATGGAGATCGGCTCGACCAGCGGCGTCAGCGCCTGCATCATGGCGCGCACCTGCCGGCCGACGGTGACATATTTCTCCATGTCAGGCTTTATGACGATGGCATCGGGGCAGGCATCCAGTGCCTTGAACATCGGCATGGCGGACCGCACGCCACGGATGCGGGCAATGTAGCAGGCCGTGGACACGACGCCGCGCTTTCCGCCGCCGATGATGACGGGCTTGTCGCGCAGCTCCGGCCGGTCGCGCTTTTCCACCGCAGCGTAGAAGGCATCGCAATCGACATGTGCGAGCGACAGCGAATAGAGCTCGCCGTGGCGTGCAAGCCGCGGCGATCCGCAGGCGTCACAGCGCCTGCGCGCAAGTTTCTGCAGCGCGAGGCAGTCGCGGCAGAAGCCGTGCTCGGGGTCGTTGACAGCGGCTGGCATCGATGCGAACATAACAAGAACAAGCGCAATCTTAATCCATGTGAGGCGCCTCAACAAGGCGGGTGCGCAAAGCTATGCGGTGGAGGTGGGAATGGCCGGGTTGAAAGGCGTGGAGCCGGAAATCCTGCCGCTGACGCCGGAGCGGTGGCCACTATTCGAGGATCTCTTCGGCAGGCAGGGCGCCTGCTATGGCTGCTGGTGTACGCATTTCCGTTTGCGGCCCGCTCTTCGGCGGGAAAATGATCGCCAGCGCAACAAGGACTTCATCCATGCTCGGATCGAGGCGGGCCCGCCGCCCGGCCTGCTCGCGGTGCAAGATGGTCAGGCCATCGGCTGGATGCAGATCGGCCCCCGCGCCGACGTGCCCGAGTGGAACAATGCCGGAAGGGTTTCGGCGCCGCTCGATCCGGAAGACGCCGGGGATGCCGCGATCTGGGCGATCTCCTGCTTTTTCATACGTGTAAAGGCGCGCGGGACCGGACTGTCCCACCGGCTGGTTGCTGCAGGCGTCGATTTCGCGCGGCGCTCTGGCGCAAAGCAGCTCGAAGCTTGTCCGATCGATCTGTCACGGGACTCGCGCTCGATCGGCCTGTTCGTTGGTTCGACGCGCGTTTTCGAAAAGGCCGGGTTTTCGCCAGTCGTGGTGCGCAAACCAGGCCGTCCGCTCATGCGAATCGAACTGGAAGGCACGTGAGCGGATTTCCCGCGCCGCGACGATCAGAGGCCGAGTGCCTCGGCGATGCGCCCGCTGGCTTCCGGCCAGTCTTCGACGACCAGAATATCCTCGGTCACCGGCGGAAGCAGCGCGCGCAGCGAGTTGTCGGCCATGAGATGGAAGAGATGGGCGTCGGGCACGAACTCCCGCGCGGAAACGAGATTGTGCGGCATGTCGTCGACGAACGCCACCGGCCTTTCGCTTTCACCGCGCAGGCGCAGGATCGCCGGCCCCTTGGCCATCTCGGTCGTCAGCAGGGGGTAGGGCAGGCCCAGTTCGTCGAGATGCTTTCGTCGGACGTCGCGATGCCGGTGCGGCATGGCGGTCAGAAGCACGATTTCCGCATCGCGCGCGATCGTGCCGAGCGCTTCGGCCGCACCATCCGTCAGCGTTTGCCACGACGCCTGGCTGTCGAAGAAATTGCCGAGCAGTTCGCGCACCTGATGCTGCTCGGCGGCCGCGCCGGTTTCAAGATGGAAGACGTTGCCAGTCAACCGGAAGCTTCCCATGTCCAGCCGATAGCCTTGCTGGCCCAGGTAACGCGGGAAAGGCCTGATGAATTCCAGCAGCACATCGTCGACGTCGAGAACCAGCAGCGGCCGGTCGTCATGCGACAGTTCCTCGATCTGGCGCAGCGTTTCGGGATCGATCCCGCTCATGTGGAAGCCTCGAAGTGGTAGTCGCCGAAGGGAAGGGCACGCAGAGCTGCTGACACGCGGCTGGGCTCTGTCGCGGTCGCATCACAGAATGCGGTCAGCGTCGGCTCGTGCGCCATGATGAATTGCAGGACGCCGGCCAGAAAGCCGGGTTCGCCCGCCGCCTGGCGTATCTGCGACACCTCGATACCGGAAAGCGCGAGAAACCGCGGCAGCAGCGTCGGGTCGGCGGCAACGAAGCCAAGCGCGGAAATCGCCAGCGCTTCGGCCTGGGTTGCATCCATTCGCTGCGGGAGGGAAACTGTTGGTCTGGACATGAAGCAGGCTGTAACGCAACCGGCCGGGTTGCGGCAAGCCGGCACAGCGACCTTGGGTTTTCCTTTCGTCAATCAAATTGCGTTAGTCTGCTCCCAAGAGTAGCTGTTTCATGCAGCGAATGTGGGCGGGCTGCGTTAACGAAGCCATGCGGGCAGGGCCGAGATGTCGAAAAAGGTGATGATCGTCGAGGACAATGAGCTGAACATGAAGCTCTTCCGCGACCTCATCGAAGCAAGCGGATACGAAACGGTGCGCACCCGCAACGGGCTCGAGGCGCTCGATCTCGCGCGTGCGCATAAACCGGACCTCATTCTCATGGACATTCAGCTTCCCGAGGTTTCGGGGCTGGAAGTGACCAAATGGCTCAAGGAGGATGACGAACTGCATCCGATTCCGGTCATCGCCGTCACCGCTTTCGCGATGAAGGGAGACGAGGAGCGCATCCGCCAGGGTGGATGCGAGGCTTACATCTCAAAGCCGATCTCCGTCGGCAAGTTCATTGAGACGATCAAATCCTATCTGGGCGACGCCTGATGACCGCGCGAATCCTCGTAGTCGACGACGTCCCGGCCAATGTGAAGCTGCTGGAAGCCCGGCTGCTGGCCGAATATTTCGAGGTGCTGGTCGCGCACAACGGCGCCGAGGCGCTGGAGATTTGCGAAAACAGCAAGGTCGATGTCGTCCTGCTTGACGTGATGATGCCGGACATGGACGGCTTCGAGGTCTGTCGGCGCCTGAAGGCCGACCCCGCGACGCATCACGTTCCGGTTGTCATGGTGACCGCGCTGGATCAGGTGTCGGACCGGGTGCGTGGCCTGGAGGCCGGCGCCGACGATTTCCTGACCAAACCGGTCAACGATCTGCAGCTCATGACGCGGGTCAAGAGCCTCGTGAGGCTGAAGACCCTCACCGACGAATTGCGGCTGCGTGCCGCGACCACGCGCAATATCGGCATCGAGGAGCTGCTGAGCCGCCGCGACATCGCTGCCGATGGACAGGCGAGCGTGCTGCTGGTGGAGACGCGCACGTCGGCCGGCGAGCGCATCGCAAAGATGCTGCGTGGCCGATGCACTCTGGCTATTGCCGATGATCCGCAGGCTGCCTTCTTCCAGGCCGCCGAGGGTGGGTTCGACTGCGTGATCATTTCGACGGACCTGGCCGGGTATGATCCGCTTCGGCTCTGCTCGCAGCTTCGTACGCTGGATCGCACCCGCTTCGTGCCGATCATGCTGCTCGCCGACGAAGGCGAGGAGGAAAGGCTGGTGCGCGCGCTCGAACTGGGCGTCAACGACTATCTTGTCCGCCCCATCGATCAGCACGAGCTGATCGCGAGGCTGGCCACGCAGGTCAAGCGCAGGCGCTATAACGATCACCTGAGGGCAAGCGTGGCCGAGACGATCGAGATGGCGGTGACGGACGGCCTGACCGGCCTGCACAACCGTCGCTATCTGGACAGTCACCTTGCGACACTGTTCGACCGTGCGCGCAGCCGCCGCCGGCCGCTGTCGATGATGATCGCCGACATCGACCGCTTCAAGTCGATCAACGACACCTGGGGGCACGACGTCGGCGACGAGGTGCTGCGCGAATTTGCGAGCCGGCTCAGAAAGAATGTGCGCGGTATCGATCTTGCCTGCCGGATGGGCGGCGAGGAGTTCGTCATCGTCATGCCCGACACGGATGGCGAGATCGCGCAGAAAGTGGCCGAACGGATCAGAAGCCAGATAGAACAGGCGGCATTCTCGATCGGGGCCGACGGAAAGACTGTCCCCGTCACTGTCAGCGTCGGGGTCTCCGCCATGGCAACGACAGCGCCCGACACGGTCGAGGCGATGATGAAGAGAGCGGATGTCGCACTCTACGAAGCCAAGAATGGCGGCCGCAATCGGGTCGTGGCTGCTGCGGCATAGCTTGCCGGATAAAGAAGCCGCGAACGAATCGCTCGGGCGCAAGACCCAAAAATTTACCGTAATCAATAACAGCCTGTCGCGATAGTTAAGAAACTATTGCTTTCTTTGGGCTGTTGAGCGACTGTCACCTTGGGTAAGGCGGACGGACAGAGGGCTGTCCGCTTACGCCCAGCAAACACCCCATGATGCTCAGGTCCGCCGCATCTCCTGGGTCCGTGGGGTCGGCCGGCCGGCGCTGGCGACAAGTGGCCTCCTCGTACCGCTGCCAGCTGCCGACCGGCCCCCTTCTTCCTTAAAAAGTGCCTCGTGAAACACCGACCGAGCCCCAAGGCTCGGGGGGCGACGGATGACGAGGCTCGCGTGCTCCTGTCCATCGGTAGGCAGCAGCCGCAAACAAAAATGCCGCCTGAAAGGCGGCATTTTCAAGTCGTTCAAAAAGGGCGAGATTACTTGATCTTCGCTTCCTTGAAGTCGACGTGCTTCTTGGCGATCGGGTCGTATTTGCGCTTGGTCATCTTCTCCGTCATCGTCCGGCTGTTCTTGCTGGTGACGTAGAAGAAGCCGGTGTCGGCGGTCGACAGAAGCTTAATCTTGATGGTCGTAGCCTTGGCCATTTTTCCAGTCCGCTATCCTAAGGGTGGGGTCGCCGCATCGATACGGGCGGCAGCCCGGTTGCGGAAAACTCGCGCGGACACATAAAGAACACTGGCAGAAAGTCAAGCCCGATCAGGCGGAAGGCGCGCGTACGGCAAGCCTGAAAGCGGCCAGCGCGAGATAGAGCCCGAAGAATACGGCGATCGACCATGCAAAACCGTCGGGCCCGGCAACGTCCATGCCGATGCCGATGGCCTGCGGACCTATCAGCATGCCGATGCCATAGCAGAGAACGAAAGCCGCATTGGCCGAGGCGAGATCGCGCCCCGAAAGGCGCGCGCCCAGATGCGCGAGTCCTATCGTGTAGAGCCCTGCAACCACGCCGCCCCAGAGGAAGAGGATGGCTGCACTGGCGTGCCAGTTGCCGGACACCGAGGGCAGGGCAAGCACACCGATGAGGCCGACCAGCGCGCAGATGATCAGAAGATGCCTGCGGTCGCGCATGCGGTCGCTGAGCAGACCCAGCGGGATCTGAAGCACGACATTGCCGAGACCCACGGCTGTGAGCAGCAGGGCCGCTTCGGCCTCGGAATAGCCGATACGCGAACCGTAGACCGGAAACAGCGCGAAACCGCCGGTTTCGACCGCACCGAAGACGAGCACGGCGGCCGTTGCCATCGGCACCATCCAGATGTAGCGGGCAAAGCCGCTGGCGACCTGCGTTGCCGGACCGGACAGTTGCGGGCTTTCCCGCCAGGCGCTTGCGACAGGCACGGCTGCCAGCATCACCAGCGCGAAGGTGATCCCGAACGGCGCAAATCCGCTCGATCCGACGAGCGAGAAGAGAAACGGTCCGAATGCAAAACCGAGCGACAGCACCGTCGCATACAGCCCAAGCACGAGCCCGCGCCGGTGCGGTGGTGCGGAGGTGGAAATCCAGAACTCCGACAGGATGAAGAGAACCGTCAGCGCGAAGTGCAGCACGGCCCGCAGCGGAAACCACATCCAGAAGGCCGGAGCGAAATAGAAGCCGACGAACGCCAGCCCTCCGGCCACGATCATGCCCAGCATCGTCGGCACCACGCCGAAGCGGATCGCGAGCGGCGTCGCGAAGGGGGCTGCGAGAATCGAGGCGATACCGGCGACTGCCGTGTTCGCGCCGATCATGGTGGCCGAATAACCGCGCGATTCGAGGATGACCGACAGAAGCGGCACACCGAGACCGATGGCGATGCCGACCACGCTGATCGATGCGATCGCCGCGCCTATCGAAAGCCACCGCATGGCGACTTCAGGCTCATGCTGCGGAGCGGCCGGCGCAGTCGCCATCGGGGTCACCTGCGATTGTGGGAGGGGGTCAGAGGACGTCGCGGCAGAAGCGATTGTGGCGCATGTAGTAGAACGGCGCCGGGCAGCCGGGCGAAAGCTCGGGGTCTTCCTTCAACTGCGCTTCGAGATCGTCCAGGATGGTGCGGGTGATCGCTGGAATGTCGGCTTCCTTGGCCTCGCTGAGCGGCAGCCAGATGATTTCTTCCAACTCGTTGGTCGGGCCGCCTTCGGGCAGTTCGACAGCGACATCGTCCTTGAAGGCCGCCAGAAAGCGCGTGTCGAAGCGACGCACACGTCCCGGAGGCGTTATGGCACGCGCGATGAAGCGAAGCCTGTCGAGCGACGGGCAGACGCTGTTTTCCGCAAAACCGGCCCAGTCCGCCTTGCCGGTCTCGAAGGCGCCCTTGCGGCCGATCAGCAGCCCGGCCTCTTCGTATGTCTCGCGCAGCGCCGACATGGCGATCGCGCGCGCCCGCGCCACTGTGGTGCGGGCGTTGACAAGTTTGCTTTCGACTTCAGGGTGAAGGCCGGCCGCCACGGGCACGCGGCTGTCTGCGGGGTCGGTACGCCCACCTGGAAAGACGAACTTGCCAGGCATGAAGGCGTGGCGCATGTGGCGCCGGCCCATGAGCACACGAACATCGCCGCCGTCGCGGTCGAGCAGGATCAGGGTCGCCGCGTCACGTGGCCGCTTGGGGCCGGCGCCGAGCGCGAAATCCTTGTTCTCGACCTTGTCGACCTCGGCGCGCGTCATGCCTTCCATGGGCCGTACCTCTCTCACCACCACGTCTTCAAAGTTCCGGATGTGTTTCCAGCGCGTCCGAACGGCCGGAGAAGCCGTGCATGCGCAGGGCCCACTGCAACCCGACAACCGCGCCCTTGACGGGTTGAAGCAGCGCGATAGTGGAAATCAGTGTCAGCGGTGTCCAGATCGCGAGATGCTGCCACGTCGAAAGCTCGAACATGCGCTCTGCGCCCATGAAGGCCCCGACGACGATATGCCCGACGATGAAGATCACCAGATAGGCCGGCAGGTCGTCGGCACGGTGGTGATGGTATTCCTCGCCACAAGCGTCGCAACGATCTGCGACCTTGAGGAAGCGGCCGAAAAGCCGGCCTTCGCCGCAATGCGGGCAGCGGCACATGAAGCCGCGCGCCATGGCGCGCAGAAGCGGGCGGTCGTTCGTGGCAGCACGGCCGAAAACCTGCTGTTCCATTGTCATCGTCTCCTTGCGCGGCCACGGCTCTGCGTGCGGCGCTGTTGCGACCTGCCGCGGCGCGCCTTGTGGAACGACTGCTTCGAACCGGGCAGGGGCTTCGGCTCGCTGAGCATCTCGAAGCGCATCGAGCCGGCCAGAGGAGTCACTTCCACCAGTTTCACTTCCACGGCGTCGGCGAGCTGGTAACCCTTGCCCGAGCGTTCACCGAAAAGCGCGCGCGCGGTTTCATCGAATATATAGTAGTCGTCACCCAGTGACGACACTGGGATAAAGCCGTCGGCGCCGTATTGCGGCAACTGGACAAATAGTCCCGCCTTGGTGACGCCTGCGATGCGGCCGTGAAACGCCTCCTCGACGCGCGTGGCGAGATGGGCCGCGATCAACCGGTCGACCGTTTCCCGCTCTGCCGCCATGGCACGGCGCTCGGATGCCGAAATCAGCGCTGAAATCTCCTCCAGACGCTCCTCTTCGCTCTTGGAAAGGCCTTCCTTTCCAAGGCCCAGCGCGCCGATCAGGGCGCGGTGCACGATCAGGTCAGCATAGCGGCGGATCGGGGAGGTGAAGTGGGCATAGCGGCGCAGGTTGAGGCCGAAATGGCCGATGTTCTCCGGGGCGTAGACAGCCTGGCTCTGGGTGCGCAGCACCACTTCGTTGACCAAAGCTTCCTGATCGGAGCCCGACACCCGCGACAATATGCCGTTGAACGAAGACGGCTTCATCTGTGCGCCACGGGCGAGCGACAGACCGATCGTCTGCAGGAACTCGCGCAGCGATTCCTGCTTGGCGAGCGTCGGCGCGTCATGGATGCGATAGATGAGCGGATGGCGCTTCGCCTCCAGCGTCTCGGCCGCCGCCACATTCGCCTGGATCATGAATTCTTCGATCAGCTTGTGGGCATCCAGCCGGTCCGGCACGATCACCCGGTCGACGGTCCCGTCTTCCTTGAGCAGGATCTTGCGCTCCGGCAGATCGAGTTCGAGCGGTGCACGCTCGTTGCGGCCACGCCGCAGGGCGGCATAGGCGTCCCACAGCGGACGCAGGACCGTTTCCAGCAATGGTGCGGTCTTCTCATCAGGTGCGCCGTCTATGGCCGCCTGCGCCTGCGTATAGGCGAGCTTCGCGACCGAGCGCATCATGACGCGGTGAAAACTGTGCCGGATCTTGCGCCCTTCGGCCGAAAACGTCATCCGCACGGCAAGGGCAGGGCGATCTTCGCTTTCCCGCAGGGAGCAGAGATCGTTCGAGATGCGTTCGGGCAGCATCGGTACGACCCGGTCGGGGAAATAGACCGAGTTGCCGCGCTTCAATGCCTCGCGGTCGAGCGCCGAGCCAACCGTGATGTAGGCTGCGACATCGGCGATCGCGACGGTGACGATATGCCCGCCCAGGTTCTTCTCGTCCGTGTCGGGCTCCGCGTGAACGGCGTCATCGTGATCCTTGGCGTCGGCGGGATCGATGGTTAGAAGCGGCAGGGGCCGGAAATCCTCGCGGCCCTGAAGCGTCGCCGGTTTGGCCGCCTCGGCCTCTTCAAGCACTTCGGGCGGGAAGATGTGCGGAATGTCGTGCGCGTGGATGGCGATCATCGAGACCGCCTTCTCGCTTTCCAGAGAGCCGAGCACGGCGAGCACCTTCGCCTTCGGCAGTCCGTAGCGGCCGCTCGAAACCTGCTCCACCTCGACAAGGTCGCCGCTCTTCGCGTTGGCGGCGTAGTCCGGATCGACGATGAGTTCCGATTGGCGCCGTTCGACCGGCTCGATGCGGAACGCGCCGTCGCGCAGCTTGCGGAAGACACCGAGAACGGCTTCGCGCCGCTTCTCGAACACCTTCATCACCCGGCCAGTATAGGCCGGGCCGCCTGTCTCCTCGGCCGGAAAAACCTTGGCCAGCACGCGTTCGCCAACGCCCGGCACGCGCGCCTTGTCGGCGCGCGGCGCTCGGATCGACACGGTCGGGGCCGCGCCGTTTTCCTCCGGCCACTCGGTCGGGCGCGCCAGAAGCAGGCCGTCGGCATCGCGCGAGACGATGTCGAGCACAACCACATGGGGAAGCGCGCCGGGGCGGGTAAAGCGCTTGGCCCGCTTCTCCAGCAGGCCCTCGTCCTGGAGTTCGCGCAGCAGGTCCTTCAGCCAGACGCGGTCGGCGCCCTTCAGGCCGAAGGCGCGTGCGAGCTCGCGTTTGCCGCCCTGATCTGGATTTTCCTTGATGAAACGGAGGATGTCCTCGCGCGAGGGGCGAAAGCTGCGCGAAGCGTCACCGTCCTTGCTCCCGGGAATGCGCTTCGCCAAGTCGCCTTATTCCTCTTTCTTCGCGGACTTCTTGGCCGCAGGCTTCTTCTTCGCTGCCGGCTTCTTTGCAGCCGTCTTCTTGCCAGACGCCTTTTTCGTGCCGCCGCCCTTGGCCGCGATCAGCTCCAGCGCCTCCTCGACCGTGACCGAGGTTGGTTCCTTGCCCTTGGGCAGCGTCGCGTTGACCTTGCCCCAGTTGACATAGGGGCCGTAGCGTCCGTCACGCACGGTGATCGGCCCGCCGTCGGGATGATCGCCGAGTTCCTTCAGCGCGGCGGGCGCCGCACGGCCCTTGCCGTTGGCGAATTTCGACTTCTTCTCGGCAATGACCGTCACGGCGCGGTTGAGGCCGATCGAGAACACGTCCTCGATCGATTCGAGATTGGCATAGGTGCCTTCGTGCAGCACGAACGGGCCGTAGCGACCGAGTCCCGCAGAGATCATCTTGCCGCTCTCCGGATGCTGGCCGACGTCACGCGGTAGCGACAATAGCGCCAGCGCCTTTTCGTGATCCATCGTATCCGGCGTCCAGCCCTTGGGAAGGCTGGAGCGCTTGGCCTCCTTGCCTTCGCCGCGCTGGACGTAGGGGCCGAAGCGGCCGTTCTTCAGTACGATCTCTTCGTTGGTGTAGGGATCTTTGCCAAGCAGCCGGTCGCCGCCGTCACCACCCTCGCCATTGCCGTTGGCCGCTTCGCCCAACTGGCGCGTATAGCCGCATTCCGGGTAGTTCGAGCAGCCGACGAAGGCGCCGAACTTGCCAAGCTTGAGCGACAGGTTGCCGCTACCGCATTTCGGGCAGATGCGCGGATTGGAGCCATCCTCGCGCTCGGGGAACACCAGCGGCGCCAGTTCCTCGTTGAGCGCGTCCAGCACCTCGGTGACGCGCAGTTCTTTGATCTCGTCGACCTGGCCGGAGAAGTCCTTCCAGAAGTCGCGCAGCACGTCCTTCCAGGACAGCTTGCCGTCGGAAATCTCGTCCAGCTTCTCCTCGAGCGCGGCGGTGAAATCGTACTCCACATAGCGCTCGAAGAAGTTTTCCAGGAAAGCCGTGACCAGCCGTCCCTTGGCCTGCGGCATGAGCCGGCGCTTTTCGATGGCAACGTAGTCGCGATCTTCGAGGGTCTTCAGCGTGGCCGCATAGGTTGAAGGCCGGCCAATGCCGAGCTCTTCCATCTTCTTTATGAGAGAAGCCTCGGAATAGCGCGGCGGCGGTTCGGTGGTGTGCTGGGTCACCGTGACGGATTTGCGCGACAGCGTCTCGCCCGGCTTGATCTCGGGCAGGCGGCGCGCGTCCTCGTCCTCGGCGTCTTCGTCCTTCTGCTCGGTATAGGCCGCCAGGAACCCGTCGAAGCGGATCACCGAGCCGATGGCGCGCAGATTGGCCGTGCGGGAGCCGTTCGATGCCTCGATCTCGACCGTCGTGCGCTCGATCTCGGCTGGCTGCATCTGGCTGCCCATCGCCCGCTTCCAGATGATTTCATAAAGCCGCGCCTGGTCCGGCTCGAGATATTTGCGAACCTCGGCGGGCGAGCGGCGGAAGTCGGTTGGGCGTACCGCCTCGTGCGCTTCCTGGGCGTTCTTGGCCTTCGTGGAATAGATTCGCGGCTTTTCGGGCAGGTATTTCTCGCCGTATTCCGCGCCGATCATCGAGCGGGCGGCTTCGATGGCCTCAGGCGCCATCTGCACGCCGTCGGTACGCATGTAGGTGATAAGACCGGTGGTTTCGCCGCCGATCTCGACGCCTTCATAGAGCCGCTGCGCCACCTGCATGGTGCGCGATGCCGAGAAGCCGAGCTGCGAAGATGCGGCCTGCTGCAGGGTGGAGGTGGTGAAGGGCGGTGCCGGGTTGCGCCGGGTCGGCTTGGCCTCGACGGAAAGCGCCTTGAAGGCCGCACCTTCAAGCATCGCCTTGATGTCGGCTGCCTGTTCCGCGCTCTTGATGTCGAGCTTCTGGAGCTTCTTGCCTTCGAACGCCGTCAGGCGCGCCTCGAAATCCTCCAGCCGGGGCGTCGCAAGCAGCGCGGCTATCTGCCAGTAATCTTCGCGCACGAAGCGCTCGATCTCGGCCTCTCGGTCGCAGACGAGACGCAGCGCGACCGACTGGACGCGGCCGGCGGAGCGTGCGCCCGGCAGCTTGCGCCACAGGACAGGCGACAGCGTGAAACCGACGAGATAATCGAGTGCCCGGCGCGCCAGATAGGCGTCGACCAGCGGCGCGTCGATCTCGCGCGGGTTGGCCATCGCGTCGAGCACCGACTTCTTGGTGATCGCATTGAAAACCACACGGCTGACCGGCTTGTCCTTCAGCGCCTTCTTTTGCCGAAGCACCTCAAGCACGTGCCAGGAGATGGCTTCGCCTTCACGATCCGGGTCGGTTGCGAGGATGAGCCTGTCGGCCTCCTTCATCGCCTTGGCGATGTCGCCAAGCCGCTTGGAAGAGGGGCCATCCACCTCCCACGACATGGAAAAGTCGTCGTCAGGCCGCACGGAAC
Source organism: Aquamicrobium sp. (assembly GCA_019739225.1). Classification (GTDB taxonomy): domain Bacteria; phylum Pseudomonadota; class Alphaproteobacteria; order Rhizobiales; family Rhizobiaceae; genus Aerobium. Next base: position 209,324 of record JAHHDT010000001.1, read on the forward strand.
CGTCCTTGGCCGGGAGGTCCCGGACATGGCCGAACGAGGCCAGAACCTTGTAGTTCGAGCCCAGATATTTGTTGATTGTCTTGGCCTTTGCAGGCGATTCGACGACGACGACGTCCATGTGCTGGCGTATTTCCCCAAGGCGCAGATAGCTTCCGCGCCGCTCAAACAATCGAAAAAACAGCCCGTCACATGGCCGTGCTTTGCTGTCCGGTCAAGGCCCTTAGGGTATTTCACCAAACGGCCGGACCTAAATACAACCAGAAAATGCAATGCGACCAGTTGCAATTTTAGATAAATTGAATAGCCTCTAATTAACGCAGGGGTTGCTTTGACGAAATCATGCAACCGCGTAGCCACGGGCTGCGGCAGGCCCTGGCAAATGTGCGAAACGGGGTAGCAGATGCAACAGCAACTCAACCGACGACGTACCGATACGCTGGACTATATGCAGTCCATGCTCGGCCAGATGCGAACGATGGCGCAGGCCGAACGCTGTGACATGCTGGCCTATCTGATAGAGATGGCCTACGTGGAAGTCAGCGACATCATCCGCGGCGATCGTCCCTTACGGGTCGGCGGCGAGCAGCGAAACCCAGCCACCACCGTGCCTTTCGATCCTGCCCGCAAGGTCAAGTTCCAGTAGGATGAGAAACACCTGAGCCGGGTGAAGCCCGGTGTGATGGATGATCTCGTCGATCGGCGTCGGCACCGGGCCAAGCGCCTCCATGAGGCGCGCACGGTCGCTGTCGTCCGGAGGGGGTGTCGAGAAGTCGGGCGGTTCCTCGAGCGGTGACACGGGCGAGGCGGGCGGCGAGCCGGCCAGCGGTGTGATCAGGTCCAGCACGTCGCGCGCCTCGGTGACGATCGACGCGCCGTCCTTGAGCAACCCGTTGGCCCCGGCCGCGCGCGGATCGAGCGGCGAACCGGGGACGGCGAAGACGATGCGACCCATTTCGCCAGCCAGCCTGGCCGAGATGAGCGAGCCGGACCGCATCGCTGCTTCCACCACAACCAATCCGAGACCAAGGCCCGCGACGAGCCTGTTTCGGCGCGGAAAGTCGCGGGCGCGCGGCTCCCAGCCGAAAGGCATCTCGGTTATCAGCAGTCCGCGCTCGCCGATCTCGGCGGCAAGGCCGACATTTTCCGGCGGGTAAGGCTTGTCGAGCCCACCTGCAAGCACGGCGATCGTGCCGGTGCCAAGGCTACCGGTATGGGCGGCGGCATCGATTCCGCGCGCCAGTCCGGACACGATCGCGTAGCCCTCGCGCCCGATCTCGCCGGAAAGCATGCGCGCCATCCGCACGCCGGCCGCGGAAGCATTGCGCGCGCCGACGATAGAGATGGCAGGCATGTGGCCGACGGCGGCGTCTCCCTTCACCGCGATGATCGGTGGCGGCAGGTCCATTCGGCGCAGCATCGGTGGATAGTCGGCCTCGCCGACTGCAACGAACCTGGCTCCGTAGCGCTCCGCAGCCTCCAGTTCGGCTTCAGCTTCCCGTTCGGATGGAATGCGCGATTGCCGCTTCGCACCGCCGCGCGACGCAAGTTCCGGCAGCATGGCGATTGCCGCTTCGGCCGATCCGAAACGATTGATGAGGTCGCGAAAGGAGGCAGGCCCGACATTCTCGGTGCGAATCAGGCGAAGCCAGTGGAGCCGCTGCCGGTCGGAAAGCCTGGGGCCAGCCGCCGGCGCGTCATTCATCCCTTGGCCCCGATCTTCGATTCCGTGCCGGCAAGCAGCCGGGAAATGTTGGCGCGGTGCTTGATGAAGACCAGCACGCTCATGATGGCCACGGCGGCGGCATAAGCAGGCAGGCCAAGCAGGTAGAACGCCACCGGCGAGACGACGGCGGCGACAAGCGCGGCAAGCGACGAATAGCGCGACAGGAAGGCCACCGCGAGCCATGCAGCGGCGAAAGCCAGCGCGCCTTGCCAGGCAAAGGCGATCAGCACGCCGAGATAGGTCGCGACGCCTTTGCCACCCTTGAAGCCGAGCCATGCCGGAAAGAGATGGCCGAGAAAGGCGCCGATGCCGGCGGCTATTCCAGGTTCCAGCCCCCAGCGCGCCGCAATAAGCGCCGCAGCGGTGCCCTTGAGCGCATCGAGGAGCAGGGTCAGCGCCGCCAGCTTCTTGTTGCCGGTACGAAGCACATTGGTCGCGCCGATATTGCCGGAGCCGATCTTGCGCACGTCGCCCAGGCCGGCGGCGCGCGTGATCAGCAGTCCGAACGGGATCGACCCGAGCAGATAGCCGAATGCGAGCGCGATGATGACGGGCGTCAAGGCCAAGGTTCCCCCTCCCGGCAAGATGTCAGTTCAAAGGCGATGGACTGTGCGGCCAGCAACGAGCGTTTGCAAGACCCTGCCTTGAAGGCGCGCGCCTTCGAAGCAGGTGTTCTTCGACCGCGACCGGATGTCCTGCTCGCGAACCAGCCACGGCTCGTCCAGATCGACCACGATCAGGTCGGCCGGTACGCCCGGCGCAAGCGTGCCGCCCGGCAGGCCGAAGCGTTTGGCGGGTGCAGTCGAAATCGCATCGACGAGGCGCATCAGCGGCACATCACCGTTGTGATGCAGCCTCAGCGCTGCCGCCAGCAGCGTCTCGAGCCCGATCGCGCCGGAAGCCGCATCCGCAAAGGGCAGGCGTTTGGTGTCGACGTCCTGCGGGTCGTGCGACGACACCAGAATGTCCACCGTGCCGTCGCGCAGCGCCTCGACCATGGCAAGCCGGTCTTCCTCGGCGCGCAGCGGCGGGGACAGCCGGAAGAAGGTGCGATATTCGCCGACGTCGTGCTCATTGAGCGACAGGCTGGCTATGGATGCGCCGGCCGTCACCGCCGCGCCGTCATCCTTGGCACGTGCGATCGCCGCCGCCGACATCGCCGTCGAAATCTTGGCTGCGTGATAGTTGCTGCGCGTCAGCCGTGCGAGCATGAGGTCGCGCTCGAGCGGGATCGCCTCGGCCTCGCGGGGAATGCCGGCCAGCCCGAGCCAGCTCGCAAACAGCCCTTCGTTCATCACGCCGGCGGCCGCCAGGTCGGGATCCTGCGTTTCGTGGTCGATGACCGCGCCGAAGTCGCGCGCATAGGTCAGCGCGCGGCGCATCACGAGCGAATTGGCGATTGTGTGCCGGCCTTCGGTGAAGGCGACGGCGCCGGCCTCGCGCAGCAGGCCGAATTCGGTCATTTCCCGGCCCTTGAGGCCGCGTGTGACGGCAGCGGCGGGAAAGACGTTGACGATCGCCGTGTCACGCGCCGTGCGCAGCACGAACTCGACCAGCGCCACGTCGTCGATGACGGGGTCGGTGTCCGGCATCATGACGATGGAGGTAACGCCGCCTGCCGCCGCTGCCACACTCGCCGAAGCTATGGTCTCGCGATGCTCGCCACCGGGCTCTCCGATGTGGACGCGTGCGTCGACGAGGCCCGGCAGGATCGTCTTGCCGGCGCAATCGACGACCTCCGCGCCCTCGGGCGTGCCCTGATTAAGCGCCGAAGCGCCGGCTGCCTTGATCGTGCGGCCCTCGACCACGACGGTGCCGGTTTCGTCGAGGCCGCGAGAGGGGTCGACGATGCGGGCGTTGTGAAAGACCGTGACGCTCATGCCGCTTGCCCTTCCGGGTTGCGGCGTGGGTCGAGCAGCGCCTCCATCACCGCCATGCGCACGGCGACACCCATCTCCACCTGTTCCTGGATGACGCTCTGCGGTCCGTCGGCGATTTCGGAGGCGATCTCGACGCCGCGGTTCATCGGGCCGGGATGCATGACCAGCGCGTCGTCTTTTGCCGCCTTGAGCTTCTCGGCGTCGAGCCCGAAATAGCGGAAATATTCGCGCACCGACGGCACGAAGGCGCCTTCCATGCGCTCGCGCTGCAGCCGCAGCATCATCACGACATCCGCGCCGGCAAGACCTTCCTTCATCGTGGTGAAGACCTCGACGCCCATCTCGCCGATGCCCGCGGGCAGTAGCGTCGAGGGCGCGACGACGCGCACGCGCGCGCCAAGAGCGTTGAGAAGAAGAATGTTGGAGCGTGCAACGCGCGAGTGGCGCACGTCGCCGCAGATCGCCACGGTCAGCCGCGCGATCTTGCCGCGCGCCCGGCGGATCGTCAGCGCGTCAAGCAGCGCCTGCGTCGGGTGTTCGTGCGCGCCGTCACCGGCATTGACCACCGAGCAGCCGACCTTCTGCGCCAGCAGCGCCGCTGCACCTGCCGAAGCGTGGCGGATGATCAGGATATCGGGCCGCATGGCGTTGAGCGTCATCGCAGTGTCGATGAGCGTCTCGCCCTTCTTCACCGACGACGAGGACACCGACATGTTCATCACGTCGGCGCCGAGCCTCTTGCCGGCCAGCTCGAAAGACGACTGGGTGCGGGTCGATGCTTCGTAGAAGAGATTGATCTGGGTCCGCCCGCGCAGCGTCGACGTCTTCTTCTCCGACTGGCGCGAAATCGCGACGGCTTCGTCGGCACGATCGAGCAGCAGTTCTATATCGGAAGGAGACAGGTCCTTGACGCCGAGCAGGTGGCGGTGCGGGAAAAGCGGGAAGGCGGCGCGCTCGGTCATATCAAAGCCGTGCTATAGGCAAGGGTGGGCGACGCCGCAAGCGCGCTTGCGCGCATCCACCGGAATTTCCTCGCAACCATGGGCGTTTTGCCTGTAACTGTGAGGCATCCTTCTGGAATCGTCTCATCCCGGAGTTGACGACTTGACGCATGAGGTACTGAACCAAAGTCCGCCGCTGGCCGGGACGAGCGCGTGGCGCGCCGACCCGCTGCTGGTCCAGTTGGCGGAGACCTATTCGGAGCCGGTTCGGCGCGAACTCGACCAGATCGGCCGCTATGTGCGTTCGGCCGAGGCGCAGGAGTTGGCGCGGCTCGCGAATACGGAAACGCCGAAGCTCAGGACGCACGACCGGCAGGGGCGGCGCATCGACCTCGTCGAGTTCCATCCGGCCTATCATGCGCTGATGCGCCGTTCGGTGGCTGTCGGCCTGCATTCTTCGGTTTGGGAGAACAACCCGGCCGAGAGCGGCAAGCGCCATCAGGTGCGCGCGGCGCGATTCTACCTGACCGCGCAGCTCGAATGCGGGCATCTTTGCCCCATCACCATGACGAGCGCCTCGCTGGCTGCCCTTATGGCGAACGCCAAGCTGTTCCGCGAGTGGGCGCCGCGGGTGACGACGCGCAAATACGACCAGAGCCAGAAGCCGCCGGTGCAGAAGACCGGCCTGACGCTCGGCATGGGCATGACGGAGAAGCAGGGCGGCACGGATGTGCGCGCCAACACCACACGCGCCGAGCGTGCCGGTGGCGGCTTCTATCGGCTCACTGGCCACAAATGGTTCATGTCGGCGCCGATGTCGGACGCCTTCCTGATGCTGGGGCAGGCGAATGAAGGCCTGTCGTGCTTCCTCGTGCCGCGCATCCTCGGGGACGGATCCGACAACGGGCTGCACTTCCAGCGTCTCAAGGACAAGCTCGGCAATCGCTCCAACGCGTCTTCCGAGGTGGAGTTTTCAGGTGCGATCGCCGAAATGGTCGGCGAGCCCGGCGCCGGCATCAAGACCATCATGGACATGGTGACGCTGACGCGGCTGGACTGCGCCGTGGCCAATGCAGGGTTGATGCGTGCCGGTCTTGCCGAGGCCGTCCATCACACGCGTCACCGTCATGCCTTCGGCACACCGCTGTTCGAGCAACCGCTGATGCAGCGTGTGCTGGCCGATATGGCGCTCGACGTCGCGGGCGCGACCGCGCTGTCGCTGCGGCTGGCGCGCGCCTTCGACGAGGCGGCCAACGATCCGGGCGAGGCGGCTTTCGCCCGCTCGATGACGCCCGTGGTCAAATACTGGGTCTGCAAGATCGCGCCGGCATTGCTCTATGAGGCGATGGAATGCCTGGGCGGCAACGGCTATGTCGAGGAAGCGCCGCTGGCGCGCTACTACCGCGAGGCGCCGGTCAACGCGATCTGGGAAGGCTCGGGCAACGTCATGGCGCTCGACGTGCTGCGCGTCCTGCGCCGCGCGCCGCAGCTTTTCGACGAAGTGCTGGGCGGTATCGGCCGGGACCTTGGACCGGCTGGCAAGGGCACCGTGGGCGTGCTGCGCGCGGCCTTGCAGGTGGCCAGTTCCGATGAAGGTTCGGCCCGCATCCTCACCGAGCAGCTTGCCATTTCGGCGGCGGCTGCCGAGCTTCGCAGGCAGGGGGCAGGGCAGATCGCGGATGCGTTCGTGGAATCACGCCTTGCCGGCCAGTGGCGCACCACCTACGGCATGCTGGACGCCCGCCACGACGCGCGCGTCATCGTGGATACGCTCTATCCCGAGCTGAGCTGAGTGGCGATGGCGAGCGCTGCCGGCATCGTGAGCACCGCCAGCACCGTCTGCAGCGTCGTGACCGCGGCGTAGAACTCGGCGTCGCCGCCGAGCTGACGGGCGAGCATGTAGCCGTTCATGGCGGTTGGCACCGCACCGCAAAGCACCAGATAGACGAGTTCCGGGCCGCGCACGCCGAGCCCGTAGCCGATCAGGCAGAGGATGGCCGGGAGCACTGCGAGCTTGAGCACGACCGGAAACCAGATCGCCAGCCGGGGCCGGAACATGTCGGCGGGCCGCAGGCCGGCGCCGACCGAGATCAGCCCCATGCCGATGGCAGCCGAGGCGATGAGCCCGATCGCCTCGTCCAGCGGGTCGTAGAGCCCGCCCGGAAGGAAGCGCAGAATGATGCCGGCGGCGACGCCGACGATGAGCGGGTTGGTCGCTGTCGCCCGCATGACCTTGCCCCAATCCGCATCCCGGCTCCCAAAGCGCGCGACGACGGCGACCGACATCACATTGAGCGGGATGATGATGACGGCCATGGCTAGCGCGACGACGGCGCTCGCGGCCGGCGGAAACAGTTTTTGCGCAACGGCAAGCGCAATGAAGCCGTTCCAGCGCAGCGCGCTCTGGAACATGGACGAGAATTCACCGGGGGTCGCAGCGCCGCTGGGCCGCCACAGCGGCCAGCTCCCCAGCACCAGCACTGCCATGATCGCGATCGTGGCCAGAAGCGCGATGAGCATCGCGTCGAGCCGCAATCCCGAGAAGTCCGCGTGAATGATCGTGGCGAACAGCAGGGTAGGGTAGAGCACCCAGTAGCTGACCTGTTCCAGTCCGCGCCAGCCGTCGTCGCTGGTTATCGACGTGCGGCGCAGGAGATTGCCCAGCACGATGATGAGAAAGATGGGGAGGATGCTTTCGAAGATGGCGAGCATGGCAGGCAAGGCGGACCGGACAGGAGGGATCGACCCCCGGCATAGGCAGCGTCATCCGCCCTGTAAAGCGTGGCAGCGGCACAAGCCTGATAGCCCAGCAGGGGATAAACGCTCCCTCAAGCCCGTACGTTAACCTTAACGAATGGTTTCAATTGCGGTTAACGCGGCCAGCGTCCAGTTTCGATTCTCGCCGAGCAGGGACCGCATGCAGAAGATTCTCATTACAAGTCTGGCAGCCTATTGGACGGTCGTCTTCGCGGTCGGTGCATGCGGCGTGGCCGGGCTGTCGGCGGGCATTCACGCACCCGATCTGTTCGCAACTGCCATGGCTGTAGCGCAGGCCCTGGTGGCGCTGCTGTTCCTGTGGACTGCATTCGCCGCGCTGGGACACGGCGACGAGGGCGTGGACGATGTGGCAAGGCTGGCCCTGAGCGCGGCCGTTCTGGTGTCTGGCGCGGTTGCCGTGGAGCAGGCGGTCGTGGCGGGCGCTTCAACGCCCGGCGCGGCATCCACCATGCAGTTCGCTGCCCTTGCGGCCACTTATCTTGTGATCCGTGCCGAGGCAGCGGAACGCAAACCGCGGTCCGTGGATTATTCGAGCGCCGTTGCGCGCCGTCTCGCCGTTGGCGCCGCCCACGGCTCGATGCTGTCGCGACTGTCGCGGCGAGGACCCGAGATCGTGGAGAGCGACGGCTGATGCGCTACATTCTTCTTTTCTGGGCGGTGCCAATGGGCCTCTTCTGGGGCTGGTTCTACCTGTCCTACAACGACATCAATTTCGGTCTGACATTCCTCAGCCGGCCGGTGCATGACTTCGCCTTCGGCTTCTACGGCAATCTGCTGGGCATCGACCCGCAGACGATCCCGCCGCTGGTGGCACGTGCCTGCGTCGTCGATACGGTGGTGATCTTCGCGATCTACGCCTTCCGCAGGCGCCGCGACATAATTGCCTGGTGGAACGCTAGCCGGCAGCCGACCGTAGCGCCCGAAGCCGGTCCAGTGCCCCCTGCAGAATGAAGGCAGCCGCCGCCGAATCGATCCGTTCGTCGCGCTTGCGCCGGGATACGTCCATTTCAAGCAGCGCCCGCTCCGCTGCCACCGTCGACAACCTTTCGTCCCAGTAGACGAAGGGCAGTTCGGTGAGTTTCTCCATGTTGCGCACGAAGGCGCGGGTCGCCTGCACGCGCGGTCCCTCCGACCCGTCCATGTTGACTGGCAGGCCGATGATGATGGCGCTGACCGCCTCTTTCTGCAGCAGCACCAGCAGCGCCTGGGCGTCCTGCGTGAACTTGCGGCGCGCGATCATGGGGCGCGGATGGGCAAACGATAGCCCCGCGTCGGAGACCGCCACCCCGATGGTCTTGGTGCCGAGGTCGAGGCCGGCGAGCCGTCCACCGGGCGCGATGAGGGCGGGAACCTCGCCGATATCCGCAACAGCCACGTGATTGCCTTCCTCTTTGACTTGCACAAGCGCGGTTCTATCCTTCACGGTATCGAAAAGCGAGTTGCAGAGGTGTTCTGATGAAGCTGACCTGGTACGGCCATTCCGCATTCCGCGTTGAAGCAGGCGGAGCGACAATCCTGATCGATCCGTTCCTGACCGATAACCCGTCATGGGATGGTGGCTGGGAGGGGCCGGCCGAGGGCGTTACCCACGTTCTCATCACGCATGGCCACAACGACCACCTGGGCGACGCGTTGCCGATTCTGAAGAAGACCGGCGCGATGCTCGTCTCCAGCTTCGAGATCTATGAGTATCTGGTTGGCCAGGGCGTGGACGAGCGCAAGGTCAACCCGGGCAACCACGGCGGGACGGTCGATTGCGGCGGCTTCACGACGACATTCGTCAATGCGATCCACTCCTCGTCTTTCAGCCGGGAAGGGGGCATCAACGTCTTTCTCGGCAATCCGACTGGCCTCGTCCTCCACTTCCCCGACGACAAGACGCTCTATCACATGGGCGATACCGACATCTTCTCGGACATGGCGTTGATCAACGAACTGCACCAGCCGGCGGTCGGCATCGTGCCGATCGGCGACCGTTTCACGATGGGCGGCGCGGTGGCGGCTCTCGCCTGCCGGCGTTTCTTCGACTTCGAGACGGTGATTCCGGCGCACTACGCCTCGTTCGACATCATCGACCAGACGGCGGACAAGTTCATCGCCGGCATGGAGGGGGCCTCTGCGAAAGTGCTGACGCCGAAGATCGGCGAGCCTTTCGAGGTGTGACCGGCCGCGGCAGCCGGCTTGCATGTTGCGCTGTGCCGGCTGCGCCGGTATAGCGCGGGCTTGTGATTTTCCTTCCAATCGCCGGAGCGCACCATGTCCGTCGACATCGACACCGTTAAGCGCGTGGCGCGTCTCGCCCGCATCGCCGTGACCGAAGAAGAAGCCGGCCGCATGACTGGCGAGCTCAACACGATCCTGGGGTTTGTCGAGCAGCTCGGCGAGGTGGATGTGAGCGGCGTCGAGCCGATGACCTCCGTGATCCCGATGGAGATGAAGAAGCGGGAAGACCGCGTCACCGATGGCGGCAAGGCTGTCGACATCGTCGCCAACGCGCCCGCCACGGAAGACAATTTCTTCCTCGTTCCCAAGGTTGTGGAGTAGCTTGCCATGGCCGTCGAGATCGCGGTCGAGACGCCGTTGCAGGACGATGTCCGCACGCTCATCGCGGAGCTGAACGGCGCGCTCAGCGCGCAGGAACCCGAAACCCCCGAGGAATTCAACTTCCGCATGACGGCCGACGAAATGGCAGGGCATGAAACGACCGTTTGGGTGGCGCGGCTGGACGGCGAGGCCGTCGGCTGCGGTGCGCTGCTGCGCCACGTCGGCGGGTTCGGCGAGATCAAGCGCATGTATGTCCGACCTTCCGCTCAGGGGCGGGGCGTTGCCGGCCTGATGCTGGCGGCGATCGAGGAACTGGCCGCAGCCGAGGGCCTGACACATCTGGCGCTCGAAACCGGCGGCGAGGGCTATGGTGCCGCGCGGCGCGTCTATGAGCGCGCCGGTTACCGGCGCAGCAGTGCCTTCGCCGACTATCCGGACAATCCCTATTCGACATTCTATCGCAAAGACCTGACCGCCGCGCCCGCGGCAGCCTGAACGGACGATTCATGACCGATCTGACGCACCTGACCATCGCCGAAGCCCGCGACCGCCTGCTCGCCAAGGACATCTCCGCGATCGAGCTGACCGATGCCTATCTCGGCGCGATCGATGCTGCCAACGAGACGTTCAACGCCTATGTCGCCGTCACCCACGACAAGGCGCGCGAGATGGCAAAGGCGTCCGACGAGCGGCTGGCCGCCGGCAAAGGCGGCGCGCTGGAGGGCATTCCGCTCGGCATCAAGGACCTCTTTGCCACCGAAAGCGTCCACACGCAGGCTGCAAGCCACGTTCTGGATGGCTTCAAGCCGCGCTACGAATCGACTGTGACGGCTAATCTGTGGGCCGACGGCGCAGTCATGCTCGGCAAGCTCAACATGGACGAGTTCGCCATGGGCTCGTCGAACGAGACCTCCTACTACGGACCGGTCAAGAATCCCTGGCGGGCGAAGGGCTCCAACGTCGACCTCGTGCCGGGCGGCTCGTCCGGCGGCTCGGCCGCGGCGGTCTCCGCCTTCCTCTGCGCGGGCGCGACCGCGACCGACACAGGCGGCTCCATCCGCCAGCCGGCGGCCTTCACCGGCACGGTCGGCATCAAGCCCACCTATGGCCGCTGCTCGCGCTGGGGCACGGTCGCCTTCGCCTCGTCGCTCGACCAGGCTGGGCCGATCACCCGCGACGTGCGCGATGCGGCGATCATGCTGAAATCAATGGCTTCCGTCGACGCGAAGGACACGACCTCGGTCGACCGGCCGGTGCCTGACTACGAGACCGCGCTTGGCCAGTCGGTCAAAGGCATGAAGATCGGCATCCCGAAGGAATACCGCGTCGACGGCATGCCGGAGGAAATCGAAGCGCTGTGGCAGAAGGGTATTGCCTGGCTCAAGGATGCCGGCGCGGAGATCGTCGACATTTCGCTGCCGCATACGAAATACGCCCTGCCGGCCTACTACATCGTTGCGCCCGCCGAGGCGTCGTCCAACCTCGCGCGCTACGACGGCGTGCGTTACGGGCTGCGCGTTCCCGGCAAGGACATCATCGACATGTATGAAAAGACCCGCGCCGCCGGCTTCGGCCGCGAGGTCAAGCGCCGCATCATGATCGGCACCTATGTGCTGTCGGCGGGCTACTACGACGCGTACTACGTGCAGGCGCAGAAGGTGCGGACGCTTATCAAGAAGGACTTCGAAGATGTCTTCCACGCGGGCGTCGATGCGATCCTGACGCCGGCGACACCTTCTGCAGCCTTCGGCATCGCCGACCAGGACATGGCGGCCGATCCCGTGAAGATGTACCTGAACGACATCTTCACAGTGACGGTCAACATGGCGGGCCTGCCCGGCATCGCGGTGCCCGCGGGCCTTGATGGCAAGGGCCTGCCGCTTGGCCTGCAGCTCATCGGGCGCCCGTTCGAAGAAGAGACGCTCTTCCGCGCCTCCCACGTCATCGAGCAGGCTGCCGGCCGATTCGAACCGGAGAAGTGGTGGTAGTGCGTCCTTCGAGGCTCGCTTCGCTCGCACCTCAGGATGACGGACGTCGCGCAATCGAGACCGCTACCAATCGGTTCGATCAAACTACATCGCACGGTAATTTGTACTTCGACCCTATAAGCCGGCGGGTTCGCCAAACCACCTCCCTCATCCTGAGGTGCGAGCGAAGCGAGCCTCGAAGGACGCACTGATTCGATGTTCTTCACGCTCTCCAAGCTCTTCTGGATTGTGGCCCAGCCGATCAACCTGATCGGTATTCTGGTGCTGCTGGGCATCGTCTGTGCTTTCTTCCGGTTGCGGCGAATGGGCCTGTTCTTCTCCATCTGCGGCCTGCTCGTGCTGGCGCTCGGCGGTTGGACGACGACCGGGGCGCTGCTGCTGCATCCGCTGGAGGATCACTTCGCCAGACCTGATCCCGCGCCGCAGGATGTCGCCGGCATCATCGTGCTTGGTGGGGGTTTCGAAGGCGCGATCAACCTCGCGCGGGGCGGCTACGAACTCAACGCCAGCGGCGACCGTTTCGTGGAAACGGCGGTCCTTGCAAGGCGCTACCCGCAGGCGCGGGTTGTCGTGACAGGCGGCACCGGCACGCTGATCCTCGAGGGAGAGGGAGACGGCGATACAGCCCCACGCCTGCTGACGGCGCTCGGCGTCGAGGCAGATCGCCTGATGCTGGAGAACCGCTCGCGCAACACCTACGAAAACGCGCTTTTCACCCGCGAGATGGTCGAGCCGAAACCGGGAGAAACCTGGCTTCTGGTGACCTCGGCATTTCACATGCCGCGCTCGGTCGGTCTTTTCCGCAAGGCGGGGTTCGACGTTGTGCCGTGGCCGGCGGACTATCGCACGGCCGGCAACGAGCCCGTGGGCCTTGCGCGGGACAACGTATCCGATTCCCTGCAGAACCTGACGATCGCCATACGCGAATGGATCGGGCTCGTGGCCTACCGGCTCACCGGTCGTATAGACAGCATCTTCCCGGAGCGCTCCTAGCCGCCACCTTCGAGCACGGCGCGTCGCGCGGCGGAGAAGAACTGCCGGCGGATTAGAACGCCCAGGATGAAGGTCGTGGTGGCGATGAACACCCACGGGCCGACGAACCAGCCCAGATAGCCGATCGAGAAGAAGATCGCCCGCAGTCCGGCATTGAAGTGCTTGCCTGCGAGCATGTTCATCTGCGCGGCCCGGGCTACCGAAGCGTCGATCTCGGCATCGGTCTGGCCGTCTTCCCGCGCCACCGGCACAGCGCCGATCAGGATGGAGCAGTAGTTGAACAGCCGATAGGACCAGCCGAACTTGAAGAAGGCGTAGCAGAGGACGGCGACCAGCCCGAGCACCTTGGCCTCGAACACCGGCCGCGCGTCTGCATCCGTGGCGGGCAGTTCGCCCAGTACATCGAGCACGGCGTCGGTCGCGCCCAGAAGCGCGAAGCAGCCGCCGATGGCGAGCAGGCAACTCGACGCGAAGAACGCCGTGCCCTGCTGAAGCCCGCCCATGATGCTGGTGTCGACCATCCGCATGTCGCGCCGCGCCATGGTGCGCATCCACGCCTCGCGTTGCCGGTTCATCGCCGAAGTCAGCGTTTCGCGCGAGACGATGCGGCCTTGCGTCGCGTGCGAAAACAGGGTCCAGCCGACAAGAAAGAAGGCGAGCGCGGCAATGTCGGGAGGGGAGCGGAACAGGGAATCGATCAGCATGCCGCTATCCTATCGCGAAAGGCTGTGCCGCAGGCCAACTTTTGCGCCTCAATTTGGCCGTCTATGTTGAAAAGCGATGAATATCTGTGGCCGCCTCAAGCCCTTGAAAAGGCATAATTTTAATCGGTTTGCACCATTCGGGCAAAAGGCCTTGCCTTGCTTTCGCCGTTTTTGCATTGCGAATGGCGCGCCGAACGGCTATCTAGCGGCCAGACGGGTGGGACCGTCGCGGCGTTTCGAGAGCCGCATTTCGGGATGAAATCTACGGAAACAGGACAAAAATGGACGAAACCGTTCAGAAATCCTGCTGGGGCGTAACCGCCAAGGCAGTGATCGGCTTTGCCGGCATCATTCTTCTGGCTTGGCTTTTCAGTGGTCCGGCGTCTGCGGCGATGATCGTCGCCGGCTAGACCCTCCCGGCAATCTCAGGGATCTGGAGAGGCGCGGTTTCGACCGCGCCTTTTTCTTTTGCGGGCAGGAATGTCGCTAGCGGGTCAGGCGACGTCGGGAGCCTGCTTGCTTCTCGTGCCGAAAGCCGCGAAACATCGGGGGCAACTCAGCGGAGCGCTACGCGATGTTCCTTTCCGTCTTCGATCTGTTCAAGATCGGCATTGGCCCGTCCTCGTCCCACACGATGGGGCCGATGACGGCGGCCGCACGCTTCCTGTCGGAACTGTCCGGCGACGACTGGCCGCGACCGGCAGGCGTCGCCGTGGCGCGACTTGCAGTCAGTCTGCATGGCTCGCTCGCCTTCACCGGCGTCGGACACGGAACGGATCGCGCGGTTATCCTGGGGCTGACCGGACTGACGCCGGTCACGGTCGATCCGGACAATGTCGACGCAACGCTCGCCGACGTTCAGGCGCAGAAGCGCGTCAGTCCGCCCGGCCATCCGACATATCGCTTCGACCCCGCGACCGATCTGGTGCTCGACAAGAAGACGCCTCTGCCCGGCCATGCGAACGGCATGGCGTTTTCAGCCTTTGACGCCGACGACCGGCTGCTGCTGCGCCGCATCTATTATTCGATCGGCGGCGGTTTCGTCGTCTCCGACGAGGAACTGCAGCGCATGAAGGCCGAGGGGCCGGTGCGGGGCAGCGGCGACAAGGGCGTTCCCTATCCCTTCGGGAAAGCGAAGGAGATGCTTGCGATGGCGGCACGCAGCGGGCTTTCAATCGCGGCGATGAAGCGCGCCAACGAGGAGAAGTTCGTCTCCCGTGAGGAGCTGAATGCCTCGCTCGACGGCATCTGGGATGCGATGCGCAGCTGCATCGAGCGTGGCCTGTCGCAGGAAGGCATCATGCCCGGGGGGCTGAAGGTCAAGCGGCGCGCGCGCCAGCTTCACGACAAGCTGCAAGAGGAATGGAGCCGCAACCGACCGAACCCGCTTCTGGCCAATGACTGGCTCTCGATCTACGCGATGGCCGTCAACGAGGAGAACGCCGCCGGCGGGCGCGTGGTAACGGCGCCGACAAACGGCGCCGCGGGCGTGGTGCCCGCCGTCATGCGCTACTGGCTGCATTTCCATGTCGAGGCCGATCAGGACTCGATCCGCGACTTCCTGCTGACGGCGGCGGCGATTGGCGGCATCATCAAGCATAACGCCTCGATTTCCGGCGCTGAAGTAGGCTGCCAGGGCGAGGTTGGGTCTGCGTCGGCCATGGCTGCGGCCGGGCTTTGCGCCGTCATGGGCGGCACGCCAGCCCAGGTCGAGAATGCCGCCGAAATCGCCCTGGAACATCATCTGGGCATGACCTGCGATCCCGTCGGCGGTCTGGTGCAGGTGCCCTGCATCGAGCGCAATGCGCTGGGCGCGGTCAAGGCGGTCACCGCCGCCTCGCTGGCGATCAAGGGCGACGGCACCCATTTCGTGCCGCTGGATGCCGCGGTCGAGACCATGCGGCAGACGGGCCTCGACATGAATGAGCGCTACAAGGAGACGAGCCTCGGCGGGCTGGCCGTCAACGTCGTCGAATGCTGAGCCTGTGGAAAGTGCGGACCGGTGCTGTAAGGCGCGCCGTTCCGCGCTAGATTGGGCGCATGGCTCTCAACCTCATCAAACTCTGCGTCGGCGCCGAAAGCGTCGAAGACCTCGAAGACTGGATCGCGCTGCGGTTCGAGGAGAAGCGGCGCGCCGGCCTTGCCGTTGAGCATTTCCATACCACCCGTATGGTGCCCAAGCGCGTCGACGAGTTGCTTGATGGCGGTTCGCTGTACTGGGTGATCAAGGGCGGCGTGCAATGCCGTCAGCGGCTGGTCGACATTCGCCCCTTCACGGATGCCGAAGGCATAGGCCGCTGCCATCTGGTTTTCGATCCCACGGTCGTGCGCACCCAATGGCAGCCGCGCAGGCCCTTCCAGGGCTGGCGTTATCTGGTGCCGGCCGATACGCCGGCCGATCTTGGCGGTGCGGACGCAGGCGAGGAACTGCCGCTGAACCTGCGCCGTGAGCTCTCCGAGCTGGGCCTGCTTTAACCGAACTTCGCAAGACCCGCAGCCGATGCCTCGCGACGGATTGTAACGCAACGGCAAACCGGCGATGCTGCGTGCGAAGTATGGAGTTGCGGTCACATGAACGTGTCCGGTGTATCAGCAAGCGTTTCCGCCGCGCCACGTCGCGCCCACGTCATCGTGTGCGGCAACGCGAAGGGCGGCACCGGCAAATCGACTTTTGCCATGCATATCGCGGTGGCGCTGCTCCGCGCCGGCAATCGGGTCGCAACGATTGATCTCGACACCGCCCAGCAATCGCTGACACGTTACGTCGAAAACCGCAGGCGATGGGTTCGGGCGACTGGTATCGCAGTCGCATTGCCCGATCATCGCGACGTCCCGCATCACGCGCATGACGCGGTCAGCGAAGGCGCTACCTTCGCTGCTCTTGCAAATGCGCTCGCCGGCGTGGATGCCGCGTTCGATTTCGTCGTCATCGACACCGCTGCGGGTGACACGTTTCTCGGCAGGCTCGCGCACCGGCTTGCCGACACGCTGGTCACACCGCTGAACGATTCGCTTATCGATCTGGAAGCGCTTGGAGATCTGCCTCCTGCGGGCCGCGGTTCGCCTTCCGGTTCGGGTTACGCACAGGCCGTCGCACAGGCGCGAGACGAGCGACGCCGAGCCGACGGCCGGCTGCTCGACTGGATCGTCGCGTGCAACCGCGTACCGGTGACGGCTGCTGGAGAGGCCAAGATAGCGCCGCGCTTGCGCGACATGGCGTCCAGGCTTGGCTTTCGCTTTGCCGACGGGATTTCGCAGCGAGCGTTGTTCGACGAACTCTTTGCCACGGGATTGACGGCGCTCGATGAATTCGACGGGCGTTCGGCGAACTCGCGGGCCAATCTGGCGCACCTGGCCGCGCGGCAGGAGATGCGACGGCTGATGGACCATATGCGTCTGCTTCATGGCAAGCCGCCAATGCCAGGCTCCGAGCCGCAGGCGGGCGCGACCGACGCCGCGATTACTCCCGCGCTGTGACCCTTTCGCCCACCGCGCTTCAGGACTTGCAACCAGTCCGTCACGGCCACATGTTCTTGGCATGAGCAACGACAAGGCGCCGGCACCGCGCAAGGCCGACCAGAAACCTGCTGCGACGCGATCCGACAGCACCGCAATCGACGCTTTCGTTCGTCACGCGCGCGCTTTGGCGCAGCCGACGGGAGCGACGGATGGTGGACGGCTGATTCTGGCGCTCGACGCGACGATGAGCCGGCAGCCGACCTGGGATCTTGCGTGTTCGCTGCAAGCCGAGATGTTCGACGCCGTATCCAGGGCAGGCGGGCTCAACGTCCAACTCGTCTATTTTCGCGGCTTCGGCGAGTGCCGCGCATCGCGATTCGTGCGCGATACCGGATCGCTTAAGGATCTGATGGTGAAGATCGACTGCCGCGGCGGGCACACCCAGATCGGCAAGGTGCTTTCGCACACGCTGAAGGAGACGGAGCGGACCAAGGTCAACGCGCTGGTCTACATCGGCGACGCGATGGAGGAAAATGTCGATGACCTCGCGGAAAAGGCGGGCCGGCTGGGCCTGCACGGCGTCCCCGTGTTCGCCTTCCAGGAAGGACACGATCCGGTTGCCGAAACGGCATTCAAGGAAGTCGCCCGGTTGTCGAAGGGCGCCTGGTTCCGCTTCGATCGCGACGCGGCATCGACGCTCTCGAAGCTCCTCTCGGCGGTTGCCGTCTATGCAACAGGCGGGTTGAGGGCGCTGGAGGCCAGAGGCCGCGCGGAGGACCGGCTGATGATCGAGCATCTGAAGAAGGCCGGCGGACGCGGATGACGGTCCTTTTCTATCTCGCTGCAGCCGTTCTTGTATTGACGCTGCTGGGGGCAGCCTTCTTGCGGATGGATGCGCGGCGCATCGCCGGCAGCATGAGGTTGGTCGGCCCGATCATTGTAGGCGTTGTCGGCGTCGGCTTGTTGTTGTTCGGCCGTGCCGGGCTCGGGGGTATGCTGATCTCCACGGCGCTCGCCTGGCATCTTTCGGGGCGCATGCGCCGGCAGTCGCGTCCGACGCCTGGAAAGCGCTCCACTGTGCGCACCGCCGCGCTGGAGATGGAACTGGATCACGATTCCGGATCGCTTGAAGGGATCGTGCTGGTCGGGCGATTCGAAGGACGGGAGCTCGGCCAACTCGAACGCGACCAGTTGCTGCAGCTCGGCGGTGAACTTTCCGCCGATCCCGAAAGCATGCAGCTACTTGAGACCTATCTTGACGGCCGCTTTCCCGGCTGGCGTGAGCACGCGCAAACGGACATGGGCGGCGGGCAGGGTGGCGCGCCAGCTTCTGGCCCCATGACTAAGCAGGAGGCCTACGAGATCCTTGGTCTTGAAGCCGGCGCCAGCGCGGCGGAGATCCGCAAGGCGCATCGCCGCCTGATGCAGCGCCTGCACCCCGACCTCGGCGGCACTTCTTTCCTTGCGGCGCGGATCAACGAGGCCAAGGAAGTTCTGCTGTCTGATCACAAGTAGTCCCCTTCGACGTAGTGCTGACCCAGGGCAACCCGCGGTGCGGGCCGCTGCAGGCCTGCTACGACCCCACCGCGTAACAATCGATCTTCTGCTTCTTGAGCGCGTTGCAGGCGTCCCATGCCTGGTTCTTCGAGCCGAAACCGCCGAAGCGCGCGCGATAGTAGGTGGTGCCCTTGTTGTCGAACTCTTCGATGAAGGCATTCGCCGTGTTGAGGATGCGCGGCGCTTCCTTGCCGGTGCGCACGAGTGCGGCAAACGCATCGCTCTGCGACGGCGACGAGGCGACCTGCACCACCCAGCCCGAGGGCGCGGTGGACGAAGTCATCACGGGGTCGATTGCGGCGTCACCCTCGGCGGCGGCAAAGCGATCCGCCACGGCCGCTGCCGGCGTCGGCACGGGAGCAGACGGGATTGGAGCCGAAGGGGTCGGCGTGAGTGCTGCGACGGCAGCGGGCGTCGTCTCCTGCGCATAGGCCACGAGCGGAGCGTCGACCTCTTCGCGCGGACGGAAGACCGGCATCGGAATATCGCGGCTTGGCAGCGAGAAGGCGCTTGCGACCACCGCGCCGGCACCCGGCGTCGGGCGTTGGGAGGCAACGAGTGCTCCGCCGCCGCTGCGGGAGGCTTTCGGCATATAGTCGCGCAGCAGCGCTGCCATGTGATCGTCGCGGCTGCGGCCGCTCTGGCCACCCATGACGACGGCGATGACCTTACGCCCGTTGTCTTCCACCGACGTCACGAGGTTGAAGCCGGAAGCGCGGGTATAGCCGGTCTTGATGCCGTCGACGCCCTTGATGCGGCCGAACATGCGGTTGTGCGTGGTGATCGTCTGCTTGCCGTATTTGAAGGAGCGGGTGGAGAAATAGTCGTAGTACTGCGGAAAATGCTCACGCAGCGCGATGCCGAGGATTGCCATGTCGCGCGCGGTCGTGTGCTGGGCGCTGTTGGGCAGCCCGTGAGCGTTGCGGAACTCGGTCGAATTCATGCCGAGCTGGCGCGCCTTGGCCGTCATCATCCGGGCGAAGCCGGCCTCCGAGCCGCCGATCATTTCGGCAACTGCGGTCGCGACGTCGTTGGCCGAACGCGTGACCAGCGCGCGGATGGCTGTGTCCACGGTGATGGAGCCGCCCGCCCTGACCCCGAGTTTCGTCGGGGGCTCCGCCGAAGCGTTCTTCGAAAAGGGAATGGCGGTCTTGGTGGAGATGCGCCGGGCGTTCATCGCTTCGAAGATGAGATAGACGGTCATCATCTTCGTCAGCGATGCGGGATAGCGCCGCGCATCTGCATTGCGCGAAAACAGCACCTGCCCGGTGCGCGCATCCATAACATATGCCGCATAGCGGGAATTGGCCGAAGCCGAGCCTGCGCTTCCGACCGTGAACACCGCAACTGCCAGAATGGCGACGAGAATGCTGCGAGTGTTCGAGATTTGCGAGATAAAGCCTGCCAACGCCTGACGCACAATCATAGCTACACTTCTACTGAACTGACTAATGCCCAAACCCGCCCCCGGGATTGTCGGCCACGATAAAAGCGAGCCCGTTACCAATCCGTTTATGGTAACCGGCCCGTTCACCAATTTCGTCAACTTCTAGGAAAGAAAGCGGCCTCGACAGCCAGCTATTGATTGGATTCGGGTCGCGTCTTGACTTTTTGTGCAGTGCAGCATAAATAGGTTGCAACGCATTAGGGATGCGGGAAACCCCACCTCCAACGGAAGGTAGCATTCAGATGATTCAGTCGTTCGATGACGCCAGCAAGGCTGGCAAGGAATTCATGGACACCGGCCTCAAGAGCTTCGCGGCGCTGTCGAAGAACGCGCAGGCGATCACGGTCGAGGCGACCGAGTACTCGAAGAAGGCATTCGAGAACGGCACCGCCGCTTTCGAGAAGCTGACGTCGGCCAAGTCGCTCGACAAGGCTGTCGAGATCCAGACCGACTACGCCAAGCAGGCTTACGAGGGCTTCGTCGCACAGGCCACCAAGATGGGTGAGCTCTATGCCGAGATGGCCAAGGACGCCTACAAGCCTTTCGAATCGGTCGTCGCCAAGGCGAAATAGTCCGCTTCAAATTCCTTGTCGCGCGGGCGTTTGCCCGTCGATATGCCCGGTCGCGGCTTCGCGGCCGGGTTTTTTTGTCGTTTCGAAGTGCCAAGTGCGGTACGTCGCACCCGAATTCGCGAGTCTGTGACGTGCGCTGTATTGTCAGCAAGAAAGAAGGCCTTAAAATTCCATGACGAGTGCCTACATGACGTGCCTTGAAGGAAGCGCGCGCAACTGGAAGGATGCGGAGACGAGTGGCGGGGTACCCATGCCGGAACTGGTGACGAGGATGCAGGGTGACGATGACCGGGCCAACGGTCCCGGACGCGGAACCGCAGTCATCACCCGCACCAAGCCGAAAACCAAAAAGCCGTCGCTCTATCGCGTGCTCATCCTCAACGACGACTACACCCCGATGGAATTCGTGGTCCACGTTCTGGAGCGTTTCTTCCAGAAGGATCGCGAGGCAGCGACCCGGATCATGTTACATGTTCACAATCACGGTGTCGGCGAATGTGGGGTCTATACATATGAGGTGGCCGAGACCAAAGTGACTCAGGTTATGGATTTCGCCCGCCAGCACCAGCATCCGCTGCAATGCGTGATGGAAAAGAAATGAGGTTCTGAATGCCGGCTTTCTCGCAAGGCCTCGAACGGGCGCTGCATCAGGCGCTGACCTTTGCAAACGAGCGTCACCACGAATATGCGACGCTAGAACACCTGCTGCTCGCGCTTCTCGACGACGGTGACGCCGCCGCCGTCATGCGTGCATGCAACGTCAATCTCGAAGAGTTGAAGCAGACCGTACTGTCCTACATCGATACCGAGCTCGACAATCTCGTGACCGGCTATGACGAGGACTCCAAGCCGACGGCCGGCTTCCAGCGCGTCATCCAGCGCGCCGTCATCCATGTCCAGTCATCCGGCCGCGAGGAAGTTTCCGGCGCCAACGTCCTCGTCGCGATCTTCGCCGAGCGCGAGAGCCACGCCGCCTATTTCCTGCAGGAACAGCAGATGACCCGTTACGACGCGGTCAATTACATCAGCCATGGCATCGCCAAGCGGCCAGGCTCGTCTGAGACCCGCGCACCGCGCGGCGCCGAGGACGAACAGGGTGGCCAACCCGGCATGGGCGAGGGCGAGGATGGCGGGAAGAAGAAGCAGCAGGACGCGCTGACGGCCTACTGCGTCAACCTCAACGCCAAGGCCCGCCAGGGCAAGATCGACCCGCTGATCGGCCGCGAGGCCGAGATCAACAGGACCATCCAGGTGCTGTGCCGTCGGTCGAAGAACAATCCGCTCTATGTGGGCGATCCCGGCGTCGGCAAGACGGCGATCGCCGAGGGGCTCGCCAAGCGCATTGTCGAAGGCGACGTGCCGGAAGTGCTTCACGATGCCACCATCTTCGCGCTCGACATGGGCACGTTGCTGGCCGGCACCCGCTATCGCGGCGATTTCGAGGAACGGCTGAAGCAGGTCGTGAAAGAGCTCGAGGACTATCCGGGCGCCGTCCTGTTCATCGACGAGATCCATACGGTGATCGGCGCCGGCGCGACGTCGGGCGGGGCGATGGACGCCTCCAACCTGCTCAAGCCGGCCCTGTCTTCGGGTGCGATCCGCTGCATCGGCTCGACCACCTACAAGGAGTTCCGCCAGTTCTTCGAGAAGGACAGGGCGCTTGTCCGCCGCTTCCAGAAGATCGACGTGAAAGAGCCTTCGGTCGAAGACGCGATCTCGATCATGAAGGGGCTGAAGCCCTATTTCGAGAAGTTCCACAAGGTGAAGTACACCAACGAGGCGATCAAGGCCGCCGTGGAGCTGTCTTCGCGCTATATCAGCGACCGCAAGCTGCCCGACAAGGCGATCGACGTGATCGACGAAACGGGTGCCTCGCAGATGCTGTTGCCCGAATCGCGGCGCAAGAAGACGATCTCCATCAAGGAGATCGAAGCGACCGTCGCGACGATGGCGCGCATCCCGCCCATGACTGTCTCCGCAGATGACGAGATGGTGTTGGCGGGTCTCGAAGCCGAGCTCAAGCGTGTCGTCTACGGCCAGGACACGGCGATCACGGCGCTGTCGTCGGCGATCAAGCTGGCGCGTGCCGGGCTGCGCGAACCGGAGAAGCCGATCGGCTCCTACCTGTTCTCTGGCCCCACCGGCGTCGGCAAGACCGAAGTCGCCAAACAGCTCGCTGCCTCGCTCGGCGTCGAACTGCTGCGCTTCGACATGTCGGAATACATGGAACGCCACACGGTCTCGCGGCTGATCGGCGCGCCTCCCGGCTATGTCGGCTTCGACCAGGGCGGGCTCCTGACCGATGGCGTCGACCAGCATCCGCATTGCGTGCTGCTGCTCGACGAGATCGAGAAGGCCCATCCGGACCTGTTCAACATCCTGTTGCAGGTCATGGATCACGGCAAGCTGACGGACCATAACGGCAAGCAGATCGACTTCCGCAACGTGATCCTCATCATGACGACCAATGCGGGCGCGGCCGACCTTGCGAAGGCTGCGATCGGCTTCGGCTCGTCCAAGCGCGACAGCGACGACATGGAAGCGATCAACCGGCTGTTCACGCCGGAGTTCCGCAACCGTCTCGACGCGATCATCCCGTTCGGCTCGCTGCCGGTGCCGGTGATCCACCAGGTGGTGCAGAAGTTCGTGATGCAGCTCGAGGCCCAGCTCGCCGAGCGCCGCGTCACCTTCGACCTGACGCCGGAGGCGATCGCATGGCTCGCCGACAAGGGCTACGACGAGCGCATGGGCGCTCGCCCGCTGTCGCGCGTGATCCAGGAGCACATCAAGAAGCCGCTGGCCGATGAGGTTCTGTTCGGCAGGCTGAAGAAGGGCGGCACGGTGCGTGTCTCGGTCATCAAGACCGAGGCCGGTATCGAGGTCCTCAATCTCGAGGCACTAGCCGACGAGACGCCGGTCAAGCCGAAGAAGGAAGAGCCGGAGCAGCGGCCGGTGAAGCGCAAGGCGGCGAAGAAGGCGCCTGCAAAGGCTCCAGCATCGTCCGCCAAGGCCAAGAGCGAGCCCAAGGGCAAGCAGCCACCCAAGCGCAGCATCGTTCCCCAGCTGCCGCGCAAATAACGATCGATCCGTGACGGGCGCAACGGCCCGTCACGGCCTCTCGCGCTGCGCCCGCGAAAGTTGCGGGATCGGCGACGAGCCATATCGCGCTGAATCGTTCCGTGTGATATGCGGCCACCAGACATGGCCGAAGACCTCTCGAATTCTCCCCGCAAGGCTTCCGATTACCGACGCTGGTTCCTGAAAGGCGTCGTCGCATCGGCGTCGATACCGGCGCTGATCCTGATGAGTGCGTTCGTCGGCTTCGCGGGCCTTGCACGCGAGGCGGGCATCACGCTGCCGCAGGCGGTGTTCATGACCGGCATGGTCTGGGCGCTGCCGGCCAAGGTGGTGCTGATCGGCGCGATCATCTCGGGAAGCTCGCTGCCCGCGGCCGCCTTTGCGGTCGCGCTCTCCTCCGTGCGGCTGACGCCGATGGTTGTGTCCCTCGTTCCCGAAATGAAGACCGAACGGACGCGGCCGTGGGTGCTTTACCTGCTTTCGCATTTCGTGGCGGTAACGTCCTGGGTGCTTGCGATGGAGCATCTGCGGACCGTGCCGCGCGACATGCGCACGGTCTATTATGGCGGCCTCGGCGGGACACTCGTGGTCACCAACATGATCGTGGTCACGGTGATGTATGCGGTTGCGGGCAGCCTGCCGCCGGTGCTTTCGGCCGCACTTCTGATGCTGACCCCGATCTATTTCCTGACGTCTCTGTGGGGCTCGGCGCGCGAAAGTGCCGGTCATTTCGCGATGATCTTCGGGCTCGTGCTCGGGCCGCTGTTCCACGTCGTGCTGCCCGGCTTCGACCTGCTGGCCGCAGGCGTCATCGGCGGGGCCGCTGCGTATCTGGTCCACAGGATGCGCAAGGGCAGGGGAGCAGCGACATGACTTTCGATGCTTTCGACGCCTGGTGGTGGCCTTACCTGTTCATCCTTGTCGGCGGCTGGCTGGCGACAGACGCATGGCGCTTTCTTGGTGTCTATCTGGGCGGACGGCTGCGGGACGATACCGATGCGCTGGTTCTCGTGCGCGCGCTGGCGACGGCCCTTGTCGCCGCCGTCATAGGGAACCTGATCGTATTCCCCAGCGGGGCGCTGGCAGCCGCGCCGCTGGCGCTGAGGCTATTGTCTGCGGCTGCGGGTTTCGGCGCCTACCTACTGGTGCGCAAGAGCGTGGTGGTGGGCATCCTGACGGCGGAGGCGGTGTTGATCGCCGGCCTCTATGCGATCGGGTTCAACGGCGGATAATCATGCCGAACCGAGCGCAGCCCTGATCTTTTCGGCATTGGCCGCCAGCACGGCCTGATCCTCCATCTGCCCGGTATGGGGCTTGAGGCTGACACCGTCGAAGCGCGGGATGATGTGGACGTGCAGGTGGAACACCACCTGTCCGCCGGCCGCTTCGTTGAATTGCTGCACAGTGACGCCATCGGCCGAAAACGCTTTCACCACGGCGCGGGCGAGCTTCTGTGTCGTGGCCGCCACGGCCGACAGGCTGGCTGGCTCGACGTCCAGAATGTTGCGCGACGGCGTCTTGGGAATCACCAGGCAATGACCGTCGCCGCGCGGCATGATGTCCATGAAGGCAAAGGTGTCGGCGTCTTCGTAGAGCTTGTGTGCCGGCATGTCGCCGCGCAGGATCTTGGCGAAGACGTTGTCGGGATCGTAGGCGGGCTGGATCATCGTTTCCTCGGTGATTGCGGAATGGTCGGCGCATGTTTCGGTGCTGGCCTTGTCTGCGTCAACCTCGGTCGATGCGAACAGAGGCAGCAGGTTCACGCGGCAGCGTTCAGGCTTTCTTGAACGGCGCGCGTTCCTCGAGGTAGCCGCCGATCATCTCGACCTCACGGCGTTCGCGGTCGAGATAGTCCGCCACCGCATGGCGCAGGCCCGGATGGGCGATGTGATGTGCGGAATGCATGGTCACCGGACGGTAGCCGCGCGCCAGCTTGTGCTCGCCTTGCGCGCCGGCTTCCACGGTCTTGAGTCCCTTTGCAATCGCGAAGTCTATGGCCTGATGGTAGCAGACCTCGAAGTGCAGGAACGGATGATCTTCAATGCAGCCCCAGTTGCGACCGTAAAGCGTCTCCGAGCCGATGAAATTGATAGCACCGGCGACATAGCGCCCGTCGCGTCGCGCCATCACCAGCAGGATGTCGTCGGCCATGCGCTCGCCGACCAGCGAGAAAAAGCGGCGGTTGAGATAGGGGCGTCCCCATTTGCGCCCGCCGGTATCCATGTAGAACTCGAAAAAGTCGTCCCACGCCGCTTCGGTCAGGTCGCGTCCCGTTAGCCAGTCGATCTCGATGCCGGAGGCCAGTGCTTCCCGCCTTTCGCGCTTCAGCGCCTTGCGCTTGCGCGAAGCGAGCGTGTCGAGAAAGTCGCCATAGGCGGAGTAGCCTTCATTGAAGAAATGGAACTGCTGGTCGGTCCGGTGCAGGAAGCCTGCCTGTTCCAGCACCTTCACGTCGCGGGTTTCCGCGAAGGTCACGTGAACAGACGAGGCGCCAAGCCGCGCGCACAGCGCCTTGAGGCCTTCCGCAAGCGCATTCCGGGCCAATGAACCGTCGCTGCCACGCGGCGTCAGCAACCGAGGCCCGGTCGCGGGCGTGAACGGCACCGAGACCTGCAGCTTCGGATAATAGGCTCCGCCGGCCCGTTCGAAGGCGTCGGCCCAGCCATGATCGAAAACATATTCGCCCTGGCTATGGTTCTTCAGATAGCAGGGCACCGCGCCGATGAGCGCGCCGTCCGGCGCCTCCAGCCGCAAGTGTTGTCCCAGCCACCCCGTCTGCCTGTCGGCACAGCCACTCTCTTCCAAGGAGAGAAGAAAATCGTAGGATATGAAGGGATTATACGGTGTCTCTAGATCGCCACGCGTGGTTCCGGCGAGCGCTTCCCACTCGCTCCGCGAGAACGCCGCGATGCTCGGCACGACGCGAATGACGAATTCGCCGCCGGATTGCGCTTCCTCGTCGCAACTATCGCTCATGGCTTCTTAGATACGACAGCCGTTGTGCGATGCAAGATCGGCCGGCTCGATTTGCGGCACTAGGCTTCGAAACCTTCGAAGGTCATCTGGTCGGCATGGGTGAATGTCGTTTCACGCGCCTGGTCGTTTCGCACAGTCCAGGTGATGACAGGCATGGCGAGCTTTTCCCGCACGAAGCTGACGAACGGATTGGGCAGGTCATGCACGCCGAACGAGACGAACGAGATCGGGTGCGCCAGCATCGAAAAATGGGCTTCGAGATCGCGGATCGTTCGTCCATGCGCCGTCAATCCGGCCGGGATACCGGGTGCATCGCTCGCGAACTGGCGAATGAGCCAGTGGTCGAAAGACATGATCGCAGCCTTGCCCTCATAGCCCGAAAGTGCCTTGGCGACCGCGGCGACCAGCCCGTCGTCCTTGCCTTGCGTTCCCTTCAGCTCGATCACCAGCGGAACGCGACCGCGAACCAGTGCCAGCATCTCCGAAAGCGTCGGCACGTGGTCTGCCGTGCCGCCGACCTGCATCTGCGCGAGGCTCGCGACCGTCTGCTCGTAGACGTAACCCTCGCGGCCGACCAGCCGGTTGAGAACGGCGTCGTGGAAGACCACCGGCACGCCATCCGACGACAGGTGCACGTCACACTCGATCGCATAGTTCCTGTCGACCGCGGCGCCGAAGGCGGACAGGGTGTTTTCCCAGCGCGCGCCGTTCAGGTCGTGGTAGCCCCGATGGGCGATCGGACGGCTGGTAAGCCAGGAGATCTCGGTCATGGATGTCGTGGTCGCTATCTGAGTTCGACGATGGCTTCGATTTCGACCGCCGCGTTCAGCGGCAGCACCGCCACGCCGACGGCCGATCGGGCATGCTTGCCGCGCTCACCCAGTGCCTCGGCGAGGAAGTCCGAAGCGCCGTTGGCGACAAGATGCTGTTCGGTGAAGTCCGGCGCGGAAGCTACAAAGACGGTGATCTTCACGATCCGCGCGATCTGCTCGAGATCACCAGTAGCCGCGTGAATCTGTGCCAGGATATTGATGGCGCAAAGCTTCGCCGCCTGCTTGCCCGCGTCGGTATCGAGGTCGCGGCCAAGCAGGCCGGTCATCAGCTTGCCTGCTTCGAGAGGCAGTTGACCTGCCGTCATCAGCAGCTTGCCGCTTTGTGCATAAGGCACGTAGTTGGCGGCGGGTGCTGCCGCCACAGGCAACGTCACCCCAAGCGCCTCGAGGCGTTTTTGGATTGTGTCCGACATGGTCTATTCCTTATGCTGCGGGGCAGGCGAGGGAACGGCTTCCGATAGCGCCCTGCTTCTGCCACGAATATTTCCTGTGGTGAATAGAAAGAATGCGGACCTCGCCGCGCTTCGGAGATTTGTTCATGCGCATTATGCGCCTTGCCCTGCCTGCCTTCCTGTCCGCCATTCCAGCAACAGTGCTGCCCGCTCATGCGGGCGCGCTGGTGCCTCACCGCGCCGTCTACGACCTCACGCTCGACGAGGCGTCCGACCGCTCGGGAATCACCGGAATCACGGGCCGCATGGTCTATGAGTTCAACGGCTCGGCTTGCGAGGGTTATACGGTGACGTTTCGTTTCGTCACCCAGATCGACACTGCCGACATGTCTCGGATGACCGACCAGCAGACGACCACCTACGAGGATGGCGACGGCGAGAGCTTCCGCTTCGTTACGCGCTCCTTCGTCGACGAGGCGCTCGACACGGAACTGCGCGGGACCGCGCGCCTGACGCCGGCGTCCAAGCCGGATGCGACCGTCGTGTCCATCGAGAAGCCGGATGCACAGGAGATTCGCCTCGCGGCGACGCAATTCCCCACACAGCACCTTCTGGAACTGTTGAAGAAGGCGGAAAGCGGCGAGACATTCTACGAGACGACCCTTTTCGACGGCTCCGACAAGGCCGATCAGGTCATGACGACGACGGTCATTATAGGCCGCGAAGCCAAGCCATCGGCGAACGATCCCGAGCACAAGGCGCTGGCGCCGATGGCCGAGGAGCCCTTCTGGCCGGTGGACGTGGCGTATTTCGACATGAAGGAAGAGCAGGGCGAGGAGCTCCCCACCTACCGCATAAGCTTCAAGCTGTACGAGAACGGCGTGACGCGCGATCTGGTCATGGATTATGGCGATTTTTCCATGACCGGCCGGCTCGTCGACCTTGCGCTGTTCGACGAACCGCAATCCTGCACCGAATAACCGGCGGCAACCGGACGGATGGCAGTCTATGTCGACAATGCGATCTGGCCCTGGGCAGGCCGGCGCTGGTGCCATCTGCTTGCCGATGACGAGGCCGAGCTGCACCGATTCGCTGCCAGGATCGGCGTGCATCGCCACTCCTATCAGGGCCCGCCGAAGACGTCGGCGCCGCATTACGACCTGACGGGCTTCGAGCGCGACCGAGCCGTGCGCATGGGCGCGCTGCCGGTTGGTCGCGACGTGATCGTCGATGTGTTCCGCCGTGTCCGCCAGCCGAGGAAGGTATCCGGCGCGGCGGCCATTCCGGCTGCGGCGGAATGACCTGCCACACATCAGGTTGCGTTTTGCGCGCTTAGCCTCTATATGCGCGCACATTCCACACACGGGCTTTGGCCTCTGTCCGGGAGAAATCCGGCTGAGACCTCCGGTGGCGGAGCGGGAGCGATCCCATCCGTCAATGGTCCGTGGAGGCAAACCGGAAAAGGATAAGACAATGGCTCTGCCTGATTACAGCATGCGCCAGCTTCTCGAGGCTGGTGTTCACTTCGGCCACCAGACCCACCGCTGGAACCCGAAAATGGCGCCCTACATCTTCGGCGCCCGCAACAACATCCACATCATCGACCTCTCGCAGACGGTTCCGCTGCTGCACCAGGCGCTGAAGCTGGTTTCCGACACCGTGGCCCGTGGCGGCCGCGTGCTCTTTGTCGGCACCAAGCGCCAGGCTTCGGACATCGTCGCGGATGCGGCCTCCCGTTCGGCGCAGTATTACGTCAATTCCCGCTGGCTCGGCGGCATGCTGACCAACTGGAAGACGATCTCGAATTCGATCTCCCGCCTGCGCAAGCTCGACGAACTCCTCGCCGGCGACGCCCAGGGCTTCACCAAGAAGGAGCGCCTCAACCTGGAGCGCGAGCGCGAGAAGCTCGACAAGGCTCTCGGCGGCATCAAGGACATGGGCTCGACGCCTGACCTGATGTTCGTGATCGACACCAACAAGGAAGCGATCGCGATTCAGGAGGCCAAGCGCCTCGGCATCCCGGTTGTGGCGATCATCGATTCGAACTGCGATCCGGATAAGGTCGACTACCCGATCCCGGGCAACGACGACGCCGCTCGCGCGATCCAGCTCTATTGCGACCTGATCTCCAAGGCCGCCATCGACGGCATCGCCCGCCAGCAGGGCGCCATGGGCGTGGACGTCGGCGCTTCCGAAGAAGCCCCGACCGAGCCGACCCTGGACGAGACGCCCGCCGAGGAAAACAAGGGCGCGTGATCCTGCCGGCCGCTTCGGCGGTCTTGAAACCTGAACCTTCGGCAGGCGCACCTGGAAGAACCCACGGTGCGCCTTGCCTTTTGAACGATACGGAAACTGAAGAGGCGACAATGAGCATTTCTGCTGCACAGGTCAAACAACTGCGCGACATGACCGGCGCGGGCATGATGGACTGCAAGGCGGCCCTGGCCGAAACCAATGGTGACATCGAGGCCGCCGTCGACTGGCTGCGCAAGAAGGGTATCTCCAAGGCTGACAAGAAGGCCGGCCGTACGGCCGCTGAGGGCCTGATCGGCGTCGCCTCCGAGGGCACGTCGGCTGTCGTCGTCGAGGTCAATTCCGAGACGGACTTCGTTGCCCGCAACGACGCCTTCCAGGACATCGTGCGCAATGTCGCCCAGGTTGCCCTTGCAACCGACGGTTCGGTCGAAGCAGTTGCCGCGGCGACCTATTCCGGTTCGCAGAAGTCGGTCGCCGACACGATCAAGGACGCTATCGGCACGATCGGCGAGAACATGAGCATGCGTCGTTCCGCAAAGCTCTCCGTGTCTAATGGTGCGGTAGCGACCTACGTGCACAATGCCGTTGTTGAAAATCTCGGCAAGATGGGCGTGCTCGTGGCGGTGGAAACCACCGGCAATGCAGACGCTGCGCGCGCCTTCGGCCGCCAGGTTGCCATGCACGTGGCCGCGACCAACCCGCTGGCGCTGACCGCCGAAGAAGTCGACGCTGGCGCGGTGGCACGCGAGAAGGACATCTTCGCGGCCCAGGCACGCGAATCCGGCAAGCCCGAGAACATCATCGAGAAGATGGTGGAAGGCCGCATGCGCAAGTTCTATGAGGAAGTCGTGCTGCTCAAGCAGGCTTTCGTGCTGAACCCCGATATGACTGTCGAGCAGGCCCTCAAGGCCGCCGAGAAGGACATCGGCGCGGAAGCCAGGATCTCCGGTTTCGTGCGCTTCGCGCTCGGCGAAGGCATCGAGAAGGAAGAGAGCGACTTCGCAGCCGAGGTCGCCGCTGCTGCCAAGGGGTGAGAAGCCGGTTTGCCGGAGGCGAATTCGTCATGCCGGTGGCATGACGAAAGGCTTCGAACGCCGGGGAGCTGCCGTAGGCAGCCGGACCCCGGCCGAAGATCATCGCAACTGCTCGAAGGGCGCCGCGTGACATCGCGGCGCCCTTCGTGTATCGCAGCTTCGCATCAGCCGACCAAGAGGACCCCATGCCCCCCAAACCCGCCTTTCGCCGTGTCCTTCTCAAAGCCTCCGGCGAGGCACTCATGGGTGAACAGGGTTTCGGTATCGACGTCTCGGTCGTCGATCGCATCGCCTCCGACATCAAGCAGGCGCGGGATATGGACGTCGAGGTCGGCGTCGTGATCGGTGGCGGCAACATCTTTCGCGGCGTCGCAGTGGCCTCCAAGGGCGGCGATCGCGTGACCGGCGACCACATGGGCATGCTGGCAACCGTCATCAACTCGCTCGCTCTGCGCACCTCGCTGGTCAAGATCGGCGTCGATGCGGTTGTTCTTTCGGCGATTGCGATGCCGGAGCTTTGCGAAAGCTTCTCGCAGCGCCAGGCTACTGCCTATATGAACCAGGGCAAGGTCGTGATCTTTGCCGGCGGCACCGGCAATCCGTTTTTCACGACCGATTCCGCTGCCGCCCTGCGCGCCGCCGAAATCGGCGCCGATGCGTTGTTCAAGGGCACGCAGGTTGACGGCGTCTATTCGGCCGATCCGAAGAAGGATCCGGCAGCGAAGCGCTTCGATCGCATTACCCATGAGGAAGTCTTGCGCAACGGCCTGTCGATCATGGATACGGCAGCAATTGCACTTGCGCGCGAGAACAACATTCCGATAATCGTCTATTCGATTCATGAAGAAGGCGGTTTCGGCGCCATTCTGCGTGGCGAAGGCCGCTGCACAGTCGTCAGCGAAGCCTGAAGGCATCCGCCGAAGAACACCACAGCGAACGACCGGCGACGCCGGAAGCGGAGGGTTGAGATGAGCACCGGAGTCGATTTCAAGGACCTGCAGCGGCGCATGGATGGCGCGATCAGCGCCTTCAAGCACGATCTTGCCTCGCTGCGCACAGGTCGCGCATCCGCCAACCTGCTCGACCCGATCCAGGTTCAGGCCTACGGCGCGCCGATGCCGATCAACCAGGTGGCAACGGTGACTGTGCCGGAGCCGCGCATGATTTCGGTTTCTGTGTGGGATAAGCAGCTTGTGGGCGCCGTCGATCGCGCGATCCGCGAATCCAATCTGGGCTTCAATCCCATCGTCGATGGCACCAATCTTCGCATCCCGCTGCCCGAGCTGAACGAGCAGCGCCGCAAGGAGCTGGTGAAAATCGCGCATCAATATGCGGAAAACGCCAAGGTCGCGGTGCGCCACGTCCGCCGGGACGGCATGGAAAACGCCAAGAAGGCGGAGAAAGACGGCGAGATCAGCCAGGACGATTCGCGCGTCCAGTCGGAACGCGTGCAGAAATTGACCGACGACACGATCACCTCGGTCGACAGCCTTCTGTCCGAGAAGGAAGCGGAGATCATGCAGGTTTGACCGCGCTCGTGCCGGATTGTCGCTCCGGCGCGCGGGACCCGCGGAAAGGAAACGGGATTTGAAGCCCGCCCATATCGCGATCATCATGGACGGCAACGGCCGCTGGGCCAAGGCACGTGGCCTCCCGCGCGCCGCCGGCCATCGCGCCGGCGTGGAAGCGCTGCGCCGCACGGTGAGGGCGGCCGGCGACCTCGGCATCGAATGGCTCACGGTCTATGCGTTCTCGTCTGAGAACTGGTCCCGGCCGAAGGCCGAAGTCAGCGACCTGATGGGCTTGCTGAAACTGTTCATCCGCCGCGACCTTGCCGAAATCCACCAGGCAGGAGTGCGTGTGCTCATGATCGGCGAGCGGGCAAGCCTCGCCCCCGACATCCGGGCGCTCGTCGAGGAAGCCGAGACGCTGACAGCCGCAAACAAGGCGATGAACCTCGTGATCGCCTTCAACTACGGTGCGCGCGACGAAATCGCCCGCGCGGCCACGGCAATTGCCGAAGCAGCGCGCGCAGGAACGCTCGATCCGGCCGACATCACGCCGGAGGCATTCGGCCAGTTCCTCGACACCAGACTGATCCCCGATCCCGACCTGATCGTTCGCACGAGCGGCGAGCAGCGCCTATCCAATTTCCTTCTCTGGCAGGCGGCCTATTCAGAGCTGGTCTTCATGCCCTGCTATTGGCCCGATTTCGGGATGGCGGAACTCGAACAGGCGATCGAGAGCTTTGCAGCGCGCGAACGCCGGTTTGGCCGCGTGACCGCACGCGACGTCGCCCTATGACGAAGGGCGCCGGCCGCAGCAACCTGCAGCAGCGTGTCGTGTCGGCCGTCGTGCTCGTGGCGCTGGCGCTGGCGCTTACCTGGGCCGGCGGGTTCTGGTATCGCATTCTGTGTGCAGGAATTGCCGGCGCGGTCCTCTACGAATGGATGACGATGGCGTGGCCGCGCGAGGCCGCCGCGCATCGCATTGTTCTGGCGGTTCTGCTGGCTGTCGTGCTGGCCATGGTGCTGGCTGGCGTACCGGTGGCGACACTGTTCCTTGCGCTTGCAGCAGCCGTGGTCGCCGGCGCTGCACATGCTGCGTACGACCAGCGAGGTTTCTGGCCGGTTGCCGGCCTCGCCTATGCAGGGCTCTCCGCGATTTCGCTGGCCGCGCTGCGGGGCGACGATGCGGCCGGGCTGGCTGCAACCCTTTTCCTCTTCGCGGTCGTATGGGCGACCGACATTCTGGCCTATTTCGTCGGACGCGCCGTTGGCGGACCCAAGCTTGCTCCGTCGATTTCGCCCGGCAAGACCTGGAGCGGCGCCATCGGCGGGACCATCGCCGGCATTGCAGTCGGCGGCGTGGTCGCGCTTTATGCCGGCATCCTCTGGGGAATGGCGGCGACAGCCGCGCTGGCTTTCGTCCTCTCTGTCGTCTCGCAGCTTGGCGACCTTTTCGAATCGTCGCTGAAGCGGCGGTTCGGCGCCAAGGATTCGGGCGGGCTCATTCCCGGCCATGGCGGCGTCATGGACCGTGTCGACGGACTGGTTGCGGCGGCGTTCGTGCTTTTCATCATCGGTGCGCTCGCTTCCGGAATGGACACGCCCGCACATGCGCTGTTCGGTCGCTGACGCTGCACCATTTGCAGCCGCAGCAAATCGCGTCAGTTTCGGACACGGATTCGCCAGTATTTTTGCGCTAAGAGACGACAGGGTTGCGCGCCAAACGGGTAAGGGGCCGTCTTGAACGAATTTCTGACCACATTCTTCAGCTTCGACAATATCGTCATCACGACCATAATCCCCTTTCTGTTCGTGCTGACGGTCGTCGTGTTCGTCCACGAGATGGGGCACTATCTGGTCGGCCGCTGGTGCGGCATCGGGGTGCGCGAATTCTCGATCGGTTTCGGGCCGGAGCTCTTCGGTTTCAACGACAGGCGCGGAACGCGCTGGAAGCTCTCGGCGATTCCGCTTGGCGGATACGTCAAGTTCGTCGGCGACATGAGCGTGACCAGCGAACCCTCCAGCCGCGAAGAGGACGAAGCGCTCAGCCCGGAGGAGCGCAAGGTCGCGTTCCATCTGCAGCCGGTCTGGAAGCGCGCTGCGACCGTTTTTGCCGGTCCTCTGTTCAATTTCCTGCTGGCGATCGCCGTGTTCACGGTGATGTTCTCGATCTACGGACGCTATGTTGCCGAACCGACGGTCGCGGAGGTGCGCGCCGACAGCCCGGCCGAGGCCGCCGGCTTCCTTCCGGGCGACCGCTTCGTCTCGGTCGACGGGCGCCGCATCGACACGTTTGGTGACGTGCAGCGGCTCGTTTCGGGCCGCGCCGGCGATTCCATTGTTTTCGTGATGCTTCGCGACGGCGCGGAAGTGACGCTCACGGCAACGCCGGAAGTCGTGGAACAGGAAGATGCGCTCGGCAATACCATCCGCGTCGGCGTCATCGGCGTTGTCAACAATGCCGAGCTCGGCCAGCCGCGACACCTGACGTTCAATCCCGTTGAGGCGGCCGGTGAGGCGGTCAAGGAGACCGGATACATCATCGCCCGGACCGGGCAATTCCTGCAGCGCTTTGCGGTGGGGCGCGAAGACCGCTGCCAGCTCGGCGGCCCCGTGAAGATCGCCGACATGGCGGGCAGGGCGGCAGCACTCGGGTTCGAATGGCTTGTGCAGCTTGTTGCGCTGCTCTCCGTCGGCATCGGCTTTCTGAACCTTCTGCCGATTCCGCCCCTCGACGGCGGGCATCTGGTGTTCTATGGGGTCGAGGCCGTCATGAGGCGCCCGGTGTCGGAACGGATCATGGAGATGGTCTACCGAATCGGTCTGGTGCTGGTGCTGGCATTTATGGTGTTCGTTTTCTGGAATGACCTATTCGGTTGCTGAAATATGAAGGAAATGCGTGACTTGGCGCTGCGATTGACCGCTCGTTTACCATGAGGTCGAATTGGAGTGACGCGAATGCCACGCTCGGGGATTTAGTAAACGCATGTTAACCCGAAGCCTTGCGTGTATGGAAAATACGGGTAATACGGTAGCAGAATTGACCGCGACGTCCGGGTTTCTCGCCGTGGGGACTACGAGAATAAAAGGTTTTAAAGCCCAATGAAGGCAGCTTCCAGTTTGTTGAGCGCCGCTTCGGCGGCCGCCCTTTCGGTCGGTTTCGTACTGTCCGGCGCCGGCGCGTTCCAGCTTGCCTCGATCACGGTGGCGCAGGCCGCCGTCGTCAGCAGCATCGAAGTCCGCGGCAACAGCCGCGTTGACGCCGAAACCATCCGCAACAACACCGGCATTCGCCCCGGTCAGAATTTCAGCAACGCCGACGTTGACGAAGCGGTCAAGCGGCTGTTTGCGATGGGGCTGTTCTCCGATGTGCGCATCAACCAGTCCGGGTCGACGCTGGTCGTCAGCGTCGATGAAAACGCGATCGTCAACCAGGTGCTGTTCCAGGGCAACCGGCGCCTGAAGGATGCCGATCTCGGCCGTCAGATTCAGCTTCGCCCTCGCGGAGCATATTCGAGCGCCATGATGGAGGCCGATGCCGAAACGATTCGGCAGGCCTATGGCCGCACCGGTCGTGAGGACGCCATCGTCTCGCCGGAAGTGGTCGATCTCGGGGAAGGCCGCGTCAACGTCGTCTTCAATATCCAGGAAGGCGGGCGCACCAAGATTGCCTCGGTCAGCTTCGAGGGCAATACCGCGTTCTCCGACGGCCGCCTGCGCGAAGTGGTCGCGATCAAGCAGTCCAACGTCATGTCGTGGCTCACCCGCAACGACATCTACGACGAGGATCGCCTGCGTGCCGACGAGGAAGCCCTGCGCCGCTTCTATTACAATCGAGGCTTTGCCGACTTCCGCGTGATCTCCGCCTTTGGCGAGTTCGACGACGCGGCCAATGCCTATCGCGTCAACTTCACGGTCGACGAGGGGCAGCGTTACCGCTTCGGCTCCATCGATGTGGAAAGCACCGTCGAGGGCCTGGATAGCGAGACGCTGCGTGGCGAACTCGAGTCGCGGACCGGCAACTACTACAGCGCCGAGGCCGTCGAGGATACGCTGGTGGGGCTGTCGGAGCGCGTTGCCGATCTCGGCTATGCCTTCGCGCAGGTGACCCCGCGCGGCGACCGCAACTTCGAGAACCAGACGATTTCGGTGGTTTACACGATCGATCAGGGGCCTCGCGCCTATATCGAGCGCATCGAAATCCGCGGCAACCAGCGCACGCGCGATTACGTGATTCGCCGCGAGTTCGATTTCAGCGAAGGCGACGCGTTCAATCAGGTTCTCATCCAGCGCGCAAAGCGCCGGCTGGAGCGGCTTGATTTCTTTGAGACCGTCAACATTGCCACTGCGCCGGGCTCCGAGCCAGACCGCGTGATTCTGGTTGTCGACGTGATCGAGAAGTCGACCGGCGAACTGTCGATCGGTGGCGGCTACACCACCGGCAACTCCGCGACCTCCGGTTTCAGCGTCGAAGGCTCGATTGCCGAGCGCAACTTCCTTGGTCGCGGCCAGTCCATCCGCCTCGCGGTTGCTGGCGGACGGAACTCGCGCGACTACACGATCTCCTTCACGGAGCCGTATTTCCTTGGCCGTCGTATCAGCGCCGGCTTCGACATCTACCGGCAGACACGCGAGTACAGCCAGGGCTATGACAGCGAGCTTACCGGCGGCACCGTACGTTTCGGCCTGCCGATCACGGAGGCGCTGAGCACGCAGTTCGCCTACAACCTGACGCAGGAAAAATACGTCTACAGCGGCGTCTGCCTTGATGATAATGGCAACCCGATCCCGAACGATCCGCGATGCACGCTGTCTGACTATCTGAAGGACGCCATCGAAAACCAGAGCCCCTGGACCAAGTCCTCGGTCAGCGGCACGCTGTTGTTCAATACCATTGACGACATGCGTAACCCGCGAGAGGGTCTCTACCTCAACGGTACGGTAGAGGTTGCAGGTCTCGGGGGCGATGCACAGTGGACCAAGCTGACCGCGCGCGGCAGCTACTACCACCTGCTGTCCGAGGAGATGGATCTCGTCGGCCTGCTTTCCGCAGGCGCTGGGCACATCGCGTCCTATGGCAATGACGGACTGCGCGTGTTCGATCATTTCCAGAACAATGATCGCATGATCCGCGGCTTCAAGAGCAACGGTATCGGCCCCTACCAGACCACGCTCAATGCCAATGGTGACACGGTTTACAACCATCTCGGCGGCACCACCTACTTCAATGCGTCCGCCGAAGTGCAGTTCCCGATGCCGTTCATTCCGACGGGCATCGGCCTGCGTGCTGCCGCCTTTGCTGACGCTGCGACCCTCTACGGCAACAAGCTGAGCGGTCAAGGCGCTGTTCTGGGGAGCGAATTGGAGTGGCGCGCATCGGTCGGTGCGAGCTTGATCTGGGCCTCGCCCTTCGGTCCGCTGCGCGTCGACTACGCCGTGCCGGTCATGAAGGAAGAAGGCGACCAGATTCAGAACTTCAGCTTCGGTATCTCGACCCGGTTCTAGCGCGTCGTGCCGGCAGTGGGGCGGCTGCGGCAGGTCCGTTGCGCAACGAACGACGATGAGCGCGGCTTCGATCCAACCGGAGCGGGCCGCGCCCTGAACACGGGCAAGGCGCTTCCGGGCTGGCAACCGGCCCGGAAGAGAAGGTTTGCATGACCGATCCGGTATTCTTCGAACCGTCGCGCCGGTTTACCGCGGTAGAGATCGCGACGCTGACGGGAGCGGAACTCCGCACGCCCGACCTGGCTCAGAACGAGGTGTCGGCACTCGTTGCAGCCGGCGAAGGCGGTCCCGGCTCACTTATCTTCATTGACGGCAAGCGCAATGCGGCGAAACTCGAGACCATCGAGGCTTCGGTTGTGCTTTGCACCGACGACGTTGCCGGTTCCGTGCGCGACGGAAGTGCCATCATCGTTTCCGCCAAGCCGCAATCCGATTTCGCGGCAATCGGCAGGATCATGTTTCCGGCTGCCGTGCGCCCATCGCCGCTGACGGGCGAAACCGGCGTGTCGCCTGGCGCCCACGTTCATCCCGATGCACTGATCGAGCCAGGCGCGATTATCGAGGCTGGCGCTGTCGTAGGCCCGCGTGCCGCGATCGGCAGCGGAACCGTAATCGCGCCGACGGCGGTGATAGGGTCTTCCTGCCAGGTCGGGCGCGACAGTTTCGTGGGGCCGGGGGCATCGGTTCAGAACGCGCTTATCGGCAACCGCGTCATCATCCATGCCGGCGTGCGGATCGGACAGGACGGCTTTGGCTTTGCCGCGGGCCGGTCCGGGCCGGAAAAGATCCCGCAGATCGGACGGGTCATCATACAGGATGACGTCGAGATCGGGGCGAATACCACGGTCGACCGCGGCACGCTCTCCGACACCATCATCGGTGAAGGCTCCAAGATCGATAACCTCGTCCAGATAGCCCACAACGTGCGGATCGGCCGCTCCTGCCTGATCGCCGGCCTTTGTG
This sequence comes from Aquamicrobium sp., assembly GCA_019739225.1. Taxonomy (GTDB): domain Bacteria; phylum Pseudomonadota; class Alphaproteobacteria; order Rhizobiales; family Rhizobiaceae; genus Aerobium. Next base: position 248,455 of record JAHHDT010000001.1, read on the forward strand.
GCCTGTCGGGATCGGTGACGTTGGGCGACGGCGTCATGCTGGGCGGCAGCGTCGGCCTTGCCGACCACATCAGCATCGGCAGCGGCGCGGCCATTGCGGCGCGCAGCGGCGTCATGAACGATGTTCCGGCAGGCGCACGGTGGGGCGGAGCACCGGCACAGCCGCTGAAGAGCCTTTTCAGAGAGATCGCAACGATCCGAAAGCTTACCAACGATCAGACGGGAAAGGGACCGCGGGATGAATGACGCCGCAGCCGCCAACTCGCTCGACAGCCTGGATATACTTGGCCTAATGCGGCTGCTGCCGCATCGCTATCCGTTTCTGCTTGTCGACCGCATCATCGAGATCGACGGCGACAATTCGGCAATCGGCATCAAGAACGTCACGGCGAACGAGCCCCATTTTCAGGGGCACTTTCCCGAGCAGCCGGTGATGCCGGGCGTCCTTATCGTCGAAGCGATGGCCCAGACGGCAGGCGCGATCTGCATTCGCTCAACCGGCGAGGACAAGCCGTCGCTGGTCTATTTCATGACCATCGACAACGCCAAGTTCCGGCGTCCGGTGGTGCCTGGCGACCGTCTGGAGATACACGTCAGGAAGCTCAAGCAGCGCGGCAATATCTGGCGTTTCGCCTGTGAAGCGATCGTCGAGGGCACCAAGGTTGCCGAGGCCGAGATTTCGGCGATGATGTCGCCCAAGCCGGCAAACTGAGCCGCCGAGGATCATGACCAGCGAAACTTTCATCCACCAGACCGCCTTTGTGGAGCCGGGTGCGCAACTTGGCGCTGGTGTCCATGTCGGCCCCTTTTGCCATGTGGGCGCGGAGGTCGTGCTTGGCGACAATGTGCACCTTGCCGGCCACGTCTCGGTAACGGGCGCCACCACGGTCGGCGCGAACACGCGCGCACAGGCGTTTGCCGCCCTTGGCGGGCCGCCGCAGGATTCCAAACACAAGGGCGGTCGCACGACGCTGACGATCGGCGAAAACTGCGACATACGCGAATCCGTGACCATGAATGTCGGCACCGATAGCGGACGCGGTGCGACGACCGTCGGCGCCAACGGCTTCTTCCTGGCCTATTCGCATGTCGCGCATGATTGCATCGTCGGCGACCACGTCACGCTTACCCATGGCGCCACGCTCGGCGGCCATTGCGAGATCGGCGACTACGTCATCGTAGGCGGCCTGACTGCCATCCACCAGTTCGTCCGCGTTGGGCGCCGCGCGTTCCTGGGCGGCTGTTCGGCCGTGGTAGGCGACGTGATTCCCTACGGCATGGCTGTGGGCAACCGGGCGAAGCTGCGCGGGTTCAACGTGGTCGGCCTCAAACGCTCAGGCATGGCGCGCAGTGACCTTGCAAATCTGCGCGCGGCCTATCGCATCCTGTTCTCGCCCGAGAAGCCCCTGCTCGAAAGTGCCGAGGACGTGCGGGTGCAGTTTGCCGACTCGCCGGCGGTCATCGAGATCGTCGATTTCATCACGCAGCGCGGTAAGCGCCACTTCGCCGTACCGCCGCTCGATGGCGACGACGCCGCGGATGATGACCAGGGCTGAGCAGCCGAAGGCGAAGGCAAGCCATGACGGCCGCATTGCCGTCATCGCAGGCGGTGGTGCGCTGCCGGTCGCGGTCGTGCGGACGCTCGTCGATCACGGAGAAAAGCCCTTCGTTATCCTGATTGCCGGGGAAGTCGACGACGAGCAGTCTTTTGACGGTGCAGAGCAGGCCGTGCTCGCAGTTGAGGATTTCGGCCAGGCGTTGCCACTTCTCAAGAAGCACGGTGTGAAACGCCTGGTCATGTCGGGCAACGTCGTCCGGCGCCCGAATTTGCGCCGGGTACGGTGGAACCTGTCGACGTTGGCGCTGCTGCCCCGCGTCGCGGCCGGTCTGCTGCGCGGAGACGACGGGCTCCTGCGCACAATCATCCAGATTGCGGAGGCCAACGACATCTCAGTGGTGGGGCCGCACGAGATCGTGCCTGACCTGCTTGCGCCCGAGGGCACGTTGACGCGCGCGGCGCCAACGTCGCACGACCGCCGCGACCTGGATGCGGCCTCCGAAGCCGCCCTTGCCATCGGCCGGCTTGACATAGGCCAGGCGGCGATTGCGATAGGCGGCCGCGCCGTCGCCCTCGAAGGCATAGAGGGCACGGACGGACTGCTGGAGCGCACAGCACAGATGCGTGGCCACGGAAGGCTTGCCGGCAAGAAGCGGGGGGTGCTTGTCAAACGCTGCAAGCCTCGTCAGGAGCGCCGCGCGGACCTTCCGGCCGTCGGGCCGCAGACGGTGGACGGGGCGCATAAGGCAGGACTGGCGGGCATCGCCGTCGATGCGGGGCGTTCCTTTATCCTCGATTTCGACAGGACGATCGCCCGCGCCGACGAACTTGGGCTGTTCGTCGTCGGGCTACCCGCCACGCCGGAGACCGGACAATGACGGCCGGGCCGATACGCGTCGCCATCGTTGCCGGTGAGGAATCCGGCGATCTGCTTGGTGCGGACCTTGTCAGGGCATTGGCAGCACGCACCGGACACGCGGTGGAGCTGGTCGGCGTCGGCGGCCGGCATCTACAGGCGCTCGGCCTGGACCCTTTGTTCGATGGCTCCGAGATCGCGTTGATGGGGGTCAGCGCGGTGGTGGCCAGCCTGCCGCGCCTGATGCGCCGCCTCAACGAAACCGCTCAGGCCGTTGTGCGCGCCGCGCCCGATTGCCTTGTGACCATCGACAGCCCCGATTTCTCGTTGCGGGTCGCGAAGAAGGTGAGGGCAGCGGACCCGTCGATCCCGATTGTCCACTATGTCTGCCCCAGCGTCTGGGCCTGGCGACCCGGACGGGCTCCGGCCATGCGGCCTTATGTTGACGAGGTGCTATGCCTGCTGCCGTTCGAGCCGAAGGCGTTGGCCGATCTCGACGGGCCGCACGGCACCTATGTCGGTCATCGGCTGGTGCGCCACCCAGGTATTGTCGCCGCAGCCGAGGCACAGGCGGCGCAGGCACGCGCATCGGATCAACCGAAAAAGCTGCTGATCCTGCCCGGCTCGCGCCGTAGCGAGGTCAAGCGGCTGCTAGAGCCCTTCGGCGAGGCCGTGCGCATCCTTGCCGCGCGCGGCAATCTATTCGACGTGACGATCCCGACGGTGCCTCATGTCGCATCCCTGGTGGAGGCGGGCACCGCGGACTGGCCCGTGCGCCCGCGCGTCGTCCATGGGGACGACGGCAAATGGCAGGCCTTTGCGGAGGCCGATGCTGCGATTGCCGCCTCGGGCACCGTGACGCTGGAACTGGCGCTGTGCGGTGTGCCGTTCGTGTCGTGCTATCGCACCGATCCCGTGATCGGCTCTGTAATGGCCCGTATGATAACGTCCTGGTCGGCGTCGCTGCCAAATCTGATCGCGGACTGGCCTGTGGTGCCGGAGTATTATGACGGCCAACTCCGGCCCGGCAGGCTAGCCCGCTATGTCGAACAGCTCACGACCGATACGCCGGCACGTGCTGCCCAGATGGCCGGTTTCGCCGAGGTGCGCGCGGCCATGGAAACGGACAGGCCAGCAGGTGAACTTGCAGCCGAAGCGCTGCTGGCGGTTCTGGAAAAGACAGGCTGAACGAAAAAGGGCGCCAACGGCGCCCTTCTTTTGTCTCGAAAGTATCGATCAGCGCTTGGCGATCGGTACGTAGTCGCGCTCGCCATGGCCGGTGTAGAGCTGGCGAGGACGGCCGATCTTCTGGTGCGGATCCTCGATCATCTCCTTCCACTGGGCAATCCAGCCGACCGTACGGGCGACTGCGAAAAGCACGGTGAACATGGTGGTCGGGAAGCCGAGCGCCTTGAGCGTGATGCCGGAATAGAAGTCGATGTTGGGGTAGAGCTTCTTCTCGATGAAATACTCGTCCGTCAGCGCGATCTTTTCCAGCTCCATCGCCACGTCGAGAAGCGGATCATCCTTGATGCCGAGTTCGCCCAGAACCTCATGCGTGGTCTTCTGCATGATCTTGGCGCGCGGATCGTAGTTCTTGTAGACGCGGTGGCCGAAGCCCATCAGGCGGAACGGGTCGTTCTTGTCCTTGGCGCGGTCGATGAACTCGGGGATGCGGTCGACGGAACCGATCTCCGCCAGCATGTTCAGGGCAGCCTCGTTGGCGCCGCCATGCGCCGGACCCCACAGGCAGGCAATGCCGGCAGCAATGCAGGCAAACGGGTTGGCGCCGGAAGAGCCGGCGAGCCGCACCGTCGAGGTCGACGCATTCTGCTCGTGGTCGGCATGCAGGATGAAGATGCGCTCCATCGCGCGCGCCAGCACCGGATTGACCTTGTAGTCCTCGCAAGGCACGGCGAAGCACATGTGCAGGAAGTTGGCGGCGAAGTTCAGCTCGTTCTTCGGATAGATGAAGGGCTGGCCGACATGGTACTTGTACGCCATCGCGGCGATCGTCGGCATCTTCGCGATCATGCGGATCGAGGCGACCATGCGCTGGTGCGGGTCGGAGATGTCGGTGGAGTCGTGATAGAACGCCGACATAGCGCCGACGACACCGCACATGACCGCCATCGGATGCGCATCGCGGCGGAAGCCGGTGAAGAACCGGGTCATCTGCTCATGCACCATCGTATGGCGCGTCACGCGGTAGTCGAAATCGTCCTTCTGCGCCTTTGTCGGCAGTTCACCGTAGAGAAGCAGGTAGCACACTTCCAGGAAGTCGCCGTGCTCGGCAAGCTGGTCGATCGGATAGCCGCGGTGCAGCAGCATGCCAGCATCGCCGTCGATGTAAGTGATTTCCGATTCGCAGCTCGCGGTGGACGTGAAACCGGGATCGTAGGTGAACAGCCCGGTGTCCTTGTAGAGCGAGCTGATGTCGATGACCTCTGGTCCGACCGAGCCTTTTCGTACCTTGAATTCGCTGGCTTTGCCGTTCAATTCAAGCTTTGCAGTCGAACTGGTCATCACAATCACCTCTCAATGTACGTTAGCCCGCCCTCGACGCCGATCAGCTATGACGCATAACAACCGCGCTCCGATTGCGCGCTCTTGCTATCCGATTTGCGGGAGCGTGCCAAGCTATCCCAAGGTCACATTGTTGCAACGCAAAAAACGCGACTTCGCCACAATCGTTCAGGTGCTTTGATCGCGCAGCCGGCCGAGGCTTTCATCCCGGCCAAGGACTGCAAGCACATCGAAGACGCCAGGCGATGTGGCCCTTCCGGTCAGCGCTGCACGCAGCGGCTGCGCAACCTTCCCAAGCTTGAGGCCCGCCTTTTCCGCATAAGCACGCACGACGGCTTCCGTCGTTTCTGCGGACCATTCGCCAAGCGCCTCAAAATCCGGCAACAGTGCGACGATCACCGCGCGCGCGTCGCCGTCGAGAATCTGCGCTGCCTTCTCATCCAGCGGCAAGGGGCGCTGGACGAACAGATATTGCGCGCTGTCAGCCAGTTCGACGAGCGTCTTCGCGCGCTCCTTCAAGCCGGGCAGGGCGGCAAGCAGCATCGCCCGCTGCGCGGCGTCCGGCTCTAGCGGGATTGCGCCGGGCTGTTCCAGATAAGGCAATGTCGCGATGAACTGCTCCAGAAGATCGGCGTCGTCGCTCTGGCGCATATGCACGCCATTCAGGGCTTCCAGCTTCTGATAGTCGAAGCGCGCGGCTCCCTTGTTGACGTCCTCGATCTCGAACCACTCGATCATCTGCGCGGTGGACATGACCTCGTCGTCGCCATGGCTCCAGCCGAGGCGCGCGAGATAGTTGCGCAGCGCTTCAGGCAGATAGCCCATCGCGCGATAGGCCTCGACACCCAGCGCGCCGTGGCGCTTGGAGAGCTTCGCCCCGTCCGGGCCGTGGATCAGCGGGATATGCGCCATCACCGGCACATCCCAGCCCATCGCGTTGTAGATGATCGTCTGGCGCGCCGCGTTGGTCAGGTGATCGTCGCCGCGAATGATATGGGTCACGCCCATGTCGTGATCATCTACCACGACGGCGTGCATATAAGTCGGGTTGCCGTCAGACCGCAGGATGATGAAATCGTCGAGATCCTTGTTGGGAAACCGCACATCGCCCTGCACCCGGTCGCGCACGATCGTCTCGCCGTCCGTAGGCGCCTTGACGCGGATTGCGGGCTTCACGCCGGCCGGGGCCTCCGAGGGATCGCGGTCGCGCCAGCGTCCGTCATAGCGCGGTGGACGGCCTTCGGCGCGGGCCTTCTCGCGCATTTCCTCAAGCTCCGTCTGTGTGGCATAGCAACGATAGGCCTTCCCGTTGCGAACGAGTTCCTCGGCCACCTCGCGATGACGCTGCGCGCGCTCGAACTGTGAGACGGGTTCCCCGTCCCAACCCAGACCGAGCCAGGAGAGGCCGTCGAGGATCGCTGCCGTGGCGGCGTCGGTCGAGCGCTCGCGGTCGGTATCCTCGATACGCAGCAGCATCTTGCCGCCGGTGTGCTTGGCGAACAGCCAGTTGAAAAGCGCCGTGCGCGCGCCGCCGATATGCAGGTAGCCGGTGGGTGACGGCGCAAAACGGGTGACGACCTTGTCGGACATTTCTTCTTCCCCGGAAACGGATGAGGGCGCGCAGCGGCTGCGCCTTTGGTGTTTTGATGGGGCTCATGTAGCATAGAGGCTTCGGCGTGCAAGCGATTACCGGGTGGAGAGCGCCGCATGGACGGGGAGACGGCGACGCGACAGGACGAGCGCCTTCAGTTCGGCGCGCGTGTCGTCGCGCCTGAAAATGCTGGCCCCGAAGTCCATCTTCCGCAAACCCTGCGAGCGCCGTCGCCACCCGCACCGGCAAGCAGTCTCACTCCGCTCGCCAGGCTCGGTCCTGTCGTGCGGCGCAGCTTCGACAGTGAGCTCGAACACGGCACCGCGTTCGTATTCGTGCCGGTATTCCTCGGGCTGGGCGCGCTTTTCTATTTCGCGGCGCCGAGCGAGCCCGGTGTTGCAAGCCTGCTGCTGACCATCGGCCTGCTCGCCACCCTGTCGCTCACGCTCATCAACCGGCCGGGACTGCGCATGCTGTGTCTTGCGGTCGTGATTGCACTCACAGGCGTTCTCGCGGCCAAATTCGAGACCTGGCGCGCGGGCACACAAATGCTCGGCTCCGAGATTTCAACGCGCCTCACAGGCCGCGTCGTCCGCATCGAGCAGCAGGCATCGGGCCGCATCCGCCTGACGCTCGATGTCATCGCGACCGAACGGCCGACCCTGCGCTACGCACCAAATCGCGTTCGCGCGACCGCGCGCCAAGTGCCAAGGACGCTGCAGCCGGGCGATACCGTTCAGGGGCTCGTCCGTTTGATGCCGGCTTCGGGTCCGACCCGCCCCCAGAGTTACGATTTTGCCTTCAACGGCTATTTCGACGGGATTGGCGCGGTCGGGTTTTTCCTGAGAAACCCGGAATTCGTTGAATCGGAACACGAGCCCGGGATCATCACCGCCGCCGCAGCGTGGGTGGAAGGCTGGCGTACGCGCATGGCGCAGGACATCGCGGCCAGCATAGGCGGCCCTGAGGGCGCTATCGCGGCCGCACTGATCACGGGTATCCGCGCAGGCATACCGGAAGAGATGAACGAGGCGCTCCGCGTCGTCGGGCTCTATCACGTCATCTCCATCTCCGGCCTGCATATGGCCTTGGTGGCCGGGACCGTGATGTTTGGATTGCGCACCGCCTTTGCGCTTGCACCGGGCTTTTCCTCGCGGCGACCGGCGAAGAAATATGCAGCCTTCGGTGCGCTTGCCGCGACGGCGGCCTACCTCGTCATTTCGGGCGCAGGCATTGCGGCGCAGCGCAGCTTCACCATGCTTGCGGTGATGCTGCTTGCGGTCATGTTCGACCGCGCGGCGCTCACGATGCGCAACCTTGCCATATCGGCCGTCATCATCCTGCTGATTGCCCCGCATGAGGTGATGGGGCCGAGCTTCCACATGTCGTTTGCTGCAACCGCCGCGCTCGTGGCGGCCTACGCGGCCTGGGCCTCGTACCGTGAAAGGCGGACGCCGCGCCGACAGGCCGCAAAGTACGGTCCTGTGCGGCTGGCCTTCACAACGGGCATGAAATATGTCTCGGGACTGTCGCTGACATCGGTCGTAGCCGGCCTCGCGACGGCGCTTTTCACAGCATGGCATTTCCAGCAGGTCTCGCCGCTCGGCCTCGTCGCCAACCTTGCGGCGATGCCATTCGTTTCCGCGATCGTCATGCCGGCAGCGGTTTTCGCATGCCTGTTGATGCCCTTCGGCCTGGAAGGGCCGGCGTTGTACGCGATGGGGATGGGCATATCGGCGATGAATTCGATAGCGGTGTGGCTCGCGGAGCGATCGGCATTCGATGCCACCGGCGCGATCCCGCTTTCGGCGGTGCTTGTACTGACAGCGGCATTGGCGATCCTGACCATGGCCGGCAGCGGGCTGCGCTGGGCAGCACTTCCGCTGCTCATCGCCGGTGCGTTGCTGATCGCGACACGGCAGTTGCCGCATGTCTTCGTCTCGGAGGACGCGCGGCTCGTTGCCGTCGATCTCGGCAATGGGCGCCTCGCCGTCAACCGCGCGCGACCAAGCGCCTTTACCATCCAGAACTGGCAGCGGGCCGCACAAGCCGGCGAACTGGTTCGGCCCATCGAAGGCGATGCCGGGCTACCGCCTCATGCCGCCCTGAGTGACGATGAGAGCGAATTGCCTTTCCGGTGCGGCGAAGGGCTTTGCATAGCGCGCCATGGCGGCGGCATAGTCGTTCACGCCGACGGCGAACGAACGGCTTCGACTGCGTGTTCTTATGCCAGCCTGATCGTCATCGACGACGCCACTGCGAACAATCCTTGCCGGGATAGCAGCGTTGCGGTCATCACCAAGCGCGATCTGGCCCGCCGCGGCAGCGCCGAGATCGTCTTCGAGAACGACATCGTCACGGAAACACGCGGAACCGGAGCAAGCCGTGGCACAGGCGCCAGTGACTTGGATCGCACTTCCGCAAGACCGGCTTTATACCCAAACATCCGTTTCGCGATCCGCGAACCCTATCGGCCCTGGCACGCGCACCGGCAGTATTCGCGCGAGGCGAGGGGACTTCCGCCTTGGCAGAAATCGCAAGGTGAGTAACACCCAGCCGGCTGCCGCGATGCCTTCGCAGCGAAAGCACTGATCGGTGCGTCCTTCGAGGCTCGCGGAGCCTGTCCTCGGGCTTGCCGAAGGCAAAACCCGGGGGCTCGCACCTCAGAGTCTGGCCCATAAATGTGTGTGGTCATTTAGCGAGCCTTCTAGAGATGAGTTTGACGCTTGCGATGACGAGCCACGCATTGGCGCTTTCGATTGTCCTTTCGTGATCTTTGGCGAGCCTTCGGTTTCGTCCGAACCAGGCGAAGGTGCGTTCCACGACCCAGCGTCTGGGCAGGAGTTGAAAGCCTTTTGTGCCGTGCGGACGCTGAACGATGTCGATCCTCCATGGCCCGCAATCGGCGAGCGCGGCGAGAAGCTTGGGGCCTCTGTAGACGCGGTCGGCCAGGATGTGGCGCAGCGGCAAGGCCTTGGCGAGGCTGTTGAGCAGAGGCACGGCGCCATGGCTGTCCTGCAGGTTGGCCTGATGCACGAGGCTGGCCAGGAGGAAGCCCTGGGTGTCGGTGACGATATGGCGCTTGCGGCCCTTGATGCGCTTGGCTGCATCCAGCCCGCGCGGGCCGCCGCTCTCGGTCGTGGCCACGCTCTGGCTGTCGATGATGCCCAGCGAGGGGACGGCGGCGCGGCCTTGCGCCTGTCGGGCCCGCCCGACCAGCGTCGCGTTCAGCCGCTCCCATACGCCCTTGTCGCGCCACAGGTAGAAATAGCGCTGCACGGTCGAACGCGGCGGGAAATCGCGCGGCACGGCACGCCACTGGCAACCCGTCGACAGGATGTAGAACAGGGCGTCGACCACATCGCGAAGCCGCGTCGTGCGCGGACGGCCCCGCCTCGAGGCTGCCGGCAGCGCGGGGGCAATGATCGCCCATTCGCCATCCGTCACATCGCTTGCATAACGGGGCAGTTCCCGCGCATGCTGCCCGCGGGTGATCTCGGTCCAAACCATCGCATGATCCCTTCGTCGCTCGCAACGTCAAGGAATCACACCAAACCGGGATCACCTACCAATTTCGGGCCAGACTCTCAGGATGAGGGAGGGTCTGCATCGCTCGGAAATCCTGCGGCCCGACAGGCTATTCCTTGACGTGCATCGAGCCCAATAGGTTGGATTCGATCAATCCGCCCCCTCATCCTCAAGCGGCCTTGAGCTTGTCGAAGAGGAGCCTCTAAGAACCGCTCGATCCGATCAATAACGCCGGATGAGCCCGACAAGCCTGCCTTGCACCTTCACGCGATCGGGACCGAAGATGCGGGTTTCGTAGGCGGGATTGGCAGCTTCCAGCGCGATCGAGGCGCCCTTGCGGCGGAAGCGCTTGAGGGTTGCTTCCTCATCGTCGACGAGCGCCACCACAATGTCGCCGGGATTGGCGGTCTGGCCGTCGCGGATGATGACGGTGTCGCCGTCGAAGATGCCCGCCTCGATCATCGAGTCACCCTTGACCTCGAGCGCGTAGTGCTCGCCGCCCGAAAGCATTTCCGGCGGAACGCTGATCGAGTGCGTCTTGTGCTGGATCGCCTCGATGGGCACGCCGGCCGCGATCCGGCCCATTACAGGAATGGCAACGGCGGCACCGGCATCGTCGTCATTGCTGGCTGCCTGTATGCGAGACGGCTCCGGCGCACGGCCAAGACTGCCCTGAATGACGCTGGGCGAGAACTTTTTGGCCGCATTGAGGCCCGGCGCGATCGAATCCGGCAGCCGCAGGACTTCCAGCGCCCGTGCCCTGTTGGGCAGGCGTCGAATGAAGCCGCGCTCCTCGAGCGCAGTAATCAGGCGGTGGATGCCCGACTTGGAAGCGAGGTCGAGCGCCTCCTTCATCTCGTCGAAGGAAGGGGGAATGCCGGTTTCCTTCAGCCTTTCATGGATGAAGAGAAGCAGTTCGTGTTGCTTGCGCGTCAGCATCTGTTGCCCCTTTTGGGAATCATCCCATAAACAAAACCAGAACAAACACTATCTGTTCCAGTTGTGTTCCGCAACGGCTTAAATTATCGTGAATGTGGAGGAGGCTCCGAGACCGTGACGCGGGAAAAAATGACTGTCGAGCTCAAGCGGCTGGTTCAAAGCCAGGCTGCGCGCGATCTATATCTGCGCCGCTCCAACAAGGAGCTTGCTGCTGCAATCGAGCGGTTGAAGGACATCCAGTCCAGAACCGACCGAATGGGTCACATTGCGGCGACCGGCCACGATCTTCGTCTCGTTGAACGCGACTAGAAGGCCGCGCGCTCAGCGCAGCATCAGCACGCGGCAGACATCTCCTGCCTCTGACGCGGCCACGTTCGGCTCGCGGATGATGAGGGCGTTGGCCTCCGCCAGTGTCGTCAGCATCGAGGAATCCTGCACCGAGAACGGCCTTGCGAAGAGGCGCCCGTCCTCATGCGTCGCTGCCGCGCGGACATAATCCTGCCGGTGATCATTGGCCTTCATGGCTTCGCCAAGGACGGCCTCCCTGATGTCAGCAACATGTGGCCGGCCGCCAAGCTTCGCGAGCAGCGGTTTCATGAACAGATGCGCGCAGACAAGGCTTGAAACCGGATTGCCCGGCAGGCCGAGAACACGGGTCTCGCCCAGCCTGCCGAACATCAGCGGCTTGCCGGGACGCATGGCAATCTTCCAGAAGTCGAGCGCCATGCCTTCGCGTTCCAGAACCTCGCGAACGAGGTCGTGGTCGCCGACGGAAGCGCCGCCGAGCGTCACGATCACGTCGGCGCCGGCCGAGAGTGCGTCACGGACGCGCGCGGCAAGCACGCCGCGATCGTCGGGTGCGATGCCCAGGTCGAGCACCCGAGCACCTGCGTCGCGCGCCAGCGCCGCGACCCCATAGCCGTTCGATGCGATGATCTGGTCGGGCCCGGGTTCCGAACCGGGCGGCAGCAGCTCGCTGCCCGTCGCCAGGATCGCCACCAGCGGTACGCGCACTACAGACAGGAGCGGATGGTTGCCGGCTGCTGCGAGCGACAGCGCTGCCGCGTCGAGCACCCGGCCTTTGGCCAAAAGGACGTCGCCGGCCCGGAAATCGAGCCCGGCAGCCCTTACGTGACGGCCAGGGGTGACCGCTTCTCTGGCGCGGACGGTTCGCCCGTCTTCGTCCGGGTCGGCATCTTCCTGCAGCAGAACCGCATCCGCGCCTTCGGGGACAGGTGCGCCTGTGAAGATGCGTACGGCCTCGCCGGCGCCGACTGCGCCATCGAAGCGCTGGCCGGCTATCGATTGACCGATGACCGTCAGAGCAGTGGATTGGTCGACCGTATCCGCGGCGCGCACCGCATATCCGTCCATTGCCGAAGCGGGGAAGGGAGGCTGCGTCCGCCGTGCCTCGACGGCGTTGGTCAGCACATGTCCGGCGGCGTCTCCAATCGCGATCTCCTCGGCGGGCAGGGCCGTCACATCGTCCAGCAGCCGGTGCAGCGCGTCGTCGACAGGCAGCAGCCCGGCCATGTCAGACGTCCTGCAGCCGGTAGTCGCCAGACTTGCCGCCGGACTTTTCCACCAAGCGGATATCGGAAATCGTCATGGCACGGTCGGCTGCCTTGGCCATGTCGTAGATCGTCAGGCAGGCGACGGAAGCCGCCGTCAGGGCCTCCATTTCAACGCCGGTCTTGCCGGTAACGCGGGCGAGCGCCGTGACGCGCAGACCGGGCAGGTTCTGGTCGGGCTCGATCTCGACCGAAACCTTGGTGAGCAGGAGCGGGTGGCAGAGCGGAATCAGCTCGTGCGTCCGCTTGGCTGCCATGATGCCGGCAATACGGGCGGTGCCGAGCACGTCGCCCTTCTTGGCGTCGCCGGCGAGGATCATGGCCAGCGTCGCGGGCTGCATCGTCACCGCGCCTTGCGCAACCGCCGTGCGCTCAGTCTCCTGCTTGCCGCCGACATCGACCATGTTGGCCTCGCCGGATGCGCCGAGATGCGTAAGGCCGCTCACGGCGTCAGCCTGCGAGCCGTTGCGAGCTGAGCCCGAGCAGGGATCGCGTCGCGCCGGCAACATCGGCCTGCCGCATCAGGCTTTCCCCGACGAGGAAGGTGGAAATGCCGGAGCGAGCCAAACGCGCGCAGTCGGCATTTGTGAAGATGCCGCTCTCGCCGACGATGAGCTTGTCTTCGGGGATGCGCGCCGCCAGCCGCTCCGAGGTTTCGAGGCTTACCTCGAAGGTGTGCAGGTTGCGGTTGTTGATGCCGACAAGCGGCGACGACAGGTGCTTCAGCGCGCGATCCAGTTCCGCCTCGTCATGCACCTCGACAAGCACGTCCATGCCGATTGCATGAGCCTCGTCCTCGAGCGCCTTCGCTTCGTCGTCGGACAGGCTCGCCATGATGACGAGGATCGCATCGGCACCCCAGCTTCGCGCCTCGTGAACCTGATAGGCCTCGAACATGAAATCCTTGCGGAGCGCGGGCAGGGCGGTGGCGGCCCGCGCCTCGGTCAGGAATTCGGGCGCACCTTGGAAAGACGGGCGGTCGGTCAGCACCGACAGGCACGCAGCGCCCCCTTGCTCGTAGGCGCGCGCAAGCGAAGGCGGATCAAAATCAGCGCGGATGAGTCCCTTCGAGGGGCTCGCCTTCTTGATCTCGGCGATCAGCGCGAACTGGCCGGCTTCATGTTTTGCCTCGAGCGCCTTGCGAAAGCCGCGAGGCGGTGTCTGGTCGGCAGCCCGCGCCTTTACATCGGCAAGCGGAAGCGCGGCCTTGGCGGCAGCGATCTCCTCGCGCTTGTAAGCTTCGATCTTGCGCAGAATATCGGTCATGCCGCACCTGCCCGGTTGGAAACGTGCACCAGCAGTTCCAGCGCGGAGGCCGCCGACCCGTTATCGATGGAGCGGGTGGCAAGCTCCATGCCCTCGTCCAGCGTCCGGGCCTTGCCGGCCACAACAAGCGCGCCTGCCGCATTCAGGAGGGAGATATCGCGATAAGCACCGTTGTCGCCGGAGAGCACACCACGAAGCGCCTTCGCGTTGTGCACGGCATCGGCGCCCTTCAGGTCTTCGGGCTTGACGCGTGCAAGGCCGACCTCCTCTGGCTGGACCTCGAAGGTGCGTATCTTGCCGTTTTCCAGCGCCGCAACCATCGTCGTGCCTGCCGTCGTCATTTCGTCCAGACCGTCGCCGTGCACCACCCAGACCGCTTCCGAACCCTGTGCCTTGAGCACTTCGGCGATCGGCTCCACCCATTGCGGGGCAAACACACCGACGAGCTGGCGCTTTACGCCGGCAGGATTCGACAGAGGGCCGAGCAGGTTGAAGATCGTGCGGGTGCCGAGTTCGACACGCGAGGCGCCGACATGGCGCATGGCCGAATGGTGGACCGGTGCGAACATGAAGCCGAGCCCGGCCTCCTCGATGCAGGCCGCGATGGTTTCGGCCCCGATCTCGATATTGACCCCGAGAGCGGCAAGCGCATCCGCCGCCCCCGACCTCGACGAGAGTGCGCGGTTGCCATGCTTGGCCACCGGCACCCCGGCGCCTGCAACGATGAAGGCAGCGCAGGTGGAGACATTGTAGGTCCCCGACGCATCGCCACCCGTGCCGACAATATCGATGGCGTTGGCCGGAGCGCGGACGGGAAGCATCTTGGCCCGCATGGTGGCCACGGCGCCGGAAATCTCGTCCACCGTTTCACCGCGCGTACGAAGCGCCATCAGGAACCCGCCGATCTGGCTCGGCGTCGCTTCGCCCGACATCATGATGCTGAAAGCCTCGCGCGCCTCCTCGAAGGACAGCGGCGTGCCGTTCGCGACCTTGGCTATGTGGGACTTGAAGTCGTTCATCGCGCCGCTCAGAAGCTCAGCGCCTGCTGCACGGCACCACGGTCGATCGTCACCGGATATTCGTTCTGCAGGCGTGCAACGAGCTGGTCCAGCAGATCGTCGGAGATCGCAGATGCGAAACGATCGCGTGCGTCGGCGGGCAGGGCGTCGGGCCCGGCATCGGCCGGCACCAGCACATCCGTCACGCGAAACACGACCTGAGCGTCACCATCCTGTGCCGGCGCAAGGCCAGTCTCGCCGCGCGCTACGGAGAAGACGGCGGCCACGCCTGCATCGCCGAGCTCGGCATCATTGGCGTCGCGCTTCAGTCCGCGACGGACCTGCACCTCGAGTTCGAGTTCCTCCGCCACCTCGGTCAGGGGCTTGCCGTCGGCAACCTGCTTTTCGATTTCCTCTGCACGGGCAGCGAGCCTGGTCGCGACCTCGTTTTCCTTCCAGTTTGCAACGACCTGATCGCGAACTTCGTCCAGCGTGCGGTCGCGTGCCTCCGTGACATCGTCGACCTCGTAGAAGAGGTAGCCCGACGATCCGGTGTTGAGCGGGGGGTTCTCGACGCCGACCTCGCTTGCGAACGCCTCCTGGAGGAGGTCGTTCGATTCAGGCAGGTCGGTCAGGATCGTGCCTTCCGGATTGCGGCCACTGCGATCCACAGCCTCGACCGTAACGACCTCGAGGCGGTTGCGCGCGGCAGCTTCCGCCATGGTCTCACCGGCAGCGCGTGCATCCTCGTAGCCCACATAGACATCGTCCAGGATGCGGGTTGCTTCTCCGAGCGCGATGTCGTCGCGGATCTGCTGTTCCACTTCGCTCAGCGGCTGAACCTTTGCCGGCTGGACTTCCGGCACCCTGACGAGTAGCGAGCCGAATGCGCCGTCGACCACATCGGAGACTTCGCCTTCGGCCAGCGCAAAAGCGGCTTCGGCAATCGCAGGGTCGGCCACGTCGTCCTTGTTGAAGGTGCCGAGCACGACATCGCCCATCGTCTTGCCTTCCTCGGTGACGATCTCCTCGAAGGTTGCGCCGCCACGGATCTTGTCCAGCGCAGCCTGCGCGGCTTCCGCATCGGCAAAGACGAGCTGCTCGATCTTGCGCTGCTCGGGCGACGTGAAGCGGGCGGCGTTATCCTCGTAATAGCGCTGCACTTCCTCTGCCTGAATCGCGGCCGGATCGGCGATGTCGGCCGGTTCCAGCTTGACGTAGGAGATGCGCCGGTATTCCGGCGCGGCGTAGCTGGCCTTGTTCTCCTCGAAATAGGCCTCGAGCACATCCTGCGCCGGATCCTCGATCGGCTCGACCAGTGACCGAGGCAAGACGATGTAATCGACCGTGCGGTCCTCGCCCTGGTAGAGCGACACGGCGCGCAGAAACGCATCCGGCGCGGTCATTCCATCGGATACCGCTTCGATGATCTGCTGGCGCACCGCGGCCTGCTCGCGGTTCTTCAGGTAATCTTCCGTACGCATGCCGATCTGGCGCAAGACGAAATCGAACTGGTTGCGGTCGAACCGCCCGTCAGCACCCTGAAACGCCGGATCTTCGGCCGTCATCGCCGCCAGCCGGTCACGCGAAAGCCCAAGCCGCATCTCGCGCGCCTGTTCGTCGAGGACGGCACCGGCGGCGAGCTGCGACAGCACACGATCGTCGACGCCGAATTGCTGGGCCTGCTCGCGCGTTACCGGCACGCCGAACTGTTGCGACAGCAACGAGAGCTGGCGGTCATAGGCAAGGCGGTATTCGAGGATGGACACGCGCGTATCGCCGGCCGTCAGCACGTTGGAGCCGAGGCCACCGAAAATCTGTCCGGAAATGCCCCAGACCGCGAAACTGAGCACCAGCATCACGAGAAGCAGCTTGGCGATCCAGGATTTGGCGGCATTTCTGAGGGAATCGAGCATGTCTTCTTCCGGTTACCTTATGTGAGCCTCGGCAATACCGTCCTTCCCGGCCGGTGTCGATTGCTTTGTGCCCGGTTTTTGGTAGGAGAACCTAGCCTCGAGACCGAAGGAAGGAAACACGCGCGATGACACCAGGTATCCGCCCGCTGGTTGCCGGCAACTGGAAGATGAACGGCACCAGCGCCTCGCTCGGCGAGCTGGTCTCGATCGGCAACGGCTTCATGAAGGGACTGGAAACGGAGACCGAGGCGCTCGTCTGCGTTCCCGCTACCCTGCTGTGGCGTGCGTCGGAGATACTCCATCGCACACCGGTCAAGTCAGGCGGCCAGGATTGCCACGCAAAGGAAACGGGCGCCCATACCGGCGACATCTCGGCTGAAATGCTGAAGGATGCCGGCGCCTACGCCGTCATCGTCGGCCACTCGGAGCGGCGCACGGACCATGGCGAAACCGACGCGGATGTGCGCGCGAAAGCGGAAGCGGCGTGGCGTGCGGGGATCGTCGCGATCATCTGCATCGGCGAGACGCAGGACGAACGCGAGGCCGGACAGACGCTCGACGTGCTGTCGCGCCAGATCGCCGGTTCCGTACCGCATGGCGCAACCCATGCCACCGCCGTCATCGCCTATGAGCCGGTCTGGGCCATCGGCACGGGGCTGACGCCATCGGTCGACGACGTCGCGCAGGCCCATGCCCATATCAGGGCCGAGCTGACGAAGCGCGTCGGCGACGAAGCGGGCCGCATGCGCATTCTTTACGGGGGATCGGTGAAGCCATCCAACGCCGGCGAATTGCTGGCTGTTGCCAATGTCGATGGCGCGCTGGTCGGCGGCGCCAGCCTCAAGGCCTCCGATTTCCTCGGCATTGCCGAGGCCTACCGGTCGTTTTAGGTGGGCAAACTTGCATATGCCGTCTTTTTTGCAGCGCCATTCCTTCCCATATGGGTTGGAATGCGCGGCAAAGGCGTGTAATGAGCCGCGTCCGCTGCGGCACAACGACAGTGCTGCGCGATAGAACAATCCGGATTGAATCATGCAGACAGTGCTCATCGTCATTCACCTGATGGTTGTCCTCGCCCTTGTCGGCGTGGTCCTCCTGCAGCGGTCCGAAGGTGGCGGGCTAGGCATCGGTGGCGGCTCCGGCTTCATGACGGCGCGCGGCGCGGCCAATACGCTGACCCGCGCGACGGCGATGCTGGCGACCGCGTTTTTCGCGACCTCGCTGGCCCTGTCGCTGCTGGCGCGCTACGGCGACCAGCCGACCGACATCTTCGACCGCATGCCCACGACCGAGCAAAGCGCGCCTTCGGGCGAGGGCGGCGTTCTCGACCAGCTTGGCGGCGAGGACACCCCGCCGGCACAAGCCCCGGAACCCGCGCAGCCGCAGGTTCCGAGCGGGCAGTAAGCATCGCCACATAGGCGAAAAGACAGGGCCGGCGGGTGCCGGCCCTTTTGTTTGGGCGAAGAAAAACCAATGCCCAGGCAAATTTTGACTGGTGGAATCACTCCTATCGGGTTAAGCGACGACTCCCATGGCGCGATACGTTTTCATCACCGGCGGCGTGGTTTCCTCACTCGGTAAAGGCATCGCCGCAGCGGCTCTCGGAGCCCTGCTTCAGGCGCGTGGCTACCGTGTGCGGATCCGCAAGCTAGATCCCTACCTCAACGTCGATCCGGGCACGATGTCGCCCTATCAGCACGGCGAGGTCTTCGTCACCGACGACGGCGCCGAGACCGATCTGGATCTCGGCCATTACGAGCGCTTCACCGGACGGTCCGCCAACCAGCAGGACAACATCACCACCGGGCGCATCTACAAGAACATCATCGAGCGCGAGCGGCGCGGCGACTATCTCGGCGCCACCGTGCAGGTGATCCCCCACGTCACCGACGAGATCAAGAATTTCGTCCTCGACGGCAACGACGACTACGATTTCGTCCTGTGCGAGATCGGCGGTACGGTCGGCGACATCGAGGCGATGCCATTTCTCGAGGCGATCCGCCAACTCGGCAACGATCTGCCGCGCGGGCAGGCGGTCTATATCCACCTGACGCTGATGCCGTGGATTCCGGCCGCTGGCGAGCTCAAGACCAAGCCGACCCAGCATTCGGTAAAGGAACTGCGCTCCATCGGCATCGCGCCGGACATTCTGCTGGTGCGCGCCGACCGCGCCATCCCGAAGGAAGAGCGCCGGAAGCTGTCGCTGTTCTGCAACGTACGCGAATCGGCCGTCATCCAGGCGCTCGATGTGGCGCATATCTACGACGTGCCGATGGCCTATCATCGCGAAGGGCTCGACAGCGAGGTCCTGGCCGCCTTCGGCATCGACCCGGCCCCCAAGCCGCGCATGGCGCCGTGGGAAGGCGTGGCCGAGCGTATCCATAACCCGGAAGGCGAGGTCACGATCGCCATCGTCGGCAAATATACCGGCCTCAAGGATGCCTATAAGTCGCTGATCGAAGCGCTCTCGCATGGCGGCATGGCCAACCGGGTGCGCGTGAAGCTCGACTGGATCGAGGCCGAGATCTTCGAGAAGGAGGACCCCGCGCCGTTCCTGGAGAAGGTACACGGCATCCTCGTTCCGGGCGGTTTCGGCGAGCGCGGCGCGGAAGGCAAGATTCTCGCGGCGAAGTTCGCCCGCGAACGCAAGGTTCCCTATTTCGGCATCTGCTTCGGCATGCAGATGGCCTGCATCGAAGCCGCCCGTTCGCTCGCCGGCATCGACAAGGCCTCGTCAACCGAGTTCGGGGCGACGTCAGAGCCGGTCGTGGGCCTGATGACGGAATGGCTGAAGGGCAACATGCTCGAAAAGCGCGCGGCAAGCGGCGACCTAGGTGGCACCATGCGGCTGGGCGCTTACGCCGCGAAGCTGGGCGAGGGCACGAAGATCGCCGACATCTACGGCAATACGAATATTTCCGAGCGCCACCGCCACCGCTACGAGGTCAATGTCGACTACAAGGAGCGGCTGGAAGCGTGCGGGCTTGTCTTCGCCGGCATGTCGCCGGACGGCGTGCTGCCGGAAACGGTCGAATATCAGGATCATCCGTGGTTCATCGGCGTGCAGTATCACCCTGAGCTGAAGTCGCGCCCGCTGGAACCTCACCCGCTGTTTGCAAGCTTCATCGGCGCAGCCGTCGAGCAGAGCCGACTGGTCTGATCCACCGACCTCGCGACCGCCGCGCATCTTGATGCCGGAAACGCGGCAGTAACTCGTTTTTGTTACAAACGATCTGGCGAAGCGCCTGCATGAGGCTATGCTGGATTTGCGGTGCTGCATCGGGCGGGCGACGCGGGGCAATGGGGCTTGGTTTGAGTATGGTTTTCGGCTTCGTTGCAAGCCATGGTCGTCTGATCCTGTCCGCGGCCGCAGCACTTGGCGCGGTGTTGGCGACGCTCTCCACAATGCCCGAAATCCTGCTTTTTCGTGAGCGGCTGGCGCTTAGTATCTTCGAGCTTGAGAGTGACGTGGAACTCCAGCCCGTCGACTTTGCGACCCATGACGGCCTCATGCTGCGCTCCTGGTATCATCCGCCTCGCGCAGGCAAGCCGGTCATCGTCTATTTTCCCGGTCGCGTTGGTGACGTCATCAGGAAACCCCGTCACCTCTTCAGCCTTGCGGAGGAAGGCTACGGGCTGATGCTCGCCGGGTATCGCGGATATGGTGGCAATCCCGGACGGCCCAGCGAGCACAACCTTTACAAAGACGCGACTCGACTTCTGGAAAAGGTCGCCGACAACCGGCTGGCCCCGAACGGCATCATTCTTTACGGCTACTCGATGGGAACCGGTATCGCGAGCTACATCGCGGCGCACTCGAAGCCCGTGGGCGTGGTTCTGGAAGCGCCCTTCACATCGTTCCGCGACATCGTCGGCCACAATGCGCGCCAGATGCCCTTGTGGCTCGTCCGCTCGCGGTTCGACACGCGGTCGCGTTACTCGTCCATCGAGGCGCCGATCCTGCTGCTGGCCGGCGAACGCGATACCGTGACGCCAGCCTCCTTCGCCACCCTGCTCGCGGCAGCCAACGAGCACCTGTCGCAACTGCACATCTTTCCCGAAGCATCCCATGACGACATGTTCGACCATGGGGCGTGGGAGGCCGTATCGAGCTTTCTCGGCGGGCTTCAAGAACTCGCTGTCGCGCCTGCGGCGGCGATGGAAGCCGTAGACCCTCTTCTCGACTGAGCGCAGATCGACCCGCTCGGCGACGCTCGTCTCAGCCGGCGTATCCCGCTGGTGGAGCGTGCGATAGGGCTGTGGTATCGTCACCGCGCGGAAACGGGTATCCGGCGATGGCCACCCCTCTCGACCTGTTGTTCAAGACCCCGGGCAGCGCGCCGCTCGATGGCAACGTGCCGACCGGTGTCGTGGAGGAGATGCGCGCCTATTCGGCTTATCTCGACACCGTCGTGCCGCCGAAGCGCGATGTGGACCGCAATATCCTCATCGCCACGTGGAACATCGCCCATCTCCGCTCGCTGACGCGCAAATGGTCGGTGCCTGCCAGCTCTGACGACAGTCCAAAGCGCGACTACCGCAGCCTGTGGGCGATCGCCGAAGTGGTCTCACGCTTCGATGTTGTCGCAGTCCAGGAGGTGGGCGCCGACTTCCAGGCGTTGCGGGCACTGATGGAGGTGCTCGGCTCCAAGTGGAGCTTCCTGATGACCGACCGCAACGAGGGGCAGGCCGGCAACAACGAGCACATGGCTTTCCTATTCGATTCGTCGCGGGTCTCGCTGTCGGGACTGGCCGGCGAACTGGTCATCCCCGACGATGCCTCCAAATACGGGTTCACCGAAGGCAGCTTCAAAAGGCAGTTCGCCCGTAATCCCTATGCCGTTTCCTTCCGCACCCGCGACACCACCTTCATCCTGGTCACCGCCCATATCGACTATGGCAACGAGAACACGCAGCGCCTGCCGGAACTGCGCGCCATCGCCCGCTGGATGCAGGATTGGGCAGCGCGGGAGAACCGGTGGCATCACAACCTGATCGCGCTCGGGGATTTCAATCTCGAGCGCATCGGCAACAAGCTCTACGAGGCCTTCGTCGAGACCGGGCTGGAAGTGCCCTTTGTGCTGCAAAGCCACCCGCGCACGATCTATGCCCGCGCATCGGAGCCTGAGAAAGACAGCTACCATGACCAGATCGCCTGGTTTTCCAAGGGGAGGGCGAAACTGATCGATCTCGAACTTGCCGATGGCGGGATCGTGGAAACGTGGGGCCGGCTTCTCGTGGACCTCGGGCTGACCAAGGCGAGCTTCGCCGTGCGCATCTCCGACCACTTGCCGCTATGGGTCGAGTTCAGGCCGCCACAGGAGCCCTGAATATCCGCTTGAAAGCGCCGCCACGCTAAGGCACACCGCGACCATGACAGACAATGCCTCACGCGCGCTCGATCACCTCGTGTTGCCGACCGCCGATCTTGCTATCGCCCGAACGCGGCTCGCAGCGCTCGGCTTTACGGTGGCGCCCCAGGGCGTGCATCCGTTCGGCACCATCAACGCCTGTGTCTATTTTGGCGATGGTACGTTTATCGAACCGCTGGCGATCGAAGACCCGGCCAGCGTGGAAACGGCAGCAGAAGGGGGCAACAGCTTCATCCTGCGCGACAGGCTTTTCCGTGGAACATACGGCGATGAAGGCCTGTCGGCGGTGGTCTTTTCGACAGCGGACGCCGAGGCCGACCATGCCCTCTTTGCCGAGGCAGGCATGTCGGCTGGTTCGATGGTCGAGTTTTCCCGGCCGTCGCTCGATGCCGCGGGCAGGGCCGACGTGGCGTCGTTCCGCCTTGCCTTTGCTTCGGATGGCTCGCCCGGCGCGTTTCTGTTCACCTGCGAACGCCGCAAGGTTCCCGCGATCGACCGGTCGACACTCGAACGCCACGCCAACGATGCGAGGAGGATTACCCAGATCGATGCGGTTGCGCCCGACGCCGACGCCTTCGCGCGGTTTTTGTCAAAGGCCGCCAATGCCAGTGTAACGGCTGACCGCAAGATTGCCCTCTCAAACGCAGTGCTCAACGTTTCCGAAGCCTCGCAGGCCGCCGATCCGCGGTTCACCGCCGTAACCTTCGGCATTCGCGATCTGAGCGCGACCGCAGCCCTGTTCAACGCAAACGGGATCGACTACGAAACCCGCGAAAACGCCCTCCGCGTGCCGGCGACGGCCGGGCAGGGCGTCGATTTCATCTTTGAGGAGACCCGATGACCGCTCCCGACACGACAGTGAGTGCGGGCGAAGTCCGCTTTTCCAACACCGCGCCGCTGGCGCTGATCGCAGGGCCGTGCCAGCTCGAATCGCGCCAGCACGCCTTCGACATGGCCGGCGCGCTCAAGGAGATGTGCGCCAGGCTCGGCATCGGCCTCGTCTACAAGACCTCCTTCGACAAGGCCAACCGCACATCGCTCTCCGGTAAGCGCGGAAGCGGCCTCGACGCGGCGCTGCCAATCTTCGCCGACCTGCGGCGCGATCTTGCCCTGCCGGTGCTGACCGACGTGCATACCGAAGAGCAATGTACCGCGGTCGCCGAGGCCGTCGATATTCTGCAGATACCCGCGTTTCTCTCGCGGCAGACCGATCTGCTGATTGCGGCGGCCAGGACCGGCAAGATCGTCAACGTCAAGAAGGGGCAGTTCCTGGCTCCATGGGACATGAAGAACGTGGTCGCCAAGGTCACGGGTTCGGGCAACACGCAGGTGCTGGTCACCGAGCGCGGCGCGTCATTCGGCTACAATACGTTGGTCTCGGACATGCGCGCGCTGCCCATCATGGCCGAAACCGGCGCTCCGGTGATCTTCGACGCCACCCATTCCGTGCAGCAGCCGGGCGGGCAGGGCGGGTCCACTGGCGGCGACCGGCGCTTCGTGGAGACGCTGGCCCGTGCGGCGGTCGCGGTCGGTGTCGCGGGCGTTTTCATCGAGACCCACCAGGACCCCGACAACGCCCCTTCGGACGGCCCGAACATGGTGCCGCTGAAAGACATGCCGCGTTTGATCGAAACGCTGATGGAATTCGACCGCGTCTCGAAAGCCAGATAGCGCGTTCCGGAACTTCGCCGCTCTGTCCACATTGAATGGGTACAGGGTGGCGAACACAAAGGAGCAAGCAAAAATGGTCACCGCATCAGGACACACCGAAGCAATTCAGGCTTCCCGCGTCATTGGCACCGAGGTGTACAACACCGAAGGCGAGCACATCGGCACGATCGAGGACGTGATGCTCGAAAAGACGAACAGCAGCATCATGTTCGCCGTCATCGGTTTCGGCGGCTTCCTCGGCATCGGCGAGAAATATCACGCTGTCCCATGGTCGGCGTTGGACTACGACCCTTCGCGCGGCGGCTATGTCGTTCCCTTCACGAAGGACCAGCTTAAGGCCGCACCCGTGCATGACATTGCCGACCTGACGGGCGACGACGGCTACAAGGCGCGCGATGCCTCCTACAGCTACTATCAGGTTCCGCCGTACTGGGTCTGATTGCACCAGGCGATTTACTGGCCCCGCGGTTCGCCGCGGGGCTTTTCGCATGAGAGGCTGGGCGGTACGGTTCGCTGCGAGTCTGTAACGCAGGAGCCTTTCATGTCCGCAAGAAATTTTCCGGTCTTCGACCTTTCCCGTTTCGAGGCCGCGACCGGCGCCGACAGGGAAGCGCTTGGCGCGGAGGTCGATCACATCTGCCGCGAAACCGGCTTTCTGGCGATCTCCGGCCACGGCGTCCCGCAGGAGGTCATCGATCGGGCCTGGAATGCCGCACACGATTTCTTCGACCTGCCAGCACAGGAGAAGCACGAGGCGCGGGCGCCGTATGCGGGCTATCCCTACGGCTATCTCGGACCGGAACTTGAAGCATTGGCGAAATCGCGGGGAGAAGACACCCCGCCGGACCTGAAGGAGAGCTTCAATGGCGGGCCGCTGTCGGTGCCGGAAGGGCTCGACGACGAGCAGGCGCTGGCCTTCTGCTATGCTGACACGATCTGGCCGGCTGAACCTGCCGGCTTCCGTGATGCCTGGACCGCCTATTATCGCGCCATGGAAGATCTGGCCGCCCGCATCATGCAGGTCTTTGCCGTGGCCCTCCACCTGCCGGAAGATGCCTTTGCCGCAACGATCGACAAGCCGATCAGTGCGCTGCGTGCGCTCAACTATCCGGAGCAGGCGGTGCCACCCAAGCCCGGCCAGTTGCGTGCCGGCGCGCATACCGATTACGGCAGTCTGACGATCCTGTTGCCGCAGGCGGGCTCCGGCGGCCTGCAGATTCTCGATCCAGCCGGCGAATGGGTCGACGTTCCACCCGTGCCGGGCGCCTTCGTCATCAACATCGGCGACCTAATGGCGCGGTGGACGAACGATCGCTGGGTCTCGACGCTGCATCGCGTGGTCAACCCGCTGCTCACCGCCGGCGCATCCTCGCGCCGCCAGTCCTTCGCCTTCTTCCACCAGCCCAACTGGCATCAGGAGATCGCCTGCCTGCCGACCTGCCTGGCACCGGGGGAAAAGCCGAAATATGAACCGGTCCTGTCGGGGCCCTACCTGATGTCGAAATTCCAGGCGACGGTGAAACCCGCGGCCTGAAGCGCCCGCGCTGCCGATTGCCTCGCACCGGTCCTTTCGCTAAGAGGGCGACGACCCGCCATTCTCCAGCGAAGGGACCTCGCCATGACTGCAATCATCGACATCATTGGCCGCGAAATACTCGACAGCCGCGGCAATCCGACCGTCGAGGTCGATGTTGTGCTGGAGGACGGCTCTATGGGCCGCGCCGCCGTTCCTTCCGGCGCGTCGACCGGCGCTCACGAGGCGGTGGAACTCCGCGATGGCGGCTCGCGCTACCTCGGCAAGGGCGTGAAAAGCGCGGTCGATGCCGTCAATGGCGAGATATTTGAGGCGATCGGCGGTCTCGAGGCCGAAGACCAGATCCAGATCGACCGCACGATGATCGAACTGGACGGAACGCCCAACAAGGGCCGTCTCGGCGCCAACGCCATCCTCGGCGTGTCGCTTGCGGTCGCCAAGGCTGCGGCCGAAGCTTCCTCGCTGCCGCTTTACCGTTATGTCGGCGGCGCTGGCGCGCACGTACTGCCGGTGCCTATGATGAACATCATCAATGGCGGCGCCCATGCCGACAATCCGATCGACTTCCAGGAATTCATGATCATGCCGGTCGGCGCCGAGACCTTCCGTGAAGGCTTGCGCTGGGGCGCGGAAATCTTCCACACCCTCAAGAAGGGTCTGAAGGACGCCGGCCACAACACCAATGTCGGCGACGAAGGCGGTTTCGCGCCTAACATCAAGAACGCCCAGGCGGCGCTCGACTTCGTCCTCGCCTCCATCGAGAAGGCCGGCTACACGCCCGGCGAGCAGGTTGCCATCGCGCTCGATTGCGCGGCCACCGAGTTTTTCAAGGACGGCGCTTACGTCTACGAGGGCGAAAAGAAGACGCGCGATCCCAAGGCGCAGGCGAAGTATCTCGCCAAGCTTGCCGCCGACTACCCGATCATCTCTATCGAGGACGGCATGGCCGAGGACGACTGGGATGGCTGGAAAATCCTGACCGACTTGTGCGGCAAGAACGTCCAGCTCGTCGGCGACGACCTGTTCGTCACCAACTCCGCCCGCCTCAAGGACGGCATCCGCATGGGCGTGGCCAATTCGATCCTCGTCAAGGTCAACCAGATCGGCTCGCTGACCGAGACGCTCGACGCAGTCGAGACAGCCCACAAGGCCGCCTACACCGCCGTCATGTCGCACCGCTCGGGCGAGACCGAGGATTCGACCATCGCCGATCTCGCGGTCGCGACCAATTGCGGGCAGATCAAGACCGGCTCGCTTGCCCGCTCCGACAGGCTCGCAAAATACAACCAGCTCCTTCGCATCGAGGAGGAGCTCGGCAAGAGCGCGCGATACGCGGGCAAGAGCATCCTCAAGGGCTGAAAATTCGAAGGGGCGGTTACGATGGTAACCGCCCCTTAAGCATAATGGTGTCCAATGAGGCGGTTGTTTTGAGTATCGCGTCATTGCCATGTGGACACGTCAGCATAAGAAAAGGAACACGGGTGCGTTGATCGTTCCGGCGATCGCGGCGGTGTTCCTGTCCTACTTCGGGTTCCACGCCTTCAATGGCGAATACGGCATCTACTCCAAATATCGGCTGGAAGAACGCGTGGCCTCGCTCGAGAGCAACCTCGAAGCCGTCAAGACGCAACGCATTCGTCTTGAACGTCGCGTCCAGCTCCTGCATGATGGAACCCTCGAAAAGGACATGCTCGACGAGCATGCGCGCCGGGCCCTGAACCTGGTACTGCCCGACGAGGTCGTGATCATGAGGCCGCTTCCGGTGGATTAACCGAAAGTCGGTTAATCACGGGAATACCCTGCAATTAGAGTTGTTTATGTGCATGTGAGCCATGCGTTTTTCCGCATGGCGGATCGCCATGCCGCGTGATAGCCTTTGCTCAAATGAGGGAGGCTGAACGGCGCCCTCCAGTCCATGAAGAGACGAAACAGGGAGCGACCTATGGCGACAGCCGCCAGGAAGACGTCCGCCAAATCGAAAGCGGATGGCAAGACCCAGCCCGCGCCCAAGGCGCCGCCGCCCGCGAAATTCACCAAGGACGACGAACTCAAGGCCTATCGCGACATGCTGCTGATACGGCGCTTCGAGGAGAAGGCCGGCCAGCTCTACGGCATGGGTTTCATCGGCGGCTTCTGTCACCTGTATATCGGACAGGAAGCGGTGGTGACGGGCATGAAGATGGCGCTCGTCGATGGCGACCAGATGATCACCGCCTATCGCGATCACGGCCATATGCTGGCGATGGAGATGTCGCCGCGCGGCGTGATGGCAGAATTGACGGGCCGCCGTGGAGGCTACTCCAAGGGCAAGGGCGGCTCGATGCACATGTTCTCCAAGGAGAAGAACTTCTACGGCGGCCATGGCATCGTCGGCGCTCAGGTCTCGCTCGGCACCGGGCTGGCCTTCGCCAACAGGTATCGGGGCAACAACAACGTCTCGTTGACCTATTTCGGCGACGGCGCCGCCAACCAAGGCCAGGTCTATGAAAGCTTCAACATGGCCTCGCTGTGGAAGCTGCCCGTCATCTACATCATCGAGAACAACCGCTACGCAATGGGCACTTCGGTAAGCCGCTCGTCGGCCGAAACGGACTTCTCCCATCGCGGCGCGTCGTTCCGGATCCCGGGCATCCAGGTGGACGGCATGGACGTGCGCGCGGTCAAGAGCGCCGGCGAGATGGCTGTCGAGCATTGCCGTGGGGGTAACGGGCCGATCATTCTCGAGATGCAGACCTACCGCTATCGCGGCCATTCGATGTCCGACCCGGCCAAATACCGCTCCAAGGACGAAGTGCAGAAGATGCGCTCGGAGCACGATCCGATCGAACAGGTGAAGGCGCGTCTGCTCGAGGCCAAGTGGGCCACGGAGGACGACCTGAAGAAGATCGACAAGGAAGTACGGGACATCGTCGCCGACGCTGCCGATTTCGCACAGACCGATCCCGAGCCGGATCCGTCCGAGCTCTACACCGATATTCTGCTCTAGAGGGAGGCGGACCATGCCGATTGAAATCCTCATGCCCGCTCTTTCTCCGACGATGGAAGAGGGCAATCTTTCGAAATGGGTCAAGAAGGAGGGCGACGCCGTTGCCCCCGGCGACGTCATCGCCGAGATCGAGACCGACAAGGCGACCATGGAAGTCGAGGCCGTTGACGAAGGCACGCTCGGCAAGATTCTGGTTGCGGAAGGCACCGAGGGCGTGAAGGTCAACACGCCGATTGCCGTGCTGCTAGGCGAAGGCGAGAGCGCCGGCGACATCGGTTCGGGCAAGAACGCTGCACCCGAGAAGGCTCCAGCAGGCGCAAACGACGCCGATGGAAAGCCACGCGAGGAGCCGGCCCAAGCCGCGAAATCGGATACGGACGCCAGCCCGGTGCCGGCGGCGCCGAAGGCGGAGGTCGCGGCCGATCCCGACATTCCGGCCGGCACGGAGATGGTGCAGACCACCGTGCGCGAGGCATTGCGCGACGCGATGGCCGAGGAAATGCGCCGCGACGAGGATGTCTTCGTCATGGGCGAGGAGGTTGCCGAATATCAGGGCGCCTACAAGATCACGCAGAACCTGCTGCAGGAGTTCGGGCCCAGGCGCGTGGTCGACACCCCGATCACCGAGCACGGCTTTGCGGGCGTAGGCGTGGGCGCGGCGATGGCCGGGCTCAAGCCCATCGTCGAATTCATGACCTTCAACTTCGCCATGCAGGCGATCGACCAGATCGTGAATTCGGCTGCCAAGACGCTCTACATGGCCGGCGGCCAGATGGGCGCGCCGATCGTGTTCCGCGGGCCCAACGGGGCGGCAGCCCGCGTGGCTGCCCAGCACTCGCAGTGCTATGCCGCCTGGTACGGGCACATTCCCGGCCTCAAGGTGGTGATGCCCTATACCGCGGCCGATGCGAAGGGGCTGCTCAAGGCTGCGATCCGCGACCCGAACCCGGTGATCTTCCTGGAAAACGAGATCCTCTACGGCCAGTCCTTCGACGTGCCGAAGATGGACGATTTCGTGCTGCCCATCGGCAAGGCGCGCATCCACAAGGAAGGCAAGGACGTCACCCTCGTCTCCTTCGGCATCGGCATGACCTATGCGGTCAAGGCGGAAGCCGAACTGCGTGGCATGGGCCTCGATGTCGAGATCATCGACCTGCGCACCATCCGGCCGCTGGACTTCGACACGGTGATCGCATCGGTCAAGAAGACCAATCGCCTCGTCGTGGTCGAGGAAGGCTTCCCGCAATCCTCCGTTGGCGACCACATCGCCAGCCAGGTGATGCAGCGCGCCTTCGACCATCTCGACGCGCCGGTTATCACGATCGCCGGCAAGGATGTTCCGATGCCGTATGCGGCCAATCTCGAGAAGCTGGCGCTGCCCAGCGTCGCCGAGGTCGTCGAGGCGGTGAAAGCCGTCACCTACCGGAGCTAAGGGAGGCCGAGCGATGCCCATTGAAATCACCATGCCGGCCCTTTCGCCCACCATGGAGGAGGGCAACCTCGCCAAGTGGCTGGTCAAGGAAGGCGACAAGGTCGCGCCCGGCGATGTCATCGCCGAGATCGAGACCGACAAGGCGACCATGGAAGTGGAAGCCGTCGACGAGGGAACCGTTGCCAAGCTGGTCGTTCCGGCAGGCACTGAAGGCGTCAAGGTCAACGCACTGATCGCAGTGCTCGCCGAGGAAGGCGAGGATGCATCCGAGGCCGCCAAGTCGAGCGGTGGTGGTGCCGCGCCAAAGGAAGAGACGAAGCCGGCCGAAACGAAGGCCGAAGCTCCCGCTCCGAAGCAGGACGCTGCGCCCGCCGCTGCTCCGGCGCAACAGCCGGCAGCGAAGCAGGCTGAGGCGAAACCGGCCGGCGCAAACGGCCGCACTTTCGCTTCACCGCTGGCGCGCCGCATCGCCAAGGATGCAGGCGTCGACGTGGCTGCGGTGTCCGGTTCCGGTCCGAAGGGCAGGGTGGTCAAGGCCGATGTCGAGGCAGCGATCGCAGGTGGAACCGCAACGGCCGCCAAGTCGCAGGCAGGTGCGCCTGCCTCCGCCCCAGCAGCACCCAAGCCGATGTCTGACGATGCCGTGCTCAAGCTGTTCGAGGAAGGCTCCTACGAACTCGTACCGCACGACAACATGCGCAAGACCATCGCGCGCCGTCTGGTCGAGGCCAAGAGTACGATCCCGCATTTCTATCTGACGCTGGATTGCGAGATCGACGCGCTGCTGGCGCTGCGCAAGCAGCTCAACGATGCCGCGCCGACGAAGAAGACCGAGAAGGGTGAGTCGCCTGCCTACAAGCTCTCGGTCAACGACATGGTCATCAAGGCCATGGCCGTCGCGCTGATGCAGGTGCCTGACGCAAACGCCTCGTGGACAGAGAGCGGCATGCTCAAGCACAAGCATGCCGATGTCGGTGTCGCCGTTTCGATCCCGGGTGGACTGATCACTCCGATCGTGCGCAAGGCGGACGAGAAGACGCTGTCCGTCATCTCCAATGAGATGAAGGACATGGCCGTGCGCGCCCGCTCCCGCAAGCTGAAGCCCGAGGAATATCAGGGCGGAACGACGGCGGTTTCCAATCTCGGCATGTTCGGCATCAAGGACTTCTCTGCCGTAATCAACCCGCCGCATGCGACCATCCTCGCAGTCGGCGCGGGCGAGGAGCGCGCGGTCGTCAGGAACGGCGAGATCAAGATCGCCAACGTGATGACGGTGACGCTCTCCACCGACCACCGTGCAGTGGATGGCGCGCTGGGCGCCGAACTGCTGGCCGCCTTCAAGCGTACCATCGAGAACCCGCTCGGCATGCTCGTTTAGAACCCGGGCATGGTGCCCGGCTAAGGAGGGACTGTCATGGCCACCGCAACGCAGGAAGCAAAGCTCAGGACTTCGTGGATCTGGATGGCGGTGTTTGCCGTCATCTCCCTCATCGGCGGCGTGCTGGCGCTGCTGAATCCCTTCGCAGCCACGCTAGCAGCCACGCTGATGGCCGGCTGGGCCTTTGCCTTCCTGGGCGCGCTACAGATCATCCAGGCGTTTCAGGTGCAGGGCTGGGGCGGTTTCATCTGGGCACTGCTGTTCGGCATCCTGACGCTGGTCGTCGGCATCTCGCTGATCTTCAACCCTCTCGCCGGCATGGTTTCGCTGACGCTCTTGGTCGCGGTGCTATTCCTCGCACTGGGCGTCGTGAAACTCATGTACGCGTTTTCATTGCGGCCTGTGGCCGGATGGGTCTGGGTGCTGCTTTCCGGCGTATTGTCGCTCGGGCTCGGCATTTTGATCCTCGCCGACTTCCCATGGGCGGCGGTGTCCGTGCTCGGCATCCTGCTGGGCGTCGAGCTGATCTCGAACGGGGTGCTGTTCCTGTTCGTGGCGCTCGGCTTGCGGTCGTTGAACCAGTAACCCGCAAACTCCAGCCGGAACCGTCCATGAAAACGATCCTCTGCTACGGCGACTCCATCACATGGGGCAGCGACGCCGATACTGGCGGGCGGCATGCCTTCGAGGATCGTTGGCCAAACGTCCTGCAGAAAGCGCTAGGGCCGGCGGTCCAGGTCGTGACGGACGGCCTGCGCGGACGCACGACGGCCTATGACGAGCATCTTGCGGCTTGCGACCGCAACGGGGTGCGCATCCTGCCCACCTCGCTTTACGCGCACGCACCGCTCGATCTCGTCATCGTCATGCTCGGCTCCAACGACATGAAGCCGGCGATCGCGGGCACCGCGCTCGCCGCCTTGCAGGGAATGCGCAGGCTGGTCGAGATCGTTCGCCTGAACGCGACGCGCGACGGCACCGCCGAGCCGCCAGCGGTGCTGATCGTCGCCCCGCCGCCACTGTGCGAGACCGCCAATGCCGAATTCGCGGCGATGTTCGCCGGCGGCGTTGCACAGTCGCGCATGCTCGCCAGCCTCTATGCCGACCTGGCCGACGACACCGGCTGCGGCTTCTTCGATGCCGGTTCCGTCGCCGAGACCACCCCGGTGGACGGTGTGCATCTGGATGCCGCCAACACACGCGCCATCGGCAAGGGCATCGAGCCGATGGTGCGGATGATGCTTGGAATCTGATTGAGGAGAATGCCAGTGGCCCAGAGCTACGACGTCATCATCATCGGGGCCGGCCCCGGCGGTTACATCGCAGCGGTGCGGGCGGCGCAGCTCGGCCTGAAGACGGCGATCGTCGAGCGCGAGCATCTGGCGGGCATCTGCTCCAACTGGGGCTGCATCCCCACCAAGGCGCTGCTGCGTTCGGCCGAAGTGATGCATCTTGCCAGCCACGCGAAGGATTTCGGCCTTTCGGTCGACGGGGTGAAGCCGGACCTCAAGGCAATCGTCGAGCGCTCCCGCGGCATTGCCGCCCGCATGAATGGCGGCGTCGGCATCCTGATGAAAAAGAACAAGGTCGACGTGATCTGGGGCGAAGCGAAGCTGACCAAGCCCAACGAGATCGTCGTTTCCAAGACTAAAAAGAAGCCGATGGAACCGCAGGTGCCTGCGCCGAAGAACACGCTGGGCGAGGGCACCTATACGGCAAAGCACATCATCGTCGCCACCGGCGCACGGCCACGCGCGCTGCCTGGCATCGAACCGGACGGCAAGCTCATCTGGACCTATTTCGAGGCAATGGTACCGGACAAGATGCCGAAGTCGCTGCTGGTGATGGGGTCTGGCGCCATCGGCATCGAGTTCGCATCCTTCTACCGCACGATGGGCGTAGATGTGACGGTCGTCGAACTGATGCCGCAGATCATGCCGGTCGAGGACGCGGAAATCTCCAAATTCGCGCAGAAGCGGCTGGAGAAGGATGGGATGAAGTTCATCCTCGAAGCCAAGGTCACGAAGGTCGACAAGGACGGCGATCAGGTCACTGCGCATGTCGAGAAGAAGGACGGATCGGTCGAGAAGATCACCGCCGACCGGATGATCTCGGCCGTGGGCGTCCAGTGCAACACCGAAGGCCTCGGCCTCGAGGAACTGGGTGTGAAGCTGGAGCGCGGTGCGATCTCCATCGACGGCTATTGCCGCACCAGCGTGCCAGGCGTCTACGCCATCGGCGACGTTGCCGGCCCGCCGATGCTGGCCCACAAGGCCGAGCACGAGGCCGTCATCTGCGTCGAGAAGATCGCAGGTCTCAACGTTCATCCGATGGACAAGTCGTTGGTGCCGGGCTGCACCTATTGCCATCCGCAGGTGGCGTCGGTCGGCCTCACGGAAGCGAAGGCAAAGGACGCTGGCCACGACGTCCGCGTCGGCCGCTTTCCGTTCGTCGCCAACGGCAAGGCCGTCGCGCTGGGCGACGACCAGGGGCTCGTCAAGACGGTCTTCGACAAAAAGACCGGCCAGCTTCTCGGCGCGCACATGGTTGGCGCGGAAGTGACCGAGCTCATCCAGGGCTTCGTCGTCGCGATGAACCTCGAAACGACCGAGGAAGAACTGATGCACACGATCTTCCCGCACCCCACGCTTTCGGAAACGATGAAGGAAAGCGTGCTCGACGCTTATGGCCGCGCATTGAACATCTAGGCTGGCCGGGGTGGTTTCATTCCGCCCCGCCAACGCCTATATCAGCCGGACGACAAGGACTTTTCTCGTATGGTCAACGTTCTCGATCTCGTGGAAAAACCGCGCCCGCGCCACCCGGAGAAGGCTCACAGGCCCGATCAGGAGGTGTTGCGCAAGCCTGAATGGATTCGCGTCAAGGCGCCTGTCTCGAAGGGCTATCTGGAAACGCGCGAAATCGTGAAGTCCAACCGTCTCGTCACCGTGTGCGAGGAGGCGGGCTGCCCCAACATCGGCGAATGCTGGGACAAGAAACACGCCACCTTCATGATCATGGGCGAGATCTGCACCCGGGCCTGCGCGTTCTGCAATGTGGCGACGGGCATCCCGACGCCGCTCGATCTTGAAGAGCCGGCCAATGTCGCAAAGGCCGTGCGCCAGATGGCGCTCTCGCATGTCGTTATCACCTCCGTCGACCGCGACGACCTCGCCGACGGCGGCGCGCAGCATTTCGCCAACGTGATTCACGCCATCCGCGATGCCTCGCCGGAAACGACAATCGAGATCCTGACGCCAGATTTCCTGCGCAAGGACGCCTCCGGCGCGCTGGAGACCGTGGTGGCCGCCAAGCCCGACGTGTTCAACCACAACCTCGAGACCGTTCCGTCGAACTATCTGACGGTGCGGCCCGGCGCGCGCTATTTCCACTCGATCCGGCTGCTGCAGCGGGTCAAGGAACTGGACCCGACGATCTTCACCAAGTCCGGCATCATGGTCGGGCTCGGCGAGGAGCGAAACGAAGTGCTCCAGCTTATGGACGACCTGCGGATCGCCGATGTCGATTTCATCACGATCGGCCAGTACCTCGCGCCGTCGCGCAAGCATCATCCGGTGAAGAAGTTCGTGACGCCTGACGAGTTCAAGTCCTACGAGACCGTCGCATACACAAAGGGCTTCCTGATGGTCTCGTCGAGCCCGCTGACGCGCTCGTCCCACCATGCCGGCGATGATTTCGCACGGCTCCGCGCCGCCCGCGAAAAGAAGTTGGCTCTGGCCCGGGCGTGAATCTCGTCGACTGGCACGACGCCCCGCTGAGCGATGCAAAGCGGGTGCTGGTGATTGGCTGTTCGGGCGCTGGCAAGTCGACATTTTCCGCTGCCCTGGCGCAGGCGCTTGGCCTGCCGCACATACCGATGGACCGGGATTTTTTCTGGCTGCCGGGTTGGAAGCTGCGCGACAGGGCCGCGATCAGACGTATGATGGCCGAGGCGGCGGCCGGCGAGCGCTGGATCATGGACGGCAACAGCGCCGGCACACTGGATATAAGGCTGCCCCGCACAGACCTCGTCGTCTGGTTTCGCCTGTCGCGATGGCTGTGCCTCTCCCGCGTGGTTCGCCGCTGGTGGCGTCATGCCGGCACGGTTCGGCCTGGAATGGCAGCCGGCTGCCCCGAAAAGATCGATCTGGAGTTCCTGCGCTACATCTGGAATTTCGAGAAAAACGAGACGCCGGAGATCACAAGGCAGATAGAAACGCACCGGCCAGACGTGCCGGTTGTGGTTCTGCGGCGTCCCGCCGACGCCGATGCCCTGCTTGCCCGGCTGAAAACACCGGTGTAGCCGTTTCTGATGCCTAGCTACGAAACAAAGAGAGTCGTTGCCCACACGCCGGACCAGATGTTCGCGCTGGTAGCCGACGTCGAGCGCTATCCCGAGTTCCTGCCGATGTGCGAGGCTCTGACCGTGCGCTCGCGCCGCGAACGCGATGGGGTGACGCTGCTCGTCGCCGACATGACCGTGGGCTACAAGGCGATCCGCGAGACCTTTACGAGCCAAGTCGTTTTGAAGCCTGCCGAGAACCGCATCGACGTCAAATACATCGACGGACCGTTCAAATATCTCAACAATCGCTGGTTGTTCGAGGAGACGGCGGGAGGCGGCACCGAGATCGGCTTTTTCATCGATTACGAGTTCAAGAGCCGGGTGCTGGGCGCACTCATGGGCGCGATGTTCGACCGCGCCTTCCGCATGTTCGCGGAGGCGTTCGAGAAACGCGCGGACACCGTCTACGGCACGGACAGAAGCCCACGCACCGCGTAGTCGGTGCGTCCTTCGAGGCTCGCGGAGCTCGCACCTCAGGATGAGGACTGTTGTGCATCGAGCCGACAATGCAGCAGGTTCGACAAACCACCTCCCTCATCCTGAGGTGCGAGCGCAGCGAGCCTCGAAGGACGCAGCAGCGTTCCGGTACGAAAAGTGGGCTCACCGATGGGAAAGCGCTGCGACCCCAAGTTCCAGCGCGGTGCGCACGGTTTCGTTGCGTATGAAGTCACGGCCGCGATTGTCGAAGATGCGCTTTTCGGCAAAAGGCTCGCGGCCGCTGACCGCGACGCCGAACCACACGAGTCCGACCGGTTTTTCCACGCTGCCCCCGTCCGGGCCGGCGATGCCGGTGACCGAAAGCGCGATACCCGCGCGGCTGCGGGCAAGCGCGCCCGAAGCCATCTCCAGCGCCGTTTCGCGCGAAACGGCACCGTGGGCCGCGAGCGTCTCTTCGGCGACGCCGATCATCGCCATCTTGGCTTCGTTGGAATAGGTCACGAAACCGCAATCGACCATAGCGGACGAACCCGGAATATCGGTGAGATGCGCGATGATAAGCCCGCCCGTGCAGGATTCTGCCGTCGCGGCAAGAATGCCGGCTTCGTTGCAGCTCTCGAGGAAGCGGCGGGCGAGTGGCGTCAGATCGCTCATTCCGGCAATCCTCCAGGGTAGACGACCGTGGCCGTGGCGATGGCCGCAATGCCTTCCTCGCGTCCGACAAAGCCGAGCCGCTCGTTTGTTGTTGCCTTGACCGAGACGCGGTCGGCCGAAATGCCCAGCATTGAGGAAAGAGCCTCCGTCATCGCGACGCGATGGGGACCGATCTTCGGCGCCTCGGCGATCAGGGTTATGTCCGCGTTTGCGATCCGCCCACCGCGCTCACGCACGATGCGCACGGCCTCTTCCACGAAAATGCGCGAGGCCGCCCCCTTCCATTGCATGTCGGACGGCGGGAAATGCGTGCCGATATCACCCGCGCCGCAGGTTGCCAGCAATGCATCGGTCAACGCGTGCAAGCCGACATCGGCATCGGAGTGCCCGGAGAGTTTGTGGTGGTGGGCAATGTCGACACCGCACAGCGTCACGTGGTCGCCTTCGCCGAAACAATGCACATCGTAGCCATTTCCGGTGCGCACGTCGGGAAAGGCGCTCGGCGACGAAAGACGCGCATCTGCCATCTCGATATCCCTTGCCCATGTGAGTTTCACATTGTCCGGCGAGCCCTGAACGATGCGCACCGGGATGCCGGCCCATTCCGCAATCGCGGAATCGTCCGTAAAGTCGTCGCGGTCGGCCCCAAAAGCGCGTTCATGAGCCGCAAGGATCGCCTCGAACGGGAAGCCTTGCGGCGTCTGCGCGGCATGCAGGCCCTGGCGCGGCACCGTCCGCTCGACAAGGCTGTCGGTGCCGGAATGCTTGAGCGTGTCTGAAACGGGCAGGGCAGGGAGGCTGCCTCCGCCTCGTTCGAGGCCCGCAGCCACGCGATCGATCAGGGCAGCATCGACAAAGGGCCGCACCGCATCGTGGATCAGGACCGC
Source organism: Aquamicrobium sp. (assembly GCA_019739225.1). Lineage (GTDB taxonomy): Bacteria > Pseudomonadota > Alphaproteobacteria > Rhizobiales > Rhizobiaceae > Aerobium. Next base: position 285,900 of record JAHHDT010000001.1, read on the forward strand.
CGCGGGCCGGCGCTCCTTGAGCGCCAGAAGGGCAAGGCGTGTCGATGCCTGGCGCGTCCTGCCGCCGTGAACGACGATGACGTCCCCGGCAGCATCGCCCACGGCTTCGGAAAACAGCGCATCGTCATCGGCATGGATGGCCACCGCGACAGCACATATGGCCGGATGTGCAAGAAAGGCGTCGAGCGTGCGGCGGATCACCGGAACGCCGCCGATCCGCCGATATTGCTTGGGACCGTCAGCAGACTGGCCAGCGCGTTCGCCGCGCCCCGCCGCTACGATCACCACACCGATCCCGCCTGTTGTCATGATTTGCCCGGGTTTCCATTGAAGTCAGGGCAAGGCTTAGTTACCTGTGCCCGGATTCGCCAGCCAAATTCGCCCGCACGCGCCATCCCGCACGTTTTCGCAGTTGCACAACGCGCTAATTCTGGTTAGGCGTTGTGCAGAAAATAGGATTGCTTGGTTTTTGTGCATGAACCCTTCCACCAACGTCGCGAAGCCCCTTCAAATCGGAGGCCTCACGGTTGGAAACCGCGTTTTCCTTGCGCCGATGTCTGGCATTACCGATGAGCCTTTCCGCAAGCGTGCGACCATGCACGGGGCAGGGCTGGTCGTGTCCGAAATGGTGGCCAGCGGCGAGCTCGCCAAGGGCCGGCGCAACTCCGCGCTACGCATCCGCCGCCCCGACGTTCCGATCCATGTCGTACAGCTCGCGGGCAGGGATGCCGAATGGATGGCCGAGGGAGCACGGATCGCGGCCGGTGAAGGCGCCGACATCATCGACATCAATATGGGTTGCCCGGCCAAGAAGGTCACCGGAGGTTATTGCGGCTCGGCGCTGATGCGCGACCCCGACCATGCCTTGTCGCTAATCGAGGCGGTGATCGGCGCGGTCGAGGTTCCGGTTACGGTCAAGATGCGGCTTGGCTGGGACGAGGATGCAATAAATGCTCCCTCCATCGCCCGCCGGGCGGAGGATGCGGGCGTCGCCATGGTGACCGTTCATGGTCGCACGCGCTGCCAGTTTTACAAGGGCACGGCCGACTGGCGCGCCATCGCAAGGGTCAAGCAGGCCGTGAGCATCCCGGTCGTGGCCAATGGCGACGTCCAGACCCTCGCAGATGCGACGGAGATGCTAGCCCAGTCGGGCGCCGACGCGGTTATGGTCGGCCGGGGACACTATGGCGCGCCCTGGCTTGCCGGCGAAATCGCAGCCGAGGCGGGTGATGTTGGCGGCAACGGCGTTCCGCATTCATCGAACGAATTTTTCGATTACATTACAGGTCATTATGAAGACATGCTCACTTTGTATGGAACCGAGTCCGGCCTCCGTCAGGCCCGAAAGCATCTCGGCTGGTATCTCGACCGCCATGCTCCCGCCGTCTCGGATGAGCTTCGCCGCCTCGTCATGACGTCGACCGAGACCGCAATGGTCATCGATGGTCTGCGTCGCGTGTTTTCGACTGCAGCCGAGGCCGACCTTAGGAGTGCTGCATGACGTCGGGGCTTCCTGCAGGTATCGACCCGGCAGCGATCGTGCTCAACACGATCCGCCATCCCGTCATCATGGTCGCGCCGGATGGGCGCATCCCGTTCGCCAACGCCGATGCCGAGGATTTTTTCCGCTCCAGCGCCGCGATGCTGGCGCGAGACGGGCTCGAGCGTTTCGTGCCTTTCGGCAGCCCGCTGCTCACGCTGGTCGAGCAGGTGCGCGAGCGCCGAGCGCCGTTCAACGAATATCGCGTCGACATTTCCTCACCGCGGCTGGGCACGGAGCGTATCGTCGATCTCTACGTCGCGCCGGTCCCGGAACTGCCCGGCCACGTGGTCGTGATGTTCCAGGAACGGTCGATGGCCGACAAGATCGACCGTCAGATGACTCACCGGGGCGCGGCGCGGTCTGTCACCGGGCTGGCGGCGATGCTGGCGCACGAGATCAAGAACCCGCTTTCGGGTATCCGGGGCGCGGCGCAGCTTCTGGAAACGGTGGTTTCGGACGAGGACCGCGCACTCACCCGCCTCATCACCGACGAGACCGACCGCATCGTCTCGCTCGTCGACCGCATGGAGGTCTTTTCCGACGAGCGGCCGATCGACCGCTGGCCGGTCAACATTCATGTCGTGCTCGACCACGTGAAGGCGCTCGCACGGAACGGTTTTGCCAAGCGCGTGCGCATCGTAGAGGATTATGATCCTTCGTTGCCGCCCGTCTATGCCAATCGCGACCAGCTCATCCAGGTGTTTATCAACCTTGTTAAGAATGCAGCCGAAGCCATTGGTGGCGATCCCGAGGGTGAAATCACGCTCTCGACCGCGTTCCGGCCCGGAATACGGCTTTCCGTGCCCGGCACGCGGGATCGCGTTTCGTTGCCGCTGGAATTCTGCGTTCACGACAACGGGCCGGGCGTGCCCGACGACATCCTGCCGATCCTCTTCGATCCGTTCATAACCACCAAGACCAACGGTTCCGGCCTCGGGCTGGCGCTCGTTGCCAAGATCGTGGGCGAGCATGGCGGAGTGATCGAATGCGACTCGTCCGCGCGCGGCACCACATTCCGCGTTCTCATGCCGGCCTGGAGGGAGCCGCGTGCCATGGACGACCCAGCCGAAGAAGGAAGCCCTGCATGACAACGCGCGGAAACATCCTCGTCGCCGACGACGACGCCGCGATCCGGACCGTTCTGAACCAGGCGCTGTCGCGCGTGGGCCACGAGGTGCGTGTGACATCCAACGCATCCACGCTCTGGCGCTGGGTTGCTGCGGGCGAGGGCGACCTCGTCATCACCGATGTCGTGATGCCGGACGAAAATGCCTTCGACATGATCCCGCGCATCAAGAAGGCACGACCGGACCTGCCGGTCATCGTCATGAGCGCACAGAACACCTTCATGACAGCGATCCGAGCCTCGGAAACGGGTGCCTATGAATACCTGCCGAAGCCGTTCGATCTTACAGAGCTTCTGACCATCGTCACGCGCGCGCTGTCCGAGCCGCGCCGCCATGTGCCCGACATGCGCGGCGACGAGCAGCCGGACCCGATGCCGCTCGTCGGCCGTTCGGCGGCCATGCAGGACATCTACCGCATGCTTGCGCGGATGATGCAGACCGACCTCACGGTGATGATCAGCGGCGAGTCCGGAACCGGCAAGGAGCTGGTCGCACGGGCCCTGCACGAATATGGCCGCCGCCGCAGCGGGCCGTTCGTCGCCATCAACATGGCCGCGATCCCGCGCGACCTGATCGAGTCGGAACTCTTCGGCCACGAGAAGGGCTCCTTCACCGGAGCGCAGAACCGCTCGACCGGCCGCTTCGAGCAGGCGGAAGGCGGCACGCTGTTCCTCGACGAAATCGGCGACATGCCGATGGAGGCGCAGACAAGGCTGCTACGCGTCCTCCAGCAGGGAGAATACACGACAGTCGGCGGGCGCACGCCGATCCGCACCGACGTTCGCATCGTTGCCGCCACCAACAAGGACCTGCGCACACTCATCAATCAGGGGCTCTTCCGCGAGGATCTGTTCTATCGTCTCAACGTGGTCCCGCTGCGCCTGCCGGCACTGCGTGAGCGTGCGGAGGATGTGCCGGACCTCGTGCGCCATTTCTTCAAGCTCGGCGAGAAGGAAGGGCTGCAGCCCAAGCGCATCTCGACGACAGGCGTCGAACTGATGAAACGTTACCCGTGGCCGGGCAACGTGCGCGAACTCGAAAATCTCGTCCGGCGGCTCGCCGCGCTCTATCCGCAGGACGAAATCACCGCCGAGATCATCGAGACCGAACTGCGCACAGTCGAGGCGTCGCCGGCCATGCCCGCCGCCGCGATGCTGCCCGACGACATCACGATCAGTCAGGCGGTGGAGCTTCACCTTCAGCGCTATTTCGCAAGCTTCGGCGGCGAGCTTCCGCCACCCGGGCTCTACCAGCGCGTTCTGGCAGAAGTCGAATATCCGCTGGTGCTGGCATCGATGACCGCGACGCGCGGCAACCAGATCAAGGCCGCCGAACTGCTCGGTCTCAACCGCAATACGCTGCGCAAGAAAATCCGTGAGCTGGGCGTCAACGTCTATCGCGCGTCAAAATAGCAGAATAGGGTCCGGGCACCTCCCGCGCGCGATGTGTTTGTTGCACAATCGCCACAATGCGTTGCATAGATGCAACGCGTGATGGACGGCTAATCAGAGCTGATGGCGCTACAGACACCCGTAATGACTCCGCAGGCACTGCCGGAAACCACTGCCGTCGAAAGCCGGCGTTTGCTGGCTTTGCCGGGAATCGTGGCTATTGTGGGCGCCCTTGTCTCGGCGGGCCTGTCGTTCACGGTGCTGCTCGGCCTGACGCCGATCACACCCGACGAATCGACGCCCGTGTGGCTCTCGGCGATCAACGGCGCCTTCGTGATTCTCCTGATCGCGCTGATTGCGCGGGAAGGCTACCGGATCATCATGGCGCGGCGGCGCGGCAAGGCGGCATCACGCCTGCACGTGCGTATCGTGGCGATGTTCTCGTTGGTCGCGGCCATTCCGGCGATCCTCGTTGCGATCGTCGCCTCGGTGACACTCGACATCGGTCTCGACCGATGGTTCGAGATCCGCACGAAGGTCATCATCAGTTCCTCGATGTCGATCGCCGAAGCCTACGTGCTGGAAAACGCGCGTAATCTTCAGGATGCGACCCTGTCGACCGCTTACGTCCTGGATGCGAGCCGGACGCTCTACGGCCTCGACCGCACCGGCTTCCGTTCGCTGCTGTCCCAGCAGGCGCGCGGGCGGGGTCTGGATCACGCAGCGCTCATCAGGTCGGACGGATCGGTCATCATGCAGGCGGAGACGGACGCCGACTTCCAGATTCCTGCGCCGCCGATCGAAACCGTGCGCACTGCCGCCGACGGGCTACCCGTCCTGATCGAGCCCCGCGTTCGCAACATCATCGGCGCGATCGTCAAGCTGCGGGAAATCGATGACGCCTATCTTTATACGATCCGCACCCTCGACGAGCAGGTGATCCGCGCGCGCCAGATCGTGCGTGCCAACACGGACGAGTATCGGCAACTCGAGAACAACCGGCTGCCGACGCAACTTGCCTTCGCGCTCGCCTATCTCGGACTGACGCTGATTATCGTGCTGTCGGCGATCTGGACCGGCATCGCGGTCGCGGACCGCATCGTACGACCGATCCGCCAGCTTATTGGCGCGGCCGACGAGGTTTCGACCGGCAATCTCGATGTCGCGGTGCCGGTGCGCCGCTCGGATGGCGATGTCGCGTCGCTCGCCGAGACCTTCAACGAGATGATCCGCCAGCTCAAATCGCAGCGCAACGAACTGTTGTCCGCAAAAGACGTGATCGACGAACGACGACGCTTCACCGAGGCGGTGCTGTCAGGCGTTAGCGCCGGTATCATCGGCGTCGGCCAGGACGGCGCCATCTCCATGGTCAACCGCTCCGCCGAGGAAATGCTCACCATCCGCTCCGGCAACGTGCTCGGCCGCAGCCTCACGGAAGTCCTTCCGCATGTCGGCGGCGTTTTCGAGATCGGCCGCACGCTCGGGCGCCCGGTGCATCGCGAGCAGGTGACATTCTATCGCGGCGGGGCCGAGCGGACTTTCAACGTTCAGGTCACGACCGAGGAGGGTGGTGAGGAGCGCAGCGCCACATCATACGTCGTGACCGTGGACGACATCACCGATCTCGTTTCCGCGCAGCGCTCGTCTGCCTGGGCGGACGTGGCGAGACGTATCGCCCACGAGATCAAGAACCCGCTGACGCCGATCCAGCTTTCTGCCGAACGCATCCGCCGACGTTTCGGAAAATCCATCACCGAAGACCGCGAAATCTTCGACCAGTGCACCGAAACGATTATCCGCCAGGTTGGCGACATCGGCCGGATGGTCGATGAGTTCTCGGCCTTCGCGCGCATGCCCAAGCCCGACATGCAGGTTCTCGACCTGCGTGAGCCGCTGCGCGAGGCATCGTTCCTGGTGGAGGTCAGCCGAAGCGACATCACCTTCATGCGGGAATTCGGCAACGAGCCGCTGATGGGTACGTTCGACAGCCGTCTCCTCAGCCAGGCTTTCGGCAACCTCATCAAGAACGCGGCCGAAGCCATCGAGGCCGTGGAACGTGAAGGCGGCGAGCAGGGCGTGATACTGGTCCGCGCGCAACGGTCCGGCAAGCACATCACGGTGGACGTGGTGGACAACGGCAAGGGCTTGCCGCGCGAAAACCGTCAGCGGCTGCTGGAGCCCTATATGACCACCCGCGAAAAAGGGACCGGCCTCGGCCTCGCGATCGTCAAGAAGATCGTGGAAGACCATGGTGGGCGACTCGAACTGCACGACGCCCCCGAAACCTTCCATGGAGGCCGGGGGGCCATGATCCGCGTCGTTCTGCCTGCGGCAGGGGCGGCGGACGACAATACGAATGAAAAGGTTGAAAATGGCGTCTGACATTCTGATCGTTGACGATGAGGAAGACATTCGCGAACTGGTCGCCGGCATCCTCGACGACGAGGGCCACGAAACGCGAAAGGCCCACGACGCCGACAGCGCTCTGGCTGCCATCGCCGACCGGGTGCCGCGCCTCGTCTTCCTCGACATCTGGCTACAGGGATCGCGGCTGGATGGGCTGGCCCTTCTTGACGAGATCAAGAAGCTTCATCCGAACCTGCCCGTCGTGATGATTTCCGGCCACGGAACCATCGAGACGGCGGTCTCGGCCATCCGGCGCGGTGCCTACGATTTCATCGAAAAGCCGTTCAAGGCGGACCGGCTGATCCTGATCGCCGAGCGCGCGCTGGAAACGTCCAAGCTTCGCCGGGAGCTTTCGGATCTGAAGAAGCGCAGCGGCGAAACCTTCGATCTCATCGGCATGTCGGCAGCCATGAGCCAGCTTCGCCAGACGATCGAACGCGTGGCGCCGACCAACAGCCGCGTGATGGTAATCGGCCCATCGGGTTCGGGCAAGGAACTGGCGGCGCGTGCCATCCATTCTCTGTCCGCCCGCAAAAGCGGTCCGTTCGTCACCGTAAGCGCTGCCTCGATCACGCCGGAGCGCATGGAGATGGAGCTCTTCGGCACCGAGGCCAATGGCGGCGAGCGCAAGGTCGGCGCGTTGGAGGAAGCGCATCGCGGCATCCTCTATATCGATGAGGTCGCCGACATGCCGCGCGAGACGCAGGGCAAGATCCTGCGCGTGCTGGTTGACCAGCAGTTCGAGCGGGTGGGTGGCTCGAAGCGCGTCAAGGTCGACGTGCGCATCATCTCGTCGACCGCTCAGGACATCGAGGGGATGATTCGTCAGGGCCGATTTCGCGAGGACCTCTACCACCGGCTTGCGGTGGTGCCCGTTCTCGTGCCCGCTCTCTCCGAGAGGCGCGAGGACATACCCTTCCTGGTCGACAGCTTCATGCGCCAGATCGCCAGCCAGGCCGGCATCCGACCGCGTCGCATCGGTGATGACGCGCTCGCCGTGCTTCAGGCGCACAACTGGCCGGGCAATGTCCGCCAGCTCAAGAACAACATCGAGCGCCTGATGATCCTGGCGCGCGGCGACGACGTCGATGCACCAATCACGGCCGACCTGCTGCCGCAGGAAATCGGCGACGTGATGCCACGGGCGCCGAACCAGTCGGACCAGCACATCATGGCGCTGCCGCTGCGCGAGGCGCGCGAACTTTTCGAGAAGGAATATCTGCTGGCGCAGATCAACCGCTTCGGCGGCAACATCTCGCGCACGGCGGAATTCATCGGGATGGAGCGCTCGGCGCTGCACCGAAAGCTGAAATCTCTGGGGGTATAACGCGACATGCGTGTCGTCATTTGTGGGGCGGGGCAGGTGGGTTACGGCATTGCCGAGAAACTCGCCGCCGAGAAGAACGACGTTTCGGTCATCGACCTTTCACCGGAGCTGATCCGCAATGTCCGTGATGCGCTCGACGTGCGCGGCTTCGTCGGCCACGGCGCGCATCCGGACGTGCTGGAGGCGGCCGGCGCCAAGGACGCGGACATGATCATCGCGGTGACCTTTCACGACGAGGTCAACATGATCGCCTGCCAGGTCGCGCATTCGCTGTTCGAGGTGCCGACCAAGATCGCGCGCATCCGCGCGCAGGCCTATCTGCAACCACACGCCATGGACATGTTCTCGCGCGACAACATGCCGATCGACGTCATCATCTCGCCGGAGCTTGAGGTCGGCGAAATGGTGCTGCGGCGCATCGCCTTGCCGGGGGCGGCGGACGCCGTAGGCTTTGCCGACGACCGCATCATCATGGTGGCGCTCGAATGCCTCGAGGATTGCCCGGTGGTTGACACGCCGCTTTCGCAGCTCAGCGAGCTGTTCCCGGATCTGCTGGCCACCGTGGTTGGCATTTCGCGCGCAGGGCACCTGTTCGTGGCAAGCTCGCAGGACCAGCTTGCCGTCGGCGACATCGCCTATGTCGTTGCTTCGAAGCAGCAGGTGCGCCGCACCATGGGCCTTTTCGGCCATGACGAGGAGAAGGCCGCCCGTATCGTGATCGCCGGCGCGGGCAATATCGGCCTGCACGTGGCGCGCGCGATCGAAAACGGCGACACGCCCGCCAAGGTCAAGATCATCGAAGCCGGGCGCGATCGCGCCGTGGCGGCCGCCGACAGCCTTCGCCGCACGATCGTGCTGCACGGCAGCGCGCTCGATCAGAAGCTGCTGATGGAAGCCGATATCGCGGAGGCGGACCTGCTTGTCGCGCTCACCAACGATGATCAGGTGAACATCCTCTCCGGCGTGATGGCCAAGCGGCTGGGCTGCCGCGCCAACCTGGTGCTCATCAACAACCCGACCTACCACGACTTCGCCGGCATGCTGGGCGTCGACGCCTACATCAATCCGCGCATGGCGACCATCTCGCGTATCCTACAGCAGGTCCGGCGGGGGCGCATTCGTGCGGTGCACAGCGTCCAGCACGGCGCTGCCGAGATCATCGAGGCGGAAGCGCTCGAAACGTCGCCGCTGGTCGGCCGGCCGCTGCGCGAACTCGATCTGCCGGAAGGCATCCGGCTCGGGGCGATCCTGCGCGACAAGGCCGTCATCAGGCCGGACGGTTCCCTGCGCATCAAGCCGAAGGACCGCGTGGTGATCTTTGCCATGGCGTCAGCGGTGCGCCAGGTCGAGCAGATGTTCAGGGTCAGCCTTGAATTCTTCTGACGAACCTGTTCATTGACTGGCGTTTCGAGACTGCCGCATCATTTCCTGGAGAGGGACCATGCCACGCATTGCCTATGTCAACGGGCGCTACACGCCGCACGCCGATGCTTCGGTGCACGTCGAGGACCGCGGCTATCAGTTCGCCGACGGCGTCTATGAAGTCTGCGAGGTCGCGCGCGGCAACATCATGGACATGACACGGCATCTGGACCGGCTCGACCGTTCGTTGCGGGAGCTGCGCATCGACTGGCCGATCGCGCGGCGCGCGCTCGAATTCGTGATGCGCGAGGTTGTCCGCCGCAATCATGTCGAGAATGGTCTGGTCTATCTGCAGGTGACACGCGGCGTTGCCCCCCGCGATCATTATTTCCCGGCAGCCGGCACCCGGCCGGCGCTGGTCGTCACAGCCAAGCGGTCGAGCCCGGCAATCGCTGCCCGCCGCGCAGCGGAAGGTGTCAAGGTCATCACCGTGCCGGAGAACCGCTGGGAGCGCGTGGACATCAAGACCGTGGGCCTTCTGCCCAACGTGCTGGCACGCCAGAAAGCCCGCGAAGCCGGTGCCGTGGAAGCCTGGTTCATCGACACCGACGGGACAGTCAAGGAAGGCGCTTCCACCAATGCGTGGATCGTTACCGCGGACGGCACTCTGGTCACGCGCCCGGCCGAATTCGGTATCCTGCGCGGCATCACGCGCGCAACCGTCATGGATGTCGCAAAGAAGCTCGGCCTAAAGGTCGAGGAGCGCAGCTTTTCGGTCGATGAGGCAAAAGGTGCCAAGGAAGCCTTCATCACCGCGGCCACCACGGTGGTGATGCCGGTCGTCGACATCGACGGTGCGAGTGTCGCCAATGGGCACCCCGGATCGGTGACGCTTTCTCTGCGCGAGGCCTTTTTTGACATTGCGGAAAAGACACCGGCCTGATAACCGCGACATCGAAAGGGGCCGAATGAATCGTTTGCTCGCATGTATAGCGAGCCGACTTTATTGTTGCGCGCTTGACAGGGCGCACCCAAATGGGCGCTATTAGTGGCATTCCGTTGGGGGATCGGCGAAAGACAAGAAAAATGGCGGAACGGACCCAAAACTTGCAGGACGTGTTCCTGAACTCAGTTCGCAAGAGCAAGAATCCACTCACAATCTTCCTCATCAACGGCGTCAAGCTGACGGGCGTCGTGACGTCGTTCGACAATTTCTGCGTCCTCTTGCGACGCGATGGCCATTCGCAGCTCGTGTACAAGCACGCAATCTCGACCATCATGCCCAGCCAGCCGGTGCAGATGTTCGACGGCGACGAAAACGGCCGGGAAGCCTGATTGACCCAGACCGAACGGGCAGGGGGCTCTCGGCGCCGCTCGACAGGAGCGGCAAAGGACCAGATGCCCCAGGAAAAGACTGCCCGCGCAATCATTATCGTGCCGGTTTTGACCCGGCTGCCGAAGGCATCGGGAGACGAAGCTGCAAGGGCACGCCCTCGCCAGCCACGGTCCGCACAGGCGCGCCTTGAAGAAGCCATAGGTCTTGCCGCGGCGATCGATCTGGACACCGTCCATTCCGAGATAGTCACGGTCAACGATCCACGTCCGGCAACCCTTCTCGGAACCGGCAAGCTGGATGAATTCGCCGCCATCGTGAAGGACCAGGAGGCGGAGCTGGTCTTTGTCGACCATCCGCTGACCCCGGTGCAGCAGCGCAATCTCGAAAAGGCGCTGAACGCCAAGGTGCTGGACCGCACCGGCATCATCCTCGAGATCTTCGGCCGGCGCGCCCGGACGCGCGAAGGCACGCTGCAGGTCGACCTCGCCCACCTCAACTACCAGAAGGGCCGCCTCGTCCGAAGCTGGACGCACCTCGAGCGCCAGCGCGGCGGCGCGGGTTTCCTCGGCGGCCCCGGCGAAACGCAGATCGAGGCCGACCGCCGCATGCTGCAGGAAAAGATCATGCGGCTGAAGCGCGAGCTGGAGACGGTGCGCCGCACGCGCGACCTGCACCGCTCCAAGCGTCGCAAGGTGCCTTATCCGATCGTCGCCATCGTCGGCTACACCAATGCCGGCAAGTCGACGCTGTTCAACCGCATGACCGGGGCAGGGGTGCTGGCCGAGGACATGCTGTTTGCGACGCTCGACCCGACGCTGCGCCGGGTGCGCCTGCCGCATGGCACGGTCGTCATCCTGTCGGACACCGTCGGCTTCATCTCGGACCTGCCCACACACCTCGTGGCCGCCTTCCGCGCCACGTTGGAGGAGGTGGTCGAAGCTGACCTGATCATCCACCTGCGCGACATCTCCGATCCGGACACGGCCGCGCAGGCGGAAGACGTGGCGCGCATCCTCGGCGACCTCGGCGTCGATGCGTCCGACGAGCGGCGCGTACTCGAGGTCTGGAACAAGGTCGACCTTCTGGACGACGCCGATCGCGAGCGGCTGTTGCAGGCCGATGCCGGAGCATCCAAACCCGTGGCGATTTCCGCGATCTCCGGCGAAGGCGTCGAACGCCTGAGCGCGTTGGTGGAAGAACGCATCGCGGGGGCTACGGCAGCCGTGCGGGTAAAGCTGACGACCGCGCGGGCCGGCGAGATCGACTGGGTCTACCGCAACGGCGACGTGATCGGGCGCGAGAACCACGAAGACGGCAGCGTCGATCTCATCGTCAACGCGACCGCCGCCATTCGCAAGGAAATCGAGGAACGCTTCGGACGCGCGGCGGAATAGCGCTGCAGTCAGTTCAGATGCCTGAGCTTGTCGGGGTTGCGCACGATGTAGATCGCCGTGACACGGCCATCCTCGATGTCGAGCGTCGTCGTCTGTATCTGGCCGTCTGCCTCCAACGATATGAAGCCCGGCAACCCGTTGATCAGGCCGGCGCGTACGAGCTTTGAGCCGCCATTCTCGAACAGGTTGACGAGGTTCCGGTGGACCTCCATGACAGCCTCGAAGCCGATGATGGGCTCCAGCGCAGCCGGTCGCTTGCCGCCGCCATCCGAATGAACGCTCACATCGGCCGCCAGCATAGCGCCGAGCGCCTTCATGTCGCCGCTGCGGGAAGCGGCAAAGAACGCCTCGGCGATCTCCTTGCCAGCCTGCCGGTCTATCTCGAACCGTGGTCGCGCCTCGCGCACATGGGCGCGAGCCCTCACCGCAAGCTGGCGACAGGCCGCCTGGTCCCGCTGGATGGTCTGCGCAACCTCGTCGAAACCGAGGCCGAAAACGTCATGCAGCAGAAAGGCCGCGCGTTCCAGCGGCGAGAGGCGCTCCAGCGCGAGCATCAGGGGAAGCGTGACGTCTTCCTGTTCGTCCTCCTCCATGACCGGTTCAGGCAGCCACGAGCCGACATAGGTTTCGCGCCGGTGCCGTGCCGCCTTGAGCTGATCGAGGCAGAGCCGGGTCACGGTGCGGCGCAGGAACGCGCCCGGCTCCTTGACCACGCTGCGGTCGGTGGCGTGCCAGCGAATGAACGCCTCCTGCACCACGTCCTCCGCATCGACGACCGAACCCAGCATGCGGTAGGCGACCCGCATCAGCATGGCGCGCTGCGGGGCGAAACTCCCCGCAGCGTCGTCGGCCTGCCGAGGCTCCGCCATCAGGCGGCGGCCTGCGCAGCGGTCTTGGCCGCAGCCGGCTCGACCCATAGCCCGAAGCCGACGGCAAGCCGGTTCCAGCCGTTGATGACGTTGATCATCAGGGTGAGTTTCACCTGCTCCTCCTCGCTGAAATGGGCCTGCAGCGCCTCGCGCGCAGCATGATGCTCGTGGCCCTGGCTGAGACGGGTCAGCGCGTCCGTCCATGCCAGCGCCGCACGCTCGCGGTCTGTATAGCACGGCGCCTCACGCCACGCCGACAGCAGATAGATGCGCTGCTCCGTCTCGCCTTTGTCGCGCGCCTCGGCCGTATGCATGTTGATGCAATTGGCGCAGCCGTTGATCTGCGAGGCGCGGATCTTCGCCAGTTCGATGAGGCTCGGCTCCAGGCTGGAAGCGACGGCCATCGAGGTGCCGGTCCAGGATTTCATCAGCGTCGGCGCGGCGGCGAAGAGATCGATTTGTGCAGTCATGGTTCGCTTTCCTTCCGTTGGATACGAAACCATGACGAGACGGAGGCCCGCCGGAGTGACATTGCGACGGATTTTTTCTCCTGGGCGCGAAATCTCCGGTCCGGCTTGCGCCCGCCGCCGGCCTATTCGGCCGCCTTGGCCTGCTGCCAGAGCGCTTCCATGTCGTCCAGCGAGGCATCGTCGAGCGTACGACCCTGCGCCTGAAGCGCTGCTTCGACATAATGGAAACGGGTGCGGAATTTTTCGTTGGTGCGCCGCAGCGCGTCTTCGGCATCGAGCTTCAGGTGACGGCCGAAATTGACGAGGGCGAAGAGGACATCGCCGAACTCGCCGGCGACTTCGTCTTCCGCGCCCTTTTCCATTGCCTCGCGCAATTCGCCGATTTCCTCCTCGATCTTGTCGAGGATCGGCTTCGCCTCTTTCCAGTCGAAACCGACGCGCGCGGCCTTTTCCTGCAGTTTCAAGGCGCGCGTCAGGGCGGGGTGGACCAGCGGTATGCCGTCCAGAAAGCCCTTGCCGTGGTCTTCCGGGTCGAGGCCACGCGCAAGGCGGGCAGCGCGCTTCTCCGCCTTTTCCTCCGCCTTGATGCGTTCCCACATGCCCTTGGCCATGCCGGCGCCGCGCGCCGCCTCATCGCCGAAGACGTGCGGATGGCGACGGATCATCTTTTTCGTAACGGCATGGACCACATCGCCGAAGTCGAAGGCGCCTTCCTCTTCGGCCATGCGCGCATGGTAGACAACCTGCAGCAGCAGATCGCCCAGCTCGTCACGCAGGTCGTCGCGGTCACCACGCTGGATAGCGTCTGCGACCTCGTAGGCCTCCTCGATCGTGTAGGGGGCGATCGACGCGAAATCCTGCTCGACGTCCCACGGACAGCCGGTTTGCGGATCGCGCAGCGCCGCCATGATCTCGATCAGGCGGGCAATGTCTTTGGAAGGGGTCATGACGTCGGCTCGCGGAGTTGGGGCGTTGCAGCCTTCGAGAGGTAGAACGCGGCAGCGACCTTGTCCACGACCGGCGCGGCCAATTCACCGATCACGTTCAGGCTCCTGCATGTTGACATAAAGATGTCTTTATGTGACGACATGCGCTGTCGTCCAAGGAATAAGTAGTGTCGCAAATGCCTTCATCGTTAGATGCCCTTTTCGGACCCGAAGCCCCGAAGCCGGACGGCTCGGAGATTTTCGCGGCGCTTGCGGCAGCCGCACGCGAGCGCATCCTCGTCCTCGATGGTGCGATGGGCACGCAGATCCAGGAACTCGGCTTTCACGAGGATCATTTCCGGGGCGATCGCTTCACCGGCTGCGCCTGTCACCAGCAGGGCAATAACGACCTGCTGATCCTCACCCAGCCGAAGGCGATCGAGGAGATTCACTACCGTTACGCAAGGGCGGGCGCCGACATTGTCGAGACCAACACTTTTTCCTCCACGACCATCGCGCAGGCGGATTACGGCATGGAGGAGATGGTCTATGAGCTGAACCGCGACGGCGCCCGGCTTGCCAAGCGCGCCGTTTTGCGCGCCCAGCAGGAGGACGGCCGCCGCCGCTTCGTCGCGGGTGCACTGGGCCCGACGAACCGCACCGCCTCGATTTCGCCCGACGTCAACAATCCCGGCTATCGCGCAGTTTCCTTCGATGAGCTCCGCATCGCCTACGGCGAACAGCTGCGCGGCCTGATCGACGGCGGCTCCGACATCATCCTGATCGAGACGATTTTCGACACGCTCAACGCCAAGGCTGCGATCTTCGCGGCGGAGGAAGTGTTCGACGAAAAGGGCGTTCGCCTGCCGGTCATGATCTCCGGCACGATCACCGACCTTTCCGGCCGCACGCTTTCCGGTCAGACGCCGACCGCCTTCTGGCATTCCGTGCGACACGCAAAGCCGTTCTCCATCGGCCTGAATTGCGCGCTCGGCGCGGCTGCGATGCGGCCACATCTGGCAGAGATTTCCAGCGTTGCCGACACTTTCACCTGTGCCTATCCGAACGCAGGCCTGCCCAACGCATTCGGCAAATACGACGAAAGCCCCGAATTCATGGCCGAGCAGGTCGAGGAATTCGCCCGCGAAGGGCTCGTCAACATCGTCGGCGGCTGCTGCGGCTCGACGCCTGAGCATATCGCGGCAATCGCCGAGGCTGTGTCCCGCCACACGCCGCGCGGCCTGCCGACGGTGAAACCGCTGATGCGGCTTTCCGGCCTCGAGCCATTCACGCTCACCGACGACATTCCCTTCGTCAATGTCGGCGAGCGCACAAACGTGACCGGCTCGGCGAAATTCAGGAAGCTGATCACCGCGGGAGACTACGCCACTGCGCTCGACGTCGCGCGCGACCAGGTCGAAAACGGCGCGCAGATCATCGACGTCAACATGGACGAGGGGCTGATCGATTCGAAGAAGGCGATGCAGGAATATCTCAACCTGATCGCCGCCGAACCGGACATCGCCCGCGTGCCGGTGATGATCGACAGTTCCAAATGGGAAGTGATAGAGGCCGGCCTGAAATGCGTGCAGGGCAAGCCCGTCGTCAATTCGATCTCCATGAAGGAGGGCGAGGAGGCCTTTCTCCAACAGGCGAAGCTGTGCCGCATGTATGGCGCGGCCGTCGTGGTCATGGCCTTCGACGAGGCCGGACAGGCCGACACGAAAGAACGCAAGGTCGAGATCTGCACGCGCGCTTACAAGCTGCTGACCGAGAAGGCCGGTTTCGCGCCGCAGGACATCATCTTCGACCCCAACATCTTCGCTGTTGCGACGGGCATCGAGGAACATGACAATTACGGTGTCGACTTCATCGAGGCGACCCGTGAGATCATTCAGACCCTGCCGCACGTCCACGTATCGGGCGGCGTGTCGAACCTGTCATTCTCCTTCCGCGGCAACGAGCCGGTGCGCGAGGCGATGCATGCCGTGTTCCTCTACCATGCCATCCAGGCCGGCATGGACATGGGCATCGTCAATGCGGGGCAGCTCGCCGTTTACGAATCGATCGATCCGGAGCTGCGCGAAGCCTGCGAGGACGTCGTCCTCAATCGCCGGCCGAAGGCAGGCAACACCGCGACCGAGCAGATGCTCGAGATTGCCGAGCGCTTCAAGGGCGCGGGCGGCAAGGAGGCGAGGGAAAAGGACCTTAGATGGCGCGAATGGCCGGTGGAGAAGCGGCTTGAACATGCGCTCGTCAACGGCATCACCGAATATATCGAGGCCGACACCGAGGAAGCCCGGCAGAACGCCGAGCGTCCGCTGCATGTCATCGAAGGACCGTTGATGGCCGGCATGAACGTCGTCGGCGACCTCTTCGGCGCTGGCAAGATGTTCCTGCCGCAGGTCGTGAAATCGGCGCGCGTGATGAAGCAGGCCGTGGCCGTGCTGCTCCCATACATGGAAGCGGAAAAGCTTGCCACCGGCGGCGGACAGCGCCAGAGCGCCGGCAAGGTTCTGATGGCGACCGTGAAGGGCGACGTTCACGACATCGGCAAGAACATCGTCAGCGTGGTCCTGGCCTGCAACAATTACGAGATCATCGACCTCGGCGTGATGGTGCCCGCGACCAAGATTCTGGAGACCGCCCGGACTGAAGAAGTCGATATCATCGGCCTCTCCGGGCTGATTACCCCGTCGCTCGACGAGATGGCCCACGTCGCAGCCGAGATGGAACGCGAGGGCTTCGACATTCCGCTGCTGATCGGGGGTGCCACGACCAGCCGCGTGCATACGGCGGTGAAGATTCATCCGCGCTACGAGCGCGGGCAGGCGGTCTATGTCACCGATGCCAGCCGCGCCGTCGGCGTCGTCTCCAGCCTGCTGTCTTCGGAGCAGAAACCCGGCTATGTGGAAACGCTGCGCGCGGAGTATCGCAAGGTCGCCGACGCCCACCATCGTTCCGAGGCCGAGAAGCAGCGCCTGCCGCTGGCCCGCGCGCGCGCCAATGCCCACCGTATCGACTGGTCCGGATATGAGCCGACAAAGCCGGCCTTCCTCGGCACCCGAACCTTCGAGACCTGGGATCTGGCCGAGTTGGCGCGCTACATCGACTGGACGCCCTTCTTCCAGACCTGGGAGCTGAAGGGACGCTATCCGAAAATCCTTGAAGACGAGAAGCAGGGCGCGGCCGCGCGCCAGCTCTTCGCCGACGCGCAGGCGATGCTGGAAAAGATCATCGCGGAGAAGTGGTTCACTCCCCGCGCCGTCATTGGCTTCTGGCCCGCAGGATCGGTTGGCGACGACATAAGGCTGTTCACGGATGAGGGCAGGGCGCAGGAGCTCGCCACCTTCTTCACCCTGCGCCAGCAGCTCGCCAAGCGCGACGGGAAGGCCAATGTGGCGCTTTCAGATTTCGTCGCGCCTGTCGACAGCGGCAAGGCCGACTATGTCGGTGGCTTCGTGGTAACGGCCGGCATCGAGGAAGTCGCGATCGCAGAGCGTTTCGAGCGCGCCAACGACGACTACAATTCGATCATGGTCAAGGCGCTGGCCGACCGTTTCGCCGAAGCCTTTGCCGAGCGTATGCACGAAAAGGTGCGCAAGGAGTTCTGGGGTTACGCCGCCGACGAGGCTTATGCGCCCGACGACCTGATCGGCGAACCCTATGCTGGCATCCGCCCCGCACCCGGTTACCCCGCGCAGCCGGATCACACCGAGAAGGCAACGCTGTTCCGCCTGCTCGACGCCGAACGGCAAGCCGGCGTCAGCCTGACGGAAAGCTACGCGATGTGGCCGGGCTCGTCGGTGTCGGGGCTCTATCTCGCCCATCCCGACAGCTACTATTTCGGCGTCGCCAAGGTCGAGCGCGACCAGGTCGCGGACTACGCCCGACGCAAGGACATGGACATCGCCGAGGTCGAGCGCTGGCTGGGGCCGATCCTCAACTATACGCCCGGCGCCTTCAAGGAGGCGGCGGAGTAGGGGTCTTGCACGGACCGCAATCGTTTTCGATGGCGGTCCGCGTTGCTATGCTCAGCGCCCGAGCGGGTGGGGCATGTAGCCGACGAAACCGATGATCTTCCAACGGCCACCGAGCTTCGAGCAGAAATAAAGCGTCTGCCAGTTGAGCCGGTCTTCGGTGCCGTCGGCCTTGCGCACGCTGCCGTTGAACTTCTTGTGCAGCACGGCGCGGTCGCCGTCGATGTCCATGTCGCGCATGTTGGTCACACGGAAAAGCGCATCGCGCAGCGGTTCGGCGAACTCGGTCGCCGCGGTCTCCTTGGCCTGGCGCAGCCATTCGTCGCGATAGGTCGCGACATCGGGAAACTGCAGCCGCCAGGAATCGGCGTCATTCAGGAAATGCGCATGCATGCCGAAGAAGCGGTCCTCGGCGAAGTCGTCTGCCACCATCGACCAGTCCTGCGCCAGAAAGGCGTCGATGTCGCGATGCACCAGCATCTCCCACAATGCGTGGCGGTCGGCATCACCCTGCGGGAAGGGGTTCTTGTCGTAGATCATGGGTCGGTCCGTTGGTTGGCGTAAAAATCAGGCGAGCTTGCCGCGTGCCGCGACTGGCACGGTTTCCAGCACGATCTCGCCGTCGGTAAGGTTGACCACGTCGAAGAGGTTCGAAACGACGCAGACGTGATTGGGGATGATGCGCACCTTCTCGCCGATCTCCGGCTTGATGGCGCAGGCTGACAAGTCAACGATGCCATGCTCCTCATTGAGCGTTGTGATGACGGCGTCGGGATATTCGACGATGTGCCCGTGACCCGGCACAGGAGCCATATCGGCGGCGAGCGCTTTCGAGCCGGTGTCGAGGACGGCGCGGTCGGGCGTCGGGCGGCTCACCACGGTGGCAAGTACGGTCAGCGCGCAATCCTCAAGCGTGCCGTGGCCGAAAGCGACCTGCATCCGGTCCGAATAGATGTAGGTGCCCGGCCGGTGCTCGGTGGCGCTTGTCACCGTCGCCCCCGAGTAGAAATCCGGGGAGCCGCCGTTTGAGACCGTCTTGACCGCAATGCCGTTCTTCTCCAG
The DNA here is from genome assembly GCA_019739225.1 of Aquamicrobium sp. Lineage (GTDB taxonomy): Bacteria > Pseudomonadota > Alphaproteobacteria > Rhizobiales > Rhizobiaceae > Aerobium. Next base: position 305,093 of record JAHHDT010000001.1, read on the forward strand.
CAAAGCAATCGCATCCTCGAGCCACCGTTCCACGTCTTGCATCGCACCGCGCGGCGGATAGGCCATCAGCCCTTCGAAGCGAAGGCCCGGTGCGGCCTCGATCTTGCGGGCAAGCGCCAGCGCCTCGTCGGGCGACTGGACGCCGCAACGTCCTGCGCCGATATCGCATTCGATCAGAACGGGCAGGGGGTGTGCGGGGTCGATAAAGCGGCCTGCATAGCCTGCGACCGTAACAGTGCTGTCGGCACTGACCGACATGTTCACGCGTTGATGCAGGGCCGCCAGCCGCTCAAGCTTCCCTTCACCCAGAATATTGTAGGGGATGAAGATGTCGGTAATGCCGCCATCCGCCATCACCTCGGCTTCGCCCACCTTCTGGCAGGTAATGCCGATGGCGCCGAGCTCGCATTGCAGCCTGGCGAACATCGGCAGCTTGTGCGTCTTGATATGCGGGCGCAGTTTCAGCCCGTTCGCATCGGCATAGGCCTGCGCACGCGCGAGATTGGCATCCACCTTCGTCCGGTCGATGACCACGGCGGGCGTTTCGAGGTCCATGATACGCAAAGTGTCAGTCTCCGATAGGCAGGTCAGGGTTGCGGATGTTCTGGCTGGCAAGGCTGTGGCGGACGCGCCGCAGCGACTCGAGCACCTTCGGCCCGATCGTCTGCGCCGTGGCCATGGCAAGGATGTCCACCGCCTCCAGAAGGGCATAGCGGGTGGAGGACGGCTTGTAGAGGTTGCCGTCTTCCTTGAACGTCAGCGGCAACAGGGCGTCGCCTGCCTTGGCAAGCGGCGTGTTGGGCGTCGTCACGACGATCGCTTTCGCACCATATTGCCGCGCGATTGTCACCGCATCGCGAACCGATGCCGCCTGGCCCGAGACCGAAAAGCCGATCACGACGGCCTTCGGCTCGAGCACCGAAGCGCTCATCCGCTGAAGCTGCGGGTCGGTATGCGCGGTCACATGGAGGCCGAGGCGGAACAGCCGGTTCTGCAATTCGACGGCCGCGAAGGATGACCCGCCGCCGGTGCCATAGACGAGGATCTGGCTGGCACGACAGATTTGCCGCGCCATGCCTTCGATGTCGACGTCCGCAAGCCCCATGGACATCAAGTCGAGCGCAGCATGCGCACCGGACGCCACCTTGGCGATCACCTGCGCGGACAGCGGCAGCTCCTCTGCCGGCACGCTCGGCTCGCGCAGATAGGCGCCGCCTATGGCCAGCGCCTGCGCCAGGTGAAAACGCATCTCGCGTGTGCCTGGAAAGCCCAGCCCCCGCGCCAGCCTTGTGATGGTCGGCTCGCTGACGCCCGCTCGTTCCGCAATCTGCGCAATGGGTGCGTGCGCTGCGAATTGCGGGTCGGCAAGGATACTCTCCACAAGCCTGATTTCGGCGCCGCGCCCACGTTCGAGCCGGTCCTGCAAACGGGCGATGATGTCGACCGTGCGTTCGGGGGCTGCGGGCGCGCGTGTGTCCATCAGTGGAAGTCTCCTCCGAGCCGCTCTCCGCCGTCTGTGTCGAAAAGGTGCACGTGCTCGATCGGCACCGAAAGCCGCAATTCCTCGCCCGGTTTCGGCAGTTCGCGGTCGCGCAGCACAACCCGTACGTCTTCGCCTGCAATAGTCCCGAACACATGGATTTCCGGCCCGGTAGGCTCCACCACGCTGACAGACAGGGCCAAAGGCCCTTCGGGGTCGCGGTGATAGGCCTCTGGTCGGATGCCAATCGTCACCGGGCGCTCGCCATGGCCACCTGCAATCGGCAGCTTGGTACCGTCGCCGAGGGTCGCGACCGGCGAACCGCTTCCCGAAGCGGTCTTGCCCTGCAGGAAACTCATTGCAGGCGAGCCGATGAAACCGGCGACGAAGGTGTTCGCGGGGTTGTCGTAAAGCTCCAGCGGCGTGCCGACCTGCTCGATACGGCCACTGTTCATCACAACGATGCGATCGGCCATGGTCATGGCCTCGATCTGGTCGTGGGTCACGTAGACGATCGTGGTGCCGAGCTTCTGGTGAAGCGCCTTGATCTCCGTGCGCATCTGAATGCGCAGCTTGGCGTCGAGATTGGAAAGCGGTTCGTCAAACAGAAACACTTTCGGATCGCGCACGATCGCGCGCCCCATCGCCACGCGCTGCCGCTGGCCGCCGGAAAGTTGCCCCGGTCGTCGGTCGAGATAGTCGCCGAGATTGAGGATTTCCGCGGCCCTGCGGATACGTGTTTCCGTCTCGGCCTTCGGCTCTCCGCGCACGCGGGGGCCGAAACTGATGTTCTCCCGCACCGTCATATGCGGAAACAGCGCGTAGGACTGGAATACCATCGACGTGTCGCGCTTCTGCGGTGGGATGTCGTTGGCCCGCACGCCGCCGATCACCAGATCTCCGCCAGTGATAGGCTCCAGCCCCGCGATCATGCGCAGCAGGGTGGACTTGCCGCAGCCGGACGGCCCCACGAGAACGACGAACTCGCCATCGTCGATCGAAAGCGAGAGCTTCTCGATGACCGACATCGATCCATAGCGCTTGGAAATGTCGGTCAGTTTCAGATCGGCCATTGATCGTGCTCCTCAGACGGCGATTTGTTCCAGGAAAGGCAGGTTGCCTGCCGATATGCCTGCATCGACCGGCAGCACCGTTCCCGTGATGCCGCTTGCCAGCGACGAGACCAGAAAGGCCGCCGCCCGCGCCACTTCCGCCGGCTCCACCATGCGCCCCAGCGGATAGAGCTGTTTGACTTTTCCCAGAATTGCCGGATCGCGCTCGATGCGATGATCCCATGCCATCGTGCGCACGGAGCCCGGCGCAATCGCGTTCGCACGGATGCCGTTGCGGCCTTCCTCGGTTGCGATCGCCCGCATCCAGGCCAGCAGGCCTGCTTTGGCAGCCGCATAGGCGGGATTGCCATAGTGGGAAAGCGCGTTGACCGAGGAGATGAAGACGAGGGCGCCGCCACCGTTGTTTCGCATCGCCGGCAGAAATGCCTGGGACAAACGCGCTGCGCTGCGCAGGTTGAGGTTCAGCTCATGCGAAAGCGCATCGGCGCTGACATCGGCAAGGGTTTCGGCACGTGTCCAGCCGGCATTGGAGATGACGGCGTCGGGGGCACCACCGGCGCAGATCTCTGCTGCCGCGGCCTCGATCGCCGCATCGTCCATCAGATCGAAATGATGAGCCTCGGCCACGCCCGGCAGTCCAAGGTCGGCCCCTTCGATGTCGCAGGCGACCACCGCAGCACCAAACCCCGCCAGCACCTCCACCATCGCGCTGCCGATGCCGCCGGCGGCACCGGTAACGACAATTCTATGCCCCGCAAGATCGATCATCACACTCCCATTCGCCCCTGATCGCGACGCTCACCATTCGCTGAGCACGGTCGCGCCTAACTTGGCCGTTCACGGCCGTTTTCATGAGGTTTGCCGAAAACTCGTAATTTAGCAACACGAATGTGCGAATCTCCTTGCGTTTTCCAAATTTCTGTAAAAAAATTACATCATAGGTTGTCGCTGGCGCCGCGGACGACCGTCGAAAGAGCATGCCGGCGCACAGGAACTCGAGAGAGGAACAGGGAGATAGCAATGAACAAGACCGCGCTCAGATCCGCAGTCGCGGGCGCAGCACTTCTGGCATTCACCGGATGGGCAGCAGCCGAGACCGTGCGTGTCACAGTCGCCGAATACAGCTCCAAGACCGGCCCCTATTTCGACGAGGCCGCAAAGGCGTTCGAGGAGGCCAACCCCGGTTCGGACATCCAGGTCGAGGTCGTGCCATGGGACGTTCTGCTGCAGAAACTGACGACCGACATCTCCGGCAACGCTAATGCCGATCTTTCGATCATCGGCACGCGCTGGCTCATCGACTTCGTCGACCAAGGCATTGCCGCCCCGCTTGACGAGTACATGACGGACGAATTCAAGGAGCGGTTCTTCCCCGTATTCCTCGAGCCGTCGGTGATGCAGGAGAAGACCTACGGCCTGCCGATCGCGGCATCCGCCCGCGCCATGTATTACAACAAGGCGCTGTTCGAGCAGGCGGGCATCACCGAAGTGCCGGATACCTGGGATGAGCTCGCCGAAGCAGCCGAAAAGATCAGCGCGCTGGGCGACGACATCGCCGGCTTCGGTCTGCAGGGCAAGGAGATCGAGACGGACGTCTATTTCTACTATGCCTTCTGGGCCTATGGCGGCGAACTGGTCGAGGAAGACGGCACGTCCGGCCTGGACACCGATGCCGGCTACAAGGCGGCCGAGATGTACAAATCCCTGATCGATGCGGGTTCGACCCAGCCGGGCGTTACTTCGTATAACCGCGAGGACGTCCAGAACCTGTTCAAGCAGGGCAAGGTCGGCATGATGATTACCGCGCCGTTCCTGTCCAACCAGATCAAGGAAGAGGCACCTGATCTGCAGTACGGCGTGGCCGCCATTCCGGCCGGGCCGGACGGCGACCGCGGCACCTACGGCGTGACCGACTCGATCATCATGTTCGAGAACTCCGAGAACAAGGAGCTGGCCTGGAAGTTCCTCGACATGCTGTTCACCACCGAATGGCGCTCGAAGTTCACCTCGGGCGAGGGCTTCCTGCCCGTCAACCCGGAAGTGGCCGCGCAGCCGGCTTTTGCCGACAATGCGGACCTGAAGGAGTTCACCAACCTCCTGCCGGATGCGCGTTTCGCGCCGGTCATCGCTGGCTGGGAAGAGATTGCCTCCACCACGTCCGACGCGGTGCAGACCATCTATCTCGGCGACGGCGAGGCGAAGGCCACGCTCGACGCGGCGGCAGCCGAAATCAACGGTATCCTCGGCAACTGATCGCAGACCGACGACATCGGCGGGCGCGGAACTCCGCGCCTGCCAGCCCGAGCAATCCCGCCGTTTCAGCCGGCAAATCATGACGGGACACCGATGCGCTCGCCCTTGACCAACCCCTACGTGTTGATCCTGCCGGGGTTCCTGCTCGCCGCGTTCATCATCCTGTGGCCGCTCTTCCAGCTCGGCACGATCTCGGTCAACGACGTCAACCGCTTCGGCCAGTTGCGCGGCTTCAACGGCTTCGACAACTACATGGCCGTGTTCCGGGACCCGGATTTCCTCGGCGCCCTGTGGCGCACCTTCATCTGGACGGGCGGCATCGTCATTGGAGCACTCATCATCTCTGTGCCCGTGGCCATGATCCTGAACGAGGATTTCTACGGCCGCTCGGTGGCGCGGGTGATCATCATGCTGCCATGGGCGGTTTCGCTCACGATGACAGCCATCGTCTGGCGCTGGGCGCTCAACGGCGAAAGCGGCATGCTCAACTCAGGTCTCAGGAACCTGGGCCTGATCGACCAGAACATTCAGTGGCTGGCGCGCGCCTCGACCGCCTTTCCGGTGCAGATCATGATCGGCATCCTGGTGACGATCCCGTTTACGGTGACGATCTTCCTGGGCGGGCTGTCATCGATCTCCGACGACCTTTACGAGGCAGCCAAGCTCGAAGGCGCCTCTCGCTGGCAGACCTTCCGCGAGATCACGCTGCCGCTCATGCGCCCGTTCCTGAACATCGCGATCGTGCTCAACATGATCAACGTGTTCAATTCCTTCCCGATCATCTGGGCGACGACGCAGGGCGGTCCGGCCAATTCCACCGACATTCTCGTCACCTATCTGTACCAGCTCGGGTTCAGCCTCGGAAAGCTGGGCGAGGCATCGGCGCTGTCGATCATGATGTTCGGGCTGTTGCTCGCCTTCACCGTCGTCTACGTCTCGCTCGCCATGCGGAGGGAGCGCGCATGAGTGCGAAGCTCAAGAAGTCGCTGCTTTTCTGGCTGCTGCTCTCGCCGCTGGTGGTACTGATCCTGTTCCCGTTCGCGGTCATGTTCATCACCGCGATCAAGCCGGCAAACGAGGTGCTGTCGCCCACATGGTGGCCGCGCGAAGAAGCCTGGCGCAACTTCATCGACATGTGGGCCGCCACCAATTTCGGCAACGCCCTTTGGAACTCGGTTTACGTGGCAGTGCTTTCCACGGTGCTGGCGCTGCTGGTCTCGATCCCGGCAGCCTACGCCATGAGCCGGTTCAGGTTCGCAGGGCAGGGTGCCTTCCGGCAGTTCCTGCTCGTGTCGCAGATGCTGTCGCCGATCGTGCTCGTCATCGGCCTGTTCCGCCTCGTCGTCTGGCTGGGTCTGCTCGACAACGTCAATTCGATCGTCTTCGTCTATGGCGCCTTCAACGTCGCCTTCACGGTTTGGATGCTGCAGAGTTACTTCTCCACCATCCCGAAGGACCTGGAGGAGGCGGCCTGGATCGAGGGCGCCAGCCCTGCGCGGGCGCTTGCCATGGTGTTCCTGCCGCTGGCGCTTCCGGCGATCACAGTGACGGCGATCTTCTCTTTCATCAACGCCTGGAACGAGTTCGTCATCGCGCTCACCATGCTCAGGCGGCAGGAAAGCTACACGCTGCCGATCCAGATTTTCTCGCTGGTGGCGGGTCGTTACACGGTCGAATGGCATCACGTCATGGCCGCGACCTTCGTCGCCACCATCCCAGTCGCCATCGTCTTTGCCTGGCTGCAGCGCTATCTGGTGCGTGGGCTGGCGATTGGCGCGGTCAAATAGGCCGGTTCAGGCCGACAAAGGAGCAGACATATGACCAAGCAGTGCTTCGGCACCTCCCACGTGCCGCTTTCTCCCGCCGTGCGCGCCGGCGATTTCGTATTCGTGTCGGGCCAGGTACCCGTCGGGGCCGATGGTATCGTCGTCAAGGGCGGCATTACCGAGCAGACCGAACAGGTGTTGACCAACGTGAAGGCCGCGCTGGCGCTTGCCGGCTGCGCGATGGAAGACGTGGTCAAAACGACGGTCTGGATCGAGGATGCGCGCGACTTCGGCGCCTTCAACGCCGTCTACGCAAAACACTTCCCGAAAGATCCTCCAGCCCGCACCACGGTTGAATCGCGCCTGATGATCGACATCAAGATCGAGGTCGAGGCCGTCGCCTACAAGCCGCTCTGAGCGCGGCGCCAAACTACCGGAACATCATCGCATGCGTGTCTTCACCGCGTCGCTCGCCACCGAGACCAACACCTTTTCGCCGATCCCGACCGACAGGCATGCGTTCGAGATGGCCTTCTATGCCGGGCCCGGCGCGCACCCCGACACACCGACGCTGTGCTCGGCGCCAATCCCGGTCCTGCGGCGCAGGGCAAGGGAGGAGGGGTTCACACTGATCGAGGGCACCGCCACCTGGGCGGAGCCCGGCGGCTATGTGCGGCTCGACGTCTACGAAGCCCTGCGCGACGAGATCCTCGACCAGTTGCGGGCAGCCATGCCTGTCGATTGCGTGGTGCTCGGTCTGCACGGCGCCATGGTCGCGCGCGGACTGGACGATTGCGAGGGCGATCTGCTGGCGCGCGTCCGAGAGATCGTCGGCCCCGACGTCGTGGTGGCGGCCGAGCTCGACCCGCACAGCCACCTGACGCCGAAGCGCGTGGCCGCGGCCGATATCCTCGCCGCCTTCCTCGAATTCCCGCATACGGACTTCGTCGAGCGCGCCGAGCACGTGGTGGACCTTGCCCTGCGCGCCACGCGCGGCGAAATCCGACCCGTCATTTCCACCTTCGACTGCCGGATGATCGACGTCTTCCCGACCAGCCGCGAACCCACGCGCTCTTTCGTCGATAGCATGAAGGCGTTGCAGGGCAGGGATGGTATTCTCTCCGTATCCCTGATCCATGGCTTTATGGCCGCCGATGTGCCGGAACTCGGCACGCGCATGCTGGTGGTGACCGACAACGCGCCTGAAACCGGCGCAGCGCTTGCCGAAAAACTCGGTCTCGAAGTTCGCGCCATGCGCGGCAGGACGATCATGAACAGCCTGACGGTCGACCAGACGGTCGAGCGCGCCAAACGGGCCGGCGGCAGCGGCAAGCCGCTGGTCATCGCCGACATGTGGGACAATCCGGGCGGCGGCACCGCCGGCGACAACACGGCGCTGCTGCACGCGCTTGCCGCCAGCGGCATCGACCGCATCGGCGTCGCCACGATCTGGGATCCACAGGCGGTCATCTTCGCGCATGGCGCGGGCGAGGGCACGTTGCTGGAGATGCGTATTGGCGGAAAGGCCAACGCCGCCAGCGGCCAGCCCTTCGACGGTCTGTTCGAAATCCGCAAGCTGGCGAAGGAAGGATGGCAGACCTTCGGCACCAGCCGGGTCACGCTCGGGCCGGCCGCGCTCGTACGGCTCGCCGGCACCGAGATCGACATCATCCTCAACACCAACCGCACGCAGACCTTCGAGCCCGACATCTTCAGCAATCTCGGCGTCGATCCGCTCGAAAAGCAGGTGCTGCTGATAAAATCGACCAACCACTTCCATGCCGGCTTCGCGCCGATAGCGGAAGAGATCGTCCACGCGGCCGTCGAGGGCTGCTATCCGAGCAACCCGAAGACGGCGGGCTACCGCAAACTCTCGCGGCCGATATGGCCGATCAGCGACAAGGCGTTCGAATAGCGCTGAGAGAGCGGGCCGATGGTGGATGTGGTGCTGATGGACGGCTGAGCGGCCTCGGTGTACTTGTGGGCCGCTTGATGGTGGAGGCAGAGCAGCATGGACATTTTCACCGGCGGCTGCCTGTGCGGCAAGGTTCGGCTGACGGCGACAGGACGTCCGTACCGGGTCGGAATCTGCCATTGCCTCGACTGCCGCAAACATCACGGCGCGCTTTTTCACGCATCGGCGATCTTTCCCTCAGATGCGGTGACGGTCGAAGGCGAAACGCGCGACTATGCGGGGCGTCATTTCTGCCCGGAATGCGGGTCCTCGGTTTTCGGGCGTAGCGCCGACGAGATCGAGATGAACCTGGGCTCACTCGACGCACCTGACCAACTGGTTCCGACCTATGAACTCTGGACTGTCCGTCGAGAGGCGTGGCTACCGCCGTTTCCGGTTATCAGACGATACGAGCGCGATCGCAATGGTACGGGCCGCAGCGAGGAGTAGGCGAGACAGCGGCGGATCAAGCAAAGCAGTATCGCATCGCTGATACGTCCAAACCCCATAAACAAAAGTCGCATAAGATGGATTATGGAACTTGCGTCGATATGGGAAATCGTATACCCGCAGCCTGAACGCAAAATCAAATCAAAGGCTTGAGGCCGAAATCTCGATCACCATGCCATCAAACGCCGGCTCGACTTGGTCAGGCGTTTCGGCACGCACGGCTTCGTAGTCCAGCGGTATGTGCATATGCGTCAGTACCGCGCGCTGCGGCTGGAGGCGTTCGATCCACTCCAGCGCCTGCGCCAGCGACAGATGGCTGGGGTGCGGCCGGTATTGCAGCGCGTCTACCACCAGCACCTCGAGGCCTTCGAGCTGGGCCGCGGTTTCCTCGGGAAAGTCGCTGACGTCGGAACAATAAGCGAGCCCGCCGATGCGGAAACCGAGCGACAGGATATCGCCATGCACCAATGTGAGTGGCAGAAACGTGATCGGACCGCCGGCACCGTCGATGGTGAACGGCGTGTCGTGTGCGATCACGTGCGGCGTAACGATCGGCGGATAGGAACTGCCGGGCGGCGTCTCGAAGCAATAGCCGAACGCGTCGCGCAGCCTTTCGAGCGTTGGCTTGTCTGCGTGGATGTTGATGCGATGGCGCTGCACCAGGAAATAGCCACGCAGATCGTCGATACCGTGGATATGGTCGGCATGCGGATGCGTATAGACGACAGCGTCGAGATGCGTCGCACCCGCATCCAGCATCTGCTCGCGGAAATCCGGCCCGGTGTCGATCGCGACGCGGGTTACTTCACCAGATTCTGAAATACGTTCGACGAGCGCCGCTGCACGCCGTCGGCGGTTCTTGGGATTGGAGGGATCGCAATTGCCCCAGTCACCGACGATGCGCGGCGTGCCTGGCGACGAGCCGCATCCGGTGATGACGAGGCGCAGGCGATCGGCCATGTCCCTATGGCCGTGGTGTTTTCGAGAAGAGACGGAAGAAGTTTTCCGTCGTGATTTCGGCAATCTCGCTCTCCGTAACTCCGACAGCCTTCGCCAGAACGGCCGCGGTCTCCTTCACATAGGCCGGCTCGTTGCGTTTTCCCCGATAAGGCTGCGGCGCAAGGTAAGGCGCGTCCGTTTCCACCAGAAGCCTGTCGCGCGGGACGTGTGCCGCGATCTCCCGCAGCTCGTCCGAGCGTTTGAATGTAAGGATGCCCGAGAACGATACGTAACCGCCGAGCGCGACGCCGGCTTCCGCCAGCCCGCGGCCGGATGAAAAGCAATGGAGAACGAAAGGGAAGGTCCCCTTCCCCATTTCGTCCTCCAGAATCGCCGCGACATCGGCGTCGGCGTCGCGCGCATGAATCACAAGCGGCAGGCCGGTGATGCGCGCCGCCGCGATGTGCGTGCGGAAACCCTTCGCCTGGGCGTCGCGCGGTGCCTTGTCGTAAAAGTAATCGAGCCCCGCTTCGCCGATGGCGACCACCTTCTGATGCTGCGCCAGCCGCACGAGCTCGTCGGCCGTCACGTCAAGCTCTTCCGCGGCATTGTGCGGATGCGTGCCGACCGAGCAATAGACCTGCTCGTAGGCCTCGGCGATCGCCAGCACCTGTGGGAACTTCTTCACGCGGGTCGAGATCGTCACCATGCGGCCGATGCCGGTTTCCAGCGCGCGCGACACGATCGCGTCGCGCTCCTCGGCGAAATCCGGAAAGTCCAGATGGCAGTGGCTGTCGACAAGCATCGGCGATCGCTCAGGCTGCGGTTTCCGGCTCGACATAGCGCGGGAAAACCGGCTGCGGCGCGGGCAATTCGTCGCCCGACGTCAGCGCGAACGCGTCCGCCAGATGCGCGAAGTCGCGCTGGTCCGCCGGCACGGCAAGCAGGTCCAGCAGCTTGGCTGCCGAAGCCGGCACATAGGGCTGGCAGAGGATAGCCACGCGGCGCACGGTCTCGGCCGTGGTCCACAGAACAGTTTCCATGCGCTCGGGATCCGTCTTGCGCAGCGCCCAAGGCTCCTGTCCCGCGAAATAGCGGTTGGCCTCCGCCACGACCGCGAACACGGCCGCCAGTGCCTGGTGGATCGCCTGCACACCCATCGCCTTGCGCGCCGTCGCCAACGCTTCGTCGGCCATCGCCAGCATTGCGGTATCGACGTCCTGCAGCGCGCCTTTCTGCGGCACCACGCCGCCGCAGTTCTTGGCGATCATCGACAGCGAGCGCTGCGCCAGGTTGCCAAGGTCGTTGGCAAGATCGGCATTGGTACGGTTCACGATCGCGTCGTGGCTGTAGTTACCGTCCTGGCCGAACGGCACCTCACGCAGCAGGAAGTAGCGCACCTGGTCGAGCCCGTAGTGGTCGACGAGCGCAAATGGATCGATCACGTTGCCGACCGACTTGGACATCTTCTCACCGCGGTTGAATACAAAACCGTGGCCGAAGACGCGCTTCGGAAGCTCGATCCCGGCCGACATCAGGAACGCCGGCCAGTAGATCGTGTGAAAGCGCGTGATGTCCTTGCCGATGACATGAAGGTCAGCCGGCCAGAAGCGCCAAAGATCAGCGTTTTCATCGGGATACCCGACACCCGTAATGTAATTCGTCAGCGCGTCGACCCACACATACATCACGTGTTTCTCGTCGCCAGGCACCGGAATGCCCCAGTCGAAGGTCGTGCGCGAGATCGACAGGTCCTTCAGGCCCGATTTGACGAAGCTGACGATCTCGTTGCGGCGCTCGACCGGGCCGATGAAGTCGGGGCGCTCCTCGTAAAGCTTGAGCAGCCGGTCGCCATAAGCCGACAGGCGGAAGAAATAGCTCTCCTCCTCCACCCACTCGACGGGTGTTCCCTGCGGGCCGTAACGCACGCCGTCGTCTCGCAGCTCGACCTCGTCCTCGTCGTAATAGGCTTCGTCGCGCACCGAATACCAGCCGGCATAACCGCCCTTGTAGATGTCGCCGTTATCCGCCATCGCCTTCCAGATCGCCTGGGAGGAGCGGTAATGGCGTTCTTCGGTGGTCCGAATGAAGTCGTCGTTGGATGCGCCGAGCGCTTCGGCCATGCGCTTGAACTCCGCCGCGTTGCGGTCGGCCAGCTCGCGCGTCGACACGCCTTCCTTGCGCGCGGTTTGATACATCTTGATGCCATGCTCGTCGGTGCCCGTCAGGAAGAACACATCCTTGCCGTCGTGACGCTGGAAACGCGCAAGCGCATCGGTCGCGATCAGCTCGTATGCATGGCCGATATGCGGTTTTCCGTTCGGATAGGAAATGGCAGTCGTGATGTAATAGGTCTGGCTTGGCATGGGAGGTCCGGCGATCGGTTTCTGGCGGTCAGATAGCGCATCGCAAGGGCAATGGCTATCCCGGTTCAGGGATTGGCGGCCCGCCACATTCGTTGAAGCAGCCCGCTGACATGCTGCTTCTTGTCGAGATTGTAGGTCTCGGTCTCTGCAATGGCCTGCTCAGCCTCGCGCCACAGCTCCGCAAGGCCGTCTGCACGGGCGCTGTCGCCGGCCAGCGCCGCGCCCCTGGCCTGTTCTGCGATTGCTTCCAGTGCATGCTGGTTGAAGATGGAGAACTGGACGGCTGCATCGCGACCGCTGACCGCCTCGGCCACGCGCCATGCGTCGCCATAGGCATAAGGCCGAGAGCGGAGAATACCGGACACCGCATCGGCGATGTCGAGCCCGCCATACTCGGTCAGCAGCAGCGCATCGCGCACACTCCCCCCTGCCCGGGCTGCCAGCGCCGCACGGCCCGCTTCATCATCCGGCACGGTGGTCTGCGAGGCGTCGAGCACCTGCAGCAACGTTGCCGGCTCAAGCGGCTTGAACTTGATCGTCTGGCAGCGCGAACGGATCGTCGGCAGCAGGCTACCCAGCGAATGCGCAATCAGGATGAAGAGCGTGCGCGGCGGCGGCTCCTCAAGATTCTTGAGCAAGGCATTGGCGGCATTGGTGTTCATGTCGTCGGCAGGGTCGACGATGGCGATGCGGTACGCGCCGTCATGCGCTGTCATCGAAAGGAACCGGTTGATCTTGCGAATCTCGTCGACGGTGACCACGGATTTGAAACCCTTGGTCTTGTCGTTGACGGGCCGCGTCAGGTGCAGCACGGCCGGGTGCGACCCTTGCGCGATCTGGCGGAACAGCGGCGACGATGGGTCACGCTGCGAGAAGCCCGGTGGCGCCTCGGCGGCTACTGTGTTTGCCAGCAGGTGCTGGGCGAGATGGAACGCAAAGGTCGCCTTGCCGATGCCGGGCGGTCCGGCAAGAAGCAGGGCATGGTGCAGCTTGCCCGCGCGGTATGCGGAGGCGACCTGCACAATCGCCTCGTCATGGCCGACCAGCAGCGGGTTCTCCGCAGGCTCGGCGATACCGGGAATCGTGTCGAACTGTTCCGGGGCGAGACGCTCGAAGCTCATGCAGCGCCCTCCTCCGCCATCTCGCTACGCAATACGAGGGGGTGAACCGCCTCGGCGATTGCGGCGGCAACCTCTTGCGGCGATTGCCCTGCGTCGATCACCACACAGCGCTCGGGCTCGGCCCTGGCAATGTCCAGGAACGCCTCGCGCCGCCGCCGGTGGACCTCCAGCGTTTCCTTTTCATAGCGGTCCGCGCCATCGCTTCCGCGCCGCGCTGTGGCCCGACGCAACCCTTCTTCGGCGTCGAGGTCGAGAATGATTGTCAGGTCCGGCACCATGCCGTTGATTGCGACCTTTTCCAGTGCTCGCATGAAACCGGCATCGAGATTGCCGGTCACGCCCTGGTAGACGCGGCTCGAATCCATGAAGCGGTCGCACAGCACGACCGCACCGCGCGCGACGGCCGGACGTATCACCTGCTCGACATGGTCGGAACGCGCGGCAGCGAACAGCAAAGCCTCCATCCCGGGCCCAAACGGTTCGGCCGCGCCCGACAACAGCACATGGCGCACGGCCTCTGCACCAGGCGAGCCGCCTGGCTCGCGCGTCACCAGAACCTCCAGACCGGTGCCTCGCAACGCCTGTGCCAGGGTGACGATCTGGGTCGATTTCCCGGCCCCCTCCCCGCCCTCGAAGGTTATGAAGATACCGCGCGCCACGTCCGCCTTTCAGCCGTTGGTCCTGGATCGGCAACACACCGCCGACTCCGCCTTTGCGACCTCACATAGGCCACGGAGGCGGGAATATCCATCGGCCATTGTCCGGATCGAGGTTCAGCGCAGCCACCCGATCAGCAGTTCCTCGACGGCGTCGAGCGCACGCTGGTGAAGAGCGCCGGTCGCCACGTTCTCGGCAGCGAATAGCGGTGTCTCCTGGCTCATCGTATCGCCGATCCACACCCTCAGCGTGCCGATAGGCGTCCCCTCTTCCACAGGCGCGACGATCGGTCCCTCGTAGACGATCCGCGCAATCAGCCGGTCGCGATTTGTCACGGGCACGAAGATCGAGATCGGCCCGTTCGCGCGCAAGGCCACGCCACCCTTCGCCCCGCCAAAGGTCTTGGCCTCGCCAACCACCTCGCCAGCTTCATAAAGCGCGAGCTTTTCGAAGGCCCGCATGCCCCAATCGAGTATCCGCCGCGATTCTTCCGCCCGCTGGTTGTCGCTCTCCATGCCGCTCAGCGCGACGAACAATCGGCGGTCGTCGCGGCGTACGGATCCGACGATCGCATAGCCCGACTCTTCCGTGAAACCCGTCTTGAGCCCGTCGGCACCGATGTTCAGCCCCAGCAACGGATTGCGGTTGCGTTGCAGGATCTTGTTCCAGGTGAACTCGCCCTGGCTGTAATAACGGTAGAACTCGGGATATTCGCGCCAGATGTGCTGAGCCAACATCACAAGTTCGCGCGCCGTAACCACCTGGCCTTCGGCCGGCAAGCCGGTCGAATTGCGGAATACCGATTTGCTTAAACCGATCTCGCGCGCTCGTTCGGTCATGAGCTGGGCGAAATTCTCCTCGGAACCCGCCATCCCCTCCGCGATGATGATGCAGCCGTCATTGGCCGACTGCACGATCACGCCCTGGATCAGGTCCTCCAGGCGGATAGACGAGCCAAGTTCGGCAAACATGGTGGACGTTCTTGATGGCGCTCCACCGGTACGCCAGGCATTCTCCGACACCTGAAATTCATCGTCGAGCGTCAGCCGGCCCAATTTGATGGCGTTGAAGACCACTTCCATGGTCATCAGCTTAGCCAACGAAGCCGGCGGAAACAGCGCGTCGGCGTCCTTCGCAAACAGAACCGTGCCGGTGTCGGCATCAATCATGAAGGCCTGCTTGGCCTTGGTTTCGAAAAGCTGCGCTTGGGCGCCGGCGCATGCAGCCAGCAGCCAAAACCCAATCAGGCAACTGCGGAACCCCGCGAGCCTCATCATGCCAACAACCCTGATCAAACCCTTGCGACGAGCGAAGCTAGAGCATCGGACCTCGAATTGGAACCGGTCGCTCGCGCCGACATGCCGCCAGATGGAATGGCGATCGCGCATGCCATATTAGACCCTTGCAGCAACCAGACGCGTTAATGAACGATAGCGCGCCCGCCCTTATTCGCGCACGGTCATTGCATCGCTGGCGCCGGCTGCCCAGGCGGCCTCGAGAAGGTTGTCGGTGGACAGCCGACCGTCCGAGCGCAGGCTGACCACAAAGCCGTCCCCGCTCCAGTCGGTCTCTATTGTCGCGTCGCCGGCAGATGCGAGAGAGCGAGCCATCGCTTCCGCCTTGGCCTGGCTTGCATAGGTGCCGACCGCGACATAGTCCGTGGCCGAGGGCGCCGCCACATATCGCCTGTTCAGCGCCGCTACCACGGCTGCATTATCGGGTGCGTTGCCGGCAAAATCTGAGACCACCTGCGCGGCGCGCTTTACGCGCTCGTCGGCATAGGCAAGCGCCTGGCTTGCTTGCTCCGCGCCCAGCCGTCTCGCAAGCCCGACACCGGGCCGCTCGGGCGCTATCGGACCGAAAGCCGGCAATATCGGATCACCGGCCGCTGCCGCGACGGGCTCCCGAACCACCTGCTGCCCCGGGAATACCGGCGCGGCCGCCGCGGAAATCGTCGGGGTTGGCCCGTTCATGGCGATCATCACGCCGGTCGGCAGACCATCCGACGGATCAGGCCCGGCACCACCGGGTCTGTAAGATGCCATCAGGAAAGCGTCGTCCTGCCCGTGCAGCGGCGCGCGCCCGACATATTCAACATCGACCTTGGCCACGCCTTTTTGCGTGTAGTCGAGCAATTCGGCGGCCCGGCGCGAAAGGTCTATGATCCGGCCATGCGCGAACGGGCCACGATCGTTGACGCGAACGATGACGGACGAGCCATTCGCCCGGTTGGTGACGCGAGCATAGCTGGGCAACGGCATCGTCGGATGCGCTGCCGTCAGATGCGTCATGTCGTAAATCTCGCCATTGGCCGTAAGCCGGCCATGGAAGGCGTCGCCATACCAGGATGCCATGCCCGCGTTGCGATAGCCCGGGACTTCCTTGGGGTGGTACCACTTGCCCTTGACCTTGTAGGGCTTGCCGACCTGTTCGCGTCCGCCGCCTCTCGGCAGGCCCGAACGCTTCATCGACACCCTTGGGCTCGCCTTCACGCCATATTCCGACTCGGCGAAATATTCCTTGGTCGCAGTACGCTTTGCCGAAGTTGGCTGTGGTCCTGAAGTGGAACATGCTGCCAGCGCCAGAGCCGCAACGGCAGTCGTGACGAGCCCCAGGCCGCGCACCCCATGCCCTGCGGGCGCAGTTGCCTTGTCTTTCAACGTCCCGGACCCCTCATGCGAAACAACACCGCGTTCAGGCCACTCCGCGCCGCTGCGCGGCTTAACCGATTGCGATGTGTGATGACACCCACGCGCAAATTGCGCACGCAATGCTTATTACCATGTTAACCGATTGTGACGCGATACTGGCAAGATTATGGCATCTCCCCGGCAAATGGCGAGATGCCACCTGCAGCACATGTCGGGTTCGAAGGTAAGCCACGGAACGTGCCTGGCACTTTCCGGAAGAGCTATGCGGTCATCACGCCCAGCCCCGGCAACATGCCGGCTACGATGCTTTGGTCAGATGAGGTGCGCTTGGGGAGCAACCTCAACTGCCCTCTTCGTCTCGCCAGCGCTGCGCCAGTATCTTTTTCGCCGTTCGCAACTCGCGAAGAGTGCGTGCGAGAGATTGCCTTACGCTCTCGAGTTCCGGGGCCGACAAACGTTTTGCCAGACCTTGGGCCGTGACGAGCAGACCCTCCACATCTTCGAGGCGCGAGACTTTGTCTTGGTGGAATTTTGGCAAATGTCCAGCCTTTCCAAGCCAGACGAACGGCCCACCCGCGGAAACGTTCCCCCTTTTCGGCTGCCTTGAATGCCCATGCCGCCCATTCGCAAAAGAACGTGAAAATGGAACGACTTATGAAACCGCATGGCCTTCGTGTGCCTTATTGCGTAAGTGATGGAAACCGGCATCTCGGAGAGTGATGGAAACCGGCATCTCGGAGAATGTGATGGACAAGCGGGAAGAAGGCAGGATCGAGAAGGAGTTGCACCAGGTTGCAGCGTCCACGGATCCTTTTGCCGCGGCGGTGCGAACCACCCGTATGCCGATGTTGATCACCGATCCCCATGGGCCGGACAATCCGATTGTCTTTTCCAATGACGCATTTTCGCGGCTGACCGGCTACAGCCGCCAGGAGACCCTGGGCCAGAACTGTCGTTTCCTACAGGGCGACGGGACCAATTTCGACGACGTCACGAAGGTCAGGAACGCTATCGCACGCCGCGAGGCTATCGAAATTGACCTTCTCAACTATCGCAAGGACGGCAGCAGCTTCTGGAACCGCCTTCTGATTTCCCCCGTGTTCGACGACGGCGGTGCCCTGACATACTTCTTTGCCAGCCAGTTCGACGTCAGCCCGGAACGGAACCGGCTTGCGGAACTGCATACCTCTCATGAAGTTCTGGAAAACCAGATCGAAAAGCGCGTTCTCGATCTGACTGCCTCGGAGAACCGCCTGCGGTTCATTCTGAAAGCCGCCGGGATGGGCACATGGACGCTCGACATCAATGCAAAGCGGCTCGTCTGCTCGCCCCAATGCAAGGAAAACTTCGGGCGGCCACCAGAAGAGCCTTTCACCTATGGCGAACTTGAAGAGGCCATTGATCCATCGGACATCGAGGGGTGGAAGGAGGCGCTTGCCAACGCAGCGAAACACCGCAGGGAACTCCAGGTTGAATGCCGCGTCCGTACACCCGACGGCGATCGCCGCTGGATCGAGATCCGGGGCCAGATGGTTTCGACCGGTGATGGCGCGTCGCCCATCATGACCGGGATCACGCAAGACATCACCGAGCGCAAGGAGGCCGAGGAACATCGCAAGCTTCTTGCCCGCGAACTGAACCACCGCGTCAAGAACACCCTGGCGACGGTCCAGTCGGTGTTTGCCCAATCTCTTCGTTCGGCCAAGAACCTGGACGAAGCAAGGGCAATTGCTTTCGGGCGCATTCAGGCCATGTCGACGGCCCAGGACATCCTGACACAGGAAGGCTGGAGCTCGGCAGACCTGCGCACGGTTGTCGCCGAAGCACTCACCCCGTTCAACGGTGCCGACATTCGCTTCGGTGGGCCTCGCGTCGTCCTGACCGAGCAAGCCGTTTCGGCGTTCTCCCTGGCCCTGCACGAACTGGCCACGAATGCGTCCAAGTACGGTGCGCTTTCCGCTTCCGGCGGCTCCGTTACGATTCATTGGGAGATCGAGCGCAACGGTCACCGCACGCTCAGGTTCTACTGGAGCGAAATGGGTGGCCCCGAAGTCCGCGAGCCTGCAACGAGAGGCTTCGGCTCCAAGCTCATCGAGGGCGTGCTGGCAACCGCTCTGGGTGGCAGCGCTGCGATGACGTTCAGGAGTTCAGGCCTGCTGTTCGAAGTGGAAGCTGCTCTCCCGGACGACAGCGATCAAGCTCCTTCGTCGAACCCGCACGATTAGCGACGGCAACGGATACGGCGCCCAAACCTACCCAGCGACCTCCGGGGCATGAGAGACGCCGCGATCGCGCTGATGCCCGGCCTTTGCAGCCCTTTGACGGTTGGAGTGCAGGTCGACGCCGCAGAGCAAGTTGACGCTGCGATCCGGACGGCTATAAGCGCAGGTGCGCAGCGCAAATCCTTGCCAACTGCGCAACAGCAGACACCGAACCAGTACCGCCGGAGCCGGAAGGCTCGATGATTTCAAAGTTCGGAGGGATGGCCGAGCGGTTTAAGGCACCGGTCTTGAAAACCGGCGAGGCAGCGATGTCTCCGTGGGTTCGAATCCCACTCCCTCCGCCATCGCCCTCTTGGCCCATGTATCGGTACAACGTTCGTAAAGTTATGGCGGTGCCTTGGTTCCAGCCGACGAGCTACAATAACCAACCCCACACAATGCCAAACTGATTGGGAGTTGGAATTTTTGGAGCGGTTTGGCGACCGCTCATGAAGGGCGGGTTTGCTCTGATGCTGGAGGGGAACCGGAACTTTCCGTCCGGCACGCCAACCCGCAATGGCCGAACACGAACAAGAACCGCGTTCTCACGCGGAAAAATCCGGGCTCGGCGCCTCACAAACTCTCAATTCAGGAGAGTGATGGTGCGGTCGAGAAGACTCGAACTTCCACGGGTTGCCCCACAGCGACCTCAACGCTGCGCGTCTACCAATTCCGCCACGACCGCACGTCACGAAAGGGCCGGTCGGAACCGGCTCGGCGCATGTAGCAAATCAGTATGCGGGGCACAAGTGCGTCGACAGCGATTTGCGTACAATTACGAAAGCCGGACAATGTTCTGCGAAACTGGACCTTTTTCCCCCGATCCCCCATATCAAAGGGAGCCTCAGGACAGCCAGCCATGATCGAACGAAACCGGATGCAAGCCTTGTTCCTGCCTACCCTCGACGGCCCTCCTGTAGAGTGGCGAATCGAGCCGGGCCTGACGGACTACGAGACCGCCCTTGCGGTGATGGACGAGCGCGCCGCAGCTATCCGGGAGGCTGGCGCACCGGAGCTCGTCTGGCTGGTCGAGCATCCCCCGCTTTACACCGGCGGCACCAGTGCCGATCCGAAGGATCTGCTCGACAAGAACCGCTTTCCCGTCTTCGCGACCGGCCGTGGCGGCGAATATACCTATCACGGCCCCGGCCAGCGGGTGGCCTATCTCATGCTCGACCTGAAACGGAGGCGTGAAGATGTCCGTGCTTTTGTCGCGGCACTCGAAGCCTGGATCATCGGCTCACTCGCACGCTTCAACGTGACGGGAGAGCGCCGCGAAGACAGGGTCGGCGTTTGGGTCACACGGCCCGACCGGCCGCCCCTGCCCGACGGAAGCCCCGCCGAAGACAAGATCGCCGCCATCGGCATTCGCCTGCGCCGATGGGTCAGCCTGCACGGCATCGCCGTGAACGTCGAACCCGACCTGTCGCATTTCGGCGGCATCGTACCCTGCGGCATCGCAGGTTACGGCGTGACCAGCCTGGTCGACCTCGGACTGCCGATCACCATGCAGGATTATGACGTCGCCCTGAAGGCGGCGTTCGAAGACGTTTTTGGCCCCGCGGCTGCCTCGCCAAGCCCTCACATGGAGCCGATGAGCAAAGCCATCGCGGTGACAAAGGCGCTCATGGTGACGAGCGAGAGGACATCCTGAACGAACTCGGCCATTTCTCTCTCCTGTATTCGTTGTGTATCCTTTATGTTTCTCTTTTGTTCTCATGTCAAGCGAGAACATGACGAAGCGTCAGCATGGACGTGCCTACCTCATATGCGTGCCATTACTGACCGGCACAGGCTTCTGAATTCAGTTCGCGGGACGGTGCGGAGACAACGGCAATACTGCCGTAACGAGTGCTGTTGGCCGCAGCGGCAGTAAGGATCAGACCTCGTTCAGCCCGTTCCTGAAACGGCGCGCATTGGCGACATAACTTTCCGCGGAAAGCCGCAGGCGCGCTGCTGCTTCACCATCCAGCTCGCGGGCGACCTTGGCCGGCGCACCGACGATGAGCGAATTGTCGGGGAACGTCTTGCCTTCGGTTATCAGCGCGCCTGCCCCGATCAGGCAGTTTCGCCCGATGCGGGCGCCGTTGAGGATGATCGCCCCCATGCCCACGAGGCTGTTGTCGCCGATCGTGCAGCCATGAAGAATGGCCCTGTGCCCGATCGTGCAGCCCTGCCCCACGGTGAGCGGGAACCCCATGTCGGTGTGCAGGACGCAATGTTCCTGAACGTTGGATCCGTCGCCGATTGCGATCAGTTCATTGTCGCCACGCAGCACCGCGCCGAACCATATGCCGACCGCGCGACCGAGCCTGACCTTGCCTATCAGCGTCGCATCCGGCGCGATCCACGTTGTCTCTTCATCGTCGATCTGCGGTGCGTGGCCATCGAGCGCGTATACGGGCATGTCTTTCCTCCGAACGGGTACGCATCACCCTAGGAGCCTCGACACGAGGAGCGCAAGCTCGACTGTGAGAACGCCGAGCGCCATCGCCCATATGCCGGCGCCTACGCCACAAAGGACGGCTGCCGTCCAGTCGATTGCCCCCGCGCGCCTTGCAGCGATCGCCTCGTTGGTGAGCATGAACGGGCCGGCTGCAACCATCAGCGCGAGCGAAACGGCGAATCGCTCCCGCCTGACGAAAGGCGGGTGAAACCCAAGCCGACGGCCGGCGGCGAGTTCGAAAATCGCCCCCGCCAGGCCGCACAAGGTCAATCCGACAGCAAAAGCATAAGCCATGAGAGCAAGCGAGTGCATCGTTTACGCTCCATTTACCATGAGGAAGCGATCTTCCCGAGACGGTACCGGCACCGCAGCAAGAAAGGTGCCAGGCAGGCTGTTCCGTCACGGGACGGACAACGCAAACGGGCGACGAGAGTGCGCTGACATGGTCCAAGGTTCACAAGGCGTCGAGGCCAGCCCGCCTCGTTCCCGCTTCATGACGCGGGTGTTCCTGGCCTTTTTGGCTCTGGCCGTTCTGTCCGCCGTCATCAGCGTGGCCGGCAAATGGTGGGGCCGCTCGATAGCCATGGCCGGCCACACCGACGACACGACCATTCATGAGGTCGTGATCGGCAATAATGTCCTTGCCGTCCCGGCCAACATGATCCGTTTCGAAACCGCCCGCCGCAGCGGGGTCACGGCGCGCCTCGACCTCTACGCGCGATGGCCGCAGATGGACGGCTACAGCAATGCCGTGCGCGACGACTTCAATCATGCCGGGGACACGCGCAACATCCTGTTTCTGTCCTTCGACGAGCCCATCATGTCACGTGACATGAGCGGCAGGCTCCAGCCGATCTATCGGGCCCTGGTCGACGGCGCAGGCCGCGCCGGACCGGGCGGCCTCACCGTTTATCGGTTCACCGAAAAATCAGGCTATGTCGATGAAGTGCTCGTCGTCGGCGACGAAGACGGCCCTGCCCCCTTCGTCGCGCGCTGCCTGTCGGGGTCGGCTGCGCGTGAGTCGCTTGCCCCGTGCGAGCGCGACATCCACATTGCCGACGGCTTGAACCTAACCTACCGCATGCCTGCGGAGCTTGCAGGATCATGGCGCGAGGTGGACGCTGCGGTGAAGAAGTTGGCGGCCGGTCTGCTGCAGACCGGCCAATAGCGGCTTAGGCCAGATCGACGTCGAGAATCGCCATCGAGAAATTATAGGAGAGGTCGCCGTCGTCATCGTCCCGGAAGATGATGCCGAGAAACTCGTCGCCGATATAGAGCTCGCACGAATCGTCCTTGCGGGGACGCGCCTTCACCTGAAGCTGCGGGTTCTGGAACGTGCGCTTGAAATAGGCGTCGAGTTTCCTGATTTCTTCGGGTTTCAAACCTGCTCTCCAGTGGGCTCTCTGCTTGCGTTGCAGCGCTTCTGACACGCCGAACACGACCATGTAAAGCCCGCGCCGGAGCTTTCAAGTTGCCTGAACGGAAAACCCCGTATCAGCTTTCGGCGGCAAGTAGCTGGTCCATCGCGCGCGAAGGCTCGTCGCATCCGGCCTCACCGACCACACGTGCAGGTACGCCCGCCACCACCTTGTTCGGCGGAACCGGCTTGAGAACGACCGAGCCAGCGGCGACTTTCGCGCAATGGCCGATCTCGATGTTGCCGAGGATCTTCGCGCCGGCCCCTATCAGGACGCCATGGCGAATCTTCGGATGTCGGTCGCCCGATTCCTTTCCCGTTCCGCCCAGCGTCACCCCCTGAAGGATCGACACGTTGTCTTCCACCACGGCCGTGGCGCCAACGACAAGCCCGGTAGCGTGGTCCACGAAGATGCCCTTGCCGATCGGCGCCGCCGGATTGATATCCGTGCCGAACACTGCCGACGAGCGGCTCTGTAGATAAAGCGCAAAATCCTTGCGGCCGCTGTTCCACAGCCAGTGCGCCAAACGGTGCGTCTGGATCGCATGGAAACCCTTGAAGTAGAGCACCGGCATCAGGAACCGGTCGCAGGCCGGGTCGCGGTCGTAATAGGCCTGGATGTCGACGCGAACCGTCGTGCTCCATTCCGGCGTCTCGCGCACCATCATCGCATAGGTCTGGCGGATCAGGTCGGCCCCGACATCGGGATGATCGAGCCGTTCCGACAGACGATGGATGACCGCGCCTTCGAGACTGTCGTGGTTGAGAATGGTGGAATAGAGAAACGCCGCCAGGAGCGGGTCGCGTTCAACCGCTTCCGTCGCTTCACGCCGTACCGCCGACCAGATCGGATCGACCGGCTGGATCGCCTCGGATCGCGCCACGCTGCTGCTGCTCATCGGGGCCTCCCGTGTCAAACGCCTTGCTTTGAGCCGGTGCGAACCATAATCCCTTTGCGGTGTCAAATGAACCGCATTTTCCTGAACGCGCGTTCAATGGGATTGGTCGCATGCCGGATCACGTAATCGCGCAAACCGAGTTTCTCAACATGTCTCGCGCCGAAAACGGCGTCGTGACCGTTACGGTCGAGAGACCCGCCCGCAAGAACGCCATGTCGCAGGCGATGTGGCGGGCCATGACATCCCTGTTTGAAGGGCTGGCTGGCGATTCCACCATACGTGCCGTCATTCTCAACGGCGCCGGGAGCGACTTCTGTGCCGGGGCGGACATTACCGAGTTCGATACCGTTCGCGGCAGTGCGGAAAAGGCGCGCCAATACGAAGCCGAAAATTCCGCCACCTTCGCCGCCATCCGGCACTGTCCTGTTCCAACAATCGCGGCGATCAGGGGCATCTGCTTCGGTGGCGGGTTCGGCATGGCGGCTGCGTGCGACCTGCGGATCGCGTCCACCACCGCGCTGTTCAGCGTTCCGGCCGCCCGGCTCGGTCTCGCCTATCCTGTCGATGCCATGGCCGACATTGTTCAAGCGCTCGGGTCGCAACTGGCCAAATACCTGACTTTCTCGGCTGCGCGCCTCGACGCGCAAGCCGCATTGGACGCAGGGTTCCTGCTGGAGATCGTGGAACCTGGCGGCCTCGACCTGCGCGCGACCGAGCTCGCGGCAACGATAGCGGCCAACGCACCGCTGTCCGTGAAGGCATCCAAGGCCTCGATCCGTGCAACGCTGACAGGCAGCGCAGCGGATGCGGCCGTTGCGAGTAAGCTTGGCGACGAGACATTTGAAAGCGCCGACTATGCCGAGGGCCGACTGGCCTTCCGTGAAAAGCGAAGAGCGCTTTTTCAGGGCCGTTGAACGCGGCGGGTGGTTCCTGCCAGAATGTTGTCAGCATCCCGACTTGCCCGAATGGCGGTTTTCGGGTGGATGAAGCGATGACCGCTCGTAAGCTCCAGCCATGACGATTCTCGTTTCCAACCGCCAGGCCCGCCGCCATCTTCTTGCCCTTTGCGGCCTCGATGGCAGCCGGACCGGCCCGATGCGCAAGGATGAATTGGCCGCGACCATCGCCGACCTGGGATTCGTCCAGGTCGACAGCGTCAACGTGCTCGAGCGTGCGCATCACCACATCCTCTTCTCGCGTAGCCAGACCTACCGCCGCCGCGATCTGCGGACGCTGGTGGAAAAGGACGG
Source organism: Aquamicrobium sp. (assembly GCA_019739225.1). Classification (GTDB taxonomy): domain Bacteria; phylum Pseudomonadota; class Alphaproteobacteria; order Rhizobiales; family Rhizobiaceae; genus Aerobium. The sequence continues at coordinate 330,076 of JAHHDT010000001.1, forward strand.
CGCGCTGTTCGAGAACTGGACCCACGACGCGTCGATCATCCCCAGCGCCTTCTTCCCCTACTGGCGGCACCGCTTCGAGCGGGAGAAGCAGCGGCTGCGCACACGCTGGAAGGGCCATTTCGGCACTGAAGGCTTCGACGACGACCTCACACGCGTGCTTGCTCACATTGCCGACAACGGCCCGGCCATGGCGCGCGACTTCGAGGGCGACAAGCCTTCCTCCGGCTGGTGGGACTGGCATCCCTCCAAGGCCGCGCTCGAGTTCCTGTGGCGCACCGGCGACCTCGCCATCGCCCGGCGCGAGGGGTTCCAGAAAGTCTACGACCTGACCGAGAGGGTGATCCCCGACGATCACCGGCGCGACGAAGTCGAGCACGATGCCTTCGTCGACTGGGCATGCAGGCAGGCGCTCATGCGCCTCGGCTTTGCCACTCGGGGCGAGATCGCTGCGTTCTGGGCACTTCTGACGCCGGCCGAAGTCGACGAATGGATCGCCAGGAATCGCGACGAACTGGTGCCGGTCCGTGTGGAGAGTGTCGGCGACGGCAAGCCCCGCGTCTGTTTCGCGCTGCCCGGCGCGGCAGAGGCTGCGATTGAGGCTAACGAAGTGCAGGATCGTGTACGCATCCTGAGCCCGTTCGACCCGCTGTTGCGCGACCGTGCACGCGCAGAGCGGCTATTCGGCTTCTTTTACCGCATCGAGATCTTCGTGCCCGAAGCCAAGCGACAATATGGCTACTACGTCTACCCCGTGCTGCGCGGCGAACAGGCGGTTGGGCGCATCGACGTCAAGGCCGAGCGCGAGAGCGACGCGCTCGTCGTGCGGGCCTTCTGGCCGGAAGCCGGTGTGCGCAATTCCAAGGCGCTTATCTCGAAGCTCGAGGCAGAGCTCGAACGCCTGCGCCGGTTCGCCGGCGTTGGCCGCGTCGAATTTGTCGACGGATGGATGCGATGAGCACGCATGTCATCTTCTGGCGCCGGATCGACGTGGAGGGTCACGATTGCGGTAGGCTTTCGCCGGTCGATGACGGTTGGTCGATCGAAGGCGTCGCCACCTTTCTCCACGAAAGCAAGCCAACCTGTCTGCGGCACCGGGTCTCCTGCGATACGGGATGGCGCACGCGCAATGCGACCGTTTCCGGATGGCTGGGCGACAAGCCGATCGAGCTGGAGATCGGGCGCTCGGCGAATGGCGCATGGCAGCTCAACAGCGTCGATCAGGATGCTCCGGCCGAACTTGTCGACCTCGACCTCGGCTTCACCCCGGCAACCAACATCCTGCCGATAAGGCGTCTCGCACTTTCGGTCGGGCAGGAGACGGCCGTCCCCGCCGCCTATCTCGCCTTCCCTGCGCTGCACCTGGAACAGCTCGACCAAAGCTATCGACGCCTTGGTGACTCGAATTACGCCTACGCCGCACCGCGCTTCGACTATGAAGCAACGCTGGAGGTGGCGGAAACCGGCTTCGTCACCCTCTATCCCGGACTTTGGGAGGCTGTTGCTCCCGTTGATGCGTCTTAGATAGCGGCAAGGCGGCGTTTTCGCCGGGCCCCGCTAAAGCGTGTCGCTGCCGATGGTATTCAGATAGGAGCTCTACACCTGTGTCCCGTCGATTCGCGTCGAACCCCTCAGCGACGTCATCCTCGGGCTTGTCCCGAGGATCTACTGCTCTTACAGGTTGGCAGATCCTCGGGACAAGCCCGAGGATGACGTCGTCAATATGAAGCCGACAACGCGCAACACGCTTTAGGCCGCCGCGCGGTCGCTCAGGAAGTCCAGCACCGCCGCGCTGAACACGTCGTTCTTGTCGCCGGCCACCATGTGCCCTGCCCCGCCGACATCGACATAGCTCGCCGACGGCGCGGTTTCGACGAATTCACGGGCATATTCCTCATGCACCAGCTCCGACTGCATGCCGCGTACCAGCAGCACAGGCAGGTGCAGTTCCGGCAGGCCGTCGATCACTTCCTCCATGGTCTCGCGCGCATGCAGGTTTATGTTGCGCTCGCTTGTCATGAAGGCGGGGTCCCAGTGCCAGCGATAGCGGCCGTCCGATCCCAGCCGCAGGTTCTTGCGCAAGCCGTCGAGCGAACGCGGGCGCTTGCGGTTGGGCAGATAGCCGGCGATTGCCTCGGCTGCTTCCTCGAGCGTCGCGAAGCCCTCCTCCATCCGCTCGCCCATGAAACCCTGGATCTTGGCAACACCTTCCGGATCCATGCGCGGGGTGATGTCAACCAGCACGAGCGAATCGAGCAGCGGCCCGTGCCGCGTCTCCGCGATCAGCATCGAAAGCCCACCAAGCGAGGCGCCAACGGCCGCCGGCGTTGCGTGAAATCGCTCCTTCGTCTGGCGCACGAGCGCCACGGCATCGGCGCCATAGTCGGCAAAGCTGTAATTGCCGCTCGGCACCCATTCGCTTTCGCCATGCCCGCGCAGGTCGACAGCGATGGCGCGCATGCCGTTCTCGGCAACGCGCCTTGCCGTCGCGTCCCAGGCGCGGCGGGTCTGTCCGCCCCCATGCAGGAAGAGCACCGGCTGTCCGTGTCCGTCCCAGAGGTCGGCGACGAGCCGGTTGCCCTCCGCGCCTGCGAATTCGATCGGTGTTGGTGTCATGTAATCGGATGGTCCTTCAGGAATTCCAGGACCTTAGCTTTCCATGAGCGGTCGCCGACGGCCAGCATATGGTCGCGCCCTTCGATATCGAAAGCTTCGGCATCCGGCAGCAGCGCGGCAAGTTTCTGCGCAGAGCCGGCAATGTCGTCCTTCGTGCCGACGCCGATGAGCACGGGCTGGCGGATGCGGCCAAGCTCGTCCTCGGCGACCAACTCGCGCGACGTCTCGATGCAGGCCGCAAGCGCTTCTCGATCGCTCTTTGTCTGGTCCGCGAAGGTGCGGAACATCCGGCCGCGCGGATGGCTGATCGCCTCTGGGTCGGGCGCGACAAGCGCCTCGGCGATCGGGTCCCAGTCGCCGACCCCGTCGACCATGCCGTAGCCCAGTCCGCCGAGGATCAGCGTTGCGACTTTCTCCGGGTGCGCCAATGCGAGGAAGGTCGAGAGCCGCGCGCCCATCGAATAGCCGAACACATGCGCCTGGCCGATGCCGAGGTGATCGAGCAGCGCGGCGGCGTCCTCGGCCATGACATCGGGAGTATAGTCGGCGGGATCGTAGCTCTTGGTCGAGCGACCATGGCCGCGATTGTCGAGCGCGATGGCGCGATAGCCCGCTTCCGTCAGCGTTTTCACCCAGCCGGGGGCAACCCAGTTGACGTGATGGCTGGACGCGAAGCCATGGATAAGGAGCACGGGCTCGCCGGAGCCGCTCGCAGGCTCCCGGTCGATGAAGGCGATCTCGAAGCCGTCGTGTGAAAAGGTCTGCATGAAAGGCAATATCTCCGCAGCGCGGCTTAACCTGCGCCCGCGACCCTGTCGATGAGCGGATGGCGTATGCGCACGCCATCGGAAATGCCGGTCTTTTGCGCCGTGCCGCGTTTCAGTTCAAGCACGAACCGAACCGGCGCGCCGGGACCAATGGAAGCAAGTGAGAACGGTTCGCCGGGCAGCACCGCCGCAACGAGTCCGTCATCACCGATGAACACAAGATCCAACGGCATCGGCGTGTTCTTCATCCAGAACGACACGCGGCGCGTCTGCTCGAATACGAACAGCATGCCATGCATGTCGCCCATGCTGGTGCGAAACATCAGTCCGGCGGACCTTTTCAGGTCGGTGTCCGCCACCTCGATCGTGAAGCTTTGCTCGCCGCCTTCAGCCTCCGCCACAAGCGCGTCCGGGCTGGTCGGCAGCATCATCGGTTGCCCTTCGGCAACCGGAATCTCGCTCAACGCCTGCGGCGCCCCCATGGCAAGAGACGCAGCAATGAAAATCAGAAATATTCGGGCGAAACGCAACATGGACCATCCTGCCTGCCGGTGGCCGGAAGGATTTGGCATCAATGCGCGACCGGCAGGGTCCCCATATCGGGGTGAATTTCGGCGGCCATAAGGCCCTTGTCCCCCTTACCGAAGCGCACCAGCACCACCTGGCCGGGACGCAGCTCGGTCAATCCGTAGCGCCGCAGGGTTTCCATGTGGATGAAGATGTCCTCGGTGCCCTCACCGCGCGTCAGGAAGCCGAAACCCTTGGTGCGATTAAACCACTTCACCAGCGCCCGCTCGAGGCCACTCTCGGCCGTCACGCTGACATGCGTGCGCTCCAGCGGCTGTTCGGCCGGGTGCACGGCATTGGTGTTGTCCATGGAGAGGACTTTGAAAGCCTGAAGGCCTCGTTCGCCCCTGCGAACGAGGCAAACCACGCGCGCGCCTTCAAGCGCAGTCTGGAAACCGTCCTTGCGCAGGCAGGTCACATGGAGGAGCACATCGCCCATCCCCACCTCGTCCGGCAGGATGAACCCGTAACCCTTGGCGACATCGAACCACTTGATCGCACCCGAAATTTCAGCGAGCGCTACCTCATCTCCGTTATCCGGACCCAAGGTTTCGTCAATGGCCGCGTAGCGCCTCTCTGAAGAGGCCTTGTCCCCCATCCCGACACACCTTTCTTCAATTCAGCCAAGTGATTCTGATCGACAGGATAACACCGTGCAATCGTGGGTTAGCAAGAGCCGCTTAGCATTTTTCAACATTTCGCGGCCGACAATACTGTGGTTTGTCTTCGTTAAGCCCCACCTGTCAGGCTGACGGTTGCCCCCGGTGCCGGCCTGCTCCATATCATGCCTGCAAACACGACCCACCCACAGGAACAATCATGCGCTATCTGCACACCATGGTCCGCGTGAAGGACGTAGACGCTTCGCTCGATTTCTATTGCCGCAAGCTGGGCCTCAAGGAAGTCCGCCGCATCGAGAATGAACAGGGGCGATTCACGCTCATCTTCCTGGCGGCGCCGGAAGACGAACAGGCCGGCATCGCCGACAAGGCGCCGCTGGTCGAACTCACCTATAACTGGGATACGGAAGACTATCAGGGCGGACGCAATTTCGGCCACCTGGCCTATGAGGTCGACGACATCTACGCCACCTGCCAGCACCTCATGGACAATGGCGTGACGATCAACCGCCCGCCGCGCGACGGCAACATGGCTTTCGTCAGGTCGCCGGACGGCATCTCGATCGAATTGCTTCAGAAAGGTCCGGCCAAGCCCAAGGCCGAACCCTGGGCCTCGATGGAAAACACCGGTAGCTGGTAGGCAACTGTCTTGCGAGCAGCGCGGTGCAAGCCGCGCGGCTCTTGCGGCACCAATAGAGATCAGCGCTTGGCGCGCTTGGCCTCGTCGATCAGCATGTTGGCGATCTGCATGCGCAACGCGGCGCGTTCTCGCAACTCTTCCGGCATTCGGTCGGGATGATAGCGCAACGCAAAGCTGCGCCGCGCGCGGTCGAGTTCGTCCGGCTTGCTCTTGGGTCCGATGCCCAGTTCGCGTGAAATCGAATCAGGGTCGAGGAAGAAGAGATCTTCCAACGCAGGTTGCAGATTGGCCGGGTTCTGCGGCGCCTGCTTTGGCTTCTTCGGCTCGGACTGTTCGGCGTTGTCGCCGTATTCGCGTATCGCGCGATCCGGAAAGAGCGCGAGGTTTTCCGCCTGCAAACGCTCTATCTGGGCCAGCATATCGACGCGCAACGACGGCGCCACGCCACCCTCCGGTTCGTCGGGTTCGGCATCGGCCGTAGCGGCAAGCAACTGATCGAGCAGCGCGCCAAAATCAAGTTCCGCATTTGCGCCCACCGAAGTCTCCCGTTCCCAGGCGTTAGCGACTGTCGTTCACGCTAAGCGCGTCCGGTTAAAAAGGTTCCCTCAAATTGCCGCGGATTTTCGCGACCGGTCACTTTGCGTGGCGATCGACAGCATGGCAGCCATGCACATGCTGCACTGCACAATCCGAATGAAGGCATCTATATTCAGACATCGGGAGGACAAACCGAAGGGAGCCTGACATGGGGTTCTTCACTGAGTTCTTCGTCCGCCCTCGCCCGCAAGAGGCTGAACGGTACCGCGCAACGCTTGCCCTGCTGGAATCGATGAGCCCCGCAGACCGGGCTGACATCGGCATCAAACCGGCTGATTTCCCGAGGATCGCAAGGGAAGCGGCCAGAAGGCAGCTATCCTAGGTAAGAGCCTTCTTCTCCTCTCGCAGGGGAAGCGTTACTCTCCGTCAACCACGGAGACCGACGATGTTTCGCCCAGCTCTTGCCTGCATCCTTGCCGCGACAGCGTTTCCGGCGGTCGCCCAGGATGCGGATTATATCGACGACCGTTCCAGCCCGGCTGCGCTGATGCGCTCGCTCTACAACGCGATCAACAGGCGTGAATATGCCCGCGCGTGGAGCTACTTCGCCCAACCGCCAGCCGCCGATCTGGAGGCCTACGCCGCAGGCTATGCGGACACACAGAATGTGGAGCTGATCACCGGACTGGCGCGTGAGGAAGGCACCGCCGGAAGCATTTATTACCAGCTTCCGGTTGCGATTCGCGCGCAGGCTGGCGACGGCTCAGCCCAGGTTTTCTCCGGCTGCTACACGATGCGTTTGCAGGACCCGTCCGTGGCCGGTGACGCTTTCGAGCCGATGCAGATCGAAAGTGCGGGGCTGCGCCCGAGCGACGCCGACCTCGGCGAAGCGCTGCCACGCAAATGCGGCGACGGAGAAGAACTGCCTCAGCTCGATCCGGTGGCAGAGCGCGCCAAGGCCATATTCGACAGCGCGGCGATCGACAAATGCGACATCGCCCCGGCATTCGACGCGAAAGACGCGGAACCGGACAGCTACACGCTGACCTTCCGCTACGAATATGACGACGACGATCAGCCGGAACGCACGGCGCGAATGTTCCGGTTCCTGTGCTACCGCGGCGCCTACAACGAATCGCACCTCTACTATCTCTTTACCGAAGAAGACGGCGTCCAACCGTTACATTTCGCCAAGCCGGCGTTCGACATTCACTATGTGGACGACGACCGGGAAGGCGCGGTGGACCACATTGCCCTCGAAGGATTCAGCGCGACTGCCGACCTCGTCAATTCGGCCTTTGACCCGGCGACGCTGACAATCACGGAATTTTCGAAATGGCGCGGCGTGGGCGATGCCGGCACGTCAGGCACCTGGCAATTCAAGGCAGGAACCTTCAGGCTCGTTCACTACGCGGTGGACGGCTCCTATGACGGCGATATCAATCCGGAAGTCATCGTCGACTACGAATCGGCTCCTTAGCCGGCGCACTCACTCCCCGAAGCCCTGCCCCGCTTCGCGCGGGTTGAGCCGGATCAGGCGCGAATCGAGCACAGCCGCCTGCCGGTGGATCACAGCCTTCTGGTAGTCGGGGTCCTTGACCATCTCCACGAAAGCCGCGCCGGACGGGTATTCGGCGATGAAGCAGCGGTCCCAACGCTCATCCGCAGGACCGATCAGCATCAGCCGGAAATCGCCCGACCATGCGATACGGCCGCCAACATGGCGGAAGATCGGCCCGCTCTCGCGACCGTAGGCGGCGTAGGCTTCCGCCCCCGTCGCCGCGCGACCGTCTGGATACACAGCCTTGTCACGCAGCCGCACGAGGTTCAGCATATGGATCGGCCCCTCCTCCGCCAGCCGACGAAACGCGCCGAACGTTTCCCGCGTCGGGTCGACATATCCTTCGCTCATGCGGATGCTCCTCCACTTGCAGCCAAATGATCATCACCGCGATGCATCCATCCAGTTCAGCGCGCCGCGCCAGTCGGACATGCGGATAGGCGTGCCGTGGCTGCCGGTCTCGAAGCGTACGAAGCGCGCCGGATAGCCGGGTGATTTCTGCAGGATCGACCGGAAAAAGTGTTCCTGCTGTTCAACGGGGAAAACCTTGTCGTCTCCACCGTGACCGAAGAACAACGGCACCTTGCGCTTGAAGGCGCGGCTGGAAAGAAAGCCTTCGTCCCAGTGCGAGCCGAGCAGGAGCAGCCCGCCAAGGCGTGGCGCCACGCGCTCGTTGTCGGCAAGCCGCCAGCAGATACCTCCACCCATCGAACCGCAGGCAACGAATACCGGTGCCTGGGGCGAGTGCGCGGCATAAAGCGAGATCAGGCTCGCGACCTGGCGCGCGCCCGTCGCTCCGAAATCCGAAAAATCGGTGGTGAGGTAAAGTCCACCGTTGCGCACAGCCAGGTTCTTGATCCGGTTGAAATTGCCGCCGAAGGTGAAGTCGTCCATGCCCTGGCGACGGTTGCCGCCCTGCCCGTACAGATAGACCACGATGAACCGCGCATTCTGCTGCCGCCCGACAGCCATGTGCGGCATGCGCGCGACTTCGGTCGTAGCCAATAAATCCTGCTGATCCCGCCTCACGGAGAGATCGACATATCGGCCGTTTACCCGCCGCTCCGGTATCTCGTCACGTTGATTGATGTCGCGCTTGGAACGGTAGTCGACCGTTATGTAGCGGCCGTCGTCTGCCCGCGTGAGAACGCGCGGATAGGCGAAAAGATCGTCCTTGAAAGGTGCCAGCAATTCGGCTTTCGCGATGGAGAATGACGGCAACGCGCAGCAAAGCGCGATCACCAACGTCCTAAACAGGCTGGGAAGGCGGAATGGACTCATCACGCGACTCTAAGCGAAGAAAGACGCGCGAGGCCAGAGCATCAGTCGGCAGGTTCGCCGCCTGCCAGCGCAAGCGCCTCCGGCGTGTCGATGTCGAGGCTCGCGGCAGCACCGATCTCGACGTCAATCACAGGCAGTTCGCTGCTTTCGACGATCTGTCGCGCACCGGTGTCGCCCTCCAGCTTGGCTACCGCCTCAAATAGCGATCGCGGCAGGATCACGGGATTGCCGCGCTTGCCCGCATGGGTCGCGCGAACGATCGCATTGCCGCGCTCACCGACAAACGCCTGCACGAGCTTGTCGATGTGGGCGGACGTCACCTCCGGCATGTCGCCAAGCGCCACAAGGGCACCCGCGACATCTTGCGGGAGTGCGGCAATGCCGGTCTTGAGCGAAGAGGCCAGGCCGGTCGCGTAATCGGCATTCTCGACCAAGTGCACATCGAGGCCTTCCAGAACGGATCTCACGCGCGCGCCCTCATGCCCGGTCACGGCGACGACACTGCGCACCGCCGAACCTGCCAGGGCTTGAGCGGCATGGCGAACGAGCGGCTGGCCGGAGATTCGCGACAGCAGCTTGTTGGGGCCGCCCATGCGCTGGCCACGCCCGGCCGCCAGCAGCACCGCATCCACGACGAGCCTGGGTGCCGCGCGCGGCTCGCGCGGCTGCGGACGCGTCTCGATCTCCATCAGAAGGCCGCCGACGCCCATGCCAGCGATGTCGGCGTCGTCGACAGGGATGCCCGCCACCAGACGGTCGAGCACCCAGTCGAAACCGTTGAGCTTCGGACTGCGCGCGCAGCCGGGCGCCCCGATGATCGGCCGCCCGTCCAGTTCGCCAAGCACCAGCAGGTTGCCGGGATCGACTGGCATGCCGACGCGCGTCACGATGCCGCCCGCGCCCGCGATCGCCGCCGGGATGACGTCGGCCGCATCCGACACCGCCGAAGCCCCGAATACGATGACCATGTCGGCTTCGTCCTTGAGTGCGGCAATCGCGCCGGCAACCTCATCCTCGTCATGCGGCGTCCGCAGCTCACGCACGATGGCGCTGCCAGAGCGTGTGAGCCTCTGCGCCGTCAGCCTTGTGGTCTTGTCGAGCACACTTGCCTTGACCGAGGGCAATACGGTCTGCACGAGCCCCACGCGCTTGGGCTGGAAGCCATGCAGTCCGATGACACCCCCGCATCTTGCAATGTCGGCCGCGCGTTCGACCAGTGTTCCGGCCACCGCGAACGGGATGATCTTCACCGTGGCCAGCATCTGCCCGGCGCTCACGGGCGCGAACTCAGGCAGCGTGGCAATCGTGATCGCCGGATCGATCGCGTTGATCGCATCGACGGCGGCGCGGTCGACGACCAGCAGTCCGGCTTTTTCGGCATGCAGGTTGACGCGGCCGGTCGCTGCGCGCCGCACTTCGATGCCCGGTGCGGCAAGGCCGGCGGCGATCTGCGTCGCAGCGGCATTTTCGTCGAGGTCGCCGGGTTCCAGCACCGCCGCGATTATCTGTTTCAGGCCCGCCACCTTCATGGCAGCGACATCGTCGGCGCCGAGTACAGTTGCCTTGCGCCAGCTCCGACCTTCCACAGCTACGGAATGGGCGAGTACCGCGCCTTCCGCTTCATCGATGCTGACCGGCCCAAATTTCATTCCGCAGCCGCAGCCTCGGCACGTTCGGTGCCGCGCGTGCGCAGGGCCTGCACGATCTGGGCCAGCACCGCGACCGCGATCTCTGCCGGGCTCGAGGCAGCGATGTCCATACCGATCGGCGCGTGTATTCGATCGATCTGAGCCTGCGTTGCTCCCTGCGACAGCAGTCGCTCCACCCGCCTGGCGTGCGTCTTGCGGCTGCCGAGCGCGCCGACATAGAAGCATCCGGCCTCGAGCGCGGAGAGCAGCGGAAAGTCGTCGATCTTGGGATCATGCGTCACTGCCGCCAAGGCCGTGAACGCATCAAGAGGCTTTCTTCCCAGCACATCCTGCGGCCACTCGGCATGCAGCTCTACCTCCGGGAACCGCTCCGGTGTGGCAAACGCGGTACGCGGATCGATGATTTCGACATCGAAGCCGGCCAGACGCGCCATTGGCGCCAGCGCCTGGCTGATATGCACCGCCCCGACGACGACGACACGCGGCGGTGGCAGATGTGCATTCAGAAACAGTGTGCGCCCATCGACCTCGATCGCCTGCGAACGCCCCGTGCGAAAGGCTTGCCGCGTCGCCTCGCCAAGCTCGCCCGCGACAGTATCGCTCTCGCGCACCACGCGGCCGGAGCCGTCTGCGAGATCCGTCACGAGAATTGCGGCCCTGCGGGCGCGGCGCTCCGCATTCAATGTGTTGAGGACGGTCGGGTCCATGCTTCAACCCAGACGCTCGACGAAGACCCTGATGCGGCCACCGCAGGACAGCCCCACCTGCCAGGCCGTCTCATCGGCGACGCCGAATTCCAGCATGCGCGGCGTTCCGGAAAAGATGATGTCGACCGCCTCCGCCACCACGGCACCCTCGACGCAGCCGCCAGACACCGATCCGTGGAAATTGCCGTCTGCGTCGATCACGAGGTGGCTGCCGGCCGGACGGGGCGCGGAGCCCCAGGTCTCGACGACCGTGGCGATCGCCACGTCCTTGCCTTCGTTCTTCCATTCCTCGGCGATCATCAGGGGATCGCGTGTTTCGTCGGGTGTCGCAACCTGTGTCATTGGAAGCCTCCAACCATAATATGGTCACGCGGGGGCCGGCCTGCCAAGACCCAGCCATTGCCGTGGGTCTGCTTCGCGCGAGCGGGAGGCCGAAAGCGCCTGTACCAGGTCGGAAAGCGCCTCCAGCGAATGGACGGGCCGGAACTCGTCGACATGCGGCAGCATCGCCCGCACGCCCCGCGCACGCGCCTCGAACCCGTCGAAACGCAGCAGCGGATTAAGCCATATAAGCCGCCGGCAGGATCGTTTCAGCCGCGCCATCTCCTGTTCGAGCAGCACGGTATCCTCGCGCTCCAGCCCGTCGGTTATGAGTAGCACGATGGCGCCCTGCCCCAGCACGCGTCGCGACCATTGATGGTTGAATGTCCGCAGCGTCTCGCCGATGCGGGTACCGCCGGACCAGTCCTTCACCGACGCCGCGCATTCGGCCAGTGCCTCGTCGGGATCGCGCCGACGCATCTGCCGCGTCAGGTTCGTCAGCCGCGTCCCGAAGACGAATGTATGCACCCGGCTGCGGCTTTCGCTCAGCGCATGCAGGAAATGCAGGAAAATGCGGCTGTACTGGCTCATGGAGCCGGAAATGTCGGCCAGCACGACCAGCGGTGGGTGGATCTCGCGCACCGATCGGAATTTCGGCGGGATCAGGTCGCCCCCGGTCCTCAGCGCTGCGCGCATCATCGCGCGCGCATCGTGGCGCGCCCCATGCGGGTCGGGCCGGAAGCGTCGGGTCGCGACGCGGTCATGTGGCAGTTTCAGCCCGGCGATAACGCGTTTGGCTTCCGCCAGCTCGCGCGCCGTCATCTGCGCGAAATCCTTCTGTCGCAGGATTTCGTTACCCGACACGGTGAAACGCGCATCGACCTCGATTTCCGGTTGTTCCTGCACCGGCTGGTTCTTGCGATGGCCTTCGAACAGCGCATCGGCCACCCGCGTTTCCGCAGCACGGCTCTTCTCCCGTTCGCGGCTGTCAGGCGCCATCGGAGAGAACATCGCGATCATCTTTTCGATCAGCTCACGCGATTTCCAGAAAAGCCGGAACGCCTCGTCGAAGGTTGCGTGATCCTCGCGCCGGTTCACCAGCACGGAATGCAGCGTCCAGTAGAAATCGTCGCGACCACCTATCCCGGCGGCAAGCACGGCCTCGATGGCGTCTTTAACGGCCGCCGGGCCGACTCGCATGCCCGCCTTGCGCAGGGCGCGGGCGAAATAGACGATGTTGTCGGCGATGCGCCCCTGTGGGTCGGCCGTCGCGGGTGTCGTCGTCTCGGCCATCGGAGGCTATTCCGCCGCGGCCAGCTCGGCCTTCACTTCGTCGAGGATGCGGCGTCCCTCGCCCTGCCCGATGCGGGCGATGTCGTCCTGATATTTCAGCAGTACCCCGATCGTGTCCGAGACGGTTTCCGGATCGAGCGCCACTTTGTCGAGCTCGGTCAGCGCGCCGGCCCAGTCCAGCGTTTCGGCAACGCCTGGAGCCTTGAAAAGGTCGATCTGGCGAAGCTTCTGGACGAAGGAAACCACTTCGGCCGAAAGCCTCGCATTGGCATGCGGCACCTTGCGATGGACGATTTCCAGCTCGCGCGCAGCGTCCGGGTAATCGACCCAGTGGTAGAGGCAGCGCCGCTTCAGCGCGTCATGAATCTCGCGCGTGCGGTTTGTGGTGATGATGACCAGCGGCGGCTCCGCAGCGCGGATCGTGCCCAGTTCCGGAACTGTCACCTGCCAGTCGGAGAGGATTTCCAGCAGGAACGCCTCGAAGGCCTCGTCGGTGCGGTCGAGCTCGTCTATCAGGAAGACGGGTGCCGCACCCTTGTCGCCCGTCAGCGCGTCGAGCACCGGACGGCGGATCAGGTATTTCTCGGAAAAGACGTTGCGCTCCATCGCCACGCGGCTCGTCTCGCCGGTTGCTTCCTCCATGCGGATTTCGATCATCTGCGCGGCGTAGTTCCATTCATAGACCGCCGACGAGACGTCGAGCCCCTCGTAGCACTGGAGGCGGATCAGCCTGCGGCCCAACGCCGACGACAGCACCTTGGCGATCTCGGTCTTGCCGACACCCGCCTCGCCTTCCAGAAACAGCGGCCGCTGCATGCGCAGGCTCAGGAACAGCACCGTCGCCAGAGCGCGGTCGGCGACATAATCCGCGCCGGCAAGCATCTCGACTGTCTCGTCGATCGATCCCGGCACCGGGCGCGGCTTTGTATCGGCCATGGTCTCTCCGAAGGGCCTAACCGAGGACGCGGTAGGCGCGTTGATGATAGATCAGCGGATCAAGGCTATCGCCGATCCGCACACCTGTCACCTTGCCGAACAGCACGCGATGCGTGGCGAAGTCCTTCGCCTCGACAAGCTGGCAATCGAACGTGGCGAGCGCGCCGGGCAAGACAGGAGCGCCCGAGGCCTCGGTTTCCCACTGAGCCAGCGCGAAGCGTTCCTCCTGCGACAGGCCGGTAAGGCCGGAGAACGCGTCGGCGAGCGGTCGCTGTTCCGTGGCCAGCGTGTTCAGCGCGAAAACGCCGTTCTGTGCAAAGCAGTCATTGTCCGTCTTGACGCGATTGAGGCAGACCAGGATCGTCGGCGGATCGTCCGAGACGGAGCATGCGGCGATCACCGTCACGCCGCGTCGCCCGTAAGGGCCGTCGGTCGTCACCACATGGACCGCACCCGCAAAACGGCTCATCGCCTCGCGATAAAGCCGTGGCTCGACAGCATTCTTCTTCAGCACCGCGTTTCCCGCATTTTCATCCTGACTGCATATAGGTTTCGGCGAGGATGCAACCAAGCCGCACCGGCCCCTGCCCCGCTCTAGCCTGTTGCGCCCTCACCCGCCAGCCTTTACCAAGTTGACGCACTTTCCACGAACTGACGGCGTCGGCAAAGCTTCATGCGTCATCCGGTCCAATCCCTGCTTCTGGCTTGCGCGTTAGCGCTTGCGGGCAGCGGCTATGCGGCGGCGGAGCGGATCGGGCTTGCCGCACCGCTCGAGGGGCCGCTCGCATTATTGGGCCAGCAGATGCGCGATGGCGCGGAGATCGCCGCACGCCTTGGCGGACATCAACTGATCGCGGAAGACGATGCCTGCGATGCACCCGGCGGGGAGCGCGCCGCGCGCGCCTTCATAGAGGCAGAAGTCCAGATCGCCGTCGGTTTCCTGTGCTCGGAAGCGCTCGAGGCGGCATTGCCGCTGCTGCGCAAAGCCAGCATCCCGGTCGTATCCTCCGGCGTGCGAAACAATGGAATCACCGACCGACGCACCCGCGAGGACTGGCTCGTCTGGCGGGCAGCGCCTCGCGCCGATGCCGAACTCGCCGCAGTTGCAGACATTCTCGTGTCGCGCTGGCGCGACGAACTTTTTGCCATCGTCGACGACGGGACCATCTATGGCAGGGAACTGGCCGAGTCCCTGCGGCTCGCCGCGGAATTGGCAGGCCTGCAACCCGTATTTTTCGACACATTCCGTCCCCAGTCGGACAATCAGGTCGGCCTGGTCGCGCGGCTGCGCCGGGCAGGTGCCACTCACATCTTCGTCGGCGGTGAGCGCGACGACGTCGCCATCATCGAGCGCGATGCCTCAGGCCTCGACTACGAACCGACGATTGCCGGCGGCGATGCGTTGCGCGCTGCCGGCGAGATTCCATTGGCCACCGGAACGCTCATGATTGGTCTGCCGGAATGGGCCGAGATGCTGGACGAGGAAGCGGTCGAGCGCTTCACGGAAGCAGGCGTCATTCCAGAAGGTTACCTGGTTCCCTCCTACATCTCCGTTGAGATCGCCGCGCAGGCCATGGCGACCGCCGACGCCGCGGACAGGCCGATTGCCGATGTCTTGTCTACCGGCAGTTTCGATACGCTCATCGGAACTCTGTCCTTCGACGACAAGGGCGATCTGTCCGAGAACCTGTTCCAGCTCCTTCGCTACGACGGCGAGCGCTTCCTTCCCGTAGAGTGACTGCATGCCTTTCCGGACCGGACCGAAAAACCTCATCACGGATGTCGCCGGGTTGCGCGTCGGCAATGCGGCGGACGGGCGCCTCAAGAGCGGTGTAACCGTCGTCGTTCCCGACCGCCCGGCCGTCGGCGCCGTTCAGGTTCTGGGCGGCGCGCCGGGCACGCGCGAAACCGATGCGCTGGAGCCGCATAACTCGCTGAAGGAAATCCATGCACTGGTCCTTTCAGGCGGCTCGGCCTTCGGGCTGGACGCGGCCTCAGGCGTGCAGGCCGCACTTCGCGAGGACGGAGTTGGCGTCGAGGTGCGCGGCCAGCGCGTCCCCATCGTGCCGGCTGCCATCCTGTTCGACCTGATCAATGGCGGCGACAAGGATTGGGGCCGCTACCCGCCTTATCGCGACCTCGGCTATGCGGCGGCACGCAACGCATCCGTCGATTTTGAGCTCGGCAGCACGGGTGCCGGCTGCGGCGCACTGTCCGCTGGCCTCAAGGGCGGGCTCGGCTCGGCCTCGACGGCGCTCGCAAACGGCATCACGGTCGGCGCTCTGGTCGCGACCAATCCCGTCGGGTCCGTCACAGTCGGCCATTCGGCGCATTTCTGGGCGGCCCCCTTCGAGATCGGCGAAGAGTTCGGCGGACTGGGCCTGCCCTCGCCGCTGCCGCCAGACGCAGCCGACATACGCTGGAAGTTCGACGCGGAACCGCAACCGGGCGGCAACACCACGATTGCGGTCATCGCCACCGATGCGGTCCTCACCAAGGCGGCAGCCAAGAGGCTCGCGGTTGCTGCCCACGACGGTTTCGCGCGCGCCATCTGGCCTGCTCATACGCCAGCCGACGGCGATCTCGTCTTCGCGCTTTCGACCGGCGCCAGCGGCATCGAGCTGGATGAACTCGGCGCAATGGAGCTTTCCGCGGTGGCAGGCGCGACGATGGCCCGCGCGATCGCGCGCGCTGTTCACGCCGCCACCCCCGCCGAAAACGATCTCTTTCCCGTCTGGAGCTCGCGCCGCGGCTGAATGGCTTGCCGTCGGCGCATTTGCGGGCCATCCTCATCCTGAAACCCGATGGAGACCCCGATGAGACTGTTCGCAGCCATTGCCATCTTTGCCGCCACGCAGTTCTGTGCCGTATCGGCGCGCGCCGGGGACACGGCCGAACTCAACATTCTCGGCTTCACCGCAAATGGCGGCGTTTTCGCATTCGAGGAGTTCGGCATCCAGGATGGCTCCGGCTTCCCCTATGCCAACCGGTTCTACATCGACACGGCGACGGACAGCTTCCTGCCCGGCACACCGATCCGCGTGCGCATCGATGACGAAACCGCGTCCCTCGACGATGCGCGCGCGCAGGCGCGTTCGCAGGGCGAGGCGATCGCATCGCAGGCCGAGCTCCAGGCCAATCGTGGCCTCACCGCGGGTGCCAGCCCGGTCACGGAATTGTCCGGCGACCCTCACCGTATGGCGGTCAATCCGCGCGCTGTCTTCCCGGCAATCGATACGCCGCTCGAGCTGCGCCTCGAGGAATTCGCGCTTGAAGGTCCTGAACTCTGCGAATCCTTCGGCACCGTGATGGGCTACCGCCTGATCCGGGTCGGCGTCGCGCCCGGCGAGGCGGCTTCGCTGCTGCATGAGGACACATCCATTCCTTCCAGCCGCAACTGCCCGCTCGGCTATAGCATCGGAGCAGTCCAGACCTTCTTCCCCGAGGGCGGCGATCCGGTCTTCGCAGCGCTGATCGCTGTCCGCTCCGTCGGCTTCGAGGGACCGGATCACCGCTGGATAGCGGTGCCGGGCAAACTCTGAGCGAACTGTCGCGTTGAGGAATCCGCGCGGCTCTGTTAGGGAGCGCGCATCCTTCCCACGCAGTCAGGACGAGCCTCATGATCCCGCGCTATTCGCGACCCGAAATGGTTTCCATCTGGTCGCAGGAAACCAAGTTCAGGATCTGGTTCGAGATCGAGGCCTACGCCTGCGAAGCGCTGGCCGAACTCGGTGTGATCCCCAAGGAAGCAGCCAGGACCATCTGGGAAAAAGGCGGCGCGGCGAAGTTCGACGTCGAGCGCATCGACGAGATCGAGCGCGAGACCAAGCATGACGTCATCGCCTTCCTGACCCACCTTGCCGAATTTGTCGGTCCGGATTCGCGTTTCATCCATCAGGGCATGACGTCGTCCGACGTGCTCGACACCTGCCTCTCGGTGCAGCTTTCGCGCGCGGCCGACCTGCTGCTGGCCGATCTCGACGCACTGCTGGCAGCGCTCAGGAAGCGCGCTTTCGAGCACAAGGACACCGTCACAATCGGCCGCAGCCACGGCATCCATGCCGAGCCGACGACCTTCGGCGTCAAGCTGGCGCAGGCCTATGCGGAGTTCGAGCGCTGCCGCGAGCGCCTCGTCCATGCCCGGGCCGAAATCGCCACCTGCGCCATTTCCGGTGCGGTCGGCACTTTCGCCAACATCGATCCGCGCGTCGAGGAACATGTCGCCGAAAAGCTCGGTCTGACGCCGGAGCCGGTGTCGACCCAAGTCATCCCCCGCGACCGCCACGCGATGTTCTTCGCCACGCTCGGCGTCATCGCCTCGTCGGTCGAGCGGCTGGCAACCGAAATCCGCCATCTGCAGCGGACGGAAGTGCTTGAAGCCGAGGAATATTTCTCGCCGGGCCAGAAGGGCTCGTCGGCCATGCCGCACAAGCGCAATCCGGTCCTGACCGAGAACTTGACCGGCCTCGCCCGTCTGGTGCGCGGCATGGCGCTGCCTGCGATGGAAAACGTGGCGCTCTGGCACGAGCGCGACATCTCGCATTCGTCGGTGGAGCGCATGATCGGGCCGGATGCCACGATCACCCTCGATTTCGCGCTGGCGCGGCTGACAGGGGTGGTCGAAAAGCTCCTTGTCTACCCGGACAACATGCTGAAAAACATGAACAAGTTCCGCGGGCTGATCCACTCCCAGCGGGTGCTGCTGGCGCTTACGCAGGCAGGCGTTTCACGCGAGGATTCCTACCGTCTCGTCCAGCGCAACGCGATGAAGGTGTGGGAGCACGGGGCGGACTTTCTCGAGGAGCTGCTGGCCGACGCCGACGTTCGCGCCGCACTGCCGGAAGACGTCATTCGTGAGAAATTCGACCTCGGCTACCACACCAAGCACGTGGACACGATTTTCAAGCGCGTTTTCGGCGAAAGCTGAGGACTGCACCGCCGGCCTTCGAGGCTCGCTCAGCTCGCACCTCAGGATGAGGGATGTTGTGCATCAACCCCGGCAAACTCGCGGGCTTGAGGGCCGTTTTGTCTATATGCATCGACCCCGCCACGTTGCGGGTTCGACAAACCACCTTCCTCATCCTGAGGTGCGAGCGCAGCGAGCCTCGAAGGACGCACGATGTATTTTTTCTCGCCGGGGCAGAATCACCTGGCCGGCAGCACCCTGATTTCGTTGCCCCAAGGGTCGCGCGAAGCGGTTTCCGCGGTCGCATCCTTCGATAACAGCTCCACGAAGCCAAGCCCGGTTCGATCCATTTCACGCGGCCCCGCGCCCCTGCTCTGCCAGGAATTGGCGCCGATATGGTGATGATAGCCGCCTGACGACAGGAACACCGCCTGCCCGCCAAGGCTCTGCATCGTGTCGAAACCCTGCTCGTCCCTCCACCATTGCTCGGCTGTCGTGGCGTCGCCGACACGCAGATGCACATGGCCGACCACGGTTCCGTCAGGCGCAGCCTTCCATTCGGGCTCGTCGCTTGAAAGTTCGCCCATGAGATTGGCGACGTCGAGGGCATCGGTAGCCATCCGCACCGACGGACCGTCGAAAATCCAGCTTTCGCGCGGCCGGTCGGCATAAATCTCGATGCCGTTGCCTTCGGGGTCGGTCAGGTAGATCGCCTCGCTCACCAAGTGGTCGGAGGCACCGTCCACCGGAATGCGTGTCTCGATGGCATGTCGGGTCCAGCGAGCCAGCTCCTTGCGTGTCGGCAGCAGGAAAGCGGTGTGAAACAGTCCGGCGGAACGCGGATCATCCTGACGCAGCGCCGACGATTCCTCGATTTCAAGCAATTCACGATCGCCGGCGCCAAGCACGACGACATTGCCGGCACGGCGAAGCTCCGTGAGGCCGAGGACCCATTTGTAGTAATCGGCAACGCGCGAGCCGTCGCGCGCCATCAGTCCGACGCGGCCGATACTCACCGGTGTGGTAGCCGCAAAGGGAAGGTTTTCCATTGCTGTCTCCGTTCGGGCCGGCAAGGCGCTTGCTGTGACCGCAAGCGCGGCGATGCCACCCGTCATCTGGCGTCTCGTGAGTTTCATCCGTCAATTTCCCGCGAGACGTTGTTGGTCGCAGCAAAGATCGTGCACCGGCATGGGATGCGCAAGCATGCTTCCGGCGACACGCCGTTCACCGACAGCCGACTGTTGCAACCGGCCGGCAGGCTCGCTACATGGCCGCCCATGAAGGTCAAGGACGCAGACATACTCATCATACCGGGCTACACCAATTCGGGGCCCGACCACTGGCAATCGCGCTGGGAACAGAAGCTTTCGACGGCCCGCCGCGTCGAGCAGGCAGAATGGTCCAAGCCAGTGCGCGACGACTGGGTGGCGACGACGGCCCGCGCCATCGACGAGGCCGATCGCCCCGTCGTGCTGGTCGCCCACTCGCTCGGCATTCCGACGGCAATCCATGCGCTTGCCGAAAGCGGCAAGGCGGTGGCCGGCGCGTTTTTCGTCGCCCCGCCCGATGTCGCCAACCCGTCGATCCGGCCGAAGCACCTGATGACGTTCGGACCCTATCCGCGCGACCCGCTGCCGTTTCCGTCGATAACCATCGCCAGCCGAAACGACCCGTTTTGCAAGTTCGAGGTTGCCGAGGACATCGCGGCCGCCTGGGGCTCGCTGTTCATCGACGCCGGCGAAGCCGGGCACCTCAATGCGGAATCGGGCCATGGCCCCTGGCCGGAAGGCTCGATGACCTTCGCGCATTTCATGTCCAGGCTCTGAGCCTACTTGATCGATGCCCGCGCGGCGTCGATCAGCGCGCTTGCGCCCAGCGCCATGTAGCGCGCCTCATTGCCCATCGCGATCAGCCTGAAGCCCATTTCGACATAGCGGCCGACAAGCGTCGGATCGACGACGTAGATGGCGGCATGCTTGCCGGCGGCGCGCGTGCGCTGCCCGATGTCGCCGATCGCCTGCATCATGTCTTCGAGGCCGGGGTTCATCGTCTCGCCATTGCTCCAGGCGATCGAAAAGTCGGACGGCCCGACCAGAATTCCATCGATGCCCGGCACGGCCAGAATGTCGTCCAGGATGGCGAGTGCCTCGCGCGTCTCGATCATCGCAAGCGCAAGCGTGTCGGAATTGGCATTCGCCAGCCACCCAGACGAGTCGCCGGCCTTGCGTCGCGAGATCGCATAGTTCGGCCCCCAGGATCGCTGGCCGACCGGCGGGTATTTCATCGCCGCCGCAAAAAGCCTCGCATCCTCCAGCGAATTGACCATCGGCGCGATCACGGCCTCGGCCCCGAAATCGAGCGCGCGGCTGGCCATGTCGAATCGTCCTACGGGTATGCGCACCAGGCCCGGCTTGCCGGCGGCCGTCACCGGCAGCAGCGCGCGCAGCACGCTGTCCTCGTTATGACCGCCATGCTGCATGTCGAGTGTCACCGCTTCAAACGGCCCACCAACCAGAGCCTCCACGGTGAAGGCGTCGGGAACACCGGACCAGGCGGTGAATACGGTTTCGCCTGCTGCCAGGCGCGATGCGAGCGACATGAATGAGAAGTCCCCGTGGCGTGAATGCCGATTGAACCAGATCGCCGGCGCCCGGGCAAAGAAAAACCGCCCGGCAGGCGGGCGGTCTTTCAGGAATTGCTATCGTGGGTCAGGACTTTTGTACGTGCTCGATCGCCTGGTCGAGCAGTTCGTCCATGGTGCGGCGAATCTGGTGATCGGACTGGTCGACACCCGCGTCGTCGAAATCCTTGCGCACCTTGCGGAAAACGTCGTGATCGCCGGCTTCCTCGAAGTCCGAGTTGATCACTTCCTTGGCATAGGCCTCGGCGGCGTCACCCGTCTTGCCCAGCTTCTCGGCCGCCCATAGGCCCAGCATCTTGTTGCGGCGGGCCATGGCGCGAAACTTCAGTTCCTCGTCGTGGGCGAACTTGTTTTCGAATGCTTTCTCGCGGTCGTCCATGCTGGCCATGGGGCATCCTCCGGCTGGGCGTCGAATCCGGACGCCGAATTATGTTCCCGTTCCTCAAACCAAATGGCTGCCCCGCGGTCAATACGCAGTTGGCCTTCGCCGCTGCGGCATTTGGCGTTGGATAGGTCGACAGCCGGGGAAATGCCGATTGAGGAAACCGTGCGATTGCGCTAGAGAGCCGCTATATTCCGCAAGCCCGAGCCACGCGGGCCTCGCAACAGGAGCCCTGCCCCGCACGGCTCGCAAGACAGAGATCGCCATGAACCGTCGCCGACGCATTTACGAAGGCAAGGCAAAGATCCTCTATGAAGGACCCGAGCCTGGCACCCTGATCCAGTTCTTCAAGGACGACGCCACCGCCTTCAACAAGAAGAAACACGAAGTGGTCGACGGCAAGGGCGTGCTCAACAACCGCATTTCCGAGCACATCTTCACCCATCTCAACCGCATCGGCATACCGACTCACTTCATCAAGCGGCTCAACATGCGCGAGCAGTTGATCAAGGAAGTCGAGATCGTCCCGCTCGAGGTGGTGGTGCGCAACATCGCCGCCGGCTCCCTCGCCAAGCGGCTGGGCATCGAGGAAGGCACGGTACTGCCGCGCTCGATCATCGAATTCTACTACAAGGCCGACGCGCTGGACGACCCGATGGTCTCCGAAGAGCACATCACGGCATTCGGCTGGGCGAGCCCTCAGGAAATCGACGACATCATGGCGCTCGCCATCCGCGTCAACGACTTCCTGTCCGGGCTCTTCCTCGGCGTCGGCATCCAGCTCGTTGACTTCAAGGTCGAGTTCGGCCGCCTCTACGAAGGCGACATGATGCGGATCATTCTCGCCGACGAGATTTCGCCCGATTCGTGCCGTCTCTGGGACACCGCCACGAACGACAAGCTCGACAAGGACCGTTTCCGCCGTGACATGGGCGGCCTCGTCGAAGCCTATCAGGAGGTGGCCCGCCGCCTCGGCATCATGAACGAGAACGAGCCGCCGCGCCCGACAGGACCTGTTCTCGTCTCGTCCAAGCCCGACAAGGGCAGCGTCCACTAACCGCCGGGAAACGTGCAGATATGATCAAGGCCCGAGTGACCGTCACCCTCAAGAACGGCGTCCTCGACCCGCAGGGCAAGGCAATCGAGGGCGCGCTCGGCGCGCTCGATTTTTCCGGCGTCGCCTCGGTGCGACAGGGCAAGGTCTTCGACCTCGAACTGGAAGGCGCCGACCGCTCCAAGGCCGAGGCCGACCTCAAGGCGATGTGCGAGAAGCTGCTCGCCAACACGGTGATCGAAAACTACCAGGTGGAGCTCGCTTGAGGTGAAAGCCGCCGTCGTTCTTCTCCCCGGCCTCAATCGCGACCGCGACATGATCGCGGCATTGACCAAGATCGGCGGCAAGCCGCCCCGGACCGTCTGGCAAACCGACACCGAGATCCCGGATGTCGACCTGATCGTGATTCCCGGCGGCTTCTCCTTCGGCGATTACCTGCGCTGCGGCGCGATCGCCGCGCGCATGCCGGTCATGCGCGCCGTCGCCGAACAGGCGAAACGCGGCGTCATGGTGATGGGCGTCTGCAACGGCTTCCAGATTCTGCTCGAAGCCGGCCTGCTGCCGGGTGCATTGATGCGCAACGCATCGCTGAAATTCGTCTGCCGCGAAGTCAAGCTTCAGGTCGCAAACGCCAACACCGCTTTTACGAGCGGCTACGCACCGGGCCAGATCATCCGCTGCCCCGTCGCGCATCACGACGGCAACTATTTCGCCGATCCGGAAACGCTCGCCCGCATCGAGGGCGAAGGCCAGGTCGTGTTCCGCTATGCCGAGGGCACCAACCCGAACGGCTCGATCAACGACATTGCCGGCATCGTGAGCGCGACCGGCAACGTGCTGGGCCTGATGCCGCACCCCGAAAACCTGATCGAGGCCGCGCACGGCGGCAACGATGGGCGCGCGCTGTTCGAAAGTGTGCTGGGAGCCGCTGCGTGAGGTTGGCCGCCGGCGTCGCTGTTCTGACCATGCTCGCGCTGGCCGCCGGCTGCCAGTCGCAATCCAGCCAGCCAACTGCACCGAGTACGGGCAAAAGTGCCGCTCTTCGCAACATGGAGCAGGTGGCGATTGCAGCCCATCGTTGCTGGTTTGCCAGCGGCGATCCGACGTTCCGCGACTACAGCTTTGCAAACGAACTCAACTCGTTCAGCGGCAGGCCTCGCTTCCTGCTGGTTCCCAAGGGCAATTTCGGCGGCAAGCCGCTGCTGGTGGTTCAGGCGGAAGGCAGCGCCGGCGCCGTCACCACCTTCGGTCCGCTGCTTGAACAGCAGGACGGCTCGCGTATCGCGGGCGACGTGCGCCGCTGGTCCGGCGGCGACAGCGCCTGCGCCTAGGCAGGCCGTACACCGCCTAGTCCCAGATTGTCCGTCTGGCTTCCTTCGCCGCATCTAGGCGCGACACGCCGATATCCCTCAGTTGCGCATCGGTCATCTCCAGCAGCAGACGACGGCTGCGCTGACGCTCGGCGCGAACGCGAATTTCCCGTATCGCGCGCCAGAAGGCGCCGGCGGCCCGGCGCAGATAGTCCTGCCTCCAGCGGCGCAGAGTGACGATCTCCGACGCATTGTCCTTCTGCATTGCATGAATTGTCTTCATTGTACCAGTCCTTGGTCCAAGCCGCGTTTGATGGCCCGAAGCGGTATTTGGATTGACTCTTTATGGGGTGCAATATACTAAATTGACACCATGACAAATTGGATCCCTGACCTGTCGCACGGCTCCGGCCCGCTCTATGCACGGCTCGCCGACCGCATCGAGGCCGATATCGGCCAGGGCGTCCTGCCGGCCGGTGGCAAGCTGCCGCCGCAGCGCGACCTCGCCTACGATCTCGGGGTGACAATCGGAACCGTGGGCCGTGCCTATGGTCTGCTGCGCGAGCGCGGCCTTGTCAGCGGCGAGGTCGGGCGCGGCACATATGTTCTCGGTCATGGCGAGCCGGCGACGGTTCCGATAGCGGCCCCCTTCGGCGGCACACGCAGCGCCATTCCCGGCGACGACAAGCTGCGCATGGACAGCACCGCAGCGCCCGAGGTGGGCCAGGCGTCGATCATCGGCGAGCTTGGCCACCAGATCGTCCGTGAGCATCCCGATGCCATCGTGAACTACGTGCGGGCCCCTGCTCCCGATTGGCTCGACGCGGGAACCCGCTGGCTGGCGACGGGCGCGTGGAGGCCATCGCCGGAAACGATCGTGCCCACCCTTGGCGGCCATGCGGGGATTCTCGCCGTGATCGCCGCCGTGACGGCGCCGGGCGACCGGATTGCGTTCGACCAGCTCACCTATTCATCGATCGCGCGCAGCGCCAACCTCATCGGCCGGCGCATAGTATCAATCGGTGCAGACGGGGATGGTACCGACCCCGGCGATTTCGAGCGGCTCTGCGCGCAGCAGCACCCGAAGCTGGCCTTCCTGATTCCCGGCCTGCACAATCCGACGCTGACGGTCATGCCCGAAAGCCGCAGGCGGGCGATCGTTGAAATCGCACGCAAGCACAATGTCTGGCTGGTGGAAGACGCCATCTACGCGGCCCTGCTCGACGATCAACCCGCCTCGATCGCCGAGTTGGCCCCGGAGCGTACGTTTCACGTCGGCGGCCTGTCCAAGACGGTCGCGGCAGGCGTTCGCGCCGGCTGGGTCGCGTGCCCGCCGCACATGGCTCCGCGCGTCCAGGTCGCCTACAAGATGCTGACCGGCGGAAACCCGTTTCTGATGTGCGAGCTTGCGGCGCGCCTCGTGCTTTCGGGTGAGGCCGATGCAATCCGCTCGCGCGTCTCCGCAGAGCTTCAGCTGCGCGAAAAGCTCGCCCGCGAGCGCCTTGCCGGTCACGACTTTGCCTCCCACGATCACGCGCCGTTCCTGTGGCTGAAACTGCCCGAGCCGTGGCTGTCCGGAACCTTCCGACAGGCTGCCGCCAACGAGGGCGTGCTGATCGACGACGAGGACGAATTCAAAAGCGGCCGCACCGAGCAGGTTTATCATCGGGTGCGCGTCGGCTTTTCGTCGCTTCCGCGCGCGGACGCCGAGGACGGTTTTGACCGACTGCGCTCGCTGCTGGACAATCCCATGGCAGGTTACGACAGCTACGGCTGAACGCCCCGCACCCAGACGCTGCAATTTCTGCGGGTTTCGACGTTTTTCGGCTCCAGACGACTGTATCCTTGCAGCCGCACGCGCTATGGGGAGCCCTGAGACTCATCAGGCCTTCTCACCGGAACCGACCGCTGCCTATGACCATCCCCAACGACGTCAAGATCACGCCGGAACTCATTGCCGCACACGGCCTCAAGCCGGACGAATATCAGCGCATCCTCGACCTGATCGGCCGCGAGCCGAGCTTCACGGAGCTGGGCATCTTCTCGGCGATGTGGAACGAGCACTGTTCCTACAAATCCTCGAAGAAGTGGCTGCGGACCTTGCCGACTTCCGGGCCGCGCGTCATCCAGGGCCCGGGTGAAAATGCCGGCGTGGTCGACATTGGCGACGGGCAGGCTGTGGTCTTCAAGATGGAGAGCCACAACCACCCCTCCTACATCGAGCCCTATCAGGGCGCGGCCACCGGCGTCGGCGGCATCCTGCGCGACGTGTTCACCATGGGCGCGCGCCCGGTCGCTGCCATGAACGCACTGCGCTTCGGCGAACCGGACCATCCCAAGACCCGGCATCTCGTCTCCGGTGTGGTTGCCGGCGTTGGCGGCTACGGTAATTCGTTCGGCGTGCCCACGGTAGGCGGCGAAGTGCAGTTCGATGCCCGCTACAACGGTAACTGCCTCGTCAACGCCTTCGCCGCGGGCCTCGCCGACACAGACGCGATCTTTTATTCGAAGGCGTCCGGCGTCGGCCTGCCGGTTGTCTATCTCGGCGCCAAGACCGGCCGCGACGGCGTCGGCGGCGCGACGATGGCGTCGGCCGAATTCGACGAATCCATCGAGGAAAAGCGCCCGACGGTGCAGGTGGGCGATCCGTTCACCGAAAAGTGCCTGCTGGAGGCCTGCCTCGAGCTGATGGCCTCCGGCGCGGTCATCGCCATTCAGGATATGGGTGCGGCCGGGCTGACCTGCTCCGCCGTCGAGATGGGCGCAAAGGGCGACCTCGGCATCCGCCTCGACCTCGACAAGGTGCCGGTCCGCGAGGAGCGCATGTCGGCCTATGAGATGATGCTGTCGGAAAGCCAGGAGCGCATGCTCATGGTGCTCCGGCCGGAAAAGGAGCAGGAAGCCGAAGCGATCTTCCGCAAATGGGGTCTCGATTTCGCGATTGTCGGCGAAACCACCGACGACCTGCGCTTCCGCGTCTTCCATCAGGGCGAGGAGGTCGCGGACCTTCCTATCAAGGAACTGGGCGACGAAGCGCCCGAATACGATCGGCCGTGGGTGGAGCCGAAGGTCCCTGCCCCGCTTTCGGGCGGCGATCTGCCGGATCTCGACATCGCCGATGCGCTTCTCTCGCTGCTCGGCTCGCCGAACCAGTCGTCGCGCCGCTGGGTGTGGGAACAGTACGACACGCTGATTCAGGGCAACTCGCTGCAGCTTCCCGGCGGCGATGCCGGTGTGGTCCGCGTCGAAGGACACGACACGAAGGCGCTCGCCTTCTCGTCCGACGTCAATCCGCGCTATTGCGAGGCCGATCCTTTCGAGGGTGGCAAGCAGGCCGTGGCCGAATGCTGGCGCAACCTCAGCGCCACCGGCGCGCTGCCGCTGGCGGCGACCGACAATCTCAACTTCGGCAATCCCGAGCGGCCCGAAATCATGGGGCAGCTCGTGCATGCCATCAAGGGCATCGGCGAAGCGTGCCGCGCGCTCGAGTTCCCGATCGTTTCGGGCAACGTCTCGCTCTACAACGAGACCAGCGGCCGCGGCATCCTGCCGACCCCGACCATAGGTGGTGTCGGTCTGATCGACGACTGGTCGAAGATGGCACGCGTCGGCTTTGCCGCCGAAGGTGAGACCATCGTGCTGGTCAGCGCGCCGGGACCGTGGGGCGGTCATCTCGGCCAGTCCGCGTTGCTGCGAGACGTTCTCGGGCGCCGCGAAGGCCCGCCGCCGCCTGTGGACCTGGCCCATGAAAAGCGCGCAGGCGACTTCGTTCGCGAGCTGATCCGCAGCGGCATCGCGACCGCGTCGCACGACTGTTCAGACGGCGGGCTCGCCGTCGCGCTCGCCGAAATGGCGATGGCCTCCGGCATCGGCGCCGAGATCACCGCGCCGGACGGCAATGCGGTCGAAGTGTTCTTCGGCGAGGATCAGGGGCGTTACGTGCTCACCATGCCCGAAAGCGCCTTCGCGGCGCTCACCGCCGCGCCCGGCATCGCCTGTGTGCGGATTGGCACGACCGGCGGGTCATCCTTGAAGCTCGGCATGGCGCGTGCCATATCGGTAGCAGAACTGAAGACGGCGCACGAAGGCTGGTTTCCGGCTTTCATGGGGCAGTAAACGGGGTATTTGCAATGGCAATGGACGCGCACGAGATCGAACGGCTGATCAAGGAAGGCATTCCGGACGCCGTCGTCACGATCCGCGATCTTGCCGGCGATGGAGACCACTATGCCGCAGAAGTCGTCGCCGAAAGCTTCCGTGGCAAGAGCCGGGTGCAGCAGCACCAGATGGTCTACGAGGCGCTGAAAGGCAACATGGGCGGCGTTCTGCATGCCCTGGCCCTGCAGACCAGCATACCCGACTGAACATTGCGCCCCGCACGCTTGTGCAATAGATAGGGGCAAGCCAAACATTCCGCCGGGCCTTGAACCCGGCCAGAAAGGACGAGCCAGATGAGCGAGATCGCCGGATTCATCGACAACGAAGTCAAGAGCAACGACGTGGTGCTTTTCATGAAGGGCACGCCCGGCTTCCCGCAGTGCGGCTTTTCGGGTCAGGTAGTGCAGATTCTCGACTACCTCGGCGTCGACTACAAGGGCGTCAACATTCTGACGTCCGACGAACTTCGCCAGGGCATCAAGGACTATTCCAACTGGCCGACGATCCCGCAGCTTTATGTGAAGGGCGAATTCGTCGGCGGTTGCGACATCATCCGCGAGATGTTCCAGGCCGGAGAGCTTCAGGGCTTCATGACCGAAAAGGGCGTCACCGTCCGCGGCGCAGCCTGACGCGCCACTAATTATACCCGAATCCCGGCTTTCCGGGGTTCCACGACGAGCATGCGCCGGTCCGCCGGCGCATTTCTTTTTTCGATCATCGTCTGGAACAATTGCCATGGACCAAACAACCTCGACGGCGCCAACGCCGGCGCTCGCCATCCCGCGCTGGGAACTCATCGCCATCGCCGCCGGGCTCATGGCGCTCAATGCCCTTGCCATCGACATCATGCTGCC
The DNA here is from genome assembly GCA_019739225.1 of Aquamicrobium sp. Taxonomy (GTDB): domain Bacteria; phylum Pseudomonadota; class Alphaproteobacteria; order Rhizobiales; family Rhizobiaceae; genus Aerobium. Next base: position 358,873 of record JAHHDT010000001.1, read on the forward strand.
TGGCCTGCAGGAGATCGGCGCCAGCCTGGGCGTTGCCGACGAAAACGCGCGCCAGTACGTCATCACCGCCTACATCACCGGTTTCGGCCTCGCCCAGCTTTTCTTCGGTCCGATCTCCGACCGCTTCGGGCGCCGCACACCGCTGCTTGTGGGCCTGTTCGTGTATGTCGGGGCGGCAGCAGTCTGCGTATTCGTACCCAGTTTCGCCGGCCTCCTGGCGATGCGTTTCATTCAGGGCCTGGGCGCTGCCTCGACCCGCGTCATCGCGATGTCGGTCGTTCGCGACGTCTATGGCGGTCGCGCCATGGCCGAAGTGATGTCGCTGGTGTTCATGGTGTTCATGATCGTGCCGGTGATCGCCCCGGGCATCGGGCAGGTCATTATGCTTTTTTCAGAATGGCACATGATCTTCGTGTTCATGACGGTCGTATCGCTTGCGATCACGCTTTGGGTGCTGTTCAGGCTGCCCGAGACCCTTCATGACGAATTCCGCCGCCCGTTTACGGCCAGGGTGATCGCCGACGGTTTCCGCATCGTGCTCACCAACCGCCCCGCGATCTGCTACACGATCGCGCTCACCGCGATCTTCGGCGCGCTGTTCGGCTTCATCAACTCGTCCCAGCAGATCTATGTGGGGATTTACGACGTCGGCGCGATGTTCCCGATCTATTTCGCCGCCGTTGCCGGGCTCATGGCAGTCTCGTCGTTCCTCAATTCGCGGTTGGTCGGCCGTTTCGGCATGCGACGGCTGGCGCATGGGGCCTTGCTGGGCTTCACGGCAGTAACCGGTTTCGCCTTCGTGCTCACCCTGTTCGGCTCGATGCCGTTGTGGGCCTTCGTGACGATTTTCGCGCTGGCGATGGTGCAGTTTGCCTGGATCGGCGCGAACTTCAACGCTTTGGCAATGGAGCCGCTGGGCCATGTCGCCGGCACGGCATCATCGGTTCAGGGCTTTTTGCAGACAGTCGGCGGTGGGCTGATCGGTGCGGCGATCGGCCAGGCGTTCGACGGCACGGTCATGCCCATGGCGGCAGGCTATTTCTTTGCCGCCGCCTTCGCGCTAGTCATGGTGCTGATCGCCGAGAAGGGGCGGCTGTTCCAGGCGCAGAATCAGCCCATTTAGCTGCCGCCGAGCGCGGCGAAATCGAACAAAGTGCGGTCGAGCAGATGGCTTGGCCGCACATGGCCGAGCGCCCGGATCATCGTGTCCTTGCGCCCCGGCATCCGGCGTTCGATATCCTCCAGCATCGCTTTCATCGCGTTGCGTTGCAGCCCGTCCTGGCTGCCGCACAGGTCGCAGGGAATGATCGGGAACGCCATCGCCTCGGCGAATCGCGCCAGATCCGCCTCGGCGCAGTAGGCGAGCGGCCTCAGGACGGCGAGGTCTCCCTCGTCATTGACGAGCTTCGGCGGCATCGCTGCCAGCCGCCCGCCGTGAAACAGGTTGAGGAAAAAGGTCTCCAGAATGTCCTCGCGGTGGTGCCCCAGCACCAGCGCGGCGCATCCCTCCTCGCGCGCAACACGGTAGAGATGCCCTCGCCGCAACCGCGAGCACAGCGAGCAATAGGTGCGGTTTTCCGGAATCTTGTCGGTGACGATGGAATATGTGTCCTGATACTCGATCCGGTGCTCCACACCGATGGACGTGAGGTAATCCGGCAGGATGTTCTTGGGAAAATTCGGCTGACCCTGGTCCAGATTACAGGCCAGAAGCTCGACGGGCAGCAGACCGCGCCATTTGAGATCGAGCAACATCGCCAGCAGGCCGTAGGAATCCTTGCCGCCCGAAAGCGCCACCAGCCAGCGTTCGCCCGGCTTCACCATCGAGAAGTCTTCGAGAGCCTGTCGCGTATCGCGCAGCAGCCGCTTGCGCAGCTTATTGAACTCGACCGACGACGGCGCATTGCGGAACAGGGCGAAATCGGCCGTGGCGCTTTCCTCGGGTTCCTGCTGTTTCAATTCGAGCGTCTGCATATCGCCTCGGGGCCGTTCGTCTGATTGGGCCACAAAGCACAGCCGTCCGCGCCGTGCAACGCGGGAGACGGTTGTTGCGGGGATAGCTGGCCGCTGTTAAGAGCCCCGGACGAAGCCTCTGGAAACAAATCCCGCATGGCCAAAGCATCGCAATCCCCCGCCCTGTCCGTCATCGTGCCGGTGCTCAATGAGGAAGACGCGATTCCCGCGTTCCTCCAGCGCACAGTGCCGATTCTGGAGGCGGTTTGTCGCGACAGGCTCGGCGGACGTCCTTATGAGATCGTCTTTATCGACGACGGCAGTTCGGACGACACCGCCCGCATCGCGATCGAGGCTGGCGAACGCAATCCGTCCATCAAGCTCATTCGTCTGTCGCGAAGCTTCGGCAAGGAGGCTGCTCTGGCGGCAGGGTTGAGCCACGTGGACGGTGACGCTGTGATCCCGATGGACGTGGACCTGCAGGATCCGCCGGAGGTCATCCCCGCGATGGTGGATGCCTGGCTGGAAGGCGCCGAGGTCGTCAATGGTGTGCGTGCCAGCCGGCGCGAGGACACATGGTTCAAGCGTTCGACGGCAAGGCTGTTCTACAGGCTCTACAACGCTGCTTCCGACATTCCCATCAAGCGCAATGTCGGCGATTTCCGGCTGCTCGACCGGGCTGTAGTCGATGCATTGAACACGCTTGCAGAGGGTTCGCGCTTTACCAAGGGCCTCTACTCATGGGTCGGCTATCGCAATGTCGATGTGGAATATGAGCGCCCTGCCCGGCTGCATGGCGAAACCAAGTGGTCGTACCGGCGGCTGGTCCGCTTCGCGCTCGACGGGCTGATCGCCTCGACCACCGCCCCGCTGCGCATCTGGAGCGTTGCCGGGCTGCTGATCGGCCTCGGTGCCTTCATCTACGCGGGATTTCTCATCGTCCGTACGATGATCTGGGGCGCGGACGTGCCGGGCTACGCCTCGACAATGGTCGTCATACTGCTCCTCGGCGGCCTCAACCTTCTGTCGCTGGGCATCATGGGCGAATATGTCGGCCGTATCTCGCAGGAGGTGCGCGGCCGCCCGCTCTACGTCGTGCGCGACGTTCACGGCATTCCATCTTCTGAAAAACCCAGGTCGCGCGCGCGGGTCCGCAAGCCGGAAAAACAGAGCCAACGATGAACGGCTGGCCGAGGCGATATCGGTGACGAAACGTCAGCCTTCCGAGGCAGGTTCCGCCGTCTCGGGATAGCGGAAGAAAACGGTGTAAACCCAGCGCGACGGCCCGCCTGAACCTTCCAGTGCGGGAATGGTCAGCTCGGCAGTCGAATCGACACGCCCCAGAAACCCCGCGGCGGCGGCATCGCAGCCACTTGCGTCCGATGGCGCACGGCAGATGAAGACGGCGCCCTGGCGCTCGATGTCTGCCTGCGTCACCCACGGCGACGTATCAAGGTTGCCCTCGACCGCATAAGGCGTGTCGGAAGCGTAAAAAGACAGGCTGTTGGCCAGGAAATCGACCGGCGATGCTGCAATAGCAAGCCGCGAGCCCGTTTCCTCATGCCAGCGCTCCTGCACCATGCCCGCAAGCTCGGCAACCGGCTCCACGGTGTTGGACGTCGCGCGCTCCAGCAGGTCGCCACGCAGCCATGGTGTCGCAGCCGCCATGGCTGCGCAGAAGACGATCACTGCAGCGGGCGCCGCATACCAGATATGAACGGCGTTGCCCGGCGCGACCGCGAGCGCGAGCAGGATCGGCACGGTGAAAAAGAACGGTATCACCCACAGCGAGGACAGCTGCGCGCTGAGCACAAGAGCGAAAACGATGGTCAGCACGAGCGAACCGGGGCCGATGAAAAGCAGCGCACGCCCCTGCACGGTCGCGGGCAGGCCGCGCCAGCCTTCCGGCATCGAGATGATCGCCCGGCTGGGCCGCTTGCGCCAGTAGAGAAGCGCAACGATCACGCCAGGCAACGAATAGAGCAGGAACGCGATGAAGAAGTCCGCAGCACTGCCCACCGCCGATGTGAAGGTTCCGTCGCCCTGCTCGGCGGCGTATGTAACGGTCCGGAAGCCCGATTGCACCACCCACCATGCGTGCGGCGCGACCACGAGCGCACCGATTGCCGTTGCTGCCCACGGCAGCGCCGTCTTCAGCAAGGGCCTCGTCTCGCGATCCCAGATCATGTGCGCGGCAAGCGCGGCAGCGAGCACCAGCGAGTGGTATTTCACCAGCATCGCCAGCCCGCAGAACAGCCCGGTCAGGCAGGCGTCCAGCAGTCGCTGCTTCTCGATCGTCCGCAGATAGAACAGGAATGCCAGCGTCCAGAAGGGCATCATGCCCGCATTGGCGTTGTAGTCCAGCGCGTGAAAACTGAGCGGCGGCAGCACGAAGATCATCGCTACCGCGATGACCTGCTGCCATTCCGTCAGGAACCGCCGCGACACGAGCCACATCGCCCATGCCGTCACGGCCATGTTCACGGTCGAAAGAAGATAATAGGCCGCGTTGGTGCGCGGAAATATCTCGAACCAGAGCGCTGTGATCCAGCCGAAGAGCGGCGGATGCTTCTGGTAACCGAGCTGCCAGGTGATGCCCCAGGCAAAATTCTCGACCATGTCGCCGTGGCGGTCGAGATTGTACTGGGCGAAGTCGCGCTGGATGGTCCAGAAGCCGACATAAACGGCCAGCAGGACCAGCACCCACAACGACACACCACCCGGAGGGCTCGAAAGCCCTCGGGCGCCGATGGCGGAGACCCGTTCGGTGCGTGGTTCCGCCATCGATTGTCCTTCGCTTGAGGGACGCTTAGCGGGAATAGAACTCGACGACGAGGTTGGGTTCCATCTGCACCGCGAACGGCACGTCGGCCAGGCCCGGCACGCGATTGAAGGTTGCGACCATCTTGTTGTGGTCGACCTCGATGTAGTCCGGCACGTCGCGCTCAGCGAGCTGAACCGACTCCAGCACGATGACGAGCTGCTTCGACTTCTCGCGAACCTCGATCACGTCGCCCGGCTTGCAGCGGTAGGAACCGATGTTCACCCGACGGCCGTTGACGTTGACGTGGCCGTGGTTGACGAACTGGCGCGCCGCGAAAATCGTCGGCACGAACTTCGCGCGATAGACGACCGCGTCCAGGCGCGATTCGAGCAGGCCGATGAGGTTGTCCGGCGTATCGCCCTTGCGGCGGTCGGCTTCCTCGTAGGTCTTGCGGAACTGCTTTTCGGAGATGTCGCCGTAATGGCCCTTCAGCTTCTGCTTGGCGCGGAGCTGCAGGCCGAAGTCGGACATCTTGCCCTTGCGGCGCTGGCCGTGTTGGCCGGGGCCGTATTCACGACGGTTGACCGGGGACTTCGGGCGGCCCCAGATGTTCTCGCCCATGCGGCGATCGAGTTTGTACTTGGCGGATTCGCGCTTGCTCATCGCATTTCCTCAAAAGATGCGACCCGATGTTCACACATCGGATCAAGGAAACGCGCCCTCCTCTGGCCCCCTTTTTCGGAGCCTGACAGGGCATCCCACGCACGCTTTGCGAAGATGCCCACGGGACACGTCAGTGAACCGCCGGACATTGCTGCCCGGCGCTGGCGGTGGGATATGACAAAGCCGGCTGTTTGTCAACGCGCCGCGCGCGTGGCGCAATCGAGCATTTCGCCATTGCAGTTCGCGGCCGGCGATCCTACACTTTTACCGTTCTCAGGGCGGGGTGGAAATCCCCACCGGCGGTATGCGGCGATTGCCGCGAGCCCGCGAGCGCCTTCCACAAGGAAGGGTCAGCAGATCAGGTGAGATGCCTGGGCCGACGGTCATAGTCCGGATGAAAGAGAACGCACGGTCGAGGCTGGCGCAATGCGCGTGGTCGCCGCCGTTCGTGATCGCCTTGGGTGACGTGTCTGTTTGCCAAAGGAGATCATGATGACACCCACCCGCTATGCCTTCATCAAAGCCAACTGGCACGCCGATATTGTCGAGCGTGCGCTGGAAGGTTTCTGCGAACTCGTCCCCGCCGAGCAGGTAGACGTGTTCGACGTGCCCGGCGCCTTCGAAATGCCGCTGCTGGCGCGCGATCTTGCCGCCAGCGGCCACTATGCGGCCGTCGCAGCGGCCGCGTTCGTTGTCGACGGCGGCATCTATCGCCACGAATTCGTTGCCCAGGCCGTGGTCGACGGGCTGATGCGCGCCGGCATGGACACCGGCGTTCCGGTGCTCTCGGTGTCGCTGACCCCGCATCAGTATCAGGAGACCGATCACCATCGGCAGATCTACCGCGCGCACTTCGTCGAGAAGGGTCGCGAGGCGGCCCGGGCGGCCTTGATGATCGGCAAGACCCGCGCAGCACTGGCCGCTCGGGGTCAGGTGGTGGAGGATGTCGCCGCCTGAAGCCCGAAGCCTCGCACCAGCTTCGCGACGGACGGCGCCGGAGACTGCGAGGTGAAGACGGCTATGTCCGGCTGCTCCGGCAATCCGTTCCGGTGCGGCCGGTCATCCCGCTCGAGCAGCGACAGGGCTCGGCGGGCTATTGCCTCGGCCGGATCGATCCAGTCGACCGGCCACGGCGCCGTCTTGCGCATGCGATTCACGAGAAAGGGATAGTGCGTGCAGGCCAGCACGACGATATCCGTGCGCCTGCCGCCCTCCTCCATGAAGCATGGGGCGATTTCGGCACGCACGGCCTCCTCCGCGACAAAACCCTCGCGCATATAAGTCTCGGCCAAGGCGGCGAGCCGGACGCTGCCGACCAGCCGGACATGGCATTTGGCTGCCCATTCATGGATGAGGTCGCGGGTGTACTGGCGCTTCACAGTGCCCGGCGTTGCGAGCACCGAGACCAGCCCGGAGCGGGTCCGCTCGGCTGCCGGCTTGATCGCCGGAACGGTGCCGACAAACGGCGTATCTGGGAATGCCGCCCGCAGGTCTGCAAGCACCAGGGTCGAAGCCGTATTGCAGGCGATCACCGCGATTTCCGGATCGTGCTCGGCAATCAACCTTGAGAACAGTTCGACGATTCGCGCCCGCAGGGCGGCCTCTTCCCAGTCGCCATAGGGAAACCCGGCATCGTCGGCGACATAGACGAAGCGGCGGTCCGGCATCAGCACCCGCGCCTCGCGCAACACCGTTAGCCCGCCGACGCCCGAATCGAACAGCAGAACCGGGCGCTCACTCACAGTCACGCTCTCCGCTTTTCGCGCCGTCGGCTGCATGGGTCTTGGCGTCGGCCGTCGCCTTGCGCTCGGGATAGGCAGCACCGCGCGGCTCCTTCGGCGAGAAATAGTCGAGCGAGGAGATCACGCCGCGCAGCACCTTGATCTCGGCTTCGGCAAAGCCGGGGCGTGTCAGAACCGCGCGCAGATTGTCCACCATCTTCGGCTTCTTGGTCGGCGGACGGAAATAACCGCGCACCGACAGCGCCTCTTCCAGATGGTCGAAAAGCCCCTGAAGCGAAGCCTTGGGTGCAGGTTCCATGCGCGGCCCTTCGAACGCGGTCTGCGTCTCGCTCTCCAGGCCCGATTTCATCCATTCATAGGACATCAACAGCACCGCCTGCGCGATGTTGAGCGACGCGAAGGCTGGATTCACCGGAAACGTCACGATCTCGTCCGCAAGGCCGACTTCGTCGTTGTAAAGCCCGAACCGCTCCCGCCCGAACAGGATGCCGGTCTTCTGGCGACCCACGAAACGCTCGCGCAGGATCCGGCCGGCCTCCACCGGTCCGCGCACCGGCTTGAAGCCATCGCGCTCGCGGGCCGTGGTGGCGATCACGTAGTTCAGGTCGGCAATGGCCTCCGGCAGCGACGCAAACACGCTCACGCCGTCGATCACGTGGTCGGCCTTGGATGCGGCAGCACGCGCCTTGTCACTGGGCCAGCCGTCGCGCGGATTGACGATGCGCAGCTCCGCGAGGCCAAAATTGGCCATGGCGCGCGCAACCATGCCAATATTCTCGCCGAGCTGCGGCTCGACGAGCACGATCGCCGGTCCCTCCTGGATCAACTGTTTCTCGCGCGCGGTGCCTGCCATTGTTCTCCCCGGGCTGAAAGCCTGCTCCAGTGGCACAGTTTGACGGAAAACGGAACGGGCTCAGCCAAGGATGAACCGCCGCATCGCGTCCGCCACCGTGTCCGGCTTCTCGTGCAGCACCCAATGGCTTGCGCCGGCAATCCGCTGCACGGTCAATCGCGGAGCAAAGCGATCGAGCCCTTCGAGACAGACCGGAAGCAACGCCTGATCCGCCTCTCCCCACAGCACCAGATGCGGCATCGGCACCGCGAATTGATCCTCCGGCATATCCAGAATCATCGCGTGATCGGGCGTCTCGCCGGGCGTCGGCACAACGAGGGGCGACGCGCGATACCAGTTCAGCATGCCGGTCAGCGCGCCCGGCTGTCGCCAGGTTTCGCGATAGGCCGCCTTCATCGCATCGTCGAAGAAATCGGCCGCGGAAAATCCCTCGACCATGCGGATCAATCGGCGAAAATCGTCCTGCGACAGAAGCGCCTCCGCGTCTTCGGCGCGCAGCCGATGGATATACTGGCTGGCCTGCCGCTGGGCCTCGTCATCGAGCAACGCGCGTTGAAAGCAAACCGGATGCACGCCATTGGCGATCACCAGATGCGAAACGCGGTCCGGATAGGCCATCGCATAGGCATAGGCGACCGATGCACCCCAGTCATGGCCGGCAAGCACGAAGGGTCGATCCGGCGAAAGCCTGTCTGCAAGCGAGGCGAGATCGCCGACCAGATGCTTCACGCGATAGCGCTCGACGCCTTCCGGCTTCGATGAAAGGTTGAAGCCCCGCTGATCGGGGGCTGCCACGCAAAAATCATCGGCCAGCGCAGCCATGACGTCGGCCCAGGCCGCCCAGTATTCGGGAAAGCCGTGCAGGCAGATCACCAGCGGCGCGTCCGGTTCGCCCGCCATCGCCACGTTGAGCGAGACGGCACCGGCATCGTGTTGCAGGAAGCGGAATTCCATTCGTTTCCTCCACATGTCACGCGGATCGCATTCGATCCGCCGCATGGCTTTGCCTTCCCGCCGCCCGATGTTATAGGGGCCGCATTTCCAGTTCGAAACCTGCGGGACGTTCCGTCCCCTCTCCCAGAAACGAGGCATTTCCTATGGCGAAGATCAAGGTGGAAAATCCGGTCGTCGAGCTCGACGGCGACGAGATGACCCGCATCATCTGGCAGTTCATCAAGGACAAGCTGATCCACCCCTATCTCGACCTTGATCTCGAATATTACGATCTGGGCATGGAAAACCGCGACGCCACCGACGATCAGGTGACGATCGACGCGGCAAACGCCATCAAGAAGCACGGCGTCGGCGTCAAGTGCGCCACCATCACGCCCGATGAGGCGCGCGTTGAGGAATTCGGCCTCAAGAAGATGTGGCGCTCCCCGAACGGCACCATCCGCAACATCCTCGGCGGCGTCATCTTCCGCGAGCCGATCATCTGCAAGAACGTGCCGCGCCTCGTCCCCGGCTGGACCAAGCCGATCGTCGTCGGCCGTCACGCCTATGGCGACCAGTACCGCGCGACCGACTTCAAGTTCCCCGGCAAGGGCAAGCTGACGATGAAGTTTGTCGGCGAGGATGGCCAGGTCATCGAGCACGAAGTGTTCGAAGCGCCGGCAGCAGGCATCGCCATGGGCATGTACAACCTCGACGAATCGATCCGCGATTTCGCCCGCGCCTCGCTGAACTACGGCCTGCTGCGCGGCTGGCCGGTCTATCTGTCGACCAAGAACACCATCCTCAAGGTCTATGACGGCCGCTTCAAGGACATCTTCCAGGAGATCTACGAGCAGGAGTTCGAGGCCGCCTTCAAGGAAAAGAAGATCTGGTACGAGCACCGCCTGATCGACGACATGGTGGCTGCAAGCCTCAAGTGGTCCGGCGGCTACATCTGGGCCTGCAAGAACTACGACGGCGACGTTCAGTCCGACACGGTCGCGCAGGGCTTCGGCTCGCTCGGCCTGATGACCTCGGTGCTGATGACCCCGGACGGCAAGACGGTTGAGGCGGAAGCCGCCCACGGCACGGTGACCCGCCACTACCGCCAGCACCAGAAGGGCGAGGAGACCTCGACCAACTCGATCGCCTCGATCTTCGCCTGGACGCGTGGCCTCGCCCACCGCGCCAAGCTCGACGGCAATGACGAGCTCAAGCGCTTCGCCGACACGCTGGAGACGGTCTGCATCCAGACGGTCGAATCCGGCTTCATGACCAAGGATCTCGCGCTGCTGATCGGCGCCGATCAGCCTTGGCTGTCGACAACCGGCTTCCTCGACAAGATCGACGAGAACCTCCAGAAGGCGATGGCGTCGTAAGCGACGACCCACGATATTTGCGGAAAGGGCGGCCTCATGCCGCCCTTTTCTGTTTCAGGCCGTGCAGCTGCGGTTGGCTTGACTTGTGGCGGTTAGGACCGGCAGGCGGCTGTGTCGCTCAGCCGGTCTTGTGCGACAGGAAACACCTGCCCTCATCGCACATTCTGCTCCGGTCGCGTGAGCCGAAGCACGGCACGGCTCATCACGTATCGCGCTAGCCACGCTTCTTTCGCTCAAGATAATGGTAGGGTGATCGCCGTGGCCTAAGCAACCTGCGGCGCGGAAACAATCAGGCAAAGCCCCATGAACTGGCGTGATATCGTTGGCCTGACATGGCGCCAGCACAGGGCGCTCGGCATCGCGTTCGTCATAGCCGGGGCGTTGACCCTTTTCTTCCTGGGCCGCACGATCGTCTTCTACACTTACTGGGCTACCCATCGCGAGGTGCCAATCGAAGACTGGATGACGGTCGGATACATCGCCCGCTCCTACGACATCGACCGCAGCCAGCTTCGCGGCATGCTTGGCCTTGAGGCGGACGAGCCGGACAGAAGAACCCTTGCTCGGATCGCCGATGATCGCGGGATGCCGGTCACCAAGCTGATCGACGAGATCGAAGCGGCTATAGCGCGCGCGAAAGCCGAAGCGTCGTGATCGATCTGGTGACTGATCTGTATGTTTCCTACGGCCTCGTGGGCATGGCGGTCACGCTGGCCGTTGCACAGTTCGGACTGCCACTGCCGACATCGATCGTGTTGATGAGCGTCGGCGCTCTGCTGGCCGCATCGGACCTCAATGCCCTCGAGGCCTTCGGATGGGCAATCGGTGGCGCTGTCGCCGGCGACCAGGCTGGCTATCTCACCGGGCGACTACTCGGTGGCAGGCTCGAAAGGTTTGCCGGGCACAGCGATTACATTGCCTCTGGACTTTCCACCACCAGGGAGTTCTCCCGTCGATGGGGTCGCGCCAGCGTCTTCCTGAGCCGCTGGCTGGTCAGCCCGGCAGGGCCATGGATCAATCTGACCAGCGGAGCTGCCGGCATGCCATGGCCTGCCTTCACCCTATGGGGTCTCGGCGGTGAGGCGATCTGGGTGGCAGCGTACCTCACGCTGGGCTTTCTTTTCAGCAGCTACATCTCCGGAATCGCCGAAATGATCGCCAATGCTGGCTGGGCCATCGCTGCGCTTGTCGTGACAGTTTTCATCGGCTGGCGGCTGTGGCACAGGATCGCCGCGGCAAGCACAGACCAAGGTCCAGAAAACTTGGACCCTGGCCCGGCATGACGGTGTAGACGAGACTCAACCGGCCAGAGCAGCCTTGATCGCGGCGACGGCATCGGCAGCCTTCGAGCCGTCGGGGCCGCCGGCCTGCGCCATGTCGGGGCGGCCGCCGCCGCCCTGCCCGCCAATCGCGGCGGAGGCCTGGCGTACCAGGTCGACAGCCGAGAACCGTCCGGTCAAATCGTCGGTGACGCCGACCACGACGCTGGCCTTGCCATCGTCCGAGGTGCCCACGAAGACCACGACGCCGGAACCCAGCGACTTCTTGCCCTCGTCGGCGAGCGGCTTCAGGTCCCTGGGCGAAACGCCGGAAACGACGCGGCCGAGGAAACCGACGCCGCCCACACTTTCGCCCTCATTGCCGCCGCCTGCAGCGGACCCGCCGCCAAGCGCCAGCTTCTTGCGCGCATCGGCCAGTTCGCGCTCCATCTTGCGACGCTCGTCGAGGACGGCTTCGAGACGCGAAACCACATCCGCCGGCGCGACCTTGAGCGCCGCAGCCGCTGCCTTGAGCCGCCGGTCCTGTTCGTCGAGGTGCAGGCGCGCGGCCTCGCCCGTCAGCGCTTCGATGCGGCGCACGCCCGATGCGACCGCACCTTCCGACACCAGCCGCACGATGCCGATATCGCCGGTCGCCGAAACATGCGTTCCGCCGCAGAGCTCGACCGAATAGGGCTTGCTCGCCTTGTCGCCATGCAGCGCTGTGCCCATGCGCACGACGCGCACCTCGTCACCGTATTTCTCGCCGAACAGCGCCATGGCGCCTTCCGCAATCGCATCGTCCACAGCCATCAGCCGCGTCGTCACCGGCGCATTCTGCAGCACGATTTCGTTGGCGTAGGTCTCGATGCGCTCCAGCTCCGCGGCCGAAATGGGCTTGGGATGCGAGAAATCGAAGCGCAGCCTGTCGGGCGCGACAAGCGAGCCCTTCTGCGCCACATGGGTGCCCAGCACCTCGCGCAGCGCCTCGTGCACGAGATGGGTTGCCGAATGGTTGGCGCGGATCTTCGTGCGGCGCGCATGGTCGACCTTCATCTCGACCGAAGCGCCCTTGGCGACGGTGCCCGACACCACCCGACCGGAATGAACGAAAACGCCATCGCCCTTCTTCTGGGTGTCGGTGATCTCGATCGAGAAGCCCTCGCCGGTCATCGTGCCGGTATCGCCCACCTGGCCGCCGGATTCGCCATAGAACGGCGTCTGGTTGACGACGATGGCAACCTCCTCACCGGCAGGCACCGAGTCCACCTCCCGCCCGTCCTTGACCAGTGCGGTCACGACGCCTTCAGCCGTTTCGGTGTCGTAGCCGAGGAATTCGGTCGCGCCGAGCCGGTCGCGCACGCCAAACCAGATCGTCTCGGTCGCCGCTTCGCCCGAACCGGCCCAGCTGGCGCGCGCCTCAGCCTTCTGGCGTTCCATCGCGGCATCGAAGCCAGCGGTATCGACCGCGATATCCCGCTGGCGCAGCGCGTCCTGTGTCAGATCGAGCGGGAAACCATAGGTGTCGTAGAGCTTGAAGGCCGTCTCCCCGTCGAGCCGGTCGCCTGCGCCAAGCGTCTCCGTAGCATCCGCGAGAAGGCCCAGGCCGCGCGCCAGCGTCTTGCGGAAGCGCGTCTCTTCCAGCTTGAGGGTTTCGGTAATCAGCGCTTCGCCGCGCACCAGCTCGGGATAGGCAGTGCCCATCTCGCGCACCAGCGCCGGCACCAGCCGGTACATCAGCGGGTCGGACGCGCCGAGGAGCTGCGCGTGCCGCATGGCGCGGCGCATGATGCGGCGCACCACATAGCCGCGTCCCTCGTTCGACGGCAGCACGCCGTCCGCAATGAGGAAGCAGGACGAACGCAGGTGATCGGCGATCACGCGGTACGATGCGACGTTGCCGGCCTCGGGCCGCTTGCCCAGCACCGATGCCGTGGCCTCGATCAGCCCCTTGAAAAGGTCCGTCTCGAAAACACTATCGACCCCCTGAAGGATCGACGCCATCCGCTCCAGCCCCATGCCCGTGTCGATCGACGGGCGCGGCAGCGGCACCTGGACGCCGGGTTCCGGCTGGTCGAACTGCATGAAGACCAGGTTCCAGAACTCGAGGAAGCGGTCGCCGTCTTCCTCAGGCGATCCGGGCGGGCCGCCCCAGATGTGTTCGCCCCGGTCGATGAAGATTTCCGAGCACGGGCCGCACGGGCCGGTATCCCCCATCGCCCAGAAATTGTCGCTGGTGGCGATGCGAATGATGCGGTCGTCGGAAAAGCCGGCGATCTTCTTCCAGTGGTCGGCCGCTTCGTCGTCGGTGTGATAGACCGTGACCAGCAGCTTGTCCTTCGACAGCCCGAAATCCTTGGTGATCAGGTTCCAGGCAAGCTCGATGGCCTGTTCCTTGAAATAGTCCCCGAACGAGAAATTGCCGAGCATCTCGAAGAAGGTGAGATGCCGCGCGGTGTAGCCGACATTGTCGAGGTCGTTGTGCTTGCCGCCGGCGCGCACGCTCTTCTGCGCCGTCGTGGCGCGCGAATAAGGCCGAGACTCCAGCCCGGTGAAGACATTCTTGAACTGCACCATGCCGGCATTCGTGAACATCAGCGTCGGGTCGTTGCGCGGCACGAGCGGCGATGATGCCACCACCTCGTGTCCGTTCTTCCGGAAATAGTCGAGAAAGGTCGACCGGATGTCGTTGACGCCACTCATGCTCATGCCTTCGTGAAGGGGCCGCAACCCGCCGCGGCCTTGGATCGGATGTGGGTTTGGCTTTTAGCGCTGCCGAATCCGACTGTCCAGAAATCCCGCACAAACCAGCCACGACAACGAAACAACCGCCGGCAGGGTCTGCCAGCGGTTGCGTTGACCGTAACAAATGGCGGGTAGCCGGCCTACATGCCCGACGCCTCGTCGATCTCGCTACCGTCCTGGTCGCCAGGGCCGCCATTCTCTAGGAACTTCTCGGCTATCAGCCCGGCGTTCTGGCGCAGCGCGAGCTCGATCTCCGTCGCGGTGTCTGGGTTGTCGCGCAGGAACTGCTTGGCGTTCTCGCGGCCTTGGCCCAGGCGCTGCGAATTGTAGGAGAACCAGGCGCCCGACTTCTCGACGATACCGGCCTTGACGCCAAGGTCGACCAGCTCGCCGGTCTTCGACACGCCCTCGCCATACATGATGTCGAACTCGACCTGCTTGAAGGGCGGCGCCAGCTTGTTCTTGACCACCTTGACCCGGGTCTGGTTGCCGACCACTTCGTCACGATCCTTCACCGCGCCGATGCGGCGGATATCAAGACGCACCGAGGCGTAGAACTTGAGCGCGTTGCCGCCGGTCGTGGTCTCGGGCGAGCCGAACATGACACCGATCTTCATGCGGATCTGGTTGATGAAGATGACCATCGTGTTGGAGCGCGAGATCGAAGCGGTCAGCTTGCGCAGCGCCTGGCTCATCAGGCGAGCCTGCAGGCCGGGCAACGAATCGCCCATCTCGCCCTCGATTTCGGCGCGCGGCGTCAGTGCTGCGACCGAGTCCACCACGAGCACGTCGATCGCGCCGGAGCGTACCAGCGTGTCGCAGATTTCCAGCGCCTGCTCGCCGGTGTCGGGCTGCGAGATCAGCAGGTTCTCGAGGTCCACGCCCAGCTTGCGTGCATAGACCGGGTCGAGAGCGTGCTCGGCGTCGACGAAGGCGCAGATGCCGCCCTTCTTCTGCGCTTCGGCCACCGTGTGCAGCGCCATCGTCGTCTTGCCGGAGCTCTCCGGCCCATAAATCTCGATGATGCGGCCCTTGGGCAACCCGCCCACGCCAAGCGCAATGTCGAGCCCCAGCGAGCCGGTCGACACCGTTTCGATCTCGACCACCTGCTCGTTTGCGCCGAGCCGCATGATCGAACCCTTGCCGAACGCACGCTCGATCTGCGAGAGCGCTGCATCCAGAGCCTTTGATTTGTCCACCGAACTTTCCTCAACAAGCCGCAATGAATTTTGAGCCATGATACCTTACCCCTTGGTCTTGAGCGAAGCCGGTCAGTCCGGTGTCCCTGAAATTTTTGTACCTTTTTTGTTCCTGTTTTGCAAGAGGCATCAACCCATTGAATTTAAATGATTTTGAGAATATGTTCCATTTTTGTCCTTCCCCAAGGCGCCGTGCAGCCCCTCACATTGTGAATGATATATCACAATCGGCACCGACGCCTGACGCGGCCCGATTCGCGCGCTGGCGCTTGCCGGCATGACGTGGGGCTCCTAGTGTCGCGGCTCTTCGTTCCCGCTACGCTCCCGACCATGATCCGACCCAGACTCTTTGCCGCCGGAGCGGCTCACATCGACCGCCGCGGCCGTCTTGCCGGCGCCTACGTGCCTGCCGCGTCCAACCCCGGAACCATGAGCGAGGAAGTCGGCGGCGGCGCCTTCAACGCCTTGCGCAATGCCGTCCGCCACGGCGTGGACGGTTCGATCCTGTCGCTGCGCGGCGGCGATGTCGCGGGCGACGCGGTGGCGCGCGCGATCGCAGACGCGGTGATAGGGGATTTATCGGCCGTCTTCCTCGACCGGACGACGCCGAGCTACACCGCGCTGATCGATGCCGAAGGCGAACTGATCGCCGGCTTTGCAGACATGGGCCTCTACGAGATCGGCTTTCCGAAACAGGTCCGCCGCAGCAAGGTGCGCCATGCGGTGGCAGGTGCGGATGCCGTTCTGTGCGAGGCCAACATGCCGGCAACAGCCACCGAGGCGCTGGTCAGCCAGGCCGGCGACAGGCCGGTCTTTGCAATCGGAATCTCGCCTGCCAAGGTCGGGCGCCTCGTCGGCGTTCTGGCCCGGCTCTCCTGCCTGTTCATGAATGCCAACGAGGCGCGCACGCTTGCGGGTCTGGAAAGCGGCGCGGATGTTGTCGAGGCGGGGCGCGTCTTGCGCGACAAAGGTCTCGCCCGTGCAGTCATCACGTCCGGCGGCGCACCGCTGACGGCGTTCGACGCCGGCGGCATTTTCACCATCGCCCCCTCTCCGGCACGCTTCGTAGCCGACGTCACCGGCGCCGGTGACGCAATCGCCGGCGTGACGGTGGCCTACCTGATGCGCGGCTTCGGCTTCGCGGAAGCGCTTCGCCACGGTATGGCTGCCGCTCGCCTGACCGTGGAGGCATCCACGGTCGTGGCGGACTACGACGACAAGGCATTCGAGGCCGCACTTGCGCTTGTCGGCCACCCTGCCCCCGTGGCATGAGCGCCTCGAAGAAGGAGACCCGCATGTCCACCCCCGAACACATTGATGTCGCCCCCGAGGTTGCCGCAGCGCTCGCCGGCGGCGGCGCCGTGGTGGCGCTTGAAAGCACCATCATCACCCACGGCATGCCCTGGCCGCAGAACAATGCCATGGCGGCGCGGGTGGAAGAGATCGTCCGCGAGGAAGGCGCGACCCCGGCAACAATCGCCGTGGTCGATGGACGCCTGAAAATAGGCCTGTCGGCAACCGAACGCGAAGCGCTCGCCCAGACGCAGGGCTCGCTGAAACTGTCGCGCGCCGATCTGGCCTTCGCGGTCGCCGAGGGTCGCACCGGCGGCACCACGGTCGCCGCCACGATGATCGCGGCACACATGGCCGGCATTTCGGTCTTCGCCACCGGCGGCATCGGCGGCGTCCACAAGGGGGCGGAGAAGAGCTTCGACATTTCGGCCGATCTCGATGAGCTTTCGCGCACGCCGGTGATCGTGGTTTCCGCCGGTGCGAAAGCGATCCTCGACATCGAAAAGACGCTGGAGGTGTTGGAGACGCGCGGCGTGCCGGTGGTGGGCTTCGGCACGGACGTCATGCCGGCCTTCTGGTCGCGCACCTCGCCCTTCCCCGCCCCGCTGCGGCTCGACAGCGCCGAGGCGATCGCGCGGTTCCAGCGCACGCGAGGCCAACTCGGCATCGCCGGCGGCATGCTGATCGCCAATCCTGTGCCGGCGGACGCCGAGATCCCCGCCGATGTCATGGCGGTTCACATTGCTGCGGCCCAGGCCGAGCTCGATAAAAAGGGCGTCACCGGCAAGGCAGTGACACCCTATCTTTTGTCGCGGATGCTGGACCTGACGGACGGCGCGAGCCTTGCGACCAACATCGCACTGGTCGAGAACAACGCCCGCCTGGCCGCCCGCATCGCGAAGGCCCTCTAGCCGGGCCTCCGCGTCGCCGGTCAGGAAATCGGCACGAGGTGGATCTCGACGCGGCGGTTCTGCGCGCGTCCGTCCGGCGTGTCGTTGCCGGCGACCGGCTGCGACGCGCCGAAGCCGTTGATCGCGAAGCGACGTCCATCGACACCCTGCTGGCCCAGATAGGTCGCCACGGAGGACGCACGGCGCTGCGACAGGCCGAGATTATGCTGCGCGCTGCCGGTGGAATCCGTGTGGCCGTTGATGTCGACCAGCGTGCGATTGTACTTGTTGAGCACCAGGGCCACGGCGTTGAGCGTATTGTAGAACGCAGGCGTCACCTGGTCCTGGTCGGTGGCGAAGGTGATGTTGGACGGCATGTTGAGCACGATGTTGTTGCCCTGCCGGGTAACCGAAACGCCGGTGCCCTGCAGATAGCCACGAAGTTCCGCTTCCTGCTGGTCCATGTAGCCGCCGATAGCGCCGCCTGCCAGCGCGCCGATGCCTGCCCCGATCAGCGCGTTGCGGCGGTCGTTGCCGCCTGCCAGCGTGCCCAATCCCGCGCCCGCCAGCGCGCCAAGTGCCGCCCCGCCTGCCGTGCGCGAAACCTGCTGCTCGCCGGTGTACGGGTTGGTGGTGCAGCCGGCCAGAAACACGCCGGCAGCCATGCCGATCATCATCTTCTTCATATGGATACCCTCTCCTGAAAGTCGCGATTCCCCGAATCCAGGGTCGTTCTAGCACAGATTAAGGCAAAATCCCGGCCTGCGGCCCTTGTTCAGTCGCGCGGCCCGCAGGCAATCATTACAAGGCCGGCGAGCAGCAGCATCGTCCCCACCATTTCGCGCGGACCGACCCGCCGCAGCTCGATGCCGAAGGCGCCGACATGATCGTATGCGAGCGCCGCCAGCAACTGGCCGCAGACGACCGCAGCGGCGAAAACCGCAACGCCGATGCGCGGCACCGCGTAGAGCGTCAGCAACAGAAGCCCCGTGCCGATCAGTCCGCCCGCCCACAGCCAGATCGGCATTCGAACCACATTCTCCAGCCGGGGCACGCCGGTTCCTGCGAGCACACCGGCTGCCAAAAGCACGCAAAGGCCGACGGCAAAGGCGACGGTCGCGGCCTGTATCGGTCCGCCGGCGTGAAACGCCATGCGCGTGAGAAAGGGTCCTTGTGCCGAAAGCAGCGCGCCCGCGGCAAATGCCAGCAGCACCAGCCCCGGCTGCTGCATGGTCAGAGCGCCTTGTACATGATGGTCGTGCCGTCGAGCTTGTCGGCGGTAAAGGGATCGCGGCAGAAGTTCGGGATCACGCCGACCGTCTGATAGCCGAGCGAAGCGTAGAGCGGCTCGGCACGATCGCCCGTGCGGGTGTCGAGCGTCAGCAGGCTGCGCCTGAGCAGGCGGGCGTGCGCTTCCAGCTTGGCCATCAAGGCGCGCGCAAGGCCGCGGCGGCGGAAGTCTGGGTGCACCAGCAACTTGCGCACCTCGGCGCGGTGCGGCTGGTTCGGCGGCGTGTCGTGGTCGAGCTGTACACTGCCGGCAATCCGGCCTTCCGTTTCCGCCACAAGAAGCAGCGAGGAGCCCGCAGCAACACCCGGCAGAACCTTTCCGCGCCAGAATGCCTCGGCATCGTCTATCGAAAACGGCATGATGAAACTGATGCTCGCGCCATCATGCACGCAGGCCTGCAGCAGGGCGGAGAATTCGCCGATGCGCCGGTCAAGCATCATGGCATCGCACGCAAATATCTGGAACCCGCGCTCGGTCATCAGCCTGTCTCACACCATGAAAAGGATATATCGCGCCCCGCACTCGCTCGGGGTTGCGAAGGCGCTCGACCCGAAAAGCTGGTAGCGCAGGCAGTCGCCCGGCGTGAGGTCGTGGCTTCGCCCTTCGACAGTCACCTCCAGCGCGCCTTCAAGCAGAAGCAGGTGATGCTCGAGGCCTTGCCGCGGCGGAGCGTCGTATTCGAGGCGCGTTGCGGCATCCAGCATGCAATCCAGCGCCTCGCCGGCCAGATTGCCGGCTGGCGGCGAGACCGAGCGGCGCAGAAAGCCCGCCTCGGCGTCGCTCCACACAGGCTGTTCCGCCCGCCGCACGACGGGCGCGAACCCCTCTTCCACCATCAGCATTAATCGTGACAGCGTCATGCCATAAGCGGAGCAAAGCCGTCCGAGCACGGCCGTGGTCGGGCTGGTCTCGCCATTTTCCAGGCGCGACAGCGTCGCGCGGCTGACACCGCTGCGCGCCGCCAGTTCATCCAGCGACCACGCTCGTTCGCCGCGCAGGGCCTTCAGGCGCTGCGCGATCAAACGATCTACCGAGTCCGCTATATCCGCCGTACCTCTCATATTGGAGATTATTTCTCGAATACGAGATTATATCAAGCCCTTCGACGGGCGTCGGATCAAAGATTTATCGCGACATGTCCGGCAGCTTCTCGAAGGTGCTGAACTGAAATCGCTGCGCCGCTCCCCAGGGCGTCGTATGCTCGTGCCTGCGGGTGGCGACCAGAGAGAACCCCTCGCCCAGTACTGCCTGAAGGCTCCCCGCGTCGTGGCGGGCCACCGGAAGGCCGCTGCATTTTTCGGGACCGTCCGGCGCAAAAGTGCCGATCACGGCCCTGCCGCCCCTCCTCAAGGCCCGCGCCATCACCCGCACATAGGCTTGCTGGTCTTCAGGCGCAGTCAGGAAATGAAACGCGGCACGGTCGTGCCAGAGGTCATAGGACCGCTTCGGCTGCCATTCTGTCACATCTCCAGCGATCCATTCGACGTTTCCCGCGCCGGCCAGCCTCTTCTTCGCGGTTTCGAGCGCCGCCGGGGAGAGATCGACAATGGTTACGTGCGCCTGCCCCCGCGCCACCAGCTCGTCGACAAGGCGCGACGTGCCGCCGCCGATGTCGACGACGGTCATCTCGGGCCGCAGGCCGGCCTCGTCAAGCAGAACCAGCGACAGCGCCGGGGCGTCCTCGTGCCAGCTTAGCTGGTCTTCTGCCTTGTTCGTATAGACCTGCTGCCAATGCGTCTGTCGTTCGCTCACGGCGGCTCTCCTGCGATGCTTAGCTACCGCCCGAAACGGACTTTACACAAGGCATCCTCGTCCGAATCGGCTAGGTTGTCCGTCAGGTGCCGCCCGCGCCTCCACCCTCCCGACGGGGAAGCATTTTTCATGCAGGGCGACGAGCCATCGAACCGACTGGTCGAGCACCCGCATAAGGAGGGACTGCAGGCATCGCTCGCATCAGGAGGTTTTTCCGATGATCCTTTCGGCACCGATTTATCGCCTCAAACGCAATGCGCGGCTGCTTGCGCGCGAGCAGCGCATTCCACTCCACGCCGCCCTCGACAAGGTCGCCCATGCCGAAGGCTATGCGAGCTGGAGCCTGCTTGCCGCCAGGGCGGCCGCGCCGGCTGCTAGCTTGTCGGCCCGGCTGCGGCCCGGCAATCTTGTCTTGCTGGGTGCGCGTCCTGGGCAAGGCAAGACCCTGCTCGGCCTCGAACTCGCGATTGAAGCCATGAAGGCCGGTCGCCGCGCCTGCTTCTTTTCACTCGAGTACAACGAGCGCGACGTGGCGGAGCGATTTCGCGCGCTCGGCGCCGACCCGACCCGTTATGCTGAACTCTTTGCGTTTGACGGCTCCGACGGGATTTGCGCCGATCACGTCGTTGCAAGTCTGGAGGATGCCCCGCGAGGCACGCTCGCTGTGATCGACTACCTGCAATTGCTCGATCAGAAACGCACCAATCCCGACCTGGCGCTGCAGGTCGCGACACTGAAGGCCTTTGCGCGCACGCAAGGCGTAACCATCGTCGTGCTGTCGCAGATCCACCGCGCCTATGATCCTTCCGAAAAGCCATTTCCGGACGCCGCCGACATACGCCTGCCCAACCCGCTCGACCTAGCGTTATTCGATCGGATGTGTTTCCTCAATGCAGGTCTCATCCACTTTCGGGAATCAGAACCGGGCTGATGTCCCGGAAAAATGACAGGGCCCGAAACCGGCGTGCCTCGCCGACCGCTGCAGCCGCTCACCCTCGGGTCCCGGCCCGGCAAGCATAGGTGCGCTGTTGCCACTCCGAGATAGCGGGGTGGCGAAAAATGCTGCAGGTGCTAAGTGGCTATGGCAACGGAAGCGATACGCCACCGTTCGCCGTGATCTGGCAGCCTGAAATGGCTGCAAAGGCAGGCGGGGCCGCAGCAGCGGAGACGGACGCATGAAACACAGGGTCGTGGTCGTCGGAGCCGGTTTCGCCGGCCTCCAGCTCGTGCAGGGGCTGAAGGGAGCCGGCTGCGACATCACCCTGATCGACCAGCGGAACCACCATCTGTTCCAGCCCCTGCTCTACCAGGTCGCGACGACACTCCTGGCAACCTCCGAGATCGCCTGGCCCATCCGCCGGGTGATGCGGTCTCGCGAAGACGTCACCACCCTTCTGGCCACCGTCACCGGCGTCGACCGCGTAGCGCGCGAGGTGATCCTCGACGATGGCACCCACGTTCCCTTCGATACGCTGGCGATCGCCACCGGCGCGCGTCATGCCTATTTCGGCAACGACCACTGGGAAGCCGACGCACCCGGCTTGAAGACGCTGGAGGACGCCACCACCATCCGCCGCCGGCTGCTGCTCGCATTCGAGCGCGCAGAGCTCGATAGCGACGAGGCCGAACGCAAGGCGCAACTCACCTTCGCAGTGGTCGGCGCCGGAGCGACCGGCGTGGAACTGGCCGGCATCATTGCCGAGCTCGCACATCGGATCCTGCCGCGCGAATTTCGCCGCATCGACACTCACCGCGCCCGCGTGCTTCTGATCGAGGCCGGTCCCCGTATCCTGCCGGCATTCAGGGACGACCTGGCCGACTATGCGAGGCGTGCGCTGGAGCGACGTGGCGTCGAGGTGCTGACCGGAACCGCGGTCACCGACTGTTCCCGCGAAGGCATCATGGTCGGCGACAGCCCGATTCCCGCACGTACCATCATCTGGGCCGCGGGCGTCCAGGCTTCGCCGGCACAGCAATGGCTGGGCGCCGATGCCGATCGTGCGGGCCGCGTGAAAGTTTCAGAGACACTCGCATTGCCGGACGATCCGGCCATTTTCGTGCTCGGCGACACCGCAAATGTGGAATCCGGCGGCAAGCAGGTGCCGGGCATAGCGCCCGCTGCCAAGCAGCAGGGCACCTACGCCGCCCGCGTCATCCGCGGCCGCATTGACGGCAAGACCGAGCCTGCGCCTTTCCGCTACCGGCACATGGGCGACCTTGCAACCGTCGGGCAGAACGCAGCGATCATCGACTTCGGCCGCTTCCAGATGAAAGGGCGGCTGGCGTGGTGGATTTGGGGTATCGCCCACATCTATTTCCTGATCGGCGGGCGATCGCGGCTGATGGTGACGATAAGCTGGCTGTGGAGCTACCTTTCCGGTCAGAATTCCGCCCGGCTCATCACCCAGAAAGAGACGCTGCGGCGTTAGATTGTCCTTAAGCAGCGCCTGTCAGAAACGCCCGCTGCTCCACAGGCCTGCAGGTTGCGTTCAAACGAACGCCAGCGCCGGCATGAAGTGGCACGCCATCTTCGAAAGCATCGTGGCAAGCGCCTGCGCATAATCGCGGGTGACGCGCGGGTGCGTCGGCAGCGAGATCATCGAGCGCACGAGTTTCGAGATGTTGCGCGACCGGCCGGAAACGCCCGAGAAAGGCTCCGTCTCATGAACGTTCGGATAGACCGAAAGGCCGATATGGTAGCCCCGCTCGATCATCTGCTGGTAGATCCGCTCGCGCCGCTCGGGATCGACCAATATGGGATAGAAGACGAAGCAGGAGCCGGCGCGCACGTGATCGCTCGCCTCCGGCGCAACCCGGCGGTCGGCGAAGAACCGGTCATAGACCGCCGCGATCATCCGGCGATGGGCAAGACGATGGCCGACGGTATCGAGCTTGCGGGCAATTTCGCGCAGCACGCCGGGCCGCGGCCGGCTGAGGACGGTGTCCTCTATCACTTCGGTTTCGCGGCGAACGAACGATAGCGCCTCCCGTTCCGATCCGGCGCGCGTATTGCGCCGGATCGTCGGAAAGGTCATGCCTGAGAAAATGCCCGGCCGCGTGGCAAGATCGTATTTCAGGACCGCGACCATGTGCTCCTTGTATTGAGCCGGCGTCAGTTCGGGAAACGCTGCCACTTCGTCCTGCATGTGCGCCGCGACATCCTCGCGAGAGGTCACCAGCGCGCCGCCCCAGACATAGTTGAGCGACTTGAAGCCGGACATGCTGAAAATACTCGCATCCGTGGTCGCGCCCATCCGACGGCCCTGATAGTCGCCTTCAAGCGCAATCGCGCAATCGTCGAAGAGCATCACGTCGCGTTGCCGGCAAAGTTCCCTGATATCGTCCAGGCGCTCCTGGTTGACGTGGTAGTGAGTGACGATCACGCAGCACGTCTTGTCGTCCATCACCTCGGCGAGATGGTCGACATCGACATTGGTCGAGTCGGGCAAAGTATCGACGAATACCGGTTCGCAGCCCGCGAACCGCACCATGTTGATGACGTCCGGGATGGTGTGGGGCAGCATCACCACCCGGTAGCGGCCGCGGGTCCGCAGCCGTGCAAACTTGGCGGCAAGATGAATGCCGGCGCGTGCCCGCCCCAGCGGGACGACATCCACATTACCTCCCAGAAAATCGGCAAGCCGGCTCCTGAACGTCTCGTCGGCTCCCGCCGAGTTGTCCCACAGGGGGCGGAGGTAGCGCATCGGATAGATGACCTGCTTGGGCGTCGCTAACATCTTTGACCTCTTTGTTTGCATCCTTACTCGGCCGCGAGCGCGTGGGTGTGCGCCTCGGCCGCCATATGACGCGCCAGCCGGACGGCGAGCGCGATGGCGGAGAAGGTCGGGTTCGCCTGGCCGGAGGTGGGGAAGACCGCACTGCCGGCAACGTAAAGATTGGGCGAGCCGAAGGCGCGGCAGTCGCCGTCGACCACCCCTGTCCTCGAATTGGCGCCCATCCGCGCCGTTCCGATCTGGTGAACGCCGTCAGGCGCCTGCGCCAGCACCCGCGCGGGCATGTCCTGCTCGGGATAAAGCCATTCCAGTTCGCCAAGGCCGGTGCGCGCCACCCAGTCGCGGAGCAGTTGGTGCGTCCTGACGATCGGGGCCACGTCGGCATCGCTCACCCGCATGTCGATGCGCGCGCGCGGCATGCCGAGCTCATCGTGCTGGTTGGCAAGGGTAACCCGGGACTCCGCGTGCGGCAGATGCTCGGCATGGTAATGCACGCCGTAGCGGCGTCCGGCATTGCGCACATGAAGCCCCGGCAACCTTGTATCGGCCAGGAACCGACCGTGCAGGAAGCGCGGCATGAAACGCAGCAGCTCGGGCAGCCCGGCCACGAGATTGCCCAGATGCGGCACGATGGGCGCTGGCGGCGTGGAGTTTCGCTCACGCAGATGCTCGCTGACCAGCCGTCGGCCGATCGCCGGGACGCTGAGGGCGAGATAGGCCAGTGACAGCACGGCGCTGCGATGGGCGGCATCGCGGAACGGCGGCATGAAGGGCCAGAAGGAAACGTTGGTCAGGTTTTCGCGGCGCTGGACGTCGTCCGACGCGATGATGCGCCGCCGCGCGTAACGGCCATGCGCGCCCCTGAAAAAATCGAGGCCAGCGTCGAGCGCCGCGTTCGCGAGCCGCATCTGCGCAATCTCGCCGGAAAGGTGGCCCATGTAATAGCGCCCGAGCGGGCCGTCGACACCGCCGAAGGCGCTAGGTGCCGTGCGCTGAACGGCAAGCATCAGCCGCGCCGTCTCGACCCCCCCGCACGCCACCACGAAGGTCTTCGCCTTCAGCGTCGTTACTTCTCCCGAGCGGCTGCGTACAAGCAGGGAGGCGACCCGGCCGTCTGAGGCGAACGCCATTCCGGTTACCGTGGCATCGAGATGCAGGCGAATGCGCTGCGAGCGCCGGATCTCGTCTTCATGCGCGGTGCGGAAGCTCGCCGGCTCGGCAAAGCGGATCAGGTTCGAGCAACGGAACTCACGGTCGGCGATGGCGACGCCCGGCGGTTCGTCTTCGAAGACGGGCGGGCCACAATTGGCATAGCGGCTCGCATCGGCGAAATGGCTGGCGAAATCGCGATATTCGAGCGGCCACGATGCATCGGTCAGGCCGGGCCGGCGCTCGAAGTCGATCGGATCGAGCGGGACGCAGCCCGCACCCCACAGGTTCGACGTGCCGCCGAAACTGCGCTGTACGGCCACCATCATGTCGGCGTGCTTCGGCGTGCCGACGATCTCGGCCCGCGAATGCTGGGAGGCCTCGACGCTGGCCATGTGCGCGCCGGACTCCAGCACCGTCACCGCCTGCCCCCGCCGCGCGAGTTCCAGCGCCAAGGCGATCCCGACCGGCCCGGAGCCGATGATGCAGATGTTGTGATGATGGACGGAAGTCCCGTCCTGCCGGTCTACCAGCATCGTGAACCACCCCTGCCCGATGGCGCATCCGAAATCGATCTTTTGGGAGCCCTTAACTCGGTGCGAGAGTGTCAGGCGCGTTGCCCCGACTGTCCAGTGGTATGCCGGTCCGCCAATCGGGGGAGGCATCTTTACCCGGGCCGTAATGGCGACCGCCTCGCCAGGATCGATCCTGCAAAATTCGGCACGCGGACGTCTCCAGGTCCAAGGCAGCCGCCATCCTGAACATTGCCCGGGCAAAGGCCGCAAGACACTTGCGACTTGGTCACGGAAAAAAATCACAAGGCATGTCTGATTTGCCGCCGCTCGATCGTCATTAAGGAAATTGCAGCACTGCCGGACCCTCGCCGGGTTCAATCACCACCTCGCAACGCAGGCCGTTGCGACAAACGAGAACCTGGAGAGCCCGTGAAATGCAGTTGGTCCGAGTCATGAAAATCGTCGCCGTTCTTCCGCTGCTGCTTTACCTGGCGGCCGCCGCCACTGCGGCTGCGCAAGGCACGGCACCCGTCTCGCCCGAGCGATTTGCCGGCGAGGCCACCATGGGCGCGCAGCCGCCATTTCCCATCCATATCGAGTTGCTGAGATCCGGCGAGGCGGTGACGGGAACCGTATCGATCGCCATGGGAGATTTCGAACTGGTCGACGCCCAGGGAGACGGCGCGATCGTCGGACGCTTCGAGGGTGCGGGCGGCAGCGGCGCCCTGACGCTGCGCATCGACGGCGATGCCCTAACCGGCGCGTTCGACCTCGCAGGCCAGGCCGGAACGATCACCGCGACGCGGACAAGCGACGACGCGGCTGCGTTCTTCCGCCCGCCCGAAGAGCGTCTGGACCTGACCGCCGACGAATGGCTCGAGGACCTCGACCGCCTTGTCGAGATTCTGACGCAGGAGCACGCCTCGCCGTTTCATGCCGTATCGTCGGAGCAGTTCGAGCGCGAAGCCGCGCGCGTGCGCGCCGCCCTTCCCGAGCGCGACGGCGTCGGGGTCGCGCTTGAATTCCGCAAACTCGCGGCCTTGATCGGCGACGGCCACACCAAGGTGAACCTGCCGCATGGCAGGCCACGCCTGCCGATCGCATTCTTCATGTTCGAGGATGGGTTGCGTGTCGTAAGGACTTCGGCCGCGAACGAGAACCTGCTCGGCGCCAGACTTGTCAGCGTCGACGGCGTGCCAGCCGATCGCGTCATTGAAAGGCTCAACGCCTATATACCGGCGCATGAAACCGAGTGGTTCCTGCGTGCCGAACTGCCCGGCCTTCTCGGCAATCCCGACCTGCTCCGCGCCATCGGCAGCGGCGATGAAACGTCATTCGTCTTCACATTCGAGACGACTGACGGTCAGCAGCGGCTTACGCTGACCGATGCGGAACCGGGAGAGGAACAGGTCACGCTCGGCGGCGGCGCACCGCTGTGGCAGCGCAACGAGAAGCAAGGCTTCTGGAGCGAGCGCCTTGCCGACGGCAGCCTCTATGTGAACTGGCGTTCCTATGGCGGGTTGGCCGACGGCGGCGCCGCGCTGCTCGAAAGCCTCGACGCGGAACACCCCCGCCGGCTGATCGTCGATCTTCGCGACAATGACGGCGGCGACTACACGGTCGGTCGCGCATTCATCGACGAGATTGCGAGCCGGCCGTGGCTCAACCGGCGCGGCGTGCTCTATGTCATGATCGGCCGCGAAACCTTCTCGGCGGCGATGACCAACGCGGTCGACTTCAAGCAGAAGACCGAAGCCACGCTTGTCGGAGAGCCCGCCGGCGCAGCACCGAACAACTGGCAGGAAGTGCGCAGGTTCAACCTGCCCAACTCCGCCCTCACCGTCGGCGTCTCGACCCGCTACTACGAATTCCTCCCGGGCCAGCCGGAACTGCGCCCCGACCACCTGATTTCGCCGGTCACGGACGACTGGGGAAACGCACATGACGCGGGCGTTGCGTTCGTGCTGGAACAGCCCGTTCCCTGAGGACGCTCACGCGGGAGGCGGCTTCGGCCGCCCCTGCCAAGTGCAATCCGCGGCTTGGCTACCTGACCAACACCGCTCAGCGCCTCGCTGACAAGGGCGGGGATGTCCCCCGGATTGTCGAGATATGCAGCTTCGAGCAGGCCGTCCGACACGGCAACGGCGGGCGAAAGGCGGCTAATGGCGTGCAGGGAGATATTCGGCCATCCCGACCGAAATACCGCGCACAGCAAAAGGCACTTTTGGGGTGGTTTTCGGTCCGACCGCTTTTAGGAGGCTAAGCTGCGGAAACCGTCATTCGGTAGGGGCGATTGCAGAAATGTACGACGCCGAGACCCGCGTTGGGATCGCATCAGATCATTCTGGCGTTTGTATCTGAATTGCAGCTATGAGTGCTTTTGTTGACTCGGAAACATCGTTTGGGGGACGAATGCCTGGCTCGATCGAAATCTGCAATCTGCGCAATATTCAGCGCTTGAAATTCTCAATTCCCGACCGAGGCGTGTGGCTGCTGACCGGCGCCAATGGATCGGGAAAGACCTCCTTACTGGCCTGCATTCGGCGATTGGGTAGTCGCAATGCATTTCCCGTGCACTTCCCATCGTCCCTACGTTCTGATCGCCTGGACAATCACACAACGGGAACTGTGACCTACGACGTCAACGGCACCACAGTCGAGTACGCCTATCGGGGCGAGCGTTGGACCCCAAGGCCGCGCAGCGCGTCGCATATGTTCCAGAGCTTCGGGTACTCCTCGGTCACCTACATTGGCGCTACGGCGGATCGCATAACGCCGAGGCCCGAAGACTTCGATACGCGACATGTCAAAGCCGTCGACAAGCAGATCATCGCCGCCGCCAACCAAATCTTTCAGACTAACAAGTTCTCGAATCTGCGCTCGATTAATCTCTCTCGAGGTGTCGGCAGTGATGCCTTTGTGTTGTCTTTGGGCACGTCACCCCAGACCTATCATTCGGAGAAGCACTTCAGCCTTGGTGAACTGTGCGTTCTAAAACTGCTGCGTTTGTTAAGAAACGTTGCAAACAACAGTATGATCATCGTGGACGAGCTGGAGATGGCCCTCCACCCGCGCGCGCAGGTGGAGCTGCTTCGCTATCTGGAGGGGCAAGCTAAAGCCAAGTCGCTGACAGTCATTTTTTCGACCCACTCCGTTACCCTGCTCAAGACAATAGACCACTCCCGCATCATCTATCTGGAGAAGCAGGATGACGGCGAGATTAGACCTATAGTAGGATGCTTCCCAACGTACGCGATTGGCAACATCGCCTCGGACGAGGAGGCTATCCCTGATATCATGCTATATGTCGAGGATCTCTTCGCCAGAGATTTCTTGAACTCGTTCTACGAGCTTTTCGTCAACGAGAAATACATTGACCCTACCCTGCGTCCATCGGCAAAAATTGTGCCCGGATTCAACGAAGTGATCGGCTTCTTGGACCGCAATCGTTCCGTGCTTCCGGTTTCGGTCAAGCAAATGGCGGTGCTCGACAAGGACGTTTCAGATGAGGTGATTTCGGTCTGGAAAAGCTCGAATAAGCATACCAAGTTGGCAAAATACAATGAGCTAAGGAAGCAGATCGCGTTCCTGCCCTTTACTCCGGAAGTTGGATTGATGGAGCTTGCGAGCGACAATCCGGCAGCCTTTGAACAAAAGCTGCGCGAAAGATTTGGAGACAATCAGCTACACGTGAGAAGTATTCTCTCGAAATACGACGCAACTCTCGAAGGAGCGGCTCAGAGGAAAGCGGCAAAAGTCACTGTCGAGGAGCTAACCGAGTATCTGAAGACGCGTACCCAAGGAACGGACGAAGTCATTAGGGAGAAACTGTCTGGCGTGTTCGCCACGGCGTCTTGGTCCACGTACAAAGCGAGCTTCATGACCCTACTTGGCAGTCTCGTGTAACACCTCGCCTATTAAATATTTTGCGCAGCATTTGTGAGCAACCGGTGCGCTGCTATCGTCAGTTCCATTCCAACTATCCCTGACGAAATGCAGTGGCAGCTTCCGGGCCTCAGTCACTACCTCCGTAATGTCCGAATTGGCGTCGAAACCTGCCATTCTCCCAGCCCCACCCACGAGACCCCTCCGCCCCCCTAGACCAGTTCCACCTCCACCACGCCCTGCACGGCCTTCATTGCGGAGGCCAGTTGCGGGGTGATGCGGTAGCGGTCGGGGAGTGCAACCTCGATCTCGCCCTGCCCCTCGCCCTTGATGACGATGAAGGAGACCTGCCCCTCGCCGCGTGTGCCGAGGTGGGATGCGACGGTGCCGACCGGGGTCGCGTCGCGCAGGTAGATGCGCATTTCCTTCTGGTGGCGCACGGCCTCGTCCTCCAGCGCCTGCGCGGTCTGGATGCGCAGGTTGACGCCTTCGGGCCGGTCCTCGGCCGCAACGGTGATGACGACCGAACGGCCGGGCTCCAGCACGTCGCGGAACTGCGCCAGCGTCTCCGAAAACAGCACCGCCTCGAACTGGCCGGTCGTGTCGGAGAAGTTGACGACGCCCATCTTGTTGCCGGTGCGGGTCTTGCGCTCCTGCTTCGAGGTGATCGTGCCTGCAAGCCGGCCGGCCGTGGCCCCGCGCTTCACGGCCGCCTGGAACTCCGCCCAGTTCTGAACCCGCATCTTTTCCAGCAGCGCCTTGTATTCGTCGAGCGGGTGCGCCGAAAGATAGAAGCCGACGGCCGCGAATTCGCGGTGCAGCCGGTCGGCCGGCAGCCACGGCTCGCAAGGCGGCAGCACCAGCTTTTCGGGCTGCACGCCAAGGGCCGCGCCGAAGATGTCGGACTGGCCGGAGGCGGCGTTTTCCTGCGCGCGGGACGCCATGCCCATCATCCGCTCCAGCCCGGCGAACAGCGAGGCGCGGTCGTGGCCGAAGCAGTCGAAGGCGCCGGCGGCGATCAGGCTTTCGAAGACGCGCTTGCCGACGATGCGCGGGTCGATGCGCGAGCAGAAGTCTTCAAGCGATTCGAACTGCTTCTCTTTGCGCTTTTCCACGATGTGGTCGACGGCCGCCTCGCCCACGCCCTTGATGGCCGCCAGCGCATAGTAGATGCGGTTTTCGCCGACCTCGAACGGCCGGTGCGAAGTCCTCACCGATGGCGGCACGACCTCGATGCCGAGCCGCATCGCATCGGCGCGGAAATCGGCCAGCTTGTCGGTGTTGTTCATGTCGAGCGTCATCGACGCCGCCAGGAACTCCACCGGATAATGCGCCTTCAGATAGGCTGTCTGGTAGGAGACGATGGCGTAGGCGGCGGCGTGCGACTTGTTGAAGCCGTAGTCGGCGAACTTCGCCAACAGGTCGAAGATGAAGTTCGCCTGCGGCTTGGCCACACCGCGCGAGGTAGCGCCTTCGACGAAGATGCCGCGCTGCTTTTCCATCTCGGCGCGGATCTTCTTGCCCATGGCGCGGCGCAAGAGGTCGGCCTGTCCGAGCGTGTAGCCGGCAAGCTCCTGCGCGATCTGCATCACCTGCTCCTGATAGACGATGACGCCCTGCGTCTCCTTCACCAGGTGGTCGATCTTGGGGTGGATCGAGGCGATCTCCTCCTCGCCATGCTTACGGGCGTTGTAGGTGGGGATGTTCTCCATCGGGCCGGGGCGGTAGAGCGCCACCAGCGCGATGATGTCCTCGATGCGGTCGGGCTTCATGCCGATCAGCGCCTTGCGCATGCCCGCCGATTCCACCTGGAACACGCCGACGACCTCGCCGCGCGACAGCATCGCGTAGGTCTCGGGGTCGTCATAGGGGATGGACGACAGGTCGATGTCGATGCCGCGCCTGCGGATGAGCTTGACCGCGGTCTCCAGCACCGTCAGCGTCTTGAGGCCGAGGAAGTCGAACTTCACCAGCCCCGCCTGCTCCACCCATTTCATGTTGAACTGGGTGACCGGCATGTCGGAGCGCGGGTCGCGATACATCGGCACCAGCTCGGACAGCGGCCGGTCGCCGATGACGATGCCGGCGGCATGCGTCGAGGCGTGGCGATAGAGCCCTTCCAGCTTCATCGCCGTGTCGAGCAGGTTCTGTACGACCGGCTCCTTCTCCACCTCCTCGGCGAAGCGTGGCTCGGCCTCAACCGCATCCTTCAGCTTGACCGGGTTGGCGGGGTTGGCCGGCACCATCTTGCACAGCCGGTCGACCTGGCCGTAGGGCATCTGCAGCACACGGCCGACGTCGCGCAGCACGGCGCGCGCCTGCAGCGTGCCGAAGGTGATGATCTGGCCGACCTGGTCGCGGCCGTATTTTTCCTGCACGTAGCGGATCACCTCCTCGCGGCGATCCTGGCAGAAGTCGATGTCGAAGTCGGGCATCGACACGCGGTCGGGATTGAGGAAGCGCTCGAACAGCAGAGAGAAGCGCAGCGGATCCACGTCGGTGATCGTCAGCGCATAGGCGACCAGTGAGCCTGCGCCTGACCCACGGCCGGGGCCGACGGGAATCTCGTGCGCCTTGGCCCACTGGATGAAGTCGGCAACGATCAGGAAGTACCCCGGAAACTTCATCCGGGTGATGATGCCGATCTCGAATTCCAGCCGCTCGCGATAATCCGCCTCGGTGTAGCCTTCCGTCGGGCCATGGGCGGCAAGGCGCTTGTCCAGCCCCTCGCGCGCCTGGCGTGCCAGTTCTTCCGCCTCCGCCTCGATCGCGGCTTCGGCATCGGCCGCGTCCGAGCCGGTAAAGCGCGGCAGGATCGGCTTGCGCGTCTGCGTGTAATAGGAACACCGCATGGCGATCTCGACAGTGGAGTCGATTGCCTCCGGCAGGTCGGCGAAAAGCGCCGTCATCTCTGCTTGCGACTTGAGATGATGGTCCGGTGTCAGCCGGCGGCGGTCGTCGACGGCAACCACCGAGCCCTCGGCGATCGCCAGCAGCGCATCATGCGCTTCGTAATCGTCTGCGGCTGGAAAGAAAGCCTCGTTGGTGGCCACCAACGGCAGGTCGTGGGCATAGGCAAGATCGATGGAGGTTGCCTCGACGGCCTTGTCGTAGCCGCGATAGCGCTGCAGCTCGACATAGAGCCTGTCGCCGAAGGCCCGCTTCAGGAACAGAAGCCGCGCCTCGGCCTGCGCGCGGCTGTCGGCCTTGAGCATCGCGCCCACCGGCCCGCGCTCGGCGCCCGTCAGGCAGATGATGCCGTCGGCAAGCGCCGGCAGCCAGTCCGCGTCGACATGCGGCGGCAGGCCGGCCGGCACGTCGAGATAGGCGCGGGAAACCAGCCGCACCAGATTTGCGTAACCGGCTTCGGTGGCGGCGAGCAACACCAGCGGCTCCACCGCCGGGCCCTGGCGACGGTGTCCGTTGTGCCGTTGCCCCTCGCCTGACTGTTCGGCAAAGGCCACGTCGAGCTGGCACCCCACGATCGGCTGCACGCCGTCCTTCACCGCCTTCTGCGCGAATTCCAGCGCACCGAACAGGTTGTTGGTATCGGTCACGGCGATCGCGGGCGCCCGGTCCTTTACCGCGTGCCCGATGATCTTGCCGAGCGGCAGCGCCCCCTCCAGCAGCGAATAGGGCGAGTGGACCCGCAGGTGGACGAAGGGCCGCGCGGCCGGGGTCGCCACTGCGCCGGCAGCGCCTTGTGCTTCGCGTAGAATCGGATCGCGCGAGGGTCGTTCGGCCATTTTCATCCAATCGAAGACTCAAGGGAGGGCTGGCGCAATAGTCCCCAATTGCACCAGCCGCGTCGAGTCCCGATCGGCCACCCTGCCCCGTCCGTCAACATGCAATCGACGGCGGGAACGATGCCTACATGGCGGCAAGACGCACCAGGGTTTCACCGTCTGCATCGAGCAGCAGCAGCTTCTGTTCGGCCGGTACCAGTCGGAAGGCTGCAACACGGCCGAGCGCGTCGAAATACTTCTGTTCCTGGTTCATCAGCGCCTCGGGACAGGCCATCTGCGTCGCGACGACCGGGCTGAGGGTCAGCTTTTCGCCTTCGATGGAGGCAGTGCTGCCATAGCTGTTGCAGCCGCCGCGACCGGAAACCCGCCCGTCTTCGGCAATTTCAAGCGTCGTCTGCGCGTTGTCGATGACTCCGCCGCCAAGAATATCTTCCGCCAGCCATCGGCCGACGGGCGAATCCACCACTGCCTCATCATCCGGCTGCGCCACGACGCGCTCAACGCGGATCTCTACCGGGCCAGCCTCATCCCCTTCGCCCAGCACCGAGTGCCGGGTCGTGTTGATGAACATCAGCGTGTCGCCATCGAGGATGCGCGCCTGGAGCGCGTAGCCGTTGCGCGGCTCGATCAGCGCCGGGTCGTAGCTGATCCGATAGGGAATCGGGCTCGCCGTCGCATCCTTGATCTCGGTGCGTCCGATCACGGTTGCGGGCGCGTCCGCAAGCGAGACGTCGACCAGCTCCACTTCGACCCGCGCGCCGGCCGGCAACATCATGCGCTCGCGATAGACGACGTTGCCTTCGATCGTACGATCCTGCGCGTCGGGCGCATCGGCGCTGGCCGCGACCGTACCTGCGGCAAGCGCGCCTGCGGACATGGCCAGCAACGTGCGGCGCGTGAATTGGGATTGCGACATGATGGTTCTCCGTAATCGTTGGACAGCCTCAAACGCCAAGATTGTG
Source organism: Aquamicrobium sp. (assembly GCA_019739225.1). Classification (GTDB taxonomy): domain Bacteria; phylum Pseudomonadota; class Alphaproteobacteria; order Rhizobiales; family Rhizobiaceae; genus Aerobium. Next base: position 393,580 of record JAHHDT010000001.1, read on the forward strand.
GCAAAGATCGTGCCGTGCTGATCGAAGCGGGGGCGAGTTGGCCATCGCAGCCAACTCTGTGACAATTTGCCGGCCCGCCTCACACCTCCCATAGGGCGACACCGCGCTTGATGCAGGCGGCATTTCCTGAAAAGTTGCCGCAGGACAAGAAACGCCAAGAGGAATCGCCCCCATGAAGACACGCGCCGCCGTCGCCGTTGCTGCCGGAAAACCGCTTGAGATCATGGAAGTCGATCTGGAAGGCCCGCGCGAGGGTGAGGTGCTGATCGAGGTCAAGGCGACCGGCATCTGTCATACAGACGAGTTCACCCTGTCGGGCGCCGATCCCGAAGGCATATTCCCGGCCATCCTCGGCCATGAGGGTGCCGGCGTGGTCGTCGACGTCGGCCCCGGCGTGACCAGCGTGAAGAAGGGCGACCACGTCATCCCGCTCTACACGCCGGAATGCCGCTCCTGCCCGTCCTGCCTGTCGCGCAAGACCAATCTCTGCACCGCCATCCGCGCCACGCAGGGCCAGGGCCTGATGCCAGACGGCACCTCGCGCTTCTCGATCGGCAAGGACAAGATTTTCCACTACATGGGCTGCTCGACCTTCGCCAACCACACCGTCCTGCCGGAGATCGCGGTGGCGAAGGTCAACCCGGACGCCCCGTTCGACAAGATCTGCTACATCGGCTGCGGCGTGACGACGGGCATCGGCGCGGTCATCAACACCGCCAAGGTGGAGATCGGCGCGACAGCGGCCGTCTTCGGGCTCGGCGGCATCGGCCTCAACGTCATCCAGGGCCTGCGCCTTGCGGGCGCCGACATGATCATCGGCGTCGACCTCAACAACGACAAGAAGGCCTGGGGCGAGAAGTTCGGTATGACGCATTTCGTCAATCCGACGGAGATCGACGGCGATGTTGTGGCCCATATCATCAACATGACCAAACGTGGGGCCGACCATATCGGCGGTGCAGACTACACCTTCGACTGCACGGGCAACGTGAAGGTTATGCGCCAGGCCCTTGAATGCGCTCATCGCGGATGGGGTGAATCGATCGTGATCGGCGTTGCCGGCGCCGGCCAGGAAATCTCCACGCGGCCGTTCCAGCTCGTCACCGGCCGGGTGTGGAAGGGCACCGCCTTCGGCGGCGCGCGTGGCCGTACCGACGTCCCGAAGATCGTCGACTGGTACATGGATGGCAAGATCGAGATCGACCCGATGATTACCCACACGCTGAAGCTCGAGGACATCAACAAGGGCTTCGACCTGATGCATGCCGGCGAAAGCATCCGCAGCGTCGTCGTCTATTGACCGCCGATGTACCGGCTACCCGAAATGTGATAATTGTCCTCCCGAGGTGAAAGCTGAACCCCACGGGAGGCAGAGGTGTGGCGTCTCGGGACTGTACTGGCGACCGCTTCGATAGTTCTCGGGTCGACCGCCACGCAGGCATCCGCGCAGTTCAGCGGAACTTTTGAGTTCCGCTGGCTCTCCGATCCGACGAACCGTCATCGACAGATGCAGCTCGTCTCGGCTGTATCCTTCAAGGACAAGGCCGGCCGGGTCTGGAATGTGCCGCAAGGTGCCAAGATCGACGGGGCCTCCATCCCCAGCGCGCTATGGACCTTCGCCGGCTCCCCCTTCGTCGGCAATTATCGCCGTGCCTCGGTGATCCACGACCACTATTGCGACCTGCGGACCGAGCGCGCCGAAGACGTGCATCGCATGTTCCGGGATGCCATGGAGGCCGATGGCGTCACCAATCCCGAACGCTACAGCAAATATCTCGCCGTGCGGGCCTATACGGCATTTACCGGAGCCTGCGGCGCCCCGTCGAACGAACTCAACGAATTAAGCACGGAAGTTCCCGTGGCGGGCTTCGACACATCCGAGGAGCTTATCGCGACGCTCGAATCCTTCACGCTAGAGGAAAGTCTCGGCACCGACGTGCAAGGTCGCGTCGACGAGGTGCTGAGCATCGCCGAAATCGAGAATCCGGTGACCTACGCAACGCTCACCGAGTTCCGCAGGGTGCCTACGGCCGAGAACTATCAGCGCCTCGAGGAAGCCGTGCGGATCGAAGCACCGACGGAAGAGGAAATCGATGCGCTGGCCCTGCTGGCAAATGCGACCGTGCCCGAGGGCAGCATCGAGCTTCCGGACCGCTAGGCGGGCTGGACATGGCATGCATCGCCCCTCATAGGGGAACCGCAGCACGTCTCCGCGCATTTTGCGCTTAAAGGGCGTTTGCGACGAAGGGCGAGATCGACATCATGAAAACCCGCAACAAGGGCCTGCTTCTGCTGGCCGGCATTTCACTGCTGGCGCTTGCGGCATGCAGCGATGAACAGGAAACGGTGATCCAGTCGGAAGAGCCGCCGGCAGCCGTCGAGGCTCCGGAGACCACGCCAGGCGAGGACGAGAGCGCCGATCGCGCGATGCGCCAGATTGGCGAAGGCGCCGACGCCATTCTTCAGGGCGCCGGCGAACTGGCGCGCGATGCCCGCGAACGGACCGAGCGCCTGCTGGAAGACGCCGGACCGGCTCTTGACAGGGCCGGAGAGGTTGCGCGCGATATCGGCGCCTCGCTGGACGAGATCGGGAAGCAGGCCCTGCGCGATTTCGAATCGGGCGTCGAGATGCTGCAACGCAGGATCGAGGAATCCGACAACGCGATCGAGACCTCGCCTGGCGATCCGGCAGCGGTGCTTGCACCCCCGGACCAGTTGCGCGCCGACACCCGCGCCGCCGCGCGGGCCGGCCCGGCCGGCGTTGGCCCAGCCTATGTCGGCGCCTGGGCGGGCAACGCGGCATCATGCGGCGCGATCGACGTGGAGCCGGTTGAAATGATGGCGGTCATCACCCCGACGACGATCCGCCGCTATGAAAGCGTGTGCAACTTCGAGGAAGCGGCGATGTCAGGCGGTTCGACAACGCTGGCAGCCTCCTGTATCGCGGAAGGCGATACCGAGGAGCGCCAGATCATGCTGACGATGCCGGATGACGACACGCTGGAGATAGGGCAGCCGGGCAGTGGCACCGCTGCACGCCTCGTGCGTTGTCACCTGCCCGAATAGCCGATCAGCCAAGGGCGAGCATGCCGCAGATATTCGTCGATGCCGATGCCTGTCCGGTCAAGGACGAGGTGGTGAAGGTCGCAGCTCGCCACGATCTCGTGGTGACTTTCGTGTCGAATGGCGGCCTGCGCCCCTCTCGCGATCCAATGATCCGCAACGTCGTGGTTTCCAAGGGTGCGGACGCGGCCGACGACTGGATCGTCGAAAACGCCGCGCACAACGACATCGCAATCACGGCGGACGTGCCGCTGGCCGCGCGCCTCGTTCCGCTCGGCGTGCATGTGCTGGGGCCGACCGGTCGCCCGTTCTCGCCGGAATCGATCGGCATGGCGGTTGCCATGCGCGACCTGAAACAGCATTTGCGCGAGACCGGCGAAATCAGGGGCTTCAACCCCGGATTCTCGGCGCGCGACCGCTCCGCCTTCCTGTCGGCGCTCGACCAGACAGTGCGGCGCGCAATCAAGGCGTCCGAAGCTTAGGCAAAGCCGGCTGAACCCTGCTGGTCACGCCCGCCAGTTTCGATTGACAGTGTCCTGCGCGTCATGCTCCGATCCGGCACGGGGAGGAAAAAACGACAATAAGGGAACACTGGAGAGTCCGATGATACGAAGCGTTATTGCAGCGTCCATGCTGCTGGGGACAGCGTTTGCCGCGAGCCCCTCACTTGCACAGACCCAGGTATCGATAGGCATCAGCGGCTGGACCGGCTTCGCGCCCCTGACGCTCGCCAAGGAAGCCGGCATCTTCGAGAAGAACGGCGTTTCCGCCGAGATCAAGAAGATACCGCAGAAGGACCGTCACCTGGCGATCGCGTCCGGCGACATACAATGCGCGGCCACCACGGTCGAAACCTTCATGATCTGGAACGCCAACGGCGTGCCGATCAAGCAGCTTTTCCAGCTCGATATGTCGCACGGCGCCGACGGCATGGCAGTGCGCAACGATGTCGAGTCCATCGCCGACCTGAAAGGCAAGACCGTCGCTGCTTCCGCGCCGGGAACATCTCCCTATTTCGTGCTGGCATGGATGCTCAACGAAAACGGCCTTTCGCTCGACGATGTCACGGTGGTCAACCTGGAGCCGTCGGCGGCGGCACAAGCATTCGTGGCCGGCCAGAACGATGCCGCGATGACGTATGAGCCCTACCTCTCCACCGTCCGAGACAATCCGGATGCGGGCAAGATCATTGCCACCACGCTCGACTATCCGATCGTCATGGACACGTTCGGCTGCACGCCGGAATTCATCGCCGAAAACCCCGAAGCGGTGAAGGCGATGGCCGCGAGCTATTATGAGGCGCTCGAGATGATCGAGAGCGATCAGGACGAAGCCTATGGCATCATGGGCGCCGACGTGAACCAGGACGCCGCGGCGTTCGGCAAGTCCGCCGCCTATCTGGAGTGGCAGGGCAAGGACGCGAACAAGGCCTTCATGTCGGGCGGCATCCAGGAATTCTACGACAAGGCCGGCCCGTTGCTGGAGAAGATCGGCATAATCCGCGAAATCCCGGCGACCGACACGTTGATCGATACGAGCTGGATGGACTGAGCGCCCTCCTATAGTTCCGCCCCAGGCAGCCGCGCCGGCCTTCGCTGGCGCGGCATATCGCATTTGATCGACAACGAGACGATCGGCCCATGAGTTCTTCACCGATGACGGATTCACACATAGTCCGGCGCGGTCGCAGCGTCGGCTCACGTCCATACCACCTGCGCCCGCTCAAACCCGTGCCGCTTTCCACGCGCGTCATCCTGGGAGTCTCCTTCTTCGTGCTCTTCGTCGCGGGATGGTCGCTGGCGACCTATGGCGGCTATGTATCGCCTATCTTCCTGGCGAGCCCCACGCGCATGATCGAGGAAGGGTGGCTGCTACTGACACGCTTCGGTTTCATGCACGACATCGGCATGACGATCTGGCGTGTGGTCGGCGGTTTCGTCCTGGCGGCGATCGTGGCCGTACCGCTCGGGATCGCCATGGGCGCGTGGAAAACGGTTGAAGCCTTCTTCGAGCCGTTCGTCTCCTTCGCGCGTTACCTCCCGGCGTCCGCCTTCATTCCGCTTCTGATCCTCTGGGCCGGCATCGGGGAGGCACAGAAGCTTCTTGTCATCTTCATCGGGTCCGTATTCCAGATCATCCTGATGGTGGCGGTGACCGTCGGCCAGACACGGCGTGACCTGGTCGAGGCCGCCTACACGCTCGGATCCAGCGACGCCAGCGTGGTCTGGCGGGTGCTGCTTCCGGCTTCCGCGCCGCAGATCGCGGAGACGCTGCGCCTCGTCCTCGGCTGGGCCTGGACCTACGTCATCGTCGCCGAGCTGATCGGCTCCTCGTCCGGCATCGGGCATATGATCGTCGACTCGCAGGCGCTGCTGAACACTGGCCAGATCATCTTCGGCATTATCGTCATCGGCCTGATCGGGCTGGTCTCGGACTTCCTGTTCAAGGCGGCGAACCGCCGGCTGTTTCCATGGAGCCTCGCATGAGCACCGCGGCAGTGAACATCGCCGGCGTGGAGCGCATCTTTCCCGCACAGGCAGGCGGCAGCCCCGTGACCGCGCTGACGCCGATCGACATTCAAGTGAAGGAGAACGACTTCGTCACCATCCTCGGACCGTCCGGCTGCGGCAAGTCCACGCTGCTGCGGATCGTTGCCGGTCTGGACGAGCCGACCAACGGCCTCGTCGAAATCCGTGGCGACGTCGTGGTTGGGCCGGGCGCGGACCGGGGCATGGTGTTCCAGTCCTATACGCTCTTTCCGTGGCTGACGGTGGAGCGCAACATCGAGTTCGGCCTGCGCGAAAAAGGCATGCCGGCCGGCGAGCGGCGCGACATCGTCCGCGACTACATCGCCAAGATCGGCCTCACAGGCTTCGAGAACCACTATCCGAAGCAGCTATCGGGTGGCATGCAGCAGCGTGTGGCGATCGCGCGGGCGCTCGCCAACGACCCTGCAATCCTGCTCCTGGACGAACCGTTTGGTGCGCTCGACCACCAGACACGCGGCCTGATGCAGGAACTTCTCCTCAACATCTGGGAGGCCGACCGCAAGACCGTCCTTTTCGTCACCCACGACATCGAGGAAGCGATCTTTCTGGGCAGCCGCTGTCTCGTGATGAGCGCGCGGCCGGGACGCATCAAGGCCGATATTTCGATCCCCCTGCCCCATCCGCGCCATTACCGGATGAAGGCGGAGCCCGGTTTCCTCGACCTCAAGGTGCGGCTGACAGACGAAATCCGAGAGGAGGCGATGAAGGTCGCCTGACCATGTCGACAGCAGGCGTCACATCGGCTACCCCGGAGCCATGAAAACTCTATCGACCTCTCTCTCCCATGGCGGCGTCCAGGGCGTCTATTCCCACGCTTCCGAGGCATGCGCGTGTGACATGACCTTCGCCGTCTTCGTGCCGCCGCAGGCCTCGCATGGCCCCTTGCCCGTGCTCTGGTATCTGTCAGGGCTGACCTGCACGCACCAGAATGTGATGGACAAGGGCGAATACCGGCAGCTCGCGGCCGAACTGGGCCTGATCATCGTCTGTCCTGACACCAGCCCGCGCGGCGAAGCCGTGCCCGATGAAAAGGACAACTGGCAGTTTGGCTCCGGTGCCGGCTTTTACGTCGACGCGACCGAGGCGCCCTACGCAAGGAACTACCGGATGTATTCCTATGTCACGCAGGAATTGCCGGCGCTGATCGCCAGAGAATTTCCCGCCGACATGGAGCGCCAGGGCATTTTCGGCCATTCCATGGGTGGCCATGGCGCGCTGACCATTGCCCTGAAACACCCTGACCGCTTCCGCTCGGCGTCCGCCTTCGCGCCGATCGTGCAGCCCTCGACGGCCGGCTGGTCGAAACCCGCCTTCCAGAAATATCTCGGCGAGGACGAAACAGCCTGGCGCGCCTATGACGCCTGTGCGCTGGTCGAGGACGGCGCGCGTTTCCCGGAGTTCCTGATCGATCAGGGCAAGGCCGACGGTTTCCTGGACGAAGGGCTTCGCCCCTGGCTTTTCGAGGATGCCTGCCACAAGGCCGGCATTCCGCTTTCGCTGAACATGCGCGAAGGCTACGACCATTCCTATTTCTTCATTTCGACCTTCATGGATGACCACCTGCGCTGGCACGCACAGCGGCTTGTCTGACCTCCAAGGGTTGCGCCTGCCCGACCGATGCCTATGCTAGCCGCGCAGCCTGCGTGTCATGCGGGCGCGATTTCACCACAACAAGGAGGTGGGTGGGTGCCCGACACCGCGACGATCTATTCCGATATTCCCGATACAGACACGCTCGGCGGCAGGCTATCGCGCGCCAGGGACGCAGTCGGGCTTTCCGCTGCGCAACTTGCCCGCCGCATCGGCGTGCAGTCATCAACGATCCAGGCATGGGAAAGCGACCGCTCCCAGCCGCGCGCCAACCGGCTTTCCATGCTGGCAGGCGTCTTGAATGTCAGCCTCTCATGGCTGCTCTACGGCGTCGGCACCTCGCCAGTTGAGGAAACAGGCGCTGAACTGGCCGAAAGCGTCGCCTTTCAGCTCGACCGTCTCAAGCGCCTGCACCAGGAGACGGCAGAGGTCATCGTGCAGATCGAGCGCGATCTCGGGCCGCATGGCCGCCTACGATTGACAGGCTCTATCGACTGATCGGGATAAGCGTTGCGAGCAGGTGACATCGCCTCTCGCATCGGCTAGAAACGACTCGTCCTGGGCAGCGATGCCCTGCCGGCTTGCGGGAGAGAGCAGCGAAAGCTGCCGCCGAAGGGGAAATCGCCCGAAATCTCTCAGGCAAAAGAACCGTAGGCCGGTCAAGACGCTCTGGAAAGTCGGGGGAAACCCCGCGCCGAAGGTGTAAGGGCGACCGACAGGGTTCCGGTCGTACCAAGTCTCTCAGGCTTCCGACAGAGGGGCGCGAACTGCCGCTTCAGCGGCTGGTTGGTGCTGTTCTGGAGGATGAATGACCGATACGGGCGAACTTTTTCAACTGCCGCTGAAAGACCTGCACGAGGCCGCCGGTGCGCGCTTCGGCGGGTTTGCCGGCTGGTCGATGCCGATCACCTACCCGCTGGGCGTGCTCAAGGAGCACCTGCATACGCGGGAAAAGGCCGGCCTTTTCGATATTTCCCACATGAAGCTGTTCCTCGTGACGGGGTCACAGGCAGCGGCAGCGCTGGCGCGCGCATGCCCGCTGGATCCCGCTGCGCTGACCGAGAGCCAGTCGAAATACACCTTCTTCCTCAACGACGAGGCCGGCATCCTCGACGACCTCATCGTCACCCGTCTTGGGGCGGAGCGCTTTATGGTCGTCGCCAACGCCGGCAACGCCGCAGCAGACGAAAAGCACCTGAAACAGGTCGCCGCGTCCTTCGACTGCGCGATCGAGCCGCTTGAGCGCGTCTTTCTGGCGTTGCAGGGGCCTGCAGCCGAAGGCGCACTCTCCAGAGCCGGCCTCGATCTTTCGGCACTGACCTTCATGCACGGGCTGGAGCCGCGTGAAGGCTGGTTTGCCAGCCGCTCCGGCTATACCGGCGAGGACGGATTCGAGATCGCCCTGCCCTGGGCCGAGGCGAAAGCCTTCGCCGAAGCTCTGCTTGCCGACGAAAACGTCGAATGGATCGGTCTTGCAGCCCGCGACAGCCTGCGCCTCGAAGCCGGGCTCTGCCTTCACGGACAGGACATTACACCGGAGACCACCCCGGTCGATGCCGGCCTGATGTGGGCGATCGCCAAGCCGCTGCGTGAAAACGGCAGTTTCATCGGCGCAGACGCTCTGCGCGCGGCACTTGCGGCGGGGCCACGGCGCAAGCGCGTAGGACTGAAGCCGGAAGGCCGCCAGCCGGTGCGCGCTGGCGCTGACCTGTTCGACGCGGACGGCAATCCGACCGGCAGCGTGACCTCCGGCGGCTTCGGCCCGTCGGCTGGCTTCCCCGTCGCGATGGGCTACGTGCCCGCGGCCCTCGCAACGCCAGGCAGCAGACTTTTCGCTGAGGTGCGCGGCAACCGCGTGCCGATCGACATCCACCCCCTTCCCTTCACGCAGCATCGCTACCGCAAAGGATAACCCCGATGGCAACCACCTATTTCACCGAAGATCATGAATGGCTGCGCGTCGAGGGCGGTGTCGCCACGGTGGGCATCACGGATTACGCGCAGGAGCAACTCGGCGACCTCGTTTTCGTGGAACTGCCCGAGGTCGGCAAAGCCGTATCCAAGGGCGACGCGGCCGTGGTGGTCGAATCCGTCAAGGCCGCATCCGACGTCTATGCGCCGGCCGACGGTGAGATCACGGAAGTCAACGACAAGCTTTCGTCCGACCCGGCGCTGGTCAATTCCTCGGCCGCGGGCGACGGCTGGCTATGGAAGATGAAGCTTGCCGACGAAAGCCAGCTCGAGGGCCTGATGGACGAGGCTGGCTACAAGGCGATGATCGGCTGAAGGACGAAATCATGAACGAAAGACAAGCCATCTTCGCCGACCGTCATGTCGGCCCCAGCCCGCAGGACGTACGCGCCATGCTCGCCGCCCTCGGCGTCCCATCGGTCGAGACCCTCATCACCCAGGCAGTGCCGAAGTCGATCAGGCTCGACCGCCCTCTCGACCTGCCGGAGCCCGCAAGCGAAGCCGAGGCTCTCGCCGAGCTTGGCGAGAAGATGGGCCGCAACGTCGTGCTGAAAAGCTTCATCGGTGCGGGCTACCATGGCGTGAACGTGCCGCCGGTCATCCAGCGCAACCTGTTCGAGAACCCTGCCTGGTACACGGCATATACGCCCTACCAGTCCGAGATCAGCCAGGGCCGGCTGGAGATGCTGTTCAACTTCCAGACGCTGGTGAGCGAGCTGACTGGCCTGCCGGTCGCCTCCGCCTCGCTGCTGGACGAGGCGACCGCCGTTGCCGAGGCCGTCGGCATTGCGTGGCGGCACCACCGCTCCAAGCGCAACGACGTCGTTCTTGCCGGCGCGTTGCACGGGCAGATTCTCGACGTCGTCAGGACGCGCGCGGAACCGCTCGGCATCAATATCGGTGCCGACGAGATCGGCGCGGAGACTACAGCCGTCATCGTGCCGTGGCCTGATACGCATGGCGTCTATGGCGACCACAAGGATACGATCGCAAGGGCGAAGGAAGCCGGCGCCATCGTCATCTTCGTCGCCGATCCACTGGCGTTGACCGTGACCGAGACGCCGGCCTCGCGGGGTGCGGACATCGCGGTCGGCTCCATGCAGCGCTACGGCGTGCCGATGGGCTACGGCGGCCCGCACGCTGCCTATTGCGCGGTCTCCGACCAACTCACCCGGCTGATGCCGGGCCGGCTCGTCGGCCAGTCGACCGACGCGCATGGCAGGCCGGGTTACAGACTCGCGTTGCAGACCCGCGAACAGCACATTCGCCGCGACAAGGCGACTTCCAACATCTGCACCGCGCAGGCGCTGCTTGCCAACATGGCCGTCGCCTACGCGATCTGGCACGGCCCCGAAGGGTTGCAGGCGATCGCGCGCCGGGTAAACGGGCTGGCCGCACGGCTGGCGGCTGGCTTGTCGGCAGCGGGCGTCGAAATCGCAGGCACCGCGATATTCGACACGGTGACCGTCACGGTTCCCGGAAAGGCGCGCGACATCGCCGAAAAGGCGGAAAAGGCCGGGCTTCTGCTGCGCGTGATCGACGCTGACCGCATCGGCATCGCCTTCGACGAGACCTCGACCGAGGCCGATCTCGAAACGATCGCCGGCCTGTTCGGCGCTTCGATTCCGGACGACGCCTCCGCCTCGCTGCCGGGCAAAGCGCGCGACAAGGGCTTCCTCACCCAACCGGTTTTCCACGACAACCGGTCGGAAACGGAAATGATGCGCTTCCTGCGCCGGCTTGCCGACAAGGATCTCGCGCTCGACCGCGCGATGATCCCGCTGGGCTCCTGCACGATGAAGCTCAACGCGGCCGCCGAGATGATGCCGGTGAGCTGGCCGAATGTCGGCAATCTGCATCCCTTCGCGCCCGAAGCGCATGCGCAGGGCTATCACGCGATGATCGACGAGCTGGAAGGCTGGCTTGCCGAAATCACTGGCTTTGCCGCCGTCTCGCTGCAGCCCAACGCCGGCAGCCAGGGTGAATATGCCGGGCTTCTGGCCATCCGCCGCTATCACCGCGAGCGCGGGGATGCGGGCCGCACAGTCTGCCTCATTCCCTCCTCCGCGCATGGCACCAACCCGGCAAGCGCGGCCATGGCCGGTATGGACGTGGTGGTGGTGAAATGCACGGAAGACGGCGACATCGACGTCGACGATCTCAAGGCAAAGGCCGCGCAGTTCTCGGACCGGCTTGCCGCGCTGATGATCACCTATCCTTCCACGCACGGCGTGTTCGAGGAAGGCGTTCGCGACATCTGCGCGCTCGTGCACGAGCATGGCGGGCAGGTCTATCTCGACGGGGCCAACCTCAACGCCATGGTCGGCCTTGCCCGGCCCGGCGATCTTGGTGCCGACGTCTGCCACATGAACCTGCACAAGACCTTCTGCATCCCGCATGGCGGCGGCGGCCCGGGCATCGGGCCAATCGGCGTGAAGGCGCATCTGGCCCCGTTCCTGCCCGGCCATGTCGCGGGCGGCAGCGGCCATGCGGTCGCGGCGGCGCCGTTCGGTTCGGCCTCGATCCTGCCGATCACCTGGATGTATATCCGCATGATGGGCGCGGCCGGGCTGAAGCGGGCAACGGAGACGGCGATCCTGTCGGCAAACTATGTCGCCGAGCGCCTGAAGGCGCACTATCCGGTGCTCTATGCGGGCCGCAACGGACGCGTCGCGCATGAATGCATCCTCGATACGCGCGTGCTGAAGGAGAGTGCCGGCATCACCGTGGAAGACATCGCCAAACGCCTGATCGACTACGGTTTTCATGCACCGACCATGTCGTGGCCGGTGGCGGGCACGCTGATGGTGGAGCCGACGGAAAGCGAGCCCAAGCGCGAGCTCGACCGCTTCTGCGACGCGATGATCGGCATCGCGTCGGAAGCCGGCAAGGTCGCCGACGGCTCCTGGCCGAAGGACGACAATCCGCTCGTCAACGCGCCGCACACCGCGGCCGAGGCGATGGCCGACGAATGGGCCCATGCCTATTCGCGTTCCGTCGCGACCTTCCCGGCGGGCGAAGCGGATTTCGCCGCCAAGTACTGGCCGCCGGTCTCCCGCATCGACAATGTCGGCGGTGACCGCAACCTCGTCTGCGCCTGCCCGCCTGTGGAAGCATTGGCGAGCTGACCGCAATTTCTCCCGCCGCTTGTCGGAATGACCGGCGGCGATACGTCCTCGGGTGGCAGGGGCAAGACGCTTCTGCCATTTCAACCCCTGCGAGGATGAGGAGAAAGCCCATGGAAACCCGAACAGCGCCACGCCCCGTCGCGAAGGACAGAAACAGCCCGTTGCGCCAGATTACCCCTTGTCTCTGGTTCGACGACAAGGCGGAGGACGCCGCCAACTTCTACGTTTCGGTCTTCCCCAACTCACACATCAGGACGATCAGCCGCTATGGCTCCGAAGGCAAGGAAATCCACGGTAAGGAAGAAGGCGCCGTGATGACCGTGGCGTTCACGCTCGACGGCCAGGATTTCGTCGGCCTCAATGGCGGGCCGCAATTCACCTTCGACGAGGCGGTTTCGTTCCAGATCCCATGCGCAGACCAGGAAGAGGTCGACTACTACTGGGCCAGGCTCAGCGAAGGCGGCCAGGAAGGGCCCTGCGGCTGGGTCAAGGACAGGTTCGGCCTGTCGTGGCAGGTGGTGCCGAACGCGCTGCTGGAGATGATGCAGGATACCGATTCCGCAAAGGTAGCGCGCGTTACCGCCGCGTTCCTGCAGATGAAGAAGTTCGACATCGCGCAACTGCGCGCAGCCTTCGAAGGCTGATGCCCGCAGAAGCCGGTCGGCGCTAAAGCGTGTCGCTGCCGATGGTATTCGGATAGGAGCACCACACCTGCGCCGCGTCGATTCGCATCGAACACCTCAGCGACGTCATCCTCGGGCTTGTCCCGAGGATCTACTGCTCTGACAGGTTGGCAGATCCTCGGGACAAGCCCGAGGATGACGTCGTCGATATGAATCCGCCAACGCGCAACACGCTTTAGGCGTTCGGCGCGCCCACGACCGGCTCGGCATGTGCCGGCATTTGCGATTGCGTGGGCGGGAGTTCGGTCTCCGCCCGCGCCAGTCGCACCGCGCCGAACGCCAGCGCGAAAGCAGCCGCAAAGATCAGTGACCGGCGGAGCCAACGCGGCAGTCCGCCCGCCTGCGTGGTGTCCACTGTGGCCGGCATCGCACCGCTTCCAACCGTTGCCATAGTTCCGTGTTTCACAGCCTTTGCCCCTGCACTTCCGCCTTTTTTGTGTTACGGGCGAAGCTGGAGGCGAAAGCTGAACAAATTCGTCCCCTGAAGCGGCACAAAAGGGGCTTATTCGTCAGGCTGGTTAGGCTTCGGTAAGACCGATCCGTATAATTGTAGCCATTCGACGCGTTCGCGACCGCTGGCGCGAACGTATCGGGAACTCCCGTCGCCTTGGCCGCCGAACCATGGCAGTATCGGCGGTGATTCGCGGCACATCGAACGACAGGCATTCATGGACGACGCAAACGACCTCTTCGCCAACCTCGCCGACAGCCCTGCCCCGCAGCGCGCGCCCGACCGCCCGGCAGACCCACTGGTGCAGGCCGCCAAGGCAAAGCAGCCGCAGCAAAAGGATGGCAGCGAAGGCTACAGCGCGGCCGACATCGAGGTTCTGGAAGGGCTGGAGCCGGTGCGGCGCCGGCCGGGTATGTATATCGGCGGTACCGACGAGAAGGCACTTCACCACCTCTTCGCCGAAGTGATCGACAACTCGATGGACGAGGCGGTCGCCGGCCATGCGACCTTCATCGAGGTCGAGCTGGACGCCGAAGGCTTCATCACCGTCACCGACAACGGCCGCGGTATACCGGTCGACCCGCACCCGAAGTTCAAGGACAAGTCGGCGCTCGAAGTCATCATGACGACGCTGCACGCCGGCGGCAAATTCGACTCCAAGGTCTACGAAACCTCCGGCGGTCTGCACGGCGTCGGCGTCTCGGTCGTCAACGCGCTGTCCGACGTGCTCGAGGTCGAGGTCGCGCGCGGCCGAAAGCTCTACCGTCAGCGCTTCTCACGCGGCGTGCCGCAGGGGCCGCTGGAAAACCTCGGCGACGTGCACAACCGGCGCGGCACCCGCACCCGCTTCCATCCGGACGCGGACATCTTCGGCAAGAGCGCGAAGTTCGAGCCGGCGCGGCTTTACCGCATGGCCCGCTCCAAGGCCTATCTCTTCGGCGGCGTGGAAATCCGCTGGTCGTGCGACCCGGCATTGATCCCTGAAAAGGACGAGACGCCGGCCAAGGCCGTCTTTCACTTTCCCGGCGGATTGAAGGATTATCTGGCCGCATCGCTCGGCTCCGACTTCCAGGTGACCCGCGAAATCTTCGCCGGCAAGAGCGAGAAGCAGGGCGGCCACGGCTCCATGGAATGGGCGGTCACCTGGTACGGCGGCGACGGCTTCCTGAATTCCTACTGCAACACCATTCCGACGCCGGAGGGCGGCACCCACGAGATGGGTTTCCGCAACGTGTTGACGCGCGGGCTGAAGGCCTATGCGGATCTGGTCGGCAACAAGCGCGCCTCTGTCGTCACCGGTGAAGACGTGATGATCTCGGCCGCCGGCATGCTGTCGGTGTTCATCCGCGAACCGGAATTCGTCGGCCAGACCAAGGACCGGCTAGCGACCGTAGAAGCGCAGCGCATCGTGGAGACCGCGATCCGCGACGCCTTCGACCACTGGCTCGCCGACAATCCGCAGGAAGCCTCCAAGCTGCTCGACTGGGTGATCGCGCGCGCAGATGAACGCGTACGCCGCCGCCAGGAGAAGGAAGTCAGCCGCAAGAGCGCGGTGCGCAAGCTGCGCCTGCCCGGCAAGCTGGCCGACTGCACGCAGGGCGCGGCGCAAGGCGCGGAACTCTTCATCGTCGAGGGCGACTCGGCCGGCGGTTCCGCCAAGCAGGCGCGCGACCGCGCCAGCCAGGCCGTGCTGCCGCTGCGCGGCAAGATCCTCAACGTAGCCAGCGCCGGGCACGACAAGCTGACGGCCAACCAGCAGATCGCCGACATCATTCAGGCTCTCGGCTGCGGCACACGCTCGAAATACCGCGACGAGGACCTTCGCTACGACCGCATTATCATCATGACGGATGCCGACGTCGACGGCGCGCATATCGCCTCGCTGCTGATTACCTTCTTCTATCAGGAGATGCCGCAGCTCATCAAAGGCGGCCATCTCTACATGGCCGTGCCGCCGCTCTATCGCATCAGTCAGGGCGGCAAGACGATGTACGCACGTGACGACGCCCACAAGGACGAACTCGTGAAAAGCGAGTTCACCGGCCGCGGCAAGATCGAGATCGGCCGCTTCAAGGGCCTTGGCGAGATGATGGCAACCCAGCTCAAGGAAACCACGATGGACCGGCGCAAGCGCACACTGCTGCGGGTCGACGTCGACGACACCGACCCTGAAGGCACACGCGCGTCCGTAGACGCGTTGATGGGCACCAAGCCCGAAGCCCGGTTCCGCTTCATCCAGGAGCGTGCCGAGTTCGTAGAAGAGCTCGACATCTGAGCCGCCCCCTTTCGTACATCAGGAAATCACCATGCCTCTGAGGATTGTCTACGTCTCCACGCTCGAGCAGCATGTGACCGAGGCCGAACTTGCCGCGCTCGTGGACAAGGCTGCCGCCTTCAACACGAGCCATGGCATCACTGGCATCCTCGCCGTCGAGGACAGGCGGGTGTGCCAGATTCTCGAAGGTCCGGACGCCGCCGTGGATGCGCTGTTCGCATCCATCAAGCGCGACGACCAGCACTCCGGCATCGTAGAGCTCGTACGCCACGGCATCGACGCAACCACTTTCGATGACTGGGGCATGGTTCGTCGCGGCATGCTCGACATCGTCGTCGCCGCCTACGCCGCGTAGCGCACCATTCAGGGATTGCGCGTCAAGCCGCCGCTATCGCCAGTGCGTGAGAGCGCGCATTCTCGCGCAGAACCTCAAGGTGAATTGCCTTGATCAGAGCGGCCGTTTCGCGGTCGCGCTCGCTCGGCCCCGGCTGTCCTGGCGCGGCATTGACCTCGCCCAGCATCAGCCAGGTCACCTCCTGCGCCCCGGCGACGCGTTTTCCGGTGGCGACCTCGCGCCATACCTTGAGCGCGCGCAGGAAGACCGCGTGCAGCGTTTCGACAAGGCCGGCCGAGCGAAAGAGCGCCGTCACTGCGACATCCCTGCCCGAGGCCAGGATAGCCCGCACACGCTGCTCGGACTGGCCAGTCAGCGCCATCAGCACCGAGCCGAAGAAGTCGACCTTGCCATGCGCAATCGCGCGGATGAGAAAGCTGGCCGTGAGCTCGCCACGCAGACGCAGATGCTCGATGAGCGCGGCGTGCTCGCCACGCGCGGTCTTGTCGAGCAGCGTCAGCGATGCCCTCTGGCATGCCTCGCGCGTGACGCGTTCGGCACGCGCCTGCCCCATCAGGCCGATGACGAGCGGCGAGGTCTTCAATGCCTCGCCCAGCTTGACGAGCAGCATGTGCCTGCAGTCGCCCGGAAGGCGCGCGTCGTTCAGCAGCGTTTCGCGCAGCGCCGCCTGATGGCCATGGCGCTCGGCCATGCGGCGGAACGAGAGCGAAGCAATATCCGCACCGCCATTGCGGGCAAGCGCAATGCAAGCCTCCGGTGAACCGACTTCGGCAATCGCCGCAGCCAGGCTCATGGAAACCGAGGCGCGCCCCGCGATCAAGGCCTGGACGGGACCGTCGGACGCGGCCACGCGATCGATCAGGTCCACATCGGTAAGCAACGGCGAACGCACGAGCACCGCAGCCGCCACCTCCTTCTGGTCGGCGGCCAGGGCGGCGATGATCTGCGGCGGCGCATAGCGGCTCATCGAGAGCGCTTCGGCGAGCGCAGCCCGAACCTTGGGGGAAGGATCATCGAGGAGAAGCGTCAGTGCGGCCTCTGCCTCGCACCGGTCCTCGAAGGGAAGCTGATGGTCGACAAAGGCACGTGCAAGCGCCGCCGCCGCCGCCTCGCGCTCCGCGACCCGCGCACTGCCGATCCATCTGAGAAAATGCCTGATGACCATTTACGCCTGCGCCCGACCTCTCCAACTGCCGGTGGACGCTAGAGAAAAATGGTTTACGAACGGTTCACCATGTCCTTTAACCGACCGGAAACCATGGCCGCAGGGAGGGATTTCCATGGCTGGGCTTTATCTGGAGGAGTTCGAGGTCGGGCAGGTCATCCGCCACGCTTTGACCCGTTCGGTGACGGAAAGCGACAATGTGCTGTTCTCGGTCATGACCATGAATCCGCAGCCGCTCCACATCGATTTCGACTACGCGGCGAAGTCGGAATGGGGCAAGCCGCTGGTCAATTCGCTGTTCACGCTCGGCCTGATGATCGGCATTTCGGTTCATGACACCACGCTCGGCACGATCGTCGCCAATCTCGGGATGACGGATACGTCCTTCCCGCACCCGGTTTTCCACGGCGACACGATCCGGGTCGAGACGGAAATCCGCTCCGTGCGGGAATCGAAATCGAAGCCCGACCGTGGCGTGGTCGAGATGGAACACCGCGCCTACAACCAGCATGGCGATCTCGTTGCCCGCTGCCTGCGGCAGACGATGGTTCAGAAGAGGCCTGCCTGATGCGTTCGCTGCTGTTCGTCCCCGGCGATTCGGAGCGCAAGCTCGCAAAGGGCCTGTCATCCGGCGCGGATGTGCTGATCGTCGATCTGGAAGATTCCGTTGCGGCCGAAAACAAGCCGACCGCGCGCGAAACTGCGGCAGCGTTCATTACATCCGAAAAGCAAGGACCGTCGATCTATGTGCGGGTCAACGATCTGTCGACGGGCCTGACCGACGACGATCTCGCCGCTGTCATGAAGGCCGCGCCCGCCGGCATCATGCTGCCGAAATCGAACAGCGCCGACGATGTCGGGCGCCTCGCGGTTCGCCTGCGCGTACATGAGGCCGAAAACGGGCTCGCCGATGGTGTCACGAAGATCATCCCCATCATCACCGAAACGCCATTGGGAACGCTCAACGCCGCCACCTACCGGCAGGCCGGCGCGCGGCTGGCCGGCCTGACGTGGGGCGCGGAGGATTTGTCGGCGGAGATCGGCGCGGCCGACACACGTGACGGCGAAGGCGCCTATACCGACGTGTTCCGCTTCGCACGCGTTTCCACCATTCTGGCCGCGGGCGCGGCGGAAGTGGCTGCTATCGACACCGTATTCCCCGATTTCCGCAACGAAGAAGCATTCCGGCGCGACTGCCTCGAAGGTATGCGCGATGGCTTCACCGGTCGCATGGCGATCCATCCCGCACAGGTTCCGATCATCAACGAGGTCTTCACCCCGTCGCAGGAGGCGGTCGCTCATGCCCGTGCCGTGGTCGCGGCCTTCGCGGCGGCGGGCAATCCGGGCGTCGTGGGCATAGACGGCAAGATGTACGACCGCCCTCACCTCAAGCGGGCGGAACGGCTTCTGGCGCGGGTGCTCTGAAGGGTGACGGCAATCTTCCTGCCGGAAGCCAGGCCCGGTTCATTCGAGCGCGCGGGTTTTATCCGCCCGAGGGTTGGCCCGCCGCAACCTGCCCGTTAGAAAGGCGCGCGAGTCAACCTGCCCGGAGGTATACCGATGAGGCATGAATGTCGCCGCCCGGCCCTCGTCGCGCTTTTTTCGGCCCTGCTCGCATTTGCCTTCGCAAATATTGCGACAGCCCAGCAGAGCGAACAATCACAGCCGCAGACAGGCAGGCTCACCGTCGGCGTCTATGAGAGCCCGCCCTTCGTGATGAAGGATGGCGAGCGCTTCAAGGGGATGTCCATCGACCTTTGGGAGAGACTGGCCGCCGATCTCGACATCGAGGCCGATTACGTCGAACTCGACACCTTGCGCGAATTGGTGTCGGCCACCGCGAACGGTCTGATCGACGTAGCCGTCACCAATCTGACGATCACCCGCGACCGCGCTGAAAGCATCGACTTCACCCATCCCTGGTTCGACGCCGGGCTGCGGGTCATGGTCAACGAGGAGCGCACCGCCGGCTTCTGGGACGTCATCGCCGGACTTCAGTCATCAGGCCATTTGCGTGCCTACGGATGGATTGTCGCGATCATCCTGGCTGCGACGGTTCTTCTGACCGTTTTCGACCGGCACTTCGACAAGAACTTTCCGCAACGCTGGCGCGATGGCATCGCGGAAAGCTTCTACACCGTCATGTCGGTGGCCACTTCCGGCAAGCCACCCTCGCGCAGCAACCTTTTCGGATGGGCCGGCAGAATCTGGCAGGGGCTGTGGCTGGTCTGCGGCGTGGCGGTTCTGGCCTATGTGACGTCGTCGGTCACCAGCGTGATGACGACGCTTTCACTGACAAACCAGATCAACTCGGTCGAGGATTTGCCCGGCCGTCCCGTCGCGGTGTTCTCCGGCTCGGTCGCCGAAACATATGCGCGCCGCGCAGGCATGGATGCGCGCACCTTCGCGCACCTCGGCGAGGCCGTGGACGCGCTCGTGCAGGGGCGTGTCGTGGCCGTCATCGCCGACGCGCCGGTGCTGGAATATTACGCGCACGGCAACCCGCAGCAGCCCATCACCGTCGTAGGCCCCATCTTCGAGCCGGACAAATATGGCTTCGGCCTGCCGCAAGGCAGCAACCTCACGAGACCGCTGACGGTCGAACTGATCGGCGCTCACGAAAGCGGCGTCATCGAGGAGATCAGGGCGCGGTATTTCGGTGACGCGCCGTAGCGCTCACTCCTGCCAGCGCGGCCGGCGCATCTGGAACGTTTCGGTCACCGCCGCATAATCCATGTAGCCGAGGCGGGCCACGGTGCCGGCCTTGACGATGTCGAACAGCCCGTCGGTGAGCACCTTTTCGTCGATATGAACGCCGACAACCTCGCCGAAGACAATGACGTTGCCGGTCGGGCGGCCGGCCAGCCCCTTCGGCTCAAGGATGTCGGTGACCTTGCACTCGAGTGCGGCGAGCGCCTCGCCGACGCGCGGCGGAGCCACAAGTGATGACGGCACCGGAGTCAGCCCCGCATAGTCGAACTCCGAAACGCCGCGCGGCGCATCCACGGCGCTGGCATTCATCTTTTCCGCTAGGTCGCGGCTGACGAGATTGGCAACGAATTCACCGGTTTCTCCGGCAAAGCTGACGCTATCCTTGCGCCCTTCCGACGAGAACATCACCAGATGCGGGTGCGTACCGAGGGCGTTGAAGAACGAGTACGGCGCCAGATTGACAGAGCCGTCGGCCGCGAGCGAAGAGATCCAGCCGATCGGCCGCGGTGCGACGATGGCCTTGAACGGGTCGTGCGGCAGGCCGTGGCCCTTAGACGGTTCGTAAAACATCTCACGCCTCCCAGGGGCCGGACCATTCCGAATAGAGCGTGGCCACGTCCGGGCGCGGCCTTTCCGGCGCTTCGCCGGAGAAGGTGCCGATATGCACGAAGCCGACGACGCGCTCCTGCGGAGCCAGACCAAGAATGCGCCGGCCCTCCTCGTCGTCGGAATACCAGTTCGTGATCCAGTTGGTGCCGTAGCCGAGCCCGTTGGCCGCGATCACCAGATTCATCGCCGCCGCGCCACCAGACAGGAACATCTCCCATTGCGGGATCTTCGGGTTCTCTCGCGGCACCGACACGACCCCGATGACAAGCGGAGCCCGCGAGAAACGAGCCAGCTCCTGCTGCCGGCGCCCTTCCGTCAGCGGCCCCTCACGATCTTCGGCGCGGGTGGCCAGCATCTCCCCGATGCGATCCCGGGCCGCGCCGCGGTAGAGTATGAAGCGCCATGGAGCAAGCCGGCCGTGGTCGGGTACCCGCGAAGCGATCGTCAGCATCGTCCTGATCTCGGCGTCGGACGGCGCAGGTTCTTTAAGTTCGGGGATCGGCGCGGATTTGCGCGCGAGCATGAAATCGATAACGGAAGAAGACAATAAGATGCTCCTGGAAACGGGTGCAATGATGGGTACCGACCGGGAGCCGGATGCCTGGACCGGATGCGGCCATAACGGCACGCAATTATGGCCTTGAAATTGCCATCGCCCTGGGCTTCAACGCAAGCCATGACAGGGGACGTTTCCAGACTGTTCACCAGAACGATTCTCACCGGCTGTGTCCTGCTTGGCGCGTTTTCCGCGTCAGCGCAGGAAAGCACCGATGTGCTCGACGGGCTGGAGGTCCCCGGCCTGTCCAGTTTCGCGCCACCGACCACGCAAGGCCCGCTCGCCACCAGCGGCCAGGGCGAGGTGACGCTGTCAGCCCATCTGACCGAGGGTGGGCCTGAGATCACGCGCGGTCTTGTCTGGCGCGTCTTCCGTCCCGAGGCTGATAACGAGGGCAAGCTGCCGCTGGTTGCGTCGGCACAGGGCGGCTCCAGCGTTTTCTCTCTGGAACCGGGAAGCTATCTCGTCCACGCATCCTTCGGGCGCGCGGGCGCCACAAAGCGCATTACGGTCGCGCGCGACGCCGGCGTCGAATCCATCGTGCTTGATGCCGGCGGCCTGAAGCTCGATGCCGTTCTTTCCGGAGGCATGCGTATCCCCGCAGGCAAGCTGCGCTTTTCCATCTACGAGGAGCAGCCCGACGCCACCGGGGAGCGGCCGCTCATCATCCCAGACGTCAAGCCAAACACCGTTGTACGGCTCAATTCCGGCACCTACCACGTCGTCTCAACATACGGCGTGGTGAACGCGGTGATACGCTCGGACATCCATGTCGAGGCGGGCAGGCTCACCGAGGCAACGGTGGAACACAAGGCGGCCGAACTGACCATGAAGCTTGTGCGCGAGGAAGGCGGCGAAGCCATCGCAGATACGTCTTGGGCGGTGCTGACCGATTCGGGCGACATCGTGCGCGAAAGCGTGGGCGCCTTCGCCTCCATGGTCCTCTCCGAGGGCGACTACGCGGTGGTCGCCAAGAACCGCGATCGCATCTATCAGCGTGAGTTCAAGGTCGTGGCCGGCCACAATCAGGACGTGGAAGTTCTGGCCGTCGAGGAAGACAGCGGCGGCTAGAAAAAAGGCGGGCGCTGACGCCCGCCTCCTCACAATCTTCAAACACCCTCAGGCTGCCGCTGCTGCAGCCTCTTTCGCGCGCTTCAGGTCCGGCGGCGTCGCTTCCTCAACCAGCATGGCGGTTGCCGCGTCCAGCGTCATCGATTCCTGATCGCGCGAGCCGAGACGCCGCATGTTCACGCTTGCCTCCTCCGCCTCGCGGCGGCCGCAGACGAGGATCACTGGAACCTTGGCCAGCGAGTGCTCGCGAACCTTGTAGTTGATCTTCTCGTTGCGCAGGTCGGCCTCAGCGGAAAGCCCAGCAGCCTTCAGCTGCGCCACCACCCGCTGCGCATACTCGTCCGCATCCGACGTGATGGTGGCGACGACGACCTGCAGCGGTGCGAACCACAGGGGCATGTGGCCGCCATAGCTCTCGATGACGATGCCCAGGAAACGCTCGAGCGAACCGGCGATCGCCCGGTGCACCATGACCGGCTGCTTCTTCTCCGAATCCGCGCCGATATAGAACGCGCCGAAGCGCTCCGGCAGATTGAAGTCGACCTGGGTGGTGCCGCACTGCCACTCGCGGCCGATCGCATCCTTGAGCGTGTACTCGAACTTGGGCCCGTAGAACGTGCCCTCGCCCTCGTTGATGCCGGTCTTGATTCGGTTGTCCTCGCGGGCGATGCGCGTCAGGGCACGGCGCAGGATGTCCTCGGCGTGATCCCACATCGCATCTGTGCCGACGCGCTTCTCCGGACGGGTCGCGAGCTTCACCTCGATTTCCTCGAAGCCGAAATCCGCATAGACCGACATCATGAGGTCGTTGATCTTGAGGATTTCCGCCTCGAGCTGTTCCTCGGTGCAGAAGACGTGCGCATCGTCCTGGGTAAACCCGCGCACCCGCATCAACCCGTGCAGCGCGCCGGAGGCCTCGTAGCGATGCACGTTGCCGAATTCCGCAAGCCGGATCGGCAGATCGCGGTAGGACTTCAGACCGTGCTTGAATATCTGCACGTGACCGGGGCAGTTCATCGGCTTCAGCGCGAAGATGCGCTGATCGGCTTCCGGATCGTTCGGGTGGGTAAAGGCGTGGGCCGACTTCACCGCGAACATGTTTTCCTGGTACCAGCCCCAGTGGCCGGAGGTCTCCCACAGGCTCTTGTCAAGAATCTGCGGCGCATTGACCTCCTGATAGTCGTCGCCGAGGCGGCGACGCATGTAGGAAATCAGGTTCTGGAACATCTTCCAGCCCTTGGCGTGCCAGAAGACGACGCCCGGCCCCTCTTCCTGAAAATGGAACAGGTCCATCTCGCGCCCGAGGCGGCGGTGGTCGCGCTTCTCGGCTTCTTCCAGCATATGCAGATACTGGTCGAGCTGCGCCTGGTCGGCCCATGCCGTGCCGTAGATGCGGGTCAGCATCGGGTTGTTGGCGTCACCGCGCCAGTAGGCGCCGGCCACCTTCATCAACTTGAAGGCGCTGCCGATCTGGCCGGTCGACGCCATGTGAGGCCCGCGGCACAGGTCGAACCAGTCGCCCTGGAAGTAGATCTTGAGATCCTGGCCTTCCGGAATCGCGTCAATCAGCTCGACCTTGTAGGCCTCGCCCTTGTCGGCGAACACCTTGCGCGCGCGATCGCGCTCCCACACCTCTTTTGTGAAGGGGCGGTTGCGCGCGACGATCTCGCGCATCTTCTTCTCGATGACGGGGAAATCGTCCGGCGTGAACGGCTCGTTGCGCGCGAAGTCGTAATAGAAGCCGTTCTCGATGACCGGGCCAATGGTCACCTGCGTCCCCGGCCACAGCTCCTGCACCGCCTCGGCCAGCACGTGCGCCGCATCGTGGCGGATAAGCTCCAGCGCGCGCGGATCGTCGCGGGTGACGATCTCGATGCGCCCGTTGGTCACCGGGTCGGCGAGGTCACGCAGCGTGCCGTCGATCGCGATCGCCACCGCCTTCTTGGCAAGCGACTTGGAGATCGACTCTGCAACGTCGCGGCCGGTGGTGCCGGCATCGAATTCGCGCACGGAGTTGTCGGGGAATGTCAGGGAAACGGAAGCCATCGGTATTCTCCTATCCAGTCCTGCAAACGAGCGCAGGTGGTGTGGGTGATCAGCCGTGGCGGTCAGGGCATGTCAGGCCGGCCTACGACAGGCCCGCTACATAAGCGGCGCGCCGGCGCAGGTAAAGTCCCGCGATGCCGGCGCGCAAAGTTGGTAAAGCCGCCCGGTGCCGAGCGGCTCAGGAGCGCGTCAGGCTTCCGCGCTGTTGTCCTCGACCGGTGCGCCGGGACCGTTCTTCTTGATCGAGTCGATCGCGTTCTGCGCGCTGGCCTTGGACGTGTAGCCCTCGGTCGAGAACATGATCTCGCTGTTGTATTTGAAGCGGACGCGGAACTCGCCCTTCTTGTCCTTGTAGATTTCGAACTTGTGAGCCATGCAGGCGTCCCCTCTCTCTACGTGAATTGACACACGCAAATTGCCAGTGGCAGGCGAAGACGGCAAGTCATCGAGCGCCTAAACAGTCATCCCAGCGTCGTTTTTCCCGATTGCTTTCGGCTGATCGCCCAATAGCGCCATGGCAGATACCAGACGTAACGGCGCTCCAGCCGCTCGGGCACGGGGTCCAGCCCGTGAGTCCCACCAGGCCCGCAGCGCATGAACCTGAACAAGCCCATCCAGCCGCCTGCCCACAATCCATGCCGCGCGATCGCCTCGTAGGCATATTCGGAACAGGTCGGCAGGTGACGGCACGAATTGCCGATGAAGCCTGAAAGGGTGAGCTGATAGAACCGCACGAGCGCGGTCCCCGTCAGGCGACCGGGCGTACGCCGCCATGGCCCGGCATAGTTGCGGCCTCGCCGTGCGTTTCCGGCTCCATGCCTGTGATCAGCCATGCAACCGCCTCAGGCGGCCTCGCCGGAGCGCTGCTTCTCGATCTGGCCGATCGCATCGACCACGGCGTCGAAAGTCAGCATCGTCGACGCATGGCGAGCCTTGTATTCGCGCACGGGCTCCAGATATTTCAGGTCCTCGAAGCGGCCTTCAGGCGGGGCACCGTTTTCCTTCAACATCTTAAGCATGGTCTCGCGCAAGGCGCGCAGCTCGGCTGCGGTAGCACCCACCACATGCTGCGCCATGATCGAGGACGATGCCTGTCCCAGCGCACAAGCCTTCACGTCATGGGCGAAGTCGGTGACGGTGTCGCCATCCATCGTCAGGTCGACCACGACCGTGGAGCCGCACAGCTTTGAATGCGCGGTGGCTGTGGCATCTGGACGCTCCAGCCTGCCGATGCGCGCGATATTCCCCGCAAAACCGAGAATTTTCGCGTTGTAGACGTCGTTTATCATGGTTTTCCAACCTGAAGGCGCGGGGAGAGGATGGTTTGCCGCTTCCGCGTCTTCCATTCGTCGTATTGGCACATATATAATGGAGTGACCCTGCCGGCCACAAGTCGGGACAAGCCCGTTGGCAGCAGGTGGAATGCACGCCGCTTCCGGAGCTTCGGATTATCCGACTTTTCCGAGAAAGGCTGTGGTCCGTTCAACTCGTCCCTTCGTAGAAAGGGACTACGGGAGACGCCTTTCATGGACGCCATCGTCAAGAACTTCCCCCCTCGCCCCGACACCACTGCCCAGCCCGGCTATATGGACAAGCCCGTCACCGACCGCCCCTCACAGGAGGAGGTCGAAGCTGCCGTCCGCACGCTGCTGCGCTGGACCGGTGACAATCCCGACCGCGAAGGACTGGTGGACACGCCCAAGCGCGTCGCCAAGGCTTACCGCGAGATGTTCTCGGGTTACGACCAGTGCCCGGCGGACGAGCTCGGCCGCACCTTCGAGGAGGTCGAGGGCTATGACGACATGGTGCTGGTCAAGGATATCCAGTTCCATTCCCATTGCGAACACCACATGGTGCCGATCATCGGCAAGGCGCATGTCGCCTATCTGCCGGACGGCAAGGTCGTCGGCCTGTCCAAGATAGCGCGCACCGTGGATATTTTCGCCCATCGGCTGCAGACCCAGGAAGCCATGACCGCGCAGATCGCCGGCGTGATCCAGGATGTGCTCATGCCGCGCGGCGTTGCCGTGATGATCGAGGCCGAGCACATGTGCATGGCCATGCGCGGCATCCGCAAGCAGGGCTCGACCACGCTCACCACCACCTTCACCGGCGCCTTCAAGGAGCGGCCGGAGGAGCAGGCGCGCTTCATCATGATGGTTCGAAACGGCCTCATGGCCTGAGCGGCCGGAAAGTCTCTCCATGGATTTCCCTGCCCCTTCGGCCGACAAGGCCGAACTCGAGGAAGGCTCGGCCTTCACGCCGCGCTTCGACAGCGACGGACTCATTACGGCCGTTGTCACCGATTCTGGTGATGGCGCGCTGCTCATGGTCGCGTATATGAACGCTGAAGCTCTCGCCCTGACGCTCGAAACCGGCATTGCCCATTTCTGGTCGCGATCGCGTGGCAGCCTGTGGAAGAAGGGCGAGACGTCGGGCAACGTCCAGCGGGTCGCGGAGATCAAAACCGACTGCGATCAGGACGTGATCTGGCTGAAGGTGAAGGTCGGCGGCCACGACGCAACCTGTCATACCGGCCGGCGTTCCTGCTTCTACAGGACGGTGACATTCGAGGATGGTAATGCAAGCCTCGCCAGCGATGGCGACACGGCCCGGTTCGACCCTGCAACGGTCTATGCCCACAAGGGGTAACCGCGTTCGTTTCCTACCGCTAAAAGATTCATCATTTCGATACGACCCGTTAGGTATAATCCGCGCGGGATAGGGAGAAGTGTGATGCTCGAGTGGGCGTCTTTGCGTAGCAGGCACGAAGGTGGGAACGGCGGAGACCTCCCCGCGGCCCTCATTCCGCCGGAACCGAAGCCGATCAGAAAATCAGGCATCTCGCTGGCGCTCGGCGGCGGTGCGGCACGCGGCTGGGCACATATCGGCGTGCTCCGCGCGCTCGACGAGGCCGGCATCCAGATCGACATGATCGCGGGCACCTCCATCGGCGCATTGGTCGGCGGTTGCTATCTGGCAGGCAAGCTCGACGAGCTCGAGGAGTTCGCCCGCTCCCTGACGAAGCGGCGCATCTTCGGCCTTCTCGACATCCATCTGGGCGGCAGCGGCCTCTTCGGCGGCATGAAGCTCACCGCGCGCATGCAGGAGCATATGTCCGGCATCACATTTGCCGACCTGCCGAAACCCTTCGTGTGCGTGGCAGCCGAGATCCGAACCGGCCACGAGATCTGGTTGTCGAGTGGCTCGCTGATCACCGCGATGCGCGCATCCTACGCCCTGCCCGGCGTCTTCGAACCCGTCGCCTGCAACAAGCGCGTGCTGGTCGACGGGGCCCTGGTCAATCCCGTACCGGTGTCGGTCTGTCGCGCGCATGAGCAACCGCTTGTGGTCGCGGTGAACCTGCACTACGACCTTTTCGGTCGCGCGGCCGTCATCAAGCACAGCGCCGATGCGCCGGACGGCGACACTGACACCGCACTTGTGGTCGACAAGGGACCCAGTGAGCGGGAAGCGCGTCTTGGCATAACCGGCGTGATGGTCGAAGCCTTCAACATCATCCAGGACCGCATCTCGCGGGCGCGCATGGCCGGCGACCCGCCGGACCTGGCGCTGCTGCCGAAGCTCGGTCATATCGGCCTCACCGAATTCCACCGCGCCGACGAGGCTATCCGCCTCGGCTACGAAGTGACCAAGGCCCAGCTCGGCGAACTGGAGCGGCTGCAGACGGTACTGGGCTGACGCGCCAGACACCGGCGATCAGACAGCTCGTTCAAGCACTTCCCGAATAAAACGCTGGTATGGGATGCCGCGGGCCTCCGCCTTCTCCTTGATCTTCGCAAGCAAGCCAGCAGACATACGCAGATTGACCTGCTTCGGCTTCCGTTCGAGTTCGAACTGCATCGGCTTGAACCCGGAGAAGTCATACTCTGACAGGTCAGCCTGCTCGACGAACCGCTCCGCCTCCTCATCGCTTTCGAAGCGGGGAAATGATTTAAGCTTTTTTCGAGCGCTCATAGGCTTCGATCTCTTTCCTGTGCATATAGCGGGCGCTGATCGGTCTCGCCAACGTCAGGTCCTCGCGGTCACGAAAAGCAAAGACCACGAAAATGTGGCGGCCGGCATCATTCTTTCCAACGGCATTGTAGCGGGCCTCCATCGAGCCGCTGCGGTCGGGAAGAACCAGCGGCGACGACTGAAGCAGCGCGAACTCGATTTCGTCTTTGCTTAAGCCATGTTTGGCACATTTGGGCCAGTTGCCGTCGTCCCAGTCAAAACCGTCGATCCGCATCCTGCCCCCATCAATAAAAAGGTAGGCACTTTGCTATACAAATGCAAATCAACTCGCGCTCAAGCAAGGGCAGCGTCGAGCACCCTGAACTGAACCGAACGCGCGCCATTCCACCAGTTGGACGAGATCGTGCCTGCCACATGCACGGTGCGGCCGCGATTGGCGTAGAGAAAATTGCCGAGATCGGTGTCGGCCGCGCGAAACGCCATCGCCTGCATACGCGCGCCAGTCTGCGAGCGCAGATCGACGCGGATGTGGTTGGTGCCAACCTGCCGCGCATCGGCAATCGTATGGCGGGGCAGCACCAGCACCGGCTGCGCATGCCCCGCACCGAAGGGCCCAGCACTCTCGATGGCGTCGAGAAGATCGAAATTGGCGCCGTCTGCCGACAAGGCGGCATCGACCTCCAGCGCTTCGCCGTCGCGCAGTTTGGCGACATCCTGCGCCGCCCATTCCTCGAAGAAGGCCCTCAGCTCGCCCAGGCGGGCGCGTTCGACGGTAATGCCCGCCGCCATCGCATGCCCGCCACCCTTGAGAAGCAGGCCGCGCTCGACGGCCGTCCGCACCATGCGGCCAAGATCGAATCCGGGGATCGAGCGGCCGGAGCCGGACCCCACGCCATTGGCATTGAATGCGATGGCAAAGGCCGGCCGGCGCGCATGCTCCTTCAGACGTGCCGCAAGCAGGCCGACCACGCCCTGATGCCAGTCGTCGCTCGCCGTGACGATGACCGCCGGGCCGTTGCCGGAGGCAAGCTCGGCGTCGGCTTCCGCGCGCGCCTGCTCCAGCATCACCTGCTCGAGCGCCTGGCGCTCGCTGTTCAGCCTGTCCAGCGTCTCCGCGATGGTACGGGCCTCGACCGGATCGTCACCGGCCAGCAATCGGCTGCCAAGCGCTGCATCGCCGATGCGCCCGCCCGCATTGATGCGCGGCCCGAGGATGAACGAAAGATGATAGGGATTGAGCGGCTCGCCGATGCGAGACACCCGCGACAGCGCAGACAGGCCTGCATTGCCCAGCCGCCGCATGGCCAGCAGGCCCTTGACCACGAACGCCCTGTTGACGCCGACGAGCGGCACCACGTCACAGACGGTGGCGAGCGCCACGAGGTCGAGCCAACCGAGCAGATCGGGCGGCGGCGCGCCGTGGCCGCGCTCTCGCAACAGGCCTGCAACACGCACCAGCGTGACGAACACGACGCCCGCCGCGCACAGATGCCCCTGGCCGGAAAGGTCATCCTCGCGGTTGGGATTCACGATGGCGACCGCCGCAGGCAGCGCGCCGCCCACCTGGTGATGATCGAGCACCACCACGTCGGCCCCCGCCTCGTTGGCGGCATCAATTGATGGCCCGCTGTTGGTGCCGCAATCGACGGTCACGATCAGCCGCGCGCCGCGCGAAACCAGTTCGCGCATGGCCTCCGGGTTCGGCCCGTAACCCTCGAAGATACGGTCCGGTATGTAGATTTCGGCATCGATCCCGTAATGGGCAAAGAAGCGCTTCATCAGCGCGGAGGATGCCGCGCCGTCCACATCGTAGTCGCCGAAGATCGCCACCTTTTCCCGGCGTGCCACGGCGTCGGCGATGCGGGCCGCGGCCTTGTCCATATCGGTCAGCGAGCGCGGGTCCGGCAGCAGGTCGCGGATGGTCGGATCGAGAAAGCGCGCCGCTCCGTCCTGATCGACACCACGCCCCGCCAGCACGCGCGCCACGATATCGGGCACGCCGTGGCTCTGGGCGATCGCCATGGCGATGTTTTCCTGGCGCTGGTCGAGCCTGTGCGCCCACGCCAGCCCGGTCGCCGATTGGCGTACGTCGAGGAAAAAGCGCCGTTCCGTCATGTCCGCTCCGGATTCATGACGTCAAATTAGGCGTTGAAGCGTCGGATTCCAAAGGGAAATCGGCCGAAACTGACAAAGCCGACCGCTTGCGCGCGATCCGTTTCCGGACACCGACGGTCAGAACTTGTCCAAATCCTGATGCCGCGCCTTGATCTCGCGCACGGTGCCGGAGGATGAGCGCATCACGATCGTATGCGTCTGGATCGAATCGCGGCCAAACTTCACGCCAGCGAGCATGTTGCCGTCGGTCACGCCGGTGGCGGCGAAAAGCACGTCGCCACGTGCCATCTCGTCCATCGCATAGACCTTGTTGGGGTCGGCGATGCCCATCTTCGCAGCGCGTGCGATCTTTTCCTCGGTGTTGAGCTGCAGCCGCCCTTGCATCTGGCCGCCGATGCAGCGCAGCGCCGCAGCAGCCAGCACGCCTTCGGGCGCGCCGCCGGTGCCGAGATAGATGTCGATACCGGTCTCATCCGGATCGGTAGTGTGGATGACGCCGGCGACATCACCGTCACCGATCAGCCGGATCGCCGCGCCCGTCGCGCGCACGGCTTCGATCAGGCGCGCATGGCGCGGCCTGTCGAGGATGCAGGCTGTGATTTCGCCTACGGACACGCCCTTCGCCTTGGCAAGGTTCTCGATGTTTTCCTGGGCCGAAGCGTCGATGTCGACCACGCCGGCCGGATAGCCCGGCCCCACCGCGATCTTGTCCATATAGACGTCAGGCGCGTAGAGCAGGCTTCCCTTCTCTGCGATCGCGATCACGGCAAGCGAGTTGGGAAGGTTCTTGGCGCAGATCGTGGTGCCTTCGAGCGGATCGAGCGCGATGTCCACGCCTGGCCCCTCGCCCGTTCCCACTTCCTCGCCGATGTAAAGCATCGGCGCCTCGTCGCGCTCGCCCTCGCCGATCACCACCGTGCCCTGGATCGGCAGCCGGTTGAGCTCCGAGCGCATGGCGTCCACGGCCACCTGGTCCGCAGCCTTCTCGTCACCACGTCCGCGCAGCCGTGCAGCAGCGACCGCGGCGCGCTCGGTGACGCGCACCAGTTCGAGGGTAAGGATACGGTCGAGACCGGGTGAAGCGGCTTTGGCCATCGTCATTTCCTGCGTGGGATCCTGTATGTACCCGATCGGGCGCACCCGTTCTGTCAAAGCGGAACGCGGGCCGCAAGGGCGTTTCAGCGCGGTTTGAAACATCAATCGATTGAATATTGATGACACTCCGCAACCGGCATCGAAATACCCGGCCGACCACTCACAGGCCCCGTCACGCGGAAAGACGTCGTGCAAGGAAGCTGCGCCATGCGAGCCAGAGCACAACCGCCGCAATCGCGGCCGCCAGGCTCATTCCCATCCACGGATGAGATCCGTCGAAGAACAACTCGTGCATGATCCGGCCCGGCAGGAAGCTGAAACCGCCGGCAATGACCAGCGCACCGAGATAGAGGCTCTGCATCGTTCTGCGGTGTTCCAGGATGCGCTTCCGTCGCGCCGCACGGATACCACTGTACAGGGACCACAAGGTGATAATCGAAAGCAGGTGGATTGGGCTCCACGGGCCGACGAGCCGAATGGTGTGAATGAAGAAGGAAGTGATGGCGACAAGGAGCATCAGCACCACCCAGATCTTTCCAGCCATGCGGTGGGCCTTGTCACCCTTCGTCCTGAAAAGAACCAGGCCGCCGAGCAGGAAAGCCAACACGGCAATGGCAACATGAATCTGTATGGCGAAGCTGGCGTTCTGAAGCGGTGCGAGGGTCATGGATCAGGTCCTTGTATTCGGTCCGTCGCAGGTTCGTCCCTGCGCCACGCTTGACCTGCCAGCCGCGACCGCGTTTCCTCAAATGCAACTTCGTCAAGGGCCGGATCTGCTTCGTGAGAGACAACGCACTGCAATTCACGATGCGCGAAATGCAGCGCGTCGCGGCGTCGCCATTGCCATGGGCGGCGCTGGCCGGCGCAGCACTCGTTCTGGGAATGGTCGGGCCGTTCGGCACCTATGAAAGCCTGCGGCTTCCCGCGAGGCTCGCCTACTGGGCCGCAATCGTCGTTTCAACATACTTCCTGGGCTTCGCCCTCGTATCCCTGCTGGAAAAGGTCATCTTCGCGAAGCGCCCGGGTCCTGCCGGCTTCGCGCTGATCGGCGCAATGGCCGGGGTGCCGGTCGCCCTGTTCGTCTGGCTGCTGAACCGCCTGGTCTACGGCACGGACGTGGTATTCCTGCTGCCGCTGACCCTCTACGTCATGGCCATCGCAGCGGTGTCATCCGGCGTGATCGCCTTCTTCTCCGCGCGACTGGCGCACGCGCCCGCGCCTGCACAACTCAGTGCCCAACGGCCAAAGCTGATCGAGAGGCTGCAGCCCCGGCTGCGTGGCAAGCTTCTCTATCTGTCCATGCAGGATCACTATGTGGAGGTCGTGACCGACAAGGGGTCCGAACTCGTCCTCATGCGCATGTCGGACGCCGTCGACGAGACGGCACCTGTCGAAGGCCTGCAAATCCACAGGTCCTATTGGATAGCCAGCGACGCGGTAGCCGGAACCATTCGTCGTGATGGACGGCTCATTCTGCGCATGTCTGATGGCGCCGAGCTGCCGGTCAGCCGCAACCGTATCGGCGCGGTGAAGGATGCAGGGCTCGCCTGAGCCCTCGCGTCAGGCCGCCCGCTCGATGCGGATGACCTGCGGCTTGTCGACGAGGTGGCCGTCCTTGGTGACCGCGTCGACGGCCTTGCGTACGGCCGCTTCCGTCGTCTCGTGGGTAACGAGGATCACCGTCTTCTGGCTCTCGGTGTTCGCGCCGTTGGCGTGCTGAACGATCGATTCCAGCGAAATCTCGTTGTCCGCCATGCGCTTGGCGATGGCAGCGAAGACACCTGTACGGTCGTGCACCGTCAGACGGATGAAATAGCCGCCTTCATGGGTGCGCATGCGCGCCTTCTTGTAAGGCGTCAGTTCCTTGACCGGCCGCCCGAACACTGGGCCATGCTGGAAACCGGGGCGCGCCTTGGCGATGTCGGCCACGTCGCCGACAACCGCCGACGCCGTCGCGTTTCCGCCAGCGCCAGGACCGGACAGAAGCAGTTCGCCCAGAATGTCGGTCTCGATCGCCACCGCATTGGTCACGCCGTGAACCTGCGCGATGACGGAGGCCGTCGGCACCATGGTCGGGTGCACCCGCTGCTCGATGCCGCTCTCCGTGCGCTGCGCGACGCCCAGCAGCTTGATGCGATAGCCGAGTTCGCCCGCGGCGCGGATGTCGGCCTGAGTGATGTTGGAAATGCCCTCCATATAGATATCGTCGGCCGAGATGCGGCTGCCGAAAGCAAGGCTGGTCAGGATCGCCAGCTTGTGCGCCGTATCGTGCCCCTCGATGTCGAAGGTCGGGTCTGCCTCCGCATAGCCCAGCCGCTGCGCGTCCTTGAGGCAGTCCTCGAACGAGATGCCTTCGGCTTCCATGCGCGTCAGGATGTAGTTGCAGGTGCCGTTGAGAATGCCGAACACACGCGTGACCGCATTGCCGGCCATCGCCTCGCGCATCGTCTTGATGACCGGGATTCCGCCCGCCACCGCCGCCTCGTAGTTGAGCAGCACGCCCTTCGCCTCGGCGATCTTGGCAAGCGCCAGGCCGTGACGGGCCAGCAGCGCCTTGTTGGCCGTCACGACATGGTGGCCGGCCTCCAGCGCCGCGGTCACACAAGCCAGCGCAGGCCCTTCGTCGCCGCCGATCAGCTCGACGAAAACGTCGATGCCGTCCCAGGCGGCAAGCTCAGCGGGATCGTCGAACCATTGCGCGGCCGAAAGGTCGACGCCGCGGTCCCGGCCGCGCGTGCGGGCCGAAACGCCGGTTACCGCGATCGGCCTGCCGCATTGCCGGGTCAGTTCGCTGGCCTTCTCGGCAAGGACGCGGGCCACGCTGGCACCGACGGTGCCCAATCCGGCAATTCCAACACGCAATGCTTCGCTCATGCCCCCGGCATCCTTCATATTCGGCAGTCAGTTCGGTCGGATATAGCGATCAGCGCCTGGCGTTCAGCGCGACCACGTTGTCGGGCGCCTCCCCGGCAGAACCGAGAAAACGCTTGATGTTGCGGGCGGCCTGACGGATGCGGTGCTCGTTCTCGACCAGCGCGATGCGCACGAAATCGTCACCATGTTCGCCAAACCCTATGCCGGGCGCGACCGCGACATCGGCCTTCTCGACCAGCAGCTTGGAGAATTCCAGCGAACCGAGGTGGCGGAACGATTCCGGGATCGGCGCCCAGGCAAACATGGTCGCTGCCGGCGCAGGGATTTGCCAGCCCGCACGCGCGAACGCATCGACCATCACGTCCCGACGACGATGGTAGACCCCCCTCACCTCCTCGACGTCCGAGCCGTCGCCGTTCAGCGCCGCCGTCGCTGCCACCTGGATCGGCGTGAACGCGCCATAGTCGAGATAGGACTTCACCCGCGTCAGCGCCGCTATCAGCCGCTCGTTGCCGACCGCGAAGCCCATGCGCCAGCCGGGCATGGAAAAGGTCTTGGACATCGAGGTGAACTCGACGGCGACATCCAGCGCGCCAGGTACCTGCAGGATCGAAGGCGGCGGCGCACCGTCGAAATAGATCTCGGCATAGGCCAGATCAGACAGAATGATGATGTCGTTCTTCTTCGCGTAGGCGACCACGTCCTTGTAGAAGTCGAGCGACGCGACATGCGCGGTCGGGTTCGACGGATAGTTCAGTATCAGCGCCAGCGGCTTCGGGATCGAATGCCGCACGGCCCGCTCCAGCGCGGGGATGAAATCGTTGTCCGGCTCGACCTTCATCGAACGGATCACGCCGCCCGACATGATGAAGCCGAATGCATGGATCGGATAGGTCGGGTTGGGGCACAGCACGACATCGCCCGGCGCGGTGATCGCCTGCGCCATATTGGCGAAGCCTTCCTTGGAGCCGAGCGTGGCGACGATCTGCCGCTCGGGGTCGAGCTTCACGCCGAAGCGGCGGCCATAATAGGCCGCCTGCGCGCGCCGCAGGCCGGGAATGCCACGCGACGACGAATAACGATGCGTGCGCGGGTCGCGCACCACGTCACAAAGCTTGTCGACGATCGATTTTGGCGTCGGCAGGTCGGGATTGCCCATGCCAAGGTCGATGATGTCGGCGCCATTGGCTCGTGCTGCGCCTTTGAGGCGATTGACTTGCTCGAACACGTAAGGCGGTAGCCGACGAACCTTGTGAAACTCTTCCATGGGGAGATCCCGTTGCATAGGGGGCGTTAGGACGCGGCCTATACACCCGTTTGGGGAATCGGTCGATAGCGTCACTCGCCTTCGATTTCGCGCAGGGCCTCGTCTGCGTGGCTGCGCCCGAGCCGGCGAAGCTCGGCGCTGCTGTCACGCGTCGAGCCGCGTCCCTGCGCGGCCACCTGCGCCCGCTTTTCGCGCAACGCGCTTGTGGTTTCGGACTTCTGCCGCGAGGTGATCTGCGTGGCCGCCGGCTTGGGGATGATATTGAGATTGGGATAGGTACCGGGCGCCGAAAAGGCCAGCCCCGTATCGGCAGGCTGCGGCTGAACAGCAGCCTCAGGCGCCGCGTCGGCGAGATTGGCCGTCGTGCAGCCGGCAAGCGCCATCGTCAGCGCCAGAGCGGCGCTGCTGGATGCAAAAAAAACGAGTATACGCGGCGCTGTCATTCTTCCACCTTATGGCACTTATAGATGCTCGGGCCGACACGCACCAGCGGTATGCTGCCCTTGGGTCCCATGGTATTGTGTCAACAAAACGCTCCAGGGAGGACGGACGTATAGCATGGCCAAAAGCGACGATTCGGGCAGCGACCAGAAAAAACAACACTCGTCGGTCGATCAGTATCTGGTCAAGGACCCGGAACGCTTTGCCGTCAACCTTGCTCGCGCCGTAGAGGAAGCCGGCAAGGCCGCCGCCGCATGGACCGGACCGCGCGAGAAGGGTGAAGTGCGCGACACCATGGCCGAGCCGATGACCGATATGGTCAAGACCTTCTCCAAGCTGACCGAATACTGGCTCTCCGATCCCGCCCGCGCGCTCGAGGCCCAGACGAGGCTCTTCTCCGGCTATATGGATGTCTGGTCGAACGCGATCCGGCGCATGAGCGACGCCGACATCGAGGATGCCGTGAAGCCCGAGAAGGGCGACAAGCGCTTCCAGGACCCGGAATGGGGCCAGAACGCCTTCTTCGATTTCATCAAGCAGGCCTATCTGGTGACGTCTCGCTGGGCCGGAGACCTGGTGGAACACGCCGAGGGGCTGGACGAGCATACGCGCCACAAGGCGCAGTTCTACGTCAAGCAGATCACCCAGGCGATCTCGCCGTCCAATTTCCTGCTCACCAACCCGGAAATCTTCCGCGAGACGGTGGCGAGCAACGGCGAGAACCTGGTGCGCGGCATGAAGATGCTGGCCGAGGACATCGCCGCCGGCCATGGCGACCTCAAGCTGAGGCAGGCCGACTATTCCCGCTTCGAGGTGGGCAAGAACATCGCCATGACGCCCGGCAAGGTGATCGCCCGCAGCGACGTCGCCGAGATCATCCAGTACGAGCCATCGACCGACACGGTGCTCAAGCGCCCGCTGCTGATCTGCCCGCCCTGGATCAACAAATTCTACATTCTCGACCTCAATCCGGAAAAATCCTTCATCCGCTGGGCGATCGAACAGGGCCACTCGGTTTTCGTCATCTCCTGGGTCAACCCCGACCAGCGCCACGGCCGCAAGGATTGGGAGGCCTATATCCGCGAGGGCATCCAGTTCGGGCTGGACACGGTCGAGGAGGCGACCGGCGAGCGCGAGGTCAACGCCATCGGCTATTGCGTCGGCGGCACGTTGCTGGCGGCCGCTCTCGCACTGATGGCGCGCGAGGGCGACGAGCGCATCAGGTCCGTCACCTTCTTCACGACGCAGGTCGATTTCACCTATGCCGGCGACCTTAAGGTCTTCGTCGACGAGGAGCAGATCGCCGCGCTCGAGCGCTCGATGGAAGGCAAGGGTTTTCTGGACGGCACGAAGATGGCGACGGCCTTCAACATGCTGCGCGCCGGCGATCTGATCTGGCCCTATGTCGTCAACAACTACATGCGCGGCAAGGAGCCGATGCCGTTCGACCTGCTCTACTGGAACGCCGATTCCACGCGGATGAGCGCGGCCAACCACTCCTTCTACCTCCGCAACTGCTATCTGGAGAACAACCTCATCCGCGGAAAGATGACGCTCGCCGGGCGCACCCTGTCGCTGGCCGATGTGACGATCCCCGTCTACAACCTCGCGGCACGCGAGGATCACATCGCCCCGGCCCGCTCGGTGTTCCTCGGCTGCCGCTTCTTCGGCGGCGAGGTCGACTATGTGATGGCGGGCTCCGGCCACATCGCGGGTGTCGTGAACCCGCCCGCGGCGAAGAAGTACCAGCACTGGACCGGCGGCAAGCCGGAAGGCGACTTCGAAAGCTGGGTCGCCAACGCCACCGAGAACCCCGGCTCGTGGTGGCCGCACTGGCAAGCCTGGATCGAAAAGCAGGACGCCAGCACGACCAAAGCGCGCAAGCCCGGCGGCACAAAGCTGAAACCGATCGCCGATGCGCCGGGCGAATACGTCCGGGTGCGGGTGTAGGCGCTGCCCGTCGGCTATGGCGGCAGCCCCGTTCCTTGGAATGCGGCCGCTTATTCACCGTTCCGGCATGGATCCTCGGGTCAAGCCCGAGGATGACGAACCGGAAAAGTGACCTACCAAACTCGTGTCCGCTGGCGATTGTCACGACTCTCAATGCCGTCATCCTCGGGCTTGACCCCCGGATGACGAACCGGAAAGTGACCTACCAAGCTCGTGTCCGCTGGCGATTGCCACGACCCACAATGTCGTCATCCTCGGGCTTGACCCGAGGATCCATGCCGGAACAGCACATCTGGCACGAGGCCCACGGAAAACCACGGGACGGTGAAGCCGAACCATTCGACCAAACCTCATCTCGAGGTGGGGTTGAAGCAAGCTGCAACGCCCTGCCTTGTTTCCAGAAGATTGCGCCGCTCTGTCAGCGCGTCCTTCGAGGCTCGCTTCGCTCGCACCTCAGGATGAGGGAGGGTTTGTATCTCGCAGGCAATTCGTGGGCTCGATGGCTATTCTGTTGAAGTACATCGAACCCGCGTGGCGGATGCGATCAACCCACCTCCCTCATCCTGAGGTGCGAGCACAGGCAGCTCGTGAGCTCGAGCGATTCCGCCAACGCGCATCGAGCCCGCAACGGAGCAGGCGCGATCACCCACCTCCCTCATCCTGAGGTGCGAGCGAAGCGAGCCTCGAAGGACGCACGAACAAGAAGCTTGGCGGCCAAGCAAACGTGGTCCTGAAACGAAAAAGGCCGCCCGAAGGCGGCCTTTTCATTTTTGGATGACAGCGCCGGTTATTCGGCGTCCTTGTCCTTGGCGGCAGCCTTCTTCTTGGGCGCGGCCTTCTTCTTTTCGGTCTCGCCGGCGTCGTCGCCAGCGTCCGCGGCCTTGGCCTTCGAAGCCTTCTTGGCCGGCTTCTTCTCGGACTTTGCGGTCTCTTCCTCGTCGTCGGCCAGAAGCTCCTCCTTGGAGACCTTCTTGTCGTCGACGGAGACGACGCCCAGCAGGTGGTCGACCACCTTCTCTTCGAACAGCGGCGCGCGGATGTTGGCGAGCGCCTGCGGGTTTTCGCGGTAGAAGTCGTAGACCTGCTGCTGCTGGCTCTGCGGAACGCGGCGAATCTGCTCGAACAGCGCGCGCTGCAGCTCGTCGTCGGAAACCTGCACGCTGGCCTTCTCGCCGATGTCGGCAAGCACGAGGCCGAGGCGGACGCGACGTTCGGCAAGGCGCTGGTATTCGGCGCGCGCCTCGGTCTCGGTCGTCTCTTCGTCCTCGAAGGTACGGCCGGCCTGCGCTAGATCGGCGTTCACCTGGGCCCAGATGTTGTTGAACTCGGCTTCGACCAGCTTGGACGGCGCCTCGAACTTGTAGGCCTCGTCGAGCGCGTCGAGAAGCTGGCGCTTCGCCTTCTGGCGGGTGACGGCGCCGAACTGGCTCTCGATCTGACCGCGCACGATCTCACGCAGCTTGTCGGCGCTTTCCAGGCCGAGCTGCTTGGCGACGTCGTCGTTGATCTCCAGCTTGCCGGGAGCGGCGATCGCCTTCACCTTGATGTCGAACTTGGCTTCCTTGCCTGCCAGATGGGCGGCCGGATACTGCTCGGGGAAGGTCACGGTGATCGTCGTCTCGTCGCCTTCCTTGACGCCGACGAGCTGCTCCTCGAAGCCGGGAATGAACTGGTTGGAGCCGAGCACGAGGTCGGAATCCTCGGCCGCACCGCCCTCGAAGGCTTCGCCGTCGATCTTGCCGAGATAATCGAAGGTGACGCGGTCGCCATTTGCGGCCTTGCCCTTCTTCGGCTCGTAGCTGCGCGCCGAATCGGCAACGCGCTCGACCTGCTCGGTCACTTCCTCTTCAGGCACGTCATAAACGAGACGGCTGATCTTGAGCGACGAAAGGTCCTTTTCCTCGATGGGCGGCAGAACCTCGTAATCGAGCGAAAACTCGAAATCGGCATTGCCGGCCAGGATCTTCTCGGCTTCCTTCTCGTCCTCGGTCATGGTGACCTCGGGCTGCATGGCCGGCTTTTCGCCGCGCTCGTCGAGGATCGACCGGGAGGAATCCGACAGGATCTCGTTCACGACTTCGGCCATGAAGGACTTGCCGTACATCTTGCGCAGGTGCTGCATGGGCACCTTGCCAGGCCGGAAGCCGTTGATCCGGACCTTGTCCTTCGCCGAGGAGAGCCGCTCCATGAGCCGTGCTTCCATGTCCTTGGCGGGCACGGTCACCTTGATCTGGCGCTTCAGCCCATTGTTGAGCGTTTCGGTTACCTGCATCTCAAAACCTTTGTCTTCATCGACGCCGCCGGGGCGGCATACTGCCGTCCTGACCGCTGCAAACTCTTGGCCGGGGAGTGGCTCTGGTGCGGGTGAAAGGACTTGAACCTTCACGACTTGCGTCACGGGAACCTAAATCCCGCGTGTCTACCAATTCCACCACACCCGCTTCACGGGCCCTTCCGCCCTTGAAAGCGCGTGGTTCTATATCACCGGGTGCGAAGGGTTCAAAGGAAAATTGCCGCAAAAGACGGCTATTTTTTGCCGGTTTCGGCCGCGCCGCGCAGATAGCCATATCGGAGCCGGCAAAGCGGCGTGGCAAGGCGTCAATAAAGCGGCTCGGCGTAGAGCATGGTTTCGCCGTCATGCAGCGACTTGATCTGCGCCGCGCCGTCGCTTGCGACGGCCACTGTCATGGTGAAAGCGCGCTCGCGAAGATTGGCTTCGATCGCCCGCCCCTCGCCTTCAGGCACATAGAAGCGCTCTATGCCGTAGTCGATATTGATCGATGTCGCCTCGTCATACCAGGACGATGTGGCAATGCCCCTGATGTCGAGTTCGCCATCGGCAGGCGCGGGCTCCGGCTTCTCGTCGTAGCGAGCAGCGACCGCTTCCCATATGCCGTCCTCTCCGGGCCTCAACCGCACGAAGACGGTGCGGTCGCGGCCGTTACGCTCATCCTGGGGGCGCTCGGCGAACAGCTCGGTGGGTACGGAAGAGATATTGTAGCCGATGGTGACATAGTCTCCACGCAGCAGGTCACGCGGGTCGACCGGCTGGACCGACAGCAGCACCTCCTGGCCGTTGCGCAGGATCGACGCGCGGCCGGCGATCATCGAGGCGAGAAAGCCGATCTGCAGCACGGCAACCGCGCCGGCTATAAAGAGCGTACGGCGGTTCACAGCCACTCTCCTTCAACGACCTGCGGTCCGGACAGCCGTCGTTCCAGCCGCGTAATGACAAAAGCGAGCGCCGAGAGCACCAGCCCGCCCACGACGAAGAAGCCGGCGGTGCCGAGCATCGTGCCCAGCATCACGAGGTATATGAAGCAGATCTGGAAGATGAAGGCCGCATAGGCAAGCCAGCGCAAGGTCCTGCTTTCGCGCCCGGCCAGCAGCAGAACGACAATGATGCCTGCGAAGGCAACGATGGAAACGGCCAGAAAACCCTGCTCGTCGATCAGTTCCACCTGCATGATGCCGACACCGGTGAGAAAACCGACCAGCGCCTGAACCGGCAGCGCCGAACCAAGACCCAGCATCCGCTCGGCCTGGGCCGGTTGCAGCCGGCCAAACGCAAACAGTGCAACGCTGAGCACAATCAGCACGATTGGCGCAA
The DNA here is from genome assembly GCA_019739225.1 of Aquamicrobium sp. Classification (GTDB taxonomy): domain Bacteria; phylum Pseudomonadota; class Alphaproteobacteria; order Rhizobiales; family Rhizobiaceae; genus Aerobium. Next base: position 435,134 of record JAHHDT010000001.1, read on the forward strand.
CGAAGGTCTCGTCACGCGCATAAAGAAAGGCGGCGAACAGGAACAACGACAGAAGCAAAAGATGCCGCGCGGGTGCGCTGCGGGTCCAGAAGGTCAGCAGGTATAGCACCGCCGCGACCGCCAGATAGGCGGACGGCAATTGCAGCGCCCAGTCGTCGACAGCGTGCATGACCATCCAGGATGCGGCCAGAAGCACCGCGCCGATCGTCAGCGCGCCCGAACGCAAAACGGCAGCGGCAAGCGCCGTGCCCGCGCACCACACGAAGATCGCCTGCTTCTCGTCGCCTGACATGTGGTACATCTGCCCGATGAGCGCGATGGACGCGCCGAACGCGGCCGCAGCCACCACCCACGCTGCCTCTCCGAAGGCTTCGCGACCGCGCAGCTTCATTTCCGCGCCACCGACATAGCCGACAGCAATGACGATAAACAGCATCGTCACCCGCCCCAGCCGGGGGATCGCCTCCCAGTTCGCCGCAATGAAGATCAGGATCGCGGCAGCAAACAGCGCCGCAGCCATCATCGACAGGATGGAGCCAAACGATATGGTTCCGCCGCCGTTTCGCTCCACGTCAAGCGAAAGTGCATCGGCGGTTGCGGCATCGATCATGCCGGCTTCCCGCCAGCGCGCGATCTCGCGTTTGACTTTGGTCGCATAAGACGCCATCGGCCACTCCTTGGCCGGCAGGATACGCGCCGCCGTATCGAGGCACAAGCAGGCCGAATTGTGCCCGAATTCCGGCAACATAGACGAATCGGCCACGCTTCTGCCGCGTAGGCTTAAATCCATTAATGTTGCATTGCACAAAACGCATTGGTGCTATGCAGCATCGTCACTTCAAAAGCCGATCGGGCGCGACTATCTTCCAACCATCGCAAGAACAAATGAACTCGAAGAAACGCTTATAGGTGACAAAATGAACCTGGTCCGCAACTACCGCAACTGGCGCCGCTACCGTGAAACGGTCAACGAGCTGAGCCGCCTGTCCAACCGCGAACTCAACGACCTCGGCATTGCCCGCGGCGACATCCCGTTCGTCGCCCGCAAGTCGGTCTAAAAAGAATTCAGGAATTTCGCCAGGGTCTACCTCCTCCCAGACCCTGACGGATACGGCCCGAGACTACCTCCTCCCAGTCGAGGGCCACCATAAAGACACCCGCCGGACCTCCTCCCCCGGCGGGTGTTTTTTTTTGCGCGCAGATAGGCAAGGGCCCGATCCTTGCATTCGCCGCGTCCGCGGACTAATTCCCCTTCATGACAATCGAACCCGTTCACGTCGTCGGCGGCGGCCTCGCCGGCTCCGAAGCTTCCTGGCAGATCGCGCGGGCGGGCGTGCCCGTCATCCTGCACGAGATGCGCCCGGTGCGCGGCACCGATGCGCACAAGACGCAGGGGCTGGCCGAGCTTGTCTGCTCCAACTCCTTCCGCTCCGACGACGCCGAGACCAACGCGGTCGGCGTGTTGCACGCTGAGATGCGGCTTGCGAACTCGCTCATCATGGCTTCCGGCGACGCCAACCAGGTGCCGGCCGGCGGCGCGCTCGCCGTCGATCGCGACGGCTTCTCGGACGCCGTGACGGCGAAACTCGAAGCCCATCCGCTGATCACGATCGTGCGGGAAGAAGTTTCGGGCCTGCCGCCCGTCGAATGGGGCAAGACCATCATTGCGACCGGGCCCTTGACCGCCCCGTCTCTCGCCGAAGGCATTGCGGCGGAAACCGGCGCCGATGCCCTCGCCTTCTTCGACGCGATCGCGCCCATCGTGCATTTCGACACGATCGACATGGATGTCGCCTGGTTCCAGTCGCGCTACGACAAGGTCGGCCCCGGCGGCACCGGCAAGGACTACATCAACTGCCCGATGGACAAGGCGCAGTACGACGCGTTCATCGCCGCCCTGCTGGAAGGCGGCAAGACCGAATTCAAGGAATGGGAAGGCACGCCCTATTTCGACGGCTGCCTGCCGATCGAGGTGATGGCCGAGCGCGGTCCCGAAACCCTGCGCCACGGCCCGATGAAGCCGATGGGCCTCACCAACGCCCACAATCCGTCAGTCAAGGCTTACGCAGTCGTCCAGCTCCGGCAGGACAATGCCCTCGGCACGCTCTACAACATGGTCGGCTTCCAGACGAAGCTGAAGCACGGCGAGCAGGTGCGCATCTTCCGCACCATTCCGGGGCTGGAAAACGCGGAGTTCGCGCGTCTCGGCGGGCTGCACCGCAACACCTACATCAACTCCCCCACCCTGCTGGACGGTACGCTGCAGCTGAAGTCGCGCCCCGGCCTGCGTTTCGCGGGACAGATCACGGGCTGCGAAGGCTACGTGGAAAGCGCTGCCATCGGCTTGCTGGCCGGCCGCTTCGCCGCAGCCGAGCGTCTGGGGCAGCAACCGACCCTTCCGCCGGTCACCACCGCCTTCGGCGCGCTGCTCGGCCACATCACCGGCGGACACATCAGTTCCGACGACGAACCCGGCAAGCGCTCGTTCCAGCCGATGAACGTCAATTTCGGCCTCTTTCCTCCGCTTGAGCCCGGTACCAAGCTCAGGCCTGACGACTTTGAGGGCCGGTTCCGCGGCAAGGACAAGTCGATCGCTAAGAAGAAGGCCCTTTCGGCTCGCGCACTTGCGGATTGCCGCGCGTGGCTGGGCGCTTCGCCAAGAGCCGAAGCAGCCGAATAAGCCAACGATCGATAAGGCAGCAACTGTCAGGAGCAGGCAGTTGCAGCGCTAACCGCCGTTGATGCGCCTCGATCCGGCTGCTAGTTCCTGACTGTCGAAAAAGGAAAGGTCGGTGCGGTTAGCCCGGCCCCCGCGAAAGCGGGTCCTGGCCTTCGCCCTCGGGCGCCGAGTCCCAAGACCTTGAACGCCGATGCATGGTGCATCGGCGAAGGTAGGGACTTGAAACATGCAACAACAGATTTCCGTCATCACCATCGGCATCGAGGATCTTCCGCGATCGCGCCGTTTCTACGTCGACGGCTTCGGCTGGACACCCGTGTTCGAAAACGAAGAAATCATCTTCTACGAGATGAACGGCCTGGTTCTCGGCACCTTCGCCAAGGTGTCGCTGGAGAAGGATATGAACCGGCCCGGTCTGCTGACGCCCGGCGCGTTCTCGCTGGCGCACAACGTTGCCGCACAGGAGGACGTCGTTCCGGTCATGGACAAGCTTCTGGAAGCTGGCGGGCGACTTCTGCGCGAGGCGGACGCACCGCCGCATGGCGGTTTCCGTGGCTACGTCGCGGACCCGGACGACCACGCCTGGGAAATCGCCTGGAACCCGGCATGGCGCATCGATGACCGCGGGCTCGTCGAGTTCGGCCTGTAGCTAAAGCATGTCTCCCGAAAGTGGGAACCGGTTTCGGGAGACATGCGTGAAAACAAGAACCTAAAGCGTGTTGCGCGTTGGCGGATTCATATCGACGACGTCATCCTCGGGCTTGTCCCGAGAATCTGCCAACCTGTCAGAGCACTAGATCCTCGGGACAAGCCCGAGGATGACGTCGCTGAGGTGTTCGATGCGAATCGACGCGGCGCAGGTGTAGAGCTCCTATCTGAATACCATCGGCAGCGACGCGCTTTAGAGTGGCGGCGCATCGCTGGATGCGCCGCCACGATTTCATTATTCGCCGGCCGCGTCGGGCAGGGCGAAGGCGATCACGTAATCGCCGCGCTCCGGCGAGGTCCGTGCACCGCCCGCCGAAACGACGACGTACTGCTTGCCCGTTTCAGGCGAGGTGTAGACCAGCGGCGTGGTCTGCGCACCCACCGGCAGCCGGTGCTTCCATACCTCCTTGCCGGTCGCCAGGTCGAATGCGCGGATATTGTAGTCGAGTGTTCCGGCATAGAAGATGAGCCCGGAGGCGGTCGTCACCGGGCCGCCGACCGTCGGCATGCCGGTCGGCATCGGGACACCCATCTTGATGCCGAACGGACCGTTGTCCTCGACCGTGCCGAGCGGCACCTGCCACGCGATCTGCTGGGTCTTCAGGTCGATCGCGGTCAGCGTGCCGTAAGGCGGTTCCTGGCAGGGAACGCCGAGCGGCGACATGAAGGTGACCTTGGCCGCGCCATACGGCGTGCCGAGCTGGCCGGAAAGCCCCTCATGCGAGCTGCGCGCGTCCGCACGGTCCGCCTCTTCACGCGCGACGAGCTGGATGCGGTGCGGCGAGCGGGTGTCGTTGAACACCAGATAGCCGGTCGGCTCGTGGATCGACGAGCTGCCCCAGTTCATGCCACCGTAGAAACCCGGCCACTGCAGGGTCGGCTCGAGCCCCGGCGGCGTGAAATCGCCGTCGTAGCGCATCTTGCGGAACTCGATGCGGCAGTAGAGCTGGTCGAACGGCGTCGTGCCCCACATGCGCGCTTCCGTCAGCGGATCGGCCCCGATCGTCGGCATGCCGACCGAATAAGGCTGCGTTTCCGCCGTCCAGTCGCCTTCGACCGCACCCTGCGGCACAGGCCGATCCTCGACCTCGAACACGGGCTCGCCCGTCTCGCGGTCCAGCACGAAGATCTGGCCGCGCTTGGTCGTCTGGATCAGCGCCGCGCGCGTACCACCCTGCCCGTTCGGAATGTCGTAGAGCGCGGGCTGCGACGGCACGTCATAGTCCCAGAGGTCGTGGTTGACCGTCCGGAAATGCCAGCGCTCGCGGCCGGTCTGGATGTCGAGCGCGACGACTGCGGCGGTGTACTCCTCCGCCCGCTCCGAACGATGCGCGCCGTAGAAGTCGGGCGTCGCATTGCCGGTCGGCAGATAGACAAGGCCGAGGTCGGCGTCGAAGGCGGGCGTGCTCCACACGTTCGGCGTGCCGCGCGTGTAGGTCTCGCCCTCCGGCGGGAAGCGGGTGATGTCGGGATTACCGAGATCCCAGGCCCAGACGAGCTCGCCCGTTTCCGCATCGAAGCCGCGCACCACGCCCGAAGGCAGGCCGACGGCGACGTTGTCGACGACCCAGCCGCCGATGACGATAATGCCGTTGGCGACCGTGGGCGCCGACGTCTGGAAATAGAAGCCGGGGCGCACCTCGCCCATGCCCACCTTGAGGTCGACCGTGCCGTTTTCGCCGAATTGCGGGCAGAGCTCGCCGGTTTCGGCGTCGAGCTGGATCAGCCTCGCGTCGATCGTCGAAAGCACGATCCGGCGCTGGCAGATGTCCGTCTGCTGGGCGACCTCGGTCTCCTCCGGCTCGGCCGGGGCAGGTGCCGCCGCCTGTTCTTCGCCTTCCGGTGCCGGCTGCTCGCCTTCGGCGAGTTCCTCGGCCGCTTCTGCCTCGGCGGCTTCGGCTGCGGCCTGCTCGGCTGCCTCGGCATCGCGGATCGTCTGCAGGCCAGCCGAGATGTTGCCGGTCGATTCGTAGTAGCCGACGCTGCGGCAACGCTGCCAGAGCGGCGATTCGGCTTCCGGATCGAAGCTCCAGCGCTCCTCGCCGGTATCGGCGTCGAGCGCGTGCACCACGTTGCGCACCGTGCAGACATAGACGGTATCGCCTACCTGCATCGGCGTATTCTGGTCTTCGGCGCCCGAACCGGTCTCGTTGACGGGGAAGTCGCCGTGGCGGAATTCCCACGCCACCTCCAGTTCGCCGACATTGGCCGGCGTGATCTGGTCCGAGGGCGAATAGCGCGTGCCGGCCGGCGTGCGGCCGTAGTGCTGCCAGTTTTCCGCAACGTCGGCGGTCTCGGCCACGACTTCCGGCGCGCCTGTCGCGGCAACGTATGGAACCGGCTGGAAGGCGCGATAGCCGGTGGCTGCAAGCGCCAGAACCAGCAAAGCGGCAGCGACATAGGATGGCGCGCGGCCCGGCCGTCCACCGCCGCGCCTCAGCGAGGGCGCTGCCAGGAAGATGAGGATGCCCAGCACGGCCGGCGCGACAAGACGCGAAACCAGCGGCCAGAACTGGAGCCCGACCTCCCAGATCGCCCAGATAATCGTGCCAAGAAACACCAGTAGGAAGAGATAGAGGCCGAGAACATGGTTGCGCGCAAGGAACCATGCCGAAAGCAGCAGGCCGGCGCCGGCGATCGCGAAATACCAGGAGCCGCCGAGCGAGATGAGCTGGACGCCACCGATCAGCAGGTAGCCGCCACCGACAAGCATGACGAGGGAGAGAAGAAGGACAGGCCAGGCGGCCCATCGCGATTGGACTGTTGCGTCAGCCATCAGTCGACCTTTCAGTTTGGCGCGCGCGAGCACGCACTGCATTCCCTCCCATGCGCATGCAATTACGCCGCTCACCGGACGATGTCTATCGCAGCGCCAGGTTGTGGACAGACAAGCGCCTTTGCGTGGCTCAATCGGCTGACGGAGCGGAAGCCGCCGCTGACGAGGGCAAGCCCGGCGTGCCCGCCTCGGAAGGATTACGGCGTACATAGGCCGCCTTCAGGCTTTCGGACGTCTCGCGTGAGCCATCATGGCTCCAGCCTGGCGGCTGGAAGAGATAGCCGAGCCGCTGGCGGAATGTCAGGCCAGGCGACAGCGCATCCCTGAACATGCCGATCCATTCGTGGAACGCCACCTTCAGCGGGTTGAAGGTGCCGATGTTCTTGACGATGCCATAGCGCGGCCGATCTTGCTCGAGTTCCTCGACGAAGGTGCCGAACATCCGGTCCCAGATGATGAGCGTGCCCGCATAGTTCGCGTCGAGATAGCGCGGGTTGGTGGCATGATGAACGCGGTGGTGCGACGGCGTGTTGAAGACCAGCTCGATCGGCCACCACATCTTGCCGATCGTCTCGGTGTGGATCCAGAACTGCCAGACGAGATTGAAGCCGAACACGAAGGCGATGACGGCCGGGTGGAAACCCAGCAGCACCAGCGGCGCCTGCAGCACGAACATGCCGGTAAAGAGCCCGGTCCACGACTGCCGCAAAGCCGTCGATAGATTGTAGTGTTGGCTCGAGTGGTGGTTGACGTGCTCCGCCCACACCCAGCGCACGCGATGGGCGATGCGGTGATACCAGTAGTAGCGCAGGTCATCGAACAGGAAGGCGACGATAAACACCCAAACGGAGAGGCCGAGGTCGAAGAACCGGAACTGCCACAGCCACAGCAATGCGGTGTAGGAGACGATGCCGAGCAGGAGGCCCGAAACGACATTGCCGGTGCCCATCAGCAGGCTGGTCAGCGTGTCGCGCGTCTCGAACTCCCCACGCGCGCGCCCGGTGCGCACAAGCCACAGCTCGATGAGGATGGCGGCGACGAAAAAGGGGATCGCAAGCTGCGTGACGGCCGGAAACTGGTATTCGTTCATCAGCTCTTCTCCCAAAGGGCGGCTTTGCGCAATACGGCAAAAGCAGCCTCTACCGCCCTCGCCTGTTCCACGTCATCAAAGGCCAGAGTGCCGCCACGCCATGTAAGGTCGCGCAATCGCACGGTCACGGCGTTGCCATCGGCGCGTGGCGTGCCGATCAGATCCTCGGCGGTGACGAGCCGCGTGAGAAATTTGTCGCCCAGCGCATGGACGATCCCAACCCGGCCGTCTTGAAGCCCGATGATGGCGGCACTGCCATCGCTTGTCAGCCACACGGACGCGGGCGCAACCTCGGGAAAGTCGTCCGCGAAACGAAGACGCGCCGCTTCCTCGCCATCGAGTCTGGCGCGAACGCTGCCGCCGGTCATGTGCACGGCGACGACGACGGCTGCAATGCCGGCCACGACGATAAAAACGAGGAGCGTGAGGCTCATCGCATACGTACCCTCCCGGAGCGCTGCTCCAGGCGGAATGCTAGCTTAGCCGGGAACATGGCGTCAAAGACGGAATGACCGTCTATCCCCAACCGCGCGTGGCGCGGCGCAACAGGGTCCAGTTGCGTCGCAGCGCCGAAATGTCTGCCGGTCGCTTCGCGGCTTCAAACCCCAGCGCGGCAACACGGTCGAGATAGACGGGTGCGAGTGCCGCAGGAAGAAATGCTGGGCGCAGTTCTGCCGGCATGCCCGCCGCCGCTGCCTCAAAACGCAACGCATGTTCACGGCCGAGTGCCGCCATGGCGGCAATGGCGCGCTCCGTGCCCTCCCGGTCGTTGCCGGCGAGGACATCGTCGCGGCTCGTGCCGGCAGCGGCCAGGATGTCTGCAGGAACGTAACACTGTCCTCGCGACCGATGCAGCGGCAACAACCGCAACAGGCCGGCGATGCCCTGCGCACAACCGGCATGGCCCGCCGCCGAAGCAAAAGCCGTGGCGGCCTCTGGCGCAAGCACCAGTCCCGCAAGCTGTATCATCGCCGAGGCCGTCTCGCCGCAATAGCCTTCCAGGTCCGTGCGGCTGGGCATCGGATCGTCGTAGAGATCGAAAATGCGGGCTTCCAGATAACGGTCGAAGGCATCGAGCGGCAGCCGGTGTCGGGCGATGACGTCCGAAAGCGCCGAGGCAAGCGGATGGCCGGCCGTTGCCTGCGTGCCGCCGGCCAGCGCATCGCGCCACCACTGGATGCGGATTTCGCCCGGCAGCGGCTCGTGGATACGGTCGCGGATGCCGGCAATCTCGGCGTTGAAGCCGTAGAGCACCGAAAGCGCCGCGCGCGTCTCGGCAGGCGCATAGAGCGTCGACAGATACCGATCCGGATCCTCGTGCCGAAGTGCTTCCAGGCCTGCTTGGGTGCCCTCGCCCGCCATCTCAATCGACGGCGATGAGAGCGGCCGCAACCAGACGGTCTTCGGCGAGCAGCACGTTGTAGGTGCGCACGGCAGAGCCGGTGGACATCGGATCGGCGTGGATGCCGGCCTCGCGCAGGCGCGCCCTGAGTGGTGCAGGCAGCAGTCGCATCTCCGTGCCGGTGCCGACGAGCAGGATGTCTATATCCGCTGCCTGGTCGATCACCGCCCTGAAATCATCCTCGCCAAGAGCCGACGCGTCGGTCGGGTCCCACCCATGGATGCCGGACGGCAGGCACAGGATGGAGCCCCGATGCGACATCTCGGCAAAGCGAAAGCCGCCATTGCCATAGGCGTCGATCGGCGCGCGCCCGGGAAAATGGGCGTCGCGGATGATGAGGCCGCTGTTCATGCCGCCCGGCTCAGGCCTTGGTTGGCGTGGCGGCCGCATCGGCCTTGGGGGCCTCCACCTCCGGGCCGACGGTATCCGGGCGCAACTTGAACAGGATCAGCATCGGCCCCGCCACGAACACCGACGAGTAGGTGCCGATGATGATGCCGAAGATCATGGCCAGCGTGAACGACGAAATGACCTCGCCGCCGAACAGATAGAGCGCGACCAGCGCCAGCAGCGTCGTCACGCCGGTCATCACCGTGCGCGACAGCGTCTGGTTGACCGTCAGGTCGATCAGCTCGGCAATCGGCATCTTCTTATATTTGCGCAAGTTTTCTCGAATGCGATCGTACACGACAACCGTATCGTTGATCGAATAGCCGACCACGGTCAGAACCGCCGCGATACTGGTAAGATTGAACTCCAGCCCCAGCACGACATAGAAACCCACGACCATGATGACGTCGTGGATCGTCGTCACCACCGCCCCGATGGCGAACTGCCACTCGAACCGCAGCCAGATATAGACCAGCATCGCGATCAGCGAGATGACGACGGCGATGGTTCCCGCGCGCGCCAGTTCCTGCGAGACCGTCGGTCCAACCACCTCTACGCGACGGAAGTCGTAATCATTCTGCAGCTCGTCCTGGACAAGCTGGATTGCCGACTGTTCTGCCGTATCGCCGCCGCCCTGGGTGCCAATGCGGATCAGGAGTTCGCGCGGCGTGCCGAATTCCTGCACCTGGACTTCACCGAGGTTCAGCGTTTCCAGCCGCCCGCGCACGTCACTGACATCGGCCGCCTCGGCTTTCGCCTGAACTTCGATCATCGAGCCGCCGCGGAAATCGATGCCGTAGTTCATGCTGACCGTGAAGAAGAGCACGATCGCCAGCACCGACAGTATGGCCGATCCGGCGAAGCTGAAGTTTCGCAGGAACATGAACCGGAACTTGGTGACTTCCGGAATGAAGGAGATGAGCCCCTTCGGCAGGTCCTTGGGCTTGCGGGTGCGAATCCAGAAAGCGACCATCCAGCGGGTGACCACGAAGGCCGTGAAGACCGTGGTGATGATACCGATGCCGAGCGTCACGGCGAAGCCGCGTACCGGTCCGGTGCCGACATAGAACATGATCGCCGCGGCAATGAAGGTCGTCACATTGGCATCGACGATCGTCGATACCGCCTGCCGGAAGCCCGCATCCATGGATTGAATCAGGGAACGCCCGTTCGCACGCTCCTCGCGCACGCGCTCGAAGATGATGATGTTGGCGTCGACCGCCATGCCCATGGTCAGCACGATGCCAGCAATGCCGGGCATCGTCAGCGTCGCCCCGAGCGCCGACAGGATGGCGATGATCATCACCATGTTCGCGATCAGCGCGAGGTTGGCGATGATGCCGAGAGTGCTGTAGCCGAAAGTCATGAAGCCGAGCACCAGAACGGCGGCGATGATCGCCGCGATCTGGCCCGCTTCGATCGAGTCGGCGCCGAGGCTCGGGCCGACGGTCCGCTCCTCGATGATGTTCAGGTCGACCGGCAGCGCGCCCGCGCGCAGCAGCACCGCGAGATCATTCGCGGTCTGCACCGTGAAATTGCCGGAAATCTGGCCGGACCCGCCGAGGATGGGCTCGCGAATCTGCGGCGCCGAGATCACCTGTTCGTCGAGGATGATGGCGAACAGCCGGCCTACATTCTGCTGCGTGGCCTGGCCGAAGCGCGTCGCGCCCTGATTGTCGAAGCGGAACGACACGACCGGCTCGTTGGTGCGCTGGTCGAAACTGGTCTGCGCGTCGACGAGGTTTTCGCCCGAAACGATCACCCGGTTCTCGATGATGTAGGGAATCGGCGGATCGTCGGTCGAATACATGACCTTGGTCCCGGCCGGCGGTCGGCCCTGGACGGCCTCGGCCGCGGGCATCGACTGGTCCACCATCTGGAAGGTGAGCTTCGCGGTCTGGCCGAGAATGTCCTTCAGGCGCTGCGGGTCGTCCAGGCCGGGCACCTGCACGAGAATACGGTCGCTGCCCTGCTGCTGGATGATCGGTTCGGTCGTGCCCAGTTCGTTGACGCGACGGTTGACCACCTCCACCGACTGCGAAAGCGCGGTCGACAGGCGGTAGTTGATGCCCTCTTCGGTGAGCGTGAAGCGCAGCAGGCCCGGCTCCGGTTCCTCCAGCGCGAGCTCGGTGACGCTGCCCGCACCGAACAGTCCCGAGGAAACGGGCTCGATCAGGCCCGCAACCGCCTGCTTGGCCGCATCGATCTGTTCGGCATCGCGCACCCGTACCTGGACGCTGCGCCCGGCGCTGGACAGCCCGGTATAACCGATGCGCCCGTCGCGCAGTGCAACGCGCACGTCGTCTCGCGCAGTCTCCAGCCGGTCGGCGATCATGTCGTCGCGGTCGATCTGCAGCAGGATATGCGAGCCGCCCTGCAGGTCGAGGCCAAGCGTGAGCTGGCGCTTCGGCAACCAGTCGGGCATCGAGGCGAGTGTCGACTGCGGGATCACGTTCGGCGCGGCGGCAACGAATGCGACGAGCACGGTGAGCCAGATCGCAATCGTCTTCCAGCGCGAGAAATAGAGCATCAGGTTACGTCCAGGTCAGACGGAAAAAGAACCGCTTCCGTCTCGAATACGGTTATTTCTTGGCGTTCTGGTTGGCGACAGGCTCGCCCTTCACGCGCACATCGGCGATGGTGGACCGCAGCGCGGTTACCTTGTTGCCGCCGCCCAGATCGATCTCGAGCTCGTTGTCGTCGATGACCTTGGTGACTTTGCCGATAAGGCCGCCGCCGGTCACCACCGTATCGCCCCGCCGCACGGCCGCCAGCATCTCGCCCCGCCGCTTCATCTGCTGGCGCTGAGGCCGGATGATCAGGAAATACATGATGACGAAGATGAGGACGAACGGCAAAATGCTGATGAGAACATCGGGGCCGCCGCCAACCGCCTGGGCGTATGCGGGGGTAACAAACATGGTCAAACTCCTGAGACGAATGCGCGAAGGGACCGGCTAGCCGGCCCCCGTGAAGCTGGCCGGAATATAATCGCTGGCTGCGCCAATGCAACTGCGAGTGCCATGCCCCGCACGGCTTTTCCGCCGGGGACACCCATGCTAGGCGAAGTTGACCGCCGCATTGCATGAAAAGACAGCCAAAATGACCGACAGAATGCCCGAAACGCTTGACGAAAAGCTCGATCGACTGATCGAGGCCGTTTCCCGGCTAAGCCCGCGCGAACCGGCCGCCACCGACCTGACCGTCGCGGACTGTTTCGTCTGGTCTGCCGAGCGCAGCCTGCTGGAGCCGGTGCCGCGCGTCAATCGCGTCGAGATCGAGCTGATCCGTGGCATCGATCGGGTGCGCGACATCCTGCTCGACAACACGCGCCGTTTCGCCACCGGCCTGTCGGCCAACAACGCACTGCTCTGGGGCGCGCGCGGCATGGGCAAGTCGTCGCTCGTCAAGGCGGCCCATGCGACGATCAACCGCGACCGGGCCGAGGGCGAAGCCCCCCTGAAACTGATCGAGATCCACCGGGAAGACATCGACACGCTGCCGCGGCTGATGGGCATCCTCAAGGCGGCCCCGTTCCGTTTCATCCTGTTTTGCGACGATCTCTCCTTCGATCACGACGACACCTCCTACAAGTCGCTGAAGGCCGCGCTGGAAGGGGGCGTCGAGGGCCGGCCCGCCAACGTCATCTTCTACGCGACGTCGAACCGCCGCCACCTCCTCCCGCGCGACATGATCGAGAACGAGCGGTCGACCGCGATCAATCCGGCTGAGGCCGTGGAGGAGAAAGTGTCGCTGTCGGACCGGTTCGGCCTGTGGCTCGGCTTCCACAAATGCTCGCAGGACGATTATCTGGCGATGATTGACGGCTACGTGCGCCACTACGGTCTCGAGGTCGATCCCGAAGAGCTGCGCCGCGACGCGCTCGAATGGGCGACTACGCGCGGCAGTCGTTCCGGCCGCGTCGCCTGGCAGTTCACCCAGGACCTGGCAGGCCGCCTCGGTCAGCGGCTGGATTAGCGGCAAGGCTCCAAACAAACGCCCGCCTCGTGAGGCGGGCGTAAGCGAACGGTCCGGACTGGAGACGAAACGGACCGCGTCGTCTCGCAGTTACTATTCGAGATAGCCAACCGGGTCGACCGGCGCGGAGTCCTTGCGAACCTCGAAGTGCAGCTTCGGCGTATCGGCGGAACCGCTCATGCCGGCCTTGGCGATCTCCTCGCCCCGGCGCACCTTCTGGCCGCGCTGGACGTTGATTTCGCTGGCATGGCCATAGACGGTCACGAGGCCGTCCTCGTGACGCACCAGCACGGTGTTGCCGAATTCCTTCAGCCCGTCGCCTGCATAGATGACGACGCCGTTCTCTGCCGCGCGCACCGAGGTGCCGGTCGGCACGGCGATGTCGATGCCGTCGTTCTTCTTGCCGCCCGATGCGCCGCCGAAGCCGGAGATGACACGACCGCGCGCCGGCCAGCGCATGCGCGAAATGCCGGTGGCGTCGGGTGCGCTCTCGGTATTGAGCGAGGCCTGCTGGATCACCTTTTCCGCCTGTTGCTGCTGCTTGGGCGGCGTATAGGCGGCAACGGGCTCGGGCGCGGATGGCTTGACCGTGCCGGTCGTGGTCTGGTCGGTGCGCGGCGCCTGCGCAACCTGCGTTGGCGCGCCGGCAGCCGGGATCGTCAACGTCTGGCCGATGCGGATGAGCCCGCTGGACAGTCCGTTGGCCTGTTTCAGCGCTTCAGCGCTGACACCGGTGCGGCGTGCGATCGCGTTGAGCGTGTCACCTGATGCAACCGTATAGCTGCGTCCGTTCGCTGCGCCCTGCTGCGTGTTGTTGGCTGCCGTCTGCGTACCGGGCTGCTCTTCCTTGAGCTTCGGCTGCTGCGGCAACACCGCGAGCCGCTCGGCCGGCGCGTTGGCGGGCACGGGCACGCGATCGGCCGGCGCGTCGAAGCGCGTTCCCGTCGAAGACCGGGCGTCCGCCACGTTGCGGTTGGCGTCAGGCGCGCTGACCGGTGCTTTCGCCGAATGCACATAGGTCGGGATGATCACCTGCTGGCCTGCCGCGAGCGCATCGGCGCTCGAAAGACCATTGGCCTTGAGAATCGCATCGACGGGCACGCCGAAACGGCGCGACAGATTGTAGACGGTTTCGCCCTGGCGGACAGGCACCTGCGTGCCCCCTGCCCGCGACCAGCCGCCATCATTGTCGCGCGATGCGATCTCGGGCTGGACCGGCTGCGCGGCCTGCACGGCGGGTGGCTGCACGGCAGGCGCTGCCGGCAAGGGAGCTCGCGTCGTACTGCCGGTCGCCGCCGTGTCGAGGCTGGCGCGCTGGACGACCGGCTGCGGAGCCGGGCTTGCCGGCGCGGCATAGGTCGGCTGCTGCTGCCATGTATTGTGCACCGGCGTCGCCGCGACCTGCGCTGCGCCGCCATTCACGTCGCCGTCTGGACGCGGCGCCCGCCCGAATCTGTTCAGAATGCCGCCGCCGCGCCGGTCGGACTCGATCGAGGCGGTCGTTGTCTGATCGAGCTGCGTCGCATCGCCTGGGTAAGGCTGGCTGACCGGCGCAATCTGCTGCTGGCGAGCCGATCCGGTGAGGATCGAATCCTGAAAGCGACTGACGTCGGAGCTGCAGCCCGCAGCCGTGCCGCCGATGAGAAGCACCGCGGCGCCGCGCGCCAGGGTGCGCCGATATGTGCCTGAAACTCCGATACGCATCAAACCAACCCGCGCTACTCGATACCAAAGACAGGCTTGATTAAAGCGCGTTAATGTTACTGGTCGGTTAAGCTGAATGCGGCAAATTTCAGGTTGAGGCGAATGTACGAATTAAAGTGCGGCAGCCACGCCACTGGCCATTGGCTGCAGACGCACCTGGGCGACTTCCGTCCGCTCGAAGCGGCTGCCGAGCTTGGCGAGCTTTTCCATCACCTGAACGCCCTCGGCCGGTCCGATCGCGGCGACCATGACGCCACCGGTGGAAAGTTGGTCGACGAAGCCGCGCGGCAGCTCCTCATAGGCAGCCCAGGCGATGATGCGGTCGAACGGCCCTTCGGCAGGCGCGCCGTTGGCGGCATCGGCCTGTCTCGCCAGCACGTTGGAGATGCCGAGCGCCTCGTGGCGCTGCCGGGCGAGCTGCACCAGCGTCTTGAACCGGTCGAGCGTGAGCACGCGCGCTGAAAGCCGCGCCATCACCGCGGCCGTGAAGCCGGAGCCGGTGCCGATCTCCAGCACCCGGCAGCCGGGCTGCAGGTCGAGTGCTGCAAGCGCGCGCATCTGCAGGTCGATCCCCTCGATCGCCTCGCCGCATTCGATCGGCACCATGCGTTCGGACCACGCATCGGCCCGCCATTGCGCCGGCACGAAACTGGCGCGCGGCGTTGCCTCGAAGGCGGCGATCAGGCCCCGGTCTGTAAAGCCGGCAGCGCGCATGCGCAGCAGGAAGGCGGCAAACTTCTCGCGTTCCGCCTCGTCCATGCCCGTCACCCGGCCTTTGCCAATGCGTTGGTGATCTGGTCCTTCACGGCATAGGCCGTCAGGTCCATGTGCAGCGGCGTCACGGAAATCTGGTCGGCCCGAAGTGCCGCGAGATCGGTGCCGTCGCGCACCTCGCCTGGCTCGCGCCCGAAGCGCAGCCAGAAATACGGAAAGCCGCGACCGTCCTTGCGCTCGTCGAGCCAAAGCCCGTGGACGAGCTTGCCCTGGCTGGTCACGGCCACGCCCTTCACGTCGTCAGGCCCGCAATTGGGAAAATTCAGGTTGAGGAAGACGTTTTCGGGCAGAGACAGCCCCATCAGCTTTTTGAGCACCGCCGGCGCGTGATGCTCCGTCGTCTCCCAGCGCACCGTGCGGCCTTCTTCCGTCACCGAATAGCCCTGGCTCAGCGCGATCGAGCGTATGCCGAGCAGCGTGCCCTCCATGGCGCCCGCGATCGTGCCGGAATAGGTAACGTCGTCGGCGACATTGGAGCCGGAATTGACGCCGGACAAAATCAGGTCCGGCGGTTCCGGCATCAGCTTGCGCACGCCCATGATAACGCAGTCTGTCGGCGTGCCGCGCACCGCATAGTGCTTGTCGCGCACCTTGCGCATGCGCAGCGGCTCCGACAGCGACAGCGAATGCGCGAAGCCCGACTGGTCGGTCTCCGGCGCGACCACCCACACTTCGTCGGTGAACTGTCGCGCGATCCGCTCCAGTACCTGGAGCCCATCGGCATGGATGCCGTCGTCATTCGTCAGAAGGATACGCATCGTCAGGCAGCCTCGATCTTCTCGATGCCACCCATATAGGGCCGCAATGCTTCCGGAATGCTAATCGAGCCGTCCTCGTTCTGGTAATTTTCCATGACGGCGATCAGCGCGCGGCCGACCGCGACGCCCGAGCCGTTGAGCGTGTGCACGAATGCAGCCCCCTTGCCCTCGGTGGGACGGTAGCGGGCGCTCATGCGCCGCGCCTGGAAATCGCCGCAGACCGAGCAGGACGAGATTTCGCGATAGCTGTTCTGGCCGGGCAGCCACACCTCGATGTCGTAGGTCTTTCGCGCGCCGAAGCCCATGTCGCCGGTGCACAGCACCACGGTGCGGAACGGCAGCCCGAGGCGCTTCAACACCGTCTCGGCGCATTCTGTCATCCGCTCATGCTCGGCAATCGAGCTTTCCTGGTCCGTGATCGAGACCATCTCGACCTTGTAGAACTGATGCTGGCGCAACATGCCGCGCGTGTCGCGCCCCGCAGATCCGGCCTCGGAGCGGAAGCACGGCGTCAGCGCGGTGTAGCGCAGCGGCAGCTTTTCGGTCGCCACGATCTCCTCACGCACGAGGTTGGTCAGCGGGACTTCGGCGGTAGGGATGAGAAAGAGGCGATCTTGTCGATGTTGTTCACTCTGGATGTGCTTTTGCCAATCCTGAGTCGGATTCCAAGCATAGACGAGATCCGCAAGGCCTCCAGAACTACGCCAAGTTGAAAAAAGATCCTCCTCGAACTTTGGCAATTGCCCAGTTCCGAACATCGCCTCGTCGCGCACCAGCAGCGGCGGCTGCACCTCCGTATAGCCGTGTTCGGTCACATGGAGGTCGAGCATGAACTGGCCAAGCGCCCGTTCAAGCCGCGCGAGCTGGCCCGAAAGTACCGTGAAGCGCGATCCGGAAAGCTTGGCTGCGCGCTCGAAATCCATCTGGCCGAGTGCCTCGCCGAGTTCGAAATGCTCCTTCGACGAGTTCGAGCGCTTCGGCTCGCCCACCCGGCGCACTTCGACATTGTCGGCCTCGTCCTTGCCGACCGGCACGTCGTCGAGCGGCAGGTTGGGAATGACGGCCAGCGCATCGCCAAGCGCCTTGTCGAGCTCGCGCTCGGTCGCTTCGCCCGACTGGATGAATTCCTTGATGCCGGCAACCTCGCCCTTGAGTTCCTCGGCGCGCGCCGAGTCTCCCGCCCGCATCGCGTTGCCGATCTCCTTGGAAGCGGCATTGCGGCGCTCCTGCTTTTCCTGCAGCGCCACGAGATGCGCACGCCGCGCCTCGTCCTTTGCAATCAGGTCGTCAACGACGGATAGCGCGGCCTCGCCGGACTGCCCGCGCTTCTCCAGCGCCTGGACAAGGGCCTGCGGGTTTTCGCGAATCCATCTGATGTCGAGCATGGTGTGGCACGTCCTCGGTAAGCCATGAAAGGCGTCCGAGGGGGTAAACCGCAATTGGATTCGAAGCAAGAGTCAGTAGCGGACGGGGCGCGTTGGCTGTGCGTCCTTCGAGGCTCGCCCATCGACGAATATCCGCGATGGCGGACGGACTGCCGGCTCGCACCTCAGGATGAGGGAGGGTGTGTGCCGTCCCTCATCCTTGTTGGTCGAGGCCGACGCTGCCCCTCACCTTACCCTCTCCCCGTTTTTTACTGGGGTCCGAAGGACGGGCGAGACACGCGGCTCGCCCGGGAATGGGTAAGGGTGAGGGGCAGTGCCAAGTTTCCTCATCCTGAGGTGCGACCCTGAGCTTGTTGAAGGGGAGCCTCGAAGGACGCAGGGCCGAAAATCGAACCTGCTGAAGCACCAACTATTCAGCCGGGTTCGGCTCGCCCGACTCGTCCTCGTTCGCCTTGCGCTTCGCCTCTTCCCGCGCCCGTGTCCTCTCGATGCGCTTCACCAGCCAGATCGAGATCTCGTAGAGAATGATCGTCGGCAGGGCGAGCCCGATCTGGCTGACCGGATCGGGCGGCGTCAGCACCGCGGCCACGACGAACGCGATGACGATCGCCCATTTGCGCTTGTCGACCAGCGTCGCCGCCGAGATCAGCCCCACGCGGGCCATCAGCGTCGTGACCACCGGAAGCTGGAACACCAGCCCGAAGGCCAGGATCAGCGTCATGATCAGGCCGAGATATTCGGAAACGCGCGGCAGCAGCGAAATCTGGATTTCCTGGTCGGGTCCCACCTGCTGCATCGACAGGAAGAACCACATCACCATCGGCGTGAAGAAGAAATAGACGAGCGCGCCGCCGATCAGGAACAGGATCGGCGAGGCCACCAGGAACGGCAGGAACGCCATCCGCTCGTTACGGTAGAGCCCCGGCGCCACGAACCTGTAGAGCTGCGTGGCGATCAGCGGGAAAGCGATGATCAGCCCGCCGAACATGCCGAGCTTGATCTGCGTGAAGAAGAACTCCTGCGGCGCAGTGTAGATCAGGTCCACCTTCGAGGCGTCGAGCCCGGCCCAATCGGTCGCCCACTGGAAGGGCAGCACCAGCAGGTTGAACAGCCCCTTGGCGAAATAGAAACAGATCAGAAACGCGACGAAGAAGCCGCCAAGCGACCACATCAACCGCGAGCGGAGTTCGACGAGGTGTTCGATCAACGGTGCCGAGGACTTGTCGATCTCGTCGTCTTCAGGCTTGCTCATGCTGCGTTTCCGCCGCTCTTAGGCCTCGTCGCCTTCTTCGGCGCTGCGGTGCCTTTGGCGGCAGCGGCGGGCTTCTTGGGCGCGGTCTTCTTGGCTGAGGGTTTGGCTGCCGCCGGCTTCGGCGCGGCTGCTTTCTTCGCGGCGGGTGATGAAGGCGCATCAGCGCCGTTGGCTTTCGCCGGCTTGTCGGCTGCCGCGGCCTTGGCGGTCGCCGTTGCGCCGGGCATGGCGGTCGCACCCGCCTTGAGCGGTTCGGCGGCCTTCAACCCGGCGGGTGCCGGGTCGGCCGCGGCGGGCTTGGTCGGCTTCATGGCCGCGTCGAGACCCGAGCGCACGTCCTGCGCGGCCTTTTCCATGGGCGACAGCGCTTTCCTGATCTCGTTCTTCGGATTGAGCGCGCGCACGTCGTCGGCGACCGATTTCAGGTCGTCGAGCTCGGCTTCCTTCAGCGCCTCGTCGAACTGCTTGCGGAAATCGCCCGCCATCACGCGCAGCTTCGCCGTCGTCTTGCCGAACGTGCGCAGCATGCCCGGCAATTCCTTGGGCCCGACGACCACGATCATCACGACCGCGATCACCAGCATTTCGGTCCAGCCGATGTCGAACATCGCTCGTCAACTCCGCGACGGAAAGGGCTTCGGCGCGCCGTGGCGCGTCAGGAGGTCTTGCCGGCCTTTTCCTTGGCGGATGCAACCGTCTCGTCGGAACGGTGTTCGACCGTCTTGGCCGAATCCGCTTCGTCCTCGTCGGTCATGCCCTTCTTGAAGCTCTTTATGCCCTTGGCCATGTCGCCCATCAGTTCCGGAATCTTGCCGCGGCCGAACAGCAGCAGCACCACGACCAGAACGATCAGCCAGTGCCAGATAGAGAAGGTACCCATTTAATTCGCTCTCTTTTCGAATGTTTCCCTCAGCCGCTTCGCAGCAGCCTCAGGGTTGATTTATGCGCTTTCGCTCGTTCTTTCAAACACAAGCACATCGGCTTTCCTCACCGTGAGCCAAATTTCACGCTCCGGGCCGGACAAAGCGCCGCACCTGATACGCGCCCTCAGCGGCCGATCGGCCCCGGGAACCGCCAGTTCCAGCAGTTCCACGACGCCAAGAAACCGGCGCGACACGATCCGCGCCGGAATTTCGCCCTGCGTTGGCGACACATCGAACGCCGAAAGCCGGAAGGCCACCGATGCCTCCGCTCCGTCGGCGAGGCCGGAAGCCTCGAAGCGACCAAGCGGCGTATCGACAGCACCGTCGGCCACCCTGCCCTCGAAGACGTTGATCTCCGAGAAGAAACCGGCGGCAAACAGGCTGGCCGGCCGGTTGTAAAGCTCTTCGGCCGTGCCGAGCTGGACCAGTTGTCCATCTTTCAAGAGCGCGATGCGGTCGCCCATGCGCATCGCCTCTTCCGCATCATGCGTCACGACTATGGCGGTGGCGCGGCTTTGGCGCAGGATCGCAAGAGTCTCTGCCCGCACCGAATCCTTCAGCCGTGAATCGAGACCGGAAAAAGGCTCGTCCATCAGCAAGACCGCCGGGCGCGGTGCAATGGCACGGGCCAGCGCCACGCGCTGCTGCTCGCCCCCCGACAGAATGTGCGGATACGCGTCGGCATAGTCTTCCAGCCCGACGCGGCCGAGCGAGATCATCGCTTCCCGTTTCGCTTCTTCGCGCGACAAGGCCGTCAGCCCGAAGCGGACATTCTCCAGGATCGTCAGATGCGGAAACAGCGCAAAATCCTGAAACACGAGACCGATCGAGCGCTGCTCCGGCGGCAGAAAGACATTCGGTCCAGCGATCTCCTGGTCGTTCAGGTACACACTGCCACGCGTCTGGGTCTCGATGCCGGCAGCGATCCGCAGCAGCGTCGTCTTGCCCGAACCCGACGGCCCGAGCAGGCACAGCACCTCGCCGGGTTCCGCCGCAAGCGACACATCATGCAGCGTGGCAGCCGATGGCGAGAACGCGTGGCTGATCCGGTCGAACGCAAGGCGAGCGGCGAATGAAACGCCTGCCGTCACCTTTGCCGCCACTGCCGCCATCGTCAATTTTCCCTTGCCGCCAGCTTCCCTTAGCGCCTCGGGGCGGCTGGTCGCAACTCACTCGAAGAAAATGTCGCACAGCCGATGCGATGCGCGGGACAGCATGTAGGCAATGTTCAGGAGCTTTGAAAGCGCTCTCAGTCGTCCGTGACGCGCGGCGTCAGCAGACCCAGCTCCTCGAGATCGATGTCCGTCAGCGGATCCTCGTCGTCGGTAAGCGCGTCGGGATCGGCCGCTGGCTGCGGCACGGCGAAGTTGGAGGGCATCCGGGCAGAGAGGAGGCCCGCACCTTTGAGTTCGTCCATACCCGGCAGATCGCGGATTTCCTCCAGCCCGAAATGGTCGAGGAAGCTTTCGGCGGTGCCGTAAGTGACCGGACGTCCGGGCGTGCGCCGCCGCCCGCGCATGCGCACCCAACCGGTTTCCAGCAACAGATCGAGCGTACCCTTGGAGGTTTCCACGCCGCGTATTTCCTCGATTTCGGCGCGCGTGACCGGCTGGTGGTAGGCAATGATGGCAAGCACTTCGAGCGCGGCGCGAGAAAGCTTCTTCTGCTGCACCGCGTCGCGGCTCATCAGGAATGCGAGATCGCCCGCAGTCCGGAACGCCCATGCGTCCCCGACCCGCACGAGATTGACGCCGCGCCTTTCATATTGCCTGCGCACTTCTTCCATCACGGCCGGCACGTCGATGCCTTCGGGCAGGCGTGCGGCGAGCGCTTTTTGGGAGACGGGCTCGGCCGAGGCGAAGACGATCGCTTCCGCCATGCGCACGGCCTCGGCCAGATGCAGGCCACCGGCCGGATTGTCCGTGTCCGCCTCGTCTCCGGTCTCTGGCGCGAAGGGAATGACGTTGGCGCCTCTCTCAGTCATGGATCACCTCTCCGGGTGCCGGCTCGGCCGCGGCCTTGGCCCGCCCGCGCAGGAACAGCGGTGCGAAAGGCGCATCCTGCCGAACCTCGATAGCGCCCTCGCGCACCAGTTCGAGGCTGGCCGCAAACGAGCTGGCAATCGCCGTCGCCCGCTCCTCGGGCGTTGTCATGTAGCGGATCAGGAACGTGTCGAGCGCTGTCCAGTCGCGGATCTCGCCGACAAGGCGGGTCAGGATCTCGCGCGCTTCCTTGAGAGACCACACGCCCCGCTTTGCGATGCGCACATTGGTGATCGCCTGCCGCTGGCGCTGCGCCGCGTAGGCCGTCAGCAGGTCGTAAAGCGAGGCCGTGTATTCGTTGCGCTTGTCGATGATCACCGTTTCCGGCATGCCGCGCGCGAAGACGTCGCGGCCGAGCCGGTTGCGGTTGACCAGGCGCGCCGCAGCATCGCGCATCGCCTCCAGCCGCTTCAGCCGGAACTGCAGCACCGCCGCAAGTTCCTCGCCACTCTCGCCGTCGTCGCCCGGCTGCTTGGGGATCAGCAGTTTCGATTTGAGGAACGCCAGCCACGCCGCCATAACCAGATAGTCGGCGGCAAGCTCCAGCCGCAGCCGCCGCGCGCTTTCGACGAAGGCGATGTACTGCTCGACCAGCGCCAGCACCGAAATGCGGGCAAGGTCCACCTTCTGGTTGCGCGCCAGGTGCAAGAGCAGATCGAGCGGGCCTTCGAAGCCGTCAACGTCGACCACGAGCGCAGGCTCGGAGACGCCGCGACTTTCGTCGGCGTCGGTCCAGAGCCGTTCCATCGGCGTAGCCTTGTTGTCTGCGCTCGCGCTCAAATCCGTTTCCTATGCCACCGCTTCGAACCAGGCGGCGAATTCCTCTCTGATGGCTGCCTCGGCCAGTTCGCCCCGCACGCCCAGCCCTGCCAGCGCCCGGTCGGCACGCGCCAGCGCCTCGCCCGAAAGCGCAGGAACGCGCCCCACAACGGCGCGCATTTCGTCCATCACGCCGTTGCAGTGAAGAACGACATCGCAGCCCGCTGCAACAATTCCATCCGTGCGATGCGCGAAATCCCCAGAAAGCGCATTCATGGAGACGTCGTCGCTCATCAGCAGCCCCTCGAAGCCGATTTCCCCACGGATGATCTCCTCCACGACCTTGGCCGACGTGGTGGCCGGATTGTCGGGATCGATGGCGGTGTAGACGACGTGCGCCGTCATCGCCATCGGCGCGTCTCTCAGCGCCTTGAATGGGGCGAAGTCATGGGCGCGCAGTTCATCGAGCGAAGCACCCACGGTCGGCAGGTTGTGATGGCTGTCGGCGAAGGCGCGGCCATGGCCTGGCATGTGCTTGATCACCGGCAGCACGCCGCCGGCCTGCAGTCCTGCCATTGCGGCGCGGCCCATCGCCGTGACGGTCTCGGGGTCCTTGCCGTAGGCCCGGCTGCCGATGACGTCGTGCGCGCCTTCGACCGGCACGTCCAGCACCGGCAGGCAATCGGCATTGAGACCGCATTTCAGCAGGTCGAACGCGTGCAGGCGCGACATCAGCCATGTCGCCCGCAATCCGGCCTCGCGGTTGCTCTTGTAGAGCGCGCCGAGCGCCGAACCGGACGGATAGGCCGGCGCCAGCGGCGGACGCAGGCGCTGCACGCGCCCGCCCTCCTGGTCGACGAAGACCGGCGCGTCCGGGCGGCCGACGCAGTCGCGCATCGCGGCGGTGAGATCGCGCATCTGCTCGATTTCGGCGACATTGCGGGCAAAGACGATGAACCCCCACGGCCGCTCGTCGCGGTAGAAGGCTTTCTCGTCGGCGGTGAGCGCCGTGCCCGACGCTCCAAGGATCATTGCTTTTGATTCGCTCATGCGCGGAATCATAGCCGTTCGCGGGCGTCAACGCACCTTGGCGAACGCGTCGAGCGCGGCACGCAACATCGCAAAGGATTCCGGGCCGCCATGGCCTTCGCTCTCGACGATGTGCAGCCGGCTTGCCGGCCATGAACGGTGCAGCCGCCAGGCGGTAATCGCTGGCCCGCTGATGTCGCGGCGGCCATGGATCAGCACCGCCGGAATATGCCCGATGTCGGCGATGCGAGACACGATCTCACCGCCATCTCGAAGAAACCCGTCATTTGCCCAGTAGTGCGTTACGAGCGTCGCGAAGGCGAGCGCCCTCGCCTCGTCGAAGCGGCTTTCAATTGGTGTCCAGTTCGGGTCGAGCGAGATGTGCACCGATTCCCACGCGTTCCAGGCGCGCGCTGCCGCCTGGCGTTCGTGCTGCTCGCCGGTCGCCAGCCGTCGCGCATAGGCTTCCACGATCCTTTCGCCGGCCGTCCTTCCAGATTCTGCCTCGAACCGCAGCCAGGCTTCCGGAAAAACCCGACCCATACCCTCGGTGAGCCAGTCGACCTCTTCGCGGCTGGTGGTCGTCACCGCCACCAGCGCAAGTTCCGTCACCTGGTTCGGATGCGCCAAGGCGTAGGCGAGTGCGAGCGTCGTGCCCCACGAGACGCCTGAAACAAGCCACCGGGCGACACCGAGATGGCCCCTCACCGCTTCGATGTCCTCAATGAGTGCCTGCGTGGTATTTCCATGCAGGCTTTCCAGTTCATCATTGACCGAGGGGCGGCTGCGGCCGCAACCACGCTGGTCGATACCGACCAGAAAGTAGCGTTCGAGATCGAAGTGGCTGCGGTAGCTGCCGGAACGAAGACCACTGCCGGGGCCGCCATGGAGATAGAGGGCGGGCTTGCCGCGAGGATTGCCCGACGTCTCCCAATAGATTTCGGTTCCATCCCGCATTCGCAGCAGGCCGGAATCCAACGGCTCCCTGGAAGGTTCCTTCGTCATATCCGCTTGATATAGCGCCGGGCGGCACGGTCAATCGCCCAGAGGCGCCCGACCGGGCGGCGGCCGAACTGCCGCCGCCGGCTTCGTATCACGTTTGCGCCTTGCCGCGCCGCGTCAGCCCGCCGATGGCAGCAAGCGTCACGATCGCCATCGCGGCGGCATAGCCGACCAGCGGCCAGGCGGTGTCGCCATCCAGCAAAAGCACAAACACCGTCCCCACCACGCCGACGATCAGGCTCTGGATGCAGAAATGCAGCGCCACGGCCGTTCCCGCCACGTCGGAGAAGTCCTGCAGTGCACCATTCGCCGTCACCGCGGTGGTAACGACTATGCCCACGGCCACGAGCCACATCGGCAGGATGAACGAGGCGACGGACGGCTCCAGCCACAGCTGGCCGGCCAGCAGCAACCCCGCGCCGGCCAGCAGCAGGGTCATGCCACGAGCGACGCTTCCCGGGATCCCCCAGCGGGCGACGAAGCCCTTGGCAAACCGCGCCGTCACGATCATTGCCAGCGCCACGGTGGCGAAGGCGAGGCTGAATTGCAGCTCGCTCATGCCTGCACCGCCCATCAACACCCGCGGCGCCGTGGAGAAAAACACGAAAAACGTGCCCATCGCCGTGCCAAAGGCGCAGGTATAGGCCCAGAAGGCCGGACTGCGCAGGATCGGCAGGAAACCGCCGCCGCCCGCGCCCGCCCGCTGTATCGGCCGCGTTTCGTGCCAGGTCGGCAATGCGATCGCCAGCATGGCAAGGGTCGGCAATCCCAGCGCCACGAAGATGCCGCGCCAGCCGAAGCCGCCGGCGATCAATGCCCCGGCAATAGGCCCGAGCGCCGGAACGAACGCCAGCATCGCGTTCATTAGGCTATAGATGACGGTGCTTTCCGGCCGCTCGGCATAGACATCGCGTATCGTCGCGAACAGCGCGACCAGCATCGCCGACGCGCCGATCGCCTGCACGAGCCTCAGCGCCAGGAACGGCCACGCCGTTTCCGCCCACGCCAGGGCAAAGGACGCCCCGGCAAACAGCAGCGCCCCGCACATCAGCACAGGGCGGCGGCCGATCCGGTCCGACAACGGCCCGAACAGCAGTTGCCCTACGCCGAGCACGATCATGTAGAGCGTCAGCGTGAGTTGAACCACGCCCGGCGTGGTGCCGAGTATCCCGGGCATCGACGGGACGACCGGAAGGTAGATATCCATGCCCAGTGAAGCGAGCAGGTTGAAGGGAGCCAGCAGCGCAAGCGCTACCGGCAGGCTGTAGGTCCACAGCCGGGGTTGTTGGATAGGCATATCGAAAATCCGCACGAATGAATGAGATTCGGCGGCGATCTGCGTCGCTAAAGAAAGGTTGGGATCGAACAGAACGCCGCAACAACAAGAAGGCTGTTGCGGCTTACCGGTCTGCTTTTTTCGAACCCATGGCGACTACTCGGCTGTCGTGTCAGCGAATGAATGGCTGGCTCATACCAGCAGCCGTCAATGACCGCAAGGCAAGCGCCAAGGTCCAGCTAGCGCAGCAGCGTTGTTACGCACCGCTCCAGATGGTCACGCACGAAGAGGTCGACCGCCCCGTCCGGCGAGAACCCCCACAGCAGCAGCGCCCCCTGCCACTGCGCGACCATCAGCCGTCCGACGCCCTCAGGCGCGCCGGGTGTCGCCGCGAAACACTGGTCGAGCGCCGCCACAAGTGTCTCGACCCACGCGGCGCCCCGCGCGCGCAGCTCCGGATCGCGCAAATCCTCCCGCAATATCCGCAGGTTGTCGGCGTATGTATCGATGTCGCCGTAACTTCCGGACAGCTTTTGAAGCAGCAGCACCGCCCCTTGCGGGGAGCGCTCGGCCTCTTCCGCAAAACGCCGCGTGCGTTCCTCCAGTTCCTGCCACGCGTGAACGAGGGCGGCATGCACCAGCATCTGCTTGGTGCCGAACCGCTGGACCAGGCTCGCACCCGAAAGACCGCTGCGGTCGGCCACCGATGCGAATGTCACGCCTTCAGCGCCACGCTCCTGCATCAGCGCATGAACATGGTTGAAAATCGTCTCGTCGGGCATCTTCCGGGGTCTTGCCATGCTGCCTTCACATTAGTAAACGAATATTTGTTTATAAATAACCAGACCTCGCGGAGCAACCCGCCCTTAGGGATGAATGAGGAAATCACGATGAAACTGCAAGGCAAAGTAGCTTTGGTCGCCGGAGCCACCCGCGGTGCCGGACGCGGCATCGCAGCCGAACTCGGAGCGGCCGGCGCGACCGTCTATGTGACCGGGCGCACAACGCGCACCCGGCAGTCCGAGTATCGCCGGCCCGAGACGATCGAGGAAACGGCCGAGCTGGTGGATGCACTGGGTGGCCACGGCATCGCCGTGCAGGTCGACCATCTGGAGTCGGACCAGGTGGCCGCGCTTGTATCCCGCATCCGCGCCGAACACGGCTGTCTGGATGTGCTCGTCAACGATATCTGGGGCGGGGAACTTTTCGTGGAATGGGACACGCCGGTCTGGAAACACGACCTGGAAAAGGGCCTGCGCATGCTGCGTCTGGCGATCGACACGCACCTGATCACCGCGCACCACGCCCTGCCCCTGCTGATCGAACGGCCCGGCGGCTTGCTGGTCGAGGTCACCGACGGCACGGCCGACTACAACGCCGATCACTACCGGATTTCGCCCTTCTACGATCTCGCCAAGGTGGCGATCAACCGGCTGGGCTGGGCGCACGCGAAAGACCTCGCGCCGCACGGCGCAACCGCCGTTTCGCTCACGCCCGGCTGGTTGCGCTCGGAGATGATGCTGGAGCATTATGGGGTTTCGGAGGAGAACTGGCGCGACGCCACGGCGAAGGAGCCGGATTTCGCAATATCTGAAACACCGCGCTATGTCGGCCGCGCTGTCGCAGCCCTCGCCGCCGACCCCGACCGCGCCCGGTGGAACGGCCAGTCGCTTTCGAGCGGACAGCTCGCGCAGGTCTACGGCTTCGCCGACCTCGACGGTTCTCGGCCGGACGCCTGGCGCTACATCACCGAAGTGCGCGAAGCGGGCAAGCCTTCGGATACGACCGGATACCGGTAACGAGCCTGCCCAAAAGCAAAGCCGCCGCGCTTTTGGGGCGCGGCGGCTTTGTTATTTCGGGTCTGAACCACGCGTCAGCGCGAGACGAAGCAGCTTCCTCCGGCCGCCTTGTAGCGGGTGCAGAGCTGGATCGCCTCGTCGCGCGTGTTCGCCGGGATGCGCACACGGTAGTAGGTGCCCATGCCGTCGATGTCGGCGCGCACGATATTGACGCCCCTGCCCTCGAGCACATTGCCATAGCGGCGCGCCAGATCCTGATAGGTCGCTTGCGCGCCCTCGGCGGTCGGCTGCGAGGCGATCTGCATCGACCACGCGCTTGCTCCTGCTGCGGGTGCGGCGGCCGTGGGTGCGGACACCGGCGTTGCGGCGGGTGTCTGGCCGGTTTCAGGCTGCTGAACCACGGGCTGCGGCTGCGGTGCGGTGGCCGCGGCGGTCTGCTGCGGCTCGAGCCGCTGTGACGGCACTACCGAAACGGTAGCAGGGGTTTCAACCGATGGTCCGGCATCCTGTGCATCTGCGCCCGCAGGTGCCAGCGGCTGCGCGTCGCCCACCGAAGCAGCGGCAAGGTTGGTCTGCTCGGGCTGCGCCGGCGTCGGATCCTCACGCGGCACCATCGTGCCGTCCGAGCGAACGACCATGGTGCGCACGCGCCGCGGCGCAACCGCCAGCACGTCGTTGCTGGCGCCGACGCCTTCAGGCTCGGCAGCGGGTTCGATGCGGTCGTCCGCCTTCGGTGCCGCACCGGCAATCTCTGGCGCGGCAGCCGAAGGCTCGTCGGCGCCCTCCGGCGCCATCGCCGCCGGCTGATCTTCTTCTGCAACCTCGCCCATCGCGGATGGAAGCGCTGCCTGCTGCGCGCCACCGGCCTCGATGTCCACCGGTTCCTCAGCCGTGCTGATGAGGCTCTCCTGCTCCGGCGGAGCATCGGAAGCGCCACCCGTCACGCGCTGATAGACCTCGTTGTCCTGGTTCGGAACCGTTGTGCCACCGGGGTTTTCCGGCCGCACCTTCATCGGATCGTCGCCGGCGCGCACGATGGCAGGCTCGTCGGAGCCGCCTCCGAACAGCGACATGGCGAACACGCCAACGCCGCCAACCACGGCCACGCCTGCAACGACGGCCGCAATCATGAGGTTGCGATTGCGCGGCTGCGCTCTGGCTGCGGGCTCGTCCTCGTAGGACGACATCGCGATCGCCTGCTCGAGATCGGTCTCGTAGTTGAAATCGTCGTCGGAGAACCCGTCATCCGACTGCCACTGCCCTTCGCCCACTGCGTAGGCATCGGTCGATGGCTGCTGCTGGTGGTCATGGTAGGCCTGCGCTGCCGGTGCCGATGCGGCAGCCGTGGCAGCATAGGCTGCAGCACCCGTAGCGGCCGCCACGCCCCACTCGGGAGCAGCCGGCGACTGCGCCGCAGGTGCGGGCTCATCCACCGCCATGTCACCAAAGGCCTGCGCTATCTCGCCTTCGAGATCGTCATAGATGCCGCCCGAAGGAGCCGGCGCGCCATAATCGGGCTCGGGAATGTCGAGATCGTCGACCATGGCCTGCGCGGATTCGGCGACATCGATGGTTTCGATGTCCGGCGCGGCAGTGGCCGCCGACGATGCCGCCACCGGGGCCGCGGGCACCGGAGCAACCGGGTTGAACGTCCTCTCGGGCTGCCATGTGGCAAGCGCTTCGACGCCAGTGGCAGCAGGCTGCTGCTGCATTTCCGGCTGGCTTTCGGGCTCCGGCGAATCGGGCACGGAATCGAGGCCGAATATCTCGGCAAACGTATCTTCCAGCGGCGTATCCGCTTCGGCTTCGTACGACGCTTCCTCGGCATCGTAAGGCTCGACGGGCAAGCTTTCGGCAACCGGCGCCGCCGCCGCAGGCTCGGAGCCGTGCGCACTGTCACCCATCGCCGCGAAGTTCGAGCGGCCGAACGTGCTTACCGCAGGCTTCCAATCGTCAGCGGGCGCGGCTGTGCTCGCCACCGTCGGCTCGGCTGTCGGCTGCGTCGCCTCATGCACAGCTTCGGGCTTCGCCACGCTTTCGCCAAGCAACGCGCTGAGCTCGTCCTCCAGGCTGAGTTCTGCGGCCACACCCTCGTCGGCAACGGGTTCCGTCTCGTCCACCGGGGAGAAGAAGACCGGTCCGAACGCATCGTCCGTGGCCGCCGACTCATTCTCAATCACAGCAACGGGCTCTTCCGGCTGCCAGTCATCGGCAGCAGGGTCGCTCGCGGCGGACGGCTGCTGCACCGCAGGTTCCACGGCTGCAGCGAGTTCCTGCTCCAGCATACCGAAGTCCATATCGACTTCGGCCATGCCATCGTCATCCTGTGCGGTGCTGTCGATCGCTTCCGACACGCGATCGGCCGGCTCCGCCACATCCGGCTGCGCTGCATAAGCGCCAACTTCAGCGTCGTGGGGTTCGGTCTCGAAACCCGCCGAAATATCCGGAGCGGCATCGAAGCCGGCATCGTCGTCAAGCAGTTCGCGCTCGAGCGACATGCCAAAATCGTTTTCCGCCGCCTCTTGGCTGGCCGTGGCGAATACCTCCGGCTGCTGCACTGCCTCGACGGCATCTTCCTCGACCATCTCCGGCTCGGGATCGAAGGCATGCGCCTCGTCCTCGACGAAGGCTTCTGCCGCCAGATCGAAATCGATCGCGTCTTCGGCTGCCTCGACAAGCTCCGGCTCGCCGTAATGCTGCGCCGGCTCGTACTCCGCCTCGGCGGCATCCTGCCACTGAGGCGCAGAAGCCTGCGCTTCGGCTTCTTCTGGCTGAGGGTCGTCGAAATCCTTGAAATCGAGATCGCCCATCAACTCTTTCTCAAGGTCGAGGTCGAGGTCGAAATCGTCCTGGGCACCGGCCTGCGCCGGCTGGGCCGACCGAGGATCGTGGCCCATGATACGCGTCAGTTCCGCGAAGGGATCGTTGTCCGAAAATTCAGCGGAATCCGAGCGCCTGCTCTGGTTCGTGTCTGCCATGCTTTTTCCCGCACTCACATACTGGGTCGGACGCCGGCGACGTCACTTGGGGTTGGCCCTACCAGCGCATTGTGGGTAAAAGGTGACAGAACGTTCTGTGAACCTAGCGCATTTCCGCGGGTGCCTCGGCACCCACCAACGCAAGGCCGGATGTCAAAACATCCGAAACGGCCTGCACCAGACCCAGTCTGGCATGCGTCAATTGTGGGTCGTTAACCTTAACAAACCGTAAGTCCGGGTTGTCGGTGCCGCGATTCCAGTGCGCGTGGAACACCTGCGCGAGATCGTAGAGGTAAAAAGCGAGGCGGTGCGGTTCCATGGCCTGGGCCGCGGCCTCGATCAGCCGGGGGTATTCGGTCAGCTTGCGGATGACGGCGATCTCGCCCTCGTCGACGAGAAGCCGCGCGGCCTCCTTCATCGAGGCGCGCTCGATCCAGCTATCGCCAAGCTGCTCCTTGGCCTGCCGGAACACGGAATGGCAGCGCGCCGAAGCGTATTGAACGTAGAAGACCGGATTGTCCTTCGACTGCTCCGTCACCTTGGCGAAGTCGAAATCGAGCGGCTCCGAATTCTTGCGGTAAAGCATCATGAAGCGGATCGGGTCGCGGCCAACCTCGTCCACCACCTCGCGCAGCGTCACGAACTCGCCCGAGCGCTTTGACATCCGCACCGGCTCTCCATCGCGGAACAGCTTCACGAGGTTGCACAGCAGGATCGTGACATCGACCGTGCCGCCCGAAAGGGCCTTGCCCAATGCTTCCATGCGCTTGACGTAGCCGCCATGGTCGGCACCGAGAATGAATACGAGCTGCTCGAAACCGCGACCGATCTTGTCCTTCATGTAGGCGACGTCGGCCGCGAAATAGGTGTAGGCCCCGTCCGACTTGATCAGCGGCCGGTCCATGTCGTCGCCCACGTCGGTCGAGCGGAACAGCGTCTGCTCGCGGTCTTCCCAGTCGTCGTTCTTTTCGCCCTTGGGCGGCGGCAGCTTGCCCTTGTAGACATGGCCGGACATCGTCAGGTCGTTGATCGCGGTGCGGATCGCGCCGCCATTGCCGGCATGTAGAGAGCGCTCGGAGAAGAACACCTCGTGATTGACGTTGAGCGCGGCAAGGTCCTCACGGATCATCGCCATCATGGCGTCGATCGTCCGGTCCTTGACGAGCGCGAGCGCCTCGGTCTGCGGCATCGACAAAAGCTTCGGGCCGAACTCGTCCGCAAGCGCCTTGCCGACCGGCACCAGATAGTCCCCGGGATAGAGCCCCACGGGTATCTCGCCGATGTGTTCCCCCAGCGCCTCGCGGTAACGCAGCATCACCGAGTTGGCGAGCACGTCGATCTGCGCGCCGGCGTCGTTGATGTAATATTCCTTGGTGACGTCGTAGCCGGCAAATCCCAGGATATTGGCCAGCGCATCGCCCACCACCGCGCCACGGCAGTGGCCGACATGCATCGGCCCGGTCGGATTGGCCGACACATACTCGACATTGACCTTCTTGCCGCCGCCGGCGCTCGACCGGCCGTAATCTGTAGCCGCGTCGAGCACGTCGCCGAGCCGCGCCTGCCAGAACCCGTCGGCCAGCCGCAGATTGACGAAGCCGGGACCTGCCACGTCGGCGGCGGCCACGTCGGCGTCATCGCGAAGCGCGCCGGCGATCTGTTCGGCGAGCGCGCGCGGATTCTGTCCGAGCCCCTTGGCCAGCACCATCGCCGCGTTCGTCGCCAGGTCGCCATGGCTGGCATCGCGCGGCGGCTCGACGGTCACGCGCGCAAGGTCGGGTCGCTCGCCCGCCGGGGTCTTCAGGTCGAGCGTTTCGATGGCCTTTGCGATGCGGGTCGCGAAATCCGCGAAGATGTTCATGATGCTGCGTCTCGATCCTGGTGGGTCCGTGCGTCCTTCGAGGCTCGCTCCGCTCGCACCTCAGGATGAGGAAGGTGGGTTGATCGAGCCCATTACGCAGAGGGCTCGATGCAAGGCAACAGACCAGCCTTCGAGCCCTTGAGCTTGCCGGGGATGCACGACATCCCTCATCCTGAGGTGCGAGCGGAGCGAGCCTCGAAGGACGCACTGTTGCTCGAATTCGCCGTGGCCCTAGCCCAAATCGGGAGACCGGTCAAACAAGCGGTGATGCTCCTTGATCGCGTAAGTGTCGGTCATGCCGGCGATGAAGTCGGCGACGTCGCGCGCCTTGATCCGGTCTTCCGCCCTGTCCAGCCCCTCGCGCCAGCCCTCGGGCATGTCGCGTGGATTGGCGAAATAGTGGCCGAAGAGATCGCGCACGATCCGGTCCGCCCCCTCACGCACCGCCATTACGCTCGGGTGGCGGTAGAGATTGGCATAAAGGAATGTCTTCAGTTCCTTCTCTTTCGCCGCCATCTCGGCGGAAAAGGTGACGACCGGCCGCCCCGCATTGTGAATATCGGCGCTCGATACCGGCTTGAGCGCATTGAGATTCGCGCGCGCGGTGCCGATCACGTCCTCGACCATGGCGGTTATCTGCCGGCGCATCAGTTCGTGGCCGGTTCGCACGTCATCTAGCCGCGGATACTTGGCACGCACTTCGGCGAGTATCCCCGCAGGAAGCGGCACAGCATTCAGCATGCCGAGGCTGAGCAGCCCCGCGCGCAGCCCGTCGTCGATGTCGTGCGTATTGTAGGCGATGTCGTCGGCAATCGCCGCCGCCTGCGCCTCGACGGACGCGAACCTGTCCAGTTCGAGATCGAACAGCTCGGAAAAGTTGACGATCGTCGCCGGCACCGGCCCGGCAAGCCCCCTGCCCTCGCCATCCGTCAGCGGTCCGTTGTGCTTGACCAGCCCCTCGAGCGTCTCCCAGCTCAGGTTCAGGCCTTCGAACTCGGCATAGCGCCGCTCGATGCGGGTGACGATGCGCAGCGACTGCGCATTGTGGTCGAAGCCGCCCCACGGCTTCATCATCGCGTCCAGCGCGTCCTCGCCGGTATGGCCGAATGGCGTATGGCCGAAATCGTGCACCAGCGCGATGGCCTCGGCCAGATCCTCGTCCACGCACAGCGCCCGCGCGAGTGCCCGCGCAATCTGGGCCACCTCGATCGAATGCGTCAGCCGCGTGCGATAATGGTCGCCCTCATGCGCGATGAAGACCTGAGTCTTGTGCTTGAGCCTGCGGAAGGCGGTGGAATGAATGATGCGATCGCGGTCGCGCTGGAACGGCGTGCGCGTCGGGCTTTCCGGTTCATCGTAAAAGCGCCCGCGCGTTTGGGCCGGGTCGCATGCATAGGCTGCACGCGGCCGGTAGCCGAAGCCGATTCCTTCGAGAGACCGCCGGTCATCCGTCATGGCACACGCATACGCATGACGTCATCCCGGCCAAGGGAGCGGAGCGACCGCAGAGTCGGGACCCATTGAGCAGCACGGCCGGGTCGAAGGTTTTCCGCAAGCGCACCGAGCGGCGCAGCGGCTAACACCGGGCCGTGC
The DNA here is from genome assembly GCA_019739225.1 of Aquamicrobium sp. GTDB lineage: Bacteria > Pseudomonadota > Alphaproteobacteria > Rhizobiales > Rhizobiaceae > Aerobium. The sequence continues at coordinate 469,293 of JAHHDT010000001.1, forward strand.
TCGACGATGTTCGGACCAATGGGTCCCGGCTCGCGGTCGCTCCGCTCCCTTGGCCGGGATGACGCGGCAAGGTTTGCGCGTTTCCTCAACTGGCCGCCTCGCTTCCGCTTGTTGACTTGCCTCTTGCGGCTTCATACCTATTGGGAGGATGCAAACGCAAGGTGACAGCCATGGGCGTCGACGCGAAGACCGGTATGAAAAGCGTTGAGATGAGCGAGACGGCGGCGAAGCGGATCACGCAGATCCTCGCCAAGGAGCCCGACAAGATCGCGCTGCGCGTCTCCGTCGAAGGCGGCGGCTGTTCCGGCTTTTCCTACAAGATGGACCTCGTCGATTCGCGCAACGATGACGACATCGCCATTGAGCGCGATGGTGCGACCGTGCTGATCGACGACCTCTCGCTTGTCTATATGGGCGGCTCCGTCATCGATTTCGTCGACGACCTGATGGGCCAGTCCTTCCAGATCAGGAACCCCAACGCGGTCGCGTCCTGCGGCTGCGGCACCTCGTTCTCGATCTGACGCGATGAAGATCGCCACCTGGAACATCAACGGCGTCAAGGCTCGCATCGACAATCTCGTGCACTGGCTGAACGACAGCCAGCCCGACATCGCCTGCCTGCAGGAAATCAAGACTGTTGACGAGGGCTTCCCACGCGCGGAGATCGAGGCGCTGGGCTATCACGTCGAGACACACGGCCAGAAAGGCTTCAACGGCGTCGCAATCCTCTCCAAGCTCCGCTTCGACGAGGTCAATCGCGGCCTTCCCGGTGACGATGAGGACGAGCAGGCGCGGTTCATTGAGGGCGTGTTCTCCACGCCGCACGGCGCTCTGCGCGTAGTCTCGCTTTACCTGCCCAACGGCAACCCCATTACCGAGGACCGAAAATACGGCTACAAGCTGCGCTGGATGGACCGGCTGCAGCGCTGGGCGGCAGAACGTCTGGAGCTCGAGGAAGCGCTGGTGCTTGCCGGCGACTACAACGTGATTCCCCAGCCGATCGATGCCAGGCGGCCTGAGGAATGGGTCAACGACGCCCTGTTCCAGCCCGAGACCCGCGGCGCGCTGCGCAAGCTGGAATATCTCGGCTTCACGGACGCGATCCGCGCCGTCACCGATGCCGGCGACACCTTCACATTCTGGGATTACCAGGCTGGCGCCTGGCAGAAGAACAACGGAATCCGCATCGACCACCTGCTCCTGTCACCGGAAGCGGCGAACCTCTTCGAGTCGGCATCCATCGAAAAGCATGTGCGTGCCTGGGAAAAGCCGTCGGATCACGTCCCGGCTGTGGCAATGCTCCGATAGACGAAAGCAGCCCTCGGTCCACAGGCCTCGACAGGGCCAAAGCGCGTTGCGCGTTGGCGGATTCATATCGACGACGTCATCCTCGGGCTTGTCCCGAGGATCTACTGCTCTGACAGGTTGGCAGATCCTCGGGACAAGCCCGAGGATGACGTCGCTGAGCTGAGGTGTTCGATGCGAATCGACGCGGCGCATGTTTAAAGCTGCTATCTGAATACCATCGGCAGCGACGCGCTTTAGTTCGCACCCTTTGCGAGCATGTCCTGTGCCAGCGCGATTGCCGTGCGGCGGTCAGCCTCGCCGGCGATCGCGAAGGCCTCTTCCTGCATGCCGCGTATCCACTGCTTGTCGGTGGGCTGGGCCCGCTCCAGCGCGGCGGTCATCATGGCCAGCCCCTTCACCGCCTTGCCAGACTGGAAAAGCAGGTTGCCAAGCGTGGCCTGAGCGCCGGTGTGGCCCTTCTCGGCGGCGAGCTGCAGCCAGCGCCCAGCCTGCTGGATGCTCGACTTCATGCCGCCCTCGCCGTTGAGGAACATCTTGCCGATCTCGAACTGCGCCTTGGGATTGCGGTAGTTGGCGGCCGCGCGCATGTAATATTCCTGGGCCGCGGCGGCATTCGGCTGCACCGGCGTGCCGGGGATGCCGCTGCGCGCATAGCCTGCCAGCGCCACCAGCGCGTCCGAGACATAGCTTTCGTCTGGCGAACCGGGCTCTACATCCTGCGCGGCGATCGCCTGAAAGAACTTGAAGGCCTCGTAGTCGTTCTTCGTCACGCCGTCGCCTTCGGCGTACATACGTGCGAGCTTCCAGCGCGCTCCGAGCTGGCCGTTGTCTGCGGCGTAGCGATAGGCCTCGACCGCCTGCTCCTTGTGGCCGCTCTGATAGGCGGAAAAGCCGAGACGGAACACCGCCCACGGGTTGCGCTTCTCCTCGGGGCTGCCGATGACGGACTGGTCCAGCGCGTAGGCCCTGGGCGCCGCGGCACCCATCGCTCCAGCCGCTACCGTACACACAATACCCGCCCTGACGACCGTACCTAGTGACATGATACCCTGTTGCTCCAGCCCCGCCCGGACCCGAATGTCACGCAGGAGACCGCGCAAGCACATGCTGGATGGCTGCTGGTCGAAGACATCTGCGCTCTCATCGTCATCCTTGCCGCGGACAGCTGCGGCGTTGAATTTTCGTTTGTCCGGCAGCTCTGACGGCACCGTTCCATGACGCCCGCGAGCTAGCTCTCGGTTTATGGCGGGAAGTAGGCAAATTTCCTTAAGGCCGGACCATAGCCTATCCAGAGCGAAACGAGTGTTGCCGGAAAGCCACAACGAAAAACGCCAGTGGCAAGCCACTGGCGTTCATTCGATCCCATGCCGGTATTTGCGGGAAAACGCCCTATTCAGGCAGGATGCGCACGGCGCCCTTGTCGGCGCTGGCGGCAAACGCGGCATACGCTTTCAGCGCCGTCGTCACGTTCCGTTTGCGGGGCCCGGCGGGCTTCCAGCCGAGCCTGTCCTGCTCCGCACGGCGGGCGGTCAGTTCTTCCTCCGAAAGGCGCAGGCTGATCGTGCGATTGGGGATGTCGATATCGATGATGTCGCCGTTGCGAACCAGGCCGATCGCCCCGCCCTGCGCCGCTTCCGGCGAGGCATGGCCAATCGAGAGGCCCGACGTGCCGCCGGAGAAGCGTCCGTCCGTCAGAAGCGCGCAGGTTTTCCCGAGCCCCTTCGATTTCAGGTAGCTGGTCGGGTAGAGCATTTCCTGCATGCCCGGCCCGCCTTTCGGCCCCTCATAACGGATGACGACGACGTCGCCCGCCTTGACCTCGTTGCTGAGAATCCCCTTCACGGCCGCATCCTGACTTTCATAGACGACCGCCGGACCGGAGAATTTCAGGATCGACTCGTCCACGCCCGCGGTCTTCACCACACAGCCGTCCAGCGCGATGTTGCCCTTGAGCACGGCAAGACCGCCATCCTTGGAGAACGGATGTTCGACGGAGCGGATGACGCCCTTTTCGCCGTCGGTGTCGAGTTCGTCCCAGCGGGCCTCCTGGCTGAAGGCCGTTTGGGTCGGGATGCCGCCCGGCGCAGCCCGGAAGAACGTCTTCACGGTTTCGCTGGTGGTGCGGGTGATGTCCCAGCGGTCGATGGCATCGCCCAGCGTCGCTTCGTGAACCGTGGGGCTGTCGCGATGGATCAGACCGCCGCGCTCCAGCTCGCCCAGAATGCGCATGATGCCGCCGGCCCGATGCACGTCTTCCATGTGAACGTCGTTCTTCGCAGGCGCGACCTTGGACAGGCACGGCACGTTGCGCGACAGGCGGTCGATGTCTTCCATCGTAAAGTCGATGCCACCCTCATAGGCCGCGGCCAGGATGTGCAGAACCGTGTTGGTGGAGCCGCCCATCGCGATGTCCAGCGACATGGCATTCTCGAACGCGCGCTTGTTGGCGACATTGCGCGGCAGCACGCTCTCGTCATCCTGTTCGTAATAGCGCTGGGCCAGATCGACGATCAGATGGCCGGCCTCGACGAACAGCCTGCGACGGTCGGCATGGGTGGCGAGCGTGGAGCCGTTGCCCGGCAGCGACAGCCCCAGTGCCTCGGTCAGGCAGTTCATGGAATTCGCCGTGAACATGCCCGAGCAGGAACCGCAGGTCGGACAGGCCGAGCGCTCGATGACCTTGACGTCCTCCTCGCTGACGCTGTCGTCAGCAGCCGCGACCATGGCATCCACCAGATCGAGCGCATGCGTCTTGCCGTTGAGAACGACCTTGCCGGCCTCCATCGGCCCGCCGGAAACGAAGACCGCGGGAATATTGAGGCGCATCGCGGCATTAAGCATGCCGGGCGTGATCTTGTCGCAATTGGAGATGCAGACCATGGCATCGGCGCAATGTGCGTTGACCATGTATTCGACGCTGTCGGCGATGATCTCGCGCGACGGCAGCGAATAGAGCATGCCGTCATGCCCCATGGCGATGCCGTCATCGACGGCAATGGTGTTGAATTCCTTGGCCACGCCGCCGGCCGCTTCAATCTCGCGTGCGACGAGCTGGCCGAGGTCCTTCAGGTGCACGTGGCCCGGCACGAACTGCGTGAACGAGTTGACCACCGCGATGATCGGCTTGCCGAAGTCGCCATCCTTCATGCCGGTGGCGCGCCACAGGCCGCGCGCGCCGGCCATGTTGCGGCCGTGGGTGGTGGTGCGTGAACGATAGGCGGGCATGGCGTTTCCAGTTCAACGTTTCTTTGTTGGCCTATACTACCGGCAAACGGACACGATGTCAGCGACCGTACCGGCGGGTACTCCCCTCCGATACGGCCCTGACATCATGCCGTCAATAGGCTTCGCCCCGCGCCGGTCAGGCTCGGTCGGTTTCGCCGGCGTGTGCGCGACGCTCCATGTCGGCAACCTGCTCGGGCGTTTTCTCCTCGCCGTCGGGCTCTTCCTTGATGAAGATCGACAGCAGCACCGAGCCGAGAATGAGCATGCCCACCACGCCGAGCGCGATCTCGGACGGCAGCTTGTACCAGTGCGCGACGATCATCTTGGCGCCGACGAAGATCAGCACCAGCGAAAGGCCATGCTTGAGGAAGCGGAACTCCCGCATCATGCCCGACAACACGAAGAACAACGCCCTGAGACCCATGATCGCGAACACGTTGGACGAGAACACGATGAACGGATCGTTGGAAATCGCCAGCACTGCCGGGATCGAGTCGATCGCGAAGACGAGGTCGGTGATCTCGACCGTCACCAGCACCAGGAACAGCGGCGTCATGAACAGGACGCCGTTGCGCCGGGTCAGGAACTTCGACCCCTCGTAGTCCTCGGTCACGCGCCCGGTGCTGCGCAGCCATTTGACGACCCGGCTGTTGCCGGGATCGGCCATGTCTCCGTCCGAGGTCATCATCTTGTAGCCGGAGATGAGCAGCACGACGCCGAGGATCATGCCAACCCAGAAGAACTGGTCGACCAGCTTCACACCCGGCACGATCAGCGACAATCGCATGACGATGGCGCCCACGATGCCGTAGAAGAGAACGCGGTATTGCGCTTCCTGCGGAACCTTGAAGTAGGCAAAGATCAGGGCGATCACGAAGATGTTGTCCAGCGAAAGCGCCTGCTCGACGAGATAACCCGTCAGGAATTCGGAACCGCGCTGCGGCCCCTCGAAGTAGAAGATGCTGGCCGCGAACAGCATCGCCAGCGAGACATACCCGCCGACGGTCAACAAGGCTTCGCGGGTGGAGATGACGTGGTCCTTGCGGTGCAGGACGAACAGGTCGAAGAAAAGGATCAAGGCGACGAACGCCAGGAATCCAGGCCAGAGCCACTCATGGTCAAACATGTTTTTGGAGTTTCGGTAGCGCTGCGTGGGCGCGTCGTCGATCGGTCCGACATCACAGGCGACGCCTCGCCTGCCAGAGGGGCCCGGCCCGGGTGACTGCGCGTAAAAATGGGGCCAACACGCCGAAAATTCAAGGCCTTTCAGCGATCGGCGCCCGAAAAGCTGTTTGCGGCCCTTTCAGCGCACGCAAAAAGGCCCGGGTCATGCCCGGGCCTTTGACGAAGCTCGTCTGTGGCGGCGGGAAGCCGCTCGGCTTACCAGCTCAGCTTGTAGCCGACATTCAGCGCGTACGCCCAGCCGCTGTCGACCGCGCGACCCGCATTGGCACCGAACACTTCTTCGGCGGAAGTCAAGTATGAAACGCCGACGCCGCCGCGCAGTTCGCCACCCCACGAGTCCTTCACCGAACCGCCCAGCGCAACGGTCCACGTGTCGCTCGACAGGTCCCAACCCGTGCTGACGCCCTGATCCCAGGTCAGGCTCGCCAGACCAGAAATACGGTCGTTGAAGGCATGTCCGACGCCTCCGGTAACCGTCCAGCCGTCCTTCCAGTTATAGACATCGAGGCTGTCGGCGGGCGGGAAGTCGGGAACCGACACGGCGAGCTGGTTCTGCACGCTCCAGTCCGTCCATTTGACCGAGCCGAACGCCAGCCAGCCGGGCGCGATGCCGCTCTGAACCTTGAGCTCGAGGTTCTGCGGGAGATTGCCCGTCCCGAAGGCGGGGACGTCGACGCCCATCGCCGGGAGCATGAAGCGGCCGTCAGCGCCGTAGGAGGTGGAGGACCGATAGAGAAGCTGCGTCCTGAATGCGATCTCCGGGATGTCGTAGGCCACGCCGAGGCGGTAGCCGTAATCGGTGCCGTCAAGCGTGAGGTCTGCGTTGGCTACACCCGGAATGACGGAATTGACGCGCTCGTAGTCGAAGCGCTCAACGAAGGCGCCGCCGATGACGTAGAAATTGCCCCGCTCCATGCCGAACTTGGCGGCACAGGTCAGTGCGAATTCATCGACTGTGAACTCTTCCGTCAGCTTGCCTGGAAGCAGGCGCCCCTCGTAGTTCATGCTTCCGCCATAGGCCTGCGTGTAGGTGCCCGCGCAACTCAGCGGGTCGAACAGCCGCACCTTTGCGGCAATCGACGGGATGAAATAGCTCTCCGTGTAATCCTTGCCGATGAGGCCGGGATCACCGTCGTTCGTGATCTTCCGGCTGGGACTGACGAACGTCACCCCGGCGCGAATATCGAACTGTCCCGGTTCGTACAGGATGTCGGTGTCGGCCGAGCCGCGCGAGAAGCCGCCAGCCTGCGCGCTGCCTGCCGCGAGCAGTGCCACCGCCAATAGCGATCCACCGATTGCGTGGTTTTTCATGGGTATCCCTCCTCTATGCCGCTCCCTCGGCACAACCATGAAACGAGAATGCACGAGGAACGTGCTCCGTCAAAGGGGGTAGTCCACGCCATCGCATGGCGGATGGCACGCCTCACCTTACGGCATTGCCCGAAAAGCGGCCGACATTCCTTGCGGAAGTCCAACCAAAACATTGAAAAGTAACGATAATTTTCAGCTCGTCACATTACGGCAACAATAGGCCGAAAATGCGCGCCGGCCGCCACATTCCAATGCGGCGGCACGGCCAACTTGCAACCGAAAGCCGAATCGTCCGCCTAACCGGCCTCGCGCACCCGCCCCAGCGCGGTTTCCAGCTTGGCTCTGGCGTCGACAAGTTCTGCCTGCTTCTCGCGCTCGGCGTCCACGACGTCCGGTGCCGCCTTGGCGACGAAGTTCGGGTTGGCGAGCTTCTTGTCTATGCGCGCGATCTCGTCGGCGTTCTTGGCGAGTTCCTTCGACAGCCGCGCCTCCTCGACCTTCAGGTCGATCAGGTCGCCGAGCGGCAGGCAAGCCGTTGCTTCGCCGATCACGATCTGCGCGGCGCCTTTCGGCGCGGCCGCGTCGAAACCAACCTCGCCGATGCGGGCCAGCCTGCGGATCGCCGGATCGTGGCGGGCAACCCGTTCGCGCGTTGTGGCATTGGCGCCGACCATGACCAGCGGTGCGATCGCGGCGGGCGGCACGTTCATTTCCGAACGCACGGAGCGGATGCCGGAGACGAGCTCGACCAGCCAGTTGATCTCGGCGGCGGCTTCCGCATCCTCGAAATCGGGCGTCGGCCAGGCGGCGTGGCAGAGCAGCGTATCGCGCTCATAGCCCTCTCCAGCCGTCTGCGCCCACAGTTCCTCCGTCATGAACGGCATGATCGGGTGCAGCAGCTTGTAGATCTCGTCGAGAACATGGGCCATGCAGGCTCGGCTCTCCGCCTTGGCCGCCTCGTCCTCGCCGCTGAAGACCGGCTTCAGCAGCTCGACATACCAGTCGCAGAACAGGTTCCAGACGAACCGGTAAGCAGCAGACGACGCATCGTTGAAGCGATAGCCGGTGATCCCGTCCGTCACCGCGGTGGTCGTACGGGTCAGCTCGGTAAGTATCCAGCGGTTGATCGTCAGCTTTGCGTCCTGCGGCCGGAAGTCCGGGTTGCCGGCAACCTCGTTCATCTCGGCGAAGCGCGTGGCGTTCCAGAGCTTGGTGCCGAAGTTGCGGTAGCCGGCAATGCGTGCCGGGTCGAGCTTCACGTCCCTGCCCTGCGCGGCCATGATCGCCAGCGTGAAACGCAGCGCATCCGCGCCGTATTCGTCGATGAGGTCGAGCGGGTCGATGACGTTGCCCTTCGACTTCGACATCTTGGCGCCGTTCTTGTCGCGAACCAGAGCATGGACATAGACCGTGTGGAACGGCTCCTCGTCCATGAAATGCAGCCCCATCATCATCATCCGGGCGACCCAGAAGAAGATGATGTCGAAGCCGGTGACCAGAACGTCGGTCTGGTAGTAGGTGTCGAGTTCCTTCGTCTTGTTCGGCCAGCCGAGCGTCGAGAACGGCCAAAGCGCTGACGAGAACCAGGTGTCGAGCACATCCTCGTCGCGCGTCAGGATGTTGCCAGGCTCGAAATTCTCGAGCTGGTCCTTGACCCAGTCGCGCCACGGTGTGTCGACGGCGAGGTAGTACTCGACCGCCTCATCCAGCGCTTCCTTTTCGGTCTTGGCTACGAAGATGTGGCCATCCGGCCCGTACCACGCGGGAATGCGATGCCCCCACCAGAGTTGGCGCGATATGCACCACGGCTCGATGTTCTCCATCCACTCGAAATAGGTCTTTTCCCAGTTCTTCGGCACGAAGTTCGTACGCCCTTCCCGCACCGACGCGATCGCAGGCTGGGCAAGCGTCTTGGCGTCGGCGAACCACTGGTCGGTCAGCATCGGCTCGATCACCACGCCCGAGCGATCGCCGAAGGGCTGCATGATCTTCTTGTTTTCAACGTAGGGAATGTCGTTGCCTTCGGCATCCTTGACCGTGACCGCCAGCCCTTCCGCATTGATCGCCTCGACGATCCGCCGGCGTGCCTCGAAGCGGTCGAGACCGCGATATTCGTCCGGCACGAGATTGATCCCGTCGACCTCGTCTTCTGCCGGCAAGTCGCCGGATTTGGCGATTTCCAGAGCCCGCGCTGCGTACACCGCATAAGGCTCGCCATCGGCCCGCATGCTCGCGCGCGTGTCCATCAGGCGATAGAGCGGGATGTGATTGCGGCGGGCGACCTGATAGTCGTTGAAGTCGTGCGCGCCGGTGATCTTCACCGCGCCCGAGCCGAAGGTCGGGTCCGGATATTCGTCGGTGATGATCGGGATCAGGCGGCGATGCTCTTTCGGGCCGACCGGAATCTCGCACAATTTTCCGACGATCGGCGCATAGCGTTCGTCGGACGGATGCACGGCCACCGCGCCGTCGCCGAGCATCGTTTCGGGCCGGGTCGTGGCGATGGAGATGTAGTTGCGCTCTTCCTGGAAGACGACGTTGCCGTCGGCATCCTTCTCCACATAGGTATAGGTCTCGCCCCCGGCCAACGGGTATTTGAAGTGCCACATATGGCCGGCGGCTTCCTTGTTCTCCACTTCGAGGTCGGAGATCGCCGTTTCAAACGTCGGGTCCCAGTTGACCAGCCTCTTGCCGCGATAGATCAAGCCTTCGCGATAGAGCGAGACGAAAACCTCGATCACCGCCTCCGACAGGCCGTCGTCCATGGTGAAGCGCTCGCGGTCCCAGTCGCAGGACGCGCCCAGCCGCTTGAGCTGGTGCATGATCGAACCGCCGGACTGCTCTTTCCAGCCCCACACGCGGTCGATGAACTGCTCGCGCCCCATGTCTCGTCTGTTCAGCCCGCTTTCGGCGAGTTGGCGTTCGACCACCATCTGCGTCGCGATGCCGGCATGGTCCATGCCGGGCTGCCACAGCACGTTCTTGCCACGCATGCGCTCGAAACGGATCAGGATGTCCTGCAGCGTGTTGTTGAGCGCATGGCCCATATGCAGCGAGCCGGTGACGTTCGGCGGCGGGATCACGATGGTGAAGGCTTCCGCGCCCGGCTTCGAGCCGGCTCCGGCGGCGAATGCATTCGCATCCTCCCACGCCTGGGCGATCCGGGGTTCGACGGACTTGGCGTCGTAGGTTTTTTCGAGCATCGAAGCGATCCAACGGATTTCGGGAAGAAGATGTGCGCCGGTGTAAACCGGAAGCCCCCCGGCAAGTCAACTGCGCCGGAGGCCACGGGTTCCCGCCAACGAAAACGCCGCCCGGTGGGCGGCGTCGACAAAGTCGGTCGTGCCGAAAGCGTCAGCCGCCGCGCGCGACGCGCTCAATTTCCTCGCGCACCAGCTTTTCCACTAGCGTTGGCAGGTTGTTGTCCAGCCAGTCCTGCAGCATCGGCCGCAGCATTTCCTCCGCCATCTCGTCGAACGAGCGACGGCGGCTGGCGGCAAACACTTCCGAAAGCTCGCCGAACGCGGCGGCAACCTGCCGGCCCGCCTGGTCGGAGATGATCGCGGGCTTGATCTGCGTGTCCGGCGCTTCTGCTACCGGCGGTTCGTCGTCGATTGCCGGCGAAAAGTCTTCCTCATCCAGCGAGATGTCGACGCTGTCGTCCTGAAACGCAGCTTCTGTAGCAGGAGGTTCTTCCACGTGCGGAAGCGAAAAAGCTTCCGGCGCGGGTTCATCATTCAGGTCGGCGGCCTCGACATGTGCCGCGGACACCTCGTTTTCGGCCATGTTCACCGGCTGCGCGACGGAAGCGATCGGCTCGTCGAGTTCCGCGCGGAATGCCTCGACCTCATCGCCGGCGTTCCCGGCAGCCTGTGCCGAATCCTCGTCCCCCGGCTGTCGCACGGTGTCACTGTCTTCGATGATCCTGCGAATGGACGCGAGAATCTCCTCCATGGAGGGTTCACGCTGCGCACTTCCGGTCTGTGCCATACTCAAATCGCCGCCTTCTGATCCGATGGCCGGCCCCGCCCGCCTGCATGCCAGACAGCGACCGAATCGTCGCTAGGCTAGACGACACGAGGCCGCGAGAGAATCCCCCCTCGCGGCCTGGCACAGCTTTCGCACAAGTTTGGGGGCTTGCCTGGGCGCCAACGCCTCAGCGGCCGTCAGGCGTACGCGTGCCGATCCACTTGTCCTTCACGGCCTCGTAATGCTCGCGCGCATTATAGGGCTCGACGGCAAGGCCGAGCCGCTGCGGCGAAAGCCGGCCCATGGCCGACAGGATGGCGTAGCTGGCCGCCACCACGTCGCGCTCGGCGGTGGCAAGGTTGATCTGGGCGGTGATCACGTCCGCCTGTGCTTCGAGCACGTTGAGCGTGGTGCGCTGACCGACGTCGCGCTCCTCGATCACGCCAGAGAGCGCAAGCTGTGCGGCGGAAACGAGTTCACGGTTGGCGGCAACCACTTCGCGCGCGGCGACATATTGCGTCCATGCGGCCGTAACCGCCTGGCGAACGCTGTCGCGCGCCACGTCGACTTCGATACGTGCCTGTCCGAGCGATTCCTTCGACTGGCGCACCTGCGCCGACACACGCCCACCCTGATAGATCGGGATCGTCAGGTTGAGGCCGATCGAGGCCGAGTTGGTCGTCCCGTCGCCGACGGCGCCACCGCCGACGCCCGGCAGGTTGGAATCGCGAAAGCTGCTGGACACGCCTGCCTGTGCGTTGACCTGAGGCAAAAGCGAGCCCTCGGTGGCCTTGACCACGAAAGAGGCCGCATCCACGAGATGCAGCGTCGCCTGGATCGCCGGATGTTCGTTCAGCCCGGCTCCAACGGCGGTCTCGATGCCGTTCGGCAGCAGGTTCGACACCGGCCGCGCCCCTTCGAGGCGGCCGGGGCGGTCGCCGACGAAGTTGAGATAGGCGGCTTCGCTCACCTGCACCTGCGCCCGCGCCGCGCTCAACTGGGCCACTGCGGCGGCCTGCTGCGCCTGTGCCTGCGCCACGTCGGTGCGCGTGCCCTCACCCACCTCGAATCGGGACGACGCTGCGCGAACCTGCTCGCTGAGGAAGTCCAGGTTGCGCTCGCGGAACACCGCGATCTGACGGTCGCGAAGGACGTCGAGATAGGCGGCGGCCGCGTTGAAGAGAATGTCCTGTTCGCTGTTGCGCAGGCTTTCGTTGGATGCGCGCACCCGCGATTCGGCGGCACGCACGTTGTTCTGGGTCTGGAAGCCGTCGAACAGCGACTGCTGGATCTGCACGCCGAACGAACCGGCACGCACCTCACCGCTATTGTTGCTGTCGGTAAGGCTGAGGCTGCCCGTGGCGCCGATCACCGGACGCCATCCCGACTTTGCAATGGCGACACCCTCATCCGTAACCCGAACGCCGGCACGGGCCGAATTCAGGCTGGAATTGTTCTGATACGCCTTGGCCATCGCACCATGAATGGTCTCGGCCAGCGATGGCACGGCGAAGGATAGAATGCCGGACAAGGCAACCGCAGCGAAAAGGCCTTTGCGAACAACAGACACGAACCACCTCTTAAAGTCTCGACGGGACCTGCCTGAAGCACCCCAACCGAATTGATCCATCGCCGTCGCACGGCGAGCAACGCAACTTCCGGACCTCGCTCTCAAGCGATTCCGCTCGCTCCCGTGCTCGACGCTATACCACTTTCCCGCTCGAGGGCGTTACAGATAGGTAACAATTCAGGACTTTTTAAACTTTAGCGCCCTCTAAAATTCAAATGCGGGCACCCGGCGGAATTCCACGAGGGGCTTTACCGCCGCGTTGAAGCCGTGACGCCTGGAAACCAGCCCGTCCTCCTTGACGTAGAGTGTGGCCCAGCCTGCGTTGCCCTCGCCAACCACCGCGACGAGACGCCCGCCCTCGTTGAGCTGCTCGAACAGCGCCGGCGAAACCTCATCGACCGCACCGTTTATGACGATGACATCGTAGGGCGCCTGTGCGGCGTGGCCGGCGGTCAACGGCCCCTCCACCACGGAAACGTTCTCGCAGCCGAGGCTGGCGAGCACCTCGTTGGCGCGCGCGGCAAGTTCCGAATCGCTTTCAAGCGCGACCACGAAGCTGGCAAGTCTGGAAAGGACGGCCGTCGAATAGCCGGTTCCGCACCCCACATCGAGCACGAGATCGCCGGCGCGGACACCGGCAAGCTGCAGCAGTCTGGCGAACGGCGACGGCTCCATCAAAAAGCGCGCAGGCTTTCCGTCGCGCGCCGAAGCGATCTCCAGGTCTTCGTCGATATAGGCAAGCGCGCGCTTGGCCGCCGGAACGAAATCCTCGCGCGGCAGCGCCAGCATGGCGCCGAGAATGCCGACATTCGTCACATCGGTCGTGCGCACCTGGCCATCGACCATCTTGACCCGCTGCTCTTGGAAATCGGCCGTCATGTCTCAACCCGTAGAGCGCCGCGCCGGCGCTTTGTCCAATCGGATAGAACATCGCCTGCCTTAGGCCCTGGGAACCGCCACCAGGACGCACCCCGACGATGTGCTACATGTTCCGCGCGGGTGTGACAAAATTCGCCCGCACCGTCAATGAAGCACTTAGCGATCCGAATGCCGCACCTCAAGGGCGCCGAACACGGTTTGTTGGATAATGCCGGACATCTTTTCAGCTAGACGGCATGGCCCGTCGCGGTCGTAGTCCCTCATGCGATGGTGCATGCAAGACACAATCCCCCGCGCTCCCGCCAATTTGACGGACGATCTGGTGCACGGCATTGCCGGGAAACATCGGAAATAAAGGCGAAAGGACCCTGGGGCGGATTGGAGGCCTCGCCCGGAATCGAACCGGGGTGCAAGGATTTGCAGTCCTCTGCGTAACCACTCCGCCACGAGGCCTCGACGCATGCGCGTTCGCAGGCGCCTCAATAGGTTGAGGCGCAAACCGCGTCAAGCGCCGGCTGTCCGTTCTGAAAGAAATCCTCGGCGGCATTCCGAGTAAGGTTCACGGAACGCTACGATCAGCCCCGCGTCCCCCAGCGATGCTACTGCGGCTTGCCGTTGGTCCACTCTACCGATTGGCCGTAGAGCGGTACGGTCGAGATCGACATCTTGGCCGAACCGTCCTGCACCTGCCGCGAATGCGCGAGATAGATCAGCGTGTCGTTGGCCTTGTCGTAGATGCGGTTCACCACCTGCTCTTTCCAGATCAGGCTGATACCCTGTTTGAAGACCTCCTCGCCATCTTCGCCCAACTCGATTTCGCCGATCGTGATCGGTCCCGTCTGGTTGCACGAAATCGCCGTGTCCGAAGGATTCTCGAAGTAGTTGCCCTTGCGCAGCCGGTCGATGATCCCGCGGTCGAAATAGGACACATGGCATGTCACGCCATCCACCTCGGGATCCTTGACCGCCTCGACAATGATGTCGTTGCCCGTCCAGTCGACGCCGACCTCGCCAACCTGTTGGGCCCATGAGGTGCCGCAAACCGACATCGCAATCGCGAAGCTGCCGAACCAGTTGATTGACCGCATACCCACTCTCCTCGTTTCGCGCCTCAGCGCCTGTCGGCCTTGTCTAGCGGCTGCCGCCCACGGGCGCGCCGCCTGCCCCGCTTTTCGGCCCACCAGACCTCCGAGCGTCGCCGCCACCGCCGCACCGTGGCAAATTCGTACGAAAGAATAATGAGGCCCACTGGGATCATCCAGAAGCCGAGCACGGGAAGGAAGCCGAAGCATCCGAGAAACACCAGCAGCCCGCCGATGACGATGCGCAGCAGACGTGACTGCGGCATGGTGATCTCGCGACCGAGTAACCTGATCGTGCGGGTCCTGCCCTCGTTCTCTTCCGGTTCATCCATCCAATGCCACCTTTCCGGCCCTGCCGGCACGCTGTGTCCGCGACATATGAGGCGCACGTTTGGCCAAAGCCAGTTGGCAAATGACAAAAAGCCGAAAAAATCGCAGAATGGCGCTTTGCAAAGCGGAAAACTGTTTGCTATAGGCTGCCCCGTTCACATGAGCAGGCTATTCCCCGGTAGCTCAGTGGTAGAGCAACCGGCTGTTAACCGGTTGGTCGCTGGTTCGAATCCGGCCCGGGGAGCCACTTTTTCCAGATTTCGATGCTTTGAGAGCTCGCCCACCATGGCTTTCGAGCCTGCCGGGGCGCCCCCGCCCGCGTTCCCCGGCAGACCCTTCCTGACGCTCGCCCGATGGACCCCCACGTCAGGGCCGGCATGCGCCGACGCAGACAGCCAAGCAAGCGACATGCCCGCCGGCCCGTCCCAAAACGGGGCAGCACCGGTGCGCCCTGTCGGGAGCCGTCAAATGCCTTTTGCCGGCATGGCAGCAGCCGTTGGTCCAGCCTCTTGCAGAATTGCGTGATCACATGACAAATTACCGCCTGAAAACGCTTGTCTTTCGGGCGACATGCCGCGAGGCGAGCCCGTGCCGCTCCGGACCACAGGGGACGCAACCATGTCGGCAGCAACTCCGGACGTTTCCGGCGAATCGTCCGCAATCAGGCTTGATGCCGCCAATTTTGCCGAGGTGACGCGCGGCCTGCCGGCTCGCGCCCGCATGATGCTGTCGGTGGCCATGGCATTGCCGCGCGGCTCTCTTACCGTTCGCACGCCTGAAGGCCTCGTCGTGGAGATGGGCGGCAACGCCCCGGGTCCCCATGGCGAGGTGATTCTGCACAACTGGAACCTGCCCGGCCGCGCCTTCACCGGCGCTACGATCGGTGTCGCCGAATCCTACATGGACGGCGACTGGGAAAGCCCGGACGTCACCACGCTTCTGGAACTCTTCGTCATCAACGAGGAGGCCGGCGAGACGGTGGCCGGCGGCGCGAGCTGGCTGCTGACGGCCCTGCAGCGCGTACGCCACTGGCTCAACCAGAACACGCGCACGGGCTCTCAGCGCAACATCTCGGCCCATTACGACCTGGGCAACGCCTTTTATAAGGAGTGGCTCGACCCTTCGATGACCTATTCGTCGGCGCTCTATTCGACAGGCGCCAACGATCTGGAGAGCGCGCAGGCGGCCAAGTACAGGGCACTGGCGCAGGATGCCGGCATCGGCCCCGACGACCACGTGCTCGAGATCGGCTGCGGCTGGGGCGGCTTCGCCGAGTTCGTCGCGCGCGAGATCGGCTGCCGCGTCACCGGCCTGACGATCAGCCGCGAGCAGCACGACTTTGCCAGGGCGCGCATAGCGCGGGCCGGGTTGTCGGATCGCGTCGAGATCAAGTTCCAGGACTACCGCGACGAGACCGGCCGCTACGACCGCATCGCCTCCATCGAGATGTTCGAAGCGGTCGGCGAAAAATACTGGCCCGTCTTCTTCGGCAAGGTAAAGGATTGCCTTAAGGCCGGCGGCACCGCCGGCATGCAGATCATCACCATCAAGGAGCACGCCTTCCAGCGCTATCGGGCACGGCCGGATTTCATCCAGCGCTACGTCTTTCCCGGCGGCATGCTGCCGACGCCGTCGATCCTCAAGGCGCTGGGCGCCGACCACGGCCTCACCTTCGCGCGCGAGCGCATCTTCCCGCAGGACTATGCCCGCACGCTCGCCGAATGGCGCACGCGCTTCCGGGGATCGTGGGAAAAGATCGTGCCGCTCGGCTTCGACGACCGGTTCCGCAAGCTGTGGGAGTTCTACCTGCATTATTGCGAGGCCGGATTCCGGGCCGAGTACATCGACGTGCGCCAGGTCATCTACAAGGCCTGAGAGCCGGCGGCGGGATCGCCTATTGATCTGCCGCAAGGCTTCGTGAAAGGATGTATACAGAGCGGGGAGGAAACGCGGCAGCCGCACAGGCGCCGGGTAACGCTCATGGAGGAGACAAGGCATCATGAAGCAACTTTTGGCTGCATCCGTTTTCGCGGGGCTCCTGGCGACGACCGCGTTCGCGCAGGACACCTACAATCTGAAGTTCCAGAGCAGTGACACGTCGGGCACCGCCGCCTTCGAAGTCCAGCAGGACTGGGCCAAGCACGTGGGCGAGCTTTCGGACGGGCGCATCACGGTGGAGATGCTGCCGGTCGGCTCGATCGTCGAGTACAACGAAACGCTCGACGCGGTCGGTGCCGGCATTCTCGACGGCCACATCACCGACAGCTCCTATTTCACCGGCAAGGACGCCGCCTTTGCGCTGATCGGCAACCCCGTCGGCGCCTATTCGAGCCCCGAGGAACTGCGCGCCTTCTTCAACGAGGGTGGCGGCACGGAACTCTACAACGAGATTCTCGCGCCCTATGGCGTGCACTTCATCGGCCCGGCCGCGCAGACCGCAGAGGCCATCCCCTCCAAGGTTCCGATCGACGGCGTCGACGGCTTCAAGGGCGTGAAGATGCGCGCACCCGAAGGCATGGTGCAGTCGGCCTTTGCCGCGGCGGGCGCCTCGCCCGTCAACCTGCCCCAGTCGGAGGTCTTCACGTCGCTCGACAAGGGCGTCATCAGCGCCGCCGACGCGACCACGCTCGCGACCAACGATTCCATGGGTCTCCATGACGTCGCCAAGCATCCCATCTGGCCGGGCTTCCATTCCCTGCCGCTCAACGAGGTGTCGATCACCAAGGCGACCTGGGACGGCATGCCGGACGACCTGAAGGAAGTCCTCACCCAGTCGGTCAAGGACTATGCCGAAGATCTGGCCACGCGCATCCGCGCGAAAGACGAGGAGGTGGCGGAAAAGCTGCGCGCGCAGGGCGACGTGACCATCCACACCTGGTCGGAGGAGGAAAAGAAGAAGTTCCGCCAGATCGCGCAGGAGCAGTGGCAGCCTTACGGCGAGCGTTCGGAGAACGCGCAGAAGGTCTACGACAAGCTCACGACCTACCTGAAGTCCGCGGGACTTCTCTGACGCCTATCGGGCTTTGACTGACACGGCCGGGTGGCGGGCCCGGCCGGCAATGCGAGGAGAAACGGCATGGCTTCCGGGGACAATCCTCGCGAGGAGGTGCGGGACGAGGCGCACGATCCGCTTTCACGGCTCCTGATTCCGCTGGCACCTGCTTTCGCCGCGGCCTTCCTGCTCATCACTGCCTTCACCTTTTACGAAGTGGTGATGCGCTACGTCTTCAATGCGCCAACCATCTGGGTGCACGAAACGACGACCGCGCTGACGGCGCTTTGCTTTGCCTTCGGCGGTGCCTACTGCCTGGGCACGAACCGCCATATCCGCGTCGTGCTGCTCTACGATTCCGTCTCGCCGCGCGTGCGGCGCCTGCTCGATGTCGCCATCAGCCTTGTCGGCGCCGCGGCCTGCGCGCTGATGGCGTGGGCCGCCTGGAGCTTCGCCTACAAGGCCTTCTTCACGCCGACCGGTCAGATGCACCTGGAGACCAGCGGCAGCGCCTGGAACCCGCCGACGCCGGCAATCGTGAAAGCGGTGCTGTTCCTCATTCTCTGCGTCATGTGCATCCAGTTCCTGCTCCAGGCCATTGCCCATCTGCGGCGCGATCCTACGGACGCGAACCATTCCGCTCCGGAGCAGGAGCTCGGCGATGTTTGACCTTCAGGCTCTCGGTATCGGCGGGGGCAGTCTCGCCATGTTCGGCACGCTGCTGCTGCTGCTGCTCACCGGCATGCCGCTGGCATTCGTTACCATTCTGGTGGCGTTGATCTTCGCGCTCGGCTGGTTCGGCCCGATGGCGGTGCCGATCGTCACCACGCGCGTCTACTCCTTCATCATGCAGTACGTCTTCGTGTCGATCCCGATGTTCGTGCTGATGGCGTCGATCCTCGACCGGTCCGGCATCGCGCGCGACCTGTTCGACGCGATGCGGCTGGTGGGCGGGCGCATCCGCGGCGGCGTCGGCGTTCAGACGCTGCTTGTTGCGGTCGTGCTCGCGGCAATGTCGGGCATCATCGGCGGCGAGATCGTGCTTCTCGGCCTGCTCGCCCTGCCCCAGATGCTGCGGCTCGGCTACGACCGGCGTCTGGCCATCGGCATCGTCTGCGCCGGCGGCGCGCTCGGCACCATGATCCCGCCCTCCATCGTGCTCATCATCTATGGGCTGTCGGCCAGCGTTTCGATCGCCGAGCTCTTCACTGCCTCCTTCGTTCCGGGCCTGCTCCTTGCCGCGCTCTATGCGACCTATGTGCTCGCCATCGGCTATTTCCGGCCGGAGATGGCGCCGATACCGACCCAGCAGGAGCAGATGTCGCTCGCGGAAAAGCTGAAGCTTCTGAAGGGTCTGTTCCTGCCGCTTCTGGTCGTGGTCTTCGTGCTCGGCTCGATCTATGGCGGCATCGCTTCCGTCACCGAGGCATCGGCCATCGGCGTCGTCGGCGTGATCCTGTCGACGGTGCTGCGCGGCGAGTTCTCCATGAAGATGATGCTCGACGCATCCATGCAGACGCTGCGCACCTGCGGCATGATCGTCTGGATCGGCATCGGCGCCACGGCGCTGATCGGCGTGTACAACCTCATGGGCGGCATCAACTTCATCAAGGAACTGCTTCTCGGTGTTTCCGAAACGCCGATCGTCATCATTCTGGTGATGATGCTCATCCTGGCCGTGCTCGGCATGTTCCTCGACTGGGTCGGCATCGCGCTGCTGACGATCCCGATCTTTGCGCCCATCGTGAAGGAGCTCGGCTACGACCCGGTCTGGTTCGGCGTGCTGTTCGCGCTGAACATGCAGATCTCGTTCCTGTCGCCGCCATTCGGGCCGGCCGCGTTCTACCTGAAAAGCGTCGCCCCGCCCGACATATCGCTCGGCACCATATTCAGGTCGCTGCTGCCCTTCATCGGGCTTCAGGCCGTGGCGCTGGTGCTGGTTCTGCTCTTCCCGTCGCTGGCGCTCTGGTACCGCTGAGGGAAGAGCGGCGCGGCGGGGTCAGCCGGCAAGGTTGGGCAGCAGGTAAAGCCCCATCGCCAGCAGCGCAAAGAACAGCACGGTGCGGAACCGCGCCTCGGACAGGTGGCCTCTCAGCTTCTGGCCAATCACCATGCCGGCGATGGCCGGCAGCAGTGCGACGGCAGACTGCGCGCCAAGCGTGGCGTTGAGCAGGCCGTTGCCGCCGAGCGCGACCGCCAGCGCCACGGTTGAAAGCACGAACAGAATGCCCATCGCCTGCACCAGCGCATCGCGCGGCATGCCGGTCGCCTGCAGATACATCACACCCGGCACGACGAACGATCCGGTCATGCCGGTCAGCACGCCGTTCGTCGCGCCGAAGACGGAACCGACCCATGGCTGGCGCGCCGCCGGCACGGTGAAGCGCAACCCGGCAAGATTGAGCACCGCATAGACGACCAGGATCAGTCCCAGCAGGCCCGCCAGCACGTCTGTATCGAGCCGCGACAGGCTGAGAGCGCCGATCCAAACTGTCAGCGTCGCCAGCGTAAAGAACTGCCAGTTGCGCCGCAGGATCGAGAGCGCGTTGCCCCCGGCAAGCGCCTGCCACAGATTGGTCGCGAACGACGGCACGAGCAGCAGCGCCATCGCCTGCGGCAGCCCAAGCACCGCTGTCAGAAGCGCCAGGCTGATCGTGGGGAGGCCAAGTCCGACCACGCCCTTGACGAAGCCCGCCAGAAGGAAAGTCGCGCAGATTGCGAGAAGGATGGAAGGATCGGTCATCGTGTCTCCGTCGGCTGCGGCGACATTGTATCGCCGCGCCGACGGAAGCAAGTGCCACAGGACCGGCTGCCGCCGGTCCTCATTGGCGCGTTCAGAGCGTGATGCGATACTTGGCGAAACCGTCGGCGCCCTCGCCCGCGGCTTCGATCGCAACGCCGGTCACCTCGGCGATGAAGGCCTCTGCCTTCGGGCCGGTCTCGAACACCACCGTCGTGCCTTCCAGCGGCACGAAGTTCCAGTTCGCGTCGGCCTTCGGATCAATGGTGCCCTGCTCCACGATGTAGCGCACGATCACGTCGCGGTTGGTGTCGGGCGCCTCGAACACCACCTTGTCGGGGCCGATCTCGGGGAAGTTGCCGCCACCGCCGGCGCGGTAATTGTTGGAGGCCACGACGAAACGCGCCTCCGGATCGATCGGCGCGCCGTCGAACTGCAAGTCCACGATGCGGCTCGCATCGGCGTTCTGCAGCTCGCCCTTGGAGGTGTATTTCGCCGGCTGCGACAGGTCGATGCGGTAGGTCACGCCGTCGATCACGTCGAAATTGTAGGACGGGAAATCCGGATTGATGAGGGGCTGGTCGGTGCCGCCTGCTTCGACCTGGTTGAAGATGCCGGCCGACATCTCCAGCCATTCCTTCACCTGCGCACCCGTGATCACCACCGCCTGCACCGTGTTGGGATACAGATAGAGATCGGCCACGTTGCGGATCGCCACGTCTCCGGGCGGAACGTCGGTGTAATAATCCGGCCCGCCGCGCCCGCCGGCCTTGAAGGGCGCTGCTGCCGAAAGCACCGGCAGCTCGGCATATTCCGTGTCCTTCAGCATGTCGGTGATGTACCAGACCTGCGCCTGGCTCACGACCTGCACCGAAGGGTCGTCGGCCACCAGCGCGAAATAGGAGTGCAGGTGCGCATCCGTCTTGCCGACCGGCGCACGCACGTAAGCCAGCGTCGCCTCGTGGTCGGCGCGCACCGCGTCCTCCACGGCCGCCACGCTTTCGACCAGCGGCTTCGTCTTGCCGTCGACGCGCTCCGAGATCGGCCGCGCCTCGCTGGTCGAGCTAACCACCCGCCAGCTATTGCCGTCGCGCTCCAGAAGAAGGTCGAGCAGGCCGAGATGCGAGCCCCAGAAGCCACCCATCACGCCCGGCTTGCCGCCGATCGTGCCGGCGGCGTTGTCGACGCCTTCCACGCCGTCGAACTGCGGCCCGGGGAAAGCAAGATGGCTGTGGCCGGTCACCAGCGCGTCGATGCCGTCGATGCCGGCCAGCTGGATCGAGGCGTTCTCCAGGTTCTCCTCGTAGCCGACAGGCCCCATGCCGGAGTGCGACAGCGCGATGATGATGTCGGCGCCCTCCTCCCTCATCTGCGGCACCCAGGCCTCTGCGGCCTTGACGATGTCGCGGGTCGCCGCCTTGCCGACGAGGTGGCGCGAATCCCAGTTCATGATCTGCGGCGGCACGAAGCCGATCAGCCCGACCTTGACCGGGTGCGATTGCCCCGCACCGTCGGTCACCGTCTTGTCGAGGATCACATAGGGCTTGAGGAAAAGCTCGTCCTCGCGCGCATTGCCGGCAAGCTGGCCCTTGGTGACGTTGGCGCAGACCACCGGAAAATTGGCTCCCGCGATCGTGTTCATCATGAAGTCGAGCCCGTAGTTGAACTCGTGGTTGCCAAGCGTCGAGGCGTCGTAGCCGAGCACGTTCATGCCGGCGATGATCGGATGGATGTCGCCCGCCTTCATGCCCCGCTCATAGGCGATATAGTCGCCCATCGGGTTGCCCTGCAGGAAATCGCCATTGTCGACCAGCATCGCGTTGGTCGCCTCGGCGCGGATCGCTTCGATGATCGAGGCCGTGCGCGCAAGGCCCATCGTGTCGTTGGGCCGGTCGCCATAATAGTCGTAGGGGAAGACGTGGACGTGCAGGTCCGTCGTTTCCATGATCCGCAGATGCGCCTGGTTGGCCTGCGCCCGCGCCGAGAACGGGTGCAGCATCACGACCGCGCCCGCGGCTGCGGAACCGGCCAGGAAAGTGCGGCGGGAAATGGCAGGTATCGTCGCGAACATTGTCGTTCTCCGTCTGGATATTTGCTCTTGGCCGTGGAGGGGCGCAACGAGTGTCGCGCCGTCAGAACAATGAGTCCAGCAGCTTCGCGTGACGCGCCGATGAAATTTTGCCGGCTTATCAGGCCTTCCAACCCACGCCTCACGCCATGTCCGGCTTCATGCCGACATGGGTGCGGTCGATCACCTCGCGCAGCGCGAATGACGAGTTGATCTTGGTGACGTGCGGCATCGCCGTCAGCCATTCCTTGTGGATGCGCTCATAGTCCTCGAGATCGCGCGCGGCGATCCGCAGGATGTAGTCGTATTCGCCCGACATCAGGTGGCACGACAGCACGTTCGGGCAGCGTTTCACCGCCGCCTCGAAATCGGCCAGCGTCTTTTCGAACTGTCCCGACAGCGAGATATGCACGATCGCCGTCATCCGGTGACCGAGTGCAGCGTTGGAAAGGCGCGCATGATAGCCCCGGATGACGCCTTCCTTTTCCAGATTGTCGAGCCGGCGCGAACAGGCGGATTGCGACAGCCCCACAGTCTCCGCAAGCGCGGCATTGGAGATGCGGCCATCCTTCTGCAAAGCTTCAAGAATGGCGATATCGATCCTGTCTCGGGTCATAACCCGTGTTTCCTCCCGCAAGAACTCCATTTTGCGCAAGAATATACGAAACCGACGGTCCCGAACACTCCTATTCGCAAACACGTTCCACGGCAGGCGTGTTAACAATTTCCCTCAGGGAACATAACGTCAAATGCGAGGAATAGCGCCAATGCGCGTCGGCTGCCCCAAGGAAATCAAGAACCACGAATACCGCGTAGGCCTGACCCCCGGTTCGGTCCGCGAATATGTCACCCATGGCCACGACGTGCTGGTGGAGACTGGTGCGGGCGCCGGCATCGGCGCCGACGACGCAGCCTACATGGCCGCTGGCGCCAGGATCGCGAAGACTGCCGAGGAAGTGTTCGCCAAGTCGGACATGATCGTGAAGGTCAAGGAGCCGCAGCCGTCGGAATGGGTACAACTCCGCGAAGGCCAGATCCTCTACACCTATCTCCACCTCGCACCCGATCCGGCGCAGACCAGCGGCCTCGTCGAGTCCGGCGTCACCGCGATCGCCTACGAGACCGTCACCGACGATCGCGGCGGCCTGCCGCTGCTTGCCCCCATGTCCGAGGTCGCCGGCCGACTGGCGATCCAGGCCGGCGCGACGGCGTTGCAGAAGGCCAATGGCGGCCGTGGCGTTCTCCTGGGCGGTGTGCCGGGCGTCCTGCCCGGCAAGGTCACGGTCATCGGCGGCGGCGTGGTCGGTCTGAACGCGGCGAAGATGGCCGCCGGCCTCGGCGCCGACGTCACCATCATCGACCGCTCGATCCCGCGTCTGCGCCAGCTCGACGACATCTTCAACGGCCGCGTGCACACCCGCTATTCCACCGTCGAGGCGCTTGAGGAAGAGTGCTTCTCCGCCGACGTGATCGTCGGTGCGGTTCTGATCCCGGGCGCGGCCGCCCCCAAGCTCGTCTCGCGCGAAATGCTGTCGGGCATGAAAAAGGGCGCGGTGCTGGTCGATGTCGCCATTGATCAGGGCGGCTGCTTCGAGACCTCGCACGCCACCACCCATGCCGAGCCCACCTACGAGGTCGACGGCGTCATCCATTATTGCGTCGCCAACATGCCGGGCGCCGTGCCGGTCACCTCGGCGCACGCGCTCAACAATGCGACGCTCCACTACGGTCTTCAGCTTGCCAATCGCGGCTTGAAGGCGATCGTCGACGATCCGCACCTGCGCAACGGCCTCAACGTGCACAAGGGCCGCATCACCAACCAGGCCGTCGCCGAAGCGCTCGGCTACGAAATGGTCGAGCCGCGAGCGGTGATCGCAGCCTGAAGCATGTCTCCCGAAAGTGGGAACCGGTTTCGGGAGCAAGACATGCCTTGAAGCCAACCGAGGTTTCCGCGCAAATCCTCCCGCGCGGAGACGATGGCCCGCCGGTCTGCACCACCGGCGGGCCTTTTTCTTGGCTACGCCCGCTCTATCCTGAGCTGATAGCAGTTGTTGCGCGCCGAGCGCATGTGGACATACGCGACCTCCGCGCGTTCGAAGATTTCGTGCGCGCGGCCGCAGATCTTGTGGGTCGCCACCACGCCGCCGGTGCCGTAGACGATACGGTCGTCGGCACTGTAGCCACGCAATATGTAGTCCGGCGTCGCCCGGAACATCGGCGACAGCACGTCGCCTTCCGGCGCGCGTTCGCATTCGGCGGCATGCAGAAAGACCGGCCCCGTCTCCGCGTAGGGCTGCAGGGTCGGAAACGGCCTGTACGCGAATGTCAGATAGCCTTCACCCGCCGCGACATGGCGCAGGCAGTGGCGGCAGGGGATGCCCGAGCCATCGGAAACCCTCCGCTCGGGCGGGTTTCCGTAAGCGTCGGGCGCGCCGCGCTGATAGGTGCGGGCCTGTTCGGTGGGCATGGCGACAAAGCGGATCAGGGCCATTTTCGGGTCTCCGGCAGGGTTCGTGTCTGCCGCACCATCGAAAGATTGCATCGGCGTCGCCACCCGAAACATGAAGAAACCCGCCGGCGGGGAACCGGCGGGTCTGAAACCGTGCGCGAGGGGGGAGAGCGCACGGCGGGGAAAGGTTCGTCAGCGCAGGAACGAGCCCACGTTGCGCAGGGTCACACGGCGGTTCTGCCACTCCTCGTAAGGGGTTTGCACCAGAAGGTATTCCTCGCCATAGCCCACCGTTTCCAGCGCGCTGGAGCGGATACCGAACTCGCGCACCAGTACGCGCTTCAGGGACTCTGCACGACGCTCCGACAGAATCTGGTTTGAGTAGGCCGAGCCGACCGCATCCGTGTGGCCCTCGATGAGGACACGGCTGCGCGGGCGCCGGTCAAGCATGCGATTCAACGCATTGGCGATCTGCTCGACCTTGCGGTACTGCGAATAGGGAATCTCGGCCGAGCCGAAGGCGAAGTTGATCGACTGGATGTCGATCGAAGGTGCAGCGCGGCGCAAATCGGGCCGGCGCTTGAACTCCTGCACCGTCACGCGCCGCTGCGGGTCGACCCTCGTTCGCGGCTCGGCCTCGAGCTGGCGCAGGATGCGCTCGGCCGAGGGCATTTCGGGGGCGGAAATCGATTGGGCGGACGTCACGGCGGGAAAGGCGATGGCGGCCGCCATGGCAGCTATGAATGTGCGACGGAACATTGTCGTCTCCTTCGGTTGCGCTGGGCGGCGCGTTGATCACGATCCGAATTTGACAAAAGCGCACTGAAACGAAGCTGAACGGGCTGTTGTCCACCGTTCATAATCCTTAAGCGCCGACGCGGCGGAGTGGTATGGGTAAATGATGAGGTCCCAATTTGAGATTCTACGGGACAACGTTATTTTCGCACCTTAACCCGAACTACTGATGTGCGACCGGAAGGTATGGGAGCAGTTTGGTGCCCTTTGACGTCACGAAAATTTCAGACTGGGTTTATCGCCTGGCGGGTTCGAACGAATATGGATCAGCTCAGGTTCAGATCACGATATCGGTCGGATACCTAGAGCAGTATCCAAAACACCAGCGCGAAGTTGAGGCGTTGAATGCTGCCTCGAGCATCATCTGGGATATCCAAAACAATTTGATCAACGCTGCGAATGGTTCAGAAGACGATAACACCAGCCGACCTTGATGAGCAGGCTCGCTTAGCAGACGACAAGAATGCGCCAACGCCGAGTTTTTGTCAGGTCGAAAGGAACACCACTTAACTCCGTCCGATGCCATCTCCTAGCGCCATCCCGATGCCCGCGAACTCTACAGAACTCCAGACTGTCAGCCCCACGGCTCCACCGTCTCCTCCGACCAGGCGTAGGGCGAAAACCCTATCCGCTGGTAGAGCTGCAACGCACGCGGGCTGTCGAGCGTGTTGGTGTGGATCACCAGCCGTTCGGGCTCATGCGCCCAGGCGGCAAATACGGCCTCCGACAGGAAGAACTTGGCAAGCCCCCTGCCCTGGAAATCCGGCGTGATGCCGAAATAGAGCACCTCCGCCTCGCCCGGCAGCCGCGACAGGTCGAGCTCGAAGAAACCGGCAGGAGAGCCCTCGACATAGAGCACCTGGATTTCCGTGTGCTCCGCATGGATCGCCGCCGAAAGATCGGCATCGGTCAAATCGCGCCGCAGCAGCCAGTGATGCGCCTTGCCCACCTGCTCGTAGAGGTAACGGTAGAAGGCAAGCGGCATGTCCTTGGTGCGCAATACCGCAAGTCGCTGTCCCTGTGGCATCTGCACCCGATGCGCCGGCGGAGCCGTCATCTCCAGATGGGTGATACGCGCGGTCATAGGCGCTGAAGCCGATGTCATCTCAATCCTTCCCCGTAACGACCGGCGTGTCGTCGCGACCGCCCCACTCGGTCCATGATCCGTCGTACAGGCGGTTGTCCTCATGGCCGACCGAGGCCAGCGCAAGCGAGATGACGGCGGCGGTCACGCCGGACCCGCATGACGTGACGACTGGTTTGGAAAGATCGAGACCGGCCGCCTCCAGCACCGTTCTCAGCTCCTCGACCGGCAGCAGCTTGCCGTCCTTTGAGAGCGACGGCGCCGGCACGTTCCTCGCGCCCGGCATATGGCCAGAGCGCATCTTGGGCCGTGGTTCCGGGTCGGTGCCGGCAAAACGCCCCGGCGGTCGCGCATCGGCGATCTGCAACGAGCCGTCTTCGACGATCGAACGCATGTCGCCAAGCGAAGCAACGCGCGCGGCGTCGAAATCGACCTCGAAGAAGCCGGGTGCGATTTTCGTCGGCTCGGCCGTCACGGGCCTTCCGTCCGCCTTCCAGCGGTCGAAGCCGCCGTCGAGCACGAAGACGTCCTTCGCGCCCATGATGCGGAACATCCACCATACGCGAGGCGCCGAAAACATGCCCGGCCCGTCATAGACGACGATCGTATCCTCCTCGTCGATGCCCATGGAGCTGGCGAACTGCGCGAAAAGGCCTGGATGCGGCAGCGTATGCGGCAGGTCGCTCTGCGGCTCCACGACCTTGTCCTGGTCGAAGAAGATTGCGCCCGGAATGTGGGCCGCTTCGTATTCAGCGCGCCCGTCCCGTCCCTGCGCCGGCAGATACCAGGAGGCATCCACGATGGAGAGGCCGGGCCGGCCGACCTGCTCCTGCAGCCAGTCGGCCGAGACCACGAAGGGGCTCGTTTCGCTCATCATCGTCTCCGTCAGCTTGATGGCATCGGACCGAACCGAAGGCGGAACCGGCGGTTCTCGCGGCCCTTCTTCTCGATCTTGCCGATATGGATTTCGCCGACCTCCGCCGTCGAGGCGACATGGGTGCCACCGCAGGGCTGGCTGTCGATCGTGCCGCCCTCGCCGATGCCGACGAGGCGGATGCGGCCCGTGCCGGATGGCGGTCGCACGTTCTTGGATTTCACCAGCGAAGAATTGGCCGCGAGTTCCTCATCGGTGATCCAGCGCGTGAAAACCGGATGGTCGGCCCGCACCAGCTCCATCAGCCGCGCGGTCACGTCTTCCTTGGTCACGCCGGAATCGGGCAGGTCGAAGTCGACGCGGCTGTCGTCCTCGCTCACTGCGGCGCCGGTGATCGGAAACGGGCAGACGACCGTCAGAAGATGGCAGGCCGTATGCATCCGCATCAGCTTCAACCGCCGTTCCCAGTCGATCTCCCCCGTCAGGGTTTCGCCGGGCTCCGGCAAGTCCGCGCCGGCAACCGGCACATGGATGATCTCATCCTTCGTCTCGCCGGTGATCGTCGCGGCGATTGCTATGGTCGAGCCATCCGCGCGGCTTAGCAGACCCGTGTCACCCGGCTGCCCGCCCGAGGTGGCGTAAAATACCGTCCGGTCGAGCAAGATGCCGCCCCGGTCGTTGATACCCACGACACGGGCTTCCATGGCCTTGAGGTAGGCATCTTCACGGAAGAGAGCCTGAGTGATGCCCGCCATCACCGCCGCTCCCAAAACGCCGCGTCGCGCGCGGAAAACACCGCTTGGCGGATTGCGCAGTTCATGTGCCCTCGCTCTGCTGTATCCGGATCAGATTGGACCTGGATTCGCGGCGACAGAGAACACCACGCATCGCAAGACTGCAACCGCCCCGATGGCGCGGCGGCTGCAGGCGCAACGCGAAAGATCAGGCCACGTCTTCGTAGGGAACCGAAATCTGCGGCGTCGCTTCCATCCAGTCCGGCACCGGAAGCTTCTTTTCCCGGAGGAACTGCGGGTTGAACAGCTTCGACTGATAGCGCATGCCGTAGTCGCAGAGCATGGTTACGATGGTGTGGCCCGGCCCCATATCCCGGGCGAGCCGGATCGCACCGGCAATGTTGATGCCGGTCGAGCCGCCCAGGCAAAGCCCCTCTTCCCGCACCAGGTCGAAAACGATGGGCAATGCCTCCTCGTCCGGAACCTGATAGGAAAAATCCGGCTCGAACCCTTCGAGATTGGCGGTGATACGCCCCTGCCCGATGCCTTCGGTGATGGATGAACCTTCCGACTTGAGCTCACCCGTCGTGTAGTAGCTGTAGAGCGCCGCGCCCAGCGGGTCGGCCAGCGCGACCTTCACGGCATTGCTGTTCTGGCGCAGACCGGCCGCGACACCCGCAAGCGTGCCGCCGGTGCCGACGGCGGAAACGAAACCGTCAATCTTGCCGTCGGTCTGCCGCCAGATCTCCTGCGCGGTGGTCTCGATATGCCCGTCGCGATTGGCCACGTTGTCGAATTGATTGGCCCAGATCGCGCCGTTGGGCTCGGTCTTGGCCAGTTGTTCGGCCAGCCGCCCGGACACCTTCACATAGTTGTTCGGATTCTTGTAGGGCACGGCCGGCACTTCGATCAGTTCCGCCCCGAGCAGCCGCAGGGCGTCCTTCTTCTCCTGGCTCTGCGTCTCGGGGATGACGATCACGGTGCGGTAGCCGAGCGCCTTCGCCACCACGGTCAGGCCGATGCCGGTGTTGCCGGCAGTGCCTTCCACGATCACGCCGCCCGGCCGCAGCAGGCCCTTGCGCTCCGCATCCCGGATGATGAACAGCCCGGCCCGGTCCTTGATCGACTGACCCGGATTGAGAAACTCGGCCTTGCCGAGAATCTCGCAACCGGTTTCTTCCGAGGCGCGCTTGAGCCGGATCAGCGGCGTGTTGCCGATGATGTCGATCACCGAACTGGTCATGGGACATTCCTTGTGGTCATGTTTTGGCGCAAGCGTAGAAATGTGGGCAGATGCTTTCAAGGTTGGATTTTGCTTCAAAGCCGCCTATTTCGGCATCCTGATACCCAATGTCGCTTGGTGGACTTTCCAACAGCCGCCGGCGTCGTTACGACATCCTGCCGCGAAACCAGCTTCGGACTTCTTCATGACGCTGTACAGAGCCGACCCAAAGGACGGCGTCGCCTGGATAACGGGCGCCAGCACCGGCCTAGGCAGGCAGCTTGCGCTCGATCTCGCCCGTGAAGGGTTCGTGGTCGCGGCAACGGCGCGCGACGAGGAGCGCCTGCTGACGCTGGTGAAGGAAGCCGCCGGCATGACCGGCCGCATCGTGCCCTATTTCTGCGATGTCACCGACGAAAGCGGCATGGAACGCGCGGTCGCGGCGATCGAGAAGGAGCTCGGCCCGATCGTGCTCGCAGTGCTCAATGCCGGCATCTATTCGGCCACGCATGGCGAGCGGCTGGAGACCTACAACTTCACGACCACCTATAACGTCAACCTCCTGGGCGTCATCTACGGGCTTGTGCCGGTCGCCGACTTGATGCGCGACCGCGGCCGCGGCCAGATCGCCATCATCGGCTCCGTCACCTCCTATTTCGGCCTGCCGGCGGCCGGTGCGTATGGCAGCTCGAAGGCCGCTCTCCACAGCCTGGCGCAGTCGCTGCGCTACGATTTCGACAAGCTCAACATCCGCCTGCAGATCGTCAATCCGGGCTTCATCGACACGCCGCTCACGGCAAGGAACCGCTTTCCGATGCCCGGTCTGCTCACCGTCGAGGATGCGTCGCGGCGGCTTCTGCGTGGCCTGCGCAAGGGCGGCTTCGAAATCGCCTTCCCCCGCCGCATGGTCTGGCCGACGGTCTTCCTGCGCTGCTTGCCCGAAGGATTGCGCTATCGCATCATGCGGCGCGTTACGGGCTGGGACGGCAGGCGTTTCGGCACCAGATCGAAGCGTTGAGACGGAGCGGAGGCGATGGTGCGAATGATCTTTCTCATCGTCGCCATCGTGCTGGTCGCGCTGATCCTGCTCTTCCTGGCAGGCCCGCGTGTCGCCACCGATACGACGATCACCTTCGACGAATCCGCGATAGGGGATGATCCCGTCGCCTGGCTCGCGGCGGGCGAGGCCGACGTACCGAATCTGCGCGCCGAACTGGCGAAGGAAATCGTCTGGGCCGATCCGGCCTCGAAGGGCCGCACGCCGCTGGCGATCGTCTATATCCACGGCTTTTCCGCCTCAAAAGGCGAGCTGCGGCCGGTACCCGATCGCGTGGCCGCCGACCTCGGAGCCAACATCTTCTACACGCGGCTCGCCGGGCATGGTCGCGACGGCGCGGCGATGGCCGAGGCGTCGCTCAACGACTGGGTCAACGATTACGCCGAGGCGATGGCCATCGGGCGGGCAATCGGCGACAGGGTCGTCGTCATAGCGACGTCCACCGGCGCGGCACTCGCCACCTGGGCGGCGACGCAGCCCGAACTGTCTCGCGATGTCGCCGGGTACGTCCTGGTTTCACCCAACTACGGCGTGCAGGCCGCGGGCGCATGGCTGCTGACGATGCCCTGGGGCAGGCAGATCGCGGAAATGGCGGTCGGTCCTGAACGCGGCTTCGAACCGATCAACGAGCTCCATGCCCGGTTCTGGACGACCCGCTACCCCACGGCTGCGACCTTGCCGATGGCCGCGCTCACCACCCTTGCGCGGAAAGCACCTGTGGAAAGGGTCACGGCGCCGGCGCTCTTCATATTCTCCGACACCGATGCCGTCGTGCGTCCAGAACTCACCCGCGATATAGCCGCCCGCTGGGGTCAGCCGCACGAGACGATGATCGTTGAGGGTTCCGACGATCCATCCCACCACGTCATCGCGGGCGATGCCATCTCGCCATCGACGACGATGCTCGTTGCCGGACGGATCGGCGAGTGGGTCGCAACGCTCAGGCGTTGACTTCTGCCGCGGCCTTTTCCGGCTTCGCGTCACGACAGGCCAGGTAGATGAGCAGCGAGAGTGCCAGCGTGGCGGCATAGAACCAGAACAGCGCCTCGTATGCAGCCGCTGGCGCGTCGGTCTCCGTAGTAGCGGTCACGACCGCCCCGGTCGCGAACTGCATGACACCCACCCCGCCGATGGAGAAGAAGTTGAGCATCGTCACGCCACGCCCCGTCAGATGCGGAGGCAGGAATGCGCGGCCATGCGCCATCAGCAGGCCATAACTGCCGCCGGTCAGCCCGATCATCACGAGGAACAGGGTTGTCGTCACGACGCTGGTGACCGGATAGAGCGCGATCGCCACAAGCGCCGCCAGTCCGATCGCATTGCCTGCCACAGCCACCCATTTTCGGGTTCCGAACAGCGTGTCGAGCGGGCCATAAACAAAGCTGCCGACGACCATCGCCAGTGCCATGAACAGCGTCACCTGCCCGATCGCCAGCGAATCGAGCCCATAGACATCGGAAAGATAGGGACCGGCCCAAAGGCCGCGTATGCCTGCGGCCGCCGCATAGTTCAGTGCCACGAGCGGCAGGATCGGCCACAGCACCTTCAGGCTGAACAGCTCCAGATAGCCGGCAAAGCCGTTGTCGGCCGTCCCGTCGCCATGCCGCGCCGGATCGCGCACGAAGAGCAGGACCGCAAGAGCGGTCAACAGCGTCAACGCGCCGAGGCCCAGCATGACGGGCCGCCAGCCGAAGGTCTCGGCAGCCGCAGCCAGCGGCGAAGCGCCGATCACATTGCCGAACGAACCGAAACCGACCAGCCACGAAACCAGGATCGCCAGCCGTGCCGGCGAGTAGGTGCGCGCGAAGATGAAGACGGAGGCCATCAGCACAGGCGCGCAGCCGATGCCGATCATCGTCATCGCAACGGTGATCATCCAGGGTTGGGTTGCGGTCGCAAAAAGTAGGGCGCCGCCGGCGCCGCCCACCGCGAGCAACACGGCTGCCGTGCGCTTCGGCCCGTAACGGTCGAGCGAAACGCCGATGCCGAACTGCGACAGCGCGAACGCCACGAACCATGCGCCGGACGCAACCGAAAGATCGGCCTTCGTCGCGCCCAGCTCCGTTATCAGGGCCGGCGTCAGTACCGCGAGAAAGGAGCGGTAAAATTGCGAAAGGACGTAGGCGATCGCGAGCGCCGCCAATCCGGCCATGAGGCGTTTCCCGTATTCTGTCGATCCGGCCGAATGGCCGACAGGAAACGCCTTAGAGTATCGGGCCGGCCCGCGCAATTGGGCCAGCCTGCTCGCCTTTTAGGCCGCGCGTTCGGCGGGGCGGCGGGCGCCATTGCTGCGCCGCTTGCCGCGGAAAGGCTTCTTGCCACCCGGCTTGCCGGCAGCGAACGGCTTGCCGCCGCCTGGCTTGCCGCCGAATCTTTTCGGCTTGCCCTGCCCGTTGCGCGGACGACGGTCGCCTGCTTCGCCCGCCTCGCGGTCGTCGTTTGCCGCCTCCGGTCGCGGTGCATGCTGCTCGCTGCGCGGCCGTACCGGATCGGGCTGGTCGAGATGCGAGGCTGCGACCGGCAGCTTCATGCGGATGATGCGTTCCACCTGGCGCAGCTTGGAGTTTTCGGTCGGATCGCACAGCGTGATCGCGATGCCGTCGGCGCCGTTGCGGCCTGTACGGCCGATGCGGTGGACGTAGCTCTCGGCCTCGTCAGGCAGGTCGAAATTGACCACATGGCTGATGCCGGGCACGTCAATGCCCCGCGCGGCAATGTCGGTGGCGACCAGGATGCGCACCTTGCCTTCGCGGAAGCCGGTCAGCGCTTTCTGGCGGGCGTTCTGCGACTTGTTGCCGTGGATCACCGCCGCTTCGAAGCCGTCGCGCTCGAGGTCCTTGGTCACGCGGTCCGCGCCATGCTTGGTGCGGGCGAAGATCAGCACCGACTTCATCGCCTCGTCGGCGAGCATGTCGGAGAGGATCTTGCGCTTCTGCTTGGTGCGCGCCATCACGAGGCTCTGCTTGATCTCGCCGGCGGTCGTGCCCTGCGGCGCGACCTCGACCCGAACCGGGTTCTTGAGAAGCCCGTTGGCGAGCTGCTCGATCTCATGCGGCATGGTGGCCGAGAACAGCGCCGTCTGGCGGTCGCGGTGCGTCGCCTTGGCAATCCGCTTGACGTCATGGATGAAGCCCATGTCGAGCATGCGGTCGGCCTCGTCGAGCACCAGGAAACGGGTTTCGGCAAGGCTGATCTGGCCCTCGCGCACGAGGTCGGTCAACCGTCCCGGCGTGGCGATGAGGATGTCGATGCCCGGCGCCATGCGCTTGACCTGCGAGAAGCGCGAAACGCCTCCGAGCACCAGCGCGGTGGAAACGTGAAGGCCCTTCGACAGCGTGCGGATCGTTTCTTCGATCTGAACGGCCAGTTCGCGCGTCGGCGCGAGGATCAGGGCGCGGCACGTGCGCGGCAGCCGCTTGGTGCCGAAGCCGACGATCTGCGACAGGATAGGCAGGCTGAACGCCGCTGTCTTGCCGGAGCCCGTCTGCGCGATGCCGAGAATGTCGCGGCCTTCGAGCTGCGCCGGGATCGCCTGCACCTGAATCGGCTTCGGATCGGTGAACCCGGCCTTCTCGGTCGACTTCAGCAGCGCGCCGGTGATTCCAAGTGCAGCAAATCCGCCATTGGCGTCCACGGCGTGGTTGTTGTTTTCGTTCGTCAAAATCTTCTTCTTTCAGGCGGCCGGAAGCTCATGGCTGCGGCCGCGCAACATCGCGGCAGGGCGCAACCTGCCGCAGCAAATCTGTAAAGGAACGACAAGGCGGCGGGGCATGGCCCCGCGCGGCTGCGCTGTCGTGCCCGCGGCTTCATGCCCGCGGGGCTCATTCGCCGCTCGCCATGTCGGATGACAGGAAAGGGAGAAATCAGACGCAACCAGTCCATTCAAGGAAGGCCGGCTGATCCGGCCCATGCGCCTCGTGGCTCGCATATGGGCCAGTTCGGCGCTGAAAGCAAACGATTTCTTGTGCAGCGCAGCAAGCGCGTCAGCTTTGCGCCTTCGCCGCCAGCTCTGCCAGCTTGAGCACGGTATTCCAGTTGCGCGCGGTGTTGGGCACGCCGATGCCCTTGTCGAACCGCTCGGCAAGCTTGGAGGTGCCGAACCCCGCCGGCGTGTGCAGATAGGCGACGTTACCGACAACCTCGATGCGATCCCTGCCCTGCGCTAAGTCCTGCAGCGCTTTCAGTCTGGCGGGATCTGGCGCATCGGCCAGCCACGCCGCGTGCAGGAACTTCGGGGGCTCCGTGGCGTCGGGAAACGGGTTGTTTGCAATCACCGCGTCCCATTCTTCCGCCGAAATCAGATAGATGTCCTTCTCGAATCCGAATTCGCGTTTGCAGATTGCGGCGATCTCCTTCGCCGCCGTCGCACGGGACTTGCGCGTTTTCACCAGCGCGTTGCCGCTGTTGATATAGGTCGCGACGTTGCGAAAGCCGGCCTCCGCCAGCTTCTCCCGCAACGGCGCGGTCGGAAGCTGCGTCTTGCCGCCGACACCGCGGAAAAGGACGATGTAGACGGTGTCGCTCATATGATCAGCCCCGCCAGGACTTCGTTTTCGGTGATGTCCTGAAACGCCCATCCGCCTTCGGCGAAGCGCTTTCTCAACAGGTCGAAATTCTTCGCGTCCTTCGTTTCGATACCGATCAGCACCGAACCGAAATTGCGGGCGGACTTCTTCAGATATTCGAAGCGGGCGATGTCGTCGTCGGGACCGAGCAATTCCAGGAAGTCGCGCAGCGCGCCCGGCCGCTGCGGGAATCGGAAGATGAAGTATTTCTTCAGTCCCTCGAAGCGCAGAGCCCGCTCCTTGACGTCGGGCAGCCGCTCGAAATCGAAATTGCCGCCCGAGACCACGAGCACGACCGCCCTGCCCTTGAGTTCCTTGCGCGAAAAATCCTTGAGTGCGTCGATCGCAAGCGCGCCTGCGGGCTCAAGCACGATACCTTCGATATTGAGCATCTCGATCATCGTAGCGCAAAGCCGGTTCTCGGGCACCAGCCTCACCTGCGCCTCGTCGAATCCCTTGAGCAGCCGGAAATTCTCCTTGCCGATCTCGGCCACGGCGGCGCCGTCGACGAAATTGTCCACCCCGTCGAGCTTCACGCGGCGTCCGGCGGCCAGGCTTTGCTTGAGGCTCGGCGCGCCCAGCGGCTCGGCGAAGGCGAAGCGGGGCGCGGCTCCCCGTTCTGCGAAATAGCGCGTCGCGCCGGCTGAAAGCCCGCCGCCGCCGACCGGCAGCACCATCAGGTCGGGCTCCACGCCCTCCGGCATCTGGGCTGCGATCTCGTGAGCCACAGTGGCCTGCCCCTCGATGATGTCGCGATGGTCGAAGGGCGGCACCATCAACCCGCCGCTGGCGTCTGCGAAATCGAGCGCCGCGCGGTAGCACTCGTCGAAGAAGTCGCCGATGAGCCGTATCTCGACCATGCCACCGCCGAACATGCGCGTCTTGTCGATCTTCTGCTGCGGCGTGGTTACCGGCATGAACACGACGCCGCGCCGGCCGAGATGCCGGCAGACATAGGCGAAGCCCTGCGCATGGTTGCCAGCCGAAGCGCACACGAACGCGTCGGGCGACTTGCCGGCGGCGACCGCCTTGCGGAAGAAATTGAAAGCTCCGCGGATTTTGTAGGAACGAACAGGGGATAAATCCTCCCGCTTGAGGAAGACGCGCGCGCCCGTCTTGCGCGACAGATAATCGTTCTCCTGAAGCGGCGTCGCCTCGAAGAGCGAGCGCATTGCGTCCGCCGCGCGGGCGACGTCGCGTGTGAATCCGGCCATGGTTCGGCTCCGTCAGCGTTTGCGGCCCTATTGCACAAACGGCCGGATGACGCCACTGTCCGGCCACGCCCAGAGTCGAGGCCTCTTTCCCCGTGCACTATTCCGCCATACGCGCCGCGCTACATATCGCTTCGGTCTTCGCCATTTATCTTTCGCTGGCGATGCTGATTCCCGCGGCAGTCGATCTCTATTTCGGCAACGAGGACTGGAAAGTCTTCGCCTTCTCTTCCCTGTTCACCGGGGGGCTCGCGCTCGGTCTCGCCCTGGCCACCCAGGGTCGCCCGCCTCCGATCTCATCGCGCTTCGGCTTCCTGCTGGTCAACCTGCTGTGGCTCACGACCTGCATCGTCGGCGCGGTGCCGCTCCTGGCCTC
Organism: Aquamicrobium sp.; assembly: GCA_019739225.1. Lineage (GTDB taxonomy): Bacteria > Pseudomonadota > Alphaproteobacteria > Rhizobiales > Rhizobiaceae > Aerobium. Next base: position 506,319 of record JAHHDT010000001.1, read on the forward strand.
GTCGATCGACATTGGCGTTGCTGATGCGTTCTTCGAGGCGGTCTCGGGCATAACCACGACCGGCGCCACCGTACTTGTCGGCCTGGACGGCATGCCCCCCGGCATCCTGTTGTGGCGCTCGATATTGCAGTGGATGGGCGGTCTCGGCGTGATCGCGCTCGGCCTGTTCGTGCTGCCCTTCCTCAACATCGGCGGCTTTTCCTATTTCCGGATCGAATCCTCGGACACCGGCGACCGGCCGTTCGAGCGGTTCTCCACCTACACCACGAGCCTTATCGGGATTTACGCGCTGCTCACCCTGATCTGCGGCCTGCTTTATTCGGCGGCCGGCATGAGCAGTTTCAACGCGCTCAATCATGCGCTCACCACCATCGCCACGGCCGGGTTCTCGACCCATGATGCCTCGATGGGCCAATATGGCGACAACCTCGCCATCCTGTGGACCGGCACGGTCTTCATGTTCATTGGCGCGCTGCCGTTTTCGATCGTCATCCTGCTGGCGGTCGCCGGGCGCCTCGACGCGCTGCGGGATCCCCAGATACGGGTCTATGCCGGTTATGTCGTGTGCTTCGTGGTGGCGGTCGCCGTGTATCTGCGGGTCTCGACCGGCATGCCGTTCACCGTTGCGCTCACGCATGCCGCGTTCAACTTCGTGTCGATCATCACCACCACCGGCTTTGCCAGCCAGGATTACATGCAGTGGGGGCCTTTCGCGGTCGGTTGCGCGTTTGCGGCGATGTTTCTGGGCGGTTGCTCGGGGTCGACTTCCGGCGGGGTCAAGGCCTACCGGTTCCTCATTCTCTACAAGCTGCTCGTCAACGGCCTGCGCCGCTTCGTCTACCCGAACAGCGTGGCAAGCGTCCGCTATGGCGATCGCCCCGTGGACGACACGGTCCAGCGCGCCGTGGTTCTTTTCATCTCGGCCTTCGTGGTCATCTGGCTGATCCTGACGATCCTGCTTTCGGCCACCGGCCTCGACATCCTGACGGCGCTGACCGGCGCCTTGACCGCCTTGACGAATGTGGGTCCGGGACTGGGCGACCAGATCGGGCCGGCCGGAAACTTCGCGGGTGTCCCGGATGCAGCCAAGTGGCTGCTCTCGCTGGCCATGCTGCTCGGCCGCCTGGAAATTCTGGCCGTGCTGGTCATCTTCACACCTGCTTTCTGGAGCCGGTAACCAGAAGTTTTGTCATCCAAGATGGACGCGCTGGTCTTTAGCGGTTATCGGCAGACGGACTTGGTACTGGAGTTTGCCGTGTCTGCCGTCAGATACACGATGATCGCCTTGTTCCCCGTCATCGCCCTGGCGCTGTCGGGTTGCGCCGGAGGCCCGTCGCGCAGCCTGACCAATGCGCTGGCAGCGGAACCGGACGCGATCGTCGCCACGCACCGCATCCTCGTCGCAACCACCAGGGAAAAGGCGGAAGATCCCTCGGAAGTCTATGGCGGCGGGCGCGGCGACGAACTCGGCTTCGCACGCGTCGACGTCACCGTGCCCCGCGTGCACAGCTCGGGCAGGCTGGAGGGTCCCCGCAACGGTGCTCGACGCGACGCATCCAAGCACTTCGCCGCAAGCGAGATTGCCTTGTTCCCGAAGGAGCAGGATTTCGGCAATGCCCTGCGCGAAAGCCTTGCGCGCACCGGTGGGCGCGCGCTCGTCTTCATCCACGGCTACCGCACCGCCTTCGACGGCTCGATCTATCGCGCGGCGCAGATCGCCCACGATTCCGGCTATGCCGGCACCCCGGTTCTCTTTTCCTGGGCTTCGACCGGCAGAACCGTCGACTACATCTACGACAACAACTCGGCGACCGTGGCCCGCGACGGCCTGGAGAAGACGCTGCGGCTACTTCGCGCCAGCGGCGCGAAGCGCATAGACATCATCGCGCATTCGATGGGCAACTGGGTCACGATGGAAGCCCTGCGCCAGATCGCCATCGCCAAGGACCAGACAGTCGCGAGCGCCCTCGGCGACGTGGTGTTGGCGTCGCCCGACATCGACGTCGACGTATTCAAGAGCCAGCTTCAGCGCATCGGCAAGCTGGACCGCCCCTTCTTCGTGATGGTTTCGCGTGACGATCGCGCGCTGCTGGTCTCGTCCATACTTGCAGGCAACCGGCCGCGGGTCGGCGACTACGACAAGGATGAGGATCTGGCGAGCCTAGGCGTGACGGTGATCGACGTGTCCGCGCTCGAAAGCGGCGACCGGCTCAACCACGCCCGCTTTGCCGACAATCCGCTTCTGATCCAGCTACTCGGCCAGCGGCTGAACGAGGACGACACCCTCGGCGGCGACGGTGACCAGGTGACGCGCCGCCTGGAAACCCTGGCTCAAGGTCTTGGCCAGACGCTCGGCTCGGCAGCCGAGATCATCATCACAACGCCCTTCGAGGTCATCAACGTGGCCGTCGGCGGCGCGCGTTAGAGCATTTTGCAGCCAGACGGAATCGTCTGGCTTCGCACAAACGCGGCTGGGCAACGAAACCGGAGCTGCGTGCGCCAGAGCGCCCGCAACCTAAAGCGTGTCGCTGCCGATGGTATTCAGATAGGAGCGCCACACCTGCGCCGCGTCGATTGGCATCGAACACCTCAGCGACGTCATCCTCGGGCTTGTCCCGAGGATCTACTGCCCTGACAGGTTGGCAGATCCTCGGGACAAGCCCGAGGATGACGTCGTCGATATGAACCCGCCAACGCGCACACGTTTTAGCTTGGCGGAACTCTAGAGGAACAGGTCGACCGTCTCGAACTTCGTCACATCGACGATGCCGACGTCGGAAATGCGCAGTTCGGGGATCACCACCAGCGCAAGCAGCGAATGCTGCATGTAGGCATTGTTGAGCGAGCAGCCCATGTCGCGCATCGCCGCCGTCAGCTTCGCCGCCTTCTCGGCAACGACTTCCGCACGCTCCGCCGACATCAGCCCGGCGATCGGCATCTCCACCAGCGCCAGTTCCCTGCCTTCGGAGATCAGCACCACGCCGCCGCCGACTTCGCCCAGCCGGTTCGCCGCCTGCGCCATGTCCGCCTTGTTGGTTCCAACCACGATCATGTGGTGGGAATCATGCGCCACAGTCGACGCCATCGCGCAATCCTTGACGTAACCGAAGCCGGAGACGAAGCCGTTGACCACGCCGCCCGTGCCTCGATGCCGTTCGACCAGCGCGATCTGGCAGACGTCGTTCTGCCGGTCCATCGCGACCAGCCCGTCCTCGACCGCCAGTTCGGCTTCCAGCGCCCGCGTGGGCGCCTGGTTCTCGATCACGCCGATCACCCGCGCCCGCACCTCGTTGGCGCCTGCGGGCGCTGCGATGTCGAAATCGGCAGCCGTCAGCGCCTTGCCGAGCTTCACCGTGCCCTTGGCGCTCGCGGGGTAGTCGTAGGCTGGAATATCCGCTTCCAGCCGTCCGCCACGCGCCAGCCGCACCCCGCGCCCGTAAACCTCGTCGATCGTCAGTTCCGGCAGGTTGGAGACGATCAGGAAATCGGCGAGCCTGCCCGGCGCGATCGAGCCCAGCTCGCGCTCCAGGCGGAAGTGCTGGGCCGTGTTGATGGTCGCCATCTGGATCGCTGTCACCGGGCTGAGCCCCTGCGCGATGGCGTGGCGGACCACCCGGTCCATGTGCCCGTCGTGGACTAGCGTGCCGGAATGGCTGTCATCGGTGCACAGGATGAAGTTGCGCGGGTCGAGCCCCAGCTCCGTCACGGCCTTGATCTGGCTGGCGACGTCGTACCATGCCGATCCCAGCCGCAGCATCGCCTTCATGCCCTGCCGCACACGCGCGACCGCATCCTCCACCGCCGTCCCCTCGTGGTCGTCCTCGGGGCCGCCCGCGACATAGCCGTGGAAGGCGAGCCCGAGATCGCGCGAGGCATAATGGCCGCCGACGGTCTTGCCGGCCTTCACTGTCTCGGCGATCTCCGCGACCATCACCGGATCGTTGCTGGAAACGCCCGGGAAATTCATCACCTCGCCGAGCCCGACGATATTCTCCCACGTCATCGCCTCGGCAACGTCGGCAGCGGTCAGTTGCGCGCCCGCGTTCTCCAGCCCCGGCGCGGACGGCACGCAGGACGGCATCTGCACACCGACATTGATGGGCATAGCCAGCGCCTCGTCATGCATCAGCCGCACCCCTTCGAGGCCGAGAACATTGGCTATCTCGTGCGGGTCGATGAACATCGACGTGGTACCGTGCGGGATGACCGCGCGGCAGAACTCGGTCACGGTCACCATGCCGCTTTCGACGTGCATGTGCGCATCGCAAAGGCCGGGCACGAGGTAGCGCCCCGCCGCATCCACCACCTTGGTGCCTTCGCCGATCGCGTGCGAGGCGTCCGGCCCGCAATAGGCGAACCGCCCCTCCACGATGGCAAGATCGATACCCGGCACGACCTCGCCGGAATGCACGTTGACCCAGCGCCCGTTCCTGACGACGAGGTCGGCGGGCTGGCGTCCCGTTGCCACGTCGACGAGACGCGGTGCGACCTCGGTCCAGGGTTTGGGGCGGCCAAAGGCGGATTTCGTGGCTGCGGGCATGCGGTGGTGTCTCCTTTTGCCCGACTGTGCCAAGTCTCACATCAAACCGCCAGCCGCTTTCTGTGCAGTCGGCCCGACGGGTCGCCGAGGCCGCTTACAGCGTCTTCGATGAGAGCGAGCAGACCCTGGCCGTGTACGGCTCGTTCAAGGAACTCAAGGCACCGGGAAGTGCGGGAGGCTGGTGCGGGCGCCGGGGATCGAACCCGGATGACCGAAGTCGAGGGATTTTAAGTCCCTTGCGTCTACCAGTTCCGCCACGCCCGCACACCGGTGCTTTTCCAGCGTTCGGGTCAATTCGTCAACGGCACTGTTGCGACCTGCGACCGCTGCTGCCGTGTGCTGCGGGAAAAAACAGAACCGGGAGGCGCATGGCGCCTCCCGGAGGAATTCCAGAGCATTTTGCAGCCAGCCGGAATCGTCTGGCGTCGCACAAATGCGGCTGGGGAAACGAAACTGAAGCAACTGAGCTGCGCTCGTCAGCGCGCGCGTTGCTCTAGTTGGCGGTCTGCACCTGCCAGGCGCAGATGCCGAGATGCTCGCCGTCACCAACATCGGCGTCAGCGACGAGCTTGCTCTCACCGTCCCTGCAGACCACCGTGTAGCCGTCATATCCCGCCATGTCCGCGAGAATCTGGTCCCAGTGACGATACTGCACCGTGTGCCCCTCATCCGGGTATACGGTTGCCTTGGCGACGTTCGGGAACGCGGCCTGCCACTGTTCCATCTGTTCCACGGTCACGGACTGATCCGCAGCGCCGTAATACAGATAGACCGGCGCCTCCACTGCGGAAACGTCGACCACCGCGTTGTCTCCACACACCAGCGCGTATTCGTGGGCCAGTGCCGTTGCATCGCCAAGCTGGCCTGCGACATAGAAGGAGCGGGTCGCATCGGCATAGGCCGTCGTCTGCCACCCGGGGATTACCAGCACCGGCGATCCCGGCACGCCCCACCAGTCCTTCGGCTTCTCGCTGTAGGCGCTCAATCGCTCCTTCCATTCCTCGGCGCTGCGCGAGCAATCGGGCTCGGTGCGGGTCGGCAGCGTTCTGGAAATCGCAGCACCCGCATGCAGGGAAAGGATACGATCCGGTGCGGCCGCCGCCAGATGCGCAGCATAGGCCCCGCCCCCGGAGATCGCCATCACCGCAAACTTGTCGATGTCGAGGTGGTCCAGAACCGCGAGAACCTCATTCACATAATCGCCGTAGCCCAGATCGGGATCGAATTCGGACTCGCCGAAACCATTCCGCTCCACCGAAATGACGCGCAGGCCCAGTTCCTGGCGCATGGTGCGGGCGAACTCGGTAAGCTGGAATGCCTCGAGGCTGGTGCCCTGCCCTCCGATGAAGACAACGGCACGGTCGTCGCTGTCGCCCTCATCAATATAGTAGGAGGTGCGGTCGTCCTTTGTCAGCGCGTGTACCTCGGCGCCGATATGATCGAAATCGCTCTGGAGCTTCAGCGAAGCGGGATCTCCCGCCGTCATCTCGAGTTCGCCGGAACTGGCGGGCATCGTGCTGGCGATACCGGCAGCGACCGCAAAAGCGCTCAGTTTTTTCATGGAAGTCCCTCTCCTCGAAATATCGATGCGTCGAGCACGCCCTTGGGCGCGTTACCCAGCCCCTTGATGGGCTGGCAATATAGAGCGGGCAGCAGTGCCTCTGCGTGTCATATTCCGAAGGAGATTATACGTTTTCCGTAATAGTGCCGAAATCGCAGGCCTCGCATCTACGAATGCGGATGCTGTGCCCTGGCCCACGGACTGACGGCGCTCGGCACAAGTTGAACGATCAAGCTGCGAAGGCGCGTTCGGCGATGCGGCGGATGAAGGCGACCACCTGCCCCGTGATCGCATATTGCGGCATGTGGCCGATGCCGTTGACGATCTCCAGGTCGAGGCCGGCGACCTTGCCCTGCATGGCCAGCCCCTGCCGCTCGAAATTCAGAACCCTGTCCTCCGTGCCGAACAGGATGCCGACAGGCATGGCGAGCTCGCTGTAGCGCGTCTGCTGACGCGGCAGGTCGTGATGAAGTGCCACGAGATCGGTGCATGTCGCATAGAAATGGCCCGGCCGCAGCCCGGCCATCGCGCCGCCGGCCACTGCGTAGTCCTGCGGCGGCTGCTGCGGTCCGAACACGAACTGCAACGTCTGCGGCCCGTTCCTGATCGCCAGCGGCAGCGCCAGGGTGTTGGCGACGATGCGCCGGCGCAGCGGCGAGGTGATCGCCAGAGCCCTGAATTCCTTCGGCGGCTCCTCCTCGTAATGCGTCAGCGGCGCGATCAGCGCGAGGCCGGAAATCTTGTCGGGATAGTCGAGCGCCACCGCAAGCGCGATGGCGCCGCCGAGTGAATGGCCGACGAGCAGCGGCTTCTCCAGTCCCAGCGCCTCGATGAAGCGCACCGTCTGCAGCGCCTGCTCGGCAAGCCTGCCGTCCAGCCCGGCGCCGCGCGTCGAATAGCCGGAACCCGGCCTGTCTATGGCGATCAGCCGATAGCCTTCGCCGAACTCTTCCATCAGCGGCCGCCGCAGATGGTGCAGCGTGCCACCCAGCCCATGGATCATCAGGATAGGTCTGCCCTCGCCGCTCTCGACATAGTGGATGCGGTTGCCGTCGACGGTGACGAACGATCCGCTCGCAGGCACGGCACGTTCCGCCTTGCGCGCTATGCGCCACGTCACCCAGAAGAAATAGGCGGCGACCATCACGGCGGCGGCAAGGATGGCGATGACGATGCCGGCGATGGCTGAGAACATTGGCGACGGGCACTTTCGGGGCTGTGAACTGGCCCACCCAGTCTAACGGCGGTCACCCCGATGGCAATCGGGATTGCCGCACGCCGCGCGCAGCGCTATGCCTGCCGCAGCTTGTGAAGGAACGCGACATGGACGAAATCATAACCGCCGCGATGATCGTCATCGGCGACGAGATCCTCTCGGGCCGCACCAAGGACCGCAATATCGGCCATCTGGCGGACGTCATGAGCGCGATCGGCATCGACCTGAAGGAGGTGCGCATCGTCGCGGACGAGGAAGACGAGATCGTCGCCGCCGTTAACGCGCTGCGTGCCCGCTACACCTACGTGTTCACCACCGGCGGCATCGGCCCCACCCACGACGACATCACCGCCGATTCCGTATCGAAGGCCTTCGGCGTCCCTTGCGAATATGACGACCGCGCCTACGCCATGCTCGAAGCGCACTACGCCACGCGCGGCATCGAGTTCACCGAGGCCCGCAAGCGCATGGCGCGCATGCCGCGCGGGGCCGACCACATCGACAATCCCGTATCGCTGGCGCCGGGGTTCCGCATAGGCAACGTCCATGTGATGGCCGGTGTGCCGGCGATCTTCCAGGCCATGCTCGACAATGTCGTGCCGACGCTGAAGACCGGACAGAAATTGTTGTCGGCAGCCATCCATTGCCCGTTCGGCGAAGGCGTCATCGGCGGCCCGCTGGGCGAGATCCAGAAGGCGCATCCGGAGACGATCATCGGCTCCTACCCCAAATATCTCGATGGTGCGTTCTGGACCGAGCTCGTCGTGCGCGCACGAACCCAGGAAGCGCTCGATGCCGCCGCCGCCGAGGTGCGCGCCATGGTCGAGGCGCTCGGCCCGGCGAAGACCTGAGAACGCCTCATATTGCCTTGCATAGCCTCAGCAGGCTCACGAGATGCAGGAACGGCGAGCCGCATCCCCATGCGAAATAACGCGGAATCGTCCGCCCGTAGAGCCTGCGCCGCTGCTCGGCATGTCCCTGCACGTTGAAAACCCGCTGGTTTACCGCCGGCGAGCGGAATAGCTGCCCCATCGCGCAGCGGAACGCGGCGCTCTCCGGAAAGCCGCTCGGGCGAGGGTCGGCAAACGGCGCCAGGCTCAGCAGCACCACCGAGCGGCCCTCCTGCTTGAATAACTCGACCGCATGCTTCGTGATGCCGATTTCCGCGTGCGGGGTCACCCCCGGCAGCCGCCGCTTGAAGACCGCCACGTAGCCGATGACCTTGCCGTCGCTGAACACCGGGTCGAAATACAGCAATGACACCGGCACCCCGTCGGGAGCCAACAGCACGAAGCGGCGCATCAGCGGATCCGGCGTCGTCGGGAACGGCCGGTTCATGAACGCCATCTCGCGCTGGTGGACGATCCGGCTGCAGCGCCACTGCGCCGACAGGGCCGCGACGGCGTCGGCCGCTCCGGGCAACTCGTGTTCTTCGATGATGCTGTAACCGTTCCGCCTCAGCCAGTGCGAGGCGTAGCGCGCCTTTTCCTTCTTGGGGCCCGAAAAATCGTACCAGTCGAGATCGAGCGCCGTGTCGAAACCGATCCGCGCGACGCGATAGCCCCTGTCGGCCAGGATCGCCGCGGTCTCGTGGGAAATCTCCGCGAAACACGGCCGGCCAGCCTGCTCGATTAAGCGGTCTATCAACTCGGGCCAGTGGTCGTGCTCAGCCACGGGGTCGCCAAGCGCGATCCGCGTTCCCATCTTGGCGCCATAGGCGATATAGCCATGCCCGTCGCCGAAATGGCGCAGACCCTCCTGCACCGCCGTCGAATAGGCCTGCGAGAAATCGCCATAGCGCTGCACCAGCGCAAGGCGCGCGGCCCTGTCGGGGCCAGCCGCTTCAAGCGGCGCGGCCCGCGCGTCCATCATCGCGTCGAACGCGAGGCGAAGGCTCCTCATCTGCCGTTCCCCTGCTCGCGCGCCCGTCCCACGCACGAGTGGGATCATGTCGCCACAACATCGTCTGGCATGCAAGTGTCGCCCCTTTCGCCGAGGCGACAGGAGCACTATTCTTCTAGGGGAAAGTTGCGACGCGGTGCTCCTGCGGTTTGATCCCGCGCAAGGCGGAACCGGAACCTGCGGCGCAGATTGTCTCCATGACGGTGCAGCCGCCTGCCCGCCACAACGCTTCGGAGGCCGACATGACCTACAAGACCATCCTCGCAGTGCTGCAATCCAAGGCCGATGCCGGCCGCGTGCTCGATTGCGCGCTCCCGCTCGCAGACCGCTTCTCCGCGCACCTGATCGGCGTCCATGCGGAGGCGATTCCGGTTCCCTACGTCACGCCTATGGGTTTTCCGGATACCGACTTCATCGCAGCCAGCGCAGAGCAGAACCAGCAGCGCAGCGAAGAAATCAAGACGCTGTTCGACACCCGCGCCGGCCGCGAAGGCGTTTCGTTCGAATGGCAGGCCATGGAGAACGTGTCGGGCGACAGCGCGGTGAGCGCGCTGGTTGCCGCGCGCGCCAGCGACCTCATCATCGTCCAGCAGGCCGATCCCGATGGCGAGTCGGGAGCCCATGCCAATGTCGAAACGCTCCTGTTCGAGAGCGGCCGCCCGGTCCTGTTCGTGCCTTATGCGGTGTCGGTGAACTGCGCCTTCAAAAAGGTGCTGGTGGCGTGGAACGGAACCCAGCAGGCCGCACGCGCAACCTTCGACGCCCTGCCCTTCATCAAGCAGGCCGACGAGACAGAGATCCTTCTGCTGGATGCAACGGATTCGGCCCAGCAGGATGGCGCCATGGCCGGCGTCGACATCGCTGCGGCCCTTGCGCGCCACGGCGCCAACGTCACCTTCGCCAGCCAGGCGTCGGGCGGTGTGGGCGCCGGCGAGGCGATCGAGAACCGCATCGCGGAGACCGGCGCGGAGCTGCTGGTGATGGGCGCCTACAGCCAGTCCTGGCTGAAGGAGTTCTTCTTCGGCGGGGCGACCCGCACGCTGCTGGAGTCCATGCCCGTCGCCACGCTGATGTCCCGCTAGGGCATGTCTCCCGAAAGTGGGTACCGGTTTCGGGATCAAGACATGCACAAAAACAAAAACCTGAAGCGCCTCGCATGAGTCCGTTTGGACGCGACACGCGCTAGGGCAATTGCGGCAAACTGGAGCAGCGGGCCGCCGGTCGAAACGCCCGCCGCTCCAATTCTATTTCTTCTGGTTGCCCGCAAACGCAGCCGTCACCCCGAGGCCGATGAAGACGACGCCGCTGACGTAGCGCTCGGCCTTCAGATAGCCCGGGCTCTGCTTGAGCCAGTTGCCGATGGAGCCTGCGGCGAGCGCATAGCAGCCATCGGTCACCATGCCGATCAGCGTGAACAGCAGGCCGAGCACGGCAATCTGCATGCCGACATGGCCGCGTTCCACCTCGACGAATTGCGGCAGGAAGGCGAGGAAGAACAGCGCCGTCTTGGGGTTGAGCAGGTTGACGATGAACCCTTCCCGGAAGAGCCGCAGGTTGTCGCGCTTGGGAAGCGTGCCGTTCTCGCTGCCTACGGCCTCCGCGCGCCCGAAAATCTTGCGCAGGCCGATCCAGATCAGATAGGCCGCACCCGCATATTTGACGATGCTGAAGGCGAGTGCCGACGATGCGAGGATCGCCGACAGGCCGATCGTCGCGGCAAACACATGCACGAGCGTTGCCGTGTGTATGCCGAGGATGGATACGACCCCTGCCATCCTCCCCTGCTCGACCGAGCGCGCGAAAATGAACAGCACCGCCGGTCCCGGCACGATCAGCAGCACGAGCGCGGCACTGAAGAAGAGGCCGAGATTGGCGGCTCCGGGCATCACGATTTCCATGGTGGCTCCCTCGAAAGTTCAGCCGCGAAGCAAGCCCCACATTCAAGGACGCTGTCAATTACGCTTTTGCGTCTGTTTGCGAAGCCGCAGGTCCCTTGCCAAGGGCGCGGGTTTCCGGCTAATCCCGGGTGCATTCCACGCAAGCCGGAGTGCGTTCATGTCCCTTCCTGAAAAGGCCTTTCCCGTTTCCTGGGACCAGTTTCACCGCGACGCGCGCGCGCTTGCCTGGCGGCTGGCTGGCATCAAGGCCGAGTGGAAGGCGATCGTATGCATCACCAGGGGCGGCCTCGTGCCGGCGGCGGTGATTTCGCGCGAGCTCGGCGTTCGCCTGATCGAGACGGTCTGCATCGCCTCCTATCATGACTACACCGAGCAGGGCGAACTGAGGGTTCTCAAGGAGATCACCCCGTCGCTGCTGGAGAACGAGGGCGCGGGCGTCCTAATCGTCGACGACTTGACCGACACCGGCAAGACCGCCGCGATCGTGCGCGCGATGATGCCCAGGGCGCATTTTGCCGCCATCTACGCTAAGCCCAAGGGCCGGCCGATGATCGACACCTTCGTCACCGAGGTCTCGCAGGATACGTGGATCTATTTCCCGTGGGATATGGGCTTCACCTACCAGAAGCCGATCGCCGAGAACCCTCGCGCCTGAACGAAACCTGTCCGAAGCTTGTGCGAAACTTGCCGCGCTGCCCGATTTCGGCGGCGTGAAGCTGCATTTTTATCCAACCTTCATATTTTCTCCTTTTCTTCTATATAATTGCAGGCAAACTTTTTGAGACGGCAAACGAATCTCGCGGGGGTTTCGGTCAATGATCATCAGCCACGGCACACGCAAGCAGTTGACGGAGAGCATTCGCCGCTTCTTCGGCGGCATGCCGTGTCGCGTGCAGGTGGCGGCGCTGCCATGGCGCAGGACCGAGGACGGTCGTTTCGAGGTCATGCTGGTTACGAGCCGTGGCACCGGCCGGTGGGTTCTGCCCAAGGGCTGGCCGGAAAAGCGCGAGGAACCTCAGGAAGCAGCCGCGCGTGAAGCCGCCGAGGAGGCGGGCGTTTCCGGCGCGATCTCTCGCCATGAGGTCGGCCGCTTCTATTATGGCAAGATGCTGCCGTCTGGCATGGAATGGCGCTGCGAGGTGCACGTCTTCCCGCTGGAAGTCGATCAGGTGGCCGACAAATGGCCGGAACGCAAGAAGCGCACCCGCCGCTGGTTTCGGCCACAGGATGCCGCGAGACTCGTTCAGGAAAAGGATCTGGGCGAACTGATTGCGGATTTCGGCGTTAATCCACGAAAATCTGCCGCCTGACGGCGCATCGCGCGATACGGCGCTTGTGATGCACCACATCGTTGCCTAAGCGATCGGGGGAACGCACATGACCGTCGGCAGGCGGCCATGGCCGAGCCTTGGGAACGATTATGAGCAACAGCATCGCTGAAGCGCGCAAGGAAACGCTCGACAAGGATCTCGACAAGCTAGTGCATGTCGAGGAAGCCACGAGCTTCGTCGCTCGTGGCCTCGTCGCGCCAGGCTTGGGACTGCTGTTCCTGGCGCTCACCGCGATCGTCGCCTCCTTCTTCGTGATCGGCGAGCCGCGCGGCGTCATCATTATCGCTGCGGCCGCCATCGGCGGTTACATGGCCCTCAATATCGGCGCCAACGATGTTGCAAACAACGTCGCCCCGGCGGTCGGTGCCAAGGCGCTCAGCCTTGGCGGCGCGCTTGCCATCGCCGTGGTTTTCGAAAGTGCGGGCGCGCTGATTGCGGGCGGCGACGTGGTCGGCACGATTGCCGGCGGCATCGTCAACCCCGGCGCCATCGGCGATCCGGCGGTCTTCATCCGCTTGATGATGGCCGCCCTCATCTCGTCTGCGCTGTGGATCAATCTGGCAACATGGGTCGGCGCGCCGGTCTCCACGACCCACTCGGTGGTGGGCGGCGTGGTCGGCGCCGGCATCGCGGCTGCTGGCCTTGCGTCCGTTCAATGGCCGATGCTGGGCAATATCGTCTTGAGCTGGCTCGTCTCGCCGCTACTCGGCGGCATAATTGCGGCGGCCTTTCTTGCCTTCATCAAGACGGCGATCATCTACCAGGACGACAAGATCGCCGCCGCACGGCGCTGGGTGCCTTTGCTCATTGCTGTGATGGCCGGCGCGTTCGCGGCCTATCTCGCCACCAAGGGGCTCCGGCGCGTCATCAGCCTGTCGGGCCTGCATATCGCATTGTTGGGCCTTGCTAGTTTTGCCCTGACCTGGGCGGTGTTCACCATCACGGTTCGCCGTCAGTCCGAGACGATGGAGAACCGCAACCAGTCGCTGCGCAAGCTGTTTTACGTGCCGCTGATCTGCTCGGCAGCGCTTTTGTCCTTCGCTCACGGCGCCAACGACGTCGCCAATGCCGTCGGCCCGCTGGCGGCGATCGTGCACGCGGTCGAGGACAATGAATTCGGGTTCGCCGTCTCGATCCCCTTCTGGGTGATGCTGATCGGTGCCGCCGGCATCTCCTTCGGCCTTGTGCTGTTCGGCCCCAAGCTCATCCGCATGGTCGGCGACCAGATCACCAAGCTGAACCCCATGCGCGCCTTCTGTGTGGCGCTTTCGGCAGCCTTGACCGTCATCGTCGCATCATGGTTCGGCCTGCCGGTCAGTTCGACCCACATCGCGGTCGGCGCGGTCTTCGGCGTCGGCTTCTTCCGCGAATGGTACACCGCCAACTCGAAACGCCGCCGGGCCTACATGGAACGCAAGGCTGAGCGTCTGCGTGCCGAGCGCAACGGCGGGGTCGACGCCTCGGCCGGCCCCGACGATCAGGAATCGGAAGCCACGGACGATCTCGAGGATACCGGCCCGCCCGTCTCGCGCGAAGAGATCAATCGCCGCCGTCTGGTGCGCCGTGCCCACGTCACCACCATCGTGACGGCTTGGGTCACGACCGTGCCAGCCGCCGCACTTCTGGCTGCGGGCATTTTTCTGATTCTCGACGTCATAGCCTGAACGCGCGATCCGCAACCTTGGCCCTGGGGAAAAATCCCCTGCCTTTGCGGCATGTGGAAGGGCCACAACGCCGCTGAACCGCGCGGCAGCGGTGCTACGGGACGGCAAGCCGGCAAATCGCTTCTCCCCGCTATCCACATTCTCCTACACAAGATGTAGGGGTCATAAAACTTACAGAAACGAGTTCTTGACGGCACGGTGCGAGTCGCTTTTTATGGGCCATGCGCTCCTGTTGAGGGCGCGGCCGGAAAGTTTCGAGCCTGGCCGTTTTTTCCAGATTTGTTCCTGTTTTCGAGGGTTCGGCCGTTGTCGCGGCGGCTGACCGGCTTGCGTTTCGTACGCTGCCGGACAAGCGACATGGGCGCTGTGCCGTGAGTGGTTAAATCATCTGTTAACGCTATATTTAGTGTTTGCACCCACACTCGGCACTAGATAATGTGAATTGTCGGGAACGCGTTTCACCGACGAGAATCACAGTCAGGCGTCAGGAGACGGGCCCCGCCAAGGGGCGTTCGAAGGTTGGGGAAGCCGTTCGCGGCATCGTCGAACCGGAAGCGTTTCGCGGTAGGGGAGAGTCGTCATCGGCAGCGATGGCGGCAGGCGGCGGACTTGTGTCAGGAGATTGCGGCGCACGCGGTGCGTCGGCGGTCGAAAGGCACTATATTTAGACCATAGGGACCAGAAGAAGATGCGCATCGAACGTCGTTTCACCAAGGCTGGCCAGTCGGCCTATGCGGAGATCGAATTCCGCAAGGCTGTCAGCGAGATCAAGAACCCCGACGGCTCGGTGGTCTTCCGCCTCGCCGACATCGACGTTCCTGCGCAGTTCAGCCAGGTCGCCGCCGACATCCTGGCGCAGAAATATTTCCGCAAGGCCGGCGTGCCCGCGCGTCTGAAGAAGGTCGAGGAGAACGACGTCCCCTCCTTCCTGTGGCGCTCGGTCGCCGACGAGAAGGCGCTGGCCGACCTGCCCGAGGACGAGCGCTACGGCTCGGAGACCGATGCGCGCCAGGTCTTCACCCGGCTCGCCGGCACCTGGACCTACTGGGGCTGGAAGGGTGGCTATTTCGCCTCCGAGGATGACGCGGCCGCCTTCATGGACGAGCTCGCCTACATGCTCGCCACCCAGCGCGTCGCGCCCAACTCGCCGCAATGGTTCAACACCGGCCTGCACTGGGCCTACGGCATCGACGGCCCCGGCCAGGGCCACTATTACGTCGACCCCTTCACCGGCAAGCTCACCAAGTCTAAGTCGTCCTACGAGCATCCGCAGCCGCATGCCTGCTTCATCCAGTCCGTTGGCGACGACCTCGTCAACGAGGGCGGCATCATGGACCTGTGGGTGCGTGAGGCGCGCCTGTTCAAATACGGCTCCGGCACCGGCTCCAACTTCTCGCATCTGCGCGGCGAGGGCGAGAAGCTTTCGGGCGGCGGCAAGTCGTCGGGCCTGATGAGCTTCCTCAAGATCGGCGACCGCGCCGCCGGCGCCATCAAGTCGGGCGGCACCACGCGCCGCGCCGCCAAGATGGTCGTGGTCGACGCCGACCACCCCGACATCGAGGCCTATATCGACTGGAAGGTGAACGAGGAGCAGAAGGTCGCAGCCCTCGTCACCGGCTCCAAGATCGTGCGTCAGCACCTCACCGCCATCATGAAGGCCTGCGTCAACTGCGAGGCCGACAATGGCGACTGCTTCGACCCGGCCAAGAACCCGGCTCTGAAGCGCGAGATCAAGGCCGCCAAGAAGAACGCGGTGCCGGAGAACTACGTCAAGCGCGTCATCCAGTTCGCGCGCCAGGGCTACACCCAGATCGAGTTCAACACCTACGACACCGACTGGGACTCCGAGGCCTACCTCACCGTATCCGGCCAGAACTCCAACAACTCCGTCTCGCTCAGCGACGACTTCCTGCGCGCCGTCGAGGATGACGCCGACTGGAATCTGATCCGCCGCATCGACGGCAAGGTCCACAAGACCCTCAAGGCCCGCGACCTGTGGGAGAAGATCGGTTACGCCGCATGGGCGTCCGCCGATCCCGGCCTGCACTTCAACACCACCATGAACGACTGGCACACCTGCGTGTCGGCCGGCGCGATCCGCGCGTCGAACCCGTGCTCGGAATACATGTTCCTCGACGACACGGCCTGCAACCTCGCCTCGATCAACCTTCTGACCTACCGCAACGCCGACGGCACCATCGACATCGCCGCCTACGAGCACACCGTGCGCCTGTGGACCATGGTGCTGGAAATCTCGGTGATGATGGCGCAGTTCCCGTCGTGGAAGATCGCCAAGCTCTCCTATGAGTACCGCACGCTGGGCCTCGGCTTCGCCAATATCGGCGGCCTGCTGATGACCTCCGGCATCCCCTACGATTCCGACGAGGGCCGCGGCATCTGCGCAGCGCTCACCGCGCTGATGACCGGCGTCGCCTATGCCACCTCGGCCGAGATGGCGAGCGAGCTCGGCGCCTTCCCCGAATATCCGGCCAACGCGCTGCACATGCTGCGCGTCATGCGCAACCACCGCCGCGCGGCTTACGGCGAGGCCGAGGGCTACGAGAAGCTCGCCGTCAACCCCGTGCCGCTCGTCGAGGACCACGTTCCGCAGAAGGAACTGGTCGAGCATGCCCGCGCCGCCTGGGACAAGGCGCTCGACCTCGGCGCCGAATATGGCTACCGCAACGCCCAGGCGACCGTGATCGCGCCCACCGGCACGATCGGCCTCGTCATGGACTGCGACACCACCGGCATCGAGCCCGATTTCGCGCTGGTGAAGTTCAAGAAGCTCGCCGGCGGCGGCTATTTCAAGATCATCAACCGCGCCGTGCCGGAGGCCCTGCGCACGCTCGGCTACGGCGAGGCGCAGATCGCCGAGATCGAGGCCTATGCCGTCGGCCACGGCAATCTGAACCAGGCGCCGGGCGTCAACCCGTCGACGCTGAAGGCCAAGGGCTTCGGCGACGAGCAGATCGCCGCCCTCAACGCCGCGCTGGGCTCGGCCTTCGACATCAAGTTCGTCTTCAACAAGTGGACGCTCGGCGAGGATTTCTGCCGCGACGTGCTCGGCTTCACCGATGCACAGCTCAACGACTTCGCCTTCGAGATCCTGCCGGCACTCGGCTTCTCGAAGAAGGAGATCGAAGCTGCCAACATCCATGTCTGCGGCGCGATGACGCTCGAGGGCGCCCCGCACCTCAAGGACGAGCACCTGCCCGTCTTCGACTGCGCCAACCCCTGCGGCAAGATCGGCAAGCGCTATCTGTCGGTGGAAAGCCACATCCGCATGATGGCGGCCGCCCAGCCCTTCATCTCCGGCGCGATCTCCAAGACCATCAACATGGCCAACGAGGCGACCGTCGAGGACTGCAAGGAAGCCTACATGCTGTCCTGGAAGCTGGCGCTCAAGGCCAACGCGCTCTACCGCGACGGCTCCAAGCTTTCCCAGCCGCTCAACGCCTCGCTGATCGAGGACGAGGATGACGACCAGGACGAGCTGATCGAGGAGCTGGTCGCAGCGCCTGCCGCCGCGAGGGCGGTGCAGGTGACGGAGAAGATCATCGAGAAGATTGTCGAGCGCGAGGTGCGTTCGCTGCGCGAGAAGCTGCCGAACCGGCGCAAGGGCTACACGCAGAAGGCCGTGGTCGGCGGCCACAAGGTCTATCTGCGCACCGGCGAGTTCGACGACGGCCGCCTCGGCGAGATCTTCATCGACATGCACAAGGAAGGTGCCGCCTTCCGTGCGATGATGAACAACTTCGCCATCGCCATCTCGCTCGGCCTGCAATATGGCGTGCCGCTCGAGGAATATGTCGAGGCCTTCACCTTCACCAAGTTCGAGCCGGCCGGCATGGTCCAGGGCAACGACGCGATCAAGAACGCGACGTCGATCCTCGACTATGTCTTCCGCGAGCTGGCGATCTCCTATATCGGCCGCAACGACCTCGCGCATGTCGACACGTCGGATTTCTCCAACACCGCGCTCGGCCGTGGCATCAACGAAGGCAAGGCGACGCCCTTCTCCAAGGGGCTGACCCGCGGCGCCTCCCCGGTCAAGCTGGTCTCCAGCGTTGCCGGCGGCGGCTCCGAGCCCAAGGGCCAGGCAGGCGGTCATGCCCCTGCCCCGGTCCGCGCCGCCCCGGTCGCCGCGTCCGGCTCCAACGTGCGGGCGATCTCGTCCGCCTCGACGGTCACGGCGCTCAAGCCGCTCTCATCCGAGCAGCGCGAGGAAGCCACCGCCTTCAAGCGCGACTATGAGGAGCGCGCCAAGGAACTGGCCGAGGAAATCGCCGTCGAGGAAGGCGCGACCGAAACCGAAGCCCTCTTCACCGACGCGGCGGCAAAAGAAGCCGGCGAAGCCAAGGCGCTGGCCGCCGAACGCCGCCAGAAATCGATGATGCAGGGCTACACCGGCAATTCCTGCTCGGAGTGCCAGAACTTCACCATGGTGAGGAACGGCACCTGCGAAAAGTGCGACACGTGTGGCGCGACCAGCGGATGTAGCTGACCGTTGAAGTAAGCACCGGCACTTAGGGGAGTTGAGGAGAAGAATGAGCCCCGCCAAGCGGGGCTCAAGCTTGTTGGAATGGTAACATGCGCGAATGCGACTGTGCGTACTGTAAAAACGAGAAAGGATTTGCATTTCCGCCTGAATTACTTGAGCGGATAGCGAGCGGCGACGTCGTCATTTTTGCTGGTGCAGGTATAAGCACAGAGAACCGCGCTCACTGCAAGACAACGCTCTACGAAGAAATCAAGCATGAGCTTGCCGAGGAACGAGACCTCGATTTTCCTTCGCTTATGGACGCGTACTGTGCGCAGCCAGACGGCAGGATAAAACTAATCCAAAAAATCAAAAAAAGAGTCGACTACTTTTCTTCTTTTCGTGGTTTCCGTGTGCCGATGACGCGCTTTCATAGAGCCATATTACCGCTCTATATGATAACTGATATAATAACTACGAACTGGGATAATTATTTTGAAGAAGAGTCCGGGTTCACTCCATTTGTTTACGACCAAGACATTGCTCTTCTCGAAGGCTCTCGCCGACGTGTAATTAAGATACACGGTTCCCTAACAAATTTTGGCTCAATTGTTGCAACTACCAGCGATTATTCCAGCACTTTCAGAAGGCTTACGAAGGGACCTCTTGGCGCCTATGTGAAGAATATTTTATCGTCGAAAACAATTATCTACACTGGATACTCCCTCCGAGACTCCAATTACCTGAGGATCGCCAAAACCATTGCACAGATGATGGGACCTTTTAGGCGGCAATCATATTTTGTGTCCCCAAATATTGATCGTGATTACCTCGAAAGTACAAATCTTAATATAATTCCTATTGAGACAGATGGCTCATTTTTCTTTGAGCAATTTCGCTTACACCATAAATCATCGCACCAGTGCATAATAGATGACAGCGCTTTTGACGACTGCCATGATCTGCTTCTTGCGACAAACGATCTTCATCATGAAACAGCCGATAGATATTTGTCATCTCGTCGTCCGCTCCTGATTCTAGCGCTTGCATACCAAGATGGCCTTCAAGATGCGCTTATGCGCATCAAGGATCAACGCCGATCCGGCGAATACTATAACGCGCACCATTTACATAACCTAGTACGCGGCTATGAGATGCGTGTGAGGCAATACAGAAAGGAATCTAACCACTGGGATGCCTGTTACTGTCGTGGCTATCAGAATGGTTTGATATACCTCCTTGCAGGCGGCGGAGACGTATATCCGCCTCCCGTGGAGCTTCTATTTGATAAAGCCATTGATACCGTTCCCAAGGCGATGCGCTTCCCTCGGAATAAGCTGCCCAAGCGAGTGCAAACTGAATTAAGCCGACTTTCAAAGCGAGTAGGTCAAGGCCCCTTGATTCCCGAACACATTCCCTATGCCTAACTGGCCAGCTAGCGTACAGATCTTGCAACTCCAGTGGTCTTGCAGAGGCGGCGGCGGGCTTATCGCCAACGTGACGGCGAGTACCTAGCTGGGACGCCCCACAAAGGAAAGGCCGACAGTGCCACTAGCGATTCGGGCATGCGGCGCGCTTCTTCCCACCCTCGCAGCCAAGGTCCTTGGCAGCGGCGTCTTTGCCGTCATCCTGACCGTCGTCGGGTTTCTCGCCAGTAGCAACACAGATGATGCGAACAGCATTGCCAATCACGTCGGCGGGGCACTTCTGGCCTCTCGGCCCGGTTAGCTCTAGGCCCTTTCTTTCATGCAGTACGAGCACGCTCCAACGTCCTCGTAACGTGGTCCCAAGGACGCCATGAACTCTTTAGCTCCGGCCACAGTCGGAAAACCCGGGGATGGGTAACATGGTTGCCAATATGTCGGCCCGCTTCCTTTGTCTTGATTCTCCATCCCCTGACCGTCGCGGCAAAACTTGCAGTCACCGGCGTGAATGCGCGCCCGACCGCTCGGGGGTATGACTTTCACGAAATAGGCCATGTCGCCTCCCTTGCTTTCCGCTAAACATAAACAAGTTTGGCCCGTATCGCGACAACCGCTTGAAGCGGATCAAAATTCAAGTGGAAGTACGGGCGACCTTCACGTCACTATCTGTCAGCAGCCTCCGCCCCATTTCATCCACCTTCCCGAAGACCCCGCTTCCGGCATCGCCTTCATCTCCCTCCGGATGCGCCCCAACGGCGCGCGCATCTTCCGGAGGTCTGGGATTACGACCTTTCCCGCACCTCGACGATAACGCAACAGCGGCTACCGACGCCGCCAGTTCTGGCGGTGCCAAGCCCGGCACGTCGGAAAACTTGTCCACGCCCCTCCACACCCGCACGATCCTGCCCGACCGAGCGGAGGGCACGATGGACTGGAATGCTGCGATCAAGACGAACCGCGAGGCGCTCAGGCGGGTGCTCGCCATGCTCGTCGCCATGGTGGGGAGCGGTCCGCTTGGCGGAACGAACAGCCCCGACACGGGCTTTTCGGGCGAAGGAATGCCCGAGGTCATGGCCGGGGCTCGCCCCACTTTGCCCCGCTATCTCCACCGCGCGGTGCTTGCTCTGCTGCGCCCGGCGGAAGCGGCCGCGCGGCGGCTGGTCATCATCGTTGCGCGCGATCTCGCAGCACCGCCCTCCGCACCACGCCTTGGAAGGCGGCCCGTCGCAGGCGACGGCGCAGGCGTTGCGGAGCCTCGGCGCGCACGTCCGCTCTGCCTGCCGCTCTTCGATCCGCTGCCGCGCTGGAACCGGCGTCAGCGCAATGCTGCGGCCGGCATGCCCCGCATCTCGTTTCCCGGCTTCACCCAGCCTGCGCCCATCCCGCAGCCCCCGAACGATTTCGATAGGGTCGGCGCTACCCGCCTCACGTTACGGCTTGCAGCACTCGGCCGCGCCCTCGACGACCTGCCGCGACAGGCAACCCGTTTCGCGCGCTGGCGCGCTTCCCGCGACGCGCGGCGCAGGCGCCTCGAAACCGGCGCCTCCCGCCGCATCGGCCGCGTCTCCGCCCTGCGCCCCGGCCGCCCGCCCGGCCTCAAACCCGCCCGCCGCAACGGCTGGGCGCACGAGGTCCACGCGGTGCTGGACACCGTCCACGGCCTCGCGTTCTGGGCACTGGAGCCGGCCGACACCTCATGACGCGCGGCAGCGGCAATCGATACCCGCCGGCAGGATCACGACAGCGGCAAA
Organism: Aquamicrobium sp.; assembly: GCA_019739225.1. Classification (GTDB taxonomy): domain Bacteria; phylum Pseudomonadota; class Alphaproteobacteria; order Rhizobiales; family Rhizobiaceae; genus Aerobium. The sequence continues at coordinate 528,089 of JAHHDT010000001.1, forward strand.
ACCTAGAACCGGCCGGGCGCGGCAGCGCCCCGGCGACGATGAAGCGCGCCAATGCGCAAGGTGAGGCCGGCGCCCTACCCCGCGCCGGCAAGGCAGGGGTCGAGCATCACCCGGCTCTCGTCGACCGGCGCATAGCCGCCACCGAAGAGCACCACGTCGCCGGGCTGCATGCCGTTGGTGGAATAGGTCACGCACAGGACCCGCACGCCCGGCGCATCGCACATCACGAGATAGGCGAGCGTGCCGTCGGTCTCCACCGCCGAAAGCGCCCCGCGAACCGACATGGTGAGCCGCCCGTCATAGTCCGGCACGCGGTCGATCCAGTCGCCGATCGTCTCGCAGGTCGCCGGCTGGTCGGCATAGGCCTCGCCCTTGCGGAACGGCCCGGCCGGGTCGCAGCAGTCCTGCGCCCGCGCGGCTACGGAAGACACCGCAAGCGCCGCCGCCAGCGTCGAAGCGCGCAGGGCGCGAGCAGCCGTCATGGTCGTGGTCCTTTCCGCTATGCCGTCCGGTGCGGACTATCGCGGCCAGCATGGCGGAACCAAGGCGCAACGGGCTCCCGCTTGCCTGATTGTTGGGCGGCTCCCGCCCTACTCGCACTGCCGGCGCGGGCCGCCGCCATAAGGCTGATAGCTGTTGTCCTCGACCCGGTACGAGCGGTAGCGACGCAGGCAGTCGTCGACATGCGCCGGCGACATGTCCACCAGCCCCAGCTCCCGCCAGGGGTCGCCCGCCGACGAGCCGGCGCCATCGTCCGCGACATAGCCCGCGACGTTGACGGCCTCGGCCGCGCCATCGGCAAATGTGAGGTCCCCGAGATGGGGCGAGACGCAGTCGCGCCGGCCGCCGCTATAGGGCTGATAGCTGTTGTCGGCCTCCCGGTACGAGCGATAGCGCTCGTAACACCACGCGACATGGGCATCCATCAGCATCTGGACGTCGTCGTCGGTGATGGGGTCTTCCTCGGCCGGCAGCGCCGCCGTCGTCATCGACGACACCGAAACCGGCGCGCCCGTTTCGCCGGCGATCATGTCGCCCGCCTCATCGGCCTCCGCCGCGTTCACGGGGCTGACGCCGGCGGGCAGAACGGCAGCGATCCGCTCCAGCCCCTGCGCGCCGCGCTCCACCTGCCGGGGGATGCTCGTCCAGACGGACGCGACATCCTCCCCGCTGGCGTTGGGACGCCCCTCGGGCGCCGGCATCATCACGAACATGGCGAGCGCTATGCCGCTGCCGAAAACTGCCAGGGTCGTCACGAACCCGGTCGCGATTGCCAGAAGTGATTTCACGATGCCTCTCCATTAGCTGGTCACCGTTTAATGCAGCCGGACATGGCCGGTTCCATGATTCGGCCACAATCCGCCGACCGCGCCGGTCGCCCCTCGTCCCCGGCTTTCATTACGGCGAATTAATCTCCCCGAAAGCGCGCCGTAATGTTCGCCCCCGCATCATCGCTTCAAGGGACACATCAACGAGGAAGCCAACCCCATGAAAAAACTCATTATCATCGCGCTCGCCGCATCCGGCGCGGTCGTCGCCCAGGCCCACGCCGAGACACCCGACCAGCGCAGCGGCCGCGGCGAGTTCCGCGCCGAGATGCGGGCGCTGATCGCCGGCGACGGCATGGACGTCGCAGCCCTCGCCAATCTCATGCAGGAGCACGCCACCGCCCGCTTCGAGGCGCTGGATGCCGACGGCGACGGCATCGTCACGAAGGACGACGTGCTGGCCGCCGCCGCAGAGCGCGCACAGAGCCGCTTTGAACGCATGGGGCCGAACGAGGACGGCATCGTCAAGCACGAAGGCCGGAAGGGCTGGCGCAAGCATGGCGAGCGCGGCGAACGTGCGGAGCGCGGCGAACGCCGGCAGCCGCTCAGCGAAGAGCAGCGCGCCGAGCGCATGCAGGAGCGGACGAGCGAACACTTTGCGCGCCTCGACACCGACGGCGACGGCATGATTTCGCCAGAAGAGTTCCAGGCTGGCGCCACGGGCCGGATGGAGCGTTTCGCCGAGCATCGTGAACGCCGGGCCGAGCGCCGCGCGGAGATGCCTGAGGAGATGCGCGAGATGCACGCGCAGTTCCGCACCATGATGCGCGAGGGTGTGGATCTGGATGCCTTCTCCGGCTTCGCCCGCGATCGCGCGTCCGCCCGCTTCGACGCGATGGACGCCGACGGCAATGGCGAGCTGACGGCCGACGAGTTCACGGCCGAGGTTAGCGAACGCGCCGAGCGGGTCTTCGCCCGCATGGATCGCAACGAAGACGGCATGGTCACGTCGGACGATCGCCCCAACCGCGCCGGCAAGCGTGGCGAGGGTCCCCGCAGCAAGGACTGATCGGGATCGACAACGAAAAACCGCCCGGCACTGCCGGGCGGTTTGCTTACGTCAGAAGGTCGGCGAGGATCAGTTTCGCGCCATCGCGGTGCCGTGGACGTTGCGCCCCAGCCAGCGATACCAGGTTGCGACGTCGCCATTGAAGACGTTGAGGTCGATCTCGCCCTTGACGCCCTTGGACAGGCCGGTGCCGGAATATTGCCAGAAGGCCCATTCGCGGCCGGGATAGCGCTTCGACGGATGGGCCGCGACCGAGCGCAGCCAGAACGGATAGCCGTTGAACGCGCCCTTGAGGTTGTCTTCGTAGAAATCGGGCGTCACGTAGATGATCGGCTTCTGGCCGTAGTGCCGCTCCAGCCGGTCCATGAAGACCTGCATCTTTTCGCGCACGAGCTGTGGCGAGAGCTTCTGCTTGCAGCTTGACTGGTGGTTCCATTCCACATCGATCACCGGCGGCAGCGCGCCTGCCTCTCTCGGCACGTTGCGGATGAACCAGTCAGCCTGCGAGGAGGCGGTGCGACACCAGTAGAAGAAGTGGTAGGCGCCGCGCTTGATGCCCGCCGCCGCGGCACCCTTCCAGTTCTTGGCGAACATCGGATCGAGATGGTCGCCACCATCGGTGGCCTTGATGAATGCGAAATTTGCGCCCTGGCTGCGCAGCCGCGCCCAGTCGATATCGCCCTGCCAGCGCGAGACGTCGACGCCGTGCACCAGATGGTGCTGCGGCGTGATCTTGCCGAAGTCCATCGGCATCGCGTCACTGAAGCGCTGGGAAATCACCTTGGGGCGCGGGCCGGAGGCAGGCGGCGCTGCGGGCCTGGATTGCGGCGCGACCATCGCCACCTGCTGCATGGCCGGGGTGTCGATCGCATCCGATTCGTTCAGCGCGGCGATCGCCGCCGGAGATGCGTCGGGATAAGCCGCCGCGGTGGCGCCGACGGCGGTCTGCGGCGTCACGGGGCGGACGATCGAGCTGGTCGTTTCATTCGACGGCTTGATCGACTGCAGCGCATCGATGGTTGAACCCGTGGAGCAGCCGGCCAGGACGAGAAGTGCCGCAAACATCGCGGTAGGTCGGAAAGGACGCATGAAAACTCGCACACAAAACTGGAGTTTGCAGGCAAGGGAACGCGCCGCCCTGCCCGCCTCCAGTCACGCTTAACGAAAAATCACCAACAATCACTGAATCCGAGCTTTAACCATGTTCGGCCTGCTCGACGGCCGTTGCGAGCGCGTCGCCGAGGCGGCCGAACGCGGCCTCGTCTCCGGGCAGGCCGAAGCGCAGGGCCTGCTTGTCGAAATCGAAGCTGCGCACCAGCACACCCTGTCGTCCCAGTGCCGCGGCAACAGCCCCCGCACCGGGCACGCGCACGAAGCGGTAGAGATCGGTGCCGCCAGAAACGGCTAACCCGTGCCGGTCAAGCAACGCATCAATCCGGGCAGCGTGTTTTCGGAGCCGTTCGCGCATTGCCTCTTGCCAGCAGGTATCGGCAAGTGCACGCAAGCCGATCTCCAGCGCCGGACCTGAAACCGCCCACGGACCGAGCCGGCGCCGCAGGTCTTCTGCCAGCTCTGGTGCTGCCAGTGCGAACCCGAGGCGGATGCCGGCGAGGCCGAAGAACTTACCGAAAGAACGCAGAACGACGATGCCGCCCGCCCCGACATCCGGCGCGAGGCTTTGGTTGCGCAGGCCGACATCCATGAACGCCTCGTCGACAACCAGCAAACCGCCTTTGGTTCGAAGGTGCGCAGTCAGTCGAAGCAAGTCGTCTCGCAGGCAGACACGCCCGTCCGGATTGTTCGGGTTGACGACGAACGCGACGTCGGCTTCGAACAGGGCATCGAAATCACGCGCTTCAACGACGGCGTGGCCAGCCAGCGCCGCCCCGCGCGCGTGTTCGGCATAGGTAGGCGACAGCACGGCCGCCCTGCCGGGCCGCACCAGTCCGGCTACCAGCGGCAGCAGGGCCTGCGTGCCCGGCGCCGCAGCGATGGACGCTGCGGACGGCGCTTCATAAGCCGCTGCCGCCACCGCTGCGAGTTCATCGGCGCGGCTTTCCTCGGGCAGACGTGCAAAGACGCTGGCGGGGAGATCGAACAGCGGATAGGAGTGCGGGTTGATGCCGGTGGACAGGTCGAGCCAAGGCTTCGGCGCGCCGGGATAGAGCCTCTCGGCACGCGACAGGCTACCGCCATGTTCCACCGTCCCTAGTCCCCTATCAACGCCGCTTGCCATCATGTTCGTTTTGGTCGCCTTTCTTGCCCTGCTGATCGAAACCGGCGTCGGCTATCCCGACCGCCTGTTTCACGCGATTGGGCATCCGGTGACCTGGATCGGCCGACTGATCTCATGGATGGACAGGCGCTTCAATCGCGATACCGCCTCCCCGTCGACGCGCCGCATGGCGGGCATCATAACACTGCTCTTGCTGGTTGTGCTTTCGGTCGGGACAGGACTGGTACTGCAATGGCTTCTTGCCGGCTGGGTCGGCCTCTTGCTGCTCGCGGTGCTTGCCAGCAGCCTGCTGGCGCAGCGCAGCCTGCGCGTGCATGTCGAGGCCGTCGCTCATGCGCTCGATACCGGCGGTCTGGAGGCCGGCCGCGAAGCCGTCTCGCATATCGTTGGCCGCGATCCGCAAAGCCTCGATGAAGCCGGCGTCTCCCGTGCCGCAATCGAGAGCCTTGCGGAAAATTTCTCCGACGGCGTGGTCGCGCCGGCGTTCTGGTTGGCCCTTGCCGGGCTTCCCGGCGGAATTGCCTACAAGGCAATCAACACCGCCGACAGCATGATCGGGCACAGGACTCCGCGCCACCTCGCGTTCGGCCGGGCCTCGGCACGGCTCGACGATCTGGTCAATCTGCCGGCCTCGCGGCTTTGCGCACTGCTGATCTGCGCTGCATCCGCGCTTGTGCCGGGCGCATCGCCGGCGGAAGCATGGCGCGCGGTCTGGCGCGATGCGCGATACCACAAGTCGCCCAACGCGGGCTGGCCGGAGGCTGCCATGGCCGGCGCGCTCGGCCTCGCCCTCGCAGGCCCACGGTCCTACGGCGGCGTGGTTGTCGATGACGTCTTCATGGGCGAAGGCGGTCGTCGCGCAGCCGACGCCGCGGATATACGCCGTGCGCTGCGACTCTATCGTATCGCAGATGCGCTGCTGATAGGTCTCGCAGGCACAGGCGCCGCGATCGTACTCTCGGTCTAGAATTCTATGCCTGCCTGCGCCTTCACGCCTGCGGCGAAGTGGTGCTTGACCTGCCCCATCTCGGTGACGACGTCGGCCGCCTCAACGAGTTCGGGCTTTGCGTTGCGTCCAGTAACGACGACATGCAGGTCAGACCGACGCTCTTTCAGGGTAGCCAGGACGCTGCCAAGTTCGAGATAATCATAGCGCAGAGCGATGTTGAGCTCGTCGAGGATGACCAGGCCGAAACTCTCGTCGGCCATCATCTCCTGCGCCTTCGCCCATGCGCGCTCGGCTGCCGCCACGTCGCGGGCGAGATCCTGCGTTTCCCAAGTGAACCCCTCGCCCATGGCGTGCCAGACGAACAGATCGCCGAAGCGCTCGAGCGCCTGCGTCTCGCCCGTCTTCCATGCGCCCTTGATGAACTGCACGACGCCTACGCGCCGTCCGTGTCCCAGCATGCGTAGGGCAAGGCCGAAGGCTGCGGTCGACTTGCCCTTTCCGGGACCGGTATTGACGATCAGTAGCCCCTTTTCAACCGTCTTGCCGGCGACCTCGGCATCCTGCACGGCCTTGCGCTTCTCCATCTTGGCCTTGTGACGCTCGGCCTGCTTATCGTCGATCTCGCGCATCACTTCACTTTCATCGGCAGGCCGGCGACCATGAAGAGGACGCCGTCGGCCTGTGCCGCCACCATCTGGTTGAGACGCCCTGCGGCATCCCGGAACCGCCGCGCCAGCGCGTTGTCCGGCACGATCCCCAGCCCGACTTCGTTTGCAACGACCACCCAGCGGCCGCGCGGGCGGGCGAGAGCATCGGCCAGGCGCTGCGATTCGGCCTCGACGTCGCGTCCGGTGAGCATGACGTTCGTGAGCCATAGCGTGAGGCAGTCCACAAGGACCGGACGGCCGCCGGGCAAGGCCTCCAGCGCAGCGACAAGGTCCAGCGGCGCATCGACGGTGCGCCATCGCGAATCCCGGCGCGCGCGATGGTGGGCGATCCGCTCCGCCATCTCGTCGTCGAGGGCCTGCGCCGTGGCGACGTATGTCCACGGCGCGGGCTCCGCAGCCAGCAATTCCTCGGCGTGGCGGCTCTTTCCGGAGCGCGCGCCGCCGAGGATGAAGGTCAGCGTGGCCGTTGAGTCAGGCAAGGCTGCTTTGCGGCTCGCCGAGCCCCTGCGCAAACCGTGGCCGCAGGACGCCAACCGCGGCACCGAGTACCAGCCAGAAGACGAGATTGATCATCGTGACGGCCACGACGAAGCTATGGTGCAGGTCTGCCGGCACCAGGGTGTCGTGGCTTTCCGGCTGCGGGGCGCCGATCACGTGGGGCAGCACGATGAGCGCGGCCCCGAGAACCGCGAGCACCGCCGACCGTGTGAGCGCGATGAGCGCGAGGCCACCGGCCGTGGCGATGACGACACCGATCCACCAGGCCTGCCGAGCGAAAAGGTCGGCCGCGGGCATCCCGGGCAGTTCGGGCGGAAGCCCCAGCCCCGGCGCAAGCGTGAACACCGAAAACCCGGCAAAGCCCCAGAACAGCCCCTGCCGCCAACCCGCAATCCCGCCGGCGAATTCGGACGCCACGACGAGCAGTAGCGCGAAGCCGATGCCGGTCACGATGGCGGCAAGCGCGGTGTAGAAGGTACGCTCCAACCCGTCGGCCGGCATCCAGGCTTCGTCCCCATGACTGTGGCCGGCGGCACCGTGATCGTGTCCCTCTTCCGCCGCTGCCGTTTCTTCTTCGCCGGCTCCTTCATAGGCTTCGGCTTCGAGAATCAGCGGAACGGTGAAGGCGGTCTGCATGGCCGTCATGACGAGACCCGCGAGCAGGCCGGCGAGCGCCGCGACAAACACGACGTTACGAAAAATGGTCATGGCTCTGGTCTCGTCTCAGTGACAGGGAAACGCCATCGAATGGCGGTAGTCGTGGCCGGCATTGTGCATCACTTCGATATGGGAAAAGCCCACGAAGCCGGTGATGAACAGGCCAAGAAAACCTGCGAGCGAGAGCTGCACGAGGCGCGATTGAGAAGAAGCGGCACCGATAGCGCCAGATGAAGTAGCCATGATTCGTCCTTTCCCCTCCACCCGAGGGAACGTGTTGCGATAGTCGGCGGCAGGTCTCCTGGCTCGCGGGTCACAGCCCTTCCCCGCCTTCCCGAAGCGAATGCTCCAGTGGCGTTTGGGGAAAGGCTCTCCGCCTACAGTTGCGGGGGCAGCCGCGGAATCGGGCGCTGTTGGCCCTCACCGCATTCCCTCTGGTCCCTTGCGGGAACCGACGACGCATTCACCATAGCTCAATTGCCGAGCGTCGCAACCCGCCAATCGACCCGCGTTGACAGCCCGCCCCGGCGCGACCTAAATGGTCGGCGACGGTCCTGTTGCCGCGAGGTGACGGGCTAAGAGGGAATACGGTGCGCTCTTCGGGCAAATCCGTAGCTGTCCCCGCAACTGTAGACGGATAGTTCCTGTCGAATGCCACTGAAGCGGATGCTTCGGGAAGGCGGCAGGAGCAGCGATCCGTAAGCCAGGAGACCTGCCGTCGCAGACCCAATCCTGACCGCCCGGCGGGTGTTCCCGGGCAAGGAGCGCAATGTGACGGACATAATTTCCGGCGATTTGGAGCCGGACCTCGACGCCTCTTCGCAAGAAGGCGAAACCGCGTCCGCGGTCACCATCATCGTCTGCAGTTCCTGCCGCTATCCGGGCACGCCGGCCGAAACCTTTCCACGACCCGGATCGGCGCTGGCCGACGCCACCCGCGAGGCCGCAGCAGGCAGCACGGTCGACGTCAGGCAGGTCGCCTGTCTCGGCAACTGCAAGCGAGGCCTTAGCGCCGCCGTGCTGCGCGCCGGCTCGTGGAGCTACATCTTCGGTGAGCTGGATGTCGGCAGCGCCGCAGACCTCGTGACAGGTGCGGAACTCTTCGCCGGCTCATCCGATGGTTTCATGCCGTTCCGCAATCGGCCCGAAGCGCTCAAGCGCGGTCTCATCGCCCGCGTCCCCACAGCAGCCAACCTTCAGGATCTCAAATGAACACTTCGGTCCAGCGCATCCCCTGCACGGTGATCACCGGCTTTCTCGGTGCCGGCAAGACCACGCTCATCCGCAACCTGATCGAGAATGCCGGCGGCAGGAAACTCGCCGTCATCGTCAACGAGTTCGGCGATGTCGGCATCGATGGCGAAATTTTGCGCGGCTGCAGTGTGGAAAACTGCTCCGAGGAGGACATCGTCGAACTGGCCAATGGCTGCATATGCTGCACCGTCGCCGACGATTTCGTGCCGGCTCTGGACAAGATCCTGTCGCGCGGCACGCAGGTCGACCACATACTGATCGAGACGTCGGGCCTCGCCCTGCCCAAGCCGCTGGTGCAAGCGTTCCAGTGGCCAGCAGTGCGCAACCGCGTCACGGTGGACAGCGTGGTGGCAGTCGTCGACGGTCCGGCGCTTGCCGCGGGAGAGGTGACGGGCGACCTCGACGCGCTCGAACAGCAGCGGGCAGCGGACGAATCGATCGACCACGAAGACCCCGTGGAGGAGGTGTTCGAGGATCAGGTCGCATGCGCAGACCTGATCGTGCTGTCCAAGAGCGACTTGCTGGACGATGCAGCCAGAAGACGCGCCGAAGCGGCGGTGGCCGAGCACCTGCCGCGAGCGGTCAAGATCTTAGCCGTCACCAACGGCCGCATCGATGCAGGCGCCGTGCTCGGCCTCGGGCTCGCCGTCGAAGACGACATCGAGAACCGCAAGACGCACCACGATGACGAGGAAGATCACGAGCACGACGATTTCGATTCCTTCGTCATCGAGCTTCCGGCGATCGCGAGCCCCGAGGAGCTTGCCCACAAGGTGGCGAGTGCTGCTGAGGCTGAAAACGTCCTGCGCCTGAAGGGGTTCGCCCATGTCGAGGGCAAGCCGATGCGCCTTCTGGTGCAGGCGGTCGGCCCGCGCGTGTCGCATCACTACGACCGCGCCTGGGAAGCCGGAGAAGAGAAGGCGACACGGCTCGTCGTGATCGGCCTGAAAGGGCTCGACCGCGCCGCGGTGGAGCGGCTGCTGGCCGCCTGAGACGATGCACATCCTCGCGACATCTTCCGCCTCTCTGGACGACCTGATCGATCCCGTCGATCTGGCCATGCAGCCGGCGGAGATGATCGCGCTCTCCTTCTCCGACAGCGATCTTGCCGCGCTTTCACGGGCGTGGAAGGCCGCCGACGGCGCGTTGCCCTCGCTGCGGCTGGCGGCCTTGCGCGACCTGCGGCATCCGATGTCCGTCGACCTGTGGCTCGATGGCGCCGGCGGGACGGCGAAGGTCGTGGTGGTGCGCCTGCTCGGCGGCCACGACTACTGGCGCTACGGCTGCGACAGGCTGGCGGAAACCGCGCGGCGAAACGGCATCGCACTTGCGCTGCTGCCGGGCGAATGCCGCGAGCGCGACGAGCGGCTGGCTGGGCTCTCGACGATCCCGGACGTCGAGTATGACGCCCTGCTGGCCTGTTTCCGCGAGGGCGGGCCGGCCAATCTCGCCCTGGCGCTAGGCCACATGGCAAGGCTCGCCGGCCACGAGGTCGAGGCGGCGACGGCGGCACCCATCGCAAAGGCCGGCTATTATCTGCCGGGCGACGGTGTCGTTGCGCCCGAGCAGGTCGTGCCGGATGGCAGGCCCGTCGTGCCGCTGCTGTTCTATCGATCGATGCTGCTGGCGGACGACGTCGCGCCTATCGTTGCGCTGGCGAATGCGCTTGCGGGGCGCGGCATCCGTGCCCTGCCCATTTTCGTTGCGAGCTTACGCGACGACGCCGCGCGGGCTCTGCTCAAGGGCGCAGTGGATCGTTTCGCCCCGCCGCTGCTGGTCACGGCGACGGCATTCGCCACGGGCGCCGAACCCGGCGAGCAGAACATCTTCGACGAGATGGAACTGCCGGTTTTCCAGGTGGCGATTGCCACGACGAGGCGGGATGCCTGGGCGGAAGGCCAGCGCGGGCTGGCGCCGGCAGACCTTGCAATGCATGTGGTCCTGCCGGAACTCGACGGCCGGCTGATGGCCGGCGCAATTTCTTTCAAGCAAACGGCGGAGCCCGACGCACAACTGGCGTTGAGACCCACGGTCAACCGGCCGGAGCCCGACCGCGTCGAGCAGGTGGCCGCCCGCATCGAGGCATTCCTCACGCTGCAACGGACCCCGCCCGCCGAGCGCCGCGTGACCATCCTCGTTCCCGACTATCCGGCTGCGCCAGGACGCACCGGTTATGCCGTCGGCCTCGATGTGCCGCAAAGCGTGCTGGAGATGCTGCACGACCTGAAGAACGCCGGCTATGCTGTTGAGAAGATTCCCGCTTCAGCGCGCGACCTGATGCGGCTGCTTGAGCGCGAAAGCGATGCACTTGCGCTTGATGTCTATCGGGGCGCACTTGCGGGCCTGCCTCCCAAATCCGCGCAGGCGCTACAGAAAACATGGGGCGATCCCGAACACGATGCGCCGGACGGCACGTTCGGCTTCCGCGCAGCCCGGTTCGGCAACGTCACCGTGGCGCTTGCGCCAGACCGGGGCCGCTCCGCCGACAGGCGCGTCGATTATCACGATCCGGCTCTCCCGCCACGCCATGCGCTCGTTGCATTCGGCGTCTGGCTGCGCGAAGCGCTTGGCTGTCACGCATTGGTGTATGTGGGTGCGCATGGCACGCTCGAGTGGTTGCCGGGCAAGACGGTCGCGCTGTCGAGCGGTTGCTTCCCCGAGATCGTTGCAGGCGCGCTGCCGGTCATCTACCCCTTTATTGTCAGCAATCCGGGCGAGGCCGCGCAGGCCAAGCGGCGCATCGCGGCAGTCACGCTAGGGCACCTGACGCCGGCACTGGTTGGCGCGGGCTTGACGCAAGAGCAACAGGCACTGGAGCGGCTGGTCGACGAGTACGCACAGGCCGATGGGCTCGACCGGCGGCGGCGCGACCGGCTGGCGAAGCTGATCGTGGAGACCGTGGCCGAAACCGGCCTGGCCCGCGATGCAGGCATTTCGACCGACAACCCCGACGAGGCATTGCTGCAGATCGATGCGTGGCTGTGCGATCTCAAGGACTTCGCGGTCAAGGACGGGTTGCACATCTATGGCCGCAGCCCGGACGGGGAAGTCGACACGGTGCGCAAGGCCAGCGCCGAGGCGGAGCGAAAAGCGCTGCTCGCCGCACTCGACGGCCGACGCATTGCCCCCGGCCCTTCGGGTGCGCCGGCGCGCGGCCGCACCGATGTCTTCCCAACCGGCCGCAACCTGTTCACCGCCGATCCGCGCACGCTGCCCACGCCCACAGCCGCCGCGCTCGGCGAGGCGGCGGCAAAAGAGGTCGTGCGTGGCTATATGCAGGACCACGGCGACTATCCGCGCGCGATGGTGATCGATCTGTGGGGCTCGGCCTCCCTGCGTACCGGCGGCGAGGAAATCGCGCAGGGACTGGCGCTGATGGGCTGCCGCCCGCAATGGGACCATGCGACCGGGCGCGTCACCGGCATCGAGGTGCTGCCGCCTGCAGCTATCGGGCGCCCCCGCGTCGACGTGACGTGGCGTATTTCCGGCCTGTTCCGCGACATGTTCCCGACCCAGATCGCATTGATCGACGCAGCGGTCGCGGCCGTCGCCGCGCGCGACGAGGCCGCTTCGGAGAACCCGTTGGCCGCCCACCGCCGCGCCGGCGACACAAGGCCCGCCCGCATCTTCGGCTCCGCACCCGGTACCTATGGCTCCGGCATCGAGGAGAAGCTCGCAAGCGGCGCATGGGACGAGCGGGCGGAACTTGGCCGCGCCTATCTCGAAGCGACCACCCATGCCTATGGCGGCGCGCATGGCGAGGGCTTGGCTGTGCCCGGTGCGTTCGCGGACCGTATCGCGGGCGCCGACCTGCTCGTGCATGTCAGCGACGACCCCGGCCGTGACATTCTAGAAGGCTCTGCGGACGTCGCCTTTGTCGGCGGCTTCGCGGCGGCAGTCGCCGCACTCGGCGGCAAGGCCGACATCGTCATGCTCGACGTCACCGATCCGGCGCGGCCGCGCGGCCACTCCGTCGTTTCCGCCGTGACGCGCACCGTCCGCGCCCGCGCGCTTAATCCACTCTTCATCGCGGGCCAGATGCGCCACGGCCCGCGCGGTGGCGCGGAATTTGCCGAGACTGTGGACCGTCTGGTGGGCTTTGCCGAAACGACGGAAGCGATCCCCGGCAGCCTGCTGGAAGATGTGCATGACGCCTATCTCGGCGACCCGGTGGTGCGCGCCTTCCTGCTCGACCAGAACCCGGCGGCCGCCCGCGCCATCGCGGAGCGGTTCGCGGCGGCACGCCGGCGCGGGCTCTGGCACCCACTGCGCAATTCGGTCGACGAGGACCTGGCCGCGCTCATCGCCGAGGCGCAGGCGCTGGAGCGGGCCGCATGAGCCCGGACCTGCGCCGGGGCGCCTGCCCCTCCCTTTCCGCACCCATGCAGACGGGCGACGGACTGCTTGCCCGGCTCAACCCCGCCGACGGCGCGCTGACGGGACAGCAGCTTGCCGGTGTGGCGGATGCAGCCGAAGCGTTCGGAAACGGCATGCTCGAAATCTCAGCTCGCGGCAACCTGCAGATCAGGGGACTGACGCGCGCTTCAGCGGGTGTCCTTGCAGATGCGGTCGCGGAGTTGGGCATCGCGGTTCACCCAGGCATAGAGGTGCGGACGGGAGCCTTGGCCGGACTCGACACCGCGGAGATCGCAGACCCCCGCCCGTTCGCCGAAGCGATCCGAAAACGGGCACTGCCGCTTGCCGACCGGCTCGCACCCAAGCTGTCGGTGGTGATCGATGGCGGCGGCGCCCTGCCTCTCGATGAACTTGTTGCGGATGTGCGGCTCCGTGCGACCTCGGCAACCGAGTGGCTGGTGGAAGCAGGCCGCACGGTGCTCGGCACCGGTAGGCCGGACGCGGCTGTCGATGCGGCGATCTTCGTGCTCGAACATTTGTCGGAACGCGGACCCGACACGCGAGGCCGCGACCTGGACCACGCCGCGACCAGCGCGGTTTCCGCCAGCCTGAAACCCGCCCCGCAAAGAGCCCCGGCGCAAGCGACGCTGCCGGTCGGGCGCTTTCCATTGCGCGACGGCAGGATGGCACGCGGCTTCGCGCTGGCTTTCGGCCAAATCGATGCGAGCAGCCTCAGAACCCTTGCACAAGCGGCGGAATCGGAAACCGTCTTTCGGCTTGCGCCGGGCCGTGGACTGCTGGTGCTGAACATGTCAGAGGCCGAAGAACCCACGCTGGTCGAGACCGCCACCCGGCTTGGTCTCGTGACCGAAGCGAACGACCCCAGGCTGCGCATCATCACCTGCGCCGGGGCACCAGCGTGTGCTTCCGCTCATCTGGCGACCAAGGCGATCGCCGCTGCCCTGGCAATGGAGATACCGGAGGGAAGCGGGATCGTTCATCTTTCCGGCTGTGCCAAGCAGTGCGCCAACCCGCGACGGGCGGCCGCGACCCTGATCGGCGGGGCGCAAGGCTACGAAATCGAAACGAAGGACGACGCGATGCGCGCGCGGCTTAAGCGCATCGCCGAAAGCCATGGCGCTGCGGCGCGGAGACGGAGTGCATGACGGCAGCGAACGACTACATACGCGACGGAACGGCGATCTACGAAAAATCTTTCGCCATCATCCGCGCAGAAGCCGACCTGTCGCGTTTCAGCGTCGCGGAATCGGATATCGCCATCCGCATGATCCATGCCTGCGGGCTGGTTGAGGCAGCCGAGGCCTTTCATTTCTCGCCGGATTTCGTGTCTGCCGGGCGCAAAGCCCTGACGGGCGGCGCGCCGATCCTGTGTGATGCCGAAATGGTGGCCCATGGCGTCACCCGTTCCCGCCTGCCGGCCGACAATGCGGTGATCTGTACGCTGCGCGATCCGCGCACCGTCGATCTCGCCGCTGGCATGGGCAATACGCGCTCGGCTGCTGCGCTTGAGCTCTGGCGCGATCACCTTGCCGGAGCGGTCGTCGCCATCGGTAACGCGCCGACGGCGCTTTTCCACCTGCTCGACATGCTGGCGGCAGGCGCACCAAAGCCGGCGGCGATCATCGGCATGCCGGTCGGGTTCGTCGGTGCTGCCGAATCCAAGGACGCACTGGCCGGAGGCGGCCATGGCGTGCCGTTTGCCGTCGTGCGCGGACGGCTGGGCGGCAGTGCGATGACGGCCGCCGCGATCAACGCACTCGCGAGGGCGGGACTGTGACGGGAAAACTGATTGGCGTCGGCACCGGCCCAGGCGACCCGGAACTGCTGACCTTGAAGGCGGTGCGCGCACTGGCGGAGGCCGACGTGATCGCCCATTTCGCCAAGCGCGGCAATTCCAGCAATGCGCGCCGCATAGTGGCGGGGCACCTGCGCCTGGGCGTGGTGGAACTGCCGCTGCTCTATCCCGTCACCACCGAACTGGCCCGTGACGAAGAAGCCTACGGCTCGGCGATCGGCACATTCTACGAAGAGGCCGCCGCATCGGTCGCCGCGCATCTGCAAGCCGGCCGCAACGTCGCCGTGCTCAGCGAGGGCGACCCTCTGTTCTACGGCTCCTACATGCATCTGCACGTGCGGCTGGCGGGCCGTTTTCCGACCGAGGTGATCCCGGGCATCACCGCGATGTCCGGCGCATGGTCGGCCGTCGGCGCACCCATCGCCCAGGGCGACGACGTACTTAGCGTTTTGCCGGGAACCCTTCTCGAGGAGGAGCTTGCGCGCCGGCTTGCCACGTCCGAGGCCTGCGTCATCATGAAAGTCGGGCGCAACCTGCCGCGTATCCGTCGCGCGCTCGACATCGCCGGACGGCTCGACGAGGCAATCTATGTCGAGCGCGCCACGATGACGGAAATGACGTTTGCCCGGCTGTCCGAACGGCCGGACGATGCGGCCCCCTACTTCTCCATCGTGCTCGTGCCGGGATGGAGCGGGCGACGATGAATGAGCAAACGACCAGAGGCCGGCTGACCGTGGTAGGGCTTGGGCCGGGCAGTCCGCGCCAGCTCACGCCGGAAGCTCACGCGGCGATCGAAGCATCCAGCGACCTGTTCGGCTACGGTCCCTATCTCGACCGCATCGCGCTGCTGCCGGGCCAGACTGCACACCGCTCCGACAATCGGGAAGAAATTGCACGTGCTTCGGCGGCACTCGAACTGGCGGCAAGCGGCCGCCAGGTGGCCGTGGTTTCCGGCGGTGATGCCGGCGTCTTCGCCATGGCAGCAGCCGTGTGCGAGGCCATCGAGGCAGGGCCGGAAGCCTGGCGGGAACTGGAAGTGTCGGTGGTGCCGGGCGTGACCGCGATGCTTGCCGTGGCAGCCAGTGTCGGCGCACCGCTCGGCCATGATTTCTGCGCGCTGTCGCTGTCCGACAACCTCAAGCCCTGGGAAACGATTGAACAGCGCCTGCGCGCGGCGGCTTCAGCCGGCTTCGTGATCGCGATCTACAATCCGGTCAGCCGCGCAAGACCTTGGCAGCTCGACACGGCATTTTCGATCCTGCGAGAGGAGTTGCCCGAGACCGTGCCGGTTGTATTCGGCCGCGCAGCCGGCAGGGCTGACGAGAAAATGACGTTGACCGATCTGGCAGGTGCCGAGGGCGCGCTCGCCGATATGGCGACCTGCGTGATTATCGGCTCGCCCGAAACGAGAACGGTCGCGCGCAATGGGTTGCCGCCGCTCGTCTATTCGCCGCGGTCGGCAGGCAGGCCGACATGATCGCCTATGCGAACAATAGCTTCATCCACGGTCGCCGCAGCATCCCCGACCGGCGGCTGCGGCCTGGAGACCAGGACGACCGGCAAACGAAGATGTCGGGCAGCCGCGATCTTGCCGTAGGTCGCCTCGCCACCGCTGTTCTTGGCGACGACGATCTCAACGCCGTTGGCGCTCAAGAGCGAACGCTCATCGGCTTCCGTAAACGGGCCGCGATCGAGGATGTAATGCGCGCCGACGATGCGATCGACTGCTGCCACGGGCTCGACGCTGCGCACGATGTAGCGGTGTTGCGGGCTGGCCGCGAAGCGCCCGGCCTCCTGCCGTCCGATGGCGAGAAACACGGTAAGCGGAGCTTCGCCAAGCAGAGACGCCGCGTGATCCGTATCCTTGGCGTCGATCCAATTGTCGCCGGGCTGCCGCTCCCATTTGGGCCGCTCCAGCCGCACGAGCGGCACGGCAGCGGTGGCGGCAGCCGCGACGGCATTGGCGGTGATACGTGCGGCGAACGGGTGCGTAGCGTCCACGAGCACGTCGACCTGCCCTGCCCGCAGCCACCGCGCCAACCCCTGCGCGCCACCGAAGCCGCCGACGCGCACGTCACCGGCCTGTGGCAGCGGATCCTCCGTTCGGCCGGCGAGCGACAGTGTCACGCGCATGTCGCCGCGCGCGACGAGGCGGCGGGCAAGTGCGCGCGCCTCGCCGGTGCCGCCGAGGATGAGAACATGCGGGATGGCCATGACGCCATCTAGAAAAGATAGCGCCGCCCGCGCAACCGCAAAACCCTGGCTGAGCATCGTCGGAATAGGCGAGGATGGCCCCGCCGGGCTCGGCGAGACGGCGCGTGCTGCAATCGCTGAAGCTGCATTCGTGTTCGGCGGGGCGCGGCACATTGAACTGGCCGCAACGCTGATCGCCGGAGAAAAGCGGCAATGGCCCTCCCCGTTCGATGTTACCGCCGTGCTTGACCTAGTAGGCCAGAAGGTCTGTGTGATGGCTTCCGGCGATCCGTTTCACCACGGTGTGGGCGCAACGCTGGCGCGCGACCTGCATCCTTCGGAATATACGGTCTTTCCCGCCCCTTCTGCCTTCAGCCTCGCTGCCGCACGCCTCGGCTGGCCACTTCAGGACGTCGCGACCATTTCCCTGCACGGCCGGCAGATCGAGCATCTGCGACCGCTTCTCCACCCCGGAACGCGCATCCTCGCGCTGACTTCGGACGGTGCCGCACCGGCGGCCATTGCGCGAATGATAACGGAGCTGGGTTTCGGCCCATCCAGTATCTGCGTATTGGACGCGATGGGCGGGCCGAACGAGCAGCGAACCGATATGAAGGCCAGCCAAACAGGCGATCGGCAATTCGGACCGCTCAATGCGCTCGGCATCGAGGTGGTCGCCGACGACGGCGCATCGGTCCTGCCACTCGCGGGCATCGGCGACGACCCCTTCGAGCATGACGGGCAGATCACCAAACGCGAGATCCGCGCATTGACGCTCTCAGCCCTGGCGCCGCGCCGCGGGGAGTTGCTGTGGGATGTCGGCGCCGGGTCCGGGTCCGTTTCCATAACGTGGATGCTAAAGCATTCGTCGATGCGCGCCATCGCCATCGAAAAAGACGCCGAACGCGCGCACCGTATCCGCAACAATGCGAAAAGCCTCGGAGTGCCGGGACTTTCCGTCGTGGAAGGCTCCGCGCCGATCGCCCTCGCCGGCCTCACTGTCCCGGACGCGATCTTCATCGGCGGCGGCGGTGCCGACGATGGCGTGGCGGAAGCAGTCATCGAAGCGCTGAAGCCCGGTGGCCGGCTGGTCGCGAATGCCGTGACGGTGGAGACGGAGATCCTTCTTGCCGGTCTGCACGCGCGGCTGGGCGGCGACCTCATCCGCATCGCGCTCTCGCGGGCGGCACCCGTCGGCACCATGACCGGCTGGCGCCCGGCGATGCCTGTGACGCAGTGGATATGGACGAAGCAATGATCGTCGCCGGCATGGGATGCAAAAAGGGCGTGGAGGAAGCCGACGTGCTTGCAGCGATCGACGCCGCACTCGCCGCTCATGGCCTGAGCCGGGCCGCCCTGGGGGCATTGGCGGTGCTACCGCAGAAACAGAATGAACCGGCAATCGGTGCGGCAGCGCGGACGCTCGGTGTCGACGTGATCGTCTCAGCCGCCATCAGTAAGCCGACACTTACGCAATCTTTGCATTCGCTGGCCGCGACCGGCACGGGCTCGGCATCCGAGGCAGCAGCACTCGCCGGGGCCGGCGAAGGCGCCTATCTGCTCGGGCCCCGCGTCATCGCCAGCGGCGCGACATGCGCGCTGGCCAGCACGGGGTTTCGTTCATGACCGTTCACTTCATCGGCGCGGGACCGGGCGCGGCAGACCTTATAACCGTTCGCGGGCGCGATCTGCTGGCTGCCTGCCCCGTCTGCCTCTATGCGGGCTCGGTGGTCCCGAGCGAACTGCTCGCCTACTGCCCGGAAGGTGCCCGCAACGTCGACACGGCCCCGCTGTCCCTCGACGAGATCGAGGCCGAGTACGTCGCCGCGCATGCCGCCGGGCACGACGTCGCGCGGCTGCATTCCGGCGACCTTTCGATCTGGAGCGCGGTGGCCGAGCAGATGCGCAGGCTCGACCGGCTTGGCATACCCTATACGCTCACACCCGGCGTTCCCGCCTTTGCAGCGGCGGCAGCCGCGCTCGGTCGCGAACTGACCATACCGGAGGTGGCGCAGAGCCTCGTTCTGACGCGGGTTTCCGGCCGCGCATCCGTGATGCCCGAGGGCGAGACGCTGGCAGCGTTCGGGCGCACGCAGGCGACGATCGCCATTCATCTGGCGGTCCATGCGCTGGACAGGATCGTGGCGGAGCTGACGCCGTTGTACGGTGCGGATTGCCCCGTTGCGGTGGTTGCGCGCGCAACATGGCCCGAGGAACGCGTCGTCACCGGTACGCTGGCGACAATCGAAGCCCTGCTTGCAGAGAACCCCATCGACCGCACGGCGATCGTTTTCGTTGGCCGTGGCCTTGCCGCTGAAGGTTTTCGCGAAAGCGCGCTTTATGACGCCGCCTACCAGCGCCGCTTCCGCGGACGGGAGGGTTTATGAGCCTCGCCGCAGCTATCGAGCGGCTCGACTTCGCCGGGCCCACGTTCACACCAGGCGACGTCTGGCTGGCGGGCGCTGGCCCGGGTGGCATCGGCTGCCTGACGCTGGAGGTTCTGCACGCGCTTTCATGCGCCGATGCGGTCGTCTACGACGCGCTCGTCGAACCGGCGATACTGGAGGCCGCACAAGACGCCGAGTTGCATTTCGTCGGTAAGCGCGGCGGCCAGCCATCGACGCCACAGTCCGAAATCAACGCGCTGCTGGTCTCGCTGGCCAGATCGGGCAAGCGAGTGCTGCGCCTCAAGGGCGGCGACCCGAACCTCTTCGGCCGTGGCGGCGAGGAAGCGCTGGCGCTCGCCGAGGCCGGCGTCGCGTTCCGCTTCCTGCCGGGCATAACGGCGGCCTTCGGAGCTCTAGCGGCCGCGTCCATACCGGCCACGATGCGCGGCACCAACACCGCGATCATACTGGCGACGGGCCATCTGGCGGGCGAGGAGGACGATCTCGACTGGGCAGCACTGGCGGCCACCGGTCAGCCGATCGTCGTCTATATGGGCATGAGCCGGCTGGGGCGCATCGCCGATGCGCTGATGGCGGGCGGAACGGCGCCGGAAACACCCGTGGCAGCTATTGTATCCGCCACGACGGCCAGCGAGCGGATCGTCCTTGCCGAACTCGGCACGATCGCCGCGCGCGCGGCTCAGGTCGGCCTGGCTTCACCCGGGCTGGTGATCATCGGCGACATTGTCGCCATTCGCGAAAGACTTGGCCGATGAGTGCGCGCGGTCTCATCGTTGGCGCGGCCCGATCCGGATCCGGCAAGACCAGTGTCGCGGTTGGCCTGATGCGCGCATTGCAGCGGCGCGGGTTGGTCGTGGCCGGCGCCAAATCGGGGCCGGACTATATAGACCCCGGTTTCCATGCCGCGGCAACGGGGCGGCCGGGCGTCAATCTCGATAGCTGGGCGATGGCGCCATCGCTGCTGGAGACGCTGCTTGCGCGGCAGGCCGACGGCGCGGACATCGTGATCGCCGAAAGCGCCATGGGCCTTTTCGATGGCGTGCGCGGTGAAGACGGCCGCACCGGCTCCGCTGCCGATCTCGCGCGGCGGTTCGGGCTGCCGGTGCTGCTCGTGCTTGACGTGTCGGGGCAGTCACAGACAGCGGCAGCCATCGCCCACGGCTTTGCCAGCTTCGACCCGGCGGTCCGGATCGGCGGTGTGGTGCTCAACCAAGTCGCCAGCGCGCGGCACGAGGTGCAGGCGCGAGCGGCGATCGAAGAGCGCAACATCCCGGTCGTCGGCGCGATCCGGCGCAACCCCGACATGGCCATGCCGGAGCGGCATCTTGGCCTCGTGCAGGCGCGCGAACATCAGGCGCTGGAAGCCTTCATCGAGCGGCTGGCCGATGTGATGGAGCAGTCTATAGACCTCGACGCGGTTCTGGCGGTCGCCGCCACCGTCGCGCCCCATGATGGGGACGCAACCGCGCTGCCGCCGCCCGGCCAGCGGATCGCCATAGCCGACGATGCGGCCTTCAGCTTCGTTTACCCGCATCTGGCGCGGCAATGGCGCGCCGCAGGCGCCGAGTTCGTGCCCTTTTCGCCATTGGCGGACGAGACACCGGACCTATCCTGCGATGTCTGCTGGCTGCCGGGCGGCTATCCCGAGCTTCACGCAGGCAAGCTCGCCGCCTCCGACCGGTTCAAATCGGGGCTGGCAGCCTTCGCCCGCCACCGCCCTGTCCATGGCGAATGCGGAGGCTACATGGTTCTTGGTGCGGCACTGGAGGACGCCGACGGCGTGATCCATGAAATGGCCGGCCTGCTCGGCCATGTCACCAGCTTCGCCAAGCGCAAGATCAACCTGGGCTATCGCCGCGCCCACCTCATCGCCGAATGCCCGGTCGCGAAAGCCGGCACCGAGCTGCGCGGCCACGAGTTCCATTATTCGCGCGTGATCGAAACCGGCAACGACGAGCCGCTGGCCGAACTGTTCGATGCTGCCGGCAACGCGCTCGGCGCCTCGGGCGGCAGGCGCGGCCTGGTCACCGGTGCCTTCTTCCACGCGATCGCGGGCAACTGAGCATGGCCTCATCCCCGCCCGATCCGAAAGCGCTTCTGGCCGATATTGGGTGCTGCGTCGGTTTTTACACCCGCCTGCCGATCCCTGATCCGGGAGAGCGCGATTTCGCCACGGCGCAATGGGCCGCACCGGTTGCCGGAGCGGTGGTTGGGCTGGTGATTGGCGTGACGCTGTGGATGTCGCTGACGATAGGTCTGCCGGCCACGCTGGCCGCGGCCATAGCGCTGGCAGCGGGCGCCCTGCTGACCGGCGCGCTGCACGAAGATGGCCTGGCCGACGTCGCGGACGGGTTCGGCGGCGGACAGACGAGGGAGCGCAAGCTGGAGATCATGAAGGACAGCCGCGTCGGCACATACGGCGTGATCGCGCTGGTGCTGTCCCTGCTGATGCGCTGGTCGGCGCTCGCCGCGCTGGCGGCATCCGGCACGTTCACGATGATCGCCGTAGTCGTCGGCGCGCATGCGGCTTCACGTGCAGCGATCCCGATGTTCATGGCGCGCGTGCCGGCAGCCCGACCGAACGGGTTATCGGCCGGTGTCGGCCGCGTCGACAGCCAACCCGCCCTGTACGCCGCAGCAATCGGCTTCGCGCTGCTGCTGCCGGGCGGATTTGCATTCGCGCTTGTGTCTGCCCCGCTTGTGATTGTCCTCTCGCTCGGGCTGGAACGGCTGGCGAGGCGGCAGATCGGGGGCCAGACCGGCGACGTGCTGGGCACGCTTCAGCAAGGCTGCGAGATTGCGGTACTGGCGACCGCAGTGACCATTCTCATCTGACGGAGACCTGATGACACCCCTTCCCGAGAGCATCGACGCCATACGCTCCCTTTCCGAAAGCCTGCCAGGTGGTAACGAGGAGGCAGCGCAGGCCGCGACCGAACGACAAGGTATGCTGACGAAGCCCCCTGGCAGCCTTGGCCGGCTTGAGGAACTGGCAATCTTCATGGCCCGCTGGCGCGGACAGGCAGTGCCGGTTCTCGATCCGGTTTCCGTCCTCGTCTTCGCCGGTTCGCACGGCATGACGGCACGCGGCGTTTCCGCCTTCCCGGCCGAAGTGACCGCGCAGATGGTCGCCAACTTCGCCGACGGCGGCGCGGCGATCAACCAGCTCGCGAAACAGGCAGGCGCATCTCTGAAGGTGACGCCGCTGGAGATCGACAATCCGACGGCGGACTTCACGCAAGCGCCCGCGATGGGCGAAGCCGAATTCGTCGCCGCGGTTTGTGCCGGCATGGCGGCAGTGCCGGCCGATGCCGGGTTGATCTGCGTGGGCGAGATGGGCATCGGCAACACGACTGCAGCGGCTGCCGTCGCGGCCGCCCTGTTCGGCGGCACAGGCAACGACTGGGTGGGACGCGGCACCGGCGTCGACGATGGCGGGCTTGCCCGCAAGGCCGAAACAGTCGACGCCGCGCTCGCGCTGCACGGCAAAGCACTGTCCGATCCGCTGGAGACGCTGCGGTGCGTCGGCGGCCGGGAACTGGCGGCGATCTTCGGCGCGACGCTGGCAGCACGCCTCAACCGCGTTCCCGTCCTCCTCGACGGTTTCGTGGCTACGGCCGCGGCAGCCCCCCTCGCCCGGCTGTCAGACAACGGCCTTGCGCATGCGCTGGCCGGCCATGTCTCGGCCGAGGCCCAGCACAAAAAGCTGCTGGCGCATCTGGAGCTCGCACCGCTGCTCGACCTTGGCATGCGCCTCGGCGAAGCCTCCGGTGCCTGCCTGGCAATCAACGTGCTGCGGGGAGCGCTGGCCTGCCACTCCGGCATGGCCACCTTTGCCGAAGCCGGCGTCTCGGAAGGCTGACGGCATGCGAACCCTGCTCGTCATCGGCATCGGCACCGGCAACCCGGAGCATATGACGATGCAGGCGATCGGCGCTCTCAACCGCGCCGACATCGTGCTGGTGCCGCGCAAGGGCGAGGAAAAGGCGGAGCTTGCGGACCTGCGGCACGAGATCTGCCGGCGCTACCTGACCAATCCGGACACGAGGCTGATCGAGTTCGACTTGCCCGTGCGCGACGGCAGCGTCCCTTATCGAAAGGCTGTCGACGAGTGGCATCAAGCCATCGCCGGCACCTATCGGACCCTGCTGGACGGGCACACGGGCGCCGACGGCACGGCCGCCTTTCTGGTGTGGGGCGATCCGGCACTTTATGACAGCACGCTGCGCATCCTGGAGCGCTTGCGTGACGACCCGCCTTGCAGGATCGAGGTTATACCCGGCATTTCGAGCATCCAGGCGCTCGCTGCAAGCCACGCGATCCCGCTGAACGAGGTGGCGGGCAGCGTCCACATCACCACCGGCCGGCGGCTGGCTGAACACGGTTTCCCGGAAGACGCCGAGAGCGTGCTCGTCATGCTGGACGGCGGCCTGTCCTTCGGCAAGCTCGAGATGGACCGTTTCGAAATCTGGTGGGGAGCCTATCTCGGCTCAACGGACGAGATCGCCATGGCGGGACCGCTGTGCGAGGTGGCCGGCAAAATCACCCAGACCCGTGCCGAGGCGCGTGAACGGCACGGCTGGATCATGGATACATATCTGCTGCGAAGAAGGCGCAGTGACAGCGCAGGCTGACAATGTCTCGCTCCATGCCACCAACGGACAGAGGCGCGTGCTGGAACAGATACCGGCAAACGGAAAATCGGTCACAAATCTCTTGATAAGATGGCGCGAGTGACGGGGCTCGAACCCGCGACCTCCGGCGTGACAGGCCGGCACTCTAACCGACTGAGCTACACCCGCGCACCGACTTTCGCCGTCAGCGGCGTTTGTCGTGGGCGTGAATTAAGCGCTTCTCCCATTGGTGTCAAGCACGCCGGCAACCGTTTTTCGACAATCTTCAAAAGCAGTTGGAGCACTTGTGGATCAGGGTGCGGGCGCCCGTCCGCCCGAGCGCAAAGCACCCCTATTTTCGCTTGCGAAACGGGCCGCGAACGCTTACACGTCCGCCTCGGAAGGGCGATTAGCTCAGTTGGTAGAGCGCTTCGTTTACACCGAAGATGTCGGCAGTTCGAGCCTGTCATCGCCCACCATTCCCAAGCCTGCTGAACCTGTCACGCGCATGCAAGCTCCGCCATCGGGGGCTGGCGCCAGCTTATAGCGGCGTCATCCTGACGCTGGTTCTGGCGCCGCGAGCAACGTCTTTGCGTCTCATGCCGTTACCCATGCCTTTCGGCCAGCCGGCATGGCAGACGGCAAAAGAAAAGCCGGGCAAGCCCGGCTTTTCACAGTTCAGCCCTGAGGCAGTCTCAGTTGACTGCGTCCTTGAGGCCCTTGCCGGCAGAGAATTTCGGCACGTTGCGGGCAGGAATCTGCACCTCGGCGCCGGTCTGCGGGTTGCGGCCGGTGGAAGCCTCACGCTTGGAAACGGAAAAATTGCCAAAGCCAACGAGGCGGACATCGCCGCCCTTCTTCAGTTCCCCGGTGATGACCGAAAACACCGCGTCGACGGCGGACTGAGCGTCGCCCTTGGAGAGCTTGGCGGAGTCCGCGACGGCGGATACGAGTTCATTTTTGTTCATTAAAAAATTCCCTTCCCTGTGAAAGGCCGGTTATTCGACTCAACCGGCAGGATGCGGAGTTTAGGAAATCCCGCCTTGCCGACCAAGTATGAAAAGCATTTCGGAGGCCGATTTTTCCCGGTTTTCTGCGGGTTTGACGCAAAAAGGCCAGGCAATCGCCTGGCCTTTTTCACAATTGTGCGCTTGCGAGCGTCAGTGAGCGAGTGCAGCGGAGCCGGCTTCCTCGGCCTTGGCGGCCGCCGGTTCAACCGGCTCGACCCACTCGATCGGCTCCGGCATGCGCGTCAGGGCATGGCCGAGCACCTCGCCCACGCGCGAGACCGGCACGATTTCGAGCCCGCTCTTAACGTTTTCCGGGATGTCCACCAGATCCTTGGCGTTCTCCTCGGGGATCAGCACCTTCTTGATGCCGCCGCGGAGCGCCGCCAGCAGCTTCTCCTTGAGCCCGCCGATGGGCAGGACCCGGCCGCGCAACGTGATCTCGCCGGTCATGGCGACATCCTTGCGCACCGGAATGCCGGTCAGCACCGACACGATCGCCGTTGCCATCGCGGTGCCGGCAGACGGGCCGTCCTTCGGCGTAGCACCCTCCGGCACGTGGACGTGGATGTCGCGCTTGTCGAAGAGCGGCGGCTCGATGCCGAAATCGACCGCCCGCGAACGGACATAGGACGCCGCCGCCGAGATCGACTCCTTCATCACGTCACGCAGGTTGCCGGTAACGGTCATCTTGCCCTTGCCGGGCATCATGACGCCTTCGATCGTCAGCAGTTCGCCGCCGACCTCGGTCCAGGCAAGTCCGGTGACCACTCCGACCTGGTCCTCGCCGTCGATCTCACCGTGGCGGAAGCGTGGCACGCCCAGATAATCGGCAAGGTTCTTCTCGGTCACCTTCACCGACTTCTTCTTGGTACGAAGGATCTCGGTCACGGCCTTGCGGCCGAGCTTCATCAGCTCGCGCTCGAGGTTACGCACACCGGCTTCCCGCGTGTAGAGCTGGATAACCGCCCTGAGCGCCTCGTCGGTGATCGAGAACTCCTTCGGCTGAAGCGCGTGATCGCGGATAGCCTTGGGCAGAAGGTGCCGCTTGGCGATCTCGACCTTTTCGTCCTCGGTGTAGCCGGCGATGCGGATGATCTCCATGCGGTCCATCAGCGGGGCCGGAATGTTGAGCGTGTTCGCAGTGGTCACGAACATCACGCTCGACAGATCGTATTCGACCTCGAGATAGTGATCCATGAAGGTCATGTTCTGCTCGGGATCGAGCACCTCGAGCAGCGCCGAAGACGGATCGCCGCGATAATCCTGTCCGAGCTTGTCGATCTCGTCGAGCAGGAACAGCGGGTTCGACTTCTTCGCCTTCTTCATCGACTGGATGACCTTGCCGGGCATCGAGCCGATATAGGTGCGCCGATGGCCCCTGATTTCGGCCTCGTCGCGCACGCCGCCCAGCGCCATGCGAACATATTCGCGGCCCGTGGCCTTTGCGATCGACTTGGCAAGCGAGGTCTTGCCGACGCCGGGAGGCCCGACGAGGCAGAGAATCGGCCCCTTCAGCTTCTTCTGGCGGCTTTGAACGGCAAGATACTCGACGATGCGCTCCTTGACCTTGTCGAGGCCGAAGTGATCGGCATCGAGCACTTCCTCGGCGAAGCTCAGGTCCTTCTTGACCCGCGACGGCTTCTGCCACGGTATCGAAAGCAGCCAGTCGAGATAGTTGCGCACGACCGTCGCCTCGGCCGACATCGGCGACATCGTCCGCAGCTTCTTCAGCTCGGCATCGGCCTTTTCGCGCGCCTCTTTCGACAGGCGGGTCTTCTTGATGCGCTCTTCCAGCTCGGAAGCCTCGTCGCGGCCGTCCTCGCCCTCGCCGAGTTCCTTCTGGATCGCCTTCATCTGCTCGTTGAGGTAGTACTCGCGCTGCGTCTTCTCCATCTGGCGCTTGACGCGCGAGCGGATGCGCTTTTCCACCTGGAGCACGGAAATCTCGGCTTCCATGAAGCCCATCGCCTTTTCGAGCCGCTCACGCACGGAAAGTGTCGCGAGCATCTCCTGCTTCTCGCCGATCTTCACGGCAAGATGCGAGGCAACGGTATCGGCAAGCTTGGAATAGTCGTCGATCTGGCTGGCGGCGCCAACCACCTCCGGTGATATCTTCTTGTTCAGCTTGACGTAGTTTTCGAAGTCGGAGACCACCGATCGCGCCAGCGCCTCGATCTCGACTTCCTCTTCCTCGGGCTCCAGAAGCGTTTCCGCCTTGGCCTCGTGGAAATCCTCGCGATCGGTGAAGGCACTGATCTTCGCGCGCGCGGTGCCTTCGACCAGCACCTTGACGGTGCCGTCCGGCAGCTTGAGAAGCTGAAGCACGTTCGCCAGCGTACCGACATCGTAGATCGCATCGGCTGCCGGGTCGTCGTCGGCTGCGTTCATCTGGGTTGCAAGCAGGATCTGCTTGTCAGCCCCCATGACGTCTTCCAGCGCCCTGATCGACTTCTCGCGCCCGACAAACAGGGGCACGATCATGTGGGGAAACACGACGATGTCACGCAGCGGGAGAACCGCGAACACGCCTGCGTCAGAGGACCGGGATGATTTGGTCATTGTCCAACCTTTCATTTCGCGGCCGCACATGGGCCGACCGCGAATCTCATATTAGCGACCGCCGGGCCTTCCGCCTACCGCCGAAGCTCTTTCGGCGTCTTTCAGCACGGATTTCCGAGCGACCGGGTCGATGCTTAGTTGGCGTTGCAGCAAGGAAAGATCAAGAGGCGCAAAAGGCGCACCGGTACACACACTTGCATTGCTTTCGCGCCTGTCCCATGTGGAAGCTGTCGAGCCAAGGAAACTATATGACGGCGATCGAATCTCCCTGCATCCTGGTCTGTTCCATCGACATGAAGACCGGTTACTGCTTCGGCTGCGGGCGTACGCGCGAGGAGATCGGGGCATGGTTGACGATGACGCCGGAGACGAGGCGCGCCGTCATGGCTGCCCTGCCGGCCCGCCTCGAGACCGTCGAACGCAAGCCGCGCCGTGAAACCCGCCGCACCAGATTGGCCCGCGAAAGGGGTGAAACCACGCAATGAAAGGCGATCGGCTCCTTTGGATCGTCCTCGGCGTTTTGGCCGTCGGGCTCATCCTGCTCCTGGCTTCGGGTGACAGCGGCACCGTGTTCGGCTTCGAGGACGAGGCATTTGCCCGTACGCTCTATCTGGGCGTTCTGGGCGCGGTGATCGCGGCCGGTATTGTCGGTTCCGGTATCCGCCTCAGCCACGCCGTGCGCACAGGTGCCATCTGGCTGCTGATTATCCTGCTGCTGATGGGTGGGTACCAGTACCGTTACGAATTGCAGGACATCGCTAGTCGTGTGACGGCGGGGCTGATCCCCGGCAGCCCGTTATCGGTAAGCGATGCCGACGGACGCGCCGCCGTCATGCTGGACAGGCTTTCCAACGGTCATTTCGAGGTCCGCGCACAGATCGACGGCACACCTGTCACGACGATGGTCGACACCGGCGCGACCAGCACGGTCCTGACTTACGACGACGCGAGCCGCGCCGGCTACGAGCCAGACACGCTTTCCTTCACCATCCCTATCATGACCGCCAATGGCGAGGCGCGCGCCGCGCGCGTGGTGGCGGACGAAATCCGCATCGGCGACATTGTCCGCAGCCGCGTACCGGTGATGGTCGCCGAGCGGGGACGGCTAGACCGCAGCCTGCTCGGCATGAACTTCATCGGCACGCTGTCGGGATTCGACATGCGCGGCGAAAGGCTGATCCTGCGCGATTGACGCCTAAAGCAGACTCCAGAAGAAGCGCGCCGACACGAAGATGCAGAACAGGCCGAAGCCGACTTCGAGCTGACGTTTCGACAGCGCATGCGCGATCCGCACGCCGTACGGCGTGACCAGCAGCGCGATCGGAATGACAAGCGCCACCGCTATCCAGTTGATGTAGCCGGTCGACGCGATCGGCAGCAGCGGATTGCCCCAGCCGGCCCAGATGTAGCCGATAGTGCCGGGAATGGCGATCAGCACGCCGACGCCGGAAGACGTTGCAACGGCCTGGTGCATGGGGCGACCGAAAAGGGTCATGAAGGTGTTGTTCATGACGCCGCCACCGATGCCCATCAGCGTCGAGAAATAGCCGATAACGGCGCCGATGATGGCGCGCGCCGGATTTCCCGGAATGTCCGCGCCCAGGCGCCAGCTTTCGCGGTTGAAAAGCAGCCGGAAGGCGACCAGCAGCGTGATGACGGCGAAGATGATGCGCAGCCCGCCGCTCGATATGTAGGCCGCGGTGAGCGAGGCGAGAATGACGCCGATCGGCACCGGTATCAGGAAGCTCTTCAGCAGGGACATGTCGACCGCGCCCTTGGCGCGGTGGCCGGTGAAGGAACGGATAGAGGTCGGGATGATAATGGCAAGCGACGAGCCGACCGAAAGGTGCATGCGCACGACTTCATCAACGCCGAGCAGGCCGAAGACCTGGTAGAAGACCGGCACGAGCACCGCACCGCCGCCAATGCCGAAAATGCCGGCCATCAAGCCGGACACGATACCGGATACGGCGATGGCGAGCGCGAATGTGGCGAGTTCGCCCATCGGCAGGTCAAGTCCGGCCATCAGAATTCCCTCTCTCGATGCGGATGAAACTGGCTTGTGGAACGAATCCGGCATTCGACAACCGGTTGGCATCGAGCCCGCAAATCGAGTGCCACATTCCGAATGTTCCACTAGTATCAAGAACTTGCTAGCGGCTTCGCGTTTGCCTCATTCGCCCGCTTGGATTGAAGCAAAGGCGGTGCAAATGTCAGGAAACGGACCACTAGCCGCGTTGAACGGCAAAGTAAATCGGGTCAGGCAGCGGCTGCCGCTTCGTCCAGACGAACATGCGACAGCGCCTGGTGCAGCACCTCCGGCCCTGCCCCGGGGCGCGTGGCATCCGTCGAAAGTACCTGCCGCCAACGCCGCGCGCCGGACAGGCCGTGAAAGAGACCCGTCATGTGGCGCGTGACATGCACCAGCCTGCCGCCGTTCTCGATATGGCGAGCGGCATGGGCGGCCATCGCGTCGACCACAGATGGCCAGTCCACCGCCGACACCGCGTCGTTGTAGAAACGCGCATCGACCTCGGCGAGAAGCCCGGGATTGTGATAGGCTGCACGGCCGAGCATCGCCCCGTCCACCCCCTCGCCCAGATGGGCCAAAACCTCGTCCAGCGTCTGAATACCGCCGTTTATGCCGATGAATCGATTCGGCAAACGCTCTTTCAGGCGATAGACGCGCGGATAGTCGAGTGGCGGGATATCGCGATTTTCCTTCGGCGAAAGCCCCTGCAGCCACGCCTTTCGCGCATGCACCCACAGCGCATCCGCCCCCGCCGCGAAGACCCCGTCGGCCAACTCGTCCAGCGCTACTTCGACGTCCTGATCGTCCACCCCGATGCGACACTTGACCGTGACCGGAACCGCGACGGCACCTTTCATGGCTGCCACGCAGTCTGCCACCAGCACCGGGGTCCGCATCAGGCAGGCGCCGAATGTGCCCGATTGCACGCGGTCGGACGGGCAGCCGACATTGAGGTTGATCTCGTCATAGCCGTAACCGGCAGCGATCCGCGCCGCCTCCGCCAGCTTGGCCGGATCGGACCCGCCGAGCTGCAGCGCAACGGGATGCTCCGCTGCGTCAAAGCCCAGCAGCCGCTCGCGATCGCCGTGGATCACCGCATCGGCAACCACCATCTCAGTATAAAGCAAGGCCCGCCGCGTAAGCTGGCGATGGAAGAACCGGCAATGCCGATCCGTCCAATCCATCATGGGCGCAATTGCCAATCTATGTGTTTGAAAGTTCGTCATTTTGCCGCATTTAATCAGGGCTGGGTGTGCAAATTCGTCTCTATTGAGCTTCTCCGCCCCCTATTCGCTCCGTTTAGATACCTGACCGCACATGTAGGGCACACGAAAATGGTGACCTTGATCAAACTCCCGCCCGGCGCCTTGCCCCTTTGAGCCCGACGCCAAGCGAAGTATGCCAGTGAGACACGTTCCCCGCCGTTGCGATGCGCAGACATAGGCGCGCAACGTCGACCATGAGATCGACAGCGGCGAACCTATACTATGCGCGCCCGACACGACCAAGACATTTGCCTGTCTGATCGTGCTTCACCGAGCGTTCGCTGCCAGGCAAGGTTTGGTTATGTACCCGTCCAGTTCGGTTTTCGCTTCTCGATGAAAGCCAGTGCCCCTTCCCTGAGGTCGTGACTTTTTGCCAACAGCTCCCGCGCCTTCTGGGTTTGGTCGAGTATCTGGTCCAGCGGCATCTCGCCGACCTTGCTTACCAAGGCGCGGCTCTCGCGGACAGCAAGAGGCGCGTTGGCCGCGATTTTCTCAGCGAGCTCAAATGTCTGGCGTTCGAGCTGTTGCGGGCTGGCCAGAAGCGCAAGGAGGCCCCATGCATCCGCAGTTGCTGCGTCGATATGCTCGCCTGTCAGGGTCAACCGCATGGCCTTTGCCACGGGTACGGCGCGCGCCAGGCGATGCAAACCGCCCGCCGCAGCGATCAGCCCACGCTTGACCTCAGGCAAGGCGAATGACGCCATCTCGCTGGCTGCAATCAGATCACAGGCCAGCGCCAGCTCAAGACCACCTGCCAGCGCTGGTCCCTGCACTTGCGCGATCCAGACTTTTGTCCTGGGCGCATAGACGAAACCCGCAAAGCCACCGGATTGCGTCACCAACAGATGGCGGTTCCCCGCCGCAATTTCCTTAAGGTCGGCGCCGGCACAAAAACTGCTGCCCTGCCCTTTCAGTACAACGACCCGGCACGAAGGGTCGGCTTCCGTTCGCGCGATGGCCGCGCTCAAGCCCCGCGTTATGTCGCCATTGACAGCATTCCTAGCATAAGGCCGATTCAGCTCCACGGCCACGACGTATTCAGCCATACGCGTCATTAAGACGGCGTCATTGCCTTCCTCAGCAAAATCTTTCATTTCCAGCCTCTTTCAACGGGTCGCGCCGATAAACTTATTCGTCGAATAGCAAGTTATATCGGAGCCGGCAATTTGAGGCTTGGCGGCGGGTCGGGTATCAGCCATGACAATATGCCACCCGCGCGAAGGAATCCCCTTTTTCCATACGGCCTAGCCTGTAGCGACAAACGTCGGTCAGGCTTTGCTGGCAAGATGGCCGTGCCATGATCGTATTGCATTGATGCGGGCGCGCGGCTGTTGGTTCGCATCGCCGCGATGCCGCTTTCGTAGCAAGAAAGCTTGCATTATTTTTGCTAGCTATATAGCAAGTATGTAACCGGGAGGACGTTGAATGGAATCTGCCGAGGCCATGGCGCGCGATCTGCAAGATTTGCGGAAAGATTGCGTGCTGCGCGACATCATCGATCATCGCGCCGCCGAGTCCCCGGACAAGGTCTTTGCTATCTTTGAAAATGGTTCGCAATGGACCTTTGCCACGCTGAGAACAAAGGTGCGACGAGTCGCAGCCGGGCTCCACGCATGTGGCGTAAAGCCAGGCGACGTGGTCGCCGGATGGCTGCCGAACGGTCCCGACGCGCTTTCGGTCTGGTTCGGGGTCAACTATCTTGGTGCGATCTACGCGCCGATCAATATAGCCATGCGCGGCAAGGTCCTGGCCAACATCATAAACAACTCAGGTGCGCGGCTTATGATTGCCGATGCAACGCTGATCGAGCGGTTGAACGATGTGGACACCGGTGACCTGCAGCGCATCATTGCCGTCGGAACGCCAACAGGCCACACCCCTCCTGCTCTGGAGATCGTGGATTCCAGCATTCTCGATCAGGCTGACGACAGCGGACTGCCGGACGTGACCATCGAGCCATGGGACACGCAACTGATCATCTATACGTCGGGAACCACAGGCCCTTCGAAGGGTGTGATGACCTCCAGTCTGCATTTGAGAGCGACGGCCACGTCGTTCCTTTATCTCCGCTCCGACGACCGCGGTCTTTTGAGCTTGCCGCTCTTTCACGTGAGCGGCATCGGACTTGCCTATCGCCTGCTTCGCATTGGCGGATCGTGCGCCGTCACCGATTCCTTCCGTACGCAGACGTTCTGGGAATCCGTACGCCGCTACAACATTACGACGATGACGCTGCTGGGCGCGATGGCGGAGTTTCTGCTGAAGACGCCAGTTGCCTCCGAGGATGCGAACAATCCCCTGCGCGCAATAAACATCGTCCCTTTCGGACGGATCGCAAAGGAGTTCGGACGCCGCTTCGGCGTCGACGTCTACACGAGTTTCAACATGACTGAGGTCAGCAATCCGATCGTATCGGGCCTCAATCCCGATGCGGAAGGCACCTGCGGTCGCGCACGCGACGGTGTGGAGGCCCGCATCGTCGACGAGAACGATTTCGAGGTACCTACCGGAGCCGTCGGTGAACTGGTGGTCCGGAGCGATGCGCCATGGACCATGACATCGGGCTACTACCGGGATCCGGAAGCAACCGCGCGCGCCTGGCGCAATGGCTGGTTTCATACCGGCGACGCCTTTCGTTGCGACGAGGCCGGCAATTTCTACTTTGTCGACCGGCTTAAGGATGCGATCCGGCGTCGCGGCGAGAACATTTCGACGTTCGAAGCCGAAGGCGCGATCTGCGAGCATCCGGACGTGCGCGAGGCTGCCGTGGTCGGCGTCCCCGGCGCGGGCGGAGAGAGTGACGTGCTGGCGGTTCTGGCGCCCGTGGAAGGCATGGAGATCGATCCTGTAGAGATGATCGAATTCCTTCGACCAAGGATGCCGCACTTCATGATCCCCCGCTATATCCGCATCCTCCCGGAACTTCCGAAGACCTCGTCCCAGAAAGTCCAGAAGCATTTGTTGCGCGATGCGGCAATCACACCCGACACGTGGGACAGGGAGGCTGCGGGGATTGAGGTAAAGCGCGAAAGACTCATGGCACGGGAAGAACAAGGATGACTGTTTCCGACGACGGACAGGAACGAGCCACGCGCCTGGGACAATTGCGAAAAGCAAAGGCAGCGCTACTGGATGAAGCACGCCCCAAAACGGTGAAGCGACAGGCGGACCGAAACGTCGCGACCGTCCGGTCCGTGATATCGGAGCTTTTCGACACGGATAGCTTCGTCGAACTGGGAGGGCTGGCATTGCCGGCTGTCGCCGGCATGGAGGGCGCGGGAGACGGGGTGGTGATGGGTTTCGGTCGCGTCGGCGGTGCGCCTGCGGACTTCTTCGCCTACGACTATTCCGTCTATGCCGGCACCCAAAGCACGATCAACCACCGGAAGGTCACGAGGATCATCCAGCATGCCGCGGCCAACGGCCGTCCGCTCCTTTGCTGGCTCGACGGCGGGGGCGCACGGCCGCATGACATGCTCGTGGAGGGACGCGGACCAACATCGACTTTTGTCGACTTCGCGAGATTGTCCGGGGTCGTTCCCCGCATAGGGGTCGTTCCAGGTGTTGCGTTCGCGGGCCAGGCGAACCTGGCCGGAATGTGCGACATACTGATTGCGACGCGAAACAGCGTCCTCGGTCTCGCTGGCCCTCCGCTCGTTGAAGCCGCGATGGGGCAGAAGATGACGCCCCAGGAAATCGGTGGTGTCGAAAAACACGTCAAGAGCGGTGTGGTTGACCTTCTGGTGGAAGACAGTCAGGAGGCAATTCGACTTGCGCGCCGGGTGCTTGGCTATTTCGCCTCGCCCGAACAACCGGTCGAAAGCCCCGACGCGAAAGAACTCCGAGGGATCGTTCCCGACAGTCCCAGACGGGCATATGACGTTCGGCGAGTTGTGCAGGGCATAGTCGACAAGGAAAGCATGCTCGAACTGAAGCCGTCCTGGGGCCGATCGATCGTGACTTGCCTAGCCAGGTTGAACGGACGGACAGTGGGCGTCCTTGCAAATCAGCCGATGATGATGGCCGGCGGCATAGACGCCGCAAGCGCCGCGAAGGCAGCCCGCTTCATCCAGATATGCGACGCGTTCGACTTCCCCGTGGTTCTGCTTTGCGACACGCCCGGCCTCCTCGTCGGCCCGGATGTCGAAGAGACCGGTCTGGTACGTCACAGCGCTCGCATGCTGACCGCATTGGCTACATCCACGGTACCCATACTCACGGTCGTCCTTCGCAAAGCCTATGGCTTGGGATACTACATCATGGGCTCGGCGGCGTTTCAGCCCGACCTCCTGGTTGCATGGCCAACCGCAGAGTTTGGCGGAATGGGGCTCGAAGGAGCCGTCAACATCATCCACCGCCGTGAACTTGATGCCACGCCTTCCGCTGATGAACGCAAAGCTCTGCATGGCGCGCGTACTGAAGAGCTGCGCCGCGCCAACACGGCCTTTGCGGCCGCGGAACGTTTCCAGATCGATGATGTGATCGACCCGGCCGACACCCGCGCCCTGCTGATCGCTGCCCTTGCACATCGGGGAAGCCAACGAAGCGACAAGCGCATGCGGCGCATTATCGACGCTTTCTAATTCTTGCTGTTTACTTAGCAAGTATTTAGCCATAGAATCGCGGAAGTCAGCTTTGGACGGGTGGGTGTCCGGCTGACGCAACCCCATGGGAGGAAGAGATGAATTTGAGGATGATTGCGGCCACGATGGCCGTCACCGCCCTTACGGCAACGCCGCTTTGGGCAGAAACCTACAACGCCGCATCCTATTTGCCGCCGAACAACGACACGATGAAGCACGGCTGGCTGCCGTTCATCGATCGCGTCCGCGACAGAACCGCAGGCGAGGTCGATATCAAGATGTTCGCGGGCGGTGCATTGCTGGGTCCCCGCGCGATCGCGCAGGGCGTTCGGGACGGCGTTGCCGATGTCGGCTACCTGGTTGCACACTATCACCCGTCTGAATTTCCTTACACAGGCGGCCTTCTTATGGCCCTTGCCGGACTTAGAACCGATCCCGTACCCGTAACCGCGGCAGCCAACGAGCTTCTGTTCAACTGCGCCCCGTGCCAGGAAGAAATGTCGCGCAACGGGCTCGTGTTCACGGGCGTGTCGGCAGTGACGCCGATGGCGATCATCGCAAATCAGACGATCGAGACGAAGGATGACTTTGCCGGCTTGAAGCTCCGCACCGGCGGCCGCTTCTGGGACGATTTCGTGAATACTCTCGGCGGTACCCCGGTCAGCCTGCCAGGGGCCGAGTTCTACGAGGCTCTGAACCGTGGCGTTGTCGACGGTGTGATGACGGTTCCGAGTTCGATGTCCACCTATTCGCTCGACGACATAGCGACGTTCGTCCTCGACGCCCGCATCGGCGTCACGAGATCGCAGCTGACGTTCGCCTTCAACGACGACGCCTGGAACCGGATGAACGAGGACAGTCGCAAGATCATTCTGGAAGAAGCAACCAAATCCAACCTCGACATCGCATGGGGATACCTGCAGAGCGGAGAGGAAGCGTTCAAGACGGCTCGCGACAAGGGCGTTGTGATCGAACGCCCCAAGGGCGATCTCGCTGACGCGATCGAGGCCTACAATCAGCAGTCCATCGATCACGCGATCACGCAGGCAACCGACGAGTTCGGCATCGCCGACGCAGAGGCCTTTGTCGAAGAAGCACAGCGTCTTCAAGACAAGTGGAACGCCATCTGGGAAGAGACCGGCAATGATATCGAAGCCTTCAAGGCACGCGCCCTCGAGGAGATGACTTCAACCGTTGATGCTGCCACTTACGGGATAAAGGACTGAGCTCTCAAAAACATCCCCGTGGGGGCGGTCTCTGATTTCAAGAAGGCCGCCTCCGTCGCAGCTGCAAGATCCCTTCCAACGGCGCGCGGTCATCCGGCGCCGTTTTTTTTAAACAGCGGGCCACACCGACGGTGCCTGGCCCTTGGCCTTGAGGATCATGTCGATCCAGCCGGTCAAGGGCTCTTTGGCCCAGTCGAGATCCATACGACCACCGGATTGCATCGCCTGGTGAATCAGCCCCCGGATCATGCCTACTATGATGATCGCCTGCTGCCGGCAGTCGATGTCGATGGGTATTTCTCCCGCTTCCTTGGCTTCGTTAAGATGCGCGATGAACCCTTGGCGAAAGCCTTCCTCGAGCTTGTTGATCCTGGGAAGGATTTCAGGCTCGACCGTCAATGATTCCGTCATCAGGAAGTACAGCGAACGCAAGGCGGCAGGATGCTCCTGGGCGCCATCCAGATGTGCAATGATACGGGCGCGGACGGCATCCAAGCCTTGCCGTCCTTCCAATCGGTCCCGCAGCTTCTCCTGGAACCAGCGGTCGATCTGATCGACCATGGCAATCAGGAAATTCTGCTTGGTTCCGAATCGTTCGTTGAGCAATCCGCGACTGAAGCCGGCAGTCAGACCGATCTCCGCCATGCTCGTGGCAGCGGACCCCCGAGCACCGATGAGTTTCATGCCGGTTGCAATCAGGCGCTTGTCCGAGCGGCTGCGCCGCTCGGCCTGTGTCAGTCGCTTTTTCGTGTTGCCGGCCCCCTTGGCGCTTTCCGTCTTTTCCGGCATTTCTGCTCCTGTCTCTTGCATCACCGCTCGATTGTTGCGGAAATCTATCGAAGGAGGCTGGGCAGGAATAGAGCAATCTGGGGAAACAACATCAGCAGGGTCAGGGTAACCAGATCCGCCAAAATGAACCAGGTCACACCCAGAAATATAGCCTGTGTCGAAACGACGTCCTTCAGCACCCCCTTGACCACGAAGACGTTAAGTCCGACGGGCGGCGTGAGCAGCCCAATCTCAAGCAACTTGACCATGACGATGCCGAACCAGATAAGGTCGATGCTGGCGCCTTCCAGCATTGGCAGAAAGATCGGCAGGGTAAGCAGCATTATTCCGAGGCTGTCGAGGAACATTCCCAAAAGGATGCAGACCACCGCGATAATGAGCAGGATCTGAAACTGCCCGAGGCCCTCGCCTACCACGGCTGAGGAGAGCCAGTCCGTAAAGCCGCCGAGAGCCAGCAGACGCGTCAGCAGATTGGCAGAAATCGCGATGACAAATATCGACGCAGTCGTGAGCAGCGTTTCACGAAACGCCGCCAGCAGGGTGCGCATGTTGAGCGTGCGCATGCCGGCCGCGATCACGAGAGAAAGAAAGGCGCCGACGGCCCCGGCCTCCGTCGCCGTAAAGAACCCGGAAAACAGCCCACCAAACACGCCGATGATCAGCAATAGCGTCGGCCATATTCTTCCCAATGCCGAGAAGCGCTCGGACCAAGTGACCTGATTGAGAACCCTTGGTGCGAGCTGCGGCTTTATGAGTGCCGCGAAGATGATCACGGCGCTGAACATGGCCGCCGTGAGGAGGCCCGGCAGAAAACCTGCCAGAAAGAGCGGACCGATCGGCACTTCGACGTAAATGCCATAAAGCAGCAACAGTATGCTGGGCGGTATCATCGAACCGATAGTGCCTGCCGCGGCCGATGTCCCTGCCGCGATCTTGGGATCGTATCCCTGTTTCAGCATGGCCGGCGTCGCGATGCGGCCGAGGGTCGCCGCGCACGCAACTGACGAAGCGGTTACAGCCGAGAAGCCGGCCCCTGCCCCGATCGTCGCGACGGCGAGACCGCCGGGAAGCTTCGACAGCCAGACACGTGCCGCGTCGAACAGGCCATCGGTCAGGTTGGCGTGGTGGCAGATGAACCCCATGAAGAGGAACATCGGAACCGATGTCAGCGTCCAGCTTGCAATCACCTCATGCGGGATCGCCGTAAGGACACCCAGGGCGATCTTCCAGCCGAAGATGGCCGCGATGCCGCCGATCGAAACCAGCCCGAGCGCCACCGCGACCGGAAAACGAAGTAGCAGCAGCACCGGAAGGAAGACGAGTGCTGCGATACAGATTTGTACGTCTGTCATTTGGGATCACTTTCAGTGAGATTCGTCCTCAACGTCGTCCAGCGGCCTGCTGTCTCCGAAGACAAGCCGCAATCCCTTGATGACGAGAAGCAGAGCGATGAAGCCGCAGCCGATCGGCAGAAAGAAGCGTGACGGCCAGATCGGCAGGATAAGCGAACCGGTGACCTTCTCCCGCACATGCGCCTTCTCAAGCGCCTCGACCAACGAAACCCAGGTGAGCAGCCCGTAGAAAGTCACGCTCGCCAGACTAACGACGCCGATCAGCTTTCGTTGTACGGAAGGTGACAGATGTTCGGCCAGAAGGTCGACTGAGATATGACGATTGCCTCGCTCGACGAGCGCCAGTGGCAGAAAGACGATCGCAACCATGTAGTAGTAGGTGACGATCTCGGTCGTGCCAGGGATCGGGGCGCGAAATAGTATCTTGCCGACCACATCGGCAACGACATGCAGCATGGCGGCCATAATCGCGATTCCGCCAAGATACCCGACACCGACGCAGAGCCGGTCTACAACCTTATAGATCGTTTCCATCAGCAGATCTTTCCGGAGTGGTTTTCTCCGCGCCAGCGCGAGCGCGGAGTTTGTTCAACAGCCAGCGGCGTCAAGCGCCGGCGCGACAGATCACAGACCGTAGCTTTCCAGATCAACCTTGGCCCGAATTTCTTCGACGAACCGCTCTTTGTAGGCATCGAGATCGCCGTCGGTTTCTTCCCAGACAGCGGTCCACTTCTGGTTGAGCGCTTCCAGCTTCTCCGCCCAGGCCGCCGCATCCTCGATGCCGTGCTCCGCAACGCTCACCTTGATGCCCGAGTCGACGCTTTCCGCAACGAAGTTGTCGATGTGCTGCTGCAGTTCAGGCCACGGCTCTACGACGTCGATCCCCTGCTCCTGCGCCATCGCCAGCGCCTTGCGACCGGAATCGTCATACTTCGCTGCGATGTCGATATTGGCCTTCAATGCCTCCTCGAGGAATATCTCGCGATCCTCGACCGACAACTTCGCCCACGTGTCAGGATTGGTCGCGAACGTGTTTTGCGAACGCGCCAAGCCGAGGTTCGTCAACACCACCGCTTCGGTCAGTTCGATGAGCGATACCGAGATCAGCGAGCTCGGCACATGCATTACCGCGCCGACAACGCCCCTGCTCATCGCCTCATACTGCTCGTTTCCAGGCACGTTTACAGGAGTAGCACCAAGGCCTGAAATGAACCGATCCCAGAGCAAGCCGCCAGAGCGGATCGACATGCCCTGGAAGTCGTCAAGTTCATCGATCTTGGAACCGGACATAATGACCATGCCAGGCGCCGCGGAAACGCCGAGATAGACGTTGCCCGCCCGCTTGAGCTCTTCCTGGCAGGGAGCGCAATCGGTCATGACAAGTTCGGTCGTGGCGGCTGTGACGACGTAGGTGTTGTTACCGACAGCCGCGAATTCGTTGATCATGCCGCCGATATAGGGGAACTCGGCTGGCTGATAGTTCATGGGTATATAGGCCATGTCGACCACGCCGTCCCGGACACCCTGGGACGAGGCTCGCGCGCCCAGAAGGGCGCCGCCAGCAAATATCCGTATGGAGATCCGGCCCTCGGTGCGCTCCTCAACCTTCTTCGTGAAAGGCTCCCATCCCCCTACGACGGTATCGTTCGTGGGCGGCAGGTAGAGACTGGCCTGCATGTCCACGTCCTGAGCGATCGCAGGCTGCAAAACAGCCAATGCAAGCGCGGCGGCAGGCAACAGTAGATGTTGCGTCTTCATTCGTGCTCCTCCTCTTGAAAGGTCGGCATCCGAGAAGATCGCCGACCACGGCAGATGCTATATACTTGCTATATAGATAGCAAGAAATGATTCACCGTGACGTGATTGGATTTCGTCAGATCGGCGCAATGGATCGAAATTTCGGGGGGCGGGTCCGGTTACGTCTGGCCGGAGCGAACTCCATTCGCCGGATAAGGCGCGTCCTCGTGTCGGCCGGATCGATGACGTCGTCGACGCCGAAGTGCTCGGCTGCCCGCAACGGCCCCAACCTCATCGTCGTCTGCTCTATCAATTCCTGTCGCTTTGCCGCCGGATCGGGCGCGGCCTCATATATTTTGCGGTAGGCCACATCGACGGCACCCTCGACGGACATGGCGCAGATCTGGGCGGTTGGCCACGCGAGCGCCGCATCCGGCTCGAACAACCGCCCGCCACACATCGCATAGTAACCGAGCCCGTACCCTTTGCGCAGCACGACGGAGAAACGCGGGACCGTGGCA
Source organism: Aquamicrobium sp. (assembly GCA_019739225.1). Taxonomy (GTDB): domain Bacteria; phylum Pseudomonadota; class Alphaproteobacteria; order Rhizobiales; family Rhizobiaceae; genus Aerobium. The sequence continues at coordinate 569,148 of JAHHDT010000001.1, forward strand.
TTGCCCAACTCGTGGAGCAGCTTCGCGGATCGACGCGCCAGTGCGGTTTTTTCGGCTCCGCTGCCGATAGCGAAGCCCGGAACGTCGATCAGATAAACGAGCGGCAGGCCGAACGCGTCGCAGACCGCAATGTGATGAGCAGCCTTGTCGCATGCGGCTGCGTTGATCATCCCCCCCAGATGCATCGGATTATTTGCGATGATACCCACCGGCCTTCCGCCGAGCCGCGCAAACGCGGCAATCATGTTCTTCGCAAAGCCTGGCTTCATCTCGAAGACGCTGCCGCGGTCGGCGATAATGTCGATCACCTTGCGCATGTCGTAGCCACGACGGAGATTTGCCGGCACGATGTCGTAGAGTTCCTCGCACCTGCGGTCCGCCGGATCCCCGCTTTCGACGATCGGCAGAGGAGCTTGCGCATTTGAAGGGAGATAGGACAGGAACTTGCGGATCGCGTCCAAGGCTTGCTCCGGGCCGTCCACGGCAAGATCGGCTATGCCGTGCAGCTCCGTTTGGACGCGGTAGCCGCCGAGTTCTTCCTTGTCGATGTCTTCGCCCGTGCCGGCTTTGACAAGGGCCGGCCCCGCCATGCCCATGGTGGCCCCTTTCAACATGACGACGAAGTCGCTCATCGCAGCGTGATTGGTCGGCCCGGCAAAGCCCGGTCCCATAACCGCTGCGGCGATAGGCACCCATCCGGATGCGTCGGCGAGTTGCTGGAAGGCACCCTCTGCTTGCGCGAAATGGCGCGCGTCCTGACCTTCCTGAATGCGGTGTCCCCCTCCGTCAAGAAGACGAACAAGCGGCGTTCCGCACTCGATGGCCTGCGCGACAGTTCGCTTGAGCTTGGCCATGCCGACCTTGCCACTGCTTCCACCGAGCGTCATGGCATCGTTAGCGGTTACGGCCACAGGCCTGCCTTCAAGCCGAGCCATGCCGACGATCATACCGTCAGCGGGAGCAACCAGCGCCGCGTCGTCCTCGGCGTCCCTAGCCGGTTGGACGAGCACGCCGTTTTCATCGAATGTGCCGGGATCGCAAAGCATATCGATATACTCGCGCGCGGTGGGCTGCCCGCGACTATGTCGCTTTTTCACCGACTCATGTCGGGCGTCATCCATAACCGCAGCTCGGGCGTTCTCAATTTCCTCGCGGAGTGCGCGCGAATCTTTCGTCACTTTGCTTTCCTTGTTTCGGTCTGATCTGCGGCAGCCTGACGGCTCGATTTGCGTCGCTGGTGTGGAGGGATGACGGCGGTCCCGATAACGCCCTCAGACTCCAGCCGCTCCATCTCCTGGCCATCAAGCCCGGCCAAGGTCGACAGGACCCATTCATTGTCCTGTCCAAGCGTGGGAGCGGAGGTTCGTACGGAAATCGGCTCACTTTGAAAGCGGAACGGTGCCGAGGCCTGAAGATGCATGCCTGAGAACGCACGCTCGGCCGGCTGCCAGAAACCGCGTTCGATCAGATGGACGTCTTCCGCGAGTTCGAGCGGCGCAACCGACCGCCCTGCCGGAACGCCGGCGGCCTGGAGCATTTCAGCAGCGGTTTCAGCATCGTGCCGCTTCGTCCAGCCACCAATCGCGATGGCCAGTTCCTTACGATGCGCGCAGCGACCGCGCGCGAGCTCGAACCGCGGATCATCGGCAATCCCCATAACCCGCCGCAGGCACTGCCATTGCGCGTCTGTTTCCACACAGATGGCTACCCACCCATCGTCGCCGGCGCATTCGAACATGCCCCAAGGGGCATGCCACGGATGACCATTGGCAATACGTTCCGGCTCTTCGCCGGTCAGCGAGGCTGTGATGATGCCATGGGCGGCGAGCGGCAGCATCGCCTCGACCTGCGACAGATCGATATGGCGCCCCTCTCCCGTACGGCGCTTTTCCAGCAAGGCAAGAAGCAACGCCGCAGCGCCATTCAGCCCACCATTGGCATCGCCATAGGCCAGATGATTCATTATCGGCGGCTGATCCGCTCCCCCAGCCAGCCAGGGCAGACCTGCGGCCTGTTCCAACGTCGAGCCATAGGCCCTGACGTCGGCCCAATCGCTGTCGCTGGAAAAAGCCGGCATCGAAAGCATCACCAGTCCCGGTGAAACCTCACGCAATGTCTCGTAGCCGAGCCCAAGCTTCGGCAGAACATCCGGTGCATAGTTCTCGACCACTGCGTCGGCATCGCGTACGAGCCTCTTGAGAAGCTCGGCTCCGGACGACGATGAGAGGTCAAGGGTTACGCCCCGCTTGTTCCGGTTCATCGCGTTGAACCAAGGGCTCTTTTCGTACCGCTTGTCGCTGTAGAATTCCGGTCGCGGGTCGTGCCCACGCCACCAATCGGGATACTGGCAAGCCTCGATCTTGATGATCTCGGCGCCGAGATCGGCCAGTTGGCGCGTTGCCAGCGGGCCTGCCCATCCCATGGACAGGTCTACGATCCGCAGTCCTTCTAGCGGGCTCTTCGGCCGCGTAGCTGCGACAAGGCCGCTTGCAGAAGCGGTGGACCGGGGACGAAAGCCGGAGACGCAGGATTTGCGAGACGCGGTCTGCGCGACGGCTGCAGGATCCGCTACGCCAAGTCCGAAGGGCGCAGCAGGCGCCTTGAAGGTTCCATGCTCTCCCGAGATCGTCTCCAGAGCCGCCCGGCGTTCAAACACCCGACTTTCCAGTATGTCCCTCATGCGGGGCACGAGAACCCACGGCAGTCGGTGGCGACGTGCGAGGTCGAACCATTCGCCTGCGTCACGCGCCTGAAGGCGCTCGATGAGCGCTTGCTCGATCTCATCGGCTTCGTCCATGCGCTCGGTGTTGATCAGATAACGTGGATCGCGCCAGCGCTCCGGCATGTCCAGCAGTTCACAGCAGGCGATCCACTGGGCGGGTGTTATCACCGTAACCCCGATCCATCCGTTCCGGCATGGGTATACCCCGACGGGGAAAGTCGGCCGGTACCTGTTGATGCCCAAACGCACTGCCGGTCCCATGGCGAGCGCCTGCGCGTACTGGTACTCCGAGAAGGTGATCGCCACCTCGTGAACACTGACGTCCACACGTGCGCGTTCTCCGGCGCGACAGGCCGCTAGTGACGCGGTGAAAGCCGTCACACCCGCCATTACCTCGACCTGGAAATCGGCGATCGAAGTTGGAGGCCCCTCTTTCGGCCCGGAAAGATGTATCAGCCCCGCCATTGACCGCACGACAAGATCGGCGCCGGCCCAGTTGCGTCGTGGCCCGTCCTGCCCAAACCAGGACAACGTGCAGACGGCAGCGGAGAGATCCGCACCGATTAGGTTTTCCGAACTCGCTCCCGGTTGAGTGGCGCGCGTATCGACAATCAGGTCGGCATCACCGAGAAGAGCCTCGACGGCGGTTGGCCACGCCTCGCTGCCATAGGAATGCTCCAGGTGGCGTTTGTTCGTATCAAGCCACTCCTGGTAGGCAACGCGCGTTGCAGGCATGTCAGCCAATGGCGAGCATGCCGCATCGACAATCACCACCTCGGCGCCGAACTGGGCAAAAAGCTTGGCACAGTAACCGCCGCCGGTTCCCCGACCTAACTGAACCACGCGTAGCCCCTCAAGCGGGCGGATCATCGAAACGCCTCCATCGTGCAGGTGCTCAGCCCATCGGAGGTGGAAACCGTCACCGCCCGTCCGACCATCTCTTGGTTCAGAACCGCATTCGGAACCGGGCATCCGTCCGCAAGTCGCGCGATGAAGCGCGCGCCATCATCAAGGCGACCGATGATGATGACACCAGCCGGGCCGTCCTTTCCGTAGCTGACGGTGTAGGTTTCGATGTGCCCTCGCCCGTTCGGCTCGGGATGCAGAGTGGTACGGGGCCGGCCATCAAGCTCCGCTTGCAGAACGGAAGGATGCTCGCTTTCCCATGGTCCATTCAGCGGCTTGGTCGAGAAGACACCGGCGGCGTGCTTCGTGAGATAATTGCCATTGCCGGTAACCAGCCCGTAGCATCCGGGATTTAGACGCAGTCGCTGCACTATCTCGGCAATTGCATGGGTGACGTAGTTGTTTCCCGGCCCTCCGAAATACGGCAGTCCACCGGTCACCGTCAGGCCGCGACGGTCGTCTTCGGCCACGCCGATCTCGGCGCAGGCAACCTCGACCGCCGATGGGAAGCAACTATAGATGTCGAGCAGGGACATCCTGTCGATCTTCGATCCAGCCATGTCCAGCGCTTTGGCAACCACCCTGTGGATGGGTTCGGACCGGCTCAAGTCGGGGCGTTCCGTAACGTACCAGTGGTCGTTGCCAGATGCGGCGCCGTGCAGGCGTACCCTTCTGCTCTCTGCAATGCCGAGCCTGTCAGCAAATGCCTCCGAGCAGACAATGAGTGCCGCCGCCTGATCGACATGTACATTGGCGTTCATCAGGCGAGTGTAAGGATAGCTGATCATACGGTTTGCAGCCGTTTCCGTGGCGATTTCCTCGGCGCTAAGCATCTGCCGGCGAGCCGCAAACGGATTTCCCGCGGCCACCGCCGCAAACGGCTCGAAAAGCCGTCCCATGTCGAGCATATGCTGCGATGGCGTCGTCCCGCGCTTCGCGCGCAGGGCTATCTCGAACAGCGGATAGCCGTGAATGGGCGCATTGAGCCCATGGAGCGCCTCCCGTTCGGACACCGCAGGACGCATTTCCCCCAGAAGCTGCGGCTTGTCCGGTGCCGGGTCGTCCCAATTCAGCGACAGCCCGGCGCGAAGTGCGAGGCGCTGGGTCCGCAGAACCTCGGCACCCGCAATCAGGGCCGCTTCGCTGCGACCTTCAGCTATCTGGTCACAGGCGCGCGCGAGCGCGACAAGGGGCATGTTGCCGCCGGCACTTGTATGCAGCAGCTCCCGAGGGGCTGCGCCGATCTCGCGCGCCAGCGACCTTGGAGGGTTATCCGGGCCGCCGAACGGCCGCCCGACGCGCGGCGTGGAGTCCGGGAACGACCGTACCACGACCACTGAATCGAGATTGGCCAGCAGGCTCCGCGCGCCAGCGTCGACGGCCGCGCCACGCGCGACCTTTACAAGAGACTCGAGCGGCCCAAGCGCCTGATCAGGCGTGGAGTCCCGATCGGTATGTTGTGCCACACCGACAATCACCGGCAGTCTATGTCGTTCACTCATAATCCACAGCCGTTTCAAATTCATCCGGCTTGCGCGACGCCAGCCGATAGAGCCCCGTACCGCCGTGCCCGCCACGACGCGGGAGCGCAGCCAGAACCCTGCCCGGTCCGACGGTCACTTGACCGTTCATGCTGCACTCAACCCGCAATTCGACGAATCCGCCGTCGGGGTCCGGCCACAGGCGGCCCACCCGTGAAGACACCACCAGCGTGGACCCGACAACGTTCAGCCGCACCATGCGAAAGCTTCTGAGGGCCAGAATCACAGCGCTGGAACCGACAGCGGAACGCACTGCCCGCTCCCAGAAACCCTGGAGCAGATGATTGTTCGCGAAGACGTCCGGCGCACCGGCGGCTTCAGCCATCTCGCGATTGACGTGGATACCGTTGAAGTCGCGGTTCGATCCGGCCGCAATGACCAAGCGCGAGGCCGTCATCGGGACCACGATATCCGGCAGACAGGAGCCGCTGCGCAAATCTTCCCAGAATATGCTCGTCATGAAGCCGCTTCCGTTGCGGGCTCATAGCGAAACTGCGTCATGCGATAGACGGCCACCAGCCCGCCATCCCCCCGCACGATATCTGTCTCGAACGTAATGAATGCGCCACGCCCCAGGCGAGTCTGTCTTGGCTTGCAACCCATCAGCCGCAATCCAACGCGCTTCAGCCTGTCGCCAACGCAAGCCGGCGAATAGTAGTCCGCCTCGATGTTGACCATCACGAAACCGCTGGTGTGCGGCTCACCGGGGATCGGCTGCTTGGCCGCCGGGTTGCTCACGGGCATCGCGTTTCGATCGTCGGAGTCGAATAGAATCTCACCAGGCTGCCAGAGAGGCGCCAGCGAGAACGACATGTATGATGAGACCGGGGCCGGCAGCGCGTCGTATCCGAGCTCTGACGCGAGCACCGGATCGTAGTGCAGCGCCGCGCCAAGCTCGACCGGCTCGAGAAAGCGCCGGATCATTCCCGCCTCGACCGGGTCAGCGCCGACCTGCTCCCGCAGCGCGAGGTCGGCGCCAACCTGATCGATCACAGGTCCCCAGGCAGATGCCCACCCGTCAACCTTCGCACTTTCACCTCGTCCCAACGCGAGCCTCCCTTTGCGACACGTCGCATATCTCTACGTTCGGAGGGCAACCTAGTAATTTACTTGCTGTGTGTCTAGCAAATAGTGTAGGACGTTTTCAATGGCCGGTTGCGGCCTGGTAAAGGCATACGGAGGCGTGCGGTTTATGGTGAATGTAGTGGCGGAAATGGCCGGCAGTGTCTGGCAGGTGGTGTCCGCTGAAGGACAGGCCGTGACGGAGGGAGACGAACTCCTGATCCTTGAATCGATGAAGATGGAAATTCCGGTGCTGGCTACTTGCAGCGGCGTCGTCAGATCCCTGCCGGTCGCAGAAGGTGAGGCGGTAGCCGAAGGGCACGTGCTGGCGATCATCGAGCCATAACGGAGATGGGATGATGCGCAAACTGCTTGTCGCAAACCGGGGAGTAGCGGCCGCCAGAATTCTGAAGGCAGCCCGATCCATCGAGATTGATACGGTTGCCATCCACTCTGAAGCGGATAGCGATCTTCCTTATGTTTCGATGGCGACCGAAGCTTATTGCGTGGGCGGTCCTTCGCCCCGAGAGAGTTACCTCGCCCAGGATCGCATAATCGAGGTGGCAATGCAGGCCGGCTGCGATTCCGTTCACCCGGGATACGGATTTCTTTCCGAAAACGCCGAGTTCGCTGCCAAGGTCCGCGCTGCGGGCCTGCTATTCGTGGGTCCTCCCACTGACCTGATCGAAACGCTGGGGAACAAGGCCAAGGCGCGGGATGCAATGGTCGGCTTCGGCGTTCCGGTTGTGGCGAGCAGCCCAATATTGCCGAATGATCCGGAGGCCGCGTTCGATATGGCTGCCGCCATCGGCTATCCTCTCATAGTAAAGCCGATCGCCGGCGGCGGCGGCATTGGCATGCTATCGGTTGCCGACAGGACGGAACTGCGTCCGGCCCTGGACCGGGCGCGGACACTTGCAGAACGCAGCTTCGGCGATGGAAGGTTGTTCGTTGAGCGCCTTCTCAAACGCCCGCGACATATTGAATTTCAGGTGATCGCCGATCAGCACGGGGCGGTCGCACACCTTTACGAACGCGACTGCTCGATACAGAGGCGGAACCAGAAGGTGCTGGAAGAGACCCCCGCCCCGAACCTGCTGCGGGCCCTTCTCGACGGGATGGCGAGCCGTGTCGCCAATGCCCTTGGCCAGATGGGGTACCAGTCGCTGGGCACGGTGGAGATGCTCTACGAAAACGGCGAGTTCAGCTTTCTCGAAGTGAATACCCGACTTCAGGTCGAGCACGCGGTGACGGAAGAAGTCACGGGCATCGATCTCGTGATGGCTCAACTGCGGATCGCCGCGGGCTCCTCCTTGGAGGAAGCGCTGGGCCGTCCTGTGCCACCCCGTCCGGAAGGACATTCTGTCCAGGCTCGCATATACTCGGAGGATCCCGTCCGTTTCCTCCCGTCGGCAGGCCATCTGGACCTGTTCGACTTTTCGGCCTGCGACGGCCTGCGGGTGGAAGCTGGCTACAAAACCGGAAACACCGTCACAACTCATTACGACCCTATGCTTGCAAAAGTCATCGCGCATGGCCGTGATCGTCGTGAAGCCATTTCGAAGCTCGTTAGCGGCCTAAGGGCGGTACGCGTCGAAGGTGTAAGGACGAACATTCCGTTCATTCTCGAGACGCTGGAAAATCCGGTGTTCCTTGCCGGGGACGTATACACACGCTTCGTCGACGAGATGCCGCGCGCGGCCGTTCCACCTGCCGCCAAATCAGCGTAAGTGCCAGATATGTATCAAGCCACTGAACTTGTATGCGAAGGCTTCGGCGGACCGGACACGCTCAGACCCCGGCTGCGCCCGCTTGAAAAACCACGCTCGGGCGAGGTGCTCGTTCGTCAGACGGCAATAGGTGTCAATTTTATCGACACCATGCAGAGGCGCGGACTGGTGCCGGGTCTCGAGACGCCATTTGTTCCGGGTTTCGAGTCGGCCGGGATAATCGAAGCGATCGGTCCCGATGCGCAGGGGCTTGAGGTCGGCCAGCGCGTAGCCGTCTTCCGGATGCGTCCGGGCGCGTATGCAGATCGGGTGCTTGTCCCATGCGATCGCGTGGTTGCCCTTCCTCCGCAGGTGGACGACAGGCAAGCCGCCTCGCTACTATTCAAGGGCCTCACAGCCCAATACCTGCTCCGGCGGACGACACAGATCGGGCCGGGAAGCCGCATCGTCATTCACGCGGCCGCCGGCGGCGTTGGACAGATCCTGGCGAGGTGGGCGCGCAGCCTTGGCGCTGAGGTGTTCGGCACCGCGGGTTCCACCGCCAAAGTCGACAGCGCACTCAAGGCGGGCTGCATGGCCTGCGTGGACTACAGCCAGTCGGGGTGGGAAGACGAACTCGCAGCGCTGCTCGGGCCGGAAAAGGCGGACGTGGTCTACGACTCGGTAGGGGCCGCGACATTCATGAAATCGCTTAACCTCGTGCGCCGCTTCGGGCTGGTTGTCGTATTTGGCGGCGCATCCGGTCCCGCACCGGCCGTCACACCGGAAGAACTGAACAGGCACGGCTGTCTGTTTCTCACGCGCCCTTCAGTCTTTCCGCACAACGATACAGCGCAGACGCTTCGTCGCAACGCCGCGGATCTTTTAGAAGCCGTCGCCGCAGGCACGATTTTCGCCGACGTCGGGCTGGAGCTACCGCTGAGCGATGCTGCAACCGCACATGCGGAACTGGAAGCTCGCAGAACGGCGGGTTCGATCGTTCTCAAGGCCTGAACGAATCAACCAACGGAGCAGAAACACATGTCAGCAACATCCACATTTCTAACCGGCGGCACGTCGCGTGAAACTGCCATTCGCCACGCAGTCGCGGTGGCGCTCGGCGTCGGCTTTCTGATCGCGGCGTCCAAGATTCGCGTACCGATGTGGCCGGTACCGATGACGATGCAGACCTTCGCAGTATTGATCGTGGGCGGGGTGTGCAGCTTGCGGATGAGCGCAACCATTCTTGTGGCCTGGCTTTCACTGGGCCTGCTTGGCTTCAGCGTCTTCACCGGAGAGGCCGCCGGCGCAGCCTATCTCGCCGGCCCTACAGCGGGTTATCTGGCGGGCTTCGTTGCCGCCGCGCTGCTCGTCGGCGCAGTATCGCGGCGCAGCAATGCTGGCTCGCCACGCAGCATGGTGCTGTCGCTCGCTCTTGGATGCGTCGCCATCTACACGTGCGGATTGCTGTGGATGGCCTGGCTGTTCGGCGCATCGCAATCGGCCTCATGGATACTCTGGAACGGGATGATCGTGTTTGTGCCGGGCGAAATTCTCAAGCTGGCCGCGGCGGCGGCGATCCTTGTCGCCATGCGGACACGCAGCGACCGGCAGACGAAGGCGAAATAGAGACCGCCTGCCGGCATCGGCGGAAGATGCTTGCGGCTGCCGGACCCCCTGGCAGCCGCCTCGCCCCGGTTATAGACCGGGCAAAAACACTACCGGAATTGCGCCTCAGTATCGAGAAGCGTGAAGTCGTCCATGCGGCCGAGCAGATAGGGGAAGAAAGCATCCTTGTCGATCGTGCCGACCGACCTTCCGCTGCCCTCGAGATCGCCTTCGAGATAGGTCGCCGCCCTCGTTTCGTAGACGGGTATGTCACCGCAGGGATCATGCAAATTCGATTGCAGGATCACGTGCCCTTCGCCCGAAAGACGCTTGCTGAAATTGTTCTCGAACGCGACATGCGTGACAACCGCATCCGCCTCGCAACTCGACCCATCCGCAGCAGGCGCAGCCTTTACATTGAAGGCTGCGGAAGATGTTCGCAGCGGACCCAGATCGTCTTTCAGGTCGGCCTGCAAATCAATGATGCGTACACCCCTTCGCTCGACGAAACCGTGCATCGCGCTGCCGCGCCTATAGAGCGAAGACGAGGCGGCTTTCTTCGGCTCGCCCAGCACCTCACGCCCATACATGATTGCCGGTTCCGCATCCATGTACATCGCAACCGTATAGGGGGCGTCCATGCCCTTGTAGCGGGCGTGGACGTAGAGCGCGCCGCCGCTATAGTCCCCGACGCAATTTGATCGCCACCGCCCGACCTTGGCGCTGGCGAGCGCTTCGGCCGCCGGTTCGAACCCGGGGGGCAGCAACGCGGCGATGACATCTCGGTCGGTAAGGAATTCGACCTGCAGCACCTCCGCAGCCACGAACCTCACCCGCTTCAGAATTGCCCTTGCGCGGGCGACCTCCTCCGCAGTCTTCACGAACCCCACGCGCTCCTCCATTAGCCATGATGGTCTGCACGGAATCCGCCGTCAGATGCTGCGCCCGGTGTCCTGCCAGTATCGGGCGCGGATCTCCTTCTTGGCGATCTTTCCTACCGGGGTGCGGGGCAGCTCGTCGACGATCTCGACGGACTTCGGCGTTTTCACGCTGCCCAGCCTGTCCTTGCAAAAAGCGATGATTTCCTCGGGCTTCGCGGCAGCGTTGCCGCGTGTTTCCACGAACGCCGCTACCGCCTCGCCCCATTTTTCATCTGGCAGGCCGACAACGGCACAATCCTGGACCGATGGGTGTTGCATGAGAACGGCTTCCACCTCTGCCGGATAGACATTGAAGCCGCCGGTAATGATCATCTCTTTGAGGCGATCCACGATGTAGACAAATCCGTCCTGGTCCATGAACCCCACATCGCCCGTATGATGCCAGCCATGGAGGCTTGCCTCGGCAGTCGCTTCGGGGTTCTTGTAGTAGCCGCTCATGACGAGATCGCCACGCACCACCAGTTCGCCACGCTCACCGGCGGGCAGAAGCTGCCCGGCGGCATCCATCACGGCGACCTCCGTCAACAGGGTTCGTTGGCCGCAACTGGCAAGCCGCGCCGCTTCGGCCCCGTCGCGGCTGTGCAATTCGGGTGGAAGGCAGGTGCAAAAGATTGGTGCTTCCGTTTGTCCCCAGAACTGGAGCATGACCGGCCCGAACACATCCAGACACTCTTTCAGGCGGTCGACGGACATTGGCGCCGACGTGTAGATAAAGCACTGCAGCGACGAGAAATCTCGCTCGCGCAGGCCGGGCTCGCCCAGCAGCATGTAGATCGCGGTAGGCGGCAGATAGAGGTGCGTCACCTTCGAGCGCTCGATCTCGTCGAGTACTCTCGTGGCGTTAAAGCCGTCATGGATGACAAGTGTCGCCCCTTCAGCCAGCATTAGCAAGCCGATGGTTCCGGCAGCATGCGTGATCGGCGACATGATCAGATAGGTGGATGGCCCCTTTCTGGGAAGATGCGGAAAATAGTTCGCCGCCATCGCATCCCATGTCCGTGACGTGAATGTAACGCCCTTGGGGAGCCCAGTGGTGCCGCCCGTGCCGTAGATGCTGACGATGCGTCCATCGCCTTCATCGACTGCGGATGGACGTCCGTTCGCATCCTCGATCCATTCATTCAGCGCCTGCCCGAGCGGGCCATTGCCGTTCATGCAAATGAACGTGCCAATCCGCGGACACTTCTCCCGCACGATCTCCACCTCGGCAGAGAAGCGCTGGTCGTAGAACAACACGTCCACATCGAAATTCGCAATAAGGCCGGCGTTGTCAGCGATGTGGTTCTTGGAATTCACAGGCACGAAGACAGCCCCGGCCCGGAATATCCCAAGAATGCATTCAAATGCGAGCGCCGAGTTTCCGGAGTAGACGGCACAATGCGCTCGACCGAAACCCGCTCGTTGGAGTTGTGCCGCGATCGCGTTCGAGGAGGCATCCACCTCGCGATAGGTCCTGCGCACCGGCCCGTCGATCAGGCAATCTCGTTCTGGGTACAGCGTTGCTCCACGCTGAAAAAGGCTGGATACACCCACTCTCGGGGACTCCTCGTTTTCGGTATCGGCTTGTGGCGGCTGCAGCGGCAATCCGCTGCAGCCGCGCGATTCAGCTTCAGCTCTGGCTGTCAGCCTGGTGTGCTATCCATCAGGCCGGCGGCAGAGAACCCGCCATCGGCCGCGATCGTCTGGCCCGTCACAAATCCCGCATCATTGCTGGCCAGATATGCCACCACGCCCGCGATCTCTTCCGGAGCGCCATAGCGGCTCAACGCCATGCGCGAGGTGAAGGCGCGGCGCGTTGTTTCCTGATGATGCTTTCGCGTCATCGGAGTGTCCACCGGGCCGGGCGCTATGCAGTTGACACGGATACCGTATCGACCGAGGTCCATAGCCATCTGCTTGGTGAGATGGATCACGGCGGCCTTGGACGTGCCATAAGCCGTGCGACCCGTTCCTGCCGCGAGGCCGGCCAGAGAAGCGATGTTGACGATGGCGCCACCGTCTCCCTGCTCGCGCATCTGCCGGGCCGCGGCCTGACCGCAGACGAGCACACCTGTAAGGTTGACATCCAGCGTCTTGCGCCAGACCGAGAGCGGCAAATCCAGAAAGTCGTGAAGGGCCGCTACACCGGCGTTGCTGACCATCAGATCGAGGCGGCCGAACCGTTCGACTGCAACCCGCACCATTGCGTCGACGTCGTCGGCATTGCTGACGTCCCCTACGTGACAGAAGAACCGGTCTTCGCCCCGATCAGTGTCTTTAGCCACGCCCGGCACATAATTTGCGGCGCTTTCATGCAATGCCGGCCCATCAAGATCGACAAGCAGCACATTCCAGCCATCGTCGAGTAGCCGGTTGGCGATCGCGGCACCCAGTCCGCGAGCAGCACCAGTTACGATCGCTACCTTGCGCTTCTCGTCCGGTGTCGCCGCCTCCGTCGATGATTTCGGCCCTGCGCCGGGCGCAGGGGTCTGTCTGATCTCCTGCGAGGTCATGCGCGATCCGGCCCCTCAAGGATGGTGACCGTGCAAGCCGCCTCGTCAAAGCCGATCGTGCCTCCCCCGTTTTCCGCGAGGCCAAAACGGGCATTGGCCACCTGACGGGGGCCAGCCTCGCCGCGAAGCTGGACGCAAAGCTCATGAATCATCGACAGGCCGGTGGCACCGACCGGATGACCCTTCGACTGAAGCCCGCCAGAGGTGTTGATGGGAAGCCGGCCGCCCATCGACGACGCCCCGGATTCCACGAACGCGCCGCCCTTCCCTTCCTCACAGAAACGAAGCATTTCGGGCTGGTAGACCTCCGAGAATGCTGTCGCATCGTGAAGTTCGGCAACGTGGATGTCTTCCGGTCCGAGGCCGGCAAGCTTGTAGGCCTTGTCGGCGGCAATCCGGCTCAGGCCCGGCTCGTCCAGGCTGCGATACTTGCCGCCGGAAAGCGAGCTGGCCCGGATCTTCACCGCGCGGTCCTGGACCTCACGCGGCATTCGCCGCAGGAAGCTCTCCGAAACCACGATCGCGGCGGCAGCACCGTCACCGATCGGCGCGCACATCGAACGCGTGATGGGAAAGCTGATTTCACGATCGGCCAGCGCATCCTCGACGGAGACTTCGAACTGGTACTGGGCGAGCGGATTCAGGCTGCCGAAATAGTGGTTCTTGGAGGAAGCAATCGCGTACTGGCGTTGCGTCGTTCCATATTTCTTCATGTGGTAGGCCGCCTGCATGGCATAGGTATCCATGAACAACGTGCCGCCGCCGGAATTGTGTATGAACGGCTTTCCCGAAAGCTCGCCAGCCTGCGTATAATACTCTTCCCACTCGCTCTCATCGAAGTGGTCGATACCGCCTTCGAAAAGTGCGCGTGTACTGGCCGGGTCGTCCTTGACGAAGGTCTTCTCGACGCCGATCGCCAGAGAGATGTCGTGCAGCCCTGAAATGACGTCCTTCCACGCGCCTTGAAAAGCCATGGAAGCGCTGGCGCAACCGCCCTCGACATTGGTGATGCCTACGCGCTCCGGGAAAAGTCCTTCACGCACCAGCGGCGTGAAGCAGACCTGGCCGCGAATGTTAGCCTGGCCGAACGTACCCATGCCGCAATTGCTGAACCAGGCGCTCTCGATCTCATGGCCGTTTTCGAGACCGGCCTCGCCGAGCACTCCCAAATAGGCCTCGCGCGTCAAATCCTTGAAACTGCGATCCGGAAACTTTCCGAAACGTGTGCAGTAGCTACCCAGTATGTATGCGCTCATATGTCTTTCCACTTCGATCCATTGTCCGGCAGCGCCGGCCCTAGTTGGCGTTTTCCGCGGCGGTCACCGGGTCGTTCCCGCGAAATAAAATCTTGCCTCCACGCCCGCTTCTGGCGGCGTGGCTTAATGCTGTTCGATGATCAGCAAGGCCGTAGACCTGCTCGACTTTCATGTGCAGCTTTCCATCGGCGACAAGTCCGGCCAGCGGACCGTAGACGCTCTCAAGCTCCTTTCGTGGGGCGGTATCGGCCCAGGGCGCCAACCAGAAGCCTTCCAGTGTCACCCTCCGAAAGATCAGGTCGGATGGAGCGAGTTCGGCGTTGCGGCCCGAAAGCAACCCGTAAGTCAGTACCCGGCCGCCCTCTGCGAGATGACCGCCCAATCGCGCTGTGGCCTCGCCGCCTATGGCATCAAGGGCAAGGCGAGGCCGTTCGGCGCAATGTTCGGGAAGGTCTTCATCTTCCAGCAGCACGATATCGCCGCCGAGATCACGGACCAGCGCCGCTGCCTGCTTGCTGCGAACGAGATTGATCGTTCTGAACCCAAGATTGCGGGCGAGCTGGATGACGCATTGGCCGACGCCGGAATTCGCGGCGTTCTGAATGATCCAGTCTCCCGGCTCGAGATCGACGGCACTGTGAAGCATCCTCCAGGCCGTGCCCGGATTGGCCGCCAGCATCGAAAGCTGGGCTGGGTCCGCCTGCGGCAGCGCGAACAGGCGCGTCGCATCGAGCGTTAACTGCTCGGCCCAAACCGGTTTGCCGCCGAACCGGAGCAGCACGAGATCGCCGTCGTGGAGGTGGTCCACGCCCGCACCCACCTCGATGACCTTCCCGACGCCTTCCACGCCGCATCCCATGGGAAGATGCGGCCGCGAGGCACCGTATCGACCCTGGGTCTTCAGAAGGTCCGAAGGATTGATGGGACTTGCAAGCATCAAGACGCGAACCTCACCCCGTCCCGGAGGCGGGGCGAGTTCGGCATCAGCAAGTTCGACGACCTCTGAGGCCTCGCCGAAACTGTTGAATTGCAGGTGCTTCATGCTCACGGGGCTCTTTGCGGAGGATCAGGTCAACTGACCCGAGTATTTCTCGAGCGCGGCCCAACCCTCCTCGCCCAGCTTCTCCTTCCACTCGGCGTAGTAGCCTGCCTCGCGCAGCGCCGCCTGGAACTTGGTCGGGTCGGGGTGGGTAAAGGTGACCCCCCTACCTTTCAGTTCCTCCTCCAATGAGGCATCGAGCTCGATCACATCCTGTCGCTGTGCGTTCTGTGCGGTCTGGAGATGCTCTAGAAGCAGCGCACGATTCTGGTCCGACATCCCCTCATAGAAGCGCCGGCTGGCCAGTGTCAGGAACCCGTCCCACATGTGATTTGTCATCGCGCAGTAAGGTTGCACCTCGTAGAACTTCAGGGCGCTGAAGAGCGCCAGACCGTTCTCCTGACCATCCACGACCTTGGTCTGCAGTGCGGTGTAGGTGTCGGCGATATTGACAACGGTCGGCGAGGTGCCGAACGCAGTGAACACCGACATCAGCATCGGGGCAGGCGCGACCCGGAACTTCATGCCCGCAAGGTCCGCAGGTTCGTCGATCGGGACCGAGCTGGTCGATATCTGACGGTATCCGTTATTCCAGATACCCGGCAGCATCTCGATATTGGCCTTGGCGGTTTCCTTGCGGATAAAGGCGCCGAGGTCGCCGTCGAGTGCTGCGAAGGCATCCTCGGCCTTGGGAAAGGCGAAAGCGGTATTGTAGATGAGCGACGCCGGCACCAGATTAGCCAGCACGCCGCCGGAAATGAGCTGTATCTCGACCGCACCGGACCGGATCTGCGACAGGACGTCGGTGTCCGAGCCTAGCTGGCTGCTTGGAAAGATATTCAGCTGTACCTCGCCCGAAGACGCTTCGGCGATACTTTTGGCTGCCTCGTTCAAGCGCACGGCAACCGGGTGCGACGGCGGCATGTTGGTCGATATCTTGATCCGCGTCGCCTGAGCGCGCCCGATTACAGGAATCGCCGTAGCGACAAACAGGCCTCCCGCGCCAGCGAGAACACTGCGCCGTGTTGGTTTCATAATCCACTCCTCCATGAATGAGGCCGCATGTTTCCATGCATAAAGCCTCCCCGTCAAGTTATTTGTTGACAAGCAAGTAAACAGGCGGAACTGTCCGCTTTGTTCGATAGGGAGGATTACATGAAGAGCATCACACGACGCACTTTCGCCTTCGGCGCAGGTGCTGCCGTCTCCGTTTTCGCCATAACCGGCCGCGCAAGGGCAGCACAGTTCCGGTGGCGTTTCGCCAACAATGCGCCGCTCGATTATCCGCTGAATGTGCGCTCGCGCGAAGCTGCACAAACCATCCTGGAGCGTACGGACGGAGGTCTGGACATCCAGATATTTCCAAACGGGCAGCTGGGTTCCGATACCGACATGCTCTCCCAGGTGCGTTCGGGCGCAGTGAACATGTTCACGCTGTCGCCGCTGGTGATCTCGACGCTTGCACCTGCGGCCGCCATGAGCGCAATGGGATTCGCCCTGCCGGACTACGAAACCGTCTGGAAGGCCATGGACGGTGAAGTCGGCGCGTTCGTACGCGAGGGCATAGCCAAGGCGGGACTGCATACGCTTGCCCAGCCGATGGACAA
The DNA here is from genome assembly GCA_019739225.1 of Aquamicrobium sp. Taxonomy (GTDB): domain Bacteria; phylum Pseudomonadota; class Alphaproteobacteria; order Rhizobiales; family Rhizobiaceae; genus Aerobium. Next base: position 586,031 of record JAHHDT010000001.1, read on the forward strand.
CGGTTTCCGGGTCATCTCCTCGAGTACGCGCCCCATAACCTCTGCCGACGACTTGGACGGCTTCAAGATTCGCGTGCCGGTCAGCCCGATCCAGATTTCCATCTTCACAGCGCTCGGTGCCTCCCCGGTAAGTATCAACTACAGCGAACTCTATACGGCGCTTCAGACTGGCGTGGTGGACGGCCAGGAGAACCCGCTGGCGCTGTTCCCGTTTGCGCGGTTCGACGAGGTCCAGAAATATGGCTCCCTTTCCAACCACATGTGGGATGGGTTCTGGGTGCTCGTAAACCAGAGATCGTGGAACGAACTGCCTGACGACTACAAGCAGATTGTCTCTGATACCTTCGCAGACCGGATCCGGGTACAGCGCGAAGACATGCGCAAGCTCAACGACGCCGCCGTTGCCGAAATGGAAGGCAAGGGCATGGTCTTCAACACGCCCGATCCTGAAAGCTTCCGGGCGAAGCTTCGCCAATCGAAATTCTACGAGGAGTGGAGCGCCAAGTTCGGCGAAGCCGGATGGGCCTCGCTCGAGAAATATTCCGGCCCGTTGATCTGAACAGGAGGTGGCGGCTCTTGCGTTGTTTCTCCAAGAGCCGCTGTCCTCATGTGAATACGGTTGCCGCAGAGCGCCTCATATCCTGCGCGATATTCCCTCCCAAAAGGGCGCGCGGATAGCCTTTCGATCCACCTTCCCGACAGGCGTGCGGGGAAGCGTCGAGCGGAACTCCACCGCTTTCGGTGCCTTGACCGCACCAAGCTCCTTGCGGCACAGCGCTATGATCTCCTGCGCGTCTGCGGCCGCGTCGGGGCGCAGTTCAACGATCGCTGTGACCGCCTCGCCCCACTTGTCATCCGGGATGCCTATAACCGCGCAATCCTGCACCATAGGATGGGAAAGGATGACCCTCTCAACCTCGGCCGGGTAGACGTTGTAGCCACCGGAGATCAGCATCTCCTTCTTGCGGTCAACGATGTAGATGTAACCGTCCTCGTCCTGATAGCCGACGTCGCCGGACAGCAGCCAGCCGTTCACGATGGTCTCGGCCGTGGCCTTGGGATTCCTGTGGTATCCGCGCATGACCACGTTACCCGTGACAGCCAGCTCTCCCATCGTGCCACGCGGCACCTCGACGCCGTCGTCGTCCAGGATCGCCATGGGCGAAAATGGCATCGGGCGCCCGCAGCTCGCCAGCCGGTGAGCGCGTTCCGGCGAGTTCGGCTCGTGCTCGGCCTGGGGCAGACAGGTGCAGAAACAGGGCGCTTCGGTCTGCCCCCATATCTGAACCATCACCGGGCCGAAGACTTCAAGGCATGTACGCAGTTTCGCCACGGCCATCGGAGCGGCGGAATACATGAAGCACTCCATGGAACTCAGATCGCGCCGGCGCAAACCAGGTTCCTCCAGCAGCATGTATATGGCCGTCGGCGGCAGCCAGAGATGACTGACCCGGTGTTGCTCGATCGCGTCCAGTACTGCGCCTGGCGCGAACGCCGGCAAGATGACCACAGTCGCGCCGAGCGCGAAGAGCGGCACCGAGATCGTGCCCGACGCGTGCGTCATCGGCGTAGATACCAGGTAGGTTGGCGGCTCTGAGACGGGGAGGCTGGCCAGGAAGTTCGCAGACATGGCTTCCCATGTAAGCGAGCTGAATTCGACCCCCTTGGGCAGGCCGGTCGTTCCACCGGTACTGTAGATGCTGACTACCGTGTCCGTGTCCTCGTGCAGCGTTTCGAGCGCGCCTCCTTCGCCGGCGACCTTCCCTAGTTCGAAGACATGCCGCAGCATCGGGCACTCGTCCTGCAGCGCTCCGGCGTGCTCGGCCAGATCAGGATGCACGCCGATGGCGGCGACCTCGCAATGGCCCAGTATGTGCGTGTGTTCGGACGCAAGAGCCGTGGCGCTAAGGGGCACGAACACCAGCCCGGCCCGGTATACGGCGAACATGAACTCGAAAGCCTCAATGCAGTTGGGACTGAGCAAGGCGACCTTGTCGCCCGCCACCAGCCCCGCCGCCCGAAGCTGATAGGCGATCCTGTCGCGCTCCGCTCGCACCTCGGCGTAGCTTCTTCTTCGCTCACCCTCGATGAAGCAGGTTCTGTCTCCGTAGAGCGAAGCACCCCGCTCGAACAGGCTGGTCACTCCCATACCGTCCCTCCCCTTGCTCGCCAGCGACCGTGGCCATCGCGATCACCGAGTCATTTACTTGTTTGTTGAAAAGCATATTGCAATTCGACCGGAAGGGAAGTTACAATTTTTCCACGTCGCTGGGCCGAAGAGGTGGCTTTGCGCGTCCTGCGGAGGAATCATTCATGACAGACGAAGCCACCGAGCGGGCAGCACTGCCGGCTGACGAGCCGCATGACGGCTCTGCCGATGTCACGCGCAAGATTCTCGGCATACGTCGCGCGGTGGTGCACCTGCTGGAATTCGTCGCCTCGGTACAGATATTCGCTATCGTCGCCTTGCTGCTCGTGGGCGTCGTGTCCCGTTATGTTTTCCACCATCCCATCGTCTGGGTCGACGAACTCAGTTCTCTGCTTTTCATCTGGGCCGTGATGATCGGTGCAGTGCTCGCGCTGGATCGGCATGAACATATGCGGCTGACAGTTTTCCTCGACATGATGCCGCAAGCCTGGCGCGGCCAGCTCGCCACCTTGTCGCTTCTTGCCGTCATTGCCTTCCTGGCGATACTCGTCGTGCCGGCATACGAGTATGTCGGAAGCGAATGGTTCATCACCTCGCCGACACTCGGCATTCCCAACAGCTTCCGCGTCGCCGCCATCTTCTTCGGGATCGTGGCAATGCTGCTGATCGTCCTGATGCAGATTGCCAGCACCTCCACGATGCGGCAGTGCGTGCAGGGTGTCATATTCTTCGCGGCCGTTGCGGCGCTGTTCTGGTTCGCCCGTCCCGTCTTCGACAGTCTGGGCAACTACAATATCCTGATTTTCATGGTCGGACTCGTCGTGGTCTGCATGGCGATCGGCACGCCGATCGCTTTCTGCTTTGGCCTTGCGACCGCAAGCTTCCTGCTCTTCACCACGTCCATTCCGACCTCGGTGGTCATCGGCCGCATGGACGAAGGCATGTCCGCTCTGGTGCTGATTTCCGTGCCTATCTTCGTGCTCCTTGGCTACATCCTCGATTCCACCGGCATGGGCAAAGCGATCGTCGACTGCCTCGCCTCCCTTATCGGCCACATTCGCGGCGGCATGTCCTATGTGCTGTTGGGATCGCTCTTCCTCGTGTCGGGCATCTCCGGCTCGAAGGTTGCGGACATGGCGACGGTTGCACCTGCCCTGTTCCCCGAGATGCGCAAACGCGGCAACAAGGATTCGGAGATGATCGCGCTGCTTTCGACAGGCGCGGCGATGGCCGACACCGTGCCGCCTTCGATCGTGCTCATCGTGGTTGGCTCGGTCACCGGCGTCTCCATTGCCGCCTTGTTCTCCAGCGGTCTCATGGTCGCACTATTCCTGCTGCTGGTTCTGTGCGTCCTCGCACGCCTGCGCACTCCCCGAGAAACTCTGGAGCACGTCAAACGTCCTACGCTGCGCTTCATCGGCAAGGTATTTCTCATCGCTGCGCCGGCGCTGCTGCTGCCATTCCTCATTCGCGGCGCGGTGTCGGAAGGTATCGCCACGACTACCGAGGTTTCGACCATCGCGGTTCTTTACGCATACATCGCGGGAATGCTGCTTTATGGCGGCATCTCTGCGAAACGAAGCTACGGACTGCTCGTTGAAACAGCGGTGATGAGCGGCGCGATCATGCTCATCATGGGTACAGCGCAAGCGATGGCCTGGGCGCTGACCCAGACCGGCTTCGCGATGCAGATGTCGATGGCAATGACATCCCTGCCGGGCGGCTGGATCACCTTCATGCTCATCAGCATCGCCACCTTCATCATCCTTGGCTGCCTTCTCGAGGGAATTCCGGCAATCGTGCTTCTCGGGCCGTTGATGTTCCCCATCGCGGCGCAGATCGGCATCAGCGACGTCCAGTATGCCATGGTCGCGGTGGTCGCCATGAATGTCGGCCTGATGGCCCCTCCGATAGGCGTCGGCTTCTACGTCGCCTGCTCGATAGGCAAGGTAAATCCCAACCACGCCATGCGGGCCATATGGCCCTATCTGGCAGCGATGGTGATCGGGCTGCTGGCAGTAGCCTTCATCCCCGCAATCTCACTTTGGATACTCGACTGACAACGCCGGCGTCATTCGGCAGGGAGAAGCTACATGCAAGGAAACAAACGCCTCGAAGGGCGGGTTGCAATCGTCATCGGAGCCGGATCCATTGGTCCCGGCTGGGGAAACGGCAAGGCGACCGCAGTCCGATTTGCACAGGAAGGGGCGCGCGTCGTGGCGGTCGACGTCAACCTGGACGCCGCGCAGGAAACCTGTGCGCTGATCGAAGCGGCAGGCGGCGAATCCATCGCCTGCAAGGCCGACGTGACACAGGCTGATCAGATACAGGCCGTCGTGGACCGTTGTCTCGAAACCTATGGCGCGGTCGATATTCTCCAGAACAATGTCGGGACCAACATTGCTGGCCCCACCGTCGAGTTGAGCGAAGAGGGATGGCACCGGGTCATGGACGTCAATCTGACGAGCATGTTCCTGACCAGCAAGGCAGTGCTTCCGCATATGGAGCGGCAGGGCAGAGGTGCGATTGTCAACATTTCATCGGTTGCCGCGATACGTTATGCGCGCATTCCCTACGTCGCTTACGCGTCATCGAAGGCGGCGGTCATCGCTCTTTCGCGCACGATCGCGCTCGAATACGCGAAACGCGGGGTACGTGTGAACACGATCCTGCCGGGTCTGCTCAAGACACCTATGGTCTATGCGACGCTTTCGGACGCTTATTCAAAGAGTGTGGAGGAGATCGACGCCGAGCGGGCGGCGCAGGTACCCATGGGCCGCATGGGCGATGCCTGGGACGTTGCGAACGCAGCACTTTTTCTGGCCTCGGACGAGGCAAAGTTCATTACCGGAACCGAGCTTATAATCGATGGCGGCATGCAGGGGTCTACCGGCTAAACGCTTTCCCCAGGCATGACCGACCCGATTATCAGGCGTTGTCCAGCAAGATCCTGGTGGTACGCAGCAGATTATCGCGAACCCAGTGCATGTCGATATTCTGCTGCGAGACCATCATCTGCTGGATGACGCCACGGGTAGTGCCAAGTATCAGCACGCCGTAGCGTTCAGGATCCACGCGGCTGCCGATCTCGCCTGCCTCGATCGCCTCGCGGAGATGCTTCACGATTCCGTCGCGGTAATAAGCCTCCAGCGCCATCACTTCATCGCGAAGGTCTGGCGAAACGGTCATGGACTCCATCATCAGGAAGTAAAGAGTCTTGAGGGCAACAGGGTTCTCCCGCGCCCAGGAAACATGAGCCTGGAGGCGAGCCTCTAGGGCCTCCAGCCCTTTTCGATCTGCGAGTTCCGATTCGACCTTGAGCTTGAAAAGATCGCGCAAGTGAACGATCACCGCGACGAGCATGTTCAGCTTGCTGCCGTATCGCTCTCCAGGCAACCCGCGGCTGTAGCCTGCGGTGAGCCCGACCTCGGCCATTGTGGTCCCTGAAGACCCCTTGCGGCTGATCACCTCGATCGCCGCCGCCATCAGACGGGAATTCGAATCCTCGCGCCGCTCCTTCTGGCGGCGCCGTCGACGCTTCACCGGCAAGTCCGAAGGCCTGGCACCTGAAACGGCGTCTTGATCGAGTTCTTCCATGCGGCTTTGATGCAACCTAGTCGTCCACAATACGATCCTTTATGGACGAGCACACCGAGATTGCAAGGCGGCCTGCTTGACAGCAGAGCTCTACATCGATGTTCCGCGGTTTCGAAGGGCGACAAGGCTCGGCCGTGATGCCGGGTCAGTCGCAAGCCTCCATGGCTTCGAGTGCCAACCGGACTATACGCGGAAAGCTCTGTGCCCGCGCGGCCGCATGTTCGGACGAAGCCGAGCCGCGGATAAATCGGCCCTTGATGCCATGAAAGATCGCGGCCAGCCGGAACAGATTGAATGCTACGTAGAAGTCGTAATTGGGGATGCTGCTGCGTCCGGTGTTGGCACAATATTCCGCTATGTAATCTTCCTCCGTCGGCACCTTCAGCACACGGGGATCGACGTCCCCGATGCCGGCAACGATGTCGGGCGGGATGCGGTACATGAGGGCATGGTAGGCGAAATCGGCGAGCGGGTGACCAAGCGTCGACAGTTCCCAGTCGAGCACCGCAAGGACGCGAGGTTTCTCGAGATCGAATATGAGGTTGTCGCAGCGAAAATCGCCATGCACGATCGAGGTTTCGTCGCCCGGCGGGATCGCGCCGGGTAGCCAATCGATCAGCCGATCCATGCCAGGGTCGCGGCCAGCGTCGGTGTCTGCGAGATAGGTCTTGCTCCATCGGGAAATCTGCCGCTGGAAATAGTCTCCCTGGCGACCGTAGTCCTCAAGGCCGATTGCACGCGGATCGAACCCATGCAGGTCGGCCAGCGTGCGGTTCATCGCGGAAAAATAGGCCCGTCGGTCCGACGCAGGTACTTCCGGGAACGCCGCATCCCAGAAGATGCGGCCCTCGACCATTTCCATAACGTAGAACCAGCTGCCGATGACCGCATCGTCACGACATACGCCGTACACCCTGGCGACCGGGTAGCCATGAGTTCCCAACGCAGACATCACCCGCGCCTCACGGTCGATTGCGTGCGCGCCGGGCGCGAGCTTGCCTGTCGGTTTTCGTCGCAGAACATAGGACCGACCGGGCGTCACGAGCCTGTATGTAGGGTTGGACTGACCACCTTTGAATTGGAGAACCTCCATCGGGCCTTCAAAGCCCTCGATGTTCTCGGTCATCCATCGAGTCAGGGCCGCCTCGTCGAACCGGAAGCCCTCGCGAACCACGCCGACGCCGCCGTTAGCAGCCGATCCCGCCGCTCTGCCGCTCGTCATGCTTGCTGGGCCTTCTGCCAGTCGCGCTTTATCTTTCCGGCAAGGCTCCATTTGTGGACCTCGGTCGGTCCGTCATAAATGCGAAAGGCGCGTATCTCTCGGAAGACGCGCTCGACGATCGTGTCCGCCGTCACGCCCTGCCCGCCCATCATCTGTACGCAGCGGTCAGCCACGCGCATAAGCGCCTCCGATACCGCGACCTTCGCCATCGAGCTTTCGGTGGTGCCGCGCGCGTCGGTGTCGAGAACGTCGGCGCACCAGTAGGTCATCAACTCGGCCTGCTTCAGATCGATGCTATTCTCCGCCAGCATGAAGCCCACGCCCTCATGATCGATAAGGTGCTTGCCGAAGGCCATACGGCGGTTGGCGTAGTCCGTGGCGATCTCGTTGGCACGGATGCATGCGCCGAGCCAACGCATGCAATGCGTCAGGCGCGCCGGCGCCAACCGCACCTGGGCATAGCGGAAGCCTTCGCCGCTCTGGCCCAGCATCTGGTCCGCAGGCACCCGCAGATTGTCTATCCGCACGATCGCATGGCCGCCGGGCATGGTGCTGTCGATGGTGTCGAGCACGCGCTCTATTCTGATGGCGGGGTCCGGCAGGTCGACCAGGAACATGCAAGCGCCGTCTTCCGACTTCGCCATGACGATGCCGATACCTGCTCCCTCGACCCCGGTTATGTAGGCCTTGCGTCCATTGACGATCCAGTGGTTGCCGTCAGGGCGGCAGGTCGTCTGCATCATTGATGGATCCGACCCTGCGCCGCCCTCCTCCGCCGGCTCCGTCATAAAGAAGGCGGAACGTGTTCTTCCTTGAACGAGCGGATCGAGAAACCGCTTGCGCAGCTCCGGGCCAGCCACCTTGCCAAGAAGATACATGTTGCCCTCGTCCGGAGCAGCGGTATTGCAGGCGGTAGGCCCCAACGGAGACAGGCCACTGCGGATCAGGACCGCCGCTGTTTCCCTGTGGGAGAGATGGCTGCCGTCGGCCAGAATATGCGGTGTCATGACGCCGGCTTCCCGCGCAAGAGCGCGCATCTCCAGGACCATGTCATGCGAGGGGCCATGTGACCCGAGTCTCTGGTCGTGCTCGTAGGGCACCACCGTCTTTCGTACAAAAGCCTCGACCCGGTCTGCGATCTCCAGCGCTCGGGCCGATATACCGCGCGTTTCAAACAAGCTCTTCAAATGAACCTCCCGATTTCCTGGATTTGGATGCGGACATATTCCCCGGTCACCAGAGCCGGCAAACGCGCATCAAAGGGACGAGACAAGATGACCGCCGTCGACGGTTATCGAAGACCCGGTCATGTATCGACCTGCATCCGAGGCAAGCAGCAGCAACGCACCGTCCAGATCCGAGGGCGCTCCAAGACGCCGCTGCGGTATGCGCCTGATCAGTGCCTTGCCCGCATCCGACGCAAAGAACTCGCGGTTCAGATCGGTTTCGATATAGCCGGGGCAGAGCGAATTGACGCGAATGCCGAAACGAGCCCATTCCAGCGCCAAAGCTTCGGTAAGGCGCACCACTCCCGCTTTCGATGCCGCATAGGAGGCTAGATTGCCGGCCACCCTGTGGCCGAGGATCGACGCAACGTTGACGATGGAGCCGCCTCGACCATCGCCCTGCATTCTCCTGGCCGCAGCCTGCGCAACGAGAAACACGCCCTTGAGATTGGTGTCGAGCACGCGGTCCCAATCCCCCGCCGTCACCGACAAGGCGGGAGCGGCTTCCGAGATACCGGCATTGTTCACGACGATGTCTATCCGAAGGTCTGCTGCATCGAACGAACCGAATGCGGCCTCGACGCTGCCCCCATCGGCCACGTCGAGTCGTACGATATCGGCCCGCCCCCCAGCCGCCTCGATCTCGGCCTTCTGCTCTTCGAGCGCATCTACGCGCCGGGCGGCCAGCAAAACGCGCGCTCCATGCGCAGCCAGTACACGTGCAAAGTGTGCGCCGAGCCCTGACGATGCTCCTGTTACCAAAGCCACGCGATCTTGAAGCGCCATTCTTTCAACTTCCATCTCAATTTTCCGAGCGAGCGCTCGCTTTCTATCCGGATCGGCCGGCGGACGCAAGCGTATCGATTGCGATGGGCCACGGCTTCTACTATTGGTCACGGAAACGCGGACCGAGCCTTGACTTCCACGCAGCGCCCCTTTGATCCGGAAAACTACAGGTTGGAAGCCCTGTGCGGACGCATATTCGCCCGCCACAGCGACCGAATACGCGTGCGCAAGCCACAGACCGCGGTCGCAAATCTGGCACGGATCGTGAAGACCTTCCTGAAGCTGACAAACCGAAAGGGCTTCCACGCGACATCGCTTCGCGAACTGAGCGAGGCGGCCGAACTCAGCATGGGCGGGCTTTATTCTTACTTCGACAGCAAGGACACGCTCTTGCTGATGATCCTCGACGAAGTGGACAGCACGATGCGCGAAGTGCTCGATGCGGTTCCGACCGATGTCGCAGCGGACCCGACCAAGCACCTTCGCTGGGTAGTCGATACCCATGTCAGGCTTACGGAGGTCATGCAGCCATGGTTCGTCTTTGCATATATGGAAGCAAAATCCTTTCCACCGAGCGCACGTCGGGCCGCCATCGACAGCGAAAGGCTCGTGGAAGGCGTCCTTGAGGATATCATCGAGAAGGGCCGCGCCTCGAGGCGCTTTTCGATCGAAGACCCGGCCCTGACCGCGGCCCTGATCAAGCCACTACTCCAAGACTGGTACGTGAAGCGAGCCAAGTATCGCCGACGAAACGTGAGCATCGATCGCTATATCCAGCATGTCACCGCGATCGTCGAAGCGGCCGTGGATGCGAAGGCATAATGCCAATTGATGCCTGCTGCGAAGCGGCAAAGGACCGGCTTAGGCGCATTCGATGACTTTGAGTCACGCGAGTGCCGATAGACGAGTTCCGTTCAACATTCGAATCGCGGAAGGCGGCAGTATTTGCTGCCGCCGCTTGCGTGACAACGCGCTCAGACCATTGCCCGGTTCGGCGACATCATTGTCGGGTCGATCGCCAGGCCCGGCTCGTCGCCAAGGATGAGCGCGGCGGCGACTGCCGACAGCGCGGGCGACGTCTGGATGCCGTAGCCGCCCTGCCCCGCCAGCCAGAAGAACCCCTCGGCTTCGGCGTCGAAGCCCACCACCGGTGTCCTGTCGGGGGCGAAGGTTCGCAGCCCGGCCCAATTTGCATCCACCCGCACGATATCCTCTCGAACCGCCTGCTGGTACCGGTCGAGGCCTTCGGCGAGTGTCATGTCATCCACGAAGGCATCGTGAGGCTCAACCGGGTCTTCATCGGCAGGCGAAATCAGCAACCGGCCCGCATCGGGCTTGAAGTACCAACGGTCGGCGGAATTGGAGACGAGCGGCCAGCGCTCGCAATCGTAGCCGGCGGGACAGGCAATGACCGCCATCGAACGCCGGTGGGGGACTAGTCTCTTGGGTGCAACGCCGCAGTTTCCAGCCACCACGTCGGCCCACGCGCCGGCGGCGTTGACGATCGTTTCGGCCTCGATTTCGCCCGCCGTGGTCTCCACTTTCCAGCGATTACCGACCCTGTGCGCTTTCAGCAGCGCCGCATCGGTCATCACCCGCGCGCCGGCGCGGCGAGCCTTCTTCAGCCAGCCCTGGTGCAACGCGTTCACGTCGATGTCGCTCGCATCGTGCTCGTATCCAGCCGCGGCAATGCGTTCGGGCCTGAGCAGCGGCACCATCGCCGCAGCGTCGGCCGGCAGCATCGGGACGAGGCCCTCGGAAAGCGCAAGCAGCTCGTCGTGGTGAGGCCGGTCCTCCTCGTCGGCAACGAACAGGATCCCCCTTTGCGACAGGAGTGGCGATGGAAAGAACTCGTCGTCCGGCGCATCGAACAGCGGTCGGCTGGCAGCGCTGAGCGCGCGTATGACCGCGTTGCCGTAGTTCTGGATGAAGATCGCAGCCGACCGTCCCGTGGAATGATGGCCGGGGCGCGACTCCTGCTCTATCAGCACAACATCACGCCGTCCGCCGATGGCGGCCGCCACACCGGCGCCGGCAATGCCGGCACCAATAACCAGAACGTCTGTGGAAATCATCGCCGACGAATACCCTTCTCAGATGGCCGCGACGTCCCGGAAGCCCCGGAGGAACGCCGCAAGGTTGTCGCCGAGCGCATCGCACAGATAGCCCCCTTCCTGCACGATGGCAGTTGGCACCCCGATGCTGGCGCAGCGCTCGCCGATCAAGCGGAAACCGTCTGTCGAAACGGAAAGCCCGCCGAACGGATCGCCTTCGAACGCATCCAGCCCAAGCGCCACAACGACGGCGCCCGGCGCGAACGACGCGATGCGCGTCAACGCCACGTCGAGCTGATCGAGAAACACCTCGTCGCCGGAATGGCGCGGCAGCGGCAGGTTGAGGTTGTAGCCGAGCCCCGCCCCTTCCCCGCGTTCCGACGCATGCCCCCAGAAGAAGGGATAGAATCGTGCCGGATCGGCATGCAGCGAGACCGTCAAAACGTCAGCGCGTGCATAGAAAATGCCCTGCGTGCCGTTGCCGTGATGCAGGTCCACATCGAGGATGGCGACGCGCTCGTGCCGGCTGCGCAGCACCTGAGCGGCGATCGCGGAATTGTTGAGAAAGCAAAAGCCGCCGGCCATGTCCGCAAAAGCGTGATGGCCGGGCGGGCGGCACAGCGCATAGGCGGCCTTTTCACCGTCGAGCACCATCGCGGCGGCCTCGGCTGCCGTCTGCGCGCTCCAGTAGGCCGATTCCCAGGTATCAGCCGAGATCGGACAGGCGGTGTCGGCCATGTGGTATCCGGCCTGGCCGACGGCCGAGGCAGGGTAGGAAAAGTCGCGGCGGTCGGGGTGGATGTTCGGCACAACCTCCTCCGAGGCATCGGGGATACGCCGCCAGCGGTCGTAGATCGTCTCGAGGAAGCGGAGATATTCTGGCGAGTGAATCGCCGCCGCCGGCGCCAGCCCCCGGTCGCCAGGCGCAACGCGTTCAAGTCCTGCGTTTTCCGCGCCGGCAAGCAGCCGATTGATCCGCTCGGGCACCTCGGGATTGGGCTTCTGCGCACCTGAGGAAAGGAAGTGCCTTGGATCGTGACTGCGCTGGGTTTCGTGGAAAACACACTTCATGCTGTTCCTGGCTTTCGATGGAGATTTTTGGAATGGAGAGAAACGGGGGGTGTCAGCAAGCAACACGATAGCCGCCCCCAACGTCAAGCATGACGGGCCGGCATAGGCGAGCGTCCCGGTGTCGTTGTGCTTCCCGATCTTCTGGTTTACCTCCATCCAAACGGAACGAGAGGGCGATGGCTTCGACGGAGAAGAAGAACGGCTCGCGCGGCGTCCAGTCGATCGACACGGGCGGCGTGGTGCTCAACGCCCTGGCGCGCGCCCGGGGGCCGCTGAAACTGCGCGATCTCGCGCAGGAAACGGGAATGGCCGCCGCACAACTGCATCCTTACCTTGTTTCCTTCCGCAAGATGGGCATGGTCGAGCAGACAGAGGCAGGCCACTATCAGCTCGGATCCTTCGCCCTGCATCTGGGCCTGACCCGGCTGCGCAACCAGAACGCCTACCGGGAAACCGTGCAGCGTGTCGCCGCTCTTGCCGACGACCTGCAACTCATGATCGCTATCACGGTCTGGGGCCTTCACGGCCCGACCATCGTCTATGTGCAGGAATCGTCCGCGCGCATCCATGCCAACGTCCAGGTCGGCAACATCTTCCTCATGACGGCGACCGCGACAGGCAAGGTCTTTGCCGCCTTCCTGCCCCGATCCGTCACCCAGCCGATGATCCGGCAGGAGCGCTCCGACCGCACGTTGCTTGAACGCGGTCCGTTCGAATTCGACGAGGCCCGCTACTGGGAGGAGGTCGCGGTCGTGGCGGCAAACGGCCACGCGGTGACCCGCGACCTGCCGATCCCGGGCGTCAGCGCGGTTGCGGCTCCGGTGTTCGATCACACCGGCCAGATGCAGCTCGCGCTCACCGCCATCGGCCCGACGGCGATGATCGACCTGTCGGCGGATGGCCCTGCGGTCACCGGCCTGCTCGGGTTCACCCGGCAGCTTTCGAACGAGCTTGGCTATCGCGAGGGCGTCAGCGCCGACGCATGAATTCCAGCGAGACAATCAGGCCGCCCGAAGCAAGGGCCATGCCCAGCCACTGAACGCCGCTCGGCGTCTGGCTGGCGAGCGGAATAGCCAGAAGAACGGCCATGGGCGGCAGCAGCGCCGGAAACAGCGCTGCGGTTCCAGCACCAAGCCGCGTCACGCAGCCCGCAAAGGCGACGATTGCCAGCGCACCGCCGAAAAGCCCCTGATAGATGATCTGCTCGGCCCACAGGCCTGCTGGCAGCAAAGTCACGCCGAATGCAAGCAGATAGACCGGGAGGAAGCAGAGCGCAGCGCAGACGGAAACGGCTGCAGTCGTCTCGATCGCCGGCAGCTTCCAGCGGCCGACCAGCCATGTGAAGACGCCCCACAGCGTGCCGGAAGCGACGAAGCAGAGGTCGCCCAGCCAGACGGGCATACCGGTTGGCGCCGCGGCGGGCTGATCTGCCGCTATGGCCACGAGCCCGAGAACGAGAAGAGCGATCCCGATGCGGCGCTGCATGGGTACCGCGCGACGGTCGACGATGGCTGCCAGCACGTTGGCGGTCAGCATCGTAACGCCCGGCGAAATCACCACCGCGTGCGCCAGCGGCGCGATGCCGTAGCCGGTATTGATGAAGAAGGCGAATGGCGGGCCGATGAGCAGAGTCAGCGCTACCACGCGTCTGAACGGCAAGGCAGGCCGCCAGCCGGTTCTGAAAGCCAGCAAAGGCCCGAGAACCAGCGCCGCGACGCCGAAGCGCAGCATGGCAAGGTCGGCGCTCGAAAAGCCGTCGGCCCGGCCGATCGCCGTGCCGACATTGTAGAACGACCAGAAGACGGTGGCGGCAAAACCCAGCGCCACCCCTTCCGCCCATTGGCGCCGGGCTTGCGACACGTCAGTCGTTCGCGCCGGAAATATGCCGCGCGGCTATGTAGCCGAACGTGACGGCGGGCCCGAGCGTGATGCCCCCACCGGGGTAGTTGCCGCCCATGATGCTCGCCGCGTCGTTGCCCACTGAATAGAGGCCCGGTATCGGCCGCCCGTCCTCGGCAAGCACCTGCGCATTCTCGTTGCACCGAAGCCCCGCGAAGGTGCCGAGATCGCCAACGACCAGCTTGACCGCGTAGAACGGCCCTTTCCGGATCGGCGCAACGCACGGATTGGGCTTGTGGTCGGGATCGCCGAGCGATCGGTTGTAGGACGTCGAGCCTTTGGCGAATTCCGGATCTTCCCCGTGCTCGGCATGCCTGTTGAAATTCTCGACGGTACGCCGCAGCCCAGCCGGGTCGGCGCCGATACGTTCGGCAAGCTCTTCCAGCGTGCGTCCCTCATAGAGATAACCCGATCGTATGTGCTGGTGGAACGGCACCGGCGCGGGCTTGACGTAGCCGAGCCCGTATTTGCGCAGCACATGATGGTCGGCGATGAAGAAGGCGCAGACCTCGCCATTCTCCTCGTTGCAGCGGGCCACCATCGCCTGGCAGAAATCGTGATAGGAATTCGCCTCGTTGACGAACCGCCGTCCCGAACGGGTGACCGCGATCACGCCGGGCTTCGAACGATCGACGAAATGCGGAAACGTGCCCAGCGTTCCGTCCGGCTTCACGGGGCGCGAAATCGGCACCCAGGCTGCCGCATGCGGCAGACTCGTGTCCACGCTTGCGCCAGCCGCTTCGCCCAGCCTCAGTCCATCGCCGGTGTTTCCGGGAGGCGCCGGCGAGGCATGTTCGTAGCCGTTCGGCGCGTGCGGGAAGAGTTCCTTCCGGCGCACCGGGTCCTGCGGGAAGCCGCCAGCCGCCAGCACCACGCCGCGCCGAGCAACGATCTCCACCGGCCCTTCCGCCGTGTCGACGATTGCGCCGGAGACCCTGTTCTTGCCGTCACGGACAAGTTCCCGCACCGGCGAGCGCGTCCAGATCGGCACGCCCTTGTCGAAGCAGGATTTGGCCAGCCGCGCCACCAGCGCGTTTCCGTTCATCAACCGCATCGGGCGGCCGTGAAATGCCATGTCGCGCAGGAACTTCACGAACAGCTTGCCGACATAGAACGCCGAGACCGGCGAGCGCAGGACGTTGAAGAAATGCAGCAATTCCTTGCCCGAGCCGATCATCATGCCGAGGAAGGTGATCTCGGCCAGCGGCGGCCGCAGGCGCTTGATCTCGGGGCCGAGTTCGCGCCCGTCGAACGGACGGGCCACGATGGAGCGCCCGCCATCCATGCCGCCCGGCGCGTCGGGGTGATAGTCGGCGAAGGTCGGGCCGAGATCGAACTGGAGGGCGGTGTTCTGCTCGTAGAAGTCGACCGCCTTGGGGCCGGCTTCGAGGAAAGCATCGACACGGCGCTCGTCGAAATGGCTGCCGGCCTCGTGCTTGAGATAGGTCCGTGCCTTTTCCGCGGAATCCTCAACGCCGGCCCGGCGCGCGGGGGCGTTGCAGGGGATCCACATCCAGCCGCCGGAACGCGCCGTGGTGCCGCCATAGACCGGCTCCTTCTCCACCACCAGCACATCCAGATCGCGGTGCGCCGCCGATACGGCCGTCGAAAGGCCACCTGCGCCGGAACCGATAACCAGCACGTCACATTCATGTCTTTTCATGGTCATTTCCAAAGCGTCCGAGAAATCGTCCAGCCGGGTCACGAGGCGAGATAGCCGCCGTCGACCGGGAGCAAGGCACCGGTGACGTAGGTCGACATGGCCGAAGCGAGGAAGAGCACCGGCCCGACCAGTTCTTCCGGCTCGCCGACGCGCCCCAACGGCGTATGCGCCATGAAGCGCCCGATCGCGTCGGGCGTTTCGCGCGTCACCTTCGTCATCGGCGTCGCGATCACACCCGGCGCGATCGCATTCACCCGGATGCCGTCAGGCGCGAGGTCGTGTGCGAGCGCGCGGGTGAACTGCAACACCGCGCCCTTGCTGGCCGCGTAGGCGCCAAGCCCCGGCCCGGCCGAGACCGACATGATCGAGCCGAGGTTGACGATCCGCCCGCGCGTGTTGCGAAGCTGAGGCAGGAATGCCCGAACCATCGTGCGCACACCGTCGACATTGACCCGGAAGACATCCGCCCAATCGGCATCGAAGTTCGCGCCATCTATGGGCGTACGGCGGATGATGCCCGCATTGTTGACGAGAATTGAAGCCGACCCCTGCCAGGCTTCCACCTGACCGGCGAATCGCGTCACCGCTTCGGGCTGGGTCACGTCGAGTTCCGTCGCCATGGCCACACCGCCATTCGCGCGGATGTCCGCTGCGGCGGCTTCGGCAGCCGCTCCCGCCATGTCGCAGAGCACCACCTTGGCACCGGCCTCTGCCAGGCCGCGCGCAATGGCCAGGCCGTTACCCTGCGCCGCGCCGGTCACCACCGCGACCTCTCCCTCGATGCCCAGCATGCATCCTCCCAATCATTCGTTATCTGCAAATGAGTTTGCTATTCGCGAATTTTCTTATTGAGGCAAACGTCGGAATTTGCAAGACTGCAATTCTGCGAAGACACGCCAGGCACGGATGCCGGGACATGTCGCAGGGAGATGAGCCGCGGCTGTGCGGTGCCTTGGGAGGATTTTTATGAGACGTTACATCGCCGCGGCCACGCTGGCCGCTTCCGTTGCATTTGCCGGGTCGGCCATGGCCCAGAGCTTCGATCTGCAGAGTGTGTTTGGACTAAACGTTCCGTCGATCGGCCCCAGCCCCGTGAACTGGGCCGACAAGGTGCGGTTGATGACCAACGGCGAGGTCGACATCAAGGTGCACGGCGCCGGCGACTTCGTTCCACCTTTCGAGGTCTTCGGAGCGGTATCGAGCGGTGCGATTCCGATGGGCTTCGACTGGATCGGCTACTGGGCCGAGTCGATTCCCGTCGCCAACCTTGTCGGCTCGATGCCCTTCGGCCCCTCGCCCGATATCGCGCTCGGCTGGATGTTCGAGGGTGGCGGTCTGGAAATCATCCAGAAGGCCTATGACCCGCATGGCGTGAAGGTCATTCCGTGCCACCTCGTCGTGCCTGAGGCCGGCGGATGGTTCAACAAGGAGATCAACACCGTCGAGGACCTGAAGGGCCTCAACATGCGCATCGCCGGCCTCGGCGGAAGCACGCTGGCGAAACTCGGCGCGAACACGCAGCTCGTGCCCGCCGGTGAAATCTACGTGTCGCTCGAGACCGGCCGCATCGACGCGGCTGAGTTCTCCGCGCCGCAGCTCGACAAGGGCTTCGGCTTCCAGAAGATCGTCAAAAACTACTATTTCCCCGGCTGGCACCAGCCCTCGAGCTGGGACTCCATCATCATCAACATGGATGTCTGGAACGGCTTCTCCGAGGATCAGCAGAAGATCATGGTCGAGGCCTGCAAGGCCAACATCGCTGAAAACATGGCCGACCAGCTCAATGCGCAGGTTGCAGCCGTCGAGGAGATCGAGGCAGCCGGCGTAAGCATCAAGCGCTTCCCCGACGAAGTGCTGGAAGCCATGCGCACCGCAGCCGGCGAAGTGCTTCAGGAAGAAGCGGCCAAAGACCCGATCTTCAAGGAAGCGCTTGATTCCCTGACCGCTTATGTCGAGCGCACGTCGCGCTGGTCGGAACTCCAGGCCCTGCCGCGATAGGCAAACGAGCGGGTCCGGCGCGAAGCCGGACCCGCAACCGTCGCGCGCTGTCGCAACCGCTGAATTTCGCGTAACAGGCTTCATCGGTAAAACCGCTGGAGGAGAAGGTTGAAACGTCTTTCGGATGCCGTGCTCGACGCGGTTGTTCTGCCGGGCAAGGTGGTCGGATGGCTCGTGCTGCCGCTGATCGCATCGGTGCTACTGACGGTCTTTGCCGCCAAGATGGGCTGGAACGCGATCTGGCGCTGGGAAGATGCACTTCCCGTGCTTGGCAACGGCATCACCGTCAACACCCTGGCAGACCTGCAATGGTACATATTCGCCATCATCGCCGTTCTCGGCGGCGTTTATGCCCTGCGTGACGGCCAGCATGTGAGCGTCGACGTCTTCGTGGCGAGCTTGCCTCCCCGTGTCCGTCTGTGCCTGACGCTTTTCGGCGACATCGTCTTTCTCCTCCCATTCTGCGTCATCATCGTCTGGTACGGCTGGAAGTTCGCCGCGACCTCGTTCGCATCCGGCGAGGGTTCGACCTATGGCGGCCTGATGGACCGTTGGCTCATCAAGGCGATGATCCCGGCCGGTTTCGCGCTGCTGGGCATCGCCGCGCTGGCGCGCGTGGCCCAAACCTTGCGCCTGCTGCTCTCTCCCGCATCCAACCAAGGCCCGGCCGAAAACCATGATTGAATTTGCCTGGCCGCTTGCCATGCTCGTCGCGCTCGTGGCGGGCATCTTTTCGGGATACCCGGTCGCGTTCGTTCTCTCGGGCATCGGCATCGTCTTCGCCTTTTTGGCCGGCGTGCCGATACTTTTCCTGTCGACGGGCGTGTCGCGCATCTACTCCGGCATCCTGACCAACTGGCTGCTGATCGCCATTCCGCTCTTCGTCTTCATGGGACTGATGCTCGAACGTTCCGGCGTCGCGGAGCGGCTGCTTCGGTCGCTGGCCGCACTCTTCGGCCGGCTGCCCGGCGGCTACGCCTTCGCGGTCGCCATCATCGGCGTGGTGATGGCGGCCTCCACGGGCATCATCGGCGCATCCGTGGTGCTCATGGGCATGATGGCTCTGCCCGCCATGACGCAGGCCCGTTACGACCCCAAGATCTCCACTGGCCTCATAGCCGCGTCCGGCACGCTCGGCATCCTGATCCCACCGTCGATCATGCTGATCGTCCTCGGCGACCAGCTCCGCGTGTCCGTCGGCGACCTGTTCATGGGTGCGATCGGGCCGGGCCTGTTGCTTGCCGGGCTTTACTTTCTCTATCTGATCGCGATCGCCATCTTCCAGCCGCACCGCATGCCACCGCGCGACCACGTGCCGGCGGAAAGCCGCAAGACGGCGATGCTCGGCCTCGCCCGGGACCTGCTGGCGCCTATCCTTCTGGTCCTCTCGGTACTAGGCACCATCGTCGCCGGCATCGCCACACCGACGGAAGCAGCAGCCATCGGCGCGGCGGGCGCGATGATCCTCGCCCTGTTCTCGGGCAAACTTGATCTGGCAACGTTGCGAACGGCCGTCCGCGACACGACCAAGACCACCGCAATGATCATCTTCGTGATGATCGGCGCGACGATCTTTTCAGTCATCTTCCGGCGTCTCGGAGGCGACGAAATGGTGATCCACGCATTCGATGCGCTCGGCACAGGCCCCTATTTCGTGCTTTTCACGATCATGGCGCTGGTTTTCATTCTGGGTTTCTTCCTCGACTGGGTCGAGATTGCGCTGGTCGTCGTGCCGCTGGTCGCCCCGGTTGTCACCAGCCTCGACTTCGGCATGACGCAACCCGAGACCCTTACCTGGTTCGCCATCGCGCTTGCCGTCAACATGCAGACGTCTTTCCTGACGCCGCCATTCGGTTATGCGCTGTTCTACCTGCGCGGGGTGGCCAAAGACATATCGATCGGCACGATCTACCGCGGCATCATTCCTTTCGTGCTCCTGCAGATCACCGCACTGGTGCTCCTGATCCTGTTTCCGCAGATCAGCCTATGGATGGTTGCCCAGTAGGCCACCCAAGCCGCATTAGGCGCGCGATCAATATTTCTGCGGCACGTAGAGGTCGTGCGGAAGGGTGGCGCGTTCGTATTCCGGGTTGAAGACGCGTTCCGGCAGGGCGATGTCCTCGTGCGGCACCGGCTCGTAGGGAATCTGCTGTAGCAGGTGGTCCATGCAGTTCAGCCGGGCGCGCTTCTTGTCGTTGCCCTCGACGATGTACCATGGCGCCTCAGGAATGCTGGTGCGGGCGAACATCTCCTCTTTCGCCTTGGTGTACTGCTCCCAGCGCACCCGCGACTGGAGGTCCATCGGCGACAGCTTCCACTGTTTCATCGGGTCGTGGATACGCATGAGAAAGCGGAGCTGCTGCTCCTCGTCGGTAATCGAGAACCAGTATTTGATCAGCCTGATGCCAGAGCGGAGCAGCATACGCTCGAACTCCGGCACGTCGCGGAAGAAATCTTCCACCTGTTGGGGCGTGGCGAAATCCATCACCTGCTCGACACCGGCGCGGTTGTACCAGGACCGGTCGAAGAGCACGATCTCACCGCCGGCCGGCAGATGCGGAACGTAACGCTGGAAATACCACTGCGTCTTTTCCCGGTCGCTCGGCGCCGGCAGCGCCACCACGCGGACGATACGCGGATTGAGCCGCTGCGTGATGCGCTTGATGACCCCGCCCTTGCCGGCCGAGTCCCGACCCTCGAACAGCACCACTACCTTTTCCTTTGTGTGCGCCACCCAATCCTGGAGCTTGATCAGCTCCGACTGCAGGCGGATCAGCTCGTGGAAATAAGTGTGACGGTCGAGCGCGTGGGGGTGGGCTTTCTTGTAGATTTTGGACAGTTCGAGCGACAGCGCCGGTTCCGACAGTTCGAGCTCGTAGTCCTCGTCGAGCGTATCCTCGAGCTCGGCCTTGAGCCATTCCTCGGCACCGTTGCCCGCCCTGTCGTGATCCATCGTTGTTCCTCCGGCCGCTTCGCGCAATAAACTTGTCGCTTCCGGTGACAACAAGACCCGCGAACACGACATCGATCAAGCGTCGGCTAACACCGGCGGGTAACATATACATGACGGCGTTTGACTCAGCGTAGCACCTGACGGGGAAATCTAATCCGGTGTTCCGGCCGCTTCCGCAAGCAAGGCGCGAAGTCGGCGCAGCGGCGGCGATACGGTGGTTGCCTCATCCAACCGTCTTATCTGCTTGCGCGCAGCAACGGCGACGTCTTCTCCCTCGGGCAATGCGATGAGCCAGGCCAGGAATACCTCCTCGGGGCTTGCCTGGGCCAGCGGCGGACGCGGCGAAATCGGCGACGTCGGCTTGTTGAGGTCGGCATGGATTGGAGAAGATCCCATGTCAGGCCTCGATTTCCAGAGCCGAGAGCGGCTTCGAACAGCAGACGAGGATAAAGCCTTCCTCGATCTCGTGGTCGAGGATGCCGCCATTGTGGCTCATCTCGACCGTGCCGGAGACCTTCTTGACCTTGCAGGTGCCGCACAGGCCGAACTCGCAGGCAGCCGGAATGCGAACGCCCGACGCGCGCGCGGTCTGCAGCAGGGTCTGTCCCGCAACGCATTCGCCGTCGACCTCCGACAATGCGAACCTGACCGGCAGGGCGATTTCTCCGACACCCACTTCGCCGTCTTCGGTGAAAGGCGCGGGCACGGGCTCGGCCGGCGGGGCGGCGAAGCTCTCCTGATGATAATGCACCATGTCGAAGCCGGCTGTTTCCAGCATCTCGCGCACGGCGCGCATGAAGGGTTCCGGGCCGCAGCAGAATATCTCCCGCTCGCGAAAATCGGGCGCAAGCAGCGGCAGCCGCACCGCATCGATCCGGCCCATATGGCCGAACCAGCTCTCACGGCTGGAGCGTTCCTCGATCAGGAAGCCCAGCGATAGGCCGGGCATCCGGCTGCCCAGCAGTTCAAGCTCCTTGCGGAAGATGATCTCCTCCGGCCGGCGCGCGCAGTTGACGAAGGCGACGTCGGTCCATGGCGCACAGTCGTTCAGCCAGCGCAGCATCGACATCATCGGTGTGACGCCCGAGCCCGCGGAGATGAACAGATATTTCGCCGCTGGATATTCGTGGTGGGAGAAATCGCCGGCCGGACCGTAGGCCCTGATGTGATCGCCGCGCCGCAGATGATCCAGCATCCAGCGCGTTGCGACACTGCCGGCCTGCGCCTTGACCGTGACGGCGATGGAGAACGGCCGCGACGGCGACGACGACAGCGTGTAGGTGCGCAGCAGCGGCTCGTCGCCAACCGGCAGTTCCAGCGTGATGAACTGCCCCGGCTTGTACCGGAACCAGGTCTGGTTGTCCGACCGGAAGGTGAAGGTCTTCACGTCGGGTGCCTCGTCGGCGATGCCGATGACCTCCAGCACCTGAAGCCGGTCGTTCCACGGCGTCATCTCGTCGAGGTGGCGGTAGAGTGCGGCGTCCGTCATCGCGTTCATCGCTGTCGCCTCACGCCACGCTTCTGAGCGCCGGGGTTTCCGTCTCGGCCAGCCGCGGCTCGATGAAGGAGGCGTACCATTCGACGAACTGGATCACGCCGCCCTCGTGCAACTCCGAATAGGGGCCGGGTTCGTAGGCCGGCGAATTGATGCCGAAGGCGTTCTCCTCGACGATCCTGCGGTCCTGGTCGTTAGTCTCGGTCCAGACATGGGTCAGTTCGGCAAGGTCGTAGTCCACGCCTTCCACCGCATCCTTGTGCACGAGCCACTTGGTGGTGACGGCCGTCTCGGTAGCGCTGACCGGCAGCACGCGGAAGGTAACGGCGTGGTCGCCCAGAATGTGGTTCCATGTCGTCGGGTAGTGGTAGAGCAGCAGCGACCCGATGCGGTCGGTGGAGACGCTGTCGGAAAGGTTGCGCTTGACTGCGCGCTTGCCGCTCATCGTGTAGCTCACCGCATCGCGCAGCAGCGGCGCGCGTGTCGCGCGATACTGGCCGTCCGCGTCGATGCGGAAGCGCGAAGGCAGGCCCGGCCGCCTCGCATCTCGCCCAATGCGCCACCATCTCGGGGTCGCTTTCCGCGCCGTTGACGCCAGTGACCGTGGGCGCTTCCGGGAACGTCTTGCAAAGCTCGGGATGATTGGCCGCGCAGTGGTAACACTCGCGGTTGTTCTCCCAGACCAGCTTCCAGTTGCCCTTTTCGATGATGGTGGATTCGTAGGCGACCTTTGCATCGGCCAGCCGATGCGGCAGGAAATAGGGCTCCATCATGGCCCGGAACGGCCCGAAGTCGGCCGGCTCCGGCGCAAGGCAGATGAAGATGTAGCCGCCGGCGCTCTCGCAGGCGACCGGCTTGAGCGAGAACTGCGACGGGTCGAAATCGTCCGCCATCTGGCGTGCGAACAGGAGCTTGCCGTCGAGATCGTAGGTCCACTGGTGATAGGGGCAGACGAGGCGCGCCGACAGGCCCTTCTCCGCCGCGCAGACGCGGCTTCCGCGATGCCGGCAGGAATTGTGGAAGGCGCGTATCTGCCCGTCGCGATCGCGGACCAGCACGACCGGATATTTGCCAACCTGAACGGTGAAGAAGCTGCCGGGCTTCGGCAGTTCGCAATCGTGGCCCACGAACAGCCAGTCGCGATACCAGATCAGGTCCATGTCGAGCCGGAAGAACTCGGGATCGGTGTAGAAGGGCTGTTCCAGCGAATAGCCGTATCTGCGGCTGCGGATCAGCCCCAGCATTTCGTTGCGCGCATCCATGTCCTGTCCTCGCATCGTCATCACAAGGGCTGAACTGGTGGTGATGGAGGGAAGGAGGAGCCGCGACATGGCCATGCAGGCCCGTCCGCGCCGCTTCGCCTCTTGACCGCCCACCGCGATCAGTCGGTTTCGTATGCCGAAGGCTGGTTTCCGGGCTCCGGAGCCGTCCCTTGCAGGACCTTCCCGACACCTTCCCGGACGTTGTCGTCCAGTGGTCTCCCGTCGGGACATTCAGCTCCGCTACCGTTGCGGGGGCAGCGCCGGATTTCGACCGGCTTCCCAATTCTCCGCTTCGATCGTCACGAAGCAGCACCTCAGGCCCATGCACATCTAACCACGGCTGCATCGCCGGCAAACACGCGAAAGCGACACCGTGCAGACGCAAAGACGACACAGGGTTCACAACGCTGCGGCATGCTGCGTCGCACCGTTTCGTTTCGCTCGAATTCGTGCGATAGCTGCGTAAACTTTGACCAACGGGACAAAGAAAGTGCCATGACGAGCACCTCGACACGACAGGCTGCCGGCGCCAGCCTGCATACGCTGCCGACAGCGGCTGCGGCCTCCGCATACCGACCTGCCGCGCAATCCCGGCATGAAGCTGGATCTCGGCTGGCTGGAAGAGATGCGCCACGTGAACCGTTCGGCACTTGGAGCGGCGCGCGACGACGCTGACCAAGCGCCGCTCGATCAAGGCCGACAATCAGGCGGCATGGCTGCTCCGCGCAATCAGCCTGATGGACCTGACGACGCTGAACAGCAACGACACCGACGAGCGCGTGCGCCGCCTCTGCGCCAAGGCGCGCAATCCGCTGCGCGCCGATCTGATCGCCGGTCTCGGGCTGGGCGACACGGTGATCCGGCCAGCGGCTGTCTGCGTCTACCATCCCTTTGTCGCGACCGCGGTGACGGCATTGGAAGGCACCGGCATCCACGTCGCCGCCGTCTCCACCGCCTTTCCGCACGGGCTGTCGCCGCTGGAAACACGGATCGCCGAAATCAGGGCGTCGGTCGCCGACGGGGCCGACGAGATCGACGTGGTCATCCCGCGCGGCCTGGTTCTGGGCGCAAAGTGGCAGGAGCTTTACGACGAAGTCGCGCAGTTCCGCGAAGCCTGCGGGGAAGCGCACCTGAAGGTCATCCTCGGCACCGGCGAATTGTCGACGCTGCGCAATGTGATGCTTGCGTCGATGGTGTCGATGATGGCGGGCGCCGACTTCATCAAGACCTCGACCGGCAAGGAAAGCGTCAATGCCGTCCTGCCGGTCGGCCTCATCATGACGCGCGCGATCCGCGCCTATGAGGAGCGCACCGGCTTCAAGATCGGCTTCAAGCCTGCCGGCGGCATATCCACCGCCAAGGCGTCGCTCGACTGGTTGGTGCTGATGAAGGAGGAACTCGGCCGCCGTTGGCTGGAGCCGGACCTTTTCCGCTTCGGCGCGTCGAGCCTGCTCACCGACATCGAGCGCCAGCTCGAACACCACCTGACCGGCCACTACTCGGCCGCCCATCGCCATGCCATGGCCTGACGGGGAACGACCGTGAACATTCTCGAACGCTATCACGCCATGGAATACGGTCCCTGCTCCCGGAGGCGCGCAACGAAGCCGATGCGTGGCTTGCCTCGCGCGACTTCTCCGCCTCCCTGTTCATCGGCGGCCAATGGAAGAAGGCTGCGAGCGGCAGGACGTTCGACACTGCCGATCCCGCCACCGGCAAGCATCTGGCGAGCCTGGCCGAGGCTGGCCACGCCGACATTGACGCCGCCGTCACGGCCGCCCGCAAGGCGCTGCCGAAGTGGCAGGCCGCTTCCGGCTATGAGCGTGCGCGCGTGCTCTACGCCATCGGCCGCGCCATGCAGCGCCATGCGCGGCTATTCGCCGTGCTGGAATCGCTCGACAACGGCAAGCCGATCCGCGAAAGCCGCGACATCGACGTGCCGCTGGCCGTCCGCCACTTCATCCACCATGCCGGCTGGGCCCAGTCGCTGGGCAAGGAGTTCCCGGGCTATGCGGCGGTCGGCGTGGCCGGCCAGATCATCCCGTGGAATTTCCCGTTGCTGATGCTCGCCTGGAAGATCGCGCCGGCGCTCGCGGCAGGCTGCACGGTGGTGCTGAAGCCTGCCGAATTCACGCCGCTGACGGCCGTTCTGTTCGCCGAAATATGCGAGAAAGGCCGGCGTGCCCAAGGGCGTCGTCAACATCGTTCATGGCGGCCCGGAAGCGGGCGCGGCAATCGTCAATCACCCCGACATCGACAAGATCGCCTTCACCGGCTCGTCCGAGGTCGGCAAGATCATCCGCAAGGCGACCGCCGGCTCGGGCAAGAAGCTGTCGCTGGAACTGGGCGGCAAGTCGGCCTTCATCGTCTTCGAGGACGCCGACCTGGATTCGGCAGTCGAAGGCCTCGTCGACGGCATCTGGTTCAACCAGGGCCAGGTCTGTTGTGCCGGCTCGCGGCTGCTGGTGCAGGAAGGTGTCGCCGACGCCTTCCTCGCCAAGGTGCGCGCCCGGATGGAGAAGCTGCGACTCGGTGATCCGCTCGACAAGAACACCGACATCGGCCCTCTGGTCGACCGGAGCCAGCTCGACCGTGTGCGCGGCCTCGTCGCCGAGGGCGAAAAGCAGGGCGCGCAATGCTGGCAGCCGGCCGGCGAGGTGCCAGCGACCGGCTGGTATCACCTGCCGGTGCTTGCCACCAACGTAGCCCCCGCCAACATTCTCGCTCAGGAAGAAGTGTTCGGCCCGGTGCTGGCGACGATGACCTTCCGCAACACGGAAGAAGCGATCGAACTCGCCAACAACACCCGCTACGGGCTGGCCGCTTCCGTGTGGAGCGAAAACGTCAATCTCGCCCTGCATGTCGCGCCGCAGCTCAAGGCCGGCGTGGTGTGGATCAACGGGACCAACATGTTCGATGCCGCCTGCGGCTTCGGCGGCTATCGCGAAAGCGGCTTCGGGCGCGAGGGCGGCCGTGAGGGCATGGTCGAATATCTCGCACCGCCAAAGGCCAAGAGCCAACCGATCAAGGCCCATGAGGCGCCTGGCGGCGTCTCTGCAACGCTCAGACGGCGACGGCTCCTTCATTGACCGCACGCCGAAGCTCTTCATCGGCGGCAAGCAGACGCGACCGGACGGCAACTACTCCATGGCCGTTCACGACGCCAAGGGCCGCCATGCCGGCGAAGTCGGGCTGGGCAGTCGCAAGGACATCCGCGACGCCGTCAGCGCCGCGCGCGCCGCAAAGGGATGGGCGGGCGCTACGGCCTACAATCGCGCGCAGGTGCTCTACTTCCTGGCCGAGAACCTCACGATCCGCGCCGACGAGTTCGCCGCGCGCATCGCTAACCTTACCGGCGCATCAACAAAGTCCGCACGCGGCGAGGTGGAATCCTCCATCGAACGGCTGTTCGAAGCCGCAGGCATGGCCGACAAGTTCGAAGGCACCGTGCACAATCCCCCTGCCCGCGCCGTGACGCTGGCGCTCAACGAGCCGGTCGGCGTGGTCGGCATCGTCGCGCCCGACGAGCAGCCGCTGCTCGGGCTCGTCGCGATGCTTGCCCCGGCGCTGGCGATGGGCAACAGCGTCGTCGCCGTGCCCTCCGCACGCTGGCCGCTGGTCGCGACCGACCTCTACCAGGTGCTGGAAACGTCGGATATTCCCGCAGGCGCGGTCAACATCGTCACCGGGCGCACAGGCGAACTCGCTGGCGTGCTGGCCAAGCACGATGATGTCGACGGTCTCTGGCTCGTCGCCGACTCTGCTACCTGCAAGGCCGCCGAGCTGGAATCCACCGGCAACCTGAAGCGCGTCTGGACCTCGAATGGACAGGCCGTCGACTGGAACGGTGAAGCCGGATCGCTCAAGCCGTTCCTGCGCCGGGCCGTCGAGGTCAAGAACGTGTGGGTCCCGTATGGCGATTGAGCCTCGGGGGGCTCAATCCTCAAGGACCGTCGCTGACTTCGCAACAAGCGACGGTATCAGGCGGCGCCTACCCTACTGATCGGCTGCCTTGACGGTGACCTTCAGGTGGTCGCCCTGGATGCGGAATTCCTCGATACCGGGCCGTTCGGCATTGAAGACGATCGCCCGCGCGGGAGTCCTGCCCTTGCAGAATACGCTGTTGCGCTGCGCGAGGCCGCCGTCTGAGAAGGTGCCGAGCGCAGGACCGGGAAGATCGCCGGCGACGTCCTGCCAGTCGCGAGGAAGCCTCCCGCAGTCGCCGCGTTCGGCGTGGATGATCTTGCTCTGCCCAACCGTCATGAACACCTCGGGCTTATAGACCACCAGCGGCGCGTCATTCGCCGGTCCGCCCCATGGCCGCCAGCCGGAAGCCCAGACATTGCCGATCGCAATACCGAGGCCGAACACAAGGACGGCGCCCGCTATCGTGGGGAGATTGGGCAGTGCCGCGGCCCAGCGCGCGCCGCGCGCGGGTGCGGCTTCGTGAGGTGCAGCAGCCCGAGGAATGTCTGCGGGGCTGTCCTCTCCCGTCTCGTTCGCCTGCCTGTAGAGCGCCGTCCAATGCTCCAGGAGAGCCGGATCGTCGCGGACACCCAGCACCTGCTCCAGAATTCTGAGGCTGCGCAGGCGCGGGATATGACGGCCGGAGCGCCAGTTGTTCAGATTGCGCAGCGTGGTGTCATGCTCTTTCTGGGCGCCGTTTCCTGCAACCTCGCAGTAGCGCGCCGCCAAAGAAGCGGCATCGTGGAAGCCGGCCCGCACGCACAACTCATCGAACAAGATGTGCCACCGGTTGATCTGCTGCAGGTCGTCCAAGGCCATGTCATACCCCCTGTTCAAAGTCCGGTGGTCGTATCGACCACCTCGATCTTCATGTAATCGTCAAGCAACCTGACCTCTTCGGTCCCGAGTGCCGTCCCCGTGAACATGACGGCCCGCACGACCATTTCCCGCCCGCAATCGTTGACCATCTTGCGGGCAAGCCCTCCGTCGGAAAACGTGCCCAACGGCGTTATCGGCACCCGTTGCGCAACGAGCGGCCAGTCCGGGACAGAGCCGTCGCATTCCAGGTAATCTCCGTGGATGAGCTGACTTCTGCCAAGCACGACACGCACGTGCGCATTGTAGTTGACCGCCGGAAGTTCGGGCGATGGAGGTTGATAATCTCTGGTGATTGCGGCTATCGCGATGCCCACCCCCAACACCGACACTGCGGAAACGGCTGCCACGACGCGCAATCTGCTTGCGGCGATCCCCACCTGGGCCGCGCGGGAATCCAGTGGCTCATCGCCGCCAGACGGAGCATCCCCCTTGCCGTTTGCCGCTTCGTAAAGCGCATGCCATCGCGCCTCGAGTTCCGGGTCGGACCTCACGTCGAGAATTGACGACAGGGCGAAGAAGCTCTTCCGGCGCGGAACTCGCTTCCCGCTGCGCCAGCTTCTCAGCTTCGTCTTGGCGCCTTCGAAATCGTTTTGCGTGGTTCGGCCGGTGCGCGTGCAGAGCAGGCTCGCCAAATCCGTATTGTCGTAATGGCCGGCATGGTTGCACACGGCATCGAACAACTCGTGCCATGTGCCGTATTCACGCCAGCGATCAGACCCCATCGCCCGTAGGCCCCCACCAGGATTTCAGAACTCATTTTTCCGAAACTGTCTGAAATCGCAACCAGAGGTATCAGCCGTTTTTCCGACTTTTCCGGCAATCGCCCGATTTTGCAGGCGATCGCGGCAAGTGGGAGCAGGAAAAGGTTGCAGGCGGCTTGAAGCGCCTGCCCGGTTTACGTCCGCAAGCGGCAGCGTTCGGCTTTGCTATTGCTCATGCGCAGCTTTTCGGTGAAACCTGCTGCACACATCACGTGCCGCAGCAGCCACCGGGGAGGAGATGTGACCGACATCGTCCTGCACAACTATTTCCGTTCGTCGACCTCCTACAGGGTCCGCATCGCGCTCAACATGAAAGGGCTCGACTACACCTACGTCGCGCACCATCTGCGCCATGGTGGCAACCGCGCGCCCGAATATCTGGCGGTCAACCCTCAGGGGCTTGTGCCTGCGCTGGTGTGGAGCGACGGCACGATGATCGCCCAGTCGCTGGCGATCATCGAGTTTCTGGACGAGATGCAGCCCGAACCGCCGCTTCTGCCGCCCGATCCCCACGGCCGGGCGCGTGTACGCATGCTGTCGCAGATGATCGCCTGCGACATCCACCCGGTGAACAATCTGCGCGTGCTGAATGCGCTGCGGAGCCGCTACGGCGCGGACGACGCCGAAATCGCCTCGTGGTTCAGGCACTGGGTGAACGAAACCTTCGAACCGCTTGAGAAGATGCTCTCCGAAAGCCTGCAGACCAGAACCTTCTGCCACGGCGATACGCCGGGCATGGCTGACATCTGCCTTGTCGCGCAGGTCGCGAACAACGCACGCTTCAATGTCGACATGTCCGCATATCCGACGATCGCGCGCATCCGCGATGCGTGCATGGCCCTACCTGCATTCGAGCAAGCAGCACCCGCGCACCAGCCTGATGCGGAATAGGCTCGCTTTCAGCCTTCGGTGAGCAGAAGCAGCAGCGTTTCGGCGACGAAGGCCGGACGCTCCTCGCCCTCGATCTCCATCGTGCTGGCAGACTTCATCAGATGCTGGCCAGGCGCCCTCTCCTCCAGCGAGATCAGCGTCGAGCGCAGCCTCACTCTGGCGCCGGCCTTCACCGGAGCCAGGAACCGCAGCCGGTCGAGCCCGTAATTGATCGCGACCGACACGCCCTTGGGCTGGGTTCCGATCTCGGCGGCAAGTGCCGGAATCAACGACAGGGTCAGGAAGCCATGGGCGATCGGCGCGTGATAGGGGCTTTCGGTGCGTGCGCGCTCGACATCGACATGAATCCACTGGTTGTCGCGCGTGGTCTTGGCGAAGCTGTCGATCATCGACTGATCGACCTCGATCCAGCTCGACACGCCGAGTTCCTTGCCGACCTTCGATTCGAGGTCGGCGAATGTCAGTTGATTGTCCGCCAAGTTCAGTCCTTCCGGCTTCAAGTCTCGATCAGGCACCGTCTGTCGAGATCCGCCGCGCGCGTCAGGCCGCACAGCGCCAGCGTCAGGTCGAACTCAGCAACGATGTTGCGGATGACCTCGCACACGCCGCCCTCACCCGCAAGCGCGAGGCCATAGACATAGGGGCGGCCAAGCAGCACCGCGCGCGCGCCAAGCGCCAGCGCCTTGGCAATGTCGGCGCCGGAACGCACGCCCGAATCGAGCAGCACCGGCATCGTGCCGGCGGCCGCCACCACCGCAGGCAGCATGTCGAGGGTAGCCGCCTCGCCGTCGACCTGCCGTCCCCCGTGATTCGACACGATGATGCCGTCGACGCCATGCTCGACGGCGAGCGCCGCATCGTCCGCCCTGCGCAACCCCTTGAGCAGGATCGGCAGCTTCGTCATATCGCGCAGGCGCGCGATGTCGGACCAGTTGAGGTCCGGCCGCGAATAGGTCGCGGTGAAATGCGCCACCGCCGCGCGCATCTGCTGCATGGTCAACCCGTGCTCGCGCCCCTTGCGCCGCAGGCTCAGCGCGGTGCTAAGGATACCGGCCCCCCTTGGCCGGAAGCCGGTTTCGGGTGGCGTCGGCGGCACCTTCGAGCGAAAGACAGGGTCGCTCAGGTATTGCGCGAGCCCAAGCCCGCGCATGAACGGCAGGTAGGCAAGATCGAGATCGCGCGGCCGCCAGCCGAGCAGCGTCGTATCGAGCGTCACGACGATCGCTTCGCAACCGCAGCTTTCCGCACGCGAGACAAGCGAACGCACGACCTCGTCGTCGCTCGACCAGTAGAGCTGGAACCAGCGTGGCGTGTCACCCATCTCGGCGGCACATTCTTCCATCGCAACCGATGCCTGGTTGGAAAAGACGTAGCCTATGCCTTCGCGCGCGGCGGCGCGGGCAACCGCCCGGTCGGCCAGCGGATGCGCCATTTCCAGAACGCCTATCGGGGCCAGCAGAACGGGTGCGCGATGCGTGCGGCCTAACAGGTCCACCGAGAGATCACGGGTCGAGACATCGTTGAGCACCCGCGGGGACAGGTGCCAGCGCTCGAAGGCGGCGCGATTGGCCGCCATCGTATGCTCGCTGCCGGCTCCGCCGATGATATAGGCGGCCGCCTCGCGCCGCATCCGCCTCGCCGCACGCCGCTCGAGCGCGTCCGGTGCGACCGGCACCAGCGGCCGCTTGCCTCCGGCGCCGGTGACGTAGATTTCGGTCTGCCGCAGGCGCCCCGGTTGTGGCGCCCCCGCACCGTCGGCACGATCAGGCATGAATTCCTCCCCACTCTCGGCGGCATCGGGAATACCGCCTCCGCGAGTGTAGAGACACCCGCCACGCGCTTCAATTGTGGAAGATGATCCTCTCGCCGACATGCAGGGCAAGTCCTGCCAGCCCGCCGATCAGCATGCCGTTGAAGCGAATGTATTGCAGGTCGCGGCCGATATTGATCTCCACCAGCCT
Organism: Aquamicrobium sp.; assembly: GCA_019739225.1. Taxonomy (GTDB): domain Bacteria; phylum Pseudomonadota; class Alphaproteobacteria; order Rhizobiales; family Rhizobiaceae; genus Aerobium. The sequence continues at coordinate 617,864 of JAHHDT010000001.1, forward strand.
GGTGAGCTGCAGGATGTCCCAGCGCCGCACCTGATCGGCGATAAAGGTCGAAACGCCGCTCTTCTGGTTCTCGACGAAGGAGGCGAGCGCCATGACGAAGCCCTGGTTCATGTCGGCGCGGATTTCGGGCTCATCGGCGAGTTGCTTGCCGACCTGCACGAACATGTCCGCCAGATGCCGCCGCACGGCAGACTGATCGGAAGCCAGATCCTGCTCGACGAAGGAGCGCAGGCTGGACAGGAAATCGCCGGCAAGGCCGCGCAGTTCGGGCCGGGCAAGCAGATCACGCTTCAGTTGCTCGGCCCGCGCCGCATAGTCGGGCGATGTGCGCAGATCGTCGATGAAGCCTTTGACGAAGCGGTCGAACTCATGCCGCATCGGGTGTTCGGCATCGGCTTCGACCTCGGCGATGAGCGTGCCGGCCGAGGCCACGATCTTTTTGAGCAGATAGGCGTCGGCCTTGAACAGGTTGGCGAGACTGGGCAGTTCCTGCCTGATCTTGTCGCGGATCGCGGCCAGCGCGTCTTCGTCCGACAGCAGCCGCCCGAAGACGCGAAGCAGCTCGTCGAAAAGCCGCTGGTGACGCCGGTCGGCGGTAAAGGCAGTCAGCAGGTCTGCCGCCAACGGCGCGACCTGTACCTTCTCGACCTGTTCGGTGACGCGTTTGACGACGAAATCCCGCAGCCCCGAACCTTCGACGGCTGCAAGCGCCTGTGGCACGAGCCTGCCGACGAAGCGGGAAAGCCCGGCGGACCGCCTGCGATCGGAAAGCCACTCGGAGACGAGGAGCGCGAAATCCACCTCCTCCAGCTTTTCGCGCACCGGACCGGGCGCCAGGAAATTGACCTCGATGAACCGGCCGAGATTATCGGCGATGCGGTCCTTGTTGGCAGGAATGATGGCGGTGTGCGGGATGGGCAGGCCGAGCGGGCGACGAAACAGCGCAACGACGGCGTACCAGTCGGCAAGCCCGCCGATCGCGGCTGCTTCGGCAAAGGCCGCGACGTAGGCGAACGCCGGATAGCTGTCCTGCAAAGCCCTCGCGCCTAGGAAGACGCCAACGCAGGCGACAAGCGCGGCCGTGGCCACAGCCTTGGTGCGCCTGAGCGCTGCAATCTTGGCTGCATCGTCGGCTGATTGCGCCGCTTCGTGCCCGGCCGTTTGCGATGGGGCCGCCATGGGCTGTCCTCTCGGTCATCTGATTCCGCTGCTGCGGCTCAATGTGGGGCGTCGGTGCGCGTTCGTCACCCGCCATGGTCCCGCGAGAGGTCTTCGATCAGTAAGCGGCGGCCAGCAGCGTGCCGAACGCGCCGGCGCCAGGCCGTGCCGGCAATGGCGGTACCGGCTCCAGCCCGATGACACCAAGAGTCTCGCCATCCTCGAACCGCAAGGACGCGTTGAACCGGCGCGCAAGGCGCTTCATCGCCTCGTTCTGCGGATGGGTAGTGACCAGCAATCGTTCGTAGCCAAAGGCCCGCGCACTCTCGATCAGCCGCGCGAAGAGAAGGCTGCCAAGGCCCCGATGCTGCAAATGATGCTCGACGCTGAAGGCTATCTCGCCCGTCGGCTCCGGGTCCTGCGGCCGCTCGTGAAGCTCGGCAGCACCCAACACCTGGCCGTTCTCGACATAACCGATGACCAGCGTGCCGGTGCCGAAACTGCGCTCGGCATAGGAGGAAACGAAACCGTCGTTTGTCGGACCGTTGAAACGATCGCGGCGACTGTCGGCGTCAAGCCGCAGCAGATGCGCCTTGAACTGGGGCAGTTCCGAATGTCTCAGTAGCCGTATAGTGCCCGTAAGCGGCGCGGCCGCATGGTTTGGCGGCTGTTGCATGTCGCAATCCTCGTGGGTCCTCCCCGAGTCATCGCAACTCGACACGCGCTTATATTGTGCAATGCAGCATGATTTGCAAGCTCCGCGCGATGCGCAAGGAACATGCCAGCCATGCGCTCGATCATCCCTGCTCGATTATAAGTTGAATTTCTGACTCCAGATTTTTTCGTTGCACTCTGGAATGGTTCTAAGATATGTTCCATATTAACGAATATGTTTCGCGCGCCTCGAAAGGCAGACCATGCGGCTCACACGCCAGACCAACTACGCTATCCGTATCCTGATGTACTGCGCGGCCAATGAGGGACGGCTGAGCCGCATTCCCGAGATTGCGGCTGCCTACTCGGTGTCGGAACTGTTTCTTTTCAAGATCCTGCAGCCGCTTGTCGAGAACAAGCTGGTGGAGACCGTGCGTGGCCGCAATGGCGGCGTGCGGCTGGGTAAGCCTGCTTCGGAGATCACGCTTTTCGACGTCGTGCGGGTCACCGAAGATAATTTCGCGATGGCCGAGTGCTTCGAAAACGATTCGGCCGACTGTCCCTTGATCGACTCCTGCGCTCTGAACGAGGCGCTGCGAAAGGCGCTGGGCGCTTTCTTCCAGGTGCTTGAGAGCTACACGATCGAAGACCTCGCCAGCGCGCGGTTCTCGCTACGCGACCGGCTTGGCATCGACGACCTGCCCCGCCTCGCCGCGAACGGCTGATCCTTAGAGGCTTGCCGACTGCGGCAGGATGAACGGCGCGTTGCCGGCAGGCAGCGCACCGACTTTCAGCCTGCACTCGAACACCCGGTGGATGAGATCGTCGGTGAACACCTCAGCCGGTGCACCGGACGAGGCCACCCTCCCCCTGCTCATCACCGTCACCTGATCGGCGAACATCGATGTCAGGTTGAGGTCGTGGAGGATGGCGACGACGCCGCCGCCGCGGGTGGCGAAATCGCGTGCGATCTTCATGATGACGAGCTGATGCTTGATGTCGAGGCTCGAGACCGGCTCATCGAGGAACAGCCAGCGCGGCTCGCCGTCGAGCACCGGCGCCCAGACCTGGCACAGCACGCGCGCAAGCTGCACGCGCTGCTGCTCGCCGCCCGAAAGCTCCTGGTAGAAACGTCCCGCAAAACCTTCGAGGTCGACACGCGCCAGAGCGCGTTCGGGCAGCCGCTCGTCTTCGCCGGCAAGCGCACCGGAACGGCCGTTGACGATGCCCAGCCGAACGATCTCGCGCACGGTGAACGGAAACGACAACGTCGTCGCCTGCGGCAGCACCGCACGCAGGCCGGCGGTCTGCCAGGGCTTCATCTCCCGCAGGTCTCGCCCGTTCAGCCGGATCGCGCCTTCGGCCGTCAGGTCGCCCGAGAGCGCCTTGAGGAATGTCGTCTTGCCGGAGCCGTTCGGCCCGACGATCGCCGTGACTTCGCCGGGACGGGCCTCGAAGCTCACATCCTGCAGGATGCGCTTGGGCCCGATTGAAACCGAAACGTCGCGTCGCTTCGATCATGGCTGGTCTCCTCACAGGTCGAGAATGCCGCGCCTGCGCAGCAGGATCCAAAGGAAGAAAGGCGCGCCGACAGCGGCGGTGACGATGCCGATCGGCAGTTCCGCCGGTACAACGATGGTGCGGCTGACCGCATCGGCGAGCAGCAGCAGGGAAGCGCCGAGAAGCGCTGATGCCGGCAGCAGGAAGCGGTGATCCGGGCCGATCAGCAGCCGCAACAGATGCGGCACGACGATGCCGACGAAGCCGATGCCGCCCGAGACAGCCACCGATGCGCCCGTTGCGGCAGCAACGGCGACGATGGCGATATTCTTGAAGCGCTGTACGGGAACACCGAGGTGATGCGCCGTCGCCTCGCCGAGCGCCATCGCATTAAGCCCCCGTGCCATGAAGGGCGCGCCCACAAGCGCAAGCACGATGATCGGGCCGGCAGCGGCAATCTTGGTCCATGTCGCGCCGGCAAGCGAACCGAGGCCCCAGAACGTGAGGTCGCGGAGTTGGCGGTCGTCGGCCAGGTAGACGAGGACGCCGGAGAAGGCGCCGGCCATGGCGCCGAGTGCAATGCCCGCCAGAAGCATCGTTGCGATCGACGTCTGCCCCCTGCGGGTCGCGACCCGGTAGAGCACGAGTGTGGTGACGAGGCCGCCGCCGAAGGCCGCCAGCGGCAAGGCGTATATGCCAAGCAGCGCCGTTACCGGCGCCAGTACGGTGGAGCCCAGCACGATCATCGTGATCGCGCCAAGTCCGGCGCCTGAGGAAACGCCGACAAGGCCAGGATCGGCCAGCGGATTGCGAAACAGGCCCTGCATCACCGCGCCTGACACCGCCAGCGCCGCACCGATCAGAATACCCAGCACCACGCGCGGCAGGCGGATGTCGTAGACGATGATGCGGTCACGCGCGCTCAGCGCCGCATCTGCGGCTTCTCCCGAAAACATCCAGCCGACAACGACATCCCAGGCGGACGCATCGGAAGCCCCTGAAGTCAGGCTGAACAGGGCAACGACGACGAGCGCCAGTGCAAGCACGCCGATCGTCGCCCGCGCCCGCGCGGAGCGATCCCCATCGGCGACTTCGGACGGCACCCCCACCGCGAAAATCCTCTGCAACATTTCCATGCCGATGCTCAGTCTGCCAGAGCGTCGCCGTAGAGAGCGGCCGAAAGGTCGCGCACGGCAGCCGCGGTGCGCGGACCGAAGCCGAGCAGATAGGCACCGTCCATCCGCACCACGCTGCCGGTCTTCGCCGCAGGCGTCGCCGCGATCGCCGGGTGAGCGAGCAGGTCGTTCGCCTGGGTCTCGTGGTCGCCACCGCGATCCATGGCCAGGATCACGTCGGGCGCTGCTTCGATGACCGCCTCGTCGGTAAGCTGCTTGTAGCCCTCATATTCCGTGACCGCATTGACGCCACCGGCCATGCTGATGATGCCGTCCGCAGCCGAGTTGGTGCCGGAGGCAAGAATGCGGCCGCCCTGCAGCGAAAGCACGAAAAGCACCTTCTTGCGTTCCACGATGTCCGTGGTCGCCTGCTCGGCGGCTTTAAGGTCGGCGTCGGTCTCGGCAGTCAGCGCCGCGGCCTTGTCCTCGACATCGAGAACGTCGCCGACGATGCGGATCTTCTCCAGGATACCTTCGCGATCGTAACGATCGGGCACGGTGACCATCGGAATGCTGGCCTTTTCGAGCACCTCGACCGCCTCGGGCGGGCCGCTGCCCTCGAGCGCGACGATGAGGCTCGGATCGACGGAAATGACGCCTTCCGGGGAAAGCTGGCGTATGTATCCGACATCGGGCAGTTCCAGCGCCGCTTCGGGGAACACGCTGGTCGTATCCCGCGCGATCAGGCGCTCTTCCTCGCCAAGGGCATAGATGATCTCGGTGACGGACCCGCCGATGGCAACGATCCGCGAGGCGTCGTAGTCCTGGGCTCGCAGCGGCGAGCCAAGCACCGCCAAGGCGACGCCGAGAGCAGCCGCGCCCGCAAGTCTTCTCAATTTCATGATATTTCTCCTCAGGCGGCCGTGCGCTGCGGCAGGCGCGGCAGATTTTCCGCGATCATCCGCCAGTCGTCGCGCTCGGTCCTGCCCTCGCTTCGCTTGCCGAAGAACTGGATGATCATCTCGCCGTCGGCGCCATAGGCTTCGATCGAGGTGACGTGTCCATCCTTGGTCGGCTTCCGGACGCCCCAAAGCTCGTGCACGTGATCGGCCCGCAAATGCAGATGGAAAGTCTCGTCGAGCACGTTGATCCACGGCCCCATCGTCTTGATGTTCTTGACCGGCCCCGAGTGGATCTGGATGCATCCGTGATTGCCCACGAAGCACATTATGGGGATTTCCTCCTGCGCGGCATGGAGGAACATGGCGTTGAGAGCATCCCCATCCAGACGCCAGGCATAGTCCTCGCCGATCATGTCCAGCGCCTGCCGGCGATTGAGCTTTAGCGAACGCAGCATGCCGAAGAACTGGTGCACGTCGGTCATCGTGCTCCAGCGCTCGCGCAGCTCGTCGGAGCTGCCGGCCTCGCTCTCGTCGAAGCCGGTCTTTTCGACCGGCATCGTTTGGATCGCCTGCGACTGGTCCGAAGACATCAACCGGGAAACAAGCTCTTCATAGGCGGCCACGTTTGACGCCGGCCGCAGATGAATCTTGTGGACGGCATCACCGGCCTTGTCGAAGAATTGAAGGCTGCGACGCACGGTCTCGCCGTCGTCTTTCTCCACCGCAAAGCCATGCGCCCATGCATCGGGAAAAATACGCAGGTCGATGTCGGCGCCCAGCAGCAGCATCGCCCGCTGACCGGCTATGACCTTGTCATAGACGCCGATCTTCTCGTGCACCGCACTCTCGTTGCGGGTGAGCGCCATCACCTCTCCGAGAGCTTCGAGGCCCAGCAGCACCTCGCTCACACGTGGCTCGATACGCCGGACGCCTTCGCCGACATGCGCGGCCACAAGATCCGCTTCGGAGACACCAAGCTGGGTAGCGAGGTCACGTTCGCGCATCTTCGGATTTTCGGCACGCGCGAGACGAATCGCTTCCGGGCTGGGTTTGGCTTCAGCACTCATGTTTTCACCTGATGTCTTCACTTGTTGAGGATGAGCTTGCCCTGCCGCGTGATCTTGAGCCGGTACATGGAGCCTTCGTGCTCGATGCCGATCTCATGTGTGCCGCGGAACAGCGACTCGCTGGTGACGATCCGCGCGGCCCTGTCGAAGGGACGTGGCCGAACTTCGTGAGCGCCTTCGGTTGCGGAAGACCTGCGGAAGGAGGGGTGATTGAAGGGGGTGTAGCTGTTCACGATACCGTTCCTTTTCACTGTCCGGGCTCGCGGGTGCTGGCTAGGGGGCGACTTCGCAAAAGCGCGATTGAATTCTTGACACTAATTATCAGCTTTAATAGGGAGTGCAATACCGGAGTGAAAAGGTCAACATTTTTGACGGACCGGCGGCATTGAGGAAGCAAGCGAGCCAGTGAGCCAGCCAGTGGAATCTCATGAGATCAGGAGACTTGAGATGGGGTTGGTGGCTCGCAAGGCGACCGTTCTGCTCGGCGGAGCGGCGATGGCGATGGTAATGGGGGTATTTCAGGCAGGCGCACAGGATGCGGCGATTGAAGAGGCAACGACGAATACCGCGGAAAAGCAGGGGCGCGTGACGCTTCTGCAGCGCCTCGTCGTTGGCGCCGGCGCCGAAAAGGTGGCGATCGACACGCCACAGGCCGTTACGGTGGTTAATCAGGAAGACATAGACCAGGCCCAGCCGGAAACGGTCGGCGAGCTGCTGCGCAGGGTTCCGGGCGTCAACATGTCCGGTTCCGACAAGCTGCTCGGCCAGTCGATCAACATCCGCGGTATCGGTGGTCCGGCGACGGCCGGCGACGAGGGTCGCATCATCGTCAACATCGACGGTGTGTCGAAATTCTACGAGCAGTACCGCATGGGCGGCCTGTTCACCGACATGGAGCTCTACAAGCAGGTGGAAGTGCTCCGCGGCCCCGCCTCCTCGACCCTTTACGGTTCGGGTGCATTGGGCGGCGTCGTCAACTTCACGACCAAGGACGCCTCCGACTTCATCGCAGATGGCCAGAACGGCGCGTTGCGCCTGAAGACCAGCTACGACTCCAACTCGACCGGCCTCCTGGGCTCCGCGATCTTCGCGCAGCGCGTCAACGAGAACTTCGAGTTCCTTGCGGCGGGTAACTACCGCTATGCCGAGAATTACACCTCGGGCAACGGGCATGAAGTGCTGGGATCGGAGATTTCGGCGCCGTCGGGCCTGGTGAAGGGTACCTTCCGCTTCGGCGATAACAACGAGCAGACACTGCGCGCTTCCTACCAGCATTGGACGACCACGATGCTGGACCAGGAATACAACCAGACCGGCGAGGAAGTCGGGTTCGGCCTCGTGGACCGCAAGGTCACGGACAAGACCGCGATCATCGCCTATGAGAATCCGGCCAGCGACAACCGCTGGATCGACCTCAAGGTCCAGGCTTCGTTCTCCGACACCGTCAACGATCAGTCGGAAGCCGCCATCCCGTCGCTGAATCGCACCTTCGGTTACAAGACCTACCAGTTCTCGATCGACAACACTTTCGACTTCAGCGGCGAGAACTACGAGAATTACCTGACGGTCGGTTCGCAATCCAACTTCCAGGAGCGCACGACCCTCAAGAGCACGTCGGGAACCCACCCGCAGGGAACCCGCGTCGCAACCGGCGTCTTCGCTCAGAACGAGTTCATCTGGGATGACCGCCTGACTCTCATTGCCGGCGCGCGACTGGATTGGCAGGAACTGGAGCCGACTGACATCATTGGCGCGACCAAGAAGACCCACACCGCCTTCTCGCCCAAGATCGCCGCGCACTACAAATTCAACGACACCGTCGCCGTGTTCGGATCGGTCGCGCATACCGAGCGCGTTCCGACCATCGACGAGGTGTTCGACAGCGGCGCGCTTACCTCGGACCTGAAGAAGGAAAAGTCGCTCAACTACGAGATCGGTACGGCGTTTTCGTTCTATGACACGTTCCAGGGCGGCGACGCACTGCAGCTCAAGGCGACAGGCTTCTACAACGACATCACCGACCTGATCACCGATCGCGGCACCGGCGTCACCCCTCGCTACGACAACATCGGCGAAGCGCGCATCTACGGCGCCGAAATCGAGGCGGCCTACGATTCCGACTATTTCTTCGGCAGCGCCTCCTATTCGCATGTCATCGGAAAGGATATTTCCAACGCCACGTGGTTGAACACGGTCGCACCGCACCAGTTCGCCTTCACGGTCGGAGGCCGGTTGCCGGAGCACGGCCTGGAGTTCGGCTGGACCAGTCGGATCGTCGCTGCACAGAAGCGCGTTTCCAGCCTCCCCTTCATGCGCGAGGCGAGCGACGCCTTTTCGACCCACGACATTTTCGTTACATGGAGGCCGCAGGAAGGTCCGCTGGAAGGCTGGGATGCTAACTTCCGGGTCGACAACATCTTCAACGAGCAATACCGCGAGTTCCTCTCCGGCACCCCGGGCAAGGGCCGCACGTTCAAGGTATCGCTGGCGAAACAGATTGGATGGTAGTTATGCAACTCAAAAGCGTGGGCCGTATTCTGACCTCGGCCCTGCTCGCCTCCGCCCCGGTTTTCGGGGCGGCAGCGCAGGAGGCGGAGGAGTCATCCTCCGCCCCCGTGCTGTCAGTGGAACTCAATGCGCTGCAGGCGACCGACAAGGGTTGCAGGTTCACGTTCGTGGTCGCAAACCAGCTTGGAGGCGCGCTCGAAAGCGCAGCCTTCGAACTGGTGCTCTTCGACAAGGAAGGCATGGTCAGCCGGTTGACCATCGTCGACTTCAAGGACCTGCCCGACGGCAAGACCAAGGTCCGCCAGTTCGACTTCTCCGGCGTTGACTGTTCCTCGCTGGGTCGCGTGCTGGTGAACGACGCCACGGAATGCAAGGGCAGCGGCATCGACGCCCGCGCCTGCATCCAGAACCTGAAAACGGAAACACGCACCGATACCGCGTTCGGCATCTAACCTTCGGTTTGTACCAGTGATGACCCTATCCCCCCTCGCCCGCTCCGTCGCGATCCTGCTGGTCTCGGCCTTCATCGCCGTGGCGCCGGTGTCGGCCACTTTCGCTCAATCGAGCGACACCCCCGTCACGGAGCCGGCCCAAGCGCCGGAAACCGTCACGCCGGTTGTCGAACCCGATGCGGAAGCAGCCCCCGTTGCGGAGCCAAGCGGCGAGTCGGCGGAAGGCACTCAGATCTCGACCCTGCCGCATGATCTTTCGCCTTGGGGCATGTTCATGGCCGCGGACTGGGTGGTCAAGGGCGTCATGATAGGGCTGGCTTTCGCATCGCTGGTGACGTGGACCGTCTGGCTTGCCAAGTCGCTCGAGCTCGCGGCCGCCAAGCGTCGCGTCTCCCAGGCGCTGGAGCGGATCATCGCGGCCAAGAGCCTTGAGGAGGCAGGGCTGGCGATGGAGGGCGTGGGCAGCGGCCCCGCGACGCTGCTGGTGCGCGCGGCAGGTCATGAAGCAGCCCTCTCCGGACCGCAGCACGACGGCAACGCAGCCGGCCTCAAGGAGCGCGTCGCATCGCACCTCGGCCGCATCGAGGCGCAGGCCGCCCGTCGCATGACGCGCGGCACCGGTGTTCTCGCAACCATCGGTTCGACAGCGCCCTTCGTCGGCCTGTTCGGCACCGTGTGGGGCATCATGAACTCGTTCATCGGCATCTCGCAGGCGCAGACAACCAACCTCGCCATCGTCGCTCCGGGAATCGCCGAAGCGCTGCTGGCGACCGCGCTTGGCCTTGTCGCGGCCATCCCCGCCGTCGTCATCTACAACGTCTTCGCGCGGGCCATCGCTGGATACAGGCTGCTGCTGGCGGACGCCTCGGCAGCCGTGGAACGCCTTGTCAGCCGCGACATCGATCGCCGTGCGCTCACGGGCGGGCACGGTGCGGCTCGCGCGCAGGCTGCTGAGTAAAGCGGAGCGGAACGATGGCCGGTAGCCTCAACAGCAATACCGACAGCGACGATCTCGTCGAAAGCCACGAGATTAACGTCACCCCGTTCATCGACGTGATGCTGGTGCTGCTCATCATCTTCATGGTGGCCGCACCCCTGGCGACCGTCGACATCAATGTCGATCTGCCGGCCTCAAACGTCCAGGCGCAGCCACGCCCGGACGAGCCGCTCTACGTGACGGTGCAGGAAGACCTGACCGTATCCGTGGGCGACGATGCAGTGAATCACGAGCAACTCGCCGCTGCTCTCGAGCGCAGCACCGATGGCGACAAGGAGGCGCGCGTGTTCCTGCGCGCCGACAAGGCGGTTGCCTATGGCGACCTGATGACCGTGATGAACCTGGTGCGCATGGCGGGCTACACCAAGATCGCGCTGGTGGGCCTCGACGCCGCACCCGGCGGTGCCGCGGCGACCGCCGTCGAACCGTCAGGTGAAGCGCAGCCATGAGTCCCCGCTCCGACATAGCCTGGTCGCGGCAGCTCGCCCGCACCACGCCGGGCCAGGTCGTTTTATGGACACTGGCGGCTCTCGTGATGCTGACCGCCCATGCCACGGCGGCGTGGTGGGTCATGCGCGAGCCGCCCCCGGAACCCATTCAGATCGCCGGTTCGACGGCGATCGAAGTCGACCTCGCGGCACTCGGTTTTTCGGAAGTCGACATGCTCGCCGCCGGCCAGGCGATCGAAGCGGCGGAACCGGTCGAGCCGACGGAAGCAGAAGCCGTCCCCACCGATGCGGTGGAAATCAACGAAGCGACGCCGGTCGAGACCGCGCGTCCGGTTGAAACCACGCCGGTGGAACGAACCGAACCTGTGGAAGAGACGCCGCGCCAGGAGACCACGGAAGTGGAGCAGCAGGAGCCGGTTCGCGCCGAAGCTGCGCCCTCACCCGCTGCCCAACTGGCGGAAGCGCAATCCGAGGTGGAGATCGCGGCGCTGCCGCCGACGGAGCGTGAAACCACGGTCGACGTTCTGACGGCCAACCCTGTGGAAGTCGAGACAGTCGAACCCGTCGAGGACAACGAGCAACTCGCCGCCCTGATGCGCGCGCCGCTGCCGACACCCCGTCCCGAATACACGCCTCCTGCCCCGCGCGTCGAACGCCAGCGCACGGAACAGCCAAGGCGCGAAAAGCCGACGCAGCAGGCCAAGCGCCCGGCGGCTGGCTCCCAGGGCAACGCCCAGGCGAACGCCAGGAGAGGCACGGAGCGCGGCGCGGCCCAGGGTCGCGCAGCCAGCGAGTCCGCCGGCAACCAGCGTCGGTCTGCAGAGGGCAATGCGGCCGTGTCCAACTATCCGGGCCAGGTCGCGCGCAAACTGCGCCGCGCCGTCCGCTCGCCACGTGGACGCGACCGTGGCGAAGTTCTGGTCAGCTTCACCGTCAGCCGATCTGGCAGCGTGAGCGGCGTGCGCATCGCGCGTAGTTCCGGCTCGCCAAACCTCGACAAGGCCGCGCTCGACACCGTTCGCCGCGCCGCACCCTTCCCGCCCATTCCGGACGCCGCCGGCCGGTCGAGCTGGCCTTTCAACCTGCCGCTGGCCTTCACCCGTTGAGATTGGACGATGTCCGGCTTCCTCGATTTTCATAAACTCGCCGCAGCGCGCGGCGACGGGTTGCATCCCCGGCTGCTTGAACTGCTCGAGCAGCGCGCGCTGACCTTCGAGGGCGATCCGGACGTGGTCGAGCTGCACACCGTTCGCGAAGGCGCGTTCACCCAGGCCGGGCCCGGGCCGTCGCCGGTGAGACCGGCATTCCTGCCCGGCAACGTGATCGACTTCATACCGCGCAGACAGGCGGCCGCGGTCGCGCAAAAAATGAGTTCGAACAGCTAGCCGGCAATCCGGCCATCATGAAAGGAAGGACGTCATGTACATCGCCATGAACCGCTTCAAGGTGAAGAACGGCTCGGAAGAGGATTTCGAGACCATCTGGAAGAACCGCGACTCGAAGCTCAACGAGATGAAGGGTTTCCGCGAGTTCCACCTGCTGCGCGGTCCGGTAAACGAGGAAGAAGGCTACACGCTGTTTGCCTCGCACACCGTCTGGGAAAGCTACGATGACTTCCAGGCATGGACGAAATCGCAGAACTTCCGAGACGCGCACCGCAACGCCGGCGACCATAAGCCCGTCTATCTCGGCCACCCTCAGTTCGAGGGCTTCACAGTGGTGGAAGGCGCCTAAGATGAGCGAGGATGCCGCGGATTTCGCTCGCGCCATCCCGATCCTGCCATCGGTGGATATGGGCGTTACGCAGTCATTCTACCGCGATCGTCTCGGCTTCACCGTCATAGGACCGGAATCGGCCAATCACCTGATCGTGCGCCGCGACGAGATGGAACTGCACTTCTGGCTCTGCGACGACCCGAAGCTGCCGGAAGTTTCGTCATGCTACATACGTGGCGGGCAGATAGCCGATCTGCATGCCGAATACCGTGAACGCGGCGTGGAGCGCCTCGGCGATCTGGCCCTGCGGCCATGGGGTATGGTGGAGTTCTACATCCACGATCCCCAAGGCAACCTGCTGCGCTTCGGCCATCGCCCCGAGGCAGGCTGAGCCCTACTCCGCAGCGGCCAGCAGGCTGGCATTGCCGCCGGCTGCCGTGGTGTCCACGCACACCGCGCGTTCGTGCACATAGGCGGTCGGGTTGATGACGGCTGCGACGAGCCGGACGATGGCGCCCTTGCGCACCGCCAGCGCCTTGCGGATGGCACGCAGCGTGTCCGCATCGGCGGAACTCGCCACCACTTCCACCCCCAGCTCGGTCAGATCGGCCGGATCGACGATGCCATCGATCGCTTCTACAGGCATGCCCTTACCGGTTAGCGATGAAAGTGCCGCGCGGGCGCCCGGCGTCACCGCAAGGACGGCGTTGCCTGCCGCCAGTGCCTGGATCGCCTGGGCGAAAGCCGTTTCCGGATCCGGCCCCAGGCACAGCGTTCGGCCGCGCGGAACCAGTAGCAGGGTGTTCGCTTCACCGGTCGGTCCCGGCAGGTCAACCGGGCCATAATCGAGCGCCGCAGCAGCGGCGATTGCTTCAGCACCCTTGCCACGCAGGTGCTTCCTGAGCACGCCGATCCGGTCGAGCCGTGTCGACCATCCACCGCGAACGGCGTCCGGCATGTGCTCCGCCAGCGTGCGCGCAGGCACGACGTCGCCAGCCGCCGGCGCCAGCGCCGTCACCTCGCCCTTGCGGAACCGCCGCAGGTAGGACGGGCCACCAGCCTTCGGTCCCGTGCCCGACAGCCCCTCGCCACCGAAAGGCTGCGAGCCGACTACCGCGCCGATCTGGTTGCGGTTCACATAGATATTGCCGGCATGGATGCCGTCGACGATATGCTGAACCCGCGCCTCGATGCGCGTGTGCAGCCCGAAGGTCAGTCCGTAACCCTTTGCGTTGATGTCGGAAATGATCTTGTCGATCTCATCGGCCTCGAAGGTCGCGACATGCAGGATCGGACCGAACATTTCCCGCTCCATCTCGCCGATGCCGTCAACGCGGAAAATGTGGGGAGCCACGAACCGGCCGTCCAAGGGGGCATCGAGCCGGGCAATTAGACGCCCCTTCTTCTCCATGTCGGCGCAATAGCCGGTCAGGTTGTCCCGTGCCTCGTCATCGATGACCGGGCCGACGTCGGTCGAGATCAGGGCCGGGTCGCCCAGGCGCAGCGCCTGCATCGCACCAGTCAGCATCTCGAGCACCTTCGCCTCGACGTCCTTCTGCACATAGAGCACGCGCAATGCCGAGCAGCGCTGGCCGGCGCTCTGGAAGGCCGAGGCGACGATGTCGCGTACAGCCTGCTCGGGCAGCGCGGTGGAATCGACGATCATCGCGTTGAGACCACCCGTCTCGGCGATCAGCATCGCATCGGGGTCCGCCGTCTCGGCGATCTGCCGCTCGATCAGACGCGCCACGTCGGTGGAGCCGGTAAAGCAGACGCCGGCGATGCGCGGATCCGCCGTAAGCGGGCCGCCGACGGAAGGACCGTCGCCTGGCAGCAGTTGAAGCACGTCAGTCGGAATACCTGCCTCGTGCAGAAGTTCCACCGCCCGCGCGGCAATCAACGGCGTCTGTTCGGCCGGTTTTGCGACGACAGTGTTGCCGGTGACGAGCGCCGCCGCGATCTGTCCGGTGAAGATGGCCAGCGGAAAATTCCACGGCGAAATGCAGGCAATCACGCCGCGCGCCGTCGTGTGGCGCTCGACTTCCGCCGCCTGCCCGGCATAGTAGCGCAGGAAATCGGCGGCCTCCCGCACTTCGGCCACGCCGTCGGCAAGCACCTTGCCCGCTTCGCGGGCGCAGAGCGCGAAGAACTCGACCGCATGCTCCTCGTAGAGATCGGCGGCGCGCAGCAACGCGGCCGCGCGCGTGGCAACCGGCGTAGCCTCCCATGCCGGTTGCGCCTTCACGGCAGCATCGACGGCCTTGCCGACCGCCGCACTGCTCGCCTCGACAACTTCACCGACGATCTCTGTCGGTTGAGACGGGTTGACGACTGCCCGCGGCTTGCTGCCAGCGCCGGCGTGCCACTGGTGCGGTGCTTCGAACCTGCTGCGCGCCTCGGCAATCTCGGCGAGCGTTACCGGATCGGTGATGTCCCATCCCCTAGAATTGCGCCTTTGTGTGCCGAAGATGTCGACCGGGTGGGGGATCGCCGGATTGGCGGCCGGGCCTTGCGCGGCCACCACATCAAACGGATCGCGGGCGATTTCTTCCGCCGCGACATGCTTGTCGACGATCTGGTGCACGAAGGACGAGTTGGCGCCGTTCTCCAGCAAACGGCGCACGAGATAGGCAAGCAGGTCGGAATGCGCGCCCACCGGCGCGTAAATCCGGCAGCGTGTGCCTTCGGCCTTGCGCACGGCCTCGTGCAGGGCCTCGCCCATGCCGTGCAGCCGCTGGAACTCGAACGCCTGCTTGTCGTCGGCCATCTGCAGGATCGCGGCAACCGTATGGGCGTTGTGCGTGGCAAACTGCGGATAGATGCGGTCGGTCATGCCGAGCAGCTTCCGGGCGCAGGCAATGTAGGAGACGTCGGTGTTGGGCTTGCGCGTGAACACCGGATAGCCGGCCAGCCCCAGCACCTGCGCACGCTTGATTTCGGTGTCCCAGTAGGCACCCTTGACCAGCCGCACCATGATCCGGCGATCGAGCCGCTTCGCGAGCGCATGGAGCCAGTCGATGACGAACGGCGCGCGTGGCCCGTAGGCCTGAACCACGACGCCGAACCCGTCCCAGCCGGCCAGTTCCGGCTCGGAAAGCACCTTCTCGATGACATCGAGCGACAGGTCCAGCCTGTCGGCCTCCTCGGCGTCGATATTGAGCCCCATGCGCGCATGACGGGCGGCCAGCGCAAGCGAAAACAGGCGCTTGGCCATCACCGGCAGCATGGTTTCCTTCTGGCCGGTCTCGTAGCGCGGATGAAGCGCCGAGAGCTTGACCGAAATGC
Organism: Aquamicrobium sp.; assembly: GCA_019739225.1. Lineage (GTDB taxonomy): Bacteria > Pseudomonadota > Alphaproteobacteria > Rhizobiales > Rhizobiaceae > Aerobium. The sequence continues at coordinate 633,667 of JAHHDT010000001.1, forward strand.
CGTGGTTCTTCGCGATGTCGGCATCGGTCGCACCCGCGTTCAAAGCCGAGATCGCCGCCGCATAGGCGCGGTGGTAGCGCAAGGCGTCGGCTTCGGTGCGCGCGGCCTCGCCCAGCATATCGAACGAATAGGTGTAGCCCTTGCGGGTGTAGTCGCGCCCGCGCTTGACCGCTTCGTCGATGGTCCGGCCTAGCACGAACTGCTCGCCCATTTCGCGCATCGCCGCAGAAACCGCCTTACGGATCACCGGTTCGCCCAGGCGCCGCACCATGGAGCGCAGCGTGCCCTCGATGCCGCCCTCGCCGTCTTCCAGCACGCGGCCGGTGAGCATCAGAGCCCATGTCGAGGCGTTGACGAAGATCGAACTCGACCCGCCCGAATGCGCCGACCAGTCATGCGGCGCGATCTTGTCGCGGATCAGATCGTCCATCGTCTCGGCATCCGGCACACGCAGCAAGGCCTCGGCCAGGCACATGAGCGCCACGCCTTCCTTGGTGGAGAGGCCATATTCGGACAGGAACACTTCCATCAGTTCCGGATTGGAAGCGCCGCGCACCGCCCGAACGAGATCGGCCGCGCGCGCGGAGATCGCGGCACGCGCTTCGGGATCGAGCTCGGCAAGGGCGACAAGACGCGCCAGCGCCTCTTCCTCGTCCGGAAGCATGTTTGCACGGATTGCCGCGCGCAATTTCTGAAGCTGATGCGATGACATGTCGAACCGCCGAAAACGAGGTTGAGCGAATGGCGCGACCATAGCATGCCCTGTTCGAGCCGCCTTTACCAAACCTGTCGACTTCATGGTCGAAACAGCCTAATGAGTGCGGAAAATTCAGACCAATTGGACTATGCATTCAGTGACAGAAGATCAACTGGACCGCATCGACCGCAATATAGTGGCGGCTCTGTCGCGCAACGCGCGCCTATCGATGGCGGAACTCGGCCGTAAGGTCGGCTTGTCCAAGACCCCGGTGATGGCGCGCGTGCGGCGGCTGGAGCGCGACGGGTTCATTCGGGGCTACGCGGCAATCGTCGATCGCGAGCGCATGGGCCAGGGCCACATCGCATTCGTCCAGGTCAAGCTTTCCGATACCCGATCCGCCGCGCTCGATGCTTTCAACAAGGCGGCTCTATCCGTGCCGGAGATCGAGCAATGCCACATGATCGCGTCGAGCTTCGACTATCTGCTCAAGGTGCGCACCAAGGACATCGCGGCCTACCGGCGGGTGCTCGGCGAGCGCATCTCGGCCCTGCCCCACGTCGCGCAGACATCCACCTATGTGGCGATGGAAACGGTCAAGGACCGTTAGAGCCCCAGCCTGTCGACCACCCGGCTTATCTCGCCGACGACTGTCCTGGTGACGATCCAGTCGCCGTAGATCGATTCCCACAGGATGAACAGCGTCACTGTCATGATCACGATAACGTATCGCATGACATATCCCCCAGAATTCCGGGAGCTTAACGCGTCGCACCTCCAACTGACAACGGGCCATCAAGTGTCTTCAGGAAAGCAATGAGAGCCGCCCTGCCGCGATCGGTGAAGATCACGCCGCGCAGCTCGCTATGGCCGGCGGGAGCCTCCGGCGCGCGCGAATAGTGGTCGATGACGTCTTCGAGCGTCGCGATCTGGCCCGAATGCATGTAGGGCGGCCGCGAGGCCGCGCCGCGCAGCGACGGCGTCTTGAAAGCGCGCTCGAATTCGTGGCTGTCGCGCACCATGAAGCGCAGTTCATCGCAGCCTTCGCCTTTGGCGTCGCTGTAGGGACCGAGGCAGTTGAACGGGTCGGCAAGCACCTTGTCCACCGCCAGCCCCCTGCCCCGGTCCTCCGGCAGGCCAGGCACTGCCGGGATGCCTGTATTGTGGAAGAAATCGTCCGTGAAGCGCGGACCGTTGTGGCAATCCACGCAGTTTGCCTTGCCAATGAAGAGCTTCAGGCCTTCAATCTCCAGGGAATTGAACGCCGCGTCGCCCTCGGGCTTGCGTCCCGCAACGATCGCCTCGGCGAAGCGGTCGAAACGCGTTTCCTCGTGTGCAATGGTGCGCTGGAAGGCGGCAATGGCCTTGCCGATATTGGCGAACACGGCGTCAATCTCGCCGCGCCGGTCTTCATCCATCGTTGCCCATGCTGCCTGCTGCTGTGCCGTGCCGAGCGGCGAGGCATCCTCCGGCAGCGCCGACAGGTCCGGCAGCGGTCCGAACAGGCCTTCATAGTCCCGACGATACTGTCCCGCGACCAGATGCGCGAAGGCGGTGCGGTTGCCCGCGTGCTCGCGCGCATCTTCGAGCGGGCCGAGCGCCTGCGCCCAAAGGCTGTCCTTGCGCCCGTCCCAGAAGAACCATTGCCCGTGCGACACGTCGGCGAGCGGCATGGTGCGTCGGTCGGTGACGCCCACGCCCTGCGCCAATGCCAAGTCGTCCTGGAACTGCCGGTCCGGCAGATGACAGGTGGCGCACGAAACCGTGCCGTCACCCGAAAGCCGTGTGTCTAAGAAAAGTGCTTCGCCCAAAGCCGCGGCAGCCGGGTCATCTGCGACCGCGTTGCTCGGGTCCGGCGGCAGGGGGCCAAGCTGTGACAGGCGCAACTGGCCGATCAGGCGTTTTTCCTCCTCCGAGAACTGCTCCGCCGAGCAACCGGCCAGCAGCACCGCCGATAGCAGGATGAGCAATATGGCGCGCGGCATCATCAAGCTCACAAAACGATGTTGAACTCGGCTTCGTCGTTGCCTGCAGGAGCGGAAATGGCGAACTTCAGCACCCACCAGCCGCCCATGTTGAAGCGCACGCCCTTGATGGCATATCGCCCCTCGCCAAGATGCCCGGTCGATTGAGGGGCGGTCGGCAGTCCGTGCCCGTGCTGCGGCATGCCGCCATCGACGGTGATTTCGGCATCGGAAACAGGTTCGCCGTCCGGCGTTTTCACGGTGACGATCCAGCCGTGCAGCGCCCCCTGCTGGATGGGCTCGGCCTCCGGCTCGATCGCAACAGCGTATTTTCCTGCAGCGGACATCTTCTCACGCGCCACATCGAGGTCGGCCGGCGGCGGCGACATCATGCGCATGACGTAAAACCCTGCCACGGCCAGGACCACCAGACTTATGGCGGCGATTATCCACTTCCTCATTGCAGGTCTCCCGGTTCGATTTGCCAGAGCTAGGGCTTCCCGTTGCTGGAAGGTCAAGCACAAATCTGTCGTGCATTGCGCACCTGCGAGCGCACCGCTAGACAGTGGCCGCCAACCACAGGAGAAGCTGCGGATGAACGGAATTGCGTCGATCGGAGAATGCATGCTGGAGCTGACCGGCAGCGGGGCCGACTGGCGAATGGGGCACTCCGGCGATACGTTCAACGTTATCTGGACGATGCGCGCGCTGTTGCCTGAGAACCGAGCGACCGATTATGTCAGTGCTTTCGGCGACGACGCGTTTTCCGCGCAACAACTGGCGTTCTTCGCTGAAAACGGCATCGGCACTGCCTTCAGCCCGCGCATTCCCGGCGCACGGCCCGGCCTCTATGCCATCAGCCTCGACGGCGCCGAACGATCCTTCACCTACTGGCGCGCCGATGCCGCCGCGCGGCGCCTTGCCGACGATGCCGGCGTGCTGTCGAAAAGCCTTGAAAATCGATCACTTGTCTACTTTTCCGGAATCACCGTGGCAATTCTGGAAGACGCGCAGCGCGCAACGCTCCTGCAATCCATCGAGGCCGCGCGCGGCGCCGGCAGCCTGATTGCGTTCGATCCCAACTACCGACCTCGCCTGTGGCAGTCCGCCGAAGCGGCCCGCACGGCGATAGACGGGGCGCTTTCGGTCGCCGACATTGTTCTGCCGACCTTTCCCGACGAGCAGGCGCTTTACGGCGATACGGCCCTTGCGACGACCGCCGAGCGGATCGCAAACGCGGGGCCAAAGGAAGTCGTGGTCAAGGATGGAGCGGAGCCGGCACTGGTTGTGACCGGCACCGACAGCTCGACCGTCGCCGCTACCCACGTCGCGAACCCTGTGGACACCACAGGGGCGGGCGATTCCTTCAACGGCGGTTATCTCGCCGCGCGTCTGCTAGGTCACGATCCCATTGACGCGGCCAGCCGCGCTCATCGGGTTGCCGCGGCAGTCGTTCAGGTTCGCGGCGCCCTGGCGCCGGTCAGCGTGCTGCGCGAAGCATTCGAAGGGTGAATCAGGCCTCGCTCAGCAGGCTGAAGCGGAATTCGCTGCGCTGGCGGTATTCTTCCCCCGGCCGCAGCGCTGACTGCGGGAAATAGGATCTGTTCGGCGCGTCCGGCCACCCTTGCGGCTCGAGGCAGAAGCCCGCGAATGAGCGATAAAGGATGCCGTCGAGACCAGGAACCTGCCGGTCGGCGAACTGACCTGTGAAAAACTGCAGCCCCGCCTCCGTCGTCCAGACCTCCATTTCAACACCAGACCGTTCGCCCTGCACCCACGCCACCTGCCGAAACGGTTGGGGTGCGGCCGAAAGGCAGAAATTGTGATCGTAGGGCGTTTCCTGCCCTGTCGTCTGGCGGATCGTACGCGGAACCACGAAATCGAACGGCGTACCCTCGACCGGCAGGACAGCCCCTGTCGGCACGCATTGCTCGTCGATCGGCAAATAGGCCTCGGCCGATATCGAGAGGCGATGGTCGTGGATCGGGCTGCTGCCGCCATCGTTCAGGTTGAAATAGGAATGGTGGGCGAGATTGCAGAGCGTCGCCCGGTCGCAGGTCGCCGTCAACTCGACGGACAAGGTGCCCGGCGGCTTCAGCCGATACGTGCAAGCCACGTCGAGCGTGCCGGGAAAGCCCATTGCGCCGGCAAGATCGGCGATGGTCAGGGTTACGAAATCGCTGCCCTTGTCGGCCAGCCGCCACACACGCCTGTCGAGCCCCCGTCCACCGCCATGCAGCGTGTTTCCGTTGTCGTTGCGGTCAGTCTCGAAGCGTTCGCCGTCCAGTGCAAACTTGCCGCGCGCGATGCGGTTTGCCTGTCGGCCGACGATTGCCCCGAAATAGAGCGAATGGTCGAGATAATCGTCCAGACGCTCGAAACCTAGCACCAGCGGCGCGTCGTGGCCGTCCAGACGCAAATCCTGGACGATAGCGCCATAGGTTAGAATGCCGGCGCGAAGCCCTCCTCCGGCGATCCGGATGCGCTGGACCGGTTCGCCGTCCTTCGTCTCGCCAAAACGCTCGACGGTCATTGCTTCGCTTGCCATACGGGCCTGCCCTGCAGATATGCCTCCAGTGCGTCCTTCGAGGCTCGCTTCGCTCGCACCTCAGGATGAGGGCTGAAGTGCATCGAGCGCACTGTGGGTGGGCTCGATCAACCTACCTTCCTCATCCTGAGGTGCGAGCGAAGCGAGCCTCGAAGGACGCACCAGACCAAGAATTCCGGCTCTAGAGTCCCAAGCCGCCTATGCAGACATACTTGGTGTCGAGATAATCCTCGATGCCCTGGTGACCGCCTTCCCGCCCGAGGCCCGATTCCTTGACTCCGCCGAACGGCGCTTCCGGCGTGGTGATGAGGCCCTCGTTTATTCCGACCATCCCGTATTTCAGCCCTTCCATCACGCGGAAGGCGCGACCAAGGTCGCCGGTGTAGAAATAGCAGGCAAGGCCGAACTCCGTGTCGTTGGCGAGCGCCACCGCCTCCTCCTCGGTCTCGAAGCGGAAAACCGGCGCCACGGGGCCAAAAATCTCCTCCTTCATGAACTTCATGTCGGGTGTGGCGCCCGAGATAACCGTTGGCTGGAAGAAGGAGCCGCCAAGCTCATGCCGCTTGCCGCCGGTCACGACCTTGCCGCCCTTTGCCTGCGCGTCGGAGATGAATTCCTCGACCTTCTCGACCGCCTTGTCGTCGATCAGCGGCCCCTGCTGGGTTCCATCCTCAAGTCCGGGTCCGACCTTCAGCTTCTCCGACGCTTCGGCAAACTTCTCCACGAACCGGTCGTAGATGCCGGCCTGAACGAAGAAGCGGTTGGTGCATACGCAGGTCTGGCCCGAATTGCGATATTTGGCGACGACCGCCCCTTCGACAGCGCGGTCGATGTCGGCATCGTCGAAGATCAGGAAGGGCGCGTTGCCGCCGAGCTCCATCGAGACCTTCTTTACGGTCGACGCCGACTTCTCGATCAGGATCTTGCCGACCTCGGTCGACCCCGTGAAGGTGATCTTCTTCACGAGGGGGTTGGAGCAGATTTCGTCGCCGATTTCGCCAGCCGAACCGGTGACGATGTTGACGACGCCCTTGGGGATGCCGACCTCCTCGCACAGCGCACCCCAGGCAAGCCCGGAATACGGCGTCTGGGAAGCGGGCTTCACGACAGCCGTGCAACCGGCCGCGATCGCCGGTGCGATCTTGCGCGCCAGCATCGAGGATGGGAAGTTCCAGGGCGTGATCGCGGCGATGACGCCGACAGGCTCCTTGGTGACGATGACCCGGCGGTCCGCCCACGGGCTCGGCACGACGTCGCCATAGGTCCGCCGCGCTTCCTCGGCGAACCAGAGCACGTAGGCAGCCGATGCGCCTACTTCGCCTTTGGCTTCGGCAAGCGACTTGCCCTGCTCCATCGTTAGCAACTCGGCCAGTGCATCCTGGTTGTCCATGATCGCGTCATGCAGCTTGCGCAGCATCTTGGAACGCTCAAGCGCCGATGTTTTCCGGAACGACTTGAAGGCGGCATCCGCGGCCTCGATGGCGCGGCGTGTCTCGGCTTTACCGGCCTTCGGCACGGTCCCGATCTTCAACCCGGTGGCGGGATTGATCACGTCGATGACGGCACCGGAATCGGCCTGCACCCATTCGCCGTCGATGAGATTGGCCTGGCGCATGAAATGGCTTGTCTTCTGCAGCATGGTGCTTTCTCCCTTGCGGCGCATGGGGCGCCTCGTCCGATTGCTTCACCAACAGACTTAGACGCATCCCTGCCGAAGCCAAGGCCTCACCCGAGAAACCTCTGCGCGACCGTCAGCCAGAAACCCGTGGTCAATATCGCGCAGGCCGTGGAAATGGTCATGGTGTTCGAAGCCAGAACCTGTCCGGTGCCGAACCGGGTCGCGATGAGGTAGGGATTGACGCCTGTCGGCATCGAGGCGGCGACCACCAGAACCTGCGCCGGCAGCGGCGGAAGACCGATGACGATCACGGCGACCAGCACGACGCCAGGCAGAAGCATGAGTTTCAGGAAAGAGAGCGCCAGTGCCGGCTTCACGTTGCCCGAAATGCCGAACTTGCACAGGCCGAGCCCCATAGCGAAGAGCGCGACCGTGCCGGCGATGCCCGCGAAAGCGTCGATGAAGCGCATCCCCAATGAGGGCATTGGCAAGCCTGTGATCCGCCAGGCAAGGCCGGCGAGAATGCCTATGATCAGCGGGTTGGTGAACAGGTTGCGCAGGAAGTCGCGCAGAACGCGGAGCGGGTCGGACGACTTGCCTTCCTTGCGACGCACCAACTCGAACATGACGATCGAGGCGGCCATCATGATCGGCAGGTGCACGGAGAGCACCAGCGACAGCACCTCGATGCCGGGCTGTCCGAACACACCCTGCATGAATGGAATGCCCAGAAGCAGCAGGTTCGAGAACGAGGCAGCGATCCCTGCGACAACACCTGCGGCCGCGTCGCGGCCGAATATCCGCGTCGCGACCATGTGCCCCGTGATCCACACGACCGGCACCGAAGAAAAATAGGCAAGCCACAGCGACCAGGGCGCGGCCCCGTGGAAATCGACCCCGATCATGGTCCGGAACAGCAGCGCCGGCACGGCTACGACGATGGCGAAGTCGGTCAGAGCATCACCAACCTGCGGTCGCAGCAGACCGGCCCAGCCCGCGCAATAGCCGAGCCCGACCAGCCCGAAGACGAAGGCAATGGTTTCGACCACCGGGGACATGCCCGCGCGGTAGCGCAATTGCGCCGTCGCGGCAAGCTGCGGCATCGAAACCGCAAGCACAAAGCATTGGCTTGCCTTTCATGTCCCGATCCCGTCCCTATATCGGTAGCAGCAACAAAGGGTACCGGATGCTCCGTCTGACAACGATCGTCGTCGCCATTCTCCTTCTGGCAGGCACGCCAGCCAGCGCCACAGAGGCAGGATGGGCACTGCTGCGCAACGGCGGCCAGGTGCTATTCTTGGTGCACGCCAACGCGCCGGGTTCCGGCGACCCGGCCAATTTCGACATCGAGAACTGCCGCACACAACGCAATCTGTCAGACCGGGGGCGTCAGCAGGCACGTCGCATCGGCGCGCTGATCTCGGCACGAGCCGAGCCGGTCGAGCAGGTTTACGCAAGCCGCTATTGCCGCACGCTCCAGACGGCCCGCCTCGCATTCGGCGACGGGCTGGTCGAGGAAATGGCAGCGCTCGACCCGCCTTCAGAAGATGAGGAAGCGTCAAAAAGCGCCGCCCAGGAAGTGATCGAGCTGATTCGAAGCTATTCGGGATCCGGCAATCTCGTACTCGTTACCCATGCCGAAAGCGTCGAGGCATTCGTCGGCGTCACCCCACGCGAAGGCGAAGCGGTAATCGTTGCGCCGACGGACGAGGGTATCCATATCATCGGCCGGATCGTCTTCAATTGAGGGCGAAGGCGGCGACCTTTTTGGCTCTGGCTCTTTTCCTGCCCGTAAAAACCGATTAGAGAGCCGCCAGCATACGAACGAACAAGCCCTGCATTCAGAGGGAATCACTGTGACATCCACATTCGACAAGGTTGCCGACATCATCGCGGAGACCAGCGAGATCGACCGCGACACGATCACGCCCAAGAGCCACACGATCGACGACCTCGGCATCGACAGCCTCGATTTCCTCGACATCGTCTTTGCGATCGACAAGGAGTTCGGCATCAAGGTGCCGCTCGAGAAGTGGACGCAGGAAGTCAACGACGGAAAGGCCCCGGCCGAGGAATATTTCGTCATGGAAAACCTCTGCGCCAAGATAGATGGCCTCGTCGCCGCCAAGAACGCGACCTGAGCTTGTACGGCGGCGGCCTTCGGATGAGCCCTGAATGAGCGCGCGTGACGTCGTCATAACCGGCATCGGCCTCGTCTCTTCGCTGGGCGAAGGCGCCGAGCGCCACTGGCATGTGCTGAGCACGCCGGGCGCGAAGCCCGTGCTCGATGCAGAGCGCTTCCAGCCGTACACGATCCATCCGCTTCCCGAGATCGACTGGGGCCTGCAGATCGCCAAGCGAGGCGACCAGCGGCAGATGGAGACGTGGCAGAGGCTCGGCACCTATGCGGCCGGCGTGGCGCTCGACGATGCCGACGCCAAGGACGAAGCGCTGCTGGCGACCATGGATATGGTGGTGGCAGCCGGCGGCGGTGAGCGCGACAGCGCGGTCGACCAGGCGATCCTCGACGCGGCTGCCTCGCGCAACGATCGCGATCTCCTGCTCAATGAGAAGCTGACGACCGAACTGCGGCCCACGCTTTTTCTCGCCCAGCTCTCCAACCTGCTGGCCGGCAACATTTCCATCGTGCACAAGGTTACCGGCTCTTCTCGCACCTTCATGGGTGAAGAAGGTGCCGGCGTATCGGCGATCGAGACGGCGGCGGCGCGCATCCGGTCGGGCCAGTCGACCCACATGCTGGTGGGCGGTGCATTCCAGACCGAGCATCCCGACATGCTGCTGGGCTATGAGCTGGACGGCTTCCTGCATCGCAAGCGCTGGAAATCCGTGTGGCAGCGGGCCGCCAACGATGGCGGCGGCGTCATCACCGGCTCGGGCGCGGCTTTCCTCGTCCTTGAATCGCGCGAACACGCTGAAGCGCGCGGGCGCAATGCCTACGCCGCCATCAGCAGCGTAGCGTCCGGCCGGGCAAGACGCAGCGAAGGCAATCTCGTCGAGGCGATCTCGGGTGTCGTCCGCGCGCTGGGCGCGCCAGACCAGCGCCTGATGGCCGTTTCCGGCGCTTCGGGCGCCCACGCGGCAACGGGCGCCGAGCGCAACGCGCTCCAGAGCGCCGGCGAATTCGCCCTGCGCGGTTTCTCGACGTTGACCGGGCACCTGAAGGAAGCACAGTTCCCCTTCGCGATCGCGCTGGCGGCACTCGCCATTCACAACGGCGCGCCCTACCCGGCCTTCGATGCGGAGAACGAGAGCCCGCTGGAAGGCGCGCCCGAAGCAGTCCTGGCAACCAGTATCGGCTATCATCGCTTTGAGGGCGCGGCCCTCGTCGTCAAGGCGTGAGCCGGAGGAAGACGCGATGCCCAGCACAACCGATCACCGCGGCCGCCCCGTTATCGCCGTAACCGGCGTCGGTGTCGTGACCTCGCTCGGCCAGGGCGTGGAGGACAACTGGACCGCGCTGACTTCGGGACGCTCCGGCATCCACCCGATCACCCGATTCCCCACCGAACACCTGAACACCACCATTTCCGGCACGGTCGATTTTCTGGCTTCCAGCGACAAGGGCGCAAGCGCGCTGACCTACGAGCTTGCCGAGATCGCGGCGCTGGAAGCGGTCGCAGGCGCGGGCTACGATGTCGGCGATTTCGCCGGTCCGTTGTTTCTCGCATCCCCTCCGGTCGAGCTCGACTGGCACGAACGGCTGGCGCTCTACGATTCCGCCGACCTGGACCTGCCGGTGTACGAACGCCTGCTTGCCTCGGCACGCGAGCAGCTTCGCCAGGAAATCTTCGAGGCTTCGCAGTTCGGCGCCATCGCCGACCGCCTCGCCGATCGCTTCGGCACGCGCGGCCTGCCGATCACCCTGTCGACTGCCTGTGCGTCCGGCGCGACAGCCATCCAGCTCGGCATCGAGGCGATCCAGCGCGGCGAGAGCGAACGGGCGCTGGCCATCGGCGCCGACGGTTCGGCGACCGCCGAGGCACTGATCCGCTTTTCGCTGTTGTCAGCACTCTCCACGCAGAACGAGCGGCCCGAAAAGGCATCGAAGCCGTTTTCGAAGGACCGCGACGGCTTCGTGCTGGCCGAGGGTTCGGCTGCACTGGTGCTTGAATCCTTGGAAAGCGCACTCTCGCGCGGCGCGCCGGTGCTCGGCATCATGCGCGGCTGCGGCGAGAAAGCCGACGACTTTCACCGTACCCGGTCCAAGCCCGACGGCTCGCCCGCCATAGCCGCCGTCCACGCCGCCCTTGCCGATGCCGGCATGAGCGCCGATGAGATAGACTACGTCAACGCTCACGGCACCTCGACCCCGGAGAACGACAAGATGGAACATCTGTCGCTGTCCACCGTATTCGGCGAGCGGATGAAGCGGATTCCCATCTCGTCCAACAAGTCGATGATCGGGCATACGCTGTCGGCAGCGGGCGCCATCGAGGCGGTGTTTTCGCTTCTGACCATGGCGCGCGGCGTCATTCCGCCGACCATCAACTACGACCATCCGGATCCGGCGATCGAGCTCGACGTCGTGCCGAACGTGAAGCGAGAAGCCGAGGTCGGCACTGTGATTTCCAACTCCTTCGGCTTCGGCGGTCAAAATACGTGCCTTGTCATGGCGCGGGAACCGGTCTAGTCCGCTTTCGCAAACGCCAGACAGAAGCGGATACTCCCATGCGCGCACTGCAACTCGTCGAGGATCGGCGGCTCGAATCCGTTGACCTGCCCCCGCCCCCGCCTCCCGGCCTCGGAGAGGTCACCGTCAGGATCAGGGCGGTTGCGCTCAACCATATCGATGTCTGGGGCTGGCGCGGCATGGCGTTCGCCAAGCGCAAAATGCCGCTGGTCGTCGGCGCGGAAGCCTCCGGCGAGGTTGAGACGGTCGGTGACGGGGTTTCCAACCTCGCACCGGGCCAACTCGTCTCGATCTATGGGGCGCGCACCTGCGGTCGCTGCCGCGCATGCCGCGAGAAGCGCGACAATCTCTGCGAGCATGTGTCCGGCGTCCACGGCTTCCATCTCGACGGCTTCGCGCAGGAAAAGGTCAACCTTCCGGCACGGCTTCTGGTGCCGGCACCGCCCGGCGTCGACGAGATCGGCGCGGCCGTGGCGCCCGTCACCTTCGGCACGGTCGAGCACATGTTGTTCGACAATGCCAAGCTGCAGCCGGGCGAGACCATCCTCGTCCACGCAGGCGGTTCCGGCATCGGCTCGGCCGCGATCCAGCTAGCACGGCGCATGGGCTGCACGGTCATCACGACCGTGGGCTCGGACGACAAGATCGAGAAGGCCAAGGCGCTGGGCGCGGACCACGTCATCAACTACCGCGAAGACCGCTTCGAGGGCGTCGTGCGCAAGCTGACGAAGAAGAAGGGCGTCGACGTTGTCTTCGAACATGTCGGCGCCGACACCTGGGCCGGCTCGATGCTGTGCATGAAGCGCGGGGCGCGCCTCGTCACCTGCGGCTCGACCTCGGGTGTATCCACCAGCATGAACCTGATGCAGCTCTTCCAGCAGCAGCTCAAGATCTTCGGGTCCTTCGGCTGCCGGATGGAAAACATGGCCGATGCCATGCAGAAGATGGCCGCCGGCATCGTCCACCCCGTTATCGACACCGAAGTCGGTTTCGACGACATCGGCCGCGCGCTGGAGCGCATGGAAGGCCGCGAGGTTTTCGGCAAGATCATCCTGCGGATTGCGTGATGAGTGAGGGCCGCGCGCCATTCCTCCGGCCGCTGATTGCCCGGACACTGCGCTTTCTCAAGCAGGCGGAGTATTGGCTGACAGCACAGGCCGCCATGGCAGCGCTTTGGCTCCTGCGCCTGCTGCCGCCGGACCGTGCGCTCGATTTCGCCGACCGCGTGGCGCGCCGCATTGGCCCATGGTTCGGCCGTCACCGAGTTGCTCTCGACAATCTCCGCAACGCCTATCCCGAAAAGAGCGAGGAAGAAATCCAGGCGATCGCCTCCGACATGTGGGGCAACATGGCGCGTCTGGCCGGCGAGTACGTCTTCCTCGACCAGCTTTTCGACTTCGAACCCAATTCGAACAGGACGGGCCGCGTCGAGGTAATCGGCGAGGAGATTTTCGTGCGCGTGCGCGCCAGCGACAGGCCGCACATCTTCTTCACCGCCCATACCGGGAATTTCGAGCTCCTGCCGGTGGCCGCAGCCTCGTACGAACTGCCGGTGACAGCGCTGTTCCGCGCCCCGAACAACCCCTACATCGCCAAATACATCTTCTCGACCCGCGCTGATGCGATGGGCGAACTGATCGCCTCGCGCGCTGGCGCCGCTTTCGGCCTCGCCCGCATCCTCGAGCGTGGCGGCAATATCGGTGTCCTCGTCGACCAGAAGTTCCACAAGGGGGTGCCAACCACCTTCTTCGGACGGCCGTGCAACACCAGTCCGCTGGTGGCGAAGCTCGCGCGCCAGTACGACTGCGATGTCTATCCGGCTCGCTCCGTGCGGCTACCCGGCAACCGTTACCGGCTGGAAATCTTCGACAGACTGGAACTGCCCCGCACCGAGAAGGGAACGCTTGACGTGCAGGCGACCAGCCAGCTTCTCAACGACACGGTCGAAGGCTGGGTACGCGAGCATCCGGGCCAGTGGATGTGGTTCCACAAGCGCTGGAAGACGAGCTGACAGACGCTGATCGCGGCCTACTGCCCGTAATAGTTCATCACCGCGTGCCGCGCTTCGGCGAAGAACAGCCAGCGCTCCGCCAGCACACCTACGGCATGCGACACGACGGCGATCACGGCCAGCGCCGGGGTGACGGCACCGGACAATAGCAGCGGCGCGACGGCCGCAACCGGCACCACGCCGCCGAGCAGCACGCTGAGCCGCGCCAGCTTCGCCGCATGCTTGCGCGCCACCCTGAACCCCATCTCGCTTGTGAGATAGTTGTCGTTGAAATGCGGCCGCTCGAACAGCTTCACCTTGCCGATGAAGCCGAGGCCCGTCGCGCTTTCGGGTGTCGAAAGCGGAACCAGCGACAACATGCGTTGCCGCCACAGCCATTTCAAAACCCAGGCCGCGACCAGCAGAACCACCGACAGCACCGACAACACCAGCACATTGCCACCGCCCGAAGCCGCGAAAAACAGACCGAGCAGGCTTCCGCCCGCGCCGGCAAAGAGCAGATAGCAGGCCGGCGTGAGCGGCGTGTGCCACGCCTGCACCGACCGCAGCGACGCATAGATCATCGAGGTGCAGTAGACCGTGACGGCCGCCCCCAGCGTGCCGAGCAGGCCCGCAATCGGCAGGTAGCGCGACTGGAAGATCGCACCATAGGCGGCAATGCACAGCGGGATGAAGGTGAGGATCGCCATCACGCCCTCGCGCGACAGCCAGCTCGAGCGCCACTGCGACAGCGCCCGCCATGCGCGCTGCGGATTGCCGAGATGCAATGTCGACGACAGCAGACCGGCCGAGATCAGCGCCAGCGCAACGAAATGCGCGATCTTGGTTGCCATGGAAGCAGGATCGAGCAGGCCGAGACCCAGGACGGCCGCAAGCCCGTAACCCAGCCCAGAAGCGGTCGTGAACGCGATGATGGAAAGGGCTGGATGCATCTAGAAGCGAAGCCCCCGCAGCGCCGCATTCCGTCGCGCCCCCCTCTGTCCTGCCGGACATCTCCCCCACGAGGGGGGAGATCGCCATGCACACCTGCTTTCGCCAATCATCAACGCTGCAGAACGAGCCCCGGCAGAATTGACGGCCGATATCCCCCCTCGTGGGGGGTGAGGAGTGGTCCGCAAAGCGGACGAAAAGCCAACGATTTGGCTTTTCGAGTGACGAACGCCCGAAGCGTAGGCGTAGGGCAGGCTACGGCAGGACAGAGGGGGGCAACGTAGAGTGCTCTGCAAAATCGAGAGTGGCACGAGCATCAGATCCGGTCCAGCATGTCGTCGACCCACGCAAAGAAACCCGTTGCCCCGCGCGTATCCTCCGCAGCCGGCACCGCCTTCGCTGCCAGCGGCTTTCGCGGGCGGGGCGGCAGGTATTTGTTGACGGGCTTGGTGCCCTGCTCCGGCATAAGGTCCATGCCGCCGCGTTCGGCCACCATGATCGATACGGCCGAACCCGGATCGGCGAGATCGCCGAAATGCCGGGCATTGGTCGGGCAGGTCCGCACGCAAGAGGGCACGCGATCCACTTCGGGAATGGTCTCATTGTAGATGCGGTCGATGCAGAGCGTGCATTTCTTCATCACGCCGGCGGCAAGGTCCATTTCGCGCGCACCATAGGGGCACGCCCATGCGCACAGGCCGCAACCGATGCACATGTCCTCGTCCACCAGCACGATGCCGTCGTCGGTGCGCTTGTAGGAGGCGCCCGTCGGGCAGACGGTCACGCAGGGCGCGTCCTCGCAATGCAGGCAGGACTTGGGAAAGTGGATCAGCCGCGCGGCCCCGGCCTCGCCCACCACCTCGCCACCTTCAGGCGTCACCTCGAAGGAATGGATGCGGTTGAGGAACGTGCCTGAAACGTCCGGACCATAAGGGTCCTGATCGGACAGAGCGGCGCCGTATCCGCCGGTATTCCACTCCTTGCACGAGACAACACAGGCATGGCAGCCGACACAGACGTCAAGGTCGATGACGAGCCCGAGCTTTTTCGGGGTCGGCTGGGAAGGGAGAGACGTCACCGGCTCCACTCCTGCCCGTAGCGCAGCTCGTCGGCAACCTCACGCGTGCCCCGCTTCTGCGGCTCGAAATGCGGCTGACTTGCCACGTCGGGCTCCGCCTTCTCGATGTTTACCCGCAGGTCGTACCACGCCGCCTGGCCGGTGATGGGATCGGAATTCGACCAGCGCATGCCGTCGCCCTTCGGCGGCAGCAATTCGTGGATCAGATGGTTCATCAGAAACCCTCTGGTCGCCTCCGGCGAAGCAGGGTCGAGTGCCCACGCACCGCTCCGCTTGCCGATCGCGTTCCACGTCCACATCGTATCGCGATTGACGGTCTCGGAACGCGCGATCTCGACCTTGATGCGGCCGTGATGCGATGTCAGCCAGACCCAGTCGCCGTCCTTCAGCCCGTGCGCGTCGCAGATCGCGCCGGGCACGTAGAGCGGGTTGCGGGTATGGATCTGGCGCAGCCACGCATTCATCGAACCCCACGAATGGTACATCGCCATCGGGCGCTGCGTGATCGCGTGATATGGAAACGCCGACTTGTCTACGCCCGCTTCCTCGAATGGCTCGTACCATGACGGCAGCGGGGAGAAGGCAGACACGATGCGCTCGCGATAGGCTTCCGGCGCCGCCGGCTCGCGAAGGCCCTGCGCCGACAGGCGGAACTTCTGCAACTCCTCCGAATAAAGCTGGAACGTCACCGGCTGCGGCTGGTCGAAGAAACCCATCCGCACCGCGAAATCCTGGTAGGCCGCATTGGCATGCTTGAAGAACTGCGCTTCGGGCGGGATATGCGCGGAAAAGAACGAGCCGTTCTCGATATAGCGGTTCAACTGGTCGGGATTGGCCGCTCCCCTGCCCGTCCGGTCGGCTCCAAGGCCGCGAAACCCTGCCAGCGGCCCGATGCCGGGGCGCCTCTCATGGCGCACGATGTAATCGGCGTAGTCTGCGTAGAGCGGCTGCCCGCGGCTGTCGGAAAAGCCCGGCAGGCGCAACCGCGCGCCGAGGTCGATCAGCACACTCTGGAAGGCGCGTACGTCACGGTCTGGCTCGACCACCGGCCAACGGATGGCGTCATTGACGGAATCCGGTTCCGAGATGGGCCGGTCGAGCAACGAGATGCAGTCGTGGCGTTCGAGATATGTCGTATCGGGCAACACGAGGTCGGCGTAGGCCACCATTTCCGAGGAATAGGCGTCGGAATAGATGATCTTCGGGATGCGGTACTCGCCGGTCGCCTCGTCCCTGTCCTCCAGCATCCTGATCACGCCGGCCGTGTTCATAGACGAGTTCCAGGCCATGTTGGCCATGTAGAGGAACAACACGTCGATCGGATATGGATCGCCGGCATGAGCGTTGGCGATGACCATATGCATCAGGCCATGGGCCGAGATCGGCGCTTCCCAGGAAAACGCCTTGTCGATGCGCGTCGGCTTGCCCTCCGCGTCGACCAGAAGGTCTTCCGGCCCAAGCGGGAAACCGAGATGGGGCCCGGCGAGGGGCTGGTTGGAGCCGAAATGCTCCGACTTGCCGTGCGGACGCGGATGCGCGTGCAGAGGCTTCGGGTAAGGCGGCTCGAAGCGAAAGCCACCGGGGCAGTCTATCGCGCCGATCAGCACCTGCAGCAGGTGCAGTGCGCGCGCCGTCTGGAACCCGTTGGAATGCGCCGAGATGCCGCGCATCGCGTGGAACGAGACCGGCCGGCCCACAAAGGTCTGGTGTCGCTGTCCGTAAACATCCGTCCAAGGCTGCTCGATCTCGATCGCCTCGTCAAAGGCGACACGCCCGATTTCCTCGGCAAGGCCGCGAATGGTGGCGGCATCGACTCCGACCCGGTCGGCCACGGCCTCGGGTGCGTGGCGCGGATCGAGATATTCTTCCGCCAGCAACTGGAACGACGGCGCCACGGCGCGCCCGTCAGACAGCGTCGTGCGCCCGGAAAGCGACGGACGCGCGCCCTTCGTTCCGGCCGGCACGACGCGCTCGGTCACGGTTTCAAAGACCAGCGGCTTGCCTTCGGCGTCCCGGGCGAACAACCCATGATCGGCCGTTTCCGGTGCGTCGATCACCAGCCAGGGCGCATTGGAATAGCGGACAAGGTAGTCGATATCGATCCGCCGCGCCTTGAGGAGTTCGTGGACGAGAGCCAGGATCAGCAGGCCATCGGTTCCCGGCCGCACCCCGATCCAGTTGTCGGCAACCGCCGAATAACCGGTGCGGACCGGATTGACCGAAACGAACCGCGCGCCGCGTTTCTTCAGCTTCGAGATACCCATCTTGAGCGGGTTGGAGTCGTGATCCTCGGCAACGCCGAACATCACGAACAGCTTCGTGCGCTCCCAGTCCGGCGCGCCGAACTCCCAGAACGCGCCGCCGATCGTCATGATGCCGGCCGCCGCCATGTTGACGGAGCAGAAACCGCCATGCGCGGCATAGTTGGGCGTGCCGAATTGCTGCGCCCAGAAGCTGGTGAGCGATTGCGACTGGTCGCGTCCGGTGAAGAAGGCGAGCTTCTTCGGATCGCGGTCGCGTACCTCGCCAAGCCACTCCGTTGCGAGCCTCAGCGCCTCTTCCCAGGAAATCTTGCGGAATTCGCCCGATCCGCGCGGGCCGGTGCGCAGCAGCGGCGAATCGAGGCGCGCCGGCGCGTAATGCTGCATGATGCCGGACGAACCCTTTGCGCAAAGCACGCCCTTGTTCACCGGATGGTCGCGGTTGCCTTCGATGTAGCGGACCTTGCCGTCCTTCAGGTGCACGTCGATGCCGCACCGGCAGGCGCACATATAGCAGGTCGTCTTGCGGACCTCGTCCGAAACAGGTCTCGACAGGTCGAGCCGATGATCCGACATCACTGAACGCTCCCTAACCTTGTCAGGTCTATGCAAGACGGTTCGGGATTGAAATGCCGGAAAGGCGACATGGTGTGGAATATTTTTCGCCGGCTGGCGGTCTCAGTTTTCGACGATGATGCGCGTGTTGCCTGCACCCACCTGGCGCACCAGCCGGTAGAAGGCTTCCGCGTTGGGCGTCGCAAGCCGCACGCAGCCATGCGAGGCAGGCTGTCCAAGCCGGCTGACGGCATCCGTGCCATGCACGGCCCACCCGCGATCGTAGAAGACTGCAAACGGCATCGGCGCATTGTCGTACGTGCGCGAGAGCCACAATTTGTGAACCCGATAGGGGCGGAACTCGCCGCGAGGCGTGGTGTACCCCTGACGCGCGGTCGAAACCGGCCATTCGTAGAGGACCTTGCCATAATGCGTGACGGTCATCTTCTGCGCGGCGACGTCAACGCGGGCCACCACGCTGGATGCCTGAGCCGAAAGACCGGAACCGAGCAGCAGCGCCATAGCGGCCGCGGCCAGCATAAACTTATTCATGCGTCGAACCCCAAACTGTCCCAGCCCACGATGCGCATGGTGCACCGGCGGGCGATATGAGGCGACTCTGACGGAGATTTCCTAACAATCTTTCGCATATCGGCCTGGCTGGCATCATGAAATCAGGCTGGACCAAACAGCCTGCTTGCCAGCCCCCAATCCTGCCTGCTCAATAGCGCCCATGAACGAAAAGCTCTTCCGCGCCATAGATGACCGCCGCGACGAACTCGTCGCCCTCACCGCCGACCTGATCCGCTTTCCGACGGTGAACCCGCCCGGCGAAGCCTACACGCCCTGTGCGGAGTTCATCGCAAACCGGCTGCGAAAGCGGCGCTTCGAGACGCAGCTCATCCGCGGGCAGGACACGCCGGGCGATTCGGACCGTTATCCGCGTACCAATGTCGTTGCCCGCTTCGACGGGCGCGGCCACGGCCCCACAGTGCATTTCAACTCGCATATCGACGTGGTGGAGGCCGGCGAAGGCTGGACGGTCGATCCCTATGGCGGCATCGTGAAGGATGGCCGCGTGTACGGCCGCGGCGCCTGCGACATGAAGGGCGGGCTGGCCGCTTCCATCATCGCCGCCGAAGTCTTCATGGACGTCTATCCGGATTTTCCGGGCGCCATCGAGATTTCGGGCACTGTCGACGAGGAGTCGGGCGGTTTCGGCGGCGTTGCATATCTCGCCTCCAAGGGCTTCTTCTCGAAGCCGCGCGTCGACCACGTCATCATTCCCGAACCGCTCAACAAGGACCGCATCTGCTTAGGCCATCGCGGCGTCTGGTGGGCGGAGATCGAGACCAAGGGCAGGATCGCGCATGGCTCCATGCCGTTCCTCGGCGATTCGGCGATCCGCCACATGGGCGCGGTGCTGCACGCCTTCGAGGAAGAGCTTTTCCCAGCGCTCGACCGCAAGCAGACCCAGATGCCGGTGGTCCCGGAAGGTGCGCGCCGCTCTACCATGAACATCAACTCGATCCACGGCGGCCAGACCGAGGATTTCTTTCCCGGCCTGCCCTCGCCCAACGTCGCGGACACGTGCCGCACCGTGATAGACCGGCGCTTTCTCCTGGAAGAATCCATCGACCAGGTGAAGGGCGAGGTCACCTCCATTCTCGACCGGCTCAAGCGCGAACGCCCGAAATTCGATTATTCCATCCGCGACCTGATGGAAGTCCAGCCGACCATGACGGAACGCGACGCGCCGGTTGTGACCGCGGTCGCCGAAGGCATCCGTGAAATCTTCGGCAAGGAGCCGGACTACGTGATTTCGCCCGGCACCTACGACCAGAAACATGTCGCCCGTATCGGCCATCTGCACGACTGCATCGCCTATGGCCCGGGCATCCTCGACCTCGCGCACCAGCCGGACGAATGGGTCGGCATCGACGATATGGTCGAATCAGCCAAGGTCATGGCCATCGGGCTGGACGTACTGTTGCGCGGCGCCATGCGTGGCTGACGGGGCAAGGCGCCCATCAGCGCTTTGCGGCGCAACAAAGTCGATTTACTCCCCGTGCGTTTCGCGCTTTGATCGCCGGGGTTCAGTTTGCATCGGGAGATCGTCATGAAGCTTTTGAAATCCGTTCTCGTGGCCACGGCGCTTGCGCTCGCCACGTCGAGCGCGGCCATTGCCCAGCGCACGGACATCGTCATCGGCATGGTGCTTGAGCCGCCGCATCTCGATCCGACGGCCGGTGCCGCGGCCGCGATCAAGGAAGTCGGCTATGCGAACATCTTCGAAGGCATCACCCGCATCGGCCCGGACGGCGCCGTACAGCCCGGCCTCGCCGAAAGCTGGGAAATCTCCGATGATGGAAAGGTTTACACCTTCAAGCTGCGCACCGGCGTGAAGTTTCACGACGGCGCGGACTTCAGCGCCGAGGACGTGAAATTCTCCATCGACCGCGCCATGGCCGAGGATTCCGTCAATCCGCAGAAAGGCCTCTATTCGGCGATCGAGAAAGTGGAGGTTGTCGACCCGGCGACCGTCGTCGTGACCCTCAAGCACCCGCAGGGCGCGTTCCTGTGGAACATGGGCTGGGGTGAGGCAGCCATCGTCTCCCCGGCCTCTGCCGATGGCAACAAGGAAAAGCCCATCGGCACCGGCCCATTCAAGTTCGAGAACTGGGCCAAGGGTTCTTCGATCACGCTGGTGAAGAACCCTGACTACTGGGGCGAAGAAGTCGCGCTCGACAAGGCCGAGTTCCGCATCATCCCGGACGCGGCCGCGGCTGTTCCGGCACTTCTGTCCGGCGACGTGCATGCCTTCTCCAACATGCCGGCCGGCGACGCCCTGCCGCAGATCGAAAGCGACCCGCGCTTCAAGGTCGTGATCGGCTCGACCGAGGGCGAGACCGTTCTGGCGACCAACAACAAGAAGGAGCCGTTCGACAAGCTGGAGGTGCGCCAGGCCATCGCCCATGCGCTCAACCGCGACGAGATCATCGCCGGCACCCCGCCCGGCCTCGGCGTGCCGATCGGCTCGCACTTCGCACCCCATCATCCGGCCTATGTCGACCTGACCGGCACCTATCCCTACGACCCTGAAAAGGCGAAGGAACTGCTGGCGCAGGCGGGCTTCCCCGATGGCTTCTCCGCGACGCTGAAGCTCCCGCCTCCCGGCTACGCCCGTGACGGCGGCCAGATCATCGCCTCGCAGTTGCGGCAGGTGGGCATCAATCTCGAGATTATTCCGCTGGAGTGGGCCGACTGGCTGAGCCAGGTCTTCACCGACAAGAACTACGACCTCTCCATCGTCTCCCATGTCGAGCCGATGGACATAGGTATCTATGCGCGGCCGGACTACTACTTCCAGTACCAGAACCCCGAGTTCAACGCGGTCATGGAAGAACTCGAGGTCACGACCGACGAGGCCAAGCGCAACGAGCTTTACGGCAAGGCCCAGCGCATCCTCGCGGAGGATGCCGTCAACGGCTTCCTGTTCCAGCTCCCCAAGGTCGGCGTGTGGGACGCCAAGATCGAAGGCATGTGGGAGAACTGGCCGCTTTCGGTGGCCGACCTGACCAAGGTTCACTGGACCGAATAGCCTCGACACCCACAGTGCCTCCCCCGGCTTCCGGCCTGGGGAGGCATCATTTTTCAGGAACGATCCGCCCTTCATGACCGCCTTTCTCGCCAAACGCATCGGCATCGGCCTCCTGACGCTGATGGTTGCTTCGGCAGTCGTTTTCGGTGTGCTGGAGATCCTGCCCGGCGACCCGGCGCAGCTCATGCTCGGCATGAATGCGACCCCTGAAGCGCTCGCGAACCTGCGCGAGCAGATGGGGCTCAACCAGCCGGTGCTGCTGCGGTATTTCAACTGGGTCGGCGGCATGCTGGTGGGCGATTTCGGCCGCTCCTTCACCTATTCCTCGCCGGTCATCGACCTGATCGCCGAACGCGTGGTCGTCTCGCTGCCGCTGGCGGTCATTTCGCTCATCCTGTCGACAGCGATCGCCATTCCGGTCGGCATATTCTCGGCAGCCCGGCGCGGCAAGGCCGCTGACACCGTCTCGATGGGTGCAGCGCAGATCGGCGTCGCGATTCCCAATTTCTGGTTTGCGCTGCTGCTGATCTACGTCTTCGCGGTGTGGCTGAGGCTGGTGTCCTCCGGCGGCTTTCCCGGGTGGAACGCCGGCATCTGGCCGGGCATCAAGGCGCTTCTCCTGCCCGCCGTAGCGCTTGCCCTGCCGCAGGCCGCGATCCTTGCCCGCGTGACCCGCTCCGCCATGCTCGAAGTGCTCGGCGAGGACTATATCCGCACCGCGCGCGCCAAGGGCATGCCGCGCCGCACCGTGTTGTGGCGACACGCGCTGCGCAACGCGATGATCCCGGTGCTGACGATCCTCGGCCTGCAATTCGCATTCCTGCTCGCCGGCACCATCATCATCGAGAACGTGTTCTACTTGCCGGGACTCGGACGCCTCGTCTTCCAGGCGATCACCCAGCGTGACCTGATCGTGGTCGAGGGTGTCGTCATGCTGCTCGTGGCGAGCGTGGTCGTCGTCAACATAATTGTCGACATCCTCTATGCCGTCGTCGACCCGCGGCTGAGGATAGCCGCATGAGCATGCAGCCGCTCTCCGCCGAACCGACCGGCTGGCGCGCACTGGTCCGCATGGCGTTTGCCAACCGTTCCTTCCTGGTCGGCTTCATCATCACGGCACTGATCGCCGCGATGGCGCTCGTCTCGTTCGTGTGGACGCCTTACGACGTCACGCATCTTGTGGTCGCCGACCGGATGAAGGGGCTCTCGGCCGAGCACCCCTTCGGCACCGATCATTTCGGCCGCGACATCCTTTCGATGATTATGGTCGGCTCCCGCAATTCCATCGCGGTCGCGCTGGTGGCGGTCGGCATCGGCATGGGCATCGGCGTCCCGCTCGGCTGCTGGGCCGCGGCGCGCGGCGGGTGGATCGACGAGGCGCTGATGCGCTTCAACGACGTGGTCTTCGCTTTCCCGGCACTGCTTTCGGCAGTCATGATCACGGCGATCTTCGGCCCCGGGGCGATCAACGCCATCATCGCCATCGGCATCTTCAACGTGCCCGTCTTTGCGCGCGTCGCACGGGCCGGGGCGCTGTCACTCTGGCCGCGCGAATACGTGCTTGCCGCTCGCGCATCAGGCAAGGGCAAGGCGCTCATCACCATCGAGCACATATTGCCGAATATCGCGTCTATCCTGCTGGTTCAGGGCACCATCCAGTTCGCGCTGGGCATCCTGGCCGAAGCCGGCCTATCCTATCTAGGCCTTGGCGCGCAGCCACCGATGCCTTCGTGGGGCCGCATGCTGTTCGACGCGCAGACGCGCATGATGGTTGCGCCGCATCTGGCGATCTTCCCCGGCCTTGCCATCGTCATCACGGTTCTGGGGCTCAACCTCCTGGGCGACGGCCTGCGCGACATGCTCGACCCGAAATTGAGACGTCAGCGATGAGCCTGCTCGAAATCGAAAACCTGCGGCTCGACATCGGCGATACGTCGATCCTCAAGGACATCGACCTGACCATCGAGCAGGGCGAGGTGATGGGGCTGGTTGGCGAATCGGGCTCCGGCAAGTCGATGACGGCGCTCACTGTCATGCAGCTCCTTCCGGAAGCGGCACGGGCGCAAGGGCGCGTGACCTTCGACGGGATCGACATCCTGTCCGCCCCCGAAGCCGCGATGAACAAGCTTCGCGGCGACGATATCGGCATGGTTTTCCAGGAGCCGATGACCGCGCTGAACCCGGTGAAGACTATCGGCGAGCAGGTGGCCGAGGGTATTCGCTGGCACACTGGCGCCAACCGCGCCGATGCCGAGCAGACCGCGCGCCAGATACTAGACCGAGTGGGCCTGCCGGAAGCGAAGTTCCCGCTCGCGCGCTATCCGCATGAGCTTTCCGGCGGCCAGCGCCAGCGCGTGGTGATCGCGATTGCCTGCGCCTTGAAGCCCAAGCTGCTGATCGCCGACGAACCGACGACCGCGCTCGACGTGGTGCTGCAGCAACAGATCCTCGAACTGCTGCGCGACCTCGTCGACGAACGGAAGATGGGCCTGCTGCTGATCTCGCACGACCTCGCGGTCGTCGCCGACATGGCCGACCGCATCACCATCATGCGCCATGGCGAGGTGATGGAGGACGGCGAGACCGCCCGCACGCTTTCAGAGCAGGTGCATCCTTACACGCGTCAGCTCGCGCAGGCTTCCATGCACGTGCCCGCGCGGAAACGGCATGCAACGGCCGCTGCGACAGCAGACGCTCCGCCTCTCCTCTCCGTCGAAAACGTCATCCGGGATTATCCGGGGCGGCGCACCTCGCTTTTGCGAAAGCCGGCACCATTCCGCGCCGTGGACGGCGTCTCGTTCTCCCTGCGCGCAGGCCAGTCGGTAGCGCTGGTGGGACGCTCGGGCTGCGGCAAGTCTACGCTGGCGCGCATGGTTCTGGCGCTGGATCGGCCAACCGGCGGCGCGATCCGTCTCGATGGCGCGGAAGTCAGCGCGCTCGGCGAGGACGCGCTGAAGCCGCACCGGCGAAAGATGCAGGTTGTCTTCCAGGACCCCTACGGCTCCTTCAACCCGCGCCACAAGGTCGAGCGGCTGGTGGGCGAACCGCTGCATCTGCTGGAAAGGAAACCGTCCGCCGCTGAGCGGCGCGAAATGGTTGCAGACGCGCTGCACGAAGTCGGCTTGCAGCCGCGCGACATGGACAAATATCCGCACGAGTTTTCGGGCGGCCAGCGCCAGCGCATCTCGATTGCCCGCGCCATTATCACCCGTCCCCGGCTGGTGGTGGCCGACGAGCCGGTGTCCGCACTCGACGTCTCTATCCGGGCGCAGGTTCTCGATCTCTTTGCTGATCTCAACGACAGGCTCGGCGTCGCCTATCTCTTCATCACCCACGACCTCACCGTTGCGCGCGCCATCACCGACGAGGTGATGGTTATGCACGAGGGGCGGATCGTGGAGGAAGGCAGGACCGGCGAAGTGCTGGACAACCCGCAGTCCGATGCGGCCAAGGCGCTGGTTGCCGCAGCGCCCGATCTTCACCGTGCGCTACGCAGGCGGCTGGCCGAACAGGGATAGCGCCAATGCCGTAAGGTTGAAGGTGCGTCCTTCGAGGCTCGCTGCGCTCGCACCTCAGGATGAGGACTGTTGTGCATCCAGCCGCAACGCCGTGGGTTCGAAGGTCGTTTTGCTGACGTCCTTCGAGCCCGCAGTGAGCAGGTTCGATCAAACCACCCCCTCATCCTGAGGTGCGAGCGCAGCGAGCCTCGAAGGGCGCACTGAGAAGCCGTATCGGTCAAACGCAAAAGCCGCAGACACAAGATCTACGCTTCGCCGGTCACCACTTCGTGCGGGGCGAGTCTCAAAACCTCCAGTGTGCGCGCCAGAAGCCGCACTTCCTGCTGGTTCAGTTCGTCGTCGGCCTTGGCGATTTCGGCGAGGTGGCGGGCCAGTTCGACACGGCGTTCATGCGGATACCCCCGGAAGATGGCGAGCGCCTGCGCGGTGGTCGTCTCGTAGCCGTAGTCCTGCAGATAGCGCATCACCTTGCCGAAGCTTTCCGTGTCGATGCCGAACGCGTCGGCGCAAATCCGGCGCAGGGTTTCGAGCTCGGCTTCGTCCACCTCGCCATCGGCGAGCACCATGCGGAACAGAAGCAGTATCTCGGCCGAAAGCGCCGGATCGTCGGCGACCTTGCGCACGACCGGATCGCCCTCGAAAAACTCCCTGATCCTCGAAAACATCTCCAGCGCCATACGTTCGACTCTCCGGTTTCCCTAACGTCTGCGAAGCTAGCGCGAAATCGCGCTTGCGGATAGCGCGCGGCCGTGCTGGAAGCGCGCGTAATCTGGAATTGCGCATGTTCTCCGACCTCGCTCTCGAAATCGCCCTGTTGCTTGCCGCGGCCGCGTTCCTTGCCGGCTTCGTCGATTCGATCGCCGGCGGCGGCGGTCTCATCACAGTCCCGGTCCTGCTGCTGGCCGGCTTCTCCCCGGTCGAGGCGTTGGGCACCAACAAGCTGCAGGGTCTCTTCGGCACCGCTTCGGCAACCATTTCCTATGCCTCCAAGGGCCATGTCGACCTGAAGAAGCAGGCGCCTTCGGCACTGCTCGCCTTCGTCGGCTCGGTCGTCGGCGCCGCATTGGCCACGATCCTGCCCGGCGAGTTGCTGCGCGCCGCCCTACCCGTCATGCTGGTGGCGATCGCGCTCTATTTTGCCTTCAAGCCGAACATGGACGATGTCGACCGTGCCGAGCGCATCGGGCCATTCCTGTTCGGCGTGACGATCCCGCCGCTACTCGGCTTCTATGACGGGCTTTTCGGTCCCGGCACAGGCTCGTTCCTGATGCTGGCATTCGTCGGGCTGGCGGGCTACGGCGTGCTGAAGGCCACCGCCCACACCAAGCTGCTCAACTTCGCCTCCAATGTCGGCGGCTTCGCCTTCTTCGCGGTTGCCGGGGTCGTTTCGTGGAAAATCGGCCTGATGATGGGTCTCTGCCAGTTCCTTGGCGCCAGGCTCGGCGCCGCACTGGCGATGAAGAAAGGCGCGCGTCTCATCAAGCCGCTACTGGTCGTGACCTGTGTCGCGCTCGCTGCCAGGCTGCTGGTGGATTGAGCCTCGCGCGGCGGTCTAAGCTGGTTTAGGCTGCCATCCATGAGAGCCGAGCCGCAACTCGCAGCAGTTTCGACCCGTCCGGGCGCGACGGTTGTGGCGACCGACACGTTCACATTGTTGAAAGTGCCGCCGCCCGCTGAATTGGACGGGCTCGTTCTCGACATCGCGCTCTATCGCGAAAGCTCGGGCAAACCCATCCGGCAGGTTGAGACGGCATCGCTGGTCGTGCCGCTGCTGATCGGCTTCTCCGACCCTTTCGAAATTGCGCTGGGCCGGCCACCAACCGCGCAAGACGGCTATCACAGCTTCACGTCCGGCCTGTGTCTCGCCCCGGTCAACATCGCGTCCGCGGGCGCCTGTTCCTGTCTCGAATTTACACTGACCCCGCTCGGCGCCCGGCGGTTCTTCGGCGTGCCGATGAGCGAGTTGACCGAGCAGATGGTCCATCTCGATCAACTCGGCGATCGGTCACTGGACAGCTTGCGTCAACAGTTGGGCAACGAGGAGAGCTGGGACCGCCGGCTCGCCATCGCCGAAGCCTTCATCCTCGGGAGGATGCGGGCAGGACCACCATCCTCTGCGGCGATAAGGTGGGCATATGAGCGCATTGTGGCGAGTGGCGGGGGCGTTTCGGTCGCCGAACTTACGACAAGCCTGGACTGGAGCCGCAAGCACCTAGCCGCGCGCTTCCATGAAGAAGTGGGGTTGCCGCCGAAGGCCGTGGCACGCGTTGCCCGCTTCATGCGGGCGCAGTCGCTGGCGAGTGCGCGGACCGAAAGCGGGTGGGCCGACATCGCTGCCGGCTGCGGCTACGCCGACCAGGCGCATCTGGCACGCGACTTCCGCGAATTCGCAGGCACCACGCCCTCCGCGTGGCTCGCAGGCACCTGACAATCCGCAGGTAACATTCCTTCAAGCCGAAGGAACCGACATCGGGCATTCTCCTTGTCATCGAGACACGTCGAAGGAGATTGCCATGACCACCTATACCGCCATCGAGCCGCCGCGCATCTATCCGACCTTCCGCTTCCGCGATGCGGCAACGATGATCGACTGGCTGCGCGACGCGTTCGGCTTCGCCGTGAAAGCCCGCTACGAGGACGACAAGGGTGTCGTCGGCCACGCCGAACTGGCGCTCGGATCGTCGATCATCATGTGCGGCCAGGCGCAGGAAGACGAATACGGCAACATCGTCGGCGAGCCCGGCGATCAGGGCGGCAAGTCGCTCTATGTAGCCGTCGAAGACGTGGACGCCCTGTTCGAGCGGGTGCGCAAGGCCGGTGCTGCCATCGAGCATGGCCTGACCGACCGCGATTACGGGAGCCGCGAGTTCATCTGCCGCGATCCCGAAGGCAATGTCTGGTGCTTCGGCACCTACTGGCCGAAGGCGCATGAAGGGTGACGCCGCGCGCGCCCATCGTGCTGCCCGCAGGCGAGGGCCGCAGCTACGCCATGCCGGGCATGCAAGCAGTCTTCAAGGCCGACGGGGATGAGACCGCGAACGCCTATTGCGTCTCGGAGTGGTGGCTCGAGCCGGGCGCCGATGGACCGGGAGCCCACATGCACGAGGGGAACGACGAGATCTTCGTGGTTCTGTCAGGCACGGTTTCAGTCCTCGTCGGCGAGGATCGGGTCACCGCGTCCGAGGGTACGACCATCATCGTTCCGGCCGGCGTGACACATGATTTCTGCAACACGACCGGCAAACGGGCCGGTCTGCTCAACGTCTTCATTCCCGGTGGTTTCGAACAGCGCATGCCGGCAATCCTGGCGTGGTATGCGGAAAATCCGGCAGGCTGACCTCAGCGCGCGGCGGCAAGCAGCGCGTCGACGTCGAGATGGCGTTCGAGGTGATCGGCGATGGCATCGAGCGCATTCTCGATGCCGGCGCGATAGTCGGTGCCACCGCCGCGCACGCCCAGTTCCTCCAGGAATTTCGCGCGGAAACGGTCGGCCGAAAAGATGCCGTGCAGATATGTGCCCCACACCCGACCGTTGGGCGAGACCGCGCCGTCCGGCACGCCGTCGATGGTCACGGCCGGCTGCAGCGTGTCCGGGCCGGTGCTGCGGCCGAGATGGATTTCATAGCCGGTCACATCCTCGTCGAAGATCACCGACCGCGCTGAAACGTTGCGCACGATCTTTTCAGGTTCGAGCACGGTTTCGATGTCGAGCAGGCCCAGCCCTTCAGCTTCGCCGCCGCCCTCGATCCCATGCGGGTCGCGGACCACCCGCCCCAGCATCTGGTAGCCGCCGCACAGTCCGACGACGCGCCCGCCGCGCCGGTGATGCGCGGCAAGGTCCTGGTCCCAGCCGTTCTCGCGCAGCATGGCGAGATCGGCGATGGTCGATTTCGAACCGGGAATGACGACGAGCGCTGCATCCCCCGGCAGGGGGCTGCCGGGAGGCACGAAGACCACCTCGACCTCCTGCTCGGCCTTGAGCGGGTCGAGATCGTCGAAATTGGCGATCCGCGACAGCATCGGCACGACAACCTTGCAGGCCGGCCCTCCGCCTCTGACGGCCCGCTCCAGAACGACGGAATCCTCCGACGGCAGAAGTGCGGCCTCGCGCAGCCACGGCACCACGCCGAAACAGCGCCAGCCGGTAAAACGTTCGATAGCGGCGAGCCCGTCGTCGAACAGCGTCACGTCGCCGCGAAACTTGTTGATGAGGTAGCCGACGATCATCCGCCGGTCCGCCTCCGGCAGGATCAGATGCGTGCCGGCAACGGCCGCGATGACTCCGCCGCGGTCGATGTCGCCGACGAGCGCCACCGGCACGTCGGCGCGGGTGGCGAAGCCCATATTGGCAATGTCGCGCGGGCGCAGGTTGATTTCGGCAGGCGACCCGGCTCCCTCGACGACGACGAGGTCCGCCCCCTCGCCCAGCCGCTCCCACGATTGCATCACCGCATCCATCAGCGATGCCTTGAGCGCCTGGTAGTCGCGCGCCTTCGCCTCGCCGCGCATCCGGCCCTGGACGATCACCTGCGCGCCGATGTCGGTCTGCGGCTTGAGCAGGACCGGATTCATGTCGACGCTGGCGGGTACCCCGCAGGCAAGGGCCTGAAGCCACTGCGCGCGGCCGATCTCGCCGCCGCCGGGCTCGCCCGGCAGGTCGGCGACCGCTGCGTTGTTGGACATATTCTGCGGCTTGAACGGGCGCACGGAAAGCCCGCGATTACGCGCAACCCGGCACAGCCCCGCGACCAGCACCGTCTTGCCGACATCCGAACCCGTGCCCTGCAGCATGATCGCGCGGGCCATGGTCAGTTGCTCCGGCCGATGACCGAGCGCTGATCGAGCGCGCCACCGCGCCACAGATATAGCGCCAGCAAAGGTTCATCGTCGGTGCGCATGGCATGGCTGACGCCGGAAGGGTGATGGATGATCGCGCCCGCCGGACGGACAGCGAAACCTCCCTCTCCCATGCGCCATTGGGCACCGCCGGTCAGCGGGATGTAAATCTCCTCCGCCGTGTGGTGATGATCGGGATAGACGAGATTAGGGGCGAGCAGCAGAAAACCGCCGGCAATCCGGTCGTTGGCAAAATGCCCTCTCGTACCGAACATCTCCGTCCAGCCGTAACCGTCGAGAAAGTCCCGGCCGAAATCAGCAACCGTGTAGGTCTGCCCCCACCGCAGCCGCGTTGCGCCATCTGCGAGCAGTCGTACGAGTGCGCCCGCCGGTCGCTCCGCAAGCTCTGTTGTGCGTGGCAACTGCGCAAGGCAGGGCAGCGAAGCGGGCTCCAGCCCCCGCTCGTCCATGGCCCAGTCCATACCGTCCAGAAACGCCGCTACGGGCGCACCTCCGGCAAGGTCGACGAAGCGGCGCATTTCATGAAGGAGTGCCTTGGCAGTCGACATTTCGCACGTTCCGTTGTCGCATTCGCGCACAGCGTCTTTGCGGACCGACACGTTGCGCGGCTTCCCCAATGGTCTAAATTGCCTGCCAAGTCCACCGGACGCGCAAGGGAGGAAGATATGGACGCCGCAGCCGACGCCACCACGGGCCAGTTCGAGCTGAACGCCGACCAGCGCGCCATTCAGGAAATGACCGCGGGCTTCGCGGCCGAGCAGGTCGCACCCTACGCGCTCGACTGGGATCGGGAGCGCTTCTTCCCCTCCAAAGTGATCCGCGAAACCGGCGCGCTCGGCTTTGGCGGCATCTATATTCGGGAGGACGTCGGCGGTTCCGGCCTCGGCCGGCTTGACGCGGTTCTGATCTTCGAGGCGCTTGCGGCCGCCTGCCCCGGCTTCTCGTCGATGATCTCGATCCACAACATGGCGGCCTGGATGGTCGACATGTTCGGCTCCGACGAGCAGCGCCAGCGCCTGCTGCCCAAGATGACCTCGCTGGAATGGCTGGCGAGCTACTGCCTTACGGAACCCGGTTCCGGCTCGGACGCCGCCGCGCTGCGCACGAAGGCTACGCGCTCCGGCGGAAACGGCAGCGACTACGTGCTGAACGGCGCCAAGCAGTTCATTTCCGGCGCCGGCGATTCCGATGTCTACGTGGTGATGGCGCGCACCGGCGAGGACGGGCCGAAGGGTATCTCCACACTGGTGGTGCCAAAGGATGCGCCGGGTCTTTCGTTCGGGCCCAGCGAAAGCAAGATGGGCTGGCACATGCAGCCGACCCGTCAGGTCATCTTCGAGGATTGCAAGGTACCGGCTGAAAACCTGCTGTCCGGCGAAGGCGCGGGTTTCAGGATCGCCATGGCCGGCCTCGACGGCGGTCGCCTCAACATCGCCGCCTGCTCGCTCGGCGGCGCGCAGGCCGCAACCGACAAGGCACTGGCCTATGCGGGCGAGCGGCAGGCGTTCGGCCAGTCGATCGACCGGTTCCAGGCACTCCAGTTCAAGCTCGCAGACATGGAAACCGACCTGCAGGCGTCCCGCATGCTGCTTTACGCGGCGGCCTCGAAGCTGGACCGCAAGGCACACGACGCGGGCAAATGGTCGGCTATGGCCAAGCGTTTCGTCACCGACGCCTGCTTCGACATCGCCAACGAGGCGTTGCAGATACACGGCGGCTACGGCTACCTGCACGAATATGGCGTCGAGAAGCTGGTGCGCGACCTCAGGGTGCACCAGATCCTCGAAGGCACCAACGAAATCATGCGCGTCATCATCGCGCGGCATCTGATTGGGAGATAAGGCAGTAGGGAATTAGGGCAGTAGGGCAATGAGGAGCACGTCCTGCCGCCGGTTTCCCTCCCTACTGCCTTACTGCCCTATTCCCCTACCGCCCTAATTCCGGAGGAAATCCATGACCACCATCGCATTCATCGGGCTCGGCAACATGGGCAATCCCATGGCCGCCAATCTGGTCAAGGCTGGACATCAGGTGCGCGGCTTCGACCTCGTCGCCGACAATCTGACGGCGGCCGCAGCAAACGGCGTTGCGGTCGCCGACAACGCCACGGCAGCGGTCGACGGCGCGGAGGTCGTCGTGACCATGCTGCCGGCCGGCAAGCACGTGCTGGCGGTCTACGGTGACATCGTCGCGGCAGCGGGCAAGGGCACGTTGTTCATCGATTCTTCCACCATCGACGTCGATTCAGCGCGCAAGGCGCACGCGATTGCAGGCGAGGCAGGCATGCTCTCCATCGACGCGCCGGTTTCGGGCGGCGTCGGCGGCGCGGAGGCAGGCACCCTCACCTTCATGGCTGGCGGATCGAAGGAAGCCTTTGCCAAGTGCGAACCGATCCTGCGGCCGATGGCGGGCAAGGTCGTCCATTGCGGCGACGCGGGCGCGGGCCAGGCAGCGAAGATCTGCAACAACATGATCCTCGGCATCTCGATGATCGGCGTCGGCGAGGCGTTCGTACTGGCGGAAAAGCTCGGCCTGTCGCATCAGGCGCTTTTCGACGTTGCGTCGACCTCCTCGGGCCAGTGCTGGTCGCTGACGACCTACTGCCCCGTGCCCGGCCCAGTGCCCACCTCGCCTGCCAACCGCGACTACAAGCCCGGTTTCGCGGCAGCGTTGATGCTGAAGGACCTGAAGCTCGCGCAGGAGGCCGCGCAATCCGCCGGGGCTGTCACACCGCTTGGCGCGGAAGCAGCACAGCTTTATGCCCTGTTCGACGCCATGGGCCATGGCGGCACCGACTTTTCCGGCATCGTGAAGTTCCTACGCGGCGACGTAGCGTAACCGCCATCCGCGAGAAACTTGCGGGACGCGTTCAAAAAAAACGCCTGATTCAGATTTGCTTAAGGTCTCGATAACCCGGCGGTAACGATGTCTGTGTAGAACAGACAACGAGGCGGTCATCGCAGCCGCCCCACGCTCCGGATCAGGTATCGCGTACCGGAGCTGTCAGTTTCGCTAGTATCGAGTCCGCGAAGCGCCATGCGTATGTTTGGCAAGACCGCGTTTCTCCCCGCCTGGAGAGCGCGGTTTTTGCTGTGCGTGGCCTAGCCGCGCTTGAGCCGGTTGTAGTTGGCCCTGACACGCTTTCCCGATGGCTTGAGCGCGGCATGAACGGCGCGTTCCATCGCCACGCCATTGAGCAGCGACGGCGTACGGCCCGATGCAAGCTCCATCCAGAAGTTCGACGCGGACCAGAACAGCGACATCTGGGCCGCGACAGCGCCTTCCATGACAGCGGCAGCCTTTTCGGTGGTCGCGCGCACCGTCTCCACACGCCACGGGTTTGCATCCTGCGCTTCCATGGCAAGGAGCGGTGTGCGCATTGCCGCCACGGCCGGAGCCAGCATCAGGCTGCCGGCAAGCGCACCCGCAGCGCGTTTGGATTTACGTGATCTCGCCATCTGATGCCCCGCATCGAAGAGGACTCTCTCCGCTGGCACCGATGTGTACTCTCACCACATGCACCGCGATAGCCCCTGGCCGAGATTACTCAGCGAGGCTCGAATTGTTGATCGACCGGCGGCCGCAGCCCGTTGGCCAGCCGGTTGGTCTCGTTCGCCATCCCGACCACGGCCATGAGTTCCATAAGTTGCGCATCCGTCATGCCCTTGGCGCGGGCAGACGCGGTGTGCGAATAAGTGCAGTATTCGCATCCGTTGGTGGCGGAGACGGCCACGTAGATCATCTCCTTCACCAGCGGATCGAGCGCGCCCGGCGCCATGACCGCCTTGATATCCTCCCATGTGCGCTTGAGAAGCGCGGGATCGTGCGCCAGCACCTTCCAGAAATTGTTGATCCAGTCGGTGCCCCGCGTGCGCATGATGTCGTCATAGACCTCGCGCACGGCGGGCGGCGCGGCGTCGTATTCGACGAGCGGGACAAGAGGTTTGGCGGTCATGGCAAAGTCCTTCCGCTATTTTCGCAGATCCGCTTCGGCAAGATCAAGCGCCTTGGCGATCCGGTCCGCCGCCATGTCGATCGTCGACCTGGTCCAGATCAGCGGCGGCGAGAGGATCATCGTATCACCCGTGGCCCGCAACATCATGCCGTTGGCGATCGCATGATCGCGTACGACGACGGCTGCCGCGCCATCGCCAGGGAAGCGCTCGCGCGTTTCCTTGTCCTTGACGATCTCGATGGCACCCATCAGGCCGATCGTGCGCACCTCGCCCACGATGCCGTGGCCCGCCAGGCGCTCCATCAGCGCCTTGCGGAAATAGGGACCGGTATCGTCCTTCACCCGCTCGATAAGGCCTTCCTTCTCGATGATTTCGAGATTGGCGAGCGCAACCGCGCAAGCAACCGGATGCCCGGAATAGGTATAGCCGTGATAGAACTCGCCGCCTTTTTCGATGACCGTCGATGCGATGCGGTCACCGACAAGCAGCGCCGATAGCGGCTGATAGCCTGACGTCAGCGCCTTGGCCGTGGTGATCGTGTCGGGCTCGATGCCCATCGACTGGGCGGCGAACCACGCGCCGGTCCTGCCGTAGCCGGTGATCACCTCGTCGAGCATCAGCAACACATCGTATTTGCGGCAGATGCGCTGAATTTCAGGCCAGTAGCTCGCCGGCGGAATCTTGACGCCGCCCGCGCCCATGACCGGCTCGCCTATGAAGGCGGCGACGTTTTGCGGCCCCGCCTCAAGGATAGCATCCTCGACCGATCGCGCAGCCCTGATGCCGAAATCATGCTCGCTTTCGCCTGGCAGAGAGAGCTCGAAAGCATAGGGCGCCATGGCGTGGACTATGCCCGGCACCGGCGCGCCGAGCTGGCTATGCATGGCCGACATGCCGCCGAGCGACGCGCCGGCAACCGTCGAGCCGTGATAAGCGTTTCTGCGCGAGACGATGATGGTCTTTTCCGGCTTGCCCTCCAGCGCCCAGTAATGGCGGACCAGCCGCAAGGCGGTGTCGTTGGATTCGGAGCCGGACGAGCCGTAGAAGACCTGTTTGACGCCCGCCGGCGCGATCTCCGCAAGCTTGCGCGACAGAAGCACGGGCGTCGGGGTCGAGCAGCGGAAGAACGAGTTGTAGTAGGGCAACTCCTTCATTTGCGCATAGGCGGCCTCTGCCAGCTCGTGGCGGCCATAGCCGACATTGACGCACCACAGGCCAGCCATGCCATCGAGGAGCTCGTTGCCCTCGCTGTCGTAGATGAACGGCCCATCAGCGCGCGTGATGATGCGTGTGCCGGCGGCGCGCAGATCCTTGTGATCGGTGAAGGGGTGGAGATGATGCGCGCCATCGATCTCCTGAAGCTGCTTCAGGGAAAAATTCTGATAGGTCATGGGTTTGGGAGCTCCGTTTGACTCGATCCGGCAACCGTTGCCGGGGCGATTTCAGACGGAATGCGGCGGCGAATAGCCTATCCGGGCGCACAGGCGCAGCAATTCGTCATGCCGCGTGCGCGTCGACGGTGTCATTGCCGCGAACGACATGGAATGCCTGCGTCGAATGCACTTCATGCTGCATTTCTAACGCGACTGACGACGGCCGTACAAGAGTTTGTGAACGGGGAACACGGTTATCGGCCGGACGTTCCTACTACCGGCCGACCAACACCACCGGCCACGCTCCAAAGGAGGAGCAATTCTCATGAAAATCGTAGCATCGGCATTGACCGCCCTGTTCCTGGGCGTTGCAGCGGCGCACGCCGCGGAACCAGCCCAGGTCAAGACGGTGGGAAGCGAGCAGGTTTACACCGACTCCCACGGCATGACCCTCTACACATTCGACAAGGACGCGGCCGGAAAGTCCAATTGCGACGGTGACTGCGCCGCCAAATGGCCTCCGTTCCAGGCGAATGCCTCGGCAAAGGCCGAGGGAGACTGGACCCTCGTCAAGCGCAGCGATGGCGCCATGATGTGGGCCCTAAAGGGCAAGCCGCTCTACACCTATGCGGGCGACAAGAAAGCTGGAGAGATGAGCGGCGACGGCGTCGGTGGAAACTGGCACGCCGCGAAAGCCGGCTGACGAACTCGAAGCTGCGGCGGCGGCATCCCGCCGCCGCAGCATGTCGATTCCTTGGCCCTAGCTGTCGCAGCCTCCGCACTCCCCCGCTACGCGGTGGTCCAATATGCGTGTCGGATACCAACTTGGTGACATGCATGACGGACACGACGCTGCCCAGCGAGGCAACCGTAGCTGACAGATCAAGGCGCGGCGGCAGGGCCGGCAAAAGAACCGGCGGCGGAGCGGCATTCGAGCAGCCTCCGTTCCGCCAGTTGCGCATTCCCTTCGCGCCAACGCAAATCGTCTCGGACGATGAGCTGGAATCGATCCACCTTGCTTCCCTCCGGGTTCTGAAGGAGATCGGCGTCGAGGTTCTGCACGAGGAAGCGCGCGCGATCATGAAGGCGCACGGGGCCGACGTTCTGCAGGGCACCGAGCGTGTGCGTTTCGATCCCGACATGATCCTCGAACTCGTGGGTCATGCGCCCTCTCAGTTCACGCTGCACGCCCGCAATCCGGATCACAATGTCGTCTTCGGCGGCGACAATCTCATCATCGCGATGATGGCGTCCGCCCCCAACGCTTCCGATCTCGACGGCGGACGGCGGCCCGGCAACCAGAATGACTATCGCAATTTCCTGCGCCTCGCGCAGATGCACAACGTCATCAACATCACCGGCGGCTATCCCGTCGAACCGATCGACATCCATCCGTCCGTTCGACACCTCGAATGCGTGCGCGATCTCGCAGTGCTCACCGACAAGGTGTTTCACATCTATTCGCTCGGCAAGGAGCGTAACGTCGACGGCATCGAGATCGCGAGGCTTGCCCGCGGCATCTCTCGCGAGCAGCTTCTGGAGGAGCCGTCCGTCTTCACCATCATCAACACGAATTCGCCTCTGAAGCTCGATGTGCCGATGATGGAAGGCATCATACAGATGGCATCTGCCGGCCAGGCTGTGGTGGTGACGCCGTTCACGCTGTCGGGCGCGATGGCCCCGGTGACGATCGCCGGCGCGCTCGTGCAGCAGAATGCCGAGGCACTCTCCGGCATCGCCTTCTCGCAGATGGTGCGAAAGGGGGCACCGGTCGCCTATGGCGGCTTCACCTCCAACGTGGATATGAAGTCCGGCGCACCTGCCTTTGGCACGCCGGAATACATGAAGGCGCAGATGGTCGGCGGCCAGCTCGCGCGCCGCTACGCCCTGCCCTACCGCACCTCGAACACCTGCGCGGCCAACACTGTCGACGCGCAGGCCGCCTACGAAAGCGTGTTTTCGCTGTGGGGCGCGATCCAGGGCGGCGGCAACATGATGATGCACGCGGCCGGCTGGCTCGAAGGCGGTCTGCGCTGCTCGTTCGAAAAGACCATCCTCGACATCGACCTCCTGCAGATGGTGTCGGAATTCCTGACCCCGCTCGATCTGTCGGAAGACGCGCTTGCCGTGGACGCGATACGCGACGTGGGCCCAGGCGGCCATTTCTTCGGAACGCCGCACACCCAGAGCCGCTACCGCAACGCGTTCTATTCTCCGATCCTGTCCGACTGGCGCAATTTCGAGAGCTGGACCGAGGCCGGATCTCCGACCGCGATCGAGCGCGCCAATCGCGTCTGGAAAGAACGCCTCGCCACCTACGAAGCCCCACCGATGGACCCGGCCATCCGCGAGGCGCTGGACGACTTCGTCGACCGCCGCATCGCCGAAGGCGGCGCCCCGACGGATTTTTGAATCATTTCATTCGTTTACGGATCCATCTCCATGAAATCTCACGTCAAAGCGGTGGTTATCGGCGGCGGTGTCGTCGGTTGCTCGGTGCTCTATCATCTGGCCCGCGCAGGGTGGACCGACATCATGCTGATCGAACGCTCGGAGCTGACGTCCGGTTCGTCCTGGCATGCCGCAGGCGGGTTCCACACGCTCAACGGCGACCCCAACGTCGCCAAGCTGCAGGCCTATACCGTGCAGCTCTACAAGGAACTGGAAGAAATCTCCGGCCAGTCCTGCTCCCTGCACCTGACCGGCGGCGTGATGCTGGCAGACAGTCCCGAGCGCATGGACTTCCTGCGGCTGGCGCACGCCAAGGGGCGCTATCTCGGCATGGACACGGAGTTGATCACGCCGTCAGAAGCCAGGGCCATGTTCCCGCTGATGGACGAGAGCCATTTCGTGGGGGCGATGTGGGACCCGGTGGAAGGCCATCTCGATCCCTCCGGCACCACCATCGCCTACTCCAAGGCCGCCAAGAAGCTCGGCGCGGAGATCGTGCTGCGCAACCCGGTGCGCGAGCTGACGCAGGAGGCGGACGGCACCTGGAACGTCATCACCGAGCAGGGCACGGTCAGGGCCGAGCACGTGGTCAACTGCGGCGGCCTGTGGGCGCGAGAGGTCGGCCGCATGGTCGGCGTCGAGCTGCCGGTACTCGCCATGGAGCACATGTACCTGTTGACCGAGCCGGTGCCGGAAGTCGAAGCCTTCAACCGGGAAACCGGCCGCGAGATGGTCGGCGTGCTCGATTTCAAGGGCGAAATCTACACACGTCAGGAGCGCAACGGCATCCTGCTCGGCACCTACGAGAAGGCCTGCAAGCCATGGTCTCCGGTCAACACGCCGTGGGATTTCGGCCATGAGCTGCTGGCGCCCGACCTCGACCGCATCGCTCCTTCACTGGAAATCGGCTTCAAGCATTTCCCGGGCATCGCCAATGCCGGCATCAAGCAGGTCATCAATGGCCCCTTCACCTTCGCGCCCGACGGCAACCCGCTTGTCGGGCCGGTTCAGGGTCTCACCAATTACTGGGTGGCGTGCGGCGTGATGGCGGGCTTCAGCCAGGGCGGCGGCGTGGGGCTGGCACTGTCGAACTGGATGGTCGACGGTGATCCCGGCTTTGATGTGTGGGGCATGGATGTCGCCCGCTTCGGCGAATGGGCGAGCCTGCGCTACACCAACGCCAAGGTGCGCGAGAACTATTCGCGCCGGTTCTCGATCCGCTTCCCCAACGAGGAACTGCCGGCGGCAAGACCCGCGCAGACGACCCCGCTTTACGACACGATGGTTTCGCAGAATGCCGTGATGGGCGATTCATGGGGCCTTGAAACGCCGCTCTGGTTCGCACCGGAAGGCAGCGAGCCGAAGGACATCGTCTCCTTCCACCGCTCGAATGACTTCGAGCATGTCGGCAACGAGGTGCGCGGCGTGCGCGAGCGGGTCGGCGTCACCGAGATCGCCAATTTCGCCAAATACGCGGTATCCGGCGCCGGCGCGGAGGATTTCCTCAACCGACTGATGACTAACCGCATGCCGAAGAAGGGCCGCATCGTGCTGACCCCGATGCTGAACGAGTTCGGCAAGCTGATCGGCGACTTCACCATCGCCAAGACCGGCGACGAGCGCTTCATGATCTGGGGCTCCTCGGCGGCGCAGAAATACCATATGCGCTGGTTCGAAAAGCACCTGCCGGAGGACGGTTCGGTTCGTATCCACCGCTACGACCAGACGCTGGTGGGTCTGTCGATCGCCGGACCAAGATCGCAGGCGCTGCTGCAGAAGCTGGTTGATGCGGACGTGTCGTCCAAAGCCTTCCACTTCATGGATTTCCGGGAGATGGCCGTCGGCGGCGCGCCATGCATGATCAATCGCATCACCTACACCGGCGACCTCGGCTACGAGATCTGGATGGAGCCGGCCTATGAGCGGCTGGTCTATGCGGCGATCAAGGATGCCGGCGCCGAGTTCGGCATCGTCGATTTCGGCATGCGCGCCCTGCTGTCGATGCGGCTCGAGAAGAACTTCCCGACATGGTTCCGTGAGCTGCGGCCGATCTACGGCCCGTTCGAAGGCGGCATGGAGCGCTTCATAAAGCTGGAGAAGAACGACTTCATCGGCAGGGAAGCGGCCGCAAGGGAGCATGCCGACGGCCCGAAACTGGCCCGCGTCTCGTTCTTGGTCGACGCGCTAGACGCCGATGTTATGGGCGACGAGCCGATCTGGGCCAAGGTGAACGGCACCGACTTCGGCACCATTGAAAAGCCACACGGCTACGGCGCGCCGCGCTTCGACGCCGCGGGCAAGGAAACCCGCAGCTCTCAGGCCGACCACGGCGCCTCCTCGGTGCGCGGCATCCACGACGGTGAATGGTCCGTCATCGGCTGGGTCACGTCGGGCGGTTTCGCGCATTTCGTCGGCAAGTCGATGGCGCAGGGCTACGTGCCGGCCGCCCTTGCCAACGATGAAAGCGAAGACCTGTTCGAGATCGAAATCCTCGGACAGCGCCGCCCGGCGCGCATCAACATCGAACCGCCCTTCGACCCATCGGGCGAAAAGATGCGCGGCTAGAGCAACGGGCGTTCTGCCGAACGCAATTCCGCTGCTCCAGCTTGCTTTTCCTAGCCGCATTTGTGCGACGCCAGACGATGCCGTCTGGCTGCAAAATGCTGGAGTCAGGAAACGATCAGGCCGGTCTCCAACAGTGCCGCGCGCATCGTCGCCAGCGTCTCCGGCGGCGTCTGGCGGCTAGTGATGTAGGGCAGGCCCTTGCGCGGGCTTGTCCAGCCGACAGGCACGAGACCTGCCGCCGCGGGTTCGTGACGCTGCGCCAGAGCCCAGGAGCGGCAGTCGATGGCGCAGACATCGGCACGGCCAGCGGCAACGACCCGGATCGAGGCCCGGTGCCCGCCGGTTGCGATCTGTTCCGGAAACAGGTCGAGCGAGCCGAGATCGGCCTGCAGCGCGAGGTAGCCGGACATGGAGTCCGGCACGTTATAGGCGAACCGCCGGCCGCGGATCATCTCGGAAAGCGAGGCTATGGAAGGCGCCATGGAACCTTGCTGCTCGCCATCGAGCGCATCGCTCCGCATCAATACAACGCTGCGGTAGAGTTCACCTTCGCCGCCTTCGACGTCCGAATAGTCCGGCTGGCCGATGACATGGACCTCTTCGGCAAGGCCGTCGCCCATCGGGCCCCAGCAGGTCTGCGCAAAGAGGATGTCGGGCCTGCGCCAGAAGTCGTACAGGTCGCCGGTGTCGCGCGTCAGCGCCTCGGGTGCCGCAATGCCCGCATCGCGCAGGGCGCCGCGAATGCGCGACCATTGCGCATCCGTCTCGGCCCGCACCTCCGGCCAGTCATACATGGGCAGTGCTGCGATCGACGGTGTCATGCCGCCTTATGCGCGGTCCGGACCGGCGGTTGCAAGTGTCTCATTCCTTGGGCGGCTCGGCCGGCACCGGCGCGGTGCCGTATCCGCCGACATTGCGCGCCCGCACACGCGGCCGAAACGCCCTGCCCGGCTCGGGCGCGCGGCGTAGTGCGGGATGCACCACCGGCTGCTTTGCCTTGAACGCAAAGTCCTTCAGTAGCGCGAAATAGCTCGGATAGGCATAGCCGTCATTCATCGCCAGCCATTCGGCACGCCGCTCACGAAACAGCGCCGGCAGCCTGTACCACGCAACCGTCGGCATCTTGTGGTGCACGAGATGCAGGTTGTTGTTGAGGAACAGCAACGCCAGCGGCGAGCGCTCGACGATGATGGTCCGGCCATCCGGCCGCTCAGACCACTGGTGCTCGGCAAAGGTGCGGATGGCGATCAGCGACTGTCCGAGATAGACTGGTACCAGGTAGAGCCAGACTGGCACGGCGAACACGAATAGGATCACCGGCACGACGACAGCGAACCCCACGCCGTGGTGCAGCCAGGCGCGACGCACCGCACGGTCGCCGGAAGCGATCAGCCTGGCCTCGGTCACGAGGAAGCCGACATTGGCGATCGCAGGGCCAATGACGAAACGGCCGACCATCGTGTTGTTTATCTTGAGAAGCGCCTTGAGCCATACCGGCAGCGTCTCGTGCTTCCACAGTGCGCGATAATAGCTTTCCGGATCATCGAATGGATCAGTCAGGCGCTCGTCGGCGTGATGGCGCAGATGCAGGGACTTGAAGCGCCGGTAGGGATAGACGAGACCGATCGGCAGGCCGACCAGAAATTCGTTGAGATTGCCGTTGCGGGTCGGATGGCCGTGCGCGGCCTCGTGCATCAGGGACGATTGCAGCGCAACCACCAGAGTGAGGATCGCCAGCGTAGCCAGCGGCCAGTCCGCCCAGAGCATCGTGCCCGCCACGAACCATGCTCCATAGCAGGCTGCGATGAGCATGACGGTGGGCCATTCGACCCGTGCGGCCCCTGCGTGTTCTATCCTTCTTTTTGCCATCTCGCCCGAATTCGCCCCGATTCCTGACAGGATGCTGTCAGCAGCAGCGATGCGTCGCAATGCGAGAATGTACATTGAATGTTTATTCTGATAATCAGAAGCGACATACGTTTACTATAATAAACAACGAGGCGGAAAGTTGGACAAACGCGACATCGCCGAGACGTTCCGGACGCGGCTGACGACGCTGGTCGGCCGATCCGGTGAAAACCAGTCTGCATTTGCCGCGCGCATCGGCATCGACCGCTCGGCGCTGTCCCAGCTCCTGGCCGGCTCCGCGACACGGCTGCCACGCGCCGAAACGCTGATCAACATCGCCTTGCGGCACAGCGTCTCGCTCGACTGGCTGTTGGGCATCAGCCAGGATGAAGGCCTCGGCAGCGAAATTCGCGAAAGCCTTGAGATCGAGGAAGGTGCGGGCGGCTTCGACCGGACCCTGCTGGCGAAGTGGCACGCGGAAGCGGCCGGCACCAAGATCCGCTATGTTCCCGCCGGCATTCCCGATCTCCTGCGCACCGATGCGCTGATCGACTACGAGGCCGGCATCACGCGCCGCGACGCCGAAGCCCAGCACGACGAGAAACAGTACCGCATCGACTACAATCGCAGGCCGGAGA
Organism: Aquamicrobium sp.; assembly: GCA_019739225.1. GTDB lineage: Bacteria > Pseudomonadota > Alphaproteobacteria > Rhizobiales > Rhizobiaceae > Aerobium. The sequence goes on from JAHHDT010000001.1 coordinate 676,787, forward strand.
CCGACATGGAGGTCTGCATGCCGCGCCATACGCTCGAAATCTTCGCGCGTGGCCTCGGCGTCTGGTCTGGCTTCCCGGAAGAGGAGCGCAAGGCGCAACTTGCCCACATGGCGCGGCTGCTCGATGACCTCTACCCCGGCTTCCGCCTCTACCTCTATGACGGTCGCCAGCGCTATTCGGTGCCCTACACGATCTTCGGGCAGCTTCGCGCCGCGATCTACATGGGCGACATGTATGTGGTGCTGAACGCGACAGAGACGGTGCGCACGCTGACCCGCCACTTCGACAATCTGATCCGGGCAGCCGAGATCAACGCGCACGAAGCAGCGGGTTTCGCGCGCGCGTTGAGCTAGCAGTCGACGCAGAGCTCGTCCTGCGCCGGAACGCGCCGCCGTTCCAGCAATGCCAGAACCAGAGAGAATGCAACCAGGCCCGCGGCCACCTGGAACGTGAACGAGAAGGCGAAGGCGACCGTCTCGGGCGGCAGCCGCGTGATGTCGGCGGAGCCGGCCGCAGCCGCAAACACCGCCCCCATGACAGAAGCGCCGGTCATCAGGCCGAGGTTGCGCGAGAGGCCAAGCAGTCCCGAAATCATGCCACGCTGGTCTTCCCTTGCGGCCAGCATGACGTCGGTGTTGTTCGCCGCCAGAAAGAGCTGGAACGACGGCGTCAGAGCCATCAGCGACAAGACGAAACCCGCGAAGCCGAATATGCCCGGCAGGATCGAAAAGCAGACCAGCGCAATAATCATGTGTGCCAGCGCGTAGATCAGCATTGGCCGCGCGCCGAATCTGTCGGTGAGGTGGCCCGCCGGCAGCCCGCTGAGCGCGGCCATCGTCGGCCCCGCCGCCAGCGCGATCCCGATCAACGCGTCGTTCAGATGCAGCCCGAAAGCCAGATAGAACGGCCCGACGACCAGCACCGACATCATCACGCTGGAGACAAGCATGTTCATCATCAGCGATGCAGCGGTCGCGCGCTCGCGGAGCGCATCGAGTGCCACCAGCGGCGTCGCACGGCGTCGCTCGACAGTTACGAAGGCGATCGCGCCCGCGACCGCTGCTGTGAGCAGCAGTGCCGCCTGCGTCGAAAAACCGTCGCCGCCGGTCACCGCGAGCGAATAGGCGATCAGCGTCAGTGCCAGCACCAGCGTGCCGACCATGTCGAGGCTCGGGCGATCTGCCGGGGACGCAGCCTTTGCGGCAGGCAAGGTTCGTAGGGATACGACCAGCACCACCAGCGCGAAGACGGCGAGCGTCAGGAACGTCGCCTGCCAGCCGGCCCACGCGATGATCAATCCGCCCATCGAGGGACCGAGCGCGGTGCCGATAGCCGACGTAGTGCCGAGCAGCCCCATAGCCCAGCCGACGCGTTCCTCGGCAACCACGTCTCGCGCGATCGAGATCGGCAACGCCATCAGGATCGCCCCGCCGACGCCCTGCAGGACACGAAAGAAGACGAGCAGTCCGAGCGTCGGCGCGGCTGCGCACAGGGCGGACGCCGCCGCAAAGATCGCCAGTCCCGCCAGGAAGACGCGGCGATGCCCGACGAGGTCCCCAAGCCGCCCGCAAGAAACGATGGAGACGGTCACGGCAAGCAGGTAGCCGAGCACCGCCCATTGCGCCTGTGTCACGTCGACGGAAAAGTCGCGCGCCAGTGACGGCAGCGCGACGGTGGTGATGCTCACACCGGTGGACGCCAGCAACATCGCCATCGCCAACGGAGCGATGTTGCGGCTCGCGCTCCCGGATTGCGGAGTTTCGGAATCCTTTTTCATGGTCATGCCCTTGCTCAAATTCGGATCTGGCGGCATTCTGCCACTTCAAGTCAACTTGAGGTCAAGCATGGAAATTCTCGACATTGGCGATGTGGCCGAGCGCACCGGCGTCGCGGTCTCGACGCTGCGCTACTACGACGAGATCGGCCTCATCGCTTCTGTTGGCCGGCGCGGGCTTCGCCGCCAGTTCGGGCCGGAAGCCGTCTGGCAGATCGCCCTGATCGCGCTCGGCAAAAAGGCCGGCTTCTCGCTCGACGAAATCGCCGGCATGTTCCGCGCCGACGGTACGGTGGACCTGCCGCGACCGGTTCTGCATGGCCGCGCGGACGAGATCGACCGCCAGATCCGCGACCTGATGGTGTTGCGCGATGCGCTCAGGCATGTGGCCGAGTGCCCTGCCCCTTCGCACCTCGAATGCCCGCGCTTCCGCAAGCTGCTGCGGGTCGCCGGCCGGCGCGGCAAAGCCTGATATCCGCAACCACCGTGACATTGACGCCATATAAAGATTTCTTTATATTGTTATCTCAAATTTCCAGACCTTGCGAAGGCGCTTTTCATGACCAATCCGATCGAAGCTCTGATCGCCGAAAAGGGCGTGCTGCTTGCCGATGGCGCGACCGGCACCAACCTCTTCGCCATGGGCCTGGAAGCGGGCGAAGCTCCGGAACTCTGGAACGAAAGCGAGCCTGAAAAGATCGTCGCCCTGCATCAGGGTTTCGTCGACGCGGGCGCCGACATCATCCTGACCAACTCGTTCGGCGGCACGCGTCACCGCCTCAAGCTGCACCACGCGCAGGACCGCGTGCACGAGCTGAACCAGCGCGCCGCCGAGATCGCGCGCTCGGTCGCGGACAAGGCTGGCCGCAAGGTCATCGTTGCAGGGTCCGTAGGCCCCACCGGCGAACTGCTGCAGCCGCTCGGCGCCATGACCTATGACGAGGCCGTGGAGGCCTTCGTCGAGCAGATCGAAGGTCTCAAGGAAGGGGGCGCTGAAGTCGCCTGGATCGAGACGATGTCTGCGCCGGACGAGATTCGCGCTGCCGCAGAAGCCGCGATCCGTGTCGGCCTGCCCTACACCTATACGGGTTCATTCGACACGGCCGGCCGCACGATGATGGGCCTCGCGCCGAAGGACATCCACGGCGTCGCCGATGGTCTCGGCGCGGCCCCGCTGGGCGTCGGCGCGAATTGCGGCGTCGGCGCGTCGGACATCCTCGCATCGCTGCTCGACATGAGCGCCGCGAAACCGGACGCCACCATTATCGTCAAGGGCAATTGCGGCATACCGGAATTCCGCGGCACCGAAATCCACTATTCCGGCACGCCGGAACTGATGGCCGACTACGTGCGGCTCGCAGTCGACGGCGGCGCCAGGATCGTCGGCGGCTGTTGCGGCACGTCGTTCCAGCACCTCGCAGCCATGCGCAAGGCGCTGGATGAGCACGCGCCGGCTGCCCGGCCGTCAGTTGAAGATGTCGTGGCGCGCATCGGCCCGCTGCGCAACAAGCAGGCCGCTGAAAGCGGCGCCGTGGAAGGCGAAAGCCGCCGCGAGCGCCGCCGCGCCCGCGGCTGAAACGGCCTACGACGCTTTCTTGCGAAAAGCGGCCATGTGCGCCTCATAGGCGCGCTGATAGGCGGGACGTGCCGTGCAGCGTCTGACATAAGCGGCAAGGACCGGCTCGTTCTCGACGAGATCCGTGTGGCGAAGGATCTGCAGAACCGTCGTCATCATCAGATCGCCCGCCGTGAAACGATCCTCCAGATATTCGCGATCGCCGAGCCACGCGGCCAGCTCCGAAAGGCGCTTGCGCACCATTGCCTCCGCCAGCGGCCGGCGCTCCTTCGCCCAATCTTCGTCAGGCGTGAAAAGGTCGATCTCGGCCAGCTCCTGAATGACGATTTCCATCGTGTTCAGCGCACAGAGAAGCCAGGTGACGGCGCGCGCCCTGCCCTCCTGGTCCCGTGGCAGAAGCACCTCCGACTTCTCGCCGATATGGAGCACGATCGCGCCCGATTCGAACAGGCTCAGCCCGTCTTCCTCGTAGACCGGCGCCTGACCAAAAGGTTGCAGCGCGCGGTAGTCCGGCGCTTGCTGGGTTTCGGCATCGATCAACCGCACCTTGTAGGCAAGTCCAGCTTCCTCCAGCGCCCAGCGCACCCGCATGTCGCGCACAAGGCCCTGCGCGAAGGGCGGCACCCAGCCGAATGTGTGGACGGTAATCATGCGCCTTCTCCCTTGTTTCGCGCCATCGCCTCGGCATAAGCAGCTTCGCGGTCGATGCATTCGTTCCAGCCGCTGACATGACTGTCGCGTATCTCGACGCTGACAAAAGGCGTCTGGTGAAAGCTTTGGACGGTGCGGCCATTCAGCTCCTGGAATTCGACGGTGACGAGCGTGTCGAGGCCGGGCTGTTCGTTCCCATCCTCCCACTTGAAGGAGAAAACGATCCTGCGGTCGCGCTCGATCTCACGGAATACGCCGCTCATCCAGCTTTCGCCGTAGGCGTCTGCATGAATGCAGGCGCGCCACTTGCCGCCGGGACGGAAGTCCAGGCTGAGACTGGTGCAGGTAAAATCTCTCGGGCCCCACCAGCGCTGCATGTGCTCCGGCTTCTCCCATATGCGGAAGACCAGCGCGGCAGGCGCGTCGAATGTCCGTTCGATCAGCAACTCGTCGTCAGCAACAGCACGCGCTTCAGCTCTTTGGCCCATTTTCATCTACCTTGGTCAGTTCCGTGAGATAGGCACCCATCTTGTCGAAGCTGCCTTCCCAGTGGGCGCGATAGCGGGCCAACCAGCCGTCGACTTCCTTGAGCGGCGCCGCCTCCAGCCGGCACGGCCGCCACTGCGCGCTGCGGCCGCGCGAGATCAACCCCGCCGTCTCCAGCACCTTCAAATGCCGTGAAATGGCTGGAAGGCTGATCTCGAAAGGCTCGGCGAGCTCGTTGACTGTCGCTTCCCCCTGCGACAGGCGCGCAAGCATCGCGCGCCGCGTCGGATCAGCCAGCGCGGCAAGCGTTGAACTCAGAGCATCGATCTCTCTCATATTTAGCAGCCTTGTTAATTAACATAAACGCTAAATACGGATTGCATGTCTTGGTGTCAATGGTACCAAGAAAAAAGCCGGCGGAGGGCCCGCCGGCTTTCGATGTGTCGCTCTCGACAAGACTGGGCAAGACCCTCACAGGTCTTCGATCTCGCGGCGCGCGCGCTTTAGGATTTCGCGCGCTTCGGCCGCCTGTTCGGCCGAAAGAGCCCCACTGCGCAGCCGGCTGTAGACCGCCCAGCGCAATGCGCGCACCTCGTCGCCTAGGGCTACGCCGCTGGTCTCGGTCGACGCCTGCTCCATCTGCGCGTTGATCTTCTCCAGTTCCCTCGCATTGTCGGCAAGGAAGGCGCGGCCCTGTTCCGTGATTGAGAACAGGCGCTTGTTGCCGGTCGTCGTCGAGGTGACGAGATCGGCCTCCTCCATCATCTGCAGCATGGGATAGATGGCTCCGGGGCTGGGGCTGTAGGCACCCTGGAACTTTGCTTCCAGCGCCTTGATGATGTCGTAGCCGTGGCGCGGCTCCTCGGCGATCAGGCCGAGCACGACCAGCCGCAACGCACCCGAATCGAACATGCGCGGCCCGCGCCGCCCGCCGAACGGTCCACCGCGATTGCGGCCGAACGGGCCGCCATGGCCATGCCGCCCGCCACCGCCTCTGCCCGGCCCACCGGCCATGCACATATGACCGTGACCACCTCGATGTCTGTGATTGAACATTGGGATTCCTTTCATAATGTCCGTTCATACGTCATATCTAGCAAAAGATATATCTTTTACAAGATGCAACGTAAGGATTCCCGGCTGCACCAAGGGGAAGCCGGCCGGAATTCTGATCCCGACCGGCTTTGCAACAGCGCAATAATGAAGGTTCAGCGCGACCGATCGAGCGCCGATGCGAGCCTGACCAGCGACAGGAACTCGGCACGATAGCCGAACGGATCGGCTCCGCGCGCGGCCGAGGCGATCTCCTGGACGCGGTCATAGCCGAAATCAGCCACGGCATCCGTGTCCCGCAGTTTCTGCCCGAAGGCTGCAACTGCCACGGAGAAGCGCGCATCGTTCGAAGCCGCGTCGAAGCTCGAAACGACATCGGCCTCGTTGACCGGCTTCTCGATCAGCTTGCTGGTATCCTCGCCCGGCGCCTTGTAGCGGATCCTGACGAAGGCATATTCGCCGTCGCCAGCCTTCGGAGCGGCGCTGTCGCTTTGCTGCCCGTAGCGCAGGTCGTCGATCACCCGCGCCGGACTGTCCACCGGCGTGATCTCGTAGATCGCCGTCACCGAATGGCCCGAGCCGATCTCGCCGGCATCGACGCGGTCATTGTTGAAGTCCTCGCGGTTGAGCGCACGCGTCTCGTAGCCGATCAGCCGGTACTCGGCGATCCGCTGCGGATTGAACTCGACCTGTATCTTCACGTCGCCGGCGATGGGGAACAGCGTCGAGGATGCCTCTTCCACCAGCACCTTTTCGGCTTCCGCCAGCGTGTCGATATAGGCGGCAGCTCCGTTGCCGTTCTGGGCGATGGCCTGCATCATCTGGTCGTTGAGGTTGCCCCGGCCGAAGCCCAGCACCGACAGGAACACACCGGATTCCCGCTTGTCCTCGATCAGCGTCGTCAGCTCGTCGTCGCTCACCTGGCCGACGTTGAAGTCGCCGTCGGTCGCCAGCATCACGCGGTTGACGCCGCCCTCGACGAAGGAGCTTTCCGCAAGCCGGTATGCTTCCCGGATACCCGCCTCACCCGCCGTGCTGCCACCAGCCTCCAGCCTGTCGAGCGCAGACCGGATCGCCGCCTTGTCCGACGCCTTGGTCGGCTCCAGCACCGTGCCGGTGCTGCCCGCATAGGTGACAATCGACACCGTGTCGTCGGGGCCAAGCCGGTCGACGAGCATCCGGAAGGAGTTCTTGAGCAGTGGCAGCTTGTCGGGCTCTTCCATCGATCCCGACGTGTCGATCAGGAAGACGAGGTTGGAGCGCGGCTTCTGCGCGTGCTCGATCTCGTAACCCTTGATCGCAACATGCATGAGCTGCGTGTTCTCGTTCCAGGGCGTCGGCATGACGGTGACGGACGAGTTGAATGGTAGCTCGGCGCTTTCCGGACCGGCCCAGTCATAGGGGAAATAGTTGATCATCTCCTCGACCCGCACACTTTCCGGGTCGGGCAGCACACCTTCCTTCAGCGAACGCCGCACGAAGGCGTAGGAGGCCGTATCGACATCGATCGAGAAGGTGGAGACGGGGCTTTCCTGAACCGCGCGCACCGGATTGCTGTAGAAGGCCTCGACGCGATCGCGGTTCTCGGCAGGCACTGGATAGGGCTCAGGCGCGATTACCTGCGGCGCGGCGGATGGCATGGTCAATGCGCGTGGCTCAGCGACCTTCTGGCGCGTCAGTGCCATGCGGGACGGGCCAGCGCTCTCGCTGGGCGGTGGTGGCGCGGCAGCGATCTCGGCGGCCATATCCTGCGTCGACTGGTCGGACGCCTGTCCGGCCGCCTCCTCTTCGGCCAGCTGGGAAACCCTGGTTTCAGCCGCCTGGTGTTGCGGCGCGTCGTTTTCCACGGCCGCCGGCTCCTGCAGGGCTGCGGGACGATACTCGTCAAGCAACTGCCACGTGACGATGCCCGCCACCGGCAGGGCGACGAGGCCGGCAAGGGCCGGATTTGCGATGAGCTTCTTGCGCATGATCTCTCTCCAGAACCTGATTGTTCCGGCAGTGAGACGCGCGCCAGCGCCAGATCCTTGGGGCGAGGCTGAATTTTCTTTCCCGACTTCGTCATAGGCGCGCAATGCGGCATCGAGCCCGCGTGCCTTGGCATCGTCACCGGGCGTCGGCACCTTCGCGCCGCGCAGCAGGTCGAGTTCGTCGAATTCGTTCTTCGCCATGATCAGACTTCCCCGGCCGACATGATGAGCTTCAGCCGTTTCTTCGCTTCATGGATGTGCCACGAGACCGTCGCCTCCGTGCAGCCGAGCAGGTCCGCGGCCGCTGCGTGGCTCAGCGCCTCGCCATAGACCAGCGTCACCGCCTCCTGCTGTTTCGGCGGCAGGTCGCGCACCGCCTCCCATAGCGCCTCGGCTGGATCGTCCGTCTCGCATGCCGCCTTGCCCTCAATGCGCGCATGAATGCCGTAGGCCTGCCGCCGCGCAGCCTCACGCGCGGCACTCCGGCCTTGGTCTCGCACCGCGTTGACGACGACAGGGTAGAGCCACGTCGTGAACGCGCTGCCGCCGCGATAGGTGCGGATCGCGCGGCCAAGCCGTGCGCAGACGTCCTGCGCGATGTCTTCCGCATCGGCGCGATGTCCCGTCATCCGGTAGGCGACACGGAAGACGAAAGCATAGTGCCGCTCGACCAGCCGCGCGAACGACGACCGGTTGCCGGCCGCAGCCCTGCGCGCCAGCTCACCGTCGGAAACGTCCTCTTCGTCCATCGTCAGCGCCATCATCGCCCGTTGGACGTCTCAATCCCGCCGATCCTTGGGTGGGGCAAGGAAAAAATCTACAGCCCCGCAAAAGCTGCCTGATGAAATGCCTGCACCGCCGCCGGATAGCGCCATTCTGCACCGATGGGACAGGCATTGCGCGCAAGGCAGCCGGTGTCCCGGCATGGCTTTCCCGTCCGGCCCCGGACATGCGAGACGCAACCGGGATAGTCGAACCCCGAGGCTGAAAAGGCATCGACCGGACACGTATTCAAGCAGGGTTTTCCGTCACATAGATTGCAATGATGAATCGCTTTCTCAAGCGCGGGAACGGCAATCTCGTGATCGAACAGCAAGGCGCCGCGATAGGCGTGCCAGAGCCCGTAGACCGGATGCATGAGGAGGCCGAGCGGCGATCGGGCCAGTCCCTCCGCGCGGATCGCCCATTGCTGGAACGGTGCGAACGGGCGGTCGTTCGGCATGATAAGGCAGGCGCCGACGCGGTCGGCCACCTCGCCGATCACCAGACGCGACCATGTGTCGAGCGGGTTGGGGAGGTTTACAGGTCGGGTCTCTCGCCAGAGCGAGAAATGCCGCCAGTAGCCCGCTCCCGCATTCCCGACCAGAAGAACCGAGCGCGCGGGAGCGCCGGAAGGACCGGCAAGTCCCTCCTCGTCAGCCGCAAAGGAGAAGCCACCGCGCAGGATGAGACCGTGAGAAGCAAGGTCGGACGCGATCCGGTCAAGAAGCTCACTGCGCATCCTTGGTTCTCCCGTTCGGGCCGTCACTCCCTGACGTCAATCGTCGCCAGCTATGGCCGCCATTCACGAGGTGCGTCCTTCGAGGCTCGCTCCGCTCGCACCTCAGGATGAGGGAGGTTGGTTGATCGAAGCCACCTCGGCGGGCTCGATGCACGTCAAGAAAACAACCCTCAAGCCCACGAGCTTGCTGGAGCAACGCACGACGTCCTCATCCTGAGGTGCGAGCGCAGCGAGCCTCGAAGAACGCACGACAGAACCGGTCAATCCGGCGGAGGCTTTGTCGCAACGTCATCCCTTCCCTTCCGGCCCGCGTATGGCGCTGCGCCAGACTTCCTTGTGGATGATGTCGGCCACTTTAGCCCGGCCTGACGCGGGCTCCTTTCACGTGAAGGCGTCGGGCATCGCTTCCTTCTTCTGCGAGACGAAATCGCGCAGCCCGTCGGCGATACCCGGATCCAGATACGGCGCCTCATAGGTCTCCAGCCATCGGCGGGCGAGTTCGTTTGCCCGCTGCGGCGCCGTCTTCTCGCCCTCGGCCTGCCACTGCTCGAAGGAATTGTTGTCGGCGATTGACGAGCGGTAGAAGGCGGACTGGAAATTGGCCTGGGTGTGAGAGCAGCCGAGATAGTGGCTGCCCGGCCCGACCTCGCGGATGGCGTCCATCGCCTGCCCGTTTTCGGACAGGTCGACGCCCGCGGCGAACTTCTGCGCCATGCCGAGCTGGTCGACGTCCATCATGAACTTTTCGTAGCAGGACGCGAGCCCGCCCTCGAGCCAGCCGGCCGAGTGCAGCACGAAATTGGTGCCGGCAAGCAGCGTCGAGTTGAGCGTGTTGGCACTCTCGTAGGCCGCCTGTGCATCCGGCACCTTCGATGCGCACAGCGAGCCGCCGGTGCGGAATGGCAGGCCGAGACGCCGCGCAAGCTGGGCCGCACCGTAGGAGACCAGCGACGGCTCCGGCGTGCCGAAGGTCGGCGCGCCCGACTGCATGGAGATCGATGAGGCGAAAGTGCCGAACAGCACCGGTGCGCCCGGCCGCACGAGCTGCGTGAAGGCGGCACCCGCCAGCACCTCGGCAAGCACCTGCGTCAGCGTACCCGCGACCGTCACCGGACTCATCGCGCCGGCCAGGATGAATGGCGTGATGATCGTCGCCTGGTTGTTGCGGGCATAGACCTTGGCTGCGCCCAGCATCGTCTCGTCGAAGACCATCGGCGAGTTGGCGTTGATCAGGTTGATGATGACGGTGTTCTGGTCGACGAAATCGTCGCCGAACAGGATCTTCGCCATCGCAACCGTGTCTTCGGCGCGGTCCGGCGCGGTCACGGAGCCCATGAACGGCTTGTCGGACAGCGTCATGTGCGCCAGCACCATATCGAGATGGCGCTTGTTGACCGGCACGTCGACAGGCTCGCAAACCGTGCCACCCGAATGGTGGATCGACGGCGCCAGGTAGGCGAGCTTCACGAAATTGCGGAAATCCTCGATCGTCGCATAGCGCCGGTTGCCGTCGAGGTCGCGCACGAAGGGCGGGCCGTAGACAGGTGCGAAAACGGTGGCGTCGCCACCGATCTGCACGGAACGCTCCGGGTTGCGCGCATGCTGGGTGAAGACGGGCGGAGCGGATTTGAGCAGCGACCGCGGCAGGCCTTTCGGGAAGTGGACCCGCTCGCCCTTCACGTCCGCGCCTGCATCCTTCCACATTGCCAGTGCTTCGGCATCGTCGCGAAACTCGATGCCGATCTCCTCGAGAACGGTGTCGGCATTGGCCTCGATCAGTGCGAGACCTTCTTCGTTGAGCACCTCGTAGAGCGGAATGTTGCGTTTGATATAGGTGAGCTGCGGCCCTGCGCCGCCGCTAGTACGCGCCGCGCGGCGTGCCGCGGCACCGCCCCTGTCGCCGCGTCCACGGCGTCCGCCGCCAGCGCCCTGCTCGACAGCCAGATTGTCTTCCATGACCGTTTCCCTGAATCCCGTAATGCCGCCGGGCGGCTCTTTGCCCGGATCGTAGCCAAGCAACCTTGCAGAAGCGGCCAGCCAGCGCCAGCCCGTGTCGCAAAATCGACAGGAAGTGCTGTCAGTTCCAAACGGGCCTGCTTCGGTCGCTTTCCTATCGCGGCACGTCGCAAATCAGCTAAGAAACCTGGTTTGTCGCGGATTATGAATTGGGAGAACGTTGCGGGCACCGTTTGTCCGCGCATGGCATTTGCAGGAGCCCGAGATGTCAGACGACGAAATCATCCTCTCCGAGCTTTCCGACGAGGAACTGGTGCAGCAGATGCACGACGACCTCTATGACGGGCTCAAGGAGGAGATCGAGGAAGGAACGAACATCCTTCTGGAGCGCGGTTGGGTCCCTTACGACGTCCTCACCGAAGCGTTGGTCGAGGGCATGCGCATCGTCGGCGAAGATTTCCGCGACGGCATTCTTTTCGTGCCTGAGGTGCTGCTGTCAGCCAACGCAATGAAGGCCGGCATGGCCATCCTGCGCCCGCTACTGGCTGCCACCGGCGCGCCGAAGCAGGGCAAGCTCGTGATCGGTACAGTAAAGGGAGACATCCACGACATCGGCAAGAACCTGGTCGGCATGATGATGGAAGGCGCCGGGTTCGACGTCGTCGACCTGGGCATCAACAATCCCGTGGAAAACTACCTTGCCGCGATCGAGGAGCACCAGCCCGACATCGTCGGTATGTCGGCCCTGCTCACCACCACCATGCCTTACATGAAGGTCGTGATCGACACGATGAAGGAAAAGGGTATCCGCGACGACTATGTCGTGCTCGTGGGCGGCGCACCGCTCAACGAGGAGTTCGGCAAGGCTGTCGGAGCCGACGCCTATTGCCGTGACGCCGCCGTAGCCGTGGAAACGGCGAAGGATTTCATGAAGCGCAAGCACAACGTCCACGCCTCGGCCTGAGGCGGGGACGTCTAAGCTTCCCTTCGAGAGATCAGTAGGTCGACCGCTCGATATTGCGGCCTGCGTCCTGCGTTGCATCGACCGCATTCGCAGTGTCGGCGCCCACGCCGCGGATCGTGTTTGCGCAACCGGCCGCAAAGCCGGCGACGAGAACGAGAACGGCGAGCTTGGAAATGGTGGATTTGGTCATCTTGAAACTCCGCATCGTCGATGCGCCCCTCTGGCGCTGTGACAGGTGACAGACATGCAACGCGCAGAACCCGAAAAGGTTCTCGTGATCGCATGCGGAATGCTCGCGCGCGAAATCATGGCCGTGAAGGAGAGGCTCTGCCTCGATCATATCGACCTGACCTGCCTGCCCGCCGAGCTCCACTACAGGCCGGATCGAATCCCCGACGCCATGGACGCCGCAATCGTCAAGGCGCGGGCGCAGGGCTATGCGGCGATCTTTGCCGGTTACGCCGATTGCGGCACGGGTGGCATGCTCGACCGGGTACTGGAACGACACGGCGTCGAGCGCATGGCCGGCCCCCACTGCTTTGCCTTCTATCAGGGTGAAGTGCGATTTGCGGCGGTGGAAGAAGCCGACATGACGGCCTTCTACATGACCGACTTCCTGTGTCGGCAGTTCGACGCGTTCTTCATGAAGCCGCTCGGCCTCGACCGCCATCCCGAACTGGCGCAGGACTTCTTCGGCAATTACGAGAAGGTTGTCTATCTGGCCCAGACAGACGACCCATCGCTCGAAAAGGTGGCTCGCGATGCGGCTGCCATGCTCGGCCTCGCCTACGAGAAGCGCATGACCGGTTACGGCGATCTGGAGCCCGCGCTTGCGCGGCTTTCGGCGCGATCTTGAAACCGCCGGATTTGCCCGGCGGGATGGCCGGAACCACCGGAGACCGATCAATGCGCCGTACCGCCTGCTTCGCCCTTGCCCTGCTCCTGGCCACGCCGGCCTTCGCCACCGGAGAGATCGAAAGCCTCATCACCGACGCGGACCGCGCTCGGCTTGAAGCCTATGAGACCACCCGCGACGCCGCGGTGGAAGAAGCGCGCGAAGGCGGCACGCCTGAGGACATCGCTATCATGGAACGCGCGCTCTCCGCCCCGCACCAGTCGTTCGAGGGATTCGACATGATTGGCGAGTGGCAATGCCGCACCACCAAGGTGGGTGGACTTGCGAAGCTCGTCGTTTACTCTTGGTTCCGGTGCCGGGTCACTGATGACGGATCCGGCTGGAAACTCGAAAAACTGTCGGGTTCGCAACGGACAACCGGCCGTTTCTTTACCGATTCCGATACGCGGCTGACCTATCTCGGCTCCGGCAGCATCCACGACGCAAAACCGGCAAACTACGGGTCCGGACCTGAAAGCGACCAGGCCGGTTATGCGTTTCGAACACGCGAGGCCGAATGGCATATCGAGTTTCCCGCCCCCCACTACGAATCGAAGCTCGACATCCTCGAATTCCGTCGCTGACCGCGCGTCGTTTTTGAAGGCACGCGCGTCGTCCGGCAACAAGCAGGCGCGCGCGCTTCCGCGCAATGGTCAACGTGGAGTGAGGAGAACAGCCGCATGGCGGATCTAATCGTCGTCTACTGGCGCGACATCCCGGCACAAGTGATCGTTAGGAAGGGGCGGCAGAACGCCAAGCGCGAGCTGCCGCTGCGTTTCACCGAGGCTATCGACATGTGCGCCATGCGAACCGGCGCAGGCGATACCGACGCCTATCTGGCCGAGTGGCGCAAGGCAGACCCCGACCCTGTCGGCGACGACCTTGAGGCTGAGGCCGACAAGGCGTTTGCCGAACTCGACGCGGCCTATGACCGCGAACGTCTCGTCGCACTCGTGAAGGCGGGCGGAAGGGAAAATGTCTGACAAGCAGCAGCCGACTGTCACCCAGGCCACGCAGGTCCGCAACGCGGCACCCAAGACCGCATACAAGCCCGCCGACGTATCCCCGCAACGGCGTGTCCAGCGCCGCTACACGATGCGGCTGTGGTCGGTGCGGCACTCGCGGGGGCTCGAATGGTTCTACGAGCGCTTTGCCGACGTCTTCCTGCTTCTGCATCCGCTCTGGAAAGCGGTCGGCTATTCACGCGCCGAAGCGCCGGTGAAGTTCATCGAGAAGCGGGTCAAGGGCCTCATGTTCGACTGCCGCATGTGCGGCCAGTGCGTGCTGTCGTCCACCGGCATGTCGTGCCCCATGAATTGCCCGAAACAGCTCCGCAACGGCCCCTGCGGCGGCGTGCGCGCCAACGGCAATTGCGAGGTCGAGCCAGATATGCCCTGCGTGTGGGTGAAAGCCTGGGAAGGCTCGCGCAACATGCGCCATGGCGATACGATCCTCAACGTGCAGAAGCCAGTCGACCAATCGCTGCGCGAAACGTCGGCCTGGCTGCGCGTGACGGCTCGCGCCGCCGCCGAGCGTGAGAAGGCAAAGCAGGGAGAGCCTGCATGACCCCCTCCCCGCGTCCTCCGCAGCCTGACGAGAACCCCGCCGGCATCGACCTACCGCTTGACCCGCTGCCCGGCCATTCGTCGCGCGGCCGGCTTGAGCGCATCCTGCGGCGCGGCGAGTTCGCGGTGACCACCGAGCTCAACCCGCCGGACAGCGCCGATCCCGAAGACGTCTACGAGCGTGCCAAGGTCTTCGACGGCTGGGTCGACGCCATCAACGCAGTCGATGCGTCGGGCGCCAACTGCCACATGTCCTCCGTCGGCATCTGCGCCCTGCTGACCCGCATGGGTTATGCGCCCGTGTACCAGATTTCCTGTCGCGACCGGAACCGCATCGCGATCCAGGGCGACGTGCTGGGTGCCGCCGCGATGGGCGTGGCCAACATGCTGTGCCTGACGGGCGACGGCGTGCAAGCCGGCGACCAACCCGGCGCAAAGCCTGTCTTCGATCTCGATTGCATGTCGCTGCTGGAAACGGTTCGCACCATGCGCGACGAGCAGAAATTCCTATCCGGCCGCAAGCTGACGACGCCTCCGGCCGTTTTCCTGGGTGCGGCGATCAACCCGTTTGCGCCACCCTATGAATTCCGGCCCCACCGCCTCGCCAAGAAGATCGCGGCAGGTGCCCAGTTCGTGCAGAGCCAGTACTGCTTCGATGTGCCGATGTTTCGTGAATACATGAAGCGCGTCAACGATCTCGGGCTCACCGAACAATGCTATGTGCTGTGCGGTGTGGGGCCGCTTGCCTCGGCCAAGACGGCGCGGTGGATCCGCGCCAACGTACCCGGCATCCATATCCCCGATGCGGTGATCGCACGGCTCGAAGGTGCGGCCGACCAGAAAAAGGAAGGCAAGCAGATCGCCATCGACATCATCAACGAGGTCAAGGAAATCGAGGGCGTGTCGGGCATCCACGTGATGGCCTATCGCCAGGAGGAGTTCGTCGCCGAGATCGTTCATGAATCCGGCGTGCTGAAGGGCCGCCGCCCATGGCGGCGCGAACCGCGTGCGGACGACGCCATGGTCGCCGAACGCCTCGACCATATTCTGCACGACAGCCCCACCGAAACCCCGCAGGCGATCGTCAGCCAGGCCGCCAACTGAATTCGCGCTTGCAAGCGCCACATATTCGGGACATCCCGACAAAGAACGGAGACACCACATGACCCGCACCATCGTAGCCTCGGCGAGACGTGAGATCGTCATCGGCTTCGACCAGCCCTTCTGCGTCATCGGCGAGCGCATCAACCCGACCGGCCGCAAGAAGCTCGCCGCCGAAATGGTCGAAGGCAATTTCGAGACGGTGAAGAAGGATGCGATCGAACAGGTGCAGGCCGGCGCGACCATGCTGGACGTCAATGCCGGCGTCACCGCCGTCGACCCCAACGCGACCGAGCCCGCCCTTCTGGTGCAGACGCTGGAGATCGTGCAGGGGCTGGTGGATGTCCCGCTGTCGATCGACTCGTCGGTTACCGCCGCGATCGAAGCGGGCCTGAAAGTCGCCAAGGGCCGGCCGCTCGTAAATTCCGTGACCGGAGAGGAGGAGAAACTCGAAGCGATCCTGCCGCTCATAAAGAAATACGATGTGCCGGTAGTCGCCATCTCGAACGACGAGACCGGCATCTCCATGGACCCTGACGTGCGTTTCGCGGTCGCCAAGAAGATCGTCGAGCGCGCAATGGACCACGGCATCAAGCCGGAGGACGTCGTCGTCGATCCGCTGGTCATGCCGATCGGGGCGCTGGGCGATGCCGGCCGCCAGGTCTTCCAGCTTCTCTACCGGCTGCGCAACGAGCTCAAGGTGAACACCACCTGCGGCCTTTCCAACATCTCGTTCGGCCTGCCGCACCGCCATGGCATCAACGCCGCCTTTATCCCTATGGTCATCGGCGCGGGCATGACCTCGGCGATCATGAATCCCTGCCGCCCGCAGGAGATGGAGGCCGTGCGCGGTGCCAATGTGCTCAACGGCACCGACAAGGACTGCATGACCTGGATCAAGACCTACAAGGACTACAAGCCTGGCGAACACGCCGCCCCTGCCCCGGTGGCCGTCTCGGCGCCCGGTGACGCCGCTGCCGGCGCAGGCCGCCGTCGCGGCGGCCGTGAGGCACGGATGGCGCGAGGGTGACGATGTTTCCATGAACGCCCCGTCCAACATCACCGATCCGCTCGTCCTGTTCATGCCCTCGGGAAAGCGCGGGCGCTTTCCCAAAGGCACGACCGTACTGGATGCCGCGCGCGAGCTTGGCGTCTATGTCGAGAGCGTATGCGGCGGGCGGGCAACGTGTGGACGCTGCCAGATCGTCGTGCAGGAAGGCAGTTTCGCCAAGCACAAGATCATATCCTCCAACGACCACATTTCTCCCAGGGGCGCCAAGGAGGAGCGCTACGAGCGCGTGCGCGGGCTGGCCGAGGGGCGCCGCCTGTCCTGCTCGTCCACCATCGAGGGCGACCTCGTCGTCGACGTGCCGCAGGATACCGTCATCAACGCGCAGGTGGTGCGCAAGGCGGCACTGGACCGCATCATCGAGCGCAATCCGGCCGTCCAGCTCTGCTATGTCGAGGTCGACGAACCCGACATGCACAAGCCGCTCGGCGATCTTGACCGCCTCAAGGTGATGCTCGAAAAGGACTGGGGCTGGCAGGACTTGCTGGTCTCGCAGCACCTGCTGCCGCGCGTGCAGACGATCCTGCGCAAGGGCAACTGGGGTGTGACCGCAGCGATCCATCGCGACCTTGCAACCTCGCGGCCGACGATCATCGCGCTCTGGCCCGGCCTGCACAACGAAGCCTACGGCCTTGCCTGCGACATCGGCTCGACCACGATCGCGATGCATCTGGTCTCTCTGCTGTCGGGCCGGGTCGTTGCCTCATCCGGCACGTCGAATCCGCAGATCCGCTTCGGCGAGGATCTGATGAGCCGCGTTTCCTACGTGATGATGAATCCCGATGGCCGCCAGGCCATGACCACGGCAGTCCGTGAGGCGATCAACGGGCTGCTGGACAAGGTGTGCGCGGAAGGCGGAGTCAGCAGCGACGACGTGCTGGACGCCGTCTTCGTCGGCAACCCGATCATGCATCACCTGTTCCTCGGCATCGACCCGACCGAGCTCGGCCAGGCGCCCTTCGCGCTGGCCGTTTCCGGCGCGGTGCATACTTGGGGCAGCGAAATCGGCCTGAAGATCAACGAGGGCGCGCGCGTCTATGTGCTGCCCTGCATTGCAGGCCATGTCGGGGCCGACGCTGCGGCCGCCACCCTGTCGGAAGGCCCTTACCGGCAGGATGCGATGATGCTGCTGGTCGACGTCGGCACCAATGCCGAGATCGTGCTGGGCAACAGAGCGCGGGTCGTCGCCGCGTCCTCACCGACCGGGCCGGCCTTCGAGGGCGCGGAAATATCGTCGGGCCAGCGCGCGGCACCGGGCGCGATCGAGCGCGTGCGCATCGATCCAGTAACGCTGGAACCGCGTTTCCGCATCATCGGATCGGAGAGATGGTCGGACGAAGATGGCTTTGCCGAAGACGCCGGGAAACTGGGCGTCACCGGCATCTGCGGCTCCGCGATCATCGAGGTCGTGGCGGAAATGTATCTCGCCGGCATCATCTCGGAAGACGGCGTGATCGACGGCGCGCTCGCCGCGAGGACACCGCGCATCTTCCAGAACGGCCGCACCTCGTCCTACCTGCTCCATGAAGGCCAGCCGCGCATCACCGTTACCCAGAACGATGTGCGCGCCATCCAGCTCGCCAAGTCGGCGCTCTATGCCGGCATCAAGCTGCTGATGGAAAAGCAGGGCGTCGACCATGTCGACACCATCCGCTTCGCCGGCGCGTTCGGTTCCTTCATCGATCCCAAATACGCAATGGTGCTGGGGCTGATTCCCGACTGCGACCTCGCCGAGGTGAAGGCCGTCGGCAACGCGGCCGGCCAGGGTGCACTGATGGCTCTGTTGAACCGTGGTTACCGCCGCGAGATCGAGGAGACGGTGCGTCGCATCGAGAAGATCGAGACGGCGCTGGAGCCCAACTTCCAGCAGCTTTTTGTCAACGCGATGGCCCTGCCCAACAAGGTGGACCCGTTCCCCAAGCTGGCCGAGGCGGTGACGCTCCCGCCGCGCCGGGCGAATTCAAGTGACGATTCCGCATCGGGCGGCGGGGATGCCTCGCCGAGGCGACGATCGCGCGAGGAAAGGGCGGCGAGACGTAGCCGCACTTGACGCCGACTTGCGAAGGGCTTTCATCTTCCTGTGACCACACGCAGGAGATGCAATGAGTATCAAGAGCCACCTCGCAGCCTTCGTGCTTCGCCATACGCGCAAGAAGGCCTTCCAGAGCGCCGAGGGGCTTCATGCCTGGATCGAGAAATCCCGCAAGACGCAGGATCATCGACCGCCGGTCAAAGTTACGGAAACGCTGGATATCACCCAACGGCGGGTCGAAGGCCACGTTGTCTATGAGGCGCGCCCGAGGGGAAAGGATACGAGCCGCCGCATCCTGTACCTGCACGGCGGCGCATATTGCTTCGAACTGACCTCGTTTCACTGGAAGCTTATCGCCGAACTGGCGACGCGCCTTGGCGCGCACGTGACCGTGCCGGTCTATCCGCTAGCGCCCGAACACGATTTCCACGACATTTACGCGATGACCAGCGCCGTCTACCGAGAGGTCCTGGGCGAAGGTGGCAAAATCGCCATCGCAGGCGATTCCGCCGGCGGCAACATGGCGCTGGTGCTGACCATGATGGCGGCGGAAAACGGCTGGCCTATCGCCGACCGGCTGGCGCTGATTTCGCCCGGCCTCGACATGACGCTTGCCAACCCCGAGACGCTGAACGTCGCCCGCATCGACCCGTGGCTGGGCGTGCCGGGTGGCACCGAGGCGGTGCGAATCTATGCAGCCGGCATCGACTATGGCGACTGGCGCATCAGCCCGCTCTACGGCGACCTGTCGATCCTCCCGCCGACGCTGGTTTTTTCAGGCACGCGCGACATGCTCTACCCCGACAGCGTGGTCTTTGCAGAGAAGGCCAAAGAGGCCGGAGCCGACGTCCGCCTTGTCATCGGCAAGGGCATGTTCCACGTCTGGCCCCTGATCGACATGCCGGAGGCCCGCACCGCTCGCACGCAGATGGTCGAGTTTCTTTCTGCCTGAGCGGGTGGGCTCAGAACCGACCGGTTTCCCTGAAGCCTTCGAATGTCGCGCGGATATGGTCGGCTGCGGCCTGCACCGGCGCAGACGCGTCGGGCGCAACGATCATCGCCAGATTGTAGTTCGACAGCAGCGGCAGCCCCTCGTCCGGGCCGAGTGCCACGATGTCCTCGCCGATGAACGACTTCGGCAGCGGTGCGATCGCCAGATCTGACAGGATCGCCGCCCGCTGGCCGGCGGTGTGGGCACTCATGTAGGCGACACGGTAGTTGCGGCCGGCGCGGCCCAGCGCATCAAGCGCATCGGCCCGCCACACGCAGCCCTCCTCCCACAGGGAAACCGGCAGCGGATCGCGCAGATGCGCGCACCCACCCCTGGCGCCGCCCCACACGATCGGCTCGGTCAGCAACACCTCCGCATCGGAGGGTACATTGTTGCGCGCGGTCAGAAGCGTGATGTCGAGCTGCCGCTCGGCCATCCGCCGCCGCAGATTGCCGCTCATGTCGATGATGACGTCGACCGCGATCGCCGGATGCGTCTTCGCGAAGCGCTTGAGAACGATCGGCAGGATCCGCTCGCCGTAGTCGTCCGGCGAACCCATCCGAACCACGCCGGCAATGTCGGGCACGATGAACTTCGATACTGCCTCGCGGTTCAGCGCCAGCATCCGCCTTGCATAGCCCATCAGCATCTCGCCCTCCTGCGTGAGGGTGACCGAGCGCGCGTCACGCAGGAAAACCGAGGCGCCAAGAATGTCTTCCAGCTTCTTGATCTGCATGGAGACCGCGGAAGGCGTGCGAAACACCGCGCCGGCGGCCAGGGTGAAACTGCCGGTTTCGGCGATCGCGACGAACGTGCGCAGCACGTCGAGGTCCAGCAGGGGCATGGGGTGATTGAGGGGAGCGTTCATCGGGTTCGTCCATCAACAATTCTGAATGAAACCATCATTCCATTTCGTTTGATTGAACATGACGTAGGGATCATAGTCAAGAGCATCAGCAGCGGAGAATGCGCTGCCGCAACATGAAAGGAGATGAAAATGTCACTCTTTGGTTCGATCGCCCGCTTCGCCTCCGACTATCGGACCCGTCGTCGGCGCATGCACACCTACCTGGAACTCCTCTCGCTGCCGCCGGAAATCCAGAAGGACATCGGCTGGCCCACGGAAGAAGATATGCCGCGCCGCCTCAACCGGCGGGCACGTACCCATCAGCCGATCGAGAGGAGGCTGGCATGAGCCTGCTCCATGCACTGCACGATTTCGTCCGTGAGTTTCGCGCCATCAACGACCACGCGGTCACCGGCCGTCCGCCGCGAAAGCGCGGCCAGACCGAGAGGGTTCCCTCCTACAATGTCGATGGCTGGCTCAACGCCGAATTCGACATCATGCACCGGCTACGCCGGCGGTAATCAGGTCTAGCCGGCGGACGTTCGACGCTCCGCCGGCAGCCATGCATTTAGGCATTGCGCCCATGAGATTGGCGCATGACGCGCCCGAAAACGCCCAACTCACGGAATGAATTGCGAAATCCGGCCAAATGGAAGGCAAATGCCGCTTTCGGTGTCGTTTTCACAGCGTTGTACTTCGCATTTTCCATCTTGTTTGCATCGCACAACGCCTATATGGGGCGCATCAACGAGCGACCCCACTCCATCATGCGAAGGCCGTTCCGTGTGAGACCTGACTTTGCATGGAGATGTGTCATGAAATTCTTTTCCCGCTTCTTTTCCGGTCGCCGCGAGAGCAACTTGACGACTGCGCTCGAGCGCCAGCGTCTCGGCAAGACGATGCCCGGCCAGACCGGCGCGATCGCCGCCTCGCGTTTGGGCTTCCTGGTCAACTAAGCCCGGATCACCAGTCGAACCGACAGCCGCCGCGACGGGCATGAACGCCCGACGCGGCGGCTTTCGCATACCCGATCCTAGCGCGTGATGCGCCGCCGCATCGGCACTCCGGGCTTGTCAAATTCCTTCACGATAGCCCATTGACATTTATGCCTTTTCCTGATGACGCTTTGCTGATCGCGACATGACCTGTCAGCGGGCCGCTTTACCCTGGGAGGCACAAGTGACCCCTAGAAACACCGTCAAACGGTCGATCGTTTTCTTTCTCGTGCCCGATTTCACGATGATCGCATTTGCGACCGCGCTGGAACCGCTGCGCTCGGCGAACCGCATGCTCGGTTACGACGCCTATCACTGGAGGCTGGCCAGCGCCGACGGCCGGCCCGTGCGCGCATCCAACGGTGTCGAATGCGCGGTGGACACGACGCTGGAGGAAGAACGGCGCAAGATGAGCGGCCCCGAGCGCCCGTCGATGGTGATCGTATGCGCCGGCTTGAACGTCGAAAAGTATCACCAGAAGAGCGTTTTTGCCTGGCTGCGTGAGGAATACAACCGTGGCGTCGCCATTGGCGGGCTTTGCACCGGCGCATATGTGCTCGCGCAGGCAGGACTTCTGTCAAACAAGCGCTGCGCCATCCACTGGGAGAACCTGCCGGGCTTCACCGAGGCGTTTCCCAAAGTCAACGTCTATGCCGACCTGTTCGAGGTCGATTCCAATCTGTACACCTGCGCCGGCGGCACGGCCGCGCTCGACATGATGCTGAAGCTCATAGGCGACGACTTCGACGACAACCTCGTCAACCGCGTATGCGAGCAGGTGCTGACCGATCGCGTCCGCAGCCCCACCGACCGCCAGCGACTGCCGCTGCGCGCGCGGCTGGGCGTGCAGAATTCCAAGGTGCTGACCATCATCGAACTGATGGAGGCAAACCTCGCAGAGCCGCTGTCGCTAATCGAGATCGCCGACCATGTCGGCCTGTCGCGGCGCCAGATCGAGCGCCTTTTCCGCCAGGAGATGGGACGCTCGCCAGCCCGCTACTATCTGGAAATCAGGCTGGACCGCGCCCGCCACCTGCTCATCCAGTCGTCGCTGCCCGTCGTGGAAGTGGCCGTGGCGTGCGGGTTCGTGTCGGCCTCGCACTTTTCCAAGTGCTACCGCGAGCTCTATGCCCGCTCGCCGCAGCAGGAGCGCGTCGACCGCAAGCAGTTGCTGGCGGCCTGAGGAAGGGGAAAGCCCCCTTCCCTCAATCCATGCGCACGGTGACGAAGCGCAGCTCGCCGTTCTTCGAGGCAATCATCAGCAGGGCATTGCGCCGGCCCTGATCCTTGAGCGCGTCCACGCGGTCGATGAGGTCTTTCGGCGTGGATACCGATTCCTGCGCGATCTCGGTGATGACATCGCCCGGCATCACGCCCTTTTCCTCTGCGTAGGACCCTTCCTGCACCTCGGTGACGACGACGCCGTTGACGTCCTCCGAAATCTCGAAGGTCGCCCGCACCTCCTCGTCCAGCTCGGCCACGGTCATGCCCAGTACGCTGGCCGAAGCGACCGGCGCCTCTTCCTCCGTCGGCTCCGTCGAGCCGTCCTCCGTCATGCGTTCGCCGTCTTCCAGGCGACCGAGCGTCACCGGGACGGTCTGCTCCTCGCCCTTTCGGACGACGACGACATCGACCTCCTTGCCGACGGGGCTTTCAGCCACCACGCGCGGCAGGTCGCGCACTGAGCCTACGTCCTTCCCGTCGAAACGGATGATGACGTCGCCAGGCTGTATCGAGCCGTCGTCGACCGGACCGCCCTTGATGACGCCGGCAACAAGGGCACCGCGCGCGCTGTCCATGCCGAGGCTCTCGGCAATGTCGTCGGTGACAGGCTGGATACGCACGCCCAGCCAGCCGCGCCGCGTTTCGCCGAACTCACGAAGCTGCGCGATCACGTTGGTCGCAAGCTGCGACGGTATCGAGAAGCCGATGCCGATCGAACCGCCCGACGGCGAGATGATTGCAGTGTTGATGCCGATGACCTTGCCGTTCATGTCGAACAGCGGCCCGCCGGAATTGCCGCGGTTGATGGCGGCGTCGGTCTGGATGAAATCGTCATAGGGACCGGAATTGATGTCGCGCCCGCGCGCCGACACGATGCCGATGGAAACCGAACCGCCCAGGCCGAACGGGTTGCCGATCGCCATCACCCAGTCACCAATGCGGATCGCGGTCGAATCGCCGAATTCTACCGCGGTCAGCTCGCGCAGTGACGGATCGACCTTGAGCACGGCGAGGTCTGTCTTGGGATCGGTGCCGACCAGTTCCGCCTTCAGCTTGCCGCCATCGGCGAAGTTGACCTCGATCTCGTCCGCATCCGCAATCACATGGTTGTTGGTGACGATAATGCCTTCCTCGGCATCGATCACGAAGCCGGAGCCAAGCGACTGGACACGCTGGCCGCCGGGGGCGTTCTCACCCTGGCGCTCGTTGAAGAACTCATCAAAGAATTCCTGGAAGGGCGAACCTTCCGGCAGGCCCGGAGGCGGCACGCTGCGTTGGCTGCCGCTGCCGCCGACATTCTGCGAGGTGGAGACGTTGACCACCGCATCGAGCAACCCTTCGGCGAGATCTGCAACGGAAGCCGGGCCATGTGCGACCGGCGGCTGCGCCTGGGCGTAGGCGGCGGGCGGCATCGTCCAGACACTGGCAGCACCGATGGCGCCGGCCGCGGCGCCAATCAGCGCCTTGCGTGTTGCGGACGTGAAGGTCGTCGAAACCATACGGGAAGTCTCCGGGTATCTGGATGTGCGGCGCTTCTGCGGACGCATGGTCGCCAACAATAAGGCGCGTTTGCGACCGATGCCGATGAAAACGGTAAATCCATTGTGACGCGCGGGCCTGCCATGCACAAGCCCGTGCGCGGCTTCAGCCGCGCACGAACCAGACAATGAGGACGCCGATTGCGACGGCAACGAGGCCGCCGATGCGCAACGCCTGCTCGGGCATTGTCAGCACTTCGGCGGCCAGCCGCTTGGCAAGTTGCGGCAGGCCGCCATAGAGCACGCCCTCGATCACGAGGACGAGCCCCAGAGCAACGATGAGATCGCTCACCGGCTAGTCCGTTGCGCCGGTGGTCACCCCGTTGCCGGATGCCGGTGCCGGCGGCACTGCCGGAGCCTGCTCCGACGGCTGGCGACCCTCGGCACTGCCGAAGAAGCGGAAGAACTCCGAGTCGGGCGAAAGCAGCATCGTCGTGCCCGACCCCTGGAGGGCCGACGCATAGGCCGCCATCGAGCGATAGAACTCGAAGAAGTCGGAATCGCGCGAGAACGCGTCGGCGAAGATGGCGTTGCGCTCAGCCTCGCCCTCGCCTCGCAGGATTTCCGATTCGCGTTGAGCTTCGGCCGTGATCTCAACCACTTCGCGATCCGCACGTGCACGGATGCGCTGCGCTGCCTCGCGACCGCGGGCACGCAGGCGCTCTGCTTCGGCCAGACGCTCCGCGCGCATACGCTCATAGGTCTGCTGCGAAACTTCAGCCGTCAGGTCGGTGCGGCGGATGCGGACGTCGACGATCTCGAGACCCAGCGATGTCGCATCGGGGCGAAGCTGGTCGCGCACTTCGCGCATCATCGAACCGCGCTCTTCGGAAAGTGCGGCTTCGAAGCCACGCAGACCGTAGACACGGCGCAATGCAGCATCGAGACGCGTACGCAGGCGCTGCTCGGCAAGCGGCACGCTACCCGAAACCGCCAGGCGGAACCGGCTCGGATCGCTGATGCGGTAGGCGATGAAAGCGTCCACCTCATAGAAGCGGCCGCCCGACACCTGCACGCGGATGTCGTCGAGATCGAAGCGCAGCACGCGATCTTCGATCAGTTGCACATTGTCGGCTTCCATGAAGGCGAACGGCGCCTTGAAGTACAGGCCGGGCTCGGTCTTTACATCCACGATCTCACCGAAGCGAAGCACAATCGCCTGCTGACGCTCGTTGACCACGAAAATCGACGACCAGGCGAGGAAGAGGATGACCGCTACGGCGATCACGATGAAGGGAAGACGGTTTGCCATCAGTTGTTTCCTCCCTGTCCGGCCTGCTGCGGCGCACGCAGCTCGGGCAGCGGCAGGTAGGGGATCACACCCTGACCGTTACCTTGCTCCACGATTACCTTGTTCGAACTCCTCAGCACGTTTTCCATGGTCTCCAAAAAGAGGCGCTTGCGAGTCACGTCGGGCGCCTTCGCATATTCGTCATAGACCGAGATGAAGCGCTGCGCCTCACCGTCTGCTTCCTGCACGACACGGCTCTTGTAAGCGGCCGCCGCTTCGCGGATGGCCGCGGCCTCGCCTCGCGCCTGACCCAGTTGCTGGTTAGAATACTGGTTGGACTCCTCGACGAAGCGGTCTTCGTCCTGCTCGGCGCGCTGCACTTCCTCGAACGCGTCGGCCACCTCGCGGGGCGGCGCGGCGTCCTCGATCGAGATCGCGGTGATGGCGAGACCCGAACCATAGCTTTCGATCGTCTCCTGGATGATCGCGCGCACGTCCTCTGCGATGCCCTGACGATCGTCGCGGAAGATGTCCTGCGCGGGCCGGCGCCCGACCACCTCGCGCATGGCGCTCTCGGCAACCTGTCGCATCGTCGCGTCAGGATCGGAAACGTTGAACATATAGGCCGCCGGATCGGCGATCTGGTAGGCAACGGAGAACTTGACGTCTACGATGTTCTGGTCGCCCGACAGCATCAGGCCAGTCGACGCTCCGCTACGCGCTTCGCCCACATTGATGAGCTTTTCGGCGACATTGGCGATCTCGACGGTCTCGACCGGCCACCAGTGAAAGTGCAGGCCGGGCTCGGAGACTTCGTCCTTGGGCTGGCCGAAACGAAGTTCGACGGCAAGCTCGTCCGGCTGCACCGTGTAGATTGCCTGGAAGAGCCACAGCGCGACAAGCGCCACCGCGATAAGGATGAACATGGCCGGGCTTGCCTGGCCACCGCCCGGCAGCGCCTGCTTCAGCCGATCCTGCCCCCGGCGGATGATGTCTTCCAGATCCGGAGGATTGTTGCCCGGCCCGCTCGGTCCTCGCGGACCCTGCCCCCAAGGGCCGCCGCCGCCACCGCCGCCATTGCCGCCGCCGCCCCAAGGGCCGCCGCCGCCACTCTGATTACTCCAGGGCATGAATTTCCTCTTGTCTAGACAAAGATGCCCGCGACGGAACTCCCGCCGCATGTTGCCGTTTAACGCGTTATAGGCACGCAATCGCGCGCTTTCAACGCAATGCGTGACAGTTAGGAACTTTCGCGGCAGATGGCCGCGCCATTACGGCTGTGCACTTTGCCGGCGCTCATAGACCACATGACGGGTCGCGTGGCTATCCTTCTCGCCCGCCGGATGGGTTTCCTCCGAAACAACATACCACGTTTGCGGATCGATAGGCGGAAAGCGTGTATCCCCCTCCACTACGGCAAGCACATGGGTAACATCCAGCCTGTCGGCCTTTGGAAGCGCCTGCTCGTAGATCTGTCCGCCCCCGATCACCGCAACCTCCGCAGCATCGCCGGCATGTGCCATTTGCAGCGCCTCATCCAGAGACGAGGCCACGTCAGCGCCTTCGGCATCATAGGTCCGATCACGCGTTATCACGATGTTGTGCCGTCCCGGAAGCGGACGCTTGGGAAAGCTCTCCCAGGTCTTGCGTCCCATCACCACCGGCTTGCCCATGGTGGTCGCCTTGAAGCGCTTCATGTCCGTCGACAGCCGCCAGGGAAGGTCGCCGTCCCGGCCGATGACGCCGTTTTCGGCGATCGCCACCACCAGCGTGATCTTCATGCTATTGCCCGCCATCAGTGCGCCGCAGGATCAGCACGTCGATGTCCCGCTCGGGAAAGAAGTCCGTGGCGTTCATCTCGAAAGTGGTGGGCCCCGTCTTGCGTACGCCGGAGCCGCAGAATGAAACGAGGTTTTCCGGCGCGCCTTTGTCGATCGTCAGCGTGAAGTCCTGGATCGCGCCGGACCAGTTCGCACCCGTCATCAGGATGTATGAAATCCATGTCTCGTAAAAAGGTGGATTTCCATCCGGCGCATTCTTTGCGTGGCGGCGGACGGCATTGAGGAAGCTCTCGTCCACGCAGTATTTCTGCTGATACTGCCCGAAATACGGCTCCTGCCGCCTACCATCCTGCAGAAAGCTCACCGAGACCGTGCCGCCCAAGCTCGGCTGGTAGCGATGTGTCACCTCGACCGGCTGGCCGGCTGGAAACTCGGCCCGCCACCAATAGGTCGACTTCAGCCGCCACATCGGCGAATGGCTTTCGCGCCAGCCCGACCCGTCGTCGTAGCTTTCCTCGTAAAGAATGCCCCGCGCCACCCAGTCGGCCTTGGTATCGGCCGGCAGCGCTTCGATGGCTTCATCCAGACCGTCCGCGAACGGATTGAGTGGCAGGCCGGCCGCGGTCAGCGTATCGGTCACGTCCAGTTCTGCCGCGAATGCTTTCTGCTCCAGGTCCGGCGTTATCGCCTGCCCGTCCATCTTGACCGTGAAGCCCAGGAAATTGTCGCTGTCCGAGATCGGCACGGCCACATCGCCGAAGGGGTTTGCCTCAATATCAGGCATCGGAAACGCGACTACCGCCTCGACGTCGTCTTCCGACGTGTTGCGGAACCGATAGGCAACCCTCACCTCGTCGAGCGAAATGAAGAGGTCTTCCTTCTCCATCGTCACCACGTCGGAGCGGACGAAGACCAGCCCGCCGGTCTTCAGTTCGGCCATCGTGTCGTTGGCGAAGGCGGGCGTTGCGGTCACCAGCGACAGCGCCACCAGAAGTCTCTTCATCACCACGCCTCCACGCGCTGGGTATTCGCAGCTGCCGGAACTGTGGGCGAGAAGCGAGCCGGCTTCAACCCCGGCTGCGCTCACACCGCGATCGGGGCGCGGATCGTGGGGTCGGCGACATAGCCGTCCAGCCGGAAATCCTCGAAACGGAAGGCAAAAAGATCGGTGACGTCCGGGTTCATCCACATCGTCGGCAGCGGCTTGGGCTCGCGCGTCAACTGCTCGCGCGCCTGGTCGAAATGGTTGGAATAGAGGTGTGCATCGCCCAGCGTGTGGACGAAGTGGCCGGGCTTGAGGCCGGTGACCTGCGCGACCATCATCGTGAGCAGCGCATAGGAGGCCACGTTGAACGGCACGCCGAGGAAGATGTCGGCCGAGCGCTGGTAGAGCTGGCAGGAGAGTCGGCCATTGGCGACATGGAACTGGAACAGGCAGTGGCAGGGAGGCAGCGCCATGACGTCGACTTCGGCCGGGTTCCAGGCCGACACGATCAGCCTGCGCGAATTGGGATTCTCCCGTATCTCCCTGACGACGTTGGCGATCTGGTCGATGGAGCCGCCGCCGGGCGTCGGCCACGACCGCCACTGCGAGCCGTAGACTGGACCGAGATCGCCGTTCCCGTCGGCCCACTCGTCCCAGATCGTCACGCCGTTGTCGTTGAGATATTTGACGTTGGTGTCGCCCGCGAGGAACCACAGCAATTCGTGGATGATCGACTTAAGGTGCAGCTTCTTGGTGGTGAGAGCCGGAAAGCCCTCGGCGAGATCGAAACGCGTCTGCCAGCCGAAGACGCCGCGCGTGCCGGTGCCGGTGCGGTCGCCGCGGTCGACGCCGTTTTCCAGCACATGTTCGAGAAGGTCCAGATATTGCCGCATGGGATTGTCGCCGTCGATTCGAAAGGTCGCGCGATCATAGCCGAGAGGCGACCGGGCGGCACTAAATTCGTTGCCACCGCGATGGCCTTCGACCAGCCTGTGGAAAGTCGCGCGGCAGCAGCCGGATGGCACGGCGGCAGCTCGAACGCCCCTTCCCTTTCGCAACGCAGCTTCCTATATTCGGCGCGTCAGCTTGTCTGACTATGGAAATAAACGGCCGATGAAATAAACCATTCGGACCCGGGGGCGGTACCCGGCGCCTCCACCAGGAACCGCAGCATTGCGCTGCGGCTGCTGATGGGGGCGAAATAGGATCGACGAGGGCGTAAAGATCGGACTTTTTCCCGGCATTGTACCACCGTTATCGGGCTAATCTTATAGTTGCCAACGACAACTATGCTGAGGCACGTCTCGCTGCTTAATGCGGCGCGATAGTCTCGAATTAAGCCCTGTGGGTTAGCACCTTCAGGCGGGGTTCGGAGGTACCTGGCAACAGAAACCTCCACCTTATCCCATCTCCATCCAGATTTAGTCAGCTCGGCCCTGCGCTGCGCGATTTCCATGCGGCGAACCAGAATCCGGCGCACAGCGTCAGCGATCCGACGAACACGGCCGCCAATACGGCGCCATAACCGCCGCTCGCCTGCCAGATCAGCGCAGCGCCAAGTGGCGCGAATGCCTGCATCAGGTTCAGGGGCGCGACGAGCGAACCGTTGACGGCGCCATAGGCGCTGCGTGTGATCATTTCCGGCACCGCAAGCCCCCGCACGATGGTGATCGTGCCATTTGCCGCGCCGTAGAACGCAGCGATCGCGGCAATCGTCGCCACTTCGGGCGGTGCGAAGGCGAAGCCGATGACGGCCAGTGGAAACACGATGACGATCATCGACCCAAGCGACCGGACGGGTGCCGTCGGCGCGAAGGCCATCACCGCGACACGACCCGCCACCTGCGCCGGCCCGATGACGGCCATAACCGTCACCACCCCTGCGGCTCCCAGCCCGCGCTCGAGCAGCAGCGGATAGAGGTGATAGGTCAGCGACGAGAAGGCGGCGGCATAGGAGACCCACGCGACAAGCAACCCCCAATATGCCGGCTTACGCATTGCCGAGGCGACAGCCGCGCGGCCCGCCAGCGGCGTAGGCCCGCCCACGCTTGCCATGGCCGGCCCACGATCCTTTCGCGCATCGATCGCCAGCGCATAAAGCCCGCCGCAAACGACGACGTTCACCGCCCCCATGACAAGGAGAGCGCCCCGCCAGCCCTGCGTCTCGATGAGATACTGGATGAGCGGAATGAAAACCGTGCTGGCAAAGCCACCCCAGAGCGTCAGCGTCGTGATGCCCTTGCGCGCCCGTTCCGGCCCGACCCGGCGGGCAATGACGGCAAATGCCGGCTCGTAGAGCGCGCCAGCCTGCATGCAGCCCAGAAACGCAAGGATGAGGTAGTAGGCCGGCAGGCTTTCAACCCGTGACCACGCTGCCAGAAACAGCCCCGCAACAACCGAGGCGCCGGACATCAGAAATCGCCCGTGCCCCCTGTCGATCGCCGCCCCCACCGGATAGGCGGCCAGTCCCGCCAGCACCATGCCGAGCGTGGCCGCACCATAGAGCTCGGTCTTCGACCAGCCGAGATCGGCGCGCATAGCTTCCGCGATCAGCGGAAAACCATAGAAAAGCGTACCCCATGAGCATATCTGCGCCGCACCGAGCGCGCTGATGAACCAGCCTGTTCCGGCCTTTTCAGACATGCTTGCCAATCGGTGCTTCCACGACGGCGCCGGCCGTTGGCTGCCGTGTCATGCCTCGCCCCGGACGAGCATCTTCGCCACGCCGGGCGGACAGGTCCCATCGACGCAGCACTCGTCGGCAAGATAACCGAGCAGCGCTTGCATCGCCGGGTATTCCGCCCGGCATATCAGCGTCGTTGCCTGTCGTTCCTGGCTCACAAGTCCGGTTTCCACCAGCCGCTTGCAGTGGTGCGACAGGGTCGATGCGGGAATGCCCAGCTTTTCCTGCACGCTGCCGACCGGCAGCCCCTCCGCGCCAGCGCGCACGAGGATGCGGTAGATGTTGAGCCGCGTCGCGTTGCCGAGCGCCTCGAGTTGGGATGCTGCCTGTTCGAGTTTCATGGCGCGACCCTAGGCCTGGCCAGTGACAAGCGTCAAATTAAATTCGATAATCGTCGAAATAAAAGATTCGTATTATTGCGCGCTCTGGTTCACACGCCGGGACACCGCCTCCGCACTTTCGACCCGCTCGGAATATCGATCGGTCAGATAGTCGGCCCGGTCGCGCAGGAGCAGCGTGAACTTCATCAGCTCCTCCATCACGTCCACGATGCGGTTGTAATAAGACGACGGTCTCATGCGCCCTTCGGCATCGAATTCGTTGAAGGCCTTCGCGACCGACGACTGGTTGGGAATTGTGAACATGCGCATCCAGCGGCCGAGTATGCGGAGCTGGTTGACCGCATTGAAGCTCTGCGAGCCGCCACAGACCTGCATGACCGCGAGCGCCCTGCCCTGTGTCGGCCTGACACCACCCAGCGACAGCGGCAGCCAGTCGATCTGCGCCTTCATGATGCCCGTCATCGAGCCATGACGTTCCGGCGAGCACCAGACCTGCCCTTCCGACCAGAGCGACAGTTCACGCAGCTCCTGCACTTTGGGATGATCGGCCGACGTTGAATCCGGCAGCGGCAGCCCGGACGGGTTGAAGATGCGCACCTCCGCGCCAAGCCTGCGCAGGATGCGTGCCGCCTCTTCCGTCGCCAGCCTGGAATAGGACCTTTCACGCAATGAGCCGTAGAGCATGAGTATGCGCGGCGGATGCGTTGCGCGCGGAGCGTCGAAAAGCGCGTCTGCACTGATCGGCGGAAACTGCTCCCCTTCGATATTGGGAAGCGTATCGATCTTGGTGGTTTCCTCGGTCATGCCTCTCCTGCGCGTTGCTTACGCCAGCCTATAATTCGATAAAACTAGAATTATGGATATTAAGACTCGCAGTATGCGTCAACAGTGTTTCGACAAAAATAGAAATAAATCAGCGCACCCGCCGTCCGCCGCTGTCGATCACGACCTCGCCGTCTTCCTTGGTGAAGGGGCCGATGTCCGGGTTGGGCAGGATGTCGAGCACTGCTTCGGACGGGCGGCAGAGCTTGGTGCCCAGCGGCGTCTCGACGATGGGGCGGTTGATGAGAATGGGGTGCTCCATCATGAAATCGATGAGTTCGCCGTCGCTCCAGCGCGGGGCGTCGAGCTCGAGCTCGGCATAGGGCGTCCCCTTCTGCCGCAGCAGCTCGCGCGGCGAGATGCCCATGGCCGCGATCAGTTCGGCAAGTCTTTCGCGGGACGGCGGCGTCTTGAGATATTCGATCACCTCCGGCTCCTCTCCCGACTGGCGGATCATGGCAAGCGTGTTGCGGGACGTGCCGCAGGCAGGGTTGTGATAGATTGTGATCGTCATTCGGCAGCTTTCGTTTGCATGATGGTTTTCGGTTCGGCGAGCAGCCAGCCCGCCATGGCAGCCGCAAGCACGGCCCCCGCCAGCTCCGCGGCGATGAAACCCGGCAGGTCGGTCGGCCGGATGCCTGCGAACGTGTCGGTAAAGGCACGCGCGATCGCCACCGCCGGATTGGCGAACGAGGTCGAGGCGGTGAACCAGTAGGCCGCGGTGATGTAAAGCCCCACCAGCCACGGCACCGCGTCGGCGCGGAAGCGCAGGCCCGCGAGAATCGTAAAGACCAGCCCGAAAGCCGCAACGGCTTCAGCCAGCCATTGCGCCGGGCCGCTTCTGACGGTGGTGGAGGCCTGCCAGATCGGCAGCTCGAACATCGCATGTGCAAGAAGTGCACCCGCGATGCCGCCGCCGATCTGGGCGAGCACGTAGGCAACCGAGGCGCCCGCCCCGATCTCGCGCCGCAGCGCGAACACCAGCGTCACGGCAGGGTTGAAATGCGCGCCCGAGAGCGGACCCAGTATGGTGATCAGCACCACGAGGATCGCGCCGGTCGGCAGGGTATTGCCGAGAAGGGCAAGGGCGACGTCGTCGGTGAGCTTGTCGGCCATGATGCCGGAGCCGACAACGGTCGCCACCAGCATTCCAGTGCCGAGCGCTTCCGCGACCAGCCGACGTGGCAGATCGAATGCCGCGCTCATCCCGCCTCCAGCATGTGGTGGCCTATGTCGCGCAGCCGCCCTTGCAGTGTCAGCCGATCCAGCGAGGCAAGCGGCAGGCTGGTGAAGATCGAGATGCGATTGTTCAGCATCCGGTAGGTCTCCGCGAAGGCGAGGTGCTTTTCCGCATCTGTACCCTCCGCTGCCGCCGGATCGGGCACGCCCCAATGCGCCGTCATCGGCTGCCCCGGCCAGACCGGACAGGCTTCGTTTGCCGCGTTGTCGCAGACCGTGAAGACGAAATCCATGACGGGCGCGTCATCCGTGGCGAACTCCTCACAGCTCTTCGAGCGGGCGAAGCTTGTGTCGTGATTGACGCCCTTGAGAAGCTCGATGGCGAAAGGGTGCACCTCGCCCTTCGGTTGAGAGCCCGCCGAATAGGCCCGAAAACGCCCCTGCCCGACCCGGTTGAGGATTGCCTCGGCAAGGATCGAGCGGGCGGAATTGCCTGTGCACAGGAACAACACGTTGAATATCTGGTCGCTCATGGGATGGCCCTCCAAGACCCATCTTCCGTTGAGTAGAAAATCGTCAGCACCTGCACGTCACCGCTTCGATTACCGGCCGGCACAGTTCCGGAGCACCGTTGCAACAATCCTCCATCAGATAGGCAAGCAGATCGCGGAAGCCGGTCATGTCCGCCACGTAGCGGACGACCCGGCCGTGACGCTCCGGCCGGATCAAGCCGGCCTGCGTGAGCACCTTGAGATGCGTCGACACCGTGTTCTGCACCGCGCCAAGTCGGTCGGCTATTTCACCCGCCGGCACGCCCTCCTGTCCCGCCTTCACGAGGAGGCGAAAGACGTCGAGACGTGTTTCCTGGCCGAGGGCAGCCAAAGCGGCGAGAGAGAGCTTCTTATCCATATATCTGCCTTTGCCGATATGTTGGTACGCTCTCTGCATGACGGGAGCATGACAATCAACCCTCGATTTCGCGCAGATCAACTATTGCATTTTTTTGCAATCGATTTTATGTAATCGATGCGATCAGAACTTGGCGCGACGGCAGATGCCTTCATGGCGCTCCAGTGTCCAACCGAAGATCGCAAATCGAATTCACGGCATGAATGCGGAGGCATCCGATGAGCAATACCATCCCGCTTGTGAAAGGCTTTTTCGACAAGCGCACCTTTTCCATCCAGTACGTTGTCGCTGATCCCGAAAGCCGCAAATGCGCGATCATCGATCCCGTTCTCGATTTCGACGAGAAGTCGGGCTCGACGGCAACGCACAACGCCGATGCGATCCTCGACTACGTCAGGGAGCAGGGTTTCGAGGTCGAGTGGATTCTCGACACGCACCCGCATGCCGATCATTTTTCGGCAGCACGCTACCTGAAGGAGAAGACCGGCGCGCCGACGGCGATCGGCGAGAAGGTCATCGAGGTGCAGAAGCTCTGGAAGGGTTTCTACAACTGGCCGGACTTCCCGGCCGACGGTTCGCAGTGGGACAAGCTGTTTGCGGAAGGAGAAACCTTCACCGTCGGCACGATCCCCGCCCGCGTCCTGTTTTCGCCGGGCCATACGCTCGCCTCGATCACCTATGTCATCGGCGACGCCGCCTTCGTCCACGATACGCTGTTCATGCCGGACTCGGGCACGGCACGAGCCGACTTTCCGGGCGGCAGCGCCACGCGGCTCTGGCAGTCGATCCAGGAGATTCTTGCCCTTCCGGACGAGACCCGCATCTTCACCGGCCACGACTATCAGCCGGGCGGCCGCGAGCCGCGCTGGGAATCCACCGTTGCTGAGCAGAAGGCAGCGAACACTCATATGTCGAAATGCGCGACCGAAGCCGAATATGTCGAGGTGCGGGAGGCTCGCGACCGCACGCTGCCCATGCCGAAGCTGATCCTGCACGCCTTGCAGGTCAACATGAATGGCGGCCGCCTGCCCGAGCCGGAAGCCAACGGGAAACGCTACCTGAAATTCCCGCTGGACGTGCTCGATGGCGCGAACTGGGGCTGACGGCCATGAAACATGAGCTGACGGCCGATACGGCGGAAATGATCGAGAACGCCGGCGAGGCGGCCGAATTCCTCAAGAAATTCGCTCACCCTTCAAGGCTGATGATCGTCTGCGCGCTGGTGGACGGCGAGCGGTCCGTCCGCGACCTGGAAGACACGCTTGGCATCCGCCAGCCCGGCCTTTCTCAACAGATCGCCGAATTGCGCGATGCCGGCTTTATCGTCGGCCGCAAGGAATCGAAGAGCATGTTCTATCGGCTGGCCGACGGCCGTGTGAGCGAGTTCATCGCCATGATGCACCGCATGTTCTGCGAAGTTCCGCAAACCAACCACTGATCCGGGAAAACGGACATGACTGAATTCACCCCTCTCGCCTCCACCGCAGGCGGCATGATGATCGGCCTGTCGGCCGTTCTGCTGATGCTCTGGGAAGGCCGCATCGCCGGCATCTCTGGCATCGCCGGCCGGCTGCTTCCCCCTTATCTCGACAAGGCCTTTCCGTCTCGGCTGGCCTTTGTCATCGGACTCGTGGCCGCACCGCTGGCAATGATGGCCGTCACCGGCGCACCAGTCGTCCAGACCGTCTCGTCGAACATTCCCCTGATGGTTGCTGCCGGCTTGCTTGTCGGGTTCGGTTCGGTCTGGGGCAATGGCTGCACCTCCGGCCACGGCGTCTGCGGACTTGCCCGGCTCTCTACCCGCTCGATGGTCGCCACCGCCGTGTTCATGACGGTCGCCTTCATCACCGTCTTTGTCGTTCGCCACGTGATCGGAGGCTGACATGTCCTTTCTCGTCAATCTGGCTCTCGGCCTGCTTTTCGGCGCTGGTCTCGTCGTCTCCGGCATGTCTGACCCGGCGAAGGTTCTCAATTTCCTCGATCTTGCAGGCACGTGGGATCCCTCGCTCGCCTTCGTCATGGGCGGCGCGGTGCTCGTGGCCTTTGTAGGTTATCGGTTGGTGCTGTCGCGCGGACGGCCGATCAATGCCGAAAGCTTCCACCTGCCGACACGCAACGACATCGACCTGCGGGTCACAGCCGGTCCTGCCATCTTCGGCCTTGGTTGGGGCCTAGGCGGCTTCTGCCCCGGACCGGCCCTGACCGCGCTAGGCCTTGGCGCGGCAGGGACACTCGCCTTCGTGCCGGCGATGCTGCTCGGCATGTGGGCAGCAAGACTGCTGGCGGATGGCGGCCTGAGGTCGCGCACGGCCTGACGTCGAAATATCCAGCGAAACGACACTCCAATGACGCGCTTTTCGGGATACTTCCCCATCCTTGGCTGGGCCGGTGACTACAACCGGTCGGCGCTGGCCAGCGATCTGGTCGCCGCCATGATCGTAACGGTCATGCTGATTCCGCAGTCGCTGGCCTATGCCATGCTGGCGGGCCTGCCGCCGCAGGTGGGGCTCTATGCATCCATCCTGCCGCTCGTTGCCTACGCGGTCTTCGGCACCAGCCGCACGCTGGCGGTGGGACCAGTGGCAGTCGTTTCACTGATGACGGCTACGGCCGTCGGCGAAGTGGCGGCGCAGGGAACCCAAGCCTACCTTGCCGCGGCCACGGTGCTTGCCCTGCTATCTGGAATGGCTCTCATAGCCATGGGCCTTTTCCGGCTGGGCTTCGTCGCGAATTTCCTCAGCCACCCGGTGATTTCGGGTTTCATCACGGCGTCCGCGATCCTCATTGCCGCGGGACAGCTCAAGCACCTGCTCGGCGTTTCCGCCGGCGGCCACACTCTGCCCGAAATTCTCGGCGGCATCGCGGGAGAGCTCGGATCGATAAACCCGTCAACCGTTGCACTCGGTGCTGCCGCGCTGGCCTTTCTGTATTTCGTCCGTCTGCGCCTGAAGCGGCTGCTCATCGGCGCCGGCCTGCGGCCACGCGCCGCCGACATTGTCACGAAGGCGGGACCGGTTGTAGCCGTCGCCGCGACCATCCTGGCTGCCCATATTCTAGATCTAGGCTCGAGGGGCGTCGCACTCGTCGGTGTCATCCCGCAGGGCCTCCCGGCCCCGACCGTGCCGGTTTTCGACTTTGACCTGGTGCGAACCCTGGCAGCCCCGGCCCTGCTCATCAGTCTGATCGGCTTTGTCGAATCCGTATCGGTGGCGCAGACGCTCGCGACCAAGCGCCGGCAGCGCATATTTCCCGACCAGGAACTTATCGGATTGGGTGCGGCAAACATCGCAGCGGCCGTGTCGTCGGGCTATCCGGTGACAGGCGGCTTCGCCCGCTCCGTCGTCAACTTCGACGCAGGTGCCGAAACGCAGGCGGCCGGCATCTTCACCGCCGTCTCGATAGCACTGGCCACGCTGTTCCTCACACCGCTGCTCACCGACCTGCCGCAGGCGACGCTTGCCGCGACCATCATCGTGGCCGTTCTCTCCCTCGTCGATCTCGGCGCGATCCGCCGTGTCTGGATCTATTCGAAGGCTGATTTCTCGGCGATGGCGGCAACGGTTGCCGGCACGCTCTTTCTCGGCGTCGAGGTCGGCATCGTCATGGGCGTGGGACTGTCGCTGGTGCTGCATCTCTACCGCACGTCGCGCCCCCACATGGCCGTGGTTGGCCAGGTCGCGGGCACCGAGCATTTTCGCAACATCGAGCGGCATGAGGTCGTCACTTGCCAGGACGTGCTGTCCGTGCGCGTCGACGAAAGCCTCTATTTCGCCAACAGCCGCTATCTGGAGGATCGCATCGCCGAGCTGGTCGCCCAGCGCCCGCAGCTTCGCCACGTCGTGCTGATGTGCTCGGCGGTCAATGCCATCGACGCCTCGGCACTCGAAAGCCTCGAAGAAATCAACCGTCGGCTGCACGATGGTGGAATCACGTTGCACCTGTCCGAGGTCAAGGGTCCCGTCATGGACCGTCTCAAGCGGTCGCATTTCCTGGACGAGCTCCAGGGTGGCGTGTTCCTCAGCCAGTACGAGGCGATGGCGCAGCTTCAGTGCGAGCGGGAACCCGTGCCTGCCTGAACTGCAGGACAGCCTTGCACCATTTCTGCAAAAAGGGCGCGGCCATGCCGCGCCCTTTTGTTTGTCGGCACCACGCCCGGCCTATTCGGCGGGTTGGCGAATGGGCGACCGGTTGCCCAGCGTGGCCTGTGTGAAGCCCAGCGCGATCACGGCACAGGCCGTGATGCCGATCACCATCGGCAGCGGGGAACCGTCGAAGAACACGCCAGCCACCGCCATCGCGACGGCGCCGGTTGCGAAATGCAGCGTTCCCATAAGGGCCGAAGCTGTGCCTGCGATCTCGCCATGCTCTTCCATCGCCAGCACCGAGGTGGTCGGAATCACGAGGCCGAGGAAGCCGTATCCGAAGAACAGGAACGTCGACATCACCCACAGCGACTGCAGGCCGCTCGCCATCACCGCCAGCATGGCCACCATGATCGTCGCATAGGCCGCAACCGCCACCCGCACCACGCGGCGCAGGCCAAATCGTTCGGTGAGCGTCCCGGTCAGTTGCGACATGGCAAAGAAGGCCACCGCGTTCATCGAGAAGAACAGGCTGTAGAGCGTGGGCGTCAGTCCGTAGTGATTGATGAGCACGAAGGACGAATTCGACAGATAAACGAAGAAGCTCGAAATACCGAAACCACCGATCAGGCTCAGGCCGACGAAGGAGCGGTCGCGCAGGAGGTAGCGATAGCCGGCGATGGTGCCGCGGAACGAGCTGCCGACGCGATGCGCGGGTGGCCGCGTTTCCCGAAGCGCGCCGATCATCAGCACGACACCGATCGCCGCTGCGAGCGTCACGGCCCAGAAGATCGCCCGCCAGCCGAAGCTCTCGATGATGATGCTGCCGACCAGCGGCGCCAGGATCGGAGAGATCGAGAAGACCAGCATCAGCAGCGACATCAGGCGTGCGGCTTCGACGC
Organism: Aquamicrobium sp.; assembly: GCA_019739225.1. Classification (GTDB taxonomy): domain Bacteria; phylum Pseudomonadota; class Alphaproteobacteria; order Rhizobiales; family Rhizobiaceae; genus Aerobium. The sequence goes on from JAHHDT010000001.1 coordinate 715,890, forward strand.
CGGTATGCAGGTCGCGCACTACCGCGCGCGGCACCACCATGCCGGCCGACGCGCCCAGCCCCTGTATGAAGCGGAATGCGATCAGCCAGCTGATATCGACAGCCAGCGCCGCGCCGACACTGCCGATGGCAAACAGCACGAGGCTGAAATAGAGTGGCGCCTTGCGCCCCATCATGTCCGAGATCGGTCCGATGATGATCTGGCCGAAGCCCATCGACAGGAAGAAGACGAGAAGACTCATCTGCACGGGCACCGTACCGGCGCCCAGATCCTCGCCGATCGTCGGCAGTGCCGGCAGGTACATGTCGATGGCGAACGGGCCGATGGCCGTCAGCAGCCCGAGCACGAGCGCGAGCCGGATAAAGGAGAATTGCATTGTCTAGCTCTTTCGAAGATGGCGGCGGCAGGCCCGTCGCATCGGGAGGTTGAACGGAAGCGCGGCCTCCCCCCGCTGCAGCCTCCGTCGCGTAAGTCAAGATTTTTAGACAGTGTTGTCTAAATCGTCAACCAGCTCTATATAGAAATCATGCCGCCAGTGATCGCTCCTGACACGCTCCCGCCACGCGGACACGCCGCCAAACGCCACTCCATGATCGAGGCGGCGGCGACCGTCTTCTGCCGCGAAGGCTTCGCCGGAGCCAATATCGACCTGATCGCCGCTGAAGCCGGCGTTTCGAGGCAGACGGTCTACAATCACCACCGCGACAAGGAGAGCCTGCTGGTTGCGGTGGTCCGCGAGATCACCGAACGCTGCAACGCCAGGGCGTTCTCCGTGCTGGCGACCTTCCCCGACCATCCTCGGGATCTGCAGGCCGATCTCACCGCATTTGCCATTCGCCTCAACCGCAACTGTCTTTGCGACCGCGACGGCCGCTTCCTGCGGCGGCTCCTGCAGAACGAGGGCGAGCGCTATCCGGAGCTTTTCTCCGACTGGCGCGAGAATGGCCCTGCCCGCGTGTGGGACGCGCTTGCCGCCCGTTTCGCGCGCCTCGCCCATGCCGGCTGGCTGGAGATCGACGATCCGGACGCCGCCGCCCGGCAGTTTCTGGCACTGACCAGCTCTGACCTGCAACTGCCCCTGATCTTCGGAGACAGGCTTTCGGAGGACGATCTGGAACAGACTTCGGCCCGCGCGGTACGCATGTTCCTGAGGGCCTACGCCCGCCGAAACTGAACCCTTTCCGAGTTTCCCACTCGCCCGGACGCTGCGTTACGCTATATGCGGTTTACGCGCGCCCCAAGCTTGATTACACCTTTGCCGTTCGATTCAGGGAAACCCGGCCCCATGGCTGACGACCACATCCGCTATGACATCCTCACCCAGGAGGCGCTGCGCGGCGTTATGCGCAAAGTGCTGGGCGAGGTCGCGCGGACTGGCCTGCCGGGCAACCATCATTTCTTCATCACGTTCCTGACCGGCGCGCCCGGTGTCCGGGTCTCGAGCCGGTTGCGGGAACGGTACCCCGAACAGATGACAATCGTGCTTCAGTTCCAGTACTGGGACCTGAAAGTCACCGATTCCGGTTTCGAGGTCGGCCTGTCGTTCTCGGACGTGCCCGAAAAGCTCGAAATCCCTTATTCCGCCGTGCGCGGCTTCTACGATCCCTCGGTCAATTTCGAACTCGAATTCTACGTCGAGCAGCCGGCCGAAGACGAAGAAACCGACCTGGAAGAAGCGCCGACTTCAGAGGCTGCGGAACCGCCTGTGGCGGTGATCGGCGGCAAGAAGGCCGAGAAGAAACGCAAGGAGCCCGAGCCTGTGGCGGGCGACGACGGCGCGGAGGAAGACAAGGAACCGGCAAAATCGGCCGATGTCGTTTCTCTGGACGCGTTCCGCAAGAAATAAGCCCGATGGCAGAGATCGTAAGCCTCCGCATGGCGCGCAAGCAAAAGGCGCGCAGCGAGAAGGAACGAGCGGCCGAGCAAAACCGCATCCGTTACGGCACAACGAAGGCGGAGCGCCAGGCAAGCCGGGCCAAGAGCGAGCGCGAGGAGGCCGCGCACGAAGGGCATCGTCGCGAACGGTCCAGGCCGGACGGTGAGCGGTGACTTCGGTCGTCAAACGCTCGGTGTCGATCAGGGGGCACCGCACCAGCTTCTCGATCGAACAGCCCTTTTACGACGAACTGCACAACATCGCCGACAAGCGCGGTTTGCCGCTCGCACGCCTCGTTGGCGAGATAGACGAAGCGCGACCGCGCAGCACGAATCTCTCGTCCGCATTGCGGCTGTTCGTGCTTGAAGCGCTCAGGGCGCGAGCCTGAACCGCGATTGACGTGGATTGTCAGCGCTACTCGTCGAACAACCGCATCAGCCCGTCGATCGAGAGATTTCCTTCCGAAAATACGCCCGGCGTTGCACTCGGTTGTTCGGCCGACGAACGCGGTGCCGGTCGGGGGGTGACATCGACGACCGGCGGCGGCTGAAGCGGTTGGCGCTCTATCCTGTCGGGATCGGCAGGCTCGGCCGGAGTTTCGCGCGCGCCCAGCAACGCCTCGACCTCGTTGCGCAACCGCTCGTCTTCCGCGCGCCGGCGTTCTTCGGCCTCGCTTCGCGATTGCTCTTCCAGGCGCCGACGTTCGGCTTCCTGTTCCTGCTGCCTCGCTTCCTCGTCCGCGCGACGCTGTACTTCGGCCTCCTCTGCGGCCCGACGTTGTTCCTCGGCGGCCCGCTCCAGCTCCTCTGCCCGACGCGCATCTTCTTCCGCCGCGCGCTTGTCCGCTTCCTCATCGAGCAGCCGCAGCTCGCGGGCCCGCCGCTCGGTTTCTTCGGCTTCCCGGCGCGCTTCTTCGGCCGCGCGACCGCGTTCGTCGGAAAGGGCGGCGTAGTAACGTGCCTCCCGACGATGACGCTGCTTTTCGAGCAGAGCCGCCTGCATCGCTTCAACCCGCTGCTGTTCCAGTTCCAGTGCGCGCTGGGTCAGGAATTGCGCCAGGGGTTCCGTATCGACCAGGACGCCGATGTCATCCAGCGGCCCGGCGGCAATGAAACGCACGGCAGGGTCCGACCCGACCAGCGCCTCGACGCCCGGCTTGAAGGTGAGCGTCGTCTCCGCGCCGACCGTTTGCGCGCCGATGTCCGCGCGGACTTCCCCGGCTAGCGTGGCCTCACCGGTCTCGAGCCGCAGCGGCGGCGCGCGCACCGCGCCGTTGGCGACGGTGAAGGCGAGCTCGGCGCGATCCGCGCGGAACGTTCCCTGCCGCACCATATCCGTCGCGAAATCGGCAACTGCGGCCGCATCGATCTCCGGTCCGATCCTGTCGGCCTGCTCCAGAAGCGCGGCGAAAACCTGCGGCGCGACGCCTTCGACTGCGACGTCGCTCACAGCTACGGTGCCGGAGCCCGCAAGCGCGGAAATGACAGCGTCGACCGACTTGCCGCTGGCTGTCAGCGTTGCCGTCAGATCCGCCGTGCCATCGAGCCCGATTTCGCCGAGAATGTCCGCGACCTCTGCACCGTCCAGTTTCAGTTGACCGGAAAGAAGGCCGGTACCTGCGTCATTCCTGAAGTCGACAAGCCCGGAGATCGTACCGCCGTAAACACGCGCTCGCGCGTCGGAAAGCGCGACCCCGTCCGTGCCGATCCGAAGTTTCATTCGCGCATCATTTGCCTCGGCGAGCCAGCCGGCATGCAGGCGCTCGACCGCGAGTTCGAGTTCGGCGGTAAACGGCGTCGCCATACGCTGGGCAAATGGCGCGGACGGCCAGCTTTCGCCGTCACCCTCGAGCGCCGCCCCCCCTGTCGCCAGTTCCGCGACTGTCGCGAGGTCGAACGACTGCAGCGCCAGCGAACCGGTCAGGTGGGGCAGCCCGTCCCGCATCTGCGCGTTGACATCACCGCTCAACCTGGAGCCGGCCACCTCCCCCTCAACGCCCGACAGGACGAACACGCCGCCATCCAGATCCAGCTTGGCCGACACGTTCACCGGCAGGCCCATCGCTGCGCCGGGCAGAACGATGCCTCCGGTCACCAGCCAGGGTTCGAGATCATCCGCCGTCACTGTCAGGTCACCCGAAGCGGCTAGCCCTTCTCCGGCCGTGCCTGCCTGCCCCGCATAGACCAGCTCAAATCCTTCGCCGTTGAAGGCAAGGCGCGCAGGTCCGCCCTCCGCCGGAACACCGTTGAAGCGCAGCGCCATCTCGCCGGCCCCGACAATGCCCAGCGGCAGCACTGGCAGGCCGAGATGGGCGTAGAGCGCCTGCGCGTCGTCGTTGCGCGCAGTCAACTCCAGCGCCATCGGCATGCGTTCCAGCGCTTGCCGCAGGTCGCGAGCAGAGGCCGTCAGCGAAAATTCCGTACCGCCCGCCTCCCCGGTCGCGCTCAACGCAAGACCGTTGGTGCCATCGCCGCTTGCGGCCGAACTTGTAACGATGCGGATCGAGGCATCTTCCAGCAGGCCTGGGAACGACGCCGCGCGCTCCGCGACCTCCGAAGCAATGCGGCTTTGCGGGAAGCGCTCAGCCAATGCCGCAGCCAGCGGCTCAAGGTCCGCGGCGATCACCGTCGCATCGAGATTGCCGGCCGGATCTGTTTCAAGATCCTTGATCGAGCCGGTCGCGCTGATATTGGCGCCTGCAAGTCCGCCGACCGCCAGGCGGTCGATCTCCAGCCGCCCGTCCTTGAGACGCAGCGCGGTATCGAGCGTTTCGGCCGTCATGCCGGCGGCGGTAACTGGCCCGGCCTCGATTTCGAAGGTGAGATCGCGGTCCGCGAGCCGCGTGCGCCCGCCATTGCTGACGAACAGCGAGGCGAACGCCGTCATGCCCTCCACATCCAGCCTGTCACCGTTGAGCCGCAAGGTCATCGACGGTTTCTGGTCGACAGGCGTGAGGCTGTCGACCTCGCCGCGGAACTTCGCACCACCGAGCACCAGTTCCAGGTTGCGAAAGAGCTGGCGTTCGCGGTTGAGCTTGACGTCCGCGCTGAAACCGGCCGCTGGGAGCCGGCGGACGGCTTCGTCGACGTCCTTCGCAAGCCAGGCGGCAAAACCGGACGGCTGCGCGACGGCCAGCAACAGCGAGCCTTCGAAATCCAGCTCGTCACCGACGATCAGGTCGCCGCTCGCCTCCAGCGTCGCGCGGCCCGGCAGCGTGGCACCCAACGACCCGACCGACCAGCCGGCTTCCGAAGGCTCGGCCGACAGATGCACGTCCCGGATCGTCGTGTCGCCAGCGACGATGGCCGGCAGCTTCACCGCGACCCGGCCGGGGATCTGAGGCCGCGGCATATCGAGCAGGAACTCGTGCAGCGCCGTCAGCCGTTGCTCGAGGTCGATGCCGGCCGCGCTTTCCGCGCCCGCTGCATCCTCGAACCTGATCTGCGCGCCATCGGCGGTGATGTCGAAACGTGGTTCGGCGCCAAGCGCGAACCGGGCAGATCCCTCCGCCGTATAGGGATCTTCCAAGGGTCCGGTCGCGAAGCGGAACGTCTCCACATCGAGCGCTTCATGATCGAAGTCGAAACCGCCAGTCACGCGATAGGCCGGCGGAGGCGTCTCGGTCGTCTCGCTCTGGCCGTCCGCCTGCCGGGTCGCGGCATCGAGTTTGAAATCCCCTGCATAATGCATGCCGTCAGGGCCGATGCGAACGCTGCCGTCAGTCTCGAGCGACACGGGATAACGCTCCGGAACGGCAGCGATGCGAAGCCGCATCCGCCCGTCCGCATCCGCCGAGCCCGTCGAGACCGACAGCGCCGTGCGCATGCCGTCGAGCCGCATCGAGCCGTCCATCCGCCAGGGACCGGTCAGCGCGCGCGCCGAGACGTCCGCGTTGATCTCCGTCAGGCTGTGCGTCCGGCCGCTTGAAGCGTGGCGCACATCGATCCTGCCTTCCGTGATTGTGAGCTTTTCGAGCGAGATATTGCCGGCCTCGACCGGCGAAGACGGGCGCACGGACCAGTCGATGGTCCCGTCCTCGGCCACGGCAATTGTTGCGGTTGGTCTGACGAGCCGCATATCGAAGATATGAAGCTCTCCGCGCATGAAGGGGGCGAGTTCGGCGTCCATGGAGAAGGTCTCGACCGTCATCGCCTCTTCGCCGGGCTCGACGCCGGCTACGACGACATCGGCGAAAGTCACCGAGGGAAATGGCAGCAGCCGCGCGCTGACGCTTCCCTCCACCTTCACCTCGCGCCCGAGGATGCGGCTTGCTTCACGTTCGAAATCGGCGCGGTAGCTGGTCCAGTCGACGAAGTAAGGCAACACCAGCGCCGCGGTCAGCACCAGTACGATCAACCCTCCTATGGCGACGAATAAACGGGCCAGTCTCTTTCTCCCGCCGGTTTCCCTAAGCCGCGGCGCAGTCTAGCTGCACTACGGTGTCGATAAAGTGGCAATTGCCGAGGCTAGGCCCGCAAGGGCAGCACCTTGCCGGGGTTCATGATGTTATGCGGATCGAGCGCCTGCTTGATCGAACGCATGAAGTCGACGCCTGCACCGAGTTCGTGCGGGAGGAAGGCGATCTTGCCCTGCCCCACCCCATGCTCGCCGGTGCAGGTGCCGTCCATAGCGATCGCGCGCATGTTGAGGCGTGCCACGAAGGCTTCCGTCGCCTCGATCTGCTTCGGGTCGTCGCGGTCCATCAGCACCATGACGTGGAAGTTGCCGTCTCCGACATGCCCCACGATGGGTGCAATCAGTCCAGAACGCGCTATGTCTTCCTCGGTCTCGTTGATGCATTCGGCAAGTCGCGAGATCGGCACGCAAACATCCGTAGACAGGGAGGTCGCGCCGGGCTTCAGCGAAAGGCCGGCCCAATAGGCTTCGTGCCGCGCCTTCCAGAGCTTCGTCCGCTCCTCGGCTACGTTGGTCCACTGGAACGAACCGCCGCCGAACTCCGCTGCGATCTCGCCGAACGTCTCCGCCTGTTCGCGCACGCCCGCGTCGGTACCGTGGAATTCCAGGAACAGGCAGGGCGTCTCGGGATAATCGAGCTTTGCGTAGCCGTTCAGCGCCCGCATGCACAATGCGTTGACGAGTTCGATGCGCGCTACCGGCACCCCCATCTGGATGGTGGTGATGACTGCGTTGCAGGCCGCATCGACGGACGGGAACGGGCAGACCCCGCCCGAAATCGCCTGCGGGATACCGTAGAGCTTCAGCGTCAGCCCGGTGATGACGCCGAGCGTGCCCTCGGAGCCGACGAGCAGCCGGGTGAGGTCGTAGCCGGCCGACGACTTGCGCGCCCGCTTCGCCGTCGTGATCGCCCGGCCGTCGGCCATCACCGCGGTCAGCGAAAGCACGTTCTCGCGCATCGTGCCGTATCGCACGGCGTTGGTGCCGGAGGCGCGGGTGGAGGCCATGCCGCCGAGGCTGGCATTGGCGCCGGGATCGATCGGGAAGAACAGGCCGGTGTCACGAAGATAGGTGTTGAGCTCCTCGCGCGTGACGCCGGGTTCGATGGTGCAGTCGAGATCCTCGGCATGCACGGCCAGCACCTTGTTCATCTGCATCATGTCAATGCAGATGCCGCCGCCGGGCGCGTTGACGTGGCCTTCGAGCGACGTACCGGTCCCGAACGGGATGACCGGCACGCGATGTTCTCCGCAGACCCGGACGACCTCCTGCACTTCCTCGGTCGAGTGCGGAAACACCACGCCGTCGGGAAGCTGCGAGGGAATATAGGTGGTGGTGTGCGCATGCTGGCCGCGAATCGCATGGCCGGTCTGGAAACGCTCGCCGAAGCGCTGCTTGAGGATACCGACGACGGCTGCGCTGCCGGCATCGTTGCGCGCAACGGGTTGCAGATCGGCAAGGGCCATGAACTTTCCTCCGTGGATGGGCGACCGTCGACCTTGTCTCCGTACGCCCTTTGGTCTTCTCTGTCGGCAGCATGCAAATGGCGTGGCCTTTGTCCAGCGATCCGGACGCGGCCCCGGCCCAAAAGACAGGAATCAGCAATGGCCAATCCCGCCCCTTTCGTCTCGCGCGTTCTCGAGGTCGAGAAGGACTGGATCGACTATAACGGCCATATGAACATGGCCTACTACAACGTCCTGTTCGACCGCTGCGCCGACGAAGCCTTCGAGCTGCTGGGCATGGGGCCGAAATATGCAGGCGAGCGGCGACTGACAACCTACACCGCCGAAATCCATGTCTGCTACGTCCGCGAACTGCACCTCGGCGACAAGGTCACCTCCACCTTCCAGATGCTCGACCACGACGAGAAGCGCTTTCACGTTTTCCAGGAACTACACCACGCCGATGGCTGGCTCGCCGCGACATCGGAGGTCCTGACCCTGCATATCGACATGAGCGGCCCCAAAGTCTGCCCCTTCCCGCCAGATGTTCTTGCCAACATCGAGGCGATGCGAGCCGCACATGCTAACCTGCCGGTCCCGGAGCGCGCGGGCCGCTCGATCGGCATCCGCCGCAAGGCCGGCTGACGCCACCGGAACACGCCGAGACGCCGTTAGGCAACGATTAACCCTGACGGCCTTTGCACAGCTTCATCCCCTCACCCGCCTTGATCGTGCGCCGGACACTTCCACAATCGCAGGCAGGGGCGACTCACCACGGCGCGAGTCCGACGGGGAATGGTCGGAGAAGAGAAATCATGCACGACGGCATCACCGGCGACGTCGCCCACTTTGCTTGCGCGGTGGCGCTGGATGAAACCTACACCGACCGCGATCTACGGCGCGCCCAGCAAGTGGTGGAGGAAGAACTTCACGATATACGGCGATATCGTCAGCCGATCCCCATCGATGTCATCTATGCCCGTCGCATTCTGATAGAGGCCAGGCATCTGCGCGCCATACGCGACGAGCCCGACACCGCATACTGACGGGCGCCGGGCAGCAGGCACCCGCCAATGTCGATTTCCGGTCAGCCTGCCTGACGTTCAATGAACCGCATATGGTTGTTGAAGGGATCGATGACCGTAACCTCGAGACCCCATTCCGCTTGTTCTAGCCCCGGCCGCATGTAGCGGTAGTTCTTGGCTAGAAGTTCGGCATGGAAGGCACGGATGCCTTCCATATAGACGACCATGTTGCCGCCCGGCGTCGCATCGCCGGCATGTTCCGAAAGGTGCAGCTTCAGATCGCCGCGCGATACCTGCGTGTAGAGTGGCGCGTTCGGATGGAAGCGGTGTTCCCAGTCCACCGAGAAGCCGAGGAACCCGAGATAGAACTCGTGCGCCTTGGCCACGTCGAAGATACGCACGATCGGGATTGCCTGTTCGTAGGCAATCGCATCCGGCTTTGTCGCCGTCCCTTCGCCTTCGGCAATTTTGGCAGATAGAATATTCCACGTATCGAGCCCGAACTGACGGGCCACGATTTCCAGTGCCTCGCTGTGCTGTATATCCAGTTTCCGCTCGGCAAGCGCCTCGCGCATGGCTTTCGCCATCGCCTTCGCATCACGATAGGTTCGCATGATTTCCGGTCCCTTTCAGCCGGCGATTGGCTTCATCAGTGTCCGCATTGCCGATGCCTTCGCCGGATGGAAAACCGGATTGGAAGGTTTTTAGAGATGTTCGCCAGACCCTTGCGGGCGCGGACTGCGGGCCATCTCCAGCCCGCGACGACGATAGCGCGACCCGGCATTCCCGCCAAGGGTTCGAAAGCCTCATCTTGCATGAACGTTACGGGAACGCTGGTCTTTCGCCCCCGAATCACTACATTCGGGTGAGATGTCCGGATTTCCCGACGATATTCCTTTCTTCGACGAGGACGATGCGCCGCGCTCGAAGGGTCAGCCTGCCGCGCCACCTGCCGGCGGCGGCATCGCTGCGCGTGCCATGGCCGCGCGCTCGGCCCATCGCGCACCCGACTATCTGACCGGGCTGAACCCAGAGCAGCGTCTTGCGGTCGAGACCACGGAAGGCCCGGTCCTCGTGCTGGCAGGTGCCGGCACCGGCAAGACCCGCGTGCTCACCACCCGCATCGCGCATATCCTCGCCACCGGCCGCGCCTGGCCGAGCCAGATCCTCGCCGTCACCTTCACCAACAAGGCCGCGCGCGAGATGAAGCAGCGCATCGGCGTGCTTGTCGGTGAAGCGGTGGAAGGCATGCCGTGGCTGGGCACGTTCCACTCCATAGGCGTCAAGCTCCTGCGCCGTCATGCCGAACTGGCGGGGCTGCGCTCGGACTTCACGATCCTCGACACCGACGACGTAATCCGCCTGATCAAGCAGTTGATTCAAGCCGAGGGGCTCGATGACAAGCGCTGGCCGGCGCGCCAGTTTGCGCAAATGATCGACGGCTGGAAGAACAAGGGTCTCGGCCCCGAGGAGATCGCCGAAGGCGACGCCCGCGCCTTCGCCAACGGCAAGGGCCGCGAGCTTTACAGAGCTTACCAGGACCGGCTCCACACGCTGAACGCCTGCGATTTCGGCGATCTGCTGTGCCACCCGATCCGCATCTTCCGCGCCCATCCGGACGTGCTGAAGGAATATCACCGCAGATTCAAATACATATTGGTGGACGAGTACCAGGACACCAACACCGCGCAATATATGTGGCTGCGGTTGCTGGCCCAGCGGCCGAGCGGACAGCGCTCTTCTCCCCGTTCACGGGGAGAAGATGCCGGCAGGCAGATGAGGGGCAGCGCAAACATCTCCGACGATGATGCCGGCCCCTCATCCGACCCTTCGGGCCACCTTCTCCCCGTGAACGGGGAGAAGGAAAATCGTGTCAACATCTGCTGCGTGGGCGACGACGACCAGTCGATCTACGGCTGGCGCGGCGCCGAGGTCGACAACATCCTGCGCTTCGAAAAGGACTTTCCGGGCGCGGCTGTCATCCGGCTCGAACGCAACTACCGCTCCACCGCGCACATCCTCGGCGCGGCCTCCCACCTGATCGCGCACAACGAAGGGCGGCTGGGCAAGACGCTGTTCACCGAAAAGGCCGATCCCGACGACGCCAAGGTGATGGTCCACGCGGCGTGGGATTCGGAAGAAGAAGCCCGCGCGGTCGGCGAGGAAATCGAGGCGCTCCAGCGCCGGCAGCATAATCTCAACGACATGGCGATCCTGGTCCGCGCCTCCTTCCAGATGCGCGAATTCGAGGACCGCTTCGTCACGTTAGGCCTGAACTACCGCGTCATCGGCGGTCCGCGCTTCTACGAACGGGCCGAAATCCGCGACGCGATGGCCTATTTCCGCGTCGTGGCGCAAGGTGCCGACGACCTCGCCTTCGAGCGCATCGTCAACGTGCCCAAGCGCGGGCTGGGCGAAGCGGCCATCCGCCAGGTTCACGACACTTCCCGGGCCTTGCGCGTGCCGATGCTGGAGGCCGCCGCCAAGCTCGCCGAAAGCGACGAGATGAAGCCCAAGCCGCGCGCCGCCTTGCGCGAGGTGGCTGCCAACTTCGCCCGCTGGCAGGGCCTGCTCGACAACACACCGCATACCGAACTCGCCGAAACCATCCTCGAAGAGTCCGGCTACACGGAAATGTGGAAGAACGACCGCTCGGCAGAAGCGCCGGGTCGACTCGAAAACCTCAAGGAGCTGATCCGCTCCATGGAGGAATATGAATCGCTGCGCGGATTCCTGGAGCATGTCGCTCTGGTCATGGATGCCGAGCAGAACGAGGAGATGGATGCCGTCAACATTATGACGCTGCATTCGGCCAAGGGGCTCGAATTCGACACGGTGTTCCTGCCGGGATGGGAGGAAGGCCTGTTTCCGCACCAGCGCGCGCTGGATGAAGGCGGACGGTCCGGTCTCGAGGAAGAGCGGCGTCTCGCCTATGTCGGCCTGACCCGCGCCAAGAAGAACCTGCACCTCTGGTTCACCTCCAACAGGCGCATTCACGGCCTTTGGCAGTCGACCATCCCGTCGCGATTCCTCGACGAACTGCCGGAGGCCCATGTCGAGGTGGCCGAGACCGGCTCGTCCTATGGCGGCTACGGCACAGGCAGCTTCGGCGAGCGGCAGACGGGGCGACAAAACCCCTATGGCGCGTCGCGCTTCGACAATGTCGGCCAGAGCGGCTCCTTCTCCAATACCTATGCAACGCCGGGCTGGCAGCGCGCGAAGCAGAACCGCACCGAGGCGACCGACCGCAACTGGGGTTCGCGCTCGGGCCACTCGGTCGAGCGCATCGGCTACGGCGAGGTGGATTCCGGCTACGGCGCGGGCCGCACCAGCGTGAAGGGGCGCACCATCGAGGGCGAACTGGTCGCCAAGTCCGTCTCGGACTCGCCCTCCGCCTTCAACGTGGGCGACAGGGTGTTTCACCAGAAGTTCGGCAACGGCAACATCGCAGCGATCGAAGGCAACAAGCTGACCATCGACTTCGACAAGGCCGGCCAGAAGCGTGTGCTGGACGGCTTCGTAACCGCGGCCTGACCTGGGTTACGAGCACAACCACATACACCCAAAAAGTGCATAAGACTTTTCTTAAACTTTTGCGAGCATCGACGTAATCTCCGGCGTGCAGGCAATGGTGCCTGTACCTTCCGCTTCCGGGCGGTTTACCTCCGGGCCCCTTCCGTCACACCCACCCCCGCGGCGGAAGGGGCGCCTTCGCGCTCGGGAGGTTGTGGTGCGTCTCATCCGGTCGATCACGATTGCGTCTGCCGCATTGGGGCTCATGACGGTGGACGCCAGCGCGGGCGAGAACGCGGCTTCCCCGAAGCTCACGTTCACGCTCGCGCGCCACCACACGACGAACGCACTTGATGGACCGCTGGCCCTGGCCGACTGGTACACGGAGCTGCGCGGCGCGCTTGAACACACGGTCGACCACGATCTTGGGTCCACCAAACTCACGGCCGATATGGAGCTCCATCGCTTCGATACTTACGATTTCGAAGACGACGCGACCTTCGGCATCGGCGCCGAGACAACCGCCGGGGTCTCCGACACGCTCGAACTTCGAGGCAGCCTGTCGGTAAGAACGTTTTCTGACGGCGACGATTTCGCCGTCGAGGATTTCATCCTTGGCACGCGCACGCAAAAGACTGTGCTGGCCGGGGCAGTTCAGGCCGGTCGGCTCGTCGCTCCCGGTACCGTGCTTCTGCTTGAAGCCGTCGCCGCACGGGAATTCGCGGGCAGAACGCATTTTCAGGATGACCTGTTGCTTCCGGCAGCGCTCGACCCGGACCGCGACCGGCTGCGTCTCGGCGCGACGCTGACACGAACAGCGGGTTCAATCAGCTACGGCGGGTCGGTGACGACGGGGCTTCGCCGGACCCATGCGCTGGAGCCGCTTTCCGAATTGCTTTTGCTGGAGCATGGCGTGAAGCTTCACGCCGCACATACGTTCGAAAACAAGGCCAGCATTTCCGCAGCCTTGGGCTTCGAAATGCTGCAGCTGCCCGACAATGGGTTCAGCGAGATCCGGCCCGCGCTCGAAGTCACCGGTGCGACCCCTCTGCCGGCCGGCTTTTCGCTGCGCGGCAAGCTGCGCGCGGGATACGACACGACGTCGACGGACGATCCCGTTGCCGTATGGGTGCGTCGCGCAGAGGTGGAGCTGGGCTATCAGGCCACACCGTCGATCTTGTTCTCGACAGGCATATTTGACGAACGCCGCGACAATCTCGCCATCGGCAACCGGGAAATGCTGTACGGCCTCTACGGCGAGGCTGCCTGGCAGGCCAACGAAAACCTGAATCTGGTGCTCCGCGTCGATCTGAAGCGCCACCTGATTTCGCTGTACGACATCGCGAAGCGCACGCTCGATGTCCAGCTCGCTGTAACCAGAAAGCTATAGCGCCCCTCATATCACGAAAGAGGGGCAGGAGATGTCCCCTGCCCCGAAAGGTCGGCCTAGCGGCGGTGCCCGCGGCGATTGCGCTCGGGCGCCGTAATCACATTGTTGAGCAGGCCGGTGCCGTTGCCCAGGATGCCCAGTCCGAGATTGTTGCCGGACAGGATCGGCGAGTTGTTGAGGATGCCGATGCCCCTCAGCACGTTGAGGTCACCGGTGCGAACCGTCGGCGAGACGTTGATGAGCCCGCTCGACTGATTGTTGCCCCGACTGCCGCCCCAACCGCCGGCTTCGGCCGAGACGGAGGCGAACGAGCAAACGAGTGCAACGGTGGCAAATGCGGTGAACTTCTTCATGACACTTCTCCCTTGTCTTGAAGTCCCTCCGCTTCCTTCTGGCTTATCTCCGAAAACAAGAAAGCCACTTATACGCGAGAAATACAACTATTAGATGCAACAATTCTTTAACGACGCCTACAAATGATCTGTTATCGATAACCAGTACGGTTAATACATAAAATACAAATCAAATTTTATATTTCTGATCGAAAGAATATCAGCCGCCCCACCGGGCAAGGAAAGCCTCGGGGCCTAAGGACTGCATATCCGGCACAGCCTCGGCCAGCTTCTCGGCGGGCCAGTCCCACCAGGCCAGGGCCTGCAGCCGGGCCGATATCTCCGGTTCGAAACGCATCCTGATCCGCTTCGCCGGCACCCCGGCAACGATCTCGTACGGCGCCACATCCCGTGTAACCACCGCGTTGGCCCCCACCGCCGCGCCGTCGCCGATGGTCACGCCCGGCATGACCACCGCCCCGTGGCCGATCCAGACATCGTTGCCGATCGTCACGGGCCGCGCCCGCCTGCGCTCGCGAAAGTCCTGATCGACGCCGAGATAGTTGAAATACTCGTTCGGCCGGTACGTGACCTTGTGCGTTGTGATCCGTTCCAGCGGATGTTCGAGCGCGTTGAGGCGCACATTGGCCGCAATCGAGCAGAACTTGCCGATCGTCGTGTAGATCGCCTCACCGTGACGCTCGAAATAAGAATAGTCGCCCACGGAGACCTCCCTAAGGATCACGCGTTCGGCGACTGCAACATAACGGCCAAGCCGACACCCTTTCAGCTCTGCCGTGGTGTGAATGCGCGGGTCGGAATCCTTGGGAAGACTTGGAGCCATGACAAAGCCATTAGCGCGCGCCCTCGCGCGGCTCAATCCTTCACACGCAGCCTTACCGCTTCAGATCATAGTTCCGTGAGCCATCCGTTCGCGGCAAGTTGACATCTTTCGCGCACCGGGCGGAGGGAGTATCACACGCACATGTCTGGTTTCAGTCATCCCTTCGTGCGCCCCGCGGCGCTCGCGCTGGCCGCTGTCGCACTCGCGGCGGCTATGGGCCTTGCTTTCGCGGGCTGGCTGGAGCACGCCCCGGCAATCTTCATGGCATTGGTCGAATCGGGCCTTGCCTGGTGTTTCTGACCCGGCGCACGGCCAGACCAACTCTCAGGGACTTCAATCATCATGATGCGATCGATCCTCGTCGGCATACTCCTGATCATGGTGGCCGGCGTCGGCTGGCTGACCTTCGACTGGTATCGCGGCCAGAATGCCGGTGAGGCCTACGGCGCCCCCTTCACCCTCGTCGACCAGGACGGCGCAGAGATCACCGAAGCAGCGTTCCGCGGCACGCCGAGTGCCGTCTTCTTCGGCTTCACCCACTGCCCGGAAGTCTGCCCGACGACGCTTTTTGAGCTCGACGGCTGGCTGAAGCAGCTCGGCGACGAAGGCAAGGACATCAACGCCTTCTTCGTGACGGTCGACCCCGAGCGCGACACGCCTGAAGTGATCGGTTCCTACGTCACGAACGTCTCGGACCGCATCACCGGCATCTCCGGGGAGCCCGAGAAGGTGCTGGCGATGGTGAAGTCATTCGGCATCTACTGGAAGAAGGTCGACCTGGAGAACGGTGACTACACGATGGATCACACGGCGTCCGTGATGCTGCTCGATCGCGCCGGTGATTTCGCCGGCACCATCGCCTATGGCGAGAACCCCGAGACCGCAGTCGCCAAGCTCAAGCGCCTGGCGGCGGGCTGAGACCTATCGCCGTGCCCCAGACACGCCTGCACTTCATCCTCACGCGGCCGGATTCGACCGCGCTTTTTGGCTCGCTCGAACGCGAATTCGAGGATGACGGCCTCGCGCTTGCCGTCTTCGAGATCGACGAAGCGGAGGGTACGGAGGAAATTTCCGTCTATGCCGACGCCAGCGAGGCGAACGACATCGAAAACCGCATCCGCATCGCCGCCGGCGCGCCGGGTGCAGCGCTCGAGATCGCGCATGAGGCGCTGCCCGACATCGACTGGGTCACCAAGTCACTGGAGGGCCTGAAGCCGGTCCGTGCCGGCCGCTTCCTGATCCATGGCGCGCATGACCGCAACAGGCGCCGCATCGGCGATCTGGCGATCGAGATTGAGGCAGGCCTCGCATTCGGCACCGGCCATCACGGCACCACCGCCGGCTGCCTCGAAATGCTTCATCGGGTGGCGCGTCGTGAGGCGCCGCGCAACGCTCTGGATCTGGGAACGGGTAGCGCCGTGCTGGCGATCGCACTGGCGAAGCTGTCGCATATTCCCGTGCTCGCGACCGATATAGACGCGGTCGCCACCAAAGTGGCCGCGCAGAACGTACGGCTGAACGGCGTTTCGACCTATGTCGAGACCGTAACGGCCGCCGGCTTTCAGGACCCCATCTTTGCCGCGCGCGGTCCTTTCGATCTCATTGTGGCGAACATTCTGGCGCGACCGCTGATGCGGCTTGCACCGCAGATGGCGACCTATGTGACGCCCGGCGGCTCGCTGGTCCTGTCCGGCATTCTCGACCGCCAGCGCGACGCCGTCGTCGCGGCCTATGCCGGCCAGCGCTTCCGCCATGTGCGCACCACGCACCGCGAAGGTTGGGTGACGACCCACCTCAAGCGATAATCCGCTCAAAAGAAAAAGGCGGCCCGTTGGGACCGCCTTTTTCATGTTCCGTGCGGCGTCGCCCCACGCTGCTCAGAACAGATAAGAAACTCCGCCGGTACGCTTGAGTTCGGCGCGGCTGTAGCCGCTTGCCTTCAGCGTGTCGTCGTCCATGGCCAGCAGTGCATTGGCGACATAGCGCTTGGCCTGCTGCTCACGGGCAGCCACCATCGCGTCGAGTGCACTACGGAAAAAACCACGCTTTGCAGGGTTGTGTCCCATTTTCACGTCTCCTGTCAGTTACGTTGTTCCTCCACGCTTTGAAAGGTAAGGATTACTGACCTAAACCACCAGAGACGTTTCCGCATGGGAACCATGCGTTTTTGCAAGTGCGAAGAGATTTGCTGCATCGCACACATACCCAACGCCGTCAGCATTCCGAACGCGTTGCAACCGCTCTGCCACGCGGATAGACCTTTGCAGCGGCACAGCTAAGCGAGGAAAACCATGTTCCAGTCATTTGACCCGCGCACCGATCCGAGCCAGGGCATCGCCAGGGTCGCGCAACTGCGTGAAAAGCTCTCCGACGCTGGGCTCGACGGTTTTCTTGTGCCGCGCGCCGATGAGCACCAGGGCGAGTATGTCGCCGCATCCTCCGAGCGTCTGCAGTGGTTGACGGGCTTCACCGGTTCCGCCGGCGCCGCGCTCGTGCTGACATCGCGCGCGATCCTGTTTGTCGACGGTCGCTACACGCTTCAGGCGCGCGCACAGGTCGATGCGGCGACCTTCGACATCGACAGCCTGGTAGAGAACCCACCGGCCAAATGGCTGGAGGCAAATGCCCGCGCCGGCATGAAGATCGGCTTCGACCCCTGGCTGCACACGATGGCCGAAGCTGCAGCCTTGCGCAAATCGCTGGACAAGGCCGGCGCGACGCTCGTGCCTGTGCAAGGCAACCTCGTCGATGCGATCTGGTCGGACCGACCGGCGGCGCCGGCCGAAAAGGTCGAGATCCAGCCGATCGGCTTTGCCGGCGAACTGGCGAAGGACAAGATCGCCCGCCTCGCCGAAACGCTTCGCAAGGACGGCGCGAGCCATGCCGTGCTGACGGACCCGTCCTCGCTTGCCTGGGCCTTCAACATCCGCGGGCGGGACGTGCCGCACACTCCGCTAGCGCTGGGCTTTGCCATCCTTGCTGCCGA
The DNA here is from genome assembly GCA_019739225.1 of Aquamicrobium sp. GTDB lineage: Bacteria > Pseudomonadota > Alphaproteobacteria > Rhizobiales > Rhizobiaceae > Aerobium. Next base: position 733,717 of record JAHHDT010000001.1, read on the forward strand.
GGGGCTGCCGCAGCTCTTTCTCGCGCGGGAAAAGCTGACCATCGAAACCGAGGCCTATCTGACCCAGCTCGCCGACATTCTGGCCCCGCAGACGCTGGAAGGCGAGCTTGCGCGGATCGCGACGTCTGGCGGCAAGGTGGCGCTCGACCCGGCGCTCGCGGCGGAACGCCTGCGTCTCGTCATCGAGGAGAATGGCGGCGCGGTTCTGTCCCTGCCCGACCCGGCACGACTGCCACGCGCGGTCAAGAATGCGGCCGAGTTGCAGGGCAGCCGCGCTGCCCACCGGCGCGACGGTGCGGCGATGGCGAAATTCCTGTGCTGGCTTGATACGCAGAAAGCCGGCTCTGTCGACGAAATCCAGGCAGTCCAGGCACTGGAAGGGTTCCGCGCAACCACCGGCGCGGACGTCCAGATGCCGCTGCGCGACATATCTTTCGACACCATTTCTGGCGCGGGGCCGAACGGCGCCATCATCCACTATCGCGTGACGACGAAGACCAACCGCACACTTGGCGACGGCGAACTCTATCTCGTCGATTCCGGCGGCCAATATCAGGACGGCACCACCGACATCACCCGCACGATCGCAATCGGCGCGCCCACTGACGAGATGCGCGAACGCTATACGATCGTGCTGAAAGGCCTGATCGCCCTGTCGATGCTGCGCTTCCCGCCCGGCACCCGCGGCATGGACGTCGACCCGATCGCACGTCAGGCGCACTGGAATGCCGGCATCGACTACGCCCACGGCACCGGCCACGGCGTCGGCGCGTTCCTGTCCGTGCACGAAGGGCCGCAGCGCATCGCCAAGACCGGCACGGAAAAGCTACAGGCCGGCATGATCCTTTCCAACGAGCCCGGCTATTACAAGGAAGGCGGCTACGGCATCAGGCTCGAGAACCTGATCGTTGTCACGGAACCGGAGCCGATCCCCGGCGGCGACATCGCGATGCACGGCTTCGAGACGCTGACGCTGGCACCCTTCGACCGCCGGCTGATCGCAACCGACATGCTCTCACAGGGCGAGCGCGCCTGGCTCGACGCCTATCATGCGCGCGTGCTGAAAGAGATCGGGCCGATGGTGGATGGCGAGGTGCTTGCGTGGCTGGAGGCTGCTACGGCCGCCCTATAGCGTGTTGCGCAGCACGATCAGCACGACCGCGCCTGCGACGAACATTGCCGACAGGCCGCCGCGCAAAGCGACCACCCCGGCAACCACGAGGGCGGCCCATTCCGCCGGCCCGCCTGTGGTGGCGACCGGCGCGACCAGTGTCGTAAGCACCGCAGCCGGCACAGCGTTCAGCCCTGCCTCTACACGCGGGTGAACGCGATCGAACCGCGACAGCACCAGATGGCCGCCAATGCGCGATATGTAGGTTGCGACGGCACCGGCCAGGATGATCCAGATCGTGGTGCTCATGCGCCCGTGCCCTCCCCGCTCGGCGGCATCATGGCCGCCAGTGCGATGCCGGCAGCGGCACCGATGGACACATGCCAGGGCGAGCCGACGAAATAGTAGGCGGCAATGGAAGCCGCGGCACTGACGCTGACCACGGGCAGCCAGAGCGGCCGCTTGCGAAAGTCCATCACCAGACCGAGGAAATAGATCGGCAGCAGAAAATCGAGGCCAAGCGCATGCGGATTGGGTATCAGGCTGCCGAACGCCGCGCCGAGCCCGGCTTCGATCACCCAGCAGACATAGATCGGTGTGGCCATGCCCATATACCAGGCGAACGAGAGCCGACCCCTCAGGCTCTGTTTCTCGCCCTCGGCATATTGCGGATCGACGAGGAAGAAGAAGCCGAACGCGCGTTGCGCCGACGTCCAGTGGGTTACCTTGCGGCCAAGGGCCGCCGAATAGAGGACGTGCCGGAAATTGACCGCGAAGATCGACAGCACGATGAGCCACGGCGCGATCGTCTGCCCGAACAGTTCGAGCCCGACCATCTGGCTGGCGCCGGCATAGACGGTAGCGCTCATCAGCACCGCTTCGCCGAGTGTCATCCCGTTCTGGATGGCAAGCGCGCCGAACAGCAGGCCGAAAGGCGCAGAGGCGAGCACGACCGGCAGCCCCCGGCGCGCACCGTCGAGAAAATCGCTTCTGGGGCTGAATTTCTGCCCGGTCGTTTCGGCAATGGACATGTAGCCTCGCTCAGGTGACGCGTATTTAGGTCAGCACCGCTGGCCTGTCACATGAATTCGCTTGAACCAATCAGCCACAAAAAACGAAGCTTCCGCCAGCAAAGGCGAACGCACCGCTGAGGGTTTCCGGATCGCGTTCGCGGCGCCGACTTTCCTGAAGGGTTCATCTGGCGGATGACGCATCAACGAAGCTGAGCAACCGGGAGAAACTTTTTCGCATCGCCGGTCCCTGCCTCGCGCGCTGAAACAGCCTATTGCCCCACCCGCTCGAACCAGGCGTCCTCGTCGATCACCTCGATGCCGAGTTCGGTCGCCTGCTTCAGCTTGGAGCCCGCGCCCGGCCCGGCGACGACAAGATCGGTCTTCTTGGAGACCGAACCGGCAACCTTGGCGCCGAGCCGTTCGGCCATGGCCTTGGCTTCGTCGCGCGACATCCGCTCGAGCGCGCCGGTAAAGACGACGGTCTTGCCGGCCACCGGAGACGAGACGTCGCCCACGGGTTCCTCGTCCAGTGGCGTCACCTCGGCAAGCAGTGCATCCACGGCTTCGTTGTTGTGCGCCTCGGCAAAAAACTCCACAAGCGCCTCGGCCACGACGGAGCCGATGCCGTTGATCCCGACCAGTTCCTGCCAGGCGGCATTGCCGGGGTCGCCCTTGCCTTCGGGCATCACCGCCTCGCTGGCGCCTGCGCGCAGGGCCTCAAACGACAGATAGTGCCGTGCCAGCCGCTTGGCGTTGGTCTCGCCGATATGGCGCACGCCGAGCGCAAAAAGGAAGCGCGACAGCGCGACCTGCCGCCTCTCGTCGATGGCAGCGTAAAGCTTGCGCACGGACACAGCGCCGAAACCTTCGACATTCTCCAGCTTTGTCAGCGAGCCTTCCTGCCGCGCCTTCAGCGTGAAGATGTCGGCCGGCGTGCGTATGCGCAGCGAAGCGTCTTCGTGGTTGAAGAAGAACTCGATCTGCTTCTCGCCGAGGCCTTCGATGTCGAACGCGTTGCGTGACACGAAATGCCGGATGCGCTCCACGGCCTGCGCCGGACAGACGAGCCCTCCCGTGCACCGGCGCACCGCCTCCCCTTCCTCGCGCACCGCGTGGCTGTCGCATGCCGGGCAACGGTCGGGAAACACATAGGGCTGCGCGTCCGTCGGACGTTTCTCGGGCACGATGTCGAGGATCTGAGGGATGACGTCGCCGGCCCTCTGCACCAGCACGGTGTCGCCGACGCGGATGTCCCTGCCCTCGCGGATCGGCTGCCCGTCATTGCCAATGCCGCGAATATAGTCCTCGTTATGAAGCGTCGCGTTGGTTACGACCACACCACCCACGGTCACCGGTTCGAGCCGCGCCACGGGCGTCAGCGCACCGGTGCGGCCGACCTGTATCTCGATCGCGCGCAGCACCGTTGTCGCCTTCTCGGCGGGGAACTTGTGCGCGGTCGCCCAGCGCGGGCTGCGCGAGCGGAAACCGAGCCGTTCCTGAAGGTCGAGCCGGTCGACCTTGTAGACGACGCCATCGATGTCATAGGGCAGGCTCGCACGCTCGGCCTCGATTGTGCAATAGCGCGCCAGCATCTCCTCGACCGATCGGCAGATGCCCATATGGTCGTTGATCCGGAACCCCCACGAGCCCAGCCGCTTCACGGCTTCGAACTGCGTTTCCGCCAGCGGCGCACTCGTCTCGCCCCACGCATAGGCGAAGAACCTCAGCGGCCGCTTGCGGGTGTTCTCCGGATCCTTCTGGCGCAGGCTGCCAGCGGCGAAATTGCGCGGATTGGCGAAAACGCGGCCGGTTTCTTCCGCCATGCGCTCGTTGAGCGCCAGAAAGTCGTCGCGGCGCATATAGACCTCGCCGCGCACCTCCACCACGTCCGGCGCGTCGTCGGGAAGCCGGTGCGGCACCTCATCCAGTGTGCGTATGTTGGCGGTGACGTTCTCGCCGGTCGAGCCGTCGCCACGCGTGGCCGCCGTCACCAGCTCGCGATTCTCGTAGCGCAGTGACATCGACAGGCCGTCGATTTTCGGCTCCGCGGTGAATGCCAACTCGCCCTCCGCCGGCAGAGCCAGGAACCGGCGCACGGAAGCAACGAAGTCGCGCACGTCCTCATCGGAAAAGACGTTGTCCAGCGACAGCATCGGCTTTGCGTGGACGACCTGCCCGAACGCACCGGAGGGTGCTGCGCCAACAGCAGCGGATGGCGAATCCTCGCGCATCAGCTCTGGAAAGGCCGCTTCGATCTCCGCATTTCGGAGCCGCAGCGCGTCGTATTCGGCATCCGAGATCGTCGGCGAATCTTCGCGATGATAGCGACGGTCGTGCTCGGCTATCTCCACGGCGAGCGCTGCCAGTTCCTCGGCAGCTTCCTCGGCGGAAAGACTTTCGACGGGCTTTGGGGAACGGGACATCGCGAGAATCCGGGCTGCGGCAGGTGCGATACACTAGCGTTACCGGCGCTACGCTCAAGAGGTCGTTGTCAGGAGACCACGGCGTTTTCGCGCAGAAGCCGCTCGGCGGCAGCGCGTGCTTCTTCCGTGATGGTTGCGCCGGCAAGCATGCGCGCGATCTCTTCCTGCCTGTCGGGCCGCCCGAGCGCCGCGACGCCGGTCGCAACCTTGTCGGCCCCACCGGATTTGGAGATCAGGTAATGCGTGCCCGCGCGCGCTGCGACCTGCGGTGCATGGGTGACCGAGAGCACCTGGATGTGGCTTGCAAGCCGGGCGAGCCGCTGTCCGATGGCGTCGGCCACCGCCCCGCCTACGCCGGTATCGATCTCGTCGAAGACGAGCGTCGGCGCCGAACCGCGATCGGCCAGCGCGACCTTCAGCGCCAGCAGGAACCGCGACAGCTCGCCGCCGGAAGCGACCTTCATGATCGGCCCGGCACGCGTGCCCGGATTGGTGCGCACCCAGAACTCGATCTGGTCGATGCCGGCTTCCGTCCGGTCGTCTGCCTCGGAGGTGATCTCGACCAGAAACTCGGCGCGCTCCAGCTTGAGCGCGGGCAGTTCCTTCATCACCGAGCGGGCCAGAGCTTCCGCCGCCCCCTTGCGCAGCTCGGACAGATGCGCGGCCGCCTCGTCATAGGCGATGCGAGCCGCAAGCGCGTCCTTCTCCAGCCCTGCCAGTCGCTCCTCGCCAGCGTCCAGATCGGCGAGATCGGCAGCCATGGCATCGCGCAGCGCCGCCAGATCGTCGACAGCAACAGAATGCTTGCGGGCGACAGCCCGCAGCGCGAACAGCCGCTCCTCGGCATCTTCCAGCGCCTTGGGATCGAACTCGGCCGCCCTGAGCGCGGCATCCACCGCCTCTTGCGTGGCATCGAGAGAAATCAGGGCTTCGTCCAGCGTCCTGATGATCTCGTCCAACAGACCCGGTGCGGCCTCGGCCTTGCGCTGCAACCGCCGCAGCAGGCTGGCCAGTTGCGGAACCGATGAGTTCGGCCCCGACAGCACATCCTGCGCGTCCGAAATGTCGGAGGCGATCTTTTCCGCGTGCATCATGGCTGCACGGCGCTCGGCCAGTTCGGTCTCCTCGCCGGGTTGCGGCTCGAGACGTGAAAGTTCTTCGACCGACGCGCGCAGATAGTCTGCCTCGCGCGCGGCAGCCTCGACCTTTGCGCGATGGCTGACAAGCGCTTGCTCCGCTGCACGCCATGTGCGCCACGCTCGGGCGACCGACTGCGCCGCACCGACATGCCCGCCGAACGCGTCCAGCAGGTCGCGATGCGCGGCCGCATCCACCAATGCGCGATCGTCGTGCTGGCCATGGATCTCGACCAGCGCGCGGCCGATCTGGCGCAGCAGCGTGACGCTTGTCGGTTGATCGTTGACGAAGACCCGGCTGCGGCCGTCCGCCGACTGACTGCGGCGCAGGATCAGATCGCCGTCGTCATCGAGCCCGTTTTCGCGCAGCAGTTCGCGCGCCGGGTGGTTTTGGGGAACATCGAAGATTGCGATGACATTGCCCTGCCCTGCCCCGTTGCGGACCAGCGAAGCATCGCCGCGCGCGCCAAGGGCAAGCGACAGGGCATCGAGCAGGATCGATTTACCGGCGCCGGTCTCGCCGGTCAGCACCGAGAGGCCGGTCGAGAAATCGATGTCGAGCCGTTCGATCAGTACGATATCGCGGATCGACAGGTGGGCGAGCATCTAGCCTCTGGCGCGGTCTGAATCAGCTTCTGGCGTTCCCGCCGAGCAGCGAACCGGCCCGGCTGAGCCAGGACTCCTGATTCTCGCGCGGCGACAGGCCACCCGATTGCAGAAGCGCGTAGGAATCCTTGTACCACTGGCTCTCGGGATAATTGTGCCCGAGAACCGCGGCTGCCGTCTGCGCTTCGGAGGCAAGCCCCATCGCATAATAGGTCTCGGTCAGACGCGCCAGCGACTCCTCGACATGACGTGTATCCGAATAGACCTCGACGACATTGCGGAAACGCTTGACGGCGGCGATGTATTCACGGCGCTCGAGATAGTAGCGGCCGATCTGCATCTCCTTGCCGGCGAGCTGGTCGCGGGCAAAGCGGATCTTGGCACGCGCGTCCTCGACATATTCGGACTCGGGCCACCGGTCGATCACCTCCTGCATGGCTTCCATCGCGCGAAGCGATTCCTTTTGATCGCGGGTCACGTCGCGAATCTGCCGGAAATAGGAAAGCCCCACGATGTATTGTGCGTAGGCGGCATCGTCGGTGGTCGGATAAAGCGAGACATAGCGCTTGCCCGCCGTCACCGCCTCCTCGTAGTTGCCCTGGCGATACTGCGCGAAGGCGTTCATCACCATCGCCTTGCGGGCCTGCTCCGAATAGGGATGCTGGCGGTCGACCGCCTCGAACTTCTTGCCCGCCTCGCTCATCCGGCCGGCCTCGAGATTTGCGAGGCCCTGATTGTAGAGCACGTCGGCCGGCTCCACACTCTCGACATATGCGGCGAGATCAACATCGCGATCGCTTGCGCAGGCCGACGCAAGCAGCGGCAGCACAATGGCGGACGCGACCAGCCCGATCATACGGGGGCGCCTTTCGCAAGCGGCTCTCCGGAAATCACTCATAACGGGTGTTCGCCCCTCTGGCGTTCAGTAACTCGGCAACGCATCGGCTTCTATCCGAAAACGGCAATCGCCTTGCGGCCCGATGCTCGAATGTCGCGGCAGTCATAATTCAACTACCGTCCCTCGGCAACGTTCTTGCCCTGCAATGGCACTTTTTTGTGGCGACGAGATGTTACCTTCATCGCAACGCACAGGCAGGCGACGGCCGTTGCCCGGCTGTCAAATCGCCCAAGGGGCGTAGACCGGTGCGTTGACGGCGATCATCTCCGCCTTGCGGCCGCTTCCACGGCGGCCCGTCTCGACGATCTCGAACGCCGAGCGGTCCGAAAGCAGCCGCCGCAGAGCGACGGCGTTCAGCCGATGTCCGCCACGATATGAACGGAAACAGCCGATGAAGCGCGCACCGGCGAGCGCCAGATCGCCCATGGCGTCCAGCATCTTGTGGCGCACGAATTCGTTGGAATAGCGCAGGCCTTCCATGTTGATGACACGGTCGTCGTCGCCGATCACCACCGAATTCTCGAGCGACGAACCCAGCGCATAGCCGGCCGCCCACAGGCGCTCGACATCCTTCATGAAACCGAAGGTGCGCGCACGCGCGATGTCCTTGCGGAAGAGGTCCGGGGTGACGTCGGCGGCGTAGAACTGGCGGCCGATCGCCGGGCTGTCGAAGTCGATCTCCACTTCAAAGCGGGTGCCATCATGAGGGCGGAATTCCGCCCAGGAAGCGCCGCTCTCGATGCGGACCGGCTTGATGATGTGGATATAGCGGCGCTTGACGGCCTGCTGCTTGATGCCTGCCTGATCGAACGCTTCAACGAACGGACCGGCGCTGCCGTCGAGTACCGGAACCTCGTTGCCGTCGAGTTCGATGGCGAGGTTGTCGATGCGCAGCGAGGAAAGCGCGGCAAGCAGATGCTCGACGGTTGCTACATGCACCCCGGCCGGGTCACCCAGAATGGTGCTGAGATCGGTGCCGCCGACTTCGGCCACCAGCGCGCGCAATTCAACAGTCTCCCCGTTGCCGAGGACGCGCGTGAACACGATACCCGTATCGGGGTCGGCCGGGCTGAAGTGAATGGAAACAGGTTTTCCGCTATGGACGCCCGTGCCTGAAAGCGACACGCGCGAATTGAGCGTGGTCTGGTAGTCGTGCAACTCGATCCCCATAGGCCCGTCCCGGTTACGCTCGCCAAATCGGCATGCCGATTGCGGCTCTTCTCACCGGTCGGCGGATTCTCATCCCCACGAATCCCCTGACCGTAACGCTAGGTCGCGAAGATAAAGTTCCGGACGGGAGAGTCCAAATCACGGTTTCTTACCTTCTGTTACGACACAGAACAATCTCGAAGTCCGCGTTAACCCTTTGTTATCGTTTTGCCTTTGACGGCAACAGGCGAGCGCTCTCGCGCCCGCCTGTAACATTGCGTTACCGCATATGAAAAGCCTGTAGAGCGGCCGGGCGGCTTGCCGCCCGGCGCCCCGTCAGTTGGCCTGCCGGCGCAGGAATGCCGGGATTTCGAGCTGGTCGTCATCCTGCGGCGCACGCGGCTGAACCGAGAGCCGGCCCTGGTCGTCAAGCTGCCCACGGCGCGGCGCGTAAGCCTGCGCTTCGCCCATCTGAGGACGGCGCTGCTCGGGCTGGCGCAGGCGCGGCTCGCGCGGCTGGGCCGGCTGAAGGCGCGCAGGCTCGTCTTCACGGCGACCTGCCGAGAGCCCCTGGGTCAGGCGCTTGAGCAAGCCCATCGGGCCGCGCTCCTCGCCGTCATGCGCATGCGGAGCTTCCAATTCAGCCCGCACGACCGGCGGAAAATCCTCGACGCGCGGCATGCGCGGCTGGACGGGTGCGGCCATCTGAGGCGCGGGGGCATGCTCAGCCACCGGTGCCGGACGCATCTGTACGGGCTGCTGCACCACCTGCGGAGCGGCAGCTTCCGGAGCCGGCTGCGCGAACAGCTTGCTCTGCGGGCGGAACTCCTGCTCGGCGGCGGCACGGGGAGCCGTGGCAGCCATTTCGGCGTTCATTTCCGCGATGCGGATCGCTTCGGCGACGGGATCGGCAGCACGCGGTGCTTCGGCCTGAACCGGCGCCGGCTGCGCCGGACGAACCTCGACCGGACGCTGTTGCTGCTGGACCGGCTTCTGCGGCTGGCGCACGGCAATCGGCGGCATGTTGATGTCCGCAGCCGACTTGTCGATGCCCGTGGCGACGACCGAGACGCGGATGACGCCTTCCAGCTCTTCGTCGAAGGTCGCGCCAAGGATGATGTTGGCATCCTGGTCCACTTCCTCGCGGATGCGGGTCGCAGCTTCGTCGACCTCGAACAGGGTCAGGTCGCGACCGCCGGTGATCGAGATCAGCAGGCCCTTGGCGCCCTTCATCGACGTCTCGTCGAGCAGCGGGTTGGCGATCGCCGCTTCGGCGGCTGCCATCGCGCGGCCTTCGCCGGAAGCCTCGCCGGTGCCCATCATCGCCTTGCCCATCTCGCGCATGACCGAGCGAACGTCGGCGAAGTCGAGATTGATGAGGCCTTCCTTGACCATCAGGTCGGTGATGCAGGCAACGCCCGAATAGAGCACCTGGTCGGCCATCGCGAAGGCGTCGGCGAAGGTGGTCTTGTCATTGGCGATGCGGAAGAGGTTCTGGTTCGGAATGACGATGAGGGTATCGACGCTCTTCTGCAGTTCCTCGATGCCCATGTCCGCCGTCTTCATGCGGCGCTGGCCTTCGAAATGGAACGGCTTGGTCACGACGCCCACAGTCAGGATGCCCTTCTCGCGGGCAGCCCGTGCGACGACCGGCGCGGCACCGGTGCCCGTGCCGCCGCCCATGCCGGCAGTGACGAAGCACATATGCGTGTTGGAGAGATGATCGACGATCTCGTCGATGCACTCTTCGGCCGCGGCGCGCCCGACTTCCGGCTGCGAGCCGGCGCCCAGACCCTCGGTCACGTGCGCGCCGAGCTGGATCAGCCGGTCGGCCTTGGACTGCGTAAGCGCCTGTGCATCAGTGTTGGCAACGACGAAGTCGACACCACGCAGACCGGCGGTGATCATGTTGTTGACGGCATTGCCGCCACCACCACCGACACCGAACACGGTGATACGCGGCTTGAGTTCGGTAATGTCCGGCTTCTGCAGATTGATGCTCATTTTCCTCGTCCTTTTCGCCTTTCCCGCCGCTTCGCCGCCGCGGCTGCGTGGGGGCTATCCCCGCTGTTAGAAACTATCTTTGAACCACTGACTGACACGATGGAGCCTGCCGCCCGTACCGGTGCCCTTGAAACGCAAGACACCGCCCTTTCCGTACCGGCTCTCGGCCTCCGCGACCTGCGGATAGATCAGCAGGCCTACCGTGGTCGCGAATGCCGGCCCCTTGGCCGCTTCCGGCAGGCCGGTAACGCCCAGCGGGCGCCCCAGCCTTACATTGCGCGCGAGAATGCGCCGCGCCGCCTCGGGCAGGCCCGAAAGCTGGCTGGCACCGCCCGTAAGCACCACGCGTTTGCCGACCACACCGCCGAAACCGGACTTGTTCAGCCGGTCCCGCACGATCTCGAGGGTCTCCTCGATCCGCGCGCGGATAATCTTGTTCATCACGGAACGCGGCGCGTGCTGCGGCATCTCGCCATCGTCCGGGCCGATCGGCTGGATCGTCACCATGTCGCGGTCGTCGTCGACCGCCGGCAGAGCCGAACCGTGCATCACCTTCAGCCGCTCGGCATGTTCGCGGCCGGTCGAAAGTCCCCGTGCCAGATCCATTGTGACGTGCCCGCCGCCGATCGGCAGCACCTCGGCATGAACGAACTTGCCCTCGGCGAAAATCGAGATGGTGGTCGTGCCGCCGCCCATGTCGATGCAGGCGGCGCCCATTTCGGCTTCGTCGTCGACCAGCGCCGACAGCCCGCTTGCATAGGGCGTGGCGACCAGGCGCTCGACCGACAGATGCGAGCGGTTCACGCACAGTTCCAGATTGCGCAGCGGCGCAGCGTCGGCCGTCAGCACATGCATGTCGACACCCAGCACGTCGCCGATCATGCCGCGCGGATCACGAATCCCGCGCTCGGCGTCCAGCGAGAAGCCGACGGGCAGCGAATGCACGACCTCGCGTTCCGCACGCAGCGCCTGCTTGGCGCCTGCGGTCAGCACACGCCGGATGTCGCCCTCGCCCGCTTCATGGCCGCCAAGATTGACCGAGGACGAGAAGATCGTGCTCTTCATCCGCCCGGCAGACATGTTCACGAACAGCGACTCGACCGTCAGCCCGGCCATGCGCTCGGCCGCATCCACCGCCAGCCGGATCGACTGCTCGGCGCGATCCAGGTCGATGATCGTGCCGGACTTCACACCCTGCGATTTCTGGTGCCCGATGCCGATGACCTTGACCTTGTGAGTGCGACCGGGCAGCCGCTCGCTTTCCTCGCAGGGCTTCAGGCGGCCGATGACGCAGCACACCTTGGTGGAGCCGACATCCAGCACGGTCACGATGCCAGAGCGGCCGGCCGTCGAATCCTTTTGTCCGCCGAGCCAGTTCATATGCGACGCTCCGCAGGACGGTAGTTTTTGCCAAGGCGCTCCTTGAGCGCCGCTTCCCGCGCCACCGCAGCATCCGGCGTCAGCTTGACGACAAGCCGGTCAGCAAAGCGCATGTCGACGGTCTCGATGTCGCGCGAAAGAAGGCCGTAGCGATGGTCGAGCGCCAGAAGGTCGCGCAACGCCTCGTCCTCGCCGCGCTCGGGCAGCTTGACGGTCATGCCGTTTTCAAGACGCAGATCCCAACGCCGTTCGGAGACGCGCACATAGCCGCGTACGCGTCCGGCGAGATCGGGGTATCCGGCCACCTTTGAGACGAATGCCGCGGCAGGCTCCTCAGCCCCGACGCCGACAACGAGCGGCAAAGCGCGGTGACGTGCACCCGAAAGCGGCGCGATCGTGCTGCCATCGCTTTCGATCAGCGAAAGCCTGCTGCCCTGCTGCCAGATGGCGAAAGGCTCGCGCTCGACGATCTTCACTTCAAGCGTGGCGGGATAAATCTTGCGAACCGAGGCATCCTCGACCCAGGGCAGGCTGGCGATGCGGTCGCGCGCGTCCTGGACATCAAACCCGACCAGCGAGGTCCAGCCGTCCAGTCCGACTCTGTCGAAGATATCAATCTCGGAGGTCTCGCGATTGCCGCTCACACGAATCTCGTCGATCGCGAATCCGGTTCGCGCCGTGACCGCCTGAACCACGCCCGGCATGTGGCCGCCCAGGACGGCACCGTAGAGTGAAAACGAGCCGATGACGGCGGCTGCAAGCATGGTCATGGTGTAGGGCGGCGCCTCGATCTCGCCGGAGACGAAACGCGAGAACGCGCGCGCAGGCTTGCGCAGCCAGCGCGGAAGGACATACCCGCCGGATGCAGGCGCAAGCCGCCCGCGCACTCCAGCGATGGCCGTCCTACCGTGTCCTGACGTCAACGCAAACAAGAAGCGTCCTCCACCATCCAACTCAGAAGCTCACCAAACCCATGACCCGCCTCAGCGGCAATTTCAGGCACCAACGACGTCGGCGTCATTCCCGGCTGCGTGTTCACTTCCAGCCAGATCAGTTCGCCATTTTCCGAATGACGGTCGTCGTAACGGAAGTCCGATCGAGAGACGCCACGGCAGCCAATCGCTTGATGTGCCTTCAACGCCAGTGTCTGTATTTTTTGGTAAATAATTGGTGAAACTTTTGCGGGGCATTCGTGTTTTGAGCCGCCGGCGACATATTTTGCGTCGTAATCGTAGAAGGTGTGGCCGACGGGTATGATCTCGGTGACGCCGAGCGCCACATCGCCCATCACCGCGCAGGTCAGCTCGCGTCCGTGAATGTATCGCTCGACCATCACCGTATCGCCGTAGCGCCAGTCCGAAGAGCCGATCACCTGCGGCGGATGCGACTGATCCTCCTGGACGATGACCACACCGAAGCTGGACCCCTCCTTGACCGGCTTTACGACATAGGGCGGCTTCATCGGATGCTTGTTGCCGATGTCGAAGCGGTTCATGACCTTGGCCTCGGCCACCGGGATGCCCGCCGCCTTGGCAACCCGCTTCGCCCGTTCCTTGTCCATGGCAAGAGCAGACGCGAGCACGCCGGAATGGGTGTAGGGAATTTCGAGATATTCGAGGATGCCCTGGATGGTGCCGTCCTCACCGAAAGGACCATGAAGCGCATTGAAGACCACGTCTGGCCGAAGTTCAGCCAGAACGCTGGATACATCCCGCGTCACGTCGATGCGGGTAACCTTGTACCCTTCACCTTCGAGCGCATCCGCGCACGCATTTCCCGACGAAAGCGAAACAGGCCGCTCGGCCGAAAACCCGCCTAACAGAACGGCCACATGCTTTTTTGCCATGCCCGCAGATCCCCTCTTGAGCCGGGCCGCATTCGTGTTTCGCCAAGTTTGAGTCCGAGTCTTCCGGCGACAAGGGTTCGCCAGCGTCCGCACGCTCGACTCAAATCAGGAAACGATTCTGACCCCAAGGAATCAGAGGATTGATTCCATGACAAGCCCTTGAGATTCGAAGCGATTCACTTTTTGAAACAGAACTGCTTCAATGAGGCTGAAAATCAGCGCGCGCTACAGCAATTGCCCGAGGAAAGGCTGCACTTCGCGACCGGGCTTGAAGTCGCCGATGCGCTTGATTTCCCATTCGAGGCGGATGCCTGAATTTTCGAGCACACGGGCACGCACGGTCTCGCCGAGAAACTCCAAGTCGTAGCCCGTCGCAGAACCTGTGTTGATCATGAAATTGCAGTGCATCGGCGACATCTGTGCCCCGCCGATCATCAGCCCGCGGCATCCAGCCTTGTCGACTTCCTTCCAGGCCGAGGTGCCTTCCGGGTTCTTGAAGGTGGAACCGCCGGTCTTCTCGCGAATCGGCTGCACCGTCTCGCGATGGGTCTGCACCGCATCCATCGCCGCTTTGATCGTGTCGCGCTCTTCCGGATAACCCTCGAACTCGGCAGCGACGAAGATCAGGTCCGACGCAGCCGACGAATGGCGATAGGCGTAGCCCATGTCCGCGTTGGTGAGTTCGTGCGCCTTGCCCTGCCGGTCGAACGCACGCACTGAAACGACGCGCTCACGCGTCTCGACGCCATTGGCGCCGGCATTCATGCGCAGCGCGCCGCCGATCGCCCCGGGTATGCCGTGATAGAAATGGAAGCCGCCCAGTCCGGCTTCGAGAGCCGCCGCAGCCACGCGCTTGTCGGGTGCCGCCGCGCCGGCACGAAGGCGGTTCCCGCCGATGGCCTCGACACTGCCGAACCCCTTGGCGGAAAGGCGAATCACGACGCCGCGAATCCCCCCTTCACGGACGAGCAGGTTCGAGCCGATGCCGACGACAGTGACGGGAACGTCTTGCGGCAGCATCTTGAGGAAGACCGACAGGTCCTCCTCGTCGGCCGGCTGGAACAACAGGTCAGCCGGGCCGCCGGCGCGAAACCAGGTTATCGCATCCATCGGCGCATCCGGCGTCAGCCGGCCGCGCACCGCGTCGGCCAGGTCGCTCAGCCGCTCGAGAAGCGCTGCGCCGGTCGTCATGACGCGCCTTCCAGTTCCTTCGGAAGCGCGTATGCCCACTGCGTGATGTTGCCGGCCCCCAAAAGCACGACGAAATCGCCTTCGCGCGCCAGCTCGCGCACCAGTGGCGCGATCGCCTCGGGGCCGTCGATATGACGGGCATCGCGATGACCGCCGGCACGAATGCGCGAAACCAGCGCCTCCGAGCTGACACCCTCTATTGCGTCTTCGCCCGCTGCATATACCGGCGCGAGGAGGACCGTGTCAGCATCGTTGAAGCAGGCTGCGAAATCGTCGAAAAGGTCGCGCAGCCGGGTGAACCGGTGCGGCTGGGCCACCGCGATCACACGCCCCTTGCACGCCTCGCGGGCCGCCTTCAGCACCGCCTTGATCTCGACCGGATGGTGCCCGTAGTCGTCAAATATCTCGACGCCGTTCCACGAACCCGTGCGGGTGAAACGACGCTTGACGCCGCCGAAGGACGACAGGCCGCGCCGGATGTCATCGGCTGACAGTCCGAGCTCGTGTGCAACGGCAATTGCAGCTGTGGCGTTCGAAACGTTGTGACGGCCGGGCATCGGCAGCCGCAGGCCAGCAATCTCCTCCACCCCGCCCGTCTTGCGGTCGCGGATGGTCACGTCGAACACGGATGTCGCGCCGTCCATGTGCATGTTGGAAAAACGAATGTCGGCCTGCTTGTTTTCGCCGTAGGTCACGACGCGGCGGTCCTCGATGCGGCTCACCAGCGACTGCACCTCGGGATGGTCGATGCACATGACGCCGAAGCCGTAGAACGGCACGTTCTCGACGAAGCTGGCGAACGCCTCGCGCACCTTGTCGAACGAGCCGTAGTGGTCGAGATGCTCAGGATCGATATTGGTGACAACCGCGATGTCGGCAGGCAGCTTGAGGAAGGTGCCGTCGCTCTCGTCGGCTTCCACCACCATCCAGTCGCCTCCGCCCATGCGGGCATTGGTGCCGTAGGCGTTGATGATACCGCCATTGACGACGGTCGGATCGAGCCCACCGGCATCGAGCAGCGTCGCCACCATGGATGTCGTTGTCGTCTTGCCGTGCGTGCCGCCGATGGCGATCGCATTGCGGAAGCGCATCAGTTCGGCAAGCATCTCCGCGCGCCGCACGATCGGCAGCAGTTTTTCGCGAGCGGCGACGAGTTCGGGATTGTTCTTCTTCACCGCGGTGGAGACGACCACGACCTCGGCCGCGCCGAGATTTTCCGCCGCATGGCCGACGAAGCAGGCGATGCCCTTGTCGCGCAGCCGCTGCACATTGGCGCTGTCGGCCTGGTCGGAGCCCTGCACCGAATAGCCGAGATTGTGCAGCACCTCGGCTATGCCGCTCATGCCGATACCGCCGATGCCAATGAAATGCACGACGCCGATTGTCTGCGGCATCTTCATGCCTGCATCCTTCCCTTGAACGCTTCGACGGATTCGCCCGAGGCAATAGCCTCTGCAAGGTCTGCAAGCAACCGCGTGGCGTCAGTTCGGCCCACCGACCCCGCGCCGGCAGCCATCGTCGAAAGCTTTTCCGGATCGCCGAGCAGGCCGGCCAAGTCGCTTGCCAGGCTTGCCGCGTCGATCTCGTTCTGGCGCCGCATCAGCGCACCGCCGGCCTCCACCAGTATGCGCGCATTGTGGCCTTGATCGTCATCCAGCGCATGTGGCAGCGGCACGAGAATGGAAGGCCGCCCGAGCACCGACAGTTCCAGCACGGTCGAGGCGCCGCCGCGCGCCACGACCAGATGCGCGGCAGCCATGTGAGCTGGCAGATCGGCGAAGAACGGCGACACCTCGGCTTCCACGCCGAGCTTCGCATAGGCCTCGCGCACGCGCGCCTGGTCCTCCGGCCGCGCCTGCTGGACGATGCGCAGGCGGGCTCGTAGCGCCTCGGGCAGCTTCGCCACGGCGTCAGGAACCGTATCGGAAAAGAAGCGTGCGCCCTGGCTGCCGCCAAAGACAAGCAACCGTATGGGCTGATCTTCCGCTGGCGCCGCGAAAGGCATGCGCGCCGCCTCCAGTACCGCGGAGCGGACAGGGTTGCCCACAGGCACGATCTTGCCCGCATAAGCCCCCTCGGGTTTCAGGAAACCGCCGGCGATAGCTGTCACGCGACCAGCCAGCGCCTTGTTTGCCCTGCCCATCACAGCGTTCTGCTCGTGGACGATAGTCGGCAGTCCGCGCCGCGTGGCCGCCCACAGCGGTGGCAGCGTCGGATAGCCGCCAAAGCCGATCACCGCCTTGGGCGAAATGCGCGCCATGATCCGTCCGGCCTCGCGCGCACCCTGCCAGATGGTCCAGAAGGCCCTGGCGAGCGCAACCGGGTTTCTGGAGCCGATCGTCGCCGACGGGATGGTATGGATTTCCGTCGCCGGAAACGAACCGGCATAGCGTTCGGCGCGACCGTCGGTGGCCAGATGCACCCCCCAGCCGCGCGCGATCAACTCATGCGCCAGCGCTTCGGCCGGAAACAGGTGTCCGCCCGTGCCGCCAGCCGACAGCAGAATAACCCCCTTCGCCATCTATTCCGCCGGTTGCACTGTGCGGATCAGTGTGTGCGAACCGATACGCATCCGTTTCTGCGGATCCTTGCGGGTGAGCGCAAGCACCATGCCCATGGAGATCGCCACCGCGACGAGCGAAGAGCCGCCGTAGGAGATGAACGGCAGCGTCATGCCCTTGGCCGGAAGAAGCTGCAGGTTGACGCCCATGTTGATGATCGACTGGAGCCCGAACAGCACGACGAGGCCCGAGACCGCGTAGCGTGAGAACTCGTCACTCTCCTTCATCGAGTGCGACAGGCCGCGCAAAACCACGAAGGCGAAAAGCCCGGCAATCAGCAAACAGACGATCAGCCCGAATTCCTCGCCTGCGACGGAGAACACGAAGTCGGTATGGCTGTCCGGCAGAATGCGCTTGACGCTGCCCTCGCCCGGCCCCTGGCCGAGCCAGCCGCCGCGCACCAGCGCCTCGCGTCCCATATCGACCTGGAACGTGTCGCCCTCGCCGGTGACGAAACGGTCGATACGCGCGGCCACGTGCGGAAAGGTCGTGTAGGCCGCGACGCCGATACCCATCGCCGCACCGCCCAAAACAGCGATCCAGAACCATGGCATGCCTGCCATGAAGAACATGACACCCCACGTCGCCAGCACCAGCAGTGATTGCCCGAGGTCGGGTTGCGCCACCAGAAGCGCCAGCACGAGGCCGAGAAGTATTATGGCGAAGAGATTGCCCGGCACGTCGGGCCGCCTTGCATGCTCGGAGAAGAGCCATGCGCAGATGATGACAAAGCCCGGTTTCATGTATTCGGAGGGCTGCACCGAGATGCCCAGGATATGAATCCAGCGTCGCGATCCCTTGATCTCGATGCCAAAGTAGAGCGCAGCAACCATCAGCACCAGCGAGCCGGCCAGCATGACAAGCGCCAGCCGACGCACCTGTCGCGCGTTGAGGAACGAGACGCCGATCATGATCACGACGGCCGGCAGCATGAACATCATCTGTCGCGTCACGAAATGATAGCTGTCGAGACCGATCCGCTCGGCCACCGCAGGGCTAGCCGCGAAGGAAAGCACGATACCGAGCCCCATAAGGGTCAGGAACGCGGCGAAGAACCATCGGTCGACCGTCCACCACCAGTTCGCGACGGGACCTCTGTCGATACGACTGACCATCAGCGTTTCCCTCCAAAAGGCACGATTCCATCGAGCGCGAGCACCGCGTCGCGGAAGGCATCGCCCCTGATTTCAAAGTTGCGGTATTGATCGAAGCTGGCGCAGGCAGGCGAAAGCAGCACCACAGCCTCGGCGGCCTCGTCACGCGCCGCATCCTCGGCGGCATGCTGAAGCGCGGCGTCGAGCGTGCCGGATATTTCATAGGGCGCCGCATCACCGAGCGTTGCCGAAAACTGCGGCGCGGCCTCGCCGATCAGGTAGGCCTTCGCGACACGCGGGAAGAAGGAGCGCAGGCTGTCGATGCCGCCCTCCTTGGGCAGGCCGCCGGCAATCCAGTAGATGCGCTGGAAACTCGAAAGCGCCGGGGCCGCCGCGTCGGCATTGGTCGCCTTGGAGTCGTTCACGAAGATGACACGACCGCGGCGGCCGACCTGCTCCATGCGGTGTGCCAGCCCGGGGAAGCTTTCGAGCCCGGACTGTATTTCACCGAGCTCGAGCCCGACCTTAAGGCATGCGGCGACCGCCGCCAGTGCGTTCTGCGCATTGTGCAGGCCACGCAGCGAGCCGATGCCTTCGAGGAATCCAATGCGGCTGTATTGCCCGCGCACGGCCTCCATCAGATCGGTCCCGTCGGCGAAATAGCCGTCCGTCAGCGGCAGGCGCTTGGAGATCCGGATCACCTCCTTGCCCACCCGCTCGAGGCGGTCGGCGATCTGCGCGCAATATGAATCGTCCACGCCGATGATGGCGGTGTCGCTGCCCGCGACCAGCCGCTCCTTGATCTCGGCATAGCGCTGCATCGTGCCGTGCCGGTCGAGATGGTCGGGCGTCAGGTTGAGCAGGATACCCGCGCTGGGGTTCAGCGATGGCGCGAGTTCGATCTGGTAGGAAGAGCACTCGACGACGTGAAACCGGTTGCGCGCAGGCGGGTCGAGCGTCATCACCGCGCGACCGATATTGCCACCCATCTGGGCGTCACGGCCAGCGGCGGCGAGAATGTGGGCGATCAGCGCGGTGGTCGTCGACTTGCCGTTGGTGCCGGTGACCGCGATGAAGGGCGCATCGGGGCAGCACGCGGCACGCTCGCGTGAAAACAGTTCGATGTCTCCGATGATCTCGACACTCGCCCCACGCGCAAGCTCGACGGTCCAGTGCGGCTTGGGATGCGTCAGCGGCACGCCGGGCGACAGCACGAACGAGGCAAATTCCGACCAGTCCACCTCGCGCAGATCGGCGACTGCTATGCCTTCGCGCTCCGCACGCGCCACGCTTTCGGGATTGTCGTCCCAAGCGGTGACGGCAGCGCCACCCTCGGCAAGGGCGCGCGCCGTCGCGATCCCCGATCCGCCAAGACCGAAAAGGGCGACCTTACGTCCGCTGAGTGTAGTGGCCGGAATCATCGACTACCTCAGCTTGAGCGTCGACAGGCCGATGAGAGCCAGGATGACGGCGATGATCCAGAACCGGATAACCACCTGGCTCTCCGTCCAGCCAAGCTTCTCGAAATGATGGTGGATCGGCGCCATCAGGAAGACCCGCTTGCCGGTCAGCTTGAACCAGGCGACCTGGATGATCACCGACATGATCTCGACGACGAAAAGCCCGCCGATGATGGCCAGAACGATCTCGTGCTTCGCGGCCACGGCAACCGCGCCGATCAGACCGCCGAGCGCCAGCGAGCCGGTGTCGCCCATGAAGATCGCAGCGGGTGGCGCATTGAACCACAGGAAGCCGAGGCCGGCGCCGATGACGGCGCCAAGCACGACTGAAAGCTCACCGGTGCCCGGTGTGAAGTGGATTTGCAGATAATCAGCAAAGACCGCGTTACCCGCAAGGTATGCGATCACACCGAAAGAGGCGGCCGCGACCATCACCGGCACGATCGCAAGCCCGTCCAGCCCGTCGGTCATGTTGACGGCGTTGCCGGCTCCGACCATCACGAAGGCAGCGAACGGTACGAAGAAGATGCCGAGGTGGAGGACGAAGTCCTTGACGAAGGGAAATGTCAACGACGACGAGAACGGCTCTGTACCCGTGCGCATTATGACGTATGCTGCGATGCCCGCGATAATGAACTCGATCAGTAGTCTTATCTTGCCGGAAAAGCCCAGATGCGACTGCTTGGTGACCTTCAGATAGTCGTCATAGAAACCGATCGCGCCGAACCCCAGCGTCACCAGCATCACGACCCACACGAGCGGGCTCGCGAGATTGCCCCAAAGCAGCACCGAACCGATGATGCCCGTCAGCATCATAAGGCCGCCCATCGTCGGCGTTCCGGCCTTCTTGAAATGCGTCTGCGGGCCGTCCGCGCGGATCGGCTGGCCCCTGCCCTGGCGGATGCGCAGCGAGTTGATGATCGCCGGCCCGAACATGAAGACGATCAGCGCGGACGTGATCAACGCCCCGCCGGTGCGAAAGGTGATGTATCGAAAAACGTTGAAGGCCGAGAAATGGTCGGCAAGTCCAACGAGCAGCAACAGCATTGGCGGCGTCCCCCGACGTCTCTCTCAGGCTTCTCTGGCAATGCGGCCGGCCGAAGCCGCCGCAGGAAATTTCTCTAGAAGTGCCTCCACAAGCTTCGAAAAGCCGGCGCTCTTGGATGACTTGACCATGATCACGTCGCCGGGACGCACGGTCTCAAGCAGCAGCGGCTTCAACTCGTCGGCGCTGGCGCGATGCTGCGCGGCGGCTTCATCCGGCAAGGTCGCGGCAAGGGCCGCGATCTCCGAGCCGCCCGTCAGGACGATGTCGGCTCCGGATTTGGCGATCGGCCCGGCCAGCGCCTCATGCAGCTTTCGGGAATGCACACCGAGTTCCAGCATGTCTCCCAAAACCGCGATCCGGCGCCCGCCGGGCGGAACGGACGCGGTTGCCAGAAGATCAAGCGCGGCTTTCATCGAGACCGGATTGGCATTGTAGCTTTCGTCGATGACGATGATCTCGCCGCCCGCGGGATGACCGAGAGCATAGCGACGGCCACGGCCGCGCTCCGCCTCGAACTGGGCAAGCGCCGGCGCGGCCTTTGCAACGTCCGCACCTGCAAGATAGGCCGCACCCAGAACCGCCAGGGCGTTCTGGACCATATGACGCCCTGGCGCGCCGACGGTGAGCGACAACTCTTGCCCTGCCATCTTGACGACAATGCGCGAGCTTTCGCTGCCGAGCTGGCATCCGGCAAGACGGAAGGTCGCCCTGGCGTGCTCGCCGAAGCTCCATATGTGCTCGACACCCAGATCGCGAGCCGCCTTGTCGAGCAGCTTCCATTGGCGATCGTCGCGATTGATGATTGCGTGGCCGCCGGGTTCCAGCCCCTCGAAAATCTCGGCCTTGGCCCGCGCGATGTCCTCGATGCTCTTGAACGCCCCGAGATGGGCAGGCGCGATGGCGGTTATCAGGGCGATGTGCGGTCGAACATATTTCACGAGCTGGCGGATTTCGCCCGGATTGCTCATGCCGATCTCGAAGACCGCATAGTCGCAGTCTTCCGGCATTCTCGCCAGCGTAAGTGGCACCCCCCAATGGTTGTTGAAGGACTGGGGCGAGGCGTGGACCGTACCGACGGCTCCGAGCGCGCAACGCAGCGCTTCCTTGGTTGTCGTCTTACCGACCGAGCCGGTGACACCGATGATCTTGGCCTTGGCGCGCGCGCGCGCCGCGACACCAACGGCCTCGAGCGCGGCCATCACGTCGGGCACCACGATCATCGGGGCCGTAATGCGACCGAGGGCCGGCAGCCTGCTTTCGGCAACCACGAGCAGACCGGCCCCGGCCTTGATCGCCGCGGTTGCAAAGTCGTGCCCGTCGAACCGTTCGCCCTTGATGGCGAAGAAGGCGTCACCCGGCTTCAGGGTGCGCGTGTCGATCGAGATGCCCGTCACGCCTTCGGGCGGCATGTTGCCCACCGGCCTGCCGTTCATCGCACCCGCGAGTGCCTGGCTGCGCCAAAGGAGGTTCATGCTGCGCGCTCCGCCAGGGCAGCCCGCACCTCGGCATGATCCGAGAACGGCAGCGTGACGTCGCCGACAGTCTGGCCTTCCTCATGCCCCTTGCCGGCCACGACGAGCGTGTCGCCCGCATGCAGCATCGCGATCGCCTCGCGGATCGCCTGACGTCGGTCGCCGACCTCGATGGCGCCCGGCGCCGCCTCCATGATCGCCGCACGGATCGCCGCCGGCTCTTCTGAGCGCGGATTGTCGTCAGTAACGATGGAGATGTCAGCGAGACGCGTTGCGATCTCGCCCATGATCGGACGCTTGCCCCTGTCGCGATCGCCGCCACACCCGAAGACGACCAGAACCCGACCGGTCGTGAAAGGCCGCACCGCCTTCAGCACGTTTTCAAGCGCGTCCGGCTTGTGGGCATAGTCGACATACACCGGCGCGCCTTCCGGCGTTGTGCCGACGTGTTCCAGTCTGCCCGACGCGCCCTTCAGCCGCTCGAGCGCCTTCAACGCCTTGCCGGCTTCGAGCCCGGTCGAGATGGCAAGCCCCGCCGCGACCATCGCATTGGCGATCTGGAAGTCGCCCGCCAGAGGCAGATCGATTTCGTAGATGTCATCACCTGCGGCGATCTCCGCCCGCTGGCGGAACCGTTCGTGTTCAACCCGCTTGAGCTGCAGGAAATCGCCCTTGCGGCCAACGGTCAGCACCTCCAGACCGGCACCGCGCGTGGCGTCGATCGTCGGCTGTGACCATGCATCGTCGGCAAAGACGACTGCCGGCGCGCCTTTTGGCTGCAACTCGGTAAAGAGCCGCATCTTGGCGGCATGATATTCCTCGACCGTCGGATGATAATCCATGTGGTCACGGCCGAGATTGGTGAACCCGCCGGCAGCCAGACGCACCCCGTCCAGCCGTCGCTGGTCGAGCCCGTGGCTCGATGCTTCCATCGCGGCATGCGTCACGCCGGCACCTGCGAGTTCTGCCAGCAGCAAATGCAGCGTCACCGGATCGGGCGTCGTCAGCGAGCCGTACTCCTCGCGCCCCGGAGCAACGACGCCGGTCGTGCCGATGGACGCGGCCGCCAAACCGGCATGTTCCCATATCTGCCGGGTGAAGGACGCCACGGAGGTCTTGCCGCTGGTACCCGTCACGGCCACCATCGTTTCCGGCTGCACGCCGTGGAAAACAGCCGCGGCAAGCGCCAGCGCGTGGCGCGGATCGTCGACCGCAATCACCGGCACACCGGGATCGCCGGCAAGCGCGCCGCGCGCCGCAACGACTGCGCCTGCGCCGCGCTTCACCGCGTCGGCCACGAAAGACGCGCCGTCGGCGCGCGTCCCCTGCAGGGCGGCGAACAGAAAACCGGGTTCAACCCGGCGCGAATCCGAACATATCCCGGTCACCTCGACTTCGCCCAAGGCGTCGGGGACGGGCAAAAAAACCGGAAAACTGGCTGAGCTTCATCAAATTCCATTGGTCCGAATACGTGGACGCCCCCGCAGTCCCCGAGAATCACTGTGAGGACACCAAAAGGGCGCTACTTTCATGGCCGAAATCGGGCTTTACGCCAAGCATTGCAGCGGAACGGCGGATGATGTTCGACGCGAGCGGCGCGGCGGTAACACCGGCGGTCGCAGAGCGCGTCGAGTTCTCTCGCTTCGGCTCATCGATGACGGTCAGCACGATGTATTGCGGGTTGTCCATTGGGAAAACGGCCACGAAAGCGTTGAAATTCTTTTCGTTGGAATAGCGGCCGTTGACCACCTTCTCGGCGGTCCCGGTCTTCCCACCGACCCGGTAACCGGGAACGGTGCCGCGCTTGCCGGAGCCCTTCTCGGCATTCAGATTATATAGGTAGCGCATCCCGTCGACCGTATAATCACTAACAACCTTGGTAGCCGACGCCAACGCCTGCTCCTTGGTCCGCGTCAGAAAAGTCGGCGGCATCAGATAGCCGCCATTGACCAGCGCGGAAACACCGACCGCCGTTTGCAACGGCGTGGTCGAGAAGCCGTGCCCGAAGGCTGCGGTAATGGAGTGTACCTTCTTCCAGACCTTCGGTTCCGTTGGCCGGGCGACCTCGGGCAGCTCGGTATCCATGCGGCTGAGCAGACCGAGGCGATAGAGAAATTCGCGATGCCCTTCGATGCCGACAACGTCGGCTTCCTTGGCCGAACCGATATTGGAAGAGTAGATAAACACCTCCGGAACAGTCAGCACGCGGCCCTTGCCGTGGAAATCGCGAATCCTGCGTCCGCCGACTACGATCGGCCTGGTGGCGTCGAATCTGCTCTCCATCGTCACTTTGCCGGAATCCAGCGCCATGGCGGTCGTGAAGCTCTTGATCGTCGAACCCATCTCGTAGACGCCTGCGGACATGCGATTGAGCCTGTCCTTGTCATGCGCGTTGTATGGATTGTTTGGATCGAAATCCGGCACCGAAGCCATCGCGAGCACTTCGCCCGTACGCACATCCATGACGACGGCACCGGCTGAAAGAGCGCGGTAGCTTTCCATCGCCCGCACGATTTCATCGCGCACGACGTGTTGGACGCGCAGGTCGATCGACAGCCGGACCGGCTCAAGGTCCTTGGCAACGGCCAGGCCAGTCGCCTGCAAATCCGCAAGCCCCTGGTCGTCGATATACTTTTCCATGCCCGCAATGCCCTTGTTGTCGACGTTCACGAGGCCGACGATGTGGGATGCGGTGGCGCCGCCCGGATAGAAGCGGCGCTTCTCGGTCCTGAAACCGATGCCCGGGATACCGAGTTGCATGATCGCCTGCTGCTGGCGGGGCGACAGCTGGCGGCGCAGCCAGATGAAGCCGGCGTCGCTCTGCAGCCGGTTGTAGGTCTGCTCGATATTGAGGTCCGGCAGCACGGTCAGCAGCTTTTCGAGCGCCTCGTCTGCGTCAACGATGCGGCGCGGCTCGGCATATAGCGATGCGGTATTGATGTCGGTCGCCAGCACCTCGCCATTGCGGTCGACGATGTCGGGGCGCGATGCAGTGACGCGTGACGGGCCGGGACCGCCCACTTCAAGATCCTGGAAACCGAGATAGGTGAGACGACCGGCGATCACCCCGTAGACGGCCAAGAAAACGGCCATCGTAACGAGGATACGCGTGCGGGCGCGGCCACCCGTCGACTTCGCGACACCTTCGACGACGATGCGCCCGGCGTTGTCGTTGTCATCATTCCGTTGCTGCTTGGAGCGCCAGCGGCCGATCATTGCACGACCCCGCCAGTGGTGGTTGCATCGATGCCGCTGTCGGCCACGCCGCCAAGATTCTCGTTGATGAAGTCCTCGATCTCAACTGGGCGTATCGGCAAGTCGTCGATGTCGGCGATCTGGTAGGGCTCGACAGGCACGAGCTTCAACTCCGATTGAAAGGTTTCCGCGAGCCTTTGCAGGCGCGACGGTTGCGTCAGCAGGCTCCAGTCGGCCTTGAGAACGTCGATGGTCTCTTCCTCGAAACGGATAGCCGCCTCGAGCTTGCGCAGCTTGGAAAGCTCCGCTTCGGCTGCGTGCTTCGTCGTGTAGGTGAACGCCGCGGCCGAGACCATCACCGCGATCAGCACTATGTCGGTGGTTCTGAACATGGCGATTACCTTTCCACGGCGGGAGAGAGGATGGGCAGCGCTGGCAGCCCGAACAGCGACAGGTCGGCGGTGCGAGGCTGGGCGTCCGTGCGCACGGCTGCCCGCAGCTTGGCGGAGCGGGCACGAGGGTTGTCGCGCGCCTCGGCATCGCTGGCGGCAACGACCTTGCCTGCCTTCTCGAATGTCGCCGCCTTGAGCTCGACGGCCGGCATGTGCCGCGACCCGGCGGCCTGCCCCGCGCGATCGGTAATGAACTTCTTCACGATCCGGTCTTCCAGCGAGTGGAACGAGACGACGACCAGCCGCCCGCCGGGCTTCAGCGCGCGCTCGGCTGCAAAGAGTGCGCGGGCGAGTTCGCCCAGTTCGTCGTTGACGAAGATGCGCAGGCCCTGGAACGTGCGCGTCGCAGGGTGGATCTTGTCCTTCGGATTGTTGCCGAGCGCACCCTCGATCGCATCGGCGAGGTCGCGGGTACGCTCGAAGGGACGAACGGCGCGACGCTTTTCGATCATCCGCGCGACACGGCCCGCGTGACGTTCCTCGCCGAGCATTCCGATGATGCGCGCCAGATCGCCCACCTTGAAGCGGTTGACCACGTCGGCGGCACTCGGTCCCTGCTGTGCCATGCGCATGTCGAGCGGCCCGTCACCCCGGAAGGAAAATCCCCGCTCGGCCTCGTCGAGCTGCATGGAGGAAACGCCGATGTCGAGCACCACGCCGTCGACCGGCTCGCCTGCCACCGCGTCGAGCTCCGAGAAGCGGTCATGCACAAGCCGCAGGCGGCCTGAAAACTCATCCACGAGCGCCTTGCCGGCCTTGATGGCATCGGGATCGCGATCGATCGCAATCACATCGGCGCCAGCCTGCAGGATCGCGCTGGTATAGCCGCCCGCGCCGAAAGTGCCGTCGACGAAGGTTTCGCCGGAAACAGGCCGAAGCGCATCCAGCACTTCCGCAAGCATGACCGGAATGTGGCGGGCCGGTCCGCCAACGGCAATCCCCTCGCCGTGACCCGCCATCACTCCGGGCCCCCGCCCGTTGCGCCCGTCGTTCCCGCCTGGCGCAATTTCATCAGCCGCTCCCGCACCTGTGCGCCGTAGTCCGCGAGCTGCGACGGCTCCCACATCTGAAAGAAGGTCCCGCGCCCCACGAACGCCACATCCGTCGTGATGCCCGTATGGTCGCGAATGAAATCGGTCACCGTAATGCGCCCATCCTGATCGAGCTTCAGGAAGTCGCTGTCGCCATGCACGAAATAGGACATGTCGTCCGCCGTCTGGAGAAAGGGATCCTCCATAGCGATGCGGCTCTCGTAGCGATCGAGCAGATCGAGCCCGCCCACATCCAGCGCCGGGCGATCCAGCGCCTTCAGCGCGTAGAGTTCCTGGTATCCGCGGCGCTGCACCACCGCACGGAAATGGGCCGGCACCGATACGCGCCCCTTGGCGTCGATCCTGTTTACGGCACTGGAAAGAAAACGGTCCATGACCTGAAACTGCCGTCCCTGCCGCGCCCGCCGGCGTGTCCTCGCGCATGCGCTGAATTGCTTTCCCTGACCCCATCCCGCCGCCAATTCCGGGCAATGCCGAACCAACCCGGCGGGCCGCGTTGGCTGCCGGTTTGGGGGACACTTCACCCGGAACTGAACCGAAGTCGTGATTATGCTTAAGGGATACCATGGGCCAATATGGGCGTCAACGGGAACAGCCCGCACAAACCGCCTTTCGGGCATGTTCCGGCAGTCATGCAGATGCGACCTGCCATTTATGCTCTGTTAGGCTTAACGAACGGTTAGGAGCCTTTTCGGCGCCAGCTTTCGATGGCTTGCGTGATGCAGCGCGCGTCTCTAGCGTGGTCGCCTGTCTCGCCGCTGGAAACCTTTGACATGACCGACAGCTCCTCCGCGCGCGCCGCGCAGCTCGCCCACCTTCGCCGTGCCGAACTGGCAAAGGGCGACCCGGTCGCACTCCCCTTGACGATGGCGAGCATGTTTCACCTGCCGGGCGACCCGGCCGGCTTCCCGCAGTACGGCCGCTTCTCCAACCCGACCTGGGAGGCGGTCGAAAAAATGCTGTCTCACCTGGAAGACGCGCCCGCGCTCGGCTTTCCCTCTGGCATGGCGGCCAACGCAGCGGTCTTCTTCGCGCTCCTGAAAAGCGGCGATCGGATCCTTCTGCCTTCCGACGGCTACTACACGACGCGCGTTCTGACCGAGCGTTTCCTCACACGGCTCGGCGTCAGCTACGACACACGACCCACGGCGACATTCCTCGACGGCGGGTTCGAAGGCTACCGGCTGGTGTTCGTGGAAACACCCGCCAATCCCAGCCTCGACATCTGCGACATCGCCGCCGTTTCGAAGGCCGCACATGCAGCCGGTGCGCTGGTCGTGGCAGACAACACGACGATGACGCCCTACGGCCAGCGCCCGCTGGAGCTCGGCGCGGATATCGTCGTGGCCGCCGACACCAAGGCCCCCAATGGCCATTCCGATGCTCTGTTCGGCCATGTGGCGAGCCGCGATACCAAGGTCATGGCCGCCGTTTCCGACTGGCGTAAGCTCGCCGGAGGCATACCGGGACCGTTCGAAGCCTGGCTTGTCCATCGCGGCCTGGAAACGCTGCATGTCCGCTTCGAGCGAATGTGCGATACCGCGGAGGTGGTCGCATCGCGCCTTTTGGAGCACAAGGCAGTGAAAGCCGTGCGTTTTCCTGGGCTTGCAGACGATCCTTCCCACAACCTCGCCCGCGTCCAGATGGAACGTTTCGGCTTCCTGATCGGGCTGACGCTGGGTTCGCAGGAGCAGGCGGAACGCTTTATCGACGCATGCACCCTGATCCAACCGGCAACGTCGTTCGGCGGCGTCCACACCTCGGCCGAGCGGCGCGTGCGATGGGGCGATGCCGTCGAGCCGGGGTTCGTCCGGCTGTCGATCGGCTGCGAGCCGACCGAGGAACTCTGGGCGGCAATCGATGCCGCACTTTCAGAATAGCGTGTACCGCAAACAACTCGACGCTCCGCCCGGCAGGGGCGAAGCGTCGAAGTGAAATGCCAGCCGGCCTGTAAGCCGGGTTCTGTATGGCCGCGCCGCCCGGAGGCGTCGCGACGTGGCGACCATTCATCTTGGGCGGACGTCGCCGCCCGCCTCATGCAACCTACCCGGACGACTGGGCCGGAAACTGCCCGAAGGTTGCCCTTCGCGTCGTCCCTATTCGGTCTTGCTCCCGGTGGGGTTTACCGTGCCGCTCCTGTTGCCAGTCGCGCGGTGGGCTCTTACCCCACCCTTTCACCCTTACCCCGCGTGCGGGGCGGTTTGCTTTCTGTGGCACTTTCCCTGGGGTCGCCCCCGCCGGCCGTTAGCCGGCACCGTGTTTCCCTGGAGCCCGGACTTTCCTCACCTGCGACCTTTCGGTCCCTGCCGGTGCGGCCGCCCGGCCGGCTGGCAGAGCGTATAAAAGGTGCCGCCGCTCAAAACGCAAGCCGAAAGGCGCGGCCAGCGCCGATTACGCGCCGCCGAGCTGCCGCTTCACCTTGGCGCAGTAGGCTGCGGAAACCTTGTTCATACGCTTGGCCCCGTGGCCGGCATTGTAGCGCAGGATGGTGCCGCAGGTGTCGCCGCCGCCGAGTTGATGGGCCTTGGCCAGATACTTCATGCCGTAGCGGATATTGGTCTCGGGATCGTAGAGGCCCTTGGCGCTGCCCGAATAGCCCATCATGCGGGCCGTCGCGGGCTTGATCTGCATCAGGCCGATTTCGCCGGCACGACCGCGCGCATTCGGCCGGTAGTTGCTCTCGATCCTCACGACCGCATTGGCCAGTGCGACCGGGACGCCATGCTGCGACGCATATTTCGAGATGATCGCCGAATAACCGCCGCCCTTCGCGGATTTCGCGGCCACGGCCGCCTTGGTGCTGCCCGGCGCCTTGTCGGCCGCGATCGAGGCGGTGGTCGTCTTGTCGACGTTACGGATCGCCTGCTCGCGCTTCATTATTTCCAGGTAGGTGTCGCGGTTTTCCGCATGCGCGGCAAAAGTCGTCAGCCCGGCGGCAATTGCAGCCACCGCAAAAATCATCTTCTTCATACGTTCCAATTCTTCCGAAATGCCGCTTCTGGGCGCTCGCGGCTGTTTACGATTTACGGCCGGGATCGAGCGCCACCGGCCGCGGGGAGAACCGGGGATTTGCAGGCCAAGTTCGAGTCAAAAAAGGCCGCGGGATTCACTTTGCGTGACAGTATGTTACAGCAACGCCTTAATTACCCTGCGTCAGATCGGACTGGCAGGAAGCGCCTTCAGCAGCCTGTGCAGCGTCTCGATGGTCGACTGGTCTGCGACGCCGTCTACCCGCGCGGGACGGAAGTGGCGCTGAAACGCTTCGACGGCAATTCGCGTCTGCTCGTCGAACAAACCGTTGATTTCCAAGCCATAACCGTAGAGCGACAGCATCGACTGGAAGGCCTCGACCGGCTCGCCGGAATCGCCCATCGCCAGAAATCGCCCGCCGCGCACGGGCGACGGGTGGACGTAGTGGCCGATCCCGCTCTCAGCGAGCCAGGCCCACGGAAACTGCTCGCCGGGGTCGATCTTGCGTCCCGGCGCGACGTCAGAGTGTGCAAGAATTCGTTCCGGCGGAACGGTCCATCGCGCGCAAATGTCGCGGGCGAGAGCTGCAACCGCCTCAACCTGAGCGTCAGGAAACGGCGGAAACCCCTCCAGCGGACCCGGATTGACGATCTCGATGCCGATGGAAAACGAGTTCACGTCGGACACGCCGCGCCACGAGCCCTTGCCGGCGTGCCATGCGCGATCCGCCTCGCGCACCATCTGCACTATGCGCCCGTCTTCGTGGACTAGATAGTGAGACGAAACCTCGCTTTCGGGTGCGCAAAGCCATGCCTCGGCCGCCGGTCCCGTCGCCATGCCGGTGTAGTGCATGATGATGCAGTCCGGCTTGCGCCCTTCAGCACGCGGCCCGAAATTGGGAGATACACGCACCTCCGCCCCGGCATGGTCAGGCGCGAAACCGCTCATGTGCGCTGCATGCTCCGCTCGATCGTTTCGTAGGCGCCGTTGATCGCAGCAAGCCGGCTGTTGGCGATTGCAAGAAATTCTTCCGGAACGCCGCGCGCGATCAGCCGGTCCGGATGGTTTTCCGCAACCATGCGCCGGTATCTGGCGCGCACCTCCTCGAACGGCGTTCCGCGCTCGATCCCGAGTACGAGCCAGGGATCCTTCTCGCCGAGGATCGCATGGCGGGAAAGAATGCGCTCGAAATGCTGCTCATCGATCTCGAAGATTTCCGCCACGCGATGAAGGAACGCCACCTCGCGCTCGTGCACGAAACCGTCAGCCTTGGCGATGTGGAACAGCCCGTCGAGTATGTCTTCGAGCATGGCGCAATTGGGCTGGCCGGATCCGCACAGGCGCGCCATCCGCTCGGCGTAGAGTTCGAAGCCGGCCACGTCCTGCTTGGCGAGATCGAACAGCCGCGCCACGTTGCGGGCCTGGTCGCGAGGCACTTCAAAAATCTGCTGAAAGGCGCGAACCTCAGCCTGCGTGACGATGCCGTCGGCCTTGGCCATTTTCGCAGAAAGCGCGATCATCGCGATCGAGAAGGCAACCCGTCGGCGCAACTCGGGATCGCCCTCGAACACGGTGCGGACGGCCTCGATCAGGTTCGACAGCGCGTTCGCTGGAACGGTCGAGAGAAATTCGCTTATCCTGGCCCAGATCGACATCCGGGCCTTCTTAAGGTGAATCGTCGGCGTTGACGAGATGTCTGGCGGTTGAAGTCCCACCTTGCGTGCAAGAAAAAGGCCGGTGTGAAACCGGCCTTCTTCGAGACTGGAGGCTTTACCGCTTACTCGGTGGGGGCCGGCGCGGGAGCCGGTTCTGCCGGCTGCTCGGGCTGCGCCATCGGCGCCTGTTCCTGCTCGGGCAGGCCCTGGGTGGTGGTGTTGTCCGTGTCGCTGCAGGCAGCAAGACCCATCAGAGCGATGGCGGAAGCGGAAGCGAGGATCAGCTTTTTCATTTCAAATCTCCTTCTTCATCGAGCGCTCGCCCCTCTCAGTTCAGACCGGGCACTCGACACAAAAATGCGTGAGCGGCTATCCGGTTTCGTAACGTTGTGTGACTCGCTGTAAGGCTATTGGCGCCGGTAGAAACGACCGAGAATGGCGGGCGTCAGATACATCGGAATCTGATAGCAGCCGATGAAAAGCAAGATCGGATCGATCGTCTCCTGCGGGAGCACCGTCAGGAACAGTGCGACGTTGCGGTTGCCCGCCACGATCCCGATTGCAGCGGCGCGCCTTGCGAAGCCCACGCGACGCGCCAGGGTGGCCGCAACGATCTGCAGCAGGAAGTTCACGGCACACACCAGCGCAAGAACACCTGCGAAGGTCAGCGGCGTCTGGCGGATCGCCGGCCCCACCGCCGACATCAATCCGATCACCACCACGGCCATCGCGATCGCCGACAGCCCGTCGATGGACTGTATCGTCCTCTCGCTCGGATTACGTAGCCAGAATGCGCGCAGCAGGAAGGCCGCCCCCGTCGCCGCGACGATCAGCGCCATCAGCCCGCCTGCCGCCGCCAGCACTGCACGCGCCTCGCCGAAGGCCGGCGACAGCCAGAAGACGGGAAGCACGGTGAGCGGCAGCAGGGCCGTCCCGACGACGATCTGCCGCAGCGCAGGCGCCGGATCGTTTCCAGTCATGATCGCAAGGTTCGGACTACCGGTCACCGGGGCAGCGGCCAGCATCAGCACGAAGAAGGTGGC
The DNA here is from genome assembly GCA_019739225.1 of Aquamicrobium sp. GTDB lineage: Bacteria > Pseudomonadota > Alphaproteobacteria > Rhizobiales > Rhizobiaceae > Aerobium. Next base: position 766,476 of record JAHHDT010000001.1, read on the forward strand.
AAGCGCCGCGCCCGAAAGGCCAAGAACCGTGAAAAGCAGGATCGCCGACAGTGGCAATATCACCTGAAGCAACGTTGCAAGACCGACCGACGCACCGAGATCGCCCAGTGCGCCGACCGCCTGCCGATGCCCGACGCGCAACGCTGCCAGAAACAGCAGGCTTGCGATCATCCCGCCGATCCATGGCCGCATGGCGACCGCAAGATCGGGAAATGCGATGCCGGCTGCCAGCCCCAGCACCAGCACCAGCCGGCCGTGACGAGCCGCAGCGGCAAGAAATGCGTGCACGGCCGCTACACTCTCAAAGCGATGCGGCGGTACGCGCCGCCTGATCGTAGTGGCCCGAAAGCGCGCGGAGCGTCGCAGCCACGTTCGAGATCGCCTTGGGATCGAGGCCCAGCCCCTTGACGGATTCGACCAGCAACGCCTCCCGCACGGAACGATAGCGAATGCACGCTTCCACCCCCTTGGGTGTGGCACCGACGAGCTTTTCCTTGCCCGAGCGCGTGCTCTTGACCAGTCCGCGCTTTTCCAGCTTCTTGATTGCGTAGATGACGACGTGCGTGTCTTCGATGCCGAGCATGATGCAGAGGTCGGAAAGCCGTTTGGGCCGGCCGCGATGGTTGGCCGAATGCAGCACCTGAACGTCGATCGACGTCAGCCCGGGCTCACCCGCCGCCGTCATGCAGCGCACCATCCAGCGCTCGAAGGCGTTGCCGGCCAGCGTCATGCCGAATTCGAGCTCGGATAGCGCCGGCAGCGCCCCGTCGGCCAGATGTGCCGACGAGACGATCGGTCCGAAATCGGTTTTCTCGGTCATGGCTTTCCTCCCCTGACTTGCATCATCCCGCGAACATGGTCCTGGGCAACCACAGCGCAACGTCCGGGAACATCGCCAGTATCGCCACCATCACCGCCATCAGCAGGAAGAAGGGCAGCGTCGCGCCGGCGATCTCGAACAGATCCCTGCCGGTCAGCCCCTGTATCACGAACAGGTTGAAGCCCACCGGCGGGGTGATCTGCGCCATCTCGACGACGATGACGAGATAGATCCCGAACCAGACGAGGTCGAAGCCGGCCGCCGAAACCAGCGGCATGATAACCGCAGTGGTCAGCACCACCATCGAGATGCCGTCGAGGAAACAGCCGAGCATGATGAACAGCAGCGTCAGCGCGGCCAGCAGCATCATCGGCGAAAGGCCGAGTTCGCCGATCCAGGTGGCAAGCTGACGTGGCAGACCGGTAAAGCCCATCGCCGTTGTCAGGATGTCGGCGCCGGCCAGAATGAACGCGATCATGCAGGACGTCACGGTGGCCGCCATCAGGCCTTCCTTGAACCGTGTCCAGTCGAGCGCGCCCTGCGCACGCGCCAGCACGAGGCTGAGCGCCACACCCACCACCGCCGCCTCCGTCGGCGACGCGATGCCACCGTAGATTGAGCCGATGACACCCAGGATCAGCATGGCAACGGGCAGCAACTCACGGATCGCCGCAAGCTTGTGCGACCACGAGGTGCGCGGATCGGGAGGCGGCATCTTGTCGGGGTTCAGAAGCGCCCAAAGCGCGACATACCCCATGAACAGCCCCGCCAGCACCAGTCCCGGTATCACGCCGGCAACGAACAGGCGGGCAATGGATTCCTCGACTGCGGCGCCATAGACGATCAGGATGATCGACGGCGGGATCAGCAGGCCGAGCGTGCCGGAACCGGCAAGGCTGCCAATGGCGAGACGGTCGTCGTACCCCCGCTTCTGCAGCTCCGGCAGCGAGATCTTGCCGACGGTGGCAGTGGTGGCCGCCGAAGAGCCCGATACGGCCGCAAACACCGCGCAGCCAAGCACGTTGACATGGGCCAGCCTGCCGGGAATGCGTCGCACGAAGGGTGAAATGCCGGCGAACATGTTCTCCGAGAGGCGCGAGCGGAACAATATTTCGCCCATCCAGATGAACATCGGCAGCGCCGTCAGGTCCCAGGATATGGACGAACTCCACAAGGAGGTCGCCATTACCTGCGCTGCCGGGATGGCAGGCTTTGAGGCCAGTGCCACCAGGGCTACGAGTGACAGAGAGAAAGCGATCCACAGGCCGAGCGCCAGCGCCGCGAACATCACGACGATCAGCAGTAAAGACAGTTCGAAAACGCCCATGCTCAGGCCTCCGTCCGGCTCTGGATATAAACCCGACGGGTCCAGGCCCTGACCGTCACATCGACAAGCGCAATCGTCAGAACGGCAAGGCCAACCGTCATCAGGCCCTGCGGCAGCGCCAGGGGTATCGGCACGATGCCGTAGGAAACATCATTGAAATTCCAGCTTCTGATCGTCAGCCGTGCCAGCGCCACAGTCGCGTAGAGCGACAACGCGGCTCCCGCCATTCCGAGCAAGGTTTCGACCACGTGGCGGGCACCGCCCCCCAGCCTATTGACCAGCACGCCGACACGGATATGACCGCCGCTCACGAGCGTGTGGGCGAGCGCCAGAAAGCTGGCGGTGCCAAGCAGGAAGCCGCATATTTCCGCTATGGACGGGACCCTGATCCCCAGGGGCTGCAGGCCGATAAACCGCAGTCCGACGTCAAGCAGGCGCGCGGATACCTGGATGGCTACCAGGGCGAAGATCATGAAGATCGCAATCGCGGCCATCCAGCCCGCGACGCGATAGAGTGCGTCGAGAAAACGCCGCATGGGACTTTCCCCTGAATAAGAGACGGGCATCCGGGCGGCGATGCACGCCACCCGGACGGCTGTCCGCATTGCAGCGCTTAGTTGCCGCGGTAGGTCTGCAACAGAGCTTCGCCGTCGGCGCCGGCCCGCTCCTTCCACTCCTCGGCGATCGTCTCGCCGATCTTGGAGAAGTCGGCTTTCAGTTCGTCGGAGGGCGTGACGACGGTGACGCCGTTGTCGGCAAGCTCCTTCGTCTTGTCCTGCGTCTCCGTCTGCGACATCTCCCAGCCGCGTGTCTCGGCTTCCGCTGCCGCCTCGAGCACCGCGCTCTTGACGTCGTCACCCAGCGCGTCGAAGGCCGCCTTGTTGACGATCACCATGTTGCGCGGCAGCCAAGCCTGCGTGTCGTGGTAGTGGGTCAGGAAGTCCCAGGCCTTGGAATCGACGCCCGTTGACGGCGACGTGATCATCGCTTCCACGCGGCCGGTAGCAAACGCGGTCGGAATGTCGGACGCCTCGATCTGCGTCGGCACCATGCCTGCCAGCTCGGCGACGCGCTCGGTGCCGAGATTGTAGGCGCGGAACTTCAGGCCCTCGAGTTCGGAGAGCGCGGTCACTTCCTTCTTGGCAAAGATGCCCTGCGGCGGCCAGGGCACCGAGAACAGGAGCTGCAGGCCCTGCTCGCCGAGCAGCTTTTCGAGGTATGGCCGCTGCGCGTCATAGAGCTTCTTGGACAGTTCATAGCTCGAAGCCAGGAACGGCACGGAGTCCACGCCGAAGATCGGGCTCTCGTTTTCAAGCCGCGATACCAGCAGCTCGCCGGCGGGCACGATGCCGTCACGCACGGAGGTCTTGATCTCGGGATGCGCGATCAGCGACTGGTTCGAATGCACGGTGATCTTGAGTTCGCCGCCGGTCTTTTCTCCAACGTCTTCTGCAAACTGCATGACGTTGCGGGTGTGGAAATTGCCGTCAGGATAAGGCGTCGGGAGGTCCCAGGCGGTCTGCGCGAAGGCCGCGCTGGTGACGAAGAGGCCGCCGGCGAGAAGGCCAGCCGCGAGCGGTGCACGGTATTTCATGTCGTTCCCCTTTTCATCTTAATGCTTCGACTTCTGTGTCCGGAGCATGCCGCGTTTCTCCGGCAGATGCCAACGTTGACAGTTTATCGAGAAATCGTCAATAAGTTTTGACGTTGGGGTATCCGGACGTCGGACCCCGCCAGAGGGAGACAAGAAAAATGGCCGGCAAATGGGACTTCTGGATCGATCGCGGCGGCACCTTCACCGACATCATCGGCAGGGACCCCGAAGGCGAACTCCATCCGCTTAAGCTCCTTTCGGAGAACCCCGAAGCCTACAAGGATGCCGCAATCGCCGGCATCCGCAGGCTTCTCGGCGTTAGAGCCGATGCGCCGGTTCCCTCCGATGCGATCGGCGACATCAAGATGGGCACGACGGTTGCCACCAACGCGCTCCTGGAGCGCAAGGGCGACCGCGTGCTGCTGTTGATCACGAGGGGGTTCCGCGATGCGCTGCGCATCGCCTACCAGGCCCGCCCGGACATCTTCGCCAAGGAAATCGTCCTCCCCGAACAGCTCTACGAGCGCGTGGTGGAGGTCGATGAGCGCGTGCGCGCCGACGGCACTGTCGAAATGGCGTTCGATGCCGAGCATATCCGCGATGCGGTGAGCAAAGCCAGGGCCGACGGCATTGATGCGGTTGCCATCGTCTTCATGCATGCATGGAAATATCCGGAGCATGAGGAAATGGCGGCAAGCCTCTGCGAAGAATCCGGTTTCTCGCAAATCTCGGTCTCCAACCGCGTCTCGCCGCTGGTCAAGCTGGTCGGCCGTGGCGACACCGCCGTGGTCGACGCTTACCTCTCGCCGATCCTGTCGCGCTACGTTCGGCAGGTCGCGGGCGAACTGGGCATCTCCAGCAACAAGACCGGCGCGGCCTCCCCTCGCCTGATGTTCATGATGTCGTCTGGCGGCCTGACGGCCGCAGACATGTTCCAGGGCAAGGACGCGCTTCTGTCCGGCCCGGCCGGCGGCGTCGTCGGCATGGTGGAGACCGCGCGCCTTGCCGGCTTCGGAAAGGTCATCGGCTTCGACATGGGCGGAACCTCGACCGACGTCGCCCACTATGATGGCGAATATGAGCGCGCGTTCGACACCGAGGTGGCCGGCGTGCGCGTCCGCGCGCCGATGATGCGCATCCACACCGTGGCCGCCGGCGGCGGCTCGGTCCTGCACTACGAGGCGGGGCGCTTTCAGACGGGTCCGGATTCGGCAGGCGCCAATCCCGGCCCGGCATGCTACCGGCGCGGCGGCCCGCTGGCCGTCACCGACGCCAATGTCATGCTGGGCAAGCTCCAGCCCGATTTCTTCCCGGCTATCTTCGGCCCCGAACAGGACCAGCCGCTGGACACCGAGACCGTGCGCGCGAAATTCGCAGCTATGGCAGGAGACATAGGCGATGGCCGCGCACCGGAAGCTGTTGCCGAAGGCTTCGTGACGATCGCCGTGGAGAATATGGCCAACGCCATCAAGAAAATCTCCGTCCAGCGCGGCTACGACGTCACCGAATATCTGCTCAACTGCTTTGGCGGCGCGGGCGGCCAGCATGCCTGCCTCGTCGCCGACGCACTCGGTATGGAGGCCGTGCTGATCCACCCGTTCTCCGGCCTGCTCTCGGCCTATGGCATCGGTCTCTCGGCCATCTTTGCCTCGCGCCAACAGGCCTTGCTGGCACCGCTGGCAGACAGTTCACTTACAGAGATCGAGGCCACCATCGCCCATCTGCGCGATGAAGTAGCCGAGGAGCTTTCTGTCCAAGGTGTTCCGGCTGACAAGATCGGCTGGAAACCGGTGCTTCAGGTGCGCTACGACGGCACCGACACCGCCCTGCCCGTCACCTTCGAAACGGGTTCGATCGTCGATGCCCGCGCGGCATTCGAGGCTGCCCACAAGTCCCAGTTCGGCTTCATCTACGATGACAAGCCGGCGGTCGTGGAATCTGTCAGCCTGGAAGGCGTGGACACGCGAGGCGCCGGTCGCGACGAGCGCGACGCCGAAACCCGCGACATCGACCTAAAAGCCGGCGATACGCGCAAGGTATTCTTCGAGGGCGAATGGCACGACACCGCCATCCACCGGCGGGAAAACCTCAAGCCGGGCAACCGCCTCGCCGGCCCCGCTTTGCTGATCGAAAGCCACCAGACCATCGTGATCGAGCCGGGCTGGCAGGCGGAAGTGACGGCCAAGAACCACGTGCTGCTGCGCCGTGTCGAAAAGAAGCGCCGTTCGGCAGCCCTTGGCACGGCCGCCGATCCGGTCATGCTCGAGGTCTTCAACAACCTTTTCATGTCGATCGCCGAGCAGATGGGCGTCACGCTGCAGAACACAGCCTACTCCGTCAACATCAAGGAACGGCTGGATTTCTCCTGCGCCGTCTTCGATCGCACCGGCGCACTGGTCGCCAATGCGCCGCACATGCCGGTGCATCTGGGCTCCATGGACCGGTCGGTGGAAACGATCATCCGCCTCAACGAGGGCGACATTCATCCGGGCGACGTCTTCGCGCTGAACGCGCCTTACAATGGCGGCACCCACCTGCCCGACATCACCGTGGTCACGCCCGTCTTCGACGACGCGGGCAAGGAAATCCTGTTCTACGCGGCCTCGCGTGGCCACCACGCCGACGTGGGCGGCACCGCGCCCGGCTCGATGACGCCGCTCGCGACCACCGTGGACGAGGAAGGCGTGCTGTTCGACAATTTCCGCCTTGTCGAGCGTGGACGCTTCCGCGAGGCGGAGCTTCATACACTTCTGACCGACCATCCTTACCCTGCCCGCAACCCGCACCAGAACATCGCCGACCTCAAGGCGCAGATCGCCGCCAACGAGAAGGGCGTGGCGGAGCTGCGCAAGATGGTCACGCATTTCGGGCTGGAGACGGTCGAGGCCTATATGGGCCATGTGCAGGACAATGCCGCCGAAAGCGTGCGCCGGGTACTGGAACGCCTGCCGGACAGCTCGGAATACGAATACCCAACCGATACCGGCCAGATCATCAAGGTGAAGATCACGGTCGACCGCACCAAGCGAGAAGCCACGGTCGATTTCACCGGCACGTCGCCGGTGCAGAAGAACAACTTCAACGCGCCCGAGCCGGTCGCGCGCGCGGCGGTGCTCTACGCGTTTCGGGTGATGGTCGAAAACAACATCCCGATGAATGCCGGCTGCCTGCGGCCGATCAACATCGTTATTCCAGAGGGCTGCATGCTGCGGCCGTCCTACCCGGCCGCGGTGGTGGCCGGCAATGTCGAGACCTCGCAGCATGTCACCAACGCGATATTCGGCGCGATGGGTGCTATCGCCAACTCGCAAGGCACGATGAACAACCTCACCTTCGGCAACCAGACGTACCAGTATTACGAGACGATCTGCTCCGGCTCCCCGGCCGGCCAGACCAATGACGGCAAGGGGTTCGCGGGAACGTCGGGCGTCCACGTCCACATGACCAACTCAAGGCTGACCGATCCGGAAATCCTGGAACTGCGATTCCCCGTACTTCTCGAGGATTTCCACATCCGCGAAGGATCGGGTGGCAAGGGCAAGTGGAACGCGGGTGACGGCACAATGCGCACGATCCGCTTCCTGGAGCGGATGGAATGCGCGATCCTGTCGTCCCACCGACAGCATCCGCCGCGCGGCGTCGCGGGCGGCGGCGACGGCGAGACCGGCTCCACCGAGGTGCGCCGGCTCGGCGGAAAGGTCGAACTGCTCAAGGCCTGCGACCAGACGATGCTGGAGGCCGGCGAGGCCGTCATCCTCACCACGCCGACGGCCGGAGGTTTCGGGCGCGGCTGAGCCGCGCCCTCCTACTCCAGGTTGGTCTGGATCCAGCGTGGCGACAGGTGGATGTCGAGCGTCTGGAGCCGACCGGGGCCGAGATTGATGAATTTGTGCGGCACCCCCGCGGGCCCCATCACCGTGTCGCCCGCCTCGGCGTCGATCGTCTGGTCCCCGACGAAGAAGCGCGCGCGGCCTTTCTGGACGACGAACACCTCGTCGTAAGGATGGATATGCAGCACCGGCCCGACCCCCGGCTCGTCGTTGCCGTAGGTCAGCACCGTAATCTGCGTTGCAAGGGTCTCGCCGTTGATCGAGCCACGGTATGGCCCGTCAATCGTGGCATCGAAAAGCCGAGCTTTGGCGGGTGGGCGACCGTCGGGTGTGACGGTCGCCGGGTCGAAGTCGCGTCGTGTCATGTGGCCTCCTCGAATGGAAGGCGGAGGATGATCGACGCGACGCCGGGAGGCAAGACGGAGCCTCAGGCTGCGAGCTTGCCCGCCGCGATCAGCTCTTCCATCCGTGCGTAGCTTGCCTCCATGCCCTGGTCCATGCCGGTGGCAAGCATCGCCTCGCGCGTCGCGCTGTCGGGCAGCGTCATGCGCATGGTCATCAGCGTGCCGTCGCCGTCCGGCGCGAAACGCGTCTCGATATGATTGTCCGGCGTCGGATCGGGCAGGTGCATGCGCTCGACATGCTCGATCCGGCTGAACGGCTCCAGCGCTATGTATTCGCCGGTGAGGTGGAACCCATTGCCGTTGCCGTCCGACCATGCATAGCGGACATTACCACCCGGCTTCGCCTCGTTTATGCATTCGGTCATGGTCCAGCCGTCCGGGCCCAGCATCCACTTGCGGATCAGCTCCGGCTCGGTATGCGCACGATAGACCGTCTCGGGCCGCGCGGCGAAATGGCGGGTGACGACGACATAGGTATCGCCCTCGGTGACGAGCTTCAGCTTGCTCATTGGTCTTCCTTTCCTTCGTTCTGTTCCAGTTCAGCCAGGACTGCGTCGAGCCGGTCGTAATTGGCTTCCATCGCCTTCCTCAGCCAGTCGAGCCAGCGGTCGATCTCTTTGATCGCCTGTGGCGCCAGACGGCATGGCCGTTTCGCGCCCTCCACCCTCCGCGTGATCAGCCCCGCACCTTCCAGCACCTTCAGATGCCGGGAGATTGCGGGCTGCGACATCGCGAACGGCTCCGCCAGTTCCATCACCGTCGCCTCGCCGGTTGCGAGCCTTGAAAGGATCGCGCGCCGGGTCGGGTCCGACAAAGCCGCAAACGCGGCATCGAGAGTGTTCATCTCCAATCACTCCTATAACTTAAATGTTATATAACACATAAGTTATGTCAATGGGAAAAATCCGTTTGCATGCGCCGACCGCCCGGCGCATCCCTGTCGTCAGAAAATCGGAAGCCTGCGCCTAGTCGTTTTCGCCAGGCAGCAACGCTGCGAGCGCGGCGACAAGCGGTTCCGGCCGATGGCCGAGCTTCGACGGCGTCAGGCCGAGCCTCACGACCACCAGCCCTTGCGAAGGCACGACGGCCACGGTCTGTCCGTCATGCCCGCGCAGCCAGAACGTATCTTCGGGAAGCCCCGGCGCTGAGGCTCCGGCGTCCGAGCCCTCCAGCCAGACTTGCCCGCGCCCGTATTTGCCGGCGGAGGCAGGCGCTTCCTCGCGCATCCACGACACAAACCCCTCCGGAAGAAGCTGCTGCCCTCGCCACTCGCCTTCATCGAGCAGGAACTGCCCGAACCGGGCCCAATCGCGCCCGGTCGCGTAGAGGTAGGACGAGCCGACGAAGGTGCCGCTCGCATCGGGCTCCAGCACCGCGCTGGTCATGCCGATGGGCGCAAAGAGCGCTTCGCGCGGAAAGGCGAACGCTTCGGCCGGGTCCTCGAAGGCATTCTGCCAGATGCGCGAAAGGAGCACGGTCGTGCCGCTAGAATAGCTGAAGGTCTCGCCGATCGGCCCTGCCAGCGGCTTGTCGGCCGCGAATGCCGCCATGTCCGGTTGCAGATAGAGCATGCGGGTCACGTCGGTGACGTCGCCATAGTCCTCGTTGAACTCAAGCCCGCTCGACATGGCCATCAGGTCGGCGATGGTGATCGTCCCGCGTTCGTCGACGTCCCATTCCTCGAACAGCCCATCCTGGTCGAGCGAAAGCCTGCCCTCGCCGACCAGCGCCCCGATGATGGCGGCGGTCACGCTCTTGGTCATCGACCAGCCCAGCAGCGGCGTGTCCGGCCCCGAGCCGTCGCCGTAGCGTTCGCCGACGATGCGCCCGTTGTGGACAACGACGACGGCCCGCATGCCGGGACCGGTCAAGGCCGCATCGTCCAGCACGGCGGCAAGCGCGGGGTCCTGCGATACCTCGACACGCTCGCCGAACGGCCACAGTGCATTCGGGTTCGGCGTCCCGGACGACGGAATCGGCCCCAACGCCGCAAGTTCCGCGCCGGCCGGCAGGGTCGCACAGCCCGCACCCTCGCGGTAAACGGCACGCCCTTCCCCGAACAGCCCGAGAAGCTTGGCCGAAACGCTGCCGGCCGCCTCGTCCACATCGACGTAGATGTACTTCAGCAATGGGTGCCCTGGCGCCTGCACGTCGAGCGCCAGCACGGCCTGTGCATCGCGTCCGGCCAGGAAATGGTTGGAACACACGATCTTCGCAGAATAGGCGGTTCCCACCCGGATCAGCGCAGGCGGCGCGAAATAGAGCCAGCCCGCGGCTCCCACCACCACGAGCACGACGAGAAGCAGCAGCCCCTTGAGTATCTTGCCGACGATTCGCATCTTTCCCCGCTCACCCCATGACTTTGTCGTGAACTCTTGGCAGGAAGCGACGGAAAATCAATGCTTTCGACGATCCGGTAGTGCTTCGCACCCGCCGCATGGATGACGGAGCGGCAGGCATCGATTATTGCTGGCCTTGGTGCGCAGGCGATTCGGGCGCTGCCGCAATGGACCTCGGGGGGATTGATGCTGCGGATCGCGGCCCTTGTATTGACCGCTTTTGTCACCGCCTGCACCAGCGTCAGCTACGATTTCGGAGATATTGCACCCGAATCGTCATCTCCGACCCGTGCGTCTGCACCGCTCGCTTCCGGTGCCCGCAATACGTCCGCATTTCGTGTGGCCGTGCGCAATCCGCGTTTCGGAGACCGCAAGCCGCATCCCTGGGCGGATCGCGCACCCTGGACCTATGCCGTCCACGGCACCGACGCGTCCAAATATCAGGGCCCGGTCGACTGGAAGGCCGCCAGGGCCGCTGGCATCTCCTTCGCCTTCATAAAGGCGACCGAGGGTGGTGACCGGGTCGACGACTATTTTCATGAACATTGGCGCGGCACGAAAGCCGCCGGCATTCCCCGCTCAGCCTACCATTTCTACTATTTCTGCCGGCCGGCGCGCGAACAGGCCGCCTGGTTCATCCGCAACGTACCGCGTGAGGCGGGCACGCTGCCCCATGTGCTGGACATGGAATGGAACCACCTGTCGCCGACCTGCCGCCTGCGCCCGCCCGCAGCCACCGTGCAGCGCGAGATGCGTGTCTTCCTTGATATGCTGGAACGGCACTACGGCAAGCGCCCCATCATCTACACCTCGATCGATTTCTACCACGACAACAAGCTCGAGGATTTCGGTGGCTACGATTTCTGGCTGCGTTCGGTCTCAGCCCACCCCGACGAGCGGTACGACCGCGAGCGTTTCCTGTTCTGGCAATATACCGGCACCGGCAAGGTCCCGGGCATGAGCGGCGACGCCGACATCAACGTCTTCAACGGCAGCGAGGCGCAATGGTATGCCTGGTTGCAGAAAAATGCCCGGTAACGCCGAATTTACGCCGTGTTCGGGCGTTTGAAGGCTAGGACTCGAAGCCCCTGCCTCCCGGAGACCTACAGATGAAAACGACGCTGGCCGCCCTCACCTTGACGCTCGCGACAGCCGGGCCAGCGCTGGCGCAGCAATGCGGCGGCGACTTTTCCGCTTGGCGCGCCGGCGTCGCGCAGGAGGCTCAGGCGGCAGGCGTCGGCCAGCGAGGGCTTGCAGCGCTCGACAATGCGCGGCTCGACGAGCGCGTGCTCAGCCGCGACAGGGCCCAGGGCGTTTTCACGCAGACCTTCACCGAGTTCGCCGGCCGCATGATCAACAGTTACCGCCTGGAACAGGGCGCCAGCCTGCTGCGCCGCCACGCGGACCTATTCGCCAAGGCAGAGCGCGACTACGGGGTGCCGGGGCCAGTGATTGCCGCCTTCTGGGCACTTGAAACCGACTTCGGCGCGGTACAGGGCGATTTCAACACGCTGAATGCGCTGGTCACGCTGGCCCACGACTGCCGTCGCCCAGAACTGTTCCGCCCGCAGCTCGTGCCGATGCTGACGTTGATCGACAATGGCACGCTGCCGGCCGACAGCCAGGGCGCTTGGGCCGGAGAGATCGGCCAGACCCAGATGCTGCCGTCCGATATCCTCAAGCTCGGCGTCGACGGTGATGGCGACGGCGTGGTCGACATGCGCAGGAGCGTACCGGACGTGATCCTCACCACCGGCCGCAAGATCCAGTCGCGCGGCTGGCGCGCCGGCGAGCCATGGATGCAGGAGGTGCAGGTTCCCGACACCCTGCCGTGGGCCGAAACCGGCCGTGTCAATCGCCTGCCTGTTTCGCAGTGGACCGAATGGGGCGTTACAAAGCGCGATGGCAGCCCGCTAGACGCAGGCGCACCGGACGCAGGCCTTGCTTTGCCGATGGGCCACAAGGGCCCCGCCTTTCTCGTCTACCCGAACTTTGATGTCTACCTCGAATGGAACCAGTCGTTCACTTACACGCTGACCGCCGCCAATCTGGCGACCCGGCTGGCCGGCGCGCCGCGTTTGGACGCGCGCAGCCCCGAACAGGGCCTCACCGGCGACACTATGAAGCTTCTGCAGCAGAAGTTGCTCGACCGCGGCCACGACGTGGGCGGCATCGACGGCATCCTAGGCGCGATGACCCGCGAGGCCGTCCGCGTCGAGCAGCAGCGTCTCGGCCTGCCGGTAGACGGCTGGCCAACCCCGGCGCTGCTGTCGAACCTGTGAGGGTGAAGGAAGTAAGGTACCCTGCTGCCTACTCCCTTAATCCGCCATCGTCTCCAGGCTGGCAAAGCCTTCCGGCGCCGCGCCGGCATCGAACGGCGTCGCGATCTCGACGAAGGTGTCGGGATAGAAGCCGTTGAAGCGGGTGCGCAGCGACAGCGAGTAAGCCCCGATATGGCCGATCTCGATCCAATCGCCGGTGTCGACCGTTTCCGGCAGCCAGAACGGGCGCGAAAGAATGTCGACGGAATCGCAGGTCGCCCCGCAAACCCGGAACGGCACGACCTTCTGCTTGTCGCCGTTGCGATGCCGGATCGCGGGGTCCGGAATGAAGCGCGCCGGCAGCGTGATCTTGCCGGTCCATGAATCCGACAGCGACGCCCAGATGCCGTCATTGATGTAGAGCCGCCTGCCCTTGCGCAGCAGCACCCGAACGATCAGTGAGAAGGCGCGCGCGACGATCACGCGACCAGGCTCGGCGACCAGCGGTGTCTCGCCGAACCCCCATTCCGTGATGTCGCCGCGCAGCCGAGACATGATCTGCCCGAGAGAGGGCATCTCCGGCTTCTTGCGGTTCGGGTCGTGGCCGTATTCGGCCGGAAAGCCGCCACCGACATCCAGCGCGACGATCTCGGCCTCGGCGCGGTTGCGCACCCAGTCGGCCGAAGCCAGCGCGCGTTCGTACGTGTCCGGGTCCTCGATCTGGCTGCCGACATGGAAGCAAAGCCCGACCTTGAAGCCGCCGCGCGCCAGCCGGTCGGCGAGCTCGACGGCGGTCGCCGGCCCTGCCCCGAACTTCTTGGAAAGCTCATAGGCGGCGCTGCCCTTGGTCTGGATGCGCACGAATACAGTGATGCTGGCCGGATCGATGTCGAGCGCCTTGACGACGCGCGTCAGCTTCACGACCTCGTCCTCGTGATCGATGGCGATCACGCGGATACCGTATTCCTCCAGCGCAAGCCGGATATGCGACTGCGCCTTGATCGGGTGCATGTAGAGCATCTCGGCCTTCGGGGCGATCGCGCGAACGTCGGCGATCTCCTGCGGCGAGGCGACGTCGAACGCCGTCACCCCTGCCTCGGCAAGCGCCTTGAGCACCATCTTCTCGCCGTTGGTCTTGACCGCGTAAGCCGTCTTGCCGGGAAACATCGACATGAATTCCCGGCAATCCTGCTTCAGCACCTCGGGGCGAAAGCAATAGACGGGATCGTCGGGACGAAGCGCGAGCGCTGCTTCGCGGGCATTGTCGAATCGCTGCAAAAGGCGGCCTCCTCGAATTTTGCGGCGAGCCTAACAGGCTGCGATGCCGCGACAAAGACGATGTTTCCCAATGCCGGCCACCTCGCGCCAACATATGGACCAAAACACGAAACGGGTGGTGAAACGCTCTGCGCAAGCCCTATTGTGCACCGAACATCGAGGAGCCTGCCGATATGAGTGAAGCCGCCGTGTCCCCGCCTGCACGCCGCGCAATGAGCGCGCGGGACTGGGGCATGCTCGTGCTGCTCGGCGCGATCTGGGGCGGTTCGTTTTTCTTCGCGCGCGTCGCCGTCACCGAGATTCCGCCGCTCACCCTGGTGCTGCTTCGCGTCGGCATCGCCGCTCTGGCGCTCCATCTTTATCTCGCCGTTGCCGGACCGTCGTTCCGGCTCGCCTTCCCGATGGCTGCCAGCTTCTTCCTGCTGGCGATCCTCAACAACATCATCCCTTTCACGCTGATGTTCGCGGGCCAGACGGAACTCGGCGCCGGTGCGGCCTCCATCCTCAACGCGACCACGCCGTTCTGGACGATGATCCTCGCCAATCTGCTGACAGAGGATGAAAAGCTGTCATGGAACAAGGTTGTCGGCATCGGCTTCGGCATGGCAGGCACCGCGGTCATGATCGGTCCGGGCGTGATCACAGATGCCGGCGCGCCCGTCTGGGCCAAGCTTGCGCTCGTGGGCATGGCGCTCTCCTACGCGCTGGCCGTCATCTATGCGCGCCGGTTCCGCGCCCTGCCGCCGCAGGTGGTCGCAACCGGGCAGTTGACCGCCTCCACCATCATCATGATCCCCGTCGTGCTGCTGTGGCACGGCCCTGAAGGCCTGTTTTCGGCCAGCCCGCCCGTTTGGGCCGCCGTACTCGGTCTGGCCGTGCTGGCAACCTCCTTCGCCTACATCCTCTATTTCAGCCTCATCCGCTCCGCCGGCGCCACCAACGCCTCCCTCGTCACCCTGCTCGTTCCCGTCAGCGCCATCCTGCTTGGCGCGCTCTTCCTCGGCGAGCGGCTGGAGATTTTCGAGATGGGCGGCATGGGTCTGATCGCGCTGGGACTGCTCACCATTGATGGGCGCGTTTTCGGGCGGAGCTAGATGTCGCTTCGTCACAATTTTTCAACAGCGACGCCAGCATTCGTTTTACGAGGGAAAACAAGAAACTGCGCGCGACAGCTACTACGGATGCCGTGTCGCCTTCGCAGCGCAGCATAAAATGCGCTTGCCTGACATGCAAAGCAGCCTAGAATCTCCACCATAGTCGTAGAGGAGACTATGCCATGGGACTTGCACGACCACTCAACACGTTGATCATTTGTGCTGCGTTTGCCTTCGTAGGCGCCCTCATAATGGGTATATTGGCATAAAGGCGGGGCCGTCACTTCCCTGAAGCGACATATGAACACGACGAAAAGGCCGGACAACCCTCCGGCCTTTTTGCTGTCTGGATCTGCGAACCCTAGGCGGCAGCAGCGGCAGTGCGGACCTGCGGCCTGATCCCGATCAGGTGACAGATCGCGAAGGCCAGATCGGCACGGTTCATCGTGTAGAAGTGGAATTCGCCAATGCCCCGCTCGACAAGGTCCAGCACCTGCTCGGCCGCGATCGCGGCGGCAACGAGAGCATGGGTCTGCGGGTCGTTCTCGAGCCCCTCGAAGCGCTCTGCCAGCCATGCGGGCACATGGGTGCCGCAGCGGGCCGAGAAATTCGCCACCTGCTTGAAGTTGTGGATCGGCAGAACGCCCGGCACGATCGGGATGTAGATGCCTGCCCTGCGCACGCGCTCGACATAACGCTCGTAGAGATCGTTATCGAAGAAGAACTGGGTGATCGCGCGCGTCGCCCCGTTATCGACCTTGCGCTTGAGCATGTCGATGTCGGTGGCGAAATCGGCGCTTTCCGGGTGCTTTTCCGGATATGCCGAGACCGAGACCTCGAAATCGCCGATCCTGCGGATGGCGCCGACCAGCTCCGCACCGTTCGAATAGCCCTGAGGATGCGGCCTGTAGGCCTCGCCCACGCCCGCCGCCGGGTCGCCGCGCAGCGCAACGAAACGGGTCACGCCAAGGCTTGCGAAGTCGCGCACCACCGCGTCGACGTCCTCGCGCGTGGCATCGACGCAGGTCATGTGCGCGGCGGGTTTCAGGCTGCTGCCGGTCAGAATGCGCCCGACCGTGCGGGCGGTACGCTCACGGGTCGATCCGCCCGCGCCGTAGGTGACGGAGACGTATTGCGGCGCCAGCGGCTCAAGCCTTGTGATGGTCTCCCACAGGCGGCTTTCCATCTCGTCCGACTTCGGCGGAAAAAACTCGAACGAGACCTTGATCCGGTCGCCAATATCGGTGCGGCGGGACAGGCGGGGATCGGCCATCAAACGGTCTCCTTGGGGGCAGTCTGTATTGCTTGGGAAGAATCGGCGATCAGCAGGCGGCGGTCGCGCGCCACCCACAGCTTCACGGTCAGGCCGGATGCGCCCGCAGTCGGCGCAAAAGCGCGCTCCGCTTCCTGTTCGAGCCCGGCCTCCTCCAGCCAGTCTGCGATCTGGCGGTCGGAAAAGCCGAGCCGGACATGGGCATGCTCGTCGCGCAGGAACTCATGTGTGTGCGGGGCGAAATCGACAATCACCAGCCGCCCGGCCGGCCGAAGCAGCCGCGACGCCTCGCGGATCGCAAGACCGGGGTCTTCAAGGTAGTGCAGCACCTGATGCATCGTCACGAGGTCGAAGGCATCGCGCTCGACCGGCGGCGCGTAGAGATCGCCCTGGCGCACCTGCGCATGGGCGACATCGGCCTGGTCGAGGTTGGCGCGGGCGACCGATAGCATCTCCCGCGACAGGTCGATGCCAACGCCGCGCCGGTAGAGCGGCGCGAACAGCTCCAGCAGCCGCCCCGTGCCGGTGCCGAGGTCGAGCATCGCCTGGAACGGGCGCTCGCCAATGAGTTCCTTCAGTGCGGCTTCCACGGCCCCATCGGGCACATGCAACGACCTTATCTGGTCCCAGCTCGCCGCATTGGCGCTAAAGTAATCGGCTGCCTTCTCCTGCCGGCGGCGTTTGACCGACGACAGCCGCTCGAGATCACGCTCGACAATGGCGTCGGCAGCGTCCACGCGGCCGATCACGCCGCTCAGGAAGTCCCGCGCCGCCTCGCCGTCCGACAGTCGGAAATAGGCCCACGAGCCTTCCTGATAGCGTTCGATGAGCTGTGCATCCATCAGAAGCTTGAGGTGGCGCGACACGCGCGGCTGCGACTGGTTGAGGATTTCGGTCAGGTCAGTGACGGTCAGGTCGCCCCGCGACAGGAGCAGCAAAATCCGCAGGCGGCTGGATTCTGCAGCCGCCTTCAGCGTATCAACCATCATGTTCAGGCCGGTCGAGGAGCGCGTCAGCATCCCAATCTCCAGAAAGACATAAAGATATATTTATATCGATCAGGAGCCGCTGGCAAGCACCATGTCGCGATCCGGCCAAAAAATGACGCTGCCATGGAAAGCATGATGACCACTCAAGACAAGCGCGACGGCGAGATCGAACTGGATTTCGACCCAGCAGATATTGCCCCGGATGCCGGCTTGGTCTTCATCGGCCGCGTGCGCTCGCCCTGGACCCGCAGGGAGGAATGCCCGAAGAACATGGCCGCCGCACGCGAGCGCGGCATGCCCGCTTCTGTGGAGGTCGATGCGACGTGGCGAGCCGGATTGGCAGGGCTGGAGCGCGCCAGCCATATCGCCTTGCTCACATGGCTTGACCGCGCGCCGCGAAACCTCATCGTCCAGAAGCCGCGCCATGCCTCGCAGCCGCGCGGCGTCTTTGCCCTGCGCTCACCCGCGCGGCCTAACCCGGTTGGCCTGCATGTCGTACGGCTTGTCGCCCTTGATCCCGCAGCTGGAATTCTGACGCTGGAAGCGATCGACGTTCTCGACGGCACGCCCGTCATCGACATCAAGCCCTACTACGCGTCGACCGATGCCGTTCCGGACGCCGTGGTCGGCCAGCCATGAACCCTTCGACCAACCGGCAGCGCGCCATCGCCAAGGCGCTGACGGCACTGCTGCCGATGGCGCCCTATGCCGACATCGAGAAGATCAGGGAAATGGCGAGCGTGCGCAAGATGCGCGACCTGCCGGCCTCCATCGCCGTCTGGATCGCGACCGTGACATACGTACGCCACGAGCATTCGAGCTACGACACGCTGCTCGCCGAAGGCTACGACCGCGACGCCGCGCGCTTCTTCGTCGTCGACGAGATGAACGAGACGCTGACGAGATGGCGCGCGACACGACTGCTCGACCCGGACGATTCGGAGGCGGACTGATCGATCCCGTCAGCTCTCGTCGATGATCCGCGAGATCAAGCCATCGGAAAGCTCAAAATATGACGCGCCGCGGAAGGCCAGTTCCTGCCCCGCTTTCCAACCGTTCGGCAGGTCGGCCGCCACCGTCGCCGTGTAGTCGATCTCGACAATGGTGCGCCCGGCGACGGTGATCGCGTGCGTGACGGTCTGCCGCCGTGCAGCAAATGCGGCAGCGCCAGCCCGTGCCAGCGTCGCAAATTCCGGCTTGCCACGGGTTTCGGCGTTTACCTTACCTTCCGCGATGTTCTGGAAATGGACATCATCCGCGAGGCAGGCAAGCATCGCATCGACGTCGATTGCGTTGTATGCGGCGATATAGCTTTCGATCGGCGTGGGCAGCTCAGCCATCGGTGTTCCTTCACTCAGCCTTTTTCCGAAATCAGGTCGGATAGATCCATTGTTCGGGAATGCGCACGGAAATCTCCTCGCCTGCCTCGATACGGCCCGGCTTTTCCACCCAGGCGACAAGGCCGCGCAGTCGCCGCGCCACTTTGGGAAACAGCAGCGAGCCCGCCTCGTGATCGGCCATGCCGGCATTTGCAGCCACAGAACGCCCGGCGACCCGACACGGCACGTTCTGCCCGTCCACCTTCAGCGTCACGCCGTTTCTGAAAAACAGCATCGTACCGGCCGGCAACATCGAAAGCTGCGGCACGCCGTCGATCAGCAGATTTGCGCCGATCCATTCCGGCTTGACCTCGTCGATCCCCATCCGCGCCGCGATCCCGGCCAACTCGTCGGGCGCGACGATCGACAGATGGCGCTCGTTGCGCATCTCCGTGCCACGCGGATACCAGGGCTCGCGACCGCCCGAGCGCCGAGTGTGTCCGGCATGGTAATCGCCGGCAATGCCCTCGAACGTGATGTCGAGCGCGTCGACCGGTCGCGTCTCGAAATGATTGGCGGGCGCCAGAAAGACGCCCGCGGCCCTGCCGAGCAGCTTCTTCGCCGGCCGGATCACGATTTCACCGCTGTCCGCGTCAAACAGGTCGAGCATCTTCGTCGCCTCCGTTTCGAGCGCGCGAAGTTGCCCGTGGCAGGCACCGTAGTCCAGACAAAAACCGTGATGAACCTATTCGCGAGCGTGATGCTACATCATGCGCAGCAGCGCGCCGCCGATCGAATAGCCGGCCCCGTAGGTGCACAGGAGCCCGTAGTCGCCGGCCTGCATGTCCTTATGGTTCTCCTGGAGAGCCACCACCGCACCGGCAGCCGCCGTGTTGCCGAGCCGGTCGAGCACCATCGGAGCGCGGTCGTGCCCGACCTCTTTGCCGAAGGCGAGCTTCAGGATCATCTGGTTCATGCGCGCATTGGCCTGATGCAGCCAGAAGCGCCGCACCGTATCGGGCGTGCGACCATGCTCCGCGAGAAAATCGACGATGAAGCGATGGCTGGCGATGGTGACGTCCTTGAAGACCTTGTTGCCCTGCTGCTTGATGAGGTTGCCCTCCATCTGCACGACGCTTGTCTCCTCCTGCGCAGCACGGTTCAGATAGCTGAAATTGGTACGGATATTGTTCGAGAACTGCGTCCAGTTGCGTGTCTCGACCACCTCGAAACGGCCCGGCACGACATCGTCAGGGCCAGCAGCCTCCACAAGAATCGCGGTGGCCGCATCGCCGAAGATGAAATGCGTCTGCCGGTCGCGGAAGTTGAGATGCGCGGTGATCAGCTCCGGCGTTACCACCAGCGCGCGACGGTGGGCACCCGTACGCACCAGGTTGAAAGCGACATGCAACCCAGCCGCCGCCGACGAGCAACCAAGGCTCAGATCGAAAGCGGCACCGCCGGCGCCGATCTCTTTCTGGATCTCGATGCCGATCGACGGGTAGAGGCGCTGAAGATGCGAGGAGGCGCAGATAATCAGGTCGACGTCGGCCGCCTTGACCCCGGCATCGGCAAGCGCGTTGCGGGCGGCGGCGGCGCCGAACTCGGCCAGCACCGACAGATCGTCGTCGTCGCGCGCCGGAATGCGCGGCGCCATGCGTGAGGTATCCAGAATGCCGTCGCGGGTGTGCACATGCCGGTTGAGAATGCCGGAGGCATGCGCGATGAACCCGGCGCTCGATTTCTGCAGCGGCTCCAGCCCGTCAGCCGCTCGCCGCACATTCTCGATATCGACCCAGCCGTTGAAGCTTTCGACCAGTTCCTCGTTGGAGATGGAGGCTTTCGGTATTTCGACGCCGAGGCCGCTGATGATGACACGCTGCATTCTACTTGTCCCGGACATGCGGCCGCACGGCCACATCGCGGCCATTTCAGGTCACGTTATCAGATAGCCCAATCTACAGACGATTGCGTTTAAGCCAACTTAACTTAGCGGCACGGCCAGCAAGCTGCCAATCCAACCCGGTGCAAGCAATGAGGGCAGCCTGTGTGGCTGCCCTCGGTAAGCGTCAGCGCGTCAGCCGCTTGTACGTCACCCGCTTCGGATTGACAGAGTCGGGACCGAGGCGGCGGATCTTGTCCTGCTCGTAATCCTCGAAGTTGCCTTCGAACCACTCGACATGGCTCTCCCCCTCGAAGGAGAGGATGTGGGTCGCGAGGCGGTCGAGGAACATGCGATCGTGCGAGATGATGACGGCGCAGCCGGCGAAATTCTCCAGCGCGTCCTCGAGGGCGGCGAGTGTCTCTGTATCGAGATCGTTGGTGGGCTCGTCGAGCAGGATGACGTTCCCGCCCGACTTCAGCATCTTGGCCAGATGCACGCGGTTGCGCTGGCCGCCGGACAGATTGCCCACCTTCTGCTGCTGGTCGCCGCCCTTGAAGTTGAACGACGAGCAATAGGCGCGGCTGTTCACCTCGTGCTTGCCGAGCTTGATGATGTCGTTGCCGCCGGAAATTTCCTCCCAGACGGTCTTGTTGGCATCGAGGTGGTCGCGGCTCTGATCGACATAGCCGAGATGAACCGTCTCGCCGACGCGGATTTCGCCTGCATCGGGTTTCTCCACGCCGGTGATCATCTTGAACAGCGTCGACTTGCCCGCACCGTTCGGTCCGATGACGCCGACGATACCGCCGGGCGGCAGCTTGAATTCCAGGTCGTCGATCAGCAGCCGGTCGCCGAAACCCTTGGAAAGGCCGTCGGCTTCGATGACGACCTGACCCAGCCGCTCGCCCACCGGAATGACGATCTGTGCGTCGCCGGGGCGGCGGTCGTTGGCTGCGTCGACCAGTTCGTCATAAGCCCTGATACGTGCCTTCGACTTGGCCTGCCGCGCCTTCGGAGAAGAGGAAATCCACTCGCGCTCGCGCGCCAGCGCCTTCTGGCGGGCGCCCTCCTCGCGCTCTTCCTGCGCCATGCGCTTGGCCTTGGCTTCCAGATAGGCCGAATAATTGCCCTCGTAGGGAATGCCACGGCCACGGTCGAGCTCGAGAATCCAGCCGGTGACATTGTCGAGGAAGTAGCGATCGTGGGTGATGATCAGCACGGAGCCCGGATATTCGCGCAGGTGCTTTTCCAGCCACGCGGTGGTCTCGGCGTCGAGATGGTTGGTCGGCTCGTCGAGGAGAAGCAGGTCTGGCTGCTGCAGAAGCAGCTTGCAGAGCGCCACGCGGCGGCGCTCACCGCCCGACAGCTTGGTCACGTCGGCATCGCCCGGAGGGCAGCGCAGCGCTTCCATCGCCATCTCGACCTGGCTGTCGAGGTCCCAAAGGTTCTGGCTGTCGATGACGTCCTGCAGCTTGGCCGCCTCGTCGGCGGTCTCGTCGCTATAGTCCATCATCAATTCGTTATAGCGGTCGAGGATCGCCTTCTTCTTCGCAACCCCCTCCATGACGTTGCCCATGACGTCCTTGGATTCGTCGAGCTGCGGCTCCTGCGGCAGGTATCCGCAGGTCGCGCCGTCGGCCAACCAAGCCTCGCCGGTGAACTCCTTGTCGAGCCCGGCCATGATCTTGAGAATGGTCGACTTGCCCGCCCCGTTGGGGCCGAGAATGCCGATCTTGGCGTCGGGGTAGAAGGAAAGGTGAATGTTCTCCAGCACCTTCTTGGGGCCGTAGGCCTTGGTGAGGCCCGACATGTGATAGATGAACTGGCGTGCCATGGCGCGCGAAGACTCCGTTGTTCCTGTGCGGGAAGAAATGGTCGGCGCGTATGTAGGCGAAACGGCGCGCAAGGGCAATGACGCAGGCCCGCCCGACGCATTCCCCGCTCCCCATTTTCCGGTGAACGCCGGCTGAACGCCCGGTTCAGGACCGGTTCTGACGGCATCGGCGAAAGTGGCATCGTTCTCGAAACGAACACCACACAAGACCCGGAGCAAACACCATGAACACGAAACTCTTCATCACCGCCGCCGTCGCAGCCGTCATCGGTTTCACCTCGGCTCCTGCCATGGCCAACAGCGTCTGGCTCGACCAGTTCGGTCATCGCAACGAAGCAGGCGGCCGCCAGACCGGCTACAACAACGCGATCGGCATCCACCAGGACGGTTCGCGCAACAGCGCCATCGGCAACCAGCGCGGCGGCCGCAACACCATCGCCATCGGCCAGAACGGCTGGCGGAACACCGTTCGCGCCGAACAGCGCGGCCGCTTCAACGAGGCTGGTGCGGCCCAGTTCGGCACCAACCACAATTCGATCATCATCCAGGACGGACGCGGCAACATCGCGGCAGGCGTTCAGGTGGGTAACGGCTGCGATGCGGAAGTCAGGCAGAACGGCAGCGGCAACGTCGCAGCCTTCGTCCAGACCTGTCGCTGACGCCCATGACCGCCACGGCATTGCCGGGAGGCGCCCCAGACGCCCTCCCGGCATTCTTCCCGGAACAAGGAGCACGACCATGACCATCGGACGCAAGCATCTGCCTATCCTCGCCCTCGGCGTGGCTGCAACCCTCGGCGTGGGCTTCGCGGCGGCCGGCAACGGCCAGGCCAGCGGCCCCCTTTCCTGCGAGATCGTCGCCACCCCCTCGGGCGGCATGACAGCCATCGAAGGCGTGGCGCACAGCAACGCTGCGCTGACCGGCAACTACCGGCTGCGCGTGAGCGGCCCCGGCACCAATATCAGCCAGGGCGGACCTTTCGATGCCGCCGCGGGCCGCCCCGCCACGCTGGGTTCCGTCATGCTTGGCGGTTCCGGCGGCAGCTACGACGTGCGGCTAGAGGTCGAGGCCGGCGGCACCAGCGTTTCCTGTTCGGAACGCATCGGTAGCTGGCTCTGACCGACCATGCCACAACCGACACACACACACACACGAAGCCCCGGCCCGCCGGGGCTTTTTCTTTGACGGCCATGCCGGCGCGACTGCCGAGCTGTTAACGCCACATGAACGCGCGGTTCCGAACCGGTTCAGGCGCGCGCCCTCATGATCGCTCCATAGAATTCAACGCAGCTTACAGAGGAGACCGACCATGATCCGCACCACCCGCAAGACGCTCGCCGCCACCCTCGCCGCAGCAACCATCGCGACCGCAGTGCTGAGCGCTGTCCCCGCCCATGCCGGCGGCTCGCTCAGTGTCCATCTCCAGCCCCGCAATGCCCAGGAAGAACAGGCAATGCGCGCAGGCTTGGCCATCTACTCCATCGCCAACGCGGTGAAGGGCGGCGCCAGCATCAGGCAGCTCGGCAACGGCAATGCCGGCGGCATCGCGCAGAATGGTTGGGGCAATCAGGGCATCGTCCACCAGGAAGGCAACGGCCACAACGGTTCGATCACCCAGAACGGCAACGGCAACGCCTACGGCCTGTTTCAGTTCGGACGCAACACCAATGGCCATGTCGCGCAGAACGGCAATGGCGGCACTGGCGCGACCTTCCAGTTCGGTTGGTAAGCTCGCACTTTCATCCTCGGTTTCAGCAGGCCCGCCCAGCGCGGGCCTGTCGCTTTTTGAGGACAGCTCCGTCGTGCCATCGATACACGCTTGCCTGACTTAGCTGTTAATGTAATAACATTACGCATCTACTCAGCCAACTCCATCTAGCGCGAAAGCCACCATGCCAGTTCAGACCAGCCATCAGCCACGCCTTCCCGTCACCGTCTTCTCCGGCTTCCTGGGCGCGGGCAAGACCACGCTTCTCAACCATGTGCTCAACAATCGGGAGGGACGCCGCGTCGCCGTCATCGTCAACGACATGAGCGAAGTGAACATCGATGCGGCCCTGGTGCGAGACGGCGGTGCGAACCTTTCCCGGACGGACGAGCAACTGGTCGAGATGACCAATGGATGCATCTGCTGCACGCTGCGTGACGACCTCTTGCAAGAGGTTCGCCGGCTTTCGCGCGAAGGACGCTTCGACTACCTGCTCATCGAGGGCACCGGCATCGCCGAGCCCCTGCCCGTGGCGACCACGTTCGATTTCCGCGACGAGAATGGCGAAAGCCTCTCGGACGTTGCCCGCCTCGACACCATGGTCACCTTGGTCGACGCGGCGAACCTGCTGAAGGACTACGCTTCCTCCGACTTTTTGCGCGACCGTGGCGAGACGGCAGGAGTGGCTGACGACCGCGCGCTGGTAGACCTGCTCGTTGAACAGATCGAGTTCGCCGACGTGATCGTGCTCAACAAGGTCTCCGACACCTCAGCGCACGAATTGGACCTTGCCCGCAAGATCGTCCGCGCGCTCAATCCCGAAGCCCAACTGATCGAAACGGATTTCGCCCGGGTGCCGCTCGACCGCGTGCTCGATACCGGCCTGTTCGACTTTGAAAAGGCGCAGCGCAACCCGCTCTGGTTCAAGGAGCTGAACGGCTTCCAGGACCACGTTCCCGAAACAGAAGAATACGGCATTCGCTCCTTCGTCTACCGCGAGAGACGGCCCTTCGACCCGCAGAAGCTGCAGGCCTTCGTCAACCGCTCGTGGCCGGGCGTGGTGCGCGCCAAGGGGTTCTTCTGGCTGGCAACGCGACCGCATCACGTCGGCGAACTCAGCCAGGCCGGCGCACTGGTGCGTACCGGCAAGCGTGGCCTGTGGTGGGCATCCGTTCCCAAACACCAGTGGCCGGATCACCCGGAATGGCGCGCTGCGATGCGACCCTATCTAGACCCGATCTGGGGTGACCGGCGGCAGGAACTCGACTTTATCGGATGCGACCCCATGGACGAGGACACGATTCGCGCCGAACTCGACGCCTGCCTCGTACCGGAACGCGATTTCATGCCCGGCCGCTGGCGCGACCTCGCCGACCCCTTCCCAAGCTGGGACCGGCAAGCCGCTTGACGCAACGCGCGCTCAGTCGACGAATTACACCTGCGCCATCTGGCTGCGATGCGCCCAGCCGGTCATCCGCATCTCCACCCAGGCCATCACCGCGTACATGATGATGCCCTCGATGGCGAGCATGATGAGGCCGGCCCATACCAGCGGCACGTTGAACTGGCTTTGAGCAGCCAGCATCATGTGACCGAGGCCGGAATTTGCAGCGACCGTCTCGGCAATCACCGAGCCGACGAAGGCGAGCGTGATCGCGATCTTCAGCGAGCCGAAGAAATAGGGCATCGAGCGCGGAATGCCGACCTTGAGCATTATGTCCATCTTCTTCGCGCCGAGCGCGCGCAGCACATCCTCCATCTCCGGCTCAATCGTCGCGAGCCCGGTGGCGACGTTCACGACGATCGGGAAGAACGCAATCAGAAAGGCCGTCAGTATCGCGGGGATCGTGCCGATGCCGAACCAGATGACGAGGATCGGCACCACCGCCACCTTGGGGATGGCGTTGAAGCCGACCATCAGGGGGTAAAGCCCGGCATAGATAAACCGCGACCAGCCGACGAGGATGCCTAGCGCCAGCCCGCCGACGACGGCCAGTATAAAGCCGACCGTGGTCGTATATAGCGTCTGCAGCGAGTTCTTCCAGATCGCCGGCCAGTACTGCCAGATCGCCCCGGCAATGTTGGTTGGCGCGGGCAGCAGATAAGGCGGCAGGTTGAAGACCCGCACCGCCAGCTCCCAGACGATGAACAACCCGCCCGTATAGAGCCACGGCGCGGCCGTGACCCAGTCGATGCCCTTCGATTGCGCGCTCATGCCGCTTTCCTCGCATCCGCGATGTCGCCGCGCAGTTCGTGCACGATGTCGTTGAAATCGGACTGGTAGAGAATTTCCAGATCGCGCGGGCGCGTGAACGGGACGGTCTGGTTCTTGATGATGCGGCCCGGCCTCGCGCTCATGACGAAGATGCGGTCGGCAAGGAACACCGCTTCGCGCAGATCATGCGTCACGAGAACGATGGTTACGCCCTGGGCTGCATGCAGGTCGCGAATCACGCACCAGAGTTCCTCGCGGGTGAAGGAATCGAGCGCACCGAACGGCTCGTCCAGCATCAGGAGGTCGGGTTCATGGATCAGCGCACGGCAGAGATTGGCGCGCTGCTGCATGCCTCCGGAAAGCTGCCAGGGATATTTCTGGCCGAAGCCCTTCAGGCCGACGGTCTCCAGCAGCCTCTCGGCCTTTTCGACATATTCGGCCTTGTGACGACGCAGCCGATGGCGATGACGGTCGACCACCTCCAGCGGCAGCAGGATATTGTCGAGCGTCGTCCGCCAAGGCAGCATCGTCGGGTTCTGGAAGGCCATGCCGACGATGTTGACCGGTTTCGTCACCCGCGCGCCGGCAACGGTCACCGCCCCCTCTTGCGGGATGTAGAGCCCGGTGACGAGTTTCATCAATGTCGACTTGCCGCAGCCGGACGGTCCGACGACGGCGGCGAACTCGCCGGTTGCGACTTCAAGTGACAGGCCCTCGACCGCCAGCAGGCCCTGCGGGCCGCCATAACGCATGTCGACGTCCTGAATGGTGACGAGTGGTTCGCTCATCTGCCCTCTGCTGCCCTGGAGATAAACATGCGGGAGCCGACGGCTCCCGCATCAGCGCCTGATCTGGTCAGGGCAGCATCCGCTCTTCCTTCGGCGGCAGGTACGACGCATCGAACACGTCGCCGGGACCGACTGCACCCTTCAGCCCCATCGAGACCTTCAGATACTCGATCGACTGGGTAAGCTTGGCCTCATCGATGCCGCCGAATCCGTTCTCGACCACGTAGGGCGTCTTGATGTTGAGGGCGTTGGCCATTTCGAGGCGTTCGCGCTCGATGTCCGCGTTGAGCACTTCGTTGCGCTTCATCACCGCGGCAACACCCGCGTCCGGATCGGCAACCGCGTCGGCGAAGCCCTTGGCGAGCGCCTTGAGGAACCCTTTAACTGCGTCGGGGTTGGCCTCGGCGAAGTCGGTGTTGATGAGGATCGAGTTGCCATAGAGGTCGAGCCCGTTCTCGGCCATCAGGATCATCGAGATGTCATCGGCCGGCACGCCCTGCGCCTTGAGATTGAGCACCGAGGAGAACGCGAAGCCGAAGATGCCATCGACCTGCCCCTGCGCCAGCATTGGTTCGCGCACCGGGAAGCCGACGCTCTCGATCGTCACCTTGGATTCGTCGATGCCGGCGGCCTGGACGAAGGCCGGCCACTGCGCAAACGCTCCGTCCGGCGGGGGCGCCCCCAGCTTCTTTCCTTCCACGGACTTCGGATCCTCGGTGACCCCGAGCGACTTGCGGCCGATGATGGAGAAAGGCGGGCGCTCGTAGACGACCATCGCGGCGCGAATCTTTTGCGACGGGTCCTCGTCGAGGAACTTGATCAGCGAATTGATGTCGCCGAAGCCCATCTGGTAGG
The DNA here is from genome assembly GCA_019739225.1 of Aquamicrobium sp. Classification (GTDB taxonomy): domain Bacteria; phylum Pseudomonadota; class Alphaproteobacteria; order Rhizobiales; family Rhizobiaceae; genus Aerobium. The sequence goes on from JAHHDT010000001.1 coordinate 794,289, forward strand.
CACCGGTCGCAACACGCGGGATCGCCTCGACCGACCCGTTGCCGGAATCGATCGTGACGTTGAGGCCCTCGGCCTCGAAATGCCCGTTGTCGATGGCGAGGAAGAAGCCGGCCGCCGGTCCCTCGAACTTCCAGTCGAGCGTGAACTTGATGTCGGTCTGCGCGGCGGCCGGCGCGGCCATCGCGCCCATTGCGATACCGCCGGCCAACAAGGTCGCGGCCAGCGAAAACGATCTGCGTGTGAACATTGGAACCCCATCCGGATAGACGTTTATTTTTATGCCGGCATGAAACAGCCTGCCGGCACGCTTGGCAAGCCCTTCGCCTAACCGTTAAGCACCATCAGCCGGTGCCCATTTCTCGCGCACTTCTGAGCGAAGGATCATGATTTCCGCCGATTTGCCGGCTTCGTCGGCGCGCAGGGATAGCCTGACGATAGACTTCGCGCTACGGCTTGAAAGTCTTTCGCACAAAATACGAATACCGCCATGACCTTCGACACGCAGAAAACCGTGGAATCGCCGACAGGCGCAACGCTCAATCTCTACACCGCCGCCCCAAAGGCGCCGCGCGCAGTGGTGCAGCTCAACCACGGCCTTTCCGAACATGCCGCCCGCTATGCGCGTTTCGCGGCGTTCCTCAAGGCTCGTGGCGTCGCGCTCTACGCGCACGATCATCGCGGTCATGGCCATACGAAGGCTCCCGATGCGCCCCTCGGCCACTTCGGCACGGACCCTGCCGCACACAAGGTGATCGCCGATGTGGGCGCCGTGCATGACGCCATCGCCCGCGATCATCCTGGCGTTCCGGTCATCGTCTTCGGCCATTCGATGGGCTCGCTGACCGCCATGAACTTCATGCTGAAACATTCGGACCGGGCAGCCGGAGCAGCCATCTGGAATGGCAATTTCTCAGCAGGCGTTCTCGGCAGGCTCGCGCAACTCTTGCTTGCCTGGGAAACCTTCCGGCTGGGTTCGGACGTGCCCTCGCGCATCCTCCCGAAACTGACGTTCGGGGCATGGGCGAAAGAGGCCAGCGACGGCCGCACGCCGTTCGACTGGCTGTCGCGCGATCAGGCGGAAGTCGACCTTTATATCGCCGATCCCCTGTGCGGGTGGGATCCGTCCGTCGGCATGTGGAAGGCCGTATTCGACTTCGTATTCGCCGGCGCGGACGACCGCAATTTCGCGGACATCCCGAGGAACATGCCGTTTCACCTGATTGGCGGTAGCGGTGACCCCGAATCCCGCTTCGGCAAGACCGTCACGCATCTTGCCGACCGCATGCGGCGGATGGGCTTTTCGAATCTCGTTTCAACGATTTACCCGGAAACCCGCCACGAATCTCTCAACGAGTTGAATCGCGATGTCATCATGGCCGACTTCGGCAGGTGGATCGACGATGCCGTGCTGGGCACGGGCGCGACACGCTAACCGACAGTGGAGCGCGGCGGCCTTCTGTAGAACGCGGATGATGCATAAACGGCATTATCCTATTCGGAGTTTTCGGTTAACCGATCCCGGCCGATCTGCTAGGCACGCGGGACTGCAAAGGGAGCCTGCAAAGCCATGGCCGAACCGCCGCTCAAGGGCGTACGCGTGATCGAACTCGCCCGCATCCTCGCCGGACCCTGGGCGGGTCAGGTGCTGGCCGACCTCGGCGCGGACGTCATCAAGGTGGAAAATCCCGACGGCGGCGATGACACGCGCAAATGGGGTCCGCCCTTCGTCATGAGCCACGACGGCGAGAACCTGTCGGCCGCCTACTACCACTCCACAAATCGCGGCAAGCGCTCCATCGCGATCGATTTCTCCACGCCCGAGGGCGCCGAAACCATCCGCAAGCTCGTCGAGACGGCGGATGTGCTGATCGAGAACTTCAAGCTGGGCGGGCTCAGGAAATACGGGCTCGACTACGACAGCCTCAAGGCGATCAACCCGCGCCTCGTCTACTGCTCGATCACCGGCTTTGGACAGGACGGCCCCTATGCGCCGCGCGCGGGCTACGACTTCATCATCCAGGGCATCGGTGGCCTGATGTCGATCACCGGCGAGCCGGGCCGCGAGCCGCAGAAGGTCGGCGTCGCCGTCTCCGATATTTTCACCGGCCTCTATTCGGTGATCGCGATCCAAGCCGCCCTGCGCCATGTGGAGGCCACCGGCGAAGGGCAATACATCGACATGGCGCTGCTCGACACGCAGGTATCGGTGCTGGGCAACCAGAACCTCAACTATCTCGTCTCCGGCAATGCGCCGGTTCAGATGGGCAATGCCCATATGAATATCTCGCCATACGAAGTGCTGCCGGTGAAGGACGGCTTCTTCATTCTCGCCGTCGGCAATGACGGCCAGTTCCAGCGCTTCTGCAAGGTGGTCGGCCTCGACCATCTGACGACCGACCCGGACTTCGCCACCAATCCGGCGCGGGTAGCCAATCGCGTCCGGCTGCGCGAGCAATTGATCGCCACGCTGGCAGGCTGGAAGCGCGAGGCGCTGCTGCCGCTGCTGGACAAGGCGGCGGTGCCGGCCAGCCCCATCAACAACATCGCCGAGATGTTCGCCGACCCGCAGGTGATCGCGCGCGGCATGCGCATGGACCTCGACGACGGCCAGGGCAACACCCTGCCCTCGGTACGCGCCCCCATGGTAATGAGCGGCACGCCTCTGAAATACGAGCGCCCCTCGCCACGGCTCGGGCAGCACACGCACGAAATCCTCGCAGAACTGGAGAAACGCGGAAAATGAGAACCGGCGGACAACTCATCGTCGACACGCTCGAAGCCAACGGCGTCGAACGCATCTATTCCGTGCCGGGCGAAAGCTATCTCGCCGTACTCGACGCACTGCACGATTCCAGCATCGAAAACATCGTCTGCCGCCAGGAAGGTGGTGCGGCTATGATGGCCGATTGCGAAGGCCGACTGACAGGCAAGCCCGGCATCTGCTTCGTCACCCGCGGCCCCGGCGCCACCAACGCATCGGCAGGCATCCACATCGCCCAGCAGGATTCCAACCCGCTGATCATCTTCGTCGGCCAGATCGCGCGCGGCATCAAGGAGCGCGAAGCCTTCCAGGAGGTCGACTACAAGGCCTTCTACGGCTCGATGGCCAAGTGGGTGGTGGAGATCGACGACGCCCGCCGCGTTCCCGAACTCGTCACCCGCGCCTTCGCGGTCGCGACCTCTGGAAGGCCCGGTCCGGTGGTGGTCTCGCTGCCGGAGGACATGCTGCGCGACGAGGTCGAGGCGCCCGCGCCCCTGCCCTTCGTGCCGGTGGAAACCCGTCCCGGCGAACCTGAGATGAACCGCCTCGTCGAGCTGCTCAGCGCTGCGGAGCGTCCGTTCATGGTGCTTGGCGGCACGCGCTGGACCGAAGAAGCCGTAAAACAGGTATGCGCCGGCATCAGCAAGTGGAAGTTGCCCGTCGGCTGCTCCTTCCGACGCCAGACGCTCTGCGACCAGCTCCATGATTGCTATGCCGGAGACATCGGCATCGGCGCCAATCCGAAGCTTTCGCAATACATCAAGGATGCCGATCTCGTCCTGCTGGTCGGCTGCCGTTTCGGCGAGATGCCGTCGGCAGACTATACGCTGCTGAAAAGCCCATACCCCGACCAGAAGCTTGTGCATGTGTTCCCCGAACCGGAAGAACTGGGCCGCGTCTACCGGCCCGAACTGCCGATCAACGCGTCCAACACCGCCTTCGCCGAGGCGTTTGCGCGGACCGCGCCTGAGGAAGCGCCGCGCTGGGCAAACCGGACCGAGGAGCTGCACCAGAGCTATCTCGAATGGTCGACGCCGCCGCAGGACGGCCCCGGCGACGTCAAGATGGGCCGCGTGATGACGTGGCTGGAAGAGAATCTGCCCGAAGACGTCATCGTCACCAACGGCGCCGGCAACTTCGCAACCTGGATGCACCGCTTTCATCGCTATCGCCGCTTCAACGGACAGGCCGCGCCCACTTCGGGCTCCATGGGCTACGGCGTGCCGGCCGGCGTTGCTGCCAAGGGCATCTTCCCGGACCGCGAAGTCGTGATCTGGGCTGGCGACGGCGATTTCATGATGCACGGGCAGGAGTTCGCGACCGCCGTTCAATATGGCCGGAACGTCATCGTCGTGATCCTCAACAACGGCATCTACGGCACGATCCGCATGCATCAGGAGCGCGATTATCCCGGCCGCGTTTCGGGCACGACGCTTAAGAACCCGGACTTCGCAGCCTATGCCCGCGCCTTCGGCGGCCATGGTGAGACGGTGGCGACTACGGAGGAGTTCGCACCGGCCTTCGAGCGGGCGCGGGCCAGCGGCATGCCGGCGGTCATCGAGGTTAAGCTGGATCCGGAAGCGATCACCCCGACACGGACGCTGACGCAGATCCGCGAAGGCAGCTAAAAACCAGGCCGGGCCGCAGCATGAGGCAACGAACCGGCATGCGGCGCGTTGACTTTATGCTTCGGGCCGCGTCAACCGGGCGTGGCGGTAAGGCGAACGAAGGGATTTTCCCGGTTTCTTCCTTCGGCCAACGAAACGGCAGACGAGCGCCTGTCCCGCCCGGCCCCAAGTCAAATACCGCGAATGCGCGCGTCGCCGCAGGCAAGGCTGATCGAAGCCGGGCAGCGTTCACGCCGCGTCGAAATCGAGCACCAGTCTTTTCGAGGTGGGGCGCGTCTGGCAGGCGAGCGTGAAGCCGGCCTCGATCTCCCAAGGTTGCAGCGAATAATTGACGGCCATTTCGGCCTCACCCTCGGCGACCCGGCAGCGGCAGGTGCAGCACATGCCGCCGGCGCAGGAATAGGGAATTTCGAGCCCCGCCCGATGCGCCGCGTCGAGCACCGTTGCATCCGTCTCGGCCATCGGGAACGCGCGGCGTACGCCGTCAAGCACGACCTCGATCTCGACGCCGGCTTCCGCGGCCTCCTGCGCCCTTGCCGAGCGCGCGCGCGGCGCCGGTGCATCGCCTGAAGGCGTGAACCGTTCGAAGCGGACGCGGTCCTCCTCGACGCCCAGCCCCTTCAGCGCGGTCGAGACTTCGTCGATCATCTCCCCCGGCCCGCACAGGAAGATGCCGTCGGCCGCGGCCACGTCGATCAGGCCGCGATTTGCCAGTTCGGTGATGCGGGCGCCGTCGATGCGGCCATTGAAAAGCTCGACATCCTGCGCCTCGCGCGAAAGTAGATGCACGACCGAGAAACGGCGCATGTGCCGGTCCTTCAAATCCTCCAGTTCCTCGCGGAACATGATCGTGTCGGTCGAGCGGTTACCGTAGATCAGCGTGATCGTGCTGTCCGGTTCATGGCTGAGAACCGTCTTGGCGATCGACAGCATCGGCGTGATGCCCGAGCCGGCCGCGATCAGAACGTAATCGTGCCGCTCGCCCGCCAGCGAGGTGAACCGGCCCTCCGGCGGCATCACCCGGATCGTGTCGCCCACGGAAAGGCGCTCGTTGACGAAGCTGGAGAACCGACCGTCTGCCACCCGCTTGACGCCGACGCGCAGGGTCGGCTCGCCGGGCGCGGAGCAGATCGAGTAGGAACGCCGGGCTTCCTTTCCGTCGATGTCGGTAGCAAGCGTGAGGTACTGGCCGGGGCGGAAGGCGAAGGTTTCCCTCAGCGCGTCCGGTATCTCGAAGGCGACGGCAACCGCCTCGGGCGTCTCGCGCGCGATCGCAGCAACTTTGAGATCGTGAAATCTGGGTGCCATGACGGTTCCTAGATGCACTTGAAATAATCGAACGGTTCCCGGCACGCCGTGCAGCGGTAGAGCGCCTTGCAGGCGGTGGAGCCGAATTCGGAGACGCGCTCGGTGTGCGGTGAGCCGCACTGTGGGCAATCCACCTGCGTCTCGCCGAACAGCGCACGGATCGAGTTGGAAGCCTTCGCCGGCGGCGCAATACCGTATGCGCGCAGCTTTTCGCGGCCGTCCTCGGTGATCCAGTCTGTCGTCCAGGCGGGCGAGATGATGCGCTCGACGCGCGCGTCGAAGCCTGCCTCGCGTAGCGCCGTCTCGACAGCCAGCTCGATCGCCAGCACCGCCGGACAACCCGAATAGGTCGGCGTCACCCGGGCGACCGCGACGCCGCCGAGGATTTCAACCGAGCGCAGAATACCGAGATCGGCGACGGTGACGCAGGGGATTTCTGGATCGGGCACGGAAGCGGCGGCAGCATAGGCGCGGCGATAGGCATCGCCATCAACGCCGTCGGCATGGAGCGCTACGTTGCCCCCCTCTGGCCTGCCGGCCATCTCCCCCACGAGGGGGGAGATCGGCAGCTTCACCGAATCCTTTCGCCTTTCAACTTTCGACTTTGGCGAAGGTAGATATGACGGCTGATCTCCCCCCTCGTGGGGGAGATGGCCGGCAGGCCAGAGGGGGGCGCTGTCCCGCCAAACCGACCCATGTCCGGCTGTATGCCTCACCATACCGCTCCCGGGTACGTCCGCTGCATGTATTGGAGGTCAGCAAGAAGATAGCCCATCGCCTCGCCATGGCGACCCTGCCGCCCGCCGGTCTGCGGCCACGCGGCGTCAGGCACCTCGAGAAAGGCTTCCGCAAAGACCCGCGAAACGGTCGCATCGAAGGCGGGGCGCAGAGAGGCAGGGCTTGGCGCGGTGCCGGCGGCGGCAACCGCGTCGCTGACCATATCGGCCTCGAACAGCTCGTCGACATAAGGCGCCAGCGCCTCGACGGCCGCCTTCATACGGGCGGCACTTTCCTCGGTGCCGTCGCCGAGCCGGATGACCCACTCCCCGCAATGGCGGACGTGGTATGAGACCTCCTTGACCGACTTGGCAGCGATGCCCGCCAGGGTCTCGTCGGTGGACGCGGATGCCTTCTCCCAGAATGGATGCATGAACGCCGCGAAATAGAACTGGCGCAGCATGGTGTGGGCGAAATCGCCGTTTGGCCGCTCGACCATCAGGCAGTTCAGATATTCGCGCTCGCGGCGCAGATAAGCGAGATCGTCCTCGCTGCGGCCCTTGCCCTCCACCTCGCCGGCATATTGATAAAGCGCCCGAGCCTGCCCGATCAGGTCGAGCGCTATATTGGGCATGGCAAGGTCTTCTTCCAGCATCGGCGCATGGCCGCACCATTCCGACAGCCTATGGCCGAGGATCAGGTGGTCGTCCGCAAGCCGAAGCAGGAAGGTCACGAAATGGTCGCGCGAAACCTTCATCACATATGCCCCACGTCGTCGGGGATCTTGTAGAAGGTCGGGTGCCGGTAGACTTTCGACAGCGCCGGCTCGAAATTTTCGTCCTTGTGCTCGGGATCGGAGGCGACGATCGCGGCCGAAGGCACCACCCAGATCGACACGCCCTCGCCGCGCCGCGTATAGACATCGCGTGCCGCCTGCAGCGCCATAACTTCGTCGGCAGCGTGCACCGAGCCGCAATGCTTGTGCGCAAGCCCGTTGCGCGGCCGGATGAAGACTTCCCAGAGCGGGATTTCGTTCCTTGCCATCTCTCTTACTCCGCCGCCATTCTCGCCGCGTCGACGCGGGCTTTGCGCTTCTCCGCGTGGGCAAGAGCCGCATCGCGCACCCATGCGCCCTCGTCCCAAGCCTTCTGCCGGGCAGCCAGCCGTTCCTTGTTCATCGGACCGCCGCCCTTCACGACGCGCCAGAACTCGTCCCAGTCGATCTCGCCGAAATCGTAGTGGCCCCGCTCCTCGTTCCATTTCAGGTTTGGATCGGGGAAGGTCAGGCCGAGGAATTCGCCCTGCGGCACCGTGGAATCCACGAATTGCTGGCGCAGCTCGTCATTGGTGAAGCGCTTGATCTTCCAGCGCATCGACTGGTCTCCGTGCTGGCTATCGGAATCGTGCGGGCCGAACATCATCAGCGACGGCCACCACCAGCGGTTCAGCGCGTCCTGCGCCATCTCTTTCTGTTCCGGCGTGCCGTTCGCCAGCGTCATCATGATCTCGTAGCCCTGGCGCTGGTGGAAGCTCTCTTCCTTGCACACCCGGATCATGGCGCGGGCGTAGGGCCCGTAAGAGCAACGGCAGAGCGGAATCTGGTTCATGATCGCAGCGCCGTCGACCAGCCAGCCGATCGCGCCGATGTCGGCCCAGGTGAGCGTCGGATAGTTGAAGATCGAAGAGTACTTCGCCTTTCCGGCCAGCAGCTCCTCGGTCATCTCCTCGCGCGAAACGCCCAGCGTCTCGGCGGCGGAATAGAGGTAGAGCCCGTGGCCGCCTTCGTCCTGCACCTTGGCCAGAAGAGCCGCCTTGCGGCGGAGCGAAGGCGCGCGCGTTATCCAGTTGCCCTCCGGCAGCATGCCGACGATCTCGGAGTGGGCATGCTGACCGATCTGGCGGACCAGCGTGCGGCGATAGCCCTCCGGCATGGGGTCGTTCGGTTCGATCTTTTCTTCGGCGTCGATGCGCTTCTGGAAAGCGTCGAGAAAGGCCTGGTCCTCAGCCGAATCCGTCTTCGCGCCGATCAATCCCTGGCTATACATGGCAGTTCCTCCATGGTCGGATGATAGCATATCCGTCCGTCATCCATATGTAACGAAATTTTCGATAGATTGCAACAATTCGTAACACGTTAGAGGGGCAGCATGCCGCAATTCGGAATGGAGCAGGCGCAGAAGACGCTGGAAACCGTGTTCGCGCCGTGGATCGTCGAGCTGGGATTGAAGCCCGTCTCCTTCGACGAGAACGGCGGCAACTTCGTCCTGCCGCAGAACGACCGGCTGGTCCATGTCGGCGGTGTGGTCTGCGGTCAGGCGACCGCGTCGGCGGCGGATACGGCCTGCGTGGTGACGCTGGCAGCACTGAACGGACGCTTTCGCATCTGCACCACCGTCGACCTGACCACCCATTTCATCCGGCCGCTGAAACCGGGAGACATCGAAATCAGTGTCGAGGTACTGTCGAACGGCAAGCGCATGGCCTACGCACGCGTCGAGATGAGGGCCAAGGGGGACACGCGCGTCGCCGTCACGGCAACGTCGGCATTCGCCTATCTGGAGGACTGACGCGGGTCGCGCCAGCGCCGCGCCAGCGCCGACGGATCGACGGGCTCCGGAAGGCCCGCCCCATCGAGCCATGTCTCGCTTGGCGCCACCAGCGCTTCATGAATGTCGCGCGCGATTGAACGCGCCTCTGCCCCCGGCCATGATGGCGGCAGCAGCGCACCTGGCAGGCCGGGATCGCGCAAAACGATCCGCCGCCAGTCGTGCACGAGCAGCGTGCGCGCGGCGATCGCGTCGATCGGCGAAAAAGCGGAACCGTTCCGCAACGCCCGGTGAAGCGGGCGGAACGCCGTGATGAAGGCATGGTAGGCGTCGGCGATCTCCTGCGACGGCCATAGAGCACGGAACGCCTCGGGGTGTTCCGCGCTTTCGCCGTGGATCACGAGCATGCCGGCAAGCGCCTCGGTCGCATCGGGCGCGTCGTCGGTTTCCGGCCGCATATGGACCCCGCCATTGATCCGCACGAAGCCCAGCGCCGGCAGTTCGCTGCCTTGCGCGTTCGCGCCCGGCGCTGCCACGGCAACGGTCCACTTGCCCGCCCATCCCGGCGGGCCAGCCGCATAGATGCGCCGCGTGGCGAGGTCGAAGGCGTGGCGGCCGTGCTCGTCGAGGCGGAAGAACGAATGCCGCCCACGCCGCTCGCGCGTCACCCACTTGTCCCCGGCTAGCCGCGACAGCGCGGTGCGCAGGGCGCCCGGCTCGATGCGCAGCCGCGCCATGATGTCCTGAAGCACGGTGAGCGGCACGCGCCCGCCGCGAGGCACCACAGCATCGCCGAAAATCGTGATGACCAGCGACCAGACGCGTGGACGCCCGCGTTCATGCAGGTTCGCAATCAGGGTTTCGAGGGCGGCAACGGCCGGATCGGCGGACTTTGGCATAAGGCCATCAGATGGCACGACGGCGCGCGTGGTGGCAAGTCAGGAGCGCAGCGCCCTCACCCCACCCACCAGCAGGCGCGACGCGAGCCGCGCATAGTCCTGCCGCCCGACGGGCCCACCGTCGCGGAACCACATATAGGCCCAATTGACCATTCCGAAGAGGCTCATCGTCACCGGTTTGAGCAGCGGCGTGCCGTCGAACGTCGCCGGGTCGAGCGCATGGACCGCCCGGGCCACGATCTCCACGAGCCGCCGCTCCAGCGCCTTCAACTGGCCCTGTTCCGGGTCGGGCAGCAGGCGCAGGGCGTCGACCTGCACCTTGTGCTCGGCATCGGCGTCGCGATAGGCCTCCAGCAGCGCGCCAACCAACGCCTCGAGCCGGGCTTCCGGTGGCAGCGCGGGATCGTCCGCCTCCTCCACCGCTTCAACCAGCGCGCTCAAGTGATTCTGCAATATGTCGAAAAGCAGCGCCTCCTTCGAGGCGTAGTAGTGATAGAGCAATGCCTTGGAGACCCCGCATTCGGCCGCCAGCCGCGCCATTGAGGCACGGTCGTAGCCGTCGCGCGCGAAAACGATCGCCGCGCGGTGCAGGATCGCGCCACGCTTCTCGTCATGGTCCTTGGCGCGGCTGCGCGCCATCAGCTCTTCGGCCGGTTGTCAACGATCCGCACCGCCTTGCCCTGGCTGCGCGCCACCTTGTCGGGCTCGGTGACGTTGACCTTCACCGACACGCCGACGACATCCTTGATGCGCATGACGAGATCGGTTGCGCATGCCGAGCGCGCCTCGCCGGCGGCATGGCTGGCAATCGCCTCCACATGCACGACCATCTCGTCCATGCGACCGTCGCGCAGGAGCTCGATCTGGAAGTGCGGCGCGAGGCCCGTCACCTTCAGGATCTGCTCTTCGATCTGCGTGGGAAACACGTTGACCCCGCGCAGGATCATCATGTCATCGGAACGGCCGGTGATTTTCTCCATGCGCCGCATGGTGCGCGCCGTGCCTGGAAGCAGCCGCGTGAGGTCGCGCGTCCGGTAACGGATGATCGGGAACGCTTCTTTGCTGAGCGAGGTGAAGACCAGCTCGCCCTTTTCGCCATCCGGCAGCACCTCGCCGGTCTGCGGATCGATCACCTCCGGATAGAAGTGATCCTCCCAGATGTGCAGCCCATCCTTGGTTTCCACGCATTCATTGGCGACGCCCGGTCCCATCACCTCGGAGAGGCCATAGATGTCCACGGCATGCATGTCGAAGGCGTCCTCGATCTCGGCGCGCATGGCGTTTGTCCAGGGTTCGGCACCGAAGATGCCCACCTGCAACGGGCTCTTGCGCGGGTCGAGCCCCTGGGCGCGATATTCGTCGAGGATGGAGAGCATGTAGGACGGTGTGACCATGATCGTCGAAGCCTGGAAGTCCTCGATCAGCGTGACCTGCCGCTGTGTCATCCCGCCCGAGACTGGCACCACCGTGCAGCCGAGCTTCTCCGCCCCGTAATGCGCGCCGAGACCGCCGGTGAACAGGCCATAGCCATAGGCGATATGGACGATGTCGCCAGGCCGCGTGCCCGAGGCACGCATCGAACGGGCGACGCATTCAGCCCAGACGTCGATGTCGTTCTTCGTGTAGCCTACCACCGTCGGCTTGCCCGTCGTGCCCGATGACGCGTGAATGCGCGCTACCTTCTCGCGCGGAACGGCAAACATGCCGAACGGGTAGTTGGCCCGCAGATCGGCCTTCACGGTGAAGGGGAATTTCCCGAGATCCGACAGCGTCTTGACGTAGTCGGGATGAACGCCGGCCTCGTCGAAGCTTTTCCGGTAATGCGGAACGTTATCGTAGGCATGGCGCAGCGACCACTTCAGCCGGTGAAGCTGCAGGGCTGCAATCTCGTCGCGCGAAGAAATCTCGATCGGATCGAGATCTTCCTTTCGTGGCGTCAAATCCTTCATCGTCTCCTCCCGAAACGCTCGCCGAGCGCTACCCCTCGAAATGCCTGCCGTCGATCACGCGCGACGCCCCGCGAAACTCGGCGATCACCTTGCCGGCCGCATCGCTCACCGTCACGTCGTAGAGCCCCGAGCGCCCCGCCCGCGTCACTTCCCGCGCAACCGCGGTCAGCCGCTCTCCAAGCTTGCCGGGCCGCAGAAAGCTGATCGTGTTGTGCTGCGCGACCGCAAGTTGGTTGTAGGAGTTGCAGGCGAACGCGAAGGCGCTGTCGGCCAGCGTGAAGATGTAGCCGCCGTGGCAAATGTCGTGGCCGTTGGTGTGGTGCTTCTCGACGGTGAACGAGGTGGTCGCCGTGCCGGGCCCCACGGCATCAAGGCTCATGCCAAGCCATTTCGACGCGTCGTCCCGCGCCCACATGGCTTGCGCGCTGCGTTGCGCGATTTCCTCTGCCGAAAGCCCCATGCGATCCTCCCTTCGCGGACTGGTGAGAAGACTTGCATAAACCGACCGGCCGGTCAATAATACTTGGAATTGCATCGCGGAGGAGAATTCGGTGCAGATTGACGCAGCAACATCCGACGCCGCGCTGGCGGCGCGTTTCGACATCAATGCCTTGCCGCAAGGCTTCGCGAACGACCCCTTCCCCACCTATCGCGCGCTGCTCGAGCACGCGCCGGTCAAGCGTTTCGCCGACGGCTCGGTGATGCTGTCACGCTATGCCGATCTCGACCGCGTCTATCGCGACACCAAGGCGTTCTCGTCCGACAAGAAGGTCGAGTTCCTGCCGAAATTCGGCGCAACACCGCTCTACGAGCACCACACGACCAGCCTCGTCTTCAACGACCCGCCGCTGCACACGCGCGTGCGCAAGATCATGATGGGGGCGCTGACGCCGCGTGCGATCTCGGCGATGGGGCCCGGACTGATTGCGCTGGTCGATGGCCTGTTAGACCGCATGGCCATGAAGGACAACGTCGACCTGATCGAGGACTTTGCCGCAGCCATCCCGATCGAGGTGATCGGCAATCTGTTCGTAATGCCGCACGAGGAGCGTGGGCCTCTGCGCGATTGGTCGCTCGCGATCCTCGGCGCGCTCGAACCCACCTTGACGCCGCAGCAGCAGGAGATCGGCAATCGCGCCGTCACCGACTTCAAGGCCTATCTGGCCGACCTCGCCGCGCGCCGCCGGAAGGAGCCCGGCGATCCGGCGACCGACGTGCTGACCAGACTCATCAACGGTAACGAGGGCGAGCAGCTTTCCGACGTCGAACTTCTGCAGAACTGCATCTTCATCCTCAATGCCGGCCACGAGACGACCACCAACCTGATCGGCAACGCGCTGTTCGAACTGCTCGAATGGCCTGAGGAGAAGCGCCGGCTGGAGGCCGATCCCGGCCTGATCGACACCGCCGTGGACGAATTCCTGCGCTTCCAGTCGCCGAACCAGCTCGGCAACCGGATGACCACGGAGCCCGTCGAGTTGCACGGCGAGGAGATTGCCGCCGGCACCCGCATCCACCTGTGCATCGGCGCAGCCAATCGCGACCCACGCCAGTATGACTGGCCGGACCGCCTCGACCTGACTCGCAAGCCGAACCGGCACCTTGCCTTTGCGCAGGGGCCGCATCTTTGCGCGGGCTTCTCGCTGGCGCGGATGGAAGGCCGCATCGCAATCTCGCGCTTCCTGCAACGGTTCCCGAACTACAGGCTGGCCGGCACCCCGCAGCGCACCGGCCGCGTCCGCTTCAGGGGCTTTTCGCATCTGCCGGCAGAGGTTGGGTGAATGGAAAGCCGCGTCTCGACAAGGAGTAACCGATGACCATCCTCCCCCTTCACAGCTATGCCGCCGGCCGCTGGATCGGGCCGGCCGGCAACATCTTGACGCTGCGGAGCGCCGTAACGGGCGAGCCGGTAGCCGAGATCGGCGGCGGCGGGCTCGACTATGCCGGCATGGCCGAACATGCCCGGCGGACAGGCGGCCCCGCCCTACGGGCCATGACCTTCCACCAGCGCGCAGCGATGCTGAAGGCGCTCGCGCAATATCTGAACGAGCGCCGCGACCCGCTCTACGAGCTCTCCTACGAGACGGGCGCGACCAAGGCGGATTCGATGATCGACATCGACGGCGGCATCGGCACGCTGTTCGTCTATGCCTCCAAGGGCAAGCGCGAGCTGCCGGACGACACGATCTATGTCGATGGCGCGCTTGAGCAGCTTTCGCGTGGCGGCAACTTCCTCGGCCAGCATGTCGCGACCTCGCTGCAGGGCGTCGCCGTCCATATCAACGCGTTCAATTTTCCCGTCTGGGGCATGCTGGAAAAACTGGCGCCCACCCTGCTTGCCGGCGTGCCGGCCATCGTCAAGCCGGCCTCGGCCACGGCGTGGCTCACCGAGGCAGCATTCCGCATGATGATCGAATCCGGCCTGCTGCCGGAAGGTGCCGTGCAACTCATTGCCGGCCCGACCGGCGACCTGCTCGACCGTCTCGGCTGCCAGGACGTGGTGTCCTTCACCGGCTCGGCCGCTACAGCCGGAATGCTGCGCGCCAATCCTAGGCTGATCGCGAATTCCGTGCGCTTCATCGCCGAGCAGGATTCGCTCAACGCCTCGATCCTTGGGCCCGATGCGTCCCCCGGCACGCCGGAATTCGACGCCTTCGTCAAGGAAGTGCATCGCGAGATGACGGCCAAGGCCGGCCAGAAATGCACGGCCATGCGCCGGCTCATAGTGCCCGCCGCCCACCGGAACGCTGTCATCGAGGCGGTCGCCGACAGGCTGGCGAAGACCGTGATCGGCAACCCGCGAGACGAGGCAACGCGCATGGGCGCGCTCGCCAGCCTCGCCCAGCGCGACGATGTCCGCGAAAAGGTTGAAGCAATCGCCCGCGAGGCGCGCCTCGTCCATGGCGATCCGCAAAAGGTCGACGTCAGCGGAGCCGATGCCGAGAAGGGCGCCTTCATCTCGCCGTTGCTGTTTGCCTGCGACGACCCGGACGGTGCCGAGGGCATCCATGCCGTTGAGGCCTTTGGCCCCGTCTCCACGGTTATGGGCTATCGCGACATCGCTCACGCGGCAGCACTTGCCAATCGCGGCGGCGGCTCGCTTGTGGCCTCGGTGTTCACGCGCGACCACGCGGTGGCGCGGCAGGTGGTGGAGGTCGCCGGGGCGTTCCACGGCCGGCTCTATTTCGCAAACCGCGACACCGGCAAGGAGGCGACCGGCCACGGCTCCCCCCTGCCCCACATGGTGCATGGCGGGCCGGGACGCGCGGGCGGCGGCGAGGAGATGGGCGGCATTCGTGGCGTCATGCACTACATGCAGCGCACCGCGATCCAAGCGAGTCCTGACCTGATGACCGGCATCACCGGGGGCTGGGTGGCAGGCGCGAAGACGCTGGAGAAGGATCGCCATCCGTTCCGGTTGCGCTTTCCGGAACTGGAAATCGGCCACACGTTGTGGACGCAGAACCGGCAAGTCACTCTTGAGGACATCGAGCATTTCGCCGATTTCACCGGCGATACCTTCTACGCGCACATGGACGAGGAAGCGGCGAAGGCGAACCCCTTCTTTCCCGGCCGCGTCGCACACGGCTATCTTATCCTGTCCTTCGCCGCCGGGCTTTTCGTCGATCCCGCGCCCGGACCGGTGCTGGCGAATTACGGCCTGGACAATTTGCGCTTCATGAAACCGGTTTCGCCCGGCGACAGCCTCAAGGTACGGCTGACGGCGAAGACGAAAACGCGGCGCAACGACGAATATGGCGAGGTGCGCTGGGACGTCGCGGTGGTCAATCAGGACGGCGAAGAGGTCGCCGGCTACGAACTCCTGACCATGAACGCGATGTAGTCGTACAGCGACGAGCAACCTCAACAAAAAAGGGCGGCCCTGGAGCCGCCCTGATTCTTCCCGTCGTACGTGACCGCTATTCCGCAGCCACGACGCCGCCGAAGGCGCCTGCGACGCGCTGGCCGAGCACTCTGGCAGGCGAAGGGACAGAAGCGCTGTAATCGTCCGCCTCGCGCACGCTGGCCCCGCCCTCGACCTTGAAGTGCGAAATGAGCTGGGTGAGGCTGGCGGACTCGCTCGACAGGCGATGCGTCGCCGCCGTCGTCTCCTCCACCATCGCCGCATTGCGCTGGGTGACCTGATCCATCTGGTTCATGGCGGTGTTGATCTCGGAGAGCCCCGTCGACTGCTCGCCGGCAGCGCTCGCGATCGAATGGACATGCTCGTTGATGTGCACGACATGCGCCTGGATCGTGTCGAGCGCCTCGCCGGTCGCCGTGACAAGACGCACCCCGGTGGAGACTTCCTCGCCGGACTTGGTGATGAGGTCCTTGATGTCCTTGGCGGCCGTTGCCGAACGCTGGGCGAGTTCGCGCACTTCCTGCGCCACCACGGCAAAGCCCCTGCCCGCCTCTCCGGCCCGCGCCGCCTCGACACCCGCATTGAGCGCCAGGAGGTTGGTCTGGAAGGCAATCTCATCGATCAGGCTGATGATCTGGCCGATCTCGCCCGATGCCTGCTCGATGCGGCTCATGGCGCTGACGGCCTCGGCCACCACCTTCGTAGACTGCTCGGTCGAGCGACGGGCCTCGTCGACCATCCGGCTTGCCTCCTGCGCGCGATCGGTCGACTCGCGCACCGTTGCGGTGATCTCGTCGAGCGCGGCGGAAGTCTCCTCCAGGGAGGCAGCCTGCTGTTCGGTGCGCCGCGACAGGTCGTCCGCAGCCGAGCGCAGCTCGACGGTATTGGAACCGATCGTGTCTGAGGTGATACGAACGTCGCGCAACACACTACGCAGCGTCTGCATGGTGGAATTGACGTTGTGCTGCAGTTCCTCGAACGCGCCCTGGAAATTGCCGTTCATGCTCTGGGTCAGATCGCCCTCGGCAAGGCTGGCCACCACGCGGCGAACCTCGGCGATGCCCGTGTCGACGCT
This sequence comes from Aquamicrobium sp., assembly GCA_019739225.1. Lineage (GTDB taxonomy): Bacteria > Pseudomonadota > Alphaproteobacteria > Rhizobiales > Rhizobiaceae > Aerobium. Next base: position 811,037 of record JAHHDT010000001.1, read on the forward strand.
GGTCACCAGCTCGTTGACGCTCGCCGCGAAACGGTTGAGGTCGGCGTCCTGATAGTCCTTCGTGATGCGGCGGTCGAAATTGCCCTGCACGGCGCTGGCGACCACTTCGGCGATGCTGGTCTGCAGGTCGGCGCTCTTCGCCTGAAGGGCTGCTTCCTGTGCGTTCAGCTCTCGCACCTTGAGGGCGTTCTGCTTGAACACCTCGACGGCCTTGGCCATCTCGCCGATCTCGTCCTTGCGGCCGGCAAACGGGATGTCCGTTTCAAGCTTGCCTTCGGCGAGCATCTTCATGGTTCCTGTCAGGCTTCTGATCGGGCGGCTGAGCTGGGCGGTCCCGATATAGGCGGCCGCACCCGCGCCGGCGGCGAGGCCGACGAGAACCACCGCCCCGATGAGGATCGCCATGCGTGTCTGGAACGACGCAAGATCGACCTTCATGTCGGCGAGAACCTGCTGGTCGCGATTGACCACGGCGTCGATTTCCGCCTGAAACGCCTTGCGATTGGCGCGGTTTTCCTCGTTGTTGCCCTGGATGTTGGCATCCGCCGGGCTCACCTCGGTGCCGAGGCGTGCGGTTTCGGCCCGGAAGGCGCGAAACTCGGCGGAGCGGTCCACGACCGCGTTGAAATCGGCGAGCCCTTCGGTGTCGACCAGCGGCCGCCACTGCGCCAGCAACGCATCCATCTGGTCGAGCCAGCGATAGATCCCCTTGGCGAACTGCTCAGCCTGATCCGTTGTCTGCGATGCATAGATGCCGCGCGCATCCATCACCACGGCGGTAACCGTGCGGTTGAGGCGTTCGCCGAGATAGGCACGCTCCGACACGTTTTCCAGCGCGGCCAGGCGCGCATTGTATTCGTTGAGCGTGTAGACGGCCATGCCGCCGATCGCCACTGCGACCAGACCCATCAGGCCGACGATCGCATAAATCTTGCTACCAATCTTCATGGCAGAACCCCCAATCTCCGGATCCTTACGGATCCTTATCGCCCTACCCCGCCACTGGCGGGAAGACGCGCGTGTCCAAGGTCGCGCCGTAGACACACATTGGTGTCGGCAGCGGACCGATCTTGCCCGTCCGCTGCCCACTAGGGAGATTTTTGGTTAAGCTTGACTTAAATTAGAACCAGCAGAGACGAATTGTGGCGCAAAAGCGGCATGACGCTACGGAATCCGCAACCTCCGTCAGGTGCCGTGCGGCTGGAACGTCGTCGAAGACACCAGTTGATCGGCCGTGCGAAGTGCCGATGCGGTCGCGACCACCATCTGCGGCAGAGTCAGCCATTCCATTGTCCAGGCAGCACCCGAGCGCTCGTTTTCATGCACCATCGCATGGTGCATGCCGGCAACCAGCGTTGCATTGAACCGGGCGAGCGCCACCAGGGTCTCCGCCCCGACGGGATTGACCTTGTGCGGCATGGCGGACGAGCCGCCGCCGGAGGAAAGCTTCACCTCGCCCACCTCCGATTGCGCCATCAGAGCCACATCCTGTCCCATCTTGCCGAGGCTTCCGGTCACGAGCGAAAGCCAGGAGGCAAATGCAACGATCCCGTCGCGTTCGCTGTGGCGCGCGCGGGACAGTGCCCGCAGCCCGAGCTTTTCGGCCAGCCGTCGGGTGACGGCCGGTGCCGCATCGCCAAGCTTCTCCAACGTCCCCACCGCGCCACCGAAATGCAGGACGCATACATCGTCGCGAACAGCCCCAAGCCTTTCGCGATGCCGCTCCAGCGGCTCGCGCCAGCTTGCGATCTTGCGCGAGGCAGATACGGGGATTGCCGCCTGCATGCGGGTATGCGCCATCGTCTCGATGGCGCCGTCCCGTGCCTCGAGCCCGCCAAGCTGCTCGACCACCGCGTCCAGCCGCGCATCGATGATGTCTATCGCATCCTTGAGCCTTATGGCCAGGCTGGTGTCGATAACGTCCTGGCTCGTCGCCCCGAAATGAACCCGACTGGCATGGGGCTCCCCCACCGCCACGCGAAGCTGGCGCACCAGTTCCGGCACCACCACGCCATCGCGCGCCACCCCTGCCCGCAGCCGGTCCATGTCGGGTTCGAATGTGTCGAGGGCCGCTGCAATTACGGCTGCCGCACCGCTGTCTATCAGCCCCTCCTCGGCCTCGGCTGCAGCAAGTGCCGTCTCGAAGGCCAACATCGCAGCGATGTCCGCTTGCGCGGAAAAGCACGAGACGACCTCCTCGTCACCGAGCAGCCCCGAAAGGAATGGATGGTCGAAAGGCGAAACGGTCACGGGTTCATACCAGCAGCAAAGATACAGGTGGAAATTGGGTGTGCGTCCTTCGAGGCTCGCTTCGCTCGCACCTCAGGATGAGGACCGTAGTACATCGAGCCCGCCGGGAGTGGGTCGAGCAACCCACCTCCCTCATCCTGAGGTGCGAGCAGAGCGAGCCTCGAAGGACGCACGTTGCCCCGGCAGGTGTCAACCACCAGCGCTCAAGGCCATCAGATGTCGAAGAAGACGGTTTCCTTCTCGCCCTGCAGATGAATGTCGAAACGATAGCCGCCTTCGACAGGCTCGGCCACCAGCGTCGGCAGCCGCACGCGATGCTCGATACGGGCAAGCACCGGGTCCTCGGCATTGGCCGCATCCTCGTCACCGAAATACATGCGCGTGTGCAGGCCGATATTGATGCCCCGCGCGACGATCCAGAAGGTGACGTGCGGGGCCATCAGCCGGCCGTCATTGAAGGGAACGCGGCCGGGCTTGACCGTCTCGAAACGGAATTCGCCCGACACCATGTCGGTCGCGCAGCGCCCCCAGCCGGTGAAGTTGGGGTCCGCCGCACCGCGCATCTCGGAGGGCGAATTGTAGAGACCGTCGGCATCGGCCTGCCAGATCTCGACGAGCGCATCCCTCAGCGGGGTCCCGGTGCCGTCGAGCACGCGCCCGGTGATGGCAATGCGTTTCCCGCGCGTCTTGTCGTTGACCATGCTGGAGCCGAGGTCGTGCGGATAGACACCGTTGATTTCGGAGAAGTTCGGCGTCAGCCCGATATGAACGTAGGGACCGGCGGTCTGCGACGCGCTTTCCTTGAAGCGATTGAGCGGCTGGACCATGGTCAGTTCCCCTCCAGACGGTTTTCGAAGAGCGTGGAGCGGCGACCGCGCAGGACGATGTCGAACTTGTAGGCGCGGCTGTCCATCGGCGTCGTCGCGCTCATGTCGAGCGCTGCCGTCAGATCGGAGATCGCCGCGGGATCGTTGATCGTCTTGACGATCGGGCACAGTGGAATCATCGGGTCGCCCTCGAAATACATCTGGGTGATGAGCCGCTGCGCGAACCCATGCCCGAAGATCGAGAAGTGGATATGCGCCGGGCGCCAGTCGTTGGGACCATTCGGCCAGGGATATGGCCCCGGCTGCACGGTACGCAGGACATAGCCACCGTCCTCGTCGGTGATCGTGCGTCCGCAGCCGCCGAAATTCGGATCGAGCGGCGCGATATAGCCCTCCTTCTTGTGGCGATAGCGCCCGCCGGCATTGGCCTGCCAGAATTCCAGCAGCGCGCCGGGCACACCCCTGCCACGCTCGTCGAGAACGCGGCCGTAGACGATGATGCGCGGACCGATGGCGCTCTCGCCGGGCTTCGCGAAATTATGGATGAGGTCGTTGTCGAGCGCGCCGAGAATATTGTGGCCGAAGACCGGACCCGTGATTTCCGACAGCGTGTTGTCGAGCGACAGCAGCGCCTTCTGCGGCGAACGCAGCACGGAGGTCTTGTACCAGGGCGTATAGGCTTGCGGATGCCACTCGCGGTCGCGCTGGAAGAATGCGCCCGTTTCCGGCTTGCGGTTCGAGAGCATGCCCTCGCTCATTTGCCCTTCTCCTTGTCCATCTCGTCCAGTACGTGCTTGACGACCTTGATCGCGTGGTTGGCGCGCGGCACGCCGGCATAGATCGCAACGTGCAGCATGACTTCCAGGATGTCGTCACGCGTGGCGCCGGTGTTGGCCGTGGCGCGCGTGTGCAACGCCAGTTCCTCGAAATTGCCGAGGCCGGCCAGAAGCGCCAGCGTCATCATCGAGCGCTCACGCCGGGTGATCGTGTCACGCGACCACACATGCCCCCAGGCGGCCTCGGTGATGAGTTCCTGGAACGGCGCATCAAACGCCGTCTTTGCGGCCTCGGCGCGATCCACATGGGCATTGCCAAGCACCGCCCGGCGTGTCGCCATGCCCTGTTCGTGCCGTTTCGGTTTTTCGTTCATCGGTTGATCCTCAATAAGGCAGGCCGACATAGTTCTCGGCGAGCGACGTGGACGCGGCGCGCGAACCTGTCAGATATTCCAGTTCGGCCTCCTGTATGCGCTGCCCGAACGCCCCCATATCCGGAAAGCGGTGGAGCGTGTTCGTCATCCACCACGAAAAACGCTCTGCTTTCCAGACCCGCAGCAGCGCGCGGGCCGAATATCCATCGATCCCGGCGGCGGACTGTTCCGCATAATACTCCTGCAATGCGTCGAAGAGGTAGCGCACGTCACTTGCGGCGAGGTTGAGCCCCTTGGCGCCCGTCGGCGGCACGATATGCCCGGCATCGCCGACCAGGAACAGGCGCCCGAACCGCAGCGGCTCAGCCACGAAGGAGCGCAGCGGCGCGATGGATTTCTCGATCGACGGGCCGGTCGTCATCGCTTCGGCCGTCTCCGCCGGCAGCCGCGAACGGATTTCGTCCCAGAAGCGGTCGTCGGACCAAGCCTCGACCCTGTCGTCCAGCGCACACTGGACGTAATAGCGGCTGCGCGTGGCCGAGCGCATCGAGCACAGCGCGAAGCCACGCGGGTGGTTGGAATAGATCAACTCGTGGCTGACGGGCGGCACATCGGCAACGATGCCTAGCCAACCGAATGGATAGACGCGCTCGAACGTCTCCAGCCCCTCGCCTTCAACCGCCTTGCGCGAAGGGCCGTGATAGCCGTCGCAGCCCGCGATGAAATCGCAGTCGAGCCGGTGCTCAACGCCATCCTTGCTGTACGTGACATAGGGCCGTTCGCCATCGAAATCGTGCGGTTGCACGTCGGCCGCCTCGTAGATGCTGATGCCTCCGGTGGCGGCACGCTTGTCCATCAGGTCGCGCGTCACCTCGGTCTGGCCGTAGACGATGACGTGCTTGCCGGTCAGACCGTGCAGGTCGATCCTGTGGTGCTTTCCGGAAAATGTGAGATCGAACCCGTCATGCGGCAGACCTTCGCGGCGCATCCGCTCACCCGCGCCTGCCTCGTCGAGCAGGCCGGCCATGCCTTCTTCCAGTACGCCGGCCCGGATACGGCCGAGAACGTAGTCCTGACTCACCCGCTCCAGAATGACATTGTCGATACCTGCGTTGGTCAGAAGCTGACCGAGCAACAGCCCGGCCGGGCCGGAGCCGATGATGGCAACCTGCGTGCGCATGCTGGCGTTCCTCCCCGGCTGGCTCCGCTTGCAGCCTGTATACTGCCCGACCGACGGACCTCCCAACAATGGACAATTCGGGCAATCGATTGCACTATCCGAACATCACTGCCGGAGCGAGAAATGGCCAACGCGGTCCCCTCATATCGTCTTTATCGTGAAAAATCAGGAGAATCCGGAGATTTCTGGATTCACAGCGAGACGATCCCGGAACGTACGCACCTGCACAATTGGGAGATTTCCCGACATCGGCACGACTCCTTCTTCCAGATATTCCTGCTTACATCCGGCAGCGGCGAGATCGTGGGTGCAAACGACCTGCGGCATTTCGAGGCCCCCTGCGTTTTGTTCATCCCCGCGGGGGCGGTGCACGGTTTCCGCTTTTCCCGCGAGATCGACGGGCTGGTCCTGACCGCGCTCGGCGACCGGCTCGCCTCCCTTGCCGCGGCAGACCGGCGGATTGCCGCTTTTGCGACGACGAGCCAGGTGGTGTCGCTGCGACATACGGACGACAACGCCGGCCTGCTGATCGAAAGCGTGCGCCGGCTTCACGCCGAGCTTCACGGACGCGCAGCCGGACGGCTCCTGCTTCTCGAGCCACTCATGACGGCAGCGATCGTCGCGCTGGTTCGCGCCGGTACGCTATCGACGGCACAGGGTGACGCTTCCGCTACCGAAGACCGGATCGAGACGCTGACAACGCTGATCGCCGCGCACTGCCGCGAGCACCGGCCTGTGACCTTCTATGCGCAATCGATCGGCGTCTCGGCAGCCCATCTCAACCGGCTTGCGCGCACCGCGACAGGGCTTTCGGTGCAGGAACTGGCGGCTCGCCAGTTGATGGAAGCGGCCCGGCGCGACCTGATCTTCACGCCGACCCCGGTGCAGGCGATTGCCTATTCGCTCGGCTTCGCCGACCCTGCCTATTTCAATCGCTTCTTTCGACGTCACGCTGGCCAGACCCCGGGAACGTTTCGCGAGGTTGAGAGACGAAAGCTCCTCGTCGCGGCGTGATCGCCGCCGATCCGGAATGTGGATGGAAAAATCGCCGACGATGTCGGGTGACGAAACTCTTCTGCGTCCTCCGGTCTCAAGATGCAAAGAGCTGGAGATTACCGATGAAGCCCGTCATCACTGCATTCGAGCGGTCGCCGGATCGCGGCAAGGGTCTGGCGCGCGACATGCGCGTCCGCTGGGCGCTGGAAGAGGTCGGCCAGCCCTATGACGTCCGCCTCGTGTCGTTCGAGGAGATGAAGCAACCCGCGCATCTCACGCTGCATCCCTTCGGACAGATTCCGACTTACGAGCAGGGCGACCTTGCCCTGTTCGAGTCGGGAGCGATCGTATTCTATATCGCGGAGCAGCACGCCGGCCTGCTGCCGACAGACCCCGGCGCCCGGGCGCGCGCGGTCACATGGATGTTTGCCGCACTCAATACGGTGGAACCACCGATCTTCGATCGCAGCCTCGCAATGATCCTCGAGCGCGACGAACCTTGGTACGAGCAGCGCCTTCGCTCTCTGGACGGCAGCATCCGCAAGCGGTTGGACGGTCTGTCCGCACGCCTTGGCGATTCCGACTGGCTAGACGGAGCGTTCAGCGCGGGCGACCTGTTGATGGTGACGGTGCTGCTGAGGCTCAAGGCATCGTCGGATATGCTGGACGACTATCCCAACCTTGCCGCCTATGTGGCGCGGGGCGAGGCGAGGCCCGCTTACAAACGCGCTTTCGCAGACCAGCTTGCCGTCTTCACCGCCGCGTCGGCCGGCTGACCTCGATCCGGCCGGCGACGCGACGGATCTCTTGGCTTAGCGCCAGCCGAGGCCCGGCGCGACGTGCTTGACGATCGCTTCGATCACATGCGCGTTGTAGTCGACGCCGAGCTGGTTCGGCACCGTCAACAGCAGCGTGTCGGCCTCGGCGATCGCCTGGTCCTCACGCAACTGCTCGATGAGCACGTCCGGCTCGGCCGCATAGGTGCGTCCGAATACGGCGCGCTTCTCCGGCTCGATGTAGCCGAAATGATCGGTGCTCTCGCCGCCACGGCCGAAATAGGCCCGGTCCATGTCGTTCACCAGCGCGAAGATCGAGCGGCTGACGGAAACGCGCGGCGTGTGCTGGTGCCCCGCCGCCGTCCATGCCTCGCGATAGGCGCGGATCTGCTTGGCCTGCTGCACATGAAGCGGCTCGCCGGTCTCGTCGAACTTGAGCGTCGAGCTCTGCAGGTTCATGCCGAGCTTGGCGGCCCACACCGCCGTGGCGTCGGTCGCCGCGCCCCACCAGATGCGGTCACGCAACCCTTCCGAATGCGGCTCGAGCCGCAAGAGGCCGGGCGGGTTCGGAAACATCGGCGACGGGTTCGGCTGGGCGAAACCCTTGCCCTTCAAAAGCTCGAAGAACATCTCCGCATTGGCGCGCGCCATATCCGCATCGGTCTCGCCATCGCGCGGGGCGTAGCCGAAATAGCGCCAGCCATCGATCACCTGCTCGGGCGAACCGCGGCTGATGCCGAGCTGAAGCCGTCCGCCTGCAATCAGGTCCGCCGCGCCCGCATCCTCCGCCATGTAGAGCGGGTTCTCGTAGCGCATGTCGATGACGGCGGTGCCGATCTCGATCCGGCTGGTCTTCGCGCCGACTGCGGCCAGAAGCGGAAAGGGCGAGCCGAGCTGACGCGCGAAATGGTGCACGCGAAAATAGGCGCCATCCGCGCCCAGTTCCTCCGCAGCCACCGCGAGGTCGATCGATTGAAGCAACGCATCCGAAGCACTCCGCGTGCCGGACTGCGGGGACGGCGACCAGTGGCCGAACGAGAGAAAGCCGATGTTTTTCATGGGAGCATCCCGAAAACTGGAAGGATTGGGTTGCCGCACAGGTAGGTCCTTTGCGACGGGCGCTCAAGCTGCCCGGCGGGGCGTGTGATGCACACAATGTCTTCGCAGCGGCGACAATGGCGGAAGGGCTGGCCTCCACCGGAGCACGGCATCGAAGCGCACGCGAGCCGCCGTGCGTCCTTCGAGGCTCGCTGCGCTCGCACCTCAGGATGAGGGAGGTTGGCTCTCACCTTCCTAATGTGGTGGGCTCGAAGCGCTTGCGCACCCTAGGTGAGGGATTGGTTCCCAAACCCTCGACGAAGCCGGTGCGAGGCAAGTCAAGAGAACGCCTCGCTAGCCCCCAGCTCCCCGGTGCAATGCACAACCCCCCTCATCCTGAGGTGCGAGCGCAGCGAGCCTCGAAGAACGCACAATCGGAATAACAACGGCCCGTGCACCCGCCACAACGAAAAAGGGGCGGTCGCCCGCCCCTTCCAATGTTTCATGTCCCGTCCCGATCACATCGCGTCGGTGATTTCCGTCGTGTAGGCGCCTTCCGGCTCCTTCTCGATGATCTTCTGGTCGAGCAGCGCCTTAGCGGTGCGCTCGTAGGCTTCCGGGATCAGCTTCGCGTCCGGCGTGTCGATCAGCTTGGCGACCTCGCTCATCATCCGCACCTGGTGGTTCTCGTCCTGGCCGCCATTGTCCATGACGATGCCGCCAGCCTCTTCCGGATTGGCGATCGCGTATTCCCAGCCCTTCATAGAGGCGCGTACGAAGCGGACCATCTTGTCCTTGAACGCCTCGTCGGCGAGCTTGTCCTCAAGCACGTAGAGCCCGTCCTCGAGCAGGTCGTTGCCCATCTCGGTATAGTTGAAGACTGTCAGGTCCTCGGGCTTGTAGCCGGCGTCGATGAGCTGCCAGTACTCGTTGTAGGTCATCACCGAGATGCAGTCGGCCTGCTTCTGGATCAGCGGCTGCACATCGAAGGACTGCTTGAGCACAGTGACGCCATCTTCCCCGCCTTCGGTCGAATAGCCGAGCTTGTTCATCCAGGCATAGAACGGATATTCGTTGCCGAAGAACCAGACGCCGAGCGTATGGCCGGGGAAGTCGGCTTCCGTCTTGATCGGCCCGTCGGCCGGGCAGACGAGTTGCATGCCCGCCTTCTTGTAGGGCTGGGCGATGTTGACCAGCGGCACGCCCTTCTCGCGGGCTGAAAGTGCAGCCGCCATCCACGTGACGATCACGTCGGCGCCGCCGCCGGCGATCACCTGCTCGGGCGCGATGTCCGGCCCGCCCGGCTTGATGGTGACGTCGAGGTCTTCTTCTTCGTAGAAGCCCTTGTCCAGCGCCACGAAATAACCGGCGAACTGGGCCTGCGCGACCCACTTGAGCTGCAGCGTCACCGCGTCTGCGGCCCAGGCCTGCGCGGCGGCCAGCGACATCGCGCCGGCCATCAACGATACGAGATATTTCTTCATCTTTTTTACCCTCTGGATTGGCCTACCCACCACGGATAGACGGATGCCAAAACGTGACGGCTCTTTCTGCGAGAGCGATCACGCCATAAAAGACGGAACCCGCGAGCGCCGCAACCGCGATTTCCGCCCAGACCATGTCGACATTCATGCGGCCCACCTCGGTCGAAATGCGGAACCCCATGCCCACGACAGGCGTGCCGAAGAACTCGGCAACGATGGCGCCGATCAGCGCCAGCGTCGAATTGATCTTGAGAGCGTTGAAAATGAACGGCATGGCCGCGGGCAGCCGCAGCTTGAATAGCGTCTGCCAGTAGCTCGACGCATAGGTGCGCATCAGGTCGCGCTCCATGTGCCCGGCAGCTGTAAGCCCTGCAACCGTGTTGACCAGCATCGGGAAGAACGTCATCACCACGACGACGGCGGCCTTGGACTGCCAGTCGAAGCCGAACCACATCACCATGATCGGTGCGATGCCGATGATCGGCAGCGCCGAGACCATGTTTCCGATGGGCAGCAGGCCGCGCCGCAGGAACAGGAACCGGTCCGCGAGGATGGCAACGATGAAACCCGCAGCACAGCCCATCGCATAGCCCGCGAAAACCGCCTTGAAGATCGTCTGGTTGACGTCTGCTGCCAGCACCGGCAGCGAATTGGCGATGCGCACGCCAATGGCCGATGGCGGCGGCAGGAGCACGAAGGGAACGTTGAAGGCGCGCACCAGCACTTCCCAGAGGAAGAGCAGCACCACGCCGAACGACAGCGCCACGAAGACGTTGCGCAGTAGGTTAAGCGTACGATCCTGCAACGACAGCGCCGAAAGCCGGGAGTTGACCCACCATGCGAGAAGCCAGACCGCAATGGCCGCACCCAGAATGGCCGGGCGATAGTCGACTGCGTATTTGGGGACGCCGAGGGCGTTGAGAACAAAGGCGGCCAGCGCCAGTGCGACCGCGAGACCGGCCAATGCGGGCCAGAGCGACGGATTACGGGCGGCAGCGCTACTCATGCCGGACGTCCTCCCATCGCGCGCTCGGTGACCCGGCCGGCAAGCCCGACCAGGCTGACGAGAATGACGGCAACCACGGAGCCGGCAAGAAGCGCGGAGAACATGTCGATCGTCTGGCTGTAATAGGAGCCGTTGAGCAGCTTGGCGCCGATGCCCGCGACCGCGCCGGTGGGCAGTTCGCCGACAATGGCGCCGACGAGGCTGGCCGCAACCGCGACCTTCATGGATGCGAAGAGATAAGGCACCGAGGCCGGAACCCTGAGCTTCCAGAAAACCTGCGCGCTGCTGGCGTTATAGGTGCGCATCAGGTCGAGATGCAGCATGTCGGGCGAGCGCAGGCCCTTCACCATGCCCACGGCCACGGGGAAGAACGACAGATAGGTCGAGATCAGCGCCTTGGGGATCAGCCCTGTAACACCGATCGCCGCGAGCACCACGATAATCATCGGTGCGAGCGCCAGGATCGGGATCGTCTGCGAGGCAATGATCCAGGGCATCAACGAACGGTCGAGCGTCGTCACATGCACGATGCCGACGGCGATCGCGATGCCCAGCGCCGTGCCGAGCGCGAAACCCGCCATCGTCGACGACAGCGTAACCCATGCGTGGTAGACGAGGCTGCGCGCCGACGTGACCTTGCGCAGGAACGTGTTCTCGAAAAAGTTGACCGCCACCTGGTGCGGCGCCGGCAGTGTCGGCTTCGGCTGGGTCATCGTCTTGACGACGAATTCCGAAAACGTCGGCGTCTCGCCTGCCCGTCGGTCCAGATCCCGCTGGAACGGCGCGTTCATGAGATACGCCCCGACATACCAGATCGCCGCGATACCAAGCAGGATCGCGGTGACGGGGATGATCTTGTCGCGCAGGCGGTCCATTCAGATGCCCCCCGGCACAAGCGCCTTTCCTCGCCCCCATGGAATGGGGGAGAGGTGGCTTGCGAAGCAAGCTGGAGAGGGGGAGCGACGGAAAAGGGTGTCCCCCTCTCCGCCTCGCGTTGCTCGGCACCTCTCCCCCACTTCGCGGGGGCGAGGAACCAGGGCGGCAATGCCTCGCCTAATCCTCATAGGAATGCCCTGCCCTCAGCCCGTCGCGCACGCGGGCGGCGATTGCCAGGAACTCAGGCGTCTCGCGGATGTCGAGCGGTCGCTCGCGCGGCAGCGTCGAATCGATCACGTCGGTTACGCGACCAGGCCGCGGCGACATCACCACGATCTTGGTCGACAGATAGACCGCCTCGGGAATCGAATGCGTGACGAAGCAGATCGTCTTGTTCGTGCGGTCCCACAGTTGCAGTAGCTGCTCGTTGAGATGGTCGCGCACGATTTCGTCCAGCGCGCCGAACGGTTCGTCCATCAAGAGCAGATCGGCATCGAAGGCCAGCGCGCGGGCGATCGAGGCGCGCTGCTGCATGCCGCCGGAAAGCTGCCACGGAAACTTCTTCTCGAAGCCGGTCAGATTGACCAGGTCGAGCGTGCGCGCGATGCGTTGCGCAACCTCGGATTTGGGATAGCCCATGATCTCAAGCGGCAACGCGACATTGCGTTCGATCGTGCGCCACGGGAACAGGCCCGCGGCCTGGAAGACATAGCCGTAGGCGCGCTGCCGCCGCGCCTCCTCCGGGCTCATGCCGTTGACAGTGATGCGACCCGCCGTTGGCTGTTCGAGATCGGCAATCACGCGCAGGAACGTTGTCTTGCCGCAGCCCGACGGCCCGATAAAGGACACGAACTCGCCCTTGCCGATGGCGAGATCGACATTGGACAGGGCATGGACCGGCCCGTCGCCGGTCTCGAAAGTAAGCCCCAGGCCGGTCGCCTCGATGACGGGGGCAGTTACGGTTGCGGTGGCTGGCTGTGTCGGGCTGGCGAGTGCGTTCATCGGCGATTGCGCTCTCACACCCCGGTCGCGGGAATGCCTGTCCGCTCGATCTTCCGTGGCGCAACGACTTCCTTCCACGTCGACAGCGCCTTGTTGACCGCCATGTGGGGCTCGCGGGCAACGAACTGGCCGTGCCCGGGCTTGGCCTCGACCTTGCCGTCGTTCACGGCAAGCTCACCGCGCGTGAAGACGAAGCGCGGCAGCCCCTTCACCTCGATGCCCTCGAAGACATTGTAGTCGATCACCGACTGCTGCGCCTTGGACGAGATCGTTTTGGTCTTCTCCGGGTCCCACACGATGATGTCGGCATCCGCCCCTTCGAGGATCGCACCCTTCTGCGGATACATGTTGAGTATCTTGGCGATATTGGTCGAAGTCACCGCAACGAACTCGTTGGGTGTGAGCCTGCCGGTATTGACGCCCTTGGTCCAAAGCACGGGCAGCCGGTCCTCGAGCCCACCCGTGCCGTTGGGGATCTTGGTGAAATCGCCGACGCCGAAGCGCTTCTGGTCGCTGGTAAACGCGCAATGGTCGGTCGCCACCACCTGCAGCGAACCGGCAGAAAGCCCCGCCCATAGCGAATCCTGATGCTGCTTGTTGCGGAAAGGCGGGCTCATCACGCGGCGCGCGGCATGGTCCCAGTCCTTGTCGAAATACTCCGTCTCGTCGAGCACGAGATGCTGGATCAGCGGCTCGCCGAAGACGCGCATGCCCTTCTGGCGCGCGCGGCGTATCGCCTCGTGGCTCTGCTCGCAGGAGGTGTGCACAACATAGAGCGGCACGCCCGCCATATCGGCGATCATGATGGCGCGGTTGGTGGCCTCGCCCTCCACTTCCGGCGGGCGCGAATAGGCGTGGCCTTCCGGCCCGGTATTGCCCTCGGCCAGCAGCTTCTGCGAAAGCTGCGCCACCACGTCGCCGTTCTCGGCGTGGACGAGCGGCAGCGCGCCGAGCTCGGCGCAACGTTGGAACGACGAGAACATCTCGTCGTCGTCCACCATCAGCGCGCCCTTGTAGGCCATGAAGTGCTTGAACGACGTGATGCCGCGCTTCACCACCTCCGGCATCTCGTTGAAGACCTGCTCGCCCCACCAGGTGATCGCCATATGGAAAGAATAGTCGCAGGCAGCGCGCGTCGACTTGTTGTCCCACATCTGGATCGCTTCGAGCAGCGACTGGCCGGGCGACGGCAGGCAGAAATCGACCACCATGGTGGTGCCGCCCGAAAGCGCCGCGCGCGTGCCGCTCTCGAAATCGTCGGCGGAGTAAGTGCCCATGAAGGGCATCTCGAGATGGGTGTGCGGATCGATGCCGCCCGGCATCACGTAGCAGCCGGTGGCGTCGAATTCATGGTCGCCATGCAGGTCGTTGCCGATAGCGACGATCTTGCCGTCTTTCACCAGAACATCGGCCTTCCAGGTCCGGTCGGCGGTGACGATGGTTCCGTTTCTGATGACTTTTGTCATTCTGTCGTTCCCCTATTCCTAGCGCCACGAATGGCGATATCTGTCAGTTCATAGCTTAGCACCGAACGGATTGTTCGCCATGAACCCGGCACGTTCCTTGTTCACCTGATCGACCTTTTGGTCGAAGTCGCGGAGGATCGAATCCAGCCGCACCCAGTGGTCAGGATGTTCTCTCCAATGCGATGCGGGCAGGCGCTGACACGATGCCAGCAGGTCTCCCTCATACAAATCCCCGCTAGCCAGGATATCCAGCTCAAGGATATCCAGTGCACGCGGTAACAGCATGTCTATGGCTATACCCTGTCCAAGCAGGAGCCTCATCGTCTCGACAGTCTGATCTTTAAGCGGAAGAGCCAACGCAGCTTCGCACCTTTCGATCAGCGGCGTTTTGAAAGGCGGCGCCGCATCGGTCCAACCTATCACCTGCTTCAAGGGACGTTCCCCTTCGAACGTCAAGCCTGCGCTCACTCCACGATCTCCGCCGTCTCGACCACCGCATGGAACAACACGTCGGCACCGGCCGCTGCCCATTCCTTGCTGATTTCCTCGGCCTCGTTGTGCGAAAGCCCGTCAACACAGGGGCACATCACCATGGCCGTCGGCGCCACGCGGTTGATCCAGCAGGCGTCGTGGCCAGCACCCGAAACGATGTCGCGGTGCGAATAGCCGAGACGTTCGGCGGCATCGCGAATGGCTTTTACGCAGCCTTCATCGAAGGTGACGGGATCGAAGTGGCCGACGGCCTCGACCTCGAAGCCGATATCCAGCGCCTCTGCGATGGTAGCGATGCCGTCCTCGATGCGCGCGCGCATCTCGTTCAGCACATTCTCGTGCGGCGTGCGGATGTCGATGGTAAAGACCACCTTGCCGGGTATCACATTGCGCGAATTGGGATAGACCTCGACGTGACCGATCGCGCCGACGGCGTCCGGCTGGTAGTCCATCGCCACCTCGTGCACCAGCTCGGTGACGCGCGCCATGCCGAGCCCGGCATTGCGGCGCTTCGGCATAGGCGTCGAACCGGTGTGCGCGTCCTTGCCGGTCAGCGTCACCTGCAGCCACCAGAGCCCCTGCCCGTGGGTGACGACGCCGATGTCGATATCTTCATCCTCGAGGATCGGCCCCTGCTCGATATGCAGCTCGAAGAATGCCTTCATCGGGCGGCCGCCGACGTCTTCGTCACCCTTCCAGCCGATGCGCTCCAGCTCGTCGCCGAAGCGCAAGCCCTTGGCGTCCTTGCGGTCGTATGCCCATTCGAGGTCGTGCTCGCCGGCAAAGACGCCTGACGCCAGCATGGCCGGCGCGAAGCGCGTGCCCTCTTCGTTGGTCCAGTTGGTGACGACGATCGGGTGCCTCGTCTTGATGCCGAGATCGTTGAGCGTGCGGATCACTTCCAGCCCGCCGAGCACGCCCAGCACGCCGTCATACTTTCCACCGGTGGGCTGGGTGTCGAGGTGCGAGCCGACATAGACCGGCGGCAGGTCCGGATCCGTTCCCCCGCGCCGGGCGAACATGGTGCCCATCTTGTCGACGCCGGTCGTCAGGCCGGCAGCATCACACCATTTCTTGAAGAGATGGCGGCCCTCGCCGTCCTCGTCGGTCAGCGTCTGCCTGTTGTTGCCGCCGGCAACCCCCGGCCCGATCTTCGCCATCTCCATCAGCGAATCCCACAGGCGGTCGGGGTTGATGCGCAGATTCTCGCCGGGTGCGGCCATCGGCAGTATTCCTCTCATTCGTCTTCATGTCACCGAGAGCCGCCGGTTCCCGTCGCCGGCCCTCGGATCTGGTCACGGTCAGTCGACCATAGTCAGGACTTCGCGCACATGATCGATCAGTTCGTCGATCTGGCCCTTGGTGATGATAAGCGGCGGCGACAGCGCGATGATGTCGCCGGTCGTGCGGATCAGCGCGCCGCGCTCAAAGGCCTTCACGAAGGCCTGGAAGGCGCGCTTGGTCGGCTGCCCGGCAATCGGCTGCAGCTCGATCGCGCCGACGAGACCGATATTGCGGATGTCGATCACATGCGGCGCATCCTTCAGCGAATGCAGGGCCTCCTCCCAGTAGGGAGCGAGCTCCGCGCCACGCGTCAGCAGACCCTCTTCCTTGTAGGTGTCGAGTGTCGCGATGGCCGCTGCCGAGGCGATCGGGTTTCCGGAATAGGTATAACCGTGGAAGAACTCGATGAGATGCTCCGGTCCGGTCATGAAGGCGTCGTGGATTTCCTTCTTCACGAACACCGCGCCCATCGGGATCACGCCGTTGGACACGCCCTTCGCCGTGGTGATGATGTCGGGGATGACGCCGAAATAGTCGGCCGCAAACGGCGTTCCGAGGCGGCCGAAACCGGTGATGACCTCGTCGAAGATCAAGAGGATGCCGTGCTTGGTGCAGATATCGCGCAGGCGCTGGAGATAGCCTTTCGGCGGGATGAGCACACCGGTGGAGCCGGCGACCGGCTCGACGATGACGGCCGCGATGGTCGAGGCGTCGTGCAGCGTGACGATCCGCTCCAGCTCGTCGGCAAGGTCCGCGCCATGCTCCGGCTCGCCCTTGGTGAATGCGTTCTTGCCCGGCAGGTGGGTATGCGGCAGGTGGTCGACGCCCGTCAGCAGCGTGCCGAACATCTTGCGGTTCGTGACGATGCCGCCGACCGAAATGCCGCCGAAATTGACGCCGTGATAGCCCCGCTCGCGGCCGATCAGGCGCGTGCGGCTACCCTCGCCCTTCACCCGCTGGTAGGCCAGCGCGATCTTGAGCGCGGTGTCGACGGATTCGGAACCGGAATTGGTGAAGAAGACATGATCCATGCCCTCGGGCGCGACGTCCACTAGCCGGTTAGCCAGTTCGAAGACGATCGGATGCCCCATCTGGAAGGCTGGCGCATAGTCGAGCTCGGCTGCCTGGCGCTGAATCGCCTCGGTGATCTTCGGCCGGCAGTGGCCGGCATTCACGCACCACAGGCCGGCGGTGCCGTCGAGGATCTTGCGCCCGTCGGAAGCCGTGTAGTGCATGTCCTTCGCCGACACCAGCATGCGCGGCGACTGCTTGAATTGGCGATTTGCCGTAAACGGCATCCAGAATGCGCTGAGGTCGTTCGGCGCGACGTTGAGCCTGTTGGACATAACCAAGCCTTTCTTTCCTTTGAGCCCCTCGTTGTTCGGCCAACGCTTGGTTCTTCGGGCGCAGATATGCTACGCAAATTTTGACCGATTGGACAAACGTTAGCACCGCCACATAGGCGGTCAAGGGATTACTAGCGCAAAGGCTGGCGCTTCCGCGCGCTCCACAGCTTCGGCGCAAGCTGGTCCAGACGATTGGTCCAGAAATCTGGCGCGGTGCGCGCCGCGAGGGGGACGATGCCCATGGAGGCGGTAAAGCCGAAACGCAGGACGCGCATCCAGACCGAGAAGCGCGAGATCATCCTCGAGGCGGCGCTGGAGGTATTTGCCCAGCACGGCTTCCGCGGCGCCACCATCGACCAGATCGCCGAAGCCGCCGGCATGTCGAAGCCGAACCTCCTCTACTATTTCCGCTCCAAGGAAGACATCCATGTGACGCTGATGCAGCGCCTGCTCGAAACCTGGCTGGCGCCGCTGCGGGAACTCGACGACATCGGCGACCCGATCACGGAGCTGCGCAGCTACATTCGCCGAAAGCTGGAGATGGCACGCGACTACCCGCGCGAAAGCCGGCTGTTCGCCAACGAGATCCTGCAGGGCGCACCGCGCGTTATGCCGATGCTGGAAGGCGAATTGAAGGAGCTGGTCGACGAGAAGGCGCAGATCATCCGCGGCTGGATGCGCGACGGCCGGATCGTGCGCACCGATCCCTGGCATCTGATATTCGCAATCTGGGCGACCACGCAGCATTATGCTGATTTCGACGTCCAGGTGCGCGCCGTCCTCGGACCGGATCGCGGCGCCGAAGGCCGCTTCGAGGATGCCGCGCGCTTCCTGGAACAACTCTTCATCGAGGGACTGAAGCCGAAAAGGTGAAGAGCCTTGCTTAAGCCAGGTCGTACTGGCCCCGCGGCTCTACCTCGACTTGGCGCAGTTCGAGAATGGCCGCGCGCGTTTCCGGCGCGATCGAGGCGCCCGGCAACGTGCTCACCGTCGGCCTGCGCCGCCTGCGCGGCATCGCCGGCTGGATTTCCTCAGGCGCGACGTCGACCTCATCCGCCGAAAGATCGGCAGCCAGCCTGCGCAGCGCCCTCACATCGGTCGAGCCGCTTGCCTTGATGACGATCATCTCTCGCCGTCGTTCCCGTTTGCCGAACCTTGCGTGAAGCTTGCCGATTCCGGTTAACGGACGGTTTACGATCCCGCCTGCCGCCCTCTAGCTGTCGCGCGACGCGGCCATGACGACGAGCCCCAGCACGGTCACCAGCGCGCCGAGCGCAACGCTGGGGCTGGCCCAGCCATGGCCTAGCAAGCCCTCGAACAGGATGATGTAGCAGGGCGAAAGGTAGGTATAGGCGAGAACCTTGGCGGCCGGCAGCCTCATCGCCGCATACTGGACGAGGAAGGTGGTACCCGCCGTCGTGAAGATGGCGAGGTAGACGATCGCCACCCAGACGATCGCGGGTAGTGACTGCCAGTCGGTCTGCACGATCTCGCTGACACCGTAGAGCGCGATGCACAGGCCTGTCGCAACCAGCGTCCACAAGGTGAAGGCCGCGAGCGGCTCGCGACCGTCGTTGAGTTTGCGGACCAGCGGCGCATAGGCCGCGTGGCAGACGACGCCGATGAAGAAGATCATCTCGCCGCGCCCGAGGTCGAAGGCCAGAAGCGCATCGAGGTTGCCGCCGAAAATCACCCAGATCGAGCCGAGACCGGCAAACACCAGGCTGGCAACGACGATGCCGCGCGGCACCTGCCCGAGAAAGAGATAGCCGAAGACCGCCGACATCAGCGGCATCAGCGTGAAGACCGCTCCCGTCGAAACCGGATCGGTCAACCGCAGCGCCATGAACATGGTGATGAAGAACACCGCCATCAGCGCGCCGAGCACCAGATAGCGCCACGGCGCCCGAGGTGCCGGGATACGGCCGCGCGTCAGCACAGCCACGGCTGCTGCCATCACCACCACGCCGAACGCGAACCGCATGGCGTTGATTGCGGCCGGCCCGATATGCGACGCGGCCATCCCGCCAAGCGAATAGGAGCCCGATACCAACGCGGTAAACAGCAGCATCGCGAGATGCCCCAGCAGTTTCTGCCTGCCGGTGGCATGCGTCGTCGCGCGCGGTTTAGCGTCGAGGGCTGTATCTGCGGATTGGCTCAAATCGGTGTCCCGGACTGTATACAGTGGGACTAGCCGAGAGCGCTGACAGGCGAAAGGAAAATCGAGAGGGCCAAGGTGAGCAGCAGACGAGGCCAATAAAGGCGAAAAGCCACATCGAGCAGTAGAATTTAAGAAATTTCTAACCCTAACAAGCTTTGATTTAAGTCCTAGTTAGCAATCGAGTTGCGTCGTGAGTTTTCGTTCCAACGTCATCAGCCTTGCTGCTGCCGGCAGGCCACATTTAAGTTCCGAACTTGCGATTGAAGCCAAAGCGCTGGATGTCTGGCACGGCCCTAATCCCTACTCCTTGTTCTTACTCAAGTTCGATGCCCGCCCGAGCGTTGCCCAAGCTGCAACAATAGGAAGAATCATGGGCACGAGAGTGCGCGCCGCTGACGGGTCGATGCAGCCACCCAAACCTAACAGGAAACCGACTTAGCGCTCCCTTGATCCATCTCTGATCTGTTTTTGTTCATCGTTTATTTCCGGCATTGACGCGGCGATATGTCGCGATCAACCATTCCCTTCTGATTCGCTTCAACGAAGGAACGGTCCATGGGTGGCAAGCTTGCACTCACCAAGATGCGCAATCTTTTGTTGCTGAAGGCAACTGAACTAGGAGATCCTGGAGCAACTACAGCAGCGATAGTCGATGCCGTAATTCGTCAATATCCGCGAGAAGTCGAAGATGTCTCCGAAAGGCTGCTTAGAAGCAGCCTGGGAAGAGAGCTTTCTCGTGCGCGCTCAAAAGCTCCAACAAGCATAGAACCTACTCAACGAACGTTGTGGGGGAGCTTTGGAATTGGCCCTCAAATCATCGTAACGACAGAGAGTGGTGAGCGGATAAACAAGAATCTTGATGTTTGTACGCTCGCCGAAGTTCAGCAGTACGCAAGTTCGCTCCCGACCCGAAGGAATCGATCAGACCGGAAGGCGAAAATCACTGAACTGATTGAGAGCATGAAACGATTTGCCCAAAGCGAGGACACGCTATTGGGAACTGCTTGGAGCAAATCGTTGGAAGAAGAAGAAAAAAAAGCCGGATAGGCAGCGGCGCACTAGCATCGCCGCCCTTTGCTCGCCTTACGCAGCCTTGGCCGTCTCGATCGCATGCACGGCCCGGAACCCGGTGCAGAGCCGGTTCCACACATTGATCATGCCGATGGCGACGCTGAGCTTGACCATTTCCTCTTCGCTGAAATGCGCGCGAGCAGCGTCGTAGGATTCGTCTTCGACATGATGGCCGGCAAGCGCCGTCAGCGTCTCGGTCCATTCCAGTGCCGCACGCTCACGATCGGAATACAGCGGCGATTCGCGCCATGCCGAAACCAAGTAGACGCGCTGCTCGGTCTCGCCGTCACGCCGCGCCTCGCGCGTGTGCATGTCGACACAATAGGAACATCCGTTGAGCTGCGAGGCGCGCAGCTTGATGAGATGCAGGAGCGAATGCTCCAGCCCGCAATTATTGGCCGCTTCGTTCAGCGTCATCACCTGCTTCATGATGTCTGGCGCAACGTTGAAAAACTGCAGTCTGGGCTTCATGCCTTTTCTCCTTCAGCTGAGGGCATTTTGGAGCGCCCCTGCGGGCGCTTGTTCTGCTGGGCAAAAGCGCAGGCGGCCGCAACGGCGCGCGGGTCGGCCTCGGCGCTGAAATCCGCCGCGATATCGGCGATCGACGTTTCGGCAAGCGCGGCGCGGTAGGCGCGCTCGGCCTTCAGCATTGCCGCGTTGATGCCGCAGGGTTTCGCATAGACCTCTGCCGGCAACCTGGCTGAGCCGCGCTGGCGTATCTCCGTGCAACGGAAAGCGGGACGGCGCCCCTCGATGGCGAGCACGACATCGAGCAACGTGATCTTCTCGGCGGCCCGCGCAAGCCGATAACCGCCCTGCGGGCCGGAGACAGATTCGAGCAGCCCGTCGGCAACGAGAGCCTTGAGATGCTTCAGCAGATAGCTCGCCGAGATCTCGTAGGCATCCGCGAAGGCCGCGGCAGGCATCGTTTCACCCGGCCCGAGCGTGGCCAGAATTGTGACGCTATGGGCCGCCGCCTCGACCCCTTCAGAGAGTTTCATCGCTGTTCCTCAATTCTGGATTGTTCTTATCCTGGATAAATTATATCGACAATAGATTCATGCTTGTGCTGCTGACATGCCCTGTCAGCAGCACAGGCAAACTTGGCCTCGAAAGGAGGACGTCAGGCGAGCGAAGCCTCGATGGACTCCGACATGATCTCCACGCCGCGGTCGATCGCTTCATCCGAGACCGTCAGCGGCGGTGCGATGCGGAATACGCCGCCCATGCCGGGCAGCTTGACGATGTTCATGCTGAGCCCTCGCAGCATCGCCTCTTCCATGATCCTGGCGCCCAGCTCGAAACCGGGCGCCTTGGTCTGCCGGTCCTTGACGACCTCCAACCCGAGAAGCAGCCCACGACCGCGCACGTCGCCGACGCACTCGTATTTCTGCTGCAGCGAAAGCAGGCCGGCGCGCAACCTTTTGCCGCTCCGGGCAGCCCGGTCGACCAGACCGTCACGCTCCACCACATCGAGCACCGTTGCGCCCACCGCTGCGGTAAGCGGGTCCGAGACGTGGGTGGTGTAGAACAGGAAGCCGCGCTCGAATGCCTTCTGCTCAATTTCCTCGGTGGTCATGACCGCCGCCAGCGGCAGCCCGGCGCCAAGGGTCTTCGAGAGAGTCAGGATGTCGGGCGTCACGCCGTCCCGCTGGAACGCGAACATGTGCCCGGTGCGGCCGACGCCCGTCTGAGCCTCGTCGAGGATCAGCAGCATGCCGCGCTCATGGCACTTCTGCTTCAAGGCGGCGAGATAGCCCTGCGGAAGTTCGAGAATGCCCCCGCTTGACAGGATCGGCTCGGCAATGAAAGCCGCGAGATTGCCGGTCGACTGCCGGTCGATCAGCTCGAAGGCGTCGTCAAGCTCGGTCTGCCAGTCATTGGAACCATCGGCATGGGTGAAACGCGGCCGATAGGCGTTCGGGGCCGGAATGACCAGGGAACCGGCAGTCGCCGGCCCATAGCCGCGCCTGCCCGCGCTGTAGGTTGCGGAGGCTGCAGCACCTGTCATGCCGTGCCAGCTCTGCGCAAAGGCGACGACCTCGTGCCCGCCGGTGACCAGCTTGGCCATGCGGATCGCAGCCTCGTTCGATTCCGCTCCGGTGGTAAGCAGTTGAACGCGGTCGAGCCCCGGCGCCAGGGCGGCCAGCCGCGACGCGAGTTCGATCACCGGTCGGGACAGCATGCCGCTGAAGAGATGCGCGACAGACCTCATCTGCCGATCGACCGTCGCCACTATGTCGGGATGCGTATGGCCGAGTACGGCGCTCATCTGGCCCGAGGTGAAGTCGAGGATCGCGCGCCCGTCGGCATCGTAAACGAAGCTGCCCTCGGCGCGCTCGATGATGACGCTTTCGAAGCTTGGTCCGTAGCGGATCAGATGCTTGCGCGCGGCAGCCCAGAATGCGGGATCTTCGTTCAGGGACATGAAATCTCTCCGAATGGCTCGCCCAATCGCTAGCGCCGCTTGAGCTTCTGCGCAAATTGATATTACCGTACTCCGCTATCAATCAGATTGATGCCACGCCTATGCTCGACCTTGCGCTCATAAGGAATTTCGCTGCGGTCGCGCGAACCGGTTCCATCAGCCTTGCCTCCAGCCAGATCGGCCGAACGCAATCCGCGCTCAGCATGCAGATGCAACGTCTGGAAGACCAGATCGGCCAGTCGCTTCTACACCGCAGCGGGTCGGGCGTGCGCCTGACCGCCGCTGGCGAAAGGTTTCTGGCTCACGCCGAGTCCTTGCTTGCCAGGCACGACGAAATCCTAGCCGACATGGCTGGCGGCACGCTCAAGGGTCCCATCAGCCTTGGGTGCCCAGAAGACTACTCGATTGCCTTCATCCCGGAATTGCTCAGAGACTTCTTTGCGCTGCACCCTGAAGTCGAGCTGCGCATGGTCTGCGCGCCCACCACCGAGCTGCGTCCCCTGCTGCATCGTCGCCAGATCGACATGGCGCTCGTGTCTGTTTCCGACGCGGCAAACAGCGATGTCATCCGCAAAGAACGATTCGTGTGGGTGGCGAACGAACCGAAGCCAGCCATACTCGATCTCGACCCCATTCCACTGGCCTTGTCGGCGCCTGCGACGCTCGACTATCGAGCCGCCTGCGATGCGATGGAGGGGGTCAATCGCCGTTACAGGGTCGCGTTCGCCAGCGACAGCTTAGCCGGGCTCATCGCGATAGCGCGTTCGGGGCATGCGATCAGCGTCCTGACGCAGACGGCCGTGCCATCCGATCTCCATATCGTTTCAACCGGATTGCCGCCTTTGCCGACGCTTGGCATAGCGCTCGAATTCGCCGAGCAGCGGCCCTCTGCCGCGGCCAGAGCGCTTGGCGACCACATCCGCGCCGTGCTGCCGGGGCTTTCGACCGATACAGCGTCACCATATCCCGTCGCCGCCGTAGCGAGGCGGCGACGCTGAAAGCCCCCTGTCCCTACTCTGCCGCCTGACGCGCCATCGGGTTGTTGGGATGCGTCGTCCAGTTGGCATAGACCGGCTCGACCACCTTGCCCGTGCGCTGGTCGAGACTGCCGGCAGCCAGCGGCTCCATCGTGATGCAGCCTTCGACCGGGCACACGTTGACGCAGAGATTGCAGCCGACGCACTCGTCCTCCATCACCTCGAAATGCCGCACGCCATCGACCATCTGCGTGATGGCCTGGTGCGAGGTGTCCTCGCAGGCGATGTGGCAACGGCCGCATTTGATGCAGGCATCCTGGTCGATATGCGCCTTGGCCACGTAGTTGAGGTTGAGGTACTGCCAGTCGGTTACGTTCGGGGTTGCTCGGCCGATAATGTCGTCGAGCGAGCGATGGCCCTTCTCGTCCATCCAGGCCTCCAGCCCAGAGATCATCTCCTGCACGATCTTGAAGCCATAGGTCATCGCAGCCGTACAGACCTGAACGTTGCCGGCGCCGAGGGCCAGGAACTCGGCGGCATCGCGCCAGGTTGTGATGCCGCCGATGCCGGAGATCGGCAGGCCACGCGTTTCGGGGTCCCGGGCTATCTCGGCCACCATGTTCATGGCGATCGGCTTAACCGCCGGGCCGCAATAGCCGCCATGCGT
The DNA here is from genome assembly GCA_019739225.1 of Aquamicrobium sp. Lineage (GTDB taxonomy): Bacteria > Pseudomonadota > Alphaproteobacteria > Rhizobiales > Rhizobiaceae > Aerobium. Next base: position 835,514 of record JAHHDT010000001.1, read on the forward strand.
GCCCTTGCCGTCGATCATTGGCTCCGGCGAGAAACTGTCCAGATTGACGCCGGTGATCGAATTGATGGTGTTGATCAGCGACACCGCATCGGTTCCGCCCGCCTTGGCCGCGCGCGCCGGCTTGCGGATGTCGGTGATGTTGGGCGTCAGCTTGGTGATGACGGGCATGCGCGTGTACTGCTTGCACCAGCGCACTACCATTTCGATATATTCCGGAACCTGGCCGACGGCGGCGCCCATGCCGCGTTCGCTCATGCCGTGCGGGCAGCCGAAATTCAGCTCGATGCCATCGGCTCCGGTCTCCTCGACCACCGGCAGGATCGCCTTCCAGCTTTGTTCCTCGCAGGGAACCATGATCGAGGCGACCAGCGCCCGGTCCGGCCATTCCATCTTTACCTGCTTCATCTCACGCAGGTTTGTCTGCAGGTCACGGTCGGTGATGAGCTCGATATTGTTGAGGCCGAGCAGACGCCGGTCGGCACCCCAGATCGCGCCGTAGCGCGGCCCGTTGACGTTGACGACCGGCGGGCCTTCCTCGCCCAGCGTCTTCCACACGACGCCGCCCCACCCAGCCTTGAAGGCGCGAACGACATTGTAGGCCTTGTCCGTCGGCGGCGCCGAGGCGAGCCAGAACGGGTTCGGAGATTTGATTCCGACGAAGTTCGAACGAATGTCTGCCATGCTCATGCCCTCCCGTTAGAGGTGAGTGCCCGGTTGATGCTTTCAGCCGCGTCACGACCAGCGGCAACCGCTGCGACGGTGAGATCCTCGCGCGCGTCGACGACGCAGTCGCCTCCCGCCCAGACCTTGGCCATGGAGGTACGCCCTTCGGCATCGACCTTGATACGCCCGCCTTCCATGGCGATCGAACCGCCGGAGCCGTTGAGTGGCGACGCGTCGAACGACTGGCCGATCGCCTTGAACACCTGGTCGGCGTCGATCAGCATCGTCTCGCCCGTGCCGACCAGCTTGCCATCGCGCAGGGTCGTGTATTCGAGTTCGATGCCCGCAACACGCCCACCAGCATCGATGACGCTTTTGGGCTGCAGCCAGTGGCGGATGGTGACGCCCTTGGAGGCCGCCAGATCCTGCTCGAACTCCGAAGCGTTCATGTATTCCTTGCCGCGCCGGTAGCAGATCGTCACCTCTTCGGCGCCGAGCAGCTTGGACTGGATCGCAGCGTCGATCGCCGTCATGCCGCCGCCGATGACGACGACACGCCGACCAACCGGAAGCTGTGCAAGGTCGCCTGCCTGGCGCAGTTCAGCGATGAAATCGACCGCGTCCTGCACACCCTCGGCATCCTCGCCCTCGGCCCGCAGGGCTTTCACACCGCTCAGGCCCATGCCTAGGAACACGGCGTCATGGGAGGAAGCGAGTTCCGCAAGAGAAATGTCGCGGCCAAGCGCCTTGCCGTGCTGGACATTGATGCCGCCCACGGCAGTCACATAATCCACCTCGGCCTGCGCGAAACCGTCGACGGACTTGTAGGCCGCGATGCCATACTCGTTCAGGCCGCCGGCTTTTGGCTTGGCCTCGTAGACCGTCACCTCATGCCCGTTGACGGCCAGCCGATGCGCGCAGGCAAGCCCGGCAGGCCCGGCGCCGACGACCGCGACCCGTTTGCCGGTCGGCGCCGCGCGCTCGTAGAACTGCTTGTGCTGCGCCATGGCGGTATCCGTCGCATAGCGCTGCAGGCGGCCGATCTGCACTGGCTTGCCCTCCGCCACCTCGCGCACGCAGACCTCCTCGCACAGCGTCTCGGTCGGGCAGACACGGGCGCACATGCCGCCCAGGATGTTCTGATCGAAGATCGTCTTGGCCGCGCCCAGCGGATTGCCAGTCGCGATCTCGCGTATGAAAAGCGGAATGTCGATCGTGGTCGGGCACGCCTGCATGCACGGTGCGTCATAGCAGAAATAGCAGCGATCCGCCTCCACCAGCGCCTCGTGCCGATCGAAGGGCGGGTGAAGATCGGAAAAGTTGTCCGCATATTGCGGCTGCGCGAGCCGGCCGGCCGCGATGCCCTGCTTGAACTGGCCTTCAGCCATCGTCGATGTTCCCCATTATTGGTTTTGGGGAAATGCTAGCACGATCTATTTTTTTATCAATCGGTCAAATTTTGGCCAAGCCATTGATATTCCTAGAAAATAACATGACAAAAACAGTCATGTTATTTTTTGGCCGTTGCTCCTCATCCCCGCATCCGCTCGAAATTGGCATCGAACAGCGGCGTCGCCTGAATTCTTGCAGGCAGGCGCCGGCCGAGAAGCTCGATCTCGAACCCTGTTTCCGCGTCTGCGATTTCGCGCGGCACATAGCCCATCGCCACCGATTTCCCGGAGTGGTGCGCATAGCCGCCGGAAGTCACCCAGCCACGCACAGCGCCTTCGAACCAGATCGCCTCGTCGCCGATGACATCGGCATCGACCGCGTCGACCACGAAGCTGCGCAGCCGCAGCCGGCCGCCCTGCTCGCGCTCGGCGAGTGCTGCCGCCTTGCCGACGAAATCCGCCTCCTTGCCATAGGCAACGAAGCGGTCCAGCCCGGCTTCGAGGGGACCGTAGATCGACCGGTATTCACGCGCCCAGGAACCGTAATTCTTTTCGAGCCGCAGCGCGTTGAGCGCGCGCGAGCCGAACAGGCCGATACCGAATTCTTGACCCGCCGACATCAGCCGCTCGTATATGCGGCGCTGATATTCGGGCGCCATCCAGATCTCGTAGCCAAGATCGCCGGTATAGCTCACGCGACCGACCAGACAGGGCGCCATGCCGATGTCCATCCTTCGGATAGCCATGAACGGGAACGCGGCATTCGTAACCTCGGCACGCATGACCTTCTCGAGCAGTTTCCGCGCGTTCGGCCCGGCGACGGCTAGCCCAACCAGCGACAGGCCCCGCGCCTCGACATTCACGCTTCCGTCGCCCGGCAGGTGCTTCTCGAACCAGCGCATATGGTTCTGCTCGGCAATGCCGGAGCCGAAGATCATCCAGTCCTGCGATGACGACACTTCCGCATCAGCAGTAAGATTCGCCACTGTGAAATCGCCGATCAGCTTGCCGTCTTCCTTCAGCATCGGCGCGAGCGCCATGCGCCCCGGCGCGGGCAGCTTGCAGGCGAGCATGCGGTCCAGCCAGTCGCGGGCGCCCGTCCCCGTCACCCGGTATTTGGCAAAGCTGGAGATTTCCATGAGGCCGACGCGCTCGCGCACAGTCTGCGCCTCATTTGCGACATGCTGGAAATCTGTCGAACGCCGCCAGGAAAATTCGTCCCTCGCGCCCTGCGGCGCATACCACAACGGCACCTCGAGCCCGTAGGCGACACCCCATTGCGCACCCTTGGCCGAAAGAAGGTCATAGATCGGCGTGGTCTTCAGCGGCCGTCCGGCCGGCAGTTCCTCGTTGGGAAAGCGGATCGAGAAGCGCCGCGAATAGTTCTCGCGGACCTTGGCGTTCGTGTATGCCATCGACGCCCAGTCGCCGTAGCGCGCCACGTCCATCGCCCAGATGTCGGCGCCCGGATCGCCGTCGATCATCCAGTTGGCGAGCGCCAGGCCTACGCCACCACCCTGGCTGAAGCCGGCCATCACGCCACATGCCACCCAGAACCCCGGAAGCCCGCGCACCGGCCCCACGAGCGGGTTGCCGTCGGGCGCAAACGTGAAGGGCCCGTTGATGATCTGCTTGATGCCGGTCTTCTGGAAGGCCGGGAAATGCCGGAACCCCACCTCGAGTGACGGCGCGATGCGGTCGATGTCGGACTCCAGAAGCTCATGGCCGAAATTCCACGGCGTCTGGTATTCCGACCAAGGCTTGGCGGCCTTTTCGTAGGTGCCCATCAGCATCCCGCCGCGCTCCTGGCGCAGGTAAAGCTCACCGTCGAAGTCGATGGCATGGATGATCTCGCTGCCGGTCTTCGCGTTCCACTCCGCCACTTCCGGCATGTCCTCGGTGATGAGGTACATGTGCTCCATGGCCAGCACCGGCAGTTCCAGCCCCACCATGCGCCCGACCTCGCGCGCCCAGAGCCCGCCGGCATTGACGACATGCTCGGCCACCACCCCGCCCTTGTCGGTGATGACCCGCCACATGCCATCTTCGCGCCGGACGATATCTTCGACCTTGGTGAAGCGATGCACCTCCGCGCCAAGCTTTCGGGCGGCCTTTGCATAGGCGTGAGTGACTCCGGAGGGGTCGAGGTGACCGTCCTCCGAATTGCGCACCGCACCGACGAACTGCTTCGGATCGAGCAGCGGCATCAGCTCCGCCGCCTCCTGCGCCGAGATTTCCTCCAGGTCGAGTCCGAGATAGCGCCCCTTCGCCACCACGCCGCGCAACCAGTCCATGCGTGCTTCGGTGGCCGCCAGCAGCACGCCGCCGGTGATGTGCACGCCGGTTGCCTGGCCGGAAAGCTCCTCGATCTCCTTGTAGAGCTCGATCGTGTATTTCTGCAGCTTGGCGACGTTCGGGTCGCCGTTGACCGTATGCATCCCGCCCGCCGCGTGCCATGTCGAGCCGGAGGTCAGCTCGTCGCGCTCGAGCAGCACCACGTCGGTCCAGCCGTGCCGGGCAAGATGATAGAGCACGGAAGCGCCTACGACGCCTCCCGCCGATGACCACGACACGTGTGTGCGATTTCATGATTGCTGTTCTCGTTCAGTGAGTTGAAGGCCTGGCCTGAATCTCATTGTCAGGCGCTCGAAGCGGGAGCTTGGGCGTTCCGGCATGGATCCTCGGGTCAAGCCCGAGGATGACGAATGCGTTTCTGACGCTATCAATCCTACAGGTATGGAAAGGCATGACGATTTCATGATCTCGTCATCCTCGGGCTTGACCCGAGGATCCATGCCACACCATCCCCACCTAGCCGGCGGCACGAAATAGGTCACGGCTCCCCTGCCCCGATCTCTTCCTTGCGTTTGGCGACGTAGGCGTCGAGCGCTTCTCGAACGCTCTCGTCCATCGGCGGCTGTTGGTATTCGGCCAGCGCCTTCTTCCAGACCTGCGTCGCGCGCGCGGTTGCATCGGCGGCGCCGCTCTCCTGCCAGCTCTCGTAGTTCTGCCAGTTGGAGACCATCGGCTGGTAGAACGCGCTCGAATAGCGCTCCAGCGTGTGCGCATCGCCGAAGAAGTGCCCGCCCGTCGGCACGCGCGCCAGCGCGTCCAGCGCCAGCTCCGCGTCGTTGACCTCGATCGGGCGCAGCAGCTCCATCATATGCTGGATCATCTCGACGTCGAGCACGACCTTCTCGAAGCTCGCCGTGAGACCGCCCTCCTGCCAGCCGGCCGCGTGATAGAGCAGGTTGCCGTGGCCGAGCACGGCACCCCACAGAGCCATCATCGTCTCATAGGCGCCCTGCGCGTCCGCCGCATTGGAGGCGGAGCCGGGCGTGGTGCGGTATGGCAGGTTGTAGCGGCGCGCAAGCTGGCCGGAGGCGATGTTGGCCTTGGCGTTCTCCGGCGTGCCGAAGGCCGGAGCGCCCGAGCGCATGTCGACATTGGAGGTGAACGCCCCATACATTACCGGTGCGCCGGGCCGCACCAGCTGGGTCAGGACAATGCCGGCGAGCGCTTCGGCATTCTGCTGCGCCAGCGCGCCGGCCAGCGTCACCGGGCTCATCGCCCCCATCAACGTGAAGGGCGTGACGGCGACCGACTGCCCGTGTTGCGCCATCGTCATCAGCCCTTCGGCCATCTGGTCGTCGAAACGGCGCGGGCTGTTGACCGAGATGATGGTGGAAAGTGCCGGGATCGCCGCGCATCTGGTCCAGCGTCAGCCCGCGCGCGATCGCCATCATCTCGATACCGTCCAGCGCCCTGCCCTGGCCGATGGCGGAGACGTGAAAGCTCTTGTCGGTCAGCGTCAGGTTGGCGAGGTAGGTGTCGAGGTGCCGGGTGTTGGCCGCGAGCTCGATCGGCGCGCAGACCTGGTTGCCGAGCATGGTGATGCAGTTGAAATGCTGCGCGAGCCGGATCAGGTCGCAATAGTCGCGATGGTTTCCCGCGCGTCGCCCGCGCTCCATGTCGTGCACGTTGGGCGGCCCCGCGACCAGCGTGAAGCAGATGGCATCGCCCCCTAGTGGAACCGCGCGCGCCGGGTTGCGCGGTGTCAGCGTGTAGGACGGCTGCGTTGTCCCAAGCGCCTCCGCAACAAGCCCGCGATCGATGTAGACCGTCTTTGCAGCGCGATCGACCTTGGCGCCAGATCGGGCGAACAAGTCGAGCGCGGCGGCGCTCATCATCTCGATGCCGAGATTTTCCAGGATATGCATCGATGCGTCGTGGATCGCCTCCACCTGGTCGTCGGAAAGGACCCGCATCGGCGGATAGGGATTGCGCACATGCGACGCCGCAAGCTGCGGGATCGGTGCAGGCTCGCGGGCGTTGGCGCGCCCGCCGGAGCGACGGCGACGTGGTTCGGCGTTCATGCTCAAAGGCTTATCGTGCTGGAAAGCTTCTTCTGTCGAAAAAGCGTCCTATCCGGGCGTAATTTTAAGATGAGCGGCAAAAATTCGTGTCCAATGGAAAGAATAGCGACATTACGCGTCGTTTAAATAACATAGCATGAATTTCGAGAGTTTTGGCGCTTCTGGACGCCACGAGACAAATCGGTCAGGAAGTGGGGACGGTGCAGGCTGCACCGGCAAGAGAAATTGCCGCCCGAGGTGTCACCAGTGTCCACGCTCCTGACCACGCTGTTCTCCCAATCGGCGCCGCTGATCCTTCTGGCGCTTGCGGTCTTCGGCATCGTCATCTTTGCGGTTTCGATGCTGTTGCTCACTGCCTTCAGGTCATCCACCCGGCGCCTCGATCAGGCGGTGCCCGTCACCACCTTCATGAGCACGATCGCGACGGCATGGGCGTTGGCGCTGGGCTTTGCCGCCGCCGACGTTTGGTCCATCCGCGCGCAGGCCGAGCAGGCCGCCAGCGAGGAACGTTCCACGATTGCCCGCCTCGCAGGCATAGCCGGGCCCGATGCGCTCGACGTGCCGGCCATGATCGAAGGCCTCATCGCCTATAAGGCTGCGGTGCGCGATGTCGAATGGGGTGCCAACGCCAACCGCGACCCGGCGCTGGAAGTCGACCAGGCACTCCAGCAGATCCGCATCGGCATGATAGACTTCGCGCAGGCCGGTGCCTCGGCCCCGCTGGTTGCGAAGATGGCGCAGGACTTCGACGAGTTGCAGGATGCGCGCAACAAGCGGCTTGCATTGGGCGGCAACTCGATCAGCCAGTACAAGTGGTATCTGGTGCTGTTCCTGACATTCCTGTCCATGGTTGCGATCGCCGCCGTGCATGCTGAGCGCCCTCCGGCGGCACGCAACGCGCTGGCGGTGTTCGCCGTCGCGGCTGTCGTCAGCCTGTGGATCCTCGCTTTGCATGCCATTCCCTATGCGGGCGCGGCGCGCATCGGCTTCGAGGAAATCCAGTTCCCGATCACACGCTCCTGAACCGCGCCTTCGCCCCCCGCCTGGATCGTTAAAATTCAAGGCAAGCTTTCATTTACGGGCATCCGCTAGTGTGACGGAATGTCTGTATCGCGTTCCTTGCGTTTCCTGCCGCTCTTGTTGCTGCTGGCCTTGTCGGCCTGCGCCAGCAAACCCGACCGTATCAACAATGTCTGCTCGGTGTTCGACCAGAATTCCGGCTTCGTCGGCAACTGGCATCGCTCGGCAAGCAGCGCGTCGCGTCAATACGGCATTCCCGTTCACATCCTGATGGCGACGATCCGCATGGAATCCGGCTTCGAAGGCCGCGCGCGCCCGCCACGCAAGAAAATCCTCGGCTTCATTCCCGGCAAGCGCGCATCGACAGCCTACGGCTATTCGCAGGCGCTTGACGGCACATGGACCGAATACCAGCGTGCAACCGGCCGCCACATGGCCCGCCGCAACAACTTCGCCGACGCCGTCGATTTCGTCGGGTGGTACCATAACAAGTCGGCGACCACGCTCGGCATTGCGCCGCACGACGCCTACAATCTCTATCTGGCCTATTATTCCGGCCACGCCGGCTACCGGCGCGGAAGCTGGCGCAGCAATACCTCGATCCAGAACTACGCACGCCGCACCGCGACGATGGCTCAGAACTACGCGTCGCAGATGCAGTCCTGCGGGCGCTAGACGCCGCCAGCGCCACCGCTCGACAGGTCAAAACGCTCTTACTGCGTCCTTCGAGGCTCGTTCCACTCGCACCTCAGGATGAGGGAGGTGATTTGATCGCCCCAACAGCACAGCGGATTCAACTACAGGGGAGAGGGCCGACGCACGTCGGTAGAACAACCTTTGACCCCGCCAGTTTGCCGGAGCAATGCACAACAGCCCTCATCCTGAGGTGCGAGCGAAGCGAGCCTCGAAGGACGCACAACAAGCAGAAGCGAACGCCTACCGCGGCTTCTTGCCGAAGACGCGGATGTATTCGGCCTCCCCACCCTTGGCGAGCGCCTTGGCCTGCTTCACCCAGTCGTCGCGCTCGATGCGCCCCTTGAATTTGAGATAGTTGTCGACCCAGTCGCGCTCTGCCTTCTTCCACGACGCCACCTGCGCGTAGGTGTAGATGCCGAGCCCGTTGAGAACGCCTTCCAACTTCGGCCCGACGCCCAAGATCAGCTTGAGATCGTCGGGGTTGCGCGGTTTCTTCACCGCCGGCGGACGCCCCTTCTCGGCGCCACCTGCCGCCTTCGAAACCCCCATCTGCGCCTTGGCTTCCTCCGGCGAAGAGGCGGCGCGCGGACGGCGGGGGGGCGTCGTCGACCCTCTTGCCGGCCGCCTTTTCCCTGGCGGTTGCGGCGCTTGCGGGTTTCACCGCGGCGCTCGCCGCCTGGCGTCCCCCGCCCGCTTCCGTCAGCGACTTCTCCGGTGCGGAATCGCCGGGCTGGCCCGTCATCGCTTTCGATGCCCGCGCCTTGGGCTGAGCCTTGGCATCCAGGAGGCGCGCCGGCGTTGCCGCCGCAGCGGCGCCAGGCCGCTCGGCGCGGCTGCCCGCCTTCGTCGGCTTGCGCGGCGCCCTGGCCTTCGGCGTCTCGGTAGCCGCCGGATCGGGCTCGTGTGCGCCTTCGAAGCTGATGACCGGCTCCATCGTCGCCAGCTGATCGTCGCCCAGCCAGCAGAGGCTCTTGTGCCCGTTGCCGAGGTCCTTCATCGGCGGCACCTGCGTCTCGCACTTGTTGCCCGGCACGAACTTCTTCCACCGGCAGCGCGTCTGGAACGGGCAGCCGGGCGGCGGGTTCATGGCTGACGGGATGTCGCCTTCCAGCACGATGTGTTTCTTCACTACGCTCGTGTCCGCGATCGGGATCGCCGACAACAGCGCCTCCGTATAAGGATGGTAGGGTGGCGAGAATATCTGGTCTGTCGTTCCTGCTTCAACGATATGGCCCAGATACATGACCACGACACGGTCGGCGATGTAGCGCACGACCGACAGATCGTGGCTGATGAACAGCATCGTCGTCTTGTTCTTGCGCTGGATGTCCATCAGCAGCTCGGTCACCGCCGCCTGCACCGACACGTCGAGCGCCGAGACCGGCTCGTCGGCCACCACTACCTTGGCGTTGCCGGCAAAGGCGCGGGCGACGCCGATGCGCTGCTTCTGCCCGCCGGAGAGCTGGCGCGGCATGCGCTCGGCGAAGGCGCGCGGCAGCTTCACCAGATCCAGCAGTTCGAACATCCGCTGGCGGCGGTCCTCGACCGTGTCGCCGATCTTGAATTTTTCAAGCGTTCGGATGATCTGCGACCCCACCGAATGGCTCGGGTTGAGCGTATCGAACGGGTTCTGAAACACCATCTGGATGCCGGACACCGTCTCGGTGTCGCGCTTTTCGATCGGGGTAGCCTCGATCTCGGTATTAGCCAGCGTGACTGTACCCGACGTCCCGGTTTCCAGTCCGAGAAGCACCTTTGCCAGCGTGGACTTGCCGCAGCCGGATTCACCGACGATGGCGACGGTTTCGCTTTCACGCGCCTCGAAGCTGATCTGCTCGTTGGCCTTGACGACGCGCGTCTCCCCTCCGCCGAAGATGGCGTTGGCGGCCACCTCATAATATTTCTTGAGGTTCTCGATCTTGAGCACCGGCGCGCCGGGCTTGACGGCTTCCTTCTCCGTCGTTGCACCCTCCGGCAATGCGTTCCAGTCGATTTCGTTGAAGCGCACGCAGCGGCTGAAATGCCGATCGTGACCTTCGACCTCGATCATCGGAATCTCGGCCGCATCGCACAGACCAGGCTTGAAGTGGTGGCAGCGGGGCCCGAAATTGCAGCCCTTCGGGCGCTCGTGCGGCAGCGGAAGCTGGCCGGGAATGGCGATCAGCGGCCGCGAGTTCTTGTCGGCGCCGGGTAGCGGGATCGAGCGGAACAAACCCTGCGTATAGGGGTGGCGCATATGGTCGAACACATCCTTGATCGACCCCGTCTCCACCGCCTCGCCCGAATACATCACCGTGATGCGATCGCACGTCTCCAGGATAAGCCCGAGATTGTGCGACACGAAGATCATCGAGGTGCCGAACTGTTCGCCGAGCCCCTTGACCAGCTCGACGATGCCGGCCTCCACCGTCACGTCAAGCGCCGTCGTCGGCTCGTCGAGAAGCAACAGCGCCGGATTGGACAACAGCGCCATCGCGATAACGATGCGCTGCTGCTGGCCGCCCGAAAGCTGGTGCGGAAAGGAGCGCATCATGCGTTCGGGGTCCGGAAGCCGCACGGCGCGCACCATCTCCAGCGCGCGCTTGTAGGCTTCCTCGCTGGAAACCTTGTCATGGATCAGCGGCACTTCCATCAACTGCCGGCCGACCTTCATCGCCGGGTTCAGGCTCGCCATCGGCTCCTGATAGATCATGGCGATCTCGTTGCCGCGAATGGCCCGCAGCTCGGCATCGGAGAGGTCGCCCATGTCCTTGCCCTTGAACTTGATGCGCCCGCCGACGATCTTGCCGACATTCGACAGGTCTCGCATGACGCCGAGCGACACGGTCGACTTTCCGCATCCGCTCTCGCCTACGATCCCCATCGCCTCGCCCGGCATCACCGTGCAGGAGAAGTCCATCACCGCGGGAATCTCGCCCTTGCGTGTGAAGAAGGAGATAGACAGGTTCTCGATCTCGAGGATCGGATCGGCGTTCTGGGCCGCCTCGCTTGGCTTTACGGCTTCGTTCATGGTTCCGTCCTCAATCCTTCAGCGACTGTTCGCGCAGCGCATCGGCCAGAAGGTTCAGGCCGAGCACGAACGACATCAGCGCGATTGTCGGCGGCAGTGCGGGGTGGATGTGCGAGCGCAGGAGCCGGCTCGCCTCCTTGATCGCCGTACCCCAGTCGGGGCTTTCCGGCGCCAGGCCGAGGCCGAAATAACCCAGCGTTCCAAGCAGGATCGTCGTGTAGCCGATGCGCAGGCAGGCATCGACGATCAAGGGCCCGCGCGCGTTGGGCAGCACTTCCCACAGCATGATGTACCACGGGCTTTCGCCGCGGGTCTGGGCTGCGGCCACGTAGTCGCGCGTCTTGATGTCCATCACCAGACCGCGAACGATGCGGAAGACGCCCGGCGACGAGGCGAAGACCACGGCCACGAAGATGTTCAGCTCGTTCGGCCGGATGGCGATGATGCCAAGCGGATCGGCGTCGAAGACGAGGCCGACATAGATCCAGCCGCCGATCAGCAGCGTCAGCCCGATCTGTATCGCCAGCACCTGCGGTCGGTGCTTGAAGCGCGTATAGAACAGCGTGCAAAAGAAGATGATCGGGAACAGGAAGAACAGTCCCGCCATCGTATAGGGTATCGGCGTATCCATGATCCCCGGCGTCACCAGCAGGTAGAACAGCAGGATCACCGGGAACGCCAGCACGAGATTGGCGAGGAACGACAGGATCGTGTCGACGCGCCCGCCATAATAGCCGGCCGGCAGGCCGAGGGTGATGCCGACCATCAGCGCGAACATGGTGGCTGCCGGCGCGATCACCAGCACGATCTGGCTGCCATAGACCATGCGCGAGAAGATGTCGCGCGCCAGCCGGTCGCCGCCGAAGAGGAAGGCCTGCCCGCTTTCGGGCTCGATCGCCCCAGGCAGCGCGTCCTTCATGACCAGTATCTGAGCCAGTGGATTGAACGGCGCCACCGTCGAGGCGAACATCGCCGTGAACAGCCAGAACAGGCAGATCGTCACCCCGGCGATGCCGACATAGGTATCGAAAAGCTGACCATAGAGCCCGAGCCGCGCGCGGAAGGCGAAACTGGTACCGAGCACGACGGCGAGCGCCAGCCAGACCGGCCAGAACCGCACCAGGAAGCCGAGCAGCACCTGGAACGCGCTGAGATATTCATGTTGCATGCGCGGTCCCCCTACTGCACGCGGATACGCGGGTTGAGATAGGCGTAACCCACGTCGGAGATGAGCTGTGTGAAGAGCACCACGAACACCGACACCAGCGAGCAGCCCAGCAGCAGGTCGATGTCGTTGTTGCCCGCCGCCTCAACGAGCGTGAAGCCGAAGCCCTGGTATCGGAACATCACCTCGACGATGACGACGCCGGTCAACAGCCATGGAAACTGCAGCATGATGACGGTGAACGGCGCGATCAGAGCATTGCGCAGCGCATGCTTGACGACGACGGCGTTGAAGGAAAGCCCCTTGAGCCGCGCCGTGCGGATATATTGCTGCGTCATCACCTCGACCATCGAGGCGCGCGTCATGCGGGCGATGTAGCCGATGCCGTAGATCGCCATTGTCATCACCGGCAGGGTGAAGTTGTAGAAGCTGATGCCCTGGCTGGTAGCGGATGCTGCCGAGCCGTTGAGCCAGCCCAGCCACGAGGCGAAGACGACGGTGAAGATGACGCCCGATATGTATTCGGGCGTTGCAGTCGTCGTGATCGAGGCGACGGAAAGCGAGCGGTCCGTTCGAGAGCCCTCGCGCATGCCTGCAAAGATGCCGATCAGAAGCGCTACGGGCACCATGACCACCATCACCCAGAACATCAGGATGCCGGTAGCGCCCAGCGCCGGCCACAACTTGGCCGAGACCGTCGTCTTGAACTTCGTCGAACAGCCGAAGTCGCCCTGCAGGATGCCGCCGTAATAGGGCTCGGCCGGTTCGTTGCAGTAGGAGAAGCGCGGCGTCACCGCGCCCGTCTCGGCGTCTATGTTGGGCTGTTTCTGCACCACGCCGAGCCAGCGCCCGTAGCGCAGGAAGAAATTGTCCCGGTAGCCGTTTCGTACAAGCCAGCTTTCTATGTGCTCGTCCGACGAGCGCATGTCGAGCTGGCTGATCGACAGCTTGCGCAGGTTCGGCTCCAGATTGACCATGAAGAACACGACCAGCGTGAGGCACAGCATGGTCAGCAGCATCGTTCCGAGACGACGAGTGATAAAGGTCAGCATCGTACCCCTGCCTGTCGGGTTGGGGAAATGCGCCGCACTATACGCTTATGAAGAACTGCAAGGAATGACCGTGCCATCGGCAAGACAAATGCCCTGCGTCCGTCCCGGCCCCGGCTTGCGTCTTGTTCCCCTTAAACGCTTTCCAGCTCAGGCGCCCCTTTGAGGCGGAAAGGGGGCTTTGCGCCCCCTTCCCTGTTTCATTCTGCCGATCAGGCTTCGTCCAGCCAGACCTTGCCGAAATCATGCTCGAAGGTCTGGTGCATGCGGTGGTTCTTCACCGCCGCGACCGAGTGGTTGTAGAGCTTGCGCCAGTAAGGCTGGATGATGATGCCGGAGTCCTGGAGGATCTTTTCGATCTCTTCCATCACGCCACGGCGTTCGTCCGGATCCGCAACCGCGAGGGCCTGGTTGATCTTGGCGTCCAGGTCCGGATTGGAATAGCCGGCCTCGTTCCATGCCTCACCGGTGCGGTAGGCAATGGCCACAACCTGGATGCCCAGCGGGCGCATGTTCCAGTTTGTCATCGAGTACGGATACTTCGTCCAGTCATTCCAGAAGGTCGAGCCCGGCAGCACCGTGCGCTTGACCTTGAAGCCGGCCTCGCGAAGCTGGGCGGCGATCGCGTCGCCGGTGTTCTTGTGCCAGTCCTCGTCGACGGTGATGAGTTCGTGCTCGTAGTCCATCTGGCCGGCTTCTTCCATCAGCGCCTTGGCGCCTTCAATATCGCGCTTGATCGGCGGCAGCTCGGCATATTCGGGATGGATCGGGCAGACGTGATGATTTTCGGCCACCTCGCCGGCATTGCCGTAGCCCAGCGCCAGCACGGCGGCATTGTCGACCGCCTTGGTGAGCGCCTGGCGCACCTTCTGGTCGTCATAAGGCGCGTTGTTGACGTTGGTGCGCGCGACGATCGTGGATGCGGTAACCACCTCCGACGTCTCGAGGCCCACCCCTTCGAGGATCGACACGAAATCCGCCGTCGTCTCGTGGTTGGTATGCACCTCAAGCGCCTCGAAGGCCGAGACCATCGCCGCCGGATCGGTGCCGTAGTCGATGAACTCGACGCCGTCGAGATAGACCTCGCCATTCCACCACTTGCCGTCTTCGCGACGCTTGTACACCACCGACTGGCCGACATCGTAGGAGACGAGCTCGAACGGGCCGGTGCCGATCGGGTTCTGCACGAAGTTCGCGCCGGTCTCGTCGAAGGAGCGGTGCACGATCAGGCCCGGATAGTCGGTCAGGTTCGGGATCAGCGCGATGTCCGGCTCTGTCAGCTTCAGGCGGACGGTCATGTCGTCGACCTTCTCGACCGAGCCCTCGCGCAGCTTGCCGGTCTCGGCATCCGCGAGCGAGCCCAGGCGACCCGGCATGGAATTGCCCTCGGAGCTGCGATCCGCCCAGCGCGTGAGGTTGAAGATCACGTCATCGGCATTGAAGGTGTCGCCATTCGTCCAGGTGACGCCCGGGCGGCAATGGAAGACGTATTCGGTGGCGTCGTCGTTGATTTCCCAGCTTTCGAGCAGATAGGGCTCGAACGTGAAGTCATGCGTGTATTTCACCAGCGGCTCGAGCGTCTGGCGCTCGGCATTGGCGATCTCCGACCAGTCCGCGGTGCGGGGATCCTTCGGATCCTTGACCGCCATGGCAACCTTGAGGACCCCGCCCTTCTTGGGCTCTTCCTGCGCCATCGCCTTGGTCGGCGCGGCCAGTCCGATCATTCCGTAAGCCATCGCGGTCGTGGCACCGAACGCGCTGGCCATGGCCAGAAATTCGCGGCGGTCGAGCTTGCCGGCCTTCGTCTCCTCCGCGAGCTTTTTTATATGATCGGGGACACGGTTGCCGTTGCTCTTGTAAAACTTCATCGACGTTCTCCCATTTGAACCCACTGGCGTTAGCATTCCGCAGATGGACGGAGATGTCAAAAACCTCCGTCCGCAGGAGCCGCAACGGAATGTGCAACGTTGCAGGTGGCACAGATGGCGTAATTGCGACAAAGTTGACGCAATTTTAGCAATGGGAAAAGAATCTCGGCCGAGCGCGAGCTGATTCTGCGCACGTGTCTCATGACTTTAGATGCCGTTTTCACCCGCCGATAGCGCCAAGGGCCGCCGCGGCGCCATGCCAGCGCTTAGTCCGCCTGGATTATTGACAAGCCGCCGGGAAGACGGCCTAAGTTCCGCAAGGGTAGGTCGTCAGCGTCTGGAGGGTTTCATGTCGATGCGCGCAGCTCGGATTTTATCCCTTCTGGCTACCCTTTTGCTGGCGTTTTCAGTGCCGGTTTCCGCCCAGAGCGAACGTCGAATCGCGACGACGCCGGATTCGGACTATTTCGGCTTCGACCTGCGAACCGAGCAGGATGTGCCCCTCGACGCATGCGAGGCAGTCTGCCTCGCCGATCCTGACTGCCGTGCCTTTACCTACAACACGCGCGCGCAATGGTGTTTCCTGAAGTCAGATTACAGCACACTGAACACCTTCCCGGGCGCGGTGGCGGGGCGCGTGGTGGTCGACAGCGGCGAACCGGATCTCGGCGCCCCGCCCACACTCGATTATGTCACGCAGCACATGCGCGACGAAGCCCTGCGCTACCGCGCAAACCTGATGCAGGAAACGCCCGACGAATCCACCGGCATCGTCTTCCTGTCATCGAGCGCTGCCAGCGCGATCAGTGCCGGCGACCCGCGAACGGCGGTGGAAGCCCGGCGCGCCGCGCTCGTGATAGATCCCGACGACGTTGAGCTGTGGACGGGGCTCGCCCGCGCCCAGTTCGCCATCGAGCCCAGTTCCAGCAGCGAGCGTACGGAGCGCGGGCGCGACGGGATGTCCGCCGCGCTCAACGCCTATGCGCTGGCGCGCACCGCGTCGGCCCGCGCCGACAGCCTCGCGGCGGTTGGCCTCGCGCTGGACAACCGCGATCTCTATCGCCCCGCCCTCCAGGCCTACGAGGCAAGCCTGGCGCTGGTCGACGATGCTTCGGTACGTGCCGCCTATCTCGACCTCAAGGCTCGCAAGGGCTTCCGCGTCGTCAACAATACGGTGGAGGCCGATGGGGCCGCGCCGCGCGCCTGCGTCCAGTTCTCCGAGGATCTGGTGAAATCGGGCGTCGATTACACGCCCTTCGTCACGGTCGACGATGCTGCCCCGAAGGCCATCGAAACCTCCGGCACGCAGCTCTGCGTCGAGGGTCTCGAACACGGCAAATATTACCGTATCGGCATCCGGTCCGGCCTGCCCGCCGCCGTCGGCGAGGTGATCGCAAGCCCCGTCACGCTGTCCGTCTATGTCCGCGACCGCGCGCCCTCGATGCGCTTTTCCGGCGAGAATTTCGTGCTGCCGTCCACGGGCCGCCATGCCCTGCCGATCGTCAGCGTGAACACGCCGCTTGCCGAGC
The DNA here is from genome assembly GCA_019739225.1 of Aquamicrobium sp. GTDB lineage: Bacteria > Pseudomonadota > Alphaproteobacteria > Rhizobiales > Rhizobiaceae > Aerobium. The sequence continues at coordinate 852,281 of JAHHDT010000001.1, forward strand.
TGAAGCTGCATCGCGTGGGCGACCGCGCGCTGAGCGATCTGATGAAGGACAACCCCTTCCCGCGCCAGATCGACGAGTACGAGATTTCCTCACTGGCCGAGAATCTCGGTGAGCTCATCTGGCAGGGCACGATCGAGATCGACAACCAGCTCAACAAGGACGTGGTCACAGCATTCCCGGTCGAGGAAGCGCTGCCGGAGCGCAAGCCTGGCGTCTACGTACTCACCGGAACACCGCAGGGCGACACCAGCGAATCCTGGAATGCGCGCGCCACGCAGTGGTTCGTCGTCTCCGACATCGGCCTCTCGACCTATGCTGGCGAGGACGGATTGACGGTCTTTGCGCGGTCGCTGGCGACCGCGCGCCCGCTGGAAGGCGTGGAGCTGCAGCTTCTCGCCCGCAACAACGAGGTGTTGGGCACCGCGACGACCGATGCCAGGGGTCAGGCCGTGTTCACGGCCGGCCTGACGCGCGGCAGTTCCGGCATGGCACCCGCCGTGCTGACGGCCGCCGACGGCGCGCAGGATTTTGTCTTCCTCGACATGACGCGCGGCGGCTTCGACCTTTCCGACCGTGGCGTGACCGGCCGCGACGCGCCCGGCGCCATCGATGTCTTCGCATGGACCGAGCGCGGCATCTACCGCCCCGGCGAGACGGTCCATGCGGCAGCTCTGGCGCGCGACGAAAGTGCCGACGCGATCGAGAACCTGCCGCTGACCTTCATCTACACCCGCCCGGACGGCGTCGAGGAGCGCCGCATCACCAGCGATGACGCAGCGCTCGGCGGTCACCACGTGCCGCTGGAACTGCAGCAGACGGCGATGCTCGGCTCATGGACCTTGCGCATCTACAGCGACCCTGACGCCTCGCCCATCGCCCAGTCGGTATTCCTGGTCGAGGAATTCGTTCCGGACAGGATCGAGTTGGACCTCGATCCCGAGACGCCGGAGATCGATGCCGGCGAACCGGCCTGGATCGCGCTCGACGGCCGCTACCTCTACGGTGCGCCCGCTTCCAATCTGGAACTCGAAGGCGAGGTCGTCGTCTCCACAAGACGCGAATGGGATCGGTTCCCCGGCTTCTCGTTTGGCCTAGCGGACGAAGAGATCGAGGCGTCATCGACTTCCCTCGACATCGATGCGACGGACGAGGACGGCAAGGCCCGCATCGAAGTGGCGACCGATGCACTGCCCTTCACGACGGGGCTGCTCGAGGCCAAGGTGACCGTGCGCATGCGCGAAAGCGGTGGTCGCGCGGTCGAGCGCAGCACGACGCTTGCCATCCGCCCGCAGGACGCGGTGATCGGTATCCGTCCCGATTTCGCCGGCTCCGAAGTGCCACAGGGGTCCACTGCCTCGTTCCGCGCGATCGCCGTCTCGCCCTCAGGTGAGCGTGAGGCGCTGTCCGGCGCGCTCTGGACGCTGACCAAGGTCGAGCGCAACTATCAATGGTACCGCAGCAACAACGCCTGGAACTATGAGGCAATCACCGTCGAGCGCCGGATCGACAGCGGCACTGTAGACATTGCTGCTGACGATCCCGCGACCATCGCGGTCCCAGTCGATTGGGGTCGCTATCGCCTCGACGTCGAAAGCGCCGATCCTGCCGGACCGGTTGCCAGCTACGAATTCGATGCCGGCTGGTTCGTTGAGGCAACCTCGACGGAAACTCCCGATGGCCTGGAGATCGCCCTCGACAAGGACAGCTACGAAACCGGCGAGACCGCGACCCTGAAGGTATCGCCCCGCTTCGCCGGCGAGCTGCTGGTGGCGATCGGGTCCGAACGCCTCCATCAAACGATCGAGGCGAGCGTGCCCGCAGAAGGTGCGGAGATCGAAATCCCCGTTTCGAGCGACTGGGGCGCTGGCGCCTATGTCACGGCGACGCTTTTCCGCCCCGGCGAGGCGGAGGAAAGCCGCATGCCGTCGCGCGCCATCGGCGTAAAGTGGCTGGCGATCGACCCCGCGGAGCGCAAGCTCGGCGTCGAGCTTTCTCCGCCCGCGCAGGCCCTGCCCCGCGCGCCGCTTTCCATCCCCGTTTCGCTGACGGGGCTCGAGCCCGGCGAGGAAGCCTACGTCGCGGTGGCAGCCGTCGATGTCGGCATCCTCAACCTGACCCGCTACGAGCCCCCCGCGCCTGAAGACTGGTATTTCGGCCAGCGCCGGCTCGGTCTCGAGATACGCGATATCTACGGCCGGCTGATCGACGGTTCGGCGGGCGCCTTCGGACGCATCCGCACCGGTGGCGACGGTGGCGGCCTCACTGCCCAGGGCAGCGCCCCGACCGAGAAGCTGCTGGCCTTCTTCTCCGGACCCGTAAAGGTCGGCGACGATGGCAAGGCCGAAATCACCTTCGACATACCCGAATTCAACGGCACGGCCCGCGTGATGGCGGTGGCGTGGTCGAAGCGCGGTGTTGGCGAAGCGACAACGGACGTCATCATCCGCGACCCGATCGTTATCACCGCCGGTCAGCCTCGCTTCATGGCGACCGGCGACCGCGCCACCGTGCGCCTCGACATCCACAACACCGACGGCCCCGCTGGTGATTATGCCGTTGCGGTGCGGACGGAAGGCACAGCCGGCTTCGACTTTGGCGACGTGCCGCAAAGCGTCGCGCTCGGCGACGACGCCCGCGCCACGCTGACCCTTCCGGTCACGGCGACAGCCACCGGTGATGCCACGGTGACAGTGTCGCTCACTCACGCTGACGGCGTTGAGGTCGACCGCACTCTCTTCCTGCCGGTGCGTCAGCCGGCGATGCCGGTCACGAACCGTCAGGTCATCAGCCTCGCGGCCAATGGCGGGTCGCTGCGCGTTGATGGCGAATTGCTGGCAGACAGCCTGCTCGACGGCGCATCGGTATCCGTCGGCGTATCGCCGGCATCAGCCTTCGACCTGCCCTCGCTCCTGATGACGCTCGACCGCTATCCTTATGGTTGCGCGGAGCAGACGGTCAGCCGCGCCCTGCCGCTGCTCTATGTTGGGGAACTCTCCTCCGCGACGGGCATCGAGAACGATCCCGGCCTGCGCGAACGCGTGCAGAAGGCGATCGCCAGGGTGATGACCTTCCAGACGTCGACCGGCTCCTTCGGCCTGTGGGGGCCGGGCTACGGCGACCTCTGGCTCGACGCGTATATCACCGACTTCCTGACCCGCGCCCGCGAAGCCGATTTCGGGGTGCCGGTTCAGGGTATGACCAACGCCTTGAGCAATCTCCAGAACCAGCTTTCCTACACGACGGACGTTTCGGAGCGCGGCACGGAGATCGCCTACGCGCTCTATGTGCTGGCGCGCAATCGCAAGGCGCCCATCGGGGACCTGCGTTATTATGCTGACACGCGGCTGGAGGAATTCACCAGCCCGATGGCACGCGCCCAGCTTGCCGCGGCACTCGCGCTTTATGGCGACAACCAGCGCGCCGATACCGTCTTTGCATCCGCGCTGCGGCGCGCGCAGGGCGACACCGCCACCAACTTCAGCCGCTCCGATTACGGCTCCTCGCTGCGCGACGGCGCGGCGATGTTGGCGCTGGCGGCAGAAACCCGCCCCTCGCCTGGCACCGTTCCGGCCATGGTAAGCTTTGTCACGCAGCAGAAGAACAACGCGCGCTGGACGAGCACGCAGGAAGAAGCGTGGATGCTGCTGGCGGCCCGTGCCGTGCAGGCTTCGGGCGACGCGATCCGGCTCGACGTGGACGGCGCCCCGCATACCGGAAGCTTCGCGCGCCGCGTTGCCGGTGAGAGCCTGCAGGACAACCCCATCACCGTCACCAACCGGGGCGACGAGCCTGTCGATGCGGTTGTCACGACAGTAGCCGCACCTGTCGATCCGCTGCCGGCCGGCGGCAACGGCTTCACCATCACGCGCAGCTACTACACACTCGACGGCGAGGAAGCGACGGTGTCCGAAACCGCGCAGAACGAGCGTTTCGTGGTGGTTCTGCGCGTCAACGAAGCCAACACCTGGCCCTCGCGGGTGGCGGTGACCGACCTGCTGCCGGCCGGCTTCGAGATAGACAATCCCCGCCTCGTCGGCAGCGCGGAGCTCGCCAATTTCGACTGGCTGGCCGAACCGGAAGCCGCCCATTTCGAATTCCGCGACGACCGCTTCGTAGCCGCCTTCGACCGCAGTGGCGGCGGCTCGTTCCAGGTCGCCTATGTGGTTCGGGCGGTAACGCCTGGCGTCTACGCCCACCCCGCCGCAGTGGTCGAGGACATGTATCGCCCACAGTTCAACGGCCGCACGGCCGCCGGCATGGTGGAGGTGGTCGCGGGACGGTGACAGCCTGGCCGATGGATTGAAGACAGTGCTCTTTCGCGCCCCCCTCTGTCCTGCCGGACATCTCCCCCACAAGGGGGGAGATCGGCAGCTTCGACCTCGTCGCTTCTCCTGCAAAGCTGGCGACTGGCGAAAGCCGTGCGGCTGGCCGATCTCCCCCCTTGTGGGGGGTGAGGAGTGGTCCGCGAAGCGGACGAAAAGCCAACGATTTGGCTTTTCGAGCGACGAACGCCCGAAGCCCTGGCGTAGGGCGGCATCCGGCAGGACAGAGGGGGGCAACGTAGGGCGCAACCGTGACCGGCAGCTCCGGCAAGCCGCAGGGTGCTGCCGTCCATGAGCCGTCTGCGTCATCTCTTCCTCGCGCTTACGCTAACCGCAGTGCTCGGCACCGCTGCACTGGCCGGGCTCGATGCGCTGGATCGCGCTTATCCGCCCCCGCTAGAGCCGCCGGCAACCTCCACCGAGGTGGTCGACCGCGACGGCGCCCTGCTGCGCGCGCTGGCCACGCCACAAGGCGCCTGGCGCTTTCGCGTCACGCTCGACGAGGTCGACCCGCATTTCGTCGACATGCTGATCGCCTACGAGGACCGGCGCTTCCGTCGGCACGTCGGCATCGATCCGGCAGCCCTCGCCCGCGCCGCAACCCAGTTCATCACCAATGGCCGCATCGTCTCCGGCGGCTCCACCATCACCATGCAACTCGCCCGGCTGATCGAGCCACGCAGGGAGCGCTCGCTGACGGCCAAGCTGCGCCAGATGGTGCGCGCACTGCAGATCGAGCGGCGGCTGTCGAAGGATGAGATTCTCGAGCGCTACCTGACGCTCGCGCCCTATGGCGGCAACCTCGAAGGCATTCGCGCCGCAACCCTCGCCTGGTTCGGCAAGGAGCCCAAGCGCCTCGGCGTCGGCGAGGCAGCCCTGCTGGTTTCCCTGCCCCAGCTACCCGAACGCCGCCGCCCCGACCGGCACCCGCAGGCCGCCGAAGCCGCACGCGACCGCGTGCTCGACCGCATGATCACAGCCGACATGTTGGAACCGCGCGAGGCCGAGCGCGCACGCGACGCTGCGATGCCGGCGAGACGGCACGACATGCCGTTCCTGGCCGCACACGCCGCCGAACGCACGCTCGCGGAAAACCCCGGCGTCGCGCGTCACGAGCTCACCATCAGCCGCCGCGTGCAGGAAGGGCTGGAGGCCGTGGCCCGCGAGACGGCTGCGAGACTGGGATCCCGCCTGTCCGTCGCCATGGTCATGGCCGATGCGCAGACGGGCGATATTCTTGCGGAAGTCGGTTCGGCAGGCTTCTTCGACGGCGCCCGCGCCGGCTGGGTGGACATGACGCGGGCGGTCCGCTCGCCGGGCTCGACGCTGAAGCCGTTCATCTACGGGCTCGCCTTCGAGGAAGGGCTGGTGGCGCAGGAAACGATCATCGAGGATCGCCCGTCAAATTTCGGCGGCTACCGTCCGCGCAATTTCGATCTCGAATATCAGGGCGACGTGTCTGTGCGCACGGCACTGCAGATGTCGCTCAACGTGCCGGCCGTGCGGCTGCTCGACGCCGTCGGTCCGACGCGGCTCGCCGCCCGCTTCCGCCGCGCCGGCGTGACGCTGGCGCTCCCGCGCGACGAGGCGCCGGGCCTCGCCATTGCGCTCGGGGGCGCGGGTCTGACGCTACGCGACCTCGTGCGCCTCTATACCGGGCTCGCCAATCGCGGCGAGACTATCGCGATTTCCAACGTTGCCGGGGAGCGCGAGACAGCAGCGATCCTCGACCGCCGCGCGACATGGCAGGTGGCCGACATGCTGTCCGGCATCGCGCCACCCGAAGGCGCTGGCGCGAGAGGCATCGCCTACAAGACAGGAACCAGCTACGGCTACCGCGACGCCTGGTCGGTCGGCTTCGACGGGCGTCACGTCCTCGGCGTCTGGGTCGGCAGGCCGGATGGCGCGGCCGTGCCCGGCCTGTCCGGTTATGCCTCTGCCGCGCCGGTTCTCTTCAAGGCCTTCGAACGGTCTGGCCTGCCGGTCACGCCCCTCCCCCGCGCACCGGCCGGTGCGCTGCGCATGGCGCGCGCAGACCTGCCGATGATGCAGCGGCGTTTCTCCGCACCCGGCGACGCGCTGCGCCGGCCGGGCATCGCCGAGCCGGCACCGCAGATCGTCTTCCCGCCGCAGGGCGCGCGGGTCGAGCTTGCATCTGGCGCCGGCAGCGCGGCGATACCACTGGTGCTCAAGCTGCAGGGCGGTCGCGCGCCGTTCCGCTGGCTGGCAAACGGCCGCCCCGTCGAAGGCCTCTGGCGCCGGCGCACGGCCAACTGGCAGCCGGACGGTGCAGGCTTCTCCACCCTGACGGTCATCGACGCCGCCGGCCGCACGGCCAGCGTGAAAGTGTTCATCGAACAGGACGCGCAAACACCCTGAGTGGACTCACGGATTTTCTTTAGTGCGTCCTTCGAGGCTCCCCTTCGACAAGCTCAGGGTCGCACCTCAGGATGAGGGAAGTTGTGCATCGCTTCGGCAAGTCGGTGGGCTCGAGGGCCCTTCCGTTAAGGTACATCGAGCCCACTGCACAGCGGGTCCGATCAACCCACCTCCCTCATCCTGAGGTGCGAGCGGAGCGAGCCTCGAAGGACGCACCTATTCGTCATACCACCTCGGGAGCTAAGCCGCCGCTGGCTTCGGCATCAGCGCCTTGAGGTCCGACGCCGGATCGGCGGCGACATCCTGCGGGATCGACAGCCGCGCCGAAAGCAGCCGCCGCGCCACCATGTGGTCGGCAGGGCTGTTGACGCTCTCCACCGCAATCAGCCTGCCTTCGCGATAGACGAACACGGAAAACTTCCCACTGGCCGGATCGCCGCGCATCACGGTCTCGTCCATGCCCATCGCAAGGCCGGCGATCTGCAGTTTCGTCGCGCCCTGATGCGACCAGAACCACGGCAGGCTGTCGTAAACGTGGTCGTTGCCGGTCAACCGCGCGGCCACGCATTTGCCCTGGTCGACGGCATTCTGCACGGATTCCAGGCGGATCATGCCGATGCCATAGGGGTTCGGGTGTGCCGCGCAGTCGCCGATCGCCGAGATGGCCGGGTCGGTGGTGAGCAGCCGATCGCTCACAACGACTCCATTGTCGGTCGCAAGCCCGGCCTCGGAGGCCAGTTCGGCATTCGGCACCACACCGGCAGCCACGACGATCGCATCGGTATCGAGCGTGTCGCCGTCCGAAAGCATAACCTTGCGGCCCTTGATCCGGGTCGCCACCGTTCCGAGCCGCAGCCGTGTCCCCATCTGCTCGTGGATCGGCACGAAGCAGGCGCTCATCATCGGCGAAAGCACACGGCCCATCAGGCGGTCGGCCGCTTCGAGCACATCGACGGCGATGTCGCGCTGGCGCAGCAGCGCCGCGACCTCCAGCCCGATGAAGCCGCCGCCGACAATGGTCACACGCTTCAGATCAGCGAGCCGGCCGGTCATGAGGCGCGCATGGGCGAGCGTGCGCAGTTCCATCACGCTTGTCGGATCGAGCCCTTCGATGGGCGGAAAGCGGTTGCGCGCGCCCGTCGCCAGCACGAGATGGTCGTAGGGCAGCCGTTCGCCGCCTTCGAGCACCACTTCGCGCGCGGGACGGTCAATGCTCTGCGCCCGCTCGCCGAGCCGCAGCTCGATATTATTCTGCCCGTAGAAGGCTTCGCCCTTCAGCGGAAGCGAGGAATCCTCGACACTTTTGAGAAATTCCTTCGACAGCGGCGGCCGCTGGTACGGCAGGTCCGGTTCGTCGCCGATGACGATCACCGAACCCTGGAACCCGTTGTGCCGCAGCGCCGCAGCGCATTCCACGCCCGCCTGCCCGCTACCGACGATCACCACCCGCGACACTGTCTCTTCGCTCAAGAGCCGTCTCCTGCAATTGGACTGCGCTGGAGATAACAACGCGCCTGCCCGATGTCGACGGGTCGCGTCGTTTGAGCCGCGGTTTCTCTCTCCTGCGTCATCCCGGCCGACCGAGCTTGCGAGGGGTCGCGAAGCGACGGGACCCATTGGCCCGAAAATCGTGTGGCACGGCCCCGTTCAGCACGTGGCGCATGTCCGTACAGCCGCGAACGCCCGCAAACCGGCGGTGCTGCTCAATGGGTCCCGGATAGCCTGCGCTGCGCTTCGGCTTCCGGGATGACGATGGCGAGGGCAGCACTTCGTATCACGATAGCGGCACAGTCTCCCTCATCCTGAGGTGCTTCGCGAAGCGGAGCCTCGAAGGACGCACTCCCCCTCAGCCCAATATCCCCGGCAGATCGAGCTGATGCTCCCTGGCACAGTCGATTGCGATCTCGTAGCCGGCGTCCGCATGGCGCATCACGCCGGTGGCCGGGTCGTTCCACAACACCCGCTCGAGACGCTTCGCCGCTTCCGGCGTGCCGTCGCAGACGATCACCATGCCCGAATGCTGCGAGAAGCCCATGCCGACGCCGCCGCCATGGTGCAGCGACACCCATGTCGCCCCGCTCGCCGTGTTGAGCAGCGCGTTGAGCAACGGCCAGTCGGAAACGGCGTCGGAGCCGTCCATCATCGACTCCGTCTCCCGGTTGGGCGAGGCGACGGAGCCGGAATCGAGGTGGTCGCGGCCGATCACGACCGGCGCTTTCAGCTCACCGTTCGCCACCATCTCGTTGAAGGCGAGGCCGGCCTTGTGGCGGTCGCCGAGCCCGATCCAGCAGATGCGCGCCGGCAGGCCCTGGAAGGCGATGCGCTCCTGCGCCATGTCGAGCCAGCGATGCAGGTGCTCGTTTTCGGGAAACAGCTCCTTCATCTTCGCGTCGGTCCTGCGAATGTCCTCCGGGTCGCCGGAAAGGGCCGCCCAGCGAAACGGCCCGATGCCGCGACAGAACAGCGGCCGGATATAGGCCGGCACGAAGCCGGGGAAGGCGAAGGCGTTTTCGAGCCCCTCCTCCTTGGCCACCTGGCGGATATTGTTGCCGTAGTCGAGCGTCGGCACGCCGGCATTCCAGAAGTCGACCATGGCCGCGACATGCGTCTTCATCGACGCACGCGCCGCCTTCTCGACCGCCTTGGGGTCCCGCTCGCGCCTGTCGCGCCATTCGGCGACCGTCCAGCCGACCGGGAGGTAGCCGTTGATCGGGTCGTGCGCGGAGGTCTGGTCGGTGACGATGTCCGGGCGCGCGCCGCCGGCCTTCATGCGACGGACGAGTTCCGGGAAAACATCGGCGGCATTTCCGAGCAGGCCGACCGATTTCGCCTCGCCGGCCTTCGTCCAGCGCTCGATCTTCTCCAGCGCCTCGTCGAGCGTGGTTGCCTTCTCGTCGAGGTAGCGGGTGCGGATGCGGAAATCGATGCGGGTCTCGTCGCATTCGACGGCGAGGCAGCAGGCGCCGGCGAAGACGGCGGCCAGCGGCTGCGCGCCGCCCATGCCGCCGAGCCCGCCGGTCAGGATCCACTTCCCCTGGAGGCTGCCGTCATAATGCTGGCGACCCGCCTCGGCGAAGGTCTCGTAGGTGCCCTGCACGATGCCCTGCGTGCCGATATAGATCCATGAGCCGGCCGTCATCTGGCCGTACATGGCGAGCCCCTTGCGATCGAGCTCGTTGAAATGCTCCCAGGTCGCCCAGTGCGGCACGAGGTTGGAATTGGCGATCAGCACCCGCGGTGCATCGGCATGGGTGCGGAACACGCCGACCGGCTTACCCGACTGGACCAGCAGCGTCTGGTCGTCTTCGAGGTCGCGAAGTGCGGCGACGATGCGGTCGAAGTCCTGCCAGGTGCGCGCCGCACGGCCGATGCCGCCATAGACCACCAGCTCGTTCGGGTTCTCGGCGACGTCCGGATCGAGATTGTTCATCAGCATGCGCAACGGCGCCTCGGTCATCCAGCTCTTTGCGGACAACTCGGTGCCGGTGGCGGCGCGGATGGTGCGGGAATTGTCGAGGCGGGAATGGAGCGTCATCATGTCCTCCAGGGTTCAGCGACGCGCCCAATCGAGCGCGGTTTCGAATATGCTGTGCAGCACTGCGCGCAGCGGCGCAGCGAAATCGGGATCGTAGGCAACCGGCCAGTTGGTCTCGTCGACGGGACCAACCGGCTCGCGCAGATAGCCCCGACAGGCCAGTTCCATCTGCAGCGCATGAACACCCTCCTCCGGCCTGCCGTAATGGCGCGTGATCCACCCGCCCCGGAAGCGGCCATTGACGACGAAGCTATCGCCGCTCGCCTCCAGCAGCGCGGTCACCTTCGCTTCGAGCTGCGGATCGGCACTTGCCCCGCCATTGGTCCCGAGATTGAAAACCGGAAGCTCGCCCGGAAACAGGCGTGGGATCACGGAGCGTATCGAATGGCAGTCGTAGAGCACGACCCGATCGTGGCTCCCGCGGAGGCGGTCCAGCTCGGTACGGATCGCCGCGTGGTAGGCGTCGAACCATGTCTCCCGCCGCCGCGCGATGGCCCCCTCGCCGGGCTGCAATCCGTCACGGTAGAGCGGATCGCCATCGAACGTCTCTGTCGGACACAGGCCGGTGGTCGCCTGCCCGGGATAGAGGGAGACACCCGACGGGTCGCGATTGACGTCGATCACCGTGCGCGAGATCGCGGTGCGCACCACCGTCGCGCCGAGCCCGGCTGCAAAATCGTAGAGCTTCTCGATCCACCAATCCGTGTCGCGCCGGGCGAGCCAGGGTGAGACGATCTGGTCGTCCAGACCCGGTAGTTCCGTGCCGGTATGCGGGATCGAAACCAGCAGCGGTGCATCGCCACGCGTGACGGTTAGCCAAGGGGTGGTCACAACCATACCTCCAAGACTGCAGCTCTACGTTGTCCCCCTCTGTCCTGCCGGACATCTCCCCCACGGGTGGGGAGGTCAGCCGTCGCGTCTGCCTTCGCTAACCGCCTGGGTTGCAAGATGGGCGGCCGGACTGAAGCTGCCGATCTCCCCCCTTGTGGGGGAGATGTCCGGCAGGACAGAGGGGGGCGCGACAAAATGCCAGCGTTTGCGCTCACCCCTCCACCCCCGGCAGATCGACCGCTCCCGCCGCCTCGATCATCGCACCCGTGCGCACCAGTGTGTTTGCGGCTTCCATATCGGGGTGGAAATGGCGGTCGTCGTCGAGATGCGGCACGCCGGCCCGCAACAGCGCCCTCACCGCCTCCAGCGGCGCGCTCGATGCAAGCGGCGCGTGAAAATCGCATCCCTGCGCAGCCGCCAGCAGTTCGATGCCGACGACGGCCGTGGCGTTCTCCACCATACCGATCAGGCGCCGTGCACCATGCGCGGCCATGGAAACGTGGTCTTCCTGATTGGCCGAAGTCGGGATGGAGTCGACGCTCGCCGGATAGGCCTTCTGCTTGTTCTCCGACACGAGCGCGGCGGCTGTGACCTGCGGGATCATGAAGCCGGAATTGAGCCCCGGCTTCGGCGTCAGGAAGGCCGGCATGCCCGAAAGCGCCGGATCGACCAGCATCGCGATGCGGCGCTCGGCGAGCGAGCCGATCTCGCAGACCGCCAGCGCGATCATGTCGGCGGCAAATGCCACGGGCTCGGCGTGGAAATTGCCGCCCGACAATGCCGTGTCGTCCCCAAATTCATCACTGGGGAAGATCAGCGGGTTGTCGGTGACGCCGTTAGCCTCCGTCTCGAGCGTATCTGCCGCCTTGCGCAACACGTCGAGCGCCGCACCCATCACCTGTGGCTGGCAGCGCAGGCAGTAAGGGTCCTGCACGCGCTCGTCGCCGATGCGGTGCGATTCGCGGATCGCGCTGCCTTCCATCAACCGGCGCAGCGTTTCCGCCGTCTCGATCTGGCCGCGATGCTTGCGAAGCTGGTGGATACGCGGATCGAACGGTGCATCCGAGCCCTTCGCCGCGTCGGTGGACAAAGCACCTGTCACCAGCGCCGACCGGAAGAGCAGTTCCGCCTCGAACAGGCCAGCGAGCGCATAGGCAGTGGAGAACTGGGTGCCGTTCAGCAGCGCCAGCCCTTCCTTGGCGCCGAGCGTCACGGGCGCGAGACCGGCCGCGGCAAGACCTTCGGCAGCCGGCATGCGGCTACCGTCGAAGAACACGTTGCCGACGCCGATCATCACCGCCGTCATGTGAGCCAGTGGCGCCAGATCGCCCGACGCCCCCACCGAGCCTTGCGCCGGCACAACGGGCACCACACCCCGGTCCAGCATTGCTTCGAGCAGATCGACCGTTTCCTGCCGGACGCCCGACGCCCCCTGCGCAAGGCTCGCGAGTTTCAGCGCCATCATCAGCCGCGCGACGGATTGCGGCATTGGCTCGCCGGTGCCGGCCGCATGCGACAGCACGATGTTGCGCTGCAGGGTTTCCAGATCAGCGGCCGGAATGCGCACGCTGGCAAGCTTCCCGAACCCGGTATTGATGCCGTAGACCGGCTCCCCCTTGGCGACGATGCGCGCGACGGCCTCCGCGCTGGCCGCGATCTTCGGGCGGCACTCTGGATCGAGCTTCGGCACCGCGCCGCGATAGATGGCGCGCCAGTCGGTGAGCGTGGCAGCGCCTGGCTTGAGCTGTCTGGTCATTTGCCCCTCCACACCCGCTGGTGCAGCGGGTTGAAACCGATGCGGTAGACGAGTTCGGCCGAGCTCTCGACGTCCCAGATCGCGAGATCCGCCCATTTGCCAACCTCAAGCGTGCCGGTCTCACCCAGCAGGCCGAGCGCGCGCGCCGCCTCACGCGTGACGCCTGCGATGCACTCGTCGACCGTGAGCCGAAACAGCGTCGCCGCCATGTTCATCGTCAGCAGCACTGACGTCAGTGGCGAGGTGCCGGGGTTGCAGTCGGTCGCCACCGCCATGCGGACGCCGTGGCGACGGAAAAGCTCCACCGGCGGTCGTCGCTCCTCGCGGATGAAATAGAACGCCCCCGGCAGAAGCACGGCCACGGTGCCGGCCTCGGCCATCGCCTCCGCACCTTCTTCATCCGTATATTCCACATGGTCTGCCGAAAGCGCGCGGTAGCGGGCGGCAAGTGCGGCGCCATGCAGATTGGAAAGCTGGTCGGCGTGCAGTTTGACTGGCAGTCCGAGCGCGGCGGCTGCATCGAAGACGCGCGCAATCTGCTCGGGCGCAAACGCGATACCCTCGCAGAAGCCGTCGACCGCGTCGGCAAGCCCGGCCTGCGCCACCTCCGGCAGCATCTCGCCGACAACCTTGTCGATATAGCCATCCTTGTCGCCGTCCATCTCAGGCGGAAGTGCATGGGCGCCAAGGAATGTCGTGCGCACCGAAACGCGACGCTCCTGCGCCAGCCGGCGCGCCGCCCGAAGCGACTTCAGCTCGTTTTCGGTGTCAAGCCCATAGCCGGACTTGATTTCGATGGTAGTGACGCCCTCCCCGAGCAGCGCGTCGAGCCGCGGCAGAGACTGGCGTACAAGCTCGTCTTCGTCGGCCCCGCGCAGCGCCCTCACCGACGAAACGATGCCGCCGCCTGCCCGCGCCACCTCTTCGTATGAAGCGCCTGCAAGGCGCATCTCGAATTCGTTGGCGCGGCTGCCGGCATGAACGAGATGGGTGTGGCAGTCGATAAGCCCCGGCGTCATCAGCCTGCCGCCGCAATCGACCGTCTCGGCCGACCCGAGCCCGGCAGGCAGTTCGGCCTCCAGTCCTGCAAAGACGATGCGGCCGTCGCGCACGGCCACCGCCCCGCGCTCGATGACACCTCCGCCACCATCGGCCTTGGCCATCGTTGCGAGCTTGGCGTTGCGCCAGACCTTCACCGACATCGTTCCTCCTTCGACGGGCAGAGGGGCATTTCCGCCTTTCATTCCTCATCAATATGTATATACATAATGAAAAGCGACGCAAGCGGAGTCTTGGGCCATGACGGTGATCTTTGCGGAACAGGCGCTCACGCCCGGCGGCTGGCTCGAAAACGTCAGCATGACGGTCGCCAACGGCCGCATAGGCCGGATCGAACCGGACTCTTCACCTGCCGACGCCGACGAGCGCTGCACGGCTCTGCTGCCGACGGTGGCCAATCTCCACAGCCACGCCTTCCAGCGCGCGATGGCGGGCATGGCCGAACATCGCGGCCCCACCGCCGATACCTTCTGGACCTGGCGCGAGGTGATGTATCGCCATGCGCTGACGATGACGCCCGAACACGTCGAGGCGACCGCGCTGATGCTTTATGTCGAGATGCTGGAGGCAGGCTTCGGCCGCGTCGGCGAGTTCCACTACCTCCATCATGCGCCGGACGGCCTGCGCTATGACGACGAGGCCGAGATGGCGGGCCGCATCGCCGCAGCCGCGCAGACAAGCGGCATCGGCCTGACGCTGCTGCCCGTCTTTTACGCGCATTCGACCTTCGGCGGCGCAGAACCAACCTCGGGCCAGCGCCGTTTCATCAACGATGTCGAAGGCTTCGCGCGCCTGCTTGAATCATCCCGCAAGGTCGTTGAATCACTACCTGAGGCAGTCGTCGGCGTCGCTCCGCATTCGCTGCGCGCTGTCACGCCCGACGAGCTTGCGGCGGTCGTGCCGCTCGCAGCCGGCGGCCCCGTGCACATCCACGTCGCCGAGCAGGTCAAGGAGGTCGAGGACTGTCTTGCCTGGTCCGGCGCCCGCCCCGTCGAGTGGCTCCTGGCCAACGCACCCGTTGACCGCAACTGGTGCCTGATCCATGCCACCCACATGAACGACAGCGAAACAATCGCGGCCGCGCGCACCGGTGCCGTGGCAGGGCTTTGCCCGGTCACCGAAGCCAATCTCGGCGACGGCATCTTTTCCGGCTCCCTGTTTGCCGAACATGAAGGCCATTGGGGCGTCGGCTCCGACTCCAACGTGCTGATCGGCCTCGCCGACGAACTGCGCCAGTTCGAATATGCCCAGCGGCTCGGCAATCGCGCCCGCAATGTCATGGCAGGCGGCCCCGGCTCGACCGGCCGCGCCCTTTTCGATGCCGCGCATCGCGGCGGCGAGCGGGCACTCGGCGCAGCAGCCTCAGGCATCGCCGTCGGCGCACCGGCCGATTTCATGGCGCTCGACACCACGCACCCCACCTGCGAGGGCAAGGCCGGCGACGCGCTGCTCGACGCCTTCATCTTTGCCGACGCGGGCCGGCCGGACCGCGTCTGGATCGGCGGCCACAAGCTGGTCGAAAACGGCCGTCACCGTCTGCGCGCCGAAGCCGACCGCCGCTTCCGCAGGGCCCTGCGCGAATTGTCGGAGGCCTGAGGGACTGAGATGCCAGCGCTTTACGTTGCCCCCCTCTGGCTTGCCAGCCATCTCCCCCACAAGGGGGGAGATCAGCCGGCCGCACGGCTTTCGCCAGTCGTCAGCACCGCAGGAGAAGCGACGAGGTTGAAGCTGCCGATCTCCCCCCTCGTGGGGGAGATGTCCGGCAGGACAGAGGGGGGCAGCGTAGGGAGGCAACATCACGAGGATGGTGCTCCCGCCACATGACCGCTCCGTCCTCACTCCACCAGCGCATCCTGGCCGACATCGGCCAGAAGATCGTCTCCGGCGAATGGCCGCCCGGCCATCGCATTCCCTTCGAGCATGAGCTGACCGAGCAATATGGCTGCTCGCGCATGACCGTGAACAAGGCGCTGACCCAGCTTGCCAAGGCGGGGCTGATCGAGCGGCGCAAACGCTCCGGCAGCTTCGTCGCCCGGCCGCGCTCGCAGGCGGCGGTGCTGGAAATCCACGATATACGCACGGAGGTCGAAGCGCTCGGCCTGCCCTATCGCTATGAGCGTCTGTCGCTCAGGCAGCGTCTCGCAGCAAAGACGGCAGAAGCTGCCGCAGGTTTCGCCGACACGAGCCCGCTTCTCGACATCGCCTGTCGGCATTTCGCCGGCGACGCACCCTTCTGCATGGAGGAGCGACTGATAAACCTGGAAGCCGTGCCCGAAGCCGAGAGTGAGAGCTTTGCCGACACCGCGCCCGGCCCTTGGCTCATCAGCCACGTCCCGTGGAGCGCCGCCGAGCATACGATCCGCGCCATCGCGGCGGACCGTGCCACGGCGCGGCTCCTCGGCGTCGGGACGAACGCCGCCTGCCTCGTCGTCGAGCGCCGCACCTGGTCGGGCGGCCTGCCGGTCACGCGCGTGCGGCTCACATATCCGGGCACAAGCCACGCCGTCGTGGCCCGCTTCACGCCGGAAGGCTGAACCGTTGCTTTTGCCGCGCCCGGCAGCCATGCTGCCCAGGCAACGCATCGGAGGAACCATGACATCGTCGCTCATCGGCCAGTCGGCCTGCACCATCGTCGACCGGCTGAAAAGCGAAGACGTATCACCACTCGATCTTCTCGACGCGCTGGAAGAACGCATCGCCGCGGTCGACCCGGCCGTCAATGCCCTGCCGACGCTGTGCTTCGATCGCGCCCGCGACCGCGCCTCACGGCTGATGAAGCAGCCGGTCGAGAAGCGCGGGCGGCTCGCCGGCCTGCCGGTGCCCATCAAGGACCTGACCGAGGTCGAGGGCGTGCGCACCACCTGGGGCTCGCCGATCTACGCCGACTTTGTGCCCGAGCGCTCCGACATCCTGGTTGAGACCGTCGAGGCCGAAGGCGGGCTCATCTACGCGAAATCGGCCACACCCGAGTTCGGCGCCGGCGCCAACACCTTCAACGAGGTGTTCGGCATGACGCGCAATCCCTGGAATACCAGCCGCTCGGCGGCGGGTTCCAGCGGCGGGGCGGCGGTCTCGCTCGCTACCGGCATGGCCTGGGTGGCGCATGGCTCCGATCTCGGCGGCTCGCTGCGCAATCCGGCGAGCTTCTGCGGCATCGTCGGCCTGCGCCCCAGCCCCGGCCGCGTCGCCGCCACGCCCGGCACCATCGCCGACAATATCCTCTCGGTCGAAGGCCCGATGGCCCGCACGGTCGAGGATGTCGCCCTGATGCTCGACGCAATGACCGGCGAACACCCGCTCGACCCCGTTTCGCTGCCGCGGGACGGTACGTCCTATCTGCAAGCCGCACGCGGCGGGACGCCGATCAAAAAGATCGCCTTCAGCGCGGACCTCGGCGTGACGCCGGTTGATCCCGAAGTCGCCGAGATTTGCCGCCGCGCGGCCTACCGCTTCGGCGAGTTGGGGGTCGAGGTGGTGGATGCACACCCCGATCTTTCCAACGCCCACAGCGCTTTCCAGACGTTGCGGGCCAGAGGCTTCGCGGCAGCCCATGCCCGCAAGCTCCAAGAGCACCCCGGCAAGCTCAAGCCGGAGACGGTATGGAACGTGGAAAAGGGCTTGCGCCTGACGATGGCCGAAATCATTGAGGCCGAGACGCAACGCACCGAGATGATCGCCAATGCTGTCGCGTTCCTGACCGACTACGACCTGCTGATGACACCGGCGACCATTGTCGCGCCGTACCCCGTCGAGCAGCGCTACGTGACCGAATGCGCTGGCACGACCTTCGAGACCTATATCGACTGGCTGGCCATTGCCTTTGCCGTGTCGCTTACCACAGCACCCGCACTGTCGCTGCCCTGCGGCTTTACCGCAGAGGGGTTGCCCGTCGGCCTGCAGATCGTGGCGATCCCGCGCGGTGAGGCGAAGCTGCTTTCAGGCGCGCGCCAGCTCGAAAAGCTGCTCGACCTCGACACCGTTACCCCAATCGATCCGCGGCCAGGAAGCTGAGGGACGAACGTGCGTCCTTCGAGGCTCGCTGCGCTCGCGCCTCAGGATGAGGGAAGTGGTTTGTCGAATTTCACAGTGTGATGGGCTCGATCCACAAAACCCTCCGGACGAGAGAAGGGGGTTGATCTAACCCGCGACGTCGTGGGTTCGATGCATGTCAACAGAACGCCGCTCGAGCCCACGAGATTGCCGGAGCTGCGCACGACAGTCCATATCAGGTGAGGTACGACCCTGAGCTTGCCGGTGCGGCACAACCTCCCTCATCCTGAGGTGCGAGCGTAGCGAGCCTCGAAGGACGCACGACCCGCTTTTCTTCCTCAGCGCCGCCCCTCCAGCCAAGCCCACAGATAGGCCGCGAGAGGTGCCTCGACATGCAGGCGCGCCGTCTCAGGTCCAATCCGATAGAGGAAGACGGTGACGCCGGCGAACAGCACGGCCGCCGAGCGGCTGCCTGCCTCGATGTCGACGGAGGTGCCCTCGGCCACGATCTCGCGCAGCGCGACACCGGATATTTCGAGGATCGCATAGGCGGCGTCGCAGGGGGTGGCGACGTAACCGTTCCGCCAACCGGGCGCGGCAGCGAGCGGTGCGGGAGAGACCAGAAGCGCGCGGTCGCGCCCGATCCGCAAGGCAAAAGGCTCCGCCGCAGCCACCGACCAAAGGCCGACCTCGGGTGCTCCAGGCATCATGTCCGCAACAGCAGCGCCAAGATCACCCGAAACGAGCGTCTGCCCGAAATCGAGCACGCGCCTCGCCGAATAGCCGTTCCCATCGATCCGCGCGGTTGTCCAGTCCGGCGCCGGGCTCCAGAACAGCCCGCGGTCTCGCATCGTCTCAGGCATCGATCCGGCTCCCGTCGCGGTCGAAGAAACAGGGCTGCGCGATGACCGCGCGTCTTGTTTCGCCGAGATGGAACAGGCTCACCTCTTCGCCCATGCGCGACATGCCCCGCTCGACCAGCCCCAGCGCAATCGGGCCGCCGACGGCCGGGCTCTCGTAGCTCGAGGTGACGTAGCCTGCCGAGCGCCGCTTGCCGCCAGTTTCGTCCAGCACATGCGCGCCGGTCGGCAAAGCGGGCCCGCCATCCGCCACCGCGAGCCCGACAAACTGCTGCCGGTTGTCGCGCAAGGCGTTCTCGGTGAACAGCGAGCGCTTGCCGACATATTCGCCCAGCCGCTTGTCGCGCGGGCCGGTGATGCCCAGATCGTGCGGCATCGAAGTGCCGTCTGTGTCCTTTCCGGCAATGATGAAGCCCTTTTCGGCGCGCAGCAGCAGCAGTGCCTCGGAGCCCATGAGCACGGCGTCGAGAGCCCTGCCCGCCTCGTTCATCGCAGCCCAAAGTGCTGGCGCCTTCGATGCCGGCACCGAGATTTCGTAGGAGCGGTCGCCGGTGAAGCTGACCCGCGCCACGCGCGCCGCGCCCCCTTCGAACGAGCCTTGCGCGACCGCCATATGCGGCAGCGCCGCGTCGTCCAGGTCCACACCGAGCGACAGCGCCGCAACCAGCGCCTTGGCGTGCGGACCCGTCGCGGTCAGCGTCGCCCAGTGCGCGGTGAGATTGTGCACGAACACCGCCGCCGGATCGAACCGGTCCTGCCGCCATTCTTCCAGCCGCGCAACGACGCCGGCCACATGGCCCGACGAGCAGGAGACGACGTAATGGTCGTCCGCGAGCTTCACCGTCACGCCATCGTCGTAGATGACGCCGCCTTCGGTGAGCATGAAGCCGTAGCGGATGCGGCCGGGCTTCAGAGTCGAGATGGTGTTGTAGGAATTGTAGTCGACGATCGCGCCCGCCTGCGGCCCGAACACCTCGATCTTGCCGAGCGGCGAGCCGTCGAAGATCGCGACCGTCTCGCGCGCCTGGCGCGCCTCGCGCCGTATCTCGTCATCGGCCTCGCCACCACCATAGAAGGCTGGCCGCAGCCAGCCGCCATATTCGCGGAACACCCCGCCCGCCGCACGATGCTGCGTCTCCAGCGCCAGCCGCCGTACCGGATTGAACAGTTGCCCGCGCCGCCGGCCGGCCAACACCGTGAACGGCACCGGCACGAAGGGCGGCCGGTAAGTAGTCGTTCCCGTCTGCTCGATCGTCCGGCCGGTAACTGCGGCCATCGCCGCAAGCCCGTTCATATTGGAGGTCTTGCCCTGGTCGGTCGCCATGCCCAGCGTTGTGTAACGCTTGAGATGCTCGACCGAACGGAAGTTCTCGCGTGCGGCAAGTTCGACGTCCTTCAGCGTCACGTCGTTCTGGAAGTCGATCCACTGGCGGCCCTTTGCGCCGGGGTTTGGCCATGCCGGGGCGATCGCATAGTCGCCGAAATCGCCCGCCGCCGCGCCCGAAAGCGATATGCCGTCGACTGGAGCGCCCGGCACGAAGGCGGCGATGGCCTCGTCGTAGCGCAGCTTTCCCTTCGCCTGGCAGAACAGATGTACCGTCGGCGTGTAACCGCCTGAAGCCAGCAGGCAATCGGCCTCGATCCGCTTTCCCGAGATCGTGACGGCCTCGACGCCTTTCGCGCCATGAACAGCGTCGACGCTGGCGCCCTCCCGCAGGACGGCGACCGTCACCGCAGCGCCGGCTTCCCGCAGCGCATCCGCCACCCCCAGCGCACGCGAATTGTTGGCAGCAAGCACGATGCGCTCGCCGACCAGCACGCCGTGGCGGCGCAAATAGTAAAGCGCGGCTTCCGCCGACATGACACCTGGCCGGTCATTGTCGACAAAGACCAGCGGCCGCTCGATCGCGCCAGTCGCGAGCACAATCCGCTTCGGCCTGATGCGCCAATGCCGGTCGGGCGCTCCGTCCCGACGCTCCCAGCAGCAGACGAGATTGTGGTCATAGATCCCGTAGGCAGTCGTCCGCGACAAAATCCGCGCACCCGCCTGTTCGACATCACCGGCAAGCACGGCAGCCCGCTCTGCGCCGTCGGCCTCGCGATGGAGCATTGTTCCGCCGGGCTCGAAACGATCGTCGACGACGATCACGCTGCCGCCTGCAAGCGCCGCCTCGCGCGCTGCCAAGAGCCCCGACCGCCCCGACCCGACCACAAGCACGTCGCAGCGCGCGTTCATCGCGGGGCTGTCGGCCGGCGGCTCGTGCGCGGGATCGAGCCGCCCCAGCCCCGCCATGGCGCGAATGCGCGGTTCGAAGCGATGCCAATCCGGCCAGAGAAAAGTCTTGTAGTAGAACCCGGCAGGCAGGAATGGCGACAGCCGGTTGAGCAGGCCGAGCCGGTCGCCCTCGGCCGTCGGCCGCGCATTCACCGAGCGCAGGTCCATGCCCGCTTCGAGGCGCTGCGTCGTCGCGCGGATGTTCGGCCACGTCTTGCCGTAAATGGTCACGTCGAGGATCGCGTTCGGCTCCTCGCTCCACGCGCCATGGATGCCGCGCGGCCGGTGATATTTGAACGAGCGGCCGACAACGCGCACGCCATTGGCCAGCAATGCCGAGGCGAGCGTATCGCCCTCCCGCCCCTCATACGCTCTGCCGTCGAAGGTGAACGCCAGCAGCGCGCCGCTGTCGCGGATGCGTCGCGCGCTCATGCCTCCGGCCTCCGCAGCGAGTGCGAGCCCGCCACCGCATGACTCACCGTGTCGCGTTCCATCAGGAAGAACTCACCGCAGGTCGCGTGCAACCAGACCTCCCGTGTCGCGCCCTTCGGATTGTGGTCGAAATGCAGGTAGCGTGCCCAGGCATCAGCCGGCACCTCGGCCGCCGGCTCGGGTCGCGTCTTGCCGGCCTCGGCGCAGAATGTGAACTCGGTCTCGTCGCGCTCGCCGCAGAAGGGGCATAAAAAGAGTTGCATGATCCGCCCCCTAATGCGCGATGCCGGAACCGGCCGCTTCGTCGACGAGGCGGCCGGTCGCGAAACGGTCGAGGTCGAAGGGACGGCTGATCTCGTGGTGTTCGCCGGTGGCGATCAGATGCGCGGTCAGCCAGCCACCCGCCGGGATCGCCTTGAAGCCGCCCGTCCCCCAGCCGCCGTTCAGGTAGAGCCCAGACACCGGCGATGGCCCGATGATCGGCGAGGAATCCGGCACCACGTCGACCACGCCTGCCCACTGCCGCAGCATCCTGAGCTGGCCGAAGGCGGGAAACATCTCCAGCATGCCGGAGACGACCGTCTGCTGCATCGGCGGATTGCCGCGCTGCGCGTAGGAGGGCACGCGGTCGAGCCCGCCACCCAGCACAATCTCACCCTTGTCGGACTGGAAGAGATAGGTGCCGGTGCCGGGATAGAGCACCACCGTGTCGAGGCAGGGCTTCACCGGTTCCGACACCATCGCCTGCAACGAATAGGAGCGGATGGGAAGCTGGAAACCCGCCTTCGCCGCAAGCACGCTCGAATGACCGGCAACGCAGAGCGCCACTGCATCGGCGTGGATCGTGCCCAGCGACGTCTCGACGCCGACGCATCGGCCGCCTTCGATGAGGAAGCCGGCCACCTCGCAATTCTGGACGATGTCGATGCCGAACCCGTCGGCGGCGCGCGCATAGCCCCAGGCAACGGCATCGTGGCGCGCGACGCCTGCCCGCCCCTGCCAGGTGCCGCCGAAGATCGGATAGCGCGCTTCGTCGCTGGTGTTGAGCAGCGGCGCCTTTTGCAGCACGCCGTCGCGGTCGAGCAGTTCGGCATCGGTGCCGTTGATCTGCATCGCATTGACGAGCCGCGCCGCCATCTCCATCTCGGCCGGCGAACTGGCGACTGTGACGACGCCGCGCTGCGACAGCATGACGTTGTAGTTGAGCTCCCGCGAAAGCCCCTCATAGAGCTTCAGGGAGAAATCGTAGAGCGCCACGCTTTCGGGATAGAAATAGTTGGAGCGGATGGTCGCGGTGTTGCGGCCGGTATTGCCACCACCCAGCCAGCCTTTCTCCAGCACGGCGACGTTGGTGATGCCGTGGTTCTTGGCAAGGTAATAAGCGGTAGCCAGCCCCTGCCCGCCGCCGCCGATGATGACGGCGTCGTAGCGTGGCTTCGGTTGCGGCGAGCGCCAGGCGGGCTGCCAGCCGCTATGGCCGCGAAGACCTTCGCGCAACAGCCCGAACGCGGAATAATGTCTGGTCACATGTCCCCTCTCGCTGGCGACATCGCGCCGCCAGCGATCTAAGGCCGCGCCGAGCGCTGGCACAACCACGGATGCGACCAAATCTGTTGCGCGACCGAACGATTTAGGGCTTTGTGGCGCCGTTCTTCGGAGGGCCCCATGTTCGAGACGCTTCAACCCGCCGCACCCGACGGCATCCTCATGCTCATGTCGCTCTATCGCGACGATCCGCGCACCGACAAGCTCGACCTCGGTGTCGGCGTCTACAAGGATGTCGACGGCAAGACGCCGGTCATGCGCGCGGTCCGCGAGGCCGAGCGACGGCTCCACAAGACGCAGGCCAGCAAGAGCTATCTCGGCCTTGCCGGCGACGTCGTGTTCAACGAGCTGATGATCGGCCTCGTCTTCGGCGAGAAGGCGGATCGCCCCCGCCTGCGTGCCGCGCAGACGCCTGGCGGCACCGGTGCGCTGCGGCTGCTGGCCGACCTGATCGCGGCTTCGCGCCCCGATACCACCGTGTGGGTGCCGGACCCGACCTGGCCCAACCACATGCCGATCCTGCGCGCTGCGGGCCTGACCGCGCGCACCTACCCCTATTTCGACAGCACGACCGGCAGCGTGCGTTTCGACGCGATGATCGAGGCGCTGAAAGGCGCGGCGCCCGGCGACGTGGTGCTGCTGCACGGCTGCTGCCACAACCCGACCGGTGCCGACCTCTCCGCCGCACAGTGGGAGACTGTTGCCGCGCTCCTCGTCGAACGCGGCCTGACGCCTTTCGTCGACATCGCCTATCAGGGGTTCGGCGACGGGCTGGAGAAGGATGCCGCCGGCCTTCGCATTCTCGCGGCCCACGTGCCGGAACTGCTGGCCGCTGCAAGCTGCTCCAAGAACTTCTCCGTCTATCGCGACCGCGCCGGCGCAGCGCTGCTGCTGGGTCGCAATGCCGCCGAGGCGGACACTGCCTATGGCCAGTTGCTCGGCCTTGCGCGCGGCATCTGGTCGATGCCCCCTGACCATGCGGCTGCATGCGTGCGCATTGTGCTCGAAGACGACGACCTACGCGCCGACTGGAAGGCGGAGCTGGAGGCCGTGCGGCTGCGCATGCTGAGCCTGCGCGAAGGCTTTGCCGAGGCGCTGCGCCGCCAGTCCAATTCCGATCGCTTCGATTTCATCGCCCGCCAGCGCGGCATGTTCTCGAGGCTTGGCCTCACCGGCGAGCAGGTGTCCCGCCTGCGCGCCGAGCACGGCGTCTATATCGTCGGCGACAGCCGCTTCAATGTCGCCGGCCTGCCCGGCGACCGGCTCGATGCGCTAGCCACGAAGGTCGTTTCGGTACTGTAGGAGGCGTAATGTCCACCACCATAGACAGGGTCAAGGCCGCCCGCGAAGCAGCCTCCGCCGGGCTCGACAGCGCCCGCGACATGGACCGGCAGGATGCGCTGGCCCCGATGCGCGGTCTCTTTGCCCTGCCTGCCGGCGAGATCTATCTCGACGGCAATTCGCTGGGCGCGATGCCGGCCTCCGTCGGTCCGGCCATGGCCGAGGCCCTTTCGGAAGGCTGGGCGAAGGACCTGATCCGGAGCTGGAATGGCCGCAACTGGCACATGCTGCCGGTTACGGTCGGCGACCGGCTGGCGCCGCTGATGGGCGCGAAGGCGGGCGAGGTGCTGGCTGCAGACTCCACTTCGGTCAATCTCTACAAGGTGTTCTGCGCGGCGATGCGCATGCGTCCGGATCGCAACGGGGTCATCTCCGAGCGCAACAATTTCCCTACCGACATCCATATTCTTCAGGGCGCAATCGCCAATGTGTTCCCCCATGCGACGATGGCGCTCGCAGACGATGACGACGAATCCGTGCTGTGCGCTGCTAGGCCCCGACACGGCGGTCGTGTGCCTGAGCCAGGTCAACTACCGCACGGGTCGCCTGCGCGACATGGCATGCGTCACAAGGGCCATTCACGAAGCCGGCGCGCTGGTCATCTGGGATCTGTGCCATTCGCTGGGCGCGCTGCCGATCGACCTCAACGGCTGCAATGCCGACTTCGCCGTCGGTTGCTCCTATAAATACATGAATGGCGGTCCCGGCGCGCCGGCATGGCTTTTCGTCGCCTCCCGCCATCTGGCTGGCGCGGGCAATCCGCTGACGGGTTGGCAGGGCCACGCCGCGCCGTTCGCCTTCGAAGTCGATTTCGCACCGTCGGCAACGATCGAGAAGTTCCGGGTCGGCACGCCGCCCGTTCTCTCCTATCTGCCCTTGCTCGAAAGCCTCGCCGTCTTCGAGCGCACCGACATGGACGCCCTGCGCGCGAAGTCGTTGAAGCTGACCGGCTATTTCATTGAGCTGGCCGACGGGAAGCTTGCCAGGCACGGGCTCAAGGTCATCACACCCAGGAACGAGGCCGAGCGGGGCAGCCAGGTCGCGCTTACCCATGAACACGGCTGGCCGATCATGCAGGCGCTGATCGCCTGCGGCGTCGTCGGGGACTTCCGCGCGCCCAATATCCTTCGCTTCGGCTTCACCCCGCTCTATGTCGGCTTCGAGGATGTGTGGGCCGCGGCCGCCACGCTCGAAGCGATCATGGAAAGCGGACTCTGGCGCGAACCCCGCTTCGCCGAACGCAAGCTGGTGACGTGACCACCGTTCGCGACGATTGACCTTCCATCGACGATGTGCGTCCTTCGAGGCTCGCTTCGCTCGCACCTCGGGATGAGGGAGGTTGCCCATCGAACTCGCGAGGCAGCGGGCTCGATACACGACAGCTTCGAGGATGAAGGGTGTTGGCATCGAGCCAACCACATTGTCGGTTCGATCAACCCACCTCCCTCATCCTGAGGTGTGGGCGAAGCGAGCCTCGAAGGACGCACTATCAACATGAAAGCGACGCCAACCATGATGCCATCCGTCAGACACCCCGACCTCGAAAGCAGGTCCGTGCTCATCACCGGCGGTGGCTCGGGAATAGGCGCGGCACTGACTGAAGGCTTCGCGCGGCAGGGCTGCAAGGTGGCCTTCATCGACATAGCGCGAGAGGCCTCAGAGACGCTGGCTGCGCGCCTGCGGGATGCCGGTCTGAGCGCACTCTTCCTGCAGGCTGACCTGCGCGACATCGACGCCCTGCGTCAGGCAGCAGCCGAAGCCGCGGAGGCGCATGGGCCCGTCACCGTGCTGGTCAACAATGCGGCATACGACCAGCGCCACGAGATCGCGGATGTAACGGTCGACTACTGGGACGACAATCAGGCCATCAACCTGCGCCCGCATTTCTTCACCGCCCAGGCAGTAGCGCCGGGCATGAAGGCCGCCGGCGGTGGCTCGATCATCAACTTCACCTCCACCTCCTTCATGATCAACCACCCCGACATGCCGTCCTATACGGCAGCGAAAGCCGGCATCATCGGGCTGACCAAGGGGCTGGCCGGCAAGCTCGGCCCGGACCGCATCCGCGTCAACGCGATCGCGCCGGGCTGGGTTATGACGGAACGCCAGCGCGAACTGTGGGTCACGCCCGACGGGCTTTCCGCGCATGTGGAGCGGCAATGCCTGAAAGAGGAGATGCAGCCGGCAGACCTTGTCGGCCCCTGCCTCTTCCTGGCGTCGGATGCGTCGCGCATGCTGACCGCCCAGACGCTGATCGTCGATGCCGGACACCTCTAGATAGCGGCCTCTTTCGGCCCGCGGGAGGTTGCGCCCGTTGAAACAAACGGCGCGAAAAGTGGAACCGCTGGGCCACGCGTTCATTCTGAAATGCAGGATATAGCACAACCTGGACGGGATCATTTCCAGAGGAAACGATCATGCTACGCTTAACATTGATCATGGCCCTGATGCTCGTCGCCGTGGCGATGGCGCTTTCTCTCGCTCACGCACTTGAAATGCCTGGCAAGATGCGTCTCGACAAGCAGACCTATTTCGCAACGCAGAAAATCTACTACCCTGGCTTTACCTTCGGCGGCATGGCCGAGCCGATCGGCATTCTTGTGCTGCTGGGCCTTTTGTGGATCGTGCCTGCCGGCGCATCGTTCTGGTGGGTTGCAGGCGCTTTCGCTGCACTGGTGGCCGCTCATGCAACCTACTGGCTCGTCACCCATCCGGTGAACAATGTCTGGACCAAGGACATGCAGTTAACGGGACCGGGCGCGACCTTCTTTTCATCTTTTGCAGGCGACATCTCGGGTGACTGGAAGCGGCTGAGGAACGTCTGGGAGTATTCTCACGTCGCAAGGGCATGCTTCGCCACGGCGAGCTTCATTTTCCTGCTCGTCGCGGCGACAGCATAGGTGCGCCCCTAGAGCATCATCTGATAGCTCACCGGCACGAACCGATAACCCTGGTCGAGCGGCTCGATATAGCCGATCGCCGGAAACGGCATGTGGTAGCCGAGGAATGGAACCCGGTCGGCGGCGATCATGTCGAAGACTCGCCGGCGCGTGGCGGCGGCCTCGTCCTTGTCCATGTCGAAACGCACATGCCAGTCGGGCCGCTGCAGCGAAGCGACGTAGTGGTTCGCAGTATCTGCCGTCAGCATCAGCCGCTTGCCGTCTGATTCCAGGTTGAAGATCATGTGGCCCGGCGTGTGGCCGGTGGCCAGCATCGCGCTTATGCCCGGCACCACCTCGTCGCCGTCGCCCAGGAAGGTCATCTTCTCCGCCAGCGGCACGACGTTGGACTGCACTGCCCGCGCCGAGTTCTCGGTCGGCCCGCTCAGGCGCTCGTCGGCGGTCCAGAAATCGTACTCAGCCTGTCCGGTCACGTAGCGTGCATTGGCAAATGTCGGGGCACCGTCTTCCATCACCCCGCCGATATGATCGCCATGAAAGTGGGTGAGAACGACGACCGACACGTCATCGGCGCTATAGCCCGATGCCTCCAGCCTGGGACGGAGTTGCCCCATACCGCCTTCGCGCGCGGCCGCCCCCAGGCCTGTGTCGAAAAGCACCAGTTCGGACCCGGTATTGACCAGCGTCGGCGTGAAGCTGTTCACGAACCGGCCCGCGGGCAGGAAATTCTCCTCCAGCAACGCAGCCATGGCCTCGGCATCCTGATCCTCGCCGAAGGTCGGATACGGCCCATCGCCCGGCCGCAACCCATCGAGGATCGCCGTCACCTCGAAGCCGCCGAGATTGAAACGATGGAAGCCGGCATTGCCCACATCCGTCATCGGCGCCTGGGCATGCGCGGCCCGCACCATGATCTGCGGCGTTGCCAGAACCGCCGCCGTACCCGCTACGCTCATCTTGAGAACCGATCTGCGATCTGCCGTTGGCATCATCTTGCCACTCCCTCCGTTCAAATGTCGATGCTGCGAACATGGCAACCTCGGCGGCGGCGGCAAGGGCCTCACGGCAACGTGAGCGTTCGTGAAATGGCCGCCACGGCAACCGCCAACGGAAACAGATGATAAGATTGCCTTATGGATTGATGGGGCCCGCACGCCTGTGCTACCCCGCCGTCATGTCCGACCATCCTGCGCCTCAGCCCAGGCGCCTTCCCGCCGACAGGCCCATCCGTTGAACCGCGCCATTCCCCTCATACTGGCGGTGGCCCTGTTCATGGAGCAGATGGATTCGACCGTTATCGCGACATCGCTGCCGGCCATTGCTGCCGACATCGGTACGAGCCCGATCACGCTCAAACTCGCGCTGACCAGCTACTTCGTAGCGCTTGCGATCTTCATTCCCGTCTCGGGCTGGATGGCCGACCGCTTCGGCGCCAAGCGTGTGTTCCGCATCGCCATCGTCGTCTTCATGCTGGGATCGCTTGCCTGCGCGATGGCCGGCTCGCTCGGCGCATTCGTGGCGGCACGCTTCCTGCAGGGCATGGGCGGTGCGATGATGACGCCGGTCGGTCGCCTCGTGCTGGTGCGTTCCACACAACGCAGCCAGCTCGTCTCGGCCATGGCATGGTTGACCGTGCCCGCATTAATCGGTCCCCTCATCGGCCCTCCGGTCGGTGGCTTCATCACCACCTTCTTCACCTGGCACTGGATATTCCTGATCAACATCCCGATCGGCCTGCTCGGCGTGATCGTCTCCGGCTACGTGCTGCCGGATATGCCGCCCTCGCCCGTCGCCCGCATAGACTGGACCGGCTTCTTCCTGTCGGCACTTGCCGCGGCCGGCGTCGTCTTCGGCCTTTCGGTGGTCAGCATGCCGGCCCTGCCCCCGCTCGTCGGCGTCGCAACGCTCAGCCTCGGCATCGCGGCCGCCGTGCTCTATGTGCGCCATGCGAGGCGCATCGCCACGCCGATCCTCGATTTGCGGCTGTTCGACAACCCGGCCCCGCGCATTGCGATCCTGTCGGGCACCATCTTCCGAATAGGCATCGGCGCGGTGCCGTTCCTTTTGCCGCTGATGTTCCAGCTCGGCTTCGGCCTCAGCCCGTTCGAATCCGGCATGCTGACCTTTGCGAGCGCATTGGGCGCCATCGCACTCAAATTCGTGGCAACGACCGCTTTGCGGTTCGCCGGCTTCCGCAATGTGCTGATCTTCGCGACGATTGCCGGCGCACTGCTGATGGGTGCCAACGCCTTCTTCACCCCGACGACACCTTACTGGGTCATCATAGCGGTGCTGGTGGCGGCCGGCTTCACGCGGTCGCTGTTCTTCACCTCCAACAACGCGCTGGTCTTCGCCGAGATCGACGACCGGCAGGCGAGTCAGGCAACGGCGATCGCCTCGGTGGCGCAGCAGATTTCCATCGCCATGGGCGTAGCCTTCGCCGGCATGATGCTGGAGGCGCACCACGTTGTGACCGGAGAGCCGACGGGGCTGGCCGCCTTCGGCCCGGCCTTCATCGGCGTCGCCCTGCTTGCTGGATGCGCGGTGCTGCCGATCCTGTGGTTGTCGCCCGACGCAGGTCTGACCGTATCCGGCCATGTCCGCAAGAAACAGCCACCGCAGGAAAGCCCTCACTCGGTCGACTGATGGTCCGTTTCCGCCCTGCCCTTGAAGTCCTTGGCGAGGATGTAGAGCTCGACCGACTCGTCGCGCGAGGCCGGTGGCTTGACGTGATGCACCGTGCGGAAATTGCGCTTGAGAAGGTCGAGAAGCCCGCCTTCCGTGCCGCCCTGGAAAGTCTTCGCCAGAAAATGCCCGCCGGGCTTCAGCACCGAGATCGCGAAATCGGCCGCGACTTCGCATAGATGCATGGTCCGGATGTGGTCGGTGCGGCGATGGCCCGTCGTCGGCGCGGCCATGTCGGACACGACAAGGTCGGGCTCCCCGCCCAGCATCTCCATCAGCCGCGCCGGCGCATCGTCGTCGAGGAAATCCATCTGCAGGATGGCGGAACCCGGCACCGGGTCCATCTCCAGATAGTCGATGCCGACGACGGTCGGCGCATCCTCGGGCGACTTCACGCGCGTGGCCGCCACCTGCAGCCAGCCGCCGGGCGCGGCGCCCAGATCGATGATGCGTTGGCCCGGCTTCAGCAGCTTGTGTCGGTCGTCGATCTCGATCAGCTTGAACGCCGCGCGCGAGCGATAGCCCTCTGCCTTGGAGCGGTGAACGTAGGGATCGTTGAGATGCCGCTCCAGCCAGCGCCGCGACGAATTCTTCAGCCCGCTCTTCTTCTTGATCCGCGTCTTCAGCGCGCGGGCTCCGCCGCCGCCCGACGCCCCGCTTTTGCCCGGCTTCTTCATCGCCCGAACGCTCCCCTGCGGCGGTTGCGGCGCCAGGCACCGTCGTCGGCCATCAGCTCTGAAAGCATGCCCTCGCGCAGGCCCCTGTCGGCAACGCGCAGGCGCTCCGACGGCCAGTGGCGGCGGATCGCCTCCAGGATCGCGCAGCCCGCGAGCACGAGATCGGCCCGGTCCGGTCCGATGCAGGGGTTCGCCATGCGCTCCTCGAAGCCCCAGCCAAGCAGCTTCTCGATCATCGCATCGACATGTCCATTGTCCATCCACAACCCGTCCACCCGGCGTCGATCGTAGCGCTCCAACCCGAGATGCACGCCTGCCAGCGTCGTCACCGTGCCGGATGTGCCGAGCAGGTGGAAACGCTCGCCCGCCGCCAGATGCGAAAGCCGTGTCCGGCCCTCGAAGCGGTCGAGCATGCCAGACACCTCCTCCACCATCGCCTCGAAGATCGCGGGCGTCACATGCCGGCCGCCGAACCGCTCGGCCAGCGACACGACGCCCACCGGCAGCGAGGTCCACGAGACGATGTGGTTGGCGAGCCTTGGCGTGCGGTGGCGCGAAACATCGATCAGCGCGATCTCCGACGAGCCGCCACCGATGTCGAAGAGCACCACGCCCTCGGTGCCGCGCTCGACCAGCGAGCCGCAGCCTGAAACAGCAAGCCGCGCCTCCGTCTTGCGGTCGATGATCTCCAGTTTCAGCCCGGCCTCGGTCTCGACGCGGGCGATGAACTCGGCGCCGTTTTCGGCCGAGCGGCAGGCTTCGGTGGCGATCAGCCGCGCCTTGCGCACCTGTCGCGACTGCAGCTTGTCGGCGCAGACCTTCAGCGCCTCGACGGCGCGGTCCATCGCCGGCTGGCCAAGCCGGCCGCTGGCCGAAAGCCCCTCGCCCAGCCGCACGATGCGTGAGAATGCATCGATGACGCGAAACTGTCCCGGCCGCTGCGGGATCGCCACCAGCAACCGGCAATTGTTGGTTCCGAGGTCGAGCGCCGCATAGACCGGAAGGTCTGCCGTGCGCGGCCGCTGGGCGCTGCCTGCTTGTTGCTCGCCGGCGGTGTCGCCGGGGCGTATACCCGGCTGGCCTTGCTGCGTTGCCGGCGCATCCTTTGCTGCCTTGCCTTGACCCGCCTGACCGGCCGAGGGGGCTGGCGATGCCGCGTCGGCACTCGCGCCGCCGCCCGGCGTCACGCCGTCGCGCGCGAAAACCTTGCGGCCACGGCGTCGCTTGCGGCGTTTTCTGGATTGGCCTTTTCCGGGAGAGGCGTCACGACCATCCCGTGCCGGCGCAGGATTGCCCTGGCTCCGGCCGCTGGGGTGTCCGGAATGCGACGCTTCGACCTCGACCGGCCGACCCACGCCGCCAGACGCCCCGCCCTGGGGCGCATCCGCGCCCGAATCGGGGTCTTTCACTGGCTATCCTTCAGCGCCGCGCGAACCAAAAGGACGCAGCAGGCGCACTCGTCTTTTCTGTTGGCGACAGACTATCAGCGCCAATGCGAAACACCAAGTGCGTGTGCCGCTGAAATTTTTTGCAACGAAAGCACTTGGCACGCCTCTCCCGCCAATCCCCGCGAAAAGCGCGGCGGCCCTGCGACGGTTGGGGGTTGACTATTCGCCGCCCGCAGCTATATCGGGCGCATTCGGTGCCGCCCAAGGTGCACCGCCGCCCGCTTGAGGGCGAACCCGGCCAGCGGCCGTGTTGGGGAATAGGTTAACGGTAGACCCACGGACTCTGACTCCGTTAGTCCTGGTTCGAATCCAGGTTCCCCAGCCAACACCCCTCCAAAACCGTTGAAATCCTCAGAATTCCGGCCTTTCGAGCCGATGCGTTTCGCGTCGATTCGGCCTTCCGAAACTGGGTGCCCAGAGCTGGTGTCCATCCGCCTTGGGCCGACGATCGTACCTTTGTTGACGTAGCTGCCGTGGCACGTGGCTGCCCTTACGCCGAAAACTCCGTCGACGAGATGTTCTTTACATTCCAAGAGCCATCGAGCTTTTCAACGGTGCTCGCGCCTTGGCGGCGATCGCGGCTATTTCGGCGTGGCCGCTCCATAGCGCAGGCCATCCAGCAGCAGCATGACCATGCGCTCGGTGTGCGCTGGTCCATCGTCCCCGCTAACCACCGCGAGGTTCCCGATCGCGCGCAGCAGATCATAGGGCGCGACATCGGCACGAACCTCGCCCGCATCGGCAGCGGCGTTCAGCAGCATCGACAGAGCGGGCTCGAACCGGCTTCGGAAATAGTCCGGCAAGGCAGCGAATGCGGGATCGCCGGAATGGAGCGCCGCGGCCAGCCCCTGCTTGGTGGCCAGGAAGCGCGTGTAGAGCATCAGCCACGCTGACAGCGCATCGGCCGGCCCGCGCTCGGCGGCAAGCGGCCCGGCCGCATCTGCGCAGGCATCGACCTCGCGGCGAAACACGGCTGCCACCAGGTCGGCGCGGGTCGGGAAACGGCGATAGAGCGTGCCCAGTCCGACACCCGCTTGCGATGCGATCTCGCGGATGGGCGCATCGACTCCGGACCGGGCGAACACGATCTTCGCGGCCTCCAGAACCGCCTCCTCGTTCCTGCGGGCATCGGCGCGCATTCGCGGCGCAGACGTCTCGCCATCGCCCCTCGTCAGTGAGGCTGAACCAATCGGTTTTCGGGATTCAGGCACGGTCACTTTCATCCTATTGATAAACGGAATAACGATCCATATATGGCTTATCGGAACAATGATCCGTTTGATAGTTAGGAGGCTCGGCGCCCCATGTCCAGCTCGATTCCCGATGCCCACGCATCCAGCACGCCCCCCGTGGTTTCCATCGCTCCCATCACCGTGCCGTCCACCGGACGGGGCATTGACCTGCGGGTACGGCTATCCGCGCCAATCAAAGGCGACGCACTGCCCGTCATCATATTCTCGCATGGCAATGGCCAGTCGCTTCACGCCTATGGTCCCCTGGCTGATCATTGGGCGGCACACGGCTTTGTCGTGATCCAGCCGACACATCTGGATTCGCGGATGCTCCGCCTTGCCTCGGACGACTCTCGCCGACCGCAGTTCTGGCGCTTTCGAGAGGAAGACATGGCTGCCATTCTCGATGGGCTCGATCACATCGAGAACGAGGCACCGATCATAAAGGGGCGGCTCGACCGCTCCCGGATCGCGGTTGCTGGGCACTCGTGGGGTGGGCAAACAGCCAGCACCCTGCTCGGCGCCACTCACCCCGATCCCGACGACGGATCCGTGGTCAACAGGAAGGACACGCGCATCAAGGCGGGTGTGCTCCTGGCGACACCCGGCAAAGGCGGCGACGATTTGAGCGAGTTTGCAGCCCGCGCCCTGCCGTTCATGCACCCGGATTTTTCCCGAATGACCACGCCCACGCTGGTCGTGGTCGGTGACGCTGACGAGGGTGGACTGACCACGCGAGGACCGGACTGGTGGCGCGATGCCTACGACCTGAGCCCGTCGCCCAAGGCCTTGTTTACTGCCTTTGGCGGAGAACACGCTCTTGGCGGCATCCCCGGTTACGAGGCGCGGGAGACGACGGACGAACGCCCCCAGCGGGTTGCCGTGATCCAACGTCTTTCGACCGCCTTCCTTCGCAGTTCGCTCTATCCCGGCGACCCCGCCTGGCCCGATGCAGTCGCCGCGCTCGCGGCCGAGGCGGCGCCGGAAGGAAGCATCGAGACGAAGTGAGCAGGACGCCTGCGTCCTCTCCATCTCCCAATCACCACCAACTCCCTGGAGTTTTCGCATGAACACGATCCTCATTACTGGCAGTTCGTCCGGCTTCGGGCTTGAGACCGCCCGCCATTTCCTCGATCGCGACTGGACTGTCGTTGCCACGATGCGCACGCCGCGAAAGGATGTGCTGCCTGCGTCCGAACGCCTGCGCGTCGTAGAGCTCGATGTGACCGACGCCACCAGCATCGCGCGTGCCGTGGAGGAAGCAGGGCCAATAGACGCTCTCGTCAACAATGCCTGTGCCGGCCTTATGGGCGCACTGGAAGGCGTATCGATCGACGCGACACGCCAGCTTTTCGAACTGAACACGTTCGGCACGATGGCTATGAGGCAAGCCGTGCTGCCTGGCTTCCGCAGGCAAGGGTCGGGCGTCATCGTCAACGTGTCGTCGGCCGTGACGCTCAAGCCGCTGCCGATGCTCTCGGCCTATACGGCCAGCAAGGCGGCCATGGAGGCGTTCAGCGAAGACCTCGCACTGGAGGTGGCATCGTTCGGGGTGCGCGTGCGGCTCGTCATTCCGGGCCGTGCACCGGAAACGTCTTTCAGCGCAGCCGCCCGTGCCCGCTCGCAGAATGGCGTACCCGACGCGTATGCCGACTGGGCCAGGCAGGTGTTCTCCGCAGCACCGCAGCAAAAGGCCGAAGTCACGACTCCAGGCGACGTGGCGGAAGCCGTCTGGCACGCGGTGACCGATCCGGCTTCTCCCCTTCGAATCCCGGCCGGCGCGGACGCCATCACACTGGCTGCCAAGGCCGCGTGACGGCCCCTATTCTCTGCCTGGGCAGTCTTGCCTACGGGTGCCCGCCGACTGATCGGGTGGCCGGCCACCCGATCAGTCGACACGTGAATCCGCTTCGCACCGTCGCTTCTGCGAGGTTACACTGCCGAATAGACGCAGCTTTCCGGGGGGCGGCGTTTGACGCTGCTGTAAGCGTTGCCAATCCGTGCTCGATGCTCGAAGACAAGGCATTGGAAACCATGAATGTAGTCAGGGTCGCGATCGCCGGTTTCGGGGGAGTGGGCCGCGCCACGGCCAATCTTCTCCTTGCCCGGCGCTCTCGCTACCGGCAGGTCCATGGCGCCGACTTGCGCCTTGTAGCCGTCTGCGGATCGCGATCCGGTCTGGCCGACGCGGACGGTCTCGAAGCCGGGCGCCTGGATGCGCTCGAGCCGGGCCTGTCGGGTCCGGCGTTCATAGAGGCGAGCGGCGCCGACATTCTCATCGAGGCAGGTCCGAGCGATTTTCGCACCGGTGGGCCAGGCCTCGCCTATCTCCGTTCCGCCCTTTCGGCAGGGCGCGACGCCATTGTCATATCCAAGGGCGCGCTGGTCCACAGCGGCCCGGAACTGCGAACCCTGGGGGGTTCCACAGGGGCGATGCTGAAAATCAGTGGCGCAGCGGCAGCCGCGCTGCCGACGATCGACCTTCTCGAACACAGCCTGAAAGGCTGCGAGGTACTGGAAATCGAGGGCATTCTGAACGCCACCACCAACTACCTGCTCGACGCGATGATGAACCGGAACCTCGGCTTCGACGAGGCGCTGGCGCGCGCCCAGGCAGGCGGTTTCGCTGAAGCCGACCCGCGCAACGACACCGAGGGCTGGGACACCGCCAGCAAGCTCATACTCATCGCCAATTTCGGCCTCGACGCCGTCCTGACGATGGACGATCTGGTCGTCGAGGGCATTCAGTCGGTTACGGCGCACGACATCGATGCGTGGCGAATGCAGGGTCTCGTTCCCAAATTGGTCGGAAGCCTTGTTCGCGGAGACAGCGCGACGCGGGCGACCGTCGGCATCCGGACCTACCCACTGAGCGACCCGCTTGCGCATGTGTCGGGAAAGAACAAGGCAATCCGGATCACCACGGACGCGATGGGCGAGACGATCGCCATCGGATCCGGGACCGAACCACTCGCCACCGCGGCCGCCGCGCTCAAGGATCTCGAACACATCCTGACGGCACGAGCGGCACGGGCAACAGCGCGCAGACACCGCAGCCGACCGAGTGGCAGATGACCAAGTGCCGCGTCTATACAGAGGCTCTCAAAAGGCTGAAACGCGATGGCATCGAGGGACTCAGTGCCTCCTTCCTCGATGAGAATGCAGCGTTTGTCGGAATGGGTGCATGCAACGAACGCCCGTATGCCCGCGGACGCCAGCCGATCTTGACGCCGCGAACATATCGACGATCGCGACGATGAACGCCGGAGCGGCGAGCACTTTCCTTCCGTTTAACTGTGTCGGGCCGTAAACGGGATCACCTTCACCTGGGCGCAAGAGCTCCATGCGGAAATGAGGGCTTCCGGATCCGTCGTCTCAAGCAGTTCGCAGGCCCTCTACATGCGGATGATCGTTCGTTTGAAACGCGCGACAACGGCGGAGATAGCCAGGCAGGCGATTGCGATTGAAGCTGCAATCAAGGCCTGTTGAGCCAGCACCTGCATCAAGGCCGCATGGTTGCAATTGGCTGCGCACTCAGCTCCTGCGCATCAGGATCATCTTGTCCTGCGTCATGTCGCGCATCGTATAGGGGATGCCGCCGGTTCCGTATCCGGACTCCTTCCGGCCGGCAAAAGGCATCCAGTCGGTGCGGAAGGCGGTGGGATCATTGATCATCACGGCCGAGGCATCGAGCCGATTGGCCGCGCGCATCGCGACGTCGACATCCTGCGCGAAGACGCTGGCCTGAAAGGCCGTCGGCAGGGCATTTGCCCGACGAATGGCTTCGTCCAGATCGTCATAGCGATAGACTGCGACCACCGGACCGAACACCTCCAGCGTCGAAACCTTCGCGTCTGCGGCCGGGTCGATCAGAACCGCCGGTTGCAACGTCGTCCCGGACAGTCGCTTGCCGCCCGTTGCCAGCGTCGCCCCACCCTGGACCGCTTCTTCGATCCATTGTCCGACCCGGTCAGCCTCGCGTGGCAGGATCAGCGGCCCGACCTCGGTGTCGTTCAATGTGGGGTCGGCGGTGCGCAGACTTTCGACGCGGGCGACGAGCCTCTGCGTAAAATCGTCGGCGATGTCGGCATGGATGAAGATGCGCTGCGTCGAAACGCAGACCTGCCCGGCGTGGTAATAGCCGCCCTTGACGATCGGCTCGATGACCTTGCCGAGATCGGCGCTGCGATCGACGATGGCTGGTGCCGCCCCGCCATGCTCCAGCGCCGAGCGCGTGCCGGGGGCGAGCTTGGAATGCAGCGACCAGCCGACCCTCGCCGATCCGATGAAGGTCAGGAAGGCGACGCGGCTGTCGGTCGCCAGCCTTTCGGCCAGTGCGTTGTCTTCCGTGATCAAGGTCTGGCACCAAGGCTCGGGCAGACCCGCCTCATGGACGAGCGCCACGAAGTCGATGCAGGACAGCGGCGTCGTGGCGGCAGGCTTCACGATGACGGGGCAGCCGACCGCGACCGCGGGGGCGACCTGATGGACGATCAGGTTCAGCGGATGATTGAACGCGGAAATCGCCGCTACGACCCCGATGGGCTCCTTCGTCGTGAAGGCCCAGCGATCCTCGGCCGCTGCCGACAGCCCCATCGGAATTTCACGTCCGGCGAAGTTGCGCAACTCGTCAGCGGCATTGTGGACGCCATCTATTGCGCGGTTGGTCTCGACGACGGCATCGGGCAGCGGCTTGCCGCCCTCGCGCGCGATCTGCATGGCGAAATGATCGCGCCTGCCTTCCATCAACGCGGCCAGCCTGCGCAGAATGGCAACGCGCTCATGCGGCTTCAGCCAGCCGTCGCGATCCCTGAAGACACGCTCGGCCGCCTGCAGTTTCCGCTCCAGCGCGGCGGCGTCGTCGGTCGCGATCTCCGTGATCGGCGCACGGTCGAATGCCTGCACCACTGTCAGCATAGTCGATCTCCCTTCGCTGGATTACGCGAGTTCCACGTCGGGCCTGCGGTTGCGCAACTCGTCGACCAGGACACGCGTGTTCTCGGAATAGTCGATCGGCAGATCGACCAGATGAACACCGCCGCCGGCAAAGGCGGCTTCGAGCGTCGGCACGAGGTCCTCGACCGCATTGACCCGCGAGCCCTTGGCGCCATAGGCCTCGGCGTAGCGCACGAAATCGGGATTGCCGAAGCTCATGCCGAAATCCTGGAAGCCGTCCACCGCCTGCTTCCAGCGGATCATGCCGTAGGCGCTGTCGTTCAGGATAACCACCACGAGGTCCAGCCCGAGCCGCACCGCCGTTTCCATCTCCTGCGAGTTCATCATGAAGCCGCCATCGCCGCACACGGCCAGGACGCGGCGGTTGGGATAAAGCATCGCCGCCATCATCGCAGACGGCAGGCCGGCGCCCATCGTGGCGAGCGCATTGTCGAGCAGCAGCGTGTTGGCGACATGGGTGCGGTAGTTGCGCGCGAACCAGATCTTGTACATCCCATTGTCGAGGCAGACGATGCCGTCTTCCGGCATCACCGCGCGCACATCATGGACGATGCGCTGCGGTGTGGGCGGGAAACGGTCTTCCTCGGCGCGGTCGTTGATACGGGCGAGGATGCGCTGACGCAGTTCGAGCATTCCTCCGTCGGGTGAAAGTTCTCCTTCGAGCCGCTCGGCAAGCCCCTCGACGGCAGCCCCGATGTCGCCGATCACCTCGAAATCCGGATGGTAGACCTGTTCGACCGTGGCTGACTGGTAGCCGACATGGATGACCTTTGGTCCCCCCGCACTTTTCATGAGGAAGGGCGGCTTCTCGATCGTGTCGTGGCCGATGGCGACGATCAGGTCGGCACGATCGACCGCCTCGTGAACATAATCGCCCTCCGAGAGCGCCGCGGTGCCCATATAAAGGTTCGAGCCGCCGGTGACCGCTCCTTTGCCCATCTGCGTGTTGAAGAATGGCAGGCGGCTTCGGGCAACAAAGTCCGAGAGCAGGTCAACCAGGGAAGGCCGGTTACCCGCCGCGCCGATCATCACGAGCGGGCGTTTTGCAGTGCGGATGATCTCGGCCGCACTGTCGAGTGCGGCGGAACTGGCCACGGGGCGGTCCACCGCGTGGCGCGCGATGACCGGGATGTTCGCGACCTCTTCGGCCGCAACGTCCTCAGGCAGTTCCAGATGTACCGGTCCCGGCCGCTCCTCCATCGCGACTCGAAAGGCGTCGCGGACCGTCGAGGGTATGGCGGCGGCACTGACGATCTGGCGCGTCATCTTGGTCAGCGGCTTCATCGAGGCGACGATATCGACGATCTGGAAGCGGGCCTGCTTGGCGCTCATCACTGGCTTCTGCCCGGTGATGAGGATCATCGGCATCGCACCCAGGTGTGCATACGCCGCGCCGGTCGAGAAATTGAGCGCGCCGGGTCCGAGCGTCGCCAGGCACACGCCGGGTTTACCCGTCAGCCGTCCATGCGTGGCCGCCATGAAGGCCGCGGCCTGCTCATGGCGTGTCAGCACCAGCTTGATGCTGGAGGTCCGCAACGATTCCAGAAGATCGAGGTTTTCCTCGCCCGGCACGCCGAAGATGCGATCGACGCCTTCGTTCTCCAGTGCGGTGACAAAAAGGTCCGATCCTTTCGACATAGCCTAAACTCCTGCTTTCATCGTTTCGACGGAACTCGCGGCGAGCATACACGGGGTTGTGCAATTGCCACCTATTGTTGCTGCTTCGCGAGACCAGCGGCTGCGATGTCACCATCCCTGCCGTCTATCGGGCGCTCGAAACGAAGTGCGGCCGGATTCTCGATGACCGTGCTCATTCGTTTCCCTGGACCTTTGCTCCGCCTGTATCCTGGGGGATGAGAGGCATTTACGGCGTCTCGTGAGCCGCCCGGACAATTGGCGCGACTTCCGTGCCGAGAAGCTCGATCGATCGCTTCATCGCAGCCGTTTCGAGCGAGGCGGTGCTCATCTGGAAGGTGATGCGTGAGATGCCGCCGAGCATCTCGCTTGCCTCGAGCATCTTGGCAGCAACGGTGGCCGGCGCACCGATCAGGAAAGCGCCTTCGGGGCTGGCCATCGCGTCAAACTGCTGGCGCGTCGGCGTCGGCCACCCGCGCTCACGTCCGATGGTGCCGGTCAGATGCGCCCAGCCGGGAAAGAACGCATTCTTGGCCTCTGCGTCGGTCTCGCCCACGAAACCCATCGCGTGCACGCCCACAACGAGCTTCTCTTGAGCGTGCCCCGCGCGCCTACCGGCCTCGCGATAGAGATCGACGAGCGGACGAAAACGCTCGAACGTGCCGCCGATGATCGCGATCATCAGCGGAAGGCCTAGCTCTCCGGCGCGCTCGAAGGATGACGGCGTGCCGCCAACACCCACCCACAGCGGCAGTCGCGGCTGGTGGGGACGCGGGAAAACGCCCTCTCCGTGAAGTGCGGGACGATAGCGCCCATACCAGGAGATGTTGGTCTGCCCGCCGAGCTTCAGGAACAGGTCGAGCTTTTCGGCGAAAAGATCGTCATAGGCGCGGGTATCCAGCCCGAACAGCGGAAAGGCCTCTGCGAACGACCCACGCCCGACGACGATTTCGGCCCGCCCTTTGGAGATCAGGTCGAGCGTTGCGAATTCCTGGAAAACCCGCACCGGGTCGGCGGCGCTCAGCACCGTCACCGCGCTCGTCAGACGGATCTTGCTGGTTCGGGCTGCCGCGGCCGAAAGAATGATGGCCGGTGCGGAGTCGAGGAATTCTGCGCGATGGTGCTCCCCGATGCCGAAGACATCGAGCCCGACGCGGTCAGCGGTTTCAACCTCGTCAAGCAGGTCGGCCATGCGATCGGTCGCCGAGGGAAGTCGTCCGGTCGACGGATCGGGTAGGATGGCAGCAAAACTGTCGACGCCTATTTCCATGATGGGTTCTCTCAAGATGTTCATCGGCCCTTGCGGACCGCGTTGAATTGGCGCGCAGGACTGGTCCGGCTACGGTGAAATGCGAACGGTCACCGGTCTGTCCGACCAGGAATTAATCTACGTTTGAAGGTGTCGCGGTGCAGTATCTGCCCCGCAGCTGCCGTTGATGCTTCCTTTTGCTCCTCCACGAGACTGAGGCTTGAGTTCGTCCGGTTTCTTGGAGACGGTGTGGCTGAAGCGAATGCGTGACGCCAAACTGTCCGCATCCAGTCAGTTACATCTCTTTCGGCGATACGGTAGAACTCGCTACTGCCACGCTGTGTCGCGAAACGGGGAACGCCGGATGGATATCGACGACCTGCGGACATTCGTGGAAGTTGCCGATGCTGGCGGCGTATCGGCTGCCGCGCGCAGGCTCGGCGTGTCCAAGTCGATCGTCAGCCGCCGGCTTTTCCGCCTCGAGGCAGAGCTTGGCGCACAGCTTCTTGCAAGGACCACGCGTGGCGCAGCCCTCACGGAAGCCGGAGCCGCGTTTCGAGACCATGCGGCGAGAGTGGCTGCCGAGATCGATGCGGCAAGGGAAATCATCCAGCCCACCGGTGACCTGGCCGGCCGGCTGCGTGTCGCGATGCCGCTGACCTTCGGTCCGACGCATCTGGCACCGGTGCTGGCGGAGTTGGCGCGCCGCCACCCGAGACTTCACATCCACTCGTCCTACAGCGACCGCTTTGTCGATCTCATCGCCGAGGGTTTCGACTGCGCGATCCGGGTCGGCCTCCTCCAGGACTCCAACATGGTCGCAAGACGCGTCGGGACCATCCACGCGAAGTTCCTGGCCAGCCCCGGCTATATCGAGGCGCATGGTGCGCCAGAAGCGCCAGAGGAGATCGCCCCTCACCAGGCCCTGATGCAGGGCACGGAAGCCTGGCAGTTCATGGATGGCGACAAGGTCGTCACGATCAATCCGCAAGGACGCTACAAGGCCGACAACGGCATCGCGCTGGCTGCTGCGGCGGCTGCAGGGCTGGGCGTCGCATGGCTGCCTGATTGCGTCACCGCCCACTATGTCGCTTCGGGCGCACTTGTTCCCATCATGACACGGTATCCGCCGCCGTCGGCAGGCGTATATGTCATCCGGCCGCCGGGGCAGCATCCTTCACGAAAGGTCCGGATCCTGACCGAGTTGCTGATCGAGTGCCTTGAGGACGACCCGCGCCTCGCGGTCGTCGGGAGCTAGCGCCAGGTTTTCGCGAGGCGGCTTTGGCGTTCAGCTTTTCGCGACACAGTTCAGCGGATCACGGGTCTAGCTGCAAGGTTGACTGCCGGATACCAAGATCGT
Organism: Aquamicrobium sp.; assembly: GCA_019739225.1. GTDB lineage: Bacteria > Pseudomonadota > Alphaproteobacteria > Rhizobiales > Rhizobiaceae > Aerobium. The sequence goes on from JAHHDT010000001.1 coordinate 894,748, forward strand.
TCGGCCGGATCAGGCGATCGGGCAAGAAAGGATAGGCGCATGAGTTGGAACCCATCAATCGAACCGGGTTGTCCCGATGAGGTCAACATCGATGCGATCGAAACCCTGATCGTTCCACGTTCCCGAGACCTTGGCGACTTTCAGGTCCGGCGCGCCCTGCCGGCGCCGAAGCGGCAGATGGTCGGACCGTTCATCTTCTTCGATCAGGCCGGGCCGGCAGAGTTGCTGACCGGCCATGGCGTCGACGTGCGGCCGCATCCACATATCGGCCTGGGCACGGTCACCTACCTGTTCCAGGGTGACTTCCATCACCGCGACAGCACCGGCGCCGACCAGATCATTCGCCCCGGCGCGCTGAACTGGATGGTCGCCGGTCGCGGCGTCACCCATTCGGAGCGCACGTCGGCAGCGGCGCGCAACGGTCCGAACAGCCTGTTCGGAATCCAGACCTGGCTGGCCCTGCCCGACAGCCACGAGGACGTGGCGCCGAGCTTCGAGCATCACGGCAAGGAGACCCTGCCCGTCATCGAGGATGGCGGCGTTTCGGTTCGGCTGATCCTCGGAAACGCCTATGGCAAGACCGCGCCCGCGACGATGCTCTCCGAGACGTTCTACGCCGATGTGAGGCTTGAGCCGGGCAGTCGACTGCCCATGCCGGACGACCACGAAGACCGTGGCATCTACATCGTCGAAGGCTCGATCTCGGTAGCCGGACAGGAATTCGAAGCAGGCCAGATGATGGTGTTCCGGCCGGGCGACCGCATCACGGTGGCCGCCGGCGAGCGGGGCTCGCGATTGATGATCCTCGGCGGCGCGACCTTCAACGGACCGCGCTACATATGGTGGAACTTCGTCGCCTCGTCGCAGGAGCGGATCGAACTCGCCAAGGCCGAATGGCGCGCCGCGAACTGGGGCAAGGGTCGCTTCGACCTGCCCGCCGACGACCGCAACGAGCACATTCCTCTTCCCGATTGACCGGAACCAGCATGGAGAAACGACCATGAACAAGTGGCCGCAACTTGATTACCTCAGCTGGCGCGAGACGTGTTCAGCCTTGCATCTGTATCTCCAGATCGCCGGCAAATACCGGCTGGCACACACACCGTGGCTCAATCATTCGTGGAACGCGACCTTCTACGTCACGCCGTTGGGTCTGGCTTCCTCGCCCATACCCGATGGTCCCGGCATCGAGATCCTGTTCGATTTGCGCGAGCACAGGGTCGTCGGCACCTGCGGCAACGGTCGCAAGGAGTCGTTCGATCTTGGGCCAATGACGGTCGCGACATTCCACGCGCGTTTCGTGCAACTGGTTTCCGATCTTGGCGGCACGCCTACCTTCAACGGCAGCCCGAACGAGGTGCCCTACCCGGTTCCCTTCGCCGAGGACGATCGCGACCGGCCCTATGACCGCGAAGCCGTTCAGCGCTTCCACCAGGGTTTGATCGCAGTCGACAGGGTCTTCAACCGGTTCCGGACGTCGTTTGTGGGCAAGTCCAGTCCCGTTCACCTGTTCTGGGGCAGCTTCGACCTGGCCGTCACGCGCTTTTCGGGCCGACGCGCGCCGCTCCATCCGGCAGGCATCCCTGCCCTGCCCGACGACGTGGCGCAGGAGGCCTATGATCGCGAGGTGTCGTCGGCGGGCTTCTGGCCAGGCGGCAATGGCATCGACTACCCGGCGTTCTATGCCTACGCCTATCCCACGCCCGGCGGTTACCGCGCTGCGACGGTACAGCCCGATGCCGCGTTCTGGCACGACGGCGTGTCGGAATTCGTCCTCCCCTACGATGCCGTGCAATCCGCCGCCGATCCCGACGAAGCGCTGATGGCATTCCTCGTCTCGACCTATGAGGCGGCGGCCAATCTGGGCGGGTGGGATCGTGATCTGCTGGAATGCGCGCATGGCAAGCCGCGACAGGTGCGCGCGCCGGACGCTGCGCTTGCAGGGCCTGCGCCATCAGTGGGCGACGAGACGGTCGAGCGGGAAGATGGCCCGTCCAAGGGGCGGTACCGGCTGGTCGTCGATGGTGTCGAGGCGGAAATGACCTACAGCCGCGCCGGCGACGGCCTGATAATCATCGACCACACGGAGGTGCCCGCAGCCCTGCGCGGTCGCAAGGTCGGCGAACGGCTGGTGCGCAAGGCAATCGAGGACGCTCGCCGCGACGGTATCTCGATTATGCCGCTGTGCCCCTTCGCGAAAGCACAGATCGGCCGCCACCCCGAATGGCAGGACGTAGTGCGCCAGTGATGGGAGTATGGCCGCGGTTCTGCACGGCGCTCTCCAGAGCGGTAGCAGCAGATTGGAAAATTCCCACGGCAGGAGCGATGAAATGGACGCTGTAAAATATCGGATCGTCGAACACGACGGCGGCTGGGCTTATCGGGTGGACGGGACCTATTCGGAGACTTTTCCCAGCCATGATGCGGCCTTCGGCGCAGCGCGGCGGGCGGCATGCAAGCAGCTGCGGCCGGGCGAAACCACGGGCATCGTCTGGGAGGACGCGACTGGCCACTGGCACGCGGAACTCTCGCGCGCCGGCGACAGGCCCCCGGCACAGGTCGTCGGCTAAGTCAGTCTTGCGGTCACGCGGCAGATACCGCCAAGTTCGCTTTCCCTCCGGCAGCCCTGCCGCATGAAGGCAGGCTGCATAACCCGCGCGGGTCGGCCTCTGGCCGGCCCGCGTTTTTCGTGGTGCCGTTTACCGTTTCGCTAACCATATCGTGACGCCGTGCGAGAGCGGACTTGCGTCACCGGTCCACAGATGGATGGCTCTGCACATGGAGTGACGAGAAGCGCGCATGTTCGGAAGATGAGCGGAGACGGCCACACACTGAGCTGGCATCTGGTTCGCTGGTTACTGCTGGCTCTGTCGGTGCAGGGCGCCTCGCAGACCGCGCATGCCGATGCGCCGCGGTTAGGTCCGTTCGAAATGCCGCAGCCGCAGGAGCTTGCGGTGCCCCGGGGCGACGAGAGCTTCAGCCCCTTCCAAGCGCTGAACGGCAGCTTCAGTTCGCCCAAGCACTGCGCACAGGTTCCAAACGGGCTTTGGGTCGAACACGAGGGGCGTGGCGACTGCATCAGATATTATCCGCACGGGCTGGCCGAGGGTGGCAATCGCAGCGTGCTCGTTTATTTCGCCGGGGACGTGATGCTGCGCAACACGCGCGGCGTGCGCTTCATCACCGGGTCGTATATCGAGCGCTCGCCAGCCTCCATTGCGTCGGACATGGCCGAGTGGTCGACGCTGGCGGGGCGACCCACGATTTATATCGCGCGACCGGGCATCTACGGTTCTTCCGGCGACCACAACATGCGCCGCCATCCGCGCGAGATCGCGCTGATGAACCGGGCCGTCGACATGATCAAGGAACGCTACAACGTCTCCTCGTTCATCCTGAGCGGCCATTCGGCCGGCGCGCAGATCGTCGCCGGGCTGCTCAACCGGCGAACTGACATCTCGGCTGCCGTGATGAGTTCCGGCCTCGTATCCGTGAAGCAGGTATCGAGGTTCTGGGAGCGGCGTCGCTCTCTGCCCGGCCGTCTGCTTTACGATTCGCGCAACTTCTATGACCCGGTAGACGAGATCAGCCGGATCGCCACCGATCCGAAGCCGAAGATCTACATGATCTCGGACCCGGAAGACCGCGTTGTACCCTTCTTCAGTCAGCTCTACTACGTGCGGCGACTGCGCGGCGCAGGTTTCGATCCTCAGCACGTCTACGCGCAGGCGGCCGATCCGCGACGGCACCTGCTGGCGCTGAACGGCAGGCTTGCCGCCGCGCTGCTGGCGCAACGCCGTTCGACCAACGAGATTCGCCGGGCGCTGACCGACTTCGAACTCGATCAGCGCGAGTAGCGCTATTCGGCAGCCTGTCGCTCAGTGCCGTTTTGAGCGATCTCCTTGAGCCAAGCGACAATCTCGTACATGCGGGTGCTGTTGGAGCCCTTGACGAGAACAACGTCGCCGTCGGCAAGCTGTTCTTCCAGTACCTCCTTCATCGCATCCAGCGAGCCGAGGTAGAGACCCTTTCGGGATCGCGGAAGTGCGCGCCAGAAGTCTTGGTAGAGTTCTCCGGTCACATAGACCCGGTCTATCGCGCGGTCCTCTATCAGCTTTGCAAGCTGCGTATGGAACACCGGCGACTGCGGGCCAAGCTCGGCCATCTGGCCCAGCACGGCGACCCGGCGGCGTGCGCCCCGATAGTCGTTCAACTGATCGAAGGCTGCTTCCATCGAGCCCGGATTAGCATTGTAGGCATCGTCGATGACCGTAAGCTTGCGTCCACCAAGCGAGAGGTCGCAAATCTGCCCCCTACCCGGCAGCGGCGCGAATGTCTCGAGCTTCGCCATTGCGGGCTCCAGCGGGTAACCGAGGGCGGAGACGGCAGCCAGCACAGCAAGGCTGTTCATCGCCATGTGACGGCCTGCGGCGCCAACGCGGTAACTGATCTCGCGGCCCTCGATGCTGGCCTTGACCGAGCCGTCGCGGGCGTCGTGCGAGACGAGCCTGAACGCGCAATCGGCATGCGCGCCGTAGTGGACGATGCGCAGGTTGCGGCGTTCCGCGGCCGCACGCACCGTCTCCCATTCGAGCATATCCCGGTTGATGACTGCGACATCGCCCGGCGACATGCCGAGGAAGATCGCGCTCTTCGTGCGCGCGACATCCGTTACCGTGCTGGTCTCATTGAGGTGGGCAGGCGCGATGTTGGTGAAGATGGCGACCTGAGGCCGCGCCATGCGCGCGCTGACGGCCATGCGGCCGATAGCGAGTTCCATCACCACATGCTGGGTGTCCCACGGTATGGATGCCAGGTTCCAGCCCACACCGTGCGGCAGGTTGGCGTTGTGTGCGCTCTTGGCGACGCTTCCATGCGCCGACAGCGCATGCGCCAGCATGGCCACGGCGGTCGTCTTGCCGGAACTGCCGGTCACGCCCAGCACCTTGCCTTTCATGCGCGCCCGCGCGTAGCGGCCCATGGAAAGCACGGCTTCGTCGCAATCCGGCACGCGCAACAGCGGCATATCCGGCACATCGACCGCTTCCAGATCGCGGGCAATTATCGCGGCAGGCGGCGGCTGGATGCGATGGACCACCTGCGGCAGCATGCCGACGGTTTCGTCGCCGGTGCGCACCACTGCCATGTCGCCCGGTTGCATGGCAGGCGCGAACGTCGAAAGCCCGCCTGCAGACCACCCCTCCGGCGGTCGACGGACCCAGGTTCCGCCGGTCGCGGCCTCGACATGCGCGGCAGTCCAGACCGCGTCCGGATCGGCCGGTTCGGACTGAGGGGCGGTATGCCTTGCGACGAGGCGCCGGAACGCGTCACGTTCTTCCAGATAGCGGCGATAGGCGACGAAACCGGACAGATAGTGCTCGACATCGTCGATGCGCACGCGGAATGCGTGGTGGCGGATGAAGAAAGATCCGACGATCCTGTCCGGCTTGCGGAAGTACATGGCGAGTTCGGGCCAGAAATGCCCGTTGAGCAGGTAGTGGGCGCGCTTCTCCAGAGCGTTTTCGAACCGCTCGAGATCGATACCGTCAAACAGATGGTGCAGTTCGGGTCGCTCGTCGATGCGCGCCAGCGTTTCGCGCGCCGCCATCATCAATTCGAGCAATGTCGGGAAGGTGGTGATCCGATCCGAGACGAAGTCGAGATAGCCTGCGACATTGGCGATGCCGAAGCGGAAATAGCGCTCCTCCGGGCGGTAGCGCGTCAGTTCGTTGACGCAATAGCTGAGCCAGTGGTCGTGGTGCTTCCAGTGGTCGTTGCGGATGAAGTGACCGAAGGCCTTTTCGACCACATCGAGCCAGCGCGGATCGCGGGTCAGGCCATAGAGCCGCATCAGGCCGAAGGCGGCCTCGCCCTCATAGTAGATGGTGCGGAAGTCCTGCTTCACGCCGAGATCCGGAAAGCTCAGCACGTGACTGAACGCACCGGTTTCCTCATCCTGCATGTAGCGGATGCCGAGCGCGAGCTTCTCCATCATCGGGTGATGGACCTTGGTACCCGTGACGGCGGCGTATTTGGAGAGCGCAAGGATCGCGACAGCATTGCCGCCGAGCTTCACCTCGTTGCCGACGTCGACCAGAAATGCCGCCTCGGTCCCATCCGGCAGGCTGCATGTCTGGATGAGCGCGCCGCACAGGCGTTTCAATGAGCGGTCGATCGCCGCCTTGAGGCGCGCGTCGCGTGTAACCTCCCAGGCTTCGATCATGGCATAGGTGGTGCTGGCATGGCGCAAGGTGTTGTAGGCGGCTATCCGCCGGTCGAAGCATGGGTGATAGCCGTACACAAAGGTGCCGTCGCGCTCGACCTGCCGGGCAAGGTAGGCCGACGCGTCGCGCACCAGCGCCGTCGCATCATCTTGGCAAAGTTCGGCCACGTGCCGCCGGCCGGCATCGAGCCCCGCGCCGTTCAGTTCGTGGAGATTGCCTGCTTCGTCGCAGAAGACGCCTTTTGTGGAAAACAGATAGACATCTGCTTCATCGGCGAAATCGAGGCCCGGCATGTCCGGATAGCGGATACCGGCATAGGTAGCGAAGTTCTTCTGGTTGAACACCGCGTGCGCGATGGTGTTGCCGCCGTAAAGGACCGCGTTGGCGTTCAGCTCAAGCTCGGTGAAGGCGAAATCCAGCTCCGGGTCGAATGCGATGCCGTAGCGGAAATAGTTGCGTTTGGTCTTTGCGAGCATTGCGCGCAGGCGGCGCCAGTCCTGGCGCTCGGCGCGGTCGACCCAATCGACCCGAAGCCAGCGACCGGCCAGCTTTTCGCCCTTCATGATTTCTCGTAGCGCCGCCAGGCCTTTCTGCCACGCCGCCTCCAACGAGCCACCGGAAGCGCTCACTACGCGGGCGCGTGAATCGCCGTCAGAGATGGAAAAGAACAGGACGATACGGGGAAACGGCGGCTGCAGGCCTTCGATCCTTGTGCGCAGGAAGGCCCGCATGCTGGAGAGCTTGTCGACAGTGTCGAGTTTGACGTCCACTTGAACCTCCTCCTCCGGTTGCCGGTGCGATCCGATTATCGCTCGCGCAGCGCCTCGCGTGCCCTGTTGAACGGCTTGATGAGATATTCGAGCACCGTCTTGCCACCGGTGTGGATGTCGACGGTGGCGATCATGCCTGGCACGATGGGGAACGTCTTGCCCGCATCGTTGGTCAGCACGTCCTTCTCGGTCTTGATGAAGACGCGGTAGTAGTAGATTTCCTTGTCCACCTCGTCCTGTATCGTGTCGGGCGAGATGGTGGTCACCGTACCTTCCAGATCGCCATAGACAGCGTAGTCGTAGGCACTGACCTTCACCCTCGCCTCCTGTCCCGGATGGATGAAGGCGATGTCGCGCGGCGAGATGCGCGCCTCGATCAGAAGCTTGTCATCGAGAGGAATGATCTCCATGAGCTTGCCGTTGGGCGGGACGACGCCGCCGATGGTCGTGACCTCGATGTTCTTGACGATGCCACGCACCGGCGAGCGATGGGTAAGCCGCGCGAGGCTGTCGGAGCGGCCCTTGACCACCGGAAAAAGCGAATTGACCTCGGCATTCGCCTTGGTCAGCTCCTCGCGAGCGCGCACGACATATTCGGCATTCATCTCGACCTTTTTGAGCTCGAGCTCGACGAGCTGGCGTTTGAGACGGATGACCTCCACATTGCTGGCTGCGCCGATGGCCGTCAGCGACTCATTGATCTCCAGTTCATTGCGCACCAGCGCGAGCGACTCCTCGACCCACTCCAGCGACTGCTCCAGCGCGCGTCGGCGTGCCTCGTAAAGCTCGGTTTCGGAAGCGATCAACTCGGGATAGCCGTCGAGTTCCTTCGGGAACGCGAGCGGTGTCTGCTCGACCTCGGCCCGCAGGCGCGAGGATGCGGCGAGCGCAGCGCGATACTTGGCGGCGCTCTCCTCGACGTTCGATTCGGATTTGGTTGGATCGAGCTGCGCCAGTATCTGGCCGGGCTCCACCACCTCGTCCTCGCGCACATGAAGGGCAGCGAGAATGCCACCCTCGAGCGACTGGATCACCTGTTCGCGCGAGGTCGGCACGACGCGGCCGTCCCCCGCCGAAACCTCGGCCAGCTCGGCGAAGTAGGCCCAGACGAGACCGCAGGCGAGCAGCAGGAACACGATCCTGACAATCCGGCCGGAGCGGGACAGCCGCACGCTGTCATCGTCGCCATAGCTCCATTCGCCCAGATCAGACTGGTTGTCGCGCAGTGTCATTGCCATGGCCGTCACGCTCCTTCAGCACGGCGGCCGGCTGTGTCCGGTGTACCGCCGAGATTGGCTGGAACTACTTTCTTGACCCCCTTGAGTGTCTTCAGTGCCTCGTCCTTGCTCTCATCAAGGACGACCTGCCCGTTGTCGAACGCGATGATCCTGTCGACCAGATCGAGCACCCGCATTCGGTGGGTGGCGATCACCACTGTCCGTTCCCGGCTCCATGCCCGGAAACGGGTGATGAAGGCGCGCTCCGTCGCCTCGTCCATCGCGGCGGTCGGTTCGTCCAGCAGCACGATCGACGGATCGCGGATCAGCAGCCGGGCGAGCAGCAACGCCTGCTGCTGGCCGCCGGACAACCCGCGCCCGCCTTCCAGGATCGGATGATCGAGGCCGCGCGGCAGCTTGCGGATGAAATCGTCTGCCCCGACCATGGCAAGCGCGTCGAGCAGCGCCGCCTGCCCGACATGCGGCGCGCCCATGGTGACGTTGTCGCGGATGGTGCCATGGAACAGGCGGGAGTTCTGCGTGAGCAGGCCGACACCGCGCCGCACATCGGCGGGGTCGATCTGGTTCAAGGCGAGCTCGTCGAGATGAACCTCGCCCAGCGCTGGCTCCATCATGCCGGAAAGGCCAAGCAGGAAGGTCGACTTGCCTGCGCCGTTCTTGCCGAGCAGCGCTATCTTCTCGCCCGCCGCGATCGACAGCGAACGCACCGCTAGCGCAGGCCTGGCGGCGGCATCGCCATAGTGAAACACCGCATCTCTCATGCGGTATGCGCCTTTGAGCACAGGCGCGCTGACGCGGGTCTCGGCCTCGGGGTGGTCCACTGGCATGTGCATGATCGTGTCGAGACTGTTGAGCCCGACGCGCGCCTGCTGGAAACGCGCCAGCACCTGGGTGATCTGTGCCATCGGCGCCATCATGCGCGAACCCAGGATGGAGCAGGCAACAAGCGAGCCGGTGGTCATGTCGCCCGCCATCACCATCGGCGCGCCGATGAAGACGATGACGGCGAAGGTGCTGGTCTGGACGCCATGGCTCCACGCCGTGAGCGTGTTGGTGATGGAGCGCTGGCGAAGCTGCGCCTCGGCCGTAACGGCGTTGAGGTGGTTCCAGCGCTGCTGGAAACGATCTTCCGCCTGCAGGGCCTTGATGTCCTCTATGCCCTGAATGGCCTCGACCAGCATGGCGTTCCTGAGCGATGCTTCGCGCATCGCCTCGTTGGCGCTGGCACGCAGGCGGCGCTGGGCAAGCAGGCCGGGCAGGATCAGGAGCACGAGCGCCACCGCGGGCACCGCCGCAAGCACACCGCCGATCTGCAGGAAGATGAAGAGAAACAGGATGAAGAACGGCAGGTCGGCGACGGCCGCGAGCGTCGTCGACGTCAACAGTTCGCGCACCTGTTCGAGATCGCGAAGCTGCGAGATGAAGGTGCCGGTGGAGCTGGGCCTTACGCGGTTCTTCACCCGCAGGGCATGGCCGAACACCATGTCCGACATGCGCATGTCCGTGCGCTTGCCGACGATGTCGATAATGCGCGTGCGCACGCGGCGCATCGCGAAGTCGAACGCGACCGCGAGCATCACGCCAATGAACAGGACATAAAGCGTGCTGTAGGAATGCGCCGGGACCACGCGGTCGTAGACCTGCATGGAAAACAGCACGCCGGAAAGGGCGAGCGTGTTGGCGACCAGCGAGGCCAGCATCACATGGCCATAGGGCCGTATGTCGCTGAACGCCAGGCGCCGGAACCAGTGCCGGCGATACGGAGCGATGTAGGCGTCCACCCGCTCGTCCGCCATTGCCCGTTCGGGCCGCGGAATGACGAGGTGCCGCGTTTCCTGCATCAACGTGTCGACGGGGATGGAAACGGACTGGCCGCCGTCGCCGCTGAAGACAACGGACGCGTTGCCGTCACCGCCGAGCGTCATGATGACGCCCACCGAGCGATCGTTGAGTTGAACGATTACAGGCAGGCGCCAGCTTGTCAGCGAGATCGACGCGGGGTCGGCCTGCCGCACCCGCAGGCCCAGCTTGCGCGCGAGGCGGCCGATCTGGGTGGCGGCGTCCTCGCCTTCCAGAGCGCGCCCAAGCTGCAGGGCACCCTGCGGGGAGAAGGGAACGTTGTAATGACGGGCTACATGCTCAAAAGCATCTATCCAGGCTTCCAGCTCAGTCCGTCCGAAGCCGCTGGCTACGTTTGGGTCGATCTGTAGCTCGGGGTCGATCATGATGCCCCTTCAGTTTTCTCCAATTGTGTGGCGATGCGCGACGCCGGAGCGCCGCGCACCATCATTCGCTCGTCAGACGACCGAGTTGGGCTCGGTCCAGTCGTCATCCGTCACCAGATGGCCGAACGGGTCGACGGTCTCGGCGGCCGCTTCGACCATGGAGTCCGGCATGACTGCCGCGCCGTCGAAAGCCCCTTCCTCGCCCGGCGCGTCGCCGAGAATGTCGATACCGCCGAGCGGGATGTTCTGGTCGTCGCCCTCGTCCAGGGTCAGCGCCAGTTCCTCATCCACCGATTGCGTCCCGCCGTTCTGCGGCTCGTCCTGGGACGCCACCTCGAGGTCGTCGATACCCACGACGTCGTCGCTGAAGAGCGCCAGCGGAGCACCCGCGACACCAGCCCCCGACGGGGTCACTGTGACATCGACACTGCCCGTCACGATCGCGCCGGTCGGATGGACGAGTTGATAGGTGAAGCTCTCCAACTGCGGCGTGTCGAAATAGGCGGCGGCCGGATCGGGCGTGTAGCTGTAGTTGCCTCCGGCATCGACCGTCAGCGTACCGTAGGTGCCCTGAACCGTGACCGGCGACCCGCTCGGGATTTCGACGAAGGTGCCGAGGTCCGCGTCGAAGATCTCGACCGTGGTGAATTCGGATCCCGGCTCATCATTGTCGAGCAGGTTGCCGTTGTCGCCAGTCGAGGTCTCGATCTCGAACTGGTCGAGATAGGCGACATCGACGTCGGACACGATGTTGGCCGACACATTCACCAGGGTGCCGCTGAGGGTCGTGCGGACACGATATGTGCCTTCGGTGAAAGCGACTTCATCAAGGTTGATAGACGCAACGGTGCCTAGTCCCCCGACAATGATATTAAAGGGGTCACTTGCAACCACCTCCCAGTTGCCTGGCGTCGTCTCCCTTTCGAGGAACACTTCGCCATTCGACAGGGCCGCCAGCAACACATTCACATCGATCGTGCCGCTGACACCCATGTTGGCGGTGATGTCGAACGTGTCGCTTATGTAGGTCGCCGTTTGGCCAAGCCCGCCGGTGAGCAGCGCGGACCCGCTATCGTCAAAGAACGCGTCGTCGCTGACGTTGGCCCAGACAACCGAAGCGCCCCCGGCATCATCCGTGGTGCTGAAGTCGAACGTCGCCGGCTGGTCCGGATTGGCGGGGTCGAAGGTCAAGGCCACGCTGTCGCTGCCGATCTGCGCGTAGAGCGTTGCCGTGGCCGTATTGCCGGTATCCGGATCGAACAGCGTGTACTGGAACTGATCGACCTGGCCGATAGCGGCCGCATCTTCATTCGGCGTGTAGGTGTATGAGCCGTCCTGGTCTATCACCAGGGTGCCGTAGGTGCCGATGATCGTCGTGCCGCCGGCAAGGATCGCCTCGCCGTTGACTTCGGATACGATCGTCGTCGGCGTCGTCACGTCGGAGTCGCCGTCACCGTTGACATCGGTGATGACGTTGCCGCTGGCAGGCTCCACCTCGTAGCCGCCGATCTCCGTGTAATCGAGGTCCGTACCCCCTACACCGAGTTCGCCGAGGACACCCAGGCCCACACCTTCGAAGGTAACGAAGGCGCGATACTGACCCGCATCGAGCGTTTCGGAGGCCTGATAGGTATTGCCGCTCAGCAACCCGATCTCAAGAGTGGTTGCCTCGCCCGAGCCATCGATGCCGACCCACTGACCCAGTTCCGGGTCGAACTTCTGGACAATCACCGCGTAGTCGCTGAGCACGCCCAGTGACGCAAGCGCGCTGTAGTCGAAGTCGGCTTCAAGCGTGTGCCCTTCCTCGACATTGAATTCCACGCTCGGGGTACCGAGCACCGTCGCCTGGAGGTCGAGCACCCCCAAGGAAACGAGCGCAAGGTAGTTCGCGTCGCCCAGATCGACGTCCGTCGATGTCGGCAGGATGTTCAGGCCGGCATTGCCGATATCGTCGAACGCTTCGATGTCGGCATCCGCGTCGGCGTCGGCGTCGGCGTCGGCATCTGCATCAGCGTCGGCATCTGCATCGGCGTCGGCATCTGCGTCAGCATCCGCATCAGCGTCTGCATCCGCGTCGGCGTCGGCGTCGGCGTCGGCATCAGCGTCTGCATCTGCATCGGCATCAGCATCCGCATCTGCATCGGCGTCGGCATCTGCATCCGCATCCGCATCCGCATCCGCATCTGCGTCCGCATCGGCATCAGCATCTGCATCGGCGTCGGCATCTGCATCAGCATCCGCGTCGGCATCCGCGTCCGCATCAGCGTCGGCATCCGCATCCGCATCCGCATCTGCGTCCGCATCGGCATCAGCGTCAGCATCGGCATCCGCATCCGCATCAGCATCAGCATCAGCATCTGCGTCCGCATCCGCGTCGGCATCGGCATCAGCGTCTGCATCTGCATCGGCATCAGCATCCGCATCTGCATCGGCGTCGGCATCTGCATCAGCATCCGCGTCGGCATCCGCGTCCGCATCAGCGTCGGCATCCGCATCCGCATCCGCATCTGCGTCCGCATCGGCATCAGCGTCTGCATCTGCATCAGCATCAGCGTCCGCATCAGCGTCCGCGTCGGCGTCAGCATCCGCGTCTGCGTCAGCATCCGCATCTGCGTCGGCATCCGCGTCAGCATCGGCATCTGCATCCGCGTCGGCATCTGCGTCCGCGTCCGCATCAGCGTCAGCATCGGCGTCAGCATCCGCATCCGCATCAGCATCAGCATCTGCATCAGCATCTGCGTCCGCATCTGCGTCCGCGTCAGCATCTGCATCCGCGTCAGCGTCCGCGTCAGCATCCGCGTCGGCATCGGCATCCGCGTCAGCATCAGCGTCCGCATCAGCGTCTGCATCGGCGTCTGCGTCTGCGTCTGCGTCCGCATCAGCATCCGCGTCAGCATCAGCGTCTGCGTCGGCATCAGCGTCGGCGTCCGCATCTGCGTCAGCATCGGCATCCGCGTCGGCGTCAGCATCCGCGTCAGCATCAGCGTCTGCGTCGGCATCGGCGTCAGCATCCGCGTCGGCGTCAGCGTCAGCATCGGCATCGGCATCCGCGTCGGCATCGGCATCCGCGTCCGCATCAGCATCAGCGTCGGCATCTGCATCTGCATCGGCGTCCGCATCCGCATCACCGTCCGCGTCCGCATCAGCGTCCGCATCCGCATCTGCGTCCGCATCACCGTCGTCGCCACCGCCGCCAGCCAGGGCGAGCCCGCCCGCTGCCAACAGCCCCAGGCCCGCCAGTCCCAGGATGGAATCCTCGCCGCTTGAGGCCGCGACGAGTTCATCGACCGACTCGATCTGCGAGAACTGGAAGTCGGCCATGCCTTCGGAGTGCTCGCCCAACCAGAGGTTGCCGTCCTCGTCTTCAAGAACGAGCTGGCTCTGCTCCTCGCCGGGTGCGTAGAAATTGCCGATCCTGATCGTTTCGCCGGAATTGAGGCGCAGGACGAGATCGTTTCCGTCGCGAAGGGCCGACGCGACGTCGCGCGGCGACAGCGAAAGCTGCACCACGCTTGGGCCCGTAAGAGAGACGTCACTGCCTGGATAGGTCTGGGACGTTCCGCTGACTTTGTCGGTAACAATTGCCACCACGAGACTACCTCCTCGTTGCTCGCGCCCGCCGCAAGACTCGGCAATTGCCGCCCCCCGCCGAACCGCGGTTCACTAAGATTTCAATCGGAGACGTGCGTGCCTTCACCAGGCAGATGGCGTGGGTTCAGGCCGCTGCGTTCCGCCCGAAGGTCTAACCCTGCAAGCAAAGGGTGTAGCCTTCGTGCCTCACAATCGGACACATCGTGAAAATATTGGCAAACCGAAACACTCGATTGGTTTAAATCGATACATGAAACGTTAAGGTGACGTGTATGGTTGGTTGAATTTCACAACCAGTTTTTATTAAATATTTTAACATTTGCTTGTATACGATATATTCGCATAATTTGAACAACTCTCTGAATTGTTATATTTTATTATTATATAATGTCCCGTATTCGGATCCGAGCAACCGTTCGCTTGAACATTCGACCATGTCGGCTCGGCTTTGAAAGCAGGTTCGGTGGCAAGCAGAACAATGGATCTGGAAGATTGCCGGCGACGCCTGCCCGACCGGAGCGGGTCCAGCCTCGTGCCGGCGAGCATTTCCTTCATGCATGATTGCAAGATGCGCGAACCGTACCTAGGCCGTTGGATTCAAGGCGCGGAAAAGAGCCCGGAAATCGGCTATAGGCTCACGCCGAAAAGCGGTTTCCCGCTCAGCGCGAAATTGCCGCGCAAGTCGCCGGCGCTGTAGGCGCAATCGATGGCGAGCCGCTGGAGATCGTACCTGATATTGATCTCATCGAAACGCGCGGCGTGGAATTCCTGGTCGGCGTTAAGCAGGTCCAGCAGGGTGCGCGTACCGAGTTCGAGATACTGGGTGCGGTAAAGGTCCCGTGTTTCGTCCATCATCGCCTGGCGCTTCCCCAAAGATGCAAGAAGCTCGCGCATGCTCGAAATCTGTCCGGTCGCTTCGCTCAGGTTGCGGCGGATATCCACCTGGGCCCGCAGCTTTGCCGCCTCCGACGAGCGAAGCGCGTGCCCAGCGGCGGCACGACGTGCGCCGGACTCGCCACCATTGTAGATACTGCCGCTGACGTTGAGGCCGATCGTGTAGTCGGGATCGCTTGAGCCGATGCGCGTCAGGTCGGTGCCCACTCCCGCGTCAAGTGACAGTGTGGGCAGGCTCTCGGCTCGGCTGAGACCGATCTGGGCCACGGCTGCGCTCCGCTCGGCCTCCGCCTGCATCACGGCCGGCACGCGCGACCAGTCGGGATCGACGGAATCGCATGCCTTGGATAGCCAGCCCGGCACGCGCGCGCCGCGCGCCATAGCGCCGTTGGTTCCGGTCAATGCCGCGAGTGCGCTCGTCCAGCGCCGGGCCTGTGCCTGAACCTCCAGCGTGGTCGCCTCCGCGGCCTGAACGCGCGCCGCAGCCTGAAGCTCGTCCGAACGCGTGCTGGCACCTTTCTCCGTGCGCGACCTGACCAGGTCGAGAATGGCTCCGGTGTCCTTCACCTGGTCGCGCGCGACGCCGGCGAGCGCCTGGTTGCGCTGGATTTCGATCGCGGCGTAGGCGGTCTCGCGTATCAGGTCGTCCACGGCCATGAGCACTTGCGACTTGCGACCGGCAATTCCGGCGGTCGCGATCTGCACGCGTCCGTCGACCTTGCCGAAATCGTAGATCATCTGCGAGGCGCTGACGTCGAGGCTCGGCCTGTAGTCGCCTTCGCGCGAATCGAAATTCGTGTTCACGCCCCAACTCACGCGCGGCCTGTAGCCGGCGCGCGCTTCGTTCACCGCTTCGCCCTGCTGGTTGAGCCTGCTTACGGCCTCAAGGACGGACGGGTGATAGGAAACCGCGTGCTGAACGGCGCTATCAAGCGTCAGTGGTCCCTTGGGCGGAGTGCGGGGGGCGGTCGCCTCTGCGCCGGCCGCCCGGGCCGCCGGGACGCTCGCGCCGGAGGTCGCATCACGCGCCGTGGACGACACGGTGACCGGATCGACAGTATCGGGCTTCGGGTTGCCCGCGCAGGCGGATGCGATGGCTGCCGCACTGACAGACAAGATCGCAACCATGCGGCGTGGCTGACGCATCGACGGAACTCCGCAAATCGATGTCGAACAGAAGCCACCTGCCAACGCGTAAACTTGATGGGCTGGCGATGCGCAGGCCAACATGCCGGCGCATACCAACTGTAGACCCCATTATGGTTAATCGTTCGTTAGCGGCTTGCCGCGCTGGGGTCGAACGGGCCCAATGAAACGCGTGGGTTCCGGCCAGCGCGCCATCCGGATGTGTCTACAGCGTCGTCGCGGCAATCAGCCATATCGTGGCGGCCATCTGTGCAGCGGTGGCCGTGAAACCACCGGTCCGCACGGCACTACGCCACACCGAGAAGAAGAGAAGCAGATTCCAGGGGAGCGGCAAAAGGAAGATGAAGATGGCCAGGGCCGTCGGTGCCTCGAGCGCCAGCAGTCCTACTGCGCCCAGCGTAGTCGCAGCGTTGATGAGGGTGCCGACGAACATCATGTCGTGCCAGAACACGGTGCCGAGCGGCGCGTTACCCCGCCAGCGCGACAGGATCCACTGCTTGAGCATCATAGGCTGCAGCCCACCATCGAAATTTGTCGTTGGAGCGGCTCTCCCTTGCAGCGTCGTTTGCGATCTGACGTCGAATTACTACCGCGCGAGGGTATCCGATGCATGAACCGCTGCCTTCGGTCAGGCTTGAGCTCCGCTCGGCCTGCGGATCGAGCGCACCTTTGGGCTGTCTCCCCCTCCGCAGAAAAAGCGATCCCGCCCGTCGGACTCGAGACCCGTAACCCCCGTGCCGGCCGGCATTTCCAGTCGCTCCAGCACTTCACCGCTTGAAGGATCGATACGGCGGACATCGCTTTCGTTGTTCTCCCAGGTGCCATGCCAAAGCTCGCCATCGACCCAGGTGACGCCCGTAACGAAGCGGTCGGTTTCTATCGTGCGCAGAACAGCTCCTGTCCGGGGATCGATCTGATGAATCCTTCGTCCACTATGTTGTCCCACCCAAAGTGACCCTTCGGCCCAGGCAAGCCCCGAGTCATCCCCATCGCCGGGTGCCGGTATGGTGGCGAGCACCTGTCCGGTCTTTGGATCGATCTTGCGGATTACCGTTTCCGCGATCTGGAACAGGTACTCGCCGTCGAACGCAGTCCCTGCATCGGCGGCAATGTGGAGCGGGCGCAGCATCTCCCCGGTGTCCGGGTCAAAAGCGTCCAGCCTGCTACCGGTCGCCATCCAGACCTGGCGACCGTCAAAGCTGACTCCATGGACACAATCCACTCCAGGGAACGGACCGTATTCTCGAATGATTTCGGCAGCTGACTGTTTCATGCCCCCATCCTAGGCCACGACGCCGGCGGCAGGGAGTAACAAGCTTGTCGGGAAACCCGGCACGCTCGTGGCGATCCAGCGGCGTGCGCGTCCTTGGCCGAACCATTCCACCTTGCCGTTTTCCGCAAGGGTTTCAAGCGCCCGCTGCACCGTGCGCGGACTGACATCGAGCGCCAGCGCCAGTGCAGAACTGGACCAGGCCTCGCCATCGGCGAGAAGCGCCAGCACGTCGCCATGCCCGTCTTCCACGGGCGGCGCAAGCACCGCGATCTGGCCGGCTTCGTGTGCTTCCAGTACGAACCCCCTCTCGGTCGCGTGTATCTGAGCCACAGGTCTGATTGCCTCACGCAGGCGACCGATCTCGACCCGCAGTCGCGCACGATGCGATTCGTCTGCTTCCCGCGCACGAAACGTGCGCACGAGAAGCTCCTCGCGGGATGCATCTGCCGGCCAGGCTTCACCGAGTACACGCATGAGCAAGAACAGGACCGGACGACTGGCCAAAGGAATGGCGGCTGTCTTGCGGCGTACCGTATTGCGGCACGCATCGACGACAAGCGCGTCCGAGGCGAACAGACTTTCGACGTCACCGAGCCGCAGGAGCCGTTCTCCATCGCGCTCGACCAGCCGCGCGGCCGGGGCCTCGAATGCCTGCACGGCTCGATCGACCTCCACCTTCAACGCGGCATTCCCGACGCCGGCGGCCGCAGTCCTGGCGCGGTCTAGTGCATCCCGCACCGCCTTCGCGCGTATGCGGCGTGTTGCGATACCCGCAGCCACCAACTCGTAGCCCACGCGCGACGTCAGGGGCAGTTTCAGCACATCAACGCTGGCCAGAACCTGTTCCGCCTCGTCGAGGCGACCAATCAGCAGCAGGGACCTGGATTCGAGATAACCGGCATGCGCTGCGTTCGCGACGTCTCCAAACGCCTCCAGTGTCGCTCTGGCGGCACCCAGCCGCTCCGTCGACCGACCAAGCTCGCGTAGTACCAGCGCGATCTCCGCTTCGGCGAGGCTGCATCGGGCGCGGGCCATGGCCTCCTTATCGCCGAAAGCGCGCGCTGCATTTCCCAGCAGCTCCTGCGCGCGGGAGAGATCGCCGAGTTGCGCCATCGCGATGCCACGTAAGGCAAGCGCCGGGGCGTCGTCTCGCAACGAAACGCGCTTGAGTGCGGAAAGCGGATCGCCTGCCGCGAGCGCGCTCGCTGCCGCACTAATCAGAGAGTCCATGTGTTTCCCGTCACACTTGTTACTCACGCCTCCCTGCCGTGCGGCCGTACACCTCTGCCAGTTTCAGCGCCGAAAGCCCTGGCGATGCTCAACTGGAAGTTCGAGAAATGACGACATCCATACTAGCAAGAAACCGGCCCGCTGATACCCGGCGAACGCGCGATGCCGCGAACTGGCTCGGTCTTGCGGCTTCACCAACCTTCGCGTTGATGGCCTGGGTCTCGACGAATGACGCGCAAAGCATGCTGTGCGTCTCGGAGCCCGGCCCGCTGCCCATCGGCGGCATGACCTTCATGTATCTGCTGATGAGCTTTTTCCACCTGTCGCCCTGGATCAGGCTCGTTCCGGCCCTCCGGCGACAACGCATGCAATCAACCGCGCAAGTTCAAGGAGACTGACGATGCACCCGACCATCGTTTCACGCGAAGACTGGCTGACCGCGCGCAAGGCGCTTCTGGCCAAGGAACTCGATATGACCCATGCGCTCGACGCCCTGCGCGCCGAACGCCGGCAGATGCCTTGGGTGAAGGTCGAGAAAGGCTATATCTTTGACGGTGCCGACGGCAAATGCACCTTGGCCGACCTGTTCGGCGATCGCAGCCAGCTCGCCGTCTATCACTTCATGCTCACGCCAGGCTCGGACCACATCTGCGTAGGCTGCTCCTATACGCTGGACCACGTCGATGCGGCGCGCCAGCATTTCGAGCACGCCGACCTCGCCTTCGCAGCGATATCGCGCGCGCCTATCGCGCGGATCGGGCAGGTTAAGGCGCGGATGGGTTGGACGTTTCCCTGGGTCTCGTCCGGTGACGGCGACTTCAACTATGACTTCGGCGTGTCGTTCACCGACGCGGATCGTGCCGCCGGCCGCGCGCTCTACAACTACGACAAGATCAGGATCCATACGTCCTCCGACATGTTCGGCGTCAGCGTTTTTATCAAGGACGAGGATGGCGATCTCTATCACACCTACTCGACCTATCATCGTGGCACCGAACTGCTGATGGGCGCCTTCAACTGGCTCGATCTGACGCCCCGAGGCCGCAACGAGACCGGCGGTACCAAAAGCTGGGTGCGTCTGCACGACGAATACCCGCTCTCGGAATAGCCACGCGCGGCGAACCGCAGCGATAGGAGGATATGATGTCAACACCCGCTTCAAACAGCAGCTCCTGGCCGCTCGCGACCTGGCTGTCCGTCGTCTCGCTGACCTTCGGCAGCTTTGCATTGATCAGCAGCGAATTGCTGCCCATGGCCGTTCTTACGCCGATGGCCGCTGATCTCGGCATCTCAGAAGGCGCCGCAGGTCAGGCAGTCACCCTTACAGCTCTCTTTGCCGGTATCGCAGCGCCGACGGTCGCGCTCATCATCGGGCGCGTGGACCGCAAGCTGATCAATCTGGCCCTCTGCGCTCTGGTGATTGCGTCCAACATCGCTGTCGCCTTCACATCCGATTACTTCATGCTGCTGGCCGCGCGCATGCTCCTCGGCGTCGCCATTGGGGGCTTCTTTGCCCTGGCCGGGGCAACCGTTGTCCGGCTCGTCACGATGGAGGACATGGGCAAGGGCATGTCGATCGTCTTCATGGGCCTCTCGGCGGGGCTCGTCGTCGCTCCAGCGCTTGCCACGCTCATCGGAGAAGCTTTCGGCTGGCGCGCGGCGTTCGTGGCCGCCGCCGCCTGCGGCTTGCTTGCATTGCTTTTACAAGCTGTCTGTCTGCCGCGCGTGCCGGCCGCGGGCGCAACGAGTCTTTCGAGCCTGTTCGGCTTGCTGAAACGGCGTCCTGTGAGGGTCGGGCTGGTGGTCGGGCTCCTATTCTTCGGAGGTGAAGTAAGCGGCTTCACCTTCATGCGGCCCTATCTCGAAACCAACGGTGGCCTCAGTGCGACATCCATCGCTCCCGTTCTGCTGGTACTCGGTCTCGCCAGTTTGCTGGGGAGCGCGGTCGCCGGCGTGTTTGCCGATCGAGTGCTGCGCGAAGGATTTGCCGCCACGTTCCTGATGCTGGCGGTCGCCACCGTAGGACTGTTGGCGCTCAGCGATGCCTACGTTGCGATCTTCGTGTTTGCCGCCGCCTGGGGCATGGCCATAGGTGCTGGACCGGTGATGACCCAGACATGGATGGCGCGCGCCGCGCCCGACCAGCTCGAGGGTGTGGGCGGCCTCTTTCTGGCGGTCATTCAGCTCGGCGTCACTCTCGGCGCGATCGCCGGCGGTATCGCCGTGGATCTCGTTGGAACAAGCGCCCCGCTCTACGTCACCGCCATCTGTGCCGTTCTCGCGGCCATACTGATTGCAACGCAACAGGCACCCGATGGAGCTTCGCAGTCGGCTGCCCTTGCCATGGACCCGGCCGAATGAGTGAGGTGCCGCCGCGGCCGTCCCCCTTTCATTTCCATTCAGAATCAAGAGGAGACAATCATGCCCCACAATACGGATCATCCGGCCCCCGAGGTCGTCGATCGCACCACATTCCAGGCGGAACTGGACGCATTGCGAGTTCGGGAAAAGGCCCACACAAGGGAAGGCGACGCCATTTCAGCCGCTCGCCGGCGGCTGCCGATGGTCGAGGTCGATGGCGCCACTCCACTCACGAGCGAAAACGGACCGGTGACATTGCTGGACGCATTCGAAGGACGTCGAATGCTGGTCGCCTACTACTTCATGTGGCTCGATGACCAGCCGGCGCCTGAGCAATGCGAGGGCTGTACGTGGTTCACCACACAGGTGCGCGAACTTTCCCATATTCACTCCCGCAACGTCACATACGCTACCTTTGCCCAAGGGGCCTTTGAGGAAAGCATCCGATATCGCGACTTCATGGGCTGGAATATGCCGTGGTACTCGGCCAGGGACTCGCTCGACACGCTGCTGGTCGGCCGCCGCATCGGAATGATGCACCTCGTTTGCTACCTGAGGCGCGGGTCCGACGTGTTCGAGACCTACTGGACGACCCGGCGCGGCGTCGAAGCGATGGACAACAGCTACCGTCTGCTCGACCTGACCGTCTACGGGCGACAGGAGGATTTCGAAGACTCTCCCGACGGCTGGCCCCAGCACTGGGGTGAAACCAATCATCCGTTTCGCCGCGATGGCCGCCCCATCTCGCAATGGCGCCGCCTGGAAGCGGGGCATTCCGACGATTTGGGAGGACGTAGCAACCGACGTTGAGCTTGCAACAGCCTCGCTGGCGAACGGTCAAAAGGCCTGCAAGATCGAACTCACCTTGATCTGGAGGACCAACAACCGTGACTACATCACCCGAAGGGAAGCGAATTGATGACGACCTCAAGCGATTACAACTGTGGAGCACTCGTCCCCTGAGCCCCCTTACCGCATCGCGGCGATCTTCCTGCGCAGCCAGCCGGAGCCGATTTCGGCGAGCAGCACGAGGGCGATGATCACCAGCAGGATCGCGGCGACGCGCTGGCTCTCGAGCTGCTGCGTGGTGCGTTTCAGGTACCAGCCCATGCCGCCGCCGCCGAAGAAGCCGACCACGGTCGCGGCACGGAAGGCGACGTCCCAGGTGTAGATGGCGATGCCGGTGAAGGCGACGCGCACCTGCGGCAGCACGGCATACTGGAAGACCTGCAGCGGGCTCGCGCCCACCGAGCGCATGGCTTCCACCGGCCCCATGTCGATCGCCTCCAGCTCGTCGGCGAACAGCTTGCCGGCAAAGCCGATGCAGAACACCGTCAGCGCCAGCGTGCCGGCCAGCATGCCGAAACCCAGCACGGTCACGAACAGGATCGTCCAGATCGTCTCGTGGATCGACCGGCTGCCCATGATCGCGAAGCGCCCGAAGGGATAGGCGATCCGGCGGCCGATCGTGATGTTGCGCGCCGCAAGCCACGCAAGCGGGATCGAGCAGACCACGCCCAGGAAGCCACCCAGCAACGACATTTCCAGCGTGCGGATCACCGAGCGGATGAAATCGGCATCGGTGACATAGCCGAGGTCCGGTGGGAAATAGCGCGTCGCCAGAATCTCGGCGAGCCGGGGAAAGGCCCCAAGCACGCGCGACAGGTCGATGTTGAGGAACGCGATCGACCAGCCGAGGAAGGCTAGCACGGCCAGCATAACCGCGAAGCGGATCGTCGCCTCGGGGTGACGGTAGCGCGACCAGCTCTTGCGTGGCGCGGCGACGGTTTCGGCGGTAACGACGGTCATGGCGCCCTCCTCAGATCACGGCCTTGCGGGCATAGTGCGAGACGACCTCGCCGATCGCGATCAGCACCAGCACGGCCAGCACCACCAGCGTCACGCCGCCATAGTTGAACATCGCCATCTGGCGGAAGAACACGAGGCCGAGCCCGCCAGCGCCCACCAGTCCCATGATGGCGGAACGGCGGATGTTGATGTCCCATTCGAAGATGATGGTGCCGATGATGACCGGCAGGATCTGCGGCACGATGCCGTAATACATCACTTGGAACTGGTTGCCGCCGACGGCGCGGATCGCCTCCACGGGCTTGGGATCGATGTTCTCGATCGCCTCGGCGGTTATCTTGGAAATGAAGCCGATCGAGCGCATGGCGACCGCGAGAATGCCCGGAAGCGCGCCCAGCCCCACCGCGCCGACGAAGAGCAGCGCCCAGATGATCTCGTGGATCGAGCGCGACAGCACCATCAGGAAGCGGCCGACGGGGTAGAAGAAATATTTGCTCGGCGTGACGTTGGCGGCGCCAAACCACGCCACCGGCAGCGAGAGCACGCAGCCGAGCAGCGTGCCCAGCGTCGCCATCATCAGTGTTTCCAGCGCCGGCACGATCAGGTGCGGAACCAGAGACCAGTCGATCCACAGGAAGCGTTCCAGCGTCCCGCCGATGCCCAGCGCGCCGCCCATGCGCGCCCAGTCGGTATCGACCATGATGGTGTCCCAGAAACACCAGCCGAGCACGGCAAGGGCAGCCGCCACCAGCAGCCAGTTGTTGATGCGGCGGCCGCGCTTGTGCGCGACCCATGCATCGAACCCGTGTTCGGAGACGGCCGGTGCTGCGACGCTCATCACAGCACCTCCATCGCGTAGATCTCGTCGAGATCCTGCTTGCGCATGCCCTTCGACGGCCCGTCGAACTTCTTGTAGCCATCCTGCATGCCGATGATGCGGTTGCAGGTTTCCAGCGCAAGCTGCACGTCATGAATGTTGCAGAGCACCGGCACCTTGAACTCGTCGGCAAGCTCGCGAATAAGCCCCATGACATCGCGAGAGATCTTGGGGTCCAGCGCCGAAGTCGGCTCGTCCAGGAGCAGGATTTCCGGTTTCTGCATCAGCGCACGCGCAATGCCGACGCGCTGGCGCTGGCCGCCCGAAAGGGCGTCGGCGCGCTTGTCGATATGGTCCTGCAGGCCCACGCGTTCCAGCAGATGCAGCGCGCGGTCGATGTCCTCGCGCGGAAACGCCTTGAAGAACGAGCGGAAGGCCCCGGTGTAGCCGAGCCGGCCGGACAGGACGTTGTCCATCACCGACATGCGGTTCACCAGGTTGAACTCCTGGAAGATCATGCCGATGCGCCGCCGCAGATGCCGAAGCTCCCCGCCGCGCAGCGCGCGCACGTTCTGGCCGAACAGCACGATGTCGCCCTCGGTCGGCTCGACCAGCCGGTTTACGCAGCGGATCAGCGTCGACTTGCCGGCACCGCTCGGGCCGATGACCGCACAGAAGTCGCTGCCGTCAACGGAGAAGTCGATCCCCTTCAGGATCTGCGGCCCGCTCGAAGTGTAACTGACTTTCAGATTGCGAACGTCGAGCACAGGCACGCGGTTCTCCTCATGTCCGGGAAGGCCGCGACGCGCGCGGCCCTCCACAATACCGGCCTCGTGTCTCACTGACCCTCGGCCTTCTTTTCGGCGTCGACCAGCTTGCGGATGATATCGTAATCCGAATCCTGCATGGCGACGAACTTGGTGGACTTGATGCCGTCGAAGAACGGCTTCGCATCGGGGTTTTCGTGCAGTGTCAGGAACGCTTCCTTGATCGCGGCCTTGATGGGCTCGCACAGGTCGGTGCGATAGACCATCGGGTCCTGCGGGATGATGCCCGACTGCCAGAGAACGCGATAATCCTCCGGCGCGGCGAGCCCCCGGTCGATGACGTTGTCGAGCCGATGGGTTGCCACGAAGGCGTCGTCGACGCGGCCTTCCTTCACTGCCAGGGCGGACTGGTCATGGCCGCCGGTGTAGACCACCTTGGAGAAATATTGCTCCAGCTCCGGTCCGGTTCCGATCTCCTCTCCGAAGACCATGCGCGGCATCAGGTTTCCTGACGTGCTGGCGGGATCGGCGAGACCGACGATGGTGCCCTTCAGCGACTCGATGCTGTCGAACTTGGAGTCCGACCGCACCACCAGCACGGCGCGATAGCCTGGCCCTTCCTCCTGGAAATGCCCCTTCACCTTGGTGTAGGTCGCAAAAACCTCCAGGTTCGGGTCCTTCTCCTTGGCAAGCACATAGGAATTCGGCCCATGGACGCCGATATGCACCCAGCCATTGACCATGCCCTCGATGACCGAGGCGTAGGATGTCGGCATGAAGAACTCGACGCTCTTGCCGGTCTTCTCCTTCAGGGCGTCCAGAAGCGGTTTGTAGATGTCGAGTTCCTGCGTCGTCTCCTCGGTCGGAATGATCGAAAAGACGAGCTGGCCGGGATCCTTGCACTCCTGCGCAAGGGCAGCTGATGCGTAGGCGACGACCGCGCCGGCGGTCGCCAGTGATGCGAGTATGCGGGTAGCAGGCTTCATGTTTTGCTCCTCCCTTTTGAGCGTCAGTCCAGACGGGCGTGCTGCGCAATGCAGACGCCCGAAATTCCCGTCAGGCCACCGCCTTGCGGCCGCTGCCCTCCAGACCGGCAACGGCAACCAGCTCCTCCCGGCTGCCGATGAAGTTCTGGCCACGTTCCCCCTCGAACGCGGTATCGATAAGCGCGCGCCACTCCGCATCGTCGATGCCATAGGCGCGGAAATCGGTCGAAACGCCGAGCTTGTCGAGCGTGGTCTCGAGGCGCTCCGCCGCACCGGCGGCATCCGTCCCGAAAATGGAGCGCAGCCCCTCCTCGCAAATGCCTCCCTGCCCGGCGACACTTCGGATGATCATCGGCAACGAGAACGAACAGGCGATGCCATGCGGCACGCCATGTTTGAGCGTGATCGGATAGGAAAGCGAGTGCGCTATCGCCGTCTTGGTGTTGGAGAACGCGAAGCCGGCCAGCGTGGCGGCACGCGCCATACGCTCGCGCAGTTGAGGGTTGCGCAGGTCGCCGGCAAGCGCCGGCAGGGTCGAGAGAACGCCTCGCGCCGCTGCCACCGCATGGGCCGCCGAAACGGGATTCGAATTGCGGTTCCAGAGGCTTTCAAGCGAATGCGAGAGTGCATCGAGCCCGGTCTGGATCGTCAGCTCGCGCGGCTTGCCCGCCATCAGGTCCGGGTCGACGAGGGCGACCTCGGGATAGAGCCCCAGATGCGCCAGCGAGTATTTGCTGCCGGCGGCATTGTCCCAAACGGTGCCCCAGCAGGTCACTTCGCTGCCGGTTCCTGCCGTGGTCGGCACGGCGATCAGCGGCCAGGGCGAAAGTGTCTCTGCGCCGGCGCGCTTCTTCAGGAATGCGTCCATCGCGGCGAAATCACCGCGGGCGGCGGCGAAAACCTTGGCGGAATCGATCACCGAGCCGCCGCCGAGCGCAACGATCACCGGCGTTGCGTCGAGAGCGGCGAACCGCGCCACCTGACCTTCGAGCAGGGCGATGTCCGGATTGGGCGCGATGTCCTCGACGACCAGCAGCGGCTTTCCCGCGCTCTTTTCCAGCGCGGCGGCCAGGCTTCGGAAGTAGGGTTCGCCATAAGTGACGAGCACATAGGGGCGCCCGTTCAGCAGCGAACCGAGCTTTGAAAAGCTTCCGTGTCCGAACTGGACGTCGACCGGGTTACGATAGGACCACACGGCGATTTCCTGCGTTGAATGTTCTTGCGCTTCGAACCGTGACCGACTTGCGGTCCATTGACTAATACAAATTTCCGGCCACTATCATTGACTGTGGCTATAGTTTTCACCCATCTCCGTTCCTTCCATGCAGTGGCCGAGCATCGCGGCTTCACGGCTGCCGCACAGGCGCTCAACATCAGCCAGCCCACCGTCACGACGCAGGTGAAGGAGCTGGAAGAGCGCTACGGTGTGGAGCTTCTCGTGCGCCGCGGCCGTCGCGTCGAGCTGACAGAAACCGGCGCGGCACTGTTCGACATCAGCCGCAGGATCATGAAGTTGACCGAGGAGGCCGACGAGCTTCTGCTGAGCAGCGGCCATCTGACGATCGGGCAGTTGCGTGTCGCCGCCGTCGGGCCTTTCCACGCAACTGACATGATCGCGCGCTTCCTCGCCGCCTATCCGGCGATCAAGGTCAGCATGCTGCTCGGAAATTCGGACCAGACGCTACAGCGCATCCTCGAACTGGAGGCAGACGTCGCGATCCTGGCCCATGTGGTCGACGATCCGCGCGTGCATTCGGTGCCGTTCAGCACCCACGAGGTCGTCGTGTTCGTCAACACAGACCATCCGTGGAACGCGCGCGACGCGGTGTCGATCGCCGAGCTGGCCGACCAGCCGCTCATCCTGCGCGAGACCGGCTCGACCACCCGCCGTGCGCTCGAACGTGCCGCCGAGACGGCGGGCGTCGAGATCAGGCCATTCCTTGAAATCGGATCGCGCGAGGGAATCTGGAAGGCCGTCGAGCGCGGACTTGGTATCGGCGTGGTGGCCGATTTCGAGTTCGTCGCCCACCCCCGGCTCACAACCATCGCCATCTCCGATGCCGCGATACGCACCGAGTACCGCTTGGCCTGCCTGCAGGAGCGGCGCAATTCCCCGAAGATCGAGGCTTTCATGGAAACCGTGCTGGCCGATCGGCCGACGGGAAGATAGTTCCAGCCTATCGTTCCATTGACAGTATCGATTTGACCAATGGTCGCTGCGGCGCGACTTCTAAGGCTCGCTGCCGGAGCCACCTTTATGCACATCTCGCTGATCCTTCTCCACCTTGCCGGTGCCGTCATGCTGCTGCTGGTCGCGGTCCACATGGTCAGGACCGGCATGGAGCGCGCGCACGGCGCACCGCTGCGCCGGCTGCTGGGTCGCGCGCGTCGGGGCCGCCTGCCCGCCGCGGCCGGCGGAACGGTCATGGCGGTTCTGCTCCAGAGTTCGACCGCGGTTGCCATCCTCGCTTGTGGCTTTGCAGCGAGCGGTGCCCTGCCCGTCTCGACCGGCATTGCGCTGCTGCTCGGCGCCGACCTCGGCTCGGCAATCGTCGTTCGGGTCCTGTCGTTCGATCTCGGCTGGCTCATTCCCGTCTGCTTCCTCGCCGGCGGTGTGCTGTTCCTGAAGACGCGCGCGCAGATGACGCGCGAAACGGGGCGCATGGTTCTCGGCATCGGCTTCGTTCTCATGTCGCTCCAGCTCATCGCCACTGCGACAGGACCGCTCCGTGATGGCGGCATGCTGCCGACCATCGCCCGCTATCTGGCCGAGGACTATCTGACGGCGTTCCTGATTGGCGCGGTCTTCACTTGGCTGATCCATTCGAGTGTCGCGTCGGTTCTCATGCTTGCTACCTTCGCAAGCCAGGGCCTGATGCCGCTCGAAGCGGCCGTGCCGATGGTGCTTGGCGCAAACCTTGGCGGCGGCCTGATCGCCTACTGGCTGTCACGTGGTATGCCGGTCGAGGCGTCGCGCCTGCCGGTCGCCAATCTTCTGTTCCGCGCAGTCGGCTCCGTCCTGGCGCTCGCCCTGTTCGAAACGGCAATCCTTCCCCTGGAATGGCTCGGCGCCGATGCCGGTGCGGGCCTCGTCAATCTGCATCTCCTCTTCAACGCCGCCCTGGTCGCCCTCAGCCTGCCATTCGTGGGTCTGATGGAGCGCCTGCTTACGCAGTTGATGCCCACTGCAACCGTAAAGCCCGCCGACGAAGATCCCCTGCGCCGCCGTATCAGCGCGCTCGATCGCGCAGTCATCGGCACGCCGCGGCTGGCGCTGGCCAGCGCCACACGGGAGCTGCTGCGCATGGGCGAACTGGTTGAAGTGATGGTCCGGCCGGTCATGGACCTGTTCAATGGCGGCGACAGGGTCGAAATCGTCCGCGTCCAGAGCGTCGATGAAGACGTCAATCAGGCGCACAGCGAGATCAAGCTCTATCTCGCCGAGGTCAATCGCGGCGAAATGACCAGCGAGGAGGCGCGGCGCAGCATCGAGCTCACGGATTTCGCCATCAACCTCGAACACGCCGGCGACATCGTCGCCAAGAACCTGCTGCCGCTCGCCGAGGAGCGCGCGCAGAAGCGTTGGCGCTTCTCCGACGAGGGCTGGGGCGAGTTGCAGGATCTGCACCAGCAACTGCTGGAGAATATGCATCTGGCCCTCAACGTCCTCGTCTCGCAGGACCTGCCTTCCGCGCGCCAGCTCGTGGTCGAGAAAGAGCGGATGCGCGACCTCGCCCGCGCCAGCCACGACCGGCATCTCAAGCGGTTGCAGACCGGGACGCCCGAAAGCATCGAGACGAGCGGCATGCACCTGGAGATCGCGCGCGGGCT
Source organism: Aquamicrobium sp. (assembly GCA_019739225.1). Taxonomy (GTDB): domain Bacteria; phylum Pseudomonadota; class Alphaproteobacteria; order Rhizobiales; family Rhizobiaceae; genus Aerobium. The sequence continues at coordinate 923,910 of JAHHDT010000001.1, forward strand.
CAAGGAGATCAACTCGCTGCTGGCGACCGTCGCCTATCCGATCCTCAAGCGCAGCGGCGACCTGCTGGAAAGCAGGCTGGCACAGCCGTCCCACACCTAGGACAGCCCCGTCGCGGGTCAGCCACTGGTTTCGTCTGCAAACTGCTCGGCGATCTTCCAGAACGCACGCACGAGCTTGCCGCCCGAGCGCTCGCGCAGGCAGATGAGCGCCTCGTCCATCGTTACCTCCGGCGCGTCGATCCTGAGCGGCGACAAGCCGCTGTGCCATCCGAACTCGGCAGCCGACACGAAACCGACGCCGGCGCCCGACGCGACGATCTCGCGCACCGCCTCGCGCCCCTCGGCCTCGATCACCGCCTTCAGCGGAACGCCCTGCTCCTGCGCCATCGCTTCCAGCTTGTGGCGCGTTTTCGACCCGCGCTCGCGCATGATGAGCGGATGGCCGGCAAGCTCCTGGAGCGTCACGGACTGCCGGCCTGCCAGTGCATGCTTGCCTGACACGAAGGCGATGATCGGCGTGGAGTTGAGATGCAGGATCTCGAACTCCCTGCCTTGCGGAATTTCGCCCAGAACGCCAAGGTCGGCCTCGTATGCGAACAGGCTCGAAATCACCGTCTCCGTATTGCCGGACCGCACGCTGATCTGGATGCCGGGATAGGCCTCCCGGAACCGCCCCAGCACATGCAGCAGATGGTGGGCCGCATCCGCGACGATGCGCAGCGTGCCAGACCTCAACGCCTTCGATTCCGACAGCAGATCGTGCGCCTGCTGCTCGGTGTCGAACATGCGGTGGGTGATGTCGAGAAGCTGCTGCCCCTGCCGTGTCAGCGAAACCTGCTTCTTGTGCCGGTTGAAGAGAAGAACGTCGTATTCTTCCTCCAGCTTGCGGACCTGGTCGGAGATCGCCGGCTGGGTGAGGAAAAGAGCCTCGGCCGCGCGCGAAAACCCGCCGCAGATGGCCACGTAGTGAAAGGCCCTAAGCTGAACGTAACGCATGCTCTTTCCTTTTTGCCGGATATCCGACACGTCGACCATCCATCGCCTGGGCTTATTGATGGATACAAAATAACGATTTGGCAAATAGAAAAGCCGAGCGCATGGTGCGGCCACCCTTATCGGAGATGCACACCATGGCGCCGGAATTCTCGAAAAACGCCCCCTTCGAAGCGCCCGCGCTGGGCGAGCCCTACCTGCTGACGCCCGGCCCGCTCACGACCGCCTATTCGGTCAAGCAGGCGATGCTGAGGGACTGGGGTTCGTGGGATGCCGACTTCCGCGCGATGACCGCCGATCTGCGGCGCCGCCTCCTCGCTTTGATCGGCGACGACAAGGGCGACTATGACTGCGTTCCCATGCAGGGATCGGGCTCGTTCTGCGTCGAGGCGATGCTGGGTTCGTTCGTCCCGAAGGATGGCAAGGTGCTGGTGCTGGCAAACGGCGCCTATGGGCTGCGTGCTGCCCAGACGATGAACTATCTCGGCCGCGCCCACACGCTGATCGACAAGGGCGACTACCTGCCGCCGCGAGGAGACGAGGTCGCCGCAGCACTCGACGCCGATCCGGCGATCACCCACGTCATCGCGATCCATTGCGAGACCAGCTCCGGCATCCTCAACCCGCTCGCCGAGATTTCCGATGCCGTGCACTCGCGCGGCCGCAAGCTGCTTGTCGATTCGATGAGCGCCTTCGGCGCCGTGCCGCTCGAGGTCGGCCGCATCCCTTACGAAGCCATGGTGTCGTCGGCCAACAAATGCATCGAGGGCGTGCCCGGATTCGGCTTCGTCATCGCCAGGAAGACGGCGCTGGAAGCGGCCAAAGGCAACAGCCATTCCCTGTCGCTGGACGTCCACGCCCAATGGGCGACGATGGAAAAGACGGGCCAATGGCGGTTCACGCCGCCCACCCACGTTGTCGCCGCCTTTATCGAAGCGCTGAAGATGCATGAGGCCGAGGGCGGCGTCGCGGCGCGCGGCGCGCGCTACACGCAGAACCGTGACGTCATGGTCGCCGGCATGAAGGAACTCGGCTTCGAGACGTTGCTGTCGGACCAGTGGCTGTCGCCGATCATCGTCACCTTCTTCTGCCCCGCCGATCCAAACTTCGTGTTCTCGAAATTCTACGACCTGATGAAGGACAAGGGCTTCATCATCTATCCCGGCAAGCTGACGGTGGTGGATTCCTTCCGCGTCGGCTGCATCGGCCGGATGGACGCACACGTCATGCGCCGCGTCGTCGAGGCTGCAGGCCAGTCGCTCGCGGAGATGGGCGTAACGAGCGCAGCCCCACCGAGCGCGGCCCTCGACGAGCGTTCGAAGCTCGCGGCCTGATGCCCGAGGGAATTCATAGATCAGATCAATCGATCCAATTCAGAATTGCGATTGGGCAAATGGATTGGAATGCGCGACACAGGCAGCGACCTGCCAGTTTTGAGGAAATGCCATGAACCAGATGTCCCCTGTCACCGTGTCGGCCAACGGTCGATCCTATGCCTGGCCGCGCGTGCCGGCGATCGCGATCTGCCTTGACGGCTGCGAACCGGCCTATCTGGACGAGGCCATTCGCGCCGGCCTGATGCCGACGCTCAAGCGCATCAAGGAGAAGGGCACGGTTCGCACCGCGCACTCCGTCATTCCGAGCTTCACCAACCCCAACAATCTGTCGATTGCGACCGGCCGCCCGCCGTCGGTGCACGGCATCTGCGGCAACTACCTCTACAACCCCGAGACCGGGGAAGAGGTGATGATGAACGATCCGAAGTTCCTGCGCGCGCCGACCGTCTTCAAGGCGTTCTACGACGCCGGCGCCAGGGTCGCGGTCGTCACCGCCAAGGACAAGCTGCGCGCCCTGCTCGGCCACGGCCTTGCCTATGACGAAGGTCGCGCGATCTGCTTCTCCTCGGAGAAGTCGGACACCACCACCAAGGCGGCCAACGGCATCGACAACGCCTCCACCTGGCTCGGCCGGCCGGTTCCAGAGGTCTATTCGGCCGAACTGTCGGAGTTCGTCTTCGCCGCAGGCGTCAAGCTGCTCAAGGAGTTCAAGCCGGACGTGATGTACCTGACCACGACCGACTACGTGCAGCACAAATATGCACCGGGCGTGAAGCAGGCGAACGACTTCTACGAGATGTTCGACAAATATCTCGGCGAGCTCGACGCCCTGGGTGCTGCCATTGTCGTGACCGCCGACCACGGCATGAAGCCCAAGCACCATGCCGACGGCTCGCCCTCCGTGATCTATGTCCAGGACCTGCTCGACCAATGGATCGGCAAGGATGCCGCTCGCGTCATCCTGCCGATCACCGATCCTTATGTGGTGCACCACGGCGCGCTCGGCTCGTTCGCCACGGCCTATCTGCCGAAGGGTGCCGACCGCACCGACATCATGAAGCGCCTGGCCGCCATCGACGGCATCACCGTCGTGCTTGGCCGCGAGGAGGCTTGCGAACGCTTCGAACTGCCGGAAGATCGCATCGGCGACATCGTCATGGTCTCTAGCGAGAACATCACCGTGGGAACGTCCGAGCATCGGCACGACCTTGCAGCCCTCGACGAGCCTCTGCGCTCGCATGGCGGCCTGACCGAGCAGGCGGTGCCCTTCATCGTCAACCGCGCCCTGCCAGACATGCCGGATGCCCCGGCACTTCGCAATTTCGACGCCTTCTATTACGCGGCCATGGCCGCAGCGCAGCAAAAGTGAGGGAGTCAGCCATGACCAAGGCGGAACCCGCCATCAAGGTTCGTCACGAGCCGATGCGCATCGCCGGCGAGAAGGTCGACGCCGACGGCGTCGTCGAGGTTCGCTACCCGTGGGACAACACCGTGGTCGGCACCGTGCCGGCAGGCGGTGCCGAACATGCGCGCCGCGCCTTCAAGATCGCGGCCGCCTACGAGCCGAAGCTGACCCGCTACGAGCGCCAGCGCATCCTGTTGCGCACCGCCGAGCTTCTCAACGCGCGCAAGGACGAGATTTCGGATCTCGTCACACTGGAACTCGGCATCTCCAAGCAGGATTCGCTCTACGAGGTCGGGCGCGCGTTCGACGTCTTCACGCTCGCCGGTCAACTGGCGATCCACGATGACGGCCAGGTCTTTTCCTGCGACCTCACCCCGCATGGCAAGGCACGCAAGATCTTCACCATCCGCGAGCCGCTGACCGCAATCTCGGCCATCACCCCGTTCAACCATCCGCTCAACATGGTTTCGCACAAGATCGCACCGGCGATCGCCACCAACAACTGCGTCGTCGTCAAGCCAACCGAGCTGACGCCGATGACCGCGCTTGTGCTGGCCGACATTCTCTACGAGGCCGGCCTGCCGCCCGAAATGCTCTCCGTCGTCACCGGTTGGCCGGCCGACATCGGCGACGAGATGATCACCAATCCCAATATCGACCTCATCACCTTCACCGGCGGCGTGCCCGTCGGCAAGCTGATCGCATCGAAGGCCGGATACAAGCGCCAGGTGCTGGAGCTCGGCGGCAACGATCCGCTGATCGTGCTCAACGACCTGTCTGACGACGATCTGGCCAAGGCCGCCGATCTCGCGGTGGCGGGCGCCACCAAGAATTCCGGCCAGCGCTGCACCGCCGTCAAGCGTATCCTCGTCCAGGAAAAGGTGGCCGACCGCTTCGTCCCCATGGTGCTGGAGCGCGCGAAGAAGATCGTCTTCGGCGATCCGATGGACCCGGCAACGCAGCTCGGCACCGTCGTGCACGAGAAGGCGGCGGCGATGTTCGAAAGCCGCGTCCACATGGCGGCGGAAGCCGGCGCCGAGGTGCTTTACAACCCCGGTCGGCGTGGCGCCCTGCTGCCGCCGATCGTCGTCGACCATGTGCCGCACGAATCCGAACTGGTGATGGAGGAGACCTTCGGCCCGATCGTCCCGATCATCCGCGCGCCCGATGACGACGACGCCCTGATCGCGCTCTCCAATTCCACCGCCTTCGGCCTTTCCTCGGGCGTCTGCACCAACGACTACCGCCGCATGCAGAAATACATCGCGGGCCTCAAGGTCGGAACGGTCAACATCTGGGAAGTGCCCGGCTACCGCATCGAGATGAGCCCGTTCGGCGGCATCAAGGATTCCGGCAACGGCTACAAGGAAGGCGTGATCGAGGCGATGAAGTCGTTTACCAACGTCAAGACCTTCTCGCTGCCCTGGTAGAGCCTGCATGACATATGATCTCGCCGTTGTCGGCGCGGGCATCGTCGGGCTGGCCCATGCGCTCGCAGCGGCCAGGCGCGGTCTCAGCGTCGTCGTCATCGACCGCGACGCACAGGCCAACGGTGCATCGATCAGGAATTTCGGCCTCGTCGTGGTGTCCGGCGAGGAGCCCGGCCGCCAGCGAAAGCTTGCCGAACGTTCGCGAGATATCTGGCTTGAAGTCGCCCGGCCCGCCGGCATCGAGGTCCTGCACACCGGCCTGCTCGCCGTGGCGCAGCGCCCGGAAGCGCTGGCGCTGCTCGAGGCCTTCGCGGCCAGCGAGAGCGGCGCGGGTTGCACCCTGCTTTCCCCCGATGATCTCGGCCGCAGACAGGACGGCCTCAACCTCGAAAACCTGCGCGGCGGGCTCCTCAGCCCCGCGGAAATCCGCATCGAATCGCGCGAGGCGATCCCAAGGATCGCGGCCTATCTCGAAGGCGAACTGAAGGTCGATTTCCGTTTCGCCACGACCGTTAGCGGCGTCTCTCCTCCGGTTGTCGAGACAAGCAGCGGGCCGATCCGCGCCGGCAAGGTCGTCGTCTGCCCGGGCGACGATCTCACCGGGCTCTTTCCCGAACTGATTGCCCGGCATGACGTCCAGCGCTGCAAGCTGCAGATGCTGCGCCTTGCCCCAAACGGCCTGCGCCTCGGCTCGGCCGTCGTCTCCGACTTGAGCCTGATCCGCTACCCCGGCTACGCGCTGCTGCCCGAAGCTTCGGCCCTGCGCGCGCGGCTCGAAGACGACAGCGCCGAAGCCCTGCGCAACGGCGTGCACATGATCGCCGTGCAGAGCGCCGACGGGTCGCTCGTCGTCGGCGATTCCCATCATTATGGGAAGACGCCCGATCCGTTCGGCTCGGAAGCAGTCGACGCACTGATCCTTCGCGAGTTCGGCGCGGTCTTTGCAAACTCACCGAAAGTCTCGGCGCGCTGGACCGGCACCTACGCCTCCGCGCCGGAGCGCGCGCATTTCCGTGAGCAGGCGGGCGATGACATCCGTCTCGTGATGATCACCAGCGGCACCGGCGCCAGCACGGCTTTTGCCATTGGCGAGGAAACCATCAGCGAGCTATTCAACTGAGGCGTCCGGCAGCGTGACCGGCGAGGTGCCAGACCGAGGCGGGGAGACGCGGCAATGAGCATTGTCCACACCGAAGGCGAGTCCAACCGCGCGGCGGCAAGGCAGGAATGGAACGCGCGTCAGCATCATGTGCCGACGCGTGAACTTCTCCAGCGCGACGCAGACGCCTTCCTACACCAGAGCCTGTCGAGCCCCTGCGTATCGACGATCGCGAAGGCCGAAGGCATCTGGATCGAGGACCTCGCGGGCCGGCGATACATGGATTTCCACGGCAACAGCGTCCACCATATCGGCTACGCCCATCCCCGGCTGGTTGCCGCGATCAAGCAGCAGCTCGACGATCTCAGCTTCGCCCCGCGCCGCTTCGCCTGCGAGCCCGCCGTGGAACTGGCTGAGAAGCTTGGCCGCCTTGCACCGGGCGACCTCTCCAAAGTGCTTTTCACGACCGGCGGCTCCGATGCGATCGAAGTTGCCCTGAAGGTCGCGCGTGCGGCCACCGGACGCTTCAAGACTCTTTCGTTCTGGGACGCCTTCCACGGTGCCGGTTTCGGCGCCGCGAGCGTTGGCGGCGAGGCAACGTTTCGCTCGCAGATCGCCGGCCCGCTCGTCACCGGCGCCGAGCACATCGCGCCATGGGCGAGCCGTAATTGTGCCTACGGCCACGACAGCCTCGAAGCGTCCGCCCGCGCCTGCGCGAACATGATCTCGTATGTGCTTGGCCGCGAGGGCGATTTTGCAGCCGTCATTGCCGAGCCGATGCGCGCCACGCCGCTCGTTCCCGCGCCCGGTTTCTGGAAAGCCGTGCGCGAAGCCTGCGACCGGCACGGAACCCTGCTCATCTTCGACGAAATCCCGACCGGCCTCGGCAAGACCGGCAGGTTCTTCTCGCACGAGCATGACGGCGTCGTTCCCGACATTCTCGTCCTCGGCAAGGCGCTCGGTGGCGGCATCCTGCCGATCGCATCGGTCATCGCGCGGCACGATCTCGACGTCGCCGGCGACTATGCGATCGGTCACTACACCCACGAGAAGAACCCGGTGACGACCCGCGCCGCCCTCACCACCATCGGCATCATTGAAGAGGAAGGCCTCGTCGAGCGCGCCACCGAGCTCGGCGGCTACGCCATGGCAAGACTTTCGGAAACCCTGGCCCGCAGCCCTCATTTCGGTGAGGTACGCGGCCGGGGCCTGATGATGGGCGTCGAACTGGTAACCGACACCGACAGCTATGCCCCTGCCCGCGAGCTGGCCGAGCGCGTCTATTATCGCTGCCTTGAGGAAGGCCTGAGCTTCAAGATCAGCGCCGGCAACGTTCTCACTTTATCGCCACCGCTCATTATCGACCGCGAGGATCTCGACCGTGCGTTGGCGACAGTCGAGCGCGCGGTCATGGCCGGCTGAACGCCGGCCTTTCGCCAGCATGACGACCCAATGACAAATATCACCGTGCACGATAGTACCATCGATTAAATAGATTTTACTTATCGCGACACTTTCCCCACGATCCCACCATGGACGTTTTGAAGCCGGCGATACCGGCGTGCCGCAGAGCAGCAGGCGTCCCCTCGCATCCGCTTCAGGTGCCAAATAATGGGGAACACGATCATGACGACATATCGCGCAGCCGCACTCGCAGCTTTCGCGACGGCTCTTTCCGCCTCGGCTGCATTCGCCCAGACCGAGCTGACCGTCTACACCTCGATCGAGGCCGTCGACCTCGACCGCTACAAGCAGACTTTCGAAGCCGCCAATCCCGACATCAAAGTCAACTGGGTTCGCGACTCCACCGGCGTCATGACCGCCAAGCTGCTGGCCGAGAAGGACAACCCGCAGGCCGACGTGGTCTGGGGCGTGGCCGCGACCTCCCTGCTCCTGCTCAAGAGCGAGGGCATGCTTGAGCCCTATGCGCCGGCCGGTGTCGAAAAGCTGGATCCGAAATTCGTGGATTCCTCCACCCCGCCCAGTTGGGTCGGCATGGACGCCTATGTGGCCGCGCTTTGCTACAACACCATCGAGGCGGAGAAGCTTGGCCTCACCCCGCCCAAATCCTGGAAGGACCTGACCAAGCCGGAATACAAGGGCCACGTGGTCATGCCGAACCCGAACTCGTCGGGCACCGGCTTCCTCGACGTGTCGGCCTGGATTCAGATGTTCGGCGAGGACGACGCCTGGGCGTTCATGGACGGCCTGCACGAAAACATCGCTGCCTACACCCACTCCGGCTCCAAGCCCTGCAAGATGGCGGCGGCCGGTGAAACCGTGATCGGCGTATCCTTCGAGTTCCCGGGCGCCAATGCCAAGAAGGCGGGCGCGCCCATCGACATCATCTTCCCCGAGGAAGGCTCCGGCTGGGAAGCGGAAGCAACCGCCATCATCGCCGGCACCGCCAACCTCGAGGCTGCCCAGAAGCTGGTCGACTGGTCGATCACCAAGGAAGCCAACGAGATGTACAATGTCGGCTACGCGGTCGTCGCTTATCCCGGCATTGCCAAGCCGGTCGAACACCTACCCGAGGACATCCCGTCGAAGATGATCGAAAACGACTTCGAATGGGCGGCCAACAACCGCAAGGCCATTCTGGCTGAATGGCAAAAGCGCTACGACGCAAAGTCCGAACCGAAGGGCTAGCCCCTTGAGGACAAGGCCGGGTGGAGCGATGATCGCGCCCGGCCTTTTTCATGCCAAACAAAAGGTCGTGCGATGAAACACGAGACCATTCCCGGCGCGACCAGCGCTGCGGTACGCTCGCGGCTATCCGCGGAAGGGACCGAACCGGTGAAATCGCCTTATCTGCAGATCGAGAACGTCTGGAAGACCTTTGGCGACTTTGCCGCGCTCAAGGGCATCTCGCTGTCGATCCAGGAAGGTGAGTTCGTCTGCTTCCTCGGCCCCTCCGGATGCGGCAAGACAACCCTGCTGCGCGCGGTGGCCGGTCTCGATCTTCAGACCCGCGGCACCATCCACCAGGGCGGCAAGGACATATCGGTGCTTCCCCCATCCCAGCGCGACTACGGCATTGTTTTCCAGTCCTACGCGCTCTTTCCCAATCTGACGATCGAGAAGAACGTCGCCTTCGGCCTTGAAAACACCCGGCGTTCGAAAGCCGAAATCGCGCAGCGGGTCGCCGAACTTCTCGACCTCGTCGGCCTCGCCAGCCAGGCCAGGAAATATCCTGCCCAGCTTTCCGGAGGCCAGCAGCAGCGCATCGCGCTGGCGCGTGCCATCGCCATCTCTCCCGGCCTGCTCCTGCTCGACGAACCGCTGTCAGCGCTCGACGCAAAGGTGCGCGTCCATCTTCGCCATGAGATCAAGAACCTGCAGCGCAAGCTGGGCGTGACCACCATCATGGTCACACACGACCAGGAAGAGGCCCTCGCCATGGCCGACCGGATCGTGGTGATGAACCACGGCGTGATCGAACAGGTCGGCACGCCCACAGAGGTCTACCGCGAACCGGCAAGCCTCTTCGTCGCCGACTTCATCGGTGAGACGAACCAGTTCCCCGCCAAGGTGCTGTCCGGCGGCAAGGTGGCCCTCACCGGCACCGAACTCGCCTGCGCGCCGCATGGCTGCGCCACCGGCACACCGGTCACCGCCGTGATCCGCCCCGTCGACGTCATTCCCCATCGCGACGGCACCCGCACGCCCGGCACCTCGGATGCGGTCGCCACGACCGACAACCTGATCGACGTCGACGTGCGCGAGATGGAATTTCTCGGCGGCTTCTGGCGCACCCGCCTTGCCTCGCCGCGCTTTGGCGACGGCCTGCTGGTCGCCGATTTCTCCATCAATGCCGTGCGCAGGCTCGACATCGCCGAGGGCAGCGCCATGAGCGTCGAACTCCCCCGCGACCGGGTGCTCGTCTTTCCCGAGAGGGCCGCCTGACATGACCGCCGCAACGCTCGAAATCCCCAGGGGCCGCGCGTTGCGGACCAGGGTCTCCGGCGACGATCTCGTCAAGCGCGGCTTGATGGTGGTCATCTCGCTCTATCTGTTGGTGGCGCTTGCCGCCCCGCTCTACGTCCTGCTGTCAAAGTCCGTCTCGACCTACGAGTTCGACCTGACCGCCTTCGAGCTCCAGCGCAGCGACGAAAGCGCCACGACCTGGAGCGAGCCGAAGACGGTCGCCACGCTCAATGAGGAAGTCGGCAGCGTCATCACGCCGGACCAGTTGAACACCGGCTCGGACGGCCGCCTCTCCCTGACCGACCTCTATCCCGACTTCAGCTTCCGCAGCCCGGTCATGTACCGCATCCGCGGCACGAGCGACGACGCCGCCTATCTGGTGGGCTCGGAGCTGCATCGCGGTACCGAATGGCTGGAACTCGATTCCAACACCTTCCGCCGCGTAGTGATCCGCCCCTCGGCATCGCTCGGGCTCGACAACTTCGTCGCCTATTTCTCGACGCCCGCGCTCGCACAGTCGATCGCCAATTCGGTACTGATGGGTGTCATCAGTACCGTACTGGTCATCAGCATCGCCTTCGGCCTCGCCTACGCGCTCAACCGAAGCTGCATGCCGTTAAAAGGCTTTTTCAGGCTCGTCACAACGATCCCCATTCTCGTGCCGTCGCTGCTGCCGGGCATCGCGCTGGTCTATCTCTTCGGCAATCAGGGCCTGTTGAAGGGCCTCATGATGGGCCATTCCATCTACGGCCCGATCGGCATCGTCATCGGTTCGGTGTTCTTCACCCTGCCCCACGCGCTGCTCATCATCTCGACCGCGCTATCGGTGGCCGACCAGCGCCACTACGAGGCCGCGCAGTCTCTCAGGTCGAGCCCATGGCGCACCTTCTGGACCGTCACGGTTCCCGGCGCGCGTTACGGCATCATTTCCGCAGCCTTCGTGGTGTTCACGCTCGTCATCACCGATTTCGGCCTGCCGAAGGTGATCGGCGGCCAGTACAACGTGCTAGCCGTCGACATCTACAAGCAGGTCATCGGCCAGCAGAATTTCGAGATGGGCGCGGTGGTGGCGGTGCTGCTGCTGGTGCCCGCCGTCGCTGCCTTCTTCGTCGACAGCGCCATCCGCAAGCGCCAGGTAGCGTTGCTGTCTGCGCGTTCGGTGCCCTATCAGCCGAAGCCCGATCGCGGTTTCGATACGGCCTGTTTCGTCTATTGCTCAGCCGTCGCCCTATTCATCCTGATGATGATCGGCGTGTGCCAGTTCGCGGCGACGGTGAAATTCTGGCCCTACGACCTGACACCCAGCCTAAACAACTTCCGCTTCGACCTGATGGATGGCGGCGGTTGGGGCGCCTATTACAACTCGATCGTGATGGCGCTGCTCACCGCCGTCTTCGGCACGATCATCGTCTTCGTCGGCGCCTACATGGTGGAAAAGACCGACGGCTTCGCGGCCGGCCGCACACTCTTCCAGTTCCTTGCCATGCTGCCGATGGCCGTGCCGGGCATGGTCCTCGGCCTCTCCTTCATCTTCTTCTTCAACGATCCGGCAAACCCGTTCAACGCGATCTACGGAACGATGGCGATCCTGGTGGTCTCCACCGTCACCCACTTCTATACGGTGTCGCACCTCACGGCGCTGACCGCGCTCAACCAGATGGATCGGGAGTTCGAGCCCGTCGCGGCCTCGCTCAAGCAGCCGTTCCACCGCCTGTTCTTCCGGGTGACGGTGCCGGTTTCCCTGCCCGCCATCCTCGACATATCGATTTACCTGTTCGTCAATGCGATGACGACGGTCTCGGCGGTGGTGTTCCTCTATTCCACGCAGACGCAGCTCGCCTCGGTGGCCGTGCTCAACATGGACGATGCCGGCGACATCGCGCCCGCGGCTGCCATGGGCATGATGATCTTCTACACCAACGTCGCCGCGCGGCTGCTGCACGGTATCGTGTCAAGGCTGCTGCTGAAGCGCTCGCAGGCCTGGCGGCAGCGATAGCGCCTCTTTGCCCACGGCTTGCTGTAGATAGAAAAGGGCCCGCACAAGGCGGGCCCTCTGCATATCGGACGGTGCCGCTTGGGATCAGAACGCCGGTTCGACGCTGTCGACATTCGCCTTCGTCACGACCGTGAGCGGGATCGGCAGGCGGGCGCCGACTTCCTTGCCGTCGAGGATCTCGGCCATGGTCTCGATGGCGAGTTTGCCGTCTTCCACCGGCGACTGGACGATCGTCGAATACATCTCACCCGACTTGATCGACTCGAACGCGTCCTTCTGGCCGTTGATGCCGACGATCGGCGGCGTCGGCTCGCCGGGCTTGGCTTCCTTCCACGCGTCGATGAAACCGCGCGCCATCGTGTCGTCGTTGGCGTAGACGCCGTCGATGCCATCGCCGAAGCGGGTGATGAGGTCGCGGCTGACCACCAGCGCCTTCTGCTGGTCGAAATCGGCATTCACCGTGTCGAGCACCTCGAGCTTGCTGCCGATCTCGGCAAGGCGATCCACGAAGCCGCCGACGCGGCCGATGGTCGTGCCATTGCCGGCCTGCCCGGCGATCACGACGACGGAGCCTTCGCCGCCCAGCGCGTCATTAAGCGAATCCGCGGCCATCTCGCCTTCCTCGTAGACGTCCGGTCCGGTGAAGGACTTGATGAACTGGTTGGCCTGCTCGTCCATCGGCGAGTTGATGAGGATCGACGGGATTTCCGCCTGCTGCGCCCGCGCGAGGCCGGGAATGTAGGCCTGCGGGTCGAGCGGCCACAGGATGATGCCGTCGGCGTTGCGCGCGATGCAGGTGTTGAGCTGCTCGGTGCCGGTCTGAACGTCGAAGTTCTGGCTGAGCGTGATGACCTCAATGCCGAGTTCCTTGGCGCGCGCCTCCAGCGCCTCGTTGGCTGGCGTGGCATAGGCATGCGCGTCGGCAGCGGTGACGTAGCAGACGGTCTTGGCTTCCGCCACACCCACTGAGGCAAGCAGCGCCAGCGCGCTGACAATCATTCCGGTTTTCGTCTTGGTCATGGTTTCCTCCTTAAAATCTCAAGATTTTCAGCCCGATGCGCCTGCCGCCGCATGTGTGCGCGGGCCAGGCCGCACCGTACGGTCGAGAACGACAAGCAGAATGAGGATGAGGCCGGCGACGACCTGCTGGATGTAGGCGGGCACCGACTGAAACTCCATCGCCGTGGTCAGCGCCGCGATCGTCAGCACGCCACCCAGCGTGCCGAGTGCCGAGCCACGCCCGCCCTCGATGCGCGTGCCGCCGACCACCACCGCCGCGATCACCGTGACGATCAGCTCTGCGCCGAACACTGGCGAGCCGGTATTCGTGGTCAGGCTCTGGAGAACGCCGGCCACACCCGCCAGCGTTCCGGCAAAAACGAAGGCGAGGAACACGGTCCGGCCAGGCGCAATGCCACTCGCCTCGGCTGCGTCGGCATTGGAGCCGACCGCGAACAGGTTGCGCCCCGCCACGGTGCGCGTCAGCCAGAAGTGCAGCAGCAGGATCGAGCCGACGAACAGCGCGCTGCGCAGAGTGAATATTTCGAAATAGATCTTCGACAGGGCCAGTGACAGCATGATGTCCGTGCCCGGAACCGGCTGGCTGTCGGTCAGCCAATGTGCGACCGACCGGAAGATCAGCATCGTTGCAAGCGTGGCAACCAGCGCGTTGACCTTGAAGACGACCGAGAGCAGCCCGTTGAAGGCGCCGGCCGCCGCACCCGCAAGCACCCCGACAAGTGCTGCGGGCCAGATGCCGATGGCCGGCTGCAGCATGACCGCCGTGATGCCGGCCAGCGCAAAGGTCGAGCCCACCGAAAGATCGATCTGGCGGGCGATGAGCAACACCGTCATCCCGATCGCGATGATGCCGATGGCGGCGCTGCGGTCGAGCCCCAGGCTGAGCGTCGTGACGCTCAGGAATCCGGGAACCGTCAGCGACGCGACCAGCAGCGTCAGCCCAAGAATGACAGCGACGCGGTAGCGGACGAGCCGTGCGATCGGAGTCATCAAGCCCCTCCCCGCCTGCGAAGCGCGACATCCAGCGCGACCGCGCCGGCGATCAGCAATCCGAGCACGAAGCCCTGCACCGGCGTGCGCACGCCCTGAAGCACCATCACATTGGTCAGCAACTGCACGAACACCAGCCCGGCAATCGCGCGCGGCACCGAGCCGAAGCCGCCCATGATCGAGATACCGCCGACGACGACAGCCGTTATGGCGCTGAACTCGTAGCCCGTGCCTACCAACGGTCGCGCGCTTTGAAGGGTTAGCCCCAGCAGCGCGCCGCTTAAGCCCGAGCACAGCGCGGTAATCACGAATGCGCCTGCCTTGACCGCCCGCACCGGCACCGCGCTCGCCTCGGCGGCGCTGTAGTTGCCGCCCGTGGCCACCGTCCATCGGCCCCAATAGGAGCGCGACAGCACGAAGTGGCCGACAATCGCCACGGCGAGGAAGATCAGAACGATTGCGGGTATGCCGAACACGCGGCTTTTCACCAGCGCGGCCGTGTCCGGGTTCGTGCCATAGACGATCACGCCACCGACCGCCGCCTGCACGATGCCGAGCACGATCGTGCCCACGCCGAGCGTCGCGATGATCGGATTGATGCCGATATAGCCGATCAGCAGACCACTCATCAGCCCGCAGAAACCGGCCAGCGCGATCGCCGCAGCGAAGGCCGGCACCGGGCCGATGACGGGTTGCAGGGCAAGCGACAGGATGGCCCCGCACGCGATCGTCGCCGGCACCGACAGGTCGGCAAGCCCGCCCACCACAAGCACGAAGGTCATGCCCACGACGACGATGCCAACGATCGCCATGGAGGTCAGTACATTGACGAAATTGCCTGCCGTGAAGAAGACCGGGCTGGCCAGAGAGCCGTAGATCAGCACCGCCAGGATCGCGATCGCAAGCCCGCCACGGGACAGGAGATCGACCAGAGGGCTTCCGCCCCGAAAACGTTCGTTCGTTGTATCTTGCTGCATCTGTATCGGGACGTCCGTCACGCTGCCTCCTCCCCGGTGGCAAGCGCCATGATCATCTCCTCGCTCAGGGCCGCGCGCTCCACGGGTGCGGCGGCATGGCCGTCCCGCATTACGACGACGCGGTCGCACACGCCGAGAACCTCCGGCAGTTCCGACGAAATCATCACCACCGCCATGCCGCCGGCGACGAGTTCGCCGATGATGCGGTGGATTTCGGCCTTCGCGCCCACGTCGACGCCGCGCGTCGGCTCGTCGAGGATGAGCACCGAGGGGCTGGCGGACAGCCATTTGGAAATGACGGCTTTCTGCTGGTTGCCGCCCGAAAGAAGGCTGATGCGCCGTTCCGGGTCCGGCGGCACGATGGAGAATTCCTTCGTGTATCGGTCGGCCAGCTTGCGGTCGGCGCTCATGCTCACGCGGCCGAAGCGGGACAGCTTGCGCAGCACCGGCAGGCTGATGTTCTCGCGCACGCTGAGCGAGGGGACGATGCCGTCGTCCTTGCGGTCTTCCGGCACATAGGCGATGCCCGCGCGCATGGCAGCCGCCGGCGACTTGATCGTCACAGCCTTGCCGCCGATCTCGATCCGGCCCTCGGTGGCGCGCGCCAGGCCGAAGATGGCCCTTGCCAGCTCGGTGCGCCCTGCCCCGACAAGCCCGGTAAGCCCGAGGATTTCGCCCGACCGCACCTCGAAGCTCACATCGCGAAAGTTGTAGCCGTCGCCGAGGCCGATCACCTTCAGCACCGGCGCGCCGATGTCCGACGGCGTCTTCGGGAAGACGTTGGTGACTTCGCGCCCGACCATCAGCCGGATCATCTCCGCGGCCGTGATCCCATCGGCAGGCCGCGTGTCGATCATGCTGCCGTCGCGCAGGATCGTCACGTCGTCGGCGATCTCCAGCACTTCCTTGAGGCGGTGACTGATATAGATGATGGCAATGCCTTCCTGCTTCATCTTGCGCAGGATGCGGAACAGCGCCGCCGTCTCGTGCTCGCTCAGGCTCGAGGTCGGCTCGTCGAGAACGATGATGCGGGGCTTTGCCGCGTAGGCCTTGGCGATCTCGACAAGCTGCTGCTGGCTGATCGAGAGATCACCAAGCCGCGCTTTGGGATCGATCGCCGCGCCAAGTTCGTTCAGGATGACTTCGGTGTCACGCACCATGGCCGCCTTGTCGGCAAGGCCCCACTTGCGCGGCATGCGCCCGAGATAGACGTTTTCGGCAACGGTGAGGTCAGGAACCAGATTGAGTTCCTGATGAACCATGCGGATGCCGAGTTTCTGGGCATCGGCGGGCTTGCGCATGCGCACTTCGACCCCGGCAATCTCCGTCGTGCCGGTCGTGGGCAAATAGGTACCGCTCAACACCTTCATCAGCGTCGACTTGCCGGCGCCGTTTTCGCCGACGATCGCATGCACGCGGCCGAACTCGACCGTCAGATTGACGTTCGAAAGCGCCTTCACGCCCGGAAAAGTCTTACTGATCCCCCGCATGCGGAGGGCTGTTGCCGCAGCCGACATACCCTTCCTCCCGATCGCGCGCCCCTGCCCTTCGTTTCGGTATCGGATGCGCATTGTTCTATTACACTAATATAATACCCTGCGCAAGCAAGCGCCGGGCTTTCTTCCGGCCTTAGATTGAAAGACCGTAGAAGCGTACGGCATTCAGGCCATAGACCGCGCCCCGTTCGGCTTCGGTGAGACGGCCGTCTATAATTGCGCGCAGCGCCTGCAGTACCTCGGCATAGCTGCCGGCCTGCAGGCACACCGGCCAGTCGCTGCCGAACATCAGCCGATCGGGACCGAACAGGCCGGCGACATGATCGACATAGGGCTTGAGGTCTGCCGGCTGCCAGGCCCGGTGATCGGCCTCTGTAATCATTCCTGAAAGCTTGCAAAGCACATTTGGAAATGCAGCTACGGCGGCCATATCCTCGGCCCAGCCGCCGAACGCGCCGGTTGCGATATCCGGCTTCGCGATATGGTCGATGACAGCCTTCAGCCTTGGCACCGCTTCCAGCGCGCGAGCGACATGCGGCAGATGTCGGGGATGAACGAGTATATCGAACGCGATGCCCCGTTCCGCCAGCAGCTTCAGATTAGCGAGCACTGCGGGTCGCAGGATGTAGCGGTCATCGGCAAGGTCCTGCAGCATCGGGCGCAGGCCGACGAATTTGGGCTGCCGCGCAAGTGCGTCGAGCTTTGCGCCGAACCCGCCATCCTCCATGTCGAGCCACCCCACGACGCCTGCGACGAACGGCGTTCGCTCCGCCAGCTCGAGCAGGAACGCGGTCTCCGCCTCGGTTTGTGCTGCCTGCACCACGACGGTCGCGTCGACGCCGGCCCTGCGCAGCAGCGGCGCGAGATCGTCCGGCATGTAGTCGCGATGGAGCGGCTCGCCCATCTCGGGCGACATCCAGTGATAGTCGCCGCGCCCGACCTGCCAGAAATGATGATGGGCATCGATGACGGGAGCGGCGGCCATCTGCGCCTCCTACGCGTCCGCGCGGAATGTCTGGGTCTGTGTTCCCAGGCCCTCGATGCCGAGCTCGACGACGTCGCCGTCCCTGAGGTAGCGCTGCGGCTTCATCCCCATGCCGACGCCGGGCGGCGTGCCGGTCGAGATGATGTCGCCGGGCAGCAGCGACATGAACTGCGACAGATAGGAGACCAGATGCGCGACGCCGTAGACCATCGTCTTCGTCGAGCCGTCCTGCATCGTCTCGCCATTGACCTTCAGCCACATGCCGAGGTTCTGCGGATCGGCGACCTCGTCGCGCGTCACCAGCCACGGACCGATCGGACCGAACGTGTCGCAGCTCTTGCCCTTCGTCCACTGGCCCTGCCGTTCCTGCTGGAACGCAC
This sequence comes from Aquamicrobium sp., assembly GCA_019739225.1. Classification (GTDB taxonomy): domain Bacteria; phylum Pseudomonadota; class Alphaproteobacteria; order Rhizobiales; family Rhizobiaceae; genus Aerobium. The sequence goes on from JAHHDT010000001.1 coordinate 941,945, forward strand.
GCTCGGAAACGTCGTGCGCCACGCAGTAGCCGGCCACATAGTCCATCGCATCGGCTTCCGAGACGTATTTCGCGGGCTTGCCGATCACCACGCCGAGCTCGACCTCCCAGTCGGTCTTTTCCGAACCGCGCGGGATCAGCACGTCATCGTCGGGACCCACGATCGCCGAGGTAGCCTTCATGAAGATCACCGGCTCCGGCGGCACCGTCATGCCGGATTCGGCGGCATGGTCGGCATAGTTGAGGCCGATGCAGATGAATTTGCCGACGCCTGCAACGCAGGGTCCGATGCGCGGGTTGCCGGCAACGAGCGGCAGGCTCTTGGGATCGGTCTGCGACAGCGCCTTCAGCGCGTCGGGATGCAGGTGCTCGCCCGCCACGTCGGCGATCACGCCGGAAAGATCGCGGATCGCCCCATCGGCATCGATCAGGCCCGGCTTCTCCGCGCCGGGCTCGCCAAAACGAACAAGCTTCATGATGAGTCTCCCGAATGAAACGATCAGTAGGTGGCGCGGCCGCCGGAAAGGTCGAAAACCGAGGCGGTGGTGAAGCTGTTTTCTTTCGTCACCAGCCAGGCAACCATGTTCGCAGCCTCGTCAACCTCAAGGAAACGCGCGCGCGGGATCTTCGACAGCATGTAGTCGATATGCTCCTGCTTCATCTGGTCGAAGATCGGCGTGCGCGCGGCCGCAGGCGTGATGCAGTTCACCGCGATGTCGAAGCCGGCCAGTTCCTTGCCGAGCGATTTCGTCAGGCCGATCACCGCCGCCTTCGAAGCCGAATACGCCGAGGCATTGGGGTTGCCTTCCTTGCCGGCGATCGAGGCCACATTGACGATGCGGCCATAGTTCTGCGCCTTCATTGACGGCACCACGGCCCGGTTCACGTAGAACGTCCCGTTCAGGTTGATGTCGATCACCCGCCGCCACTCGTCCAGCGGATACTCGTCAAGCGTATGGTTGGGACCCGCAATGCCGGCGGAATTGACGAGGATCGAAACCGGCGCAAGCCGCTTTTCCGTCTCCTTGTGGGCGGCAACGACGGCATCGGCGTCGGTGATGTCGACAACCACCGTCTCGACGCCCGCGCCGAGTTCTGCCTTCGCCGCAGCCAGCCGCTCGCCACCGATGTCCCAGAGGCAAACCTTCGCACCGGAGGCGAGGATACGCTTGGCGAAGGCGAACCCAAGCCCCTGAGCGCCCCCTGTGATGACGGCAACCTGGCCTTCAAGATCCAACTTGTTCATTGCCCGAACCTCCCGAATCGTCGTGTCGTGAGCCTTGCGGAGTTGATCCCGCGCAGCGGCTTTTCCCGCATTGCTCTTGCATATTACACTAGTATAATGCAAGCCTTGAAACGCCACGTGATGGCCTCGTGCAGGCCGGTTACCGCCATCGTGGCGGAAAACATGTCGTGAGGACGGGACCATAGTTTCGAAATTGCCTGACCAGCCAACCGAAGACCGGCTGTCCGTATTCCTCGGCGGCGTGGCGCTCAACCGCGCGATACCGCTGCGCGACCAGGTCTACTCGCTCGTCCGCAAGGCCATCGTCACCGGCAAGCTAGCGCCCGGCGCGCCCATCAACGAAATCGACATCGCGACCCGGCTGGGCATCTCGCGCACCCCCGTGCGCGAGGCGGTCAAGAAGGTCAGCGACGAGGGCCTCGTCGAGGTGTTCGCGCAGCACGGCACCTTTGTCGCCGACATCCGCCGCGAGCAGGTCGAAGAGGCCTACATCATCCGCATCGCGCTGGAGCTGGAAAGCATCAGGCGCGCGGCGGAGCGCATAACGCCGTCTCATGTTCAGGACCTCGAGGACATCGTCAACGCGCACGAGACGGCGGTGAAGCGCTCGCGCTACGACGAGGCGATTGCCCGCGACGACGACTTTCACCGCTACATCGCCGAGGTCAACGGCCTGCACATGCTGTGGAAGGTGGTCGACATCTCCAAGGCGCAGATGGATCGATGCCGCCTGCTGACGCTGCCGAGCCCCGGCGCGGGCCAGGAGACGATCGCCCAGCACCGCGCGATCCTCGAAGCGCTGGCGCAACGCGATCAGGACGCGTCGATGCGGGCCTTGAAGACCCATCTCCAGACGTCGCTCGACAATACGCTCGCCTATCTCGACGCGACGATCGGCGAGCGCGCATCCTGACCTGAGCGGCGCGGAAAAGAACAAACGACCGGAGGAATGCAGGTGAAGGTTTCGCAACGCAGGGCCGTCGGGCGGGCAGGCCTGGAGCTGACGGCGCTGGGACTGGGCTGCGCCGCGTTCGGCGGGCTCTACCGGCCGATCGCCGCCATCGACGCGCTGGCTGCGCTGCGCGCTGCCTGGCAGGCGGGCATTCGCCATTTCGACGCCGCGCCCATGTACGGGCTTGGGCGGGCCGAACATCTCCTCGGACACTTCCTGCGCGAAGAAAGCGGCAATGTCGACGAGGCCGTCATCAGCACCAAAGTCGGCCGGCTGATGACCCTGCCCCGCCCCGGGCGAGAGCTACCGCCCGAGCCGCCGAAGAACCCGTTCGATTCCGGCTGGAACAACGGCCTCGGCTTCCGCGAGGTCTTCGACTACAGCTATGACGGCCTGATGCGCAGCTTCGACGACAGCCAGCAGCGCCTCGGCCTGCCCGGCATCGATCTTCTTTTCGTGCACGACATCGGCCGCGTCACCCACGGCGAGCGGCACGACAGGACGTGGAAGGATCTCACCGGCGGCGGCTTCCGGGCGCTTGTCGAACTGCGCGAGGCGGGCCTCATCAAGGGCTTCGGCCTCGGCGTCAACGAGACGCAGGCGATAGACGAGGCGATGAACGAGACCGACCTCGACTGCTGCCTTCTTGCCGGGCGCTACACCCTGCTCGACCAATCCGGCGAGGAACTTCTGGCCAAGGCCCGGTCTCGCAATGTCGCGATCGTGGCGGGCGGGGTCTACAATTCGGGCATCCTTGCCGCGCGCAACGCAGCCGACCGCAAGTTCGACTACCGCGACGCGCCCGCTGAGATCGTGGAGCGTGTCGACCGTCTCGCCGCAATCTGTGCGCGGTTCGACGTGCCTCTGGGTGCGGCCGCGATCCAGTTCCCGATGCGCAACGAAGCGATCACTTCGGTGCTGGTCGGCGCCAGAAGCGCCGACGACGTCACGACCAGCATCGACTGGTTCGAGCGCGAGATACCGGATGCGCTGTGGAGCGAGCTCGACGCGGCCGCCTGATACGGCCGCAAGGCCTTACATGGTCGCGCCGACCGACCAGGGCACGAATTCGCTGTCGCCGTAGCCAAGCTGCTCGGACTTCGTCCGCTCGCCGGATGCCACAGCAAGAACCCGTTGCAGGATTTCCTCGCCTTTCTGCGCCAGCGAAACCCCGTCGAGGACATCGCCGCAATTGATGTCCATGTCCTCGTTCATCTGCTCGTAGATGTAGGAATTGGACGCGAGCTTGAGCGAAGGCGTCGGCTTGCAGCCGAAGGCCGAGCCGCGCCCGGTGGTGAAGCAGAGCACATTCGCGCCGCCGGCCACCTGCCCCGTCGCCGAGACCGGGTCGTAGCCGGGCGTATCCATGAACACCAGCCCCTTGGCCGTAACCGGTTCGGCATAGTCGAAGACCCCGTTCAGGTTGGTCGAGCCGCCCTTGGCGGCCGCACCGAGCGACTTTTCGAGGATCGTCGTCAGCCCGCCGGCCTTGTTGCCCGGCGACGGATTGTTGTTCATTTCCATGTTGTGGCGAGCGGTATAGTCCTCCCACCAGCGGATGCGTTCCGCCAGCTTCTCGCCGACCTGCGCGCTTTCGGCCCGGTGCATCAGCAGATGCTCGGCGCCATAGATTTCAGGCGTCTCCGAAAGGATCGCGGTGCCCCCTTCGGCGACCAGCAGGTCGACCGCCACGCCCAGCGCCGGATTGGCGGTGATGCCGGAATAGCCGTCGGAGCCGCCGCACTGTAGCGCGAGCATCAGCTCCGCGGCCGGCGCCTCGCTGCGCGTCGCCTCGTTGACGATCGGCAGCATTTCCTCGATCGCGCGCACGCCCGCTTCCACGGTCTTGCGCGTGCCGCCCACCTCCTGGATCGTCAGCGTGCGGAAGGTCGTGTCCTCGCTGATGCCGTAGGACTGCATCCAGCGCGGGATCTGGAACGCCTCGCACCCGAGGCCCACCATCAGCACGCCGCCGATATTGGGGTTGGTCGCAAATCCCCACTGCGTACGCTTGAGAAGTTCATACGCCTCGCCGTGGGTGTCGAGCCCGCAGCCGGTGCCGTGCACCAGCGAGATCACGCCGTCGATATTGGGGTAGTCGGCAAGGATGCCGGAGCGCGTCACCTGGTCGGCGATGAAGCGCGCGGCACTCGCCGAACAGTTCACCGATGTCAGCACCGCCACATAGTTGCGTGTGCCGTATTTGCCGTTCGCGCGGCGGAAGCCCTGGAAGGTACGCCTATTCTCCGCCGCCACGAATGCGGTCGGCTTCGTTTCGGTGCCGAACGCGTAATCGCGGTCGAACGCATGGAGATAGACATTGTGCTCGTGCACCCAGCTTCCCGGCGCAATGTCCTCCTTGGCGAAACCGATCACCTGCCCGTATTTGATCACGGCGGCGTCACGCGGGATCGCCTCCACCGCCATCTTGTGGCCTCGCGGCACGCGCTGGGCAACAGTCACACCCGAGATGATGTCGCCTGCGCTGAAGGGTTCTATCGCCACCACGATGTTGTCGGCATCGGTAAGTCGGAGTGCGCGCGCTGTCGGTGCCGTCAACATGTCGTGGAAATCGCCTGAAAAACGGTGTTGCAACCCAAAGGGAATATAAGAATACTAATATAACAGCTGGTGCCGGTCAAGGCGGCGTTCCGCCCCCCGTCACCGCGAGAAGGGATGGCGAGAATGCAACGAATGGGTTTGTGCATCGGCCTGAAGGCCGGCGAGATCGAGCGATACCGCGAACTGCACGCGGCCGTCTGGCCGGATGTGCTGGCGGCCATCTCAACCGCCAACATCCGCAACTACTCGATCTTCCTCAAGGAGCCGGAAAACCTGCTCTTCGCCTACTGGGAATATGTCGGCACGGATTTCGAGCGCGACACGGCGATCATGCGCGAAAACCCGGCCATGCAGGAATGGTGGAAAATCTGCGACCCGCTGCAGCAACCGCTCGAGACACGACGCGACGGCGAATGGTGGGCGGCAATGGAACCTGTCTTCTTCCACCCGTGAATCCGGGCAGGTCTTCCTCTCTTACAACAGGAAGAAGACAATCGCCGGAAACAGTGCCAGCAGCAGCACGCCGAATAGCTGGATGCCCACAAACGGCATGATCCCGCGATAGATGTCGCCGATCTTGACGGAACGCGGTGCGGCCCCCTTCAGGAAGAACAGCGCGAAGCCGAACGGCGGCGTCAGGAACGACGTCTGCAGGTTGACCGACACCAGAATCGCGAACCAGAGCAGCACCAGCGAACGCTGGTCGGCAGCCGGCAGGTGTTCGATCCCGAGGGCTGGTGCGAAGTCGGGCGCGAAGCTGGCGATGATCGGGGCGAACACGGGCAGGATGATCAGCGTTATCTCCAGCCAGTCGAAGAAGAAGCCGAGCAGGAAGATCACCACCATGAGAAGGAACAGCAGGCTCCAGTGGGTGAGCCCCATCCAGGCGATGAAGTCCAGGATCAGGTCCTCTCCGTAAAGCGCGCGGAAGACGTAGGAAAACGCCGTGGCGCCCGCGAAGATCAGGAAGATCATCGCCGACGTCAGCGCCGTCTGCATGCACACCTTGTCAAGCGATGCCCGGGTCAGCTTGCCGTTGAACCAGGCCAGCAGGATGGCGCCGAACGCGCCGATGCCGGAGGCTTCCGTCGGCGTTGCCCAGCCGGCGAAGATCGAACCGAGCACGAGCGAAATCAGGAAGACGATCGGCAGGAAGCCCTTGACGACCATGCCTATGAGATTGGCAACGCCCACCTCGTCCTCGGCGCGTTGGACGGCGGGCGCCTTATCCGGCCTGAACGCCGCCAGCGCGACGATGTAGACACAATAGAGGAAAGCCAGCATCAGGCCGGGCAGTATGGCCGCCAGAAACAGGTCGCCCACCGAGATCGCCATCAGATCGGCCATCATCACCAGCATGACGGAGGGCGGCAGCAGGATGCCCAGCGTCGCGCTGGCCGCGACCGTGCCAGTGCCGAGGCGCACGTCGTACTTCTGCGCGATCATCGCCGGCAGCGCCATCATGGTCAGCATCACAACCGATGCGCCGATAATGCCGGTCGTCGCCGCAAGGATCGTGCCCAGCAGCGTTACGGCAAGGGCCAGCCCGCCGGGCACCCGGCGCAGCATCACCTGCAGCACGCGCAGCAGGTTGCTCGCCACCTGGCTCTGCTCGAGCATGATGCCCATGAAGATGAAGCAGGGAACGGCCACCAGGATCTGGTTGTTGGCCGCCGTCTGCCACAGCCGCTCCACAAAAAGGTAAAGCTCCGACGTGTGCATGACCCCGAGCCCGATGCCGCCGAGCGCGAAAAGCAGGGCAAGCCCGCCAAGCACGAGCCCTACCGGAAAGCCGGTGAACACGCACAGCGCCAGCGCCACGAACATGTAGCCGCCGAGATAGTCGTAGAGATGATTGTAGATCGCGGTCATGGCGAAACTTCACCGGGCTTGGCTTCGTCTGCGGCTTCCGGCGGATGCCCCACCATGTCGAGGCGCCGCAGCGCTTCCTGGCGCAGCGCCGAAGAACCGAACAGATAGACGGCGAGCCGCATCAGCGTCGACAGCAGAGACGCCATCAGCAGGGCCGCGCCGATCAGCACGAAGGATTTGATGATCCAGCGGTTGGGCAATCCTGTCATCGCCGGCGACCCTTCCCCTTGCAGGAAGGCCTTTTCGACGAAGAACCAGGATTGATAGATCAGCACCCCGCAATAGGGGACCGCCAGAACGAGAAGCGCGATCAGCTCCAGCCATCCGCGCCTGCGTTCCGACTGGCGTTCCCGCCAGATGTCGACGCGCACATGCGTCCCGTTGAGATAGGCCAGCCCGTAGGCGAGCAGGAAGATGACGGCATGCAGATGCCACTCCATCTCCTGCAGCTTCGTCGGCGACAGGAAATCGTAGAGCCAGCTATTCATCACGAACTGCTGGATGAAGATGATCTTCCGGGTGACGACGTCGTAGACGATGATGAGGATCAGCGGGATGATGAGCCACGAGCCCACACGCCCGAAGAAGGCGCAGATCCGCTCCAGAATATCGGATGCGGCGAGGAAAGATCGCATCATGTGCTCCAATCGAATGCCGGATCACGCGCCCATGGAAGGAGAGGCGCGCCGCGACCGGCGCGCCTCTGGCGACTACTTCAGGTAGGCGCGCTCGCCCCAGACCTTGTAGTTCTCGCGGAAGGCCGCGAGGCTCTCCCAGACTTTGGCGGAATCGGCGTTCGCGCCGGTCTCGGCGTCCAGTACCTTCTCCCATGCGGTCCGGAAGGCATCGAGCATCTCCTGCGGCCACTCCATGGTGGTCACACCATCGGCCTCGTTCTGCAGCATGATCTCGTACTGGCCGGCCTCGCCATCGGCGAACTGCTGCACCAGCGCGCTTTCGCAGGTCAGCTCGACCGTGCGCTTCTGGCTGTCGCTGAGCTTGTCCCAGCTATCCTTGTTGATCAGCAGCTCCTGCACCGTGGACTGTTGGTGCCAGCCGGGGAAGTAGTTGAACTTGGCGATCTGGTAGAAGCCAAGCCCGCGGTCGATGGCCGGAACCGACTGCTCGGCACCGTCGAGCGTGCCCAGTTCAAGCGCCTGGTAGATCTCGCCCGGCGCGAGGAGCTGCGTGGAAACGCCGAACTCTTCCATCACCTTTGCGCCGAGGCCCAGGAAGCGCATCTTGATGCCGCGCAGATCCTCGAGCGTCTTGATTTCCTTGCGGAACCAGCCGCCGCTCTCCGGAGGCAGGATGCCGCACGGCAGCATGTGGATGTTGTCGCGCGCGTAGAATTCCTGCGCGAGTTCCAGCCCGCCACCATGGCGCAGCCAGGCGAGCATTTCGCCGGCGCCGGGGCCGAACGGCACGGCTGCGAAGAACGCATATGCGGAGTTCTTGCCGACATTGAAGCCCGGCGAGCCATAGGCGGCATCGAGGGCGCCTTCCGAAACGGCGTCATAATATTGCGTGCCGGCGACGATCGCGCCCGGCTCGAAGACGCGGATGTCGAAGTCGCCGCCGGTCAGCGTGCCGACATCCTCGGCGATGTTCCACGCGGTCGGGCCGGCAATCGGCATGGCCTGCGCATAGGCCGAATGAACCCGCCAGCGCACACGCTCCTGTGCGTCGGCCACCGTGGTCATCCCCACGGCCAGGGCAAGCGCAACGCCGCTAGCGGCTGCATAATTCTTCATTTCGAACTCCTCTCTCGTTTCCTCCGGCTGCCCCCGATCAGGCCTGACCGAACTCCTCTTCGAAGTCATGGAACCGGTCGTAACCGACCATCCCCATGAACTCGTCATACGTGGCCATGCCCGATGCCGCCGCGATGGTTGTCCCGTCGTTCTTCAGCGTTTCGAGTATGGTTTTCGCCGCCCGTGCGGCGGCAAACAGGGTCGACAGCGCGTAGAACACGATGTCGAAACCCATTTCCTGAATGTCGCTTGCCGTCAGCTTCTGGACCTCGTTGCCGTCCATGATGCTCAGCACCTTCCGCCCCGGAACGCCGCGCGCGATGGCCTCGGCCTGCGCGATCGTGCGCACCCCGTCCACGAAGACGAGGTCGACGCCCGTCTCGGCATAGAGGTTGGCGCGGCGTACCGCTTCCTCGATGCCGTGGACGCCCAGCGCATCGGTGCGCGCGATCAGCAGCATGTCGGACTTGCCGCGTGCACTCACCGCGCCCTTGAGCGTGCGAACCTGGCTTTCGGCGGAAACGAGCTGGATGCCCGCGAGCTGGCCGCAGCGCTTCGGCAGCGTCTGGTCCTCGATATGGATCGCGGCCACACCCACCTGCGCATAGTCCTCGACCGTGCGCAGCAGGTTGTTCGCGCCGCCGTAGCCGGTATCGGCGTCGGCGATGACGGGCAGCGACGTTGCCCGCACCATGCGCCGCGCATGATCGATCATCTCGCTCTGCGTCATGAGGCCGAGGTCCGGCATGCCCAGCGTGGTCGCGGTCGCGCCAAAGCCGGTCATGTAGATAGCCGGAAAGCCGGCCTGCTCTATGATGCGCGCGGTCAGGATATCCGAAGCGCCCGGCGCCTGTATGAGCTTGCCCGCGGCAAGAAGGTCTTTCAGTTCTGGCATCGTAAACTCATGTCTGGATCAGCGCCCGCCGGCCACGTCGAGCAAGCTGGCGCTGATGTAGGAGGATGCGGGCGAAAGCAGCCATACGGCCGCCTCCGCGACTTCGGCCGGAGATCCCAGCCGCCGCAGCGGGATGACGTCGGCCAGCGCGGCGACGGCCGCCGGATCGCCCATGGAGTCGAGCTGGATTTCGGTATCGATGATGCCGGGCGCGAGCGCGTTGACGCGCACATGCGGCGCCAGCTCCTTGGAGAAGGCATGCGTCAGCGTGACGATCGCGCCCTTGGTGGCGGCATAGGCCATGTTGCCAACCATGCCGCCCGTGCGCGCGGCGATCGAGGCCATCGAAACCATCGAGCGATCCGTGAAACTGCCGGCGCGCCCGGCAAAAGCGGCGGTGACGTAGAAGACGCTCTTGAGGTTGACCGAAAGCACGCGATCGAGCTCGCCCGCGTCCAGATCGGCAAGGGTCATGCGCTTGCCGATGATGCCGGCGTTGTTGACGAGATGGGCGATGCCGCCCCAGCGGCCCTGAACCAGATCGGCGGCGGCGTCGACCTGCCGCTTGTCGCTCACGTCCACTGCCTGCGTCAGCACGCGCTCGCCGTGGCGCGAGGCCAGTTCGGCAAGCCGATCCTCGCGAACGTCCCAGACGGCCACGCGTGCGCCGCTCGCCAACAGCTTTTCGGTGATCGCGCGGCCGATGCCCGAGGCCCCACCCGTCACAAGAGCTACTCGCCCCTCGAACGACGGAGCGGACGCAAGGCTGCTGGCAGTTGAAGACATTACCCCTCCCTTTCGGCTGGTCAGCCGACGGCAGTGGTATTAGCATATCAGAACTAGTATGCAATCTGTTTGTGCAATTTGCTCTGGCCAAGGCGGCTCCGGTGCCGCAAAACAGGGCAGGAAACGACGCAGCCGGCCGTTATCGCCCACGGCACCGCCGCGCAACGATGTTGGGAACGTATGGCCGCATTCACAATTCCACAGGGGAAATCGTCCCTCGCCGTCACCGTCGCTGCCAGCATTCGCGACGCGATCGTCAACGCGAAGTTCAGCTTCGGCGAGGCGCTCTCGGAGGAAAACCTGGCTGCCGCCTTCGAGGTCAGCCGCACGCCGGTGCGCGAGGCTCTCAACCTGCTTCAGCTCGAGGGGCTGGTGTCGATCGTGCCGAAATCAGGCACCTACGTGTTCACGCCGACGCTGGAGGACATCTCGGAAATCTGCGAATACCGCGCGGTTCTGGAGACCCACGCGGCGGAGCTCGCCGCACGGGACAATCCTGAGGCCCTTGCAGCCGAGCTGACCGCGCTTGCCGACGAGATGGAGGCGGCGATGAAGGCGCAGGACATCCCGCTCTACGGGCGCCTCGACAGCCGCTATCACGGCGCGTTCTTCGAAAACGCCCGAAACCGTTATCTCGTCATGGGCTTCCAGATGATCATGGGACGCGTCGCCACGCTGCGTACCCAGCTAGCGCTGCATGCCCGCAACGAGCCGGAACGCTCCTACGGCGACCACCGCCGCATGATCGAGCTTATCCGCAAGGGCGATACGGCCCGGCTAAAACAGGTGCTGCGTGCCCATATTCGCCGCACCAAGGACAATTACATGCAGGCCTTCGAGGCCAATCCGATCCGCCCGCTCACCGCGCGGGAAGCGATGCGCCGGAAGCTCGGCCCGCTGAAGTCGTGAGGCGCGCGGCCTGCCGGCGATCCGTTCTCAGATCAGCCCGGCGCTCGCGAGATCGCGCATGAACCGGCTGGCGCCATAGGTCCACGGCGTGCATTCGGTCGAAAGCTGGACGCGGTTGATCAGCGTTCCCAGCTTCGGCGAGGAAATCTCGACACTATCGCCGGCATGGTGCGTGAACCCCCTGCCCGCTTCGCCGCGGTCCTTGGAAGGCACGAACATGGTGCCGAGATAGAGCGCCATGCCGTCGGGATACTGGTGATGGCGACCCATCGCGGCCGCGACGAGCTCTTCCGGCGCGCGGCTGATCTCCGACATCGAGCTCGAACCCTCCAGCTCGAACCCGTCCTCGCCGCGCACGTGAAGCCGCACCTCCGCCTGCTTCACGTCATCGAGCGAGAACGTGTCATCGAACAGGCGGATGAACGGCCCCAGTGCCGCTGACGCGTTGTTGTCCTTGGCCTTGCCCAGCAGCAGCGCCGAGCGCCCTTCCACGTCGCGCAGGTTGACGTCGTTCCCCAGCGTCGCGCCGACGATGCGGCCCTCACTGGAGGCGATGACCGCCACTTCCGGCTCGGGATTGTTCCAGGTCGAAACCGGATGCAGCCCCACATCGGCGCCGAAGCCGACCGACGCGAGCGGCTGGCATTTTGTGAAGATTTCAGCATCTGGCCCGATGCCCACCTCAAGATATTGCGACCACGCGCCCCGTTCGATCAGGCGCTGCTTGATCGCCATCGCTTCCGGCGAACCGGGCTTGAGTTTCGACAGGTCGTGCCCGATATGTTGCGCGATGTCGGCGCGGATCGCATCCGCCTTGTCCGCATCGCCGCGCGCCTGTTCCTCGATCACGCGCTCCAGCAGCGACACGACAAAGGTGACGCCCGAAGCCTTCACCGCCTGCAGGTCCACCGGCGACAGCAAGTGCGGCCTCGCCTTGTCCCTCGCCGCCTGGTGGCTATTGGCTTCGATCTCTGAGACAGGCCCAAGCGAGCGGCCAACGCACGACGCCACATATCCAACCGGATCGGCCATCTCGCAGATGTCGCGCACGGTGGGCGCGTCCCGCGATGTGATGTCGTGCACCTCCCCGTCGCGAACGGTCACGACCAGCGGATGAGCGCGGTCGGCGACGCGGGCGCGGCCGACAAGCGTGCCTTCGCCGGGTGTGGCTGTTGTTGTGCTCACGAAATCCCCTCCTCCTGCTGAAGCGCGCGCACTATTGCCTTTTTGACTGCCAACGCAAAGGGCCATGGCGGATTTGCGGCAAGGTTCCCGCCGATCGCAATCGGCATTGCGCTTGTGGCTGGATGTGCCAGACTTGCCCGTCAGCAGCAAGGAAGCACACTGCCATGAGCCTCTATCTGCTTGCCCTGCTCGCGGGCATCGTCACCGGCCTGCGCACGGCAATGGCGCTGGCGGCTTTGAGTTGGGCCGCCTATCTCGGCGTGCTGCCGCTCAGCGGTAGCTGGCTCGGCTGGCTTGGCCATTGGCTGACGCCCTGGCTTCTCACCGCTGCGGCGGCTCTCGAACTTGCCGGCGACAAGCTGCCATCGACGCCCAGCCGTAAGGTGCCGCCGCAGTTCGGCGCACGCCTGCTGGTCGGTGCGCTGTGCGGCGCTGCCGTCGGCCTGCCTGCAGGCGCATGGATCGGCGGCTTGCTCGCCGGCCTCGTCGGCGCGGCGATCGGCACGCTGGGCGGGGCGGCGGCCCGTGCCCGCCTCGCCGCGCTGTTCGGGCGCGACCTGCCCGCAGCACTTGTCGAGGACGCGGTCGCGATCGTCGCCGCACTTCTTCTTTTGGGAAGTCTCAGATGACCACCAGCTACGACGCCATCATCGTCGGCGCCGGCCAGGCAGGCCCCTCGCTTGCTGTCCGCCTAGCCGGTGCCGGCATGAAGGTGGCGCTTGTCGAACGCAAGCTTGTCGGTGGCACCTGCGTCAACACCGGCTGCACCCCCACCAAGGCCATGGTCGCAAGCGCTTATGCTGCCCACATGGCCCGTCGCGCCGGCGACTACGGCGTTCGCGGCGTCGGAGAAATCACCGTCGATATGAACGCCGTGAAGGCGCGCAAGGACGCTATCGTCGAAGCCTCGCGCACCGGCCTTGTCGAATGGCTGCGGGGCACTGAAAACCTGACCTTGATCGAGGGCCACGCGCGCTTCACCTCCCCAGGGGAGATGGTGGTGGACGCGGACCGCATCGCGGCCCCGCGCATCTTCCTCAACGTCGGTGGGCGCGCCACTGTGCCCGTTTATCCGGGCACCGAGGAGATCGGCTATCTCACCAATTCGACCATCCTCGATCTCGATGAATTGCCGGCCCACCTCGTGATCGTGGGCGGCGGCTATATCGGTCTCGAGTTCGCGCAGATGTTCCGCCGCTTCGGTGCGCAGGTCACCGTGGTTGAACGCGGCGCGCGGCTGCTTCCCCGCGAAGACGAGGACGTCGCACAGGCCATCCACGACATGCTGGTCGACGAAGGCGTGGCCATCCGTCTGAACGCCGATTGCATCTCGTTCGAGCGGCGTGGAGACAGCAAGGTCGTGGGCGTGAGCTGCACGCAGGGCGAGCCGGAAGTCGTTGGCACCCACGTTCTGCTCGCCATCGGCCGTACGCCCAACACCGACGATCTCGGTCTCGATGCCGCGGGCGTTGAATGCGACAAGCGCGGCTACGTCACCGTGGACGACGAACTGCGTACCAGCGTGCCCGGCATCTGGGCGCTGGGCGACTGCAACGGCAAAGGCGCGTTCACCCACACCGCCTACAACGACTTCGAGATCGCGGCGGAAAACCTGCTCGACAATGCCGGCCGCAAGGTCTCCGACCGGCAGACCGCCTACGCGCTCTACACGGACCCGCCGCTGGGCCGCGTCGGCATGAGCGAGGCCGAGGCACGCCGTGCCGGCCACCAGATTATGGTTGGCAAGCGGCCGATGACCCGCGTCTCCCGCGCCAAGGAGAAGGGCGAGACCGTCGGCCTGATGAAGATCGTCAGCGACGCTGCAACCGGCAAGCTGCTCGGCGCGGCGATCCTCGGCGTCGGCGGCGATGAGGCCGTTCATGCGGTGCTCGATCTCATCCATGTCGGCGCGACGGCGGAAACACTTCGGCGCGCCGTACACATTCATCCCACCGTGGCCGAACTGCTGCCGACGCTGGTGGCGGAACAGAAGCCGGCCTGACGCGCGAATTCGCCCCCCATCTCTGGCCGGAACGACACCATGTCGTCTAGCGTTGGCGGCACATGATTCTCGTTGTCGTCATTCTTCTCGCCGTCTGCATCGGCATACCTTTGGCCTATGCCTGGCGCATCTGGCGCCTGTCGGAGCGCTCCCGCGTTGCATGGCTGCTCGTAGTCGCCGACTCTGCCGTCTTCGTGGCGCTCGTGATGCTTGTCGGCCGATGGGATATTGCCGGCTACTATACCCGCTTCGTGCTGCTGGCACTGCTGGCGGTGGCTGTTGTTCTTTCATTGCTGCGCCATGCGCGCCTGCCCTGGTTGCCGGCTGACGGCGCCTCGGTCTGGCGCCAGCACTGGCCTACGGCCGGCTCCCTGGCGCTGTTTGGCGCAGCGCTGGTCTACGTGCTTCTGGGCCTGCGGACGCCGGCCGACACGCGAGACCTGGCGTTTCCGTTGCAGGGCGGCACGTTTGTTGTCGGGCAAGGTGGCGGCATCGCACTGTTGAACCACCATGCCAGCCATCGCGAGCAGCGCTACGCCGCCGACATCACCGCGATCGGCCCCACCGGCTTCCGTGCCAGTGGCATCCTGCCGAGCGAGGTTGACCGCTACGAAATCTATGACGACGCGGTCGTGAGCCCTTGCGAAGCCACGGTGCTGGCTGCGGTCGACGGCTTGCCCGACCTCCCGCCGCCCGAAAGAGACGGAGACAACGCGGCAGGCAATCACGTCGTGCTCGACTGCGGCGACATCGAAGTCGAGATCGCGCATTTGCGGGAGGGCTCGGTGGCCGTCGAAGCCGGCGACACCTTGGTGGTGGGCGAGCCTATCGGCCGCGTCGGCAATTCCGGCAACACGACGGAACCGCATCTTCATATCCACGCGGTCGATCCGCAAACCCGAGACGGCGTCGCCGTCACCTTCGACGGGCGCTTCCCCGTCCGCAATCGCATCTACCGCAATTGAAAACGGGCGACCATCGCCGGCCGCCCGTCATAGTTCAGCACGCTTGTCTGCCCGCGTCTTACTGGAACATGCCCTTCGGCGTTTCACCGTTCAGGAAGGATTCGATGTAGGTGTTCAACAGGTCCACCTGTCCGATGACCGCGGTATGCGAGGTCGCAGGTAGCACCGCGAGACGCGACTCCGGCAGCGGCTCGCCCATGTCGCCCATGGCCCCGCCGCCCAGCAGCCGGAACATCGCCACCGCGTGCTCGAGCGTCATGTAGTCGGCATCGCCGGCAATGATCAGCACCGGGGTCTTCAGCGCCTTCACGTCTTCTTCCCAGTCGAGCGGCTCGTGCTCTAGCTGGATCAGCTTCTCCACCAGAGCCGGAAAGCCGTCGGGATCAGCCGCAAGCTCCTTGTACTGCTCGGCAAACGGCATCTCGACGAACATCTCGACGGTCATGTGCGGGATGAAATCGCGAAAAGCCTTCTGCGTGCCTTCGATGTCATAGGCCACGGAAGCGGCCGCCAGCTTGTTCACCTTCTCTGGATGACGGATGGCAAGCTGCAGGCCCGCAGCGGCCCCCATCGAATAGCCGAACACATCGGCCTTCTCGATACCGACGGCATCCATGAAGGCTGCCACGTCGTCGGCGAGGTTCGGATAGGTGATCGGCCGATTTATGTCGGTCGTGCGGCCGTGCCCCTGGAACTCCAGCGCGTAGACCTTGTGGGTCTCGGCCAGCTTGCCGACGATGCCGCCCATCGACGGGATGTTCATATAGGCGCCGTGCAGCACCACCAGCGGATCGCCGTCGCCAGAAACCTCGTAATACATCTGCATGCCATTGACCTCGACGCGATCACCCACCGGCTCGGTCTGTGCGAAGGCGGGGGCTGTCATCAGCAGGATGGCTGCGGCGAAAGTGGTGCGGAACATGGTTGTCTCCTCGGATATTCGGTTTGGCTGCCACTAGGACGGGCGAGGCAAGCACCTCCCGACACCCGATATGAGAATTTTCCGCAGAAATTTCCTAGCGCGGATATTCGAGCTCCATGGCAACCACGTCGGTCGTGCGTCGGCCATAGCGCTGCTCGATCGCCTGCAAGGTTGCATCGAGCGCCTGCGCCGGCTTCGCATCCGCGAAATCGGCGATCCGCTCATCGCCTCGCCAGCTTCCCGTTCGATCGGGCACGATCCGCGCGCCGTTTCTGCTTGTGATCGGCCCATCGGCAAAGGTCAGCGCTTTAGAACGGTAGGTCCGCGACCATGCATCGGCAACCAGCGCCAGCGAAACCTCGTCCACACCCTCCTCCAGCGCAATGGCGAGCTGCTCGCGGTTCCAGAACGTCGCACTATTGCCGATCACGGTCCGGGCGAAACTGCGGTTGAAACGGAACGCGCCGCTGGCATGGCGCGCGTCCCACGTATCGACGCCGAGACCCCGCGCGACTTCCACGGCCTTGTCCCGCCCGGCAATGGCCTCGATCAGCGTCAGCATCATCGGCATCGACGCTGTGATGCCGGTCGTCGTCGCCACGTTCCCGTCGACAACGAAGCGCCGGTTGGCCACGTGTTCGATGGTCGGGCTGCGCTTGAGCAGTTCGGTGAGATAATACCAATGCGTGGTGGCCTGCCGCCCGTTGAGCAGCCCGGCCGCCCCCACCACCTTGGCGCCGACGCAGACGCCAACGACGATCGCGCCCTTGGCCGACTGGCCCCTGATCCAGTCGAGTACGACCGGGTCGTCGTCGCGGCTCATCGCCGGCACGATCACATAGTCCGCCCCCTCGGGATATTGCGCGTCGAAAGCCGCGATCGTCTTATCCGGCTCCACCGTCAGCGCCGGATAGAGCGAAACCGGCCCCTCCTGCGTCGCCACCAGCGACACGTCCGCTATGTCCGCGCGACGCAGGATGCCGTAGGGCATCAGATAGTCGGTGGTCTCGGTGGCGTCGTTGATGCCGATGATCGCGATCACCGGCCGCTCGCGCTTGGGCGGCTTCAGCGCCGCCAGCATCGCCTGCGTTTCCTCGGGCGGCACCGCCGACGCCGCCATGGCGGGCGGAGCCGGCGGCAGGCTGTAGAGCCAGCCCAGCCACCCTGCCGCTGCAACGGCAACCAAGCCCAACACGCCCAGCGAAATCATCTTCACGCTCATCCTGCGTCTCCATCATCGCAAACCGCGAAACTTGACGCCAATTCTACTGCTGCTACGATTTGGCCGAAATGACATAAATCGGGCAAAAACTGCCATGAGCCGAGTCGTTGCCATCATCCTCCATCCCGGCTTCCAGATGCTGGACGTGACCGGGCCAGTCGCCGCGTTCGAGATCGCCAACCGGTTTCGCCCTGGCAGCTACACGCTGACCGTGCTCGCGCCGGAAGGCGGCGGAAGGGTGCCAAGCTCCTCCGGTCTCGATCTTGATGCCGCGCCGCTCGACAACCGCGAGTACGACACGGTTCTGGTTTCGGGCGGCGAGATCGTGCGGTCGATGTCGGCGATGCAGGAGATCGTGGGCTGGCTGCCGCAGGCAAAGGCGCGCCGCATCGCAAGCGTCTGCTCCGGCGCCTTCTTCCTCGCCGAAGCGGGCCTGCTGGAGGGCCGTCGCGCGACGACGCACTGGGACAGCACCGACCACTTCGCACGCCGCTACCCGAATATCCGGCTGGACGCGGAACGCATCTTCATCCGCGACGGCGATGTCTGGACGTCCGCCGGCATCTCGGCCGGGATCGACCTGACGCTTGCCCTCATTGAGGATGATCTGGGATCGGACATTGCCCGCCGCATCGCCCAGCAGCTTGTGGTGCATCAACGCCGGCCGGGCGGCCAATCGCAGTTCTCGGCGATTGTCGAGCTGGGTGGGCGCAGCGGCCGCTTCGCCGAGTTGATCGACTGGATGCGCGCGCACATCGCCGAACCTTTGACGGTGGAGCGTCTTGCGGACCGCGCCGCGATGAGCCCGCGCAATTTCGCGCGCGCCTTCACGGCCGAGACCGGCACGACGCCCGCCAAGGCCGTAGAGCGGCTACGGCTGGAAACGGCGAGAACGGCGGTGGAATCGAGCGTGCGCCCGCTCGACGAGATTGCCGTATCGGCCGGCTTCGGCGATCCCGGACGCATGCGACGCGCCTTCGTGCGGCAGTTCGGCCTGCCGCCGCATTCGATGCGCCGCGCCGCGCGCCAGATGCCCCAAACGGGCCAATAACGCCGGCGAACGGTCTGACGGCTATTCGGCCGCGAGCCGCCGCGGCTTCGTTGCCCGCGCCCGCTTCGGTGCCGGCTTTCGATGCTGGTCGGCCAGCGGCGAAACCTCTTCCATCGGCCACGCATCCACGGCAACGACACGCTGGACCAGCTCGGCGACCTCAGCCAGCCGCTCAAACTCCGCCGCGTCGATGACGCCGCGCTCGCGTGCTTCCTCGGGGTCACGGATTTCAGCAGCCCGCATCTTCTTTTCGATCGGCTCCACATCCATGACCGCCTGAAATGCGCGTTCCAGATCCTTGAGCGCGTGGGTTTCGTGACCTTCGCCAAGATAGAGGTTCGGCGTCAGCCGGTCACGCTGCTCCGATGGCGCCATCAGCGTCTCGGCGACCTTGTCCGTCAGCCTGTCGGACGGCGCGCGATAGGAAATGCCGAACGGGAACGCAACGATGCGCGTCGCCCAGGCCGCCCACCGCGCCGGCAGATTGTCGAGCACGCCGTCAAACGCCGCGCAGATGCGCTCCTCGCCATTCACCATGATGTAGTCGACGATGGGACGGTCGATCTTCTGCCTGCCCTCGTCTTCGTAACGCTTCAGCACCGCGCCCAGCAGGTAGAGTTCGGACAGGATGTCGCCGAGCCGCGCCGAGATCAGTTCCTTGCGCTTCAGCGCGCCGCCCATCGTGAGCAGCGCCAGATCGGAGATCAACGCGAACGCCGAGGCGTAGCGCGAAAGGCGCTGCCAGTGGTGCGGCATGCCCACATCCTTCGGCGACGGCGCAAACAGCGCGCCCGACCAACCGCGCAGGAATGCACGTCCGGCATTGGCGATCGAATGCCCCGCATGCGCCCAAAAGCTGCGGTCGAATGCGTCGAGGCCCTTGGCCTTGTCCGCCTCCGAAAGCGCCTCCAATTCCCTCAGCATGTAGGGATGCGAGCGGATCGCACCCTGGCCGAAGATCATCAGGTTGCGGGTGAGGATATTGGCGCCCTCGACGGTGATGCCGATCGGCACGGACCGATACTGCCCGCCCATATAGTTGCGCGGGCCGTCGATGATCGCCTTGCCGCCATGGATGTCCATCGCCTTTTCGATCGACTCCCGCATGCGCTCGGTGGCGTGATATTTCATGATCGCCGAAATTACCGACGGCTTCTCGCCGCGGTCGAGCGCGGCCACCGTCAGCCGCCGCGCGGCGTCGATGAGATACGCGTTTGCCGCAAGGTCGGCGAGATGCCGGCGGATGCCCTCGAACATGCCGATCGGCACGTTGAACTGGCGTCGCACGCGCGCATAGGCGCCGGTCGCCCGCGCGCACATTGCCGCCGAGGCAGCAGACTGCGAGGGCAGCGAAATCCCGCGTCCCGCCGCCAGCGCCGTCATCAGCATCTTCCAGCCTTGCCCGACCTGTTCCTGGCCGCCGAGGATCCAGTCGAGCGGGATGAAGACGTCCTTGCCGTAGAGCGGACCGTTCTGGAAATGGGTGAACTGAGGGATATGGCGCTCGCCATGGCTCACGCCCGGCGTCGCTGTCGGCAACAGGGCGACGGTGATGCCGCGTTCTTTCTCGCCGCCGAGCAGCCCATCGGGATCATGGAGCTTGAAGGCGAGGCCCATGACGGTCGCGACCGGCCCCAGCGTGATGTAGCGCTTGTGGAAATTCAGGCGGATGCCGAGCACCTTCTGGCCCTCGTGCTTGCCGTATTCCACGATGCCGCTGTCCGTCATCGCGGCCGCATCCGAGCCCGCATCCTCCGATGTCAGCCCGAAACAGGGAATCTCGGAGCCGTCTGCCAGCCTTGGCAGCCAGTGGTCCTTCTGCGCCTCGGTGCCGAAATGCATCAGCAGTTCGCCCGGCCCGAGCGAATTCGGCACCATGACGGTCACGCCGGCCACCACGCTTGCCGACGAGATGGTCCGCACCACCTCGGAATGCATCGTGTTGGAGAAGCCGAGCCCGCCATATTTCTCCGGGATGATCATGCCGAAGAACTTGTTCTTGCGCATGAAATCCCAGACCTCCGGCGGCAGGTCGCGGTCCTGCCAGGCGATCTTCCAGTCGTCGATCATGGAACAGAGTTCGCGCACCGGGCCGTCCATGAACGCCTGTTCGCGCGCCGAGAGTGCGGCGGGCGGCATGTCCAGCAGCTTCTGCCAGTCCGGGTTGCCGGTGAAAAGTTCGCCGTCCCACCAGACCGTACCGGCGTCGATCGCCTCGCGCTCGGTGTCGGAAATCGGCGGCAGCACGCCGCCGGCCCAACGGAAAATGGGCCGGGTCAGATAGTCCCTGCGGAATTCTCGGATACCCATGTCGCTCCCTTCGCTTGGTTTGCCAATGCGGAAACCTCCCGAAAGTTCCCGTGTGGTGGCCTAACGCTGCCTCGATGCGATCATTCGCATGCCAGTCGAACGGCGGCAGCCAGCATCACCCGCGCCCCGGCGACCGCCGCATCCCAGTCGGTCCACTCGTCCGGCGCGTGGCTCACCCCGCCTCGGCTGGGCACGAAAATGAGGCCCGCCGGCGCCAGCGCCTGCATGGTCTGGGCGTCGTGCCCCGCACCCGAGGGCATCACCACGGACGGCAATGCCAGAGCCTCCGCCTCCTTGCGCAGAAGCCCTGCAAGTCCCGCATCGAGCATGACCGGTTCGATGCGGCTGCGTTCTGCAATCTCGTTTGTTAACCCGTGACGCTCCGACACCTCCGCGATGAGATCGCGCAGACCGGCGCACAGCCGGTCCATCGCAACGCTTTCCGCATCCCGAACGATGATTGAGAATAGCGCCTCGCCCGGGATCGTATGCGGGAAGTTCGGGCTCAGTTCCACCTTGCCGATGGTGATGCGCAACTGTTTCGTCCCCTGAGCTGAAATGAGACCGGGTATTCCGGTCGCAATCTCGGCCAACCCGGCAAAAGCGTCGGCGCGCATGTCCATCGGCGTGGTGCCGGAATGGTTGGCAACGCCGCGCAGCGTCACGCCGAGATGCACCACACCCGAAACGCGGTCGGCGATGCCGACGGGAATGGAGGCGCGTTCGAGCACCGGCCCCTGTTCGACATGCAGTTCCAGGAACGCCTTGACCGAACCAGCCGGCCGCGCCGACGCCATCACGCCAGCCGGGTCGAGGTTGTGGCTCGCCAACGCATCGGCGAGACGCACGCCGTCGGCATCGGCCGCCGTTTCAAGCCATTCCTGCGTCGTCAGCCCGGCCAGCGCCTGCGAGCCCAGCATGCCGCCGAAGCGACCCTCCTCCTCGCTGGTGGCCATCACCTCGACGGGGTGGACGAGCGGCACCTCCGCGTCGCGCATCGCAAGCGCGCATTCGAGCGCGACGGCAACCCCGAGCGCGCCATCGAACGCTCCGCCTGAAGGCACCGTGTCGAGGTGCGAGCCCAGCATCACGCAAGGCGCGCCTTCCGGACCCAACCGTCCGGATACGTTCGCCGCGCCATCCATCGAAACACGAAGCCCCTCTGCCTGCATACGTGCGGCAAACCAGCGGCGCACCGCAATATCCTCGGCCGAAAGCCCCGGGCGGTTCCAGCCCGGCTTGTCCGGCACGCGCCCGAAATCGTTGATCGCATCGAAGATCGTCTTCATCCGCCGGCCGTCGATCTCCGCCCGTCTTCCGCCTGCCACCGGACCCTCCCTTGCTTCGCGTTACAGTTCCATCGCTTCAACGGGCTGCAGCTAATTTATATGTATAAATCATTGCCTGTCGCAAATTATAGTGATTAATTATCGCAATAACGCAGCGGAACGACGAACGGAGATACCCATGAGACGCGTACTTGCCGCGATGGCGGCCGCATGCGCATTGGCGATCGCGCCAGCCGCCTTCGCCCAGACACCGCCCAATGTGATCGTGGTCGGACAGATCGCCGAGCCGCAGTCGCTCGACCCGCACGCTGTCACAGCGGTCAACGACTTCCGCATTCTCGTGAACGTCTATGACGGCCTCGTGCGCTTTGCCGACGGCTCGCTCGAAGTGGAGCCGTCACTCGCCGAGAGCTGGGAGATTTCCGAAGACGGCCTCACCTACACCTTCAAGCTTCGCGAAGGCGTCACCTTCCATGACGGCACGCCCTTCAACGCCGAGGCGGTGAAGTTCAATTTCGAACGCATGCTCGACGAGGAGCATCCCTTCCACGACACCGGCCCCTTCCCGCTGGCGTTCTTCTTCTCGGCGGTCGATGAGGTGACGGCGGTTGACGACACGACGGTCGAGTTCAAGCTGAACGAGCCGTTCGCCCCGTTCCTGTCCAACCTCGCCTATCCGACCGGCCTGATCGTCTCGCCGGCTGCCGTCGAGGCAAGCGGCAAGGATTACGGGCGCAACCCTGTCGGCACCGGTGCGTATAAGTTCGAGGAATGGCAGGGCAACCAGCGCGTTGTCGTGACCCGCAACGAGGATTACTGGGACGGCGCCCCGGCGCCGGAAGCCATCGTCTTCCGCCCGATCACCGATGCCAACACCCGCGTTGCCGAGATGCTGTCGGGCGGGCTCGACATCATGGTCGAGGTGCCGCCGGATTCGGTCGCCCAGTTCCGCGACGCGCCCGACTTCCAGGTGCATGAGCAGGCCGGCCCGCACGTCTGGTTCCTCATCCTCAACATGAAGGAAGGCCCCTTCGCGGAGAAGGCCGTGCGTCAGGCGGCCAACTACGCGATCAACAAGGAATCGCTGGTGACCGATGTGTTGCAGGGCACCGCCGAGGTTGCCGCGGGCCCGACCCCGCCGGCCTTCGCCTGGGCCTATAACGAGGAGGTCCAGCCTTACCCCTACGATCCAGACAAGGCGCGCGAACTGCTTGCCGAGGCCGGCTATGACGGCGAGGAGATTACCTTCTACGTCACCGAGGGCGGCTCCGGCATGCTCGATCCGGTCGCCATGGGCACGGCGATCCAGGCCGATCTGGCCGCCGTGGGCATGAACGTCAAGATCGAGACTTATGAGTGGAATACCTTCCTCGGCCAGGTGAATCCCGGCCTCGAAGGCAAGGCCGACATGGCCGAGATGGCGTGGATGACCAACGATCCCGACACCCTGCCCTTCCTGACGCTGCGCACGGCTGCCTTCCCGTCGGAAGGGGGCTTCAACTCCGGCTACTACTCTAACGTGGAGGTCGACGAACTGCTCAATCAGGCTCGCGTTTCGACCGAACCGGAGGAGCGTGCGACGCTTTACAAGCAGATGCAGGAGATCGTGCACGAGGATGCCCCGTGGGTGTTCGTCGCCAACTGGGTGCAGGGCGCGGTCACGACGGCCAATGTCGAAGGCTTCAGCCTGCAGCCCTCGTTCTTCCTGATGCTTCAGGACGTGTCGAAGAACTGAGGGCTGGGTCACATTTGATGGACCAGCGCCCCTTCGCGCCCCCCTCTGTCCTGCCGGACATCTCCCCCACACGGGGGGAAATTGGCAGCTTCTATGCTGTCGCTCTTGTCGCTGACGGTTTGCGAAAACGGCGAGGAAGGCCGATCTCCCCCCTCGTGGGGGAGATGTCCGGCAGGACAGAGGGGGGCGCGAAGGACGCCAGCCCTTTCCGTAAGGAATACCTCTCGTGATTGCCTACATCGCAAAGAGGCTTCTTGCCGCGATACCCGTCCTGTTCGGGCTCACGCTGATCGTGTTCCTGATCATGGCGCTGATCCCCGGTGACCCGGCGACGGCCATTCTCGGCAATTTCGCCACGCCCGAAAACGTCGCCCGGCTCAACGCGCAGCTCGGTCTCGACAAGCCCCTGCCCCAGCGATACCTGATCTGGCTCGGCAACCTGTTCCAGGGCGATCTCGGCCGCTCCTTCGCGCTCAACCGCCCGGTGCTCGACGAAGTGCTGGAGCGTTTCCAGGCGACCCTCATCCTCGCGGGCGCCGCACTCCTGCTGTGCTCGATCTTCGGCCTTCTGGCCGGCATCGTCTCCGCAGTACGCCAGTTCGGCTGGGCCGACCGCGTCGTCACCCTGCTGGTGCTGATCGGCATATCCACGCCCTCATTCTTCCTCGGCCTGCTCCTGATCCTGTTCTTCGCAGTCGACCTGCGCTGGTTCCCGGCCAGCGGCATGTACGCGATCTATGGCGGCGGGGACCTGCCGGACCTGCTCTACCACCTCGTCATGCCAGCCGTGACGCTGGCGGCGGTCGCCACCGGCGTCATCGCGCGGCTGACCCGCACCGCCATGCTCGAGGTGCTGCGGCAGGATTATATCCGCACCGCCCGCGCCAAGGGGCTTAGCGAGCGCCGTGTCATCTACCGCCATGCCTTCAAGGCCGCCCTCGTCAGCGTGATCCCGGTCATCGGCATCCAGGCCGGCTTCGTGCTCGGTGGCGCGGTCTATATCGAGACGGTCTTCCAGTGGCCGGGCATCGGCGCCATGCTGGTCAATGCCATCTCAACCCGCGACATCCTGCTGGTGCAGGGCGGCGTGCTGGTAGTCGCCGCCAGTTACGTCCTGTTCAACCTTGCAGCCGACGTCATTCAGTCGACGCTCGATCCGAGGTTGAGGCGATGAGCGCAACCATCGAAACCGCAAAATCAGCGCGCCGGTCGTGTCGGCCCGACGCCATTCGCCTGATGCTCAACAACAGGCTGGCGACGGCCGGTCTGGTCATCCTCGCATTCATGACAGCACTGGCGCTGCTCGCGCCGCTGCTGCCGCTTGCCGCCCCGGACGCGACCGCGCCGGCGCAGCGGCTGCTTCGCCCGTTCGCCGAAGGCCACCTGCTCGGCACCGATGCGCTTGGCCGCGACATCCTCTCCCGCATCGTGTGGGGCCTGCGCGTCAGCCTCGCCGTCGGCATTTCGGCAACGCTGATCGCCGCCTTCTTCGGCTCGTTGATCGGCCTCGTCGCGGGTTACGCAGGCGGCCGCACCGATACGCTGCTGATGCGAGGCATCGACATGCTGATGGCCTTCCCCTACATCCTGCTTGCACTCGCGATCGTCGCCGTGCTGGGGCCGGGCCTCATCAACGCGCTCTACGCCATTGCCGCCGTCAACATCCCGTTCTTCGCCCGCAACATTCGCGGTGTCACGCTCGGCCTCGCCCGGCGCGAATTCGTCGATGCAGCGCGGCTGTCCGGCAAATCGCACACGCGCATCCTGACCTCCGAAATCCTGCCCAACGTGATGCCGGTCATCGTCGTGACAATGTCGACCACCGTCGGCTGGATGATCCTCGAAACCGCCGGCCTTTCCTTCCTTGGGCTGGGCGCTCAGCCGCCGCAGGCCGACCTCGGCTCGATGCTCGGCGACGGCCGACGGGTGCTGTTCAATGCTCCGCACGTAGCCCTCATGCCCGGCATCGCCATCTTCCTGCTGGTGATGAGCATCAACCTTCTGGGCGACGGCATTCGCGACGTGCTCGATCCGCGGCTGAAATCCGGCGCGCTGACGCGTCCCGTCGCACGCACCGCCATCGAGCTTCCGGCCGGCGAAACCCACGCCGACCCGGTTCCCGGCGCAGTGCTCGATGTCGCGGGACTGAAGACCCAGTTCCAGATCGGCTCGAAGACGCTTCATGCCGTCGGCGGCGTCGACCTGCTGCTTGGCGAGACGGAATGCCTCGGCCTCGTCGGCGAATCCGGATCCGGCAAGTCGGTCACGGCGATGTCAATCATGGGCCTCGTGCCCACCCCGCCGGGCCGTATCGCCGGCGGCGCCATCCGCTTGAAGGGCGAAGACCTGCTTGCAGCGTCCGACGCTCGTATCCGGCAATTGCGCGGCGGCGCGGTCTCCCACGTCTTCCAGGACCCGCTTTCGACGCTGCACCCCCTGTTTACGGTCGGCGACCAGATCATCGAGGCGATCCGGGCCCACCAGCCGGTCGGGCATGCCCAGGCGCGCGAACGGGCGAAGGCGTTGCTGGCGCTGGTGCGCATCCCCAACCCGGAACAGCGGCTCGACGCCTGGCCGCACGAGCTTTCGGGCGGCATGCGGCAGCGCGTCTGCATCGCCATGGCACTTGCAAACGACGCCGAACTGCTGATCGCCGACGAGCCGACGACCGCCCTCGACGTCACCGTTCAGGCGCAGATCCTCGCGCTGATGAACAAGCTCCGCCACGAGAAACAGGCATCGATCCTGTTCATCACCCACGATTTCGGCGTGGTCTCGGCACTCTGCGACCGGGTGGCGGTGATGTATGCGGGCCGCATCGTGGAAACCGGCACGACGGAACAGGTGCTGGAGAGCCCTGCCCACCCCTACACCCGCAAGCTGATCGACTGCGTGCCCGTGCTGGGCGAACCGGAACGCCGGCTGGATGCGATCGAGGGCCTGCCGCCTTCCGTCGACGACCTGCCGGAAGGCTGCGCCTTCGCACCGCGCTGCCCGCGCGTCCAGCCTGAATGCCGGCGCGGTGAGATCGCGCTCGATCCGCTGGGCGATGGCCGTGCCGCGCGCTGCCTGTTCCCGCTGGTGAACGATACAGAAAGGCCCGCAACCGATGCCTGACGCGACCGCACTGATCGAGATCGACGCAGTCGAGCGTGTCTTCGGCGGCGGCCGCACGCTGTTCGGCGGGCACAAACCCGGCGTCCACGCCATCCAGCAGGTCTCCCTGGAGGTCCGCCCCGGCGAGACGCTTGGCATCGTCGGCGAATCCGGCTGCGGGAAGTCGACGCTGGCGCGCATGCTGGTCGGGCTCGACAAGCCGACCGGCGGCGCGATCCGCTTCAAGGGCGAGAACGTGGCCGATGCTGCACGAAAGGATTTCGGCACGCTGGCGCGGCGCGTCCAGTACGTGTTCCAGGATCCCGTCTCGTCGCTCAATCCGCGCAAGACGATCCGCGCCATCCTCGAAGCGCCGCTCGTCCACCTGCTTGGCCTTGGTCGCAGCGAACGGCGGGAGCGGCTTGCCGAGCTGATGGACGCGGTCAATTTGCGCCCCGAATTCCTCGAGCGCTATCCGCATGAATTCTCAGGCGGTCAGGCCCAGCGCATCGGCATCGCCCGCGCGCTGGCAGCCAGCCCCGAACTGATCGTGCTCGATGAGCCAGTCTCCGCGCTCGACGTTTCCGTGCAGGCGCAGGTGCTCAACCTGCTCGACGACCTGAAGGCGCGTTTCGGCCTGACTTACGTCTTCATCAGCCACGATCTTTCGGTGGTCGAAAGCGTCAGCGACCGTGTCGCGGTGATGTATTTCGGCCGCCTCGCCGAGATCGGCCCGTCCAAGGCCATCTTCGCCGATCCGCGACACCACTATACGAGGCTGCTGCTCGATTCGGTGCCGGTGCCCGGCCGTCCGGTGCTGGCGCCTGAGGACGGCAATGCGGAGCTGCCCGATCCTTACGATCCGCCGCCGGGCTGCGCCTTTGCCGCACGCTGTCCGGCAGCCGACGACCTGTGCCGGTCGAAGCGCCCCTCGCTGGAGGAAGGCGCGGTGGACAAGGAGCACCTCGCCGCTTGCTTCCACCCGCCGCTCCTGACAGGAGAGAAACGGGCAGGCTGATGGGCGACAAGGGATGACGACGGGAAACACGCCGCTGGTGGTGACACCGCCGAAACGGCGCAAGCGCTCGGATATGCTCGCGGCGCGCATCCGCGACCTGATCTCCCAGCGCGGCCTGTCCCCCGGCGACCGCATCCCGCAGGAATGGCTGGCCGAAGAGGAAATGAAAGCCTCCAAGGGCACTGTCCGCGAGGCGATGAAAGCGCTGGAGACCCAGGGCCTTATCAAGACCCGCACCGGCCCCGGCGGCGGCGCCTTCGTCACGGCCCTGTCGGGCGAGCAGGCAATGGACCTGCTGAGCAATCTCTTCCTCTTCAACCAGCCTGGCATCGCCGACATCTATGCGCTGCGCAAGCTGCTGGAACCGGAGCTTGCCGCTAGCCTTGCAGGCAAGCTCGACGAGCAGGGCAGCGCGGCCCTTCAGGCGACGATCAGGCTCTACGAGAACGAGCCGAAGACGGCCGAGGAGGAATTCCGCCAGCGGATCGCCGAACTCGACTTCCACTCGGTCCTCGCCAGTCTCGCCGAGAACCAGTTGCTCGGCTTCGTCTGTGTGTTCCTGCAGACGCTGCTGCGCGATTTGACCGAGTGCCGCGCGATCTATGCCGAGCCGAACCCGCAGCTCCGCGAGACCGCACTCAACTATCAGGTGCGCACGATCCGCCTGCTCAAGGCAGGCGATGCCGAAGGTGCGCGGCGGCTGATGCGCGAGCACATGGAAGACGCCGAGCGCTATATGCTGGAACGCGCCCGCATCCGCAGCCAGGCTTCGCGAGAAAGCTGATAGCCCCTAGCGCGCCAGCCAGCCGCCGTCGACCGGCAGCACAGCGCCATGGATATAGTCGGAAGCATTCGAGGCGAGAAACACCGCCGCGCCGCCCAGATCTTCCCCCTTGCCCCACCGTCCAGCCGGAATTCGCTTGAGAATCTCGGTGTTTCGCTCCGAATCCTCGCGCAGCGCCCGCGTATTGTTGGTCTCGATATAGCCGGGGGCGATGGCGTTCACGTTGATGCCGCGCGCCGCCCACTCATTGGCAAGCAGCCGCGTCAGGCCGGCAAGGCCGCTCTTCGCGGCGGTATAGGAGGCGATGCGGATACCGCCCTGGAACGACAGAAGCGAGGCGATGTTGATGATCTTGGCCGGCGCGTTCTCCGCAAGCGCGCCCGCCGCGAAGGCCTGGCAGAGGAAGAAGACAGACTTGAGATTGACGTCCATGACGGCATCCCAGTCTTCCTCGGTGAAGTCCACCGCGTTCGCGCGCCGGATGATGCCGGCATTGTTGACCAGTATGTCGGGCCGACCGCATTCCTCGGTAACGCGCGGCATCAGCCCGCGTACCGCCTTCATGTCCGAGAGGTCGGCCTTGACCGCCGCAAAGCGGCCGCCCTTGCCCTCGATCAGCGCCGCCGTGTCGTCCATGGCCGAACGCCCGACGCCGACAACCGCGGCGCCGGCATTTGCCAGCGCGCCGGCGATCGCCTGCCCTATGCCGGTGTTCGCGCCGGTCACCAGTGCCGTCTTGCCTGAAAGATCGAAGGGAGATGGGTTCACGTTCAAGCCTTCCTTTGATGTCGGAAGGCCGTAACAGACCACGGCTCGGGCGCCTGCGTCCATCCCCTGCGCGGTGCTAACGGATCGCGTATTTGTCGATGACGGTTTGCAGATAGGCAGCGGCTTCCGCCCCCTTAAGAGCATCGCCCCACAGCCGCGCGGCGATCTCCTCATGCAGGGACATCGCCTCCGGCGCGGAGGTTATCAGCGCCACGCCCAGCCGCACATTCGGCTGCTCGCCCAGCCGGAACGGGCTGATCGCCAGAACCGAGCGATCGGCCTGGCGGAATATCTGGAAACTCGTCGCCGGCACCTGCTCGCGCACGATGCCGATCTGGATGCCGATCGGCTGGTCGTTGAGCATCGAGAGGATGTATTCCGCCTCGTTGCGCGCGGCGCGCCTGCGCTCGTCCACGGTCGCTGCCGGCAGGTCGTGCCGTCCCACCATGCCGTGCATCAGGAAACGTTCCAGATCAGCCGAGGAGATCAGGCTTACGATCAGCGGCCGGCGCAACCGGAAGGCGGCCTTGCGTTCGCGCAGGATTTCGACGAGCGCATCCACCGCACGCGCCGACGTCCCGTCGGGATCGACCCCCTCGGGAATCGACTCCTTCAAAACGGTCTTCAGCACCGTGTCATAGCCGTCGGACGTCAGCAGGTAGGACACCGGGCTGAACAGCCCGATGATCTGCTGGCATTCTTCCTCGAGCTGGCGCATCCGCTCGAAGAACGCCGTCGACGTGCTGACATATTCCACACCGACGCCCATCAGGCTCGGCAGCGAAACGCCGAGTTCGCCGGCGATGTTGGTCAGCGTATCGATCTTGCGGATTTCGCCCTTTTCGGCGCGATAGAGCGCCGCGCGCGACATGTGGAGCTTTTCGGCCAGGGCATCCGGGGTAAGGCCCTTGCCCATGCGATGGGCACGCAGGCGTGCGCCGATGTCGCGGAAGCTGATTGCGTCTTGGTCCGAACTGCTCACATTCTCTCCCGCGCGGGCTCCAGAAGCGGTCCCGTTATCCGGCGACCGACGCATGATTGTCAATGAAACCTCTCATATCCGCCACTTCGGATCAATTATTGGACGCATCTTAAATTCGTCTCATTTTTGAGAATTGCGATTGACAGCCAATCCGCCCCTCCATTACCGTCCATTCTTTCTTGGCCCCAAAAATAAGAGGTGGAACAGTGAACAGGGTAGTCAGCAGGCTCAAGGCAATCGCATTGTCGACCGTCATCGGTCTCTCGGCAGCTTCAACGGCATGGTCGGCGGACTTCGTCGCCAAGATCGGCCATCTTGAATCCGCGCAGCAGTCGCGTCACGTGATGCTGGAAAAGGTCGCGGCCCTCGTTGCCGAGCGCACCGACGGCGCCGTCGAGTTCCAGATTTTCCCACAAGGCCAGCTCGGCCAGCAGCGCGAGATGACCGAAGGCGTCCAGCTCGGTACGCTTGAGGCAACCGTCGCGCCGGCCGCCTTCCTCGGCGGCTTCAACCCGCTTGTGTCGATCCTCGACATCCCCTTCCTGCTGCCTGACGATGCCGAAGCCGCGCAGAAGATCCGCGGCGGCGCGTTTGGCGAGGCGCTTTGCGATTCCTTCTCCACCCGTGGCGTCGTCTGCCTGACCTTGTGGCCGAACGGCAAGAAGCACTTCACCTCCAGCAAGCCGCTGGCCGCCATCGACGATTTCGCCGGCCAGAAGTTCCGCGTGATGGATTCCAACATCCTCATCGAGCAGTTCAACGCGCTCGGCGCCTCGGCAATAGCGCTGCCTTTCGGCGAGCTCTACACCGCACTGCAGACCGGCGTGGTCGATGCGCAGGAAAACCCGCTCGATACCATCCAGCGCATGAAGTACTACGAGGTCCAGAAGCATCTCGTCGTTTCCGACCATGGCGCGATGGAAGATGTCGTGCTGTTCAATCCGGCGTTCTGGGAAGGACTGCCTGAAGAACACCGCACCGTCATCACCGAGGCTTTCCAGGAAGTCATTCCCGAGCTCATCGCCCACAAGGCCGAGGCCGTTAAGGCGGCGCTCGCCGAAATCGAGGCGTCGGGCATCGACATCCGCGAGATGACTGCCGAGGAAAAGCAGGCCTTCCGCGAGAAGATGTACCCCGCCACGCGCGAGGCCTTCCTCAGCCGCACCGGCGATGAGGGCAAGGCGCTGATCGAGGTCTACGAGCGCGAATACGAAGCCGCAACCCAGTAAGAAGCGACGCGCGGCGCCCGCTCCTGTAGCGGCGCCGCGCCCACAGCTCCGAGGAACCGGCCATGAAGGCGCTTTCCATTTTGCGGACCGCCGAGCGGATTGCCATCGTCGCAATCTTCCTCACCATGGTCGCGCTGTATTTCCTCAATGTCGTGGGTCGCCAGTTCGGCGGCACGATGGCCTCCAACCTCGCCTGGATCGAGGAGGCCGTCCGCCTGATGAGCCTGTTCCTCGTCTTCCTCGCCATCGGGCTCGCACTTGAAAAGGGCCGCCATGTCGGCGTCCACACATGGCGCGACCGCATCGCCGCGAAGACGCGCCTTCCGGTACGCCGCATCATCGACGCGGTCGGCGTGATCTTCAGCCTCTATCTCGCCTGGCTTGGATACCAGATGACCATCTTCGTCCACTCCATGGGCCAGATAAGCCCGACGCTGAACATGCCGATCTTCTGGATGTACCTGGCGCCGACCGCCGGCTTTATCCTGCTCGCGCTTCGCTACGGTCTGAGCTTCTTTGGACTGATCGACCGCTATTCAGCACAGGACAAGGAGTAGACGCATGTTGCTCGCTATCGTCGTAGCCACTGCCGTAATCCTTCTCGTCCTCGGCTTCGAGATGCTGCTGGTGCTTGGCGTACCGGCCCTGATGGTCAAGGAGTTCTTCTACGGCACCCTGCCCGACCCGGTCGCGGTGCAGAAGATCGTGGGCGGCATCAACCATTCCACCCTGCTGGCGATCCCCTTCTTCATCCTCGCCGCCGAACTGATGGGCGGGGGCCAGATTTCCGCCCGCCTTACAGGCATGGCCAGCGCGTTCCTCGGACATTTCCGTGGCGGCCCCGGCTACACCACTATCGGCGGCTCGCTTGCCTTCGGCTCGGTGTCGGGCTCTGCCCCGGCGACGGTCGCCGCCATGGGACGCATGGTCTATCCCGACCTGCGCGCCAAGGGGTTCAGCGACAAGTTCAGCCTCGGGCTCATCGCCTCGGCCGCCGAGACGTCGCTGCTGCTGCCACCGTCCATCACCCTCATCATCTATGGCTGGATGACGGGTACGTCGGTAGCCAAGCTTTTCATCGCCGGCATCGTGCCCGGCCTTGTCCTTGCGCTGTCGTTCGCAATCCTCGTCGCCATCGAGGCGCGCAGGAACGGCATCGAAGGCGGAGAGCGCACAAGCTGGCGCGAGAGATTGAGGGCGGTATCGCGCGCGACCTGGGCGCTGGGAATGCCCCTCATCATCCTCGGCGGCATCTACACCGGCTATTTCACGCCCACCGAGGCAGCGGCCGTCAGCGTCGTCTACGCGATCTTCGTCGAGACCGTCATCTTCCGCAGCCTCAACCTGCGCAAGCTCATCGACATCACCGAGCGCGCAGCCCTGTCCACGGCCATCATCTTCATCCTGCTGGCGCTGGGCGGCCTGCTTTCATACTTCGTTACGCTCGCTCAGGTGCCGAGCCACATCCTCACCTTCATCGAAACCGTCAACGCCGGTCCGATCGTCTTCCTCATCATCATCAACGTCGTGTTCCTGGTCGTTGGCATGTTCGTCGATCCCAACTCGGCGTTGCTGATCCTCGTGCCGCCGCTCTATCCGGTCGCCATGGCGCTCGGCATCGACCCCGTCCACTTCGGCGTCATCGTCACGCTCAACATCACGATCGGCATGATCACGCCGCCATTCGGCCTCGACCTGTTCGTTGCCGCCTCGACGCTGTCGAAGCCGGTCATGGTCATCATTTCGGGCATCGGACCGTTCATCGCCGCCAACCTCGCGACGCTGCTGGTCATCACCTATGTGCCGCCGGTCTCCACCTTCCTGCCCAACCTGCTGGTCGGCTGACGGGGAGATGACGATGCTGCATGCTGAAAGAACGATTCCGCAGATTCCATCTGTTTTCGAGCGCGACCTGCCCGTGGTGTCCAACGACCCGGTCAATGGCGAATATATGCGCCTCGTGCTGCGCGCCCCGACCGATCTTCTCGAACAATGCCGCGCCGGTCAGTTCTTCCATCTGCTCTGCCCCGCGATTGGCGGCGAGACGCCCTATCTGCGCCGTCCCATGAGCATCTACGGCTTCTATCCCGAACGCGAGGAACTGCACTTCCTCTACAAGGTGACGGGCGAAGGCACGCGCGCGCTCTTCCATCTGGGGCCGGGCGACAGCCTCAACGTGCTCGGGCCGCTCGGTCAGGGATTCCGCATCGAGGCCGATTGGCAGCATCTCGTGCTCGTGGCGCGCGGCGTCGGCCTTGCGACGCTTGCGCCGTTGGCGCTGGAAGCGCAGCGGCTCGGGCGCAGCCTCACCGCCATCTGCAGCGCACGCAATCCCGAGGTGCTGATGTCGACGGACTATTTCCGCGATCTTGGCGCCAATGTCATCACCGTCACCGATGCCGAGGGCACCGCCGGCGTCGACAACATCGAGCGCATCATCGAAGGGCTGATCGCCGGCCGGGGCGTCGACGCGTTCTACACCTGCGGCTCCAACCGCCTGCTGCGGCTGCTCCAGGCGCTCGGCGAACGCCACGGCATTCCCGGCGAGATTGCGCTGGAGCAGCAGATGGCCTGCGGGCTCGGCATGTGCCATTGCTGCGTGCGCCCGTTCCGCAAGGGCGAACGCCTCGTCAACCTGCGCGTCTGCCGCGAAGGCCCGGTCTTCGACATGCAGGAGGCGATGCCATGGTAGATCTTGCCGTCGACATCGGGGCACTGCGCCTCAAGAACCCGATCATGCCCGCCTCGGGCACCTTCTCGGAAGACCTCGCCGACGTCTTCGATCTCGAATGCCTCGGCGCGCACGTCACAAAAACGATCACGCGCGGCTGGCGCGACGGCAACCCGACGCCGCGCGTCTGCGAGGTCTCGGGTTCGATGCTCAACTCCATCGGCATCCCCAGCAAGGGCATCGGCTATTTCATAGAGAAGACGATCCCCTTCTACCAGCGCTATCGCACGCCGCTGGTGGTCAGCATCTCGGGCAACACCGCCGACGAGTTCGCGACTCTCTGCTCCGAGGTCAGCGTCGACGGGGTGGATGCCATCGAGGTCAACATCTCCTGCCCGAACATCGAGGAAGACGGCAAGGCCTTCGCCATCCGCGCTTCCTCGACCTATGACGTGATGTGCAAGCTGCGCAAGGCGACAAGCCTTCCGCTCTGGGCCAAGCTCACGCCCAACACCGGCGAGACGCCCGAGGTGGCGCGCGCCGCTGAAGAAGGCGGCGCCGACGCGCTGGTCGTCGCCAACACGCTGCTGGCGATGGCCATCGACATCCGCACCCGCAAGCCGAAGCTAGGCAACCTCATGGGCGGGCTCTCCGGTCCGTCGCTGAAGCCGATCGCGCTGCGCATGGCCTACCAGTGCGCCAAGGCCGCCAGGATCCCCGTCATCGGCTGCGGCGGCATCTCGACGGCCGAGGACGTGCTTGAATTCCTGATCGCAGGCGCCAGCGCCGTGCAGGTCGGCACCGCGACCTTCATCAATCCCACCGTCATGCCGGCCATCATCGCCGATCTCGAGCGCTATCTGGTACGCGAGAACATCGCCTCCGTGCGCGACCTCGTCGGCACCGTCATCGACGACGAGCAGAAGGCCGGCGTGGTCTTCATGGAGACGGCGCCATGACCGCGCTCAAGGCCAAGCCCGCCGACGACCGCGACGTCGACCTTGAGACCGCGCGCTATCTCTTCGAGACCATCGCCGCACGCACGCCGGATACGCAGGGCGTCAGCCGCCCGGCCTTCTCGGCGGTCGAGACGGATACGCTGCGCTTCCTTGAGGACTTCGCACGCGATAACGGACTGGAGGTCTGGTACGACGCCGGCGCCAACGCCAACTTCGCCCTGCCCGGCGACCGTGACGCCGAGCGCTTCGTCGTCATCGGATCGCATGTCGACAGCGTGCCCTACGGCGGCAATTTCGACGGGCTCGCCGGCGTCGTCGCCGGCCTCGTCTGCCTGTTGCGGGCGCAGCGGCGCGGCGAGCGTTTTGCGAGACCCGTCCATGTGCTTGCCATGCGCGGCGAGGAAAGCGCCTGGTTCGGCCCCTGCTACATCGGCTCCAAGGCGCTCACCGGCACGCTCGATGCGGCCGAGTTGAAGGCGCAGCACAAGGGCGACGGCCGCACGCTCGACAATCACATGGTCGACGCAGGCATTGCCATGGAGCCGGTGCGCGCGCGCCAGCCGCTGATCGACCTGTCCGCGATCGAAGCCTATCTGGAATTGCACATCGAGCAGGGTCCCCTGCTGATCGGCAAGGAGATTCCCGCCGCCGTCGTTTCCGGCATTCGGGGCAATTTCCGTCACCGCCGCGTGCGCTGCATCGGCGAGGCCGGCCATTCCGGCGCCGTGCCCAAGGCCTACCGCCGCGACGCCGTGCTCGCCATGGCCGACCTGCTGGTGCGCCTCGACGAGAGCTGGTCGACCATCCTCAACATGGGTGACGATCTGGTGCTGACCAGCGGCATGGTCGGAACCGACCCCGAGCGGCACGCCATGTCGAAGATCCCGGAAGAGGTTTCTTTCAGCCTCGACATCCGCAGCCAGAGCCCGCGCACCCTCGATGACATGCGCCGGCTTCTTCAGGCCGAGATGCAGCAGGTCGAAAAGGACCGCAAGGTCCGCTTCGAGCTCGACGAGGAGATGCGCGTCGAGCCGGCGATGTGCGATCCCGAACTGGTCGAGGGTCTGAAGGCGGCGATGGCGCGTGTCGGTCAGGAGCCTTTCGTCATGCCGTCCGGCGGCGGCCACGACGCGGCGGTATTTTCCGCGGCCGGTGTTCCCTCGGCCATGGTGTTCGTGCGAAACAGCAACGGCTCCCACAACCCGCAAGAGGCGATGGAGTTGGCGGACTTCATCGCTGCCACCGACATCGTCCACGAGTTTCTGACGAGGCACGAATGACGACGCTGACCATCCGCCGACCCGACGACTGGCATGTCCACCTGCGCGACGGCGCGATGCTGCAGGCTGTCACGCCCCACACGGCCGCGCATTTCGCCCGCGCCATCATCATGCCCAACCTCGTGCCGCCGGTGGTCACCCGCGCCGATGCCGCAGCCTACCGCCAGCGCATCATGGCCGCCCTGCCCCAGGGCAGCGACTTCACCCCGCTGATGACGCTCTATCTGACCGAGGCCACCGATCCGGCCGATGTCGAGGCGGCCTTCCGCGCCGGCGAGATCTCCGCCGTAAAGCTCTATCCGGCTGGTGCAACCACCAACTCGCAGAGCGGCGTGCGCGACATCCGCAAGGTTTATCCGGTGCTTGAACGCATGGCCGAAATCGGCCTGACGCTGTGCGTCCATGGCGAGGTCACCGATCCCGCCATCGACATCTTCGACCGCGAGGCCGTTTTCATCGACCGCGTGCTCGATCCGATGCGCCGCGCCATCCCCGGCCTGCGCGTGGTGATGGAGCACATCACCACCAAGGACGGCGTCGATTACGCCCTGTCGCAGGACGAAAACCTCGCCGCGACCATCACAACCCATCACCTCATCATCAACCGCAACGCCATCCTCGCCGGCGGCATCCGCCCGCACTACTACTGCCTGCCGGTCGCTAAGCGCGAGACCCATCGGCTGGCGCTGCGCGCGGCAGCGACCTCGGGCGACCGGCGCTTTTTCCTCGGCACGGATTCAGCCCCGCATACTGACCCGCTCAAGGAATGCGCCTGCGGCTGCGCCGGCATCTTCTCATCGATCAACACGATGGGCTGCCTCGCCCATGTCTTCGAACAGGACGGTGCGCTCGACCGGCTGGAGGCGTTCGTATCGCTGAACGGACCCGCCTTCTACAGGCTCCCCGTCAACGAGACGCGCGTCACGCTGCAAAGGCATGACGAGCCTGTGACCTTCCCCGAAAAGATCGAGACCGGCGACGGCCCGGTCACCGTCTTCGACCCGATGTTCCCGATCCACTGGAATCTGGCGGGCGAGGCTGGCTAGAGCGAGACGAAGTTGATAGCGAGAGGTCCCGGTCAACTTTTGGGGTGAAGCCATGTTCTCCAACACTTTTCCAGATCGCGCGGTGATATCCGAAACGGTGGCCAAGATGCTGCTGGAGATCAACGCCGTCCATTTCCGCGCAGATCAGCCCTATACCTTCACCTCAGGCCTCGCGAGCCCGGTCTACATCGACTGCCGCAAGCTGATTTCCTACCCGCGCATCCGCTCAGCGATCATGGATTTCGCGGCCTCCGTCATCTTCCGCAATGTCGGCTTCGAACAGTTCGACGCGGTGGCCGGCGGCGAGACGGCCGGCATCCCCTTCGCGGCGTGGCTGTCCGACCGGATGGGTCTGCCGATGCAGTATGTGCGCAAGAAGCCAAAGGGCTTCGGTCGCGACGCACAGATCGAGGGCACGCTGGAAGAAGGCGCGCGCGTTCTTCTGGTCGAGGACCTCACCACCGACGGCGGCAGCAAGATCAAGTTCGCCGAGGCGATCTCCAAGACCGGGGCACGCGTCACCGACACTTTCGCCGTCTTCTATTACGACATCTTTCCCGACACGCCGCAGAAGCTGGAGGCCGCGGGCATGCGGCTGCACTATCTGGCGACGTGGTGGGACATCCTCAGCGTCTGCAAGGAACAGAAGCGCTTTTCCGCCGAGACGATCGCCGAGGTGGAAAGCTTCCTCAATGCGCCGGTCCAATGGTCGGCCAACCACGGCGGCATATCCGAACTGCCGCGCTCGTAGCCAAGGAAACGGATCATGTTTGATACGCTTGTAAAGGGTTTGAACGAACAGGGCGGAGGGGTGCGCGCCTATGAAGCCTGCGCGCGCGCCGCACGCGCCCGCATCGCGGACGAGCCGGAAAACGCGGCCGCGCTGTTCCTCATCTCCTTTGCCGCGCAGCGTTTCGTCGAAGCCTATGACGACCAGCCGCTGACGGTGGATGCCGCCGGCGAGGAACTGGAACAGTTCACCGCCTTCGTCTCGACCCTCGATGCCGCATGGGCCAACGGATCGGCCGAGGCCAAGCTCGAGGCCCTGAACACCGTCGCAACCCGGATCAACGCGACAGCGCGTAGCTGATCCTCACCGCCCGACATCGTCGCCGACGAATTTCATCGACAAGCCGAACCGCCGCACTCTAGTAAAATAAGAGTGCCTGCGGCCGGCCGGTCGGCCGCGGGCGGGAGGAAAGAATGAGCGAAACCGAACCGTGCTTCGACGTGGCCCATCTCGGGCATGTCGAACTCCTGACAGACAGGCCCGAGGAAAGCCTCGACTTCTTCGTCAACGTCTATGGTCTGACCGAGAGCGGCCGCGACGGCGACTCCGTCTACCTGCGCGCCTTCGACGACTACGAATTCCACACGCTGAAGCTTACCGCGGCCCAAACGACCGGCGTCGGTCACGTCGCATACCGCACATCGTCGCAAGCCGCTCTCCAGCGTCGCGTCGCCGTCATCGAACAGATGGGCTGCGGGATAGGCTGGCACGACGGCGATCTCGGCCACGGCCGCGCCTATCGCTTCAACGATCCCGACGGCCACGTCTTCGAACTCTATTACGACACGAAGGTCTACGAGGCACCTCCGCGGGAGCGCCCTGCCCTCAAGAACCTCGCTCAGCGCTATCACGGGCGCGGCGTCGCTGTGCGCCGCATCGACCACCTCAACCTGCTGGCTGCCGACGTGTCGGTCATCCGCGATTTCATGACCAGGGCGCTCGGGAGCCGTGTGACGGAGCAGATCCAGCTCGACAACGGCCGCCTCGGCGGCTGCTGGTTCACGGTCAACAACAAGACCTACGACATCGCCTATACGGAAGACCATTCCGGCCAGCGCGGCCGCTTCCACCACATCACCTACGCGGTGGACCAGCGCGAAGACGTGCTGCGCGCCGCCGACATCTTTCTCGAAAACGGCGTCTTCATCGAGACCGGCCCGCACAAGCACGCGATCCAGGGCACCTTCTTCCTCTACGCCTACGAGCCTGCGGGCAACCGCGTCGAGGTAGCCAATGCCGGCGCGCGGCTGATCCTGCGACCAGACTGGCCGACCGTCACCTGGACGGAGACCGAGCGCAAGAAGGGGCAGGCATGGGGGCTGAAAACCATCGAAAGCTTCCATACCCACGGCACGCCGCCGGTCGAGACCGGGAAAGGCTAAGCCGGCCATGAAGATCGGCTTTATCGGTTTCGGCGAAGCCGCGCGCGCCTTCCGGAAAAGCCTCGCCGAGGTCGACCCGGCGCTTGCCTTCTTCGCCTACGACATCCTGCTCGACAGCGAAGGCTCGCAGGGCCCCTGCGCTGCCGTGATGAAGGAATGCGACGTGGTCGCCGTCAGCTCGTCAGCGGACGGATTTTCGGACTGTGACTGGATCGTCAGTGCCGTCACCGCCGACCAGAGCCTTGGGGCGGCACGGGCGGCATCCGGCTGGCTGCGCCCCGGCCAGACCTTCTTCGACATCAATTCGGTTTCGCCGCAGCGCAAGCAGGAGAGTGCTGCGCACGTCTCCGCAACCGGTGCCGCATATCTCGACATGGCCGTCATGGCGCCGGTCCATCCGCGTGGGCACCGCACGCCGGTGCTGCTTGCGGGCACGGTCAGGCCTTCCACAACACAGGCGCTCTCCCGACTCGGCTTCGATTTCGAGGTCGTCGGTCCCGAACCGGGTGCTGCGACCGCCATCAAGATGGTGCGCAGCCTGTTCGTGAAGGGGCTTGAGGCGATCACGGTCGAGGCATTACTGGCCGCGCAGGCTTCAGGCTGCCTCGACTACGTTCTCAAGTCGCTTGGGAAATCGTTCGCCGGCCTCGGCTGGCCGGATTTCGCGCACTACCAGTTCGAGCGCACACTGACCCATGGCAACCGCCGTGCCGCCGAAATGCGTGAAAGTGCCGCAACCATGGCCGTGCTCGGGCGCAACGATCGTCTCGCCGACGCGATCGCCGACACCCAGGCCCTCATGGGGGCGATGAAGGCCGCCCCCCACGCGAATGCCGATCTGGCGGCCGTTCTTGCAGCGCTTGAGCCGAAGTCGGCGCGTTAGCGGACGCGCTTCGCCGTAAATTCGCCGGCAACGCCGTATTCAAAGGGAATGAGGCTTCAGCGCGGTGCCGACACGTTCGGAACCTCCCCGCCGGGCATCCGTTGGGTCGATGCCGCCGGCGGTCCACACGGTCGTCAATCGTGGGTGCGAGCCTTGGCTCGGCGGCTGATTTTGCGGTTCAAGCAACGCACCTGACGCAGCGAGACCATAGACACCAGCATCGATCACGTGTTCATGTCAGTCGTTTTCAATTCCGTTACCACTTTCGCGCTTATGATGCCGAGGGCGGTTTGGGGTGTAAGCGCGGCGGCTCGACCTGTCGCGCGCTCGGGGTCTTGCACCAACGGTGCCGAAGCCCCGCAACAAACGAAACGGTACGGCCGGCTCACCGGTCGAGACCTCAAGGGGAGCACACCTTGAAGGTGAGGAAATATTTCTGGCCCGTCGTCGGCGTCGCCGCCGTGGCCTTCTCGATCTGGCTTCTCTATCACGAGTTGCGAGGCTTTTCGGTCGACGCCCTGTGGGGCAGCCTCGTGGCGATCTCGGCCAGGGACTGGATTCTGGCGGCCGCGGCAACGCTGCTCGCCTACGCCGCACTGGCCGGCTACGACCACCTGGCGCTGCTGCACCTGAAACGCAACGTCGGCTGGACCTACATCACGCTCTGTTCCTTCACCACCTATGCGCTGTCCCACAACATCGGCGCGTCGGTCGTCTCGGGCTCTGTGGTGCGATACCGGGCCTACAGCGCCAAGGGGCTGGGTGCCGCCGAAGTCGGCGTCCTCGTCGCGTTCTGCTCCTTCACCTTTGCGCTGGGCACGATCATGCTCGCCGGGTTCGTCCTCATCCTGGAGCCTGGACTGG
This sequence comes from Aquamicrobium sp., assembly GCA_019739225.1. Taxonomy (GTDB): domain Bacteria; phylum Pseudomonadota; class Alphaproteobacteria; order Rhizobiales; family Rhizobiaceae; genus Aerobium. The sequence goes on from JAHHDT010000001.1 coordinate 983,353, forward strand.
CCGAGCGCTTCGTCGACGTGCTCCCGATGGAAGCCTCGGCGGCCACCGGTCTGCTGCTGCTTGCCCTCGTGCTGCTCTACGTCATCGGAAGCGCGCTGCACCTCAAGCCGCTCAGGCTCGGCAGCTTCGAAATTCACTATCCGCGCCTGCCGATCGTTGCGCGCCAGCTCGTGGTTGCGCCGCTTGAACTCATCGGCGCCGCCGCCATCATCTATTTCGCACTGCCGGAAGCCGGAAATCCGGGTTTCATGATCGTGCTCGGCATATTCCTGGTGTCGTTCTCGGCCGCCCTGCTTTCGCATGCGCCGGGTGGGCTGGGCGTTCTCGAGCTGGTGTTCATCACCGGCCTGTCGGATATGGATCCCGCCGATGTTCTGGCGGCCCTGCTCGTCTTCAGGCTGCTCTACCTGATCATACCCTTCATCATTGCCCTGTTTGTGGTTCTGGCTTTCGAGCGGACGCAGCTTGCGCATCAGAAGGAATGACGGGACGACGCATATCCTCGTGCCAGTCGATGGGGAACGTGTCGGGCGACATCGAGCCACCCGATACGATGAAGGCCATCGCGTCGTTCTTGCTCCAGTCCAACCATGTCAGCCGCGAGGTCGGCACGATCTCCACGAATCCGGAGGTGGGATTGGGCGTCGTCGGCACATAGACAGTGGCCAATTCGGGCTGGTCCTCGGTCGCCGGAAAGATGCGGGTGACGATGCCCACCACGCGCATGTCCCGTGAAGGAAACTCTATCAGCACCACGCGCTGCCCGGACGGCGAGCCGTCACCTCCCATGGAGCGGATCAACGTGCGTGTCGCGCCGTAGATGGTGCGGGCCAGCGGAACCGCGTCCACCAGCCTGTCGACCATGCCGAGAAAGCGCCGTCCCACCACGGCGTTGGCAATCCTGCCGAGCACATACAGGAAGATCAGCACCAGCAGCAACGCCAGGCCCGATTGGAACCAGCCTGCCAGAATGAGATCGGCGATCTCGGGCGAGGTCGGCCGCACCATGCCGGAAAGCGCCAGTGTTGCCGGACGCCCCGTCCAGATCAGCATGTCGACCACGAACCAGACGATCCACACCGTGACGAAGAGCGGGATGACCGTCAGCACTCCGGTGATGATGTGGCGGGTGATCGATTGCATCGTGCCTGTCCCGTTCCCGGTTTCGTGGCCTATTCGTCGACGGCCGCGCCCTGCTCGATTACCCCCTTGGGCGGATCCATCGCCGGCACTTCGGGATTGCCTTCCGCCCTGTCGCGATAGAGCGCGGCGCGCCCCAGCAGCATCAGGGTCACCGGCGTCGTGATCGTAACAAATATCCCGATCAGAAGCTCATGGAAGACCGGTCGCGACTGCAGCACGCTGAAGCAGATCATCGATGCGATCAGGATCGCCGCCGCCCCCCAACTCGTGCCGAGCGTCGGCGCGTGCAGACGGTCGTAGAACGATCCCAGCCGATAGAAGCCGAAGGAGCCGATCAGCGTCAGCCCCGCTCCGATCAGCAGGAAGATGGAGACCAGCACAGAGGCCCACAGTGGCAGCTCGGCGATGTGGCTCATTCGATCACCTCGCCCCGCATCAGGAACTTGGCCAGCGCCACCGTTGCCACGAAGCCGAAGACTGCGATGATCAGCGACACCTCGAAATACAGCGTGTTGCCCGTGCGGATTCCGAAAACAAGCAGCATCAGCATCGAATTCACATAGAGCGTATCAAGCCCGAGCACGCGATCCTGCGCGCGTGGTCCGCGCATCATCCGCACCATCGCGAGCGCCATGGCTACAGCGAGCGCCATCTGTGCGATCGTGACTGCCAGGGTGAGTATCGCGACGCTCATTCGAATATCTCCATCAACAGGTGCTCGTAGCGCGTCTTGATGAGCTCGTACCACGTCTCCTCATCCACGAGATCGAAGACGTGAAGCAACAGCGTCCCGCGGGCGGCATTGTAGTCGAGCCAGGCGGTGCCCGGCGTGGCCGTCAGGATGACCGCCAGAACCGCAAGCCCTGTCGGGTCGCGCAAGTCGAGCGGGATCGTCATGAAGCCCGAGGTGTTCGGTCTCCGCGACCCTTGCAGGATGATGCGGGCCACGTCGATGTTCGAGCGCACTATATCGTAAAGCACGGTCACGATCAGCTTGCCGATCAGGTCCCAGCGCCGCAGGCGCGGCTTCGCGGGATGCAGCGCCGCCATGCCTTGCGCCGCGACAAGCGCGACCGCCAATCCGACGATGAACTGCCCGAGCGAGAAGCTCGTCAGCAGCAGCCACATAGCCACCAGCGAGGCGATCAGCAGTGGGTAGGGAAACACCCGGCTCATTCGCCCGCCTCCCGCTCCGGCCGCGATGCGCGAGGCGCCTCCATCACCCCTTCGATGTAGGATTGCGGCGCGTAGAGGCTGGTCGCGGTCGCCTCCATGTAGCGCATCACCGGCCCGGCCTGGGTCGTCAAGGCCAACGTCAGGATGAGCAGCGCTACAACCGGCGCGATCTCGACCAGCAGCACGCGCGGCACACGCACCTCCAGCGGCGCCCAGAACGTGCGTATGCCCGCCCGACTCATGGAGATGAGCGCGGCAAGGCCCGATACGATCAACATCGCCACCAGCCACCAGGCGCTCGGCGTTATCGCGCCGCCTTCTCCGAACCCGTCGGGGTTGAGCATCGCCGTGAGCATCGCGAACTTGGCCACGAAGCCTGACAGCGGTGGCAGCCCTGCAAGCAGGATGGCGCAGGCTCCGAAGCTGATCCCGAGGATTGCGAGCGTGCCGGGGATGGATACGCCGACAACCTCTTCCTCCTCCTCGTCGTCGCCATCCTCGCCGAATGCCTCCATGGTGACGGCCAGCACGTTTGCGATCGAATCCTGGCCACGTTCGACCAGTTCGATCAACAGGAAGAAGGCCGCGATGGCGAGCGTCGAGGATACGAGATAGAAGAGCGCGCCGGCCGTCACCTCCACCTGCAGCAGGCCCATCGTCGCCAGCAGGGTGCCCGACGAGACGAGCACCGAGAAGCCGGCAAGCCGCCCCAGCGCCTGCGAAGCCAGAACGCCGAACGTGCCGAACGCGATCGTCGCCATCCCGCCCATGAAAAGCAGCCACGAGCCGAAGCCCGGCGAACTGTCGGGTGTTTCGACGAAGAACAGCAGCGACAGCCTCAGGATCACATAGACGCCCACCTTGCTGAGGATCGCAAAAAGCGCGGCAACGGGTGCGGGCGCAGCCGTATAGGTCGTCGGCAGCCAGAACGACAGCGGCCACATGCCCGCCTTGATGAGGAAGGCCACCCCGAGAACGGCCGCCCCCGTTTCGAGGAAGATGCGGCTGCCGGGGTTGACCAGCGGGATCTGCACCGCCAGGTCGGCCATGTTGAGCGTGCCGGTCGTGCCGTAGATCAGCGCCACGCCGATGAGGAACAGCAGCGCCGACACCAGGTTGATGGCGATGTAGTGCAGGCCGGCCTTGACGCGCTGCGTGCCCGAACTGTGCAGCATCAGCCCGTAGGAAGCGGCCAGCATCACCTCGAAGAAGACGAACAGGTTGAAGAGGTCGCCCGTCAGGAACGCGCCGTTCAGCCCCATCAGCAGGAACATGAACAGCGTGTGGAAATTCGGACCCGCACGATGCCAGCGGCCGATCGAGAACACCAGTGACGGGATCGCCAGAAGGCTCGTCAGCACCAGCATCATCGCCGAGAGCCGGTCGAGCACCAGGTTGATCGCGATGGGCGACGGCCAGTTGCCGAGCAGATAGACGATCACCTGGCCCTGGTCGGGCGTGCCGTCCCCGTGCGCCATGCGCAGCAGCGCCAGCGAAATCGCCAGCAGGGCGACCGACGTCAGGATCGACACCGTCGCCTTCAGCAGGCGCTCGCGATCGTCGAAGAACAGCAGCAGCGCGCCCGCTACCAGCGGCAGCAGGATCGGCGCGATGACGAGGTGCTGGGGCGCGACGCTCATCGCTCGGGCTCCCTGCCGTCGACGTGGTCGGTGCCGGTGAGGCCGCGTGCCGCCAGCAGCACCACCAGGAACAGCGCCGTGGTCGCAAAGCCGATGACGATGGCCGTCAGCACCAGCGCCTGCGGCACCGGGTCGACGAAGGCCGAGGGATCGACCTCGACCGAGGTGTCGATCACCGGCGCAAGCCTGTTGGTAAGGCGCCCCATCGAGAAGATGAACAGGTTCACCGCATAGGACAGGAGCGCCAGACCGATGACCACCTGATAGGTGCGCGGCCGCTGGATCAGCCAGACGCCCGAGCCGACGAGGAGGCCGATGCCGAGGGAGAGCGTCAGTTCCATCAGACGAACTCCTCTTCCGGCTCTTCTGCCTTAGTCGCCTCGATCGCCCGGGCGCGATGGCTGCGGATCGACTGGTGCGCGATGGCGATGAGGATCAGCACGGTTGCGCCGACGACCAGCGAGAAAACGCCGAGATCGAACAGCAGCGCCGTGGCCGTCGGCACTTTGCCGATGAAGGGAATCTCCGTGTACTGGAAATAGGACGTGAGGAACGGGAAGCCGAACAGCCACGAACCGATGCCGGTGAAGGCCGCCATCAGCAGGCCGAAGCCGATCCAGCGCACCGGCAGGATGCGCAGCCTGTCTTCCACCCAGCGGGTACCGCCGGCCAGATATTGCAGCAGGAAGCCGATCGCCATGGCAATGCCGGCCGCGAAGCCGCCGCCCGGCAGGTCGTGCCCGCGCAGGAAAAGATATGCCGCCAGCAGGATCGTGACCGGGAACATCCACTGCATGATAACCGACGGGATCGTCAGGTAGTCGCGCACGGTTTCACCGACCTCCCGGTCGGAGCGGTCGTCGTCGTATGCGTCCTGGATGCGCTGCTGCTCGGGGACGCCGATGCTTTCCGCGGCCGGGCGGAAGCGTCGCAGCAGGGCGAAGACGGTCAGCGCAACGATGCCCAGCACGACGATCTCGCCGAACGTGTCGAAGCCGCGGAAATCGACGAGGATCACATTGACGACGTTGGTGCCGCCCCCTTCCGGATAGGCGTTGAGCAGGAAGTATTCCGAGATCGATTCAGGCCACGGCGTCGTCATCATCACGTAGGAGACGAAGGCCATGCCTGCGCCGCATGCGACTGCCAGCCCGAAATCCCGATGCCGGCGCATGCGCCCGATCGAGGTCGTCGCGTTGTCGACCTGTTCGATGCGCTTGGGCAGCCAGCGCAGGCCGAGCAGGATAAGCACGGTCGTCACGATCTCGACCAGAAGCTGCGTCAGCGCGAGGTCCGGCGCGGAAAACCAGACGAAGGTAATGCAGGTGACGATGCCCGCACCGCCCATGAGCACCAGCGCTGCGAGCCGGTGGTACTTGGCCTTGTAGGCGGCACCCAGCGCGCAGATGCCGCCGACCACCCAGATCGCCGCGAAGACCGGGTCGATGCCGGCCAGGCTCGGCGTCTCGGGCACGTAGCCTGCGCGAACCACCGGCCACGCCCCGGCTACGAGCGCCAGGAACACGACGAGCCGCAGTTGCGGCTGCAGCCGCCGTGTGCCGAAGGCCGACTCCATCCAGCGCGCCCAGCGCCAGGAGATGGTGACGAGAATGCGCTCGAAGATGCGCTGGCCCTTGAGGTTGCGCAGGAACGGCGTTCCGTCTTCGCAGGTCGCCAGGTAGCGGCGCAGCGCCAGGTAGAGAAAGATGCCGCCAACGAAGGCAAGCAGGCTCATGACCAGCGGCATGTTGAAGCCATGCCAGACGGACAGGCTGTAGGTCGGCGTGCGATCGCCCAGCACGGCAACCACGGCGGCGTGCAGATACGGCCCGACGGTGATCCCCGGCACGATGCCGACGATCAGGCAGACCAGCACCAGCACTTCGATCGGCACCCGCATCCAGTGCGGTGGCTCGTGCGGCTCGCGCGGCAGGTCGACGGGCTTGGGGCCGAAGAAGACGGTATGGATGAAACGGACCGAGTATGTCACGGCAAACGCGCCGGCAATGGTCGCGGCGTATGGCGTCAGCCCGTCCAGCATCGAACCGTGGTGCTGTTCGAGCGTCTCGGCGAAGAACATTTCCTTCGAAAGGAAGCCGTTGAGCAGCGGCACGCCAGCCATCGCGGCACTTGCAACCATGGCCAGGGTCGCCGTGATCGGCATGAAGGTGATCAGCCCTGACAGCTTGCGCATGTCGCGGGTGCCCGCTTCGTGGTCGATAATGCCGGCGGCCATGAACAGCGAAGCCTTGAAGGTCGCGTGGTTCATCATGTGGAAGATCGCGGCGACGGCGGCCAGCGGGCTGCCCAGGCTCAGCAGCGTCGTGATGAGGCCGAGATGGCTGATCGTCGAATAGGCGAGCAGCCCTTTCAGGTCCTGCTGGAAGATCGCGAAGAACGCGCCGATCAGCAGCGTGCTCATGCCCGCCAGGCCGACAAGGAAGAACCACTCATCGGTCCCCGACAGCACCGGCCATAGCCGCGCCAGCAGGAAGACGCCGGCCTTCACCATAGTCGCCGAATGCAGGTAGGCCGACACCGGCGTGGGCGCAGCCATGGCGTTGGGCAGCCAGAAATGGAACGGAAACTGCGCGCTCTTGGTCAGCGCCCCCATCAGGATGAGCAGGAGGGCCGGCGTGTAGAGGTCATGGTCGCGGATGAGGTTGCCCGAGGCGAGCACGTCGTCGAGTTCGTAGCTGCCGACGATATGGCCGATGATGATGATACCGACGAGCAGGCACAGCCCGCCCACGCCGGTGATTGTCAGCGCCATGCGCGCGCCGTCACGCGCCGCCGCGTTGTGGTGCCAGTAGCCGATCAGCAGGAACGAGAAGATGCTGGTCAGCTCCCAGAAGATCGCCATCACGATCAGGTTGCCGGAGATGACCATGCCCTGCATGGCGCCCATGAACGCCAGGAAAAAGGAGAAGAAGCGCGGTACCGGATCCTTCGGCGACATGTAGTAGCGCGCGTAGAGCACGACCAGAAAACCGATGCCGGTAATCAGCATCGAGAACATCCAGGCGAAGCCGTCCATCCTCAGCGTGAAATTCAGCCCGAACTCCGGCAGCCACTCGACCTGCCGGCGCACGACGCCGCCGTCCGCGATCGACGGGAACAGCGAGGCGGTTACCGCGAACGCCACGATGGTCAAACCGCCAGAGAGCCACGCCTCTGCGTTGCGGGCGTTGCCCGGCAGCATCGCCGCCAGTGCGCTGCCCATGAAAGGCAGCAAAATCAGGAGCAAGAGCAGGTTTGCTTCGGTCATGCACCAAGTTGGTTTGTTCGAATCGAGAATGCCGGGCGAACCCGGAGCACACAACTGAAAAGCGGCATTAGGCCCTTCCCCGTCAAGCCGGTAATTTCACACCGCATCGATATGACGCTATCGGGTGCCCCTGGCGCAACGCCCGGGGCGCGGATCATCCTGTCGGTGGGGGCGCGGGTGGCCGTGCCTGTACGTGTTCCGGCGGAACGGCGACAGCGGTCGTTGTGCGCATTTCGTGCAGCCATTCGCGCCAGATCGCCACCAGCAGCGCCATCAGCACCGGGCCGATGAAGAGCCCCAGAAAGCCCATCGTCTTCACCCCGCCGATGAGACCGAAGAAGGTCGGCAGGAATGGCAGCTTGATGGGCCCGCCCACCAGCCTCGGCCGCAGCGTCTTGTCGACGATGAAGAGCTCGGTCGAGCCCCACGCAAACAGCGCCACACCCGCAACCGGCGAGCCCGACGCAACAAGATAGATCGAAACCAGCGTGAACGACAGCGGCGCGCCACCCGGCACGAGCGCCATGACGCCGGTGATAACGCCCAGCGTCACCGGCGAAGGCACGCCGGCTATCCAGTAGGCGATGCCCAGCACGATGCCCTCGCCGATGGCGATCAGCGTCATGCCCATGACGGTGGAGCTGATGGTTGCCGGCACAACCCGCGAAATCCGCTCCCACCGCATCGGCAGGATGCGCTCCCCCAGCGTATCGAGCTGCGCGACGAAATTCTCGCCGTCGCGATAGACGAAGAACAGCGCGATCATCATGAACAGCAGCGTCAGGAACAGGTCGAACAGGCCTGTGCCCGCCGCTAGCACGCCGCGATAGATGCTGCCGATATTGGCGCCGCTGACGATCTGGACCAGCTCGCCGATCGCGCCCGGGTGGCCAATGTAGCGATACCACTGCTGGTCGATCCACTCGCCGATGCCCGGAAGTGCCGCCATCCAATCCGGTGTTGCAGAACCTGTGCGGTTGGTCTCGACCGCCCAGTTGAACCATTGGCCGACCTCGGTGATCGTGTAGCTGACAGCGATCACGATCGGCACGATCAGGAAGGTGAGGATCAGCAGGATCGCGATCGTCGCGGCGATCGTCCGGTTACCGCCGCAGCGTCGCAGGATGTCGCGATAGATCGGCCAGCTCGCAAACCCGATCACCATTGCCGCGAGCACAGGCACCAGGAAGCCGTGGAAGAAATAGATGCCGGCTGCGAGCACCGCCACCAGCAGCCAGCGCGCGGCCGAAAGCGGCGGGATGAGGCCGATGCGGGAAGACGCGGTGGTGCCCAGCCAGCGCGGCTCCTGCGGTTGTTCGATCGGCTTGGCGTCGCTGTGGTTCATCGGCAATGGGCCATCCCGGGATAAGATATCTTTCGACCGGCACGAGGTCTTTGGGCCGTAAGCATATCGGTTGTGTGACACCCGCTCTCAAGCCGGGTCAAGTCCGATCGTCGCGCCACATGGGCGCCTATCGTCGCGCTCGAGGGTTTCAGGGCATCCTGAATGCCTCGTAACGCAGTGGCATGCCCGGACTTATCGTCTCATCCTCGGGTGGCAGAAGTGCGATCCCGTCGGCCGCCGCCATTGCCGAAAGGTTTGCTGACGAACCGCGTCCCAGCATCTCCACCACGGGCACACCCGCATCGGTGCGCCCGGTAATGCGCACCGGCACGAACTCCGTGCGCCCCCCTTTCCTGGCATACCCGAAGCCCGCCACCGCAGGCTGCCAGACCGGCACGACATCGCGGAGCCCCGCGACCGTGCGGATCGCCGGCAGCGCGATCTGGCGAAATGTGACGAGCGCGGCGTTCGGGTTGCCGGGTAGGCCGAAGAAAACCGATTGCCCCAGCCTGCCGACCTTGACCGGCTTTCCAGGTCGCATGGCGACCTTCACCACCTCGAGCGGCGTGCCCCCATCGCGCATGATCGCCGCGACGTGGTCTTCGTCCCCCGCCGATACCCCGCCGGTTGTCACCAAGACGTCGCAGGCCAGTGCAGCGTCTTCCAGCGTCCGCTCCAGCAGCGGCCGGTCGTCGGGCACGATGCCGAAATCCTCAACCTGCGCCCATGTCAGCCGCGACAGCATGGCGCGCAGAACAACCCGGTTGGAGTTGTAGATCTGCCCCGGCGCCAGCGGCTGTCCGGGCTCGCGCAGCTCCGAGCCGGTGGAGATGAGGCCGATGCGCGCCTTTCGAAAAAGCGAGACGCTGGCGACGCCCGCGCCCGCCAACAGCGCGAGCCTTTGTGGCGACAGTGGCTCGCCGCTCGATGCCAGCAATGCGCCGCGCTCCACATCCTCGCCCGCCCGGCGGATATTCTCGCCCACCCGTGGCCGCTTGCCGGAAATAATGACCTTATCGCCGTCGCGCTTGCAGTGTTCCTGCATCACGACGGCATCGAAACCCTCTGGCACTGGCGCGCCGGTGAAGATGCGCAAGGCCTCGGGTCCGCGCGCCGCCGGCGCGCGCACGCTTTCGCCCGCCGCGACCCGGCCGACGATCGGCAGCGTCCACGGCCCATCACCCGCGAGGTCGGCAAGCCGCACCGCGTAGCCGTCCATTGCCGAATTGTCGAAAGGCGGCACCGCCATCGGCGAGGCTATGTCTGCGGCAAGCACCCTGCCCTGCGCATCGATCAGGTCGATCGATTCCGTCTCGGCGACTGCGGCGGCGATCGCGACGGCGCGTGCTGCGGCGACATCGGGCGACACCGGATGCGAGGCGTCCCCGGCCGAACAGGTTTCATCCGATGAAGGTTCGGGTCTGGTCATGGGGCTCGGTCGGGACACCGTTTTCAGGACAATGGCGCACCGCGTGCTCGCGATGCGCCATATCTTGTTACAGGCGGTGTTCGCCCCGGTCCATCAGGCGATGCAATATCAGCCTCAGTCCCCGTCCATCGCAAAGGCGGTGTTTGCGCCCTTGGGCTGCATCGCGCGCCAGATCACCGGCCCCAGCACCGCGGCAAATGCGATCGCATAGATCGTCAGCGCGATCGGCGAGGTGAACAGGAAGGTCCAGTCGCCGCGATTGATCATCAGGCCACGCCGAAGCTGCTCTTCGGCCAGCGGGCCGAGGATGGTTCCCACCAGCACCGGCGCCAGCGGATAGCCGAATCGGCGCATCAGGAAGCCCAGCAGCCCGAACGCAAGCAGCAGCACCAGCGCGAAGACCGACCCTTCCGCCCCCACGATGCCCAGCGTCGCGAAGGTGAGGATGCCGGCATAGAGCCACGGGCGCGGGATCATCAGCAGCTTCACCCACACGCCCACGAAGGGCAGGTTGAGCACCACCAGCATCACATTGGCGATGAACAGGCTGGCAACAAGCCCCCAGACGATGTCCGGGTTGTTGGTGAACAGCAACGGCCCCGGCTGTAGCCCATACTGCTGGAAGCCGGCGAGCATGATTGCCGCGGTCGCCGAGGTCGGCAGGCCCAGCGTCAGCAGCGGGATCAGCGTGCCGGCAGCCGAGGCATTGTTGGCGGCCTCAGGCCCCGCGACGCCCTCGATGGCGCCCTTCGGCCCCTCGAATTCCTCCTTGGCCACACCTTTCGCCGTCTTGCGCTCGGTCGAATAGGACAGGAAAGTCGGGATTTCGGCACCGCCCGTCGGCAACGGGCCGAAGCTGAAGCCCAGCAGCGTGCCGCGCAGATAGGGCTTGATGCAGCGTTTGAGGTCGGCGAGCGTAAGCCAGACCGAGCCTTTGATGGCCTCGACCTTCTCGCCGATATTGTGCTTCTGCGAGGCGATGTAGAGCGTCTCGCCGACCGCGAACAGGCCGACCGCCACGATGGCGATCGAGATGTTGTCGCGCAGTTCGGCGACCCCGAAGGCAAGCCGCGCCTGCCCGGTCAGCTTGTCGATGCCGACGAGGCCGATGGCGAGCCCGAGAAACAGCGCCGTCAGGCCCCGTATGATCGAGCCGCCGAACGCCGCCGAAACGGTCATGAACGACAGCACCATCAGCGCGAAATATTCCGCCGGGCCAAACGACAAGGCCACCATCACCATGAAGGGTGCGACCACAGCCAGCCCCAGCGTCGCAAAGCTGCCGCCGAAGAACGAGCCGATCGCGGCAGCACCCAGCGCTTTGCCGCCGCGACCGTCGCGGGCCATCTTGTTACCCTCGACGGCGGTCATGATCGATGCGGTTTCGCCGGGCGTGTTGAGCAGGATCGACGAGATCGCACCGCCATACATGCCACCATAATAGATGCCGGCGAACATGATGAGTGAGCCGGTGGCGCCGAAGGAAAGGCTGACGGGCAACAGCAGCGCCACCGTGAGCGCGGGACCGATGCCCGGCATGACGCCCACCGCCGTGCCGAGGATCACGCCGATCAGCGCGAACAGGAGGTTCATTGGCTCGGCCGCGACCGCAAGCCCGTTCAGGAGAAGCGAGAATGTATCCATGACGCTTTGCCTTCCTCAGCGGCGGAACGGGCTGTCGATCAGCCGTTCAAGCGGTCCGGCCCTCAGCGAAAGCCCGAGGCCGTGGCGGAAAAGGATGTAGAGAAACGCCGAAATGCAGACGCCGACGAGAATGGTGAACCACACCGGCCTGCGCCCCATGCCGCGCGCCGAAAGACCGAACAGCGCGCCGGAGGCCAGAATGAAGCCCGCCCCAATGCTCAGCAGCGTAATTTCGGCAACGACTGCGCCGACGATCCAGCCCACCGGCGGCCAATTCATCTCCGAGCGCTCCGGAAACTCGCTCAGGATCGCAAGCCGCACCGTAAGGAAGCCGAACACGACAAGCCCGGCCGCCACCACATAGGGAAAGATCTCCGGGCCGACCTGGGCATAGTTGCGCCTAGCCGGGTAACTGGACGCATCCCACCAGATCAGGATTGCCAGCGCGAACAGACCTAGAGCAATTGCGAGCCCTGCGAGATCACGACCGGTAGTGTGCTGCGGCTCGGAGGGGAACCGGCTTTCGCCGGCTCCATCTGTCTCGGTGGCCATTGCTGCCTCCCTACTGGGTGATGCCCAGCTCTCCAAGGATAGCGCCGGTCTGCTCGATCTCGCCCTTCAGGTATTCGGCGAAATCAGGACCGTCGAGATAGGTGTTCACCCAGCCCTTGGTCTCCAGCTCCTTGTTCCAGGCATCGGATTCGGCCATCGTGCGAATGGTGGAGATCAGCGCGTCGCGCTGCTCGTCGCTCAGCCCCGGCGCGCCGGCGATCATCCGCCAGTTCTGCACGTCCACGTCGAAGCCCTGCTCGACGAAGGTCGGCGCGTCCAGATAGGACTGCCGCTCCGGTGCCGTGATGCCGATCACCTTCAGCGCGCCCGCCTCGATCTGCGCCGAGAACTCGCTGTAACCGGATACGCCCACGGTAACCTGGTTGCCGAGCAGCGCGGCCAGAGCCTCGCCGCCGCCGGAATAGGGAATGTAGTTGATCGCCGCGGGATCGGCGCCTGCCGCCTTGGCGAACATGCCGGCCGCGATATGGTCGACGCCGCCGGCCGAGCCGCCCGCCCAGGTCACCGCGCCCGGATCGGTGCGCAGCGCCTCGGCAAGCTGTTCGGCATTGTCGATCTCGCTGTTGGCCGGAGCGACCACCACGACATACTCGCCGGTCAGGCGCGCGATCGGAGTGACGTCGGCGAGGCTCACCGGCGAATCGTTGGCGATGATGGCACCGACCATCACGTAGCCGCCGACGATGGTGGCCGCCCCGTCGCCGTTCGAATTGTTGACGAACTGCTGCAGGCCGATCGTGCCGCCAGCGCCGCCGACATTCTCCACCTGGATGTTGGAGACGAGGCCCTCCGACTGCAGCGTCGACTGGATCGTGCGCGCGGTCTGGTCCCAGCCGCCGCCGGGTGCGGCCGGCGCCATGATCTTCAGTTCGGAAAGCTGCGCGAAAGCGGACGTTGCGGAAAGCAGCCCGACGGCTGCGGCAAGCGCGAAAATTCTCATGATGTCCTCCCAGACAATGCTGTCATGACGGCCGCATACGGCCAGCCGGTATCCTCCCGGTTGCGGGCATCGTAGCACCCGAACCTGTCATCCGCCTGTCACCGTCTTTCAGAGATCGTTTGAGAAGTCGCTCCGGCGAGGCAAGTGACGCGGGTTTAGGGGTCACCGCAGGCGATGAGCGGAGCGTACTTTTGGGTACGTGAGCATCGGAAGCGAAGAAAACTGCGTCAGATGCCCGCCGGAGTAGAGTTATCGGGCGATCTCTCAGCGGGGAGAGACGATCTCGCGCCAGGTCGCCAGGAAACGGCTGCGGCGCTGCTGGTCGAGCGAAACCAGCAGCGATGGCCCGAGCGCCAGCGGCTGGACCGCCCCCCTGCCCCGCGCCGAAACCGCCTCCGAAGTAAACGGGCCGCTCGAACCCGGAACGATCGACCCCAGCGCCGCGTCGCCCGCCGAGATGGCCTGGCCCTGCGGCGACAGCGCAAAATCGACGAAAGCCCGCGCAAGGTCCGGCTCGGATGCATCGCGCGGGATCAGCATCGTACGCGTCAGCACCAGCACGTAGTCGTCCGGCACGATGATGCCGATCCTGGCGCCCGCGGCCTGCCGCGCCAGCGCATAGGAGCCGAGAACGTTGTAGCCGAGCGCCAGATCGCCCCGTTCCACCCGGTCGAGAATATCCGGGCTCGACCCGCTCAGATGCACACCGATGCGCCCGAATGCGGTCGCAAGCCGCCAGAAGTTGGACGAGATGAGCTGGTCCTGCGCGGCCAGCAGGTAGCCGACGCCGCTCTTGGCGATGTCGTAGGTGCCGACCAGACCGCGAAAGCGTTCCGGCTGCTCCTCCAGCAGTTCGGCAAGCCGCAGATGCGTGCGCGGCAGCTCGTCTTCGCGCACGAGATCGGGATTGTAGATGATGACGGCCGGCTCGAAGGTGAAGCCGATCACCTCGCCGCGCCACTGCGCCCAGCCCGGCACCGATTGCAGGTACTGCGAGGAGTGGGCGAGCGCGTGGCCGTCATTGGCAAGCTTGAGTTGCAGATCAGCCGCCGACGAGATCATCAGGTCCGGCTTCGGCGCGATGCTGCCGCCGAGGAATTCCTCATACATCACCAGCGTGTCGGTCTCCCGGTAGATGACCTCGACATCGGGTCGCACCTTCTGGAAACCCTCCACGAACCGCGCGAAAAGCGGCGTGTCGGTCGTGCCGACGATCGTCAGCGAGCGCGCACCCTCGGCCGGTGGCTGCAGGGCGGGATAGCGGTTCTCGGCCGCCTCGCCCTGTGCCGGCATAACCAGCAGCGCGGCGGCGAAAATCGATACGACCGCGACAGCCGCCGCTGCCGTGTGCGCGGCCGGCTTCCTGCGGCGCAGCGGCAGCATGATCTCCACCGCCAGCCCGCCGCCGTCGCGGTCCGCCAAGCGGAGGCTGCCGCCATGCGAATCGACGACACGCTTGACGATGGCGAGCCCCAGTCCCGAGCCCGTCTTGCCTTCCCCGGCGCTGCCCCGCTTGAAACGTTGAAGCACCGTTTCCTTCTCCGGATCGGGAATGCCCGGCCCCCGATCGCTCACAGAAAGCAGCACGGTACCCGGCTCGGGCGATTGCGCCGCGATCTCGACCGCACCCGTCGAATAGAGCATCGCGTTGTCGACCACGTTGCGCAGCATCTCGCGTACCACCACCCGGTCCGCGAATAGCTCAGCCGCGCCGGCGTCCTCCTCCACCGACACCGACAGCCGGGCCGCAGCCACCGGATCGAGCCGCTGCCGCACCTCGTCAATCAGCGCGTCGACGCTGGTGGGCCGCGCATCGCGCATGTCCAACCGATGCGAGATCGTCGCGTCCATCAGGAGCTGCGAGACGAGCTGGCTCGCCTGCGCAGCACTCTGGTGGATGCGCGAGACCCGCGCGCGCAGCTTCTCCGGGTCCGGCTCGTCCATGGCGATCTCGGCCTGTGCGCGAAGCGAGGCCAGCGGCGTGCGCACCTCGTGCGCGGCCTCGCTCACCAGTCCGCTCAACCGTTCTATCGCCAGCCGCAGCCGGTCGGTGAAGCCGTTCAGTGCAACGACGAGCTGGCTGACTTCAGCCGGCACCGGCACCGAAACCGGCGAGAGGTCGTCGGGCGAGCGCGCGCGCAGCTCCTGCTCCAGCGTCGAGAGCGGCGCGAAGGTGCGGCCAAGCCCGAACCAGACGATACCGATCGCCAGCAGCGTCAGTGCGGCCAGCGGCAGCATCGCGTTGGAGAGGATTTCGGCCGAAAGCAGTTCGCGTTCGTTCTGCGTCTCCGCCACGCGGATCGTCACCCAGGCGGCCTCGTCCGCCGACGAGATCAGCCGGCCGAGGCTCACCAGCCGCAGCGTCTCGCCGCGATAGTCGAGGTCCTGGAAGACCGGCTCGGCCGAATCTGCCGGCGGCAGCTCGTTGGCGAGGTCGTCATAGCCCGTCACCAGCGCGCCGTCGGGTGCCCTGACCGTGTAGAACAGCCTGTCGCTGCCGGAAAACATCGCGAATGACGCGAACGGCAGCTCGACCAGCACCGTCTCGTCCTCGATCTGCACCGCACCCGCGATCGTCAGCGCGGACGCCGCCAGCAGCCGGTCGAAGGCCCGGTCGGCCGCGCGCTCCGCGTAATCGTTGATGAAGGCGGCAAGCGCCACCGCGGCCACCAGCAGCAGCGAGACGGCCAGCGCGAAGATGCGCCGGCGGATCGAGAACGCGCTATTTGCCATCGCCACCCGCAGCCCGTGCGAGATAGCCGACGCCGCGCACCGTCTCGATTTCCAGCCGCGAGCCCTCCAGCTTGCGACGCAGGCGCGAGACCTGAAGCTCGAGCGCGTTGACCGAGACGTCCTCGTCGAAATTGAAGAGCTGCGCCATCAGCCGCTCCTTGGCCACCACCTGCCCCACCCGCGCGAGCAGGATTTCGAGCAGCCGGAACTCGCGCCGCCCCAGCTCGACCTTGCGTCCGCCGACGCTCACGAAGCCGTTGGCGAGATCGACAGTTACGTCACCCACGGTGGCGAGGCTCGTCACCTGCCCCGCCGGGCGACGCATCAGCACCCGCAGCCGCGCCTCCAGCTCGCGCAGGTCGAATGGCTTGACCAGATAGTCGTCGGCGCCGCGATCGAGCAGGCTCACCTTGTCGTCGATCTCGGCGCGCGCCGTCATCACCAGAACCGGCGTTTCCGACTTGCGCCCGCGCAGTTCGGCAAGAATAGAGATTCCATCGCGCCCGGGCAGCGTCAGGTCGAGCGCCACCACGTCGAACGTCTCGCTGGCGGCAACCTCTATCGCCTCGTCGCCGTTGCGCAGCCACTCGACGGAATGGCCGGCATCGCGCAGCCTGCGCTCGATCGCCTCGCCGAGATCCTCGTTGTCCTCCACCAGCAATATGCGCATTGTCGTCGCATCGCCCTCCTCCGGCGTAGCGGGAGACAATCGCACCTGTGGCCCCTCGCTTCAACGCACCCCCCACACGTTTTGCGCAACGATGGTCTTGTGTGCGCCGCGATTGATTGTCAAAACGTTGCCAGCCGTTTCCTTTCCGCATGCGCCAAGGGACAGACAATGGAAAACGACCTCGAAAGATACGCCATCGCCATCATCGTCGTGTTCGGCGCATTGGCCGTTGGCGGGCTGATGGCGGCCGGCATCGCCGCCGGCGACCGCAGCACCTTCCTTTACGCGCTCGGCGCGTCCGCGGCCGCATGGGTGGCAGGCTATGCCATGGTGTTTGGCATGCCCCGCCTCCTGGCAGTTCTGATTCTCGTTGCGTTGGTCATGGCCATCGCCTCGACCGTCGCCTTCATCACCTGAGTTCAAGCGGGGTTCGAGCCAAGCAGCTCTCGCGCCCGTTCAAGCTCGTCGGGCGTGTTGACGTTGAAGAAGGGGTCGACGTCCGCGCGAGCCGGAAACTGCGCAACGGCAGCGCCGTGATTCTGCGCCCATGTGGCGACCTTGCGCTCTCCGCGCTCCAGCGCGGCCCGCAAATCCCCGCTCAATGCCACCGGCCACATGCCGAAGGTCGGATGAAGCCGCTCCACACCCTCGCCATCGACGGATGCCGCCAGGGCCAGCCCACCGCCGCCGGCATCCCGCAGACGTTCGGCGAGGTCGTCCGGCAGGAACGGCGTATCCCCTGCGGCTGAAACCAGCGAATCGCCGCCATGCGCAGCCGCCCACTCCAACCCGGCCAGAATGCCGGCCAGCGGCCCCGGCAGGCCGCCGATCGTGTCGGCAATCACCGGAAGGCCGAAACGCGCAAAGCGGGCCGGGTCGCCATTGGCGTTGATGGCCAGCGCCGCGCACTGCGGTCGCAGCCGGGCGATCACATTGTCGAGCAGCGTCGTTTCGCCCAGCGCCAGCAGCGCCTTGTCACCGCCGCCCATGCGGGAAGCGCGGCCGCCCGCGAGGATCACGCCCAGAGTTTCAGCCAAATGCGCCTCCGTTTGACGTCTCATCGCCATTGAGCACGGCCCATCCGAGGCCGGCAAGCCGCAAGGGGAACGATCGCCGTTTGCGTCCGTTGCGGGGACAGGGTGGGGCAGCAAGGGAGAAGACCATGTCCGTAGCACGCATCACCGAAATCTCCTCGACATCGACCAAGAGCTTCGAGGACGCCATCAATGTCGGCATCGAACGCGCCGGAAATACGTTGCGCAACATCAAGGGCGCATGGGTCAAGGACCAGGAGGTGACCGTGGAGAATGGTCGGATCGCATCCTACAAGGTTGTCCTGAAAGTTACTTTCGTCCTCGAGGACTGATCCGTTGAAGCCGGCCGCGGCGGCATCGCCGCGACCGGTATTTCCCCGTCAGTCGAGACGGATATTGTCTGCGAGATAGTCGAGAACGGCGCGAACGCGCGCCGTCTTCCTGAGATCGGGATGAACGAGTAGCCAGAGCTCCGTCTCCAGCTCTGCGATCGGCTCGCTCGTCCTGCGCAGCGACGCATCGTTTTCGGCGAGATAGGTCGGCAGTATCGCCGCTCCCGCACCGATACGCGCGGCGTTATGCATCGAAAGAATAGAGTTGAAGCGCAGCACGCAGCGCGCATCCATTCCCGCATCCTTCATCCACGCGTGAAGCGCGCCATAGGGCATATCCGCCGACGGTCCCAGCATCGGCACCTCATCGACAGTCCCGTTCGTTTCCGCCGGCACGTAAAGGGCCTGCCGGATGAGCCCCAGCCGCCGCCCCGCCAGATTGAGCTCCGGGTCCGAAGACGGCCGCAGCGCGATCTCGGCGTCGCGACGCGCCAGATCGTACACATCGTTCGATACGCGTATGTCGAGCACGATACCCGGAAAGCGCCGCAGAAACTGGCCGAGAATAGGCGCAAGCAAGCCGGCAAACAGCGTATCCGTCGTCGTCAGGACGACGCTCCCGGTCGGACGATTGTCGCGTCCGGCCACTTTCCGTTCGGCCTCCATTGCGATCTCGCGCATGTCGCGCGCCGCCTTCAGAAGCGCCTCGCCCGCCACGGTCGGCTGATACCCGTGGCGAAACCGTTCGAACACGCGCGCGCCGAGCCGCGCCTCGATGGCGTTGAGGCGACGCATCATCGTCGGATGGCTTTGGCCCGTAGACCGCGCCGCCGCTGCCAGCGACCCCGATTCGGCTATCGCCAGCAGCACGGAATAGTCGGACCAGTCCATCGCATCTTTCAATTCTGAAAGTCCTATCGCCACTTCTGTCTATCGATAAACGAAATTGAACACACTACCCTCTCCCGGACAAGAGATCGGGAGATCGACATGCAGGCTCACATCGTCCACGTTCATCCGGAACCGGGCTCGTTCAACGCCGCACTGACGCAGCGCGCGACAATGGCCCTCGAGGCGAACGGCGTCGCGGTCACACTATCGGATCTCTACGCGTCCCGTTTCGATCCCGTCGAGGCGGGCCGGCACTATCGCAATCGCTCAGACCCGGCGACCTTCTCCGCGCTCGCCGAGCAGCGCCACGCATGGCAGACCGACACCGTGCCCGTTGACGTGGTCCGTGAAATCGAGGCGCTGTCGAAGGCCGACCTGCTGGTCATCCAGTTCCCGCTCTGGTGGCACGGGCCGCCCGCCATGTTGAAAGGCTGGTTCGACCGCGTGTTCATGAATGGCGGGCTCTACACCAGCCGCAAGCGCTACGATGCGGGCCATTTTCGCGGCTGCCGGGCGGTCATCTCAGTCACCACCGGTGCTCCCGAAGCGGCGTTCGGTCCGGGCGCACGGGGCGGCGACCCGGAAACCATGCTGTGGCCGCTGCATTACTCGCTCCACTATATGGGCTTCACCGTGCTGGCGCCGTTCTGGACCTTCGGTGTGCAGGGCCATGGCTATGTCTACGAGCAGGACGACAGCCTCTCGACCAGACTCACGACGCAGCTCGACCGCTGGCAGCATCGGTTGGAGGCCATCGACGACGCCCCCGCGCTCGTCTTTCCGAGCTGGGGTGACTGGGATCAGCAGGGGCAACCCCTCGCATCAGCGCGCGTTCGGGCACCTTTGGCCGCACAGTCCTGACGACCCGCCCCGCGCTCCTGTCGCAACTCAATGCCGTGTCGCGCGTTGTGCCCGAAAAGATACAGGGAAAAGTCAGATGGACGCCGCACAATTCCGCTTGCCGGTGCGTATCCAGTCAGCACCGGGCGAACCGATCAGTGAAGTCTACAGCGCCGAGCAGGCGCTTGATCTCCTGCTGGCATGGCCGCATCATCAGGGCCGGGTCTACGAAGCAGCCTTGAAGGCCTGTTTTGCCGCTACGGTCGATGTCGAGGCAGCCGAAAAGGCGCAGCAGGCCTTCCGCGCCTTCGCACGACTGTCCGGCATACTGTCACGCGACATGATGCCGGCACTCCCCGGTGCATTCGGTTTCCGCCCGCACCTGCCGGGATAGCGCAGCGGGGGGTCTGCCTCTACTTTGGGGCGCCCATATCGCCTGTAGGTCCCTTCATGTCCGGCCACGACATCGCGACGGGGCATTGCGACCGGTCCAACTGGCATCTGTACTGCTCGTCGGTCATGCCCGCCGGGGGTGCGCCGCGATACATCGGCCCCGATGAGCCGCAGGCCGAAAGAACGGTCAAAGCCGACGCGACCAGCGCCAGCTTCAGCGGCACCGCGCTTGCGCTTCCGAAAGGGCCGACGTTTTCAATGCGGGCTCCAGCCCCTCGAACGCTTGTTCTCACGACCAACTCGACCTCCTGACAGGTTTGACCGTTACCGCCCGTGGCAGGGCTGCAGCCTCACGGGCGCGCCTGCCTATAGCACGCGTGCAACAGTCGTTTCAAACCACGGCGCAATCGCCGACCGGGATTTTGACCTACTCTGCACAATGAAAAAGGGCCGGCTCCGCGCCGGCCCCTTTCTGGTCACTGCTTGAGTTCGAAGGTCACGTTGACCTGCACCCGATAGGTGTTTTCTCCGGCCTCCACCGGCACCGCGTCGGCTGCCGCCTCCATGCGATAGGCCCGGCCGGCAAGCGGCATCGGCGGCGGCGCGAAGGACTGTTCCGACAGCTCGAGGATGCGACCGAGTTCCACGCCGGCTGCTTCGGCCAGCGTGCGCGCGCGGGTCACCGCGTCCTCCACCGCGCGCTTGCGCGCCTCGGTAGTGGCGGCTGCCGGATCGTCGTTGGTAAATGTGATGTTGCCACCCTGGTTGACGCCGAGCGTCACCGAACGATCGATGATCTCGCCCACCGCGGCGATGTCGCGGACGCGCACGGTCAGCGTGTTGGAGACCTGATAGGCGACGATACGCGGCTGCTGCTCGCTTTCATTGTTCTGCGGGTAGACATAGCGCGGGTTGATCTGCAGGCCGGCCGTCTGGAGGTCCCGCTGCTCGATGCCGGCTTCCTTCATCGCGGTGATGACCGCGTTCATCGCCTCGTTGTTAGCGTCGAGCGCGGCACGCGCGGTATCGGCCTCGCGCATCACGGCAAGGCTGACGATCGCCATGTCGGGTGCGATCGCCGTCTCGCCTTCGCCGGTCACGACTACACGCGGTGTCTGCCCGGCCTGCGTTTCCTGGGCCATGGCCACGCTCGGCAGGGTCATCGCTGCTGCCAGCAGCATCGGCAGATATCTGCGGTTCATCTGGTTCTCCAATAAGTTGTTTTCCCGACACCGGACCGACTTAGGAAGCGATTATGGGTGGATTGCGGCGGCAGTCTTGTGCCGAAGCAAAAAAGCAACTAGGTCAGCGGCGTGGGGCCTGTAGCTCAATGGTTAGAGCCGGCGGCTCATAACCGCTTGGTTGGGGGTTCGAGTCCCTCCGGGCCCACCAGTCTCTTTCATCGATCCGGGTACGACCCGCAATGGGTAAAACCGCTCGAAGCGTTCGAGATAGAGACGCTGGAAGCGAACTGGCCGGGTGGCTCGCTGATCCCTGTTAGCACAGCGCCTATTTCTTACTGCTTTGCCGACATCACTGTCGAGAACCTCGACAAAGGTATCGAGAAGTTTGCCTTGCAGGTCCACCGCCCGCTGCCCGCATCAGAAGCACAGTCCATGCGTTGGCACTCATGAACAGACTGCCAAAGCTCACGCCGCTTTGCACGCCGCTCCACGAAGCCGACGTCGATGAAGCGCCTTGCTGCGTCTCCGCAGCGATCGCCTCCTGGATTTCATTGACGGCGCGCGCCACGCTTTGGTGGGAGGTGGTGGGCAGGCGTCAGCCTCCGCAACGCACAAGCAGAACTCCTGTTGGGCGCATCTGTTCGTCTCACCGAGGGGCGTCTGATGTTCGCCGATCGCAAGACGGCGGCAGATTACGAAAAGATCGTCAATCGGCTCGGGGCCGCACGGCGGGCAAGACTCTCGGTGCAGATCCAATCATCGTGCGGCGGAGGAATGCCTCCCCGCTCAGGATGGTCTGCTTCCGGGAGCCCGCGCGCTACCGTCAAACGACCGCGATAGGGTCGGACGCAGAACGGCACCTTCGCCCTGGCAATCCCCACAACCGGACAGTCCGTTGCCGGCCCCGAAGGTGCCGGGCGGCAACGCGCGCCCACCTCGGTCGTTCAAGTCCATGCCGCATGGGCTGAAAGCTGTCGTCCGAGGCACAATGAGTTGTGGTTGTGTTCCGGGCCGCGGAAATCACAGGTCTTTTCAACCTGGCAAATCGACGCCGTTCGATTGCCTATCCAGCAGGCATCACTGGCCGGTTCGCCGCAGGCGCAGCAGTGGCATGGCCATAGGCGATGCTGAGACAGAGTTCGATCCACAAGGCGTTAGTCGCCGGTGTTCATCAATCAGAGATCCGCCGCCCGGTGTCGGGTTCGAAAAGATGGAGGCAGTCCTTGTCGAAAGACAGCCCAATTGTCTCACCCGGGCGTGCCGTGTAGCGCTCCTTGATGACGGCGGTCACATCTTGCGCGCCGACTGTTGCCACCAGATGTGTTTCCGATCCGGTCGGCTCGATGACCTTGACAGTCGCGGGAAGGCCGTTCGGGTCGATGCTGACATGCTCTGGCCTGACACCGAGAACAATCGAGTCGCCGCCGCCGACTTGCTGTGGCAGAGCTGCCGTCAAGCCGTCTCCGAGGATCAGCGAGCGGCCGTCCTGCTCGGTTCTGCCGCGCAGGAAATTCATCGCCGGCGAGCCGAGGAACCCGGCCACAAACATGTTGGCGGGCCGATCGTAGAGTTCGAGCGGCGCGCCGACTTGCTCGACGATGCCGTCATGCATGACCACGATCCTGTCGGCCATTGTCATCGCCTCGATCTGGTCGTGCGTGACGTACACCGTGGTCGTGCCCAGCCTCTGGTGAAGCCCCCTGATCTCGGATCGCATCTGCACGCGCAACTTTGCATCGAGATTGGACAGCGGTTCGTCGAACAGGAACACGGCAGGATCACGAACGATGGCGCGGCCCATGGCGACCCGCTGCCGCTGCCCGCCCGAAAGCTGCCTCGGATAACGGTCAAGCAGGGATTCCAGCCCAAGGATCGACGCTGCGCGCTTGACGCTGGCGTCGAACTCGCTTTTGGGCGCCTTACGCAGGCGCAAGGAAAAACCCATGTTCTCCGCCACCGTCATGTGGGGGTAGAGCGCATAGCTCTGGAACACCATCGCGATGTCGCGATCCTTCGGTGGCAGGTGATTGACGGTCCGTCCGCCGATGTTGATCTCGCCGCCGGAGATCGATTCCAGACCTGCAATCATACGCAGCAATGTAGATTTGCCACATCCCGACGGCCCTACGAGCGTGACGAACTCCCCGTCGGCGATATCAACGCTGACGCCATTGATCACCTGTGCGGCGCCGTAGGATTTCTGCACGTCGTTAATGCCAATCGATGCCATCGCCTGTTCGCTCCATCTTGGCCGCGCCACGAAAATTCGCGTCAGCCATCATTTCCTGCTTGACGACGCATCATGTCTCGCTTCTTATAATATGTAAATTATAATTTATAGGAATGCGCGATGAAGATCGCTCGAGTGACCGCAACGCCACTGATGGCGTCATTCGCCGAGATGTTCGGCGGCGCGGACAATGTGCCCCCACACATCCGCACGCCGGCAGCGCATTTTCGCGGAATCCCGCGCGTCGGCCAGATGACAACCCTGGTGGAGGTCGAATCGAACGACGGCATCGTGGGTTTTGGCGAGGCGTTCGGGCTACCGCATCCAATGTCGGCTACTGCGATCGTCAATAGCGTCGTTGCGCCGGTTCTCGTCGGTCAGGAAGTCGGAGAGCCTTCGGAGATGACGGGCGTCCTCTACAAGTATTTTGTCGCGCTGGGGTCGACCCGGGGGGCGGCCATGGAGGCTCTGAGCGGCATCGACATCGCACTGTGGGACCTCAAGGCGCGGACGGCAGGCGTCCCGCTCTCAACCCTGCTCGGCAGTACGCCGGGGCCTGTTTCCACCTATGCGAGCCCGGTCGGCTTTCACGACGATCCGGAGACGTCCGCCAAGGCGGCGCTCGACTTCCTCAAGCATGGGTTCCGGGCAATCAAGATAAAGATCGGCAGGGGAGCCGAGATAGATGCGCTTCACGTCGGAGCCATCCGCGATGCGGTCGGTCCAGCGGTTACACTTTATGTCGACATCAACTGTGCCTACGACGTTCGTACCGCGATTGGCGTCGCGGAATCGCTTGCTCCCTACGACCTCGGCTGGTTCGAGGAGCCGATCGCGCCCGAGGACGTCGACGGACTGGCCGAGGTGCGGCGCAATTCCCCGATCCCCATTGCCGTCGGTGAGAACGAGTTCACCTTGCCGGCCTATCGCAGATTGCTCGACGCACAGGCGGTCGATTTCCTGCAGCCCAATATCACTCGCGCCGGCGGCATCTCCGGCGTCTTGGAGATTGGGCGCATGTGCAAGGATGCAGGCGTCAAGCTGGCGCCGCACGGCGTGGGAGGCTGCACCGCTATCGGCGCAGCGCTCAACGCGTGCCGGGCGGCTCCCGGTTTCGCGACGTACGAGGCCAATAAGCTGCTGAACCCGCTTCGCGACGAGCTCGGCGCGCATCCGGCACGAATGGAGAACGGCATGCTGGTCGCCGGAGATCTCCCCGGGCACGGCGGCGAGCCCGACGCCGAACGCCTCGCGCGCTACCGACTGGCTTACGGAGCATAGCAATGGAAAACGTTGTACCGATCAAGGTCCGCGAGCCCGACGAAATGGGCCAGCTCATCGGCAAGCCCGGTGAAACCCTGACCGAAACGCTGCGGCGCACGCTCATGGAGATGATCGTCTTCGGTTACTTCGAGCGCGGGTTCCGGCTCTATCCGGAGCGACTGGCCGAACAGTTCGGTGTCAGCCTGACGCCCGTCCGCGAGGCACTGATGCGGCTCGCCGCCGAGGGTTACATCGAGGGCGTTCAGAGGCGCGGTTTCCATGTCCGAGCGCTTGACGCCAAGCAGGTGGTCGATCTGTGGCAAGTGCGCCTCGGGCTGGAACTGACCGCCGGCGAAATCCTGATCGAAAGGATGCGAAGCGGTTCTCTATCGCCCGACGCGCTAGGCGTGCTGGACGACATCATGTCCAAGCTCGAATCCAGCCCGCAGACGATCGAGCACCGCCCCAAGCTCAGCCTGAATGCCGAGTTTCATCACCGTATCGTCGAGCTTAGCGGCAACGACATGCTGATCCAGCTCTATCGCGGCATCCAGATGCAACTGATCGGCGAATGGGTCCAGCGCGGCCTGCAATCCTGGCGCAACCGTCTCGTAGATGAAGCGGAAGAGCATCGCTCGATCGTGCGCAGTCTGCGCGCCATGGATCGCGAAGCCTACGGCGCGGCCATGCGTCAGCACATCGGCCGGTCGCTGAAGGACGCGCTTCGAGACCTCGAGGCCCACGGCCCCGGGTGAAGACGGAAGAGTAACGGGTATCGAAGGAGGAAAACCATGTTACGCAGGTTCGGATTGTCGGCGGCGCTTGCCTGCGCCGTCGCTGCTTTGGGAGGTGCCGGCCCGGCATTGGCACAAGAAACGACGGTGAGGATGTGGACCTTCCTCAACCCGACCGGAACGTCACCGCGCGAAGTCGCGCTCGCCAAAATCATCGACAACTTCGAGGCGGCCAATCCCGACATCGACATCGTGGTCGAGCCCCAGGCTTGGGACCAGATGACCCCGAAGTTCCTGGCGGCGCACACCTCCGGCACCGCGCCGGACGTCATCTGGGTGGTCACCGACTTCCTCGGCGATGCCATCAATTCCGGCTCACTTGCCAGCCTCAACGATCTATTCGTCAAGGACTGGAGCGAGGACCAGGTGGCCGACCGGGCCGGCCCGTATTGGGATCTGACCAATGTCGACGGCACTCAGCATGCCTTGTTCACATCACGAAACTACATCGCGATCATGTACCGGAAGGACCTTTTCGCCGAAGCCGGCATCGACCCGGCCACGATCACGACCTGGGACAAGCTGGTCGAGGTTGCGAAAAAGCTGACCGTGAAAGACAGCGCTGGCCAGGTATCGCGCTACGGCTTCGTTCAGGGTTTCAGCGAGAACCAGGCCGATCCGCCGCTGATGATCCCCTACCTCGTCGGCAAGGGCGCCGAGCTGTTCTCCGAGGATGGGAAGGCGAACTTTGCCTCGCCTGAGGGAGTCGACGGCCTGACCCTCCAGACTGACCTGATCACCAGGCACGGCGTTATGCCCGAATCCGCGGTCAGTTGGACCGTCGACGACGTCTACGAGCAGTTTGCGTCCGATCGCGCGGCGATGATCTTGGGTGCGAGCGTACGCGTTTCGACCCTCCAGAGCCAACTCGGCAAGGACAAGGTCGGCCTTATGTTGTGGCCGGGTTCGGGGCAGCAGGAGCATTCACCGGCCGTGATGGCGGGCTGGGCAGTCGGCGTATGGTCGAAGAGCCAGGTCGCAGAACAGGCCGGGGAGTTTGTCGAGTACATGCTCGGCCCTGACGGCGACAAGGCCTGGGTCGAAATCGGCGGCCAGTCGCCGGGGCTTGGATCGACTCTAGACCACCTCGGCGATTTCGCCAACCAGCCGGGCAACGAGTATTTGCGCGTCGTATCCACTGGCTCGGCAAAGCATGGCTGGCTGGCGCCGATCGAGTATTCAATCGGTGGCTATCGCCAGATCCTCAACAAGGCGGCCCAGAACGTCGTCGTGAATGGCGCGGACCCGAAGCAGGCGCTTGAGGAAGCCGGCGCCGAGTTTAACCGCAGCCACAATCGCTGACGAGCGCATCCAACGGGCGCCGTTGTCGCGCGGCGCCCGCCAACCAACCAAGGGGCCAACATGTATTCTCGCCATGCCGGGCTGACCTACATCGTGCCGGCCTTCGCGCTGCTCGGCCTCGTGCTGTTCTCGCCGGTCTTCTACGGATTCTGGTTCAGCCTGTTTCGCATTCAGTACGGCGCACCGACGGACTTCATCGGCCTCGGCAACTTCCTTCGCCTGCTGGACGATCCCGCGCTTGGCGGAACGCTCACGCGCAGCACTGTGTTCACATTCTTCGCCGTGGCCCTGACTGTTGCGATCGCGCTTGCTCTCGCGGTATGGATCCACAAGCTCGGCGAGCGCCGCGGCTTTGCCGTGCAGATGATCGTGATCGTGCCGTGGATCATTTCGACGGTCGTGGCAACGCTGCTGTTTCGATGGGTGTTCGTCAACGACATCGGGCTGGCGCTTTCGCTCGCCCGGTGGGCGGGATTCGGCGACATACGGCTGCTCAACGATCCGACCAGCGCAATGGCACTACTGATCGGCGTCTCTGTCTGGAAACGGATCGGCTACGCGGTCATCATCCTTCTAGCCGGCCTGAAAAGCATTCCTGAAGACCTCGAAGAGGCAGCACGCATCGACGGTGCGACCGGTTGGCAGGTTTTCCGACGCATCACGTTGCCCCTTCTCAAGACGCCCCTGCTCCTGGTGACGATCGTCCTCACGCTGTCGAATCTCAACACGGTCGAGACGCCGCTCGTCCTGACGGGCGGCGGACCAGGCAACGCGACCCGAATTCTGCCGATGGAGATATTCGACCGCGCCTTCGTCGCCTACGATCTCGGATCGGCAACGGCTTTGGCGCTGGTGATGTTCATCGGCAACATACTCCTCGTCCTCGCCTATGTGCGGCTTGCGAAATGGAAGACCTGACCCCGATGACCGCGACCAAAACCGCACGCCCCACGACTGTGCCTTTCGTTCCGATTGCAGATCGTCGGAGAATGCTGCCGAGCGTATGGGGGCTGATGATCGCCGCTGCGTTTGCGGTTCTGGCGATCCTCAATCTATTGCCGTTGGTCTGGGGAATCCTG
The DNA here is from genome assembly GCA_019739225.1 of Aquamicrobium sp. Taxonomy (GTDB): domain Bacteria; phylum Pseudomonadota; class Alphaproteobacteria; order Rhizobiales; family Rhizobiaceae; genus Aerobium. The sequence goes on from JAHHDT010000001.1 coordinate 1,011,256, forward strand.
ACTTCGTTCAAGGGTGCGCAGGATCTGTTCCGTTTCCCGCCAACGCTCTTCGACTTCACGCCGACGCTGGAGAACTATCAGCGCGTGATCGATAGCGGTTTTCTCGGCAACATGAAGATGAGCCTCTTCTACAGCGCCACCACGGTGATGGCGACTCTGGCGCTAGCCCTGCCGGCGGCTTACGCCTTCGACCGCTTCAACTTTCCGCTGCGCGGGCCTTTGTTTCTGCTCGTCGTCGCGAGCATTCCACTTTCGCTTGGAGCCGCCGCGCTGCTCATCCCCAACTACCTCTATTTCACGCGGCTGGGGCTCACCAACGCGTGGTTCACACTGCCGTTGATCTACACGGCACACCAGCTGCCGATGGCCATCTGGATCATGAAGGGCACAATCGAGGGCATTCCACGCGAACTCGACGAGGCGGCGGTGGCCGATGGCGCGTCGCACTTCGAGGTGCTGCGCTACGTCATTCTGCCGCTCAGCAAGCCGGCTTTCGGTGCGGCGGGCGTACTGACCTTCGTCGGCTCGTGGAACGAGTTCGTGGCCGGATCGGTGATGGTCGACAGCCCCGCGCTAAGGCCAATCCAACCCGCGATCTACAATTTCATCGGCTTTTTCGGTCGCGAATGGGGGCCTCTCACGGCATCCGCCACTCTCGCCATCTTGCCGATCCTCATCGCATTCGCTCTCCTCGGTCGGCTCATCGTGTCCGGCCTGACCAAGGGTTCAGTAAAGGGCTAAATCATGATCAGAAGCATATCCATCGGCTTCGACGAAGCCGAGCGGGTCGTTGTTGCCGCCGCAGTGAAGGCCAAGGCGATCGGCGTTCCGCAGAACATCGCGGTGGTCGACGCTGCCGGCCATCTCGTCGCTTTCCGGCGCATGGACGGCGCCAAGTTCCTGTCGATCGACATTGCGATCGCCAAGGCGGTGACGGCAGCGGGCGCCCGCAAGGCGACCGCAGACATCATGCCGGCAACGCTGCCCGGGCAACCCGGCTTCGGCATCCAGAATCTTCACGGCGGCCGCTTTACCGCACTCGGAGGCGGTATCCCGCTTGTCGCGGGTGCCGCAATTGTGGGCGCCATCGGTGTCAGTTCGGGTTCGGTTGCCGAAGACATCATCGTCGCCGAGGCCGGCGCGGACGCGTTTCATTCTTCGGAGTAGATCATGTGGGATTACATCATCGTCGGTGGCGGTAGCGCCGGATCCGTGCTCGCCGGTCGGCTGTCGGAGCGAAGTTCCAACCGTGTACTGCTGATCGAAGCCGGCCGCGACGTGCCTCCAGGCAATGAAGGCTCCGCCATCCGCGATATGTATCCAGGCCGCGCGGCGTTTGACCCGCGCAACCACTGGCAGGGCCTGATGGTCACAACGCGGCCGTTCCAGGAAAACGCGCCGGCAGCCGCAAAGCGGCTCTACGAGCAGCCGCGGCTGCTTGGTGGCGGCTCCAGCATCAACGGCCAGATCGCCAATCGGGGTACGCCGGAGGACTATGACGAGTGGGCGGCCCTTGGTGCTTCTGGCTGGAACTGGAACGCGGTGCTTCCCTATTTTCGCAAGCTTGAGCGCGACCTCGACTTCCCCGGCCCGCTTCATGGAGCCGAGGGTCCGATCCCGATTCACCGCATTCCGCATGACAGGTGGCCGGGCCTTTCCCTCGCCGCGGAAAAAGCGCTGGACGAACTGGGTTTCGTCTCGATCGGTGACCAGAACGGCGTGTTCACCGACGGCCATTTCCCGATAACGCTGTCGAACGACGGCACCCATCGCGTCTCGGCCTCAATGGCCTATCTAGGTGCTGAGGTGCGCAGGCGACCGAACCTCAAAGTCATGACCGACGCGCATGTGCTGAAGGTCGTCTTCGACGGCGACAAGGCAACCGGCGTCCTCGTGGAACAGGGAGGTTCCCGGGAAATCGTCGCAACACAGAAGGTGGTCGTGTCAGCCGGCGCGCTGCATTCCGCCGCGCTGCTCATGCGTTCCGGTGTCGGGCCAGCTTTGTCACTGAAGGCCCTCGGCATCGACTGTGTTGTTGACCTGCCTGGCGTCGGCAAGAACTTGCAGGAACATCCGGGAATCTCGCTGTCGGCCTTCATCAGACCGGGCATGAGGCTCGGCGACTCGACCCGCCGTCATATCCATCTTGGGCTCCGCTACAGTTCCGGCCTTGATGGTGGCTCGCCGTCCGACATGTTCATGATGTTTGCGGCCAAGTCTGCATGGCATCCTCTCGGCCGCAAGATCGCGACGGCGATCTCCTGGATCAACAAGGTGCACTCGACGGGCCATGTCGAACTGGTGAGCGCGGATCCGGCTGCGGAGCCAACCGCGACATTCAACTTCCTCAAGGACGAACGGGACCTGGGGCGCCTCTCGGCGGCGGTGCGGCTGATGGCGCGAGTTTTCGCCACGCGTGCGATGGCACCCGCGATCGACCATGGCGGGCCGTCGAGCTACAGCGGTTTCGCCAAGTCGCTGGGGCGGCAGACGGTCCGCAACTACCTTTTGACCGCACCGGCCGCGATGGCGATCGATTTTATTCCACCGCTGCGCAGTCGGTTCTTCCGCACGATGGTGTCAGGCGGCGTTTCGCTTGGCGACCTGCTCGTCGACCAGCAGGCGCTCGAGGCCTATGTCCGCGACCATGCGTTCCCGCAGTGGCACGCCTGCGGTACCTGCAGAATGGGACCGGCCGAAGACAGCGCGGCGGTCGTCGATCCGGCTGCCGGCAGGGTGCATGGCTGCGAGGGTCTGCATGTCGCCGATGCGTCTATCATGCCGACCGCGCCGCGCGCGAACCTCAACATTCCCGTAATCATGCTCGCGGAAAAGATTGCCGATGCGCTCGGCAACTGAGCATGAACCTCATTTCAAACAACGGCACTAGGCCTTATCCAGCAGTGGGCATTGACACGGCAATGCTCAACGAAACGAACTCTCTTCGATGAGCTACGTACAATCGTACCAACCGTCAAAACCACCCATAGAATCGAGAGCCTGATGCGCGGGGGGCCACGCCCTCGACCCGCTAGTCGCTTGGATTAATGTGAGCCGAAGCTCGACAGCACTATACGACTCATCTGCGGAAATACCTCTGGGTGATCTTCACAGAGCGCCTTGCCCTTCGTCATCAGCGAGATCGTCAGCGCCGGTTCACCCGGCTTCTGTATCCTCGCGAGATCGTGCTTGAAATAGGAAGTACGCTCATCGCCAGACCAAGGATTCCAGCCGCATTTGCTCCACAACAGCCAATCCGTTGGCGCGCCGCCCCCAAGATAGTTGTCGACCTGAAACTTCGGCATCTTGGCTTCAGGCGAATTGCGATCACGAAACATGATGCGTTGGGCGCGTTCACGGGCGGCCTCGGAGAGGGGCAGATCGCCGTCGAACAGTTCATGCACCAGGCGCGCCGCCACGAGCGGCGTCAAAGCGTTCAGATAACCACCGTTCCGCGAGGCGTAGGTCGCCTCCCTGCCGTAGCGGATGTCGCCCATCAGCTTCTGGGAGATGTTGCATTCGTCATATTCGGGCCATTTCAAATCATGAAAGAAGCGGTTCAAGCCTTCTCGCCGTTCGATCCATGTTTCCAGTTCCTCGCCCGCGAGCAGGGTATCTCCGGTAGTCCCAGTCAACAGGTCGATCACGTAGTTCGTCGCGGTATTGGACGACCACAGGATCATGTCGCGCATCGCCCGGTCGAGATCGTCGTGAGGTGTCAGCAAACCCGCATCGAGCGCGTGGAGCGCATGTATCAGATGAAAGGACTTTACCACACTGCAAGGATAGCAGACCCAGTCGCCCCGCCAGGAGAACCCCTCCGGTTCGGCACCCTTGGCCGGTTGCCGGACGACCACCATGCCGAAATTGTCCTCCCTGAGGCCACGACCCGCAAACGTGTCCAGGAATGTCGAGACACAGGTCCGGCCCATTTCAGACAGGGCGTCGCTTTGTTTGAAGAACATATTTTTCCCAAGCCTTTTTGATTGCCCCTCACCATCAGGATCGGAAACCTAGGTGAACCCCGAAGCACTGGAAACGCAATTTATTTCGGCTGGCCATAGTATATTTGAGTGGGCCTGCCCCACCCTGGAAACCGCACTTTAGAAGAGTTTTCCCCGGGCCGTGACCGGCCAAATCGCTTCTACTCGATCGCCCCGCACTGCGACGTACCAGTCATGAAGATTGCAGGTGGGATCGCAGTGTCCAGGTACGAGAAGGAGGCGATCGCCTACGTCGAGAACGCTTTCCGGATCGTCCAGGACCCCGTGCTCGTCGGACGCCCTTACGTACTGAATTCGGGCCCTGTCGACACGCGGTAGACCGCTGTCGACGGCAAGCGCCTTAAGGCCGGCATCGCATACGGGCCTTCCGGCGATCGCGGTACTCGTCACGCCGGCCAGCACGAAGAGGGAGTTCTCCATCCCGCCCGGTCGGCCGCCTCCCTCTTCTTCCACTTGATCGTAGTGGGCATCCATGAAGATGTAAGATCCGCATTGAAGTTCGTTGATCACCCCGAGAGCGGCGTCCATGGCAAACGAGCCCGTCCCGGCACCGCCCACCGTGTGGCATTCCATGCCGGCGGCCGCGAGCATTTCGACGGTGGTGCGGGTTGCGCGTGCCGCAGCCTCGACTTTCTGGCGTCGTTCGATGGGGTCCTCGACATGCTGGAGACTGCCCTGATAGGCCTGCACCCCCTCGAAACGGAGTGAGGGCGCGTGCTTCACGGCTTGAGCGAGTTCGACAGCGACAGAGCCCGGCGCCACCCCACAACGATGCGCTCCGCAATCAATCTCGATAAGAACCTCCAGCGTGGCACCGTGGCGCAGCGCGGCCTGTGACAACTGGTCGACCGACCGGACATCATCTACGCAGACGATGATCCGCGCCTTCGCGGCCAGCCGGGCCAGGCGGTCCGTACGGGCCTCGCCCCAAACCTCGTTGGAAACGAGAATGTCCGTTATCCCGGCCCTGACGAACGCCTCTGCTTCCGAAACCTTCTGGCAGCAAATGCCACACGCACCTCCCTCTTCTATCTGCATGCGGGCGATATCGGCCGATTTGTGAGTCTTTGCGTGGGCCCGCAGCCGCAGGCCTGTACGCGCCACGAAGTCGCGCATGCGGCGCAGGTTGTGCTCGAACCGATCGAGGTCGACGACCAGGGCCGGTGTCAGAATCTGGTCAATCCGCTGGCCGGGACGGGCGGGGATGTCGTAACCGACCTCAAGTGTCTCAAAGTCCATTGTCTGCTCACTTCCAGTTCGGTTGGCGAGAAGCCGGGCATTGTAATCGGCTTCGGAGCAAGGGCCGGTTCGCCGGCTTCCCAACTCGACGCGCCGGAGCATCACGAAATCTTGCGATATCGAATCCCGCGGGCAAGCCAGCATCCCAACACACATCCCGCTACGGCCCCGTTCTTTCCGCGCCTGACGCTTAGCGTCCATTCTCCCGGAGCCGGGGCGTCGAGTGTCCGGCGCGTCGCGACCGTCCATGTGTCGGATCCGGCGGGGCATACAAGCTCCATGGGACCAACGCCCAGAAACCCTTCGAAACGTGCGTAGACGCCGCCATCGACGGCATCGATGGTCATGGCCGCATCGAGCTCGTCGCACGCGTAGCGTCCGGCGATCTCGGCGGCGTCGGCTGTCACGATATGCTCCAGCGGTATCAGACGGCTGACGAGGTTTTCTTTCCGCCGAGACATCGTCAGCGCGGCGCCGTCCTGCGTAACCACCGTTGAAGGGCCGCGGAGGCTTCCGTAAGATGCCGGCATCAGCTGTTCCGGCTCACTGGCAAAGCTGAGGCTCGCCCCTGTCTCGCCCGTGTCGATACGGCAGATGAGACCGGTCTCGGAGCATATCCATTGTCCGCGCCAGCTTTGGTCGGCTGCAATTGCGCGCGGTTTCGGAAGCCCGAGTGCGGACCTCCCGAGATGCGTCGCGGCATGGTGCGCGTCCGCCTCATGGTTGAACGCCACGAAGATGGACAGGCGTTCGGAAGCGACATGCAGGCGGTGTGCCCGGAAGCCGCGCAGCGCCCCGCCATGCCCGGTCGTATCGAAATCCCCGAGCTTCCCATGTGCAAGACCAAAGCCGTAGGCGGCTGGTGTGCCATCCCTGAACGTTACAGGTCTCGCCAGTCGTGCATACAACGCGTCGGCGTCGTCGCGATGTTTGTCGACCCAGCACTCGTAGGCGAGCATATCGTTCAAGGACGCCGAAATACCAGCGTCGCCGACCCAGTAGATGCCATTGGCAGCTGGGAAGAAACCGCACGCCGCATTGCCCTCGTATCCGGTCACGTCATCAACGGGGAAACGCGTGTCCGGGGTTGCCAGCGCAGTGTCCATTCCAGCAGGTCCCCAGATCAGGTCGCGGTAATGCCATTCCAGCGCCCTGCCGGTTTCCGCTTCGATCAATTCCGCAAGCAGCCGATAGTTGCCATTCGAATAGGAATAGCGCGTGCCGGGCTCGAAATGGCCACTTTGAACATTGGCGAACATACGAATGGCATCGCCACGGTTGAAGGTCTGACCGGCAGAGGCCCCCAACAGAACGGAAAGCGCCCAATAGTCCCTGAGACCCGACTGGTTGTTGCACAGCTCCGGCACGGACGGCCTCCCCTCCCCGAACCTAGGCAGAAGCCGCACGAGGCCGGAATCGAGGCGATCGAACTGAGCAAAAAGCGAAATCAGGACGCCGCAGGTGAACTGCTTGGAAATCGAGCATATCGGCAGTCGGGTGGCGGCTTCCATCGGACGACGCCGGGCGCGATCCGCATATCCCCAGGCTCTCGTCGCCACCACCTTGCCATCGCTGACCACACCGGCGACGCCGCCCGGCCCCGGATAGAGGCGCGGCAGGGCGTTGAGTGCAAGTTCAAGTTCGGTGGCGTGCAGATTGCTCATGGTTCGGGAGCGAACAGGTGGGGCGTTAAGTTCAGTCCGACTGTAGCCGATGCCCGCAAACCTTCCACTGTAATCATGAAGGGTTCAGGGCAGCACATGTCCGGGCCTAGAGCCCGTGACCTCCCCGTCCTTCCATACCGCGGTGCCGTTGACATAGACCGATGCGATCCCCTCAGCCGCTTGCACCGGCGCGTCATAGGTTGCCCGCTCGCGGATCGTCGCTGGGTTGAAAACCACAATATCGGCGAAGTGCCCTGCGCGAAGCCTGCCACGCTCCTTCAACCCGAAGCGATCCGCGGTAAGCGAGGTCATTCGACGTACGCCTTCCTCAATAGAAAACAGCCTGACGTCCCGCGCATAGTGGCCAAGAACTCTTGGGAACGTCCCCCAGACGCGGGGGTGCGGGTGTGTGCCTCCGGCAATGCCATCCGAACAGATCATCGTATGTTCGTAGCGAAGGATTCGCTGCACATCCTGCTCGTCCATGATGAAGAAGATGCCCGTTGCGGGGAGCAAGCGTTCAACCGCTTCATCCAGATCTACACCCCATTCCGCCGCCACCTCCGCAAGGTCGCGTCCTGCATGTTCGGGAAATGGTTCGGACTCCGCGACGATGACGCGCTGCGCCTGGCGGTGACGGCCGGAATTCAGGATCGTGGAGCTTGCCGTCCAAGGTGTCGTGTCGAGTCCCACGTCCTGGGTCATCCTGGCGGCGTCGATCATCCCGAGCGTGTGCGCCGACACGCCGAAGTTGCTGACGCCCGCGCACTTGTGGTGCGATATATGCACGCCGCAGCAGGAAACCCGTCCAATCTCGAGCGTTTCCTCGAGCGCTTCGACGACACGATCGCCTTCGTCGCGCATATGTGTGACGTAAAGCTTTCCGTGCCGCTGGGCGACCCGCGCCATCTGCGTCAGCTCATCGGTGGAAGAGGCGCGCGCAGGCGCATAAAACGGCCCGGTCGAAAGCCCTATGCCGCCCTGGTCCAATGCTTCGTCAAGTGCACGGCTCATGGCGCGCAACTCGCGTGCGTCGGCCGCGCGCTCCAGATCCGCGACTTCGTTCACCCGTAGCGTCCCATGTCCGATCAAGCAGCCCGCGTTGACGGCCGGCGGCTCCGCGCGCAGACGGTCGCTATATGCGCGGAACGAAGAGAAGCGCGGGGCATTGAGCCCGAATAGCATTCTCAGCGGCTGTGGCACGGGGTCGGGAGCAGTCAGCGGCGCGAGTGAGAACCCGCAATTGCCATTGATGATCGTCGTTACGCCCTGGCTGACCACCGACGCCATATCCGGGTGGGTGAACACGGCGAGGTCGTTGTGCACGTGCGGGTCGATGAAGCCGGGCGCCACCGCCAGCCCGGAACAATCTTCCTCTCGTCCGCCTGCCATCTCGGGGAGGTCGCCGATGGCGGTGATGCGATCTCCTGTGACAGCGACATCGCCTTTGCGTCTTGGACCGCCCGTCCCGTCGATTATTTCGGCATTGCGGAATATGATGTCTGCTTTCAACTCTTCTTCCTCTCGGCACCGGTCGAGATCGGCAGGCTCTGGCTCGCCTGACCGACGCATTCCTCGGCTCCCCGAAAGTATATGCGGGACACAGGTGCGCGATAACAAAACATGCTTTCCTTTGTTATAGCATTATTCTATATAGGCCGACTTATGAGGCGACTGACACTTCAGCGAATTCAGGTCTTTTGCGCGATCTACAAAAATGGGTCGATCAACGTCGCCGCCCAGCAGCTCGGGATATCCCAGCCAACCGCGAGCCGTCATCTCCACGATTTCGAGGCGGCCCTGAAGGTCGTGCTTTTTGAACGCCGGCAGGGCAGGCTTTACCCAACGTATGAAGCCCATTCCCTCTATGAGGAAAGCCGCATCCTCAACCATGGCATCTCGCGCCTCGAGCGGCATGTTGAATCGATGGCGCTGGGAATCGGCAAGCAGCTCTCGATCGCCACGGTTAGCCTCTACGGCCGGGAGCATCTGGCCTACGCTTCCGAGCGTGTCCTGGCACGGTTCCCGGACCTCAATCTGAAAATCACGATCGGCCTTGCCGAGCAGCAGGTGGCCCTGATCCGCGAAGGCCGGGTCGATCTCGGCTTTGTCTCCGGTACGGTGGACGCACAGAAACTCTACTCGACCAATGTGGGCCGGGGCCGGCTCGTGGCGCTGGTGCCCGAGGGGTCGCCCCACGTTGAAGGCAACGTGCTGGAACTTGCCAAGCTCGATGCCGGCACTTCGATGATCAACATGTCGCCACGCGGCGCCATCGGGCACATCGTTAACGAGGCTCTTGCAAGTCACGGCATCGTCTCGGACGAGCGGATCGTCAGCCACTCCCTCGACGTGCTGCCGTTTCTGGCCAAGCAGTTCAACCGCTTGACCATCATCGACATTTTCACGGCCCGATCCATCGTGCTTTCAGGGATGAGGGTCGTCCCCATTCGTCCCGCGCTGACCTTCGACGTAAACATGCTGTCGAGCGCCCCTGTCCGCAACGGAACGGTCGCCTGGCACTTCTTCAGGGGCATGAAGCAGGCGCTGCAAAACGAGGAAGTCTGACGCCTACAGCGGCCGGAAATTGCGGAAGTCCCAGTGACGTCCGGGCGCTGCATCGATAAGTGCGCGCGTGTAAGGGTCGCGTGGATGAACCAGCACTGCCTCCGCCGACCCATGCTCAACGACCCGCCCCTTGTTCATAACGATCACGCGGTCGCAGATTTCGGCGGCGACGCGGAGATCGTGCGTGATGAACAGGAGCCCGACACCCGTCTCGACCCGAATTGATTCCAGAAGTTTCAGTATCCGGGCCTGGACGGATACGTCGAGGGCCGAAACGGCTTCGTCGGCAACCAGCACTTCAGGCTCCATCATCAGCGCCCGTGCAATGCTGATGCGCTGGCGCTGGCCGCCGGAGAACTGGTGCGGAAAGCGGTCAAGAGCGGAAACGGGAAGGTCTACGAGTTCCATCAGACCTTTGGCCCGCTGCATGGCGACGGTGCGCGGCACGCCGAAGTTGGTCGGGCCTTCTATGATGGATTCGCCAACTCGCACACGAGGATTGAGAGACCGGTATGGGTCCTGAAACACCATTTGAATACGCTGGAACCGCTCGCGAAATGCATTGCCCCGGGCGTTCACCAGTTCCTCGCCAGCCAGAACGATCCGGCCGGCACTCGGCGTTTCCAGGCCGATGATGCATCGAGCAAGCGTAGACTTTCCGGAGCCGGACTGGCCCACGATACCCAAGATTTCGCTGCGATGCAGCGTGAGGTCGCAATCAACGGCCGCTTCGACGACCGTCGTTGGACGCAACAGGCGGCGGCGCACAAAGGTTTTGGAAAGTCCCGTTATGGAAAGGACGACATCTTCGGTCACTGACTTGCGTGACCGGGGCACGAGGCTGGGCACGGATGACACCAGCATCCGGGTATAGTCGTTGCGAGGCGTGCGCAGGATCGTGTCGCGCGGTCCTGCCTCCACCACTTCGCCTTGGTTCATAACCACGACGTTGTCGGCAACATCGACCACGACGCCAAAATCATGAGTGATGAAGAGAACTGCCGTGTTGAATTTTTGCTGCAGTTCACGGATCAGCGCGAGGATCTGCTTTTGAGTGCTGACGTCCAGCGCCGTCGTTGGCTCGTCCGCGATCAGCAGCTTTGGATTGAGGATCAGCGCCATGCAGATGATGACGCGCTGCCGCTGGCCCCCTGAGAGCTGATGCGGGTAGGAATCGAATATCCGCTTCGGATCGGGAAGGTGAACCGCTTCCAGCATCTCCAGAATTCGCCTTCGCCGAGTGCGCGCATCGTCACTGCAATGGATTTCCAGCACTTCCTCGATTTGATCCCCGATACGTTCGACGGGGTTCAATGCAGTCATCGGTTCTTGAAAGATCAGTGACATGCTGGTTGCACGCAACTCGCGCAGGCGGCGGGGTGTTGCCGTCAGGACGTTCTCACCCTCGATCATGATTTCGCCGCCCGTGCAACGCAGGCTCTCCGGGTCCAGAAGTCCCATGACGGAGTAGGCCGTCAGCGACTTGCCGGAGCCGGATTCGCCAACCACGCAAGTGATCTCGCCCGCCTTCACCTCGATATCGACGTCGCGCAGCAATTGCTTCCCGCCTCTACCGGCCAGGGCGACGCACAGGCCCTTAATCTGAAGGACCGGATCGTCCGCGGCCTTCTGCACGGCGGTCATGTCCGCTTCTCCATTTTCGGATCAAGCCGGTCGCGCAGGACGTCGCCGAGAATGTTGACGCTAAGCAGCGTCATTGCCAGCGCGAAGCCGGGGAAGAACACGAGTCCCGGCTTGAGCTGAAAATACATACGCCCGTCGGCCATCATGTTCCCCCAGGACGGTATTTCGCTGGGAAGCCCTGCACCAAGGAAGCTCAATGTCGACTCCGTCAGTATGGCCGACGCGAAGATGAAGGTCGCCTGAACCGTCAGCGGGGCGACTGTACTCGGTATCAGGTGCCTCCACAGGATGCGCCTGGTGCGACTACCGAGCGTAATTGCCGCCTCGACGAAAGCCTCCGAGCGTACGTTGAGAATCACGCCTCTCACGAGACGAACGACACGAGGAATTTCAGGAACGGTAATGGCCACGAGAACGGTGGTCAGTGACGCACCCGTCAGCGCTATGAGGGCGATCGCAAGAAGGATACCCGGAATGGCCATCAACCCGTCCATCGCGCGCATAACAACCATGTCGAAAGCCCGGAAATATCCAGCGAACACGCCGATGATCAGTCCGATCCCAACGCTGAAAAGCGTCACCCCTGCACCGACGGTCAGCGACAGGCGTGAGCCATAGACGATGCGCGAAAACGTGTCCCGGCCGAGGGCGTCGGTCCCGAGGAAATGCGTGGAAGTGGGGCCGAGCAGGCGTTCTGCTGGCGCTATAGCAGTGGGGCTGGCGGTGGCGATCAAAGGCGCTGAAATTGCCATCGCCACAACGCATATCATCACCGCGGCAGCCAGCCATGCTGGTATGCTCGTGACTGCGGCACGCAGAACGGCTTTTGCGCCGGGCGGCGCAGCGTCTTCATAACGTGCCGGACCTGACTCTTCCAATGACGACATCTGGGAACTCAGTACCTAATCCGAGGATCGAAGACCGTGTAGAGGATATCAACGATCAGATTGACAAGGATGTAGACGAATGAAAACAAGAGGATAAGCGCTTGGATGACTGGGTAGTCGCGGGCGAGGACCGCCTCGACCACCAGCCTCCCAAGGCCTGGCAGATTGAAGACCGATTCCGTCACCACCACCCCGGTGATCAGGGATGCGACACCCGCCCCGACGACCGTGACGATCGGAATGGCGGCGTTGCGCAAGGCGTGTCGGATCAGAATCGAGGTTTCCGTAGCGCCCTTTGCGCGAGCGGTGCGAATAAAGTCTTCGCCCTTGACCTCGATTATGCTGCTGCGCGTCATACGGGCGACGAGAGCGATATACGCGCCACTCAGCGCAAGAGACGGCATGATCAACCGCTGGGCATGAGGCCAGAAGCCGCTCGACAAAGGCTCGTAGCCCTGAACCGGCAACCACCGAAACCCAATAGCGAAGGCATACATCAGCATGTAGCCTATCACGAAGACAGGCAGCGACAGTCCGAGGGTCGAAAGCCCCATCAGAGCCCTGTCAACAAGATTGCCCGGCTTGCGGGATGCGAGGACCCCCAGAGGTATCGCCACCAACATCGTTAACACGAATGTGCTCATGCTTAGCGCGATCGTCGGCCCGATACGGTCGCCGATGAGATCTAGAACCGGAGCGCCGGAGATGAGCGAAACACCCAGATCCCCAGTCGCCAGCCGCTGCAGCCAGCCGCTGAGCTGAACCAGAATCGACTGATCGAGACCCATGCTGACACGAATGGCTTCGAGTTGTGCTTCGGTCGCGTCTTCGCCGGCCATGATGGTAGCAGGGTCATTCGGCGTGAGCCGCAGTGCGGCGAAGACGATGATTGCCACAAAGGCCATAACCGGCAGTGCAGTAATGATGCGTCTGAGCACGTAAAACAACAACATGCGCGTTGGACTTCCTGGGATCGTCGCGCGCTCCGGCTAACGGGCAAGCGAGATTCAACTGGTAAGTTGGCGGCGGAACCGGAGGATAGCCGGTCCCGCTGCCATGGTAGGGGTTAGTCGGCAGCTTTGCGGACGTTCCAGAATACCGTTACCGGCGCCTCCAGAAAGCCGGTCCAGTCGTTGCTGAAAGCGGCCGGAACCTGGAACTGGCCGAGCGGTCCGGCCGCGACTTCCTCCATGGCTTTCTTCTGGATCTCGAGAGTGATCTCCTTGCGCGCTTCGGCATTCGGCGCCTTGGCGTACTGCATGCGCAGCTCGAGGATCTCTGGAATATTGGGGCGGGTCACAGCCTTGCCGTCGGTTGCTAGCATCGAATTGCCGAACGGGTCCTTGGCAATTGCCATGCTCGCGCCGGTGATGAAGATGTTCCAGCCACCTTCGTCAGGGCCCTTGTCATTGGTCAGATTGCTTACCGCAGACTGCCAGTCCATGGTCTTGAGCTGCACGTTGAAGCCGACGTCGCGCAAAGCCTCGGCAATAACGACCGGCTGCGTGGAAAACAGTGCGATGTCGGTCGGGTGAAGGATGACCACGGGCTCGTTGTTGTAGCCGGCTTCCGCCATCAGAGCCGTGGCCTTCTCCTTGTCCGCTTCGACGATCCACTCCCTGCCGGCCTCGTCTCCGTTCACCGTGCCGCATCCCATTATCGCAGCGCAAGGCTGGGAGTATTCAGGATTGCCGACCATGGCATCCAGAATGTCCTTCTGAGCGATGGCAGCAAGTGCGGCCTGCCTGAGCAGTTTGTTGTTGAATGGAGGTTGCCGCGGGTTCATCGCAAAGAAAGTCCATGAGCCCAGGTGGTCCAGCACCTTCACGGTTACATCTGGATTTTCTTTCAGCAATGGTATCAGGTCGTAGGGGAGCTGCTGGATGTAATCCACCTCGCCATTTGCCAGCGCGTTCACTGCCGTCATCTGGTCTGGCATCGTCACCCATTCAACACGCTCGACACCCACGACTTTGCCGCCTGCAGTCCAGTCGGCGGGTTCGTCGCGTGGGATGTAGTCGGGGTTCTTCTCGTAGACTGCCTTGATGCCAGGCTGGAACTCTTCGTTGACGAAGCGGTACGGGCCTGAGCCGGTGTAATCGGTGATTGCCTCGGAGGCTGGAGTTTCCGCCACCTTCTTGGGCATGATGAAGAGCGGCCGGGCACCCAGCTTGGAGAGCCCCTCGAGGATAAGCTCGGTAGGTTGCGTCAGTTTGATCTCGAAGCTTTTATCGTCCAGCGGCTTCATTTCCTCGACCAGCGTCATTAGCGGACCACCGGTCCCATCGACCTCGGCCCAGCGCCGGATCGAGGCGATGCAATCTTCCGGCGTCACCGGCGAACCATCGTTCCATTTGAGACCGTCGCGCAGCGTGAAGGTGTAGACAAGCCCGTCTTCAGACGTCGTCCAGTCCGCCATCTGCGGGCGCACCTGAAATTTCGAATCGAGACCGAGAAGCGTGTCGTAGATCATGTATCCATGATCGCGGCTGATGTAAGCCGTCGTCATAATCGGGTCCATCAGGCGCAGGCCCGTTTGCATAACGACACGCAGCGTATCCGGCTGCGCATGACTTGCGGCGGGATTAATCGTCAGCATACCGAGCGCCAGCAGGCACGCACGGCTTATCGAACGGACCGACGGTGATTTCATGCGACATCTCCATAAAATGTACCGGGGATACGCTTGAGAGCGGGTGTGTGGCAGACGCACGGCGCAATCGGAATTGAATGCAGAATTGCATCCATGATGCCCTGTCGACTTTCGCCTTCACCAGATGACATGTGTTCCCCATTTTTGTCATGTATCTTTGCATCAGGTGCGGTTGGGGATCATAGGGAAACGCCTGGCGCCAAGAAAGAAACTTTCCTTTCCCATTCCATAGTATATCGCTATCTCCCTGGGAGCGCTTTTGGCTTTCGTCTGCCGATATCTGCCCCAGGGGACTTGCTGGCTGCTTGCTTCTGTCAGCTTTGGACAGCCTGAAGGGTGAGCGATCTTCCAGGCCCGAGGGAAGCGGCCACAAATTTCGCGGCGTCGTCACCACGACGATGCGGCGCTATGGACCAACGATCGCGGTGTTGGGCGGCGCTTTGGTCTTCGCGCTGTTCCACAGGTTCGAGGGACTTCGCCCCAAGTGGTCTAGGGGAAGATCTTTCACGTCGTATCCATCGAAATTTATTCAGTTCGTTGCGCCATCTGCTCCAGTGCGTGCTTGGTCTCTCGATGGAGCCTGAACGGGTCAGCCACGATCATCCCTTCGGCAGCGCCAATGAGCCTGATCGCCGCATGTAATTCTTCTGCCTCGTCAGGAGCAGGGCCCCGATTGAGCGCTCTACGAAACCTCGACCTCGCTTCAATGATCTCCACGGTGAGGAATACGTTGATCTGCAAGGCCGAGAGGCGGCCGTAAGCCAGCGGTAGGACGATCAGCGGCAATCGCCCTTCCCGCATTGTTCGACCGTTGCGCCAGAGCAGATAGTTGCGGGTCCAGGCACCTCTGATCATCCAACCTTCGATTTTCATGACCGCTGCGATCTGTGCGACGGCGTGATGGACAGGAGGATGTGGCTGCCAACGGCTGGTCGACATGTACGCGAGCCATCGAACTGCGGGAGGAATACGTACGTCGCATTCCGGAACCTTCGTCCGGACAGACCTATGGACTTCGCTACCTAGGTTAGCCATTATACGACCTATCTGGTCGAGATAGTAGGGTATGCTTCCTCACCTGACAACCCTTCGACCTCCCCTGCCCGGTCGGGTTGCATGCAAGAGCCCGGCCCACTAGCTTGGTGGCCCCTTGGATCAATTTGCGTTCCGTCCGGCCGCGCTCAAGACAACGAACGAGACAATGATTTCACAGAAGGCAAAATATGCGCTGCGGGCTCTGGTCGCGTTGGCCCGCGCGCATGGCAACGACGATACCCAGATGATCTCCGAGATCGCCGAGCAGCAGCGCATTCCCAAGAAGTTCCTGGAACAGATCCTCCTGGACCTGAAGCACCACGGCATCGTGGTAAGCCGGCGCGGCAAGGCGGGAGGCTATATGCTTCTCAAGAGCCCGGACACGATCACCTTCGGCGAAGTGATGCGCATTATTGACGGCCCGATCGCTCCGCTCCCTTGCCTCAGCCGCATGGCCTATCGTCGCTGCGAGGATTGTCGCGAGGAAAAGAGCTGCGAAGTCCGACGTGTCTTCTCCCGGGTCGCGACGGCCACACGCGACGTTCTGGACGGCACCACCATCGCCGACTGCATCGGCGGCTCCGCGAACGAAGAAGCCCGCAAGCTGACCGCGTAGGAGAACACTGTTTCTGATTTCGCCTTGAAATTGGAAGACGCATGCCCTCTATTACACGACTAATCCGATAGAGTTTTGTCGCTAACTATGGAGGTAGCCATGTTGCTCAATCGACGATCCATGCTGTTCACCGCCGCGCTGGCGACCTCGGTCCAGTTCGGCGGTCTCGGCTTTGCCTTTGCCGATACGACGCTGCTCAACGTATCCTACGATCCAACGCGCGAACTGTATCGCGAGTTCAACGAAGCCTTCGCCGCGCACTGGAAGGCGCAGACCGGGGAGACGGTCACCATCCAGACCTCGCATGGCGGTTCCGGCAAGCAGGCCCGCGCCGTGATCGATGGCCTCGACGCGGATGTCGTCACGCTGGCGCTCGAAGCCGATATCGACGCGATCGCCAAGAACTCCGGCAAGATCCCCGCCGACTGGCGCGGGCGGCTGGAGAACAACAATGCGCCCTACACCTCGACGATCGTGTTCCTGGTCCGCAAGGGCAATCCCAAGGGCATCAAGGACTGGGGCGACCTCCTGAAGGACGACGTGCAGGTGATCACGCCGAACCCCAAGACGTCCGGCGGCGCGCGTTGGAATTATCTAGCCGCCTGGGCATGGGCCAACGAGGCGTTCGGCGGCAACGAAGAGAAGATCAAGGGCTACATCGCCGAACTCTACAAACGGGTTCCGGTGCTCGACACGGGCGCGCGCGGCTCCCTGACCACATTTGCACAGAGACAGATCGGGGATGTGCTGCTGGCCTGGGAGAACGAGGCCTATCTGGCGGGCGCCGAGTTCGGCGACGACCAGTTCGACATCGTGGTCCCGCCGTCGTCGATCCTGGCCGAACCGCCGGTGGCGCTCGTCGACGGCAATGTCGACGCCAAGGGCACGCGCGAGGTGGCCCAGGCCTATCTCGAATATCTCTACTCGGAGGAGGGCCAGCGGCTGGCGGCCAGGCACTTCTACCGCCCGGCCAAGCGCGACCTGGTGCCCGCCGAGGAGCTCGCGGCGCTGCCAGACGTCAAGCTGATCTCTATCGACGATCCGCTGTTCGGCGGCTGGGCGAAGGCGCAGCCCTATCACTTCGGCGACGGCGGCGTGTTCGACCAGATCTATCGCCCCGCCTCGTCGAACTGAGGACAGCATCATGACCACCCTCGCAGCGGCGAAGGGGTGGCAGTTCAGGAGGCCGAGCGTCATTCCAGGCTTCGGGCTGACGCTCGGCTTCACGATCGCCTACCTCACGCTGATCATCCTCATCCCTCTGTCCGGCGTTGCATGGCGCACGACGGAACTTGGCTGGGCCGAGTTCTGGGCGATCGCAACCGATGAGCGCACCCTGAAGGCGCTGCGGATTTCCTTCGGCGCCTCCCTGATCGCGGCGATCATCAACGTGGTGTTCGGCACGCTCGTGGCCTGGGTGCTGGTGCGCTACCGCTTTCCCGGACGCCGCATCGTCGATGCCGCCGTCGACCTGCCTTTCGCCTTGCCCACGGCGGTCGCAGGCATCGCGCTTGCCTCGATCTATGCGCCGAACGGCTGGATCGGCCAGCTTCTGACGCCCCTCGGCATCAAGGCGGCATTCACCCCCCTCGGCATTGTCATCGCTCTGGTCTTCATCGGGCTGCCCTTCGTGGTGCGCACGGTCCAGCCGGTGATGGAAGAGATCGATCGAGAGGTGGAGGAGGCTGCCGCTACGCTGGGTGCCAACCGCTTCCAGACGATCCGCCGGGTCATCCTGCCCGGTCTCGCGCCGGCGGTGTTGACGGGCTTTGCGTTGGCCTTCGCACGCGCCGTCGGCGAATATGGCTCTGTGATCTTCATTGCGGGCAACATCCCCTACGTGTCGGAGATTGCGCCGCTGCTGATCGTCATCCGGCTGGAGGAGTTCAATTATGCGGGCGCGACCGCCATCGCGGCGATCATGCTGATCATCTCCTTTTCCATGCTGTTTGCCATCAACCTGATCCAGGCCTGGAGCCGCAGGAGGTATGGCTATGGCGCTTGAACTCATGACTGACATGTCGCAAACGGTTGCGTCTCGCCCGGCAGGCACGCGCCGCTACCGACGCGCGACCACGGAAGGTCCGCTCGCCAAGGGCATCCTGATTGCGATGGCACTCGGCTTCCTGGCGCTGTTCCTTGTGTTGCCGCTGATCGCGGTCTTCATCGAGGCGTTCCGCAAGGGCGCGGGCGAATTCCTGTTCGCGCTCCGCGAGCCCGACACGCTGGCCGCCATGCGGCTGACGTTGACCGTGGCGGCCATCGCCGTGCCGCTCAATCTCGTCTTCGGCGTGACGGCAGCCTGGGCGATCGCCAAGTTCGAGTTCAAGGGCAAGGCCTTCCTGACGACGCTGATCGACCTGCCGTTCTCGGTCTCGCCTGTCATCTCGGGCCTGGTCTACGTGCTCCTGTTCGGGGCCGGATCGGTGCTCGGACCATGGCTGAAGTCGCACGGCATCGAGATACTGTTCGCCGTGCCGGGCATCGTGCTGGCGACGATCTTTGTCACCTTCCCCTTCGTCGCACGCGAACTGATACCGCTAATGCAGGACCAGGGCACCGGCGACGAGGAAGCAGCGCTGTCGCTCGGTGCTTCCGGCTGGCAGACCTTCAGGCTCGTCACGCTGCCAAACATCAAGTGGGGGCTGCTCTACGGGGTGCTGCTCTGCAACGCGCGTGCCATGGGCGAGTTCGGCGCGGTGTCCGTGGTGTCCGGTCACATTCGCGGCCTCACCAACACCATGCCTCTGCATGTCGAGATCCTCTACAACGAATACAACTTCGTCGCCGCCTTCGCCGTCTCGACGCTGCTTGCAGGTCTCGCGCTGGTGACGCTCGTCCTCAAATCCTTCCTGGAATACCGCTATGGCGACGAGATCGCCGCCGCGGCCAAGCATTAGGAGCGCCCGCCATGGACGTCTCGATTCAATCGGTCCGCAAGGAATTCGATGGCTTCCCAGCCCTGCACGACGTGTCGCTC
Organism: Aquamicrobium sp.; assembly: GCA_019739225.1. Lineage (GTDB taxonomy): Bacteria > Pseudomonadota > Alphaproteobacteria > Rhizobiales > Rhizobiaceae > Aerobium. The sequence continues at coordinate 1,030,546 of JAHHDT010000001.1, forward strand.
GACATCCGCTCGGGCGAGCTCATCGCGCTGCTCGGTCCATCCGGCTCCGGAAAGACGACGCTGCTTCGGCTCATCGCCGGGCTGGAGCGCCCGACGGATGGGGCCGTGTTCTTCGGCGACGAGGATGCTTCGCATCGCTCGGTGCAGGAGCGGAACGTCGGCTTCGTCTTCCAGCACTATGCCCTGTTCCGGCATATGACAGTCGCCGACAACATCGGCTTCGGGCTGAAGGTGCGGCCGGGAGCGACCCGACCGACGAAGGCGGAGATCCGTCGCAGGGCATCGGAGCTTCTGGACCTCGTCCAGCTTTCCGGGTTGGAAAACAGGTATCCGAGCCAGCTTTCCGGCGGCCAGCGACAGCGCGTGGCGCTGGCGCGCGCGCTGGCCATCGAGCCGCGCGTACTCCTCCTCGACGAGCCGTTCGGCGCGCTCGACGCCCAGGTGCGCCGCGAACTGCGTCGCTGGTTGCGCGAGATCCACGACAGGACCGGCCATACGACTGTCTTCGTCACCCACGACCAGGAGGAAGCGCTGGAACTCGCCGACCGCGTCGTGGTGATGAGCCAGGGGCGCATCGAGCAGATCGGATCGGCCGACGAGGTCTACGATCGCCCGAACTCACCCTTCGTCTACGGCTTCATCGGCGATTCCAGCACGCTCCCGGTGCGGGTAGAGAACGGCCAGCTCTGGCTGCAGGATCGATCCATCGGTTTGGACGCGTCTGACGTGCCGGCGGGGCCGGCGACGCTCTACTTCCGCCCGCACGACATCGAACTGCTCGAGGGTTGCGGCGGCTGCATCGCAGGCACCGTCTCCGCCAGCCGGCGTGTTGCCGGCACCAGGGGGGTGGAACTGGAGGTGGGCGGCGCGCGCGAATGCGTCGAGATCGAGCTTCCCGTCGACTTTCCCGCCGGCACGAACGGTCGGATCGCATTCCGGCCCAAGCGCTGGAAGGTGTTTCCGGAAGGGAATCAGGATAATTCCAGGCCAGTTGAGGAAGAGCGGCACATCACAGGACTCGACGAGAGCGAACTGATGCTGGCCGCGACCTTGTAGGCAGACCAGGACATGTATTTCCTCGCTGGGATCAGCAAAGGACCACGACGCACTTGAGTCTCATCCGGCGCGCCGGGACGGTCGGCGGACTGACGCTGCTCAGTCGCCTGTTTGGCTTCGGGCGCGATGTCGTCATGGCAGCTATCCTCGGCGCTGGCCCTCTGGCCGACGCCTTCATGGTCGCCTTCCGCCTGCCTAACCATTTCCGTGCCATCTTCGCGGAGGGCGCATTCAACTCCGCCTTTATCCCGACCTACGCCGCGTTGCGCCACCGCGGGGGCGAGGCAGTGGCCGCAGCATTCCGGTCGACCATCCTGTCATGGTCGCTGGTCGCAAACGGCATTCTCCTCGTGGTCGCCCTCACAGCAACGGGCTGGGTCGTCGCGATCCTGGCACCCGGCCTGACGGATGATCCCCGGCAGTGGGAGCTGGCCGTCGCCCTGACGCGGATCACGTTCCCCTATCTCGCCTGCATGGCAGTCGTCACGCTCCTGTCCGGCGTGCTCAACGCGCATGACCGCTTTGCCGCGGCTGCCGCAGCACCCATCCTGCTCAACGTGGCCATGACAGCGGCTCTGCTGCTGGCCTTCGCATTTCCGACGGCGGCGCATGCCGCCGCCTGGGGCGTGGTCGTGGGAGGCGTGCTGCAGGTGGTGTTTGTCGCCGCGGCCTGCGCCAAGGGCGGACTGAGGATCAGGCTGTCGCTGCCGCGCCTCGATCCGGCGGTCATGACCTTCTTCCGGCGCTTCGGCCCTGCCATCCTGGGCGCGGGCGGCGTGCAGATCGCGATGTTCGCCGATACCATCATCGCGACTTTCCTGCCCATCGGATCGCTCTCTTACCTCTACTATGCCGACCGCCTCTACCAGCTGCCGCTGGCAGTGGTCGGCATCGCCATCGGGACCGCGCTGCTGCCGGACCTGTCCAGACGAGTCGCCGATCCGGGCGACGCCTCGGCACCCGCCGCCCTCGGCCACGCGGTTGCTGTCTGCCTGGTTGTCGGCATCCCCTGCGCCATCGGCCTGGCGTTGCTCGGCGATCTCGTGATCGAGGTGCTGTTCGCGAGAGGCGCCTTCACCCCGGCCGCGGTCGCGGGCGCGGCCGGCGCGCTCGCCGCCTATGCCATCGGCCTGCCAGCCGCCGTGTCGCTGCGAGCGCTGGTCGCCGGCTTCCACGCCCGTGGCGACACGCTCACGCCCGTCAAGGCGCTCGGCCTGTCGACGGTGGTGAACGTCGGCCTCAAGCTTTTGCTCGTCGGCCCGCTTGTCCACGCGGGCCTGGCGCTGGCCACCGCCGTCGGCGTCACCGTCTATGCCGGAATCCTTGCCTTGTGGCTCGCTCGCGGCAAGTCGATCAGGATACCGTTCGACGATAGATCGCGGATCGTGACCACAACTGCGGGAAGTTTGCTGGTATCTGCCGCCATCCTGCTGTTGCGCGCGCCGATCGAAGCGCTGTCGATGACCGATGCCCCGCAATGGCAGGCTGAGGCTACGCTCGCTGCCCTGGGCATGCTATCTATTGGCCTCTTCGCCATCGCCTTCGGTGCGGCGGAGATGTGGAACCGGAGACGCAAGCGACGATGAGTTTCGAGCAGGCCGCGATCCTGATCCTGCTCACCAGCATGCTCATCGTCTTCGCCCTCGATCGTTTCCGCATGGAACTGGTGGCGGTCGGCGGCCTCGGTCTGGGTGTCGCACTCGGGCTGGTCGGACCGGCCGAAGCCTTCACCGGCTTTTCCAACCCGGCCTTCGTCACCGTCGTGGAAATCCTGCTCATCGTGCAGGTGCTTGGGCGCTCCGGCATCCTCGATCCACTGGCCAAAAGCGTCTCCTCAGTCGCCAGCACCGAGACCGGGATACTGGCAATGCTCTGCGTAGTGACGGCGAGCCTGTCGGTGTTCATGAACAACATCGGCGCGCTGGCACTGATGATCCCGGTCGTCACCAGCGTGTGCAGAGTGAACGGGATCGACAGCCGGCGGGTTCTCATGCCGGTCAGCTTCGCGGCTCTCCTGGGCGGGCTCTGCTCGGTCATCGGCACGCCCGCCAATCTTATTGTCAGCAACCAGCTTGCCGCGGCGACGGGACGTGGCTTTGCCTTCTTCGACTTCGCGTGGGTTGGAGTACCCGCGGCACTTGCCGGAATTCTCGCCCTTCTCGTCTGGCCGCGACGCGTCCTGGGTCGCGATCCTGTAGTGCGCGGACGCCTGCCACCCCAATCGCTCAGGAACGTCGTCAGCGAAGTACAGGTGCCGCTTGGCTCGCCTCTTGTCGGACTGCCCGTGGCGGAAGCGGGCTTAACGATCCATGCCATGCGGCGCGGCGGCGCCAACCTCCTTCACCAGCGGAGTGGTACCGCTATCGAACCTGGCGACGTGCTGCTCGTCGAAACCAGTCTGCCGCATCTTGAATCCTTGCTGGTGGACGCCGCAGCGTCGCTGCCGCACGTCGTGGCGGATTCCGCGGGAGCGCAGCGTGTCGAAGCCGTCATTATGCCAGAAAGCACGCTGGTCGGGTCGCGCATCGGAACGCTCGATCTGCTCCATTCTCGGGGCATCGGAGTGGTCGCGGTCGCCACACAGACTCCGCGCATTGAAGGTTCGCTTGCCGATCTGCGGCTTACGATCGGCGACGTGCTCTACCTCATCGGCGATCAGGCAGCCATCGACGAAGCGATTGACGAGGCCGACATCCTGCCGCTTTGGCCAAAGCCCGAGCGCGAGACTGCCGAAATCCGTTGGCCGCCTGCCTTCGCGTTCGCCGGCGGTATCGCACTGGCGGCGTTCGGTCTCGCGCCCCCGGAACTCGCCTTCGGCCTCGTCGTGATCGTCCTCGCCGGCCTCGGCAGCCTCAATCTCCGCAAGGGTCTGGCCGAACTGGACTGGCCGATCCTGCTTATGCTGACGACGATGATACCGCTCGGTGAAGCGGTGCAGACGACCGGCGCGGCGACCGTGCTCGCCGGCGGCCTGATATCCGTCCTGCCCGCGGATAGTCCGCTCATCCTGGCCGTCGCAATGATGGGCATCGCCATCGTCATCACGCCTTTTGTCAACAACGCCTCGACGGCCGTGGTGCTCGGCCCCATCGCCATCGGCTTGGCGACGGCTTCGGGCGTCTCGCCCGAACTGCTGCTGATCGCGGTCGCTCTCGGCGCCTCGGTCGACTTCCTCACGCCGATCGGACACCACAACAACACCATCGTCATGGGGATTGCGGGCTACCGGTTCGCAGACTTCCTGAAGGCGGGATGGCCAGTGACCGTCGCCGTGATGGCCACGGCGACAATCGCGCTCTGGATATGGTGGATGTAACGATAGCGATTGCCTTGCAGAATTTGCGAGCCGACAATCAGCAACCGACTCCACTGTGTCACGAGCCACAGCATCGGCTCCCCGAGCTATGAAAGCTGGGCGAGCTCACGACTGCTGCGTTTATCGCCTTAGAGAAGCGGCGGCTCAGGTCGCCTCCAGTACCATATTGAGGGGCGTAGCCGCGGCACGGCGCACGTTCTTGAAGCCTCCGGCACGGATCACCTCGCTGAGTCGCTTCTCACCCGCCTGGGCGCCGAGTGCCAGTCCGGTTTCCTGTGCCAGCGAGGTCGGGACGCAGATCATCGTCGAGGCGGAATAGTAGAGGCGACCGACCGGGTTGACGTTGTCTTCGAGCGTGTCGCCAGCCATTGGCTCAACCACCATCCAGGTGCCGCCTTCAGCGAGCGCCGTGCAGATGTGCGCCGCCGCGGCTTCGGGGTCACCCATGTCGTGGAGGCAGTCGAAGCAGGTGACCAGGTCGAAGCTGCCGCCTGGAAAGTCCTGCGCCCGGCCGACCTCAAACGCCACGTTTTGCACACCGTGAGCCCTGGCATGCGCGATGGCGGCAGCGATCGACGCGGGATGGAAGTCATAGCCGGTGAAGCTCGACTTCGGGAAGGCCTGCGCCATCAGGATCGTCGACAGGCCATGTCCGCAGCCGACATCGGCGACTTTTGCACCGGCTTTCAGCTTGTCGACCACACCATCGAGTGCCGGCAGCCACTCCTGCACCAGCGCATTGACGTAGCCCGGTCTAAACAAGCGCGCCACTGCACAGAACATGCAGCCAGCCTGTTCGCCCCACGCCACGCCCTTGCCCGTCTTGAAGGCCGCCTGAACCTTCGCCTGGTTCTCGACCATCGCCGCCGCCGTATCGAAGGCGCCGATCAGGTTGACCGGGCTATCCGGCTCGGCGAAGACATAGGCCTGTTCGGGCGTTAGCGAGAAGCGCCCACCATCCTGGCTGACGTAGCCGGAAGCGGCCTGAGCAGAGAGCCACTCACGCACGTACCGTGACGCGCAGCCAGCTTCCACCGCAATCTCGTCGGCAGTCGCCGGCCCCCTCTTCCTCAAAGCGCCGTAGAGGCCGAGTGTGTCGCCGACGCGAACCAGGGGCACGCTAAAGGCGCCACCGAGGTCGCCGAGCACGCGGCCAACAAGTTCGTTCAGCTTGGTTTCGTCGATCTGTGTCATGTTGTGTTCCTCCATTTCCGCGGACGGCTTCTGCCTCCGGGATCTGAAGGATGCGCGTGAAGGTGTTTGCCCGCATGAGGCGGCTGTCCCGACGAGGCCGAAACGCGACCTTGGCCCAAGGACAGATGTCCTACTCCCGCTCGTCTTTCAGCGTGACAACGATTTGACGATCGCCTGCGAGCGACTGTGCACGCCCAGCTTGTCGAAGATCACCGAGAGCTGATTGCGGACGGTCTTCTCGCTTTTGCCAAGACGCGCCGCGATCGTGCGGTTGTCGAGCCCTTGGACGATCAGGTCCAGGACTGCGGTTTCGGCGAGCGTAAGGTGAGCTTCGTGGAAAGCTCGGGATTGTTGCGGTTGATCCTGTCCGAGAAACGCTGCCAGCTCGGCCTGGAACTCCACCCACGCAGGCTCGTCGGGCAAGAGGACGTGATTGTTGCTGTCTAATGGTACGAAGCGCGCCCCAGCTATGGTGGCAGCCAGTTTGCAACCCTCGTTGAACGGCACCCGCATGTCTCCCCGGCAATGCATGATCAGTGTCGGCACCGTCAGCCTCGCAGCCAGGTCCATCACATCTATGCCTTGCATTTGCCAAAGCAATTGAGCCGCGACGTCGGCCGTCGCCGTCTGCCGCTCTAGATCGCCCCACCACCGATGCTGCTCCGGCTTGCCATCGGGTATGAACAGGTTGGTAAAGAACCGGCAGAACGCCGGATTGTCGCGGCCCCAGCCGATGCGGATGAAATTGACCAGCGTTTCGGCCTCCAGGCGCTCCGCATCGGACTGCGCGCGCGCACGCCCGCCCTGGCCGTAGGCGTTAACGAGTACCAGATGAGAGACGCGCTCCGGGTGCCTAAGCGCATATGCAATGCCCAATGCGCCCCCCTGCGACAGGCCAAGCATCACAAAGCGCGGCTCCTCGATCGTCGCTGCTACGGCCTCGAGATCGGCATGCCAGGCCTCAAGCGACAGGTCAGCTACATGGCGGTCCGACAGGCCGCAGCCGCGCGGGTCGTAGCGCACGAAGCGATTGTGCGCTGATAGCGCCTCCACCCAAGGGCGCCACACCGGACTATCCAGATCATAGTCCACATGGCTCAGCCAGTGCGCCGCCCTCAAGATCACCGGCCCTTCCCCGCACGAGGCGACCGCGATGCGCGTGCCATCGGTGGCGGTGCAGAATCCTATCGTCTGCCGCGGCTTCATCCGCCGAGATTAGCGCAGCAGCACCAGTCGCGATAGCGGAAGCAGATGCCGTCCGACCCGCGTTGCTGGATTCCTGGAAATTGTTACAAACCGGAATTCCTGCCTGGTCACCGGCAATATCAGCATTCAGGCATGGGAAAGACTGATCTCTACGGCCAACTCGCGGGCGCCAAGAGGGCGTGTGACGTAGACCTCGTCGATGTGGCCGTCGCCGCAGGTGTCGTGAAAGCCATCGGGGTCGCGCGTATAGGCCACCATCGCAGCTTCGGCGAGGCGCGGGTTGTTGACTGTATGATCGCTGGCAAAATTCAGCGTCAAATCACCATTTGCGAGGCCGTAGCGCGCGCTGGCGCTAGCGGCGTTTTTTTGCCGTCAACCGGCGATGGTACTCCCTAGCGTTTGAATCGCTTCTCTTTGGCGGTTCAATCGCCTGCGTTTATCATCTCCCATTACTTCAATGGGTTAGCTGAATCGCTCTGGACTTGTCTCTTGCATCAATGAGCGCCGTCAGCGGATCACCGGGCAGTTGTGCCGATCGGCGAACGTAATGATCGCTGCGCGATAGCCGTGCCCGCGACCCTTCACGCGCACCGTGCGCGGGCCGGAACCGATCACGCGAACGTCGCGCAGGCCCATGCGGTAGGCCTTGCTTACGGCCTCGCGCGGCGAGCAGCCGCGGTCGCGATAGGCGTGGCGGCGGTGGTCGCGGCGATCGCGAAAATCATGACGGCCGCGATCCTCGAAATGCAGCCCGACATTCGGACCGGCATTGCCGAAACCGAAATAGATGCCGCCGCTCTGCGCCTGCGCGGCAGCCGGCATGGCCGACAGCGCACCGAGGCCTATGAGCGTGGAAAGGGCGGCGGTCTTGACAATCTTCAGCATGGTCGTCTCCGGTAGCGCTGTGCGTGTTGCGATAAGCAGCACATTGCCACCGTCAAGCTGAACGCGCCGCGAACCGGTCGTTCATCCTGCATTCAGCCAGCCCGGTCGAGCCGCCTTGCCCAGTATTCCATCGTCTTGATGGTCTCCTCCGTTTTCCCGACGTCGCGCCAGGAGAATCCGGTCGTGAGCCCCTCGATGCGGGCGTAGCCCCGGTTGCGCCAGAAACCATCGAGCGGTTTGTGGTCGGCCGGCCGCAACGGATGGTCCGCCGGCCTGATGACGGCAGAGAAGACGCAGGCGCCAAACCCTGCTTCCGCCGCCGCCTTTTCGCGTTCCTCGAAGAACCGGACCCCGCCCCCCTGCCCGCGATAGCGCTTCTCCAGCACCGATTCACCGAAATAGAAGAAGTCGGCAGGGTCCAGCCCACGCGCTGCAAATGGCTGCGCAAACGCCTCGAAATGATCGGCCAGCGGCGACGCGGTGGCCGCTCCGACGAGCCGGCCGCCATCGAAAGCGCCGATCACGACGGCGCCCGGTGAACCCATATAGGTCGCGAGGTAGCGCCGTTCGTAATCGAGGTCGCCGTCGTAAAGGTATGGGAAATCGCGGAAAACCGTGATCCGCAGCCGCGCGAGGTCGTCGAAGGCAGCTTCGGCCTCGGCGCGGGCGAGCCTGCGCACCTCCACCCGTTCAGTCCTTCGCCACCTGCGCGGTCCAGTCGGCGAGATTGTAATAGGTGGTCACGCGCGAGATGAGCCCATCGTCGATCTCGAAGAAGATGCCGGCCGGCAGCGAATAGGTCTGGCCATCGGCTTCGGGCAGCCCCTCCGCGGTTGCGAGATAGGTCCCGCGCACGGTGAACTCGGCCGCCGCGCGGCCGCCACCCTGGTTGACCATGATCGCCACGTCCGACAGTTCCTCGCGATAGTGCCTATCCATCATGCCCAGGAACCAGCGGAACTTTTCCTTGCCGATCTCGCGGCCGCCCTGGTTGATGTCGTGGGCAACCTCCTCGGAAAGACATGCCAGCATCGCGTCGCGGTCGCCCGAATTGAAGGCGGCGATGTAGCGCTCGATCAGCGTGCGGGTCTCGGCTTCGCTCATGGTCGGTTCTGTCCTTGTCTATTGTCCGTCTTTTAGCCGCCGCGCGGCCGCTCGGATGGATGGAAAACGGCAGGGGAGGCCGTAGCAGCGACGCGTCGCGACCTTCAGGGTTCCTCGTCCAGCATATAGTCGAAATAGTCCTCAGGTTCGGCAAGGTCGCTCTCGCTGGCGGTCACCTTGCCACGCACGGAAACGCCCGCCTCGTGCACCGTCTCGCGGCTGCCGGAGACGAGATGATGCCACCAGTAGAGGTCGCGCCCTTCCGCAACCAGCCTGTAGGCGCATGTCTGCGGCAGCCACCGGATGGCTGGAACGTTCTCGGGTGTCAGCCCGACGCAATCCGGCACCACCGCCAGCCGATTTTCATAGTCGTGGCAGCGGCAGGCACCCGCATCGAAGAGGCGGCAGGCGACGCTCGTCCAGTAGATCTCGCCGCTGTCCTCGTCCTCGAGTTTGGACAGGCAGCATTTGCCGCAGCCGTCGCAAAGCGCCTCCCATTCCTGCGGCGTCATCGCCTCGAGCGTCTTCGTTTTCCAGAAAGGCTGCGTCATCGGGCCGGTTTGCGCGCTTGAGCCCGTCCGGTCAAGCGCCATGGAGACGCGCCTTGCTTTCGCCGCGAAATTGCCCGGCTTTCGACCATCTCCCCCCTTCGGGGGAACCATTGGACGCGCGTCGAGTTGGTGTGGCGAACGGGACGATCGGACAGGAGTTTACCGCACGATGAAACGAGCACCCATCCTCACAGGCACAGCCTTGGCGCTGGTCATGGCCGCAGCACAGGCTCAGGCCGCGCCATCCGTGGCAGCAATGAAGGTGAGCGAGGCGCGCGCGACCGCACCGGTTGTTCTTGCCCAGGCAGACGAGCAGCTCAGCGAAGAAGAACTGCTGAAGCGTCAGCGCGAGGCCGAGGAAAAGGCAAAGGAAGAGGCGCCGGCCGCAGAAGAGCAGGCTCCCGCCGAGCAAGCAGCACCTGCGGAAGAAGCACCGCCCGCTACAGAGGAAGCGCCTGCCCCGGCCGAGGCAGCACCCGCTGAAGAGCCGGCGGCCGAACCTGCGCCTGAGCCAGAGGCAGGGCCGGAACCCGAAGCCGCGCCAGCGCCCGATGACGAGCCCGGCCTGCAGTTCGAGCAGGATGAGGAGGCACCCGCCGAAGAGGCCGCACCGGCACCTGAGGCTGCCCCTGCACCCGCCGAAGAAGAGCCGGCCATGGAAGAAGAAGCTCCGGCCGCAGACGAGCAGCCCGAGGAAGCTCCGGCCGCAGAGGAAGCACCCGCTCCGGAAGCCGATGAGCCCGCTCCGACGCCCGAGCCAGCGCCTGCGCAGGAGCCAGCAGCCGAGGAGGAAGCTCCTCAGGCTGATGAGCCCGGTCTCCAGTTCGAGGAGGAGCAGGCCCCGGCTGACGAACCGCAGCCGATCCCGTCCGGCGAGGGCGAACCCGTCCCGACCGACAAGCCACAGCCCATCCCTTCCGGTGAAGGCGAGGCTGATCCGGCCGATGAGCCGCAGCCTGTCCCGTCTGGCGAGGGTGCGCCTGACGAGGAGGCGACCGGCGAGGAAGCCCCGATCCTCGACAGCCAGAAGGAAGGTGATGCCGCGCAGCAGCAGCCGGAAGGCGAAGGCGAAACGGAAGAGCAGGGCTTGACCTTCGAGGAAGAAGCCGGGCCTCCGCCCGCGTCGGATGCCGAAGCGCAGAAGCTTGAGGAACCTGTCGAAGTTGAGTCGCTTCGCGCCGAGGAAGGACGTCGCATCGAACGTCGTGACCGCCGCGAGCGCCGCGAAGGTACCGATGTTCTACGCGAGATCGGTGACCGCTTCGTGATCCAGCTCAACAACCAGGTCGTGGTTCAGAGCGACGATCGCGAGCGAATCGGCCGCGACGCCGACGAGGTCTACTACGAGGAGCTGCCGCGGGGCCGTGTCCGTGAGACGATTGTGCGCCCCAACGGCGTGCAGGTCGTGACGGTGCGCGATCGCTACGGCGACGTGATCCGCCGTTCGCGCATCATGCCCGACGGTCAGGAATATGTGCTGGTCTACACCGATCGCCGCGACCGTGAGGAGCGCCGCGAATGGCGCGACCCGGCTCGCGACCTGCCACCGCTGCGCCTCACCATCCCGCGCGACGAGTACATTCTCGATGCCCGCCGCGTGCAGAACGAGGACGCCTACTACCAGTTCCTTGACCAGCCGCCGGTCGAGCCGGTGCGTCGCCTCTACACCGTCGATGAGGTGAAGTATTCGGCCCGCGTTCGCGACAGTGTGCGCCGCGTCGACCTCGACACCATCACCTTCGAGTTCGGCTCCGCTTCGATCTCCGAGAGCGAGATTCCGCGCCTCGAAGGTGTGGCAACCGCGATGGAGCGCCTGCTGGAGGAAAATCCGGCGGAAACCTTCTTGATCGAAGGCCATACGGATGCTGTCGGTTCCGACGAGGCGAATCTGGCCCTGTCAGACCAGCGTGCGGAATCGGTTGCGATAGCACTGACCAACGTGTTCGCAATTCCGCCCGAAAATCTGGTTACACAGGGCTACGGTGAAACCTACCTGAAGGTGGATACCGAAGAGCCTGCGCGTGAGAACCGCCGCGTTGCCATACGCCGCATCACGCCTCTCGTCTCGCCGGTGGCGAGCCGCTAGTTCCCTGCCCCGTTCCCGCCAGTCGGGAATGATGGCGAAAGCCCGGCCGGATCCCCCTCCCCGGCCGGGCTTTTCTTTTGAGCCTTGAACTTTGGTCACGGTGACGAACGCATCGCGCGGTGCCACAGTGTGGCGGAGGGAGGAAACCCATGAAGCCCATCAGCGGAGCCATGCCGCTTGCCGCACTCGAGGCAGTCGCCATCGACACCGAGACGACCGGCCTCGACACGGCGCGGGCACGCATCATTCAACTCGCCGGCATCGGCATCGAACTGGGCCACGTAAAGCCAGACGAATCTTTCGAGACGCTGATAGACCCGGGCGAGCCTATTCCCGAAGCATCGAGCGAAATCCACCGCATTCGCGACGGCGATGTCCGGGACGCTCCCTCCTTCGCCGAGGCGTTTGCCGCCTTCTCCGCGTTCCGCGCCGATCGGGTGCTCGTCGGTCATTCGATGGGCTTCGACCTGGCTGTACTGCAGGGCGAGGCCACGCGCGCGGGCCTGCCGTGGGCGAAACCCCGCTCGCTCTGCGTACGCCTGCTCGGTGTGGTCGCAAACCCCCGCCTTCATGACCAATCGCTGGATACGCTGGCAAGCTGGCTCGGCATTTCCATTTCCGGCCGGCACAGCGCAAAGGGCGATGCGCGCGCCGCCGCCGAGATTTTCGTCGCATTGCTGCCTTACCTTGCCGAACGCCACGTGCGAACGCTCGCCGAAGCGGAACGCGCCTGCCTGGGCCTGTCCACCCGGCTTGAAGACGGTCACCGTGCCGGCTGGGTCGAACCGGTTTCCCGCCCGGACCTGTCCGCGTCCACCAGCGCGATCGACCCCTATGCCTACAGCCACCGCGTCGACGACCTGATGGCCAGTCCGGTCGTGGCGATCGCGGAAAACGCCACGGCGAAAGACGCGATCGACATCATGGCCGAACGTCGCATCAGCTCGATCTTCGTGTCGGCTGACGGCATGCCCGATGGACCGCTGTCCGCCTACGGCATCGTCACCGAACGCGACGTGATGCGCCGCATCGCCGCCCATGGCGCACAGGCGCTGGACATGTCGGTCGGCGAGATCGCCACGCGTCCGCTCGCCAGCATCGCTACCGAAGCCTTTGTCTATCGCGCCGTCGCCCGCATGGAGCGGCTGCACATCCGTCACCTGGCGGTCCGCGACGAAAGCGACAGGCTCGTCGGCGTCATTTCCGCGCGCGACCTCCTGCGTCTGCGCGCCGGCGCGGCGATCAGCCTCGACGATGCCATCGGGTCTGCCAGCAGCGCCGAAGCCATGGCGCAGGCCTGGGCAACCCTGCCAGCGGTTGCACGCAGCCTCGGTGCCGAGGAGCTCGACGCCCGCATCATCGCCGGCGTCGTCAGCGAGGAGGTTCGCGTGATGACCCGGCGCGCCGCCGAACTCGCCGAGGCCGTGATGAAACAGGCCGGCCACGGTTCTCCGCCATGCCCCTACGCGCTTCTGGTGCTGGGTTCCGGCGGGCGCGGCGAAAGCCTGCTCGCGCCCGATCAGGACAACGCCATCGTCTTTGCCGAAGGCGCTCCGGGCAGCGAAGCCTGCCGCTGGTTCGCCCAACTCGGCAGCCACGTCTCGGACATCCTCGACACGGCCGGCATCCCCTACTGCACCGGCGGCGTCATGGCCAGAAACGAAGCCTGGCGCGGCTCGCTGGAAACCTGGCGGGCTCGCATCGCCGACTGGGTGGGACGGTCGAGCGGCGCCGACCTGCTCAACGTGGACATCTTCTTCGACCAGCGCCCCGTCCACGGCGACCTGTCGCTCGGGGTGCGGCTGTTCGATAGCGCCTTCGATGCGGCCGCCAACCAGCCGGTTTTCGCCAAGCTGATGGGCGAAAAGCTGTTTTCCGCCTCGAACCCGTTCACACTGCTCGGCAACATCCGGACGGAGGAAGGCCGCATCGATCTCAAGCTGCACGGCCTGTTCCCGATCGTCGCTGCCGCCCGCGTCCTGGCAATCCGCCACGACATCCGCCGCCGTTCTACCCGCCAAAGGCTAGAGGGCCTTGCCGAACGCGGCCTCGGCAATGTCGGCGAGATCGCAAGGCTGCTCGAGGCGCATCGCCTGTTCATGACACTGATGCTGGAGCAGCAAAGCCGCGACCTCGAAGCCGGCATCCCGGTCTCCAACAAGGTCGAGATAGCAACGCTTCCCACGCCCGTCCGGTCAGACCTCAAAGCAGCACTCAAGGCAACGCAGCTCGTGCCGGACTTCGTGCAGGGGCTGATGTTTCGATCTAGCTGAACGTCCCCGCCAGCTTCGTACCCGTCCGCTCAAGCACCTCGTCCGGCACGAAGAAGTCGGCCGCGAGTGCTCCCGTGGCGCCGGGTGCATAGATGGAAAAGTCGGTCACGCCTTCTGCGCGCAGCACCTCCTCGTCGATGAAGAAATTGCCGGTCGCCTCGCGCGACGGTCGCGTCAGGATGGCGTGGGCGGCATCCGCCATGATTTGCGGCGAGCGGCTCATCGCCGCCACCGCCTCGCCGCCGAGCAGGTTGCGCACGGCGGCCGTGTCGATGGCCGTCAGCGGCCACAGCGAGTTGACGGCGATGCCGTCGCCGGCAAACTCGGCGCTCATGCCCAGCGTACACATCGACATGCCGAACTTGGCCATCGTGTAGGCTACATGGTTTTTGAACCACTTGGCCTCCATGTCGAGCGGCGGCGCCAGATTCAGAATGTGAGGATTATCCGACAACTTCAGGTGCGGAATACACATTTTGGAGACGAGGAACGTCCCGCGCGTATTGATCTGGTGCATCAGGTCGAAGCGCTTCATGTCCGTCTGAAGCGTGCCGGTAAGCTGGATCGCGCTGGCATTGTTGACGCAGATGTCGATGCCGCCGAAGGCCTCGACCGTCTTCTTCACCGCGGCTGAAACCTGCTCCTCTTCGCGGATGTCGCACAGCACCGGCAACCCACGGCCGCCCGCCGCCTCGATCTCCTCCACCGCCGAATAGATGGTACCCGGCAGTTTCGGGTGCGGCTCGGCCGTCTTGGCAGCGATCGTCACGTTGGCACCGTCGCGCGCGGCCCTGAGCGCGATAGCCAGCCCGATCCCGCGCGACCCGCCCGAGATGAACAGCGTCTTTCCCTTGAGCGACATGAAATCCTCCTCTCGGCCCTCGGGGCTATTCAGGCAAAATCAGTTCCGTGCGCGTCCGGCTCGAACGCGTTTCGACGCCTTGCGTCCCAACGCTGGCGCTTCTCGACGCGGTTTCCACCGACGTCCCGCTGACGCGCGCCGTGGCCGCGCCGCCATAGACCGTGCAACCCGAAACGGCGGCCATCAGCGCGGCGAAAACGACATATCGCAGCATCTCAGCCAAAGATCTTGTCGCCCTGCTCGTCGATGACCTGCCTTGCCTTGCGCAAGGTCACGTCGATCGCATCCTGCTTCGCGGCAAACCGGTCTGCGCGGATGAAGCGATGCTCCTTCACCTCGCCGCCGATGTCCTTGCTGATGACCCCGCAGGTCTGGTACTGGCCGCCCTCGGTGAACGGCGTGGCGCGAATGGTGAAGCCGTTATGCTCCACGGGTTCGCCTGCGGCTTCCGGCCCCGCCTCGCCACCACTACCACCGAAAAGCTTCTTCCAGAACGACATCGCAGAATTCTCCCGTCAGGCCGCGCGAACGGCACGGCCGCTACCGACTGCCTTATCTATAACGGCAGCGACGCGCCAAGGGAAACCGCCATCACGCGCTCAGATGCATCACGATCTCGCGCCGATGCGGCCGCTCGCGGTGCTCGAACAGGTAGATGCCCTGCCACGTGCCCAGCACCGGCAGCCCCTGCGTCACCGGTATCGACAGCGAAACCGCCGTCAGCGCCGCCTTGATGTGCGCCGGCATGTCGTCCGGGCCCTCGGTCGTATGGACCACCCAGCCCATGGACGGATCATCGGCGGGCGGCACCAGCCGACGGAAGAAGGCGTCAAGGTCGCGCCGCACATCCGGGTCGGCGTTTTCCTGAATCAGCAGCGAGCAGGAGGTATGCCGCACGAACAGCGTCAGCAGGCCGGTATCCACCCGCGCCTCGCGAACGAAGGCGAGCGCTTCCTCGGTGATCTCGTAAAGGCCGGGGCCGGTGGTGGCGACTGTGATCCGGGACTGCATGGTGTGCCTCACAAGCGCCGCACCGGCTGGCGCAGCACGGTCTTGAGCTTTTCCGGCGCCGTCTTGCGCGGGTCGGAAATGTAGATTTCGTGATGGTGCCCGGTCTCGGCGAGCCCGTTCTCCGGCAGGAATTCCTCGTGCAGGCGGCGCAGTATCGGCCCCTCGTCGTCATAGGAGCCGACATGCATGACCTGCACGCTCAGCCCCTCATCGTAAGCCTCCAGCCGCAGCGTCTCCGGCGGCGCGCCGAACTTCGCTTTCGCCTTCTCCACCGCCGCCTCGAACATGGCTTGCGTGATCCACTCCGGCTGCATGATCATCATCGTCCACGACCAAGCATCCTTGTCGCGGGTCAGGAAGGTGGACATATCCTGCGCCCACCACAATCCCTCGAGCGGCATCACCGCATAGTCGCGGCCCAATTCCTTCTTCGACATGAACTTCAGCGGATAGCTGACCGAATAGAGCCATTCGACCGCGCGCTTGTAGGCCGGCGCGGTGTTGGGGTCGCCATGCCCGTCGATCTTGACGAACTGCATCGACGGCACGTCGACCACAGTGAAGCGCCCTGTTGGCGGCTGCCACAGAGCCTTCATCGTCTTCTTGAAATCAACCTTGTCCACAGACGCCGCCTCGACCTTTGCCGGGGCCAGTCAACCAGCGGCGAGGCACTGGCGCAAGTCGGCCAGTCCCCGCGACATGATCATCCTGACAACGCGGTTCCTGCAATCTCCTCGCTGGACGAGACAGGTCCAACGTGATCGGCCTGCGCGCCGTTAAGGTTGGCAATGCCTACTCCGGCATCGCTCCGGTATAGATCGCGGTCGGCCTCAGCAGTCTGCCCGTACGCTGCTGCTCGATGGCGTGCGCCGTCCAGCCCGCGCTGCGGCCCACCGCGAACACCGGCGTGAAAGCGCGCCGCGGAATGCCCAGAGCGTCGAGAAGGATCGCCGTATAGAATTCGACATTGGTGTCGAGCCGGCGGTCCGGCTTGGCGATCTCCAGTGCCCGGCGCGCATAGGCCTCCACCTCGGCCGCGAAACCAAGGTCGGTTCCGCGCCCGCCAAGCCGCTCCACGGCCTGCTTCAGCACATCGGCCCGGGGGTCGCGCACTTTGTAGATGCGATGGCCAAAGCCCATCAGCCGCTCGCCGCGCGCAAGGGCGGCATCGATCCATTCGCCGATCCGATCTGGCGTCGCGATGGTGTCGAGCATGTCGAGCACCGGTTCGGGCGCCCCGCCGTGCAGCGGCCCCGTCAGCGCGCAGTAGCCGGCCAGCACCGACATCGCGAGGTCGGCCTGCGTGGAAGCGACCACCCGCGCGGCGAAGGTGGAGGCGTTCATGCCATGGTCGGCCACCGTCACCAGATAGGCATCGAGCGCCTTCGCCTCCTCGTCCGACGCGACCTCGCCCCGCATCATCCGCAAAAGGTCCGCCGCGTGTCCCATCGACGGGTCAGGCTCGACCGGTGCCTCGCCCTGCGCCTGGCGCACGAGGCATGCGGCAATCACCGGCATCGCGCCGACGATGGCTGCCTCCGGCGGCATGCCGTCTGCCGGCGAGATTCCCGCGACGCCGATGCGAAACGCCTCGATCGTCGGCACGCCATCGGTCACCGGCAGAACCGTTTTCATCCGCGCAAAGGCGGCAACCCTTGCCTCGCCCAGCCAGCGCCGCACGTCCGTCTCATCCACCGGCTTCGCAGAAGCAGCGCCCCAAAGCCGCGCGACAAGACCCTCGAAGTCTGTCCGCTCGGCGAGGTCGCCGATGCGCGTGCCGGCAACGATCAGTTCGCCGTGCTCGCCATCGACGTGGGAAAGCGCGGTCACCGCTGCCGCAACCCCGTCGAGTCCTGCTGCCGATTTGGTGTGAATGGTCATCGATCTGTCTCCTGCTGCATCGCAACAAGGTGATGCCCCTTCCATCATTGATCAATATTGATTAGCTTGATCAATATGAAAAATGCGCCGACGCCCGCTTATCTCACCGCCCGCGAAGCCGCTGCCGAGCTCTCGGTCACGCCCGCGACCCTCTACGCCTATGTCAGTCGCGGCCTGATCCGCTCCGAGGCGGTTGGCGACAGCAGAAGCCGCCGCTATCGCGCCGACGACATCCGCGCCCTGCGCGCGCGCCGCAACGCTTCGCCAACGGCCCAAGGCGAAGCGGCGATGCCCGTGCTTGATTCCGCCGTGTCAACGATCACCGAGGCTGGCCCGATCTATCGCGGCGTGCCTGCAGTCGCCCTGTCCGATACGGCCACGCTGGAGCAGACGGCGCAGATCCTGTGGGACGCGCGCAGTGCCGACCCGTTCGAGGCCGGAAACATGCCGGTGGTCAGCGCGGAGATGCAGGCAATCATGCAGGCGGCCTTGCCGGCCAAGCCGCTGCCGCGCGCGATCGCCGCCCTGTCGCTGGCCTGCGACGCCGACCCCCGCGCCCACAACCGCTCGCCCGAAGGCCGCATGGCCGCCGGCGCGCGCGTCATGCGCCTCGTCGCGGCCGCGATCCTCGGCACGGATCCATCGCCGCGTCCGCTGCACCTGCAACTGGCCGAGGCGTGGATGCCGGGCGAGCCCCGCGCCGGCGAGCTGGTGCGCCGCGCGCTCGTGCTTCTTGCGGACCATGAGCTGAACGCCTCCACCTGGACCGTGCGCAGCGCCGTCTCCACCGGCCTCAGCCTCCACGACGCCCTGATTGCCGGCCTTGTCGCGCTTAAGGGTCCGCGCCACGGCGGCGCCGGCCCGCTTGCGGCCCGTTTCGTGACGGAGCTTGCCGAGGGCGACATCGCCGACAGGGTGGCCGACCGTGTAGAACTGGGCGAAACGATCCCCGGCTTCGGCCATAGCGTCTATGCGGATGGCGACCCGCGCGCGGATGTTTTGCTGCGCGCGCTCATCAAGGCCGGCGCCGACAGGCGGCTGGCAGCCGAGGCCCCGGCGCTCGTCACCGAGGCGACGGGCCTGCATCCAAACATCGATTACGCGCTGGCAGTGATGATGCGTATGTTCAGCATGCCTGTCGGACACGAGACGGCGATCTTCGCCGTCGCCCGCACGGCCGGCTGGGTCGCGCACGGCATCGAACAACTGGAGACCGGCACGCTCATCCGGCCCCGCGCCCGTTATGTAGGCCCGGAGCCGGGACGATCTCACTCCACCGGCTAGACGTCAGACCGGCAGCGCCTCCTCCGCATACTGCGCCGCGTATTCGGCGTTTGGCGGGATCGGCTTGATGATATCGATCAGCACGCCGTTCGGGTCGGCGGTGATGAAGTGGCGCTGGCCGAAATCCTCGTCGCGCAGCGAACGCAGCACCGGCAGCCCGGCGGCCACCAGCCGGTCATGCACGGTATCCACGTCTTCGACCTCGAAGTTGAGCAGCAGGCCCGACACGCGGCCCCTGCCCTGTTCGGGGATGGTCTCATGGCTGCCGTCGAGGATCGCGAGGTTGATCGTCTCGTCCTCGCTCGATGTCAGATGGACGTACCAGTCGCTTTCGAACATCACCGTGAACCCGAAATGCTGGACATAGAACGCAGTCGTACCGGCAACGTCGCCGGTCATGATGACGGGGTAATAGCTGGTCGCTTTCATGGTCTTTCCTTTCGCTTGGGTGTCACATACAATCTGCATGTATCTACTTAACTAACATACAGGCTGCATGTATGCAAGACGAAAAATCACAACGCCGTTCCAATCGCGAGCGCACGGAGGCAACCCGCGCCGCGCTGCTTGATGCGGCACGAAAACTGTTCGTGGAAAAATCCTATGCGGAGACCGGCACGCCGGAAATCGTGGCCGCCGCCGGCGTCACGCGCGGCGCGCTCTATCACCATTTCGCTGACAAGCAGGCCCTGCTGCGCGCCGTTGTGGAAGCGGAATCGCAGGCCGTGGCCGACGAGGTGGAGAAAGCAGCACCCGTCAGCCTCGCGCCACTCGACGCACTGAGGGTTGGCAGCGCTGCCTTTCTCGCGGCAATGACGCCCCCCGGCCGGACCCGGCTGCTGCTGCTCGATGGCCCTGCCGTGCTGGGCCGCGCAGGCATGGACGAGATCGAGAGCCGGCATGGCGGCCGCACGCTGCGGGAGGGATTGACCGCGGCCATGGAAGACGGCGCGATCCGCCGGCTTCCTGTGGACGCGCTCGCCGCGCAGCTTTCGGCCGCCTTCGACCGCGCTGCGCTCGCCATCGAAGCCGGCGCTCGATCGGAAGACCACGCCGAGGTTCTGTCAGCCCTCCTGACGGGGCTCTCCGACCAGTGACGGCACCGCCAGCCCGAGATAGCCGCGTATCGCGCGGCCCAGGCGCCGCTGCAGATCGTCGAAATCCCTCTGCCCCGCCTGGATCGCAGCCTCGGACATGCCGCGCGCCAGCGCCATCACGTCCATCCCGGTGCGCTCCGGCTCGGCGACATTCCGGTCCCGAAGCACATCGATAATCAACTCGCGCATGCGCGCCTTGAGCGCATGTATCTCGTCGTCTAGCTGAAGCTCCGGCTCCTCGCGCTCCAGCGCCTGCGCCAGCGCGGGCCGTCGCAGGTGATGGCGCAGGCTTGCCGCCGTCAGCGCATCGATCGCGAAGGCGAGGTCCCGGCCCCTCGCCTCCAGGGCCGCCTGCTCGAAATCGGCCAGCATCTCCTGCCGCATGCGCCGGATCAGTTCGGCGAGAATGGCCTGCTTGCCGGGAAAGTATTGGTAGAGCGAGCCCACCGACACTCCCGCCAGCGCGGCGACGTGGTTCGTCGTCAGCCCATGCCCGCCTTCCGTCTCCAGAATGCGAGCAGCCGCCTCCAGGATGGCCGCGCAGGTCGCCCGGCTGCGGCCTTGGCGCGGCGCCTTGCGGGGGTTCAGTCTGGTTTCGTCACTGGTCATCGGATGCGAGTAGAAACGCGAGCAATTGTTCGCATTATTGTCGAAGGCAATTCGTGGTCAACCCGGACGGAAAATTTATGCCCGGCAGATTCGACTTTCACGGCAGGACGGTTCTCGTCACCGGCGGCGGGCGCGGCATCGGCCTCGAAATGACGCGTCAACTCGCAGCGAAAGGCGCCCGGGTGGTGGTGGTCGGCCGCGATGCCGACGCGCTTGCGGCCGTCACGGCGGAGCTAGGCCAAGTCGTGGCGACAAGGCGGGCAGACCTGGGCGCCCCCGGCGCGGTGCCGTCGCTGGCGGCATGGATGCGCGAGAACCATCCGGATTGCAGCGTCCTCATCAACAACGCCGCCATCATGCACCACCTCGATCTGACCACGCATAGCCTCGACCGGCTCGAGGCGATCGACGCGGAGGTCGCAATCAACATGACGGCGCCGCTGCAGCTCGCCGTGGCGATGCTGCCGCTGTTGCGCACGCACCGCTCGGCGGCGGTCGTCAATGTCACATCGGGCCTCGCCATCGCACCCAAGCGGGAAGCGGCGGTCTATTGCGCCACCAAGGCGGCGCTGCGCAGCTTCACCCGTTCGCTGCGCGATCAGTGCCGCGCATCGGGCCTGCCGATACAGGTTTCGGAAGCGGTGATGACGCTCGTCGACACCACGCTCTCCCGCCCCGGCGCGGTGCGCAAATATCCGCCGGCTCGCGCCGCCGCCGACCTTATCGCCGGGGTTGAGCGCGGCCAGGATGAAATCTGGATCGAAAAGACGAAGCTGCTGCGTGTCGTCCATCGCCTCTCACCCGGCCTCGCCTACCGCATCATGCGCGACCGCTGAAACCGCAATTGTCGAAGGGAAACGTCCCCGATGTCCGAGCTTGCCGCTTTCTCCGCCCAGCTTCTGCGCAGACCGCGAGAGGTCTCTGCCATCGCGCCCTCCTCGCCTCACCTGTGCCGGGCGATGGCGGCGCAGATCCCGCGCTCGGCCCGTCGGGTCGCCGAATTCGGCCCGGGAACCGGCAACGTGACGCGTGCGATAATCGACGTCGGCATCGAACCGGAAGACCTCAGCCTGTTCGAGATCAATCCGGCCTTCTGTCAGGTCCTGCGCGCGACCTACCCGGCCGTCGCCGTCTTCAACGAGCCGGCCGAGATGCTGGCGCTTGCCGGGCCGGCTCCATTCGATGCGGTCGTCTCCGGCCTGCCGCTCCTGTCGATGTCCGCGGCAACACAGGAAGCCATCGTCTCGGCCGCCTTCTCCGGGCTGGGTGAGGACGGCGTCTATATCCAGTTCACCTACGGCCCCGTCTCGCCGCTGCGTGAAACCATCGCCGCGCGGCTGGGTCTCGGCTACACCCGCACCCGTCGCATCTGGCGCAACCTGCCGCCCGCGACCGTCTATGTTTACCGGCGCGCACGTTCCGCCGCCTCACCCTGAAGGCAGCGTTGTGTCGCCCGCACCCAGCGATCGCTGCATCAGCACGGTGTCGACCCATCGGCCGAGCTTGAAGCCCACCGAGGTGAACGTTCCGGCATGGGCAAATCCCATGCGCCTGTGCAGCGCGATGGAACCCTCGTTGCCGCTGTTGCCGATCACTGCCAGCATCTGCCGCCACGGCCCCTTTTCGCAGCGCGCAATCAGCTCGCCCAGCAACGCGCTGCCGATGCCCTTTCCCGCAAGTCCGTCGGCGACATAAACGGAATCCTCGATCGAAAACCGATAGGCCGGCCGCGGCCTGTAAGCCGTGGCATAGGCGTAACCGACCACCTGCCCGTCGAGTTCGGCGGCAAGATACGGAAGCCCCGCGGCAAGCACCGCCGCGCGCCGCGCCAGCATCTCCTCGACCGCCGGCGGCACTTCCTCGAAGGTCGCCAGCCCATGAAGCACATGATGCGCGTAGATCTCCCGGATCGCCGCCATGTCGGCCTCGCCCGCATCGCGAACGGTTACGCTTGTCCTGGGGGCACCCGCATCAGCCATGGCTTCACCTGCTCGCTCGACGTTGCATGCCCGCCATCATGCGCGATGATTTAGAATAAGGAAAGATTTGCCTGTTGATGATTCATATGAGATTTTCTTTGATATGAGAGGCCTCAATCTCGACTATCTGCGCACCTTCGTTGCCGTCGTGGAGCACGGGGGCTTTTCGGCGGCGGCCGCCCGGCTGGGACTGACGCAACCTGCCGTCAGCCTGCAGATCCGCCAGCTCGAAAAGCGTCTGGGCGTCAGGCTCATCGAACGGGTCGGACGTGGCACACGCCCCACGCCCGCAGGCGCGGAACTTCTACACCACGCCGGAAGGATAGAAGGCGAGGTCGCGGCCACGCTTGACGCTGTCGGGCGCCATGCATCCGGCACGATGGGTCTTGTGAGACTCGGCACCGGCGCGACCGCCTGCATCTTCCTCCTGCCGCCGCTGTTGCGCGAACTGCGCGAGCGCTTTCCTGATCTCGAAATCACCGTCAGCACCGGCAACACGGCTGAAATCGTCCGGGCCGTCGAGGAAAACACACTCGACATCGCTCTGGTCACCATGCCGGCATCGGGCCGCATTCTCGAAATACAGCCGGTCATGGAGGAAGAATTCGTGGCAATCGCCCCGCCGGGCACTGTGTTGCCCGGTCCCGCGACCCCTGCCGCACTGGCGGAAATGCCGTTGCTGCTCTTCGAACCGGGCGGCAACACGCGCCGTATCGTCGATCAATGGTTTGCCTCTGCCGGCATCCAGTTCAAGCCGGCGATGTCGCTCGGCAGCGTCGAGGCGATCAAGGAACTGGTCGCGGCCGGCCTCGGCTGCTCGATCCTGCCGGCATCGTCGCTCGGCGCGGAGAAACGAAAAGGCGCAGCCTCGTATTCTCGCCTGTCGCCGCCGCTGCATCGCACCCTGGCGAGCGTCGTGCGGCGCGACAAGCCGCTCACCCGCGGCATCAGGGAAATGCTGCGTGCGCTGGAGCGACTGGCACCGGATGCTCCCGCCTCTCGTCCCACGTCATCGGACAAAGAAAAACCCGGCGTGTAGCCGGGTTTTTCAATTTAGCTTCAAACGCTTGAGCTTGCTTCCAGACTCAACTGTCGAGGAAGCTTCTCAGCTTGCGCGAGCGGCTCGGATGCTTGAGCTTGCGCAGCGCCTTGGCCTCGATCTGGCGGATACGCTCGCGCGTCACCGAGAACTGCTGGCCAACTTCCTCCAGCGTGTGGTCAGTATTCATGCCGATGCCGAAGCGCATGCGCAGCACGCGCTCCTCGCGCGGCGTCAGCGAAGCGAGCACGCGCGTGGTGGTCTCGCGCAGATTCGCCTGGATCGCCGCGTCGATCGGCAGGATCGCCATCTTGTCCTCGATGAAATCGCCGAGGTGGCTGTCTTCCTCGTCGCCGACCGGCGTTTCGAGCGAGATCGGCTCCTTGGCGATCTTGAGAACCTTGCGCACCTTCTCCAGCGGCATCGCCAGCTTTTCGGCGAGCTCTTCCGGCGTCGGCTCGCGGCCGATCTCGTGCAGCATCTGGCGCGAGGTGCGCACGATCTTGTTGATCGTTTCGATCATGTGCACCGGAATGCGGATCGTGCGCGCCTGGTCGGCAATCGACCGGGTGATCGCCTGCCGGATCCACCATGTCGCATAGGTGGAGAACTTGTAGCCGCGACGATACTCGAACTTGTCCACCGCCTTCATCAGGCCGATATTGCCTTCCTGGATCAGGTCGAGGAACTGAAGGCCGCGGTTCGTGTACTTCTTGGCGATGGAGATCACGAGGCGCAGATTTGCCTCGACCATCTCCTTCTTGGCGATGGCTGCCTCGCGCTCGCCCTTCTGCACCTGGTTCACGATCTTGCGGAACTCGAGGATCGAGATCGCCGTCTCGGTGGCCAGGTTCTGGATTTCCGAGCGGATTTCCTTGATGGTCTCTTTTTCGTTCTGGTAGAATTCCTTCCAGCCGCGGCTGGACAGGTTGGCGATCGCTTTCATCCAGTTCGGGTCGAGCTCGGTGCCCTGATATTCCTTCAGGAAATCCTCGCGCCGCACGCCGTAGCTTTCGGCCAGACGCAGCAGCTTGCCTTCGTTCTGCACCAGTCGCTTGTTGATGTCGTAGAGCTGCTCGACCAGCGCCTCGATGCGCGCCTGATTGAGCGACAGCGACTTCACCGCCGTGATCAGCTCTTCCTTGAGCTTCTTGTAGGAACGCTCCTGGCTGGAAGACAGCGCGCCGGCGGCTGCAAGGCGTGCCTCGACCTGCTGGTCCTGAAGCTTGCGCAGCCGCTTGTAGGTGGATGCGATGACGTCGAGCGTCTCCATCACCTGCGGGCGCAGCTCGGCCTCCATCGCGGCGAGCGACAGGTTGGCCTCGTCTTCCTCGTCGTCCTCTTCCTCGGCGCGGCTCTCGCCGCCGACATTGGTGATGTCGTCGTCTTCGCGGCCACGGCGTCCGCCGCGGGCATCCTCTGTCTTGGGCTTGTCGTCTTCCTCGACGCGCTCGACCGTGGGCGCCTGCTTGGCCTCGGGACCGGCATAGGTCGCCTCGAGATCGATGATCTCGCGCAGCAGGATCTTGCCTTCGTTGAGCTCGTCACGCCAGATGATGATGGCCTGGAAGGTCAGCGGGCTCTCGCACAGGCCCGCGATCATCGTCTCGCGGCCGGCCTCGATGCGCTTGGCGATGGCGATTTCGCCCTCGCGCGACAGCAGCTCAACCGAACCCATCTCGCGCAGATACATGCGCACGGGGTCGTCGGTTCGGTCGGTCGGCTCCTTCTTGGCCGGCGTCGCGGCAACGGCCGTGCCGGTCTGCTCGGCCAGCTCGTTGGCGTCTTCCTCGGCGTCGGAGTTGTTGTTGTTGTCCGCTTCCTCGCCCGCCTCGTCGTCCTCGACCACGTTGATGCCCATGTCGGACAGCATCGCCATCGTGTCTTCGATCTGTTCGGACGTGACCTCTTCGGAGGGCAGGACGGCATTGAGCTCGTCCATCGTGACATAGCCGCGCTTCTTGGCGACCTTGATCATCTTCTTGACAGCGTCGTCGGAAAGGTCGAGCAGGGGACCGTCGGTCGTGCCCTCGCGTTCGGTTTCGACCTCTTCCTTCTCTTTTGTCGCCATATTGTTTTTTCTCCAAGCGGCAGAAGCTTCGTCGAGGCGTCAAAGCCCCTGCGTGCGCGGCAAGATCGGTTTCTACTTGCGCCTAGACCGCGATAGCTGCGTTTGCCTTAATTCCCGATTAACCCTGCTATACGGCATATAAGGCGCATATCCCGGCCGTCCAACGGCAGCCGCATCCTTTTTACCCCAGCGAGGCCCAGACCTCGTCCGTCACGATTGCGATCGTCCTGATTCCGTCATTCACGCGGAAGGTCAAGCGGCTAGAGCTGATTCGGCGCAAAAAAGCGAATCAAATGCTCCTTAGCCTGCCCCAACCGTCAAGCGGTCAAGGGTATCCTGCGAAGCCATCCGCCTCGCTGCGCCTATGTAGAGAGCCGTCGAAGTTTCGACAAGGGGCGCCGGCGCGAAAGAGCAGAGCTCCGAACCCGACTTAACGGACAGAGCCTTCATACCGTCATTCTCGGGCTTGTCCCGAGAATCTGCCGTTATGGCGGGTTTGCTGCACTGGTGCGGCCACCGTCTAAAGGCTTTGGATCTCCGATTTGCGCAGATTCTCGGGACAAGCCCGAGAATGACGGGTGTGAACGGCGCGGCAAGTGGTGAGGCACGCTCAAATTGTCAGCCCGTTAACTCGAGTACGGAGCCGTGGGCGCAACAGATGTCCCACCCGGATGCCGGAAGACGCATCACGCCCTGCCCGACGAGACCCCGAACCCTTCGATCAGCGCTTCCAGCCGCTCCAGATTGGCGATGTCGACACTGATGGCGTTCAGCACGTGCAGCAGATGCTGGCATGACTGCTCCTCGCCGCCCTCCACCGCTTCCGCGAGTGCCGCCTCGACGCTCGAACGCTGCTCGCGCAATTCGCGGGTGCGCGAATGAAGTGCGGCAAGCTGGCCGAAGGCTTCCCGCACGTCGTCGAGGGCCGCATCTTCCAGCGCCGGCCACAGGCGCGCCCGGCGTACCAGCGCGACGGCGTTATCCCACGTGCCGCTCAGCCCGGCCTGTTCCAGCGCGGCGACAAGCGTCGACCGCTCGTGCGCCGCGCCGTGGGCCAGCGCGTCGAGCAGTGCGGCATGCAGCCGCTTGAGGTCGGGGTGCGACAGGTTCATGTGCTCGAACGCGTCGAAATAATCGTCGAGCAATGTCGGGTGGTTCACCATCGCCACCAGCATCGCCGTGTCGCGCATCGGTAGCGGCCCACCGCTGCTGCGAACGAGTGCCGACCGCGCGAGGCTGTCGCTCACTGCAAGCCTGCCCGAAGCCTGCCCCGGTCGCCCGCGCCCTGCGCCGTAGCCGCCGCGCTCCTGCCCGCCGAAGCGGCTGTCGCGCCCGCGATTGCTTCCGAAGAAGGCCTGCACACGCTCGCGCATGTCCTGCTGGTAATGCCGCCGCACGCTTTCGTCGCGAATGCGCCCGGTGAGTTCGCGCAACGTCTTTTCGAGCTCGGCGCGGCGTTCGGGTGTGTCGAACACGCCGCCGGACGTCTCGCGCAGCCACAGCATCTCCGCGAGCGGCCGGGCCTGCGCCAGCACCTCGCGAAACGCTTCCGGCCCGCCGGCCTTCACCAGGTCGTCGGGGTCCTGCCCCTCCGGCAGAAGCGCGAAGCGCAACGTGCGCCCCGCCTGCACCAGCGGCAGCGCCAGTTCGGCCGCCCTGTGCGCCGCCTTCAGCCCTGCCTGATCGCCGTCGAAGCACAAAACTGGCTCGCCGGTCATCCGCCACAAGAGTTCGAGCTGGTTCTCCGTCAGCGCCGTGCCGAGCGGCGCGACCGCGTTCTCGATACCGGCCTGCGCCAGCGCGATCACGTCCATGTAGCCCTCGACGGCGATCACCGTGCCGGCCTTCACCTGCGCCTTGCGCGCTCGGGCGAAATTGTAGAGCACATTGCCCTTGTGGAAGAGCTCGGTGTCATTCGAGTTGAGGTACTTCGCCGGCACGTCGGCCGAAAGCGCTCGCCCGCCGAACGCGATCACCTTGCCGCGGCTGTCTTCGATCGGAAACATCACCCGGTCGCGAAACCGGTCGTATGAAAGGGGTATGTCGGGTCCGTGCACCACCAGCCCGCACGCCTCGATCTGCTCTCTGGTCGCGCCTTTGCCGGCCAGAAACTCCTTGAGCGCGTTACGGCTGTCGGGAGCGTAGCCCATCCGGAAGGCCTGCTGCGTCACCGACGAAAGGCCGCGCTCGCGCAGATAGGCGCGCGCCTTCGCGCCGCTGGCCGACTGGAGCTGCTCCTGGAAGAACTTCGTCGCCAGCTCCATCACGTCCGTCAGGGTGGTGCGCTCGCGCTCGCGGCGTTCGGCCTGTTCGTCGCGCGCCGGCATCGGCACGCCTGCCATCTCCGCCACCCGCTCGACCGCCTCGGGAAAGCTCATGCCGTCCAGCTCGGTCAGGAAGCGGAAATGGTCGCCCGATACCCCGCAACCGAAGCAGTGGTAGCGGCCTTTTTTGTCCTCGCAGTGAAACGATGGCGACTTCTCGCCATGAAACGGACAGCAGGCCCAGTAGTCGCCGCGCTGGGCATTCGTCTTGCGCCGGTCCCACGTGACGCGCGCGCCGATGACCGATGAAATCGGCACACGGTCGCGTATCTCGTCGAGAAATGAGGGCGAAAAGCGCATCGGCGGAACTCTTTTATCACCCCATATAGGCGAGCCCGCCCCGCAAAGCGACACGCCGCGCGCCGCCTTGCCCGGTATTCACAGCCGACCGGCAACCGTCTTCTGCTCTCGCCGCGTCGCTGCGACCATTGCGCGTACCTCGAAATAGTTTCGCGCGCGTACCTTGACTCACCTACCCTCGGGTCAATACTGCTTCTGCTGCTCAAATAATCGGCATTTTGTGCGCCGGGCACAAGAATACCGAACGCGGGGGGCAGTTAATGCTACGTCTGGTACGCGGCGCGTTTAGACGCGCCTTGTCAGTTTTCTTTCAGAGTATTTCGACCCTGGCGAACTTGCCGGTCCGCGCGATTCGTGCCGGCCTGCCGGTTGTGCTTGCCCTGGTCGGCTTCGCCTTCGCCGCGCCCGCAGCTTACGCCCAGGTCATCACGATCAGCGCCAACCCCTCGAGCTACAACAGCCAAGGTCAGATCATCACCTTCACCTACGAGCTGTCGAACCCGACAGCCTTCACGATCACGAGCATCGACACGATCACCCCGAGCAATCCTGATCCCGCCAATGGCCCCGGAGTATCGGCAAGCTGTCCCGCAATTCCCGGTGGCACGCTCGAGCCGAACGAGACCATGACATGCAGCGGCACCTACGCGATCACGTCCGCGAATATGTCGAGCGGGAATCTGACACACACCATCACCATGAGCGGCCAGCGCGTCGGCGGCGGGTGGAACGCAAACAGCAACTTCTTCTCCATGTCGCAGCAGGGCGGCGGGCCGACCATCACCACCGTTCAGTCGCAGGTCAATCCGACGACCGCGGGGGCCAATGCCACCTTCAACGCGTCCGTCAGCTCGATGGGCTGTAATTCCGGCCTGGCGCCTTCCGGTACGATGACATTCACGATCGGGTCGGTGACTTCGGGGGCAATCACGGTCGTGCCGCCGAGCGGCATTTCGCCAAGCGCAAATGCCTCGTTCAGCACCACCGCGCTCCCGGTCGGCTCCCATCCAGTCAGCGCGCAGTTCACCCCGTCTGGCTCCGACAATTGCGCGGGCAGCAGTGGCACCGGTGCCAATCATGTTGTGAAGAGCGACACGACCACGCAGATTGCCTCAAGTCTCAACCCGTCCACGGGCGGAACCAGCGTCACCTTTACCGCCACGGTCACGGCCACTTCCGGCGGCGGCACCCCGACCGGCAATGTCACCTTCACAATAGACGGCGCGCCGCAGACCCCGGTCGCGGTCAACGGCAGCGGACAGGCCACGCTCACCACCAGTTCGCTTGCGGTCGGCACACGGTCGATCGGTGCAACCTACAACGGCGACACCGTCCACAATTCGTCGAGCGCCGCGCCTCTCAGCCAGACCGTCAACCAGGTCGCCACGACCACGGTTCTCGCCTCAAGCGCCAATCCCTCGAACGTCGGAGCCGCGGTCACCTTCACGGCCACCGTTGCGCCGGTTTCCGGCAGCGGCACACCGACCGGCACCGTGACCTTCACCATCGACGGCGCGCCGCAGACGCCGATCCCGGTCAACGGCAGCGGGCAGGCCGCACTCACCACCAGTTCGCTTGCGGTGGGTCCACATACGATCGGTGCAAGCTACAGCGGCGACGCCAACAACATCTCGTCGACGGCCACCGCCCTCACCCAGACCGTCAACCAGATCGCCACGACCACGGTCATCGCTTCAAGCGCCAACCCGTCCAGCGTAGGCGCCTCGGTCACCTTCACGGCCACCGTCACACCGAATTCCGGCGGCGGCACGCCAACCGGCACCGTGACCTTCACTATCGACGGCACACCGCAGACGCCGATCCCGGTCAACGGCAGCGGACAGGCGACGATCTCCACCAGTGCGCTTGCGGTCGGCCCCCATACGATCGGTGCAAGCTACAGCGGCGACACCAACAACGTTTCATCGACGGCGACCGCCCTCATCCAGACCGTCAACCAGATCGCCACAACCACTGCGCTCGTTTCGAGCATTAATCCCTCAAATGTCGGAACATCGGTCACCTTCACGGCCACGGTCACGGCCAATTCCGGTGGCGGCACGCCGACCGGCACCGTCACCTTCACCATAGACGGCGCGCCGCAGGCTCCGGTGGCGCTCAACGGCAGTGGACAGGCGACATTTTCGACCGCGGCGCTCGTACCGGGCGGCCGCACGATCGGCGCGTCATATTCCGGCGACGTCAACTATTTAGCCTCCAGCAACTCCCTGGCGCAGACCGTCGACCAGATCGCAACCACCACCGCCCTCGCATCGAGCGCCAACCCGTCGAATGTCGGGGACTCGGTCACCTTCACGGCCACGGTGGCGGCCGTTTCCGGCGGTGGCACACCAACGGGTACCGTCACCTTCACGGTCGATGGCGCGCCGCAGGCTCCAGTCGCCATCGACGGCAGCGGACAGGCGACATTTTCGACCGCAGCGCTCGTACCGGGCGGCCGCACGATCGGCGCGTCATATTCCGGCGACGTCAACTACGTCGCTTCGAACGATTCCCTGACGCAGACCGTCAACCAGATCGCCACAACCACTGCGCTCGCATCCAGTGCGAATCCCTCCTCCGTCGGCGATTCAGTGACATTTACGGCCACGGTAACGGCCAATTCCGGCGGCGGCACACCCACCGGCACCGTCACGTTTACCGTTGATGGCGCACCCCAGGCGCCGGTGGCGCTGAACGGCAGTGGCCAGGCCAGCTTCTCCACCGCCGGTCTTGCAATCGGCCCAAGGTCGATCGGCGCTTCATATTCCGGCGATACCAACTATGTCGCCTCCAACGACGCGCTGACGCAAACGGTCAACCAGATCGGCACGACGGTCTCGCTGGCCTCCAGCCAGAACCCGTCCAGTTTGGGCGACAGCGTTACCTTCACCGCGACGGTCGCAGCCACGACCGGCGGCAGCACACCAACCGGCACGGTCACGTTCTCGGTCGACGGCACACCGCAGGCACCGGTGGCGCTCAACGGCAGCGGCCAGGCGAGCTTCTCCACCGCCGCTCTTGCGCCTGGGGCCCACGCCATCGCTGCTGACTATTCGGGCGATACCAATTACGTCGCCTCGAACACTTCGCTGACGCAGACAGTCGACCAACTCGGCACCACGACCACTCTTGCGTCCAGCCTCGACCCGTCCGCTCCCGGTGACAGTGTGACCTTCACCGCAACCGTGGTTGCTGCATCCGGCGGCGGCACGCCCACCGGCACGATCACCTTCACCGTCGACGGCACCCCGCAGGCCCCGGTGACGCTCGATGGCAGCGGCCAGGCAAGCTTGACGACCGCTGCGCTGGCTTCCGGCGCCCATACGATCGCCGCCGACTATTCTGGCGACACCGACTACGTTGCATCCAGCGCCTCGCTGATACAGACGGTCAACCAGATCGGCACCACGACCGCACTCGCCTCGAGTCTCAATCCCTCCAACTCGGGCGACAGCGTCACCTTCACCGCAACGGTCGCAGCGGCATCCGGCGGCGGCACACCCACGGGCACCGTCACCTTCACAGTCGACGGAACCGCACAAGCCCCGGTCACGCTCGACGGTAGCGGCCAGGCCACCTTCACCACCGCGTCTCTCGCTCCCGGCAGCCAGACCATCGAGGCAACCTATTCCGGCGACACCACCTACACGGGCTCGACCGACACGCTGACGCAGACCGTCGAGCAGATCACGACCACAACCGCGCTGACATCCAGCCAGAATCCGTCCAATGCCGGCGACAGCGTCACCTTCACCGCAACGGTCGCAGCCGCGTCCGGCGGCGGCACGCCCACGGGCACCGTCACCTTCACCGTCGACGGCACCGCGCAGGCTCCGGTAGCCCTCGACGGCAACGGCCAGGCAAGCTTCGCCACCGACGCGCTCGCGCCGGGCAACCGCACCATCGAGGCAGCCTATTCGGGCGACGCCGCCTACACGGTCTCCAGCGATACCCTCACGCAGACCGTCGACCAGATCGGCACCACTGCAGCGCTCGTTTCGAGTGCCAATCCGTCCACTGTCGGCGAGACCGTAACCTTCACGGCAACGATCGCTGCGGCATCGGGCGGCGGCACGCCGACTGGCACCGTCACCTTCTCCATCGACGGAACGGCACAAGCCCCGGTCGCACTCGACGCGAGCGGACAGGCGAGCGTATCGACGACGACGCTCTCGCCGGGCGCGCGGCAGGTCGAGGCTGCCTATGGTGGCGATACGACCTATCTCGCCTCGTCGGACACCCTGTCGCAGACCGTCAATCAGGTGGCGACGACCACTGTCGTCACTTCCAGCAGCAACCCGTCAAATCTCGGCGAAAGCGTCAGCTTCACCGCAACGGTTTCGCCCGTGACGGGCACCGCCACCCCCACCGGCAACGTCACGTTCACCATCGATGGCGCGGCTCAGCCGGCCATCGCGCTGTCGGGGGGCACGGCGGTGCTGACAATCGACGCGCTGTCGGGCGGCGATCATACGATCGTCGCGACCTACAACGGCGACGGCGGTCATTCCGGCAGCATCTCGCCGTCGCTTCTCCAGCGGGTGCGCGCGCTCGGAACGGTCATCATCCGCCAGACCGTCAGCGGGGCCGACGGCACCTTCGACTTCTCCTCCGCCGCGCCGGAGCTCAACCTGTCGATCACGACCACAAACGGGTCCGGTCAAAGCGGCCCGATCGGCCTTATCGCCGGCACATATGTCGTCACCGCCGGCGACCGGCGCGCCGACGGCTATGCGCTCGTGGGCATCGCCTGCGACGACGGAGACAGCGCTGGCAACATCGAAGCACGCGCGGCCACCATCAACCTGGCGGCGGGCGAAACCGTCACCTGCACCTTCGACACGCTGAACTCGGCCGACAGGGCCACCCAGATGATCGGTGAGTTCCTCGAGGCACGCGGCAGCCTCATACTCGCGCACCAGACCGACATGCAGCGCCGCATAGACCGTCTCAACGGCAACGCCCCGTCGATGGGAAATCCCGTCTCGATGCTGTCCGCCTATCTGCCGGGCATTGTCGACGGCGGTGTGCTGTCGATGTCCACCAGCCTCGCCCAGGTCGAGCGGCTGGCCGGCAAGGAAAAACAGTCGCGCTTCGACATATGGTTCGAGGGCACCTATGGCCGTTTCGACAGCAGCAACAATGACGGGAAGTTCGCGATCGCCTCGTTGGGCGCCGACTATCTGGTCAACCGCAACCTGCTCGTCGGCGCATTCTTCCAGGTCGACCATCTCAGCCAGTCGTCACTGGCAGACGCGAGCTTCGTGCGCGGAACCGGCTGGCTGGCCGGGCCGTATGCCACCGCGAGACTGTCCGAACATCTCTTCCTCGACGTTCTCGCCGCAGCCGGCACTTCGCAGAACAGCATCAACCCGCTCGGCACCTTCACCGACGATTTCGATGCCCGCCGCTGGCTTGCAAGCGCGCAGGTGAGCGGACAGTGGACCTACGGCGCATGGACCTTTGCACCTCGCGCGGGCGTCGCCTGGTTCGGCGAGCGCACCAAGGCCTATGTCGACAGCCTTGGTGTGACCGTGCCCTCCGTGGACTACAGCGTCGGTCAGTTCGCGTTCGGACCGGGTGTCTCCTACCGTCACCTGACGGAGGGCGGATACGTGATCGAACCGAAGCTGCGCCTTGAAGGCGTAGCGGAGTTCCGCCGCGAAGCGTCGGGCACACGCGCCAACGATTTCCATGCACGCATTCAGGCGGGTACGGACATCCATACGCCGGGCGGCGCCTCGGTCGGTCTGAGCTTCACCTATTCCGGCATCGGCGGTGACACCCGCAGCTACGGCGGCAAGATCGGCGTGTCCGTCCCGCTGAACTAGCCGAAGGAAGCCCGCAAAAATGCGGCCCGCTGCTCCAGCGGGCCGCATTTGCGACCGTTGGATCAAAAAACCGTCCGCCACTTAAGCGTTTCTCAACAGGCTTTAGCTAATCCAGCCAAGTACTTCTTGGGACTCATCTTCTTGAGTTGGGGCTTGCCTGCATGCTGACCGTCTACAACTGCATCGTGGAAGATCACGATGTCCGCCTCGTCTTGCTCGCCGCGACCATCTGCGCCATTTCCGCACTGACTGCGGTTTCGCTTCTCGATCATGTGAAGCGGGCGACAGGCCGGGTGCACCTGGCATGGACAGCCCTTACCGCCTGCTCGATCGGTTTCGGCATCTGGGCCACGCATTTCGTGGCCATGCTTGCCTTCGCCCCATCCCTGCCGGCCGCCTACGATCTGCCGGTGACGCTTGTCTCGCTCGCCGCGGCGATCGCGATCACCGGTCTCGGCGTCTATCTCGCCACGATCGGCGAGACGATCGACCACCACCTCGTCGGCGGATCGGTCATCGGCGGCGGCATCGCCGCCATGCATTTCATCGGCATGGCAGCCTTCGAGGTCGAAGGCGTGCTCATGTGGGACCAGCGCTACGTTGCCGTCTCGCTCGTCGCCGCCGTCATCTTCGGCGCATGCGCGATCCGCGCGGCGCTCGCGATGACCGGGCGCTGGAGCAAGTCGATCGCCGCACTCGTTCTCACGCTGGCGATCTGCAGCCTCCATTTCATCGCGATGGCGGCCGTGTCCATCAGGCCCGACGCCTCAGTGACGATCGCACCGTCTGCGGTCCCCGCAGCATGGCTTGCCATTGCCGTGGCCGTGGCGGCGCTCATCATCCTCCTGCTTTCGGCGGTCGCGCTCTGGATCGACCTGCGCGACCTGCGCCGCTCGGATGCCGAGAGAAAGCATCTTCTCGAACTCGCCAACGCCGCAATCGAGGGTCTTGTGGTCTGCCGCGCCGGCACCATCGCCACCGCCAATGCCAGCTTCCTGAGTCTGTCCGGCCTCGCCCTGCCGAATCTGATCGGGGCCGACTTCGATCGCTTGATCGTGCGTCAGGCGACGAAAACGTCGGACGAGGAAACGCTGCTGCTGCGGGCGGACGGCACGCGGATGCCGGTCGAGATTCTGGCTCGCACCATGAGCTACAACGACGTTCCGCATACGGTCTACGCGGTGCGCGATCTGCGTGAACGCAAGAAGGCCGAGGCCGACATCCGCCATCTGGCCTTGCATGACGCGTTGACCGGCCTTCCCAACCGCCGTGCCTTCAACGAACGCCTGGAGCAGGAAATCGCCGCCCACGGCACGGACCAGGGCCGCCAGCTCGCACTGCTGTGCCTCGATCTCGATCGTTTCAAGGAGATCAACGACCTGTTCGGGCATGCGGCCGGCGACGCCATGCTGCGGCGCGTTGCACAGTCCGTGGCGGGTGTGCTGGGAAGCAACCAGATGTTCGCGCGTATGGGTGGCGACGAATTTGCCATCATCGCACCCCACGTCGATGGCTGGCATGAGGCAAGGCGTCTTGCCGAGGCGGTTATCGAAGCCTTCCGCATCGAGAACCGGGACGCGGCCCGCGACGGTGTGATCTCCACCAGCATCGGCATCGCAATGTGCCCCCTGGACGGCACGGACGCCGAGACGCTGGTCGGCCAGGCCGACACGGCGCTCTACCGCGCCAAGGCCGACGGCCGCGACACGTTCCGCTTCTATGAAGCGCAAATGGGTCAGGAAGTGCGCATGCGCAGGCTGATGGAACACGAGCTGCGCCATGCCGTCTCGCGTAAGGAGTTCAGCCTCGTCTACCAGCCGCAGAAGAAGCTCGACACCGGCGAGACGATCGGCTTCGAGGCACTGCTTCGCTGGCACCATCCCGAACGCGGCAGCATCTCGCCCGCCGTCTTCGTGCCGGTGGCCGAGGAAAGCGGCACGATCGTCCCGATCGGCGAATGGGTTCTGGAGACGGCCTGCAAGGATGCGGCCGGCTGGGACAACGATGTCACCGTCGCCGTGAACGTCTCCGCCGTGCAGCTTCACAGCCCGGAATTTGCGCAGAAGGTGCACGAGGTCCTGCTCAAGACCGGCCTTGCGCCGCGCCGGCTGGAAATCGAGATCACCGAGACGGCTCTGGTGCGCGACATGAACCGCGCGCTGGCCACGCTCCGCCAGCTCAAGGCGCTGGGCGTGATGGTCGCGATGGACGATTTCGGAACCGGCTATTCCTCCCTGTCGAACCTGCGTGCCTTCCCGTTCGACAAGATCAAGATCGACGGCTCCTTCGTGCGCTCGGTCGACACCAACGAACAGGCGGCCACCATCGTCAAGGCGGTGCTGGGCATCGGCCGCGGCCTTGGCCTGCCTGTGCTGGCCGAAGGCGTGGAGACGGCGGAGGAGCTGAAATTCCTCGCCGACGAGTTCTGCCAGATCGGCCAGGGCTACCTTCTCGGCCGTCCGGCGCCGATCTCCACTTTCAGGGACATTGAGACACCGGCCTCGTCCGCAGCCTAGCCGACGACCGCTGTGCAACTTTGGAAATAGGCCATTTAAAGTTTATTCGGCTAAGCTATAATTGTCGGAACCAAAACGCTTTCCGGTGATTTGCTGGCCATGGCCTCACATGTGAACCAAGCCGGCCGCGCCCGCCGCGCGGCCAACTCGCGATGACGGGCTCCGTCGTCCTCATCCATCTCGCAGGCGCCGTTGCGCTGCTGTTATGGGCCACACGCATGGTCCGCACCGGCGTCGAACGCGCCTATGGTGACGTCCTGCGCCGCAAGCTGCGCGGCACGTTGCGCAATCCGCTGCTCGCGGTCGCGGCCGGCGGTGCGCTGGCGATTGCATTCCAGAGCGCAACCGCCGTCTCCCTGCTGGTCGGCTCCTTCGCCGGGTCCGGTATCGTTACGGGTGCGGCAGGCTTGGTCGCCGTGCTCGGCGCGGATCTGGGCTCCGCCTTTGTCGTCAAGCTCCTGTCTTTCGATCTCTCCCTGCTCGTGCCGATCGCGCTCTTCGTCGGCACGACGATCTTCCTGGCCACCGAGCGGCGCGCGTGGCGGCAGTTCGGCCGCATCCTCGTCGGCGTCGGCCTTCTCATCCTGTCGCTGCGGCTCATCGGCGAGGCGTCGGAGCCCCTGCGCGAGAGCAGCATCCTGCCGGTCGTCGTCAACTACCTCGCCGCCGATCCCGTCACCGCGTTCCTGATCGCGGCGGTCGCAACGTGGCTGTTCCATTCCAGCGTCGCGTTCATCCTGCTCATCGTCGCGCTGGCCGCGCGCGGCCTCGTGCCGGCCGAGCTTGGCATCGTCATGGTGCTGGGCGCCAACCTCGGCGGCGGGCTGATCGCGGCGATGCTGTCGCGCACCATGTCGCCGGCCAGCCGCATCGTGCCCCTCGGCAACCTCGCGATCCGGGCCATCGGCGCATTGCTGGCGCTGGCCGGCATCGTCTGGTTCCATCCGCCGGTCGACTTGCTGGGCACGACCGTTCCCCTGCAGATCGTCCACGCGCATATCGCCTTCAACGGCGCGCTCGTGCTTGCGGGCATCCCGTTTGCGGGCCTCGTCGCCCGCTCCATCGAGCGCCTTCTCGCTTATGCCGCGCCGCCCGTTCCGGTGGCGCTGGAGGACAAGGATACGAACGCGCTCGATCCCGAAGCGCTCGGCACCCCCTCGCGCGCGCTCGCCAATGTCACCCGCGCCGTGGTCGGCGTGTGCGAGACCATCGAAGTGATGCTGAAGAACATCATGGAGCTCTACGAGGAGCCCGACCGCGCGCGCATGACGGCCCTCGCCGCCCTCGACGACCGGGTGGATCGGCGGCATGCCGCCATCAAGCTTTATCTGGCGCGGATCACCACCGGCCAGATGAGCGAGGACGAAGCCCGGCGCACGCAGGAACTGCTCGGCGCCTGCGTCAAGCTGGAGCAGGTCGGCGACATCATCGTGCGCAACATGCTCGTCCATGTCGGCAAGAAGCTCGATCGCGGCCTGAACTTCACGCCCGAGGGCTGGCGCGAACTGTCGAACCTCCACGCATCGGTGCTCGCCAATGCCCGCCTCGCCTTCAACGTGCTGATCTCGCGCGATACCGAGACCGCGCTGCAGCTCGTTCGCGAGAAGGACCGGCTGCGCGATGTCGAGCGCGCCACCAGCCGCAGCCATTTCGAGCGCCTGCGCGAGGGGACGCCGCGCAGCGTGGAGACGAGCTCGCTACACCTCGACACGATCCGCGACCTCAAGCAGATCAACTCCCTGCTCGCCTCCATCGCCTACCCGGTCCTGGAAGAGCGCGGCATGTTGGGGGGCACGCGGTTGAAGGCGGCAGAGTAAGCTTACGCCAGCAATTCCTTGACGATCGAACTGGCGCGCGAAAAGTCGATCCGGCCGGGATAACGCTCTTTCAGCACGGCCATCACCGCGCCCATGTCGCGCAGGCTGGCCGCCCCCGTCTCGGCGATCACGTCCGCGCAGATGCGCCGCAGCTCGTCCTCGCCGATCTGGCGCGGCAGGAATTCCTTGACGATCTCGATCTCGGCGCGCTCTGCGGCCGCCAGTTCGGGGCGTCCGCCATCGGCGAAGGCCTTGGCCGATTCCTCGCGCTGCTTGACCATCTTGGTCAGGATCTGCAGGATTTCGTCGTCGCTGACCCGTTCCTTGCCGACGCCGCGATTGGCGATGTCCCTGTCCTGGATAGCAGCCGTGATCAGCCGCAACGTTGCGACCCGGATCCTGTCCTGGCTTTTCTGCGCATCCCTCAATGCCTGGGCGATTGTGTCGCGCATCACTTTTCCTTTGTTTCGCCGGCGTGTGGTTGCCGATCATTGACCGCGCCGGGGCCTTCGCCTATGCACCGGGCCATACTATCTATAATGCGGCGAAGACCAAAAGGTCCCCGCCAGGCTGCAGTCTGCGCGATATGTCCCGCCGACGGGATGATTGCAAGCGCGGTCTCTCAGGAACGGAGAACGGCGATGGTCGAGACGAACGACGCGAGCACGAGTGCGCCCTGGGCGCAGAGAAAGCCGACCGCCCTTCTGGTGCTGGCCGACGGCACGGTGATCGAAGGCTTCGGATTGGGTGCGACCGGCCACGTCGTTGCCGAGGTCTGCTTCAACACGGCGCTGACCGGCTATCAGGAAATCCTCACCGATCCGTCCTATGCCGGCCAGATCGTCACCTTCACCTTCCCGCATATCGGCAATATCGGCGCCAATGGCGAGGACATCGAGGACCTGAACCCCGCAGCGCGGGCCGGCGCCGTCGGCGCGGTCTTCAAGGCCGACATCACCGCGCCGTCCAACTACCGCTCCGCAGAGGGCCTGAACGACTGGCTCAAGCGGCGTGGCATCATTGCCATGAGCGGCCTCGACACGCGGGCCCTCACGGCGCTGATTCGCGAAAAGGGCGCTCCCAACGCCGTCATCGCGCACGCGCCGGACGGCAATTTCGACATCGAGGCCCTGAAAAAGGAAGCGCAGGCGTGGTCCGGCCTGGTCGGCCTCGATCTTGCCAAGGACGTCACCTCCGGCCAGTCTTCGGTATGGAACGAGACGCCCTGGGAATGGAACCAGGGCTATGGCGAGACGGCGGGCGAACCCGCAATGCACATCGTTGCACTCGACTACGGCGTCAAGCGCAACATCCTGCGCCTGCTGGCGGGCCTGGGCGCCAAGGTCACCGTGGTTCCGGCCAAGACGCAGGCCGAAGACATCCTTGCGATGAAGCCGGACGGCATCTTCCTGTCCAACGGCCCCGGCGATCCGGCCGCCACCGGCGACTATGCAGTGCCCGTCATAAAGGAGCTTCTCGAAGCCGACCTGCCCATCTTCGGCATCTGCCTCGGCCATCAGATGCTGGCGCTCGCCGTAGGCGGCAAAACGGTCAAGATGCACCAGGGCCACCACGGCGCGAACCATCCGGTGAAGGACCACACCACCGGCAAGGTCGAGATTGTGTCCATGAATCACGGCTTCGCGGTGGATTCGAAGTCCCTGCCGGAAGGCGTTGAAGAGACTCACATTTCGCTGTTCGACAATTCAAACTGCGGCATCGCGCTGGCCGGCAAGCCGGTCTTCTCCGTGCAGCATCACCCCGAGGCCTCCCCCGGCCCGCAGGATTCCCACTACCTCTTCCGCCGCTTCGCCAACCTCATCCGGGCCCGCAAGGGCGAACCGGCGCTCGCCGAGCGCTAGATCGCGACAACGGCCCGTCATCCTCGGGCTTGACCCGAGGATTCATCCCGGAACGGTCGAGATGTAACAGGGGGCCCTCCGCTTCGTCATCCTCGGGCCTGACCCGAGGATTCATGCCGCACCGTAGCCACAGCGCAACGGTCCCATGTCAGCTCCGACCAACCGTCCGCAACTCTGTGCCGCCGGCCTCAACCTCACCGTTCAGGGTGCAGAATGATCGCCCATCGCGGCCGCCTCACCCGGCCCTTCCGCCGACTTCGCCTCAGCGGTATTGCTGCGTCGCGCGCCCCCGCCTGAGACCGAAGCCCAGCAGGCGGACGAGAGCCATCGTGAGCACCCCCCCGATCCCGAACCCGGCCGCTGCCCAGGCTAGCCCGTGCGGCGTGATCGGCAGCGCCGGCTCGAAGTCGCGCCACGCGCCCCGCACAAGCCTTTCGTCGTAACCGCGCGTCAGCGCCAGCGGCCGCGCGATCGGCGGCATCGCACCCATGCGCTGCACCTGTTCGGCAAGGCTTTCGTAGCGCGCCACCGCTTCGCGCATGCTGGTGCCGCGATCGCGGAAGAACGTTTCCGCCGACTCGGTGTAAAGCGCCAGCGCCTCCTCGCGGCTCAGCCCGCTGCGCGCCGCATCCTCGTCGAAACGCGCAACCACGGCCTGCATTTCTTCGATCGCGCCACCCAACCGCTGCCTGTATTGCTGGGCGAACTCCGGCGCCTGGCCCGCCGCCAGCGCCACGGCGATCCCGCCTGCCATGACTACGGTCCTGCGTATGATCGCCACCGGCGTTCCTCCCGCTATCCTGAGCTCATCGTCCTTGGCCAGCCGCCGTACACCGCTGACGCGCCGCCTCGACCCGCTCCCTGTTCGCCACGGCCCACCGGCCCAGCGCGTCGAGTGGTTCGAGCAGGTCCAGCCCCAACTCCGTCAGTTCATAATCGACGCGAGGCGGAATGGTCGGCGTGACCTTCCGCTGCACGAAGCCGTCATATTCGAGATCGCGCAACGTCGATGTCAGCATCTTCTGGCTGATTTCGCCAATGTCCCGCTTCAGCTCGGAAAAGCGCATGGGCCCGCCGCTCAGCCGGTTGACGATCAGCACCGTCCACTTGCCGGAAACCCGCGACAGAACCTCCCTCACCGGCCTGCAGTCGATCTTGTTGTGCTGCTGTCGTGGTTTCATCAAGGTGACTCCGGTCGCCAAAAAGTGCCGTCTTGCGCGGTTGTCGCACCGGTCTATGTAGAGCTGGTTACCAACAGATACCAGAGTTTCCAATGAAAACCATCACCGTCCTCGTCGGCAGCATCCGCAAGGAATCCGCCAATTTCAGGTTCGCCCGCGCACTGGAGAAGCTCGCCGGTTCCCGTTTCCGCTTCGACTATCCCGATCTCGGCGCACTGCCGCATTACAACGACGATTTGTGGCCGAACCCGCCCGCTGCCGTGTTCGACCTCAAGCGCCGCGCTGAAGCCGCCGACGCGCTTCTTTTCGTCACCCCGGAGTTCAACCGCTCGGTTCCGCCGATCCTCACCAATGCGCTGGCGTGGGGATCCCGTCCGTGGGGCCACAGCAGTTGGGCAGGCAAGGCCGGCGCGGTGGTCGGCACATCACCGGGTGTCATCGGAACCGCCGCCGCCCAGGCGCATCTGCGCAGCATCCTGCCCGCTCTCGACGTCGTCCTGCTCGGCCAGCCCGAAGTCTATTTCCAGAACAAGCCGGGCCTGATAGGCAACGAATTCGAAATCACGGACGAGGGGACGCGCGCCTTCCTCGAAGGCTGGGTCTCGAGGTTCGATGCTTTCATCGACCGTCTCGGTCCTGCTGCCCGCAAGGCGGCCTGAGGACGACAGATCGCCAGCCATGAGTTTCACCATCGATCTTCTCGACGACGCGACGCGGCCGAAGGCGCCAAGGATTGAAGGCGTCACCGAGCGCCAGCGCATGCAGGGCCGCCGGCTCGCCATGATCCACGAACTGCACCTTCGCCAGATGGCCGAGGTCCGTCAGGTCATGGAGCATGTCGCTGCCGGCGAACAGGATGCGGCCGCGCTCGAAGAGGCCTTGTCCAGTCTGCAGATGAGCCACAATTACCGCGCCTTCGGCAGCCTGTGCGGGCAGGAATGCCGCATGCTCACCTTCCACCACACCGCCGAGGATCGGATGCTGTTTCCGGCGCTTGCGGCGCAGGACAATGACGGTCTGCGCAAGGTGGTCGAGCGCCTCGCCGCCGAGCACGAGGTCATCCATCACCTGATAGAGCGCATGGAGGCCGCAGCCCGAGCCGCCATGAACGAGCCCGGCCCGGAAACCTTTGCCAGCCTGCGCGAATCGTTCGAGACGCTGGAGCGCGTCGTCGTCTCCCACTTCGGCTACGAGCAGGAAGAACTTGAGGAAGCGCTCGGCTACTACGAGATCGACATTTGAACTGACACGCCGGGAATTGCGCGTCAGATCGGGTTGTTGAACGTATCGCAGTCCGCAAGCCGGCCGTTGCGCAGGCCGTTGGCGAACCAGGTCGCGCGCTGTTCCGACGTGCCGTGGTTGAAGCTCTCGGGCACGACATAGCCCTGCGTGCGCCGCTGCAGCGTGTCGTCGCCGATCTGGTGCGCCGCGTTCATGGCTTCCTCGATGTCGCCTTCCTCGAGCAGGCCTTTCTGATCGGTATAATGCGCCCAGATGCCGGCGAAGCAGTCCGCCTGCAACTCCACGCGCATCGACATGCGGTTGGCTTCGGCCTCCCCCATAGTCTGGCGCTGCCGGTTGAACTCCGGCAGCACGCCGATCAGGTTCTGCACGTGATGGCCGACCTCGTGCGCGATCACATAGGCCTGTGCGAAGTCCCCTGACGCACCGAAGCGCTGCGACAGTTCGCGGAAGAAGCCGAGGTCGATATAAACCCGCGAGTCCCCCGGGCAGTAGAACGGGCCGGAGGCCGACGAGGCGAAGCCGCAGGCCGAACGCACCTGATCGGTGAAAAGCACCATGCGCGGCTCGGTATAGGTCTGCCCTTCCGCCTGGAAGATGCCGTTCCACACATCCTCTGTCTCGGCCAGCACCACGGAGACGAACTGCGCCTCCGCATCGGTCGGCTGGCTGCCGGGCGCCTCATCCTGAGTGACCTGCGGATTGGCCGGCCCGCTGCCGCCCTCCAGAATCTGCAACGGGTCGATGCCG
Source organism: Aquamicrobium sp. (assembly GCA_019739225.1). Classification (GTDB taxonomy): domain Bacteria; phylum Pseudomonadota; class Alphaproteobacteria; order Rhizobiales; family Rhizobiaceae; genus Aerobium. The sequence goes on from JAHHDT010000001.1 coordinate 1,073,876, forward strand.
CACGCGCGCAGCACGAAGAACAGCACGATCAGGATCACGATGCCGGAAAGCCCGCCCCCGCCGACACCCCGACCTATGGGGATCTGCATCGGCCTGCCGCCGCGCCCGAAACCGCCGGGTGCGCCGCTCTGTCCGCGACGGTCCTCGACATTGCTGCTCTGGCGACGGCCTTTCCAACGCATAGTCTGCTCCTCGCAAGGTCACCGGCCTGTGCCACTCGGCCAAGCGCAATACAACTGCAAATTAGCGAAAGCGTTGCACCGGGTCATCCGCTTTCTCACATCGCGCGCGGCACGTGTCAGCGTTAATGAAGCGTTAAATCAGCGCAGCTAGACATTTTGCATCCAGACGGAATCGTCTGGCGTCGCGCAAGCATCCAGAACGCCGGCCCCGCATGACCACGTCCGCCCCACTTGCTCCGCTTATCGAACTCGCCACGCAGAAGAATCTCGATCTCTTCTTCCGGGTCGGGCGGGGCTATCTCACACGCGCCATGCGCGGCGGCATGCAGAACCAGCAGGGCTGGGGCGCAAGCCCGCTCGGCGTCCAGTCGCGTGCCGAAGCCCGCATCGTCTGCACGCTGGCCCCTCCGCTGCCGGAAGCCCGCCTTTATGCGTGGCCCGGCGGTGCGCAGCGCCGCGTCACCCGGTCCGTCATGCGCTGAACGACGCTACCTGAACAGCAGCACCGGGATCTTGCACGACCGGATCATCTCCGTCGTGGTAGAGCCGATGAACAGCGACCGGATGCGGGAATGGCCATAGGCGCCCATGACCAGCAGGTCGATCCCGTCGCGTTCTACCGCCTTTGAAATGACCTTGTCGGACTGTCCGGGCACCAGCTCGGCGGCTGCCTCGTGCCCTCCGGCCTTCAGCGTCGCCTGCGCGCCCTCGAGGCCCCGCCGGCCCTCCACGCTCTCGGCGCCCGCCGTCAGGAGCCGTATGTCCAGGCCTGCGAAAAGCGGCGAGCGCGCCACATGGTCCACGGCCTTCATAGCGCTCTGCCCGCCATCATAGGCGATCAGGACCTTGCGAACCGGCCTGAATGTACGCGCGGCAACGAAGACCGGCTTCTTGGACGCGCGCGCGATCCGCTCCATGTTGGAGCCGAGATGCAGCTTGGCGAAATCCGCCGCCTCGCCCCGCTTGCCGATCACGATGCCGCGCGCGTCGACTTCGGCCTCCGCAACGGCCTCCAGCAGATCGCCGTTGCGCAATCGCGCGCTCACCGTCTCGACGCCGGCTTCCTTCAGCACGGCCTCGGCATCCTCGAGGACCGCCCGGCCGCGCTTCTGCGCCAGGCGCGCCCGCTGTTCGTCCAGCGTCGAAAGTTCCTCCAGCAGGGCGGTCCGGGCGCCAAGCGCGATCGAGCCCGACAGGTCGGAGCTTGCGGTTTCGCGACGTCCGAGCACATGCAGCAGTTCCACCGGCGCCCCGGTGCGGCCCGCGATCCAGCCCGCATATTCACAAACGCTTTTGGAATAGGTCGAACCGTCCACCAGCGCGATCAGTTTGTCGGTCATTGTGTCCTCCCTGCCGTGCAGGTTAAGCCGCGAAGTCGAAACGTCGCAAACGGTGCAAGATAAGCCATCGTCAATGCGCCATCAGCTTGTCGAGCGCGCCCGGCCTGTCGTGAATGGCGAGACGGTCGACGATCGTTTCGCTCGCCAGGTTCATGCCGACGATCTCCACCTCCGCGCCGTCGCGGCGGAACTTCAGCACCGCCATGTCGAGAGCGGCCACGCTCGATATGTCCCAGATATGGGCTCTCGACACGTCGATCGTGACCGTCTCCAGCGTCTCCCTGAAATCGAACGCCGCCATGAAATCCTCCGCCTAGGCAAAGAAGAGCTGGCCCTCGACCGTGTAGATGCGGTGCCGGCCGTCGGCGCTGAGCGTCGAGGAAACGGCGAAGAGCTGCGCGATCTTCCAGGCAAAGAAGATGCCCGACAGAAGCACGCCGATCAGCACGCCGATGGCGAGATTATGCGTGAAGATGACGCCGACCACCGTCGCCAGCATGACGATGGATGACGAGCGCGGATGATCCCGCAGATTCCTGATCGACGACCACGAGAAGGTGCCGATCGACACCATGATCATGATCGCGACCAGCGCGGCCATGGGGATCTGGCTGACGAGGTCGCCAAGCACGAGGATCATGAACAGCAGCAGCATGCCGGCGGCAAAAGTCGACAGCCGTCCGCGCCCGCCGGACTTCACGTTGATGATCGACTGGCCGATCATGGCGCAGCCTGCCATGCCGCCTATGAAGGCCGTCGCCGTATTGGCGATGCCCTGTCCGATGCACTCCTGGTTGCGGTCGGACGGCGTATCCGTCAGGTCGTCGACGATCTGCGCCGTCATCAGCGATTCCAGCAGGCCCACCACCGCCACCGCCGCCGAATAGGGCAGGATGATCAGCAGCGTTTCCAGCGTCAGCGGAATATCTGGGATCAGGAATACCGGCAGCGTCGAAGGCAGTTCGCCCATGTCGCCCACGGTCCGCACGTCGAAGCCGAAGGCAATGGCAATCGTCGTCAGCACCACGATGCACACCAGCGGCGACGGAACGGCCTTGGTGAGGCGTGGAAAGAGATAGATGATCGCCAGTCCCGCCGCGACCATGACATAGGTCAGCCACGGCACGCCGATCAGCTCGGGAAGCTGCGCCATGAAGATCAGGATTGCCAGCGCGTTGACGAAGCCGGTCATCACCGAGCGCGACACGAAGCGCATCACGTAGCCGAGCTTCAGGAAGCCCGCGCCGATCTGCAGCAGGCCCGCAAGCACCGTGGCGGCAAGCAGGTATTGCAACCCGTGGTCGCGCACCAGCGTCACCATCAGCACGGCGGTCGCCGCCGTCGCGGCCGAGATCATGCCCGGCCTGCCGCCCACGAAGGCGATCAGCACGGCGATCGAGAACGAGGCGTAGAGCCCGACCTTCGGGTCGACCCCGGCGATGATCGAGAAGGCGATGGCCTCGGGGATAAGCGCAAGCGCGACGACGAGGCCGGCGAGAAGATCGCCGCGCACGTTGCCGAACCACTGCGCGCGGTAGGCGGACAAGGATTTCATGAATTTCCAGCAGTATCGAAAGCCTGACGGTCGGCCCGGGCGGGTCGCATGGCGTTTCAGGCATGTTCGTTGTCCGGCGGATTGGCGGCCGGAAGAGCCACCCGGACTTTCACCGGGTCCTGACGGGATGGGGGTGGTCTTAGGCAATTCGTTGCTGCGCCGCAACATCAAATCCCGATCGCCACCACGTTCGCCGAGGCGTCTTCACGTCGGGCAACCCTCATGCTACCCAGAACTCGCTATGAAGTTCACATTCAAATCCTCCTCGACCTTCTTCCTGGGCTGAACCACGCGTTCAGGCCGGCGCATTGCGATGCGCCAGAAAGATAACGGCCCGGTTTCGCCAGCGGCCGAGCAGAGGATTTCGACATGCAGAACGACAGCGCGCACGGGCTGAGCCCGGCGCAAATCTCAACCTTCATTTCGGACGGCTTCATCAGGATCGACGATGCGTTTGCGTCCAAGCTGGCGCAAGACGCCCGCGCCATCCTGTGGCGGGCGATGGGCCTGTCGCCCGAGGAGCCGGCCGGCTGGACCCAACCCGTCATACGGCTGGGCATGTTCACCGAGCAGCCGTTCATTGCCGCTGCCAACACCCCGCGCCTGCAGGCGGCCTACGACGCACTCGTCGGTCCCGGCCGCTGGCAGGCGCCGGCGGCCATGGGCACCTTTCCGGTGCGGTTTCCGAGCGCGGATGATCCCGGCGACGCCGGCTGGCACATCGACGCCAGCTTCGGCACCGACGCGGCGGACTTCATGCAATGGCGCGCCAATGTGGTCAGCCGTGGTCGCGCCCTGCTGATGCTGTTTCTGTTCTCCGACATCGGCCAGGACGACGCGCCGACACGCATCCGCATCGGCTCGCACCGGCAGATCGCCCGGCAATTGCTACCCCATGGCGAAGCGGGGCTGACACTGGGCGAACTGGCAGCAAACGGTTTCGCCGAAAGCGCGGATTGCGCCGAAACGCTGGCGACCGGCCCTGCCGGCACGGTCTATCTGTGCCATCCGTTTCTGGTCCACAGCGCCCAGCCGCATCGCGGAACGACACCGCGTTTCCTGGCCCAGCCGCCGCTGCTGCCGACCGGACCGTTCAGGCAAGACCTGCCGCCGTCACCTGTCCAAGTCGCCATCCGCGAAGCCTGCAAGCTGACCTTCTAGTGGCAAGGTGCCGCTTTTGGCCTGCGTTGAATATGCGTCGAAAACCCTCTCGCCGCAGACGTTAGGGCAATTGCATGCGGGGACGGCCGGCGTCGCGGCAGCGTCGTTGCGCCCGTCCGAAAGGCCTTGAGCAAGAGTGCAGCCACCTCAGAATCCCCCTCCCCCTTGTGGGGAGGGGTAAGGGGTGGGGGTGACGCCTTGTGCGATTGCTTGCCGCACACGGTGAGAGGCGTCAGATTAATCACCCCGATGCCGGACAAGCCTACTCCGCAATCGCGCCGCAGGTGAGGTTGGCGACTGCGCCCGTCATCGCACCGGCCCGGTCCGAGGCCAGGAACGCGGCCGTCTCGGCTACATGCTCGATGCGCGGCAGCCGCTTCAGCATGGTCGATTGCGCCGCACCGCCAAGCCATTGGTCGAGGGTCAGTCCCATGGCTTCGGCCTTGGGCCGGAACAGCTCGCCCGTATAGGAGCCGGCCGCCGGCGCATCGCCCAGCGCATGCGGCCTGATGCAGACGACCCGGATGTTGCGTGGCCCCAATTCATCCGCCAGCGTGCGGGAGAACGCCTCGACCCCCGCTTGCGATGCGGCGTGGCCGAGATGCCCGCCCACCGCCATGGTCGCGCCCGGCGCCGACAGCGTCAGGATCACGCCGGTCCGCGACCGCCCCATATGCGGGGCGACCGCCTTCGACGTGATGAAAAGCGCCCGCAGGAACCGATCCACCGGCAGCATGAATGCGTCCAGCGTCAGCTCTGCGATCGTCGTTCCCTGATCGTGCGGGAAGCTCACCGCGTTGAGCGCGATGTCGATGCTTCCGGCGCGCTCGGCGATTCCCGCCGCGTGGCGGTCCACCGCCTGTTCGTCGAGCACGTCGAGTTCGGCCGTCTCCACCTGCCCGCCGGCCGAGGCGATTGCATCGGCCACCCGATCGAGCTTTGCCCGGTTGCGCCCTGCAACGAAGACGCGCGCGCCTTCCCGGGCAAACACCTCGGCCACCGCAGCGCCGATGGCGCCGGCGCCGTAGATCACGGCATTCCTGTCATTCAGTAACATGATGTTCTCGCGTGCTCCGGCTGCCGTCAGGCAAGGGACTTTTCAAGCGCCTCAAGGATCGTGGTCCAGCCCTTGATGTGGCCGTCACGCGAGTCCTCGCTCCTGAACTTGACCTGCCGCAGCGTGATCTCGGTGGCGCCCGCTTCCGCCTCGGCGAAGTCGACCGTCACCACGCTGTCGTCGAGCGAATGCGGCGATTCCCAGGTGAACGACAGGTGCGAATGTGGGTCGATCGCAAGATAAGTGCCCGCATGCGGGATTTCCTTTTCGGGCGTCACCATGACGATCGAGAACCGCCCGCCCTTTACGGGATCGTTCGTCACCCGCGCATTGCCCGTCGTGGACGGCGGCCGCATGAATTTCGACAGCATCTGCGGCGACAGCCACGCCTCGAAAACCTTCTCACGCGGGGCCGCGATCCTGTGGTTTATCGTCAGTTCCAGTTCGCTCATCGTCTTGGTCTCCTGTAACCAGCAACTCTTCCAGCGCCGAGAGGCGCAGTTCCCAGATCGATTTCAACTGACCGAACCACTGCTCGGTGAGCCTTAGCGGCCCGAGCTCGGGTGCGATGAAATGTTCGCGCCCCACGGTCCGGCGAGTGACGAGACCCGCCTCCTCCAGCACCTTGATGTGCTTCGAAACGGAGTTCAGCGACATCTCGAAATGGGCTGCGAGTGCCGTCACCCTCAGCGCGCCCTCCTGTACGAGGAGCGTGAGTATCCTGCGCCGCGTGGTATCGCCTGCGGCCTTCAGAACGCGTGACAGGTCTTCTTCGTCCATTCATTCACCCTTATGGTTGAATATACACCCTGCAAAAATTAGTCAACCATTTGGGTGAATAATTTTTCGCGACGCGCAGCCGGCCCCTTGGACTACGCTCTCCGGCTGCGAATCCCGGTCTATCGTGAGACGATGAGTTCCTGCTCTATCCGGTCGAACAGCGCACGCCAGGCCGTGTCGGGAAGATCGACGAGCCCCAGCCCCCGCAGCAGGAACGCCCCCTCGGCGGCGAAGAATGCAATGCGCGCCTGCTCGTCACGGCCGAACAGCTTCAGCCGGTCGCGGTAGTAGTCGCGCAGCACCTCGGCATGGCCGGGCGATTCCGCCAGCGTCGCCATCAGGCTTGCGGCGCGCGCGGCAAGCGCGTCGTTTTCGTCGCGGGTCGCTGCCAGATGCGCCTGCATGCCGGCCTCCGCGCTGTCCGCAAGCGTCTCCCGCTTTGCCTCGACCTCACCCAGAAACCGGTCGATATCGCGCCGCGTCATCGCCGCTACCAGTTCCTGCTTGCTGCCATAGCAGTAGAGCACACCACCCTTGCTGACGCCGGCACGCCGTGCGACCGCGTCGAAGGTCAGGCTCCCTGCCCCCTCCTCGGTTACGATCGCCTCGGCCGCGTCCAGGATCGCATCCCTGTCGATCGTTCTCTTCCTGCCCATCTGTTTTCCTCTTTTCAAACCGTCTGGTCGGATATATATAGCATCCAAGTTCCGGCACGTCACCCGTCGCCGGCTTTGAATCGAAAGGAGTAAAGTCATGGCCTGGCTCTATCTCGGCTTTGCCGGCCTGCTGGAAATCGTCTGGGCCTCGTTCCTGAAGCAGTCCGAGGGGTTCACCCGCCTCACGCCGAGCGTCATCACGCTGGTGGCTATGGCAGGCTCCTTCTGGCTGCTGGCCCTGGCCATGCGCAGCCTGCCGCTCGGCACCGCCTATGCCATCTGGACCGGCATCGGCGCGGTCGGCGCCTTCGCGGTCGGCATCGTGGTCATGGGCGAGGCGGCGACCCTTGGCCGTATCGTCAGCGTTGCCCTTCTGATAACCGGCATGGTTGGCCTCAAGCTCTCCTCGGGCCACTGAGACGTTCACGGCGGCTGCGCCCACCGCTCGAAACCGTCTCCTCCGGTGACGCGGGCAACGGCACGCCGCATCGCGGCGGCCACCGCGTCGCCGCCCAGTTCCTGAAGTGCGTAATATTTCATGGTCAGCACGGTGAAACCGGTGATTGCCTCACGGGCTTCACCGGTCAAAGGCAAAGGCGCAGTGGCGTGATACTCGGATTGGCCGCCGGCGAAACGACTGCCCGAGACGCGCGCCGCGGCATAGCCGGTGCCCACGGCTTCGCCTTGCTCACCAATGAACACCACCGCGGCGGCAACCGTGTCGCCGTCGGAAAGATTGTCACCGGAAAAACTGAAGCTGACCGCCGCGCCACCCGCCTCATCGATGGTCAACGTCGCGCTGCCGCGCTCCGGACTGCGGAAATACCGCCAGCGGAAGGTCAGACCCTGCTGGTCGGTCCAGGCAGTCCCGCCAAAGACGCTGTAGGGCGGCGGCAGTGCGTCTAGCGGCACGTGATCGCCGGAAGCCCTGTCGATGAGCACGAAGTAGCGTCCGGCACGCTCTTCGTCCGGCGCAACCATGAAGGCCGCCGCCTGGTTGGGCGCTGCAAGAATGGCCGATGCCAAGGCCAGGCAGCGAATTCGTCGCATCGCCAGCACATCCTTTCGCATCGAATCTCCCAAAGCGTCGCCCCCTGCGCAAGGCCGCCGTCAATTCCCGCGCACCTCGTCGCCAACACCGGACAGTCCTTCTATGCATTCCTCCGGAAAATGGAGCGCGGATGTCGGAATTGGCGGCCCATGCGCGTCCTCGGCGGGAACGGTTCAACCGAGGCAAGAGAGGAACAGGAAATGCGCAAGATCATCGCGGCAGCATTCGTCAGCCTGGACGGCGTCATGCAGGCACCCGGCGGACCGGAGGAAGATCCGACCGGCGGCTTCGAATATGGCGGCTGGCTGCCCGCCTTCTGGGATGACGAGCTCAGCGCGGCTCTGGACAGGAATTTCGCCGCGCCGTTCGACCTCCTGCTGGGACGTCGCACCTACGACATTTTCGCTGCCCACTGGCCCCATATCCAGGTCGATCCTTCGGCAAGCGACTTCGATGTGCTGAATGCGGACATCGCAAACACCTTCAACCGCATCACCAAATATGTCGCGACTCACCGCCCTGAAACGCTCGACTGGCAGAACAGCGAGTCGCTGGGCAGCGACGTCGTCGCCACGCTGCGCAAGTTGAAGCAGGGTGATGGTCCGGACCTGATGACACAGGGCTCCAGCGAACTGCTCAGGATTCTGTTCGAGAACGATCTGGTCGATGAGTTGCGCGTCTTCACCTTCCCGCTGCTGCTGGGCAAGGGCAAGCGCATGTTCGGCAATGCCAGCGCGTCCCATACGTTGACGCTTGCCTCGTCCAGTATCTCGCCCAACGGCGTCGTCATCGCCACCTACGAGCGTGCCGGCGCGGTGCAGACCGGCTCCTTCGCCCTCGAAACGCCGACGGAAGCCGAAATCGAGCGTCGCAACACGCTCGCCTGACACACGTCCTTTCGACGCTCCAGCATGGCCGCGCCGCCGTCGATGCGGCCATGTTGCGTCCGGCAAGGTCGAAGGCCGCAGGGGTCGGCGAATGCCCGTCACGGCAGCGGCGGTGCGACAGCGCGTCCGGCCCGGCATTTCCGGGGTTCCCTACCCCTTCTCCTTACCCTATAAGGCCCGCCTAGCCTGACAGAATCTTCACTTGCCCCGAACCGGCAGGGCCTCCGCGACGCGTCAGCGCAAAACGGAGAATCCCCGTCCGGCGCTTGGGCAAGCCCGAACCGACGGACGCTTCCATGCCAAAACGCACCGACATCAAGTCGATCCTGATCATCGGGGCCGGCCCCATCGTGATTGGCCAGGCCTGCGAGTTCGACTATTCGGGCACACAGGCCTGCAAGGCGCTGAAGGCCGAGGGCTACCGCATCATCCTGGTCAACTCCAACCCGGCCACCATCATGACCGACCCGGAGTTGGCCGACGCGACCTATATCGAGCCGATCACGCCGGAAGTCGTCGCCAAGATCATCGCCAAGGAGCGCCCCGACGCGCTGCTGCCTACCATGGGCGGCCAGACTGCGCTCAACACCGCGCTTTCGCTGCGCCGCATGGGTGTGCTCGAGCGCTACAATGTCGAGATGATCGGCGCCAATGCCGAGGCCATCGACAAGGCCGAGGACCGCTCGCTCTTCCGCGAGGCGATGGCCAAGATCGGGCTGGAGACCCCGCGCTCCATGCTCGCCAACGCGTCGGAAGTGAAGGACGCCGACCGCAAGCAGCACGAGGCCCGCCGCGCCGAGCTGAAGGCGTCCAGCCCCGCCGATCTCGACGCTGCGCTCGACGCGCTCGAGACCGAATGGAACCTTGGCGAAGGCGACCGCAAGCAGCGCTACATCGCGCACGCCATGGGCATCGCCGCCCAGGCACTCGACCATGTAGGCCTGCCCGCCATCATCCGCCCGTCCTTCACCATGGGCGGCACCGGCGGCGGCATCGCCTACAACCGCGCCGAGTTCTTCGACATCATCAATTCCGGCCTCGACGCCTCCCCCACCACCGAAGTCCTCATCGAGGAATCCGTGCTCGGCTGGAAGGAATATGAGATGGAAGTCGTGCGCGACCGCGCCGACAACTGCATCATCGTCTGCTCCATCGAGAACCTCGACCCGATGGGCGTCCACACCGGCGATTCGATCACCGTCGCACCGGCCCTGACGCTGACGGACAAGGAATACCAGATGATGCGCAACGCCTCGCTCGCGGTGCTGCGCGAGATCGGCGTCGAGACCGGCGGCTCCAACGTCCAGTTCGCCGTCAACCCGGCCGACGGCCGCCTCGTCGTGATCGAGATGAACCCGCGCGTCTCGCGCTCCTCGGCGCTTGCCTCCAAGGCCACCGGCTTCCCCATCGCCAAGGTCGCGGCCCGCCTCGCCGTCGGCTACACGCTGGACGAGCTCGACAACGACATCACCGGCGGCGCGACGCCCGCCTCCTTCGAGCCGTCCATCGACTACGTCGTCACCAAGATCCCGCGTTTCGCCTTCGAGAAGTTCCCCGGCGCCGACAATGTGCTCACCACCGCCATGAAGTCGGTCGGCGAGGTCATGGCCATCGGCCGCACCTTCCAGGAATCGCTGCAGAAGGCCCTGCGCGGGCTGGAAACGGGCCTCACCGGCCTCGACGAGATCGAGATCCCCGGCCTCAACCACGGCGACGACAAGAACGCCATCCGCGCCGCACTCGGCACGCCCACGCCCGACCGTCTGCGCATGGTCGCCCAGGCGATCCGCATGGGCACCTCGCTCGAAGACGTGCACCAGATGTGCCGCATCGACCCGTGGTTCCTCGAGCAGATCGCCGGCATCCTCGCCATGGAGGCCCGCATCCGCCAGCACGGCCTTCCGCAGGATGCGGAGAATCTGCGCATGCTCAAGGCGATGGGCTTCTCCGACGCCCGCCTCGCCTCGCTTGTCAACAAGGACGCCGAAGACGTTGCGAAGATTCGCGAAAAGCTCGCCGTCCACCCCGTCTACAAGCGCATCGACACCTGTGCTGCCGAGTTCGCCTCGCCCACCGCCTACATGTATTCGACCTACGAGGTGCCCTTCGCGGGCGCGCTCGCCGACGAGGCCAAGGTCTCCGACCGCAAGAAGGTCGTCATCCTCGGCGGCGGCCCCAACCGCATCGGCCAGGGCATCGAGTTCGACTATTGCTGCTGCCATGCCTGCTTCGCGCTGGCCGATGCCGGCTACGAATCGATCATGGTCAACTGCAACCCCGAGACCGTCTCCACCGACTACGACACCTCCGACCGGCTCTATTTCGAGCCGCTGACGCCGGAGGACGTGCTGGAGATCCTGCGGGCCGAGCAAGCCGCCGGCACGCTTGCCGGCGTCATCGTACAGTTCGGCGGCCAGACCCCGCTCAAGCTCGCCGAGGCGCTGGAGAAGGCCGGCATCCCGATCCTCGGCACCTCGCCCGACATGATCGACCTCGCCGAGGACCGCGACCGCTTCCAGAAGCTCCTGAAGAAGCTCGACCTGAAGCAGCCGCACAACGGCATCGCCTGGTCGGTCGAGCAGGCGCGCACCGTCGCCTCCGAGCTCGGCTTCCCGCTGGTCGTGCGCCCGTCCTACGTGCTGGGCGGCCGCGCCATGCAGATCATCCACGACGAGGGCATGCTGCAGACCTACCTGCTCGACACCGTGCCCGGCCTCGTGCCCGAGGACATCAAGCAGAAATACCCCAACGACAAGACCGGCCAGATCAACACGCTGCTGGGCAAGAACCCGCTACTGTTCGACACCTACCTGTCGGAGGCCATCGAGGTCGACGTCGACGCGCTGTGCGACGGCAAGTCCGTCTACGTCTCCGGCATCATGGAGCATATCGAGGAGGCCGGCATCCATTCCGGCGATAGCGCCTGCTCGCTCCCCGTCCGCTCGCTGTCCGCCGACACCGTCGCCGAGCTCGAGCGCCAGACGGCGGCGCTTGCCAAGGGCCTCAACGTCGGCGGCCTGATGAACGTGCAATACGCCATCAAGGACGGCGAGATCTTCGTGCTCGAGGTCAACCCGCGCGCCAGCCGCACCGTGCCCTTCGTCGCCAAGACCATCGGCCGCCCGATCGCCAAGATCGCGGCCCGCATCATGGCCGGTGAGACGCTCGATGGCGCCTTCGCCCACTATGGCGAAAAGCCCGACCTCGCGGCGCTGTCCCACGTCGCGGTCAAGGAAGCCGTCTTCCCCTTCGCCCGCTTCCCCGGCGTCGACACCCTGCTGGGGCCGGAGATGAAGTCCACCGGCGAGGTCATGGGCCTCGACGCCGATTTCGCGCTCGCCTTCGCCAAGAGCCAGCTCGGCGCCGGCGTCGACCTGCCGCGCGCGGGCACGCTCTTCGTCTCGGTGCGCGACGAGGACAAGGTCAAGATCCTGCCTTCGGTCAAGAAGCTCGCCGACCTCGGCTTCCGCGTGCTCGCCACCGGCGGCACCCAGCGTTTCCTGGCCGAAAACGGCGTGGCGGCGGAAAAGATCAACAAGGTGCTGGAAGGCCGCCCCCACATCGAAGACGCCATCCGCAACCGCCAGGTCCAGCTCGTCTTCAACACGACAGACAGCCAGAAGGCCGTCTCGGACTCGAAGTCGCTCCGCCGCGCCACGCTGATGCAGAAGGTGCCCTACTACACGACGATGGCCGGCGCGGCCGCCGCAGCCCAGGCGATCGCGGCGTTGAAGGCGGGCAGCCTAGAAGTGCGGCCGCTGCAGGGGTATTTCGGGTAGGTCGTTTGCCACCTTGGCGAGGAAGCCCTGCGAGCATCTAGGGATTCTATCTGTAATGTATCTTCATCGCCTTATCGAAACACTGAACGGCGATCTCCGCCGCTTTGTATCTATATCGTCGCGTTTGCCTTGAAAAAATACGATCGAAATCAGAAAATGTACGACTTGCTCGCCGCGAATACTTAATAAAAGTCCAAGTTTTATATCCAATATCTTGATTAAATGTCACATCGCGCAACATTCGAAATTCGATTTCAGCATAATCATAATTGCTTCTAAGCCATACCGCTCCCTTTTCACGGTAGCGCTTAACAAAGTATCGCGCATGACCATAAGCAAATCGTTTAAGCTTGCGCCACGCGTTCGAGAGCGTTGAATTTTTAATCTTCACTATGCGACCATTAAACTCGAATCCCAGATATTCCAATCCGTTGCGAACACCGTCTCCGAACACATGAGAGAATTGCAGCCCAGATGGCGTTACATCAAAGCGAGCGACCGTCACTTTCCGGTTCTGAATCTCGAGTTTTGAGCCATATTTTGCAATTTCATGCTGAAGCAAATTTTTCTCGCGAAGAAGGTTATCCCCCTCGGAAAATGGCATTACGATAACGATGTCATCGGAGTACCTCCGATACAGGCCGCCACCATTGCAACAATACCTGTGAAGATGGGCATCAAAATTTAGAAGATAGAAATTAGCAATCAAATCCGATATAGGCGTACCTTGAGGTATACCATAATTTTTATTATTCTTCTGAATCAAGCTCGGATATTTGGGGTCTTTTCCGCAAATTCGATCTCTAAATTCCTTGGGACTACAAATCTGGCGATGACCCTGAGTTCGCATTGAGTCGATCTTGGCCATCCTTTTATCTTTTCGATTACCCGAGGTATTTTTTTTGTATAACTCAAGCCTCTTGAATACGGCGTCTCGATCAACAAATGTATACCTTGTTAGGGCACGAAATACAGCCTCGTGATCGGCAGGGAGAGGCTCGCCGATAAGATCCTCCCACATCACCCTTATCAGGCAATGATCCAAGCTTTCAAAATATGACTTGATATCAACTACCGTGACTACGCACCTACCTAGCTCGCGGATCTTTTCAAATACTTCTCTGGACAACTCTATATTTGACTTGTTTCCAGGTTTGTCGACATTGGCAATCCTTCGATAGGCAATTGGAGCGTCTTGTATCCCCAGCTCCAACAACCTTCGTTCGTATTTCTTGGAAAGAAGCGCCCTGTACCTTGCAAAAATCGCCGCGTCTCTACGAGCAGAATACCGGAGCGGTCGAACTTTTTTCTTACTGCTGGCATCTTTCCGGAATTTCACCCACTCCTCTTTAAACCGCAGGAGGGGATAGAACGAATTTGCAGCTACCGCTTCCGGGCTATTGGCCAGTCGAACCAGCTCCGCAATCGGGATGTGTCGATCAAAATGCAGGTATCGCTTGACGTCTTTTTCTCTAGGTGTCCAGTTCTCAGCGTGAGTGGGGGTAGCAGCACCAATAGGCATGGACAATACTACTACCCCCGCCAGTTCAGCACGGCATTTGCGCCGCTTCATCCTAGTTCAACGAAATGTGTTATACTGTCGCTGTAGAAATCGGTCTGGCGATAGCCAGGCGGTGTCTACGGGCGCACAGCCAACTTGAAGGAGTAACCAGAATGATCCAGCTATTCGCGTCGCTGCTGACTGTTTGTCCTATTGACAGTTTAAACAACTGACTCGCTGCGTTACTAGCGATCCGATGGCCGAAGCCACGTTCGGGAACCCCCGCTAAATCGATCTAAGTATTCGATCGTGGCACTTCAAGTTCGAGATTAGACATTTTTCGCATGCGGACAAAAACGGTGCGGTATCATCCGACGCTTTCCACCTCCTTCTTCCTCGCCCTTTCCAGCTTCCCCTGCGCCTTCCTGATCCGCGTCGCGGCTTCCTTCGCCTTGTCGCCGTCCATTGCCTCGCGTTTGATCACCTCGTGCTCGATCAGCGCGGCAAGGTTCTCAGGCGCGACCTTGAGGTCGGGAAAGAGCCGCCGCAGCTCGCGCCGCACCACGGCGACGACCGGCTCCGAGCGCAGGATCGCGGCAACGGTGAACCGATTGAACAACTGCGCCTGTTGATGGAAGGCGTCCATTGCATCCGTCGTCAGCCCTTCCTTGGCGAAGAGGAACATCTGCCTCAGATGATCCTCGTTCCTCGGCGTCATGTCGGGAAGGATGAAGCGGCAGACTTCCTCGTGGCTGATCTGGTTGGAAACGTAGATGCGGATCAGCCGCCACTCGACCGCGTTGGTCAGGATCACCCAGTGAATGCCCTGATGCGCGCCATAGTCGATCACCTGCCGCAGGTGGTTGTCGGCAAGACTGCTTCCCGCCGACTTCACCTCGATGAGCAGGCGCAGCTTGCCCCCGATCCTGATCGCAAGGTCGCAATAGGTCGCCTTGATCTGGTGTTCCGATGTCAGCTCTTCATATTTGTCGTAGCCGAAGACGTCGGCCAGAATATCCTTGACCACGGTGACAGTATCCGCCTCCGCCACGTCGGCCTTTTGCTGCGCGATTGCCACGCGTTGGTATTTCTTCAGGTTGGCGCCAACCCGATCGACGAACTTCTTCGGCAGCTTGCTCATGAATTCCCCCCATTCCCCACAAGCATTTTGCCCGCAAGGCGGCCCACGTTACAAGCATAAATTGAAAAGGCGGAGGGCACGCCGCAACACCCCTTGCCACCGGATTTGGCAATGCTAAATTTCGGTCATGACCAAGCTTGAAAAAATCGAGCGGGAGATCGAGGCGCTCGGCCCCGAGGAGCTCTCACATTTCCGCGCGTGGTTCGCCGCCTTCGATGCCGCCAATTGGGATGCCCGTATCGACAGCGATGCTGCGTCCGGAAAACTCGATGCGCTGGCCGAACGGGCTCTCACCGCCCACCGCGACGGCCGCACGCGTCCACTGTGAACCATTTCGCCACTGCCGATTTCTGGGATTGCTACCAGAGATTGCCAGCGGCGGTCCAAAGAATTTCGGATCGCAACTTCGAACGGCTGAAGGCCGATCCTTACCACCCTTCACTGCATTTCAAACAGGCTGGCCGTTTCTGGTCGGCTCGTGTCGGCCTCCAGTACCGCGCGCTGGCCGTCAGGGATGGGGACGACATGATCTGGTTCTGGATTGGCACGCACGCCGATTATGACAGGCTTGTGGGCTGACTTCCTCACGCCACCCAGGCCTGATACTCCCCCACCAGCCCCTCATATTCCTCCATCTCCGGAAATTTGTCGAAGCTGCGCACAGCGCCCGTCTGCGCGAAGGGCAGCCGGGTGGAGGTGTATGTCTCCATGAAGGGGCGGAACCACGAGGCGTCGTCCAGCATGGTCGGGCGCACGTTGACGAAATGGTCCATGCCCTGCGCGCGCGTGAACATCCACGTCATGCAGTGCCCGCAGCAATAATGGTGGATGTCGTCGCCATGCAGGCCGCCGATCACCGGCTCGCCCTTCGTCACCGCGAAGCCGTCGGCCGGGATGATCGCGGTCAGCGAATAGGCGCTAGCCGACATCTTCTGGCAGCCGGGGCAGTGGCAGGCGCTGGTTGCCAGCGGCGGCTTCGTCACGCGGATTTCGACGCGCCCGCAGCGGCACGATCCGGCAAGCGGCAGGGGCATTCTGGACATAAGGACATCTCCGGGTGTTTTCGGCGGTGAACGTGGCGCGCCGGGCCGGCGCTGCGTCGCGCCATGGAAGAAAATTCACCTCCGCCTGTCCACCCCCTCCCCGCCCCGATCTGCCCTTTTCAACCGCCCGCCGGTCGCAACGGTGACGCGTTGTGCCACCGCCGCCTCGTCATCCCAGGGCGGAGCCGCAGCGAAGCGAAGGCGCGGACCCTGGGATCCATGCCTGAACGACAACGGCCGCATGAGGCGGTGGGCGAAAGACACCCCTTTCTGCGCCACGCACGCCATTCCCCCTGTTCCGGCATGGATCCTCGGGTCAAGCCCGAGGATGACGAAGCGGAGGGGGCAGCGCCTAAAAAAAATTCATCCACCCCCTCCCCGCCCCACCCGACAATCCCGCACCCAACCGCAATGAGGAATGGCAATGGATTGGCATGTGGCGATCGAGAGGAACCGGGAGGCGCTTAAACGTGTGCTTGCCATGCTCGTTGCCATGGCTGGACTGGGGAATGGGCAGCCGTCAATCGCCAGTCGGCAGTCGGGATCAGTGCAGCCTGCCGATGGCCGGATCGATCATCTGTTGCCGACTGCCGAGTGCCGCCCGACGCTTCCCCGCCATCTTCACCGCGCCGTGCTGCGGCTGCTGCGTCCAGCGGAAGCGGCGGCCCGGCGGCTGATTGTCGTCGCCGCGCGCGACCTCGTCGTCACCCTGCCGCCGGCACGCCCGCGGAAGCCCGCGCCGCAGCCGGTCGCGCCCGCTCTGCGCCGCCTCGGCATCGCCGTTTCGCCGTTGGCCACCGGGGCGGCAGCCGCGATCACCGCTCCTGCCCGTCCGCGACCGGCGCCCAGCCTGCCGCTCGTCGATCCGATCCACCTGCCGGGGCGCGGCCGTCCTGTGCCGCCGCACAAGGCCCCGCGCATTTCCTTCCCCGGCCTCTCGGCGCGGCCTCCGCTTCCACAGCCGCCCGCCCCCGACGATCCGCTGGATGCGACGCGGCTCGGCCTCAGGCTGCGGGCCCTCGCGTCGGTGCTCGAAGACCTGCCGAAGCACGCAAGCCGTTTCGCGCGCTGGCGGGCAAGGCGCGATCGCGCGGTCGCGGCCGGACGCGTTTCTCGCCTGTCGCCGCTGCGTCCCGGCCGCCCGCCCGGCGCGCGGCGCGGGTCCAGCGGGGCTGTCCACGAAGTCCTCGCCGACCTGCAATGGTTCGCCCGCGAAGCCCTGGCGCGGCCCGACACCTCGTGACGGAGCCTGCGGGAAACGATCGGCCGCGGGGAGAGCTCTGGCGACTTGGCGTTTCGCACGCTAAATAGGCATCGAACCGGAGATGACGCAGACATGACGCTGAACCGCTGGCGGCGCGCCCTCACAGCCTTTCTGGCTGTGGTCAGCCTTGCGCTCGGCGCGGTCGTCTCGTCGTCCAGCCTGTCGATGCCGGACGGCCCGCGGCTGTCCGGCGAAACCCGGCACCTTGTTGCCGCCCTTCCCCACGCCGAGGCGCTTGCCGATCGCGGCTCCTGGATCGACGGAAAGGCGTCGGGCAATCCAGCGGCATTGCCGCCGGCGCCGTTTTCGCTGGCGGAACGCCCATCGCGCGGCCTGCCGCTGCCGCGCCTGCACACATCGCCGGCCGGTGTCGTCGCCTCGTTCCACAGGGCGCGCGCGCCACCCGTTTCCTGAAGACCTCCTGAACCAGTTCCTCAATCCAACGGGGCCTCGCGGCGCCGCTTGCGTGCACCTTCCAGGGTGCGCGCCGGCGCGACCCGCGAGGCGACAGGTCATTTATGAAACGCGTCTACACCATCCGCAGCATAACGGCTTTCGTCAGTGCCGCGGTCTTCCTCGTCACGGAAATCGTCGTGCTGGCCGCCGCCACGGTATGGGCGGTCTCCGGCTTCTTCCATCTCGGCATTGCCACCACCGTCTTCCTGGGCGTGCTCGTCGGGCTGCCGAGCCTGTATCTCGGCGTCATGGCCACGAAGCTGGCCTTCGAGGCCGAGACGGATCCGGCCAATCAGTGACCGGCCGGCTGGGGAGGTTCCTTCTGCAGGGTCCTCCCCTCGCCGCGACGGCCGGCGCCTGCCTCAGTGGTCTTCCAGACAGACCGCCAGCGTCTGCGAGAAGATGCGTATGCCCATGGGGATGAGTTCGTCGCGGAAATCGTAGTGCGGCGTGTGCACGCGCGGCCAGTCGGGGCCGGCGCCCAGGAAGAGCATGGCCGCTTTCGCCCCGCTCAGGCCGAACTGTCCGAAGTCTTCGGACCCGACAGACGGGACTGGCTGTTCCTGGCGCCCGACACCGGCGCGCTCCATGCCCTGCGCGAGAACCGCCGTGGCTTCGGCATCGTTGATCGACGCGGCGAAGACGTCGTCGTAGCCGAACTCGAGCGCCAGCCCGTGACGCGCGGCCGCCTCGCCCGCCAGTCCTTCGACGCGGGCGACGAGGCCTTCCATGTCCTCGTCATAGACCGAGCGCAGCGTCGCCATGATCTTTGCTTCACCGGGCGCAACGCCGAACGACTCCGCACCCATCGATGCGTGGGTCACCGTCACCATGGTGAAGCCCGGCGCCAGCGGCCCGCCACTGCCGCACGCCTGCAACGCCGGCATGAGTTCGCTGAGCGCGGCCATCGGCGAGCGCCCGTCCGCCGGCCGCGAGGCATGGGCGGTGCTTCCAACGAGGCGGATGCGAATGCCGCGCGAAGCGCAGTTCGCCGGCCCAGCGCCAAGCTTGGCGAACCCGAACTCGACCTCCGGTGCGTTGTGCAGCGAAAAGGCCCAATCCGGCTTGATCAGCGGATAGCGCGGATCGGCAACCACGGCGACCGCGCCGGCCCCGTTCTCCTCCGCAGGCTGGAACATCAGGACGACGCGCCCGCGCGCAGGCCGCGCCCTGGACAGGATGCGTGCGAGGCCGAGAAGGATCGTGGAGTGCCCGTCATGGCCGCACAGATGCGCCTTGCCCGTCACCGTCGAGCGGTGGTCAACCTCTCCCAGCTCCTCGATCGGCAGTGCATCCAGTTCCGATCGGAACAGTACCGTCGGCCCGGGAACACCACTGTCGAATATTGCAGCGACCCCGTGCCCGCCCACATCCGTCAGGATCGTGTCGGGGCCCGTCGGGGCGAGCATATCGCAGACCCGCCTTGCGGTTTCCCGTTCCTCGCCCGACAATTCCGGGTGCCGGTGAAGTTCACGCCGGAAGGCGGTCAGCTCGCGCAGGTCCTCGTCCGTTGGCGGAGGAAAGTTCAATCTGTTGGTCATCCGGCAGTCGCTCGCTTCAACGTTCCAAGGGGTTGCGGCGTGCGCTCATATTGCCTGGCCACTCGACCTGAGTTCCACCCGTCACCCCGCAGCACCATAAGCCGCCCCGCGCGTGGTTAGCAAACCGAATGCCGGCGTCAGCGATAGAGCCGTTGAACCTCGTCTCAAGACGATCCGCCGCGCGTCAGTATGCGGAGCTGTGGACGGGGATGGCATCAGTCTCCTGCGCCGGCCGCACGGACGCCAGCTGGCGGTCCCGGTCGGCGGCGGCCTGCCGCGCGCCGTTGACGATCAGCGACACGTCATTGGGGCCGATGATGAAGCGGTAGCCGAGCCGGGCGAGGTCGACGAAATCGCGTCCCGCGCCGACGATGGTGCCGAGCGGCTTGCCGGCTTTTGCCGCTCCCGCCTCGATGCGTTTCAGCAAAGCCTGCGGCTCCGGCTCAAGCATGCGTTCCAGCCGGTCGATCGAGGCCGCCAGGTCGTTGGGACCAACGAAAAGCACGTCGATGCCAGGCACCGCTGCAATTTCGGCAAGGTTGTCGACGGCAACGTGATGCTCGATCTGAACCATGAGCAGCAGGTCGTCATGCGCCCTCATGGCATAGTCGGCCTGCGCGCCGTAGCGCGATGCGCGCACGATCGGGGCTGCATAGCCGCGTCGCCCGCGAACCGGATAGGTACAGTATTCCGCGATCGCGCGGGCGTAGTCGGGCGTGTTGACCTGCGGGACGATGATCGAGCGGATGCCACGGTCAAGCACGCGCTTCAGCGTCGTTTCCGAACCGTCCGGCACCCGCATCACCGCCTGGCCGCCGGCGGCCTCGACCGCGCGCGCAATGTGAACGGCCCGCTCCAGATCACCAATTCCGTGCTCGCCATCGATGACGATGACGGGCCAGCCATTCATGGCCATCGCCTCCGCGTTGTCGGGGCTGCCCATCTCGGCCCACGCCGCCGTTACGCATTCGCCGGCGAGGACACGCTGCTTGATCGGGTTCACTGGTTTCACTCCGCTATGGGCAGGTCGATGACCTTGCCGGGATTGAGGATGCCCTGGGGATCGAGCGCCCGCTTGAGTCGCATCATAAGCGCGAGTTCCTCAGGCGTGCGGCTAAAAGGCAGGTAGGGTTTCTTGACGGTGCCGATGCCATGCTCGGCCGAGATGGTGCCGCCGAAGCGGCGCACGGTTTCATAGACGACGCGGTTTATCTCCTTGCCGGGTTGCTCGACCGCGCCTTCCACGAGCGCCACAATGTGCAGGTTCCCGTCTCCGATATGGCCGTAGTAGACGGAGTAGCACCCGCTGACTTCGTCATGCAGGCGCTGACGGCAAGTCCTTGCGAAATTGTCCATCTCGGCAACCGGCAGGCCGATGTCGAATGCGCAGTGCGGTCCCAGCACCGTCTGGAACTCGCCAGCCGCGTCGCGCGTGCGCCAGAAGGCGAGCGCGTCGGCCTTGCTTTGCGCCACGGCCGCATCCGCGATCAACCCTGCCTCGAATTGCGCCTCCATCCAGTTCTGAAAGCGCTGGCCGTCCAGCGCTTCATCCAGCCCCTGCGCTTCGACCAGCACGTAGAAGGCATGCTGACCCTCAACAGGTTTGCGTATTCCAGCGACACGCTCGGTCGCTGCGTGCCAGTAATCAGGCCACATCACCTCGAAGGCCGACAGCAAGGGGCCGAGTCCGTTTCGGGCGGCACCAAGCAGGCGCACGACACTGTCGTAATCATCGATCCCGCACAGGGCGGCCATGGTGCATCCCGGTTGCGGCTGCAAGCGCAGCACCGCGCGGGTGATGACGCCGAGAGTGCCTTCGGAACCGATGAAGAGTTGCTTCAGATCGTAGCCGGCATTGTTCTTGAGCATCTTGTTGAGGCTGGTCACCAGAGTGCCGTCCGCCAGCACCACCTCGATGCCGAGCACCATCTCACGCGCCATGCCGTAGCGGATGACGCGGTTGCCGCCCGCGTTGGTCCCGAGATTGCCGCCGATGGCGCAGCTTCCCCGCGCGCCGAGATCGAGCGGGATGAAGAAACCCGCCTCCTCGGCTGCCTTCTGGATTGTTTCCAGCGGTGTGCCCGCACGCACCGTCATGGTTGCCGACCTCGCGTCGATTTCCTCGATCCCCTGCAGCCTTTCAAGAGAAAGCGCCACCGCGCCTTCGATCGGATGCGCCCCGCCCGCAAGGCCGGTGAGGCCGCCCTGAGGAACCACGGGCATGCCGTGTTCGCTGCAGATGCGCAACGCCGTGGCCACGCCCTGCGGCGTGTCGGGCCGTACGACCGCAAGAGGCTTCACCCGTGGCAGGAAGCACGTGTCCGCCATGTTGCGCACCGGAATGTCGTCTGCAATCAGCACCGTGTTGCGGTCGAACGCGGCGGCAAGGGCTTCCAGGCAGTCGGAAGCGCGGGGCAAGGCGGCAGTCATTTTCGGAAAGGGTCCTCGATATTGAATGAGCCCCGGCGGATGGTCCGCCGGGGCAACTTGGCATGTTACCGGGCGCGCAGCGTCTCGAGCTGCTCCATCACCATCGCGTACGGCTCCTCACCGATTGCGGCACGGTTAGCCTCGTAGACGGGTGCGATCGCATCGCGAAGACGGGCCGTCTCCTCCTCGGAAAGGGCCTCGACAACTTCCATGCCCTCAGACCTGAGCTTGTCGAGAGACTCGGTCGCCGCTTCACGGCTGCGTTCGATCTGGGCCGTGCGGGCTTCCGTCGCGCAGGTCTTCAGGAGTTCCTGTTCCTCGGGGGTGTAGGTGTCCCATACCTGCTTGGAGAACAGCACCGGCGTCGGCGAATAGGCGTGGCGGGTCAGCGTCAGATACTTCTGCACCTCGTAGAATTTCGACGCCTCGATCAGCGGCAGCGGGTTCTCCTGGCCGTCCACGGCACCGGTCTCCAGCGCCGTGAACACCTCGCCGAAGGCCATCGGCACGGGATTGGCGCCAAGGCGACGGAAGGTGTCGAGGAAGATGTTGTTCTGCATCACCCGGAAATTGAGCCCCTCGAAATCCTCGATCTTCTCGATCGGATGCTTCGAGTTGGTGGCGTTGCGGAAACCGTTCTCCCAGAAGGAGAGCAGAACGAGGCCGTGTTGCGGCATGCGCTCGGCGAGATAGTCGAAGAACGGGCCAGTCAGCACCGCATCCGCTTCCTCGTCGGAGGCAAACAGGAAGGGCAGGCCGAACACTGCGATCGCAGGTTCGATGCCGGCCAATGCGTCGGCACCCGCGACCACCATCTCGAGCGACCCCGAACGCACCGACTGGGTGGCGTCGAGGTCATCGCCCAGCGCGCCGGAATAGAAACCGCGCAGCGACATCTCTCCGCCCGACCCTTCTTCGAGGCAGGCAGCCATGGCGTCGACCCCGGCGGCCACCGGATGCTCCTTCGGGGCGCCGTTGGAGACCTTGATGCTACGGCTGTTGAATTCGGCCGCAGCGGTGCCCGCAAACATCGTCGCAGCGAGCAATCCCGCGGCAAGCACTTTCAGTTTCTTCGAGACATTCATGACGTTTCCTCCATTTTTGAACGTTGGCATCAGCGTGCTGCGGACGGTCACCGCAGGAATTCGAGCGGAGCGAGGACCAGCTGCGGGAAAAGGACCAGCAGGAACAGCACGAGGATCTGGGTGAGCACGAAGGGCAGCGAGCCCTTGATGACGGTGTGGAGCGGCAGCTTCGCAACGCCGCTCGCAACGCTCATGACGATGCCGACGGGCGGCGTGACGAGGCCGATGGCGCAATTGATGACGAACAGCACACCGAAATAGACCGGGTCGATGCCCGCACCCTCCACCACCGGCAGAAGGACCGGGGCGAGGATGAGGATCGTCGGCCCCATGTCGAGCGCCATGCCGATAACGAGCACCAGCGCCATGATGACGACGAGCAGCAGCGTCGGGTTGTCGGCAAGCGGTTCGACGAGATCCATGACCACGCCGGACAGGTCGGCAATGGCGATGAACCAGGATGTTGTGAGCGCGGCGGCGGCAAGCAGCATCACCACCGCGGTGGTGACGGCGGCATTGCGAAGAGCCTCGTAGATGGCCGGCAGCGACAGTTCGCGGTGCACGACCATGCCAACGAACATCGCGTAGACTGCCGCGATGACAGCCGCCTCCGTCGGCGTGACGATGCCAAAACGGATGCCGCCGAGGATGATCACCGGCATGCCGAGGGACCACATGGCCGCGCCCGTGGCCTTCAGGCGCGCCTGCAAGCCCTGGCGTGGCATGACCTCGACATTATCGCGACGCGAAACGATCGCCCAGGTAATCGCAAGGCCTATGCCCATCATCAGCCCGGGCACGATGCCAGCCAGGAAAAGCTGCGTGATCGACACGTTGGTGGCGACGCCGAAGATGATGTAGGCGATGGACGGCGGAATGATCGGCGCGATCGTGCCGCCGCTTGCCATCAGGCCGACCGCGCGGCCGGTTTCGTAGCCGGCGGCGCGCATCATCGGTAGCAGCATCGCGATGAGCGCCGCCGTGTCTGCGGCAGCGGAACCGGAAAGGCTCGCCATGATGACGGCGGCAAAAATGGCGACAAAACCCAGCCCGCCGCGACGATGGCCCAGGAACGAGCCGGCAAAGGCAATGATGCGCTTGGACATGCCGCCCGCATTCATCAGCTCTCCGGCCAGCAGGAAGAAGGGGATGGCCAGCAGAGGGAAGCTGTTGGCACCGACCACCATACGCTGTGCCAGGATCTGCGGGTCGAACAGGTCTAGATAGAGACCCATCGTCAACGCGCAGAGAATGAGTGCGAAGGCAACGGGCACGCCGATGGCGAGCGCGCCGCCAAGTGTTCCAAGGAAGATGGCGAGGGTCATGGCGCGAACTCCGCATGCGCTTCGACCGTCTGCCCGCTTGCGTAAGGATCGTAGGTGCCGCGCACCGCGCCGATCATGCGGTGCAGCGCGATGATGCCGATGCCGAGCGCCGAGGGAATGACGATACCGAAGACATAGATCATCGAGATGCCCGTCACCGGCGAGCTGTCGGTTGCGGTGACGCCCGACTGGCGCCACGCGCCCTCCAGGAGCAGCCAGCATGCAAACAGCACGAGCCCGTTCGACAGGAAGAGCAGCACGCGCCGCATAGGCGGCCTTGCCGAAGACAGCAGCAGATCGAAGCCCATATGCGCGTGATGACGCATCGCCACCACGGCGCCGATGAAGATCAGCCACACGAAGAAGAACCGCGACAGCTCTTCCGACACATCGAGGCCGGACCGGAATGCGTAGCGCAGCACGACATTGGCGAAGACCATGACCGTCATGCCCGCCAGAAGCAGCACCAGCACCATCTCGAGAAACCTGAAGAACAGGTCGATGGCCTTTTCGATCATTTCCTTCCTCCCGATATGGTGATGACCCTTCCGGTGACGCAGGCGCCCACGAGGCTGGGCGCGGCAACGCCCTCGCCTCCCCGCAGGAGGCTGCGAAGTTTGTCTCTCGGCGTCATGTGGGTTCAGGCTCTCCTGGCGCCCTCGGGGACGGGGAGCGACTTGCGGGCGACCCGCATCGTGCGCCACACATGCTCGTCCATCACGGCGGCGAGCGCATCCATGTCCCTGGCCGCGATCATCTCGGCCATCTGCAGATGTTCGGGATAGCTTGCGTCGCCCGGCCGGCCATACTCCTCGCTGAGCGAGGTGCGGACGGCGGCAAGCTGCCCTTCAGCGGTGTTGTAGGCGTTTTCCACGAGACGGTTGCCGCAGTGGTCGAACGCCGCGCGGTGGAAGGCGGCGTCCGCGTGGCCGTAGGCATACTGGTCACCGCTGGCAAGGGCTGCATCCATCGCCGCGATAGCCCCGCGGATCGCCGTCACCAGCCCCGCATGATCGCGCGCCGTCGACAGGCGCAGCGCCTGCATCTCCAGCATCAGCCGGTACTCGCACAATTCCTCGACATCGGCGAGCGTCGGCGAGAACACGAAGCTGCCGCGCTTCGGCCGCACGACCACCAGGCCCGACTGCTGCAACTGCATCAGCGCATCACGCACCGGCGTGCGGCTGACGCCGAACGCCTCGGCGAGCTTGTCCTCGGAGATGTTTTCTCCCAGCGCGAACTGACCTTCGACAATCGCCTTGCGAAGGCGGTCCACCACCAGCTCGGTCAACGAGCGCGGCTGGCGGATGCGCATGTTCCCGGTCCCTCCCAAAGCCTCGTCTCCTCCCAGGCCTCTTGATGTTCTGTTATATGTAACATGTAACACGTAACATGTAAAAGAAGAATCTTGGGGTCTGCCTCGGGTCCCGCCACGGGGTCTGGAGGCTTCGGCCACGATGCGTGACGACGGCGCTGCCCGCACACGCGGGCCGGCGCTCGCGCCGCGAGTGCGATCATGGTGTGAAGGCAGGGCGCTGCCGGCGCGAGCTGCAGGCTGCGACGACAATATCAAGGATAGGCCGATCGTCGGGTCCGGGCATGTGGAGGTGTGAGGACCGCCTTTACGGGCTGGCCGACGGCGGTTTCGCGACTTCGGGCGGCGTCAAAGCACCTCGAAGAACGTGATCCTCACGCCGTTCGCCAGCCGTGCGCCGCTGCCGATGCAGACGATGCGGTTCAACCAGGCGTAGCGGGCATCGCCGGTCTCGAATCGCGGCTGCGTGCGCATGTAATACAGCGAAGGATCCACGGCCTCGCCCCGCGCAAGCGCGTCCAGCACGTCTTTCGGCCCGTGGCGATAGCCGAAATTGCGAATATCGATGCTGGCACCGTCATGCGAGCGCATGGCGTAGCGCGTGTCGAGTTCGGCCGTGCCGTCTGAAAAGACGGTTTGCCAGTCGGCGCCCAGGTTCAGGATTTCACCGGACAGCCGCTCGCCCGTCACCGTCCCGCCGATGATCGGAATGATGCGCCGGCGGCCGCGAGGACCGTCGCCCAGCTCGATGGGCGCGGCAAGTTCCACGTCGAGATCGGCAAGGTGGCGGAGCCCGGGAGCTTCTTGCATGGCGTCACTTCATCGTCATCGGCAGGTAGAGCACGATAGCCGGAAACGCGACCAGCAGGATAAGCCTGACGATGTCGCTCAGCACGAAGGGGATCACCCCGCGGAAAATCGTGACGAGGCTCACGTCTCGGGCAATGGAGTTGATGACGAAGACGTTCATGCCCACCGGCGGCGTGATGAGGCCGAGTTCCACCGTCATGACCACGATCACGCCGAACCAGATCGGGTCGAAGCCGAGCTGCATGATGACCGGATAGACGATCGGCACGAGGAGGATAATCATCGCCATCGCGTCCAGTATGCAGCCCAGCACGAGGAACAGGCACAAAATGAGGGCCAGCGTGCCATACGCACCAAGATCGAGGCCGACGAGCAAGCCGGTGATCTTCTGCGGCGTCTGCGTGATCGTAAGGAAGTAGCCGAACAGGATGGCGCCGATCAGCACCGTGTAGATGGCGACCGATGTCCGCAGCGCCTCGATCAGACTGTCGAGGATGCGCGCCATGTCAAGCCGCCCGCGCAGAATGCCGACGAGCGCGGTGAGCAACGACCCGGCCGCCGCCGCCTCCGTGGCTGTTACGAGCCCAAGATACATGCTGCCGATGATTGCAACGAAAAGCAGCCCGACAGCCCAGATGCCCCGCAAGGATGCAAAGGCCTCCGAAGCGACGAACCGCGCGCCCTCGGGCAGCGACTTCGCATAGGCCACGCGAACGGTAACCATGTACATCAGGATCGCGAGCAGCCCGGGGATGACGCCGGCGATGAACAGCCGGCTGACATCCTGCTCCGTGATGTAGGCGTAGACGGCAAGCACGACCGACGGCGGGATGAGGATGCCCAGGGTGCCGCCGGCGGCGATGGTCCCGGTCGCGATGCGGTCGGAGTAACCGATACGGCGCATCTCCGGCAACGCGATCTTGGTCATTGTCGCAGCGGTCGCGACCGACGAACCGCAGATGGCAGCGAAGCCACCGCACGCGGCAATGGTCGAAAGCGCCATACCACCGCGGAACTGGCCGAGCCAGGCCTGGCCGGCCCGGAAGAGTTCACGCGAGATGCCGGAATTTGTCGCCAGCACGCCCATCAGAATGAAGAAGGGGATGAGCGTCAGGTTGAAATCGGTAATGGTGCGGATCGGCGACTGCGCCAGCAGATTGAGCGCCGGCTGCCAGCCTGCCACGGCCGCGAACCCGCCGATGCCGACAACCCCCATGGCGATGCCGATAGGCACGCGCAGAGCCATCATCGCAAAGAGCGCGATAAAGCCGGCGAGCGCGACGAAATCGCCTTCAGACATCCTCGCGCCTCGTCGGGGTGATGGCGGCGTCCGCCGATTCGTGTGGATCGAGCCCACCGCGCCCCGCGCCAATAAGCAGGATGCGGGCACCGATCGTGATGATGCTCACCGCCACGCCCATCGCGATCAGCGCCAGAAACGGCCAGGCCGGCAGACGCAGGTCGAATGTCGCCTCGCCGCTCGCATAGGCGCCGGCCACGCGAGACGATATCTTCCAGAAGAGCAGGATCGCGAACGCCCAGAGGATGGTCCAGGCAACGAAGTCGCAGACCTGCCGCATGCGCGACGGCATCATTTCGACGAACAGGTCAACCTTGATGTGGGACCCACGGTAGCCGACGCTGGCAAAGCCCCACATGATGGCGGCGCCGATCAGGAACCTCGAAATGTCGAACGCATCCGGCACGGGCAGAGCAAAGACATAGCGTCCGATCGACGAGACGACGATCAGCAATGTCACGATGGCGAGCAGCACGCCGGCGATCTTCTCGATGCCGAGCGTGAAGCGCCCAAGGAAATGGAAAAAGTTCATGGGTGACGCCATGCCACGGACAAGGCGGCACGAGGCGCGCTCGTGCCGCCCTGGTGCCGATCACTCATAGAATGCGTCGTTGCGCTTCAGGGCTTCCACATAGGACTCGTAGATTGCGTCCGGGTCTGCCCCCTTCGCCTCCACGTCCGCGCGCCAGGCCTCGATGAGCGGCTTCGATGCGTCACGCCACAACTGGACCTCCTCATCAGTCGGCTTGTAGAGCGTGTGCTCCCCGGAATCGATCATCTTCTGACGCCCGGAATACTCGTTGTCGGCCCAGCCGATCGAGAACTTCTCCGACCACTCCGCAGTGCAGTGGTCGTCGATGACCTTGCGGTTCTCCTCGCTCATGCCCTCATAGGTCGCCTTGTTGAAAAGCAACATCTGGGACGACAGATAGAATGGCATGTCGAGATGATATTTCGTCGCCTGGTCGATGCCAAAGATATAGATGGAGTTCCAGGGAAACGTCATCGCATCGGCCGTGCCCTTGGTGATCGCCTCGCGAGCTTCCGGCGCCGGAACCTGCACGCTGGCACCACCGAGCTGGCTGATGAAGCGCGCCATCGTGGCGTGGGCCGGGCGAATATTCTTGCCCCTGATGTCCTCCGGCACCTTGATCGGCTCCTTGGAATGAAGCGTGCCGGGATCGTGCGGATTGATGAGGCAGAACTTCACGTCCGCCATCTCGCTTTCAGCGAGCGGCGCGTACCATTCGTGCAGCGCCTTGGCCCCGGACTTTGCGTTGGTTGCGTGGAACGGAATCTCCGCCAGGCTGTAGATCGGGAAGCGCCCAGCCTGATAACCGGGGTTGACGTAAGAAACGTCTGCTATGCCATCGCGCGCCATATCGTAGTGATCGGGCGCCGCCCCAAGCTGGCTCGCGGGGAAGATCGTAACGTCGATCCGCCCCTCGGAAGCCTGCTTGATCGACTCGATCCAGGGCTCCATGCCCAGGGGCTGGACGGGATGTGTCGGCGGCAGCCAGTGGGCAAGCCGCAGCTCGACTTCCGCGGCGGCAGCCGGCACGGCTGCCGATGCAAGTAAGCTGGCGGCAAACGCCGCTGCAATCGTGAACTTCATGGTCTCCTCCCATTGCTTCGCTTCGCGATCGTATGCGCGATCGTCACGGAAAGCGGAGGGAGATTGTTATTGATTAGAACTATACAATCAAGCGGAAACTCCAGCGCCTGATTTGGGAGACCACGCACGACTTGGGGCCGAACTGCACCGGCTCCCTTCGCCGGGCGCCCAGCGGCTGCCGACCCCTCCCAAGCGCTGTAACGAGGGCTGGCCGACCTGCGAAATCTCCTCGGGAGGCAGTGTGCAGGCCGCAATAGCGTGTTGGGAACGCCGTCGAGCCTGCGCGAGCGATACCAGCGCCCCATAAGCCGATCGCTAAACTTCCAGCGCCCCGATGATGTCCGCCAGCAGGCCGTTCAGCGTATCGCGATAGCCATTCTCGGCGGAGCGGCGGTTCTCGTCGGATGTGATCGCGACGGTCAGCGACAGTGCCGGCACGATATAGGCCATCTGCCCGCCATGCCCCCAGGCGAAGCGCACCTCCTGCCCGCCGATCTCGTGCAGGAACCAGCCATAACCGTAGCGGTAGCCGTTGAAGGGCGAGCGCGTGCGCGGCTGCCAAGATTGCTCGATCCAATCGGCGGACACGATGCGGGTGCCGTCGGGCGTACGCCCGTCATTGCGGTAGAGCTCGCCGAATGCGGCGAGCGAGCGCGTCGACATCGCCATCTGGTTGCCGCCGAGATAGATACCCTGCGGATCGCGCTCCCAGCCGCCGATGGCGAACCCTTCGAGCGGGTCGAACCAGTCCCGCGCCAGCGCCAGCATGGTGCGGCCGCTGACGCGCGTCAGGATCGCCGACAGCAGGTGCGTCGAGCCGGTCGAATAAAGCATGCGCCCACCCGGCTCGTCCTCGAACGGCATGGCGAGCGCGGCGCGTACCCAGTTGGCGCTCGCAACCCAGCGCCCGTAGTTCGGACCCGATGTACGGCCAAGCCCAGCCTGCATCGACAGAAGGTTGCCGATGGAGATCCGCTCGAGCCGCGGGTCCGAATCTGCTGGCAGCTCGGCACGCAGAAGCGGCGCGATAGGCTGGTCTGGCCCTTCCAGCAGCCCCTTGTCGATGGCGATGCCCACCATTGCCGACACCACCGACTTGGAGGCTGACTTGATGTTGGTGGGATCGCCCGGCGCATGACCCCGATAGCCGCGCTCGGCGGTTATGCGGCCGTCGCGACACACCACCACCGCCTTCAGTGGCTCCAGCGCTCCGGCCCGCTCCAGAATATCGGCGACTGCTTCGGCGCTGGCCTCGCTTTCACTGGCCCGCACGGCCGGCGGCAGGGACAACAAAAGCGGGAGGGCGAGCGCGGTGCGGCGGGAAATGCGGATCATCCATCGCAGCTAGGCGATACCGGCGGCGAAATCACGACCCCTTCTGCCGATTCACGGCAAGTTTATCGCCGCCGCGCGTTGGGCCGGAAGCTCTCCCCTTCTGTTTCAGTTTCGCCTAATATGACAGCGGGTCGGACGGGCGAGACCAGAAGCGAGAGAGGGAGTATCGCCATGCCCAATTCCATCCAGCAGCCGCAGGCTTTCGACATCGTCGGCGACCCGGTGCTAATCGCCGGCATAGGCCAGGGTTTCGAGGCGACGCTAAACTGGCGCGTCCATGACGGCCACGACGAGCGCACCGGCTTCTTCAATGTCGGCGGCGGCACGGGCGAGCACGGCCAGTTCCAGGTGCAGGCGGCGATCGGCAGCGCCGCGTTCCAGCTCGACCGGCTGTTCGTCGAGATGTTCGAGGAAAGTGCGCAGGACGGCTCGGAAATCAACAAGGTCATCGTGCCGGTAATCTACGGGCCGCGCATCGTGCCGGGCTATGTCGGGTTCCGCCTGCATCTGGTGAAGGCAGGCGACACGCTGTCGAAAATCGCCCAGCAGCACTATGGTGATTCAGGCCAGTTCCAGCGGATCGCTCGGGCGAACCCGCAGCTCGTTACCGATCCGAACGTGATCTTTCCCGGGCAGGAACTGAAAGTGCCGATCGGGACTTGAGGAGGCCGGCTAGTCGGCCGATGGAACCGGGCAGCTCATGTCGCCTTCCTCGCAGTCGAGATAGGTCTTGAGCTGCTGCGTCCGCGCCTCGGTCAACGTCGTCTTGCAGCCGGCGACGATCAACGGGTAGATGCTGCCGCCCTCGACGCTCTTTGCCTGGAACGCGCACTCGCCGTCGCGGAAAGCGATCCACGCGCGCTGAGCTGCCGTCAGCGACGCCTTGGTCTCGTGGTCGTCACCGATCCGGCCTACGATCTCGCGATAGGCCGAGTTGAGCGCCTTGTCGGCGGCATCGAATTCCTTGCCCGCGCAGATGTTCATCGTCGTCTGGTCCTGCGGGTCGGCGCATTCGTCCGCGACCGCGGGCAGGCTAGTGCCGCATAGGGCGACGACCGAAAGGATCAGCAGCTTTCGCGACAACGTCATCGGCTTCTTCCTCGCTTTCGCGCTCAGGACGATTTGGGCATGCGCGTGCGCGCCGGCCGCAGCCCTGTCTCTTCCAGCAGGCCCTTGCGCTTGGCGTCATAATAGTAGCCGCGCGAATAGAAGCGCACTGCGAGGTCGTGATCGCCGTCGGCAGTGAGGTAGGCGCCGCGCAGATATTTGCCCGCATACATCAGGTTCGTCTCGGCATCGAGCAGCCCTTCGGGCGTGCCGCGATAGCCCATCGTGCGCGCCGTCTGCGGCAGGATCTGCATCAGCCCAAAATAGGGTCCGTTGCGCGCGGCGGGATTGAAGGTGCTTTCGCGCTCGACAACGCGGCGCAGCAGCGAAACCGGAATCTGGTGTTGAGCGGCGTAGCGAGTAATCAGCGCGTCAAGCTCGGGGCTGCGCGCAGCAACCGCCTGACCGGGCATGAACACCGCCGTGGCCGGATTGTCCGGCGTCGGTCCGGCGAAAGCGGTCGGAATCACGGCATCCGTCGAAGCATCGGCCGCGAAGGCCGGCAGGGTCTCGACTGTTTCGGGCAGGACGGGATCGGAACCGGCGAAGGACATTTCAGGCTCGAGGCCGAGATCCGTCGACGTGCACCCGGAGGCGAGCACGGTGCAAAACAGCGCACCGACAGCGATTGTGAAGCGGAAAGGAGGCAAGGCCGCGCCCATCTTTCGTTGGTTTGTTGGTCCCACCCGCGATTGCATTAGCCGAAACCGGACTATGAGGCAACGGCGGCAAGATGCTTGCTGGTCGCGCAGACCCGGCATTACAATGCAGACCCCCCTACACAGGAGACCCCGCCATGCCGGCCCGCATCCACCATCTGGCACTTGCTTTCATGCTCTGCGCCGTTGCCATGCCCGCGCTGGCGGCCGAGGAGACCATCTCGTTCGAAGTGGAGGGCATGAAGGTCGTCGGCACGCTCAACCTGCCGGATGGCGTAAGCAACCCGCCGGCGATCCTGTTGCTGCACGGCTTCACCGGCACGCGCGACGAGCTTGTGATCCCCGCAGTCGGCGAAGGGATCTTCGCCCGCGCCGCCCGCATGTGGGCGGAAAAGGGCATCGCCAGCCTGCGCATCGACTATCGCTTCAATGGCGAGAGTGACGGCGACTTCGCCGACTCCACGTTGCACGCCCACATCGCCGACGGGCTTGCCGCGCTCGACTGGCTGGCCCGGTCCAGTCGCGTCGACGACGATCGGCTTGCACTGGTCGGCTGGAGCATGGGCGGCGCGGTGGGCGCGGCCGTGGCCGGTCGCACCGAGCACGATCTCGACGCGGTCGCGCTGTGGGCGCCGGGCGTCAACATGGCGGCCTCCATCACGATGATGTTCGGACCGGAAACCGTCAAGAAAGGGCTCGCCGGGGGCGATGCACCGGTCACCGCCACGCTTCCCTGGGGCGACAAGATCGAGCTGAAGCCCGCATTCTTCCAGAGCCTGTTCGAGGTGGATCCCGTCGCCGAGATCACCGAATACGACGATCCGCTCTTCGTGGCCGTCGGCACCAAGGATGACGTTGTGTTTCCCCAGCCAGCCTCTGGCCAGATCCTGCTCGACTATCGCGACGACGATGATGATGACGCCACGCTGTTCGTTCGCGAGATGGACCATGTCTTCAACGCTTTCAACGGGGTGGAGCAGGTCGACGAACTGATCGGCGCAACGGGAGACTTCATCTCCAGGCATCTGGACGACTGAGAAGAAACATCTACGCAGGAAAAGTGTCAGGAGCGTGCGGCGCACGTTTCGTTCCCTCTACGTTCCAGCGCACGTTCGTGCTAGCGTATGTCTGAATCGTCTGAGGCATGTTCGATGAGCGAAGCCCTTCCGCAGAATCGCCTGGTCTTCGAGACCGAGCTCGGCTTTGTGGCCATCGCCTGGAGCCAGGTGGGGCTGACCCGTCTCGCGCTGCCCGAACGAGACCGAGAGGCCGCCGAACGCCGCGCCGCGCGCTGGACTGCCGAAACCGTCGCAACGCTGGACGAAGCCCCCGCCTTCGTAAGCGAAGCGGTTGCGCTTATCCGCCGTTATGCGCAGGGCGAGGCGATCGATTTTTCGGTTCTACCGCTGGACCTGGCCGGCATCGACCCGTTCCGGCGCGCGATCTATGCGGCAGCACTCAAGCTCGGCCAGGGCGAAGTCACCACCTATGGCGAACTGGCCGACCATGCGGGCTTCCCCAGGATGGCACGCGAGACGGGAGCCGCTCTGGGGCGGAACCCCCTGCCCCTCGTCGTTCCGTGTCACCGCATTCTCGCCGCAGGCGGCAAGATCGGTGGCTTTTCGGCGCCCGGCGGCACCGTGACCAAGGAAAGACTGCTCTCTCACGAGGGCGTCCAGCTAGGTCCGCCTCCGCCAGCACAGGCTTCCTTCGCTTTCTGAGACCATCCTTCCGGGCTTTCCCGAGACTTGCGGGCTCAGGCCGCCGTTCTTGTGAATATCGGGGAAACTGACATAATCGACATGTCGAATCGATTGAGATCGGCTCGACAAGTTCACTTCTCCCGGTATTCGTCCTGTATCCCCGAGTTCTCCTGGTTTCGGGTACGCGCGCATGCGTCACAAGAACAGAACGGCAGGGATCGAAAAATGCTTCTTCCATCCGATGATTGCGCCAAGCGCCGGCTGACGGAACGAGCCGAGCTTACGGTCGCCGCAGAATTTCTGATCGCCCGAGGCTTCAGCGACGACGAGATCGCCGTCCAGCTTTCACGCTTCTATTATGTCGACATCGACGCGCTG
Organism: Aquamicrobium sp.; assembly: GCA_019739225.1. Taxonomy (GTDB): domain Bacteria; phylum Pseudomonadota; class Alphaproteobacteria; order Rhizobiales; family Rhizobiaceae; genus Aerobium. Next base: position 1,108,332 of record JAHHDT010000001.1, read on the forward strand.
AACGACGTCGTTTCATCGATGACCGAGCATGGCGCGAAGCCCCAGTGGAGACAGGTCGCCTGACCCGACCCTTGACGGCGATGGCGGCGATACCCACATGACGCCTGTTCCTGCTGGTCGCGCCGCGAGGCGCTTGACCGGTCTTTCCTCAAAAGATGGCGCAATGCGCCGGCAGGAACCTTCGGCAATCATGGCTGGCCGCATGCGCCATCGACCCGGGTCGGTGATGGCGCGGCAAGTCACGGATGTACTGGCGGCCCCGCCTCGCGCGCGGCCGGCCTGGTTGCCCTGAGTGATTTCCCGCTTCGAGATATCAGTTACGCTTGCCGCTGCCTGCGTCGAATAGGTGCGCCATGCCGGCGTCGATCGCGAGCGGCAGCACGTCGCCGTCGGCAACGCGGACGGTACCCGGCAACCGCGCGATCAGCTCGCCCGCTCGCGCATCCCCGTCGACCGGATAGCCGTGCGCAAGCGTGTCGGCGCCAAGCGCCTCGACCGCGGTGACCTTCATCTCAATGTCGGCGTTGTTGCGCGCCGAAACCAGCGTGAGATGCTCCGGCCGCACACCGAGCAGAACCTTACGTCCGGCGTCCGGCAGGCTCGTTTCCCGTGGCTTTACCGTGCCGCCGGCTGCCAGCTTCAGGCCCTTGCCCGTTTCACCGCCTTCGGCGGCAAGCAGGTTCATCGCTGGCGACCCGATGAAGCCCGCGACGAAGATGCTCGCCGGCCTCTCGTATATCGCGATAGGCGTATCGACCTGCTCGGCCAGCCCCTGGTTCATCACCACCAGCGTATCGGCAAGCGTCATTGCCTCCACCTGATCGTGCGTGACATAGACGCTTGTGACGCCGAGCGAACGCTGCAGGTTCTTGATCTCGATGCGCATCTGCCCGCGCAGCTTGGCGTCGAGGTTGCTGAGCGGCTCGTCGAAAAGGAACGCCTTGGGACTGCGGACGATGGCGCGGCCCATCGCCACGCGCTGGCGCTGGCCGCCGGAAAGTTCGCGCGGCCGCCGCTCCAGAAGCTCGGCAAGTCCAAGCGTGCCAGCCGCATCGCGCACGCGCCGGTCGATTTCGTCCTTGTCCATGCCTCGATTGCGCAGCCCATAGGCCATGTTGTCGTAGACCTTCATATGCGGGTAGAGCGCATAGTTCTGAAACACCATGGCGATGTCGCGCTCGGCCGGCCCCAGCGTGTTGACCACCTTGTCCCCGATAGAGACCGTACCGGAGGTGATCTCCTCAAGACCCGCGATCATACGCAGGAGCGTGGACTTGCCGCAGCCGGAAGGGCCGACGAGCACGCACATCGCGCCATCGGGAATGTCGATCGAGATGCCTTTCACGGCCTCGACGCGGCCGCCATAGGTTTTTCTTACGTCTTTGAGTTCGACGGTCGCCATGGAGGTTGGTTTCTCACTTCTCGGTTTCGACGAGGCCCTTCACGAACCAGCGCTGCATGAACAGAACCACCAGGATCGGCGGCAGGATTGCGAACACCGAGGTCACCATTACGAGGTGCCATTCCGTGTCCGCATCGGCAAACGAGATCATCTTCCGCAGAGCGATGACGATCGTGTTCATGTCGTTGCTGTTGGTGACGAGCAGCGGCCAGAGATATTGCGTCCAGCCGTAGATGAACATGATGACGAACAGGGCCGCCAGATTGGTCTTCGACAGGGGCATCAGGATGTCCTTGAAGAAGCGCCACGGCCCTGCACCGTCGACCCGGGCCGCCTCGACCAGTTCGCCCGGTATGGTCATGAAGAACTGTCGGAACAGCAGCGTCGCGGTTGCCGACGCCATCAGCGGCAGGATGAGGCCGGTGTAGGAATCGATCAGGCCGAGATCGACCATGACCTTGTATGTCGGCAGGATGCGTACCTCGACCGGCAGCATCAGCGTGATGAAGATCACCCAGAAAAAGAACATGCGGCCGGGGAAGCGGAAGAAGACGATCGCGAAAGCCGACAGCACCGAAATCACGATCTTGCCGATGGCGATGCCCAGCGCCATGACGGTCGTGTTGAACAGCAGCGTGCCGACGCCCACCCCGCCGATGCGGCCGACACCGCCGAAAAGCGCCTCGTAATAATTGTCGAAGAAGTGCTCGCCCGGCAGCAGCGGCAGCGGCGGCCGCAGAATGGTCTGCAGCGAATGAGTGGAGGCGACGAAGGTGTAGTAGATCGGGAACGCGACGATGAACACGCCGACGATGAGGATCGCATGGGCGATGTAGCGCGATCTGCGGCTGATGCCGAGCATCGCGCCTTGCTCGCGCCGACCGAGAGCGGCCGCCGTCGACTGCTGGGTGGCGGCCTCAGCCATAATGCACCTTCTTTTCCACGTAGCGGAACTGGATGGCCGTCAGCGCGATCACGATCACCATGAGGATCACCGACTGCGCGGCGGAGTCGCCGAGGATCAGATTGACGAAGCCGTCATTGTAGACCTTGTAGACCAGCGTCTCGGTAGCCTTGCCCGGCCCGCCGCCGGTGACGGCATGGATGATGCCGAACGTGTCGAAGAACGCGTAGGTCGTGTTGATGACCAGCAGGAAGAAGGTCGTCGGCGCCAGCAGCGGGAAGATGATCGTCCAGAAGCGCTTCGTCTCGCCGGCGCCGTCGATCGCGGCAGCCTCAATCAGCGTCTTCGGGATCGCCTGAAGTCCGGCGACAAAGAATAGGAAATTGTAGGAAATCTGTTTCCAGGCGGCAGCGGCGATCACAAGCACCATTGCCTGATCACCGCGCAGCAACGGATCCCACTGGTAGCCGGACGAGCGCAGCATGTAGGCGAAGGTGCCCATCGCCGGATTGAACATGAACAGCCACACCATGCCCGCAATCGCCGGCGCGATCGCATAAGGCCAGATCAGCATGGTGCGGTAGATGCCCCTGCCCCGGATGATCTTGTCCGCCATCACCGCCAGCAGCAGCGCGATCGCCATCGCGACGAAGGCGACGGCTATGGAAAACACGGCCGTGTTCTGCAGAGCGTTGATATAGTTCGGCTCAGACAGCACGCGGCGGAAATTGGCCAGTCCCACGAAGGTGCTGCGCAGCCCGAACGGATCCTCCCGCAAGACCGACTGGTAGAGCGCCTGGCTCGCCGGCCAATAGAAGAAGATGCCCACGATCACGAGCTGCGGCGCGATCAAGAGGTAAGGCAGGATCTTGTTGGGAAAGGTGACGCGCGGGGACAAGAAGCCTCCTCCACGGTGAACGGACCGCCCGCGCGAATGTCGCGCGGGCGGCCGGGATTAGAGAAGAAGCTGCTAGTTGCCGATCGCCTGCTGGATGGCCGCGTTGCCACGTTCGACAGCGTTGTCGAGCGCCTGCTGCGCAGTCTGCTCGCCGGCAAGCATCTTCTCGAACTCCTCGTTCTCGATGTCGCGCACCTGCGGCAGGTTGACGAGGCGCACGCCGCGCGAGTTCTCGGTCGGCGCCTTGCCCATCATCTGCGTGATCGGGATCTCGCGGCCCGGGTTCTCGTCATAGAAGCCGGAGGCCTTGGTCGCCTCGTAGGCTGCCAGCGTCACCGGCAGATAGCCGGACACCTGGTGGAGACGCTCCTGGATCTCGGTCTGTGACAGGAAGTTGAAGAATGCCGCGACGCCCTCATACTCTGCGTCCTCGTGGCCGCCGAACACCCAGAGGCTCGCGCCGCCGGGGATCGTGTTCTGCGGTGCGCCTTCTGCTTCCGGATAGTAGGGAAGCTGGCCGAGGCCGTAGTTGAGGCCGGACTTCAGCACGTCGCCGAGACCACCCGAAGACTCCGTCAGGATCGCGCACTCACCCGACAGGAAGAGCTGCTTGGCCTCGGAGGTGCGGCCGCCGTAGCGGAACGTGTCGTCCTTGGCGAGATCGGCGAGGTTCTGGAAGTGGGTGACGAAGAGGCCTTCGTTGATCTTCAGCTCGACATCGGTGCCGGCGAGGCCGTTCTCCTGCGTGCCGTACTGCAGATTGTTCCAGGCAGCGAAGTTCTCGAGCCCGATCCAGGTGAGCCAGGTCGAGGTCAGGCCGCAGGAAGCCGCACCCGATTCCTTGATCTTCTTGGCGGCTTCGAACACTTCCGGCCAGGTCTTGGGCGGGTTTTCGGTGTCGAGGCCGGCCTTCTCGAAAATGTCCTTGTTGTAATAGAGGATCGGCGAGGAGGAGTTGTACGGGAACGACAGCATCGTGCCGTCGGGCTTGGAATAATAGGCGACGATGCCCGGCAGGTACTCGTCCTTGTTGAACTCTCCGCCACCCATCGACAGCACTTCGGCCACCGGCTTCACCGCGCCTTCGGCGGCCATCATCACGCCGGTGCCGACGTCGAAGACCTGGATGATGTGCGGCGACTGGTTCGCACGGAATGCGGCAATGCCGGCATTCAGCGTCTCGGGATAGGTGCCCTTGAACACCGGAACGACCTTGTAGTCGCTCTGGCTCTCGTTGAACTCCTTCGAGAGCGTTTCCACGACCTCGTTGTTGGCGCCGGTCATCGCGTGCCACCACTGGATTTCGGTGACGGCGAAGGCCGCGGATGTGGACAGAACGGTGAATGTCGCGGCGAGTCCGGCCGCAAAGCCCTGGGTCTTCATGTTACGCTCCCTTAATTCGTTGGCGAAAGATCCGGGATACCAGGCGCAACCCAAGGCTGCGCGGCCGGTAGCCGGCTCCGCAATCGGGAGTATTGTCGCTCTATGACGGCTCGGCAACAGTTTTGTTTCACTTTCATGAAATTTCGCGGCGAACATTCCACAGCGAAACGCGAGCGAAACGAAAATCAGGCGAAAGTCCGCGCTTAAACCGCGCACAGATTCCAGGGCAGCCAGTCGATCGGCACGTGGCCTTCGTCCGCGCGCACCCGGTCGAGCCAGGCCACGACGTTCGCAAAGCGCGCCATCTCGTAGCCGGCGTAGTCCGCGTCCTGCGTATAGGCGAACAGCGCGATGTCGGCGATGCTGAGCGCCTGCCCCGCGACGAACGGCGTATGCGCGAGCTGGTCCTCCATGACGGCGAGCGCGGCGTGCCCACCCTGCAGCAACTGCTCCATGCGTTCGGGCGTCGCCTGGCTTGCCCGCTCCGGATATTTCCTCAGCGCCCGGCGAACCGCGATGAACGGTTCGTGGCTGTATTGCTCGAAGAACAGCCACTGATAGACCAGCGCGCGTTCGTATGCGTCGTCAGGCAGGAAGCGCGTCCCTTCGGCGAAGTAGAGAAGCATCGCATTGGATTCTGCCAGCAGCCGGCCATCCTCGAACTCCAGCAACGGAACCTTGCCGTTGGGGTTTTTGGCCAGATAGTCGGGACGCCGGGTCTCGCCGGTGATCGAGTTGACTTCCACGTGCACGAACGGCCGTCCAAGCTTTGCCAGCAAGAGGCGCGGCTTGTAGCAGTTGCCGCTGTCGTGCATTCCGTAAAGTGTGAGCATGAGTGGTCCCCGTGTTCGCGATCGCGGCACTATCCGCGATCGCCATCAAAGGCGCCAATGACAAGAATTGCTTTTCCCTTCAGCGGTGTTGATGCTTCTCAGCGTCGTCCGCCAAAGAGCGGAATCACCTTCGCTTCGCCGGCAAACATCTCGGCGAAATCGATCTGCGAAGCATCCGTCGCGGTGCCGGCCAGTTGCGGCGGCGACAGAAGGAAGCCCTGATAGAGATCCGCCCCGGCGTCGAGTGCCGCCGAAAGCTGCCGCCGCGTTTCGATACCTTCGATGAGAACCTGGGCGCCGTCGGCCTGGAAACCCTCGACCAATCGCGGCAGCAGGCGCGATGCTCCTTCGCTCTCGGCCACCCGGCGAAACCAGAGCCCGTCGATCCGCACGAGGTCAGGCGCCACCGAACTGATGAGTTCGAGCGGCGGCGGCTCGCCGGCAATGCCGCCGAGTGCGATCCGCAGACCGTGGAGGCGCAATGTTTGGGCTATGCCCGGCAAAGCTTCGAAATCGAAAGCGGCAAGGTTGCGGAACGTGCAGGTGATGCGCCCGCGCGTCAGCTCCGCTCGATCCAGCAGGCTGGCAAGATCCTCGGCAAAGCCCGGCGACGCACCGACGCCGATAACGCAATCCAGCCCCTGTGGATCGACATGTCGATAGTTGCCGAGATGCAGAGCGGCCGCCAGGCGCTCGGCAACGGCGCGATCTTCGGCCGGCAACGACGCGAGATAGGGGCGCGGCGGCATGGGCGTGGCGTTCCTGAACGGACGCAGGAACCCTTCCGCGCACACGGCCAGCAGGCCACCTGCCTTGCGCTGGTAGACCGGCTGGAACGCGCTGCGAAGGATGAAGTCGCCGAGGCGCGCGGTCTCGATGCCTATTTCATCGGCAGAAATAGCTTCGTCTGGTATCCGCTGCGGTCTCATGTAGCCTTGCGTCGTCCGAAGGTTGGGTGAGGATGTCCGGGCGTGGCCCCGGGCCCCGCTCCATTTGAGGATGCACCGCTATCGCGAGCGATGGCTGCGAAGCTGCCCGGGACCAGTTCCGGCCGCGCGAGAAGATAGCCCTGCACCATATGCGCGCCTGCGGCCTCCGCCGCCTCGAGTTGCCAGTTTTCCTCAATGCCTTCGAAGATGACGGTGATCCCCTTGGAAACAAACTCGTCAACCATCACCGACAGCAAAGCGAATCCCGGTTTGGTTTCCATCAGCCGCGAAATCCACCGCGCATCGAATTTGACGATGTCAGGCCCAAGCATTTCGACGCGCTCCATGTCGGAAGCCTCGGCGCCGAAATCGTCGATCGCGACCTTGAACCCGCTGCCGCGCAATGCATCGACGAAAACCGCAAGTGCCTGTTGCGACGACGACTTCTGCTCGGTCACTTCGCAGACGACCCGGCGCGGGTCTATGCCGGCCTCGTTCAGGGTCACGCGCATCTCGTGCAGGACCATGTCGGCAATCTGGCGTTCGTGGAAAACCGATGGATCGAAATTGACGAACAGCATCTTTTCCGGATCGAGGAATCTGCCAGCATTGAGGACATGGAGAGTACGCGTCAACGTCTCGGCGTTGAGCCGCTCTGCCGCCGGTATGGCCAGAAAGAAATCTTGAGGCGAGACGCTCTGCTCATCTTTGAAGGGACGGATCAGCCCCTCATACGCCGTGACCTTGAGCTTGCCGTGGCCAAGCGCAAATATCGGCTGAAATGCCGACCTGAGCACGTAAGGTTCCCATATGCCCGTGGCAGTGCCGTCGTCCTGCTCCTCGATGTGCGCCAAGATTGTGCTGCGCGACACGCAGTGTCCTCCAAGCTGCCCGCATTTACCCCATCGTCGGACCTTCCCACCGAAGGATTTACTATCTGTTAACGGCAGTCCGGAGCCGCGCTGCACCAACGCTTTGCGCTTTCGGCGCTTGCGATTCCGTGTGCGATGCGACATTAAACGCGCGGCCGCAAAGAGCGGCCTTTCCCGGAACGGAGATTTGATGATGGCCTTCCTCGCCGACGCCCTTTCACGCGTAAAGCCTTCCGCGACCATCGTGGTGACGCAGAAAGCGCGCGAGTTGAAGGCGAAAGGACGCGACGTGATCTCGCTGGGCGCCGGTGAGCCCGATTTCGACACGCCCGACAATATCAAGAACGCGGCCGTCGAAGCGATCCGGCGCGGCGAGACCAAATATACGCCGGTCTCAGGCATCACGCCGCTGCGCGAAGCGATCGCGGCGAAGTTCAAGCGCGAGAACAATCTGGACTACAAGCCGGAGCAGACCATTGTCTGCACCGGCGGCAAGCAGGTTCTGTTCAACGCCTTCATCGCCACGCTGAACCCCGGCGACGAAGTCGTGATCCCGCGCCCTTACTGGGTCAGCTACCCGGAGATGGTGGCGCTCTGCGGCGGCACCCCGGTCTTTGCCGAGACGTCGATCGACAACGGCTTCAAGCTGACGGCCGAGGCGCTGGAAAAGGCGATCACGCCGAAGACCAAGTGGTTCCTGATGAACTCGCCGTCCAACCCGTCGGGCGCGGCTTACACCGAGGCCGAGCTTCGCGCGCTGGCCGACGTGCTGATGAAGCACCCGCATGTCTGGACGCTGACCGACGATATGTACGAGCACCTGACCTATGGCGACTTCAAGTTCCGCACGCTCGCCGAGGTGGAACCGGCGCTCTACGAGCGCACGCTGACGATGAACGGCGTTTCCAAGGCCTATGCGATGACCGGCTGGCGCATCGGCTACGCGGCGGGCCCGCTGCAGCTCATCAAGGCGATGGACATGGTGCAGGGCCAGCAGACCTCGGGCGCCTGCTCGATCGCCCAGTGGGCCGCAGTCGAGGCGCTCAACGGACCGCAGGATTTCATCGAGACGAACAGGACGCTCTTCCAGGGGCGCCGAGATCTGGTCGTGTCGATGCTGAACCAGGCACGCGGCCTCTCCTGCCCGACGCCCGAAGGCGCCTTCTACGTCTATCCGTCGTGCCAGGAACTGCTCGGCAAGAAGACGCCCGCAGGCAAGGTGATCGAGACCGACGAGGATTTCGTCTCGGAACTGCTGGAGGCCGAAGGCGTTGCGGCGGTCCATGGCTCGGCCTTCGGTCTCGGCCCGAACTTCCGCATCTCCTACGCGACGTCGGACGCGCTGCTGGAGGAAGCCTGCACCCGCATCCAGCGCTTCGCAGGTTCGCTCACCTGACACGACGCGAGGCAGCTTCGCCTCGGTTATTTGATGCACTCCCTGAGCCCGGCCCGTCGGCCGGGCTCTTTCGTTGAACAAGCCTCCACTGCACTTTGTGTTGTGCGATTGTCGTCTGCGTGTGCAAACTGCCGACGACGTCCGGCGAAAACGCGAGGGAGGAAGACCCATGCTGAAACAGGTTACGATCGTGGCAACGGCAGCAGCAATGTGGAGCGGGATCGCCGCGGCACAGGAAAACCGGATCGACATGGTTCGCCCGGATGCGCCGGAGCTCGCCGCGCACGGCCAGCAGGCGATCGGCGTGCGAACGATCGAACTGGTCAACCCGGACCAGATCGACATCGTCAATGTCGAAGCCGGCAAGGATCATCCTCGCTACGACCGTCCTCTGACCGTCGAAGTCTGGTATCCGGCCGATACGACGGAACAGGGCGGGACCTATGAAGGTGTCTATCTGCGCGACGGCGAAACGCAGGTCACACTGACCGGCAGGGCGGTGCGCGATGCCGAGCCGCTGGCAGGCGACAACGCCCCCTACCCGCTCGTCATTATCTCGCACGGCTATCCCGGCAATCGCTTCCTTCTGAGCCATCTCGCCGAGAACCTGGCGACCAAGGGCTACGTGGTTGCTTCCATCGACCACACGGACTCGACTTACAACGACCAGAACAAGTTCGGCTCAACGCTGGTCAATCGCCCGCTCGACCAGAAGTTCGTCCTCAACGAGATGGAGCGGCTTTCCGCCGAGGCGGACGGCTTCCTCTCCGGCATGGTTGAACCCGACAACGCGGCGATCGTGGGCTATTCGATGGGCGGATACGGCGCAATGATCAGTGCCGGAGCCGGCGTAACCCAGGCAAGCACGGAATATGACTGGGGCGCACCCGACGGCACATTGGGTATCCATCTGTCGGGGTCCGACACCTATGCCACGCTGCCGGACGAGAGGGTCAAGGCCGTGGTTGCTTTCGCGCCATGGGGCATGAATACAGGTTTCTGGGATGCGGAAGGGCTGAAGGGCGTGTCCAAGCCCGTCTTCATCGTTGCGGGCAGCGCCGATGACGTCTCGCTCTACGAAGGCGGCGTGAAGACGATCTATGATCTAAGCGTCAACGCGCCGGAGCGTTTCCTGCTGACTTTCGAGAACGCGAACCACAACGCGGCCGCGCCCATGCCGGCGCCGGCGCAATCGTGGAAGCATTCGGAGAAGCTGGGGTTCGCGCCCTTCGAACACTATGCCGACGCGGTCTGGGATACGGTGCGCATGAACAACATCGCCCAGCACTTCGTCACCGCGTTCCTCGGCAAATATCTCAAGAACGACAACGAGATGGAAGCCTATCTCGATCTCATTCCCAATGCGGCGGACGGCGTTTTCGCACTGGAGGAGAACGGCAATCCCAAGCCGGAGCACACCTACTGGAAGGGCTTCGGGGATCGCACCGCAAAGGGACTGACCCTGCAGCACGCAACAGCAGCGGAATAGTCCTGCTTCCCCGGCGTCGGTCAGTCGCTGTCGTCGGGGATCTTCAGCATGTGGCCGCAGGCCTTGCAGTAGACCGCATCCATTTCATGCCGTTGAAGCGCGCATTGCGGGCACGGGAAAAACACCTTCGCCGGCCGAAAGATCGCCTGCGCCAGCCGCACGAACAACGATATGCCGACGATCATTGTCACGATCGCCGTCAGCTTGCCCCACGTGCCGGGCAGCACGATATCGCCGAAGCCTGTGGTCGTGACGGTTGCGACGGTGAAATAGAACGCGTCGACATACCCCACCACCCCCGACCCTTCGTTGAAGAAGAAGGTGTAGACGAAACCTGTGACCACGAAGAGGAAGGTCAGCAGGTTCATGACCGCGTGCACGGTCTCGCGCCATTCGCCGTAACCGTTGCGCTCGAGCGGCCCCCAAAGCACGCCGCTGCGCGACAGCGTCCACAAGCGCAGGATGCGCAGGAACCCCAGATTGGCAAGCGTCTGGGGGAAGAGCAGCGTCACCAGCACGAGCAGGTCGACCCAGATGGTCGGCTGCCTGAACCAGCGCCCGATATCGCTCGAAGCCATTGCACGCGCGGCAATGTCTATGCCGAGGATCGCGGCCACGGTGTAGTCGATCCACAGGAACGACGGCCGGTCGCGCAGCATCGGCGACGCGATGAAGAACACGATGGCTGCCAGATCAACGACGGTAACGGCGAGCTGAAAGCGAAGCGCCGCGCGCGTGCGCCCGTGATAGAGCTTGCGAAGCTTGGTGCGCAGGGCCAGGAGGCCGGTTTCCTCGGCAGGCGGTGTCTCGTCGACGGTCATGCGGCCTCGATAAACGCTGCGGCGCCGGCCGTCCACTGTCTCGGTCGAGGGAGCCTGCCTTGCAGAACAGATGCTGCGCTGCATCATTTTTTACGTTGCGCGAAACGACTCCTTAAAGGCTGGACGCTAGCGTCCGGCTCGAACGGGGCGTTTGGGGCGACGCACAGTGAATACCCTTGCAAGCATTCGCGATCACGGCAGACGTGGCTACCTGTCGCTGCAGTTTCTTCTAGGCGGCAGCGCCGTCGCGCTGGCAGGGTTGCTCGTCGCAGATGGCGGCAACGTGGTGCCGTCGTGGGCGCTAGCCTTCTGTCTGGCCGCGAACGTCCTCGCCATCCTCATCCTGGGATATGTGCGGCGTACGATCATCGCCGAGCTTGACCGCGCAAGCGCGGATGCTGAGGAACGTCAGCACCGCGCCATCACCGACACGCTGACCGGCGCGATGATGCGCGGGCATTTCCTGGATGAACTCAAACGCGGCGTCGGCCGCCCCCTGGAGCCCCGTCAGGCAACGCTGGTTCTTGTCGACATCGACCACTTCAAGCAGCTCAACGACAGCTTCGGCCATCCTTTGGGCGACGCGGTGCTGGTGCACGTGGTCAAGGCGATGAAGCGCATCTTTCCCGACGGCGCCGTCGGGCGCCTCGGGGGTGACGAGTTCGGCATCATCCTGCGGGACTGCGACATCCAGACGACGCTGGCGCGCGCCGACCTTTTGCTCGACACCTTGCGCGGCGGCGTTCGCCACGAGAACCACACCATCGCGCTCAGCGCCTCGATCGGAGCGGCGCTGGCTCCGCTGCACGCAACGCAGCCCAAGGAACTGATGCTGCTGGCCGATGTCGCCCTCTACGAAAGCAAGTCAGCCGGGCGCGGCCGCATGACCCTGTTCGACAAGGGCATGCTGTCGGACAAGCGGCATCGCCGTTTCATAGAGCGAGAGCTGCGCGCTGCGATCTACATGAACGAACTCGAGCTCCATTATCAGCCGGTCGTCAATTCCGATGGGTCCGTATTCGGCGTCGAGGGGCTTGTTCGATGGCGCCACAGCGTGCGGGGGCTCATTCCGCCTGACGATTTCATCCCCATCGCCGAATCCTCGGTGCTGATCGACACGCTCGGCGAATGGGTATTTCGGCGGGCTTGCGCGGACCTGCCTGCATTTCCAGGCTGCCGCATCAGCATCAACGTTTCCGGCGAGCAGCTCAAACGTGACGAATTCATCTCTATGCTGACACGCGTGCTGGACGAAACGGGGAGCAGTGCCGACAGGTTTGTACTGGAGATCACCGAGACGGTGGTCACCACCGCCACAGCCGACGTCCTGCGCAGGCTGGCGGCCGCACGATCCATGGGCTTTCGCGTCGCGCTCGACGATTTCGGTACCGGCTTCTGCGGTTTCAACTATCTCAAGACGCTGCCGGTCGACGCCATCAAGATCGACAAGAGCTACATCCAGAGCCTGTCGGAGGACGAGGTCGCGCGCGTCCTGGTCTCCGCGCTGGCACAGATTGCCCAGATCCGCGACCTTTCGATCGTCGCCGAAGGTGTCGAGACCGAACTCGATTTCACCCTGGCGAGGGCCGCAGGCTGCAATCGCTTCCAAGGATACCACTTCGCCCGTCCGGCACCGAAGGAAGCGCTCGCGCATTTCTTCGAGGGCGATCGCGACAGGCTGCCCGCGCTGGCAAGCTGATACGCACCTAACGACCACTTGCTCTCGCCCAAATCCCATGGGACGATGCTCATCTGGCCCCGTACGGCCGCAAAGCCGTCGTGGCCATGCGACGGCCGAAGGCCGGCCGCCGCTCATGAGGTAACGCGTGAGAGGGAGGTCAGGTCATCATGGGTAGCAGAGCCGGAGAACGACGCAAGGGACCGAAATGCATCGCCATCGTCGGTCCCTTCGCGAGCGGCAAGACAACGCTTTTCGACGCGATCCTGGCGCGCACGGGCGCCGTTCCGCGCCAGAACCCCGTGTCATCGGGCAACACCGTCGGCGACCACACGCCGGAAGCCCGCGCTCACCAGATGAGCGTCGAGGCGACTTTCGCCACGACCGAATTCCTTGGTGAAAGCATCACCTTCGTGGACTGCCCCGGTTCCGTCGAATTCGCTTTCGAGGCGCAGCCGGTACTGGCTGCATGCGACCTTGCGGTAGTGGTTGCCGAACCTGACGAAAAGAAGTTTCCGGCGCTGCAACTCATCATGCGTCAGCTCGACGGGATGGGCGTGCCCCGCATGCTGTTTCTCAACAAGATCGACAAGGCCACTGTCGGCGTGCGCGACACGCTGAAGCTCCTGCAGCCGGCAAGCTCCATCCCGCTGCTTCTGCGGCAGATCCCGCTGCGCAAGAACGGCATCGTCATAGGCTCGATCGACCTCGCCCTGGAGCGCGCCTACATCTATCGCGAGTATGCCGAAAGCTCGATCGCCGACATTCCCGACGACGACAAGGCACGAGAGATCGAGGCACGCTTCTCCATGCTGGAGACGCTGGCCGACCACGACGACCTCCTCATGGAACAGCTTCTTGAGGAGATCGAGCCGCCGCGCGACAGCATCTTCGATGACCTCGCTGCCGATCTGCGCGAAGGTGCCGTCACCCCGGTGCTGATCGGCGCAGCCGAAAAGGGCAACGGTGTGCTGAGGCTGCTGAAGGCGATCCGCCACGATTCTCCCGATTCGGAAGCGACGCGGGCGCGCCTTGGCGTGCCGTCCGGCAAATCCGCGCTTCAGATCATGAAGACGATCCACACGCCGCATGGCGGCAAGCTGTCGCTCGCGCGGGTGCTGTCCGGGACCATCTCCGATGCGACGGAGGTGTTCTCTTCAGCCGGCACCACGGGGAAGGTTTCGGGCATCTACAGGATGCTCGGCAAGGACCAGTCCAAGATTCCGGCGGCGGAAGAAGGCGAAACCGTCGCGCTCGGCAAGCTCGACGACGTCGCGACGGGCGACACGATCAGCACATCGAAAGGCGTATCCGGGCTGGTCGAGCTCGATGTGCCCTCTCCCGTCTTCATTGCCGCGCTGCGGCCCAGGGAGCGCAAGGACGACGTCAAGCTTTCGACCGGCCTGCAGAAATTGCTGCAGGAAGACCCGTCGCTGTCGATGGAGCAGAACCAGGACACCGGCGAGACGATCATCTCCGGCCATGGCGAGATGCATCTGCGTGTCACTGTGGAACGGCTTGAGGGCAAGTATCAGATCCCGGTCGAATCCCATACGCCGCAGGTGCCCTATCGCGAAACGATCCGCAAATCGGTGACGCAGCGCGGCCGGCACAAGAAGCAGTCCGGCGGCCACGGCCAGTTCGGCGACGTGGTACTCGACATCAAGCCGCTGCCGCGCGGCGCGGGCTTCGAGTTCACCGATACGATCACCGGCGGCGTCGTGCCCAAGCAGTACATACCGTCGGTCGAGCACGGCGTGCGGGACTATCTCAAGACCGGGCCGCTTGGTTTCCCGGTCGTCGACGTCGCCGTCAACCTGGCCGACGGCTCCTACCATTCGGTCGATTCTTCCGACATGGCGTTCCAGCAGGCCGCACGGTTGGGCATGAAGGACGGCATGGCCGCCTGCTCGCCGGTGCTTCTCGAACCGGTGCTGAAGGTGGAAATCTACACGCCCTCGGAGGCGACCGCGAAAGTCACCGCCATCGTTCCGCAAAGGCGCGGCCAGATTCTCGGCTTCGACGGTCGTCCGGGCTGGCCCGGATGGGACGTCGTGGAGGCGATGATGCCGCAGGCCGAGATTGGGAACCTGATTGTCGAGTTGCGATCCGCGACCTCGGGCGTCGCCACTTATGTGGCAACCTTCGATCACATGGCAGAGCTGACCGGCAGGCTTGCGGACGAGGTGATGAACGCACACGGAAAGGCCGCCTGAGGCCAGGCATAACGGAGAAACGGCGCCTGGCTCAAAGCCGGGCGCCGTTTCTCTGCAGACCGCCATCGTGTAGTCCGATTTCGGCAGGCCCGCCGCATATCACCGGAACACGCCGGAGCGGTGTGAGTTGGACACGGCGTTTGCCTTGAACGCTGCGTCGTCGCGACAGATGCCCCCATCCCCCGCAACATCCCAGCGCCACCGCGTCCTGACTTCGATCTTTAGCCGACCAGCGCGCGCCCGCGCAGGTTACGAGGGGTTACAAGTCACCGTTACGCGGCGGCTCGCCGGCCCCGCAACAGCGAAGCGAACATGGGTAGAGGAATGCGGGCAAGAAAAAAGCCGGATCTGAAAGATCCGGCTGAGTTATTGGAAGTGCCGTTAGGCAAAACCTCCAGAGGGGAACACTCGCGGGCGCTAATGGGAGGAGGAACGCGCCCGGGAGATGATTAGGATATGAGCGTTATCTGCCCAAAATGCAAGCAAGGTATTTTGCATTGCACCTATGCAGGTCGCGCATGGCTTGTTTGCCGGGCAACCTGCCACTCTGCCGCGCAGCGACTGGCGTCAATATGACCAGCTCCGCGCCTTCGCGATCAGGAAGTCGCGGAAGACGTGCAGCTTGACCTGGTTCTTCATGGCGTCCGGATAGCAGAAATAGGTGTCGAACGACGGCACCTCGGTCTCGGGCATAATCTGCACCAGCCCGGAATCCTTCTCGACCATGTAGTCGGGCAGCATGGCGATGCCTGCACCACGTTGTACGGCGGCCTTTATCGACATGATGTTGTTGATCTGAAGCGAGGCCACGCGCTTCGATCCCTCCGGACGCCCGGCCGTCTCCAGCCAGTTCATGTCCGCCAGATGCGACGGCACCGGCTCGCCGAAGCTGACGATGCGGTGCTGGTCCATCTCGTCTATGGAACGCGGCTTGCCGTGCTTGTTCACGTAGGAAGGCGCTGCATAGAGGTGGAAGTGCACGGTAAACAGCCGGCGCTGGATCAGATCCGGCTGCTGCGGCTGCCGAAGACGGATGGCGCAATCGGCCTGGCGCAGCGTCAGGTCCAGCTCCTCGTTGGCGAGGATGAGCTGGAGCTGGATTTCCGGGTAGAGGTCGAGAAATTCCTGCACGCGCTCGGTCAGCCAGCCGGAACCGAGGCCGACGGTCGTCGTCACGCGCAGTGGGCCGGAGGGCCTGTCCTTGGCCTCCGTCAGGCGCATCTTCACGCTTTCGAGCTTCATCAGCACTTCGTGCGCCGCCTGGTAGAGCATTTCGCCCTGCTCGGTCAGAACCAGCCCGCGCGCGTGCCGGTGGAACAGCGACACGCCGACGTCCTGCTCGAGCGCGCTCACCTGGCGCGAGATCGCCGATTGCGACAGGCGCAGGCTCTCGGCGGCATGGGTGAAAGACCCCGCCTCCGCGGCTGCGTGGAAAACGCGCAGCTTGTCCCAGTCCAAAGCCATGTGTCCGGCCCCCTCAACCAGAATGCGGGACGGCTACTCGGCCGCTTCCCGGTGCGCTTCCATGTCCGCGATATAACGCTCGGCCTCGAGCGCGGCCATGCAGCCGAGACCAGCAGCCGTCACAGCCTGGCGATAGACATCGTCGGTCACATCACCGGCGGCAAATACGCCCGGCACGTCGGTCACGGTCGAATCCGGCGCCGTCCACAGATAGCCGTTCGGCTTCTGCTTGAGCTTGCCCGCAAACAGCTCGACGGCCGGCGCATGGCCGATCGCGACGAACAGCCCGTGCGTCGACATTTCAGTCACTTCGCCGGTCTTGGTGTTCTTGAGCTTCAGGCCCGTCACCGACGGCGGCAGCGGCGCCTTGCTCACATCGCCGACAATTTCGTCGACCTGATGATCCCAGAGAACCTTGATGTTGTCCTTCTTGAAAAGGCGGTCCTGCAGGATCCGCTCGGCGCGGAACTCGTCGCGACGATGAACGACCGTCACGCTCTTGGCGAGGTTGGCGAGATAGAGCGCCTCCTCCACCGCCGTGTTGCCGCCGCCGACCACGACGACGTCCTTGCCTCGGTAGAAGAAACCGTCGCAGGTGGCGCAGGCGGAAACGCCGAAGCCCATGAAAGTCTGTTCGCTCGGCAAACCAAGCCACTTGGCCTGCGCGCCCGTCGCCACGATCAGCGCGTCGCACGTGTAGTCGGTGCCGGAATCCGTCGAGATGCGGAACGGCCGCACGTCGAGATCGACATTCGTGACGAGGTCGGTGACGATTTCGGCGCCCACATGCTCGGCCTGCTTGAGCATCTGCTCCATCAGCCACGGCCCCTGGATCGGGTCGGCGAAGCCTGGATAGTTCTCGACGTCGGTGGTGATGGTAAGCTGGCCGCCCTGCTGCATCCCGGAGATCAGCACCGGCTCCAGCATGGCGCGCGCAGCATAGATCGCCGCCGTATAGCCCGCCGGACCCGAACCGATGATGAGGACAGGCGCGTGTTTCGCTGTCATGATGTTGCCTTCTGCCGCTGACGCTGCGCGCCGGAGCGCGTGACGAAATCCCTGTGGAATTGTTGCCGCTAATCTAGGTGTTGTGGCCCGACCGTTGCAAGGCGACGAATTGTTCCGCCCGGCAAAGGCTGGGGAAAGTCGTTCTGCTGCGGCGCTCAGCCGCGCAAAGCGGCGCGCAACGGCCAAAAAGCTTTGGATGCAGGGACATTATCCGCTAGTTTCGCGACCGAAACGCGACAGATTCTCTCTCTCCTCGCCCACCCGGAATCACCACATGCCCATCAAGGCCGACCTCGACGCCATCGACTGGAAAATCCTCAAGGAGCTTCAGGATGACGGGCGGATGACCAATGTCGAACTGTCGCGCCGCGTCGGCATATCCGCGCCGCCCTGCCTGCGGCGGGTCAAGCGCCTCGAGGATGCGGGCATCATCCGTGGATACCGGGCATTGCTGAACGCGCGCGAACTCGGTCTCGATGTCGTCGCCTTCTGCCTGATAGGGCTGCATCACCAGTCCGAGGCGGAATTGAAGGCCTTCGCTGCCCGCACGCTAAAATGGCCCATCGTGCGCCGCGCGTGGATGGTGTCGGGCGAGTCGGACTTCATGCTGCATTGCGTGGCAAGCGACCTCACCGCATTCCAGACCTTTGTGATCGAGGAACTGACCTCGGCCCCCAACGTCGACACCGTGCGTACGGCTCTGACCATCCGCCAGGTGAAGGATGAAGGGCTCGTAGGCATCGGCGAATAGGCTTTCCAGAATGACCTCGCCA
This sequence comes from Aquamicrobium sp., assembly GCA_019739225.1. Taxonomy (GTDB): domain Bacteria; phylum Pseudomonadota; class Alphaproteobacteria; order Rhizobiales; family Rhizobiaceae; genus Aerobium. The sequence continues at coordinate 1,126,398 of JAHHDT010000001.1, forward strand.
ACCAGGCCGCTTGCCAGTGAAGAGCATGAAGGCTCGGATCACGACGAGCATCTGCCGTTCGGACATTTTGCGCCCGATGCGCGGCAGAAGGCGCTTGTCGCGCTTGCCGCCGGCAGCGTGCTGCATCGCGGGCTTTTCCGACGCACCATGACCCGGCTCGTGATGGGTGGCGGAGATCGGCCGCTGGACGTGCTGTTTCGCGGTTGCGCCTATCGCCTGCGTGGCCGCAACAACCTGATCGAGTTCGGTATCCTGCTGAACCCGCGCTACAACGCGGCCGATCTAGACTTCCTGATCGAGGGCGTTCCCGCAGGTGGCACGTTTCTGGATATAGGAGCCAATATCGGCCTCTACACCTTGCCGCTTGCAAGGCAGGCGGGACCGAACGGCAAGGTCGTGGCGATCGACGCGAACCGGCTGATGGCGCGACGGCTTGCCTGGAATGCGAAAGCCTCGGGCCTCGACAACATCGCGATTTTCCCCTGTGCGGTGAGCGACCGCGAAGGCATGGGCTCGCTCAGCATCCGCAAGAACGACATCGCAATCGTCTCGGTCGACGATAGCGTGCCCGGCTCGATCCCCATCCGCACATTGCGGTCGATCCTCGACGAGGCGCAGGTGAAGCGGATCGACGGGTTGAAGATCGACATCGAGGGCCACGAGGACCGCGTTCTCGCTCCCTTCATCGAGACATGCGACGCCTCCCTGCTGCCGGCGCGCATCGTCATCGAACATCCGTCGGGCAACGAGGACTATCCGGCCTGCGCCGCCGCTTTCGCGAAGCGCGGATACCGGCTGATGGGCCGGTCCCGGAACAATTCCTTTTATCTGCTGGGCTGACCTTTAGGCAGCGCGAACAGCCACAGCCCCAGCTTCTTGCGCCCGTCCGACGTCACCAATGCCCGCGCATTGTCGTGAAGCGCCTCCAGTTGGGCTATGCCTCGCCAGTCGGCAGGCCCTGCCTTGACCATCTCGACGTCATGATGGCGTCCAAGGCGCGTCTTCAGCGCCTCCAGCCGGGCCGCACCGTCCGCGAACAGAAAATCGTGGATCTCGATGACGAAGGTCGCGTCTGCGAGGAACTCGGCCAAGGCATCATCGACGACCGCGAACTCCGCGCCTTCGATGTCGCACAGGAAGAGGGTCGATGCGGGAACGACGCCTTCGGCCTGCAGGGTTTGCAGCAGGTTGCCGTCCGCCGCGCCGAAAATCCGGACCTTGTCGGAAACGCCGTTCTGTTCGGCATTCTGCGCAATCGCCTCGCGGCCCTTCCGGTCGATCTCGAAGCTTAACGCGCGGTCGACCGTGCCGGATCTCAACAGCCCGACACTGAAATAGCCGTCGCCGGCGCCCAGATTGATGAGCGTGTCCATGCCTTTTTGCGAGACAAGGAAGTCAACGACCTCCCGCTCATAGAGGCCGAACAGCTTGAGCGCGAGAGGTGCGCTGGATATGTGGGAAAAGGCGATCAGCTTCA
>JAHHDT010000002.1 GCA_019739225.1 Aquamicrobium sp.
CCGGTGGATGTTGGAGATGTGCAGCTCGATGATCGGCCGCGGGAACATCTTCAGCGCGTCCAGAATGGCGATGGATGTGAAGGTGAAGGCGGCCGGGTTGATGACGATGCCGGCGGCAGGGCGGTCGATCGCCTCGTGAACCCAGTCGACGATCTCGTATTCGCGGTTCGACTGCCGGAACTCGATCGGGGTTTCTCCGGCCGCAGAGCGGCACATCGCCTCGACCTCGGCCAGCGTCGTACTGCCATAGATTGCCGGCTCGCGCGTGCCGAGGCGATTGAGGTTCGGTCCGTTGAGAACATAGATGGGTGCGGTCATGAAGGATCAGCCCTGGTAGCCCAGCAGACGGGGCAGGAAGAGGACGAGGTCGGGGAAGAATGTGATGAGCGCCAGCGAGGCCAGCATCGCATAGAGGAACGGAAGGATGTCGCGCACCAGCGCGCGCAGCGACACCTGTCCGATATTGGTCATGATGAACAGGAGCAGGCCGTAGGGCGGCGTGATCAGGCCGATCATGATGTTGACCACGCAGACGATGCCGAAATGCACGAGGTCGACGCCGAGCGCCTGCGCGGTGGGGATCAGCACCGGGATGACGATAAGGATGATCGTCGTGCCTTCCAGCAGGCAGCCCAGCGCCAGCAGCAGGATGTTGACGATGATCAGGAACGTCGTTGGCGACAGGTCGAAGCCCTGCAGGAAAACGCTCAGCGTCCGCGGGATGTTCTCGACCGTCACGACATAGTTGAAGACCAGCGCGCCGGCGATCAGCATGCCGATCGACGCGGTCGTGCGGGCGCTCGACAGCAGCGTCTTGTATGTGCCGCGCCAGGTCACGGTGCGGTAAAGCAATGCCGAAACGAGGAACGCATAGGCCGCCGCAATAGCGGCCGCCTCCGTCGGTGTGGTGATGCCGGAATAGATGCCGCCGAGCAGCACCACCGGCATCATCAGCGCCGGCAGGGCGCGCAGCGTGATGCCGGGAATCTCGCGCAGCGGCACCGGCTCCTCGACCGGAAAGTTGCGCTTGCGGGCTATATGCACCACCAGCCCCATCTGCATCAGGCCCATCAGCAGCCCGGGCACCATGCCGCCGAGGAACAGGTAGCCGATCGACGCATCGGAAACGAGCGCGTAGAGCACGACCGGGATCGAGGGCGGAATGATCGGCCCGATGACGGCGGTCGCGGCGGTCAGCGCGGCGGCGAAGCTCGCCGGATAACGACCGCCATCGGTCATCATCTTCTGCATCATCTTGCCGACGCCGGCAGCATCGGCGATGGCCGAGCCGGACATTCCGGCGAAGATGATCGACTGGACGACGTTGACCTGGGCGAGGCCGCCCCGGAACCGCCCGACCAGCGCGTTGCAGAAGCCCAGCAGACGTTCGGTCATCGAACCGCTGTTCATGATCTCGGCGGAGAGTATGAACAGCGGCACCGCGAGCAGGATGTAGCTCGTATACATGCCGTTGAGCAGCTGCTCCGCCGCCGTGCCCATGTCGAGGCCGGCCAGGTAGAGATAGACGATAGAGCCGGCGATCATGGCGTGGCCGATCGGCAGGCCAAGCAGGCTCAGGCCGATGATCGCAATAAGGCAAAGCGTGAACGGATCGGTGAAACTCATAGGCCGGAACCCGTATGTTCCGCGTCGCGACCGGCGATGTCGCCACGCATGGCGCTCCACACCAGCCAGCCATAGCGAAGGATCGCAGCGGCCGCGAACAGCAGATAGATCGAAAACAGGTAGTCGAAGCGGATCTTGAGATAGGCGGTCGACTGGACTTTCATGAAAGTCACGTAGTCGTAGACCGCGGGAAAGGAGAGCGCGTAGATGACGACGAGCGCAACGGCGAACAGGATCGTCATCACGCGCCGCACGGCGGGGTTGACCGAGCCGTAGACGAGGTCGAAACGGATTTCCTCATCCTCGCGCAGCACGAACGCCGCGCCCCACAACACCAGCCACAGCCACATGATGACGGTGAGTTCCGACGTCCAGCCGATCGGAAAGTTGAGGAAGTAGCGGAAGACCACCTGCGCCATGAAGGCGAGGAACATGACCGCCAGCATCAGCGCCAGCAGGTTTTCCGCGCGTCGATAGAGAAACTGCCCGATGCGAGCGAACCGCATGGCGACCTCCGAGCCGGTATCCGCGGTCCGGCGCCGCGGGAAGAAATTCCCGGCCCGCCCTGTCGGGCGGTCCGGGTTGCAAAAGTCGGGCTCGGATCAGAGCGCGTTGATGCGGTCGACCATGCCCTCCGGCCAGTCCTTGGCCAGTTCGGATTCAAGATACATCTTCTGCGCGTTGCTACGGAAGGCTTCCAGGTCGGGCGTGTAGATTTCCAGCCCCTGCTCCTTGAAGAACGAAGCCAGTTCCTCCTCGCGCTTGAGGTGCTCGTCGGTGCTCCACTCGATCGCGGCATCGGCCGCGGCCTGGACCTTCTCCTGCTGCTCGGGGCTCAGTTTGTTCCATGCGTCGAGCGAAATGGTCAGGAGATCGTAGCCGACGAGATGCGATGTCATGACGATCTGCGACATGACCTCGTAGAACTTCATGTTCTGCACGTTGGGCAGCGGGTTGTCCTGCCCGTCGATCGCGCCGGTCTGCAGGCCGGTATAGACCTCGGCATAGGCCATCGGCGTTGGGTTTGCTCCAAGCGCCTGGCCGAGGAACTGCCATGCATCGCCACCGGGCATGCGCAGCTTGATCCCGGCCATGTCAGCCGGCGTGTTGATCTTCTTGTCCACCCGCAGCCCCACCTGGCGCGCGCCGAAATAGGTCGGGCCCAGAACTTTCACGCCAAGCTGGTCCTCGACCATCTGCTTCATTTCCTGGCCGGGTTCGCTGGCAAAGAACGTGCGCAGGTGGTTTGCATCGCGGAAGAGATAGGCGGAGGTAAGCACCGACCACGCTGGGATCTGGTTGGAAATGTCCTGCGGAGCGATATTGCCCATCTCCAGGTTTCCGCGCTGCAGAGCGACAAGTTCCGTACCCTGCTTGAACAGCGTGCCGCCGTAATAGCCCTGATAGTCGAACTCGTCACCGATCTGCTCGGCGAACTTCTTCATCATCTCCGCACGGATGTCCTGCTCGGAGAATACGGCGGAAAAGCGCAACGCGACCTTGTCCTGCGCGGTCGCGGCGACGGTGGAGCCGGCAAGCGCGAGTGCGGCGCCCGCCGCGAGCAGCGCTCGTCTCGTGAAATCGATCATGGCAGTCCTCCCTGGCCATTCGGTTGGCAACGGCCAGCGTAGCACCGGCCGTCGTGACGAGACTCTTGCCACTAGACAGACCTTCGATCAATAGGTGTTATCAAAAATCTCCTATATTTCTGTTTCCGTCATTCGAAGCGATATTGCCGGTCCATGTCTTGCGGGGCGCTCGCGAAGCTGCGATGAACGCCTCGACCGGGAAGCGCATCATGTCCGAACTGACCTCCGCACTGGATACCGCGGGCGAAGCAGCCTATCGCCATATCCGCCACGACATCATTTTCGGCGGCCTTGCGCCGGGGGCGAGGCTCCGGCTGGAACGGCTGCGGGAGACCTATCAGGCGAGCGTGAGCACGCTTCGCGAAATCCTCAACCGGCTGGCGTCGGAGCGACTGGTGCTTGCCGAAGGCCAGCGAGGCTTTGCTGTCGCGTCGGTATCGCAACAGCATTTTCGCGACCTAGCGGCGATGCGCGAACTGCTGGAGGGCCATGCGCTCAAGGAATCCTTCCTGCGCGGCGATGTGGAATGGGAGGGCGCGGTTCTGGCCGCCCATCACAAGCTGGCGCGTATGGAAGCCCAGATGGCGGGCGGCGACCGGTCCGTCACCGAGGACTGGAAACGCTACGACCGCGAGTTCCATGCGGCTTTGATCTCGGCATGCGGATCGAACGAGCTGATGTCGGCGCACCGTCAGATTTTCGATCACTATCTGCGTTATCAGATCATCGCCGTCATCTACCGTGGCGAGGAGGCTTCTTCCGAGCACCGGCAGCTTCTCGAGTGCTCGCTCAAACGCGATCATGAGACCGCGATGGCCATTCTGGCGAGGCACATAAGGGCATGCGTCGAGCACACGGTTCGCAACGGCTTGCTGCCGGCCTGATCCGCCGCGCCATTGCAGGCGACTTCATCCGACATTAAGACGATCGTATGAACCCAGAAGCCGCCCCACTCGCTAACGAACCCGCGCCGACTATCGGAGAAAATGCCTATCGTCGGATTCGATCCGACATTGTCTTCGGCCGACTGGTACCCGGGCAGAAGTTGAAGCTGGAGCGCCTGCGCGACGCCTATGGCGCCGGTATCAGTACGTTGCGCGAGATCCTGAACCGACTCTCCTCGGAAAGCCTCGTCATGGCCGAAGGCCAGCGCGGTTTCGAGGTGGCGCCCGTTTCCGCCGAAAACCTGCGGGAGATCGCCGCCTTGCGCCTGCTGCTCGAGGGCCACGCGCTGGAACAGTCGTTTGCGGCCGGCGATATGGACTGGGAAGGTCGCGTCGTTGCGGCGCATCACAAGCTGGCCACGCTGGAGCGCCGCATGCGCGCCGGCGACTTCAGCGAAACGGAGCTGTGGAAGCGGTACGACTGGGAATTTCACCAGGCGCTCATTTCCGCCTGCGGCTCCGTCGTGCTGATGGAGACCCATGCCGGCGTTTTCGACAAATACCTGCGCTACCAGATGATTGCCCTGTCGTTCCGAGGCGACATCGCGGCGGAAGAGCATCGCATCATGCACGATGCCGCATTGGAAAGAGATGCTGCAAAGGCGCGCGAGGTGCTCGTGCGGCATGTGGAAGGTGGCGTCGAGCACGCGCTTGCCACCGGCACGATCGCCTCATAGATCGCCATATAAAACACAAAACACCAGACATATCGGATTTTGTGTGTTGCGCAGTTGAGGCGCTGCAGGTACGCTTTGGCATTCGATCAACCCCGGTTCCAGAGCATCAACCATGGCCGCCATCCGGCTGGGCCTCATCGGCGATCACATAGCCCGCTCCCAATCGCCCCGGCTGCATGTGCTTGCCGGCAGGCTGTGCGGCCTCGAGGTGACTTATGACAGGTTGATTCCCGCCGACATGGGCATGGATTTCGGCTCGGTCTTCGATCGTTGTGCCGACGAAGGCTATCGCGGCATCAACGTCACCTATCCCTACAAGGAAACGGTCGTGCCGCGGCTTACGGTGCCGGACCCGCTGACGGCCAGCATCGGCGCCTGTAATACGGTGCTGTTCGGCGATGGTTTGCCGCAGGGTCACAATACGGACTTCTCCGGCTTCGCCGCCGCGTTCCGTGCGTCTTTCGGCGATGTATCGCCGGGCGCCGTCGCGATGGCGGGTGCGGGCGGTGTCGGCAAGGCCATCGCGTTCGCGCTTGCGCGCCTTGGCGCCCGCGAACTGCGCATCTACGACATGGACGCTTCGCGCGCGCGCGCGCTGGCGGCGGCGCTGGCCGGGACCGGCGTTCCCATGCAGACGATCGTGGCGGAGTCGATCGCGGCGGCGGCGGATGGTTCGGACGGCCTCATCAACTGCACGCCGATCGGCATGGCAGGCCATCCCGGCTCACCGTTTCCAGGGGATGCACTGCAAGGCCCGGGATGGGCGTTCGACGCGGTCTATACGCCTGTCGATACCCAGTTCCTTCAAGGTGCCGGCGCGGCAGGAATGACGGTGATGAGCGGCTGGGAGCTCTTTTTCCACCAGGGCGTTCAGGCCTTTCGTCACTTCACCGGGCGCGAGGTCGACGCGCCGGCGCTTCGCAGCGCACTTCTCGACCTGCACCGCGAAGCCGTCGACGGTTGAGTGTACCGTGCCAAGCCGGCCTCAATTGAAGCCGGCGAGTGTCCTTGCGGCAAAAAGCCTGACACGGGGAAGTGCCGCCGCCGTGGCGATCAGGCGATTGCGGAACCAACGCGAGACCGGATTGGCGAGCGTTGCCACTTTCGTCAGGCGGTCGGTCATTTCAAGAACCTCCGCTGCCGCCTTTCGCCGCTCCAGGGCGTAGCCGTCCAACGAAGCGTCAGATCCCGTACGCAGCGCTTCGGTCACGGCAAGACTCAGCGCCTCGGCATCGCGAAGGCCAAGATTCATGCCTTGCCCACCTGCCGGGCTGTGAACGTGGGCTGCGTCGCCGACGAGCAGAACGGAACCGTCGCGAAAACTTTGCGCGAGCTTGTGGTGCACCTGGAAACGCGAGCCCCACAGCACCTCGCGCACCCGCGCCCCGGTTCGCGGCCCTCTGGCGTCGATGACCTTTTGCACGTCCTCCAGTGTCGGCACCGAGGGCGCGTCCGACAGTTGCGCCACCACCCTGTAGCGGTCCCGCGACATTGGGGCCACCACGAGCGTACCGGCCTCGGAGAAGAACAAGGTCACCTCGTTCTTGGCGATCGGCCAGTCCATGCGCACGTCGGCGAGAAGGAAGGAGCCGTACGTGTCGCCGGGAAAATCGATCCCCGCGCCGGCACGCACCGTGCTCCTCTCGCCGTCGGCGCCTATCAGGTAGCGCGCCTCGACCAGGAACTGCCCGTCGGCGCCGTCGCACGTCGCGCAAATTCCATAGGCGGTCTTCTCGAAACCCGCGAGCCTGACCGGCCGGCGCACCGCATGGCCGAGTTCGGCGAGCCGATCGATCAGGATCTGCTCGCTCTCGTCCTGGGGGATCATGAGCGCATACGGTGTCGGACCCGGCAGGACTGAAAAATCCACATGAAGCAGGATCGAGTCGCGGTCCCTGATCCTGAAATGCGGCACCTTGATGCCCTGGGCGACCAGCCGATCTGCGACCTTCAACCGCTTCAGGCTCTCGAGCGTTGCGGCGTGGATGACGGCAGCACGCGAGGTGTTCTGCGCCTCCGGCAAGGCGTCGACGATGATGAAGTCGACATTGCGTTCCGCGAGCCCGATGGCGGTCGCCAGTCCGGCAGGGCCAGCGCCGACGATAAGGACTTGAGTGGTCACACTGGACATTGCGATCCTCCGATCGATGTTGTAAACATGTGTTTACTTACGGCGCGGCACTCGCAAAGTCAACAGGTGTTTACAAAGGAATCCGTCGGCGATGGCGAGAGATGCGCAGGCAACACGCGAGCGGCTGGTCGCGTCAGCGAGAAAGGCGTTTTCGGAACGTGGGTTCGAGCGCACCACGGTGCGGGAGATCGCGGCCGAAGCCGGCGTGAACCCCGCGCTCATCAACCGCTATTTCGGCGGCAAGGAACAGCTTTTCGCCGAGGCTGTTTCAATCGACCTGGCCTTTCCGGATCTTTCGGGCGTCGCCAGGGACCGCATCGGCCACGCGCTGGTCGAACATTTCTTCAGGCGTTGGGAAGGTGATGCCCAGGACGATCTGCTGCGGGTGCTCATCAGGACGGCGGCAACGAACGATGAAGCCGCGTCACGCATTCGCGGGGTCCTGGCCGAGCAGGTCGGCATGATGGTTACCCGCGTCGCCGGCCCGGATCGAGCAAGGGAGCGCGCCAGCCTGATTGCCACACAGATACTGGGCCTTGCCTATGCGCGTTACGTCATCGGCCTGTCCGATGGCGATGTCGCGCCGCAGACCGCAATTGCAATGATCGGCGGCACCGTTCAGCGCTACCTCTTCGACGCATTGCCGTAAGAACCCGACGGTCCGCCGCAGCGCATTACGTGAAAAGTCCAAGACTCCCGCGAAAATGTCTATTCCCCGCAATCGAGACCTTCCATAGCCTGCTTGAAGGACAGGCCGGGAGGAAATCGAGCCGTCCAACACGTGCACCGTCACAACGGGCGCGCAAATGGGAGGAATGCCATGACGACTGTGACCCGCAGGCGAGCCCTGCGCTATTTCGGCGTGTCCGTAGCAATCGCGGCCGCCAGCTTCGCAATGCCCACTTCCGCACAGGAACGGACGTCCATCAGGATCGGCTATGCGATCTCCAAGACCGGTCCGAACTCAGGCGGCGCGGGTATCACGACGCTGCCGAACTACCAGCTCTGGGTGAAGGACGTGAACGATGCGGGCGGGCTCGAACTGCCAGACGGCAGCAAGCTGCCGATCGAGGTGATCGAATATGACGATCGCTCCTCCGCCGAGGAAGTTGTGCGGGCCGTCGAGCGCCTCGCCGCACAGGACAAGGTCGATTTCATCCTGCCGCCCTGGGGTACCGGCTTCAACCTCGCCGTTGCGCCGCTCTTCGACCGTTTCGGCTATCCGCAGCTTGCCGTTTCGGCCGTCACCGACAAGGCACCGGAATTCGTCCAGCGCTGGAAGAAGAGCTACTGGCTGCTGGGCGGCGGTCACGACTATACGAATGCGCTCGCGGGCCTCTTGAGCAAGGCAGCCGAAGCCGGCGAGATCAACAAGAAGGTTGCGATGATCTCGGTGGCCGACGGCTTCGGTATCGACCTCGTGACGGCGGCGCGGCCATCCTTCCAGGAGGCCGGTTTCGAGATCGTCTATGACGTGACCTACCCGGCCGGAACGACCGATTTCACGCCCATGATTAACGAGGCGACTGGCAGCGGGGCCGATAGCTTCATCGCCTTCTCCTATCCGCCGGAGACTTTCGCGATCACCCAGCAGGCGCAGGTTGCGAAGTTCAATCCGAAGGTGCTCTACCTCGGCGTCGGCACGGGCTTCCCCGCCTACGGCGCCAACAATGGCGAAAACGCCGAGGGCATCATGAGCCTCGGCGGCATCGATCCGAACAACGCGGAAAACGCCGCCTACCGGAAACGCCACGAGGAGGTGGTAGGCCAGGCGCCCGACCTGTGGGGGTCGGTTGTGACCTATAACAGCCTGCAGATGCTGCAGCAGGCGATCCAGCGCCGCGGCCTCGACAAGGAGGCCGTTGCCGACGAGCTTTCCAACGGAACGTTCCAGACCGTGCTCGGAGAGGTCAAGCTGGAGGACAACCAGTTGCGCAAGCTGTGGTTCGGCGGCCAGTGGCAGAATGGCCAGTTTGTCGCCGTGGCGCCCGTCGACCGCGAGGGCGCGGCACCGGCGATCCTGCCGAAGCCGGAATGGAAATAGAAGCCATGGTGTCCTGCCCCAACCAAACCGGTTGGTTTCGTCGGGATAAGCAGGCCACTAACTTATTGAGCCGAGTGCAACATTGCTGTTGCACTCGCCGGCGGAGACACGGGCGATGCTGACGACGACGCTGATCGCGGGCCTCGTGCTGGGGGGCACCTATGCCCTCGTGGCGATGGGGCTGACGATCCAGTACGGCATCGCCCGCACGATGAACCTCGCTTACGGCGAGACCATCATCGCCGCTGCGTTCGGGGCCTATCTCATTCACAATACGCTTGGCGTCAGCCCGATCCTCGGGCTGGTGCTGCTCGCGCCGGCAGGCTTCGCGTTCAGCTGGATCGTCTACGGCCTGCTGATGCGGCCGCTGGTCAGGCGCTCCAAGGGTGGCGCGGTTCTTGAGATCGATTCCATCCTCGCCACCTTTGGCCTGCTCTTCGTCATCCAGGGGGTCATGCTCGTCGGCTTCGGCGGCAACTACATCAGCTACAACTACATGAATTTCGGCGTCGACATTTTCGGCGCGACCGTCGCTGCAAACCGCCTGCTGGCATTCGTGCTCGCGCTGGTCATCGGCGGCGGGCTTTACCTCCTGCTCACCCGTACGCGCTGGGGCACAGCGTTGCGCGCGGTTTCGGTGGCACCGGAATCCGCGCCCCTGGTGGGCATCGACGCAGACCGCGCGGCGCGTTTCGGTTTCGCGCTCGGCGGTGCGCTGGCGGCCTGCGGCGGCGTGGTGGTCTCGATGTACCAGACCTTTACCGCCTCCTCGGGCGTCATCTTCACCATGAAGGCGCTGATCGTCGTCATCATGGGCGGCGTCGGCAATCTTGCCGGCGCGCTCAGCGCCGGGTTGATCCTCGGCCTCGTGGAAACCTTCGTCGCCTCCTATGTCAGCCCCGGTCTTACGCTCGCAGCCGTCTACCTGATCTTTCTGGCGATCCTGCTGTGGCGGCCGACCGGCCTGTTCGGGAAGGCACGGCGATGAAGACGATCATCGGCTTTGCGGTCGCGGCCATTGCGTTCGGCCTTCTCGCGCTCGCACCCTTCTATCTCGACGCCTACGGCATCGGTTTGCTGATCGGCATGACGGGTTATGTCACGCTGGCATCCGCGTGGGGCCTGTTTTCGGGGCGTACGGGCTATGTCTCGCTGGCGACCGTCGCGTTCTTCGGCATCGGCGCCTATGCCGTTGCCGCGCTGAACGAGACACTGCCTTATCCGGTGATCCTCCTGGTCGCCGCGGGCATCGGCCTCGTCGTCGCGCTCATTGTCGGCCTGGCGACGCTGCGGCTGGCCGGCGTCTATTTCGTCATCTTCACCTTCGGGCTGGCCGAACTCATCCGTCAGCTCGTCACATGGTTCGAGACGACGGTGACGGGCACGCTCGGCCGCTACATCTTCCTGCCGCTGGGGCCTGAACACATCTACTGGCAGTTGCTGGCGCTATGCGCCGTGACTCTGCTCATCACCTGGTGGGTCGACCGGTCCCGGCTGGGCATGGCGCTCCGTGTCATCGCCGACGACGAGGTCGTGGCCTCCCACATTGGCATCGACATCGCCCGCACCAAGATCGCGCTTTTTGTCATCAGCGCCGTGCTCATCACGCTGGTTGGCGCGATCCAGGCCCCGCGCTGGACCTATGTCGAGCCGGCGATCGTTTTCAACCCGACCGTTTCGTTCCTCACGCTCATCATGGCGCTGCTTGGCGGCGCGGCGCGGCTGTGGGGGCCGGCGCTGGGCGCAATCCCCCTCTTCATCCTGTTCGAATGGCTGTCGGCCAACTTCCCCAACCACTATTCGATCCTGCTGGGGCTGCTTTTCATCGTTATCGTGTTCCTGCTGCCGCGTGGCGTCGTGGGTCTGCTGGAACGGTTGAGGGCGCCGTCTGCGCCCCTCGATCAAGCAGCAGGCACCAGCGCTCCGGCGCAGGGCAAGGCGGCCAGCCAGGAGGTGCGAGGATGACCCCGCTCGTCTCGCTTCGCGGCCTCACCCGGCGCTTCGGCGGCCTGACGGCCGTGAACGGCCTCAGCTTCGACATTGTCGAGGGCGAGGTAGTCGGCCTGCTCGGGCCGAACGGCTCCGGCAAGACGACCGCGCTGAACATGATTTCCGGGGCGCTGAAGCCCAGCGCCGGCGAGATCAGTCTGCGTGGCGAGGCGATCGGCGGCCTGAGCCCGCACCGCGTGGCGCGAAAGGGTGTCGCACGGACCTTTCAGCTCGTGCGCATCCTGCCTTCGCTGACGGTGATCGACAATGTGGTCGCCGCACTCGCCTTCCGTAGCGCGCCGCTCTGGGGTGATGCCGCTCGTGCCGAGGCCGAGGCGCTGCTTGCGCGGGTCGGCCTTGCCGGGCGTGGACATGAGGCGGCCGTGCAGCTCACCTATATCGACCAGAAACGCGTCGAGCTCGCCCGCGCGTTGGCCACGAAACCGTCGCTGCTACTGCTCGACGAATGGCTTGCAGGGCTCAACCCGACCGAGCTGCGGACCGGGATCGACCTGATCGGCAGCTTGCGCGACGGCGGCATGACGATCCTGCTCGTCGAGCATGTGATGGATGCCGTGCGCGCGCTGTGCGGCCGCTGCATCGTCATGAATGCCGGCACCAGGATTGCCGATGGGGAAACCGGTGCCGTGCTGAAGGATCCGGAGGTGATCCGCGCCTATTTGGGGACCGATCATGCTTGAGGTCGAGAACCTTGCCGTCGATTATGGCAAGCACGTCGCCCTGCATTGCGTTTCTCTCGCGATGCAGGAAGGCGAGACGGTCGTTATCCTGGGCGCGAACGGTGCGGGCAAGTCGACTTTGCTGAAGTCGATCGCCGGGCTTGTGCGGCCGCGTGAAGGGGCAACGGTCGATTTCTCGAGCTCAAATATCGTCGGACTGCCAGCGCACGAGGTGCTCGAGCGCGGCATAGCGCTGGTGCCCGAGGGGCGTGGCATCTTCCCGGACCTCACCGTTGCCGAAAACCTGTTTCTGGGCGCCTATGCGCGGCGCGCGCGAAAAGACGAGGCCGCCAATCTCGCGATGGTGCTCGACCTATTCCCGCGTCTGGCAGAACGGCGGCAGCAGACGGTCGCCACGATGTCGGGCGGCGAGCAGCAGATGGTCGCGATCGGCCGTGCCTTGATGTCCGCGCCGAAGCTCCTGATGCTGGACGAACCAAGCCTCGGGCTTGCCCCGGTGCTCGTCGGCGAACTCTTTCAGTCGCTTGCCCGTATCGGCCGCAGCGGCGTCAGCCTGCTGATCGTCGAACAGAACGTACGTATCAGCCTGTCGATAGCCGACCGTGGCTACCTGCTCGAGGCGGGCCGAATCGTCGGACACGGGCCGGCCGACAGGCTCGCCGACGACCCTGCCGTGCAACACGCATTTCTCGGCGCTGCTGCCGATAATTGAAGATGGAGACCAAGATGGACGTACTCGGACTGTTGATCGGACAGGAGGAAGGCCAAGCCTCGAATGGAGCGACCTTTGAACGCCGCAACCCGATCTCGGGCAACGTCGCGACCAAGGCGGCCGCAGCGACGATCGACGACGCGATCGCAGCGGTCGATTCCGCCGCCGCCGCATTTCCGGAATGGTCGCGTTCCTCGCCGCGCGAGCGCCGTGCGATCCTGTCCAAGGCTGCGGATATTCTGTCGTCCAAGGAAGACGCCTTCATCGAGGCGATGGCTGCGGAGATCGGGGCCACCGCCGGCTGGGCGCATTTCAACGTGATGCTGGCCTCCGACATGCTGCGCGAGGCCGCAGCCCTGACGACACAGATCACCGGCGAGGTCATCCCGTCGAACCGGCCAGGATCGCTCGCCATGGCCGTGCGGCAGCCGGCGGGCGTGGTGCTATCGATGGCGCCCTGGAACGCGCCGGTGATCCTCGGTGTGCGTTCGCTCGCCACCCCGCTTGCCTGCGGCAACACGGTGGTGATGAAGACATCGGAAATCTGCCCGCGCACCCATCGCCTGATCGTCGATGCGCTCAATGAGGCCGGCTTGCCCAAGGGCGTGCTCAACGCGGTATCGAACGCGCCGGACGACGCTCCGGGCATCGTCGAGGCCCTGATCGCGCAGCCGGCGGTGCGGCGCGTGAACTTCACCGGCTCGACCCGCGTCGGTCGTATCATCGCCGAGATTTCGGGCCGCTATCTCAAGCCGGCGCTGCTGGAGCTTGGCGGCAAGGCGCCGCTAATCGTACTCGACGATGCAGACATAGAGGCTGCCGTCGCCGCATCCGCATTCGGCGCCTTCATGAACCAGGGCCAGATCTGCATGTCGACCGAGCGGATCGTGGTCGACGAGCAGGTCGCGGACGAATTCGTGGCCGCACTGGCTGCAAAGGCAAAGAGCCTGAAGGCGGGCGATCCCACCCAAGGCAACACGCCGCTGGGCTGCGTGGTGGACACCGGAGCCGCCGGTCGTATCGGACAGCTCGTCAAGGATGCCGTATCCAAGGGCGCTGTGCTTGCCGCCGGCGGCGCGATCGACGGCACCGTGATCCAGGCGACCGTGCTGGATCGCGTGACCCCGTCGATGCGCATCTATGGCGAGGAGTCCTTCGGCCCGGTGGTCACGGTGGTTCGCGTCGGCAGCGTGGACGAGGCGGTCCGCGTCGCCAACGACACCGAATACGGACTGTCCTCCGCCGTCTTCGGCCGCGACGTCAATCGTGCCCTTTCGGTGGCGCGGCGCATCGAGTCCGGCATCTGCCATGTCAACGGCCCGACCGTGCACGACGAGGCGCAGATGCCGTTCGGTGGCGTGAAGGCGTCCGGTTACGGCCGCTTCGGCGGCAAGGCCGGCATCGCCGAATTCACCGACCTGCGCTGGATCACGGTGCAGGACGGGCCGCTGCATTACCCGATCTGAGGCCACGTTCTTGAAGAAGCTCGACGGCAAGGTCTGCCTGATCACGGGTGGAGCCGGCAGCCTCGGTGCCGCAGCCGCGCGCCTGTTCATCGAACAGGGTGCGGCCGTGGTTCTCGTCGATCGCGATGCGGAACGGCTGAACGAGGTGGCGCGCGACCTGCCGCAGGAACGGGTCGCGACGATTGTCGCTGACGTGGCAAGTGCAGAGGGGGCGTCCGCCTATGTCGACCTCACGCTTGCGCGCTTCGGCGCGATCGACGTGCTGTTTTCCAACGCCGGAAATTTCGGCACGGTGCAACCGATCGCGGACTATCCGGACGACGTCTTCGGCGAGGTCTTGAGCGTCCATGTGCGCGGCGCTTATCTGGCGGCGAAACATGCCACACCGCATATGCGCAAGGGCGGCTCGATCGTGATTACGTCGAGCGTTGCCGGCGTGCGGGGCGATGCGGGCGTCTATGCCTACATCACCGCCAAGCATGCGCAGGTGGGACTGATGCGATGCCTGGCGAAGGAGCTTGCGCCGCGCGGCATCCGCGTGAACACCATCCATCCCGGCCCGATCGACAACGGCTTTCAGCTCGCGGTGGAGCGGAGGCTCGGCGATGCCATGGGTGTCGACGGCACCGCGTTCTTCAACGATATGATCCCGCTCGGCCGCCACGGCACCGCCGACGAGATCGCGCGCTCGGTGCTCTACCTTGCGAGTGACGATTCCAGCTTCGTCACCGGCACGACGCTCATGGTCGACGGCGGCATGAGCGTGTGAGCTCGCTTCAGCGGAACAGCGTGTCCACGAAAGCCGCGCCGATACCAACCTTTTCGTAGTGCTCGCGGCACATGGCGATGTAGTTGTGCACGTCGAAGAAGCCGTCCGGCTCGCCGTCCTCGTCGAGCCAGATCAGCGGCCCCTTCACCTGGAAGAAGACACGCATCGGCTCGTCGCTGTCATAGGCGACCAGCGTGTGTCCCTCGCCCGGCGTCTCGTAGACGAAGTCACCGGCGGTCGCGGTCCAGTCGTGCTCAAGGTAGCCCCATTTGCCGGAGATCGTGTAGGCGAAGACCTCGTGCGGGTGGTAGTGCCGGTTCACCAGTCCGGCCTTCTTCGCCATCAGGATGTCGCACCACTTGTTCTGCGTCGGGGAGATCCACAGCGGGCGCGACGACACCGTTTCGGTAAAGGGCACGTAATAGCGCTCGTCCTCGGTCGGCGCATTGGCCATATAGACCTCGGGCAGCGCGTCCGGCTGGAAAACCTTGGTGATCGGCTTGAGGCCGCGCCAGAATTCCGTTGTTGCCGTTTCGGGCATGGGTACCTCCTCAGGTTGGCTGAATCATGGGCGAACCCGCACGTCCAGAAGTGCGAGCGTGCGTTTCGTGCGGATATGGTCGAGCGCCTCGGCCAGCATGTCGGGCAGCGCCGCGCCGTCGTCGACGCGCCGCGCCCAAGCGCGGCTTGCCTCGGCGACCCGGGTGAAATCCGGAACGGGCGAAAGCTGCGTGAGCGGCATGGTGTTGCTGCGCGCCGCATGGCCGTCGGGATAGACGCCAAGCACCGACTGGCGCACCGCGCCCCATTCGGCGTTGTTGACGATGACGACGAGGATCGGCAGGTCCAGCGCCTCGGCGATCTGGTGGCAGGCGACCGGATTGGCGAACATGTAGGAACCGTCACCCATCGTGGCGACGATGAGCCGTTCGCGGTCGGCAAGCTGCATGCCGAGCGCGGCCGGGAACGACCAGCCGAGACCGCCCGCATGTGGCTCTTGATACCAGGAACGGTGATGGCCGAGCGTCATCGGGGCCATCGGGCAGCCAAGTTCCGACAGGACGGTTGCATCCTGTCCCTCCAGCGCCCGCGAAAGACACAGGCTGACCCATTCCTTGGTCATGATGCCGTCGCGCCCGGCTTCCGCGGACGCCAGCGTCTTGTCCCGCGTTTTCGCATTCTCGGCCGCAACAGTCTCGCGCCGCTGCATCAGCCGGCCGGCATCCTGCGGGCGGAGCGCGTCCATCGCCGCCTTCAGCGCCAGAATGCCGTCGGACAGATCGCAGGCGATCGATATGTCGGAGCGGAAGTTGCGCACCGGGGTGCGGCTTGCCAGCGGGTCCTGCGCCATCTGGATGATCGTGCAGTCCGGCCGGGGCCGATGCTGCTCCGGCGACCACGGCGCCAGCGCGTCCAGAACGAGGATCGCATCGGCGCGCTCGATCAGCTTCGCCGGGTTCGCCTCGGCGGCCATCGGATGATCGGTCGGGATCGCGAGCGCCAGCGCCCAGTACTGGCAAACCGGAATCCCCCATTCGGTTGCCAGCTCGGAAAGGGCGGCGAACGCCTCCGCGCTACCGGTTCCGTGCTGCGCGAAGATCACAGGATTTTCCGCCTCCGCGAGCGCCTTCGCCGCTTCCGCGATCTGGCGCGGATCGGCATGTGACACGGCCGGCTGCATCAGCGGGTGCGCGTCGAGCCCCGCAGTAGGCGCGAGCTCGCACAGCACCTCGCGCGGCAGGCTGACATAGACCGGGCCGCGCGGCGTCGAATTGGCGATCGCCCAGGCGCGGTCGGCGATTTCCAGCGCCTGCTCGGGGAAGCGCAGTTCGTAATCCCATTTCGAGGCCTCGCGCACCAGCGCGGTCTGGTCGCGCATCTCCTGCCCCCAGCCGATCGGCACCGTGCGTGTTCCGAAGCGGTCCTTTTCCGTCGTCGGGGTGCGCCCGGAAAACAGCAGCACAGGTATGTGCTCGACGGCGGCGTTGATAGCGCCGATGGCGCAGTTGGCGAGGCCCACATTGGTATGCGCGATCACCGCCTGCGAGCGGCCGGTGGCCAGATAATAGCCGTGCGCCATGCCCATGGCGGCCGCCTCGTGCGGCATGATGAGCGCGCGCGGCAAGGGCACGTCCTTGGCCGCCGCTTCCGCCAGCCCCTCAATGATCGGCGGAAAGTCGGTGCCGGAATTGCAGAAGAGATAATCGACGCCGACTGCCTTCAGCCGTGCAAGCAGCGCGCCGCCTGCGGTCAGGGTCTCCAAGCCGGCGTCGGTGGCATCCTTGTCCATCGGATAGTCTCCGCTATTGCAGCAGGCGGGGAAGGGTGAGCGAGATTGCCGGGAACAGCACCAGCAGCGCGATCCGAACCATCTCGGTCCCGAAGAACGGCATGACGCCCTTGAACGTTTCCCGCATCGGTATGTCGCGCGCGAGCGCATTGATGATGAACACATTGAGCCCGACCGGCGGTGTTATCAGGCCGAGTTCCACGACGACGAGAATGACGATGCCGAACCACAGCTTGGTCTCGTCCGGTGTCAGCCCGAAATCGAGCCCGGCGATCACGGGCCAGAAAAAGGGGATGGCAAGGATCACCATGGACAGGCTGTCCATCAGGCATCCGAGAACCAGAAAGGCCGCGATGATGAGCACGAGGATGACCATCGGCGCGAGGCCGCTGCTTTGAAGCATCTCGGCGGCCGATTGCGGCACGCCGGCGCGGGACATGAAAATCTTGAGCAGCTCTGCACCGAGCAGGATCAGGAAGATCATGCCGCTGGTGCGCGCCGTTTCCAGCAGCGCATCGCCCAGGCCGGGCAACGATAGCCGTCGCCTTGCAAAGCCGTAGGCCACGACAAGCGCCACGCCGATGGCAGCTGCAGCCGTCGGATTGTAGATGCCGGCATAGATGCCGCCGATCACAACGCCGAAGATGACGAGCACGGGTATCGTGGCAAGCGTCGCCGCTCCGAGTTCCGCCCGCGAAACCGCCTGGCCGGACGGCCCGGCTTCCGGTACGAAGCGGCAGTAGAGCGCGACCGTGCCGACGAACATGAGCGTCGCAAGCAGGCCGGGAATGAGTGCGGCCGCGAACATGGTGACGATGTTCACCTCGACGATGATCGCATAGACGATCAGCACGACCGAGGGCGGGATCAGGATGCCGAGCGTGCCGCCCGCCGCGATGGTACCGGTCGCCAGCGCACCCGAATAACGATAGCGCCGCAGTTCCGGCAGCGCGACCTGCCCCATGGTGGAAGCTGTTGCCGTGGACGAACCGCAGACTGCGCCGAACCCCGCGCAGGCCGTGATCGCAGCCATGGCGACGCCGCCGCGGAACCGGCCCAGCCAGGCGTTCGCCGCGCGGAACAGGTCACTGGACAGGCCGCAGCGCGAGGCGAGTCCGCCCATCAGGATGAACATCGGCAACACCGACAGGTCGTAGTTCGAGAACTGCGCGTAGGCGAGGTCCTTGAGCTGGTTCAGGACGATCATCGGACCCGATTGCAGCGATATGCCGACGATGCCGACGAGGATCATCGTATAGGCGATCGGCACGCGAACGGCGATCAGCACCAGAAGCCCGGCGAGACCCGCTATGCCCGTAATGTAGCTGTCCATCATCGCGTCAACCGGAGCTGGATGCGCCGCGCGATGCGCGAGCGCTGGCGAGAAGGGTCACGATCGCAGCGCACAGCAGCAGCGCCAGCGAGACGAGGATCGGCGGAAAGGCCGTCCACAGCGGCAGCTTCAGCACGGGGGTCACTTCCGGATAGCGCAGGTAGCTGCGAAAGCCCGATGACATCTGCACCAGCAGCAGAATCGAGAAGGCGATGGCGAAAAGCGAGGAAAACGCCGCCATGAGATGTTTGCCCCGCGCGCTCATGCCCTCGGTGAAAACGTCGACCGTCACGTTAGAGCCCGTCATCTGGCAGTAGGGTAGGAACATGAAGATCGCGACGGCGATGATGTGTTTGACCAGTTCATGGTCTGCGGCGAACGGCCGTCCGAAGAACAGGTTCGACAGCGCGCTCGCAGCTGTCATCAGCGCCAGGCCAAGGGTGAGCACGCCGCCGGCGAGTGCCCACCATCGCACGATCTTCACCAGTAGCGCGCCGAGCGCCGTTTTCGTGGCTGGCGGGGGAGGCTCCGTGCCTCCTCCGCCGGTCAGTTCTGTCGCGCTCAAGACTTGTGCGCCGCAAGCGCGGTGCGCGCCGCCTCTACGAGACCAGCGGCATCGAACGTACCCGACTGTTCCTCGACCCAGCGGTCGACGACCGGTGCGAGCGCCGTGTTGAAGGCATCCATCTCCTCCGGAGTAAGAACGACATGCTCGTTGCCCTTGTCGACGGCCATCTTGATGCCGAAGTCGTCGGCGCCGCGCCAGATCTTTGCCACCTCGAGCAGCCAGTCTTCACCGCTGTGCTTTGTGAAGATCTCCTTCAAGTCGTCGGGCAGAGCTTCCCAGCGCGCCTTGTTCATGGAGACCTGGAAAGTCGTCGTGCCGAAGCGGTTATTGTTCGGTCCCTCGATCTGATATTGCGTCGACTCGAAAAGCTGCAGCGGCGGGATGATCTCCCAGGGGATCAGGGCGCCGTCGACCGCGTTCGTGCTCAGGGCCTGCGGCAGGTCGGGAACCGGCATCGTCACCGGTGTGGCACCCATCGCCTCCACCACCGCATTGCCGGTCGGGCCTGGAACGCGCAGCTTGAGCCCCTGCGTGTCGGCGGGCGAGCGGACGAGCTTGCTCGCCATGTGCAGAGCCTGCCCCGCATGCACGTGCATGAAGAGGACATGGACGTCGGAGAATTCCTCGGCGAGGTGCTCGTCGTACATGTCGCGCATGGCGAGATTCGCTGCGGCCAGGTCGTTGGTGAAGACGGTGGGCAGCTCGAACACTTCCGAGCGGGGGAACAGGCCGGGCGTATAGCCATTCACTGTCCAGACGATGTCGACGACGCCATCCGCGACCTGGCGGAAAAGCTGCGGCGGTGCGCCGCCCAGCGACATGGCGGGGTAAATCTCGATCTTTATCCGGCCGGCCGACTCGTCCTGAATGGCCTTTGCCCAGGGTTCGAGCATCTGCGTGTGCGCAGGGGCCTTGGGACCGAGGAAATGGTGAAGCTTCAGCTCCACTTCGGGATTCTGAGCCCAGGCCTGTCTCAGATAGGCGGGCATCGCAACGGCGGCAGCCGTCGCGGCAAGAAACTGCCGACGTCCGATCATCAATTTTCCTCCCGTTGGCGCGGGGACATGTCCGACCGCGTTTCATTTGCCAGCAGGACGGAACCTCCTTCCATCATGCGGCACCACTCACGATAAGAGGCACCCTTCATTGCCGGAATAGACATTTTCAGACAATAATTGCACTTTATCCGGGTTGGGGTAAGGGGGATTTCGATGGCGCTTTTTACAAACCAGCCTGAGCCGGGCGCGCAGCCTGATGCCGAGGTCTCTCTGGTGCGCGGTGAACTGACATCCGGCGAATGGACGTTTCGCGATGCGCGCCATCGCGGCTTCGTCCTGGAATCCGGAAGGGGCCGGGTCAGGATGAGCGATGGCGAGATCGCCTTTGCGGCGCCCTGTCTGTTGTGGCTGCCGGCCGGCGCCCAGGCGCGCCTCCTGCTCGAGGCCGGTTCGCGCGGCATTTCGCTTGCGGTCAATGAGGTCGGCATAGCCGGTGCCATCACAGCCGGACCTTTCGCCGGCCAGATGCGTGCGACCCTAGGCCAACCCTTGATCCATCAGCGGCTGGAAACCCGGCAGGCAAGACGCCTGTACGACGCCCTGGAAGCCATCGGCGAGGAAGCCGCGCTCGACCTGCCGGCCGGGCAGGAGGCGCGCCGCCATTTGCTCGCACTGTTCTTTATCGCGACCTGGCGTCTGTCGGGACCCATGATGCGCGAGACGAGACCGCTGCCGCGGACCATCGCGCAGCGTTTCCTCCACGCGGTCGACCTGCATTTTCGGGATCACTGGACGATTGCGCGCTACGCAGACGAGGTCGGTGTTTCGCCGGACAGGCTCAATGCCACGGTGCGGCGCACCACCGGGCGGTCGCCGCTGGCGCTTATCCATGGCCGCCTGATGCGCGAGGCCGAGGCCTTGCTCGACGATTCCAGCTTGCAGATTTCCGAGATCGCCGAAGAATTGGGCTTTTCCGACCCCGCCTATTTCAGCCGCTTCTACAAGCGGTTGTCCGGGCACTCGCCGAACATGCAGCGGCGCGACCTTGCGCGCCGCCACGGAGCTCCGTCATTCGCTGCCTGGCCCTGACAGCCGCTAGGCGTCCGCCTGAACGCCTCAGCTTCGAATGGCGCGTGCGCCCCAGATGAGGATGCAGGCGCCGACGAAACCTGCGACGAGATAGCCGAGCCAGCCGCCGAACGACACGCCGAGCAGCCCGAACAGGAAGCTCGCCACCGCCGCGCCGACGATCCCCAGAATGATATTGAGGAAGAGGCCGGTATCGCTCTTCATGACGCTGGATGCGATCCAGCCCGCCAGCCCGCCTATGATGATGGCCGCAATCCAGCCAACGCTTGCGTCTTCCATGTGCAGTCTCCTCTGCTGCCGCCCCGCCGCCATATTGATTCACCTTCCGCGCGCATTGGCAAGATGTCTCGCGGCTGGACCATCACGAGGACCCGTTGCGACCCTGTTCAGGCCTGCCGGCGGTTGCTAGCTTTCGCCTGCGGGAAGGGCAGTCGAGGAGGTGGAATTCATGCGTTCGTTACGCGGTTACACATTGGTCCTGGCGCTGGCGGTGGCAATGCCGGCAGCGATCGCCCAGGAAGCGCCCCAGCCCGAAGCCACCACGAAACTGGCCGAGCGCGTTTCCGTGCGGGCCAAGGAATTCATGGTCGCGAGTGCCCATCCGCTGGCAACGCGTGCGGGCTATGCCGTGCTCGAGGCGGGCGGCACCGCTGCGGATGCGGCGGTCGCGGTTCAGGCGATGCTGGGTCTGGTCGAGCCGCAGAG
The DNA here is from genome assembly GCA_019739225.1 of Aquamicrobium sp. Taxonomy (GTDB): domain Bacteria; phylum Pseudomonadota; class Alphaproteobacteria; order Rhizobiales; family Rhizobiaceae; genus Aerobium. Next base: position 21,632 of record JAHHDT010000002.1, read on the forward strand.
CTCCGGTCTCGGTGGCGGCGCCTTCGCGCTCTATTGGGATACCGCACTCGGCGAATTGACCACCTATGACGCGCGCGAAACCGCACCGCTCGCCGCCGACGAGAAGTACTGGCTGGGCGAGGGCGGCGAAACGATGGAATTCATCGCCGCCGTTGTGGGCGGGCGCTCGGCAGGCGTGCCGGGAACGCCGAAGCTGATGGAAACGCTGCACGGCAAGTTCGGGCGGCTGCCCTGGGCCGGCCTGCTGCAGCCGGCGATCGATACCGCGGAGCAGGGGTTCACGGTTTCGCAGCGGCTTGCCGACGCGATCCCGCAGGCACCGGGGCTCGACACCTTCGAGACGACACGCAGCTACTTCTTCGATGCCGGCGGTACGCCGCTTGTCGAAGGCGCGACGCTTGAAAACCCCGCCTATGCGCGCACCCTGAGGCTGGTGGCGGATCAGGGAGCGGCGCCTTTCTATACCGGCCAGATCGCTCGCGACATCGTCGCCGCCGTCCGCACCGAGTCCAATCCCGGTCTGCTGACCATGGAGGATTTCGCGCGCTACGAGGTGATCGAGCGCGAGCCGGTCTGCGTCGACTATCGCCAGAACGAGGTCTGCGGCATGGGCCCGCCGAGTTCGGGCGGTCTCACGGTCGGCCAGATGCTGGCCATGCTCGAGGCCTTCGACCTGCCGGCAATGGGTGAAGGCGTCGAGGCGCGCCATCTCTTTGCCGAGGCCTCGCGCCTGGCCTTTGCCGATCGCGGCATGTACATGGCCGACAGCGATTTCGTCGACATGCCGAAGGGGCTTCTAGACCGCGCCTATCTCGCCGAGCGTGCGGCGCTGATCGATCCGGCGGCATCCATGGGCAAGGCCGAGGCCGGCGATCCGCCCTGGGACGAGACGAAGCTCTATGCCCCCGATGTCGAGCGTCCGCGCCATGGCACCTCGCATTTCGTCATCGTCGATGGCGACGGCAACGCGATCTCCATGACGACGACGATCGAAAGCGGCTTCGGCAGCCGGGTGATGACCAATGGCTTCCTGCTCAACAACGAGCTGACGGACTTCTCCTTCGCGCCGGAGGCGGACGGCAAGCCGGTCGCCAACCGCGTCGAAGCGGGCAAGCGGCCGCGCTCGTCGATGGCGCCGACGATTGTGTTCCGTGACGACCGGCCGGTGCTGCTGACCGGCAGCCCGGGCGGTGCCAACATCATCAACTATGTCGCGCTGTCGCTCGTTGCTCTGCTCGACTGGAACATGGACCCGCAGGAAGCGGTCGACCTGCCGCATGTCGTCAACCTCAACGGCGCGACGCGCGTCGAGGAGGGCGACGGCGCCCAGCAGACGACCGACGCCCTGACTGCGCTCGGCCATGAGGTCTCGATCGCAAACCTCAATTCCGGCCTCCACGTCATCAAGCTGGAAAACGGTGAGCTGATCGGCGCTGCCGACAAGCGCCGCGAGGGGCAAGTGATGGGCCGATAACAGGCTGGCTGTCCGCTGCCTCGCCCAGCGGACGGCCAAGCTTATCGCGGCGGCGATTCTGGTATAGCTCCCCGAGAGTATAGAGTTCGCTGATTCTCGCTGGAGCGCGCCATGAACAGAACCGTCGCATCCTTCCTGCTCGTCACCGTGCTGACCGCGGCGCTGGCCGCGCTCAGCTTCGCCGTCGAGCAGAAGGGTTACGCCTTCGGCGCGCTCGGCCTTGCCCGGCTCGATAATCTCGCCAACGCGGCGACCTTCGTGCCGCTTGCAGCTATTTACGCCTTCGCGTCGGTGTTGATGATGATCCTGCCGCTGCGTGCCGCCGGCTTCGTCCACACCAATGGTGCGACGCCAACCTATGCGGCAACGCTGGTGCTGCTGGCGACGATCGTCGGCGTGCTCGTCGCCCGCTTCGCCTTTGGTGACCGGGCCGCGCTCTGGGCCCTGCTCGACTGGCAGTTCCTCTTTGCCGGCGCGATCATCGCCGCCCACCTGCTGATGAACGAACTGCGCCGAAACGTGCTGCTGCGCACGATCTTCTTCGTCGTCTTCATCGCCGCGACGCTGGCCTGCCTGTTCTGGACGTTCCGGCTCTGACCTGGCGGCCTTGCGATTATTGCAGGTCCGCCGTCTCCGTTTCCAGCCAGGCCCTGAACGAGCGCAGCGGCGGATGCTGCGCGCCGCTTTGCGGCCAGATCAGGTAATAGGCGCCGACGCCCGAGATCGCCTCGCCATAAGCGGGCACGAGCCGGCCGGCCTCGATCTCCCCTGATGCCAGGAAGGCCGGCAACAGCGCCACGCCCATGCCGTGGATCGCGGCCTGGATCATCGTTGCGAACTGGTCGAACATCATGCCGCGCGCCGGCTGTGCGCCACAGCCATGCGCCTCGAACCAGCTCGTCCATGCTCTCGGCCGCGTTTCGAGCAGCAGAAGCGGCGCCGTCAGAAGGTCGCGCGCCTCGTCAAGCGGATGACGCTTGTGGAAGTCCGGCGCGCAGCAGGCGATCATGCGCTCGTCGAACAGCTTGACGTGCTCGGTCTCCGGCCAGTCGGGGTCGCCGAAATGGATCGCGGCGTCGAAGGTGCTTTGGGCGAAGTCGAACCGTTGCAGCCGTGTGCCGAGATTGATGGTGACGCCGGGATGCGCGGCGAGGAAATGCGGCAGGCGTGGGGCCAGCCAGCGCGTGCCGAATGTCGGCAGGATCGCCAGCGACAGCGTGCCGCCGCCGGGATTTGCGCGCAGCCCGAGCGTCGAGCGCGCGATCAGGTCCAGCGCCTTGCGCACGTCATGCGCATAGGCCTTGGCCGCGTCGGTGGGCTTGAGGCGCTTGCGCTCGCGCTTGAACAGCGTGACCTCGAGCTGTTCCTCCAGCGTCTTGACCATGCGGCTGACGGCGCCCTGGGTCAGCGACAGCTCGCGCGCGGCCGCAGCCGTCGAACCGGTGCGGCAGACGGCCTCGAAGGCGGCCAGCAGGCTGATGGAGGGCTGGAGCCGCCGGGGCGTGCTCCAAATATGCGGATTCGACATGTTTGATCGACCAAAAAGCGTTTTGCCTGCATAATACGCGGCTCATAATATATCAAAGGCTGGAACGTCCGGTCGTGGCATGCTCTGCTGCCGCGACCGCTTCCGTATTCAATTCGCCGTTCAAAGAGGACAGGCATGAACATTTCCGCACAGACCTCTCCGCACAAGGACGAAAAGATGGCGTCGTTCTCGTGGTCCGATCCATTCCTGCTCGACGATCAGCTTACCGAAGACGAGCGCATGATCCGCGACGCCGCGGCCGGGTTCGCTTCCGACAGGCTGCTGCCGCGTGTCGAAGAAGCCTATCTGGAGGAAAAGACCGATCCGGCCATCTTCTCCGAGATGGGGCAGGCCGGCCTGCTGGGCGTGACGATCCCCGAGGAATATGGCGGCTCGGGCGCAGGCTACGTGTCCTATGGCCTTGTGGCGCGCGAGGTGGAGCGTATCGATTCGGGCTATCGCTCGATGATGAGCGTCCAGTCGTCGCTGGTGATGCATCCGATCTACGCCTACGGCTCGGAAGAGCAACGCAAGAAATATCTGCCCAAGCTCGCCTCGGGCGAGTGGATCGGCTGTTTCGGCCTGACCGAGCCGGATGCCGGTTCCGATCCCGGCGGCATGAAGACGCGTGCGGTGAAGACCGACGGCGGCTATCGCCTCAAGGGCTCCAAGATGTGGATCTCCAACGCACCGATCGCCGACGTGTTCGTGGTGTGGGCGAAGTCCGAGGCGCATGACAACCAGATTCGCGGCTTCGTGCTGGAAAAGGGCATGAAGGGGCTCTCGGCGCCGAAGATCGGCGGCAAGCTGTCGCTGCGCGCGTCGATCACCGGCGAGATCGTGATGGAGGACGTAGAGGTCGGCGAGGACGCGCTGCTGCCGAACGTCTCCGGGCTCAAGGGACCGTTCGGCTGCCTCAATCGCGCCCGTTACGGCATTTCCTGGGGCGCCATGGGCGCTGCCGAGGATTGCTGGTTCCGCGCCCGCCAGTACGGCCTCGATCGCAAGCAGTTCAACAGGCCGCTGGCGCAGACCCAGCTCTTCCAGAAGAAGCTCGCCGACATGCAGACGGAAATCGCGCTTGGCCTTCAGGGCTCCCTGCGCGTCGGCCGCCTGATGGACGAGGGCAGGTTCGCACCGGAGATGATCTCCATCGTCAAGCGCAACAATTGCGGCAAGGCGCTGGACATCGCCAGGCAGGCGCGCGACATGCACGGCGGCAACGGCATCCAGATCGAATATCACGTCATGCGCCACGCGCAGAACCTGGAGACGGTCAACACCTACGAGGGCACGCACGACGTTCACGCCCTCATCCTGGGCCGCGCGCAGACGGGTCTGCAGGCGTTCTTCTAAGGCAGCCGTCCAAGGCATGATCGTAATGAAATGAAGGTCCGCGCCTGCGCGGACCCGCAAGCTTGAAAAGGGTCTTTGAACATCATGGATATCGCAAAGGAAACGACGGCGCTTCTCGAACGCCTCGGCGTGGACAAGGCTGTGCTGGCGGGCGGCTCGATGCCATCCTACAGCCCGTTGACCGGCGGGAAGGTCGCCGACCTGGCGCCGATCTCGGCGCAGGATGCGGCAAAGGCGATCGAAGCGGCTGACGCGGCATTCCGCCAGTGGCGCAACGTGCCGGCCCCGCGCCGTGGCGAACTCGTGCGCCTGCTGGGCGAGGAACTGCGCGCTTCCAAGGACGACCTCGGCCGTCTCGTTTCCATCGAGGCGGGAAAGATTCCATCCGAGGGTCTGGGCGAGGTTCAGGAGATGATCGACATCTGCGACTTCGCGGTTGGCCTGTCGCGCCAGCTCTATGGCCTGACCATCGCATCCGAGCGCCCCGGCCACCGCATGATGGAGACCTGGCACCCGCTCGGCGTCGTCGGCGTGATCTCGGCATTCAATTTCCCGGTCGCCGTGTGGTCGTGGAACGCAGCGCTGGCGCTGGTGTGCGGAAATTCGGTCGTCTGGAAGCCGTCGGAAAAGACGCCGCTGACCGCGCTCGCCTGCCAGGCGATTTTCGCGCGCGCCGCGTCGCGCTTCGGTGATGCGCCCGAGGGCTTGCTGCAGGTGCTGATCGGCGACCGCGCCATCGGCGAGGTGCTCGTCGACCACCCGAAGGTTCCGCTCGTCTCCGCCACCGGCTCGACCCGTATGGGTGCCGAGGTCGGCCCGCGGCTGGCGAAGCGGTTCGCGCGCGCCATTCTCGAACTCGGCGGCAACAATGCCGGCATCGTCTGCCCGTCCGCCGATCTCGACATGGCGCTGCGCGCCATTGCCTTCGGCGCCATGGGCACGGCCGGCCAGCGCTGCACGACGCTGCGGCGGCTGTTCGTACACGAGAGCGTTTATGACGACCTCGTGCCGCGTCTGAAGAAGGCCTATGAAAGCGTTTCCGTCGGCAACCCGCTCGAGACCGGCGCGCTGGTTGGTCCGCTCATCGACGCAGCCGCCTACAAGGGCATGCAGTCGGCACTTGAAAAGGCAAAGGCCGCGGGCGGCGAGATCACGGGTGGCGAACGCGTGGAGACCGCGCAGGACGCCGCCTTCTATGTGCGCCCGGCGCTGGTCGAGATGCCCAAACAGGTGTCGCCCGTCACCGAGGAAACCTTCGCTCCCATCCTCTATGTGATGAAATATTCCGACTTCGACGCGGCGATTGCCGACCACAACGCGGTGGGCGCGGGCCTGTCCTCGTCGATCTTCACCCTCGATATGCGCGAGGCCGAGCGCTTCCTGTCGGCCGACGGCTCTGATTGCGGCATTGCCAACGTCAATATCGGCACCTCGGGTGCGGAGATCGGCGGTGCATTCGGCGGCGAGAAGGAAACCGGCGGCGGCCGCGAATCCGGCTCGGACGCATGGAAGGGCTACATGCGCCGCGCCACCAACACGGTGAATTATTCGACCGTGCTGCCGCTCGCGCAGGGCGTCTCGTTCGACATCTGACGCGATTGTCTCAACGAAAAAGGGCGGCACTTGTGCCGCCCTTTTTCGTTTCAATCAGGTCAGGCAGATCAGGCCGCGCTGGCCAGCCTTTCCCGCGCGAACGACCGGCCATCGCTGTCGAAGATGTGCAGGTCGCCGGCATCTGCCGTGAGCCGCACCGTTGAGCCACGCTTGATCTCGGCATTGCCAGGCAGCTTGGCGACCAGGGGCTCACCTTCGCGGCCCAGGTCGACATAGAGAAGCTGCACCTCGCCAAGCTGCTCGATATAGTCGATGCGCCCTTCGAACAGCACGCTACCGTCCGTGTCTGTGGCGACACGAAGGTCTTCCGGCCGCACGCCGAAGCTCGCCTGCGTGCCGGCGGCCGAGTCAGGCGTCTGGGTCGGTACGTGCGCGACCGTCCCGTCGGCGAGCCGGACGGCGGTAGGCCCGCCCGCTCGCTCGATCGTCGCCGGCACGATATTCATCGACGGCGAGCCGATGAACTGGGCAACGAACAGATTGCCGGGGTGGCGGTAGAGTTCCATCGGTGAGCCGACCTGCTCGACATAGCCGTCCTTGAGCACGACGATCCGGTCGGCGAGCGTCATCGCCTCGACCTGGTCATGGGTGACGTAGATCATCGTCGTATTGGCCATCTGCTCCTTGAGTTTGGCGATCTCTATGCGGGTGGCGACGCGCAGTGCGGCGTCGAGGTTCGACAGCGGCTCGTCGAACAGGAACACTTTTGGGTTGCGGCAGATGGCGCGACCGATGGCAACGCGCTGCCGCTGGCCGCCGGAGAGCGCCTTGGGCAGCCGGTCGAGATATTTGGTGAGCTGCAGGATTTCGGCCGCCTGCTTCACGCGCTCGTCGATCTCCGCCTTGCTGGCCTTGGCGATCTTCATGCCGAAAGCCATGTTGTCGTAGACGGTCATATGCGGATAGAGCGCATAGGACTGGAACACCATGGCGATGCCGCGCTTGGACGGCGGGACGTCGTTGACGACGTCTCCGTCAATCTGCAGCTCGCCCCCGGTGATGTCCTCGAGTCCGGCGATCGTGCGCAGCAGCGTCGACTTCCCGCAGCCGGACGGGCCGACGAAGACGATGAACTCCCCCGATTTGATGTCGAGATCGATGCCATGCAGGATTTCGAGGTTGCCGTAGGCTTTCTTCACGTCCCTGAGCAGCAGATTGGCCATGTTTTCCTCCTCCCGATTCCGTTCGTTCAGGCGATCCGTCCGAACCACGCGCCATAGGCGCCGAGCCTGATCGTTCCGCCCGCGCTTGTGCCCGCAAAGCCGTGCCCCGGTATCGAGACCGGCGAAACGCCGTCGCCCAGCTCCAGCGCGGCGTCGTTGCCGCCGAGGTTGAAGGCGCACAGGATTTGTTCGTTGCCGTGACGGCGGGTGAAGACCACCACGTCGCCCTGCGCATCGTTGAAGGTGATCGAGCCCTTGATCAGCGCCGGATGGGCGGCGCGGAAGGCGAGCATGCGGCGATAATGTTCGAGCAGCGAGTTCTCGTCGTCGGCCTGGGTGTTCACCGCCATGGTCAGATGCTCGGCCGGCACCGGAAGCCAGGGCCGGGCCGGCGAGAAGCCAGCATTGGGTTGGTGCGAATCCCACACCATCGGCGTACGGCAGCCGTCGCGCCCCTTGAATTCCGGCCAGAAGCGGATGCCGTAGGGGTCCCGAAGATCCTCGAAGGCCAGGTCCGCTTCCGGCAGGCCGAGTTCCTCACCCTGATAGATGCAGACCGAGCCGCGAAGGCTCATCAGCAGGGCCGAAATCACTTTCAGATAGGCGGTGCGATCCCACTCGCTGGCCGCCCAGCGCGATGCGTGGCGCATCACGTCGTGATTGGAAAAGGCCCAGCACGACCAGCCGTCGCTGGCGACACGGTCGAATTCCTCCAGCACGGTGCGCACACGCTCCGCGCTGATCTTGTCGGGGGACAGGAAGTCGAACGAGTAGCACATATGCACGCGGTCGCTGCCGGCCGTGTAGTCCGCCACGATCTGCAGGCCGCGCTGCGCGTCGCCGACCTCGCCGACTGCCGCCGCCGCCGGATACTCGTCGAGCAGCGCGCGGAAGCGGGTAAGAAACGCCACGTTCTCCGGCCTGCTCTTGTCGTAGATATGGTCCTGCCAGTTGTAGGGATTGACGGCTGGCGCCGTCGAATAGTCCCGCGATTCCGGCGCAAGAGCCGGATTGTCCTCAAGCCCCTGGCTGTGGAAGTAAAAGTTGATCGTGTCGAGCCGGAAGCCGTCGACGCCACGCTCCAGCCAGAAGCGTGTAACGTCGAGCAGTGCGTCCTGGACCTCCCTGTTGTGGAAGTTGAGATCCGGCTGCTCGGCCAGGAAGTTGTGCATGTAATATTGCTGGCGCCGCGCATCCCACGCCCAGGCGGAACCGCCGAAGATAGACAGCCAGTTGTTTGGCGGCGTGCCGTCGGGCTTTGCGTCCGCCCATACGTACCAGTCGGATTTGGGGTTGTCGCGCGAGCCCCGGCTTTCGCGGAACCATGGATGCGCATCCGACGTGTGCGACAGGACGAGGTCGATCATCACCTTCAGCCCGAGGCGGTGGGCCTCGGCGACTACCGCGTCGAAATCGTCCAGGGTGCCGAACATCGGCTCGACGTCGCGATAGTCGGAGACGTCGTAACCGAAATCCGCCATCGGCGAGCGGAAGAAAGGCGAAATCCAGATCGCGTCCGCGCCGAGGCTGGCGATGTGCGGCAGCCGGGTCAGGATGCCGCGCAGGTCGCCGATGCCGTCACCGTCGGAATCCTGGAAGGAGCGCGGGTAGATCTGGTAGATGACCGCCCCCCGCCACCAGTCGCGGTCCGGTTCCACCGCCGGTTCCGCGCCTTCCCTGTTCTGGATATGCACTGCAGTCTGCATCGATCAACCACCCTTGACGGAGCCCGCGAGCAGCCCGCGGACGAAATAGCGTTGCAACGAGAAAAACACGATAAGCGGCACGATTATGGTGACGAACGCTGATGTCGTGAGAATTTCCCAATCGCCGCCGCGTGAACCGAGCAGCGCATTGAGCTTGCCGGTCAGCACGAGCTGGCTCGAGCCTGAGCCCAGGAACACCATGGCCACCAGCAGGTCGTTCCACACCCATAGGAACTGGAAGATCGCAAAGGAGGCGAGCACGGGGAAGGAGAGCGGCAGCACGATCTTGACGAAAATTTCGAAGTCGCTCGCTCCGTCTATGCGTGCCGATTCCATGATCTCGCGCGGCAGGCCGGCGATATAGCTGCGCAGAAGGTAGATCGCGAAGGGCAGGCCGAAGCCCGTGTGCGCAAGCCAGATGCCGAGATAGGTCTTGGCCGGCACGCCGAAGAAGGCGCCGACGCCATTATAGAGCTTGAGCAGCGGTATCAGCGACATCTGCAGGGGGACAACCAGCAGGCCGATGACGACGGCGATGAGGATCGCCCGGCCGGGAAAACGCATCCAGGCGAGCGCGTAGGCTGCGAACGCCGCAATCAGGATCGGGATGATGGTGGCCGGAATGGTTACGGTCAGCGAGTTGATGAACGATCGGCCGATGCCCTCCGAAAACAGCACCGTCTCGTAGTTTTCCGTGGTGAAGCGCGGCGGCGTCGACGCCTCGAAGAAGACGCGCTCGCCGCGGCGACCCTCGAAGGCTACGGGCGAGGAATAGACATAGCTGCCGTCGTCGTTCACCTGCAGCGTGACGCCGTCTTCCAGTTCGGCCACGGTGCCGGCCTCATGCGCAGTCGGCTCCTGAATGCGCGTGCCGAAGGCCGTGATGCGCAGTGCGGTACCTTCTTCCAGCAGGTTGCCGGAGATCACGAAGCGCCCGCCCTGCTCGACCTGGGCGTCGGCTGCGTCGGTGCGGCCTTGCCCGGTCTGCGACGAGGTGGTCAGCGCGGTCCACCAGCCGGAAACGGCGATCTGGTCCTTGTCGCGCAGCGATGACACCAGAATGCCGAGCGTCGGGACGGTCCAGACGATGACGATCAGCAGCACGGCGATATGAACGCCCCAGCGCTGGGCAAAGCTTTTGCCGGTCGCAGCCATGTCAGTGTCCTCCCGTCTCGCGCGTGGCGTTGCGGATGTTCCAGATCATGATCGGGATGACGGCGAGCATGATGATGATCGCGATGGTCGCGCCGCGGCCGAAATCGCCGCCGCCACGGAACATCCAGTCGAACATCAGATTGGCGAGAACCTGGGTATTCCACTGCCCGTTTGTCATGGTCAGCACGATGTCGAAGACCTTGAGGACGAGAATGGTGATGGTCGTCCACACCACCGCGATCGTGCCCCAGATTTGCGGCACCATGATCTTCCAGAAAATCTGGAAGCCGTTGGCGCCGTCGATGGTTGCGGCCTCGATCGTCTCGTCGGGGATACCGCGCAGCGCGGCCGACAGGATCACCATGGCAAAGCCCGTCTGGATCCAGATGAGGATCACCATCAGGAAGAAATTGTTCCAGAAGGGCAGCGAGATCCAGACCTGCGGCTCGCCGCCGAACCATTGCACGATGGCGTTGAGCACGCCGATCTGCGTCTGGCCGTCACCGCGATACTCATAGATGAACTTCCAGATCACGCTGGCGCCGACGAACGAGATGGCCAGCGGCATGAAGACGAACATCTTGGCGATGTTGCCCCACCAGATGCGGTCGGTCAGCACGGCGATGACGAGGCCGAAGAAGGTGCAGGCCGCCGGCACCACGGCGAGCCACAGGAAATTGTTGAAGATCGCCTGGCGGAACTCGCGGTCGCCAAGAGCCCATTCGTAATTGTCGGTGCCGACGAAGTTCTGTCCGCCGCGATCCAGGAACGAGAGGCGTGCCGTCTCGATCACCGGATAGACCAGATAGACCGTGAGGATGAGGAGGGCGGGCCCGAGGAAAAGCCAGGGCCGGATCAGCCCTTGCCGGCGCAGGTTGTCGATGGCGGCCTGGCTGGAGACGCCGTGCGCCGGGAAGATCAGGTCGAGCAGCCGGTTGGCGCCCCAGAAATAGACGACGCAGCCCGAAACGCCCAGAACGACAGTCAGAATCGCGGAGATGATCTGGCCCGTCATCGTATCCTCCCGCTATTGGCCGGAATTTGCACCGGCAGCGTCCCCGCGCCGGTTCCGGTCCGTGGATTTGTCCGAAGGTGTCGACTTGTCTGCCGGTCCGGGCCGCGCGCGGCCCGGACCGTATGTTTCGGGGAGGAGCCCCGCCCTTATTTGATGGCGTCCCAGCTCGTCTGGATTTCGGTGGCGACCTGCTCGGCCGGCTTGCCGCCGACGAGTTCGACCATGCCGGTCCAGAACGATCCTGCGCCGATGCGTCCGGGCATCAGGTCCGAACCATCGAAGCGGAAGGTCGTGGCGTCTGCAAGGATCTGCCCCTGGCGCTTCAGCTCCTCGTTGGCATAGGCATCGACGTTGACGCCCTTGTGCGGCGTGACGAAGCCGGACTGGGCCATCCACAGTTCATGCGTGAGCGGCATCTTCAGGAACTCGATGAAGGCCCGCGAGGCATCCGAATCCTTGGTGATCATCGCCAGCGTGCCCGCACCAAGCACCGGCTTGCCGAGATCCTTCTCCGCATAGGGCGGCATGTAGAAGAAGTCCGCGTCGATGCCCATTTCGGTGCCTTCGGGGAAGAAGGACGGGATGAACGACGCCTGATGGTGCATGTAGCACTTCGGCGGAATGTCGAAGAGTCCCTTCGGGCTGTCGCGGAAGTCGGTCGCTGCGACCGCGGCAGCGCCACCGTTGACGTAATCGTTGTTGGTGGCGATGGATGCGAAGATTTCCAGCGCTTCAACGACCTGTGGGTCGTTGAAGGGAATCTCGTTCTTCACCCACTGGTCGTAGACGGACGGTTCGTGGATGCGCAGCATGATGTCCTCGACCCAGTCGGTCGCTGGCCATCCGGTCGCGCCGCCCGAACCCAGGCCGATGCACCACGGCACACCGCCATCCTCGACGATCTGGTCCTGCAGCGCCAGCAACTCTTCCATGGTCTCCGGCACTTCGTAGCCGGCGTCCTCGAAATTGTCCGGCGAATACCAGACGAGCGATTTCACGTCGGCCTTGTAGGGGAAGGCGAAGAACTGTTCATCGCCCTTATCGTCGGCATAGGTGCCGAGATCGACCCAGGATTCGCCGGCGCCGTAGTTCTGGGCGACCCAGGCGGCCGTGTCTTCGCCGAGCGGGGTCAGCAGGCCTTTCGACGCCAGGTCCTGGATAAGACCGGGCTGCGGCAGGATCGCGATATTGGGCGGGCTGCCCGCCTGCGTGTCGATGACAATCTGCTGTTCGTAGTTCTCTGACGACGAATAGTTGACGGTGGCACCCGTCGCCTCTCGGAAATATTCGAGGATCGACTGGATCAGGTCCTCGTCGGCGCCGCGCCAGGGTCCGAAAACGGTCAGCGTCTGGCCAGACAGGTCGGTCTGCTGCAAGGTTTCGTAGTCCGCCCAGGTGAAACGGCCGTCCTCGCCCGGCGCGAATTTGAGCTCGGCCGCGGCCGGGGCCGCATACATGGCTATGGTGGCAAGCGCTGCGCCCGCCAGCAGGGATTTCCTCATGATTTCCTCCCGTTCGACATCGACATCATTCGATGCACGCAACCTCCATTGCGCACACGGCCGGCGCGTTGTTTCGCCGATTGTCAGGCGGCGGCATCCAAAGCGCTTTGACTGCCTGCATAGTCGCCACCGAATTGACGCAAAGTCAATAGTGCCGGCAGATAAATCGATTTAATTAATGCAGAATGGCGCGCTGCAGCATGGATTTATCGCGTTGCAGCGTGATTTTCGGCTTTGCCAATGGGTCCAGCCAGCCCTAGTATTTGTCAGGCATACGATGCCACCTGCGTCGATTTCATTCGAATTTTCAAAGCGCTTTGGCTGAAACCGGGTGCGCGGCGTGGGCAGTGGAGCAGGAACGTGAACCTCAAGCAGCTATCCAGGATGCTGGATCTGTCGCAGACGACGGTAAGCCGTGCGCTCAACGGCTATCCCGAGGTCGCCGAGGAAACGCGCAGGCGGGTCGTCGACGCCGCCAAGCGTCACGGCTATCGCCCCAACCCGAGCGCAAGGCGCCTCGCGACAGGCAAGGCGGGCATGATCGGCTATGTCATGCCAACAGGAGCCAGCGTGGAGATCGATCCGCATTTCGTCGAGTTTCTTTCGGGCCTCGGCGACTATGCACGTACGCATGAGCTCGACCTCGCGCTGTCACCTTCGACCATGGAAGATGAGGAAACCACCTACCGCCGCATCGTCGCAAATCGCCAGGTCGATGCGGTCTACATTTCCTCGCCGCGCCCGAAGGACAGTCGCATCAGGTTGCTCAACGAGCTGGGCATTCCGTTCATCGTGCATGGCCGATCGGAGGGGCTCGACTTCGACTACCCCTTTCTGGACATCGACAACGAGGCCGCATTTTACGAGGCCGCGCGCCTGCTGGTGCAACTTGGGCATCGCCGTATCGCCCTGATAAACGGCAATCCAGACCAGACTTTCGCCATTCATCGCGAGCGCGGCGCGCGGCGGGCCATGACGGCCAGCGGGGTCGAATTGCCGACGGCGCGCATCCGCGCGTTGCCGATGACGGAAGAAAACGGCTATTCCGCCGCCCGTGAAATCCTTGCCGCAAAGGAGCGCCCGACGGCGATCATGTGCTCGAGCATGCTGATGACGCTGGGCATCATACGCGCACTCCGCGACGCGGGGCTCAGCGTGCCGGGCGACGTTTCGCTTGTCGCCCATGACGACGTGTTTCCCTTCCTGCGCCCGGAAAACTTCCCGGTGCCGCTGGCAACCACGCGGTCGTCGATCCGGTCGGCCGGCCAGCGCATCGCCGAGCGTCTGGCAGCGCGCATAGGCGGCCTCGAAGAGGGTGCGCGCGGAGAGGTGTGGCCGGTCGATCTCGTCGTGCGCGGCTCGGTCGCGCAGGCCCGGACCTAACGCCGGCGACGTTTGCGCCCGTAGAGCTCGAGCCTGTGGTGAACGATCTCGTAGCCCAGCTCGCGCGCGATTTCCTGCTGCAGTTCCTCGATGCGGTCTGACTGGAACTCGATCACGTCGCCAGTCTCGATGTCGATCAGATGGTCGTGATGATCGCCCACGGCAGGTTCGAAGCGCGATGGTCCGCCCTCGAAGGCGTGGCGGTGGATGGCGCCGATGCCTTCCAGCAGCTTCATCGTCCGATAGACGGTGGACAGCGATATGCTGTTGTCGATCGCAACCGCGCGACGGAAGATTTCCATCGCGTCGGGATGATCGCCCGCGTCGGAAAGAATGCCGAGTATGACCCGGCGAGGCCGGGTGATGCGCACGCCGGCCTCTCGCAATGCCGCCTCGTAATCAGGCTTCGGAATCACGGTCTGGTTCATGGGGCGAATATGCTTCTTTTGGGCAATTGTTGCAAAGAATGATCGCTGCGGTGCGAGTTCCGTTGGCAAGGCGCAGGTCGCCATTCCCGCATGACGCCCTGGTTTGGAAGCCGGTGACAGAACTTCTATTTGCAAACGATTTGCAATTGCATTGACGTAGGTGCGAAAGCGCGCTATGTGCTGATGGTCCACGTGCCATCCTGCCGATTCCGGAGCCTTCATGTTCGCCAGATTCGCTCTAGCCGCCCTTTCCCTGTGCCTCGCCGTGCTGCCTGCCGCAGCGCAGGAGGAAAGGTTGAAGGTCGTCACCACGTTCACCGTCATCGCCGATATTGCCAGCAACGTTGCCGGCGAGGCTGCCGACGTCGAATCGATCACCCGGCCGAACGCCGAAATTCACGAATATCAGCCGACGCCGGGCGACATTCTGCGCGCCCAGGACGCCGACCTGATCCTCTGGAACGGCCTCAACCTCGAACTCTGGTTCGAACGCTTTTTCCAGAACCTGCGCGACGTGCCCGGCGTGGTGGTCAGCGAAGGCGTCGAGCCGATAGGCATCACGGAAGGCCCATATAGCGGCAAGCCGAACCCGCATGCCTGGATGTCGCCGAGCGACGTTCTGACCTATGTCGAGAATATCCGTGCCGCCTTCGCCGAGTACGATCCTGCCAACGCAGAGATCTATGCGGCCAATGCGGCTGCCTATTCGGCCGAGATCGAAGCCATGGTGCAACCGATCCGCGAGAGGCTTTCGACCATTGCCGAAGAGCGTCGCTGGCTGGTGACCAGCGAAGGCGCGTTTTCCTATCTTGCGCGCGACTTCGGCCTGAAGGAACTTTACCTCTGGCCTATCAATGCGGATGCGCAGGGCACGCCGCAGCAGATCCGCAAGGTGATCGACCAGATGCGCGAGAACGGCATTCCCGCTATCTTCAGCGAGAGCACGGTCTCGCCGAACCCGGCCCAGCAGGTGGCGCGCGAAACGGGCGCCAGCTATGGCGGGGTTCTCTACGTCGATTCCCTGAGCGATGCCGATGGACCGGTCCCCACCTATCTCGATCTTCTGCGGGTCACCACGGAAACGATAGCCGAAGGCCTTTCTCAATGAATGTCGCGGCGGAAAAGTCCCTGTCCATGCAGGCCGGTGCGTCAAGCGCCGGCCTCGACGTGCGGAATGTGACGGTCACCTACCGCAACGGCCAGGCGGCGCTGGTCGATGCCGGCTTCTCGATCCCGCGGGGCACGATCACGGCGCTTGTAGGTGTCAACGGCAGCGGCAAGTCGACGCTGTTCAAGGCGATCATGGGCTTCGTGCCGCTTGCAACGGGCTCGGTCTCGATCATGGGCGAGCCGGCCGGCCGCGCGCTGCGCCGCAACGTCGTCGCCTATGTTCCGCAGGCCGAGGAGGTCGATTGGAACTTTCCGATCCTCGTCGAGGATGTGGTTATGATGGGCCGCTACGGCCACATGAACTTTCTGAGGATCGCATCCGCGAACGACCGGCGCATGGTCGACGAGGCGCTGGAGCGTGTCGGCATGTCCGGTTTCCGCAAGCGCCAGATCGGCGAGCTTTCGGGCGGGCAGAAGAAGCGCGTCTTCCTGGCGCGCGCGCTGGCGCAGGAAGGGCAGGTGATCCTGCTCGACGAGCCGTTCACCGGTGTCGATGTCACCACCGAGGAGGCGATCATAGCCCTGTTGCGCTCTCTGCGCGACGAGGGCCGCCTGATGCTGGTCTCGACACACAATCTCGGCTCGGTCCCCGAATTCTGCGACCGTGCGGTGCTGCTCAACCGCACCGTTCTGGCCGCCGGCCCGACGAACGAAGTCTTCACTCGGCCCAATCTGGAGGCAGCTTTCGGCGGTGTCCTGCGCCACTTCGTGCTCGGCGGTCCGGTGCTGCACGACGACGAGGACGGGCGCGAATTGACGGTGTTGACCGACGACGAGCGGCCCTTCGTGCTTTACGGCGACAAGGCGCAGTCGAGCAGTGGCCCTGCCGACGCGGAGGACAATGCTGCCGCACGCGGGGATGACCCCCAATGAGCGAACTGCTCTTTCAGCCATTTTCATACGGCTACATGGTCAACGCCATGTGGGTGTCGGCGCTGGTCGGCGCCGTATGCGCCTTTCTGTCGGCCTATCTGATGCTCAAAGGCTGGTCGCTGATCGGCGATGCGCTTTCGCATGCCATCGTTCCCGGCGTGGCGGGCGCCTACATGCTCGGGCTGCCCTTCGCCGTGGGCGCATTCTTTTCCGGTGGGCTTGCCGCCGGTGCCATGCTGTTCCTGACCACCCAGACGCGGCTGCGCGAGGATGCAGTGATCGGGCTTATCTTCACCTCCTTCTTCGGGATCGGCCTCTTCATGGTGTCGCTGTCGCCGGCTTCGGTGAACATCCAGACCATCGTGCTCGGCAACATCCTTGCGGTGACGCCGGCCGACACGCTGCAACTCGTCATCATCGCCGGCGTCTCGCTGGCGATTCTCATCGCCAAATGGAAGGACCTGATGGTCACCTTCTTCGACGAGAACCATGCAAGGTCGATCGGCCTGCGGCCCGGGCTGCTGCGCGTCTTGTTCTTCACGCTGCTCTCGGCCTGCACGGTCGCCGCGCTGCAGACGGTGGGTGCCTTCCTTGTCGTCGCGATGGTCGTGACGCCGGGCGCGACGGCCTACCTTCTGACCGACCGTTTTCCACGCCTGATCGTCATAAGCGTCGCGATCGGTTCGCTGACGAGCTTCGTCGGCGCCTATGCGAGCTACTTCATCGACGGCGCGACCGGTGGCATCATCGTGGTGCTGCAGACGCTGATCTTCCTCGCTGCGTTTTTCTTCGCGCCGAAGCATGGGCTGCTTGCGGCCCGCAGGCAGGCACGGGCCGCGATCGAGGCTGTGCGATGATCGACACGCTGCTTCTGCCTTTCCAGTTTCCGTTCATGCAGCAGGCCTTCGTGATTGCGATCCTGGTGGCCGCGCCGATGGGGCTGCTGTCATCCTTCCTTATCCTTAAGGGCTGGTCGCTGATGGGCGATGCCATCAGCCACGCGGTGCTGCCGGGCGTCGTGCTGGCCTATGTTGCCGGTTTGCCGCTTGCAATCGGTGCCTTCGGCGCTGGCATGTTCTGCGCGCTCGCAGTCGGTTTCCTGAGGGAAAACAGCCGCGTCAAGGAGGACACCGTCATGGGTGTCGTGTTCTCCGGCATGTTCGGGCTCGGCATCGTCATGTTTTCGATGATCGAGAGCGAACTGCACCTGCTGCATGTGCTGTTCGGCAACATCCTGGGCGTGACCTGGGGCGATGTTGCCGAAACAGGCGTCATCGCGCTGATAGCGCTCGGCTTCGTCGGCCTGCTGCGCCGCGACCTGCTTCTGCACGCGTTCGACGCCCAGCACGCCCGCGCTATCGGCCTCCCGGTGCGGTTCTACCATTATGGGCTTCTGGCCGTCCTGTCGTTGACTATCGTCGGCGCGCTCAAGGCAGTCGGCATCATTCTGGCGATCGCCATGCTGATCGCGCCGGGCGCGATTGCGTTTCTCGTGACCCGCCGCTTCGAGGCCATGCTGGCGGTTGCCGTTTCGGTCGCGGTCGGCTGCGCCTTCCTTGGCGTCTACCTGTCGTTCTTCATCGACAGCGCGCCCGCTCCGACCATCGTGGTCTTGATGACGCTGGTCTTCGTCGCAGCCTTCGCCTGGTCGCAGATGCGTGCGGCTCCCGCCAGCCCGCGATCAGCGCACGATGAAGCCGGCGCTTAGCGGGTCGTCTTCCTCGACGATGAACTCGGCGCGTCCGCTGTAGAAGGCACGGCCGGACACGCGGACGGTCACGGCATCCATGTTCCCGGCCTTGGTCGACCGGGCGACGGTTCCCTCAAAGCGCGAGCCGACGATGCTTTCGAAGGTGCGCGTCTCGCCCACCGCCGCTTCTCCCTTGGCGTGCATCGCGGCAAGTCGCGCCGTGACGCCGGAACCCGTCGGCGACCGGTCGACCTGCCTGTCGGCGAAGACGCAGACATTTTTCGTCGGGTGCCCGCCCGATCCATCGCCGCCATCCGTCAGGATCGAGCCGTAGAGGAACGCGAGGTCGGCGTGGTCCGGATGGGAAAGGGGCACGGCGGCTTTCGCGCTTTCGGTCAGCGCCGCAGCGGCGTCGGTGAAGTCACGAACGGAATCGCGGCCGAATTCGAGTCCGAACTGCCGGCAGTCGGCCAAGGCGTAGAACGCGCCGCCATAGGCGATGTCGAACCGGGTGGTGCCATAACCGAGTACTTCGACCTGGCAGTCCGATGCGAAGAGGAAGGACGGTACGCTTTCGAACGAGACAGCGCCGGCGCGGCCGTTGTCGACTTCCACCTCCGCCCTAACCAGTCCGCAGGGGCATTCGATATTGACCACGGTCACGGGCTCGGTCTTCGCGACCAGCCCCTCGTCGATCGCATAGCGGCCCAGCGCCAGGATGGCGTGGCCGCACATCGTCGAATAGCCCTCATTGTGCATGAACAGCACCGCGAGGTCGGCGTCCGGCAGGTCTGGTTCGACCAGCAATGCTCCGTACATGTCGAAGTGGCCGCGCGGCTCGAACATCAGCAGGCGGCGCAGATGATCGAGATTGTCGCGCACGAAGGCGCGCTTTTCGAGGATCGTGCCTTTCGGCAGCGGCGGATAACCGTCGGTAACGATCCGCAGCGGCTCGCCGCCGGTATGCATGTCGACGACGTGCAAGCTGCCCTGCATCAGCGACCTTTCGAGAACATCGCCTGAAGCTTGGCGAACGACATTGCGTGACGTGCATATTCGAAGGTGCCGTCTTCGAGCATCTCTTTCGCCGCGGCTTCCACGGCGCCAAACGCTACCGTTGTAAGCTTGGAGCCGACCGAAACGCGCCGCGCGCCTGCGTCCGACAGGCTGGCGACCGAAAAACCTTGCACGGCCAGCACGTTGACGGGCTTGCCGACGCTGGCGCAAACGGTTTTCACGTCGGCGATCTCCGAAAGACCGGGTGCGTAGAGAACGTCGGCTCCGGCCTTTTCGAATGCCTGCAGCCGGCGGATCGTGTCATCGAGATCGGGGCGGCCCCAAAGAAAATTCTCCGCACGCGCGGTGAAGACGAAATCGTGCCCGAGCGCGCGGGCTGCCTCAACGGCTGCCGCGACGCGCTCCACTGCATGCGAGAATTCGAAGATCGGCCTGTCCGGGTCGCCAGTCGAATCCTCGATCGAGCATCCGGCGAGCCCCGTGGACGCGGCGCGCCTGATCGTCTCCGCTGCATCTTCAGGACTGTCGCCCTTGCCCTTTTCGAGATCGGCCGAGACCGGCACGTCGACGGCATCCACCAGTTCGCGACAATGTGCCAGCATCGTTTCGAAGTCGACGCCGCCATCGGGCAGGCCGCGCGAGAACGCGTAGCCCGCGCTCGTGGTGGCGAGCGCCTTGAAGCCCATATTGGCCAGCAGCTTGGCTGTGCCTATATCCCATGGGTTTGGGATGACGAAGGCGCCCGGGCCGTCGTGCAGCCGTCTGAGTTCTTCCGCCTTGCTCATGAGATCCTCCGCTGGCTTGCCGCGAAGGCCACGTTAGGTCGCCGACGACGCGTCAGCAAAGGCTCGCAATTGGGCCAGCGGCACCATCCTGACATGGGCGTTTGCGCTTGGGGAACGAAAAGAAAGCGGCGCGGCAGCCCGTAAGGGCGCCAGCGCCGCCTTGCCCGGCCGCGAGACTGATCCGCTACTCAGCGGCCGAACCTCGTCATTCTGCCGCCGCGCGCTGCCCGGAACCGGTTTCCACTGCTTCCACGATGGCCGCTGTAAACGCTTCCAGATCGTCAGGCTTGCGTGCGGTTATCACATTGCCGTCGCGCACCGTCTGGGAATCTTCCCATCGCGCACCGGCATTTTCCATGTCGGTCCGGATCGAGTGGTAGGACGTGGCTCTCAGCCCGTTCACCAGACCGGCTTCAATCAGCAGCCACGGTGCATGGCAGATCGCCGCGACAGGCTTTCCGGTCGCATGAAAATCGCGAATGAAGCCTACTGCCGCCTTGTCGGTGCGCAGCACGTCGGGGTTGATCTGTCCGCCGGGCAGCACCAGTGCGTCGTAGTCTTCAACCCGAGCGTCGCTCAAGGTACGATCGACCTTGACAGCCGAACCCCAGTCTTTCTTTTCCCAGCCGGTAATCTCGCCGTTCTCGATAGAAACGACATCAACCGTTGCGCCGGCGTTCCGCAGTTTTTCCAGCGGCACCTCAAGTTCCGACTGCTCGAAACCGTTGGTTGCAAGGATCATGATGCGTGATTCAGGGATAGTTGGCATTCTCGCCTCCAGTTATCCCCCGCTCCGCTTGAAGAACGCGCGACGCTATCAATCGTTCAAGATTTTTTGGCTGCTTGCGCGTTGTCGAAACGGTCAGGCGAGACCAAGCAGGCGCGGCAGTTCGCGCATGTCGTCGAACGGCAGGCCTCCGGCGGCAGCAAGCGCCTCACGATCCGACATCGGGTCGGCATGATAGGAGAAGACACGCATGCCCGCCGCGACACCCGCCTGGGTGCCCGGCACGCTGTCTTCGATCACCACGCAGCTTGAAGGCTCGAAGCCCATCTCACGTGCGGCATGGAGAAAGAGATCGGGAAACGGCTTGCCGCGCTCCACCATGGTCGAGCTGTAAAGCGCGTGCCCGAAATGGGAAAGCAGACCCGTGGAGCCGAGCGTCAGGTGCATCTTCTCAATCCTGGCGGACGAGGCCACGCACCAGGGAATATCGCTTGCGCGCAGCGTATCGACCACGTGCTCGATGTGGGGAATGGCGTCGACGCCGGCACCGAATATCTCCTGGAGCGAGCCATACCAGCGTTCGGTGAGGTCGAAGCCGAGCCGATAGTCGCCGGCTTCGATCTCTTCCTGTACGCTCTTCATGCTGCGGCCCGAATAGACGCGCCGACAGTATTCGTAGGTGACGTCATGCCCCGCCGCGCAGAACCAGTCGGCGAGCACCCGATTGGCCCGCTCCTCCGTGTTCACCAGGACGCCGTCGCAATCGAAGATGACGAGGCCCGGCGGCGTTTGCGTATCTGCGCTCATTTCGTACCCGTCGACCCGAAACCGCCCGCGCCCCTCGCTGTCTCGCCGGCCAGATCGCGCTCCTCGATCGCCGCGTGGCTGACAGGCGCGAGGACAAGCTGCGCGATGCGCATGCCGCGTTCGATCGCAAAGTCCTCGTCACCGAGATTGACGAGCAGCACCTGAACCTCGCCGCGATAGTCGCTGTCGATCGTTCCCGGCGTGTTGAGGCAGGTGATGCCATGCTTGAACGCGAGGCCGGAGCGAGGCCGCACCTGTCCTTCGTAGCCGGCAGGAATCTCGAAGATCAGCCCTGTCGGCACCAGCGCCCGCCGGCCCGGCAGCAATATCATCGGACGGTCTTCCGGCACCGCGGCGCGCAAGTCCAAGCCGGCCGCGCCGTCGCTTTCATAGGCTGGCAGCGCCAGCCCCTGCGAATGCGGCATGCGGACGATGCCGAGGGCTGGTGCGGAGCGGGTGTCGGGAGCGGGCTTCATGACGCGCATGCTATGGCGGGGCATGCCGCTCTGGTCAATCGACGCAGCACCCTTTCCAGCGCTTTTCGGCGCTACCGCACCTCGACGGGCACGACGGTGGTGTCCTTTATTTCCTCCATCACGAATGACGCGGACACATCATCCAAAGGCACCTTGGCGATCAGTCGCTGATAGAGCCGGTCATAGGCCTTCACGTCGGCCACGCGGGCGCGCAGCACGTAATCGAGATCGCCCGACATGCGATAGACGCCGGTGATCTCGGGGAAAGAAGTGACCGCGTCGCGAAATCGCTTCAGCCAGTCCGGGTCGTGATGCGAGGTGCGCAGGATCACGAAGACGGATAGTCCCAGCCCAAGCTTGTCCGCATCGACCAGTGCCACGCGCCCGGTGATGACGCCTTTTTCCTCCAATATCTTGACGCGTCGCCAACAGGCGTTTCGCGACAGGTTCAGCCGCTCCGAGAGCTGGTCGACGGTCAGCGTCGCATCGCGTTGCAGTTCGGCGAGCAGGCGCCGGTCGATCGTATCGATATCATGCTTCATCTCGGGACAGTGTCCCATGATTGCAGGCAAGACAAGGACAGATTGGGATTTCCCGTTGGCCGTGAGCGGTATCATGAACCGGCTCGAACTACAGGGGAACAGTCCATGGCCACGCGCATCGCCCGCATCTTCACCGCCCATCCCGAAACGGTCGGCGAGACCTATTTCGGCCACATGGCTTTTGCCGCCTGGTTCGCCTCGCGGCTGTTCATGGCCGCCGGCGCGGCCGTCGTTCACGCTTTCTTGCCGTTTCTGTTCGAGACTACCGCGTCGAGGATCGTGCGCGAACTCTACGAGCGCACGCACAACAGGGGAAGCAAGAGCGATGTGTCGTTGGGCGGCCTATCTCGGTAAGCCCGTCTTCCTGGAAGACGTCGTAGCGGCCCCCTGCCATTCCCTGATCGCACAGAGTCATCAGGCGCTGGAGGCCAAGACGGCCACCAATGGCGACGGTTTCGGCCTTGCCTGGTATGGCGAGCGGTTGGAGCCGGGCCGCTATCGCGACGTCCTTCCGGCCTGGTCCGACTGCAATTTGAGGAGCCTTTGCAGGCAGATACGGTCCGGCCTGTTCCTCGCTCATGTGCGCGCCTCGACCGGCGGTGCGACCAGCCGCGACAATTGCCATCCCTTCGTTTCAGGCCGCTGGTCGTTCATGCATAACGGCCAGATAGGCGGTTTCGAGCGCATTCGCCGCCGGCTGGAAGAAAGCCTGCCCGACGCGCTCTATGCGGAGCTGCACGGCACGACCGATTCGGAACTCTTTTTCCTGCTGATGCTGGCCGAAGGCCTTGAAACCGATCCGCACGGCGCCGCCACGCGCGCCGTCGCGCATGTCGTGACCGCTGCCGGTCAGGCGGCGATGGAGCCTGCCCTGAAGCTGACGGCTGCCTTCGCCGATGGCGAAACGCTCTATGCGATACGCTATTCAACGATCGGCACCGCGCCGACCCTCTATGCGGGGGAACTGCGCGGCGGGTCGGGGCGCTGCCTCGTCTCCGAGCCGTTCGATCGCGACGGACCGCAATGGTCGCCGGTGCCTGAAGGCAGCTTCGTGACGATGACGCGCGCAGGTATGAGCGTTCGCCCCTTCACACCGGCTGTGACCTCGCTCGCTCTAGCCGGCTGACGGGTTGCCTCAACGATCCTAGAAGATGACGTGCGGGCATGCGTGCGCGGGGCGGGTAGGTGCTGGGCGGAGGGCCTGGCAGCTTGACGGATCGAAATGCCGCGCTGCGCGTTGCGCTCCGGACCAACCGGAGAAGGCAATGGCGAAGCGCGGCGTGAAAGTCGAAATCAAGGAACTCGAAAGCGCGGTCGAGGAAGTCGTCGGCCGCATGGGCGTGATCGAACGCTTCGGCAAGGCCGCAGACCACATCGAGGGCCTTGCCGAGATCGATACCGACCGCTTCGGCATAGCGGTCGTCACCGACGGTGGCGCTACGGTG
Source organism: Aquamicrobium sp. (assembly GCA_019739225.1). Classification (GTDB taxonomy): domain Bacteria; phylum Pseudomonadota; class Alphaproteobacteria; order Rhizobiales; family Rhizobiaceae; genus Aerobium. Next base: position 45,488 of record JAHHDT010000002.1, read on the forward strand.
ACAGGCGGAGAAGCCGACGAGCCTTTCGCAATCCAGAGCATCTCCAAGGTCTTCGGGCTCACGCTCGCACTGCGCGCTTTCGGCGACGAGGTCTGGAAACGGGTCGGCCGCGAACCGTCCGGCGATCCGTTCAATTCCATTGTCGATCTGGAGCGCCAGAAGGGCATTCCGCGCAACCCGTTCATCAATCCCGGCGCGATCGTCGTGTCTGACATGCTGCTCGACATTTCGGCAAAGAGCGATACGCAAAAGGCGGTGAGAGAATTCCTTGCCGACCAGATCGGCGAGGATGTCGGCATCGACAAAAAGGTCTTCGACAAGGAGTCGTCGGCAGGTTTCACCAACCGTGCCATGGCCAATCTGTGCAAGTCGTTCGGTAACCTCAATCATGAGGTCGACGCGGTGATGAAGCCCTATGTGAGCCAGTGCGCGATCGCCCTTTCTGCGCGCCAGCTCGCTCTGGCGGGGCGATACCTGATGGATGGCGGCGACAAGCCGACCGACCGGCAGCGATTGCTGGCGCGCCGCATCAACTCGTTGATGCTGACATGTGGCCAGTACGACGGATCGGGCGAGTTCGCTTTCCGGGTCGGCCTGCCGGCGAAAAGCGGGGTCGGCGGCGGTATCCTTGCGATAGCGCCCGGCATCGCATCCATCGGCGTGTGGTCGCCTGGCCTGGACGACAACGGCAACTCGCTTCTCGGCACGCTCGCGTTGGAGCAGTTGGCCGAGCGCATGGGTTGGTCCGTTTTCGGCTGACATCCGCGTATCGTGGAAGGTGCTGTGGATTTCGCGACCTCCTGACAGCATCCGTCAGGGAGTAACGTCTATGGTCGCGGCATCTGACGAAACACACGGGTGCTTACGTGAACGATCAACCGGCCGCCGCCGCGCTGAAGGAAATATTCGACCGAGCGCGCATGCGCCGGTTCGCCGAGGATACGAAGACCATCTGGCCGGACTTTGATGCGGATCGGTTCGAGGCCCTGGCCACCACCGGGCTCGACGATCTCGGCATCATGCAGCGCATGCGGCTGGCGGCGGACGCCTTCGCGTCGACCCTGCCGCCCGATTATGAGCGGGCGTTGGAAATTCTTTCAGCGCTCGCGCCGCGCATCGGGCACGGCTTTGCCTCGATCACCCTGTGCGAATTCGTGGTTGTGCGAGGCATCGACGACTTTGACCGTTCGATGGAAGCGTTGAAGCTTTTCACCCAATATGGCTCGGCGGAATTCGCGATCCGGCATTTCCTCAAGCGCGACCTTCACCGTACGTTGTCGGTGATGCGGGAGTGGTCGCTCGACGAGAACGAGCATGTCCGCAGACTGGCCAGCGAAGGCGCGCGGCCGCGCCTGCCATGGTCGTTCCAGCTCGCGCCGATCGTCGAAAATCCCTCGCTCACATGGCCGATCCTCGAAGCCTTGAAAGCCGACCCAAGCCTCTACGTCCGCAAATCCGTCGCCAACCACCTAAACGACATCAGCAAGGACCATCCGGCCTGGCTGGTCGATAAATTGGCGGGATGGCCGCAGGAGGATGAACGCACGCGGTGGATCGTCAGGCAGGCGCTACGCACCCTGATCAAGAAGGGCGATCGCGCCGCGCTGGCGCTGGTAGGCGCCGCCGAAAAAGTCGACGCGCGCGTGGAAGGTTTTGCGGTGACGCCGCCGCGCCTCACGCTCGGCGACCGCCTCGCCATATCCGCAACCGTCGTTTCGCAAGCGCACGAGACGCAGCAGGTCGTTGCAGACTATGCCGTGCACTATGTGAAGAAGAGCGGAGCCGCCTCACGCAAGGTCTTCAAGCTCAAGACCTTCGCGCTCGAGCCGGGTGCGACGCAGCCGCTGTCCATCTCCCAGACGATCCGCGACTTCACTACCCGCACCCACAATGCAGGTTTTCACAAGGTGGAGCTGATGCTGAACGGCGACACGGTGGCCGAAGGCGGATTTGATCTGGCGATTTGATCCAGCGAAGGCTCCATGGGCGCGTTTCATAACGCGCCCATGGGTCGTTCCGGTCAACCGACCGGAGCGTCGTCGTCGCGCTTGATCGCGATGATCGAGGAGCGCGGCAGTTTGCCCTCGCCGTCCGGGAAGGGTGCGGCCGGATGCTGGATGCCGACGAACATCGTGCGCCTGTCCGCCGACCAGCAAAGGCCGGTCACTTCCGACCCGTTCGGGCCGGTCAGGAAGCGCTCGATACGCCCGGTGACCGGGTCGCCGGCCAGCATCTGGTTGTTGCCCTGTCCCGCGAAGTCGCCTTCGTTGGAATCGTCGCCATCGGTCTGGATCCAGATCAGACCGGTGGAATCGATCGCCATGCCGTCGGGCGAGTTGAAGAGGTTGCCTTCGTTGACGTTCTCGGAGCCCGCATAAGGCCCTTCGTGAACGGTCGGGTTGCCGGCCATGACGTAGAGGTCCCATTGGAACGTGTCCGACGCATGGTCGTCATCGACGGGGCGCCAGCGCACGATCTGGCCGTATTCGTTGGCCTCGCGCGGGTTCGGCCCGCCGACTGGCGTCCAGTCACCGCCCGCATTGGCCCTGACGCCGCGGCGGCTGTTGTTGGTCAGCGCGCAATAGGCTTCGCAGGCGAGCGGGTTCACAGCGACCCATTCCGGCCGATCCATCGTCGTCGCGTTGACCCGCGAGCCGGCCGTGCGGGTGAAGATGGCGATTTCGGCCGCCGACATGCCGGTTGCTTCTGGCGTCAGGGCAATCCATTTGCCGGTCATGTCATCGTCGAAGCGGGCAACGTAAAGCTGGCCTTCGTCCAGCAGCGTCGAGGTGTCGCCACCGGGCACATAGATGTCGCGCGAGACGAACTTGTAGATGAACTCGCCGCGCTCGTCGTCGCCCATATAGACGACCACACGACCGTCGGGCGCGAGCGTCGCTGCCGCGTTCTCGTGCTTGATGCGGCCGAGCGCGGTGCGTTTAACCGGTGTGCTTGCCGCATCGGTGGGATCGATCTCGACGATCCAGCCGGCGCGGTGCGGTTCGTGGGGGTTCTTCGACGTGTCGAAGCGGGAGTCCCATTTGTGATAGTCGTAGCCCCAGCCTTCCGCGGCAATGCCGTAGCGCTCGTAGCCTTCGGCGGTCAGCCCTTCGAGCTGCGTCTCCCCCGTGGCGCCGAAATAGCCGTTGAAGTTTTCCTCGCAGGTCAGATAGGTGCCCCAGGGTGTCCTGCCGGAACCGCAATTGTTGAAGGTGCCAAGGCTTTCCGTGCCGGTCGGATCGGCCTCGGTCTTCATCAGGTTGTGGCCGGCGGCCGGCCCCGCGATGCGCATCGGCGTGTTGTGCGTGATGCGACGGTTGAACGGGCTGTCCTTGACTACGGACCAGTTGCCGTCGGTTTCGCTGATCTCGAAGACGGCAACCCCTTGCAGATTCTGCAGCTTCAACACGTCCTGCGCGTCGCGCGGTACGCCGTCTGTGGCCTCGGGCAGGTTGATGTCGTTATTGGTGTATTCGTGGTTGACCGCGATGACCTGCTTGCCGCCGATGATAAACAGCTCCATGCCGTCCGTGTTCTCGCCGAAGATCTTTTCCGCGTCCGCTGTCGAACCGCCGGTTGCGTGATCGAGCTCGGCCACGCCGGAAAACAGCGGGTCACCCCAGCTTACCAGGCGCTGCCAGCGATAGCCCTCCGGCACGTGCACGGTGTTGTCGGTGGAAATCGGGATCGGCTTGAAGGCAAAGCGCGAATCCTGCGCCGCGCGGGCGGGAAGGGAATTGAGAATGCCGGCGCCCATGACGGCCGCGCCCGATCCGAAGGCGAGCACGCCGCCCAGAAAACCGCGCCGCGAGATTGCCCGTTCCACGACGCGGTCGAACTCGTTTTCCTCGGGACGCGGGAAATTGATCTCGTCCCACTCGTCGAATGTCGGTCTTTCCTGTCTTGTATCGTTCATGGCTTGCTCCCTTCTCATCCGGTGGCTTGCAACGAAGCTCGGCGGAAACGCCTGAGCTTGTCGCGTTTGCCTACCCGGCCGGCCACACAGATTGATGACAGCCCGATGAAAAGTGCAGTCGGCTTTTCTCGACATGGCTCGACGCCGCAGCTATAAGCCCGCCGACCGAAGGAACCTCTTCACATGGCCGAAACGATCGAAAAGGCGGTGTCGCGCCGCCGCACCTTCGCAATCATTGCGCACCCCGACGCGGGCAAGACGACGCTGACCGAAAAGCTGCTGCTGTTCGGCGGAGCGATCCAGCTTGCCGGCGAGGTGAAGGCCAAGAAGGACAAGATCCAGACGCGCTCCGACTGGATGAAGATCGAGCGCGAACGCGGCATCTCCGTCGTCACCTCGGTGATGACGTTCGAATATGGCGACAACGTCTACAATCTGCTCGACACGCCGGGCCACGAGGACTTTGCCGACGACACCTATCGCACGCTGTCGGCGGTCGATTCGGCCGTCATGGTCATCGACGCGGCCAAGGGCATCGAGCCGCGCACGCTGAAGCTGTTCGAGGTCTGCCGGCTGCGCGACATTCCGATCGTTACCTTCGTCAACAAGATGGACCGCGAGGCGCGCGACACTTTCGAGATCCTCGATGAAATCGAGCAGAAGCTGGCGCTCGACACCGCGCCGATCACCTGGCCGATTGGTCAGGGCAAAACTTTCTCCGGCACCTACCACCTTGCAGACAATGCCGTCCGGCGCGGCGACGACGAGGTCGAGCGCACCAAGGTCAACGGTCCCGACTCCAATCGCGTCGCCGGGCTGCTGCCTGAAAACGAGCGGCCGGCCTTCATCGAGGAGCTGGAGCTGGCGCGGGAGGCCTGCAGGCCGTTCGATCTTGCCGCGTTCCGCGAAGGACACCTGACACCGGTCTTCTTTGGCTCGGCGCTGCGCAATTACGGTGTGCGTGACCTGATCGAGGCGCTGGGCGCATGGGCACCCGCACCGCGAGCCCAGGAGGCGGATTCACGCCGCGTCGAGGCGACCGAGGGCAAGATGACCTCCTTCGTCTTCAAGATCCAGGCCAACATGGACCCGAACCACCGCGACCGTATCGCCTTCGTTCGTGTGTGCTCAGGCACGCTGCAGCGTGGCATGAAGGCGAAGCTGGTGCGCACCGGCAAGGCGATGAGCCTGTCCGCGCCGCAGTTCTTCTTTGCCCGGTCGCGCATCACCGCCGACGAGGCCTATGCCGGCGACGTTGTGGGCATCCCCAATCACGGCACGCTGCGCATCGGTGACACGCTGACCGAGGGCGAGGAAATCCTGTTCCGCGGCGTTCCGAACTTCGCGCCGGAAATCCTGCGCCGCGTGCGGCTCGGCGACCCGATGAAGGCAAAGAAGCTGAAGGAAGCCCTGCAGCAGATGGCCGAGGAAGGGGTCGTCCAGCTCTTTTCACCCGACGATGGCTCGCCTGCCATGGTCGGCGTGGTCGGCGCACTGCAGCTCGACGTGCTCAAGGAGCGCCTGAACGTCGAATACGGTCTGCCGGTCGACTTCGAGATGGCGCGCTTCACCGTCTGCCGCTGGATCTCGGCCGACAGCCGTGCGGAGCTCGAGCGTTTCGTCGAAGCGCATCGCGGCGACATCGCCCGCGATCTCGACGGCGATCCCGTCTTCCTGGCCCCGCACGAATTCGGCCTCAACTATGAGGCCGAACGGTGGAAACAAATCCGCTTCGCCGCGATCAAGGACTATCAGGTCCGCGACGCGGCGTAATCGCAAGGCAGCATTGAGTATCGCCGTGCGGCGCGACGGTTATTCCGCCGGCTGACGCAGATCATTTCGCGCGGCCGCATTGTCGCCTGAAAAAATGATCCAGCCGAACAGCAGCACACCCGCAAAAACGATCAGCGATCCCATCGCAACGATGGGCTCCGCGCCGGTATTGCCAGAAAGCAGGGCGTAGAGCGCCGGGATCATGATCACGATGCCCATCACGTAGACGCCATATTGCAGCAAGGGCAGCCTGCCGGCGGCCTTGAGCGGATTGACCGCGTAATAGGTGCCGAACAGCGCCGAAGTCACCCAGCCGAGCAGGTTGAGATGGGCGTGCGCGCCCATGACCCCGTGATTACCCGAAATCGACATGTGAAGGCCGATGCCGATACCTATGATGAGGAAGAGGATGGCCGTGCGAAAATAGAGCGTAGCAAGAAATGGCATGATGTTCCCCCAATGGCAGCAGGGGCGATCCTTTGCATCTCTTATGGTCGAGGCCATGTGATCGCAACGCAACGGCGTTCGGCCTGTGCTGCCACTCCAGCCGACGCGATAAATCTACGCCTGTCCGGCTTCGGCGACAATCGGGGGCCACGTGTGAGTAGTCGACTATTTTGCTGGATTGATTGTCCAGATGCGGTATGCCCTTCAGCTCGGGTCGATGCTGAGCAAACCATTCCTGAGCGGACGGCATAATCGCTCGTTCCGTTCTACAAATCGTCGCAATTTGCCGCGTCAACTCTCGTCTTGCGCCGCCATTGCATTATGATCAGCACAACAGCCATTGAGGAGAAACGCCATGGGCCTTCGCATCAACGACACCGCACCGGATTTCACGGCCGACACCACGCAGGGGCAGATCAGCTTTCATGACTGGATCGGCGACGGCTGGGCCGTGTTGTTCTCGCATCCGAAGAACTTCACGCCCGTCTGCACCACGGAACTCGGCACGATGGCCGGTCTTGAGGGCGAGTTCCGCAAGCGCGGCGTCAAGATCATCGGTATCTCGGTCGATCCTGTCGAAAGCCACGCCAAGTGGAAAGACGACATCCGGACGGCTACGGGTTTCGCCGTCGACTACCCGCTTATCGGCGACAAGGACCTGAAGGTTGCCAAGCTATACGACATGCTGCCGAGCGATGCCGGTGACAGCGCGGAGGGCCGCACGCCGGCCGACAACGCCACGGTGCGCTCTGTCTACGTGATCGGCCCCGACAAGAAGATCAAGCTGGTGCTCACTTACCCGATGACCACCGGGCGCAACTTCGACGAGATCCTGCGCGCGATCGATTCGATCCAGCTTACGGCCAAGCATCAGGTGGCGACGCCGGCCAACTGGAAGCAGGGCGAGGACGTTATCATCACCGCGGCGGTTTCCAACGAGGACGCCACCAAGCGGTTCGGCTCCTACGAGACGATCCTGCCCTATCTACGCAAGACCAAGCAGCCCTCGGCCTGATCTGCGCAAGCACCAGGTTATGAATACGACGGCGATGGATGCCATCGCCGTCGTTTCTGTGACGGGATTGCGATGGCGGACAGGCTCGGGCATGATCCGAAACCGTCAGACATTGCCGGATCGATCACTCGGGGGACCTATTGCAAGCCGCAACTCGTGCCGTAGCAGGCATCACGCGCCGCGCCGCCATCATCATGGCGGCATTCGTGTTTCTGGCGGGCTGCACGACGCAGACGGTCATGCAGTCGGCGGTCGCACCGCTGCCGTCGGAGAAATACGCAGCCATCGTCGTTGACGCCAATAGCGGGCGGGTCCTCTACGAAGACAACGCCCGCGAGCCGCGCTACCCGGCGTCGCTCACCAAGATGATGACGCTCTACATGCTGTTCGAGGCGATGGACAGCGGGCAGCTCAACGTGATGACGAGCATACCCGTTTCTGCCTACGCAGCCGGGCGGCCGCCGTCCAAGCTCGGTTTGAAGAAGGGCGGGAGCATCGACGTTCGCTCGGCGATCCTTGCGCTTTGCGTAAGGTCGGCCAATGACGTCGCTTCGGCCGTTGGGGAGTATCTCGGCGGCACGGAGGAACGCTTCGCCGCGATGATGACGGCCAAGGCGCGTTCCCTGGGGATGCGCTCCACCACATTCCGCAACGCCTCCGGCCTGCCGGACGCCGAACAGCGCACGACCGCTCACGACATGGCGATTCTGGCCATGTCGTTGCGCAAGCGCTTTCCCCATTACTATCACTATTTCAGCAACCGGGAGTTTGCCTATGCCGGCAAGGTCATTCGCGGCCACAACGACCTGCTGGGGCGGGTTGCGGGCGTTGACGGGCTCAAGACCGGCTATATCCGCGCGTCCGGCTTCAACCTCGCAACGTCGGTCGGGCGCGGCGGGCGGCGCATCGTCGCCATTGTCATGGGCGGCAAAAGCGCGGCCGTCCGCAACGAACATATGGAACAGTTGATCGAGGTCTATATGCCGCGCGCGTCGCAGGCGAGCGCCTCGCGCTGAGGAGACACGATGAAGCGGTCACAAGTGAATGCCATCCTTGCCGATGCGGATGCCTTCATCCGATCCCACGGCTATGTGCTGCCGCCATTCGCCTACTGGTCGCCTGCGGAAATGAAGGAACGGCGCGCCGGGATCGGCGGCATTGTCGATGCGCGCCTCGGCTGGGACATCACCGACTACGGCACGGGCGATTTTGCCTCGACCGGCCTGTTCCTGTTCACCGTGCGCAATGGCAACGCAGCCGACCTGGCCCACGGCCGGGGCATGCTCTACGCCGAGAAGATCATGATTTCGCGCAGGGACCAGCTCGCGCCGATGCATCGCCATAACGTCAAGGCGGAGGACATCATCAACCGCGGCGGCGGTACGCTGGCGCTCAAGCTTTATATGTCTGCGCCCGACGGCTCGATCGACGAGGCGGCCGAGGTTAAGGTGTCCACCGACGGCGTGGTGCGCACGCTGGAACCCAGCGGCATCCTTAAGCTCCATCCCGGCGAGAGCGTGACGCTGCTGCCCGGCGTCTGGCACGCCTTCTGGGCCGAGGGCGATGATGTGCTGATCGGCGAGGTCTCCACCGTCAACGACGACGAGACCGACAATGTCTTCGCTGAGCCGATCAAGCGTTTCGCGAGGATCGAGGAGGATGTCGAGCCGACGCACCTGCTCGTATCGGACTATCGAAGGTGGCTCGGCTGACAATCGGGCCGTACGGAGGAGGCCATGTCGGAGATTGCGCATCTGGCGGCGACGCTGTTTCGCAAGGCGGCCGGCCGCAAGCGGATTGTGGTGGCGATCGCCGGGCCGCCGGGTTCGGGTAAGTCGACATTCGCGGAAGCGTTGATGCCCTTGCTGCCCGAAGGCACCGCCGTGACCGTGCCGATGGATGGCTTCCACTATGACAACGCGGTGCTGGATGCCCGCGGTTTGCGGGCCCGCAAGGGCGCGCCGGAAACCTTCGACTTCGATGGCCTGCGCCATGTGCTGGAACGCCTGGGCAGAGCCGATGCGGATGTGACCGTTCCAGTGTTCGATCGCAAGGCCGATCTTGCCCGCGCAGGCGCGGCGGTTGTGCCGGCGGAGGCCCGTTTCGTTCTCGTGGAGGGCAACTACCTGTTGCTCGACGACAGCCCCTGGTATGGGCTTGGGCCGCTGTTCGACTACTCCGTCTGGCTTGATGTGCCGATGCAGGAACTTGAACGTCGGCTGGTGCAGCGCTGGCTCGACCATGGGCATGCCGCCGACGAGGCGCGCAATCGTGTGTTCTCCAACGACCTGCCCAATGCCGAGCGCGTGCTGGCCTCCCGCCGCCCACCCGACGAGACCATCAGGAACGGCTGATAGTCAGGCGTTGTAGTTCGAGCCCTCCTCGTCGAGGATAAGCCTGAGCTCCTGAAGATGGCGGCCGGCGCTGTTCACGGGATAATCGTCCATCTGGCTTGCCACCGTTTCGGCGACCGCATCGGATAGGACACGTAGCGGCCTGCCCGTCCAAAGGGCCTTGATGTAGGTCTCGCAGGCGCGCTCGAAATAATAGAGGCGGTCGAACGTATCGCCCACCGTGTCGCCGATGACGAGCACGCCGTGATTGCCCATCACCATCACCTTCGCTTTGGGATCGGCGAAGAGCCTGGAGCAGCGCTCACCCTCCTCTTCGAAGGCGAGGCCGCCATAATGCTCGTCGACCACCACGCGGTCGAAGAACATCGCGGAATTCTGGTCGATGGGCGGCAGCCGCGAGTCGGCAAGCGAGGCGAGCACCGTGGCATGCACTGAGTGGACGTGCATCACGCAGCGCGCATATGGGCAATTGCGGTGGATCGCGCCGTGCAGGCCCCAGGCGGTCGGGTCTGGGGCGTCCGGCCGGTTCATCGTTTCGGGGTCGTCGGCATCGATCAGCAAGAGGTCGCTCGCCCGGATGCGCGAGAAATGCATCTGGTTCGGATTGATGAGAAGCTGCGTGCCCTTTTCGTTCACCGCCAGCGAAAAGTGATTGGCCACGGCCTCGTGCATGTTCAGCCGGGCGGTCCAGCGAAAGGCCGCCGCGAGATCGGCGCGCTCTTCCTGAAACGGAAGGTTCGACCGGTTGCGTTCGGAAAGCTGGGTAACGCTCATCTCTGGATGCTCCGCTGGTTCGGCGCAAGCATGGCCCGATCAGGCCTCTGCCGCAACCTTGCCGGTCGGTTCCAGGCCACCCTGCTCGAGAATAAAGCCCACGACGGCGTCGAGGCCGCGTCCGCGCGACAGGTCGGTGAAGCCGAAAGGCTTGCCCTTGCGCATCCGCCCTGCATCGTCCGTCATCACGTCGAGATTGACGTTCACATAGGGCGCGAGGTCGGACTTGTTGATGACCAGGAAGTCGGAGCGAGTGATGCCCGGACCGCCCTTGCGCGGGATTTCCTCGCCCTGGCAGACCGAGATTACGTAGAGGGTGATGTCGGCGAGGTCAGGTGAGAAAGTTGCCGCCAGATTATCGCCACCCGATTCGATGAAGACGATGTCGAGGTCGGGAAATTTTCCGCGCATCTCGGCGACCGCCTGCAGATTGATCGAGGCGTCCTCGCGGATGGCGGTGTGCGGGCAGCCGCCAGTCTCCACCCCCATGATGCGCTCCTCCGGCAGCGCCTGCAGCCGCGCCAGCATCAGCGCGTCTTCCTTGGTGTAGATGTCGTTGGTGATGACCGCGATCGAGAAATCGTCGCGCAGCGCCTTGCAGAGCTTTTCCGTCAGCGTGGTCTTGCCCGAGCCGACGGGGCCGCCGATGCCGATGCGCAGGGGTCCGTTGGGAGAGGTCATGTGGCCGTTCCTTGAAAGAGCAGGAGGGTTAAGCCCGCGCCGATCAGCAGGCAGAGCGGTGAGAAATAAAGCCGGTCGTTGCGGGCGAACGGCATTTCTGGCGTGATCCGCCGCCAGGCGGGTGTGAAGCCGGCGATACCGCGTCCCAGGAAGACGAGGGCGGCGCCAAGCCCGCCCAACCATATGAGTGCGGCCGACAGCGGCAATGTGACGATGCCGGCCAGAGCCAGCGCGATCAGGGCCGCGACGGCAAGTGCGGCTGCCACGCCAAAAGCCGCAGGCGGCGACGGCATGCGATCGATGCCCTTGAAGCCGGCAACGGCCCGCGCGCAGGATTTCTCGTCCGTTCCCGGCCAGACCCCACCAAGACCCCAGTAGACATGCAGTGCCGCGAGCAGGACCAGCACCAGCGCAACGAGGGCGGCGATCAGCGTCATGAGCGAAACAGCCGCGAATATTGCGTTTCGTGGTTCATCGCCGCGATCTCGGCAACGAGCGTTGCCGAACCCAGATCGTCGAGCGACGAGAGTGAGGTACGCGCGGCGGTTTGCGCCACCGTCGTTTCGAGACCGGCGAGGATTGCGACCGCCTCGCTCTGGCCGATGATCGAGAGTCGTATCGCCGCCTGGATCAGGTTCGACGCGAAGGCCTGGAGATATGCGGCAAGCGCGCTTTCCAAGGGCACGCCCTGTGCCCCGACCACGGCGCCGACGGCGACGCAATAGGGGCAATTGGCTGGCAAACGATCGGCAACGTCTGGTTGCCATGCTGCCGCTGATGTGAGGAAGGCCGCACCCTGGAGCGTCGATTCCATATGACGTTCAGCCGATCCGGCCATCGCTTCCGCAAGTTCGGCGATGCCGATCAGCGAAGCCTCGTTGGCGGAAAGCCGAGAGCTCTCGGCCAGCAGCACCGCGTCGTTCCAGCCGGAACCTTCGGTTAGCAAGGTGACGATCCACTCGGCGAGGTCGGCTTCGGCTTCGACCATTCCGTCATGAACGGCGCGCTCCAGCCCGTGGCTGTAGCTGAACGAACCCACGGGAAATGCCGGCGACAGCCACGCCATCAGCCGCAGCAGCGAGGCTGTCCCGCGTTCAGGCATGGTCGTGTCCGTAGTGCGGATCGCCGGGAAGGCGTCCAAACTTGTCGGCTTCGCCATGATGATGGTGGTCGTGTCCGTGCGAATGGCCGGAATAGGCGCCGCGCACGGGGTTGAAGGGCGCAACGATGTCCTTGACCGTCGCGCCGAGCCCTTCCAGCATCGCCTTGATGACATGGTCGCGCAGGATCAGGATGCGCCCGGTCTCGATCTGCGCGGCGAGATGGCGATTGCCGATGTGCCAGCACAATTCGGCAAGGTGCAGCCTGTCGCGTGGTACGATCTCGTAGACCTCCTCCTCCGCCGCGACGATCAGCGCCGTGCGGCCATCGTCGAGCACCAACAGGTCGCCGTCTTCCAGCGCCGTGGGCTCCGGCAGGTCGACCAGCACCTTGTCGCCGCCGGCAAGCTCGACCACCCGCCGGCGCAGATGGCGCTCGTCATGAACAAGCACAACGCTGTCGAACGGCGCCGTGCCGGTTGCCGCCTCGGCCGCGCGGACAATCGCGCCTGCGCGCGGCAGCTTGGTGAAATCCTGGTTGATCTGCAGCTTCACGCGGCCTCCTCGCGGGCTTTCGCACGCGCCAGTGCGGGACGGGCAAGCACCCTGTCGAAATAGGCGTTGACCCGTTCCGAGGCAACGTCGAAGCGGGCGCTGCGCGCCCATTGCCCGCAATGGCCGAGAATCACATCCGCAGCAGTGAAACGGTCACCCATTGCATATTCGTGCTCGCCCAGCCGCATTTCCAGCGCGCGGATCTCGCGGGTAAATTCCGCCGTCGTCCAGGGCCCGACATCGACCCGCTCCTCCTCGGCCAGCAGCATGCGGTGCTTGAGCTTGTTCCACAGCGGCGCCTCGAGTTCCGACTGGGCGAAGAAAAGCCAGGCGTTGAGGTGGGCGCGCTCGGCCGGCGTCTGCGGCGCCATGCCTTTCTCGGGATGCTTTTCGGCGAGATAGGCGCAGATCGCCGCGGAATCCGTGACCACCACGTCGCCATCGATCAGCGCGGGCGCCTTGCCCGAGGGATTGTAGCGGCGCATCTCGTCGGTGTGCTGCTTGACCTTGAGAATGCTGTAGGGCTGGCCGAGCTCCTCCAGCATCCAGGTGACCCGGATGAGGCGGGAACCCGGCGATCCGACGGCCTGATACATGCGTTGTCCTCCCTTGCGTTGCGAGCGCTTCAGAACTGCTCGATTCGCTCGGGATGCACAATCTCGATCCGGCGTTCGACGAGGTGCGGCGCGCTGGCATCGCGCCAGGCGAGGAGATGCGGCTGCTTCGAATGGGCTGTCAGATCCTCGCGCGTCTCCCACTGCTCGATGAAGACGAGCTTCTGAGGATCGTCGAGGCTGGCGAAAAGTTCGTAGGAAATGCAGCCCTTCTCCTTGCGGGTCTCTGCCATGCAGGCTGCTGCGGGTTCGCGCAGAGCCTCCAGCGAACCGGGCTTGATGGTGAGCGTGGCGACGACGTAGATCATGGCTGGCAGCCTCCCTGTGCATGTCGGCCGGCACGCTAGAACAGAAAATAGCGTTGCGCCATCGGAAGCACGGTCGCGGGCTCACAGGTGAGCAGCTCGCCATCGGCGCGCACCTCGTAGGTCTCCGGATCGACCTCGACATGGGGGGTCGCGTCGTTGAGCACCATAGAGTGCTTGCCGATACCCCCGCGCGTGTTCGAGACGGCCACCATGCCCTTTTCGACACCCAGCCTCCTGCCGAGATCGAAATCGAGCGCGGCCTGGCTGACGAAGGTGACGGACGAATTGGTGACCGCCTTGCCGTAGGCTGCGAACATGGGGCGGTAGTGCACCGGTTGCGGCGTCGGGATCGAGGCGTTGGGATCGCCCATCGGCGCGGCCGCGATCGAGCCGCCGATCAGCACCATGTCCGGCTTCACGCCGAAGAAGGCGGGGTTCCACAGGACGAGATCGGCGCGCTTGCCGACTTCGATCGAGCCGATCTCCTGGCTGATCCCGTGGGCGATCGCCGGGTTGATGGTGTACTTGGCGATATAGCGGCGGGCGCGGAAATTATCGTTGTCACCGCTCTCTTCCTTCAGGGCGCCGCGCTGGCGCTTCATCTTGTCCGCTGTCTGCCAGGTGCGGATGATGACCTCGCCGACGCGGCCCATCGCTTGGCTGTCCGACGAGATGATCGAGAAGGCGCCCATGTCGTGCAGGATGTCTTCCGCCGCGATCGTTTCCTTGCGGATGCGGCTTTCGGCAAATGCGATGTCCTCGGGGATCGACGGCGACAGGTGATGGCACACCATCAGCATGTCGAGATGCTCGGCGATGGTGTTGTGGGTATAGGGCCGGGTCGGGTTGGTGGACGATGGAATGACGTTCGCAAACCCGCATACCTTGATGATGTCCGGGGCGTGGCCGCCGCCAGCGCCCTCGGTGTGAAAGGCGTGGATGGTGCGACCCTTGAAGGCAGCGACGGTATCCTCCACGAAACCGCTCTCGTTGAGCGTGTCCGTGTGGATCATCACCTGCACGTCGTAGTCGTCCGCGACGGAAAGGCAGTTGTCGATCGCGGCCGGCGTCGTGCCCCAATCTTCATGGAGCTTCATCGCGCAGGCGCCGCCGAGGATCATCTCCTCCAGCGCAGCCGGCAGCGAGGCGTTGCCCTTCGCCGACAGTCCAAGGTTCATCGGAAATGCGTCGAAGGACTGTATCATGCGGCCGAGATGCCAGGCGCCGGGGGTGCAGGTCGTCGCCAGCGTGCCGTGGGCCGGGCCGGTGCCGCCGCCCAGCATGGTGGTCACGCCCGACATCAGCGCTTCCTCGATCTGCTGCGGGCAGATGAAATGGATATGCGCGTCGAACCCGCCGGCCGTCAGGATCTTGCCCTCGCCGGCAATGGCTTCGGTGCCCGGACCGACGATGATGGTCACGCCTGGCTGGGTATCCGGATTGCCGGCCTTGCCGATGCCGGCGATGCGCCCGTCCCTGAGCCCGATATCAGCCTTGTATATGCCGGTGTGGTCCAGCACGAGCGCATTGGTGATGACTGTATCGACCGCGCCGTCGGCGCGGCTCGCCTGGCTCTGTCCCATGCCGTCGCGGATCACCTTGCCGCCGCCGAACTTCACCTCTTCTCCATAAACGGTGAAATCCTTCTCCACCTCGATGAACAGTTCGGTATCGGCCAGCCGCACCTTGTCGCCCGTCGTCGGGCCAAACATGCGGGCGTAGGCGGAGCGCTGGATTCTTGCTGGCATGGGCTGTTCCCCCTCGGATCAGTGTGCTGTCGGCGCTGCCGCAGCGGGCCTTGGATGCGGCTGCCGGGCGGCTTGCACATTGCCGCCACCAAATGACCCCGAAATGGTCGCCGCGTTCATGAAACCGGACCCGCTCCCATGCATTTCCTGGATGGCCGCCTCGACGTGGCCACTCCGAAAGAAGGGACAAACCCGAACGGAATGAAAGGTACGATCATGAAACGCATTCTTGGCCTCACCACCGCCGCCCTCATGGGTGCTTCGGTCATCGCTGCTCCGGCCTTTGCGGAAAGCAAGATGGACCTCTCCGGCGAAGCGGGCGCGACCACGACGATGCCGGATGTCGATGCCGGCACCACGGCCGCGATCGGTGGCGATTTCGAGTCCGCGCTGACGGCGGTCGGCGCCGGCTCGTCCAACGCGCAGGCGATCGGTACGCTGAGCGAGGTCGACAACGTCAAGGTTGTCAGCGTCAGTGATCTGGAAGGTCATGACCAGGCCGCGCTCGATCAGGCGCTGACCCAGAACAGCGACGGCGTCGATGAATTGCGCACGTCGATCAGCGCCAATGCTGCGCTGAGCGAGGAACTTCGCACGCAGGGCGTAGACACGTCCGCGATCGTCGCGGCACAGGTTGAAGCGGATGGGCAGGTCACCGTTTACGTGATGTAACGTCCGCAGCGAGTGACGGGCCGGCGCGAATCCCGTTTCGCGCCGGCCTGTTCTGTCAGGGCGTGGTCGTGGTTCCATTGCCCCGAGGGCTTGTGTAGGTTGCGGCCGATGAACCGAATATGCCGCTCGCGCGTTTAACCGCGTCGCGGCCGTCCGGCCTGATGAAAGGGAGTTTGACTTTTGCCACTCACGATTGCCCGGGAAAAACCCATCTGGCTGCACGCCATTTTCGCGGCCGCCTTCCTCTTGGCATCCATACCCAATGTCGCGCTTCTCGCGCAGGGGCTGGATGCGGAGGGGGCGATCGACACGATCGTCGGGTCCGATGTCACCACTGAGAAGGCCGAAACGGCCGCCGACGAGGAGCGTATCGTTGCGGCTATAGAAAAGTCGTCTGACAACGCCTCCGATGTGCGCAAGCGATTCTCGATCGACAATGTGGACATCGTCTTCCTCCCGGATTTCGGTGAGGCGGAAACGGCGGTCGAAGCAAAGCTCGAAGAGTTGAAGGGCAGCGTCGTCGAGTTGCGCGAAGCTATCCAGGGAAGCGCGATCTTCTACCATGCCATCGATTCGCGCTCGATCCTGCTGACGGATGTCGTCGCGCTTGAGTTCGATGACGAAAATGGCGTCACGATCTTTGTCGCGGGCGACGAACCCTGATGCAGCGTATCGAGGGTCTGCCGTCCGCCGGTTCATAGCGGCCCCATAACCTTTTGCCTGAAGCCATAGACGCGGCGACGGCCACCGAGCGGAACGAGCTGAATGTCCCGCTCCTGGCCGGGCTCGAACCGCACGGCGGTGCCGGACGGGATGTCGAGGCGCATGCCCCGCGCCTCCTCCCTGTCGAAGCGCAGCCCCGCATTTGTCTCGAAGAAGTGGTAATGGCTGCCGACCTGGATCGGCCGGTCGCCCGTATTGGCGACCCTGATCGTCAGTGTGGGCTGGCCGGCGTTGAGTTCGATGTCGCCGTCCGCGGTGATGATTTCGCCTGGAATCATTGACGCCTCCTAGCCCCCGATCGCCAGCCAGATGCCGCCCAGCGCGGTGAGCGCGCCGGCGGCACGAGTGACCATGCGACCGTTATCCCCGCCGAACAAACTGCCGACGAAGAGACCGGCCGCGTGCAGCAATGCCGTGGCGATGGCAAAGCCCGCCGCATAGGCATAGGCGCCGGCCTCCCCGATCTCGCCGCCATGGGCGTGTCCATGGAAGAACGCGAAGAAGCCGACCATCGCCATTGCGGCACCGGTCGACACGTTGAGCGCGACCGCCGCAAGCAGGCCGATCACCACCACCGAAGCAAGGATGACGGGCTCGACAAAAAACAGCGGCGCGCCGGCCATCGCAGCCAGGAAGCCGGTCAGCATGGTGCCGACGAACGCCAGCGGCACGAGCCAGAGCGCCCGCCCGCCGAGCAGCGCGGCCCAGAGGCCGACCGCGACCATGGCAAGGATATGGTCGGTTCCGAACAGCGGGTGCGAAAAGCCGGCCATGAACGAGCCGTGCTCTCCCGGATCGAGATGGGCGAGAGCCGGGCTTGCGCTGGTGATGAAGGCGCAAGCCGCGATGGCGGCGGTCCTGGTTCTGGTCATGGAGTGTCCCCTTCGTATGTCTGCCTGTGAAGCTGCGTCATGCCGCCTTGTCGCGCGCACAGCCCTGCGCCTTGAGCACCCGCGTCGTCGAAGCCGGGAAACGCGCAAGCTTGTCTGCGGGCCGGATCGGACGGCGCACGAGTTCGCCGCCGCAGTTCGGGCAGGCGCCGCCTAGCACGTCGGACGCACAGGGCGCGCAAAAGGTGCATTCGAAGGTGCAGATCATCGCGTCCGGCGCTTCTGGCGGCAGGTCACGGTCGCAGCATTCGCAATTGGGTCGCAGTTCGAGCATAGCTGCCTCCTAGCGGATCGGTTCGTGCACGGTGACGAGCTTGGTGCCGTCGGGAAAGGTCGCTTCCACCTGCACGTCGTGGATCATCTCGGCCACGCCTTCCATGACCTGTTCCCGCGTCACGACATGCGCACCGGCTTCCATCAGCTCCGCGACGGTGCGGCCGTCCCGGGCGCCTTCGACGACGAAATCGGTAATCAGGGCGATCGCTTCGGGGTGGTTGAGCTTGACCCCGCGCTCCAGCCGCCTGCGAGCCACGATTGCGGCCATGGAAACGAGCAGCTTGTCCTTTTCGCGCGGCGTCAGGTTCATCGTACTCCACCCCTTAAAGTGACCAGGTTTTAGGCAGGCCTGCCTGTCCATTAAGCATCGCGACAAGCGGAACCAGCCGCTCGCGCAGGGCGTAGCCGTCGGTTGCCACCAGCCTCGCAAGAAGCTTGCCAGTCGAACCGACCTGCCACGCCGAGGCCCCGCCGGCACCGTCGACGATGTGGCGAACCGTGTCGAGATGCGTGGCGGCCGACGGCCCGACCAGGAGAACGGTGGCGCAGGCTCCAGCGCCGCCAAGCCCTGCCTTCCGACCCATTGTGGCCTCGACATCGGGGCCGATCGCGAAGTCTTCGGCGTGTATCATCCGCTGGCCGCAGCGCACGCGCCAGCGGTCGCGGAAGATCGCCGTTCGAACGTTTTCGCCCATCGCCCGTCGCCCGAAGATGGTGGCCTCGACGAGCAGCGCCTCGGCATCTTCGGCCAGGTCGACATCAAGCCGGCGGCGGAAGGCGGAACGTTCGAAAACGATCGTTTCCTGCGGCAGCCATGCGATTCGTGCGCCCGGCCCGCCCGAAATCTTGCAGGTGACTTCGGCATGCCCGGTCGTGGCGCGGTAGATCTTCTCGCAGGCCTGGGTGGTC
Organism: Aquamicrobium sp.; assembly: GCA_019739225.1. Taxonomy (GTDB): domain Bacteria; phylum Pseudomonadota; class Alphaproteobacteria; order Rhizobiales; family Rhizobiaceae; genus Aerobium. The sequence goes on from JAHHDT010000002.1 coordinate 64,243, forward strand.
AGGGTGACGGCCGTGTCTTCGCCGGCTTCGACAGCCCAGGCGAGCCGGTCGTCGCCCGTCAGGCCGCCGGCCGTGTTGATCAGGATCGCTTCCAGCGGGCCGTCCCCACGCGCCGGAAGCCGGATCTTTGCGGCGCCCTCCTGGTAGAGCCTTTCCAGGCGGGTCCTGCCGTCGCGCTGCCGCACGGACAATACCCCGCTTGCCGACACGCGTTGCAGCTTGACCTGCTCGAGGCGAGGTTGTGGGTGATTCATTCGATGCGGGCTCCTTGCCGCAAAACGAAAGCAACGCCCATGCCATTCGCGCTGCCTTCCCGCATTGTCTCCAGGGACACTTGTTGCGCAAGGGCGAATGGGTTCTTATAGAGGTCACAGGTGCGTGGAGAGGCGCATGCAAGGAGTTTGGCCCGCTCGCGGGCGCAGTCTGGTTTTGGGGGTAGCGGAATGAGTGACGAACTGGCGGCGACAATCATCGAAAAGATCAAGGCGCACGCCAGCCCAGATGCAGGCGAGGTTACGCTGGCCACGGACCTGACGGAACTCGGCATCCATTCGCTGGAACTGACCGAAATCATATTCGACCTGGAAGACGAGTTCGGCATCGAGATCGAGATGAGCACGGTCGATGCCTGGTCGAACCTTTCCAATGTCGGGGACATCGTCGAAGCCGTTCGCGGCCTGATTCAGCAAAAAACCTGACATGGCAAAGCCGCGGATCGTCATTACCGGACTGGGCGGGGTCTGCGCGCTCGGCACCGACGTGCCGACCATATGGGACGCGATGCGTTCCGGCCGGTCGGGCATCGGCCCGCTGACGACGGTCCCGCTGCATGATCTCAAGGTGAATACGGGCGCTGAGATAAAGACGCTGCCGGATCACGGCATCGAGCATCGCCGGCTCGTCACCATGGACCGCTTCAGCCTGCTTGCGGTGATCGCCGCGCGCGAGGCGGCCGCGCAGGCAGGACTGCGAATCGATGAGACCAATACCCGGCGCATCGGCGCCGTCGTGGGCGCGGGCGTTGCCGGCTGGGAAACCATCGAAGACAATTATCGGGGCATCCTTCTGGATGGCCGGCCGCGCGCGAATATCTTTTCTGTGCCGCGCGCCATGACCGGAGCACCCGCCGGTCAGGTCAGCATGGATCTCGGGCTGCGCGGGCCTGTCTACGGCGTGAGCTCCGCGTGTTCCACCGCCAATCACTCGATCAGCAGCGCAGTCGACCAGCTTCTGCTCGGGCGAGCCGATGTGATGCTGGCCGGCGGTACTGAAGCGCCGCTGGTCTGGGGCATCCTCAAGGGCTGGGAAGCGTTGCGCGTTTTGGCCAAGGAGACCTGCAGGCCGTTTTCCGCAGACCGCGAAGGGTTGGTGATTGGCGAGGGCGCTGGCGTCGTCGTTCTGGAAACGCTTGACCATGCGCGCGCGCGGGGCGCGCCCATCCTTGCCGAATTTGCGGGTTCGGGCATGTCGGCGGACGCCACGGACATCGTGGCCCCCACCGTCGAAGGTCCGACGAACGCAATGCGCAACTGCCTGGCCGACGCCGGCCTCGCGCCTGAAGATGTCGATTACGTCAATGCGCATGGCACCGGCACCAAGGCGAACGACCAGATAGAGACCCGCGCGATCCGCGACGCGTTTGGGGCTGCTGCCGACCGGCTGTCGGTCTCCTCCACCAAGTCGATGCATGGCCACTGCCTCGGCGCGACGGCCGCGATCGAGCTGATCGCCTGCGTCAGGGCGATCACGGAAGGCATCGTTCCGCCGACCGCAAATTATCGTGAAGCGGATCCGGCCTGCGACCTCGATGTGACGCCTAACGCCGCGCGGCAACGCGAGGTACGCGCCGCCATCAGCAATTCCTTTGCATTCGGCGGCACCAACGCGACTGTTGCTGTAAAGTCATACCGTCCCTGAAAGAGTGTCAGGAAGCTGGTTCCGGTCGCCTTGTATCGGCGAGCCGGCTCGCTATCTAAAACCGGTTATCCTCTCCCGCCGCGTTCTGTGGCACCACCGTAACAGGGACGTTCCCATGACCGATCTTTCCGGTTTCCAGGTCGCCACGCGTTGGCCGGCCCGGGACATAGACAGGCTGCAGCTCTATTCCTTCCCCACGCCGAACGGTGTGAAAATCTCGATCGCGCTGGAGGAACTGGGCCTGCCCTATGAGGCCCACCTGATCGACATCACCAAGAACGAGACCTGGACGGACCACTTCCTGTCCCTCAACCCGAACGGCAAGATTCCGGCGATCGTCGATCCGGACGGACCTGGCGGCAAGCCGCTGTCACTCTTCGAATCCGGAGCCATCCTGCTTTATCTTGCCGAGAAGACCGACAGGCTGATCCCGGCGGATTCGGCGAGGCGGTACGAGACGATCCAGTGGGTCTTCTTCCAGATGGCGGGCGTTGGGCCGATGTTCGGCCAGCTCGGCTTCTTCTACAAGTTTGCCGGCAAGGAGATCGAGGACAAGAGGCCGCTCGACCGCTACGCAAACGAGTCCAAGCGCCTGATGGGCGTTCTCGAAGGACGATTGAAGGGTCGCCAGTGGATCATGGGCGACGAATACACCATCGCCGACATCGCAACCTTCCCATGGGTGCGGACGCTGCGCGATTTCTATCAGGCGGATGACCTTATCGGGCTCAAGGACTTTCCGGAAACCATCGAGTGGCTGGAGCGATGCCTTGCGCGGCCGGCAAGCCAGAAGGGCCTCACCATTCCGGCTCGCGGGTAGGCGACGCGCTTCCAAAGACGCTGACGTCGTGCGATAGGGAAGCCCTGTTTTTCGGAGGCTTCCCCGACATGACCCTCGCAGGCTTCGTCACCTACGCCGGTGCGCTCGCCATCGCCGCGGCAATTCCTGGCCCCGGCGTTGTCGCTCTCGTTGCGCGGGCGCTCGGCTCCGGTTTCCGCTCGGCCATCTTCATGGCATTCGGGCTGGTTCTTGGCGATCTGGTCTATCTTACGGCGGTGGTGCTGGGTCTCGCTCTCGTCGCCCAGACTTTCGGGACCGCCTTTCTCGTCATCAAGTGGGTTGGCGTTGCCTATCTCGCCTGGATGGCATGGAACTTCTGGCGCACAGGCATCACGGCCGAAAAGGTTGATGCCGATCGCGCGCGCGGCGGCATCTGGACCAGCGTGCTGAGCGGGCTGCTGGTCACGCTCGGCAATCCGAAGGTGATGGTGTTCTATCTGGCGATCACGCCGACCATCATCGACATCGCTTCGATCACCCCGTCCGACTACGGCGTGCTTATCGCCATCACGGCCATGGTGCTGCTTGTCGTTCTGATGCCGTATCTGGCGCTGGCCGCCAAGGCGCGCTGGTTCCTGGCGACACCGCGCGCGCTCAAGGCGCTCAACCGCACGGCGGCAACCTTCATGGCTGGCGCTGCCGCCGCGATCGCCACGCGGTCGTAGTTGCGTCGGCGCGCGCGGCCTCTACTATGAGGCCTCGCAATGGGCATCATCTTGGGAGGACCATGCCCGGTTTCCGTTTCGGCCGCGGCCTCGTCGCGATACTGGCGCTGGCGCTGATCGCGGCGGCCGCGCTGGCGGTGTGGTTCGTCTCGCTCGAGGCAGGCAAGCGCCGCGCGCTCGCCGCACTCGACGACGAACTGCATGTGCTGGCGCGTACCGTCGAGGGCGAGATCGAGCGCTTCCGTTACCTGCCGGCCGTCATCGCGCGCGACCGCCGCATCCTCGAAGTGCTCGCCTCACCCGATCCCAGAGCGATCGCGCGCGCCAACGCCTATCTGGAGGCGGTGCGGACCGATTCCGGCGCTGACGAGCTCTACGTGATGAAGCCGGACGGGGTGACGATTGCAGCAAGCAACCACGCCGAACCGACGAGCTTTGTCGGCGAGAACTACCAGTATCGTCCCTATTTCACGGACGCGCTTGCGCGCGGCGAGGGCCGCTACTACGCGGTCGGCGCGACGACCGGCATTCCCGGTTACTTCCTGGCCTCCGCCATTCGTGAAAACGGGCGGGTCGTTGGCGTTGCCATTGTCAAGGTCGACATGCGCAAGATCGAGGAGACCTGGAGCGACGCAAGGGCGATCGTTGCGGTCACCGATGCCGACGGCGTCGTGTTCCTCACCGGTCATGCGCCGTGGAAATACCGGCCGCTGCAGGCGTTGAGCGAGGAGGTTCTTTCCGACCTTGCCCGGACACGCAAATATGGAAACGTCGATCTGGCGGTAGCCAGCCCGATCTTCCCCGATGCGGGCAGGCTGCCGGAAACCGCGCGTGTTGACGGCGAGGATGCGCGTCGCCTCGTTCTGCAGGTGGGTATAGAACCGGATGGATGGAGGCTCCTCGGGCTCGCAAGCCTGGCCCCGATCCGTGCCAACAGTCTGCTTCTGGCATTGCTCACCGCGCTGGCCGGGCTGCTCATCGCAGGTGCGGGCCTCTATATGCGGCAGCGGCGACAGCTTACGCGGGCGCGGCTGAATGCCCATGGCGAACTCGAGCGGCGCGTCGTTGAGCGAACCGCGGAACTGAACAGGCAGGTGGAGGATCGTCGCCGCGCCGAAGCGGAACTGCGCCAGGCGCAGGAATCACTGATCCAGGCCGCCAAGCTGGCCGCACTCGGGCGCATGTCGGCTGCGATCGTGCACGAGGTGAGCCAACCGCTCGCGGCCATGGAAAACACGCTCGCGTCGACCGGCTTGCTCGCCTCGCGCGGTGACGCGGCCGCGGTGGCCGACAAGGTCCGTTCCGCGCGCGATCTGGTACGCCGCATCCAGCGAACCGTGAAACTGCTGAAATCCTTTGCCCGCAACGAACCAGTAAGGCTGGAGGTCGTGGACGTCGACAAGGCGATGGCTGTGGCGGTAGAGCTTGCCGCCGCGCGCACAACCGAGCAGGGCGCGGCGGTCAGGCTGCGCACATCGTCGTCGCCTGCAATGGTTCTTGCCAATGCCACGCGGCTGGAACAGGTGATCCTCAACCTCGTCGTCAACGCGCTGGATGCCGTCCAGCAAAGGACCGACGGCGCGGTCGAACTGTGGAGCGAGCATGACGGCGAGCGCGTGCGCCTATTCGTGCGCGACAATGGCATCGGCATACCGGAGCATCTGCGCGATCGCATCGCCGAGCCGTTCTTCACCACGAAGCTGACGGGCGAGGGGCTGGGGCTCGGCCTGTCCATTTCCCGCGCGATCCTGGGCGAGTTCGGCGGCGAGATGGATTTCGAAACGCGCGCGGAAGGTGGCTGCACCTTCCGCATCGAACTGCCGGCAGTCGGCGAGAACCGGCAGCGAGAGGCAGCCGAATGAGCCGCGGCGCCGTGGTGCTCGTCGATGACGAGGAGAATGTGCGTGAATCCGCGCGCGAGTGGCTTGTCCTCAGCGGGTTCGATGTTTTCACAGCACCCAACGCGGAAGCCGCCCTGGCGGGGTTGGATCCGCGCGACTGCGACGCGCTGATCACGGATGTCCGCATGCCTGGCATGGGCGGTCTCGCGCTGCTGGCCGAGGCGCGCCGCAGGGACCCCGCTTTGCCCGTCATTCTGCTTACGGGTCACGGTGATGTCCCGCTAGCAGTCGAGGCGATGCGTGGCGGCGCGCATGACTTTCTGGAAAAACCCTACGACGCCGACCATCTGGTCGCCGTGCTGGACCGCGCCGTCTCGCAGCGACGGCTGAACAGAGAGGTCGAGCGTCTGCGCGATGCCGTGGACGCCTCCGCGTCGATCGAAACGCGTTTCATAGGCGATTCCAGCCCGGCCCGGGCGCTGCGTGCGCAGGTCGCGCAACTGGCCTCGCTGGACGTCGATGTGCTCATCCACGGTGAAACGGGTACCGGCAAGGAGGTCGTGGCGCGCGCGCTGCATGATTTCGGCAAGCGCCGGGACCGTACCTTCGTCGCTCTCAATTGCGCGGCCATTCCCGAAAGCGTCTTCGAAAGCGAGGTGTTCGGCCACGATCGCGGGGCATTCACCGGAGCGGCCCAGAAACGCGTCGGCCGCATCGAGCATGCGAACGGCGGCACGGTCTTCCTCGACGAGGTCGAGTCGATGCCGCTCGCGCTTCAGGCAAAGCTTCTGCGTGTGATACAGGAGCGCGAGGTCGAGCCTCTCGGCGCGAACAGGCGTGTGTCGGTCGATGTTCGCTTCGTCGCCGCGACCAAGGCGGACTTGCGCGCCGAAAGCGATGCCGGGCGGTTTCGAGCCGACCTCTATTTCCGCCTTGCCACGGTCGTCGTCACCATCCCGCCGCTGCGCCAGCGCCGCCAGGATGTGGCCTTGCTTTTCCGCCATTTCTGCATCGAGGCCGCAAACCGCCACAGCGTCGATCCGCGAGAGCCGGATGCGGGCCTGCTGACTGCTCTCGAGGATGCCGACTGGCCGGGCAATGTGCGAGAGCTGCGCGCCGCCGCCGAGCGCTTCGCACTCGGACTGCCGCTGGATCCGGCGTCGTCGATCGCGGGGCAGCCCAACCAGCCGTCGCTTGCAGAGCGCGTCGCGACCTTCGAGGCCCGGCTCATTGCACAGGTGCTGGCCGAAACCGGGGGCAATACGCAGGAGGCGAGCCGCCTGCTTGGAGTGCCGTTGCGGACGCTGAACGAAAAGATCCAGCGCCATGGGCTGAGGCAGTCGCGCTCCTGAGGTTTCGGCGGATACTTGCCGCATCTTCGTTGAGTGAGGCGGAATCCCGCCGAAACCAGCACGAAGAAGCCCGCTGCGAGCCGGGATTCCCAGGGGTTTGGCGAAACGCTTGGAAATGGCACGCAGGATGCTAGGGTTCATGCGGGTGCGCGGCATCGGTGCCGTGTCACGACAGGAAGTCAGGGAGGACTTTGCATCATGAAACACGTCACCAGGAATCTGCTTGCAGCCGGCGCTGTCGCCGTGTCGCTGGGCTTCGGCGCGACCGCTGCCAAGGCTCAGGAATTCATCAACGTGCTGACCGGCGGCACTTCGGGCGTCTATTACCCGCTGGGCGTGGCGCTGGCGAAGATCTACAGCGACAACATGGATGGCGTGCAGACGCAGGTCCAGTCGACCAAGGCGTCGGTCGAAAACCTCAACCTGCTGCAGCAGGGCCGTGGCGAGATCGCGCTGGCGCTCGGCGACTCGGTTCAGAACGCCTGGGCGGGCAACACCGAAGCCGGCTTCCCCGGCAAGCTGGACAAGCTGCGCGCCATCGCCGCGATCTATCCGAACTACGTTCAGATCGTCGCCTCGCAGGAGTCCGGCATCACCGATCTGGAAGGGCTCAAGGGCAAGAGCCTGTCCGTGGGCGCGCCAGCATCGGGCACCGAGCTGAACGCGCGCGCCATCTTCGAGGCGGCCGGCATGAGCTATGACGACCTCGGCAAGCTCGAATACCTGCCGTTCGCGGAATCCGTCGAACTGATCAAGAACCGCCAGCTCGATGCCACGCTTCAGTCCGCCGGCCTCGGCGTCGCCTCGATCAAGGATCTGGCGATCTCGCTGCCGACCACTGTCGTGGCGGTGCCTGCCGAGATCGCTGAAAGCATGGGCGCGCCGTTCATCGCGGCGACGATCCCCGCAGGCACCTATGAGGGCCAGGCTGAGGATGTGCCGACCGTGGCGATCACCAACATCCTCGTCACCCATGACGGCGTGACCGACGAGGTCGCCTACCAGATGACCAAGCTGCTGTTCGAGAACCTCGACGAGATGGTTGCCGCGCATGCTGCCGCCCGCGCGATCTCGGCGGAGAAGGGGCCGCAGGGCCTGCCGATCCCGCTGCACCCGGGTGCAGAGCGCTACTACAAGGAAGCTGGCCTCCTCTAGGCCTTCGCCTTCGGGGCGCGCAATCGGCCGGCGCGGTTTCGCGCCGGCCCGTTGCCCGCAGCAACGTGGCTATCCTTTTCGGAGCACGCGATGACCAATGCAGCATCCAGCCCGTCCGCGGCGGACGAGGCCGCGGCAGCCATTCATGACCCGACCCATGGCAGCTTCCCGCTGACACGGGAAGGCAAGGTTCTGTTCTGGATCGCGGTAGCCTTCTCGCTCTACCAGATCGGCTCCGCCGCCCACATCATCAACCTGCCAAGCCAGGTGGTGCGGGCATTCCATGTCGGCTTTCTGGTGCTGCTGACCTTCCCGCTTGTCGCGGCGATGACCGGGCGGCCGCTTTCCGTGCGTGTGGTCGCGTGGGCTCTTGGCGCTGCCGGCATGGCGGTCGCCTTCTACCAATGGTGGGAATATGTCCCGCTCATCCAGCGTACCGGCTTCCCCCTGACGCGGGACATTGCCGTCGGCGTCGTCGCGCTTGTAACGGTCTTCATCGCCGCCTGGGTGATCATGGGACCGGCCCTGCCGATCATCTCCGGCCTGTTCCTCGCCTACTGCCTGTTCGGGCAATATCTGCCGCGACCGCTCAACCACCGCGGCTACGCTTTCGACCAGGTGATCGACCACATGGCGTTCGGCACCGAAGGCATCTACGGCATCCCGATCTACGTGTCGGCCACCTACATCTTCCTTTTCATCCTGTTCGGTTCGTTTCTGGAACGGGCCGGCATGATCAAGCTGTTCACCGACGTGTCGCTGGGCTGGGTCGGCCACGCACGCGGCGGCGCGGCGAAGGTCTCCGTCATTTCGTCGGGCCTGATGGGCACGATCTCGGGCTCGGGCGTCGCCAATGTGGTGACCACCGGCCAGTTCACCATTCCGCTCATGAAGCGTTTCGGCTATCGCCCGGCCTTTGCGGGCGGCGTCGAGGCGACGTCCTCGATGGGTGGACAGATCATGCCGCCGGTGATGGGCGCGGTCGCCTTCATCATGGCCGAGACGCTCGGCATCGAATATTACGAAGTCGTCAAGGCGGCGATCATTCCCGCAATCCTCTACTTCGCTTCGGCGTTCTGGATGGTGCATCTGGAAGCCGGCAAGCGCGGCCTGATGGGCCTGCCGCGCTCCGAACTGCCGTCGCCGCTGCGCGCGCTGCGCGAAAGCTGGTACCTGATCCTGCCGCTTGCAGCACTCGTCTACCTGCTCTTCTCCGGCTACACGCCGCTCTTTGCCGGCACAGTGGGCCTGTCGCTGACGGTGCTGCTGATCCTCGGCACCACGGTAGCGCTCGGACTGCCGAACACGGTGCTGCGCTATGTCTTCTGGATCGGCCTTGGCATCGTCGCGGCGAGCTTCCTGCGTCTCGGCATCAACGTCATCCTCGTGGCGGTCGTTGCATTGATCCTGGTGAACGTGTTCGTCGCCGGCGGTCGCGACACGCTGGCGGCCTGCCGCGATTCCCTTGCCGAGGGCGCAAAGACCGCGCTGCCGGTCGGTGTCGCCTGCGCTGTTGTCGGCGTCATCATCGGTACCATGACGCTCACCGGCGTCGCCAACACCTTTGGACAGTACATCGTCTCGGTCGGCCAGACCTCGCTGTTCCTGTCGCTGCTGTTGACCATGGTCACCTGCCTTATCCTCGGCATGGGCATCCCGACGATTCCCAACTACATCATCACCTCGACGATTGCCGGTCCGGCTCTGCTGGCGCTCGGCGTTCCCCTCATCGTCAGCCACATGTTCGTCTTCTATTTCGGCATACTGGCCGATCTGACGCCGCCCGTGGCGCTCGCCTGCTTTGCAGCAGCGCCCATTGCGCGCGAAAGCGGGCTGAAGATCGCCATGCAGGCGATCAAGATCGCCGCTGCCGGCTTCGTCATCCCGTTCATGGCCGTCTATACGCCGGCGCTGATGCTGCAGGACGGCGGTGCTCTCACCCAGTCGATCGGCTTCTGGCCCGCCGTGATCTACATCGTCTTCAAGACGGGCTTGTCGATCATGCTGTGGGGCGTCGCCGTCATCGGCTATCTGCGCGGGAACCTCGCAATATGGGAGCGCCTGCTTGCCACTGCCGCCGCCTTCACGCTGATTGCCGCCTTGCCGGCAACGGATGAGATCGGCTTTGCGCTGGCCGCCGTGATGCTCGGCCTGCATTGGTGGCGCACGCGCGAGCAGGTGCCGCCTGCGCGCGAGGCGGGCGAATAGGATGAGCGTGTGCATCGTCGCCGCCGGCAAGACGCTGATGCTGGCGGCGAGCCTGTTCTCGCTCTCCTGGGAGCACTCGGTCGAGAAGACCGCATGGCAAGAGGTCTGGCTGGCGACACCGGCCGGCCTTCACGCGTTGCAGGCGCGCGTAAAGGGTTCGGGCGCCGGCATGGACCCGCCCGAGGGTTCGGTTCTCGATGATGGATGGTGGCGCTGGAAGCCCTCGATACCGCCTCTGCCGCGGCTGGTGCTTGCCGCGTCGGGCGCAACGGCTTCGGGCTGGACCGTCTGTGCAGAGGGCGAGTGCGTGGAGGTCGGCGCTGACGCGGCGGAGCCCGTCGTCATCGAGCGGTGCGAAAAGCCCTGACTTACTGGAAGCTGGCGTCCGGATGCACGCGGCGGATGCGGGCGCAGGCAGGCCCCGGGCCGCGCATGTAGTGACGCTCCGGGCGATAGCTCGGCATGAAGAATTCGCGCACCGAAATTGCGCGGCTGATGATTTGAGCCCAGACCGTCATGACCTGAATTTCCCGTCCTCTCGGATGTCCCTTCCGAATGGCGATGATTGTAGCGCAGACCCGTGAATAAGCCGTGAACGCGTTGTTAATGCGTTGCTGTTTAGGGCGCGATCCATGACGCAATTGCGAGTGATTCGCGATCCTTTTGGGGCTTGGTGTCGATTGCGTGCCCATGTTGCATTTGCGCAACGCTCTTTCGCCCGCCCCTCTGTCGAAAATTAGACTGATTGACCGACGCGATGCGGAACCGCCTTCGCGCTTCGACGTTGGGGTGTTGTCCGGACAGACACTGGCCCCGGCGTCAACCGAACGGGCGTCGGGAGCCAGCCGCCCCTTAAAGAAGAAGAAGCAAGAAAGGCTACGACAATGGGCATTTTTTCCAAGGACATCAAAACCATGGACGATCTCTTCGTCCACACGCTCCGCGACATCTACTATGCGGAAAAGCAGATACTGAAGAACCTCCCCAAGATGATCGACAAGGCATCCAATGCCGAGCTTCGCAAGGGCTTCGAGAAGCACATGGCGGAGACCGAGGGGCATGTCGAGCGGTTGGAGCAGGTGTTCAAGATGCATGGCGTCGAGGCCAAGGCCGTAAACTGCCCGGCTATCGACGGCATTCTCAAGGAAGCCGACGAAATTGCCGGCGAGGTTGAGGACGACCGCGTGCTCGACGCGGCGCTGATCGCCGCCGGCCAGGCCGTAGAGCACTATGAAATGACGCGCTACGGAACGCTCGTCGCCTGGGCGAAGGAACTGGGACGCAACGACTGCGCCGCCGTCCTTCAGAAGAACCTCGACGAGGAGAAGGCGACCGACAAGAAGTTGACCCAGCTCGCCGAGAGCCGCGTCAACCTGCAGGCCGCCGAATAGACCTCCGGGTCCACGAGTAGTACGCCGCAGCCGGGTTCCCCTCGCCTGGCAGCCGGCTTTCCGGCCCGCCGCTTTCCCAAGCGGCGGGCCGATGATTTTCAGCAACTCGCCATCCGGACTTCGCGGGCGCCGCCAAACATGTCTATGATGGGGTTTTATCACCGACGATGGAGGATGAAGATGGCGGCGGTTCCGCCCGTTTGCGATTTCGGCTGGAAAGGGATAGATGCGATCCTGCCTGGTGTTGACGGCAACGAGCATCAGCTTTCGGAGCATGTCGGCCCCGGCGGCCTCGTCGTTGCCTTCATCTGCAATCATTGCCCCTATGTGAAGGCGGTGATCGATCGCATCGTCCGCGATGCCCGCGACCTGAGCGCTCACGGCATCGGCTTCGTCGCGATCAACTCCAACGACGCCAACGCCTATCCGGAAGACTCCTTCGAGAACATGAAGGCCTTCTCGCGCCAGCACGGCATGACCTTCCCCTACCTCCACGACGAGGACCAGTCGATCGCACGGGCCTATGGCGCCGCATGCACACCGGACTTCTTCGGCTTCAATGCCGACATGCGCCTTCAATACCGCGGCCGGCTCGATGCCTCGCGCCGCGAGCAGGGGCCGGCCGACCTTCGCCGCGATCTCTACGAAGCGATGGTCAAGATCGCGCAGACGGGCGAGGGACCGCGCGAGCAGGTCGCCTCTGCAGGCTGCTCGATCAAGTGGAAGGACGGCGGCGACTGGGCGTGAGCTCGCAATGGCTCATCTGATAGCAGTTTTCATCACGCCGGCCTGAGCTGTCTGGAACGGTCGATGTCTTGCCCGTGGCGCTTTGGCCCGCGGCCCGAAGCGACGATGCTGCCATTGAAAACATGATGGCGGGACCGCCGCCGAAAGGGATCGGAAACGCCATGGATGCCGCGGCGAACGCGAAGGCTCGGGCCGACATAGACGGCCGCTATGCCTGGACGAGGCTGCTTGTCTCGGTGCTGATCGCCACGATCGGCAGTGTCGGTATGTGGTCGGTCATCGTCGTCTTGCCGGCGGTCCAGGCGGAATTCGGCGTCGATCGTGGCGTCGCCTCGCTGCCCTATACCGCCACCATGATCGGCTTCGCCTTCGGCAACGTCATGATCGGCAGGTTCGTCGATCGGGCCGGCATCCTGCTGCCGATGATGGTTGCCGCCGGTTCCCTGCTTGCAGGCTACGTGCTGGCAGCCATCGCGCCGTCCATATGGCTGTTCGCGCTGTTGCAGGCACTGATTGGCTTCGGCGCCTCGGCAACTTTCGGACCGCTCATCGCCGACCTGTCGCACTGGTTCGACCGCCGTCGCGGCGTTGCTGTCGCCGCCGCCGCAAGCGGCAACTATTTTGCCGGCGCGATCTGGCCGCTGGCGATGCAGTTCACACTGCCCACCGAAGGTTGGCGTTTCACCTATGTGGCGATCGGCATTGTCTGTGCGGTGACCATGGTGCCGCTGGCGCAGTTGCTGCGCCGCCGCGCGCCCTATGCCGAGCCGGAGTCAGCCGCTGCCACCGGAGTGACGCACAGGCGCTCCATCGATCTGTCGCCGCGCGCGCTGCAATTGCTGCTATGCCTGGCCGGTGTCGGCTGCTGCGTGGCGATGTCCATGCCGCAAGTTCACATCGTCGCCTATTGCGTCGACCTGGGCTACGGCGTCGCGCGCGGATCGGAGATGCTGTCGCTGATGCTGGTCGGCGGCATCGCGAGCCGGCTCGTCTCCGGTTTCCTGGCGGACTATATCGGCGGCGTGAAGACTCTGCTCATCGGCTCCGTGCTGCAATGCCTGGCGCTGTTCGCCTACGTGCCGTTCGACGGCCTGGTCTCGCTCTATATCGTGTCCATGGTCTTCGGCCTGTCGCAGGGCGGCATCGTGCCGAGCTACGCCATGATCGTGCGCGAATATCTGCCGGCCCGGGAAGCCGGCCAGCGGGTGGGCGTTGTCATCATGGCGACGATCGCCGGCATGGCGCTCGGTGGCTGGCTTTCCGGCTGGATCTACGACCTCACCGGTTCCTACGCGGCCGCCTTCTGGAATGGGATCGGTTGGAACGTCATGAACATCTCGATCATGGTGCTGATCCTGCTTCGCAGCAGCCGACCGCGCCCGGTTCCGGCCTGACGGAATCTGATTGACACAAACGTTTCATTGCAGCTTTACTGCGTGACAAATGTTTCGTAGGGCGGAAGCGTCGTGAGCCTTCAGGAGATTTGGCAGCGCATCGAATCCCGCTACGGCGCGTTCTCGCCGCAGCTTCGTCGCGCCGCCCGTTTCGTCCGCGAGAACCCGCAGGATGTCGCCCTGCATTCGCTGCGCACGCTGTCGCGGCAGGCAGGCGTCTCGCCGACATCGATGACCCGTCTGATGCAGGCGCTCGACTTCGACAATTGGGACGCGTTTCAGGCAGATCATCGCGCGTGGCTCACCGCCGGCAGGCAGGGTGTGTTCTCGGATCGTGCCGACCGCGTCATCAGCGGATCGCGGGCACCGGGCGCAGAAGACCTGCTGCTCGACGCGATGGCCGCGGCCGAGCGGGACAACGTTTCCCGTGCGCTCGCTTCGCAGGCGCGACGCAGCCTTGTTCAGGCCGCCGACCTGCTGGTCGCCGCGTCCGCGGTGGCAATCGCCGGCATCAGAAGCTGCTTCCCCGTCGCCTTCAGCCTGCACTATTCGCTGTCGCTGTTCATGCCGCATGTGAGGCTGATGACCGGCATCGGCAGCGCTCCGCTCGACGAGCTGCACCATCTGCGCGAGAACGATTGTCTGGTGGTGGTCTCGGTCGCGCCCTACAGCCGCGAGACCGTCGATGTTGCGCGCCATGCACGGAACTCGGGCGTTCGCGTCGTCGCCATTACCGACGGGCCGCTGAGCCCGATTGCCCGGCTTGCCGACGTCGCGCTTGTCGCGGCAAACGAAAGCCCGGCCCACATCGCCTCGCCCATCGGCCCGATCGCTGCCGCCCAGGCGCTGGCCATACTGGTGCTGGCGCGCGCCGGCGATGGCGCACTGGATGCATTGCGTCGCCGCGAAGCCACTTTCGAGGCCATATCCGCCTACCTGCCAGAAGAGCCGAAATCATGAGCACGAACCGCACCCGTATCCTTCATCGCGAGCCCTCCCGTGACTTGCCTGTCGCGGTCAGCGGTGAAGGACCCTTCGTCATCGACAGCGCGGGCAAGCGCTACCTGGACGCTTCCGGCGGAGCAGCCGTGTCCTGTCTTGGCCATAGCGAGCGGCGCGTGATCGAGGCGATCAAGGCGCAGCTCGACCGCCTGCCCTACGCGCATACCGGCTTCTTCACCAACGAGCCCGCCGAGGCGTTGGCCGAACACCTGATCGAGCGCGCGCCGGAGGGGCTCGGCCATGTCTATTTCGTCTCCGGCGGCTCGGAGGCCAACGAGACGGCAATGAAGCTCGCGCGGCAATTTTTCTTCGAACGCGGCGAGACAGGCCGGCGGCACTTCATCGCGCGACGCCAGAGCTATCACGGCAACACCATTGCGGCGCTCTCGGTAGGCGGCAATGCGGGACGGCGCGCGATCTACGAACCGATCCTGCTGCCGGCCAGCCATATCGCACCCTGTTTCGAATACCGCCACCGTCGATCGGACGAGACGTCGGAGGAATACGGCATCCGCGCCGCCGACGAGCTGGAGGCCGAAATCCTCAGGCTCGGGCCGGAAACCGTTATCGCCTTCATTGCCGAAACGGTCGTGGGCGCGACCGCGGGAGCCGTGCCGCCCGCGCCGGGCTATTTCCGTCGAATCCGCGAGATATGCGACCGCTATGGCGTCCTGCTGATCCTAGATGAAGTCATGAGCGGCATGGGCCGTACCGGCACGCTTTATGGCTGTGAGCAGGACGGTATCGCGCCCGACATTCTCACCTGTGCCAAGGGGCTCGGAGCCGGCTATCAGCCCATAGGCGCGACGATCCTCTCCGAGCGCATCTTCGAAACGATCACCGGCGGCTCGGGCGCGTTCCAGCACGGCTTCACCTATATCGGCCACGCGACGGCGGCCGCAGGCGCTCTGGCCGTCCAGCGTGTGATCGAGGAAGACGGGCTGCTTGAAAACTGCCGCCTGATGGGCGCGCAACTGCAGGAACGGCTGGGTGCGGCGTTCGAAGGACGCCCTTTCGTCGGCGACATTCGCGGCCGTGGCCTGTTCATCGGCCTCGAACTGGTCGAAGATCGCGAGACGAAGAAGCCTTTTGATCCCGCCCTACGCTTGCATGCGCGCATCAAGGCTGCCGCGATGGAGGAGGGATTGATGGTCTATCCGGCTGGGGGAACGGTCGACGGCAAGGCCGGCGATCATGTTCTGGTCGCCCCGCCATTCATCATCGGCGAGGATCATGTCGGCATGATCGTCGAGAAGCTCTCGCGCGCGGTTGCCGCAGCGACCGCTGCAGCCGGAATCGCCGCCTGATGACCCATCCTTTCGCCATTGCCGTCGCGCCGAACGGGGCGCGGCGCACAAAAGCCGATCATCCGCGCCTGCCGATGACGGCGGCCGAGATCGCCCGCGACGCTGCGGACGCCCTGGCCGCAGGTGCGGCGATGATTCATCTTCATGTTCGCGACGTCACCGGCGCCCACACGCTGGACGCGGCGCTTTACCGTGAGGCAGTCGCAGCCGTGCGCAAGGCCGTGGGGGACGATCTGGTCGTGCAGGTCACCACAGAGGCTGTCGGGCGCTACACGCCTGACGAGCAGGTTGCAGTCATCGATGCGTTGCAGCCGGAATCCGTATCGATCGCGTTGCGCGAAATCCTGCCCGAGAACGGTGACGAGCGCCTGGCCGCCTCGCTCTTCGAGCGTATGGAGAAAGCCGGCACACTACATCAGATCATCGTCTACGAGGCGGCCGAATTGGCGCGCCTGGAAGCGCTTGCCGGGCGCGGCGTGCTGCCGGACGGGCCGCTTGCAGTGCTCGCGGTGCTCGGCCGGTACACCGAGCAGGGCGCCACGGATGGCGAACTCGCCGCGTTCCTTTCCGCCGGCATCGATCGGCATCAGTGGATGTTGTGCGCTTTCGGGCCCCGCGAGACGGAATTCATGGCGCGCGCGGCGCGCGCAGGCGGGCACGCCCGTGTCGGTTTCGAGAACAATCTCTGGCTGCCGGACGGGTCATTGGCTCCGGACAATGCCGCAATCGTCGCCGCGACGGTTGTTGCGGCAGGAGAATGCGGTCGCGGGGTTGCAAAGGCCGCGGATTTGCGCAGGCTTTGGCGAGTACCCGCATCGGCCGCCAATGAGATTTCGGCCGCCTCCGGGTGAGCCGAACAACCGGCCCTCGTGCACGGAGGGATCCGGGTTATATCAACCAACCCGTCAGGGGAACGTGCAAGGAGCAAGGAGACGCAAACATGAAATCCAGAAACCTGATTGGCCTCGGCCTCGCGATGGCGATGGGCGGCTCGCTGGCCGCCGGCGCCGCCGTTGCGCAGGGGCAGCAGTTCATCTCGGTCGGCACCGGCGGCGTCACCGGCGTCTATTACCCGGTCGGCGGCGCGATCTGCCGTCTGATGAACCAGACCCGCCGCGACCACGGCATCCGTTGCTCGGTCGAATCGACCGGCGGTTCGGTGTTCAACGTCAATGCCATCAAGGGCGGCGACCTCGAGTTCGGCGTCGTGCAGTCGGACGTGCAGTACAACGCGTTCAACGGCGAGGCGAACTTTGCCGACGGCGGCGCGCATGAAGACCTGCGTTCGGTGTTCTCGCTTCACGCCGAGCCGCTGACGGTCGTGGCGCGCTCGGAAGCGGGCGTCGCCGGCTTCGACGATCTCAAGGGCAAGCGCGTCAACATAGGCAATCCTGGCTCCGGCCAGCGTGCGCTGATGGATCTGCTGATCGCCGAAAAGGGCTGGACCAACGCCGACTTCGCGCTCGCCGCCGAGCTGGCGCCTGCCGAGCAGAGCTCCGCGCTGTGCGACAACAACATCGACGCCTTCGCCTACACGGTCGGCCATCCGGCCGGCGCGATCCAGGAAGCAACCACCACCTGCGACAGCGTCATCGTGCCTGTCGAGGGTGAGGCGGTCGACAAGCTGGTCGGCGACAATGCCTATTACTTCAAGGCTGTGATCCCCGGCGGCATGTACCGCGGCACCGACAGCGACGTGAACACCTTCGGCGTCGGCGCCACCGTCGTGACCTCGGCCACGGTCGACGACGAGGTCGTCTACCAGTTCGTCAAGGCGGTCTTCGACGACTTCGACAACTTCAAGAGCCTGCATCCGGCGCTCGCCAACCTGACGCCGGAAGACATGGTCGGCCAGGGCAACTCCGCGCCAGTGCATCCTGGTGCTGAGAAGTACTACAAGGAGAAGGGCTGGCTTCAGTAAGGCCCGAAATTCGGGGCGTCCGATTGCCGGGCGCCCCGTTTTGGATAAGATGCCCGTCCGGGCAATGTGCGCGTCAGGAGGGGACCCAGATGGCGAACGATCCGAAGACTGCCGGCAAGGCAACGACGGCCATGACCGACGACGAACTTCAGGATCTCGTCGCATCGAGTGATACCGGCGCCCGCAATCCGGTCGGTACCGCCGGCCTGGTGATCGCAGGCGTGGCGCTGTGCTGGTCGCTGTTTCAGCTTTACATCGCCTCGCCGCTGCCATTCATGCTATCGCGCATGACGGGTCTGCAACTCGTCTTCAACGACACGCAGACACGCTCGATCCATCTGGCATTCGGTGTTTTCCTGGCTTTCATGGCCTTTCCGGCCCTGTCCAGCAGCCCGCGCAACCGCATCCCGCTGCTCGACTGGGTGCTCGGGATTCTGGCTGCGTTCTGCGCGCTCTACATTTTCATCTTCTACCGTGACCTCGCCCAGCGCCCAGGCCTGCCGATCACGCAGGATCTTGTTGCCGCCGGTCTCGGCATGGTTCTCCTGCTCGAGGCGACGCGGCGTGCCCTCGGCCCGCCGCTGGTCATCGTTGCCCTGGTGTTCCTGGCCTATGTGTTCTTCGGGTCGTCGACCTTCGTACCCGACATCATCCGCTGGGGCGGCGCATCGTTCTCGCGCGCGATGGATCAGATGTGGCTGTCGACCGGTGGCGTCTTCGGCGTCGCGCTAGGTGTCTCGACTGCCTTCGTCTTCCTGTTCGTGCTGTTCGGTTCGATGCTCGACCGCGCAGGCGCCGGCAATTTCTTCATCAAACTCGCTTTCGCGCTGCTCGGGCACCTGAAGGGCGGCCCCGCCAAGGCGGCGGTGCTGGCCTCGATGATGACCGGCCTTATCTCCGGCTCCTCGATCGCCAATGTGGTGACGACCGGCACATTCACGATACCGCTGATGAAGCGCGTGGGCTTCTCAGCAGAAAAGGCCGGCTCGGTTGAAGTCGCAAGCTCGGTCAACGGCCAGATCATGCCACCTGTAATGGGTGCGGCAGCCTTCCTGATGGTCGAATATGTCGGCATTTCCTACCTGCAGGTCATCAAGCACGCCTTTTTGCCGGCGGTCGTCTCTTACATCGCCCTCCTCTACCTCGTGCATCTCGAGGCGGTGCGCAACGACATGCCGTCGCTGCCCAAGCGCGTACAGCACCCAGCCAGGGTCGCGCTGTTGCGATCCGGCCTGGTGACGCTTTCCATCGTTATTCTGGCTGGCGCGATCTACTACGCGATCAATTTCGTGAAGTGGCTGCTGCCGGCAGTCTCGGCGCCGGTGCTGCTGCTCGCACTGCTGGCGGCCTATGTGCTGCTGATCTGGTACGCGGCACGGCAGCCCGATCTCGAGTTGGACGATCCCAATGCCCCCGTGGTGGAGTTGCCGATCGCATCCGAGGTCATCAAGACGGGCCTGCATTATCTGCTGCCGCTTTTCGTGCTCGTCTGGTTCCTGATGGTCGAGCGTCGTTCGCCGGGGCTTTCCGCGTTCTATGCGGTGGTGCTGCTGATCGTCATCATGCTGACCCAGAAGCCGCTGAAGGCGCTCTTCCGGGGCATGCAAAGCGCCGAGACCACTGCCGCGCTGCGCGAGGGGTTCGACGATCTCATCGCCGGCATGATCGCCGGCGCGCGCAACATGATCGGCATCGCCTGCGCGACCGCGGCAGCCGGCATCATCGTCGGCACGGTCACGCTGACCGGCATCGGCCAGGTGATGGCGGAGTTCGTCGAGTTCCTGTCGGGCGGCAACATCTTCCTGATCCTCGTCTTCACGGCGGTCATCAGCCTGGTACTTGGCATGGGCCTGCCGACCACGGCGAACTACATCGTCGTCTCCTCGCTGATGGCCCCGGTGATCGTAGAGCTCGGCGCTGCCAACGGCGTTCTCATTCCGCTGATCGCGGCCCACATGTTCGTCTTCTATTTCGGCATCATGGCCGACGTCACACCACCGGTCGGGCTTGCCTCCTTCGCGGCAGCGGCGGTTTCCGGCGGCGATCCGATCAAGACGGGCTTCACCGCCTTCTTCTATTCGCTGCGTACGGTGCTTCTGCCGTTCATCTTCGTCTTCAACACCGACCTGCTATTGATCGACGTGAGCTGGGCCGGCGCAATCTGGGTCACCATCCAGGCAATCCTGGCCATGCTGATCTTCGCAGCCGCAACGCAAGGCTTCTTCATGGCGCGCTCGCGGCTGTGGGAATCGGCCGCCCTCCTGCTGGTCACCTTCATGTTGCTGCGGCCGGGTTTCTTCCTCGATCTGGTGCAGCCGCCCTACGAACAGGTGGAACCGGCGCGCCTGTTCGAGGTGATCGAAAGCGAGCCGGAGGGCGCCCAGGCACGGCTGGTCATCACCGGCCCCGATTTCGACAATCCCGACCAGCTCGTCGAACGCACCATGGCGTTCGATCTCGGCGCTCAGGGCGAGAGCGGCGAAGCCCGTTTCGAGCGTTCGATGGGCATGAACGTTACCATCCAGGACGACAAGGCAATTCTCGAAGAGCCGCTGGACATGAACAGCCTCGCCGGCCGCACCCTGTCGAACCTGGATTTCTACGACCCCGACCGGCCGGTTGAGGTCACCGCCATCGAGGTTACAACCGAGCGGATGCCGCGTGAGATCTTCTACATACCCGCGCTGCTGCTGTTCGGCCTCGTCGTCTTCACCCAGCGCCGGCGCGGCGGCACGCTGTTTGGCAATCCGAAGACCACGTAGGGAGGTACGGCCATGTACAAGAACATCCTGGTCTCGGTCGATCTCGGCGACGCCGAAAACGAAACGCGCACCATCGGCACGGCCGTGGACTATGCCAGGCTCTTCGGCGCCACCCTCCACGTCATGACGGTCGTGCCTGACTATGGGCTTTCGATCGTCGGCGGGTTCTTTCCTCAGGGGCACGAGCAGCAGGCGATCGACCACGCCAACAAGGCCCTGCACGAATTCACCACCAAACATGTGCCGGCCGAGGTCAAGCACCGCCACATCGTCGGCCACGGCTCGATCTATCGCCAGATCCTGCACTATGCCGGTGTGGTCAAGGCCGATCTGATCGTGCTCGCCGCCGGACGCGAGGGGCCGGAAGATTATCTGATCGGGCCGAACGCGGCCCGCGTGGTCCGCCATTCAAAGACGTCCGTGCTGGTTGTCCGCGATAACGATTGACCTCTACGGATGCGTGCCTGAGGGCGCCGGTTGACTGTGGGTGTTCCTGCAGCCAGAGTCGGTCGCTGCGGCGCGGCGATCATCGGCCTCTCGCCGATCCGGCGCAGGTACCCATGAGCACAGTTCGCGATACCCCCTCATCCAGGCTCGACGATGCGGCCCGCGCCGGCTGGCTCTATTATGTTGCCGGCAATACGCAGGACCAGATCGCCGCCAAGCTCGGCGTCTCCCGACAGTCGGCGCAGCGTCTCGTTTCGCTGGCGGTTTCCGAAGGGCTGGTGAAGGTACGCATCGACCATCCGATTGCGAACTGCCTCGAACTCGCCGCAAGGCTGCGCGACCGGTTCGGACTTGATCTTGTCGAAGTCGTGCCCAGCGATCCGGGATCGGGATCGACGACGCTTGGCGTCGCGGAAGCAGCGGCCGCGGAGATCGAGAAGCGGCTTT
This sequence comes from Aquamicrobium sp., assembly GCA_019739225.1. GTDB lineage: Bacteria > Pseudomonadota > Alphaproteobacteria > Rhizobiales > Rhizobiaceae > Aerobium. The sequence continues at coordinate 85,640 of JAHHDT010000002.1, forward strand.
CTTCGCCGGAACCGATCGTGATGGCGCTCGGCACGGGACGCACGCTGAAGGCCGCCATCGAGAAGCTGCCGGCCATGGAATGCCGGCAGCACAAGGTCGTGTCGCTCACCGGAAACATCGCACCGGATGGATCGGCGGCCTTGTACAATGTCGTCTTCACCATGGCGGACAAGGTCAAGTCGCGCTCCTTTCCGATGCCACTGCCGGTCATCGCATCGTCGCCCGAAGAACGCGAACTGCTGCACGGGCAGGAACTCATCCGGGCAACCATGACACTTGCCGCGCAGGCCGACGTCACGTTCGTCGGGGTCGGCGATCTCGGGCCGGAGGCGCCCCTCTATCAGGACGGGTTCATCTCGAAGGACGAACTCGTGGCGTTGAGCAAGGCCGGCGCGGTCGCCGAGATCGTCGGCTGGGCGTTCGACAGCAAGGGCAGGCCGGTGGAGGATGTCATCAACGACCGCGTGGCCTCGACACCGATCCCGTCGCGGGATTCCTCCGAGGTCATCGCGCTCGCCATGGGCGAACGCAAGCTGCCGGGCATCTTTGCCGCAGTCAGCGGCCGGCTGGTCAATGGCCTGATTACCGACGAGCGCACGGCGGCTGCCCTTCTCGCCATGTAGCGGCTAGATTCGTCTTCGCGGATCGTGGCTGTCTATCAGGCCGATGTCCCTTTGCATGTGTTCCGTCAGATGGCGGATTTCTACCCTTCTCGTCTTCTTGCGCGTCAATCGAGACAGAATGGTATGCACCAGGCCTGCCCAGTTTGACCTTGTGCGCTCCGGATGTCGCATCGGGGATTGTATTGTAACCATGAGGGGGCCGCTTTCCTGAAAGCCTGCTTATGCGTCAGTGTTTCAGATCGTCCCAAAAGGCGCTAAAATCCAACAAAACGTCGTTCATTGGACATAAGGACTACTTATGCACCGTAACCTGCCGCCACTTTCTGCCGTGCGCGTTTTCGAGGCGGCAGCGCGTCACGGCAGCTTCACGCGCGCTGCCGACGAGCTCGGCATGACGCAGGCGGCGGTGAGCTATCAGATCAAGGCGCTTGAAGAGCGCATTGGGGCGCCGCTCTTCCTGCGGCGGCCCCGTCAGGTCGAGCTGACGGAGACGGGGCTTCGTCTCGCCGCAGCATCGACGCAGGCGCTCGACATCCTTGCGGCAGCCTTTGGCAGGACGCGGGAGGATGCGGCGGGTAAACTTACGATCAGCACCGTGCCGACGCTCGCAACCAACTGGCTGGCGCCGAGGCTGGGCCTGTTCCAGCTTGCCAATCCGTCGATCGCCGTCCGGCTGGAAACATCACCGCGCTACGTCGACTTCACACGGGAAGACGTGGATGTCGCGATCCGCGTTGGCGACGGCAGCTGGCCGGGCCTTGCGGCTCATGCGCTATTGCCGACGATCTTCACCCCGATGCTGAGCCCGGAGCTGGCCGCTTCGATCGGCGGCGTCAACGAACCGGCCGATCTTCTGCGTTTGCCGATCCTGACGCCGACAGATCCTTGGTGGGCGCAATGGCTGGTAGCCGCAGGCGTCTCGCCCGAAGGCCTCAAGGGCCGACCGCAGAACGAGATGGGCTCGCAGGCCAACGAGGCGCGCGCGGCGATCGCAGGCCAGGGCGTTGCGATCCTCACGCCATTCTTCTTTACGAGCGAGCTTGCTTCGGGTCGCCTTATGCGGCCCTTCGATCTTGTCTGGGAGGACGACGCGGCTTTCTGGCTCGTCTACCCGCAAGGCCGGCGAAACCTGCCGAAGATCAGCGCCTTCCGTTCGTGGATCCTGGCCGAGGCCGCAGCCTCGCGTTCGGACTGAGGCGAAACCGGCATTTTGCGCCTCAGTGCCGTAGCCAGTTCGATGTTGCGCCGCAGCATCGAATCCGGCTTGACTTTCGCAACATCAAAGCGAATATTTGCCCAATACACTAGCAATTGCTCATCATGGTTCTAGGGAGGATATCCATGAAACTGAGATCTGCGCTGCTCGGCGCATGCTCCGTCGTCGCCCTGTCGGGCACTGCGCTCGCCGAGACCATCACCATCGCAACGGTCAACAATGGCGACATGATCCGCATGCAGCGGCTCGCCGAGGACTTCACGGCCAAGCACCCGGACATCGAGTTGCAGTGGGTGACGCTGGAGGAGAACGTCCTGCGGGAGCGCGTCACCACCGACATCGCAGCCGGCGGTGGCCAGTACGACGTCATGACCATCGGCAACTACGAGGTGCCGATCTGGGCCAAGCAGGGCTGGCTGCTCGAACTCAACGGCCTCGGTGACGACTACGACGTCGATGATCTTCTGCCAGCCATTCGCGGCGGCCTTTCCGTCGACGGCAAGCTCTATGCTGCGCCGTTCTACGGCGAGTCGGCGATGATCATGTACCGCACCGACCTGTTCGAGGGTTCCGGTCTTGAAATGCCGGAATCCCCGACCTGGGAATTCATCGGAGAGGCTGCCCGCAAGATCAAGGCGGACAACCCCGACGTGAACGGCATCTGCCTGCGTGGCAAGGCCGGCTGGGGCGAGAACATGGCTTTCATCACCGCCCTGGTGAACTCCTATGGCGGCCGCTGGTTCGACGAGAACTGGCAGCCCCAGTTCGATCAGCCGGAGTGGAAGAATGCCTTCCAGTTCTATGTCGATCTGATGAACGATGCCGGCCCGTCGGGCGCTTCGTCCAACGGCTTCAACGAGAACCTGACGCTCTTCCAGCAGGGCAAGTGCGCCATGTGGATGGACGCGACGGTCGCGGCATCCTTCGTCTCAAATCCGGAAGATTCCACCGTGGCCGACAAGGTCGGCTATGCGATCTTCCCCGATACCGGCAATGGCAATCACGGGCATTGGCTGTGGTCGTGGAACCTGGCGGTGCCGGCGAGCTCGACCAAGGCCGACGCCGCGCAGGCCTTCATCGCCTGGGCGACGAACAAAGCCTATACCGAGCTTGTTGCGGAGAAAGAGGGTTGGGCCAACGTACCGCCCGGCACCCGCACCTCGCTCTATGAGAACGAGGCCTACAAGGAAGCCGCGCCCTTCGCGGAGCCGACCCTCGCGGCCATGAATGCCGCCGACATCACCAAGCCGTCGGTCAAGCCGGTGCCCTATACGGGTGGCCAGTTCGTCGCGATCCCCGAGTTCCAGGGGCTCGGTACCACGGTTGGCCAGCTCTTCTCTGCCGCCCTCGCCGGCCAGACCTCGGTCGATGATGCGCTTGCGCAGGCGCAGAACGTGGCGACCCGCGAAATGACCCGGTCTGGCTACATCAAATAGGCTTCCTCCCGAAGCCTGGCCGTCCGGCTCCGGCCGGGCGGCCGCCCTTTCGGAAGATCATGCGTCCTTCGAGGCTCGCTGCGCTCGCACCTCAGGATGAGGACTGCCGTGCATCAGCCCCACAAGCGGTTGGCTCGATCAAACTACCTCCCTCATCCTGAGGTGCGAGCGCAGCGGGCCTCGAAGGACGCACTTTCCGGCAAATATCGCCGAACGATACGGAACAGGAACCCAGCGAGGGACCCCTGCCATGGCCACGCGACAAACCAGAACGCTTGCCCGCCTGATGATGGCCCCCGCCGTCGTTCTGCTGCTGATCTGGATGATCGTGCCGCTGTCCATGACGATCTGGTACTCGTTCCAGAACTACAACATGCTGAACCCGGCCATGCGCGGCTTCGCCGGCTTCTTCAACTACGTCTACTTCTATACGGATCCAGCCTTCTATCAGGCGATCATCAACACGCTGTTCATCGTCGTCGGGGTGCTGTTCATCACCATCGTCGGCGGCATCGCTTTGGCGCTTCTGCTTGACCAGCCGATCTTCGGCCAGGGCATCGTGCGTATCCTCGTCATCTCGCCCTTCTTCGTCATGCCGCCGGTCGCGGCGCTCATCTGGAAGAACATGATCATGCATCCCGGCTACGGGGTGCTGGCGGATGTCTCGCGCTTCCTCGGTCTCCAGCCCGTCGACTGGTTCGCTCAATATCCGCTCACGTCGGTTATCATCATCGTTGCCTGGCAATGGCTGCCGTTCGCGACCCTGATCCTGCTGACAGCCCTGCAGTCGCTCGACGAGGAGCAGAAGGAGGCGGCCGAGATGGACGGCGCCAATTTCGTCAATCGTTTCTGGTATCTGACCCTGCCGCACCTGGCGCGGGCGATCACGGTTGTGATCCTGATCCAGACGATCTTCCTGCTCGCCGTCTACGCCGAGATTCTCGTGACCACCAATGGCGGCCCCGGCTACGCCACCACGAACCTCGCTTTCCTGATCTATCGCACGGCGCTCCTGTCCTACGACATCGGGGGCGCATCGGCCGGGGGCGTGATCGCGGTCGTTCTCGCCAACATCGTCGCCATCTTCCTGATGCGCGCCGTTGGCCGCAACCTGGACAGGTAAGGGAGAGACGATATGGCACGTGCAGTCTCCACACGCCGCAAATGGATCGCCACGGCAGCCGCCTGGGTGGTCGCCCTGGTGATCTTCTTTCCCATCTTCTACATGGTCGTCACCTCGCTGAAGACCGAGCCCGAGGCGATCGCCGGCATCAGCCTCATCCCCTCCGGCACCTTCGAGAACTACGTCGAGGTCCAGACCCAGCGCGACTATTTCAAGCCGTTCCTGAATTCGGTGATCATCTCGCTGGGCTCGACATTGATCGCGCTGCTGATCGCTATCCCGGCCGCATGGTCGATGGCATTCTCGCCGACGCGCCGGACCAAGGACATCCTCATGTGGATGCTGTCGACCAAGATGATGCCGGCCGTCGGCGTGCTCGTGCCGATGTTCCTGATATTTCGCGATACCGGTCTTCTCGACACGAGGATCGGCCTGACCGTCGTCCTTACGCTCATCAACCTGCCGATCGTGGTGTGGATGCTCTACACCTATTTCCGCGAAATTCCCGGCGAGATTCTCGAGGCCGCGCGCATGGACGGCGCGACGCTGATGGGCGAGATCGTCTATGTGCTGACGCCGATGGCGGTGCCAGGCATCGCGTCCACCATGCTGCTCAACATCATTCTCGCCTGGAACGAGGCGTTCTGGTCGATCCGTCTTTCGGCGGCGAACGCAGCCCCGCTGACAGCGTTCATCGCCTCTTTCTCCAGCCCTCAGGGCCTCTTCTGGGCCAAGCTTTCGGCAGCGTCCACGCTCGCCATCGCGCCGATCCTCATCATGGGTTGGTTCTCGCAGCGCCAGCTCGTGCGCGGGCTCACCTTCGGCGCCGTCAAATAAGGTTTCGGGAGGAAGCCATGGGCAACATCACGCTCAAGAACGTGCACAAGGCTTTCGGGGCGACAGTCATCATCCCAGACATCGACCTTGAAATTTCGGACGGCGAGTTCGTCGTCTTCGTGGGCCCCTCGGGGTGTGGCAAGTCCACGCTGCTGCGGCTGATCGCGGGTCTGGAAGACACCACCTCCGGCACCATCCTGATCGACGGCGCCGACATGACGGGCGAGGCACCGGCCAAGCGCGGTCTGGCGATGGTTTTCCAGTCCTATGCGCTCTATCCGCATATGAGCGTCTACAACAACATCGCCTTCCCCCTGAAGATGGCGAAGGCCGACAAGGAAACCATCGACGCCAAGGTGCGGGCAGCGGCCCAGACGCTGAACCTCACCGCCTATCTCGAACGGCGCCCGGGGCAGCTTTCAGGCGGCCAGCGCCAGCGTGTCGCCATCGGCCGCGCCATCGTACGCCAGCCCTCGGCCTTCCTGTTCGACGAGCCCCTGTCCAACCTGGACGCCGCCCTGCGCGGGACGATGCGGCTGGAAATCAGCGAACTGCACCAGCAGCTCAAGACGACCATGATCTATGTCACGCACGATCAGGTCGAGGCGATGACGATGGCCGACAAGATCGTGGTGCTGAATGCCGGCAACATCGAGCAGGTAGGCTCGCCCCTCGACCTCTATCGTTCGCCCCGCAATCTCTTCGTGGCAGGGTTTATCGGCTCGCCGCGCATGAACTTCGTCACCGGCGAAGAAGCTGCCAGGCACAACGCGGCGACCATCGGCGTGCGGCCCGAACATATCAGGCTCTCGACCACCGAGGGTGCCTGGAAAGGGGTGGTCGGCGTCGCCGAGCATCTGGGTTCGGACACGTTCCTTCACATTCAGGTCGAAGGCATTGGCCAGGTCACGGCGCGCGCGGATGGCGAGTTCACCGTGCACCACGGCGATGCGGTCTGGCTCACGCCAGAGCCGACGAAGATTCACCGTTTCGATGCGGATGGGAACGCGATCTGATGGGGCGTCTGGCCTGCAAATCGGCATTGATCACGGGCTCGGCGCGCGGCATCGGCCGCGCCTTCGCCGAAGCCTATGCCGGCGAGGGCGCGACGGTCGCCATCGCCGACATCGATCTCGACAGGGCCAGTGAGACCGCGCGTCAGATCGGCGACGCTGCCTACGCGCTCCAGCTCGATGTGACCCGCCAAAGCTCGATCGATGAGGCGGTCAAGGCTGCCGAGGAACATGCCGGCGGCATCGACATTCTCGTCAACAATGCCGCCCTGTTCGACATGGCGCCGATCGTTGACATCACCCGCGAGAGCTATGATCGCCTGTTCGCCGTCAATGTCGCCGGCGCGCTGTTCACCATGCAGGCCGTCGCCCGGTCGATGATCGCGCGCGGCAAGGGCGGCAAGATCATCAATATGGCGAGCCAGGCCGGGCGTCGCGGCGAGGCGCTGGTCGGCGTCTATTGCGCCAGCAAGGCCGCGATCATCTCGCTGACCCAGTCGGCAGGCCTCGATCTCATCCGGCACGGCATCAACGTCAACGCGATCGCGCCGGGTGTCGTGGACGGCGAGCATTGGGATCACGTCGACGCGCTGTTCGCCAAATACGAAGGACTGGCGCCCGGCGAAAAGAAGAAGCAGGTCGGCGCGGCCGTTCCCTATGGCCGCATGGGCACCGCGCAGGATCTCGTCGGAATGGCGATTTTTCTGGCGACCAAGGAAGCCGACTACGTGGTCGCCCAGACCTACAATGTCGACGGCGGCAACTGGATGAGCTGAGATGGCAACGACACTTTCCCTCGCCACGCTCGACCGCCTGCCCGAAGGAGTCGCGCGCCCGCAATATCAGCGCGAGGCGCTTTCAGCGGGCATTCTGCATTTCGGTGTCGGCAATTTTCATCGCGCGCATCAGGTCGCCTATCTGGACGATCTTTTCAACGCCGGACGCGGGCACGACTGGGCGATCGTGGGTGCCGGCGTGCTGGAAGCGGAGCGGACGGGCAGGCAGAAGCTTGCCGCGCAGGATTTCCTCTCGACCCTGGTCGAGCAGGATGCCGGACACATGAGCGCACGGGTAACCGGCGCGATGATCGACTTTGTAGAGCCCGGTGACGCGCAGGCGACCATCGCGCGGCTGGCCGACCCGGCGATCCGGATCGTCTCGCTCACCATAACCGAGGGGGGCTACTTCATAGATTCCGCGTCGGGGCGGTTCGACGCAGCGCATCCCGCTATCGTTGCCGATGCGCGCGACATTGCTGCCTCGCGCACGGTGTTTGGCATGATCGTCGCCGGCCTGATGAGACGGCGGGCGGCCGGCCTCGCGCCGTTCACCGTCATGTCGTGCGACAACATCCCGGGCAACGGCCACGTCACCGAAGATGCTGTCGCCGGACTTGCCGCGCTGGTCGATCCGGACCTCGCGCAATGGGTGAAGGAGAACGTTGCATTCCCCAATGCCATGGTCGATCGCATCACGCCGGCCACCAGCGACCGCGAACGCGAGATCCTCGCGCGCGAATTCGGTGTCACCGATGCCTGGCCCGTCTTCTGCGAACCTTTTCGGCAATGGGTGCTGGAGGACAGGTTTTCGGCCGGCCGGCCTCCGCTGGAAGACGTCGGCGTCACGCTCGTCGACGATGTCGCGCCGTGGGAACTGATGAAGATCCGCATGCTCAATGGCGGCCATGCGGCAATCGCCTATCCGGCGGCGTTGATGGACATTCATTTCGTCCATGAGGCGATGGAGGAGCCGCTGATCCGCGGCTTCCTCGAAAAGCTGGAGCGGGAGGAGATCATCCCGGTCGTGCCGCCGGTGCCGGATACCAAGCTCGAGGATTATCTGGCGTTGATAGAGCGGCGTTTCGCCAACCCCAAGATCGGCGACACCATTGCGCGTCTCTGCCAGGATGGCTCCAACCGCCAGCCGAAATTCATCCTGCCATCGGCTGCCGACCGGTTGAAGGCTGGCGGAGGCGTGACCGGCCTGTCCCTGGTCTCGGCGCTGTGGTGTCGCTACTGCACGGGCACCAGCGACTCGGGCCGGATAATCGAACCCAATGACGCCAGTGCCGATCGGCTGAAACAGGCAGCCCTCCAGGCCCGTAAAGACCCCGCCGCCTTTCTGGCGCTTTCCGACATTTTCGGCGATATGGGCAATGTGCCCGCCTTCGCGGACGCCTTTGTCCGCAATCTGAAAGCCGTGTGGGAGCAGGGGGCGAGGGGCGCGTTGAAATCCTATCTCGCCGGCAAGCTCTGACCGGCCTTGCCGGAGGCGACTGAATATCCATGAAACGCGAGACCGAACTGGTCATCTTCGATTGCGACGGCGTTCTGGTCGACAGCGAGCCGATCTCGATCGCGGTGCTGCGCGACGTGATCGCAAGCGCCGGCTGCGACATCGACGAGGCAACCGCCTACCGGCTGTTCCTCGGCCGCTCGATGACGACGATCGGCGAGACGCTGGTGCTGCGCTACGGCCTGCGTTTCACCGAAGAGCACCTGGAAGAGACGCGCCGGCTGATGTCGGCGCGGTTCCGCGCCGAACTCAAGGCGATCCATGGAATACGCGAAACGCTGCTGGCGCTTCCGCACCGGCGCTGCGTGGCTTCTTCCAGCCGACCGGAGCGCATTCGCCTGTCGCTAGAGGTCGCGGGCATTCTGGACCTGCTGGAGCCGGCCATCTACAGTGCGACTATGGTCAAGCGCGGAAAGCCTGCTCCGGATTTGTTTTTGCATGCCGCCAGCCAGATGGCGGCGGACCCGGCCGCTTGCATCGTCATCGAGGACAGCCCTGCCGGCATCGAGGCGGCGAAAGCCGCGGGCATGCGGGTTTTTGCCTTTGCCGGCGGCTCCCATGCCGGACCGGGGGGCCTGCGTGACGCCTTTGAGACGCTCGGGCCCGATCTGGTTTTCGACGACATGCAGCGTCTCCCCTCGCTTGTCGCGGAGGCGTCGCGCCCGTGAGCGAGCCGCTGGTTTGCGCCGTCGATGTCGGAACGGGCAGCGCGCGGGCCGGCGTGCTTGATAGCACCGGGCGACTGCTCGGGCGCGGCGAGCATCCAATACTGATGAACCGGCCCAAGGCCGACCACGCTGAGCACGATTCGGAAGATATCTGGTCGGCGGTGTGTGCGGCGGTGCGCGCCGCATTGTCCGTCTCCGGTGCGCCGCCGGAATCCATCGTCGGCATCGGCTTCGATGCCACCTGTTCACTTGTGGCGCGCGACACGGCCGGGCGTCAGTTGACGCTGTCTTCGACCGGTGAGGCAAGGTGGGACACGATCGTCTGGCTCGATCACCGCGCCATCGCGGAAGCCGACGAATGCACCGCCACCGGCCATGCCGTCCTCGACCATGCCGGCGGCGTGATGTCGCCGGAAATGCAGGCGCCCAAGCTGATGTGGGTGAAGAAACATCTGCCGGAGAGCTGGCAGGCCGCCGGGCATTTCTTCGACCTCGCGGATTTCCTCACCTATCGTGCCAGCGGATCGCTGGCGCGGTCGCAATGCACGCTGGCCTGCAAATGGACGTTCCTGGCGCATGCCGAGCCGGGCTGGCAGCGCGATTTTTTCGATGCCGTCGGCCTGCCTGAGCTGCCGTCGCATGGTGGCTTGCCGGATCGGACGGTCCCCGTAGGAGCCGACCTCGGTGCGCTCACGGAAGAGGCGGCCCGCGAACTCGGCCTGACAACAAGCTGCCGGGTCGCGGCCGGCATGATCGACGCCTATGCCGGCGCGCTGGGCGTCATCGGCGGCTTCGCTGCCGATGAGGAGGGGCTTGAGCGCCACATGGCGCTGATCGCCGGCACGTCGAGCTGTGTCATGGCGATGTCCAGGGATCGCCGGTCCTTTGCAGGGGCTTGGGGTCCGTACTGGGGCGTGACGTTGCCGGACTTCTGGATGATCGAGGGCGGCCAGTCGGCTACGGGCGCCCTGCTCGACCACGTCATCCGCTGGCATGGCGCGGGTGGGGAGCCGGACGCCGCCATGCACCGGCGCATCGGCGAGCGTATTGCCGTGCTGCGGGCCGAGCACGGAGATGGTTTTGCCGGCCGGCTGCATGTCCTGCCGGACTTCCACGGCAACCGCTCGCCGCTCGCGGACCCGCATGCGGTCGGCGTGATCTCCGGCCTGACGCTGGACTCATCCTTTGACAGCCTCGCGAAGCTCTACTGGCGCACCTGCGTGGCGATCGCGCTCGGCGTCCGTCACATCCTCGATACGCTGAATGACGGCGGCTTCGTCATCGACACGCTGCATGTCACCGGCGGACATACGCGCAACCCGATCCTGATGGAGCTTTATTCGGATGCCACCGGCTGCCGCGTGGTCGAGCCTCTTGGCGACGATGCCGTGCTGACAGGTTCCGCCATGGCTGCGGCCGCCGCAGCGGGGCTCTACCCCTCGCTCGCACAGGCCTGCGCCGGCATGCGGCAGCAAGGCCGCGAGCGCCGGCCCAACGCCGCCGCGCACGCCCGCTTCGACCGCGACTATCGCGTGTTCCTCGAAATGCACCGGCAGAGGAAGGCGCTGGAGCGGATGGAGTGAGCCTCAGAACGCCTTGAAGGTCAGGGTGGTCAGCGAGCGGACGATGCCCGGCACGTTGGCGACGTTGTCGTTGATGAACTTGCCGATATCCACGCCCTCATCGATGTAGATCTTCATCAGCAGGTCGTAGTCGCCGCTGGTCGAATAAAGCTCGGACGCGACCTCGCGCTTGAACAATTCGTCCGCGACCTCGTAGGTCCTGCCCGGCGAAACCTGAAGCTGTACGAAAACCGCTCTCATCAAAAATACTCCGGAATGTTGGTGCGTCCTTCGAGGCTCCCCTTCGACAAGCTCAGGGTCGCACCTCAGGATGAGGGAAGTAGTTTGTCGAACTCCGGCATAGCGGGCTCGATGCACACCCTCCCTCATCCTGAGGTGCGAGCGGAGCGAGCCTCGAAGGACGCACTCTCTTTCAGCCAGACTCGTGTCTGGCCGTCAGCCTGTCAATAACGTTCGCGTCAGCGCATGGTCCGGGTCGGCCAGCCCGTCGATGACGTTGAAATGATGCCGGTCGAGCTCCTCGACCTTCAGCGTTTCCGCGCCGAGTCCGGTCCATGCATTGGCGAGCAGCGCATTCTGCCGCACGAACTCGGAGCGCTCGGCCGCGCCCACCCAGCAGGCGATCCGCGCCGCCGCCATCGGCTCCAGCAGCGCCGGGCTTTCGCCGGCCGCTTCCGCCCGATCGATCTTCAGCGTCTCGTTCATGGCCGTCGCCATCATCGGTCTCAGATCGTGCACGCCGGAGATCGAAACGGTGTTGGCTATGCGCGATCGTACGGCGTCCGGCAGCGGCGAGTTCGCGCAGATCATCCGGCTGACGAGATGGCCCCCGGCCGAATGCCCGGTGAGGCGGATCGGACCGGCCACCATGCCGGCCGCGGCCTCGACGGCCGAGCCGATCTCCCTGACGATGCCACCAATGCGGATGTCCGGGCAGAGCGTATAGGAGGGCATGGCGACAGCGTGGCCATGCGCAAGCGGGCCTGCGGCTAGATGCGACCAAAAGCTCCTGTCGAGCCGCAGCCAGAAACCACCATGGACGAAAACGACGAGACCTTTGGCCTCGCCCTGCGGCATGAACAGGTCGAACCGGTTGCGGGGTGCATCGCCATAGGCAAGCCCCAGCCGTGCTCGTCCATCCGTGGTAAGCCGGTCGCGGAACGCCTTTGCCGGCTCGACCCAGGCCTGCGGCCAGCGATCGCCCTGGGGGATGTTGGCGCCATTGGCATAGGCGTCGTCCCAGTCCGTGATGCGGTGATAGATCATGTGGTTCACGCCCTCCCTGCGCCATTCCTTCGCCTGCCGGGTTCATACTGTCCAGTGCGCAAAATATTTCAACCTTGAAATTTTAGGCTTGAAGCATGCCGGGATCGGTGCCATGCTCCCTGAAAATAAAAGAACGGGGAACGTGACGGATGAAGGTTGCAGTGCTCGGCGGTGGCCCCGCCGGCCTATACTTTGCCATCTCGATGAAGCTGCGCGACGCCGCGCACGACGTCACCGTGTTCGAGCGCAACCGGGCTGATGACACCTTTGGCTGGGGCGTCGTTCTGTCGGACGAGACGCTCGACAACCTCGCTGCCAACGACCCCAAGAGCGCTGCCGCGATCCGCGAACATTTCGCCTACTGGGACGACATCGCCGTCATTCACAAGGGTGTACGAACGCTGTCCACCGGACACGGTTTCTGCGGCATCGGCCGCATGCGGTTACTTCTGCTTTTGCAGGAGCGCGCGCGCGAGCTCGGCGTCGATCTTCGTTTCCAGACGGAGGTGGGCGACCGCGCCCAATTGATGGCCGAGTACGATCTGGTGATCGCCGCCGACGGGCTCAACTCGAAGACGCGAGTGGAATTCGCCGAGCATTTCCGTCCGGACATCGATACCCGCAAGTGTAAGTTCGTATGGCTCGGCACCCGCCAGAAATTCGACGACGCTTTCACCTTCATCTTCGAAAAGACGAAGCATGGCTGGGTGTGGGCGCATGCCTATCAGTTTGATCCGGATACGGCGACCTTCATCGTCGAAGGCTCGCAGGAGACATGGGAGAAGTTCGGCTTTGGCGACATGAGCCAGCAGGAGTCGATCACCGTCTGCGAGGAGATTTTCAGGGATCACCTCGACGGTCACGCGCTGATGACCAACGCCAACCACATTCGCGGGTCAGCCTGGATCAGTTTCCCGCGCGTGCTGTGCGAGCGGTGGTCGTATCGCAACCTCGCGCTGATGGGCGATGCGGCAGCGACCGCGCACTTCTCGATCGGTTCCGGCACCAAGCTTGCGCTGGAGTCTGCCATCGCCATGGCCGATTATCTGCATTCCGAACCGACGCTCGAAGCCGCTTTCGCCAAATACGAGGAGGCGCGCCGGCTGGAAGTGCTGCGGCTGCAATCGGCGGCGCGCAACTCGATGGAATGGTTCGAGGAGGTTGAGCGCTATCTCGATCTCGACCCCGTGCAGTTCAACTATTCGCTGCTGACGCGCTCGCAGCGCATCAGTCACGAAAACCTGCGGCTGCGTGATGCCGAATGGCTGGGCAGCGCCGAGGCGTGGTTCCAGCGGCAGGCGGGTGCTGCGGCCAACGAGAACCGCGCGCCGATGTTCGCACCCTACAGGCTGCGCGGCATGGAGCTGCAGAACCGCATCGTCGTGTCGCCGATGGCGCAATACAAGGCCGTCGATGGCTGCCCCACGGACTGGCATTTCGTACATTATTGCGAGCGCGCCAAGGGTGGCGCGGGGCTGGTCTATATCGAGATGACCTGCGTCTCGCCGGAAGGACGCATCACCCCCGGCTGCCCCGGCTTCTACGCACCGGAGCACGAGGCTGCGTGGAAACGCATCGTCGATTTTGTCCATGCCGAGACGCAGGCGAAGATTTGCGCCCAGATCGGGCATTCCGGCGCCAAGGGCTCGACGCAACTCGGCTGGGAAGAAATGGACGCGCCGCTCGCGCAAGACAATTGGCCGCTCCTTGCCGCATCGGCCGTGCCATGGTCGCCGCAAAACCAGACGCCCAGGGCAATGGACCGCGCCGACATGGATGTGGTGCGAGACCAGTTCGTGACGGCCGCCGAAATGGCTGAGCGCTGCGGCTTCGACATGCTCGAACTGCACATGGCCCACGGCTATCTGCTGTCCTCCTTCATCTCGCCGCTGACCAACCTGCGTGATGACGACTATGGCGGCAGCCTCGAAAACCGGATGCGCTATCCGCTCGAGGTTTTCCACGCGGTGCGTGCAGTGTGGCCGGACGACAAGCCGATCTCGGCGCGCATCTCGGCCAACGACTGGGTGGGCGAAGAAGGCATCACGCCGGCCGAGGCGGTGGAGATCGCGCGGCTTCTGCAGGTTGCCGGCGTCGACATTTGCGACGTGTCGGCGGGCCAGACCTCGATCCGCGCGCGACCGGTCTACGGCCGCATGTTCCAGACGCCATTCTCGGATCGCATTCGCAACGAGACGGGCATGGCGACGATGGCGGTCGGCAACATCTACGAGCCCGACCACGTCAACTCGATCCTGATGGCGGGCCGCGCCGACTTGGTGTGCCTGGCACGACCGCATCTGGCCGACCCGTACTGGACGCTTCACGCCGCAGCCCAACTGGGCGACCGTGGCGTTGTGTGGCCCGACCCCTACCTGCCGGGCCGCGACCAGCTCTATCGCCTTGCCGAACGGCAGGAACAGATGACGGGGAAAGTGTGATGACGATGGCATGGAAGCACGCGCTCGTCACCGGCGGCTCGTCGGGCATCGGTCGCGCGATCGCGTTGTCGCTGGCCGGGGCGGGCGTTGCCGTGACCATCTGCGGGCGCCGCGAAAGCGAGCTGGCCAAGGTCGCCGACAAGGCAGACAACATCCACGCGATTGTCGCCGACGTGACCGACGAGGATTCGGTCCGGGCGCTCTATGCGCAGGCGGAAGCCGCACGCGGTCCCTTCGACATCGTCGTGGCCAATGCCGGCATTGCCTCCAGCGCGCCCGCGCATCGCACGACGCTCGAGGACTGGAACCGCATAGTCAACGTCAATCTCACCGGCGCATTCCTGACCGTGCGTCCGGCGCTTGCCGGCATGGCCGAGCGCGGGCGCGGGCGCATCGTCTTCATCGCGTCGATCGCCGGCCTGCGCGGCTCTGCCTATGTCGCGCCCTATGTGGCCTCCAAGCACGGCGTGGTCGGCCTCACCCGCGCGCTTGCCGCCGAACTGCTCAAGACCGGCGTCACCGTCAACGCCATCTGCCCCGGCTACGTCGAGACCGAGATGCTGGAGCAATCAATCCGCCGCGTCATGGACAAGACCGGCCGCAGCGAGGAAGAAGCGCGGCGCGGTTTTGCGGAGATCAATCCCAACCACCGGCTGATCAAGCCGGAGGAGGTGGCCGCCGCCGCCATGTGGCTCGTCAGCGATGCGGCCATCTCGGTGACTGGCCAGGCGATTCCGATCTCGGGAGGGGGATGACGATGGACGCACCCCCAGAGACGCTGGAAAAACCCGCTGCCAACAAGGAGCGGCTGCGCCTTTGGATCCGGCTGCTGCGCGCCGCGCGGGTCGTCGAGGGAGAATTGCGCGACCGGCTGAAGCGCGAGTTCGACACGACGCTGCCGCGTTTCGACGTGTTGTCGGCGCTGTATCGTCAGCCCGAAGGCATGCTGATGAGCGACCTGTCGCGGTTTCTGCTGGTTTCGAACGGCAACGTGACCGGCATCGTCGACCGACTGGTGACCGACGGTTTCGTCGTGCGCGCCAACCGCGACGGCGACCGGCGCACATCGATTGTGAGGCTCACGGAGGCTGGCTCGGCGCGGTTTGCGGCGATGGCTGAGGCCCACGAGATATGGATCGCCGAGCTTCTGGGCGAGGTGAGCGAGGAGGATGCGCGGCGGCTTTCGGTCATGCTGAAAGCCTTCCGCAGCAATTGGGAGAACGAACATTGAGCCAGATGGCGGGCCTCAAGCCGAAGCATTTTCTCTGGAGCGTCGAGAACCGGGTCGCGACGGTTCGGCTCGATCGGCCCGAGCGCAAGAACCCGCTGACCTTCGAAAGCTACGCTGAGCTGCGCGACACTTTCCGCGACCTCGTCTATGCCGACGATGTCGATGTCGTCTGCTTCCTGCCCAATGGCGGCAATTTCTGCTCGGGCGGCGATGTGCACGACATTATCGGCCCGCTGGTCGACATGGACATGAAGGGCCTGCTCGCCTTCACGCGCATGACCGGCGACCTCGTCAAGGCGATGATCAATTGCGGCAAGCCGATTGTATCGGGCGTCGACGGTGTTGCGGTGGGTGCTGGCGCCATAATCACCATGGCATCCGACATCAGGCTGGCGACGCCGGAGGCGAAGACCGCCTTCCTCTTCACCCGCGTAGGGCTCGCGGGCTGCGACATGGGCGCCTGCGCCATGCTCCCGCGCATCATCGGCCAGGGCCGCGCTGCCGAATTGCTTTACACCGGCCGCACGATGAGCGCTGCCGAAGGCGAGCGCTGGGGCTATTACAACCGTCTCGTGGCTGCCGCCGATCTGGAAGCCGAGGCGCTCAAGCTTGCCGGCCAACTGGCCGCTGGCCCGACCTTCGCGCATGGCATCACCAAGACCCAGCTCAACCAGGAGTGGTCGATGGGCCTGGACCAGGCAATCGAGGCGGAAGCGCAGGCGCAGGCGATCTGCATGCAGACGCGCGACTTCGAACGCGCCTACCGCGCCTTCGTCGCGAAAGAGCGTCCAGTATTCGAGGGGGATTGATGGCAATGTGGCGCCCATTTTCCCCGGAAGCGGGGGCGTTGGCGGGACAACGCCCCCCTCTGTCCTGCCGGACATCTCCCCCACAAGGGGGGAGATCGGCAGCTTGCCACGCGTCTCCCGATCTTCAACGCTGGCGATTGGCGAAAGCGAGGCGACCGGCTGATCTCCCCCCTTGTGGGGGAGATGTCCGGCAGGACAGAGGGGGGCTCCGTAGAGCATCAGCCTTTAAGGTGCGGAGCATTTCCAATGCCTGACCGCTCCTTCCTGTCCTGGCCCTTCTTCGAGGACCGCCATCGCGAGCATGCCGAACGGCTGGAGGCGTGGTGCAAGGCCAACCTGCCGGTCGACCATTCGGATGTCGACGCGGCCTGCCGTCGGCTCGTTGCAGCACTTGGCGACGCCGGCTTTCTCACGCCGAGCGCGATCGATCCCGCCAACCCGCAGCCGCTCGACGTGCGTACGCTCTGCATCACTCGCGAGACGCTTGCCCGGCATGACGGGCTCGCCGATTTCGCCTTCGCCATGCAGGGGCTTGGCACCGGGGCGATCAGCCTCTTCGGCACGCCGGAGCAGCGCCAATGGCTGGAAAAGACGCGCGCCGGCAAGGCTATCTCCGCCTTTGCCCTGTCCGAACCGCGCTCCGGATCCGACGTCGCCAACATGGAGATGACGGCGACGCGGGACGGCGGCGATTACGTGCTCTCCGGCGAGAAGACCTGGATTTCCAACGGCGGCATTGCCGATCTCTATTGTGTTTTCGCCCGCACCGGCGAAGCGCCGGGCGCAAAGGGTATTTCCGCTTTTGTGGTGCCGGCCGATACGCCCGGCCTGAAGGTTGCCGAGCGGCTGGAGGTAATCGCACCGCACCCGCTGGCGCGTCTGTCTTTCGATGAAGTGCGGGTCCCCGCATCGGCGATGATTGGCCGTCCGGGCGAAGGCTTCAGGATCGCGATGTCGGTGCTGGACGTCTTCCGCTCGACCGTCGGGGCCGCGGCGCTGGGCTTCGCCCGCCGCGCGCTGGATGAAACCGTTGCTCGCGTCGGCAGCCGCGAGCTCTTCGGCGCGCCGCTCTTCGACCTGCAGATGGTGCAGGGTCATGTGGCCGACATGGCTCTCGACGTCGATGCGGCCTCGCTGCTCGTCTATCGCGCGGCCTGGACCAAGGATGCGGGTGCCGCCCGTGTCACGCGCGAGGCGGCGATGGCCAAGCTCTACGCCACCGACCGCGCGCAGGCCGTGATCGACAAGGCGGTGCAGCTACATGGGGGCGACGGTGTGCGCAGGGGGCACATCGTCGAGAGCCTCTACAGGGAAATCCGCGCATTGCGCATCTATGAGGGCGCATCAGACGTCCAGAAGGTGGTGATCGCGCGGCAGACAATGGGAGCAGCTTCATGAACCTCGGGCCCAGCGGGCACGTCGACACGTTCAGTCGCGACAACCTTCCGCCTCTCGACCAGTGGCCGGACCTGCCGCAGCAGGGTTTCGACTATCCGGATTACCTCAACTGCGCCGTCGAGCTCACCGACAGACTGGTCGAGCAGGGTTATGGCGACCGCACGGCGCTCATCGGCAACGGTCGGCGCCGGACCTACAAGGAACTATCGGACTGGACCAACAGGCTGGCGCGCGCGCTGGTCGAGAATTACGGCGTCAAGCCTGGCAACCGTATCCTGATCCGTTCGCCCAACAATCCTGCGATGGTCGCCTGCTGGCTGGCGGCGACAAAGGCCGGCGCAGTGGTGGTCAACACCATGCCGATGCTGCGCGCCGGCGAACTCGCCAAGATCGTCGACAAGGCGGAGATCGCACTCGCGCTCTGCGACACGCGCATCAAGGACGAGCTTGTCGCCTGCGCGAAGGACAGCCGTTTCCTCAAGCAGGTGGTGGGCTTCGACGGCACCGCAAACCACGATGCGGAACTCGACCGCGCCGCGCTCGACAAGCCGGTTACCTTCGAGGCGGTGAAAACCGGTCGCGACGACGTTGCGCTCCTCGGTTTCACGTCGGGCACCACCGGTGTGCCCAAGGCGACCATGCATTTCCATCGTGATATTCTCATCATCGCCGATGCCTACGCACGCGAAGTGCTGAACGTGACGCCTGACGACGTGTTCGTCGGCTCGCCGCCGCTGGCCTTTACCTTCGGCCTCGGCGGACTGGCGGTTTTTCCGCTCCGGTTCGGGGCTGCCGCGACGCTGCTCGAAAGCGCGACGCCGCCGAACATGGTCGAGATCATCGAGACCTACAAGGCGACGATCTCGTTCACCGCACCGACCGCCTATCGCGCGATGATGAAGGCGATGGACGAGGGCGCGGATTTGTCGTCGCTGCGCATCGCCGTATCGGCGGGCGAGACGCTGCCGGCCCCGGTCTATGAGGAATGGATTGCCAAGACCGGCAAGCCCATTCTCGACGGCATCGGCGCGACCGAGATGCTGCATATCTTCATCTCCAACCGGCTGGACGATCGCGCACCCGGCGTGACCGGCAGGCCGGTGACCGGCTATGAGGCGAAGATCGTTGACGGTGACATGAAGGAACTGCCACGCGGCACGATCGGCCGCCTGGCCGTTCGCGGACCGACCGGCTGCCGCTATCTCGCCGACGAGCGCCAGATGGACTATGTGCGGGACGGCTGGAACCTCACCGGCGATTCCTTTCTCCAGGACGAGAACGGCCGCTTCCGGTTCGCAGCGCGCTCCGATGACATGATCCTGTCCGCCGGCTACAACATCGCCGGGCCGGAGGTCGAGGCCGCGCTGCTGGCGCATGCGCTCGTTG
The DNA here is from genome assembly GCA_019739225.1 of Aquamicrobium sp. Classification (GTDB taxonomy): domain Bacteria; phylum Pseudomonadota; class Alphaproteobacteria; order Rhizobiales; family Rhizobiaceae; genus Aerobium. The sequence continues at coordinate 104,965 of JAHHDT010000002.1, forward strand.
CCGAGTGCGCCGTCATTGGCGCGCCGGACGAGGAGCGCGGCCAGATTGTCGAGGCCTATGTCGTGCTCGTTGCTGGAGCTGCGGCCGACGGCAGTACGATCCGCGCCCTGCAGGACCACGTGAAGGCGACGATCGCGCCCTACAAATATCCGCGCTCGGTGAAATTCGTGGCCGCACTGCCGAAGACGCAGACCGGCAAGATCCAGCGCTTCCGCCTGCGCGAAGGAGGCGTCGCGTGACCGACGACGACGCTAGGACCACGCCGCCGGACGGCGCGCAGACCGACTTTCGCGGCCGTATGTCCTACGCCGACTATCTGCATCTGGAAAAGATCCTCGACGCGCAGGAGACGTTGTCCGCCTCGCCCGACGAGTTGCTGTTCATCATCCAGCACCAGACGTCCGAACTGTGGATGAAGCTTGCGATCCACGAAATTTCCTCTGCAATGGAGGCGATCCGGCACGACGATCTTCAGCCGGCTTTCAAGATGCTGACGCGCGTTGCCCGCATCTTCGAGCAGCTCAACAGCGCGTGGGACGTCCTGCGCACGATGACCCCGTCGGAATATACGCGGTTTCGCGGAGACCTCGGCCAGTCGTCCGGCTTCCAGTCGTGGCAATACAGGGCCATTGAATTCCTTGCCGGCAACCGGAATGCGGCCATGCTCAAGCCGCACGACCATCAACCGGAGATCGTGGCGCGGCTGGGGGGCATCCTGGCGCGGCCGAGCCTTTACGACGAGGCGCTCGCGCTTCTTGCCCGCAACGGCTTCGACATCGGCGACGATGCCAAGCGAACGGACTGGCGCGCCACGCGCCAGCCGGACGATGCCGTCAAGGCTGCCTGGCAGGCCGTCTATCGGGCGCCGGAAACCCATTGGGCGCTTTACGAGCTGGCCGAGAAGCTGGTCGATTTCGAGGATTATTTCCGCCGCTGGCGGTTCAATCACGTGACGACGGTGGAGCGCATTATCGGCCTCAAGCGGGGCACGGGTGGCACCGCCGGCGTCTCCTATCTCCGGCGTATGCTGGAGGTCGAGCTTTTCCCTGAACTCTGGACCGTGAGGACGGAGCTTTGATGCGGTCGTGCGGCGAACATTTCGACCGTCATCCCGGGCAACCGAGCGAAGCGAGGGTCGACCCGGGATCCATTGAGTGGCGGGGCCGGGCTCAAGGTGCTCGCGACATTGTTGAATTGCGCCAGCACGAGAACCGGGCCGCGCTCTTCGATCGCAAGGCCAATGGGTCCCGGCTCTGGCTCCGCTTCGCTTCGCCGGCCGGGATGACGGCCGTGGCTTCCCCGGCTCTTATGGGCCCAACAACAAAATTAAGAAGACGGGCTGGCCAACGCCCGCGGATTTTTCCAACGTAGGGAACCCAGAGGGGTTCCAGGTAACAACGGGAGTAGAACTATGAAGAAAGTGATTGCAGCGGGTCTTGCCGCGCTTGCCATGAGCGTATCGGGCGCGGCTTTTGCGGAGCCGGTCAAGGTCGGAATGATCACCACGCTTTCGGGCGGCGGTGCGGGTCTGGGCATCGACGCGCGTGACGGTTTCATGCTGGCGCTCAAGAATGCCGGCGACGCGGCATCGGAGATCGAGGTCGTGACCGAAGATGACGGCCAGAAGCCCGAGCTTGCCGTGCAGATCGCGGACAAGATGATCCAGTCGGATCAGGTCGACATTCTCACCGGCATCATCTGGTCCAACCTTGCCATGGCCGTCGTGCCGAGCGCCGTGGCGCAGGGCAAGTTCTACCTCTCTGTCAACGCGGGGCCCTCGCCGCTTGCCGGGTCGCAGTGCAACGAGAACTATTTCAACGTCGCCTACCAGAACGACAATTTCCACGAGGCGATGGGCCAGTACGCAAACCAGGACTACAAGAAGACCTTTATCCTTGCGCCGAACTATCCGGCCGGTACCGACGCGCTGACCGGCTTCAAGCGCTTCTACAAGGGTGAGTTGACGGGCGAGGTCTACACCCAGCTCGGTCAGACCGACTACGCAGCCGAGATCGCGCAGATCCGCGCTTCCGGCGCCGACTCCGTCTTCATGTTCCTTCCGGGCGGCATGGGCATCGCCTTTACCAAGCAGTACGCGCAGTCGGGCGTCGACATCCCGCTGATGGGTCCCGGCTTCTCGTTCAGCCAGGATGTGCTGGGCGCGATCGGTGACGCGGCCCTCGGCGTCAAGAACTCCGGTTCTTGGGCGAAGGATCTCGACAACGAGGCGAATGCGAAGTTCGTCGAAACCTTCCAGGCCGAATACGGCCGCCTGCCGTCCGTCTACGCCGCACAGGCATACGACACGGCGAACCTTATCGTCGCTGCGGCGGGCAAGGCGAGCGTCAAGGACGCGGATGCGTTCCGGGCCGCGCTGAAGGAAGCCGACTTCGACAGCGTTCGCGGCAAGTTCTCCTTCAACACCAACAACCATCCGATACAGGACATCTACGTTCGCGAAGTGATCAAGGAAGGTGACGTGCTGACGAACAAGATCGTCTCCACTGCCTTCACCGATCACAAGGACGCCTATGCGGCCGAGTGCTCGTTGCAGTAGGTCCATCGCTTAGCGGCAGGCTTCCTTCTCCCCGCCTGCGGGGAGAAGGTGCCGGCAGGCAGATGAGGGGCAGCGTCGACGGTGACAGATTGTCTACCTACCCGCGACGCCCCTCACCCTTACCCTCTCCCCGTGAACGGGGAGAGGGAGAAATCAGCGCAGCGTCCAGGCTTGAAGCCTCAAGAGTCAAATCCAACCCGTGCAAACCGCTCTCTTCATCGAACAGATTCTCAACGGGCTGCAGCTCGGTGTGATGCTGTTCCTCATGGCCGCCGGGCTGACGCTGATCTTCGGCGTCATGGGGCTGATCAACCTTGCCCACGGGTCACTCTATATGGTCGGCGCGTTCGCCTGTGCCGCGGTCGCGGGCGCGACCGGCTCGTTCTGGCTGGGGCTCGCGGCCAGCCTCGCTGCGGCTGCGGCTGCTGGCGCGCTGGTCGAAATCCTCGTCATCAGGCGGCTGTACGAACGCGACCATCTCGACCAGGTTCTGGCGACCTTTGCCCTCATTCTTATCTTATCCGAAGGCACGCGCTGGCTCTTCGGGTCCTTTCCGCTCTATCTGGACATCCCGCCGCTGTTGCAGGGAACCGTCCCGATTCCCGGCGGCTCGCGCTATCAGCTCTACCGGCTGGCGATCATCGGTGTCGGCGTCGCCGTCGCCGTCGGGCTGTTCCTCCTGATCTCGCGCACCCGGTTGGGCATGCGCATACGCGCCGGCGAATCCGACCGTGAGATGATCGGCGCGCTGGGCGTCGACATTCGCACGCTCTATACGGTTGTGTTCGCGCTGGGCGCAGCACTTGCCGGGCTTGCCGGCGCAATGGTCGGCGCGCTGCAATCCGTGCAGGTCGGCATGGGCGAGCCCGTGCTCATCCTCGCTTTCGTGGTGATCGTCATCGGCGGCATCGGCTCGATCAAGGGCGCGCTTGTGGGCGCATTGCTGGTCGGTCTCACAGATACGATGGGGCGCTTCCTGCTGCCGCAACTTTTCGGCGTGTTCATGGACCCGTCTCGGGCAGGCCTCGTCGGCGGCGCGGTCGCATCGATGCTGATCTACATCGTCATGGCCGTCATTCTTGCGGTGCGCCCGCAGGGCCTCTTTGCGGCGAAGGGGTGAGACGATGAGCATCTCACGCGAAACGGCGATCAATCTGGTTCTGGCCTTGCTGCTGCTGGCCGTGCCTTTCATCGCCATGCAACTCGGCAAGCCGTTCTACGTCACGCTTGCGACCCGCATGGCAATCCTCGGCCTCGCTGCCATCGGTCTCAACATTGCGCTGGGCCTGGGCGGCCTGGTGTCGTTTGGCCACGCAGCCTTCTTCGGCATTGGCGGTTATGCGGCCGGCATTCTGGCCAGCCATGCCTTTTCCGGCCAGCCGCTCGATTTCGGACTGTTCGCGGTGCCGGGCAGCAAGCTGATGCCCGTGATATGGGCGGTTGCCATCCTGGCGGGCGGGCTGCTTGCGGCGGCGATCGGCTCCATAAGCCTGCGTACGTCGGGCGTCTATTTCATCATGATCACGCTAGCCTTCGCGCAAATGACCTATTATTTCGCGATCTCCTGGCCCGCCTATGGCGGCGAGGACGGGCTGTCGATCACGATCCGCAACACGTTTCCGGGCGTTAATACGCTCGTGCCTCAAAACTATTTCCTGATCTGTTATGCGTTGCTGGTAGTCGGCCTCGTGCTGTTTGCCGTGCTGCGCGACTCGCGTTTCGGAGCGGCGTTGCAGGCCTCGCGGCAGAACGAGGTGCGTGTCGCTTCCGTCGGCATCGCGCCCTTTCGTATCAAGCTCGCCGCCTTCGTCATCTCGGGCATGATCACCGCGCTGGCGGGTGCGCTCTATGCCGACCTCAACCGCTTCGTCAGCCCGTCGATGCTGTCCTGGCACATGTCGGGCGAGTTCATCGTGCTCATCATTCTGGGCGGTGTCGGCCGGCTGTGCGGCCCGCTCGCAGGCGCGATGCTGTTCGTCATGTTCGAATACATCCTCGGCGGCCTGACCGAACGCTGGCAGTTCTTCCTCGGGCTCCTGCTGCTTGGTGTCGTTCTGTTCGCCCGTGGAGGGTTGATCGGATTGCTTGCCGGGAGGGCGCGTCATGGCTGAAGCCGTTCTTGCCATCCGCGATCTCTGCAAGTCTTTCGGGGCGTTGCGGGCAACGGAGAATGTCAGCATCGATCTGGTTCCGGGCGAAATTCACGCGCTCATCGGCCCAAACGGCGCGGGTAAGTCGACGCTGATCCACCAGATCGCCGGCACGCTGAAACCGGACAGCGGGGAGATCGAATTTCTCGGCAGCCCGGTCAGTCATCTCGGCGCGGCGGAGCGCGCGCGCATGGGCCTGGGGCGTTCCTTCCAGGTATCCTCGCTGGCGCCCGAATTCTCGGCGCTGCGCAACGTGATGCTTGCCGTTCAGTCGCGGCAGGGAACGTCCTTCCGCTTCTTCAAGCCGGTGATGCGCGATGCGACGCTGGTCGAGCCTGCCATGGAGGCGCTGGAACGCGCCGGCCTCAAGGACCGGGCCCGCGTGCCGGCCGCCGAGCTTTCGCATGGCGAGCGCCGCCAGCTTGAGATCGCCATCGCGCTCGCGCTCGGGTCGCGAGCCTTCCTGCTCGACGAACCGATGGCCGGCATGGGCCCGGAGGGGTCGAAGACCCTGACAGGTTTCCTCGACGGGCTGCGCCGCGAGGCGCCGATCCTGCTGGTTGAACACGACATGGACGCCGTGTTCGCGCTTGCCGACCGCATCTCGGTGCTGGTCTATGGCCGGGTCATCGCAACCGGCACGGTCGAGGAGATACGCAGCGATCCGGAGGTCCGACGCGCCTATCTGGGAGGTGCCGAATGAAGCTGCTCGAGATTGCCGGGCTGGAGACCTTCTATGGCGCGAGCCAGGCCCTGTTCGGTGTCGACCTGGACGTTGCCGAGGGCGAGGTCGTGGCACTGATGGGCCGCAACGGCATGGGCAAGACCACGACCATCCGCTCGATACTCGCCATGACCCCGGCGCGTGCCGGCAAGGTGCGGCTTGGCGGGCGTGAGATACAGGCCATGCGGCCCCATCGGATCGCCCGGCTGGGCATCGGACTGGTGCCGGAAGGCCGGCGCTGCTTCCCCAACCTGACGGTCGCGGAGAACCTGCTGGCCGCAGCCCGCTCGGGCCGCTGGAACCTCGGCGAGATCAACCGCCTGTTTCCACGACTGGAAGAGCGCCGCGACCAGATGGCGCGCACCCTTTCGGGAGGTGAGCAGCAGATGCTGGCGATCGGCCGCGCGCTGATGACCAACCCGCGCCTGCTGATCCTGGACGAGGCGACGGAGGGTCTCGCGCCCGTGATCCGCAATGACATCTGGGCCGTGATCCGCGTGCTGAAGGCGGAAGGACAGTCGATACTCATCGTCGACAAGACGCTCTCCGAACTGCTGCCCTCGGCCGATCGCTGCGTGGTGCTGGAAAAGGGCGCCACCGTCTGGAGCGGTCGCCCGGATGAGCTCACACCATCGCTTCAGGACCGCTATCTCGGCGTTTAACGCCGCAACGAAGAACAGGCGGCAAGCGCCTGTCTATCGGAGGATTATACCGATGACCGACACACAAACCCCGCACCAGCTTCTCCATCCAGCATCCTGGAAGAAGGCTGTGGGTTATGCCAACGGACTGATGACGGAAGGCCGTACTGTCTGGATGGGCGGCCAGATCGGCTGGACCGGCGATCAGGTCTTCGAGGCGAAGGACCTTGTCGGCCAGACGCGGCAGACGCTGGAAAACATCGTGGCGATCCTCGCCGAAGCCGGTGGCCGACCGGAACACATCGTCCGCATGACCTGGTATGTCACCGACAAGCAGGATTATCTGGCCAACCTGAAGGGCATCGGCGAAGCTTATAGGGCCGTGATGGGCCGGCATTTCCCGGCGATGACCATGGTTCAGGTGGTGGCCCTGATCGAGGACGAGGCCAGAGTGGAGATCGAAGCGACCGCTGTCCTTCCTTAGGGGGCGTCGTGTCGTTCGCGCGTGCCTTGCACCACATCATTGTGCAGCGCTTCCATCATGGCTGCCATGCGGAAGGAGCAGGTTGACGCATCGATTGGCAGGCGTTCATCATTACCTTCAGAACAAAAACCTCCATCGATGGAAACGCCTCATGTCCAAAGCGGAAATCGGCCTGATCGGCCTCGGCGTCATGGGCTCGAACCTCGCGCTCAACATTGCCGAAAAAGGCTATCCCATAGCCGTCTATAACCGCACCTCGACCCGTACCGGTGCCTTTTTCGAGAATGCCGGGGACCTGCGAGGCAACATCGTGCCCTGTGCCTCGCTGGAGGAACTCGTCGCCCAGATCAAGCCGCCGCGCCCGATCATTCTCATGGTGCAGGCCGGCAAGGCGGTCGACGAGCAGATAGAGGGCCTACGCGACCTGCTGGCACAGGGCGACATCATCATCGATGCCGGCAATGCCAATTTCCGCGACACAATGCGGCGCTTCGCCGAACTCGAAGGTTCAGGCCTGACATTCATCGGCATGGGGGTGTCCGGTGGCGAGGAAGGCGCGCGTCACGGTCCGTCGATCATGGTCGGGGGCAAGGAAGACGCCTATAAGCGGGTCGAATCCGTCCTCACAGCCATCGCCGCCCGCTACGAGGGTGAGCCGTGTTGCGCCTGGCTGGGCGAGGGCGGCGCGGGTCATTTCGTCAAGACCATCCACAACGGCATCGAATATGCCGACATGCAGATGATCGCCGAGATTTACGGCATCCTGCGCGACGGCTCCGGCATGGAAGCGAAAGAGATCGGCGCGATCTTCGCGCGCTGGAACGAGGGCAGGTTGAACTCCTATCTGGTGGAGATCACGGCCGCCGTGCTCGACGTGACGGACCCAGCCACGGGCAAGCCCATCGTCGACATGATCCTCGACCGGGCGGGGCAGAAAGGCACGGGTCGCTGGTCGGCGGTCGAGGCGCAGATGATGGGCGTGCCGGCGACCGCGATCGAATCGGCCGTCGCCGCGCGCAGCCTGTCTGCCGAAAAGGAACTGCGCGAGGCGGCTGCCCGCGCTTACGGCTCCATCACCGAGCCCCGGTCGGGCGCGCCGGACGGGGGCTTCATCGACGATCTGGAACTGGCGCTTTTTGCCGGCAAGATCGCGGCCTACGCACAGGGCTTCGCGGTGATGGCCGAGGCGTCGTCGGAGTTCAAATGGAACCTGCCGATGCCGACGATCGCGCGCATCTGGCGCGCCGGCTGCATCATCCGTTCGCAGTTCCTTGGCACGCTCGCACGCTCCTTCGAAGCCGATACGAAGGCCGAAAACCTTCTGCTGATCGACGATTTCGTGGAGATGATGAACGAGGCGCAGCCGTCACTCCGCCGTGTGGTTTCGCATGCGGCGCTTGGGGGACTGCCCGCGCCCGCGCTTTCGGCAGCACTCGGCTATTTCGATGCGTTCAGGCAGGCGCGTGGGACTGCCAATCTCATTCAGGCGCAGCGCGATTATTTCGGAGCTCACGGCTTCGAGCGCATAGACGTTGAAGGCGAACACCACGGACCATGGGGATCGGGCGCTTCGAGCTGACCCTCGAGGCTCAGGCCGTCTGAATTTCCACGCCGCCCGGTACCGCGAGCGTCTGCAACGATGCCGGCGCGGTACCGTCGATGCTGGCCCTGACGGCGCGAGCCAGTTCTCGGCCGGCAAGGCGGAAATCCTCGTTCACCACAAGGATCTGAGGGCGGAACATCTGAACCAGCGGTGTCGATTGCTTGGTGACGATGTCGATGTCGCGACCGAGCTGCAGCCCGCATTCCTCGATGGCTGCGACAAGTGCGAAGGCGCCTGCACCGCTGCCCGAGACGAGACCGTCAGGTGGCGTGCTGCGTCGTAGAAGCGCCGTCGCGGCTGCCTTGATCTGTTCGACGGGCATGTCCACCCAGGCATCGCGAAACGGGATGGCGGCGCAGCCCTGTTCTTCGACACCTTCGGCGAAGCCATCGCTCATATGGCGATAGTAGGTGAGTTTCGGCGAAGGCGCGAGCAGGGCAAGCCTGCGCCTGCCTTTTGCCACCAGCGCCCGCACGGCCTGCATTGCGAAGGCGTGGTTGTCGAAATCGTGCCAGGGGTGCTCGATCCCCGTATGCGTGCGCCCGTGAGTGGCGAACGGAAACCCGTGCTCCGTCAGGTAGCGCACGCGCGGATCGTTGGGTTCGGTCTGCGAAATGATGATGCCGTCGGCGGAATGGGTCTCTACCACGTAACGGATCGGATCCATGGGATCGTTGCGGCTGGAATAGGGTGTCAGGATCAGGTGATAGGAGGACGAGGCCAGCTCTTCCGACACACCGTAGATGATGTCGGATATGAAGCCCATCAGTTGCTCGTCGGTATTGAGGACAAGCGAGATCACGTTGGTCTTGCCGGTGCGCAGGCGAACGCCCGCGCGATTGGGGCGATAACCGACCTGGCGCGCGACGAGCTGGACGCGCTTCTTCGTCTCCTCGCCGATGTCGGGTGCGTCCTTCAGGGCGCGCGAAACCGTGGTGACGCCGAGCCCGGTCATGAAGGCGATCGTCTTGAGGGTGGGCCGACCGCCGGCCGCCGCCTCGTTCTGTCCGTTCCTGTGTTGGTCGTTCATACGTCGCTGCCCGTTGACCCGGCGCACGGCCTAACGCATTCGCCCCAGCCGCACCAGTCCCGAGCTGAAAATGGAAACTGTAACGTTACAGTTTTTGAGAAGAGTTGCACGGGAAATCTGCCGATTGGTGAAATCGATCTGATCTCCATGGGGGCAGAATGGCGCCCTCGGTGGGTCATATGCTGCAACGCACAGCTTCTATGAATCAGCGCTTTAGCTACAAATTCGAAGCAAAATACCGCAATGCAGCATGTTTTCGCCGCGAGCCTCAGCTGCACAGGAGCGAGTGGTACATTAGTTCGAGGTTCGAAAAAAATCGCCGCTGACGCCGCTTTCCCCGTTGCGCGACCTTCTGGATTGCCCTACGCTTCAATCTGTAACGTTACAGTTTCAGGGAGGAAATATGATGCGTTATAGGCTCCTTACCGCCGCCTTCGCTGCGACGGCGGCACTCAACATTGCCGGCCCGTTGCAGGCCGCAGAACTCGAAGTCACGCACTGGTGGACCTCTGGAGGCGAAGCGGCGGCTGTTGCCGAGTTCGCGAAGGCGTTCGACGCCAGCGGTCACAAATGGATCGACGGCGCAATCGCCGGCTCCGGCGGCACCGCCCGGCCGATCATGATCAGCCGCATCACCGGCGGCGACCCCATGGGCGCCACGCAATTCAACCACGGACGCCAGGCCGAGGAGCTGGTGGAAGCCGGATTGATGCGCGATCTGACCGATATCGCCGAGGAAGGCAAATGGCGCGAGGTGGTGCACCCGAGCTCGTTGCTGGATTCCTGTACCCTCGACGGCAAAATCTATTGCGTGCCGGTCAACATCCACTCGCAGCAGTGGCTCTGGCTTTCGAATGCGGCTTTTGAAAAGGCTGGCGTGCCGGTTCCGACCAACTGGGAGGAATATGCCGCCGCCGCTCCCGCGCTCGAGGAAGCGGGCATCATACCCCTCGCCGTTGGCCAGCAGCCCTGGCAGACCACGCTTGCGTTCCAGGTCCTGCTGACGGCGATTGCCGGGCCGGATGCCTACACCAAAATCTTCGGCGAAAAGGATGCGGACCTTGCCGCCGGCGAAGAGCTTGCCAAGGTCTTCGAGGCGGCCGCGCAGGCCCGTTCCATGTCGGCGAAGTCGAACGTGCAGGACTGGAACCAGGCCACGAACATGGTCATCACCGGCCAGGCCGCAGGCCAGATCATGGGCGACTGGGCTCAGGGCGAATTCCAGGTCGCCGGCCAGGTGGCGGGAGAAGACTATACCTGCCTGCCCGGGCTGGGCGTCAACGAGGTCATCATGACCGGTGGCGACGCCTTCTACTTCCCGGTTCTGGATGACGAGGAAAAGAGTGCCGCGCAGGCGGACCTCGCCAAGCTGATGCTGTCGCCGGAAGTGCAGGTCGCCTTCAATCTCAAGAAGGGTTCGTTGCCCGTGCGCGGCGATGTCGACCTGGAAGCGGCCAACGACTGCATGAAGAAGGGTCTGGAGATTCTTGCCCAGGGCAACATCATCCAGTCTCCCGACCAGCTCATGTCGGCGGACTCGCTGACGCAGATCAACGATCTGTTCGTCGAGTTCTTCAACAATACGAGCATCACGGCCGAGGACGCGCAGAAGCGCTTCGTCGACCTGGTGGCGAACGCCGACTGATCTGCGAGCCAGCAGCGCCGCGCCGCCCCTGGAAATCGGGGGCGGCGGGCGCGAGCGTGACCCTCATCAGGGAGTTGCCGTCATGCACGAGGCCCGGCGCCCGAACCCGCTGTTCAGGAATCTGAGCGCGAAGATTGCCGCGATACCCATGATCCTCACCGCGCTGGTGGTCTTTGCCGGCGGCACGATCTGGACGATCATCTATTCCTTCACGAATTCCCGGCTTCTGCCGCGCGAGAATTTCGTCGGGCTGGACCAGTACGAACGGCTGTGGTCGTCCAGCAAATGGATCATCTCGATCCAGAACCTGCTGATCTATGGTGTGTGCCTGCTTGTCTTCTCGCTCGTCGTCGGCTTTCTGCTGGCGGCGCTGCTGGACCAGAAGATCAGGTTCGAAAACACCTTCCGCACCATCTTCCTCTACCCGTTCGCGCTGTCCTTCATCGTCACGGGCCTTGTCTGGCAGTGGATCCTCAATCCGCAATTCGGTGTCGAGGGCATCGTTCGCTCGTTGGGCTGGACAAGCTTCTCGTTCGATCCGCTCTACAATGCCGACATCGTCATCTACGGCATCCTGATTGCCGCCCTCTGGCAGAGCACCGGTCTCATCATGTGCCTGATGCTCGCTGGCCTGCGCGGCATCGACGAGGACATCTGGAAGGCCGCGCGTGTCGACGGCATACCGATGTGGAAGACCTACGCCTTCATCGTCATTCCGATGATGCGCCCGGTATTCATCACGACGCTGGTCATAATCGCTTCGGGCATCGTCAAGGTCTACGACCTCGTGGTGGCCCAGACCGGCGGCGGACCGGGCATCGCGTCGGAGGTGCCCGCCAAATACGTCTATGACGCGATGTTCCTGTCGCAGAACCTCGGCCAGGGCTTCGCCGCATCGACCATGATGCTGCTGACCGTGCTGATCGTGCTGATCCCCTGGGCCTATCTCGAATTCGGAGGCAAGAAACGTGGCTGACGTCACTATTCCCGTTTCCGCGCCGCCCGTCCACGCGGACGAGGCACTGGTTGGGCCAAGCGGTCCCCGTCCCCGCAAGGTCATCTCCCGGCGCAACATCATCCTCTACGGCACGCTCTTCGTCGTGGCCGTCTACTACCTGCTGCCGCTCTATGTGATGATCGTCACCTCGCTGAAGGGCATGCCGGAAATCCGCCTCGGCAACATCTTCTCGCCCCCTGTCGAGATCACCTTCCAGCCCTGGGTCAAGGCCTGGGCCGAAGCCTGCACGGGTCTCAATTGCGAGGGGCTCAGCCGTGGCTTCTGGAATTCGGTGCGCATCACCGTTCCTTCGGTCGTGCTGTCGATCGCGATCGCGTCGGTCAACGGCTATGCGCTGGCGAACTGGCGCTTCAAGGGCGCCGACGTGTTCTTTACCATCCTCATCTTCGGCGCGTTCATCCCCTATCAGGTGATGCTCTACCCGATCGTCATCATGCTGCGCGAGATCGGTCTTTACGGCGGTCTCTACGGTCTGATCATCGTCCACTGCATCTTCGGCATGCCGATCCTGACGCTGCTTTTCCGCAACTACTTCACCTCGCTGCCGGAAGAGCTGTTCAAGGCCGCGCGCGTCGATGGCGCCGGGTTCTGGGGCATCTATTTCAAGATCATGCTGCCGATGTCGCTGCCGATCTTCGTTGTGGCGGTCATCCTGCAGGTGACGGGCATCTGGAACGACTTCCTGTTCGGCGTCGTCTACACGCGCCCCGACTACTACCCGATGACGGTTCAGCTCAACAACATCGTCAATTCGGTTCAGGGTGTGAAGGAATACAACGTCAACATGGCGGCGACGTTGCTAACCGGGCTGGTGCCGCTGATCGTCTACTTCATTTCAGGCAAGCTTTTCGTGCGCGGCATCGCCGCGGGCGCGGTCAAGGGTTGATGCATATGATGGATACCAGCAACACGCCGAGTGTGGCGGTGCGCGGCGTCTCGCTCAATTTCGGTGCCGTCGAGGTCTTGAAAAGCCTCGACCTGGAGGTCGGCAGAGGCGAGTTCCTCGTTCTGCTCGGTCCCTCGGGTTGCGGCAAGTCCACGCTGCTCAACTGCATCGCAGGACTGCTCGACGTGTCCGCCGGCCAGATCTTCATCAACGACCGCAACGTCACCTGGGACGAGCCCAAGGACCGTGGCATCGGCATGGTGTTCCAGTCCTACGCGCTCTACCCGCAGATGACCGTGGAGGGAAACCTCTCTTTCGGGCTGAAGAACGCCCGGCTGCCCAAGGATGAGATCGAGCGTCGCATCGCGCGCGCGGCGGAGATCCTGCAGATCGAACCGCTCCTCAAGCGCAAGCCATCGGCACTGTCTGGCGGCCAGCGGCAGCGTGTCGCGATCGGCCGGGCTCTGGTCCGCGACGTCGACGTGTTCCTGTTCGACGAGCCTTTGTCGAACCTCGACGCCAAGCTGCGCTCCGAGCTGCGCGTCGAGATCAAGCGGCTTCACCAGAAGCTCGAGAACACGATGATCTATGTCACGCACGACCAGATCGAGGCGATGACGCTGGCCGACCGCATCGCGGTCATGCGTGGCGGGATTATCCAGCAGCTCGATACGCCGCAGGCGATCTATTCGCGTCCGGTCAACCGTTTCGTCGCCGGCTTCATCGGCTCGCCGGGCATGAACTTCATCGAGGGCGAGTGTGTCGCAGATGGCGCCAGCGCCGTCTTCGAGGCGAATGGCGTGAAGGTGCCGCTCGACCGCTACGAATTCGCGGGCGGCGCGCGTACCGGAAAGGCGGTCTTCGGCGTGCGGCCGGAACACGTGATGCTCGGCGACGGCGCTGGTGCGATGCCCTTCCAGAGCGACCTGACGATCGAAATCGTCGAGCCGATGGGCTCCGACTCGCTGGTCTGGGGCAAGTTCGGCGGCCAGAACCTGAGCTTCCGCATCGATGCCGAGCGCGCGGTCGCCAAGGGGGACGTGGTGCGCATCGGCTTCGACCCCGGCCGCGCCTCCATTTTCGACGCCGGCACCGGCGAACGCATTTGATTTTCCCAACCGACGGACAGATACGATGAACTGGTCATTCCAACTTTACTCCGCCCGCAAGTTCCAGCCCTGGGAAGACGTCTTCGCCATGGTCGCAAAGGCAGGCTATGCGCAGGTCGAAGGGTTCGGCGGTCTCTACGACGACCCCGCCGGCCTGCGCGCCATGCTCGATCGCAACGGCCTGACAATGCCGACGGGGCACTTCTCCCTCGACATGCTGGAGGACGACTTTGTCACTGCGCGCCGCATCGCCGAGACGCTTGGTATCGGCACGCTGATCTGTCCGCATATCGCTGAGGAGTCACGCCCGTCCGACGAGGCCGGCTGGCGGGCCTTTGCTGCGCGCCTTGCCGCCGTGCATGAGAATTGCCGCAAGGCCGGCTTGCGCTTTGCCTGGCACAACCACGACTTCGAGTTCGTGCCTTGCAGCGACGGCCCGGTGCCGCAGCGCGTGATCCTCGATGCAGCGCCGGAGATCGGTTGGGAGATGGACGTTGCGTGGGTGGTACGCGGCGGCGCCGATCCGATGCGATGGATCGACGAATACGCCTCGCGCATCGTTGCAGCCCATGTGAAGGACATAGCTCCCGCAGGCGAAGCCGAGGACGAGGACGGTTGGGCCGATGTCGGCCACGGCACGATGGACTGGCCGGCGATCATGAAGGCGCTGCGCGACAAGACGCCGGCGCGCGTCTTCGTCATGGAACACGACAACCCGAGCGATGTCGGGCGTTTCGCGCGGCGGTCGATCGAGGCAGCAAAGAACTTTTAGGAGAGACCGGGATGGCGAAGAAACTCGGAGTCGGCGTGATCGGCTGCGGCAACATCTCGGCCGCCTATTTCATGCTTGCGCCACTGTTCAAGGGCATCGAGATGCGCGCGGGCGCGGACCTCGACATGAAGATGGCGCAGGCCCGCGCCAAGGAGTTCGGCGTGCGTGCGTCCAGCGTCGCTGACCTCCTCGCCAGCGACGATATCGACATCGTGGTCAATCTGACCATTCCGGCAGCTCATTATGAGGTGTCGAAGGCGATTCTCGAAGCCGGCAAGCATGTCTATTCCGAAAAGCCCTTCGTGCTGTCGGTCCGGGAAGGGCAGGACCTGAAGAAGCGTGCGGACCGGAAAGGCCTGCGTGTGGGTTCTGCGCCGGACACGTTCCTCGGCGGCGCGCACCAGCGCGTGCGCAGTCTGATCGACGACGGCAAGGTCGGCCGTGTCACCAGCGGCACGTGCTACGTCATGAGCCATGGCATGGAGCACTGGCATCCGAACCCCGACTTCTTCTTCCAGCCGGGCGGCGGGCCGATCCTCGACATCGGCCCCTACTACATCACCAATCTCGTCCAGCTCATCGGCCCGGTGAAGCGTGTGGCCGCGCTCGCGGCAACGCCTGCGAGCGAGCGTACGATCACCTCCAAGCCGCGCTTCGGAGAGAAGATCAAGGTGACGACGCCGACGACGATCCATGCGCTGATGGAATTCGAAAACGGCGCCACGGTGACCTTCAACGCAAGCTGGGACGTGTGGAAGCACGGCCATGCCCCGATCGAGCTCTATGGCGAGGAAGGCACGATCTTTGTGCCCGACCCCAACTTCTTCGGCGGCGACGTGATGATGACCAATCGCAGCGATGCGGTGAAGAAGCTGCCGAAATGGGAGCACGCCTTCGCGGTGCCCAACCAGCAGCATGCGCAGGGCATGATGGCCAACTACCGCGCGTCGGGTCTCGCCGACATGGCGCTGGGCATTCTGGAGGGCCGGCCGCATCGCTGCTCGCTGGAGCTTTCGCTGCACGTCATCGACGTGATGACCGGCATCCTGCGTTCGGGCGAGACCGGCAGGTTCGTAGCCATGCGCACGACCTGCGAGCGGCCGGAAGCGCTTTCGCCCGCGCAGGCCAAGGCTATGCTAGCGCGGAAGAAATAGTTACGACGGGGCCGGCGCGTCTTCCGCGCCGGCCCCTCGTGAAAGGAACCGACATGACCTGGCAGCCAGCCGATACCCGTTACGACACCATGACCTACAACCGCTGCGGACGGTCCGGTCTCAAGCTGCCTGCCATCTCGCTCGGCCTATGGCACAACTTCGGTGGCGACACGCCGCACGAAACCAAGCGGGCGATCTGCCGCAAGGCCTTCGACCTCGGCATCACGCATTTCGATCTCGCCAACAATTACGGCCCGCCTCCGGGCTCTGCCGAAGTCGCTTTCGGCGAGATGCTGCGCGATGATTTCGCCGGCTATCGCGACGAGATGATCATCTCGACGAAGGCCGGCTACAACATGTGGCCCGGCCCCTATGGCGAATGGGGCAGCCGCAAATACGTTCTTGCCTCGCTCGACCAGAGCCTCAAGCGGATGGGGCTCGACTACGTCGACATCTTCTATTCGCACCGCTTCGATCCCGAGACGCCGCTGGAAGAGACGATGATGGCGCTCGACCATGCCGTGCGCTCCGGCAAGGCGCTCTATGTCGGCCTCTCGTCCTACAACTCGAAGCGCACGCGCGAGGCGGTGGCGATCCTCAAGGAACTCGGCACGCCGTGCCTGATCCATCAGCCCTCCTATTCGATGATCAATCGCTGGGTGGAGGAAGACGGCCTGCTCGATACGCTTGACGATCTCGGCGTCGGCTCGATCGTCTTCTCGCCGCTCGCGCAGGGCATGCTGACCGGCAAATATCTCGGCGGCATCCCCGACGATGCGCGCGCGGCGCAGGGCAAATCACTGCGGCCCGGCTTTCTCAACGAGAAGAACCTGGAAAACATCCGCGCCCTCAACGAGATCGCTTCGCGGCGCGGCCAGACGCTGGCGCAGATGGCGTTGGCCTGGGTATTGAGGGGCGGCCGTGTAACCACGGCGCTGATCGGCGCCAGCCGCCCTGAACAGGTGGAAGACTGCGTCGGCGCGCTCGCCAATCCGAACTTCACGCCCGAGGAGCTCGCCGAGATCGACCAGTTCGCCAAGGACGCGGACATCAACCTATGGGCGGCATCCGCCGAGCGCCAAGGGCCACAGAGGAAGTGAGATGATTGGGTCCGCCTTCCGCGTTGTCTTGCCGGTGCGTCCTTCGAGGCTCGCTGCGCTCGCACCTCAGGATGAGGGAGGTGGGTTGATCGAACTCGCTCATAACGGGCTCGATGGGCGTCAACAGAACGACCCTCGAGCCCGCGAGATTGCCAGAGCGATGCACAATAGTCCTCATCCTGAGGTGCGAGCGCAGCGAGCCTCGAAGGACGCACCAAAGCTGTGCCTACCTCGGGGAATCTGAATGATCCGCAACCCGATCCTGCCCGGCTTCAATCCGGATCCCTCGATCTGCAGGGTCGGCGACGACTACTATATCGCGACCTCAACCTTCGAGTGGTATCCGGGCGTGCAGCTCCACCACTCGAAGGATCTCGTGAACTGGCGGCTGGTCGGGCGGCCGCTCGACCGCGCGAGCCAGCTCGACATGCGCGGCAATCCGGACTCCGGCGGCATCTGGGCGCCGTGCCTGTCTTATGCCGACGGGCTGTTCTGGCTGGTCTATACGGACGTCAAACGCATCGACGGGGCCTTCAAGGATACGCACAACTACATCGTCACTGCGCCGTCCATCGAGGGGCCGTGGTCCGACCCGGCTTACGTCAACTCGTCCGGCTTCGACCCGTCGCTTTTCCACGATGACGATGGTCGCAAATGGTTCCTCAACATGGTCTGGAACCATGTGTCGTCGGGTGTGGGCGGGCAACCCAAGCATCCCTCCTTTGCCGGCATTCTGTTGCAGGAATGGGACGCGAAGGCGAAGACGCTGGTTGGCGAGGCGCGCAACATCTTCGCCGGCAGCCCGCACGGGCTGGTCGAGGGGCCGCATCTCTTCAAGCGGGCCGGCTGGTATTATCTGACGACCGCGGAGGGCGGCACCGGCTACGACCACGCCGTCACCATGGCACGTTCCCGCGCCATCGACGGACCCTACGAGCTGCATCCGCGCACCCATCTCATCACGTCGAAGGACGATCCCGACGCGGTTCTCCAACGGGCAGGGCACGGCCAGCTTGTGGAGACGCCGAACGGCGAAATCTACCACACGCATCTGACCTCGCGGCCGCTGCCCGGCTTGCGGCGTTCGCCGCTCGGACGGGAAACGGCAATCCAGAAATGCGTCTGGAAGGAGGATGGCTGGCTCTATCTGGAGCAGGGCGGCCAGGTGCCGGCGGTCGAGGTCCCCGCGCCGCTGGATGTGAATCCCGTTGATGCACCAGCCGTCGAGCGATACGATTTCGACGACAGGAAGTTGCCACTCGAATTCCAGTGGCTGCGCACGCCGGATTGGCAGCAGCTGTTCTCGTTGAGCGACCGCCCGGGCTTCCTGCGGCTGTTCGGCCGCGAGTCGATCGGCAGCTGGTATGAGCAGGCGCTCGTCGCGCGGCGACAGGACGTCTTTTCCTTCCGCGCCGAGACTCGGCTCGACTATGAGCCCAAGTCATTTCAGCAGGCCGCCGGCCTCGTCCACTACTACAATCGGCACAAGTTCCATTTTCTCGCCGTCACCCACGACGCGCATCACGGCCGTGTGCTGACCGTGATGAGCTGTCCCGGAGACTGGCCTGACGGCAGGCTCACCTTTCCGCTTGGCCAACCGATCCCGCTGCCGGGCGATGCGCCCGTCACGCTGGCAGCCGAGGTTCGTGGCGCCACGCTTGCCTTCAGCTATCAGCGCGACGGCGAGTGGATTCAGGTCGGGCCGACGCTCGACGCCAGCGTGATCTCGGACGAAGGCGGTCGCGGCGAGCACGGCTCCTTTACAGGGGCCTTTGTCGGCATGGCCGCATTCGACACCAGCGGCAGCGGCCTTCATGCCGATTTCGACTGGTTCAGCTACGAGCGCGTGGGATGAAGAGCGAAATCGTCATCCACGAGCCCGCCACGGGTGGCGAACGCGTGGTCTATGCCACCGAGATGCTGATCGAGGCGCCAAACTGGTCGCCCGACGGGACGTTTCTCGTGTTCAATGGCGATGGCCTGATCTGGCGGCTCGATCTTGCAAGCGGCGCGAAACCGCAGCGCATCGATACCGGTTTTGCCACGGCCTGCAACAACGATCACGGCATCTCGCCGGACGGCACCACGCTCGTCATCAGCGACAAGACCGAAACCGGGCAGTCCTGCATCTACACGCTGCCCATCGATGGTGGCGTGCCGAGGCGGATCACGGACAACGTACCGTCGTGGTGGCATGGCTGGTCGCCCGACGGCAGGACGCTGGCCTACGCGGCGGCGCGCGATGACGGCATGGACATCTACACTGTCGGGTCCTCCGGCGGCGAAGAGACCCGGATCACCGATGGTGGCGGTCATTATGACGGGCCGGAATACACACCGGACGGGAACTGGATATGGTTCAATTCCGACCGGGGCGGAACGATGCAACTCTGGCGCATTCGGACCGACGGCGGCGGCATCGAACAGATGACCGATGACGAACGTGTAAACTGGTTCCCGCACCCCTCTCCCGACGGAACCGCGGTGCTCTATCTGGCTTATGAAGCGGGCACGAAAGGCCATCCGCGCGACAGAGACGTGGAGCTGCGCCTGATGAACCCCGAGGGCGGCAGCATCCGCACCGCCGTCTCGCTGTTTGGCGGGCAGGGGTCGATCAATGTGCCCTGCTGGGCACCGGACTCGACTGCTTTCGCTTACGTGCGCTACGCGCGCACGTGAAATCGACACAGGAAAGGAACATGACATGCCGGCTACGATGAAGGGCCCTGCGATCTTTCTGGCGCAATTCGCTGGCGACGAGGCGCCGTTCAACACGCTGCCATCGATCGCCAGGTGGGCAGCCGGACACGGCTACAAGGGTATTCAGGTGCCGAGCAATGACGGGCGCCTCTTCGACCTGGAAAAGGCGGCGTCTTCGAAGGACTACTGCGACGAGGTCAAGGGCGTCTGCGCCGAGGCGGGCGTGGAGATCACCGAATTGTCCACCCACATCCAGGGCCAGCTCGTTGCGGTCCACCCGGCCTATGACGCGCAGTTCGACGGGTTCGCGCCAGAGAAGGTGCGCGGCAATCCCAGGGCGCGGCAGGCATGGGCCGTCGAGCAGATGAAGCTAGCGGCGAAGGCTTCGCAGAACCTCGGGCTGAAGGCGAGCGTGTCCTTCACCGGTTCGCTTGCCTTCCCCTATCTCTATCCCTGGCCGCAGCGTCCGGCCGGCCTCGTCGAGGAGGCATTCGGCGAGCTCGGCAAGCGCTGGAAGCCGATCCTCGACGCCTATGAGGATGCCGACTGCGATCTCGGTTTCGAAATTCACCCCGGCGAGGACGTTTTCGACGGCGCGACCTTCGAGATGTTCCTGGATGCGGTCGGCGGCCACAAGCGCTGCACGATCAATTACGACCCGTCGCACTTCCTGCTGCAGCAGCTCGACTACCTCGCCTTCATCGACATCTATCACGAGCGCATTTCGGCCTTCCACGTGAAGGATGCCGAGTTCAACCCGACCGGCCGGCAGGGCGTCTATTCCGGTTATCAGGGCTGGACCGAGCGGGCCGGCCGCTTCCGTTCGCTGGGCGACGGTCAGGTTGATTTCGGCGGCATCTTCTCGAAGCTGGCGCAGTATGGTTACGACCGCTGGGCGGTGCTCGAGTGGGAATGCTGCCTCAAGCACCCCGAAGACGGGGCGGCAGAAGGCGCGCCCTTCATCGAGCACCACATCATTCGCGTCACCGAGAAGGCATTCGACGATTTCGCCGATTCCGGTGTCGACCGCGCCGCGCTGCGCAGGATGATGGGCATAGGATAAGGTCTTCGGCCTCTCGACAACGGCGAACGCACACGCTAGGCGGACGGCAGATCAACGGGAGCCGTCCGCAATGACCGGAACCATCATCGCACCGTCCGTGCTTTCGGCCGACTTTTCCCGGCTCGGCGACGAGGTCGAGGCGGTGGTTGCCGCAGGCGCCGACTGGATTCATCTCGATGTAATGGACGGCCATTTCGTGCCGAACATCACCTTCGGCCCGCCCATCATTAAGGCGATCCGCAACCGCACCGACAAGGTGTTCGACTGCCATCTCATGATTGCGCCGACGGACGCCTATCTGGCTGCCTTCGCGGATGCCGGTTGCGACATCATCACCGTCCATGCCGAGGCCGGCCCTCATCTCGACCGCTCGCTGCAGGCGATCAAGGCGCTCGGCAAGAAGGCTGGTGTGTCGCTCAACCCGTCGACGCCGGAAAACGTCATCGAATACGTGCTTGACCGGCTCGACCTTGTGCTTCTGATGACGGTCAATCCCGGCTTCGGCGGGCAGGCTTTCATTCCCTCGGTCGTCGAGAAGGTCCGCCGCGTGAAGGCGCTGATCGGCGACCGGCCAATCGACATAGAGATCGATGGCGGCGTGACGCCGGAAACGGCCCCACTGGTCACGAAGGCCGGTGCGAACGTGCTTGTCGCAGGCTCGGCGGTGTTCAAGGGCGGATCGAAAGACGCCTATGCCACGAACATCTCCGCTATCCGTACCGCGGCGGATACAGCCGTCGGGCGAATGGTCTAGGAAACGTCGGCGCCCCTTTCAGCGGGCCGTGGTCCAGCCGAACCAGACCGCAACGAGCGCCAGCAGGGCTGAAAGTGCGCGTCGCGCGATCCGTTCCCGGCGCGGATCGTTCAGAAGGGGTTCGAGCGCACCGGCCAGCACCACGATGCCCGCGTGAATGAGCGTTGCGATCACGACATAGACGACGGTCAGCGTCACTGTCTGCGCCAATAGCGGTCGCGCGGCGTCCACGAACGTCGGCAGCACAGCGACGTAGAACATCGCAGCCTTCGGGTTGAGCAGGTTGGTGATCAGACCACGCAGGAAATAGCGCCCGCCGATCCTGGCATCCGATGCCACGACATCGCCGCTGCCGCGCCATCCGTCCCACGCAAGATAGAACAGGAAGGCCACCCCGGCCCAGCGCAGGATTTCGTATGCAAGCGGCGATGCGCTGATGAGCTCCGCGACGCCGAAGGCCGCCGCGAACCCGATTACGGCCAGACCAAGCGCGACGCCGGCGACGGTGGCGAAGCCGACCCGTCGCCCCTCCGACGCCGAAACGAGCGCCAGATAGGTCATGTTCGGGCCAGGCGTCAGCTCGATGATGGTCGAGGCAAGCATGAACGAGAGCAGCGTCGGCAGCGCGACGGCGACCGTTTCCACCTCAATGCGCCTCGTCCCAGTTCTTCGCGGCGCGGGCGTCGACGTGGAGCGGCACCTTCATGGCGAGCGCCGGCATGGCGGCATTCTCCATGACGTCGCGGATCACCGGCATGGCCGCCGCGATCTCGCCTTCCGGCGCTTCAAAGATCAGTTCGTCATGCACCTGCAGCAGCATCTGCGTGTTGTGCAGCCCCGCTTTCTCCAACGCAGCCTCCATCCGCACCATCGCGCGGCGGATGATGTCGGCGGCCGAGCCCTGGATCGGGGCGTTGATCGAGGCGCGCTCGTTGAACGCCCGCACGGAGGGATTCGGTGAGCGTATCTCGGGGAAGTGGATGCGGCGGCCGAAGATTGTCTCCACGTAGCCGTTGTCGCGCGAATGCGCCTTGGCCGTGTCCATATAGTCGCGGATGCCCGGAAAGCGCTCGAAATACTTCTTGATGTAAGCGCTGGCCTCCTCGCGCGGAATCGCAAGCTGGTTGGCCAGTCCGAATGCAGAGATGCCATAGATGATGCCGAAATTGATCGCCTTGGCGCGCCGGCGCACCTCACCCGGCATGCCCTCGACCGGCACGCCGAACATCTCGGATGCCGTCATCGCGTGAATGTCGATGCCATCGGCGAAGGCCTGGCGAAGCTGAGGAATGTCGGCGACGTGGGCGAGCACGCGCAGCTCGATCTGGCTGTAATCGGCCGAGATCAGCAGGTTCCCGGGCTCGGCGATGAACGCGGTGCGGATCTTGCGGCCTTCCGCTGTGCGGATCGGGATGTTCTGCAGGTTGGGGTCCGACGACGACAGGCGACCGGTGGTGGTGGATGCCAGCGCATAGGACGTGTGCACCCGCTTCGTTTCGGGATTGATGAAGCCGGGCAGCGCGTCGGTATAGGTCGATTTCAGCTTGGTGAGCTGGCGCCAGTCGACGATCTTGCGCGGCAGCTCGTGGCCGGCGGCGGCAAGGTCTTCGAGTTCGCGCGCGGTGGTCGACCACTGTCCGGTCTTGGTCTTCGAGCCGCCCGGAAGTCCCATCTTGCCGAACAGGATGTCGCCGAGCTGTTTCGGCGAGCCAACGGTGAAGCGCTCGCCGGCAAGCTGGTAGATTTCATCCTCCAGTGCCGCTGCGCCCTGCGCGAAATCGCCGGATAGGCGCGACAGAATCTGGCGGTCGACCGAGATGCCGCGCTGCTCCATCCGGCCGAGCACCGGCACCAGCGGGCGCTCCAGCCGCTCATAGACGGAGACGAGGCCCTTGTCGGCAAGCCGTGGCTTGAGGACCCGCCACAGCCGCAGCGTCACGTCGGCATCCTCTGCGGCATAGCAGGTGGCCCTGTCGAGATCGACGAAGTCGAAGGTGACCATCGCCTTGCCGGAACCGCAGACGTCCTTGAAGGCGATCGGCGTGTGGCCCAGCCAGCGCTCGGACAGCGCATCCATGCCGTGGGAACCGTTTGAGCCGCCGTCAAGCACGTAGGAGAGAAGCATCGTGTCGTCATAAGGCGCAACGTCGATGCCGTGGCGTTGCATGATGACGAGATCGTATTTCAGGTTCTGCGCGACCTTGAGGACGCCGCGGTCCTCCATCAGCGGCTTCAGTTCGGCCAGCGCGTCTCGCGCCGGGATCTGGCCTTCCACCAGCCCGCCGCCCAGCAAGTCGCCGGCGCCCGACTTGTGGATCAGCGGCACATAGGCAGCGCGTCCGGGCCGGGTGGCAAGGCTGAAGCCGCAGAGCTCCGCCTGCATCGGGTCGAGGGATGTCGTCTCCGTATCGAAGGCGACGACGCCCGCCTCGCGTGCCTCCGCGATCCATTCGCGCAGCGTGGCGATGTCGCGGATGCAGTCATAGGCGGTGTTGTCGACCTTTTGCGCGACCGCCTCGGCGGCGCGGGCTGCGGCGAGCGCGCCCGGCGTGTCCCCTGCTGGCGCCGCAGCCGATGCGGCATCCCCCTCGGCAGTTGCGTCGGCAGGCTTTGAACCGACATCCGGACCGTGCGCTGCCTCGCCCCATTCGACGTCCACCTGCGCCGACTCGATCTCGGCGGCCTCGGCACCGGACGCCTCGGCGACGCGCCGCGTTAGCGTGGTGAATTCCATCGCCTTGAGGAAGGAAATCAGCTTCGGGCCATTCGGCGGCTGCAGCACGAAATCGTCCAGCGGCTCGACGCCGGGAACGTCGTTCCTGAGCCGCACCAGCTCGCGCGACATCAGCGCCTTGTCGCGATTCTCGATCAGCGTCTCGCGCCGTTTCTGCTGTTTAATCTCGCCCGCGCGCTCCAGCAGCGTGTCGAGGTCGCCATATTCCTCCAGAAGCTGGGCCGCCGTCTTCTGGCCGATGCCGGGAACGCCGGGAATGTTGTCGACGGAGTCGCCCATCAGCGCCTGCAGGTCGATCATCTTTTCCGGCGGCACGCCCCACTTCTCGATCACCTCGGGGACGTTGATTTCCTTGTCCTTCATCGGGTCGTACATCGACACCGTGGGACCCACGAGCTGCATAAGGTCCTTGTCGGAGGAGATGATGGTGGTGTCGCCGCCGGCCTCGCAGGCCAGCCGCGCATAAGTGGCGATCAGATCGTCCGCCTCGAACCCTTCTATTTCCAGGCATGGCAGGTCGAAGGCGCGCGTCGCCTCGCGGATCAGGCCGAACTGGGGGATCAGGTCTTCGGGTGGCGCCGAGCGGTTTGCCTTGTATTCCGGATAGAGTTCGTTGCGGAACGTCTTCGACGAATAGTCGAAGATGACCGCGAAATGTGTCGGCGTGACCCCTACATCGGTGTCGCGCGCGTTCTGCATCAGCTTCCACAGCATGTTGCAGAAGCCGGAGACCGCGCCGACAGGAAGGCCGTCGGATTTTCGCGTCAGCGGCGGCAGTGCGTGATAGGCGCGGAAGATGTAGCCGGAGCCGTCGACGAGGAAGAGATGATCGCCCTTTTTCATGGACAAACGCCTAGCGCGGGGCATCCGTGGTGTCCATCGCAAACCGCTTCAGAGCCCCTTGTTCCTGCCACGTCGTCAGGGCAGGCCGCCCATCACGGCCATGTTACAGAGATGTAATGTTGACGCCCTTGAATCGCCATTTTCAAAGACCCAAATGCAGGTCATCGGCAATTTTCGCCGAGTCCGGGAAATAGGCCCGTCCCCCGCCTGAACCGGACATTGCGGGAGCCTCATCCCCCTCTCCGGGCTCCCGCATCGTTTCGAGTAAGGCCGCCGTGGTTCCCCTCCACCACGGCGGCACTTTTTTGTGCTGCTGGCACAAGGAAGCAGGGCTTTTCGAGCGGTGCGCCGGACGATAGGGTCGCGGCCGCAGAATCGAAAGGTCCAACCATGTCCGCTCTCGCTCCCGTCCTCGACCGTATTGATGCAGACCTCGAAGCAAGCCTCGAACGACTGTTCTCGCTGCTGCGCATACCCTCCATCTCCACAGACCCGGCCTTCGCGAAGGATTGCCGCCGCGCCGCCGAATGGCTGGTCGATGATCTGAAGGGCATCGGCTTCGACGCGAGCGTACGCGACACGCCGGGCCATCCGATGGTCGTTGCTCACCATGACGGGCCGGAGGGCTCGCCTCATGTCCTGTTTTATGGCCATTACGACGTCCAGCCGGTCGACCCGCTGGATCTGTGGGATGCGGATCCGTTCGACCCGAGGATCAAGGATCTGGAGCCCGGCAGAAAGGTCATCACCGGCCGCGGTTCCTCCGACGACAAGGGGCAGCTCATGCTGTTCGTGGAGGCTTGCCGCGCCTGGAAACAGGTGCATGGCAGCCTGCCGTGCAAGATCACCTTGCTGTTCGAGGGCGAGGAAGAATCCGGCTCGCCCTCGGTCAAGCCGTTCCTCGACGCCAATTCGGAAGAGCTGAAGGCTGATTTCGCCATGGTGTGCGATACCGGCATGTGGAACCGCGATACGCCCTGCATCACCGTCGGTCTGCGCGGGCTCGTCGGCGAGGAGGTGACGATCCACGCCGCCAACCGAGACCTCCACTCCGGCGTCTATGGCGGTGCGGCGGCCAATCCCATCCGCATCCTTTCCAGAATCCTCGCGGACATGCACGACGAGACGGGGCGCATCACGATCCCCGACTTCTATGAAGGCGTTGAAGAGACGCCGAGCCAGATCAAGGCATCTTGGGACAAGCTCGACATAAGCCCTCTTCTCGGCGACATCGGCCTCTCGGTCCCGTCGGGCGAAAAGGGACGGTCGATCCCGGAAATGGTGTGGGCGCGCCCGACCGCGGAATTCAACGGCATCTCCGGCGGATACGAGGGCGAGGGCTTCAAGACGGTGATCGCCGCTCAGGCGTCGGCGAAAGTGTCCTTCCGCCTTGTCGGCAATCAGGACCCAGAGGCGATCCGCACGGCATTTCGCAAGTTCGTCGAGGATCGGGTTCCAGCCGACTGCTCGGTGACCTTTCACAAGCATGGCGGTTCGCCGGCGCTGCAGCTCGCCTATGATTCCCCGATGGTGACAAAGGCCGCTTCGGCGCTGACGGACGAGTGGCCGAACAAGGCCCTCGTGCTTGCCATGGGCGGCTCGATCCCGATCGTCGGCGATTTCAAGCGCCGACTCGGCATGGACACCCTCCTCGTGGGCTTCGGCCTCGACGACGACCGCATCCATTCGCCCAATGAGAAATACGACCTCACCTCGTTCCACAAGGGCCAGAGAAGCTGGGCGCGCATCCTCGCCGCACTGACCGCCTGAACCCGAAAGGCCGCTCGATGACCACCATCCGATTTCACAAGGGCGACCTGCCCGATCTTGCCAATTATGACGTCGATGCGATTGCGATCGACACCGAGACGCTTGGGCTGAACCCGCATCGCGACCGGCTCTGCGTGGTGCAGCTTTCGCCAGGCGACGGCACCGCCGACGTGATCCAGATCGCGCCCCGCCAGAAGCGTGCGCCGAATCTCGTTTCGCTGCTGCGCAACCGCAAGATCACAAAGCTCTTCCACTTCGGGCGCTTCGATCTTGCGGTGCTTTACCACGCATTCGGCGTGATGCCGGAACCGGTCTTCTGCTCCAAGATCGCCTCGCGGCTGACCCGGACCTATACCGATCGCCATGGTCTCAAGGACATCTGCAACGAGTTGCTGGGTGTCAGCCTGTCCAAGGTGCAGCAATCGTCCGACTGGGCAGCCGAGACGCTGACGCCGGAGCAACTCGAATATGCCGCTTCCGACGTTCTTTACCTGCACCAGCTTCGCGAAAAGCTGCTGTTCAGGCTGGAGCGCGACGGACGGACGAAAGAGGCCGAAGCCTGCTTCCGATTCCTACCCACCCGCGCAAGGCTCGATCTGATGGGCTGGGACGAGCAGGACATCTTCGCCCACTCGTGAGGGGTTTTGCCCTGCCTATTCGGCCGGCAGCGCGGCACGTTGCGGCTTTGCGGGGCGATCGATGATCGCCCAGTCAGGCCGCTCGAACAGGAACTTGCCCCAGCCGGTCCACTGGATCAGCCCGTAGAGCATGACCGGGCCGATCACGCCTGCGATGGTCACGAGCAGCGAGATCGTGCCGATATCGGTGATGATGCCGGTGCGGATGAGGATCACGCGCGATACGGCCATGGGCAGGAAGAAGGCGAGGTAGATCACGATCGAGTGCGCGCCGAGCCACGACAGCCATTGCATCCATGAAACCTGTGCGACGAGGGCCGAGACGGTCACGATCGCCATCGCGCCGGCGACGCCAAGCGCCAGCGAAATGAACGGCAGCACTGCCAGTCCAGCGGCACCGGCGGCATCGCCTCCCGGCTGGTGGAAGATGGCGAAGGAGGCCGGCGCGGGTGTGAAGACGAAGATGCCGTTGATGAGCGCCCACAGCGCAAGCAGGCCGAGCGCCTTGGCGCGGTTCGCAGCAACCCACTCCGCAAGGTCGAAAATCCGCGTTGCGAAGGCATAGCCGGCGAAGAAGTAGACATAACGCGAGCAGAACTCGTCGAAGAGCACCCAGCCGGTGTGGATCGGCAGCATCTCGAGCACGGCGGCGAACCCCAGCACCAGCCAGACCGGCAGCGTCTTCACCAGCCGCGTGAAGATGAAGAAGATCGGCAGCATATAGACGAACCACAGCGTGCCGAAGGGCTGTATGAACGACCAGAGATAGGCTGTCAGCGGCGCGGCGGGCCCGCCTTCGGCCACCATGCCGGGCGCCTTGAAGACGAACTGGATCGTCAGCCACAACACGTAGAAATACAGGAAGTGCACGACCTTCCGGTCGATGTAGCGCAGCCAGGGCCTGTCGATGACGAGCCCGAGGAAGAGGCCGGAAATCAGGAAGAAGTCGGGCATTCGGAAGGGGCGCGCAAACGCCACGACATAGTGCATGAACCCTTCGCCGCCCATGGTGCTGCCGACGCCGAGCGTCGAATGCATCATCACTACGAAGATGATGCAGATGCCCTTGGCGATGTCGACCCAGCCGATGCGCGTCGCGGTTTCAGCCATTTCGTGCTCCCTGCGCTTGCGGAATGCGCTTTTGATTGGGCGCAAACGTAGCACGCCGAGGCCAGCGAACCATTAACCCGCCACCGGAACGGCGGGCATCTTGCTGGCTTGGTGAAGACTTTCTTGCATGCACCGGCAAGCAAGATTCCGTCAATTTCACCTTTTTGATGTGGGTCTTCGTGCGAAAATTATGCCTTCAGGCTAATCGCATTGCGGAAAGGACGCCTGGTCGGCCTCGGGTCCGATTCATGCTTGCTCTCGGATTAGGCTTGTCCATAATCTGCCTCACCCGGCGGCGGGGACCGGTTCCAGAGGAGGAAGTACCGATGCTACGTCAATTGATGAATGCGGCCATGCTTTCGGCTGCGATGGTTGTGCCCGGCGGCCTCGTCGCAACCCAGGCTTTCGCCGAGGTGGTCTACAACCGCGGCAACGACACCGATCCGACGACCCTTGATCACCACAAGACGACGACAGTCGCGGAAGGCCATCTGATGCGCGACCTCTACGAAGGTCTCGTGGTTCAGAACAACAAGGCCGAAGTGGTTCCGGGCGTCGCGGAGAGCTGGGAAATCTCCGATGACGGCCTCGTCTACACCTTCAAGCTGCGGCAGGATGCGAAGTGGTCGAACGGAGACCCGGTGAAGGCAAGCGACTTCGTCTTCACCTATCAGCGCATCCAGAACCCGGAAACGGCGGCGCCCTACGCCAACATGCAGTATCCGATCCTCAACGCCGAGGCGATCAACAAGGGCGAGAAGGAGCTTGCGGAACTCGGCGCCAAGGCGCTGGACGACAACACGCTCGAGATCACGCTGAACGCGCCGACCCCCTATTTTCTCGAGCTGCTGACCCATCAGACCGGCCTGCCGCTTCATCAGGCTTCCGTCGAAGAGCACGGCACCGAGTTCACCCGCCCCGGCAACATGGTGACCAACGGCGCCTACATGCTGGAGAACTTCACACCCAACGACAAGATCACGATGCGCAAGAACCCGCATTTCCACGATGCGGATAACGTCAAGATCGACGTCGTCAACTTCATCCCGTTCGAGGATCGCGCCACCTGCCTGCGTCGCTTCGAGGCGGGCGAAGTCCACTCCTGCTCGGATCTCGACAACCAGCAGATGGACTACATGAAGGCGAACCTCGGCGAGCAGCTTCGCGTCGCGCCCTATCTGGGCGTCTACTATCTGCCGGTGAAGGTGAAGAAGGAAAAGCTTTCTGATCCGCGCGTACGCCAGGCGATCTCGATGGCCATCGACCGCGAGTTCCTGGCTGAGGAAATCTGGCGTGAGACGATGATCCCGGCCTGGTCGTTCGTGCCGCCGGGCATCGGCAACTACGGCGAAAACGCCACGCTGCCCTATGCCGAGGACGACATCCTCGATCGCGAGGACGCCGCCAAGGCGCTGCTGGAGGAAGCCGGCGTGGCAGAGGGTTCGCTCAGCATCGAGCTGCGCCACAACACCGGCGAGAACCACAAGAACACCATGACGGCGCTGAGCGACATGCTGAAGAATATCGGCATCAACTCGACGATCGTCGAGATGGAGGGCACCGGCTATTTCGACTACATGAAGCAGGACGGCGACTTCGACATGACGCGCGCCGGCTGGATCGGCGACTATTCCGATCCGCAGAACTTCCTGTTCCTGTTCGAGAGCGAAAATCTCGGCTTCAACTATCCCCGCTGGGAGAATGCCGACTACGACGCCCTGATGGACAAGGCCGCAGGGACGATCGACATCGACGCACGCGCGGAAATCCTCAAGGAGGCCGAGGCCCTGCTTCTGGAAGAACTGCCGATCATCCCGATCATGTACTATTCGTCCGGCTCGCTCGTCTCCGATAAGCTGAACGGCTGGGAAGACAACGTGATGAACGTCCACGGCACCCGCTGGATGTCGATCGAGCAGTAGTCCCACAGACGACTTGCCCATGCGCGGCCGCCGCCGCGCATGGGCGACCTTGACCGGAGCAGGCCATGTTTGCCTACGTGCTCAGGCGTTTTGCCGGAGCGGTGCCGACGCTGTTCATCATCGTCACCATCGCCTTCTTCATGATCCGGCTCGCGCCGGGCGGCCCGTTCGATCTCGAACGCCCGCTCGATCCGCTGATCATGAAGAACCTCGAACGCGCCTACAATTTCGACAAGCCGCTTTGGCAGCAATACCTGATCTATCTCGGCAATCTGGCGCAGGGCGATCTTGGCCCTTCGTTCACGCGTCGTGACTTCTCGGTCGTAGACCTGTTCAGGACCGGCCTGCCGGTGTCGATCCAGCTCGGTGGTATCGCGCTGTCGATCGCGCTTGTCGTCGGCGTGTTCCTTGGTGCGCTGGCGGCACTGCGCCAGAACACCTGGGTCGACTACATGGTGGTCGGCACGGCGACCTTCGGCATCACCATCCCGACCTTCGTGATCGCGCCGGTTTTCTCGCTCTTTTTCGGCGTCATGATGGGCTGGCTCCCGGCGGGGGGCTGGGGCACCTGGCAGCATATGGTTTTGCCCATCGCCACGCTGGCCCTGCCCCAGATCGCGATCATCGCCCGGCTGACGCGCGGCGCCACGATCGAGGCATTGCGCTCCAACCATGTGCGCACCGCGCGCGCCTACGGCCTGCCGTCCTACGTCGTGGTCGGTGTTCATGCGCTGCGTGCCGCGATCCTGCCGGTGGTGTCCTATCTCGGACCGACGGCCGCGGCGTTGCTGACCGGTTCGGTGGTCGTGGAAACCATCTTCGGCATCCCCGGCATCGGCCGCTATTTCGTGCAGGGCGCGCTCGGGCGCGACTATACGCTGGTGATGGGCACGGTGGTGGTGATCGCCTGCTTCGTCATCGTCTTCAACCTCGTCGTCGACGTGCTTTATGCGTGGCTCGACCCGCGCGTACGCTACGATTGAGGAGGCGTCAATGAGCAACACCACGCTTGAACAAGCCGCTGCTCCTCAGGAGCCCCTGGTCGCCGGACGATCCCTTGGTCAGGATGCCTGGCTGCGCCTGAGGCGCAACCGGGCGGCAGTCGCCAGTGCGATCGTGCTGCTGTTGCTGGCGCTTGCCGGCATCGTCGGTCCCTGGATCCATGCGCATCCTTACGACCGCATCTATCCGCAATATGTGCGTGCGCCGGCGAGCCTGGAGGCCTATCCGAAGGAGGACGCCATCGTGCCGGCCTTCGAAAGCGCGCTAGGACGGGCGCGGGTGGACATCGGCGAGATCGAGCTTTCCGGCTCCACCGTTCGCGCCCCGGTCTCCGACGACGAAGCGCTCGATCCGCGCATCGTGCGCTACATCGACCGTTCCGATCTTTTCTCCAATGCGAGGCTGGAGGACGGGGACGGAAACGAGATGACGGAGGGCTCAACGAGCGCCTTCATGGTGGCCGACGTACAACGGCTGCGCTTCGTCTTCGGCACGGATGCCAACGGTCGCGACCTGCTTTCACGCATACTCATCGGCATCCGCATCTCGCTGGCGATCGGCGTGCTGGCATCGATGATGGCACTGCTGCTCGGCGTCACCTACGGCGCCATTGCGGGCTATCTCGGCGGTCGCGTCGACAATCTGATGATGCGCGTGGTCGACGTCCTCTATTCGCTGCCCTTCATCTTCTTCGTCATCCTGCTGGTGGTGTTCTTCGGGCGAAACTTCGTGCTGATCTTTATCGCGATCGGCTGCACCGAATGGCTCGACATGGCGCGCATCGTGCGCGGCCAGACCCTCACCATCAAACGCCAGGAATATGTGCAGGCGGCAGAAGCACTTGGCGTGAGCGATGCCGGCATCGTGCGCCGCCACATCATTCCGAACGCGCTCGGCCCGGTGGTCGTCTTCGTCACCCTGCTGGTGCCCAAGGCGATCCTGCTTGAAAGTCTGTTGTCCTTCCTCGGCCTCGGCGTCCAGGAGCCGCTGACCAGTCTCGGCCTGCTGATCGCCGAAGGTGCGGCCAACATGCGCGGCGCAGCGTGGTTGTTGATCTATCCGGCGGTGACGCTGACGGCGATCCTGTTCGCGCTCAATTTTCTGGGCGATGGATTGCGCGACGCCCTCGACCCGAAGGATCGCTGACATGACGCAGGAATCCATCCTCCGGGTGCGCGACCTGCATGTCGAATTCGAGACCAATGACGGCATGGTTCACGCGGTCAGGGGCATCGATCTCGACGTGAAGCCGGGCGAGACCGTGGCAATCGTCGGCGAGTCCGGGTCCGGCAAGAGCCAGACCACCATGGCGCTGATGGGCCTGCTTGCAAGCAATGGCCGCGCCCGTGGTTCCGCCACCTATCGCGGCCAGGAGCTAATTGGCCTTTCGGAGCGCAAGCTCAACCGCATTCGCGGCGAGAAGATCACCATGATCTTCCAGGAGCCGATGACCTCGCTCGATCCGCTATATCGCATCGGGCGGCAGATCGCGGAGCCGCTTGTCCATCACCGCGGGATGTCGCGAAAAGCTGCCCGCGAACGTGTCATCGAGCTGCTGGAGCTTGTCGGAATTCCCGATCCCGCCCGCCGGGTGGATGCTTATCCGCACGAACTCTCCGGCGGCCAGCGCCAGCGCGTCATGATCGCGATGGCCTTGGCGAACGATCCCGACATGCTGATTGCCGACGAGCCCACCACCGCGCTCGACGTAACCATACAGGCCCAGATTCTCGCGCTGCTGGCCGAGTTGCAGCGCAAGTTGGGCATGGCCATCGTCTTCATCACGCACGATCTCGGCATCGTCCGCCGCTTTGCCGACAGGGTCTATGTGATGCGCTACGGCGAGGTGGTGGAGGAAGGGGAGACATCGGTTCTTTTCGACAGGCCAAAGCACCCCTACACGATGGAGCTTCTGGCAGCGGAACCGACCGGCCGCAAGGCGCCGCCACCGCTGGAGGCGCCGATCCTGCTCGAAGGACGCAATGTCGAGGTCGTCTTCGGCGGCGGTGGCGGATGGTTCTCGGGTCCAGAAGCCGAAATCCGCGCCGTCGACAGAATTTCGGTCGCCTTGCACAAGGGCCAGACGATTGGTGTCGTCGGCGAGTCGGGTTCCGGCAAGTCGACGCTCGGGCGCGCGCTGCTCAGGCTCCTGCCGAGCGATGGTACGGTCCGCTTCGAAGGGGCGGATATCAGCGCTGCCGACAAGCGTGCCATGCGGCCGATGCGCAAGGAACTGCAGCTCGTCTTCCAGGACCCGTTCGGCTCGCTATCGCCGCGTATGACCATCGGCCAAGTGGTGACCGAGGGCCTGAAGGTACATGAGCCGCAACTGCCTGCGCGCGAGCGTGACCGGCGCGCCATCGAGGTGCTGGAAGAGGTCGGGCTCGACCCGGCCATGCGCAATCGCTATCCGCACGAATTCTCCGGCGGCCAGCGCCAGCGCATCGCCATCGCCCGCGCGATGATCCTCAAGCCGAAGGTTGTCGTGCTCGACGAGCCTACGTCCGCGCTCGACCGTTCCGTGCAGAAGCAGATTGTCGATCTTCTTCGCGATCTGCAGAAAGCCCACGATCTCTCCTACCTCTTCATCAGCCACGACCTTGCGGTAGTACGGGCGATGGCCGACCACATCGTCGTGATGAAACAGGGCCGGATCGTCGAGGAGGGGCCGACGGACGCGATCTTCGATCACCCTCGCGAAGCCTATACGCAGGCCCTTATGGCGGCTGCCATCGACGGGACGCCGTTCCGGCAGCAGGCCGGCGCGTTCGAGTAAGGGTTGCGCGACTGATTGGAATATTTTTCGCCGATTATCGCAAATTTCCCGCTACGCGCGGCAAGGAAGCGGTGAATAGGGGAAAATTTTCAGTCGACAAAGTCTACTGATTTTATAGACTAATGGCATGGATGGAGGAACCATGTCTTACGGGAACATCAATCGATCCAGCCGGCAGGCACAGCAAGGCACGGCGGAACGGGCCATCGTTCGCCCACGCGGCAGCGCATTCACCTACCTCATCTTCACGGTTTCGGTGATTTTCACTGCAGCCTTCGTTCTCGGCCTCGTGGCCTAGATAGCGCCTCAGGCGCGTGCCTCGCGAAGACCGGCAACCTCGTCATTGTCGGCATCGCGCATCTGGGCAAGGCTCTGGCCGTCGAGCACTTCGGCAATGGCGCGACGAACATTTAGCATCATATGCCGGACCTCGCAGGTCGCTTCGTCGCAGTCCTCGCAGCGCTGGTAGCGCGTCTGGCTGGCGCAGGAGATCGGCGCGAGCGGCCCGTCCAGCACCCGCACGACATGGCCGATCCTGATGTCGCCGGCAGGCTTTGCCAGCCGATAGCCGCCGTCCTTACCTTTCCGGCTCTCGACGAAGCCGGCATTCCGCAGCTCTCCCAGTATCGCGTCGAGGAATTTCTTCGGAATGTTCCGGGCAACGGCGATATCGTTGACGAAGGCGAGTTGGCCGGGCGGCAGGTGAGCCAGATAAACGAGAGCCTTCAGGCCGTATTTGCCCTTCTTGGTGAGCATGTCCGCATCATTCTCCGACCACCGCGCCTACGCAAGAGCGATGCAACGGCCAGGCAATCCAGCTTTACCTTGTCGCGGCGAGGCACCCATTCCTCATAGGATCGCGCGGCGGCACATACAAGCCGCAAGGCTCCGACATCGGCAGTGCCGGCGATGATCAGGACACCGGGAACACGTTGCCGCGCAGGATACTAACATAGCCATGGTCGCTGGCTGCGACCTGCATGTCGGCCGGGACATCCAGTTCGACAGCTTCGCCGGTCTCGATGCGGGCCAGGATGCGCCGACCTTGGGGCTGGTCGATCACACGGGCCACCTGCGCCGGAATGCCGTCGCCCGCCGTCGCCCAGCCGAGGTC
Source organism: Aquamicrobium sp. (assembly GCA_019739225.1). Lineage (GTDB taxonomy): Bacteria > Pseudomonadota > Alphaproteobacteria > Rhizobiales > Rhizobiaceae > Aerobium. The sequence goes on from JAHHDT010000002.1 coordinate 140,264, forward strand.
TACCGGCCGCGCCAGTATCTCGACCGGCCCGTCACCGACACCTGGAGCGGGAACGGTCGCGCCCGAGACCCGTGCAATGCCGCCCGTCGCCGTTCCGGCCAGGCGGTTGGTGTCGCCCAGGAACTTCATGACGAACGCCGATCCCGGCCGCCGGCACACATCTTCCGGCGTGCCCTGCTGCACGATCCGCCCCTCATTGAGGATGACGACGCGGTCGGCGAGGTCCAGCGCCTCTTCCTGGTCATGGGTCACGAACAGTGTCGTGATGCCGAGCTCGTCGTGGATTTCGCGCAGCCAGCGCCGCAGGTCACGCCGCACATTGGCGTCCAGTGCGCCGAACGGTTCGTCGAGCAGCAGCACCTTGGGGTCGACCGCCAGCGCCCGCGCCAACGCCACGCGCTGCCTCTGCCCACCGGAGATCTGCGTCGGGAAACGGTTGCCCAGCCCTTCCAGCCTCACGAGCCGCAACAGATCCTCGACGCGCCGCGCGATCTCGTCCTTCGACCGGCGCACCTTTGACACCTTCATGCCGAAGGCCACGTTCTCGCCCACCGTCATATGCGGAAACAGCGCATAGTGCTGGAAGACGAAGCCGACGCCGCGCTCGCGCACGGGGATGTTCGTGGCGTCTTCGTCACCGAAATGGATTGATCCGGCATCCGCATATTCTAGGCCCGCCACCATGCGCAGGATCGTCGTCTTGCCCGAGCCGGAAGGCCCGAGCAGCGCGACAAGTTCGCCACTCTCGATTTCCAGAGAGACGCCATGCACGGCGCGGAACGTGTCGAAGGTCTTCACGACCTGGTCGAGGGTGATCTTCATGACGTCTTTTCCTGGATGGCGACTGTTGGGCTGGCCAGCGCCGGACGGCCTGCGCGTCCCGCGCCGCGGCGCTCCAGCGCGAGCTTGGCGACAATGGTGACGAGCGCAAGCACAGCGAGTATCGAGGCGGCCGCGAATGCGCCGACGGTGTTGTAGTCGTGATAGAGCAGCTCGATGTGCAGCGGCAGCGTGTTGGTCTGGCCGCGGATCTTTCCGGACACCACCGAGACCGCGCCGAACTCGCCCATCACGCGCGCGTTGCAAAGCACCACGCCATAGAGCAGCGCCCAGCGGATATTGGGCAGCGTCACTGTGAGGAACGTACGCCAGCCGGATGCGCCCAGCGAGGTCGCCGCCTCTTCGAGGTCCCGCCCCTGCGCCTGCATCAATGGGATCAGCTCGCGCGCAACGAACGGCGCGGTCACGAACATCGAGGCGAGCACGATACCGGGCAGGGCGAACAGGATCTGTATCTCGGCCGATTGCAGCGCCGGGCCGAACAGGCCCTGAAGCCCGTAGACGAAGAGATAGGCAACGCCCGCGACCACCGGCGAGATCGAGAACGGGATTTCGATCACGATCAGCAGAAAACGCCGCCCCCAGAACTCGAATTTTGTGATCGCCCAGGCGGCCGCGATGCCGAAGATCGTGTTGAGCGGCACGGCGATCAGTGCCGTCAGTACGGTCAGGAAGATCGCGTGTCGCGTGTCCGGAAGCGCAATGGTTTCCGCGAAATGGCCGATGCCGAGCGCGAAAGCCTGCGTGAAGATCACCAGCAGCGGTGCCAGCACGAGCAGTGAGCCGAAGAAAACGACGAAGGCGATCAGTGTCCAGCGAATGGCGGGCTTATCGCCGACCCGTGGCGGTTTGGCGGGGTGCTGCGCCATAGTCATGCCCTCGCCATGTAGCGCAAGGCGCGCGCCTGCAGGTAGTTCGTCACGGCAAGCATGACGAAGGCTGTGAACAGCAGCACCGATGCAATCGCCGCGGCGGCGCTGTAGTTGAATTCCTCGAGACGGATGAAGGCCAGGAGTGCGGTGATCTCGGTCGAAGAGGGCCGGTTGCCGGCAATGAAGATGACGGCGCCGAACTCGCCGAGGCTGCGCGCGAATGAAAGCGACAGGCCGGCCAGAAGCGCCGGCGTCAGCAGCGGCAGGATCACGCGCAGGAAGATCGTGCCATCCGAACCGCCGAGCGACTGCGCGGCTTCTTCGAGCGCCGGATCGAGGTCTTCCAGCACAGGCTGCACCGTGCGCACCACGAAGGGCAGGCTGGTGAAGAACATGGCCACCATGATGCCCAGCGGCGTGTAGACGACCTGAATGCCGACCGAGGCGAGGATTGAGCCGAGCCAGCCATTCTGCGCGAATAGCGAGGTCAGGGCGATGCCGGCAACCGCCGTCGGCAGCGCAAAGGGCAGGTCGACGAGCGCGTCGATGAACCGTTTACCGGGAAATTCGTAGCGAACCAGGACCCAGGCCAGCGCCAGCCCGAAGACGAGGCCGAACGCCGTCGCGGCGAGCGCGGACAAGGCTGTAACACGGTAGCTGGCTATGGCGCGGGAAGACGAGACGATACGCCAGTACTCCTCGGGGCCGAGGCTGGCGGCCTTGAAGATGAGCGCGCCGAGCGGCAACGCCACGATCAGCGCCACATAGAACAGCGTGATGCCGAGCGACAGCGGCAGACCGGGCAGAATTCGACGTCTCAAGATCGCTGGACCTTTCGGTGCAATGTGAGCGGCCGACAGGCTGACGCCCGTCGGCCGTGTGTAGGCGAATTGACGGATCAGCGGTCGCCGAAGATCTGGTCGAGCTTGGCGTCGGACGCGAAGTGCTCCTCCTGGATGCGGTCCCAGCCGCCGAAGACGTCTTCGGCCGTCACCAAGCGCACCTCGGGAAACTGGTCGGCAAACTCGGCCGTCACCTTTTCATCGTGGACGCGATTGCCGAACGTTGCGGCGATGCGCTGTCCCTCTTCCGAATAGAGGAAATTCAGATAATCCTTCGCCAGTTCCTGGCTGCCGCGCCGCTCGGCAACGCGGTCGACAATGGCCACCGGGAACTCGGCCAGCAGGCTGACCGACGGCACGACGCTGTCGTAGCTGTCTTCGCCATATTCGCGGGCGATCGATCGCGTCTCAGCCTCGAATGTGATGATCACGTCGCCTATGCCGCGCTCGATGAACGTCGTGGTCGCGCCACGTCCGCCGGTATCGAACACCGGGACATTATCGAAGATCTTGCCGACGAATTCCGCGATCTTCTCCTCGTCATCGCCGAAGGCCTCTTTGGCGTAGGCGACCGCGGCGAGATAGGTATAGCGCGCGTTGCCGGAGGTTTTGGGGTTGGGGAAGATCACTTCCACATCGTCGCGGGCGAGATCGTCCCAGTCGGTGATGTTCTTCGGGTTGCCTTCGCGGACGAGAAACGACGGGAAGGAATAGTAGGGCGAGGCGTTGTTGGGGAACTCGCTCTGCCAATCCTCCGAAACGAAGCCCTGCTGCACGAGGAAGTCGATGTCCGTCGTCTGGTTGAAGGTCACCACATCCGCCTCGAGGCCTTCGGCGATGGAGCGCGCCTGGGCCGAAGTGCCGCCATGGGACTGATCCACGGTCACGTCGCGTCCGGTCTGCGCCTTATAGGCGGGCACGAAGGCCTCGTTGATCGCGGCGAAAAGCTCGCGGGCGATGTCGTAGGAAGAGTTGAGGATCTTGTCCGGCGATTGCGCCTGCGCGGGCGCGGCGAAAAGAAGCGCGGCGGCGGCGCCGGCGAGAAGAAGGCGTTTCATGAGGAACTCCGTGAAAAAGGACATGCGTCCAGTTCACGCAGAATATCCGTCTTCGCAGGTGCGGGAGAGGCACGTTTAAGGGGCGGCTCGCTTGGGAAATAGAAATTCTATCCTTTGGAGCGGCCGATTTAGGATTTCCCGTCTCCGTATGCGGGAAACAGCGCAGTGATGTTGCCCGCGCCGCTGCCAGAGGTCGCGACGCGGGCAAATATGGGTTCGTTCAGCGCAGCGTCGCCGCGATGTTGCCGCCATCGACGGTTGTGACGTCGGCGGTTGTGCGCTCTGCCAGCGCATGGTGAAGGAAGGCCTGCGCCACGTGTTCGGCCGTCACCTCCAGCCCGAGCAGGTTGCCGGACATGTAGTCCTTCTCGGAAAGCCCGCGTGCCTTCGAGCGGCTGGCGATCATCTCGTCGGTAAGCAGGCCGGAGCGGATGCGGTCGGCGTTGACGGCATTGGCGCGCACGCCGATGCCGCCATATTCCAGCGCATACTGCCGCGACAGGAACAGCGTTGCTGCCTTCGGTATGCCGTAGGCGCCGAATTTCGGGCCCGGATTGACTGCCTGCTTGGAGGTGTTGAACAGCAGCGTGCCGCCGGTGCCCTGCTGCTTGAAGATGCGCACGGCCGCTTGCGCGACGTTCTGGTGCGAGAAGAAATTGAGCTCGAAGCTCTTGCGCAGCAGCGCGTCGTCCAGCTCGCCGATTCCGCCTTCAAAGGCGGCTCCCGCGTTCGAGACCACGATGTCGACGCCACCGTAATTGCGCACCGCCTGCTCGAACGCGGCAGTGATGTACTCAGGCTTCGTCACGTCGGCACCGACGCCGATCGAGCCGTTGCCCGCAGCCTTGGCCGCTTCCTTCGCCTTCTCCGCGTCAAGATCGACGACCACCACATGCGCGCCCTGGCTGGCGAACAGCTTTGCCGTTGCGGCCCCGATGGCGCCGGCGCCGCCGGTTACAAGCGCGACCTGCCCCGTCAGCGGCTTCGGCTTGTTGCCGGCGAGCTTGGCCTGCTCCAGCGACCAGTATTCGAGCTCGAAAAGGTCGGACTTGGCAAGCGGGCGGAAATCGCCGATCGCTTCGGCGCCGCGCACGGCTTCGATCCACATCTCGCCGACGTCAGAGGCGATCTTAGCGTCCTTGAGCGTGCGGCCGAAACCGAACATGCCCAGCCCCGGCACGAGCAGAAGCCGCGGCATCGGGTCGAGCATGGTGCGCTTGATGTCGTCGCGCGCGTCGTTCTCCTCGAAGTAGCGGGTGTATTCGGCGACATAGTCGGCGACATGCGTCTTCACCGTCTCGGCATAGGCGTCCAGATTGTCGGCGTCGGGTGCAGGCAGCGCCATCGGACCCGTCTTGATGCGGATCGAAAGGTCGGGCGTGGAAACGCCTCGGGCGGCGCGACGTTCCAGCCCTTCCGCGTTCAGGAATTCCAGGATCGTCGGCGATGTCCGGAAGTCGCTGACCATCCGGTCGAAGCGGCCTTCGCCGTGGCGCATCGCGACCGCGCCGCGCAGCAGGGGGGCTATCTGCGCCGGGTCCGGCAGGCGCTTGGGCAGCTTGATCGGCACCAGCGGGTTCGCGGTGTTCTGCGCCACATAGTCTTCGGCGATCGTGACGTAGCGGATCATGAGGTCGTAGGCATCCTTCGCCGTCTCGGCGAATGTGAAGATGCCGTGCTTGTCGAGGATGAGGCCCTCGACCGAAGGATCCTGATCGTAGATTTCAGCCGCGGCCTTGGCGAGGTCGAAACCGGGCTTGATATAAGGCACGTAGCCCATCTTCGGCCCGAACACCTTGCGGATCAGCGCTTCGCTGTCGTCGCCCTGGTCGACGATGGCGAGCACGGCTGTCGAATGGGTGTGGTCGACGAACTTGTGCGGCAGGAAGGCGTGCAGAAGCGTTTCGACAGACGGGTTCGGCGAGCCGGGATCGATCAGGTTGGCGCGCTGCAGCGCCACCATGTCCTCGTCGGAAAGGCTCTCCAACGCGCGCGCCTTGAGAAGCGGCGCGAGCTTCACTGCCGGCAGGCCCTGCGGTTCGATCACGCCCATGTCCCACCCGCTGCCCTTCACGCACAGAACCGGCCAGTGGTCGCCGACGAGGTCTGTTGCCTCGAGCTTGACGGACGTGTTGCCGCCGCCATGCAGCACGAGGCGCGGCTCTCCGCCCAGCAGGCGGGTGGTGTAGACGCGCAGCGCGAGTTCGCGCTCGACGCCCTTTTCCGCATAGGCGGCGACCAGGGCTTCGGCGTCGGTGTCGTTCCAGAGGTTCTTCATGTCTTGTCCGTCAGTGGTGTTGGGAGGATACGAATGTCAGGCCGCAGCGTCGGCCGCTTCGGCGAGAAGGCGTTCGGCCATGCTTTGCGAAAGCACGAGATGGGTTGCGAATTTGCCGGCAAGGGCGGCCTTGAGCGGGTCGAGCTTGGCGCTCTCCTGCACGACCATCATCCGCTTCGGGATATGCCGGAAAGAGGCGAAGTCGGCGGAAATGACCCGGCGATTGTAGTCGCAGTCGAGGAGCTCGCCCGTGGCGTCGATCATCTGGCCGGCGATGACGCCCGCCGCTCCGCGATCGCGCAGGGCGTGCACCTCGTCGGCGGTCATCGCCCCGCATTTGACCACGTGGGCGTCCTCGTCGACCATGCCGACGGAAAACAGGGCCAGATCGCAATCCGACACACCCGCGAGCTGCTCGCGGATCACCGGTTCGTCGCGCAGTTCGCGCGCCAGCCGCTCGCTCGACAGGACCAGAGGTGCGTAGAAATTGAGGCCCTTGGCATTGAGCCGGCGGGCGATCTCCATCGTGCACTGGTCGGGCCGGTAGGAATAGGGCGCGCCGAGATTGCCGCAAAGCTGCACGACGGTAACATCCTGAAGATCGGCATAAGACATGACGTCGGCGATCGAATAGACCGTTCGGCCCCAGGCGATGCCGATCTTCTGGCCGCTCGCCGCCAGCGAAAGAAAAACGCTTGCCGCCAGTGCCGGGATTTCGACGGCGGGCTCGAAGACCGGTCCCGTTTCAGGCGCGACCCACACGCCGGCGAGCCCGTAGGTGTCCTCCACGCGCCGTGCCAGCACGTCGCTGGCAAACAGATGCGTGGACGTGGCGATGGTGACGATGCCGCTTTCTCGTGCCTTGCGCAGATAGAGCGCCACGGATGCACGCGAAATGTCGAGCCGCCGTGCAACCTCGTCCTGCCGCAGGCCATGCGTGTAGTAGAGCCACGCGGCCTTGTGCACGATCTGGTCGCCGGGGCGGGTTGGCATGGCTCTGTCCCTTCCTTTCGTCGTCATGACAAAAGTACGTACTGCGCGCGAGCGAGACCGGTAAGGTGAAACGGGCGGGACGGTCCGTTGCGAACCGCCCCGCCCGAAGCTTGAAACCGCCTACTCGTTCGGGTTCGGCATCCACGCAGGCATGGCGACATCGGCATGGTTGAACTGGGGCATCTTGGCCGACAATTCCTCCATGTTCTTGATGTCGCTGTCGTTGAGTTCGGCCTGCGTGATCAGCGTCGGCGGCACGATGACGCTGGCGCCCGGCTCCTCGCCGGCGAGCATCATGGCGAGCGCGCGCACCGAAACCTGGCCGACGACGGCCGGGTTGGTGGCGGCCGTCGCGACCCATGCACTGCCGGGCTCGCGCATCGCCGAGATGTCGGCGGTGGAGATGTCGGCCGAATAGATCTTGATGTCCGAGGAAAGCCCGGCTTCGTCCACCGCGATCTTCACGCCTTTCGCGAACTCGTCATAGGGTGCGAAGACGACCTGGATGCCGGGATTGGCGGTCAGCACCGAACGCGCCTGATTGGCGACGGAGTTGGCGATCGGGTTGTCGAGCGTGCCGAACATGGCAACTTCCTCGATGCCCGAATAGCGCTCCTTGAATTCCCGCCAGGTCTCGTCGCGCCGGTCGAGCGGTGCGATGCCGGCAACGTAGACATAGGCTGCCTTCCAGGCCTCTCCATTGTCCTCGATAGCCTGTTCCAGCGCGAGCCTTGCGAGGTCGCGGTCGGACTGCTCGATCTGCGGGATCGCCTCGTTCTCGACATTCACGTCGAAGGCGACGACCTTGATGCCGGCATCGACTGCACGCTGTGCGGCCTCCTTCATTGATTCGGTCAGGCCGTGCTGGATGATGATGCCGTCGACGCCGAGCGCGATCGCCTGGTCGACCATGTCGGCCTGCAGCGCCGCATCCTGACGGCTGTCCAGCACGCGCAGGTCGACGCCCAGCGCCTTGGCCTGCGATTCGACGCCGGCCAGATAGGCCTGGAAGAAGTCGCCGGTGGACAGGTATCGCACCAGCGCGATCTGGACGTCGGCGGCATTGTCGAACGGCGCCGGCCGGTCCTGTGCCAGCGCCGGCAAGGCGAAGATGCCCGTGGCCGCGGCCAGTCCAAGGGCGCTGAATGTCCTGCGGGTAATGCTCATGCTCGTTTCCTCCACTCTGTGGCTTGTTGCAGCCTTGTTGAACCCGTCATCTCGCCCTGTTGGAGAGCGCGAATGTAAAGACGAGGGCGACGACGAGAACCGCGCCCTTGACGAAATCCTGCGTGTAGTAGGGCGCGTTCATCATCGTCAGCCCCTGCAGCAGGACGCCCACGAAGAGAGCGCCGATTGCGGTGCCGAAGGCGTTCGGCTTGGCGGCACCCAGCACCGCGAAGCCGATCAGCGCCGCGGCCACCGAATCGAGAAGCAGATTGTTGCCGGAGGCGATGTCGCCGCGGCCGAGACGCGCGGCAAGCAGGATGCCGCCGATCGAGGCGAAGACGCCGGAGATGACATAAGCCCAGATCTTGTAGGCCTTGACCGGCGTCCCTGCGAGTTCAGCCGCCTTTTCGTTGCTGCCGACGGCATACATCATCCGGCCGAACCGGGTGAATTCGAGGAAGAACCAGATCAGCACTGCCAGCACCAGCAACACCACGACCGAGACCGGAAGCAGGTTGTCGATGAAGAAATCGAGCCGGTGTCGCCCGAGCGCCAGGAAGTTCGGGCTGAACGTGCCGGTCGCCGTCGAGCCGTCGGGCATCGTCATGCCGGTGGCGATGGAGCGGCCTTCCGTGGGGATGCGTTGCAGCCCGACCAGCAGGAACATCATGCCGAGCGTGGCGAGCAGGTCGGGCACGCGCATGTAGACGATGATGATGCCGTTGACGAGGCCGACCAGGGCGCCGATGGCCAGGCAGAAAAGCACCGCGACAAGCGCGTTCTGCTCCAGCACGACCATGGCATAGGCTGCGGCCATCATCGCGCTGGTGGCGACCGAGCCGATAGACAGGTCGAAGCCGCCGACGACGAGCGTTGCGGTCACGCCCAGCGCGAGGATGCCGGTGATGGCAACCGACTGGAAGATGAAGACGGCACTCTGCGGCGAAGCGAAGCCGGGTGCGGCGAACGCGAAGAACACGATCAGTGCGGCCAGAAGGGCCAGGAATCCGTAGCGGATGACGGTGTCGGCCATCAGGCAGCGCCTCGTATATCTTCGCCGGCGACCTGCGCCAGCAGTCTGTCCATGTCCAGGCCGGCGTTGCGGTGCTCGCCGACGATGGTGTGTTCCGACATCACCAGGATGCGGTCGGCGGTCTCGAGCGCCTCGTCGAGCTCGGTCAGGAACAGGAGCGTTGCCCTGCCCGCCGCGCCGGCGCGCAACTTGGCCGCGATGTCGCGCCTTGCGGCGATGTCGACGCCCTGGAACGGCTCGTCGAGGATCAGCAGTGAGGAAGGCTGCGACGTCCAGCGCGCCACCATGACCTTCTGCTGATTGCCGCCGGAAAGGGTCTGCATCCGGTCGCGCTCGCCACGGCAGACGATGCCGAGTTCCTCGATCTGCCGGCGGGCGATTGCGCGCTCGGCGCGCGGCTGCGACACGCCCAACCGGGCAAGGCGACGCAGGAACGGCAGGCTTACGTTCTTGTAGAGATTGAAATCGGCGACGATGCCGCTTTCCGCACGATCCTTGGCGACGAGAAAGACGCCTCCTTCTATCGCGTCGGCCGGCGAACGAGGGCGATACTCGCGCCCCTCCAGCGTCATCGTTCCGCCGAGCGGGCGGCGCACCCCGAACAGCGTCTCGGCAAGCGCCGTCTTGCCGACGCCGACAAGCCCGGTGATCGCGACCACCTCGCCGTCGCCGAGCGCAAGCGAAAAGGGTCTGGTCTGGCTTGCGATGCGCAGGCCCTTGGCTTCGAAGACCGTTCGCGTCGCGTCCTTCACCGATACCGTCGATAAATCCATAGCCCGGCCGAGCATCGCGTCGACCGCGCCTTCGTAGTCGAGCGGCTTGTCGGCGAAGACGCCCGCGATGACGCCGTCCCGCAATGCGACGATCCGGTCCGCGATGCGGCGGATGTCGGACATGCGGTGCGAGATGTAGAGAATGGCGACGCCGTGCTCGCGCAGCCGCTCGACCACCGCGAACAGCCGGTTGGCTTCCGCGCTCGACAGCGACGATGTCGGCTCGTCGAGGATCATAACCTTGGGCTCGTGCGCCATGGCGCGCGCGATGGCCACCATCTGCCGGTCGGCGAGCGAAAGCTCGGATATGCTGGCGGAAAGGTTGACCTGCAGCCCAAGCCGGTCGGCGACCGCCCGCGCCTCGCGCCTGACGCGGCGCGGATTGAAAAGCAGAGGCGCGCCCTTGCCGGTGAGCCTGTCCATGGTCAGGTTCGTGGCGACGTCGAGGGCGGCCACCACGCCGTCATTGATGTTCTGGTGAACCGTCACCACCCCGGCGCGGATCGCCTCGGCGGGTGAGGCGGGGTCGAATGGCTCGCCCGAAAGGTGCATCGTGCCGCGGTCGCGCGCATGCACGCCGCTGATCACCTTCACCAGCGTCGACTTGCCGGCGCCGTTGGCTCCCATCAGTACGGTGACTTCGCCTGCGCGCAACTCGAGATCGACGTCGCTCAGCACCCGAATGGGGCCAAACGCCTTCTCCAGACCCGCAATGCGGAACATGGCTTCCATGGCCGCCAACTCCTCCCTGGCACCGGACGCTACGGCACTGTATCGGCAATTGTCAACATGATTGACAATTGCCAGTCTCGTCTCTAGCGTTTTCCTTCAGAGGCGGAGAACCGGCGTATCAAGACCGTATCCGCAACCATGCGCAGTGACGGGAGGAGTTGCATGGACGCCGCATCTTTCGAGGCGCTGAATGCCGAAACGCTGGGCCCGAGGCTGGGTGGGCTGGAGGCGCTGCGCGCCCGTCTCGGAGACGATCCGTCAGCATGGCGCGTCCGCGAGGTCGGCGATGGCAACCTCAACCTGGTGTTCATCGTCGACGGCGACAAAGGCAGCGTGATCGTCAAGCAGGCGCTGCCCTATGTGCGCCTTGTAGGCGAGAGCTGGCCGCTGCCGCTTAAGCGCTCCTTCTTCGAATACCACACGCTGACGCGCCAGGCTGCCCGCGCGCCCGGCCAAGTGCCGGAGATCTTCCATTTCGACGAGCAGCAGGCGCTGATCGTCATGGAGTTTCTATCGCCGCACGTGATCCTGCGCCGCGCGCTGATCGACGGCCGGATGCTGCCGCGCATCGCCGACGACCTAGCGCTGTTCATGGCGCGCACGCTTTTCCGCGGGTCGGACCTTTCCATGCAGACACGGGAGCGCAAGGCCGATCTGGCGCTCTTCGCCGACAATGTCGAACTCTGTGACATCACCGAGAACCTGGTTTTCTCCGACCCTTATTTCGACGCGGAGATGAACTCGCACACCTCACCGCAGCTCGACGGTCTGGTGGCGCAGTTGCGTGCCGATCGCGACCTCAAGGTTGCCGCGCAGCGCATGAAACACATCTTTGCCGCGCGGGCGGAGACGCTCGTGCATGGCGACCTGCATACCGGCTCGATCATGGTAACCGAGACGGAAACCAGGGTCATCGATCCCGAATTCGCCTTCTATGGCCCGATGGCCTTCGATGTCGGCATGCTCTTCGCCAATTTCTGGATGTCTTATTTCTCCCAGTCGGGTCATGAGCAGGAGGGCAATCGCGACGCGATGCGCGCCTACCTTCTGGATGTGCAGGAGCGCTGCTGGAACGGCTTCGTGGCCGAGTTTTCGCGCCTGTGGCGCACCGAGCGGAACGGCATCCTCTACCAGAAGAGCCTGTTCGAGGCGCAGGGCGATCATCTCGGCGCGGAGCAGGCGCTGGGCGAGCTGCTGCGCGAGATGTGGGTCGACCTGCTCGGTTTCGCCGGCATCGAGATTCACCGCCGCATCCTCGGTCTCGCGCACAACGCCGACTTCGAGACGATCGAGGATCCTGACATGCGGGCGCGATGTGAGGCGAAAGCGCTCAAGTTCGGGCGGCAGATCGCCGTCAACCGTGCCCACCTGAACGGTATGAAGGAAGCCAATGCGCTTGCAGCGCTGATCGAGACGGGAGCGGTGGCGTGAGAGTTGGCGACAGGCATTTCCGTACCATCTGGCTGAACGACGATGGCAGAGCGGTCGACATAATCGACCAGCGCTGGCTGCCGCACGATTTCCGGATCGTCACACTGTCGACCGTAGAGGATGTCGCGACCGCGATCCGCGACATGTGGGTGCGTGGCGCGCCGCTGATCGGGGTCACTGCGGCCTACGGCGTTGCCATCGCCATGCATGCCGATCCGTCCGACGAAGCGCTGGAAGCGGTATGGCGTACGCTTCACGAGACGCGTCCGACGGCGATCAACCTGCGCTGGGCGCTCGACGAGATGACGCGGCTCCTGAAGCCGCTGCCCGCGGCCGAGCGCGCCGACGCCGCCTATGCGCGCGCTGCCGAGATCGCCGACGAGGACGTCGAACTCAACCGGTCGATCGGCTCGCACGGCCTGACGCTGATCCGCCAGATCGCCGCGTCGAAGAAGCCGGGCGAAAGCGTCAACATCCTCACCCACTGCAATGCCGGCTGGCTGGCGACCGTCGACTATGGCACCGCCACCGCGCCGATCTACATGGCCACGGAAGAGGGCATTCCCGTCCACGTCTACGTTGACGAAACACGGCCGCGAAATCAGGGCGCGCAGCTCACCGCATGGGAAATGGCCGGCCACGGCGTGTCGCACACGCTGGTCGTGGACAATGCCGGCGGTCACCTCATGCAGCGCGGCCAGGTCGACATGGTGATCGTCGGGACCGACCGCACCACGGCCAATGGCGATGTCTGCAACAAGATAGGCACCTATCTGAAGGCACTTGCTGCCCGCGACAACGGCGTGCCGTTCTACGTCGCCCTGCCGTCGCCCACCATCGACTGGACGGTGAAGGATGGCCTCGCCGAAATCCCGATCGAGGAGCGCTCGGGCGACGAGGTGTCTCTGGTCTGGGGCCGCGCGCCCTCCGGCGAGGTGGTGCAGGTGCGCATATCGCCGGACGAGACCGAGGCGGCAAATCCCGCCTTCGACGTGACGCCGGCGCGGCTCGTGACCGGCCTCATCACAGAGCGCGGTATCGCCGAAGCCTCAGCCGAAGGGCTGAAGGGGCTGTTTCCCGAAAGCTGATCCGCCGGCTTCCCTTTTGCAGTTGCGGGGTGCGTCCGCCGGCGCGAAGATGGTCTTCCTGTCGTCGGGGGAAGAACTGCATGAGCGTGAAATATGACGGGACGCCCGCAACGGCCCCGCGCCGGTTGCGCAACATTCTGGCGCTCGACGATTTCGAGGTGGCGGCGCGCCGGCATCTCCCGAGGCCGGTCTTCGGTTACGTCTCGGGTGCCGCCGAAACCAACGCGTCGCTCCATGACAACCGCGCGGCCTTTGCCGAGTTCGGTTTCCTGCCCCGCGCGCTGATCGACGTTTCCAAACGCTCGCAGAAGCGGGAGCTTTTCGGCACGACCTATGCCGCACCCTTCGGCATCGCGCCCGTCGGGCTGAGCGCCCTGTCCGCCTATCGCGGCGATCTGGTTTTGGCGCAGGCTGCCGCCGCCAGCGGCATCCCGATGATCATGAGCGGCACATCGCTGATCCGGCTGGAGGAGATCGTCGCTGCCAATCCGCAGGCGTGGTTTCAGGCCTACGTGCCCGGCGAAGAGCGCTGGATGCTGGCGCTCGTCGATCGTGTCGCCCAGGCGGGGTTCGGCACGCTCGTGCTGACGGTGGACACACCCGTCATGGCCAATCGCGAGAACAACATCCGCAACGGCTTCTCGACGCCCATGCGCCCCACCCCGCGTCTGTTCTGGGATGGCATGGTGCGGCCGCGCTGGAGCCTTGGAACCTTCTTGCGGACGATCGTCAGGCACGGCATGCCGCATTTCGAGAACGCCTCGGTCGAGCGCGGATCGGCGATCCTGTCGCGCAATGTCGTGCGCCAGTTCGGCCCCAAGGACAGGCTGAGCTGGGATCATTTCGACCTCATCCGCAAGCGGTGGAACGGGCGTTTCATCGTCAAGGGCATCATGACGCGCGAAGATGCGCGCATTGCGCTCGATCGCGGCGCAGACGGCGTGATCCTGTCCAACCATGGCGGCCGGCAGCTCGACGGTACGGCCTCGCCGCTGCGTGTCCTGCCTGCCGTCGCCGAGGAGATCGGCGGCCGTATCCCGGTGATGATCGACGGCGGTTTCCGGCGCGGAACGGATGTGTTGAAGGCGCTGGCGCTCGGCGCGTCGTTCGTCTTTCTGGGGCGGCCGTTCATCTATGCCGCCGCCATCGGCGGTGAGCCCGGCGTGCGCCACGCCTTTTCCATCCTTCACGACGAGATCGACCGGAACATGGCGCTGCTGGGCATCAACACGCTGGAAGAGCTGCATCCCCGCATGCTGATCCGTCTTGCGCGATCGGTGGAATCAGACGCTTCAGCATAGAGAAGACTTGCAGAGCGGGGCATCCGCAGGCATGTGGTTTCTTTGCCGGGGGCAAAAATTCCGGCATCCGAAATGCCAGCCGGCCGCGAGGCCAGATGTTCATCCGCATGCAGGCCACGTAATGTCCCATATCCTCACCATCGCCGACCTGAAGGAACTCGCCAGGCGGCGCGTGCCGACCATGTTCTTCGACTACGCCGATTCCGGCGCCTGGACCGAAGGCACCTATCGCGCCAACGAGGAGGACTTCGCCGACATCAAGCTGCGCCAGCGTGTGCTGGTCGACATGACCGACCGTTCGCTTGAAACGACGATGATCGGCGAGAAGGTGTCGATGCCCGTGGCGTTGGCGCCCACCGGACTGACCGGCATGCAGCACGCCGACGGCGAGATGCTGGCCGCGCAGGCGGCGGAGGCGGCCGGTGTACCTTTCACGCTGTCGACGATGAGCATCTGCTCGATCGAGGATGTGGCGTCGGTGACGACGAAGCCGTTCTGGTTCCAGCTATACGTGATGCGGGACCGCGATTTCGTGCGCAATCTGATCGACCGCGCGAAAGCTGCGAAATGCTCGGCTCTCGTGCTGACCGCCGACCTGCAGATCCTCGGCCAGCGCCACAAGGACGTCCGCAACGGCCTGTCGGCCCCGCCCAAGCTGACGCTTGCCAACCTGTTCGACATGGCGCTGCGCCCGCGCTGGTGTGCTGCGATGCTGGGTACGCAGCGGCGCACATTCCGCAACATCGTCGGCCATGCCAAGGGCGTGGGCGACCTGTCGTCGCTCTCGTCCTGGACCGCCGAGCAGTTCGACCCGAAGCTTTCATGGGACGACGTCGCCTGGATCAAGGAGCATTGGGGCGGCAAGCTCATCATCAAGGGTATTCTGGACGAGGAGGATGCCCGCATGGCTGCCGAGACGGGCGCCGACGCGATCATCGTCTCCAATCACGGCGGCCGCCAGCTTGACGGCGCTCGATCGTCGATCTCGATGCTGCCCCGGATCGTCGAGGCCGTCGACGGACGGATCGAAGTTCATGTCGACGGCGGCATCCGCTCCGGCCAGGATGTGTTGAAGGCCGTCGCGCTGGGCGCGCAGGGCACTTATATCGGCCGCCCGTTCCTCTACGGGCTCGGTGCAATGGGTCGCGAAGGCGTGACGCTGGCGCTGGAAATCATCCGCAAGGAGCTGGACATCACCATGGCACTGTGCGGCAAGCGACGCATCACCGACGTCGACGGCTCAATACTGGCGCGCTAGAAAACGCTTCATAAGCTGACCTTGATATTCATGTTTTAGCGTGAGATATAGCGGGCAACCACGGAGGATTACCGCCATGTCGATCGCCCGCATTCTGCTTCTGACTGCTGCTCCGCTGGCGCTATGCGCGCAGGCGCAGGCTGCCGAGCCTGCCGCCATTCTGGATACCTATGCCGACATCGCGCTGGCCGGCTACGAGGACAGTCTGAAAACGGCGCAGCTGCTGGACGCCGCGATCGAGGCGCTGGCCGCCGCCCCGACCGAAGGCAATCTGACGGCCGCGCGTGAAGCCTGGCTTGCGGCCCGCGTGCCTTACCAGCAGACCGAGGCTTTCCGCTTCGGCAATACGATCGTCGACGAGTGGGAGGGCCGTGTGAATGCCTGGCCGCTCGATGAAGGCCTCATCGACTATGTCGACCCGAGCTACGGCATGGAGAGCGACACCAACCAGTTCTACGCCGTCAACATCATTGCCAATGCCTCCGTCAGCGCCGCCGGCGAGTCCGTCGACGCCTCGGAGATTACGCCCGAGCTGCTCCAGTCGCTTCAGGAGATCGGCGGCATCGAGGCGAATGTCGCGACCGGCTACCACGCGATCGAGTTCCTGCTCTGGGGGCAGGACCTCAACGGCACGGACGCTGGCGCCGGCGCGCGGCCTGCCACCGATTTCGACACTGCCAACTGCAGCAACGGCAATTGCGACCGTCGCGCGGCCTATCTCACGGCTGCATCGGATCTTCTGATCGCCGATCTCGAGGAAATGGTTTCCAACTGGCAGGCTGATGGCGCAGCGCGCAAGGCATTGACCGAGGAATCGCCCGAGGCCGGGCTTTCGGCCATCCTCACCGGTCTCGGCTCCCTGTCCTACGGCGAACTGGCGGGCGAACGCATGAAGCTCGGGCTGCTGCTGCATGATCCGGAGGAGGAGCACGACTGCTTCTCCGACAACACCCACAATTCGCATTACTATGACGTGCTGGGCATCTCGAACGTCTATCACGGCAGCTACAAGCGCGTGGACGGATCCACTGTGTCAGGTGCCTCCCTGGCCGAATTCGTGCGCGAGAAGGATGCGGCGGTCGCCGACGAGATCGAGGCTGATCTTGCAGCGACCGTGGAAGCGGCAACCGCGCTCAAGGCGCGCGCGGAAGCCGGCGAGGCTTATGACCAGATGATCGGCGAGGGCAACGATGAGGGCAACGCGGTGGTGCAGGCCGTCATCGACGGGCTGGTCAAGCAGACCCGCTCGCTCGAACGCGTGATCGCAGCGCTTGACCTTGGCGGTGTCACCATCGAAGGTTCCGACAGCCTCGACAATCCCGACGCCGTCTTCGAATAGGGCGCGGTTCGCAACCGCGGGACCATGCCAAGCTTTTCCGCCAGGCTCCTGACCGTCGCGCTGCTGCTTATGCCAGCAACCGTCGCGGCGGCGCAGTCGTCCCGCGTCGACCTTTCCGAGGCCGACCGCGCACGCGTAGAGGCCGTGACGCGTCCTGCGACGGATTTCTCCCGGCCGGAGCCGTTCGAGCTGATGCAGGGCGGGGCAGGCACCACCAAGCGCGTCACCGACGCCAACGCGCTTTCTCATCCCGGTGAGAATCTCGTTTTCGAGGACGAGCAGCGTTTCCTGGTCGGCAACGGGCTTTTCCGCAAGGACTGGGTCACCGCGCCGGCGTCGACGATCGCGTCGGACGGGCTGGGCCCGCTTTTCAATGCACGCGCCTGCCAGGCCTGCCACATCAAGGACGGTCGGGGCCACGCACCGTTGGAGCCGGAAGGCAATGCGACATCGCTGCTCGTTCGGCTGTCGGTGGAGCCTGACGCCGGACAGCGGGAGCGGATAGAAAAGGGGCTGCAGCCGGCCGCGCCGCATCCGTTGCTGGGTTTCCAGCTTCAGGACAATGCGGCCGCCGGACTGAACCCGGAGGGCAGGATTCGCGTCGACTACAGCGAGGAGCCCGTCGAGCTCGCAGGCGGCGAGATCGTCGCGCTGCGCCGCCCCCGGCTTTCGATAGTGGACACGTCTCCCGACGCCGATCTGGACGGATTGAGGATGTCGGCGCGCGTATCGCCGCCGATGAGCGGCATGGGACTGCTGGAGGCGATCCACGACGCCGATATTCTGGCTCTTGCCGATCCCGACGACAGCGATGGCGACGGTATCTCCGGACGCCCCAACATGGTCGGCGATGGCAAGGGCGGGCTGGTGCTTGGCCGGTTCGGCTGGAAGGCGGTCGAGCCTTCCGTCGCGCGGCAGACCGCGCATGCCTTCTCCGGCGACATGGGGCTTTCGACGCCGGTCGCGCCCGACCATTGGGGCGACTGCACCGAACGTCAGCCCGAGTGCCGGGCGCTGCCACACGGGGCGCAATCGCAATTCGGCGACGAGGAGGTACCTCGGGAGCTGCTCGACCTCGTCGTGTTCTATTCCCGCAATCTGGCAGTGCCCGTCCGACGGCAGATCGACGCGCCACAGGTTCTGGCCGGCAAGAAGGCCTTTTACGAAGCCGGCTGCGCGAGCTGTCACGTGCCGAAATTCGTGACGAGCCGCAACGCCGGGCACGAGGCGCACCGCTTCCAGCTCATATGGCCCTACACCGACCTTTTGCTGCACGACATGGGCGAGGGGCTGGCCGACAACCGCGAGGAAGGTTTGGCGGACGGGCGCGAATGGCGCACGCCGCCGCTTTGGGGCATCGGGCTGGCGCATCAGGTGAGCGCGGAGGCAGGGTTCCTCCATGACGGTCGTGCCCGCTCGCTGTTGGAGGCAATCCTGTGGCATGGTGGCGAGGCGCAGGGTTCCCGCGATGCTTTCGCAAAGATGGAAAAGGCCGAACGCGACGCCCTGATCGCCTTCCTGGAGTCTTTATGAGACGCGTTATTATCCTGATGTTCCTGCTGTTGCCCGGTTTCGCCGCGCAGGCTGCCGATGGCGCAGGGGCGCGGATCGCTGATCAGTTCGCGCGACCGACCTTGCAGGCGCTGGTGGATGCGGCCGAACGCAACAGCATTGCTGTCGATGCCCTGTGCGCCGACCCAGGCGCGGAAAGGCTGGAGGCTGCACGGAAGACTTTCGGCACGCTCGTCACCGATTTCGGACGTGCGAGCGTTCTGCGCTTCGGCTCCTTGGCGGCCGAAAGCCGGATCGAGCGCCTGTTCTTCTGGCCCGACCCGCGCGGCATCGCGCTCAGGCAGGTGCAGGGCATTCTCGCGAAGGCGGATGACACCGCTGCCCGCCAGGAAACGCTTGCCGACAAAAGCGCTGCCTTGCAGGGTATTCCGGCGCTCGAGTTCGTGCTGTTCGGTAGTGGCTCAGAGCAGCTTGCGAGCAGAGATGGCGCGTTCCGTTGTGCCTATGCCGCCGCTATTTCCCGCAATATAGGCGTGATCGCCGAGGAAACGCTGGACGGCTGGTCGCCGGATACCGCCTTTGCCCGGTCGTTCACCGCGCCGTCCGCCGACGCGGAAATCTACCGATCACCACGGGAAGTGGACGGCGAGATCGTCAAGGCGATGTCGACGGCATTGCAGTTTCTCGGCGCGGCGGAACTGAGTCCGCCGCTTGGCGAAACGCCGGCAAAGGCCAATGGCCGCCGCGCCCCGCTGTGGCGCAGCGACCTGACCTTCGCACTGGCGCAGGCACGGATCGACGGGGTGCAGGCGCTGCTCGAGGCGAGCGGCTATGCCGAAACGGTTCCCTCAGATCAGGCCTACGCGATCGACTCCCTGCGGTTCGAGCTGAACACGGCTTCGGCGCAGCTTGGCGAGATCGGGTTGCCGGCGGAAGCCGCCTTCGCCGATGAAGCGGCGCGGGGCCACATGACCGTGGCGCTGCTGGCGCTCGACCACGCGCGGGATATTGTCTCCGAGGACCTTTCGGCGGCGCTCGGGCTGACCATGGGGTTCAATGCGCTCGATGGAGATTGACCGCAGACGATTGATGGCGCTGTTCGGCGGACTTCTGGTTGCGCCGGCGAACGTGCTTGCCGCGCCCGATAGCGAGCCGCTTTTTCTTGCTGCCCGGACCGAAGCAGGTCGCCACGCCATCGCGATATTTGACAGTGGCGGCTCGGAGCTTTTCTCCATCCCCGTCGATGCGCGCGGTCATTCCTTTGCGATCGATGCCCGCAACCGGATGGCGGTCGCGCTCGACCGCGCGCCCGGCACCCACGCCGTGCTTTTCGATGTCGACAATCGCAAGGACCCGCTGCCCCTGATCGCGGCGCCCGGGCGCCATTTCTTCGGGCATGGCATCTTTTCGAGCGACGGCAAGCTGCTGCTCGCCTCGGAGAACGACTATCATGAAGGCCGTGGGGTGTTGGGCGTCTACGACGTTGCGGCCGGCTGCCGCCGCATCGGCGAGTTCGCAAGCGGCGGCGTCGGACCGCACGACGTAGTGCTGATGCCGGACGGGCGCACGCTGTGCGTCGCCAATGGCGGCATCCTCACCCATCCGGACTATGACGGCATCAAGCTCAATCTCGACGAGATGACGCCGAGCCTCGCTTATGTCGACCTGCACAGCGGCGAGCTGGTCGAAGAGGTCCGGCTGGCGGCCGAACTCCATCGTCTTTCGATCCGCCACCTCGTCGTCGACGCGTTCGGTGCCGTCTGGTTCGGCTGCCAGTATGAGGGAGAAGCTGCCGACAGGCCGCCCCTGGTGGGACGTCACCGGCGCGGGGAGGAGCCTGTGCTGTTTGCAGGCCCG
Organism: Aquamicrobium sp.; assembly: GCA_019739225.1. Taxonomy (GTDB): domain Bacteria; phylum Pseudomonadota; class Alphaproteobacteria; order Rhizobiales; family Rhizobiaceae; genus Aerobium. The sequence goes on from JAHHDT010000002.1 coordinate 160,638, forward strand.
GCCGAAACCCTGCGCGCGCTCGACAACTATGTCGGCTCGGTGGCTGTGGACCTGTCCGGCGAGATCGTCGCGACATCGTCGCCGCTCGGCGGACTGATCACCTATTGGGACGCGGCCACCGGCCGCAATCTAGGGCAGACCCCACTCGCGGACGGTTGCGGTATCGCGCCGCTGCAAGACGGCGGCATCCTTGCGACCAGCGGGCGGGGCACGATTACAGCGGTCGATATTGCGAAAAGCCGGCTTCGATCCGTCGCGGAACAGCCTGCCGTCGGCTGGGACAATCACCTGCGCCGCATCGGCTAGAGGCGCGCAGCGGCCCGCTGCAGCATGCCGAAAAGGTCGCGCGGGTCGTCGGGATCGGCGAGCATGTCGAGTTCCTCGTAAAGCCCGGTCGGCCCAACAAGGTCGCGCACGTAACGCAGGCTCGAGAAATCCTCAATGGCGAAGCCGACCGAATCGAACAGCGTGATGTCGCGATCGCTGCGCCGGCCGTCGGCGGTGCCGGCAAGGACCTGCCAGAACTCGGTGACCGGATAGTCCGCGTCGAGCTGCTGTATCTCGCCCTCGATCCGCGTCTGCGGTGTGAACTCGGTGAAGATGCTGGACCGGAGAAGAATGTCGCGGTGCAGTTCGGTCTTGCCGGGGCAGTCGCCGCCGACGGCGTTGATATGTACGCCCGGTCCGACCATGTTGTCGGTCAGAATCGTGGCATTGCGCTTGTCGGCCGTTGCGGTGGTGATGATGTCGGCTCCTTCCACCGCCTCTTCGCCAGTCCGGAATATTTCGATCTCAAAACCGAGCGGGCCAAGGTTGCGTTTGCACTTCTCGCTCGCAGCCGGATCAGTGTCGTAGAGCCGTAACCGCTCGATGCCGAGCAGGGATCGGAAGGCCAGCGCCTGGAATTCGGATTGGGCGCCGTTGCCGATCAGCGCCATCGTGTGCGATCCCTTTGGCGCCAGATGGCTTGCAACCAGCGCCGAGGTCGCGGCGGTGCGCAGCGCGGTCAGCAGCGTCATTTCGGTAATCAGCATGGGGTAGCCGTTGCCGAGATCGGCAAGCACCCCGAACGCCGTCACCGTCTGGCGGCCGTCACGCGTGTTCTTCGGATGGCCGTTGACGTATTTGAAGCCGTAGAGCTCGCCGTCGCTCGTAGGCATCAACTCGATGACGCCTTCATGGCCGTAGGACCCGACACGCGGCGTCTTGTCGAACTTCTCCCAGCGCCCGAAATCATCCCGGATATAACCGGCGAGCTCCTGGATGAAACGCTCCGTACCCGTTTTCAGAACCAGCTTCATCATGTCCTCGACACTGACGAAGGGCACCATGTTCAGGTTTCTGGCGACAAGCCCACTCATGCTTCACCTCATTTCCGAATGCAGTTCAAGGCTCAGTAGACCGTCTCGTAGGCAGCGCAGATTTCCGCCTCGCTTTTGTCTTCCAGAAAGGCCATCTCGCTGCGCTTGTGCTTGGTGTACACGTCGACGAAGCGCGGCGTGAACCAGCCCTTGACCACATCGTTTGCCGCAAAGCGATCGAGCGCCTCCTGCAGCGTGGTTGGCAGCCGGCTCAGTCCGCGCGCCCCAAGCTCGCTTGCCGGTAGGAGGGACAGGTCTTCCTCCGTGGCATCCGGCACGTCGAGCCCTTCCTCGATGCCCTGGACGCCGGCATTGACGATTGCTGCGAGTTGCAGATGCGGACTTGCGGTGGCGTCGGCCGCGCGGAACTCAAAGTTGAACTGGCGCGCCTTGTCGATGTCGCTCATCGCCGAGACCGGGCAGATGCGCACCGATGCCTCGCGGTCCTGAAGACCGAGATTGTTGTAGGCCGCACTCCAGCGATGCGGCGTAAGGCGGCCGTATGAGATGACGCTCGGCGCGACCAGCGCCAGATAGCTGTCGAGATATTTCAGCAGGCCCGCGACGAACTGGCCGGCCGGCTTGCTCAGCCTGTGCCGTCCCGACGGATCGTAGGTGGCGGGCTTGCCCTCGGCGTCGAGGAAGCTCATGTGGATATGCACGCCGTTGCCGACGCCGGCCGGATCCCGTAGCGGCGTAAACGTCACTTCCTCGCCGGCCTCGGCCGCCACCGCCTGGATCAGTTCGCGAAGCGTCGCGGAATGGTCGGCGCTGGTGACGCCGCGCTGCGGGCCCATCGTGACCTCGTACTGGTCCGCGCCGTATTCCTTCATGATCGTGTCGGGGTCGAGGCCTGCCGCGCGCATGGCAGCAATCAGCTTTTCCGCGAAGGCGCGCCGCTGGCGGAAGCCCGCCATGGTGTAGGCGGTGCCCATCGGCATCGCCTTGCCCTTGAACTGGAACTCGTGCTCGAAGGCGCTGACCAGCGTCAGCCCGGCAGCCTTTTCCAGTCGCGCCAGGGCGGCCTTGAGGATGGAGCGCGTGCAGCAGTCCCATGGCGTGCCGTCGGTGTGGCGGATGTCGCCGAACACGAAGTCTTCCGAAAGACCGCTTTCCTCCGACCGCACGCTGACGCGCGTGGCGGCATCGGGGATGAGCACCATGTCGCCGAGCGAGCCGAAGGGGCTTTCCGCGATGGCGTCGAAGCAGGTGATCTGAACGTTTGTCGGCGCCCAGCCGATGCCGCGCTTCAGCCGTTTCTCGAACTCCGCGGCGGGAAACCCCTTGCCGCGCACCTTGCCCGCGATATCGGTCGCGCAGGCGTAGATCACATGCTCATTCTGCATCGGGTTCCGTACCTCCCCCTTCTTTCAGTGCATCCTGCAGCGAGAAGCGGATGCGGTCCCAGGATTCGATGCGCTTGCGGGTTGCCGTCCAGTCCATCTCGGAGACGCGAACGATGATCGCCTCGACGAGGGTGACGAGGCACACCTGTGTGTCCCATGCGGTTTCAAGTTCGATCGGCACGGCGAAGACGTGCCGCGCATAGCTCGCAACCGGCGACATCCACTTGTCGGTGATGGCGACGATGGTGGATTGGCGCTGCTCGGAGATCAGATGGGCGAGCTGCGCGAGCTGCGGCTGGTAGCGGCGCACGTCGAAGACGATGACGATGTCCTGCTTGCGCATGCGCAGCACATATTCGGGCCAGAGCTCGGGGTTTCCGGGCATGTGATAGATGCGGCTGCGCATCTGGCGCAGATGGATCGACAGGAGTTGGGCGATGCTGTCGGTGACGCGGCCGCCAATGATGAACACGTTGCGGCTCGGGTCGGCGATGAGCTCGCAGACTTCGTCGAATTGCCGCTGGGGCATGTTCTCCGCCATGTAGGTCATTTGCCGTATCAGGCGGCGGGTGTAATCGGTCAGAAGGTGCGCGCCTTCGGGCGGCGCCTCCGTGATCTTCAGCTCGATGGGCGACAGCTCGCGCTGCTTGAGCTCGCTGATGAGCTGGCGCTGGAAATCCTGGTAGCCGGCACAGCCGATCTTGGCGATGAAGCGGGTAATCGACGGTGCGCTGACGCGGGTTCGCCGCGCAAGCTCCTGAATGGTTTCGAGCCCCCCATACGGGTAGTCGGCAAGGACGACGTTGGCGATCTTGCGCTCACTTGCCGTGAGCTGCTCCATCTCCGCGTTGATCCTGTCCTTCAGGCTGCCTGTTCCGGTGCCCTCGGTCATCGGCCCTCCTCATGGCCCCTCTGTCGCCGACTATAGGCATTTCGAAAATAATTTATCAATCTGAAAATTCCGATTGACTTTGACGAACTATTTTCGTTCCAATCTCGATCATGTAATGCCCCGACCCAATGCGCGGCGGCGGCCAGGATCCTGTCATCCCGGCCGAAGGCGAAGCTTTGGCTGAAGTGGCTAGATCGAACGGAATCGCATGCTGCAGACTGGAAATACGGACGCGAAGGCGGATGGGAGGTTGCTGTCTCCCGAAGACCCTGCTCCCTTCGAGATCGTCAATGGCGACGGGGCGAGCCGTGTCGTGTTGTTGTGCGAGCATGCGGGACGCACGGTTCCGCACAGGCTTGGCGATCTGGGCATTCCGGAAAGCGAGTTCGAGCGGCATATCGCCTACGACATCGGCGCCGAGGGCGTGGCGCGCGGACTGTCGGCGGCTCTCGACGCCCCGCTTGTCCTGCAGCGCTACAGCCGTCTGGTCGTGGATTGCAATCGTGCCTTCGATTCTGCCGACTGCATGCCGGAAATCAGCGACACGACCGCTATCCCGGGCAACGGGACCCTTTCCCGGCCCGACAGGCTGGCTCGCTACGAGGAAATACACGTGCCCTTCCACAGGCAGGTTAGCCGGCTTCTCGATCGGCATGGCAGCCAGCATCGAACTGCTCTCGTGTCGATCCACAGCTTCACGCCCCGCTTGCTGAAAGACGGCATCGAGCGCCCCTGGCAGATTGGCCTGCTCTTCAATCGAGACGACAGATTGGCCCGAAAGCTGATGGCGGCGATCGTCGGTCTCGACGATACCGTCAAGGCGGCGTTCAACGAGCCTTACACCGGCAACGACCTGACCGACTACGCCATCCCTGTGCATGGCGAGAAGCGCGGCATCGAGCATGTTCTGATCGAGATACGCAACGATCTGATCGCCGATGCGGCCGGGCAGGCGCGATGGGCGGAATTTCTGGCGGCTGCCATCGGCGCCGCGGTGTCGATCAAGGGGGAGGTTGAAGATGCAGGATAATCTGACGCGCGAGGTGCCGCTCCTGCCGGCACAGTCGGCCATTCTCTTCATCGACGTGCAGAACTTCTCGGCGCGCCGCGACGGCGGCGAGTTCAGCGACGTGCCTGCGGACGAGGTGGAAGAACGGTACGGCTACTATTTCGACCGGCTGGACAAGGTCGCGATGCCCAACATGCGTAAGCTTCAGGCGGGCTTTCGCGCCGCCGGCATCGAAGTCATGTACACGACTATCGAAAGCCTGACGCTCGACGGTCGCGACCGCAGCCTCGACTACAAGATCACTGGGTTCAACGTTCCGCGCGGATCTTGGGACGGCAAGGTGGTCGACGAGCTGGCGCCGGGCGCGGACGAGATCGTGCTGCCCAAGAGCTCGTCCAGCGTCTTCGTCTCCACGCATATCGATTACATCCTGCGCAATCTGGGGGTCCGCCAGCTCGTGCTTTGCGGGCTGTTGACGGACCAATGCGTGGAGTCGGCGGTGCGCGACGCCTGCGACCTCGGCTACCTGGTCACGCTCGTTCCCGACGCGTGCGGGACCTACACGCAGGAGCGGCACGATTTTTCGCTGCGCGCCATCAAGGGCTACTGCCGACAGGTCAGCACCGACCAATTGCTCGCGGAGATCGCTGGCTGAACCAATCACCACGCCCCGGAGGAAATGCCGGACCCGTCGCCTAACGAGAGAAGAAGGGGAATAGGATGGCCGACAAGGAAACCGCAATCGAGAAAGTCTGGAAACTTCTGGACGAGGAGGCCGACTATGTCGTCAAGCTCACACAGGATATCGTCCGTATTCCCTCGGTAAACCCGCGCTTCGTGACGGATGCCGAGCAGAACCGCGAAGCGGCCGTCCAGGATCGTCTCCAGCAGGAAACCGAAGCACTCGGCTTCAAGTCCGACCGTTGGGAGGTGTTTCCCGACCGGCCGAACCTCGTCGCCGATCTCCCCGGTGACGAAGACAAGAGCCTCATCCTTTGCGGCCATGTCGATGTCGTGCCGATCGGCGAGCGGTCGGAATGGACCGTCGAGCCCTTCGGCGGGCAGATCGCCGACGGCAAGCTTTACGGCCGTGGCGCGGTCGACATGAAGAGCGGCGTCGCAGCCTGCATCGCGGCGGCGCGCGCCCTGAACAAGGCGGGCGTGGATCTTCAGGGCCGTCTGTCGATCCATACCGTCGTGGACGAAGAGGCGGGCGGCTTCGGCGCCATGGACGCGGTCGCCAAGGGCAAGCTTGCCAAGGCGGCGATCGTCGCGGAGCCCACCTGGGGTGACGTCATCCCCTCCGAAGGCGGGCTTTTCTGGACCCGTGTCACGATCAAGGGCCGGCAGGGCCATGCCGGACTGCGTTTCAACGAGGTGTGGCCGCAGCGCGA
>JAHHDT010000003.1 GCA_019739225.1 Aquamicrobium sp.
CATCGTCAACATCGCCTCCCTTGCCGGCAAGGAAGGCACGCCCAACGCCGCCGCCTACAGTGCTTCCAAGGCCGGCGTAATCGCGCTGACGAAATCGCTCGGCAAGGAGCTTGCGGGTACCGGCGTGCTTGTCAACGCTCTCGCCCCGGCCGCAGTGCGCACAGCCATTCTCGACCAGATGAGCCCGCAGCACGTCGCCACCATGATCGCCAAGAGTCCGATGAATCGCCTGGGCGAACCAGATGAGGTTGCCGAACTGGTGCTCTGGCTCTGCTCTGGCTCCTGCAGCTTCAACACGGGCGCAGTCTTCGACCTCTCCGGCGGTCGCGCCACTTACTAATCGAATCGAGGGTCGCTCTTCACCCTCCGCATCCGGCAGAAGGATCGCGTGCATGCTGGCGCGGCGTGGGCAAAGGGCGGGGCGACAGGCAGCACTCGTCTGCGCTGAAAAATGTCGCTAGTTGCCGCCCGGCACCATTCGGGGCCAGCAGCAGCCTGTCCGGTTCTGGCTGGAAAACTCAGGAAGCCGCCGTTCAGCGGCCAATCCCATTTCGGCCGTTTCGCAGCTGGACTGTAAGTTCTAAAACCAGTCCCATAAGGGCCCTACAGCACGACAACTACTCACTATCTCCAGATGAGGAGTGTTCAGCCATCCAGCCACGCGGCGAGGCCGTCCAGCGTCTGCAACCCATACTCCACCGCGCCGAACCCGATGACCGCCTGTCGCTGCCTCTATCGAAAAGGAGGGGCTGCGCCGTCAACTGCTCAAAGGTAGGATAGACCAACCAGTCCGACCAACAAGACGGAGAGCATGGCCCACAAAACGGCCAAGCCCGAGGTTGATTTCAAGACGGCGTATCTGGCGGCGGTCCTCGCGAACGCTCTTCGTTCGCTCAAGCAGAAGGACGTTGATGCACTCATAGTCGTGGCGAACGCATTCTTCGCGAACGACCCGAAAGGCCGCGCAACGCTGCTGTCTAATGTGAAGCGGGTTTATGACAGTGGGTCCGCCCGATGCGTCGCGCAGCCAGATGCGGACTGAGACGAGCGGGAGACGGAGCTCGCCTATTCATGAACTGTTAACTTATGTGATTGGGCAACAACCGCTGAGTGTGAGAAGCTTAGGCATCGTCGGCGAGATTGTAAGGGCGCCGGCGGCTGTTTGCGACCATCATGCTTTCGCCCCAACTGCCAGGAGGCGGCCATGGCTCGCGCCAAATTTGACAGACGCGGCATCTACACGCCTAACGAACTCGCGAAAATTTCCGAGGAGTTCCATCGCAGCGCAGCTATTAACGAGAGCGCCGCAGATCGCGAAGCCCGCGCAGAGGCTCTGCTGCAAAAGTGGGACAATCGGCAGCCCAACAAGTCGCGAAAAAACTCAAACGAAACTCAACACGAAGAGCGGCCGGATACGTAGCGTTGGCAAAGCCAGGCGCTCAAGATGAAGGCTGGGTTCAATTCGGATATTGATGCCCTCCTTCCCGAACTTTGTTGGGAGGCCTACCTCTGGTGCGGCAATGTCAAGCGAGCCGACGTGTTGGTCGCGAAAGCGCTGCAGGCCGCCATCAGTCAAGCTGCGCGCTCCGGAGAACGGAATGCGCGAATTGCTAGTTGAACTGATCGAACGCGCTGCTGTTGAGCATCAACAACGAAGGCGAGGCCGTGGTTTGGGAGAGCGCCCGTGTACGCCGAATGTCCAACACTCGAATTGCTAGCTTTCCTCGGCACGCGCGGTCTCGGCTGCCAGCTTCCGCCGAACCTCTTCGAGTGCAACGCTCAGAAGAGCATCAACCTCCTCTAGTTGAGTTCGCAAGTCGTCCTGATCGCTGATGTAGCGGCGCAGTTCTTCGATCATCCTGCAGACGTTTTCCATGTAACGCACTCCAGTTCACTCGTCATGAAGCGGCTGACAAAACACGCTAGAACGTAATACGAGTGCCCTGTCGGAATGGATCAGTGACAATGAACCCGGCCGCCGTTGCTGTTGTCAGCGTGGCTGCACTGACCGGCCGGCAAGGGATCCTTGACAACTGTACCCTCTTCGATCTCGCCCGATTGAAACAGGTTCTTGAGGTGGAGGCTAATGTTCTGCTTTGTTACACGAGCAGGTCAGCCATCTGACCCTGGGTGGCCCACACCGTTTCCTGCTTTAAAACTGCCGCAGATGGAAATTCGTACCGCACGACCCACTCCAATCTCGATGCGATACTTGCCGTTGGCTGTCGAGCAAACTCCAAGAAGGCCCTGGCCTTCCGCAAGCGAGCTTTGGTGTCCTGAAGGGTTACATCCAGGATGAATATGCTCTCAACGGCAAGCGGCTCAACAGCGATATGGCTGCACTGCTTCGGCTGGCGCAAGAAGTCCGTCCCATCGTACCTCGGAAAAGAACCTTTACACACAGGTCAGAGAGACCTTTGCCCAGTGTGCAATCGATTACGACAAGGATGACGCGGCTGCTCGCACGTTCTTCGCGACGAGCCAGGACGCCCGTTTCGTTTCGCGGCTTCGGAGTAGGCGAGGCGGGTCAGTTGGTCAGCCATCAGGTTGTGACTGGCGTGCGACGTGTCTGTCGAGGACCGTGACGGATTTGGCGTAGAGGAACGCGCTGGCGCATCTGATGGTCGTTTCGGCGTCCCTCTCGAGCCCCCCATTGCGACCGATCCACCGATGAGAACTCGCCTGCCCTCGGTTCGGCTGGACGGCGGAATCCCCGACGCCTCTACTCTGGATGGAGCCAACTCGTCGTCGAGGCGCTCGCCGCTTCGCGCGCGATTTCTTGTCCTTATCCGCCACGGGTTCGGCCGCGACCAGAGCCGCCGGCACGAAGGCGGGCGGCGCCTCAGCCTCCATTCGCTTGCGCACCATCGCGCCTGTGGGACTTCACTACGTTGAGACCGGTGTGCTTGGCCATAAACGGTTCGTGCGCTACGACGTCGCCCTGTGTGAACATTAGGGAGTGGTTCGTCTTGTCTGCTGTTGCCAGTGTATTTGCGCAGTCTTTTTTTCACGGAACGCGGGCTGATCTTAGACCCGGCGACATGATTGTCGCAGGGCGCCGGTCGAATTTCACCGACGAGAAGCGCCTATCGTGGGTGTATTTTGCGAGCACGCTGGACGCCGCTATCTGGGGCGCGGAACTGGCGGCGGGAAGCGAAAGAGAGCGCATCTACGTGGTGGAACCCACCGGTGATATCGAAGACGATCCAAACGTCACGGACAAGAAGTTCCCTGGCAATCCGACGATGTCGTATCGGTCGCGTGATCCGCTGAGGGTTATCGCTGAAGTGACCAATTGGGAAGGACACTCACCTGACCGGCTTCAGCAAATGAAGGATGGACTCGCCCGTCTGAGGGCCGAAGGAGCCGACGTTATCATCGACTGAAGGTCTTGCGCCCGCTGCCGAGAGGTAGCAGGGCGTTCTTGCATCTGAATCGACCAAGGACGAACTGGGTTGCAGAACGCGCCCGGCTTCCAGGCACGGATTGGAAGCCGGGCGGACGGGCCGCTGTCAACCGGGGGGTCCAGATGGCGGAGGCTCGTAACGCGACGAACTTGCGAGTATGATGATTGTTCCCGGACAATAAGCCTCTATTGTGATGGAACGACGCGGCGTGACCGCCGTTGCGGCCCGAAACGGAGGATAATCTGGCGACATGGTCGCCAAACGACCGAGGAAATGCGGCACTACATCGCCAGCAGCGAAGCACGTGCCGAGTTGGAAGAGGCGGATTCTTTCCTCAGCGTCGCGCTGGAAGAGGTTCGGCGCAAGCTGGCGGCGGAGGCACGGCAAGCACACGAGCCGACTCCCTCGAGCCGAAAGAGCCGCTAAGCGTAGATTCGTCCAATTAATGCGACTCGCTTCCGCCATCACTCGAGTGATGATGATGCATCGTCAGCCATTGAACCGGGCGCTGGCGGCTACTTGCCCCCATCCTATGCATTCGCCCCGACCTCCCGAAAGGAGGTTCACATGGCTATCATCGACCTCAAGGAGCGCCTTATAGAAATAACTGCCGACGATTATGCGCGTTCCCGCCGGCAGCGCACGCGGCCAATCTCCAGCGTCGCCGCGATCCGGGCAATCCGGTACATATGCACTCCACGCCCTCAGTGACCTCGAGCTAACGAATATCATCGCGGAATCGGCTGTGCGACATGGGCACGCGATGATTCGACGGATCGAACTCAAACGTTTAGGCGCTTTCGGTGCTCTACCCGTAAAACCCTTTCACGTTGCTGACGGGCGGCGGCCGCCGCAATCTCAACTCACGCACCTGCACACGCTCGCGCCCGTCACCCGGCTGGGGCGAGTTTCTTTTGCTTCGACCAGGGTGTTTGACGGTTCACCCCCTCTGTGGTTGGTAGCCGCCGCGGTCAGAAAGTAGAGGGGGCCTCCTCACTTCACCCAAGCCGCAAGCTCCGCTGTCGAAAGGCGGCGGAGCTCTCTTTGTATTTGTGGAACCCATTGCGTGCCTCAGCGGTTTTCTCTGCGCGGGGCAGTTGCAAGAGGTTCCTATGTACGACTTTCTTGATACCACGCGCACGGTCGTCGCTTCGCTATTGCTGACCTTGATCGCCTCAGCCGCATTCGTCGGCGGCAGTGTGTTGCTATCCGTCCTCGGTGGCCTTTAAGCGCTGCCACCGCGACTGACGGTGTCCGGAGCGGAACGATGATTAGCACTGCGATCTGGAACCGCCTGCCGCTCTGCAGCAGACACAAGGCCGGGGAAGCGTGATAACCGTATTGGAGCCAGGCGACCGGGCCGCTGTCACCTGGGGATCTAAATGGCGGCCGGCAAAGCCAGTGCGGTGTCGCCAGCACGCATCGGTGGTCCCCAATACCTGACTGTGTAACGATAGGCGCGGTACCAGTCGTCCAAACGTTCCATGTTCATCTTTCAGTTGAGCACCTTCGACGGGCCTCCAACAGGTTAGACCCCTGGGGCACGCTGGTGGGTGTGACGCGCCTCGCTATCCTGGGAATACTGTTCGAAAACGAAGCGTCGGCAGCCGCCTGAAGCAGATCAGAGCGGTCGTGGGCCACAAAGACGCCAATGACCGCTATGTCCGCACCACCACGTGACCACGTGGGTCCAGAGCACTGCCACCCACGTTCTTCCCTCATTATGCCTTCGCGCGTCACCCAAGGAAGGGCAGCCTTGTGGATTGGGCAGTAGTCTTGCGAGACTGCGACTTGGGGGCACGAAGCTGCCCTTCAAAGCCTCCTGCGAAGGGAGCAGGTCACCACTACCCTTGGCCTGCGCGCTGAAAGCGACCCGGGGCTGGGCGACGGGAATGCACGCTGCGCCGCATGCTGCGCATGGGGACATGCCCTCGGCGGTCGCCGCCATCAACCTGCGTTGGCCGTCGGGGTGCAGAAAGCAGGGAACGTTGATGCAGGGTGGTTGTTAATGCGTATTGGCTTCATGGTGCGCCGACTGATGGAGGACTGCGAACGCGACGATGCCTTCTGTAATCGAAATCGACGATGAAGTGCTACCGAGACAAAACCCGCCAGCAAGCAAGAGAAACGGCAGAATTCGTTTTCCGGGTTTTACCGCAGGCGTTCTGACCAATTGGACCCGGAGGCCGCTCGTTGAACAGTTCTTACTACTCGGCGGCATCGTTACGCTTGCGGCTGTGGTAGCCATCGGAGCTGTCGTCACCTCGCTCATGAAAGATGCGCTTACGCGTAACGCTGCGGCAGCCACTGCCCTTTATGTCGACGGTATCATTGCTCCCTTGCTGCCGGACATGAGAGAGGGGCAACAGCTCCACGACATCGTGAAACGGGCGCTCGATGAGACACTCGACGAAGGCGCTCTGGGATCTCAATTTGCGGATTTCCGTTTGTGGTCTCCCGACGGAACGTTGCTGTTCGACAAGAACGCTGGCCTCGCAGGAACGAGACATAGCCTGAGTTCGCCGTTGCGCGAAGCTTTTGCGGGTCGCTTGGTCGCGGAATATACCGATCGGAGGACTTCGGGCGTGGTCTCGGCGACGGAGGAGCGCCCCGTTCTTTCCGTTTACAATCCGTTGAGACAGCCATGGTCGGGAGAGGTCGTTGGCGTCATCGAATTGCATGAGTTCGCTGGAGAGTTCCAAGAGACACTGCGCAGCGCCCTTCTGATAACCTGGCTGGCCGTTGGCAGCACAATGGCTTTGATATTTGCTTGCCTTTTAGCCACTGTCCTCAGAGGCAGTAGGACCATCGATCATCAGGCCGCAGACCTCAAGCAACGGGTGTCTGAACTCAGTCTTCTACTCGATCAGAATAAGCGTCTTCACCAGCGAGTCCAAAATGCGATCCAGCGCGCAACTGCATTCAACGAGCGCTATATGCGGCGCCTTGGAACCGATCTTCATGATGGCCCGGCGCAGCTGATTGCGCTGGCCTCTCTTCGCTTGGACTGCGACGCATTGACGAACGGCGACACGTCGAACGACGTACGCAAACGCGAGTTAGCCGCGATTCGCTGCAGCCTCGACGACGCGCTTCGCGAAGTGCGAAGCCTCTGTCGCGGCCTCGTTTTACCGCAGGTGGAAACGGCTTCTCTGCCGGAGTTGGTTGGCTGCGCGGTTGATGACTACGAACGTCGCACCGGTTGTCGTGTCGCTCGCCATTTTGAAGTTGATGCGGTGCCGATGTCTTTGTCGACGCGCATATGCGTATACCGCTTTTTGCAGGAAGGCCTGAACAATGGCTTTCGACATTGCCAAGGAGCGTCGCAGGCGGTCGGCGCGCGGCTGAGGGGCTCAATTCTAACACTTACTGTTTCTGATAATGGCCCCGGATTTGATCCCGCCACCGTCAGCAACGATAGTCTTGGCCTCTCCGGTCTGCGCGACAGGATCGAGAGCGTGGGTGGAATCTTTGGGCTTTCCACGGGCTGTGGTGGCACGATTTTGAGAATGGAAATTGACATAGGAGGTTCATCCTAGGATGTCGGTCACCACCACAATCGCAGTCGTTGATGATCATCCGCTCTTCAGGGAGGGGGTGGTAAGGAGTCTTGAGGAGTCCGGGCGGTTTGAGGTTATCGCCCAAGGCCGAACCGCCGAGGACGCGGTGCGTATTGTGCAAAGCAGCAATCCGGATATTTTGTTGCTTGACTTGTCGATGCCAGGGGGTGGGCAGGCGACGCTGACGTCACTCGCAGAGAGCCACCCGACGCAGAAGACAGTCGTACTGACAGTGTCGGAGGCAGATGAGGATGTAACTGCCGCCCTTCAGGCGGGAGTGAGGGGCTATGTGCTCAAAGGTATCGGCTCGCAAGCGTTGATGGAGGTATTAAGCTCGGTAGCCGATGGCGAGCAATATGTGAGCCCGACTCTCTCTGCAAGGCTGCTTTCGAAATTGTCCAGGCGCGCTGATTCCGCTGCTGAACCCTTGGCCACACTTACCGTACGGGAGCGGGAAGTGCTGGAGGAGGTGAGCACCGGTATGAGCAATAAACAAGTGGCGCGGCGACTTGGTCTGGAAGAAAAGACAGTCAAGCATCACATGTCGCGCGTGCTGGCAAAGCTTCATGTCGCCAATCGCACGGAAGCGGCGTTGATGTGGGCCCGGTCCCGTAGCGCTAGCTTCCAAAACGTTCATAGTCGCTAGGAGTGGCATCGCGGTTGATGATGATGCGTCCTTGCGGATCCCTCATCTCATAGCGCCCGTTCCTGATGGTCTCCGCGATCCCATTGCCGTGCACCCGGTTTCGTACTGCTGCCCCCAGTGGCCCAGCGGGCACGTTCTTGGCGGCCAGGCCTTCATCAGGGCTGGCGCGCCCCCGGCCCCCATTGCCCCCGCCATTGCCGCCACCACTATTTCCGCCGCCGCCCCCGTTTCCGCCGCCACCACCGTTTCCACCGCCGCCCCCGTTGCCGCCACCGTTTCCGCCGCCACCCCCATTGCCGCCACCGTTTCCGCCGCCACCACCGTTTCCACCGCCGCCATTACCCTGCGCGTTAGCGTCCACGACAACGTGAATGGCGTCGAACCCTGAGACGCCGAAGGATGATCCCAGAAAGACGATCAACGCGGTTACGACATATGACTGACGGAACATGCTCCCTCGCTTCGACAGCGCTGCGGTGACAATACGTTCGCACGCCCACGCGCTCCTGACTAGGCAATGGTCCGCCAGGCCAAATAGGGTTGGCCCGGCGGACTCTCCAGCGCAGGAAGGGACAATACAACGCTGAAGAAGAGTAATGGCCGGTTTTCATCCAAAGCTGAGGCCAACCACTGCCATCGCAATACAAAGACCAAATACCGGTCCCAATAGCCATCTTGCCTGATAGACACTGTTGTTCATCTTTCTGCCTCTCTCTTCCAACCGTGTTTCTGTCAACAACATCGGCGAATGGAAAGTTCCTGACTGCGTCACCTCGTCGGACTACTGCGTCCGGTAGGCAGGCAAAGGTTCGGCGGGAAGCTCGGTCTTTGGTCCTATCACTGAGCGTAATGGGCTGAAGAGGGGAACAGTCCGCGCAAGCTCCCGTTTCAGCCGTCGTCCACACGATGTGCAGAAACAAAGGAAACATGATCATGAGACTGAATAAGCTGATTGCTGCCACCGCGTTCGCGATGATCGCAGGTAGCTCCTATGCCCAGACGGTTGTCATCGAGCCGGCGCAAGAAACGGTGATACGCGAGTATGTCGCGTCCCACAAAGTGGAACCGGTCGAGTTGTCCGAAGTCGAGGTGGCTGTCGGTACCGTCCTGCCGGAGGCCGTGGAATTGCATGCTATCGACGCCCCTGACATCACCTACAGCTATGTGCTCGTTGGCGACCAGACGTTGGTCGTCGAGCCGGAAACGCGGGAGATAATCCACATTATCCGCTGAGGAGCGACAACTTTGGAGGGGCGACAAAAATGGAGAAACCAATGACACGTTTGCTTTTGAATCCGATCGCGATGGCCTTGCTGGCCAGCACCGTCGTTGTCTCAGTCCCTGCTATGGCTCAAGAGACGGCCGATCCAACCAAACCGAGACTCCTTGAAAACGGCGAGACGGCAGACAGCGCCGAACCGCCGGTGCAGGATCGCAAAAGTGCTTCCGACGAAAAAAACACTGGGCACGACTGGCTCAGCCGAGGAGAGCGCCGAAGCAGAGGATCAGCAGGCAAAGCCTGCTCCGAACGCAGCAACCGAGGCGGCACCTGGACAGCTGCAACAGCAGGACGAGGTCGACAGTGCACGTGAAGCCGCTCCTGGTCAGCAACAACGGTCCGGCGAAGTCGACGAGGCGCAGGACGCGGCTCCCGGCCAGGTGAAGGAAGATCAGGCAAGCGATGCGCCGTCGGATGAAACCACCGCCAGCATCGATCTGTCGCCCGAGCAGCAGGTCGAGCTGCGCGATGCTTTCGCAGAAGTCGATGTCGAACCGATCTCGATCGAGGTGGAGGTCGATGTGGGAGCAACTCTGCCTGAGACGGTCGCTCTGAAACCGCTTCCGCCGCGCATTGTTGAGATCGTTCCGATGTACGCCGGCTACCAGTATTTTGTGCTTGCCGATGGACGCATCATCATCGTCGAGCCGGCCACCTACGAGGTGGTTTACATTCTCACAAGCTGATCCGGCAGCTCATACCGACGTAGCCCCATTTCCCATGCCCTCGCCGATCTCAGTCGGCGGGGGCGCCAACTATTATGATGGAACCGCGCAATTGATCAGCAAGGCAAATTGCTTTCCTTAGCTGGTACAACCGGGCTGTCGTCAGGATGCACTTGGTAGAACAGCCGGTGGACCCGCTCACCGGTGCGTTGAAGTCACCGGATCGAGGTGCGACCGTGCAAACCCCCTTTGGCATACAACGGGGGCCAGTGTGATGTGTCTCCGGCCTTCCAATTCGTGGGGATTGCGGGAAAAGCGACTGAAGGAACGGACGGTCGATGTGTCTCCCATCATCGCCTCGACGTCCTCCACGAGAAATGGCCTTTGGCATCCAACATTTCGCTGGCCTGGGAGACACCGCCCTCGGCACAGTCCGTTCCCCTTCAGTCGAACACAAAAGAGGAGCATCTATGACGCGGGGCAGTTCCCTTTCCGAGCATGACCGCCGTCTGAACATCCTTGCCGCAGCCCATGGCTTATCGATCACCATAATAGAGTTCGACCAGATACAGATAATTTGTGATCGCCCGCAGGACGATTCGACTCGCTGCTGTCATGTTTCCGGGTGATAATTCCTGACCGCCAGTTCACACAAAGGGCCCTGGCGGCTGTCAGCGATTATCATGCTAACGCCCTTACACCGCAAGGAGGCCAACATGGTTGCCTCTCAACTTGGAAACCGTGGAGTGTTCCACCCGGAAGAAATCGAAGATATGCGGCTCGAGTTGTCGAGCGGCGACATTCCTGACGAAACTCCCGAAGAGCGGGAAGCTCGCGCGCAACAGATCATTGCGCGAAATATGAATGCCACGGCCCGCGCTGCTATTCGTGAAAAGAAGCCACCCGTCGCGCCCACCTGATCGACCGCGCCGTCTGGCTCTGCCGGCCGCTAGAGCAATTCACTATCATCACGGTGTTCCGTTAAAGCCTGCGCGGCGCGTGCTTTCCGATCCGACGCCCTACGTACCCGCAACTCACCCAGCATGCTTGCAATAGCATCGCAAATGCCCGGAAGCGTCACCGTCGACGAAGTTCGTTCGTCCGGCGTCTCTTCGCTCGTAGTCAGCTTCACGTGCCTGCTCGATCGCGACGTCGCCATTCTCGGATCGCTTCCTCCGATGTCAGGGTTGGGGGGCTGCTGTGCGGATTATCTGATCACATCTCGCACCGAAGCAGATCAACCCTGGTAGTCGTCGGAGCGCATGCCCTGTACGTGCCAGCACTTTGCCGACGGTAATACAGAGTGGGATTGGCAGGGAGCTTCGTCGCATGATGCAAAAACCGGGCTGGGGATATTTCCTTCGGTTTAATCGCTGCCGTAACCCTCCGTCTTGGACGATACAGCGACGGACCATGAAACCGAGCAATTTTTCAGCCGCCCGCGCATCTTGAACGCGCGATCGCCCTACTCATTGAGGCTGTCGCGCTCGAGGAATACAGACGCGGGTCGGAAGAAGTAATTCCCTTTCATCCGACAATATCTCCTTAACCAACCTCCTGCATTCCGACTCTGCCGAGGATGTATTGCGTGCGGCATCACTGTCGACGGCACGTCTGTTCTAGCTTCCGCTCTCGGATGGGCGTGCCGTCGAGTAGTGCCGTGGCTGCGAGTTCGCTTGCCGACGAAACAGCCCTCATCGCGTATAGCTCTCGTACGGTTCGTCGCGCTGGACATCCGCCATTCACCATCGTTTCGACGGATGCGATGTAGCTGTTCTGCGGCATTTGGCGGCACGCGACCGTTCCATTCTGTGTCCCGCTGGAGCGCTCTCGCCCACCGCTCCGGACGGCTACCGCAGAGCTCGTGGGTTGGTTTCTCTATCTCCAGCTTCAGTCTTGCAATCAGTTGCGAACCCAACCCGGCAACTTCAGTTCGTGTCAGATCCGCGAGAGCGGCACCGAATGCGCCTGAGCCAGTCACCCGCCGCCCCACGGCGGTTTTCGTGGCTGCGGCTCAGAACCCCTCCCATCCCTCCACCTTCCACGGCGCGTCGTATGATTAGGGCAGCGGCTTTGGCCGAGACAGTGGTCTTCATCGCCGTCACCGTCGGCGTGCGGTGGGGGCGAGAAGGTGGCAGTGGTGCGGTAGGTCATGCCGATATGGGCCCTGCGAAAAAGTTGTACTCACAAGCAGCTGCGTCAAGGCGATGTAAGCTTCCTCGCGTCGAGTGATCAGGGGCTGTCTAGCTGCTTTGCGCCTCAACCCACTCCTCTGTCTATGGGTGTCATCCGACCCTCGCACCATACCGCGCCGAAGGAGGACAGGCTGGGCGCATTCGCATGAATGAAGAGTGCGACGGAGGTATCCATCTGGAGCCTGGCGGTGATGATAAGGCCTTTCTCCTGCTACGCGTATCAGCCGACTCCTGTCCACCGCATGCTGAGTGGTGATTAGTTGTCTGAACGATGGGCAGCGCGTCGCGAGCACCTCATTTCTGATCGCCTCGACCATGACAAACGAGATTCGATTGAAGACCTCGCGTCGATAAGTTCGCGAGTGGACAGTCCTTTCGCAAATGCGAACCGATGGAAAGCGGCCGTGCCGCTCGGCGCTCCATCCGGTTCTCACCACGGCGACGAGCTGCGCGATCTTCCCATCTGTCGCCAACCGACACTCCCACTCCCAGAGACTGTGTACGCGGCACATTGAACCTCATGCCCCGCAGTCCCTACGGTCGTTCGAAGGTTGCATCGATTGGATGCGTCCATCGGCAAGGGAGAGATCAATGAACCGGCGAGAATTCAACCTGATGTTGGCAGCCACGATCGGCTCCAGTGCGTTCGCGGGGCCGGCGTTGGGCCAGACGACGGGCGACACGCTGACGGCGATCATCCAGCCCGAGCCGCCGATCCTGAACCTTGGACTTAACCAGCAGACGCCGACCGGTGTGGTCGGCGGAAAGATTTACGAAGGGCTGCTCTCCTACGCCACGGACCTCACGCCGCAGCCTCTGCTAGCCGATTCCTGGGAGGTTTCGGAGGACGGCCAGACCTACACCTTCAACCTCGTGACGAACGCGAAGTGGCATGACGGCCAGCCGTTCACCTCGGCAGACGTTCTCTTCTCCTGCAAGTCGCTGCTGCCTGAAACTCATCCGCGTGCCCGCGCCGTGTTCGAGCGCTGCGAGAGCATCGATGCGCCGGACGACCATACGGTGGTTTTCAAGCTGAAGGAGCCGTTCCCGGCCTTCATCATGGCCTTCGAGACGGCATCGGCGCCGATGCTGCCGCGCCACCTGCTGGAAGGGAAAGACTATCGCAAGGATGGCGCCGAGCAGCAGCCGGTCGGCACCGGACCATTCCGCCTCGCCGAATGGGTGCGTGGGTCGCACATCCACCTGACCGCGGTCGACGACTACTATCGGCCGGATCAGCCGAAGCTGAAAGAAATCTACTATCGCGTCATTCCGGACGCCGCCTCGCGCGCCGTTTCGCTGGAGCAGGGCGAGACACAGCTTGCGCAATGGCAGGACATCGAGCCCTTCGACGTAGAGCGGCTGGCGGCGCTCGATCACCTCGACCTGACGACCGACGGCTACGAGTATTTTTCACCTATGGTGTGGATCGAGTTGAATTGCCGCCGTCCGCCGATGGACGACAAGCGGTTCCGCCAGGCGCTGATGCATCTTCTTGACCGCGAGTTCGTGCGCGACCGCATCCTGTTTGGCCTGGCTAATGCCGCCACCGGGCCGATCGCCTCGTCGATGCGTTACTACACGCCGGACGTGAAGACCTACGAGCCTTCGGTCGAGAAGGCTGTGGCGCTCCTCGACGAGATGGGCCTGAAGCCCGACGCCGCCGGGGTGCGGGCGACACTCAAGTTCACGATGGTGCCTGCAGGCGAGGTCTGGACGAGGATTGCGGAGTATGTCCGCCAGTCGTTTGGAGCGGCGGGGATCAATGTCGAGCTTCAGAGCAATGATCTTGCCGGCTGGGTTTCGGCCGTCAGCAACGGTGATTTCGACATCAGCGGCAACCAGCTCTACCAGAATGGCGATCCGGCCCTCGGCGTATCGCGCACCTACATCTCGTCCAATATTCGCAAGGGCGTGATGTTCTCCAACACCGCCGGCTATTCCAATCCGAAGGTGGACGAGCTGTTCGAGGCTGCCGCCGTCGAGCTCGACGAGGAAAAGCGCCAGGCGCTTTACACGGAGGTCCAGCAGCTCCTCGTCGAGGAGATGCCGATCCTGTGGCTGTGCGAGCAGAAATACCCGACGATCTTCGACAATCGGCTGAGCGATGTCGTCACCACATCGACCGGCGTCAATGCCAATTTCGGAACGACCCACTTCGCGGCCTGATCGCTTCGGGCAGCCGCCGGCGTCCGACCAGGCGCCGGCGGCTGCATTATCCGAAGAACGTGGCCGGCGGCCGAGACATAGGAGACTTTCAGCCGACATGACCTGGCATTTTGATGACGCCGAGATCGCCGCGCTGCAGGCGTGGCGGCACAAGCTGCACCAGTTTCCCGAGATTTCAGGTGAAGAGGTCGAAACGGCCCGCGAGGTGGTTTCCTTCCTCGCCGATACGGGACCGGACAGGGTCGTCACCGAGTTGGGCGGGCATGGCGTCGCGCTGGTCTATGAGGGTGCGGATGCGGGACCGACGGTGCTGCTGCGATGCGAGCTCGACGCGCTTCAGATCCACGAACTCTCGGACCTTCCTTATCGCTCGTGTATCGACGGGAAGGCGCATATGTGCGGCCATGACGGGCACATGACGATGATGGCAGCTGTCGCACGCCGTCTGGGTCGTCAACGACCGAAGCGGGGCAGGGCGGCCCTGCTGTTCCAGCCGGCCGAGGAAACCGCCCATGGTGCCGAGGCCGTGCTCGCCGATCCGAAGTTCGCGCAGATTTCACCGGATCATTCCTACGCGATCCACAACATGCCAGGCCTGCCGCTCGCACATGTCGCGGTGGCGCCGGGCCAGATCACCTGTGCATCGATGGGGCTGTGCATAGAACTCACCGGCAAGACCGCCCATGCCTCCATGCCTGAATCGGGCATTTCGCCCGCGACCGCGGTTGCCCGCATCATCACCGCCTTGAAGGCTTTCGACACAGGCGAGGTGGTGGGACAAGGGTTCCGGCGCGTCACGCTCACAAACATCCAGATGGGGAGGCCGGTATTCGGCATCACGCCGGGTTCGGCCGAGATCCGCATGACGCTGCGCAGGCCCGAGAGCGACGGCATGGTGACGCTTGTCGAGGAGGTGCTGGAAATGGTGGCCGGGATCGCCGCCGAGGAGCAGCTTACCGTCACCCATTCGACGCATAACTTTTTCCGCGCCTGCGTCAATGATCCCGAGGCGGCGGCCGTCTTCGACACCGCCGCAACGCGCATGGAGCTGTCACGCGTTGAAGGCTATGTTCCGATCAGGGGCGCGGAAGATTTCGGTCTGTTCGGATCGTGCTCGAAATCAGCGATGCTCTTCATCGGAGCCGGCCTGGACCGCCCCATGGTACACAATCCCGACTACGATTTCCCTGATGAGCTGATCCCGGTCGGTGCCGGGCTGTTCCTCCACGTCCTCGACCAGTTGCTCGGGCTGCAGGAAGCCTGATGCCGGTCATCTCACGTCTTTTTGCGAAGCTTGCCGGGATCGTCTTCACGATCCTGGTGATCGCCACGATCAACTTCATCCTCATCCATTCGACGCCCGGCGACCCTGCGCTGGTGATCGCCGGGCAGTCAGGTGCCACGGATGCGAAGTTCATCGAGCAGGTCCGCGCGCAATACGGGCTCAACCAGCCGTTCGTCGTGCAGCTCGGCATCTATATCGGCAAAATCCTGCAGTTCGACCTCGGCTATTCGTACCGGCAGCAGGCCGCAGTGAGCCAGCTCATTCTCGAGCGGCTTGGACCGACGCTCCTGCTGACGCTTTCCGCGTTCTTCCTCTCGCTGATCGGCGGTGTTCTGTTCGGCGCGCTGGCCGGCCAGCGCCAGGGCAAGTGGTCGGACCTTGTCATATCGCTCTTGTCGCTGCTGCTCTACGCGACACCGGTGTTCTGGCTCGGCCTGATGCTGGTGCTGATCTTCTCGATCCAGCTCGAGTGGCTGCCAGCCTTCGGCTATGCCAGCATCCGCGCCGCGAGTTTCAGTGCACTCGAATACGCGCTCGACGTCGCACGCCACCTGATCCTTCCCGTGATCACGCTCGCCGCCATCTACATGGCCGTCTACACACGCCTGATGCGGTCGTCGCTGATCGAGGTTTCGCACGAAGATCATGTGCGCACCGCCCGCGCGAAGGGCTTGAGCGAGCCGCAGATCCTGTCGCGGCACATGCTGCGCAACGCCGCCGTGCCGGTAGTGACCTTCGCCGGCATGCAGGCCGGCGCGCTGATCGGCGGCGCTGTGGTCGTCGAAACCGTGTTCTCCTGGCCCGGCCTCGGCCGGCTCACCTATGACGCGGTGACGGCCCGCGACTATCCGATCCTTCTAGGCCTGTTTCTGATCATGTCGATCCTGGTGATCGCGACCAATCTGTTGAGCGACTTTCTGCACCGGCTCATCGATCCCCGCATCAAAGGCCGATAGGAGCTGTCATGCAGGATTTCATGCGCACGTTCCTCCGTCGGCCGGCCGGCAGCGTCGGCCTGCTGCTTCTGGCCCTGGTCTGCCTCCTCGCCGTGCTTGCGCCGCTACTCTATCCGGCATCGCCATGGGAGATGGCGGGCATCCCCTTCAGCCGACCGGGCGAGAACGGCATGCTGCTCGGCAGCGATACGCTCGGGCGCGACGTCGCATCTGGCATCGCCCACGGGGCACGCGTCTCCATCCTGATCGGCCTCGCCTCGACGCTGACGGCGCTTTGCATCGGCGTGCCGCTCGGCTGCATCGCGGGTTATGCCGGAGGCGCGGTCGACAGCGCGATCGTGCGGCTCACCGAGATTTTTCAGACGATCCCGAGCTTCGTGCTGGCAATCCTCCTCGTCGCGATCCTCACCCCGTCAATCGGCACCATCATCCTGACGATTGGGCTCGTGAGCTGGCCCCAGCTGGCGCGACTGACGCGCGCGCAGGTGAAGACTGTCTCCCAGCGTGAGTTCGTCCAGGCTGCGCGATGCCAGGGCCAGTCGACGCCCTCGATCGTGCTGCGCCACGTCCTGCCCAACGCCGTGTCCCCGATCATCGTGGCGGGATCGCTGACGGTCGCGGCCGCGATCCTGATCGAGGCGGCGCTCTCCTTCATGGGGCTGGGTGACCCCAATTTCATGAGCTGGGGCTACATGGTCGGTGCCGGCCGCACGGTGATCCGGCAAGCATGGTGGATGAGCGTTTTCCCCGGCATCGCAATCTTGCTGACCGTCGTGGCGATCAACCTCGTGGGCGAAGCCCTCAATGATACGCTGAACCCGAGGATATCCCGAGCATGACCGCGCCTCTGCTTGTCATCGAGAACCTCGTTCTCGGCCTTCCGCAGGGCGCCGACCGCAGCCGCGCCGTCGACGGGATCAGCCTGAAGGTAGACCGCAACGAGATCGTCTGCCTGGTGGGCGAAAGCGGCTCGGGCAAGTCGATGACCGCGCATGCGATCCTCGGGCTCCTTCCTTCCAAGGTGAAGGCGCTGCAGGGCGAGATACGGTTCGGCGGTCGCGACCTCATTGGCCTGGCGCCCCGCGAGATGCGTGCGCTGCGCGGCAGCAACATCGCGATGATCTTTCAGGAGCCGCTGACCGCTCTCAACCCGTTGGCGAAGGTCGGGCAGCAGGTTGCCGAGGCGATTAGTATTCATGGCCGCATTTCCGACCGCGACGTCTCGGCCCGTGTCACCGAGCTCTTCGACCAGGTCGGGCTGCCCGACCCGGCCTCGATTGGGGCGGCCTATCCGTTTCAGCTTTCCGGCGGGCAGCGCCAGCGCGTGATGATCGCGATGGCGCTTGCAAACGATCCGCAGCTCCTGATCGCGGACGAGCCGACCACCGCGCTCGACGTGACGACACAGCGGCAGATACTCGATCTCATCGTGAGCCTCCAGAAGAAGCGCGACATGGGAGTGTTGTTCATAACCCATGACATCGGGGTGGTGGCAGACATCGCCGACCGTGTTGTCGTGCTGCGCCACGGCAAGGTGGTGGAGCAGGGGGCAGCCGCGGCGGTGCTCGATAGCCCGCAGACCGACTACACCCGCGACCTTCTCGACGCCGTGCCCGGCCGCGGAACCATCCGGCCCGCCGGGAACGAGCGCGAAGCGCTCCTGGAAATCAAGGACCTGCGGAAGGTCTTCACTTCGCGCCAGAGTTTCTTTGCCGAGCCGCGCCGCGTCGTCGCGGCCGACGGCGTCGACCTAGTGCTCAAGCGCGGCGACACGCTGGCGGTGGTGGGGGAGAGCGGATCGGGCAAGTCGACGCTCGCACGAATGGTGCTGCGCCTCATCGAGCCGGACGGCGGCGCAATCCGGTTCGACGGTGCTGCGGTGCGCGCAATGAAGGGCGAGACGCTGCGCCAGTTCCGGCGCAAGGTGCAGATCGTCTTCCAGGACCCTTACGCCTCGCTCGATCCGCGGCTGAAGATCGGGGAGAGCATCGTCCGCGGGCCGATGGCGTTCGGCGCTTCCCGCGCCGAGGCGGTGGCGATCGCCACCCGCTGGCTGGGAAAGGTGGGGCTCGGCGCCCATGCACTCAATCGTTTTCCGCACGAGTTTTCCGGCGGCCAGCGTCAGCGCATCTGCATCGCTCGCGCGCTCGCGCTCGATCCCGTCTGCCTGATCGCCGATGAGGCAGTGTCCGCGCTGGATGTCTCGGTGCAGGCGCAGGTGCTGAAGCTGTTGTCCGACCTCAAGGCGGAGATCGGGCTCAGCATGCTCTTCATCACGCATGACCTGCGCGTGGCGCGCGAGATCGCCGACCGGATCGTGGTGATGCAGAACGGCCGCATCGTTGAGCAGGCGCCCACGGCCGAACTCTTCGACGCGCCGCGGGCGGACTATACGCAGCGGCTGCTCAATGCGGTTCCGGGTCGCGACTTCTTCGCGCGCCGTGCCCTCGCAGACGCCGTCTGACGGATCAAGAGCATGGAAGACCGTACGCGTTCCTTCATCGAAAAGTCGACGCTCCTCTTTATAGCCTCGCGCAATGCCACCGGCGGCATGGACGTCTCGCCGCGCGGCGGCCAGCCCTGCGTGGTGCGGATCGCAGACGATGGCCGTCTGCTCCTTCCTGACTATCTCGGCAACCGCCGGCTTGATACGATCGGCAATGTGCTCAGCAACCCCGACGTGGCGCTGATCCTGCTCAACCGGCGATCCGACGAATATCTGCGGATTGCTGCCAGCGCGACCGTCTCGCGAGAGCCTCAGGACATCGCCGCTTTTCCAGCAGATGAGAACCGCCCGCTGAGCGTCATGGTCCTGAAGCCGGGCCGGATGGAATTCGTGTCGAACAAGACGTTCGAAAAAAGCGGGTTCTGGATCGATCCGGCAGACAGGAAGCCGCCGCTTGACGTTCTCGAGATATACGCCAGCGACGGCCGCTGGCAGGCAGAGAGCGGGCACAGGTCGGTCCTCTACGACGCTGCTGCCGAAAGCCGCCTCGCCGAGGCAGGGCTGCGGGAGACTTACGGGACGCCGAGCCCGCTGGTGCAGACGAAGGCCTATGGCATGGCCGGACCGGGCTTCTTGGGCTTCATCGGTGCCGCCCGGTTCATCGTCCTCGCGCGCGAAAGCGATACGGGAGAAATCCTCCTCGAACTGGCGGCCGGGCCGCTTCGATCCGATCCGGGCACGAACCGGCAGTCCTTCCTCATCGACGTCGAACCCGACATGTCCGCCGCGCCGCACTCCGCCGAGTTCGCGCTGCTTGGTGTCGAGCCCGGCCGTCCCGACATCATCCGCATCAACGGCGCCTATCGAGAGGTTGGCGCTGAAATCGGCGGGCAGCGCCGGCTCGCTCTGCATCCGGAAGAGATTTACTTTCATTGCCCCGCGGCGTTCTCTCGGTCGCGGATCTGGACGAACGCTCGCCCGATCGCCTGGAGCGGGCGGCGCAGCTTTACCTGCGTGACAAGGACACGGGAAAGCCCGGACGTGGTCTCGTTCGTGCTAGAGCCGCGCGACGGCGCCCCCATCGGCGACGCGGCACCTGGTCAGTATGTCAACGTTTCGCTGCCGCACGACGATCACCCGATGCCGCGCCGTCGATCCTACTCGATCTCTGGCGTCCCGGACACGCGGTCGTTGCGCATCTCGGTGCGGCGCGTTGGCAATGAGGGGGTCTCAGCGCTACTTCATGACACGGTCGCGGTGGGCGATGAGGTGTGGGTCGGGCCACCGGCCGGGCAATTCGTCCTCGACAGCGCACCTCTCCGTCCGGTTGTGCTGGTCAGCGCCGGCGTTGGCATCACGCCGCTGCTGCCGATGGTCGAGCAGTTGGCCCAAGAGGTTTCAGCGCGCGACGTCTGGTTCGTGCATGTAGCGCGGGATGCACGGCACCATGTGTTCGCTGAAGAGGCGAAGCGTATCGCAGCCGCCAATCCGCGTATCAGGCTGCTGACCGCCTACTCCCGGCCCCAGACCGGCGACAGCTGCCATCACCGTGGCCGCCTCGATGCCGAGGCGCTCGCCGCGCATGTCCCAGTCGCGGAGGCCGATTTCTACATCTGCGGTCCCGGCGCCTTCATGGACTCGCTTAACCGAGGACTGATCGAACGCGGTGCCGCTCCGGAGTCCATCAGGATCGAGGCGTTCGAGCAGAAGCAGATCGGCGCCGCGTTCGCCTCTACTGGCGCCCTGACAAAGGGTGCCTCGTGCAGCGTGATCTTTGCCCGTTCCGACAAAAACGTGACATGGCAGCCCGAGAGCGGCTCGCTGCTTGACCTGGCCTTGGCCAACGGGGTCGACGTCCAGTATTCCTGCCGCAACGGCGAATGCCAGTCGTGCGCGCAGCGCATTGTCAGCGGAGGCGTCTCCTATCCTGCGGGCGACGAGCCGTTGCTTCCCCGGGGCCAGGTGCTGCTTTGCCAGGCGGTCCCGCGCGGCGACATCGTCATCGATTGTTGAGTACGTCCGCGGCGCAGGAGTGATGAATCAACATTGCGCGTGCCGCCGGCTATGTTCCGGAGACATTGTCGGGCGAGCCTTGGAATTCCTAACCTTGCAAGGCAAGAAGCGCGTTTCCGGTGCACGAGCAGCGGGGGCGTCTTTGCAAACAGGGAGGAACATTGTGCAACATCGCAAGCTTGCAACAGTCTGCACCACCACCATGATCGTCGCTGCGGCCTTTGCCGGCACGAGCGCTTTCGCGCAAGTCGCGCAAATCTCCGACGGCGTCGTGCGTGTCGGCTTCATCGAGGACATGTCCGGCGTCTACGCCGATATCACCGGCATGGGCGCGGTGACCGCCGCGCAGATGGCGGTCGAGGAGTTTGGCGGTAGCGTGCTCGGAATGCCGATCGAGATCGTGTCGGCCGACCACCAGAACAAGCCCGACATCGCCGGCGCAATCGCGCGCAAATGGTTCGACGAGGACCAGGTCGATGCCATTCTCGACGTTGCCAGTTCTTCGCCGGCGCTCTCGGTGCTGGCGATCGCTAGGGAGAAGGAGAAGATCCTGACGCTGAGCTCGCCGGGCTCGCTGCGGATCACCAACGAGGACTGCGGGCCTTACGTCGTTCATTGGGCCTACGACACGCATGCGATCGCCCACAGCACGAGCAAGGCTCTCGTGGAGCAGGGTTTCGACAGCTGGTATTTCGTCGTCGCCGACTATGCCTTCGGCCACAGCCTCGAAAAGGATACGTCTGAGGTGGTGAAGGCGGCCGGTGGCGAGGTGTTGGGAAGCACGCGTCTGCCGGTCGGAACGACAGATTTCGCCTCCGCGCTGCTGACGGCACAGAGCTCGGGGGCCGAGGTGGTGGCGCTGGCGAACGCTGGCAGCGACGCAATCAACTCGATCAAGCAGGCGGCTCAGTTCGGGCTCACGCAGGCCGGACAGAAGCTCGCGACGCTCGCTGGTTTCATCAACGACGTGCATGGGCTCGGGCTGGAGCAGGCGCAGGGTCTCACCGTCACGGAGGCGACCTACTGGGACCTCAACGACGAGACGCGGGCGTGGTCTCAACGTTTCTTCGAGAAGATGAACGCGATGCCCAACATGCTGCAGACCGGCACCTACTCGTCTGTGCTTCACTATCTCAGGGCCGTCGAGGCCGCGGGAACCGATGAGACAGAGGCGGTGATATCGAAGATGCGTGAGATGCCTATCAATGACGTCTTCTACCAGAACGGGACCATCCGCGAGGACGGACGCATGATGCACGACATGTATCTGTTCGAGGTCAAGAAACCTGAAGAGTCGAAAGGGCCGTGGGACTACTACAAGCTGCTGGCGACCGTTCCCGCTGAAGAAGCGTTTCAGCCGCTCGAGAAATCGGCCTGTTCGCTCGTCTCGAACTAAACCGTCATTCAAGCGCGGCCGGCATGAGCCGGCCGCATTTCCTTGCGCTCATTTGCTTCCCTGCGCGTTGCCGCTCGCCCGCGCTGCGAAGGCTGCAAGCCCTTTGCGCGCATCCTCGCTGGTAAACGTCCGCTGGCCGAGCGCGGCTTCGCGCGCGAAGGCTTCCATCCAGGGCAGGTCCTGAAGCGTCAGCACCGCTTCCTTGATGGTCTGCACGGCAGTCGAGCTGAGGGCTGCGATCCGCGCCGCTGTCTCGTGGGCGATGACCTCCACGTCGGCGGCTGGAACAGCCTGGTTGACGACACCGCGCGTCACGAGTTCGGCGGAAGAGAACCGGCGCGCGGAAAGCAGGATTTCCATGGCGTGGGCATAGCCGATCTGACGCACGAGCCGTACCAGGGTGCCGCCGGCCGGCACGAAGCCGTGGGTCGGCTCGGGAAGCTGGAACTGCGCGTCCTCTGCGGCGATGCGTATGTCGGTCGCCAGCATGATCTCGAAGCCGCCACCCAGACACAGCCCGCGCACCGCGCAGACGACCGGCTTGTAAAAATCCATGTTCTTCAGATGCGCGGGGTCCCACGCGCTGATGTCAAACCGGCCACTGGCCAGCGCAGGAATCGATTCAGTCAGGTCCGCACCGACGCAGAAGGCTCTGTCGCCGGCACCGGTCAGCACGACGGCTCGTATGTCTGCATCGTCGCGCGCCTCGGCGAAGGCGAGGCCGAGGTCGTCATACATCTGCAGCGACAGGGCATTGAGCTTGTCGGGCCGGTTGATCGTGATGGTAGCGACGGGGCCGCTGCGGGTCAGGTCAATCGCCATGGTTCAGATCGCCCCGATCTCGGTCAGCTTCTCGACCTCCTGCGGGGTGAGGCCGGCGAGGCGCGAATAGACGAAGCTGTTGTGCTCCCCCGGATTTGGCGCCTTCTCAGAGGGGTTGCCCGGCGTGTTGGACAACTTCACTGGCAGGCCGAACATGCGAACCAGCTTGCCCGCCACCGGCACTTTTACGATCATCTCGCGAGCCGCGATGTGTGGGTCCTCGACCACCTCGGCGATCGTCTTGATGGCGCTGAGTGGAACCTGGTCGCCCGCCAGCTCTTCCAGTTCCGCCTTGGTGTAGGCGCTGAACCAGCGTTCCAGGATGGGCTTCACGCGCCGTTCTGCAACGCGCGCCTCGAACCGCTTCTCCATGGTGTCGATCTCGGGATCGTCCGCGAGTTCTGGTTCACCGAACATTTCGCAGGTAATCCGCCAGAATTTGTCGGTGTAGCCGCCAAAGAACACGAAGCCGTCCTTGCAGGGGAATTGGCCGTAAGGGCGGACGAAGGGGTGATCATTACCGAGCGGGGAGGCGACCTCACCGTTGGTCGTGTAACGCACCACTGCGTTTTCGGTGAGCGTCAGCACCGCGTCCTGTTGGGAGATGTCCACCACCTGGCCGCTGCCGCTGTGCTCGGCTTCGCGCAGCGCGGCAAGCGTGCCGATCGCCGCATAGAGCGATGCGGCGAGGTCGCCGATGATCGTGCCGACCCGCACCGGCGGCATATCGGGATAGCCGTTCATCGACCAGAGACCGCCGGTGGCCTGGCCGGTATTGTCGTAGGCGGGGCGCGAGGAGTTAGGGCCGGTGCGCCCGAAGCCGCTGATGGCCGTATAGATCAGCCGCGGGTTCTCCTTGCGCAACACTTCATATCCTAGGCCAAGCTTCTCCATCGTGCCCGGTCGGAAGTTTTCGACCAGGATGTCGGCGCGTCGCACTAGCGTCTTCAGAAGCGCCTTGCCTTCCTCGGACTTCATGTTGAGCGTGATGCCCAGCTTGTTGCGGTTGAACTGTGTGAAGAAGGCAGAGAAGTCGCCATCGTCACCGTTGACGAAGGGTGGGAAGGTGCGAGCATAGTCCGGGTCGTCCGGATGCTCGACCTTGATGACCGTCGCGCCGAGGTCGGCAAGCAACATCGAGCAGAAGGGGCCGGCCACCACGCGCGTGATGTCGAGCACCGTCACGCCCTTGAGCGGGCCCGAGCCGGTGATGCCGTTGGCCGCGGCTGACTTGACGTCAGACATGGAAGTCCTCCCTGTTTGAAATTGTTCGCCAATCCTACCGGATGAACCATGTCGCAGTGCTATACCGCCAGGCTTGAGCGAGGTTGGTTCTTCATAGGATGCTAAGCCGACCCCCGCTGGCGGCCAGTGCCTGGGCCACCTTCGACGCGGTCGGCCGTCCGAGATGACGAGATATGAAATCTCCCGCCGCCACAACCGCACTGAGGTCGATGCCCGTCTCCATGCCAAGGCCGTCCAGCATGTAGACGAGGTCTTCGGTAGCGACGTTGCCGGACGCGCCGGGCGCATAGGGACAGCCGCCAAGGCCGGCAACGGAACTGTCGATCGTCCTGACCCCATCGTCCAGGCAAGCGAGGATGTTGGCGAGAGCCTGGCCGCGCGTGTCGTGGAAATGAACCGCCAGCCTGTCGATCGGTAGCTCTGCCGCCACAGCCCTCACCGTGGCGCTTGCCTCGCGCGGCGTGCCGATGCCGATGGTGTCTCCAAGCGATATCTCACGACAACCGAGTGCTGCGAGACGGCGCGAAACGTTCACGGCCGACTGGACCGGCACCTTGCCTTCATAGGGGCAGCCGAGGACGCAGGACACGTAGCCGCGCACTGGGATCGAGCGGGCCTTCGCCAGCTCCATCACGGGCAGGAAACGGTCGAAACTTTCGTCGATCGAGCAGTTGATATTGCGCTGCGAGAATGTTTCGGAAGCGGACGTGAAGACGGCTATCTCCTGTATCGAAAGCTCGACAGCCTCGCGGGCGCCTTGCTCATTCGGAACGAGTACGCCGTAGACGATGCCATCGAACTGGGGGAGCGAGCGCAACAGCTCTGCCGTGCCTGTCATCTGAGGGATCCGCCTGGGCGACACGAAGCTTCCGACCTCGATACGGCGTAGGCCGGCTTGCGCCAGCTGCCTGACGAGTTCGACACGCACCTCGACCGCAACCGCCGCCGGCTCGTTCTGCAGGCCGTCGCGCGGACCCACCTCCACGATCGTCACTTGCTCCGCCATCGGTGCCTCTCTTCCCGCCAAAGCCTGACGATCCGGCACAGTAGCAATCGCGTCGATATGCAATGAATATGGGTTGCACACATGATGGACGCCTATGTGTGTGTGATTTACACATTCCCCTGAAGCGAAATCCGATTGTTTACTGTGAGATCGGGAAATTGCCTGGGAGGAGGCGATGAGAGCCAGCATCAGCCGCATCGAGCCGCCAGCGCCGGAGGGCGTTCAGCACGACCATTACCGCCGCATCTTGAGCCTCCTCGACGCGAACGAGGCTTCCCCGGAACTTGACCGACTTGGTGCAGAGATTCGCCAGCGTATTCAGACAGGACATCTGCCTGCCTCCATGGCTGCGGACCTGGAGATCGCGCTGAGGCTTCAGGAGAATTTCGAGAACAAGCACAAGCGTGAGCGCGAGCTGTCTGCGCTCTATGAAACCGCGCGCGACCTGTCTGCTCTGCGCAATACCGACCAGGTTCTGCAGGCGATCGTGCAGCGCGCCCGCCAGCTCGTCGGCAGCGACATCGCCTATCTTTCGGCTGCGGATGACGAGCGCAACGACTTCTACGTCAGGGCCACGGAAGGCGTCATCTCGCAGGACTTCGCCCGCATCCGGGTGCCCCGCGAAATTGGCGTGTGCGGCAGTGTCGCGCGGACGCGCCGTCCGTTCTATTCGAGCAGCTATTCCAGCGACGCAGCCTTCGCCCACGACCCCTCCATTGACCAGGCAACGCGCGGGGAGGGCGTCGTGTCCATTCTCGGCATTCCCCTGGAAGTCGATTCTCAGGTGATCGGCGTGCTGTTCGTCGGCGACCGCTATGTGCGTTCTTACACGCCGCAAGAGATGGCGGTGCTCTCCTCCCTTGGCACCTTCGCGGCGCTGGCAATTGAAAATGCACGGCTGTTCGAGGAGGCGCGGCGGGCGCTGCAGGCAGCGAAAGATGCCAATATCGCACTCACGGCGCAGGCGGAAGAAGTCGAGAGCGCGGCTGCCGCGCACGAGCAGCTAACCGAGCTCGTCGCGCGTGGCGGCACGCTGGACGATCTCGCGCACCGCGTTGGAAAGCTCCTCAACGGCCAGGCGGCCGTTTTGGACGAACGGCTTAAGCCGATCAGTGGCACGCTCCCGCCCGGATGCTCCGAGGAAGCGATCGTGCGCGCTGCGCGCGAAAGCGACCGGACCGGTCGTTCGGTGCAGGTTCAGTGCAAGGACGGTGATATCGCCATCATCGCGGCCGCGATCGGCGGTAGCGCGCGGTTAGGCTCACTTCTGTTCAAGCGGCCGCGGCCATTCTCCGCGCCTGAGGTGCGGACCTTCGAGCGCAGCGCCATCGTCACCGGCATCGTGCTGCTCTCGATCGAACGGATCGCCCAGTCGGCACACAGAAGCGCCACCGACGCGATCTCGGCATTAGCGCGTGGCACGACCGATCCCTTCGCCGGCGGTGCTCTGCGGCAGCAGCCCGGCGCAAGCGCCGTCACGTGGCCACTGACGATGATGCTGGTCGACGTCGGCGAGCTGCCATTCATGCAAGTCGCGGCCCCAGCACGCGCGGCACTGTCCGGACGCGACACGATCTTCGCCGAGTTCAACGGCGACCTCGTCGTCGCGACGAGCAGCGACCGGCCGCTGGACATGGCGGAGCGGCTTTCGGAGGAACTCCGGGCCGCCACACAGCGTCGCCTGACCATCGTGGTTTCCGAAGCGGTCGCGGCGATCGAGGAAGCGCCGGTGCGCTTCGAATCGCTGCGGCGGTGCGTCGGGCTCGTTCGTGGCCTCGGCCAGCAGGGTCGTATTGTATCCGAAAGCTCGATGGCGATGTATGCGACCGTCTTCGCAGGCGGTGCGAGCGACGCGGTCGGTTCCTTCGTGAAGGCCACGACTGGCCCTATCATCGAGCACGATCTGCGCAAGGGCAGCCAGCTCGCGCGTACGCTTGCGGCATACCTTGACAGTGGCAGGAGCCTCAGCAAGGCCGCCGAGCAGCTCGGCATTCATGTCAACACGATGCGCCAGCGCCTCGACTTAGTGGGACAGCTCAGCGCCGCCTGCCTCGATCCGGTGCACGGCCTTGAAACCCATCTCGCGCTGCGCCTGCATCTGATGAAGGCAGGCGGCTGACTCTGTTTCCTTCCCACGTCGAGACTGCGGCAGCCTGTATCTCATCCACATTGTTGGCAGGCGGACCCGCAAATAGGCTCCTCGTCATCTGATTGAGGAGTCCACTTCATGGTGCCGAGCAGTCGCCTTCCCGGTTTCTATAAGCTGTCGCCTTCGCAGCGGCTGGACACCGTCTTGCAGGCGACAGGTCTGGAAGCCGAGCAACTGGCGGCGGTCGTACCGGCCGACGCCAAGATGCTCGCCATCGCTGACCGGATGATCGAGAACGTTATCGGCGCGCTGTCGGTCCCGCTCGCAGTGGCTGCCAATTTCAAGATCAACGGCAAGGATTACCTCATTCCGATGGCGACCGAGGAGCCTTCGGTGGTGGCCGCTGCCAGCAACATGGCGTCAGTCGCGCGCATCCATGGAGGCTTTCACGCTTCCAGCGACCAGCCGATCATGATCTCGCAGATTCAGGTGGTGGGCGCTCTCGATCCGCATGGTGCGCGGCTCCGCCTCTACGAGCGGCGCCGTGAAATCCTCGATCTTGCGAACGAGCAAGATCCGTTTCTCGTGAAGCTCGGCGGCGGCGCCAAGGACATCGAAGTGCGCATTGTTGAGGCGCCCGGCGCGAGCCATGTCGTGCTCCATCTCATCGTCGATGTCCGCGACGCCATGGGCGCCAATGCCGTCAACACGATGGCCGAGGCGTTGGCGCCGCTGGTCGCGGAGATTGCCGGGGGCAGGGTGCGACTGCGCATCCTGTCGAACAAGGCCGACCTGAGGCTGGCGCGCGTCCGAGCGATCTATGATCGCGACACGCTCGGCGGCGACGACGTGGTCAACGGCATCATCGACGCCTATGCCTTCGCAGTCGCCGATCCGTACCGGGCTGCGACGCACAACAAGGGCATCATGAACGGGATCACCGCCGTTGTGCTCGCTACCGGCAACGACACCCGCGCAGTGGAGGCGGGTGCGCATTGCCACGCCGCTGCGAGCGGTCGCTATACGTCCCTGTCCCACTACGAGAAGGACGCGAATGGTAATCTCGTCGGCACCTTGGAACTGCCGATGGCTGTCGGTCTCGTCGGCGGCGCCACGAAAACGCATCCGGTCGCTCAGGCGAGCGTGAAGATGCTGGGCGTCGAGAGTGCGCAGGAACTGGCGCAGATCATCACCGCGGTCGGGCTCGCGCAGAACACGGGCGCGCTCCGCGCATTGGCGGACGAGGGTATCCAGAAGGGCCACATGTCGCTTCACGCTCGCAACGTCGCCATCGCGGTGGGCGCAGACGGCGACGAGATTGAGCAGGTCGCCGCACGGTTGAAGCAGGCCGGGCATGTTCGGCTCGATATCGCTCAGAAGGTGCTGGAAGAGGTCCGCGCGGGGGCCGCGCCGGCTCCCACGCAAACTCACGGCGGGTGATCTGGTTACGCATCGCCCAGATCGGCTTGACCATGCGGTTCTGCGGAGATTGCGGGAGCTAATCACCGCAAGAAGTGCGGAGATTATGCACTATCTCCAT
Source organism: Aquamicrobium sp. (assembly GCA_019739225.1). Lineage (GTDB taxonomy): Bacteria > Pseudomonadota > Alphaproteobacteria > Rhizobiales > Rhizobiaceae > Aerobium. The sequence goes on from JAHHDT010000003.1 coordinate 28,720, forward strand.
GAACTGGAGGGTTGGCCGACGTTTCGCTGGGATCACAAGGTCCTGGTGGAGCCGCTTGCCGCCGTGCGGCACCGTCAGGGGCGGCTGATCGGGCGCATGGAAGGTCTTGGCTTTGACCTGCGCAGTGAGGCGACGCTCCGGACCATGACCGAGGAAGTCATGAAGTCCAGTGAAATCGAAGGTGAAATCCTCGATCGCAGCCAGGTGCGCTCGTCCATCGCCCGGCGTCTTGGGATGGATATCGGCGACCTGGTTCCGGCGGACCGTGACGTCGAGGGCGTCGTCGAGATGATGCTAGACGCGACCCAGAACTACGAACGGGAACTGACCGACGAGCGGCTAAACACTCCGCGGGAACTGACATGAAGTGTGCGTAGGTTCGGCGAATGCAGGATACCGTGGCGGGCAATCGGCGGTGGCACGCCGTGCCGGTCGAAGACCTTACAGATTTGCCGCGGAGACCACAAAGTCCGCAGGAGCGGTCTTAGTAATGTCTGTGTTTTGCCGAGTGATCGTCAGACTTTTGCCTTGTGCCGCGATGCTTTCTCGCGATTTCCGCAAGTCTGCATGCTGCACCACCGCCGCTTCCCCCCTCGGGACTTGTCGAAGAAAAGCCAGCCGCACCGAGGGCACGCATGCAGCCTCTCTCGCGGCAGAACGAAGCACGCCTCGATCGAAATCGCCGCCAAAAAAGCGACAACGGCTTCGGGGTCCCCGAAGCGCACGATTTGCGGTCTGCTCTCGCCTTCGATCAGCCTGAGTCGTCCTCCTCCTGAAAGCCCTTTCGCTGCTTGCTCGTACAGGAGGCCCAGCCCCTCCGCCGAGGGCGGCTTCCCAGCGGCGACTGCGCCGGAGACCGAAAAGGATGCCTCTCGCAGGTCGCGGACGCTTTCCAGAAACCCAGGGGCCTGGATGGCGCAAACCGCGTTAGCCTGAGCTTTCGTGGCCAGCCCGGAGACATGAAGCCAGTTTCCGACATCCCGTGAGGAGTTCAGCAAATCGTTTTGGGCATCGGGATCGCACCGGGTGAAGACAGTGTTGGTGAGGTCGATTCCTGGATGGCCACCTACGAAATGTCCGGGCGTCCAGTAGGTATCTCGTTTATTCGGCATGGAACCTAACCATATAACAGCAGTTATCCGGTTGTCAGGCAGCTAACCTGTCTATTAGGTTTAACCGGTTATTCCGGTAATGGACAGCAGCGAGGAGGCCACATGCAGACTGTTGTGAAAACCATGCACCACACGATCAATCTGGGTGGGGTGAACCTTTTCTACAGGGAAGCAGGACGGCGCGGCGCGCCAGGTCTGCTGCTCCTGCACGGCCAGCCCTGCTCGTCATTCTATTTCCGCAATGTGATCGGTCCACTGGCGCAGGTCGCGCATGTCGTCGCTCCGGACCTGCCGGGGTTCGGCTTTACCGAAGCGCCCGATGACTATCCCTACACCTTCGACGCTATGGCCAAGACAATCGAATCGTTTCTGCGCGAGGTCGGCATGGAACGGTACTTTCTTTACGTACATGATTTTGGGTCTGCAGTGGCCTACGCCTTGGCGATAAAATATCCGGAGCGGGTGCTCGGTCTGATCATTCAAAACGGCAATGCCCATGAAGAGGGCCTTGGCGAGCCCTGGAATCTTGTGAGGTCCTATTGGGTTGAACCTACGCCCGAAAACCTGGCGAAGATTCCAGAATGGCTGAATTTTGAGGGCGTAAAACACACCTATGTCGGGGATATCCCGGAGCGTCTGGTTCCGCTTGTGGCACCGGAGGGCTGGCATCTCGACTGGGAGCGCATGAGCCAGCCCGGACGGATTGATATGCAGCTACGGATTTTTTCCGACTACAGTTCTCACGTGCAGAGTTTCCCGGCCTGTGTGGCCTATCACCGCGACCATCAACCTCGCGCGCTGCTCTTTTGGGGACGTAACGACCCGTATTACGATATCGCGGAGGTTGATGCATATGCCCGGGATCTCGAACGGATCGACATGCATGTCTTTGACGGCACTCATCTGCTGCTCGAAACACATCACGAGGAATGCGCAGGCATGATGCGCGATTTCATCGCTGATGAGACATTTGAGAGATCAGTATCCAGGCCGCTTCCGCCAAATTCCTGAGCGAAGCCGCCGTTTGGCTTTCCGCCCCATCTTAGTCGGTTGCGTGCGCTCAATTTATCTGCCGCGGGAAATGAGTTCCTGAGTCAGATTCGAGGCCGTTTGCTGTCGGTCCGGTTCTGGCAAGGAGATCAAGAGAGCCGACCGTCGCCAGTCGACCCCACAAGAGACGCTAGCCCATAGATGCCGGGTTGCCGAAAACTGCCGTTTTTGCTTATGCATGATAGCAGTTCCCCGACCTTCATTGATCGACGTTCCACATGGACGCCCGTACCGATAAACTGAGCATTCCGCCCGAAGCGACGAACGCATTGCCACTCTTGAAGCGTCGGCTCGGATCATCTCTTGCGGCGGTCTATCTGCATGGCTCTGCCGTAGTCGAGGGGCTGCGCGAGCGGAGCGACGTCGACCTTCTAGTTATTGTAAGCAAAGCGCTGCCCGCTCCGACACGCGCGCGTCTGTCGACCGATCTTATGAAGGTCTCCGGACTCTATCCGTTCGACCCGATGGGGCGAAGGCCGCTGGAGGTCATAATCGTCCGGTTGGCCGATCTCGAACAGATGCCGTATCCAGCGCGCGCCGAGTTCGTCTACGGTGAATGGTTGAGAGGCGCTCTTGAAGGCGGCGCAGTTCCGCAAGCTGAGGCGAGTCCAGAGTTCACTCTGGTTCTCGCTCAAGCGCGAGGAGAAGCGCTCCCCTTGGTCGGCCCGAGTATAGCAGATATGGTTCCGGACATACCTTCACACGTCATACGTTGGGCAATTCGTGATCTGCTTCCGGAGCTTGTCGAGTCTGTTGAAGGGGACGGACGCAATGTGCTTCTGACGCTGGCGCGAATGTGGAGGACTCTCAAAACAGGGCAATTCGTATCCAAGGATGCCGCTGCGGACTGGGCAGGGCTGCAGTTGCCTGCTCAAGTGGCAGGGCCCCTCGCACTTGCGCGGAATGCCTATCTAGGTGATGGGAATGACGATCTGCACCTTCGGAGAACGGAAGTCTTGCAAACCGTCGAGGAGATGAGGGAGCGCATTTGCGCTATCTTGCGACAGCTCTAATGACGTCGGCAATTCTCATGACTTGCACCAAAACCGACCATCGCCTTTCGATCCATTCCAGCCATGCCGCTCGAACGGCAATAGGTCCCCTAGGAATTCCGCCGATCAGCGGACGCCCACCTATAGTTCCTTCCGGACGATTGGGTCGTCATCCAGGAACTCGGGCTCGACCCGTGCGCCTACCGCATCGAAGTAGCGACTGAGGAAATTACGGAACGAGGCGGCCAGCGCGATATCGGCGATGTTGAGGTCGGTCAGTCCGACGGCGCGGAGGAAGTCGACATCGTCTTGGCCTATTTGAGAGGCGTCGACCGTGATCTTTTCGGCGTAGGCCAGCATGGCCACTTGTTGTTCTGTCAGCCCGGCGTTGCGGTAATCCCGATGCACGGCCAGTGCCTGTTCTCTTCCGATCATTCCGGATAGCGCCTTGAAGTAGACGTGGGAGCAATAGCTGGAGGGTACATGTTTGGCCGCCACCAAGGTGATCAGGCGGAAATTGACCAGCCCCAAAGAAAATCCATCTCTGATCTGGTTCAGTAAGTGCTCGACCGGTGCCAAGATGTCAGGTCTGGCTGTCCAGCACTGGGTGGCCTCCATCACCTTTCCCATTGATGCTATCTCGTTGTCGTAGATGGATGCCACTTCGCCCTCGGCGTTTGACGGATCTATCGTTCGAACAAACATCTCAACCTCCTGGTTCGTTTGCCCCTTTTCTGCATTCTCACTCGAAAACAAGGCCGCTGGAAGTGAGGGAATGTACAGCGGTGTCAATGTGCCTGGCTGCCGAAAAGCCTGCGCGTCTTGCTCTTGAAGCTACGAGCGGCTGACCGCATGTCTGGAACGCCGGCTCCTGGGCGTCGCAACCCGGACACCCTGAGAGAAAGGGTTGCGTCCCGGGAAGGGCAGCCTGAAACCCGCAAGCCTGTTCCCCACCCTAGCGGGGCCGTTGGCGCCGTCCACACCGTCGAAGGGATGATCCTCCACGGCTGATGCGTGGCCGATTCCGGAGGGTCCGGTACTGGATGGACCAGGGAGAAAGCGACGTTCGGGAACGAGCTGAGTTCGGCCCCGGGTTACTTCGCAAGATCGCGGCAAGCGCGCCGCAGACATGGCGGGCGGCAGGTCAATAGGCAAGGAAGCGGCTCGCAAAGATGACGTTAGTTCATACGGCTCGATAAGACTGCAATCCGCGCGCGCGGGTGCCGAAGTGGCGATCGCTCAACCGGCAGAAAAGGCCGATGCGACGGCGACCAAGGCAACGGTCGACGCTGGAACCTGCGGAGCCATTGTGATCGCGGGTGACGTGTCCCAACGCGGCTTCTGCGACTAGGCATTGGCTCGGACTGTCAAGGAACTGGCGGTCTCGATATCCTGGTCAACAACGCTGTCTTCCAGATCCCCCGGCCGACTTCGCCTTGTTTTCGGAAGAGCACTTCGACACGACGCTGAAGACCAATCTCTCGCGATCGAGACAGGAGCGAATTGCCCAAATCTGCTTCTGGGTGAACGGACGCTGGTGCCGATCTTCTTCTCGGCGTTCCAAGTTGCGCGCTCGCGACTAGCGTGATCAAATTGAGAATGGCCCATGGGAGTTCTCGTTGGCCGTGATTGGCCGGAAGAGAAACGTCGTGGGGCACTACCTCACCCTGGGCCGACTGCTGCGTGTCCGGGTTAGGTGCAACTCGGAGCATTGCTGACATTTCGATGACAGACACAGCAGACACGCCCAAAGGCGCCATGATCAGGCCGTGGCGCCGTCAATCGGTGAAACATTGTCCCGAGCGTCTACTACCGGATCAGGGACGCTCGATAGAAGGCGCCGCGCCGCATCAGCCGCCGCATTCGCATATGCGCGGTCACCGTGGAGCAGGACCATGAGCATAGCGCCCTCTATCAGCAGCATGATCTCCCGACCGTGGGAGCGGGGTAACGAGGGCAAAGCATTCATCAGTTTGTCGCAAAGACACTGCTCCAGCCGCTCCTTGTGACGGTGGGCAATCCGCCTTGCCGGATGGCCGGGCAAATCCGCCATCTCCATTGCGAGCCGCGTGAATCCAGAGCCGGCCCATCCCGGCTTGCCGCTCCATTCGCCGAGCTCCCGGAACAGCCCGTCGATGATCTCCTCGGCAGTGCCGCCCAGATCGCCGGCGAAGGTCTGGAAGGCAATGAAAGCCAACTCGTCCTCCAACTCGAGGACAGCGGCGAGCAGGTCGTCCTTGCTGGCGAAATGATAGTAAAGAGTGCGCTTCGTAACCTGGGCGCCTGCGGCTATGTCATTGAGACCGACCCGCGTATAGCCGCGCCAGCGCAAGAGCACGTAGGCGGAATTTACGATCGCCCGGTGCGTGTCAGTGGACCGCTCGGACATGTCGATTGTGGCACCCGTGTACCGGCAAGTGAATTCTTGTCCGCTTCCGCATCTACTAGAATACGCGAGCTTTGAGGAATTGAATGCGGCGGTGCCTGGGATAACGGAAGATACCTTCAAGGCTATCGACGCGGATGGGAGCGGGGAGCTCTCGCCGGAAGAGTACGCCGCGATCGGTGGCGGTTAACTTGACATATAGAATGGAGGAAAAGATGAGAAAGATACTTTTCGCTTCGGCTCCGGCCTTCGCTATGTTTGCCCTTGCTGCCTGCGACGGCGGCGATAGTGCTCCACCGCAGGGTGACGCAGGCGTGGAACAACCGGCGCCGATGGAGCAGACGGCCCCCAGTCAGCCTCAACCTGATACCGGTCAGTAATTGCAAGCGCGGTGTCAAATACCGTGAATCCGTGCTCCGGGAAGGGGGTTGTCGCCCCCTTCAACTTCATCGAGGGGCAAGAGAATCTCGGCTATCAGCTCCCGCAGCCAGCGATGCGCCGGATTGGCACTTGAACGTTTGTGCCAGATCATGGTGATCAGTGCCCGATCGACCGTCATTGGCGGACAGTAAATGCTGAGACCGTCTCGATGCGCGACCCGCTTTGCCAGTTGGCTGGGCAGGAGGGCTATCAAGTCGGATTCCGCGACGGCCCGGTAGACCCCCGAGAAAACCGGCATGGTCATCACCACGCGCCGTTCGCGCCCCACGCGCGCGAGAGCGGCATCCCCCATCGCCTTCAGTTTACCCTCTGGCGAGAACAGCACGTGGCCGATGTCGCAGAACAAGTCGATCGGCACTGTATCGCCGCAACGCAGGCCAGCCCGGGCCAGACGTGGGTGATCCCGGCGCGCGATGACCGAGAACGAAGAACGGAAGACAGGCTGGTGGTCGATCCAGCTGGGGACCTCGGTAGCCGGAATGAGCGCAAGATCGACCTCGTAGCGCTCCAGGGTATCGACGTAGCTGTCCGGTACGAGATCGACGAGCTGGACGCGCATGTCAGGCGCGCGTCGAGATAGTTCGTCGGCAAGCCGCGGCATCAGCATCTCGGCAAAGAAGTCGCTACCGGAAATCTTGAAGCTGGCTTCGCTCGTGGAGGGGTCGAACATGGCCGGTCCGGCGAGGATCGCTTCGATGTTGTCGAGCCCCTCGCGCAGCGGGATCGCCAACGCGCGCGCATAGTCGGTGGGTTCAAGCCCTAGGCCACGTCGCACGAATAGCTCGTCGCCGAGAGCGTGGCGCAGGCGGCCGAGCGCCGCCGAGACGGCCGGCTGCGACAAGTGGACCCGCTCTGCCGCTCTGACGGTGGAACCCTCGCGCAGCAGAGCATCGAGGATGCGCAGAAGATTGAGATCGAAGGTCAACATATTCATCGATCAAATAGACCTCATATGTTCAATCGATTTCCTTTAGAATGATCGCTGGGCTAATCTCTGACAATACGAAAGCGCTTTCGTTTCTTCGACAACCCAGCGGAGGGAGCGATGACTGAAACCCTATCAGGACCCGGCACCGTGGAATGGCTCGGTGCTCACTACAAAACGCTACTGAGCGCCGCCGATTCCAACGGGACGGTCTCTGTGGTCGACAGCGTTTCGCCGCCAAATTCAGGCCCTCCGCGCCACGTCCATAAAGATGCGGACGAGACCTTCGTGCTTCTGTCGGGAGACTGCGAGTTCTGGATCGGCGGTGATGTATTTACACGCGGTCCGGGCGCAGCCGTCTTCGTGCCGCGCGGAAAAGAACATACCTTCCGCGTCGTCGGCGATCGGCCTTCGCGCCATCTCGTCATTCTGACACCCGGCGGGTTCGAGGGATTCTTCTCCGAAATGGCACACGGCAGGTTCCGCATTCCAGAGGACATGCCGGCGATCGAGGAAAGCGCGGCGCGGCACAAGCTAGTCTTCACTGGCCCCCCGCTCGGCGTTCAGTGACATCGCCCAGTCAAAAGAGAACTACAGCCGCAGACGATGCCAATTTTCTTCTTCCAAGTTGCCGATCCGCTCGGGCTTGTCAGCAGGCTTGGCGTTCAGGTTCGGCCGCGCAGGACCACAGCCTGACACCGGCTCCTGGGCAGGTGAACCTGACCGGCTTCGTGGTTATGTCAGTGTTCGGGACATCTGCGCCCCATGGCCGCGGCGATCGCCTCGCGATTGTGAGTTCTGTATTTTGCGGTCACTTTTGATCGTACTCGCAAAGGCCCCTGGCATTAGTGATGGCACCGACCTTCATCCACAATCGTCCTGCGTCCGCTACTGTGCGAGTCACGTCGTTTTTTTCTTGGGCGCGCGTTGTCGGGCGCCTTCTTGAGAGCCTCGACCACGACCGTCTTTCGGCCGAGTTTCCATTCCAACGCGTGCACGTCCTCCTCCAACTGACGGACCGCTCGATTGCTTGTCACCTCGTCATCTTCGGACGGCTATGGCTCCCCTTCCTGGACGCCGCCCAGGATACTACGGGTTCGGCGCAACCCCATTCCGGCATGCAACGACCGAAATGCTGGCGCCGTTCCCCAGCGTCTCCTCGAAAACCCACAGCTTCTGAGCAGCCGATCAGCGGCGTCGATATTCGCCGTCGGTGACGAATCTCCAATCTCAGACATAGGCACGTGACCAGGGCTATTCCTGAGCCTCCATGATCATGCCCGAATGTCTGATCGAAGTTCACAGGGCCCCAAGAGGTTGCCTTTCTTTGAAACGATCGCGATGCAGGCGCGTTCACCAAAAAGGCCAAACGTGGGAGAAAGCACATGCTCAAGTTCATCGGCGGTACCGTGGGATTCATTTTCCTTGTCGGCCTACTGGTGGTAATCGGAATTTTGATGCTGATCTTCTGACCTGACAAAGGGGCCGCAGGCATGGCTCTCGCTCTGGCGGCAGATGTTCGATGTACCTCGTGGAATGGCGGAACGTCTTGCCGATAGCAACACGGAAGCACTTCATGCACGTCGTCGGGCTGAAGCTAGGTGGCCGTCTTTAGGGGAACGCCCGATAAGACAGAGCGTCCAGTGCTTCTCTATGCGGGGAAACACTGCTTCTTCCGAGAAGCGACGGCTCGCATGGCTAGTCAGTTCCCGGACGGGCGATATATCGGGCATCCGGGCCGCAACCATTTTGACCTGATGACAGAATCGTCCTGGATCGCGCGAGAGGCTATCACGAGCTTCGCAGCATCATCGGAGCGTTTGACTCGGACCTCCTGACGATTAGGGCTACGCCATGCTCAGACGGTGTGAAAGCAGCAAATCGTGTTTCAGCTGATCATGCGATTATGCTGTTGATGAGGTGGATGGTGCTCAGTCTGCGAGCGTTTGCTGGTGCTGGACAAGCTTCCAGTTCTGGCCCTTTCCCCGATAGGTTGACGTGCAGAAACAGCGATAAGGCTGCGCGTTGTCGCGCCGGCCTTCCGCCGTATATCCCAAGACAATGACGGCGTCCCCGGCTCTGCTGACCACGCGATCTTTCATCTTCACGTCCGTCCAGCGCGGCGCGCCCTTGAGCCCCTCGATGATCGCTGAAACATCCAGCACACCCATGCCAGGGAAGGCCATCAGGCAGGAGGGATCAAGCAGTTCATCGTAGGCGGCGATGCCCTCCAGCCACAAACGCTGCTCGGTTTTCCAGGCGGTCTCATCGTCCATCTTGATATCCTTTGTTTCCAGCCTGCCAGCTCAAATGGGGTTGGCGCACCTTGGGGCGCACCAACCACCTTCAGCGATATGCCAGTAGATCAGGCGCTATATTCGCCGACCACGTCGTACATGCCCGGAACCGGCTTGGCCAACCCTGCCAGTTTTTTGCCGAACTCGGCGGCTGCCGGATCATTCTGTGTGGCTTGAACGTCCGCTGCGCTCGCCCATTTGGCGACGTTGACGATGCGCTTGCCATCTTTGCTGGCCAGGAGCGTCACCGAGACAAAGCCCGGGCGCTTGCTGATCACCGTATCGGTGGCGTCTTGAAGAATTTTCGCGACCTCGTCCTGCTTACCGTCCTCAACCTCGAGGATGTTGACGAAAGTCACTTCACCGTTGGACATAGTTAAGTCTCCATCATCATGGCGCGGCATCATCTGCGCCAATTAAAGCCGGGCATACCAATCGAGCCCGCATCTATGACGAGGGCGAGCAGGGAAATGTCAGTCGAGGCATCCTGCGTACGCAAAATTCTCCCCGCTGACATTGGAGCTGCCTGAATCGTCATAGGGTTGAAGGGTGGCTCGCAAGGGGCGAGACCGAATTGATAAGGCAGAAACGGTGAAGGCGACCAATCGCAAGCTTATCGGGCATCCAAGCGATGATCCCGAGTTCAGAAAAGATGAAGCCGCTCTGATGGCGCTGGGGTACCGCCTGCTCGGAACCGTGGCCGATGCACAAGACGCGGTGCAGGAAACCTATGTGCGTTGGTACTCGCTTGCCCGCGACGAGCGGATGGGCATATCCGTTCCACTGGCCTGGAAGCGGACGACGCTGACCCGAATCTGCTTTGACCGCCTCAAATCCTCTCGATACAAGCGGGAGGTCTATGTCGGCGAATGGTTGCCCGAGCCGGTCCCAGGACGTGAATTCTGGGGCTTAGCCTCCAATCCCGCAGCGGATGCAGGATGGGGAACGTCGGAGAGCGTCAGCGAATCCACTTCAATGGCCTTGATGATCGTGCTCGACAAGATGACTCCACCCGAGCGCGTCAGCTTCATCCTGCACGACGTTTTCCAATACACCTTCGAGGAAATCGCCGAAATCATCGGACGCACTCCGCATGCGTGCCGGCAACTGGCGTTCTCGGCGCGCAAGCGCCTGGGCAACCGGGCGCGAAGGCAATCAACATGGGAAGAGCATGCAAGACTCAATGATGCGTTCAGAGCCGCCTGGCAGACGGGAAATGTAACAGCGCTGGTCACGCTGTTGGACGGCGATGCCGAGGCCATCACGGACGGCGGAGGCAAAACCGCGGCGGCAACCAAGCCATTGACTGGATCTCACGCAGTTGCCGAATTCTTCGCTGGAATATTCGCACGCCAGCCCGATCTTCAGGTCGAGATCGCGACAGTCAATGGTGAGCCGGGTTTGATCGGGATGGCCGGCGACCAGATCATCTCGGTGATCTCGACGTCCGTTCGAAACGGGGTGATCCACAACATTTGGGCCATGCGCAATCCGGACAAATTGCGCGCCTGGTCCATGGGCGACTAGGCCGCCCTTGTCCCACGCCGCCTCTATCGCCTCCCACACTGCCAGCTATCGCCTCGTTAGCTTGCAATACTCCTTGCTGTCTTCGGGGCAAGGTGCTGGCCCGTGAAACCGGCCGGTCGGTCGCCATCCCCCTCAGGCTGATCGTACCCATGCAGGAGCGGCCAATTGCACGGATTGCGATTTCGCCAAGGCACGGCGGGCCGCAAGTTAAGTCTGGCTGGTTTCGACACCATCGCTGCCGTTCCTGGCAGGGAGCGACAAGACCAAAAGCGGCCTCAAGGGTAGCTATCGGGGTTGGAAGGACGACAGGGCGCGTCGATTGCAGGTAGGGGGATTTTTCTGTAGCGTCGCGCAAAAACTGAGGCCGCATTGATGAATATGGAAGACCTCTACCGTGTTCTGCGGACCAGCCATGTGCAGGCGCAGGGCATCGTTGATACCGTGGCCTACCCATTACTTGTGCTGGATGAAAGTCTCTGTGTGCAGGCTGCCAGCCTTTCATTTTTCCGAACGTTCAAGGTCGATCGCTACGAGACGATCGGCCAGCCGCTCTACGAGCTCGGCAATGGTCAATGGAACATTCCGGACCTCCGCATTTTGCTTTCAGATGTCATTCCGAGAGCCACGGCGGTCATAAATTATGAGGTCGAGCACGACTTTCCCAATCTTGGTCGAAGAAGGATGCTCGTGACGGCGCGCACGCTGCACCATCCCGACAACGGCAGTCATCGCATGTTGTTGACCTTTGGAGACGTGACCGAACGCTGCCGCCGCGATTCTGCACGGGACATGCTGGTCAGCGAATTGCGGCATCGGATGAAGAACGTGCTCGCCGTGGCGCAGTCGATAGCCCGGCAAACCGCCACGAAAGGTCGCTCGGCCGAACAATATCGTGATGACTTTCTCGGTCGCTTCGGTGCCCTCATTGCAGCGCAGGACCTTGCCTTTGCCGATCAGGGCGAAGGGGACTTGGCAACATTGATCGAGCGCGTCTTCGCTCCTTACACTGCCAATCCCGATGCAGTCGTGATAGAGCCCGGCGCAGCCGTCGAGCTTTCTCCTCGCGAAACGATGGCACTCAGCCTGATCTTGCACGAGATGGGAACCAACGCTGCAAAATACGGCGCACTCTCCGAATCTGGAGGCCAAGTGCGGATTAGTTGGCAGGTTGATGATGCCAACACCGAACTCCATCTGAAATGGACAGAAAGGGGCGGTCCGACTGTGAAAGCACCCACCACGACAGGGTATGGGACTGAACTGATCCAATCCGCCGTGTCCTACAACCTTCAGGGACGCATGGAACAGAACTATGCCGCGACTGGTTTAGAGAGTGAGATCGTCATTCCACTCGGGAGGACATCTCTCCCGGGTTGAAGGCTGGTTACGTGCAGAAGACAGTTCTAGTCGTCGAGGACGAGTTTACAATCGCGATGGACCTCCAGAACATGCTGGAGACACATGATTGGCGAGTCATCGGGCCGGTCGCCAACGTGCAGGGTGCACTTCGCCTGCTAGAGAAAGAACTGCCGTCCGTCGCGCTGCTCGATGTTAACCTTGGCAATGAACTCGTTACGCCGGTCGCCAAGTTCCTGAAAAGGCACGATGTGCCGTTTGCTTTGGCAAGCGCATATGAGAAGGCTGAGCAAATAGGTGGGAATATCTTGGCCGGAGCGCCCAATGTCGGCAAACCAGCCGTAGAACGAAGCCTGCTGGCTACATTGAACCGCCTGGTGGGGTGAGACGAGGCACGCAGGACTGCTTTTGTGGCCCGACCGCTAGCAGTTTCCGTTCGGCTTGCCACCCGAGGCTGTGAAAACAGCTGATCATGCAATGATCGGGCACGAGCGAGATGAACTGGGGTCAAACCTCGTTCCCGACTACATGACCTCTGGGCGCGACGGCGGCTTCTACGGCTGGCCCTAGAGCTATTACGGGCTGCATGTCGATGACCGGTCCATCCACCGCGCCCCGACCTCGTCGAGCAGGCTATAGTGCCAGACTATGCGCTGGGCGAGCTATGTGGCAGCGCTGGGCCTCGCCTTCACCAACGATTCGGTCATGCCCGAGGCCTACAGCAAAGGAGCGTTCTTTGGTAACCGGGGCAGCTGGAACCGCAATGCGCTTACTGACGGCAGACCTTCCCGCCAGGGCTCAGGACGTGGTGACCGGTTTCTGAACGGAGAGGAGGCGAGGGCCGTCCGGTCGGCTTTGCCATCGACGGGACAGGCGCGCTGCTGATCGCCGACGACGCGGGAAACACGGTCGGGCGCGTCGCATCGGCCGGCAGGACCGTCACGCCGGCGCCGATCCCACCGACGGCGTCACCACCGCTCCGCTAGAGCCCGCGGAGGACACGCAACCGGCTGCGAGCCCGAAACCCGACGACACAGCGCCCTCGCAGACAGATGTCGCGCCTGCCGTGTCGCCGGAGTGAGCCAGTGGATAAACACCCGGCGTAGTTCGCGCCGGGGATACGTGACCGGGACCGCTGCCGGATCATCCGGATCAGGTCTCAGCCTACGCATCAGGTCGAATGAAGTGCTGGAAGAGCACGCCGACCGCTTGAAGCGCGATCGCGGCAAGTAGCGCGTCCTGAAGGAGGACGTGGATCAGGCCTGCAGCGGGGACCTTGTGTCGATCTTGACGGCAGAGAACCTAGCAGAAGCGGGATTGGCCGACTGCTTCCGCTCGCGATATTGCAATTGGTGAGGGGTGGCGTCCGCGCAATATGCCTGGCGCACCGTGGCACCCAGCTAAATGAGGAATCGGCTTGATCCGAAGGCTCCCGAGTTCCCCGGCCTATGGCAGATCATGGGCATGGACGAAGCACAGCTTGTTGCCCTCGGGATCACGACAATAGGCAGCGAAGAAGTCATCATTGTACTGTGGACGGACACCGGGTCCGCCTTCATCTGATCCACCGTTGTCAATCGCAGTTTGCCAAGCCACGACGACGTGCCGTCGTGATGCGGCTGCAAAACTGACTTGTACGCCGTTCCCGGCAGTTGCTGGTTGACCGTCAAATGGATGTCTTAGAGCAAACTGGGGCCATCGTTGGCTGCGCCGTTGCCAGATAAAACCTGCTGGGCGATTGGCCGACTGAACGGACTCGCGTGCCAATCCGAGGGTGCCAAGAACTACATCGTAGAAGGCTACCATGCACTCAATGTCATTTGCGCCAATCATTACATGGCTGAACATCTCTTATCCTGCCTTGCGTGGGAGCACGCCTGACGGAACAAATCCAAGGCAACCCATCGATTCTTTTTTGCTTGTGACGGTTGCCCCGAAGGGTACCGAGGGCACGATCGCTAGCCAACTTTTTAAGAGTGTACGGCTATATCCGAAAACCCGCTGGTTGAGATCCGAGCCGCGAACCAGCAGGCGCAGCACAAGCATTATGCAAAATGCGGCGGGTTGGCTGCTCTACTGAGCCTGATCAACCCCATTCGGCGAGGGGGCGCCAGGCGAGTAAGAGACATCTTGACCCGTCAGGAAGTAAAGCGCCGCGATCACGACCAGAACGGCCCCTGCGAGCGTGACCCAAATGTTCGACGAAGATTTCATATCCAGTAGCCTTACCAACCGTTAAAACGAGCGAACAGTGGGGAAGAGCAATTGTTCCTGCGCCCCAATAGCCGAGTAGCCATCCGTCAGATGGCAAGCGCACCGAAGACAACGAAAGCGGGCCGTGGTCGTGTGCTCTTTCGCCGAGCTGGTCTCCCGCACCGGCTGGATCTTGCCAATGAGTCCCTTTGACGCTTTCTCCCGCAGACCGCTCACATAACAACGTCGACGCTGCTCTTCATAGTCGTTTCCTGCGGGGCAGCGGGAACGTCAGCTCAAGCACCGCATCGCCGAAGGCAAACACCGCAAAACTCGGCAAAGTACGGATTCGGATTTAGCTTTTTGCATGATCGGCCTCAAATTTTTGCCGTGGTTGCAGGCCAATTAGAAACCGCCAATGCGTCTTTATTGGAGCAGATCACGTCCATGTCGCGTGTGCATTTCCTCCAACACTTCGGTTAGCCAAACCTCCAGACTACACTTCACTGGCCGCTGCGCCAGATTGCTGAGCGCATGCTTTAGCGTTAGCTCCACCAACCGGTCACCCGCCGACGCGTCTTCCATAAGGATCAGGGCCGCGAGCCTAATTCTAGGCAGGATTGCGAACACATCATTGGCGTCCTCGCTGACACTCGCGCGATTGGAAGATGGAAAGATCGCGTCAAACACTGTCTTCGTATCCACTGGTTTAGGGAGCCGCCCGACGTGGCGGAAGCGCGGGGGGACAGCGATGTCATCGCGCCCCGTGAAAAAGACGAAAGGGACGTTGCGATCCATCAGGGCATCGGCGATGGGGAACACCTGGTGTCCATTCAAATCTATGTCTAGCACCGCTGCGTCCGCATCGGCGACCTTCTTCGTGGCTGCCTCGATACTGGGAGCCGGGCCGAGCACAATAGCCCCTAGTTTCCTAAAATACTTAGTCAAATCTTGAGCCAGCAGATACTCATCCTCGACGATCAGCACCTTCCGGCCTCGAACTTCAGTCACGACCATCTACCTCCTTCCTAAGCCTGCGACGAATAAACGCTAGGTTATCGATGCCCCTTTCCGCAAGCACCTTCCGCTCTAGCGCCCGTGCGCGTGGGTCATGCTGCTTAATTGTTCTCATGGTCGCTAAACGTCGACGAGTACGACGGGTTCCAGCGAGGTTAGGACGGAGTAGGTTCGTACGACGAAGGCGCTGCGTTCGCCGGAGCAGCGCGCCGGGTGCCCTCATTCGCTAGAGGATCGCTTCTTGAGTGACAGCAACCCGAAATTCCCAGTAGTCGGCACCGGTGCCTCAGCAGGGCATTGGCGCAACGAAAGCGCTCGTCAAACGCCTGCCGACAGTTCTCGGGCTGCCTTCGTGATCGTCACAGATCTCCGTAAGTAGCGAGAAAGCCTGCTGTCGCGCGTTATACCAGCAGTCGCAGAAGACGACGTTAAGGTGGAGCAAGACCACGTATACGTCATGCCGGCCAACGCGCTACTTACGAGCGAGAAAGGGCGGTTGAGGCAGCGCCGACTCCACGCAGAACGCGGCCGTCGCACACAGATTTGGCACGCTCGCGACACTCGATGACAAAGACGGAAAGAAAGACGAAGCTGATCTGCAAAAGGGAAGCTCAGAATCTGGACCGTCCTGCGCATTCACCGAGCCAAGACTTTGCCGGCTACGAGACAAAGTCGTTTATGCGGCGCGTCCGGCCGAGGATGCAGTTTCTTCGACTGCATTCGGTTCACAGCTACATCAATGTCCTGAACCGCGATGCGCCGGAGGTCATAAACTTCGTCAGGGACTTGCTGATTAACGTAAGGAATTCATTCGAGACCCAGACGCTTTTCCGGTACTCCATCTTGTTGATGTTCAGCAAGTCAACATTGCTTTGCTTCGCGGAGCAGTTTAGCGGCGGATTTGAGGTATCAAGCCCGCAGGTATCGTGTGTCGCCGATCAAGATCTCGTAGAGCTCAGCGTAGCGTCGTGATGACTGACGCCAGTTCGCTGGCCGTTTCATCGCGCGCCGGCGCATTCTTGCTAGCTTGTGTTGACAACCGAAACTCTCAAAGGCGCGTACTACGGCACCGGCCAGGCTAGGAGCCGACAGGTCGGCAAACAGGAAACCCGTCTCCTCGTCTTCGATCGTGTCTGCGAGTCCACCCGTCTTGTGAGCGATTGGGAGCGAACCATAGCGCTGTGCGTACATCTGGCTCAGTCCGCAGGGTTCAAAGCGTGAAGGCATGAGTAGAAAGTCGCTTCCGGCGTAGAGCCTGCGTGCTTCGGCCTCATCGAAGCCGATCCGTACCCCGACCCTGCCGGGATGCCGGCTCGCAAGGTCCCGCAACGCTGCCTCTAGTGCGTCTTCGCCGCACCCAGTCACTGCGACTTGCCCTCCGCGGGAGATAATGTCGTCGACCGTATCGATCGCCAGGTCAATACCCTTCTGGTGCACAAGCCGCGAGATAATCGCGAAGAGGGGACCTCTGGAAACGTCAAGTCCGAAGGTCTCGCGTGCATCGCGTGCATTGTGTTCACGTCCCGCGAGATTGCGATGCTCGAAAGCTGCCACAAGATGACTGTCAGTGAGGGGGTCCCAGCTTTCATCGACGCCGTTGATGATGCCGGAAAGCTGATTTAGGCTTGCCCGCGTGCGCAACAAACCATCCAATCCGCAGCCGAACTCGGGTGTCGTGATCTCACGCGCATAGGTCGTGCTCACAGTAGTGACGTGTGAGGCGTAGTAGATTCCTGCCTTGAGGAACGACATACGACCGTAGAACTCCACTCCTTCGATGTCGAACGCGTGATCGGGGACCCCCAGTACCGGCAGCCGTTCCCGGTCAAATAGTCCCTGATAAGCGAGGTTATGGATCGTGAGGACGCTTGGGATGGAACAGCGCCTCCACGCCAGATAGGCCGGGGCAAGGGAGGCTTGCCAATCGTTGACGTGGAGCAAATCTGGCTTCCAACCGAGGCCGGGAACACCGAGCGAAATCTCGGCTGCAGCGAGTGAGAAGCGGGCAAAGCGTATATCGTTGTCATACCAGTCGTCGCCATCGCGATCCCCGTAAGGCGTGCCGTCGCGATCGTAGAGCGAAGCTTGCGTCACGACATACACAATCAGCCCGTCAGGCATGTCGATACGCCCGATGCCGCATTCGGGTAAGCCGGCCATTGCCGGTAGACGCGCTACGTCCCGCACTTCGGCGCTCTCGGTTACCTGGCGATAGCCAGGAATGAGTATGCGAACGTCGTGCGTCTGTCGCAAGGCACGCGGTAGGGCGGCCGAAACTTCGCCCAGTCCCCCAACCTTAACGAAGTCAGTAAGCTCCGACGTCACAAAAAGTAGGCGCGGTGGCCGCTCTTCGTCAGGCATTCGCAGCCGCGCCTCAGAGCGCCTGCGGTTGCCGGACAAGGCTGGATTTTCTGGAACGATAGACACTGACACGAATTGGCTCCCGCGGAATGCGCGGGTACCGTACCCGCCACAATGAGCCCTAGCAGGCACTGGCGGCGCGTCGCTGACGCGTTCGTCGGGTGTCAGGTTCAGGCAAAGTCGAACTGACTCAGCGAGCGATTGTTCCCTTTCGGCAAAGAGAATCTATTCAATCTCACGATGCAGTCTCCGCAACGCAGAGCGCTACCGGCAGACCATCAACCAATTCCGCAATCGAGAGGCGCTCGCGCGCTCCGCCACCAACGAGCTTGCCTGTCAGCACATTGCGCAAGGCACGCGGGGGCTGCGCAAAGGAAATCGCCGCGTCGGCGCTGGTCAGCCCCTTCTCCTTAAGGCGAAGCGTAAGGCGTGGCACCACGACCATTGCCGACGAGGTCTCATGTTCGCGCAACCAGACAACATAATGCGCGGCAGCAGCGCCTTTCAGCGGCACTGGCACGTGTCGCCCTCGCCGGAACAAATCCGAATGCTGCGCTCTGAAGCGCAGCACCTTCGCGATCATCCATTGCTTGAAACTGCCATCAGCGATCCGCAGGTCCTCTGGCGCGGCTCCCTCGTTGCATGCCAAAGCATGGGCATAAGCCTGGAAGTCGACAGGGCGTCGGTTATCGGGGTCGACCAAGCTTAGATCAACCCGCTCGGTGCCTTGGTAGATGTCGGGTACGGCCGGACCCGTCAGCTTGGTCAGCGTCTGGGATAGGCTGTTCAATTCGCCAGCATGTACGAGGGTTGCGCCACTGGCCACGAAATCGCGCAGGACATCTTCTTGATCTGGTGCGAACAGATCGCGCACGACGTCCAGCACCCGCGCCTCGTAGGCCTCTTCGGGGGCGAGCCAATCTGTACGCAGCTTCGCCTCGCGAAGGGACTTTTTGACCGCCTGCATCAGCCGCGGCGGGAGCCCCGCGCGGACGACTTCATTAGGCTGTCCGTCATAGGGCCACGTTGCAAACAGCATCTGGCCGAACATCCATGCCACGCTAGGCTCGATTAAATCGGCCTCGCCGAACAACCGGTTGATTGCCGCGCTCCATTGCTCCGGTGCCTCACTCAACGCGTAGAGCCGTGCGCGCGCATCTTCGCCTCGCTTGGTGTCGTGAGTGGCCGTAGCTGCTAGTCCCATAGGCTCGCCTATGAAGCGCGCCATCGCGTCGTGAAAGCATGTCACGTCACCTACGGCAGCAGCTGGCGTTGTGCCTACTTCGTTCAATGCGATGAGGCGGTTGTCGCGATAAAACAGCGTGTCCTCCACGGCCTTGGCCATGACCGGCCCCGTGAGTTGCTGAAACCTTGTGCGGAATGCGGGTTCGCTTCTTTCGATCCCAGGGCGCGAGCATTCGAGCAGGCTTACGACACGTTCGATCCCGCGGACGCTCGCCACGCCGCGCTTCCTGGCGGTCACCGCAGCGTTCCGCAGCCGATCCATATCAGTAGCCGTCAGGATTCCGTCTTCGCCATAGGTGCGGTAAACGTCAAACCCTGCGATGATTTCTGCAATCGCGGTTGCCAATTCATCGCGAGTCGGGGGCGCTCCGTCATCTGGTAACGCCAGCTCCGTCAGACGTGCCAGTTCACCTTCGAAATTGCGGCGCAG
This sequence comes from Aquamicrobium sp., assembly GCA_019739225.1. Lineage (GTDB taxonomy): Bacteria > Pseudomonadota > Alphaproteobacteria > Rhizobiales > Rhizobiaceae > Aerobium. The sequence goes on from JAHHDT010000003.1 coordinate 48,052, forward strand.
CATTAACAGCTTGGCTTGCCGCTCCTCAGCAACGATATCGATGGCGCTGCCCGTGTAGCGGTCATGCGCGATCTGCAACGCCTTCAGCCCCTGCGCATCGACAAGAAGATCGGCCATCACCGGAATGAACTCGTAACCGGTGGTGCCGCAATCCGGCCATTCGGCGGGTAGCGATTCCGCGTTTCCGCGAATCTTCTCGACAAGGAGCCAGCAGTCGGGACCGACCGCTTGGCGCAGGCGCCGCAGATAGCTTCCGGGTCTGGCTAACCCGTCTATGTGATCGATGCGCAGTCCGTCTACCGTGCCCTCGTTAACCAGCTCCAATGCAAGACGATGCACATCGTCGAACACCGTTTTGTCCTCAACGCGCAATCCGGCTAGCCCGGTCACTTCGAAGAAACGGCGGTAGGTGAGATGATGCCGCGCTTCTTTCCAGAACGTCAGCTCCCAAGGTTGCATGTTGTGGATACGCTCGAGGAAACCAGTGTCTTGCGAAGCTTGGGATAGAGCCGCGTCGAGATGCTGCACTTCAACCTTTGCGAGAAATGCGCGCACATCTTCATGGAAGCGGTCGGCCGCAGCCCCTCGCCACGATCCAGCGATGTCCCTAAGAGCGGTAGATCCCAGTCGGTCGCCAAGCGCGGCGTAGCTCGAAGGAACGAGCGGTAATCGGTGATCGAAGTAGGTCAGACACAGACAGCCGTTCTTTCGATCGGCCTCCAGTGCCAGCTCCCCGGCCGCCAGCGTCTCGCTGAACGGCTGGCCAAGTATGGGCAGGGTCAGCCTTTCTCGCCAGTCGATGTCGAAGTGGCATGCGAACGGGCTTTCGAGGCCAAATTCGATGACACTGCGCCACCAGCGATTCTCCAGCGATGCGGCCATGTGGTTAGGCACGATGTCAAGAATGAGCCCCATTCCTGCTTTCGAAAGCGCCGAAACCAGCCGATCAAAGCCGGAACGCCCGCCGAGCGCGGGATCTATCTCGTTGTGGTCGATCACATCGTAGCCATGGGTGGAGCCGGCGATCGCCGTGAAGATGGGCGACGCATAGAGATGGCTTATGCCCAGCCGACGCAAGTAAGGTACCAGACCGGCGGCCCTGTCGAACGTCATGCCGTCGCGGAATTGAACGCGATAGGTGGCGACAGGATGGACTTTCATCTCGGACGCTCGCGGCGCAATCCTGCAGTGATGGCATTGAAGAGGGGGCCAGCCTCCAGTTCGTCCAGCAATACGGAGAGCCGGCGACGCCAGTTGGGATAGCCCAATCCAACGCCCGGCAGATTGGTAGGGTGCCGTTCGCCCACCGCATCGGCGAGGCGCATGCATGCAAGGCGACAGGGTGTGCGCGCGATGAAGCGGTGGGCTGCCACAACTATATCCATCCCCGGCCTGCCCGCCTCAAGAGCGTGTAGGCGCGCAGTCCGGCGGGACAGCATGCCTCCTCCGCGCAGGGCATCGAGCAGAACGCGACGCTCTGACCGACGGCGACGGTGTTGGCGCCGGGCCTCGACTGCCGTGATGAGGTCATGCTCGTGGCGTGTGACGATGTCATCACCCGCCCACCAGCCTTCGAGTGTAGGCAAGTCGTGGGTCGAGATACAGGCGAGTGCGAGCGACGGCCAGTTTAGGGGTGATACGAAGCGACCCTTTCGCTGCTCGAAGTAGAGGATGCGGTATGACAGGACTGTCGCATCCGCCATCTGATCACGAAAGCCCGGGGGCACATGCCCCAGATCTTCCCCGATGATGATCGTGGCATTTTCGCGCGAGACCGTGGCGAGCACAGACAATAGGCCGTCTATCGGATAGGTGACGAAGCCGCCCTCCCTCGGGGGGTGTCCTTCCGGAATCCAGAAGAGCTGGCGCAGCGACATGGCATGGTCGATGCGCAAGGCACCTGCCGACACCATATTGCCGGCCATCAGCCTGCGGTAGGGCGCGAAGTCGTTGGCCGCTAAGCCACGAGGCGAGATCGGTGCCAAGCCCCAATCCTGCCCGCCCGCGCTAAACATGTCTGGCGGCGCGCCGATGTGAATGCCGCTCACCACCAGTTCCGGCTCGCTCCATGTGGCGGACCCGTCAGGTGCCTCTCCAACGGCGAAGTCGAGATAGAGGCCGATCCGCATCCCGGCCTCGAGCGCAGCCTTCGCCGCATCCTCGAGCTGACGCCGCGCAACCCACTGTAGCCAGATTTGGAAAGTGACTCGGTTCGCATGACCCACGGCAAAGCGGCCGACGGAGGGGGCGTCGAATCGACGGAACTCTTCCGGCCAGGCGGTCCAGCCGCTTCCGTACCCCTGCTCTTGCAGATGCAATGACAGAGCCTCGAAAAGTGCGTGGCGTTCGAGCATCGCGCCACCAGCTGCACGGAACTCCGCAAGTTCCGCATTATCCCCCGGCCCATGTCCGTCCCAGATGCGTCGCAGCACGTCGAGCTTCAGGTCCGCGACGCCCTGATAATCGACAAGGTCTGAAGAGCGTAGATTGTTGAGTCGAGTGGCGTCGACCATTTCGTGGTCATATCCCAACACCTGATCGACGGCGATGTAGAGTGGATTGAGGAAGAGCCGATTGGAAGGCGAAAAGGGGCTGCATCGCTGAGGCTCGGCGATGAACAGGGCGTGAAGCGGGTTGACACCGACGAAGTCCGCTCCCGACGCGGCGGCAACGCGGCAAAATGATGCTAGATCACTGAAGTCACCAATGCCCCAGTCCCGCCTGGAGCGGAGCTCGTAGAGTTGGAGCGCAATGCCCCACGCTTTTGTCTCGCACAGCCAGGAAGGAAAATAGCAGGATTCAGCCGGGGCGGTCGCACCGGGTTGGGGCAGGGGCGGTGGCTGCACCGCCCCATCTTTCAGGATGCTCAAGAAGCGTTCGATGGTCGCCAGCGGCACGTCAATCTGCCGACCATCCGGTCCCTCGTAGCTCGTATGGATGCCCTGGCGGGTTGCTCGGTGCTGAACAGACGGTTTCATGCGCGAACCGCGCTTACCGCGCGCCATGGTGCAAATGAACGGTTTGGACCTTGACTAGCTCCCTGCTCACTTGCGTGCGTATCAAAGATCACCTTTCCTTCAAACGGCGGCATTAACTGCCTTTCGCCGCTCAGGTTGGCACGAAGCTGCAGCAGACCGGCCGACAATTGCCAATCGATCGCCAATCGACCGTCTTTTGCCGCAACTATAATGGCAGGTGTGGGTGCTCGGTCGTCCAGCATCGGTATGACCTGCTCCGTACGCAACGCCAGAAGATGCGAACTGAATTGGAAAAGGCGTCTATGTTCGTCTGCTTGGAGCTTGACCCAGTCGATTTTAGATTCGTCGAAGGTCGTCAAGGCATTGGGATCGGGAACGGTGTCGGATTTGTCTTGCGACGCAAAGCCTGCGAAGCCACCGAACTCCCTGCGCCGGCCCTCGCGCACCGCGTCGCCCAGTTCGCCGGAGAAATCGGTGAAAAAGTTGAATGGCCGGGTCTCGCCCCATTCCTCGCCCATGAACATGAGTGGCACTTGCGGCGAAAGCAGGAGCACAGCCGTCAGCGCCTCCAGCGCCTGGTCTGGAGCTAGCACCGATAGTCGCTCACCGAGCGCACGATTACCAATCTGATCGTGGTTTTGGAGGAAATTGATGAACGCTGTGGTGGGAAGATGTCGGCTTGGTTCCCCACGCGCCTTGTTGTGGGCGTGGACGGAAGGTTCGCCCTGATAGGCAAAGCCCTCCGCCAGGCAGCGGGCGAGAAGTCCAAGAGGATCGCGCGCAAAATCTTCATAATAGCCCTCGACTTCTCCGGTGAGCAGCACATGCGCAGCGTTGTGGAAATCGTCATTCCACTCAGCTGTATAAAGAGCGCTCACCTGATTGCTGCGGACGTGGAGGCCGGTGATATTTCGATTGTCTTCGGTAGTTAGATGGAGATGACGCTCCGGAAACTCCCGTCGCACGCGTTGCGCCAGCTCGACCAGGAGATGTGGCTCCGATGGATCACGGATCTGGTCAATAGCATCGAGCCGCAGCCCGTCGAGATTGAACTCATCGAGCCAATAGAGAGCGTTCTCGATAAAGAAATTGCGCACCGGCCCGCGCTCGTAGGCAATTGCATTCCCCCACGGGGTCTGCCGGCCAGGGTCGAAAAAGTCTTTCGCGTAGGAGCTGAGATAGTTACCGTCGGGTCCGAAGTGGTTGTAAACCACGTCTAGCAGAATCATCATACCAAGACCGTGCGCCTCGTCGATGAGCTGCTTCAAGTCATCTGGCGTGCCGTAGGCGTTGTGCGGGGCATATGGCAAGACGCCATCATATCCCCACCCGCGCGTGCCGGCGAACTGTCCCACGGGCATGAGTTCGACAGCCGTGACTCCAAGCCGAGAAAGGTACTCCAACCGCTCGGCGGCGGCGACAAAGGTGCCACGTCGCGTGAAAGTACCGACATGCAGCTCGTAGATGACCGCTTCCTGCCAAGGCCTCCCGACCCATGCGGCATTTCTCCAGCCATAGGCAGTCGGATCGATCACTAGCGACGGGCCGTGCACATCGCCCGCTTGAGCACGCGATGCCGGATCTGGCACAGCGAGACCGTCAGCCAGGATAAACTGGTATGGCTGACCAGGCTCGACCCCTTCGGCCATCAACTCAAACCACCCGTCCTCGGTTGCGCCCATGTCCGCGTCTTTTCCAGCAAGCCGCAAGGTCACGCGGTCTACCTGTGGCGCCCACAGCCGAAACCGCGCCTGTCCGTCGCGGACAAACTCGGCACCCCAGCTTTTTGGAAACGTTCGGAGATCGCGCTGGGCCTCATCCATTACCGTTTCCATCCTCGAGCATAAGGAGCGATCGATCCTGAACGCGGCAGGTGCCATGCACCATATCGCCGCGCCGCGGCGTCACCATCCCGTCGCTTGTGTCGAGCAGCAGCCGCCACTGCATGCCAGCTTCCGGTAAAATGAAGTCGAGTGGCTCGTGATGAGCGTTGAACAGCAGAACCAGTCTCTCGCTACCATTGCTCAGCAACGCTGCCATCGCCCGCGTTTGCGGATTGTCCCAATCCTCTGGGCGCATCTCTTCGCCGTCGGGCCTCAGCCACACGATATCGCGTTCGCCTGCGGCGTTCACCTCTCCATGCAAGAAGCGCGTTTGGCCAAGCAGCGACCGCGATCGCCGTATCGCGATCATAGCTTTGACGAACGACAGGAACTCTGTGTCGCGCTCCGACCGTTCATCCCAGCTGAGCCAGTTCATCTCATTATCCTGGCAGTAGGCATTGTTGTTGCCATCCTGGCTGCGGCCAATCTCATCTCCCATCAGCAGCATTGGGGTCCCTTGCGAGATGAGCACGGTGGCGACCAGATTGCGGCGCATGCGGTCGCGCAGGTCGAGGACTGCCGGGTCGGCAGTTGCGCCTTCGGTGCCGCAGTTCCAGCTCAAATTATGTGCGTGTCCATCGGCGTTTTCCTCGCCATTTGCTTCGTTGTGCTTGTCGTTGAAAGACACCAGATCCATGAGGGTAAAGCCGTCATGCGCGGTGGCAAAATTTATGCTGGACCAAGACCGGCGCCCGCGCTTCTCGAAGGTGCCCGATGAACCGAGCAGACCGCCGGCAAGCGCACCCGCAAGCCCGTCGTCCCCCTTCCAGTAGCCGCGCATAGTGTCTCGATATCGATCGTTCCACTCCGCCCAGCCAGGCGGGAAATTCCCCAACTGATAGCCATCGGGGCCAGTATCCCACGGCTCGGCGATGAGCTTTACGGACGACAAAATGGGGTCCTGTCGCACGGCGTCCAGAAACACTGCATTTTGGTCGAATTCCGCACCCTCGCGGCCCAGCGCACTCGCAAGGTCGAAACGAAAGCCATCGACATGGCATTGCTCGACCCAGTAACGCAGTGAATCCATCACCATCTGAAGTACGCGCTGGTGGCGAAGCTTTAGCGTGTTACCGCAGCCGGTCGTATCGAAGTAATAGCGCGGTTCCTCGGCCAGCATGTAGTAGCTGGCGTTGTCGATTCCCCGGAAGGACAGGGTGGGACCCATTTCGTTGCCCTCCGCAGTGTGGTTGTAGACCACGTCGAGGATGACTTCGATGCCTGCCTCGTGAAGCCGGCGCACCATCAACTTGAACTCGTGAAGATTGGAGTCCGGCGACAAATAACGCGGAGCGGGCGCGAAAAATCCGATCGTGTTGTAGCCCCAGTAGTTCGTCAGACCCCTTTCGGTCAGATGTCGGTCGTCAAAGAATGCCTGCACCGGCTGCAGTTCCACAGCCGTTACTCCGAGCTTGACCAGGTGATCGATCGCGCGCGGGTCAGCAAGACCAGCGAAAGTGCCGCGTAGCTGCGGGGGCAGGTCACCCATGCGCGCGGTCATCCCTTTCACATGCGCTTCGTAGACGATCAGGTCTTTCCAGTGCCTTCGCGGGCGCCTTTCCTCTCCCCAGGTGACGGCAGGGTCAATCACAACACACTTTGGCATTACAAATGCAGAGTCACGCCGATCCATGCTGAGATCGCCGCGCTTGTGTCCGATGCGATAGCCGAACACAGCATCATGCCACTTGATCTCGCCACGCAGTTCCAGCGCGTAAGGGTCAAGCAGTAGCTTGTTGGGGTTGAAACGATGTCCGGCCTCGGGAGCGTAGGGGCCATGCACACGATAGCCGTAGAGTTGACCGGGCCTCACGTCCGGCAGATACCCGTGCCATACCTCGTCCGTGTACTCCGGCAGGGCGACGCGCTCCACCTCCCGCCTGCCGGAAGGTTCGAACAGGCATAATTCCACCTTGGTGGCGTTGGCGGAGAAGAGCGCGAAGTTTACTCCAGCGCCGTTCCACGTGGCGCCGAGAGGAAAGGGCAGACCGGCCAGCACGGTCGTTGCAGTCTTGTTCATAGGTCGCGCACCTTCCAAGGCGCCTGAATCCATTGAGCGCCACCGCAACGAACAGCTATGAGGGCACAAGGTTCCGCTACAGACGTTCTTAGGTGCAACAGATTTTCTGGGGTGGCGCCGGTGCAGGGCGACCGAAACGGGGGGCGCGCGAACGGTCCTGCCCGTCTCACAAGTCGGGCGAGACAGAGCTTTTCGGTCTCGTCGCAAGGCGAAGGAACTGCGTCGTGCCGGTCGTTGAGGGGGCGTAAGCAATTATTTGTGCGCCACACTGCATCGCAGGCGTAAGAAGGATATCTTCAATAGTGGTCGGGCAAGAGTCCGGGCTCGAGCGTGCGCTCCACTTGCCGGGTCCGAACGATGAACATACCGTTCGACGATCCCCCGGCGGGGCGTGAATCGGAAGACGCCATTATCGCATTGTCTGTCCGTGTGGATGAGCTCGCCTTGGCGGAAATTATCGACACGTGAACCGACCCCTAGGGCACGCCTCCGGCCCGCTCACATACAAACCGATGACCGACGTCTCGCGCTCGCTGCCTCACGTTTCGTCGAAACGGCTTCCTTCCTTCGACGGGTTTCGCGCAATGGTCTTTTCCTCCTGGTCGTCAGGCAGAGCCTGGTCACTCTTCTGATAGGCGTTGTCGTCATCTTCCCCGAGAGGATTCGCCGCCAGATCGTCGTCGTAGCGGATGTCGCCATTTTCCGGCAAACTCTCAAAAGTGAGCTCCCCGGCTGCCAGCGCGTCCCAATCCCCTGCGGCCAGCGACGGTTCGGCAGTTCCCGCGTCTGCCTCGTCGTCGTTAGCAACGGGTTCCGTTTCGATCTTGCGGTCAGGCTTACGGCGCGGGTCCATGAGATGCTCCTTGATTTAATGACATTGCAAACAACCGTAAGCAGGACGGCTTGTTCCCTGCCGTCCACGCATGTGTCTGATTTGATTCAGCACCTCCATCTTCCTCATCATCGACTTCATCTGCAGGAACATCCCCCCCGCACTCTTGTTAGGACCCGGCTAACGTGAGGAGCGCGCAATGAAACTGGCAATGATTGGAGCGGGCTATGTTGGCCTTACAACCGGCGCATGTTTGGCTGAGCTGGGGCATCACGTTGTGGTCTTCGACATTGCCCGAGACCGCGTCGCCCAGTTGAGGCGGGCCGCTCTTCCAATTTTCGAACCTGGGCTCGACCGGCTCGTTCACAAAACGCTGTCCAGTGGGCGGCTTTCATTTACCGACTGCATCAAACAAGCCATCGAGAATGTGCAAGCCGTGTTTATTGCCGTTGGAACGCCATCGCTCGATGATGGAGACATCGATCTCTCCCAGATAGACGCAGCCGCACATCTCATCGCCGCAAATCTTGACCCGCAGACCGTCATTGTCATCAAGTCCACGGTGGCAGTGGGTACCGCCGGGCGCGTGCGGGAAATCGTCGCGGAGAAACGTGGGAAAGCTGATTTCTTCGTCGCGTCCAATCCGGAATTTTTGCGCGAAGGGAGCGCGATCTCGGATTTCATGCGGCCGGATCGAATTGTGCTCGGTTATGATGATGAGCAGGCGGGGGATGTGCTTGATGCGATCTATGCGCCGCTGGCCGGTGTGGCCCCCGTCTGCAGGACGAGTACTGCCGACGCAGAGCTGACCAAACACACGGCGAATGCGTTTCTTGCAATGAAGATCTGTTTCGCCAATCAAGTTGCGGATCTGTGCGAAGCTGTCGGAGGCGATGTGAACGCGGTGATGGAGGCAGTGGGGCGGGATTCCCGAATCGGGCGCTCGTTCCTTAACCCCGGACCGGGCTATGGCGGTTCCTGTTTCCCAAAGGATACACGCGCCTTCGCTCACACCGGACGAAGCAAGAACGCTCCGCAGAGTCTGATCGAATCCGTGATTGCGACGAATGTGGAAAGGCCCGCCAGGCTGTCGCGTCGAATCCTTTCACAAGCTGGGTTGATGCGTGGGGATGCGGTTGCCCTCTTAGGCGTTGCTTTCAAAGCCAATACAGATGACGTTCGTGAATCTCCGTCGATGGAGATCGCGCGAGAGCTCACCAAGGCAGGAATACGCGTTCACGTGCATGACCCTCAGGCGATGCCCAATGCACGGCGGGTTCTGGGGCATGAAGTCGACTGGTTCGACAACCCGATGGATGCCTTGTCGGGCGTAGACGCTGCGGTTGTTGCCACGGAATGGGATGACTACCGTCGGCTGGACCTACGGCGGGCTGCAGAGTGCATGTGCGGGAGACACTTGTTTGATTTCCGCAATCTGCTCGATCCCGCCAAGGCAAGGCATGCAGGTCTCGTCTACCATTCGATAGGTCGAGCAACGGTGAACTTCAAATCCGATGGCGCGCAGCGGGCGGTCTGGAGCCGTGGTGGTGTTCTGCCATTTCCCGCGGCCGCAGGACGACCTTGATGTGTTCGATCGCCCATCCCTGCCGAAGTCTCGCCCCGCTGTCGTGTTGCTATCGGCCGTGAGGCATGCGAGGGCCAGAAAGAGGCGGGGGGCTGACTCCGGCACGAGAAGAGCGGTTGCTGAACAAACGTGCAGACACGAATCCGGTGTTGGTTATCGGTTAAGCCGCTCAGCAAGCCAACCCAAGCTGGATGGCGAACACGTCAACCCACCGAGCTCCGCGCCGAATCTCGTAAAGCGATGGTAGACCTTGGTGCATAGATGAGATCGAGGGCCTTCGCGACCTCGACATGCTGCAAGCAACCCGGATCGAAACCGGTGCGAGCAACAACTTTAGCCAGCCAGCAATGGGCCGCACCGCCGCCCCAGTCGTCCTTACCTGAGAAGAGCATTTTCGACGTCGTTCCGCACTGAAGCTCTGCTGTGAAATCATAGAATGATCCTCCAGCATTTGCGAAGCGTGCCGATGCCCGGGTGCCGTGGAAGGAGGCCGAAATTTCAGCCTCCCGACCCACATTCAGCCGCCACGAACACGCGATCCGTATGAGCGCACCGTTCGCCGTGACTAAAGTGGCAAATGCCAGATCTTCGACTGTGTTGTCCGCCCCCCTCCATACCACGCCAGCCTGCCGGAGGTGGGATGTAGCTGAGACGACAGGATCGAAATCAAGCGACCACAACGCAAGGTCCACGAGATGGATGCCGAGATCCATCACGCATCCGCCGCCAGATAGGCGTCGGTCATAGAACCACGGCTTGTCCGGTCCATAGCCATTGTGGAAGACGAGGTCGAGTGTGTGGAGATTGCCGAGCGTCTCCTCCTCGATGAGCTGTCGTATTCGTGTGATCGCCGCAGTGTGCCGGTAGGAGAGATCAAGGCCCAGCGGCAGGTCGTTTCTGCGAGCGGCTTCTACGACGGAGCGCACCTCGTTGACGGAGCGCCCGAGCGGCTTCTGACAGAATACGGCGACGCCAGCATCGAGCGCCTTGATCGATTGTTGTGCGTGCAACGCACTAGGCGTGGCAATGACCAGCCCATCCATATCCTGTTCCAACAGCTCATCGAGACTTCCGCAGACTGTCGCCTGCGCGGCAAGAGCCTTCGCGCTCGCGGCCATTGCGGGGTTCGGGTCGGCGATGGCCACCGCTTCTGCAAATCCGCTACCGAGAAGCGACTTCATCCGCGAAAGGCCAATCCATCCGACACCAAGAAAGCCAAGCCGAACTGGCCGAGAGCGAAAATTCTGATGAGTCTGCAAGACAGTCATGACATGAGAACCAGTGACTTGACGAAATCTGGAGGCCGCTCCGCCGCGAGCTCGAGCGCCGCGTTCAGCCGCTCCAGCGGCAGACGGTGTGTGAAGAGAGGTTCCGGATCTAGCTCTCCTTCCACGACCAGCGAAAGAGCCCGTTGAATGCCTTCGATGTATATTGAAGGATCGCGCTCATGCGCGTTGATGACGTCGATGCCTTTCCAGTTCCATAGCTGCATGTCTACTTGCCGTGATCCGTCCTGATGATAGCCCGCAACCACTAGCCGTCCGCGCGTAGCGGTCAGTGCTGCTGCTAAATCAAGCGGTTGCTGCTGGCCGGTTGCTTCGATGACGCAATCGAACTGGCCAACCTGAGAATAGGTGCGCGCAGCGGCGGGAGCATCCTCGGGCGAGACCGCCACATGTGCGCCAAGACCAAGCGCGCGTGCTTGAGCCTCCTGCTTCTTCGCGACAGCCACGACGGTGGCGCCGGCCAAAACCGCTAAGCGCACAAGGAGCAGGCCCAAGAAGCCCAGGCCGATTACAGCAACCGACTGTCCACGCTGGATCGAGGCTCTTCGGAAGACGTTAACTGCGCACCCCAGCGGCTCCCCTGGCATGGGTGCGCTTTGGAGGGCAGGTGGCAAAGCGATCACCTGGCATGCCGGTCCGACATCGAAATCTGCATAGCTCTTCTGAAAAAGTGTAGTGACGGCGTCGCCCTCGCGCAAATTGCGCACGTTCTTGCCCAAGGCGTCCACAATGCCCCATCCCTCATGGCCCAGACCTCCCGGCTCCGTGGGAAAGGTCATCCACTCTGGACCCATCCAAGGCGTCACATTAGAGGCACATACGCCGCATCCGTGTAGTCGTACACGAACTTCGTTGGGTCCGGGGTCGGGAAGCGGCACATCCACGACTTCGAATTTTTTAGGGGCAGTCAGAACCGCCGCCCTCATGGTGGCGGGTGCGCTTGCTGTGCGAGCAAATCGCGCGTTCGGGTGCATGTTCATCAATCCAGCTCCGGTCTCCGCTCGTAGAACAGGAGCGGGCGACAGTTGTTCCGGAAGAAGAAGATGAAGCTCGGCGTTCGGGCAATGTCTTCACTCCGGACGCGGGGAGCTAAAGCGTGGGATGCGGCTGCGGCCGGGACGCGGCACATCCGATGCAGCAATGTTGCTGTTACCCGCGAAGCGCAACCTGCTTCGCGGTCAAGCAGCGCGAGTTGGCCAGGCGAGCAACAGCTTCTCGACAAAATCGTTTTGACCTCAACGTTGCCGGCTGCCGACGGCCTAACGGTGGCTGCCGGTGGTCGCGTGTCCAGCAGGGGGCTGGCCGCCCGACATAGAGTCCTCGGCCTCGCCGAGTGCACGATCAGCTACCGCACCGGCGCTCTGTGCCATTTCCGGCGCCTCTTGACCACTCACACGCCCTCGCTGATCGGCCTCGTCCAGCGCCGCCTGCCCCGCTGCTGCGGCGACGTCGCCAGCTTTGCCTACTGCGCTTCTCGCCGCCTCGGCACCAGCTTGCTTGATTCGATCCTCATAGGGTCCGAGGTGCTTCTCCTCAAATTTGCTTTCCGGTAAGAGCGCACCGATCGCAGCCCCGATCGCCAGTCCAACCGCCCCGAGCACCAGTGGTTCCCGCTGCAGCAAATCCGTCATTTCGCTCTCGACCTTATGGGCCGCATCTTTTGTTCGCGCTCCAGTGTCCCGGGCAAGGTCCGACAGAACTGATGCGCCTGAGCCCAGACCGTCGCTTATTGCGGAGCCGGCGTTGTCCAGCGCCTCGCGCGAGGACGCGGACACCCTTTCGGTTGCTGATGGCCCGCGTCGTGCGGAAATCGAGCGGGAGGGCTGCGGCACTCCGGCTGCCAGGCAGGCTATACCGACACCCATCAAGCCAAGAGCGAGCGGGTTGTCGCGTATCTGAGTCTTCAGGTTCGTCGCAGCGGCGCTCCAATCACCGCCTCGAAACGTGTGGACCGCCTCATCCAGAAGCTGCCCAGGAGTGAGCTTGGCACGCAGTCGCTCCGCCGTTTCCGTCATGTCAGCACGACGCTGTTCGGCCTCTCGTTCCAGATCTGCCGTTGATGAATGTGTCATGGCACCTGTTCCTTTGCAGTCTCGATGTCTTGATTAAGCTGATGGGCCGTACGCGTCGGAGCGAGCGTGCGCGCGGAGAGATTGGACTGGCCACGCTTCAGGAGAATCACGCCGAAAAGGGCGATTACGACGCCGACTGCCAGGGACGCCCAGCCGACGCCCAATCCCATTTCAGCCAAGGCTGCCACCAGCGCCTGGAGCAGGACGAGCAGGGCCGCGAGCAGACAGATTGCACCTGCGATGACTTCCATCGCGCCGCTCTTGAGGTTGTCGACGCTGTCGCGCAGTTCTGCGCGCAGCAACTGCGCCTCCGTACTGAGCAGGCCGGTGAACTGCTGGACGAGATCAGTGAGTAGACCGCCAGCGGTCTGACCATCGGTTTCACGAGCCATGATGAAAGTCCTCTTTTTCAGCGCTGCTACGCTTGGTTTCGTTCGGCTGGGAGGCTTGTTCCCCTGCTCCTGGCGAGCTTGCTATGCCGACTGCAAGACGGCTGATTGCGAAGCCTGCAGCGACGCCACCAAGCAAAAGGCCAAGCGGGTTGTGCCGACCGAATTCCCGTGCGGAACCGATCATCTCCGAAGTGCTCCGTCCACCGACGTTCCGCGCAAGCGTGTCAATGCCCGCCACAGCGTGTCCCATCAGGTCGGCGAGGAGGCCAGGATCAGACGCGCGATACTCGTCGCTAGCGCGCCGCACGCTCTCTGCGAGCGAGGAGATGCTATCAGACGCGCGCTGGCGGGCATGATCCGCTACGCCTTCGGCTTTCTCGACAATGGTCTCAGCTGCACGTTCCGCGTCGGCACCGGTTCCAGGAGTTGCGTCGCGGATGTTTCGCCCATTGCCTTCGTCGCGATGCTTATGGTGCGCTGTCGCGTCGCGTTGGTGAGAGTGTGTCTGGTGATCGCTCATCGTTCGGCTCCTTTTGTCATGCGAGGTGCAAGCAGAGCGAGCTCTGCTCGTTCATCCTTCGCATTCCGACCCATTGCCGGTCGGGCGCCAAACAGCCGGACTCGACGCTTGTTCCCTGCCGCGCGGCAGCGCTGCAGCTGCATCTGCTTCTTCTTCTTCGAAGACATGATCAGCTTCAACCGGAACATTTCGCTCCCGCCCCGGTTCGGCGGCAGGATGGTCCTCAACGACAAGGAGAACAGTGTGGGTAAGATAGTACTTGTCACGGGCGGCTTCGGCTTCATTGGTCGCCACCTGGTCGCCGACCTCTTGCGACACGGCTACCAGGTGCGCGTCTTGGACAACGTGGTGGAGCAGGTCCATCCGACCGGTGAGCCAGAACGCATCCGGGGAGCCGAGTACATCATCGGTGACATCCGCGATCCGTCACTCTGCCGCCATGCGTTGGAAGGCGCAGAACATGTCGCGCACCTGGCGGCCGAGGTGGGCGTAGGCCAGTCCATGTATGAAATAGCCCGCTATGTGGGGGCTAACGAACTGGGCACGGCAGTTCTTCTAGAAGCGCTGATCGACCGCCCGGTACGCTCGATCGTGGTGGCCTCGTCGATGAGTGTCTACGGAGAAGGTCTCTACCGTGATCGAGATGGGCGGTTGCACAATGCCATCCGCCGCCGAGTAGACGTTTCGGGAGCCGACTCGTGGGATCCCGTCGATGATGCTGGCCTCCCATTCGAGCCGGCTCCCACTGACGAGGAAAAGCCAGTGGATCTTGCCTCAATCTACGCGCTGACGAAGTTCGCGCAGGAACGGGCCGTAATGATCTTCGGTCAGGCTTATGGTGTGCCGGCCATAGCGCTGCGACTGTTCAACGTCTTCGGCGCTGGCCAAGCGCTTTCCAACCCCTATACCGGCGTCTTGGCGAACTTCGCATCTCGTCTGGCCAATGGCGAACGGCCCCTGGTATTCGAAGACGGTAAACAGCGGCGCGACTTTGTGCACGTCGAGGACGTCGCGCGAGCGTTTCGGCTGGCACTGGAAGTACCTTCGGCAGCTGGCCAGGTCATCAACATCGGGAGCGGGCGCTCCTATTCGATCACGCAGGTGGCGGAATTGCTTGCCGCCGCGATGGGTGTGCCGGAACTGCGGCCAGAAATTCTCGGCAAAGCGCGTCGCGGCGACATCCGGCATTGCTTCGCGTCGATCGAGCGGGCGCAAGATCTGCTGGGCTTCCGCCCGAAACATCTTCTCGAGACCTCGTTGGATCCATTTGTGGAGTGGGTGAAGGGTCAGACAGTAATCGACCGGAGTGCACAGATGCGTAGCGAACTCGAACAGAGGGGGCTGGTGGCATGATCGCGCGTCCGCATCCAGCCCAGACCGGTTTCGGGTTCGTGGAATGGTTCCGCCCTGGGGAGTATGAGCGCACAGAAGACGTGCTGCCCGAAATCGTGGCCTCAGGCGCGACCTATCTGCGGACGCATCTATCCTGGGCGGAGTATCTAGCGCCGGGGGGAAGGGAGTGGTTCGATTGGCTGGTACCCAAGCTTGCGGCAGAGCTGGATGTCTTGCCCTGCGTCCACTACACACCGCCGTCGCTATCACGAACGGGCAAGACCACTGGCGCTCCGCGGCGCTTGCAGGACTATGCCGATTTCGTCGACCACGTTCTTGATCGCTACGGGCGTCATTTCCGCCATGTGGAGCTTTGGAACGAGCCGAACAACCTGCTCGACTGGGATTGGCGCGCCGACAAGGACTTCTCCCAGTTCTGCGAGATGATCGGCGCTGCCGCCTATTGGGTGCAGAAGCGGGGATGGAAAGCGGTCTTGGGAGCACCGTGTCCTTTCGATCCCTCATGGATGAACCTCATGGGTGAGCGGGGCGTTCTCGACGTTGTCTCGGCAGTTGGCTTTCACGGCTTCCCTGGAACCTGGGATAGCGATGAGGGAAGCTGGGGAGGCTGGGATCTGCATCTTGGAGAGCTGCGCAGGATCGTCGATCTCTACAACTCGAACGCCGAGATCTGGGTCACAGAGACAGGCTACTCAACATGGCGGCAGGACGAGGTCGAACAGGTCCGCCGTTTCATGGCCGCCCTCAGTGTGCCGGCAGAACGCGTCTACTGGTATAGCTGGCGAGACGTTCCGCACGACGTGGCCGTGCAAGAAGGGTTCTGGTTCGATCCACGACACTACCATCTTGGGGCTACTGAGCACGGAGGGCGTCCGAAACTTCTGGCCAGACTGCTGCACGAGGGCGGCATTCGCCGCGTGCAGGAATTGTTCACGCTGGCCAAGCCATCCATCGGCTCGGGTGTAGCACCGGTCGTGATTACCGGCGGCAGCGGTTTCATCGGCTCTAACCTTGCCGCCAGCTACCTTGCCGAAGACAAGGACGTGATTATTCTGGACAGCCTGTCGCGTCCGGGCGTCGATGCCAACCTCGCATGGCTGCGCGAAACTCACGGCAGCCGCGTCCACACCTGCATTGCTGATATTCGCGACCCCGGACAAGTTCGCGATGCCGTTCAAGACGCGAGCGTCGTGTTCCACCTCGCGGCACAGACGGCAGTGACCACCAGCTTGGATCGTCCCATCGACGACATGGAAGTTAATGTACGCGGCACGCTCAACGTTCTTGAGGCAGCGCGCGCAGGTCGTCGCAAGCCAGGGCTGGTGTTCGCCAGCACCAACAAGGTCTATGGGGCACTGGAGGACATTGAAACCGTAACGACGGCGAAGTGTCACCGCCCCGTCGATCCCGAAATTGCCCGACGCGGCATCGGCGAGGACCGTCCGCTCGAGTTCTGCACGCCCTATGGCTGCTCCAAGGGGGCGGCCGATCAATATGTACTCGATTATGCCAAGTCCTATGGGCTGCCGGCAGCGGTGCTTCGCATGAGCTGCATCTACGGCCCGCGGCAGTTTGGTACTGAGGATCAGGGCTGGGTCGCGCATTTCTTGATCCACGCGTTGAACGAAGAGGAGATCACGATCTTCGGTGACGGCCGCCAAGTGCGCGACATCCTTGATGTCGACGACGCTGTGGCCGCCTATCGCACGCTACACGCCAATATCGACCGGCTTGGTGGTCGCGCGTTCAATCTTGGCGGTGGTCCGAACAACGCGGTTAGCTTGGCGATGGTGCTCGGCGAAATCGCGCGCATCACTGGGAGGCCCGTCAAAACGCGAAGTGAACCGTGGCGCACCGGCGACCAGCTCTACTTCGTTGCTGACACAGCTCGACTGGAAGCCGCGACGGGGTGGCGACCCACTGTTCAGTGGCGCCGCGGACTGCTGCGGCTGGCGCGGTGGCTTTCGACGGAGCGGTTCGGCTCAACCCAGGTGCGGGGAAGGCTAACAGCATGAACCAGGGTTCTATAGTCGAAGCGGGCCCTGCGATCCCGCGGCGCGCACTCCGACGTCGGCCTTCCTCGCCGGCGGTGATCTTGATGAGTGTGGACGCGGTGGGCGGTGTTTGGCGTTACGCGATGGAACTAGCCCGCGCTCTGCCGCGCCAAAGCTATCGCGTCGTGTTTGCCGGTCTGGGTCCCAAGCCGCGCCAAGAACAGGTGAAAGAGGCAAAGGCGCTCGGTGATCTCGTTTGGCTCGATCAACCGCTGGATTGGATGACAGACAGCCCGGAAGACCTTGCAGCGGTGGGGCCGGCTCTGTCTGCGCTTTCCCACGAATGCGGAGCCGACCTCCTTCATCTAAACCTCCCCTCTCAGGCCGCCGGCCTGAACTCGCATCTGCCGGTCGTGACGGTCGCACACTCCTGTCTTCCAACGTGGTGGAAAGCCGTCAAAGGCACCACGCTGCCTGCGCGTTGGCGTTGGCACCTGCAAATCAACCAAGCGGGCTTTGATGCCTCGAACGCAATCGTAGTCCCGAGCGGCAGTCACGCCCAAAACGTGTCCGACTGCTACAGATGTCTCGACCGCCTGCAAGTGGTCCACAACGGAATCGCCTCGTTCCTCCCGAGGGCACGGGGGGAACCGATGTTGTTTGCCGCTGGCCGTTGGTGGGACGAAGGCAAAAATGGCGCAATCCTCTCCGGCGCGGCGCCGCGGCTCGATTGGCCGATGGTCGCCGCCGGGCCGCTCACCAGCCCGGAAGGGCAGACGCTGGACCTGCCCGGCGTCCGGACGCTCGGGCCGCTCGCTCATGAACAGGTACTCGATCACATGCGGCGCGCGGACATTTTGGTTTCTCCTTCAATCTACGAGCCCTTCGGCCTTGCTCCGCTAGAAGGTGCACGCGCGGGTGCGGCATTGATGCTCGCAAACATCGCCACCTATCGGGAGTTGTGGGAAGGCAGTGCCATCTTCTTTGACCCAACTGACCCCGGCGATCTCGCTGCAAAAGCAAGCATGTTGATTCAAGATGCGGAAATGCGCGCAGCAGGCGCCTCGGCGGCGCTTTCACGGTCCCGCAGCTTTACGCCGGACCGTCAGGCCGCAGCAATGGACGCCATTTACAGAAGCCATCTTCCCCAACCCGTCCCATATGCTTTGGAGGTCAGCTAGATGCGTTTCCTCTTCTATACTCATTCCCTCGTGTCGGATTGGAACCATGGCAACGCCCACTTTTTACGTGGGTTAATGCGCGCCCTTCAAGCAAAGGGTCATGAGACGCTGGCGCTGCAACCGATCGATGGGTGGAGCCGGACACATCTGGCAGACGAACCTGGCCCTGCTCCCGAGCCCCGCTTCGTCGAAGCGTTTCCGACATTGCGTTGGCAGGACTACGGGCCGGCGTTCGATCACGCGGCTGCCTGTGGGCAGGCGGATGTCGTGATCGTGCATGAGTGGACAGAACCCGCCATTATCGCACATATTGGGCGGCTGCGCCGTGAGGGCGGGCAATTCAAGCTCTTTTTCCACGACACCCATCATCGTGCTGTTTCGAGCGAGACGGAGATCGCCGCGCTTGATCTTGATGGTTACGATGGCGTCCTGGCATTTGGAGAAGCGCTGCGGGAACGGTACGTCGCAGCGGGCTGGGGGCGGCAGGTTGAAACGTTCCATGAAGCGGCCGATGTCGAGCTGTTCCGCCCTATGCCCGAGACAGAGCAAGGCCACGACCTCGTCTGGATCGGCAACTGGGGTGATGATGAGCGTACTGAGGAACTGCACGAGTATCTGATCGAACCGGCGGCGCGGCTAGGGCTCGACGGTGTGGTTCATGGGGTGCGTTATCCCAAGCCCGCTCGCGAAGCTCTGGCAAATGCAGGGCTACGCTACGGCGGATGGATCGCCAATCAGGACGTGCCGAAAGCTTTTGCTCGGCACCGATTCACGGTTCACGTGCCGCGGCGGCCCTATGTGGCCTCCCTGCCGGGTATTCCTACCATTCGCGTGTTCGAGGCGCTGGCCTGCGGGATCCCGCTCATCTGCGCCCCGTGGAGCGATCGAGAAGGCTTGTTCCGTCCTGGCGCAGATTATCTAGTCGCGGGCAGCGGCCAACAGATGTCAGATCACATGAGAGCGCTGTTGCATGACCCGGATCTGCGGAAGCGGTTAGCAATGAGCGGACTTGAGACAATAAGAGCTCGCCATACCTGCAACCACCGCGCCAGGCAGCTTCTCGCGCTAGTGGCACGTCACCGACATGAGCAGGTTCCGGAGGCCGCAGAATGAAGATCGCATTTTATGGTTCCAGCCTGCTCTCTTCCTATTGGAACGGTGCCGCGACCTATTACCGTGGGATGATTCGTGCCTTGTCGGAACTGGGCTATGGGATCACCTTCTATGAGTCCGATGCCTTCGACCGCCAGCAGCACCGCGACATTGAGCCCCCGGGTTGGTGCGAGGTGGTGGTCTACCAGGCCACCCCGCACGCTCTGGAATCGGTCGCCGCGGCGGCGCGTGAGGCCGATATTATCGTGAAGGCCAGCGGCTGCGGCTACGCCGACGACCTTCTTTTTGATCTGCTGCTCAAGCACCGGTCGCCTCGTTCGCTGTTGCTGTTTTGGGACGTGGATGCACCAGCAACGCTTGCCGAGCTCGCAGCCGCGCCAGACCACCCCTTGCACAGACAGCTGACGCAAACGGATCTCGTGCTCACCTATGGCGGTGGTGACCCCGTCATCTACGGATACCGCTCGTTCGGCGTGGATGATTGTGTGCCGATTTACAATGCTGTCGATCCTCGCGACCATCATCCAGTGCCGGCTAAGCGTGCATTCGGGGCGGATCTGTCTTTCCTGGGCAATCGGTTGCCCGACCGCGAAGCGCGAGTGGACCGCTTCTTTCTGGGGGCGGCCGCAGAGCTGCCCGAGCGTCGCTTCCTCCTCGGTGGCTCTGGATGGCACGACAAGACGCTGCCGAGCAACGTGAGCGCGATCGGTCATGTCCGCACTGCCGATCATAACGCTTTCAATTGTTCCCCGCTCGCCGTCCTGAACATCAGCCGTGAAAGCATGGCTTCGACGGGCTTCTCACCCGCGACCAGAGTGTTCGAGGCCGCAGGTGCTGGTGCGTGCCTAATCACGGATGACTGGGCCGGTCTCGACCTGTTTCTGAAAGACGGTGAGGAGGTGCTTAGAGTCAGAGACGGCAAAGATGTCGTCGAACAGCTTCTTGAGCTTGAGCCTGAGCGTGCGCGCGCAATTGGGAAACGTGCCCGCAAAAGAGTGCTCGCCGAGCACACTTACGAAGTTCGGGCTGCAGACTTCGATGCGGTCATCCGCGACCGATTTGCACAACGCGCTATGGAGGCCGCCGAATGACGCCATTATCCATCGTCGTGGTTGGGCTTTCTCTGTCTTCTTCCTGGGGAAACGGCCACGCCACCACCTATCGCGCGCTCCTCTCCGGTCTTGGCCAGCTCGGCCACAGCGTCCTTTTCCTTGAACGGGAGCAGCCCTGGTACGCCGAGAATCGCGACCTCGTAGATCCGACGTACTGCGAACTTCAGTTTTATGCTGACGTTGAGGAGCTCAGTTCTTGGCAAGAGGTGCTGAAGGCGGCAGACGCCGTCATCATTGGTTCCTACGTGCCCGACGGCATCAAGGTGATCGATACAATAAGCCGGTTCGGTCCACGTCTCTTGTGCTTCTATGATATCGATACGCCTATCACCCTGGCGGCACTCGCCAGAGGGGACGGGAATTATGTTGCTCGCCGTCAGCTTCCTCACTTTGATATCTATTTCTCGTTTGCGGGCGGGCGTGCGCTGGATCGCTTGCGTTGCGATTTTGGTGTGCACCGAGCCGAAGCGCTTTACTGCGCGGTCGACCCTGATGCCTATGGCCCGACCGGTCAGGAGAAGCGGTGGGATTTGGGATATCTCGGCACCTACAGTGCGGACCGGCAGCCGACCATCGACGAACTGCTCGTTCGTACAGCGGAACTATTTCCGCACTATCGCTTTGCAGTAGCGGGTCCTCAGTACCCCAGCGCAATCCGCTGGCCAAAAAACGTCGAGCGCATCGAGCACCTGCCACCGGAATATCACCGCTCCTTCTATAGCCAGCAGCGTTACACCTTGAACGTGACGAGGGCCAACATGATTGAGAGCGGTTGGTCGCCGAGCGTGCGTCTCTTCGAGGCTGCCGCCTGCGCCACCCCGGTAATCAGCGACCGATGGGAAGGGCTCGACGATTTCTTTCCCGAGCCGGAAGCCATGAGCACGGCCACAACCGCGGAAGAAGTGGGAATGGTTCTTTCGCGTGGACCCGCGGCTGCAAAGATGCAGGGACAAGCGGCATATCGCATCGTAAAGGCCCGTCACACCGGGCTCGTGCGGGCATCGGAGCTTGCAGAGATCCTGCAAGCCGCCCGACGTCCTGCGCATCTCCGCGCAACACGTCAGAAGACGGAGGAACATCATGCGGCTCGATGAAGGAACTGCAGGGAAAAGTACGAGTCTCGTAGCGGGTGGTGCTGGCTTTCTCGGCTGCCACCTGATCGACTATCTATTGCATGAAGGACGCTCGGTGATCTGCGTCGATAGCTTCCTGACCGGAACCTTCGAGAACGTGGCCCGCTTCAATGGGAATGAGAATTTCACCCTTGTACGCCAGGATGTCTTGGATCCGTTGCAGATCGAACGCCCGGTTGATGAAGTCTATAATCTTGCTTGTGCCGCGTCGCCGCCACGCTACCAGGCAGATCCCCATCACACATTGATGACGAGCGTGGTCGGCACATCCAATCTTCTGGATTTCGCCATGTCGCAAGAAGCCCGGTTTCTCCAGGCATCGACCAGCGAAGTCTACGGCGATCCGGAAGTCCATCCGCAAACAGAGGATTACACCGGCAGTGTGAATTGCACCGGTCCGCGAGCCTGCTACGACGAAGGCAAAAGGGCAGCCGAAGCCATGTGCTTCGATTTCCTGCGGCTCGGCAAAGTCGATGCCCGCGTTGCGCGCATATTCAATACCTATGGACCTATGATGCGTGCTGACGATGGTCGCATCGTCTCGACCTTCATCATTCAGGCGCTTCGAGGCCGGGATCTGACCGTTTTCGGGGACGGCAGCCAGACCCGCTCCTTCTGCTATGTCTCGGACCTGATAGAGGGATTGGTTCGTCTAATGCGCGTCGAACCGAACCCCCAAGCGCCGGTCAATCTTGGCAATCCCGCCGAATTTACTGTGTCTGAACTCGCCGCAACGGTCTCGAAGAAAATCCCTTCTGCGCGCAGCATTCGGAGACTGCCCCTGCCGCAAGATGATCCGCGACGGCGCCGGCCCGACATTAGTCGAGCGGCGATGTTGCTGGGATGGACGCCGAAGATCGATCTCGACGAGGGGCTTTCCCGCACCATCGCGTGGTTCCGGGAACCTGAAGGTGCAACCAAAATCACGGAGGCCGCGGAATGAGACGCAGGCCGAGCGACATAGAGAGGCAGGTGCAGGAGCTCGGGCCATGGTTCCAGAACATGACAATTGGGGGCATTCAGACCGCCCCAAACCATTTTCTGGGCGATTATCCGCAGGCCAAGTGGAAAGGCTTTGCCCACGTGCTGCCGAATGATCTGCAAGGGCGTTCTGTTCTTGAAATTGGCTGCAATGCTGGGTTCTACGCCATCGAGATGAAACGCCGTGGTGCTGGGGAGGTGGTCGCGATCGACCATGATGCGCGTTACCTCAAGCAGGCCCGTTTTGCCGCGAAAGAACAGGGACAGGACATCGATTTCCGCCAGATGTCGATTTACGATGTCGCGCGGTTGCAGCGTCGCTTCGATCTAGTCCTATTCATGGGCGTTTTCTATCACCTGCGCCATCCTTTGCTGGCGCTGGACCTGATCCACGAGCACGTGGCCGACGATCTACTGTTGTTCCAATCGCTTTCGCGGGGCTCCGCGTCGGTGTCGCCTATCGCTGAAGATTACCCGATCACGCACTGGGAAATTTTTGATCAGTACGATTACCCGAAGCTCCACTTTGTCGAGCATCGATATGCCGGAGATCCAACAAATTGGTTTATTCCGAACGCTGCCGCGATGGAAGGTCTACTGCGCAGTTCGGGATTCCAGGTCGAGGCTCAGCCGGAGCGTGAAGTGTACCTCTGTCGAAAGGTGAAGAGGCCGGCCGCTGTAGAACCACCGCCGTGCTGACAGCGACAGCTGCTGTTCTTTGGTCTGCTATTTACCGTTGAGAGACAGTTGCCTCTTGCGCTCGTTTAGTGCGTGCTGCAACTCCTGCGCTAATATCAGCAGACGCTCGGGAATCGTTTCTGATTCAATCTGCGCCAGCAGACCTTCGAGCTCGGCAGGTCCCTCATGCTGCTGTGCGCGTAGGCCCAATTTGTCCCGTGAAGCCATGACTTCCCTATCATTTGATAGTCCCTTCTATCTGATGTGGAGTCGAACGTCGAGGAATGCAAGGCAAAGACGCGGTAATCAGTGACATTTGCGTGAACTGTAATCGCGCACGCCATCGGTGCTAGGTCCGGCCACGCTCGAAAATACCATCGAAGCTTGTCTCGCCCAGCGCTGCCATCAAAGTCATGCGTGATCGGTTTAGGCGACTCTTAATGGTTCCAATATTGCAGTTGCACATTTCGGCCGCATCTTTGTAGCTCGTGCCCATGACGCCGACGAGGATTACAACCTCCTTCTGCTGGTCGGGCAGCCGCTCGATGGCCTCCTTCAATTCGAGGGAACGTATGAACCAATCTTGCGTCGGCCCGATGGCAGGCCGCGAGGACACACAGTCCCCCATCCCGGGCGCTTCTCGCTTCGCGATAACCACACGACTGTAAAATGTGTTGCGCATGATTGTGAAAAGCCACGACTTCAGACGGGTCCCATGTTGATAGCTGTCGATGTGGGCTATCGCCTTCATGAGCGTTTCCTGCACCAGGTCGTCAGCGTCCGAGGAGTCTTTGCAAAGGGTACGAGCAAAGCTGCGCAATGCGGGAATAAGAAGCACGACCTCCTGCGTGTCCTCGCGCTTCTGATCTTCCCGCACAGAATTCTCGTGTGACATATTTTGGCCTCCGACGATCGCGGCTGGTCCCCCGGTAAGTCGTCAATCTATCTACGACGATTAGGTTCCCATTTTTCTTGCCTATCACGGTGGAACCAGGGGGGAGGTGCCTGCCGGACATGGAGCAAGCGGTCTCCAGTCAAACCAGCCTCTGGCAAGAATGAAGGGGATCGGCCGTTGCGGGTGGTAGTCGCGTTCGTGGCCCGTACGCTCCAAAGCATGTCCCACGCGCGCCGAGCCATTGACCGGACGCAACCGACGTCCATGCGTTATCGCACCGCTCCTGCGGCTCTTACCGTCTATCAAACTGGCGACTTGCTTGGGACCTTGCTGAACCAACAGCTCTGCTGCGACCTCACGCAGTTGATGACGCAAGCTCAGTTCCCAGGCCAAGCCCATTGCGCACCACAAGGATTCGTCGCGTCGTAGTCGCCTGGCGAAAAACGACAGGCCGATTACCGATAGATCAGGGGCCGCTCAGTCATCTGCCAACCGGTAGCCCAAACCGCGGACGTCACGGCACCGTTTGCGATCCGCCACTTCGGGCGTGCTGGAACCGTCATTGAAGCCGCGACACACGCGGAACAAAGAACGGAGCAATCTGTTGGCAGGGCCATGATGGGTTCGATCCAGGCTTTCCCTCCGAAGGGCGGGGAGCCTGGGGCCCAGTCTAAGGACAGGAAATCTCGCATGCAAAGCCAAGTCAGACGCGTTGCGATGAACGGCTGGCCGGGTTTCAGAGACTGTGTGAAGCGTTCGCCATCAATGCGCACTTGGGACTAAGGAGACCCCCATGTACCATTCACCCCGCCGGTTCGGCGTCCCCCTTGCCCTGAGCCTGGCACCGCTATCGGGAGGCATCCTGGCAGCGGTCGTCATGCGCAAGCCTCGTCATGTCCATCGCAACGAGGACGCTCCCGAGCGGGCACTTCGCGAGCAGGAAACGGACGCGCATCGTATCGTTGGAAGGACCGTTACGATCGCCAGACCTCGCGATGAAGTGTACGCGAGGTGGCGCGATTTCCCGCGATTTCCCGACTTTATGGAGAACGTCAGTCTGGTTGAACCACTCGATGAACGTCGATCGAGATGGCGGGTCGAGGGACCAAGTGGAACCCCCATCGAATTTACCTCGGCGATCATCCGGGATGAACCCGGCAAATTGATCGCGTGGGCGTCCGAGGAAGACGCTGCGGTTGCGAACTCCGGGCAGGTCACCTTTCGCGATGCTCCCGGCGGACGCGGGACGGAGGTCGACCTCGAAATTGCATATGATCCACCTGGCGGCTCGGTCGGCGCAATGGTCGCAAAGATGTTCCAGCGTGAGCCGAACATTCAGGCTCGGCGCGACCTCAAACGGTTCAAGCAGCTGATGGAGACCGGAGAGATCGCTACGTCCCGAATGCGTCCCGCCGTTGAACAACTCAAATCATGAGGAGCAGACGATGCGAGCACTGACTTGGCACGGCAAGAAAGACGTTCGCGTGGAGACGGTAGAGGATCCAGCGATCGTTAATCCGCGCGACGTGATCCTGAAGATTACATCAACCGCGATATGCGGTTCCGACCTGCATCTTTATGATGGGATGATACCTTCAATGCAGGCTGGCGATATTCTGGGCCACGAGTTTATGGGGGAGGTTGTCGAAACCGGCAAGAGTGTCACGGGGCTCCGCAAGGGCGAGCGCGTGGTGGTGCCATTCGTGATCGCGTGCGGCGCATGCTATCATTGTTCCCGGCTCCAATATTCCGCGTGCGATAACTCGAATCCGCCTGATAAGGCCGACATCTCCGAGACGTTATACGGTCATCAGATGAGCGGCCTGTTCGGCTATTCTCACATGACCGGCGGCTATGCCGGAGGACAAGCCGAGTATGTGCGAGTGCCCTTCGCAGACGTTGGTCCAATCGCTGTCCCCGATGACCTCGAGGATGATGAGGTACTGTTTCTTTCGGACATTCTTCCTACGGGCTGGATGGCAGCAGAGAATTGTGAGATCGAGGAAGGCGATACGGTAGCCGTTTGGGGCTGCGGACCGGTTGGCCTCTTCGCCATCCAGAGCGCCCTGATGATGGGCGCGGCTCGCGTCATCGCCATTGACCACTACCCCCGACGTCTTGAATTGGCTGCAGGGCTCGGTGCACAAACTATCGACTACACCACCGCAAGCGTCCTTGAAGCTCTGCTGGAAATGACCGGTGGCATTGGTCCTGACGCAGTGATCGATGCCGTGGGGATGGAGAGTCATGGCTTCTTCGTGGACAATGTCTACGACCGCGCCAAGCAGGCATTGATGCTGGAAACCGACCGCCCCCACGTCTTGCGGGAGGCGCTTATGGCCTGCCGCAAAGGGGGCCGCGTTTCGATTCCTGGCGTCTACGGCGGACTCATCGACAAGTTTCCGCTGGGAGCGCTGATGCAAAAGGGGCTGACGGTAAAGACAGGGCAAACGCACGTTCAGCGCTATCTGCCGCTACTTCTCGAGATGATCCGCGAGAAACGGATCGATACAACCTTCCTGATCAGCCATCGGCTGCCGCTCGAAAGCGCAGCAGAAGGCTACCGCATGTTTGCCGAACAACAAAACGAGACAACCAAGGTAATTCTCAAGCCCGGCTGGGAGCAGGTTCAATGAACCATCCGACCGGTTTAGCCCTCGTCACTGGTGCCTCCACGGGCATCGGCTACGAGTTGGCCCAACGGTGTGCGGAAGATGGATACGACCTCCTGATCGTTGCAGATGAACCGGAGATCCACGAGGCGGCCGACCGTATTCGCGCTAAAGGTGCAAGCGTCGTGGCAGCCGAGCTTGATCTGTCAACGGAAGATGGGGTCTTTGCGCTCTTGCAGCACATCAAGCGGCCTGTCGACTTGCTGCTGGCAAATGCCGGACGGGGTCTAGGTCACACTTTCCTCGACCAAGACATCCCTGAAATCCGACGAGTCATAGACACAAATATCACCGGGACGATTCTCTTGGTGCATGCGATCGGCAACCACATGAGGAGGCAACGAGGTGGGCGCATCCTCTTAACCGGATCTATCGCCGGCTTCATGCCCGGGAGCTATCAAGCTGTCTACAATGCCACCAAGGCATTTGTGGACAGCTTTTCTTGGGCGCTGCGGGATGAACTGAAAAATACGGGAATTACAGTCACCTGTCTGATGCCAGGGCCGACGGATACCGCTTTCTTCGACAGGGCCGAGATGCTTGACACTGACGTTGGCCAGGACGACGGCAAAGACGATCCCGCAGAGGTTGCGAAACTGGGTTACGAGGCGATGATGGCCGGCGAAGCCGGTGTGGTGACGGGGCTATCGAACAAGGTTCAGGCCGCATTGGCTCATGTGATGCCCAAGGGGATGCTTGCCCGCCAGCATCGCAAGATGGCGAAACCTCATGATGAATAATGCCGGGCTGAATGATCAAGCCGTCGGACGGTCCGGGGGCAGCGACGGGCATGCCAGCTCTACCGCCATTCCCTCAAGGCTCCCCCTGCGACAGCCGAGCGTGCGTGCATGTCGGCAGGGCAGGGCAGCTTGGCCGTTGAGACCCGGTCCCTCTATGGCTCCAGCTGGTCGGGGAAACAAGTGGCGGGTCTGACCGGTGAGGGGGCTCTCGCGGTCCTCTGACTGGGCGGGTTCAACGCCACGCCTCTCTTGCCACCGGTGGAAGAAGGCTAAGTGAAACAAGCAGATAACACGGGCCAGACGCTTAGCTGCGATCCCAACCGGGCCGGTGATCCCCCCGACGTCAGTCGCGTGCTTGAGGGAAATATTGCAGCGCTCGCGGCACGGCGTCGCCAGGAAGACGCGCAGGCAGGCTTCGAGCAGCGCGTATCCCGCCGTGTTACACAATTCGCCGGGTCAATGCACTTCGTCTACCTTCATCTCATCTTCTATGGGT
The DNA here is from genome assembly GCA_019739225.1 of Aquamicrobium sp. Taxonomy (GTDB): domain Bacteria; phylum Pseudomonadota; class Alphaproteobacteria; order Rhizobiales; family Rhizobiaceae; genus Aerobium. The sequence goes on from JAHHDT010000003.1 coordinate 75,968, forward strand.
TCTGGATTGTGTCGAACCTCGGATGGACCGGCGTGGAGCCGTGGGATCCCTCGATGGTCGGCCTCGCTATGATCGCGTCGGTGGAAGCGATTTTCCTATCTACGTTCGTGCTCATTACACAAAACCGCATGTCAAGCGCCGCAGAGCGTCGCGCGGAACTCGACCTGCAGATCAGCATGTTGTCTGAGCACGAAATCACCCGTCTCATGACCCTGCTGGGCGCCATCGCTGCGAAGCTGGAGGTTGAACAGGCGCCGGAGGAGGTCGAGGTCGAGCAGGACATCGCACCCGAGCGCGTCATGGACCGGATCGAAACGCTTAACAATTCCACAGAAAGGACAAGCTGAGGAAGCCTGGTTTCAGATTGATGGGGGCTGAGCCGAACAAACCAAGTGCCTGGATGAGCCTCTATCATTTTCCGTATGCAGACGGAGCCCACCCATCGGAGGTGATGCGACGAACACTGGAACATAGCCCTCCTTATGCTGTTCTGCCATTAGAATTGGGAGATTTCCATGCCTCAGAACATCGATGAGCAACGGTTGCATCCACCGCTGCCAGAGCAGCACCAGGACATGCCGGGATACACCGGCGAGATGGATCCACTGCCCGACCATGGGGAGCACACCTACCGCGGAAGTGGAAAACTTGAGGGCCGTGTGGCCCTCATCACAGGTGCGGACTCGGGTATTGGGCGGGCCGTCGCTATCGCGTTCGCCCGCGAAGGCGCCGATGTCGTAATATCCTATCTGCAGGAGGATGAGGACGCGCAAGAAACTGCACGTTGGGTCAAGGATGCTGGCCGCCAGGCCGTACTAGCACGCGGCGACATCGGCGACGAAAATTTCGCGCGCGCATTGGTAAGGCGGACGCTGCAGGAATGCGGTCGTCTCGACATCCTGGTCAACAACGCGGCGCATCAGGCGACGTTCGAGAAACTCGAGGACATCACGTCGGATGAGTGGGACTTGACCTTCCGCACCAATGTCCATGCCATGTTCTACCTGTGTCAGGAGGCCGTGCAGCACATGGAACCGGGCGCTTCGATCATCAACACGTCTTCTATCAACGCCACCAGCCCGTCTCCTTCGCTGCTCGCATATGCCACCACCAAGGGCGCCATTGCCAACTTCACCGCGGGGCTGGCCGGGCTCGTCGCAGAACGGGGGATCCGCGTCAATGCCATCGCCCCTGGGCCAATCTGGACACCGCTGATCCCCTCCACCATGCCGCCTGAGAAGGTGCAGAACTTTGGTAAGAACACGCCGCTCAAGAGACCGGGACAGCCGGCAGAGCTGGCTGCGACCTACGTTCTCCTTGCATCGGGCGACGCGAGCTACACAACAGGTGCGCTGTACGAAGTGACGGGCGGACGACCAATGCTTTGAGCATTGAGTGGTGTTCCCGTTCCTCGACGTTCCTGTCGAGGTCCGTTTTTTCGACAGGCTGATCGCGGCGGCACGTTCCTTTTGGGCTGCGCGGAAAGGCCCGTAAATCACGACGCAGATCGACAGAAGGCTCAGCTAGGTCAGACGGTGCCTCCAGCGATGTGGAACATTCAGTGTGGACGCCTGTTCGGCGGGAGATGAGACCCTTTCGCAAACATACGTCCCCTACTGACCGCTCGGTGGTGCACCTCTTGCGCTTAGCTGAAGCCCGGCTGGCGATCGAGAGCATCAATATCGAGATTGACAGCGGGCGGTTTGCGTCGAAGGCGGTTGCTGGTCTGCCGCTGACCATTGAGGCCGACATCTTTTCGGATGGCCATGATCTGCTGGGAGCTGCTGCCCGCTTTCGTCTCGACGCGGAGGATTGGCAGGAAGTGCCTCTGGTCTTCCTTGAGAACGATCGCTGGGGCGCCGAGATCATTTTCCAGCGCGCTGGAGACGGGGAAGTCGAAATTATTGCGTGGCGAGACATGTTCGCTACCTGGCAGAAGGACGTCGCAAAGAAAATCGCTGCCGGCCAGGATGTCGGCGTCGAGATCGAGGAGGGACGGCTTCTGACCCTTGCCGCCTTGCCGGCAGATCGGGGCGATGTTGCAGAGTTGCGGGTATCTTTGAACGAGGCCGAAGGACTTGAGCTTCTCGAGCTGCTTCGTTCAACCGGGATTCGCACCGCTATAGCGGCACATGCGCGTCGCACAGACCTTACTCAATACGGACGCGCGCTGTCGGTTCAAGTCGATCGCAAGCTTGCGTCTTTCAGCGCATGGTACGAACTCATGCCCCGATCCCACGCTGCGGAGCCGGGCCGGCATGGCACGTTCGATGACGTCATTGCGCGATTGCCTTACGTTCGAGATTTGGGCTTCGACGTACTCTACCTGCCGCCAATTCACCCAATCGGCCACACGAATCGCAAAGGCCGCAACAACAGCCTGAGGGCGGAGCCTGGCGATCCGGGCAGTCCATACGCGATCGGATCGGCCCAGGGCGGCCACGACGCAATTCATCCGGAACTTGGCACGCTCGATGATTTTCGCCGCCTCGTCGCTGATGCGGCAAAAGCGGGTCTCGAAATTGCGCTCGACTTTGCAATCCAGTGTTCGCCCGACCACCCCTGGATCGCGGCACACCCGGAATGGTTTGACTGGCGGCCGGACGGCACCATCAAATTCGCGGAGAACCCGCCCAAAAAATACGAGGATATCGTCAACGTCCATTTCTACGGCGAGAGCATACCGGACCTTTGGTTAGCGCTCCGCGACATTGTCCTTTTCTGGATGGATCAGGGCGTGCGTATCTTTCGCGTCGATAATCCACATACTAAGCCGTTCCCGTTTTGGGAGTGGCTGATCGCTGAAGTCCGCCGCTCTGATCCCGAAGTCATATTTCTGTCGGAAGCTTTCACACGTCCGAAGGTAATGAAACGGCTGGCGAAGATTGGATTCTCACAATCTTATTCGTATTTCACCTGGCGTAATACAAAGGCCGAACTGCAAGAATATGTGGAACAGCTTTATGCCGACGGCATGCGCTATGTCATGCGCCCGAACTTCTTCACCAACACACCGGACATCAATCCGCGTTTTCTCCAGACTTCCGGTCGATCAGGATTCCGTTCTAGGCTCGTTCTGGCAGCGACGTTGACCGGCAACTACGGAATCTACAGCGGCTTTGAGCTATGCGAAGCGACACCCGTGCCTGGAAAGGAAGAGTATCTAAATTCGGAAAAGTATGAGATCCGAGATTGGGATTTCGACCGCCCCGGCCACATTAAGGATGACATAAGGCTCGTCAATCGGCTACGCCGCGAGCATCCGGCGCTCGGGCCCGAAGGCGACCTCGTCTTCCTCAATTTCTGGAACGATGAGGTGCTGTATTACGCTCGCCGTGAGCGCACGAGCGGCAGCTATCTCCTTTGCCACGTCCTGCTGGATCCCCACAATGTGCAGGAGGGCGAGTTCGAGGTGCCACTTTGGGAGTTCGGGCAGCCCGACGACGGCGCGATCCTGGTGGAGGACCTCCTACATGGCAATCGCTTCACCTGGCACGGCAAAACCCACCGCCTGCGGCTCGATCCTGAAACCAGGCCGTACGCAATCTGGCGCTTGATTCCCGAAGATGCGGCGTCATGAAGCTCGAGCGCCCGCACCCAGATACAGGCTCCCAACCCGACTGGTACAAGGACGCGGTCATCTACCAACTGCACGTGAAAGCGTTTCGCGATTCCAACGCGGATGGGATCGGCGACTTCACCGGGCTGATCGAGAAGCTGGATTATATCCACGAACTCGGCGCCACCGCGATTTGGCTGCTGCCATTTTACCCATCACCACTTCGAGACGATGGGTACGACATAGCCGATTATACGGCGGTACACCCTTCTTACGGCTCGATGCGCGACGCGCGCACCTTCGTTACGCAGGCGCATCGACGCGGACTCAAGGTAATCACCGAACTCGTCATCAATCACACCTCAGACCAACATCCCTGGTTTCAACGAGCGCGCCACGCGCCGCGCAACTCGGCCGCACGCAACTTCTATGTGTGGAGCGATGACGACCATAAGTATCCGGATACCCGGATCATTTTCCTCGACACAGAAAAGTCGAACTGGAGCTGGGACCCGGTGGCCGGCCAGTATTTTTGGCATAGGTTTTACTCGCATCAGCCTGATCTCAACTTCGACAATCCCCGCGTATTACGCGAGGTACTCAAGGTAATGCATTTCTGGCTGAAGGCGGGCGTCGACGGGCTGAGATTGGACGCCATCCCGTATCTCGTCGAGCGCGAAGGAACGAACAACGAGAATTTGCCCGAGACCCATGCGGTCCTGAAGCAGATACGCGCGGAACTCGATCTGCACTATGACGACCGCATGCTCTTGGCTGAAGCCAACCAGTGGCCTGAGGACACTCAGCCCTATTTCGGCGATGGCGACGAATGCCATATGGGGTTTCACTTCCCCTTGATGCCACGCATGTACATGGCGGTGGCACAGGAAGACCGGCATCCGATTACAGATATCATCCGTCAGACGCCGGAGATTCCACCTTCCTGTCAGTGGGGCATCTTTTTGCGCAACCACGACGAGCTGACACTCGAAATGGTCACCGAGCAGGAGCGCGACTATCTGTGGCGCACTTATGCCGAGGATGCCCGCGCCCGCATAAACCTCGGAATTCGCCGGCGTCTCGCGCCGCTAATGCAAAACGACCGGCGCAAAATCGAGCTGATGAACTCGCTGCTCCTGTCGATGCCCGGCACGCCCATTCTCTACTACGGCGACGAAATCGGAATGGGCGATAACTACTATCTCGGCGATCGTGACGGCGTGCGTACTCCAATGCAGTGGTCCTCAGACCGCAATGCCGGCTTTTCCAGCGCAACGCCGCAGCAACTCTTCCTGCCGGTCATCTTGGACCCGGTCTATGGCTATCAGGCCATCAATGTCGAAAGCCAAGCGCGCGAGCAGGCCTCTTTGCTTAACTGGACCCGGCGGATGGTGGCTGTCCGCAAGCAGCATGCGGCGTTCGGGCGCGGTACAATGAAGCTGCTCTATCCACGTAACCGCAAGATCCTGGCCTATGTGCGCGAGCACGGCGGCGACCGCATACTCTGCGTCGCCAACTTGTCGCGTTCGGCGCAGGCGGCCGAGATCGACCTGACACGCTGGCGCGGAGCGGTGCCGATCGAGCTAACGGGGCGTTCGGCCTTTCCACCGATTGGCGATTTGCCCTACCTCATCACGCTGCCGGCCTATGGCTTCTACTGGTTCTTGTTGGCCGACGAGGCCGAAGCACCCTCGTGGCATCAGCCGATTGCCGAGGTGCTGCCGGAATTTATCACATTGCCCACGCGTGACGGACGGGTTGCAACGGCGCTTTCTGGACGTGAGGCGTCGCAACTCTTGGACGAGAGCCTGCCGCTCTTCCTGCAGCGCCAGCGGTGGTTTGCGGCCAGGACGGCCAATATCGGGGCGGTGTCGTTGCGCCTCCTGTCCGAGTTAGGCGGGGGCCAGCAAATGCTGACGATTGCGGAGGCGGCTGTCGGTGAGAAGACGCAATGCTACTTCCTTCCGCTTGCGGCGCGCTGGGGTGAGGAGCATCTAGCCTTTGGCGCACCATCGCTTTCGCAGACGATCGCGCGGCTTCGCACTGGGCCGCGTCTCGGCGCGCTCATCGATGCCGCGACGGATCCCGATCTGCTCGCCGGCTTCCTCAAGGCGATGATCGAAGAGCGGCGCGAGCCGGCTGGCGACGCGACGCTGATCTTCGAGCACGGAAAACGGCTGATAGATATGTCAGACCTGCCGGCACCGCGCCTCATCGGCGGTGACCAGAGCAACGTCTCGATGGCCTTCGGCGACCGCATCGTCATGAAGGTCTACCGACGTCTACGAGAGGGCGTTCAGCCCGACGTGGAGGTGGCGCGCTTTCTCACCGATGTCGCGGGCTACATGAACACGCCTGCCTATCTGGGGACTGTCCGTTACGAGCCGAAGGACGGGCGCGCGATGCAGTTAGCTGCTGCGTTCGAGTTCGTTGGCAACCAGGGTGACGCGTGGACTTATGTGGCCAATGTCTTGGAGCGCCTTCTGGAAGATGCGGAGTTGTCGAATCCGGATGCCGAGACTGAACATCTCGTCACCAGCAGCTCGATCGGTCCGCGCATGGGCCGGCGTCTCGCGGAACTGCATACGGCACTTGCTACGACAACCGACGATCCGGCCTTCGCTGCCGAACCGGTGGCACAGGGGGACTTGAACAGATGGGCCGATGATGTCGCATCGGACCTCGATCGGGTCTTCGCCGCACTTGAGGGGGCGGCCGACATCTCACAGCATGCCCGGGAGCTTGCGCGGCGGCTCGCTGGCCGCAGGACCCGCCTCTCTAGGATCGTTGAGCGGGTTCGTGATGTAGGAGTCTCTGGCAGGCTCATCCGCATCCACGGCGACCTCCATCTGGGCCAGATCCTCGTCAGTGCGGATGATATCTACTTCATCGACTTCGAAGGAGAGCCGCGCCGCCCAATCGCTGAGCGTCGTCAGAAGATGTCTCCGCTACGCGACGTCGCTGGGTTGATTCGTTCCATCGACTACGCCGCCTCCGCAGCCGTGCGCCGCGTTCAGAACATGGGGACGGCTGCACCGTTGGAAGTGGCCGAGCGCGCATCGCGCTGGGCTGAGGAGACGACGCAGGCAATGCTCCAAGCTTATCGCAACACGACTGGCAGCGGAGACCTTCTGCCAACCGAAGGCGATGCTGCGCCACTTCTAGACCTCTTCATCGTCCAGAAGGCTGCTTATGAGGTCGTCTACGAACTGGGTCAGCGGCCCGACTGGATAGAGCTGCCTCTTGAAGCTCTGCTAAAGATCACGGAGCGGGAGCCGTGACGCCAGAAAACGCTCAGTGGTTGCGCGACATTGTCGAGGCGCGACATCCCAACCCCTTCCGCGTGCTTGGGCCGCACAGATCGGGCAACACCTGGACGGTCACGGTGTTTCGACCCGACGCACGGGTGCGGCGCTTGCTCGCGGAAGATGGCCAGCCGCTCGGCGTGATCTCTCTCCTTCATCCGGACGGCGTCTACCAATCAGTCCTTGAGGATGATCCAGGGGCGTACCAGATCGAGATCGAGCGCGACGGTGATCTGCTGATTGAGCAGGATCCTTACCGCTTCCCTACGGTGCTGGGCGAACTTGACGAGTACCTGCTCGCAGAGGGTCGTCATCAGGAACTTTGGACAAGACTCGGCTGCCATCCTCGCACGATGGGCGCGCGTGAGGGGTTTGCATTCTGTGTCTGGGCGCCCAATGCGCGCCGCGTCAGCCTGGTCGGCGACTTCAACGGCTGGGACGGCCGACGTCATGCAATGCGCAGGCGGCTTGGTGGCGGTGTCTGGGAAATTTTCATTCCCGATCTCGCCGAAGGTAGCCTCTATAAATACGAGATTCTCGGCTGCCATGGTGCTCTCCTCCCGCTTAAGGCCGATCCCCTGTCGTTCGAGATGCAGGCGCCGCCCGGCACGGCATCCGTGGTTCGCGGACCTTTGGTAACGCCCCCCGCCGACGATCCTGCGGCACGGGTTTCCCGCAACGCCGTGGATGCGCCAATTTCCATCTACGAAGTCCACCTTGGCAGCTGGCGGCGTGGAGGCAATAACGAGCCCCTCGATTACGACATAATTGGCGACCTTTTGGTCCCGTACCTGGTCGAAATGGCATTTACTCACGTGGAGTTCATGCCAGTGAGCGAGCATCCCTTCGCCGGCTCTTGGGGCTATCAGCCGATCGGGCTCTTTGCGCCAACCCGCCGTCTCGGTACGCCCGAACAGTTTGCACGGCTCGTCGAGCGCCTCCATGAAGCGGGCATCGGAGTTATCGTGGATTGGGTTCCGGCACATTTTCCTTCGGATGCTTATGGTCTTCAACGTTTCGATGGTACGGCGCTCTATGAGCACGAGGATCCGCGTCTGGGCTTTCATCAGGACTGGAACACGCTGATCTACAACTTCGGCCGCAGCGAAGTGGCGAATTTCCTGTCCGCGAGCGCGCTTTACTGGTTGGAGCGGTTCAAAGTCGATGGCCTCAGGGTCGATGCAGTCGCATCGATGCTCTATCTCGACTACAGCCGCAATCCGGGCGAATGGATTCCCAACCGCTTCGGCGGGAATGAGAACCTTGATGCAGCCGAGTTCATCCGCTCGACCAACATGCAGATTAGCGAGCGCATTCCCGGCAGCGCTATGATCGCGGAGGAATCAACCGCCTGGCCTGGTGTTTGCAAGGCAGCGGAGGAGGGCGGGCTCGGCTTCCAGTTCAAGTGGAACATGGGCTGGATGCATGACACGCTCGCCTACATGGTCGAGGATCCGATACACCGCCGGCACCATCACCATAAAATGACATTCGGTCTCGTCTATGCGTGGTCCGAACGCTTTGTCCTCCCGATCAGCCATGATGAGGTGGTACACGGCAAGGGCTCGCTGCTCGGCAAGATGCCCGGCGACCGCTGGCAGAAGTTCGCCAATCTGCGGGCGTATCTCGGCTTCATGTGGGCTCATCCCGGCAAGAAGCTCATTTTCATGGGTTGCGAATTTGGTCAGGAGCGCGAGTGGAATCACGATCAGTCGCTCGACTGGCATCTTCTCGACGATCCGGCGCATGACGGTGTCCAGCGGTGGGTGAGAGATCTAAATCGACTGTATCGAACCTACCCTGCCCTCCACCAGCTCGATGCCGAAACATCGGGCTTCGAATGGGTGGAGGCGAACGACCATGAGGCAAGCGTCTTCAGCTTCTTGCGCAAGGCACGTGACGGAAGCACCGTGCTCGTTATCGCAAACATGACACCGGTAGTGCGAGAGGCTTATCGCGTCGGCGTATCACAGCCTGGCACCTGGGAACTCGTCGCCAACTCGGACGCGGAGCAATACGGAGGATCAGCATGCCCCACGTCCCAAACAGTCGGAACCGCAGAACCCGGCTGGCATTTCCGTGAGTACTCGATCCGACTGACGATTCCTCCGCTATCGGTCCTCTTCCTCGCGCCTAAAGCAAGCTGAGTTCCCTGAACAAATCTTGACCTCCGGACTGGTGCCTCCGAGGCGCAGAGCGATCGATGCACCTAGGCCTCTTCAGCTCTAGCTGTAGGCCTTAGGTGGTTCGAACCGGTCCTTTCAATGCATCAACGCTTGCGCCCTTTTGATCTGGGGCGATGAGCTTCATGACCAGCACGTCTACAAAGTGACCACGCGCCCTCCAATGATCGCAGGGTTGGAGAGGCTGAGATGCTTCATACGGGAAGCGACGTCAGTCCTTCGCTCCCTCGGATATGCTTGAGACCGCGAACAAATGTCTCGATGCCACTAGATCCGCATCGAATTTCCCGTACAGCGCCTGAACAATTTTCCTTTCTGTCGGTTTGGGTGATGAGCCACGACAAGCAGGCTGGCGAAGGAGGTTCTAATGGAAACGAAGAAGAAGGTCCGCACTACCAAACGCGTCGAGCAAGCGCCCGCTTGGGAAACGCGGCACGAGAACGATGCCGATGGTCCTCTCGCAAACAATAGTTCGGATTTACCTGACCGCACGTCTGAGATCGCAGAAGGATCGCCTGGCGAAGCGCCGGCTGTCCATGGTAGCGGCTTTCAAGAGCCGGCAGGCGAAGTTCACCCGAACTTCCCGGCGGTCACTGCCGATATTGCTGAGCATACCGACGACGAGGTGAGGCGGCGCGCTTATCAGCTATGGGAAGAAGAAGGTTTCCCTGAAGGTGGACAGGAGCGGCACTGGCTACAAGCCGAGCAGGAACTCCGCGGTCGGAAATGAGGAGAGCGCTGTTATGCCTCGTGTGAAGGTGGCCCTCTACTCCGGAGTCGGCGCCGCGCTCTCTGCATTAACTGCCATTGCCCTACTATCCCGCAGGGAAGGGCACCGGGCCGTTCGGCCGGTCAATGCCACCAGCCACGTCATATGGGGCCCCCGTGACGCCACACGTGAGGATGTGGACATCAAGCACACATTGCCGGGTCTTGCGATCAACGTTGTATCTGCATTCTTCTGGGCTGGTCTCTTCGCAATGGCTGCGCCTGTCGGTCCCAAGCGTTCGGCTGTGAGACTTGTGGCTACGGCTTTCGGAACCTCCCTCCTGGCTGCTGTCGTGGACTACAAGCTGGTCCCACGACGACTGCGGCCAGGTTGGGAGCACGCGCTGGGAGCTCCATCGGTGGCGATCGCACTCGCCACTATGGGCGCGGGACTCGCCATCGGGGGGTCCGTGCCAACCCGAGATGAGGCCCCTGAGAAGTCCGAGGCAGGCGAGTGATGCGGCCGCTTTATGGAGCCATCGCCGGGTGTTGCGCAACGCTTGCCATGACGATGGCCATGCGTCGCCTCGATCGTCATCTCGCCGTCAGAAACCGTTATCCGCTCCCACCCCGTGAAATCACCGAAACGACATTTGGACCGGGCTGCGGTCAGGCGGTACTAACAGTGATTTCGCACTTCGCTTTCGGAGCTGCCGCTGGTGCCGTTTACGGTTCCCTTCCGCGCAAATTGCCAGGCGTTCTTTTCGGTCCTGCTGTGTGGGCCGTAAGCTACCTCGGCTGGGTTCCGATGCTGCGAATCCTTGCGCCGGCGACCCGGCATCCTAAGAGTCGCAACTTCCTGATGATAGCCGTGCATGTCGTGTGGGGCAGTTGTTTAGCGGTGGGGCTGAAAGAACTGGAAGCCGCGTCTCGTACGATCTTTGCGAGCGGTCCACTGCATGACAGCCAAGAAGAACCCTCTCTTGACGAAAGGGCGAGCCGGCAGATGTCACCGCAACTGCTCGACAAAGAATGACGCCGGACCCGCGTAGCGAAGTCCGGCGTCCTTTTGCCGGCTGGTCAGACCGGCGGGGGTTGGGAGTTCGGCTGCAAGCTGATCTCGATCCTGACAGCCGGGCGAGGCATCATTCTAGAGGCTACAACCTTGGCTTTCATGTTGAAGCCCGCGGATAGAAGTGGTTCTATCGTCCGGCCATGGATGGACGGCAAGTAACCTAGAGCATCGCCACCCGGAGTTGACACGACTACGGAACGACGGTCGTAGGCCCGCTCGGAATCAACGCGCAGTTCCAGCGCCGAACCGACTGGCGGAAGAGCGCGGCTTTCATTCATATCTGCAACATTGCTGATATATGTGCTGATCAGTGCAGGCCGAGCGGCTTGTCGAACAGTCGCGCCGGCGGTCGTCGCGGACGCGATGCCGCCGCCAAGCGCCGCGAGGAAGAGTCTCCGTTCCATGAGATCCTCCTAAAGCTGTTCCGCCTGTGCGCCCGAACCAGGTTTGGCGCGACCAAGGTTAGGTTCTTCCCCCAGTGGTTCCATCGGACGAGAAGAGAACGTATCGTTACCGTCGATTGACTGCCCTTCGGACCATCGACCCTGTGGAGGCTGGCTTCCATCCTGTTGAAAGCCTAGGAAGGCGTATGAGAACTCGCGATTCTCTTCATCCTGTGGATGACTGTTCGGAATCGGGAACACGTTGTCGTTACCCCCGAGCTCCTCAATCGCTGCGAGCCACTGGTTCTGGTGCATCGTGTCGCGCGCGATAAGGTACTGGAGCATCTCCTTCATTCCCGGATCATCAGTCATATTGTAAAGCCGAACCGCAAGGATTCTTCCCGTAGACTCCGCGGTGACGTTGGCACCCATATCTGCCGCGATGTTTCCGCTGGCGTAGATATGGGACATGTTAAACGGCACTCCATCGGAGTCGACCGGCATGGCCGACAAACCGGCCGAAAGCAGGTTCTTCATGTTAATGCCGTTGAGGACGGCTCCCCCGACGGGGTCGTCGGAGACCTGCTCCTGCATACTGAGCGGCGCGCCTTCCAAATTTAGAGCGACGGCTGTCGCGAGCATCTCAATATGACCCAGTTCCTCGGCTGCGGTGTTGAGCAGGAGGTCGCGATATTTTGGATCGCCGCGCGCACCCCACGCTTGAAACATGTACTGCATGGCCACGCGGATCTCGCCTTCGACACCGCCGATAGCCTGTTGAAGCGCACGAGCGAAAAGAGGGTTCGGCCGCTCCACACGCACTGGGAATTGGAGCTTATTGTCGGTGTAGAACATAGGTGTCTCCTTCTGGGCTTGGGCCGTGAAACGCTCCCACGGTCTGACGCCCGAACCGCCGTCGGCGCGGGATGTTCCGACTCCACGTGGACGCGCTACAAGGAATGTTGCGGGGAAGAGGACAATTCTCTGTAAGGCGGCTGGGGGCGGCCCTGCCTTGACGGCCGTGCCGGCCTAGCGAGCCTTGTGTACCGCTATTTCACTTCTGGCCAGAGCGAGGTGGCGACTCAGAACATTAGGTCTGCCTCGAGATGATGGTGGTGCTTGAAGGCCCGTAGGAGACGAGATCGACTGGCTTTGTCTCGATGTGCCTCAGCATCCCTGTCTGGGTGAGGTAGTCTAAACACTGCGCGTCCAGGCGAGGCAGCCGGCAATGAGGGGGGTCGATGATGCGGCCAGTGCTCCCCGCAGATGTAGTGTCACCAAACCAGCCCAACGCAGATTGGTAAGGGCCCAGACCGTTCCGCTCGCATCTGTCCATTTGATCTCCGCGTCTGCTGCGATGACGGCCTCCATCATGGCCGCCTGGCTCATGCTCGGACGAAACACGATGATCGTCTCGTCAGCGGGCGCGTTGGGCGGGCCGACGGCAGCTACAGCCCCCGCTGTCGCCACAACGGCGATGAGTGCAGCATTTGCTCCGCGCGACCGTCCGCCGCGCTTCGGAAACAGGGCTGCGAATATGAGGGGCACCACACCGAAGATAACCAGCCAGCCGATGTCCCACGCCAGCGGAACGTCGCTATCCATCTTGATCCGGTGAAGCCCAACAAGCCAGTGAGATATAACCGCATCCGTGATATGCCAGATGGCGAAGCCGACTAATGTCAGTTGCAGCATTTGGTTTGTCGTGCTGGCGCGCACACCTGATGCGCGCGCAGACAAGAGGATACAGGCACCGAGGACGGCGACAGCATACATCAAGAGGTGAAACAGGCCGTCGGCCATGATCTGGAAAGGCAAATTAGATTTCGCCGGGCCGTCAAGTCCGGAGAGCAAATGGTGCCACTGCAGTATCTGGTGCAGGACGATACCATCGAAAAACCCGCCCAGAGAAAATCCCATGAGCAGCCACCCGATCAGCATCCGGAAGCTATGGACAGACCAGGTGGTGGCCGGGCTTGAGTTCATCGCTCATTCCGCAGGGTCGATGATGCTTGCGCGCGACGACCTGCAACCGATACCGCCGCCGTGTACGATCCGGCAGGAGATAACCGAGGTTCTTTTTTCGGCCGGTTCGCTTCAAGCTTCGTCTGCTTTTCCCGAAGCAAGCGTACGACTGCGTCAACAGGGCCCGCATCATCTCGGCGGGGGTGATGCCGTCTTTCTAGGAATAGCGCCTTTAATCGCGTGAACATTTGCTGCTCCAGGTGTTTGAAGCAGAACCGGCGTCCGGCCACAATGTTCCTTGGCAGGCGCTCGGTACCAGAGCTACAGCGATGACTATCCGAGCCAGCCTATGGCTGGGCGCGTTATCATTAGCCAAAATATCGCGAGCACGGCTGCAAAAGCCGGGAATCCGAAGACGAACCAAACCCGGAAAAGACGATTATAGCGTTCAGGAAGGTTCGCGTTCTCGAGAGCCGCCCTCTCGGCGAGCCGGCGCATCTCCATCTGGATCCACACCACGGGAAGCCAGAAGACGCCTGTCAAGATGTACAGCAGCATCGAAAGGACAAGCCATCCTTCGCTAAGGGAATATCCCGCATGCCAAGCTAACGCTACCCCCGTAACTGGCTGCGCGAACACTGCAGTAGCGGTGAAAAGGAAATCGGCGATCACGACGATACGTGCAACCGCCGCGATCGTTGCGGCGTTGCCAGTGCGGTGTGCCAGAAGCATGAAGAATGCGATCCCGGCACCTGTGCCGAGCAGCACTGCCGCGCCGATGACGTGCAGATACTTCAAGACGAAATACAGCATCAGCGTTCTTCCAGAATGGCCAAAGCCACCAAATGAAGCGCAATGATTGGCAGGATCTTCAGTAGAGGACCAAGCGGCTCGTTCCAAAGGTCCGGGCGCAGGATTGTGCCCGCGACGCCGTAGAAGAACGATGTCGCGATTGCGCCCCATAGCCCTAGGCGACTGGTCCGCCGCAATGCGATCAACGTGCCAACGGCAATGTCTGCAAGCGCGCCAGCAACGACCGCAAGCTCCGCAACTGGAGCGATCGCAGTGACGGCAAGTAGCTGAACTCCACTCCGCCATCCGGACGTCAAGGAAATGATCCCGGTCATGATCCAGAAAAAAGGAAGAACGACAAAAATAGCAGGCTTGACGAAATAAAGGCCCGCAAACCACCGCTCCTGCACCGTCGGCGGATCGACAGCCAACGCGTCACCAAGGCGCATGGGAAGAATGCCTGTCAATGCTGTCCACGTCTCGATATTGCCTGTCGCACCGCGCGCGATCTCCCTTTGGGCATTGGACCGGATAGGTGGGCGCCAGCCAAGCAACCCCGCAGCGTCTCCCAATCGATAAAGAGCCCGGGCGGCCCAGCCGGGCAGCGCGACTTTCCTCGCTGTCTTCCATCCCAGCCAGGCTCGGTAGTGGGCGACCACCTCGCTCATCGTCAGATCCTCAGGTCCCGCAATATCAACCGCCAGGCGCGAGGGGCTTTCCGGGCGCAGGAAAAAGCGTACCGTGTGCACGATGTCACGCAGCTGCACCACTTGAAGTCTACCGGTAGCAGGCATAACAGGCAGCAACGGAAGTGCTGCCAACCCCCGAAATAATGCGCTGGCGCCGTAGGCCGGTCGACCTAACACCACTGAAGGACGCAGGATCACCCAGTCCAGATCCCGCTCCATAAGCGCGACGTCTCCGGCCAGCTTGCTGGCGGAAAAGGCAGATGGCTGCTCGCGGTCCACTCCCATGGCAGAGAAATGAATAACCCTGCTCACCCCAACCTTCTCGCAGGCCCGAAAAAGCGCAGAAGCGCCAGCGGCATGAACTGCCGCGGTCCTGTCCCACGCGTTGTCCTGGAGAACGCCGGCGCAGTTTATGACCGCATCAACGCCGACAAGAGATGGAATCCAGTCGTCTGGGCGAAGCGCCTTGGCCATGTCGAGTACGATCGAGTGCCTGGCCTGGGAGCTTCCCCTTGTAGCGGAGCGAGACACGTGCACAACGTCGTCACCATCAGCCTTCAATTGCGCGCTTAGCGTCGAACCGATCAGCCCCGATGCACCAATAATCATCACTCTCATGCCGCGCCATCCTTCGACGACAAGTGTCTTTCTTCCAAGGGCCTGACGGCCGGACCGGAAAGAACGACGCCGTCCTCATCGAAGCGCGATCCATGGCACGAGCAGTCCCAGGTGCGATCGGTAGCATTCCATCCAACGACGCAGCCGAGATGAGTGCAGATGGCGGAATGCGCTGTCACGGTACCGTCCCGCGCCTTTCTGACGGCTAGTTGTTCCCCAGCATGGTCAATCACGCCAGCTTCACCAGGACGGATGTCCTCGATGGGGATGACCCGGCTCCGTAGCAATCGCTCTCCTGCCAAATGCGCTGCCGTTTTCGCGTTCTCGGAAATAAACGTGGGTCCTCCTACACCCGGCTTGAGACGGCTGGCGTCAAACAGCGCTCCCGCAGGATGGGTCTCACCTCGCACCCGGGCGGCCAAGACATCGCCGGCGACCGCTCCCTGAGTGATACCCCAGGCATCGAACCCTGTAGCAACGAGCAAGTGAGGCTTTTTGGAACTCGCCGGGCCGACAAACGGCACCCCGTCCATCGGGCGAAAATCTTCGTTGATCCATAGATGGCTGACTTTCGAGATGTGAAAATTGCGTTCCAAAAATGCCAAGAGGTCGACGACGGCCCCGTCCGCCGCCTCAGCGTCTCCTGTTTTGAACTCCCTGCCAGCGGCGACGAGGAAAGTGCATCCGTCTCTATGTGCGGTTCGAAAGGAGCGGGAGGGGCTTTCCGCGCTGATGAACATGCCATTCACGACAATATCTTCGGGCAGCGGAGCCGCCGCGACCGGATGTGCAAATGGAAATGCCTTGGCGAAGAACAAGCCTGGGCCCCCGATAGGCATCTGAGTGGCGACAACGACCGTTCGGGCAGTAACGACACTTCGTTCCAACTGAAGTTGGAAAGGGCCGTCGCCAACGATATCGAATACACGGCTATTTTCGAAGATTGTCACGTCTTCGCCAATGAGCCGCGCCAGGCCGTTAAGATAGAGGTACGGGTCGAACTGGTACTGGCTGGCAAACCGCAACGCGCCGGCGCACGGCAGTGGAAGATCGACGGTTGCGAGATATTCGGCGGGTAGCCCGAGCGAGACGGCGGCATTGGCCTCTCTAATCAGGCTCTCCGTCTGTCTTTCGTCTTGTGCGTAGACGAATGCGGCTTTGGCCTCGAGCTGCGCGTTGTCAGGCATGAGCGCACAGATGGATGCGATACCGCGCTTCGCGTGCTCGTTCACTTCGGCGTAAAGCTTAGCTTCGTCGAAGCCGAAATCGCGAATAAGCCTTTCATATCTGAGACCGTGTTGTGACGTGATCTTGCCCGTCGATCGCCCTGTCGCCTGAAATCCGATCGTACGGGCTTCCAAGACTGCAACTTTGAAGCCCGATCCGCAGAGCTTGTGGGCCGTCTGGAGCCCAACTGCTCCAGCGCCGACAATGGCTACGTCGAAGTCAAGATTGCTTTGAACGCTCCCGCGCGCAAAGTCGCTCCGCCGATCCAGCCAAAATACGCTTGAGACGTTGCTCAATCGGGACCCTCCTCAATCAAGCGCTGCAACCAGTGGCAACACTCCTCGGTCGAACCGGGTGCGTTCGGGATTGTTCCCGAAGTAGGGGTGCTGATGGAACAATCGCGAACGCCGTCGGTTCGGCCAGTCACAAAAGGAGCACCGAGATGACGACCATCGACGACACGATTAACCAGTGGCTGCGTGATGCTCACGCGATGGAGGAGCAGGCGGAGCAGATGCTCGAAAGCCAGTCTTCACGTATCGAAAACTATCCAGAGCTTGCAGCCCGAATTAAGCGACATCTCGAGGAAACGCAGTCACAACTCGAGCGTCTGGAACGCTGCCTCGAGCGGCGGGGCGCTGCGACGTCGGCTATGAAAGACCTGACCGCGAAGGCGTCTGCCATGATGCAAGGCCTCAGCTCGATGATGGCTGGCGATGAGGTGATGAAGGGCGCGCTTGCCAGTTACGCGTTTGAGCAGTTCGAGATCGCGTCCTACCGCATCCTGATCACGGCGGCTGAGACCGCCGGCGACATCGAGACGGCCCGCCTGTGCGAGGAGATATGCCGCGAGGAGGAAGCAATGGCAGCTGACCTGGCTGACATGATCCCGGAACTGACTAGGAGCTATCTGACGCGTGAGAATGCCGATCTTGACGAGGCGAAACGCTGAGCGAAGCGCGTCCGGTGATCCTCGACAGGGAGATCGGGACATGAACAAGTCTGAGAACATTGCCGACTACGGTTAGGGTCCCGCTATGCAAATCTTAGGAACTGAAGTTAGCGACGCTCTTGCGCCGGACGGGGAGCGGCTCCTGCGAGTGATCTTTCGCGGTGAAGGTGGCGAGTGCGTGACGGTTGACATGGCTGATGTGGAAACTGGGCATCAAGAAGCTGTCGAGCGAGCGAAGGCAATCCTTGTTCAAACTGCTACATTTGCCCTTGCCGCGAACGAATATGAGGCAAGAAGCAACGGAAACTTTGATCAGGTTGCTGTCACCTCGGCTACCGATCAAGATGGTAGCCTGTACATATTCGAGTACCGCGACGGCGACAGCAGCCGGCAAGTGCCCCCTTCAACAATGCCAAGCGTTGAAGCCGCACGGCAGGAGGCAATCCGATCTGCAGTAGATCTCCTCGCCGAACCCGGAGCGGTTATCGCGGACGGCTGGCTGGTTCGGGTACGCGATCGCAACGGCGACCTGATCTGCAGCATCGATGCGGAAGAAGCGAAACTGGCTCAGCAAGCAAATCGGTGAGTTACGGCTCGGCTTTCGCCGGTGACCAAGAGTCGCCCCGCTACGCAACACCGCACCGTCGTGACACGCCGTCCTATAAGCACATGCGGCTCCGTTTGGCGCGTCTCAACTTACGGAGGTTGAATGCGAGATGGCAGGCGCATGTCACAGCCGATCCAAATGATCCGGGATGAAGGTGTTTTTGGGGAGGTTGGGACGGCGAACCGATGCCGGTGCCGACGGACGCTTTCATTGCTCGCTTGGCAAGCGGAATCTCTTGAACCGTTCTCGACACCGTCCGAGGCCCGCAGCGCCATCACGTCATGAAAGGAGGACTACAACCCTCACTGACCACACTCGGCGCTGGGCAACATGCCGCCGGCCGAGTTCGCCAAGCCAACCCCGAACAACATGGTGAACACAGCACGGAGTTGCCTTGACCACGGTTATTTTGGGAACCATCGGCGAAGCACTCTGTTCGACGTATACTCCGACAACGGGCCCGCTGTCCTCCCACGATGGCTGAAGCAGCAGACGTGAAGTGGCGCCGGGGCTAGCGTGAGCGCTGTGTTGCTGTGGGCCCCTGTTCTGCGACGGGATTGCGTAAGCCGATGAGGCATCAGTCGGATGAACTTTTGTGTTAGCTCTTTCGGCTTGAGAACTTCCGGAATTGGTCGATAAACGGCTGAAGGGACTATCAAATGACAGGATCGTTTGCTCATGAAATCCGCTCCGCCGCCGGCAGATATCCGTGGCAGGTTTGAAGACTCCGACTATGCGGTACACGAATTACTCGCTTCTATTGAAAGCGAGCCGGTGCCGGAGCGGCTCTTGATCCTTGCCCAACAATTGCAACAAGCCCTGCTGAAGCGAAAACGGCTTCCTTCGCGGAATAGCCTGACTTGATGCACGGTTTGAACCGAACGGGCCGTAGATTGCGCGTTCGATGGGCCAACCGCCATTGATGTCGCTCGTAAAGTTGCGTGAGCGACGGCGTGTAGGTCTTCTAGACGTTGTTCAGCATGATAGATTGCGCGAAATCGCACCGCCTTCCCACGCTTACGGATAGGCGGCGGCGTGTGGCGCCTGCCATCAAAGGGTCGGGGAGATGCCGCTACAGCTGTTTCTCGTCATCGCGGTAACACGAGAGCGGCATGAGGTGTCTTGGCCGGACATATCATTCTTGCATCCTACACGGTTGGACACGTCACACTAATAGGAAATGATTCCGCCACGCATCCGTCGGAAGCGCTCCCCGATTAGAGAACTAGCGACCGGCATCTGTGTCTGAGGTGGGAACAACAGGCTGGCAAGGCAGTTTGTCAACCGCTGACAGAATCCGAGAAGCTAAGAAAGAAGGACCCATGACAACGACCCTGAGTACACCCGTCACGGTGCTAGTTGGACTGGGCACTCACCGCGATCTGCAAAGCGTGTTCGATTTGCTAGATTTTCTCAATGAATGGCCCCTTGGACGGCGCGGTCCTATCTACATTACAGCATACAAGGCGTGTAGCGCCGCGCTTACGGGGCAGGGGAGTGCCGATCAGGCGCGACAAGCATTTGTGGCCTTCGCGCGTGTCGGCAACGCATTACCGGGTCGGATACATCCGCCAGTCGCCGAAAAGCAGCTTCCAAACTGGCCTGCAACGCCCTCTCTGGGTCTCGGGTTGGGAGGCAAAATCTGACCGAGACGCTTTGAAGGGACGTCGTTCCCTTCCTAAAACATTTGCGCACAGTTGACGTTTGGACTGTGATGACCCTTCATCCCCCAATACTTGGCCCCCTGCCCGTCAATCTGGGTATCGTCCCCACATCCTCAGTCGGACAGGTGGCCCGTCTCTTCGCTACGCCCAGAGCAAAGGTACTCTCGCAAAGTCACGTATCGTTGCGACCCGTGAAGGAGGTTAGATGCCCGGCACTGTAGATCGCGCACGAACGCTAAAGCATATGAGCAGCATTGTCTTTGTTTCGCAGCGGAACTGCTTCCCCATCTAAGCGACAATGGCCTGATTTGGGTTCAGGGGTTTCATCTGATGCCGCCGGCCCCCAACCTACGTGATCGCGGCTGTCGGAACCGAATGGGGTTCTTCCTGCAAATTCCCGTTCCTCCACCTGATATGCTGGCGGCCACCTCGAACCATCGCGAAATGAGGGAGTGGTCTGGAGCTAGACGTCATCTGGCTGCAGACCTCCACTACGGGGTTCGGGGACACACTGATTCCAGAGACCCACCTGAACACCAGCACGCCAATGATGCATTGCCGCAGCTGGACGGGAAGCGGGTTGAGGGTGTTCGGGGAGCTTAGCCTTCACTCACAACTTCGGCCAAGGGCTTTTCGAGGAAAGCCGGGCGACGTTATGCTGTTGCCTGTTCCAAAATCGGCGTTCGGGCGGTTTATAGGGGCGCGTCTAGCCTAGCGAACGGCGTTCGCGCTCTTCGCCAAGAAAAAGGGCCGGCGTGAAGCCGGCCAGCCAAGTGGGTTTGGGTATTGGCAGGGCGGGAGCCTGCCGTTTTCACAACGCCGATCGACCCCACCGGTTCCCTCGGCGTTGGTGTTGTCACCGCGAACTGTGGAGTTGCCGACGTCATAACCCGGCACGGGATCAAAGGTCGGCTCAAGCACATTCATCATCCTGGCAAAGGCAACGAACGCCTCGCGGGCTTCCTCTACCGTCGCCTCCTGTGCGATCGCTGCGAGGCACAGGCGATAGACGTTCGCTCGAATTGGCCCGCGCCGCGCTGGCGGCCATTCATCGAGGAAGTCGAGAAGATCGTCGACTGTCAACAGATCACGAGATCCTGATAGCCCAACAGTAACCGTGACTGGCAGATGCAGCCTCATGATGGCACTCCTCCCGAAGATGGATAGCGACGATCGCTCAACGCCGGTTGGCTGAAACGGTTGCGTGCTTGGGCAGCGACGCGAATTGCCCTCGCTGATGTTCAAGAACAACGGCTAGGTGGTGGCCGCAGGGGTGGCGATCTGCGGCGCACGACGACCATATAGGCGGGGGGCCAAGTCGCCATGCCGGCCTAAGCCGCACCGGAGAAAAATTAGCACTGCCCGCATTGCAACGCCAGCCGACCGCCAAGCGCTGGCGCTTCGACTGTCCCGGCGATGATCGCTTCCATGCCTGAGTGGTGGAAGCCACTGAAGACTGCATAGGAGGGAACATCGGGAAAGCGTGACTGGCATGCGTCAGGACGTGGATCAGGCCCTCATGAGAGCAGGCCGCATCGTTGGTTGATATTGGTCATGCAGCAGCACCGTATCCCCCGGGGAGGGGACGGCCACGGGAGGTTGCCAGTGGCAAGCCTAGCCTCCTACCCTGTCACCGGATAGGAAGGCTGACACCGCTGTGGTTGGGTCGAACAATCGCGTGGCGCGTCCGTCTACAACGTCCGGCGGGGAGGGCGGTATGCGAGGCGAGAGCGGACGACGTTCCGGTCTTCGGGGAAACTCGTCATCCAGTCACGATCCCCATGCTCGCAGCTCGGATGCTCAGTTTCCGCTCCATCGATCCCATCTACGATCCATACGCCGATGGACGCGATATTGAACACGCGCGTCGCGCCGTGCTTCGACCCAGGGAGCGACGGTTGGAACACGATTATAAACGGTGGCAATCGGCACCGAGTATCCTGGCGCTGTATAGTAGATGTAACCGGCAGAAACCCATCCACGATGCCCCGCCCAAACGACATCGCACCAAGCCGAACCCGAGATACAACCCACAATCGTAATGGGCTGACTAACCGGAACTGCAACCACAACAGGATGCTGCGTTCCAGGACCGATCCGCATATTGACTGTCCTGGTCGTAACGCCAGAATGTGCCAACGCAGCCGTGCTCGTTAAGAACACTCCCGCAAAAGCCGCCGCGAGCGTCAGTTTCATTTTCATTTTTCGTCTCCTAATTGATCGACTTGTCGGCAACGAAAGCTTGAGAAGCGTCGCATTGCTCGAAGCAAACGCTGCTATCGGCCTGCCACGAATTGCGTGTGAACCGGCTTATTCGGCTCTATTGTCGGCGCAGCGCCCTCAACTCGCGGCGCGACAGCACTCCATCGCCGTCCGTGTCGGTGCGCCTCGCACGGTCAGGGATGAAACGTGAGAACTCCTCGCGCGAAACTCGGCCATCGCCATCGGTGTCCATGCGGGTAACGTGCTCCTTCAAATCAACAGCCGATACCATTGCGACGCTTGGCCGGTTGCCGGCCAGCTGTGTCGCCGCGCGTATTTCGTCCGCGCCGAGTAAGCCGTCACGGTTCCCATCGAGCCGGTCGAACAGCGATCCCCGGGCGGCTTGAATCTCAGAAAACTGGATCGTCCGGTCTCCGTTCAAATCCATTTGGCGAAATATCTCGCGAACGTTTGGGAAGTCGGCAGCGTACGCGCTGCCGGCGCCGGGGACGAGCAGAAGCATGGCAAGAGGAAGCAATCTGCTGTTCATGCGTATTCTCCGTGCGAGAGAACCGCTGCGGCCTCTCTTAACGCCTCCTACGCATGGGAGCGTCCAGTCCTACGCCATAGCCTGAAAGTCGTCCGATCAGGCAACCACAGTGGTTATGCGGGGAGCACATTTCTATAGGAGCGTAGGAGGGGCCGGACTTCTGCGTATCGGTGGTATCACCGCCCTGCGGCGGCTTACCTGACGACGAAATGGAACCCTCTCATGAAACTTACTGCTGCGGCGTTCGCCACCGTCATAGTCGCTGCGGCTTTGCCGAGCACCGCCCGGGCACAAACGGCGCCGGCAGCAACCCTCGACCGCCTCGACACCGATGGGGATGGCATCTTTTCGCGCGACGAGATTGCGGCGGTCCGCGAGCGTCTGTTCGCAAGGCTGGACCTCGACGGCGACGGCAATCTCGAGGCGCGCGAGGTCGAGGAACTGCGCGATGCGATCATGGATCGTGCAGTTGCGGTGCAGGCGCGGCTGGCCAGGCAGTCGAGGCGGATGGACGCGAACGGCGACGGCACTGTTTCCGCCGAGGAATTCCGCACTCGAACCCTCCTGTTCGACCTGGCCGACCGAGACGGCGACGGCCGGCTCTCACCGGCAGAATTCTCCTTCGTCCGTAGCCTTCTCATCGGTCGTGCGGGCTGACGTGGGCACTCTTTTCGAGTTCCCTTCTAAAAGGACTTTCCGATCATATTCTCACCTCAACCCATGCTCATAGCGCTTGGCCTGCATACGATCGCCGGAACGGTCGCTGGAAACGCTGCTGACCGGACCCGCAGCACAGTTCATGGCGGCCAGACTACGCGCAGTGTCGGCGACGACGATCTGATCTATGCGGGCGAGAAGACACGTATCGGTCGCAAAGGCGGCGTCCATAGCTCGACCACAAACTGTCCGAACGGCATTGTCGCGGGCCATTGTCATCGGAGCTACTCCGCGACTGCCGCACCCAAAAGGTCGTTTTCGGGCCACCGCGCTTCGGCGCGCGCACCGTTTCGGATGAGGACGGCCGGAAGTGTCACGGGGCCGCGTGGAAACGCTGTAATCGGTGTCCACCGTTGTTGGAGATAGAGGTGGTGTGAGCGGCGAAGGGGATACCGACGATGATGCGCAGCGCGCGATTGGCGAGGACGAGAACGTCCTCGTCCGGATCGCGTCCGGCGAACAGGCCGCCTTGGCACGCCTTATCGACCGCCACGGCCACGGCTTGCGCGTCTTCGCTGCCCGATATCTCGGTAGCGCCGCCGATGCGGAGGATGTTGTGCAGGACGTGTTCGTGTCGGTCTGGAAGCATGCGGCGCGTTTCGATCCAGTCAAGGGTCGTGCGTCGACATGGCTCTACAGGATTACCGCGAACCGCTGCATCGACGCGCGCCGAAGACGAAGCCTTCGCGCTTTCATCGGCCTTGACGATGTGCACGACATACTCGCCGACGAGGACCCGCGGGCCGATGCACGCGTTGGAGCGCGGCAGGAACTCGCCATCGTCCGCGACGGCCTCGCGCGCCTGCCGGAGCGACAGCGCATGGCTTTATTGCTGCGCGCCGTCGCCGGCCTCGACGTGCCAGCCATCGCCGAGGTGATGGGCGCCAGCGCCGGCTCCGTCGAGCAGTTGCTTGTACGCGGTAGGCGCAGCCTAAGGGGGCACCTGACGACGGTTCAACACACAAATGAGGGTCACGAAGGGACGTCAAGATGACTGGTGAAGAACTTGAACGCCTGAAGCGTCGTTTCGGCGCCGACATATCGGCTTGGCCAGCGCCATACAGACAGGAAGCACAGATATTCCTCGGAGAGCCGGACGAAACGTCGGGACTCGGCGAAGACGTGCGTCTCGACCGGCTCGTTTTCGAAGCCGCACTCATGGAGACGGACGAACCGACACTTACGCGACAGATTCTCGTGCAGATCGACCGCGAACGACGATCCTATTTTGGCTTCTTCCCGATGATGTGGTCATTGCGGCTTCCTGCTGCAGTGGCGAGCTTCGGCGCCGTTTTCATCGCGGCCGGGCTCGCCGGTTACTTCGTTGCGGGGCCGGGCTATGGGAGAATGGACGACGCCTTGCTGGCCATTGCAACTGGCGATCCGATCGCAAGCGGCATTGATACCGGATTGCCGAGCGCGGCTGAGGAAACCTTTCTGGAGGAGGGCTTCCTGTGAGGCGGCAATCCTGGCCCCGACTAGTGCTCGCTGCGGCGCTCGCCGTGTCCGTCCTGGCGAACGTCTTCCTGCTCGGCCACGCGGCGCGAAGCATAGGCGGCGTTCCCATTGGAGGCAATCTGGCCGCGAGTGTCGGCGCGGCCTATCCGCCCGAGGTCCGCGCCGAGTTCCGAAACCTGCTGCGGGAGAACCGGCCGCGCACGCTAGCTGCCCTTCGCGATCTGCGGCAGGCGCGCGTGGACCTCGTGAAGGCGGCCAACGCTGCGCCTCTGGATGAAGCGGAAATCGAACGCGCGATGGGTGATGTGCGCGCAGCGACCGAAGCACTCCAGCGCCTTATGCAGGATTTCCTGCTGGACGCACTAAAGCAGAAACGCGGAACGACATAGGGGAATTTGCGCAGCGCGACGGGGTGCACAGGCAATCAGGCTGGCAACACAATAGCGGCTCGGAGGCCCGGCTCGCGGGGCGAGAGTATGATGTCGCCACCATGCTGGCGCGCGATGGCGCGAGAGATCGACAAGCCGAGTCCGACGCCGCCAGTCTCGCGCGATCGCGATCCCTCAAGCCGGAAGAATGGCGCAAAAACCTCCTCCGTCTTGTCGATCGGTATGCCGGGACCGTCGTCATCGACCACGATCTCGATCGCAGCGTCAGTGGTCTGCAACCGCACCTCGGCATGTCCCCCATACCGCACCGCATTTTCGACGAGATTTCGGATCGTACGGCGCAGACCGTCCGGCCGGCAGCGGTAATTGATGCGCTGACCTTCGATGAACCGTACCGGCTGACCGATTTCGGCAAGATCTTCGCAAACGCTTTCAACGAGCGCTGAGAGATCGATCGTTCGCGTCTCTTCCGAAGTCGATTCCTGCCGCGCCAGTGCGAGCGTCGCATCGATCATCGCCTGCATTTCGTCGATAGTGTCCAGCATACGCTTCTGAAGGTCAGCGTCTTCCACCATTTCGGCCCGCAGCCGCAATGTTGTCAGCGGGGTACGAAGATCGTGTCCGATCGCACCCAGCATCCGCGTTCGGTCCGTCACGAAGCGGTGCAGCCGCTCCTGCATCAGATTGAACGCCTCGGCGGTCCGGCGGATGTCATTGGGTCCGCTCTCGCGAAGTGGCAGCACCGCTTCGCCGCGTCCGAGCGTTTCGGCGGCCTTCGTCAAACGACCAAGTGGTCGGGAGATGCGGCGCACTGTCATCGCCCCGATCAGTGCAACAAGCACTGCCGTTAGTGCGAGTGCAAAGGGTAGATGCGTCGCCCAGATCGAAGGCAAGCGCTTGTAGTAGGCAACGTTGAGAGCCCGCCCATCGCCAAGCGGCATGATCAGGCCAGCACCTTCACGGTTGGCGAAATCGAGCGTTGTCGCCGACGGCATAACGCGCGCGGTTTGGGGGGCCGTCGATGTCAAGGTCGTGCCCTGCAGAAACAATTCCGGCCCGGCCCCTTCGGGGACTGGCGTCATATAAGCGGGCGTGGTGGCGGCAACATCCGGCGTTGCCCCGTTGAGAAACATGCCGAGTGGCGTCTCGAACTGATGAAACGCCTCCGTTGCCCACTGTTCAGGTGAGCTTGCCGGCTTCTGCGAAATCCAGAACCGCGTGAAATCAGTGCTGTTGACCCTGGCAATCTCGTCGTCGAACCCGGCCGGCACCGTTTCGACCAGACGGGCCACCGCCTGCGCCCGACTGGCAAGTTCGGTACGCACAGTCGTATAGAGATCGGTTCGGAACTTATTCCACGAAATACCCAAGCCGATGAACTGCGACACCAAGAGAGTAAGCAGCATCGAAACGAGGAGCTGGATCGACAGGCTCTTTTGCCAGAAGATCAACAGGCGCTTCATCATGCCGAAATCTCCGGCATGAAGCTGTAGCCACCGCCACGATGAGTCTGGATAATGGAAGGGTTTTTCGGGTCGCGCTCTATCTTGCGGCGTAGCCGGCTCACCTGATTGTCGATCGAACGATCAAATGGCTCCGCCTCTCGGCCTGCCGTCAGATCGAGCAACTGATCTCTGGTTAGAACGATACCCGGACGCTCGACGAAAACCTTCAACAGTCGGAATTCCGCGGTGGAGAGCGGCACACCCACACCGTCGTCGCCTTGCAGTTCCCGTCGCCCGAAATTGAGCACCCAGCGATCAAACCGAACCGAACCCGAGCGTTGGACGGATGTTTGCGGCGGCAGGCTGTTGACCCTGCGCAGCACCGCCTTGATCCGCGCGAGAAGTTCGCGCGACGAGAACGGCTTAACGAGGTAGTCATCAGCACCGAGCTCGAGGCCGATCACCCGATCCGTTTCGTCGGCCTTCGCCGTCAGGAAGATGATTGGCACGCCCGCGCCCGATCCCGCACGAAGTTCGCGACACAAGGTAAGGCCATCCTCTCCGGGCATCATGATGTCTAGCACCACAATGTCGGGCGCGCCCCTTTCGAACAGCCGACGAAGCGCCGCACCGTTTTCAGCCGTGCTGACCCGGTAGCCCTGCTGCTGCAGATACTTGCCGACGAGGTCGCGGATATCGCGATGGTCGTCGACAACGGCTATGTGCGGCACTTTCTCCATGACTTGCCTCGAACCCTGAAGATGCCTTCGCTTATATCGCCGTCCTGGCCGGAATGCTCGGGCCAAACTGTATCCGTTTGTAACGGGACGGCGGCACTGGGCCGCTTCGGGCTTGGCGACGGTACAATTCGATACAGAACGGTACATGCCCGGCACAGCCATGCGACCGGCCGCGACTAGCTTGAACGTCGAAGCAGCGGACATCCCCCGGTCCTGCGACCGGCCATCAAAAGCCTGAAGCGGACTTCCCACCTGACCGTTGCTTCCGGAGGCGCATGCAGCCGGTACAGCTCGTGCGCGCCTCCGTCCTCCCCCTCAACACCGAGTCGGAGCTCACATGGTATCCTTCACCGTCAATCACACTCCCGTCGATATTTCCGGCGCGGACGACAAGCCACTTTTGTGGGCGCTACGAGAAGATCTGGGTCTTCCCGGTGCCAAATACGGATGCGGTATCGCGCAGTGCGGCGCCTGCCGCGTTCTGATCGACGGCGAATCCGTGCCCTCATGTTCAGTCATGGTCGGCAATCTGGCCGGTGCGTCCATCCTCACGATCGAAGGACTTCCAGGTCCGGATGGAACTCTCTCGCTCGTCCAGCGGGCCTGGATCGACGAGCAAGTGCCGCAATGCGGCTTTTGTCAGCCTGGTTTCATCGTCGCGGCAACTGCTTTGCTCGCGCAGAACCCCAACCCGACAGATGCGGAGATCGACGAGGCAATCACCAACATCTGTCGCTGCGGCACATATCCACGCATCCGTCGCGCGATCCACCGCGCCGCCGCAACGATTTCGCAAAGCTAGGAGACGAACATGTCTCGCATTATTTCCCGCCGCGGCTTCCTGCTGACCGGTGCCGCTATCGGAGGGACCGCCCTTGTCGCCGCTGTTGGCGGTGTCGGCTACCTTGCCACGGTCGACGTGGACGGTCTCGACGGCTTCCTGGACGGCGACCGCGCCGTGCTCAACGCCTTTTTGACCATCCACGACGATGGCCGGGTGGTGGTTCAGGTACCGCGCGCCGAGATGGGGCAGGGCATCCACACCGGGCTCGCCATGGTGGTGGCCGAGGAACTGGACATCCCCTTCGACGACCGCATCAGCGTCGAATTCCCGACCGAGGCTCATCCGGCCTATGCCACCTGGTTCAACGTCCTGCAGGTACGGCCGGAAGAGGCGAGCGGGCCGGTGGTCTGGGCCGGCAGACGGGTGCTCGGCCTACTCGGCTTCATCTCCACAGGTGCTTCGTCATCGACGATGTCGCTGTGGCACCCGATGCGCGTTGCCGGTGCCTCGGCGCGGCAGATGCTGATCGGGGCCGGCGCAGCGCGCCTCGGCGTGGCGTCGAGCGAGCTTTCCACCGGCGACGGCTTCGTTCGGCACGAGGCGTCCGGCCGCAGCCTGTCCTACGGCGAACTTGCGCGTGAAGCCGCAATCTTGTCTC
Organism: Aquamicrobium sp.; assembly: GCA_019739225.1. Classification (GTDB taxonomy): domain Bacteria; phylum Pseudomonadota; class Alphaproteobacteria; order Rhizobiales; family Rhizobiaceae; genus Aerobium. Next base: position 104,638 of record JAHHDT010000003.1, read on the forward strand.
CCGCTGCCGATCCAGCGCTGAAGCCCGCTACGGACTGGCAGGTGATCGGGACGCGGCAGGCGCGTGTCGATGTGCCGGCAAAAGTGCGTGGCGAGCCGGTTTTCGGCATGGATGTCGCCATGCCGGGCATGCTTCACGCGACAATTCGCCATGCACCCGTCTTCGGCGCGCAGGTCGCACGCATCGTGAACGAGGCCGATGTGCGCACCCAGCCAGGCGTCCTCGACGTAACGATTATCAACGGGCGACAGGTGGCCATCGTCGCCGATTCGTGGTGGCGCGCCGAACAGGCCGCCTGGCAGCTCGATGTGGAGTGGACGGGCACGGCGGACGACGGTGCATCGAGCGCCGACTTCTCAAGAAGTCTCCGTGCCGCGCTCGACGTCACCGCGCCGTACGAGAACCTCGACGAGGGAGACGCAGCCACTGTCATCGGTTCGAACACAGCATCGGTCGTCGAAGCCTCCTACGAGGTTCCGTTTGTGGCGCATGCCTGCATGGAGCCCATCAACGCGACGGTGATCGTACGGGAGGACGGATCGGCGGAAGGTTGGGTCCCGTCTCAGGGGCCGGTCAACATCCGCGTAGGTATCGGGACCGGAGCGGGCTGGGCAGGCGTCGAGCCGACGTCGATCACCTGCAATGTCTTGATGAACGGTGGCGCCTTTGGCCGCCGCAGCGACCAGGACGTCGTCGCGCAGGCCGCCTTTCTGGCCGCTCGCCACCGCGGCCGGCCGGTCAAGCTGATTTGGTCGCGCGAAGAGGACGTTTCGCGCGGCCTCTTCCGCAGCCATGCTGCAGCAAGACTTCGCGCCGCGCTCGGCCCTGACGGCCTGCCGCTCGCCTATGAGGCAATCGTTGCCGCCCAGTCGATCATCCAGTCGGTCGCCAGCCGCAATTTGCCCTTCAATCCCGGCCCCGACGGAGACAGGCTGACAGTCGAGGGATTGGACAAACTACACTATGCCATCCCCTCCCGGCGCGTGCGCAGCCAGAACGTGCCGAGCCACATGCCAATCGGCCTCTGGCGGTCGAACGGCTTCTCCTTCAACACGTTCTTCACAGAGAGCTTTATCGACGAATGCGCGCTGGCAGCCGGTGCAGACCCGCTCGACTATCGCCGCGCCCTTCTGCGGGAAAACCCAAGGCATCTTGCCGTCCTCGATCGGGTCGCGGTGATGGCCGGATGGGGCACGCCCATGGCGCCGGGGCGCGGGCGCGGCATCGCCATTGAGGAGTGCTATCAAAGTGTCGTAGCGCAGGTGGCCGAGGTCACGATCGCCGAGGACGGCGAGATTACGGTCGACCAGATCTTCTGCGCCATCGACGTCGGCTTGGTGGTGAACCCCGACGCCGTTGCGGCCCAGATGGAAGGCGGCATCATATTCGGCGTCACGACGGCGCTGATGAGCGCAATCACCATCGATGCCGGCGCGGTGGTGGAATCGAATTTCCACGATTTTCCGATGCAGCGGCTTCATAACGCCCCAGAAGTCGTGGTCGAGATCGTGGAGAGCGATCTGCCGCCGGGCGGTGCCGGCGAACCGGGGATCGTACCCGTCGCCGGCGCCATTGCCAACGCGATCCATAACGCTACAGGCCGTCGTTTACGCTCGCTGCCGCTCGCCGTCACTGAAACCATCGGTGAGAGGCGAACGCGAAGCGTGCTGCGCGCCTGAGCTTACCCTCGAACAGAACGCGGCCTGGACAACCAGGTGCAGGGCGCAATGGAGTTTCCCAATGACAAAACGCTGGACAACAGAAAATATCCCCTCGCAGCGAGGACGCACCTTCGTCGTTACCGGCACGGGTGGCCTTGGCTTTGAGGATGCCCTCGCACTGGCGCTGGCAGGCGGTGACGTCGTCATCGGCGGGCGCGATCCGACAAAGGGAGCAGCCGCGGTCGATCGGATCAGGTCGGTCTACGGCCAGGCGAAAATCAGTTTCCAGGAAGTCGACCTGGCGGACCTTGGGTCAGTCGCGGCCTTTGGCAAGCGCCTCGCTGCGAACCGGGACTGCATCGACGTGCTGATCAACAATGCCGGGGTCATGACCCCACCAGAGCGCAGGATGACCAAAGATGGTTTCGAACTGCAGTTCGGCGTCAACTATATTGCCCACTTCGCACTGACGGCCAATCTGCTTCCATTGCTGCGCAGGTCGAGCGTATCGCGCGTCGTGACCCTTTCAAGCATCGCGGCCCGGGGTGGGCGCATCAATTTCAACGATCTTCAGGCCGATCGGACCTACAAGCCGATGCCTGTCTACAGCCAGTCGAAGCTCGCCTGCCTGATGTTCGCCTTCGAGCTCCAGCGTCGAAGCGATAACGCCGACTGGGGTCTGACGAGCATTGCCGCCCATCCGGGCATCTCGCGTACCAACCTTCTGCACAACGCGCCTGGTCGCTACAGCGCCCAGGGGCTTATCCGGTCTGCACTCTGGTTCCTTTTCCAGCCGGTGGCACAAGGTGCTCTTTCAACCCTTTACGCCGCAACCTCACCGGACGCGCAAGCATCCGCCTATTACGGGCCTACAGGGCTGGGAGAACTGCGCGGGTATCCTGGCGAAGCCAAGGTGCCGCCGGCAGCCCTGGAACACCACGTCGCGAGCCGCCTGTGGGAGGTCTCCGAAGAACTGAGCGGCGTGAGGTTCGGCGAAGCTTCGCCATCTGTCCGCAACCTGCTTGCGGCGATGTGAAGATGGATGCGTTTGGAACGCTTGTCGCGGGCATCGCGGCATTAAACGTCTGCGGACTTTTCGTCTCCACATTTGCCGAAAGGCGATCGAGCAAAGCTCAGACCACGTCTGAGACCGACACCACAAGGACGCAGGCCCATACAAACTCACCCGCCGAGAGGCTTCACTTCGTGCGCGCATGGCTTCGCTCGCCGCTCACGGTTGCGGCCATCGCACCCTCCAGCCGCGCACTCGCCCGGCTAATCACAAGCGAAATATCCGCCTCGACCATTCCGGTGATCGAACTTGGACCGGGTACCGGCTCCTTTACCCGCGCCCTGCTGGCACGCGGTGTGGAGGAGAAAGACCTCGCACTTGTCGAGTTCGGCAAATCCTTTGCCTATGCTCTTTCTGCTAGCTTTCCGAAAGCCAACACGCTGTGCATGGATGCGGCTGCTATCAACACTGTAAAACTCTTCGATGGCAGGCCGGCGGGCGCAGTTGTGAGCGGCCTTCCGCTGTTGTCTATGCCAAAGCCGCAGGTCGAGGCAATCTTGCGGGCTGCTTTCGGCAAACTGACACCGACCGGCGCCTTCTATCAATTCACCTACGGACCGGGGTGCCCGGTACCACGCACGGTGCTTGATCGTGTGGGACTTGAGGCCGAACGGATCGGGGGCACTTTCATCAACATACCACCCGCGACCGTCTACAGGCTGCGGCGCGTCCAGCTTGCCGCGTGAGAACAATGAATAGCAAGAGTCCGGGCGGGTTACGGCAGAGGCCGCGCATCATCTGAATGGCGGCTTTCGGATAGCTGGCGCTGCACGCAGACTGGTCTCAAAGGCGACGCGGCCTCATCCCGGCCTTCGATTAAAAATCAGGTTCCTATCGGGACGACCGTCGGACGAAGTCGATGAAAGCCTGCATTGCCGCGCTCGAATGCCGCTTGTTGGGATAGTACAGGAACCAGCTTGGCAGCCGTGGGCTCCAGTCGGCCAATACCTCGACGAGCGAGCCATCCGCGATGTGCGCGCGCGCATAGTCCTCGAACACGTGCGCGATGCCTTGCCCCGCGATCGCTGCCTGAAGTTCCTGATGCGCCGAGCTCAAGGTCAGTCGGCCATCGGGCGTGATCTCGAGGCTCTCACTGCCTTTCTCGAACGCCCATGCCGCAAGCGCACCGCCCGGATAGCGGCGACGGATGCAGTTGTGGCCGATAAGATCCGAGGGCACGTTTGGCCACCCACGCTCGCGCAGATAATTTGGGGAGGCGACGATCGCGTAGCGCAAGGGCCGGCCAAGCGGCACCGCGATCATATCCTGCTGCAGTTGCTGTCCGAAGCGCACGCCTGCATCGAAGCCCTGCTCCACGATGTCGACGATTGCCGCGTCGCTAACCAGTTCGACCTTCACAGCCGGGTGATCGTTCATGAAGGCGAAAGCGAGTGGACACAGGATATGGTCCACCGCCGGTCCCGGCGCGTTGATCCGTAGCGTGCCGGACGGCAGTTCGCGCAAACGGTCGAGGTCCACGAGCGCGGAACGGATGTCGTCGAGAGCCGGGCGCAGTCGCTCCAGGAGGCGCTCGCCCGCCTCCGTGAGGGCCATGCTGCGCGTCGTGCGGTTGAGAAGCCGCAGACCGAGAGCCTGTTCGAGCGCACGGATCGTCTGGCTGATGACGGAGGAGGAGACCCCGCGCTCGGCTGCGGCCGCGCGGAAGCCGCCCGTGCGCACGACAAGTGCGAAGACTTCCAGATGATCGAGCCGTACCGTCATGATTGGTCGCCCTATGCGATCAGCCTGATCGATTTTGATCGTCTTATCAAAACGACGTGACGGCGTCACCATGCCGGAGGAATGGCCGGTCTCCGGCGCACCGGCCATCAGTGCTCAGAAAGGACCATCATGCTGACGATCAACCGACGTAAGATCATGCTAACTGCGCTTGCGGGCGCGACCGGGACAAGTTTTGGCTTGATCCATTCCGGAGCGGCTGGTGCACAAGGCGCCGCGCCTTCGCCCGCCGCACTCGTGGGTAATGCCGGCCATTACCGCTTCCAAGTCGGCGACATCGCCGCGACGGTACTCAGCGACGGGCTGATCGGAGGGCCGCCGAGCGTTTATGCCGGTGATGCGCCCGAGGCCGAACTGGAGGAGGTCCTGCGAAGGGCATTCCTGCCGACGGACCACATGACGCTGAACCTCAACACCCTGCTTCTTGAGATCGGCGGGCGCCGCATTCTGCTTGAGGCCGGCGCGGGCGGAACGATGGGGCCGAACGGCGGGCGCCTGTTCGACAATCTCGCCGCGATAGGACTGTCAGCCGACGATATCGACACGATCGTGATATCGCATACCCATCCCGACCATGTCGGCAATCTGCGTAATGCCGACGGCGGCCGTGCCTTCCCGCGCGCAACCGTCATGGTTCCGCGCGCGGATTGGGCGTTCTTCGTCGAGGGTGAGCCGGACCTCTCCTACATGCCGGTGCCGGAGGAGTTTCGGCAACGTTTCGCAGCCAATATCAAGGCGAGCGTCGAGCCTGTCTCGAACGGCATCGAGTTCTACGAGGCGGGCGACGAAATCCTGCCAGGCCTGACGACGATCGCCGCCGCCGGCCACACGCCGGGTATGGCAACCTTCCTCGTCCACTCCGGCCACGACCAGCTTCTTCTGACTGCTGACCTCGCCTACCATCCGGTCGTCAACATCGACCGGCCATGGCGGCCCGGTCCGGATCGCGACCAGGAGGCGGCTGAGGCTTCGCGTCGACGCATCTTCGACCAGGCAGCCAGCGAACAGAAGCTGGTCCTAGGCTTCCACTACCCTTTTCCCGGTCTCGGCCGGATCCTGCGCACCGATACCGGATACGCTTGGGTTCCCGCGGGCTGGCAGTTTTGAACACAGGCGACAGTAGCCGCCAGTTTGAAACGATCCCGTCGAGTTCGATAGCGAGGATCGCACTCACGCCTCGGGCTTGGCGGTCATCACTGATGCCGCCTAGCACCGAGGTCGGATACGTCGATGTCGGGGACCTTGCCAGACACGATGTCGGCGAACCCGCTGCCCGAACCGCAGGCCATGGTCCATACCAGGGTTCCGTGACCGGAGTTGATTTAAAGCCTCGCACGAATGCGGCGCCTATGATCGGCGGACCGTCCGGCGTCATCGGCCTGAGGCCACACTAGAACGATGCGGCCGCAACGTTGCCCGCCCCCGGAAACAGGTCAGTAACCGAATACCCGAGTGGCCCGCGGCGGGTCCCTTGCGCATTCAGATCAGTAAATATACAATGTATATAAGAAGGCGAACCGGCTCAAAGGGCATTCCGTCATGACACAGGCACTGGCCGTCCTTGCGCTTGTCCTCGTCGCCGTCACGATGGGGCTTGCCTTGGCGCACGCTCTTGAGTTTCCCGGCAAGCTCAGGCTCGACGAGCAAGACTATCGCGTCGTTCAGGGGATTTATTATCCGGGCTTCACAATTGGCGGGCTCGTCGGCGAGTTCGGAGCGTTGTTGCTGCTGCCCGTATTGCTATTTCTTACCCCGTTCGGATCGGAGCGCTTCTGGTGGATAGCGGCGGCATTCGCGTTCCTCGTGGCCGGACACCTGACCTACTGGTTCGTGACGCACCCGGTGAATAATATCTGGCTGAAGGACACGGAGGTCTCCGGCCTGGGCGCAATGTTCTTTTCGGCTTTCGCGGGTCAGGATGCAGACTGGCGCCAGCTCAGGAATGTCTGGGAGCACTCGCATGTGATGCGCGCGGGTCTCGCCATGCTTAGTCTCGTGGCGATGGCGCTTGCGCTCACACGATAGGAACAGCCTTGTCCAAGGGAAGCCGAAGCGTGCAGCCGCTGAAATCCGTGAACCGACCGCGCGATCTCACGCGCGACAAGGTGATCGAAGCCGGCCTTGCTCTTCTCGACTGCGAGGGAGTGGGCGCCGTCACCATGCGGGCGGTCGCAGAATCGCTTAATGTGACGCCAATGGCGCTCTACAACCACGTCAGCAGCAAAGACGATCTGCTACGTGCAATTGCGGCCGATATCCTCGACAATGCGAATTTCGACGGCGGTACATCTGACTGGCGCGACCAGGTGGCCTATTGCTTTGCCGAGTTTCGCGCGATCTGCTTGCGGCATCCGGGTTTGAGCCGCCTGCTGGAGACGCCCGATATCGCCCCGGGGACCGTCTTTGCGCCGATGGAGGTAACACTGAACGCCCTCAGTCAGGCCGGGTTGTCGGAACTCGACGGCGTTCGGACATATTTCACCTTGGTCGGCTTCACGATCATGCAGGCAGATTACCAGAGCCGCGGACCGTACATCGATCTGGAACCGGCTGACGGTACTCGCTCACAGCGCATTGCCGGGCGCGGATATAGGATGGTCGAAGGGATGGAACTGCCGCGCGAATGGGATTTCGGTGCCGCATTCGATTTCGGGTTGAGCCTCATTCTTGACGGTGTCGAAGCGGCCATAAGAAGGAGCGATCGCCAGAGGGGGCAGACGTCCGACATCGGCGGAGAATGACGTGAAGCTTCATTGGGCGCGCCACATTGACCATGGTCATCTTCCGCGAAAGACTTGGCCGCCAGCCGGCGATCCGAAACCGCAGTTCTCGGCTCACTGGATATCGGGTTCGAGACATATGACTCACACATTGTGGCCGAGGAACTCTCAGCGCCGGGGAGTAGATGTCATGACAATCTCCAGGTGTCTGCGACACCCTATGCCAGCTGATGTCGAATAATGTCTTCAATACCGCCGGGCCTGCCACTGCCCGGACCCCCAGATTTACACGCGGACGATCTGACGGTTGAACCGAGACTGAGCCGGAAAGCTAATCTTCAGGAAATGGCGACAAGCTATCCTTAGCCAAAGACTGGATGGCTCATGGTTGTCCAGGATAAAGCAGTTGCAGGGTACGGCGATTGTGACAGATCGAGTGCATATCGATGCGGTGGACGATCCAGAGATTACGGCGCAAGTTGAGGCACTTCTATCGCGACGCACGCGTGACATCCGCCTGGTAGGGAGGATCAACACCCTGTTTCGGGAGCGCGTCTGGTCGCAAACGGCGAAGACAATCCGCGCCTGGATGATTTGGGTGGCATTCCTGGATGTGCTGACCTTGGCACTGTACATGCTGCTGCTTCCGAGGCCGGTCGCGCTATCCATGCTCTTGCCTGGGGCCATCATCCCGCCCGTCGTAATCGCAGTCGTCCTTATCTGGCGAAAGCCACGGGCCCCCTGGCTGCAAGGGGCAACGCTGATCGCGGGCATGTTCCTAATCCTGTTGTCGGTTGCGCTGGTTGGCGCCACCGCTGGTGGCGAGTTCTACGAGCGACACCTGAACATCATGCTGTTCGTCACGATTACGGCCACCATCATCTTCAGCATCCCACTCGCCTGGACGGTGACGATCTCCGCTTTGGCGCTCGGTCTCTATCTAGCATTTCAGTTACAGAACCCGGAGCTCGCGATTGGGAGTGCGGTGGCTGCGACGCTATTTTTCGCAAGCGGCGTTTTTGCAACGGTTGCCGCGCGGCGCACGATGACAATTCTCGCTCAGAAAACGTTCCTGCTTGAGCTTCGTGACCGGCACAGGGTTGCCGAACTCGCTGCGGCGAACGATCAGTTGAAGCTTCTGGCGAGGACCGATCCTCTAACTGGCCTCGCCAACCGGCGCTGGATGACCGAAACGCTCGACCAGCTGTGGAGCGGTCGCAAAAAAATCCGGGGCGGTGCCGCTATGCTCATGTGTGACATTGACGAGTTCAAAATGCTCAACGATCGCCTCGGCCATGGGGAAGGTGATCGCTGTCTGGTCAAGGTCGCAGGCATAATCCAGGCCAATGTAAGGTATGATCGAGATCATGTTGCCCGCTATGGCGGCGAGGAATTCCTCGTGCTCCTTCCGGGAGTGAGCGAGCAAGAGGCTGTCGCGGCGGCCGAGCGGATTCGCGAGAGTGTAGAGGCCGCCGCGCTACCCAATCCTGCATCTCGCGTGTCCCCCCACGTCACCATGAGCATCGGAGTTGCGGTTCAGTCGCCGGCTGAGGTGGACGCGTCACCAGAGCAGCTCCAGCGTCAGGCGGATGCGGCGCTCTATCTTGCCAAGCAAGCCGGGCGCAACCGCGTCCTACTGCACAAACTGGAGTCGTCGGCGGGCAAAAATGGCCGATGGGCGAACTGATGATGTCGAACTCGTGGACTTTCGCCAGCATCAGAAACGGCTGGGATCACCGAGGCGACGACCGTCGGCCTTTCAAGTCCCGCCGACTGTAGGCCATTCGATTTTCTCAGGTCCCGATCATAAGCGCGCACTCGAAGTGCAGGGCGCCGGTGGTTTTCCTGATCCGGGGGTATGGGCCGGCTTGCTGCATCAGCTCCTGTCCGCCCTTTGCAACCTCTTTGGCGATCACCCGCCTTATGTCTTTCTATGTGATGATCGGTACCTTTAGCGTCCGCAGCCGCACATCGTGCACTGGTAGTTGAGGGCCATAGTTTACAAATCCGGCTCCACGAGCCAAGGCATCGGCTCGTGGAGCTAAAGGAGCTCAGCGGGGTGGCAGCTCAGGTCGCCTCCAGCACCATATTGAGGGGCGTGGCCGCGGCACGGCGTACGTTTTTGAAGCCTCCGGCACGGATCACCTCGCTGAGTCGCTTCTCACCCGCCTGGGCGCCGAGTGCCAGTCCGGTTTCCTGTGCCAGCGAGGTCGGGACGCAGATCATCGTCGAGGCGGAATAGTAGAGGCGACCGACCGGGTTGACGTTGTCTTCGAGCGTGTCGCCAGCCATTGGCTCAACCACCATCCAGGTGCCGCCTTCAGCGAGCGCCGTGCAGATGTGCGCCGCCGCGGCTTCGGGGTCACCCATGTCGTGGAGGCAGTCGAAGCAGGTGACCAGGTCGAAGCTGCCGCCTGGAAAGTCCTGCGCCCGGCCGACCTCAAACGCCACGTTTTGCACACCGTGAGCCCTGGCATGCGCGATGGCGGCAGCGATCGACGCGGGATGGAAGTCATAGCCGGTGAAGCTCGACTTCGGGAAGGCCTGCGCCATCAGGATCGTCGACAGGCCATGTCCGCAGCCGACATCGGCGACTTTTGCACCGGCTTTCAGCTTGTCGACCACACCATCGAGTGCCGGCAGCCACTCCTGCACCAGCGCATTGACGTAGCCCGGTCTAAACAAGCGCGCCACTGCACAGAACATGCAGCCAGCCTGTTCGCCCCACGCCACGCCCTTGCCCGTCTTGAAGGCCGCCTGAACCTTCGCCTGGTTCTCGACCATCGCCGCCGCCGTATCGAAGGCGCCGATCAGGTTGACCGGGCTATCCGGCTCGGCGAAGACATAGGCCTGTTCGGGCGTTAGCGAGAAGCGCCCACCATCGTGGCTGACATAGCCGGAAGCGGCCTGCGCAGAGAGCCACTCGCGTACGTACCGTGGAGCGCAACCAGCTTCCAACGCAATCTCGTCGGCAGTCGCCGGACCCGTCTTCCGAAGAGCGGCGTAGAGGCCGAGTGTGTCGCCGATGCGAACCAGGGGCACGCTAACCGCGCCACCGAGGTCGCCGAGCACGCGGCCAACGAGTTCGTTCAGCTTGGTTTCGTCGATCTGTGTCATGTTGTGTTCCTCCATTTCCGCGGACGGCTTCTGCCTCCGGAATCTGAAGGATGCGCGTGAAGGTGTTTGCCCGCATGAGGCGGCTGTCCCGATGGGTACAAAATGCTGCCTCAGCCCAAGGACAGATGTCCTACTCCCGCTCGTCTTTCAGCGTGACAACGATTTGACGATCGCCTGCGAGCGACTGTGCACGCCCAGCTTGTCGAAGATCACCGAGAGCTGATTGCGGACGGTCTTCTCGCTTTTGCCAAGACGCGCGGCGATCGTGCGGTTGTCGAGCCCTTGGACGATCAGGTCCAGGACTGCGGTTTCGGCGAGCGTAAGGTGAGCTTCGCGGACAGCTGGAGGTTGTTGCGGTTGATCCTGTCCGAGGAAGGCTGCCAGCTCGGCCTGGAATTCCGCCCATGCAGGCTCGTCGGGCAAGAGGACGTGATTGTTGCTCTCTAATGGTACGAAGCGTGCCCCAGCTATGGTGGCAGCCAGTTTGCAACCCTCGTTGAACGGCACCCGCATGTCTCCCCGGCAATGCATGATCAGTGTCGGCACCGCCAGCCTCGCAGCCAGGTCCATCACGTCTATGCCTTGCATTTGCCACAGCAATTGAGCCGCGACGTCGGCCGTCGCTGTCACCCGCTCTAGATCGCCCCACCAGCGATGCTGCTCCGGCTTGCCATCGGGTATGAACAAGTTGGTAAAGAACCGACAGAACGCGGGGTTGTCGCGGCCCCAGCCGATGCGGATGAAATTGACCAGCGTCTCGGCCTCCAGCCGCTCCGCGTCAGACTGCGCGCGCACACGCCCGCCCTGGCCGTAGGCGTTAACGAGTACGAGATGAGAGACGCGTTCTGGGTGCCTAAGCGCATATGCGATGCCTAATGCGCCCCCCTGCGACAGGCCAAGCATCACGAAACGCGGCTCCTCGATCGTCGCTGCTACTGCCTTGAGATCGGTGTGCCAGGCCTCAAGCGACAGGTCAGCCACATGGCGGTCCGATAGGCCGCAGCCGCGCGGGTCGTAGCGCACGAAGCGATTGTGCGCCGACAGCGCCTCTACCCAAGGGCGCCACACCGGACTATCCAGATCATAGTCAACATGGCTGAGCCAGTGCGCTGCCCGCAAGATCACCGGCCCTTCGCCGCACGATGCGACCGCGATGCGCGTGCCATCGGTGGCGGTGCAGAATCCTATCGTCTGCCGCGGCTTCATCGGCCGAGATTAGCGCAGCGGCACCAGTCGCGATAGCGGAAGCGGATGCCATCCAACCCGCGCTACTGGATTCCTGGAGATTGGGCGCAAACCGGAACTCCGGCGTGGTCACCGGCAATGCCAGCGTTTGGGCATCACAAAGGCTGCTCTCTGCAGCGATATAAGGGGCGCTTTGCGGTGCAATCGGCGGCCACCCAATGTCCGAGTTGTCACCTCTCGATCTGGAGATCGCTGTAAAGGACGATCGCAGATCCTCCGCCATATTCGCATCACTGGCGCGCTACGTCCTGCCATTCGGGGTGGCGCTCGATCTGTGCGATCGCGGAGGGGCACAGCGGCGTAATTGCGATAGCGTCGCGGTGAGTGCGCAACGCGGTATAGCCTTTACAAAGTCGAACACTGGCCAAGCGTGAGTGGTGTATCACCTTTACCCTCATCTATGCCCGGCGGCCGAGCTCTTCCATGCGCGCAACCCGTTTCCACTCGGCGGGGTAATCGAAGATCCGGCGGCTGGGGCAGCAGCCGTGGCTGGATACCTGCGCGCTCTTGGCTGGGGCAGGAGGCAGGCTATTTCCCTGCTTGCGGCGGCTCTCGATCGAGATAGCCATTTACGTAGATCAGCCCGATGATCGTCATCAGCGCCGCCGCGATGGGTGTCGCCAGGGCCAGGCCGAGAACTCCGAACAACACGCCGAAAAGAAGTTGCACTGCGATGACGAACGCAGGCGGCAGCGAGACCTTCTCCTGCTGAAGCAATGGCGTGACGACGTAGCTCTCCAGAGCCTGCACTCCGAGATAAATCGCGATTACCGTGATCAGCGTCGATTGTCCTTCCGGGAACGCCAGCAGTAGCGCTGGCGCGATGGCGATAACGGGTCCGATATTGGGGATGAAGGCGAGCAGGCCTGCGATTGCCCCAAGTGCGATGGCCAGCGGAACGTCTGCCATCCAAAGCCCAAGCGCCGTCAGCACACCGACCACCGCCATCGCCATCAACTGGGCTGACAGCCAGTTTCGCAGTGTGGCGGCAGTTGCCCTAAGCACCTCGTCGCCATGCTCCCGGATCGAGGGCGCCAGCAACAGGGTGAGTCCGCGCCGGTAGACCTTCGGGTCGAGCGCCCCATAAAGCCCAATGAACACAATGATCACGAAGTTGCCCAGCGCGCCGAACGTCGAGGAGACGGCCGACATGGCCGCGGAACCGCTTTCGGATGACGCAAAGGATGCCGGCCTGATACGATCGAGAAGCTGCGGTCCCCAGGAAAATTCCTCGATTCGTTCGCGGAGCATTTCGAATGCGTCAGGGATCCTGCGCGTCAACTCATCGATCTGTTCTGCGATCGCTGGTGCGACGACCATACTGAACCCTGCGAGCGCGATGACGATCCCGAGCAGAAAGAGCGCGATGCCCCATCCATCCGCAATGCCAAGCTTCATCGCGATCGCGTGACCGCCTCCGTGAAGCAGAACGGCGAGAAGAACACCCGCGAATACGATCAGCAGCACATCCGGTGCCAGTAGCACGGATGCCGCCAACAAGGCACTCAGGACCAGCAATGATGTGGAGCGTCTTGTCATGTTCCCTCAGTCCAATGCAAATGCGTCTAGATGACAGATTTCCGGCCAGTTCGAACTTAAGCTTGGCCACATCAAAATAGCGGTCAATCACGCATGCGGTGGGTCCTCATACAGGTCCGACGCGGGGCTAGCAGGAGGATTGCTCGACTCTCAATAGGGTTCATCGCCCGGTCCAGATTCGGATCTAATCGCATGCCCCACCTGCCACCGCTTCCTGGCATAGGCCAGGCGGTGTGGTACTGAGCAGGGCGGCTTCCAGTAGGGGACACAAGAAGGAGATGCCAATCGCAACGGCGACATAGATAATCAGGAGCGTCATCGGTTACCTTGGATTGATTTCCGGGTGCGGGGCGTCAGACCACGTGTTCGATGAAGCTTAATGCAGCGTGCCGCGCATCGTTCCTGCTGAGGCGGTGCCGCGCGGGATTGCGCACGGACGAGCGGCCTTTCCTCAAGCGCGTCTCGGCGAAGTTCGCGCCGCTGCGCGCCTCAGCCAAAAATCGGCGGCATACCCGCCTCGGTTCGTGCTCAGATCACTTATACAGCTTGAAGCTCGCTCGTGGCGGTTGGTGGCAGGGCCACATGTCTAGCCAACGCGTCGCCGAAACCAATCCTTCGGAACGCCGACTTTCTCTGATGTTTCTCACGCTGCAAAAGACGTCGATGCGCTAAAGGGAGTGTGAGGTCCGTCGGGGTTCTGACGCACGGCTCCACAATAGTTCGGCGATTTGCCATTGGGAGTTCACCCCATGGTCGAGCGATGGTTGTAGCGGTAGCTGGTTCCGGTACGATCTTTTGACGCGAGAGCTGACAGCTCAATCACTTGTAGGACCCGGAGTGTAACAGGCACGCTTCGGCTTCGATTCCACAAGGTAACGGTAAGACCTGACCGAAGAGAGCGATGTTCATGTAAAGCGAAGGTGGAGATCCCGTCGCAAGAGGATACAGTCTTCGAATGCGGGGATGGAGGAGCAGTCATGACCATACGCGCGATCGGCTTTGTGGGAATGCGGAGCGATAGACTAAACGAGACGGTAAAGCTGTTTCGCGATGTGATCGGCGCGTCGGTGGTGCGGCAGGCGGATGATCTCGTGGGGTTCGCGCTCGCGGACGGTGCGGTGCTTGAACTCTATGGTCCACGAGACGAGTTTCACAGCTTCTTCACGACGGGACCGGTCGTAGGATTTCGAGTTGATGATTTCGATGCAACCCGGAAGGCGATGATCGCCTTTGGGGTCAGTTTCATTGGCAACGTTCAGCATGTCGATGGCCAAAGCTGGCAACATTTCTACTGTCCCGACGGTACGATTGCCGAAATTATTGGTCCCGGACTAGAACCAGACCCGCCGCGATAGACATTTTGCCTGGTTGTCGATTGACAGTTCATCCGCCGGTGGCTACCGCTCCTGCATGACAAAAGCATTGACCGCCGCCGCACAGTATTACGGCCCGCTTTCATAGCGGCGGGTGTGCTTTTCGATGTTCAACCGCTGCCAAGCCGGCGGTTGAGTTCCAGCAGGACGCCTCCGGCTTCGCAGCCTTGCAAGGGGATAGTCCATGCCGAACGGCAGCGATCTCATACCAGGCTCAGTCGTCGGAATCATTGGCTTTGGCGCCTTTGGCCAGCTCATCGCCCATCACATTCGACCGCATTTTCGGCTGTACGCCTATGACCCTGCGCCTGGCTTGCAGCCGGTAGCCGAACGTCACGGTGTTGCGCTTACCAGCCTTGAGACGGCGGCGAGTTGCCCGGTGGTCGTGCTTGCCACGCCTGTCGGGTGCCTGGATGAAATCGTCGATGCCATAGCTCCCCATATCCGGCCCGGATCCCTGGTCCTCGACGTCGGGTCCGTCAAACTCGGACCCGCCGATATCATGAAGCGCGGCCTTCCGGAGCACGCCGAGATCGTCGCCACACACCCACTGTTTGGCCCACAGAGCGCTCGCGACGGCATCGCAAGTCTGAAGATCGCCGTGTGTCCGATCCGAGGGAGCCGCTGCTATCGTTTGGCGGCGTTCCTCCGGCATCACCTCCGGTTGAACGTCATCATGACCACGCCGGGGGATCATGATCGGGACGCAGCGATTGTTCAGGGACTGACGCATCTCATTGCGAAGGTCCTAGTGCAGATGCAGCCGTTGCCGAAGCGCATGACAACGAAGAGCTTCGATCTGTTGCTGGAAGCCGTGAACATGGTTCGCCACGATGCGCCGGAGGTTTTTGAGGCAATCGAGAGCTTGAATCCCTACTCGTCTGGCGTTCGCAAGAAATTCTTCGAGCTGGCGTCAGCGCTCAATGCTGAGCTCGCGGACGGACCTGTTTAGGGCCGCTTCCCAGACGGTGTCCATTCGGCTCGCGCCAGGCGACGCAAACGGTATGGAGTGATCGGTTGCAGCAGAGAGCGGAGTGCTGGCCGCGTCAGCGGCTCACCTTGCATGAGCACGGCTCCATACGTCGCTGATCAAGGCCTGCAGGGTGGACCGCATGGGGCCATCGGGATAGCTGTGCGCGATGCGAGCGACTTGCAGGTCGAGCGAGTCTTCGCCTTCGAGTTGCCGCAGCCGGCCGACAGCTTCCAACGCTTCGTCCGAGCGCCCCATGACCGCGGCCAGGATGGTCTTGGCGAGCCAGGTATATGGATAATCGGGATTGAGCAAAGCAGCCTTATCGATCTCGCTGGCCGCCTCGTCTGCGCGTCCTGCCATGAAGTGGGCGAGCCCCTTGTTGAATGCAATGAAATATTGCCAAGGAAACAGAGGCGCGACCCGCTCATGCTCTTCCAGGCAGACTAACGCCTTTGCCGGTTCGCCCAGATAAAGGTATCGCCGCGCCAGATAGAGATGAGCAATCGGATTGGTCGGCGCGAGTTCAACCGCCCGCTTCGCCAGTTCCAGCCCCTTGGGTGGCCTCGTGGTCATGCTCAGCGCATTGGCCACCCAGGTCAGGACCACAGGATCGTTGGAATCCAGCGACAATGCGCGGTCGCAATGAAACTGGGCTTCCGCAGCGAGCGCCGGATCGCAAGCACCGCCAACTTCGTAGGTTGCAGCCAAGCCGTTGGCGAGCGCAGCATGGGCGGCCGCATAATCGGGATCCAGTCCGATCGCTCGGCGCGATTCTGCTATGGCGAAAGGCAAGTTCTCCAGACTGATGCGTTGATAGGCGGTGTTCGCTCGAACCACGGCCTCCCAGGCGGTGAGTTCGCTGGCGCTGCGCAGCACCCGATCCGCCTCGCGACGCATCACCTCCGTCGACAATCGCCCGGCAAGGTCGATGACCAGATCGTCCGAGGGGCCATCGACATCTTCTAGCTCGATCCGGTGCACCCACAGCATGCGCGCGCTCGCCGCCTCGAGGAGCTGAAAGGAGAGCCGGTACTGATCGCCTATGCGCCGCAACGTGCCTTGCGCAACGTAGCGGAGCCCCGCGTCACCGGCGGACCATTCTTTTGTCGCCGCCACCCGCGACATGGTGGTGTTTGTGGCGAGGACGTGAAGATCGCGGTTGAGGGAGAGCGCGGCGCTGACGTCCTGAGCCAGTATCTGCGCGAAGATCTCGGCCGCCGGCTCGGTGCCAAATACCTGCATGTCTACGACGACGATCGTCGGTCTCCCGTCTCTCTCGCCGATGGCGGGAACGTCGGGCTCTACCTTCGCGTCTGTGGTCTCGCGTAGCCGGTAGCCGACCCGATTGAGGGTCTGGATGTCGAACCCGCCCACGGCGGCAGCCGCCTTTCGCAGACGGCCGATACAACGCTGGATCGCGTCCTCTCCGACTACGACCCCGCGCCAGCAGACAGCAATCAGGTCGTCACGAGATACTGTTTCGCCTGACCGTTGCGCGAGTGCCACGAGCACCTGCATCACCCGAGGCTCGACCGTCACTGTCGTCTGCGTGCCGGAGATCTCGCACGACGACGGACGCACCATCGCATGCCCGAGCACGAATGGGGCCGTCCTTGCGAGATCGACATGCGGTGCGGCGGCAATCTCGGTCATTTGCGCCTTCATCGGCAATTCATCGGCGAAGCATCGGCACGCCGTCCTGTCAGCGTCGAGCGTCTTGCTTCAGAACAACGAGCAACAGCAAGCGAAAGACTATGCCCGTCCAAACGACGGGCTGCAATCCATTCACGTAGCGATCCAACGGATCACTCAAGTAAAGGAAATGAATATCATGCATACGGATGCACAAGGCAATGCACTTTCAGGCGCCACTGAAGAAGCCGCAAATCTCTTCGATGCGGCGGTCAAAGCTTTTAACATCTATCGCGGTGATCCTGTCGGCCTCGCCGACCAGGCTATAGCCACCGCGCCGAACTTCGTCATGGCTTACATCCTCAAGGCTCATCTCTTCGGTCTCGCGACTGAACCGGAGGCGACCCGAGAGGCCAAGGCCATCGTTGCCTCGGTGAAGTCTCTTCCTCTCTCGGAGCGAGAGGCGTCCCACGTGGCGGCGCTCGACTTGCTTCTCGACGGCGAGTGGAGCGCCGCGGCGACAGCGCTCGACCGACACAACGCCGACTATCCGCACGACATCCTGGCGCTCCAATCCGGGCATCTCATGGACTTCTACCGCGCCAATGCGCGCAGTCTTCGCGATCGCGTCGCGCGCACTCTGCCTAAATGGTCGGAAGACATTCCGGGACATTCCATCCTGATCGGAATGCATGCATTCGGCCTGGAGGAAACCGGCGACTATCGCAGGGCCGAAGAAGCCGGCCGGCGAGCACTTGATGTTCAGCCGTTGGATTCCTGGGCCCACCATGCCGTCGCCCACGTGATGGAGATGGAGGGTCGCGCCGAGGACGGAATCGGCTGGATGATCGCGCGCGAGCCCCACTGGACTGGCGACGACAATTTCTTCAGGGTCCACAACTGGTGGCATCGGGCGCTTTGCCATCTCGATCTTGGCCAGGCGGACCAGGTACTCGCGCTCTATGACGGACCGATCCGGCGGGATCGCAGCCTCGTCGCACTCGACATGGTAGATGCATCGGCTCTGCTGTGGCGATTGCACCTGACTGGCCACGATGTCGGTGACCGCTGGCAGGAACTGGCTGCAGCGTGGGACAGCCACGCCGACGGTCGTACATATCCGTTCAACGACTGGCACGCCGTCATGGCTTATCTCGGCGCCGGCCGGACCAGCGACGCGGAGCGTATCGTTCAAGGCTTCCGCTCGACCAGCGGCACGACGGAGATCGACGCCTGGGGGCGCCGAACCGCGCTACCGCTCGTGGAGGGCTTCGCCGCATTCTGGCGTGGCGACTACGAGATCGCGGCGGACCGGCTGCACGGAGCACGCCATATCGCCAACTCCTTCGGCGGCAGTCATGCGCAGCGCGACATCATCGACTGGACGCTTACGGAAGCGACTGTGCGCGGCGGCATGAAGGGTATGGCCGAGGCAATGGCCAGCGAGCGTCTCGCGCTGAAGCCCAACAGTCCGGTGAACAGGACTTTCCTGCGGCGCGCTCGCGGAAACGCGACTGCTAAACAGAAGGCGGCCTGAGCAATGTGGATCTCACCGCAATCCCTGTTCGGGCGTTGGCGGGAAATGCGCCGGCGCCACCACGCGGAACGCCAGTTGCACGTCGCGCTCGCAGAACTCGACGACCATCTCCTGCGGGACATCGGGTTTCAACCCCGACGTTCTGTCGGCGATCCCTGGCTGTAGCACAGGAACGTCGGGGCACTCCGCCCAGGCCGCTTCCGCCTATCAGCACCTTCCTTTCCCTCAAACGGGAACACAGCTCGCGGTCCGGATTGAAGGCGGTCCGGGCCTCGACCTCCTGCGCCTTCAAACACGTCAAACGAAAGGAATATCCCATGAAGTTCACCGCACCTGTTGTCGCTCTCGCCGCGGTTTCCATCATCGCCTTCGGTGTCGCCTCGGCCACGGCCCAGGACAAACCCACGCTCGAAGAGACTTACGAGGACATCAAGTCTGTCTACGGCGTGACGCCGGAATACATGAAGGTCTATCCCAAGCAGGGCATTGCCGCTGCGTGGGCGCTGACGAAGGCACTCGAAGTCGAACCCGGCGCGCTCGACCCGAAGATCAAATCACTGATCAACGTCGCCGTGGCAGCGCAGATACCGTGCCGCTACTGCATCTGGCTCGACAGCAAGTTCGCCCGCGAACTGGGCGCGACCGACGCGGAGATCGCCGAAGCTGTGGCCCAGGCCGGACTGACGCGCCACTGGAGCGCCATCCTCAACGGCATGCAGATAGACTTCGAGTCCTTCAAGGCCGAATTCGGCGGCGATTGAAGCGTGTCGAAGGAGACCCGTCGGGAACCTCTCCCGGCGGGTCACTTCAGCCGGCACGCGAGTACTTCACACAGGCAGAGGCCACCCATGACCCGCAAATCCCGATCAATCGCCATCATGCTGTCGGTCATCTCGATGCTCGCGCTGCTCGTGATCCTCGTCGCACGCGCCTGGATCGACGCCGGGCCAATTGTCGATTTGCGCCTTTAGGCTCGAGGCACCCGAAGCATTCAAAGTACGACTCACGCCCGCTTGGAGGGACAATCATGCTGAAACCAGGTACTCCATTCTCCTACCGTGTCCGCCCAGCCCTTTCGGCTGACATTCCGGCGATACGTGCGATGCAGGAGCGCTCAATGTGGGTGCTCGGCGGCGACTTCTATACTCCGACCCAGATCGCCAATTTCCTCACCCGGTTTGGGACGATGGACGATGCCGTGGTGAAAGAGGGCCATTTTTTCGTGGCGGAGGACCTGCGCGGCGCCATTCTCGGAAGTGGCGGCTGGACATGTCTGCGACCCGCCTACGCCCAGGAATTGTCTGTAGGCGAAGCCGCCACCGGCATGCCGACAGTTCGCAGCGTGTTTGTCGATCCTGCCGCCACTCGCCGCGGTATTGCATCGGCAATCATGGCGCAGATCGAAAATGACGCGCTCGCAGATGGTGTCGATGTGCTTCAGCTGACGGCCACTCTCTCCGGAGCTCCCCTTTACAAGTCGTTCGGATATGAGACGGAGGAAAACACGGAGTTGATCCTCCCGGACCTGTCGCGATTCAAATGCATCAAGATGCGGAAGTCGCTAGTCGAAAGGCCGAGACGAGCATCTGCTTGACCGCCGACGACTGAGCGGAATTGCTGTCGGAGAAAGTGGCCCCGAACCTCACGGAGGTGGCTGACTACAAGTCAATGATGCCGTTTGAATGCAAGTTTTTTATGCTCCACGATTGCGAGTTAAGGATGTCCGCCTTTTCCTGGCCCCGCAGATCGGTGTAGAGCTGGTAGATATAGCTGCTGTTGAGAGCAGCTTCTTCTTCCGGGTGAATTTGCTTGAATGCCATCACCACATCGGGCAGCACCGACCTTGTGATGTTGGGCAGGGCTCCGAGCGTCACGACCTCCGACTGCCCCTCTCCGGAGGCCTCCGCAAAGCCGGTCGACAGGTGCGCAACGCCCATGTCGGCGAAAGGGTAGAGCTTTGCGCCTGCCTTAGTCAGATCAAGGTGATCTTGCCGCGCAACGGCTCAATTCGCGTCCACGCTTGCCGCGAAGGCACCCTTGACGGCGAGCTTGGAGAGCCGTTCCCTGAGCGTTCGCGGCCGGTCAAGCGCCAACCGCTCCAGGCAGGCGCGCAGGTTCGGATCAGAGCTGCTTGCTACAATCCCCCTCCACAGCAGGCTGGCCATTGTTGTCGGCGAACCCGAGGCCGCCTTCAGGATCGACAGGGCCGGGAGCAGGCGTTGCTCCATCTCGCTGAAATCGGTGCCGAATGGGAATGCCCGCAGCGAACCGTCCTTCACGAAAGGAGAAAGCCAGGTTCGCACCCGGTCCGGCAAGTTTTGTCCGTGCCGCTCCGGGACGACCGCGTGTTTAGGGAGTTTTCCGGCAGATTTGGCTCTCTCCAACAGCTCCGGCTGGAACCGGCTGTCGGCGATCGCGATCATCGCCATGACGCAATGCGCATCCGAGCGGCCGCGCAGATCGGCGATGCCATATTCCGTCACTATGATATCCCGCAGATGGCGCGGGATCGTCTCGTGCGGATGATCCCATACGATGTTGGACGTGACCTTGCCCCCGCTTTGTCTTGTGGCGGGGAGCGTAATGACGGCCCGTGCATCGCGGAGCGCAAAGGCCTGGTCGACAAAATTGAACTGGCCCCCAACGCCGCTGACGATCTGGCCGCTGGCGGTCACGTCCGATATGATTCCGCCCAGCGCCGTCGCCTTCATGGCCGAGTTCACGAACCGCGCGCTGCGCCGTGCCTCGCGTTTTGCATCCTCGTTGCCGTAGAGCTGGTTGGTGAAGGAGACCGGCATCATCTGGATGCGAGCGCGCTCTTGCCGTGGCATGTCGCGCAAGGTGCGATAGAAGTCGCGGCAGTCGAGGAAGAAGCCGGCGTGAACTGCGGCGCCATCCACCTCCCGGCTGATGACCCCCGCTCTCAGCAGTTCCACGATGCCTTGAACCAGCATTTCGGTGACGCTGTAGAGTCCTTGCTTGAAACTGTCGGTCTCGGCAGCCGCGAGACCCGGAAACGGGGAGGCGGCCATAATAGCGCGCACCTTGTCCGGGGCATGATGCCTCAGAATGAGAGACGATGCGACAGCGTCGCCGACGGAGCCGATTCCGATCTGTAGCGTGCCGCCGTCCGGCACCAATCCGGAAACATGCAGGCCAATAGCGTGATCGCGCTCCCCGACGGGACGCTTGGGCACGGAGAACAGCTCGAAGTCCGTCGCAGGGTCATCGAGCAGGCAGTCGACGTCGTCACGCGAGATCTCGCCCGCACCGGGCATGAAGGGGAGTTCCGAATTGACCTCGCCGGCGAGCATGAAATCCTGATCACCGCGGGCGCGGGCACGCAGCAAGTCCACGGTAATATCGGTGTTGCAGGACAGGCTCAGACGATCGCCATCCCGCGCGAGCAGCTGGGCAATCACATTAGGGCGCCGCGCCATCAGGAAGTGCAACGCATGGGTATAGTTCGCGGCGATGTAGCTCTGCTGCGCCGCCTCATGGTCCAGCCAGCTGCCGGCCTGGAAGAAGAATTCCTGGACCTTGATGTTGTCGGGCAACGTCCCGTCGGAAAGCCGCGTCGCATAGATAAGAGGCGTATAAGCGCCAAACAGCCGATCGGCAGCCGGCTCGAGGAAACGCTTTTCCAGATCGCTCCCCGCCTCTGGTCGCTGCAAGGTCAGTGCGGTGAAAATGTGCAGGCTGATCGATCTGTCTTCAATCGCCAGTTCGGTCAATGCGTTGGTGATCGTGTTCGCCTTGCCCAGCCCCAGGGGAAGGGCAAGCCGAATGTCGCCACCGGTCCGCTCGACAAGGCGCCTAGCCATCGCCCCCGCGTCGTCGAAATCAACTTGCCTGCCAGTCATTTCAACCCAGATCCTGCCAGCCGGGATCGGGGCGGAACCGCGGACCGTGTGCGTTGGCAAGCTCATTCAAACGCGCAGCGATTTCGTCTGGCCCTCGCGATTTGGCGTAATGCATTGGCCCGCCTCGGAACGGCGCAAATCCGGTTGCGAAAATCATTGTACCATCCAGTTGATCACTGTCACGAACAACGCCCAGGCGCAGACATTCCACGCAGGCATTCACCATTGGCAGGATCAGGCGATCGGTGATGTCATCCGGCACGCCGTCGCCGGAGGCAGTGCCCCTGCGGGCCTTGCCGTCCTTCCACTCGTAGAAGCCTCGCCCTGCCTTCTTTCCGGTGTCGCCCTTGTCGACCTTCTCGCGCAGCCATCCGGGAATATTCGGCATCGGTTTGTCCAGCCCGGATTTCAGGCTTTCGGCGACCTGGATGCAGATGTCGAGCCCGACCTGGTCGGCCAACTCCACCGGTCCAACCGGCATACCGAACCGTTCCGCGGCGCGGTCGATGACCTCCTTGTCGCAACCTTCCTCCATCAGTTGCATCGCTTCCAGCAGATATGGCGTCAGCGCGCGGTTCACCAGGAATCCGGGATAGTTACGCACGAGAGCCGGCAGGCGGCTGATGGCGCCGCAAAAAGCGGTCAGCTGTGCGGATACGGTCCCGAACGTGCCGTCATGCGTTACGACCTCGACCAGCTGCATTTTCGAGACAGGATTGAAGAAGTGCAGCCCGGCGAAGCGGCTGGGGCGGCTCAGGTTCTTGGCCAGTTCGGTGAGGGAAAGCGACGAGGTGTTGGTCGCCAATGTAGCGGTCGATTTCATCCGCGGCTCGAGACCGGCATATATCCTGGATTTCAGCTCGGGGTCTTCCGGACCCGCCTCGATAACGAGGTCTGCCTTGGGTACGCCAAGCTGTTCAGGATCCGGCATCAGCCGGTCAAGCGCATCACGTGTCTCGATACTGGTCAGGTGCTGCTCGCTGGATAATGTGCCTGCGCGGCGCACGGCCCGACCCAGGGCCCGGACATCCGGATCGAAAAGCGTGACCGTCTTGCCTTTCAGGGCGCACCATGCGGCGATCTCGGTCCCCATCGTGCCTGCGCCGACCACGTGGACATGCGCGATGCCGTCATCGCCCCGCGCCTCATCTTTCAGGGCCTGCTGCAGGAAAAAGACCCGCACGAGATTCCGCGACGTTTCGCTGGTCACGAGCTGAGCGAAGGATTCGATCTCACCTTGCTGCATGGCCTTGGGATCGTCGCCATGCGTCTCCCAGAGATCGATCAGCGCGTAGGGCGCCGGGTAGTGGTCTTTGGGTGCGCGATCGGCCGCATTCTCGCGCATCTTGCGCGCGGCATAGCTGCGGGCAACCGGAAGGGATTTGACGCGGTCCGACAGGCCTGGCCCGTCCCGCTCCAGCCTTCCCTCGATCGCGGCGCGCACGGCTGCTTTCACATGGCGTTCCTGCACCACCGCATCGGCGATGCCGAGCGCGCGCGCCTTCTTGGTGTAGGCCGTCTTGCCCGTCAGCATGTGCGTCATGGCTTCCACCGGATCGATCCGACCCGGGAGCCGGAAGGTTCCACCGAGCCCCGGGTGCAAGCCCAGATTGATCTCGGGAAAACCGAAACTGGCGCCGTCCACGGCAATGATACGGTCGCAGGCCAATGCGATCTCGAAACCGCCGCCCAGAGCGTATCCATGCACAACACAGATGGTTAGACAGTCGAGCGCGTCCAGCCGGTCGAGAACCGAATGGCCCTGGCTCAAAACGGCCTTCACCTCGGCAACATCCTCAAGCTTGCGAAACATCGATATGTCAGCTCCGGCCGCGAACCCATCAGCCTTGCCGGACCGGATCACCACGCCCTTCGGCGGCTCCTGTTCGATGGCATCGAGTTGCCGGTCCAGCCCTTCGAGCACGTCGCGCGAAACAGTGTTTGCGCCGGCTCCCGCGCAATCCAGAGCCAGCCAGAGTACCCCATGCGCATCGCGCGCGGCGCGCCACGGGCCCTCCGGTTCGGCGGTGTGGACCGGGCCGAGCTCAAGCTTCGTTTTGCTGAGGTGGGTCAGAACCGGATCCGTCACGTCACTACCTCCAGCAGCATCGCGCCGCCCTGGCCGCCGCCGATGCACTCCGTCGCGATGCCGCGCTTTTCTCCCCGAGCTTTCATTGCGTTGGCCAAATGCAGCACGATACGGTTTCCGCTGGTGCCAACAGGGTGGCCCAGTGCAATGGCGCCGCCATCGACATTGAGTCGATCGTCGTCGATGCGCCCGAAGGTGCTATCCAGACCCAACACGTCCCGGCAGAAAGCATCATCCTCCCAGGCCGCAAGGCAGGCGAGGACCTGCGCGGCGAAGGCCTCATTCAATTCCCAAAGGCCGATGTCCTCGCAGCTCAGACCCTGGCGCCGAGTAATCGCGGTCGAACACAGAACCGGCCCCAACCCCATGATGGAAGGATCGAGCGCTGACCACTCGCTGTCGACGATCCGCGCTAGAGGCGACAGTCCGTGCTCTTCGAGCGCCTTTTCAGACGCGACAATCACCCATGAGGCGCCGTCGGTGATCTGACTTGCGTTGCCCGCGGTTACCTTGCCATAAGGTTTTTCGAAGACCGGTTTAAGCTTGGCCAGCGCCTCCATATCGCTGTCGCGGCGCACGCCGTCATCGTGATCGTAATGGTGCCCGTCGCGGTCGAACGCGGTCATCACCTCGCCTGCGAGACGCCCCTCGTCTTGCGCCCGTGCTAGGCGCTGGTGGCTTTCCATCGCGTAGGCGTCCGCCCGTTCACGACTAATCCCAAAACGATGCGCAAGAATCTCGGCAGTCTGTCCCATATTCAGATCCGTGATGGGGT
The DNA here is from genome assembly GCA_019739225.1 of Aquamicrobium sp. Taxonomy (GTDB): domain Bacteria; phylum Pseudomonadota; class Alphaproteobacteria; order Rhizobiales; family Rhizobiaceae; genus Aerobium. Next base: position 129,974 of record JAHHDT010000003.1, read on the forward strand.
CGGTCAGGCCCCGTTCGAGGCCCAGTATTGGTTTGAAAAAATCCGGTCGCAACCCGGTCAGCTTTGACGCCATGCCCAACGGCCCCTTGGCCGTGGCCAGCTGCGCGTACCATTCAACTGCTTCCTCCCGCAGTACCAGCGGTGCATGGCTGAGCGATTCCGCGCCGCCTGCGAGGATCAGGTCTTGTTTGCCCTCGCGGATGTAGCGGTAGGCGGTGTCGATGGACTGCATGCCGGACCCACAGTTGATCTGGACGGTGAAGGCGGGCATCGCGGTGCCCATGCCAAGCCGAAGAGCGGCAACACGGCCCGGGTTCATTTCATCCGCGATGACGTTGACGCAGCCGAGAATGACGAGATCGAAGGCGTCACGCGCAAATGGCTGACGCGCCAAGAGTGGACGACCGCATTGAACAGCCAGGTCAACTGGCGTGAAGGGCCCCGGCTTGCCGCGCGCCTTGAGAAAGGGCGTACGCGCGCCGTCCACGAGATAGACAGGGCGGTCGTTCATTCAACATCTCCTTGGCGTATCCCCGCAGCGTGGCCATAGGTTTGGGCGGGGCCCGCGAGCACCGCAGCCAGCCTCTGTGATATCTTTACGTAGGCTTGAACAGCACGCCGGCAACAGCGCCGTCTCCGACAATCCGCTTCTGGGGGCACCTGTTAGGAGGATGCTGTTTTCTGTGGTCGTTGCGATCCGTGCGACCCGCAGATATGCACCCAATGAAAACTCAGTAATCGTGAGCTCACGGACATCATCGCGGAATCGGCTGTGCGACATGGCCACGCAATCGACTTCGATGGATCGCCGGCGAACGGTTAGTGCGTCTCGGTGGGGCCGGCTAACAAGCGCTTCGGCCCCTTATCGAAAGCGCGATGCTCTGGAGCCAGCGCCTCGAACAAAGCCAGCTCGAGCATGTATTCGCATGTTGCCTGCTTGATCGCTCTCGCGGCCGCCATCGCCTTCTGGTTGCGAAGCTTCTACTCGTGGTAACTAACCAGGCATCGGGTTTGAATCGTGATGGAACCACCCAGGCAAGCCTCCGTTCCGACGCGGAGGGAGACCCGTTCCATGCTACACGTTCGTCATTCGATCGAGGAATTGCGGCGCTATATCGCCCACAGTGAGGCTCGTTCCGAGCTTGAGGAGGTGGATGCCCTTCTCAGCGTTGCGCTGGAAGAGGTGCGGCGAAAGTTGGCTGCAGAGGCCCGGAAAGCGCCGCAGAGTAAGTAATCTGAGGTCTCAATCAACGCGTCTTATCCGGCCCTTGTCGAGCCGGAAAACACCGTCATCGCCACCCTGCTTTTCGAAGTCGCTCAGCAACTCGTCCCATGTGCCGAGATATTCGCCGCAATCGTCACATACGATTTGTGTCAACGGCTTGGCCCCAGCCGGCAGCCGCAGCCGGATCGTGAGACAGTAGGGACATTCCAACTGGTGGTTCAGGTATTCTCCCATGACAGATATCAGGGAGACTTGCGGACGTCTTTGTCAAGCGGAGCGGCCAAGGGTTCTGCTTCATTTCCGGCACTTTGCCGGCCTGAAACAACACCCTCGGCTCGCCACAGCCTTCGGCAGACCGGCCTCATGAACGGTTGTATCAGCCATTCCGATATCCGGACCGAGGTCCAGCTACTTCCCGCGCCGTGCTACGCTTCGAATTTTCTTGGCGGGCGCGGCCGGCATTTGAGCGTCGCGCGCGAGGCGCGCCGACCTGAGGCGCTCGGTCTTGGTGTCTCGCTTTGTAGCTTCCGCGTCCATGATCGCCCGTACGCTTCGAGTGATCGCATCCGCTTTCACTTCCTGCTTGTTGAGCTTCGGCCGAAACACGGCGTCAATTGCAGCTTGATCCAAAATCAGTCTCCTTGAAATGAAAAAGGCCGGGAAAACCCGACCTTCTCATTAGCGCCTCAAAAGCCAGTGCCAGTACATCCGTGGTCAAAAGCCTGAAGCGCAATTCATTACGCGGCGATGAGGTTTTCAGCCGCGCTCTTGCCGTTGCGATTGTCCTTCACAACGTCGAAGCTGAGCTTCTGGCCTTCAACGAGGCTCCGCATTCCTGCACGCTCGACCGCCGAGATATGCACAAACACGTCTGGCTGTCCGCCGTCCTGTTCGATGAAACCAAAACCCTTGGTGGAATTGAAGAACTTGACTGTTCCATTGCTCATAGCGATTTCCTTTCAAATCGGCATAGAAATTCGCCGCTTGCCCGAATGACAAACGCCGCAAGACACGAATTTGAGAGGGAAAATCGTAAGAGCGCCGCAGCGCGAGAACAAAGTTCGTCAGCAATTTCGATTTGGTGATACTAGACGTCAATTGCGCTTTGCACAAGAGCGGCCGAGATTAATACCTGGAATTGGCCTGGACGGCACACACTTTGCCCACGCCGAGTCTCCCGCTCGTCACGATGCTCACCGCAACACTGGTGCGACGTCTGCTTGCGGATCAGATAACCGTAGGGGCCGCACTTCTTGACTCGGTGACCTCATCGCCGCGCCTGCAACTGGCCGCGGAATCGTCGCGAACCATCGGCCTCGCCGTGCGCCGAATGGCGATGGGGCGCCGCAGAAGTTCTGCGAGCTTCCCTTCGATCTTGCGGCATCCGCAGTTGCGGGCATGAGCCAGGAGCCAGGCGATGCGCTCGTCCTTGCTCGCATTCTTCGGCATCTTGTGGGTTAGGTGCCACTCGCGATCGATTTTACCCATGAGGGACCACCCACCATAATTCAATTGCGCGATTGCGCTCACTGCGTATTGCGCCGGATCAACATCTCTGCCGCGGGGAGCCCTATTCTTCTTTTTCCGAATAAGGAGACCTCCCATGGACACTGCGCTTCGCACGAAAATACTGGAACTGCTCGATGAGCATCGCATACTCAGCCTTGCCACCCTTCGTCCGGACGGCTGGCCGCAGGCGACGACGGTTGGCTATGTCAGTCGCGGGCTGACGCTTTGGTTCATGTGTGGGAAGGATTCGCAGAAGGCCAGGAATCTCGCCGGCGACAGTCGCGTGTCTCTCACCATTGACCGTGACACGACCGATCCGTTGGCCATCCGCGGACTGTCGATGGCCGCCCGCGCCGTTCCCGTTGCAGACGAGGCGATGATCCGGGAGTTCTTGCTTGTGGAGCTTCCGAAGAAATACCCGGAACATACACCTATGATGAGCGGCCTCGACATCTCGGGCGTCGCCGTCTTCGAGCTTAGGCCTGAGGTGATTTCGGTTCTCGACTATTCGAAGGGCTTTGCCCACACCGATCAAGTGATTGTCAGCGAAGCGGACCGAACGGCAGGCAGCGGGACAACGAGACCATGAACCCTATCCTGCGCTTCCACGGCGCCGAGCGTGGTGTGATCGGCTCTTGTTTTGAGATTTGACCCCGGCCATTGTCGGTTGCTCGTCGATTGCGGCCCGTTTCAAAGCTCAAAATCAGAGAACGATAGCTTGAGGCAACAAGACCAGAGTGGATGCGCTTGACAGGGTTGTGACGATTGTCGGCAACGTCTGCCATTGTTGGAATGCAAAGTTCGCTTGATCGTCTGAATTGGCGGCGCGAAGCCGACGGGGGGATAGCGGGCAACTGCAGAAGCTGAGTGAGCAATCCGATCTGTCCAGCTATGCCGGGGTCACCTTCGAGGCGAGTTCTTTCATCGTGTCTTTTTCAACGCGGCAACGCAGCACGAGACCAAAGCCGCGGCGTTCAGGGGCGGGATCTCCCGACGTTTGGCAACCACTTTTATCCTCACGCAGGAATCGCCATTTCGCCTCTTGGCTCCGCCGTAGACGCACTCATCCAGCCGCTGTGCCGCCTATTGAAGCAATTGTTCTGGAAGCGTCCGTGTCGGAAACTGCCGCAAGGTTGTTCCAGCACAAACACGAAAGCAGCGCGGAAGCGTAGGTTTTCCTCATCGATAACGATGGATTGCAAAGGAGAACCCACATGTTCACGCGTCGCCAAGCACTGATGGGAGCGGCGGCCGCCGCCATGCTGGCCGCGATACCCCCGATGGCCGCTTTCGCGAACGAGGCCGAGATCGCAGGGCTGCCGCGCGAGCGGGTGACGCTCGTCGCTCCACCCTTCGTCCACGCGCACCAGCAGGTGGCTAAGGAAGGGCCGAAGGTGGTCGAATTCACGATGACCATTGAGGAGAAGCCCGTCGTCATCGACGACGATGGCACCGTCCTCCAGGGCATGACTTTCGACGGCTCGATCCCCGGCCCGATGATGGTCGTCCACGAGGGGGACTATGTCGAGCTGACACTAGTGAACCCTGGAAGCAACTCGATGCCTCACAACATCGACTTCCACGCTGCGACGGGCGCGCTGGGCGGGGGGGCGCTGACACTCATCAATCCCGGAGAGCAGGTGAAGCTTCGCTTCAAGGCGACCCGCACAGGCACCTTCGTCTACCACTGTGCGCCGGAAGGGCCGATGATCCCCTGGCACGTCGTGTCCGGCATGGCGGGAACGATTATGGTGCTGCCGCGCGAAGGACTGAAGAACGACAAAGGCGAGCCTATCACCTACGACAAGGTCTTCTACATCGGCGAGAACGACTTCTACGTCCCGCGGGACGAGGAGGGGAACTTCAAGACCTACGAGAGCCACGGCGACAGCTATGCCGACACCCTCGAGGTCATGAAGAGCCTTACCCCGACGCATGTGGTCTTCAACGGTGCGAGGGGCGCGCTGACAGGCGACAACGCCATGAAGGCGCGGGTCGGAGAGACCGTGCTGATCGTTCATAGCCAGGCAAATCGCGACACGCGCCCGCACCTGATCGGCGGCCACGGCGACTACGTCTGGGAGGAAGGCAAGTTCGCCAACCCGCCCGCAAAGGACCTGGAAACGTGGTTCATCCGCGGCGGATCAGCGGGAGCGGCGCTCTACACCTTCTTGCAGCCGGGCGTCTACGCCTATGTAAACCACAACCTCATCGAGGCGGTGGAGCTCGGAGCGACTGCGCACTTCCTGGTCGACGGCGACTGGAACGACGACCTCATGAAGCAGGTCGAGGCTCCCGGACCGATCCCCACTCACTGACGGCGAACGCGGCCCGGACTAGGTCCGGGCTGCCATCCCCTTCGAGAACCGCCATGCCACACCATCTTATCGACGCTCTGATCGGCGCGGCTGCTGCGCTTGCCGTGCCGGCGACTGCGGCCGGAATTGCCCACCACTCCTACAAAGCCACTGACATCGAGGAGACCGTCGAGATCAGGACTATCGTTCTGGACTTCCCAGCTCCGGGAGAATTCCTGACGAGAGGCGTTCCGACGGCATCCCCGGTTCAGCCGGTCAAGGTGGGCACCTTCCGCATCATGAAGCAGCAGGTCGGCGCCGAGACATACGCTCTGTGCGTCGAGGACGGTGCCTGCGATCCGGCCGACAGCGCGATCCCGAATGAAGAGGACACGCCTGTCACCGGGGTGAACTATCTCGACGCGACCGCCTTCGCCGCCTGGTACTCGAAAAAGACAGGATACCCTTGGCGGCTTCCCACCGCGGACGAGGCTGCTGCGGCCGCGGGTGAGCGCTTTGCAGGAGACGCCTTCTCCGCCACGGCCGACGATCCGGCCAATCCAGCGGTCGCGTGGCTGCGCCGCTACAGGGAAGAAGTAGCGGCTAAGCGGCCCGCAGATCCCGCAGTCAAGGCACGCGGCTTCTACGGCGCCAATGCGAACGGGGTCGAGGATTTTGGCGGAAACGTCTGGGAATGGACGTCGACCTGCTACGCCCGGACAGCGCTCGCTTCGGATGGCACCCTGGAGTCGCGTACGAACAATTGCGGCGTGCGCGTCCTTGAGGGGCTGCACCGGGCCTACATGTCGAGCTTCGTGCGCGACGGTAAGAGTGGCGGATGCGCGGTAGGAACGCCGCCGGAACATCTTGGTTTCCGGCTCGTGCGCGACGACACTGCGTTGGCCCATGCCAGGCTCGCCGCTGCCCGCCTGTGGCAGAGGGCGGCAGGCTCCTGAGGACACCTTGAGCCCTCTACGTGCTCGACGCCCGCAACAATTCCAAGGATTCGGCAAAGGAACGGCCATGTATGATTCACGCCCGGCCGGAGGCGAGGCGATATACCGGGAACCACTAGGCGCCTCGGGCCTCGAAGGACGCCTAGGGACACACTCCCCAATTGGGGTCGCCTGCACGCTCCTCAATAAGTTGCTCCAGCTCCTGCCAGAACGGCCGGACACGGCGGCATTGAATGAAGGCTCGGACGTCCTGAGGGAATATCCGAGATCTGGCACAGACGGGACTGACGATCATCAAGCTAGCCACGGGGAGATCGAGACCCCGGACGTGCCGGAAAGCGGGAGCGGCTTATGCCGCGCCAATGCCGCAGAAGCCGCTATTCGCAAGGAGACAACGACATGAGTAGTCACGTGCGCCGAATTCCTTCCGACCTCGTCCAGCCTTTCGAGAGCATGCCTTCGCTCGTCGAAAGGCTTCGCCAGGAGATATCGGAAGCGCGCCTTGACTGCGGCTGCAAGGAGACAGCGAACGACATGCTTGACCGCATCGACGCCGAGGAGGAGTTGGTGCGGCGGGGTTCCGGACTCGCAGACGCAAGGCGCATGCGCGACGCCATCGTGATCGTGCTCGCCCTTCTCGGCGAACTTGACGAACTGATGCCTGACGAGCCTGACGGGTCTGCGTTCATGGAGATCGCTGACTTGTTCGCCGACATTTCCGGTTTCGCCGCGGTCGGCGCGCAGGCAGCCCGGAAGGCTGCGGGAGCAGGCCGATGACTTTCGATGTTGCTTCCGCCAGTGCCGACAGGTCGGTGCTTCGCTCGCTGCGCAGGGCAGGCGACACGTCGCGAGACGGGCGTGGCCGCGTGACAGGCATGCCTCCCATCCTCCAGTACGGATTCAGACCGTTCTTCTTCCTGGCTGCCCTCCACGCGGGCGTCGCCATCCCGACATGGCTGTCGATGCACTTCTTCGGACAGGCGCTGCCGGGATCGTTTCCTGGCCTCCATTGGCATGCCCACGAAATGCTCTTCGGCTACTTGCAGGCCGTCGTCGCAGGATTCGTTCTGACGGCCATCCCGAATTGGACGGGGCGGCTGCCGCTGAGCGGGTGGCCGCTGGCCGTATTGGTCCTGCTGTGGACGGCGGGGCGTGCGGCCTGCGCCGTCGTCCCGGAGCCCATCGTGGCAATGACCATTGATGCAGCGTTTCCAGCCGTTCTGGCTTTCGCCGTCTGGCGGGAGGTCGTGGCCGGCCGCAATTGGAAGAACGCGCCCGTGGCGGTGATGATCTCACTCTTCGGGATAGCGAACGTGCTCGACCACGCCGCAAATCTCAATCTCGTCATTCACGGCGTGGGCATTCGCCTGGCACTCGCCGCGATCGTCATGCTCCTGGCTCTGATTGGCGGCCGGATCGTTCCGAGCTTCACACGCAACTGGCTGGTCAAGCACGGCAGCATCAAGCTGCCCGCGAGCTTCGGCCTGCTCGACAAGGCGGCCCTGGCCACTACCGCCGCCGCGTGCATGGTCTGGATCGCCGCGCCGGACGCGACCTTCACAGGACTCGCGCTTATCGTCGCAGGTGTGCTGCTCGGCGCAAGGCTGGCGCGCTGGCGCGGCCACAGGACGGCGGTGGACCCGATCGTGCTCGTCCTGCATGCCGGCTATGCATGGCTTGCCGTGGGACTGGCATTGCTCGGACTGGCATTCCTCGCGGGAATCCCTGAAAGCGCGGCGCTGCATGCGCTAACCGCCGGAGCAATCGGGACGATGACACTGGCCGTCATGACCCGTGCCAGCCTCGGTCATACCGGACGCGAAATCGTCGCGGACCGGTCCATCGTCGCTTCCTATGCTGCTGTCACCACCGGCGCGATCCTTCGTGTCTCCGCGCCCTTCGCCGGCGACTGGTATGGTCCGGTACTGATTGCCGGCGGGGCACTGTGGAGCGCGGCCTTCCTGTTGTTTGCATTCAGGTATGCCCCGATCCTGTGGGGCCGTCGGCGAGGGACGTAAGTACGGCGCTTTAGCATCTCGTGGGGAAAGCCTGCACCCACAGGCGACCAAAAGGCGGGGAAGTCAACGGCCAAGATTGTTTGTCCGGCCTCAGTCTGGAAGACCCGCTGCACGCAGGTGGGCCGCCATCGCCTCTATATCGGCAGGATTTCGGAAGGGGATGATGGTGAAGTGCTGCTTGATCGAGAAGTTTGGATTGAGAGCGATGAGACGGTCCGCGGTCGCTGCTGCCTCTTCCGCTTCGCCCGCTGCCGAAGCGGCAATCGTCAGGAACAGCAAGCAAGGCTGAAGCTTCGGTGCGACAGCGTAGCACTTGCGCGCTGATGCCAGCGCCGCAAGGTGGTCGCCCGTAAAGAACTCCGCACGCGACTTGAGCGCTGCGACGAGCGCTGTGCCTATCGGATCGAGTCGCTCGAGCTCATGCCAAGCGGCAAGTGATTCCGCATGCAGACCCGCACGCGCGAGCGTGTCGGCATAGATTCCTATCGTCGAAGCGTCGTTTGGATTGAGGCGAAGAGCTTCCCGCAGCTCTGCCAGCCCCGCGTCGAAATCCCCGCCGCGGGCGACGATTGCCCCGAAGGTTGCGCGCGCGGTCGAGTAGTTCGGATCGAGTTGAACGGCTCTGGCTGCCGCCGCCCTTGCCTCCGCAACCACCGCGACGTCGCCGCGGCGCTCGTCATAGGGCTGGATGAAAAATTGCATCAATATCTGCGAAAGCAACTCCCAGGCGACTGCGTAATTCGGATCAGAGGCAATCGCAAGCCGCGCCAGATCAAGCCCCTCCACAGCTCCGTCTCGGCTGAAGCTCAGATAGGCCTTACGCCCGCGTAAGACGAGATCGTAGGCATCCAACACGGACGGCGGCTTGCCTTGCGAACGCACGATCGCAGCGTCTCTAGTTTGTTCCGCGAGTTGTGACGCGACATCCGTGGCGATCGCATCCTGGATAGCGAAAACGTCTCCCCACTGGCGATCGAAACGCTCCGCCCAACGGTTCACGCCAGTCTCCAGATCTACGAGCTGTACGGCCAGGCGCAGTTCGTCGCCGTTCCGGCGCAGGCTGCCCTGCAACAGGAAGTCCGCTCGAAGCTCCTCACGAATACGCCCCAGATCGTCGTCGATGTCGAATCGGAAGCTTGAGTTGCGGGCAATGACCGCGAGGTCCCGGAAGCGCGACAGCGCCATAATAACATCGTCGGCCACGCCTTCGCCCAGCCAAGCGTCGACATCGCTTTCAGTGCTGGTGCGGAACGGCAGGACGGCGATCGATGGCCGTGGGTCACGCGCCGCTGCAGGGCCCCCATCGGTGCCAAAGCGCATCCACGTCAATACTGCGAGAACCGTTGCAACGACCAAAAAGGCGGCTAGGGCTGCAATCCGCCGCGTCTGCCGAGCGGTTGGCATCGAATCTGCCAATTGCTCATCGCTTTCGTGTTCTACTCCTGCCACGAAGAGATATCCTCGCCGCGGAACTGTCTTGATGAATTGTTGGTCCGCGTCACGGAGCGCCTTGCGAACGTCCCGTACGCATTGGGCGAGTGCATCGTCGTTCACAATGACATCTGGCCATACGGCAGCCACGAGTTCGTCCTTGGTGACCAAGCGACCAGCGCGTTCCACTAGCACACGCAGCGTATCGAACGCCTTCGGTCGAAGTTCGATCGAATGCTCGCCTTCGGTGAGCGCCATCCGATCCAGATCAAGGATGAAGCTGCCGAGCCTGTATCGCCTTGCCGTGTCCATTCTTCCTCCACGCCAGCGATCGAGCGAGATTGTAGCGTTTTTCCAGGAGAATTGCAGCGCGAATACATGCTTTCCCCCTCAGTCCGCCGCAGGGTCGGGATGCATCCGGTAGCCAACAGGAGGAAAACCGATGGAACGCAAGAACACTCTGTTCGCGGCCACAGCGATTTCGCTGCTTGCCGCGTGTCAGCTTGCCGTTGCAGGCGATGGCAAGAGCCTCAGGGAACAGGTCGTGGGGACATGGTCTCTTGTCTCCCTCACGGTCAATCAACCTGATAAGAAGGTCGAGCTGTTCGGCGAGAACCCGCGCGGCATTCAAATCATGGATCCGAGTGGCCGCTTCGTGAACTTCATCACTCGATCCAGTCTTCCGCTCTATGCGGGAAACAACCGCATGCAGGGTACGGCAGAGGAATACACGGCGATCGGCAAGGGTTCGAACGCGATCTACGGCACCTACGAGGTCGATGAAGAAAGCCAGACCGTCACCTTCAACGTCGAGGTCAGCACATTCCCCAACTGGGAGGGGGAACGGCAGCGCCGGGAATCGGAGATCGACGGCGACATATGGCGATACACCAATCCGATGACCACGATCGGCGAGGGCTACGTCGAAGTCGTCTGGAAGCGCCTCGATTGAGCTTGCCTCGCATGCTGTTGCGCATCCGGTCACAAACGGCCGGATGCGCCAAGAACCGACGCCTCGGCGACGGATGACTGGAGTGACGAACATGTCTGCCACCGCACCGAAATGCTTGCCTCGGGCGTTCCTCAAGCCGGAAGAACCGCGAGCGACCTTGGCGAGAACCAGAGCGTCACTCTGGTATTTCCGGGGGAGGCTGACATGGCGCAAGGCAAGGTGTCGATCTTAACGCCAATTGGCGTAGCACTGATCGGCCTCGCCGCCGGACAGACGATCGACTGGACCGCCCGCGACAACCGCTCCCATGCCTGACGGTCGAATCCGTCCACGCACCTGCGTCGCGGCCTACGACGTCATCGGCGGCGGTCCTGCGGGCTGCCTCATGACCGAAACCAGGCCGCAATGGACGATAGAGTCCTCTGGGACATCGCTCTTACGCGCAACGACATCCTGCGCGTGGTCGAAGGCCTTTCCCGAGAGAAGTAGCGGCACCTTGCCGGTTCCATCATCCGTTTAGATCAAAGGTTCGATGTGGACACTACCACGACTGTGATCATCGCATCCGGTATGCCGGGCCTGTTGCTTCTCGCATTTGCTATGCTCTGATAGTCCGCCTGGATGCCTGCACGCGAACGCAAGTCCGCGTGCAGGCCCAGCGCTATCGCCGCTTGCCGGGCATCGAAGTCCTGGCCATCAGTTCCGAGACGGACCCTGCCTCGACCTTCTTTTCCTTGTTCTGCTTGGGCTTGCGGGCTTCCTTGTTGCCCTTGCGCTTTGCCATGACGGCTTCCTTTCCTACGGCGCGCCACGCGCGGCTGCATGGCAGCCCGCGGCGCAATTGAAGACTCTCGTGGAAGGATCCCTGGCCCGCTGCGCCTAAGGCGGCACGAGCCAGGGCTAGAGGCCGTTTTTGGGCTGCTTCCGGGCAGGAAGCGGAATGTTAAATGGCTTGATCACGCCAGCATCATGGCCAGGAAACCTGGGAAGTCAAACCTTCTCTGCCAGCTACGTCAGATGCCCGGGCGACATAAGGTCGCCTCGGAAAGTGGGATGTGGATGCCTATGTATTGAGCATGTGCATGGAGACTTTCATCAAGGTGTCGAGGCTTGCCGGGACAGGACGCGTGCCCTCCCGGGGCAGGTTCGGCAACCTTGGACTCCGCACCTAAGCCTGCTCCGGGAAATCTCGACATTGCGGTCTACCCCATGCGGCCCAAAGGGCCGCATCGATGGAGCGTGTTATGAGAAACACCCGTGTCCGGCTGATCTGTCTTCCCTGCAACCGTCCGCTTCCGCGGTCCGCGGCCAGGTGCCCTTGGTGCCTTTCTCCGATGGTCCAGCCGTCCGGAAACAATGTCTATTCATGTATCGGCTCGCCAGCGCCTTCGGCGGCGCGGTCGGTGCGGCCATGACGAGAACCGTGGAACAGACGGCGGTCTCTGAACTGCACGCGAGAGCCTACGCGGCTCTCCCGTGGCGCATGAGCGCTGAAGGGACGATGGAGGTCCTCCTTCTTTGCGCGCGGAAGGACAGTCGATGGGCGATCCCGCAAAGCATGCATTCGGCGGCGAGAACCGGACTTCGGTCCGCCGAAGGCGCGGCATTTCATGAGGCGGGCGTCGCCGGAAGGCTCGGACCGGAACCCGTCGGCCGCTACAGCATGATCCGCAAGCTTACATGCGGTCGCACGGAGTGCTGCGAGGTCACCGTGTTCGGACTTCATGTCTGGGGCACGCTGACCAACTGGCCTTCGGAAAGGAAGGTACTGAGAAGATGGATGGACCTTGACGAAGCCAGCCAATCCGTCGCCGAGCCGGGGCTTGCGGCCGTGCTTGCTTCCCTTCTAGCGGGCCCCGCCGTCCAACTGGACGGAGCGGCTTTCGGTCACACTCGTCATGCGGCGCAAGGTGGCAGCTCAGGGCTTGCTTCGCCGATTGGAACAGCTAGGGTCGGCGCATGTTGACCTTGTCTGCCTTCATGTTCCCCAAGGGAGCGCGCCTGCTCAAAGCAGGACGCTGACCCGGACGCACTCTGATCCCTGGCTCAGCGTCCGGGTCCGCCAGGCTCCAATCAACCCCATCGACTTTTCCGCCCGCAATGTCGGGCGATTGCCTCGGCATCTGAGCCAAGGCCGGAGTCCATAATGGATATTTTCGACCTCCTGCATCAGCGGGACATCGTCTTGCGCGCGCCGGCACAGGCCAAACGTTCACTACTGCGACTTCTGACTCACACATTGTCTGTCCGCTGCGGCTTGCCTGCGGATTCAATCCTTGCCGCGCTTCTCTCCCGCGAGAAGCTCGGCTCGACCGGTATCGGTCATGGCATCGCAGTTCCGCACGCGCTGATGAAAAGTCTGTCAGAGCCTGCGGCGGCCCTGGCGGTCCTCGACCGTCCGGTCTGGCACTGGGCATCGGACGAGCAACCCGTCGATGTCGTGCTGGCGGCCATCTGGCCGGGTGAACGCACCGGAGAGTTCACGCCCGCACTCGCTCTCTCCTGCCGCCGACTGGCATGCGCGGGCGCGATCAAGAAGATTCGAAGCGCGGCGACGGCGGATGAAGTCCTTGAATGCCTCCGGGGGCTGAATGAAGCGCGATGGAGTCTTCCCGCTTCAACGCGGCCAGGTTCCAGCCAGTCCGTCAGTGCGAAGTATTTGGAGCGCCTGATATGACCACAGCTCTTGGATCGAGCAAGCACACCCGCTGGCGAAACGGAACGATGTCCGACCAGAACGTCGCGGACGCGCTGGAGTGTGACGTGACGCTGGTACGCGAGATCGTTTCATCATGGGCCTGCCGTACTCTGTCGACCGTGCCCGCTTCCCTCGAGCAACGACACGGCCCGCAGGCAAGCATCAGGCTCGCAGTGGCGCACGCGCTGCATGCGGCCGCCGGGCTTGCAGTAGCCGACGCGGCCGCTGTTGCAGCCGGGTGCTGGCAGGTGTCCGCTTCCCTGCTAAGGATCGTGGATTTCCGCCTGCGGGATGGAGCCTCCGCCGTCGAGGCGGGTCGCGACTTGCAAGAACCCGATCCGTTCATGCTGTTTGCAGCGCATGCCTCGGAAGCCATTCCGATGGCGGCGACTGACGAGTATCTCGACGTGGCCGATGGCCGACGCGTCTACTGGAGGAAGCCGCGCCGCGACCCCTACGTGCTCGCATGCGAGGTGCAAAGGGTCTCGGCCGCCTGCAGGCGCGATGATACTCCAGCACTTCAGGAGGAGTATCTTGAACTGCTGGCCAGCCTTCGCGAGCCTGCGGACCATGCATGCGCATGGATCGGCACGGTGGCCGACGGGCGCTTCCGGCCCGCGCCTGACAGGTTCGCGGAACGGTCCCCGACGATGCGTCAGGGTCCAGAGGACGGCACGAAACAAACCTTTGCTGACTCCTACGCGAGCAAGGTTTCGGTCAACGTGTCGCTGGCGGCGCGGTCGATGAAGCGTCGCGCTCTCGGCCTCGCCGTGACGGAGCCTGTCACCAGAAACAGGCCCGCGCTGACGCAGAAACGAGCGATACCGGGATAACGACGCCCTAGGTACTGTTTGACCTGGCCGGGCTTCTCCGCAACATGGAGGGGGTCTCGTACTCGCGGGCGAAGCGCTGCCCAAGCCGGGCGAGGATTTCGTAGCCGATGGTGCCTGCATCGCTTGCGACGTCATCGACCGTCTGCTCAGGACAAAGGAGGTCAACGAAGCTGCCTTCGCCGGGGAGATCGGCGCAGTCGGTCGCATCGACCACGATGCTGTCCATCGAGACGCGTCCTGCGAACGGCAGACGCGTTCCTCCGAAGAACACCGAGGTCGTTGCGGTTCGCGGCCAGCCGTCGGCGTAGCCAATGGAAAGCGTCGCGAGCCGCATACGCCTGTTGGCGCAGAACGAATGGCCGTAACCCACGCGAGTGCCGGTGGGCACGTCACGCAGCTGCAGGACGCGCGCGGACAGCCTCACGACTTGACGCATTGGATTTGGCGCCCCGGGAACCGGGTTGATCCCGTAGAGTGCGGCACCCGGTCTCACAAGGTCACCGTGGAATCCCTGACCAAGGAAAATGCCCGACGAATTGGCTAGGGAGGACCGAGCCTTCTTCGGAAGCACCGAGCGGAGCTTGGCGAACTCGCGCCGCTGCCGTTTGTTGGCGCGATGCGCGGGCTCGTCGGCGCAGGCAAGATGGCTCATGATCAGCTCCACTGAAAGCCCCTCCAGGAGGGCGGGATCGCCTGCCAGCATGGCGACCTCGCCCGAAGACAGTCCGAGGCGCGCCATGCCCGTGTCAAGATGGAGCGCGACTGGCATGCTGCGTCCTGCCTCGCAGGCGCGACTTCGCCAGGCAGTGAGCTCTCCTGCCGTGTTGACGACCGGAATCAGGACCGATCGCAGGAACTCGGGCTCGGCCCCCGGAGGCGTGCCGTTGAGGACGAAGACGCGGGAGCTGAAACCGATCGTCTTCCTGAGAACGAGCCCCTCGTCGATATGCGCGACGAAGAAGGTCTCGCACCCTGCCGCTTGAAGCGCTGCTGCAACTTCCGCCGCTCCAAGCCCGTAGGCGTCCGCCTTCACCACGGCAGCACACTCAGCTGGCTTCACCAGTTTCGACAACAGCCGCCAGTTGGAAACGATCGCCTCAAGATCGATCGTAAGGATTGCGCCCGTTCGCATTCCCTTCGCGCTCATGAGCGGTACCGCTCTGGCCCGAGGTCCGAGACATCAATATCGGGGGACTTGCCGGAGATGATGTCCGCCAAGACTCGTCCCGAGCCGCACGCCATCGTCCAGCCAAGGGTTCCGTGCCCGGTATTGACGTAGAGTCCGGGCACCGACGTAGCTCCGACGATCGGTGGACCGTCCGGGGTCATCGGCCTCAGCCCGCACCAGAAGGATGCGTCCGCAGCGTTGCCTGCCCCTTGAAACAGGTCGGTGACGGAATGCTCGAGCGGTGCGCGGCGCGAGTGTGGTAGCGACAGGTCAAAACCCGATATCTCTGCAGTACCACCGACGCGGATGCGGTTGCCCAGGCGCGTGATGGCGATCTTGTAGGTCTCGTCCATTACCGTCGACACGGGGGCCGCCGCCTCGTCGATAACGCGGAAGGTCAGCGAGTAGCCCTTGACCGGATATACAGGAACATGGATGCCCACAGGAGCGAGCAGTCGGGGTGAGTGACTTCCCGCGGCGACGACGACCGCGTCCGCTGGAAGCAACCCGTCTGAAGTCAGGACTCCGGAAACTCTACCGTTTTCTTGAACGATTCCTTCAACCGAGACGTCAAAACGAAAGTCGACCGCGGCCGAGGCGAGAGCCGCCAGCTTCTCGGTGAAGATGCGACAGTCTCCGGTTTCGTCGCCAGGAAGCCGCAGGCCGCCAACGAACTTCTCCGTCACCCGTGCGAGCGCCGGTTCCGCAGCGACACAGCCGGATGGGGCAAGGACCGTGTAATCAACCCCGAACTGCTTGAGGACCTCGACGTCATCGACGATTCCGTCGAGTTGCTTCTGCGTGCGGAACAATTGCAGGGTGCCCTGCGATCGCTCGTCGTATTCGATGCCGGTCGTGGCCCTCAGTTCGCGAAGGCAGTCACGGCTGTACTCCGCGATCGGCACCATGCGCGCCTTGTTCACGGCGTATCGCCGCGACGTGCAGTTGGCGAGCATCTGCAACACCCACGACCACATTGCCGGATCGAAACGGGGACGGATGGCGAGAGGGCCGTGCTTCATCAGGAGCCACTTGATCGCTTTCAGGGGCACTCCGGGACCCGCCCACGGTGAGGAATAGCCGGGGGATACCTCTCCGGCATTGGCGTAGCTGGTTTCCAAGGCTGGACCCGGCTGGCGGTCGAGGACGGTGACTTCGTATCCGGCGCGCGCCAGATACCACGCGGAGGTCACGCCGATGACTCCGCTGCCTACGATGAGAACCCTCATGTCCGCCTCCCGCGGACGGCGAGATTGAAAGCCGCGTACAAGCGGCTGGGACGTCTGTCGATCATCATGCATCTCCACCGGGCCACCGGTGGCGGACCCGGAAATCAGAACCGAATTCTTGGCTTGGTTGGATTTCCGGCCCCCGGTCGACGGCCTTGCGGCCGCGCCAGGGCTAGATGCATGCGATAAGGCTGCCCGCGTGGTTCATGAACCGGATGCGGGTCCGCGATGATGTCCTGTCCATTCGAGAAGTGGGCACGGCACGAACTCAAGCGTTTCCAAGTCCAACAATAGCGCAGGCCACGCCGCTTGCAATAACCAGGTCGACGATTCCGGCGCATCCAGAGGCAGCGGTGCGTGTTGCTGCGGTCTCAGAACAGCAGAGCGAGCACAGCCACCGACGCGATTGCCACAGCGATCATGCTGGGTATCATCACGGCTACGCCCGAACCGAATGCCAGCGCCGCCACCCAATCGAACTTTCTGTCGCTATGCTCGCGCATCATTCGCTCCTTGTTCTCGCAACGTTGGTCCGCTCACGATCGTTCCGATCCCGTAGCGGTGCGTCGTCTATCTCGTGCAGCAAAACTCGCTCGGCCGCGCCGTCCAGGTCTTCAAGCTGGCCGCTCCTCATCGACCAGAGGAAGGCTATGAGGCCAACCAGCCCCATGCCCAGCGCAACCGGGACGAGCCAGGAGAGCAGGCTCATGTCGCCTCCGAAAGTCGAAGCGACTTCCGACCAGTCCTGCCGCGTGACGGCGCTCCGCCTCGGCCTGCAAGGCGCAGCGCGTTGGTGACGACGAGAATGGACGAGGTCGACATAGCGACGGCGGCGACAAGCGGGGTCACGTATCCTGCGAGCGCAAGCGGCAGCGCCAGTGCGTTGTAGGCGATCGACAGTCCTATGTTCTGCGAAACCAGCCGCTTCGCCTGTCGCGCGACCATGATCGCCTCCGGCACGCTGTCGAGACTGGAGCCAAGAAAGACCAGATCGGCGGCGTTACGCCCGACGTCGGCTGCCGACGAGGGGGCCATCGAAACGTGGGCCGCCCCGAGAGCGGGGGCATCGTTGAGCCCGTCGCCGACCATCAGCACCTTGCGGCCGTCCGATGCGAGGGCTTCTAGGCGAGCGACCTTGTCGTGGGGAAGCATGCCTGCCGTCGCCTGATCAATCCCCACGGTATTTGCCGCCTCGGCGACCGCATTCTCGTCGTCGCCCGACAGGATCTCTGCAGTCAGGCCGAGCCGACGCAGCCGCCCGACCGCCTCGGACGAGTCGGGCCGCAGTCTGTCGGCGGTTTCGAATCTGCCGAGTGCCCGACCCTCGACGGAGAGCCAGGTCGCGGGAGGACCTTCGCTGGCAGCTGAACCACCAACCCAGTCCTGGCGGCCTAGCCTGTAGGTTCGGCCCGATATCCGGCCTTCGATGCCGTTTCCTGGCGTCTCGCGCACGTCCTCGACGATCAGCGAAGGCGCGGGCGCAAGCGCGGCCACTGCCCGCGAGGCAGGATGCCTAGACATCCGGGCGAGCGCGACAGCTGCCCCGAGTTCGCGTTCGGGCACGTCGAATGACGTCACCCGGGCCATTCCCTCGGTCAGCGTGCCTGTCTTGTCGAGGGCGACATGGTCGACTTCCGCCAGCCGTTCCAGCGCAGCCCCGTCCTTGAGCGTCACGCCGAGAGAAAACAGACGTCGCGCCGCGACCGCCTGTACCATCGGAACTGCGAGCCCCAACGCACAGGGACAGGTGATGATGAGGACGGCGATGGCCACCGTCAGCGACCTGTGCACGTCCCCGGTGGCCCAGAGCCACGCAACGAAGGCCGAGAGGGCGACGACATGGACGACAGGGGAGTAGAGGGAGGCGGCCCGATCGGCGATGCGACGGTAACGGACCCTGCCGCCTTCGGCCGCCTCCATCAGCCGCATCATGTCAGAGAGGAACGAATCCTTCTGCGGACGGTCGACCCTTACGGTCAGCGGACCGTCGAGGTTGAGCGAACCAGACAGGACCTGCGATCCCGGTCCGACCTGGTCCGCTGCGGACTCGCCGGTCACGACCGACAGGTCGAGCGAAGCGGCGCCCGACACGACGGTTCCGTCGACGGGCATCCGCTCTCCGGCGAGAACGAGAACGGTTTCCCCGGCCTCGATCGCCGAGGTCTCGCGATACTCGCGGCTGCTGTCCGGCGCGACAACGGTCGCCCCGCGCGGCATCATCCTGGCTAGCGACCTGACGGCGTCGCGGGCGCGTCCGCGCATCGCCTGGTCGGCGGCGCGCCCGGCAAGCAGGAAGAACAGAAGCGAGGTCACCGCGTCGAAATAGGCATGCGGGCCTCCCGTGAGGGTATCGTAGAGGCTCAGGCAGAAGGCGAGCATCACGCCGACACTGATCGGCACGTCCATGTTGGTGCGTCCGGCGCGCAACGCGCTCCAGGCAGACAGGAAGAAGATGCGTCCGGAATAAGCCAGCGCGGGAAAGGCCAGCGCAGCCGAGATCACATGGAAGGCTTGCCTCGTCTGGTCGCCCGCACCTGCCCAGACCGAGACAGACAGCAGCATGATGTTCATCGCGGCAAAGCCTGCCACGGCGGTGGCGCGCATTAGCCGCGTCATCTCGGGATCGGCGTAACTTTCCTCAGCCTCCGTCAGGCTCGCGTCATATCCCGCGCAGCGCAAGGCATCGATCAGCGGGGGCACGCCAATTTCTCGCCGCCACTTCACGGCGACGCGTCTGGCAGTCAGGTTGACCCGCGCGGAGACGACGCCCTCCAGTCTCGCAAGCGATCCCTCAATGGTCCGAATACATCCGGCGCAGTGCGCTGCCGGAACCGAAAGGTCGGTCTGCAACGTGCCGTCTCCGAGGTCGCGGCTGGCGAGAACGATCTCGCGGTCGTCGAGCGAGCGCATAGGACCGATCTCGAGGGCTGCTTCGGTTCCGGGCGCGCAGCAGCTCAAGGCTCATTCCTCCGTGCGCGCCATCGCCTTGTAGGCATGCCACGTGGCGTGCCCGAGCAGCGGGAAGATGACGATCATGCCGACCAGCCCCGTCGCCACGCAGACGGCGAAGAGCACCAGCACCATGGCTCCCCAGGCGATCATCGTCGGCAGGTTGTTCCAGACCAGCTTCATGCTCGTGCCCATGGCGGTGAGCGCGTCGACGTGGCGGTCGAGCAGCATGGGCACGGCGAAAACGCTGACCGAAAAGGCGAAGGCGGCAAACAGGCCGCCGATGGCCGTGCCGATGACGAGCATCGCCCATCCGGAGGGCGTACCAAGAAGGATGCCGACGACATGGTCGAGGCCTGGGAAGGCGGTGACGCCGAAGAACAGCGACCAGAGCAGGACGGCGGCGCGCGTCCACAGCAGCATCAACAGGCTGAGCAGAAGCCCGGTAAAGAACACCTGCGCGCCCGCCCTCGGCCTGACGCGCAGCATCGATCCGAGCGTGATCGACCTGCCTTCACCGATCGCCCGGCTCTTCTCGTAGAGACCGATCGCAAGGAAGGGGGCGACGATCAGGAACCCGGCCAGCGCCGGGAACAGGATGTAATCCCTGCCGAAACCGACGAGCGTCCAGACAAAGAGCACGGACAGCACGAATACCCCCACGCCGTATGCCAGGCTTGACGAGGCGCCGTTCCAGAAATCGCGCCATCCGGCGGCAAGCCAGCGCAGCCCCTGAAGCAGCGGCAGGTTGCGTTGAAGGGCCGGGTCTTGGGTCTCGCCGATGCCAGACGTCTCGTCGAGCAGCCAGTATCCCTTGTCGGCTTCGCCCATGGTTTCCTCCCTCAGCAGGCCGATTTGGCGGCGCGATAGCCGCCATCGCCGTCGGCGGACTTCAGATGTTCGACGCATTCCGGCTGGGACTGGAACGCGACGTAGACGAGGTGCGCGTTCGCCCCCGCGAAGAGCAGTAGGCCCGCCGGGACGAGGACCCAAGGCAGCCATCCGCCAGGGAGGCGCGCGCGTGCCCTCATGGCTGCGCCGTCCCGAGATCGTGGACGTAGACCGCCAGCGTTCTGATTTCCGCCGCAGACAGCCGCTCGTCCCAGGTCGGCATGTGGCCTTGTCGGCCGCCATGGACGGAGGCGATGATCGTGTCGAGATCACCGCCATAGACCCAGTACGCATCGGTCAGGTTCGGCGCGCCGACTTCCACGTCTCCCTGCGCGTTCTCTCCGTGACAGGCGGCGCAGGTCGCCGCGAAGACTTCGCGGCCAGCGCTGATGCGGTCGAGGCTCTCCGGGGTCGAATAGTCGGGGTGCGTCAACGAATAGACATAGGCGGCCACGCTGCGGACCTGCTCGCGGTCGAGCATCTCATCGCGGCCAAAGGCAGGCATCTGGGCGACCCGGCTTTCTGGATGCGCGGTGTTGATGCCGACGCGCATCGTCTGTTCGATCAGCTCGGGGCCGCCACCCCACAGCCAGTCATCGTCCGTCAGGTCAGGATAGTTGGCGCGGCCCCTGCCGTCGCGGCCGTGACAAGCGGCGCAGTTGTCGCCGAACAGCTGCCGCCCGGTGTCGCGCACGGTCCGCATCAACGCTTCGTCGGCGAGAATCGTGTCATAGGGCTCGTTCTCCAGCCGTGTCGTCCAGGCAGAGCGCTGCTGCTGGCCCTCGACGACCCTGGCCTCGACCGTCGTCCGCTGGTCGATACCGAGAAAGCCCTTCGTATAGGTCACGCCGATCGGCCAGGCGGGGACCATGAACCACCAGAAGATCGCCCACACGTGGGTGACGATCAGGAACATCAGCACCCCGCGAGGAACAGGCGTGTCCAGTTCCTTGATGCCGTTCCACTCGTGACCCGTCGTCTCGCGTCCGGTGACGGGGTCGCGTTCTACTTCCGCCATGGCGTGTCGTCCCGTTCGAGGATGCTGTGCTTGGCCCGGTCGAACCGCTTCTTGTTCTGCGGCCAGAAGGCGTAGACGCAGACGCAGAGGAAGAAGCCCATCATGTAGAACAGGCCCCAGCTCTTGGAGAAAGCGACCAGCGTGTCGTAACTGAAGTCCATGCCTGCCTCCTCAGTCTTCCGGTTCCGGTGGCTGCTCGGTCGCCGCGGTATTCTGATAGGCGGCGTCGGTCAGGCGACCCAGCACCTGAAGATAGGCGACCAGCGCGTCCATCTCGGTGACCTGCGTGGCGACGCCGTCGAAGGCGCTGACGGTGGTCTCTTCGCCATAGCGCTCGGTCACGCCGGAAGCGAAATCGGTGTCCGGGGTCGCCTGGCCGTAGGCGTCGCGCGCGGCGTTCTCCACCATCTCGTCGGTGTAGGGCACGCCCAACGATTGCTGTGCCGCGAGATGCATCGGCAGGTCTTTTGTTTTGAGTGGCGTGCGCCCCAGCCAGCGATAGGCTGGCATGTTGGATTCGGGCACCACGTCGCGCGGATTGTTAAGATGCGCCACGTGCCAGAAGTCCGAATACTTGCCGCCGACGCGGGCGAGGTCCGGGCCGGTCCGTTTCGAGCCCCACAGCATCGGGCGGTCGTACTGTGACTCGACCGCCAACGAGTAGGGTCCGTATCGCTCGACCTCGTCGCGCAGCGTCCTGATCATCTGGCTGTGGCAGGCGTAGCAGCCCTCGCGGACGTAGATGTTGCGCCCAGCCAGTTCGAGCGGCGTGTACATCCGCATGTCGGGGGCTTCCTCGACGGTCTCATCGATTGTGAATAGCGGCGCGATCTCGACGATGCCGCCAACGCTGGCTGCCGCGATGATGGCGAGAACGAAGCCGATGGCCGAGCGCTCGAGCTTGCGATGGAAGAGTTCAGGCATCGGTCATTCTCCCGGCACGGCCGCTGGCTGGACAGGCGCGTCGGAGCGCGTGGCGGCGAGCGGGGCAGCCCTGACTGTCATCCAGATGTTGTAGCAGCCCACGATCGCGCCGATCAGGAACAGCAGGCCGCCGAAGGCGCGGGCGATATAGTAGGGGTACATGGCGACCAGGCTGTCGACGAAGGAATAGGCGAGCGCGCCTTCCTCCGTGTAGGTCCTCCACATCAGCCCTTGGATGATGCCCGAGTTCCACATCGCGAAGACGTAGATCAGGGTTCCCGCGATCGCGAGCCAGAAGTGGACCTCTATCAGCGTTGCCGAATACATGCGCTCGCGCTTCCACAGGCTCGGCACCAGCGTGTAGAGCGAGCCGAAGGTGATGAGCGCCACCCAGCCCAGCGCCCCTGCATGGACGTGACCGACGGTCCAGTCCGTGTAATGGCTGAGCGAGTTGACGGGGCGAATCGCCATGAACGATCCCTCGAAGGTCGAAAGCCCGTAGAACACGGCCGCAGCCATCATGAAGCGCAGCGTCGCGTCGTCCCGCACCCGATGCCAGGCTCCGTTAAGGGTCAGCAGGGCATTGCCCGCCGACGCCCAGGACGGAACCAGCAGCATCACCGAAAAGGTCATGCCCAGCGTCTGCACCCAGTGTGGCAGGGCGGTATAGTGCAGGTGGTGCGAGCCCGCCCACATGTAGAAGAAGGTGATGCCCCAGAAGCTGAGGATCGACAGGCGGTAAGAGAAGATCGGTCGCTGCGCCCGCACGGGCAGGTAGTAGTAGAGCATGCCGAGGAAGCCCGCCGTCAGGAAGAAGGCAACGGCGTTGTGCCCGTACCACCACTGGACCATCGCGTCCTGCACGCCCGGCCAGATCGTGTAGCTTTTGGCATGCCCCCAGGAGATCGGGACCGCCAGGTTGTTCACGATGTGAAGGATGGCAACGACCAGGATGAAGGCCATGAAGTACCAGTTGGCGACATAGATGTGCGGTTCCTTCCTCCGCGCGATCGTCGCGATGTAAAGGACGAAGTAGGTCACCCAGACGATGACCAGCCACAAGTCGGCGTACCACTCGGCCTCGGCATATTCCTTGGACTGGGTCACGCCTAGGAGGTAGCCGGAAACGGCCAGCAAACAGAACAGGTTGAAGCCTAGCAGCACGAACCAGGGGCTGACCTGTCCCGCTAGCCTCGCACGCGATGTCCGCTGGACGACGTGGAATGAGGTCGCGATCAGCGCATTGCCGCCGAAGCCGAAGATCACGCCGGTAGTGTGGGTCGGACGAAGCCGACCAAAGGAGGACCATGCCGCGTCGAAGGCAAGGTCGGGCCAGGCCAACTGGGCAGCAACCCAGACACCCATGAACATGCCGAACACGGCCCAGGCCATCGAAAGCACGATGCCGACCTTGATCGGATCGTCGTAGTAGGAAGCGGCCCGATCCTCGGTTGGTTCAGGGCCATAGAATGAAGAAAGGACCAGAAAGAGCAGCCCGCCCGCGAACAACATGATAATCACGCCATGTACGCCCAGCGTGTCCGATCGACCGAGTATGGCGAATGCAACTCCAGCAACAGCAAGGGCAAGAAGGATGATGGCGGCGTTCTGCCGTTCGCTGGATGTGAGCTGTTCGATCATATTGTCTCCATCCTGTACCGGATAACCTGCCTCATGCGGCCCTGGGGGGGTTCGAGGCTGTTTCCAACAACCCCGCGAGCAATGTTCGATTTGCTACGATATCCGCCACAGTATAGGCATCGAACACCGCGAGGAAAGCTTCAACTGCCTTGCCGACGATGCCTTGCAACCTGCACGCTGGCGATATCACGCACGTCCCGCCATCCGGCCGCTGACATTCCACCAACGCGAATCCGTCCTCTGTCCTTCGCACGACATCGCCAAGGCTAATGTCCTCAGGCCGCTGGGCCAGGGCAATGCCTCCTAACCGGCCTCGGGTCGTCCTGACGTAGCCGAGGCGCCCGAGATTCAACGCGACCTTCAGAAGGTGATTACGTGAGAGGCCGTAGGCAACGGCGACATCGGACACCGTCGTGGATCGTCCTTCGCGCAACGCGAGGAAGATCAGCATGCGCAATGAATAGTCGGTGTAGAGGGTCAGTTTCATCGCTTATTCCATGCTCGGCTGGGGCTTGTCCCGCCAACCTAACCTGAATAGTGCGACCAATGCGACCGCAGCTAACGCAGTTGCCTTGGTCGCTTCCAGCGTCGCGTAAAGCAAATGATGGCCGGAGGGCGGCATCGGCCGCCCCGCAAGAGCAGCATCGACACGGGCGTCGAGGGCAGGCAGCAGCCAAAGCGCCTGCGTCAGAACGATTAGAACGGCAGCTGAAGACAGCACCACCTCCGCACGTGGTGCTCTTGGAATGAAAGTGGCTATGACGAGGAACACAGAAAGACCCCACTCCACCTTTGAAAAGGCGGCAAAGGTTACTCGTCCCACCTCAAGTGCCGTGGCGAGCGCCAGTGAAGGAGCCTGGAACTTAATAGGCGTCGCAAGGAACGAAACGCCAATGAGCATGCCCAACCAGGCTATTGCCACAAAGGCGGCTACGGCGTCGGGAAAAGGATCGGTGGAGCGAAGGGGCATCTTAGCTCTCCGTGGGTGACGTGCCGGTCGCCGAAAGTCGATAGAACATTGCAAGCTTTAGGCTCTGGGCGATGCGCTCGGCGCGCTCGACAAAGACGGCGGCGACCTCCGGCTCGCAAAGTTCGGTTGCCGTCTGTTTGAAAATGCCGAGCCATATACCGAAGTCCTCCTCCCGCACCTGTTTCAGTTTGAGATGAGCTGGAACCGGTCTGCCGCTGTAAGCGCCGTTCTTCAGGATCACCGAGCACCAGAAATCGGTCATTTTCTCCAGGTGCGATTCCCAGTCGCCCTTGATCTCTGCAGCGAAGATCGGGCCCAGGCGGCTATCGGCGCGCACCCGGGAATAGAAGTCCCGGACGAGCGCGCCGATGAAGGGACGGTCTATGAGCGGATGCGTGAGCGGCTGCTCAGGCTGGGGGCGGACGGCGTCGCTTTCGGCGGGAATCAAGTGCGGTCACCAATAAGTGGCATCTCTTTAGCCACTTTTACGAACCAGATTCCCTGATCGCAAGTGCGCTGATGTCGCGGCCTTCCGTGCAACGTGGCGTACCGTCGATTTGTTTGTGCCTGCGCAAAGTCCGGAAACCACCGAGCTGGTCATATGGCGTTCTTTGGAGGTGCTTGATGTGAAACCACCACTGACGATCGACCCGGAGATGACGGTCGACGAGATCATGCGGCGATGGCCTGCCACGATGCGAGTGTTCATTCGAAACCGGATGCTGTGCATTGGCTGCCCGATCGGCGTGTTCCACAACCTGACGGACGCGTGTAACGCGCACCGCCTCGATGAGGAGACCATCTCGCAGGAGCTTCTCGCGGCCATGAAGAGCGACGACTTGGTGAGCGGGCCGTCGGTGTTCGAAACAACCGGAGCGATGTGAGACGATGAACATCATTGGACGGGTGCAAACGAGGTTGGATCAGGCCGGCGAGGTCATGGAGCGGGGCCGCGTCAACATGGCAGAAGGCGGTATCGCTGCCGAAAACGACATGCGAAACGCGTTCTGGCGCTGCGTTCTTTGCCGCCGTGGCGACGACTGCCGCGACTGGCTGGCCGCAGGGCGAACCGACATTCCCGACTTCTGCCCCAACCGGGGCATCTATGTGAAGTATTCCCGGCGGGAAGGCGGCCACGAGGCGTAGGTTGCTTGACCTGCGGCGATGATGCTTCTCTGGAAGCTCCGCAGGACCAAAAGGCAGACCGATGGGCATTTTGGCAGGGATCGCCTGGACAGCGTTGGCAGTTGGGATCGCCGCGGCAGTGGCGCTGTCGGCGCTGCGCGTTTCCGATCAGCGGCACGCTGAAACCGTATGGAAGGCGCTGTGGGTCGAGGCGAAGCAGGATGCGGCAGAATTCGATCCCGCCATTGTTGACGGACTGCCAGAGCCCGCCCGACGCTTCTTTCTCTATACGATCGGCGAAGGCGTTCCTCTTCGGACCGTCGCGGAGATCGAAATGGAAGGTGAGATCGGCCTGGGCGACAGGTTCGACCCTCGCTATCTCGCCATGAGGGGCCATCAGGTCATCGCACCCCCGCATGGATTCGTCTGGAAGCTGGAAGCGGGATCAGGGATGATGTCCATGGCAGGGTCGGACGGTTTCGCCGGCTCGCGATCGTGGGTCCGATTCTGGCTCCTGAAATTTCTCCCGGTCGTGCGAAAAGGAGGCAATCCCGACCACGTCCGGTCGGCGTTCGGACGGGTCGTCGCGGAATCCGTGTTTTTCGCGCCGGCCGCACTGCTGCCTGGCAAAGGAGTCGAATGGGAAGCCGTTAGCCCGGATACGGCTCGCGCCACGGTCATCTATCGCGACATGGTCCCGTCGGTCGCCGTTTCCGTGGACGAGGAAGGACGGCCCCACACGGTCGTCATTCCTCGGTGGAGCAGCGCCAACTTCGAGAAGAGTTACCGGGTCCAGCCTTTCGGGGGCAGGCTCTCCGAGTTCCGCTCATTTGAGGGTTACATGCTGCCGACGCGGATCGAAGGAGGAAATTTCATCGGCACGCCGGATTATTTCCCATTTTATCGAGCCCACGTGCTCAGCATCAGATTTACGGAAGAGTCCTGACTGCCGCAGGCGGACGGCGACCGAGGCTTACTTCCTGCGCCGGTTCTCGGCCACGACCATGAGGCCGTGCGGATTCGTCACGACGACCCGCTGGCGCCCGCCCTTCACGAGACCTTCATCTTCCCAGGCGCTGAGCAGCCTGCTTACCGTATGCAGGGTTGTTCCCGTCATCTCGGCGATGTCTTGCCTCGTGATCGGGAAATCGATCTCGATTCCCTGTTCGGTCTTCCTGCCGGACTGGCTGACGATCCGCAGCAGGGCATGCGCGATCCGCTGCTCCACCTGCTGCGTCGACATCTCCATGACCTGCGCCTGCGTCTCCTGCAGCCGCGACCCGATCGTTTGGTACGCATTCGTGGCGAAGGAGGGGACGCTGGCCTGGAGGTCCGGCCATGCCGCGTTCGGCCAGGTGAGAACGACGCAGTCGACCGCGGCGACTGCGGACGCTGGATAGGTGTTCCGCCCCATCGCCACGGCGATCCCGAACAGTTCGCCCTCGTTGATATAGCGCGCGATGACCTGATGGCCTTCTGGCGAGGTACGAACAACCCTGATGTGCCCGGCCAGCAGCAGGAAGAAGGAGGCCGCTTCCGTTCCCTGCGAGAAGACTTCGGAATCCTTCGGAAAGCGCGATGACCGCGCCCGGGCCAGCGCGGCGTCGAGTCCGGGGCCGTCGAGACCTGCAAAAGCGGGCAGTCCGGCGATAAGGCTCCTGTCCAGCGTCATCCTGATTTGCCCGCGGTCTCCAGCATTGTTGCCGTTACGGTTTCTAGTCGCAGTTTGCTCTGGCGCAAACAGCACGCCGCTTGGGGAGGGTATCACCGATGCAACGGCGATTGCAGCCGGGCAACAAGAAAGGACAGTAAAATGAAACGGATCATCGCAGCAATGGCGCTCGGTGCCGCGGTCATCGTCGCAGGCGCGGCAGGAGCGGCCGAGTTCGAGGTCATGATGCTGAACAAGGGCGAGAAGGGCACCATGGTCTTCGAGCCCGACTTCATCAAGGCGGCTCCAGGGGACACTATCCGCTTCGTGCCGACCGACAAGGGCCACAACGTCGAGACGATCAAGGGAATGCTTCCGGAGGGCGCGGAGGCCTTCAAGAGCAAGTTCAACGAGACTTTCGAGGTCACGCTGGCGGAGGAAGGGGTCTATGGCGTGAAGTGCACGCCGCACTACGCGATGGGCATGGTGGCTCTTATCGAAGTGGGCGAGCCCGTCAACGTCGAGGATGCCAAGGCGGTGAAGCAGACGGGCAAGGCGAAGACGGTGTTCGCCGAGCTGTTCGGCCAGGTGGTCGCCGCCAAGTAGGCGTGAATGCTTGACCAATGCCCGGACGTCGAGGGGTCCGGGCCAGGAGGCGAACGATGCCCAGCCCGAATGGACAGTTAGCCCGCGCGAACGGCCCAGATGCGCAGAGGCACGACTCCGCGATGATGCGGGAGACATCGCGACAGTATGAACGCTGCCATCCGGACGACACCTTCGCCGATCTGGTGCGCCGGTCTTCCTTCTCGAAGGAGGACCGGCGACTACTTGAGGACTGGCTCGTTGCGACGGCCTCGCACGCGGGTCGGCCGATGGCTGAGGCCCACTTGCCTGTCATTTTCGAGGACGGCGGGGCGACCGTCGACGCCGCACTGGTGGCGGAAGGGCTTCGGCTACGCCCCGACGCCGTTCCCTCGATGCTCCGCGACGGATCCATCACCTCCCGCTTCGAACGCGGCACTGGCGAGGATGACGGGCGGGTCCGCCTGACGTTCTGGCACGGGAACCTGAGATTGCGGGTCGTCGTAGACCGGGCCGGGCAGGTGCTTCAGCGCCTGAGGCTGGACTATGGAAGGCCGAGGCCTATCCGATCGAATAAGGGATAGGAAGGCTAGGGACGCCTACTCAGCGGCTATTCCGGCGGAGCTGGTTCCGCCCTGGGTAGAGCATCCGAATGCATGGACATCGCGGACAGCTCTCCGTCGGGGCTCCACATGGTTGGATGCGGGGAACGGGCCAGCCGCTCCAGCCTGTCGAACACAGACGCCTCCGGCAGTTCCTCGCCCTGGAGCTCAGGCGGAACCTTCCAGCCCGGATCGACCCCTTCCATATTCGGTAGCTCGTGCGCGATGCCCTTATGGCAGTCGATGCAGGTCGCTTCGCCGGAAAGGAGGTAGCGCGTATGGATCGTCGCGGCCCTCTCCGTCTGCTTGGACAGATCCATCGCCACCGACGAATGGCAGTTGCGGCACTCTAGGCTGTCGTTGGCCTTCAGCCGCGCCCACTCGTGCTGGGCGAGCTCGAGGCGATGGTCGAGGAACTTGCGGCGCGTGTTGATGGTGCCGAATATCTTGCCCCAGACCTCCTTCGATGCCTGCATCTTGCGGGCGATCTTGTCGGTCCATTCATGCGGCACGTGGCAGTCGGGACAGGACGCGCGAACGCCGGAACGGTTAGAGAAGTGGACGGTGCGCGTCAGCTCCTCGTAGACGTTGTTTTCCATCTCGTGGCAGGAGATGCAGAACTCCTCCGTGTTCGTCAGTTCCAGGGCAGTATTGAACGCGCCCCAGAAGATCACCCCACCAAGGAAGCCGCCCAGCGTCAGGAAGCCTAGGCTGAGCGTCGCGGCCGGGGTCGCGACGATGCGCCACGCGGAGGCGACCAACGCCTTTAGGCGTGGCCACATCTATTCGTCCCCCGCGTGGCCGACGCCCAGCTC
Organism: Aquamicrobium sp.; assembly: GCA_019739225.1. Taxonomy (GTDB): domain Bacteria; phylum Pseudomonadota; class Alphaproteobacteria; order Rhizobiales; family Rhizobiaceae; genus Aerobium. Next base: position 159,461 of record JAHHDT010000003.1, read on the forward strand.
GCTCATGTCGGTGAAAGTGTTGCCGATGAGCGGCGCGGTGTCCGCCTGGGGGACATGGCAGGCCGTGCAGAAGTACCGTCGCGGCGAGACGTCCGCGAGCATCTGGCCCTCCCGCGTCATGTAGTGCGTGACGCTGATCATGGGCGCGCCCGAGCCTTCCGTGAACTCGCGCTTGTGGCATGACAGGCAGCGGTTCGTGTTGACGGAAAGCTGGTAGCCCTCGATCGAATGCGGAATCACGGGAGGCTGATCCGGATAGGCCCGCATCCTGCGGATGTCGTCGACGGTCCATTTCGGGATTGGCCCTGCGGGCACTTCCTCCATCGGCTGGCCCGCCCCGGTGAGCGGCGGGACGACATCGGCGGTCATCTGGGCGAATGCCGCCGTGCCGGCGGCTATGGCGAGCACCGCGACGAGGATGGCGCGCACGCGGCGCTTCACACGGGGATGACCTTGACCGCGCATTTCTTGAAATCCGTCTGCTTGGAGATCGGGTCTGTAGCGTCGAGCGTCACCTTGTTGATCAGCTTGCTCGCGTCGAACCAGGGAACGAAGATCACGCCGCGAGGCATCCGGTTACGCCCCCGCGTCTCGACGCGAACCCTGATCTCTCCGCGTCGGGATATGACGTGTACCTCTGCCCCCTGATTGATGCCGCGCCGGCGCGCGTCGTCGGCGTTCATGAAGCAGACCGCTCCCGGGAACGCCTTGTAGAGCTCCGGCACGCGCATGGTCATTGAACCGGAATGCCAGTGCTCAAGCACACGCCCCGTCACCAGCCATACGTCGAATTCGTCATCCGGAGATTCAGCCGGCGGCTCGTAGGGCACGGCGAGTATGACGGCCTTGCCGTCGGGCCTGCCATAGAACTTCACCCCTTCACCCGGCTTCACGTAAGGATCGAGTCCCTCGCGATAGCGCCACTTTGTTTCCTTGCCGTCGACGACTGGCCAGCGCAATCCGCGCACTTCGTGATAGGTGTCAAACGGTGCGAGGTCGTGCCCATGACCGCGCCCGAATTCAGCATATTCCTCGAACAGGCCTTTCTGGAGATAGAAGCCGTATTCCCGTGATTCTCGGTTCTCGTATTCAGCATCGAGGTCCGACAGCGGGAAGCGGTCGACCTTGCCATTCCGGAACAGGACGTCGAACAGCGTCTTGCCCTTGTAGTCCGGATTGGCGTCGAGAAGGTCAGGCGGCCAGACCTCATCGGTGGTGAAGCGCTTGGAAAATTCGGCGAGCTGCCAGAGGTCCGAGCGAGCTTCGCCCGGGGCGTTTACCAATTGTCGCCAGAAATGGGTCCGCCGCTCGGCATTGCCGTAAGCACCTTCTTTCTCCACCCACATTGCGGCGGGCAGGATCACATCGGCCGCCAGCGCAGTGACGGTCGGATAGGCGTCGGAGACGACGATGAAGTTGTTGGGGTTGCGGTAGCCCGGATACGTCTCGTTGGAGTTGTTTGGTGCGGCCTGGACGTTGTTGTTGACCTGCACCCAATAGAAATTGAGCTTGCCGTCGTGCAGCATCCTGTCCTGCTGGACTGCGTGGAAGCCGGGCTTCTCGGGAAGCAGCCCGTGAGGCACCCGCCAGATTTCCTCGGCATGATGACGGTGCTCCGGGTTGGTCACCACCATGTCAGCGGGCAGTCGGTGCGCGAAGGTGCCGACCTCGCGTGCGGTGCCGCAGGCCGACGGCTGGCCTGTAAGCGAGAACGGGCTGTTGCCGGGCTCGGAGATTTTTCCGGTCAGAAGGTGGATGTTATAGACCATCTGATTGGCCCACACGCCCCGGACATGCTGGTTGAAACCCATCGTCCACAAGGACATGACCTTCACGTCGGGATTGGCGTAGAGCTCGGCCAGTTCCTCCAGGAACTCTGGCTCAACGCCGGAGAGTTCCGATACCGTGTCGAGCGTGTAGTCGGCGACCATGGCCTTGAATGCGTCGAAATCGATCGGTTCGGTCTTTCCCGGGTCGGCCGCGCCCTTGGCCGCCACCTCCACCGGGTTGTCGGGACGCAGCCCGTATCCGATGTCGGTCGCCCCGCTCATGAATACGACGTGGTCGCGCACGAATTGCTCGTTAACCCGTCCGGTCTGAATAATGTGGTTGGCAATGTAGTTCAGGATCGCCAGATCGGTCCCGGGCCTGAAGACGATCGGGATGTCGGCGAGGTCCATCGAGCGATGGGTGAAGGTCGACAGCACCGCGCACCGTACATGTGGATGCCCCAGCCTGCGGTCGGCGACCCGGGTCCACAGGATCGGGTGCATTTCCGCCATGTTTGAGCCCCACAGCACGAAGGCGTCGGCGTGCTCGAAGTCGTCGTAACAGCCCATCGGCTCGTCCATGCCGAAGGTGCGCATGAACGCAACGGCGGCGGAAGCCATGCAGTGGCGGGCATTGGGGTCGAGATTGTTGGAACGGAAGCCTGCCCGCATCAGTTTGGTGGCGGCGTAGCCCTCGAAGATCGTCCACTGACCTGAGCCAAACATGCCGACCGCCTCCGGGCCCTTCTCCCGGAGCACTGCCTTGCACTTCTCGGCCATCAGGTCGAAAGCCTCGTCCCACGACGCCGGCTCGAACTCTCCGTCCTTGTCGTAGACGCCGCCTGACTTTCGCACCAGCGGTGTAGTCAGACGGTCCTCGCCGTACATGATCTTGGAGAGGAAATAGCCTTTCACACAGTTGAGGCCGCGATTGACTTCGGCCTGCATATCGCCGTGGGTGGCGACGATCTGGCCGTCCTTCACGCCGACCATCACCCCGCACCCGGTGCCGCAAAAGCGGCAGGGCGCTTTCGACCATTTGATTTCCAGCGACTCTACGCCGCCGGGCACCGGCTGGGCGGCCGCGGGAAGAGCGATGCCCGCGGAAGCGGCTGCCAGCGAGGCAGCGTGCGCCTTCAGCAATTCGCGACGATTGATCGAAGTCGTCATGTCGCGGGCTCCTCCTACCCTATATGCTCGAACACCATGTTGGCCGAGATTACCCCGTCCATCGACGCGATGCGGATGAGTGTTTCGCCAAGCGTGCCGCTGCTCGGTCCCTCGATCGTAACCACGATGCGGCTGCCTTCGGCTGTATGAACCTCCACGCCATCGATCTGCGCCAACCGCCGCGAAAGTTCATTCCGACGTTCTGGGAAGGCCACGACGACGGCGCTCGAAATGTGGTGCCGGGCCGCCGACGCGCCCGTGATGAATGACCTGCGTGTCACTGCAGTGCGGTCGGGCATGATCAGCCTCCCGGAGGGCCGGGCGGCCCATAGACGATCTGGTACATCCAGACGAGGAATCCGTAGCCGCCGACGACGCCCACGGCAACGATTGGCCAGATGCCAAAGGCGAGGGCGAGAAACGCGAGCAACTCCCGCCGCCTGACCGTCGACCGCGGCTGATCGGACATCGAAAGCGTGTCGTCGCTGTCCTGGGTCATGACCTCCTCATGTGCCTTGGACTGACTGGGGGCGCACGCACGGCTACATGTTCGGAGACGCTAGCGTCATAAATAGTATTTTCAATACCTAATTTCTTCATCCGGCAATGATCGAGCGATTCCTTGCGAAGCAGGGTGGTGCCATCGAAGCTTGAAAGGGGGAGAATTGTCCAACATTTGTTGGCCGCTATCATGAATGAAGCCGCGCGCTCTTACAGGGACCGCCAGCGGCGGCCTAGCGAGGCTGAGAGGGGGTGCCGGACGGGTTTGCAGCGGTTTGCGCCTGTTCAACGAGAAGAGCCTTCAACGACACCCTTGGTGGGCCCATCCGCTCGGTGACCGCGTCAGGCTTCCCGGCGGGCCTCGACAAGGCCGGATCCCTCGCCGTTGCCAAACGCCAGCCCGCACTCGACGAAAGCGCGCCCCCAGAACGCTAGGACCACCGGCAGCAGGGCGCGGACCTGATGCGTCGACTGCGTCCGGGCGGATCGCGGCGCATGCAAAGGAAGCGCGGAAGCGAGCGACGCCGGCTCCGGTGGAGTTCGCGCGCGTTCATGACGGGACGTTCCTAGCAAGCGCGAGTCTGGATTTCATTGACGCGCCGATGATCGAGGATGCGTAGGGGACAGGGCCGACATTTCTGTCAGAAGTGAACTCCAGGCGAGGCTGTCTGGGAACGTAGTGTTAAGGGGACAGGAGGCAGAGAAGCGAATTGAGGCGCGTTCTAGCGGGCAATGGGCGGCGGTTTGGGTCCGCCGCCATCGAAGGTGTCAAACCGTCCAGCCGCTACAAGCTGCATTGATTCTTCACTGGCGGCCGCGCGCGAGCGACGGCGGTGAGACTCTCTGCGCTGACAGAAACATCAGCGTCGAAGCCACTGTCTGCCGGTTCCACCCGGCCGATTCCGCCGTGTTGAGAAACGCGTCAAGCCATGGCTTTAACGTTGCTCTGCATTCCTGCTGATGGCCAATGAGGTCGTTCGGCGGACAAATCGGTGGAGCGATCGTGCCGATATTGGGGATCAAGTTCATGATAGCCTCCCGGATCGACGAAGCCTGCGCCCGCAGCGGGCGCAGACTTCACCGTTTGTCTAGAAGTCCATTCCCGCACCCGCAGGCATCGCCGGCGCAGCGTCCTTCTTTGGCTTTTCGGCCACCATCGCCTCGGTGGTCACCAGGAGACCGGCGACGGAGGCTGCGTCCTGCAATGCAGTGCGAACGACCTTTGCCGGGTCGATCACACCCTGCTTGTATAGATCGCCGAATTGGTCGGTCTGGGCGTTCCAGCCCCAACCAAACTCGGCCTTTTCCCGCAGCTTCCCGACGATGATCGAGCCTTCGGCACCGGCATTCTCGGCGATCTGGCGGACCGGCGCCTCGATCGCGCGGCGCACGATCTCCACACCCGTCCGCTGATCCGCGTTCTCGAACTGGATGGTCTCCAGCGCCTTGGCCGCCCTTAGCAAAGCAACACCGCCGCCAGGCAGCACGCCCTCCTCGACCGCGGCGCGCGTGGCGTGCAACGCGTCGTCCACCCGGTCCTTGCGCTCCTTCACCTCGACCTCGGTCGAACCGCCGACGCGAATGACGGCAACGCCGCCGGCAAGCTTGGCGAGACGCTCCTGAAGCTTCTCGCGGTCGTAGTCCGAGGTCGTCTCCTCGATCTGCGCCCTGATCTGCTTCACGCGGCCATCGATTTCAGCCTTCGAGCCGGAACCGTCCACGATCGTGGTGTTCTCCTTCTCGATCACCACCTTCTTGGCCCGGCCCAGCATCTGGAGGGTGACGTTTTCCAGCTTGATACCGAGATCTTCGCTGATTGCGGTGCCGCCGGTAAGGATGGCGATGTCCTCGAGCATCGCCTTGCGGCGGTCGCCGAAGCCAGGCGCCTTGACCGCAGCCACCTTGAGGCCTCCGCGCAGCTTGTTGACGACGAGGGTCGCCAAAGCCTCACCCTCGACATCTTCAGCGATGATCAAGAGCGGCTTTCCGGACTGGACCACAGACTCGAGAACCGGAAGCAGTGCCTGAAGATTGGAGAGCTTCTTCTCGTGGATCAGCACGTAGGGCTCGTCGAGTTCGACGCGCATCTTGTCCTGGTTGGTGATGAAGTAAGGCGAAAGATAGCCGCGGTCGAACTGCATGCCTTCGACGACCTCGAGTTCGGTCTCGGCAGTCTTGGCTTCCTCGACCGTGATGACACCCTCATTGCCGACCTTCTGCATGGCCTCCGCGAGGAAACGGCCGATTTCGGTATCGCCATTGGCCGAGATGGTGCCGACCTGCGCGATCTCGTCGTTTTTCGAGATCTTTCGGGCATTGGCCTTGAGCTCCGCGACCACTGCGTCGACGGCCTTGTCGATGCCGCGCTTCAGGTCCATCGGATTCATGCCGGAGGCCACGGCCTTCGCACCTTCCTTCACGATCGCCTGAGCCAGGACGGTTGCTGTTGTGGTGCCATCGCCGGCGAGATCGTTTGTCTTGCTCGCGACCTCGCGCACCATCTGGGCGCCCATGTTCTCGAACTTGTCTTCGAGCTCGATTTCCTTGGCGACAGTCACGCCGTCCTTGGTGATGCGCGGGGCGCCGAACGATTTGTCGATCACGACATTGCGGCCCTTGGGGCCGAGCGTGACCTTTACCGCATTGGCCAGGATATCGACGCCGCGCAGCATCCGCTCGCGCGCGTCGGAATGGAACTTGACTTCCTTGGCAGCCATTGGATCACTCCTTCAGTAGGCAGCTTTCGTTGACTGGTTGAGAAACGGAAGAAGCCTTACGCGGCCTTCTTCAGTGCGGCGGTTGCTTCGATCACGCCCATGACGTCGCTCTCCTTCATGATGAGGAGGTCTTCGCCGTTGAGCTTGATCTCGGTACCGGACCACTTGCCGAACAGGATACGGTCGCCAACCTTCACGTCGAGATCAACCAGCTTGCCCGCTTCGTCGCGGGCGCCGGAACCGACGGCGATGACTTCGCCTTCCTGTGGCTTTTCCTTGGCCGTGTCGGGGATGATGATGCCGCCAGCCGTCTTTTCTTCGGCTTCGATGCGGCGGACCAGGATACGGTCATGCAATGGACGGAACGTCATCTCGTTCTCCTTCAGGACAAACAAATTGTGAGAGGTTCCTCCGCACCGGACCGGGGTCCGGTACGGGGTGCGCAACCCTTGCGGCATTGCGCGCACATGGAGCTAGTTTGGGAAATTTGACGTTTCAAGAGGGCCCGCGAAAAATTTTGGCAGTCGATGGTCGAGAGTGCTAGCGACCTGAAATCGTGCAACTTTTTGCAGCACTCGGACCATTGAAAGGCTTGATTTTTTCGAAGGAGACGACAAAATTTTCGCCACAGCCGTGTTCGTGAAACACGGCGATAAAAATGGTCGCAATTGGAGTTTGGAACGGCAATCCGAAGGGAGGTTAGCTATGGGCCGAACCGATTTCTCAACGATCATTCCGTCACTCGCGCCTGAAGCAGGGGATGTCGCGCTCGATCGCCTGTTGTCACCGTCGCGCCATTACAAGCATCCCGATGATGTTGTCCGCGACCCGGAGCTGGATCTGGGCGAGAAACGCGCCATCCTGTCATCCTGGGCGTCAGACGCCTGCGCCGTCGAATCGATACCGACTCTGCGCCGTCCGCCGGGCATGCGGCACCCTGTGTCGTTCAATGCCATCATGGATGCGCTGCATCGACTGGATCAGCCGGATGAGGCGGGAGCAATGACATCCATGGCAATGCAGGACACAGGCAGGCGGCGCCTAGATGCTTGACGCTCAGACGGGAACTAGGAGACTTGCATGGCTAAAAAGGTGAGCAGAGATTTTCATTTGCAACTGGAAGGATATGGCCTGACCACGGCAGAAATTCACTATCACATGCCCGACCATCCCAGCCTTCTTCAGCTCTATGTCTGGCAGGAATACGACCTTGCGCCCGGCTTCCCCGAACTGCGCGGGTTCCTGGAATACTGGCGGGAGACGCTGGAAGGGCCGCTCCATTCCGTACGCGTCGCCCACCATCGCCTGATCAGGCCATCGGAATGGAAGGCTGTTGACGGCATTATATCGGTTCACTGAGCGACAAAGGCGGCGCTATCGCCAGCCTTGCTAACCGGCCAGTGCCAAGCAGGCCCGACTGTAGCATCAGGACCAGGCATCAGATGGGCTTGTTTCGCTGCTCTGATGAAGTGTCGCCTCGCTGTTTTTCCGCTGCACCAGCCGTCAAGCGCATCACGGCACGCCATGCTCGCGTTGCGCCAGCTGCGGCCGCGGGCCCATAGCGGCCACTCATTCTGGAGACATTCGAGTGCCTCAAAGCTTGTTGCGACCTTGCGCGGGCCGCTACGGGGCAGGATCACGGTGACTGGCTGGGAAAACGTGACATCATTCATCACTTCCTCCGCTTGTTCTGATCGTCTTTTGAAGAAGCAATTGGCCAAGCAAACCTTGGACCCTCGTCCAAGATGGGGAACGACTGTTCCCCCGTCAAGGAGCCAAAGGCAGGCGCCGCACGGCATCATCCCTCGTCATCATCATCCAGTATGTCGATCAGCCTGCTGACCGTGGGCCCTGGCAGCGGACGTCCGGCACCGATGAGCGCTTCCTCGTTGTTGAGCCATTCCCATGCCTCGCGCAACTCTTCTATCGATGCTTCCGAGGCTATCAGTTCCACGACCAGCACTTCATCGGTGGGTCCCAGAACCGATATGACGTCATCGCGTGTGATCGGCATGTTCAATCCTCCATCGGTTCAACATGCTTGGAACGATGATGGCAAACGCAAGTTCACGTCCAGCGTTCCGCCGGTCGGAAAAGGCCCTTGACGGGCCGGCACCGAATTCCCAGATCAATATTGCCGGTTGCCTGAGGGACCGGCATGGTCAGGGAGCGTCGGCTTCTTGGCGCTCCTCGTACCCATGTTGCTCAAACGGAGGATATGGCTATGAGAACCGCATTCGACTTTTCACCACTCTACCGGTCAAGCATCGGCTTCGACCGCGTTTTCGACCTGCTTGAAAACGCCAGCCAGGCGACTGCCGTCGACAACTGGCCCCCTTACGACATCGCCAGAACGGGCGAAGACGCCTACCGCATCACCATGGCGGTAGCTGGTTTCGGTCAGGACGAACTGTCCATAACGCAGGAGCGGAACCTGCTTCTGGTCTCGGGCCAAAAGCCCGCGGAGGATGAAGGCGATTACCTGCACCGCGGCATCGCGGGCCGCGCCTTCCAGCGACGCTTCGAACTGGCGGACCACGTCAAGGTTACAGGCGCCGGGCTCGAAAACGGCCTGCTGACTATCGATCTCAAGCGCGAAATTCCCGAAGAGATGAAACCGCGCCGGATCGAGATCGGTAGCGCCGATACGCCGAAGGTCGAACACCGCAAGGGCGGAACCGACAAACAGGCTGCTTGAGCGATCCCATGGACGAAAGCCGACAGGGCCGGGCTGCGCGCCCGGCCCCCGTGGACGGCTTTGTTCCGAAATACCGAAACTGACAGGAGAATGACAATGAGTGTACGTGACCTGATCCCCTGGAACCGGGAACGAAGTCAAGTTCCCGCCGTGTTTCGCGACGACGATGCCCGGGATCCGTTCCTCTCGCTCCATCGAGAGATGAACCGGCTGTTCGACGATGTCTTTCGCGGCTTCGATAGCCGTCTGCCCACGTTTGGCAGGACCTCGGCGTTCGGCGGCGGCTGGCCCAACGTGGAGGTGTCCGACAACGAGAAGGAGATACGCGTCACCGCTGAGGTTGCCGGCCTCGAGGAGAAGGACATCGAAGTTCTGCTGGAGGATGGCGTGCTGACGCTACGGGGCGAGAAGAGAGCCGAGTCCGAGGATAAGGATCGTCGGTTCTCCGAGCGGTTCTACGGCCGCTTCGAGCGTCGGATACCATTCGGTTATGAGATCGACGACGACAAGGTAAGCGCCGATTTCAGGAATGGTGTGCTTACGGTCACTCTACCCAAATCCGAACGCGCACAGGCCAAGGCCAAGCGGATTGCCATCAACGGCAATGGTTGAACCGGCCCGTTTCCCGAAGGCTGCGTGACCAGCAGCCTTCGGTCACCAGTCTTTGCTGCCATCGCAAAAGACGGATGGCACTGCAATCGCTGTGCCCTGCTGCAGACAGTCTAGTCTGCCCTGCCGTCGCCCTTACCGCCATCTCCTGCTTTGGCGAGATCCGGTTCCACCGGTCTGTAAAGCGGTCGGTTCAGGGTCCGATTTCCTACCTGATTTCGGGCTAGCATCTGCCTTTGCAAACCACGCTGCCCGATCAAGTCATTGGTCGAGATTTGCGATGAGTGGAGAACTCAGCCGGGGCCGCCTGGAGCGCGGCCGTGCCAAGAACAGGCTTTCGCAGCGGTGGCAAATGACCCAAGCCCAATCCCAACGGAACGACTGATCCCTGTGATGCATTCATCTCGAGTTGAACCTCATGTCACCAGGAGAATATCGTGGCCAATAAAGTCAAGAACTGGCTCCGGCCACTCGCGCGCGTGGGATATGCGGCCAGAGGCATGATCTACGCGGTTATCGGTTTCTTCGCCGCGTTAGCCGCCGTTGGAAGCGGCGAAACGATGAGTTCCCGGGACGCGCTGTCAGTGCTTTTGTCGGGCACCGGCGGTAGTATCGTTGCCTACGTGTTGATAGGGGGTTTAGTCTTCTATTCACTCTGGCGCTTCATCCAGGCTGGATTCGACACTGACAACCACGGCGCGGGTGCCAAGGGGCTTGCGATCCGTGGCGGACTCTTGGTGAGCGGCATCACCTACGGCCTCCTTGCGTCCTACAGCTGGTCCCTCGCGAGCGGAGACGATGGCGGAGGTGGGACCGGCTGGGCTGACACCCTCGCCGGCATCGTGGGCGGGCGTTGGGTTGCTGCGGCTTTGGCCATTGCGCTCGCTGGCGCAGGCGTGGCGCATGTCATCAAGGCCATCCGAAAGCGCTACGCCCGGCATATCGAGGCCGACGACAACACGATGTCCGTGATACACCCTATCGCCAAGACAGGACTGATCGCCCGGGGAACTGTCTTCCTAGTGTTGGCCTTCCTCCTCGCAACGCGCTCGGTGCGCGGTGGGGAAGAGGCAAGTTCTAAAGCCGCGCTTGATTTCGTGCAGGGGCTTCCGCTGGGATGGCTGTTGCTTTCGATGATTGGTATCGGGCTCATTGCCTTTTCGGCATACTCGTTTGCTGAAGCGATCTATCGACGTATCGACCTCGAAGACGTGCGGGTCTGACACGCTCCCGCTGCCTTGGCCAGGCTCATCACGGCCTGCAGATATGCCCAGGGAAGGCTACCCCCCATTTGGCTGCGCCTTTCCAGAGATTTTGACCCGTAGGTCGTCCATGCCCGCTCCGACATCGTCTTTCCGAGTCGACTACGGGAGGCGTCTGATATCGCAGCCACCAGCGCCTTCGCGCCTATGGAGATAAGCCTAACCGCTCTCTGCCAAGCAGGCCTGTCGCAACGCGATAGCGTTCGAACATGTTTCGCTCTCGTTGCTTCACGCACATGCAGGCTAGCTAACAGAGCGCGGAGACCACGTCGGCGCCCAATGAGGGCACCCAAAGGGATCGCATTGCGCGGCGCGGATTCAAGGCTGGAACAAATCGAGCTGCCGGCGCAGGGGATTTCGATCCCGTTCGAGTCTGGAATAGGCTCAATCATTGATCGCGGAGAAGCAGCCGTCCGGAGGAAAAATAGCTCAAAAATTGGCCGGTCGCCTTATTGGACCTCTTCACCTATCCGCCACAGAATTGGCTAAAGCCTCCTCTTCTATTTCGCAGCGTGGATGTCCAGCCCGATATTCGTGCGACGGATGAACTCCACCTTGACGGGAAACCGGTATCCTCGCCGTTCGGCTTCCACTCAGCCGAACCGATAAATTGCGTGAGGATCTGCGCGATGAACTGCCTAGCGAGACCCCGAACCACATCGGGGGAAGCATTCGACGCTTGGCAAAAGCACACGGATTGCGTTCCGCTCCATACCCGTCTATCGCTCCCAGCCGATTGTGCAATCTCGCGAGCGACGGCAGGAGTCTAGCCATGGATGAGCAGGTGGAACGTGACCAGGTTGTCGCCCTGGCGGCCCATATCGTGTCGGCCTACGTGGCTAAAAACGCCATTCCCATGAGGGAACTGGCTGACCTTATCGAGAGCGTTCACAAGTCGCTTGCCGCATTGGCCATAGGTGTAGTCCAGGAAACGGTGCAGCCGGTGAAGCCGGCGGTGCCGGTGAAGAAGTCGGTACACAACGACCACATCATCTGCCTGGAGGACGGCAAAAAGTTCAAGACGCTCAAGCGCCACCTCAGCCTCCACTACGGTCTCACGCCTGCCGAATATCGTGCGAAATGGGGGTTGCCACACGACTACCCGATGGTAGCGCCTGGCTATGCAGCAGCGCGATCCGCTCTGGCCAAGTCCATGGGACTTGGGCGGAAGCCGTCAGCGCCGGCGCCCAAGAAGCGCAGCCGCAAAAAGACGACAGCCGGGGCTTAACCGAGCGCCTTCGCCCGCCAATCCCGGTCGTCTTTAGTCCAGCCCCTGCCATGATGGTTGCTAAACTATCAGTCGGGTTAAGCGAACGGATGGCGGAGTGTTACCATCACGCGGGCGCCCCTTTGGCGCCGTTCAAGTTACCAGCAATTTTTTGTCAGAAGCCGGCCACTCGATAACGGCTATGGCGAAAGTCCGATTGTCGGCTATTGCGCTTTTTTGGAGCCTCCCGTTCCGTTGCCTGTCGGGTCTCCAGGCTGCTGAAAACGGAGATCCTTGCCTTCGACGTTGCGGGTGGTGAACTCTGCCCTGTCGCCACAGCTTGATATTGACCTATAGGTCCGTGTCCCTAGCGGACCGGTTTCAGGGCAGGTTGATCGACACTAATCCGTCGGTATGGCGCTCATGTCCATGTACAAGGCTCCCCAGACGTGACCGCCGGGGTCAGCAAGGCTGCGGTTATACACGAAGCCCAGGTCCTGGGCTGGGTTTGTGTCGGCAGTGCCGCCACACGCCGCCTCCGCTGCATTCAGCGCATCGGCCGCGTCACGGCTGTCGCACGACAATGCTACAAGGACGTCGCTTGAATGTGCCGGTGCGATCGAACGACTGGTGAATGTCTTCCAATTCGCGTGGGTGAGGCGCATGACGCGGATTCCGTACGGCCGTTCATGATAGTGAAGTACTCTCCGGCGCGTCGCTCACACACATGGACAGCCATATCCGTCTCAACGTATATGTTGCAGCGCACAATAGATCGTTGGTTCATGATGCATTGAATGAGTGTGCGACCTAACCTCAAGATACTCGTCATCGACGAGAACAAGATTCGTGCTTCGATCATCGAGGCAGGGCTGCATGAGGCTGGCTACACGGATGTTTGGGTGGTCGGCGACATCGACGGCATTGCCACAAGGATTGAGGCGCTGGACCCGGATGTAATCGTCATCGATCTGGAGAACCCCAATCGCGACATGCTGGAAAGCCTTTTCCAGCTTGCAAAGGCAGTGAGGCGCCCCATCGCAATGTTTGTGGACCATTCGGATACATCGTCAATCGAAGCCGCGGTCGAGGCCGGCGTATCGGCCTATGTGATCGATGGACTGCGCAAGGAACGGGTCAAACCGATCGTAGACATGGCGATTAGCCGCTTCAACGCCTTTTCGCGCATGGCCCGCGAACTGGAGGAAGCGCGTACGGAACTGGAGAACCGCAAGCTCGTAGAGCGGGCCAGGGGCATCTTGATGAAGTCGCGCGGCATCTCGGAGGATGAAGCCTATGCGCTTTTGCGCAAGACGGCCATGAACCAGAACCGCAAGATCGCCGAGATCGCGCAGAGCCTCATCACCGCGGCCGGATTGCTTGAACCGGGAGACGACACATGACCGCCGGTTGCCGCATTGCAGTCGGCTTCCTGCCGCTTCTGGACAGCGCCCTGCTCATCGCTGCGCGCGAAAAGGGGTTTGCGGAAGCTGAGGGCATCGATCTCGTGCTGGTGCGCGAAAACTCCTGGGCCAGCGTACGAGACAGGCTGGCGGTGGGCCATTTTGCCGCCGCACACATGCTGGCGCCGATGCCGATCGCCTTCAATCTTGGCCTTGCGCCGTTGGCCACCCCCACCATCGCGCCGATGGCGCTGGGGCTGGGCGGCAATGCGGTGACCGTTTCGGCGCGACTGTGGGCGGCGATGCTGGAGGTGGGTGCTTCGCTTGATCTCGACCCTGCCATCAATGGCGCGGCGCTGCGACAGGTAATCGCATCGCGGCAGGCGACAGAGAAGCTGCGCTTCGCTGTGGTGCACCCGCATTCTGGACACAACTACGAACTGCGCTACTGGCTGGCCGCGTGCGGGATTGATCCGCAACGGGACGCGGACATCGTTATCGTGCCCCCACCGTTGATGCCTGATGCGCTGGCAGCGGGTCGCATCGACGGCTACTGCGTCGGCGAACCGTGGAATAGCGCCTCCGTATTCCAGGGGACCGGTCGCATCGTCACGACGAAGTCGAAGATCTGGCGTTCGAGCCCCGAGAAGGTACTGGGTGTGTCCGCCGAATGGGCCGACACCAATCCCGACGCGCTGAGCAGCCTGCTACGCGCGCTCTATCGTGCCGCGCAATGGTGCGACGATGCCGCCAACCACGCGGACCTGGCGGCGCTTCTCTCGCGCCCTGGCTATATCGGGTGTGACGCCGAGTGGCTCATGCCGGCCTTGTCCGGGCGGCTGCTGAGCGGGGAGGGCGGCGTGATCGTCGTCGACAACTTCTTCGTGCCGCTTGCGCGCGCTGCCACCTTTCCGTGGCGAAGCCATGCGCTGTGGTTTTACAGCCAGATGGTGCGCTGGGGCCAGATCGAGGCAAACGAAACCAACGAGCGGATCGCGCGCGAAACCTATCGTCCGGATCTCTACCGTGCCGCGCTCGGCCCGCTCGGCGTTGCTCTGCCGGGCGCGAACTCCAAGGTGGAGGGCTCGCTGGTCGACGCGACGCCGGTCGGCTCGGCAGGGGCTAGTCTGATTCTGGGACCGGATGGTTTCTTCGACGGCAAGGTCTTCGACCCGGACCAGGTCGCCCGCTATCTAAGCCTGTCGTAGCTGTCTGCCCGCGGCCGCCGTTCTGCCGTTTTTCATGCAGTGCACAAATCTTGGGCTGGCCTTGTGGCGGCTTGAATAAAAAATGCTCAACGGTCACAGCCGGCAGTCTGTGGCGCTCGCGCATAACCGTCTGTTATTACTTGTTCTTCGCTCTACGTGCAAAACTGGCACGCAACCTGCTTGGTCAAGCATAGGCCCAACGATGGGTCTTCAGATTTCGCGTCCAACGACGGGCGCGCCAGGCAAAGCCGCCGATCAGCTTCTGTCGCGTTTCCGGATTCCGGCACGCATGAGAGCTGACCGGCGGCTTTTTTGCTTTCAGCCAGCGCACAGCCTCTCCCAAGGGCTGATGATGGAGCCAGAAATGACGGAAACCGCCAAGACCGACCCTATTCCAGACGCTTCGGCCAACCGGGCGCTCTCGATGTCCACCATCGCCTTCACCGTCTGCTTTGCCGTGTGGACGATCTTTTCGATCATCGGCGTTCGCATCAAGGACGAGCTCGGCCTGAGCGAAACGCAGTTCGGCCTTCTGGTCGGTATGCCGATCCTGACAGGATCGCTCGTGCGAATGCTTCTTGGCATCTGGACAGACCGCCTCGGCGGCCGGCTGGTCTACACCGCGACCATGCTTGCTTCAGCGCTGGCGACGTTCCTCCTAGCCTTCGCCACCACCTATACGCAGATGCTGATCGCAGCGCTCGGCGTCGGCCTTGCTGGCGGCTCGTTCGCCGTCGGCGTCGCGTATGTCTCACGCTTCTATCCCGCTGGACGGCAGGGCACGGCGCTCGGCATCTTCGGTGTCGGTAATGTCGGCGCGGCGGTGACGAAGTTCGCGGCACCCTTCGTCCTGCTGGCATGGGGTTGGCAGAGCGTAGCGCTCGTGTGGGCCGCAGCCCTGGTGCTGATGGCCGCTGTCTTCTGGTTCACCACCGAGGACGATCCAGTGCTCCGCCAGCGTCGCGTGACCGGCGCGGGCCAGTCGCGTAGCTTCCTGGCCGAGTTCGCGCCGCTGCGCGACATGCGCGTCTGGCGTTTCGCGCTCTACTACTTCTTCGCCTTCGGTGCCTTCGTCGCACTGGCTCTGTGGCTGCCGCGCTACCTGATCGGCGTCTACGGCTTCGACATCGCCACCGCCGGCATGATCGGCGCGGCTTATTCCATCCCTGCTTCCATCTTCCGTGCCTACGGCGGCGTGCTTTCCGACCGGATCGGCGCGCGCACCGTGCTCTACTGGACCTTCGCGGTCTCCGCCCTTTGCTGCGCGGTGCTATCGATCCCGGCGACGGACTACGTGGTGCAGGGCATCAATGGGCAGATCGCTTTCCACATGGCCATCGGACCCGTGGCCTTCGTGGCGATTGCCTTCGTGCTGGGCTTCTTCATGAGCCTCGGCAAGGCGGCCGTCTACAAGCACATCCCGGTCTATTATCCCGACAATGTCGGCGCGGTGGGCGGCCTTGTGGGGATGATCGGCGGGCTCGGCGGTTTCATTCTCCCCATCGCGTTTGGCGCGCTCAATGATCTCACCGGCATCTGGTCGAGCTGTTTCATGCTGCTCTTCTTGCTCGTCGGTGTGTGCCTGGTGTGGATGCATCTGGCGATCCGGCAGATGGAAAAGCGCGCGGCGGGGCCATCGGCGTCGCTCGCCCAGGCCGCGGAATGATCGGGCGGGAGATGACGGCCATGACAGAGAAACTCGTCATCATCGGCAACGGTATGGCCCCAGGCAGGATGCTCGAGCATCTGCTGGAAGCCGCGCCCGGCCGCTATGAGATCACGATCTTCAACGCCGAACCGCGGGTGAACTACGACCGCATCATGCTGTCGCCGGTGCTTTCGGGTGAAAAGAGCTTCGAGGAGATCGTGATCCACGGCGATGGCTGGTACATCGCCAACGGCATCATGCTTTACAAGGGGCACAGGATTGTCGCCATCGACCGCGAGGCGAAGACGGTAACGTCCGACCACGGCGTGAAGGAACCCTATGACAAGCTGGTGATCGCGACCGGGTCTGTGCCGTTCATCATTCCGGTATCTGGCAACGATCTGCCCGGGGTGCTGACCTATCGTGATCTCGACGATGTCAACGCCATGCTTCTGGCCGCCCAGTCGCGGCAGAAGGCAGTCGTTATCGGCGGTGGCCTTTTAGGCCTCGAAGCAGCCGCCGGTCTGAAGGATCGCGGTATGGAGGTGACGGTGCTCCACGTCATGCCGACGCTGATGGAACGTCAGCTCGATCCCGCCGCCGGCTACCTGCTGCAACGGGCGGTCGAGGCACGGGGCATAAAGGTTGTCACAAAGGCAAACACGAAGCAGATCGCCGGTAATGGCAGGGTCGAGGGCGTCGAGCTCGATGACGGCACCATCATCCCGGCCACGCTGGTGGTGATGGCGGTAGGTATCCGTCCCAACGCGACGCTGGCAAAGGATGCCGGACTGACGGTCAACCGGGGCATCGTGACCGACGACCAGATGCGCACGCTTGATCCGGACATCTTCGCGCTTGGTGAGTGCGTGGAGGTGGGCGGGCATGTCTACGGCCTGGTTGCGCCCCTTTACCAGATGGCGCGCGTGGCGGCGGCGGCGCTGGCCGAAACCGGCGAGGAGCGCTTCGCCCACGTCGACACGCCGACCAAGCTGAAGGTCACCGGCATCGACCTCTACTCCGTCGGTGATTTTGCCGATGGCGACGACCGGGAGGAGATCGTTCTGCGCGACGCGTCCGCCGGCGTCTACAAGCGCGTCGTGCTCAAGGACGACCGCATCATCGGCACCGTGCTGTTCGGAGAAACTGCGGACGGGGCATGGTTTGCAGACCTGCAGAAGAAGCAGACCGACATATCGGAGATGCGCGACACGCTGATTTTCGGGCAGGCGTTTCAGGGGGGTGCCTCCGCGGACCCTTTGGCGGCCGTTGCGGCACTGGCGGATGATGCGGAAATCTGCGGCTGCAACGGCGTCTGCAAGGGCAAGATCATCTCGACCATTACGTCGAAGGGGCTGACCTCGCTGAATGACGTGCGCGCTCACACCAAGGCATCCGCCTCCTGTGGCACCTGCACCGGGCTGGTCGAGAAGCTGATGCAGCTTTCGCTTGGCGCCAGCTACAACCCTACCGCCATCCAGCCGATGTGCGCCTGCACGGAGTTGGGCCATGACGAGGTGCGCCGCCTCATCAAGGCGAAGCAGCTCAAGACGATCCCAGCCGTGATGCAGGAGCTGGAGTGGAAGACCTCGTGCGGCTGCGCCAAGTGCCGGCCCGCGCTCAACTACTACCTCGTCGCTGACTGGCCGGACGAATATGCCGACGACTACCAGTCGCGTTTCGTCAACGAGCGGGTTCACGCCAACATCCAGAAAGACGGTACCTATTCGGTGGTCCCACGCATGTGGGGCGGCGTCACCTCCTCGAAGGAATTGCGGGCGATTGCCGACGTGGTCGACAAGTTTGCGATTCCGACCGTGAAGGTGACCGGCGGTCAGCGCATCGACATGCTCGGCATCAGGAAGGAAGACCTACCCGCCGTCTGGGCCGATCTCGGGCAGGCCGGCTTCGTTTCCGGCCATGCCTACGCCAAGGGGCTACGCACGGTGAAAACCTGCGTTGGGTCGGACTGGTGCCGCTTCGGCACACAGGATTCCACTGGCCTCGGCATCCGCATCGAGAAGTTCATGTGGGGCTCCTGGACACCCGCCAAGGTGAAGATGGCGGTGTCGGGCTGTCCGCGAAACTGCGCCGAGGCCACCTGCAAGGATGTGGGCGTCATCTGCGTGGATTCCGGCTTCGAAATCCACTTCGCCGGTGCTGCCGGGCTCGACATCAAGGGCACCGAGGTCCTCGGTCTGGTCAAGACGGAGGATGAGGCGCTCGAGGTGATCGTCGCTCTAACGCAGATGTACCGCGAGCAGGCCCGCTATCTGGAACGCATCTACAAATGGGCGAAGCGCATCGGATACGACGAGGTGCGGCGGCAAGTGCTCGACGATGTCGAGCGCCGCAAAGCCTTTTACGACCGCTTCGTCCACAGCCAGAAATTCGCGCAGGTTGATCCGTGGTCGGAGCGTGTGTCCGGCAAGGACAAGCACGAATTCCAGCCGATGGCGGCTCTTTCCTTCCAGCAGGCAGCGGAGTGACGCGATGAACTGGCACGAAATCGGCATCATCGAAGACATTCCAGCGCGCGGTGCGCGCTGTGTGACCACCCCGCAGGGTCGCATCGGCGTGTTCCGCACGGCGGAAAACGAAATCTACGCGATCGAGGATCACTGCCCGCATCGCGGCGGGCCGCTCAGCCAGGGCATCGTGCATGGCGCTTCGGTGACGTGCCCGCTGCACAACTGGGTGTTCTCGCTGGAAACGGGCAAGGCGCTGGGCGCGGACGAAGGCGCCGTCAAGACGATCCCCGTGCGGGTGATCGACGGATGCATCCTGCTCGGCCTCGAGAGCACACTGATGGCGGCGGAGTAACGGCGATGCAGGATCTGCCGGCAACCGAGGTGAGGACCACCTGCCCCTATTGCGGGGTGGGTTGCGGCGTGCTGGCGCGCGTCGCCGCGGACGGCAGCGTCACCGTCCGCGGCGACCCCGACCATCCTGCGAATTTCGGCAGGCTTTGCTCGAAAGGCTCGGCGCTGGGCGAGACGATCGGCCTCGAGGGGCGGCTGCTTGCGCCGGAGATCGGCGGGCGTGAGGCGTCATGGGACGAGGCGCTCGACCTCGTGGCGCACCGTCTGTCGGAAACCATCGAAATGCATGGGCCGGATTCGGTGGCCTTCTACGTGTCCGGGCAATTGCTGACGGAAGACTATTACGTGGCCAACAAGCTGATGAAGGGTTTCATCGGTTCGGCCAACATCGACACCAATTCACGGCTCTGTATGGCCTCGTCGGTGGCGGGGCATCGCCGGGCCTTCGGCGAGGACATCGTTCCGGGCACCTATGAAGATCTCGATCAGGCCGACCTGGTGGTGCTGACCGGATCCAACGCGGCCTGGTGCCATCCGATCCTCTACCAGCGCCTGCTGGCGGCCCGCGAGGCGCGGGGCACGAAGACTGTCGTGATCGATCCTCGACGTACGGCAACCGCCGAGGAATGCGACCTGCACCTGGCGGTCGATCCCGGCACGGACGTTCTTCTGTTCAACGGACTGCTGGCCCATCTCGACCGCGCGGGCGTCATCGACCGCCGTTTCGTCGATATGTCGACTACAGGCTTTGCGGAAGCGCTAGCAATCGCGCGTGCCGATGCCCCTTCGCCCGGCGCGGTGGCAACCGGATGCGGGCTTGCGGAAGCCGACGTGCGGCTATTCTACGAACTGTTCGCTGCAACGGCGCGCACCGTCACCATCTACAGCCAGGGTGTGAACCAGTCCGCGCACGGCACTGACAAGGTCAACGCCATCATCAACTGTCACCTTGCATCCGGCCGGATCGGCCGGCCCGGCATGGGGCCGTTCTCGGTCACCGGCCAGCCAAACGCGATGGGGGGGCGCGAGGTCGGCGGTTTGGCAAACCAACTCGCCGCCCACATGAACTTCGACCGGCCGGAAGACGTCGAGCGCGTCGAACGGTTCTGGAGCGCCCCTGCGATGGCGCGGCAGGCGGGTCTGAAGGCGGTGGACATGTTCCACGCCGCCGGCGACGGGCGCGTCAAGGCGCTGTGGGTGATGGGCACCAACCCGGCGGTCTCGATGCCGGATGCGGCGCGTGTGCGCACCGCGCTCAAATCGTGCGAGTTCGTCGTGGTCTCGGACGTGACCCGCACCGACACGACCCGCTATGCCGACGTGCTGCTGCCCGCTGCCGCATGGGGCGAGAAAGGCGGCACCGTCACCAATTCCGAGCGACGCATGTCTCGTCAGCGGCCGTTCCTGCCGGTGCCCGGCAACGCGCGATCGGACTGGCGCATCATCTGCGATGTCGCGCAGCGCATGGGATTCGGCGATGCCTTCCCCTATGACGGACCGGCGGAAATTTTCCGGGAACATGCCCGGTTGTCGGCGTTCGAGAACCACGGCGACAGGCTTTTCGACATCGGTGCGTTGGCCGAGATTGCCGATGCCGAGTATGAGCATTTCCCGCCTCGCCACTGGCCACAGGCGAGTGGTGAGCCATGCGCGGAGCGCCTGCTGGTGGACGGCCGGTTCCCGACACCGGATGGAAGAGCGCGCTTTGTTGCCGTTCGTCAGGAGGGCGTGGCGCTGCCGGTAGATGCGAAGCGTCCCATCGCGCTCAACTCCGGGAGGCTGCGCGACCAGTGGCACACCATGACACGAACCGGCCGGGTTCCCCGCCTGATGGCGAATGTGCCCGCACCGACACTCGAAGTCGCCCCGCTGGACGCACACCGGCGCGGGCTGAGGGATGGCGATCTCGCTCATATATCGAGTCGCTACGGTTTCGCCCGCGCGCGCGTCGCCGTCTCGGACAATCAGAAACCGGGTACAGCTTTCCTGCCGATGCACTGGAGCGGCCATTTCGCCGCCAATGCAGGCGCGGGATCGCTTGCCACGCCGCTGACAGACCCGTTCTCCGGCCAACCGGAACTGAAGAACGTTCCGGTGCGCATCGAGCGCGAAGCCATCGCCTGGGCGGGCGTACTGATGACGCGTCGCGAATTGCGGCCGACGGGCTTCGTACACTGGACGCGGTATCCGGTTGACGGCGGTTGGGTCTACGAACTGTGCGGCACCGAAACGCCCGACCAGGGCATCCTGCTGTCGCGCCGCCTGCTGGATGCGTTCCCGCGCGACCAGTTGATGGAATACACCGACCGGCGCGGCCTGACCTATCGCGCCGCGGCCCTCGATGCAGCCGGCGCGCTTGCCGAAGCGCTTCTGGTGGCACCGCCCGGCCAGCTTCCGCCTCGTGACTGGCTGGTTTCGCTGCTTGGTTCGCGCGATCCGCTTGCGGCGGCGCAGCGCATGGCGCTTCTGTCCGGACGTTCGCCCGTGCCGATGCCGACGGTCGGCCGTATCGTCTGCTCCTGCTTCAATGTCGGCGAACATCAGATAGCGGCGGCAGCCGCACGTGGGGCCGTTTCCGTCGAGGAAATCGGTCGGCAGCTCCGCGCCGGCACCAATTGCGGCTCGTGTCGCTCCGAAATCAGGAAACTGCTGAATGAATATCGTCTCCAGGCAGCCGAGTGATCCGCCGCCGCGCATAGCAGCGCTGAGCGTTCTTCCCGTCTTCCTCGATCTGGCCGGCAAGCGGACCGTCGTCGCCGGCGGCAGCGAGGGCGCGGCATGGAAGGTGGAATTGCTGGTGGCGGCAGGCTCCAGGATCGACCTCTACGCCGGCGAGCTTTCCGAGAGCATGGGAGAGTTGGTTGCGCGCCATCCGGGCGTACGCCACGTCCCACGATGCTGGCGCGCAGAAGACTTGAATGGGGCGGCGGTGGCGCTCTGCGACGCAGAAGATGAAGAAGAGGCGGCCGCCTTCGAGCGCGCCGCGCGTGCTTCGGGCGTTTCATGCAACGTCATCGACCGGCCGGGGTATTGCCACTTTCAGTTTGGAACGATCGTCAACCGGTCGCCGGTCGTGGTCGGCATATCCACGTCGGGCGCAGCACCCGTGCTGGGACAGGCGATCCGGCGACGCATCGAGACACTGCTTCCGCCCACACTCGCTGGGTGGGCGGGGCTGGCTCGGGATTGGCGCGGCCGTGTCGCCGAGGCGCTGCCGGTTGGGTCGGCAAGGCGCAGGTTCTGGGAGCGCTTCGTCGACCGTGCGTTCGGGCCAGCCGCGGATGAATCCAGCGAAGCCTCCCTCCTTGGCGGACTGCAAGACATCGAGTGCCGCGGCCACGTCACCTTCGTCGGGGCAGGCCCCGGAGATGCAGAGCTCATCACGCTCAAGGCGATTCGCGCCCTGCAGGCGGCGGACGTCATCCTGTTCGACGATCTCGTATCGGATGAGGTGCTGGAACTGTTCCGGCGCGAGGCCAAGCGCATTCTCGTGGGCAAGCGGGCGGGGCGTGCAAGTTGCAAGCAGCACGAGATCAACGACCTGATGGTGAAGCTCGCCAAGGCCGGGCGCCAGGTGGTGCGTCTCAAGTCGGGCGATCCGATGATCTTCGGGCGGGCGGGTGAGGAGATCGCTGAACTGGAAGAGCATGGCATTGGTTATGACGTTGTGCCGGGGATAACTGCCGGGCTCGCCATGGCGGCCACACTTGGCGTTTCCCTCACGCACCGTGACAAGGCGCGATCGGTTCGTTTCATCACTGGGCATTCACAGCATGGCGGCCTACCCGATGATATCGATTGGATGGCGATAGCCGACCCCTCGACCACGACGATCTTCTATATGGGCGGACGGACAGCTTCCTCGATCGCTTCGTTATTGATCTCTCATGGCATGCCGCCAGAAACGCCGGTTGTCATTGCGGCCGACATTGGGCGGATTGGTGAGACCAAACTGTGTTGCGATCTGGCGGATCTGTCAAAGGGGATGAACACCCTCCTCAACGGACGTCCGGTGGTGATCGGAATCGGTTCCGTGTTCGCCGAGAGAAGAGCGGACCCAGCCACCGTCGTGGCCGCGGGGTCATCTTGGACGGAAGAGTTCGGGGACCCTTGCCCGCGAGCCTCATTTGGGCGGCGTGCAATGTCACAAACCGTGTGAGTTCTCGCTGAAGTGCGACTTGCGAGCGCAAGCAACGTAGCCGCTTCATCGATCTGCGGCCATCAGCTTCTGACGGAACACTTCATCAGGCGTTTTGAAGCCGAGGCATTTGCGCGGCGTCGCGTTGAGATGAACGCACAGCTGGTGAAGAGCGCGGTCATCCACCGACAAGGGATCTGTGTCTCTCGAAAGCCATCTGCGAGCGCGTCGGTTGGTATTCTCCACCGTGCCTTTCTGCCAGGGCGATTGTGGGTCGCAGAACCAGGTCTGCACGCCGAGCCCAGCCTGGAGATAGGACCAGTCTGTGAACTCGGTGCCGCGGTCGAAGGTGATGGAGCGCCGCGCCACATGGGGAAGGGGGCTGAGAACATCGATCAAGCCATCCATGATTGACCGTGACTGACGGTCGTTGTTGCGTAGGAACACCGTGAAGCGGCTGACCCGTTCGACCAATGACGTAATGTTGGCGTTGCCGAACTTCTTGCGGAACTGGATCAGATCGCACTCCCAATGGCCGAGCTGCTTGCGGTCCCGAACCACGTCCGGACGGTGCAGGATGCTTAGTTCAGGGCTGAACCTACGGCCATGGCGGCGCCTGGCATGTCGCGGCCGGCGTCGGGCGCGACTTTCCGGCAGGTAGCGCCACAGCTTCATCTGCTGACCATCGTGCGAATAGGCAAAGCGGTAGATGGTCTCGTGGCAGACGCGCACGCAGCGGCGTTCATAAGCCAGTCGCCCGGCGATCTGTTCCGGCGACCAGCCATGCTTGATCCGGTCGATGATCGATGCGCGCAGGTGCGGATGGCGAACGAGCTTGCGGTGGCGGCTGCGACGATCCTTGGCCTTGCTGTTTGCGGCAACGCAGAAATAGCCGGCCACCTCCGGCATCTCGTTATCCTCGAACCTGTTTCGTGCGATCTCGCGAAAGATCGTCGAGCGATGGCGCCCGAGCTTCTCGGCAATCACGTCGACGGTGACGCCGGCTTGGCGCCAGCGCTCGATCTTCCTGCGCTCATCCAGATCGATTTGGGAGTAGGTGCGTTTCATGGGTGGTTCCTTGCATGCGATAAGCCATTGGTATCGCTACAAAGTCGCACTTCGAATTAGAACCCACCCCGTAGTACAGATAGATCGCGTAACATGATGCTAATCCGACGACGATGTTCATCGGCAGCCCGATCTTGACGAAGTCGCTGAACCTGTAGTTGCCGGCGCCGTAGACAAGCGTGTGGTCTGATAGCCAATAGGCGTCGCAAAGCTCGCGCTTGCGCCAAACATGACGGCTACAACGAGCGCCCTTGGCTCGATCCCTATTTGTTGGCAAGCCTGATAACGATGGGCGTGAAGATGACCGCGACTGCATTGTTCGTCACGCATTCGGTTGACGGTGAGGCAAGGGCATAGACAATGGATCGCTGCTAGAGAGTGATTTCGCGGCTGCTTGGTGCCGAAAGCATATGCTGGCAGGAGCGAGCCACGATCCAGCCCACATGAGCTATTCAAGCGCCTTCGATGTCCATGAACAGAATGGCAGGAGGCTATTACCGTTTTCGCAGATATGGTAACAAATCGTCCGGCGGCTGTAATGCAGGCGTGCTATTACCGTCTTCGCGTAAACGGTAACAACGCACATGCAGCACATCTCTCACAGCTACCAAACCATCTACTCGGAACTGGCGCAGCGCGCATTGGATGGTGCTTTCACCTCTGAGTTCAGCGCTGACGGCCGCTTCATCACCGCTGCGGTCAAGGGCCGTCGCTACTGGTATTTCGACATGCCTGACGGGCAGGGGGGAAAGAAGCGAACCTATGTCGGTCCTATCGATGATCCTGAGGTCACCAAACGGGTGGACAACTTCAAGGACCTGAAAAGCGACATCCAAGAACGCAGGAAACTGGTCTCTACGCTCGTTCGTCAAGCATATTTGCCACGACCTGAACGAGGCGTCGGCGAGATTGTCCAAGCGTTGGCCGATGCAGGCTTCTTTCGGCTTCGTGGTGTTTTAGGGCCCGGACTCATAACCAGTAACTGACGGTTGCCGCTATGCAGATGGCGGCCAGGAAGGTCGTGGCAAGCCTGTCATAGCGGGTGGCAATGCGCCGGAAGTCCTTGAGGCGGCAGAACATGCGCTCGATGGCATTGCGATCGCGGTAGAGATAGGGCGAGAAGCAATTCTTCCACTTCCGGTTTACCTTCGGCGGTATGTTGGCAAAGGCGCCGCGCTCCTTGACCTGACGACGGATGGCGTCGCTGTCATAGCCTTTGTCAGCGTTCAGCAGGGATGTCGGCGGCATCCGCTCGATGAGCACTTCGCCGGCCTTGCAGTCGGCGATATGGCCTCCGGTCAGGAGGAAGGCAACAGGTCTGCAAAGTTCATCGGTCAGGGCATGGATCTTGGTGGTGCGACCGCCGCGCGATCTGCCGATCGCCTGGTTGAGTTCCCCTTTTTTCCTCCCGCCGCACTGCGATGGGCTAGCACGGCAGAGGAATCGATGAGCAGCTGAGCAGGTGGTCCGCCGGCATTGGCCAGGGCGTGGAATATGGAGCTCCATATGCCTTTGGCCGCCCAGCGCTGGAAGCGGTTGTAGAGCGTCTTCCTCGGACCGTAGACAGAGGGTGCGTCAACCCAGCGCCCTCCGCTCTTGATGACATGGATGATGCCGCTGATCACCCGCCGGTCATCCACGCGCGGCTTGCCACGGGTGTCGGTGGGAAGGTGCGGTCTCAGCTTCGCGAACTGCTCGTCGGTCAGCCAGAAATGATCCCGATTCATCACTGTCCTCCTTTCGGAGGCCGTGAATCATATCAGGCCGCGTGACGGAACCCCTTTATGGGTCCGGACCCTAGTTGGGACCGTTGCGTTCCAATGTTATCTGCCGGTTCTGGGGGTCCGTCTGCCCCGCACCGCCATGGTTACCGCCGATGCGGATTTTGCCCAATTCCATTCGATCTCGGTTGCTGTCGAAGATCAAACGCCGCCGGTGCTCGAAACGCTGAAGCAGGTGGATCCAACCTTTCGAGAGATACCGCACCAGAACGCCGGTCGCTTCACAACGCAGTATACGTCCCGCGCCGGATACAAGGTGGAATTTCTGACGCCGAATACAGGATCGGATGAATATGGCGGACGTCCTGCTCCAATGCCTTCACTTGGAGGCGCGTCGGCGCAACCGCTGCGATTTCTGGATTTCCTGATATACAACCCTATCCGTGCCGTTCTGCTGCACGGGGCAGGGGTTCCGGTGAACCTGCCCGCGCCTGAACGATACGCAATTCACAAGTTGATAGTCGCAAGCCGGCGCCGGACAGAAGGCGATGGCACGGCAAAAAGCCGCAAAGATCTTGCACAGGCTGCAACGATCATGGAGGTCATGATTGCCCAGCATCAGGCGGAGGACCTGGCCGAGGTTTTCATCGAGGCCTGGGAGCGCGGGCCCGCTTGGCGCGAAGCGATCCGCAAGAGTTTATATCAGATCGAAGACGACGCCAGAAGGCAGATCTACGCGGGTCTGTCGCACGGCATTCGGAATCTCGAAATCGATCCTGCTGATCTCGGACTCGACAAAATATTGGAGAATGGCGAATAGCTGAGCAACCGGCGATCGCAGCGACCGACCGGAAACTCAATTCCGCATTCCTCTAATTTCATTTCAACAAACCATCGCCGACGGCAGGGGGCTCTCGGATTACCTCGCTACGCTGATTTCTTCGGCCACAGGACCAACATCTCAATTGCGATCGGAAGGGCCTCATTAACGTTGACTTCCGGCGGTACGGAAGGTGATTGACAACGATTACCAAAACAGAAGAAGATCATATCGACACTATACTTTTCCACCAGCGTAATAACGAGACGAGTGCCGCGGGGGCGGAGAGGTTCTCGTGCCACAGAGCCTTGCGCTCAGTGATCTGGTTGCTCCTTACTTCCTGAAGGGGCAGAACCTGAACGCCTTTCACGCGGCATTTTCCGTGCTGCGCGTGGTCGAGCATGAGACGGCGAGCGACGCTTTCGGCATCTCCATCCGCGGCCGCGCCGAGTTCCAGGGCCGGCTCAGCATTCCCGGTCCAAATGGCGCGCTATTCCAGTTCCGCAACGACGAGACCGATCCACCTTTCGACCCGGCGCAGCGCGACCCCGTCTTCGATCTGTCGGAGACGAGCATCGGCTTCGAGCTGCATGTGCCGCGTACCGCGTCCACGATCATTGCGGCGGGCGCGGCGCAACTTGCAGGCGACGCCAACTTTGCCGCCGCTCGCGCGGTTCTCGCCGACTGGGATCCGATCCCCCTCGACGCGCCGCCATCCGACTTTCCGGCCTCGGCCTTCACGCTGGACCTGATTGTCAACGCACCGACCTTCCGGCCCGGCGGACTGCGGCCGGCGCGAATGACTGACGATGGGCTTCTGGTTCCCGACACCAATTTCAGCGAAGTGGTGCTGAATCTCCCCAAACTCCGCTTTCGCCTTGCCCACGATCAGGGTGACGGCAGGCTGCGCTTCCTGCTTTTGTCGAGCGGTGTCGAGAGCCTCGACGACCCCACTGACATTGCCACATCCGAATTCATATCCATGGTTCCACCCTATGCGTTCGTAAACGGGACCGACATCGGCATCGGGTTCCGTGGCGGGACGCTGGACCTGTCCACCGAAAGTACCCCTCCGGACGTATTGGAGCGGATCGGAGTCGGCGACGATTGGCAGGGCATCTACCTGCCGGAACTGCGCGTGTTTGTCTCCGGCGGCCGCAACGGTTTCGCGTATCAGTTTGGTGTGCGCGATTTTCTCTTCGGCTTCGGTCCAAATGGCGGCATTTCGGGCGACTTCGAGGGCAGGATTTTCAACCAGGGCAGCGGTGACCTGACGGTGGGCGCACGCTTCTTCGACACCTCCGGCCGGAGCTTTGGCCTCCTGGAGCGGGACGGCGCGACCGCCTCCGCCGTGGTGCCGCCGATCACCCGGATGGTCGTGGACGTTGAAGGTGGGCGCACGCCCTATGCCGTTTCAGTCTCTGTCGACGGTGCGGCGCCAGCAACCGGTCGGATCTTCGAGATCGATTTGTCGGCCAATGCCACGGCCACAATCGCGATTGCCGTATCGGATGCCACGTCGGGCGCCCCGGACAGCGCCGCGCTGACGATCGCTGTGCGCAGGGGCGATCCACGCACCATTGTCGTCACCCCTGGCACCGCCGCTGAACCAGCCAAGCCGGCGACGATCGCTGTTGCCGCGGGCGCGAACCCGCGCATCGTCATAAAGGAGCAGAATGATCGCTTCGTCACGCTGACCACAGAGCCTCTTGAGCGCGACGTGCGATGGTCGCTTGACGGCGGCGCCGAAACAACACCGCGACCGAATTTCACAGTCGAGGTCGTGGCCGGCGCCTCACACCAGATTCGCGCGAGCATCCCCGGCATGACGGTCCAGGCGATGCCGGTCTATTTCTATTTCGACCTCCCACCGAAGCCGGGCGCGGGCGCGGCCGAGCCACAGATCCTTGCCTCCGTGCTGCCGGAGAGCAACGACCAGGTGTGGACCAGCCTGGCGCGGGGCAGATCGCCAGGTTCTGGTCGCGAGACCGGCGGCCACCGGCCGCTGACGGGCGGCAACCATCCTGCAATCTTCGAGGCGATCGATCCCGCCGTCACGCAGATCCAAATCGTGGGGCATGCCAGCTTCGAGGACGATGAGAGCAAGCTGGAGCACAACTACCAGCTCGCTCGCCGACGTGCGATTGCTGTACGCGAACTGATCCACCATCACTACCCTGGCCGCTTCTTGCCCAGCATAGACCCCGAGCCACTGGTCAAGGAGAGCTACGTTGCGCTTCCTGCCTGGAAGGCGGCCTGGATGACGCACAAGTCGCCTTCCGATCGTGACTGGTGGAAGGCCGAGATCAAGTTCAATCCCGACCCCAGCCGTCCGCCGCGCGCCTCTGATGCAACATTGACCCGCGATCCGTCCGGCGGTGGGACGCCGCCAGTGATATCGGTCATTGACCCGCCAGTTCCGAACCCGCCGCAGCGGCCGGACTGGTTCCGCAGCGCAGGTGTCAAGCTGCGGGTCATCGAAAGCCGCTTTGTTGCGATCCAGATCGACGGCGAGATCGATGTTCAGACGGCCGCCGAGGAAAAACTGCGCAATACCGGCCAGGTCCAAGGGCAGCCTGCCGAACGTGTTCGCACCCTGCAACGGGGTGTGCCGCTTGCGCCTGACAACCCGGGTGACGGCATCACCGCGTTCCGCTTCCTGTTGCAGGAAAACGAGATGACCGGCGAGACGGTGGTATCGTTCTCGATCGGCGCCGACCCGTCTGACACCGATGGCCTGCTCGCCGTCGGTTGGCTTCCCGGCGAGGCACGGACGCAGAGTTTCTGGCGCGACCTGCTGGGCTCATACATCTCGTTCTGGCCGCTGCTTGCCAAAGCTGCGGACCGCGATGTCGGCTCGCCGGTCGATGCCGTGATCACGGGGGCCGAGCTGGCCCTTCCACCATTGATCGCCGCGCTGCCATGGTTCACGGTCGAACGCGTCATCGTGCACGGTGCTGAGTATCTGGCGCGCTGGCATGTGGCTGGCAGCGAGGGCAACGTCTTTTTCGACCTTGAGGCGTGCTGGTCGGCGTCCCTGCCTTCCGAGAATGACTGGCTTGTCCGCATCGATCCCGCCGCACCGCTCTCCGTCCGCTACAAGGCAATCGGCGTGCGGCTTTCCGACTTTGACGATGATGGTGCCCCGATCGCGCCGCGTTACGAGTTCAGGCCGGTCTTCGACAGTTCGCGCGGCTACACGATCGGCCTGCAGAACTCCGGCGGGTTGATGCTGCGCCCGCCCTTCGACCGTATCTTCAAGATACTCGGCGCGCGGCTCTCACGCATCAATCCGATGACCTTCGAGGTCGAGATCGGAATGGGTGTCGATTTCGGGGTCGTCTCATTCGACAGGCTGGGCATACGTGCCTATCTCGACCAGCCCCGACCACCTGAGATCACATCCATCGGGGCACGGGTCGACATTCCCGGGGCACTCGTAGGCGACGGTTACCTGTCCATCAGCAAGACCAAGATAGGAGGCCAGATCGACCTGACGGTCCGCGCCATCGGGTTGCGCGTCGCTGGCGCGCTTGAAATCGCCGACATCTCCGAAGCCGAAGGCGGCCCAGCGACCGGGCTCTTCGTCGGCCTTGACCTCCTCCTGCCAGTCGGCATCCCGCTTGGCTCGACCGGCCTGGGCATATTCGGCTTCCGCGGCCTGTTTGGCATGCACTATGCACGCACGCCGATCGGCGCTGACAAATCGGTTCCATCTATCGAGTGGCTGAAGGCGGCAAAGGGGCGACCGAACCTGCTCAAGGGCGAAAACGGCGTCATTTTGTGGGAGCCGAGGATCGACCGCTGGTCGTTCGGTGTCGGGACCATAATCGGCACCATGGAAGGCGGTGTCCTCCTCAATCTTGACGGAACGCTGCTTCTGGAACTGCCGGGGCCAAACATCCTGATAGCACTCAATGCGCGTTTTCTGACACCGCCGCCAGCGATGGAAGAGGCCGGGGGCGTTGGTGGCGTCCTGGCCGTCCTGGAGATTACCCCGCAGCACATTGCGATCGGCATCTACGCCACTTACGAGATCGAGAAGCTGATCGAGATCAAGATCCCGGCGGAGGCCTTTTTTTCCACCGGCAACCTGCGCAAATGGCACTTCTACCTCGGGTCCCGGCCCGACATCCCTGGCCCTGGACCTGCAGTAGTGCGCGTGCTCGGCATCGTCGACGGCACCGGGTATCTCATGGTGCGCGGGGAGGGGCTTCCCGCCTATAAGGCGCTGCCGGCCATTACCGGCTTCGGCATAGGCATCGGGGCCGGGGCATCGTTCATCTGGGGTGACACCGACATCGGCCTCTATCTCAAGGTCGGCGGCGGCTTCGACGCAGTCGTCGGCTTCGACCCGATGCTGATCGCCGGCACGATCAGCGTCTATGGCGAACTGCGCCTGTTCATTGTCTCGGTCGGCGCGGACGCCCACCTGACAGTAACGGTACGTGAGCAGGATGGCCCCCTGCCAGTCGCCGTTCGGGTCGACGGCAAGGCGTGCGGCCATGTCGATTTCTTCTTCTTCGAGATCAGCGAATGCGTGTCGATCTCTTTCGGAACGCCTGGGATCGAACCGAACGTGCCGGGACTGATCGGCAAGGTGGCGCTCAAGAGCCGTTCGCCCGCATTGACCCAGGGAACCGGCGTCGACCGTCCCATCGACGGCAGTCTGGGCGATGCCCATGAGAGCGTCGGCGTGCCGGCGGCCGATGCGCCGCTGCCGGTGGTGCCGATTGATTCCATCCCTGTCATCACCATGCTGGCGCCGCCGGTGATCGAGGGCGCCGCCTTCCTCGGCACGACGCTCGCACCGCCCCCGAACTTGGACATGACGGACAACGGCTTCGTCGATCGCGGCGGGGAGCGCTATCGCTACGGGCTGCAGGTCCTCGAACTCGAACGCATCGCGCCGGACGGGTCGGTGATCGACCCGCCCGTGCTCGGCATCGGAACGCCGACGCGCTGGTGGACGCAGCAGGGTGCGACGGGCGATCCCTCGGCAGCGCAACTTGCGTTGCTGACATGGGACCTCGACCCCGCGCCCAAGGCCATCGAGACCAGCGACAAGCGCACCGAGACGATCCGCGACCGCTGGCAGACGGTGTGCGACGACGCCGCGCCGCCGGCCGCCGTGCTGTGGACGTTCCGCTTCGAACCGCTCGGCCCGAGCACGTCCGGCTGGGATCTTGCCGGCATCGCCTGGCCAGACCCGGACGGCACGCGGCGGTCCGGGACGGCAGACGCCAGGCTCTTCGTGCACGAGAAATGGCGCAGCGGCATCGCCTGGGTGGACGCCGCACGCGGCATCGTGCCGGCGATGGTGGTGGGAGGTGCAGTTCCCTGCATCCGCCGCACGCGCCCGCTGCGTGACCTGGCCGAGATCGTGCGTGTCGGCGGCCGCGGTCCGGTCATGCGCGAGGAGGGCGCAGGTGGGCGGGACGGTTTCTCGCTTGCGCCAGACGACACGGTCCTGGCAGCACTTGTGGGCTCGGATGAGGTCAAGCCTTTCAGGGTTCCGGAGACTTTGCACGCCAAGGCGCTTGCCGACATGACGGCAAGGCCGCAGCGCGACCAATTCGCGGCGATAGCCGCGCTCGGCCGCGGCGAGGAGGTCTCTCGGGCTGACATCCTGGGGGCATTTTCGCCGGTCGGCACGTTGGTCGCGGGCGAAAAACGCGCATGCGAAGCGCGGGTACTGCAATCGCCTCAGCTTGACGACGGGACCCTCGTGCGCTTCGCCGGCCCGCTGAAGGAAAAGCTCGTCAAGGAAGCGTTGGAGGAGGCCGGCATCGTGCACGGGCCACTGGACGACACGCTCGTCCTGGAGACCGCAGGGTTCGACCGCTTGCGCCTGCTGCTGTTCCTCACGCCGATCGACGAGGCGGCGACGATCGTCATCCGCGTGCTCGACGAGCAAGGCAATGAGCTGGAATCGCGGCCCGTCACCTTCGACGATCTCGTGCCCCCGCGCGACCTCCCCGAGGAATGGACCAGGACTGACATGCCGTGGGCGGCCGGAATCACCGACGTGTTCGCCTTCCTGGAGGCGGAGAAGCGCCTCGGCCGCTACCGCGCGGCCCTGGTCGAACTCGGCCCACATGAAAAGGCCGCTCGGGTTGAGATCGGCGTGAAGCGCTCCGATCCGCAGCTTCGTCCGTTCCTGCTGCCCTACTATCTCGCCGCCATCGAACTGCTGCGCCTTTCCGAGAGGCTGCGCTTCGACCACGACACCACCACGATCGACCGCGAGCGGGAGATCGTGACCGAATCGCTCGGGCCGGCGAGCACCGACAACGCCTTCCTCTTCCCGTCCTCGCTCTATCGCTGCCGTCTCGGCTGGGCCGGGACCCGCAAGAGTTCCGGCAAGACCCGACAGGGCGAGCAGAGCTTCTGGTTCCGCACCGATGCCGAGGCACCGGCAAGGCTGGACTCGTTCGTGCTGATGACCTCGCCGATGGAAGGCGAGACGCACTATTTCGGCGGCGAACCACCGCGCCTCGTCTTCGCCACCGCCGACATCGATCGTCTCTACGGCGCCTACGGCAAGGAGCTGAAAGTCCGCTTGCAGGCGGCTTCGGGGCGGCACCCGCCGGGGCAGGACGGATCGGCCGGACAGCTCGACATCTCGGCCGCGACGCTCGCCGGTGCGGGCGCGCTGGTGCTGTCGCCGTTCGAGGACGCGCTCGTCGGCGTCCTCGACGGGCAGTGCATCCCGATCGACGGCGGCCGGACGCGCCAGACAGTGGTCGTGATCCCGATACCGCTGGAGCCTTTCACCGACTACATCATGGACGTGGTGGCGGTGCCGGTCGGTCAGCATGCGACGCACGAGACACCGTTCATCTACCGTCGCCACTTCTCCACCGGCGGTCATGCCACGATGACGGATTTCGGCGTTTCGCTCGGCGGGCTGACAGTCGGCCACCGTGCCGTGCAGGCCGGCATGACCATGACGCATCTGGCGCCGTTTGCCGGCCGTGCCCCGATGGGCCAGGAACTCGACGAGGCTTTTGCCCGCGCCGGGCTCGATGTCGACGGAGCGCCGCGGACGCCGAAGGTGACGGTGCTATGGGAGCCCGCCCCCGGCGGCAGCCGACCGACGGCCATACTCGTCGATGCGGGCGAGCCGTTGTCGCGTGCCAGGCTCTATCCCGAGAGCGTGCCCGACCCGGATGGGCTCCCTGGCACGAGGCGCTGGAAACTTGTTGAGAAGGAATGGCTGGGCTTCCAGCCGGCGGCCGCAAGTGCGGGCCTGATTGAAGGTGAGCCTGTGATTGCCCCCGGCGGCCAACGTGCATTGATACTGCTCAGACCCGGCGCGCTCGGCAGCCGCATCCAGCTTGAACTGGTCCGTCGACCGTTTTCCGAACCCTATCTGGCGGTTGCCGAGGAGCGCAGGACTGTCGTCGACCTGCAGCTTTCCCAGCCGCCGTGGGAAGAGTGAGATCGCCATGGAAGAGGAATTCATCCTCGATCCCGATCGCTTCCTGCTTGCCGCCGCGCTGGTAGACTGGGCCGCGCTCGCACGCCGCGACGAGACCCATATGACGGCGCTCAAGCAGAGCCGCGAGACTTTGGTGCGAGGAGTGCAGCTGCGCTGGCTGCTGTCACCGGAGCTTGGTTACCCGACCGAACCCTTTGAGGTTTGGCGGCGGCCGGCGCTCAACGTGCAGCTGGAAAAGGAGCTGCCGGTCGAGGACGAGACACTGATCGTCCAGACGTTGTTCAACTGGCGGGCCTTCGCAGCGCCGTCCCCAATGGTTTTTATTCGTGCAACGCTCCAAGTGACGGCACCGCAGGCCAATGTCATTGCTTTTGCCGGCGCGCCCTTCGGCTCGGCTGTCGTCGGCATCGAGACCGTGTCGAGCGGCTTCAGGACGATCTCGTTTTCCGCACCGCAGATTGCCTGCCTGGTGCTTTTTGACGGGGTCGAACTCCTGCGCTGGGTCGGGATTGACGGCCAGGACGCCAACCGGGGTGAGTGGACGCTCATCGAGCGCGTTGGGCTGCCCGTCGACCAGGGCGAGTGGAGCGGCGTATTCGGCCTCGACGCGGATCAAGGGCCAGCGGGCATGCCTATGCCCCCGGTAGACGCCGCGCTGTCGCGCTTTTCCCGGGGCGCTGCGCCGTTCGGATGGCAGAGCGCCTTCGCGCCAGGCCGACTTGCCCCCCACTGGCGAAAAGCAGACCCAAAAGCCTTCCTGCGGGTTATGGAGGACAACGTCCTTGACGGGCTGCTGGAGATGGTGACCACCCGCGCGCCGAACCTGCACGGCACGCTGAAACGCTCGGTCGCCCTGGCCGCCGAAGGCGGAGGGGAAGCTGCCGCGGCTACCTTCTCGCTGCTTGGCACGCTGATGTTCGCTGCTGCGACCGATCCTGTCGCAAGCCTGCTTGC
Source organism: Aquamicrobium sp. (assembly GCA_019739225.1). Classification (GTDB taxonomy): domain Bacteria; phylum Pseudomonadota; class Alphaproteobacteria; order Rhizobiales; family Rhizobiaceae; genus Aerobium. The sequence goes on from JAHHDT010000003.1 coordinate 194,620, forward strand.
CGGTTTTGGAACTGCAGTCGAAGAGATAGACATCCCGCCGATCTCCGTTCGCGACGTCGAATATTTCAACGATCCCAACAGAAGCGACAGCGATTTCCGCGTCACCGCGCGTTTTGCCAACGGGCTCGACGGTCAGTCCGACAAGATCGCCTTTGCTGCCATCGCGCTGTCGCCGCGCCGCGTCGTCCCGCCACCACCACCGGCCAATCTCGGTATTCTGCAGGAAGGGATGCGCTCGCCGCCCACGACCGATGGTGCATGGCGACCGGTGATGCGGTTGGGATGGGATCGGCTGCCGCCCGGTCTGCCGCTTCGATCGGCCGCCTACGCCCATGCTCGCAGCGTCGGCGGGGCCGGCACCGCGCAGGCGCTTATCCTGCCGCGCAGGGGCGACGAGGCGCTTCAGCCGATCGGCGTGACGACCGGCAGCGACGTACCTGCGAACGTGCCGCAACTGCGCGCCTCGGACGACAGCTTCGCCATACCTGGTAGTCCGGCCGTCGTTCCGCTTCTCTACGGCGTCGCCCATCAGGACATATTCGGTGTCTGGAGCGAGTGGCGCACCGCCCCGATCAGTGTGCAGGAACCCCCCGTGCAGATCGTGCCTGTCTTGTCTGCGTCGCTCGACACTACGGCCTCCGCAGGACCCTGTCCGGCCGTGCTGACGGTGGAGTTTGCCTGGGACTGGGCAGCGCGCTCACCGGCCGATATCCGTTTCGCAGGGGTGCTCTACGCTCAGGCCCGTCGCGGCGATCCGCCGCTCGGGCCAGCGGCACCAATCGGCCTGCAGAGGAGCCTTGGCGGTGCTGCGGGTATGCCATTCGAGGTCAGGTTCGACCCCGCCGGCAACGCGGCCGTCGATGCCGGCGGCACGCTCCAGCATCTGAGTGAGGACGGTCGCGACATCCTTGCTGGCCCGCTCAACGTTGCCGGCCCCCGCCGCTACCGGCTTCGCGTCGACGGCTTCTCACTCGATTTCAACGCCGCCGGGCACATCGGATTGGCGCTGTCGGCAATGGCGATCGAGAGGCGCCCCCCCGGCCGTGCTGGTGGTTGGAGTGCACCGCGTATCGCTTCGGCGTCGGACCCGAGGCCACCCGTGATCGCGACAGAACACGAAGATGTGCTGCTCGCCAGTATGGAAGACGCGGCCGGGCGACATCATGCGCTTGTGACATGGCCCTCGGCACCTGGAGCGGCCGGTTATTTCATCTATGCTGCCCAGGAGGGAAAATTACGGGCCGACTGGGGACTTGCCGGGCCGCAGCTGGAACAAACCCTGTCGCAGCGCCTTGTGGAGTTGCGAAACGCCTTTGCGGCCAATCCGGCGAAGCGCTTCTTCACCCGGCTCAACGAGACCGCAGTCAGCGCAACATCCTATCAGGCAACGTTGCCCCGCGGCAGCAAGGAGATCCATCTTTTCCTCGTGGTCGGAATCAGCGCCGGCGGCGTGGAATCCAAATGGCCTGGTGCCGGGGATCCGATGCTGCGCAAGCGACCCATCGCCTATGCCGCGCCGCAGAAGCAGGTTCCCGACGCCCCGACATTGGAAGTCCGCCGCGCCGCAGATCCCGACAGCGGAACCGATGCCTTTCGCGCGGATCTGCGGCTCACCACACTGCCGGGGGCGACGGTCGACCGCATCGACATTCACCGCGTTCGATCTGAAGCAGCCGCGGTGGAGCTGGATACCATGGGACCGCCGGTGATGACGGTGCGTAGCGGCGAGCCGAGCTGGACAATACGTGCGCTCCCGCCGCGTGGGGCCGTGCCGGGCCAGGCGATCGGCGTCGCCAATGGCGTGGACCGGCCGGCGGGCAGCTGGTCGCCGTTTTACTACCGGGCTGTCGCATGGTCACTGCCGCGGCCCGAACGTGGCCTTCTGGGTGGACGATCGAAGCCATCGGCAGCACGCAGTGTGATCATACCGCCACCTGGCCCGCCGGACCTCCAACCGCTTGAACATTCCTGGCCCGGTGGCGATATTGCTCTGATCGAAATTGCGACGGCGACGCCGGCTCCTATCGAGGCCACGACGCTCGGGGCGCATCGACTGCGCGTGGAGGTAACCGGTCTTGCTGAAAACGGGCCCGGAAGCGCGCTGTTTGCGTGGCCCGAGCTTGTCGATGGCGTGCCGGCAGACGGCTCGCTCCGCGCATTGCCGGCAGCTCCTCCAGCATCCGGACAGAGTGGCATCTGGCGCGAAACGCCGGATGATAATACGCGAATTCGGCTCCGCATCGTTCGTCCGAACGTGGATACCGCGCTGTCGGTGCGGTTCCAGCTCGACGATCCTCTTGGCCGCGCGACGGAGCGCACTGTAGCGGTGCCCGCAGGTTCGCCGCTTCCGCCGCTTGCCTTCGGCGTGGTTGCCGTGAGGCGCATTGCCGGAAAGGGGTTCATCGTCCGCGCACCGATCAACCTTCCGCTCAAGGCGCCTCCGGAAGCGGGATACCGACTCAGGGCTGCGTTCCGGCCGCACCTGGCTGTGCCAGGCCCGCTTCCGCGACCCATGGGGCGCGGGGTGACGCTCGACGTCGCGTATGCCGACGTTCCGCAATTACGCCCTCTGGAGGACCCGTTCGCCGGCACGGTCCCCCTTCCGGTGCGCCGCGAGGCCGCCGGTCGAACGGGGACGGTGCTATCCTTCTACCTGCGCGGCCATGGCGGCAGTTTGCGTGCCACCCTCGGCGGCGTGGATGGAAACCCCGCGTCGTTCATGCAGGAGGTGCCTTGACATGCTGCCTCTGATGCCTGCTCAAACCGTGCTCACCGTAAATTCTGCAGCCAACGACCTGCAGGCGCGCGGTCTCGAGGCGATGGGGCTGGCTGCGCCTGCGCTAAGCCCGCTCTGGGCGGGGTCGAACCCGGCGCAGGGCGACTACGATCCGACCGCACTGACCCTGCGCCTTGCGTCCCCGCGCGCACCTTTCATGGGCATCGCAACCTGGCTTGCCTCGCCCGCCATCTATAGTGACGTCAGCGGTCAATCACTGACGGGTCCCGCCTTCGCGCTGACGTTGCACCCGGAAGCCGCTCGTCGGCTTCAGATGCTGGTCGACCTGCGCACCGGGACCAACGTCTATCCCGTGCCCGTTGCTATGCTTCTGCGCGGCATCGCCCCGCCGTCTCCGCTGCGGCCCCCTCAAATCTATCTCGCAGGAGAAACATTGGACGACGGTAGCGCCACTGTCAGCTTCCACGATGCGCGCGGGCTTCCCATAGATCCAATCGCGATGGCGCATTTGTGGAACGACCTGATTGTCTTTCGCGCCGCGCTACAGACTGCAAACACCTTCGCCGGCACACCCGCAGACCCTGGCGGCATCGGCTCGATGCTGGGCTTCGCCGCCGGCGATCTTTTCCACGTCGTAGATCCGCACGGCTGGCGCTATCAGGGCACACGCCCGGCGGCCACGTTGCGTGTACTTGACGCAGCGGGAGATGCGGTACGCGATCTCGCGAGCGTCGGTCTCGAGACGCTCGCCGCCGGTGAGACGTTCGGCCGCTCGAATGCGGATGATGCCGCGATACCGGCCAACACTGTTCCTCCGCTGCGTTGGGGGTTCGCGCGCAACGGGACGCTCGGCCAGGCACGACTTGCCGCACCTGCGCTGCCTGCGACAGTGGGGCTCGGCCGTCGCTTCTTCCGGATCATGGCCGTCGATCTGGATTGGCATATACTCGGCAATCGCACCACGGCGCCGGTCGCGAGCGTCACCGGTGCACCGATCCCGGCGGAGGACGGCGGCACGCCGACATTTCTGCATCCTGTCGTGCGAGACAGGACGCCGGGCTTCGCCTATGTCGCCGATGGCGTGGATGTGCTGGGCGCGATGGCAGCGATGACGCAGGGCTTCGGCAATCCCAACGACCAGTTGTTCGCCGCCGCGGTTTCGCCGACTCTGGACCCGGCGGTCCTTGCGCCGCCTGCACCGGGAGCGCAGTGGCCGGCCTTTCCGCCCGCCGCCGCGGCCTCGGAGATCGTGCAGACCGCGGACCCGCGTCAGGGGCTCACCGCATCGTGGCGCGCGCCGGGCGACGGCCCGGGCGCGGTGCAGGACGTGGTGCTGACCGTCGATGGAGCCCAATTGCCGCTCGGTGCTCATCTTCGCGCCTATCCGCGCCGCTTTCTCGAAATCGCCTCGATCGGTGAGCAGCCATCCTTCGTGCGCGGCGATGGCGGCGCGACCATCGTACAGGGAGGTCCCGCCAGGCTTCTGCTGGTCAATCCGTTCGGCCTATCGCCGGCCGAGCCGCATCCATCACCGGCGATCCTGATCGTCGACCTGGTGGTCGTTTCGCGCAGCGGTCGGCGCCGCATGTATTCAGGCGTCAGGCTGGAAGTCGCGGCCGGACCGGACGCTTTTGTACCGGACACCAGTTTCGGCGGCGTGCCATTGCTCGCGCCGGGCACACTGGTCGCCACAATTCTCGACGGTTTCATGACACGGTCGATCGCACCGGTACCGGCTTTTGGTCTGCCGCGTCCGCCCGCCTCTGCCGGACCTCCGACGAGCCTTACCGAACTTTTGCGACGGCTGGCGAGCGACGAGCAGCCGCGGCAGGGACCGCGCCTGCCGACGCAGGCCCGCTTCGACACGCAATTCGTGATCGGCGTGTCGCCTGCACCTCCTGCAGGCAATCCGAATCCACCCTATAATTGGCAGGCGGTGACGACTGGTGCGCGATTGACGCCGGAGAGTCGCCACGCCCGGCCCGAACTCGCCAATGCCGGCCATCCCGCCGGACCGGACGTCTTTGCCTCTGGAACGGCTTTTTCGGGCGCGCTGGCTCGCGACGCCGCACTGCATGCGATCAAGCGCGCGCAGCCGATCTTCATTCCGACCGGGGGCACGAACTTCCGTGGCTGGCTCGCCACGACGATGGATGACAAATGGAATGATCCGCCCGGCCCACCGCCCGGTGGCACGGTGGCGGCGGCTGTTCTGGAAACGATTGCGCCCTCCTGCGACACGCCCGAGCTTGCTGCTGCACCCGCGCCCGAGCCCGGTGCAACCCTGCAGAACCTGATCAATCAGATCGCCGCCGACCTCGGCATCCAGCCGCCGACCGTGACACTTGGCAATGAGCAGCGCGTCGTGCCCATCGTTCAGCGCGAGATCGCAACCGCGCGCTCGGGCCAGCGCGATGCGTTGTGGTCGCTGGTTCGTGCAATCGGTCAGGCGCGCGAGTTGATCTACGTGGAAGGCCCCGCCTTTGCGCGCACGTCACGGCCCGATGGGCCGCCACGCCTAGACGAGATCGATCTCGTAGCCCTTATAGCGGCGCGGATGGTAGCCAATCCTCGTCTCAAGCTCATCGTGTGCGTACCGCGCGAGGGCGATTTTGCGCGCGAGCGCCCGCACTGGACAGTCACCGCATTGCGGCATCGCCGCGAGGCGCTGGCAGACGTGATTTCGGTCGACCCTCGCCGGGTCGCCGCGTTCCACCCGATCGGGTACCCCGGCCGCGCCGCGGCCATCCGCACAACCACGGTGATCGTGGACGACGTGTACTGCCTCAACGGGACGAGCCATTTCCGGCGCCGCGGAATGACGTTCGACGGCGGGCTCGACGTCGCGTCGATCGATACCGCGATAGGCGAGGGGTATTCGGCCGGCATCGCTAACTTCCGGCAACGCCTGATGGCTGCCAAGCTCGGCGTGAACCCAGCAGCGACGGTCGCTGCGGCAACAGCGCTATGGATCAGGCTCGCAACGCTGGAAAGCGCCTTCGATGTTGTATTCGACCTGCTCGCAGGTGGTGGGGCGGGACGGCTCCAGCCTATATGGGCCGGAGCAGAGCCCGACAACATCATCCCGCAATCGGACGCCGTGGTCGATCCCGACGGCATTGATACGGATTCGTTCCTTCAACTCTTCGCGGCCCTCATCGTAGAAGGCTGAACGACACCAAGGCGATAAAGGGTCGAGGGCGCCCGGCACGCACAAAAAGCGGTGGGCTTTCCCAGGGATGGTCGGCTTTGTCTTCCCAGCCGATTGGAGCTGCAAAGCCAGCTCCAGGTCCACCCCGAACTCTCGACTGGGGGCCGGCCATCCTGGGTTGAAACCCGCGCGGATCACCCTGGTGATCGCGGCAGGTTCTGTCACTCCATTCCATTCCGCTCGCGACCCGCGCCGCGAAACGGCACGTCCAGCGCTCGATCTCCAGGCGATTGCGGAACCAGATCGGTCGTCTTTCGTTATGTTGCGCGCAAAAAAATTGGGGGGAGCGTTGGGCGCGAACTCAACTCCTGGCTACCGCAGCACTAACAGGGACGACGCTGTTCTCGCTGCTTTGGGCGATAGAATCCGTGAGCTCAGCGATCCGGATGATCTGGCCTATGCAGCCGCCGAAATTCTAGGGAATGCCTTACAGGTCAGCCGCGTGGGATACGGCGAGATCGACATTGGCCGCGAGACAATCACGATCCAGCGGGACTGGAACGCTCCTGGCATCAAGAGCCTCGCTGGCACGCTTCATTTCCGCGATTATGGCTCCTACATCGATGACCTCAAGCGAGGTGAAACCGTCGTTTTCAACGACGCCGCGCAGGATCCAAGGAGCGAAGCCGGTGCGGAGGCGCTTAAGGCGATCAGCGCCCAGGCGGTGGTCAATATGCCTGTCACCGAACAGGGGGGAACCGTCGCCCTGCTCTATCTCAACCACGCTACTCCCAGAGCATGGACCGACAATGAGATTGCACTGATCTCAGAGGTGGCGCAGCGCACAAGGACTGCGGTTGAACGCCTACGCGCAGAGGAGGCCCTGCGGCAGAATGCCGAGCAACTCGCCTTTCTCGACCATCTCGGGAAGGCTGCAGGTGTTGCGACCGACGCCAGTGCCCTAATGGATGTGACGACGCGGCTGGTCGGCGAGCATTTGGCCGTGTCCATTTGCGCCTATGCGGACATGGAGCCTGACCAGGACCATTTCACCATCCGTGGGGACTGGAGCGCGCCAGGATCGGCGAGCATCGTTGGATATTACAGGCTCGCGGATTTTGGGGAGATGGCGGTTTCGATGCTGGGCTCCGGCCGGCCACTCGTAATTCACGACAACAGCAAGGAGTTGCCGCCGCACGAGGCAAAGACCTTTCAGTCGATCGGCATTGCGGCCACCATCTGCATGCCGCTGGTGAGGGACGGCCGCCTTACAGCATTGATGGCGATCCACGACAAGCACCCCAGGGTGTGGAGCGAACGTGAACTCGGATTGCTGAAGGAGGTTACCGAGCGCTGCTGGGCTCATATCGAGCGGATTCGCTCGCAAGAAGCGGAGCGGGCCAGTGAGGAGCGACTGCGCCTTGCCGCCGATGCGGCGGCCATCGGCATCTGGGACTACGACCCAGTCTCCGAGCGGCTCCAGTGGGATGACCGGTGCAAGGCACTCTTTGGCTTGCCTCCAGAAGCGGACGTCAGCTACGAGGGCTCATTCTTGGCGGGGCTCCATCCCGCGGATCGAGAGCGCGCAGATGACGCTGTGCGAAGCGCGCTCACTCCCGACGGACCATCCGGCTTCGAGATTGAGTATCGGACGATTGGTCTGCACGACAAGGTGGAACGGTGGATTGCCGCAAAGGGGAGCGCGCACTTCAGCGAGGGCCGGGCGGTCCGCTTCATCGGCACCGTTATCGACATCACGTCACGCAAGCGCATCGAGCGTCACCTCCAGATCATGAACGACACCGGCGCGGCTGTGGCCGCCGAACTCGAGCTCGACCGTATTGTCCAGATCGTCACCGATGCCGGCGTCGAACTGTCAGGGGCCCAGTTCGGAGCATTTTTCTACAATGTTCTAGACGACCGAGGCGGCAGCTACATGCTTTACGCGCTGTCCGGCGCCCCTCGATCGGCTTTCGAAAACTACCCGATGCCTCGCGCGACTGCGGTTTTCGAACCTACATTCGTTGGAAGCGGAGTCGTGCGCTCGCACGACATCCTGCTTGATCCGCGCTACGGCAAGAATTCACCGCATCATGGCATGCCCAAAGGACACCTACCGGTCCGGTCCTATCTTGCCGTCCCGGTAAAGTCCCGGTCAGGTGAGGTTCTAGGCGGCTTGTTCTTCGGACATGCTAATCCCGGGATGTTCCGTCGTGAGCACGAGAACGCGCTTCTCGGGCTTGCAGGTCATGCCGCGACTGCAATCGACAATGCCCGACTATTCTCTTCCGCAAGGAAGGAGATCGAGGAGCGACGGCGGGCCGAGGATGCCCTGCAGGCGCTGAATGCAACCCTTGAACAGCGAGTACTGGAAGAAGTCGCGGAACGCAGCAAAGCGGAGGAACATCTTCGCCAAGCCCAAAAGATGGAGGCAGTAGGCCAACTGACAGGCGGCATCGCTCATGACTTTAACAACATGCTCGCCGTAGTGATCAGCGGTCTGAACCTCGCCCAGAGGAAGGTGGCCAAGGGTGAGACCGATATCGGCCGGTTCATAGAAGCGTCAGTCGATGGGGCGCAGCGTGCCGCTGAGCTGACGAAGCGTCTTCTTGCGTTCTCGCGTCAGCAGCCGCTCGCGCCGAAGCGCATCAACGTCAACCGGCTGGTTGGAGATATGAGCGAACTGCTTACCCGGACACTTGGCGAGACCATTCGGGTCGAGACGGTGCTCGGTGCAGGGCTGTGGCACGTTGAGGTTGATCCTGCTCAATTGGAAAGTGCTCTGCTGAACTTATCGGTGAACGCTCGAGACGCCATGCCGAGCGGTGGAAAGCTCACTATCGACACCGCTAACGCACATGTGGACGCCCGCTATGCCCGCGAGTACTCCATAGCCGAAGGCCAGTATGTCCTCTTGTGTGTGACCGATACCGGGACGGGAATGACGCCGGATGTGATCGAGAAGGCTTTCGATCCTTTCTACACGACCAAAAGTGTCGGGAAAGGCACTGGCCTCGGGCTAAGCCAAGTTTACGGCTTTGTTCGCCAGTCGGGCGGGCACGTCAAACTCTACTCAGAGGTGTCTGTCGGAACCACGGTGAAGATCTATCTTCCACGGTCGCTCTCCACCGCTTCCGACCAAGTTGACGTCCCCACGCTCGCAATCCACGGGGGCCAATCAACCGAAGTGATCATGGTGGTGGAAGATGAGGACCGCGTCCGCGCCATGGCGGTCGAGGCCCTCAGAGAGCTGGGCTACTCCGTTGTGGAAATGCGCGGCCCGAAGGAGGCCCTATCGGCCATCCAGTCCGGCAATGTGCCCGACCTCCTCTTTACCGATGTCGTGATGCCGGACATGTCCGGTCGTGACTTGGTCGACCAGGTAAAGGCGCTGAAGCCAGATATGAGGGTTCTTTACACGACCGGCTATACGCGGAATGCCATCGTTCACAACGGCACGCTCGACTTCGGTACCGAGCTCCTCTCGAAACCGTATACAATCGAAGAACTTGCAGCGAAGGTAAGGGCAATCCTGGATCGATAGGTGGGTAGGGCACTTTTTGTCTCTTGTGGATGACGGTCGGCGTGAACGATCCAACTCATCGGGTTACGACCTTGATCCATCGGAGACCTGCTCTCAAACTAACGATGTCGCTCAGAATCCGCGCAACAGGAATTGAAGATCACCCAAGCGCCGTTCGACCACAACGCAGGAACGTCGTCGTTTCCAATATCCGATGGCACAGCGCCGCGGGGAGGAAGTGCAGCACGCAAGGAATTTGCCGGCCCGTGATCGAAGGCGGATAGACCACCGGCTCGGCTTCTACCCGCCGCTTTGGCAAGAATGCTGCCTGCCCCGAAACAATGTTGGCGCGATGTTGCCCCATTATCTGCGTCAGGGTGACAGCGCTCCTGTAATACGGTCGCGACCCACGACGATCACCGTGTTCATGGCTTCAGCAGCGTCTTCCGGATTCCGGGCCGCGATCGCATCCACGATGCGGCGGTGGGCAAGCGCAGTGTCCTGCTGGAGGTCGGGCTCGCCGAACGGCGAACTCAACCGGAAACTCGTGGCCAATGCCGCCTCGATCAGGGCGCCGAGGGAGTACATGAACGGGTTTCCCGAGGCACCCAGCAGGGCCATGTGAAAGTCCAGATCGGCGAGCGCGAAACTCTCCATGGAATTGGCCGTTTCCATTGTCTCGACCTGCGCGTAGAGCGACCTGACGTCCTCGCCAGACGCCCGCTCTGATGCAAGGCGGGCGGCGAATGGTTCGAAGGACAGCCGCATTTCGGAAAGATGTTCTAGGAAGCGCGTATCGGTGGCGCTCTCCAGGTGCCAGGCGAGGACGTCCGCGTCGAACAGGTTCCAGTTGTTGCGGTCGGTGACGCGGGTGCCGATTCTGGTCTTCGGGACGACCATGCCCTTGGCCGCCAGTGTCTTCATGGCCTCCCGCAAGACCGTGCGCGACACCTTGAAACGCTGCGCGAGTTCTATGTCGCCGGGCAGGATGGTCCCGCTGATAAAGGTCCCGCCGACAATTGCGCGGCCCAGCTCGTCGACGACCCGCGAATGGCTGTTGCGCGGCGCGCTTCCTGAAATCGCGGATTTCAACACGTCCATTTCCTTTCAGCCGGATGCATGCCCGGCGCCTCGTCTTCGGTCGCCCAGCCAGACGAGTGCCCGCTGCAGCGCGATGAAGACGAGCAGGAGCACACCGATCGCGATCTTGGTCCACCAGCTCGAAAGGGTGCCGTCGAAGACGATGTAGGTCTGGATCAGCCCCATGATGAGGATTCCGACCAGCGTACCGCCGACGAACCCGCTGCCCCCCGACAGCAATGTTCCACCGATCACCACCGCCGCGATCGCGTCCAGCTCGACGCCCACGGTCGCCAGCGAGTAGCCGGCCGAGGTATAGATGGCAAAGACAATTCCCGAAAGGCCCGCCAGAAAGCCGGAGAGGGCATAGACGGCAATCGTGGTCCGCGCCACCGGCACGCCCATGAGACGGGCCGTGTGCGTGCCCCCGCCCAGCGCGTACACGTTCAGCCCGAAGCGGGTGCGGTGGGCTATCACCATGCCTGCCACGAAAACCACCAGCATCAATATTCCGATGAAGGTCAGCCGCCCGCCGCCCGGCACCACCCAGCGAAGGCGCTGAAGGGAACTCATGACCTCATTGTCGATCGGCACGCTGTCGATCGAAAGCACATAGGCCATGCCGCGCGCCAGGAACATGCCGGCTAGCGTCACGATAAAGGGCGGCATCTCCAGATAGTGCACGGTGGCCCCCATCGCGGCACCAAAGAGCGTGGTGATCGCAAGCAGCATCGCGAAGACCGCGAAGACCGGCATGCCGGTGTCGCGCAGAAGCACGGCGATGAAGACGCCCGAAAAGGCGATTACCGACCCGACCGACAGGTCGATTCCTCCCGACAGGATGACAAATGTCATGCCGACCGCGGCAATGCCGATGAAAGCGTTGTCCGTCAGCAGATTGCCGATGACCCGCGTCGACAGGATCATCGGATATTGCCAATAGCAGACGGCATAGGCGGCGATGAAAATGGCGATCGTGGCCAGAAGAGGCAGGAGGCGTTCGTTCATCCGTCGCGTCTCCAGGGTTTCAGATAGATTAGGGCGACGCGCGCCGCCGGCGACTGCACGACGAGGATGGCCAGTATGATCGCCGCCTTGATTACGAGATTGAACTCGGGCGGGAAGCCGGAGAGCAGTATGCCGGTGTTGATCGACTGGATGATCATGGCGCCGATAAGCGATGCGACCAGCGAAAACCGCCCTCCAAGAAGCGATGTGCCGCCTATGACGACCGCAAGGATCGCGTCGAGTTCCAACCACAGGCCAGCATTGTTGGCGTCCGCGCCGCGAATGTCGGCCGCCACGATCATGCCCGCGATCGCGGCGCAGAGACCGGAGGTCATGTAGACCGTGACAATCAGCACCTTGGCATTGACCCCGGCAAGGCGGCTCGCCCGCTGATTGATACCAACCGCCTCGATCAGCAAGCCGAGCGCGCTGCGCCTCACGATGGCCGTCACGAGCAGGCCCATCGCGAGCCAGATCAGCACAGGGGTGGGCAGGCCAAGCACTGTACCGGAACCGAGGAAGATTAGCCCCGGATGGTTGAAGGTGAGGATCGTGCCTTCAGTGATGAGCTGGGCAATGCCCCGCCCCGCGACCATCAGGATCAGTGTCGCCACGATCGGCTGTATCTTGAGCACGGCGACCAGCATGCCGTTCCACAGGCCGCAGGCGAGCCCCGCCGACAGGCTGAGTGCCAATGCGGAGGGCAGGCCATGGCCCTGGTCGACGGCCCATGCCGCCACTGCGCCGCAGATGGCCATCACGGCTCCGACAGACAGGTCGATGCCGCCCGTGGCGATCACCAGCGTCATACCGATGGCCAGCAACGCGACAGGCGCGCCGCGATTGAGAATATCGATCGGGCTGCCGTAGAAGCGGCCATTGGCGAAAGACACGTCGAAGAAGCCGGGAAACACGACCGCAATGAGGAGCAGCACCGTGGCGAAGGTGGCGAGTTGCGGCAGAAGGCGGCGGGCAAGGGCCATCATGTCGTCTCGTCCTTGCCATGGTCCGGCTGGTCGCCGGCAATCGCCTCGACGATGCGTTCGGCCGTGATCTCGTCGCCGATCAGCTCGGCGACATGGGCCCTGTCGCGCACGACTATCACCCGGTGGCTATAGATCACGAGCTCTTCCAGTTCCGAGGAGATCACGAGAAGCGACATGCCGGCTTCGCACAATTCCTCGATCAGCCTGATGATCTCCGCGTGCGCGCCGACATCGATACCGCGGGTGGGTTCGTCGAGAATGAGGAAATCGGGATTGGTGGCAAGCCAGCGCGCAAGAAGCACCTTCTGCTGGTTGCCGCCCGAGAGCTGACCGACCGGCTTTTCGGCATCGGACGTACGGATGTCGAGACGGCGGATGAAGTCGTCCGCCATCGCCTTTTGCCGCTGCGAGGGGATCGGCCGCGACCAGCCGAGCCGGGCCTGCAGCGCGAGCGTGATGTTCTCGCGCACCGAGAGCTCGCCAATGATCCCGTCGGACTTGCGATCCTCCGGCAGGAAGCCGAAGCTTGCGGCGATCGCGGCGCGGGTCGAGGTGATGCGGATGGGTTTGCCGTCCTTGAAGGCCTCGCCGGTGTCGGCGGGCTTTGCGCCGAAGATCACTTCCGCCGTCTCCGTGCGGCCCGAACCCAGCAGGCCAGCCATGCCGATGACCTCGCCGCGATGCAGCGACAGGTCGAAAGGCTCGATCTGGCCGCGACGGCCGAAATGCGAGAAGGCAATGCGAGGCCTGTCCGATGTTGCGACGGGGGGCTTGCCGGTCTTTCGTGTCTCCTCAGAAAGGTCGCGACCCAGCATCATGTTGACGAGTTCGACCCGGTCGACTGAAGCGGTGTCTCTGCAGCCTATAAGCCGGCCGTTGCGCAGGACGGTCAGCCGGTCGCTGATGCGGAAGACCTGATCGAGGAAATGGGAGATGAAGACGATGCCCAGTCCCCGTTCCTTCAGGCGTCGTATCGTGGCAAACAGCACGTCGACTTCGTGCTGGTCGAGGCTTGCCGTCGGCTCGTCGAGGATCAGCACCTTGCCGGACAGGTCGACGGCGCGCGCGATCGCCACGATCTGCTGGATGGCGACGGAATAGCCGGCCAGCACGCGGGTCACGTCTATGTGGAGATCGTATTCGGCCAGAAGCTCCTGCGCCTGCCGGTTTCGCCGTGCCGATTGGACGAAACCGAACCGGCGCGGCTCGTGGCCAAGAAAGAGGTTTTCGGCAACGGACAGGTTCGCCAAGAGATTGACCTCCTGGTACACTGTGCCGATGCCGAGACGCTGGGCGTCCAGCGTGTTGCGCGGATGGATTGATCGCCCTTCGAGCCGGACGTCGCCGCCGTCGCGCAGATAGGCGCCGGTCAGGCACTTGATGAGCGTGGACTTGCCGGCTCCGTTTTCACCCAGGAGCGCGTGAACCTCGCCACGCCGAAGCGAGAAGTCGACCCGCTCCAGCGCCCTGGTGCCGGGAAAGGTCTTGGACAGGGCAGAGGCGTGCAGAAGCGGCTCGGGGCCGTGCGTCGGCTCAGGCATGGATCATCTTAGCGGGACAACGCCGACAAGTCAGGCCGGCAGCGGATGCCGCCGGCCCTGGTTGTGGCGGGCTCAGTAGCCGAGATCTTTCTTCTGCTCATAGATCGCCTGCGGGTCGTCCGCCTGCGTGTAGAGCTTCGACTCGGTCTGGATGAAATCCGGCGGTACGGTGCCGTCGTTCCAGAAGGCAGCCAGCGCGTCGAAGGCGGGGCCGGCCATGTTGGGCGTCAGCTCCACCGTGGCGTTGGCCTCACCGGCCGCCATCGCCTGGAAGATATCGGGCACAGCGTCGATGGACACGACCTTGATGTCTTCGCCAGGCTTCAGGCCCGCTTCCTTGATGGCCTGGATCGCGCCGACGGCCATGTCGTCATTGTGCGCGTAGAGCGCGCAGATCGACCCCTGGGCCTCGGCCTTGAGGAAGCTTTCCATGACCTCCTTGCCCTTGGCGCGGGTGAAATCGCCGGTCTGGCTGCGCACGATCTTGATGTTGTCGTGGCCGGCGATGCCTTCCTCGAAGCCCTTCTTGCGATCGATGGCGGGCGACGAGCCGGTCGTGCCCTGAAGCTCGACGACGTTGCAGTCGGCATCGCCGACCTCGCCAACGAGCCATTCGCCCGCGACCCTGCCTTCATGGACGAGGTCCGAGCCGACGGCAGTGAGGTACAGATCCTTGCTGGAATCGACCATGCGGTCGAGCAGCACTACGGGGATCTCGGCCTCCTTGGCTTCTTCCAGGACGTCATCCCAGCCCGTTGCCACGACCGGCGCCAGCAGGATCGCGTCGACGCCCTGGGCGATGAAGGACCGAACGGCCCTGATCTGGTTCTCCTGCTTCTGCTGGGCGTCGGCGAATTTCAGGTCGATGCCGCGCTCTTCCGCTTCCATGCGCGTCAACGTCGTTTCCGCAGCGCGCCAGCCCGATTCCGAACCGATCTGCGAGAAGCCGACCGTCTGGGCAAGCGCCGCAGACGACATCAGGCATGCGGTCGCGAGCAGGCTCGCGCCGAGAGTCAATTTCCGGATCATGTGTCTCCTCCACAAGATGGGGCTGTTTGAGGCCCACGATCCAAAAAATCATATTATATTACTTTTGTAAATACGATTCCCCTCAGGCGTCGCCGGCCGACTGAAGCCGGCGTGCGCGCTCGCAGATGAAAGACCACAGCGTGTCGGAGGCGGGTGAGAGCGGCTTGTTCGACGATCGCAGCACCGAATAGGACGACACGGCGAGCTCCTCCGCGACGGGCAGCGCGCAGAGCTTGGCGCCCAGCCCCTCGGGCCCGGCAAAGAAATCGATGGCTGCGCGGGCGAGCGGTGCGATAGCATTGGATTGCGATATGATGGCCAGCGTCATCAGCGTTGAGGATGTGCTGACGATGCGCTCCGGCAATTGCAGCCGGCGTTCGAGCAGATACGTCTCGACCGCGTGACGCAGCAGGCTGCCGACCGGTTGCAGCACCCAGTCATAGGCGATGCAAGCCTCGATCGAGGCGCGGCCGGGACGCATCAGCGGATGGCCGTCGCGCACGACCAGGCTGACCGGTTCGGGGCCGATCGGCTCGGCCGCGAAGTGGCTATGGTCGAGCTCCTGGGGGATGCGGCCGACATAGAAGTCGAGCTTTCGGGCAAGAAGAAGCTCGGCCAGCTTGTCGCTGGTGTCGACCGAGACGTCGATGGTGATGCCCGGGTGGGTGACGCGTGCCTGCCGCAGCACGGGAAGGACCAGCTCGAGTGCCGGGCCCGTGACCGAACCGATGGACACCGTGCCGCGAACCCCGGAGGCCATCTCGCCGATCTCGCGGTCGGCGTGGTCGAGATCGTCCAGCACCTTGCGTGCCCACTGCACCAGCGCCAGACCCGCCTGCGTCAGCACGATGCCGCGCGCGTGCCGCTGGTAGAGCGGGGCCTCGACGATCTGCTCCAATTCGGCGAGCAGGCGGGACGCCGCTGGCTGCGACAGGGCGAGCTGGCCGGCCGCCGCGCTGACCTGGTTCGTCTCCCCGAGCTTGGCGACGAGACGCAGGTGGTTGAATTTCAGTCCTCGCCGCACGAGCCTGTCCGGACTCGTCGCGTCACGTGCCGGCGTTCGGCGCCAATCCATCGTCATCCTCCCTGGATATACCGTTTTGAGCATATCAAAGCGATCGATCTGAATTTGACGGTTATATCAACTGAACCCTATCGCTTGTAGGCCGATGAAACGATCGGGAGGAAAAAGCTGCGGCCGGCGGAAAGTCGGCGGAGCTGGCATCATCTGAATCGGGAGGATTCACCCATGCATTTCTTGAAGGCCGCCCTGGCGGTCACGGCTCTGTCTGCGAGCTTGATAAGCGCGCCCGCAATTGCCCAGGACAAGGGTTTCGTCGGCATCGCCATGCCGACGCAATCGTCCGCACGCTGGATTTCCGACGGAAACTCCATGGTCGAGCAGTTCAAAGAGGCCGGCTACGAGACCGACCTTCAATACGCCGAGGACGACATTCCCAACCAGCTCGCCCAGATCGAGAACATGATCACCAAGGGCGTCAACGTGCTGGTCATCGCGGCCATTGACGGCACGACGTTGTCCAACGCGCTTGCCAACGCCGATGCGGCCGGCATCAGCGTCATCGCTTACGATCGCCTTATCCGCGACAGCGAGCACGTCGACTATTACGCCACCTTCGACAACTTCAAGGTGGGCGTGCAGCAGGCCAACACGCTGGTCGAAGGGCTGAAGGAGCGCTTTGCCGACGTGAAGCCCTGGAATGTGGAGCTGTTCGGCGGTTCGCCGGACGACAACAATGCCTACTTCTTCTATGACGGCGCGATGTCGGTGCTTCAGCCGATGATCGATGCGGGCGATATCGTCATCAAGTCCGAGCAGAGCGGTATGCAGACCGTCGGCACGCTGCGCTGGGACGGGTCCGTGGCGCAGGCGCGGATGGATAACCTGCTCTCCGCCAATTACACGGACGACCGTGTGCACGGCGTGCTTTCGCCCTATGACGGCCTGTCCATCGGCATCATCTCCTCGCTGCGCGGCGTCGGCTACGGCACCGGCGACATGAAGATGCCGATCGTCACCGGGCAGGACGCCGAGGTTCCGTCAGTCAAGGCGATTCTGCGGGGCGACCAGTATTCGACCATCTTCAAGGACACGCGCGAGCTTGCCCGCGTCACGGTTGGCATGGTCGAGGCGGTTCTCAACGATGGCGAGCCCGAGATAAACGACACCGAAACCTACGACAACGGGGTGAAGGTGGTGCCGTCCTACCTGCTCGAGCCCTTGCCGGTGACCGAAGCCAACTGGCGCGAGGTGCTGGTCGACAGCGGCTATTACGAGGCCTCGCAGATCGAGGACTGAGCCAAGGGCAATCGCATCGAGGATCGGGTCCGCAGTGCCGGGCCCGATCCTGCGGCGCGGCGATGATGCGGCATACGCGATGAGCGACACCATTCTGGAAATGCGCAACATCACGAAGGCCTTTCCCGGCGTGAAGGCACTCGATGATGTAAGCTTCAAGGTCCGCCGCGGGGAGATCCACGCGCTCGTCGGCGAAAACGGCGCCGGCAAATCGACGCTGATGAAGGTGCTTTCGGGCGTCTATCCGCACGGTGAGTATGAAGGCGACATCGTCTATGACGGCGAGGTCAAGCGCTTCTCGGGTATCGCCGGAAGCGAGCGCGACGGCATCATCATCATCCATCAGGAACTGGCGCTGGTGCCGCTGCTTTCCATTGCCGAGAACATCTTTCTCGGTAACGAATGCGCGCGCGCCGGGGTGATCGACTGGCGCGAGACCAACCGGCGCGCGGGCGAGCTGCTGGCCCGCGTCGGCCTGCAGGAAAAACCCGAGACGAAGGTGATGCATCTTGGCCTGGGCAAGCAGCAGCTTGTCGAGATCGCCAAGGCGCTGTCGAAGGACGTGCGCCTGCTCATTCTCGATGAGCCGACGTCGTCGCTCAACGAGAAGGACAGCGACGCGCTTCTGGCGCTGCTGAAACAGTTCCGTGAGCGCGGCATTTCCTCGATCCTGATTTCTCACAAGCTGAACGAGGTATCGAAGGTCGCCGATTCCATCACCGTCCTGCGCGACGGAATGGCCGTCTCCACGCATGACTGCGCGGCGGGGCCTGTCCCGGAGGACCGCGTCATCCGCGACATGGTGGGCCGTCCTCTTTCCGACCGGTATCCCCCGCGAGACCCGCGGATCGGCGAAACGGTCATGGAGGTTCGCGGATGGAGCGTGCATCACCCAATCGACCGCAGCCGCAAGGTGGTGGACGATGTTTCGCTGGTGCTTCGCAAGGGCGAGGTGCTGGGCATCGCCGGCCTCATGGGCGCAGGCCGCACCGAACTCGCGATGAGCCTGTTCGGCCAGTCATATGGCAGCGGCATTGTCGGCGAGGCGCTTATCCACGGGCGCAAGGCGGACCTGTCCACCGTTCCCCGCGCGATCGCCGCCGGCCTTGCCTATGTCACCGAGGATCGCAAGAGCTACGGTCTCGTCCTGGACCAGACCATCCGCCGCAACGTGCCGCTCGCCAACCTCGGCGCCATCGCGAACAACGGCGTTGTCGACAAGCATCGCGAGGGCGAAGTCGCGGAGGACTACCGCAGGCGCATCAACATCAAGAGCCCGTCGATCGAACAGCAGACGGTCAATCTTTCGGGCGGCAACCAGCAGAAGGTCGTTCTGGCCAAATGGTTGTTCGCCGATTCCGACATCCTGATCCTCGACGAGCCGACGCGGGGCATCGATGTCGGCGCCAAGTTCGAGATCTACACTATCATCCGCGACCTGGCGGCGAGCGGAAAGTCGATCATCGTCATCTCCTCGGAAATGCCCGAGCTGCTCGGCATCACCGATCGCCTCTACGTCATGAGCAAGGGCCGCTTCGTGGGCGAATTGCCTTCAAATGAAGCGACCCAGGAAAAGATCATGTCCTTGATCGTCAAGTCAGGTGGATAGAACCATGGACCAGACAGCCAATCGCGAGGAGATAGCCCATGCGCAGCCGCAGGGTCGCGCCGGCTTCCTGCGTACCCACATGCGCGAATACGGCATCCTGATCGCGCTCGTGGCGATCATGGCGTTCTTCCAGTTCGCCACCGGCGGTATACTGCTGCGACCGGTCAACCTGACCAATCTGATCCTCCAGAACAGCTACATCGTCATCATGGCGGTTGGGATGCTGCTGGTCATCGTATCAGGCCACATCGATCTGTCGGTCGGCTCGGTGCTGGGCTTCGTGGGCGCGCTCGCCGCCGTGATGATCGTGCAATGGGACATGAATTTCGTGGTCGCGGCGATCCTGTGCCTGGCCGTGGGGGCTGCGATCGGCGCCGCGCAGGGCTTCTGGATCGCATATTACCGGATACCATCCTTCATCGTGACGCTGGCCGGCATGCTGGTCTTCAAGGGCCTGACGCTGTGGCTGCTGGCCGGCCAGTCGGTCGGCCCGTTCCCGCAAGCCTTCCAGCGCATCGCCTCGGGGTTCGTGCCGGACTTTCTTGGCGGTACGGACATCAACCTGTTCTCGCTGGTGATCGGCGTGGCGGTTGCCTGCCTGCTGGTCTATCTGGCGCTGCGCGCGCGATGGCAGGAGCAGAAGCGCGGCATCGAAAGCGAGCCGCTGACCGCATTCACGATCAAGAACGCGCTGATATTCGCGGCACTTGCCTATATGAGCTGGCTGATGGCCTCGTTCCGCGGCCTGCCCAATGTCTTCATCGTGATGGCGCTGCTGATCGCCGTCTATTCCTTCGTCGCCAACCGAACCACGGTCGGCAGGCGCATCTACGCCACAGGCGGCAACGAGAAGGCGGCGAAGCTGTCGGGCATCCGCACCGAACGGCTGGTGTTCCTGACCTTCGCGAATATGGGGATGCTGGCCGCGCTTGCCGGCCTTGTCTTTGCAGCGCGGCTCAATACGGCGACGCCCAAGGCCGGTCTCGGCTTCGAGCTGGACGTGATCGCGGCCGTCTTCATCGGCGGCGCGTCGATGTCGGGCGGCGTCGGCACCATCGTGGGCGCGGTGATCGGCGCCTTCATCATGGGGGTCATGAACAACGGGATGTCGATCCTCGGCATCGGCATCGACTACCAGCAGGTCATCAAGGGCCTGGTGCTGCTCGCTGCCGTGATCTTCGACGTCTACAACAAGAACAGGTCGTAAGGAGCGATCCATGCATTTGTCGCAAATCAGCAGGCCGGACGGCTCCGTGGCGGTGGTCTCCCGTGAGGGGACCGAGGCCTACGAGGTGCGCGGGGCCGAAAGCGTCTATCAGCTCGCGCTCGACTGCGCCGCATCCGGCGTCGACATGGCGACGAGGATCGCGAGCCTGGGCTTCGGACCCGCCGTCGACCTCGAAGACGCCTACGAAACGGGGCGGTTGCTGGCTCCCATTCATCATCCCGATCCGGCCCATCTGCACCTGACCGGCACGGGCCTTACCCATCTGGGCTCGGCAGCCACGCGCGACGCCATGCACCAGAACGCTAACGCGCAGGAGGAGGAAAAGCTCACCGACTCCATGAAGATGTTCAGGATGGGGCTCAAAGACGGAAAGCCCGCCAACGAGGGCCCGGGCGTGCAGCCGGAATGGTTCTACAAGGGCAACGGCGCCAATGTCGTCGCGCCGGGTGCCTCGCTGCTTTCTCCCGTCTTTGCAGAAGACGGCGGCGAGGAGCCGGAGATTGCCGGCATCTACGTCATCGACGCAAACGGCGTTCCCCGCCGCGTCGGCTTTGCGCTTGCCAACGAGTTCTCCGACCATGTGATGGAGCGGCGGAACTATCTCTACCTGGCCCACTCGAAGCTCAGGCCGGCCTCGTTCGGTCCGGAAATCCGCATCGGCGCGCTGCCGGCGGACGTGCGCGGCGCCTCCCGCATCCGGCGCGGCGGCGCCACCATTTTCGACAAGCCGTTCCTGTCCGGCGAGGCGAACATGTCCCACAGCATCGCCAATCTGGAGCACCATCATTTCAAGTACGACCTGTTCCGGCAGCCGGGCGACGTGCATGTCCACATGTTCGGCACGGCAACACTGTCCTTTGCCGACGGCGTGCGCACCGAGCCCGGCGACGAGTTCGAAATCGAGGCCGAAGGATTCGGCCTCCCGCTTCGCAACCGCCTGACGATCGACGGCAGCATGGTGCGCACCGGGAGGGTGAGCGTGCATGCTCTCTAGCGACGGCGGGACCCACATGCGGAAGGCCTCATTGCCATGAAATTTCGAAAGGCCGAATGGCCGCGCCGGCTGCGCTCGCAGGAGTGGTTCGGGGGCACCAGCCGCGACCACATCTATCATCGCTCCTGGATGAAGAATCAGGGCCTGCCTGCCGATCTCTTCGACGGGCGGCCGGTCATCGGCATCTGCAACACATGGTCGGAACTGACGCCGTGCAACGCGCATCTGCGTGACCTGGCGCAGCGGGTGAAGCACGGCATCTATGAAGCAGGCGGCCTGCCTCTGGAGTTTCCGGTCTTCTCCACCGGCGAAAGCGCGCTGAGACCAACGGCGATGATGTATCGCAACCTGGCGGCGATGGACGTGGAGGAGGCGCTGCGCGCCAATCCGCTCGACGGGGTCGTGCTGCTGGTAGGATGCGACAAGACCACGCCGGCCCTGCTGATGGGCGCGGCAAGCGTCGATATCCCCGCCATCGCCGTTTCGGGCGGCCCGATGCTCAATGGCTGGTTCCGTGGCGAGCGCGTCGGCTCAGGCACGGCACTCTGGCAGATGAGCGAGGCGATCAAGGCAGGCGCCATGACGCGCGAGGACTTCCTCGACGCCGAGCAGGCCATGTCGCGCAGCCCCGGGTCCTGCAACACGATGGGCACGGCCTCGACGATGGCGTCGATGGCCGAGGCGCTCGGCATGGCCTTATCCGGCAACGCCGCCATTCCCGCCGTCGACAGCCGTCGCCGCGTGATGGCGCATATGAGCGGCCGCCGCATCGTCGAAATGGTCAAGGACGACCTGAAGCCTTCGGACATTCTCACACGCGAGGCGTTCGAGAATGCGATCCGTGCCAATGGCGCGATCGGAGGCTCCACCAATGCGGTGATCCATCTGCTTGCTCTCGCCGGCCGGATCGGCATCGACCTGACGCTGGACGACTGGGACAGGCTCGGCCGCGACATTCCCACCATCGTCGACCTGATGCCTTCCGGCCGCTTCCTGATGGAAGAGTTCTTCTATGCCGGCGGCCTGCCGGTGGTGATCCGTGCGCTGGGGGAGGCGGGCCTTCTGCACAAGGATGCTCTCACCGTGTCTGGCGCATCGGTCTGGGACGAGGTGAAAGACGTCCGCAACTGGAACGAGGACGTGATCCGGCCGGTCGGGCATGCACTAACGCCGCACGGCGGGATAGCGGTTCTGAAGGGCAACCTCGCGCCCAAGGGCGCGGTGCTGAAGCCGTCCGCCGCCAGTCCGCATCTCATGCGCCATCGCGGCCGCGCCGTCGTCTTCGAGGACATCGACGACTACAAGGCGAAGATCGCCGACGAGGCACTCGATATAGACGAGAACTCGATCATGGTGCTGAAGAACTGTGGGCCGAAAGGGTATCCGGGCATGGCAGAAGTCGGCAATATGGGCCTGCCGCCCAAGGTGCTCAGGAAAGGCATCACCGACATGATCCGCATCTCCGATGCGCGCATGTCGGGTACGGCATACGGCACAGTGATCCTGCATACGTCGCCCGAAGCCGCCATTGGCGGTCCGCTCGCGATCGTGCGGGACGGCGACATGATCGAGCTGGACGTGCCGGCACGCCGCCTGCATCTCGACGTGCCCGAGACGGAGATCGAGGCACGTCTGAAAGCGTGGCACCCCAATGTGCCGGTTCCCGAAAGCGGCTATGCGCGGCTGTTCCACACTCATGTTCAGGGAGCCGACACCGGAGCGGACTTCGACTTCCTCAAGGGCCAGCGCGGAAAGGCGGTTCCCCGTGACAGCCACTGACATCGCCATCGTCGGGGTCGGCAAGATCGCGCGGGACCAGCACGTTCCTTCGATCGGCCGGAGCGAGGCATTCAATCTCGCCGCGACGGTCAGCAGTCATGGCGGGGTGGAGGGCGTCGAAAACCATGCGACGCTGGAGGCCCTTCTCGAGGCGCGGCCGGACATTCCGGCTGTCGCGCTCTGCATGCCCCCACAGAACCGCTTCGCCGCGGCCAAGGCCGCGCTCTCGGCGGGGCGCCATGTTCTCCTGGAAAAGCCACCCGGTGCGACCGTTGCGGAGGTTCACGCTCTGAAGGCGCTCGCGGAGCGACAGGGCGTCACGCTTTTCGCGACCTGGCATTCCCGCTTTGCCGCAGGCGTGGAGCCGGCACGCCGATGGCTTGGTGACAAGATGCTCCGCCATGTCCGTGTGACATGGAAGGAGGATGTGCGCCGATGGCATCCGGGGCAGGAGTGGATCTGGCAGCCGGGTGGTCTCGGGGTCTTCGATCCCGGCATCAATGCGCTCTCCATTGTGACCGCCATCCTGCCGTTTCCGGTTCACATGACGATCGCGGAACTGAAGTTCCCCGAGAACCGAGAAGCCCCGATCGCAGCGGCAATCGCCATGACGGGCAATGGCAATGTGGCGGTCGAGGCCGAGTTCGACTGGCGCCATACCGGAGCGCAGACATGGACAATCGAGGTGGACACGACGGAAGGGCGGCTCGTTCTGGCAGATGGCGGAGCGACCCTTGCCGTGGCGGATAAGCCGCCGTCGAAGGCACCCGATCGCGAATACGACGCCATCTATGGCCGTTTTGCCGAGCTCCTCACCGACCGTCAGATCGATGCGGATCCGACCCCGCTCGTTCACGTGGCCGACGCCTTCATGCTGGGCAAAAGGATCGTCGTCGAACCCTTTTTCGACTGATCCCGTCTGAGGAACTTCCGGCTACAATCAATTGGCCGTCGACCTAAAACGAAACCAAAGGACGTTGCATGGAAGCGCGACTTTACGATGCTCGTCTTTGCAGTCTCGGCGAGGGGCCGCTGTGGCATCCTGAGCGCGAACAATTGTTCTGGTTCGATATTCTCGGACAGAAGCTGCTGTCGAGACGGGGCGAGGAGACCCTGGAATGGAATTTCGACAGGCCAGTCTCTGCAGCAGCGTGGATCGACCATGACACTCTGCTAATCGCGGGCGCTGGCACCCTCATGCGCTTTGACGTCACAAGCGGCCACAGGGAGCTGATTTGTCCGCTCGAAAGCGACCGGCCGGGCAACCGCTCCAATGACGGCCGTGCCGACCCGTGGGGCGGTTTCTGGATCGGCACTATGGGCCGAAGTGCGGAGCCGGGTGCCGGTGCGATTTGGCGCTACTACCGCGGGGAGTTGCGCGAGCTTTTGGGGTCTATCACGATACCGAACTCAATTTCGTTCACTCCCGATGGTCGGTTCGCTCACTTCAGCGACACGCACGAAAGACTTGTCTGGCGCCAACGGCTCGGAAACGGAGGCTGGCCGACGGGTGAGCCGGAGATTTATCTCGATCTACGAGCGCAAAAGACAAACCCCGACGGAGCGGTATGCGATGCGGACGGGTTCTTGTGGCTAGCGTGCTGGGGAAATTCCCACATTGCGAGATACACGCCCGACGGCCATCGCCATACAATGCTCGCTTTGCCTGTCGAGCAACCGTCATGCCCGGCCTTCGGAGGAGCCGACTTTACCACCCTTTACGTAACAAGTGCTCGAGACGGGCTTCAGCCCAAAGAAGAAGCGCTGATGACCATGGACGGAGCTACACTCAGTTTCAACACAGGGGTTTCGGGATTGCGTGAACCCTCGGTGATACTGTAGCGCAGCCGACATTCGAAACGGCGCCGTTTGCGTACACTTGCAACGACGTGGGAAGAATCCGACCGCCTCGCTGCCCACCGGGCAAGGATCCGGTGTCGCCATCAAGGTGATTGGCTCTTTTTAGCCAGGGTTGAACGCGAAGGCTTCCTTTGGTGGGTGAGCTAACGCAGCCTCGATCAAGCTGAAAAAGGCGCAGGAGCGAAGGGCAGGGGGAAGATCATCGAGACGATATCTGGAACATCCGGCATGGCGGTAGCACTCTTGGCCGCTTCTCGCACGGATCGCCTGACGCTTGTAACGGCCTAGTTGACCCAGCTTACAGGCAGCGTCCGGCGCTTCGTTCCCTCGGTTGCGCGATCCCGACCCTGGACCACGATCTCTTCGCCGGCATTGATGCAGGACAGGATCACATATTGGCGCTTGCCGTTCAGACGCCCCAGGCGCGCTTAGCGCGTGTTCAGCATTAATTGCATGCAGATGAGCGAAGCCGATTGCAACACGCGACCCGGCAGCACCAGGCAAAAGTCAGTTGCCGGGTGCGCAACTATGCACGATCGGCAGGTCCCTGCAGTCCTGGCGGTGGCGTCGCATCGTCGGCGTCCGGATCTCGTCCACGCAATCTGTCGAGGCTTCGCATGATGGGCGTCACGGTTAGCCCATGCATCACAATCGAGAGCAGGACGACCAGTCCAACGATAGCCCACAGTCGTTCGCCGCCTTCAACTTCGATGTGGTTCAGACCGTAGGCAAGATAGTAGAAGGATCCGACGCCGCGAATTCCAAAGAAGGCAATCGTGAGCTTTTCCGTCCAAGGGGCCCTCAGCCCGATCAGGCCTATGAGGCCGGTTGCGGGCCGCACAATTATGAGGATGACAACCACAGCAACGATGTCTGCCCAGGTGAGTGGCGTGAGCAGCCCGCTCACCAGAGCGCCACCGAACAACAGCAGCAGCACCATCATTGTCAGCCGCTCGATCTGCTCAGTGATGTTGTGCATGTCGCGATGGAAGTCGTGCTCACGTTGGGAATGCCGAAGCGTCAAGGCGGTCACGAACACGGCCAGAAATCCATAGCACTGGATCATCTCTGTCAGGCCGTAGGAAATGAAGGTCGCCGCAATGGCGATCAACCCGTCTCCCGTTTTGGCGAGTTTCGTGTTCGCGGGTACATGGAATGTCAGCCAGCCAAAGACTTGGCCCACTATCCAACCGCCGGCGATCCCGGCCCCAATTTCCCATATGACGCTGTGGCCAATCCATCCGATAAGCCATGGCTCACCGGTCGCTGACGCCAACCAAAGGGCGATAGCCAGATTGACGAAGGGAAAAGCCAGCCCGTCGTTGAAGCCCGCTTCGGAGGTCAGACCGAAGCGAACCTCGTCTTCCTCGCCCGTCCTGGGAGGCCCGACCTGAACGTCGGATGCGAGGACAGGATCGGTGGGTGCGAGGCTTGCCCCGAGTAACAGTGCAATGATCCAGGGCAGGCCTAGCCACCACGCGCCTATGACCGTGATTGCCGCAATTCCAAGCGGCATGGTGATGCCCAGTAGTCTCCAGGTGATTGCCCAGTTGCGGTAGCTGAACGCTCTGTCAAGCTTCAGGCCAGCGCCCATCAGGGCGATGATCACCACGAGCTCAGTGAAACGCTCCGTGATCTCGGGAAAATCCATTGGCAACGGCTCGTCCGTCACCTGCGGGATGGAGAAGAGCCCGGCTCCCAGCGCAATGCAAACGATCGGGAGTGATAGTGGCAGGCTTTTGATCGCTAATGGCAGCCACGCGACCAGCGCAATGAGGAACCCCATTCCGGTCAGGACGAGGATATAGGGGTCGATGGACCAGTTGCTGAAGTCGAGCATGCTCCCTAACGAACTGGTCAGGATCACGATCCATTCGGTCTACAATCGCACACGGCTATTGCCGTGCCGCCTACACACTCTTCTCGGCGATACCCATTGCAGCGACAGAATTCAGGTGCGGAGCAATCGGGCTTGGCCCCCGCGGATTGACTACCGCATTTCCCATGTCCGTCACGAGCATGCCTCTGTCCATAGATGGGCTTAACCACCGCTATATCGAGGGGGGTGCAGGCGTCTTCGATGCCATGCTCGCGACAACGATCAGCCTCTGCCTCGCCCATCCCGGGCGCCTAGAGCCGACCCCATCCTTAGGTCCGGTTGCTACAAACGTTGCGACGCATTGAGGCTTTCGACAAGCAAGTCGCCGGTTGCGAGGATATGCTTCCGAAGCGTGTCGCATGCCCGTTCCGTGTCGCGGATCTTGCAGAGGTCCAGTATCGATCGATGTTCGGCTTGTGACTGTTCGCTATGATGCGTCTCTTCCCAGG
The DNA here is from genome assembly GCA_019739225.1 of Aquamicrobium sp. Lineage (GTDB taxonomy): Bacteria > Pseudomonadota > Alphaproteobacteria > Rhizobiales > Rhizobiaceae > Aerobium. Next base: position 221,793 of record JAHHDT010000003.1, read on the forward strand.
TAAATCTCAGATAACGCTCGAAATTCATCCGCAGGTTTTCAATCAGTTCCAGCGTTTTCGCGCGCCGGGCCGGGGCATAGAGCAGTGCGTGAAAGCGGGCGTTAAGCGAGATTCTCGCGTCGACGGAGCTTGCGGCATCCAGCTCGTCCAGAACGTCCTCGCACTGGACGAAGTCGGCGCGGACCATATTCGGAACGGCCCATCGTAAGGCCTGACACTCCACAAGCGCGCGAAGCTGTGACACCTCCCATGCCTCGTCGGCGCTGAGAACCGCCACGCTCACGCCACGTCGCGGCTCGGCCTTCAGGAAACCCTCGGCGGTGAGCTGCTTGAAGGCTTCCCTGACGATCATCTGGCTAACGCCATATTGCGTTGCAATCGCATCCTGGCGGACGCGTTCGCCGCCGGCGAGGCGATTGTGCAGGATCGCGGTCCGCAATTCATCGATGACGAGGGTCGCCGCCGACCGATTGTCGCGATGACGGCGAGCCTGTGGGTTATCCGTGTCACTCAATATCTCGGTCCTTGCCGCACATTTTAGCGATAATTGTGCGCGTCTCTTGTGTCGCGGTTGTTGCTCATTTTTCTAGAGATTCCACCATAAGTCAATATTTACATGGATTTATCCCCGAACAGCTGTGGGCGTAACGGCGGTCGACTCGATACGGCATCACTTGACAAATTATCGATTAGCGATTATCGCTAAAACAATCAGATAACAGCCATGTGGATTTCCTGATGTTGCGACTCTCCGATTTCGATGCCGTCACCTTTGATGTCTATGGGACCCTTATCGACTGGGAACCTTCCATCGTCGCCTTTCTGACCGAATGGGCAGGGAAGACCGGCGTGAAGGCGGATGGCGAAGAGTTGATCATGGCCTTCGACCGCGCCAGGGCGGAAATCCAGAAGGAGCGGCCAGCTCATCTTTACCCGGAGGTGCTGCGCCGCTGCTTCGATCGCATCTCCACCGAATACGGCGTGCCGGTGGATGCCGCGCAACGGGAAGCCTTTTCCAGAACGCCGCATGACTGGCCGGCCTATTCCGACGCGGCGGCGGGCTTAAAGGTGCTGCAGGCGCGCGCGAAAATCGGTGCTCTCTCCAACATCGACAACGCTTCGCTTTCGTCGTCGTGCGCGAAGATGCAGATCGAGTTCGATCTCGTCGTCACGGCCGAGCGTGTGGGCGCCTACAAGCCCGGCCTTGAGCATTTCAATACCGCTATTGCGGAACTGGGCGCTCTCGGCATCCCGCGCGACCGCATCCTTCACGTCGGCCAAAGTCTACGGGCGGACATCACGCCAGCCAACAAGCTGGGACTGAAAAGCGCGTGGATCAATCGCCCGCAAAGGCTGCTCGGCCTTTCCGGCGAAGGAGCCGCCGAGGCGCGGCCCGATCTGACGGTCGAAAGCCTGGCGGAACTGCTGGACGCAATCGCCTGATCAATCTGAAAACCAGAAAAAGGGGAATGACATGAAATTTGGCACATTATCCGCGGTCGCCATGATGACGGCCTCGCTATTCTCGACGACCTTCGCGCTAGCGCAATCCAGCGATGCGGTGATCGACCGCATCAGGGAGAAGAACGCAATCTCGATCGGGTACCGCGAGGCCTCCATTCCCTTTTCCTACATTGACAAAGAGGGCCAGCCGGTCGGCTATTCGACCGATCTCTGCAAGGAGGTCGCCGAAACGGTGAGGACTGCGCTGGACCTGCCGGACCTGAAGATCGAGTGGGTGCCCGTCAATCTTCAAAACCGGATTCCGCTGGTGGCGAATGGTACCGTCGATATCTCCTGTGAATCGGCCGTCAACACGATCGGGCGGCAGTCGCAGGTCGATTTCTCGAACCCGTTCTTCATCTCGCACACCCGCTTTCTGGTCAAGGCCGGCTCGGGGATAGCCGAACTCGCCGACCTCGACGGCAAGTCGATTGCATTGCCGATCAATTCGGTTCCGGAGCGACTGATCAAGTCCCTGATCGAAAAGGGTGACCTCGATGTACGGATCGTCCCCGTGAAGGACAATTCGGAAGGCTTCCTCGCGCTTCAAACCGGTCGCGCGGATGCATTCTCGACCGACGATATCTTGCTGTTCGGGCTGAAAAACAAGGCGGTCGATCCTGCGTCGTATGAGGTCGTCGGAAAGCCGCTCTCCTATGACAGCTACGGTTTCTTGGTGCAGAAAAACAGCACGGTCTTCCTGACCCTCGTGAATGCCACACTGGCGCGGCTTTCGCGCAACGGGGAATTGCAGACACTCTACGCCCAGTGGTTCGACCCGATGGGCGTCCCGCTTTCGCCTGACCTTGCGACCGTCTTTCACGTGATCGCCATTCCGGAATAGGGGCCCGGAACCGATCCAGCATTGGCGCACGGAAGGACGCAAGGATGAACTATTCGTGGAACTGGGCTGTTCTGTTCTCGGAACCCTACCTCCAGTGGCTCGTGTGGGGCACGCTGATGACGATCGCGATCTCGCTCGTCTCCTGGGTGGTAGCCCTTGCGATCGGAACTGTCGTCGGCGTCCTTCACAGCACGGAAAATGCCTGGATCAGGCTGCTGACGCGCAGCTATATCAGCCTGTTCCGGAATATCCCGCTATTGTTGCAGATGTTCCTCTGGTTCTTCGTGGTCCCGGAATTGCTTCCGGATGCGGCAGGCACGTGGCTGAAGCGCGACCTGCCGTATCCGGCGGTGGCGACGGCCATCGTCGCGCTCGGTCTGTTCACCGCATCCCGCGTCGCCGTGCAGGTCAGCGCCGGCATCGCCGCGCTGCCGCCCGGCCAAAGGATGGCGGCGATAGCCTCCGGCCTTTCGATGGTACAGGCCTATCGCTTCGTTCTCATTCCCCAGGCCTTCCGCGTAATCGTGCCGCCTTTGACGTCAGAATTCCTGACGATTTTCAAGAACTCCTCGATCGCGATGACCATCGGCGTCTTTGAGCTCACGGCGCGAACCCAGCAAATCGAAAGCTACACCTATCAGGGCTTCGAAGCGTTCACCGCCGCCACCGTCATATACGTAACGATTGCGCTCACCGTCACGATGGTCATGCGCCATGTCGAGCGCCGCGGGGCGATACCTGGAACCCTCTGAGAAAGCGGAACGATGTCAGGACTTGATTTCTCCGTCATTACGGACGCCCTGCCATTTCTCGGCAAAGGCTTGATGATGAGCTTTATGCTGACGGGGATCGCCATGGTCGGCGGTCTGCTGCTCGGGCTGGTTCTCGCGATTCTGCGGCTTTCAAACGTCCGGTTCGTCAGTGCTGCCGCCGCTCTTTATGTCAATGGTTTTCGCGCAATACCGCTAATCCTGGTGATCTTCTGGTTCTACTTTCTGGTCCCGCTTGCGGTGGGACGCCCGGTTGGCGCGCTGCACTCGGTGATCATCGCCTTCGTCCTGTTCGAAGGAGCATATTATTCGGAAATTCTCAGAGCCGGCATGCAGAGCGTGCGTTCCGGACAATGGCAGGCGGCCAAGGCGAGCGGCCTGGGCTATATGCAAACCATCCGGCTGGTGGTGTTGCCGCAGGCGCTGAGGAAGATGGCGCCGCTGATGGTTACGCAGGGCGTCATCCTGTTTCAGGATACGTCACTGGTCTACGTCGTCTCGCTCCACGACTTCATGACCTCCGCTAGCATTGTCGCCAATACGCAGAACCGCATCGTCGAGATGTATGTGTTCGCGGCGGTCGTCTACTTCATTCTCTGCACGCTCGGCGGCGCCATCGCCGAGCGACTGAAACCCAGACGGGCCCGTGCCTGAGCCATCTGCGGTCCTCACGGTTCTCTCATCGATGACTGGATATGCCAATGACGTCGCGCGAAATGATCAGGGTTGAAAATCTGTCGAAACGCTATGGCCATCTGCAGGTCCTGAAAGACTGCAGCCTGACCGTCCGGCGCGGCGAGGTCGTCGTCATCTGCGGGCCATCCGGGTCCGGCAAGAGCACGTTCGTGAAATGCATCAACGGGATTGAACCCGCCCAGTCCGGCCATGTGACGATCGATGGTGAGGCGCTCGCAAGTAAGGGTAGGGCGGCGGCGAAACTGCGTGCGCGTGTCGGCATGGTGTTCCAGCATTTCGAGCTCTACCCGCATCTGTCGGTTCTCGACAATATCTGCCTGGCGCAGGTCCATGTGCTCAAGCGCAGCCGCGACGAAGCGGTGTGCAAGGCTGAGGGCCTTCTTAAGCGTGTCGGATTGCTGGACAAGAAACAGTCCTATCCCGCCCAGCTTTCCGGCGGCCAGCAGCAGCGCATCGCCATCGTCAGGGCGCTCGCCATGGACCCTGTCGCCATGCTCTTCGACGAGCCGACCTCTGCTCTTGATCCCGAGATGATCGGCGAGGTGCTCTCCGTGATGACCGAACTTGCGCAGGAGGGCATGACCATGATCGTGGTCACCCACGAGATGGGCTTTGCCAAGGCCGCGGCCGACCGGATGGTCTTTATGGATCACGGGTCGATCATAGAGGAGGCGGAAACCGAACGCTTCTTCGCCTCTCCAAGCTCCGAGCGGGCGCGGCTTTTCCTCTCTCGCATTCTGGTTCACTGAGATGACTGACCTCATAGCCCCCACCATCGACGACATACTAGAGGCGCGCCGTACGCTTGAAGGCGTGGCGGTCCGGACCCCGCTGCTGCGGTCCGAAAAGCTCGACGCCATGACCGGCGCCAGGATATTCATCAAATGCGAGAACTTGCAGCGCACAGGCGCATTCAAGTTTCGGGGCGCCTATAACTGCCTGTCGCGGCTGGATCGCGCGGCTTTTCCGGGCGGGGTCGTGGCCTATTCGACAGGCAATCATGGTCAGGCGATCGCAACGGTCGGCCGGATGCTCGACATCGCCGCAACCATCGTGATGCCTGCCGATGCGCCCGCGATCAAGATCAGCAAAGCGCGCGAGAACGCCGCGAACGTGGTGCTCTATGACCGCCAGACCCAGTCGCGCGAACAGATCGCTGCGGAAATTGCTGAAAAATCGCCCGTCGCCATCGTGCCGCCCGGCGACAATCCGCTCATCATCGCAGGGCAGGCAACCGTCGCGGCAGAAGCGTTCGAGCAGGTCGGTGACGTCGCGATCGATGCGGTCATGGTGCCATGCGGGGGAGGCGGTCTGTCGGCGGGAACATGCCTTGCGGCAAGAGCCGCGCACTCCAGCACGGAAATCTGGGCCGTCGAGCCAGAGGATTTCGACGATACGCGGCGTTCGCTTGCCACTGGAAAGCGCGAAGTCAATCAGGCTCTTGGCGGCTCGATCTGCGATGCCCTTCTGGCACCGGCACCCGCCGAGCTGCCGTTTTCGATTAACCGCGAGGATCTGGCAAAGGTGCTGGTTGCATCCGACCTGGAAGTGACGCGGGCGATCCGCTACGCCTTCGAAGAACTGCGCTTGGTCACCGAGCCGGGAGGCGTCATCGCGCTGGCGGCGCTTTTGAACAATCCTCGGGCCGTTCGCGGTAAGAACATCATCGTCATTATCTCCGGCGGTAATGTCGAACCGGCGATTTTCAGGCGCGCTCTTGATGCCCACGACCCGCAAACGGACACGCTGTAATTCTCTCTCAACGAGGTTGAAATGGTTTCCATCACCGAAAAATTCGCCACGCTCGCTACCGACAACGCGCCGGGGCAGGAAATCCGACAGAACGCCGACAATATCAGCGAGGTCATGCGCGGCGACAAACTCTCGGGTCGTCTGGTCGATTTCTCACATGGCGACGTTGATGCCTTCGCGCCCACGCCCGGCGCATTCGACCGGTTTTCGGAAGCCGTCGAGGCTGGCAGCCGTCAGGCCTATACCGAATATCGCGGGTCGTCCGACATCCGCGCCGAACTGGCGGATCGACTCGCCTCGTTCACAGGGGCACCCGTTTCCGCAGACGAAGGCGTTATCCTTACGCCGGGAACGCAGGGCGCCCTGTTTCTGGCGGTCGCTTCGGTGGTCTCGGATGGCGACAAGGTCGCGGTGGTGCAGCCCGACTATTTCGCAAACCGCAAGCTGGTCCAGTTCTTCGGCGGCCAGGTCATGCCGGTTGCAATGAACTACATGAACTCCGGTACTAAAGCCGGGCTGGAACTGTCCCAGTTGCGCGCTGCTTTCGAGGCCGGGGCGCGAACCTTCCTGTTTTCCAACCCGAACAACCCCACCGGCGCGGTCTACTCGGCGGGCGAGATCGACAGCATCGTCGCACTCGCCCGGGAATTTGACGTCACCATCATTGCGGACCAGCTTTACTCGCGGCTGCGCTATGACGGCGAGAGCTACACCCATATCCGGGCTCGCGGCCTGCCGGATGAGAAGGTGCTGACCATCATGGGGCCCTCGAAAACGGAGTCACTCAGCGGTTATCGTCTCGGCGTGGCCTTCGGCTCTCCGGCGATTATTGGGAGGATGGAGAAGCTACAGGCCATCGTGTCCTTACGCGCGGCGGGCTATAATCAGGCCGTGTTCAGGACCTGGCTCAATGAGCCGGAAGGATGGATGGACGAGCGGATCCGCCTACATCAGGCGATCAGGGACGACCTGCTCGCGGTTTTCCGAGGCGGTGGCCTTGCTGCGCGCACACCGCAAGCCGGAAGCTATCTGTTTCCGACACTGCCCGCGCTCTCAGTTGGCCTGCAGGATTTCGTGCGGCTGCTTCGGCATCAAGCCAATGTCATCGTGACACCCGGAACCGAATTTGGGCCTCATCCTCACAGCGTTCGCCTGAATTTCTCGCAGGATCACGCGGCGACCGTCGAAGCCGGACAGCGCATTGTCGAGATGGTGGACCGCTATCGGAGCAAGGAAAGCTAATGGACCGGAGCGCGCCTAGACCACAGGGACATTATGTCCCTGCAAAACGCCATGGCGACATGATCTTCGTCTCCGGAATGACGCCACGGGAAGGCAGCCAGCTTCTTCATGTTGGGCAAGTGGATCCGGAAGCGCCGGTCGAGACCTACCGGCAGGCGGTGGAACTGGCTGCCGGGAATGCGCTGAAGGCAGCGCAGTCCCAAATGCGCGGGGAGGAACAGACAATTTCGGTTCTAAATCTGACCGTCTATGTGAATGCACCGGAGGGATACGAACTTCACAGCAAGATCGCCGATTTTGCGTCAAGCTTCCTGGAAGAGCACACAAATGATGGCGTACCCAGTCGCGCCGCAGTCGGGGTAAGTTCCCTGCCGGGAAATGCTACCGTTGAAGTGTCGATAATTGTCGCCGCCGGCGATGTCGTGCCTGAAGCGGCTTCTGAATAAGACCGGTGATCAGGCGGCCGATTACTGTCTGGCCGGGAGTATTCATGCCATCAGCAGCGCCTGCTCTTCGGTATGGCTACTAGCGACATGATCATTGCGATGGCCATGTGGCTTTTGCATCGTCGTCATGAATGTCTGTAGATAGCCTGGTGCGCTGCGGATGTTGCGTAGCGTGGGGCAATCACATGCGGGAGGCGGGCTTCACCGTCGCGGAAAAAAACCTGCCCCTGGCGGACCTCAACGCCGCCAAGGTCGAAGCCGGACTGAAGCCCGGCCAGACCTCGTGCCACACGGAATGATCGATGGTTCCTGAGGCGACATGCCCTGGCCTTTCCATTGATGCACGGGTGGAGGTGTTGGCGAACGCTTACCTCAATCCCTGCTATGCGAGTTCACTATAGAGCGGCACGGTCGGCGCGTGAGTCTCGACCGCCTCCACCACTGAATCCACCAAGGGAAGATGCTCCTTTTCGGCCTGCCACGTCTGGCGAAATCGCTGGACGGTTTCGGCGGCGGTGTCGACGACGAGCTTTTCGGACAGGAGCGCCTTGGCCGCCAAGTGGCGCAGTTCATCGACATTAAACTCCGCCATCTTCCTTGTCCGGGAGTGGTTGAGCGCGGCCGTGTCCTCGCCCTTCATATAGGGAATGGTCGACACCAGGTCGTAGGCCGGCGACAACGCTGCCGAGCGCCGATCAGGATAGATCAGCGACCAGTTCTTGAGGTGCATGTTGCCATTGCCGATCAGATGGAGGCGTATCAAAAATCGCATGTACCACGCCGAAAGAATCAAAATTCATTGCTTGTGAACGTTTTTCAGGCGATACTCTCCTTGTCATAGATTTTCAGGTGCAAGCATCGCAAATCATGGATCGCGGGCAGAGGAAGCCGTTTTCAGGAAGTGTCAGCGTCTTTCACGGCCGCTGGCTGCCTGAGACCGCGCTCCCTGTGGGCTATGCCGCTCTGATTGACGCCTTTGATCTGGCTGTCCCGATCCCCATCACCCTCGCTGCGATTGGCCCCCGGCATAAGGTCTATCAGGAGGCGGGATGGAAACTCTATACACCTCGCCACGAGCCTGAAGTCAGTCTGGTCGGCCACCTGACCTTTGCATTGCGCTACGAGGGGCTGGATCTTGCTGTCCTGAAGATGCTCTTTCGCGCGACGGGTCCGGAAGCCATCGTCGAGATCGTTCACGCGGCCCCGACCGGGGCCTATGCGCGACGGCTTTGGTTCCTCTACGAATGGCTGCTCGACGAGCGGCTCGATCTGCCCGACGCCACCCGCGGCACCTATGCCCTCGTCGTCGATCCTGAACAGCAGTGGGCATCTCAGGGCGAGACCTCTTCACGCCATCGGGTGAAAAACAATCTGCCCGGAACACCTGCCTGGTGTCCGTTGATTTTCCGTACGCCGGAATTGGACGCCTTTGTGACCCGGAATCTCGCCGAGGAAGCTCGGCGCGTGATCGCCGATGTTCCGGCGGATCTTCTGGCTCGCACCGCTGCTTTCCTCCTGCTCAAGGACTCGCGATCCAGTTCCCAGATCGAGGGCGAAGACCCACCCCAGGATCGCATCCAGCGGTGGGGGCAGGTAATTGGCGAGGCGGGGCGCCGCCCGGTGGCCCGTGCGGAGCTGGAGCGATTGCAGCGCATCGTCATCGGCGACGCTCGCTTTGTTCACCTCGGCCTGCGTCAGGAAGGCGGGTTCGTCGGCGAGCAGGATCGCGCAAGCGGTGCGCCGATCCCCGACCATATATGCGCCCGGCATGAGGACCTGCCGGACCTGATAGACGGGTTGGCCGCTTTCGATCGGGGGGCGGCCCGGCATCTCGATCCGGTTCTGGCCGCTGCCGCGCTCGCTTTCGGGTTCGTTTATATCCATCCTTTCGAGGACGGGAATGGCCGCCTGCACCGCTACCTCATCCATCACGTGCTTGCCGAGCGTGGTTTCAATCCGCCCGGGCTTGTCTTTCCGGTCTCGGCCGTGATCCTCGACCGCATCGACGAATATCGCCGTGTCCTCGAAAGCTATTCGCGGCGGCTGCTGCCTCATGTCCGCTGGAGGCCGACCGACCGTGGCAATGTCGAAGTGCTGAACGACACCGCGGATTTCTACCGCTATTTCGATGCGACACCGCATGCGGAGTTTCTGTTCCAATGCGTGGCGCGGACGATCGATGTCGATCTGCCGGAGGAAGCCAGATTCTTAAAAGCTTATGGTGGGTTCAAGGCCAGCGTGTCGCTTATGGTCGATATGCCGGACCGTCTGCTCGATCTTCTGTTCCGCTCCCTGCATCAGAATGGCGGCAGGCTCTCGAGGCGGGCGCGGGAGAAGGAATTCGCGCCGCTGACAGAAGACGAGATCGCAACGATAGAAGCGCTCTATGCTGATCAGTTGCACAGTTGATCGACCCTCAATCGAGTCCGATCGGATGGGGCGGATCCATCGGATGGTGTTTTTCCTCATGGACCTTGATCAGCGTCGCCAGAACGTCGAGCCTGTCGCCATCGGGCGTGCCGCTGGCAGAGCCCCACAGTCGTTCGACTCTGGCGAACGCCGCGTCGTAATCCGCTTCGGTATGGATGGGTTCAAGCTCAGTCGCCATGTCCTAACCTCCGGTGACGGTCCGTGCAGGTTTATTCATCGCCTTGTGCGGACCGCCTAGTGCTGTCGGTCCGCCCGGTGCGCCACTTGAGGCAACAAAAGACATATCATACTGGCGCTACCAATGATTGTTGGCATCAGTAGCTGCGAGCCCCACGCAACCACTTCTGTCATAACTTCCTGGAAATCGAGGTGCGACGTAAGCGCGACGGCATCCCCCGATGTGTCGAGGCTTGACGTCTGATTGAAGCGCCATGGCATAGGATTTCGAAGTCGCCTAGCGAGTGACCGTCGAGGATCGCACGCAGGGTGGCGGCAAGCGAAGCTAGCATCGCTCAGTTTTCGGCACCGATTTCGTTTCCCGCGAAAAGTGCGTTTTCCGAGCGGATCTGGTTCTCCATCGCGTTGGTATCCAGTTCGAGCGCCCTCAGGGCGTCTCGATACCCAGCGCCTCAATCAGGTTTTCGCGCCGCTGCAGCGCCTCCAAGGCCGCATCGCCCAGTTGCCAGGCGACAAGGTTCAGCAAGCCCTCGCAGAAGACGATATAGGCGCCCATGCTGTTGGAGATGAAGCTGCTGGCGTGTGGTATGAAGAACGCATGCTCGGCCGGCGCGACAAGCGGCGAACTGCGGGAATCGGTGATGGCGATAACCCTCTGGCCGTTCCGTGCGGCCGCCTTGGCCACGTCGGCGACCGAGCGCGTGTAGGGTGCGCAGCTTGCAACGACGACCACGTCGCCGGGTTCGAGCTGCGAGATAGCCTCCGCCAGGCCGAGCCGCGGCGCATCCAGCAGCGCCGCATCGGACCGCAGCATGCCCAGCCCGTAGGCAAGAAAGCTTGCAAAGCCGTGGAACTGGCGCTCGCCATGAACGCGGACCCGCTTGGCCTTGGCGAGAAGTCCGGCTGCAGCGGCGAGCCTGTCGGCCTCGAGCTGGCCGATGAACCCCTCGATATTGGCGATCGATTCCCTGCCGAGGCGCGCCATCGTCTCGATCTCGCTCGCTTCGGCGTCGGCGTGGTGAAGCAACTGGTCGGCCTGCCGGCTGTAGAAATAGCGCGGCTCGCCGGCGATGGCGTTGCGAAAGACCGACTGGAACTCGCCGAAACCCTCGAAGCCGAGACGCTTGGCAAGCCGGGTCAGGGTCGAGGGATTGACGTCGAGCAGGGCGGCCAGTTCCGAAATGGAGCGGACCGCCGACTGCTCGGGCATGTCGACCAACCGCGCGAAAACCTGCTGCGTCTTGCCTCCGAGCGCGTCGCCTGGCTCGGCCCGCGCAAATTTCAGCGCCAGTTCGCGCAGTTCGTCCAATGTCTTTGGCGGTGTTGGCGTTCTGGCCTGCATGGCGTGATCAGTCGGCACCCGTAATGACGCCCGAATGGACCGGCGCCCGATGCCGGCCGTCATAGACGGTCCACGCCACCCTGTCAGCAGTGAGTTCGAAAACAGCGGTCGCGAGCGTGTTCTCGTGGTCGGGATCGTCCGCCTGCCGGCGATAGATCGGCAACGCACCGGTCTGGTCGGAAAGAATGCCGAGAACGAGCGCGCTACCCTGCGCGCCTCCCGCGCTCAGCAGTGCATCCGCATGCTGTTGTCGGCTGCCCGACGAGGCAGTGATGCGCTGGTCGAGACCTGCCATCCGCGGATGGACAAGATGATTGGCGTGGGTCGCCGGTGCTTCGATCTCCAGCGTAGACAAGACGTCGGCGTTGAACTCAACGCTGACGATCCGTGGATCGCCCATCATGGCGAGCGTGACGTGGAAACCGCCTGCGCGCGGAACATCCTGCAGTACTGACACCGCCGCATCGATGCTTTCGCAACCCAGCATCGCCCGCGTCAGAACCATGCGCGGGAGGCCCGGCCGATGCGCGGTGCAACGGATGTTGTTGACCGTCTGCACGAGCCCCCGGCCGTTCACCGAGAAAGTATGGCCGGGGATCGAGCCTGGATAGACGAAGGCCGTGAAGGACGGACCTACCGCCGCATGGACGGTGGCGAGGGCGCAATTGCCGTCGAATTCCGGCATGCCGTCTTCGTTGTGGGCCACCAGATTGGTCGATCCTGGCAATTGAACGGTCGTGCAGCCATCGGGCGCATGCGTGCGCAGGTCACCACGGCAATTCCAGGCGAATATATCGGCAAAAGGCATGTCCAGCCCGTCTGCCAGTCCACGCAATTCTTCAAGGACTGCGGGATAATGCCGCTCCGTCAGCGCCACCATCGCCGGCACGCGCGGATCGTCCCGCGCAGGAACCACGATCTCGCGCCAGTGCGGCGAGGGCACCAGCCTGTCGTGGACCGCGCTCGCACCGAACTGGCCCAGTGCGAAGCCGGTCTCGTATGGTGTGCCTGCGATCTTGATGGCGGCCAGGCCGCATTCCTTACTGGACATGCTGGAGGAACTCCCGCAGGCGCGGGTTTTCCGAGCGATCCAGAAGCTCGGCCGGTGCGTCATCCATGGCGATCTTGCCGTCTTCCATGAAGATCAGGCGAGAGCCCACACGGCGCGCAAAACTCATCTCGTGGGTGACGACGATCATCGTCATGCCTTCTTCGGCAAGCACCTGCATGACCCGCAGCACCTCGTGGCGCAGCTCGGGGTCCAGCGCTGAGGTGGGTTCATCGAAGAGTACGAGCTTGGGTTTGACGGCCAGCGCGCGGGCGATGGCGACGCGCTGCTGCTGGCCGCCTGAAAGTTCGGACGGATAGTGATGGGTGCGCTCGGCAAGTCCGACCTTGGCAAGCAGGTCGCGTGCGGCCTCGCGAGCCTCGGGGCGCGACAGGCCGCGCACGTGCTGCGGGCCGAAGGCAACATTGTCGAGCGCGGTCATCTGCGGGAACAGGTTGAACTGCTGGAACACCATGCCGGCCTCCTGCCGGATCAGCCGCACATTCTTGCTGCCCGAACGCACGCTGATCCCGTCGACGACCAGATCGCCGCCGTCGATCTCTTCGAGGACGTTGATGCAGCGGAGCAGTGTGGACTTGCCGGAGCCAGAAGGCCCGATCACCACGACGACCTCGCCGCTTTCGATGTTGAGGTCGATCTGATCCAGCACGACCAGGGAGCCGAAGCGTTTGGTGACGTTGGCGAATTCGACGATGCTCATAGGATCCGCATCCTCTTTTCGATGATCCGCAGGATCAGCGTGAGCGTGCCGGTCAGGATCAGGTAGAAGATCGCGACGGCGGACCAGACTTCGACGGCGCGGAAATTAGCCGCCATGATCTCCTGGCCCTGGCGTGTGAGCTCACCCACGCCGATGACGATGAACAGCGATGTGTCCTTGAGGCTGACGATGAACTGGTTGCCGAGCGGCGGTATCAGCCGCCGGAACGCCACAGGGCCGATCACGTAGACGAGCACTTTCCACATCGGCAGGCCCAGCGCGAGCCCGGCCTCTTTCAAGCCCTTGTGCACGGAGATGAAGGCGCCGCGCACGATCTCGGCGATATAGGCGCCGGCGTTCACGGTAATGGCGATGATGGCCGCCGAAAGCGGATCGATCCTGATGTCGGCTAGCGTCGGCAGGGCGAAATAGATGAACATCACCTGGACGACGATCGGCGTGCCGCGGATCAGCTCGATGTAGAAATAGGCGATGCCGTTGACGATCGCGTTGCCATAGGCGCGCATCAGCCCTGCAACGGTGCCTATGATCACTCCGCCGACAAGGCCGGCCACGGTGATGAAGACGGTAAGCTGCGCGCCGCGAAATAGCGCCGGAAGCGCTTCGACGACGGCGGACCATTGAAAGTCCATGACGGATCAGTCCTCTCGGTCTGGAAAAGGAGCGGGCCGCCGCGCGGGAAGACGCAGCCGGCAGCGGCCCGTTGGCGGAACTCAGCTCTGGGGCTTGGTTCCGAACCACTTTTCGTAGATCGCGTCGTAGCGGCCGTCGGCCTTGATCTTGGCGAGCGCCTCGTTGACCCGCGCGACCAGATCGCTGCCCTTCGGAAAGGCGATGCCGTATTCATGCGCCATCATCTGCTCGCCCACCGCCTTGACGCGGCCCTGGCCCGCCTTGGCGATGTAGTAGAGCACGTTCGGCGTATCGTGCATGGCGGCGTCCACGCGGCCGGTCTGGAGCTCCAGATACGCATTGTCGATGTTGGGGAACTGCCGCAGCTCGGTCTCGGTGAAGTGCTCCTTGGCATAGTCCGTCGCCGATGTGCCCGTCTTCACGGCGAGCGTCTTGCCTGCGAGGTCGGCGGCGCCGGCAACCTCGCTTTCGACCGGCACCATCAGCAGGAAACCGCTATCGTAGTAGCCGTCGGAGAAGTCGATGACCTGCTTGCGTTCGTCCTTGATGGTGATGCCTGCCAGCGCCACGTCGACCTGCCTGGTCTGCAGCGCGGGGATGATGCCGTTGAAGTCCATCGGCTGAAGCCGGTATTCGAGGTCGAGATCGTCGGCGATCGCGTCCCAAAGGTCGATGTCGAAGCCGACATAGGTGTCGCCTTCCTTGAATTCGAAAGGCACGAAGGCCGTGTCGGTGGCGACGACAAGCTCCTCTGCTGAAACTTGAACGACGGCAAAGCCCATGGTCATCGCCGCAAGGGCACTGAGAAGTCGGTTCATGGCTGGTGGTCCCTCTGGTTCTTTTTGTGAATGCGACGCCGAGGCTAGCACGCACATTTGCATGACGCAAATTATGAATGCATTCTTTAAGTGGTGCATTGTGGATTTGCGTATTGCTCGTCTGCCTGGAAGCGTTCGCCATAGAGAGACGGTCGCGATGGAAAATTGTTGGAGACCATCGAGCGCGTCAACGAGCACTGTTGGGGCTGCCGGAACGGATCGTGCTTCCGGAGAAGGTGCTCCAGCGGATCGACGAGCATGTGAGGGCGATGACGCCAACACCGATGACCTGCGCCGGACCACAATCGCGCGTTAGATAGCTTCACATAGCGGTTTTGGGGCCGGAAACGGACGGTCCGGTTCTGGCTCAGAAACTGAGAAAGCCGCCGTTCGGGCAACGACGCCATTGCGGTCATTAACCGCAACTGATGATGTCGCATAAAGCGGACACCCCGATGGCCAAATGTGTCGACGTTTCGGCCGTTTCACTACAGCTCGTGGAATCAGAACCTATTTGGCCAACCAGCGAAACGCCCGACGTAGAAATGCTTGCCCGCCATTGGTGATCGGGGGGCCGTGGGCGACAATCAGCTTTTCGGTAGGCCACGCCAGAATGTGCCGCAGAGACTGGCGAGCTGCGTATCGGTCGGTGAAGGCTACCCGAAATTTCCGTGGCACTGAGGGTTCGGCAGCTGTCATCAGGTCAAGCCGTGCGACCAGCGCCCGCCAGCCTCTGAACCACCCGTGCGGAAATTGCTGTATCAGATCGGTGAAGATCGCGGTCCCACTCTCACGGTGAAAGAAAACAACTTCCTTCGTGATCCGGTTGCCCCACATAACCGCATGGTCGATCTCCTCTGCCCATGCCGCTATCGGGCTGTCGGTGAGATCAGCGTCGAACCTGATATCAGGGCGTTTCTCCCGCAGGCCAGGCGGCGCATAGACAGTGGCGCCAGGATATACCCGCTGCCAGTCGCCAAGGAATGTATGGTGGAGCGAATTTGGAGCGAGCAGATGCTTGACCGTTCCCAATGTCTCGATCGTGGAGAGAAGTGCTTCCGTAAGCGCCGTTGGTGACCAAAGGACGAGGTCATCGTTGGCCAATTTGATGACAACCATGCGCGTGGGATAATGAAAACGGGCCGCTGCCGTGACCGTTGGTCCGTCCGCAATCCAGATGTTGGGGCCGAATTCGGCTAGCATGGCAGTGTCTCGCATATGTTTACATGAGTGTAAATTTATACCACTGTATAGAAATGACAACACCGAAGCGAACCGACCGCTCCCGAAATCTCATCCTCGACGCTGCCGACGCGGCATTTGGTGAGAAGGGATTTGCCGCGACCTCCGTTGAGGAAATCGCGACACGGGCAGGTCTGACCCGCAAGACGGTCTACAACCTGTTTGCTTCGAAAGATGACATCGCCTCGCAGCTTATTGCCCGCGTGGAAGCGAATGATGCAGCCTATCGAGATCGCATGGCCGCCGGTGAAGACGCGTTGCGCATTCTCGAAGACGTCTTCCAAGACAGCGCGGGTTGGTGCTTGGCCAATCCCTCACTTGCGAGGCTGGCGCTTGCTCCGGTCGACCGGCCATCCCTTGAACCGCCTCCGGGCCGGCCGTCATTTCAGGGGCTTGTCAGGGATATTCTCATCTTGGGCCAACGGCAGGGTGTTATCCGTAAGGACGACGATTCCAATTTCATGGCGCTGGTTTTGCTCGGAGTTTACGGGCAGGCAATGCTCTCGGCTCTTGCGGGAGAGCGGTTTGGCAATGAGGAAATCAAACACATCATCCGTGTCGTTGTTGAAGGTATCGGGGAGCCCTCATTACGGCGAAGCGTCGTGTCGCGTAGCTCATAAGTGTTCTTGCATAAGCGAATGTCGGATCTGTCCTTCGCCGCCTCCAAAGCAGACCGTCCGCTCCCCACCCCGGTCCGGCCGTCGGCGTCAGGCGGCGTGGCACGCTGGGAAACGATTTCCTACCGACGCCTTAGGGACCGAAAGCGGAATGTCTGCCATCGGAACGAAATACCGATAAACGGACGTTCAGGCGGCGGACGCTAAGCCATTCTAGTCGCTGCGGGCCGAAATCCGTCCATTTTCATGTGATGTGCTTGGGCAAAGCTGCCGCCAGCGCGTCGATGGAAAGACGGGTTTTCAACGGCAGGTGAGGTGTCTTCAGCCAAAGCGCGTAGGCATTATACAGGAAAGCTGGCTCATCAGGCAGGACCTCGACCAGCGCGCCGGCCAGAACGCGTTCGCGAACCAACCAATAGGGCAGCCAAGCCAGCCCGATGCCGGTGGATATGGCATCTGCGATGGCGTCGAGGTCGTCAAGCCGCAAGCGGTTTGGCGGCGTAACCGCAACGTCAGGCTGGCCGCTGCGTGGAAAAAGCCATGGCGGAACGGGGCCAGCCCGGCAGTAGACGACGGCTTGGTGCCTGTTCAAATCCTCGATCTGCCGCGGCCGGCCGTACCTCTCAATATAGTCCGGCGATGCACAGACCACCATGCGTTGGTGCGCGATGCGGCGCGCAATCACCCCGGTTTTGTCTTGCAGGCTGCCGGTCCGGATAGCGAGATCGTAGCCACCTTCCGAAAGGTCGACGATACTGTCATTGAACGACAGATCGAGCTCCAGTGCGGGAAATTGCTGCGCGAGGTCCACCAGCACAGGGGCAACGCAGCGCCGGCCGAAGTGCACGGGCATCGTGACGCGCAGCTTCCCGCGCGGCTCGCCAAGCTGGTTAGCCACAAGGGCATCGGCCGCTTCGGCTTCGGCCAGTACCACCCGGCAGCGTTCGTAGTAGGCGCACCCGAACTCCGTAAGGCTCTGGCGGCGAGTGGTGCGGTTGATGAGGCGCACGCCCAACCGCCCTTCGAGAAACCGGATGTGCTTGCCGACCATCGGTCCCGACATATTGAGCGCCGTGGCGGCAGCCGCAAACGATCCCAAGTCGGCGGCCTTGATGAACACGGTCATGCTGGTCAGGCGATCCATGATTAAAAACCTTTGGTTCCGGCTGTGCTGCTATCTCAACTCTTTATCGGCGTTCCACCTGTTGGCATAGCTCATTCAGTTCAATCGTTTTGGAGTAACAGCCGGATGGCGCGTGTTGTTCGTATTCATGAGCATGGTGGTCCCGAAGTCCTGCGCATCGAGGATGTCGACGTTCGACCGCCCGGTCGCGGAGAGATCCAGATTCGCGTCAAGGCGCTAGGGCTCAACCGGGCGGAGGCCCTGCTGCGCAATGGCACCTATATCGAAACCCCGACGTTGCCATCCGGTCTTGGTCTTGAGGCCGCCGGTCTCGTCGAAGCGATTGGCGAAGGTGTGGACAATTTCGTGCTGGGCGACGCCGTCAGCGTTGTACCGCCGGTATCAATGGTGTGCTGGCCGGCCTACGGCGAAATCGCCACGTTTCCCGCCGAACTGATCGTCAAGCACCCACCGTCTCTTAGTTGGGAGGCCGCGGCGGCTGTTTGGATGCCGTATCTTACTGCTTACGGTGCACTGGTCGATATCGCCAAGCTCCGCAGCGAGGATTTCATTGTAATCACTGCGGCATCAAGCAGTGTCGGTATCGCCGCAGTGCAATTCGCCAATATGCTCGGCGCAACTCCCATCGCGGTCACGCGGACGTCTGCCAAGAAGGAGGCGTTACTTGGTGTCGGTGCGGCCCATGTCATCACCTCTGACGAAGAGGATCTCGAATCCCGGCTGAAAGATATCGCCGGCGTGGCGGGTGTAAGAGCTGTGTTTGATCCTATCGGCGGCCCGATCTTCGAGCCATTGACGGCCGCGATGTCCCGGGGCGGGATACTCATCGAATACGGCGGATTGAGCCGCAAGGACACGCCATTCCCGCTGTTCGCAGTCTTGAGCAAATCACTGACGCTGCGCGGTTACCTCGTCCATGAGATCGTCGGCGATCCGGCGCGGCTAAAGGCGGCCAAGGCATTCATCCTCGAAGGGCTGGAAGCCGGCGCTCTTAAGCCAGTTGTCGCCAAAACCTTCACGTTCGACCGGATTGTCGAGGCACATCGCTTTTTGGAATCGAATGAGCAGTTCGGCAAGATCGTCGTGACGGTTTGACCAGTCCTAAGCACTTCGGTTTGCAAGGGGGCCGATTCCGGACTGTCCGATTCTAGATGAAACAGCTGAGAAATCCGACGTTCGACCAACGACCACCGAAATGACCTATCAAAACGAATGCCGTGAGCGGCCATCCGCGTCAGGTCCGGATGGCCGCTCAAACGTCAGATCTCGGTTCGCTCAGCTAAGAGGAGCGCGTCCTCCACGTCCACGCCAAGATAGCGCACCGTGTTCTCGATCTTGGAGTGACCAAGAAGTATCTGGATAGCGCGGATGTTTCCGGTCGCCCTGTAGATCATCGACGCCTTCGTGCGCCGAAGCCAGTTCGTGCCATACTCCTCCGGACAGAGACCAATTGCGATCACCCACTCATCCACCAGGCGAGCGTACTGCCGCGTGCTCATGTGGTGTCCATGGTCGACCCGGCTCGGAAACGCATAGTCCTCGACCGAGCCTCTACGTCGTTCAAGCCAGGCCAGAAGGCTGGCTCTCGCTGGTGAACTCGAACTGGACCGGCCGCCCCGTCTTTTGCTGAATGACGATCGCCCGAGTCCGTATCTCGGGTCCGGCGACCACATCGCGGATTCTGATCTTGACGAGGTCACAGCCGCGAAGCTTGCTGTCGATCGCCAGATCGAACAGCGCCCGGTCCCGTACGCGTCTCTCGCGATCAAGGAAGAAGCGGATCGCCCAAATTTGCTTCTGGGTGAACGGGCGCTTGGTGCCGACCTTCTTTCCGGCGTTCCAAGCCGCTCGCTCGCGGATAGCATCATCGAATTGAGAATGACCCAACTAAGTTCTCCTGGGCCTTGATTGGCCTGGAGAAGAATGCCGCAGCTCACTGCGGCTGAGGGGCAGGGTGTGGCTGTCCGGTTGTGGATCCGATTACGAGAAGGCCGACACTCAGCCGACCGTAGCATGGCACACGGTGGTGGTGAGTCCCCCAACAACTGCAAACAACGTGCAGTAGAGCATCGATTGATGTCGTCAAGGGTCGTGAGTCTGGAGGGAAGATGAACTCGTTGCGTCACTGCGACGCGCAACGCATATTGGATGACCCGGTTCAACCCTGAGGGTGCATGACAGTTCTATCGATACGCTCGCACGATTTCGAAGTTTCCCGCCGTGTTGAGGAATTTCAGTCTGTAGTTGGGGCGATTACAAAGGTCGACTTCATTCCGGACGATCCTGGATCTTTCCAATCGGAAACAACAATCGGTGTGCTACAGAACCTGATCGTCGGACACGGTCGGCACTCCACATCGACCGCTGTGCGCACGAAAGGCCATGTCGCCGATGCCGAAGACAATGTGATGTTCCATGTCCCTTTATCGGGAAGCTGTTCCATCGAACAGCGTGGTGGCGAGCGCACGGAACTGAAGTCGGGGGTCGTCTATGCAGACCCCGCCGAGGTTCCCGGTGTTATCCGCTTCAATGGTGAACCCAGCGAGGGGTTCTACGTCTCCGTTCCGCGCATCCACCTCTCGGCCGCGACACTCGGGCTCAACGCCGTGTTGCGACGCACCGCCCCGCTGACCCCGCAATGGCGGCTGTTCTTCAATTACTCACGCAGCCTGCATCAGGAATTGGCTTCACTCGCGCCGGTAGACGCCGCGCAATGCGCATCACATGTTCAGGATCTGGCATTGATGGCGCTGGGCGCCACGCGGGAGGCCGCAGAGGTCGCAGCCGGTCGAGGCGTGCGTGCGGCACGGCTCAGAGCGGTGAAGGCGGATGTCGAACTCCATCTGACCGCACCGGATCTGACGGCTGATGGGATTGCGACGCGCCACGGGATCAGTCCCCGCTATCTGCGCTCGCTGTTCGAGCGCGAGGGCACGTCGTTCGGGGACTTTGTTGCGACACGCCGACTGGCCTTGGCTCACCGCATGCTGAGCGACCCGCGCAACGCGGCATCGAGCATCGCGAGCGTGGCCATGAGCGCCGGCTTCGGCGACCTCTCGTGGTTCAATGCCAGATTTCGCCGTGTCTATGGCATGACGCCGAAAGAAGTGCGCGCTTTGTCGCGCATGTTCTGAGCGACGCTAGGCGGCACTGTTCCGTTCTCCCCCTATCTCGGTGCCTCTGCCCCCAAGACCACGGGCGTCCGTGCGCTTACCTTGCGGCACAGATTTACGTTCGGATTCCGGAGAACGGCCCCTGAACCACAGCAAATTGGCATCGCCAGATTTCATCCGCCCGTTGTCGGTCGTGATGTCGAGAGCGACGTCCTGTCGAGGAAAACCATGAGACGATCGAGCTTCAGTGCCATCCTGAGCGTGGCAGCGTTTTCGCTGCTGAACCTGTCGACCCCCGCCCTCGCGCAATCCGCCAATGTCACGCCCGAGAAGGCGGCCATGCTCATCTTCGATGCGTCCGGCTCGATGTGGGGACAACTCGATGGCGGCATCACAAAGATCGAGGTAGCGCGCGACGTGATGGGGCAGTTCTTTTCCACGCGCGATGCGGCGATCCCGCTTGGCGTCATCGCCTACGGCCACAACCGTCGCGGTGACTGCGCCGACATCGAGGTGATCGCGCAGACCGGTGTGCAGGAAGCGGCAACGCTGTCGCAGCGGCTCAACCGTATCAACCCGCGCGGCATGACGCCAATTTCGGAAAGCCTTCGCATCGCTGCCGGCCAGATCCCGCCCACGGCGGAAGAGGCAGACATCATCCTCGTCACTGACGGTCTGGAGACGTGCAACGCCGACCCGTGCGCGGTGGCGGCGCAACTGGCAAGCGAAGGCATCAAGATCCGTGCCCATGTCGTCGGCTTCGGCCTGACCGAGCAGGAGGCAGAGGCGCTAGCCTGCGTGCCGGACCAGACCGGCGGACGATTGCTGCGCCCGCAGTCCGGCACCGAGCTCGCCGACGCGCTCAACCAGATCGCGGCGGCGGAACCAATACCCGAGCCCGAGACACCTATGCAGGAGGCGTTCTTCGACATCGGTCCCAAGGCCGAGGCAGGACACACCTACCGCATTTCGTATCACGGCACCGCACGACCGGCCGACTATGCCGGCTTCACGCGACGCGGCGAAGGCTCCCCCGACGTCAGCCCGTCCTACGGCGTCATCGGTGGCGGCAGCACTGCCAACAACCCGTTTTCCCGGCAGGCGCCACAGGAGCCGGGCGAATACGATCTCATCCTGTTGGTGACGGGCCAGGGCATCATCGCGCGCCAGCCGGTCGAGGTGGTAGCCGCATCTAACGGCTTCGACCCGATCGGGTCGGTGGAGCCGGGCAAGCGATTCCAGTTCACCTGGCGCGGACCCGATCGACCGGAGCAGCGTGTCGTCATCGCGCAGCCAGGAGACCCGGCGCAAACATATGAGGGCGACTGGGGTTATTCCCTGAGCAAGAACGGCCGCATGGGTCTGCGTGCTCCCGCTGAGCAGGGCATCTACGAATTGCGATACCTCTCGGCCGATCGAAAGGAAATCATGTTCTTCCGCAAGTTCGGCGTCGGCGTGCCCTATGAGGACGTAGACTTGACGACGGGCGATGAACTGGCCGTGCGCGCTGCGGCCGCCACGCAGGCTGCGCCCGGACAGGACGCGCTGCCGATGGTCCTCGCGACGTTCCGCCTTCCCGATGGTTTCCCGGAGGTACCCTTGTCCTGGTCGGCGGTGCCGCTCGATCCCGACATGAGCCCCGAAGCCTGGGCGCCGCAGGACCAGACCTTTGTCGCCCAGGGCGCGTTCGAGCCGGGCCGCTACGAAGTCTCGACCATGGGGGCAGGCGAGGTCGAGTTCCGCGGCGTGGTGGAGATCGTGCCGGGACAGTCAAATGACTTCGTCATTCCGCTGGTCGACGACTCCGACGACGAGGCTTCTGCGACGACGCTTGCCGGCCCTTGGCAGGTGATCGGTGTGCCGCCCTATCAGGTTCAGGCGGGAGCGGATCAGTTATTGACGCTCGCCCTTGAACAGGCTCAGCCCAATGGCCCGATTGGCGGAAGCTGGACGGCTGGGGAAAAGCTTGCCGGACCGCAGGTCGCCGGGCGCGAAGGCGTGTTCACGACCGCAACGCGCGATGGTGACGCGCTGCGCATGACCTTCACGGTGGGCGAGCCGATCCCGGCTCCCATGACGCTCTATCTCACGCCTTACGGCATCGGTTATGCAGGCTCGCTGTCGTCGGGGGCGCAAGGCATGAGCGTGGTCATGTGGCCGGGCGGCTACGTACCACCTTCGCTGGCCGAAATGCGCGAGGCCGTGCATGGTCCCGCACCCTCCGATTTTGTCGATATGAGCGGCACCGCCCCAGTACGATCCGACGGACCCTCGCAGGATACCCAGACGGTTCGGGTGCGGTTGCTCACCCCTTTCGAGATCGGCGGCAAGCGGGTCCAGTGGTCTGCGATCCGCACCGACACGCCCGTCTCCGATGTCGCTTTTGCCATGAACGATTTTGAGCAGATGCTGATCGTTGATCTCGCGCCGGGGACCTATGCGGTGGAAGGTGTCAACGAAGCTGAAGGCATCTTCCTCGCTGACACCATTTCCGTGACCGTCGGGGGCAACGACAGCTTTGAGATTCCGGTCGCAAAGGACGGTGAACGTGGCAGCGCTGAAACCGTACATGGCGAGGACCTCGCCTTCGCCTGCACCGATGCGCCCGCAGGCTGTGAGGTGCGCCATGAAGCAAGTGGCATTTCTCTGACGCTGCCCAACAACTGGAGTATGGGCGAGCCTTATTTCTACGAAACCGCCGGTGGCGTACGCGCCGGTCAGCCGACTGTCACCTTCTTCACGGAAGACTTCGGCAAGGTCGTCAGCGTGGAACTCAATCCGCGCCAATGGATGCAATCTAGCGGTCCGTGCCGATCCTTGGGCACTAATCAGCTCTGCATGTTCGGTGGGCAGGGTATGACTTCGGAGATCGGCTTCGAGGGGATTGCTTCCTCGCTTCAGGTTACCTCGTTGGGATCGGACGATGCGACAGCAGCAGAATTGGACGCCGTCATTCCGATAGACCTTGGAGGACGTGATCCGCAAAGGGTCCTGCGTTCCCTTTTCGGCAACCGGGCGGAGCATTAGACCATGAGAAACAAGCTGGCACCCGTCCTTTTCGGTTTGGCCTTGTCATTCGGTTTCATTCCTGCGGCGCAGGCCCAGATGGTGCAGATCGCCATGTGCATGGAAGGCGGTTGTAGCTGCCATGTTCCGGGCACGACCCTGGCTGATGTCGAGATGATTCTGGGCGCTCCCAATCCTCCGGGGGCTACCGACATGACCCTCGTGGTGTATCAGAATGAATATAGCTGGCGCTCCCAAACGCTAGCGCAGATTGATGCGTCGTTCGGCGGGCCGGGCGAGTGTCCCATACAGCTTGAAGCACCGATCATTCCCGAAGACGGAATGTGGCGCATCACCACCGGGGCCGCCGACGCCTCAGCCTGTCCGTTGTTTTCGCTCACTGGCCAGGCCGTGCCGGGCCAGATCAGCGGCGAAACGCGACAGATCAACTGGGGCGGATGGTTCTCGCCCAGCAAGCTGATGTCCGGAGCCGTCGGTCATGTAAACTGGACATCCACCGGTGGGCATTCATGGCGCGGCGTTTTCGTGGATGAGCGCCTGTCAAACGCCACTGCTACCACGGGTGCAAGCGTCAGTTGGACGTTGGGGCTGGTGAGCCCAACCGAGATCACCGGGTCAAGCGTTTTCGAATATGACATTTCCTCAGGATCCGCAGATGCTGCCGCACAGGCCGTTCTTAAAAACATGCAGTGCCGGACGGTTACACCGTTCACCGCGCGAAAGGTGGGCTGACTGGCCAGCGGTCGGCACCTGCGGTTTGCTCACCGGCCGATTTGGGGCCGAAATCCGCCATTCCTAATCGCACCTACGTGCCTGCCACTGTTCTCCTGAAGACCAACTGCGCCTACTCCCACATCAAGTGGATGGTTTGTCTCTTCGTGCCTAGTGGCCAGGCGCCGGTATTCCGCCGGCGTCGGGCCAACTGCGGCGCGGAAAGCGCGTTGGAAGTGCGGCTGGTCGCTGTAGCCTGCAAGTAGCCCGACGAGCGCAAGAGGGGTGTCTGTTCCTGCGAGTAGCCGCGTCGCCAGATGGACACGCGCGGAGGCGACGATTTCGCTCAGCGTCCAGCCGGCTTCCGCCAGCCGCCGCTGAAGCGACCGAAGGCTGAGCCCGGCCGCGTGGGCAATATCGGCCGCCCTGCGGCGTCTCGTCGGTGCTCCGAGCTGTTCTGCAAACACTCGCCTCACATGGGGATCGCTTATGCTGCGCCCCGCAACATCCACGGCGGGAACTCGCCCGTCGTCCGATGGCGAAGGAGCATTCGGCGGAGGCGTAAATCCTTGCCAGGAGACCCACCAGATATGGGTCCGGGCGGCTGGTGCGGCAGGTTTAGTGAGTGAGACCGACCCATCAAAACTCAACACAGCACCGTGCGCCCCGCGCCACCTGAGAATGCCCAGGATCAAGCCTGCTGCTGCGATGTTCTCGCCTGCAGATATGGACAAACCTCGCGTGTCGAAATGCTCCATGACAATCCTGTCATCAGCGCTGTCGACGACACGGGTGCGATGCCGGGAATGGAAATAGCGCTCAATGGCGATCCAGCTTGCGACCACATCGCTCGGCGTCCGGCATCCGGCGAACACGCCGGCGACCGGATGATCTGCGAAATCCGGCACGATGTCGGCAACGCGCAGGATCGTAGCCGGGCCGTGAGCCCCAAGCACTCCGTCGAGCAGCGCCCGCTTCTCGGCCGGGTCCACGGTGCGATCACCTACCGCCGTCGAAGCAGGCACCGCTATCGCCTGGCGGGCAAGGGAACGGCGCACCATCGCCACAACAAGCGCGCTGGCGAAATCGTCCAAGTCAGGCCGCCTTAACCGGGAGCGCCGTCACCGTCCGGCCCGTCATCGCCGCGATGGCGTTGGTGACGGCCGCCGTTCCGCAGACAATCGCGGTCTCGCCAGCACCCGTCGGCTCGTTGCTGCCCTCGATCAGGCGGATTTCGATGTTCGGCACATCGGACAGCACAGGCAGCGGGTAGTCGAAGAAGCTCTCAGGCAGTATGCGCCCGTCCCCCACCACCAGCTCCTCCCTCAACGCCATGCCGATCCCCCACACGAGATTGCCTTCTACCTGCGTCCGAACCTGATCGGGGTTTATCACAAGGCCGCAGTCATGCGCGCACCACAGGCCCGACACTGTGTACCCGGCATCGCGTCTTGTCACGCGCGCCACTGCGGCGGCGTAGGACATATCCTTGTAGATGCCGCAGGCGAGCCCCCAGCCCTCATTAGGTGAGTCCTTCGGCCGCGACGCCCAGCCGGCCATTTCCGCCGCCTCGCTGAGCACCGTGCTCAACCGCGCGTGTTCCGGCTTGATCGACTTCAGGCGCATGTCCAGCGGGTCGATGCCCTTTGCCTGGGCGAGCGCGTCTATGGCGGTCTCGACCGCCCAGTGGTTGGCCGCGGCACCCAGCCCGCGCCAAGGACCGGTCTTGACCGGCAGGCGAACATCCTCGAACTCGACGCGGCCGGCATCCGCCGCGTAAGGTGGGATCGAGCCCCGCGCGACACCCGGGTCTGCGACGAAACTGGTGGCAAGCTGCAGGCCCGGTCCCATCGCCGCCGAGGTGAAGATGATGTGGCCCGAACGGAATGCGTGGTGCCAATTCGTGATCCGTCCTGCCGCATCTGCTGAAAGCCGGATTCGGTGGGACGATGGAGGGCGATGGAACCCTGCACGGAATTCGTCGCTCCGGCTCCATTGCACCTTGACCGGCCGCCCGCAGAGCTTCGCCAGCCGCGCCGCTTCCATCTCGGCGGCCACGATGGTTCGAGCTCCGAAACCGCCTCCCATGCGCATGCCGTGAACCACCACCTTGTCCCGGTCGAGACCGAATTCATCGGCAAGGCTGTCTCGGACGAAGAACGGATCCTGAGTGCCAGTCCACACATCCAGGCCACCATTCTCACCGAACCGGGCGATAGACGTGCGGGGCTCGATCGAGGCGTGGGCGGCGTGTGGCACGGTGAGCGTCAGGTCGACGTCGACCGGACCGCTGCTTGTGTCGCCTGTATCAAGGACACTATGCTCCAGCGCGCCGGATACGTTGCCGACGTCGACCATTGCCGCAATGGCGGCGGAATCGATGTTCGGCCCTTCCTCTTCTTCGACAACAAGCAAGCTTATCGCCTGTGCCAGCGCGCCACGGCGGGAGGCGATGAGGCCTGCGAAGTTGCCCTCCTGGTAGAGGCCAAGGAATCCTGGGATCGATCCACATTCCGACGCATCGATGCCAAGGATTCGCCCTCCGAGGGTCTGTGGGCGGACGACCGCACCGAACACCATTCCCGGCAGGCGGATGTCGTCGGCATAGAGCGGGCGGTTGCCAGTGACGATTGCATCGATGTCGTGGGTCGGATGAGCTCGGCCGACCTCACGACGACCGCCCCGACCCACGAGCAGCCGGGGCGTTGCGCTCTCGACATCCTCGACGGTAACGAGAAGGGGCGTGCCTGCGCCCAACTCTTCGAAGGTGAGGATCGTCTTGCCATCAGATGCGACGCCATCCGGTGCCAGTTGCAGGTCTGCAACCGGACGGCCAAGCCGTTGCGCGGCCTCGCGCAGAACGGCGCCCGCAAGGGCCGCCGCCGCGCGCCCCACCAGCACACCAGTCTCACGCATAGCGTCCGAGCCGACGGTAGAGCGGGCCACCGGAACCAGGCTCGTATTGGGCTGCACGAGACGGACGCGGTCCGCGCCGACGCCCAGTTCGTCGGCTGCAACCTGCCGAAGCCCCATCGAGATGCCCTGGCCCATCTCGGCGCGAGTGGAATATAGCTCGACAAACCCGTCCGGCCTCAAGCTGAGCCACGCCGCGGCATCCGCAGTCGTCGGCGCATTTCGCGGTGGCAGGGTCGGCATCAACGCCCAGGCCGCCCCCCCGGCGACGACCGTGATACCGACAGCGCCCCACCCGAGCGTGGTGAGGAAGCGGCGTCGCGACAGCTTCGGCATCAGGCGCCTCCCGCCATTGCGGCTTGCGCCCGTGCAATCGCTTTGCGGATGCGCGCCTGTGTGCCGCAACGGCAGAGAACACCGTCCATTACCGCCTCGATCCTGGACGCGTTGGCGCCCGGCCGGGCAGCCAGCAGGGCAAACGCGGTCATGATCTGGCCGTTCTGGCAATAGCCGCACTGCGGCACGCTCTCCTCGATCCAGGCCTGCTGGACCGGATGCAGTTTGTCGCCATCTGCAAGCCCTTCCAGCGTGAGAACCTCGGAGCCATGTGCTGCCGAGGCCGGATAGACGCACGAGCGCTGCGCTTCCCCGTCGATGACGACCGTGCAGGCACCGCAGGACGCCACACCACAGCCGAAGCGCGGCCCATTCAGTCCGAAATGGTCCCGCAGGACGAAGAGCAGGGGTTCGTCGGAAAATTCATCGGGGATTTCCACCGACTGGCGATTGAGAATGATACGCATCTGGACCTCCGTTGATCGGCGGAGGTTCGCGCACCATAGGCAAGCCGTATTGAATGATCGCGCCACAATGGTGGAAGGCAGCTTCGGGGCCGAGATCTGACTGTCTACTATTGAGGACTTCGGACGTAAAGCGGACATATCGCTGATGACTGACCGAGGCCGTCACTGACTCATAGGGGAAGTCCGGGCGGTCCGCTTCACGGCACGCCGATTTCCCCAGCCGCCTGTTCTATCAGCGTCGTTTCGACACTACCGCTGGCTGCACTGATGGTCTAGTTTCCTGTTGGGGAATAAAATATCGGGGGCTCGCCGCGTGAAAATAAGTCAACTGAAAGTCCAAAACTTCCGCCTGCTACATGACGTTTCTCTTCAGCTTGAAAAGGAGACGACGGTTGTTGTGGGTCGGAACAACTGCGGCAAAACGTCATTGTCTGACGTGATTAAAAAGTTTCTCTCCGAAAAGAGCAGCTTCGAGATCGAGGACTTCTCCAGCGCGTCCTACGAAAATTTTTGTGCCGCGCACCGGGCCTACCTCAATAACGCGGACCCGCAAGAAGTCCGCGCTTTGGTCCCAGCCATCGAGCTCCGCATTCACGTAAAATATGACCCGGCCATTCCGGAATTCGGACCGTTGCAGGAGTTCGTAATTGACACTGACGACACATGTACCGAGGCGGTCATCGTTTGTCGGCGCGCTCTGGCTGACGGCCGCATTGATTCACTCTTCGACGGCCATGGTGAGATCGTCCTTGAAGGCGATCCTGCGCAGCACACCGAAGTGGACAAGCTCGCGCTGTTCCGAAGCTTGGCCGAACGCGTTCCTAGCCATTTCACCACACGTATGTGGGCTGAAGATCCTAATGACCCGACCAACACGCATGAGGTGACGCCGGCGGCCGTCACGAAGCTCTTGTCGCTTGGCTTCGTGAACGCGCAGCGCGCGCTTGATGCGACCGGCGGACGTGACACCGACGTTCTGGCGAAGGTGCTTGAGGGTCTCTTCCAAAGTGCTTCGGTTTCGACAGCCGACGGCTCGCAAAAGGATATCGCCGAAGGGCTTAAGAAGGCTGTCGAGGAAATCCAGACGGGGATCGATAAAGACTTCAAAAGCCAACTGGCCAAGCTCATGCCGGCCATCGAGTATTTCGGCTATCCGGGACTCGATAATGGCCCGCTCTATCCCGAGACGAAGCTCGAAATTGGCAAGCTCCTGACCAATTTCACCAAGGTTCAGTATGCGGGTCATAACGGCGTGCAGCTTCCGGAGTCCTACAACGGACTCGGCTATCGGAACCTCCTCTACATTCTTCTCAAGATCGTTGGGTTCTTCCGCGAATTCCGCGCGCACGCTCAAGCGCCCGGCCTTCAGCTCATCGTCATCGAAGAACCTGAGGCGCACCTGCATCCTCAGATGCAGGAAGTCTTCATTCGGCAGCTTCCATTGATCGTCGAAAGGCTCTGCGCTCTGGAGGGTGAGAACGTCACCTGGCCAGTGCAGTTCATCGTCTCAACCCACTCTCCGCACGTCGCGAACGAAGCGCGCTTCGATACCATCCGCTATTTTGCGATCACGTCGAAGGATCGACCTGTCGGCGTCCGTTGCACGCAGGTGAAGGATTTAAGTAGCGATCTCGCGGGCCTCAAAGGACCGGTCGCAAACTTCCTGCACCAGTATCTCACGCTAACGCGATGCGACCTGTTCTTCGCTGACAAAGCGATCCTGATCGAGGGCACGACGGAGCGGTTGATGCTGCCGCAGGTGATGCGGGCACTAGAGCAGGCCGATCCAAACTTGAAGCTCGGCAGTCAGTACACGACGATCATGGAAGTCGGCGGTGCGTACGCCCAGCTCTTCATACCCCTGCTGGAGTTCCTTGGACTGCGAAGCCTGATCGTGACCGACCTCGATGCGGTCAAGAAGAACGAGAAGAGCAAGCTCGAAGCGTGTCTCGTCCATGAGGGAGAGAGCACCAGCAACTCTTGCATCAAGAGCTGGTTCGCTGAGGTTGCGCCCCCTGCGGAAGCTGAAAGAGTCGAAGAGCGGCAGGCGGAGCCGGCAGTCGAAGCCGCAGCCGAAGCGGTCGTCGATCTCGCTGATGACGATGAGGAGGAGGTGAAGGAGGGCACAACCCTATTCGATCTTGCAGTAGCCATGACGGCTGATGCCGCGAAGAAGACCCGCGGCACGCTCCGCATTGCCTATCAGGTGCCAGAAGCGGACGGGGGGCCGTGTGGCCGCACGTTCGAAGATGCTTTCATCCTCGCGAACCAAGGCTTGTTTGGCATCACCGGCACCACGAACGACGCGCTCGCGAAAGCTGCCGCCGATAAGGCGGCCAAGCAGAAGAAGTCCAAATTTGCTCTGACCTACGCCATAGACAAAACGAACTGGACAACGCCCCGGTACATCAAGGATGGCATCGTTTGGCTTGCCGACAGCAACGCGGCTGTTGTCGATCCCGGCGTGGCGCTGGCGGCTGAAGCACAGGCGGCGAACCCGATCGAAAATCTTGGAGAAGAGGCGATCACGGGAGCCGCCGAATGAATCGAGAGGCGGAACTCAATCCTGCTGAAGCGGCGGCGGTTCTCTCGTGGAAGGAGCTTCGCAGCTATCTCGATGACGGGTCGAGCTTCGTCTTCGAAGCGGGAGCCGGGGCCGGGAAGACCTTTTCGCTGGTCGAAGCGCTGCGACACATTTTGAAAGAGCGCTCCCGCGAACTCAAACGATCCCATCAGCAAGTTGCCTGCATCACCTACACCAACGTAGCGCGCGACATGATCGTCGCTCAGACGGACGGCCACCCGGCGATCTACTGCGATACCACCCACGCCTTCGCGTGGATGCTCATCAGTGGCTTCCAGAAGCGCCTCGTCGAGCTCGTCCGTACGCTTTCCGGGTGGGTCGACCGCGTTGAGGAGTTGGAGGCAGCGAAAATTACTGGTGTCGGTTATGCCCTCGGGCGGCGCACGATCGAGGACGGTACCGCCAATCTGCACCACGACGATATCTTCCCGATGTTCATCGAGCTGATGGAATCGAAGAAGTTTCGGAATGCAGTGACGTCGCGGTTCCCGATTGTGCTGGTCGACGAGTACCAAGATAGCAACAAGGCTCTAATCGAGTGTCTAGCATCTCACTTCCTGGGCCAGCCGAAGTCACCGCAGTTTGGATTCTTCGGCGACCACTGGCAGCGCATCTACGATGACACCTGCGGAGCCATTGAGCATGAAGCGCTGAAGCGTATCGGAAAGAAGGCCAACTTCCGAAGCGCGAAGCCCATCGTCGATTCATTGAACCTGATGCGGCCAGAGCTTGCCCAAGCGGTGAAGGACCCTTCTGCGCCTGGCTCGGTGCATATCTTCCACACGAACGGCTGGATCGGGGCGCGGGAAACAAGAAACCACTGGCAGCAAGACTTGCCAGGGCCGAAGGCCGCAAGCGCGCTGACGAAGGTGCGCGCGACGCTGGCGGCTGACTATGGCTGGGACTTCGCAGGCGACACCAAGATCCTGATGCTCACCCATCGGGCACTCGCAACCGAGATGGGCTACAGCTCCATGCGAGACGTCTTCAGCTACGCCGACTCCTATACGAGGAAGGCGAACGAGGTGATCGCGTACTTTCACGAACATCTCGAGCCGGC
The DNA here is from genome assembly GCA_019739225.1 of Aquamicrobium sp. Lineage (GTDB taxonomy): Bacteria > Pseudomonadota > Alphaproteobacteria > Rhizobiales > Rhizobiaceae > Aerobium. The sequence goes on from JAHHDT010000003.1 coordinate 253,450, forward strand.
GGCGCGCGCGTATCTCGACGGGAAGTACGGCGCGATGTTCGAGGCCATTGATGCCCGGCGGCCGATCATGTCTGGACCGGCGGACAAGGCAAAATGGGCGGGCGCGCTGAAGCGCCTTTGCGAACTGCGTAATACCGGCACGGTCGGCGAAGTCATTGCTCACCTGCAGGCGACGGGTCTGCCGATCTTGTCGGACGCGGTCGAGCGTCAGGAGAAGGATCTGGCCCATGCCATCGCCGCTGGAGGGGAGCTGTCGAGCCGCCAGAAGGAACTAAGCAAGCTGCACAACGTCGCCTACGCGGACGTCATTGCCCTTTGTACTTACCTCGACGGCCACTCGCCGTTTCAAACCAAGCACGGGGTGAAGGGAGATCAGTTCGAGAACGTGCTCGTCGTATTTGGCCGCGGTTGGAATGAGTATGACTTCAACGCTTTTCTCGGAATGGCCAAGAATCCTGCTCAGATAGCGGCCAATGCTGCCGCCTATGAGCGCTATCGCAACCTGTTCTATGTTGCGGTGTCTCGTCCGAAGCGTCGTCTGGCGCTCTTGTTTACGCAGAAGCTGGACCCTTCGGCGATGGCGACGCTCACAGACTGGTTTGGACAGCACCCCATTCTCGATATCGGGCCTACGCTCTAGCGCGCTGGCCGCAAGGGCGCAGCACCGGGAGACTATCCCCGAGGGTCCGCTCTGTGGCCCTACCGCATCGTCTGCTACTGGCGCAACCATGACCTCCATAGTGTTGGGCGGAAACGTCTGCTTTCAGGGATCCGATAATTGGGTCTCCATGTCCGACATGAGGGCGCATTGCTGCCGTTCGTTGGCAGCAGCTCCTGACCTGCCCCTATCGGGTGGTCCGGTTTCAGGCGTAGGTAAAGTTTGCTCGAACGTCCGCGATGGGGGGCGCCTTGCCGACCGACCGGGTCGGGGTCTTAAGCGGAAAATCACCAAGCTTTGTTCAGCCGGACGAGCGAAAGCAGCAATCACCGTATACTTCAGCCCGGAGAAAAGTTGGGGGCAACGTCAGGGGAACTGAACAGTCTTACAACTTGGAGGCAGCTGATTTTGCGCCCGATATGCTGACCTCGTTTCGAACGTGTGGGAGCGCCTGAGGCATCTCCGACTGGATGTACGATATGAGTTTTTCACGCACCTCGCAGCGTAAGTCGAATGCGGTGGGCGCATTTTTGGCGCTGACCAAGGCGCGTACCTGGATGGTGGTTTCGAAGGCTTCCACCACCTGAAGATTGACGACACGACGGTCCCAGAGTTTCGAAGCGCCTGCTACTTCCTCAAGTTTGGCACGGATTTGGTCGATGGGTGCTCGATAGTCGAGATAGAGCATAACGACACCGATCAGGGATGCCGTTTCGCGGGTCCAGTTCTGGAACGGCTGTTCGATGAAGTAGCGCAGCGGGACGACAAGCCGACGCCAGTCCCAAACCTTGATCACGACGTAAGTTGCGGTGATCTCTTCGATCGTTCCCCACTCGCCCTCGACGATCACCGCATCGTCGATCCGGATCGGCTGGGTCAGGGCGAGTTGCAGGCCGGCAAAGAGGTTGGACAATACCGGCTGAGCCGCGAGACCGACGATGATGCCTGCCGCACCGCCTGCCGCCAGGAGGCTCACACCGTACTGGCGCACGGATTCGAACGTCATGAGGCCGGCGGCGATCGTTACCACAATGATCACAAGTGCTGCCGCGCGTCTCAATATGCGCGTCTGCGTGATGTGTTTGCGCGCCAGCAGGTTGTCTTCGACATCAATACGGTACTGCCTCAGATGGACTATTACCGCGAGGTCAAGCGCCTTGAGCGCGATCCAGCCGATCAGTCCGATAAACGAGGCTGTCACAAGGTTGCCGATGGTTGAGGACACCTGGGCCGTGAAGGGAGCAAACGGTAGAGCGGCGCCTATGGCGAAGTTTATCACCGCCCAGCGGGTCGGGACCTTCGTTTCAAGCAAAAGATTCTGGAAGAAGACACGCTCTCGCGGGATGACGGTCCGCAAGGCCCGGATAAAGAGCCAGTGAACCAGAACGGCCATCAGTGCAGCCATCAGAAGTAGAATCGCCCCCGCCAGCCAGTCAGGAAGCCAACTGAGCAGCCGGATGATATCGTTCATCGCTAACCTCGTTGTGCAACAGCAAATCAACTGAGCAGTTGCAGCATAGGCTTCGCAGGGAAGATTGGGAAAAAAAATTGCATGCATGGGCCGGCAGATGAAATATCGCCTAGCGGAGTCCCGGGAGAAATTAGCACGTTCACTCCGTTTTTTTCTTGCGCCCAACTGGCGTATAATGTTTTGCGCGCTGGCGCGGGGCGATGACTAGCATGTGTGCAATTGAGACCTCCGACTTCGTCGCGGAAAGTGTACGCTTTCAGGATGCCGAAGGGCTAATTGGAACGACCGAAACGCGGGCGCAAAAGCTGCCGTGGCCTTTTTCGGCCCGGCCCGCTCCCGAGTTGCTTCGCAACCGCTGGACCCGACGTCATAATCATGAAAGTTTCCGACCGCTCGGTTGATCGCACGGAAGGCTTGCCATCTACTGACACTCTCCAGTCGTATGTGACCCGGCAAGGGAGAGGAGCGCATGACAAAGCTGAAAATCAGTGCCGGCGGGGGGTTGGTGGCTTCCCGACGGATGTCCTGGGCGGCCCTTGCTATTGTCGTCATGATGTCAGTACCGGCGGCAGCCCAAGCGGTCGATGAGCCCACGGCGCCCGAGCAGGCGGTGACCATCCAGCCTATCGCGCGCGACGAAGCAATCGAGGAGCGGATTAGCCGCATACTGGAAGCGACTGGCTGGTACCGCGGTGTTGAGATCGCTGTCGATGAGGGGATCGTGTTCCTTGATGGAATTGCGGGCTCCCGGGAACAGCGAACGTGGGCGCGCGATCTGGCAGCGCGGACTGAGGGGACGGTTGCCGTAGTGAACCGGATTGAAGTGCGCGAGGAGGTGAGCTGGAACTTCGCGCCCGCTCTATCGGAGATCGAGGCGCTAGTCCGCAGGATCGCAGTTGCGGTGCCGCTGATCGCGCTAGCGGTGCTGATCCTGCCGCTCGCGTGGTGGCTGTCGAACGCGATCGCCTCTCTCATACGCCGGGTGCTCGCGCCGCGTGTCGAGCAGGACTTCCTGCGCAACGTCATCGCACGGGCGATGGCAATCCCGGTGCTTCTGGTCGGCGTTTATCTCCTGCTTCAGGTGGCCGGGCTGACGGGGCTTGCAGTCTCGCTACTGGGGGGCGCAGGCGTGATCGGCATCGTGCTGGGATTTGCGTTTCGTGACATCGCCGAGAATTTCCTGGCAAGCCTCATTCTCAGCATCCGCCGGCCTTTCCGGCAGGGCGATGTGATTGGCGTGGCGGGTTTTGAAGGCGTGGTGCAGACCATGAACACGCGATCGACAATTCTGCTGACGATTGACGGCAACCACGTGCAGATACCCAATGCGACGGTCTTCAAGAGCACGATCGTGAACTACACGGCGGGTCCGGCACGGCGCGTAACGACCGATGTCGGCATCGGCTACGATGCGTCGATCGGTGACACCCAGCGCCTGATCGTGGAGGTCTTGCGCAGCCACGACGCGATCCTCGACGAGCCGCCGCCGATTGTGCTGGTCGATGCGCTGGGCCCTGCGACAGTGAGCCTGAAGGCGCACTTCTGGATAGACGGGCGTACGCTTTCGCCGCACAGGGTGCGGTCCTCGGCACTTCGGCTCATCAAGCGGGCGCTCGTCGAGCACGGGGTTTCGATGCCTGATGAAGCGCGCGAAGTTATTTTTCCGCAGGGTGTGCCACTTGTGCGTTTTGACGAGACGCAGTCGAACGTCGCGCCTGCCCAGACTTCGGCTGCGGCTCAAGGCAGACCTGCGGCGTGGACAGCGGAGCCGGATACGGAGGCAACCTCGGCCGAGGGCGGGCTGGGCAATGAGATCAGCGAATTACCGCAGGACATCGCCGAGGCAACGATTCCCGAGGCCGCGTCAGGAAACCTCCTTTCGGGTAGGGAGCCGCCACGCAACCGATAAAGCGCGAACTACTTTGTTTCGACAATGCAAGAGCTGATAGCCCCCGCTCCATTGCGTATCACCGAACGGATATCTAATCCGCTTTGTGCAACCGGATACCATTGTTAGACAGTATCTCGATGCCGCCCACTTCAAGCGCCTTCGCGATGCTGATTAAATTGTTCGAGATCGGAATACGCGCTCCGCGTTCGAAGTCCGCTATCGTCTGACGGGCGACGTTCGCTTTGCGAGCTAACTCGTCTTGACTCCAGCCGAGCATTGCCCGGGCCCCACGGCATTGAGCCACGCTTAAAGTGGGCTGCGAGCTATCAATTTTCTGATTGACATCAATCAATTTGTCTATTACCCATTTGGCTACTAACGGCCGGAAGGACGCTGCAACGCCCTCCCGACCTGACCACGCCCAAGCTGTCTGGAGCTCGGATCATGGCTGATTCCGACAATACCACGACTTTGCCTTCCGTCACGCCTTCACGGAAGAGCTAGATGGCGTCCGCAGGTCACTCTGCGAACGGCAGAGCAACCCACACTGATCCGGCCTTGTCGTTGTCCCAGGCATGGATCCAGGCTCATGCCGCGATGGCAGAACACTGCCTGAGGCAACAGCGGCTTGAGACCCAGCTGCTGGAGTGCGGACAGTCCTCCCAAAACGTCGACGGAAAGCCTGCCAGAAGGGCAGGGGGCCGCGGCGGCATAAAGCAGGCCTATGCAAAAGCAAAAGCGGCCGAGGCCTTGGCAGTCGCGCGCGAACAGGAGCTGCTGGAGCGCCTCCCCACGACCCCCGCGCACTCCCTAGCCGGCATCGCCGCCAAACTCACCGTCATTCTGACCGAGCTCGAGGACAATACGGATTTGACGGATTTTCCGGCGCCGCACCTGCGCTCCGCCCTGGAGGATCTACTGCGTCTGATGGGGCAAGCAAACGTCGATGCATCTCCGGTTTCGGACAGCGAACAGGAGATCGCAGACGACCTTTATCACGCGTGACATCAAGCAATTCAAAGGGAGAGGTGGAAATGGCACCACAGGCATTGAGGAGGATAGGGCTGTTGGGGATCGCCGCGGCGCTGGTTCTAAGCTGGAACGGGAACGCGTCGGCCGAAACGACCAAGGAACGGATCCTGCGCGAAGGCAGGATCGTTGTCGGCATCCACAACCGCTCGCCTTGGGGCTTCCGCGACGACAAAACGGGCGAGCCCACCGGCTGGCACCCCGATATCCTCAAAGCCGCCTTTGCCGAACTGGGTGTCACAAACCTGGAGTTTCAGGTGACCGAGTTCGGCGCCCTCATTCCGGGCCTGCTGGCGGGCCGTTTCGACGCTGTGGCATCGGGCCTCGCGATTACGCCCGATCGTTGCAAGCAGGTCGCGTTCGGCGCACCGGACCTGCAGGCTCCTGACGCGGCTATCGTGCTCGCGGGCAATCCGAAGGACATCCATGGCTATGCCGACATCGCCGACGATGAAACCATCATCATGGGCGCCGGGCGCGGCAGCGTGGTGACCACCAATGCCAAGGCGGCCGGCGTGCCTGAGACCCGCATGCTGCTGTTTCCAGATATCGAATCCAACCTCTCTGCGCTGCGCGCCGGACGTATAGACACAGCACTCATGGCCTCGCCGACGGTTATCGGGCTTCTGGCCGGCAACGCGCACGGCCTCGAACGAGCCCTGCCATTCGATGTTGGTCAAGCAAGTACAAATTTCGCGGCGATCGCCTTCCGTAAGGAAGATGTCGACCTGCGCGCCCTCTACGACGAACAGCTGGCCAAGCTGAAAGGCACCGAGGCCTTTGCTGCGATCATGGGCAAATACGGCTTCGGCGATGCGGAAGCGGTGCCGCCGGGCATCACCGCCACCGACCTTTGCAACAGACAGCCGTGAGACGCAGATGACGCTGATCGATATCTGGCTGGGCATTTTGCAGGGGCTCGGTACAACGGCCGCCGTCACCGCCTATGGTCTGGTCTTTGCCATTCCCTTTGCGCTCGTATTCGGCGTCGCCCAATACCTCACCGGGGGCGTCGCGCGGCTGCTGGTCACCGGCGTCATCGAATTCTGGCGCAGCTCCGCTGTCATCATCCTGCTGTTCGTTTTCTACTACGCGCTGCCCGTCGTCGGGATCACCCTATCGGCCATGACGGTGAGCGCCATGGTGCTGGGCCTCAATGCAGGAGGTTATGCCAGCCAGGCGGTGCGCGCCGGTCTTCAGGCGCTTCCGTCCGGCCAGAGGGAGGCTGGTGCAGCGCTCGGCCTGTCACGCCCGGCAATCCTGCTCCTGATCGAACTGCCGCAGGCGCTGATCACGATGAGCCCGACCTTCGTCAACACAGTCATCCAGCTGGTGAAGGCGACGGCGCTGGTGTCGCTCGTGACTTTGACCGACATGACGTTCCGCGCCAAGGAAATCGCGCAGGTCGAATACAACCCCGTCGCGATCTACACAGCACTCCTCCTCGCATTCTTCGTCGTCTGCTATCCGATCGCGCTCGCAGGACGCTGGCTGGAGAGGCGTGTCGCAGCACCCGGGAGCCGCGCCAATGGGATTTGATCTGGCCTTCGCATTGTCCAGCGTACCGACAATCCTCGGCGCGGTGGGCACGACCCTGTTCGTTGCGCTCGTCAGCTGCATTGGTGCAGCCGCAACCGGGTTTCTCTTCGAGATGGTGCGCCGCGTCGGTGGCATCGCCGGCCTCCTGATCGGTTTCGTGATCGATTTCATCAGGTCGACGCCGGTATTGGCGTGGCTCTATTTTCTTTACTTCGTCCTCCCCTTCTACGGCATTCGCCTCGGCTCCATGACAGTCGGCGTCATGGGTCTCAGCCTCTATTACAGCGGCTATCTGGCCGAAGTCTTCAAGGCGGGGATCGATGCGATCCCGAGGGGCCAGTCGGAGGCAGCCCGCGCGCTGTCGCTTAGCCGGCGCGATGCGGTCATCCATGTCATCGCGCCGCAGATGTTGAGAAACATCGCCGCTCCGCTCGGCAACTACTTCGTCTCGATCCTCAAAGCGACGCCTTACCTGGCGGTGCTCGCGGTTCCGGAAATGCTGGGCCAGGCCTTCGATATCGCCTCTGAGACATATCGGTATACCGAGCCGCTGGTCGTCGCAGGCATCATCTTCCTGGTGCTGGCGCTCGCCATTTCCCACGGCGTCAAACGTCTGGAACAGCGGCTCCTCGCGGTGGGCGCACGATGACCATGACGCCGCCGATGGAATGCTGGTCGACGAAGATCCACGAGAAATCAGGAGAGGGCATGAGCATACAATCGGATACCATCGTCGACATCCAGGGTCTCAACAAATGGTTCGGCGCCTTGCACGTGCTGAAAAATGTCGACCTGGCAGTTGCAAGCGGTACGCGTGTCGTGGTGTGCGGGCCGTCGGGTTCAGGCAAATCGACCCTCATCCGCTGCATCAACGGGCTGGAAACCTATCAGCAAGGCACGTTGCGTCTTGCAGGGACGATGCTCGGCCTCAGTGCCAGGGAGACGGCCGCAGCGCGCCGCCAGACTGGGATGGTGTTTCAGAGCTTCAACCTGTTTCCGCATCTGACGGTGCTCTCCAATTGCACGCTGGCGCTGCGACGCGTCGCCGGCCGGAGCCGCGCGGAAGCGGAAGACATCGCCATGGCCCATCTGGAAAAGGTCAGAATACCTGAGAAGGCGCAGTCCTATCCCGGCCAGCTCTCCGGCGGACAACAGCAGCGCGTGGCGATTGCACGGGCACTGTGTCTCAACCCTCGCATCATGCTCTTTGACGAACCGACATCGGCGCTCGATCCGGAGATGATCAAGGAGGTCCTCGACGTCATGGTCACGCTGGCCCGCGACGGCATGACGATGGTCTGCGTCACCCATGAGATGGGCTTTGCGCGAGAAGTCGCTGGCCAGGTCGTCTTTATGGACGGGGGATGCATCCTCGACAGCGCATCCTCCCGCGACTTCTTCGGCTCGGCGGGACATCCCCGCTCGCGGCTTTTTCTCGAAAAGATCCTGAAGCACTGAGAGGACGTCAATGACAGGTTCGACGCAGGTTTGGACGCCGCTCGATTTCGAGGCGGATGGGAAGCGATGCGACTGGCTGCGCGTGCCCCATTCAACGGATTTATCGGGTTACGGCGTGGTGCCAATCCCGATTGTGTGCATCCGAAACGGTGCGGGGCCCACGGCTCTTCTTGTCGGTGGCAACCATGGCGATGAATATGAGGGGCAGGTTGCGCTTGCGCGCCTGTGTCGCGAGATCGAAGCAGCGGATGTTCGCGGTCGGATCATCATTCTGCCTTCGCTGAACACGCCCGCCGTCGCGGCGGGTCGGCGCGTCTCACCTCTGGACGAAGGCAATCTCAACAGATCGTTTCCGGGCGATCCGGTTGGCGGGCCGACGGCGATGATCGCGCATTATGTCACCACGGTGCTTCTCGCCATGGCCGATGTCGCAATCGACCTTCATGCCGGTGGCCGCTCGTGCCACTACCTTCCGTGCGCCTTGATCAGAAGTGGTGGCGGGGCAGACGAAAATCGTGAGCTTACCGACCTTGCGACCGCATTTGCTGCCCCGATTACCTCCATCAGCGATGGCTCAGGGGGAGGCGGCATGACAACATTTTCGGCAGCAGGCCAGGGCTTTGGTGTGCCGGTGCTCACCGCCGAACTTGGGGGTGGGGCCACCCTGTCGCGGGCAGGACTTGCCATTGCAGAGCAAGGGTTGCGGCGTGTCCTGCAGCTTTATGGAATTTTGCAAGGCGAGGATTCCAGCCCTGCGCCGCCCACCCGCTTCATGCGCGTGCGGGGCAGGGGCGCCTTCGTCTATGCGATGCGCAAGGGCCTGTTCGAGCCGGCGGCGCGTATGGGGGAGGTCGTGCAAGCTGGCCAGCCTGCCGGAGTCATTCACACCATCCATCGGCCCTGGGAAGCGCCGGAGCCGGTCGCATTCACTGAAGGTGGCATGGTTGCCTGCCGGCGCGCGCCGATACTGACCCAGCCAGGCGACTGCCTCTACAAGCTTCTCGTCGACGTCGATCCGGGCTGATCGCCACAAACGCGCTCGATGGGGGCGATCATGAGCCTTTGTGGACCGATGCGTCCATCGAAAATCCGCCCCGTGGGCGTCAGTCCGCAGGCAAGGTTCAAATGGAAAGCGGCGAGATTGGCGACGTTCACGCTCGACATCACATGTGTGACATCCGGCCGTTCCCGTGAGATCCATTGCGCGGCGAGGCGGATCGCAGCCTTGCCGTAGCCGCGCCCTTGCAGGCGTGCGTCGATCCGCAGATTGTTCAGCGTCATGCAGCCGGCCTCGGCCCAGACGGGCAGGGCTGCTTTTTCCCGGGCAACAATGAAGCCCACCACCCTGTCGCCATCGGCGAGTGCAAGAGGGGTCTGGCGCGGCGGTGAGGCTCGCAGCTGCTTGAAGATGTCGCCAATTGGCCCACCGGCATAAGCCGTCTTGTCGGGGTCGACGGCGATGTCGGCAACAACAGCCTCATCGTCGAGACCAAGCACACGCAACGTGATTGTCATCTCTCCCACTCCAGACGTTCGGACTGACAATCAGCGTGGCATCCAGTCATGCAGACCAGCCTCACGGAATCCGGGGATTGACCGACTATGGCGCCGACCGGGTGTTGAGGCATCCCGACGGCGCGGATGAGATCGCGGCCGGCTGCTCAGGCAGCGATTCTAATGAACGACCTTCGGGCGGCACCGTCGGGAACCGTCATGCTGGCGATGGCAAATCGATCACCACCGGCGGGTCGATGCGGTAGGCGCGGCGAGTGCTCCCGATTGCATCCGGCGTGACATCGATCAACAGCGCGATGATGTCTCCGTCCTCGTGCTGCATGACATCTCCCAGCTCAGCAATGCTCCATCCAAGGGCACGCAGACGCTTTGGCCAGAACGATTCACAGACGACACTGATCTGGCGAATGCCGAGTTTCAGGGCGACCTCGAGTAGGCCGCAGAGAACAACGCCGGCGACCGGCGACGGGGAGCCGCGGCTGCGCAGGGCGGGATCGATGAAGAAGCGCGTCCATTCATAGATATCCGACGCCCGCGGTGGCCCCGCGACTGCGAGTTGCGGAAACACATCGCCCAGGAGGTGAGGCTGTAAGGTCGGGACGAGACGCGAGCCGCCGACGATCTTGCCGGCGCTATCGAGCGCCATCAGGTAAATGGCATGCTCGGTGTCGAACGCATCCATTTCGATGTTGATGGGTCGTGCCACGGACCGCCATTGTCGTCGCTTCACATATATGTCGTAGCGGATGCGAAAATAGCGCTCCAGCAAGACCCTGTACTGTTTCCTGCTGGCCCAAGTGACCACCTGAATACGAACCATGACGCCTCCAGCCAAATGGAGGCGTGGTAGGCGAATGCGTTCGGAAAAAGCATCCCGGAATTTCGGTATAGCTAGATCTGAATTTCATGCCTTCGCAGTGCTTTCACGATGGCATGGGCCACGTTGATGGCGTTCAGCTTCTCGCGGATGTTGCGATGGTGGCTCTCCACCGTATTCGTCGTTACGCCTAGGATGCAGGAAATATCGTCGGCCGATTTACCGTCTGCGCTCCATTCCAGGAGTTCGCGTTCCCTCGGCGTCAGGGGCTTACCCTCCTCCGCGCCCGATTTGCTTTCCAGGCGGCTTATTTTGCGGAAGAGGTGAACACACAGCGCTTCTATCAGTGGCATCGCGCCGGGCGGTATCTCCATCCGATCGCTTGCTGCCGTCACCACAGCCGGTCCAGACAGCGGCATATGGATTGGCACACATAAGCCGTCCTTCATGCCAAATTCGGCGGCCTCGTCCATCACCAGACTGGCACGTGTTGTCAGACGACCAGCGCGCAGTTCATGCCAGAGGAACGGTTCGGCAGCGAGACGGCTGCGTGCGGCGCAAGGATCGTAAAGGAAATGCCCCTCGGATTCGTAGCGGGCGAACCATTCGCTCGCCCATCCGTCATGAAGGATCTCACGATGCCATTCGCTGTCCTGGGGGACCGGCAATCCCGTGATCAGAAAACTGTTCAGGCCGTACCGATTGAGGACGCCCTGAAAAACTTCGAGTGCGCGATCAGATGAGGGGGAATCGTCGATCGCTGATATCGCAGCGAAAAGCTCCCCAACGGCAGCGTTGTTCATCGATAAACCTCGATACGCCCCGCAGCTTCAACCTGAACACCCCACGGCTTCAACCTAAGCGTGTTCCGCAACCGGCTTCAACGCCGTCGACGTCGATTGTCTACTGTAGGAGTCAAGGAAGGCACTATTTTCTTGGTTGGCACGCCGCAGGTTGCAAACGCGGAGCTTCAGTCCTGTGAGCCACGCGCTGGCTGCTTGGTTGAGCGTCCAGTGTGACGCTTCGGTGCTGTTGCAGTGATGAGGTCCTTCGGCTGAACGTCCAGCGCCTTCGCCAGGGCTACCAGCGTATCCAGCGTAGCGTTTTGCCGGCCGGCCTCCACGTTGCTGATATAGGCCCGCGTGCGCCCCGCGACGAAAGAGAGCTGCTCCTGAGACAGCCCTTTCCCCCGGCGGAGCCGTTGCACGTTCAGACCCAACACAGCGCGCAGATTCATCCTGCAAGCAGTGCGCCGATGCACACTATGGTACGACACACTATAGTGAACATTCCGCATTGACAGCGGCATCACCGCCTGTTTGAACCGGGGCGTGGATGAACGATCCTGCACGGAGGAATTGCAGTGGCTAGTCAACCCCTTAGCACGCTTCGCGCAGGCCTCTCGGAACCGAATTCCGCACACCCTCGGAAGGCAAAAATCAGTGGGACCGGTATGGCCATGGCGCCGGGGGGAGGCACCGTCGTCGGGCTCACCTGCATTCGCTGCGGCACACCCTATCCGGCGACTGTCGAGATCGATTCAAGGGGCTGTCCGGCCTGCCACGAAACCGCGCCGGCCAATCTCAGACCCGTCTATACCTCACCCGCGGATCCGCTATCGATCGCGGCGAATGCACCGCGATCGTTGTGGCGCTATGCCCATGCTCTGCCTTGCTCGGCGGAAGACGCCGTTTCGCTCGGGGAAGGGCAGACGCCCTTGGTTGAAGTGAGCCGGATCGGCCGGTTGTTGGGAGTTGCAAACCTCTTCATCAAAGACGAGGGCCGTAACCCGACCTGGTCGCACAAGGACCGGTTCTCAACGGTTGCAGTGTCGGTGGCCAGGGCGCAGGGGGCAAAGGTCGTGGCGACGGCTTCTTCCGGCAACGCCGGCGCCTCGCTCGCTGCTTACGCGGCCCGCGCGGGTCTGCGTTGTGTTGTCGCCACCTTTGGCGGCTCCGCTGAAGCGATGCTGGCGCAGATCAGGAAGTACGGCGCAACGGTTCTGCCGCTCGCCAACAAGATGGATCGATGGGCCTTGCTTGCCCAAGCAGCGGAACGCCATGGCTGGTTCGTGGCTTCGCCCTATCAAGCGCCTGTCGTTGGCAGCCACGCCCTGGGCATCGAGGGCTACAAGACCATCGCTTATGAAATCGTCGAGCAGTCGGGCGGCATTGCCCCCGACTGGTGTGTGCTCCCCGTCTGTTACGGAGACGCATTGTCGGGTGTTTGGTCGGGATTCGAGGAATTGTTTGCGCAGGGCGCGATCCCGCGGCTGCCCCGAATGGTGGCTGCCGAGGTGCATGGCTCTCTGGCCCAGGCGCTTGCCACAGGCAGTGACAGGCTTGAAGAGCGTGGGATGGAATTCGAAAGCCGCGCCATTTCGATCGGTGCCCCGCGCAGCACCTACCAGGCTCTGAAGGCGCTGCGCGACTCCTCCGGGAGCGCGGTTCCGGTGAACAATGACGGGCTGGTCGAGATGCAGGAGCGCCTGGCACGCATAGAGGGCATATTCGCTGAACTGGCGTCGGTCACGCCCCTGCTAGCGATCGCAAAATTGCGCAGGGAACGCGTGATCGCCGATGACGACCGCGTTGTGGCAATCGTCACCGCCAGCGGCCTGAAGGATCTCGATCAATCGGTCACGAGCCCCGCGCACAAGGCGATTTTTCAATCGACCGACGAGGCTTGGGAATGGCTCCGTGACAAGGATGCGGGACTGCTTGAGACCCCGACAATCCCTGCCGCCAGTCGCGCAGAAACCTTTAATGCGTAGAGTGCGCTTGGCGCACCTGATCGAGGCTGCGTCTTGCCCAGGCAAATCGCGTCCACTCCGTCTCCGACGCGTGCTCGACGGTCGTCAGCATTCGGGGTTTGGAAGGCGTGGCACCCGGCCATCCAGGAAGCGAGGCAAGCCAGGCGTCGTCAAAAACGGTATCGGCGTAGCGGTGACCCTCGTCCGGCATGATGACTGCGACGCGGGCGCCGGGACGACTGTCGGCGATCCACCTGGCGACGAGTGCGGCGGCAGCACTGGTCGGACCCTGGAAAATGCCATGTTCGCGTAACAAGTCGCGAGCGCCCTTGAATGCCGGGTATGCCCCAACCCAGTGCACTTCATCGACAAGTTCGTGGTCTAGATTGGCGGGCAATAAACTGTTGCCGAGACCCCGCAACAGCCGGCGGCCGACAGGTTGCCCGAACAGGATGCTGTGGTGCGTGTCGACCGCGATGATCGACATCTGCGGAAAGATCATGCGCAGAAATGCTCCCGTCCCGCACAGCGAGCCGCCGCTTCCGACGCAGCCTACAAGGCAGTCGATCCTGCCCATCGATCGCACCAGCGTTTCGGCCAGAGCTGCATAGGACAGCGCGTTTTGGGGATTGTCATATTGCCTTGGCCAGAAGCAATGCGGTTCCTCGCTCCGAATGCGCTGCAGTTCCTGCAGACGCCGCACCTGATCGCCATTGCCGTCGGGATCTTCAGTGACGATAATCCTCGCACCGATCCCTTCCAGGCGCGCGCGATACTTTGCGTCGATGAGGCTCGAAGCGGTGACGAGCGTGAGCCGGTATCCGCGCGCAGCCGCCAGCAGCGCGAGAGCCATACCGAATGTACCGGATGTCGACTCGACGATGCGGTGTCCGGGCCGAAGTGCGCCCTCCGCCGCGGCACGGTCCAGGATGTATCTGGCCGGCATGAGCTTCATCAAAGGAAACACGGCTGCGACCAGATTGGCAGACAACACCGCTATGCGCGGGGTCTCGAGCTCACGGAAGTAGTCGGCGTCCAAAGCTACCATCTCGCGCCGTCGTCATTTATCTGGTGAAACGCGACCTCGCGAAAACCCAGCCGCTTTGCCAATCCCGCGACCCGACCAGCGCGCCGCCGCAGGTTCTTTCCGGTGCGGTCGAAAATAATGCCGATCAACGAGCCGCTATGGGCCACTTGTACGCCGCAGGCGCCGGCGTCTTCGGCAATAGCGAGGACCTGGTCGAATTGCTCCTTGGGCAGATGCCGCTGACTGATCCGGGCGCTGGCGGTTGCCGCACGGCCAAGGCAAGTGGCATCCTGATAACGTACGGCATGGGCGATCAGCCCCCGCAGGACACGGAACTGCTGGATTTCCGCTTGATCATAGCGTGGCGGAGGCAGATTGAGCGTATCTATCGGCAGTCCGTCACGGGTCTTGAACCCGACCAATAACAGGGGCGGCAACGCGCCGCCGAAATGCTCCAGAACGACGCCCTGTCGCTGCGCGAAGAGCAACGCCTGCTCACCGAAGGCGATGGCATCGCTGGCTTTTTCTGCGGCGACCGCCAACTGGCTGATACGCGAAGGCTGAAGGTGCGAAGAGTAGGCATCCGCCACCGCTCGAATAACGGCAACGACATCGGCGGTGGAGGAACCATAGCCGTGACCGATGGGGATGTCGCTGACGATGTCGACCGCCCCGCCTTCGGCGATAGCCAGATGATCGAGAGTGAGCCGCGCTGCCACACCGGCCTTTGCCCTGCCATGCGGGCGCACAGTGATGTCGGTTGACCGGGTGGCGATGAATGTTGCCCGCGACGTCATCGCTGGGAGAGGCAAGGTAACCAGTCCGCGAAGAAGCCGTCCATTCCCGACTTCGAACACGCCTTGCAGAAGCTCTCCGTGATGGGCCATCGCAGTGCCGACGCCCTCTAGAGATAACGGCTCATTGTTCCGCGACAAGCTGGCGACTGCAAGCACGATACGCTCCCGGTGTTGCGCGTCCGAGATGATCGTGGCGTCGACGGCGACTGGGTGGCGTCACGGAATTCCGGCATAGACCAGGTTTTGATCACGCGGTTCACTGGCCCGACGGATGCAGCGAAGCCGAAATGGCGCAATACTCTCCCGTGCGGGAGGTCCTGAGCGCCCGCCAGTATCCCCTCGCGAATTGCGGACGTGGACTTTGGACTCAGTCATTCCCGGTAGACAAAACATGCTTCGATTATTCACGCGATCCGACAAGACGATGTCGTCGAAGATCGCAAGTCACAAGCGATTTCGGACTGAACGGATTGCACTGGATAGGCGTCAGGAGCAGACAACGTTACGTCTGCGCTATGCATTGCTGATGTACTATCGCTGGCGTGAGAAGCGCGCCTATTCGCATTTGCTTTCATCCCAGCCGGCAAATGCTGAAGACGCGTACGAAAAGCTGATCTACCTGATGGCACTCATGACTTCCAACGTGCCACCATTGCCCCTCAATGACGTGCAACAGGCGGTCACAACCCTGCGCCCCTTCGGGTCGCATTTGGCCAAGGCTCTCGGTTCCAGACCGCGCCGTTGCCTGTAGCCAAATACCACGTCGGCACGGCCGCATGCGTGGCCAGCAACCGGCATTCGTGCTGCTTGCTACCGGGTCAGGCTAAACCAGTGCCGCGTGACATTGCCGTCATCGTGTCTGATGTCGAAATAGTAGGGGTCCTGCCGCAAAGGGCGTGGCATCGTGACGGTTTGCTCGCAGCCGTCTCGACCGCCAAATCGTGAGTCGCAGGTGTTTCGGACCTGGACGCAGATTTCCTGCGGGCGTCCGCCTTGGTCTTCGTAGCTGGATACGGCGCTCCAACCGGCCGGACAGTCGTCATACGCCTCATAGCCAGGTTTACCCGTGCCGGCTTCGGGGCAAGTGGGCCAGGAAAATCCCCAACCGTTCATCGCCGAGATAAGTCGGTGCATCGGTGGATGACAGGCAGGAATGCTGCGCCATGACGGCTCTGAAGACGATGCACAAAGAAGCACCTCGCATCCCCACTCGCTCGCCCTGGCACGGTCGGTGAATGGACCCAGCGTGGCCGTGGACATTATGGCGGCGAGGGCAAACTGCCGGACACGGTGCATGTGCCGTCTCCTTTGATCGACAGACAAGCTAACGGTCGGTTCTTCGGGGATGCCTTCGCGCATCCTCAAATGGCGGAGAGATTTCGAGACCGCGCTCGGCAAGCAGATTGAAATCGGCGATCGGTTGGCGAGACAGCGTCCGGTCGGCGGCCTTTGCGCGCCACTCGTCCATGTCGAGCACGTAGGTTGCCCACATGCCGTACCGCGCCGACATGGCGTGCTTCTGCCATGCCAGATAGTGCGCGGGCGCCTGTGAGGTCGCTCGGGCCCAGCCGACCCGCACCATCTCCAATGAGAGGTCGCGGCCGTTCGCGATGCAGCGGCCGCGAGGGACGCCATCGCCATCGTTGCCTTGCACGACGCAGCTCACGCGAGCATGACCAACCGACCGCTTCAACCACGCCTTAGCCAACGGACCGCAAGGCACCGGCTTAAGGATCGCATTCTCGCCGTGCCGGCGCGCATCGTAGGACCATTGCGGAAGTTCACACGTGTCGATCGAGGCCAGTCGCACCTCTTGGCCGTTCTGTGGAAACCACAGAGTGTGCCCATCGACAACTGTTGCGCGGCCAGAGATTTCGGTCACCTGGTCGAGGTCGGGGACTGAACCGATCCCGACCGATGGCTCGCGACTGCCATGCAACATATCGGCCGCATGCGCAGCACCGGTGAAGGCGATCACCAGCAGCGCGACCATGCCCGAGCTCACGCCGACGGCTCGCGTCATGGCATGGTCTCCCGCCCTGCCATGCCCTGGTCACGCAGGATGGCGGGATGCTCGACGTCGTCGAACTGCCGCAGGCCAGCCTTCTTCTCCCAGGCGACCTGCGCCGCCACGGCGTATAGAGCGTGGTCGGGCAGGCCACGCCCATCCAGGCGAGCGAAGGCAAAGCCGGAGGTATTTTGCAGATTGGCGAGGTCGGGCCGGTCGGAGCCGATCATCGCGGGGCGGGAAATGAGAACCGTTCCGGCCGACTGCACGAATTGCGCACACACGGGTTTCCTATCCGCAATGTAGCCTGCAAGGACGGCCAGGGAAGCTTCAGCGCCGTCACGGCGGGTGCCGGCCCTGTCGCAATAGACGGTTTGGCGCGGGCACGCGTCGACGCCGAACAGACCAAAACGCCGCCCTTCCTCGCGCCACCTGTCGCCGCCTTCGAGCACTGCGCCGGACTTGAGCTCGAAAAGGCTTTTTGTTGGCTCAAACCTCGCGGGCACGACACCGACGATCGGTGCCATGAGGAGAGGGGCGGGGGCGTTCATTGCGCGGCGACCCTCGGGTCCACCCACATGCCGTAGCCGCGACGACCCATGGCCTCGGCCTCCTTGAGGTCGGGGCGCGCCAGCGACCCGTCAGGGCGCTTGGCGATGCGGTGGCTGCCGAGCGAGACCAGTTCTTCCTCGAACATGTCGATCGTGTCGAGGCTGCCTGGATAGTGATAGTAGCCATAGCAGGTGGCATGCTGTACTGCCCCGCCGCTCTCGCTGATAAAAGCCCTGCAGAAGATGACCCGCGGTGACTGCAGAAGGGTTTCCATCCCCTGTCGCGCATAGTCGTCGCAGGTGCCTGCAAATTCCTCCTTCCGGTTGACCATGCCGCCCTCGCACGGCTCGATCCCGAACAGGCGCACGGTCAAATTTGCGTCGACGCGGAAAGCGGTGGCCGAGATCGCCTTGAAGCCCGACGCGGAGGCATAGCCTTTGCGCTCAGACACCTGTCCATGACCGTCATAATATTCCATGACCAGCACCATCCGTCCGGGCGCCGCCAGCGAACGAATGTACGCGTCGTCCACAGGTTCGGCCGCATAGGCTGGCAGAAGCGCGCTAATCGCCAACAGGCAACAGGCTGTTCGTCTCATTGAGAAGTCGGCTCCAACGTCTGGTCGTGCCCGACATTGGTACGCCTCTTTTGCGATTGCAAGAAAAAATCACAACCAAATTGACATTGTTTTTTATCTCGCCTATCGATTCCCGCACTCGACGTCCAGTTCCGGGATGCAACATGGCGAAGCAGCCATCATCACTCTCCGCCACGCCGCTGATAGCGGCGACAATCATCACAGGTGGCCTTTCGCTTGCTTCGTTTCACGCAATGCCGGCCGAGGCATTGATTGAACCCTCGACAGGCCCCGTCCCGCCAGGCGCAGTTGCATCGCAAGGTCGCGGCCTGCCTTCTCCTGACACGGTTGACGAGGCGCGCTGGGCAACGCAGCAGGACGACTACGTGCTGAGCGAAAGCGGTCAGGTCGTTCGTAGAGGCGAGCCGGCTGGTGCCAGGGAAGCGACTTCGACCAGCACGACCGGCCCGGAAACTGTTCACAACTATTTTGGTAGTGGCGCTAACAGCTATTTGCGGTGCGGTCATCCACCGGTGTCGCCTGATCAGATCGCCCGTCTCGTCATCGAGGCGGCACGGCGACATCAGGTCGATCCTGGATTCGCCATCGCTGTCGCAACGGCCGAAAGCCGGCTCAACCGGCAGCACAGTTCGGCAACCGATGCGACCTGGCCGATGCGGCTCCCACCTGAGACCGCCGAGCGGTTCGCCGTCACCGACATCTGCGACGCCGCGCAAAGCATCGATGTCGGGGTGCGCTACCTGCGCCAACTGACTGACGAGTTTAACAGTCCGCTGCTGGTCGCTGCCGCCTACCACGCTGGCGAGAGCCGCGTGCGGCAGCATCGCGGCATTCCCCCAATGCCGGCAACCGTCGAATTCGTCGCGGACGTCCTCAACGCCAAATTGACCCTTGAGGGCAGCAGCCCGACCGCATACGCGCTGCCGCCCTCGCCGAATGAGGGCCAAGGTTCTGGGGATGCCAGCGGGGTCATCAGGTTGCGCGAACGCCGACAGTGGGTCGGCGGGGTCATGCATTTCTAGCCGGAGGTCACCATGAACGAAGTTTCCAATTTGATGACGACCCACGTCGTGATGCGTCCGCTGGCGATCAGCGCGATCCTGATCTCCAGCCTCGCCATGGCCGAACCCGCCTTTGCGCAGACCTCCGGCGCCTTCGCGCCGCTCGAGACCGCCGTGCAGATGATCGTCGATTTCATCACAGGACCATTCGGACGTCTGCTGGCGATCATCGCGGTCATCGCGCTCGGCTTCCTCGCCTTCGCGGGGCGTCTCTCCTGGTTCACAGCCGGCGCGGTCGTGCTCGGCATCGGTCTGGTCTTCGGAGCACCCGCGATTGTCGACGAGATGATCGCGGCGGTCGGAAGCTGACCATGACCAAGTTCGCCGACGAGAAACCTCAACTGACGCCGCTGGTTATCGGCTTGACCCGGCCGCCCATGATGTGGGGCGTCCCGCTGAACGCCTTCTACATCATCGTCGGTTTCACGCTGATCGCCTTCCTGGTGAGCTCGAGCTTCTGGTCGGCACTGATCGCACCGCTGATTTACCTCGCGCTGTTTGCGCTTTGTACGAGCGACATGCGCGTCCTCGACATTGCCCAGGTGGTCGGTCGTCGAACGCCGCGAACGCGGAACCGGCTGTTCTGGCGCACAAATTCTTTTGGACCTTGATCATGCTGAACGTCGTTGCCGAGGAATTGGGGTTCGGGCGAGAAAGCCGGCGCGATCGGCCGATGTCGTCCCACATTCCGTATCTCCGCCATGTCACCGATACGGTGATTGGGCTCGAAAGCGGCTCCATCGCATCCGTGATCAAGCTGGACGGACTGTTTTTCCAGACGGAGGATCAAGCCGAGCTCAATATGCGCGCCGTCGTGCAGAACACGATGATCCGCGCGCTCGGCTCCAGCCGCTATGCGCTTTGGTCAACGGTCGTCCGCAAGGAAGTCAAGCCGACAATCGGCGGCAGCTTCTCCGACCCGTTCTGCGCGCTTCTCAACGAGCGCTACATGGCGTCGCTGGACGCCAAGCGCATGTTCACCAACGAGCTCTATTTGACGATCGTTCGCTCCGGCATGCGCGGCGCGCTTGGGGCCGCCGAGATGTTTTCCCGCCTTCTTGATCGGTCCTCTGGCGCCGACGTGCGCCAGCAGCGGATGCACGAGCAGATCAACGAGCTCGAAGAGGTCGTCGGCAACGTCACGCGCGAGCTGCAGAAATATGGTGCCCGGCCGCTCGGCATCGTCTATCGCAATGGCGATCCCTATTCCGAACCTTGCGCCTTTTTCAACACCTTGCTGACCTGCGGCATCGCGCGCGACATGCGTCTGCCGCGCATGGGCATCCGCAATTATGTCGGCACATCGCGCCTGCACTTTTCCAAGCGCACGATGCAGGCCCAGGGGCCGACGGATGCCGACAACCGTTTCGGTGCAATGCTCTCGATCAAAGAGTATCCGCCGTTCTCCGGGCCCGGCATGCTCGACGGTCTTCTGCAGAGGAACCACGAGTTCATCTGCACACAATCGTTTACGCTCGCCGACAAGCCGATCGCCCAGGAGCGCATTTCTCGCCTGCAGCGTCAGATCCATGCCTCGGATGAATCAGGCAGCACCGTCGAGACCGACATCGACTTTGCGTTGAACAGCCTGCTCAACCAGGAGGCCGTGTTCGGCTATCACCATTTCAGCCTGCTCTGCCTGTCGCGCGAGCTCTCCGAGCTCGACAAGGCTGTAGCCGAGCTCGGCTCCTGCCTGACCGACATGAACATCAACTGGCTTCGAGAAGACCTTAATCTGGAGGCGTCCTTCTGGGCGCAGCTGCCAGGCAATCATGCCTACATCGCGCGTTCCTGCATGTTGTCGAGCGCAAACTTCTCCGGGTTCTCGTCGCTGCACAATTTCGCGACGGGGCAGGGGAGCGGGGTCCACTGGGGTCTGCCGATCTCGATCCTGGAGACGACGTCGCAGACGCCCTACTGGTTCAACTTCCACCAGCGTGACATCGGCCATTTTCTGGTGACCGGTCCGACCGGGTCCGGCAAGACAGTCGTGCTGACATTTCTGCTTGCCCAGGCGTTCCGTATTTCGCCGGAACCAAAGGCCGTCTTTTTCGACAAGGATCGTGGCGCCGAAATCTTCGTGCGCGCCGTCGGTGGCGCTTACGAAGTGCTGCAGCCAGGCGTCGCAACCGGCTTCAATCCGCTGCAACTCGAAAACAATGCCGCCAACCGCGAATTCCTGCATCGCCTGCTCAAGGCCATGCTCGATCCGTCTGACGACAGCGGTTTCTCCCAGGAAGAAGATGACACGCTCGAGAAGGCAATCGGCCGCATATGCCAGGAACCGGTCGAGCAGCGCACGCTCGCCAACCTGTCCGGTCTCCTGATGGGCCGGACGCGATCCGACGCCAACGATCTTCAGTCACGCTTGCGCCCTTGGTGCGAGGGCGAGAAGGCCTGGCTCTTCAACGCGCCGCGCGATGTTCTGTCGTTTTCCGGTCGGAGAATCTTCGGCTTCGATATGACCCACATTCTCGATAACAGGGAAGTGCGTACGCCGGCGCTGATGTATCTCTACCACCGGCTGGATGAGTTGCTCACCGGCGAGCCGGTCCTGATCTTCATGGACGAGGGCTGGAAGCTTCTACAGGATCCGCTCTTTTCCAGTTACGTCGTCGACAAGATGAAGACGATCCGCAAGCTCAACGGGATCGTCGGGTTCGGCACCCAGTCCGCGGCCGACATCGCCCGTGCGCCGCAGTCCCATACACTGATCGAGCAGTCCGCGACGACCCTGCATTTTCCCAATCCGCGCGCCGATGAAGAAAGCTACGTCCGCCGCTTCGGCCTGACTGCAAAGGAATTTTCGTTCATCCGCAATACGCCGCCAGAGCGGCGGACCTTTCTGATCAAGCACGGCAACGACTCCGTCATTGCCCGCCTCGACCTATCCTCAATGCCGGACCTGGTACGCGTGATGTCGGGTCGTAAGGAAACGATCGAGCAGTGCGCGGCACTGCGCGAACGCCTGGGCGACGATCCGGCGAACTGGTTGTCCGAATTCTGCGGATGGGGGCGTGCGGCATGATCAGGCTGGGCATCCTCTCTTTGGCCCTCCTGCCGGCTATCGCCGTGTCGCCCGCCTTCGCAGATATTCCGACCCTCGACGGAAAGGTGCTCCACGAACGCGCGGATCGCGGCCGCAAAACCGGCGAGATCGAAAAGGTCGACGAGGCCCGTTACATCAACAACCAGAGCGTAACGTGCTCAATGTACCGGCATGGCCACAAGGGCGATCCGATCGGCGCGGCCAATGCCAATCCGGCGATCGCTGGAATGGTTCGAAGGATCGCACGCGAGGAGGGAATACACGAGAACCAGTTCCTGGCGCTCGTCTATCAGGAAAGTCGATTCAATCCGTGCGCTCACTCATCCGCCGGCGCGATCGGACTGGCCCAGCTGATGCCGGGCACGGCCGGGGATCTTGGCGTCGATCCGCACAATATCGAACAGAACCTTCGCGGTGGCGCGCACTACTTGAAGCAACAGCTGCGCCGCTACGACGGCAATATCCTGCTGGCGCTCGCAGCCTACAATGCCGGCCACGGCAATGTGAGCAAATATGGCGGCATTCCTCCGTTCAAGGAAACGCGAGGTTATGTGGCGAGCATCACCCAAAAGTGGCTACCGGCCTTCGGCGGCTCCGACAAATCGGGCATTCCGCTGAATTACGGCGGCGGCAGCGCTTATAAAAGCGCCCGCGCCAGCACGATCAACGCAATGGGCCTGACTGCAGCGGTCGCGGATGGATCCAACGACGTTTTATCCTGGCTGCACCAGTTGGGAGCGATAGGAACCGGCACGATTCAGGACAGCTGGGACCACAACTCCGGAGCGCGCGGTGCCAATGTCGAACTGATGAACCGGCTGGTCCAGCTGGGTACCACATTCGCGGATCTCATCAATTCCAACAACGCGATCATGCTCGGCGACATGTCGGGGGCGAACCGCTCGACCGACTACCGCGACCAGGAAGAGGACGATGAACGACAGGCCGCTGGCTCATGCGACGCGCGGCGAGGCTTCGAATGGGATGACGCTGCCACGGCTTGTGTACTGCGTATCGACGCGCAGGCCGAACTGCTTTTCGAAACACACTGATTGAGGGAGATCAACGTGAAACGAGCACTGGCTATTGTGACCCTGATCGGCACGGCCTGTTCGCCGGCTGCAGCGGACATTCCGGTCGTCGACAAGACCAACTATGCGGTCGCGCGCGACACCGCCGAAAAGACGGCAAAAATCCTCGACACCAACAAAGAGATCCTCACCACCGTCGAGGACGCGCTCAAGGCAGTGACCGGAGAGCGCGGCAGTGATGCCGGTCCGCTAAAGGACATCGCCATCGGCAACGGTTTCAGCGTGTCGTCGATGCCTTCCTTCAACGACCTCCTCAAAGGCGGGACTGCCGATTTCGGGTCGCTCGATCCCAAGATCGTGGAAGCCGCCACGCTCTTCATCAACGGGCTCCAGCTTGTCCGTTCGCTGTCCGGCAAGGAGGACAGTTCGCTTTCCAGCGACAAGTCCTACGAAGAACTCATGAAGACGGTGATGGGCGTGTCGGCGCTGATCAACGGATCTCAGCAGGCGGTCGAGGCGCGTCGCTCCGCGCTCGAAACCGCGGGCGGCGAGATCGGCAAGGCTGAGGACATCAAAGGGTCAATCGACCAGAACACCCAGCTTCAGGTTCAGACCGGGCTCACCCTCAACGAGATGATCGGCGTCCTCAATGCGGGCGTGCAGTCCCTGCATGCCGAGAACCAACGCAAGCTCACCGACATGTCGAACACCCGGAAGGCATTGCGCTACGAATGATGGGCCGTGGATGGATCTTGACCGCTGCAATGCTCTTTGTGGCCATCGTCGCCAGTGGATGCGGCACGCCGCGCGAAAAGACCGCTCCGTGCAAGAGGCCTGGCAACCTTGCGAGTTACGCGCCGGTAGGTGAATGCGGGGCCATGCACGCGCTCAACACCGACCGGGCCGCCGCGTCGGCGGCGATCCGGGAACTGGCGCTGGCGGACGACGAATAGGGCAGGGCGGTGGAAGACTTCATTGGCCAATTGCTGGATCGCATCGACGCGTCGGGACAGAACTTTTCACAGCGCGCCTATGAGGCACTAAGCCAGGACCTGGAGCCGCTCCTTCGCCTTTTGTTCATTCTCGTCGTCCTGTTCTATGGCGTTAAGCTCTTTCTTGGAACGGCGCGTCTCAGCGTTGCCGAAATCATCGGCAGGCTGGTACGCGGCTTCGTCATCCTGGTGCTGGTCGGCACCTGGTCGAATTTCAACGCCCTCCTTTATGAGTGGTTGACTGAGGTCCCTGAGGCGGCGGGTCGAGCTATTTTGTCTGCCTCCGGCACCGGCGTCACCGAGCCCACCCATGGGCTTTCCCATATCTGGAAGACGGCCAATGTCGCGGCGGCGGCCTTTGCCGAGCAGGCCGGCTATCTGTCGGTACTCCCGGCTCTGGTCGGCATGATCATCATGGTGTTTGCCGGCGTCTTCGTTGCAATTGCCCTCGGCATTCTCGTGCTGGCGAAAGTGATCCTTTGGGTGCTGTTGGGCACTGCGCCGATATTCGTTTCCTGCTTCTTTTTCGATGCAACTCGCAACTACGCCATTGGTTGGCTGAACCAATCGCTGCTCTACGCGATCATCCCGCTGTTCGTTTATGTCATCGCCGCTTTTCTGATCGCCGCGATGGAGCCGGAGCTTACGGCGATCGACGCCATCTCAGGCAATCGGGAACTGAAGCTCAGCGACTTCGCAGCCTTCATATTGTTGTGCGTCGCCGGCGCATTCGTTCTGTTCCAGGTCCAGACGCTTGCGCAGGGAATTGTCGGAGCGTTTGCTACTGCGATTGGTCATGAGTCTCGCCGTCACGCCTATCGCGGCGTCTACCTGAGCCGCGAGGCCATCGGGCAGTCCGCCCGCCAGACGCAGACCGCCTTGCATCGCGTCCAGGCTCGACTGCATACGCCGCCTCCGAACGGCGCGGGCGCCTCCATGCAGCGCGCGATAGCATCCAACGGCACCCCACCAGAAACATAAAGGCCAGTCGAGGCTTGACCGTGAACGCCAGGGATTGAACAGGGATGGCTGAAAAGTCCGAGACCGCGCTGCGCTCCTATTTCCAACAGGGAGACGTCTGGGAGCAGGAGATCTTCAAGCGCGCAAAACGTTCGGCGCGCGTTGCGTGGTTCTTCTCGATCGTCTTTGCCGGAATTGCCTTGCTCAGCCTTGGTGCGGTCGTGCTGATGCTGCCCTTGAAGGACTTCGAGCCCTACATCGTCACGGTCGACCAAGCAACGGGCTATATCGAGGTCAAGTCAGGGCTGACACGGCCCGCCAATTTGACCGAACAGCAGGCTGTTACACAGGCCAATGTCGTGCGGTACATCCGAGCGCGGGAAGGCTACGACCCGTACGCCATCAAGGAGAATTTCGGGATCGCGGCGCTGCTCTCCACAGACGAGGCGGCACGTGAGTTGCAGGCGCTCTACAGCGCAGCAAACGCCGAAAACCCTGCCAAGGTCTATGGACGGCTGAAGCGGGTGCTGGTCGATATCAAGTCGGTGACCTTCCCGAACGCCAGCACGGCGATCGTCAGATTCTCGACCAACGAACGCAGCGACACGGAATCGATCGTCCGCCATTGGATCGCGGTCGTACGCTTCCGCTACACAGATACGCCAATGCGCAACGAGTGGCGCTTCGAAAATCCGCTCGGCTTCCAGGTCTACGCCTACCGCCGCGAGCAGGAGACAGTGACCTCAGAGGATGCCCGATGAGGCGCCGTTTGTTCGCAACCGCGCTCGCGCTGATTAGCCTCTGCCTTCCCGCATCGGGCGCACAGATGCCCAAAGGTGGCAAGCTCGACGCCCGCGTGACCAGCGTCACCTATCAGGAAAACAACGTCGTCCAGGTGCACGCCACCTATGGCATCTCGACCATGATCATCTTCGACGAGGACGAAGAATTCGAAACGATCTCACTCGGCGACACGGAAAGCTGGCAGGTTGTGCCTGCAGAGAAGGGCAACATCCTCTTCGTCAAGCCGATTGCCAAGGATGTTGCTACCAACATGAATGTCGTTACCGACAAGCGTATCTATTACCTTGAGCTGCATGATTTCGCGCCTGACGCTGACCGCAAGGTTTTCGGAATCCGCTTTCACTATCCTGGGAAGGAGCTGAACGCCGCGCTGCGGCGGGAAGCCGAGCAGCGGGCCGCATGGCCGAACATCTCCGGGATCGACAAGGCCAAGGTCAACATCGACTACTCGTTCTCCGGCGATGCGCGGCTGAAGCCGCTGATGGTCTTCGACGACGGCAAAAAGACCTTCTTCAAGTTCAGCGCAAGAGTGCCTGCGATCTTCGCGGTGAACTCCGATTTTTCCGAAACCCTGCGGAATTTTCGACGGGAAGGGGACTACTTCGTCGTCGATGGCACGGCCACGCAATTCACCCTGCGCGAAGGCGACCAGTGGATCTGCATCTTCAACCTCAGGGTGCCGGATTTTGGTGCGCCTGACCCTGCGATCCTGGGACCGGTCGAGGATAACACGGCGACACGACGGCTCAGGAGCGGCAACGGATGAAGCGCTCCCCCGAACTCGAAGCGTTGGCCAGCAATGACGATCCGGTCGTCGCGGGCAGTTCCGTGCGCGGCAAGCACCTGGCGGGCGGCGCGATCCTGATCCTCACCGGCCTGGCGGCGGCCTATCTGGTTCTCGCCAGTGAGCGGACGCCGGTGCGCGATATGCTGGAAGGGGACGAGGAGTTCAAGACGACGACATTCCGGCCGCCGTCCTTCGTCCGCGAGGGCGATGACGAGCCGGGGCCGGAACTTGCGGCGCCGGAGATTGTCCAGATTCCACCACCTCCGCCGCCGCCTTCGACGGAAGACGTCGACACGACGCGGTTCGATGTTCCGCCGCCGCCTGCGACCGATGGGTTACCTGCGCCCCCTGAAACGGCAGAAGTTGCTACGGAAGAGTTTCCTTCACGCCTTCGGTCGAACCTGGTGGTCATCGATCGTTCCGCCTCGAGTGATACCGGGACTCTCACAGGTGGAGGAGGGGAGGGGCTCACTGTCGCTGGCGAGGATCGCAGCAGCAAGTTCCTTTCTGCCGCCGTCGGACTTGGCGACCGCGGCGCCAAGGCGAGGAAGATCGAGCGGATCGACGCGCTGGTTCCTGAGGGGACGCTGATCCCCGGCATCTTGGAGACAGCGATTATCAGCGACCTGCCAGGGCAGGTAAGAGCGATCGTTTCGCAGGATGTCTATTCCTTTGATGGCCGCAGGGTGCTGATTCCGACCGGCACGCGGCTGATCGGGGAATACCAATCCGAGATCATGCGCGGCCAAACACGAATATTCGTCGTTTGGACGCGCATGCTTCGCGATGACGGCGTCTCGGTCCGCCTGAACTCGATCGGCGCCGACAGCCTGGGGCGGGCCGGTTTGCCCGGACGCGTCGACAAGAAATTTCGCGAGCGATTTGGCGCCGCCATCTTGTTGTCCATCGTTGGCGCCGGCGCCAGTTACCTGACGGGCTACGGCAGCGAAGCTGCAGGTGGAGACGGCGACGACGCGCAGAATGCGGAAGAACGCGCCCGGGAGACACTGGCTCAGACATTCAGCGATATGGCCAATGAGGCCTTGAATGATTCACTGCGCATCCCACCGACCATCAGCGTGAACCAGGGTGAACGTATCTTCGTCTTCGTCCGGCACGATCTCGATTTCTCCGCGCAATACGAAGACCCCGTCACCGAGGCATTAAGAGAGATCCATCGTGAACGCGGCCTTCCCTGACCTTACCGCGGACAACCGGCACTATTTTCTGCATCGAGCGCTCGCTCCGCTGAAGCGATTTCTCGACGATCGCGCCGTCGTCGAAGTCTCGGTCAATCGGCCGGGTCAGGTCTATGTCGAGCGGCTCGGCTCGGCCCACATGGAGTTTCATGCGGTTCCCGAGCTCACGACAGCTGAGATCATGAATATCGGAGAGCGTGTCGCGGCCAGCACCAACCAGTTCATCAGCCCCGCGAGCCCGATGCTGAGCGCGGCCCTCCCGACCGGTGAGCGTATCCAGGTCGTTCTGCCCCCCGCAGCGCCCGATGGCGGCACGCTGTCGATCCGCAAACAGGTCGTTGGCGACTTCACTCTGGAGGACTATCGCGATCAGGGGTCGTTGGATGAGGTGGCGGTCGCGCTGGGTGGACTCAGCGAAATCGAGGAGGCTTTGATCGACCATCTCTCGGTCAGGAACATCTATGGTTTCATTCGCACGGCAATCGTCAATCGCGTGTCGATCCTGATCAGCGGCGGCACGTCCAGCGGAAAGACGACCTTTTTGAATGCCTGCCTCAAATCCGTGGATAAGCATGAACGCATCATCACGCTGGAGGACACGCGTGAGCTCTTCCCGCCGCAGAAGAACGCCGTCCATCTGCTTGCGTCGCGCGGCGACCAGGGGACAGCCAGCGTGACGATCCAGTCCTTGCTTGAGGCCTCGTTGCGTATGCGGCCAGATCGGCTATTCGTCGGCGAGGTCAGAGGCTCGGAAGCCTTTGCTTTTCTGCGCGCGATCAACACTGGCCATCCGGGCTCGATGTCGACGGTTCATGCCGACACGCCGCTCGGCGCCTATGAGCAGCTCGCCATGATGGTGATGCAGTCCGGACTGTCGGCCGCCTATCCGAAGGCCGATCTGATCTCATACATTCAAAGTGTCATCCCGATCGTCGTCCAGTTGCGCAGGGAAGGGGGCCGGCGGGGCGTCTCGGGGATCTTTTTCGCACGCGCAAGAGCGGAAGCGCCGTGACCGGCCCGCTGCGCTTCATCTATCTCGGCTTCTGCATGGCTGTCGCAATCGCAGTCTGGATGTTGGCCTACGGTCTCGGATTGCAGTTGCTCTACGGCGACGGCAGTGTCTTGCAGACAATCATCACCACCAATCCGCTCGTGCCTTTCCATCAGCTCATCGCGTATAGCGACAGCGGCAGTCTGCGCATGGTTGCCCTCGGCGCGATTGTTCCTGCTGTTCTCGTTGCCAGCATCGTCGCCGTTGCCGGTCTGCGCCCGACGTCGAACCCGCTCGGGGATGCACGCTTCCAGACGGCAATGTCCCTGCGGCAGGGCAGGTGGTTCCGCCGAAAAGGCAAGATCCTTGGCCGCTTCGGTCGCAGAATCCTTCGCGTCGATGATGATCGCCACCACTTGATTATCGGGCCGACCCGGTCGGGGAAGGGGGCTTGTTATGTCATTCCTAACGCGCTCTGCCACGAAGGCTCGTTGATCGTCACCGACCTCAAGGGCGAGATTTTCGCGAGCACGGCGGGCTACCGCAAGGCGAGGGGCAACCAGGTCTTCCTGTTCGCACCGGGATCTAGGCGGACGCACCGCTACAATCCGCTCGATTTCATCCGTCCTGATCGCGGCGACCGCACCACCGACATCCAGAACATGGCAGCCATTCTCGTCCCGGAAGTGACCGAGTCAGAGAATTCGATCTGGCAGGCGACAGCCCAGCAGGTCATCGCCGGTGTCATCAGCTACATCAGCGAGAGTGTCTGGTACGATGGCCGGCGCAATCTTGGCGAAGTGACAGCCTTCTTCAACAGCGGCGTCGATCTGCAGGCGCTGATGACGCTCATCAAGAAGCGCGAGCCAAACCTGTCCCGCTTTACCGTAGAAAGCTTCAATGCCTACATCGCCCTTTCAGAGCGCGCTGCTGCATCGGCGCTCCTCGATATCCAGAAGGCGCTGAGACCATTTCGCAATGAGCGCGTGGTCGCCGCAACTTGCGTTACGGATATGGATCTGCGCGCGCTGAAGCATCGACCGATCTCGATTTACCTCGCGCCAAATGTCACCGATATCACGCTTCTGCGGCCTCTGCTCGCTCTCTTCGTACAGCAAACCCTCGACATACTCTTGCTAGAGCATCGTCAGCCGTCGGTGCCGGTCTTTTTCCTGCTCGACGAGTTTCGTCAGCTCAAGAAGATGTTGGAGATTACGACCAAGCTTCCCTATGTCGCCGGCTACAACATCAAGATGGCCTTCGTAATCCAGGACATCAAAAATCTCGATGAGATCTACGGCGAAACCTCACGACACTCTCTGATAGGCAATTGCGGTTACCAGCTCGTTCTCGGCGCCAATGACCAGGTGACTGCGGAAGCGGTCTCGAAAAGCCTGGGCAAGCGAACCGTGCGCTACAGAACCGAATCCCGCACGATCGAACTGATGGGTCTGCACCGCCGCACCAAAGTCGAGCAACTGCGCGAGCGCGATCTCATGATGGCGCAGGAGATCAGGCAGATGCCGGGAGACAAGATGATCATTCTGGCAGAAGGACAGGGGCCGCTCTTTGCGGACAAATTACGGTTCTTTCGGACCGCGCCATTTAGAGCCTTGGAACAGTTTTCCCGTGCCAACGTGCCGGTTGTGCCAGCGACAGAGTTCCTGCCGACGCGGCCGACGCCCGCGACCACGACCGGCTACCTCGGGGACGAAGTGCATTCCATTGACCGAAAAGCTCGACGGACGGCGTCCAGCCCGCAAATGCGCAGCGGTGACGTCCTCAAAAACGGCTCATCAGAATTTCCGTTACGCGGTGGCACCCATCAAGCCAGCGAACACAGAGAGCACCTCAATGCCATCGAAACGCGCTTCGTCCCGGCAGCACGCAGGTTGAGAACGCTGGTGACGACACGCTCAAAGGCATCCAGCGATTGTGGATGGTCGAAGATCTTTGACGAGACCATTCCGGATGAGGTGGCTGACGGGATAGGGACCAGCTGACCCACGTCGTGAACGAGAGCGTAGCTCGAAATTGAGGCCAGACGGGTTGTTGCCGCTTCCAGAGCATGAGCTATAGGATTACTCCTCTATGGCTCATAGAATCTCCCCCCGGCTTTCCATATCATCGCCAGTTCCATAATGCAGATTATGCGACTTTTGTTTGTGGGGTGGTGGGTTCTAAGCCGTCCGGCGGCGGAAACTCCGCGTGAGGCCGTTCATCCTTCATGCTCGCCTCCCACCTACCGTTCACGATCATCGCGATCGGGCTCGTGACGCTGTTCAATCTCGTGTTCGATTTGGCGCAGTCGCGGCACGTGCTGCTGAGGCGGATCGGATCGGACGGGTTCGGCCGCAGGCCTCGTGGAGGCCTCTTGCTGTCCGTGTCCGTCGCGCAATTCAGACCCGCGAAGAACGTCCAAATCCGCCTCACGGACCTGATCTGCCTCGATAGCTCCCGAGGGCGATCCGTTTGAATCCCTGCCGTCGCTCGCCACGGACGTCTGACCGGCGAAATGGTGTTCGTGGTCGACATTTCGATTGGCTTCACGCCGCGCAAGTTCGATCGCCTCGATCGCTCGTTGCAGCTCCTGGTCCGACTTGGCGACCTCGCGCAGAAATTGATTGTCGCCATCCACGACCATTTCCGCCGCGCGGTTGATTTCCCGTGCGAGACCATCCTGATAGCTGGCGCCATAGGACCGCGGCAGTTCTCCGGCATCGATCCTGGACAGGCCTTCCCGATAGTGCTCGACCTCGACCAGGACCTCATTCGCCCTCTCAACAGCGTCCCGGTCATGTCGAGCCACCGCCGAATCCCAATCGGCGTTGGACCTATCCGGCCGTTCGTCCCGGCTATCGTGAGGCAGCTCATCCCGGACCTGATCAGATTGCCGTTCGGTGACCTCGAGATATTCGCGACGAATGTCGACTACCTCGCGAGCCGCGGCGGCGACCTCATCGAAGTCAGCCTGCGCCGAAGGCTCAAGTGACCGCTCCACCGAGGCAAGAACCGCTGCCACGCGCTTTTCGTAGGCTTCGAATTCCGGGCGTGTCATCTCGCGCATCTGTCGATCCTCACCGTTCACGAGCTGATAAAACTCTATCATATTAGCATTGTTTTTGACACTATGTACCGCTTCTGCCTCAAAAGCATGATCTTTTTGGTTAATCTCAGCCATACCTTCCAGGCGTGTCGCGTGCAGTCGTGCAAACGTCTCCTCGGACATGCCCGTCTCGGCATTGGCGAGATCGTTCCATGCCTCCGCTGCCCGAGCCGCGTACTGACGGCTGCGGTCGGTGGTGGCGAGGTTGATCTCGTTGGAGCGCTTTGCCTGATAGCGGGCGTGTGAGGCTTCGCTCGTACCCACATATTCGGTTCGGTCGTGGTAGCTGACCGGGCGGACCTGATTGCGACTATAGGCCGGAGCGCTGGCTAGTTCCCGTCGATCGGTCAGCTCCATGTCGAGGCCTTGTTCCCGCGCCTTCTCCGCCATTACGAAGCGCCATTCCCGGAACAGCTTGGGGCTGGTGACAATGCGATCTCCGGTCTCCGATCGCATTGTAATGATGGCATGGGCATGGATGTGAGGGCGCTTGCCACCTTCGGCAATTTCCTTCGGGTCGAGCGTCGGATCGTGAACGGCGAACACATAACGATGCCCCGCGAACTGCTCGCCGAGAAACTCGCGCACGGCACTTTCGAAGGGAGCCGCATCCGTGCCGGCGCGGGCCGAGACGATCAGGTGCATAACGTCCCTGCCCTTTCGACTGTGCAGTTCCTTGCGCCACTCCTTCTGGACGAGATCGCCAGCCTGCGTCGCATCGCCGATCAGCCGGCCGGTCTCGTCGAGAACCTCCCCGCCGACTGACGCGACCAGTTCCCGAACGCGCACGGTACCCCATTCGACACCGTTGCCGTAACCATGGAAGCGAAACCGTGCGTCGACGTCCCGGCCGGCGTCGCTGTCGTGATGGCGCTGCTGCACAATCTCGGCAGCTTTTCGGTCCCCGGTAAGCCGCTCGCCTTCCCCGCTGCGCAAGACGACGACACCGTTCAGATGGATCTCACCCGGATTTCGTTCGCGCGCCGAATAGACGAATCGTCGGTCGCCAAATCCCGACAGCAGGATCTCGCGCAACTGATCATTCTGGTCGAAATCCTGCCGCAGCGATGCCGCATCGATTGCGACCCGGAACACGGCAAGATCCCGGCTTGCCGCGCGATTGTCGAGCAGATGTTCCCATTCGGCACGCTGCTCGGCGAGCGCACCTTTGCCCACCACACGTTCGCCGCGCTCGTTCTCGACGGCAAGCTCCCCGCCCCGCGACGTGTAGCTCATCATCGCGCCGGCGCGGGCTCCGCCGCCATAGGAGGCAAGCTTGACCACGACCGGCTGACTGCCGCGCGCCAGGGCCACAAACCGCGTCCGCATCGAGCGTTCGGTCGAGCCTACGTCCTCACCCGACTGGCGCGGTTGGCTGCCGCCACGCCGCCGCGCCTGCCCCAAGCCACGTGCGCCCTCGTCCAGCAGCCGCGCTACCCCTCCCCTTTTCGGCTCATCCCAGTCGTAGCTATCGATCCGACCAAGCTGCATCTCATGCACAAGCATGGCACGGCGGCGCTCCCACTCCGTCTCGAAGGCCCCTGGAAAGAATTCCATCACGCACTTTCCCCGCGTCGACGCGCTGCCGCTCGCCGGGTCAATTCCGCGAGCTCGGAAGCGAGCGTTGTCGTCACCCCATGGGCATCCTTGATGCTGCCTGTCAGGTCTCCTTCGTCAGGCACCTTGCCAGTGTTGATGGCGCGGGCGATTTGATTGAGGTTTGCGCCGATCGCACGGATGCCGTCGGCGAGTAGGCCGAGCACGGCCCGATCTCCTTCTGCGAGGAAGGGCCGCACACCGGCGCCCTCCATGGCAAGCGACCGGACGAAGGCCGAAACAGTCATGCCTGCAGACCTCGCGGCCATCTCGAGGGCGTCATACTCGGCCCGCGAGAAACGGATGTGAACCACCCGGTCTTTCCTGATCGACGTTGCGGAGAGAACGCGAGCCATCGCTACGCTTGGCCTTTGATCGTGGCGGCCGCAGGCCGCGGATCGAGGGCTTGTCCCTCGATTGTCAGGAAAATGTATCACATTTTTCCGTATCCTGCCAACTCATATTTAGCATTGATTTTTCCGGATTTGGATCATTTGTGCTATTTTCAATGTTAATATAATTGTGTTTTTCCATTGTTCGGGTATTTCTAGTGCGATGTGAATCCACGACCACACCGACATGGATTCCTGTGCGAGTAGAAACACATTTTATGGAGTTACCGATGACCGTCGTGATCGCCGCCATCAACGGGAAGGGAGGTGCTGGCAAAACGACCGCGCTGATGAACATCGCCGGTGAGTACGCACTGCGCGGAGGACACGTGGCCATGATCGACATGGACGCCCGCAACAACCTGATGCGGTGGTGGACCGACTGTCAGGAGAAGGATGCGCAGCCCGAGGGCATCCACGTCTATAGTCACAAGACGGCACGAGGGTTCGAGCGCTGGATGGACGAGCACGGCCCAAAGTTCGATCACGTGCTGATCGACACGCCAGGCGAGGACACGTCTATTGTCGACCCGGTCATCGCTTCGTCCGATCTGGTGATCTCGCCAATCCAGCCGTCGAAGCGTGAAGTGCTAGGCGCCATCGATAGCTTCGAAAGCGTTCGGCGTATCAACGACGTTCTCGGCAGCGAATGCAGGCATGGCGTGTTGCGAACGCGGATCACCGTAACCGTTCGCCATACCGAACTCTACCGCAAAATCCGGCCGATCATCGAGGACAAGGTCGGAACCTATCTGTTTCGGACTGAAGTGTTTGAGCGCAACGTCTACAAGGATATTCATAACGGCATCGGCACATTGCAGATGCTGGAAGTGACAGAGGCGATCGCCAAGGCGCGGCGGGAGACCCGCGCGCTGGTCGAAGAAGTTGACGCACATCTCGAAGGCGCGTCGAAGGCGGAGCGTGCGGCGTGAGCGGTAAGGAAAGTCTGTCGCTCGAGGAATTTGCCATCGCCCCTCGAAAACCACGCTCAACTCCGACGCTGTCGGGGCCGGAGCAGGTCGAACGCCCGGTTGCTATGGAAGTGATGTCGGAACGGGCGACGGAAGCAGACGAAGTGCAGGCGGAGACGTCGAGTCGGGCGAGCAAGGCGTTACGACAAATGAAAAGGTCTCGCATGAAGGGTGCAAGCCACTTCGTCAACGTCAACCTGGATCGGGACACGAAGCGCCGGCTGAAGCTGGCATCCTTCAACCTGGAGACGTCGATGCAGGCCCTCATGGAGAGGGCTATTCAGCAGTATCTGGACGCGAATGGATTTTGAGAGAAAGGTGCGTCGCGCTGGGGCTGCCAGCACGTGACAAGTTGAAGTCGCATCTGGATTCCTGCTAGGACCACTGTGGTTTTGGATCTGATTTTTCAGGTCTGGGGAAATTTCGGGGAATCTCGCGGCTCTTTTTGGCGGGGATTCGGCAGTGAGCGGGTCGAGCGAGCCAGTCAATGGCGATCAAGGACATAAAGACATACATCGACAAGCGCGGCCTCGTCGAGACAAGCGATTCCGAGGTCGACAAGCCGATCTGGCGCAGACCGGGCTTCAACGGGATTCGCAGCCTGCTGGAAATGGAAGAGGAGCTCAGTCGCTTCCTGCGGGAGCGTCGCGATGGGCTGAATCTCAATCGTGAGCAGGTAGGCATGATGGTCGGTCTGCATCATGAGATCTACGCCCGACATGAGCGGGCTGGCGCCAAGCTTAGGGTGACGCGGCTACTTCACCTCGCCGAACTGCTCAATTTCTCTCCGGTGGAAGCGCTGTATGCGGCGGCCCCGCATATGTTCGGCGAGAGCGCTGAGGAGGCGGAAGTCAAGATGAAGCTGATCAGGCGAATGCTCGACCTCCCATCGTCGACCGCGCAACATCTCTTGATGATCATCGAGGAACTGTCGTCTGACAACCGGTCGGAAGACTCGAACCGACCGGCGGACGCGAAGCGTCCGGATTGATTGGACGCGAGAGCCTTGCTGCCGGTGCCGACGTGAGGTGCGAGGCGAATCGTCACCTAAGTCTTCGTCGGAAATGAAGGATCAAGGCGGCTTGCATCGCCTCGATCATCAACCTCATGTGCGGCTGGCTTCCAGCATAGCCACCTCGCGATCCATCAATCTGATGAATCGAAACACACCGTTCGATTCAAACCTGTCATTGGACACGGACCCGACGTCGGGCGATTCTTTTATGGATGATCGCGCAGCCCTATCGTGTCTATGTAGAACGCCGAGAAGCGGGCCGGAACATGGCTCGCTTCTACGCGCTTTCGATCGAAAAGACACTTTTCGGGCAGCCCTGTCTTGTGCGCCGTTGGGGACGCATTGGAACGTCCGGTCGCATGATCCAGCAAAGCTTCGAGCGTGAAGAAGAGGCCGTCGATCTGTTCCTTTCTCTCCTTCGCTCAAAAAGGTCGCGTGGCTATCGACCACCGTCGAGCTCACGGCACGCTGATGCGGCCTCGCCCGGGGGGCGAGGCCGCTTTCGACCGGATCAGTCTCGGTTGGGACGGGACCAGATCAAGGAGAGTCCTTCAGCGCCCTCCACCTCAACCAGGGTCGCGTAGATCGGACCGGGGAAACTCGGATCATCCAGCTTCACCGAGAGGTAGTCACGACCACTTTGTTCTGAGTGTTTCTGCCAAGCCGCCCCAAGCTCCACATTGCCCGAGAAGATGCGGAAGTGCGGGCCGTTCTCGGAAGGGTTGTCGATACGCTCAAAGCGCGCCTTGACGTTAAGAGCTAGGGTCTTGATCTGACCGGTGAAGCCGTTCTTGGTGGAAGTGAAAGTGCCGATATTGGCCATTGTCCTATTCCTTTTCGATGTTTCGGGCCGCGCCCATCGCGGCCTCGATGGTTGTCGAAGAGGCCGGGAACGAACGGCGCGCATCCCCCCGGGGCCCACGTTGCGATTGCGCAACGGGTGGGCTCGCAGGGACCGCAATGAAATGGAGGACGGCGGAACGGGGCTTTCTTGTTTCGCGAGGAGTGGCGGCGCAGCCGGCACGGGGAAGAAAGGTCCGGTCCGCCGTTGCGGCAAGCCGAGCGAGGCGAAGCCGGTTGCCGGTCAGACATGCCAAATCGAGGCCGCGTTGGGCGGGCTCCGTGAGAGACGACGAAAAAAGGAATAGGCCAGAACGTGGCAAGCATGCCCACTGCCACTCGTTACCGGCGCACAATCGGTAGACCGTTCTCGCCACTGTTCAAGGCAGCCCAACAGTGGGATCGGGAAGCCCCACACTCAGGGCCGGCCATATAGCTATTTCCGGCTTCAAGACGCGAGACCGCAACGAACTTGGCACGATCCGTCAGAATGCGGGGTTCCGCTGACAACGGAGCGTCTGTTGCGGCGGTTCTGCTTTGGCACCGCGTCACCTGGGCAGGCAGATGCCGCAGATGCCCCGTTGTTCTGGGCCATCGTCTCGATCGATGGCGACGGGCATTCGCCAGATTCAGGGACATGGATCAAACGTCACACTGAACTACAGCGACGAGCGAGAGCGCGTGGCAGAGGGCGATGCGCCCCCTGCTCTTGCATTCAGGAAAGGGAGCGTCATGCCGCCTTACGCTCTTCGAGTGCTTGCGCCGGCTGCAGGCCGTGAAGATAAGTCACCGCTCGTTGGGCATGAGCGGCTGCCTGAAAGATCGCCCGCTTGTCATCCTTGAGCACCCGCAACCACGAATGAAGGTAGCTCGCGTGATCCGGCCGCGGCTCGAGCTCCGGCACGATGCCGAGATCGGCGCACAGAAAGCAGCTCCCGAGCTCCGCAATGAGTTCTTCGCGGGCACGTTCGGTGTGATCCTTATGGTAGCGCGAAAGATCGCGTCCGACGCGGTGTGCTGGCGCCGTCCAGTGGGTTGCCTCGTGGCAAAGCACAGCCACGTAGGATTCCGCGTCTCGGAAGCTCTCGAAAGGTGGCATCTGGATGTGGTCGCTTGCGGGAGCGAAGAATGCCTTTGAGCCTCCATGACGGATCACCGCGCGGGTGTGTTTGAAGAAACGGTCGGCATGCTCGATCCGCGACACCGGGTCGATAATCTTGTCGGGACGATGGTAGTAGTGTTCGGGAAGACCGTCGATCTGATCGCAATTGAAAACGGTGTAGGTCTTGAAATACGGGATATCCCGCGCGACCTCGTCGCCGCGTGGGTCAGTCTCGGTTTTGGTGAATCGACTGGCATAGACTACGGTTGTGCCGGTTTCGCCCTGCCGGACCTGGGCGCCGATTTGACCGGCCTGCCGATAGGTCATCCAAAGGGGCGCCTCGAAACCACGGCGCAGGCTTTCCGACCAGAGTAGCAGCACGTTGATGCCGGTATAGGCTTCCCCGGTATGCCGGAGCGGTCGCGTGATCCGGCCTTCGAGCCCACCTGCCCTCCAGGGTTTCATCCAGGGGCGGACGCCCTTTTCCAGATCCGCGACGATCGTCTCGGTGATCCGCTCGTAGATGTCGACGCGCGGGCTCTTCTCTTTCCGTTTCATTTTCATTTTCAGGCCTCCTGATTTCAGGACCGCGCCGATCGCGGTCCGTCACGAGGTCCGATGATGGCGGGGCTGAAGGCAGCCGCTGCACCCAAGCCGGGGCCCTGTGCGCGCAACGCAGCGGGGTGGCGAAGGGCCGAAACGCAGAGGAGGACGGCGAAGCCGTTGCAGCGGCCGCCGGCTCCGCCCGGACCTTTCTCGGGACGGACCACGACCGGGGCAGACGCGCAGTGGAAGGCGGCGCAGGGCGCCGCCGCCAGGGGATGAGAGAAGTAGTGGATCAGTGGACCGAGTGACCGCCGGTGTAGGGGTCGTATTCGAAGAGGACGACGATCTCAGCGTCGTGAACTTCGTCGGCGGGAAGGACGCCGTATTCGTCGTCGGACTTGAAAAGGACGATCGGGGTCATGAGGATGCGGGCGAGGTTCCAGGCGTGTTTCTGGGCCAGGGAAAGATCGTGGTGCATGAAAGGGCTCCATCGTTGGAGCGGGCCAATCCCGCTCTTGATGGCTCCGTCAGTGTGCGGCTTAGCGGACGCGATCACCGCGCAGGCCAGAGCCAAGCGGCCGCCGCTTGCGAGCGGACCCTTTACGGGTTGATCGTGGAAGTCCGCGCCGCACCCAGGAATGCCATATCTCCAAGAGCGGGAATGGGTTGCGTCCGAGATGAAGTACCGGCCATGTCCGTCTAAGCGGCTGGGTCGAAGCTGGACATTCAGGGCGTCGCTCCGGACCGGTGTTCACAGGCAAATGACGGTGCGCGAGACGCTAGGCCAATGTGCCGGCACTTGATTTCAGGTGTATTCAGCGCGAGTTGGCCTTCAAGAGGCTTGAAGAGGTAAGTGCAAAAAACAATACGACATCGGGATTGCCGGGCGTCTTGATGACGATGCAGACCGGGCGCGCGGTTTCCGGCCGGATTCCTCACCCTTCTCCGCTCCGCGATGTCAGAGATTGTGAAATCCGGCGTCGTCGCCCTGTTCAAACATCGTTCTTGTCAGGACTGAGAATGGCATCGTTGCCGGACATCAGCTCCATTCGGACATCGTTAGGGGCTTCATGCAGGGAATATGACTTCGTCGGGCTCGGCTCGCCGCGCATGCGGTGATAGTCGCGGGCGGAGACAATAACGAGCTTCTCCTTGCCATGCTTGGTGAGCACGACCGGTTCGAGCATCGCAGCCTCCAGGATTTCGCCTGAGGAGCGGTTCATGTCGGAGAACGTGTACTGTTTCATCGCAAGCCTTCATCATTTTACGTCGATTAGGTAATTTACGTTGTGTTCCCAATTCGGGTCTCCGTCGCGGCGAACGGAGGCGGAGCCGAAGCTCCGCCGAGCGGCTCAGCCAAGCGCCGCCATCTGCAGTTCGGCCGCCTTGCGGTCGACGGACTGGCCGGAGGTTTCGACCTGGCGTTCAAAAGGCTTCCAGGCTTCCCCGACGATTTCTTCGTAAGCGGTCACCACACCCTCGGCTGCGCAGCGGAGCGCATGGGCCTGAATGCCCATATCGGCCGCGAACTCTCGCTTGCGTTGGGCTTTGCTGTCGAATCCGACAGGACCGTCGAGATCCTCGTCGCGCGCATCGTTGGCCGACTTCGCGGTCGCGTCTCGCGCTTCAGTGACTGCACGGGAATAGAATTGGCCGGCGCCGTGGGCGGAACCGACATAGGAGCCGACGATGCGCTGAAGATGTATTTGCATGGCCCGGTCGCCGAGGCCTTCGTTCAGAGATTCGGCCGTGTCGACGATGATCTTGTGGTGGAGATCGCGGATACCTTGGCTATCGATGACCGGCAGGCCGAAACTTTCGGAGATGAGCGAGGCCTGGGCGCTGTCGGGGCAGGCGAGCCGGACCATCTCGAGGGAAGCACCCTTCCGGAGCTGGACGATCTTGCCGGATGAACGGGAGGGACGAGCGTTGCTGGTCATGTGAGATCCTTTCCTTCACTTTGACCGAAGGCTCGAGCCGGCCCCTGCCGGCCCTCCCTTCGGGCGCGGGCAAAAGAAACCGGCGCAACGACGGGGGCTTCAGGGTCCGGACGGACCGGGACGAGCGAAGCTGTTCTGCGAGCCAGCAGGGCTTATCAAGCCCTCGTACAGCCCCGCGGGGCCGCTTTGACGAGGATGGTGCGTGCGGCCGCACCGCGGCGCGTCAGCGGCCTTGAAGGCTCCGGCCGCCGGTTTACGACCGCGACCAGAACCGAAGGGAGGCCGTCAGGGGTGGCATTTCACCGGCGCCCAATGTGAAGGAAACGACCGTGGCCTGCCGCACACGCTCCGGCCGTCATAAGACGGCATGCACATCCGCTTTGGCGGTCGTCCCGTTGGTAATGGCCTTTACCCTGACGACGAGAATTGGCTGCTCCTGTCGTGAGAGCTATCTCGGTTGAGGGCCTCGATTTCTCCGCGCCTCTCGAAACTGATCTGGTTGACATAGCCCCGAGACAGGGCTTCATCCGAGCGTGTCCAGCGCGATCACCCGCGGGGATGTCTTCGGGCCTGCGCCTTGGCTGTCGTGGTCATGCGTTCCCCCCTCGCCGGTATCTGGCATGCGATCCGATCAAGATGCGCCCTCGTCTGGCTGTGCGTTGCTTTCATCCGAGAGAGCAGGTCGGTTTCCTTTGGGACACTTACGCTGCCCTCCCGGCATCGGCCCCCGGCGCCGTGACCTACAGCAGCTCGGCTTCGAGATAACGTGCCGCGTGAGCCGGTCTTCGGCGGCGATGCGGTTTGCGGCGAGATGGATCCAGCTCCCCAAGGTCGCTCGGCCGGCTCATGACGACGACCGACCCGGGTACCGGCTGTTCGCACACGGTGAGGCACACCGAAGCCATCCAACAGGTGCTTGAGGACTGCCGTGCAATGTGATGGGCCGCAAGGATACCTGTTCAGCAAGCCGCAGCTGCGTCGGCAACGCGGGGAACACAGGAGGAGCGCCGCGAGGAGTCGGAGCGGCGCATGCAGGCGGCCGGGGCGCCTAGGTGGCTCAACAGGGCATCGAAAGGCTGGCTTCGAACGGTATAGGAAAAAGCGCCGGCTACAGCCGGGGACTGCCCGAGCATCATTTGTCAGGCGCGACGCGCGGAGAAAAGTAAACGGGAAAATGAGCCAGCAACTTGCAAACGTATATGGTCCTGCGGTCACATAGGCCATGACCGCTAACACGGCCCATACCAGAGCGTGGGATGCCAGCAGCACCCGCCAAGAAGACAATTTCATCCGACGCCTCATTGCCCGCCGAGCGCGAATAATCGATACCGGCTAAAGAGTGTCACTGCTTATCGAAACTCGATAAATGCGCCGGGATTCATCCCAATCAATCTTGATGCTAGTACCGTATACTTTGATGAGCTTTTGATAAAAGGGCCTTGAGCCTCGCAGCAAATCCCCGCCCGTATGGCCGATGACACGTGCCGGATATCCATCAATCTGAAAGTCTACTCGATTGATGGTCAGATTCATATTCTTGAGCCACGTCACCGTCTCGGCAGGCGTAAGCGTCTCTGCATTTTCCAAGACGCACGATGCCGCGTCCCAATAAGACAAATCTGCCCATTCGAGAGTGGCGTCTACGCCAGAACCTGCCATCCCGCCAGCTGGGCAGACCAACTCGGAACGCAGCATTTTCGTGTTGCCGATTAGAACGGTGCGTGTGTCATCACTACCCCGGACTTCCAAAGCGTTCGCGTGTATCGAGCCCAGCCCCAGCCAGTTTACGAGCACCAGACATAAAACCGCAAACTTCGCACCGAACATGGATGCCGCCCCTCTCGCGCGCGAACGATATCGATCCCGGAAAGGGTATCGACTAACCCATTGTAGCCCATACCCCATATACATGCACCGGGCACTACGGCGCTGCCGGGTGACAAGGGGCATAGGGTACGTCCATCTTTCACCCGCTCCACCTTAGACACAATGCAATGGCGAGCCTCGGGAGCGGACCTTACAAATCTACAGATGTAGCCGTTGCCCTTGGAAAGAACCCGTCATCGCCCGGCCCTCGACGTGCGAGCATCATCACCAAAAGAATGATCTACAGACCGAGCTATGGCGACGTAGACTTTACGGTTCCACTTTTTGATGACTATCTGCGGCGGCGATCAACATAACCACCGTTGGGATATGGACCGTCCCTAAGTATGGTTCCCGACGCGCGTGCGTTCCAGCCCATTGCCGCAACCACGGTTGCAACCATTCCGGCCGACGACACACGATGCGGCGGGACTGAGCGGGTTCGGGTGTATTGCAAATTTATGGTCAATCATGCGCTGATAGGAAATGGCTGTCTTCCGACGTTTTACACGGTATGCACTCGTTGCACTGGTCCTCGTCCTTGCGGGATTCTTCTGCTTTCGAATGGGTGCCAACTATTTTGGATACTGCACGGACCCCGGAATGGTTTCCAAGTGGCGGCACATAAAGGCAGACGAAACGCTGACGTACCTGGAAGCGAATGCGGGCGTTCAAAACGGCCACCCTACGCAATACAGAATGCCGCTACCGGGAGAGGTAACAGGCGACAACCATT
This sequence comes from Aquamicrobium sp., assembly GCA_019739225.1. Classification (GTDB taxonomy): domain Bacteria; phylum Pseudomonadota; class Alphaproteobacteria; order Rhizobiales; family Rhizobiaceae; genus Aerobium. The sequence goes on from JAHHDT010000003.1 coordinate 296,546, forward strand.
ATCCGCGAACGTTTTTCAGCAGGATCGCCGGACGAACCAATCATCTGATTATGGCAGTCTTCCCCGGCGCGCCGGAAAATGCGCTTCATAAGCAATCCCTATTCTACACTCCGAACTGTCTGACGACGTACCGGCCGAAATGGTAATCGTAGCCACACCGGTCGATAGCGCTAACTCACGGGCGGAGAAGCAGCAGGGACCCTATTGCATCCATGTATAGGATTAGGATCAAGGTCATGATTATCCCTGCCTTGACCTTCTGGCTGGCAGATTGCTGTTCGACGGGCCGTCGTCGCCGAACGTGCCAATAGATCGTGTAGGCTACGCTGACAGCCGCAATAGCTGCCACTGCGGGTAGCGAGATGACTGCGATACCCAGTGGAAGGATTAGGAGTAAAAATAGCGCTTCCACCATCTAGGTCTATAGGTGCCTTACCGACGCGACTTCCGCCAGCCAGCCCCGCGCGCTTCGGCTTCACTGCAAAATCAGCGCTCGCCGTATCGCGGGGAAATCACCGTCTCATCGTAGTACGTTTGGCCGGGCACATGATAGATGCGCTCCCGGGTGTCAATCGAGATATTGCCCTTGATGTTGCAGCCGGAGCCGGGAGCCATGGCCTTGAGGCTATCGAGCGACACGTCACCTGACGTGTAGCCAATGCCCGCCGCACCCACGAGCATTAAGCTAGTAAGCATCGTGGGCACTGATAATCGCCGTGCCTTCTTCGGTTGCTGATAAGCAAGTCGTGCCCGTGTTCGCTTCCACGTCTGCATGATGGCAGGATAGGCCGGAATGCTTGCGCAGTGACGAACGCCAGAGGCTCATTTTTAGCGATTGATGCCAACTTCTCACTCGTTGCATTCTGAACGTCTTGCGGATCGGATGAAACCCATGAACTCATTTGACGTCGGAACAACAAGGCGAATGTCTTTAGGCCTCCTTGCTGCGTTAGGAGCTATTCTCTTCGCTGCTCTAAACCTGATCGCGGCCGGTATTGCTGCAAGCAACTTGGCATTTGCGGCGCAGGTGTCGAAGGCGATTTGGCCGTTGGCCTACAGCAGCCTGTTTTCTCTGTTGGCCACGATATTCGCAGAAATCGCCGCTCACAGGTCTACACTCAAGCGAGGGCATCCGCATTCGAAGGCGAACTACCTTCAGTCTGCGTTTGCTTTCATAGGGGTCAATGGGCTTGGCGGCTTGCTGGTCGGGACATTCCTGATGATTCAGGCGGTTACGGACTTCCCGAGCGAGTAGCTCCAAGCGGCGTAAATGATGAGAAGTAGGGTTAGAGATAGTGTTGGAGATCCCAATCATCCTTAATCCGTAACGATTACAACTGCTTATGCAGAGAATCTGGCGGAGTGAGAGTCCTCCACCTTTATTGAGTGGAAACGAAATCGCCGCCGGACGATGCCGGCGGCGTGTTGTGCATTCGGAATGGAAAAGTCCGCTATTCGGCGGCTTCACGGAAACCTTCGGAGACGGCATCGGGGTCGATGTCGCCCTCCTCCGGCTCCTCGACGGAGCCGGCGCAATCCCCGGCACACTCGTCCTCGGTGAACTCATTGTGGGCCTTCCAGTCGGCCAGTTGGTTGGCGTCGGGCGCGAACAGCGCGGACCCGTGCACGAAGCGTTTCTCCTGGAAATGCTCGACAAGTGCTGCGCGGGTCTCGCGAACCTTGTTGCGCGGCAGAACTGAGGTGTCCGCGCATGCCGCCTCGAGCGCCTGCCGAGACAGGCACAGAAGGAAGTCCTCCGTTCCCATATTGGGCAGAAAGCTGTCGGCCCCGACGACGGCGCCGGCGATCCGTGAGACGATGCCGCTGTTCGACATGTTGCGGCGGCACGACAGCACCTCGATCAACACCGAGCGCACGGCAGCCCTGAGCGTTTCCGTGTCGAAGGCGAGATTGCCGGTCTCATCGACCAAGGTGGCGGCATGGGGTGCGATCTGGCTGCGGAACGAACCGGAATTGCCTGACGCGGTATCGACGCGGACGTTCTGACCGGCGAAGGCTATGACGAGCAGCGCCATAAGCGTGTCGTCCTCGATCGGCGCGTGGGAAAGCGCGTCATGCAGCGCGTCGGTGCGGAAATCGCCGATCATGTCCTGGCCCTTCTGCGTGACGTCCGGGCGCTGCGTCGGCGCGACGACACCACCCTCGCCACCCTTGCCTTTCGCCGGCTTCGGTTCGGGCATCCGGTAGACGACCGACTGCACCTTGCCCTCACGGTCGAGATACATCGCCGTATGGTCGGACTTCTTCGGCTTGCCGTAGACGCGCTCGGCCTTCTTCGGCAATTCCGGCTGACCCCAGTTGTTGGGCTCGATGATCAGGCCGTTCTTCGGAAGATTGTTGGTCATCCACTCTTGCTGGGCGCCAAGGAAAGCCTCGACATCGGTCGTATGACGGCTGTCCTCATCCGCTGGCGCAAAGAGATCTTCGACCCAGGCGATCCCGTAGGCTTGCGCCAGCTCTTCGTCGAAGCTGGCGTCGCGAGCATACATGCGGGTTCTTGAGAGGCCATTGGCGACCGACCACCACGAGGTGGTTTCATTCTTCTTTGGCTTGTGGGCTTTCCAGACCTCCTTCTGATCGGCGATCGAGGCGGCGGCAATGGTCCTGAGCTGCCGCTCGTCCGGCATGTCGCCCTTGGCCATCTGGTCCAGCATGGCGGGAAGCACATGGGCGAGAAGCCGGAGCTTCTTGATCTGGCGGACCGATAGGGACAGCGCTGCGGCGATACCTTCCTCGGTCCAGCCGAGCGCGACCAGCCGCTCGATGGCCCGCCACTGATCGACCGGGTTGAGCGGTTCGCGGGCGATGTTCTCGACCATGGAGCGCATCGCGCCGCCATCGTCGGCCGCGTCCGTCACGATGACCTCAATTTCCTCGAGCTCTGCGGCGATCGCACCCCGCGCCCGGCGATGGCCGGCCTGGATGACGAAGCCGTTACCGCCATCGCCTTCGGGGGACACGACGGGCGGCTGGATGATACCGACGGCCTTGATTGTTGCGGCCAGCAGCGCATCGCCCTGCGGCGTGGACTTGGACTTTCGGGCGTCGTCGGGATTGTCCTTCAGCGCGCGCGGATCGATCTTGATGATATGCATGGGAAGCTCCTGTTCACGATTGCGGGCCCGGCATGCCGCCGGCTCCCTTTCTCGTCTTCTTCTCGAAGACATGTCCTGGAACCGCGGAGAGGGCGGGCCGGTGCAACTGCGGCCGAGCATCCCTGCCCGGCCGGACAAGCGGGGCTGCAAAGCCCTGCGAAGTCCGAAGGGCCGGGATGGCGCAGGCGGCGGTTGAGCGAAAGCGCCACCGGTCAGACCGCTCTGCGAGCGGTCTTTCCTTCCTTCACCTTCTCAAATTTTACTTTGGAGTATGCACGCCGCCTCGTGACGGCCGCGCCCGGACGTCAGCCTTGTCTCGCCGGGCTGCGCAAGATGTCCCTTGAATGCCGCTAAAATTGACGCTATATTGCGTCATAATCTCCGGCAAGAAATGGAAGTAACATCATGGGCCTCGCGGCATATTCGGATGATGGCCTGTTTGCGCCGAACAAGATCGCCACGGCTTTTCGCACGACGAGCGAGGAAATCGCACGGACCGTGGGACTGGGCAAGGATGCCGTGCAGCGAAAGGACCGTGTGCGTTCTGACAAGACCCAGCGCCGCCTGCGCGAGATGGTGGAGATCGTCAACAAAGTCGAGCCGCGCTTCGGTTCTGCGCTGATGGCCTATGCCTGGTATCGCTCAGAACCCTTGCCGGGATTTTCCGGGCAGACGGCCATGCAACTGGTGCGTGACGGGCGGGCCGGAGAGGTGATCGATTTCATCGACGCGGTCGATGCCGGCGTTTACGCCTGATCGTGGCCTCCACCTATTCGGGCAAACTCTACCGGGCGCTCAATCCGGTCTTTGCGCGCGAGCCGATGTCCGGACGCGGGGCGGAACTCTACGGCGGCCGATTCAATCCCAAGGGCGTACCGGCGCTGTATCTCTCGACTTCGGTGCTGACCGCTCTGCGGGAGGCCAATCAGGTCGGAGATTTGCAGCCGACCACCCTCGTTTGTTACCGTGCCGAAATCGAGACGGTCTTCGACACAGCCGACATCGCGGCCCTGGAGACTGCAGGTTTCGAAGAGACCGCTCTGGCCGATCCGGCCTGGCGCGACCAGATGCGAACAACGGGAGAGGCGCGCACGCAGCGCTTCGCTCGCGAGCTGATCGCAAAGGGCTTTAACGGGCTTCGGGTGCGCAGCTTCGCTAAGGGAAGCGGGCCGGACGACATGAACCTGGTGCTCTGGCGATGGGGCATGACGACTCCGTCGCGGCTCGAACTGATCGACGACGAGGACCGGTTGTCGTAATGTGCGTAGCGCTTTATGCCGTTCCCCAAGCCTTCTTCCCCTCTTTCAAGACTTCGCCCGCCAGATCGGCTTCGATCGTTTCAAGCTGACGGCGTTTCTCGGCGAGCTCGTCTTCAAAGCCGAATTCCCCACCCTGGCGGGATTGGTAGGAGGCCAGCCGGCGCTTCGCATCGTCAAGCCGGAACCGGTATTGCGACCGCTCGTCCTCGAAGCCGGACAGCACATGTTCGATGCGCGAGACCGCGCCGAGCGCCGTGACGGTCAGGGCGAGATCGACATCGGTCTCCGCCCCGGTGCGCGCGAGCGCGACGTCGTATTGGAATTCGTCATTTCCAAAGCGCTTGCCCGAAAAGACGAGATCGAAGCCGCCGATCGCGGCAATGGGGTTCTCGTCCTCCTGGCGCAGATGCACGAGCGTCATGATCTCCTTTATTATAGCGCGACCGGCAGGCTTGCGATCGGTGAAGGATTGCCCGGCAACGGTCATGGCGAAGGCGTCGCCCGCTGTCGGTATTCTGCTCTCAATGTCCTTGCCGATCTCGGCGATCCGCCGCGTGTAATGTTCGATATCGCGTTCGGCATTGCGGATCTGACGACGGACGGCGAAGAGATCGTCGCGATGCGCGGCCCGCAAGCGTTCGAGCCTCGCAATGTCAGCCTCGAGGCCGGCCTTTTGCATCAGGCGCTGATCGCCGGAAGCGATCGCCTTGGCCATGGCAAACTGGTTGGCTTGCCCTTCGCCCAGGTCTTCCAGCCTGCGCACGGAGGTGTCGCCAGAGAGCGCCGCGGCAATGAACCGGGCCTTGCGCTCGTTGTTCTGCCACATCTGCGCGTCCATCGAACCTTCGGTGGCGTAGGCAAAGATTTCGATCTCGTCGTGCTGATTACCCTGCCGTTCGATGCGGCCTTCGCGCTGCTCGATCTGCGAGGGGAGCCAGGGCACGTCGAGATGGTGGAGCGCCTTCAGGCGAAGCTGGGCGTTGACGCCGGTGCCCATCGTTTCCGACGATCCGATCAGGAAGCGGACCTTGCCGGCATTGACGTCGGCAAAGAGCCGATGCTTGGCCTCGGTCTTCTTGTATTCCTGCATGAAGGCAATTTCCAAGGCCGGAACACCGAGCCGGACGAGCTCGTTGCGGATCCAGCGATAGGCGGAAAAGCCTCGGCTTTTCTCGACGCTGATCGTACCGAGATCGGAGAAGATCATCTGGACTGCGCCGGGCAGATTGAACGGCTTGCCCTCACGATTCAGGTAGGTGTTGGAGCTGGTCGCGCGCCAGATGCGATAGGCATTGGCAATCAGCTTGTTGAGCTTGTTGTCCGGCTCATTATCATTGTCGGGATCGACCAGCCGGAGATCGATCGCGGCATGGCGGCCGTCGGTGATGACCGAAAGCAGTATGTCGTCGCCGGGCTTGGCGGGGCCCTCACGCTTTTCGATCGCCTTGATGCGCGCCTCGAGCACCTGCTGGTGGAGCTTGAAGTCATCCGTCGGTTTGGCGGTGACGATCTGGCGCTTGCCGGTCGAGACGGCGGGGATTTTCACATACTGCTTCAGGTCCTCCGGCAAGACGACGTCGGCGAACGAGCGGAACATGGCGATCAGTTCCGGCACATTGACGAAGGTCGCAAAGCGCGAGACGGGCTTGTATTTGCCGGATGGCTGCAGTTCGAGCTCGGTCGCCACATCGCCGAAGGTCGAGGCCCAGGCATCGAATTCGTGCAGTCCGCGTTCCTTGAGCGCCGCAAGGCCGAGGAAACGCTGCACCGAGAACATCTCGCCGAGCGTGTTGGTAATCGGCGTGCCGGAGGCGAGCACGAGCGCCCGGCCCGGGTTCTTCGTCTCGATGAACCGGGACTTCACATAGAGGTCCCAGGCGCGCTGCGATCCGTTCGGATCGATGCCTTTCAGGGTCGACATGTTGGTGGCGAAGGAGAGCTTTCGGAACTCCTGCGCCTCGTCGACGATGATCTGGTCGACGCCGATCTCGGAAATCGTCAGTAGATCGTCCTTGACCGAGCCGAGCGCCTCGAGCCGGTCGCGCAATCCCTCCTTCAGCCGCTCCAGCCGCTTGCGTGACACCCGGTCATCGCTCTCGACCCGGGTAAGCAATTCCTCATAGAGCGTGAGCTCATCCTCGATCATCTGCTTTTGGAAGGCGGCTGGTACAGCGATGAACTTGAACGCCGAATGGGTGATGATGATCGCGTCCCAGGTCGCCGTCGCCGCGCGCGACAGAAAGCGACGTCGCTTGTCTTTGGTAAAGTTGGTCTCGTCAGCGACGAGGATGCGGGCCGTTGGATAGAGCGCGAGGAATTCGCGGGCGGCCTGGGCCAGGCAATGGCCGGGCACAACCACCATGGCCTTCGATATCAGGCCGAGACGGCGTTGCTCCATGACCGCGGCGGCAAAAGTCATTGTCTTGCCGGCGCCGACGGCATGGGCGAGATAGGTGGCGCCTGACGAGATGATCCGCCAGATGCCGCGTTTCTGGTGGCCATAAAGAACAAAAGCGCCAGAGGCGCCCGGTAACTGGAGATGGTCGCCGTTGAAGGATCGGGGCGCGATGTTGTTGAAGGTGTCATTATAGACCCGCGCCAGCCGGTCGGTGCGGTCCGGATCGGACCAGACCCATGTCTGGAAGGCGGTCTTGATCTTGGTGAGCTTTTCCTTGACCGCCTCGGTGTCGACGACATTGAGCACACGGCGCTCGCTGTCGCCGTCTTTGACCGTGTCGAAGATCTGCGGGATGCGGCTGTTGAGAGCATCGGCGAGCAGTTCGCCGGCGTGCCGGCGCTTGGTGCCCCATTCGGACGTGCCCTCGGCGCGACAGGCGAGCATGCGGGCATCGACCGTCCAGGTAGCAAGCTCCGGCATGTGACGAATGCGGATGTCGGTCCCCATTGTCTCCTTGACGAAGTCGACGACATCACTTTCCGGAATCCAGGGCGCACCGAGCCGCGCGGTAATCTCGGATGGGCTGAGATCGGCCGGCTGCACCCCCTCGAGCGCCTCGACATTGCGCTTGTAGGCCGGATCGATTTCGGCGGCAGCCTCAGCGATCGCCAGCTTGTCGCGCACGGGGCCGGAGAGATAGGCGTCGGATGTCTGCCAGGTGCCATCCGCCGGATCGCGATAGATCGCGCTGCCAAGTTCCTCAATGACGATGTCGCGGTCCTCGTGCAGCAGCTCGGCGATATGATCGATGTCGATATGACCGCGCTCGTTCAGGACGACGGCGAGCGCATCGGCGGCATTGGTGATTACGGGCGGTGACGGCGGGGCGATGACCCGCTCGGAAAAGAGCGGGCCGGGCTTGGCCGTATCCGTATCGAGATCGTAATTCTCGATGGAGGCGACGAGCCAGCAGTCCGGATCGTCCAGAAACGGCTGCAGGTTCGGGCGCCGATGCGTTTCGCGGGTCTCTCCGGTCGCCTCGTTTTCGGCGATCGACACCCTGGTGTGATTGATAGGACCGAAATCCCGCACGAAGCTCGACCAGGCGATGCGCAGCTTGACCTGGAGGTCGCGCCACGGCCGATCGGTCTCCTGGGCCTTCAGGACCGCGCGCACGGTGTCTCGGACCGGGATCAGCTTTCTGACGATGTTGATCTGCTTTTCGGAAAACCCCTCGCTCGACCGACCCTTGCGGACCCGCACCGGCGCGGGCTTGCCGTCGAGAACCTGCATCAATCCCTTCGAAGCATCAAAGTAGAAACTGCCCTCGCGGACATGGGCATCCTCAGGTTTGGCTATATCGGTGAGCGTCCCGCCAAGCTCGAGGTTGAGATCGATCGCGGCGGGCTCGCCGTCATAGATGGCGTTGGGAAGGCGGAGTATGGCAGTGTTCAGATCGGCCTCGAGGTCACCGTCGCGCCGCAAGCAGGTATAACGCTCGCCGTAGGGGCCAGCGGTGGTCGCATGGCGGCCGAGCACATGATCGCGATGATCTGCAAACCAGCGATTGACGCGGACCGCTTCACTGTCCTCGCCAGGGGGAATAACCTCGACCTGGTCCATCCATCTCGCCTCGCCCTGCGGCTCGCCCGGCTTGCGCTTGCGAAAGAACAGAATATCGACAACGACATCGGTGCCGGCATCTGCGCGAAAACTTCCTTCGGGCAGGCGGATGGCGGCGAGCAAGTCGGCGGATTTGGCGATGTGCTCACGCGCCGTGGCCTCCGCCTTGTCCATTGTTCCCGACGAGGTGACGAAGGCAGCGAGCGCCCCGGGTTTTAGAAGATCAATCGACTTGGCGATGAAGTAATCATGTACTCGCAGGCCGAGCGCGCGATAGGCGCGATCGGAGCGGACGGTTCGGTCCGAAAAGGGCGGATTGCCGATCGCCAGATCGAAATGCGCTGGCAGGTCGGTGCTCGCGAAATCGCCCTCAAGGATGCGTGCGACCGGCTGCAGGAGGCGGGCGATGCGCGCGGTGACCGGATCGAGCTCGACGCCGGTGACAAAGGACGCATCCCGTAGTACCTCCGGCATCAAGGCCGGAAACAGCCCCGTTCCGATTCCAGGCTCAAGGACGCGGCCGCCGCGCCAGCCGAGCCGTTCGAGCCCCTTCCAGATCGCCCGTACGATGAACTCGGGCGTGAAATGCGCATATTGCGTACAGCGGGACAGCGAGGCGTAGTCGGCCTCGCATAAGGCCTCGCGCAAATTCTTGCCAAGCTCTTCCCATCCCTTGCGGAACCCATCCTCGCCGGGTCGGGTGAAGATGGTGTTGGCGAGATCGGACGCACCGAAGCCGGTAAAGCGTATGAGACGCGCCTGCTCCTGCATCGTTGCTGGCCGGTCCTCAGCCGCGATCGCCGCGGCAAGAGCAATCGCTTCGAGATTGTCACGGGCGCGGGCTTTCCAACCCTTCGCAAGCGCCCGGCTTTCGGAGACATGGAAATTGCTGCCGCGTTCGTGCGACTTGCAGTTCGGCTGATCGGCAGGTGTTTCGATTGCGGACGACCTCGGCGATTGCGCCGGCGGATCGGCCTCACGCGTTTGGTTCATCGGGGTTTCGGCGACGGTGGTAACGCCCAGGCCAATCCCGGATGACAGGCTGTTCTGCGAACTGCCGAACATGTCTAGGGTGAAGGGGTCGTGGTCTGACATCGGTGGATTCTCCCGTGATGCGGGCGCACGAAGCCGCGCCGCCGGGCGAGTCGGCAACGTCGGGCAGGTGCGGAGTTGGAAGTGCGGTTAGCGGGTGATCAGCGAAAACGAGATGTCGTTCTCGGTGAGCTGGATACCGAGATGGGTGATCCCGAAGCTTCGGTTGAAGCTCGGGACCAGCAGATCGGCATCGATGAATTCGATGCCGTCATCGCCGCCGAAGTGTCGGCGCTTGTAGTCCCACCAGTCGGTATCGCCCTTCGGGTGGCATTCAGTCGAATAAACGACGAGCGGTTTCTGCCCCTCGGCAAGCTTGCCGTTGGAGATGATGTAGACGCCCTCGTCGCCAACGAGCCAGAAGCCGGGCTTCTCGCCCTCTCCCGACCGGGTGCCATAATAGGGATTGCGGAAACCGCCATTGGTGGCGGCATCGTCTTCGCCGCGCGCGATAACCTTGCGCACCGCAAGAATCGGAAATGTGAACATGGCCCACCTCACGCTGCTTCAGGCAGCGGCAGGTGGCGCAGATGCACCGGCAGCTTCTCGGAGACCTGCTGATCGGTCAGGCTCTCCAGCAGCTCGAACCGTGCGCCCGGTTTGCCGTAGATGATGACGGTGCGCTTGCCCCGATGTTCGGGCCGGAAGTCCGCGCCGGCATAACCGCGATAATCGTCATGGGTGGCGCTCCAGATGTGCTCGATGCGTTCTTCGCGCGTCATCGCCTTGACCGGGCGGCGTTCGCGCTCGACGATCGCATCGCGCATGGCATGGACGGAACGCGGATCGAACAAATCGCAATAGGCGTGGAAGTACCGTTTCACCCCGTTGATGCTGAGTGTGTAGAAGACGCTGGTAATGCTGCCGGTCAGGAATTCGCGCATGGCGAACATTTCGCCGCGCATCCAGAGCGGCGGCAGGATTTCCAGCATGTAGTCATGTTGAGCCTGCGCGATTTCGAACCATTCGCCGGCGTAAAGTGCGCCGTCGTCATTCTGACAGCGGTCGGGCCGCCCAGCATGGCGGTCGAAGAGCCTGAACATGTGGTGACGGTCGGCGATGCCGAAATAGATTTTTCGGATTGGTGCAAGAGAGGTCATGGCGGGCTCCTGTGGGGCCTGTCTCGGGCTGGAGCGCGGTGCACCCTGTCGGCATCACCATCTTCTTCAGCCCTTCCGGGCCCCTTCCCGCGGCCGCCTCTCCGTCCGGCCGGGTCAAGGGCCGGCGTCAGCCGGGCGGAGCTTCACCCTTGAGGCGGACGGCGGGCATGCGGCAGCCGTCCCTCTCCTCCTCCCTTCCATCCTTCTTTCTTCTTTTGGCCTTCAGATCCTCGTTCCAGTCCTCCAGCTCCGGTCGCAGCCGCACGAACTGGCAACCGGCATCGCGCGCGAGCGCCTCGAGCCTCGCGGCAAAGATCTCCCCTTGCGCATTGTTGTCGGTGGCCGCGACCAGGAAGGCGTCTGCTCGAATGGCGAGATCGAGCAAGGCCTCGGAACTCGCCGGCGACCAGCCGCCCCCGGTGCTCAAATAGCGCGTGTCGGGACGTTGTTCCTCCAGTGCGGCAAGGCTCATGGCGTCGATTGCCGCTTCGACGACGCACAGGCGCAGCGACGTTTCCGCGCCGAGTGCAAAAAGCAGTTTGGTGCCGCCGGAGGCAAAACCGCGCCAGTCGGGACCGCGCTCTTCCCACCCGGTGACAATTCCTGATGGATCCCGGTGAGCAGCCCACATGCTACCCTGTGGGCCTTCGCGAAGAAGGTCCTCAGCGACGGCCTGGCGCAATACGGGATCGGGTAGCGCCCGCTCGTCCTGCAGGTAGCGCCAGGTCGCCGAGCCGGGCCAAGGCTTGCGACGGCCTGACCAGCGCTCAGGAACTGAGAGGTCGGGCATACGCTCACGCGATTGCCGTAGCCACTGCGGTTGCGAAGGGACGAAGCCGACGAGGTCGGCAACGACATAGAGCGCGGCCGCAAAGGGTAGGCCGTCAAGATGCTCGACGAGGCGGAACACGTCGCCCTTGGCGTCGGACAGGGGATCGAACCAGCCCTTTCCGTCATGAATGACAATGATGATCTCTTCGCCGCGGCGGTATTTGACCGCGCGGCGGGTGCTTTCCTTTACGTCGACCGCAAAGCCGGCGGTTTCCAAGACGGCCTCGCAGGCGACCTTTTCTCTCAGCTCTTCCAGGTCTGCTTTTTCCATTCACTCTCCGCGTTTCGCGCGGTCCTCTGTCCGGTTTCCACTCCCTATTCCTTAGGGGCGGCAACCCGGGGGCCGCGAAGAGCAAGGCAGGACAAGGGCGCGTCTGGCAAGCCGGCATTTGTGCGGGTTGCTGTTTTCGCGGCCAGAGGCGGCGAAGCCTCCCTTGCCGGCCGCCGCGCGCAAGCGGCACCAAGGTGTTTTCGCAGTTCTTTCCAATCCCCTCAGTAGTGCCGCGCATCAAGGATGGCAGCCCGGATGGGGGAAGACCGCTCGCGGGCTTCAGCTTTGCCAACAGCCCGGTCCTTAGAGCGATGCCAAACATCAATTCAACGTGGCCGACAGACACGGACACAAGCTTGGTTACGATAACTGAGAATTATCAGGGCCTCAAAAGCGCGTAGCAATCGCCAGCGCTCTGTCGGGTCAGGCCTGTTAATAGCCCGTGTGTTCTGGCTACTGACCAAAGATTGTATTTAATCTTTGGTCAGTATCCGCCTATCGTGCCGTCAACAAACGGCAGGCCAGTTCCCGGTCGCCCCAACGTGTCGAAAAGGTATCGGAGACTTCGAACCAGCCTCCATCGTTGCCGGCACCGTGGTTAGCGCCCATGCATGCACATTGGCACTCATGACCGAGCGCTTCCTGGCATGCTCTCGCGCAGATCTCCTGCTCGCGGTAGGGCTGAATGCTCGCCTCGCCCCGTACGGCGCAGCACAACAGGTATTTGCTTCTGCTTCCAGACTTAGGAGAGGGTGAGCTGATCCATCATCTGCCTCAGCTTGTCTCAGATCGCAGGACACGGGACTAATTCTAGCGCTCCGGATTGCCAACGCCCGATGGTTCCGTCTGTCCTGCTCCCAATGGACGTATCACCAGAATATCAACGCATCGCTGAACAACATCCGCATCATCCAGCGCACCAGACAGCTGATGCCAGCCAGATCGGCAAGGTAAGTGCGATGCGCGTTGCTCATCAAAAATCGATATCGAATAAAACATCATATTGAGAGAGCGCTGATCTTTCGATATCGTAAGAGACATCAAACAACATAAATGATGCAGAAATAAACATCGATGAAATATGAAACCCAAGAGATCGCGGACCGCCTACGCGAAGCCAGAGAAGCCAAACAGCTCAGCCAACGCGAATTGAGCCGGTTAGCTGGCGTCCCGCAAGCGCAGATTTCGCGGATCGAATCCAACAGCGTTGATCTACGCTTATCGAGCCTCGTCGCGATCGCCAGCGCATTGGATTTGGAGATCGCCCTGGTCCCACGCAAGGCAGTGCCTGCAATCAAATCCATCACGCGTCAGACGGCGGATCGAACCGTGATCCAACCGCCCGCGATCAGCAAGGAAATGCAGCAACTGCAAAAGGCGGTTCGCGCCCTTCAGATTGAAGCACCGAGCCTGCCGGAGCTGGATGAGCTGCGCAAAGCGACGGTATCACTCCAGCGCCTCCAGATTGATACCCGGTTTTTAGATAGCCTCCGCTCCGTGCGCCAGACGATTGACCACGCCAAACTGACGGAGCACTGGAACGGCATATCGGATGCGATCAACAGCATGAGAGCGCTCCGCAACCAGATCGCCCAATTCGAGCCAACGAGCGAACAAAGGAATGCGAACCGTCCAGCCTACTCATTAGATGAGGAGGACGACAATGCCTGATGTATCCGTTTTGAGTGTGCGCCTCTATGGCGAAGAAATCGGCACGATCACCCATGTCGGAAACGAAAAGACACTTTTTGCGTTCAACGATGCCTATATTGAGAACCGTGAGAGACCGACCCTCGGCCTGCAGTTCAAGGATAGCCTCGGAGACCTGATCACTGATTTTCGGCCATACAAGATCAAGCTGATGCCCTACTTCTCGAACCTCCTGCCGGAGGGTCATCTGCGCCGATACCTGGCTGAGAAGGCAGACATCCATATCGACCGCGAGTTCTTCCTCTTATGGGTGCTCGGGCAGGACTTGCCCGGCGCGATCACCGTCGTCCCAGCGGACGGTGAAGAATGGCCCGACGAAGCACATAACATCCTTGAAGGGGAAGCCGCGAAAGAGGCTGCCGAAGATGCCATGCGATTTTCATTGGCGGGCGTGCAGCTCAAATTCTCGGCGGTTCAAAGTGCGAGCGGCGGCTTGGCGATTCCGACAGGCGGCGTCGGCGGCAATCGGATCGTCAAACTCCCCTCACGCGAGTTTGCCAACCTCCCGGAAAACGAGTTCTCGATGATGAGCCTTGCCAGGATGGTTGGGATCAACGTGCCAGCGATCGGGCTGATCGATGTGCGATCGATCGGAAACCTGCCAGACGGGATTGAGAAGATCGGGCAACAGGCTTTCGTCATCGAGCGCTTCGATCGCAATGAAGATGGCAGCGTCACACATATCGAGGATTTTGCGCAGGTCTTTAACGTCTATCCTGAGGACAAGTACAAGAAGGCCAGTTACCGCAATCTGATATCGGTGATCGCCTCCGAATCCGATCAGGATGATGTGGCCGAATTTATTCGCCGCCTGACATTCAATGTCCTGATCGGCAATGGCGACATGCACCTGAAAAACTGGTCGCTGATCTATCCTGATCGCCGCAACGCACGCCTCTCTCCGGCCTATGACTTCGTGTCCACGATTCCGTATATCGCGAATGACAAGTCCGCGCTGACCTTCAGCCGGACGAAGGAGTTCACCGGATTCACAACGGACGAGTTGGCGCATCTATCCGCAAAAGCCAAGCTGCCCAAGAAGCTTGTCCTCGACACAGCCAAGGAAACCATCTCGCTCTTCATGGAGCGATGGGAGACCGAAAAGGCCAACCTGCCCATGCATAAAGATGTTGTCGAGACCATCGACAAGCATCTTACGACTTTGCCCGTTGTCACCGGCAATGAGTGAAAGGATGCGGCCTAAGCCGCATCCTCGATGTCACGATGATTGGAAGCCAGAGACATCAGCCAATTGCTGGCCTGAGAGGCTTTGGACGCTGCAGTGAAGACCGCCTTCTTGTCGGATTTCCGCACGGTCAACCAGTTCTTGATGTACTGGGCATGATCGAGACGCGGCTCGGGCGTCAGACCGAGATCGCTCCCCGTTCGACCCCAACATTGTTTCCGGGCTGACCAGAGTTTGTCTGTGTGGGCCCTTGATCGACTACCTACCGAAAATCACGCGTTTTCACCTTGATCTCATCAATGTGGCCATAGGGGTCAAACATGTCCCGCGGCTTTGGCATCCCACGCGGATCTGGTGCCGGCGATCCGCGGTGAAATTCATCCCCGCGTCCATGAGGAAGCGGGAACGCGTTTTCTCCTGATCCGACGCTGGCGAGTTCCGTCGACAAATCGATCAGTTCGTGCGCTACGATGTGCACGACTTCGCCCTCGCGCTGGATCCTGCCCTTCACACCTATCATCCCAGAGCCCAGCACGACGCGACGAAATCTCTCGAAGACCTTTGTCCAGACCACCAGATTGGCAACGGCGGTCTCGTCTTCGAGTGTGATAAACATCACGCCCTTTGCCGATCCGGGACGCTGTCGCACCAGCACGAGACCGGCCACGTAGACCCAACGGCGATCGCGACTGGCGACTGCCTCGGCGCAGGTGATCACGCGCCGGCCGGCCAGTTCGGCGCGCAGGAATGAAACCGGATGCGCGCGCAACGTCAGTCCGAGATGGCTGTAATCCTCAACAACCTCCCGTCCCGATGTCATCGGTCGCAGCGTGACGGTCGGCTCGGATTGTTCAGGAACGACACCGGCTTCGCGCATGGCGGCTGCGGCAAAGAGCGGAAGCGGTTTTTCGCGCAGAGCCTTGATGGCCCAGAGCGCCTCCCGCCGGGCGAGGCCGAGCCCTGCCCGGAAGGCATCGGCTTCGGCGAGCTCGACCAGAGCGGCGACAGGAATGCCGGCCCGACGCCAGAGGTCATCGACCGACAGATAGGGTTGATCTTCCCGGCAGGAGATCAGTCGCGCAGTTTCAGCATTGCCCAGGCCCTTGACCATGCGCAGGCCAAGCCGGACAGCAAAGCGGCCATCGTCGCCGGTCGCCTCGAGTGTACAATCCCAGTGGGACGCATTGATGCAAACCGGCCGGATCTCGACGCCATGTTCCCGCGCATCGCGCACGATCTGGGCCGGCGCATAGAATCCCATGGGCTGAGCATTGAGAAGCGCGCAGCAGAACGCGTCAGGATGCCAGCATTTCATCCAACTGCTGGCATAGGCAATGAGGGCGAAGCTTGCCGCATGGCTTTCCGGAAAACCATATGAGCCAAAACCTTCGAGCTGCTTGAAGGTGCGCTCGGCGAAATCGCGGTCGTAGCCGTTCTCCACCATACCGGAGACGAGTTTCTCACCGAATCTCGAGACGCCGCCGGTATGCTTGAAGGTCGCCATGGCGCGGCGAAGCTGGTCGGCTTCGCCGGCGGTGAAGCCAGCGCATTCGATCGCGACCCGCATCGCCTGCTCCTGGAAAAGTGGAACCCCCAACGTTTTTCCCAGCACGGCCTCGAGTTCCGGCTTGGGGTAGGTCACATCCTCCCTGCCTTCGCGCCGGCGAAGGTAGGGATGCACCATGTCGCCCTGGATCGGCCCGGGGCGTACGATCGCCACCTCTATGACGAGATCGTAGAACGTGCGCGGCTTGATGCGCGGCAGCATCGCCATCTGCGCACGGGATTCGATCTGGAATGTGCCGAGCGTGTCGGCCTTGCGGATCATCGCATAGGTTCGGGGATCCTCGGCCGGAATGGTGGCGAGGTCGAGCCGGATATCCTTGTGCTCGGCGAGGAGATCGAAAGCGCGACGCATGCACGATAGCATGCCCAGGGCCAGGACATCGACCTTCATGAACTTCAGGACATCGATGTCGTCCTTGTCCCACTCGATCACCTGACGGTCTTCCATGGCCGCCGGCTCGATCGGCACTAGTTCGTCGAGCCTGTCGCGGGTGAGGACGAAACCGCCCGGATGCTGGGAGAGATGGCGGGGCGTCCCAACGAGCTGGTGCGAAAGCTCAAGCGCCAGACGCAGGCGGCGGTCCCCCGTATTGAGGTTGAGACCTTCGGCGTGTTTCTGCTCCACGCCTTCCGACCAGCCCCAGACCTGCGATGAAAGCGTCTTGGTCAAGTCCTCGGGCAGACCGAGAGCCTTGCCGACATCACGCAACGCACCCTTCGCCCGGTAACGGATGACGGTGGAACAGAGCGCGGCGCGGTCGCGGCCATAGGTCTCGTAGACCCACTGGATGACGTCCTCTCTCCTCTCGTGTTCGAAATCGACATCAATGTCGGGTGGCTCACGGCGTTCTTCCGACACGAAGCGCTCGAAGAGAAGATCATTCCGGTCCGGGTCGACCGAGGTGACACCGAGTACGAAGCAGACCGCCGAATTGGCGGCCGATCCCCTGCCCTGACAGAGGATTCCTTTCGAGCGGGCGAAACGCACGATGGCATTCACAGTCAGGAAATAGGGCGCATATTCCAGCTTCTCGATCAGCCGAAGCTCGTGATCGAGATTGCCGCGCACCTTGTCGGGCAGGCCTTCAGGATAACGCTCGGCCGCACCCTCCCAGGTCAGTTTTTCGAGCGCCTGCTGTGGCGTCAGGTCCGGGAAGAGCTTTTCCTCGGGGTACTGGTAGGCAAGTTCGTCAAGCGAGAATGTGCAGCGCTCCATGATCTCGACCGTTCGGCCGAGCGCCTCTGGATAGCGCCCGAACAGCCGGTTCATTTCTTCAGGAGGTTTGAGGTATCGATCGGCAAAGCGCTCTCGGCGGTGCCCGAGCTCGTCGATGGTGACATTGTGCCGGATTGCAGTCACGACGTCCTGCATCACCTGACGATCCGGCTCGTGGAACAGCACGTCGTTGCTAACGACCGTGGGCACGTGGGCGGCAGCCGAGAGCTTCGACAATTCCCAGAGACGGAGCTGATCGTTCGGCCGACGACGCAAGGTGAGCGCCATATAGGCCCGGTCGCCGAACGCCTCGCGAAGGCGCCGAAGCTGTCGAGTGCATGTTTCGTCGGCGGCATCCGGCACGAATATGGCGAGAAGACCGTCGCCATAGGCCACCAGATCCTGCCATTCGAGATGGCACTGGCCCTTGCCGGCGCGCTTCTTGCCGAGCGAGAGAAGACGACACAGTCGCGCGTAAGCGGGTCGGTCGGTCGGATAGACCAGCACCGACATACCGTCGGCGAGATCGAGACGGCAACCGACGACGAGACGAATGCCGGTGGTCCGAGCCGCTTCATGGGCCCGCACGATGCCGGCAAGCGAATTGCGGTCGACGATGCCGAGCGCCTCGATGCCCATCACGGCCGCTTGCGCGAACAGTTCATCGCAACTGCTTGCTCCTCGCAGGAACGAGAAATGCGAGGTTACCTGCAATTCGGCATAGCGCGGCCCGATCATCCGAAGATTCCATGCAGGAACCAGCGTTGCGAACCGCTGTTTTCATGCTCGCCATCACCGGAACGAAACAGCCAGTAGCGTTCGCCAGTTTCATCCTCGACGCGGAAGTAATCGCGCACCGCGGTCATTTCAGCATCGCGTTTCCACCATTCGCCACGGATGCGCTCGGGCCCGTCGGCCCGCTGGACGCGACGGCGCACCCCGCGCCAGGTGAACCACACCGGCGGATGATCGGGGAGCAACGCCATTGTCTCGATCGGTTCGGGACGAGACAGAAGCCGCGGCGGTCGCGGCCAATCTCCCTCCCAGGTCGCGCCGGTCTCGGGCGCCAGCGCCGGCACGCGTGCCACCGAGCGCTCCGGGACGTCGCTGTGTACCGGCACGAAGCGGCAGAGCCGGTTCTCACCGATGCGATTGGCGAGCACGTCGATCAGATCGGAGACATCCGGCTCCGGCGGATCCACGAGGGAGGTGATCGTCTGGCTTTGTCCGAGAGGCTCTGCCTCGATGGCGACCAGCACCATGACTTCGATGCCGAAGCCCGGATCGACGGTCTCGATCCTGTCGCAGAGCAGCCGGGTGAGACGTTTCTGGTCCCGTACCGGTTGGGCGGTGCCGACGCGGATGAACTGGAGCGTGTTGTCGACGCGATAAAACAGCAGATCGAGCCGCCGTGCGCCAAGGCCGCGCTTCTCCAGCTCAAGGCAAAGCGCCTCGACCAGCCGGCCAGTATAGCGGGCGATCGTCTCGGCAGCGCCGATCGACTCGCCAAAGACGCGGCGCACCTCGACCAATTCAGGCGAGCGAACGGGGTCGACTGGCTCGGCCAGGACACCCAGCGCCTGATCGAGCCGCCGCCCAAGCTCGGGTCCGAAGCGCAAGGTCATCGGCGCGCGGGGCTGATCCAGGATGTCGCCGATCCGCTCGAAGCCGAGCGTTCTGAGACCGGCAATGGTCTCACCTTCCAGGCGAAGGGCGGCCAGCGGTAGCGGGCGCAGCATCGCCTCGTGCCCCCCAGGTGGGACGACCAACACCTCGCGCCCCAGGAACCGCGCCGCGGCGTGGGCGGCGCCCCAGCTGTCGGCGATCGCCGCCCGCGCCTCGACCCCAGAGGACGCGAAGCGTCGAACGAGGGAGACGAGCATGGCCGCCTCGCCGCCATGCAGATGGTCGGCGCCCGTCGTGTCGATCACCAAACCGTCTGGCGGATCGACCATGACCACTGGCGATATCCGTTGCAGAACCCAAAGCGCCAGCTTGTCGAGGCCTTCGGCATCGGCGACCGGATCGGCGTCGATGACGATGAGACCCGGCACCAGGGCCTGGGCCTTTGTGACGGCAATGCCGACATGGACGCCACGCGCCTGCGCATTGGCGTCAACTGCCGTGATCAGCCTCCGACGGCCGGTACGGCCGACAAGAACGAGCGGCGCCTCAGGCGGAGGCGACGCGTCGCCAGACTTCCTTCTGAGGCGGTCTGTCGGCCACCTTGGAAGGAAGAGCGATACGACCCTGTGCATCGCAGGCCTCCACTTCGAAATCTGCACTTTCCCCGGCCTTGGCCCGGATCAACTCAACCAGCCAGCGGGCGCGACCGAGCCCCGGAACGGGCAATGGGGCGGAGGGAAGGACGGATACGCGCCAGCGCGTGGCGCTGGCTGTGGGCTGGCCGAAATCGCCGGCCTCCGTCTGCCGGCGCCAGCGGCGCATGGCGAGGCCGATCGTCCGCGACGATTCCGCCGCAAGTTGCAGGCGCCGCGATACCGTCATCGACAGATGCGCGGTTTCAGCAACCACGGCACCAAGGCCTCCATGTCGCAAGCCCTCCTCGAAACAGGCGAGAAGCGCCTTCTCGTCGCCTGCCTCGACATGGATCACGCGGTCTGGAACCAAGCCCGCCTGCGCGATCGCGGGAGCGAAAAGGTCGGCGCGTGTGACGATCCACAGCACCTTTCCGCGGGTCCGCGCAGCAATTCCGGCGACAAATAGGGCTGACGCCGCGCCATCCACCGCGCCATTCCCGCCACCGGCAATTTCATGCAGTGCCCCCAATGCCAACCCTCCCCCCGGAAGCCTGCGATCGATGTCTGCGAGCCCGAACGGCAGGACCTCACGCATGCGGCCTGCTCCGCCCTCCAGGTGCGCGATGCGCTCCTGAAGCTGGGCAATAACAGGGTTTGCCGCACGATCGGCCATGTGACTTCGATTCTCCTGAGGGCTTTGCAACGCCCAAAGGCGCTGTTATGTTCATTATTTGTTCCGTTTCAGAAAACGAGTCAATCGCGCTCTCAGCGGAGTCTTTGCGGGCGGAACAGGGACGCGAGGGCAAGCAACGGCACAGGACTCAGCGATTGTCGTTGAATATGAAGGTGATAGAGGGCGGGACGGCATGAATGCGGCACATCTGGAAAAACTGAACGAGGGTCAACGTGCCGCGGTCGTCCATGGCATCGGCCTCCCTGACGGCCTGGTCGGAGGGCCGTTGCTCATCATTGCCGGTGCCGGATCGGGCAAGACCAACACGCTCGCACATCGCGTTGCCCAACTCATCATCGCCGGCGCCGATCCCCGCCGTATCTTGCTGATGACGTTCTCGCGTCGGGCCGCGAGCGAAATGGCAAAACGGGTGGAACGAATTTGTGCCAAGGTGCTCGGCGACAAGGCCGGCATCCTGACCGACGCGCTTACCTGGTCAGGTACGTTCCATGGCATCGGCGCCCGAATCCTACGTGAATATGCCTTTGAGCTCGGCCTCGATCCCCAATTCACTATCCATGATCGGGAGGATTCGGCGGATCTGATGAACCTGGTCCGTCACGATCTCGGATACTCCAAGACACAGAACCGGTTTCCGACCAAAGGAACGTGCCTCTCGATTTATTCGCGCGCCGTCAATGCCGAGGCATCGCTCGAAGACGTACTGCGCGCCAGTTATCCATGGTGTGCGGCCTGGGAGAAGGAACTGCGCCAGCTCTTTGCGTGCTATGTCGAGGCAAAGCAGATCCAGAACGTGCTCGATTATGATGATTTGCTGCTCTACTGGGCCCAGACCATGGGCGACGTCACATTGGCTGGCGAGATCGGCGGCAGGTGGGATCATGTTCTGGTCGACGAATATCAGGATACCAACCGCCTTCAGGCGACGATCCTCACGGGATTGAAGCCAGCGGGACGCGGCCTTACCGTTGTCGGCGACGACGCGCAGGCGATCTATTCCTTCCGCGCGGCCACGGTCCGGAATATCCTCGATTTCCCAAAGGCGTTCTCGCCAGCGGCACAGGTCATCACCCTCGACCGCAACTACCGCTCCACCCAGTCAATCCTTGCCGCCGCCAATGGCGTGATTGGTCTCGCAAAAGAGCGTTTCACCAAGAACCTGTGGACCGATCGGCCGTCAAACGAGCGGCCGAGGCTGATAACCGTGCGAGACGAAGCCGACCAGGCAAAGTTCGTGGCGGAAGAGATCCTGGCGAACCGGGAGAGCGGCATGCGGCTGAAGGATCAGGCGGTGCTATTCCGAGCCAGCCACCATAGCGGGCCGCTGGAGGTGGAACTGACGCGGCGCAACATCCCCTTCGTCAAGTTTGGCGGGCTCAAATTCCTCGACAGCGCTCACGTGAAGGACATGCTCGCGGCACTGCGCTTCGCGCAGAACATTCGCGATCGGGTGGCTGGCTTCCGGCTGTTGCAGCTTCTGCCCGGCGTCGGACCGGCGACGGCGCAGAACGCGCTTGATGCGATCGCGGAGAGCGCCGATCCGATAGAGACGCTCGCCCGCCTCCCCTGCCCTGCCCGCGCGCAAAGTGAGTGGCCGGGCTTCGTGGACCTCATCGCAGGCTTGCGTTCCGGCACCTCCGGCTGGCCCGCCGAGATCGCGCAAGTTCGTGCGTGGTACGAACCTCATCTTGAGCGGATCCATGAAGATTTCGAGATGCGCCGCGCCGACCTGCTCCAGCTCGAGGACATTGCCGCCGGCTATCCCACACGGGAGCGGTTCCTGACCGAGCTTACACTCGATCCTCCGGACGCCACATCAGGGCAGGCTGGCGTGCCGCTTCTTGATGAAGATTATCTCATTCTCTCAACGATTCATTCGGCCAAAGGCCAGGAATGGCGTGCAGTCTTTGTTCTCAACACAGTGGATGGCTGCATCCCGTCCGATCTGGGTGTGGGAACGTCCGACGATATAGAGGAAGAGCGGCGGCTGCTCTACGTCGCAATGACAAGGGCAAAGGACAGCCTCAACCTGGTCGTTCCACAACGCTTTTTTACGCATGGCCAATCGTCAACAGGTGACCGCCATGTCTATGCCTCCCGTACGAGGTTCATACCAGCAGATCTGGTTGAACTATTCGAGCGACGCGCCTGGCCCGTGGTTCCGTCCGGCTCAAACGCCAATATCGGCCCAAGGAAAGTCCGGCTGGATGTTGGTGCTCGGATGCGGGGTATGTGGCGTTGATCGGGGGCGCTGAGGCCCTATGCAGCGCCCTTCAATAAATTTTTGGCGCGACCCGGAATAACTCAGGTGGCTCTTGGTTGGTTGGCGAAGTGGCCTCTCAGGCAACAACCGGGCTGCACTGCGTCGCATTGCTAAAAGCGCACGCCGAGCTTGGTCCAGAATTTGATAATCGAACGGAGATTTACGTCGATGCTGATCTGCCAATCAGCGACAGAGCGAGCGAGAGGTGATCTCGGATAGTAGGTTCAAGTTCGATCGCGAATGGTTGAGGTTCCTTCCGCGGCGACGTTCGTGCGCCTGCCGGCGCCGAAACACTTCACGGTAGCCGACCGGCACATCTTGTGTAAGGCAATCGGACAGCTCCCGATCGGCAACTCCAAAAAAGCGGCCCGAACTAACTCTGGTCCTCATCTTCAAGGCCACTGAGAACCTTGTCGAGCGTTGCCGGGAGATGGCGAATCCGCACGCCGGTCGCGTTATAGATCGCATTGACGACCGCCGCGGCGGCTCCGCAGATGCCGAGCTCTCCAATCCCCTTGGCCTGCAGGGGATTGGCCCATGGATCACGCTCCTCTAGCAGCACGACTTCGATCTGCGGCACGTCGGCATTGACCGGAAGGTGATATTCCGCGAAGTCGCGATTGACGATGTGGCCGTCGCGCCGGTCGTGTATGAGTTCCTCCGTCAGCGCCATCCCGATGCCGAAAGTCATCCCGCCAATGCATTGGGAGCGCGCGGTCTTGGCGTTGAGAATGCGACCGGCCGCGAAAACGCCGAGCATGCGCCGAACGCGGCTCTCCCCCGTCACCGCGTTGACAGCCACCTCCGCGAAGTAGCTGCCATAGGTTGCCTGTCGCACCTTGTCTTCTGCGTCTCCCGGCTCAACATGGCCCTCTGCGACAATGTCCTTGCCACCCATGACCTCATCGATCGGAATCCGTCGGTTGCCGACGACGGCATGGCCATCCTTGAGGGTGAGCTCGTCCGGATCGCATTCGAGCCTCTCGCAGAGCTGACGGCGGATCTCCTCGCAGGCGAGAAAGACCGCAGTCCCGTTCGAGGATGCGCCGAAGGACCCGCCGGAGCCCGATGCCGGCGGCAGATCGGTATCGCCGAGCCTCGTCTGGACGCGGGATACCGGCAGGCCCAGCATCTCCGCCGCGACCTGGGTGAGGACCGCATAGGTGCCGGTGCCGATGTCGGTCATGTCCGTCTCGACGAGCGCGCTCCCGTTTCTCGCAAGCGTAACCCGAGCCTTGGATTCGATCAGCATGTTGACGCGTGCGGCCGATGCCATGCCGAGGCCGATCAGCCACTCGCCCTCGCGCATGGAACGGGGCTTCGGCTCACGCGTCTTCCAGCCGAAGCGATCCGCACCGGTCATCAGGGCCTCGGCGAGCGTGTGCGAGGAGAAGGGAATGTCCTGTGATGGATCCTTGTCCGGTATGTTGCGCAGGCGAAGCTCAACCGGGTCGAGGCCGGAGGCGACCGCGAGTTCGTCCAGCGCGATCTCCAGGGCCGTCAGACCCACGGCTTCGCCGGGTGCGCGAACCGAACCGGCCGGCGTACGATGGATGCGCGCAATGCGGTGGCCAATCACCCGATTTTCGCCACGATAGAGAAACGGTGTTGCCTGGGTGACTGGCTCGGAAAACTTCTCGCCTGGCACGTTAGAGACCAGCGCCTCGTGGCCGATGCCTGTCAGCCGCCCTTCCTCATCGGCCGCCAGGCGGATGTGCTGTTCTGTCTCCGAGCGACGCAGCACCATCTCGAATACGTTCTGGCGCGTCATGGCCACGGCGACGGGAACGCCCAGTTGCTTCGAAGCAATCGCCGCGGCCACGCCCTCCGGCGCGATCCCGAGCTTTGAACCGAAGCCCCCGCCGACATAGGTCGCGACGATACGGACCTTCTCCTCGTCAATGTTAAGAGCATCGGCAAGTTCGGCGCGGTTGAAATGCAACATCTGATAGCTGCCGTGAAGCGTTAGCTTGTCGCCGTCCCACGAGGCGACCGAAGCATGCGGCTCCATCGCCGCGCTGGCATGACCGGGTGTGGTGTACGTTTCGTCGATCGCGAAGTGGGCCTCGCGAATAGCCTTGTCGAGATCGCCCATCGACGACTGCTTCTTCTTCGGCGTTTCGATCTCGGCATTCGGATCGTCGGGGTTTAGCGCAACGTCGCTTTCGGCCTCGAACCGGCGGCCCAGGATCTGCGCGCCATGGCGAGCCTGTTCGAACGTGTCGGCGACGACGAGGGCAACGGGTTGTCCGAAATAGATGATGTCTTCGGGTCCCTGCGCAGGCGCCTTGCCGGCCATGCCCTGCGCGGGATTCTTCGTCAGACGCTTGTCCGTCACGACAGCGCGGATGCCTGGCAACGCGACAACCTGGTCGATGTCGAGCCCTGCCAGCGCACCCTTCGCGATGGTGGAACGAACCAGAACGCCGTGGCAACAGCCCTCCGGCAGATCGTCCATGGCGTAAGGCGCGCGACCCGAGACTTTCAGTTGCCCCTCGGGCCGGTCGAGCGGCTCGCCGATCACGCCCTGCACCATCTCTTCCAACCGGTCGCGGTGGGCCCTTTCGTCAACCTTGAGGTGCCGCGTCATTGTTTCGCTCCCGTGAGCTCCGCAAGGACTGCGGTCAGCGTACGCTTGAGCAGCGGAACCTTGAACGCGTTCCCGTCATGCGTCACAGCGTTCGCCACGAGAGCATCGGCCGCCTTGGCGAATAGCTCGTGCGAAGGTTCCTGTCCCTTCAGCATCTGCTCGACGCTGGCATCGCGCCAAGGGTGCGGTGCAACGCCGCCAAAGGCGAGCGAAGTTGCCTCGATCCTCCCTTTCCCGATCCGCATCACGCCCGCGACCGAGACAAGCGCGAAGGCGTAGGACGCACGGTCCCGCACCTTCCGGTACGCCTGGAGGGCGCCCGCCGAAGCCGGCAGGATCACCGCCGTGATGAGATCGCCTCGTTCCAGGGTCGTCTCGATGTGCGGCGTGTCGCCGGGAAGCCGGTAGAAGTCACCCAGCGGGACCGTACGCGTTTTACCGTCGGCATTCTCGACCTCCACTTCGGCATCGAGTGCGCGCAGCGCGACCGCCATGTCACTGGGATGTGTCGCGATGCAATGCGGGCTGGTGCCGAAGATTGCGTGCAGTCGGGTGACCCCACCAATTGCCCCACACCCGGACCCGGGCTCGCGCTTGTTGCAGGGCATCGCGGTGTCATAAAAATAGTAGCAGCGTGTCCGCTGAAGGAGATTGCCACCCGTTGTTGCCTTGTTGCGCAACTGACCGCTCGCGCCAGCGAGCAGCGCCCTGGCAAGGACGGGATAGTCCTCGCGTACGGTTCTGTCGGCCGCGAGATCACTGTTGCAGACCATGGCACCGATCCGCAGTCCGCCTTTCCGCGTGGCTTCGATGCCGCCAAGGTCGAGACGGCTGATGTCGACCAACCTGTCGGGCGTCATCACTTCGAGCTTCATGAGGTCGAGCAGGTTGGTGCCGCCGGCGATGTAGGTCGCGCCATCGCGCCCGAGGCGCGCGGCTTCGCCTGGCGAGGCGGCGCGGGAGAAGTGGAATGGCGTCATGTCCGCTTCCCCTTCGCGACATCCATTATCGCGTCCACGATGTTCGGGTAGGCCGAACATCGGCACAGATTGCCGCTCATGCGCTCCGAGACCTCTTCGGGTGTCAACTCAGGCGCACCAGCGACATCCTGCGTCACATTGCTCGGCCATCCAGCCTCGATTTCCGCCAGCATCGCCGTCGCGGAGCATATCTGCCCGGGCGTGCAGTAGCCGCATTGGAAGCCGTCATGATTGACAAATGCCTGCTGGAGCGGCGACAGCCTCCCTGGTTCGCCCAAGCCCTCGATGGTCACGATTTCGTCGCCGTCATGCATGCAGGCAAGCGTCAGGCAAGCGTTAATGCGCCTTCCGTTGACCAAGACGGTGCAGGCGCCGCATTGACCGTGGTCACAGCCCTTCTTTGAGCCGGCGAGACCCAGATGGTTGCGCAACGCGTCGAGCAGCGTCGTGCGTGGGTCGGCATTGAGGGCGTAGCCGCGACCGTTGATCTGGAGCTGTGTCTGCATTTGAGGAATGTCCTCTATTCTCACGCTCATGCCGCGCGCGCCTCAGTCATGGCGCCCGGTCGCGCAGCGAATTCTGCATGTGTGGTGACGGTAACGGATGGGATGATATCTGATCATGCCTGGCCTCGAGCTCGGTTTTGTCTAGAAGTGTTGAGGTCGTCATTGTGTTCCGTCATTGCCCCTTTTTGGGCCGGGCCGAATGAGAGCTGTCGCCCACGAAATCGTCACCAAACAGGAGGGTGTGCCGGTAGCAAAGCGGTCTTCTACGGTCTGCGAAAGTCGATTGCGAACCGGCAGCCATGTGAGCGTTTGCTGCTTGTCCGGTTCTGGTGGGAAAACTCAGCAAGCCGACGGTCGGCCAACGACATCACTTCGATTGTTCGGATGGCTCCGGCGTCTTCGTCGGAGCGGTCATTCCAATGGAAGACGGAGTGCTGCTACACCATCTGCGCTCAGCCATTTTGGAAGGGGGACACATTCTTTTCGATCCAAATCCGCCATCCAGTTGGCGGTTCGTGCTCTGGAAGCGCTCGAGAATCCCTTCTGGGGCAGAGCAGTCAGCCACAATCGGTGGCGGACTGGGCGATTTCCTCACGCTACTGATCCACCTTTGCGCTCGGCCGTGGGTGTGGACAGAACCCGGCGCCGATGGCATCCCGGTTCGTGGTTGGTGCGTAGTCGCAATGCAGCCGCAAGGCAGCGGCAGGCCGGTGTTCTCGGGTAACTGGCTTCTTTAGGAGCAGCGCCGATCTGTCCTGAGGTGCTGGCTATCGACCGCCACTTTGTCCACCCCCTTCAGCGCCACCGCATGATGCCTCCGCTGGTTTCGAATGGAGGTGATCATGATAGACTCGTTGGATCTTGCTGTTGCACTCACGCTGGTGCTGACGCTGCTATCCGCAGCTGCCGCAATCTGGCTGGCGTCTGTTGGCAAGGATGCGCAGGCGTCCCGCAAGCAGGTGGCGGAGCGACTGGCGCAAATCGCAGTACTGGGGGCGGTTGCACTGTTTGCGCTGCTGAGAGGCATCGGTGGCTGACGTCGGCGCCCCCCGCGGGTTCCAATGGGAAGGCGAGCCTGCAATCTCGCCGACCCCGTCGTCAGCACAGGAAGTGCTGACACCGCTGGTTAAATCGCAGACTAAAATTGCTCACCCGTCAACAACCTCCTGCAGGGAGGGGGAGCAGCGACGCTATGGCAGACCGAGGGCCGATCTTAGTGTCTCAGCGCCGCCCCCATCGACAACCCGAGATCCTGTGACGTTTGCGGCACGACGAGGTACTCGTCGGTGCGGTCGATCAAAGCTTCAAAAGCAACGACCGGACGTCTAGCGCGCGTAGGATCTGGCATGATGTCCTCACCGACGGGTTCTCTTGCGATCCGCACCGCGTCGAGCGGCTGATGCGGAAGAGTGGCCTGCGGCACGACCACGCCGGCGTCGGCTGCCGAAGGATACATGCCGAAGGATACAGGGGAGCGGACAGTGGCGTCGCAGAACCGTGAAACATCGAGGGCGATGATTTGCTTGAGCCGGAGCATATAGCAGCGTCGGCTTCTTCGATCTCCAGCGTCCAACGTCGCGTGGCCGCGAGCAATTCTTTTTGGTTTCCGCCTGAAGATCGACTCGAGCGTGCCTCGACACGCTCCCAGTTGGAACTCATTACCTATTCCAGCGCTTGTATGGGACGTGGAGAGACCGAATGACCAGGACTGACCGCGAGGCCTCAGGAACGCAACGCGCGATGCGCGACCTCGGCCGTGCGGCTGGCGGCGCGCTGGTGTTTTCATTGCCAATGTTGATGACGATGGAGTTGTGGTGGTTGGGTTTTTACCTTGATCGCCTGCGGATGCTTGTCCTCGTTCTCAGCGCATTGCCATTGCTTGTCGTCCTGTCGCGTCACGTGGGATTTGAGCAAACGCGCCATTGGCGGGATGACGTTGTCGACGCGCTGATTGCTTTGGGAATATCCGGAGTAGTCTGCATCGTCACGCTGACGCTGTTCGGGACAATCAGTGTCCAGACCCCGCTCGACGAGACGATGGGAAAGGTCGTCATCCAGATGGTGCCTGCATCCATTGGTGCGCTGCTGGCTAAGAGTCAGTTCGGAGCAGGATCGGACGAAGGCGAAGACGATCCTGCCGATCAGGATGAATCCTATGGGGGTGAACTCTTCCTGATGGCCGTGGGAGCGTTGTTCCTCGGCTTCAATGTGGCGCCGACCGAGGAGATGATGCTGATCTCCTACCAGATGACGGAGTGGCATGCGCTCTGCCTGGTGGTGCTGTCAGTCGGTCTTATGCACGGTTTCGTCTTTGCACTCGGCTTCGCGGGGGGATCGGAGGTTTCGCCCGACGCGCCATGGTGGAGCCCCTTTTTGCGGTTGACGCTGCCCGGCTACGTCATCGCCATATCGGTCAGCCTCTATCTTCTGTGGGTTTTCGCGCGGCTCGACGGCCTGCACATCGACAGTATTGTCATGGCAACCGTGGTGCTTGCCTTTCCTTCTGCGATTGGCGCGGCGGCCGCGCGGCTTATCCTGTAGAGGTCGATCAATGAGCAGGAAGGATAGCAAAAAGCGAAACGCTCGCCCGACCCTCGAGTGGATCGTCGGTGTCGTCTCCGCGATTGTCGTTTTGGGCATCCTCGCATTTCTAAGCTACGAGGCGCTCTTCGGTGACGCGCGGCCGCCGGACCTCGTCGCCACGATCGACAGGGTGGAGGCCGTCGAAGGTGGAACATTGGTCGTTGTCACTCTTTCGAACCGGGGTGATCAGGCCGCGGCGGAAATCGCCGTAGAGGCCAGCGTGGAAGGCGATGGTCCTGAGCGGGCTCCGAAGGAAATTCGGTTTGATTACGTGGCCTCTCATGCCGTGCGTCGAGGCGCTTTCGTGATAGAGGGGCTGGCGGTCACAGCGGAGGATGTTCGTCTTCGTGTTCACGGCTATGTGGAGCCCTAGCTCACAGCCGCCCCAGGCGCCGCACTGCTTTGGATGCCCCTGCGGTCATGCCCTTGAACTTCGGCAGATCTGACAGCGGCGCTACCAGAAACTGCTCTGGGTCGAGGCGTCTCTTGATTGCGTGGTAGAGTTGGGATCGTGTCTGTTCCGTTCGGATCAGACAGAGTCCCGGCATCAGTTCGACGGAACCTTCTATTGCGCGCGCGTCGACGGTAACGCCGGGAGCGTAAATCAGATACAGTGTCGTCATCGCCAACTGGCTAGGATTTCCTCTGTCGACGCGATCTCCACCTGCTCACCGAACCGCGATGCATAGAGCGTC
This sequence comes from Aquamicrobium sp., assembly GCA_019739225.1. Classification (GTDB taxonomy): domain Bacteria; phylum Pseudomonadota; class Alphaproteobacteria; order Rhizobiales; family Rhizobiaceae; genus Aerobium. The sequence continues at coordinate 326,486 of JAHHDT010000003.1, forward strand.
ATTGCGGCATCATGGGTCTCGTCGGCCGAGCCACAGATCGCATCGGCGGCAATGATGACACGGAAACCGCGGTCGATCGCCCCAAGTACGGTTGCCAGCACGCAGACGTCGGTTTCACCACCGGTGACGACAAGCGTACCGAATTCCCCCGAGGTCAGCATTGCGTCGAGGCGCCCTTCCGTCCACGGCGAATAGACACGTTTGTCGACTACCGTGGCCGGGGGAACGAAGCGTGCGAGCGCCGAAACCAGCTCGATACGAGACGGATCGACATGGTCCAGCGTTAAGGATTCCCACTTGCGATAATATCGCTTCCACGCACCCGATGCCGCGTCGACGTCCCGTGCGGGAATGAAACGCGTGAAGATCGTCCGCGCCGCATGTCTTGCGGTGAGTTCCTCGATCGCCGGAAGGACACGTTCCATCCACGGATTGCCCCACGGCGTGCCGGGCAGAAAGATTGCCTGCATGTCGACACAGACATGAAGGCAATCGGATCCCAGCGGTCCATGAACGAGACCCTTGCCGGCCATGACACCCCTTACAGCTTCGACTTCCGCTCTCGCGTGCTCCGGCCCGTGGGCGCGAGCTGGGGATTGCCTCGCGGACGGCTTTCAGGTCAGGCGGCTTTCTTCGCTTTCGCCCGATCGTTTGCGGACGCGTCGGCTAGCTTGGTTAGATCGCTGTCGGTCTTCGACTCTTCCTGCAAGGTCGCGTCGAGCAGCTTGGCGGCGTCCGCCATGCCGAGTTCGGTCGCCCAACGCTTGAGCGTGCCATAGCGCGTGATCTCATAGTGCTCGACTGCTTGCGCGGCTGAGATCAACCCGGCGTCGAGCGCGGCCGTGTCCTTGAACTCGTCCATGATCTCCTCGCCTTCGGAGATGATGCCTTCGATGGCATCGCAGGTCTTGCCCTGGGCACGCTTGCCGATGATTTCGAATACCTGCTGCAGCCGTTCGACGTGACCCTCGGTCTCTTCCTTGTGCTTGTCGAAGGCGGCCTTGAGGTCGTCCGACTGGGCGGCACGCTTCATCTTGGGCAGCGCTTTCAGGATCTTGCGCTCGGCGTAGTAGATGTCCTTGAGCGTGTCGTGGAAGAGGTCTTCCAGTGTCTTTTGCTTGGCCATTGTGATGTTCCTTCGATTCGATGTTGAAGTCCGATTCACGGGGGCGTGATCGATCGCACTCAACGCAACGGATGGCTGGGTGGTTCCTCGTCAGGCATTCGAGGGCGAGATCGATCCCACATTCGTGATCACACATTCGGCGTCGCTCGAAGATGGTCCTGAGCTTTACAAGTCGTTCCGCTACAAGGAGGATGGCTGCATCAAGGTGGTGATGAGGCTATGACGCAAAAGAAGGAAAGCGACAGGATTCGCGACGACGCCAAACCGCAGTATGTCCGAAGCCGCAAGGGCGCACACAATAGCGGCGTAGCCAGTGCCGAGCCTCGGGTGATCACGGGCGACGAAGATGCGACCTTCGACACCGATCCGAAAGCGCCGCCGCCGAAGAACAGGAAGAAGCCCTGAGCGTCAGCTAAAATCTGCGGCTGAGGAAGCGAGATCCGGCGAGACCGAACCGCCACGGCCTGTCCGCGTCTCGGGTTATGCCGATACGCGGTCCTGTGACGATCGCGCGATCGTTAGGAGCCCAACGAAGCTCGAACGGCGGTTCCAGCAGCGAGCGTTCGTTGTGAGTGAAATCGACCTTGAGCGCCTGGCAAAGACGCCCCGGTCCTGCCGTGAGAAGTTCGAGCCGGTGGATACCCCGCCTTGCCATCATCGTCTCGACCCTGGCAGTCGGTTCAAGCGCGCGCAGGAGCACCGCGCTGCCAGGCAGACAGACCGCGTTCAGGCACCAGTGCAAGCCGTATGAGCGATAGACGTAGGCCGATCCGGGAGCGCCGAACATCGCAGCATTGCGTGGAGTGCGCCCCCTGAAGCTGTGAGAAGCAGCGTCATCAGGCATATACGCTTCGGTCTCCACGATGATCCCGCCCACACCGCCGACCAGCAGTTCCGCGCCGATCAGCGACCGCGCCACATCGACGGCGTTGCGGTCGAAAAAGGCCTGCTCCATCGCCGTGCGCTTATCTCCTGCCGGTGCGGGCTCGCTCGGGATCCCTCGACCTGGCTGATCCCGCGCCAGGATTCACGCCATCGGAATGAGGGGTCTTCTCTTCCACGTCGTCGACCGACTCCGTCAGACCATAGGGTGCGGGCTTCTTGGGTAGAGCGGCGTCCTTATCTTTGGTGGTAGCCCGGTGGTCCGGCTGCAGCTTGCGGGCGCCGGTTTCGCGTCGGTTGGTGGTCATGACTTTGCCTCCGTTGATGACTGTCGACCAACAAGCGCCCGGCTGCCGCCCGGGTTCCCTGGGAGGCTTCCGAATGTCACTTGTTCAGGGCTTCCGCCGATCGGGCTCTGAGCGACCAGCGAAACCCGCACGCCCTGAATTCAACATCGACGTCCGCGTCGAACGCCGCGGCCACCATGTCGACGATGACCGCGTGGCCGAATCCCTTGGATGTCGGCGCGGTGACGTCGCGAAGACCGGATTCGATCCACTTCATCTCAAACGGAGATTCTTCTGCTCGGGCGGATGTACGCCACGTCAGATCGACTCGACCTTCCGGATGCCCCAGAGCGCCATGCTTCAGACTGTTGGTGACAAGCTCGTGGATTGCCATGCCGAGCGTCTGCGCGGCCTTGGCGGCAATCTTTACCTGCGGGCCCGACAGCAACAACCGGGTACCGACGTCGTCGAGCACATGCGTTAGCTGCGCCTCGAGAAGATCCATGATCTCAACACCCGACCAGTCGCCCTTGACCAGCAGGTCGTTGCTGGCGGCAAGCCCCAGCAGGCGTGCGTCAAAGACCCGGTGGAAGGATTCGGCTTTCGTGTGCCGGGCCGTTTGCCGGGCGACGGCCTGAACCACGGAGAGGATGTTCTTCGTGCGGTGATTCAGCTCGCCCATCAGCAGGCGGTTGTGTTCCTCGGCGGCTTTCCTGGCGCTGATGTCGCGGATAAAGGCGGTAAACACAGCCGGCTCGCTGCCAGGAATCCTGACGATGGCAATCTCTGCCGGAAACTCCGTGCCATCTGCCTTGAGCGCTGACATTTCCAGGCGCTGCCCGAGTATCTTTACTTCGCCCGTCGCAAGATAGCGCTTCATGCCGGCCCGGTGCCTGGCGCGCAGATGAGCCGGGACGATCAGGCGGTCCATCTCCTGCCCGAGCACCTGCGCTCGCGCGCGACCAAAAACCGCTTCCGCTCCGGGATTGAAGTCGATGAAGTGTCCCTCTGCATCAACCGTGACGATCGCATCTGGCGAGACCTGCATGATGGCGTCCCGCAATCGTGTGCTTTCCGCAACCTGCTGCTCGGCTTCGAGCCGATCAGTGATATCGACGTTCACGCCGCTCATGCCCAGAAAGGTGCCATCCGTCCGATCAAAGCGGGGACGCGCTTCCGTCCTCATGGTCCGATAGCAGCCATCGGCGCGGCGATACCGCGCCTCAACCTTGAACGGTTCCTGGTCTGCCATCGCCTTCAGGAACGGCGTTGATAACTTCTCGACGTCGTCGGGGTGCGTGGTCGACGTCCAGTCAAATGTGGAAAGGTCTTCGGGATCCACGCCCCAGAACTCCCTCAGAGCGGAATTGAGGAAGATGCACTTTCCGTTCTCGTCTCCCATCCAGAGCATGGCGGGCGAATTCTCAGCCATGGCTTGGTAGATGTTCTCGCCAGCCGAGCGCTCTGCCTGCATCACGCGATGGGTAGTGTCTGCGACCGTCCCCAGCCACCGTCGGTCGCCGTCGGCGGTATCCACAGTGACGTTCAGCTCGATCCAGCGGCCATTCCGCAACCTGAGTTCGAGGGAAAAGCCCGACTCCAACGCAAGCGCAGCTGAAACTCGTTCCACGTCGGCAGGATCGAGCAGCGCCTCCAGCGCCGCGGGATCATTCACATCCGACGCGAAAATCCTGCTGGCCTGATCGGAGCAGAAGCCTCGCCCTTTCTTGGAGATCGGCCAGGCGAAACAGCCCAGTCCGACCGCGTTTCCCACTTTCTCGAATATTTGCGCAGTTTCCATCGCCGCCCCTTCCCGTCGGCGATCAAGTCACGCGGGTGACGAGATCGCCCCAACGAACGGCCGCCATCATAGGGTTGACAGTCTCCCATGGGAACTGCGGACAAGTCTCCGGTCCAGTTGTGTATGGACATGGAACTTCGGACGTCCACTTTTCGTTGGACTTCATCCAGCAAGCAGAGGTTCCGATGAGCTACGCCCGTTTCGCGGCGATGATCGCCGTTTCCACGATCGTGATGTTTGGGTTGATGTATCTGAACACCTACGCGGCAGACCACATCTTCTTCAGCCAGACGCGCGCCTGGATGGCGCTCGTCATGGGAGCGACGATGGCGGTGGTCATGCTGCTGTTCATGTGGGGCATGTACGACAACAAGACCGCCAATATAGGCATTCTCGTCGGCGCAGCCCTTGTCTTCGCCGGATCGCTCGTATTGGTCCGGAGCCAGGCGACTGTAGGCGACGTCGCCTACATGAAGGCGATGATCCCGCATCACTCCATTGCCATCATGACCAGCGAGCGGGCACGGATCAGCGATCCGCGCGTCCGGCAGCTGGCAGACGAAATACTTGAAGCGCAGGTCCGCGAGATAGACGAGATGAAGGCCCTGATCGCCGATCTCGAAAGCGATGATGGGGCCTCGAACGGCAACTGATTGAGGGAGACCCACATGGACTGGAGCGACATGTTCTTCCAGGACTGGCAGGGGATCGTGCGCACGGTGGTCGTCGGGCTTCTCGCCTACGCCGTGCTCGTGCTCTTCCTGCGCATTTCGGGCAAGCGAACGCTCGCCAAGCTCAATGCGTTCGATCTGGTTGTGACGGTGGCGCTCGGCTCGACGCTCTCTGCCATTCTCCTGCAAGAGGCGATCGCTCTTGCGGAAGGCGCGGTCGCGCTCGCAGTGCTCATCGCTGCGCAATTCGCAGTCACCTTCGCTTCCGTTCGCTCATCCGCATTTGCCGATCTCGTCCGTTCGGAACCCGCGCTGCTCGCGAAGGACGGAAGATATTGCGAGGCAGCGATGCGACGAGAGCGCATTACGAAGGAAGAGGCGCTTAGTGCCATCCGATCGACTGGTGGCCACCGCATAGGCGATGTCGCGACCCTGATACTGGAGAGCGATGGAAGCATGAGTGTTGCGCTCGCCACGCGCTGAGAAGCGCTCGGCGGCGTCTCGAAGGAAGGAGACGATCCCATGACATCACGGATGTTCAACTACCACGATCCTGCGAAGACCGAACAGCGCAAGCGGATCTATGCCGCTTTCGAGCTATGGTACACGATCGTGGACGTCGGAGCGGCCGTCAGTTTCCTCGCGGGCAGTCTCCTGTTTCTGTCGGAGGCCACCAAGTCGGTCGGGACGTATCTGTTCATCGGTGGCTCCGCACTGTTCCTGCTGAAGCCCGCGATCCGTCTCATGCGTGAATCCAAATACGCGGCCAGTGGCGAAATCGACACGCTGGCCCATCGCGCCGGATGGGCGTCCGATGGCAATGACAGCTCCGGAGGTTGATTGCTGGTCCGCCCGATCCATGGCTCGTTTGAAGCCGGCGCAAGCGTAGATAGCGCAATTTCGGGTTTGGACCGACGACGGACTGTCGGCTTCCAGTTTGGAAAGTTTGTCAGCGTACACTGGATCAGATTCTGGCTTCGATGAAGCGCCGCGTGGACGTCGGGACGGTCGTCAGAAGGATCCGCACGGCCGGATGCTGATGGCACAGAGCCGCCGGAGATAGTATCCTTTTTCGATGACCGAGCCTGCCTCCCACGACCCTTCCATCCTTGTAGACGCCATCGTCTTCCTTCTGGCGACCGTCGTCATTGTCCCTCTCGTAAGCAAGCTCGGAGTCAACTCGGTCATCGGGTACCTGATCGCAGGCGTCATAATCGGTCCGCACGGGTTCGCGCTGATTGGCGAGGTCGAGGGAACGCACCAGCTCGCGGAACTGGGCGTGGTATTCATGCTCTTCGCGATCGGGCTCGAGCTTTCGCTCGACCGCCTCAAGGTCATGGCGCGGTACATCTTCGGATTGGGTGCTGCGCAGATGATAGGAAGCGGGGTGGTGATCGCGGGATGCGCGCTCCTGCTAGGCGCAGGCTGGGGACAAGCCTTAGTCATCGGCGGAGCGCTTGCCCTGTCCTCCACGGCGTTCGTCCTGCAAATGCTCTCGGAACGGAGAGAGTTGTCGACACAACTCGGACGGGTGGTGCTGGCCGTGCTCCTGCTCCAAGACCTTGCCGTGGTGCCGGGCTTGGCGGTCGTCACCGCCCTTGGCCGCGAACCGGAGGCTCTTGCCGGAGCACTTCTGCTCGCTGCCGTGAAATCGATCGGTGCATTGGTCCTTCTGCTCGTGGCCGGGCGTCTCGTCCTGAGGCCGCTCTATCGTACAATGGCCTCGCTTCGTAGCCCGGAGCTGTTCGTCGCGGCGACGCTGCTGGTGGTGCTGGCGACGGCTTGGGGCACAGCCGCCGCAGGTCTTTCCATGGCGCTCGGAGCGTTCCTCGCAGGACTCCTGCTGGCGGGGACCGAATACCGGCACCAGATCGAATCCGATATTCGTCCGTTCCGCGGAATCCTTCTCGGGCTCTTCTTCATCTCGATCGGTATGTCGCTAAACCTTGCGGTGATAACTCCGCAGCTCCATCTGGTCCTCGCGAGCGCCGCGGCGCTCGTGGCGGTTAAGACGCTCGTCATAATCGGTGTCGGGCGCCTCTTCGGCTTGCCGCTTCCTCTCGCTGCGAACGCGGGCCTACATCTGGCCCAAGGAGGCGAGTTCGCGTTCGTCCTGTTCTCCCTCGCAATGGGGACTGCGGTACTACCGGCGCAAACCGGACAGTTCCTGTTGGCCGTCGTGGCCGTCAGCATGGTCGCGACCCCATTTCTGGCTTCGGCGGGACGCCGGTCGCAACTGTGGCTGCAGCTTCGCGGAACGGACGGTCGCGCCGCCTTGGAGGCAGAGGCGGAATCCTATTCCGATCACGTCGTCATCGCAGGATTCGGGCGAGTAGGACAAACGGTGGTGAGCCTCCTGGACGAACTCGGCCACAAATGGGTTGCGGTGGATCTTGACGTTGCACGCGTCGAGCGCGCGCGTGCGAAAGGGCTTCAGGTGTTTTACGGCGACGCGGCGCACGAGGCAGTCATAGCGGCGGCGAACGTACGAAACGCCCGGGCCGTGGTCGTCACGCTGGATGATCCATCGGCAGCGCGAGCCGTGCTGCGCACTCTGCGGCGGGAGTTTCCTGACTTGCCGATCATCGTGCGCGCGCGCGACCACGATCACGTTGGCCGCCTCGTCGATGAGGGCGCCACGGCAGTCTTGCCGGAGACGACCGAGTCAAGCCTCCTGCTCGGAAAGGTCGTGCTCGGTGCTCTGGGAGAACCGGCTGCAAGGATTACCCAAGCCGAAAGACGCGTGCGCCGCTCCATCAAGGACGGCGAAGTTTGGCATAATGGCACGCCTGGAAAATGAAGCGACCAATCCCTTGCCACACGGCCGCAAGCTTGTTCGAAGCCGAGAGCGGCGGAGATCCGATGCGAACAGGATCGGCCGGACGGTATTTCATCTCGACATACAAACGGTTCTACCTCACTTTGTGTGGTTCATCTGCCGATAGCGGCGCCGCCGTTATGGGCGGGCATGCGAACAAAATCGAAATGGTCGCCCGGCCCAGAGGTCAAGATTCTAGGTGTCGCACTCACCGTTGATGACGGGTGGGTTGTTTCCGCTGCTGGATCGGCGATCGGCATTTGCCCCGATTGTGGACGGCGAAGCTGAAAAAGGCATGGCTGGTCCAACCGCAGGCTCCAGGATCGCTTCAACCGGCGCAAGCGGGCCGTCACCGGCAAGTGGCACATGGATGAGACCTACATCAAGGTCGGCGGCCGCTGGATGTATCTCTACCGCGCTATCGACAGCGTCGGCGACACGGTCGAGTTCTGGTTCAGCGAACAGCGAGATCTGCGGGCAGCGAGGCGCTTCTTCAGAAAGGCGCTGGAGCGCCATGGCCGGCCCGACCGGGTGGTCATCGATGGCAGCCAGACCAATCGCGAGGCAATCATTGTCTGCGATGGCGAAAGCCGGCTGCAGGATCCCTCGCGGCGACGGCTCAAGCCGATCCGCATAGGACGAAGCCAGTACCTCAACAACCGCATCGAGCAGGACCACCGGCGCATCAAGCGCCGGATCCGATCAATGCTCGGCTTCAAGTCGCAGGCGAGTGCCGCCACCATCCTGTCCGGCGTCGAGATGATCCACATGATGCGCAAGCGACAGGCGAGGCATGCCTACAATCCCAGCCCATCGATCGCCGAACAGTTCGAGATCCTCGCCGCCTGAATGGTTCGAACCCACGCCGATCATGTCCATCACGCGGGTTTGCGACAGAACCCCACACGATGCCAGACCATTGCTCACTCGTTGCCCGGACCTACCCACTCGCCGCAAGCCAGTTTTCGACAGCCAGACCCGGCACGCGTGAGAATTCACGTTCATTGTCCGTCACCAGGGTAGCTTCGATGGCGAGCGCCTGTGCCGCGATCCAGGTATCATTTGCGCCGATAGGTGTTCCCTGTCGCTCCAGACCCGCCCGAACCCGCGCATAGTGGCGCGTTGTGTCGTGGTCTACGCCAACCAATGGCAACCGCTTAACGAGTGTCGCCAGCCGGGCACGGTTGCGCTCGCCATGTTTGCTCTTCTCAGCGCCAGACTCCAGTTCGCCGAGCACGATCGCCGACAGGCGCATCGCACTCAAAGGCAAAGTGTCAAGCTGCTGCTGTACTTCGGCCCTCCCTTTCATCGCCGCAATCAGGATGTTGGTGTCCAGCAGATAGAGCTTTGCCACGGCTCAATCGTCCAGGGAGGCAACAGGCTCGGCCGGCGCGTCTTCCGGCGCGATCAAATCGATCTCCTCCTCGGACCAGAAGTCCCGAAAGGCGTCTGCCGCCGTGCGTGGACGATCCGGCACAAGCCGTGCGACGACCTTCCCATGCCGGGTGACAGCAATTTCCTCTCCCGCCTCAACCTCAGCCAGCAAGGCCGAGAATCGGGACTTCGCCTCGACGACAGTCACGCTCTTCATAGCGGCCTCCATAAAATGACCATATGGTCAGAATATAGGCGGGAGTAGCCTTCCGTCAAGCGACAAGCTGAGCTCAGATGGTGGCATTACCGTTGCGTCCGAGGCTCTGCTTCAGGCGACATCAATGAAGTCATCCGATTGATCATCGTCATCACCGCTGGCGCTTGCGACGGGTATGTCGCCCGATAGCAGCTTATCCTTGCTGAGCAGCCCGGCATCCTCGAGCGCCTCCATGTCCGGCAGGTCGCGCAGGCTATCCATGCCGAACTGCGCCAGAAACTCCTTTGTCGTGACATAGGTGTAGGGCGCACCAGGTTGCGGGCTCCTGGACCCCGAGGCGATGAAGCCGACGCCACGCAGCCGGCCGATCAGATCGCGCGAGATTTCACGCCCGAAGAAAGTCGATAGCTCGGCCCGGCGTCGAAGCGATTTATTTGGCCCGTTCGGCTCAGACAGCGGTCAAGGGTACAAGCAGGGCGCCAGCATCGTCCCGCCGGCCACCCTTGCCGCCTATAAGATCACACGCGCCGATGTGGCCGACCTCTCGCAGGGATTCGACCCGGACATCTGGGACGACACCTGGCAGAACGGAGTTGTGCCTGGCGCCAAATCGCCCGCATCGAGAAGAAAGTTCCACCGTCCTGGAAGCTTGCGGACCTTGTCATGACCGCCGGCATTCGCGGCATCCTGTTTCCGTCGCTGCGTCACGCCGGCGGCACTAACCTAGTGATCTTTCCTGCCAACCTTATCAACGGCGATCAGCTCGAAGTCCATGATCCCGATCACCGGCTGCCGCAGGACCAGTCATCGGGGCCATGAGTTCGCGACTGTCGCTGAGTGTGCAACGGGGAAACGATCTGCTCAAGACAGTTGGCCCTCAGAGACATCGCCCTCGGCCTCGACTTCAGCGTTGTCCTCTCCGCTCGCCAACCCGACCGGAACATCCCTGCTAGTAGCTTTTCCTTCGACAGCAGCCCGGCATCCGCGAGCGCCTCGGAAACCGGCTACGTGGGCGAGATCTGCCTCGACGCGGGCCCGCGGAACTACCGTTCGATGCCGACACAGGAGGCGTTGTTTCGGATGATTTTGGAGATGTGTGCGGCCAGAGGCGGCAAGATCATCTCCATTCACAGCGTCAGGACTGCCAGCCGTGTTCTCGACCATATCGATGAGTGCTTTCCACGCGACCGGGGCAAAGTGGCCCTGCACTGGTTCAGCGGCACAGCGGCCGAAGCTCGTCGCGCGGTGCAAGCGGGCTGCTCCTTCTCAGTGAACCATGCGATGCTGGAAAAGCCGCGCGGGGCGAGATCGTTGCTCAAATGCGCCTAGATCGCATCCTAACCGAGACGGAGGGCCGTTTATCGACGCCCACGGAGTACCGATCACCCCAGGCGAAGTATTCCCGACGATTGAGTCTCTTGCTGCCGTTCACAAACTCGCGATCGCCGATATGGCCAGTAGGGTTTATTCGGAATTGGAAAGAGCTTGTCTCCTACCGGTGTACTGGCCCACCGCGTGCCTTCCAACTGGGTGCCTCTTAACACTCCGGTTCACGGGGAGCTGTCCGAAGAATGTAACATTTTTTCAGACATGCTCGATCACACGATCATCAAGGACAGTGCGACACCCCATCTGCTTCCTGACGATGCTATGTGACGTTTTGAGCGGACGAACCCGTCAGCCCAAACCTTTCCTTCATCTCATCGGTGCGAACCCACGTATCGCCGGCGATCCTTGCGACGAGACACTCGAATACACGCTCGAAAGCCTCCTTGGTGGCGTCGTCCGACAAGGCCTCCGCCTGGGCCGGCGACAGCAACGGCCGCATATCCGTCAACAGTCGCGGATTTGCCAACTTGGCAAACATGCGCTGTTCGGCCTGGGCGCGAGATATCGATTGGCCGCCGAACTGAAGATAGCGGCTGAACATCTCGGTGACCCGATGAACATCAAGTCCATCGAACACATCCAGGGCATGGGAAAGATCATAGAGATCACGTCCCTTGTCGCGCTGGAGGAGAGCCCGCAGCTTGGTGGCGAGCATTTCCTCCCGGGAGAAGGTCGGAATTGCCGCGTCACCGGCAAACCACGGATTGTCTACCCGAAACAGTATCGCTTGTGGCGGATCGTAGGCTTCGATTTCACGCGTGTTGATTTCAACCTTTAGACGAATGGCAACGCCGCTACCGTCTTCGGCTTCCACACGGAAGCGAAACTTGGGGGCGACCGGGCTTTGATCGAATTGGGCGCTGCCAAGCCACGGCTCGAGTACGACACGCAGCTGATCCAAGATCGGGCCGATAGGACCTGCAGTCGTTCGCACGAGATCTATGTCTTCCGAGTAGCGTAGCGGTTCCGGGAAGTGCAGCTTGTTCAGCGCCGTGCCGCCGCGAAAACGCAATTCAGCGGACAGGAGATCGTCATTGAAGATATCGATGAGCGCGCGGCTGATGATGAGGTCCTGCTCGATCTGACGCTGATCGGCCCACGGAACGACGTTGCCCCAGGCGACAATGTTCTGAGCGGGAATCATCCATCGACCTCCGGCGTGCGGCGCACGACCACACGCCAACGACCGTCGTGTTCCTGCGGCGCTGGCGTGAAATCCGGATCGCGCGTTTCACCGCGGTCGAGCTCCGTCCACGGGGTGGCGCTGCGCGCCGTCAGCGCAGCATGCATCGGATTGGCGCGATCCGCATGGCCAAGTCGTTCCAGCAAGTGGCCGAGACGCTGGACGACGGGCCGCTCGGCCGCCTCGGACAGCGCGGCGAGCTGAGACGGATCGATCTTTTCGGCAAGGTCCGTGAGAACGGTCGCGACATTGTCGATCCCGCCCGCAGCCTGCGGGTAGCGCAGGAGGTCGAGGGCCGTGAGGGCGGGCGAGGATATTTTCATTCTGCCCGTGTCCGTCTTGCGATCCTCGATACCCGACTCCACTGCTGCGATGTCTTTGCGGTAGTAGAAGACGATCAGATTGCGGCCAGCCGTGATCTTCGGCATGCGTTTGGAGGTGACGATCTGGAATTCCATCACGGCCTGATGCGTGGCTCCGTGAAGTTCCGCCGCCTTCAGCAGGCCGACATAGTAGGGCTGTTGTTCGTGGCGCATCAGGGCATCAATGTACCATGGGGGCGGCGGCGCACCCCAACAGGCGAACTGCGGGGGCACCGCGACATAGAACCCCTGCCGAGGCCTGATCAGCGCCTTACGGCGTTGAAGGCGCTCGGCCGCATCGAGGAATGCACCGCGTCCGACGCCGAGCGCCTGTTTCGCCTGTTCGCTCGTAAAGACCACTCGTCCCGCCGAGAGCAGGCTTGCGATATAGGCTGATAGCGCGGAGCGTTGATCATGAACCATGTGCCATTATCCGCTTTTAGCGCGGTCTTTTCAACATGATTCATCCACGCGGACAATTTCTTTCAATTTTCCCGCGCCAGATGCGGCCTTCCACGCATGAATTGCGATGCAAGCACGGAAGCGGGCGTTATCGTCTTCCTTGCACGATCTCTCGAACCACATCCGTCATTCGGTCCGAAACGCCCTGCCTGCCCTTTGCCCAAAGTCGTCGTAGGAGGGTGTCCGGCACCATCTCGCCAAATTTTGCCGATTGAAGATTTTCTACAATGTCCGCAATGGAATCTATGTTCGGTGGGGAAGCCGTGATCTGCACCATGATCGAGTTAACAACCTCCGGCTCTGTGTCCAGCACGGTGACGCCCACGTCCATCACAGCGCAGTCCAGCCCTGCCGAGCCGAAGGCGAACCCGAGAGCGGAGTTCAAATCGCTGCCATGCCACGTGAAAACGTGCGTGTCCTTTCCGGCCGGGACCAGGCTCCCGGAACCGAGCCCCAGCTTGCGAAAGGCAGCTCTTCCCTCCGACAGATAGCCGTTCGCCGCAGCGTCGAGGAGACCGGGTTCGACGTGTGCTCCAGGACAGCTTTCACCTCCGCAGAAAGGCGGTCATGAACGGGCTCGTTCATGACGTTGTCGAACTTGGGAATCTTGCCCGATCGGTGATGTACGACTTCAAGAACCTTGCCGCGGTCATCCACTGTCTCAGTCCGCCAGCGCCGTCCCGCGAAGGCGATGACAACGCCAACTCCCACTGGGTTGGATGTCGGAATGGTGCCGAGCGTGCGTCCTGCCGAAACCAGACGCCACTCGTCGTCGGTCGAGAATATGGCGTAGAAGTCACGTGAGGCGGTGAGCCTTTCACCCTGTTCGCCCAGCATGATCGTTCCGTCAGGAGCTTGCTCGACAAGGCGGTGTTCCCTCGAGGCCATGCGCGACTTTACCGACCGTCCTTGCAAGCCAGGTTGGTAGCTGGGGGGCCACCGCGACAAGCTCGCCAAACGTCGACGATGGCAGGTTGTGCTTCAGCGTTTTCAACGCCGCTTCCGCCTTCTCTGGTCCCAACCAAGCAAGCGCACGCACGGCCTGTCCCGCAGGCCGGTCAGCCAAGGCCAACTGCCAGCGCGGCGCGTGCCGCAGCTCGACAATCTGCTGGCCGAGGTTCATCGTCCGGCTACGGCCGGAGGTCAGGTAGACAGACCGCACCGGCACCTGCGTCGTAAGGCCGAGCGCATTGGCCGCAGCAGCGCCGTTCGAAACGATTACTTCGCCCCGCTGGAGCGCGAGGGCTTCAATGGCCTTCTCGACGGATGGCGCCCGAACGCCGAACCGGCTCGAAACCGGGCGTAGATAAACGCCGCGCCCGGCACCTATCAGCCGGCCACGTTCAACCAGACGCGACAACGCCTGGTCCACCGCAGCGCGATTGCCGAGATGGAGTAGGCTCTTCGCTGCGATCGGAGCGCCCTCGGGCGAGCCTTCGGTATAAGCCAGAATCTGTTCGGTCAGTCGTTGCATGGAATTTCTCCCGTCAGAAATAGATGCAGTTTTCTGACAGTTTTCAATCTCCTCAGGGAAGGTATGAATCCGGTCCCAGCGGATAGGTATTCCCCTGCCCCCAACGGCACCAAGAGCTTCCTGATCGCACGGTGGATCGGCGGAGCGCTGCTAGTCCTCAATCTCAGCAGGGTCCTGCGCGCTGCCGGAAAACGCCGGCGTGATGTCGCCCGCCAGCAGCTTCTCCTTCGACAGCAGTCCGGCATCCTCTAGCGCATCGAAATCCGGCAAGTCGCGCAGCGTGTCGAGGCCGAACTCGAGCAGGAATTCCTTGGTCGTGACATAGGTGTAAGGCGCGCCAGGCCTCGGGCTGCGCGGGCCCGACGCGATCAGTCCGGCACCGCGCAAATGGCCGATCAGATCGCGCGAAACTTCCTTCCCAAAAAAGCTCGACAACTCGGCGCGGGTGATCGGCTGAAAGTAGGCAATGCACATCAGCACCAGCACCTCCGCCTGCGTCAGGTTCACAGCCTCCTCACTTCTGCCGACCGCGGCGCGGATGGCGTCGGCATAGGCCGGCCGAGTTAGGTGCCGAAAACCGCCGGCGACAGCGACGAGGTCATAGGGCCTGCCACGCAGCTCCTCGCGAATGTCGTCGATCAAAAGGTCGATGCTGCAGCTCTTGCCGACGATACGGGCAAGCGCTTCGCGGCCGACCGGCTCGCTGGCGGCAAAAATAGTTGCCTCGACCCGATGCATCCATTCCCGCCACCGGGCTTCAGGCGGCAGGTGATCCAACTCCCGGTCAAACAGCTGGTCAGCTGATCGCCGTTCGCCGGATCGACCGTCATGTGACTGGCTCCCCTCTCGCCTGCGCGTCGTCTTGGCCATGTCGTCAGAGCCCGTAGATGCGGAAGGTTGGTCGGCCGGACAGCTCGCGCACGGCGCCGAGTTCGACCAGCCGGTCGAACAGCCGGCGCAGGCCGCGATCGCTCATGCCGGCGATCTTTTCCGAGGCGACGATCGCGTCATCGGACAGGAGTCGTTCGACGACCAGGCCCGCCGCTTTGGCCCTGAGCTTTGGCGCGACGGCAAGCAGCCGATCCGCCCGGCGCTCGAGTTCGGCGGAAAGATCGATCGCACGCAGCGCGATGCGCGCCTGCGCGGCCAGCAGACGTTTAGCACGCCCGGGATCTGTCTCAATGCTTGTAACCACGGAGCTGGCTGCCGATCGACGCGGGCGGGCGCTTGTGCCCAGGGCTGCCTCGGCGCCCAGCAGCGGCACGGCATGGACCCAACCCAGTCGTTGCGCCAGCAGAGCGTCGGCGAGCCAGGCTCCGACGGCGCGCCCAAAACCGTGTCGCTCGGCAGCGATGAATGCGCCGGTCAGCGCTGCGACCATGCAAGCGCCGGCCGCGCGTTGCCGAAGCTCATCCGCCAGATCGCTGACCACTTCGTCGTCGGGGGCGTAGCCGAACTCAACCAACACCGCGCCAACGCTCGCCTCGGTCAGCAATTTCTCCGCCGGCCGAGATGCCAACCGACGCCAGGCGAGGAGCAAAATGCCGGCGGGCCCCACATCGTCACCCGGTCGTGTGAGCAGCACGGCGTCGCGCAGCGCGCTTTCAACCTCGACGCGGCCGCCCTGCTTCGCCGTTGCCGCGGCCGCGACAAGCGCCAGGCGCTGACGCCAGGCGCCGGCACATCGCTCCTGGCGGCGGACCACCGCATCGAGCGCGCCGATGGTGGCGCCCGCGGCAAGCGCCACGTCCTCGACGTCTTTTCCCGCAAGGCTTTGGGCATCTGGGATGGCGCGGCGCAGCCAGGCCGGCACCGTTGCCATCGGCGCGGCCGAAGCGGCACCGGCAAGCGTGGTGTTGTGGCACGGCGAGGGTTTGGGACGCAGAATCATCGAAAGCACGATGAATCATGGCGGCGCTTTTGGCAACGAAAATAGGCAATAAGCGCTGCGCCTGTCGCTCATTTATAACGAACGATAATCTTGCATTATCATTCGTTGTGTGCGACTCCAGCAAAATGGCCTCTCTCGTCGAGCAGAATCCCGAAAATCGTCGCGAACAGCCCTCCGGGCCCTCCCACAGCACGGGGGCGCAGCACAATGTTCTGTCTGGGGAGCTGTCGGCCGACTGCGGGCCGTCAGAGGTGCCCGCTTCCCTTCAGAGCATCGGCAAAAGTCGCGAGTGGCACGACCAGTGCCAACGGACGGTCCTTCAGCGGCTCGGCGCCATAGCTCCCATACCCGTTCGCGGCCCGATCGTTCTTGGCGTCGATGATCATCAGCACGCCGCCGATTTCCTCGGTCACCCGGATGCAGCGCAGCGCCGCCGCGAGCAGAAGCTGGCCGCCAAGCCCCCTACCAGCTACCGATTTGTCGACCGCCAGACCCGCCAGCAGAAAACCCGGCACCTTGTGGCGCGCCAGGCCCTTCGTCATCGCGGCAGGAACCGCATCGTGTTCGACAGAGGCTGGAGCCAGGCTGTAAAAGCCGAGAATCCTGTCCGGAGCATCGTCGGCAACCGCGCAGAATGTCTTCACGGCGTTCTGCTCGTGCCCCTGCCGCGCGAAGCGCTGAAGGAAGGTGTTCATCTCAGGATCGCCGCAGTCGAACGCTTTCCGGTCGTGCGATCTGCCGATCGCCTCCTCGTGCCAGGGCGGAAGGCTCACAGGGTTTTTGGAAGTGCTTCCACTGCCGCGCGTAGCTTCGCATTCGGCTTCGGCGGATTGTCCAGAAGTTTTAGGATACGGCCGAAATCCCGCTCCGATACTTTTAGGACCTCGGCCTCGGCAATAACCGTTTCAGCCTCACGCAGCGCCGATTGGGTGACGAAGTTGGTCAGGTCTGTATGGCGCAGCGCCGCGGCGCGCATCAAACGAGCCTTTACCTCCGGCCTTACCCGGATGTTCATGCGATCGGTATCGTCAAGGGCTGCGCGCGCCATGGTTTCAATTCCGGAACTGCCTACACGGGATAGATACATCCGACGGATCGAGATTTCAATCTTGTACGCATTAAATGCTCACAGCGGGAAGCTCGCCGCATGAGCCCTGACGAGGACGATCTTCCCGACATCATCGATGTGGTCATGGAGATGGGGCGCGCCGACGAGCCAGCCGAGCCCCCCTCCCCTCCCCTTCTGGCCGTCGCCAATTCCCGCCTGCCGGCGCATCTAGACGCGTTGGCCGATCGCGCACGCGATTATATCGAGGCGGCGAGTTCGGCTAACACTCGCCGCGCCTACGCGTCGGGCTGGAAGCACTTTGCCAGCTGGTGCCGGCGACAGGGTGTCGACATGTTTCCGCCCGATCCACAGGTGGTCGGCCTCTACATCACGGCCTGCGCCTCGGGAACGGCAATCGGCGACAGGAAGCCGAACTCAGTTTCCACGATCGAGCGCCGGCTGTCGTCGCTGACCTGGAACTACGGCCAGCGTGGCCAGCCGCTCGATCGCAAGGATCGCCATATCGCCACCGTCATGGCCGGTATCCGCAACAAGCATGCCTCACCGCCGCGGCAGAAGGAGGCGGTGTTGCCGGAGGATCTGACCGTAATGCTGGAAACGCTCGATCGCGGCACCCTGCGCGGCCTTCGCGATCGCGCCATGCTGCTGCTCGGCTTCGCCGGCGGCTTGCGCCGCTCCGAAATTGTAGGCCTCGATTGCGGTCGCGACCAGACCGAAGACTCCTCCGGTTGGATAGAAATTCTCGACAAGGGGATGCTCTTGCGGCTGCGTGGCAAGACCGGCTGGCGGGAGGTCGAGATCGGACGCGGTTCATCCGACGCAACCTGCCCTTTAGTGGCGCTCGAGACCTGGCTCCATCTTGCACGCATCGCCCACGGGCCCCTATTCCGGCGCGTCACGGGCCAGGGCAAGGCGGTTGGCGCCAATCGGTTAAACGCTCAAGAGGTTGCCCGCCTCGTCAAGCGCACTGCGCTGGCAGCCGGTGTGCGCAGCGACCTGCCGGAAGGCGACCGCGGGATGATATTTGCCGGCCACTCGCTGCGTTCCGGGCTCGCCTCCTCGGCCGAAGTCGACGAACGATACGTGCAGAAGCATCTCGGCCATGCGAGTGCCGAGATGACCCGCAAATATCAACGCCGGCGTGACCGTTTCCGTGTCAATCTCACCAAAGCGAGTGGCCTTTAGAAAAACGAAAAGGCCCCTCCCCTGCTCCGTCAATAATCCCATGGAGAGATGAGTTCGAGGCAGGTCGTCTCGAAATCGGAGAGATTGCGCGTTGCCAATCGGCCGCCGTTTACGCGTGCGATCGCAGCAATCATGCCGTCCGGAGCCGACATCACACGCCCCTGCCGTTTGGCCTCACCCATTATTTCGCCGTAAGCCAGTGCCGCCTCCTCTGTCAGACCGAAGATGCGGTCGGCGAAGCGCCGACGCCAGTCCTGTAGGCCCTGCTCCAGCCTGAAGGCGCGCTGATCGGGCCGGATTTTCTGAATTCCGTAGGCAATTTCCGCGATCGTCACCGTCGGCAGCGCAAGCTCGGCGTCGTGCCTTACCAGCCACGCAACCACCGCTTCGATAGGTGACTTCTTCAGCGTCTCCGAGACGACATTAGTATCGAGAAATATCAAAGCTCAACGCCCTGATGTGGGCGCCGGCCCTCGCGAATGACCGCCTCCAGATCGATATCCGTGCCGGATTGTGCCGCGAGACGGGCATAAAATGCTGCTGCAGCTTCGCGACCGGTTTCACGGATTTCATACGACTCAAGAGCGCGCTCGACGATATCGGCGATGGAGCGATTTTCACGTCGAGCCAGACGGTGGGCTAAATCCCGAGCCTTAGAGCTGCGGACCGAGAGTTGTGGTTCAGCCATTTGTCGCCTCCATCCTAGAGATCAGGCCATATATAGAGTTAAGCCTAGCTGCCATCAAGATGGCAGCTGATGGCGCGACATCTTTCCTGCGTGCATAACGGTTCGGCTATCCTTGCCTACGAAGCCGGTGCCAAGGCATTGAGTTGCGTCCGTCCGGTTCACAGCTGGGCGGACTCTCCATCACCGCCTGCGCATAGGGAAACGGCGCATTTCAGCCTTGGCGCGGAGCTATGAACGGCATGGGTACCCCGTCGGTAGGGCCGACCGTCACATCGGCGACGTTGTGACCGGCATCGAGTACCAGCGCTGGCCAGACTCGTTCCGCATCGGCCCAGGCAAGGCATCGGGAGCTGAAGAGTCCCCTCCCCTCGCGTTTCACGAAGTCTCACCGCTAGGACAACGTATCCTTCGCAAGCCAGCCGAGCGGATCAGAAATCCTCTACTTGATGAGGCAGTCCTGTCTTCAACCCCATAACCCGAAGTTCAGATTATCAGCTTCGGCACCTCGAGAAAACCAGCCCAGAATACCACAGAGCAATTCGGTCGATAGCGCGATTACGATCGTTGTTCCCCCTCACCTCGGCCGCCTTAGCGATCGTAATAGCGCATCTGATACTTCCAAACGATCGCTCGACCTTTCCGCTTCATTTCGTGGTGCAGATGCGTTGTGGGAGGCTGGTCTTGTGGCATCCAGTTTGGCGCGCAGAAGCGCCATGACCATCGGCCACGTGGAAAACTTGCCTTCTTTTGCCTTGTCGGTCAGGTTGCGCAAATAGCCGCCAGCGCTGTTGATCTGGTCCGACCGCTGAAGGATCGCTGACAACGTAATCGCAGCCTGAACCTCGCCCATTGCTTCACGGGCTTCTTGCCAAGCGCTGGGACTGACCCCCAAAAGCGGCCTTGCGACTTCCGCGGCGGCCAGAAAATCCCGCCAGTGGCGAATTTCGCCTCCTTTCGCCAAACCTTTCACGTCAGGGCAGGCGTCAAGCACAATACCCAATGGCAATTCCCTTGCCGGCAAGCTGTGCAGATTGCGATTATTCCCGCCGCTGGCGCTCGCTTCTTCTTTATTTCGATAGCTGCTTTCAGATTCAATAGGTGGTTCGGTATTTGAATTCTGTATGTGACGCTCAAATTGAGACTCATTGGCGCTCATATTTTGCGAACCAACGAACGATTCCAGCGTCTCGCGGATCTCTAGATGCAGTTCCTGCAGCTCGCTGCAAACGTCCTCAAGGTGCTGACGGGGGGAACTGCGCGAGACCTGCGACACGGACGCTTGGTAGATTTGGAGCACCCTGCCCCAATTCCCCGGCACGTTTTCTTCAATGCCGGCGTCGATCATCTTGACGAT
Source organism: Aquamicrobium sp. (assembly GCA_019739225.1). Classification (GTDB taxonomy): domain Bacteria; phylum Pseudomonadota; class Alphaproteobacteria; order Rhizobiales; family Rhizobiaceae; genus Aerobium. The sequence continues at coordinate 346,719 of JAHHDT010000003.1, forward strand.
ATCACGCCGCAGGAGTGTCAGGCGCTCCCTCGCGACGCGCAAGGCGCGCTTTTCAGCCTGCATCGCGTCAGAAAGGTCCTTGAATTCCTGTGCTCGCGCGATGATGGGGGACAAATCGAATCCATAAGCCTGCTCGATTTCTCCCCCCGCCCCGCGTCGCGCAAAGCGTTTGCCATTGGGGCTGTCCCGCCGGATCACCAGTCCGCACTCGACCAGTATGGCGATGTGCCGGCGCAACGTCGCCGGGGAGATGCCATTGGCACGCGCCATGAGCTGCTCGTTCGACGGCCAAACGATCATAACGCCGTCCGCACGAAGCTCTGCATCCCTGTGAAACGAAAGGAGCGCGTTGAGGACTGCCAGGGCGCGGTCCGTAGCACCCAGCATTTCGCGTGCCTCCCGAATATGCTGGAAGACTTCCCATTTGTTAACCATAGCTTCGGCCGGCATGGCTTTAGCTGAAACCTGACTAGATATCTGGCCAAGCGTCATCGACCGCCGCCCAAAGGGCGTCGTTGCAAGATGTGTCTGCATTTCCTTCACCTACGATCAGGCAAAAGAAATCCGGCCGCCCTAAGCGGTTCAGGCCACATCGGGCCTTGACTGCGATTCCGGGAAGTGCGATTCTCTAGTTGCTACACGTGAGAAAGGGCTTCCGAGGTTCGCTTTGGGGGCCTTTTTTCTTTTGCGTTCAGATATGACCGCGCTGAGAGCGCGACTTATCGGCTTCCTGTGTCATCTTCCTCCTTTGTCCGTGAGAACTCGTCGTAAAGCCGGTCGAGCCGTGCTGCTACGAAGCTTGCGAATTCCGGGACGCGCCTTTCATCGAACGTGATAGCTGTCTGCGTACCCTGCCTGATGATCTTCGCAGCCTGGCGACCGTGAGGTGTGGACCAAGGCTGGGGTTTCGACACACGTCGTGTGGCTGGCGATACCGCCTTGAGCACAAGCAAGAAGCGTCCATCACTATCCGCCTCTCGGAATCCGACGGACTCCACGACGTCGTCAACGCGTCGCGATAGCCCCGGCTTCTCGAGTTCCTCGGCAAGCTTGACCCATCGCGCACGGCCGGCCTTTGTGGCCGGCCCTATCTTGCGAGCGAGGGCTTCCGGTACACGTCTTGCGACGGCTATGTAGCGGCTCAGATCGGCCTTATCACTCGAGAGCGCCGCCATAATGACGGTTCGCTCATAGCCAGCGTCCTCGAGATGTTTCGCAAAGAGCGCCTTTTCAATGAACGAAAGGTCGGCCCTGTCCAGGTTTTCCCGCCCCTGGGCAACGACCAACTCCTCGTCTGAAAGCTTGCGAACGATCGCCTTGACATTCCGATCCAGCTCCGCGAGCGCGCGAAGACGTCGACGGCCATAGGCGATCTGGTACCGGCCTTCCGACGTCGGGTGCGGCCGCACGAGAATCGGCACCTGCTGTCCGTGCGTTTCTATACTCGCCTTCAGCTGTTCGAATCCGGGATCACCCTCGGCAGGCAATCTATCGGCGATTGGCGACGGATCTATCAGGTTCGGGAACAGCTCCACGACATGATCACCGGCGCTCAGTTGCTCTTGGAGCTTCGCTGCGGCACGGGCGCCCTGGGTGAGCTCTTGGAGCGACGTGCCCATGGCGCCAATTGCGCCGGTGCGTACGCGCTCTGGATCCTTCGCTGGGGACGCGTGCGGGGCAGGGGCTTCCGCTTTCTTGAGGAACAGGCTGTTGATGGCGTCTTTCCGGCTCATCTGCCCCCCTCAACTCCGCTCATGTTGGGAGCTCCCAACTGAACGCTATCCACGCACTGCGGTTGGGAGCTCCCAACAGGCGATTCCGTCACCGAGTGAAGTCTGATCGCATGGCCATCTGGCGACCTGACGGGTTCGGGCTTGACCCCGTACCGGCGATCATTGCGGCGGCGTGCAGGTGAAGCGACTGCGCCCTTGAGCGCAATCCCGGTTCGTTCAGCCATGATCGAGTTGGGAGCTCCCAACTGACAGCTTGGAGCCATCATCGGGTTCGCCCCCATGCTACCTTCATCAACCCTTCGACCTCCGCGTTGACGGCGTCGAGCGATTCCATCGCGCGATCATAAGTGGCCCGGGTGAGGTTCTCTCTCCCGATCTCATATAGCGTCTGTTTGGTGAGCCCTGCATCGGAGACCGCCGCAGACTTGACCATCGGATTGGTCATTACGTGGTCGTCAAACAGGTTGCGCAGGAGGGCCGCCACCTTGGTCTGGGGGGCATCCTGCGGCTCGAAGCGCGTCAACAAATAGCGGATAAAGTCGTACTCGAGTCGTCCGCCGGCTTCCCGGACCACGCTCAGGAGATCCCGCGTCATCAAAAGGAACTGGCTCATCGACGAGACATCGAGCATCTGCGGATGCACTGTCACAATCATCGACGTTGCCGCACACAAGCCAGATAGCGTCAAGAAACCCAGCTGCGGCGGGCAGTCAATGACAACCACGTCGTAATTATCAGAAACGGTGTCGATCGCGGTCGCGACCCGGGTAAAGAATATTCCGTCCCTAGCCTCCGATCCGTCGGTCAAGGCCTTTGGAGTGGTATGCTCAAACTCCATCAGCTCCAGATTCCCAGGAACGAGGTCCAGGCCATCGAAGTAGGTGGGACGGATTACTTCGCTGAGCGGACGGCGAAGGTCGTCGTAGCGAATAGCCGCATATAGCGTTTCATTTGCACGCACGTCCGTTTCAGGCAGCACGCCAAGAAGCGCCGACAGACTGGCTTGGGGATCCAGATCAACGGCCAGGACGCGATAGCCCTGGAGTGCAAGGAATTGCGCCAAGTGGGCCGAAGTGGTGGTTTTCCCGCTCCCGCCCTTGAAATTGGTGATCGCAAGAACCTGGAGATGCTCGCCGGGGCGACGATGGGGAATGAAATCTCCCGCGTCACGCCCTCGCGTGCCGGTTGCCAGAATCTGCCTGATTTCGTTGATCTGCCCAAGAGTGTAGAGTCGCCTGCCGTTCGAGGTGGTCTTCGGCTGAGGCCCTTCGCCAGCGAGCGTCATCTTGCGCAGCGTGGAGTCCGATATTCCCATGAGCTTCGCCGCCTCGCCCGAGGTGAATAGGCGCAGGGTCTTGCGAGACGTCGGCGGGAACAGCATCTCGCTCATCGCTTGCAATTGCGAGCTCAACAGTTCGGCATGCGCGCCGATTGCCTCATCTGCTGCCAAGGTTGTGCCAGCGTTCACACTGACGGCTTCAGTCACGGACATAGTATCTCATCACGGTGGAAGCGCATTTCGCGCAAATTCTCCGTGACGATACCTAAGGTGCGTTACCTTGCAAGGACTTAATGGTTAACGACTCATTGCGGCAAGAGGGTTCGCTGAATCCCATTTCGGCTATTTGTCGCCATTTACGTCGGTTTTTCGGCTACTTATGAGAAACACGAAAATGCCTACGCCCGCGAGTGCCCTGTAAGATTCAAGGGGGTAACTGCAATCGGGAGTGCCGGCAGCGGCTCCCGTGCCGCGCAGTTTCATCGAGAATCGCAGCGACTCACACACCTCTCGGATTCGATGGGATGCCCCGGGACCGCGGCCGAGGCCACATTTTTGCATTGTTTCCGGAAAGCCAAGCATGCTCGAATCCGCACTTAATCGATCACAGAGAACAAGCCTGCCTCTCACCAGTTAGCGGCGGCGACTGCAGACGAAAATGGGGCGCTGACTGCCGGTGCGGCGGAGATCGAAATTGGGAGTAGTGTATATGCCCTCGGGACCCAAGCCGACGATAGCCGCCCCATCGTTTCCGGCGAGCTTCCGATAGGAGACCACAGATCGAGGGACTTCTACCTGCTCCCTTGTCCGCCCCAACCTTCTTCGGGGAGCTGAACGACTTCGCCCGCCATCTCGTTCACCTTGTCCTTGTCGCGGGTATCCTTCTTTGCGCCACGCAGCTCGTCGCCTTTTCAGGCGCCTCCGGCGCATCCATCGGATCGTTCGCGGCAGCTCTCCTGATCAGCGAGATAGAAGGGGAGGGGGCATGTCTGAGCCCACCGTTTCACTCGCCCGATCGCCGATCCACCGCGCGCTATCGCGCCCCAAACCACTACTGGGCGCCGACCGAGCGCTGTCCTGATGGCCGGACTCGCCGCCATCATTGGCCGGGGTAACGCTTCAATGTTCGGGTGGAGAAGAATCTTCTGCTTCCGATACGTGCTGCGACTATTGAGGCGGCGTACTATAACGCGAGCCTCTCTGAGTAGCCAACGGATCCGGAATAGGCACGTTCTTTCCAATGTCGATCGGCGGCGGATCATTGCAAGCGCCTTGCGCCCGGGCTAGGTGGCGATCAACTCACCTGCCATCGGATTGAGTAGCGCTATGTCATGCTGGGTTACCCCCGCCCGGTGCAGCGGCCGTCGGGTCTGGTGAACTTCGCAGGGCCGATAGACACTAGCCTCAAGCAACTGCGCTGACAGCGGCCGCGCTCTGGAAACGACCAGATCCGATCGGCAAAGAACAACGTACCAACGGCGTTCAACAGACCCGGGCCGAAGACCAGTCATCCAGCAGAATTCGGGCATCGCGTGCGGCAGAAATGAATGCGTTACGCGCATAGCTGGGAGGCTTGCGGCCCTTTATGACTTCGAGACAGGCCCGCATGGCTCTCTCCCGCTTCTTTTGGCCTCTGTCCGGCCAATCCCTGAGCAGTATTTCCGCGGCGTGCTTGGTGGAGAGCACGACCTTGTCTCGATCGATGCGACCGGGCTGCACGCGGACCGGCTTGTGGAAACGCAATTTACTCATTCCTAATGTTAGGGCAGCCCATGGCCAATCTGCAAGTGGCGTACCGGCATACTTTTGGGGGGCGGCACGATGCGAACATGTATTTCGAGCAGTGCAGCCCTTATGCCAAACGGCAATCGATTGTCTCAGCTGTTCTACGCTTCGCAGACAAAGCCCATGCCCTGAGATGGCTCGCCTCAACCAGTCGGCTGCTCGCTAGGGCCGGCAGGTGGGGCAGGGCCGCACGTCACTCCAACCCAGCTTAGCCGCTTTGCTAAAGGCAACCTCGCGCTCATAGGGGCCGTGCCATTGGCCATTTCTGGATGAATCGAGTTGCTGGAACCCTTCTTTGGCCGCACAGAAGCCACACTCGGCGACGTGGACCCGGACCCGGCCTTGTGCCCGGTTCTCGTAGATGAAGTAATGCACGGCCCACGCCCCAAACAATGTTCGCGACGTAATGGCGGAACGATCGACACGTCAAGCGGAAGAAGGTTGGTTGGCGCAGGTTGGAATTGTGGCTCTTAGATCGCGGAAGACCGGGGAGGCGCCTCCTTGGATCAGCAATGCACGACGAACCGCTAGGCTTTAGATGGTGCGGAACCGCCTGATCGGCTTGCCTGGCGTGAGCGCCTCGGCTGCTGCAACGATCCCGAGCGCGTCGATCCCGTAATGGCGATAAAGCTCGGCTATCGATCCGGTCTGCCCGAAATGCTCGATACCCAGGGGCCTCAGCCGATGACCGTGCACCGAGCCTAGCCAGCCGAGCGTTGCAGGATGACCATCTATCACCGTAACGATGCTGCAATGAGCAGGAATGTCGCTGAGTAATCTCTCGACATGACTTGTTGCGTAGGCAAGGCCGGCTTCGCGCGCACGCTGTGCCGCTGTCCACCCGGCATTGAGGCGATCTGCCGAAGTTATCGCAAGGAGACCTACGTCGCGTCGGTCTTCACCTAACATCCCGGTTGCTTCTATTGCCTCGGTGGCGACCACGCCGGTGTAGGCAATGATGACTTCGGCGTTGGGGCCCGGCTTTCGCATCCAATAGCCGCCGTTGATGACGTCTGCTTGCAGTTCTGGTGTCATATCCCGTTTCGGTTGGTCGAGCGTGCGGGTTGACAGCCGCAGATAGACGGAGCCGCCGATTGCGTCGCGTAGCCATGTCATTTGATCTGGCTCAGCCTCGCCAGACCGCTGCATGTACTCGAAGCCCCAGCGCATGATGGTTGCAAGTTCGTCGACGAACGCAGGTTCGAAACTTGCCAATCCGTCTTGAGACATACCGATGAGAGGGGTTGCGATTGATTGATGCGCGCCTCCTTCGGGAGCAAGCGTCACGCCTGAGGGCGTGGCAGCGATCATAAACCTTGCGTCCTGGTAACAGGCATAATTCAGAGCATCGAGGCCGCGTTCAATGAACGGGTCATAGAGCGTGCCAACCGGCAGGATTCGCTCGCCGAAAATCGAATGTGAGAGCCCGAGTGCCGATAGCAGAACAAACAGGTTCATCTCCGCTATGCCCAGTTCCATGTGCTGGCCGCTCGGGGAGAATGTCCAGTTGTAGGTTGAGGGTATGCGCTCGGATTTGAAAAGATCGGGAGTGGTCTGCCTTGAGAAGAGACCACGGCGATTGACCCAGGCGCCCAGATTCGTCGACACCGTTACATCTGGCGAAGTCGTGACTATGCGATCTGCCAATGGTTCACCGCCCTTGGCAATCTCATGCATGATCAGACCGAAGCCCTGTTGGGTCGACATGGTGGGCTGATAGGTGAGGGAAAGCCGCTCGGGCACTGGGATGTCGGGGGCGACAAATCTGCGGCGGCCGCGCTGGGTAAATGGCACCCGGGCAAGATAGGTGCGCGCCTGAGCCTGGCCTACCGACAGGCCCTCGAACGGATCCCACTCGTGGCCTTCCCGAACGTTCATGGTCTCTCTGAAAGTCTCCAACTGGCCTGGGGTCATCAATCCGGCGTGATTGTCCTTGTGTCCGGCAAGCGGCAGTCCGTAGCCCTTGATCGTGTAGGCAAGAAAGCAGACGGGGCGGTCATGTGAGCGCGCTTCCTCAAAGGCTGCGAGCAATGCTTCGATGTCGTGACCGCCAAGATTGGACATCAGCAGCTCTAGTTCGCTGTCATTGCGTCTCTCGATCAGTTGCGAGACCGGACCCTGATCTCCAAGATCGTCCAGCAAGCGCTTGCGCCACGCTGCTCCTCCCTGGAAGGTAAGGGCGGAGTAGAGTTGGTTGGGACAGGCATCGATCCATTCGCGCAGCTTCTCGCCGCCAGGCTCAGCGAAGGCAGCCTGTTGCCGTTTTCCATATTTGAGGATGACGACGTCCCAGCCAAAGTTCTGAAAAATGGCTTCGAACCGGGTCCAGAGGCCCTCCCGCACAACAGCGTCAAGGCTTTGGCGATTGTAGTCGATCACCCACCAGGTATTGCGCAACCCATGCTTCCAGCCTTCCAGCAGTGCTTCGAAGATATTGCCCTCGTCCATTTCCGCGTCGCCGACGAGCGCCACCATCTTGCCCTCAGGTTGGGTGTCGGCCCATCCTTTGGCGCGCACGTAATCCTGCACCAGAGAAGCGAAGATCGTCTGGGCCACTCCCAGTCCAACGGAGCCTGTCGAGAAGTCGACGTCGTCGACGTCCTTGGTGCGAGACGGATAGGATTGCGCACCCTTGTAACCGCGAAAGTTCTCCAGCTTGTCGCGAGTCTGGTTGCCAAGCAGGTACTGGATCGCATGGAAGAGGGGGCTGGCATGAGGCTTGACCGCGATGCGATCTTGAGGCTGGAGCGCATGGAAATAGAGCGCTGTCATGATTGTCGACAGCGATGCGGAGGACGCCTGGTGGCCGCCGACCTTTAGGCCATCACCGTTGTCGCGCACGTGATTGGCGTGATGGATCGTCCAGGTGGCTAGCCACAATACCTTGCGTTCAAGTTCACTAAGCATCTGCAAATCGGCCATGACAATCTCCCGCTGGATGCGTCGATCCTACAAGGCTACCAAGAGCAGGTGCTGCCATAGTTGCGCTCTGTAGAGGCTGCGATTAGCAAAGCATGGAAGCTTGAAGCGAAAACGTGGTGAATCGTGCCAAACCAGAAGATTGACGAAATCGACCGAAAGATTCTTCGCGCATTGCAGCTCGATGCGAAAATCTCGGTAGGGGATCTGGCCGAAAAAGTAGGACTATCGGCGTCGCCCTGCGCCCGTCGAATCCGTCTGCTAGAGCGAGGAGGTACCATCAAAGGCTATACGGCAATTGTCGACCAGAAACAGGTCGGACTACCCATCAACGCCTTTGCTTCGATCAAGCTTGAACGCCAGCGTGAGGAGGATCTCGATCGTTTCCAAGAAGCTGTCTCGCGTTGGCCCGAAGTGCTGGACTGCTATCTGATGACTGGCCAGCGGGACTACCTGATGCGCATTGTTGCACAGGACCTGGAAGCCTATGAGCGCTTCATCAAGGATAAGCTAACGCGGCTGGAGAACATCGCCTCGATCGAGACGAGTTTCGCACTTGGTCAGGTCAAGCGATCGGAAGTCTTGCCCATCCAATGAGCGGCTAAGCCGGCACATAAATCCGGAGCGGTTGGTCTGGCGATCTTCGTTCAGAGATCCTTTCTTCGCCCCCTTCCAGGGCGGTTCGGCACCGTCTGGCCGAATAATGATGCGGTCGATCTTCAGATTTGATCGCTTGATCTGTCTGCATTGCCGGGTACGTGCATTCTGATCCTTCGCGTGTTTTGATGGGAAACGGCTAGCCGATTTCATCCAATACCATTGGCATAATCTAAGCCGGTTCAATTATCGGAGTAGCACCCGTGGCGGCTCGGCACCCACGTCAACGCAAGGCCTAACCACCGCGATCCGATACAGTCTTCATCATTCGCTTAAAGGAATTGCAAGGACCGTGCGTGAGACTTGGACGTGCTGTTCAACGGGGCTTGGCGATCAGCGTTGACTAAGCTTGAAACAGAATTGGCGGGTATCCAAAGTGCCTATTTGCTTATGCGACGGGCGCTCGACCTGCTGCCTGACGGCGTTTTGATCATCGGCGAGAATCGCCAGGTTCTCTATTGCAACGAAGCGTTCCGACAACTGTGGCGAATCCCGCGGCAGATCCTGGAATGTGGAGATCGGGCTATGCTGGACCATGTTCTTGCGCAGCTCGACGACTCGAAATCGTTCTTGGGGCTCGTTGAGCGCCTCTATGAAAGCCCAGATCCATCTGATGATGAACTCACCTTCAAGGACGGTCGCGTCTTCAATCGCAAAAGCATCGCTCTGGACGGTGGAGACGATGGTTACAGCCGGATTTGGATATTCAGTGACGTAACCGAAGCCTGGAGCGCACGGATCGATGCGTTGACCGGTCTCTTAAACAGGCGCGCCTATGCGGCCGAGCTCCCGGAATTTATGTCGAATGTTCAAAACGGTCGTGTGAAGTCGTTTGCCTTGGCCGACCTTGATCATTTCAAGGCATACAACGATCAATACGGCCATGCTGCAGGTGATTTCGTTCTAGAAAGAGTGGGCGAAACTCTGCGCCAGATGTGTGACGAGTATTCGGGCAAGGCTTACCGTATCGGCGGAGAGGAATTTGCCATCGCCTCTGCGCATGACGATGACACGGCCGCCGTCGCGTTTCACCAGATGATCGCAGATAAGATTGAAGGCTTTCAAATACGTCACGCCGGCAATCTACCCCACGGCGTGGTCACCATATCGGCTGGGCTTGGGCTATTTGCTGGGGAGGGGGAGGCAAAGGCCATATTCGCCGCAGTGGATCGGGCCCTCTACCAGGCAAAGAAGCTCGGCAGGAATAAACTGGCTCAAGCCGTCATGAGCAAGGCCTGCACCGCATCCGAGGCAAGATTGGAGAAATCAATCACTCAATCTCAACCTATTCGCAAGGACAGCGTTGTACTGCTAACTGGGAGTACATGATCAGCACATTAGCGAGGACCGGGGGAGAACTCGGCATGGCGAGTTCAAGCAACGAAATTACTTTTCCGGCACGGGCTGACCGACTATTTGACGACCTTACGCGTTCCGTACCAGGTTTCGTCTGGCTGTCTGACCTCGCCGGCAATGTCGACTTCGTGAATTGCGCCTGGTGTGAATACACGGGCTTTTCGAGCGAGGCCTCGCACGGGAGGGGATGGATCGAAGCGGTGCATCCCGATGACCTCACCACCATAGAGGATGTCACTAAAGCACCCCCTGATGGAGGATCCCAAACCCACGAGATTCAAGTCCGTTTCCGACGCAAGGATGGGCGGTACCGGTGGCATCTCGTGAGAGCAAATCCTCTCGGAGATAACCAGGACAGGTGGATTGGATGCTCTATCGACATCCACGATATGGTTGCGATCCAGAAGAAGGACCGCGAGCAGGCGGACATACTGGGAAGAATCGTGTCAGGGGAGGCGGTAGACGCGATCCTGGAGGAACTATGCGCGCTGGGGGAGGAGCAGCTGGCCGGTAGCCGCTGTACTGTCCTGCTTCTCGACGACGAAGGGCGCGAATTCATAGGTGGTGCGGCGTCGTTTTTGCCCGCCGATATTCAAGCGTTGATCCCTGGAACCAAGGCTGGCACAGGTGTCGGCTCCTGCGGAACGGCGGCATTCGAGAAGCGCGATGTCATATCATCGAGCATAGCGACCGACCCTTTGTGGGAAAGCTGGCGAGGCGTGTTTGCGCCTTTGGGTGTCAAGGCTTGCTGGTCGCGGCCGGTTTATGGGACTGACGGCAGAGTACTTGCCACGTTTGGCTTCTACTTTTTCGAAGAGCGGAGGCCGAGCAGGGACGAGCTACAGAACCTTGATAGTCTGGGGCAACTCGCAGCGCTCGCAATTGAAAAGGCGAGGACGACCCAGGCGCTCCGTGAAAGCGAGGACCACCATCGTCATACAGTGGAGCATAACCCTCAGATACCATGGACCGCCGACACCCATGGCAGAATCTTGAGTGTTTCTTCACGTTGGCACGAAGCGACCGGTCTATCCGTCGCCAGTGCTCTGGGCAACGGATGGTTCCAGGCGCTGCATCCTGATGATGTTGCGGATGTGAAGACCTACTGGGCGGCCAGGCTTGAAACCGGCGATCCCGCCGACCTGAAGTATCGCATCCGGCTGCATGACGGAAGCTACCGGTGGGTGCGCGCACGTGCAACGCCTCGGCGGGACGAAGACGGCCGGATAATGCTGTGGTACGGGGCGGTGGAGGACATCCACGACCTTGAATTGGCCAACGAGCGATTGCGTAAACTGGCGTTCACGGATGAACTCACCCGGCTTCCGAACAGGCGAACGTTTGAAAACGCGCTCGGCGAGGCATTGTCTGACGCTGAAACCCGACATCCGGTCGAGCTCCTTATTATAGATCTCTTGGGGTTCAGGCATCTGAACGATCGGTACGGCCACGAGGCTGGCGATGCAACCTTGCGGATGTTTGCTGCACTTTTGCGGAGCTGTTTTACAAAAGACGACGTTATCGGGCGCATCGCCGGCGATCAATTCGCTGTTGTGCTTCATGATCAGGTCGGAGAGGCGGGCTTGCAGCGGTACGCCGCGCGTCTTGCCAAGCAGTTGGAGCAGCGCCTTGCCCGTAATACCAAGGCCCGCAACATTGGCGTCAACATTGGGTGTGCACTGTCAGCCCCTGGCGATCGCTGCGACGACTTGCTGCGTCGGGCCAAGGCCGCGCTTTATGCCGCCAAGGACGGCGGCCATGGCACAGCGAAGTTGTTCACCCCAGCGCTTCAGCACTCGATCGACGCGAGAATCGAACAGATCGAGCTAGCAAGAGACGCTCTTAAGGCCAACTGGCTGGTCCCGTACTACCAGCCGATGATCGATCTCGTGAGTGGAAAGGTGGCAGGCGCCGAAGCCCTATTGAGGGTCAAACACCCGGCTGGCGGTGTTCGCTCCCCGGCCTCGATCTGGGCGGCACTTGACGCTCCGAAAATCGGCAAAGCTATCAATGATCAAATGCTGTCCCTAGTCCTTGCTGATTTAGGGGAATGGGGGCCTTGGCCGAAGGACCTGGGAAGCATTTCCATCAACCTTTCTACGGAAATCCTGACCCAAGAGGGACTGGCCCGGTCGCTCCTTCGAAAACTGGAAAAGCGCGCTCTTGAACCGCATAACGTCACCGTGGAAATTACCGAGCGTGTGATGGTCGATGAGCTGGCTCCTCGGGCGCGACATTCCCTTGAGCAGCTGCGGAGACAGGGCGTGCGTGTGTCACTAGATGATTTCGGCACAGGGTTCGCATCGCTGACTCATCTCCAGCGGCTTCCGGTAGACGAGATCAAGATCGATCGGTCGTTTGTCGCCGATCTCCTGCAAGATCGATCGGGGAGGGCAATCGTGAAATCGATGATCCACCTTGGTCAAAACATGGGTGTCGATGTCGTTGCGGAAGGGGTGGAGACGGCTGAGCAGGCAGCTCTTCTGAGAGACTGGGGCTGCCGCTTCGCGCAAGGCTATTATTTCTACCGACCACTGCCAGCAAAAGACTTCGGACCTATTTGGGGCGCGATCACAAAAGCCGACAGCGAGTTGCGCAAACGTTCTGCGTCACCGTCCGTCACAGGATCGAACTAGGTTCGACGAAGCATTATGCCGTCATGACAATCGGGTCCGCGGAACAGGATCAAGCGCCCATGGTCGTTTGTCATGAAGGAGGTGGGAGGGCTCGTCGACATCATCTTCCGTAGCCCATTTCCAGCAGCCATGACCGATCCAGCCGGGAATATCCGGCTTTACCCGAAAAGAGTGGTCGCGATGGAGGCTGTTCGTATGGGAGGCCGGGAGCGCTCAACGAGGATTGGCTTGTCTGGCATCAGCGGACAGCATTGTGCATGGTATGCTAGAGAGGGCCCGCTGCCGCCGGCATTTGTGGGGGCGGCTTGGCGACATGACGTTTTGAGTCGCTCCCTAGGGACCTCGAGATATCCATGCGATTCTTGATCGACGATCCGGGCAAAGCTTATGCTACCGTCCTGCTCGCCCACGGAGCGGGAGCCCCAATGGACTCGACTGCGATGGCGGGTCTCACCAGCGCCCTTGTCGACGTCGGGTTGCGCGTAGCCCGCTTCGAGTTCGAGTACATGGCCGCGCACCGCGTTGGTCGCCGCACGCCCCCACCCAGAGCGGAATTGCTGAAGCAGGAATACTGTCTCGCCGTAGGGGAGTTGAAGCGTTCTGGTCCGCTCATCATTGGCGGAAAGTCGATGGGTGCCCGTGTAGCATCGATGGTTGTCGATGAGTTCTACGAAGATTGCGTCGTGACGGGTCTGCTATGCATTGGTTATCCCTTTCATCCACCTGCTAAACCGCAGCAGCTGCGTACAGCGCATCTGGAGACGCTCAAGACACCGGCGCTTTTCTGCCAGGGCACCCGCGACAAGTTCGGCACCCGCGCGGAGGTTGAAACGTACGGATTGCCAGATCGGATTGAAATTCTGTGGCTCGAGGATGGCGACCATGACCTTCAGCCACGCAAGAAGCTCTCTGGCTTTTCGCAAGACCAGCACCTTAAAACGCTTGCCCGGACCACGCGGGATTGGGTCCATCGGCTTATCAGTTCATGAAAATCGCGACTTTCAACATCAACGGCATCAACAGTCGGCTCCCCAATTTGCTGGAGTGGCTGGGGGCTACCCGGCCGGCGGTTGTGTGCTTGCAGGAACTTAAGGCAGATCAGACGGGGTTTCCGGAAGGTCCTGTCTCCGCAGCTGGCTATGAGGCGGTCTGGTCAGGGCAGCGCAGCTGGAACGGTGTTGCCATCCTTTCCCGCATCGGCCAGCCGATCCTGACCCGTTCGAGCCTCCCCGGCGACGCTACTGACCACCAGGCACGTTACATTGAAGCCGCGGTTGCGGGGATTCTCGTGGCTTCAATCTATGCGCCCAATGGAAATCCGCAGCCAGGTCCCAAGTTCGACTACAAACTCGCGTGGCTGGAACGGTTACGCAAGCACGCCGCCGCGCTGCGCAGGACAGGCGCCCCTATCGTACTGGCGGGCGACTATAATGTCGCGCCGAGCGACCTTGATATTTATCCCACCAAGTCGTGGGACGAGGATGCGCTCATCCAGCCTGAAAGCCGGGCAGCCTATCGCCGGCTCGTCGGCAGAACATGGACCGATGCCGTGCGCTACCTTCATCCGCGCGAACGTATCTACACATTCTGGCACTACAGGCGCATGCGATGGCAACGTGATGCTGGCCTGCGTCTGGACCATCTGTTGGTCAGCTCCAACCTTCGCGAGAGGTTGGCAGGAGCGGGCGTCGACCGTGAGGTCAGAGGATTTGAGGGCGCCAGTGATCATGCGCCGGCCTGGCTCACGCTGGCGGACTAGCTAGAAGACCTGACGGAGCCGTTCACGCGAGAATAAGGGTGAAGCTGCAGGCGGCATGGAATGGTCGCGCTGCGCCCACGACATGCAGCGCAGCGCATAGTCAATCAAGACCGGACGAAATCAGGTGGGAAGCCGTTCGTCTCGTGAAGGCGGGGGCGCTTTTGCAAGCGGCTCATCAAGCAGTATGCCTCGCCGACGGGCGTACGCGACGAAGACATCATGGGCTTCCTGCGGGGAGCAACGTTCGGTCAGAGCATCGCGACAGGCATCGCAGGTGGCGTGATAGACCTCGTCGCGAAGGAGCTTGGGCACTTCCTCCAGATATGCGTACGCTTCACGAACCCTAGCGATAGTGCGGGGAAAACCGAGGCCCACCAGAACTGTGACAGAATGCTGAAAAGTGTCGTTGCGCATATTAAAGCCCTCTTGTTGTGACGTCTTTTTTTTGGGGTACCGCAAGCGCGGCAGCGCTTCTAAACCTTGAAAGCAGCAAATAGTTCCAGCGACCTTCCCAATGTCACCCATGAAGTATCCCCGCTTCATCCGCAGCAGCGGCGAAGGCCATACGCGCCGCTGCGCGGGCGCTGTCACTCGAGGGGTCCTGCAGCGCCTTTGCCACCGCTTCTTTGGCATTAGCGTAGGCAGGCCCATTCTGTTCCGGCCACTCGCCGAGCAGCATCTCTGCCGCTTTTTCCAACCGCTCCACGTTGCGAATGCCGCCGTCACTGATCAGCACGCGAACGGGTTCATCCCACCAATCCTTCATCACAGGCTCTCCGATTGCCATTGCATCAACGCAACCAATCGGGAACGGTTGCCCCCGCACCCGCCGAATGATCGATCGATGGAGCGGGCCGATCGCCCGGGCACCGCATCTGCGCCCTCGACGGTGCATGTTCTCTCCCGGCGCACCAATCGTTACGCCTGTGGGCCAGATCGCTTCAGAGCTTTGGCGGAACGACCTTATCCGCCATTTCCGCTCCGCGGGTTCCCATGGGGCGGGCGGGGCCTGTTGTAGTGTCCTTTGAGGTTTGGTGTTCGAGCTCCGCGTTGATCTCAGCTCCGATCAACAAAATGGTTACCGATATCCACGTCCAAACCATCAAGCCCATGACCGCGCCTAACGAGCCGTATGTGGCGTTATAGTTCGCAAAATTCTCAAGATACCAAGAGAATAAGACGGAGGTTGCTACCCACACGATTGTGGCAGCAGCTGAACCCCAGGTAATCCAGCGCCATTTCGCTGCAGAGCGGCTTGGAGCCCACCGATAGATGGCTGATATAGCCAAGGCCACAGTCGACAATAGAACCGGCCAGCGCAACCATCGGATGAGAATTTCGGTCCAGCCTTCCAGTCTGAAAGCTGCTAGCAAGACGGGGACTATGCCGACAGTGATGAGGAACAGGATGCCGACCACCAGGCCTCCCATGGTAAATGCGAGGGCCATGAGATTATACTTCAAGAAGCTGCGTTTCTCGGCTTCTTCATAGACCACGTTCATCGCGTCAAAAATCGCTTTGACGCCGCTGTTCGCGCTCCAGATCGCAATCAGTAGTCCCAAGGTGAATCCGAAGCTCAAGGCATCCACGTCCTGCCGTGACAATGCGTCTAACTGGCTCTCGATAATCTCTACGCCGCCGGACGGAAGTAGGCCGCCCAAGAAGGAGATGTGTTCCGCGATTGTGGTTGGATCGGCCACGAACCCGTACAAGGAGACGAATGCGGCCAAGGCAGGAAACAGGGCCAGGAGAAGGTAATACGTGACCCCTGCCGCGGTGAGCATGACGCGATCATCAATGACCTCCGCGTAGACCCTCTTAATGACCGACCACCATCCACCCGCCGGAATATCGGAAGGCGATGCAGCTGATCGTCCCTGATCGCCACGGTGGAGATTTGGCGCCGCAGCCATTTGAAACCCTCCGCATATCTTCGCGTCTGCCAACAGAACCCTCATCGATGCCTGGTGTTCCCTCCGGCGACGGTCGAGCCCGTTACTGCATTCCTGTGTCCGGAAGGAGTTGCGTCGGCAACAGCAAGTGAATGAACCTGGAGAGGCCCGAACTCCCTTATTCGGGCGCGGCCACCGAGGTCGAAAAGGTCGTCGACGATCTTGGCCGAGGTATTGTCTGCATCGATCAGCACGGCGAGGCGGGGAGAACCTGTTTCTGTAACCATTGGCTGAAGGTCCTTCCGGGCAGCTTGATGCATGCCTGGCACGCAGATTCTCTCGCCGCGATGCCGTGGGCGGAAATGTGCTGTTGAGCTGTTCGGGACTGGCTTTCGGCGCGAAGAAAGCTTCGAAGGACGCGCTAGCGGTCCTTCGCGACGTCCGGAATTCTCCCAAAGTAGCGGCAGGCACTAAAATCATTTGTCGCGCTTGTTGCGTGCCCGTCGCCTCCAGAGTGTTGCTCGTGAAATGCCCAGCCGCCTTGCCGCTCCGCCGACCCTTTCCTCGCTTTCCATCCTCGGGCGCGATCGATACGTTCTCTTTCCGCCTGTTCACGCGCGCCCTCGCGACATCATGCGGCTGTCTGAACCAGGAAGGCCGGGCCCGTATTCGCCGACAAGTATCCAAACCAGCCAGGAACCGCCGACGACGAACGGCAGCGGTTCGAACAAAGCCATCTTGTCGCCTCCAACGGGAGCCAACGCGCGGCCGCCTCATGCATCGCCGGCGCATGCCAGCCCCAGACGACCGCGAACTCCAAAGCCGAAGCAGCAAGTGCGCCCAGCAGCAGGCGGCGCGGCGCTCGGATGTTTGGGAAAAGCCGCAACAGGCCAATGACGATCATCGGCGCAGCGACCACCGCGACGGCGAGATGAAGGATCATGTGCGGGGAAAATGCTCTGCGGGCCAAAACGGGGA
Organism: Aquamicrobium sp.; assembly: GCA_019739225.1. GTDB lineage: Bacteria > Pseudomonadota > Alphaproteobacteria > Rhizobiales > Rhizobiaceae > Aerobium. Next base: position 363,713 of record JAHHDT010000003.1, read on the forward strand.
GGGGCCCCCATCCACAGCCAGGCGAGCAGCACCAGCCCGGCTAGGAACGGCCAGCCGCGGCTTATCCGCATGTCGATGTGGTCAGTACGGGAAACAGCGTCCACAACACCGCCACCAGACCAACCCAGCCGCTAGCCCGGCTCACCACTCGCCAAAATCCCGGCGCGGCTCCAAACAGCTCGGAGTGGAGCATCATCAGCACCGATCTGCTTTACTGGTGGACAGGCGATCCCTTCTGGGCGCGCGCCGCAATGTGGGCGGTCGGGGCCGGTTTCCTGTTCGGGATGTTCGCGGGCTTTTCCGGCACGGCAGAACTGCTGCTGGTATCGGGCATTCGCGCCCGCGCCGCTGCGTGGACCCATTTCATCATTGCAGTGACCCTGCTGTCGCTGCTCGGCGCCAACTGGGGATACAGGCTCTACGGCTACGAAACCGCGGTTCTGCCCTATGGCATCCTGCTCTCTGCAGTGTGCGTGGCGGTCGTGGCTTTCACGGGCTGGCATGGCGGCAAGCTCGTCTTCGACTATCGGCTGGGTACATCGAAAGGAAGCTGACCGCCGCGCGGTTCCGTCAACCAGTCGGGAAAGGTGATCCAGTCGAGCTCGGGCTTTGCAAGAACGAGCAGCAATATGGCGATGGCGCAGCCGGTTATGCCGGTCATCGGCAGATAGGGGTTCGGCGGTCTGTGTTCGCCCGGCTCTTCGGCGATGCGCACGATGCTGCCGCCGATCCATGCATGGAGCACCAGCAGCAACGCCACGAAGACCAGCTTGGCAAAAAGCCACGGAACGAAAGCCTCTCGCAGGAAGATCAGCCAGGTCCCGGCGACGACTGCCACCACGGCCGCCGGCGTGACCACGGTCGTGTAGGTGAGGTGGGTGGCGTGACGGATAACGCGATAGTCGTTCTGCGAGATGGCCGGATCGTGCCTGGCCAGCATCAGAGGAAGCGTGATGAGCCCTCCGCACCAGATGCAGAGCGCAATCACATGCAGCGCCTTCCACAACGGAATCGTAGAAACCAGCCACTCTAGCACCGCGCACGGACCAAGGCTTATTCATCCTCCAATGAGTTCATGCCCCCATCAAGGCGTGGTAGCTGTTCTTGGTGGCTGTGGAAGTGCTCCAGTCTGCGCATTCACTCATCGGCCCGGCAGCAGATGCCCGAGGGGCGGTTAATAGACAAGACCCGCTTCCCGACACGACTGCAATGTAATGCTGGAGACATCCGGTTCCGTCTCGGCCTTCGACGTTTCCCCCGGTGGGGCGGCTGCATTTGCGCCTTCTAATGCGGGAGCCTGTTCGCTGCTGACCGAGGCAAGCCCGTCAATGTCTATCGACAGGGTCGCAGGGCGGTCGCGTGTTTCTCCTTCGGTGCCACGCGGGACAGATGATGTGGCGTCACCTTGCTCCGCGTCAGTGCGTTCCGTCGTATCCTGTGCGCGAGATTCAGAGCTTTCGATGTCGCTTTGTTCCTCCGACGCAAGTTGGGTGCAGTGGTCGATGAGGGCAGCCATGGCGCTGCGGTCTTGGGTCTCGAACTTCGCCTCGCCCAGATAAATCGGCTGTGCGAAGCCGACGTCGACGTCGACGAGGCCGAACAGCAGCAGGAGGGAGCACGCGGATATACGCATCATCTCGAGTCCTCAGTGTTCATCTGCAAGGTATTCGCGCATCTCGCTTACCTGCGAGGCCGACACCGGACCGGCACTTCTGTCTCCGGACTGGCGAAGATAGGTCATCAGATCGGCGATCTGGTCGTCCGATAGCTTCCACTCGAAGGGCGGCATTGCGAGGACACTTGGTATCGCCTCCGTCGGTTGGGCGCGCGCTCCTCCGAGGATGATGCGGATGGCGGTTGACGGATCCTCGGCCAGCACCTTGTTTGAAGTCCTAAGCGGAGCAAACAGGTAAGGAACACCCGACCGATCTGACGCATGGCAGGCCGCACAGTTGTCGAAGTAGATGGCTTCGCCGATCTCGACGCGGGCCGCATCAGGCTCGGCCTGGTTTTCTCGGGGTTGGTCATCAAGGCTCTTTAGGTAGGTGGCGATGGCCTCCAGGTCTTCCTGGTGTAAATGCTGAGTTGAAAGGGCGACAACCTCGCCCATGCGCTGCATTGGTGCGGTATGCCTCGAACGCCCGTCGCGAAGGAATTCGACGATGTCGTCTGGGTTCCAGTCGGCAATTCCACCGTTCTCTCCGCCCCGAATATTCGGGGCGTACCAATTCTCCAATACTCCGCCACGAAGGTATTCGTCGGAATCGTCGGCGCCCAACGCATTTTTTCCGGTGTGACAACCTCCACAGTGCAGCGGCCCATCGACGAGATATCGGCCGCGGTTCCACGCATCCGACGCGTCAGGGTCGCTCACAAACTCCTCGTCATCGAAGAAGAGCAGTTTCCAACCCCACACAGAGCGTCGGACGCTCAAGGGGAATGGAAGTTCGTTCTCCGGTACCTCGGCCGTTACCGGGTCAAGCGTTCGCAAATATGCAAAGATCGCATCGGTGTCGTCTCTCGTCATCAACGTGAAATACGGGTAGGGCATCGCCGGGTAGAGGTGGTGCCCGTCACGATCCATACCCTCGTTGAGAGCGCGATAGAAATCGTCCCGCGTCCAGTGGCCGAGCCCGGTCTCGTCGTCGGGTGTCAGATTGGACGAAAAAATGGTTCCGAAGGGAGTGCTCAGGCCGCGCCCGCCGGCAAACGGCACACCGTCATTTTCCAGATCGGTATGACATGCTTTACAGTCACCGGCCACGGTCAGGTAGCGGCCGCGCTCAACTTGCGAATACGCCAGTTCCTGAGCCCGGGACGCTCCGGGCGTGAGGGTTGCACTGCAAATGAATGTCAGCGCCGCAAGGCTTGTTAGAGTGGGGGAGAGCCGTCTCATGGCTGCACCAACGGGCCAGGCTGACGCAGGTACTGGTTGACGATCGCGTCGACCGACCAGTAGGCCAGCGCTCCGACGGTACCTGTGGGATTGTAACCGGCGTTTTGGGGAAATAGCCCCGCGCCGGCGACGAACAGGTTGGGAAAATCCCAGCTCTGGCAGTATCTGTTGACTACACTGGTCCTCGGATCGGCACCCATGATCGTGCCGCCGGTATTATGCGTGGTCTGATACGGCACCGAGTCGTAGGAGCCGCGGCGAATATTGACCTTGACCTCGCGACCGCCCATGCCATTCGCTATCTGCTGTGCGATGGGGGTCAGGTGTTGCGTGAGCCTCCGGTCGTTGAGCGTGAAATCATAGGTCATACGCAATAGCGGGCGACCATGGGTATCCGTATAGGTCGGGTCCAAGTCGAGATAGTTGCTGCGATGGGCCATCGATGCGCCGTGCACGCCGACGCTTGTCGTCTTTAGAAAGTTCTCGCGAACAGCCTTCTTCCAGCGACTTCCCCAACTCGGCACATTATCGGGAACCGGATGGCTTTCAATGGGCCGCGCATTGGTTGTGTGGCAGGCAATGTAGCCGCCTCCGATAAAACCGAGGCCCGAGTGATCGAAATTGTCGCCGTTATAATCATCGATAACCATACCGAGTGCACCGGCGCCGACGAAGCCGTTGGTGAATTCCTCGTCGTAGAAGACCGTGGCTGACGACATCACCTGATAGCAGTAGTTCTTGCCGACAACCCCATCGCCACTTTGCGGGTCATAGGGCTCCCCGATCTGCGAAAGCAGAAGCAGACGGGTGTTTTCCAACGGGTATGCGCAAAGCACGACCACCTCTGCCGGCTGAAAGAAGGTGTCGCCATTGGCGTCGATGTAGGTGACGCCGGAAGCCCGGGAGCCGTCGGCAGCCTTCTCGACCGACAGCACCTCCGAATTGGTGCGCAAAGCAAAGTTCGGACGCTGCATCAGCACCGGGATAATTGTCGTTTGCGGCGACGATTTCGAGTAGTTTCCGCAGCCGTGTTTCTCGCAGAATCCGCAATAGGTGCAGGGAGCCAGTTGAAGGCCCAGGGGATTGACGTAGGCCCGCGACATGTTCGCCGAAGGGACGGGGAACGGGTTCAGCCCCAGTTCCCGCGCAGCGGATGCAAACCTGTCTTGCGAGAACGTCATCTGCATCGGGGGGTTGGGGTAGTTGTCGCTGCGCGGGCCCTCGAACGGGTTGCCGCCTTCAACGGTCTCGCCATTCAAATTGCCTGCCTGGCCGCAAATACCGCAGATCTTCTCGAAGAAATCGAAATGCGGTTCGAGCTCGTCATATGTGACGCCGTAATCCTGAACTGTCACGTGTTCAGGTAAAGGACCGTACCGTTCCTCGTTGTGGGTGCGGGCCACGAAGTCCGATGGCAGAAAGCGATACGTCTGCCCGTTCCAGTGAACGCCAGCCCCCCCAACACCGTTTCCCGGGAGAAACGAGCCCCAGTGGCGCATCGGCAAGGCGGTTTGCGCACTGTTATTGCGAAAGGTCAGGGTAGCCTGGGATGCCTCCTGGAACATACCGTGCCGCCAGTAGTAGCGCAGTTCATCCTGCGCGAACGTGGTGGCGAAGTCATTTGGAGTGTCTCGCCAGGGACCGCGCTCCAGCGCCAGGACGTTCAGCCCTGCAGCGGTCAGTTTCTCGGCGTAGATTGCGCCCGTCCAGCCGAAACCGACTAGAACGATGTCGACGCCTGGCAATTGTTTGGTCATCGAAACCCTCTAAACTATGCTTTATGGTCGGTCCCAGCCGGGCCGGCCCATCAGGCTGACCGGCTCAAGCGGTATGGCTTTGCCGTGATGGTTCACGAAGTCGCGATAGTCGTAACGGGTTCCGGGAAAACCGACGTAGCGCCACGCGATCATGTCGCGATTGCCGCCATAGATGGGATCGGCGAAAAATCCCTCGATCGCGTTCTTGAGGAGAAGGTCGAAGAAGACCTTTGCAGAAACGCCCTCGAATTGGATTTCTTCTTCGTCGAGACCGGTCAAGACAGTGTCTTGCTGATCTTCGGAGAGGTCCACGAAACGTGCTTCGTGTTGGGATGCGCAGTAGGTCTCGAGTTCCGCAAGCGCCGATCTGTACAGGATCGCTGGAGGGTGCTCGCTTTGGTAGCCTTGCGTAGCGGTCCCCTGACCGTAGGGCCCCTTCATGTACCAGTGCTGTCCGCGCCCGTAGAATCCAGCCATCTGACGGTCGATGAACGTAACGACGTCCGCTTCCGTCGCGCCCGGTCCATCCTCGTCGCTTGGGATGAGCCGCGCGCAGATCGCCGCGACCGTTTCGCGTTCCTCAGGTGTAAAGAACCTGTCGCTCGAGGTGCCGTAATATGGGATTTCACCCCTGGAGGGCGCCCATGGCACACCCGCACCGCGTCCAAACTCTTTAGCAAAGGCGTGTGGTACTGCCAGTGCGGTTCCGCCAAGAAGCATGAGCCTCATTACATGGCGTCGCGTCAACGAGTGCACGATATGCCTCCCTCTTTGAGACATAACCGCCAACGCATGAGGAGGTTCCAACAATCTTATGACAGATCGCTGTAGACAACTTGTGTCTGGTTACGCACACGTGAATGATAGCTCCCAATGGCAAAATCCAGAGATACTATGAGAGGAGGATGTCGCGGGGAGTTGTTTCTTGGATAGTACAATCAGGTCGACCGCATCCTCATGACAGGCATCTGCTGTAGTGCGCGATTAGACAAGGCTCCGCTCCGGAGGGCTGGGGACGCGTCGCCTCGGTAGAGTCGAAGCGGATTGCCGAATTACCTGCGTTCTGCGACATAATTGGGATAGGAGACATGCGAGGGACACTATGTCAGCTGATGCGAGAGCGGCTGTCGTGCAGCTACGAGCATTGCTTTTGGCGGATGCGCCAATCGATATAGGCCATGCGCGCCGGTTGATCGAAGCGGCCGCCGGGCGGCTGGCTGATCCTGCCTCAGCTCAGGAGCTGGTCGAGACGTTCCTGTGTCTCATCCAAATCAATGCAGTCGATTACGGCAACATGCACGACGTCAAAGACCCCATCGGGGAGGCGCTGTCACTGCTGAGCGCCAGCGAAGCTGAAAGGAACTGGCGGAGACAGTAGCTGCACGCGCTACTTCTGCCCTCGGGCATAGGTGGACAGCAATAGCCGCCCTGCACTTGCCTCGACCCGGTAATGGGTGAGGCCGAGACACGTCTGGTGCTGCCGCATCTGATTGTGCCCGACGGTGGCGTCGTATCGCCATTGTTCCTCGCCGCTGACGGGATCGAGGGCAATCGCGATGTGGTGCGGCGTGCACAGGTAGAGTAACCCGTCGACCATGGTCGGCGTCACTTCATATGTCGTTTCCTCGGGGTCGACTTCCGGATTGCGGACGTCACCCGTGCGGTACTCCCAAGCCTTCTCCAACTGGCCGACATTTGCCGGCGTTATCGCTGCAAGCGGCGAGTAGTGGCTGCCTCCGCTCGTGCGGCCGTAAGCCACCCATTGCTCGGGCGGCACACTCGCCTCGCTCGGCGGCAATGAGTTTTCCGCAGCGTCCGCCACCTGGCCCTTGATTGCGTGAGGCTCGCCAAGCATTGCTGCAACTGCGACGGCAACAGATGCGAAGAGTGCCGCGCCAAGCGCTGCGCCGCCCCATTTCCAGGCGCCTGCCATATTGGGTGGCCGCCGGCCAATCAGCACGCCCAGCAACAGGATGCCGAGCACTACGATCAGCCCGCCGCGCGGCGTCAGGGCTCCACCGGTTCATTCCCGCTTCGTACAGAGTTTGCGCCAAATACCCCTTCTGCGACGGCCAAATGGAACATAGGGTTCCAACACTTGTTATTGATCCATGGCGATTTTCGAGGGGATGTTGTCGCAGCATATGGCCGTGCATATCACGGCCATGAATGTGCTTGCGCCCTTCGCGGTACTGGCCTTTCCGCGCTTTGCAGCTCGGCTTGCCGGAGGGGGAGGGGTTGGTCTCGCTCTCGCGACCGCCTGTCAGTCAGCTCTGCTTTGGATTTGGCATATCCCGGCTATGCTCGGAGCAGCAGTGCAGAGCCCATCCTTGCTCTTGGCAATGCATGGTTCGCTCCTCGCTGTGGCATTTTGGTTCTGGGCAGCGGTCATCCGCCGTATCAGGCAGGGCGAATGGTCTTCGATGGCGGCCCTGCTCGTGAGCGGCAAGCTCTTCTGTCTGCTCGGCGTGCTGCTCACCTTTTCACCGCGCGCCATCTACTGGCAACAAGCGCTTTTGCAATCCTGTTTCGGCATTCAGGCCGCTCCGTTGGTCGACCAGCAGGCCGCTGGGCTGCTCATGCTTGTTGCCTGTCCCGCCGTCTTTGTCGGCGCCGCAATCGTTGCTGCTAAACGGTGGCTCCAGTCCGCAGGTTTGGCTAATGGCTGGCACCCGCACCCGGAGTCGCGCTGATGGCGATCTTTCTGCCACGTCGCCGGGCGGTCGCACTCGGCGCGATAATGGTCATCGCGGGAGGGTTGGCACTCGGCGCCGTATTTGTTCTCTCGGGCGCCTACAACGTTGCAGCCTCGGTACGCCATTTCGACATTACCAACAAGCTCATCAAACTGACGCTCCGGCGCTCGATCGATACGCACAGCGCGTTCGTCAAAGTTCCCGACCTTCAGAATGCTGACCTGGTACGGCTTGGAGCGCGCCACTTCGCCAACGGCTGTCAGCCCTGCCATGCAGCGCCCGGGTCTCGCCAGAACCCGATTGTCGCGGGAATGTATCCGTCCGCTCCGCCATTGGGCGTAAATGCAGACGATTGGGAACAGGATGAACTTTTCTGGATCGTTCGACACGGTTTGAAATTTACAGGCATGCCGCAGTGGGTCGGCGACGGACGGGATGACGAGGTCTGGGCGGTTGTGGCCTTCCTGCGTGAGTTGCCGGGCATGTCGGAGCAACGCTACAATGAACTCGCAGGCGCTGCAGGATCCCGGTCCGGCTTCACGCTGGAAGTGGCGGGTGAAGAGCTATTCGCGCAATGCATTGCCTGCCACGGCGATGACCGCACCGAACCAGTCTCCGCGACCGTGCCGTCATTGGACGGACAGAAGCAGGCCTATCTTCGCCGTGCCCTCGAAGAGTATGCGCTCGACATGCGACAGAGCGGCATGATGGAGCCGCTGGCGGCCGCATTGTCGCGTGAGCAGATCGAAACGCTTTCCGAACGTTTTGCCAGGATGTCCCGACGACCGCTCGAACGGACGCCGGCCGAAAAAGGGAGAGATAGCCAGCGCGAACGCGGACAGCACATAGCAATGAAAGGGATCCCACGGCAAAGCGTGCCGGCTTGCGCGAGCTGTCATGGCCAGACGTCGGCAGCCACGTTCCCCCGACTGGCCGGATTATCGAAGGCTTATCTGGCGACGCAACTCCGTCTTTACCGGCAGGGGACACGCGGTGACTCGGCTTATGGGCAAATTATGCAGAGCGTGGCGCGGAAGCTGACCGATGAACAGGCTGACGACGTTGCGACCTATCTCGCCGGGGTGAGCGACTTGCCTTCCATCGAAGCTCCCGCGCCCGCGAGTACCCCAAGATGACCAGGCGGGGATTTACAACTCTTGGATTCACTTTCGGCGCCGCCACCGTACTGGGGGGGTGTTCCGGCCCGCAATCGGTCTTCGACGCCAGCGGCGCCGAAGCCCAGGAGATCATGCCACTTTTCTGGACGGTGACCGGGATTGCCGTGGCCGTGACGGTGTTGGTCATTACGGTCTCGGCAATTGCAGTCTTTGCGCCGGTTCATTGGCGTCGTCACCTGACGTCGGAGAAGTTTGTCGTGGCTTTCGGCATCTTCCTGCCGGTATTCGTTCTCAGCGGACTCCTGACTTACGGGCTCCTGGTCATGCAAGCGGGTTCGGCGCGCTCGAGGTCTGCTGAGGGCCCCGGCGTCACGATCATTGGTGAGCAGTGGTGGTGGCGGGTGATCTATGATGGCCCAGAGGGCGAAGAGATCGTCAGTGCCAACGAACTGCGTCTACCGGTCGGGCGACCGGTAGCCATCCGGCTCCAGTCCGACAATGTGATCCACAGCTTCTGGGCGCCGCAGCTCGGCGGCAAGCTTGATATGATTCCCGGACGCACAAACACGCTTACGGTCGAAGCGATTGAGCCCGGCATCAGCCGGGCCCAGTGTGCGGAGTATTGCGGCGGCGCGCATGCCCTTATGTCAATGTACGTGGTCGCCATGGAGCCGGACGATTACCGGCAATGGCTTGAAGCCGAGGTGAACCCCGCCACCAAACCGGCAGATGCGGTCAGGCGAGAAGGGCAGCGGCTGTTCATTGCGCATGGGTGCGGAGGTTGCCATGCGGTCCGTGGCACGCCGGCAGCCGGAACGATCGGGCCGGACCTGACCCATGTGGGCAGCAGGCACTCCCTCGCCGCCGCAAGGCTGCCCAACGACCCGCAGTCGTTTCGCCGTTGGCTAACGGACAACCAGCACATCAAGCCCGACAATTTCATGCCTGAGTATGACGTTTTCTCCGATTCCGAACTGGACGCCATCGCCGCTTATCTCGACGGTCTGGAATAGGCCATGCTTGATTTCGTTCAACTTGGCCTCCCCATAAATATGCTGCTGTTTGGGGTCGCCGCGATAGCCGTTTGGTTCGCCGGCGCCCGTCTCACCGGCTATGCCGACGCGATCAGCCGCATAACCGGGCTGGGGCAGGCCGTGATCGGCATCATTCTTCTGGCCGGCGTCACCTCTCTCCCCGAGATCGGCGTGACTGCAACCGCATCGATTGGTGGAGACGCCCAGCTTGCCGTCAATAATCTGTTCGGCAGCATAGCCTTACAGGTTGCGTTGCTTGCCGTGGTCGATCTGATGATCGGCCGCGAGGCGCTCACCGCCGTGGTTCCGGACCCTGCGGTGATGCTCCAAGGTGCGCTGAACGTCCTTCTCCTGTCCGTTGCCGCCGCAGCGATGGTTGCCGGCGACGTCGGCATATTCGGTGTTGGGCTTTGGGCCTGGGCTTGCCTCTTTCTGTATGTGGCTGCGGTATGGAGCTTGTCTGCGGCGCGCGGAAAGCGGCCATGGCTTGCCGCACGCAACGGCGGCATCGACGACCGGCTGATCCGCTCGGATGAAAGACACCGGCACGCCGACGATGGCCAAAGTGCTAGCTTGCGCCCGCTGCTCATCAAAACGAGCGCCACTGCCACTGTGATACTCGCCGCAGGTTTCGTGCTGGCCCGCAGTGGCGACGCCATCGCTCAGGAAAGCGGCCTCGGGCAGAGCTTTGTCGGTTTCGTTCTCGTGGCACTGGCAACGTCGCTGCCCGAACTGAGTACGGCGCTTACGGCGGCACGACGTGGTCTCTACACCATGGCGATCTCTGACATTCTCGGGACCAACCTGATCAATGTCGCGCTTCTCTTCATGGTTGACCTGCTCGATACGAATGAGGAGGTGATCCTCAACCGGATGGACGATTTCGCCGTCTTTGGCGCGCTGCTGGCCATCGTGCTGACGGCCCTGTTTCTGGCCGGCCTGTCGGAGCGACGCGACCGCACGCTCCTGCGGGTGGGCTACGATTCCATTGCTGTAATGGTCACGTATGCCGTCGGCGTCGCCATCCTCTACACGCTGAGACCGGATCAATGACCCATACGCTTGCAAATGGGCGCCCGCCTGCCGAATACGATCTGCCCAATCCGGACCCTCGTTCGGATGGCGAGGTCGAGGAATTGCTATCGATTTGGGCACGGCCGACGGGCTGGAGGATCATCACGGCAGTCAACAACACCGTCATCGGCATCTTCTATATCGGCACTGCGTTCCTGTTTTTCCTTCTTGCCGGCCTGCTGGCGCTCGTCATGCGCACGCAGCTTGCCGTGCCGGAAAACGATCTGATCGGTCAGGACCTCTACAATCAGTTATTCACCGTACACGGCACCACTATGATGTTCCTGTTTGCCGTGCCTGCGGTCGAAGCCCTTGGCGTGATGCTGTTGCCTCAGATGCTTGCCGCGCGTGACCTGCCCTTCCCACGGCTCTCCGCCTTCGCCGTCTGGGCCTATGTCGCGGGCGGCCTCGTCTTCTTCTCGACCGTGTTTTACGATCTGGCGCCCAAAGGCGGCTGGTTCATGTACACGCCTTTGACACTCAAGGAATTCTCGCCAGGCGACAACGCTGATTTCTGGCTGCTCGGCATTGGTTTCATCGAGATATCGGCGATCGCCGGCGCCGTGGAAATCGTGGTGGGCACACTCAAGACCCGGCCGCCAGGTATGTCGCTGGCCAAGATGCCGATCTTCGCCTGGGCGATGCTCATTTTTGCGGCGATGATCATCTTCGCCTTTCCCGCAGTCATCCTGGGCACCATGCTCCTCGAAATCGAGCGGTCATTTGACTGGCCCTTCTTCTCAGCCGAGCGAGGCGGCGATCCACTGTTGTGGCAGCATCTATTCTGGTTCTTTGGACACCCGGAGGTCTATATCATCTTCCTGCCGGCGGCTGGCCTCGTCTCGATGATCGTCTCGACGATGGCGCGCCGCCCACTGGTGGGGCACGATCTCATTGTCGTCGCCCTCATAGGCACCGGCTTCTTCTCGTTCGGGCTCTGGGTTCACCACATGTTCACGACGGGGATACCGTCGCTGAGTCTCGCCTTCTTTTCGGCAGCGAGTATGGCCGTTGCCGTACCGTCCGGCATTCAGGTGTTTTCATGGATTGCGACGATCGCGGCCAGCAAGGAGCGCTTCCGCATCAACACGCCTTCGCTATTCGTCCTGGGCTTCCTGTTCATTTTCACTGTCGGCGGGCTTACCGGCATCATGGTGGCGCTGGTGCCGGTCGATTTCCAGGTGCACGACTCCTACTTCGTGGTTGCCCATTTTCATTACGTGCTGATCGGCGGGATGGTCTTCCCTTTGTTTGCGACCTTTTATTACTGGCTTCCAATGGCCAGCAGGAACATGCTTTCCGAGCGCGTAGGGCGTTGGGTGTTCTGGCTGATGTTCATCGGCTTCAACGTTACCTTTTTCCCAATGCACATTACAGGACTGCGGGGTATGCCGCGCCGCGTCTGGACCTATCCCGGCGATGTCGGGTGGGACGCACTCAACATGATCTCCACCGTCGGCGCCTATATATTTGCCGCGGGCATCGCCCTCTTCGTTGTGGACCTGGCAAGACGCTTCCGTCCCGTAATCACTGGGTCGGGCGGACTGGATAACCCATGGGGCGCCAGCACACTCGAATGGCTTCCGAACGACGTCTATTCAACCCGCAGCATTCCCCTGGTCACCAGCCGCGACCCACTGTGGGATCAGCCCAATCTGCCTGAAGAAGTGGAGAAAGGGCATCACTTCCTGCCCAACGCCCCGACGGGCGGCCGCGAGACGATCGTCACGAGCGCTATCGAAGGACGGCCACAATATATCATCCGCATGCCGGGGCCGGGATTTGCGCATGTCATTGCGGCGATCTTCACCGCAGCGTTCTTCCTGTTGCTGACCATCAAGGCAGTCACGGTGGCGGCCATATGCGGCGTTGTCGCGATCGTTGCCATGCTGGTGTGGACCTGGGGGCTGGACCAGGGGCCGGGCGCAGGCGAGGTCGACATCGGGGCGGGGGTCAAGCTGCCGACCTATATGAGCGGGCCATCCTCGCATGCGTGGTGGGCAACTGTCGTCCTCGTTCTGGTCGCCGGTTCGCTCTATCTCGCCTACGTTTTTTCCTATCTCTATCTTTGGGTGGTCTCACCCGAGGTATGGGCGCCGAATGGCTCGCCATCGCTTCCTGGTGTAGTCTGGCCATGGACGTCGGCAGGGCTTGTTTTGGCCGGTGGTGTCTCGCTCATGATTGCCAGTAGCTTGCTTCCGGCACCAGGCCAGCGCGGGGTTGCCGCGCCGCTTCTGTTCGTGTTCACGACTATCTGCCTCGTGGCAGCTGTTGCTACCAATCTTTGGGGCCACTGGCAGAGCGGGCTGCGCCCAACCGAGAATGCCTACGGCGCCATGGTCTATATGGCCGGCGTGCTTGATGGGCAGCTCGCCTTCGCTCTTGTCATGATGCTCGCTGTTGCCGCCGTGCGGTGTTTAGCCGGGCGTCTCGATCGCGTGCGCCGGGTCAGCTATGAAAATGCAGCGCTGCTTTTCGGATATGCCCTGCTGCAGATACTGTTCGGTCTTCTTCTCGTCCACGGCTTTCCGAGAGCGATGTCGTGACACAAGATATCCCCGCACCTCGGCGAGACCCCTCGACCATCGCAACGATCGGCTTCCTACTTTGGGGCCTGATCGTGTGGGGGCTGCAATTTTCCCTTGTCTATATCGGCCACACCTGGTTGTGCGCGCTGGGCTGGCAAGCGCAGGCGTCATCCATTCTTGTCGGCACCGCGACGGCTTTTTCAGTTGCATTAATCGCGCCAATCGTCATCGCCCCTGCATACGTGTCGCGGCTAACCGGAGTGGAACGGCAAAGGCCGGACACGAACGCGCTCATTAAGATTGCGCGGCTCATCGGAGCAATCTCCCTCATCGCCGCGATTTGGACCGGCGCGGCCGCGCTTATTGTTCAGGCATGCGTTTCCCTGCGGTGACAAGACTCACCCCGTCTTCATCTGCGGCAGGTTTTTCACGGGCATGATGGCGATATCATGCACGCGCCAGTCTAGTGTTTTCACCTTCGCTGCTGCCTCCATGATCAGAGTCGTGAGCCGTGATGTACCGGCTTTCGGCACAACAAAGGCTTCGCCCATGAAGATGTGTCCTTTCCCGCATGCGCACTTCCACCTGCGGCACCCAGTCGAGTTTTTCCAGCGTCTGCTGCACCGCTTCCGGCAGGTACTCGCAGTCCGGTCTTTCAGACTTCATCGGTCTGCGGCCCGCCTGCGGACATCATAGGCGTCTCCGAACCTTTGGGGTCGAGAGTATGATGGCCGCAACAGCCTTCAGCGCCCTTAAAAATGGCTGACGATGACTTCACTTTCACAAATCGAAGGCTCTATCGAAGCTGATGTACGCCTATGCGATAGGGCATCGTGACGAATTATCCGCGAGCTGGAGAAAACCGGCGAGGACATCGCCTTTGCGTCGTACCGCCTGAGCTCGCGGTTCCCACGCCCAACTCGACGCTGAGGCCTCACTGCCAGCAACATCGGCGTTGTGAAACGAGCGCCGTCTGCGCGCTCCAGTGGGCCTTCAGTCCATAGCCAGAAAAACTCCGCGGAAAAACTCGACGCTTTTCCTGACGGCGCTAAGGGCTGCACCAATTACCGGCGGTCGCGTTTGATGAATTGATGGCTGTTATCAAGCACACCAGGTTGCTCAGGCAGCACAACCAAAGCCAGCTCAGCGTCATCAAAGATCCGAAACCACTCGTCCCATTCCACGAGCTCGAACCCGCCGGCATTTGGAGGTCGCTCCGCCTGATCCTGATCTTCATAGGCTACCTGATCGAAGGCGATAAGGAGATGCGATTGAACGCCGGATTGTGACGACACATCGACTACGGCTGGGACGCCCATCCGCGCCGCTGCCCAAGCTCGTATCGCTTTGTGGTCCGTCAAAATCTGCTGTCTCGCCATAGTGCCCTCCTGCCGTGGAAGCACAAACTATCGTGCCCACTTATCTTTGCTTCGGGATGTTTCGTTATTGCACCGCATCCTTCGACCTGGCGAAGACCTCACGCTTCGTCGAAACGACTGCCTTCGCGCGAAGGCCTTCGCGCCAAGGCGGCCTCGGCCTCATCGTTTGGCAACGCCTCGTCACTCTGCTGGGAGGCGTTGTCGTCATCCTCTTCTAGAGGTTTGCTCGATTCTTCGGAAATGAACTCGGACCTCCCAACGTCCGGTAACGGGTCTGAAACGGCCGGGCCGGATTCTGCTTCTTCTTGATCCTGCTCTTCGACGAAAAGGGCCTTAGGCATATCAGGTCTGGCGTCTTTGTTTCGCCTGCTCATGGTCTGCTCCTTTTCTCGCAAGTTGTTCTCAACGGATTGCAGTCTTACGACTTTCCGCCGTCGTTGGAGCGCGCCTTGTCACCCTTCTTGATGCTAATCGTCGTCTTTGCATCTGCGCCCTGACCGAAATCCGTTCCCCCCAGGTGAGCGCCACTGGTTGTGTGTTTGGCCACTTTTTCGATGCGTTCTTGAATCTCTTTTTTATCGGTCTTGCTCATTTGAAAACCTCCTTTTCAATGTTGACCAACCCGCTCACAGCAAGTCCGTTCCAGATAAAACTGCGCGAGATGAGCGGCTAGTTGGGAGACAGGCGTCGAGCCTTGAAATTGAGTTCGCATTCGAACATTGACTGTTTGTGGGCATTGAGGACGACAATACGGAACGTGCGATCATTCCCGTCTGGCGCCTCATCGACGGCCATTTCGGTTATTGCTTGTATCGCTTCGCGAAACGCTTCCTCTTCGTTCGAAAATTCCAGCCCCTTAGGGTCAGTGGTCGAATAGCGGCCATTATCAATTGCGAAGAAAAAGGTCGGCATTGCATCTGTCCCACTTGAGACCGGAACCTTGTGCGGTGGGTAGGACCGAGCTGCGCAAAGGCGGCAAAACGCGAGAAGATGGAAATGGTAATCCTGTCGCTGTCATCGGGCTCGACCCCATGATTAACCTTCTTGATCAGCCGATTTTTCATCGCCCTAAAAGCGCTTGATCCAGGAGCAGAGCCTGATCAGGGAACCGCGCGTGACATTTGGCTCTCGCATCCCGCCATCGTCTTCCGGACCCTGGGGAGAAGCTGCGCAATAGTCTCGCACCGCCTCATGTTGCGAGGGGGAAAGCTGCGCCCAATTAGCGCGAACCTCTGCCTCGGTCCGCAATGTGCCGGAACCGGTATCCAGAAATAATGCCTTTGCGATCTGAGCGTCCCATTCCGGGGGCACGCTTCCGGTGTCACTTCCAAGTCCCGAGACGCCTTGTTTGGAGTCGTGGGTCATTTGTTGCCGTTCCTGCGCCTGAGCCTCGGCGTCCACCATCGTCAGCGCCAATCCCAGGAGAACAGCTGTAGCAGTCTTCGATGCCATCACGTTCATCCTTGCGTTTTGTTTGACCTCGAACAGCAAGCGGCACACGTTGTTCCCTGGTGTAAACGGTGATTTGCCGGAATTCCTTTTTGAGTGCGGGGGCCATGGCCCGGTCTATTGCGAGATCTGACTCCCGCTGGGACGTGCCCGGCGCAGACTGGTTGACGTCAGGTGGACCGATTGACGGCGGCCTTAGAGGCGGGTCACACCCATACAAGCACGACCGACACAGCATAGAGCAGCAACACGGCCGCGCTCTCAAATCCAATTCGAGCGATACCGAGGCGCTCCCTGCGTAGCATGCCGAGAAGTAGAACCGTTGTCATGAGTAACGCCATCAACGCAGTTGACCGGTTTGCCAGGGAAAATGCGGAATATATAGAGCCCTCATAAGACAGGTCGGCCAGGCTGAGGAAAATCACCTCGAAGGCATTACCGCCGATGATGTCGCCCACAGCAAGGTTGACCGCCCCGATCCGCACGGCCGCGATAGCGGTCACGAGCTCGGGAAGGGAGTTCGCTACTGCGGTAAAGACTGTGCCGACAGCCGTCGCGGAAAGATGGGTCTTGTCCACGATCGCAATGCTCGCTTCACCTATGACGTAGCCTGAACACGCCGTCAGTGCTGCCAGCAGTAGAAAGGCGCGCCAGAGTGCTCCCGTGGAGCCGGCGCCGGCTTCGGGTTGGGTCAACTCGGCTCGTGTCTCTTCAGTCCGGACCGGCCTCCACATGGGCTCATCCTTGATCTTCGTGAGAAGCCGCAAACCAAATCCGTAAACAAGCACGATGAGCATCGATGCCGGGTGCACCCCGAAGACGGCGATATCGGGAACTGTTTCAGCAAGAAGCACTATCGTCAGCAGAGCTGCTAGCAATACACCTTGCGCAAGTCCGGTCACGCTTGCAGCAGCGTGTTCGAGATTTGCGCGGCGGTAGGCCAAGTCGGCAATCGCTATAAAGGCCGTTTGCGCAGTGAGCCCTCCCAAAGCATTGCCTATGGCCAGCTCCGGCGCTCCTTGCGCGGCGGTGGAGACCGAGGTGATAGCACCGGGCAATGAGGTGGCGGCCCCGACAAACAGCGCTCCAGCAACGACTTCACCCAATCCGGTTCGATCAGCCAGTACGTTGGCAACACCCGCGAGCCGCGCGCCCGTTACCGCGATAACGATCGCACCCGCGACGAAGATTGGCACCACCCAGACCAATGACAGATTTGCAAGTTCCGGCACGGCTCCTCTCCCTCGCTCACCGCAGTCATGCACCAGCCGGTCGGGGAACATCTCGGGCCCGGTTCTGTTCTTTGGCCAGATGCTCGCGACCGGCCCCGGGTTCACGAACAAGCCCTTGGTTACCGATCGTTTCTGTGCTCCCCGACGATTGCGAGCGTCGGACTATCCGCAATTTGGCGCAGATGCCGACGAAACATTCACGAGCGCACAGCCAACCAATTAGAGAAGGACAATGACGCACGAGAAAGGCCAAGGTGCCGAGCAATCCGGTACGAGCTGGCATGGGCCCGAGATATCCAACGAACGGCGCAATGCACGAGCGGGGGCGGGCCACCTGCGCGATCCGCGAAGCATCGGGGAAAACGCTGAGACGGAGTCGAGGCCTCGAAGGGGGTAGCCAGCGCGTCCTGGCGGGGGCGACAGAATCGCTGATGAAGGCGACGTGGACGTCCGGGAGACCACGCCCTATGACATTCCATTGCAGGTTAAGGAAGTGGGCAGGCAGACGCGGCCACGGTGGGGCGAAACTCAGGATACGCGCCGGCCAATCAATAATGTGCGCAGCCGGCGAGGGGAGTGAGCATGCACGGCCGAAGCAGCTGCCTGTTTGACCGCCGACCTCCTATCATTTGACATATCGCCTGCTTTAGTCCCGCGCTACGTTTGATTCTACGCAGGAAGGGTCGATGTAGGGAATGAGGGTGCGCACACCGCTGGCCGCATTTGTTTTGGCGGCCGGCCTATTCGTCTCAGTTTTGGCGAGTTCGGCTCTGTTCGTTTCGCAGGGCTACCGCGATTCAATTCGGCGCGGCGAGGAGAAGGCTGGCATAGCAGCGCAAATCGTCGCCGTGCAATTTCAATGGCTCATCGAGGCGTCGAGGCAGTCCCTTCGTCGCATCGACGACACATTAGGCTACCGCCCCGAACTGCTTGCGACCGCCGTGCTTGGCGATCTTGATGATGCAATCAAGGGACTGCCGCAGAACGTCGAGGTCAGATTATTCGACCGAAATGGTCGTGAAATTCTCTCCACTGCGCCCAGAGGGGAGATCAACATCGCCGACCGTCCGTATTTTCAGGAGCTCAGAGACGGCGAAGCGCAGGTCATCTCACCATTGCTCATCGACCGGATCACAGGCGAACGAAGCTTCATTGTGGGCCGTCGCCTGTTGCGCTCGGGCAAGTTCGCTGGGGTCGCCGTGATCGTGGTCCCCACCAGTCTCATGTCACAGGTGTGGCTGAACCTCGACCTAGGTCCGGATTCCGCGATAAGTGTTGTTCGCAAGGACGGTCTCATAGTCGCGCGTCATCCTGGTCTTGCAGAGGGATCCGCGATTGGTTCGCAGGTGGTTCCAGAAGGATTGGACAGGCAGGAGTCCGGGACCTACAGGCGCGTTTCCCGACTGGATGGTGTCGAGAGACTCATCGGCTTCCATCGTGTTTCAAACAGCGAGCTGATCGCATTTGCTGCTGTCGCCCGCGAGGCGGCGCTGGCGGACTTTAACGGCCGGATCGTCAGAATTTCAGTGATCGCCGTACCTGTGTTCCTGGCATTGCTGGCAATGACTGTCTGGGTTTCAAAACTACTGGTGATGGATAGGCGGCGTCGACTGGAGGCAGAGGAGTCGCTCGCTCAGAACAAGATGCTGTTGCGCGAGATACATCATCGAGTGAAGAACAATCTGCAGACTGTGGCGTCTCTTGTCCGCCTCCAACCGCTGCCCGAAGACGCAAAGCGGGACCTTGCAAGGCGCGTCGCCGCCATGGCGATGGTTCACGAACAGATATACCGGTCCGACCGTCTCGATACTGTAGATCTCTCGATGTATCTGCGCGAGCTCGTGGGGGAGGTGGTGCAAGCCTTCGGTGCCGATACCAAGGTGGAGCTTGGTCTCGAATCGGCGAAGATCGATGCAGATCGCGCTATGGTGGTTGGATTGATTGTGACCGAGGTGGTTTCCAACTCACTTAAGCATGCGTTTCCTCGAGAACACGGCGGACAGATCAACTTCTCGCTCACTATCGAGCATGACGGCCAGATTCGGTTGACGATAGAAGACGATGGGGTGGGGTTCGATCCGCAGGCGGTCAAGGCAGGGCTGGGCCTAAAGCTGATAGATCGTTTCGCCCAGCAGCTTGGAGGCCGGTACGAGATCAGCGGCAACGGAGGCTTGCATTTCGTGCTTTCGATACCGGTGGCAACGCAACAGCAGTTCGGTCCATAGTCTTCTGAACCCGATATGATAGGGTTCCGCCAAGTCCAGTTGCTGCGCGGCTAGAGGATCATGACCCGGTATCCACCGACCAACGACGAACTCGCTCATGACGAGCGGTTGACCCCTCTGTTGATCAATCTCCAGAACAGGGATCAACTATCGCCTCGCGAGAAGGGCGCCATCGCTGGCAGCATTGCGCGATTTGCATCTCTGAAGAGCGGCGAAGATATCGTGCGCGAGGGGCAGGAGCCTAGCGAAAGCTGTCTCATGGTGAGCGGATATTCGGTCCGAACGCACACCATGCGTGATGGCGGCGTCCAGATATCGGCGGTTCATATGGCGGGCGACTTCGTGGATCTCCATGGTTTTCTCCTGGGACGGATGGACCATAGCGTATCGGCTCTAGGCGATTGTACGGTGGCCTACGTGCCCCATACTGCTCTCAAATCGATAACGGAAGAACATCCACATCTCAGCCGATTGCTTTGGTTGTTGACATTGGTAGACGCGGCAATCCACCGGCGGTGGATAGCGGCAAAAGGGCGTCTTTCCTCTGTGGGACAGATGGCGCATTTCCTTTGCGAGATACGAACGCGCCTATTGGCCGTCGGTTTGACGGACGGTGTCCGCTTTCAGTTGCCCATGACGCAGCAACAGCTAGGCGACGCCATGGGCCTGTCGCCCGTGCACATCAACAGAACACTCCAGGAAATGAGGCGCAGGGATCTCATTTCCTGGCGCGCTGTCGACGTCACCATACTCGATTGGCCGGAACTGATACGTTTAGGAGAGTTCGATCCCTCCTATCTCAACCTGACCGTCAGGCCTCGCTGAAGTTAACGCCCTCCTGACGCACTTGCCGAAATCCAAGGTAGGTGGGGTCGAACTCGGCAATTTCGCGAAGCTTGTACTCATTCAGGATCGAAACGACCGAGTTCGACCAGGAAAGGAGGCCGTCACTTCGCATCGTTTTCAGCAATCGGTTCACGTGAACGACCGAAAGTCCGAGCGCGTCCGCAAGGTCGGACTGCGTGAGCGGCAATTGAAAGCTATTGCCGGCCGCTTCTCCGACCATGGACACGCGCTCGTGAAGCTCGCAAATGAAATGTGCGAGATGGCCCAGAGCCGTTCTGCGACCCATGGACACAATGGATTCGCGTTGAATGGCCGCCTCAGTCAGAGTTTCCATCCATAAGATCCTACCCAGTTCCGTCGAACTAGACAGGGCGGATCGAAACTGTTCCGCCTCTGCGACAAGAACGCGGCAAATACCCAACGCGAGCACGCTGTAGGGCTCTTGACCGACGATCATCGAGTGAAGGTTGACGAAGTCGCCGGGCACAAGGACCGCCGTGATCTGGCGCCGCCCGTTGGAGAGGATCCGATATTGCGCTGCTATTCCTTCGACGAGCAGCGTGCAGTTTGCCGGCTGGCTGAATTGCCGAGCGATATCCGTTCCTGTTGCAAAAGAGCGCTCCCGAGAAAACAGCTGCTTGATCAGATCGGCAACCGCCAACCCCGCAGCATTTCTGGCTCTGACTTTAGCTAAAAGCGCAGTTGGCAACCGGCACCTGGCGATCGAACGAATCAAGTTTCCGCTCGGGCGACGGCCGAGGGTGACGACGCCATAGCTATTTCGCGCCGCCTCCGCCTTTGCATTTGATAGTCGCTGCCGTGAAATTGAAAGCTGGAACATCGGCCCGATCTATCGGTTGAAGCGGGGATTGATTTGAGGCAGATCGTGGACAAGACTTCCTTGCGCAGCCGCGACTACATGCCAGCGCTTGAGAATTGGCGCCTAGGAACGGCGGCGGCAAAAAGCTCTGGGTACGAGATATCCGACGATCAACGTTCACGGCGATCTGATGTGGGCACCGCGCGTTACCTCCCGAGCGCGATTTAGTCACGTATGCAACTAGAACAAGGATAGGGGGATGGCTGTTCAGTCGGCCGGCCTTGCCACTTCCACGCAATGAGCAGAAATTACGATCCCGTTGCGCTCAGTACGCGCTTCATCCGGCGAGCCATAGGCGTAGCAGTATTTGGAGTTCTACTGCTCGCCGCGTGGTATCTGCGCGATCTTCTGTTGCTGGTTTTTGCAGCGACTCTGTTCGCCTGTGTTCTTGTCAGCGCCTCACAGTTCATCTCACACCTCTCCGGCCTGCCTCGTTGGCTTGCTTTCGGCCTTTCCTGTATCGTGACGCTCCTGGTTGCGATTGGCTTTTTCTGGCTGTTGGGCGCTCAGCTGCGCATGCAGATGATGGAACTGTGGGAGCAACTGCCGGAACTTCTGAAGCCGATAGAAGATGCTCTCAATATCGGCAGTGCCGAAGAATGGCTGGGCGATCAGCTTGAAACCATGCTCTCCCAGACCTCGGTCATGAGCCGGATCGCCGGCTTGTCCTCCGCGGCGTTCGGTTTTCTCGGCAATCTTGTGCTGGTGGTCGTTGCCGGATTTTATCTGGCGCTACAGCCCGATCTTTATGTGCGCGGCATTGTAAAGCTATTTCCGAAAAGCAAGCGGCCAGTGGTTGAGAATACGCTGGCAGACATCGGCAGCGGCCTTCGATACTGGCTTATTGGCCAGTCTTTGGCGATGCTGGTTGTGGCAAGCTTGACCTATATCGGTCTGGCGCTCATCGGGGTTCCCTCTGCACTCGCGCTCGCGGTCATTGCCGGACTGCTTGAGTTCATCCCGTTCTTCGGGCCAATCCTGGCGGCAGTACCGGCGGTGGCGTTGGGTCTGGGTCAAGGCCCCCACGTGGCGGCCTATGTCGCCATACTTTATCTCGCCATCCAACAGCTGGAAGGCAATCTCATCACGCCTGTGATCCAGCAGCAATCCGTAAGGCTGCCGCCCGCGTTGACACTGTTTGCCATCCTCGCCGCGGGTATCTTGTTCGGCTGGCTCGGAATCTTGCTGGCCACACCGTTAGCGGTAGCTCTGATGGTTCTGGTGCAAAAGGTATGGATTGCTAATCTCGACCGTACACCATGACGCGCCAGAAGCATTTTCGAACAGACCGCTGCGATCGGGCAAAAGGCAGCTCCGTTCGTTTCGACGGTTGAAACGCTCGCGGCCGAGCTCGCACATTATCGCGATTGGTCCAAGCCGTTGCTCTTTTCTCACGATGCGATGATCAGCCGTGTTCGAAGGCAAGACGGTCAGCCCTTGAGGGGCCGCTCGAGAAAGGGCGGACGAGCCCGCCCACGGTCGCGATGCATCGGGTTGCGTCGAAACGACGAGAGCCCCCGGTATTCATTCCCAAGGTCTTTCGAAGCCGCCGCATGGTCTCGGCGTGTCATCGACGTCCGATTCGGAACACAGGCGGCTTCTCCCGGTTGGGGCCCAGGATGGGGCTATCAGAGGAGATTCAAGCATGAAGATACGGGAAGCCATGACACGAGACGTGACGATCGTATCACCGGAAGACACCATACGGGACGCGGCAGTGATGATGTCTCACATCGATGCCGGTTCCCTGCCTGTTGGCCAGAGCGATCGACTCGTCGGGATGCTGACGGACCGCGACATCGCCATTCGCGCCGTTGGCACTGGTCGGGGGCCGGATACAAAGGTCGAAGAAATCATGTCGGCGGGAGTTTGCTACTGCTACGAACACGAGGAAGCTGAAGACGTTTGCCGGAACCTGGCAGATCAACAGATTCGTCGTATCCCTGTCGTCGATCAGGACAAGAGGCTGGTTGGCATAATTTCACTCGGCGACCTTGCCCGTGTTGACGGTAGTGAAGGTTCCGCCGGCGCGGCCTTAGCCGGCGTTGCAAGGCCTGGCGGGGATCACGTCCAGTCTACCAGCTCGTCGTGATGCGTCCTGATCATGGAAAGAGCTGCCGGCCAGGCCGGCAGCTCCTGAATCTATTCTATTACAGCACACGCAATACGGGATCCCGCATCACCCGAGGGTTGGGTTTTGTAGTCGTCTTGTCCGCCGTGAATTACAAGCGATTTGCCGGTAATCCCGGCATCACCTTCAAGGTTCGCCCTCGAATTAAAGACGGCCGACTTGAGCGTTCCGCCGCTACCGACATACTGGTTCGGCATGTCTCCTGCGTGAGGACCACCCTCCACAAGCAGTCCGTGGTCGGCGCTCGTCGGATTGAAGTGGCCTCCAGCTGTTTCGAAAACGGCAGAGGGGTCACACTCACCGGTTTCGTGAATATGGAACGACACCCAGCTTTCGGGTGTGAGGCCATCCAGGTCCAACTCGATAAGCACACCCGAGGGAACGGCGGTGAGCTTTGCCTCTCCGATCGTTTCACCTTGCGTATTCGAGAATATCGCGGTGGCCGCGCCACCTTCCTGCGCGTGAAGGCCGGTTTGGCCCATCAGCACAAGGGCGCCAGCCAAGATCGAAGCTTTCATCGTAATCTCCATTCGTTTTGGCATCGAGTGGCCGAAACCGCTTGCGCACAGCGATGTTCCTCGAATTGTGTCGAATGGTAGCCGACGAGGTCGAATATGGTGGCGACACGAACGAGGCTCGCACTGGGTATGGCAGCGTTCGGTTCAGCGACGCCGATCAGCAAAATTGTCACCGACGCCATGCCGATCTTTGTAGCAGGTGGCCTGCGCGTATTGCTGGGGGCGGCCGTGCTGTTGCCGTTTGCGCTGCACAGCACGGCGCTGAAAGAGATCGCTTGGCGAGACTGGTTAGCGATCGGCGCGATTTCGCTTTTCGGCATGTTCGGCTTCACCGCGTTCATGCTGTTTGGAATGCGCATGGTGACCGGGGTTGTCGGCGCGACAGTCATGAGCACGACACCTGCTGTAACTGCCTTGGCATCCATGATCGTGCTGCGCGAAAAGCCGACATGGCGCAAACTGCTTGCTATCGCCCTGGCCGTAGCAGGCGTCTTGGTTCTGCAGATCGATCAGAGCGAGACTGACGGAGATGGCTCTTTCAATATGCTCGGGCCATTACTGGTATTTGGCGCGGTCTGCTGTGAGGTTGTCTATACGCTGGTCGGCAAGACGGTGAGTCAAACGGTTCCTCCGATTGCGGCCGCGGGTCTTTCTGCAGCGCTCTCGGTACCGCTATTTGCCGTACTTGCCCTCTGGCAGCTCCAGGACTTCGACGTGTCAGCGGTCTCCGCCCGCGCATGGCTCGCGCTTGTTTGGTATGGCGTCGGCACGCTCGCGCTGGGGAGCTGGCTCTGGTACTCAGGCATTGCCCGCGCCCAGGGATCAGTAGCGGCTGCGTTCATGGGCGTTATGCCTGCATCTGCCCTGGTGCTTTCCTATTTCCTCCTGGATGAAGGATTCAAGCTCCTTCACCTGGTCGGGTTCGCGACCGTTTTCATTGGGGTGTTGCTGGTCTCCTGGGAGCATGGGCGGTTGGCTCAGACCTCATAACCTGCGCCAGCGAGCGACATCAGTCGTACCGCGGTGCTGAGCTACGATTCATGATGCGCCCGTGTCTCCGGGTTGGCGGGAACATTGGCGCCGGCGCGCAGTTCGGCATCTGTGTCACAGAGGCAAGGAGGCGAAAAATGCCTGCAAAATCGAAATCACAGCAGATGGCCGCTGGCGCTGCGCTGGCCGCAAAGCGCGGAGACAAGAAGAAAAGCGAGCTCAAGGGCGCTTCGAAGGAAATGGCCCAGTCCATGTCGAAGAGCGAACTTGAAGACATGGCTTCGACGAAGAGAAAGGGAAAGCCGGATCACAAGTCCGACTCCTGACAGGCGGCGAGAGAAACAATATGGCGCCGGACTTTGCCGAAGCACGCCGCAGGATGATCCAGAACCAGCTCATTCGTCGCGGCATCGAGAACACCGCCGTATTGAGGGCAATGGGCACTGTCGGACGCGAGCATTTCGTTCCCGCGTCCCACCGCGTTTTGGCCTACGAGGACACGGCGCTGCCGATCGGACAAGAACAGACTATCTCTCAACCCTTCATTGTTGCTTTGATGATCGAAGCTGCCGAAGTCGAGCCCGGTGCCAAGGTTTTGGAGGTTGGCGTCGGATCCGGTTATGCAGCTGCCGTCTTGGGGAGCATCGCGGGTCGCGTAATCGCAATCGACCGGCATCAAACACTCGTCGAGGTCGCACGCAAAAATCTGGCCGACGCAAACATATCCAATGTCGAGGTTTGCCTCGGCGATGGCACTCGAGGCAAGCCGGAAGATGCTCCATTCGACGCAATCATCGTCTCGGCAGGCGGACCTGACATCCCGCACGCTCTGGTGGAACAGCTCGAAATCGGCGGAAGGCTCATCGTACCCGTTGGCGAACAGGGCGCCCAGCGGCTGTTGCGGGTCGTGCGC
Organism: Aquamicrobium sp.; assembly: GCA_019739225.1. Classification (GTDB taxonomy): domain Bacteria; phylum Pseudomonadota; class Alphaproteobacteria; order Rhizobiales; family Rhizobiaceae; genus Aerobium. Next base: position 389,379 of record JAHHDT010000003.1, read on the forward strand.
CTGGGAGCCGGACGGTATGAGGAGGAGGATCTCGGCAAGGTCATGTTCGTACCGCTGGTGGGGGAGCAGGGCTGGCCGGACCAAGCTGAGGCGCGAGGAGGGAAAAGGTCGGACGCCAGAGACAGCACGTTGGAAAGCATAACAGAGGCACTGCAGCCTATCGATACTGAAGGTTTCGCCGAGCCGTTCGATCGCTTTGGCGACCGGCGAGTGATTTTGCTTGGCGAATCGACGCATGGAACGTCGGAATTTTATCGTGCACGGGCGGCCATCACTCGTCGTCTGATCGAAAGGCACGGATTTACCGCACTGGCGGTGGAAGCCGACTGGCCGGATGCGGCCGCGATTAACCGAGTACTTCGCGGCATCGAACCATTGCCCGGAGAGGAGCCACCGTTCTCGCGTTTTCCGCGATGGATGTGGCGCAACAAGGAAATGGCGGCATTCCTGAGCTGGCTACGTGATCACAACAGATCTCGCCGCGAGGGCGAAGCTCAGACCGGTTTCTACGGCCTGGACTTGTATAACTTGACCGGTGCGATCGCCAGCGTCCTGGCGCACCTGGACAGGGTCGATCCGCACGCCGCATCCGTTGCCCGCGAGCGATACGGGTGCATGACTCCCTGGCAACACGACCCTGCCGCCTATGCAAGGGCGGCGGTAACCGCGGGCTACAGAAGCTGCGAGGAGGAAGTGGTCGCCCAGTGCCGCGAACTGCTGACCAGGCGAATGGCTTTCGCAGCTGGCGACGGCGAGAGCTTTCTGGATGCGGCTCAAAGTGCGCGCCTCGTTGCATCGGCCGAGCAGTATTACAGGACGATGTATTATGCGGGCACTGAATCGTGGAACTTGCGCGACGGGCACATGTTCGAAACGCTTCGTGGCATCCTGGCGCAGGGTGGTCGCAAGGTTGTGGTCTGGGCTCATAATTCACACGTCGGCGATGCTCGCGAGACTGAGATGGGTCGCGCCCGCAATCAACTGAGTCTCGGGCAGCTCTGCCGTGAGCACTTTGGTCAGGAGGTTGCACTGATCGGGTTTGGAACACACGAAGGAACTGTTGCGGCAGCAAATGGTTGGGACGAACCCGTCCGCAGGATATCAATGCGGCCTTCGGCCCAGGATAGTTGGGAGCAGTTTTGCCATCTGGTAGCGCCTGCTTGCGGACTGATAGATTTCACCTCCAGCAGCACCGTTTCCAAACAACTTGCACAACTCATGCCTCAGCGGTTCATTGGAGTGATCTATCGACCTCACACTGAGCAGCAGAGCCACTACCTCGATGCCTCAGCGCCGGGGCAGTACGATGCTTATGTGTGGCTGGACAAGACACAGGCGCTCGAGCCACTCGACGAAAGGCAGGCCGGAGAGCCAGCAGATACGTTCCCCACTGGAATGTGAAGCGTGGGATGGGAACCGCACCATGTCTTCGAGGTTGACCGTAGCAAGGAGCCTTTACCATGCTTACGATACCACTACCGCGGCCTGATCCTTCCCGATTGCCCCCGCGGCCGCCTGAGCCCCGTCGACGCCCTCCGATCCGCGAGCCTGAGCCAAGGCGTTTGCCTGACGAGCAACCACTTCCCAATCCAGACGAGAGTGACGCGCCGCCGCAACATGTCGGAGCGTCCAATCATTCAGGAGGATAAGCCCGTGACTACTGGAGACATCCGGAACATTCGACCGTATCGCGGTACAGTGACAGCTACCTTTTCGGACGCCGTGATTGCATCGAGCGAGAACGCGCTTGTCGCTGACGCCGGCGACGCCAGGCTCTTTTTCTTCCCCCAAGAGGATGTTTATCTGGAATTCCTGTCACGCTCTCACGACCGGCCCGCGACCTCAGACGATACGCGCGACTGGTGGGATGTCAGCGCTGTTGGCGAGGGCCATAGCCAGGCTGCATGGAGCCCGAATGAGACTGCTGATAGTTATGGGCGACTGCAAGGCCACTTCTGTTTCGATCAAGTGGCGCTCGGGATCGAAGCTAACCCAGAACAAACTGGCGAAAACAGCACGGAACTTCCTTGAGCGGTTGATCTCTTGCGGGGCGTGTCCGCCGGTTTTGACGGACGATCAGCGGTTCGGTGAAGCGAGTTGCACGACAGCCTCGACCGCCTTTGCTTGGATCGGCGGCAAAATGCGGCTGCAAGCGTACGCCTCGCACGAGCTTTACCCCCGTGGGAGAGTCAAATTCCTGGGGGTCAAGTGAACATCTCGTGCTACTCAGCTCGGCTTGAAATGTGTGGCAAAGCAACCGATAAGAGGGCGGAAGGGTCTATCAAATGATAGGAATTAGAGCTCATGAAACCCAATTGGCCGCGGCCCGAAGAAATCCGTGGCAGGTTTGAAGATCCTGACAATGGGATACGGGAACTGCTGGCTTCCATTGAAAGTGAACCGGTGCCTGAACGGCTCTTGGTGCTGGCCAAGAAACTGCAGGGAGCACTTGCAGATCGCAAGAGACGCGTATGCGGAACCTTGGACAGCAGCACTTAGGCGGCCAGCCGGAGCATCGGTTCGGATAGGCTTTAGCTGTAACGCAGGCTTCACCCCAACGCCCACACACGCCCGGCATACTGGCGCTACCAGGAGGTAAACGCCTCACGGCAACCCAGGGTCTCGATCGTTGTCGTCTGAAGCTCGCCCGCCGGGGCTGTGACCTGATCTGCAGGATATGCTGGGACGGGCGTGCTGGGGCGAGTTGTTCTGCACGAAACGGGAGAAGAACATGCGGCCGATGCTGCGCGCCAGCGGTCGTGAAGAACCCCGCCGAGATGTGAGGCATGCACCGCCGGGAAACTCAACGCAGAACTGGGTTTCGTTCACAGCGCGTGAAAACGAAACAGAAAAACGCGCAATAATCATGGATAGCCGCTGAGCGGATACGGCATGCCGTCACTAATAGCGGAAATCGTGCTCAGAACCCGCCCTAGCGATTAGGGCGGGTTTTCTCCACTGGCGGGCGCAACTATGCGTCTTTGGAGTGCTTAGCCAGAGCAGGACCGGCTCCGGCAGTTTGCTGCGACGATGGATGCTTCGGGTTGACGCCCTCCGAATGGCGAGTGTGTTCATCGGTGTCGTCGACCGCTTCGCTGTTCCCGATACCCTCGGGCGGTTTGTTGGCGGCCGCGTCTTGTGAGAACTCCGGATGACCAGCGTATTCAGTGTCTTTCGGAGGCGGCGACGATAGCTGAGCGTCCTTCTGCACTGGTGAACCGGCAGGTTTGTTGCTATGGGCAGGATCGTCAAAGGGTGGAAACTCACCCGGCTGGCGCGGCTCTTGCGTTCCAGCATCGCCTAGTGTGCTGCGATCCGGATCATTCAAGTTTTCGCCCGCAGCATCCCGGTCAGAAGCAGGATTGTCTTCTGCCGGCAGATAGCCCCGAGGTCGATTTTCTTCCGGCCCTTCCCACCGAGGCGACTGATCGGTAGTGCCGGGCTTTCCTTCACGCGGTATTGTGTTGGCCATTGAACCGTCCTCACGTTGAAAACGGATCAACTGGCTTGTGTGTGATGTGTTCCATGTCCCGGCGATCACTTTAGACGGCAGCTGATCCAGAAAAAAGGTCCCGGCTTGACCGAGCGAGTTTCTCATCAGACGACATGCTCGGAATATCTTCGAGCTCATCTTTCGCCCAACTTGTCATGGCATGAACGTCACTGGTCTCATCTCGCATGAAGCCGAGGTCACTCGCTGGAACCGCAACTGGTGGATTAGCGTCAATGCCGAGGAAGCCGCCGACGCCAATGGCGACTTGGCTGCCATGCACGTGGTCGACGAGCGGCGAGAGATGTGGATCGTCGCATTTGCTAAGCAATAGTGCCCCCTCGCGCCCAGAAGGTCGAGTGGCGATACCCGTATCGGGGCGGCGCAGCGACGCCCTCCGACCCGCGATGCCCCGGGCGAGAATAATTTCTTCGATCGAGGAACATAGTGATATGCAGACTGTTGAAAACGCGATGGACATCTACTCTCCCAGGACTCAGCCCCCGTCCATCTCCACGGATGCCTTTTCCCTCGCATCCGAGCGGCTGGCCCATCGGCCGGCCGCTACCATTTGCCACGAACAAGATACACCATCGCGTCGCCGCCGTGCGGCCACAGGACTGACGTCCCAGCGCACCGCTCATTGCTGGACCTTCATAGCGGACCGTTTGCCATGCCTAGAGTTGTCATAGTTTCCAACCGCGTCGCCGATCTGCGAAAAAAGTCGCAAACGGGAGGGCTTGCGGTAGCGCTTGCAGATGCCATGCGCGAACGTGGTGGAATCTGGTTTGGTTGGAGCGGTGAAACGAAGGAGGAGGCCGCGCCCGCGGTGGCCGAGACCGTCGGCAGGGTTGCGGCCGTTTCCATCTCGCTGTCACGGCGCGAGGTAGAAGAATACTATCTTGGTTACGCCAATAGTGTACTTTGGCCGCTCTTTCACTATCGGCTCGACCTCGTCGATCACCGACCAAACTTCCTTAATACATACGCAACTGTAAATCGACGTTTCGCAACGGAACTCGTTCCATACCTAGAAGATGACGACCTAGTCTGGGTGCAGGATTATCACCTGATGCCCCTTGCGGCCCGCCTGCGGGAACTGGGCTGCAGAAACCGGATAGGCTTTTTCCTGCATATTCCGTTTCCTCCTCCCGACATGCTGGCCGCTACTTCCAATCACCGAGAGATGGTGGAGTGGCTCCTGGAATTTGACTTGGTCGGCCTGCAAACGTCGACCGATGTCGGCAATCTCACGCGCTACCTTCAAGACCATATGGGGCTTGAGGAGATAGCGGGCGCCTATCAGCATGGTAGTCGCCAGGTCAGGGTCGAGCGATTTCCGATCGGCATCGATCCCGTGGGTTTCGCGGCCATGGCACGTGAAGAGCCGGACGATGTCGCCATCGATCTAATGCGTCGCAAGCTTCTCGGGCAACGTCAGATTATCGGCGTGGATCGGCTCGATTACTCGAAGGGGCTTCCAGAGCGGCTCCGGGCCTACGGCCGCCTGCTCGTGCAGCACCCTGAATACGAGAGGGTGGTTTCCTTCCTGCAGATCGCTCCTCCCACTCGCGAGAATGTGGACGCATATGCAGAAATCCGGCTCGAACTCGAGGCTTTAGCTGGTTCGATCAACGGTCGCTTTGCGGAGTTCAACTGGACACCGCTTCGCTACATTCACCGTTCTGTACCGCGGGAGAAGCTGGCACCACTTCTGAGAGCAAGCGACGTGGGGTTCGTTACGCCGCTGCGTGACGGCATGAACCTCGTCGCCAAGGAATATGTGGCAGCGCAAGATGTGCAGGACCCTGGAGTTCTTGTTCTGTCCCGGTTCGCCGGCGCTGCTGAAGAGCTGGATACAGCTCTCCTCGTAAACCCTTATGACGTCGACGAAATGTCACGGCGACTACATCAGGCGCTCGAGATGCCGCTTGCCGAGCGACGACGACGTCATGAAGACCTGTTGGAAAAGGTCATGCGGCAGAATGCGACCACATGGCTTGAGAGCTTCCTGGAGGTCCTCGAGCGTCCGGATGCTAATCAAGAATCTGGAACGGCCAACAAAGTTGCTGCGTTTCGCAACAAGTGATGTGTGACCAGATACAGGCGAGGAAGCTCACGATGGACACGAAGAACGAATCCGGACGCAATCGCCACCGGCAGGCCAGCGCTAAAATGGTCGCGCCACATCAACGCGATACAACGCCACAGAAGCGACACCGGCCCACGCCTGGGCACCCTACAGTTATTCACGATGCCAGCGAGATCACGACTGCGCAAGTTGGAGCAGGCGGCCTCGGCGATCTCATTCGACCGGACGAAATCGCCAAGAGCGACGATGGTCGATCAGCTACGGCCGCACGATCGAGCAAGGGGGGAAGGTAGCGAGCCGGGGGAACGCGGTAGGGGATCTGGGAGGCTCACTGTTTCGTACTGGCTCGCCGCCGAGGTTCTGTTAGGGATCGGCGACATTTAGGGCATTCGGCCGCCAATCCGATGTGGGCGTCAGAGGTGGGGCATGAGCAATAGTGTGGTAATACCGCAAATTTTGGAGGGGCTGGATGGCCGGCGCCCCAGGCTCGAAAGAGCTGACCAAGTTGCCTTTCTCGTTGACGCGGCAGCTTATTTTGACGCGCTGCGGACCTCGCTCCTCACGGCCAGGGGCATTGTGTGGATCATAGGATGGGACTTTGATCCCCGCATCAAGTTGCGGCCGGATTTGGAAGCCGAACCGCCATTGGGAGCCTTACTTCGCCGGCTCGTGGAGCAGAATGAGGCACTTCACATAAAAATTCTGATCTGGGCGATGGGGCCCATCTATTCCAGCAGATCAGGTGAGCTCTATGTCCATCATCCCTGGGCGGATCACCCGCAAATTTCGCTGAAATTCGACATCAGACATCCGCTACGCGCTTCCCACCATCAGAAAATCGTCGTGATTGATCGATCGATCGCGTTCTCCGGTGGGATAGATCTGACCAGCGGACGCTGGGACACGAGAGAGCATCACGCCACAGCCGATTTGCGCAGGACGCCTGGAGGTGAACGCTACGGCCCCGTACACGACGTTCAGATCGCCGTTTCAGGCGACGCTGCCGGAGCACTGGCCGAAATTGCCGAGTCGCGCTGGGTGGCCGCCGGTGAGAATAGTGGCGAGGCTCCGGCTGACACGATCGTCCACGGGTCGTGGCCGCAGCAGCTCCCGTTCGATCTCGCTGGCTGCAAGATTGCGATCGCCCAGACCCAAGGCGGCATCCTTCTGCGCAGCGGCAAGCGGGAGGCGGTAAAGCTAACGCTCCAGCTGATCCGTTCGGCCCGCAAGTCGCTCTATATCGAAACTCAATATCTCGCCTCCTGGCGCGTCGCACGCGCGATCAAAGATCGGCTGGACGAGCCTTCTGGGCCGGAAGTGGTCATTCTGGTGACCAAGAGTTCGAGGGGGATTGTCGAGCAGTATGTGATGGCGCACCAGCGCAACCGTATTCTCCGTTGGCTTGGTGGCGCAAACGGCCCCCGCCTGCGGGTCGTATATCGGATGAAATGCAACGATGGAAATCCGTCCAAGGAGGTTCTTGTTCATTCCAAGGTTATCGTTGTTGACGACAACGCCGTCCGCATCGGTTCCTCAAACCTCAATAACCGCTCCGAAGGTCTGGACACCGAGTGCGACCTCGTGGTCTTCGCTGAGAACGATGAGCACCGGCGCGCGATAGCTGCCTTTCGTGACGGGCTTCTGGCCGAACATCTGGAAACTGACCTCGCTGAATTAGGCCGAGCGTTAAGCGATTGCAAAACCCTCGTGGGCGCCGTCGATCGTCTTACGGCGATATCCGGTACGCTTCGTACGCACGATGACCTTGACGAGGATGGAGCTCCTATCCTCGGGACCCGTCTCTTTGACCCTTCAAGACCGGTTAGGCCCTTCGGTTGGCTTCTGCGTCGAATTTTCGGCAAGAGTTGATCCTCCCCAGCGCGCTGCGATCTCACTGGCAGCAAACATGCCCAGCCCGAGGATGAGCGGCGCCAGAAAGTAAACGAGGCGGAAAGCGATAAGGGCGGGCACCGAACCTGCGCTTTGAAGCAGATAATGTGCGGTTGTCTCCAGAACACCCAGTCCACCAGGAACATGGCTGATGAGCCCGCCCACATTGGCTATCACATAGACGGCTGCCACCTTAGCGTAGGCCAGTTCGCTCACACCGAGCATCAACTGATGTAGACACGCTGCAACGCAGGCGAAATTGGCTGTGCCCAGCACTAGCTGGCCGAATGCGAGCCGCAAGGACGGAAAGGCGAAACCCCATTTCCAGACATTCAGGCGACGCTTCACAAACGTCGCCGCAAGGCAGTAGGCGACGGGAACGAGCAGGCAAAGGCAGCCCAGCAGAACAATCCAACCCGAATTTAGACCCGTGAATTCTGCTGCATCTGCGGGAACGAAGACAAGCGCCAGTCCGCCAAGCGTGGCCAGACCCAATCCCACTGTCGCGCCGGAGAAAGCGACGACTTTTGCCACCTCCTCCGCATTCAATCCCCAGCGGCTATAAAAGCGATATCTCACCGCGCCGCTGCTGAGCGCGGCCATGCCGATGTTGTGTCCGATCGTCAAGCTGACGAAAGATGCAAGGGCCGCCCGGGGATATGAGAGTGGATGCTTGGCGTAATGGAGACCCAGATAGTCGAAGCCGGTCAGCAGCAGGTAGGACAATGCGGCGTACGCAGCAGCGCATCCGAAACGACCGATCCCGATGCTTTGCCAAGCCGAGGTGACCTGGGACAGGCCATAGCGGGTCAGCGCGCGGGCAATGAGAAAGCCCGCAATGACAGCCGCCACGCCAATGACGACGCGCAACAGATAGCGAGGACGTCTGAAAGTCGATGAAGACACTTTGTGGGAACGAACGGAAAGGTCCCGTGTTCCCTCGACTATGGTTCCTTCAGATAGATGGGAAAGGTCGCATGGATGCATCCGTATCGCGACCTACAATGTTCATGGATGCCGTGGGACTGATGGTCGCGTGGATCCGACGCGGATCGCCGAAGTGCTGACGGCGCTGCGTGTCGACGTTGTAGCCTTGCAGGAACTCGATTCAGGGCGAAGTAGAAGCGGTGGATTGGATCAAGCGCAGGCAATTGCTTCCCATATGCGCATGAATTTCCATTTCCACGCTGTCCACCAGATTCAAGGTGGCGAATACGGTAACGCGATTCTGTCGGCGTGGCCTTTGCGTCGGGTGCAAGCTGCTCCGCTACCCTCGTTAGGCGAGCCACGGGGAGCATTGTGGGCCTCGGTCGCATTGCCGGGCACCACCCTGGAAATCATCACCACGCATCTTGGTTTACGCCGACGGGAACGCGCGATGCAAGTCAGCTCTCTCCTTGGCCCTCAATGGCTGAACTCTCCAGATCTGCGCGACAAGCCGACAATCTTACTGGGCGACTTAAATGCTGTACCTTCGTCGATGGCCTATCGAACGCTCGCGCGGGATTTTCATAGCTCACCATCAAACGGTGCCCCGACCTTCCCCTCTCGATTTGCTCTGCTGAAGCTAGACCATGTGATGACACGCAACGGCCCCAGGATCGTTTCGCAAGAAGTACCGCAGCGTTTGCCGTTTCGCACCGCTTCCGATCACCTGCCACTTGTGGCTCAGGTGGACATTGATGCATCTCAAGGTTCGTCGATCGTGCCTGTTGCACTGGGAGGAGTTTGATCCACCTCGTGAGGCGCATCCGTTTCCATCTCGTGTCGTTCTGGGGCAATATCGCCGGTGATAGGCGCATCGCTGTCGAAGTAGAGAAAACCGATAAGAACGGCCACCAAGATGATGGCAGTGATGATAAGGGCGTATACTTCACGTTTGTTTTTCATTGGATTGCCGTCTTTTTTGAGAATTCCAGCCTTTTGAGGCTGCGTCTTCACGCCAACCTCTCCCTACCGAAATTGTTCCTCATTGCCGCGATGACCCAACCTCCTCTTCCGCGGGGGAGGGGCCGCTCCTGATTGCTGGTAGTGCGAAAGGCGGTATGTCGTCCTCGTGAATGCGTAATAGCTGCAGCAAGACATTGGACTCCCGCCGCAGGCTTTCTTACTGCGCCCGCAAGCCTCGTGAACCGGCATTTCCTCCAAACTGCCCCTGGAAGGAGTACGTCCGGCTTCTACATGGTTGGGTATGGAAAGGAGACGTCAGATGCAGGACAATAAACAGCGCGATCGCACACGTGAGCCGGAAACGACGGAAGCAACGATCGATAACGAGCGGATGGGACGCAATGCCTTGCAGGGGGATGATCAGAAAAACGTTCGTAATGAGCGACGCTCCCAACCCGACGAGCGTGGGCAAGCCGACGATATCGACGAGAGCTTCGACAAACTCGACAAGGATAAACGGGCTCGGGCCGATTTGAATAAGGGCGCGCGACGAGATTGATGGTCTGATCCGTTTACCGCTCGATAAATTTGCTGAAGCGGCTTATTTGCCCATCGTCCGTGCGATCCTGATGTAGAAACGCCAGTTGGTTTTTCTCGAAGATCTCAAAAAACTCTTCCCAGGCGATCGGCGTCAAACCTTCATCGGGCTCGCCAAAATCGACGCGAAGAATCCCTCCCGATCCTCCCGCCGTGACCTTTGACGGCCTTCCATCGCGGTCGTCGATCCAGTTTCGAATGCGGGAATGGTCGGTGGTGGTTTTCGCTTCACTCATCGGCTGCTCCTATGTTTCGTGTTGCCGCAGAACCGGGAACCTTCAGTGATGTTCCTCGAATAATTCCATCGTGAGGCATTCGGCAATTTCCCAAACATTCAGTCCGCGCGGTCATCATTCGATCGATGATCGTGGAGAAGGCTACAAGCGGCCTATAGCTGCTGCTGATTAACGCCCCAACGTTCGTCCGGGCCAGAGTAGCGCTCGCGCGCTGCAATGGTGGGCGCCGTCGCGCCTCTCCGGCCAAGCTTGGCCGGACACTCGCCTGAAAGAACGGGCCTTGTGACGTCACACTTTCGACGCCGGGAACAATATCGCCTGGACCCAGGTTCGGTGAACTGGTTCATCAGTAAACGGGAGAGAGATTCATGCCGCATGTTGACGCCACACGGACTCAAGAAACTGTCGAACCAACGGAGGTGGCAGCCCTGATCCCTGCCTTGCGCGCCTTTGCTCGTACCTTTTGTCGCGAACCGAGCGATGCCGACGACCTGGTGCAGGAAACCCTGACCAAGGCTATCGCAAAAATCCATCAGTTTGAAAAAGGTACACGCCTGAAGTCGTGGTTATTCACCATCATGCGCAACTCCTTTTACAATCGAATGGTGATCACGAACCGAGAAGCGCCGTCGGCTGCCGACTGTGCGTCGACGCTGCCATCGACAAAACCTTCCCAGGAATGGTCGCTGAAGGCGGCCGAGACGCGACGGGCTATGTTACGCCTGCCGAGGCGGCAACGCGAAATCATTGTCATGATTGCCATACAGGGAACCAGCTACAAGGAGGCGGCACGAAAGTGTGGCTGCGACGTTGGGACGATAAAAAGCCGCCTCAGCCGCTCACGGGCAAACTTGGTATCAGAGTTGGGTGAGACGTCGGCTTCGGCACTTTTCAATCGGGCTTAGCGCGCGATCCGTGACCCGGTCGACATAAGGCACGACGCCCTCATGACATCTGTTATCGCCAGGGTCGTAGAACCCTTGCTTGGGGGCGGGCGGCATAGGGGCCGTTCCTGAGCGAAAAAGGGCCACTAAGCGCCCCACGACACCGGCATGACAAGCTTGGTCATGTCCCCAGCGAGGCAAGCTGGAACATTTCAGGGTGGGACGAAGTTCTGATTGCGCTTCGAACCCAATTCCATACGAGGAACAGGACAGAAATGGCCCAGAATCGAACTCGAGACGTGACCGATACAGCGCCCCGGCAGCCGATCTCATCAAGAGCGGGAGCTGCGGAAGCCTCCTCTCAAAATTTGCATCCGGATAGTGGCCGCAGCCATAGCCGAAAGCAGGTGCTCGCGCGGGCAAAAAGAATGCTTGCGGCAGCATTGGAGGAAGAAGCTTCACACAACGCGCAAACGCGACCTGACACGCCGACGACACTTCGGTATCCGGCTGCCGGCAACGGAGCTTGGTGGCTTTTCTAGCGGCCTCCAAGGACAAGAACTGCGGCGATCACGCACTTGCAGGTTCGTCGCGGTTCGCTTCAACCCTCGGCCTTTATCGTGTGAGCCACCTGCAGCAGCTTTTCCCGATTATAGCCGTGTTTGCGCACGATCTCTTTTGCCTGCTTCGGCGAGACGTCGGTATGCTCGGCCAAAAACCGGATAGCACGTGCTTCATCGCTGTCCGATGTCAGCCAGTCGTTGCCTTGTGTGATTTCCTGCACGGTCTGAACTCCTCTTTCCCTGCCAAACTCACGCCTGGAGCCGATGTTCCGCCTCGCCGGAACAATCTGCCATCCTGCCTGTTGCGCAACCACACGCATCAGCACACTATGGATTGCCGCCTGCACATATGATCACCTCATCCCACACCCGACTTGTTCTCGGTGCCTGCTCGGGTTTTCTGGCAGCGTTTGTGCTTGGCGCGGCCGTTTTCGACAGCTTAGGCGTTGGCCTTCTGTTTGGGCTCGCCCTGGGCGCAGTCTGCGGCGCGGCTATAGCCTATCTCGCTGGTCGGAAAAAATACGGCGACAGCAGATAGACACGCTTGACCGCGGAATTGAACCTTAGCCGCTCGATAAGCAGCCCAATCTTTATCCGATCTGATGGGTCCAGTTTAGGAGCACGGTGCAATGTACCGGCGACCATCACGTTCGCGATAGATGCAGTCGCCGGGTTCGCGAGCGCGACCGATCAGGGCCAGCCGCTGCGCCTACTGCACCGCCAATGGCCGCACCCTCACCATTACCAGTTGCCGCAACGCCTACAGCCGCGCCACCTAGACCACCCGGCCGTGGCTCCGCGTTCCGTTGCGGTACAACCGCCGGCGATCAGCAGGGTGCATAGTGGAAGGTTTATAGACTTTATTGTTTCCTCCTGTTGGTCCGGATGACGCAACATGAGTGCTTTGAACGTTACGGACGCTTACGGAAGGAATCGGCAGCCCGAGCGGGAACATTGTGTTCTCATTCAGGTTCGGCGGAACAGACGGCGGTGCCGGCAGGACGCAAAACACGGTTCCATCCGCTGGCGCTGGCAAGGTTGAGATCCAAAAGGAATGACAAGATGGCGGACAGAACTCGCCTTGCAATGGTTGGCGGAGCATCATCCCACATCAGTCCGGATCCGGCTCGATGCTGCACACAGGTCCGAACCGCCGAATAGGAAATCTCGGAAGCGCCGAAAGACAGGATAAAAGGAGTACATTCCGATGGCAGCGAGGCAGGAAGCCGAAGTCCGCGGCGCCATTGATGCAGGCTTGCAGGGCGATAAGAAGCGAGGTTTCGATCCCGCCGCAGCGCCGATGGAAACGGACGCGGAGGCCGGGGCCACACAACCCGAGGCTTTAGGAGCGCCCCATATCGAACAGCCACGACTAACAGGGCGACCGCACATGCAGGACAGTGACGGTGATGCGATGAGGTATATGCCAGGCGCTAAACGATCCCCCGTGCGCGGTTTTATGTGGCGTTTCCTGTCAGCGATGCTGGTGCTTGTTGCGGCTGCACTGTTGTTCGCCCAATGGGCATAGTCTCGTCGCTACGGTTCAATTGACTCAGATCTCGCTTGCGCCGAACTGCCGGAATGTTCCTTCGGCGGCGGGGATGTCAGCGAGCGAGATATCTACGGAGACTTTGATCGCTCCTCGAAGGGGTACTGTAGGTTCGGTCTTTTTTCCGCCCGCGTCGCCTCCCGATGCAGTTTCTCCTGCCGAATTGCAAGCGTTGCCCGCGGCGACAAATATGTTCGTTCTTTTGAGCCCGTATTCCTGCACCGACCTTTCCACTGCGCTGTCAGCCGACTCTCGGTTTCCGAAAAGGCCGCTGATCGTTCTCGTGGTCGTGGTGGTTCGGTCAGCCATGTCGCTTCTCCTCTCAATGCCTGTCGTTCCGAACCGATGGTAGCCCCGATGGTTCCAGGGCGCGCGATAAGCGAGGACGATTAGAACTTCGGCGACGCAGGCAATTGTGTAACGGTTCCTGTGGCCGAGCCTGGCTTGCGGCTTCGTAAAGGCGATCGCTATGGTTGGAGCCCACGCCCACGCCCTAAAGGACTGCTTTCTGCCGATGTGCAGAGCAGCGAGACAATGAACTTCAGACCATGAGCAGGCAGTCTCTACATTCTTGGGCGCTGACGGCCAAGCCGTTATCCGGTCGGCTTAGCGCGAAGCCACTGGATTAGGGTGATGGGTCGCCGGAGAGCCATTCAACAGGTGGCGCCCCGAAAGAGGTTGTGCTTCGGGGCGCCTGACTGCGTCATTCGATAATATGCACCACTTTGCGGGTTTCGGGTTCGATCAGCACAGTTCGCCCGTCCATCACGACGTACTGGTATCTGCTGTCCAAGGTGTTTTCGGCAAGTTCGCCCGGCTTGAGGATGTCGGGTATGATCGCGCCGACGACCAGTTCAAAGTTCGAGGGCCGCTCCACTTCAATGGGATTAGCAGTGACATATTCCCGAACCACGGTCTCCTGTTCGGGTGTGATAACCACAGTCTGCGCTGAGGCAAATGCTGTGCCTGTAAGCAGCATGGTAGCGACCAATGTTTTTCGGAAAATCATGGCAAGATCCTCTCTCGATTGCAGTGACATAACAACCGCTTTGTGGCGATCCGGTTCCTTGTACGGACTAGAAAATGCCGAAGCTTTTCGAGAGAAGTCTGCCCCTGGCTGAGCGTGGCAACGTGAACATTAGAGTCGCATGCGGTAGTTCATGGCAAAGATCGACAATATCGTGGAAGGCGGGTTCACCGGCACGTGCAGACCGTGTTAACCGGGGAGACAAGCGCGACGGCTGAACCGTTCCGCATTGGGCGTTGAGTGGGAAAACTTACCGGAATGTGGTTTAATATCCGGCTGAGCCGTGAGGCTTGACCTGCAAGCGGTTGTGGAGCCACCAGGAGCGACACCTGGTCATGTTTTCCGACATGCGAACAAACCTGCAAAGCTATTCGTGATGGCAAACTCAGCGCGTCCCCCGCAGTGGTGCGTTTGCTGCGGCAACGAGGCAACTTTGTCGGTCCAGCTTTCCGAAGGGCTCAATATGCCCCCGGTGATGGTGCCTCGCTACTATCTTTCTACTGATAGGCTGCGTGAGCAAAGCCAATCCATGCCTGACGCAGTTACGGAAGTTCCGTTCTGTCAGCCGTGTCTGGAACGGGTGGAGGACAGCGTTCGCGCCACCATACTCTATCTGCAGACCCAAAACGGCGTGGTCGCGGTTCGTTCGGTTGGCTGAGTGAAGGTGAGGAGCCTGAGTTATGTCGGACACTCACCTTCGAGGCAGAGAAGCTCTCTGCCTCGAAATTCGGGTGGTTCAAAACTCTTCCCAACCGTTTTCTTGAGAATGCTCGGCCACCAGGGCAGCGGCCCGTCCGCCGCCGGACGCGACGGTCTTGAGGATCGGAGCAGCAAACCTGGGGCGCGAACTCTTGGCATATGGAATTCTCGGCGACGACGTTGATGCGGTTAGCCTTGTAGGCGCCGCATCTGCCCCGACCTTGAATTTTGCCACCAGATTTGCAAGTTCTTCCGCCTCCTGCGCCAAACCGTGGCTGGCAGCCGTGGACTGCTCAACCATCGCCGCATTCTGTTGTGTCACCTGATCCATCTGATTGACCGCCGAGTTCACCTCACCGAGGCCTGTGGACTGCTCGCGCGCTGATGCCGCGATTTCCGCCACAAGATCGGTGACTTCAGCGACCTGCACCACAATCATCTCCAACGCCGCGCCAGTCTGGCCAACCAGGTTCACACCTTCCCCGACCTGCAGTGTCGACGCGGAGATCAGTTCCTTGATCTCCTTGGCGGCTTCGGCGGAGCGTTGGGCAAGCCCGCGAACCTCAGAAGCGACCACAGCGAAGCCTCTGCCGGCTTCGCCCGCGCGTGCCGCCTCGACACCTGCGTTCAGCGCGAGGAGATTGGTCTGGAATGCGATCTCGTCTATCACGCCGATGATCTGGCTGATCTGCTGTGACGACTTTTCGATCTGCGCCATTGCGGCCACCGCTTGACGCACCACCTCGCCCGACTTTTGGGCGCCGATGCGCGCATTGCCCGTCACCTCTTGAGCTTTGTGTGCACCGTCTGCTGTCGCCTTCACGGTCGCGGTGATTTCGTCGAGCGCGGCTGCCGTTTCCTCGAGGCTCGCTGCCTGCTGCTCTGTGCGACGCGACAGGTCGTCGGCAGCTTGGCTGACCTCGCCTGTTCCCGAGCGGAGACCACTTATGGCGCCGGCGATCGTACGCATCGTCTCCTGCAGTTGTGCAGCCATGCTGTTGAAGTCGTCTTTTAGCTTCTGTTTCGACGGAGCGAATGAGATTTCGATGCGGTGCGTGAGATCGCCGGACGCCAGCGCCGACAGGCCATGCGCCAACGCCGATATCGCGACATGGTCCTCTTCGGCTGCCGTAGCCTTTTCTGCCTCGTTACGGCTACGTTCGGCTTCAGTGGCCGAGCGCGCTCGCTCGGTCTCGCCTTGGAGGGTGATCTTCTCGATCGCAGCTTCCCTGAATACCAGTACCGCGCGAGCCATCGCGCCAATCTCATCCTTGCGCGCGACAGCAGGGACTTCCACTGAATTGTCTCCAGATGCGAGACGTCGCATGGTGTCGGTGAGGGCGGTCACAGGCTTCGCGATCATACGCGAGAGGAGCCATCCCAGGGACGCGGCAACAGCGACTGCCATCACCAAGCCCATCACAAGAACTCTTTCATTGAATGCTACAGCGTTCTCGGCTTCGACCCGGGCCGCGGCGATGCGATTTTCCGCATCCTCGGTGATGACTGCGATAGCTGCCTCGATCTTCTCCATGAACGAGTCAGCGATCCCCGTCCTGCCCACCATCTCGACTGCCCTGAACCGATGGATCGGATCGGCAGCGTATGCTCGGCCCTGCTCAACGATGTTCACCCACCAGGCATCCATCTGTGCCGCGGCGGCATCAACTTCACGGATCAAGTCGCCATCGTCTGCCGCCACGGTGCGCAGCCGCTCT
Organism: Aquamicrobium sp.; assembly: GCA_019739225.1. Taxonomy (GTDB): domain Bacteria; phylum Pseudomonadota; class Alphaproteobacteria; order Rhizobiales; family Rhizobiaceae; genus Aerobium. Next base: position 406,014 of record JAHHDT010000003.1, read on the forward strand.
AGATGGCTATCGAACAGGCCCCGGTGCTTCTCCAGAAGCTCCAGGTAGAATTCGTCGTTGGTCAACAAGAAGCCGCGGTAGCTGTTTTCCTGTCTTGAAAGACGGAACTCCGCCCCGCGAACCTCCGCGAGTATCTCTTCAGCCGTGACCCGCTGTGTTTGCGACAGTCGCGTCGCCCCCAAGTTCCAATAGATCGCGGCACTCATCAGTATTATGGCCGCCACGACGGCCGAGAAAGCAAGGCCAAGCTTGCGCGAAATCCTGAGATTGGTGAACAACACTTTCAGCCCCGTCGTTCCGTACCGGCAGCCTGCCGGCACTCCCCCACGCATCGAAGGTGATGCGCGAATGCGACTATCGCCTGTCACGCCTAACAAGTCGCTAATGTAACCCACCAACGAACGTTACATGGGTCGTTTCAGATGACACAGGTCGATCGACAACGCACCGCTGATCCATCCGCGTTTTCGGCCGCCCTCGTGTCCGGCTCGAGCACAAATCATAGATGACTTCGCTGCCGGGCTTATGTCGCTTGGTTTCCAGAAGGCGCAGAATGGTCCCTCTTCGTTAGGCTCTTCTGGCGGAGACGGGCGGCATTGTCTGCGTCTTCGCCCAGATTACGCATCGTCAACTCGGCACTCTGCTTGGCTCAAGGATTTCTTAGCTAATAGGTGGCAGCGTTCGAGAGAACAATAATGATAAGAAGCTTGTCCGGATGCTTACTAGTTTAGGACATCCCAGTCGCCCACGCTTTCTTCTTCGCATCGTGCTTCCATTCGCTGCGGTTGCAGTTACGCTCAACGTCATCGCGGCCGGGTTCTTGTACTGGTCAACCGCCGAAGCCGATCGGATCTCAACGGATCGCCAGAGGGCGCTCGTCGACCTTGTCATCTCACAGCTTAGGGAAACCGTCGCGCACGACCAAGAGAGCGTGACGGTTTGGGACGACGCAGTTGATGGGGTTCGGCGACGCGATCTCGGCTGGATAGACGTTAACCTGGGTAGCTGGATGAACAGCTACTTCGGGCACGACGGCGCATACATCCTCGATCCTCACGACGAACCCATCTACGCCTCGATCGACGGGGGCGCGGTCGATCCGACCAAGCTCTATGACATTTGGAGCCGGGCGGGTCCGCTTGCAAGTAACTTGAGACGCAGGTTGCGCGATGTCGACGAAGAGGGGATTTCTGACCAAGTGCTTTCCATTGGCGCCTCAGACATCGCGGTTGCTGGCGGACGTCCCGCGATCGTCAGTGTGAAACCGATTGTGTCAGACAGCGGTGAGATTGAGCAGGTCGCCGGCGAAGAATACCTCCACGTTGCAGTGCGCTATCTGGACGGCACGTTGCTCCAGGAATTGCAGGACAGCTACCTGCTCGATGGATTGCGCTTTTCATGGGATGATGCCGTCGCGGCGGACGAAGCGGCAAGCCCGCTCACTGGTTCTGCAGGAAATGTCATGGGCTACTATATCTGGAGGCCCTATCGTCCCGGATCGATCGTCTTTGGCAGCGTCTGGCCGATTCTGGTAGGTCTCTTTGTGACAGGTATGGCAGTGCTTTCGGTATTGCTCCTCGTCCTCCGCCGTCGTTCGCTCTCGCTCAACCGGAGTCAGGCCGAAATCAGGCATCTCGCATGGCATGACGGGCTTACGGGGCTGCCAAACCGGGTTCACTTCGAACATCGCCTGCAGGAGGCTGTGACGACGGCCGCTGATCGGGACCAGACGATGGCGCTGCTTTATCTCGACCTCGACAGATTCAAAGAAGTCAACGATACGCTGGGCCACCCGGCGGGGGACATGCTGTTGCGCGAGTTCTCGGAGCGTCTTAGACGGGCCGTTGATCCCGCGGACGCTGTTGCGCGGCTGGGAGGAGACGAGTTCACGATCATCCTGCGCAATGTGGATAGCGAGGAGGCGATCGAGCAGCTCTGTAGCAAGCTGGTGGAGAGTGCACGCCATCCCTTCCACCTCTCTAACACCCAGATCTTTGTAGGCGTCAGCATTGGCGTTGCTGTGGGGCGGGCGGGAGAGGTGGATGCGATCGATCTCACCCGTCAGGCGGACATGGCGCTTTACGCGGCCAAGAAGAACGGCCGCAGTGGCTATGCCGTATTCACTCCCGACATGGAGACACTGCTCACCGAGCGACGGGAATTGGAGCGAGATCTTCGCAAGGCTCTGGACTTGCCCGAGCAGTTCCAAATCCACTACCAGCCGCTGTTCGAAGCCAAGAGCAAGAAGTTGGTGGGAGTTGAGGCGCTACTTCGCTGGCAGCATCCCGTTCGGGGTGCTGTGGGTCCGGATGTTTTCATTCCCCTCGCCGAAGAAGCGGGGCTGATCGACAGATTGGGTGAATTCGTGCTCAGAGGTGCGTGCATCGCCGCTTGCGGGTGGCCTGTGGAAACGCTGGCTGTGAATGCCTCGGCCGTTGAACTGGCAAACCCGGCTTACGCCATGCGTGTAACAAACATCCTGTTGGCGACTGGCCTCAGTCCGAACCGGCTCGAGCTCGAGGTCACCGAGACCGCCATGTCTGACATGGATGGCGTCAGCCGGGCGAACGTAGCTGCGTTGAGAAAGCTCGGCGTACGTTTTGCGTTGGATGATTTCGGCACCGGCTTTTCTTCGCTGGGGCGGCTTCAGCAGCTGGATGTGGATCGCATCAAGATCGATCGCAGTTTTATTAGCGGGTTCGGATCCGGGAATGGTGACGAAGCCATCGTCCGAGCGATTGTAGATTTGGCCAAGGCGAGAGGTCTGAGAACGACGGGAGAAGGCGTGGAGACAGCTGAACAAAGCAGCTTCCTTGCCGAAATCGGATGTGACGAACTGCAGGGCTTTTTGATGGGTCGACCGCTTTCGCAAGATGCGCTGCAGGACGTTTTTTTTTCCGAATGAGACTAATCATAGGTCGAGGTCGCACTTTTGAGCGACTGAAACGATCACCTGCAGAAGTCGCTTCACCTTACTGCATAGAGTTTGACACTCTGTACCCGGAAGTCTGACCCCGCTGGCGTCCGCTAAGTACGAGCTCGATCTCCGACGTCGCGGTTCCTGTTGCTGCGCTGACTAGCGCCGTGGTCAAAAGGTGCGATCCTCGATCGATCAGCCCGGTGCGTCAATCGTGCGGACAGGTACGGGGATCGCATGGCATAGAGGCTCCAAACGACGAACGTGATGTCAAAAGATTCATTATTTGAGGCCGCCCCGATCAGTTCTGGGGTTCTCGGAATGGATCACATTTGGGAGGTTGCGCCGCTGGTGGGTCCCATCTCGTGGAAGGTCGGCCTGGAAGCCGGCGCTGGCCGTGGTTCTGTCTTCATCGGCTTTAAGATCTTCGTGGCCGACATGCTCCCCCTGGAGAATTTCCCCGCGCGGGTCTCGCTCCGCGTGACGCTGGCGATCATTACCGCGGGCATCTTCTACTCTTTGTGGCGTACGAGTCGGACGGAGTCCCCGCACTGATCGCAACGCTGCACTCCCAATGGTATTGTTCCTTCGGGCGGGTTGTGCCCGGCGCGCTCGCCCGATCGGACCTGACCATCCCGAAGCCGGTGGCAGGGCGATGGCGGCTTTTCTGATGGCAGCAATCGTCCTGAAGGGCGGAACAGCAGTCTCTGCGGAGGCTTTCAAAGTGACCTGGCGATCTCAGCAGTCTTTGGGTCCGCGTTCTCCGTTGTCTTGCCGCTGCCGGGCTTTTCGTCATAGCGTAGGGCGTCAAGCGGACTACCGAAGGACGGTCGTGCGGCTCCTCATCTGCCTCGCGTGGTCAAGGCCTTCGCCAACCTCGCCTCCGGATGGCGGAAACGCTGCGATGTCGGCAACTGAACAAGGGATGATCAATCGAAGATGTCAGCGATTGCAGCCTGCTCGGCGTCCTCCCAACGGCGCACGTCTTTGTCCACAGCGTCGATTTCTTTGTCGCTGAGATGGTGGGCCCCGTCTTTGTCGATGCGACACAGGCTGAACGGTTCACCGACACTCGAAGAGGTCAAGTCGAGCGCCTGCAGGACCCGCAGCACCGCCGCGCAACCAAAACGCAGGGATCGCTTGGTCAGATGGAAGTGGGACAGCAACGAACCGGCCTGCTGAGCCATGGCCGCGCCACTGCCAATCGCATGGAATCCGATATCCGCGTAATGGCCGATCATGCCAGACGGCGTTATCTCGATAATCCACGGCTCACCGTCACGCCATCCGGCGGCCATGACGTAAGCCGACGGCGTCCCGCCACCTTCTTCGCCCGGCACGTCGGGAATGAAGGTGTTGTAGTGATGGCTCAGGATCGGAAGGACCTGTTCCTGCAGTGCCCGTCCGATATCGGGTGCCTCCAGGATCGCAGCGCTGTTCTCGTTGAAACAACGTTCAACGTCGAACAGTACAGATCTCGCGCCGCTGCCACCCCACGCCGCCAACTTGCCCAACGGGTGAAGCTTCTCGGCGGGATATGTCATGCCGCGTCCCTTGTCCGTGATCTGGGAGTCCGAGCCGAGCACGACTCCATCTCGGCAAACGGTGGCAAGTACGACCGTCATATTGGAATCCTTTCAAGTCTGGTGGCTGGATGTAACGTCGACCACCCATGCTCCACCATAAAGACAATGGATTGGGCTCAAGGCCTTCCTGTTTACACATCGGCCCTGACGGCTCTTTGCCTCGCGACCCGTCAATGGAAAGAGGTTTGAGACGTGACACGGTCGGATAACGCATAGAGGTCGGCATCGGAGTCTTCCTTTTCGGCAAGTTTGTTCCTGACCACTTCTGCGGCGATGCGGGCGTACGTAATGCCGTTGCCTCCATACCCCATCAGCGAGAACAGTCGTGGCCGCCGGTGGACCGGGCCGATCAGAGGCAAGCCGGTTGGCGTAGTGCCGCCGCTGACTTCGCGACCATCTTCAGCAAGCAGTTCCGCTGTCATCGCGCCCGTGATGTCCGTGCCAACAATGAGGACATCAGTTGTGAGGCTGCGGGTTGGCGTTGAGCGCGCGATAGCTGGAGAGCGATAGGCTTGCTAGACTGGCTTTCCGCTTCTCAAATCGAGCTTGCGCATATTAGCTCGGCGGCGATGTCGTGCTCGCGCTCCCCAGTCGAATGCAGCCAGGTCCTGACTGCAGAAGCCCCCAACCGCGGATTCTCATTCGAGGTCTGCGCCGTTGCTGAAGCCGCCCCGGTTGACCGGGGCGGCAGTTCTTGGGATCGACGAGAGCTACCAGGGACGGTACCAGCCCGCGACGATGGTCTGTTTGTCGCGATGGTTCCCGCCGAGTGTGCCGCCGAAGTAGGCCGCAGCGGCACTGACGACCAGCGACGCAGCTGCGATAAAGGCTGCAAGCATTGCAGTGCGGCGAGCCTGATCCGCCACCTCGCGCGCGTCCTGCTCGAGCTCTTGAGCCTGGGCGATCACTTCATTGATGCGTTGCTCTGCCTCTTCAGGAGAAACCCCGGCCCGCTCGGCTGCCACGGCCACGAGATACTGGCGGTCTGCATCAGCCAGTCCGCCATCGGTTGTCACGGCTGACAGCAGGATTCGAGCGACCTCGTCTCGCGTGCCTTCGTCGATCGGGTCGGCACCCGGAGCGCCGCGGAGCGTTCTGTCGACCAGCAGTGCATTTGGATCGAGAGCATCGGTGGCCGCCACTGTGGCCGAGCCGACGGCCGACGCGGCTGCACCCGCGGTCTGTCCGACAACCGTCGCCGTGCCCATTGCGCCGGAATAGGCGAGGGTAGCTGCGACCAGCGTTGCGACGGCCCATACGACGACACCGTGTGAGCCGTCGCGCAGGTCGGATTCATACTCGGTCGCATCGCCGACGCGCCGCCGCATCCGCCCGGCAAGATAGCCGCCCGCCATCGAAGCTGAGACCTGAACCCACAAGAGCCAGAGCCCGCCGACGACCGCGATCCAGAACAAGGATGCCGATTGACCTTCATGGGCAGATGTCAGCGACAGGCCCAGCGCCGCGCCGAAGGTCAGCAGGACCAACGAAATGGCAGCTGCAACCGCGGCGCCTGCGAAAATTGCGGACCAATCGACATACGAACGACCCTCATCTGCCTGGGGTGTTACGATGGTTTCCTCAACAATTGCCATGTCAGCCTCCCTCAGCGCAGACCGAAGAAAGACAGGATCGCCATGATCACGACCACGAGCCCGACGAGATAGATGATTCCGTGCATAAGAGCCTCCTGCGTTGCGGAAGGCTAAACGCCGCATTCTCGCCAATGTTCCGCCGGCTTGCTGACCTATTTCGTCGACCATGGCGGCAGATACGCCATTGGGTCCGGCTGTGCCACGACGCCGTCTTTCAATGTCCTGTGCGAGGATGTCCTTAAACGTTTCCAGTATCGCCCCTTCGCCATGCGGATAGAACGACCCGATTGTCCACTCGCGCAGCTTCACCTGTATCTCGGCTTCGACCTCATGCCGACTGCGACATTGTCATGTTGCGTATCCGATCAGCGACCGCTGCAGAAATCGAGTCGTGAATGACGGCAGGAAAGCCCTTGGGCAACGACTTTTCGATCGACTCGATCGCATCGTTCGCACGTGCGGCGACTTCTTCGATTGCATCAGGAACCAGGAATTTCGGCAGGCCAGCTTCAGCGCCGGTTTGAATGAAGTGCCGTGGATGAATCTGGTCGATGCGATAGTGTCGACTATCGCCGACCGACATCGCCAGCTTCATCTGTTTGCGCTGGATTTGATGGGAGTCGAGGCTCGGTTGTGCCGTCAGGACGTCGTAAAACGGCGTCATTTGGTAAGTGCCGCCGCTCCCGAGGAAGACACTGAAATTCTTAGCATGGCCATCGGTCGCGCCAAGGAGCCAGAACAGGATTTGCGCCTTGATGAAGGCAGACTGATCTTCTGCCGGACTATCGCCGCCTTTGAGGAGATCGAGGATCGCGACCATGCTGGGGCCGCCGTCGCTTTGGTATTTAAGCGTAGGAGGAACTGAGAGTGCCTGACAGCAATCCTCTTGCGGCAGGCGGAGCAATCTTCCATCCGAGGTCCAGCGGCGATCGAAGCGCTCGATAATGAGCGTCTTCGTTTTCCCGAATGTTCTGATTTCGGCTTTGTTGACCTGAAGGCCGAACGCTTCGAGAAACTTCAGGCAATAGAACTCGTTCTCGACACTGTTCGACAAGTCAATGCCATTGGGCAAGGTGCCGATCTGTGTCTTGAAGATATGCGTTGTAGGGGTCGTACCGTGCGGCTTGAACCATCTGCCGTCATGGTACAGCAGGGCGGTTTTCTCATGAGCACCTGCAATCGATATCCAGAAGTCGTCGTTACGGCTCAAGCCAAGCGGTGCTTGCGCGAGGTCGCGCAAAATCTTGTCGATAGCTTCGTCATCAACGGCTTCGCCCTTGATCGTGCCGGTCGCATCGATCGCCTCGTCGTCACCGGGGATGAATTGCAGGGCTCCTACACAGTCATGGCCAATTGCCGCGAGCATGCTGTAAGCGTCAGTTCCCCGCGCGCCGACTTTTTCGGCCACACGGCGGCGCAGTGCGTCGGAGTCGGGGAGCAGGTTATCGAATACGGCGATGACCGGTTCGCCTCGGAAAGGCGTTTCCCGTAGGGGCAGGGATAGTGAAATTGGGAGCGTAGGCTCCCAGTCGAGCCAGCTTTGATCGTACTGGAAGTCGATAGCGCCGCCCTTTTCCTTGCGTAGAAATCCGACTATCCGGTTGTTAAGATAGACGCGCAGCGGCTCATATATGCGGCGTCGCGCCATCAGAAGATGTCCTCAATGTCCGAGGGATGGCTTTTCGATCGCGGTACGATCCTGAATTCCAGATCGAGGGCGGCCAAGACGGCGAGGATTGTCGCTAGTTTCGCGGCCGAGTTGCCGGTTTCGATTAGGGAAATGGTCTCCTGCCGCAGTCCCGCTTTGGTGCCGAGCTCAGTCTGGTTAAGGCCCTGCTTTTTGCGGGCGCGCTGTACGATGTTTCCGATCTGCTTCGGATTGCGTGCCAAGTTCGTCATTTTGGTAGTTACGCTCTATTTCCGATAAAAGGCCAATATCGGATTTAGCACATAACGACGGATTATGTGTTAACCGCGATAAAATAGATCTTATGCATTCGGTCGCATAAAGAGCTGTCACGGCGGTTGAGGAGATCTCCAATGTACCAGTCTAGGATTCGGTGAAACACTTCGTCATCGACCAGTAGCCGGATTGCCTTCTTGATGTCATTGTTCCTGGTGATGATGCCACATCGTCAGTCCATTGTCGGCGCGCTGGCGCTGTCAGCGATCATCATGCTCACGCCCTAGAGTGAAAAGGAGGTAGTAATGACAGCCTCTAGAATTTCGATGCGTGGCGTTTTCTATCCCGACGAGCTCGAAGAAATGCGCGACGAACTGTCTCGCGGTGACGTTCCCGACGAAACGTCAGCAGAGCGTGAAGGACGCGCGCAGGTAATTTTTGAGCGGAACAGGAGCAAGGGTGAAGCTAACCCCGCCGCCGACCATTCCGGGTCCAGCGATCTTCCAATTGAATAGGGGCTGAAAATGTCCCAGTTCATCGCCCCGCTGGCACCGGCCCAGGCGGCCTTCTGTAACCCTGCTTAACCGTCCGTATCGTCGTCAAGATTGTCGACTTCACAGCCGATGCCGTGGCAACCGATGTAGTTGCCATCGGTATCGAAATTGGGATTGCCGTCTCTGTCGAAGCTTGGCCGCGTATCGATGTCGTCGCTGCGTTGCGATGCCTGCCGGTCGCGATCGCGCCGTTCTTGTGCCTCCATTCGGTCGAGCGAGCGCTGTTCATCCGCTGTGCGTTGCGCATCTTGCCTCATCATGCACGTGGCAAAGCCGTCCGTTCCCGGTTGGAACCCGAAGGAGTTGCATTTTTCAGCGTCCATCGCGCGCTGATCGTCGGTGCTGACACACCCAGCCGCAGCAAACGGCAAAAGCAGGATCGGCAGGAGTTTGAGTGTCAGTTTCGGCATTGTCCCTCTCCGATAGCCGCCCGCCGCCACGACAAGGTAACCACACGTTGCGCTTCTGGACAACCTGCGCGCGAATTGCAGTTGAGCTCGGTGCTTCCATTTCTTCCGCGTCCAATGGCGACTTGCACGTTTTTAGGATCTCACCTTCCTGTCTGGTGCGATTGAAATTGCCCCGAGCGGAAGCTGCCGTATCCGAGGCCCCACCGGGGCATATTCGGGGCTTTGCGTGCGGACCCCGCCGTAACGTCCCCAAGCGCCGCTTAGGGTCCGAACCGCTCCGAGCTAGCGGTCCTAGTATTAGCGATATTTGACATCCACCACCTGTAGGTTCACGCTGTCTATCCGATTGAAACAAATAGGGAGCGAAAGATGAGCATTACGACCAGATGGAACGATTATCGGCCAACGAAGGGTGGGCTCGTCTGGACAGCAGTCGGTGCCAGTGTCTTGACGATGGTTGTCGGCTTCACTTGGGCCGGATGGGTCACGGGCGGCTCTGCTCAAGCGATGGCGGACCAAGCCTCGCAGGACGCACGTGAGCAACTGGTCGCATCGCTCTGTGTCGAGAATTTCATCGCCGACGCAAACGCCGCAAATAACCTCGTCGCTCTGAAGAAGGAGAGCGCCTATCAGCAGGATGACTTCATCGAGGATGGCGGATGGAACACTGTCACGGCACTCGATAAACAGGTTAGCGGCGCCTCTGATATCTGTGCCGACCAACTCGTAGCGATGGAATCGCTTCCAGCGCGAACGGTAGCTCCGGATTCGTCTGCCGACGAGATGCCGGCGACCGATAGTTAAATAAGTGGCTGCTCTCGGGCGGTGACGAGGTTGCCGCCCAGGCCCTGCGGGGGACAATTGGTATCAGGAACACCGCATATGGACGCTTTAGAAACTCCGCTTTGCGCCAGCCATATGCGACACCTGCGCCCCGGTAGTGTTTCTTGTCGGAACTCGCGATGAAAATTGCTGCTATCTGGCTCTTGTGGAGCGTCCTAGCAATGTGGCCGGTCGCGGCGCCTTGCGACGACTTGTCCGACCGCAGCGCAAACATTCACAAAATCGTTGCCGCGCTCGATGCAACCGATCTCAGCGCAAATGAAATCCGTTCGCTCAAAAGCTATAACGGTATAAATGTTATCGACCTGAGCGAATTTGACTCAGCATATGAGAACCAAGCGATCGAATTGGCTCTGAGAGATACAGATGATGGCTGGGCCATGGTACAAACTGCCATCGTAGCCAACGAAAAGCTCAAGCTGGAACTTTCACGCCGCTCGGTGACGATTCGTAATATCGTCGCCGCAACGATGGACGATAGGGAAACAATCACAATCTACGTTCGGTGACATTGAACCGTCCGATACAGCTCGCGTACTTCAGCGTTTTTAAGGCCTCCGCTGCAGACGTGCCGATGAATGAGGCGGGTACGCATCCCCGCGTTAGGGTCTCCGGCTGCAATGGCCTTATGTCGGGGCCGCCCGCTCAAATCCCGCTTCGCTCGCCGAACCTGCGCGAACGGGCCTTTGTGCCTGCTAGCTGGCAGACTTTGCCGGCTTGCGCATCATCCGACACTGCAGCGTGGCTTAAGCGAGAAATAGGACTAGCATTGCAAGTCCGATTACGAGAGGGATGGCGAACCAGATGGCTTGCTTGCCAATCCGCCCTCTGATCAGGGCGGGAGCAACTCCCAACGTGCCGACAGCAGTCAAGATCAACCCTGCGACGGTATACAAAGCAACCGATTGCATCTACTGGCTCTCCAAATCCAGGTGACCTCCGGTCCTATCGGCATGGCGCAATCGATTTGAAGCGAGACGGTTTTAGTGAAGGGTCCCTGATTGCACGTCTTCATCTGGAAATCCATTCTCCAGATAGACCCTCAACCCGTATTTCCGGATCGACGCCAGAACCTCAGCCAACGCAGCTTCGTCAGTCTCGAAAGGGTCGTCATAGACCGTTGAGGCGTCCTCTTCGTCTACGACTTCGAGGATCCAACCAGCATCACTCTCGCGCCGGTAGATTTCGACATCGATGTAGGTGCCGTCACCTTCAATCCGTTGGCCCAGGGGTGAATAGGTGACGGTGGGTGCGGCATCGTTCGTCATGAGGTCCCTCGATTCAACGGCCAAATCTGACGCAGCGCGGAGCAAAGGACAAGGGTGCCGCTCACCCACACCGCCCTGCTTGCGTTTGGCAGCCGCCTTGAGCGCAGCGTCGCTAGAACGATGGCGGTCGGGCTGAATTAGTGCTTTCTGGCATCATACTGAACCTGAGGCAGCCAAAGAGCGAGCGTGCACAGATGGATCAAACGTCGAACAGCGGTCCCGACGAGCGGCATTTCGATATCGCCCAACACTGGGCCATCGAACTGACACGCCAACGCAGCGTGACAGGCACTTCCGGTGAGGTGGATTTCGCGGAATGGCTGGCGCACCGGCTCATGGAAAGTGACTGTTTCGGCATTCGGCGAAACGTGTGGACCTTCCCCGTGGCCGACGGGGATGCGCGTCAGTGCGTCGCGATGTTGTTGCGCCGTGGGGGCCGGCGAACAGTAATTCTAACCGGTCACTACGATACAGTTTCGATAGACGACTACGGTGACCTCAGCGATCTTGCAACTGAGCCGCAAGAGCTTGCAGTCGCCATGCGTCAGAGGCTTGCCAATCCGACAACGGCTTCCGCGCAGAGGGCGGAAGCTGATCTAGCCGCAAATGCATTCCTACCGGGCAGGGGCCTTCTTGACATGAAGGCCGGCTTGGCAGCCGGTCTATCGGCGATGGCAGCCCTGGCTACTGAAGCTGCGGGTACAGGCAACGTGCTTTTCATCGCGGTTCCAGACGAGGAAAACGGCTCAGCAGGCGCTCGGAGCGCCGCGCAACTCCTGCCGGAGATCGCACTCCGACACGATCTCGACATTGCAGCCGTCATTAATCTGGACGCCATTGCCGACGATCAGGAGGGGCATGACGGTCGCGTGATCGCGCTGGGCACGGTAGGCAAGTTGCTGCCAACCGCTCTCGTCATTGGAACGCCCGCTCATAGCGGTTTTCCCTTCAACGGCATTAATGCGGGCACACTCGCAGCGGCCATCGCAGCGCGAGTGGAGTGGGCGGAGGAACTGACGGAGACGCTTTCGACGGGTGCGGGGGCACCACCGAGCTTACTCAGTTTGCGGGACGGGAAAACATCCTATGACGTCACAACGCCGGCAACGGCCTTCGCATACTTTAATGTCCTCGCTTATCGGAGGACACCCATCGAGGTTCTGACCCGGTTCGATGCGCTTTGCGCCGAAGCCCTGACCCAGGCTTTGGGAGAGCTACGGGCACGGGCCGTTCGGATCGCAGGCACCAAGGACGCACCTCTCCTGCCGGATTCGATCCCAATCTACAACTACGAGGATGTGGCGGCAGCGGCCCGGAAACGCCAGCCAGGAAACGACGCGCTGATGACGGAGAAGGCGCGCACCCTGGCAACTCAGCACCTGTCGTTGCCAGAAAGCTGCCGGCTGATGACGGAGCATGCGTGGCGTCTGAGCGGTCTGGCGGGTCCAGCCGTCGTGACAGGCTTCGGTTCTATCCCGTATCTTTCGACACAACTTTCGAGCCGCGACAATGCGAGGCATTTGCGAACCGTCGCCGTTCGCGCCGCGAGGCACAGCGAAGCGCGCTATGGTTCCGTCGTCAGATGCGTCGACTACTTTGCTGGGATCTCCGACATGAGTTTCTTTGGAGAAGCAGATGAATCTCACCTGAACGTCGTCGGCCGCAACACACCATTGTGGGAACAGGTCGTACGCTGGCCCGATAGCGATGGCATCGCCAACGTTCCCACCATTAACATTGGACCGTGGGGTCGCGACTATCACACGCCGCTCGAGCGGCTGCACACCGGCTATGCGTTCGACATTCTCCCGAGACTTCTCGCAGATGTCGTGAGCGACGTTCTCAAGGACTAGGCCTGCTGCCGGCAGGATCCTGCGTGGATCAGATCCGCCGCTTCGGGAGGAAGTCGAAAGCGTTCCCCCCGAACCTGCTTAGATGGATAAATAAACAGGTTGCGCGCGAGCGCAGCATTCCGATATTTTGGACCGCTCGTCCATCACAATATCCACGCAGCCAATCGGTGAAAGCCGGGACTAAGGATTGGGCGGTGCCATAGTGGCCGCGTCGACCGCACACAAAGCCTGCGGTTGTCGGTAAGCTTCAGCGGTCTGAGCCGCATGCGCGTGAGAACTGTGATCTAGCGCTTCAAGGATGAATCGGACGCACACCGCAATCGGCGCCTGTCTGAGGTCAGGAGGTTGATCGCTTTTGCCACGATCATGGGTTCACTCCGCCCACATTACGGCTCTAAACCTTTGGCGGTTTGACGGGCGGTCCACTATGCCAAACTGGTCGATTTCACTTTTGCGTTTTGCTGCTCCCGGCCTAGGCCGTTAACCGCTGCTTCACCAATCGCTTGGCATCATTGTCTTCGCGGATGAGTACTGAGTGCCGCATCTCAGGTAACAAGCCCCGCTGGCTCCAGCTAGCGGGGCTATTATTGCGCCTCAGACAAGTTCAAGCATCCAAAGCAACACGAGGATGCCACCGACACCGACGCCGCACCAGAACAGCGCACTAAGGATCATGTTGCCGTAGGGGCTGTGAGGAGACCAATTCTCAGCGGGCGGTATAATGTTGCGAAACTCGTGGATCTCCGTCACCGCACCGCGAGTCTTGAAGATCGTTTCGATGTGCGCCTGCGCCAATCTCTCAATCGCCACGGCGACTTCTTCTTCAGTGATATCCTGGCTGAGCATTTGCCGCACCAAGACGTTGTATCCCGGCTCGACAGCCTTCTGGACCGAAAGGGGTCGGTCCGCTGTGCCCGGTGGCGAGAGAGGAGCCCAGCTCATGAGGCGATCCCATCCATCTTCATGTAGGTAATTGTACTGGATTATTTTCTGTGAGGCGAATCAACTCATTGCCTGACACTGGCCTGCCAGTTTCTTCCGGCTCGGCTGAAATCTTTTCCACTACGCGGCTACCCCGCCGCTAGGCGGTGTGCGCTATCACCGGTGCGATCGCTCGGCTGATTGCCAATCCGCGTTCGCTCACTCGTCTGGTCGGCGGCACCAAGATACCAGGCTTGGTGCGGCGCGCGAAGCATGAGTTGGCTAACCTTCACCGCGCGATGAGCTGCCGCTACGAGCTACGATCGATGCGGTGAACATGTAGCCCACGCCATAGACAACCTTGATTGGCGCCGGGAGATTGGTGCGGGACTCAATCTTGCGGCGCAGTCGGTTGACGACTGCATCAAGGTGCCGGTTGTCAAATGTCGACCGAGGGCGCGCCATGATCTCGACCAGTTCCTCGCGATGGCAGACCTGGCCAGTGCGGCTGCACAAAAAATTCACGAAGGCGAACTCTGCTGCGGTGAGCGTGAGTGCCCGCTGACTGGGCGCGGTCAGAATCCAGCCAGTGCTGTCGAGGACCCATTGTTCGTCATTGCCGGTCCAACTGGGTAGATCGGCCGTGCGGCGCAGCAGGCTGCGGATCGCCGCCTCGATCTCGCGCAAAGTGCTGTCCTTGACGAGATAGATATCGGCGCCGCTGTCGAAGCCACGGATCCGGTCGTCGCTGTCGCCGAGCGCCGTCAGCATGATAATGCCGCATGGGTGGTCGCGACGGATCTCGGCGGCAAGTTCGAACCCGTTGCCGTCTGGTAGTCCGACATCAAGGACCACGACTGCCGGCCTGCAGCCCCCGCACAATTCTTCCCGTAGATCACGGGCCGTTGCAACGCCAGAAGCCTCAAGTCCGCTCAGGTGCAGAAAATCCACCAGATCCGTACGCAGCCGGGGCTCGTCTTCGACGATCAGAATGTGGGTCATGCCGTTATCTTGTCCGGGCGAGGTTGGGTCGCGTCTACAGCGGGCAGCGGCAACGCTGCTGTTGCCGTCATCCCTTGATCGACGTTGGCAACCAGCTCCAGCGTGCCACCATGATAGGCAAGCAGCTTGCGCGAGGTGTATAGCCCAAGCCCTGTTCCGCCGCGCGCAGCGGCGTTGGAGGCGCGGAAAAAACGTCGCCCGATCTTGTGCTGCTCGTCCAGGGGTATGCCGATGCCCCGATCGCGCACCTGAATGATCAAATCACGGTCCCGCCGTCGTATATCGACCTCGACCGGCTCATCTGAAGGCGAATATTTGAGGGCGTTATCGATGAGATTGATGATGATGGTCGTCAGCATCTCAGGATCCGCCACCAGTAAAGTCCGCTCGTCATCCACGGTAAGCTTCAGCCGGTGTTCCTGCTTTGTCATTCTCAAATGCAGCCTCAGGTCGAGCAACACCGAGTCGAGCGTTATATGCTCGGGTTGAAACCGGCCATCCCGGTCGTCCGACATGAAGCGGTTGATGAGGGAAAACAGCCGGTTCAGCGCGTCGCAAATACCGGCGATACGTTCGCGCGTCGCATCAGGAGATTTATCGCCGACGAGCCCGATCATCTCGGTTGCGTTGCGGATTATGGCAAGCGGCGTGCGGAACTCGTGGCTGACGACACGCATGAAATCGGCCTGCTCCTCGCGCAGCGCCCGTTCGGCCTCCAGGCTCGCACTCAATCTCGTTTCCAGCCGTCGACGCTCGTCGATTTCACGTGAGAGGGCTTCGTTCTTCTCGCGCAAATCAGTCGACAGACGCGTGCTGACCATGAAGAGAACGCAAGCAAAGAAGGCGATCTGGAACAGTGCGCCTTGCGTCAGATACCAGGCGTTATGGTCGGCCAGCACGAAGGCCGTGCCGGATACGGCTCGTCCTTGCTCGATCACGCTCTGCATGAGACTGGCGATCATGTATTCGAGCAGGATGCCGATCGTGATCCAGCGCAGCAGCTGCGGCTGCGTCCTGTCGCGTAAAAGCGCCAGGCACATGATCGACATCATGATCACCGTGAAGACGGTCGAAAGGTGGATTCGGATGGCTACGTTGCCGGGATCGACCCTCACCGCGATCGTCCAAGTCGCGAGCTGAAAAAACAGCAGCAACACACCGACCCACGTGTAGCGCGGTTGTCCCAGGAAACGGGCAAGCCCTTCGGCGAGAAGAACAAGGCCGATCTTGATCACGAGATTGACGAGCACGATGCTCCATCCGGCCGGTTCCATGCCGCGTACGATCATGAGAAACAAGCCAAGCGCGATCGCGGCGAGGCCTGCTGCAAGAAATCTGAGTTCGTAGAGATGGCGCCAGGCTAGCCAGACAAACGTCCAAGCGACCGCCTGCAAGCAAGCGATCGCGAAGGTGACCACAAGGACCGTTTTGAGATCAAGCATCCCCGCGCATTCGTACCGCCCTTGCGGCCCTCCGCTGCATCAGTCCCGAGCTTTGCAGGAGTTGCGTGGAGAGGCAAGTCACGGCCGCAAGTGCAAGAATTGGTTAGAATTCACTAGAATTGGTCGGTGGATTCAGTGGCTGTTCGAAAGCTACCTTAGGTGGATTTCATGCGGCACTGACAACCACCCGAGGGACCCGCGTTGCTTGGGGGGATGTCGACTTTGAGAGGAACTGCTGGGGCTTTGCCTTGAGGGGCATCGCGTGGTGGTTCCTGCAACGCGCGCTCGCCGCACGAGCCACATCAACCGTCTGCGGGACGGTTCTTTAGGTCGGGGGCGAAGATGACCAGTTCGAGCGTTCTGTTCGCGAATGCGGTCACTGCTGGACGCAGTGAAACTGGATCGATCTCGCGCCTGTCACGGCTCATGCTGCTCTTCATCTTCCTGTTTGCCGGGCTGGGGGTCGCCACTCCGGCAAGCGCACAGACGGCCACCGTCACGTGGGATTCCGGGTTCGTTATGGTGCACGGCGGCCCGAGCGGATTCGTGTCGAACGGCGACCTGGTGGACGTCGGAACGACACTCACCTTCGATTTCAATTTTCCGACCGGATGGACGTATGGGACTGAACCTAGCGGCTGCAATATCGTTCACGGCAGCGGTGATAGCTGGCAGGCGACCATCACGGAAACATGTCATGTGGCAGGCTACGAAACCCCAATCATGGTTATGGGTGTGGGGCCGACCGAACTGGTGGAAGGGGAGTTCGGCTTTTTCAATGTGATGGCGAACGGAGGCGACAGCCCGTTCACTGTAACGCTGGAGTCTGGTGCGGTCCCGACAGGCATGACCTTCAGTGGTGGAACTGTGTCGGGTATGCCCAGCGAAGAAGGAAGCTTCACCTTCACGGCCAGCGCAACAAACGGGTACGGCCACTCTGGATCGCAAGCCTTCACGCTCACCGTCGTCGGTCCCAGCGCAGGTGCCCCCACCATTGCCAACATCTCGCCAAGCAACGGCGCCGCTGAGGGCAACACAAGCGTCGTCATCACTGGCACTGGCTTTACCGGCGCGACCGGCGTCAGCTTCGGAGGCGATCCAGCCTTGAGTTTCGCGGTCAACAGCGACACGCAGATCACCGCCGTGACGCCCCCACATGCACAGGGCCCTGTCGATGTGGAAGTCGTCACACCCGGCGGCAGCGTTACTGCGTCCGATGGGTTCACCTATGACGCGCCGGTGGAGTTGTTTTTGTCAATTGGCGACGTCTCCGTGGTGGAAGGGGATTCCGGCGTCACCACAGCCATGTTCACCGTACAGCTCGACCAGCCTTTGCCGCAGTTTCGATCGGTGACGTTCGATATCGCCACAGCTGACGGCACTGCTACCGGGGGGGAAGACTATCAGATTAGCAGCGATACTGGCGTCAGCTTTGGTTCGCTTAATGCCGTTGTATCATACAGTGTACAGATCTTCGGCGACACGCTTGATGAAGCGGACGAGACCTTCTTCGTGAACGTCACAAACGTTTCGGGCGCGACGGTGGTCGACGCACAAGCGGTAGGCACGATCCTGAACGATGATGCGAGCGGGCCGGCAATCACCGACGTTTCACCAAGCACCGGTGCGCCCGGCACGATGGTGACCATCACAGGCGCTGGCTTGACGGGCGCCTCGAGTGTTCATTTCGGCGGTGTGGTCTCTGCTGATGTGACGGCGGTCAATGACAGTACGGTTCTCGCCGAGGTGCCTGCGCACCCGGGTGGGATCGTGGACATTGAAGTTTTTGCTGCCGCGGGGACGGCCACCGCGCCGGCAGCATTTACTGTCGACAACAGCCCACCAACCGCGAATCCAGTCTCCGCCGCGGTCGCCTATGGCAGCAGCAACAACCCGATCACATTGAGCATAACCGGCATGCCAGCCAGCTCGGTCGACGTTGCCACGGCTCCCGCACACGGCGCTGCCAACGTTTCCGGTATGTCGATCACCTATTCTCCGACCTCCGGCTATGCCGGCCCGGACACCTTCACCTATACCGCCACCAATGCCGGCGGCACCTCTTCGCCGGCGACGGTGACAGTTACGGTTTCCCCCCCGACGATCATCTACGCACCAACCAACCCGCCCACCGGTACCGTGGGCGTCCTTTACAGCCAATCCATCGCGAGCGGCGCGAGCGGTGGTGCTACTCCGTATGATTATGCCCAGGTTTCAGGAACGATGGTGCCCGGGTTGACGCTGGCGGCGGACGGCAGCTTAAGCGGCTCGCCCACCACTGCTGGAACGTTTACGTTTGGTGTGGTTGCGATTGACAGTAGCACGGGGACTGGGCCGTTCAGTTCGCCGCCAGTTGATGTTTCTGTAACGATCGCTCCGGATGCTCCGACAATCACCGGCATCTCACCTTATACCGGGCCGGACACCGGCGGCACGACGGTCACGATCACCGGTACCAATCTGACGGGTGCAACAGCCGTCGTGTTCGGCGGCACACCGGCAGCAAGCTTCTCAATCGACAGCGACACGCAGATCTCGGCGGTGACGCCCGGAGGGCCGGCCGGTGCGGTCGAGGTCGCTGTGACGACGCCGGGCGGCAGCGCGACGGAGGTCGTTGGCTTCACCTACACGTCCTCGGCAATTATCACCTGGGACACGGGTTCTGGGTTCGTAGCCCTTGCTTTTGACTCCGGCACGAGCATCGGTAATGGGGACGCCGTACCCGTTGGAACGCCGTTTCATATCAATATCCATCCAAGCGGCGCGAATACCTACAGCAGCCCGCCGAGTGGCTGCGGCATTAGTCATGCATATTCCGATACCTGGGCCGGTACCGTCACCGAAACCTGTCACATCACCATAGCGGTCGAGGAGATAGAGGTTTCCCCGGAGACGCTCGGCGATGGGGTTGTCGGAGAGACCTACAGTCAGACGGTAGCGGCAACCGGCGGCTATACGGGCTTTTTCTATTCGTCCGCTGATCTCCCCGCCTGGCTCACTCTCGACGGTGACACCGGCGATCTTTCTGGGACTCCACCGGCACTTGGCGCCGTTAACTTCACGGTTCGGGCGACAACCAGAGACTATAGCCTTCACTGGACGGAGAGAACCTACACGCTGGCTGTCTTGCCTCCGGCGCCGACGATCACCGGCATTTCGCCGGACACCGGCCCGGCGGCCGGCGGCACGACGGTCACCATCACCGGCACGAACCTGACCGGTGCGACCGGTGCAAACGCCGTCACCTTCGGCGGCATGGCGGCGACAAGCTATACGGTCGACAGCGACACGCAGATCAGGGCGGTGACGGCGGCGGGATCGACTGGCGCGGTGGATGTTGCGGTGGCGACGCCGGGTGGCACGGTCACGGAACCCGATGGCTTCACCTATCGAGCGCCGGCTCCCAATCCTTATTTGGTGACCGTCTCGGATGGCACCTACACTGCGGGTGAAACCATACTCTTCAATGTCTATTTTGATGATGTTGTGGTGGCTTCCGGCAATCCCCAATTGCCGATCGATATCGGCGGGACGACTCGATATGCGGACTACGATGTTCATAGTGGCGTCGTCGTAAGGTTCGGGTACGTGGTGCAGGCTGGCGATCTCGCCCCGTCCGGTATCGGCCTTGGCCCATCCATCCTCGTGAATGGGGGGACTATCGAGAGCACCGACGGGACCGCCGCCAATCTTACGCTCAACGGCATACCCGACCTGAGCGGCGTGATCGTCGATGCCGTGGCGCCGACGGCGATCTCCAGCGCGGTCAGCGGCAGCCCGGCACCGGACGCGACGTCGGCCCTTTTCGACGTGACATTCTCCGAGCAGGTGAACGGGGTCGACCAGTTGGATTTCGTGCTGACAACAGCTGGTTCTGCCGTGGGCGAGATCGCCGGCATCGGCACCGCGGATGGCGTGACCTACCATGTCAACGTCACCGGCATATCCGGTATCGGCTCGCTGCGCCTCGATGCTCGCGCGAATGGATCGATCACCGACTTGGCCGGCAATCCGATGACAGTGCCGTTCGCAGCAGGGACGCCCTGGACGCGCGGCGGCTCGACCGATGTGACGCTATCCAACCTGGCAGCGAGCGCCGGTACCCTCGCTCCCGCATTCGATCCGCCGACAACGGCCTATGCTGTTGCCGTGGACAGTGCGACCGACAGCATTACGCTGACGCCAACGGCAGCAGATGCCAATGCGACAATCGCCGTCGAGGGGCAGGTAGTGGCGTCCGGCAGCGCCAGCCAACAGATCGCGCTGGCAGTGGGTTCCACACCAATTGGGGTGGTCGTGACCGCTGAGGACGGCGCCACTACGCAGACCTACACGGTCACGGTCACCCGCGCGGCTTCCGCCGAGGCGACGCTTGCGGGCCTTCTACCGAGCGCCGGCTCACTCGATCCGGCATTCGCCCCGGCAACGGCGGATTATGCCGTTGCCGTCGACAACGCGACGGACAGCATCACGCTGACGCCGACAGCGACGGAGGCCACAGCGACCATCGCCGTTGACGGGCAGACGGTCGCTTCCGGCAGCACCAGCCAGCCGCTTGCGCTGGCGGTTGGGTCGACGGCGATCCCGGTCGTGGTGACTGCGCAGGACGGCACGACGACGCAAACTTATACGGTCACGGTCACCCGCGCGGCTTCCGCCGAGGCGACGCTTGCGGGCCTTGTACCGAGCGCCGGCTCACTCGATCCGGTATTCGACCCGGCAACGATGGATTATGCGGTTGCCGTCGACAACGGGACGGACAGCATCACGCTGACGCCGACAGCGACGGAGGCCACAGCGACGATCGCCGTTGACGGACAGACTGTTGCGTCCGGCAGCGCCAGCCAGTCGATCGCGCTGGCGGTCGGCACGACGGCGATCCCGGTCGTGGTGACTGCGCAGGACGGCACGACGACCCAGGCGTACACGGTCACGGTCACCCGCGCGGCTTCCGCCGAGGCGACGCTTGCGGGCCTTGTACCGAGCGCCGGCGCACTCGATCCGGCCTTCGACCCGGCAACGATGGATTATGCGGTTGCCGTCGAAAACGGGACGGACAGCATCACGCTGACGCCGACAGCGACGGAGGCCACAGCGACGATCACCGTTGACGGACAGTCGGTCGCTTCCGGCAGCGCCAGCCAGGCGATTGCGCTGCCAGTCGGGTCGACCGCCATTCAGGTCGTCGTTACTGCCGCGGACGGTACGACCACCCGTGCCTATACCGCCACTGTCACCCGCGCGGCGTCTTCCAATGCGAGATTGGCGAATCTGGTGCCAAGTGTCGGTACGCTCGATCCCGCTTTCGACGCCGGCAGTTTCGACTATGCGATTGGCGTTGCCAACGCCGTCGATAGCATTGCACTGACGCCGACAGCCGATGACGCTGAAGCAGCGATTACCGTCAACGGGGAAAGTGTGGCGTCCGGCAGTGCCAGTCAGGCGATTGCCTTGTCTGTCGGCTCAACGGCGATTCAGGTCGGCGTCACCGCCGAAGATGGCACCACGACCCGAACCTATACGGTCACGGTCGAGCGGGCGCAGCCCGTGCCGACGGTAATCTCCCGCGCGATCGAAGTCGATGCGGGCGACACGGCATCCGTAGACCTTGCCGAGGGCGCCACAGGAGGCCCGTTCACGGGGGCCGCGATCGTCGATCTATCCAATGCCGAGGCCGGCACGGCCCGCATCGAGCGCGACGGCCAGACCTACCAACTGATCTTTGCCGCGAGCGCCACCTACGCGGGTGAAGCCGATCTACGCTTCACGCTTTCCAACGCTGCCGGAACGTCGGCGCCCGGAACGATCGCGTTCACCATCGTCGGCCGGCCCGACCCTGCGCAGGACCCCGAGGTGGTGGGACTGCTGACTGCCCAGGTCGATGCCGCCAAGCGCTTCGCGCAGGTGCAGACACGCAACTTCAACGACCGGCTGGAACAATTGCATGATGAAGGAGACCGGCGCACGAACAGCATGAATCTGCGCCTCGGCTACAATGCGGAAGAAAGCCGCGGCGACCGCGAAATCCAGCAGCTTGTCGAACGGGCCCATGAGAAACCGGGTGTCCTCGGCTATGCGCCGCATGATGCCGGCGCGTCCACAAGCGGCGCATTCGCCTCGGATGAGAAGGCCACTTCGTCCACATCCGGCAACGGTGGAGGACCGGATCTCGGACCCTTCGCGGTCTGGACCGGCGGTTACGTCAATTTCGGCGAGAGCGACGATGGCGGACTTGCCCTCGATTACACGATGGTCGGGGTCAGCGCCGGGATCGACTATCGGTTCTCGAAGAAGTTCATCGGCGGCTTCGGTGTCGGCTTCGGCCGTGATCGAACAGATGTCGGCGCCAACGGCACGCAGAGCACTGGCCGTGCCTACAGCGCGGCTGTCTACGGCAGTTACAAGCCGATCGACAATTTCTTCCTGGATGGCCTCATTGGTGGAAGCTGGCTCGATTTCGACAGCAGACGGTTTGTCACCGCGACCGGAGACTTCGCCAACGGCACGCGCTCGGGACACCAGCTGTTCGGTTCGCTGACTGCGGCCTACGAATTCCGCGACCAGGCCTGGCTGGTCTCGCCCTATGGGCGCGTCGAGATGTCCCGTACCTGGCTCGACGGCTTCACCGAAGAAGGCGGAGGCGACTTCGGGCTGCGCTACGGAGATCAGAGCATCGATACGGTATCCGGCGTCATCGGCCTTCGCGCCAAATACGCCTTCAAGACGGGCTGGGGCACACTGACCCCGGGCGCGCGCGTTGAGTACACGCACGATTTCGCGGGATCGAGCCGGATCAGCATGGGCTACATCGACATGGATCGATTGCCCTACTGGCTGGATATCGAAGCATCCAACCGAAGCTATGTGACGCTGGGCCTGTCGCTCGACGCCGAGCTCCCGCAGGCCTGGACACTGGGCTTCGACTACCGCACGGCGTTCGGAAACGACACGCAGGAACACGCGATCGGCCTGGAGCTCGCCAAGCGGTTCTAGGAGTGCCGTCATAAGAGCCGCGCGCCGCCGAACTCGTGCGCAACGCTGATGCTTGACTGCTCTCTGCAGTCATACAAGCCCGCTCGAACCTGATCGAAAAGCACCGTCTGGAGACTAAAGGCTCCGCTCCGAAGAAAGATCCACGATAATCTGCGACGCGCTTTGAGCCGCACCGGGCAGGACCCCGCCCTCGTCGGCTGAACGCGAAGCCTTCTTCACGCCCTGGATGATCTGCGCGAAACGCTCCTTTGCGTGAAACGTGGGAAGCTGCCCGAACGGGCAAGGGCAACGGGCGGCGATTGCTTCCACGGATCGATGCACGGCATCGCAATCAGCTGGAAATTGCGAGCCTGCCAGGAGTGCAGGCGTTAGGTACGCGCGATCACGCAGCGCCGGGGATTATCCCTGGGGACTTCGATCGACTGGGGTGGCTCTCTCGTCAGGAGCCGTTCGATGCTTCGTCCGCGATCGCGCTGATGAGGTTCGTGTCGAGGAGTTAGACGCTCAAAACAGATCTTTCCGCAACGCCGGCGCCGGTCTGGCGCTGCCTCTGGAAAATCTCCCTTCGCAGTCGATGCTTGAGCAACAGCTCTAAAGAGAGCTGTCATAACGTGCATGCGAGATTAGAACGCCCACTTTTTGCCGTGCCTGAAAGGTCAGCGGGTTTGCCTGAGTCCGCGTTGTCATGAACACTAGAGAGCTGCGCCGAGCTCTGCTCCCTCAACTCGCCCGGCTCTTTCTTCAGCCGATCTTCCACGCAAAGGAAAGGCCGGCACAAGGCCGGCCTAAGCGGGGGTATCCTAGGGACGAGGGGGCATCCCTGTCCCTACAACTCCCGTCTCAGGAATTTGTTCCGAAACTCCGCCTTTGTGAAAGGCGCGCCATGTCCCTTCAATCTCAAGCGATGCCGACAAGGCGACCGGCACCCCACATTACGACCAGCACCCATAGAACAGTCAGCACGCCCCCCGTCGCGATCAACAGCACCGCGGCTGCCGACGCCACTCGACCAGAGCGGCGTGTTTCGCTTTGGAGCGGATTTCCTTCCACCTGATCTAACATCGATCGCTGCCTTCCCGCTTACCTCGTTCTCACTCTCATCACGCAAGAAGTGGGCCGAATAGGCCGGCTCGATGTGGACCACGGCGAAACAGGAGACGTCGGAGCTTGTCTTGTTTGAGATGGTGGCCGCGAGGGAGGCCTCCCTTACGGCGCACGACGGTCATCCAGACCGGAGGGCTCCGGCCGCTATGCCGCCCTATAAAAACCGCATCGGAAAAGAAGACTAGGGCCGAAAAACCAGCAACAAGGCCTGGCAAAAAATGGCCGGCACGAGGCCGGCCAAGTGTGGTTCTACAGGTAGACAAGTCAAGGGAAGATCGTTGGAGAATGCGACCTTCCACCCACCGAACCGGCAGCTCATTATTTTGTTCCACCCGCCGACAGTGCGCGCCGGCTGGATGGCAATCGAGCCTACGCCCTAATCCCTGCGAAGCAATCCGTCCGTCACCTCGCGGCCCGTGTGCCGCGGGTGATGAGGTTGGTAAGGATCGCATTTGCCGGAGGCAGCGCAGGGCTATTCTTTCTGCCAAGCAACTGATCGCCACTATCAACGATCGGTGCTCGTCGCGCAGCCAGGGTCTCGCTCTCGAAGCGCGGCCGGCGGTAATGATCGTGTGAAAGCTGTCCTAATCCAGATGCTCCAGCGTGTCGTAGAGGCGGCGGCGTTCCCAACTGGACGTGATCTGCACCGTGCTTCGTGTATCGGCAGAAAGCTTCCAGCCTTGATCGGCACGAGCCGTAAAGCTGCGCTTGGCTCCGATCAATAGCCGCGAGGAAGCGTAGTCGGCGAGGATGGTCACGGTGACGGAAACGTACTCCGCCGTCCTCTTGAGCTGACCACTGTCCATCCCCGTGCGCCGAGCCGCGGTGTCTATCAAGGACTCGAAGGTCCCGAGTACAGTGTATTGCGATGGCGGCAACGGACCGTGGAATGTTTGTAGTTTCGGATCGGGAGCTGCATCTTCGCCGTCGAAATGCTCGAAATCGGTAACGGAACAAGCGAGCGAGTGATCCTGAGTGCTGACCTCGACGATGACGCTTTCGATGTAAACGGCGTCGGAGCTCATGTTGCTGACGAAACACGAACCATCAAGTGAGCGACCAGCCGCCCGCGTGATAACGATCTTCGGCACGGTCTGCCTACGAAAGCTGCGCAAGAATACCTGTAGGTAGACCAGCCAGATCGCAACCATCGTCCAGTTTGCAAGAACATTTAGCCATTCGCTGCTGGTGGGAATCCAGTCGACCATGGCTCCAAACATCAACGGACGGCCATTGGTTCCGAAGATTGAAAGCACTATGAGCTTATGCCGCGGCTGCTTCGAGAAAGGGGCCCAAGCGCGCCGCAACGCCATTATCAGTAGCGAGCTGACCGAGGCCACTGGCTAAGTAGCCGAGACAGCGGACGAAGGCGAGAGCCGGCCGCCGCCATCGGTCATACTTGATCCCGCGACAACCGCCGCGTGGAAAAGTTCAACTTAAGCTTGCCGTCAATCCGGTACGCAAATGAGGTGCAGCGGGACACATCCGCATCATCGATCCTGCATGTTGCTTGTTTCTACCCGACATTCTGATACAGATGCCATACTCCGGTTCAAATACCTGTGTGCTGTGGCCAACAAATTCCTCCTCGTTGATCCCGAAGAAAGCCTTGAGTTGATCAAGGGGCTCGCAAGTCCTGTTCGTGTTTCTATCCTCAAGCTCCTCGGCCTGAACGGGCCGAAGAACGTAAACGAGATTGCAGCCGAGCTGGGGCTCCCGCAATCGACGATCTCATCGAACCTCCAGATTTTGGAAGATACGGGGCTGATCGTCTGTCGTGTCGTAAAAGCCCGCAAAGGCAGCCAGAAGGTTTGCGAATCTGCCTTCTCGGAGATCCTCGTCGCCTTTCGCGATATCCATGGCGCGCGCGACGACAGCAGGGTCGAGGTGTCGATGCCGCTCGGCCTCTACACGCAGTGCGAAGTTTCAGCACCTTGCGGGCTCTGTTCGCCCGACGGGGTTATCGGGCTGCTCGACGTGCCGAACACATTCCTTGAGCCGGACCGGATGAAGGCGGGACTTCTATGGTTTACAAGGGGTTACGTCGAGTACCAGTTCCCCAATAATGCAAAGTTGAAAAACACGCGTCCGAGCGAGCTTGAATTTTCGATGGAGCTCAGTTCCGAGGTTCCCGGCACCAGTGCCAAATGGCCCTCGGATATCTCGCTGCAGGTCAATGGCGTCCACGTGGCGACCTGGACCTCGCCGGGAGATTTCGGCGACAAGCGTGGTGTCTACACGCCCGAGTGGTGGAAGCTTTCCGGCTCGCAATACGGCAAGCTGAAGACATGGCGGATCAACAGCGACGGCAGCTATGTCGACGGCGTACGCGTCTCCGACGTCACGCTGACGGACCTGGAAATCGACCGCCACCGCTCAGTCAGGATGCGCATCGGCGTGCACGAGGAAGCCGAGCATCCAGGCGGGATCAACATCTTCGGTCGCGGCTTCGGTAACTATGACCAGGATATCGTGATGCGCATTCGCTAGCGAATAAATCATTGACCTGAAGCTCGATTCCCGTACCATACCAAAAAAATAGGTACATATCCGCTATTCTGGTATGTACGGGAGGAATTCATGAAGGCTCGGGTCACCGCGCATGCGCGGTACGTGATCGCGGACATCGACAACCGGCTTTACGGTTCATTCCTCGAACACCTCGGGCGCGCCGTTTACACGGGCATATACGAGCCGAACCATCCAAGCGCGGACGAGGCGGGCATGCGTCGCGACGTGATCGATCTGGTTCGCGAGCTGGACACCCCGATCTGTCGCTATCCCGGTGGCAATTTCGTTTCGGCCTATAATTGGGAAGATGGGATCGGCCCAAAAGACCAGCGCCCGACGCGGCTGGACCTCGCCTGGCGCACCAGCGAGTCGAACCAGATCGGTATTCACGAATTCGCAGACTGGGCCGACAAGGCCGGCACCGAGATGATGCTGGCCATCAACCTCGGCTCGCGCGACCTGGATGCGGCGCGCAACTTTGTCGAATACGTCAATCATCCCGGCGGCACCTACTGGTCCGAGCTGCGCAAGTCCAACGGTCGCAATGCGCCCTGGGATGTGAAGCTCTGGTGCCTGGGCAACGAAATGGATGGCCCCTGGCAGATCGGCCACAAGACGGCGAGCGAATATGGCCACCTCGCCAACGAGACCGCCAAAGCCTTGAAAGGGTTCGACAAGTCTCTCGAACTGGTGGTCTGCGGTTCCTCGCACTCCGAGATGCCGACCTACCCGCAGTGGGAAGCGACGGTTCTCGAGGAGAGTTACGACAATATCGATTACATTTCGCTTCATATGTATTTTGAAAATTACGAGCACAATACGCGCGAATATTTGGCACTTCCCAGCAAGCTGGACCGATATATCGGCACGGTCTCGGGCGTAATCGACTACGTGAAGGCGAAGTCGCGCTCGAAACATGACGTGAAGATCAGCTTCGACGAATGGAACGTCTGGTATCACGAGCGCAAGAACGATGCGCAGCGTATGGCAAAGTGGGACTGGCCGCACGCGCCGGCCCTGCTGGAGGACATCTACGATTTCGAGGACGTCCTCCAGGTCGGTTGCATACTGAACACCTTCATCCGCCGCTCGGATGTGGTGCGCATCGCCTGCATCGCACAGCTTGTGAACGTGATCGCGCCGATCATGACCGCGCCCGGCGGGGCTGCTTGGCGGCAGACGATATACTATCCGTTCAAGTTCGCTTCGGTGCATGGGCGCGGTACAGCGCTGCGGCTGGATGTCGACAGTCCCGCCTATGATGCCGACATAGCGTCTGGCGTCAGCTATCTGGACATTGCGGGCGTCCATGACGGGGACGCGGGCACGTTGACCTTCTTCGCGATCAACAGGAATGCGGACGAGACGCTGGAGGTCGATCTCGCGATCGAGCATTTCGGCGACGCCCGGTCGATAGAGCATACGCTTATCAAGCACGAGGACCTGCGCGCCAAGAATACTGAGAAAATGCCCAACAATGTCGTGCCGACCCGGGCGGACGGCGCAAGGAAGTCCCAGGGTGGCCTGGCGCTCACCCTGCCGCCACTCAGCTATTCGATGATCCGGGTGCAGCTTTGATGAACGGTGCGTCTCCGGTGCCTGTAAGGGAGGCGCTCCTCCATTCGAGAGAGCCGGCCACCTGGCCGGACATTTGGGAGGAAGACAGATGAAAAGACTTGTTGCATTGGTGGCGGCTGGCGCATTCATGGCCTCCGCAGCGCATGCCCAGGAGACCGTCGTCTGGTGGGATTTCCTTGGCGGCGGCGACGGTGTTCGCATGAAGCAGATGATCGCCGAGTTCAACCAGGCGCATCAGGGCGACATCGCCATCGACGCCACGACGCTGGACTGGGGCGTGCCCTTCTACACCAAGGTGCAGACCTCGGTTGCGGTCGGCGAGACGCCTGACGTCATGACCTATCATGCCAGCCGAATACCGCTGGCCGTCGATCAGGGGCTGCTGCAGGAGATAACGCCCGAAGACTGGGAGACGATGGGCTTGTCCGAGGCCGATTTCGCGCCTGCGATCTGGGACTCGGTGACCGGTCCGGATGGCAAGACCTACGGCGTGCCTCTCGATACCCACCCGATCGTTCTCTATTACAACAAGGATATTCTGGGGGAGGCGGGTCTTCTGACCGAAGACGGCAAGCCCAAGGGGCTCGACAGCCGCGAAGGGTTTACCGAGACACTTCAGGCATTGAAGAATGCCGGCTCGGTCAAGTTCCCGCTGGGCTCGGTTACGGCCGACGGCAATTTCATGTTCCGCACGATCTATTCGCTGATGGGCCAGCAGGGCGGCGAACTGATGAGCGACGGCGAGTTCCTTGCCGGCGACAACGCCAGCAAGCTTCAGAACGCGCTGTCGGTGTTGCAGGAATGGACGAACGAAGGACTTCAGTCGACCTATACCGACTATCCTGCGACCGTTGCGCTTTTCACATCCGGGGAGGCGGCGATGATGATCAACGGCGTCTGGGAAGTCCCGACGATGACCGACCTACATAAGCAGGACAAGTTGTTTGAGTGGGGTGCGGTGGAGCTTCCGGTGATCTTCGATCACCCTGCAACCTACTCGGACAGCCACGTTTTCGCGATTCCGGCCGGCCGCGAGCTGAGCCCGGAGAAGCGGGCGGCGGTGCTGGAGGTGATATCCTCGATCCTCGAAGGATCGCTGTTCTGGGCAACAGCCGGTCATATCCCGGCCTATCAGGCGGTGACCGAGTCTGCCGAATATAAGGCGATGGAGCCCAATGCGACATACTCGTCGCTGACGGAAAACATGATCTACGATCCCAAGACGCCACTGGCAGGTGTGGCGGGACCGATCTTCGACGTCATGTCGACGTACTTCGTGCCGACGCTGAATGGTGAGATGGAACCCTCCGAAGCAGTGGAGGAGATCACCTACGAGCTGAACGACATGTAAATGCGAGCGGCGGAGCGCTCGCGCTCCGCCCTCATCGACGAGGATGTGGCCGTGATCCGTGACAGCAAGAAAGAGGCTCTGGTTGCCTATGTGCTAATCGCGCCTTTCGTCGCGATCTACGGGCTGATTTTCATCTACCCCACGATCGACATGTTCATCCTGTCATTCCAGGATGCGCCGCTGATCGGCGCGGGCGAGTGGACTGGCTGGGACAATTACGAGCGACTGGGAAGCGACCGCCGCTTCGACACGGCGTTTTGGAATACGGCCTACTTCGTGGTGCTCACCGTCGTGCCCGGCACGATGGTCGCGCTGGCGATAGCCCTGGGGATCACGCGTCTGTCGGGGCGGTTGCAGGCGCTGGTACTGGCTCTCTTCTTCCTGCCATATATTCTGCCGGTCTCCGTTGTCTACCGGATATGGGACTGGACGCTGAACTTCCAGTTCGGCATTGCCATGCATCTATTCGACATGCTGGGGATCGAGCGGGTGCCGATCTTCAAGGTCACCGGCTGGTTCATGCCCGCCGTGGCCTTCGTCACGATCTGGTGGACTGCCGGATTCTCGATCCTGCTGTTCCTGGCCGGGCTACGCGCGATCCCAAAGGAGATCTACGAGGCTGCCGAGCTCGACAATGCGGGTCGCTGGACGATGTTCCGCCGCGTGACCTGGCCGTTGCTATGGCCGGTTACCGGACTGGTCCTGACGATCCAGCTCATTTCGCAACTGAAAATATTCGACCAGGTCTATCTGTTCAGCCAGGGCGGACGGCCGAACGACAACCTCGTCATGGTCTACTACATCTTCCAGCGCGCATTCGTGAACAACCATGGCGGGCGCGCCGCCGCCATCGCGGTCGTTCTGTTTCTCATGGTAATCATCATCTCGGTTCTGAACTATCAGCTCATGCGGTTCGCGGAGCGGAGACCATGACCGCCGACGCGGCAAGACGCGCCAATCTCGTCGGCGCGCTGATCACGATCTTCACCGTGATTTGCGCTGTCGTGTGGTGCTTCCCGCTCTACTGGGGGGTCATCTCGTCTCTGAAACCCGAGGACGAGGTCGTCAGACCATACATCGAGCTGTGGCCCGAGACACCGACGCTGCGGCACTATGTTTTCGCGCTGACCGAGACGCAGATCGGCACCTGGTATATCAACTCCATCGTCACGGCGGTCGGCGTAACGATCCTCACCGTCTCGTCGTCGATGTTTGCCGGCTACGCGATCTCGCAGCTCAGGTTTCCCGGGCGCCGTCCGCTGTGGTGGCTGATCCTGGCCAGTTTCATGGTTCCAACCCAGGTGCTGATCATCAACCACTTCGTGCTGATGGCGAATATGGGGCTGTTGAACACATGGGCGGGGATCATCCTGCCACAGCTCATCCACCCGGTGGCGATCATCGTCTACAAACAGTTCTTCGACCAGGTGCCGAGCGATTTTCGCGAGGCGGCGGTGATGGACAACGCAAGCGAGCTGGCGATCCTTTTCAAGGTTTACGTGCCGATGAACTGGGGTGTGACCACGGCGCTCTCCATCGTCACCTTCATCTGGGCATGGAACGCCTTCCTGTGGCCGTTCCTGGCCGTGACCAAGACCGAAATGATGACGATCACCGTCGGCATTACCCAGGTCTGGGACGCTTTCGGCGTCTACTACGCACGCCAGCTCACGGCGGCGACGCTGGCAGGGCTGCCGGTGGCGCTGGTTTATCTTCTGTTCCAGCGCAGGGTCACCCAGGCGATCACTCTGAGTGCCGGGATCAAAGGATAGCATATGGCCGACATCGCGCTCACGAATGTTTCGAAGAGTTTTGGCGAGGTGCGGGTGATCGACGATCTCTCGCTGAGCGTCGCAGCCGGCGAGTTTGTGGTATTTCTCGGCCCTTCGGGCTCAGGCAAATCCACGCTGCTCAGGATGATTGCCGGGCTCGAAACCATCGACAGCGGCACGCTGACCATCGGCGGCAGGCAGTGCCAGGCCCTTGCGCCTGGCCAGCGCAACGTGGCGATGGTGTTCCAGAACTACGCCCTGTATCCGCATATGACGGTGCGCGACAACATGGCTTTCGGGCTCAAGAATATTCACATGGCTTCCGACGAGATCGCGCGCCGGGTGAACGAGGCAGCCCGCATTTTGGAGATGGAGGCGTTGCTGGACCGCCGCCCGAGCCAACTTTCGGGAGGCCAGCGGCAGCGCGTGGCCATCGGCCGCGCGATCGTCAAGGAACCTGCGGCATTCCTTTTCGACGAGCCGCTTTCGAACCTCGATGCGGCGCTGAGAGTGCGGACGCGCGTCGAACTGGCCGAATTGCACCAGAGGATTCGGTCGACGATGATCTACGTCACGCACGACCAGACCGAGGCGATGACCCTGGCCGACCGGATCGTCGTCCTCAACAACTGTCGTATCGAGCAGATCGGCACGCCGATGGAGGTCTACTCCAATCCCGCGAGCCGTTTCGTCGCCGGGTTCATCGGCAGTCCGGCGATGAACTTCCTGAAGGTGGAATTGTCGGGCAACGATGAGGCCAAGCTGGCGAGGCTCGGTGACGGATCGAAGGTCGACATGAACATCCGCGTCCCTGCAAGCGGCAGCTATGAACTGGGTATCCGTCCGGAGGCGGTGCGCGTGAGCGAACGCGCGGACACGACTTCGGGCAAGGCCACCGTGGTCGAGCATCTTGGCGACAGGACGCTTGTCTATATGCAACTGGCCGACGGCACTCCGATCATCGCGCAGGACGGAGGACGCTCACAGGTCAGCCCTGGCGATGTCGTGAATGTCAGCTTCGATACGAGCGAGCTCCATCTCTTCGACGCCGACGGAAAAACCTATCACGCAGACCGGCAAGACGCGTAGTCGCGCGTCAGGCCATGCCTCCGCACGCGGGGCGGTCAATCCGCGCGCGCCGTGCTGGCCTGTCTGGTCGCCGTCAGCGGCATGCCGCGAGGTCGGCGAGCCTGGCGCCCAGCGCAGTATCGGGATCGGCAAGATCCAGGACGATATTCATATGATTGCGTCCGGCTATCGGCAGCAATTCCGAGGGCTCGCTGTTGGTGGAGAGTTTGTCGTGCAGCGCGCGGGCCTGTTCATGGAAGGGCGCTGTTTCGTACTCGCCGTAGGCAATGACTCGGATCGGTCCCGTGCGCTCCCGCGCATCGAGCGGTGACCAGTCAGCGGCTTCGGCCCCTGTCATTTCCGCTTCGTGACGCAGGAAGCTGTCCGGTATGCCGGAGAGGTCGTAGATACCGCTGACCAGCAGCAGGCCCTTGAGATGGGGCAGGGCAGGGGGCGAGGTTTCCTGCGATCCCGTCGCTGCCAGATAGGATGACAGATGAGCGCCTGCCGAATGCCCGCTGACGGTGATGCGTTCCGGATCGGCGCCGAACTTGCGGGCATTGCTTTGCAACCAGAGGACCGCCCGGCGCACCTGGTCGACCAGGGTCGGCAGTCGGTGGCCGGGCATCAGGTCGTATTCCACCAGCGCAGCGATGCCGCCGACCGCCAGCACCGGCTGGGCCACGAAGCGGTAGTCCTTCTTCTCGCCGGAGCGCCAGTAGCCGCCGTGGACGAAGACATGCAATGGCGCGTCCGCAGTCGGATTCGCGGGAAAGACGATATCGAGCGTTTCGCGCGGCCCCGTGCCGTAGGCCACATCGGACCGTATGCTGGCGCGTGCCTCGATGTCCCGGCTGCGCGCGGCAAACTCGGCCGCAATGGCATCGAAATCCGGTACGAAATCGCGGATGCGGTAGAGATCGGTTCCAGTCATATGCGTCTCCGGAAATCGAGTGTCCTGGCTGCAATCGGCGGCACGGACGAACGTCGGTCAGCCGACCGTGCCCCGCGCCTAGAACTCTATGGCGTAATACTTGGCTTCCATGAACTCCAGAATGCCGGTGACACCACCTTCGCGACCGAGCCCGCTTTGTTTGACTCCGCCGAAGGGGGCCGCCGGGTCTGACATCAGCCCGCGATTGATACCGAGCATGCCTGTCTCGATGCCTCTGCCGACACGCATGGCGCACTTTACATCCCGTGTATAGACATAGGCGGCGAGGCCGTACTCGGTGTCATTGGCAAGGCGGATGGCCTCGTCTTCGCGCTCAAACCTGTAAACGGGCGCAACGGGGCCGAAGATTTCCTCGCGGGCGATGGATGCTTCGACCGGCACGTCCACCAGGACGGTGGGCGGATAGAAATAGCCGCTGCCGGGCAACGGTGCGCCCCCGGTCGTGGCACGAGCGCCGCGCCGGACTGCTTCCGAGACGAGCTGATCGATCTTCTGAACGGCCTTGGTCGTGATCATCGGACCGCATTGCGTGTCGGCGTCGTAGCCTTTCCCGATCTTGAGTCCTGCCATGCGCTTGCTCAGTCCTTCGACGAAGGCGTCATGAATGCCGGCCTGCACATAAAAGCGATTGGCCGCGGTGCATGCTTCGCCGGCATTGCGCATCTTTGCAACCATGGCGCCATCGAGCGCGGCCTCGAGATCGGCATCGTCGAAAACGACGAAGGGCGCGTTTCCGCCGAGCTCCATCGAGCAACTGACGACCGATTTCGCCGCTTCCGCCAGCAGGATGCGGCCGACGCCGGTGGAGCCCGTGAAGGAGAGCTTGCGCACGCGAGGGTCCGCGAGCATGGCATTCGTCACCGGGCCTGGGTTGGTCGTGGTCACCACGTTCACGACGCCGGCCGGGACCCCTGCCTCCTCGCCCAGCCGTGCCATTGCGTAGGCCGTCAGCGGGGTTTCCGATGCCGGCTTGAGAATGACGGTGCAGCCTGCGGCCAGTGCGGGGCCGATCTTGCGCGTTGCCATTGCTGCGGGGAAGTTCCAGGGGGTGATGAGTACCGAGATGCCGATGGGCTCATGGTCGACGAGGATGTTGTGGGAGCCGGAGGGCGTATGCCGGTATTCACCCGGAATGCGGGTGGCTTCCTCGGCATACCAGCGGAAGAATTCAGCGGCGTACGCCACCTCTCCGCGCGCATCGGCCAATGCCTTGCCGTTTTCCAGCGAAATGAGCGTTGCCAGTTCCTCGGCGCGGTCGGTCATCAGTTGAAACCAGCGGCGCAGGATTTCGGAGCGCCGGCGTGGCGGGGTCTGACGCCACTGCGAAGCTGCCGCCTCGGCTGCGTCGACGGCGCGGAGCGCGTCCTCCACGGATGCGTCGGCCACCTCGGCGAGCACTTCGCCGGTGGAGGGATCGATCACGGAAATGCCCGCGCCTTTCTCCCATTGGCCGCCGATATAGAGGCCGTGCGCGTGGAGGGTGGGATCGGCGTAGCCGGCGATCTTTGTGTGCAGGGTCATGGATGGATTTCCTTCAGGTATCAGGCGAGCAGCGAGGCATCGCCGCTGTAGGCGGCGGCGACCAGCCTGCGCATGTCGGGCAGGGGCAGGGGACGAGGGTTGTTCTGGACCAGCCGGGCAATTCCGCAGCTCTGTTCGGCGACCCAGTCCAGGCGGTCTTCCTCGAGGCCCAGTTCGCGCAGCGTCGGCGCGATGCCCAGCCTTGAAAACAACGCGGCAACGGCAGGGATCACCTCATCAGCACCATCCAGTCCCGTGGCACCGGCGATCTCCGCCAGCTCTCCCGAGATTTGCGGCGCGTTCCAGCGCATCACATAGGGCATCAGGCAGGCGACACCCGCGCCGTGCGCGGTATGGGTGAGCGCACCTACCGGGTACTGTATCGCATGTGCGGCGGCCGTGCCCGCGACACCGAAGGCAAGACCGGCGAACGTTGCCCCCATCATCACCTTTTCACGCGCGCGGGTGTTCGAGCCGTCTTTGTAGGCGGCCTCGAGCCCCTGCCAGAGAAGCGATATCGCACGTAGTGCGAAGTGATCGGAGAAGGCGTTCTTGCCGATGAAAACACGCTCTTGCGCGATGCCGGCGACCGGGTCGCGCCGTATGGCCGTGAAGGCCTCGATAGCGTGTGTCAACGCGTCCGCACCGGCGACGGCGGTCAAGCCGGGAGGGCAGGTGAGTGTCAAATCGGGGTCGCAGATCGACGCGGTGGGAATGATGTGCGGGCTCGATATGCCGACCTTGAGGCTGCGCTCCGCGTCGGACAGGACGGCCACCGGCGTGACCTCCGATCCCGTACCGGCCGTCGTCGGCAATGCGATGATCGGCATGACCGGACCCGGGACGTTGTATTCGCCGTAATAGTCCTGTGGCCTGCCGCCATGGGTGAGCAGAACGGATACGCATTTCGCCATGTCGAGGCACGAGCCGCCGCCGATGCCGACGACGAGATCAGGGGCGAAGTCGCGCGCCGCGGCAGCACTTGCCAGGGCGGAATCGACAGGAACGTCGGGCAGGGTTGAATCGTCGACCCGCACCGCCAGGCCGGCTTTTTGCAGTTGCTCGATCGTTGCCGCAAACTCCGCGTCCGCCGCCAGCCTTGCATCCGTCACGACCAGTGCGCGGCTTCCGAGCCTGCTGGTCATACGACCCAGGGAGTTTCGCTGGCCTGACCCGAAGATCAGTTCCCGCGGGGCCCTGATAGTCCCAAAAAAGTTCATTCTGCCGTGTCCTCCTCTAGAAACTCACGCGGCCGCGAGAGCGGCCAATTTGTTGAAAAGCGCGTCCGGAACTTCGACGCCCGCCGACAGCGCTTCGGCGCGGCGCGTGTGTGAGCCGTCACCGGGAATGGCAACGGGGCGGCCGGGTTCGGCGGGGCATGAGGACCGCAGGCACTCCAGATAGCGTGTAAGCGCTGCCGTATTGGCTGCGCCGGCTGCCGGATCGATCAGGATCAGCAGGTCGCCCTTGGTTGCCGGGTCGGTTTCGTCCAGGGTGCCGCGCACCTCCGGGGCCATCTCGGAGCCGGCCAGCGAGGCCACGAAAAGCTCGATGGCGAGGCCCAGCCCATAGCCTTTGGCGCCGCCGAAAGGCGCGATCGCGCCCAGCTTGGCCGCGTCCGGATCGGTCGTTGGGCGACCTGTCGCGTCGACTGCCCAGCCTGCTGGAATCGGTTCGCCCCGCAACGCGTGACTGTGAATCCTGCCCATCGAGACGATGCTGGTGGCAAGGTCGAGCACGAACGGTTTGGCGTCGGTGGGAATGCCGATGGCAATCGGGTTAGTGCCGAGCATCGCCCTGGTGCCGCCGTACGGATGCACCAGTGCTTCGCTTGTCGACATGACGATGCCGATGCGTCCCGCCAGGGCGGCGGCCTCGGCGTAATAGGCGAGCATGCCGAGGTGGTTGGCGTTGCGGATCGCGGCAATCGCGATCCCGCAGGAGTGTACTGCCAAGGTCAGTTCGCTCATAGCGGCCATCATTACGACAGGCCCAAGCCCGCGCTCGCCATCGATGCTGACCAGCGCTTGCCG
Organism: Aquamicrobium sp.; assembly: GCA_019739225.1. Classification (GTDB taxonomy): domain Bacteria; phylum Pseudomonadota; class Alphaproteobacteria; order Rhizobiales; family Rhizobiaceae; genus Aerobium. The sequence goes on from JAHHDT010000003.1 coordinate 443,194, forward strand.
CCGCCATTGGCGGATGCCGCTGGTGGTGGGATCGGCCAGCCCCCGTTCAATACGCTTGAGCAGCGTCGGCAACCGTTGGAGGCCATGCGAAGACAGTCCGCGCAGCTCCGCCTCGACCAGCAGTTCGGCCTGCAGCCAGGCGTTTTCATGTGGCGCGCCGCGTTTTTCCAGCGATGCCACTGCTATCTGCTGAAGCTGATCCGCCGAAGCTCTCACCTGAAAATCCTATATCAGATCGTATACGATATTGTATTTGACATCGGATAGCTTATCTGCAACACCTTCGCTCGTGTCAACAGGACATTCGGGAGAGCCCACGTGGCATTCGCAGCCGAACGGGAAAACAAGCCTGCAAGTCTCAGGCCGAGCAGCGTGGTCGAGGGCGTCTACGACGGCATCTACCACCGGCTCATGTCGCTGGAGATCGCGCCGGGCGCGCGCATCCCCATAGATGTTCTGGCACGTGAGCTTGGCGTGTCGCAGACCCCGGTTCGTGAGGCACTGAGCCGTCTTGAGCGCGAAGGCCTCGTTCGCAAGGAACACCTCATCGGCTACAGCGCCGCGCCCCAGTGGACGCGCAAGCAGTTCGAGGACCTCTACGTCTTCCGGCTGCTGCTGGAGCCAGAGGCGGCGCGGCTTGCTGTCCACAAGATGTCTGCGGAAGCACTCGCCCTGCTGGAGAATTCGGCAGCTGACATGGGCCATGGCGCAGCGCCGGTGGACCGCAATACCCGCTATTCGCGCTTTGCGCGCGCCGATGCTCATTTTCACGACGACATCATGAAGATTGCCGGCAATGAGGTGATCCGCAGCACGCTGTTCAACCAGCATGTGCACCTGCACATCTTCAGGCTGATGTTTCATACCCGCGTAACGCAGGAAGCGCTCGAGGAGCACGAGCGCCTGCTCGCGGCGTTCCGGGCCGGTGATCCCGACGCGGCGTTCAAGGCCATGCACGAACACATCGAGCGTTCGCGCGACAGGCTTCTTTCGGCATTCGAATGAGCGCGGTGCCTCAACCCGATCGCGCGGTGGGCCGGCCGGCACCGCCTGCGGTGACGTTGCGCGCCGAGGGGCTGGGCAAGGCGTACGGCGCCGTGAACGTACTGTCCGATGTCACCCTCGATATCCGCGCCGGCGAGGTCCACGCGATCATCGGCGAGAACGGCGCCGGCAAATCCACGCTGATGAAGCTCCTGTCCGGTCACGTCCAGCCGAGTACCGGGCGTATCGCGATGGAAGGGCAGGCGGCATCATTCATTGACGCGGTCGAGGCCGAGGATGCCGGCATAGTCCTCGTGCATCAGGAAATCCTGCTCGCACCAGACCTGACGGTAGCCCAGAACCTGTTTCTCGGGCGCGAACTCAGCCGGGGCTGGATGATCGACGACCGCGCGATGAACCGTCGCACTGCTCGGTTGCTTGAGCGGGTCGGCTCGGTCGCCCGGCCGGGCGACCGGGTTGGTGACCTTCCACTGGCGCAGCGGCAACTGGTGCAGATTGCGCGCGCCCTGCTGGACGAACGCAAGGTCATCATCTTCGACGAGCCGACGGCTGTCCTGGCGAATGACGAAGTGGAAGCTCTGCTCGACATCGTGCGCGGCCTTCGCGATCACGGTGTGGCGGTTCTCTACATCTCCCACCGTCTCGACGAGGTCGAGATGCTGGCCGATCGGATTACGGTGCTGCGCGATGGCCGCATGATCGGCACCTGGCCGGCAGCCGAGCTCAGCCAGCGCCAGATGGCCGAGTTGATGGTCGGTCGCGAGCTCAACATGCTTTATCCTCCCAAGCGCCAGGCCAGCACTGCTGTGCCGTTGCTCGCGGTCACCGAACTGGAGGTGGACCACGGCGCGCAGCAGGCTTCGTTCTTCGTGCGTCCCGGGGAGGTGCTTGGGCTGGGCGGCATGATGGGTTCGGGCCGCACGGAACTCATTGAAGGGTTGATGGGGCTTCGCCCGTCGCAGGCGGCAAGCGTCCTCGTGAATGGCCGCGAGATGACGCATCGCTCCGTCGGGGCGATGATGGACGCAGGGCTTGTCTATCTGACGGAGGACCGCAAGGGCAAAGGCCTGCTTCTCGACGAAAAGCTCGCGCCGAACCTGACGTTACAGGCGCTGGAGAGCGTCAACCCCGGCGCGGTTCTGGATCGCGGCAGGGAGATGGCGGCCCTGCGCAAGGCGGTGGCCGATTACGACATCCGCGTCGGGTCGCTGGCGTTGGATGCAGGCAAGCTGTCGGGCGGGAACCAGCAGAAGCTGCTCCTTGCCAAGGTGATGATGACCGACCCGTCCGTCGTCATCATCGACGAGCCGACACGCGGCATCGACATCGGCAACAAGAGCCAGATCTACGACTTCATCGATACGATGGTGAGGGCCGGCAAGGCCTGCATCGTCATCTCGTCGGAAATGCAGGAGCTGGTCGGTCTGGCCGATCGGGTTCTGGTGATGCGTGCAGGGAGGATCGTCGCCGAACTTTCGGGCGACGAGATCAATGAAGAGAACGTTGTCTATGCCGCGACGACCGGCGGCCATGGCAGCACCTGGGAGGGATCACATGACCACAGCGACCGCCACCGTCGCGACCGCTGACGAACGCCGCCGCATCCGCTGGGCCGATCTCGCGCCATTCATCGCGCTCGCGGTGATCGTGATCCTGGGTGCGTTGATAAATTCCAACTTCACGTCTTCCGCGAATCTCATCAATGTCATCACGCGCAGCGCTTTCATCGCGATCATCGCCGTGGGCGCCACCTTCGTGATCTCTTCGGGCGGCCTCGATCTCTCGGTCGGCTCGATGATGGCGTTCGTCACCGGCATCATGATTATGACAATGAACGGTCTGGCGCCGTCCTATGGCGGCTGGGCGATCGTCATGGGGGCGGGCGTCGCGCTCGTCGTGGGCGCTCTTTGCGGCCTCTTCAACGGGCTGATCGTCACTGTCGGGCGAATAGAACCGTTTATCGTCACGCTCGGCACGATGGGCATCTTTCGCGCCTTCATCACCTTCATGACCGATGGTGGCTCGCTGCCGATCGACCGCAGTCTGCGCGAGGCGTACCGGCCCGTCTATTTCGGTAATTTCATGGGCATCCCCTATCCGGTGCTCATCACCCTGGCCGTCGTGCTGCTGGGCGCATTCCTGCTCTATCGCACCAAATACGGCCGCCGCCTGACGTCGGTGGGTTCTAATGCGGAGGTCGCACGCTTTTCGGGCGTCAATGTCGGCGGCGTGCGCACGATTGCCTACGTCATCCAGGGGCTTTGCGTGGCCGTTGCGGCGATCTGCTATGTGCCGCGCCTCGGCGCCGCGACGCCGACGACCGGTCAGCTCTGGGAATTGCAGGTCATTACCGCCGTCGTCATCGGCGGTACGCTCCTGCGCGGTGGGCGAGGTCGTGTCTGGGGCACCGTCGCCGGCGCGCTCATTCTCGAGGTGATCGCCAACGTGATGGTCTTGTCGGACATGGTTTCCGAATACCTCGTCGCAGCCGTGCAGGGCGCAATCATCATCATCGCCATGCTGGCGCACCGCTTCACCAGCAGCCGCTGATCGCGGCGGCAAAAGACTTCAACGGAGGAGAAGAAAATGAAATCCATCATGATCAAGGCAGGAATGCTCGTGTCCAGTATCGCCATGGCGTGCGCCATGTCGGTGGGATCGGCAGGCGCGCAGGAGCGGGACATCACGATAGCCGTGTCGATCCCGGCGGCGACCCACGGCTGGACCGGCGGTGTCGTCTATCACGCCGAACAGGCTGAGAAGGAGATCGAGGCGGCGTTCCCCAATATCGACGTGGTCCTTTCCACGGCATCTTCGGCAACGGCGCAGGTTTCCGCGCTCGAAGATCTCTCGGCGACCCGCGACCTTAACGCGCTCGTCATCCTGCCATTCACCTCGGAGGAACTGACGGGGCCGGTCGAGCAGGTCAAGTCGAACGGAACCTTCATCGCGGTTGTGGACCGTGGGCTGACCGACCCCTCGATCCAGGACCTCTACGTGGCCGGCGACAATATCGCGGTGGGAGCAAACACGGCCCGCTGGCTTTCCGACAAGCTGGGCGGCGAGGGCGAGATCGTGGTCCTGCGGGGCATTCCGACCGTCATCGACGATGAGCGCATCAAGGGCTTTTCGGACGTTATCGCGGAGACCGACATCAAGATCCTCGACATCCAGTATGCAAACTGGAACCAGGACGAGGCCTTCACGCTGATGCAGGACTACCTCGCAAAATATCCCAAGATCGATGCCGTATGGGCGAATGACGACGACATGTTGCTCGGCGTCATCGAGGCGGTCGACCAGGCCGGACGCACCGACATCAAATATGCGCTCGGCGGCAACGGCATGAAGCAGGTCATCGAGATGGTGAAGGAAGGCAACGAGCGTACGCCGATCTCCACCCCGTATCCGCCGTCGATGATCAAATCGGCGATTTACATGACCGCGGGGCAGTTCACTGGCCAGGCGCCCATGCGCGGCTCCTTCCTGCTCGACGCACCGTTGATCACGCCGGAAAACGCGGACCAGTTCTACTTCCCAGATTCCCCGTTCTGACCATCGGGCGGCGCCCGGCACGTCTCGGGCGTCGCCATTCAATGACCACGACAAGGAGATCCAACATGAGCGGCAAGAAGATACTCATGCTGACGGGTGAATTCACCGAGGAGTATGAGATTTACGTGTTTCAACAGGGCATGGAGGCTGTCGGCCATACCGTCCATGTCGTCTGCCCCGACAAGAAGGCCGGCGATCGCATCAAGACCTCGCTTCACGATTTCGAAGGCGACCAGACCTACACCGAGAAGCTCGGTCACTACGCCGACATCAACAAGACGTTCGCGGACGTGAAGGTCGAGGATTACGATGCCGTCTACGCTGCCGGCGGGCGCGGTCCCGAATATATCCGCACCGACAAGCGGGTTCAGGACATGGTTCGCCACTTCCACGAGACCGGCAAGCCGATCTTCACCATTTGCCACGGCGTACAGATCCTCATGGCGGTGCCGGGCGTCCTGAACGGCAGGAAGGTTGCCGGACTTGGCGCATGCGAACCGGAAGTGACCGCGGTCGGCGGCATCTATGTCGACGTTGGCCCGACGGAAGCCCATGTCGACGGCAACATGGTCTCGGCCAAAGGCTGGACCGGCCTTGCCGCGTTCATGCGCGAGTGCCTGAACGTGCTGGGCACGAAGATTACCCATAGCTGACATTGTGCGCAGGTGGCGCGGAGGCACTGCTTCGCGCCGCCTACGTCCTTCGCATTCAAGCAGATGTATGCCTCGGCAGGCTCGAGCGTTCGATGTAAGGCCTCAAGGCGATCGTGCTCATGAAGACGGTGGTGTTCGCCAACATCACAACGCCCAGCTCTGCCTCCGGAACAAATGTCGCGTACCCCCGAAGCCATTGGTTGCTGCAGACCCAATGACGTGAGCGTCGCTGGCTTAAACAGGATCAGCTCCGCCATTTCAGGGCCAGAACCGGCGGAGTGTCAATGACGTCGGATCGCAGGTCCGGATCTGCGGCGGACCTTCGCGCTCGCTAGCGGGCCGGTGCGTCCCGTTAAAGGCAACGACGGGCGCTCCGACCTACAGCGCCACGATTCAAATCCGAATGAACGTTTCCACCCCTCGTTAGGCTGACTAGGTCACAATGCCGAGATGGGTAGGAGCTATCAGCGACAGCGCGGGGCTAAGCAATATCAGCACAAGCCCGGACGCATTCTGGTCCGAACCGTTGGGCCCTTCGTGACCCTTGCGGCATTTGCCGTCTTCAGCGTGACGGGCGGCTCGTTGCAGGCCCTCACCTCCACGTCAGGAGGGGTATCGCTCGACAGCCTGAAGGCCATGGCTCCCGGCTCCGGGTGCAACGTCAAGGGCAATATCAGCCTCAACACCGGCGAGCGCATCTATCACGTGCCCGGCCAGAAGTATTATAATGAAACCCGCATATCGCCCCACCACGGCGAGCGCTGGTTTTGCAGTGAGGCCGAAGCGCGCCGCGCTGGGTGGCGTAGGTCTCGGGTTTAGGGTCGAGTTGTATCCGACAGAGCTATCCTACCCAAAAGGCTGAATAGACATGCGACAATAAGTTCGTACTCTACCGCTGTCGGGACTTGGGAGAGACACATGCAGGTATATGTGGAACCACTCAAAAGAGCCGGCGAGAGAAAGCTCATAAGCTGCACGCCGATTGATCAGATAAGCGTTGATAGGGATAGTGGTCGTGTCGTGCTTACCTTCGAAGCGGGAGGCATGTACGACAACAAGTCCAAGTACAAGTATACGCTGGAGTTGTCCTCCGACTGCGCCGGGACGCTTCAAGCTGCCCTTGCAGAAGGGATGCGTGACTCTAGTCACTGACGGCTCGGCCTTATGGATGAGCTCGCCTTAGGGGTACGGGGCGTTATGCCGCCAGCCAGATGGCGACGAATGCCCCTATAAGCAATGGAGCCGTGGCAGCGAAGATCGCCAACGCCCTATAGGCCGCTGGACTTTTGCGCACCCAAGCCGGCTCGTCCTCGTCCGCTACGCCCAAACGGTAAAACTGCGCATCGGATTGCGCCGCCGCCAAGACTTCGGCCACCTCGTCCCCGGCAAGGGTCGCGATATGCTCCTGTGCAAGCCGCTCAATGGCCAGCGCCAACGCGGCTTCATTCCAGCCCGCCGCAACGTGACGGGCAATCAAGGCATCGTATTCGGCCTGCAACGCCTCTTCGCTGCCTTGAAACCCGAAGCGGCCGTCCTTGGGTTTCGGTATCCCGGTCATAGCAGCGGCCCCGGCTCTTCTTCTACAGCGTCCAGCACGTCCGGCGTGTCGTTCTTGGAGTTGCCCACCTTACGGTCAACCGGCCACATTTTCATGAGGTCGGCGGGATACGGTGCAAGCAGGTCGGCCGGGTCGGCTTCATCGCCTAGCCAGCGCTCATAGTCCTTGCGGTGCAGAATGACCGGCATCCGGTCGTGGATGGTCGCCATGAGGCTGTTGGGCTCACAGGTCAGCAGGCAAAACGACCGAACGTCTTCGCCCGTCTCCAGATCGCGCCAATTCTGCCAAATCGCCGCTAGGCAGAAAGGGCTATCGTCGGCCATGGCGATGGCATAGGGCTGCTTGTTTTTCCCGGTGCCGTAAATGTCCTGCCACTCGAAATAGCCCGTCACGGGCATGAGGGCGCGGCGGACCGCGTAGGCGCGTTTGAACACACCATTCGTTGCGACCGTTTCAGACCGGGCGTTGATATGCTTGAAGCCCTCATTCCGGGCCTTGGCAAAATGGGGAATAAGCCCCCAGCGCGCCATCATGAAGACCGGTCCAAGGACGGGGGCTTTCGGCGAATCTCTCGTCACGTCGCGAACGATTAAAGGATAGTCGAGACCCGGCGCACCATTATAGCGAGGAAAGCGATTAGCGGCGCGGTCTACATCTTCGTTCCGCGCGGCGAAGGCGAACGAAGCGAGCATGTCGTCAAGATTGGTTTTGATATTGACGCGTCCACACATGGGGTCATCCTGCCTTACGGGATGCGGCCGGTAAAGCCAGCATGGCCGGGTGATCCGCCGCGATATTGCCAGTCGGGTTGGTTAGCGCGTGCCATTGAGCCCAATATTACGGTCGGGCCGTCGCGGGGGAGTCCGGTCATGACGTCGGGGACCCTCCTTGATCATGTCGGGATCGAGTGCTGAGGTGCATCGACCCGTAGCGGGATATTTCCTTGGGAGTTCCACAAACAGGATGTCACGAATCGTCGCCACCTGGGTAAAGGGAATGGCGCGCGCGGCCATCGACAGGCCGTGATTGCCATCGGGTCAGTCTTATCGTGGTCGTTAGTGAGCGATACGCCGTTGTCTCGAGCGAGGTTTCTGGCTTTCTGCGTGTCCTTGCCCGTCATCAACCACAGCGTCATCCCATGCCTGACATACCCGACCGTGGTCGTCTGCGGCCAACCATCCGGACGGATAGTGGCGAGCGAGAGGATGCAGTGTTCGTCGAAGAAGCACCCTGCAGGGATGCTGAAAAGCAGGATCTTTTGCGCGTGCTACGCAGGACTGTGCTGGATGGGCTCCCGCTTCAATGGTAGCAAGTCGGCATTAGGACGTTGCGGGATCATGTGGATCATGCGCGGGTGCCGAGATATCTGCCGACGCCCCGTCCTGCAACCAATCCTGTCGCCATGACGGCTCACCTAACAGCTGTACTGGCGTAGAAAGCGAAGTGGAACGCTACGATCGCAGCAATGCCCATGCCGATGAAGCAGCCGACGATAGCGTAGCGATCTGGTTTGGGCGATCACGCCAGGCCGTCATGTCTTGCCGCCCTTGAGGATCTGAACGATCGATCCGACGCAGGCCACGACAGCCAGCAAGAAGAATACCCAGTTCATTGCGTTGAGCGCCGGACTTGGGGCTTCCCCTGCCGGTCCAAATATTGAGTAGCCGAGATAAAGGGCCACGACGCCGCTGATCGTGGCGATGACCTTTGGATTGTTCATTGATGATAGCCCCCATGACGCAAGGGAACTTCACCACGGAATCGCTCATCCGGCAAGCGCCGGTGAGCTTCACTGGCCGCTAAGAAACCCGCGGTTCACCCAACCTTCCCATCCATCGGCGCGAACCTTTTGCCAGTTGCCCCTCGCGTAGGGCAGGAAGGCGATATCACACTGATGACGGGAGAGCTTGGTCAGAATCCGCGACTGAGATGAAGGCCAAGCGCGAAGGTTCAGTCCATCGCCCGCCGCAACGCCCGTGACGCAGTAGATAGACGGCGACACCATGGCGATGTAGCGCCGGTGAACCCAGCCTAGCGAATGACCGTCTTCCACTGGACACCAGTTACCGCGACATTCGTCGGTTACCCGGATACCGCATTCACCGTAGCGCTTATGAGCAGCTATCGGCGCATTGGCACTGGGACCTTCGCGCATGTTCAACCGATCGTCCGTACGCACGTTGACAACGCAGTGCTGTTCGCCGGGCACCACCTGTGCGGCGGCAACTCCGGGAAGGCCGGATATGGCCAAGACCGCAAAGGCGAATAGAGAATGCTTGTTCATTGAAATCTCCTGCTTCGGCAAAAGATTAAAACGGACAAGCTGAATGCCGGATGTACAAGGAGCAGGCTTGGCCGGAGCACTGGCCAAAGGCGGCTTAGCACGACGACGAAGGCGGCCAAGGCGTTGCCGATTGGACGACTATCAGCTTAAGCATTGAGTCGGGTGCCGATCTACTTCGCCAGTTCCGCAAGGGCCTCGAGCGCTTGATGCATAGCCTCAAGGCGATCGGGCATGAAGATGTTCATGTTCGCCAGCATTACAACGCCCAGCTCTGCTTCCGGAACGAATGTGGCATACGCCCCGAAGCCATTGGTTGAACCGGTCTTGCTGTAAAGAACCGCATGCGAGGAATGCGCATTATGCTTTGCCGGCGTGGCGGGATTGCTTTCAAACGCCATGGTACGGGAATTGCCGGCGCGAAGTCGCTCCAATGTGAGTGGGAAGGGAAACTGCTCCCACCCAAGGCCCTGGATCATCTCGCCGACTTCAAAATAGCCCTTATGTGTTGCCGTCACAGCCTCCCGCATGATGGGATCGAGCCGTTCTGGATGCAGGTTGGCGTCGATAAACGCGATCATGTCGGCCGCGCTAGATTTCACACCGTAGGCTTCTTCGTCAAAGGCGCCGGGGTTGACACGGACTGCACGACCGCCCGCATCGTAACCCCACGCATACAACGCCATGGAATCCTCAGGCACGCGCACGAAGGTGTGGGTTAAAGCCAGCCGCTCGAAGACCTCCAATTCAAGGAGGTCGGCAAAGTCCCCTCCTAACGCCTCGGCTGTCAGGTGCCCGAATAATCCAATACTGGGGTTTGAATAGCGCCGAACGTTGCCCGGTTCGGATTCTGGTTTCCAAGCAGCGATATACGAGATTGCGTCTCTGTCGTTGTCGACGCCTTGAGGGAACTGCAACGGGAGACCACCGGCAGTGTAGGTGGCAAGGTTCAAAAGGGTCGCTTGGTCCACGGCCGATCCTGCGAGTTCGGCCACGTACATCGACGGTTTGTCCTCAAGCGAAAGCTTTCCCATGGCCAAGGCGTAGCCGCCAAGCGTCGCGGTGAAGGTTTTACTGACCGAGCCGATCTCGAAGATGGTGTGTTCTGTCACTGGTTCCCGTGTCTCCAGCGAAGCCACGCCGTAGTTGAAGAAGTGGTGCTTCCCCCCGATGGTGACGGCCACCGCAAGGCCGGGCACCTGGTGTTTGCGCATCAGGGAGCCAAATGCCTCGTCCACGATGGCGGCGACCTGTTCCCGATCGGCAGAATTGGCGAGGGCAGGATTTACCGCCAGACAAATGGCGAAGAGCAGAAATGCATTTTTGCGCATACGCATTATGACCTTACTTAGATTCTCGCTGATAGGGACTATTTCTATTCCAGCACCGACAGGCACCTCGAACATCGGGTTCGGAGCTACGTCTGCTAGCGATGGCTGATCATCCGGAGGATGGCTTCGCCGATTTCTTTCACCGCCTGGTTTCTCGCAGCCCAGTCCGCGGGTGTGTCTGAAACGTAGATGGCGACGAGGTGTGGCTCGTCATCTGGTGGCGTCACCATGGCGACAAGGTTTCGGGTGTGCTGCTGCCCGCCGCCGGATTTGTCGGCTACGTGCCAATTGTCAGGCGTACTCGCTCGAAGCAGAGCGCCGGTGACACCGCCTCGGCTCATCCAGTCCAGCAACAAGGCTCGGTGCTTGGATGACAACGCATCACCTAACAGCATGGACTCCCAGGTCGTGAGAATAGCAGCCGGTGTAGTCGTGTCCCGCGGGTCGCCCGGAACAAAGAGGTTGAGATCTGGCTCGATCCTGTCGAGGCGGGTGACCGCGTCTCCAACGCTGCGCGCGAAGGCGGTCACTTCTTGTGTTCCGCCCAGACGCGCAATCAGGATATTGGCGGCGGTATTGTCGCTGATGTCCAGTGTGGCAAGGCAGAGATCACTGACTGACATCGTCTCGCCAGCGGCCTTCTCAGTGACTGGTGAATAGGCGACCAGTTCGTCACGTCTAATCTCCAGCGGCTCATCCAGGCTCATCTGGTCCCGCTCCACGCGGTCGAGGACAGCGCCGCACAGGACGGATTTGAAGGTACTGGCCATGAGAAAGCGCTCGTCCTGCCGATGGCCCCACTCCCATTCGCTTGCAGTGTCTCGCACCAGCACACCGATCCGCGCATCGAGCTTCTTTTCGATCTCCCGGACTGTATTGAAGAGTTGCGCTTCTGCGGGTTGTGCGGTGGCGTTTCCGTGCAGGCTCAGCCCGACAATAGCAGCGGTCATCAGGGAGCCAATCCGGCTTGCCGATAGAATCATTTGCTTACTCCGACTTGGGGGGCAGGGCGTACCTGCACCGGTGGCGATTGGGGGCGATCAGCGGGTCGACCTGTAGCCGGTCATCAATTCATGTCATGGGTTTGAATTAACCCGAGGCGGATTCCGGTGTAAGACGACAAATTGTTGAGTTGTGTATGAGCTGAAGTACTGCCGTGGATCGACCTGACTTACCCCTCAATGCCCTTCGCACTTTTGAGGTCGCCGTGCGGCAGGGAAGCTTCACGCGCGCCGCTATCGAACTGCGGGTGACGCAAGCTGCGGTGAGCCACCAGATTGCCCGCCTTGAGGAGTTACTCGGTGCGAAGCTCCTGTTGCGCACGCCCAGCGGCCTGGTGCCGACCGACGAGGGCGTGGCGCTCTATCCTGTTCTGGAGCACGGGCTGGACGCGATTTCGCGCGTCCTGGACCGGGTTACGGGTAAGCAGCGGATCGAAGTTCTGAAGGTGGGTGTGGTGACCACCTTTGCGCTGGGATGGCTGATCCCACGCCTTCCGCAATTTGAGAAAGCACATCCAGAGATCGACTTGCGCATTTCGACCAACAATAACCGCGTGGAGATCACGCGTGAGGGGTTGGACATGGCAATTCGTTTTGGCGAAGGAAATTGGGCCAAGGTGGACGCCTGGCCTTTGATTGATGCGCCGATGTCGGTGCTTTGTGCCCCCGAAATTGCAGCAGGACTTCGCCACCCCGGTGATCTTGCGCATCACACGCTACTCAGGAGCTATCGAAGCGATGAGTGGCCTCGCTGGTTCGCTGAAATGGGTGTTCCTTGCCCGCCTGTTACAGGGCCGGTCCTGGATTCATCCCTTGCGATCGCGGAGCTCGCGTCTCAAGGATTGGGCATCGCGTTGCTACCGCTTCCAATGTTCGCCCACCAGATCGAGGCCAGCATACTGGCGCAACCGTTCGGCACAACCGTGTTCGCAGGACGCTACTATCTCACATGTCCGTCCGACCGGGTGCAGAATTCGGCGATGATCGCCTTCTCGAACTGGATACGGTCCGAGAGTGCAGTTTGTCTCAAATAAGGGATTAGGAGCTTGTGAGCGTCGCAAGCGTATGGTCTTTCCAACGCTCGCTGGCCAGATTCTCGCGTTTGCAATCGGCCGAGGCGCAGAGCGTTGGCTATCAGCCGATGAAATCACGGCTATGGACAATATGCTCCGATACACCGGGACTGTGGCCGGTGGCCGTTGAACGGCAGCTCCAAAAGTGAGTCCGCGGGAATCATCTCCGGCGAGGCGTTGCCGTCTGCACCTTGCCGTTTGGGACGGGCTCCCAAAAATAGGCTTCGTGGGCGGGGCAAGCTGCATCTTGACTCGCGGGAAGGGCATAGCCCGCTAGCTTTGAATTTCGAGACCTCTCCAGATTCTCTCGTTCTTGCTGGCCCCGCCATTCCTTGCCCTGGCTCGAACTCTCTGCGTCTATTGCGAAAGCGCGGACTGAACGTCGGTCAGCGAAAAATCGTCGCCAACGTAGAGAAGGGGAGCGGAATGCCGCTTTGCGAGGGCATAGGCGAAGCAATCGCCAAAGTTCAGACCGCCACGCGTGCCGAATCCCTTGCCGTAATCTAGGCGCGCCCTCATGGCGGCCCGGGCAAGATTATCGTCTACGGGCGCTATCGATATGCGGAAGTCGGACAGAAACGCGTCAAGATCGGCAATCGCCTCGTGCCGGTCTCCGTCCTTGATCCGACCCGCCATGACAGTGCCGGTCTCGACATAGTTCACCGCCGATATGAGACGCGAGGCATCCATCTGAAGAGCGGCCATGCAGTCAGGCGCTTCCGCCTCCTCGAACAGGATCGCAATGATCGCGGACGCATCCACGATCATCATCGGGAGAAGCCAAGCTCCTCAGGCGTATCGCCGACAGCTTCATCCCATTCCTGCCTGGTGACCGGGCGGCGATCGTAGCGGCCAGCGCGCTCGCGCACGAAGGCTTTCATGCGCGCAACGTAGTCGGCCTGAGCTTCCCGTTCGGCGCGCAACCGTTCCAAGCGCTCGCGCATAGCCTGGGTGATGGCGTCCGTCATGGTTTCGCCAGTCAGACGGGACAATTCTCGCGCCAGCCGATCCGCTTCCCTTGTCTTGATGCTCAAGGCCATGGTAACCATCTTTCTAGATACCAAATCTAGATAGCATTTCTGTGTCTATCTTTCAACCTAAAAGACCGAACATCCTCGCTGCTAAAGGATTGTCGCCGCCGAAACGATGATTGCTCGCGTCTGTCCGATTCTTGGGCGATGCATTGTCATTGGCGGCGTGCATGGCGCTCCCTGTGGATGCCGCACGCAGCCCGCCATGCTTGTGCCCGGTAGGATTTTATCCTACTCGATGAGAGTGATGAAAGAACGGCGCATGGATACTGCCGAAAAGCTTAGTATCACCCTGCCTCCAGAAATGGTGCGAACCATCAAGGAGAGAGCGCAAGCCGGAGCCTATGGTTCGACCAGCGAGGTGATCCGCGAGGCCGTTCGGGTTTGGCAACGCCAAGAAGAGGAACATGCCGGGCGCTTGGCGTCCATTCGGACCCGGGTTCAGCGATCCCTTGCCGACGAGCGGCCCGACGTGTCGATGGCTGATGCATATGACAGGTTGGCGGCTCTGCACGGCAGCAGTGTAAAGTTTCGCTAGATTATGCGCCGCTTGCCGGTCGTCTGGCGCGAAGAAGCGCTCAGCGACCTTTCCGACATCTACCGGTTCATCGCCGAGCAATCTGGATATTGCGAGCAGGCTTGGCGGTTTATCCAACGCATCCAAGCTCGATGCGAGCGGGTCGGTGATGTCCCGCACGGTGAGCGCCCCCGTGACGATCTAGTGATCGGCTTGACGACGGTGCCGTTCGAGCGCGTGGCTGTCATAGCTTACGTCGTTGAATCCGACACCATCAGGGTCACGAACGTCTTCTATGGTGGTCGCGATTATGAAGCCGCGTTCCGGGACCATGACGGAGAGGACTATGGCCAATCGACTAGGTTGCGTGCCTAAGCGTTTGAGGAGCGCCGCTTATAGTATTCCATGCTAGAGGCCGCCCCGGAACTCGTTCTCACACGCTCGACCCAGCAACCGAAGTGAGCACGGCGCAGTAGTGACACGCAGCGCCTGCGAGCACGAAGCCGTGCCAGATGGCGTTCTGAAATCTGAGGCTATGCCAAAGATGAAAAATGACGCCGGTTGAATAGACCGCGCCGCCCAGAATGAGCAACCAGATGATCGTCGGGGAAAAGCTGCTCAGCATGACGTCGAACATGAAAACGCCGCTCCAGCCCAGACCAAGGTAAAGAAGGAGGGCGATCCGATCAAAGCGACCTGGGAACGCAATCTTCAAAAGCATGCCAAGGGCCGCCACGCTCCACATCCATACGAGCAGCCACGCTCCTTGAGTCCCCAGTTGCAGAGCGAAAGGCGTGTAGGTGCCCGCGATCAGGAGATAGATCGCCGCATGATCGAATTTGCGCATTTGCCATTTGCGCGCTCCGATCGGCCACATGTTGTAGATCGCTGACACGGAAAGCGTCGTTACCAGTGTCACAGCATAAACGGAGGCGGCGATGGCGCTACTGACGTTGGCGATCCAGAAGGCGGCGGAGACCATCGCGACCGCACCACCCAAGCCGAGGATCACTCCGACAACATGGATCGTGCCATCTGCGACGAGCTCCGCACGATCATAATTCCAGGAAAAGTTATTCATCGGTCTCGTTGAGTTGGGAGCCGACGCGATGACATGAGAATGTGGCGGTTGAAAGCCTTGTGTCGATGCCGCCACCAGCAATCAGGCTGCCTAGCTACGAGTGCTCCTGCTCACGGTCTTCCAAAGCCCGACAATGAACACCACTGCCCCGATCACGAAGGTCGGCACGAAATATTGGAGCGCCTCCCAATCGTCCCATGCAAGGGAAAAGCCGGTGCATCCGGTCGAGTTCATCCCGCACGCAAATGCGTTGAGGGACCACCAGCCGACGAATGTGGCGCCAACCACGATTGCGCCGATAATCATGAGAATCGAAGATTTCATGGTGATTGGTCCGCAAGCAGATCATCCGGGAGAATAGACGGCCAGGAAGACGGCGATGATGATCAGCAGAGGCCCCATCCATTTGAACTGCGCGACGATCTGCATCCACCACGGCTGGTTCCCAGGTTTGACCTCGGCGGTAAGCTGGAAGTATCCAAACCCGACGCCTGTCATCCATAAGCCGGCGCAGAGCATGATGAATTCGTCGATGTAATTGGCGATCATAGGGTCGTCCCTCGCAAGTTTACAGCAGATAGCCACACGTCTCACCTGCCGACAAGCTACATCTCAAGGTTGAGATTTACGCCAGCAGGAATGGATAATCCGCGGCTGCTGGCGTCACAGATTCAGTGGCGACACGAGAGCGGCTGGCCAAGCAAGCCCGCGACAGCTCCGTAGGTTCTACAGATAGATCGGCAAGGTCTATGTCCCGATCGCCAAGCCAATGATCGCGATCGCGCTCCAGAACGGCAACAGGTGTGCACCGTCCCGCCTCCAGAGATCGCCATTGGGACAGAGCGCCGGCTGCCGAACGGTGGCGAGGTGGCGAGCGGTCTTTTTCACGCTGATCGGAACCTGCACCGGCGGTTGCAGTTGTTCGTAGATAACCCGGAGAGCCGCTATGCGGCATAGGCGTCACGGGACATCGGTCGCTCCATCCGTCTTTTGGGCGAATTCCGGCGGGACCATGATGCGGTAGCGCGGATGGATTTTGCCGGCCGTTATCAGGGCGCGGTCGCCCGTGCCGAGATTGAAATCCTCCGGGTTGAGACGCTCGCGCCAGGCGTGCTTGTGGCGGTCAGCGAAGACGAAGAACAGGCGTCTGACCTTGATCTTGCGGCAGCTGTGCAGGAGCGCCGTAAGTTGGCGGGGTCGCATCGTCGCCAGCCCTTCGAACACCATGTCGAGATTGTGAAAGCTCTCCTGTTCCGGCAACTCGTCCAGCGCTTCGAGGATCGCACGCTCGGGTGAGGACAGGCGCAGCGCCCAGCCCCAGGGCAGTGTCGTGCTGCTGCCAGACTTGTTCTCCGTCAGGCCGAGCGCTGGGTCGCTGAAGAGCGACAGGGGACGGCGTTTCAGTTCTGCGTCGGGTTTCAGGCGGTTTAGCCAAGGCGGCGTGTCGTCGCCATAGAGCCAGACGGGGGGCGGTGCGCCGAGGGGAAGATAGTGGCGGTAGCCCTGAAGGCCGAGGGCGGATATGCCGCCGACGTGGAGCTGATAGTTCATTATGTGCTGGAGCGAAAGGATGGCGCTTTGCCAGTCGAGCGGTGTTGGCTGGGGCGCGGGACGGCGGAACACGCCGCGTTCCAGCCGCTCTAGCCAGCCGCTGTCTATATAGCGGCGGGTGAGAAAGCGACTGACCCCGTGCGCCTCCAGCCAGCGTGCATCCACGAGGAAGCCGGCAGGGACAGCTTCCAGCACGCTCTTAAGCTTTTCTTTCCGTTGTGCACTCATAGTACACATTATAGCACATATTCAAAGATATTGCCAAGGTTACTTTGAAGAGCCTGGATTGGGGGTACTATGGATACACAGATATTCCGGTTTTTAAAGTGAACTATGGCGGGTTCGAGTGGCGCGCCGCACAGGGCCTGCTCAATCAAGGCTACGCGTCTCCGCCGGTTAATGCGTGGACCAACACCGCGCCGCTTTCGTAATAGACAGCGCGCATGGCTGCCAATCGCTCCTGATGGTTGTCGACGGGTTCCACCGGCAGGCCGTTCTCCCATCCGTCCAGCAGTGAAGCGGCTACGCGCGTGCCGAATACGGTTCCGGGGCCAATGCCGCGCCCGGAATAACCGAAGCAAGCGTAGGCCGAAGGGCCAAGCCTGACGATCTTGGGAATGTGATCGCTGGTCATGGCAATGCGCCCGTGCCAGGAATACTCGAAGGTAAGCCCTGCCAATTGCGGGTACACCTGCCGCAGCTTACGCCGGGCCCAGCCGGCATGGACCGCAGCACCCCGCCCTCCGGCATCGCCGATGCCGCCCAGGATCATCCGCCCCTCCCTGTCTGTCCGGAAAGACGACATCACAAGCGCTGTATCCCAGCAACCTTCCCCGCCGGAAAGAATCTCAGCACGCAGGGGCTTCGGCATGGGAGCGGTCGCGAACTGGCAATAGTTGACGGCAACGAATTGCGGCCGCACGGCGATGTCGATGCCGTTGAAGTAGGCATTGGTGGCGAGAAGCAACGATCCCGCCCTGACCGTGTGACCGTTGGCCATGACCTGCCAGTGATCGCCGACGCGTTCGACACGACTGACTGCGGTTTGCTCATGCAAGCGGGCGCCGGCGCGGATCGCGGCGCATGCAAGGCCACGCGCATAGGACAGCGGCTGAATGGTGCCGGCGCGCGGATCGAAGAGTGAGCCGTGGAATGCGCGGCTGCCTGTGCGTCGCGCGGTTTCGGCCGCGTCGAAAAGCTGGACAGGCGCTCCCAGTTCCACGCCCTGGCGATGCCGCTCTTCCAGATTGCGCAAGCCCGCGGCCGAATGCGCCAGATGCAGAGTACCGTTCGGTGTCGCTTCGCAGTCTATATTCTCGCGCTCGATTAGCGACCAGACCAGCTTCGGTGCATCGGCCAGCAGACCGACCAGCTTCAGGCCCGCCTCCTGGCCCATCTGCGCCACCACGTCGTGCGGCGGCAACCACAGGCCAGCGTTGACGAGCCCGACATTGCGGCCCGAGCCACCGTGGCCGACCGTCTCCGCCTCGAGCACGAGGACCGAAGCGCCGCGCCGCGCCGCCTCAAGGGCTGCCGCGTTCCCGGTGAAACCACCACCTATGATGACGAGGTCGACATCCGCATCCGCCGTCAGCGGCGGCGTCTCGACGTTCGCCGCGCTGCTGGCACGCCACAGATTGCCACCTGCTCTGCCCGTCACGATATTCCCCCTTCAAAAGAACAGGTTGGGGAGGAAGGTCACCAGCGCCGGAACGTAGGTGAGGAGCAACAACACCCCGATTGCAGCGGCGAGGAAGGGCAGGAATGCCCGTGTGAAATCTTCCACAGAACAGCGGGTGATCGAGCAGACGGTAAACATCACGGTTCCGACCGGTGGCGTCAGCGAGCCGATGGCGGTGTTGAACACCAGCACCACGCCCAGATGCACCGGGTCGACGCCCAGGCCTTGCGCTACCTGCACCAGCAGCGGTCCGAGAATGACAATGATGGCCAGCCCCTCGAACACCGTGCCGAGGATCAGAAGGGCGATGTTGATGATAAGCAGCACCACGTATTTGTTCTCGGAGACCGAAAGCAGCGCTGTGATGAGCTGTTGCGGGACCTGTTCAAGGCTGAGGATCAGCGAGAACACCGAGGCAGAAGCGATGATGAACAGCACGCCGGCCGTGGTGACGGCCGATTCGGAAAACAGCGACAGCGTCTCGCGGAAAGTCAGCCCGCGATATACCAGCACGCCGACGAAAAAAGCGTAGACGGCTGCGACAGCCCCCAGTTCCGTCGGCGTGAACCAGCCGCTGCGCAAGCCGAACAGCAGCATCACCGGCATCGCCAATGCCCACAGCGCAGCGCGCGCGTTCTTCATCATCTCGCGCGGTCGCGCACGGGTCTCGCGTGCGGGTGCAAGGTCCATGCGCCTTGCCGTCCAGCGCACGGTCAGCATCAGCGCGATGGCGATCACGAAGGCCGGCACGACGCCGCCGACGAAAAGGCGGCCGATCGAGGTGTTGGTCAAGAGCCCATAGACGATCAACGCGATGCTCGGCGGCATGATCGGAGCGATGATGGAGGAAGCCGCACTCACCACAGATCCGTATGCGTTCGAATAGCCGCGCGCGCGCATCACCGGCACGATCGTGCGCGCATCGATGGCCGCATCCGCATTAGCCGATCCTGACATTGCGCCCATGAATACGGAATTCAGCACGGCGATCTGCGCCAGCCCGCCGCGCCAGTGGCCCACCAGCGTCTCGCAGAAGGCGTATAGCCGGTCTGCGATGCCGCCGCGCGCCATGGCCGCACCGGCCACAATGAACAGCGGGATAGCCAGCAGCGGAAAGGATTCGAGTCCCGAAGACATGCGCTGTGCGACCAGGCTCGTCATCATCGGATTGATGGCGAAATAGGTCATCGACGCGCCAAGCATCACGAAGCCAACGGGCAGCCCGAGAACGAGCAGAGTAACGAAAACGATGGCGACGACGGTCACGGGCGTTGTTTCCGGAGACGATCGGTGATCTGCATCACGCGGCCGACAATAACGAGGCCCATTCCCGCAGCCAGGATGGCGGCCATGATCCATTTTGGCCAGCCGAGCGTCAGAAACGTCGTGAACCGCGCAGTGGATATCTGGGCCAACGCCGCGCGGATCACCTGTGCCGCGATCAGCAAGACCAGAAGATCGGCGACAAGCCTCGCATAAGCTGCAGCGCGCTCAGGCAGCCTGTCGACGAAAAGGGAAATGCCGAACAGCTGGCCCTGCATGGCCGCTCCGGACAGGCCAAGCCATACGGTCGCCGCCAGCAGGATCACTGCCATCTCCTGTGCCCACATGATCGACATTGCGAAAAAGTTGCGCGCGACAACATCGGCCATGACCAACGCCACCAACGCCGCGAGCAGCAGCGCGGGCAAGGTCCTGCCCAGAAAATCCAACAGCGCGCGCAACGCTTTCATCGCTTCAACCGCCTCCTCCGGTCGCAGGGAAAACCGGGCGGATCCTCACAATCCGCCCGGCCATTGCCATCAGTTGCCGGCGGCCGCGGCCCGAACCTGATCATAGAGCCCGTCCGGCCAGTCCGGGAAGCTTGTGTAAAAGCTCGCGGTCGCCTTACGGTAGGCGTCGAGGTCCGCTTCGTGGAAGGTCACGCCCGAAGCCTCGAACTCCTTGCGGATCTCGGCTTCCAGATTGGCGGAAATCTCGGTCAGGTCCTGGCCGCCCTTGCGGAACTCTTCCAGCAGGATGGCGCGGTCCTCTTCGCCGATCTGCTGGAAAGCGGCCTCGCTCATCACCCAGCCGGTGAACAGGTTGAAGTGACCCGTCATCGTGATCTCCTTGGCGACTTCCGGCCAGCCGGAAGCGCGCAGGCCGGTCAGCGGGCTTTCTGCCGCCGTGACGACCCCCTGCGACAGCGCCGAGTAGACTTCGGCCGCCTCGACGGTGGTCGCGATCACACCCAGCGGCTCGAATGTCTTCAGCCAGGTCTCCACCGGCGGCACACGCATGCGTACACCTTGCAGGTCCTCAGGCGAAGGATAACCTGCATTGCCGATCATGTGGCGCGGGCCGTCGAACCAGTTTAGGGCGACGACGCGGATGCCGGCCGTTTCGGCGAGCGTGTCATAATAGCCTTGCATCAGGTCGGAAAAGGCCAGGTTCTCCGCCTCGTCGGTGTTGGAAACAACGAACGGCCCCTCCACGATCGACAGTTCCGGTACGCCGAAACTGGACAGGAACGACGCCGAGGTAAAGGTCATGACCGGCAGACCCTGGCTGGCCTGCTCGATGGAATCGGTAGTCGTGCCGAGCTGGCCTGACGGGAAGCCCTCGAACTTCACGCGACCCTCGGTGCGTTCGGTCACACGTTCGGCGGTCGCCATCACACCTTTCCAGGATTCGCTCGTGGGCGCATTCACGGTGGCAATGCGGATTGTCAGTTCCTGCGCGAAGGCCGCATCCGACAGGCCTGTCAGCATTGTCGTCGCAGTTGCGGCGGCGGCAAGCAGCCGCAGGGATTTGGTGAATTGGTTCATTGCGTGTCCTCCTGTTCGGGTTGATCCCATAGTGGCCCCGGCTCGTTGTTGCCGGCGCTTCCAGTATGAAAAGGGAGCGGGTTTATGAGAACGTTTTCGTTGCCCTTTTCTCATACGCTGCGGCAGCCGGCTCGACCTCGGGGCCGGGCACGGCTCTGGTCCTGGCGTATATCTCCTCAATCGTGAGAGCGGACGACAGGTCCACCATCATCGGCGCTGCGTAGCCGAAGGCGCCTGGTGACAGACACGTCTGTGCCGCTGCCTCAGCCGCCGCGCGCAAGATCGCCTCCGGCGCTTCGTTGCGCAGCAAACCGACGAGCGTGCAGGCAATGAACGTGTCGCCGGCGCCGAGCGTGTCGACCGGCTGCACCGGGACGGCCGGCGCCTCGTAGATGCCGTCCGGTCCAGCCAGGAGCGCACCGTCGCCACCGCGGGTGATGACGGCCCACCGCGCCCCGTAGTGCAGCGCGGTGGCTGCAAGCGTTCGCGCTTCTCCGCGGGTCATGCCCCCGCCTGAAAATCCCGCCAGGAAGCAGTGCGGCGCTACGGCAGCGATACGATCCACACCGCGGATCGTGGCAAAATCATATGACACGCGGGTCAACGACGCAAAATGCGCCAGCCACGCATCGACATGGCTTGAACGGCCGGTATGGACGGCGTCCACCGTCTTCATCCAGGCAAGATCAGCGGGCGAAGGCGCGATGATCGAGACACCCAGATTGGCCCCGACGAAGACGCGTTCACCGCCTTGCGTCTCGATCACGCAAAAGGCGGTCTGCCCTGGCAGAAAACGGAGCAACGAGGTTTCCACACCTTCGGCCAGGAACGCGTCGCGGATGGCGTGACCGGCGGGATCGTCCGAAACGGCGCCCGCATAGGCGGTTTCTGCACCGAAGCGCCGGGCAAACACGGCGTGGTTCACGCAGTTGCCGCCCGGGAACATGCGGTTCTGGTCGCGATAGCAGTCCACGACATTATCGCCGAAGGCGAGGATTCTTGGAGCGGTCCGTGACACGTGGCTCTCATTTCTACGACAATGTGAGAACGTTCGCAGATAATCGCTCGGTTTGTCAACGGCAGCTTGACACCCAAGCGACAAAATTAATATGTCTTATGTCATCATATCAAAAAGGTGATAGAAAATGCCTCTTCCCGACCGCTTCCACCCGGCAGTCTCGGCTGCGCTTTCGGACATCGACGCCGCCGCGCTCCGCCATGTCTTCTTCGTGGCTTGCGGCGGATCGCTGTCGATCATGCATCCGGCAAAATTCATGCTCGACCAGCACGGCTCATTGCCTTCGGACGTCTACAACGCTGCCGAATTCGTCGCCCGTGCGCCGAAACGCCTTGGGCCGGGCACGCTGGTCGTGCTGTGCTCGATGACCGGAACGACGAAGGAGACGACTGCTGCCGCGACGTTCGCGCGGGAGAAGGGGGCTGTCACGATCGGCCTTACGGTGGAGCCCGGTTCGCCGCTCGGCACCGCGGTGGACTATCCCGTCAAGTTCGAGGCGCCCTATACGACCGGCGTACCGATCGACGCCCGCGACAGCAACTATTCGGTCATCTACCAGATCGTCATGGGCCTCGTGGCTGCGATTGGCGGCGAGGACCTGACCGAACCACTGATAGACAGCCTGTATAACCTGCAGGCCGCCATCGACCGCGCACAGGAAACCTACGCCCCGCTATGGGACCGTTATGCGGAGCACTTCGCGAAGCAGGACGTCGTCTACACCATGGCGTCGGGCGCGAGCTATGGCGCGGCCTATTCCTTCGCCATCTGCGTTTTGATGGAGATGCAATGGATCAACAGTCAGGCGATCCACTCCAACGAATTCTTCCACGGACCGTTTGAAGTCCTCGATGAAACGCGCTGCTTTGTCCTGATGAAAGGCCTCGGTTCGACCCGCGCGCTCGACGAGCGTGCCGAAACCTTCCTGCACCGCTTTGGAAAGGCCGAGAACGTGCTCGTACTGGATGCGGCTAAGCTCGACCTTGCAGGCATCGACCCACGCTTTCAGGGCAATGTCGTGCCGCTCATCTTCTTCGACACGCTGTGGCGCTTCATCTATAAGGTGGCCGGTTTCCGCCAGCAGGTCATGCTGGAGGGCCGCCGCTACATGAAAAAGCTCACCGACTACTGAGGCGATAATGGTGCAAGACGGCCTTCTGCCGCTCTACGAACAGGTCCGGCGAAAGATCCTGTCCGAGATCGAGGCCGGTCGTCTTGCCGAGGGAAGCTTCCTGCCGCCAGAACTCGAGCTGTGCGCCACCTACGGCGTCAGTCGCATAACGTTGCGCCGTGCGGTAGGCGAACTGTGCGCGGAAGGCCTGCTCCTGCGCCAGCAGGGCAGGGGCACCCTGGTCGCGCCGCGCAAGTTGCAACAAACCATTTCGCTGTCGGGCTTCTCCGATGTGATGGAAGGGCAGGGACACAAGGCCGGCCACCGCATCATCGAGCGCGAGGATGATGCGGACGCACCGGCCATCGCCGCCCGGCTCGTCGCATCGCGGCTGGTCCGCTTCGTGCGGCTGCTCGAGATGAACGACAGACCGATGACACTGGAAGGGCTCCACTTCGACGCCGCGCGCTTCGCTCAAGCGCTCGATCCTGTAGCGGCGGGCAAGAGCTTCTTCGCCACCTTGCGCAGCGCCTACGGCATCGAGCCCGCAGGGGCCGAACGCCTCATCGACGTAGGCTTTGCTCGAAGCTCGGAAGCGGATCTGCTGGGCGTGTCCACGACCGAGCCGGTCTACCGGATCGAAAAGCTGGTGCTTGATGGCGACGGCCGTCCCCTTGCCCTGTCGCAAACCGTAACCCCGTGCCGTCTCGTCACGCTGTCCGTGAAGAACTGAGTCACGCCGAAGCGCCTAAAGGAAATGCCCATGAAAGTCTTCGACGCCGCCGCGGTGCATGCCGCCTTGCCCTGGTCCTATCTGATCACGGCTCTGTCGCAGGCCCATCGCAGCGCGATGCCCGTGTCCGACGTGATGGTGCAGGACGATCCTGCCGGCAGCGGCAATCAGTTCATCACCCTGCCGGGCTGGGTGCCGGGCGGCCCCGTGGCGGTCAAGATGGTCGGCGTCTTCCCCGGTAATGAAAGGCTGTCGCCGCCCCAACCAAACGTGCAGGGGCTGGTCGCCATGTTCGACGGATCGACGGGGGCACCGCTCCTGGTGGCCGATGGGGCTGCGATGACGGCGCGCAAGACAGCCGGCGACTCTGCACTCGGCGCATCGCTGCTTGCCCGCGAGGATGCGCAGGTGTTGCTGGTGGTCGGCGCGGGCGCGCTCGCGCCGCACTTTGCCGCCGCGCATATGGCAGCGCGCCCGTCGCTGAAGCGCGTCCTGATCTGGAACCGCACCACGTCCAAGGCCGAAGCGGTTGCAGCGGGCCTGCAGTCAGATGGCGTGGATGCGCAGGCGGTGACCGACATTGACGCGGCTGTTGAACAGGCCGACATCATTACCTGCGTGACCATGTCCGATCGCACGCTGGTCAAGGGCGCGCTCCTGAAGCCGGGCACTCATCTCGACCTCGTCGGCGCCTATATGACGAGCCTGCGCGAGACCGACGAGGCGGCCCTGGCGCGCGGCCGCATCTTCGTCGATACCCGGCACGGCATGGAAAACACCGGTGATCTGGGACCCGCGCTTGCCTCCGGGATTTTTCGTGCAGACGCAATCGCCGGGGACCATTTCGACCTCGCGCAGGGCAAGGTGGAAGGGCGGCAGTCGCCCGACGAGATCACAATCTTCAAGAATGTCGGTGGCGCCCATCTCGACGTCTTCACGGCGATCGCCCTGAATGAAGCGGCGTGACGCGAAAAATCGCGCCCCCAGTGAAGCGTTTCCTGCCATCAAACGACAATAGGGAGCGATAGACGGTGGCAAAGAAGTCCAAGGCGACGATAGCGGATGTTGCCCGCCTGGCGGGCGTGTCGACGGCGACCGCCGGCCGCGTCCTGGGTCGCTACGGGTACACGAGGGAAGAAACGCGCGAGCAGGTGCTTCAGGCGGCCCGCAAGCTCGGCTATCGCACCAACGCGCTCGCGCGCAGCCTCATAACGGGCAAGACGCGCACCATCGGCGTGGTTGCCGGCGACATCCAGAACCCGTTCTACGCTTCGATCCTGCGCGGCATCTCCGACGTTGTGGAAAGCCGCGATTTCGGACTGCTGATCGTCAACTCCGACGAAAATCTCGAAAAGGAGGTCCGCGCGGTCAACCTCCTGATGGAAAAGCAGGTCGATGGGTTGATAGTCTCGCCTTGCGACACACGCAATTCGCGCCATCTGCGCGACCTTCAGGCAGCCGGCCTGCCGCTCGTTCTGCTCGACCGCAGCGTTGCGGGACTGGAAGTCGATCGGGTTGCCATCGACAACATCGCGGCATCCGAACGTGCCGTGTCGGCCCTGATTTCCGCCGGCCACCGCCGTATCGGCCTGGTCGGCGAAATGATGGAGTACGAGGAAGGCGGGCTCGACGCCTTCCTGCAGCGCGGCCTCGCAGGTGAAGTTTTGTCCACCGACACGCTCTATCCGAGCTGGCAGCGTTTGCTCGGATATCTGCGCGCGCACCGACAGGCGGGATTGGGCGTCGACGCGTCGCTGGTCCGGCGCGTGGGTGCATATTCGGCAGAGGCCGCACAGGCTGTCGCGCGTGAGCTGCTCGATCGCTCCGACCGGCCCTCAGCGGTGTTCGCCACGGACGGCACCATGTCGGAGGGCGTCATGGGCGCAATCTCCGCCGCCGGTCTCTCCGTCCCGAGGGAAGTCTCGCTTGTCTGTTTCGACGATCTGGAATGGATGAGCTTTCTGTCGCCGGGCATTTCCACCATGGCCCAACCGCGCCTCTCAATGGGCGAGACGGCGGCAACCATGCTACTGGAACGCATCGAGGGGGGGCAAGAACCGGCACGCGCGGTCATGATGCGGGCGGACTTTATTGAACGCGGATCCATTGCCAGCATCTAATGCCCGTACGCTCGACCGACATAGTTTGACGCCGCCTGACCGGGAGAGACCTCAACAATCGTAAGCAGCAGGGCGCTCACCGCCGCGATCGATAGATCTCTCCACAGGACGGTTCTCCAACTGGCGCATTCGGGTAGATGAAGCCCTACGGTAGGTCCATCCGGCGAGTTGTGGTAGCCCGTCAGTTCAATATGCGAAGGAGTTCCCATCGTGAACGAGCCGACAGTGATCGAAGCGATCGACAACATTTATGCATCGCTCCGGGCCGACAATGCTGACATCGACGACCATATTGCGGCCCTGAAGCTGGCGCTGGCTCGAGAGGGCGCCAAGGAAGCCGTTTTCGATCCGACCAAGCTGGCGCAAAACAACCGTTCGGGCCGCAAGATGATGCAGGCCTATTTTCGGCAACGCGGTGTGAGCGTGAAATTCGCGACCTAATGGTACTAACGACAGTGTTTGAGCGGTTGGTCGCGGACTCGGCGCTGCCTTTGCTAGGCGCTACTGCTGAGGATTGTAGCGATGTGGAAATCCAAACCGACGCCGAAGGTGGAATGGTTCGGCCCTGAGAACCAAATCGAATTTCGACCTGCGTACCGCGGGGCGGTGTTGCCGTCAGTCTTGAGACCGACGACTTTGAAGATGACGAGGCTCGCTCTCTGGGTGAAAGAGGCAACGTTAATGCAGCAACGTGTTTAGGAACTCGCGCGCCCGCTGAGGTTGTGGGCTCGAGAAGAACGCCTCAGGCTCCGCTCGCTCGACGATGCTGCCCTGATCCATGAACACGACCTCGTCTGCGACTTCGCGGGGAAAGCTCATTTCGTGGGTGACGCAGAGCATGTTCATCCCGTCGCGTACAAGGCCGGTCATGACGTCGAGGACCTCCTTGATCATGTCGCGGGTCGAGCGCGGAGGTAGGCTCGTCGTAGAGCATCTGCTGTGGCTTCATGTAGAGCGCGCGTGCGATGGCGACGCGCTGCTGCTGGCCGCCGTAGAGATGGGCGGGGGTATTTGTGCGCCTGTTCGGGAATGTGCACCTCTTCGAGGTACTGACGGGCTAGGTCCTCGGCGTCTGCCCGCTTCATGCCGGCGACACGGCGAAGGGCGAGGGTGCAGTTGGCAGGGAGCGGCAGGTGAACATAAAGATTAAAACCCTAAATGGCGCCTGGCATCGTTTCCCTCGCGGGTAAAGGCGATGGGCGAACTCGATGACTTCAATAGTCGAAAACGTGTCGTCAGCGATGCACGCTTGACATCGACTCCGCTCTCCAACTCTTTGGACAGATCACAAATAGGGAATGCCGCTTTTGGGAGCCCCATTTACGTCGCCGAGTGGATTGTTTATGCCGCCTCCGCCGTACGAGGCTTGCCTGTCGAGGCTGTCGCCGTGCTAGAACAGTTCACGGCCATTCATCGCGGAGGCTGACCTCGACATGGAAGCACTTCTTGGCGGGGCTCAACCCTATATCGCGCTGGTGCTGCTGGTGCTGCTGCTGGCCGCCTTCATCATCGAGCGCTATCCGCCGGAAGTTACTGCGGCAGGCGGTGCTGCGGCATTCCTGCTGCTGGGGTTGACCACCCCTGAGGATGCCATGCGCGTCTTCTCCAATTCGGCGCCCATAACGATTGCGGCGATGTTCGTGTTGTCGGGCGCGCTGGTGCGTACGGGGGTCCTGGAAAACCTGGCCAGCAGGCTGACCACCAGCGCGACGAACCACCCAACCCTGGTGGTGGCGGCGCTGTTGATCGGCACCGTGGCTGCATCGGCCTTCATGAACAACACGCCGGTGGTGCTGATCCTGATTCCGATCGTGTTTCGGCTCGCCCGCACGCTGGACATCGCGGCTACCAGGCTGCTGATCCCGATTTCCTATGCGGCGATCCTCGGCGGCACCTGCACGCTCATCGGCACGTCGACCAACATCCTCGTCGATGGTGTGGCCCGCAACGCGGGCGAACCGGCGTTCTCGATCTTCGAGATAACACCCATCGGCATCGTGGCCGCAATCACGGGAACGCTGGTGATGCTGTTGCTCGGCCGTTTCCTGTTGCCCGACCGGCGCAGCGGTGGCGAGACGGCTCAATCGGGAGAAACGGAGTTCCTGTCCGAGGTAAGCGTACGGGCCGACGGTCGCTACACCCAATCGAAGATCGGCGCGATCAGCGACTTCAATCGGGCAGGGCTCAAGGTGCTGGGCCTGCGCAGCGGCGGCGAGGTCATCCGCGACAATGTCGGCGAGCGCACGATGAAGCGGGGCGATTCGCTGATCCTCCTGGGCACTGCTTCGGAAATCCTCACGCTCAATGAAAAGAGCGAACTGCATGTTGGCCTGCGACGCAGCCAGGAGCGTGCCGGCGACAAAGTGGTGGTGGAGGCTGTCGTTGCCCCGCATCGCGCAACCACCGGCGAGCGGATCGGCGACCTGATGCTCGGCCGCCGCTATGGCGTGCGTATCCTTGGCGCGCATCGCCACCGCCACATTCCGGGATCCGATCTGGAAAGCGTCAAGCTGAGGCCTGCCGACAAGCTGCTGCTCGAAGGCCCGCCGGACAATTTCGACGCGTTGACCGAGGATGCAAGTCTCGTCTCGGTATCGCGACCCAGCGCGCGGCCTTATCGCCGCAGCAAGGCTCCGGTGGCGCTGGGCGCGCTGGCAGCGGTCGTCGGGCTTGCGGCCTTCAACGTCATGGACATCGCAATTCTCGCGCTGCTCGCGGTGGCGGCGATCCTGCTGCTGCGCTGCCTGGACAGCGACGAGGCGTGGGGGTCCATCGACGGCTCCATCCTCGTGCTGATCTTTTCGATGCTCATTATCGGAGCGGGGCTCGAACGATCGGGCGGGGTCCAGCTCATCGTCAACGCGCTCGCGCCGTATCTGGCGACAATGCCGCCGGTGGTCACACTGGTCACGATCTTCGCGATCTCATCAACCCTGACCGAGCTGGTTACCAACAATGCGGTCGCGGTTCTCGTGGCGCCGATCGCCATCGGTCTCGCAACTCAGATGGGGATCGACCCACGGCCATTTCTCATCGCCGTGATGATCGGCGCCAGCGCCAGTTTTGCGACGCCGATCGGCTACCAGACGAACACGTTGGTTTACGGTGCCGGCAACTACCGTTTCACCGATTTCCTGAAGGTGGGCATTCCCATGAATATCGCCGTTGCTGTCGCAAGCTGCGTGGCAATCTGGTTCGTCTACGATCTCTAGCAGGTTATAGAAGCCCTTCTCACGAGAGGGATTCTGCTAACTCGGTGGGCGACCCGCCGACAATCGAGCGTTCCCTACAAGCGTTGCACCAATCGGCTCCTCATGTGATCATTCTCCTCCGATCCAGGCTCAGCGATTGACGCCCCTGCTGAAAAATCTCGTTCGACGACGATTTGGCCGATCTTGGCGTGCACCTTTATCACCTCGGCCTCCCAGCCGAGGTGCGCATCGGAAGCGTTATTGTCGAGCGCCTTGGCCGAGGATCTCATAGACCGCGTTTCCACTGGGTGATCTGTAGGGATGAAGACGATGCTTCATCGCGAGCTCCAAAAATCGTCCGTTCCCGCAGACTGCCTCAAGCGCGACCTTAGCATTGAACTCGGCCGTAACGTCCGCGTGTCTCCACCCCGGATCGTCCTTTTCATCGGTCGCTCCTTTGTAAACCCCTGTCTCCGAAACCGGCGCCCCCTCTGAACTCATCTTCGTGGGGGAGCCTCAGTGACGGCTGGTGATGAACCCTAGTAACACTTTGGCTATTTTGGAGTAGTCGGTTGACGTCAGTTCACCGTAAAGATCAAAGGGTGGCGGGCAAAGTGTGTCCTCTGCTGGCCATCCATCCTGTCCACCAGTGCTCGGGACGATCTCGACTAGATCGAACCGGTGTGGTTGGGAGTCGTCGTAGAAATCCGCCGTGCCAGGATGTAAGAGTGCAGCACAGCTAGCGAAACCGCGCGCAAATTGGAGAACTGATGAGATATCAAAGCGGCGAAGAGATAAAGGTTGGCGATTTTGTTGTTATGCCAGATGGCATCGACGGGAAGGTGGTTATATCCATTGGTGCCGATGATTACGATGTACGCTCTGTGACGCCTGGCTTTGGGCACTTGAAGCCAGGCATCTTGTTAATAACAATTGATCGAAGTGCGGTTCACTATGGTCTTGAGTACGATATGCAAGCGGTAATATCTAGCGGCTTTATGTAGGATATTTAGTGGCGTCGTGCTACTTTTCAGCAACACGTGGCCGCCTGTCACGTCTTCATAGCCCTTGTATTTTCATACCACCGCTGGACCGCAACGGCGCTTCTATGTGACCGGTTGGAATGCCCATACTATTGTTTCCAGGCATTCCGAGAGGTGGGCGCGCGCCTGCACCCCTCCAGAAATCTGGAAAATGATCAGCTACATTCTTAGCAATCGTCCGCGAGGTTATCTCGAACCTCGGCCTCACTGAGGAGGCCGTTGCCGGTCTCAAATCCAGGTACCGGGCGGTCGCCGTTATGGTGTCAGACGCAGGGCGAAAGAACGCAAGATGGAAACGGACAAATAGAATATTATCTTCACACCGGGTCATCGCTTGTTAACGGGTTGACTTTCACCTCTTTAAGGTGCGAGCGGCGTGGGACCGTGATATAGATCGATCACCAGGACCCTTATGTCATCTGCGCACGCACCACTCACACATCTTGATCGACTGGAGGCTGAGGCGATCCACATCTTCCGGGAGGTGGCGGCAACGTTCGCCCGCCCGGTGATGCTCTATTCTGTGGGCAAGGATTCGTCCGTGCTGCTTCACCTTGCGATGAAGGCGTTCTATCCGGCGAAGCCTCCGTTCCCGTTCCTGCATGTCGACACCACCTGGAAGTTCCGCGAGATGATCGCCTTCCGTGACGAGATGGCGGCGACGCACGGCCTCGACCTGCTGGTCCATATCAATCAGGAAGGCGTTGAGCAGGGCATCAACCCGATCGACAGCGGCTCCAACGTTCATACCCATGTGATGAAGACGCAGGGGCTGCGTCAGGCGCTGGACAAATACGGCTTCGACGCGGCCTTCGGCGGTGCCCGGCGCGATGAGGAAAAATCGCGCGCCAAGGAGCGTATCTTCTCTTTCCGCGACGACAAGCACGGCTGGGACCCCAAGAACCAGCGCCCGGAGATGTGGAAGATCTACAACACGCGGATCAACCAGGGTGAATCGATCCGCGTCTTCCCGCTCTCCAATTGGACCGAACTCGATATCTGGCAGTACATCCTGCAGGAGAACATCCCGATCGTTCCTTTGTATTTCGCTGCGAAGCGACCGGTGGTCGAGCGGGACGGCATGCTCGTGATGGTCGACGATGACCGGCTGAAGCTTCAACCGACCGAGACGGTACGCGAGCGCATGGTGCGTTTCCGCACGCTCGGCTGCTACCCGCTCACCGGCGCGATCGAGTCTGATGCCGACACGCTGGAGGCCATCGTCGCGGAAATGCTGACGGCCCGTACGTCCGAACGCCAGGGACGTCTCATCGACCGCGACGAAGCGGGTTCGATGGAGAAGAAGAAGCGGGAAGGATATTTTTGATCATGCTCCAGAACGTGGCAGAGGCCCGACCCGCTTCCAGCGACATCCGGCACTATCTTGCGGAGCAGGAGCAGAAGTCGATGCTCCGCTTCCTGACCTGCGGTTCTGTTGACGACGGCAAGTCGACGCTGATCGGCAGGCTGCTGTACGACACCAAGCTGATCTTCGACGACCAGCTCGCGACCCTCGAGCGGGATTCTAAGAAGCACGGCACGACCGGCGACGAGATCGATTTCGCACTGCTGGTCGACGGGCTGGAGGCCGAGCGCGAGCAGGGCATCACGATCGATGTCGCCTACCGGTTCTTTTCGACGCCCAAGCGCAAATTCATCGTCGCCGATGCGCCGGGGCACGAACAATATACCCGCAACATGGCAACCGGCGCGTCGACGGCTGATCTCGCCATCGTGCTGGTCGACGCGCGCAAGGGCGTGCTGCCGCAGACCCGCCGCCACTCGTTCATCGCCTCGCTTCTTGGCATTCGCCACATATTGCTGGCGGTGAACAAGATCGACCTTGTCGATCATGACCAGTCGGTCTTCGATGGGATCGTGGCGGACTACCGCGCCTTTGCGACCGATCTCGGCTTCGCTTCGATCGTGCCGATCCCCGTTTCGGCACGTTATGGCGAAAACGTCGTGACGCGTTCGGACGGGACGGCCTGGTATCGCGGCCCGACGATGATCGAGCATCTGGAAACGGTGAAGGTCGACGAAGACAAGGCGCAGCGACCATTCCGCTTCCCGGTTCAATATGTGAACAGGCCGCATCTGGATTTCCGTGGGTTCGCCGGGACGATCGCGTCCGGAACCGTACGGCAGGGCGATGAGGTTGTGATTGCGAAGTCCGGCAAGACATCGCGGGTAAGCCGCATCGTGACGGCCGGCGGCGATCTCGCTGTCGCGCGCGAGGGACAGGCTGTAACGCTGGTTCTCGAAGACGAGGTTGAGGTGGCGCGCGGCAACATCCTGGTCGCGCCGGATGCGCGCCCGCAGGTGGCCGACCAGTTCGCGGCCAACCTCATCTGGTTCGATGAGCATGCCCTGATCCCGGGCCGCTCCTATCTGCTGCGCACCGAGGCAGATCAGGTTGGCGCGACCGTTACGGAGCTCAAATACCGAACCAATATCAATAACTTCTCCCATGAGGCGGCGAAGTCGCTGGAAATGAACGAAGTTGGCGTCTGCAACATCTCGGTGCAATCGCCTCTCGTGTTCGACAAGTTTGCCGACGACCGGACGACCGGCGCATTCGTGCTGATCGACCGCATCACCAACACCACGGTCGGTGCGGGCATGATCCTGCATCCGCTGCGCAGGGCTGCCAACATTCACTGGCAGGCGCTGGATGTGAACAAGTCGGCCCGTGCCGACCTGAAGCACCAGAAGCCCGCAGTTCTGTGGTTCACCGGCCTGTCGGGCTCCGGCAAGTCGACCATCGCGAACCTGCTCGAGAAGAAGCTGCACGCCTCCGGGCGTCACACCTACATTCTCGATGGCGACAATGTGCGCCACGGCCTCAACCGCGACCTCGGCTTCACCGAGGAAGATCGCGTGGAGAACATTCGCCGGGTGGCCGAGGTGGCGCGCCTGATGGCCGATGCGGGTCTGATCGTACTCGTCTCCTTCATCTCGCCCTTCCGTGCCGAACGCCGGATGGCCCGCGAGCTGATGAGCGACGGCGAATTCGTCGAGGTGTTTGTGGACACGCCGTTCGAGGAGTGCGCGCGGCGCGACCCGAAGGGGCTCTATGCGCGCGCGCTGAAGGGTGAGATCGCCAACTTCACGGGCGTCGATTCGCCATACGAGGCGCCGGAGAATGCCGATGTCCATCTGGAGACCGCGGGACGCGCGCCAGAGGAGATGGCCGACGAGCTGGAAGCGTGGTTGCGCCAGCGCGGCTATTGCTGACGGTGCGCCGACGCTGTATCGCGATGGCCATGCAGATATTGCCTGACGACAGAGCCGTAAGTGCCGTTCTCGAACCCCTCGCATTGGCGGCGGGGCGGCGGATCATGGAAATTTGCGACAGGGGCTTTCGTCTTCCCAGATCAGAAGGACAATAAGGTTGTGGCCCAGGAAAGCCCTACGCCGAACCCCGACACTAGAACCCGCTTCCCACCTAGTTGACCTACAGACTCAAGTCTCTCCAACGCAATCGGAATGGTCGAAGAAACGCAGTTCCCGATATCACCGAGGAGAAAAGGAGCCCTCGCTTCGTCCAGCCCCAGATTTCGCCTCAATAGCTCAACCATATACTTGCTTGCTTGATGGAAAACAAAAATATCAATGTCGTCGCGTGTCAAGGAATTACGTGCGATGCATCGATCTACTGAATTCGGAACACGTTCGAGCATGAATGTCAGAATCGCCCGGCCATCCATATACAGCTGCTGATCAGCTGCGAGTGCCGTAGAGTGTTTTGAAAAGATACTTGTTACCGGCATAGCACCACGTCCGGCTCTGAGGATAAGTCCGTCAGCGCCAGAGCCGTCAGTGCCAAAATCAAACGAACCGATCACCGCGCCATCATCACGAGAAAGCCAGGTTGCGGCGGCTGCGTCTCCGAACACGGTCGCCGTAGCACGGTCGGTGGGTGACATAATTTTCGAGTAGGGATCGCAAGTTACTACCACCGCGTTCCGCCAGTTTTCGGCCTGCATCATTCCTCGAGCGACCGAAAGTCCATAGACCCAGCCGGAACAACCAAGTGAAAGATCAAACGCTGCAACATGATCGGGCAGGCCGCAAAGCGTCTGCAACTGAGCTGACAGATGAGGTATCGAGTAATCAGGCGTTTGCGTAATAACTATCAGCGCCTCGACTTCATCCTTATCCAAGGCAGATTGATCCTCCAGAAGCTTCGTGAGTGCGGCGGCTGCTAACGAGCTCGGTGCTTCGTCTGCGGCGAGGAAATGGCGCTGATGAAAGCCGATCTTTTCGGCAACGAACGAAGGGTCCGCGCCAGTCCAATGGGCAACACCGTCAGCCGTGACCGTCTGTTTCGGCAACGCATGAGCAAACGCTCTAACTCGCATCGTCATCATCCTCCGATACGTCCATCACATCGCCGGGACGCTGGCGCATCTGCAAAGCTACCTCGTGGAGCCGCTCTCTGTCGCAATTAAACCGTTGGGAAAAATCCGTAGCTGATTCAAGGCCTAAGGTCGGGAAGCGGGATTCGCGTTCTATTTCTAGGACGATTTGCTGGCGCGTCTCGGGCATAGTATCATCGGGAATATCGAGTTCATCGAATACTAGGATTCCCTTCGGTTCTTGCGGCTGTCGTGATAGCGCTCTATCAATCCGCGCCATGAAGCGATTGGCTAAGTTGAGGTCAAATCTGGCTCCAATCAGGCTCGGTATGCCGCTGCCTTTAACGGAAGGTGACGGACGTCCTTGGATCATCTCGTTGACAGCGGAAATCGCTGTACGAACGTCGACCAGTGGCAACCAATCCCACTTTGGCTCCCGCGGCAGCAAATTCGTGTACTGTAAGCGCCACGGGTTTAAGAGATCAGTCCAAAGGAACGAGCGTCCTTGAAGCA
Source organism: Aquamicrobium sp. (assembly GCA_019739225.1). GTDB lineage: Bacteria > Pseudomonadota > Alphaproteobacteria > Rhizobiales > Rhizobiaceae > Aerobium. Next base: position 478,412 of record JAHHDT010000003.1, read on the forward strand.
CAAAGAGAGAGGGCTCTAGCTGAAGCAAGTATGCGATTGTGAAATCGAATTCTCTCCAACCGGCACGATCGATATTGATGCCCACCACTTCTCCCTCGAGACGGCACGTCCGCTGGACGGCACTCACGAATTCGGTATGGCCCACCACAATTACATCCGCATGTCCCTGTCTGATCGCAGCCGTCAGCGATCGCTCAAGCTGGCGGCGCGGATCTTTGGGGTTGAAGTGACTTACCGCCGCTTGAACGATACCAGATTGAATTGTCCACGATAGGAGTTGCGCTATGAGAACGGCTGCCGCGATGCTGCCGAGAAATCTGGCAAGGCCTCGGATCATAATTACATTTCTCTGTAGATAAATGTAGCGACTTCGATCGGCCATTCCGCCACGACGTAAAGTGCAGCGGCACCAACAGCTACGGCGATGCCGATCTCGATAAGAGTCTTTCGGATCACAGCCCGCCGAACGTCAGCACTTGCACGGCCATTTCCCATGTCTCCGAACCTCCTATTGCTGAAACCCAAGCGACGAAGAAGAGAGTACCAACTCTAGAAGCGGCTCCCACGCCCAACTCTAGTACTCTGCGTTCGGCGACATACGCACGAAATCGATCTCCCGTCTCGCTCCGCTGCCAGCGGGCGAGGGTCGCCATAACACACCCATGCAGCGCGCCCCACAGCAGATATTGAAGGTTGAAGGCATGCCAGAGACCCGTTAGCAGGAACAGCACCATTATGCCACGATAGCGCCAACCTGTGCGTCGGACGAAAGGCTGATATACATACATCGACATGAAATCGATGAGGCTGATGTGCCAACGCTTCCAGAAGTCTTGCAGATTCTCTGCCATGAACGGGAGCTTGAAATTCTCCCTAATTTGAATCCCCATCAACCTGGCGGCGCCGATTGCAACATCCGAATATCCAGAAAACATTATATATATTTGCAACCACTTTAGCAGCATCCATAGAGCTAGCATCCCCTGGCCACCAGCTACCAGTTCATCTCCCTCCCACGGTGAAATACGTGCTGCCAACTCAAGAACAATTATAGGTGCTAGGTAGGCCTGCTTAACAAGTCCTATTGCTATTCGCCCAAAGCCACCAATGAATCTCTCAAAATCAAAGGTCGCTTGGCAGCTCGACTGATTCAGGGTGCGCGGTTGCTCGATGGGACCGGCTTCATAGGTCGGGAAAAATAGTACGAGCAGGAGCGAGTCAGTTAGGGAAGTTTGTCGCCCAAACCGGTACGCATCTGCAATGATTGCGATAGCCTTGAGGCAGAAGAAGGCACTGCCTGTCAGATCCAAAAACGTGAGCTCGGTTGGCAACGCAACTCGCGTCATTACCAAGACGCCGAGCACCGCCGCGATGGCTAAAATCATTGCCACCTGCGAACGCCGCTCCGCAAGCCTAGCTGACATTAACGAGGCGCCGACAGCCGCCGCTACAGCAACCACGAGTGCGACGGGCGATATCAAAAAGACAGCAACGGCTGATGCACCAATCAACAACAGCGCCCTAGCTCGACCAGTACCCGGCGGCAGGAACCAGTAGAAGCTCGTCACAGTTATCAAAAATAGTAGGAAAAATGCAGGCGCTATGGACATCAAGTAGCTGCTGGCTCAGTCCGCTTAAGGATCGGCGACAACCATTGCGCTACAATCCCCATGAATTTGTCCACGGCAACCCAGCCATGATGTTTTTCATCCGAGTAATCGTGCGGCGTAAAGCGCGCAAGGTCCTCATCGGTCAGGCCAATCACATCGACACCGAAGAATTCTTCCAGTTTCTTGCGATCTCCCTCGGTCGCCGCCGTCTGGTGTAGACCAGGAATGATGGTGAGTACGACCACTCCGCCCTGGGCTTCGACCATCTCGATTATCTTGCGGATATATGTGTCTTGAACGATGTTGTCTTTCGATCCAACCGGAGGGCTTGGCATGGGCTGTCTGCCGGTCGCGAGAGCCGCGTCAAGTCGCTCCCAGTTGGGACCCCTGGGCGTAGTGAAATCAAAAGTTGTTGCTGCAGTCGTCTCGGTCGGCGGCTCAAACCAGCGCCCAGCAAACATCTCGGTCATAAAGATTGCAAACTTTGCTCGTATAACTTCAGCTGCTCGAAAAAACGGCCGGTCGAGGCTCAGTGAGTTTTCATAGACATCTGACCAAGTTGCTGCCTGCGTGAAAAAAAAATGATTGTTGTACTGATCTCCTGGAGTATATTCTGCAACGACCAGACGAACAGTTGAATGCTTCATCGTCTCCTTCAGCAGGAGGTAATCCGCGTCAGTCCCACGCGCGCTCTTCCCCAGATCATATACGATGACGGGTCGCTGGACGCGCTCCTCAAGCAACGCTTCGAGCTCGTGTCCCATGATCGACGATCGCATTCGCGACGTGCCGACAAATACGACGTCGATTGCACCGCTCTTTCCGAGAATGCCGGCAGCATAAGGACGGAGCAAGTTAGCGAATCGGATATGAGGGGTAACAGGGCCGACAACAAGCACCAGAAGTAGAGCAGCCCCCGCAAAGCCCAGTAGCCATCGAAACGACTGCATAGACTGCAAGCTCATTCTGGCGCCACCCCGAAATAGATCTCCCCAATTTCTTGGCCTCGTGATCGCACCACAGATACAACCGCTCTAGTGCTCAATCGGGCTTGAATCGCCACCTCAAGCTCATGTCCGAGATCAGCCGGCAAGAAGCCTGAATTAAAGGCCGTGAACACCCATTTTCCCTTCACGTCAGGGAAGTTTGCGTACATCAGCTTTTTTGTAGCAAACACGATAATTTCAAAGGGCGGCGGGTCCATGCTGCCAGAATATATGGCAGTGTCCTCGTCAATGGACGTTACATCTACAATGCTTTGCTCGTGATTGTTCCGCCTCTCAAGAGGCAAATATCCATCTTCCTCAAACCAGCCTAGCAGCCTCGAACCATCAGACAACTCGACGAGCGCCTTCACCGACGATTGCTGGGCTTGACTGGGAGCTAGCTCGTCGAACTGCAGTCGAAAACAGCCATTGGTACGCGTGTAGCGAGGAAACCGCATTCTGATCCGCGCCACCTCTTGTTGTACCGTTTGCGACACAAGACCATGAAACGCTCCGGCAAGATCGGTTCCGTGAACATAGTTCCGCTGACCGCGAAAGGGGATTTTTTCGCGGGCGGTCCAACCGGTTGCGGGATCGAACCCTATTTGCACAGCCAGCGCGTCAAGTTATCGACCCGGAACAGCATCTCGTCTTCCACCTCCTGATCTGTGATCTTCTTACCGGTCATTTTCTCGACTTCGAGCAGAAAGACCGACGCATCGAGTGAATCAAGAATTCCCGATTCTACAAGATGTGTATCCGGTTCGAGTTCAATGTTTCGTTTGCCTGTTGCCTTGGCAAGCGCGGCGGCAATTACGTTGCTTGCTTCCTCGTGATTCATAGCATTCACTTTCAAGTCCTAGGGCGGCGATTAACCAAGCGGCGGAGTGCGCACCTTGTTAGAAAAGTCCGGCCCGCATCGCAAGGACGAACTGACACAACCCTCCGAACAAAATCGCGCGCCAAGCGGCGCGACGTCCGTGGCCCACCACGCGAAAGGTCCCGCGTTGATATCATAATATCGAAACTACCGGCTCGCGGGGGCTACCTCTAGGAGAGCTTTGAAAACTGGTAATACTCCTTGAGGTCAAGTGGCAATGTGAGGCCCGCCGATAGTAGCGATGTGTTTGCGTCTGCCGTAGCCGCTCGTATCCTCTTGAAATCTATCTGCCTGAGGATTTTGGGCGCGGGACCGGAAAAACGCTCCAAAAGCGCTCGCAACCTACGCTTCTCGAGATTTGCTAGTCCAACTTGGTTCGCAGCCTGTGCAATGGCCAGGGCTTTCGCAGAGAACGAGAGATTCAGAACTGGAAGGTCACCCATTTCCGCAAAGCGGACAGTGGGAAAGCGGTCCAAAATTGGGGCCGCGAATTGTGGGAAACTGCGGCCCGCAAGTTCATAAGCACCGAGGAATATCGGTAGGCCGATCTGGCGCAGCGGCTCAATACAACCCTGCCAGTCCAGCGAGCGAAATTTGATCATCTCAATATATTCTTGGGGACTTGCTTCAGACCCTTCCTTTACCGCCTGAATGTAAGTCGATGTCACAAAAGTATCCTGCCGCCTTACGTAAAAAACGATCTCGATTGGGCACTCAATCAGTTCCCTGAGATTGTCGAACAATTCAGCGGCGGCTTCCGACCGTCCGTATAGACGGCCGTGCCAGAAAGGCGGCCCCAAGAAACCTTCCCACGAAACGAGTGTCGGCCGCTCGATACCGCGTAGCTCGTCGGCTAGCCTTTGAGCTACCCTAAGCCGCGCGCTCGACCTGGCTTTCAAAGCTAACTGTATTGCATTCCTAGTTTGTCGTGACATGGCATGATAGTGGGCGCCTTGATCCGTGAAGGTCTTTGACCTGTCGTCGAAGAAACGTTGAAGGGACGTTGTTGCCGTCTTGTGAGCCCCGATGTGCAGGACAAGCTTTTCCATCACCTAAAACAAAGCTCCGTTTGGAATTCCGAGAAGGGTCTCAATTTGCCCACCGAGATCGAGGGCGATTGCACCTTTCCGCTTGGACAGACCAATTAGACTTTTTCCAGCCACTCCCCCGCTCACGAGCACGAGGTCGCCTGGCTCCACTAGCTGCTCCAGTTCCTTCTCCAGGGTTGGTAGTGCAAATGGCAATGGCTGCGTCCAGTCGACATACAACGGATTCTGCTTGGTCTTGGCGTGCGTTGGAAGCTCAACCACTAGGAGTTGCTCCGAAAGTCCAGCAAATCGTTCTCGAACTAGTGAAGCCTTAACGCTCGAAACTACCACTGTTCGCCCCGCATGGGCAGCTAACTCTCGTATAAAACCTTCCGTAAATAGGAGGTGGTGAATCCTATCTTCGGTGACCTTCGCATTTGCGGAGAGTGTTTGCTCCGATCCGAGAATTGCCGTTACGATCCCCCGCTGGGCGGTACTGTCGAGAAGAGCCTTGCTCCGATCAGAAAAGTCTCTGAAGAATCGATGAATGCTAGGGATGCCCACCACGTCGCTTTCAACGACCGCCCGCAACGATCCCTGCACAAATAACTCTCGGCTCTTGTCGTCTACTGCAACATTCCACCAGTGCCGCTCGCGCATCGCTCTATCTGCGGCAGTAAAGGGATAATCGCCTCGTGAGAACAGGTAGGCCTCACCATCCCCAAGCCGGATGAGCGAAAACGGGGATCTCCTTTTTATGGATTCTCGAATGCGATCCGCTAGTGCATTAAGGTGGCTCGGATTGGTGCGGGCATCGATATACAACATCCTACCCCGCAAGCGCTCGTAGGCAGGCTGGACGAGCCGACTGAACTCGACCGATAGGTTCGTATCCATGACAGCAACAAATTTCTCTTCAAGCGCTCGGTGGTCGTATGTCTTACCTTTGGTGACCTCAGTCATCCCTGCGGCGTAGATTTTCAACTGTTCGAATTCCGTCAGGCTCTTCCTGAATGCGCTTACATTGAAATGCTGGTGAGCTTGCTCCTGACCTTCTCGCTGCAGCCAGCGTGCAATCTCCACTTTGTAGTTTGCCCCCAGTCGACTGAATTTTGACACCGGAGAACTGTTCAAAACTTCAAACAATAGCTGGAAGTGGCCGTTTCTGATCAACACTCGCAGGAGAACCTGTTCGTATCTCCTCCGAAGCGTCCGACTCTCGATCGTCCCAATCTCGTTGACAATCTCGGCTGCCTCAGCTCGACCCAAAGGCGTCGCCATTAGTTCGCACTCTTTCAGCCGCAACCATGCATCACCCCGCGCCTCCGCGCGCTGAGATTGTTCCCTAATCAGATCAAACGGACGTTGGTCTCTTTCAGCCCACTTCGCATCGAACCACGCAATGAAACCCTCACGTACGTCATCTGAGCTGTTAGCGTTCAGGAGTGCGTCTGCGAGATAGAGTGGTTGCTTGACCTGATCCATTAGCACCGCAACGGCGTCAGCCATGGGGACTTTATTGTCGACTAACGGTTTCGACGTCTTTAACTTTGTGTCAGGCCCGGTTCGCCCCGCGTCGATGGTATGTGTAACGGGTTTGACCGGCACATCAGGTGCTGGTCTATTGCCAGGTTCTTTTGCCGGAGGTTTGGCATTGGCGTGTACGACAGTTGCTCCTGCGGAACTCGCTATCAATTTCGCCAGTTGGATCACACCCCGAGGATACCGTCGCCCGATAGGACGGACTGTGTGAATTAGCGCAACCTTTAGAGCGTGCTTCAGGCGGATAGATGGCCGCTTCCATTCGCGCTCCAGTAGCGATCGAACAAAAGCCGCAATCTGCTGACGTGGCACAGATTGATCTGCGCCCATCGCCGGTTCGAAACGAGCAGCTATCCGCAACCAATCGTCGCCGTAGGACTCCCATTGCCAAAAGCGGCCGCTCCCCACATCCTCCCGGGAAATGCGTGGCACAAGGCCGGCGGCGACAAATCCATAGTAGTCGGGCTCGATGTCGTCCAACTCATATATTTGAAATACTGGATTTCCACGAGCAAGAAGATCTGTAACGACCGAGGAGTTACCGGCCAACGCAATGTGCGGTACTTCTGGTATTGTACCGCACACCCGAAATAGGGATTGGTCCTCCTTGCTAATTCTGTCTATATCCGCAGGATGAGGCTTCACGAAGTAATCGGATACAGCTGCATTCAGCTCTAAATTTCTTGCCGTTTCCTTCAACGCCGGCATGTTGAAACGCGTCGTTGGATAAATGCCTACCACATCAGTCTTTTGCAGCGTATCATGAACCCTGTGAAAGGCCTGAGACCCGCCCGTTCGAGACACGACAAATGTTGTGCCTCGAACAGGGCCAATCTGCCTATAAATATCGAGCGAAACATCGTTCCGAAGAATGCTGGCCGCAAAATCCAAGGGCGGGAAAACCTTCGTGACCTCAGCGTGTTGAACGTAGATCACTGGAACACGAAAGTGCTCCATCACAGCCTTGAAGGCGACCTGCGCTGGGGAATGATCATTAGCTACTACTGCAATCTTGGGCAACGTTCCTGCCGCATCCATATAAGATGTGAGGAGGCCCAGGTAGGTCTTTGTGTACTCCTGATGCTGCTTAAAATGTGCTAGGGTCAAATTCGCGTTTCTGGCAAATACCGCGGCCTGATCGAGAACTTCTAAAACAGCATCCTTCAAATTGTCAGGGATACCAACTCTGCGCCTCGGGAACTGCTGCAAAAAAGATGCATGACTAAATCTTACCTTATGTTCGTTCAGTATGTTTATGAAAAAATCGAACTCCCTGAGATTATTATTTGTTTTCCCAAACAGTACAATGTCAGACTTAGAAGTGTCATAGATGAATACCTCCGATACTTCGCTCGTTAGTAATTCAACGTACGATTGAGAGCGGACCGAGGCATTGGTCTCATCGGCCACGCGGCGCAGTTTGTTTGTTGCCGTGGGCTCAACAATCGCCCGGAAGCTAGGACTCTTTTCAACGGTAGCAAAAATCCTGCTTACACCGCGTCGATATGACCGAAACCTATGCATCATCGTATTTTGTCTGGAGCGGTCCGAAGCAGGTCCCACGTTACAGGAGTGCCTCGTTTCGCTCCTGCTGGGACGCTTTGTCCGATCAAAATCTCCTTGTATTTCGGTGCAAGGCCAAAGCCAGGGCGGATGGCACGCACGTTATCTTTGGTTAGTACCTCGCCCGGCCCCAAATCCTCAGTGACGTAGAGCGATCGCCGGAACTGTATCGACTTTAGTTCCGCAGCCAGGGGGCCGTATTCTATCTTGCCAAGCGCGAGCCATGCACGCTCAGTCTCTACGACCAATTGGGCCATTTCAGATGGCTCCATGGAGAACGCCGAGTCGACGCCGCCATCGGCCCGCGCCAAGGTGAAATGTTTTTCGATAACCGTTGCACCAAACGCGACACTGGCTACTGCAACGCCAACACCCATTGTATGGTCCGATAGCCCAACCTCCGTACGAAACAGGTCACGCATGTGCGGGATCGTGACAAGGTTCGAATTCTCTGGGGTAGCGGGATATGTGCTCGTGCACTGGAGAAGTATGATCTGATCACAACCCGATTCCCGAGCAGCACGAACCGTGTCATCCAATTCGCTAATCGTCGCCATGCCCGTTGAAATAATCATCGGTTTTCCTGTCGCCGCGATGCGGCGGATCAGGGGCAAATCGGTGTTTTCGAATGACGCCACCTTGTAGCAAGGGGCGCCTAGCTCCTCGAGGAAGTCTACTGCGGTGTCGTCAAAAGGTGTGCTCAGGCAGATGAGGCCGCGCTCTTTGGCGTGAGCAAAGATGATGCGCTGCCAATCCCAAGGAGTATGGGCCTCTTGATAGAGCTGGTAGAGGGATTTGCCTGCCCAGAGACTTGCGGGATCCGAGATTGTGAAGTCGCCGCCATTAAGATCGAGGGTCATCGTGTCGGCAGTGTACGTCTGAAGCTTAATGGCGTGAGCGCCGGCCTCCGCCGCCGCGTCGACGATCTTCAGCGCGCGGTCCAACGATTGATTATGATTGCCCGACATTTCCGCGATGATGAAAGGCGGGTGGCCTCGGCCGATCGAGCGGCCGGCTATTTCAATCATGAATAACCTCCAGTATTAAAGTCTAATCTGGCGTTTCTTTAGTAACGCGCAACAGATACTTGTGACCCGAAATCTCGAAATATGCGGGATACCGGTCGTTATCGACTATACGCAGGAGATTGAATTGATCGCGCAGAGTGCGATTGATATCGAGTCGGCTATCCTCGGGTCCACGCCTGGGGTAGAAAGACTCACGACCGTCCTGAGATCTTCCGGTGTGCAGAACATCCGGGTACGCACGCATAAACTCCATACAGAGATCGATTGTGGCTGCAGCCTGTTTGGCCTGCCATTCGTCTATGAGTTCGTCTCCGCCCAGTTGGACCTCGCATTGGGCATAAATCTGCCCACTGTCAACTCTCTGGGTTGCCTCACACAGTGTGAGGGTAAGCCGGTTTCTTCCTTCTAGAATCTGCCAGCTCCACGGTGACCACCCCTTGCCTTCCGGGAGGGCACTTCCGTGCACTACTAGATTGGTCAGTGAGAGTTGGAGAAGGTTGTGCGGCACGATCTGGCCAAAACTCAGGAAAAAACAAACGTCGGTTGGCGAACGGTCCGCAGCGTGTCCCCAATCGACCGAGTGTCCGTCATCTTCAAGGCGCGCCACAAGCGTTGGTATGAACTCATTCATCCAGCTGGTCGCGTCAGAGACAATTGCGATTTTAAGAGTCACGGTTTTGAAGCACCTGCTAGCCTAAAGATCTCGTCAGCGACCCGAACGGTCCCTAGCCCATCAACTTCCTGTCGCGCTTTCATCGACAACTCAAGCAGTTGCGTCCTGTTCTGTAGAACGCCCGCGGTCACATTTGCAAGGTGATCCACGTCCACGGTCCCGCTTGGGCCCGCATAGACGATAAGATTGTCTTTTCCGAGAACCTCGCAGGCGTGACGCTGGTTCTCGGCAATGCTGACCACGATAGATGGCAATCCCACACACATGCGCTCCCAGGTGGTTGTGCCGCCGGCCCCGATTGCGAGATCTGCATCACTCATCAAGTCAGCCAGATGCGGCTGCGGTCCCCATACAGTCGCGTTACCTCTCTTCCGTGACTTCACTTCAAGTCGTTGGCGATGGGGATTGGTGACGCCTACAACTATATCCAACTGGAGATGAGCTAGGTCAGATCTGGATAAAGCATCCAGCGCGATCTCCGTAGTGTTATCGGCATCCACCCCTCCGAAGAATACCAGGACGCGTTTCACGTCGCTCCGGATCCGCGCCTCCAATGACCTAAATTCGGGAGCTAACAGGGCAAAGCGGGGTCCGAACATGGTGCGACAATTTTTTGGCAACATCTCCGAATAGCGGGCGTTAGCGTCTGCGCCCGCATTCTGATCCAAGAGTAAATCACAATTATGAGGTCGATTCGCCAGATCATCAATTGCCAATATCCTCGAAGCGTGCGGTCGCATGCGCCCTTCCCACGCCTCATCTAAGGCATAATGGTCCACCACTAGACAGTCAGCGTGTCCGTCAGTAAGGATCGCGCTAGTCTCGGCGGCGTCCCGGCATTGCGATGTACCGAGCCACTGAGCATACTCATTTAGAGAAGCGAGGGCCTCCGTAGGCTGTGGAAGCACGCCTACTTTAAAACCCATGTTTTCCAGCATCGAGATTTGGTGCCCTTCGTGAGCGCGACAGATAAACAAGATCTCTGCCCCGCGCTCGCGCAACTCTCGTGCAAGTGTCCGACATCGAACAACGTGACCGGTGCCAATCCGCATCGAAGCGTCGGCACGAATGACGACTTTCACGTGAGGGTCTCGTTCATTGCCTTGAACATCAGTTCGGCTCGATGCCAATCATCTGGCGTATCGATGTCGACCGCACGCCATTCCGGGATAACCAAGCCGACGCCATTCGCATGTATTGACCTACCAGTGAGCCAGCATTCTCGTGAAGCCCAGTAAAACTGGCCCGCGTCATAGTACGCTGCCTCCAAGTCCTGCGACCGCTTTTCTGTGGCATCTGGAAACAATGGAGAAACCCCTCCTTCGGAATCGAGGCGCAGGGCCCGCTGGACCGCCGATGGAAACCGGATGACAGGAAACGCAAACTTCGTGGTGGCCGGGGGAAGAATATTGAGTGCATCGCGAATATCGTCAGGCCGAAGAAATGGGACGGCTGGATAGATGCAACAGACAACGTCCATTCGGCCCAGTTCCGCTTCAAGTGCAGAAATTGCATGAGCTACCACTGGGACAGTCGGGGTGAAATCGTCAGCGAGCCCCTCTGGTCGCGGTAAGGGTTTTGCTCCGAGGCTAATTGCGAGATCCAGAATGTCGCTGTCCTCACTGGAAACGGCAATGCAATCAAACAACTGCGAGTTCCGTGCTGCCGCGACCGCGTAAGCTAGCATCGGGCGCCCTGCGAACGGTCGTATATTCTTGCGGGGGATTCGTTTACTCCCGCCGCGTGCCGGAATCACCGCTAATTTCATTGAAGTACGGATTGAAGGACGCTCACAACCCTCTCCTGATCGTCTTCCGACAACTTGGGGAATAGTGGAAGCGTCATCGCTTCCGAATAATAACATTCTGACTCAGGGAACGAGTCTGTTTCAAAGCCGAAGGAAGCATAATCCGGTTGCCGATAAACTGGGATATAGTGCAAATTTACTAGGATGCCGGCCGCACGCATCGCCTCAAATATCTCGCGGTGCCCATGTTTCACCAGAGAGAGATTCAGCCGAATAATGTAGAGATGAAACCCGGAATAGTCGCGAGGATCCCGCCAAGGGGTTGTCACCGGCATAGCTTTGAGCAACTCGTCGTAGCGTGCCGCAAGCACGTGACGCCGCGCACTGTATTCGGCGAGTCTCTCAAGTTGGCTCAGACCGAGCGCCGCCTGCACATCGGTCATCCTATAATTGTAGCCCAGATCGACCTGCTGATAATACCAAGGCCCGTCTGGTGTACCGATCATCTCTGCAGGATCTCTTGTAATGCCATGGCTGTTCAACTGAGCCATCTTCCGTGCCAATACTGGGTCATTTGTAAGCGCCATTCCGCCCTCTCCGGTCGTGATGATTTTGACCGGATGAAAGCTAAAAATGGTGATATCCGAATATTGACAGCTTCCCACGGGTGTTTCCCGATAACGCCCGCCCACCGCGTGGCTAGCATCTTCAATGATCGCAAAGCCATACTGGCGGCTTAACCGCCAAATAGGTTCCATGTCCGCCGGATGGCCAGCGAGATGAACAGGGATGACGACCTTCGGGAGGCGCCCTGCTTTTTCAGCAGCAAATAGCTTCTGCTCCAGACTAGCTACGCTGATGTTGTAGGACCGTTTGTCGATATCAACGAAGTCGACCTCGGCGCCGCAATACCGAGCACAGTTGGCACTTGCGACGAATGTTATCGGCGTGGTCCAAACCAAGTCCCCGCGAGAAACGCCCAGAGCCAGACAGGCTAAATGTAACGATGACGTCGCACTGTTCGATGCAACAGCAAATCGCGCGCCTACCAAGGCGGCCATTCTACTCTCGAATTCCGGGACGACTGGTCCTTGTGTAAGAAAGTCAGAAAGGAGGACGCGGCGAACGGCCTCTAGATCAGCCTCGGTGATATCCTGGCGTCCATAGGGGATAACGGCTCGCTCAGATCTTTCCGATCCTGCTTCGATTGGCGTCGATCCATTCACGGAGTGTCTCCTTGGTCATCCATTCCTTGTTGGTGTCGGAGCGGTAGCTGAAATCCGGAGGTACTTTTCGCCCATTTTTGATACGATTCGGATCCTTATACCAATCGTTGATGGCGGGCAGGATTTTGTAATAGCCGTCATAGGCGAATGTGTAGTGAGCGTCCTCTTCGCCAATCATCTGTTCATGCATCTTCTCCCCGGGCCGGATGCCGATGATGTTGTGTCGAGCAGATGGCGCAACCGCTTCTGCGATTTCAGTGACTTTCATCGAAGGGATCTGGTTCACGTATATTTCACCGCCCACCATGTCATCGAAGGCCTGCCACACCATTTTTACGGCCTGCTCAAGCGTGATCATGAAGCGTGTCATATTGGGATCAGTGATAGGTAGCTCGCCATTCTCGGCGAGTGACTGGAACAGCGGAATCACTGAACCGCGAGATCCCATCACGTTCCCGTACCGGACTACGGAGAATTCAGTGTCTTGGCTGCCCACGTATGAATTGGCAGCGATGAATAATTTGTCGGATGCAAGCTTCGTCGCGCCATAGAGATTCAATGGGCTGCTCGCTTTGTCGGTGGACAGAGCCACAACTCGGCGGACCTTGCGATCAAGACACGCGTCGTCCATTCATGGCGCCATTTATATTGGTCTTTATGCATTCGAATGGATTGTACTCGGCGATGGGCACAATCTTGGTGGCTGCCGCGTGGACGACGTATTCGATACCGTCGAGCGCGCGCTCGAGGCGATCTTTGTCTCGCACGTCCCCGATAAAGAAACGGACGCGCGGGTCATCACCGTACAGCTTAGCCATCTCCCACTGCTTCATTTCGTCTCTAGATAAAATCACAAGCCTACGAGGATTATATCGTTCGAGAGTCATGGGAACGAATGTGTGCCCGAAGGAACCCGTCCCCCCTGTAACCAAAATAGAAGCGTTGGAAAGCATGGATCGCCTTGGTCTTCAGGTTTCGTTTTGCAGCGGCAATGGCACACGCGAACTTTAATTGCAAACAGGTTTGTCGGTGAAATCGGCCCGCGACATAGATTTTGCGCGATCGAAGATGAGCGAGCGCGATGGGTGGTATCGTGCCGTGCGGCAGCGAGAGCTTCGCTGACTTCGACGTATGTCGCCTTTCGAGTGAAGAAGTACACGTCTCCAATGCGCGATGGAGGCCGTCTTTCAAAGCGCCCAGCCTTCGAGAGCCCTCATATCCAGCAGTGAAATCTCAATCCCGGCACCGCCTTGCGGATGGGAGGCGCTCCTTATAAGTTCCCATCGACACGAGGCTCGGAAGACAGGCAGCACCTATCAGGCAGCTAACTTTACAGGACGCTGGCAGCAGCGCGATGAATCCTCATGCACGAAATTGATAGCTGGCCTCCCGGTGGCGACGACGCCTTGCTTTCGAAGTTGGCTGACCGATATATCGGCCCTGGTAATCTCCTCGACCTCGCGGGTGTGTTGCTCGATCCTGCTGTTGGCAAACTCGCGTTAGTTTCGTCTTTTGGGGCTGAGTCGGCTGTGCTGATTCATCTCGTGCTAGCGGTAGCGCCGGAAACAGATGTCGTCTTTGTCGACACGGGAAAACACTTCGACGAAACTTATGACTACGTTAATGTCCTCACCCATTCCGTACCTATCAGAAATCTCAAGGTCGCCAAGCCGGACCAAAGACTGCTCGCCGTGGAGGATTCGGACGGAGACCTTTATAAAAGCAACCCGGACAGTTGCTGCACCATTCGCAAAACCTTCGCGCTGCAGGATTTGCTTGTCGAATACGACGGCTGGCTGACCGGCAGAAAGCGGTTCCAGAGTGGCTCGAGAACCACGCTGCCCTACTTTGAGCGTGATGGCGCGCACCTGAAGGTGAATCCGCTGATCTTGTGGGATCCTGATACCTTGGAGGCTTATTTCCTACGGCACGACCTGCCGCGCCATCCGCTCGTTGCTCGTGGCTATCCGTCTATTGGCTGCCAGCCATGCACGCGGGCTGTCGCTCCCGGTGAAAGCCAAAGAGCAGGACGCTGGAGCGGCGTGGACAAGGTAGAATGCGGCATTCACTTGGGGCCGGATGGCACCTTCACCCGCACAGTGGAAAAACACCGCAGGCGATAAAAGTGCGCTTCACGCGCTGCCGAATACCCGCGTTCATGCCCTGAAAAGGGGAAAGTGGGGCGCAATTCGACTGACAGCCAAAGCGAACTCTCCCTTATTCTAATGGCACCCAATCACCCCTGCTAAGGGCATAATATGAGCACTAGCACCCACAGGACGAGTTACCTTCCGGACGATGCACATATGCCGGACGATAAACATAAGCGAGCAGCCGCCTCTCCGGAGGTTGAATCTGGCTCTGGCGCGCATTGGATCTCCAAGGTTGAAACCGTAAAGAATAATCGTAAGCTCCGCGCGATAGAGGAAGACATCAGACGCCTCGAACAGCGGCGGGGACGGTAGATCTCAGTTAGACCGGTTGTCTTCGGCGCGAACCTGACACCGGGATTTGGAATAGACTATCTGGTTTCGCAGCTCGAGGGGCCGCGAGAGTGGCCGTTTGCCCTCTGGGTTGAACTTCTGAAGCGTGTCCGATGGAGCCAGCGCGCCCGAAGTTGGCCTAGCGTGGAGACGCCTCTGGCATGACTCGTTCAACAATGCTCCTCTGGACTATACACGCAGGTCTCCGCTTGCTTTTTTGGCGGTACCCATGTCGCGAGTGAGGCCGGCACGCGTGACCTATGACGATGCGGCGCCGGAACGTTTCAAGACTGTGCAGACGGACGTTCCGTCCTAATCGGGAAAGAACTTCTTGAGGCTATCGGGAATGTCGATCTGCGCAATTGTCTCAAGATATGCTGTCGCATCCGCTCCCCGGTCCTCCGCCTGTGCAGCGATAACCTGCCTAATGAGAAGCCTGAGCTCGGCGACTTCGAACTTAAGATCGAGGATCAGGCGGCGAATGCTCTCGTACTGTTCGCTAGTCATCTGAAAATTAGGACGCTTTCTACCAGGCGCTGTCAAGTGCTCTGCTGTGTCACGATGGGTAGCTGACGAGGCCAAGTCACTCGCATCGTGGGACCGTAGTCAGATGAAGACAGTCCCGCACGGTTGACGTGCCGATTGCGAAGTGTTTGTTGTCGTTCACCCATTGTGACGCGATTGCATGCCTATCGGCCGTGCCGCTGGCGGAGAGCACATGAGCGCTCCCTTCCCCCGTACAGAAACGCAGCGCCTGACAACCACCTGGCAGCAAGAGACCGCACCAATCGCTTTAGGCAAAGGGCGGTGTCAGCGATCGAGCTTGGGGGCCTCGTCGCCAAGGCGGGTATCATCGAACTCTCCAACGGCGAGCCCACCATGATCAATGGTACGCAGTAGTGGATGGCTGATAAGCTCCAAAGCGCGCACGCCCAACGGGCGCGCGAGCTGTGGGCTGCAAAGAGCGTTCGCGGGTGAACGACCCAAATACTGGTACGCCGGGCCACTTGTTGAGGGGGCGCACGGTTATACGCGAGGCATGTTCCTCTCCGCGATCGGAGTGGTCGCCCGGTTCTTGGTCAGCTTTTCTTCGACGAACGCGCTAGACGCACACCCGGGCCTGAACCGTTCTCCGGAATGAACTCAATGCCGGCTGTTTCGAGCGCATGGCGGATCGACAGTAGGTTTGCCGGCGTCGTTGAAGGCAACCCATCATCAGCTTCTGCACGCCTCACAGTAGCGACACCTACATTGGCGGCACTTGCCAGATCCAGTGCGCTCCAACGGACTAAAGCGCGTGCAGCCCGGATCTGCGCTCCCGTGATCGTATTCATATCATATGATTTCAAATTGATCTTTCATTAGGTGTGTGATAGAACCCGTTTGGTAAGCGCATGCTGTACTCGCCGATGGCGGTGAGAGGTAGGAACGCAAGTTAAAAAGCGGCTGGTCGATGTGCGGCTACACATCGACCAGCCTGACCACAACCAAGCTGTTAGGAGCTCGGATCATGGCTGGTTCCGACAATACACGAGTCTGTCCTTCCGTCACGCGTCGGCTGGCGGTATGCGGCGGTGCCGCAGCTGTGTGCGGGGTGTTCGGCGAAGCTGCACAGGCGCGCGGCTTTTCATCGCCGGAAGCGGCGACTGCTTTCGACGACCCTGCCATTGCGCTTTGGCGGGACTGGGCAGCGACACATGAACGGGTTCAGCGTCTCGGCCGACGGCAGCAGGAACTGGAAGTCGAAACTGCTGAGCGGGTGGACTGTCTGGGAACACTGGTTAGTGTGCCGGGAGGAGAGCCGGTCTATGTCTGCTCAACACATGCGCTCGATCGATTGATCGGAGAGCGGACAGACATGGCCGCTATTCGTTCGCAGGCGGCAGCCGAGCTTGCTCAGCAGCAGGCCCGGTTTGAAGCAGTTGCTGACGAGATAGGCTACTTTTCGACCATGAAGGCAGAACAGCAGGCGTTCAATCGGGCCGAAGCTATTCTTGACGCAATGGCTGCAACACGGGCAGCCTCGCTTGCCGGTGTTGCCGGCAAGCTTGATGCGGTCGTGCGCTGGGGCGAGGCATGGGCTGAACATCCGTCGACGTTTCCCTGGCAGCAGATCCGCTCGGCACACGCCGATCTCGTCGCACTCGGGCGACAGGCGGCGCCGGACCTGTTCTTTCCGGGAGCTTGGCTGTGAAGGCGTCAGTCGGCCTCGGCCTAACCAGGCGTGCAATGTTCTTCGGGCGTTGTGGTTGCGTGCGTGTGATTGCGCATTGAAGCACCCGTCATGAAAGTGCGCGCAAGCGTGCCAGTGACGCGGATTTGACTTCCGGCACCGGAACCCCGGCGACACCCTCCTATCAGATCAGGCAGGGTTGGCCTGAAGCTTCTCGGGAAGGAAGCGAAGGCCAAAAGGCCGGCCAGGGCATGTTGGTCTGGCAGCAGCCCTGGCCGGCTTTCACGGACCGTCAGCCGGTGGCTCGACACGATTTTGAGAACGCTGATCTTTCGCTCGCTTCGCTGAAATCCGGGAGAATTCAAGCGGCAACGGGGGACCGCCCGCCTGCCAGTCGCCATGCTGCGCGTCGAACAGTGGATCGTGGTCCCAGATCAGGGAGCCCCAGCCGAGGAGCGCAATGGTAGGAGGGGCAGGATCAGGCATGGGTGTCCCCCGACAGGTAGGTTTCGACCTGACGCAGGCGATTTTGCAGACCGTCCGCGATTGATGCGGCCATCGCTTGCGGGAATGCGGGCGGCAGCCCGTCCATCACCGATTGCGTGCGCGCGGTGGCGTGGGCGGCGAGGTCCTCGAAAATTCCATGCAGCAGCGATGCCCCAATCCCTGCCTGGTCCACTGTCTGCCGGAAATGTCGCGGCACGATATCGTAGAGGAGGTAGTGCCGGTTCGTTCCGACAGACATCGCCAGTTTGAATTTTTTGCGCGGGACCTGGTTGGCATCGAGGCTCGGCTGCGCGCTCAGCACATCGTAAATGGGGGTCAGACGGTACTGGCCGCCCGGGGTCAGGAAAATGCTAAAATTCTTCGCGTGCCCGTCGGTTGCGCCAATCAGCCAAAAGATGATGTTGGCACGCAGGAAGGTCGCAATGTCTTCCTCCGGCCGGTCGCTGCCTTTGAGGAGGTCGAGAATGGCGCGCATGCCCGGGCCGCCGTCAGACTGATATTTGCGGGTCGGCGGGATGGACAGCGCCTGGCAGCAATCCTCCTGCGGCAGGCGGAGCAGGCGGTGGTCCTTGGTCCAGAGGCGGTCAAAGCGTTCGACGATTAGCGTCCGGCGTTCACCGAAATCCGCCATCTCTACCGGCGGGGTCGGTACACCGAGCGCTTCCATCAGTTTCAGGCAGAAATACTCATTCTCCACGCTGCTGGAGAGATCGATCCCGTTTGGCAATGTGCCGATTTGCGGCTTCAGAATGTGAGTGGTCGCGCTGGTTCCTGCTGGTTTGTGCCATTGCCCGTCCTTGCGCAGCAGCGCCGTCTTCTCCTGCGCCCCCGCAATCGATATCCGGAAATCCTCATCCTCCCCCATGCCCAGCGGCGCGGCGGCAAGGTTGCCGATCAGGTCGGCAATCTCCGCCGCATCCAAAGGCCGTCCTTCGGTGGCGCCCGCCGGACCAGGGTCGACATCCGGGGGCAGGAACTGGAGTGCGCCGACACAATCATGGCCGAGCGCGCTCAGAAGGCTATAGGCGTCCGTCCCTTCGGCGCCCACACGTTCGGCGACGCGTTTGCGGATCGGATCGCTGTCCGGAAGCAGGTTGTCAAAGACATTGATGACCGGGGCGCCGATATACCGGTCCTCCCGCAGAGGCAGCGACAGGGAGATCGCAAAGGCGTTGCGCCACCCGAGCCAGTCCGGATCATACTGAAAATCAATCGCGCCGCTCGTTTCGCGGCGCAGAAGCCCCACCCTGCGGCCGTTCAGATAAACGACAAGCGGCTCGTGACGGCGGGGCCGCGGCATCAGAACAGGTCCTCGATATCAACTGCGCTGCCCTTGGTGCGCGGACGCACTACCAGTTCGAGATCAAGGGCGGACAGCGCCGCCATCAGCGTGCGCAGCTGCACCGCAGGTTCACCGGCCTCAAGGCGGGAGACGGTCCCCTGGCGCAGGTGAATATGTTCACCCAGCGTGCCTTGCGTATAGCCGGCATGCTTGCGGGCGCGGCGCAGGATTGCGCCTAGCTGTTTTTCATTGCGAGCGATCTGGTCGGTCATGGGTGCCTCCACCGCCAAATATACGGGAGTTCGTATAAAAGATCAATATACGAGTTTGCGTATATATCTACTTTATACGCTTATGCGTATAATATGTTTTTATACGCGATTGCGCATAATGCGGGCTGTGGAGTGGCGGATATCTCCCGGATCCTCCGATTCTTTTCATGTGCTATAGACTCACGAAGGGTGAGGGGAAAATGACTGTTACAAAGATTATCTCAATCAAAATCGACCGGATTCGGGGTGATGTCTGGCTGCGCTGTGATGAAATGAAAGAGCGTTCCGGTGTGTCATGAAGGTGGGATACACGGAATTCTCATTCGGCTACGCCTTCACTGAAAACCTCATTCGCAGCGCGGCTTCGACCCCGACCGGCGCGCCCGTCTTCCCCAACCTCGTCCAGGAGGCGCGTCTGGGTTATGACGTGCGGATCAACCTTCCCGCAGTGCCTGTCTTCTTTCAGTATAAGTTGCCGGAGCTGATGACGCGCAACAATGCGTCTGAGATCGCCGGCGGCCTGTGTCCCGGCCTGACGACCGAATTCTTCAGGATCGCGCTGATGCGCCGGGACTTGTCGGACCAGCACAGGCGGCTGATCGATTGGGAAGGGCGTTATCCGAGACTCGTTTATTATGCGGCGCCATGCCTCCGGGATTGCGCGGGCTTCAATGCCGCCTACAACACGGCGAGCGTGACGCGCCGTTCGGCTCTGTTCTCGCCCGCAGGGATCGGTCCGCTGCCGGACGACAACGTTCATACGATCGCCTACAAGCCTGGTCTGTCTTACGTATATGTCTGCTCGGAGCCGCAACAGATCGAAGCGGGCAGTTTTGAGAGTCTGAGCGAACGCCTGTCTCAATCATTCAAGGAAAAGCGTTTCCGGGATTTCAGGAAAGCCGCCCGTGAGGTGCGCGAGGCGGTGCTTGAAGTCACGTCTCCGGTCTGGCGGGAGGCGGAGGGCGCGATCGTGGACAGGCTGCGACAAAGCAGGCCGCAGACCGTGGCAGACGGCACGAGCCCGGACGCCGACCGCGAGCGGGCCACCCTCGAAGTTCTTGTTGCCCGTGAGATCGCCCGGATCGATCTGGGCCTCGACCTTATGATCGTGCAGCCGCGCTAGATCGGATCACGCTGCGGGAACACGGTGCCGAAGGGAGCATGGGGCGCGTCCGGCCGAGCCGGACCAGGCTCTACGCTGCGCGCCAAGCCACTGCCTTGCCGTAGGCATGCAACGTCTCGGCCCCTGCGGGTGACGATCCTTCGCGCAAGATAAAGAGGGCTCGGGAGCCCACCCCCCAAAGCAGGCCCGCCTGTCTCGCCCGGCTGGGGCCGGAACATTGCACACCGTCAATTGCAGGCTTTTCCGCTTAGCTGCCGTGCTTAGAGACCGAATAAGATCGTCCGGGTCTGGCCGATAAGCCGAGAAATCTGACGTTCAGCAAACCACCCCAGTGCGGCCGTCGGCGCCTCCTGAGGTTCATATCTGTCGCAGGTTTACCGCTTCGCCTAAGCCAGACTCTCTGCCCTGAGCGTCTTTTGTACGGCCGGCCGCGACTCGACCCGCTCGGCATAGGCGGTCAGCCTGTCTGGAAGATCGAAGCCCGAATCGCGGGCCCAGCGAACCATGACGTAACAGAGCGCGTCGGCGGTGGCGAAGGCGTCGCCGAACAGATAGTCGCCGTCCAGCCGTTCGGCGATCAGCGCCAGTCGTTCCGCGATCGCCTGTCGTGCCGCCTGCTTCTCGGCGTCTGCCGGCGAGAACATCGAGCGCATGAAAGGCCGGTGGATTTCCGTAGCAAGGAAGGCCAGCATCTCGATATTGCGAGACCGTCCGAGCCGGCCTTCGGGCGCAAGATGGGGTGCTTCTCCCACGACCCAATCCATAATCGCCACATTCTCGGTCAGCACCTCGCCGTCGTCGAACACCAGCGCCGGCACGTAGCCTTTGGGATTGACGGCGTTGAAATCGTCGCCGTGCTCGGTGCGCCGCGTTCGCAGATCGACCTTGATGGTTTCAACGTCGATGCCGGCTTCGGTCAGGGCAATGTGGTCGGCGAGGCTGCATGCCCCGGGCGTGAGATAGAGTTTCATGCAAGATACCTTTCGAGATTGTCGAGCGTCTCTTTCCAGCCCTCGGCATGGCCGTCGCGCGAGGCTTCGGAGAGGAAGAAGGCCTGGTGGAAGGTCAACTGGGTCCGGCCCTCGCCAAGATCCTTGAGGGCGATCGTGACGACAGTTTCGTGCTCCGCGTTGCCAGCCTCATCCTGCCAGGCATGCGTGAAGACGATGCGGTCGTGGGGCGTCACCTCTCTGTAGGTGCCACCGACCCAATGGTCCGTGCCGTCCGGCGCGCGCAGGCAGGAACGGTAGGAGCCGCCTGTGCGGACGTCCGTCTGCGAGGAGGGCACCGTGAAATCTTTCGGAAAGAGCCATTCCTTCATGTGCTTCTCCTGGGTCCAGCAGTCGAAGACGAGTTCCTTCGGCGCATTGAAGATGCGCTTGATCGTCAGTTCAGGCCGGGTCTCCGCCTTGTTCGGTGCGTTCATCACTCGGTGTCCTTCTTCTGGATTTCCTTGAGATAGGCGTCGAGGCTGTCGAGCTTCGCGTCCCAGAACTGTCGGTAGCTCTCCAGCCAACCTGCGAGATCACGTAGCGGGTCGGGCTTCAGCCTGCGCGGGCGGAACTGCGCCTCGCGTCCCTTTTCCACAAGTCCGGCCCGCTCCAGCACCTTCAGGTGTTTGGAAACAGCGGGGAAGCTCATGTCGAACGGCTCGGCCAGTTGCGACACCGTCGCTTCCCCCTGCGCGAGACGGGCAACAATGGCTCGGCGCGTGGGGTCGGCGAGCGCCGAGAGGGTCAGACTGAGAGGATCGGTTGTCATGACGTATAGAACCACATGGTTACGTAACCTTGAGGTTTAATACGGTTTGAGCGTTGGGTCGTCAAGTCCGGCGCATGCTTGCCGCGCATGACGGGCCGCGAAACGCCCGGCTTCGGCAGGTTCACCGGCGGACATATCGTGTTCGTCGCCGTGGCAGCTCACATGATGGTCGAGGCACGAAGGCGGCATAAAGCTGCTGCTTCGGAACCTGTGAGCAAATGATATGTCGTAAGATCCGCACCGGCCTGTCGCGATCCACCATCTATCGCAAGATCGCGGAAGGCACGTTTCCGGCCCAGCTCAGGATCAGCACCAACGGCGCGGGATGGCGGGAACCGACATCGACCGCTGGGTCGCTGATCCCGTTAGATGGCGACCGGAAGGCGAAACCGATGAGGCCCGCTAAGGACGGCGCGCCAACCGGTCCGGAGCACGGCAAGATGGATAATGGCTCCAGTCGCACCAAGAGACTGCCCACGGCATCAGAACAGCTTGAGGAACTGCTGGGCTCGCCGTGGCCGTTCCCCGGCAGGCCGCCCAAACATGATCTGAGCACTTGGACCGTTGCCGACGATTGGCCCGATCCTGTCCCGGTGACGGAGGCCGAGATGGAAGTGTTGGAGCAACGGTTTGGCCACCTGTTCGACGAACTCTTTGGCTCATCAGATTCTTGATGAATCCGGCAATATGCCGTATATGTCTCACCAAGGAGATCAGCCATGCCCAGACCAGCCAGTGAAGTCGAAACCGCGCGCCTCGAGGCGCGCGTTCCCATTCATGTCTATGAGCAGATGCAGCGCGCGGCCAGGCTACGCGGCATGACGCTGACAGGCTATCTCATCGCCACGGCGGGCGAGGATGCCCGCCGCACAGTCGAGGAGGCCGACGTGCTGCGTCTGGCGGCTGAGGATCAGGTGCGCTTTACCCAGGCACTGATCGATCCGCCTGCGCCCAATGCACGTCTCGCCCGTGCCGCGAAGCGTCATGCTGACCTGATCGCGCCCCGGTGAATGCAAGGTTTGCGATAGAGGCGCTGACGAAGGCCCATCAGCGCAAGACGTTCTCGTGCGGCTATGAGCGGATAGACCGCTATTTCCGCGACGCGGTCACGCAGGACATAAAGCGTCGATACGCGACGTGCTTTGTCGCCCGAGACCTTGAGACCGGCCGGGTAGCGGGCTTCTACACGCTTTCATCGAGCAACGTCCCGCTGACCGCCGTGCCCGAACCGCTGGCAAGCCGGTTACCGCGCTACCCATCCGTCCCGGCAGTCCTTATCGGTTGGCTCGGGCGCGATCAGTCCTACGCCGGGCGCGGACTGGGCGAGGCGCTGCTGTTTGACGCGATCAAGACCGTCACTGAGGCGCCGATAGGCGCTCACGCTATATTCGCCGACGCCATCGACGGGAAGGCCGCAGCCTTCTACGCGGCCTTTGGATTCACGCCCCTGACTGATCGACCCAATACCCTCTATCTGCCTGTTGCGACGGCACAGCGCCTTTTGTCGGGAGAAGCCTCATGACAACTTCCCGCGATGGCAATCTCAGTCTCGTGTGATGCTGCGCGCCGCCCTTTAGCTGCGCGCTTCGACGGCGCGTCAGGCCGAGCATGATGCCTCCATTCCCGACCAGAAGCAGCAAGGCGAAGCCTCTATTGCGAGGCGCGCGGCCTGCAACTGGTCGAGACCTTCATCGAGTCCGGCGCATCGGCGACCAATGAGCGCCGCCCCGAGTTCCAGCGCATGATCGAGGCGGGAACCTGCAAGCCCGCCGCCTTTGACGTTGTGGTCGTCGATTCGTTCAGCCGGTTCTTCCGCGATCACTTCGAGTTCGAGTTCTATGTCCGCAAGCTGGCAAAGAACGGCGTGAAGCTTGTTTCGATCACGCAGGAAATGGGCGATAACCCCATGCATGTCATGATGCGGCAGATCATGGCGCTGTTCGATGAATACCAGTCCAAGGAAAACGCCAAGCATGTCATGCGCGCTTTGAAGGAGAATGCGCGGCAAGGCTTCTGGAATGGTTCACGGCCTCCCATCGGTTACCGCGTGGTGCCGGCCGAGCAGCGCGGAGCCAAGACCAAGAAAAGCTGCAGATCGACCCGCTGCACGCCGACACGGTACGGCTGATCTATCGCCTCGCCTCGCCTCGCCTTGGAAGGCGATGGCACCACCGGCCAGATGGGCGTCAAGAATATCGTCTCCTACCTCAACAGCCGCCGCATCTTCACCCGCGACGCACCACAGAAGCGTCTGTTGACTTTGCGAACGGCGTCAGCTTTCAACGCAAAACGCGGGCCCTTAGCTGAGCGCGGCAGTCGAGCGGCGCGGAATCAATGATGGAGTCGCGATGCGGACACGATCGTCACCTGATTGGGGCTCGCTTGCGAGCAGGTCCAGTGCAGCGCTGGCGATCTGGTCAAAAGGAACTCGAACGGAGGTGAGCGGAATGGGAAGCCGGCTGACGAGGGGTATGTCATTGTAGCCAACCAGCGACATGTCGTCGGGAACTGTCAACTTCATCCGCGTGAGTGACGAAAGCGCGCCGATGGCGGTATTGTCGTTGACGGCAAAAATTGCGGTCGGCCGGTTTTGCAGGGCCATCAGCTTTTCGGCAGCCTCAGCGCCGGAATCGATGCCAAAGGTCGATTCGACAATAAGATCCTGGTCCACGGCGACACCCACTTCCAACAATGCATGACGATAGCCTTCGACGCGCTGCATGGCGCTTGATGCATAGGATGGCCCGGATATCAGCCCGATACGCCTGTGGCCCAAGTCGAGCAGATGGCGCGTCGCGAGATACCCGCCCAAGTGATCGTCTCCCACCGAAGCTGGGTGTTTGCCGTCAGTCCGCAACGCCAGCACGTAGTTCACGCCGCGCTTTTCGAGTTCTGCGGGGAATTCGTCATCCAGGCGGGCAGTGGCAAGAATGAGCGCATCCACGCCACGATTGAGAAGGGTCTCTGCCGCCTCCCGCCCGGCATCCGGTTTATCCTCGGTAGTCGCCACGATCGCGAACTGACCGGTCCTCTTGCAAGCCCGCGCGATCGCCTCGTAAAGCATCGCCATGACGGTATCGGTCAACCGCGGTACGATGACGCCGATGGTCAAGGTCTTGCCACGCCGAAGGCTTGCGGCCGATACATCGCGAATATAGCCAAGCTCGATCGCCACTTTGCGCACACGCTGAGCCGTCTCGCTTTCGGAGCGGGGCAGGCGTTCGTCAAGAATGCGGGAAACGGTCGACTTCGAGACGCCGGCGGCAGCCGCGACATCAAGAATTGTGATCCGTCCCTTCTTCTCAGCCGTCTTGAACATCTGGTCCAACGTCGAATCCTCGTTTCGCACCGGCAAATGTCCCGGCTCGGCTTTTTTTTGCTTGACTCCGACAAAAGTCAAACCTCAATATGGGAACGTTCCCACAAACGATCCCTTCGCGCAAGCGGGAATTCGTCGACGCAAATATGGGAACGTTCCGATTATCGTTCCTATTATAGGAGAACAGTATGACCCCCATGGATCTTCGCGGCCTCAGCCCGGCACCGGTCACAGCTTTCACCCGCGCCGGAGACGTAGATTTCGACGCCAACATCCGGATCGCCAAGTGGCTGGCCTCCTTCGATGACGTCAAGTCGCTGGTCATTCTGGGCCATGCCGGCGAGGGCACTTTTCTGACCGAGGGCGAGCGTCTCGACCTCATCCGCGCCTATGCAGAGGCGGTCGATATCCCGATCATCGCTGGGATCACCGGTGAAGGCACCAGGGTCGCGGCGGAGGAAGCCCGCAAGTGCCGCCAAGCCGGTGCAACGGGCGCATTGGTCTATCCGAACCACGGTTGGCTGCGCTTCGGTTTCCAGAAGGGAGCGCCCCAGGATCGCTACAAGGCCATCTGGGAAAATTCGGGCCTGCAATGCATCCTCTTCCAGTATCCGGACGCCACCAAGGCCAGCTACGATCTCGAAACACAGCTTGCCATCGCGGCGCAGGAAGGGGTGGTGGCCACCAAGAACGGCGTTCGCAACATGAAGCGTTGGTATGTGGAGATCCCGGAACTGAAGAACGCTCAGCCCGACCTCCAGATCCTGTCGTGCCATGACGAGTGGCTGCTGCCCACCATGTTCGACGTCGACGGTCTGCTGGTCGGCTATGGAAACATCGCGCCTGAGCTTCTGATCGATCTCATCAAGGCTGGGAAAGCGCAGGATTATCCCACCGCCCGCAGGATCTTCGAGCAATTGCTGCCGGTCACGCGTGCTGTCTACCACCGAGGGTCGCACATGGAGGGCACCGTCGCGCTCAAAATCGGCCTGCGGTATCGCGGCATCCTCGATCATGCGACCATCCGCGAGCCGCTTAAGGACCTTGGTGCTGCCGCCGAGCGCGAGATCGAGGCTGCCTTCGAGGCAGCCGGGATCGGCCGGGTCGAGAACCTCATGGCCGCTGAATAAGTTGCTGCCCCCGCCTCAGGGTGGGGGCCCATCCATCGGGAGGAAGCAAGATGATTGAACAGTTCACCAAGCACCTGAAGATCGCCGCCTTGGCGCTGACCGCGGTCTCTACCGCGACTTCTGCCTTTGCCCAGGAAATCCGTATCGGCGCCATGCGCGAAGGCTCCTCGTGGTATGTTTTCGCCGCCACGCTTGAACAGATGATTGAGCCGATCTTCGGCGACAACACGGTCGAAGTGATCGCGCGTGGGGGTGGCGTCGCCAATCCGATGGTCGTGCAGTCGGGCAAGGCCGAAATCGCCCTTTCCAACGTGGCAACAGCTGTCTGGGCCAAGTCCGGCGCGCCGATCTATGAAGGCGCTTCGGCTCCCGACATTCGCGCGCTCGTGGGCGGTTTGAACAACGTCTACGTCGGCATCATGGTGCGCAAGCAATTCATCGACGCGGCCGGGACAGATGATTTCGCCGCGATCGTGCAGTCCGGAAAGCCCATCCGCCTGTTGCTCAAGCCCACCGGATCCAGCGCCGTTCCTGCTGCGCAGATGCTCTTGGAAGCCTACGGCTCAAGTTTCGACAAGGTGAAGGCCGACGGCGGCGACGTGATCCAGGTCGCCGAGGCGCAGATTGCCGATTCGCTGCGCAACGGCAATGCCGACATCTATATCGACACCATGATCAGGGGCCATCCCACCATCACTGAAGTCAATCTGACCGCAGACATGCTGTTTCTCGACGTTCCGCAGGAGGCCATGGATCTCTTGGCGAAGAACGGCCTGACGCCCGGCACGTACGGTCCGTGGTTCGAGGACCAGAAGGGCGCCAATACAGGTGCAAATCTTGGCACCGTGCTCATCGCCAGTGCCTCGCTTGATGAGGAAAAGGCCTATCAGATCACCAAGGCGCTGGTCGAGAACGCCGAGACGATGGGCAACGCCCATGCAGCCTGGAAGCTTTTCAAGCCGGAAGATGCCTGGAAGCCCGAGAACGTCGGCATAGAACTGCACCCTGGCGCGATCCGCTACTACAAGGAGCGCGGCTGGATGTGATCTGCCGCCTGCCCGGCGTGGATCGCCTCGCGCCGGGCTTCGCCATTTTCTGCTTCCGGCACCCGGAGCCTATGCCATGACCATGACCGAGCCCCGCCTCCTTTTCCGTTCGCCGGTCTTCCTGATCGGTCTGCTCTTCATCGCATTCCAGATGTGGATTCTCACCACGCCCCAGCAGCCGATGTTCCAGCGCCCCATCCATCTGTGCTTTGCCCTGGTGCTGCTCTTCCTCTGCCAGCCCCTCAAGCTGTCCTTCCTCACGTGTAGGTCCGCGCGCGTCATCGACTTCGCGCTGATTGCAACCACGCTTGCCGTCGGCGCCTATTATATCGTCGAGTTCGAACGCCTGACGACGCGTATGGAAAACGTCTCGCCGATATTGCCGGTCGACCTGTGGGCCGGTGCCGCGCTCGTCGTCCTCCTGCTGGAAGGCGCGCGCCGCGCGGTCGGCTGGCTCCTGGTCGGCGTGCTGCTGGTTTTCATCGCTTATGCCTTCTTCGGCAATCTGCTGCCGGGCTGGCTTTCCTTTCGCGGCTTCGAACTGGAGCCTGCCATCGAGATCACCACGATGACGACGGCGGGTGTTCTTGGTATCACCACCTCCACCTCGGTCGACTTTGTCTTCTACTTCATCCTGTTCGGCGCCTTCTATGGAGCAGTCGGTGGCGGCCAGCTTTTCATCGACCTCGCCATCCGGCTCGCTGGGCGCGCCGTCGGCGGCACGGCCAAGACAGCCATCATCTCGTCGTCACTGATGGGGTCTATTTCCGGCTCGGCAGTCGCCAATGTCGTCTCCACTGGCGTCTTCACGATTCCGCTTATGAAGCGCTGCGGGATGAAGGACCACCGGGCGGCGGGTGTGGAGGCCATTGCCTCGACTGGCGGGCAATTGATGCCACCGGTCATGGGGGTTGCAGCCTTCATCATGGCCGAGATGCTCAATATGCCCTATTCGCAGATCGCGCTGGCCGGTCTCATCCCCGCCGTCGCCTTCTATCTTGCCCTGCTGCTCGTGGTTGATCTTTCCGCCCGGCGCGGCGGCCAACGAGCCATGACCGCCGAGGAAGTGGCCGAAACCGGGGCGCTCCTGCCGCGGATACATCTGCTTGTTCCGCCGGTTGTCCTGATAGTCGCACTGGTGGCGGGTTATTCCGCAGCCTACTCCGCCGTCGTTGCAACGCTAAGCTGCCTAGTTACGCCCTTTCTGCGCGGGTCCACTCGAGTTGGCCTGCCAGTCTTTCTGGATGGCCTGCGCGAGGCACCGAGGCAGGCGGCCGAAGTGGCCGTGCCCATTGCAGCTATCGGCCTTGTGATCGCAGTGGCGGTGCAGTCGAATCTCGCCCTGAAATTTGCCGGTTCGCTGCTTTCGCTTTCGGAAGGGTCGATCTATGCCTCGCTGGGGCTCGCTATGCTCGGTTGCATTATCATGGGCATGGGCCTGCCCACCGTCGCCGCATATATTATCGGTGCAGTGCTTTATGTGCCGGCGATGCTAAAGCTTGGTCTGGAGCCACTGGCGGCTCATTTCTTCATCTTCTACTACTGTGTCCTCTCCATGGTGACGCCTCCCGTGGCGCTGGCGTCCTTTGCG
Source organism: Aquamicrobium sp. (assembly GCA_019739225.1). GTDB lineage: Bacteria > Pseudomonadota > Alphaproteobacteria > Rhizobiales > Rhizobiaceae > Aerobium. The sequence goes on from JAHHDT010000003.1 coordinate 507,382, forward strand.
GCAGCCGGCGTGGGCAATACATCGGCTATGAAGACCAGCTTCTCAGCGTTCGGCCTGAGCCTCGTCGCATTCTTCATTCCCTTTGGCTTTGTTTTCGATCCGGGGATTCTCTGGCAAGGCAGCTACGGCACGATTGCCCTTAGCGCCGTCAGTCTCCTGATTTCAACCGCGCTTTGGGCAGTCGCCTTCGGTGGCTGGTGCGGCAAGCCACTGGGATTGCCGCTTCGCATCATCATCGGCTTGGCAGGTCTTGCCGCGGTCATCGAGCCGATGGGAGGAACGATCTGGATGATAGCGATTGCAGTGGGTTGGGGCATTGTCGCTGTGACCTTTGCCGCCTCGCGCCTGGATGCGGGGCTCTTTGCCAAACGCCTGTTCGTGCAGCCTGCGGAGTAGCCGATGTCCTGGCGTGTTTGGCCCACAGAGGGGAAGTCCTTCAGCGACGAGAACGGGGTGACCGTTCGGCAGGTTACGACCCATCCGTCAATCCATCATCATCCCTTTTTCTTCGTCGAGGCCTTCGATGATGCGATGAGTTATCTGATCTTCGTGTCGCATCGAACCGGAAGGCCGAATATTTTCGTCGAGGATCAGCAAAGCCACGAACTGGTTCAGTTGACTGAGGAGGAGAACCTCGCCGAATGGTCTGTCATCCCTTCGCGCGACGGCCATTGGATCTACTACATTGCAGGGCAGGCCGGTTACCGCGTCAGCCCTCGCGATGGCCAAACCGAGTGCCTCGTCCATTTCGGCGAAGCAGAAATGCGTGAGAAGGGTATGGTCGGCGCGGCTATGGGCACCACAGCGCTCTCGGCCAGCGGGCGGTACTGGGCGGTCCCGGTACGCAGCCGCGATGTGACGCGCTTCTGGCTGATCGATACGAAAAGGCAGACGACAGAGGTGTTCCTCGAAAAGCCGACAATCGGCCATCCGCAGTTCTGCCCGGACGACGAGGATCTGATCCTCTATGCCGGCCCGATGACCGACCGGGTCTGGGTGACTGATCGTTCTGGCGCGAAGGACCGCAGGATGCATGAGCGTAGTCATGATCTGCAATGGATCACGCACGAGGTCTGGCGGCCGGGTCACCGCTCCATTCTTTTCGTGGATTGGCCGAATGGTGTCGGAGAGATCGTCGTGGCGACCGGCGAGGTCCGGCAGATCTCGAGTTTCCCCGTCTGGCACGGCGCGCCGGATCGTAGAGGCATGCGCTTGGTCTGCGACACCAACTTCCCTGATCGCGGGCTGCACCTTATCAACCTTGCAGCGGAGCGCGATGCGGAGCCAGTGTTCCTTCATCGACCGGAGGCCAGCTCCATGGGTGCGCATTGGGCTCAACCTTTTCCCTATCGTGACGGCCCTGTGAAGGTCTATGCCCCGCAGCATACGCATCCGCACCCACGCTTCTCGCCTGACGGAAGGCAAGTCGTCTTCACATCAGATCGCACCGGCCACGCGCAGGTTTATGTCTTGAGCGTGTCGGAATAGATGCCGGGCCACTGCCCACCCTTCGCGCCGTCAACCTGGAGCCTATGATCTGAAAAGCTCCCCAAGAAGTCCGTGCGTCTACATAATCAGATGACCGTTGGACATCTGGGAGGCGGCCCGCCGGCATGGTGCCGACGGACCGTTGTTCGATTACCAGGGGTAGGTTTCGTTTATCGAACCCGTGAATGTGCCCGTTGGATCTTCGCTGCTGAGGGCGACACGAACGGCTTCGGCAGCTCCTTGCTGTACGGTCTCGGTGCCTTCGTAATTGTTGAGCGCAGTGCTGGTGAAGCCCGGGGTCACTGCATTGACCTTTATACCTTCGGCCTCGAGATCGATGGCAAAAGCCAGCGTAATGGCGTTGAGCGCGGTCTTCGAGGCGCCATAGCCGGGGTTGAACGTCGCCCGATAGGGATGGGGCGTGGAATTGATGGTGAGCGAGCCGAGGCCGCTCGAGACATTGACGATGCGTGCGGCTTCCGATTTGCGCAGCAGGGGTAGGAAGGCTTGGGTGACGGCAAGAACGCCGAAGACATTGGTCTCCCAGATGGTGCGGACTTCATTGACCGAGATCAGCGTTGCCCGCGAGCGCTGGATATAATCCTGCATGGTCTCGCTTTCCTGGCTGTTGGCCCGGGAGATGGCTGCATTGTTGATGAGAATGTCGAGGCGGCCGAACTGCTGTTCTACTCGCGCCACTGCGGCATGAATCGAAGCTTCATCGGTGACATCGAGCTGGATGGGATGGACATCGCCGGCAACGGTTTGAGCTGCCGCATTGCCGCGTTCGAGGTTGCGCGAGGCGAGCAGCACCGTGAGGCCGCTGGCGGCAAGGTCGGTCGCGATCTGAAGGCCGATGCCCTGATTGGCGCCGGTGACGAGTGCGATGCGTGAGTTTTTGGTCATGGCATGATCCTGTTCTTGGTTGGCCGAACAGGAGATGGTCATGGGCGATTGGACGTTCTATATTCATTCGTCCAGGATTATTTCGAATGAGTCCAGAATGGCTGATCCTCTCGCGCAGATTGTTGGCTTGCTGCAGCCCGGCGCGCCATTTTCCAAATGCGTCACCGGCTCGGGACCATGGCGTGTGCGGCGGACGCAATCACCCAATCCCTACTATGTCGCCGTGCTCCAGGGGAGCCTGCGGTACAGGGATCACCCGAGCGGCGAGGTCGTCGTCAATGCAGGCGACTTCATCCTGATCCCTTCGGCACAGGACTTCATGATGTGGAGCGAAGCGCCCAGCGCAGACAATGACTTGGTAATCGATCCTGTCATCCTGCCTGGAGGCGGCTATCGGGTCGGCAGTGTCGATGGTCCGATCGATATGCGGGCCCTGGTCGGCTACTGCGTTTTTCAGTCCGACGATGCAACCTTGCTATCGTCGCTGCTGCCCGAACTTGTTGTGGTGCGAGGCGAGCACCGTCTCGCCATGCTTATGCAATTGCTGGACGACGAGGCAATGGGCAGCAAGCCGGGGCGCGAGGTCGTGTTGCAGCATTTGCTGGAAGTGCTGCTGATCGAGGCGCTGCGGTCGACGGCTGAGCTGAGCGATTCCCCTGGATTGCTGCGTGGCCTGTCGGATGAGAGGCTGGCTGCCGCGATCAGAGGCATACATGCCAGGCCCGGACATGGCTGGACGGTGGTCGAACTGGCGCGCGAGGCTGCTTTGTCGCGATCGGGATTCCATGAGCGGTTCCAGAGCGCGGTGGGGATGGCACCAATGGAATATCTGAAGGCCTGGCGACTGGCCATGGCCAAGGACCTGTTGCGCAAGCGGGAAGCGAGTGTCGGCGAAATTGCCCGGCAGGTTGGATACCGCTCGGCAAGCGCCTTCAGTGTGGCTTTCACGCGCGAGGTCGGCGTGTCTCCGGCCCGCTATGCGCGCGATACGCATGCATTTTCCAGCATGGCGGCAGGGGAATTTGAAGGCGCCATCGCCTGATCCGAAGAGTGGGTGCCGTGAACCTCGGCTTGTGATCGCCTTCGGGTCAGCGGTCGACCGACCGCGACCCACCCCGCTGCGCCCGGATCGGGGCCGAAAGGAGACAGTCGGCTTATCACGAACCTAATGAAGGAAGCTGCCGTTGGCCCGAAGGACGAGGTTTCGACGATCCGATCACTTCGATGCAGGCAGTGGGCAAGCTTGCGCTCTCCTCGATCGCCGGGAAGTGCGGGACATGCTCAAGCAGCTCGACCCGCTTTGAGGAGGACGGGCCGGCAGATCGTTCCACCTACGCGGACGCCACCATCTGTTCAGGCCAAGTGCAGCGAAGTCCACCCCCAATCCAAGCGCAAGGTATTCCATTGAATCGTGGAGTAGTTGCAGGGCGTAGTGGGGATTGTGTGAATGCCCGGATCGCAGCCCACGAGTTTCCAGTTGTAGGCCGCCTTTAGCATGCGAGGGCTCCAGGCGTTGTAGGGCACCGGGTTACCCTCGGCGTGATCGGCCACGCCGTCGCCGTTCGCATCCGCGAAGAAGGGCGGCGTATTGGCTGCGCTTCGTCGTTCTCCGCTGGTAGGGGCCGATCTTGACCTGAGCCACGCTCATGAGGAAGGCTGCAAGGTCGACCTTTGATGCGCTATCTGCTCGACACCAACATCCTCAGCAATGTCATCAAGCCCGCGCCTTCGGAATCGCTGTTGGCGTGGATGTCCGAAAGGGCCGATACGGAGCTGTTCATCGCGTCCCTGACCCTCGCCAAGATCCAGCGCGGCATCCTCTAAAAGCCCGCTGGCAAGAAACGCCGCGATCTGGAGGCGTGGTTCTCGGGGCCGGAAGGTCCGCAAGCTCTCTTCAAGGATCGCATCCTCGTGTTTGACGAAGATGCCGGCCTCATCTGGGCGCGGCTGATGGCCGACGGCAAGGCGAGCGGTCGCCCGCGTAGCGCGCGCTGGATACGATCATCGCGGCAGTTGGTGAGGCGAACGGATGCGTGGTGGTCACGGACAGTGAGAAGGATTTCTCGGGTGTCGAGATCATCAACTCCATGTGAGCTACAACGTAGGCGCTTTCTGAGCTTGCATCTCAGAACCCGTTTCGCTCCAAGGGGCGTTGCGGGGGTTCCCCGCAGAAGGGGTCGGCCGAGACCTTGGCTCGGGCCGTAAGGGAAAGCTCTCCCCCCATTCTCCTCGTGCCGGGGTGCCGTCCGTATGAGATTGTGGCCTGCCCCTATGAGGTGGTCCGGTTTCAGTCTTTGTGCATGATCGGCTTTGCGGCCATTGCCCGGGCAGAGGTCGATGTCGATCCCCGGGGTGGTGCAGGCCAGACCATCGCCTCCGGCGCCGGTGGTTTATAGCCAAGAGATGAGTGCGGGCGCTCGGTGTTGTAGTCGCACCGCCATGCCTCGATGATGACCTTGGCTTCGGCGAGGCTGTAGAAGATCTCCCCGTTGAGCAGTTCGTCGCGCAGCTTCGAGTTGAAGCTTTCGCAGTAGCCGTTCTCCCATGGCCTGCCCGGCTCGCACCTTCACTATTCTACAAGTTCTCATTTACGTCAGTCCTCGTGTTCTGGTCCTCAGCTGAGGAGCCAGCCACCCGCCCTGCCGAGGAAAGCATCGCGCTCCTTTGCTGCCTCAGGAACGTCGACCTCCAAATTTCCGAGCAAAGTTCTGATGTTTGTAGCGATCAAGTCCGCAAACCTCTTCATGCCCCGCTTGTTGAGTTCATCCAAGTGGGCAGCGAGGGCAGATGCGATTTCATCGCTATATCGTACGCGGAGGCGACGCCGAGCTGGGGCGCTATCGATTCCCATGTCGCGAAGAAACGCGTCGAAGTCTTGGCTGGCAATTTCCCCAAGCCTTTGCGCAGAACCGATGCGAAACGCGAGCTCGTCCGTCAGGCTGTCATCCAGCCGTGTCGGTAGGATATCGTAACGAGGGGCGAGGCGGACACTTTGTCCCCGTTCAAACAGAAGCGCGAAGTTTTTCGCATGCCCGTCTGTGTTGCCAATCAGCAGATCGAAAAGGGTGGCCCGAATGAACCTGTCCTTTTCGCCGGTCGGATCGGCGGTCGCCTCCAAGACTTTGCGGATGCCGGCAACATCGAACCGGCGGCCTTCTGTACCGCGTCGTTCATACTTTAATGATGCCGGCAAGCCGAGCGCCTGGGCGAAATCCTCCTGATGGATTCGAACGATTCTTCCCTCGCTATCCAGGCCGCGGTCGAAGCGTGTGACGAGCAGTGTGTCGATATTTGCTATAGGTATCGCAACGACATCGGCCGTTTCGAAGCCAAGTTTCTGCGAAAGGCTCATTGCCTCCGCCTCAAGCAGCGCATCCTGGAGATGCTCTTGGTCAGGAACCTTTAGGATATGTGTTGTTGGTGCGCCCGTACCGGGGTTTGGCTCAGCGAGCCGGCCGTCTGGCAGCAATGTCAGCGCTATCTTGCTTTGCACGCCTGCCAGGGGCGATGGATCTTCTGTACCCTCTGGCAGACGCCGACGTTTGTGAAGTGAGGCAACGATCGCCTCTAGTCGCTCCGGCCGTATTGCTGTGTAATCGTGATCATAATCGCCCGGCACCTTCACCGGGGGAGCGCCCATTGGCAGAACTGACAACGCTCCAGCGCAGTCCTTTCCAATATGAAAGAGCAAGCCCGCTATGTCGTCGCGTGATAGTCCCTCACGGGCCATAATGTCGGTGAGCGCTGAATCACGTTCCTGGAGAAGATTGTCGAAGAAGGGCCGGGCAATGACATCTTCGTAGGGCTCTGGAGAAAGCGGCAAGGATAACGATAGCGGCGTAGCATCCGAATTGGACACATAGTCTTCCATGTAGGCAAACGCTACCGCTCCTCGATCATCACGGGCTAGTACGCCAACGGGATCGTTGTAGCCGTCTAGGCGAACGTCAAGGGCAAGCGGCTCCATCTTAGGGCGGGTTCCGCGCAAACATCGATATGCCGGCAGCGCGCATAACTTTTAGAACCTTTCCCAGCTCGAGGGTCGCCTTGCCGTTCTCCAATTCAGAGACGAACCGGCGTCCCACGCCCGCCAGGTCGGCGAAGCTTTGCTGCGACTGATTTCGCCTTTCACGGGCTTTGCGGATTAAAAACCCCAAGTCTTCTGGCGTGTTTATCTCGATATTCGGCATCTCGCTGGCAAGAAGACTGGCCCTTGGCGCAGTTTTTGGTTCGCTAACAATCGTCGCGCTTTCATGTTGCGGGCGCAAATATGCGTCCGTAAGGACTCGCGGCAAGGACGCCTGTATCATCCGGGACGTGCCCGGCAAATTGAGGGTCACCTTAGGAAACGTGAGACTCTTGGTCAGATCGGAGCGGGATAACGCCTTGGCGAGGTCAGCTGCTGTTTGATGAGCCTTATTTATTTCTTTGTTTGCAGGCAGCGCCGGAATGACTTTCTCTAGCGAGTTAATTGGTGCGTTGATTGCAGCGATTTGCTTGGCCAAATTCTGGGCCGCTCCCGCTTGTGCTGCCACACGCGCTAACTCCGTTGCGCTAAGCGCGCTCATGTTGGGGTGAGATTTGGAGGATTTTACAGGCATTGAATTGCTCCCGCACGGGAGCATAGTTGAATTCGGAAGGGTGTTCAAGTCCCAATGCTCCCGCACGGGAACATGAGAATGGAGTTGATACCGTACGGGAGTATTTAAGAGCGAACCGCGCGAAAGTGGAGGGCATGATCCCGCTCGGGAACCGCCGCGAACGCGTGCGAGCGATGCAGGACGTACCCTAAAAGCCGACTCGATCGAGTGATACCGCCTTGGTGCAGCGCGCGAGCGAGGCGTATTCGGCCCAGGATACAGCTTCTTCCAGATCCGCGCCGATTGCACCCCAGCCCTCGCGGAAGGTGTCTTGCCCGGGACGCGGAACACGGCATGGGCAAGGTCGGGAGGCTGCGCCGCGGCGGTTCCACGCAAATTGCGGGATTAGCCGCCGCGCCCTTGCCTGGTGCGCTCTTCGCCGCTGCCGGTTGCTGTACCCCGAGAAATTGGAGGGTGGGAATCGAGACAAAAGGATCGTAGACGTTGCTAACGAGAAAAACAGAAAACGCAGATCTGGAGCAATTGCGGGAAAAGATTCCGTGCAGCCTGGTGCTGATGCAGGCCAAGTTCTGTAGGCATTTCATTCATCGCGATAATGATCTCTCAACGGATCATTTACTGGATACGCCGGGGGCATAACGATACCTTTGCGTATCTTTCGTATTTGCGATGAAATGTATAGGTATCTCTATGGCTCCAGAATCGGCTGCACTGCTCGAAATAGGTCGCCTGCTCAAGCAGGCGCGCCTTGCGGCGTCGCTGACGCAGGAACAGATAGCCGAAATGGCCGGCATATCGCGTCCCCGCTATCGCGACATCGAAACGGGGACAGCCGCAGCCCGAGCAACCACTCTGATAAACATTGCCCGCGCTTTGGGCTTGGAGATGATGCTGATCCCGCAGTCCATGATTCCGGCAATCTTTGCTGCGGCCGCATGACGATGATGATCTCCCCGCCTTTGTTCCCCAAGCCGAGGAGGACGATCGTGGTCGAAATGCTTAGGGCACCCAAGACCATCTCGTCCCGGCTAGGCAAACCAAATCGGAACGTCGCATTTTTGTGTTACCGATAACGGTGCGTGCGTCGTCTCGCCCCCGATTTCCAAGGCTTGCGCTTAAACAGAACCCAGCCCTGGCCAACTCACGAGAAGCAGAGAAAAAGCCACCAACGCGGAATGCGCCGGCGCGTTTACTCGCGGCCCGTGATCCGCCGCGGATCCTCTATGTAGCATATCAGGGCGGATGCGATCATGAGGGCCGCATAAGACAGGAACAGCTTCCAGAACGTATCCCATGTCACGACCTGCCATCCCCAGAAGCAGAGGACCAAAATCACCGCAAGTGCGATAGTTGCGGCGACACAGCTTGGGCGAAGAACGGCAATGATGCGGGAAATCATGGTTGTCTGTCAGCCTGTGCGACGAGTGAACGTGAGCGTGAGGCCGAATATATTCGGGATAGTGGAGCGCGGCCAGACTGTATCCCGGATCGAGGTTAAGGCCGCTCAGCCTGCATATCAGCCTGCATACATATAGACGGTACGCCGCTCTCGCGGAACGACAAGCATGAAGCCTGACCCGCTATAGGCGTAAAGCGCCCCCGGCGTCGATATAGCCTTATCTATCATCGCCTCGATATCTGTTCGGATGGGAATGCCAAAGCCGTATCGGTTGAGAAAGCCGGCTGTCGTGACCTGATCGGCCCAACGACTGTCGGGGGCAACGGGTGTGGGAAGCCAGTTAGTGAAGTGCCCACGGTGCCGGGGAAGCTGGCGCGTGCATCTCAGACCTTCAAGATACACAACCCCTTGGGCTTCTACCGCTGTAACGGTGCTTTCGGGCAGATAATAGACAATTACGCCGGTTTCACTGTCGCCCGGCAGGCCAAGGAAAGAGCCGCCCCACGTTTCGGTCTTCCCATAGGCAATGCCGGACAGTTCCATGCCGCAGGGTGCGAGCGTCAGAAAATGACTACGCTCCCGCGCTACACAGCCGCCGTAGCCGAACAGGATCATCATAATGAGGATCATAGTCCATTTGCGCATCGCCGCTGACTAATCTGGGTGGCTTGCCCATTTATTAGCGCAGACCACGGCGGCCCAAATTTTTCCTCCGACCGCGGGTACTCCCTGACCGTCAGACGCCATGATCGGGGGAGCGAAGCGCAATCTGCGCACGGCTATATCATCCCGACCGCGACTTCAAACCTTGTGCGGGGCCATCACAGCCCAGTCTGAGATGCGGACCTAATGCTGCAAACTTCGAACCAGCCACCACCCTGCGATTACAAGGCATATTAGGACCGAAACCGGATCGAGCGAATGTTTAAGCGGATCAAGCAATGTCGATGAGTTGCAACCCGCTACCAAGCCTCTATGGTTTTGGCCTCAATAGACATCGCTCGCTCCGTAGCGCGTAGCGTACTTCGTCAACCGGCCCTAGATTGGGACGTCGGAGGAAAGGTCGGGGAGAACTAGCTGGATTATTCGCTCGTGGTACTGGGACTTGCGACTTTTGTGGTCCCGTTTTCGGTAAGCGGCTGGATGTTCGGGTATGGTAGCCGACCGCTGCCTTGGCTACTGATCGCGCTTACGGCCATCTGCTTCTGGACTTTGGTCCTTGCAGCAACCCGCAGCCCGTTTGATTACTCGTGGGCGACTCAATGGTCGATAATGGCCGCCGTGTTTCTCGCTCCTGCGATCGTTGGAGCCGTTGTCCGCGAGGTTTTCTCAAAGCGCACCGAACGTGGATGATCGGCCGGCGCGCCACGAAACTGGGATGCCTATGCCTGCCCTTTAGGAGCTGTCGCTAGTCGCTGCCGGTACTCTCATGATGCGATGAACGACCTGCGCTGCCACCTGCCCGGTGGTCCGTCCTGAAAATCAACTCGACTTCCAGGTCCTCGCGGGGAGAATCGCCCCCGAAACAGATGGTCAGGACGATGACATTTCAAAGCGAAGCAAAGGGCGCTTCTCGACCGCCCTTAGTTTACGCACTGGGCAGTGTCCATCGACAGCGGAAAGGCGGCTGGAAGAACGGAGTGGTCCGAGTCTACCTCTACGTCTCATCTGCGAGCTCGACTTCTCGCAGCCCCCTTGGATCCTCAAGCGTGCCGAACTGCACGATGCGCTTCTTCAGGTCTGCCACAAAATGATCTGTTAGGCGCGACGCTTTCTTGAAGCGCGGTAGCAGCATGTTGAAAGTGAAGTGGATGGCCGGTTCCAGCCGGCAAACGGCAATACCGGGTGGCTTCCGATAGGCAACTCCAAGCGGCTCGACGATGCTCACGCCCACGCCGCGCTCGACGAGAGCGCAGGCCTCGCCGGAGGAATAGACATCGTATTGCGTTTGGCGTGCCACGCCCCTGCTTTCGAAAAGCGCGTCGATGATGTGCCGCATCCGGCTGTCACGCATGAAGGAGATGAACTGTTCGTCCCTTAGGTCCTCTGGGCTCACCACTTCCTTCTCCGCGAGACGGTGACCGGCGGGAACGATGCAGACGGCGCGGGAATAGAAGAGTGGCTGCGTGTGGAGGAGGGGGTGCTGGAACCTCAGGAACGAAAAGCCGATATCCACTTGTTGGGTCATCACTGAATGCCCAACGCCACTGGTGATGTAGAAGAGCATTCGGGTCTTGGGGTGCTGAGCGGAGAAGTGCGCGATCGTATCGGCGATCAGCGTCTGCCCAACCGAGGCGGCCGTCGCGATGCGTAGCTCGCCTGCGCGCAGGTTGCGCAGATCGTCGGCAAAATTCTCGACCTCGGCCAGCGACGACATAATGCGCAGAACCTCCTGTTGAAGAAGCTCGGCCTCGTCGGTTGGCACCAGGCGCTTCTTCTCTCGGATGAAAAGCTGCAGTTTCAGGTCCATCTCGAGGCCGGCAAGAATCTTGCTGACCGCAGGCTGTGTGACCCGCATCCTTTCAGCCGCGGCGGTAACGCTGCCCGTTTCCATGAACATGCGAAACGCTTCGAGTTGGCGATGGGTGATCGGCATGGTTGGGCCCCGAGTGTCGGTCGCATCTAACATTACTTTTGATTATGAAGATACGCTCACTTGAAATTTGCAGGCACCCTTGCGGCGTGTTCTGTTGGATGAAAGTGGCTTTGAGGGCAGATTATGAATCGAATTCAGGGCCATACAGGGGGAGGAGTTCTGTTGAGATCGTCGGGCGGAGATATAAGCTTTGCGCTTGAAATCGAGAGTGTACACAAGACATTCGGAGGGTTTCAGGCTGTGGACGGCGTCTCGTTCACGGTCCGGCGCGGGGAGTTTCTCTCGCTTCTCGGTCCCAGCGGATGCGGCAAGACAACCCTGCTGCGCATGATTGCCGGCTTTGAGAGGCCGACATCGGGCGAAATCCGCATCGCTGGCTCTCGTGTCAACGAGCGGCCTCCTTATGCCCGCCCCATCGGCATGGTGTTCCAGAACCTTGCCCTTTTCCCCCACATCTCGGTCGGTGAAAACGTCGCCTACGGACTGCGGGTTCGATCTGTCGACAAAGCGGAAATCGCGCGACGCGTGGACGAGGCACTGCAACTGGTCGGCCTCCAAGGGTTCGAAAGCCGCAAGATTCATGAACTCAGCGGAGGCCAGAAGCAGCGCGTGGCGCTTGCGCGGGCGATTGTAATCCGGCCTGAGGTCCTGCTTCTGGACGAGCCCCTGAGCGCGCTGGATCTCAAGCTGAGACGGCAAATGCAACAGGAACTCAAGCAGATCCAGAGACGCATCGGCACGACCTTCATCTTCGTCACGCACGATCAGGAGGAGGCGCTGGCGATGTCGGACCGCATCGCCGTGATGAATAGCGGGAAGGTCGAGCAACTGGGGGAGCCTCAGGCGATCTACGCAAGCCCGTTGACGCCCTTTGTCGCCCGGTTCGTGGGCGATACGAACTTTTTCGAGGGAAGGGTGGCTGCAGCGGTCGATGGCGGTTTGCAGGTTTTTATCCCGGAACTTGGCAGGAAGGCGCGGTTGCGCACGCATTATTCCCTGAATGCGGGAGAGCGGGTCGGGATTTCGGTAAGGCCCGAGCACGTGTCCATTGCGCACGACAATGCGGGCGCAACGGCGCTTCCCGGTCTCGTGACGGAGTGTTCCTATGTCGGCGCCAACACGCGTTATGTGGTGACACTGAAAGAGGCCCCCGCGATTGGCGAACTCATCGTCCTGACGCCCAACACCCAGGTTGGAACGCAGCAATTCGAAACCGGCCAGGACGTCTATGTCGGCTGGAGCGACGACAGCATGGCGCTGGTCCCGCTTGCCTGAATTTCTGCGAGCACGCCGCGGATGCAGCCGCAACATCGCAACGATGCTTAACAATGGGAGAGGAAAATATGCCGAACTTACTGAAAGCAAAATGCATTGCCGGGGTTTCGTTCCTCGCGTTGGCTACAGGCATCGGCCCCGCTGCGTCGGAAGAGTTGCTCATCGCAACGTGGGGCGGCGGCGTTGAAGCGGTGTGGGAGGAAGCTTTCGCAAAACCCTTCAAGGAGGAAACGGGTCTCGACGTGCGTATCGTGCCGGTGCCCACGCCGGAAGCGCAATTGCGCACGCAGGCAGGCGACCCGCAATATCATGCGGTCATGGTGACCTATCCGCAGGGCGCCAACTTGCTGAAGGACGGCATGATCGAGTTGTTCGATCCCGCCGATATTCCCACTGCCGCGGAAACCAATCCCGACTATCTGATGCGCAGCGAAGACGGGAAGCTCGCAGGCGTCAGCCCGTATTTCATGTATTACGGAATCGCGGTCAACACCGACCTGGCCAAGCCGGAAGAGTTCAGCTCGTGGAGCAATCTCGGCGACGAGAAATGGCGTGACCTTCTGGCGATCACGCGCCCGATCTATCTGTCATCCTACGATCTGCCGATCATGGCCAAGGCGATGGGTGGCGACGAGCGCAACCCAGAGCCGGGCCTCGAACTGCTGAAGAAGGTGGCCGCCAATACGCTGACGACCTACAGCTCGATCGCGCACATGAACAATCTTCTGACGCGCGGCGAAATAGCCGCCGGGCCATATTATTCCGGCCGGGTCTGGCACCTGCGCCAGCAAGGCGCTGAGAACGTCACCATGGTCGCGCCGAAGGAAGGCGTTCTGATGATCCCGTACATGCTGGTCGTTCCGAAAGGAGCGAAGCGGCTGGAGGACACGAAGAAGTTTCTGGACTTCGTGTCGAGGGCCGAACCCCAGCTTCGCGGCTCGATCCTGGGTGGCTACCTTCCGCTCAACTCCAACGCGGTTCTTCCTCCCGAGGCTGAAGAACAGATGGGCATGACGTTCAAGGAGCTGATGGAACGTGTTTACCAGCCCGACTGGCAGTACATCGCCGAACAGGAGCGCGATCGCATCAACATGCTCGAACAGCTCATCGGCGCTGTCGAATAACGGCTTGCCGCGCCATGGAGACGTGGCGCGGCCGTCTATCAAGACCAGAACCCTACCCAGATTGAGGAACAGTGCGACGATGTCCCCTGTTATTGATGCCCCTTTGCCTGTTGAATCGTTTGTCGACGCGCTTTCCCGAATGAACCCGCAAGGTCGGCGGGATGCGCTTGAGCGGGCACAGCTTCCAAGAAACATCGGCGCTCTTCTCGATCAGGCGGCAGCCGAGGGGGACGGGCGTGACGCGCTGAACTTCTTCGAGTTGGGGGAAAAGCTGACCTATGCTGAACTGGTCGAAAAGGTCGGGCAGGCGGTCAATACATTGGTGAGCTGGGGTGTGACGCGCGGAACGCATGTAGCCGTCATGCTTCCCAATATCCCTGAGATGCCGATCATATGGCTGGCGCTTGCCCGGATCGGGGCGGTGATGGCGCCGGTCAACACGCGCTATACGGCGCGCGAGCTTCATTACGTGGTCACGGACTCCGAAGCCGAATTCCTGATCGTTCACGCCGACCACGCTGTTCTGGCCGGGCAACTGTCCTCATTTGGCGAGGTCAATGTCACGGCCGACAGGATTGCCGTCGTTGGCGCGGCCGAAACATATCGCTCCTGGAGCGATATGAGGGCTGGCCAGCCCACCGCCGTCTCGCTCGACTACGAGGTCGATCCGGACGACCTGATGAATATCCAATATACATCCGGCACCACCGGCTTCCCCAAGGGTTGCATGCTCACGCACCGCTATTGGGTGATGGCGAGTTTCGTCAACGGTTTGCGTGACGGCCGCCGCTATGAGCGCGTGTTCGCGTCGACCCCCTTCTTCTATCTCGATCCTCAATGGCTGATGCTGCTGGCCTTTCACCAGCGCGCGACACTGTTCGTGGCGAACAGGCAAAGCTCCAGCCGCTTTGCGGGCTGGCTTCGCGAGCACAGGATCCATTTCTGCCTGTTTCCCGAGATCGCGTACAAGCAGCCGCCTTCACCGCAGGACGGTGAACTGGTCGTGCGGCGCGCCAACATCTACGGGGTGCGAAAGCAGATTCATGCCGATCTCCGTCGCCGGTTCAATCTTCCTGCGATGGAGGCCTTCGGCATGACCGAAGTCGGACCAACCCTTTATATGCCGCTTGAACACACGGAGATGGTCGGCTCCGGCTCATGTGGCATTCCCGCGCCGTTTCGCGAATGCCGCATCGTTGACGATGAGGGTATCGACGTCGCGCCAGGGGAAGAGGGCGAGCTGGTGGTCCGGGGCCTCGGCATCATGCAGGGCTATTACAAGAAGCCCGATGCCAACAAGGAGAGCTTCTTCGGCGAGTGGTTCCGAACCGGCGATCTTTTCCGGCAGGATGAAAAGGGCTTTTTCTACATCGTCGGCCGCAAGAAGGACATGGTGCGGCGTGCGGGCGAAAATGTTGCTGCGCGGGAGGTCGAGGCGGTTTTGCGCGACGGGCCAGGCGTTCTCGACGCTGCCGTGGTGGGTGTCCCGGACGATCTTCGCGGCCAGGAGGTGAAAGCCTACATCGTCCCGGCCGTTCCCCAGGACGAGGCTGACGCGGTTGTCGAGGCGGCGATCGCGCATTGTGTCGCCAACCTCGCCGCGTTCAAGGTGCCGCGTTACTACGAGATCGTCGAGAGTCTTCCCCGGACGCCATCGGAGAAAATTGCCAAGGGAGAACTCATCAAGGCCAAGGAAGATCTTCGAACGGGTTCGTTCGATCGCGTCGACAAGGTGTGGCGCTGAAGGAGAGACCGTAATGACCAGCATATGGCGCCTTCCGGCGGGTGAACTTGCATCGCGAATCCGCGCCGGGGAAATGTCCTCCCGTGAGGTCGTTGAAGCCTTTTTGACGCGAATCCAGGCACTGGATGGCCAGGTCAATGCGTTCGCATTGCTGGACGCAGAAGGGGCGCTGAAGGCCGCCGATGCGGCGGACAATGCGCTCGCGTCGGGAGCCGCCCTGGGATCGCTGCACGGGGTTCCGGTATCGGTAAAGGATCTGGTGGCGACGAGAGGCATGGTCACGGCCTTCGGCTCGCACGCTTTTGCCGACAATGTTCCAGCCGAGGATGCGGAAGCGGTTGCGCGGCTGCGGGCGGCCGGAGCCATCATTATCGGCAAGACCACGACGCCGGAGCTCGGGCACAAGGTTCTGACGGACAGCCCTGCCTATGGCTACACGCGCAATCCCTGGGATGTGTCGAAGAGCCCCGGCGGTTCCAGCGGCGGCGCGGCCGTCAGCGCGGCCATGGGCTTTTCGCCGCTTGCTGTCTCGACGGATGGTGCAGGCTCGGGCCGCATCCCGGCATCTTGCTGTGGCATCGTCGGATTGAAGCCGACTATCGGCACGGTGCCGCACGAGACCAATTCCGATCTCTTCGGTTCGCTGACCTGCATTGGCGCGATGGCGCGCTCGGTGTCGGATACGGCCTTGTTGTACTCCGTCATGCACGGGCCCGATCCGCGTGATCCCTGGTCTCTGGCGGGCAATGCGGGGCCGGTAAATCTGCCATCCGATCCGATCAGCATCCTGAAGGGACTTCGCATCCGCTATCTGCCGAGGACGCAAAACAGCTATCTCGATTCGGACGTCGAACGGCTGTGCGCCAGTATGGTGGCGCGCCTTGAAGGCGAAGGTGCTGAGGTCCGGGGCGACGATCCTGTCGGCGACTGGAACCTTGCTACCGCCTTGAAGCTGATGCGCGCTTATCAGGCTGCCCGGTTCGGCCATCTGCTTGATCGATGGCGCGACAGGATGGATCCGGCTCTCGTCGAAGGGCTGGAGCAGGGTCGCGCATTCAGCGGCGAGGAGGTCGCCCATGCAATCGCCGATCGCACGCGGCACTATCGCAGCATGCAATCGCTTTTCGCGGGTACCGATGTCCTTGTCACGCCGACGGTCTCCGTGCCGTCGCTCGACATCGAGCAGCGCTCCAACGAGCCGCTGGTGATCGACGGGGGCACGGTGGGTCCACTTCGTGAAACCTGGTATTGCTACACGATCCCGTTCAATCCTGCCGGCAACCCGGCCATCTCGGTGCCATGCGGTTTTTCCGGCGCGGGCCTGCCCGTCGGACTGCAGATCGTCGGGCCGTGGCATTCCGAACCGCTTCTTTTGTCGATCGCCGCTGCGATCGAGGCGCTTTCGCCCTGGGCGGACCGCTGGCCGGCTCTCGCCGTTGAAGGAAACCCGCAATGATCATCGACTATGCAAGCCGGCCGCCGGTTCCCGAATTCACGCAAACTGCGACAGGTCATCTGCAACGGTACAGGACGGTGTACGGCGCCAGTGAGAAGGCGGCACAGTCCCGTCCGGCGACGCTCGAAGATTATCTGTCGGCTTATGACGCCGCGGGCGCGGAGCACGTCGTGGTCAAAGCGCGCGATCTCGAATCCACCTTCGGCTGGAAGATTTCCAACGAGGACGTCGCTGCCTTCTGTCGCAAGCAGGGGGAGCGTTTCATTGGCTTTGCGGGTGTCGATCCGCACAAGGGGATAGCCGCGGTCCGGGAACTGGAGCATGCGGTGCGCGATCTCGGGCTCAAGGGGCTCAATCTACAGTGTTTCGAGCACAAGCTAGCGATCAACGATCCGCGTATGTATCCGCTATATGCCAAGTGCATAGAGCTCGACATTCCGGTCAATCTCCACACCTCGATCAACTTCGCCACCTCCACACTGATGGAGTATGGCCGGCCGGCTCTACTGGATGAGGTCATGGTGCATTTTCCCGAGCTTCGCGTCTGCGCCGGGCCTCCCGGTTTCCCGTGGGTCCATGAACTGATCGGTGTCGCCTGGCGCCATGCCAACGTCCATATCGGCCTGGTTGCGGTACGACCCAAATATCTCAACACGCCTGGTTCGGGCTATGAGGGGCTCTTGGCCTACGGCAAATCCATCCTGCAGGACCGTATCATTTTCGGCTCCTCGTTTCCGCTCATGCCGGTCGAATGGTGCGTGGACGAAATCAACGCCCTGCCGCTGGACGAAATGGTAAAGCGCAAATGGCTTTACGAGAACGCAAAGCGTTTCCTACGTCTTTGAAACGGGAATGGGCCGGCCGGCTCGGGAGGAGGGCGGATGTCTTCAACGGATTTGGCGTTCAAACAGAAGATGCGCGGCCCCGGACGTGAGGGGTGGGGCAGGCTGTTGTTGCTGGCACCCGCTCTTTTGCTGCTTGGCCTGTTTGGCGTCAGCGTGGTGCAGCTCATCGCATCGTCTTTCGTCGATGAGGGCCGGCTGAGCTTGGCGCTCTATACCGACTTCTTTTCCCGTGCCGACTACCGCGACATCCTGTTCAGGACAATTCGCGTGTCGCTGCTGGTAGCCGCGCTGTGCGTCGTGATTGGATATCCGATCGCCTACGCGATGTGGCGCTACAAGGGCAACCGCAGCCACCTGATGATATTGATCATCCTGCCGTGGTTGGTATCGATTGTTGTTCGCACCTATGGCTGGATGGTCATCCTCGGTCCCAAAGGCCTGATCAATGAGTTTCTTGCCTGGGCCGGGCTTATCGAACGGCCGGTACGGATGATGTTCAATACCACCGGTGTCGTCATCGGACTGGTTCACATTCTGATCCCGTTCATGATCATCTCCATTCTGTCGGTCATGCTGCATCTCGACCGCCGTCTGGAGGAAGCGAGCGCCAGTCTGGGCGCGCGCAGCTACCACACTTTCTTTCGTGTCACCCTGCCTTTGACCGTTCCGGGGATCATCACGGGAACGATGCTCGTCTATCTCATGTCGACGGGGGCCATCGTGACGCCCATTCTACTCGGCGGCGTACGCGACAGGATGATGGGAACGCAGATGTACCAGGAGGTCATCCAGACCTTCAATTTCCCGAAAGCCTCCATGCTTGCCTTCCTCCTCCTGCTCGCCGGACTGGCCGTTGTACTCCCGTTGCAGGCACTCGAACGCAAGCTGTCGCGCTTCATGGATCAGAAGGGGAGCTAAGCGATGCTGAAGCCGAGATGGGATACGGTCGGCATCTGGGCGGTTCTGCTGTTCATGCCTGCGCCGATTATTATCGTCGCTGCGGCGTCCTTCAGCCACGACGGCTACATTCAGTTTCCGCCAGGTGAACTCTCGCTACGCTGGTACCAGGAGTTCCTGACGGATGCACGCTGGCTGCGCGCACTGGTGGTAAGTCTGGGATTGGCGATCGCCGGCGCCTTGTTGAGTACCACGGTGGCCTTCCTCGCTGCGCTGGCCGTGTCGCGCCGGCAGACTGCCTTCACGCGCTACTTCGAGGTCGCGGTGATGACGCCGCTTCTTTTTCCGCACGCAGCGCTTGGCGTCGCCATGCTGTCGCTCTTGATGATGATTGGCGGTTACGGCACCTTTGCCGGGCTGCTTCTTGTCCACTGCATCATCACCTTGCCGTATGCCTATCGGCCCATTTCCGTGAGCCTGCGCAAGCTGGACAGGGAAATGGAAGAGGCATCCATGAGCATGGGTGCACGGAACTGGTATACGTTCCGGCACGTGACCCTGCCGCTGGTGCGCCCGGGGATCATCACCGCGCTGCTGTTCAGCTTTATCCTGTCTTTCGATGAGGTGACGGTGACCATGTTTCTCGTCGGCCCGTTCATCACGACACTGCCTGTCGAGACCTACTCCTTCATCCAGGAGAGCGGGACGCCGGTGGTTGCAGCGATTTCGACGGTGCTCGTCGTGATGACGCTGCTGCTGGTCATCCTCCTCGAGCGGCTGGTCGGCCTGGAGTTTTTTGTCGAACCGGATCGCAAGTAGACCGAGGAGCGATAGCAACCGGATCATCCGCCCTGGATCATTGCAGCGCGCGGACAAGTTGATCTTCATCGCCGCGCAATGAACCTAAGTGCCCCTGGGAGAGATGAGATGAACGGCGCCGACAAGCTTTGCGATGTGCTTTTGACCAATGGCGTCGACATGTGCTTTGCCAATCCGGGCACCTCTGAGATGCATTTCGTCGCCGCCCTCGATCGAAAGCCGGAGATGCGCTGCGTGCTGGGTCTTTTCGAGGGCGTGGTGACCGGTGCCGCCGATGGCTATGCGCGCATGGCGGACAAGCCCGCGGTTACGCTCCTCCATCTCGGGCCGGGCCTCGCGAATGGGCTGGCAAACCTGCACAATGCGCGCCGCGCCGACACACCCATCATCAACGTCGTGGGCGATCATGCAACGTACCACCTGCAGTACGATGCGCCACTGACCAGCGACATTGAAAGCCTGGCAAGGCCGATGTCCCAGTGGGTAGGGCGGGTCGAAACCGCGGCGGACATGCGCCGTGTGACGGAAGATGCTTATCGCGCGGCCGTAAGCCGTTGCGGCGTGTCGACGATGATTCTGCCAGCAGATGCAGCGTGGGGCGATACGGAGCCCGAAGATCTTCGGCCGGTCGAAGTGCCTGCCGCGGTGCCGGCCTCCCCCGAACAAATCAGCGAGGCTGCAGTGGCGCTGACGGGCGGAAAACGCGCGGCGATCATTCTTGCGGGCAGGGCGCTTCGCGCGGACGCGTTGGAGGTCGCAGGGAAAATTGCGGCGGCGACCGGCGCGCAGCTTTTTTCGCAGAACTCCGCCAGGCACGAGCGTGGCGCGGGACGTGTGTCGACCAAGCCTGTTCCCTATCCAGTCGGCATGGCTGTTGCAGCACTTGCGGAATTTGAGGTTGCGATCTGTGTTGGCAAGGACGCCCCTGTCGCGTTCTTTGCTTATCCCGGCATGCCCAGTCTCGTCCTGCCACCCGATTGCAAGGTCATCGACCTCGGCGGGCCGGAAGCCGATCTTCTCCAGACGCTGGAACTTCTTTGTTCCGAACTGGGCGCCGGGTCCTCAAAGCCCGTACTGAACGCATTGACACAAGCCGAAATGGAAGAGCCCACCGGCGATCTGACGCCGGAAACGATCAGCCAGGCGCTCGCCCGGCGAATGCCTGAAAACGCGATCATCTGCGATGAGGCGATCACATCCGGGCGCGGATTCGGTCAGCTTTCGTCGGGCACTCATCCGCACGATCATCTGTCGTTGACCGGTGGGGCGATTGGCATCGGCATTCCGCTGTCGATCGGCGCGGCGCTGGCGCGGCCCGACCAAAAGGTCATCCTGCTGCAGGCGGACGGGAGCGGGATGTACACGGTGCAGGGGCTGTGGACGCAGGCGCGCGAAAATCTCGACGTCGTCACCATCGTCTACGCAAATCGCTCTTACGCGATCCTTCAGGGCGAGATGCGCAATGTCGGTGTGAACCAACCCGGCAAGAATGCACGCGCGATGCTGAACCTGGATCGTCCGGATCTCGACTGGTGCCTGATGGCTCGCGGCATGGGGGTTGAGGCTGGCCGCGCCACAACGATCGAGGAATTCTGCAAGCTACTGGACTGGGCGCTCGCAAACAAGGGGCCTTTCCTGATCGAGGCGATGATCTCGGGCAGACAGGGTGGCGCGGCAAGCAATCGGCGGCGCGCCGTGCCGGTCGACGACGAGCAGCACGGCGACGCTACAGCCTCTAGCCGTTAGACCGGTCCGAGTTCTATCTGTGCGGTACCGGCAGCGCATGAGCACGCCAGTTAGATCTTGGGGAAGTCGGTGATGAGATAGCGGTCACTGCGGGCGTCATACCAAAACGGTCCAAGCCGATCAATCTGGATCCCGCGGCAAACGTGTAGAGGCAATCATAGTTGAAGCGGAAAACCGCCAAACCTCTCACTGGCGGGTTTCCTGAGGGTTTGTGAAGATCGGCGACGAAGCGGTAGTGCCCCGAATGGTCGTGTCATGCTCACACGCCATTTCGCGGAACTTCTCTTCATCGGTCGTATCGATGGCGTGTGCCTCGTCGCTTAAGGCAAAATCGTGGAGAAGGGCGCGCAGCGTTTGCATGTAGCTTGCTGCAGATTCGATGAGCATTTGAAGTTCATCTTTCGGCATCACGCTCTCCGCTAGCCCGCCGCGCAGCTTTCTACTAAACGTTGCGCCACGATGCAAGTTGCGCGTCACCCTCGCATATCCATCGCCGACGACGTGTGCGGCCAACCCTGTTCGAGCGTCCCATGGTTGTCCTAAGGTTGAGGAACGTCGCAGGGAGGAGCGTTGCAATCTCGTCCGCCTTGTGGGGGCAGACCAGATGCGCTTGACCGCCCCTCTGGAACTCAAGCCGATCGACAACCACGCCCGGTAGCCCGAATGGGTCGGTGCACGCCAACAGGGCGAGGGCATAGTGTGTGCCGACCTTGGCTTCAAACTGTGGACCGGCGGGTCCCGTCGCTCCCGGGCTTGATTCGGCTATCGGTCGCGCGCCCGACATCCTCTTAAGCACTCAACGGTTGTGGCTCGTAGTGAGCTTTCATGCACCCCGAGAAACTAAGGCGAAAACGCAATGGCCATTCGACGGGTTAGTCCCTTGATCCTACCTTACCGATTGTATTTCTCAGTCAAACCTTCCATTTTGTCGCTATGGCTTCAGTTCCTTTGTTTGCCTGGCCGGTGGCATCAGGAAGCCGGCGAGTTCCTCAAGAACCAGCGCAAGAGGCCCTGGATCAACTGCAACATCCTCGACAAAGGCCCGCCACTGCTGCTGCTTTTGTTCCTCAGCTGCAAATGCTGGCGTGAGCGCATCGGGCGGCTCGGCCGGTATCACTGTCCCACGTCGCGCAAACGTGGCCGCGATGGCGCGGGCGAGCCGGTCGTCATCGAAGGCGAATGACCGGCTGAGAATCCAGATGTCGTAGAAGTCCTTCATCCGGCTGTTCACCCGGCCCAGCGCCACCATCGCTTGGAACTTCTCGGCAATGACCGTCTCGCGCGCATAGGCGCGCAGTCTTGGTTTCGGGAGGTCGAGCATAACCGGATAGTCGACGACTTCCGCCCCCGGCTCCAGTGCATCCCCGAAACCGATGTCGATCGTCAGATTGATCCGCGCGCCGCCGACCGAAGCGATCGCACGCAGCCGGAGACCACCATAGTCGAGCTTATCGCGGATGCGATCGACACGCAGCGTGTCCGGATCGAACACGATGCTGTCTTCGGCGTCCTGAGCGAGGATGTCCCGGAATGTCGCCAGCATCGCGGCTTCGCTCGGGTCACCGAAACCCAACAGATCGAGATCACGCGTGCCGCGGTGCGGATCGTCGAACCAGCTCATCATCAGCATGGCTCCTTTCAGCACGAAGCGCTCGGCGTGGGGTGACTGGCTGAGCCGGAACAGAAGGCGCTCCAGCGCGAAGCGCGTGAGCACCAGATCGAAGCTCTGTCCGTTCGCCTTGGAGAGGTTGAGGAGCCGCGCGCGCATCGAAACGCCGATATTCTTGATCTCCTTAGCCATTGGCGGTCAGCGCCTCCAGATAGGGCCGGATCACGGTGCCGACCCCACCTGTCTCCGCGGCCCTGACGATCTCCGCCGGCGTGGCTTTGCGTTGGCGCAGAGCCTCCTGCAGGCCTTCGAGCGCGACAGGAAGACCGATCTTGCCGCGATGCCGGAAGCAGTCCGCGATGGTCTTTGCCACGCCGAACAATTTTACCGATACGCCTTCGATCACATGGATTTCGACGCTGTCGGCAAGCAGGTCGTCCGAGAAACGCAGCACACGGATCGGCATGTTGCTCGGCTTCGGCTTCCAGTCGTTCCGACCGATCGCCATCCACACCTTCTTGGGAAGCTGATCCGTGAGACCATGAAAGGCGAGCGCCGAGACGAGGCAGATCACACCCTTGGGGAAACGCTTGGCCGCCTCGGCAAGGCTGTGGTTTGCGTCGAGCTCTGCGTCGGTAAGCTGATAGAGCCCGCGCGCCAGGCGGATGACCTCGCCATCCTTCTCCATGCGGCTGACGGTTACGGCGGTCACGCCAGCGGCCCTGAGTTCCGCGAGGCGCAGAATCCCGCGCGCCGCGAGGAGGTCGCGGGCTATCTCGCGCTGGGGCCGGGCCTGCGTCATAGATACATACTCTCGCACTCCAACGTCCATCGTGTGAGGTTTTGTACCAGATGGGGCCATAGAGGAAAAGACCAACGAGGTGTTGGATCGGCTGATTGGAAGCCTCCGCGCCGCTGATTGGAAGCGCATGAACCGCGACGTGGAAAGCCCGGGAGGGGGAAGGCCTTCCCCTGCGGCCGAGCCTGTAGTCTCGGCCGACCCCTTCTGCGGGGATTCTGTTTGCCCTAACGAATCCGGTTACATTTTCTCGCCGGGCAACCGACTGGCCTGTTTCACCCAGTCAGCGAACTGATCTTCAAACGCATCGCCCTCATGAATGTGAAAATAGCGCACCTCGTCATGCTTGGATTTCTCCGGCGGTGCAGGCGAAAGCGAGGTGCCGCGGAAGAAGGTAACTTTCACATACTTCGTGAAGACGTGAAACGAGAGAAACCAACTGTCGCATTCCATTCCGTAGAAGGGCGAATTCCATTTTACCGCCTTTTGCACCATTGGAACTGTCCGGACGATAATATCATCAATCGCCCGCCCGACATCGCGTTTCCACCCCGGCATGGCGGCGATGTATTTCTGTACGGGCTCGTCCCCATATCCCTTGGCGATCTGAGGATTTCCGCCCGAAAGCAGTTTGGGCTTTTTTGATTTCTCGGCTGCCATCTTACCCTCGCTCCTCGGTAATTGGACGTTTAGTACGCCACCTACCCAGATAGGGCAGGACGAACAGATAAAGACTGGGTTTTATGAGCCGACGCGCAAGCGAGCAGGTACCGCCGTTGACCCTTTTCAACAGCACAGAACTGCTTCTCTCTCCGCGACTCCCTCATCGGTCTTCGCCCCTCTATCCGGCCGTATTGGGCGTCATATTGAATTGTCCGCATAGTGCCTTTATGTAACATCAATTGTTACCTGATCTAGTGCATGACGGGAGCCGACATGTCCACCTTCTCCGATCCCGATACCGTTTCCTCCTACGCGGAAATGGCGGAGCGCAACGTGCCCGCTCTTCGTGATCTTCACCACATGGTGAGCATCCTTCTTGGGGAGCGAGTATCGAGCGATGGAAGGGTGCTTGTCTTGGGCGCCGGTGGTGGACTTGAACTCAGGGCCATGGCCAGACTGAATTCGGGCTGGAGCTTCGATGGGGTTGATCCATCTCCGCAGATGCTCGATCAGGCACGCGCCGTAACGCACGATTTTGCCGAGCGCATCACGCTTCGCGAAGGCTATATCGAGGACGCTCCGGACGGGCCTTTCGACGGTGCAACCTGCCTTCTGACGCTACACTTTCTTTCCCGAGAAGAGCGGGCCCGCACTTTGAGGGAAATCTGCCGACGGCTCCGCCCTGGCGCTCCCCTTGCAATCGTTCACCACAGCTTTGCAAACGACGATGCCGGTAAAGACAAATGGCTTGCCCGCTTTGCCAAGTACATCTCCACATCCGAGATGGGTGAGGCCGGAAATCGAATAAATGTGGAAGCGATGAAGGAGCGACTACCGGTACTTTCGCCCGAACAGGATGTCGCGATCCTGCACGACTCCGGATTCTCCCAGGTGGAACTCTTCTATGCCGCCCTCACGTTCAGGGGCTGGGTGGCGTACCGAACCTAGGTGTTTGGATCGTAATCGATGAGCGCCTTCCTCTGGATATTGAGGATGGCCAGGAACCGTTTCCAGCCACCTTCCAACGGCCGCGCGAACGCCAATGTAGCGCCTTTCGATATCTTGGACGGCGGTTAGGCCAATCCTCGGCACTTCGTGCCACGGCTAGCTCAGTTATCCGGCATTCGGTAGCAAACGCCACCAGACCAAGGGTAACTATCTGACCCATTGCGAAAAGGGCGCTCAATTTAGAGGTTCTCTATTGGGCTGGAAACGACCACAGCATTGATGCAGGCAAGGCGACTCTTCCCGGACCGAAGGACAACAGGTGTTCTCCCAGGTACACGACGAACCCCACACCGCGGTAGCTTTTGCCCGGCCCTTCGGTCAGGAACCAATCGATGTGCCGAAAGTCACTGCTAGCGATCTTCGATGTTGCCTTCATCTCGAACAGCGCGATCAAGCGGCCCGGTGCTTCCGCGAGGATATCAATCTCGCGGGAGTCGGCGCGCCAGTGCCACAATGACCAATGCTTGGACAGAAAGGGCAAGGATTTCTCAAGCTCAGTGAAGACGAATGTCTCGAAAAGGGAGCCGAAGACTGCCGGGTCGGCATCGATGCCGAAGCTGTTGGAATCCTCACCGCGGAGAGCCGCGGCCAATCCAGTGTCCATGAGATGAAGTTTGGGCGATTTGACTTCCCGTTTCGCTTTTGCGGATGACCACGCGCCGAGTCGCAGGACAATACCGAGCCGGGTGAGGGCGTCGAGATAGTCGCTCACGGTCTCATGTCTCACAGCCAAGTCGCTGGCGAGCTTCCCGGCGTTGAGTTCCTGGGCAGTTCTCGCTGCCGCCTGGTAGATCAGTCGGCGTACGGCATCCGGCTTGCGCACAGGATGAACTGCTGAGACATCGCGCTCGATAATGCTGTCGACATAGTTCGAGCATCGGCCCATCCGGTCACGGTCGGGAAGTTGGCGCATTTCCGGGAAGCCGCCGCGAACGACGAGATCGATGATCTCCGGTCGATCATAGGAGCGCGGTTTGGGGAGCAAAGGTAGTGGATTTTTCGGGTCAGATGCGACCGCATCAAGAATGCGGCATGGAGCTGCACGATAAATCTCGGCGGTGCTGAACGGACGCAGCGTGAGCGTCGTGACTCGGCCTGCAAGGGAGTCGTAAGCCTTGCCGGATGTGAAAATATTGGCTGATCCGGTCAGCACGAAGTGGCCGCGGCGGTTGTCTTGATCGACGATGCGCTTAAGAGCGAATGTAAGTTCTGGGAGGCGCTGGACCTCGTCGATGACGACGGGCAGGCCAGAATCCTTAGCCTGGTGAGAGAGCGCCTTGAGCTGGCTGTAGGGATCCTCTTCCAGCGAGCGCCGGGCCGCATCATCGTCCAGCGTTACGTAGGCCGCAGACTTCAGGAGATCGCGGACCAAGGTTGATTTCCCGTCTTGCCGGGGGCCGACTACATTCACGATCCGGCTGTTTGTAAGGCTATCGGACAGACTGGTGGAGAGGTGGCGGGGCGTTAGTGGCATGATGTGTCCAGCAGAAACCACGGTTAGATTGCTTACGAATCTGCTATTGGCATACTCGCAAATCTGCGATTAGACAACACGGGAAAGTTCTATTAGCGTGACCGCAAAATTCCTATTAGGTGGCGAGAAAGCCGTCCATCGCATCACAAGCGGACTGGCAAATTTTAGCGGATAAACCCCGAAAAACGACGTTCGGCTGGCGACGCCCGGGAAGCCGAGCTTCCGACCCCGCCGAGGGCCCAGAGACTGCCCACGCTGGGGAGCCGACGTCACTTGAGGTCCGGCGCGATGTTTGCGCAACAATGCGTGCCCGCATTATCTCCCGCTTCCAAGCGATCTTCAGCGAGAAGTATCGCGGTCAGCGACGATGCGAGGGATCAAAACCATCGTCGAACAAATATGTGTACATTCCCACGCACCCGCGGTACATAAAGCAATCGACTTTTGAAGTTCGAACGTTGTTTATTTTGCGCTCCGGCGCTGGTCTACGATCTTCCTCCCGCAAAATCTCGATCTTACTCGCGGCGCATTCGCGCCGGGAGAACGCAATTTGCTGAGGAAAGGGTTCATCATGACCACCGGCACAGTTAAATGGTTCAATTCCACCAAGGGTTTCGGCTTCATCCAGCCTGACAACGGCGGTTCGGACGTATTCGTCCACATCTCTGCCGTCGAGCGCGCTGGAATGACCAGCATCGTCGAAGGCCAGAAGATCGGCTACGAGATGGTTCGCGACAACAAGTCGGGCAAGATGGCAGCCGAGCAGCTCCACGCCGCCTGACCGAATGAGGAGCTTGCAGAGGCGACCACGGATGTACTGGCGCCCCAAGTGAGTTCCTGATCAAGAGGCCGGGCAGTGCTCGGCCTTTTTCAATTGTTATCCTATGATGCGCCTCGCACCGAAGGCCGTGGCTAGTACGCTGCCATTTTTCACGCGCCTCTCGACCCTAGGCAAGTGGATCGATACCGCACCGGCGCCAATGGCATGGAGTCCTCCACTATGTTTACCGATGAAACCCGCGGATCGCTCTCTCAACAGGAAGCTCCGAAGCGCCGGAGCCGCGCGACGAAGCCTCGCCAGTCGGCATTCGAGAAGCTGCCGTCTGAAGACTTGCGGACTCTTCGCCTCGACGAAGCGTCGCGGTCGGAATTCGATACTCTTGTGGAGCAGTTTGGTCGCAGCGCTGCAGAGTTTGTTGCCTATGAAGGAGAGGATCTCGCTGCGATGGACGACGCCCGTTTTGACCAGCGCTACGCAGCTGGAGCTGAACGGCACAGAAGGGGGATGGCAATAGTCCACTTCTTGGCGCCGCGGATCCTGAAGATGCGGGACGGGGATAGCAAGCGCAAATGGCGTTCGTTCCTCGCCAAGTTCCGAAAAGACGAAAAGCTCAACTGACGCCCTCGCTGCCGTGGTTTGCTGTGAATCACTTGACTGAAGGTGGAGGCGATAAAGACTGCGTTCGTCGCTCCTGCCTCGAAGGACTAAGTCAGATAGCCAGGAGAGACTCGTGACCGATATAGATGAGCGCCTTGAAATGCAGGGGCAGATAGACGGGCTCAAGATCATCGTGAGCTCGCTACTGCATGCCCTGCCGGATCAGCGGCCCTTCGCTTTCCGCTTCAGGGAGTTAGAAGTTCTGGCGCGCAAGCAGAATGCGCTACCCTCGACCCTTGAGACGCTGCGATGGTTTCGTGCGCAGATGGAAAACTCTGCTACTGGCGCCGCGTTCACCGACTAGCTCTGACCTAGCTAGTCAGTGTTCTGAGTCTCCTGAGACCCTGAACTTCCTCCAGCTTTGGGTAGAGTCCGTCGACTACGGAGAGGGACGATGCGACCATCACTGTTCACGGAAGAGATGGGGTATTCGGTTCAGTTCGCTGATGCCCGCCCACTTTCCGCGTGATGGCGTTTGCCTGATGCTCTGAGCCGACTTGGCAAGAGGAGATCGGCATGGGCATTTACGCAGGACTGGATATTTCTCTCGACGCGGTAGCGATTTGCATCGTCGGGGAGACTGGCGAGCTGCTGTGGCAGGGGAAGGTGCTTGGTGACCCCGAAGCCGTGAGGGCTGCTCTTGAGCGATGGCGGGATGGTCTTGTTCGCGTTGGTTTGGAGGCCGGCGCGACCTCGGAATGGATCGGCGGGCATCTTGTCGACGAGGGCTTCCCCGTCGTGTGTCTGGAGAGCCGGCATGTCAAAGCGGCGCTGAGCGCGATGACGGTGAAGACGGACCGGAACGACGCGCAGGGCATCGCGCAAATCGTCCGCACAGGTTGGTTCAAACCCGTCCATCTGAAGTCCGCAGCCGGCCAGCGGCTGCGCACGTTGACAGCGGCGCGGAAGGCGGCCGTGCGAGCATTGACCGGCAACGAGCAGATCATCCGCGGTCTATTGCGACCGCTGGGACTTAAGATCGGCGCGGTCACACGCGTTCGGTTCGAAGCCCGAGTCCGCCTGCTGATTGGAACGGATCGGCTGTTGCTGGCGATATTTGGGCCCCTCCTGCGGCTACACAAGAGCCTGCGGGAGAGTCTGGCCGATCTGCACCGCCAGTTCTCAGGGCAGTTCGTGCGGATCCGACCTGCCGACGCCTCATGACCATGCCTGGCATTGGCCCTGTAACGGCACTGACCTACAGGACGACGATCGATGACCCCAAACGCTTCCGGCGATCCAGATCCGTTGGTGCCTATCTCGGTCTCACTCCGCGACGATACCAGTCCGGAGAAGTCGACAGGGTGGGCCGCATCACGAAGGTCGGCGACGGCGAGACGCGAACGGCGTTGTTCGAGGCGGCCAACGTCATTCTCCGCCCGACGACCCGCTGGTCGAGCATGAAGGCTTGGGCCATGAAGATTGCCGATCGTCAGGGTGTTCGACGCGCCAAGGTAGCGCTTGCTCGAAGAATGGCGGTCACCCTTCATCGCATGTGGATCCCGGCTTAAGGTCGTTGACCAGGTGAAGGGGCAGCTTTCCCGAAGTAGCGGCCAACACCTGCAAGTCCGTTTCCCAGCCCGTTCAAGCCATTCAGGCGCACGGCGCGCCGTGCCCGAGGACTGGCGGGAGTGCGACGGCTCAACGCCGGGCATGCTTATCGCGTCTGGCGCACTTCCTCTTGGCCGCCCAGCAGAGCAGCCACGGCATCCTCGATAGTGGACGCATAGCGCACGATCGGTTGCCTTAGCCCATGCGTGATCAGCGCGCGCTGAATGTCCTGGCTTGCGCCCGTCAGCCAAAGCGCAACGTCGCGCTGGTGGGCCTTGTGGGCTAGCCCCTCGATCATGTTGGCTCCCGTCGAGTCGAGAAACGGGACGGCCGAGAAGTCGACGATCAACGCCTTGTGGCTGTCCTGGATTCGATCGAGCACCGAACCGATGGAAGCGGTGGCACCGAAGAAGAGCGCTCCGGTGATGCGGTAGACAACCACGTCCGGGTTTGCCGCGAGTTCTTCGTCATAGGCACCGCGTGGATGCGCAGTATCAGACTCGTCACGACCGACGAAGGGAGTGTCAGTTGCCACAGAAGTCGTCCGGCTCATTCTGTGAATGAAGAGCACCGATCCCAGAGCGAAACCGACGACGATTGCTTCGGTCAGGTCACGGAAGATGGTGAGGAAGAACGTGGCACCCAGAACCGTCGCTTCACCCCATCCGGATCGCAGGAGAATTTCGATTGCAGGCTTCTCGATCATGTTCCAGGCCACGACGGCTAGCACACCTGCGAGCGCGGCAAGCGGTATGTAAGCGGCGAGCGGCGCTGCGACCAGCATGAACAGGAGAAGGAATATCGCATGCAGCATTCCGGCGACGGGCCCGTGCGCCCCCGCACGGACGTTCGTCGCGGTACGGGCGATCGTCCCCGTCACGCAGAACCCGCCGAAGAGTGCTGCGCCGACATTTGCAGCACCTTGTGCGACGAGTTCGCAGTTCGAGCGGTGCCGACGGCCCGTCATGCCATCGGCGACGACCGCCGAAAGAAGCGACTCGATGGCTCCCAGAAGAGTGAACGAGATCGCGGCGGGGAGAACCGCCATGATCTTTTCCAGAGACAGGTCGGGAATGACTGGAGCGGGTAGCGATGACGGAATGCCGCCGAACTGCGTGCCGATCGTCTCCACGGGCAGTTGTAGAAGCGCAGTGGCCAGCGCGGCAAACCCAACCGCAATCAGCATGCCGGGCCAGTGCGGACGAAAGCGACGTAGCCCCAGAATGATGCCTACTGTGGCAATCGAGACGGCCAGTGCGGCAGGGGTCAGGCTTTCCCTTGCATTCCAAAGCGCCGGGATTTTCTCCAGCAGTTCTCCCGGTTCGTGGTCGAGCGTCAGCCCGAACAGTTCCTTGACCTGGCTGGCGAATATGATGACGGCGATGCCAGCGGTGAAGCCAACGGTCACGGGAAACGGGATAAACTTGATGAACGTGCCCAGCCGTAGGAAGCCGATAGCGGCCAGCATGAGACCGGAGAGGAAGGTTGCGAGGATCAGGCCTTCCATCCCGTGCAGCGCCACCGTGCTTGCGACCAGAACGATGAATGCGCCGGCTGGCCCGCCGATCTGGAACCGGGAGCCGCCAAGCATCGAGACGAGGAAGCCGCCCACGATGGCGGTGTAGAGACCCTGAGCGGGAGTGGCGCCGGACGCGATGGCGATGGCCATTGAAAGCGGTAGGGCCACGATGGCGACCGTCAGTCCAGCAATGGCATCAGCTCGAAGCTGTGGCAGTTGGTAGCCTTCGCGCAGAACGGTGACGAGTTTCGGCGTAAAGAGTTCGGCGAAGCTTGGTGCCTCGCTTATGGTCTGGACTTTCATCTTGGGCCGCACCTTGGTCAAGGAAGCGGCGGGATCGTCGGCATCTGTCGGCGGTCGCCGTCGCGGAGTGAAGAGTCAGTGTTTCGGAGGCGGTGCCTTAAGACGCACGCCGCGTCCCGTCGCTGTGCTGACCGCGCCCTCTCCGATGAGTTCGATGCCTGCTAGTTCGAGCGCTGCGACCACTTTCGTCAGGCTGTCAACGACGCCGCGGACATTGCCCGCGCTGGCTTCCATGCGCTGAATCGTGGGGACGGAGAGACCGGACAGCTCGGCCAGAACCTTCTGCTCGATTCCAAGAAGCGCACGGGCTGCCCGCATCTGGGCTGCAGTGATCATTTGTGATCTCCAGAATCGTATTCTGGGCATTTAGGATATAGATAATGATATGTCAAATATAACTCCGGCTTTTCAAGCGGGTGCTACGTTCGTGCCGGTCCGAATGTGCGGGGCGTCAACGCCAAAGTTGCGGATTAGCCGGTTGACGCTGACGAGCGAGATACTACGCTATGTTCATTGGCACTCGGAGAGGCCTGTGCGTCGAGCGCGTCCATCATTGGGAACTGTTGCCGTGCGCGCTGCACTCGCGGCAGTGATGATGGTTGCTGTCGGCATTGCTCTTTATCTGACGATGGGTCTTTCCGTAGGGTCCGCAATGCTGTTCGCCCTAGCTTGCGGTGGCATCAGCAGCGTGATCAGAGCTTAAATTGCGCCCGTTGATCACTGTCAGATGATCGCGCCAGTCAGCCGCAGATAGTATTCGCTACGAAGATCACCAGTAACCGTCCGGCAGGATTGGATCGAACGCGTGACCGCGTCGAGGGCGCGGGGCCGCGTCGCGAGCAGCCGCAGCAGATGACTGCTTTGCCGGCCCTCAAACCCAGAAGCGGTCGGTCAGGAATCCACCCCACGATGGTCTGATCAACCCGAGGGGGCATTGTCGCCGAGATCTACACAGCCAAGATGCTGTTAAGCAGTGCATGGACGGCGGCTAAAAACACGTGTTGCCTTCAACTGGCTCGCTTTTTCCAGCTCGGCTTCAACACCGCGTTGGCATTCCGCCGAAGGCAAGCTTTATCCAACCGCCGGCATAAAACTGTTCGCCGTCCATCATCAACCTCTCGAACACGCGGAGCGTTGCGGGTGGGTGAGGGTCGCCGTGTGCTACATGGCGCTTTCGAGGATGGCCGCATAGTCCGCCGCAGTCAGCGTGCGCGGGTTGGTCTGATGACTGTGATCGGCGAGCGCCCGCTCGCATGTCCAGTCGAACACCACGCGCGTGACGCCGAGATCGGAAAGCCCGGCCGGCGTGCCCAGCCGGCGGTTCAGCTCATCGAGCGCGTCGGCGAGGCTGGTGGAGGCCGGCAGGTCGATCGCCTTTTCCAGGCGTGCGATCTTGTCGCCTGCGGCTTGCGCGTTCCAGCGCAGCACTGGTGGCATAAGGATCGCGTTGAGCGTGCCGTGATGCAGCTTCAGCGCCTTGAGCCCGCCGAGAGCATGGCTGAGCGCATGCACAGCGCCCAGCCCCTTCTGAAAGGTCAGCCCCCCTTGCAAGGCGCCTATCATAAGCTCGCTGCGCGCGGCAAGGTCTGAACCATCGGCGAATGCCCGCGGAAGCGCCGTCCAGATTCGGGCAAAGCCGTCGAGGGCAATTGCCTCGGCCGGCGGATTGAAGCGCGGCGACAGGAAGGTTTCGATGCAATGCGACAGAGCGTCGAGGCCGGTGGCTGCCGTAAGCTGCGAGGGCAGGCCAAGCGTCAGTTGCGGGTCGCAGATCGCGCGCCTTGGGATGAGGTACGGGCTGATGAAGCCGAGCTTACGCTCGTCTTCCAGTGTGATCAGCGCCGCTCGACCGACCTCCGAGCCCGTGCCGGCGGTGGTCGGGATGGCGATCAGCGGCGCGACGGCGCTGGTGATGCGCGGAATGCCGCCGAGGATCGCAGCATAACGTTCGAGGTCTCCCTCATGCGTCGCAAGCAGCGCCACGCCCTTGGCGAGGTCGATCGGGGAGCCGCCGCCGAAGGCGACGACACCGTCGCAGCCATTGTCCCGATAAAGGGCAAGTGCGGCGCGTGTCGCGCTTTCGGTGGGGTTGGTCGGCACGTCGAGGAAAATGGACGCATCGGCTGTGACCTGCTGTTTCAGCAGGTCGACGAGCCCGGCAGCGGCGATGCCGTGGTCGCTGATAACCAGCGGGCGGGCAATGTCTAGGGGCGGGCAATGTCTAGGTCGCGCATGGCGTCGGGCAACGTGGCAAGCGCGCCAGCGCCAAAATTGATCGTCGTCAGATATGTGATGGTGTCCATGATGCGCTCCGCAAATGTCGGTGTGCCGGCTGCGCGGCGAGGTGTAGTCAGGTGATCAGGTAGCCCCCGTCAACCGGAAGGATCACACCGGTGACGAACCCGGCGACCGGCGAGGCGAGGAACATCACGCCGCCGACGACGTCCTGCGGCTGGCCCCATCGTTTCATCGCCGTGCGGGCGAGGATCGCGCCGCTGCGTTCCGGGTCGGCCTGGAGCGTTGATGTCAGCGGCGTGGTAATCCAGCCGGGCGCGACCGCATTGACGCGTATGCCGTCGTCGGCATAGGCGATGGCGAGCGATTTGGTCATCTGGCCGATGCCGCCCTTGCTTGCCGAATAGCCCGGAACCAGGCCGCCGCCCTGGAACGTCAGCACCGAAGCGAGATTGACGATGGCCCCGCCGCCGCCCTTGGCCATCAGCGGCTGCGCCGCGGCGCAGACCCGCATCGAGCCTGTGAGGTTTACGTCGAGGACGGAAGCGAACACGTCCGGATCGAGTTCGTCGCCCCGCCTTATGATCCCGGCGCAGTTGACGACGACGTGGAGCTCATCGAAAGATGAAACGAGGGCCTCTACCGCCGCGCGCTCGCGCACGTCGAGCGTCCGATGCGCGATCCCCTTCACGTTTTCCCTGCTCGCGGCCTCGACTTCGGGCCCGGTCGCTCCGGTTGCCACGACCTTCGCCCCGGCCCTTGCGAATCCTGTCGCGATCGCGGCGCCGATGCCGGAGGTGCCGCCGGTCACCAGTACGCTCGCGCCCGAAAAGAACGGCTTTGCCCAGCCGGGATCGGCCGGAACGGTCCTATCGATGGTCATGTATGCCTCACCGCCTTGCCGGCGTCACATCGTCGAGTTGATCGCGCCGCCGTCGAGCAGGATGTTCTGGCCAACGACGTAGCCGGCATACTGGCTGCACAGGAACGCGCACATCGCGCCGAACTCCTCGGTCGTGCCGAAGCGGCCGGCGGGATTGGCGGCGTAGGCCTGCGTCCGCGCCTCCTCGACGCTGATGCCCTTCTCGCGCGCGGTGTTGTTCATCAGCGATTCGATGCGCGCCGTCTCATGCTGGCCCGGCAGGAGGTTGTTGATGGTTACGCCATACTGCGCCACCTGGCGCGACGTGCCGGCGACGAAGCCGGTGAGGCCGCTGCGCGCCGCGCCCGAAAGGCCAAGCACGGCGATCGGTGCCTTCACCGAACCCGAGGTGATATTGACGATGCGGCCCCAGCGCCGCTCGATCATGCCCGGCAGCACGGCGGTGATAAGATGGATCGGCGACAGCATGTTGGCCCGGATCGCCGCCTGCCATTCGTCTTCGCCCCATTGATGCCACATGCCGGGAGGCGGACCGCCGGCATTGTTGACGAGGATGTCCGGCGCGGGGGCCGCCTCCAGAAGCTTGTCGCGGCCGTCGGGCGTCGTCACATCGGCGGCGATCGGCGTCACGGTGACCCCGTAGGTCTGTGCGATCTCCCCGGCGGCTTCCTCGAGCGGCCCTTGAGAGCGCGCGGCTAGCACGATATTCACGCCAGCTTCCGCGAGCTTCTCGGCCGAACCGCGGCCCAGCCCCTTTGATCCGCCGCAGACGATCGCGGTCCTGCCCCTGATTCCTAGATCCATTGCCAAGTACTTTCGGTTGTGCGCTGAAGCGGCGCGGAAGGGACGTCCCGCCGCCATTTGGCGGCGGGACGTGTCGTGTCAGTCTTTCGGAGTGAAGGTGTAGCCGTCACTGATCGCCGCATCGGCCGGAATTTCCGGCAGGTCGGAGAACAGTTCGGGCTGCTCGCTCATCACCTTGACCATATGCGTCGCGTTGATGTGCTCGTTCACGTCGAAGTCGCTGTCGATGAACCCGAGGCGGTGCAGCGTCGATACCGCTGCGTGCAGGGCCTCGTAGTTGTTGGCCGAAAGCCGCCGGTCGGCCTGCTGGACGTTGTACTCCATCGCCTCTTCTGCGACCGCTGGGTCAAGCCCCGGGATCCAGCGCGTCGCGACCTGGGCCGCGTCCTTCGGATTGGCGCGCATCCACTGGTCCGCTTCGGAAAGCGCGGCCAGATACTTGTCGACCGTCTCGCCATTCTCGGCCACCCAGTCGCGCATCGAAACGTTGAAGCCGACATAGGAGATATAGTTGCCGCCGCGTACAACCTGATAAGCGCCGGGCACGTCTTTCTGCGCAACAATCGGCCAAGGATCCCAGCCGACAAAGGCGTCGATGCCGCCCGAGAGCAGCGCCACCGTCATGTCCGGGGGAGGGGTGTTGACGAGTTCGACCTCGTCGACCCCGAGGCCGGCAGCCTCGATCAGCGCGAGCACGTAGAGATGGTTGATGGTGCCGAATGAGGCGGCGACCTTCTTGCCCTTGAGCGTCGACAAGTCCTCGCCGTTGATGCCCGACCCCTCGCGGGCGACAAGCGCCATGGTCGTGTCGGAGCCAAGTTGCGCCGCGTTACCCGAATAGTTGCCGAGCGCGACGAGATCCATGCCGCGCACGACCGCGCCGATCATCGGCACGCCGACCTGCACAGTATCGACCTCGCCGGCCTGAAGCGCGTTGAGGGAATCGACACCCGTGGCGTATGGATTGGCGATGGTTACGTCGAGACCGTGTTTCTCGAAAAAACCTTGTTCGAGCGCGATGGGCAGGCCCAGCTGGTCAATTCCCGAAACCATGCCCGCATTGAGTTCTATGAGGTCGTCCTGCGCGCCGGCAGCAACGGGTGCCGCCAGCGCAAGGGCGACGGCCAGTGTCAGTCGTCTAATCATCCTTCTCCTCCTCCTCAAGTCAGCGGCTCCACCCGCAGGACCCAGAATGGTCTTGCAAGCGATCTCAGATCCGCCCTGTTGACCCCGCGCACCTGCACGGAGTTTTCCTTCGTGCCCGAGACCCGCCCGAGCTTCTGGAACTTCTGGATGTGGAAGCGTTCCGGGGGAAAGGCGAGCGTCACCAGCACGTCGACCCGCCGACCTTCTTCCGGAATGCCTTCGCCGATCTTGCCGGCGGCTGCAGCGCTGAGCCACACCTGCCAGCCGAAGATCGCAGCGGCGACGGCGATCACCACCTTGCCGCGCGGAGAGTGTAGGGCGGTGCGCAACAGGCTCATGCCGAGCGCACCAGTTGCAGCACCTGGTTCGACAGCGCCTTGAACGTCTCGTCCTCGACCAACCGGTCCCAGGAGCGCGGACGGTCGAGCGGAATGTCGACCTCTTCGAGCACCTTGCCCTTCGACAGGACCACCACCCTGTTGGCCAGGAACACCGCCTCCGATACGTCGTGAGTGATGAAGACGACGGTTGGCCGCCGCTCCTCCCAGATCCGCGTCAGCTCTTCCTGAAGCGTCATGCGCGTCTGGGCATCAACGCTGGCGAAGGGTTCGTCCATGAGGAGCACGTCAGGTTCGTTGGCGAGCGCGCGCACCACGCCGACGCGCTGCTGCATGCCGCCCGACAATTCGGCCGGGTAGCGCTCGGCGGCATGCGACAGCCCGGCCAGCGCCAGATATTCATCGGCGATCTTAGCGCGTTCGGCCTTGGCGACACCGCGCATCTTGGGTCCGAAAGTGACGTTGTCGGCAACCGTCTTCCAAGGGAAGAGCGCATGCGACTGGAAGACGACACCGCGATCCGGTCCCGGCTCGCGAACCTCGCGTCCGTCGACCAGGATCCGTCCGCTCGTGATCGGCACGAAGCCGGCGATCATATTGAGAATGGTCGATTTCCCACAGCCGGACGGGCCGACCACGGCGACGAAGTCTCCTTCCTCGACGGTCAGTGACACGTCGCGGATCGCGGTAAACTGGAGGCCTCGATACGGATCGAAATAGGTCTTGACCAGGTTTTCCAGAGCCAGGCTTTTCATGACGTCACCAATCCCCAGCGCTGCCCCGTCGCGCGCTCGATCGGCGCGAGGAACCAGCTGTCGACAATGTACCAGAGCACGCCGAGCACGATCATGCCGACGACGATCTCCTCAACCGAGCCGGCGCGGCGCGCATCGAACATGAGGAAGCCGATGCCGCTGGTGCCGACGATGATTTCCGCCGCGATGAGCGCGCGCCAGCCATAGCCGAGCCCGTTGCGCAGTCCGGTGATGATGTTGGGCAGGGCACCGGGAAGGGTCACCTCGAACAGGATGCGCGTCGGCGAGGCGCCGAGGCTCTGCGCGGCGCGGCGCAGTTCCGGCTTGACGGAGCGGATGCCGAGCACCGTGTTCAGCACGACCGGAAACAGCACCGTGTAGACGATGACGAAGGTCATCGTCGTCAGGCCGAAGCCGAACCATACCAGCAGGATCGGCAACCATGCGATGTCGCCGATGGCCTGGAAGAACAGCAGGATCGGCCAGGAGAACTCGTGCGCCTTGCGATTGAGCCCGACGAAGACGCCGAGGGGGATAGCGATCGCCATGCCTGCGGCAGCGCCAACAGTCAGCCGTGCCAGGCTGTCAGCGAGATAGTCGGGGAGGATGCCCTTCCAGGTCAGCTCCCAGCCAGTCTGCACGACCTCGACCGGCCCGGGAAGAAAGACGGGCGGAAAGATCTGAAGCCAGGCGATGAACCACCAAAGCGCAATCAGCGGCACGAAGGGCACGAAGGCGGCGAGCGCCGGCCAGCGCTGGGTCCAGCGGGCATAGGCGCCCCATATGGTAAGGATCGCACTCATGTCCGCTGCACCAGCCCCCAACGTTCGACCGTCGCACGCTCCAGCGGCGCCAGCAGCAGCCGGTCAAGCGTCAGCCAGATCAGGCCAATGACGATCATCGCGAAGACGATCACCTCGGTGCGGTAGAAATCGCGGGCAAGGAACAGCATGTAGCCGAGCCCTACATTGGTGGCGATCATCTCGGCGGCGATCAGCCCGCGCCAGGCGAAGCCCATGCCGGTGCGGATGCCGGTGACGATGTTTGGCAGCGCGCCGGGCAGAAGCACATGGGTCAGCATTTGCCAGCGCCCGGCGCCGAGCGACGCCGCGGCGTGGCGCAGAGGCATCGGGATGGTGGAGACCCCCAGCAGCGTGTTGTAGGCGACGACGAAGAATACGGCGTTGAAGATGACAAAGGTAATGGCGCCGAAGCCGTAGCCGAACCACAGCGTTGCTATGGGGATCCATGCGATGCCGGCGAGCACGGAGAAAAAGCGGAACAGCGGCGTCAGGAAGTCGGAAACGCCCTTGCTGACGCCCATGGCGATCCCCAGCGGCACGGCGGTGAGGATGGCGATGACGGTGCCGACTGAAACCCGCAACATGCTCGCGCCGACATGCGCTGCGAGCGAGCCATCGGCGATCGTTTCCCAACCGGCGCGCAGCACCGTCGCAACGTCAGGGAAGACGCGCGGATTGACGTCGAAGGCCGAGACGACGACCTGCCACACCACCACAAGCAGCAGCAGCGGCGTGACGAACTTCACCGCCTGCCACGTCCGCCTGTAGGGTACTGGCGAGAAGGTGACCGCTTCCTCAGCCACGGCGCCGCCGACCCTTTCGCGCCGTTCGAATTCCTGTCTCGTCAGAAACCATCTTCCTCCCTTTGTCGCCGGCCTGCGTCGGTTCTCGGGCCGACTTGGCAAAGGCCAACTGGAACGCTCTCCCTAGCGGATGAACTGGTCTATGAAATCGGCGCCCAGACCGTTGGTCGCGTAGTGGGCGCGACACTTGTCGATGCGCGTGAAAACGTCGTCGTAGCCAACTGTGTTGCCGTCCGGGTCGACATAGATCATCGCTCCATTCACCTGGAACAAGGTGATCATCTCCTCGACATGCTCGTCCACGACCAGCGTGTGGGTTTCGCCCGGAGCCTCGTAGACGTAGCCGCCCTCGCGCGCCACCCAATCATGCTCGAGATAGCGCCATTCGCCCTTGAGCACGAAACCATGGACTGGCAGGGGGTGGCGGTGGCGCGACAGCACGCCTGACTTGCGGACCTTGAGAAGGTTCATCCAGTAGCCGCGCGAAACGCACATCAGGAGCGGCCGGAACCAGACGTTTTCCTCGACCGGCACCCAGACGCGCTCGTCGGTCGGGATCGCATCCGGAACGACCAGTTCGGGCGGCGATTCCCTGGGCTGCTCCCGGCGATAAGGAGTCCACTTCTCATTTGCCGGCGCGGCCTGCGGCGCATCGTCTTCCATTTTTCTCCTCCTCGCTTGCCGCCCGGCGAAAAAGCCCTGGACGAGTAGTTGACCCGATTGCCCATAATGTGGTCAATGTGTCCACATTATCGATAATCCGGCGACCACCACTCTTTGTCAAGAACGTCGCCGGGCAGGAGGCACCTATGAATGACGAAACACGCGACGGCCCGCGCCAGCCCGTGAAAGGTGCGGCATCCTTCTCCAAGTTCATGGTGGTCCTTCAGGCGATCGCCGATCAGCCCGGCAAACTCGACATCGCAAGGCTGACCAGAGCGCTTCCTTATCCACGCGGCACGCTCTACCGCATCGTCACGGCGCTGGTGGCCGAAGGCCTGGTGTCTGAAAGCCGCGACAACAGCACCTACCAGCTCGGCCACCGTCTGATACAGCTCGCCTCAAAGAGCTGGGAGACGTCCGACCTGCGCTCCGCGGCGCGGGACCAAATCGAGGCGCTGCGTAACGCCACGGGCGAGACCGTCCACCTTGCTGTCCCGAGCGGCACCGGAATGGTCTATATCGACAAGCTGGAAAGCCCGCGCACGGTCCGAATGACGTCGCGCATCGGCACCAGGGTGGAGATACACTCCACCTCCGTAGGCAAGGCCTATCTCGCTGCGCTGACGGACGCCCAGTGCCGTAAGCTCGCCGAAACACTCGACCTGCAGCCGCGAACGCGCAGCACCATCACCGATCTGAATGCCCTTTACGCAGATGTCGAGAGGACGCGCGCGCGCGGCTATTCCTATGACAATGAGGAGAACGAGCCCGACATCCGTTGCTTCGGCGGCGCCATCCTCGACCGCACGGGCGCGCCGGTTGGCGCCGTCAGCCTGTCGATCCCGATCTACCGCTTCGACGAGG
The DNA here is from genome assembly GCA_019739225.1 of Aquamicrobium sp. Classification (GTDB taxonomy): domain Bacteria; phylum Pseudomonadota; class Alphaproteobacteria; order Rhizobiales; family Rhizobiaceae; genus Aerobium. The sequence continues at coordinate 547,936 of JAHHDT010000003.1, forward strand.
AACGCGCCCGCTTCTTCACCGACAAGTTGAAGGAAACGGTCAGCGGCATTTCCGCTGCGCTGGCAACGATGGTGTGAGGAAGCAGCCCAGCCGACACCGGCAGATTGACCGGCTGGCCGACGCCAGCTATCCATTACATGGTCAAGTTGCCCACAATATGGTCAATCAGGAGGCTTCATGCCGGCGGGAAGCGCAACACACCATATGACGGGATCGATCGCCATCGTAACTGGCGGTCTCGCCGGGATCGGTGCCGCGGTTGCGAAAGCCCTTGAACGCTCCGGCGCAACGGTGATCGTTTGGGACATGACGGCTGCCGACGACATCGCTGCAGGCACGCTGAAGGTCGACGTCTCCGATTCCGCGTCGGTCGATCAGGCTGCTCGCGCAACGCTTGATGCGCATGGACGCCTCGACATCCTCGTCAACAATGCCGGCTTCGCGGGTTCGACCGGTCCAGTGGAAGACTACAATCTCGAGGAATGGCGCCGCATCCTTGATGTGAACCTCACCGGCACCTTCAATGTTTGCCGCACGCTGGTACCCTTGATGAAGGAGAACGGCTGGGGCCG
>JAHHDT010000004.1 GCA_019739225.1 Aquamicrobium sp.
AGGCCGAGCAGCGCCTTGGCTTCCTCGAGCGCGGCCATGGAGCCGTCATGGTCGCCGGCGCTGTGGAGTTCTTCTCCCTGAGCGCGCAGTTCGGCGACCTTCGCCGCGTCCTCGGCGGAGAGGTTCGCGTCGGGCAGCGCGGCGTCGATGTCCTGCATCAGGACCGGGCAGGAATGTGCCAAAGCGGCGACCGGCGACAGCGCCAGGCTCGCGGCGACAAGCATCATGCGCAACATGGTTTCCTCCTTCGCCGGCTTGATGCAAAGGCTGGCGAGCCCGTGCGCGCGGCATAGAGAGCCTACACCCGTGCAGGCCTGCAAAACAGGCATGCCGGATAAATTGATCGCCGCGGGTATTTGCGTCTGGACAGCCGAACCATGAGCCGCTATAGGGGCCTCCTCTTGCAGCGGCCGTACGCGGCTGCGGCCCGGCGGGTGATTAGCTCAGTTGGTAGAGCAGCTGACTCTTAATCAGCGGGTCGTAGGTTCGATCCCTACATCACCCACCAGCACTTCCCAAGCCGCTGATTTCACAAAGGCTCTTTATTTACAAGGCTTCCAGCGTCAATTGTGGTGCTGCACAACGCGGGAAATCGTAGCACGAGAACAGCTGTATCTCCCCAAGCTTGGTGGCGTTTATCAGCTTCGGAGTGCCGGATGTGCTCCGGCGGCTGGTCGGCAAAACCGTAGTCTGGAGATCCTTGCACACGCGACCTTCGACGAGCACAAACGCGCACGGCTCGAACGGGTAAAGATCGGCGGGGGGAATGGCCGGCCCTAGCTGCTTGGTCTTCGGCTGACGGCTTTCCACAACCCAAAGAGGAAAATTGCTCCGCCGATTGCGAAGGTCGGCACGAAGAGACGCAGGGCTTCCCAATCGTGCCATGCGAGACTGAAGCCGGTGCATCCCGTTGGGTTCATTCCGCAAGCGAACGCATTTAGGAACCACCAGCCGGCGAAGGTGGCGCCAAAGACGACCGCGCCTATGATCATGAGAATCGCAGGTTTCATGGCATCGCTTGTTTCACACGAGTTGTGGGAAGTCACGCCAATGCGCGTAATAGGCGAGGGCGGCGACTCCACGCCCGTCGACGGGCGCACGTGACCTGAGCCCAAATGTATTGCCTCGCGGTCTGCTGCGCTGCAGCAGAGATTTCCTTAAAAAGGCTATTGAAATCGATTTCATTGCCGATACAATCGATTTCATTGAGTTCTTTGGGAGGAGTTAAATGTCCAGACTTTCCGCATTCGCAGCATCCGTCGCCGCTATCGCGCTCACTGCGTCCGTCGCGCAGGCCGACGAGTTCACCATCGGCCTGTCCAACGGGTGGGTCGGCTCCGAGTGGCGCACGCAGATGATCGAGGAAGCGCAGGCCGCCGCAGCCGCCTGGGCCGACAAGGGCCACACCGTCAACGTCGTGGTCCAGAGCGCCAATGTCGACGTGCCGGGCCAGATTGCGCACGTGCGCAACTTCATCAGCCAGGGCGTCGACGCCATCATCATCAACCCGAACAGCCCGACGGCGTTCGATCCGGTTTTTGCCCAGGCCAAGGAAGCCGGCATCTTAGTGATCTCCACCGACGCCGAGGTGTCGTCGCCTGATGCGATCTATGTCGGCATCGACCAGACCGCATGGGGTGCGGCCGGCGCCGAGTGGCTTGCCAAGACGCTCGACGGCAAGGGCAAGGTCGTCGCCATCAACGGCGTTGCAGGCCACCCGGCCAACGAGATGCGGGTCGCCGGCTATCGCTCGGTCTTCGAGAAGCACCCCGACATCGAGGTCGTCAACGAGGTGAACGCCAACTGGGATCAGGCGCAGGGCCAGCAGGCCATGCAGAACCTGCTCGCCACCTATCCGGACATCAACGGCGTCTGGGTGCAGGACGGCATGGCCGCCGGCGCGTGGAAGTCGATCATGGATGCGGGCAAGGCCGGCGACATCGCGGCCACCGGCGAAATCCGCAAGGATTTCATCGACCTGTGGACGGCGGATAACCTGAATTCCGGCGCATCGGTGAACCCTCCCGGCGTGATGGCCTCGGCGCTGAACGTCGCCGTGTTCATGCTGGAGGGCCGCGAGCTGAAGGAGCCGGCCACGGCGGGCCAGTACGGCAACGCCATGTATCTGCCGATCCCCTTCATCGACTCGTCGAACCTCTCGGAGGCCGCGGCGCAGGTCGAGGGCAAGCCAGGGCATTACTCCTACACCAGCGAGCTCTCCATCGAGGACGCCGAAGCGCTCTTCAAGTAGGCGCATCGCGGCTGGCGCGCCGTCTCCTGCGGCGCGCCGGCTGACCTTTCAGTTCGAGGCAAGACGATGACCGAGCTGCTGATCCGCGGCGCGCGGAAGGCCTATGGCGCGACGCTCGCTCTTCGCCGCGGCGATTTCGACCTCAAGGGCGGTGAAGTGCACGTGCTGATCGGCTCGAACGGGTCGGGCAAGAGCACGCTTTGCAAGATCGTCGCCGGTTCGGTGAAGCCGGACGCTGGCGAGGTCATCCTCAACGGCCAGCCCGTCACCATCGCCGGCCCACAGGCTTCCCGCGCGCTCGGCATCGGCATCTTCTATCAGGAGCTCAGCCTGTCGGCGCGGCGCACGGTGGCCGAGAACATCCTGCTGCCCGACCTCCCGATGAAGGGTGGGCTGTTCGTCGATCGGGCCGCACTCGCCAGCCGCGCGGCGCGCTACATCGCGGAGTTCGAAGGCGTTTCCGGCGCAGGGTTTGCCGCCGACACACCCGTCTTCAAGTTGCGCGCCGACCAGCGCCAGCTCGTCGAGATCATGAAGACGCTGGCGACCGAAGCGCCCATCCTCATCTTCGACGAGCCGACCTCCGCGCTCGACCGGGCGCAGGTCGAACGGTTCTTCGAAATCCTTAAGCGGTTGAAGGGCGAGGGCAGGGCCATCGTCTTCATCTCGCACCGCATGGACGAAATCTTCGCCATCGGCGATCGTGTCACCGTCATCCGCGACGGCGAGACGGTGGCGACCTCCAACATCGCCGAAACGGATGTCCCATCCGTCATCCGCCAGATGGTCGGGGAGCATGACGAGGTTGTCGCGGCCCCGCCGGCCGCACCGGCCGTATCCGGCGATACCGGCATCGCTCTCAGCGTGGAAGGCCTCGGCGGAAGCGGCTTTGCTGACGTGTCGTTCTCTGTCGCGCGCGGTGAAATCCTCGGTTTCGGCGGCCTGCATGGGCAAGGCCAGTCGGCAGTGCTGCGTGCGATCTTCGGCGCCGCGTCGCATGCGTCGGGCTCGATCGCGGTGCGGGGCGAGCCTTTCGCAGCGGCCAACCCCCGCCAGGCGATCGCCCGTGGCGTTGCCTACGTATCAGGCGATCGCGGCCGTGACGGCATCGTGCAGGGCAGGCCGATCCTCGAAAACGTGACGCCGGTCCATTTCTTGCGCAACCGGCTGCGCATCGTGCGGCCAGGTGAACTGCAGAAGAAGGCGGCCGGGCCGCTCGACGCGCTCAAGACCAAGTTCCAGACCATCGACCATCCGATCAATTCGCTGTCTGGCGGCAACCAGCAGAAGGTGGTCATCGCCCGCTGGCTGATCGACCGGCCCGACGTCCTCTTGCTCGACGACCCGACCAAGGGCATCGACCTTCAGGCCAAAGCGGACCTTTTCGCCCTGATCCGCCAGCTCGCCGGCGAAGGTCTCGGTATCGTGCTTTATTCTTCGGAAGACGCCGAACTGCTGGCCAATGCCGACCGCATCCTCGTCTTCAACTCGGGCAGCGTGACGCGCGAGCTGAGCGGCGAGGACCGCACCCGTTACAACCTCTACCACGCCGCTTACGAGGCCGCCTGATGACGAGCCTTTCCGCTTCTCCCCAACGCAGCGGTTTTGCAGCCGCAATCGAGCGCCTGCCGTTCCTGCCCGCCGTGCTCATCCTGGTCGTGCTCATTGCGCTCAATGGCTGGTTCGAGCCCAACAGCCTCGGCTTCCGCGCCGTCACGGGCCTCGTCAGCACCTATCTGGCGCTGATGATGCTGGCGATTGCCCAGACCTATGTGGTCATGGCCGGCGACATCGACCTGTCCGTGGGCGCGATCCTGTCGCTGGTCAACGTCGTCGTCATCGTGCTGATGGAGCAATGGGGTGGGGGCGGATTGACGGTTCTGGTGGCCTGTGTCGTCGGCATCCTCACCGGTCTCGCCTGCGGATTGGTCAACGGCCTCGTGGTCGCGGCCCTCCGGCTCCAGGCGATCGTCGCGACCTTTGCCACCTCGATCTTCTTCACCGGCCTTGCGCTCTACGTGCTGCCGGTTGCGGGTACGCCGGCGCCGGCCGCGTTCTGGCGCACCTATGGCGGCCGCATCCTCGAAATACCGTTCGTCTTCTGGGCCGTGGCGGTGCTTGCGCTGCTTCTCGTCGCCTTGGTGCGCACGCGGCTGACCACGCTGCTGCTCGCCGTCGGTGATGATGCGCAGGGCGCGTTCCAGAGTGGCCTGCCGGTCGTTGCAATCCGCATCAAGGGCTATGTGCTTTGCGGCCTGTTCGCCGCGCTTGCCGCACTCTGCGTCACCGGTGACACGGCCAGCGGCGACCCGTTGGTCGGCGGCAAGATGACGCTCTACAGCGTCGCGGCCGTCGTTCTCGGTGGCAGCGCGCTTTCCGGCGGCAAGGGCACGGTGGTCGGCTCGCTGGTCGGCGCGCTCATCATCGGACTCATCAATTCGCTGGTGTTTTTCGTCGGCACGCCGTCCGAGTGGCAGAACCTCGTCCAGGGCCTCGCGATCCTCATCGCGCTGATGGCCGGCGTCTTCGTCGGCCGGAGGGTGGGACAATGAGCGCACCGGCAAGCACCCAAAAGACGACGCCCGGCGGCAATGCCGTGCTCGATCTCGTCAAGCAGCCCATCGTCGTCGCGCTGATCCTGATCGCCGTGCTGCTCGCCCTTGGCGAGGCGCTGTCGCCCGGTTTCGCCTCGCTGCAGCAGATCCTGCGGCTGGCCATCGTGGCCGCATTGCTCGGCATCGTGGCGGCCGGCCAGAACCTCGTCATCCTTGGCGGCCGCGAAGGCATCGACCTGTCGGTGGGCGGTGTCGTCTCCCTGTCGGCGATCCTCGCCGGCAACATCATGTCGGGTCAGGATGGCGGCATCCTGCCGGCCGTTCTCGCCTGCGTTGCCGTCGGCGCTCTCTTCGGGCTCTTCAACGGCCTTGGCGTCACCTTGCTGCGCATCCCGCCGCTGGTCATGACGCTTGGCATGCTGGGCGTGCTTCAGGGGCTGCTGGTGGTCATCCGCCAGGGCATCCCCTCCGGGCGCGCCGCACCCGCCCTGTCGCAGTTCGTTTCCCAGCCTTTCCTGTTCGGCCTCCCCGGCATCATCTGGCTGTGGATCGCGATCGGCCTGTTCATGGCCTTCCTGCTCAAGCGCACCGTGTTTGGTCACCGCATCTATGCGGTCGGTTCCAATGAGCAGGCGGCGTTCATGGCAGGCGTTCCGGTGCGCACCATCAGGGTCGCGCTGTTCATGCTGTCTGGCATGTTCGCGGCCGTCGCCGGCATCTGCCTGCTCGGTTATTCCGGCTCGTCCTTCGCCAATGTCGGCGAGACCTACATGCTGCCGTCGATCATCGCCGTGGTGCTGGGCGGTACGCCTCTTGCCGGCGGTCGCGGTGGCTACACCGGTACGATGGCAGGCGCCATGCTGCTGGTGGTGCTGCAAAGCATCCTGACGACAATCAATATCGACGAATCCGGCCGCCAGATGATCTTCGGTGCCACGCTTCTGGTGCTGATGCTGTTCTACGGGCGTGGGAAAGCGATGCGGGGATGAACAGCCGCGCCAAGATCAAGGACATCGCGGCGTCGGTCGGCGTATCGCCGGCAACCGTCTCGCGCGCGCTGACCGGGTCTGGCCTCGTGGCGGAACCCACGCTCAGCCGCATCCGCGAGGCGGCGCAGAAGATGCACTACCGCCCCAACGTCTCGGCGCGCAACCTGCGCACCCAGCGTTCGATGGCGGTGTTGATGGTCGTACGCGACGTCGGCAACCCCTTCTATCTCGAGATCCTCAAGGGCGTGGAAACGACGGCCCGCGAGGCCGGCTACTCCGTCCTCATGGGCAACACCGAGAACAACCCGGAGCGCGAGGTCGAATATTTCGACATGCTGCGCGACGGCCACGCCGACGGCATGATCCTGATGACGGGCAAGCTGCCCGACCGTGCAGGCTATTCCGAACAGGTGAGAGGCCTGCCCGTCGTTGTGGCGCTGGAAGAGATCGCCGAAAGCGGGCTCCCGCACGTCATGATCGACAATGAGGCTGCATCGCGGCGCGCCGTCGAGCATCTGATCGGCCTCGGCCATCGCCGCATTGCCCACATCACCGGCCCGGTGCCCGAAATCATGAGCCTGCGCCGTCAGGACGGCTATCGTCGCGCCATGGCCGCTGCGGGGCTGCCGATACCGGAAGGATACGAACCGGTAGGTGATTATCTGCTTCATACCGGCGAGCGCCTTTGCCGTAACCTGTTCTCGCTGGCCGAGCCGCCTACGGCCGTCTTCGTTGCCAATGATGAAATGGCCTTTGGCGCGATCAACGAGCTGCGTCGCATGGGGCTCGACGTGCCCGGCGACGTGTCGGTGGTCGGCTTCGACGACCTTTTCCTGAGCCAGGCCTTCCATCCGCCGCTGACCACCGTCAGCCAGCCGCGCATGGCCATCGGCCAGCAGGCGATGGATCTGCTGCTGCGCGTCTTCTCCGACGAGGGCGTCGCCCCATCGGCGGTGGAGATGCCGACCGAACTCAAGCTGCGCGGATCCACTGCGGCGCCGCGCCCGCAATCCTGAAAAGTCAGAACAACGGAGACAACCCATGGGCTTCGAGCCGAAGAACACGCTGCGCATCGGTCTGGTCGGCACAGGCTTCATCGCCCAGTTCCATCTGCGTTCGATGCTGGGCGTACGCAACGTCGAGGTGACGGGCGTCTACAGCCGCAGCAGCGACAAGCGGCAGAAGATCGTCGAGCTGGTCGACGAACTGGGCCTTGGCCACTGCACCGCGCATGAGAGCCTGGAAGGCCTGCTGCAGGCCGGCGATGTCGATGCGGTCTGGATTCTCTCGCCCAACCACACCCGGCTCGACATCATGCGCACCATTCATCAGGAGGTGACGGCTGGGCGCTCGAAGATTTTCGCGGTGGCCTGCGAAAAGCCGCTGGCGCGCACCATCGGCGAGGCGCGCGAAATGCTTCGGCTCGCCGAGGAAGCGGGCCTCAACCACGGTTATCTCGAGAACCAGGTATTCTGCACACCCGTCATTCGCGGCAAGGAGATCATCTGGCGCCGCGGCGCATCGACCACCGGCAGGCCCTATCTGGCGCGTGCCGCGGAGGAGCATTCCGGCCCGCATGAGGCATGGTTCTGGCAGGGCGACAAGCAGGGCGGCGGCGTTCTTTCGGACATGATGTGCCACAGCGTCGAGGTCGGCCGGCACCTGCTGACGGCGCCCGGCGCGCCGCGCAATTCGCTCACCGTCAAGGCCGTCAACGGCATGGTCGCCAACCTCAAATGGACGCGCCCGCATTATGCCGACCAGCTTCGTGAGCGCTACGGCGCCGAAGTCGACTACCGCAATCGCCCGTCCGAGGACTTCGCCCGCGCGACCATTGCGCTGGAGGACGAGGAAGGCAACGAACTGGTGATCGAGGCCTCCACCTCCTGGGCCTATGTCGGTGCGGGTCTACGAATCCAGCTCGAGCTGTTGGGTCCGGAATATGCGATGGAATTCAATTCGCTGGCGACCGGCCTGAAAGTGTTCATGTCTCGCGCCGTCACCGGGTCGGAGGGCGAGGACCTCGTCGAGAAGCAGAATGCCGAGCAGGGGCTTATGCCGGTGCTTGAGGACGAAGCTGGGGTCTACGGCTACACCGACGAAAACCGCCACATGGTGGAGTGCTTCCGCAAGGGCGAGACGCCACTCGAGACCTTCCATGATGGCCTCGCCGTCGTCGAGATGCTGATCGGCCTCTACCGTTCGGCAGAGACCGGTCAGACGGTGAATTTCCCCGCGCCGGAGCTGGAAGACTACGTGCCGCCCGTCGCGCGTCCCCGGGCCTGACGGTCGCACCGTGGAAGCCGAACGCATTCTGGTTCTTGGCAACGTCAACGTCGATCTCGTCATGGGCGAGGTCGACGGCTGGCCTGCCGTCGGCACGGAGGTGATCCTCCCACGCAGCGAGATGCGTGCGGGCGGCTCCGCCGGCAACACAGCTCTGGCCTTGTCGGGCCTGCGCGTTCCCCACCGGCTGGTCGCCTCGGTCGGCACGGACATGATGGGCGACTGGCTCGCCGGCTGCTTCGACGACGCCTACTCGACCTGGATCGCGATGGAGGGCGCAACCACGCTGACCGTGGGCATCGTGCATAGGGGTGGCGACCGCGCGTTCTTCACGACGACCGGGCATCTGGCCGTCGCGACTGTCGAGGATCTTCTGGCGCATGTTCCAGAAGCGCCGGCGGGCAACGCCTACGCCATCATCTCCGGCGGCTTTCTCATGCCCGAGATCGAACGGGAGACCTCTGCCCTGATCGCCGCGCTGCAGGCGAGGGGATGGACGGTCGCCATCGATCCGGGTTGGCCGCCGGCCGGCTGGACCGGAGAGACCCGCGAGCTGATGCGCACTTGGCTGGCCGAGGCCGACATCGCGCTCATCAATGCGGAAGAGGCAAAGGGCGTAGCGGCAACGGATACGCTCGATGCCGCGATGGCATTCCTGCGCCCGGACAGCGCTTCGGACCGTATCCTGGTGGTCAAGAGCGGCGCCGACGGTGCTCTCGTGATGCAGCGCGACGAGACCATCGCAGTCGAAGCCCCGAAGGTCGAGGTCATCGACACGGTCGGTGCGGGCGACACCTTCAATGCCGGCTTCCTGTCTGTGCTCGCGCGCGGCGGCAGCCTGCGCGAGGCCGGCGATGGCGGTGTCCGCGCCGCCTCCAGTGCAATCTCCACCTTCCCCCGACGTTACGACCTCTGATCCGCCTGCACGGGTGGAGCGTTTTTCACCTCCGCGCGTTGTTCGCGCAGAGGAGACTGATCATGACTGAGATACTCTGGCTGCTGATCGTTATTGGCGGCCCCATTTTGATTGCCGTACTTTTGGCCTACGCGATGCTCAATCGGCGGAAACGCTCGACAGGCGAGGCGGCCGCGCAGCGCAGTGCCACGCGCCAGCTCTATGAAGAGAAGGAAGAGCCTGCTCCAGCGCCACTCAACAAGGTGGCTACGCCCGACGAGTCGCGGGAAACGCCGGCGACGCGCTCTTTCCGCGCCGAGCAGGCACGCGCGGATGCCGATGAAGAGCTGGAAGAGGGGCTGGAGGACACATTTCCCGCCAGCGATCCGGTTTCAGCCACGTCAACCACAACCACCGGCGCGCCGAAGCAGCGCCGCAACGGTCAGTAGTCGCGCTCGAAGAACACGCCGAGGGACGAGTCGCCGTCGCTTCCGAGCGAGCCGCGCGCCTTCAGTTCCTCGGTGATGTCGAGATTGATCGTACCGCGCGTCGAGCCCTGCGCGCCGGCTTCCACGCCCAGATAGATGTTGTCGCTGATGTAGCGGCCGGCCCGCACGGCGGCATTGCCTTCACTGTCGGTCACGACGTCGAGATCGTCGAGGCCCGTCGCGTTGCGCAGGCTGCCGAGCAGCGACGTGTTCGAGCCGCCTGCCAGTTCGGCCGCCGCGGCCGCAAGCTGCGCGATCTGCAGCGGCGACAGTTCGCTCAGACCACGGTTGAAGATCAACCGCGCCAGCACCTCGTCTTCAGGCAGCGCCGGCTGCGAGGAGAATGAGATATCGAGGTCCGAAACGCGTCCCGACACCGTGATGAACACGGTGATGTCGCTGCTGGCCGAACGGGCGACGAAGTTGAGGAACGGATCGAGGTCGCCCACCAGCGTTACCGTGCCTTCGTCGAATGTGATACGCTGGGCGAGGATCGAAAGCCGGCCGCGAATGAGGTTGAAGCCGCCCACCGGCTGGATGTCGGTCACCGGCCCCGTAAGCTGCACGCGCCCCCCGAGTTCCGCGTCGAGCCCTCGGCCGCGCACGAAGATGCGGGCAGGGGCGTTCACACCGACATTGAGCCGCAGCACGCTCGGCCGCGCCGAGGGCGTCGGCGTGCCGTCATTGGCCCGCGCGCGCTCCAGTGTCCGCTGTACGCCGGGCGGCGGGTTTCGGTGGATGACGTCGATGGAAGCAGCACCTCCGGCCAGATTGTCCGGCACGGTGATCTCCGCGCGCTCGACATTGATCTCGCCCGCAAGAACCGGGTCCCGGGTCAGCGCGCCGGTAACTGCAAGGTTGCCGTTCACCGTCGCGACCACCATGTCGCCGTCTGCATAGCGCGCCTGGTTCAGCGCGACGCGGATGTCGGCCGAGAAGCCCGCCGCTGCGTTGGTCGAAATCGTACCGCTGGCGCTCAGGCTGCCGCCTGCCGACAGCGAGGCATTGGCGGAGCGGATGGTCACGGTCTCGCCGTCGATCGAAGCCATCACGTTGATATCGCGCAGGCCCACATTGCTTTCGGGATCGATCACCTGCGCGCCGTTGGTCGAGGCCATGCCGCGGATGACTGGCTGCTGGATGCTGCCTGACACAGAGCCGCTGAGTTGCACGACGCCCACAAGCTGCGTGCCGCGATCGGCAAGGAAGCGGTTCGCCAGCGACAGCGGCGCCGCACCGTTGAGATTCACGGAAAGGCCGTTGCCGGACAGGGGCACCGTTCCGCTCGCTTCCAGTGACAGGCCGGCCGGGCCGGTGACGGAAACGGAAGAGAGCGTGACCGCCTGGTCAGCGAAACGGCCGGCGGCGGACACGTCCAGCGAGGCGATGCCGGCCGCCTGCAGTGGTGCCGCGCGCAGGCTGCTGCCGCGCAGGTCGAAATTCGCCTGGGGCGCACTCGTGGTTCCGGCGACTCTGGCCGTGCCGGTGATGCTCCCGCCGAGGTCCTGGCCGGGCGCAACGCGGTTGAGCGCCGCCAGCGGAAACGCATTGAGGTCGATGTCGAGCGCGAGCTGACCGTCATCGAGCGGCACGCCGCCGCGCACATTGGCGCGCAGGCCTTCCGGGCTGCTGACGGAGGCATCCACATTCAGCCGCTGCCCGGTCGTCTCGCCGCTCGCCCGCACGTTCAGGGAGCTCTGTCCGGCCTGTTGCAGCGCGGCGGCGGTGATGGCGTCGCCATTGAGCGTGAAGCGAACATTCGGCGCATCGCGCTCGCCGGAAACGGTCCCATCGGCGTTGAGCGTGCCGCCGAGTCCGAGGTCCGGGCGCACGAGGTTGGCGATCGACAGCGGCAGCCGCGCGATCGACACGTCGAGATCGATGGTCCGTGCGATGCTGCCGTCCGCCGAGATGCGTCCACCGGCGACGTCGACGGCCAGGGAATCGATCTCGATGCTGTCACCGACAATCAGCAGCGATGCCGGTTCCAGCAGGCGGGCGGTGACGACGCCCTGGCCGAGCGAGGCTTCTTCAAGACCGATGCGGAACCCTTCACCTTCTGGCGAAAGCGCTCCGCGCGCCCGAGCCTGGGTGCCGTTGTCCAGCCTCGCGTCGGCTTCGAAGGCTGTGGTCTCGCCGCTGCTCTGCGCGCTCGCGTTCAATGTCGCGACTTCGACGCCGCCGGCTACCAGCGACTGCGCGTTGACCGTGCCATTCACCACCGGCACGCCGAAGAGGTCTTCGAGCTTGGCCTCGATGTCGGCCTGCCCGAGCTGCGTTTCGCCCATGCGGAAGCCGCGCACGGTCGCCTCGGCGGTTGCGTTCTGTTTGCCTTCCTCGGTCGAGGAAAGCGCCACGGTCGCATCGACGGCACCTGCCGCTTCAACGAGGAAAAGTGCTGCTGCCGTCGAAATGTCGGCGGCGTCGACAGCCAGATCGCCGTCGAGCAGGCCGGTCGGGCCCTGCGTGAACGATCCGGTGAGCCGCGCGCCGCCGGCGGTGAATTCCAGGTCGCTCAGGCGGCGCTCGCCGGCCGCTGAAGCAACGCCAGCCGAAAGCTGCACGCGCACGCCGTCGAGGAAGGCGTCGCCGCCGACCGTGCCTGCGACCGCGCCACCGTCCAGCGTGCCGTCGAAGGCGATCTGCGCCTGCGTCAGGCGCTTGCCTGCGAGGCTGCCGTCGGCCACCCGCGCCAGCGTGTTGATGGCGATCGGCCCTTCGCTGCCGGAAAGCCGTCCGCGCGCTTCGAGCCGGCCCTGCGCCTGCTGCGATACGAGCGCGAGGTCGGAAAGGGTCAGCGCGTAGTCGAAATCGGCCGCGCCCGTGGCGATTGTGCCGTCTGCGGTCAATTCGATGCGCTCGTTGCCGACGCGCAGGTTCTCGGCGGCCAGCCCGTTCTCGCCGCGCGCGACCCGGCCGGTGATCGTTGTTTCCCCGCCAAGAAGATTGTCGGCAGCCTCGATCCCGATGCGCAGTTCTCTGGCCGAACTGTCGATCGTCAGGTCGAAAGCGCCGCTCACAGGCCGCACCTCGCCATTGGCGCGCAGGTCGAGAGAGCCTTGCAGGTCGCGGCCTGCGAGGCCGGAGAATGGCGCTATGCTTTGCGCCTGAACCGCCATGTCGCCGTTGAAGGCCAGTTCGGCGATCGTGCCTTCCAGCGAGACCGAGAGGCCGTTGCCGGAAAGCACCGCGTTGGCGAGGTCGACCGGCGCGCCGGCATTCCACGAGCCGTCGACGTCGAGCGTGATCTCGTCGCCCAGCGCTTCGCCGACGTCGGCACGCGTCGCGATGATGCCCGACAGGGCCCCGTCGACGCCAAAGGTGATGCTGCGCGCATCCGGTCGGTCTAGGTTGCGAGCGAGCCCGCCGAGATCGAACACCGCGCGCTCGGCGGTGAATTCCGGCGTCGCCAGCGCGTCGACCGCGATTTGGCCCGACCATTCCTCGCTGCCAGCTTCGCCGAAGGAGAGGTCCACCGTGGCGCGTCCGACGGTTGTCTCGCCGCCCGGCAGCGGCAGCACCACGCGCTCGTCGCTGCCGTTGTCGATTGTCGCATCGAGGTTCAGACGGCGCAGAAACCCGTCGGCCTGCGTTTCGGCTGCGGCCTGCAGCGACAGTGCCGCGCTGCGCAGATCGAGCGTATCGAGCCGCATGCCGCCTGCATCCTTGACAAGGCCGCGCGCCTCGAGCGTCGTCTCCGCGCCGAAGAAGTCGCGGAACTGCACCGGGATGAGCCTTGCGATCGGCCCGGAAAGCTCCGCGCCATAGGCCAGGCCGTCGTCCTGGCGGCGGATCTGCGTGATGCCGCTCAGCACGCGCTCGCCGTCGGCGTCGAGCGCAAGCGTCACGTCGAGGCTGGACAGCGGCCCTGAGCCCGAAACCTCAAGGTCCACCGGCGGGCGGCCCTCGATGTTCAGGGCGTTGGCGACAATGCCGTCTGCCGGTTCGGAAAGCTTCAGATCGAGGTCCAGCTCCTCGGTTTCGTTCGCATAGGTTGCCGTCAGGCCGAACTGCCCGCCGGGGCCGTCCAGTCGCGTGATGTCGAGAGCGGTATCGAGCGAACCGTCTTCCAGCCGGATGCGGCCCGCGACCGAAAGCTCGGATTCAAGGCCGAACACGTCCTGTCCGAAGCTGATCGAGGGCGCTTCCAGCGAATCGAGATTGATCGCGATCGGTAGTTCCGGGATCTGGAACGAGCTCGATTCCGGCGCCGGCAGGCTTTCGTCCGGGATCGGCTTGCGAACCACCTCGATCCGTTCGGCGCTCAGCGTGTCGATCTGCAGGCGCTGCCGCAACAGCAGCGTCGTCCGGCTCCACACGATGGAGGCGTTGACGATGCGTAGCCAAACACCTTCATTGTCGGCCACGGTGATCTGGCCGATCTGCGCATTGGAGGACAGAACGCCCTGGATGCCCTGTATCCGGATCTGACGGTTCGGCGCGGACAGCCGGTCCTCGATGAAGGACATCAGGAGCCCACGTTCTTCTTCCGGCGTCTCCTGCTGCGCGAGGGCAGGGACCGTCAGGAGGAATATCAGCAGGGCGGCGAGAATGCGCATCAGAATGCCTGTCCTATGCCGACATACACGCCGACGCTGGGATCGCCCTCCCGGCGGTCGAGCGGAACGGCCACATCGAGCCGGATCGGCCCGAGCCCGGTGATGTAGCGCAGGCCCACGCCCGCGCCCACCCGCACGTCTTCGTCGAAGCTCGGGATCGTGTCCTCGCCCACATAGCCGGCATCGACGAAGCCGACGAGGCCGATCGAATTGGTCACCCGCACGCGTGCCTCGACCGACGCTTCGGCCAGCGAGCGGCCGCCGATGACGTTGCCGGCTGGCGTCGGCACGCCGATGTTGCGATAGCCGTAGCCGCGCACCGACCCGCCGCCACCGGCGAAGAACAGCATGTCCGGCGGCAGTTGTGCGATCGACGGTCCGGTCAGCATGCCGAGTTTGAGCCGCCCGGCCAGCACGAAGCGGTTGTCGGCGTCGAAGCCGTAATAGGCGCGCGCCTCGGCCGTCGCCTTGAAGGCCGGATTGCCGTATTCGAACTCGTAGAACGGATACGCCGTCGCCTCGAGGAACAGGCCCTCCGTCGCGTCCGTGGCGTTGTCGCGGCTGTCGTAGGTCAGGCTTCCGGAGACGCCGACGGTGGTGAAATCGCGCCGGCCGAACTCGTCATCGTCGAAGCGGGCGCGCCCGCCTGTCAGGAAGAGCTTTGCCGAAAGTTCCTCGCTGAAGAGGTGGGTGAAGCCGCCGGTCGCGGTCACAGCGGTGCGGGTATAGGCGTCGAGCACCTCGCGGTCGCCATACAGCGACGTGGTGAAATCGGTGTCCGGCGTGTAGATGCCGGGTTTCACGAACGTCGCGCCGACCCGGTAGGTGAATTCGTCCGGCTTGAAGGTCTCACCGATGCCGGCGACCTTCGCGTCGAGGCGCAGCCGCTCGGCGCGGCCGAACAGGTTGCGGTGCAGCCAGAAGGTCTCCAGCCCCAGCCCGTCGATGGTCGAGTACGTGCCGCCGACGCCGAAGCGGCGCGGCAGCCGCTCCTGCACGATATAGGTGATCGGCAGCATGCCGTTGGCGTCCAGCATCTCCGCTTCCTGGAAGCGTGCGGCGCGGAAGACGTCGAGACGGGCGATGCGGGTGCCGGCGCGCTTGATGTCGTCGGGGTCGTATTCCTCGCCCTGCCGCAGGCCGGTCATCCAGGCGAGCCATTCCGGGTCGATCCGCTCGGCCCCTTCGACCGTGACCGGGCCGTAATAGGCCTTGCGACCCGGGTCGACGGTGACGCGGGCGTCGATAACGTCCGCGTCGTGCGCGGCCTCCACGCGCCGGTCGGCGATCTCGGCCTTGGCGTGGCCCTGCTGGCGCCAGGCTTCCACCGCCAGCCGCTCGGCGCGCAGCACGGCGCCCGACCGGGCCACTTCGCCGGTGGCAAAACCCTCCTCGCGCGGATCATCGACCTCGTCGCGACGATTTTGGGCCGGTGGCGCCTGGTTGACGATCTCGGCTTCGCGGAAGGTGAAGAGGGGACCTGGGTCGACGGTCACCAGCACCGTCGCCGGTTCTGCCAGCGTGGCGTCAGGCGCAAGCTCCGCCGCCTCGCGCCCGTCGATGCGTATGGAGATGGTGCCGCCGTAACGACCCTCGGAATAAAGCGTCGCAAGCAGCCGGCGGTAGTCGCCACGGGCCTTTGCCAGCAGGCCGGCAGCACCCGAGGCCGGTTCCTCTCGGTCGGCCCATAGCGTCGAGGCGCCGCGCAGCTTGTTTTCCAGACCGTCCTCGTTCTCGCTAACCGCGAACTCGACCTCGTAGTTCTGCGGCTCACCGATCACCAGGTCTTCTTCGGCAGGCTCATCACGGCCGAAGAGCTTGAGCCCGAAAATCTCGAAGGCGTGCGCGGGCAACGGCGCGGCCATCGCCACGCACATGAAACCCGCAACGACTCGGAAACCCAACCCTGGAGACGACCTGCGCCCGATCAAGCGAACACCTTACACATCACAACAATCGCACTGGCTTCTGGCTGCCACCGGCGCGATTATCGATGTCATAACCTTAAGAATCCGCTTTCAACGGACCGCACCGCCCGCAATCTACCGGTGCGGCAACCCCTTGTCCAATGGCGGCCGGTCACGGAATGTTACGGAACATCCTGTTGTTCTTCACGTTTTCTTGTTTCGGCGGGGCAGCGGAACAGGAGCAAGACCATGCCCGCAACATCCAAGGCACAGCAGAAGGCAGCCGGGGCGGCACTCGCCGCCAAGCGCGGCGAGATCAAGAAATCCGAACTGCAGGGCGCCTCGCGCGAAATGTATGAATCGATGACCGAAGACCAGCTCGAGGACTTCGCGGAAACCAAGCGCAAGGGCCTGCCGGAAAAGAAGTCGGACTGATCGCCAGTCCCGCCCTGCGCCCTTCGAGGCTCGCTGCGCTCGCGCCTCAGGATGAGGGAGGTGGTTTGTCGAGCCCACGACGTCGGGGGTTCGATCTGCTCACACTTCAAGATGAAGATGGCAGTTTGTCGAACCCGCTGCATTGTCGGTTCGATGCACAACATCCCTCATCCTGAGGTGCGAGCGCAGCGAGCCTCGAAGGACGCACCAGGGGATTTGAAGGGCCGATATTACCGCGCCGCCAGGAACGCAGCGATTGCCGGTATCCGCAGATGCTCCACCAGCCCCACGCGCTCCGGCGTGAAGTGCCCTTCGACATCGAGCATGTTGACGGTGCCCAGCACCTTGCCGCGCACGAAGACCGGCATGTTCACGCACGAGCGGCAGCCGAGCGAGCCGATCAACTCCCAGTCGGGGAAGTGGCCCGCGATCGCCTCCAGCGTGTTGGCGACGAACAGTTGCTTGCCGATGACCACCTGTTCGAACCAGGGATCGACGGTGATCGGCTTGGTCCCGGAGACCGGATAGGCCTCTGGCATGTTGGTATAGAGACGCCGCGCGACTTCGGCGTCGAGGTCGACCGTCGTCACCGTAAACAGCTTCGCGCCGACGATCTGCTGGGCCAGCGCCTGCAACGCCTGCCAGGGCTTCTGCGGCCCGGTTTCCTCTGCGATGGCGCGGTGAAATGCGCCGAGCGCGGCCTCGATGTCGTGCGATGTCATGGGTTTCCTCAGGCGGATAGGCGCGTCGTGCTCTTTTCGACGAGTTCGCGCGAATAGGGGTCGGTCATGGTGTTGCTCTTGAGTGCGTCGACCGTCGCCACCTCCACGATGCGGCCCTGACGCATGACGGCCAGCCTGTCGCACAGGAAGGAGACGACGGGAAGGTCGTGGGTGACGAGAATGTAGGTCAGGCCCTGTTCGCGGCGCAGGCGCTTGAGCAGGTTGAGGATTTCGGCCTGGACCGAGACGTCCAGCGCCGAAGTCGGCTCGTCTAGCAGCAGGATTTTCGGCTTGAGCATCAGCGCGCGGGCAATCGCCACGCGCTGCCGCTGTCCGCCCGAAAGCTGGTGCGGCAGCCGGAACCGGAATTTCGGGTCGAGCCCGCAGGCCTCCATCATCTCCGGCACACGCTTGTCGGCCCCGCCGATGCCATGGATAGTCAGCGGCTCCGACAGCGTCGCGTCGACCGTCTGGCGCGGATGCAGCGATCCGTACGGATCCTGGAATACCATCTGGCAGAGTGCCGCGAATGTCCGGTCGATGCGCTTTCCGCGCGCCTGGCCGAACAGCGAGATTTCGCCTTCCCAGTCGGGCGCGAGCCCGGTGATGGCGCGCAGCACGGTCGACTTGCCGGACCCGCTCTCGCCGACCAGTCCGAAGCATTCGCCCTCGGCGATGTCGAGCGAGAGGCCTTCAACGACAAGGGTATCGCCGTAGGAGATGTCGAGGTTGCGCAGTGAAATCGCGTTCATGCCGTCTCCCACTGGCTTCGGTCGAGCACGGGAAGCTCCTCGCGCGTTTCATCCAGCCGCGGCACGGAGGCCAGCAGGCCGCGCGTGTAGGGGTGCGTGGCCTTGTCGAGTTCGCTCGCCCGGCATTCCTCCACCACCTCGCCGCGATACATGACGAGGATGCGGTCGCAGAAGGCGGACACCAGATGCAGGTCGTGGCTGATGAAGATCAGCCCCATGCCGTTTTGGGTGATCAGCTCGTCGATGATCTTCAGCACCTCGCCCTGAACCGAAACGTCGAGCGCCGAGGTCGGCTCGTCGGCGATCAGGATCGAGGGGGCGGGGATCAGCATCATGGCGATCATAACGCGCTGGCCCATGCCGCCCGAGACCTCATGCGGATAAAGCCGGAACACCCGTTCCGGATCGCGGATCTGCACTGCCTCCAGCATATCGAGCACCCGCTGGCGTATCTGCTTGCGCGGCAGCTTCTCGTGTACGGCCAACGCCTCGCCGATCTGCTCGCCGACGGTCATTACAGGGTTGAGCGAGAATTTCGGGTCCTGCATCACCATCGAGATGCGCGCGCCGCGCACCTTGCGCATCTCGCGCTCGGATATCGACAGCAGGTCCTTGCTCTCGAAGCGCAGCCTGTCGGCGGTCACCACGCCCGGCGCGCGGATGAGGCGCAGGATCGAGCGACCCGTCATCGACTTTCCCGAGCCGCTTTCGCCGACGATTCCCAGCCGCTCGCGGCCGAGCGAGAAGGAAACGCCGCGCACCACCTCCACCGGGCCGGTTGCGGTGGGAAAGCGCACCCGCAGGTTTTGCACGTCCAGCAGCGGTTCGCTCATTGCTTGCCTCCGCTCTTGGGGTCGAGCACGTCGCGCAGCCCATCGCCGAGGAAGCAGAAGCCGAGCGAGACGATGACGATCGCGAAGCCCGGCATGGTGGCCACCCACCACTGGTCGAGGATGAAGGCGCGGCCACGCGAAATCATCGCGCCCCATTCCGGCAGCGGCGGCTGTGCGCCGAGCCCGAGGAAACCGAGGCCCGCAGCCGTCAGGATGATGCCGGCCATGTCGAGCGTCACGCGGATGATGACCGAGGACGAGCACAGCGGCAGGATATGGCGCAGGATCACCCGCGCGGCGGAAGCCCCCTGCAGGCGGATCGCGGCGATGAATTCGGAGTTGCGGAAGGTCAGCGTCTCGGCGCGTGCGATGCGGGCATAGGCCGGCCACGACGTGATGGCGATAGCGATCACCGCGTTCTCGATGCCCGGCCCAAGTGCGGCCACGAAAGCCAAAGCGAGGATCAGCTTCGGCATCGACAGGAAGACGTCCGTCACGCCCATCAGGATGCGGTCCGTCCAGCCGCCGAAATAGCCGGAAATGGCTCCGACTATCAGGCCGAGCGGTGCTGCGATCGCCGCCACTAGCAGCACGATCACCAGCGTGATGCGCGCGCCGTAGACGATGCGCGACCAGATGTCCCGCCCCAGCTCGTCGCTGCCGAGCCAGAACTCCGGCCCCGGCGGCTGCAGGCGGTCGGTCAGCGTGCCGGCATAGGGCGAGTGCGTCGCGAAATACGGCGCGAAGACGGCCAGCACCACCAGCGCCAGAATGATGAGCGCACCGATCACCGCAAGCGGGTTGCGCATCAGTGCCGTGAAGACGCGATAAGAGCGCCCGAGCCGCGCCTGCATGCGCGAGGCGGGCGATTCCGTCAGAAGCCATTCGCGGGTCGTCGCCATCGTCCTCACCTCGCTCTCGGATCCAGCACGCGGTAGAGCACGTCGGAGATCTTGTTGATGGCGATGAACACCGCGCCGATAACCAGCGTCGCGCCCAACACTGCATTCATGTCCGCATTGAGCAGCGCGGATGTCAGGTAGTTGCCGATGCCCGGCCAAGAGAACACGGTTTCGATCATCACCGAGCCTTCCAGAAGCCCGGCATAGGAGAGGCCGATGACCGTGATCAGCGGCACGCGGATCGGCCTGAACGCGTGGCGCCATATCACCTGCCGCTCCGGTACGCCTTTTACGCGGGCGGTGATGACATATTCTTGGCTCAACTGGTCGAGCATGAAGGAGCGGGTCATGCGCGCAATGTAGGCGAGGCTGAAGAAGCCGAGGATCGAGGCCGGCAGCACCAGATGGCTGACGGCATTCCAGAACACCGTCCAGTCGCCCGCGATTATGCTGTCCACCAGCATCAGGCCGGTCACCGTCGGCACCAGCCCGTCATAGAAGATGTCGAGCCGGCCCGGCCCGCTCACCCATTGAAGCCGCGCGTAGAACAGCAGCAGCCCGATCAGGCCGAGCCAGAACGCGGGCACGGAATAGCCGAGCAGGCCGACGACGCGGATCGCCTGGTCGGTGAGGCTGCCGCGCCGCGCCGCCGCCACAACGCCCATCGGCACGCCGAGCACCACGCCGATGATGATGCCCAGCGTCGCCATTTCCAGCGTGGCGGGGAAGACGCGCGCGAGGTCCGAGGCAACAGGCCGGCCGGTGGTGACGGATGTGCCGAGATTGCCGGTCAGCACGTCTCCGACATAGGAGACGAACTGCATGATGAGCGGCCGGTCGAGCCCCATCTCCACCCGCACCCGCTCATAGACTTCCTGCGGCGCGCGGTCGCCGACGACGGCGAGAACCGGGTCGATCGGGATGATGCGGCCGATGAAGAAGGTGATCGCCAGCAGCCCAAGGAAGGTAAGCGCAATGGTGATCGCAAATGCGCCCGCGGACATCGCGAAACGCCTACCTGCGCGCATTCGGCCGCCAGCCGCGCTCGTCTGGGCACGGCCGATACCCGGCTCGACTGCTGGTTCGATCGACAAGCTGAGATTGCTCCGCTGGCGTCGCACGATCTGTCGATAGTACCCAACAGGAAAAACGCGCGCTCTCGAAATTTCAGACTTGGATAATACAAATAATTTTGCTTGTATCAAAAAAATTTTGATGGAGTGCGCCGGCCTGTGAATATCCCGCAGCACCAAAGCCCGGCCCAGCAGTCGGCGCAGCCGCGTGTGGGCGCGTTGATCCGGGCGCGTCGGCGCCAGTTGCACATGACGTTGCAGGCGCTCGGCGAGGCGGCGGGGCTCTCAGTCGGCTTCCTGAGTCAGGTCGAACGCGACCAGGCAACCCCGTCTCTCGGCGCACTTGCGGGGATCGCACGCGGCCTTGGCGTCGATATCGACTACTTTGTCGCCACGCCGTCGATCGGCAACGGCGTCACCCGTGCCGGCTCGCGCCAGACCTTCTCGCTGCCAGGCTCGTCGGTGATGTACGAGCGGCTGCACGCCGAGTTTCCGGGCAGGGGGCTTTCGTCCTTCGTCATGATCGTGCCGCCGGGCCACCATTCCGAGATGGTCCATCACGAGGGCGACGAGCTGCTCTACGTCCTCGACGGCGAGATCGCGCAGACGGTCGACGGCGAGACGATCCGCCTCGGCGCCGGTGACAGTCTCCATTTCAGGGGCTCGAGCAATCATAGCTGGGCAAACGAGAGCAACCGGCCGGCGCGTATTCTCTGGACCGGCACCATGGCGCTCCTGCGTCCAAGGCAGGAGACGGACCGCCACCATGCGACCGACACGGACAGAAGCCCGGCGGTCGTCACCGAACTCAATCACGCCACTTCAGCAGGGAGAACAAAACCATGAAAATTCTCAGGCAGGCCGTTCTCGCGGCAATGCTGTCGACCGCGGCACCCTTCGGTGCGGCCTTCGCCGCGACCCCGGCCGACGTGCTGGTCGTCGCGCAGAACATCGACGACATCGTCGCCATCGATCCGGCCCAGGCCTACGAGTTCTCGTCGGGCGAGCTCGTCACCAACATGTACGACCGGCTCGTGCAGTACGAGCCCGAGGATCTGGAGACGCTTGCCGGCGGTCTCGCCTCCGAGTGGACTGTCGACCCGGAAGGCAAGACCATCACCTTCACGCTGCGCGACGGCGTCACCTTCCATTCCGGCAACCCGCTGCGGCCCGAAGACGTGCTGTTCTCCTTCAGGCGCGTGGTGGCGCTAGAGAAGGCGCCCGCCTTCATCCTGACCCAGCTCGGCTGGACCGCCGACAACATCGAGGAGATGGTCACGCTCGGCGACAACACCGTCACAATCAAATATGAAGGTGACTTCTCGCCGAACTTCGTGCTCAACGTGCTCGCCTCGCGCCCGGCGTCCATCGTTGACGAAGCGACGGTGATGGAAAACGAGGTCGACGGCGATTTCGGCAACGCCTGGCTCAACACGAATTCGGCCGGCACGGGCCCGTTCAAGCTGCGTGTCTATCGCCCGGCGGAACTGGCGACGCTCGACGCGAACCCCGATTATTTCAAGGGCGCGCCAAAGGTCGGCTCCGTCATCATCCGTCACGTCGCCGAGGCTGCGACCCAGCAGCTCCTGCTGGAGTCCGGTGATGTCGACATGGCCAAGAACCTGACGCCAGACCAGATCGCCTCGCTCGAGGGCAAGGACAATGTGGAGATCGAGACCTACCCGCAGGCAGCCGTGCACTGGTTCTCCTTCAACCAGAAGGTCGAGGCGCTGACCAACGAAGCGGTGTGGGAAGCTGCCCGCTATCTCGTCGACTATGAGGGCATGGCCTCCACCTTCCTCAAGGGCCAGATGCAGGTGCATCAGGCGTTCTGGCCATCGGGGTTCCCCGGCGCGCTGAACGACACGCCCTTCACCTACGATGTGGAGAAGGCGAAGCAGATTCTCGCGGACGCCGGCGTCGAACTGCCGATCACGGTCACGCTGGACGTCATCAACTCGACGCCCTTCACCGACATCGCCCAGTCGTTGCAGTCGACCTTCGCCCAGGCCGACATCAATTTCGACATCGTGCCCGGCACCGGCGCGCAGGTCATCACCAAGTACCGTGCCCGCACTCACGAGGCGATGCTGCTCTACTGGGCGCCTGACTTCATGGACCCGCACTCCAACGCCAAGGCGTTCGCCTACAACGCCGACAATTCGGACGACAGCTACGCGTCCACGACGACCTGGCGCAACGCGTGGGCGGTGCCCGAGGAGATGAATAAGGAAACCATGGCCGCGCTCGCAGAACCCGATCAGGAAAAGCGAAACCAGATGTATATCGACCTCCAGAAGCAGGTGCAGGAGAAGGCGCCGTTCGTGGTGATGTTCCAGGCCGTCAAGCAGGTCGGCATGGCGCCGCAGGTCGAGGGCTTCGTCAACGGCGCGATTTCCGATTTCGTGTTCTACCGTCTGGTCGACAAGAACTGACCGGACAGTAGGCGGGCCGTCGGGGGCCGACGACGGCCCGCTTTCATTCTTCCCGACTTATGATCAATTGAGGAAAATGCCGTGACGGATATTGTCACCGAGCGCATTGCGCGCCTGCGCGAGAAAATGAAGCAGACCGGAACCGGGCTCGTCGCCGTCGGGCCGGGCACGCACATGCAGTGGCTGGTCGGGTTCTATCCCCATCCCGACGAGCGCCCCTGCCTGCTGCTGGTAGGCCCGGAAAAGGCGGGCTTCCTGATGCCGGCGCTCAACGCCGAGGCGGCGAAGCAGCAATCTGGTCTGCCGATGTTCGAATGGGCCGACGCCGACGGCCCCGACGCGGCGCTCGCTAAAGCTCTTGCCGCGATTTTCCCCAACAAAGAAGGCCGCATCGTGCTCGACGAAACGATGCGTGCCGACTTCGCCTTCCTGCTTGCCGATGCGCTGCCGGGCCTCGCCCGCGCCTTCACCGGCGATACGCTCGGCCTGCTGCGTTCCATGAAGGATGAAGAGGAATACAAGCGGCTTAAAGCCTGCGCGCTCCTCAACGACGACGCGATGAAGGCCGCGTGGGCCGCCATCAAGCCCGGCATGACGGAAATGCAGGTGGCTGACGTTGTGCGCGGCCATTTCTCGGACAATGGCGGAGAACCGCTGTTCTGGATCATCGGCGCCAGCGAGAACGGAGCCCATCCGCACCATGCCACCAGCGATCGCGTCCTGAAGCGCGGCGACGCCGTGGTGCTCGACATCGGTGGCCGGCGCAACGGCTACCCCAGCGACATGACCCGTATGGCGATCGTCGGCGAGGCGCCCGAAGGCTACGCCGAGGTCCATGAGATTGTTGAGCAGGCGGTGCAGGCGGCCCTTGCCGTGGCAAAACCCGGCGCGCAGGCAAAGGATGTCGACAAGGCTGCGCGCGACGTCATCACGGCCGCCGGCTACGGCGAGTACTTCGTCCACCGAACCGGCCACGGCCTCGGTATCGACGTCCACGAGCCACCCTACATCACCGCCACGTCGGATACGGTGCTGGAGGAAGGCATGGTCTTTTCCATCGAGCCCGGCATCTACCTGCCCGGGCGCTTCGGCATCCGCCTGGAAGACATCGTCTTCCTGCGCGCCGACGGCCCGGAGATTCTGTCAGGCCTGCCGCGCGACGCGTTCTTGGCGAGGGTTTGAGGACTGAGCCTGTTTGAACCGCCGCGAAGTCGAGCGGTTCAGGCATGGATCCTCGGGTCAAGCCCGAGGATGACGACAGTATTAGGCGTCACCGTCAATCGCATGCGTTGGCGCTTGGCAGGCACCATCTCCACCTCGTCATCCTCGGGCTTGACCCGAGAATCCATGCCTGAACCGTCTCACTCTGCCGACGGTGACGTTCCTCGCCTCACACGAACGGCATTCCCGGATCGAAGCGTCTCGGCAGCAGGCGGTCGAGGTAGGCGTGGCCCTTCGCTGACAACCGGTTCTCGTCGGCCTCCAGGAAATCATCCGGCATGTGCCGCGTCTTGCCGGCCACCGCCGAAAGCGGCACCAGCCGGATGACCGTCTTGCCGTCCTCCTCCTGCAGCGCCACCGAGCCGCCGCCGCGCGTGGCGGCGTCGAAGGCGAACACGCCCGCGTCGAACGCTTCCTGCGCGTCGACCGGGCTGATCATGCCGATATTGCCGCGCGGCAGGTATCCGAACGTGTCGACCCGCGCCCGCACGCCCTTGAGGTCTTCGGCCAGAATCCGCTCGATGGCCTGGCCGAGATCGGTGCCGGAGAGGCGCACGTTGCCATGCGCGTCGCGCTCCAGCATCTCCGCCGGGATCAGGTCCTCAACCAGCGAGCGCCCCGACGCTGATGAAATGCCTTCCGAAAGCGCGATGATGCAGCGTCCGTGACGCGCCATCGTCGCCTTGATGTCGTCGACGAACCGCGCGCGTTCGAACGCCCGTTCGGGCACGTAGACGAGATGCGGGCCTGAATCCTCGTCAAGCCGCCATGCGGCCGACGCGGCTGTCAGGAAGCCCGCATGCCGCCCCATGACGATGCCGGCATAGATGCCGGGCAGGGCGCGGAAATCGAGGTCGACGCTCAGGAAGGCCGACGCCACGAATTCGGCCGCCGAAATGAAGCCGGGCGTGTGGTCGTTTTCCTCCAGGTCGTTGTCGATGGTCTTCGGTGCGTGCACGAAGGCGATGGACCCGCCCGAAGCGTCGGTCAGGATCTGCTGCGTGCCCGCCGTGTCGTTGCCGCCGATATAGATGAACGCATCCGCGCCCACCTTGCGCAGGCCGGCAAGAATCGTCTCGCAATAGGCCGCGTCGGGCTTGTCGCGGGTGCTGCCGAGGGCCGCGCTCGGCGTCGCCGCGATACGGCGCAGCTCGTCCTCGGAGCGCCCCCCAAGATCGACATAGTCGCCGTCCCTGATGCCGCGCACACCGTGGCGCGCGCCGAGCACGCGGCAGCCGGGATGCCGCCGACGCGCTTCCAGCACCGCGCCTGCAAGCGTCTGGTTGATGACGGCGGTCGGTCCTCCGCCTTGTGCGATGACGATCGTTTCGCTCACGGCGCTCCTCCCTTGATTTCGACCATCATTAAATCGATTTAGCAATCCATGCAACGTTCCCGCCCGACATCACGATTGCGCGCGCGGGCGCCAATCCGCAGTGTCAACGCGCAACGATTCTGCTAATTCCGTCGTTGAAGGGCGTTCTTGCAATGGAAAGGAACGTTGGATGACACCTCGTTTCGTTGTTACGGTCGCGGCTCTGGCCGCCTTAGCCGTCCCGGCGCTTGCGCAGGGTCGGCCCGATGCGCGCACCATGACCTGCGGCCAGGTTCACGGACTGATCGACCAGCGCGGTTCGGCGGTGCTGACCACCGGGCGCTACACCTACGACCGCTACGTGGCCGACCGTCGGTTCTGCATGATGGAGGAAACCGTTCGGACGGTCTCCATCCCGACCAGCGACACCGGCGATTGCCCAGTGTACCTCTGCGAACTCGACAGCCGCGACCCGATCTGGGACCACCGGGACTGACTGACCGACGCTAGGCTCTGACCCGCGCGGCCTTCGGATCGTAGAGCGGCCGCAGCGACGCGTCCGCTGCAACCCGCGTGCCCGCGATCTCGATTTCGTAGCGCGAGGCGAGCACCTGTGTTTTGCTTTCGCCGGGGCAGGGCACATAGCCCAGCCCCACCGCGCCGCCGAGGTGATGGCCGTAATTGCCGGAGGTGGTCGTCCCGACGATCTCCCCGTCGCGCAGGATCGCCTCGTTGTGGAACAGCAGCGGCTCGGCATCGCGCAAGCAGAATTGCACCAGCCGGCGGTTCAATCCTGTGTCCTGCTTGGCAATCACCGCTTCCCGGCCAATGAAGTCGCCCTTGTCCGCCTTCACTGCAAAGCCGAGGCCAGCCTCCAGCACATGGTCTTCGTCGGTGATGTCGTGACCGAAATGGCGGAAAGCCTTCTCGATGCGGCATGAATCGAGCGCATGGAGGCCGCAGAGTTTCAGATCCAGTCCGTCGCCGGCTTCCGCGATCGCCTCGAACACATGCGCCGCCTGATCCGACGACACATAAAGCTCCCACCCAAGCTCCCCGACATAGCTGACCCGATGTGCGCGGGCGACGCCGTAGCCGATCTCGATCTCAGCAAACGTTCCGAAGCGATTCTTTTGATTCGAGAAATCGGCCGGGCTCACCTTCTGCATCAGTTCGCGCGAGCGCGGCCCCATTACGCACAGGACGGCTTCGCTGGCGGTCATGTCCGTGACGGTCACGAACGCGTCGCCGACATGCCGCCTGATCCAGGCGAGGTCGCGTTGCAGCGTCGCCCCCGGCACCACCAGCAGGAACGCAGTTTCGGAAAGCCGCGACACCGTCAGGTCGCTCTCGATGCCGCCGCGCCGGTTCAGCATCTGCGTATAGACGAGGCGCCCGGTCTCCACGTCGACATTGTTGGCGCACAGCCGTTGCAGGAAGGCGCACGCGTCGCGCCCCTCCACTCTGATCTTGCCGAAGGAAGTCATGTCGAACAGCCCGACGCCTTCGCGCACGGCCAGATGCTCGTCGCGTTGGTTCTCGAACCAGTTCTGCCGCCGCCATGAATAGCGGTATTCGCGCTCCTGTTCCGGCCGCGCAAACCAGTTGGCGCGTTCCCAGCCCGCCGCCTCGCCGAACACCGCGCCGCGAGCCTTCAGATGCTCGTGGATCGGCGAGCGCCGCACGCCGCGCGCGCTCGCCATCTGACGATAGGGAAAATGGTCGGCGTAGAGCAGGCCGAGCGTCTCCTTCGACCGGTCGTAGAGATAGGTCCTGTTGGCCTGGAACGGCTGCACCCGCCTGATGTCCACGTCCCACAGGTCGAAGGGCGGCTCGCCGCCCTCCATCCATTGCGCCAGAGCCATGCCAGCGCCACCGGACGACTGGATGCCGATAGAATTGAAACCGCAGGCCACCCAGAAATTGCGTAGGTTCGGTGCCTCGCCGAGATAGTAGCGGTCGTCGGGCGTAAAACTCTCCGGCCCGTTGAAGAACGTATGGATGCCGGCATCGGCCAGCAGCGGTATTCGCTGGACGGCCTTTTCGAGGATCGGCTCGAAATGGTCGAAGTCCTCCGGCAACTGGTCGAAGCAGAAATCCTCGGGAATGCTCTCGCCCAGCGGCGGCCACGGCTTCGCCACCGGCTCGAAGGCGCCGAGCAGGATCTTGCCGGCGTCCTCCTTGTAGTAGGCGCATTCGTCGGGAACGCGCAGCACCGGAAGCTGCCCCAGCCCCGCAATCGGCTCGGTCACGATGTAGAAATGCTCGCAGGCATGCAGCGGCACCGCCACGCCTGCCATCGCACCCACCCCATGCGCCCACATGCCGGCGCAATTGACGACATGCTCGCAGGCGATATGCGCCGGCTCGCCGCCGGCATCGACATCCACCCCGGTCACGCGGCCCTTCTCGCTGCGGATCGCGATCACCTTGGCATTCTCGACGACCCGCACCCCGCCACTGCGCGCCCCGCGCGCCAGCGCCTGAGTGATGTTGGTGGGGTCGCCCTGGCCGTCGCGGGGAATGTAAACTGCGCCGATGACATCGGCGGTTTCGAGATGCGGATAGCGCTCCTTCACCTCGGTGACGGAGATTTCCTCGACCTCTACGCCGTTGGCGCGGCCCATCGTGGCGGACCGCAGCAGTTCCTCCCGGCGTTCCGCCGTCAGCGCCACCGAGATTGAACCGCACTGCCGCATGCCGGTGGCGATGCCGGTTTCGTCTTCCAGCTTCACGTAGAGGTCGGCCGTGTATTTCGCGAGCCGCGTCATGTTGGCGCTTGCCCGCAACTGCCCGATCAGCCCCGCCGCATGCCATGTCGTGCCGCTGGTCAACTGCTTGCGTTCCAGGAGCACGATATCGGTCCAGCCGAGCTTGGCGAGGTGATAGGCGACCGAGCACCCGGCCACCCCGCCGCCGATGATCACCACACGCGCCGAGGCGGGCAGGGCGGTCATGCGAGGGTCACCGCTTTTATAGCCGGGAACGATTTCGCCGAGTCACCTCCACCCTTTATCCCTCCCCACAAGGGGGAGGGATACGCCAGCGTCGCGCTGTTCCTTACAGCTAGACAGCTGGCGGAAGGGTGGGCGCTGCGTGGATGTCCTCCCTCCCCCTTGTGGGGAGGGGTAAGGGGTGGGGGTATGTCTCTCGAGACGCTCGTAGTTGCCATCACGCCGCGTCCCGCTTGTAGCTGCCTGCAAACCGTTTCAGCCGCGTCGCCGCCTCGCGCAGCACTTCGTCCGGCTGGCACAGGCTGATGCGGATATGGCCTTTCGCGGCGTCGCCGAAGCTGCCACCCGGCATCACCGCAACCTTTTCGGCTTCCAGCAGCGCCCAGGCGAAGGCCTCGCAGTCGGGCTCCAGCGCCGAGACGTCGAGCATCACATACATGCCGCCCTCCGAGCCGCGCATCAGTCACGTCGTTCATGCCCCGGATCGCGTCGAGGAATACGGTCCGGCGCTTGGCGTAGCGCTCGGCGATGTCGGCGACGCCGTGGCCGTTCTCCAGCGCGTCGACGGCCGCGCGCGAGATGAAGTCCGGCAGCCCGTAGGTGGAGACGAGGTTGAGGCTGATGAGCATGGTGACGAAGTCTTCCGGCCCGGTCAGCCAGCCGATGCGCCACCCCGTCATGCCATGGCTCTTCGACATCGAATTGACCACCAGCGTGCGTTCTTCCATGCCGGGCAGCGAGCGGGGCGAAACGTGCCTCCGCGTGCCGGCGATCGTCCAGTAGACCTCGTCGGAAATCAGCCACAAATCGTGGCGCCGGCACACATCGGCGATGCCTTCCAGCGTCTCGTGCGTATAGACCGCGCCGGTCGGGTTGTTCGGTGTGTTGATCAGGATCGCCCGCGTGCGCGGCGTTATCGCCGCCTCGATGGCTGCTGCCTGCGGCTGGAAGCCGTCCTCAGCGTGCGCATCCACGATCGAAATGTCCACCTGCGCGGCGCGGAAGGTCGGCGGGTAGGTGGCATAGAAGGGTGCCACGATGATGGCGTGATCGCCTGCGTCACAGGTCGCAAGTGCCGATGCAAAAAGCGCGGCCTGCCCGCCCGGCGTCGATAGGATCTGCGCGGGCGATGTCTCCACTCCCGTACACGCACTCGTCGCCTTCGCCATCGCCGCGCGCAGGCGCGGAATACCCGGAAGCTGGGTGTAGTGGTGGTGCCCAGCCCGTACCGCGCGCACGCAGGCCTCCACCGTTTCGGCCGGAGTATGGAAATCATGGTCGCCGACCGACAGCATGATGATCGGCTCACCGGCCTGATGGCGTGTCATCGCCTCGAAATGCACCTCCCAGCCATCCTTGCCGGAGGGCGTGATGCCGGAAACGCGCGATGAAGGTGTGGGCATGGGGAGTCCAGTCTATGTTTCAGTTTTTCAGGCGCAGGTTCTGCGGGTCCCAGAGCGGTCCATCGCCGTGCACGGTGGCAGCGAAGCGCTCGCCGAATATCTCGATTTCGATAGCCTGTCCGGGCACAGCAAGCTCGCTGCGCAGCATGCCGAGCGCGATCGACTTGTCCACCCTGTGCCCGTAGCCTCCTGACAGCGTCTCGCCCACGATCTGTCCGTCATGCCACAGCGTCGACATGTAGGGCGCATCGCACGGTCCCGGCGCGACGAGGGTCAGCACCGCGAAGCGCCTGGTCACGCCGGCCTGCTTCTCATTGAGAAGTGCAGTCTTGCCGATAAAATCCGGCTTATCCCAGCGCACGAACCGCTCGAGCCCGCCTTGCAGCACAGTGTAGTCCGTCGAAAGCTCCGCCTTCCATGCGCGGTAGCCCTTTTCCAGCCGCAGCGAATCCAGCGCGAACATGCCGAACGGTTTCAGCCCGTGCTTCTGCCCGGCCTGCCAGACAGCGTCGAAGATCGTGGCGGTGTCCTCGACCTTGGTGTGGATTTCCCAGCCGAGTTCACCCGCGAACGACACGCGCACGAGTTGGCACCAGCGCTCGCCGATCTGCGCCGACTGGTGCGTCAGCCACGGTTGCGTCAGGTCGGCTTGCGTCACCTCTTGCAGGATCGCGCGCGATGCCGGCCCGGTGAGGATCTGGCACGAAAACGCGTCAGTGACGTTCTGAATCGAAATCTCAGCATCAGCCGGCAAGTGATTCTGCAGCCATTCGAAATCGTGCTGCTCTGCCACCGCGGCGGTGATGAGAAAGAAGAAATCTTCGGCCAGCGCCATCACCGACATCTCGGTCTGGATGCGCCCCTTGTCGTCGGCGAAGTAGGCGAGCCCGATCCGTCCCGGCTTCGGCACCGCGCCAGTAATCAGCGAGGAGAGCCAGTCGCGCGCGCCTTCGCCCTGCACTCTGAACCTCGAGAACCCCGGCAGGTCGAGGATGCCGGCCGCGTCGCGCACAGCGTGGCATTCCTCGCGGATGCGGGCGAACCACGGCCCCTCGCGGTCGAATGTCTGCGTTGCGGCCTCGGAAGTGTCGTCGCCCTCATGCGCATACCAGTTGGCGCGCTCCCAGCCATTGTAGGCCCCGAACTGCGCGCCGAGCGCGGCGATCCGGTCGTGGATCGGCGACAGCTTCCGCCCGCGTCCCGCCGGCCATGCGTGGCGCGGGAAGTGGATCGCATATTCGTGGCCATAAACCTCCATGCCCTTCGCCACAGCATAGTCGCGGTCGGCAGCAAAGGACGTGAAGCGGCGCGGGTCGCACGACCACATGTCCCATTCGG
Source organism: Aquamicrobium sp. (assembly GCA_019739225.1). Taxonomy (GTDB): domain Bacteria; phylum Pseudomonadota; class Alphaproteobacteria; order Rhizobiales; family Rhizobiaceae; genus Aerobium. Next base: position 31,314 of record JAHHDT010000004.1, read on the forward strand.
TAGCACCTTCCGTCACCCATTCGGCCAGCACCTTGCCCGCGCCGCCCGCCTGCGCGATGCCGAAGGTGAAAACGCAAGCCTCGAACGCGTCCGGTACGCCGGGCATCGGCCCGATCAGCGGATTGCCGTCCGGCGCATAGGGGATCGGCCCGTTGATGACCTTGGAAAGCCCCGCCGTGCGGAGGATCGGCACCCGCGCGACGGCATCGTTCAGATACCACTCCAGCCGTTCCAGATCGTCCGGGTAGAGCTGGAACGAGAAGTCGTCCGGCATCGGGTCGTCGGGTGTCGCCCAGTGCGCCTGGCAGTTGCGCTCGTAGGGGCCGAGATTCATGCCGTATTTTTCCTGCCGCAGATAATACGACGTGTCGACGTCGCGTAAGAGCGGCAGCTTGCGGCCGGCGCCCTCGGACCATGCCTTCAGCTCGGGGATTTCGTCGAACAGGATGTATTGGTGGCTCATCACCATCATCGGCACGTCGCGGCCGAACAGCCTGCCGACCTCGGCCGCGCGGTAGCCTGCGGCATTCACCACCTTCTCGCAGCGGATTTCGCCCTTTTCGGTCGTCACCACCCATTCGCCGCGCTCGCGCCGCACCGCCGTCACTGGGCAGAAGCGTACGATCGTCGTGCCCATGTCGCGCGCGCCTTTGGCCAGCGCTTGCGTGAGCTGCGCGGGGTCGATGTCGCCGTCATTCGGGTCGTAGAGCGCGCCTTCCAGCTCGTGCGTCTCGATGAACGGGTAGCGCGACCGGATCTCGTCCGGCCCGATGATGTCGAGCTCCATGCCCTGATAGCGGCCCATGCCTTTCGCGCGCTGGAACTCCCGCATCCGTTCGCGCCCGTGGGCGAGCCGGATCGAGCCGGTGACGTGGTAGTTCATCGGGTAGCCGACTTCTTCCGCCAGCCCGCGATAGAGCTCCGCCGAATAGCGCTGCATGTTCATCAGCGACCACGACGAGGAGAAGGTCGGCACGTTGCCGGCCGCGTGCCATGTCGAGCCGGAGGTCAGCTCGTTCTTCTCCAGCAGCACGCAGTCGGTCCACCCCGCTTTCGCCAGATGGTAGAGTGAGGAGACACCGACAGCGCCGCCGCCGATGATCACCACGCGCGCCTGTCCCGGCAGTTCGGCCATCATTTCCCCTTTTTTGTTCTTTTCAGCGAGCTTTCCACGATGCAGGCCCGTGGTGGAGAGACAAGCGCATGCGCGCACTTGTGCCAAAGAATTTGATTGCGGGCCGCGATTCGCCTATTCCGGGCGAAAATTTGGCGGGCTCGCGCGCGGTTCCGCCGCACCGCATACCGAAAGGCTGGGGCATGCTGGCACCCGACAACAACAGGCAGGAAACCGACGAGCAGGAAATCGTAGACGAGGCGCTCACGTCGCGCCGCTCGGTCCGCGCCTTCCTTCCGACCCCCGTAGACGACGAGACGGTCAAGGACATCCTGCGCGTGGCCGCGCGCGCGCCGTCCGGTACCAACATGCAGCCCTGGAAGGTCTATGTCGTCACCGGCGACAAGAAGCAGGCGCTCAGCGACGCGATCCTGAACTCGGGCGTGCGTGCCGAAAAAGCCACGTGGGACGAATACCGCTACTATCCCGACCAGTTCTTCGAGCCATACCTGACGCGCCGGCGCGCCGTCGGCTTCGCGCTCTATAGCCTGCTCGGCATCGGCCGCCGCGACACCGACCGGATGCGCGCCCAGCACGACCGCAACTTCGTCTTCTTCGACGCGCCCGTGGGCATGATCTTCACCATCGACCGCCGGCTCAACCAGGGCTCGTGGATCGACCACGGCATGTTCCTGCAGTCGATCATGATCGCGGCGCGGGGCAGGGGCCTGCACACCTGCCCCCAGGCGGCGTTCGCACCCTACCATCGTCAGATCAGGCCGCTTCTGGGCATTCCCGACGAGGAGATCGTCGTCTGCGGCATGGCGCTCGGCTACGAGGACGCCTCGAAGCCTGAGAATTCACTGCGCAGCGAACGCGCGCCGCTGGACGAATTCGTCACCTTCGTCCGCTGACCCGCCTCAAACCTCCACGAAGCGTTCCGGTGCCGCGCGCAGCCGGTCGATGTCGCGTCGGGGCGGCGCGCCGAACAGGCGGCTGTATTCGCGGCTGAATTGCGACGGGCTGTCGTAGCCGACCCGGTGGCCGGCCGATGCCGCGTCCAGCGCCTCGGCGAGGATCAGCCGCCGCGCCTCCTGCAGCCTAAGCTGCTTCTGGTATTGCAGCGGGCTCAGCCCCGTCACTTCCTTGAAGTGGAAATGCAGCGACGACAGGCTCATGCGCGACTCGGTTGCCAGCACTTCCGCGCGGAACGGCTCGGTGAAATTGGCCTGCAGCCAGCCGATGGCGCGGCTCACCTGCTGCGCGCGGCTTTCGCCGGTGGCGATCTCGCGCAAGCCGGCCCGCCTGCGGCCCCGTCAGGAGCCGGTAGAGGATTTCGCGCTCGATCAGCGGCGCCAGCATGGCGATGTCGCCCGGTGCGCCCAGCAACCTGACGAGGCGAAGCGCTGCGTCCGCGAGGCTCGGTGCGGCCTCCGACACGGCGATCGCCAAGGGATCGCGCGAGCGGTCGACAGGCGGCAGCCTCATCTCGAAGATCAGGCTCGCCAGCATCGCCGGGTCGAGTTCCAGCTTGAAGCACAGATACGGCGCGTCCGGCGTCGCTTCGACCACCTGGCCCGCCATCGGCACGCCGACCGAGATCACCAGGCACTGCCCGGTGCCGTAGGTGAGCATGTCCTCGCCCAGCAGCACCTGCTTGCGGCCCTGTGCCACGATGCAGAGCGCGGGATGCTGCACGCCGTGCACCGGCGCGGTCGCCTGCGATGTCCGAAAGAGCGAAAGACGCGGCACCTGCGTTGTATGACAACCATCGACTGGCGCGAATCGGGCAATTTCTTTCGCCAGCTCACCGATCGGCGCAAAAGCGTTTTCTTGCATTATGTGCCTTCTTTCCCATGAAGCGCTGGTAGTTTGTGTTGCCCGCTATGTATCAGCGGCCATCGCGCGTGAATAGACGCTTTCACGGACATTCGGAGGATCGTGCAATCATCGCGGAGGCATGTTCTACCGCAATGCGCGGCTTGATGCGGCATGTTGCAGCCATCGCAGCGTCAGAGGCTGCGTCGAGCCGGAAAGGAGATCCACGATGACAAGAAGACACGATACCCGCCGCCGCCTGCCGCGGTCGCTCGACACCGGACCCCGCATCGTCGTCACCATGCCGCTGCTCGCCTCACTGGCGCGGCTGTTCCGCTCGTCGAAGCCCTCACGGTGGATGAATGGCTAGGCGCTGCAAGTCGGCCGCGCCCGCGCTGATCCTGTTTGCGGCATCATTTCTTTCGATCGCCGCCATGACCGTGGGCGCCTTTGGCAATCCCGCAAACGAGACGAACATGACAACAACGGAAATCGCGCATCCCTATGTCGGCATGTGGGTGACGGAAGACGGCCGCATCCGCCACGAGCTTCTGCCCAACGGCCGCTACGACGAAGCCCGCGGCAATCGCGAAAGCGCCTATCAGGGGCAATACTGGGTAAAGGGCAACCGCATCGAATATCTCGACGACACCGGCTTCCGGGCCGATGGCGAGTTCCGAGACGGCGTGCTCTATCATGCCGGCATGGTCATGAAGCGCAGATAAGCCTCATGCGGCCAATCAGGCCGCACTGCGTGACAGCGCGGCCCAGCGGCCCGGCGTCATGCCGAACGCCTTCCTGAAATGACGGTTCATGTGGCTCTGGTCGACGAAGCCCGAGGCAATGGCGGCGTCGACCAGGCTGCCCCCTTCGGCGATGAAGCGCTTCGCCCGGTCCAGCCGGCGCATCACCAGATAGCGGTGCGGGCTGGTGCCGAGCGCACGGCGAAATTGCCGGGCGAGCGTGAAGCGGTCCAGCCCGCTCACGTGCTCCATCTCAGCCGAGCCGATTCCCGCCTCGTGGTGTTCCGTCAGATAGGCGCAGCAGCGGGCGATGGCGTCCCGCGCGATGGTGGCCGCATGTGCGCGCTCCTGGCCGGCGTGAAGGGCCAACGCGTCGGCCAGCAGCACCATGCGGTCGTCGAGCGCCATGTCCTCGATCTCGTTGTCGAGGTCGGCGAGCATCGATGCGACGATCGCGCCCAGCCGCGCGTCGGCGACCACGCCGGCGGGCACGAAGGGCAAGCCCGCATGACTGCCGCCGGCCTCCAGCAACCTCGCGGGGTCGAGATAGAGCATGCGATAGCGCAGCCCCTGGGGCGTTCCCGCGCCGCCGTCATGGACTTCGTCCGGGTGAAGCACGACGACCTCACCCGGCAGGCTGTGCCACGAGACGCCGCGATAACGGAATGTCTGCACGCCCTCGATGGTGACGCCGATTGCGTAGGTGTCGTGCCGGTGCGGCTCGTAACCTTCGCCGGCGAAGCGCGCCTCGATCCGCTCAAGCCCCCGCACCGGTTGGCCGGAACGGATCCAGTCGCGCGCCCCGTCGCCGCACAAACGTCCAAGACCGAGCACCTCGCCGTCAGGTAGGGGGCGGGTCATGAGGTTTCATCCGTTTGAGAGGTCAAAGGCATGTTCGACACCAAGATAGTGATCGTGGTCCGCGAGGATCTGGCAATGTGGCAGAAGCTCAACGTCACGGCCTTCCTGTCCACCGGCATCGCATCGCAATCACCTGAGGTAATCGGCGAACCCTACCGCGACAAGGCGGGCAATGTCTTCAACGCGATGTCCATCCAGCCGATTGTCGTGATGGCGGCCGACCTCGCGACGATGGCCAGGATACATGGCCGCGCCATCGAGCGCGGCGTCCAGGCCTCGGCCTATGTGGACGCGATGTTTGCGACCGGCCACGACGCCGCCAATCGTGCGGTCTTCGCCGAGACCGGCCCGGACGACGCCCGCATCGCCGGCCTTGCCCTGCGCGCCGACAGGAAGCTTGTCGACAAGATCACCAAGGGCGCGAAGTTGCATCCCTAGCAGAGCCGCGCAGCAGGTCGCCCGCCCGTCAGCCCGTACCATGCGGCCATCGCGCCGTCCGCGACCGCCAGCAGCGTTTCGCGGCTGGCGCCGTCGCGGGCCTGGATCGACATGCCCTGTTGCACGGTCACGTAGAACGCGGCCACGCCGTCGCAGTCGGTGCCTGCCGGCAATTCTCCCTCGTCCACGGCCCGGCGTAGCCTTGCGGCAAGATCGGTGACGTTGTCCGCGCGCATCTTGCGCAGGGCCGCGCAGACGGCCTCGCTGCCGGCGTCGTCGGCGTGCAGCGCGCCCAGCACGATCAGGCAGCCGTGCGGCTTGTCCGGCTGAGTGAAAGAAAACGCCGTCGCGCGCAGGAAACCGTCGAAAGCCTCGCGCGCGGTCGGCGCCTGCTCGATCGCAAGCCAGATTTCGGGCGATTCCGTACGGCCGTAAAGCGACACGGCCTCATGAAACAGCGCTTCCTTGGAGCCGAAAGCCGCATAGAGGCTCGGCGGATTGATGCCCATCGCCGCCGTCAGCTCCGAAAGCGAGGCGCCGGCAAAGCCTTTTCGCCAGAAAAGCTCCATCGCCCGCGCAAGCGCTTCTTCGCGGTCGAACTTTCGCGGCCTGCCTCTCTCGGCCATGCCTCGCTCCTTTTTTATCGATCAATACATAAATCGCTTGACGCTGCGGCCGCAAGATGGAGAGATATATGTATCGATTGATACATAAAAGGAGATACCAATGGCTAATCTGACAGGCAAGAAGGCGTTTGTGACTGGCGGCAGCCGCGGCATCGGGGCTGCAATCGTCAAGCGGCTCGCTACGGAAGGCGCCGACGTGGCCTTCACCTACGCACGATCCGGGGAAAAGGCGGGCGAAGTCGCGATTGCAGTCGAAGCTGAAGGCCGCCGCGCCATGGCGATACAGGCCGACAACCGCGATCCGGATTCGGTACGAGCCGCCGTCGAAAAGGCCGTGAAGACGTTCGGCGGGCTCGACATCCTCGTCAACAGCGCCGGCATCTACGAGGAGGCCTCGATCGACGAACTCACGCTGGAGGATTTCGACCGCACGCTCGACGTCAATCTCCGCGCGGCTTTCATCGCCTCGCGCGCCGCCGTCGACCACATGCCCGATGGCGGCCGCATCGTGGCCATAGGCAGCAACCTTGCCGTACGCGTGCCGTTTCCGGGAATCAGTCTTTACGCGATGAGCAAGGCGGCCCTGATCGGTCTCACCAAGGGTCTTGCCCGCGATCTCGGCTCGCGCGCCATCACCGCCAATGTGGTTCACCCCGGCTCGACCGACACCGACATGAACCCGGCGACCGGCGAGGGCGCGGATGTGCAGCGTTCGATCATGGCCATCCCGCGTTTCGGCGATCCGGCGGAAGTTGCGGGGCTGGTCGCCTGGCTGGCGGGGCCGCAGGCGAGGGGCGTCACCGGCGCCGAATTCACCATCGACGGCGGCGCGAACGCGTGACGCGGGTCGGGATCTTTTCAGGTTTTTACAGAAACACCCCCTCCGGCGCTTCGCGCCACCTCCCCCGCTTCGCAGGGGAGGAACCGAGGTTGCGGACGGCCGCAGCATCCGATCCTCCCCTGTTTACGGGGGAGGGGGACCATGCGAAGCATGGTGGAGGGGGCGTTCCCTTTGCTCGTTGCGGTCCCGAGAAATTCTGAAATGCTATAGCCTACCTGACCTCGTAGCCGACCTCTTCCGCGCTCTGGCAGAGCACCTTCCAGAAACTGCGCGCGAACGAGCGGAAGACATAGATGTCGAAGCGCTGCGCGTCCGTTCGCTGGATCGCGGCGGAGATGTCGTGATGCGCGGTGGCCCGCCCCTCGCCGACGGGAAAGCCGGCGAGGGAAAAGTTGATGGCGAAAAGCTTCGAGAGCACCCACTCGGCTTGGTCGCCCTCCACGACGGATCGCCGTGCGGCCGTGCGACAGGTCGGTGACGCTCCCGGTTTCGATGCCGATCGCGTTGGCCAGCGCCTGCGCCAGGCCATCGGCGCGGTCAACAAGCAGGAAACGGCCGGGCCCGATGCCGAAGCCGCTCCGTCCTTCGTGCGTCCTTCCGGCCCCCGGCCTGTCCCCGAGGTCGAGCGAAACCGCAGCGCGGATCGCCTCGAGCAGCGCGGCCCGCTGCCCCGGCCACGCCGCCACCTCGACGATCGAGCCGGGGCGTGTCTCGGTGATGACGACGCCGGCACCGTCGACGAAATTGCCGTGGGAGCCCGGACGGTAGGCATCGCCCAGCGGTGAAGCCTGTTCAACCATGCATGCGGCTCCCCTCGGGATCGAACATGTGGTGGCTGACGATCTCCACCGGTCCGAAGCGTTTTCGCAGCGGGTCGGAAAGCCAGGCCCGGCTCCCATGCCGTGCCTTGCCGCCCTTCACCAGCGCCAGCCCGACATAACGCCCGAGCGCCGGCGAGAAGCAGTTGGCGGTCACATGGCCGATCGAGCCGTGCGGGTCGGCCGGGTCCTGCTGCGCCTCGACGAGATGCGCGCCGTTGCCGAAGGCGCGATTGTCGAGCGCGACGACGCCGACGAGCTGTAGCCGTTCGGGTGCAGTCAGCCCCTCCCGGTCCATCATCGCCGAGCCGACGAAGGGCTTCTTCTTGGACAGCATCCAGTCGAGATGCAGGTCGCGCGCCGTCGTCCGCCCGTCGATCTCCGAGCCCGTGACGTGGCCTTTCTCGATCCGCAGCGTACCCAGCGCCTCCAGCCCGTAAGGCACCATGCCGAATGGCTTGCCGGCCTCCATCAGCGCTTCCCACACCTGCAACCCGTGCCCGGCGCCGCAATAGACCTCGAAGGCCATCTCGCCGGAAAACGAGAGGCGGCAGATCGTTACCGGCGCACCGTCGATCTCGCCGCGCACGATGCCCATGAAGGGCAGCGTCTCGTTGTCCACCGCCGTTCCGGTCACGCAGGCCGCCAGCACCGCGCGCGCTTTCGGCCCCGCCACGGCCGCGCCGGCCCACTGGTCGGTGACGGATGTCAGGTGGACGCGCAGCTCCGGCCAGACGATGTCGAGCAGATACTCCAGATGCTGCATCACCTTGCCGGCGTTGGCCGTCGTCGTGGTCATCAGGAATTCGTGCTCGCCAAGCCGCCATGTCGTTCCGTCGTCGAAGGCAAGCCCGTCCTCGCGCAGCATCAGCCCGTAGCGCGCCTTGCCTACCGACAGTGTCGAGAACATGTTGGTATAGACGCGGTCGAGGAATTCGCCCGCATCCGGCCCCTGTACGGCAATCTTGCCTAGTGTCGACACGTCCACGAAGCCGACGCTGTCGCGCACCGCCGCTGCCTCGCGCACATAGGCCTGTTCCACCGTCTCGCCCGGCAGGCCGTAGATCTGCGGGCGGAACCACAGCCCGGCCGCAAGCATCCGCGCGCCGTGCTCGGCGTGCCAGTCATGCATCGGCGTCAGCCGCTCGGGCCTGAGGTCGCCATGCCGTTCCGCCGCGAGCGAACCCAGTGACACGGCCGAGAAGGGCGGGCGGAACCGCGTCGTGCCGACTTCGGGGATCGCCTTGCCGGCCGCGCGTGCCATGATCGCAAGTCCCGGCACGTTCGAGGTCTTGCCCTGGTCGGTCGCCATGCCCAGCGTCGTATAGCGCTTCAGGTGTTCGACCGAGACGAATCCCTCGCGGTGCGCCAGCCGCACGTCCTCGGCCGTCACGTCGTGTTGCAGGTCGACGAAGGCCTTGCCCTTGGCGTCGATCTCGAAGACCGGCGCCGGCGCCACGTCGAGGTCGGCGGTCTCGACCTGCGGCGGCTTCCTGCGCGACGGTTTCTGCCCGGTCGCCGCGGCCCCCGCCGCCAGCCCTTCCACGATTGCCTCCTGCGTGGTGAAGGCGCCGGTGAACGCGCCTGCGCCCAGCCATGGTTTCGAAGGTTCGGGCGGCAGGAAGGCCTGCAGGCGCTCGTCCCAGCGCGCCGCGCCGCCCGCCTGGCTCGCAAGATGGATGGCCGGCGACCAGCCGCCCGAAACGGCGAGGCAGTCGGCCTCGATGCGCCGCGTTTCGCCCGGAAGCGCGCCGGTCGCAGCGTCGAACCGCTGTACCGAAATGTCCTTCAGCGCGTTGCCACCCGAGGTCGCGACCACCGCATGGCCGGGCAGATGCTCGGCCCCGGTCTCCACCGCCAGCGCCAGTGCCGCCGCCGAGACTTCACGGCGCACGTCGACGATTGCCGCGATCCGCGCGCCCGCGCGATGAAGCGCTGCGGCTGCCCGGTAGGCGGTGTCGTTGTTTGCGAAAACGGCGATCCTCTCGCCCGGCAGCACGCCGAAAGCGCCGGCATAGCGTTGCGCGGCACCGGCGAGCATGACACCGGGGCGGTCGTTGCCCGGAAACACCAGCGGCCGCTCGAACGCACCGGTCGAAAGCACGACACGCCCCGCCCGGATCACCCAGTGCCGGTGGCGTGGTTCGCCCTTCTCCGCAGGTCGGTGGTCCGAAACGCGCTCCAGCGCCGCCAGCACATTGCCATCGTAATAGCCCCAGACGGTGGTGCGCGGCAGGATGCGCACATTCTCCATCGCTGCCAGTTCGCCAGCCACCCGTGCCGCCCATTCGGCGGCGGGCATGCCGTCGATCGTCTCGCCGCTCGATCGTGCCGAGCCGCCCGGCAGCGGGTCCTGCTCGGCAAGCATTACCTGTTTGCCACTCGCAGCAGCCGCGCGCGCCGCCATCAGGCCTGCCGGGCCGGAGCCCACCACCAATACGTCACAGAACGCGTTCATGCGCTCGTAGCGTGCGTGGTCCGTCGCATGGCCAGCGCGGCCGAGGCCAGCCGCGCGGCGGATGAACCATTCACACAGCATCCAGAACCGCGTCCCCTTCAGCGGCCCGACCACCGGCCCCATGAAGGTCTTGTAGTAGAAGCCGGCAGAGAACAGCCCGCCGAACAGCCCGTTCACCGCACCGATGTCGAAGCCGAGCGAGGGAAAGCGGTTCTGGCTTTCGACGACCAGCCCGTCGAAAATATCGATCGCCGTGGCCGGCACGTTCGGCTCGCGCACCGCGCCGTTGACGACGGTCACCAGCGCCGAGGGTTCGTCCACGCCGGCCGAAAATATGCCGCGCGGCCGGTGGTACTTGAACGACCGGCCAACCACCGAGACACCGCCGGCGAGCAGCGCGGAGGCGAGCGTGTCGCCTGGGTGGCCCGTCATTGGCTTCCCGTCAAAGGTGAAGCGGATCGTGCGTGTCCGGTCGACCTGCCCGCCGGCATTGGCGCGGCGCCCGCTCATGCGTCGTCCCCGCGCACCAGCGTCACCGAGGAGATGGCGTGCGTCACCGTGTTGCGTGTCACGACCAGATGCGCCCGGCACCCGCCGGAATGCTGCCAGTATTCCCGATGCTCTCCGGCGGTGTTGGTCCGCTCATAGACATAGCGCTCCCATTCCGCGCCGGCGGGCGAGGCGGGGTCCGGCCGCTTGCGGTTGGCGTCCCCCTGATAGGTGAACTCGCCGACATCGCGCGGGCCGCAATAGGGGCAGCCGATCAGCATATGCTGCTCCCTGAAGTGCGGAACCGCCGAGTTCCTTCGCGCCCCCCTCTGTCCTGCCGGACATCTCCCCCACGAGGGGGGAGATCGGCTTGCACCGCTGCCGGCACTCCTTTTGCGATTTTGGAGATGGGCGAAAACCGTTGCGAGAGGTGATCTCCCCCCTCGTGGGGGAGATGTCCGGCAGGACAGAGGGGGGCAACGTAGAGCGAAATCATCCGGAAGGTCCCTGCTAATGCAGCCTGGGTGTCGCGCCGACACCCTTTTCGTCGATCAGGATACCGCGCCGGAACCGGTCGAGCGTGAACGCGGCACTGAGCGCATGCGGCTCGTCGCGGGCGATGGTGTGGGCAAAACACCAGCCCGAAGCGGGCGTTGCCTTGAAGCCGCCGTAGCACCAGCCGCAGTTGAGATACATGCCCGGCAGCGGCCCGGTGGTGATGATCGGCGAGCCGTCCATCGACATGTCCATGATGCCACCCCACGAGCGCAGCAGCCGCACCCGCGAAAAGCCCGGAAACATTGCCACGAACTCGCTGGCGACATCCTCCACCACCGGCAGGTTGCCCCGCTGCGCATAGGAATTGTAGCCGTCGATGTCGCCGCCGAAGACCAGCCCGCCCTTGTCGGACTGCGAGGCGTAGAGATGGCCCGCACCGAAGGTGACGACCGTGTGCAGCACCGGCTTGAGCGATTCCGACACGAAAGCCTGCAGCACATGGCTCTCGATCGGCATTTCGTCGACACCGGCGAGCTTCATCACCCGCCCCGTGGAGCCGGCAACGGCGACCGCCACCTTGCGTGCGCGAATGTCGCCACGCGTCGTCGTCACGCCCACCACGCGGTCGCCTTCGCGCAGGAAGCCGGTCACCTCGCAATTTTCCAGTATGTCGACGCCGCGCCGGTCGGCCGCGCGCGCATAGCCCCAGGCAACCGCGTCGTGCCGCGCGGTGCCGGCGCGCGGCTGCACCAGTCCGCCGACGATCGGAAACCGTGCATTGGCTGAAACGTCCAGTCCCGGCACCATGCGCCCCACCGCCTCGGCACCCACCACCAGCTCGGCATCGATGCCCTCGTGCCGCATTGCGTTGCCACGCCGGGCGAAATCGTCGAGCTGGCCAGGCGTGTGGGCAAGGTTGAGGATGCCGCGCTGCGAGAACATGACATTGTAGTTCAGGTCATGGGAAAGCCCTTCCCACAGCTTCATCGAATGCTCGTAGAAGCGCGAGTTCTCAGGCAGCAGATAGTTCGAACGCACGATAGTCGTGTTGCGGCCGATATTGCCGGAGCCAAGCCATCCCTTTTCAAGAACGGCCACGTTGGTGAGCCCGTGTTCCTTGGCAAGGTAGTAGGCCGTCGAGAGCCCATGTCCGCCGCCGCCGACGATCACCACGTCATATTCCGGCTTCGGGTCTGGCTTGCGCCACGCCGGTTTCCAGTCGCGATTGCCGGAAATGCTGTTCTTGAGGAGAGAGAAGACGGAGTATTCAGCCATGGTCCCCAGCCGGGTCTGCAAGCCGCAGGTCTTGCCAAGCTATAGGCGGTTGCTCGGGTCCAAGGCAAATATTCCGCCATTGGCTTTCGCTCCGCCGACTCCGCAGCCGCGTGGCAAGCTTGCCGCTGCCGCGGCGCTCGCCTATCAATGCCGCCCTGACTCCATCTTTGGAACGCCGTTGCGCATGACCTTGCCGTCTGTCCTTTCTCGTCTGATCGCGATGCTTGCGTTGCTGGCGGCGATGATGAGCTTCGCGCAATCCGTTCATGCCCAGAACGAGCCCGCGCCGACCCAATCCGGTCAGAGTGTTTCCTCTGCGCCGGCCGTAGGTCCGGGTGTCGTTGCCGAACAGCGCGAGAAGCTGGATCGGTATTCGGTGGCTGCCGACCGGTTCGAGGCCCAGATGCGCGCAAACGCCCAGAACGATTCGGCTCTCGTCGACGTTCGTGGCGGCCTTGAGGAGCTCTCCCGCGAACTCATCGCAAGCGGCGTCGCATTTCGTCCCCGTCTGAACACGATCAATGCAAGGCTGGACGAAATCGGTCCGCCGCGCGGCGAGGGCGAGCCGCCGGAACCCCCGGATCTGATCCTGGAACGGCAAGCCCTCGTCGATGAGAAGGCAGAGATCAACGCGCTGATCGGCAAGGCGGAGACGCTGTCGCTGCGCGTGAACGGCATGATAGAGGAGATCAACCAGACCCGGCGCGACCTGTTCACCAACGAGCTGTCGCGCCGCTATGACATCTCGTCCGCACTTAACGGCGAGGTGCTCGGCGATCTCGCGGCCGAAACCCGCAGGCTTTCCGCCGCCGTCTCCTCCTGGATGCGATTTGTCCTCAATTTCAAGCTGCAGGCGGTTCTGCTCGCGACCTTCTACGCGCTTGTAGCCGCCGGCATTCTGATGATCGGGGGGCGGCGGCTCTTCGGTAATCTCTTCGATGCCGACCCGACCATCGAGAATCCGTCCTATCTCAGCAGGCTCTCCGTGGCCTTCTGGTCCACGCTGCTACCGTCGGCCGCGCTCGGCGTGTTCCTCGCAGGAACCTATTTTTTCTACAACTACTACGGGGTCCTTCGCTACGACATCGCGCAGCTCATGGTGACGCTTTTCAACGTCATCGCCATTGTCTTCTTCGTCTATCGTCTTGCCCGGGCGGTCTTCGCACCACGCCTTCCGAACTGGCGCCTGCTACCCATGCAGACGGGTGCTGCCCGCGCGCTCTTCTGGGTCAGCCTTCTCGCCGCGATCGTCACCGGTGCGGACTTCTTCGCCAGCAAGATCAACGAGGTGATGCAGTCGCCGCTGTCGCTGACCGTCGCCAAGAGCCTGCTGGCGACCGTCATCGTCGGACTGTTGGTGATCGTGTTTGGGCTGGTTCGCCCCTACGTCAATGAAGATGGCACGTCGCGCGGTTGGAACTCCTATTTCAAGGCGCTGATCCTGCTGCTGGGCGCCGGCACTATCCTCGCCGCGTTTCTTGGCTATATCGGACTGGCTCGCTTCATCTCGCAGCAGGTGGTCATCACCGGCGCGATTCTGTCGACGATGTATATCGGCTATCTCTCCGCCGGTGCGATCTCCGAGATCGGCGGTTTCATGAACACGAGCTTCGGCCGCCGGCTCGATCGCAAGTATCACTTCGACGAAACGACGGAAGACCAGATCGGTCTTCTGCTTTCCGTCGTCATAAACGTGCTGGTGCTGGCCGTCGGCATCCCGCTGATCCTGCTGCAATGGGGTTTCCAGTGGGGCGATATCCGCCTCTGGACCTACAACATCGCCAACGAGATACGCATCGGCTCGATTTCCATCTCGCTGATCGGCATCCTGACGGGCTTCCTGCTTTTTCTCGTCGGATATCTCGGCACGCGCGGCTTTCAGCGCTGGCTCGATGGCAAGGTCATGGCGCGCGGCAAGGTCGATGCCGGCGTGCGCAACTCCATCAAGACGGCGGTGGGGTATGCCGGTATCGCCCTTGCCGCCTTGGTCGGCATATCGGCGGCGGGCATCGACCTTTCCAACCTTGCACTCGTTGCCGGTGCGCTGTCGCTGGGCATCGGTTTCGGCCTGCAGAACATCGTCAACAATTTCGTCTCAGGCCTGATCCTGCTTGCGGAGCGGCCCTTCAAGGTCGGCGACTGGATCGTGGCCGGCGGCATCTCCGGCACCGTCAAGAAGATCAGCGTCCGCGCCACCGAGATCGAGACGTTCCAGCGCCAGTCGGTGATCCTGCCCAACTCCGAGCTCATCAACGCGGCGGTCGGCAACTGGACCCATCGCAACCGCCTCGGCCGCGTCGACATCGCGGTCGGCGTTGCCTATCAGAGCGACCCGCGTCAGGTTCAGCAGATCCTTCTGGAAATCATTCGCGCCCAGCCCCAGGCGATGAAGAATCCCGAGCCGATGGTGGTCTTCATAGGGTTCGGCGCATCCTCACTGGATTTCGAGGTGCGCGCCTTCCTCTCCGACGTCACCACGCAGGTGGGCTTCATGAACGAGGTCCGCTTCCAGATTTTTGAGCGGTTCCGGGAAGAAGGCATCGAGATCCCGTTCCCGCAGCAGGATGTCTACATCAAGGAAATGCCGAAAGTGGCGGTTGAACAGGCTTTGCCACCCGCACCCGCCGAAGCTGCAAAACCTGCAAAACGCTCGACCCCGCAGGTGCGCCGCAAGGCCGCGCCGGAATAGCGTTCAGTTGGCGTTCAGCTTCAGGCCGCTATAAAGGAACGCGAAAAGGGCGAAAGCCCGAATGCGAACAGAGGCGGTGGACACACCGAAATGCCGATGAAGAACATGCTGATCATGACCGTGCTTGCTGGTGCACTCGTTGCCCCGACGGCGGCTTTCTCCGCGACGGTCACCAACCGCGACGGCTCCGCCCACACGCTGGTCGTCAGCGAAGGCGGCAGTCAGGTCGAGGTGAGCATCGGGGCAGGCGAGACGATCGAGATCTGTCCGCAGGGCTGCTTCGTGACCATGCCCAACGGCGACCGCGAGGTCCTCACAGGCCCCGAGACGCTGGAGATCGAGGGCGGTCGCGGCAAGATCCTCTAAGCCAAGCAACAGCGATTGCTTGACGGCCGGGCCAGCCCCGGCCGTTTGCATTTTGCGATTGCGGCGGCAGGCCGTCGCGCCGCGTTTCGGCGATGTCGCAAACAGGCTGCAAACCGCCTGCTGCGCCGCCCTATAGTCTGCGCCGAAAACCATCTTGGAGTCGCGGGCAATGGCAGGGTTTCCGGAAAAGGCTAAGGTCGTCATCATCGGGCTCGGCGGCATCGTCGGCGCATCGATCGCGCACCACCTCATCGAGCGCGGCTGGGACGACATCGTCGGCATCGACAAGTCCGGCATCCCGACGGACATCGGCTCGACGGCGCACGCCTCGGACTTCTGCTACACGACCAGCCACGACTATCTCTCGGTCTGGACGACCCAGTATTCCATCGATTTCTTCGAAAAGATGGGTCACTACGCGCGCGTCGGCGGGCTGGAAGTTGCGCGCACCGGCGACGATACCTGGATGGACGAGATCAAGCGCAAGGTCTCGTCCGCCAAGGCCTTCGGCACCCGCGCGCACCTCGTCACGCCGGAAGAGATCAAGAAGCTGTTCCCCCTGATCGAGCAGGACCAGGTCATGGGCGGCATGTTCGATCCTGACGCCGGCCTCGTCGTGCCGCGGTCGCAGACGGTTGCCGGCAAGCTGGTCGACGCGGCGGAAAAGTCCGGCAAGCTGAAAGCCTTCGCCAACACGCCCGCCCAGTCGCTCATCGTCGAGAACGGTCGCATCAAGGGCGTCGTTACCCATCGCGGCACGATCATGGCTGACCACGTGGTCGTCTGTGCCGGCATCTGGGGCCGTCTCATCGCGGAAATGGTCGGCGAGGATCTGCCGGTCATGCCGGTCGATCACCCGCTCACCTTCTTCGGTCCCTTCAACGAATTCGAGGGCACGGGCAAGGACATCGGCTATCCGCTGCTACGCGACCAGGGCAATTCCGCCTATATGCGCGACACCGGCGACCCGAAGACCACCGAGGGCGGCCAGATCGAGTGGGGCTACTACGAGACCGACAATCCGCGCCTCTGCCACCCGCGCGAACTCCTCGAGAAGGATCAGGCGCGCCTGTCGCCCTCCCAGCGCGACCTCGACATGGAGCAGATCATCGAGCCGCTGGAGCGCGCGATCGAGCTGACGCCGATCCTCGGCGAGATCGGCTACAACGAGAGCCATTCCTTCAACGGCCTGCTGCAGGTGTCGGCCGCCGGCGGTCCGTCCTGCGGCGAAAGCCAGAAGGTGAGGGGGCTCTGGTACTGCGTCGCCATCTGGGTCAAGGACGGCCCCGGCTACGGCAAGCTCATCGCCGACTGGATGACGGACGGCCGCACCGAGATCGACCACAATTCGATCGACTACGCCCGCTTCTATCCGCATCAGCTTGAGGAAGGCTTCATCGAGGGCCGCACCCGCGAGGCCGCGCAGAAGATCTATTTCCCCGCCATCCACCCGCGCGAGCCCTACGCGACGGGCCGCAACGTCAAGCGTTCGCCCTTCTACGAGCGCGAGGTCGAGCTTGGCGGCTACTTCATGGAGCTCGGCGGCTGGGAGCGCGCGCACGGCTACGCCGCCAACGAGCACCTGCTCGAAAAATACGGCAACCGCGTTCCGGTTCGCGAAAACGAGTGGGACAACCGCCATTTCTGGCGCGTCTCCAACGCCGAGCATCTGGCGATGAGCGAGGATTGCGGCATCGTCAATCTGTCGCATTTCCACATGGTCGACATAGATGGGCCCGACCACGTCGCGCTGCTCGAATGGCTGTGCGCGGCGAAGATTGGCGGCGACGGCAATGTCGGCAAGGGCATCTACACCCACTTCCTCGACGATGAGGGCATGGTGCGCGCCGACTTCACCGTCTTCCGCATGGAAGACCGCTGCCGCCTCGTCAACGGCGCGGACGCCGGCCCGCGCGACTTCCACTACATGAAGCGCGTCGCGGAGGATCGCGGCCTCGACGTCACCATCACAGACGTCTCGGAGAAATTCGTCACCATCGGCATCTGGGGGCCCAACGCCCGCCAGACGCTGAAGAAGGTGGTTGCGGACCCGACGGGCCTCGATCCCGAAAACTTCCCCTTCGCCGCCATCAAGCCGATCGAGATCGCCGGCAAGCGCGTCACCGCCTTCCGCATCTCCTATGTTGGCGAGCAGGGCTGGGAGCTGCACATGCGCTACGAGGACGGGCTTGCCGTCTGGGACGCCCTGCACTCCACCGGCGTCATGGCCTTCGGCGTCGAGACCTACGCCAATTCGCGCCGCATGGAAAAGTCGCTGCGCCTGCAGAACGCCGACCTTCTGACGCAATACAACCTGCTGGAAGCCGACCTTGCCCGCCCAAAGGTCAAGGAGGCCGATTTCCGCGGCAAGACGAAGCATCTCGAATACAAGGCCAGGCCCCACCAGCCGGCCATGCTCTGCACGCTGGTGATGAAGGAGAACACCGACAAGGCCGGCGTCGCCCGCTATCCCGTCGGCACCATGCCGGTGCTCGATCCCGAGACGGGCGAGACGCTGGTCGACGAACTCGGCCGCCGCTCCTACACCACCTCCATCGCCTACGGCCCGACCATCGGCAACAACATCGCGCTCGCCTATCTGCCCTGGGCGTACTGCCAGCAGGGCCGCAACCTGGCCGTCGAGTATTTCGGAGAAACCTACCCGGTCGAGGTCGCAGCCGTCGGTTACCAGCCGCTCTACGACCCCGAAAACCTCAAGCCGCGGAGCTGACCTGCATTTCGATGCAGTGCGTCCTTCGAGGCTCGCTCCGCTCGCACCTCAGGATGAGGGAGGTTGGCATTCGAACCCACGACGCAGCGGGCTCGAAGCATGACAGCCCTCATCCTGAGGTACGACCCTGAGCTTGTCGAAGGCGAGCCTGTAAGGACGCTCCACCACGTTCTTCGAGCCCCAGGCTTGCGGAAGCGATGCACAACCTCCCTCATCCTTAGGTGCGAGCGGAGCGAGCCTCGAAGGACGCACCCCTTTGTTCCTCTCCCGAAATTGTGATGGGAAAGTCCGGGCTTCGGCCGTTCCCTTTCTTCCCAACGGCCGCACTTTCCCTATCCTTGCGTCATGTCACATGCTGCGCGACTCAAGCTTGCGTTGCAGGCTTGTCTTCCTCTGGCGATGGCTTCCGCCGCACCCACGGCGGCCCGCGCCGACATCGTCGACGTCGAGCTGATCCTTGCGGTCGACGTCTCGCTCTCCATGTCTCCCGGCGAACTGGCCATCCAGCGTGACGGCTATGCGGCCGCACTCACGAGCCAGCAGGTCATCGACGCCATCCGCGACGGCGTCCACGGCAAGATCGCGATCACCTATGTCGAGTGGGCGGGCGTCACCGTGCAGAACATCGTGGTGCCATGGACCATCGTCAGCAATCACGAGGAGGCGCAGGCCTTCGCCGAGAAGCTGACGCTGCACCCGCCAAACAGCGCGCGGCGCACCTCGATCTCCGGCGCGCTGACCTTCGCCGGCGACATGTTCGCCGAAAGCCCCCATCGCGGCATGAAGCGTGTGGTCGACATCTCCGGCGATGGCCCCAACAATCAGGGCGGACTGGTCGTTCCCGCCCGCGACGCGCTGGTCGAGCAGGGCATCACCATCAATGGTCTGCCGCTGATGACCACCGGCGGCTACTCCAGCGTTTACGATCTCGCCAATCTCGATCTCTACTACCAGAACTGTGTCATCGGCGGCCCGGGCGCCTTCATGATCCCGGTCAACGACTGGGACCAGTTCCCCGAGGCCGTGCGCCGCAAGCTGGTGCTCGAGCTCGCAGGCGGCCCGCCGCCCGATCGACCGACTCACAGCTACGTCGTCCCCGCCGTCACGCGGGATTCGACCGACTGCGAGGTCGGCGAGAAGATGTGGCGCGACCGCTCCTGGATGTGGGATAACCGCTAGCTTCGCGTCCGGCAGTTTGCGCCACCCGGCATTACCTTGACAAATCACGCCTCCCATGCGCTTTTCCGCGCGAATTTCAGGGCGCGTGGCGCGCCCCTCGCAAGCTTCTGACAATCGAAAGACTTACCCATGCATCGTTACCGCAGCCACACCTGCGCACAGTTGAGAAAGGCCGATGTCGGCCAGACCGTCCGCCTGTCGGGCTGGGTCCATCGCGTGCGCGATCACGGCGGCCTGCTGTTCATCGACCTTCGCGATCACTACGGCCTCACCCAGGTCGTCGCCGATCCGGATTCGCCGGCATTCTCGATTGCCGAGACCGTGCGCGGCGAGTGGGTCATCCGCGTCGACGGAGAGGTCAAGGCGCGCACGGCCGAGACCGTCAACGCCAACCTGCCGACCGGCGAGATCGAGATTTTCGCGCGCGACATGGAAGTCCTGTCCGGCGCGAAGGAACTGCCGCTGCCGGTCTTCGGCGAGCCGGATTACCCGGAAGACATCCGCCTCAAATACCGCTTCCTCGACCTGCGCCGCGACACGCTGCACCGCAACCTCGTCCAGCGCACCAAGATCATAGCGGAGATGCGCAGGCGCATGGCCGATGTCGGCTTCACCGAATATTCGACGCCGATCCTCACGGCTTCCAGCCCCGAGGGCGCGCGCGACTTCCTGGTGCCGAGCCGTATCCACGAGGGCAAGTTCTACGCGCTGCCGCAGGCGCCGCAGATCTACAAGCAGCTCATCATGGTCTCAGGCTTCGACCGCTATTTCCAGATCGCGCCCTGCTTCCGCGACGAGGACCCGCGCGCCGACCGCCTGCCGGGCGAGTTCTACCAGCTCGACCTCGAGATGAGCTTTGTCGAGCAGGACGACGTTCTGGCAACCATGGAGCCGGTCCTGCGCGGCGTGTTCGAGACCTTCGCCAACGGCAAGCCGGTCACGCAGTCCTTCCCGCGCATTGCCTATGACGAGGCCATGCGCAAATACGGCTCCGACAAGCCGGACCTGCGCAACCCCATCGTCATGGAAGACGTATCGGAGCATTTCCGCGGCTCCGGCTTCAAGGTATTCGCCAACATCCTCGCCAACGATCCCAAGGCTGAGGTCTGGGCGATTCCGGCGAAGACCGGCGGCAGCCGCGCCTTCTGCGACCGCATGAATTCGTGGGCGCAGGGCGAGGGCCAGCCGGGGCTGGGCTACATCTTCTGGCGCAAGGAAGGCGAGGCGCTGGAAGGGGCTGGCCCGCTAGCCAAGAACATTGGCGAGGAGCGCACCGAAGCGATCCGCCAGCAGCTCGGGCTCGATGACGGCGATGCCTGTTTCTTCGTCGCCGGCGACCCGAAGAAGTTCGTCGCCTTTGCCGGTGCCGCGCGCACCCGGGCTGGCGAGGAGCTGAACCTCGTCGACCGCGACCGCTTCGAGCTTTGCTGGATCGTCGACTTCCCCTTCTACGAGTGGAACGAGGACGAGAAGAAGGTCGATTTCGGCCACAACCCGTTCTCCATGCCGCAGGGCGGCATCGAAGCGCTGGAGGGGCAGGATCCGCTCACCATCAAGGCGTTCCAGTACGACATGGTCTGCAACGGCTTCGAGATCGCATCGGGCGGCATCCGCAACCATCTGCCGGAGACGATGGTCAAGGCGTTCGAGATCGTCGGCCTGGACAGGCAGACGGTCGAGGATCGCTTCGGCGGCCTCTACCGCGCCTTCCAGTACGGCGCACCGCCCCATGGCGGCATGGCGGCCGGCGTCGACCGCATCGTCATGCTGCTCACCGGCGCAAAGAACCTGCGCGAGATCACTATGTTCCCGATGAACCAGCAGGCGCAGGACCTGCTGATGAACGCGCCCGCCGAAGCCTCACCCGCGCAGCTTCGCGAACTGCACCTGCGCACCGTCGTCTCGAAGAAGGACGATTAGATCGGTTCAGGTTTTCACTGAACCGCACCCTCGGTCCCTTCGGGACACCTCCACCGTAAACAGGGGAGAATCGAGGGCGCGGCCGGCTGCGACGCTGGTTCCTCCCCTGCAAAGCGGGTGAGCGGGACCGCCAAAGGCGGTGGAGGGGGCGTTGGCTACGGAGGGTTCCGCCTCATCCACAAATGCGTTGGAGACAAGCTGCTCCCGCCGGAAGTACGTCATCATTGCCGGCCGCGCCGTCCCTCATCGCCCTGCCGGGCACTTCTCCCCGGCGAAGGACTGGGAAAAGAGAGCCTTCGTCGCTGCTTTCGCCAATCACCGGCGTTGAAGAACTGCCACTGAGCAAGCAGCCGGCTTTTCCTCGCCCCCGCTTGCGGGGGAGAGGTGTCGAGGCGGAGCCGAGACGGAGAGGGGGAACCCCCTCTCCACCGCTGCATCACCCGACCCCCACCGCCAGCCTTTTGCCTGCCCCCGCGACGCGCTCGTCGGCGCGCAGCGTCAGCACCGACACGCCGGAAGCTGTCACCGCCACGGTGTGCTCGAACTGCGCGGAGAGCGAGCCGTCCCGCGTCACCACGGTCCAGCCGTCGTCCTGCGTCTTCACGCTCCTTCGGCCGCGGTTGAGCATCGGCTCGATGGTGAAGACCATGCCCTCGCGCAGCACCGTGCCGGTTCCGGGCTTGCCGAAATGCGGCACCTGCGGTTCCTCGTGCATCTCCCGCCCGATACCGTGCCCGCAGAACTCGCGCACCACCGAATAGCCGTTTCGCTTGGCGTGCCGCTCGATCGCCCAGCCGACATCGCCGAGCGTCGCGCCCGGCCGCACCGCGTTAATGCCCAACCAGAGCGCCTCGTAGGTGGTCTGCACCAGCCGTCTGGCCGCCGGGTTCACGTCGCCGACGAGGTAGGTCTTGCTGGAATCGGCGATGTAGCCGTCCTTCTCCAGCGTGATATCGAGATTGACGATATCGCCATCCCGAAGCACGTCCGCCTGCGAAGGCACCCCGTGGCAGACCACCTCGTTGATCGAGGAATTCAGCACGAAGCCGTAGCCATATTGTCCCTTGCTCGCCGGGCGCGCCTTGAGGTCGTCGACGATGAAGCGCTCCACCATATCGTTGATCTCGAGCGTCGACTTGCCAGCCAGCGGCGTGCGGTCCAGCAGCTCGAACACCGACGCCAGCAGCCGGCCGGACGCGGCCAGCAGCTCCAGTTCCTTCGGCGTCTTGATCACGCGTCACCCATAGCCAGCGCCGGCGCCGAAACGCCTGCCGAGCTCATCTCACGCTGGATGATCTCCGAGAAGCTGAGCGTCGGGTTGGTCTCGCACAGCATGCCGATCTTGATCCAGAAAACGGCCTGCGCGTTGATCGACCGGCACGATACCTTGCTGGCCCGGCGCAATTGCTCGTGCAGGTCGTCGTCAATGTTCACGATGCCCACGGAAGTCTCCATATATGATTCGTATATGAAGCATATATTAAATCCGGCCTGGAAAGCCAAGACCGCCGGCGGGTCTTCCGGCAGTAAATGGCGCCGGTCGCAGGCCGTTCGAACCCGGCGCAAATTCGATTGGCTTTGGTTGCGTGCAGGCTATAGTGGCTCGTGTTCACGCGCCCGCCACGCATCCTCGTCACAGGTTTCTCGGTGTTTCCCGGCGCGCCGGTCAACCCGACCGAGGCGCTTGCTGGCATTCTCAACGACGAGCCCCCGGCAGGCGTCGAGGCGTTCCGCGCCGATGTGCTGGCCGTCGAATACGCGACGATCGCGGACCGCCTGTCGGCGACCGGCCGCGAGTTTCTGCCCGACATCGCGATCCATTTCGGGCTGGCGCGGGAATGCGGCGGTTTCCGGCTGGAGCGCGTTGCCCGCAACAGCCATGACGGCGCGCGCCCTGACCAGTCGGGCGCGCTGCCTTCGGCTGTGCGCGTCTGCGCCGGTCCGGACCGGCTGGCCTCGACGCTGCCGCTCGACGTCATCGCCGAGCGTCTCGAAGGGGCCGGCCTCCCTGTCGAATGGTCTGACGATGCCGGCGGCTATCTCTGCAACACCGTCTTCACGCTGTCGGCCGCCCACGCCTGCGATGGCCTGCGGCCGGTCATGGCGGGTTTCGTGCACGTGCCGCCGCTGAAGGAAGCGGAACCGGACCACCCGGCCGCAATGGCCATCGACGACCTCGTCGCC
This sequence comes from Aquamicrobium sp., assembly GCA_019739225.1. GTDB lineage: Bacteria > Pseudomonadota > Alphaproteobacteria > Rhizobiales > Rhizobiaceae > Aerobium. The sequence goes on from JAHHDT010000004.1 coordinate 54,362, forward strand.
GGCGCCCACATCGTCATCGCCGCCTGCATCGACGAGTGGAACGTCCGCGCCTGAAAGTGAAAGGCCCGGTTTGAAACGGGCCTTTTTCGTCAGTCGTTTGCCGTAACGGTTACGCCCAGCGTTTTCGTGAGCTCCTTGGGCGCGCTCATTGCGCCCGCCGCGATCAGCGCGAAGGGCACCGGTGCCGGCGGCGCGGCCGTGATGCGCAGGCTCTGCGGATCGTCGAGGAAGGCGGAGACCGCCTGCGTGATCTTGGCCGTCAGGTCCGGGTCGCCGAGCTGAGCCAGCACGAAGGGCAGGATCGCCTTCGCCTGGTTGGCGACGTCGCTCGTGCTCATGTTCTGCTGCGCGGCGACATATTCCAGCACCTTGCTTGTGAGCGAATCGTCGTCGAAGGCGATCTCGGCGCGGTTGAACGAGAGCTGCTGCGCCAGCCCCAGCATGGCCATGCCCTGGGCCGAGTTGTCGCCGTCGGGGTTGGCGAGCGCCTGCTGCTGGAGTTCGCGCAGCGACGCGATGAAATCGGGCGTGTAGCCGGCCAGGTCGAACGACAGGCCGAAAGTGCCTGCACCGTCCACGGTTACGTCGTATTGCGAAAGCTCTATGCGGCCGTCCGTCGGCTGCCAGCTTCCCTCCATCTCCAGAGAGCCCTGCAGTTCCTCGTAGCCCAGCGCCTGCATAATGGTGCGCTGCTGCGGCTCCAGGAACGACAAGTTGACGGTGAACCCGTCGGCCCCGCCGGTGAACGACATCGGCTCGCCGGCCTCGCCCGCGGTAACTTCCGCCTGCAGGTCGGTGAGGCTGAAGATATCGTTGCCCTGCGCGGCGACGCTCATCGAAGCGACGGCGATCGTCTCGTAGAACAGGAAACCGCCATAGGCGTCGCGGTCTTCCTCGCTCGGCAGCAGCAGGCCGGTCATCTCGACGCCCTCGATCGCCACCGAGCCGTTGTCGTCCGACATCGAATAGTCGTCGGCTTCGAGGCGTTCGATACGGTAGCCCGAATCGACTTCCGAGATGCCGCTGAGTGTGATGTCGCTGATCGGCGTCGCCTTGCCGTCGACCGTGACCGTGACGCCGGAGAGCACCGCGTCGTCGCCGCTGATGTCGGCGCTGGCCCAGTCGAGCGTGACGCCCTGGTCGGCGCTCAGCGCCTTCAGCCGGTCCAGCGCCTCCTCGACCGCCTGTGCGGAGGCGCCGGTCACGGCGAGGCCGCCGAACAGGGTGGAGAGCGCAAGTGCCCGCAATTGCTTATGGATTATCGACATGGATCATTCCTTGAAAAAACCGTGGTACCCGGCGCCGCCCCCAGCCGGGTGTCGCGAAGCGTGACATCGCGGCAAGATTCACTTATTTCGGCCGGAACGCAAATCAAAGCGGCCCGGCTCGCGTTTCTGTGTAAACGTCCGGTTTCGTCTCCTGCCGCCGCCTGCGGCGCGAGGCGATTGCGGCTTGCCCCGAATCACCCGCTCAAGTAACCGGATTTCATGGGAAAAGACCTTATTCCGCCCGGCTCCGACGGGGGCGATCACATCGAGCCGGTCGATCTGCGCAAGGCGCTCGAGGAACGCTACCTTGCCTATGCGCTCTCGACCATCATGCACCGCGCATTGCCGGATGTGCGCGACGGGCTGAAGCCCGTCCATCGACGTATCATGCACGCCATGCGGCTTCTGCGCCTCAACCCCGAGCAGGGCTTTGCCAAATGCGCCCGCATCGTCGGCGAGGTTATGGGCAAGTTCCACCCGCATGGCGACCAGTCGATCTACGACGCGCTGGTGCGTCTGGCGCAGTCCTTCTCCGTGCGCTATCCGCTGGTCGACGGGCAGGGGAATTTCGGCAATATCGACGGCGATAACGCCGCCGCCATGCGCTACACCGAGGCGCGCATGACCGAGGTCGCCACCCAGCTTCTGGAGGGCATCACCGAGGATGCGGTCGATTTCCGCCTCACCTACAACGAGGAGGACGAGGAGCCGGTGGTGCTCCCCGGCGCCTTCCCGAACCTGCTTGCCAATGGCTCGTCCGGCATCGCCGTCGGCATGGCGACCTCGATCCCGCCGCACAACGCCGCCGAACTCTGCAAGGCCGCGCTCCATCTGATCGACCATCCGGACGCGGAGGTCGAGGACCTGATGACCCGCGAGCCGGCCGACGATCCCGACGAGAACATGGTGCGCGGTCCCGACTTCCCGACCGGCGGCATCATCGTCGATTCCTTCGACGCGATCCTGGAGGCCTACAAAACCGGCCGCGGCTCGTTCCGTGTTCGGTCCAGGTGGCATACCGAGGATCAGGGCAGGGGTGTCTGGCAGATCGTCGTTACAGAAATCCCTTACGGCGTCCAGAAATCGCGGATGATCGAGAAGATCGCCGAACTGCTTCTGGCCCGCCGCCTGCCGCTGCTCGACGACGTGCGCGACGAGAGCGCGGAGGACATCCGCCTCGTGCTGGTGCCCAAGAGCCGCACCGTCGACCCGGCCATACTGATGGAATCGCTGTTCAAGCTCACCGAGCTCGAAAGCCGCTTCCCGCTCAACATGAACGTGCTCTCGCGCGGCAAGGTACCGGGCGTGCTGTCCCTCAAGCAGGTGCTGCAGGAGTGGCTGGAGCACCGCAAAGACGTGCTCGTCCGCCGCTCGCGCCATCGCCTGGCCGAGATCGTCCGCCGGCTGGAAATCCTCGGTGGCTACCTGATCGCCTATCTCAACATCGACGAGGTGATCCGCATCATCCGCGAGGAGGATGAGCCCAAGCCGGTGATGATGGCCCGGTGGGACCTGACCGACCTCCAGGCCGAATCGATCCTCAACATGCGCCTGCGCTCGCTGCGCAAGCTGGAGGAGTTCGAGATCCGCAAGGAGTTCGACGCGCTCACCGCCGAGAAGGAGCAGATCGAAGCGCTGCTTGCCTCCGACGCGAAGCAGTGGAAGACGATCCGCTGGCAGGTGGAGAAGCTGCGCGACCAGTTCGGTTCCCACACCGAGCTCGGCCGCCGCCGCACCCAGTTCGCCGACGCGCCCGAGCATGACGAGCAGCACATCGCCCACGCGATGATCGAGCGCGAGCCCGTTACCGTCATCGTGTCGGAAAAGGGCTGGCTGCGCGCGATGAAGGGGCATCTGGCCGATTTCGAGGGCCTGTCCTTCAAGGAGGGCGACAAGCTCAAGCTCGCCTTCCACGCCCAGACTACCGACAAGATCCTCGTCTTCACCACCGGCGGCAAGTTCTACACCATCGGTGCCGACCGGCTGCCCGGCGGGCGCGGCCATGGCGAGCCGATCCGCATCATGGTCGATATGGACAACGAGCAGGACATCGTCACCGCCTTCGTGCATGACCCGTCGCGCAAGCTTCTCCTGGTGTCGCATCAGGGCAACGGCTTCGTGGTGCCCGAGGGCGAGGTGGTGGCCAACACCCGCAAGGGCAAGCAGGTCATGAACGTCAAATCGCCCGACGAGGCCAAGATCTGCGCCCCGGTTTCGGGCGACCATCTCGCCATCGTCGGCGAGAACCGCAAGCTCATCGTCTTTCCGCTCGCAGACGTGCCGGAGATGACGCGCGGCAAGGGCGTGCGCCTGCAGAAATATAAGGACGGCGGCGTATCCGACGCAAAGAGCTTCGCGATGGAAACCGGCCTGTCATGGACGGATTCCGCCGACCGCACCTTTGTGAAGACGCGCGAGGAGCTGGCCGAATGGATCGGCGCCCGCGCCGGCGCCGGCCGCATGGTGCCGAAGGGTTTCCCGAGGACCGGTCGGTTCTAGGGCGCCTCGCGCAGCAACCGAAACGACCGCAATAAAAAACCCCGCCGGCGCTAACCGGCGGGGTTTTTCGTATGACGCTGATATGTTTATCAGAACGTCATGATGTGCGAGCACAGCGCGGTGCCGTCCGTGCCGCGGTTCTCTTCAGCCTCGCACTGCGAGCGAAGCGTCTCGCGCTGCTCCTCGGTCAGGGCGCCGTAGGCATCGCGCATTTCATCGACCGAGCGCATCGTGGTCATGGTGTCGTCCGTGTAGAAGGTACCGACCATGGCGGGGTCCTTCATGATCGGGCTGTTGCCCTGGTCGTCGGTCGACGCCGTCTGAGCGAAAGCCGAACCGGCAAAAGCGGCACAAAGGGCGGTGGCAATAAGCATACGTTTCATCTTTAGGGCTCCTTATTTGTCTGGTGATCGAGTCCTTGACGATCGGGGAAGCAACGTATGCTTGCGGAAAATAGTTCCACGCAATTTTGTTGCGAATCGCAACTGCGCGTTCACGGCTGAGTGATCGAGGGCGGTTGCCGCAGGCCTATATCGGGCGGTTCTCACGGTGCGCTCTTTCCGCGCTTGAACCTGAAAAGACAGATGAACTGCGCGGCCAGTCCGAGGATCAACATTGCCGCCAGACTCGCGAGCGCACCCTTGAGAATTGGAGAGCTCGGGTCTGTCACGATCGGATGGCCATCGGGAACGCGGCGCAATATCTCAGAGACGGTCGGAACCATCAGCAGGAAGACGGTGAAGGTGAGGAGGAAGGTTTCCAGGTACCAGCGGACGCGGCCCAGCGCCCTGACCCGTCCGACCGTGTATCCCGCAAAGAGAAACAGCAGGGTGGCTGCTCCGACGACCGGGCTTTCCGGCGCGTTCGCCACCAGGAAGACCGTGAGGCCGCCGATCACCATGCTGACGAGATAGATGCGGCCCGCCGCGGAGCGCGGCACTATCCGGCCGTATCGGAAAAGCATGTAGGCGGCAGCGGGGATGGCGGGCAGGCTGCCCAGCGTGTGCACCCAGCCAAGTGGCGTAATTCCAAACATGTCGATTCCTTTCCTCGGTCTCCGGGCGCCTGACCCGGAGACTGGATGTCGGCGCGAACAGAACTCAGGCGATCGTCAACGCCACATCGAGATTGTTTCTTGTCGCATTGGAATAGGGGCATGTCTGGTGTGCGGCCTCGACGAGCCGTTCGGCTTCGTCGCGGGCAACGCCTGGCAGGCTGATTTCCAGCGCGGCCGTGATGCCGAAGCCGCCTTCGCTGCGCGGCCCGATCCCGACGGTAGCGGTGACTGCGGCATCTTGCGGAATCTTGACCTTCATTTGACCCCCGACCGCCTTGAGCGCGCCGAGGAAGCAGGCTGAATAGCCGGCAGCGAAGAGCTGTTCGGGGTTTGCCCCGTCTCCGCCGCTGCCGCCCAGTTCCTTCGGTGTGGAAAGGGCAAGCTCCCGCCCGCCCTCGATCCGTGATTTGCCGTCGCGGCCGCCGGTGGACGTGGCTTTGGTGCTATACAGAACTTTGACTGGCATATCGGCTCCTTGGGTTTATGTCGCGAAAATCATTATCGCGATAATTATCGAGCTAATGCATTGCCGGCCGGCTGTCCAGTATTTATTTGCCGCGATAATCAATTGCGTGGTATGTATCCTTATGGCCCAGAACATCCCTCTCGAGCATAAGCTCTGCTTCTCGCTCTATTCCACGTCCCTGGCGGTCAGTCGCCTCTACAAGCCGCTGCTCGACGGCCTAGGGATTACCTACCCGCAGTACCTCGTGTTGAACGTCTTGTGGGAGAAGGATGGGCTCGGCATCGGTGCGATCGCTGCCCGTCTCGACCTCGAACCGAGCACGATCACGCCGCTCGTCAAGCGCCTGGAAGCCGCGTCACTGGTGCGCCGCGCGCGCAGCACCGAGGATGAGCGCAGTGTTCGGGTGAATCTGACCGACAAGGGCAGGGCGCTCAGCGAACAGAGCCGCTGCCTCGGGGAGGCGCTTTTCGCCAAGGCTGGCATGACGCCGGACGAAATGATCGCGCTCAATCAGGAAATTCGCCGCCTGCGTGCGGCCCTCACGACCGAGGCCACGTGACAACCGCTGCGCCCAAGCAGTCCAGATAACGCTGACCGACATTCACGGGCTCGCCCGAAGCGCGGTCGGCCGCCATGACGGCGGAGTCCGGATTTCGCCGAAATCCCTCAAAAAACACGCCTTCGTGATGTAACATTTCATGTCGTTCGACCGAAACTATGTTCGTGTGCGTAACGTGACTGGTCAGTGAAAGCGGGTCCCGGCCCGCAGGCCGAAAGCAGGAGATCATGCCCATGGCTTCATATCGTTATCCGAAGGTGGCGGCGTCAGAGATCACGCCGCGGTCCGTATGGCTCGACCGCCGCCGTTTCCTGGCTGGCGTCGGCACGGCTGCCGCGTTGCCGCTCATCGGCGGCGGTGTGGCACATGCGGCGGCACTGAAGACGACCCCTGGCCCCTTCAACATCGATGAGGAGCCGACCGCCAAGTCGGACGTGACCAGCTACAACAATTTCTACGAGTTCGGCACCGGCAAGGGCGACCCTTCGGCCAACTCCGGCGATTTCCAGCCCGAGCCATGGACGCTTGAGGTCGACGGCCTCGTCGGCAAGCCGCAAAAATTCGATCTCGACAGCCTGCACGCTTTCCCTCTGGAGGATCGAACCTATCGCATGCGCTGCGTGGAAGCCTGGTCGATGGTGATCCCGTGGGTCGGCTTTCCGCTCGCAGCGCTGCTCGACCGCGTCGAGCCCCTCGGCAGCGCCAAATACGTCGCCTTCGAGACCGTCATGCGGCCGGAGGAGATGCCCGGTCAGCGCGGGCTCTTCCAGCCGCTGGAATGGCCCTATGTGGAGGGCCTGCGCCTCGACGAGGCGCGCCATCCGCTCACCATCCTCTCCGTTGGCCTTTATGGCGAAACCCTGCCCAAGCAGAACGGCGCGCCGGTCCGCCTCGTCGTGCCCTGGAAATACGGCTTCAAGGGCATCAAGTCGATCGTGCGCATGTCGCTGGTCGAGGAAGAGCCGGTAACGAGCTGGTCGCGCCTCGCACCGCAGGAATATGGCTTCTATGCCAACGTTAACCCCGAAGTCGACCATCCGCGCTGGAGCCAGGCGAGCGAGACGCGCGTCGGCGAGGGTGGTTTCTTCAATGCCGCGCGGCGCCCGACGCTGCCCTTCAACGGCTATGGCGAGGAGGTCGCGAGCCTGTATGCGGGCATGGATCTTAGGGCGAATTACTGACCATGGCGCAGGTGCAGGCCAAATCGGCGCAGGGCCGAACGGTACAGGCGAAGTCCTGGAACTGGCGGCCCGCCAGTATCTGGGCGCTCTACGCGCTCGGCTTCGTGCCTGCGGTCTGGTATTTCTACCTCGGCGCAACGGGGCAGATCGCCGGCAACGCGGTCAAGGAGTTCGAGCACCTGCTGGGCATCTGGGCGCTCCGCTTTCTCATCGCCACGCTCACCGTCACGCCGCTGCGCGATCTCGCCGGCATCAACCTGTTACGCTATAGGCGCGCGCTCGGCCTGCTCGCCTTCTGGTATGTGCTCATGCATTTCCTCACCTACATGGTGCTCGACCAGAACCTCAACCTTGCGACGATACTGGCCGACATCGCCAAACGGCCGTTCATTACCATCGGCATGGCCTGCCTCGTGCTGCTCATACCTCTGGCCGCGACGTCGAACGCATGGTCAATCCGCAGGCTCGGCCCCAACTGGCAGCGCCTGCACAAGCTCAGCTATCTGATCGTGCTGGGCGGCGCGACCCATTTCGCCATGTCGGTCAAGGTGGTCACGGCCGAGCCCTTCATCTACCTGTTGCTCGCTTTCGTACTCGTCGGCTACCGGGCGCTGCGGCCGCGCGTCATGCGCTGGAAGAAGGCCCAGCGCCTCGCGGCGAGCACCCGTTAACCCATTCGGATAAGCGCAATTTAACCGAATTCCTTGGTCGTTGCTCAACGTGCCGCTGCTATTGTGACGGTGGGACAAACGATCGGCGGGGGCCGAGATGGATACGGCGAGCTTCGGAGGAATCCGGGCAAGGGGTGGCCGCAATACGCGGCATCGGGGCAGAGTGGTCAACCTCGTCATCGGCGTGGCGCTGGCTATCGCGTCCTTTGCCTTGCTGACGAGCGTGCCCTGGCGGCAGGCCGCCACCCATCTGGAGGCGCGGGCATGGCCGTCGGCAGAGGCCGCCATCGTCTCCGTGACGCTTTTCGAGGATCGGCTGCCGCGCGGCGAAGGCTTCGTCACCGAGCTCGTCCTTTCGGCCGTCTACGAATTCGAAGCCGCTGGCGAGCTGCGTGCAGGCCATGCGGCCAGTCTTTCCGATCGTGCCGAACCGGGCGACCGCCGCCTGCGCCGACTTTATCACCGGCTTGTCTTCGCCAGCGTAACCGGGCGGACGGTGCCGGCCTACTACGATCCCGAAAATCCGGACCACGCCTATCTGGAAACGTCGTTTGCATGGCGGCCGACCCTGCTGAAGGGTCTCCTGGGACTGGTGGGCATGATTGCTGGCCTGCTTCTCATGGCTACGCCCCTGCGATTGCTCGGCCCGCCTGCGCCTCTCTTGTGAATTGCGACCTCCGACCCGCGCAATGTGCTGCCGGGGATGATATGGCTGCCGCGTTGCAACACGCGTCGAGGCATGAATGAAGGTCGGTATCGATCTGGGAACGGGCGCGGGCGGCGCGCCGGCATCCGTCGACCTTGAGGAACTGCTCGCCACGCGCCTGCTCGTCCAGGGCAATTCGGGTTCTGGCAAGTCGCACCTGCTGCGCCGGCTGCTGGAGCAGTCGGCTCCCTGGGTGCAGCAATGCGTGATCGACCCCGAGGGCGATTTCGTGACGCTCGCCGACAGGTTCGGCCATGTGGTGGTCGACGCTGCGCGCACCGAGACGGAACTCACGCGCATTGCAGGGCGCATCCGGCAACATCGCGTTTCCGTGGTGCTCAACCTCGAGGGGCTCGACGTCGAGCAGCAGATGCGCGCCGCGGCCGCCTTTCTCGGCGGCATGTTCGATGCCGAGCGCGACCACTGGTACCCGGTGCTGGTGGTGGTGGACGAGGCTCAGCTTTTTGCGCCAGCCGCGGCCGGTGAAGTCTCCGACGAGGCGCGCAAGCTGTCGCTGGGCGCGATGACCAACCTGATGTGCCGTGGCCGCAAGCGTGGTCTGGCCGGCGTCATCGCTACCCAGCGCCTCGCCAAGCTTGCAAAGAATGTCGCGGCGGAAGCATCCAACTTCCTCATGGGCCGGACCTTTCTGGACATCGACATGGCGCGTGCTGCCGACCTTCTCGGCATGGATCGCCGTCAGGCGGAGCAGTTCCGAGACCTCGATCGCGGTCGGTTCGTGGCGCTCGGCCCAGCGATCGCGCGCCGCCCGTTGCCGGTTGCGATCGGCGCGGTCGAGACGTCCGCGCGCTCCGTCAGCCCCAAGCTGATGCCGCTGCCGGAAACGGCGCCCGAGGATGCCGCCGAGCTGATCTTCAAGATGGACCCGATCGAGCTGCGACAACCGGTCCGTCGACCGCCGCCGCCACCTCCGCCCACACCCACGGCGGAAATCCTGGCCCAACTCGCCCGATCCAAGCCGGAGCCGGCCGGAGCCGATGCCTCATCGCTGTTTCCCGAGATCGACGAGGCCGAGCGAGACGCCGCACTCGATGCCGTGTTGCGCGAAATCGTGGCCGATGCCGATGCCGCGTTCCGCACGGTCGCCGTGCTCTACCAGGATTTTCTCGTCCGCTGCCGCATCCACAGGGTGCCTGGCCAGCCGCTGGACCTCGCTGCCTTCAAGCGCAGGCTGGCGATTGCACGGGCCGGCGTCGACGAGGCAATGGCCGGCGACGATGCCTGGCAGGAGGCGCTACGCATGTCGGAGAGCCTTACCGACGACATTCAGGGTGTTTTCCTGATCGTCGCGCAGGCGGCCCTTGCCGGAGCGGCGTGCCCGTCCGACGCGACGCTGGCGCGCGCCTACGGTACGCATTCGCTGTCGCGCGCGCGTCGGCTGCTCACTTATTTCGAGGAACGGGGCCTACTGGTGGTTCGCACTGATTTCCATGGCCAGCGCATCGTGGTCTTCCCCGACCTCGGCGTCGAGAGTGCGCCGGGCGATCCCAACGCACCGGACGATCTTGTCGAAAGCCGCGACGCCGCCGAGTAATCAGGGGGCGTGTCGGACCGCCTGTGCGGCCCGGCGTCGCCGGCCTTGATGAAGCTGCCATAGCGAATGGGAGAGCAGGGCGGTGATCAGGATCGCCCCGCCGACCAGCGTCTGCGGCGTTGGCGTCTCCAGAAAGATCAGCCACACCCAGATCGGCGCCAGAACGGTTTCCAGCAGGTAGAACATCGCGACTTCCGGCCCGGAGATGTATTTCGGCCCGGTGGCGAGCAGGAAAAAGGCGATCGGCATCACCACCGCGCCGTTGAGGACGATCCACCACGGCGCTTCGATCCGGTAGCCAACCTGCGCGACCATGACGAAGGCGACGAGCAGCGGCAGGCTGACCGCGACGAGCGAGGTAAAGCCCATGTCGCGCCCGGTTGCCCTCGTGATCGTGATGGCGGAGGCGATGCACAGCGACGAGCACAGCGCCAATAGATTGCCGAAAAGGCTGCCGGCTGAAATTCCGTCGCTGACGATTATGGCGACACCCACCAGCATGGCAGCCATGGCCGCCAGCGTCGCGGGCCGCGGCCGCTCCTTCAGGAAGAGCCATGAAAGCACCGCCGCGAAGACCGTGTTGAAGGCCAGCAGGAATACGAGATTGGCCGTCGGGATATGGTAGACAGCGCTCAGAAAGCAGATCGAGCCGATGCCGTAGCATGCGGCAACCGCCAGGCCGGCCTTGCCGGGCAAAAGCGCGGGCGCGCGCGGCGAAAGCGCCCGCCAGACCGCCCACACTATGGCGGTGACCACCAGCGTGGTGGCGCAGCGCACCATCAGCACCGACCAGACGTCGCCGTTGGCGAGCTTGATGAGCGGAATGTCCACGGTCAGCGTCAGCCCGCCGATGGCGGTCAGCAGCAGACCCTTGGAATGGTCGGAAATGGGTGCGGACATGGAAACTGGCTCCGGCGGAACGCCGAGGAAGGCAACGAGCGAAAGGCGGAAGAACCGGATGCCGTCAGACGGCTTCGTGGTCGTAGCGCTCCCAGCCCTTGGGACCGAGATGCTCCTGCGGTTCGAAGCGTACCTTATAAGCCATCTTGCGCGACCCGTTGACCCAGTAACCGAGATAGACGTGGGGCAGGCCCGCAGCGCGGGCGCGCGCGATGTGATCGAGGATCATGAAGGTTCCCAGCGAGCGATCCTCGAACTCGGGATTGAAGAACGAATAGACCATCGACAGACCGTCACCCATGCGATCGGTCAAAGCGACCGCGATGAGCTCGCCTTCGCCCCGGCCGGTGATGAAGGAGTCCGGGCCGCGCCTGCGATATTCGATGATCTTGGTATCGACATGCGTGTCCTCGACCATCATCGCATAGTCGAGCACGGTCATGTCGGACATGCCGCCGCGGCGGTGACGCGCATCGAGATAGGTGCGGAAGAGTGAATACTGTTCGGTCGACGGCTCCGCGTCGTGTTCGACGCCGATCAAATCGGCATTGGTGGCCGCAACGCGCTTCATGCTGCGCGACGGCTTGAATTCGTCGACCAGGATGCGCACCGAAACGCAGGCCCGGCAGGTTTCGCAGGCGGGGCGATAAGCGATGTTCTGCGAGCGGCGGAAGCCGCCCTGCGTCAGGAGGTCGTTGAGTTCTGCCGCGCGTTCGCCGACGAGATGCGTAAAAACCTTCCGCTCGAACTGTCCTTCGACATAAGGACAGGGCGAAGGCGCTGTCAGGAAGAACTGCGGCGATTGCGTCGGTTGGTGCTTCATGAGCCGTTGCTACGATTCAGGTTTCTAGGCTTGTCACGCCCGCAGCAAACGTCAACTGTAAAATATTGAATATGACGTAACGCAAACCTTGGAGCACAAGGCGTTCAGCGGTCGTCGCGGGTCACCACCGTGCCGAGCAACAGATCGTGAACCGTGCGCTTGCGGTCCAGGAAGAGTGTCGCGAGCAGGATCAAGGGCGTCAGGATGACGTTGCCGGCCCAGAACAGCACGGTATGGACCACGGCGATCAGGCCGTCGACGGGACGACCGTCGAGACGGTCTAGGCGGATGCCCATCATCTTCATGCCGACCGTTGCCTGGTTGGCGCCGCCCAGCGTGTTCCACACATATAGCAGGGCCACCGCAGGGCCGAGTATGGAAAAGAGCATCCATCCCAGCCCCAGCGTGAGGACGCCGAGGATCGCGACCAGGATGGCAAACGGGATCAGCAACAGCGCGATGATGCAGTAGTCGATGATGAAGGCGAATATGCGCCGTGTCCGCACACCCTCATAGACACGCGTGTCTTCGAGGCGTGACGAGATGATCTCACCGTCGAGAACCCGTGTGTTCATGATGCGCGCTGCTCCTTGTGCTTCGCGATTGCTGTCCGTTGCAGATGGGAATTGTGCAACCGAATTCAAGATGGCAGTTCCCTTCCAGTCGTATATCCGATGCTGTATATACGGATAGACATAGTTGGCTAGACAGAGTGTGAGATGGCCTTTCATATCAGGAATGCTGAGACTGAGGCTTTGGCGCGGCGGCTCGCTGCCTTGAGGAAGGCGGGTTTGACGGAGGTGGTGCACGACGCGCTCCGCCACGAGCTCGATCGAGAACTGGGCAAACCGTCACTGGTCGAAAAGGGGCTTGCGTTCACCCGCGCGCTCCGAGCGAAGGGACGGCCCGAACGCGGCCTTCCGGCCGACAAGGCGTTTATCGACAGCCTCTACGAGAACGACTGATGTTCATTGACGCTTCCGCGCTGACTGCGCTCCTCACCGACGAGGACGATGCGCGCGAACTGCTGGCCCGCATGCAGGGGGCGACGACGCGCATCACTTCGCCGATGGCGGTGTGGGAGGCAGCCATCGCTGTCGCTCGCGTGCTCGACTTGAGTGTGAAGGAAGTCGCTTCTGCGCTGGAGGCGTATTTCGAAGAGATGGGAATCGAGGTCGTCGCCGTTCCGCCTTCGACCGCCAGGATTGCGATCGACGCCTATGACCGTTACGGCAAGGGACGGCACCCAGCGCGACTGAACTTCGGCGACTGCTTTGCCTATGCCTGTGCGAGGCATTTCGGAATGCCTTTGATGTTCAAGGGGGCGGATTTTCCGCTGACCGACATCGAGGCGGCCTAGGGTGGGGCCGATCGCTGGGCGGCGCTAGCTCCTCAGCATCTCCGCCACGCGCGGCGCGAAATAGGTCAGGATGCCGTCGCAGCCGGCCCTTTTGAAGGCGAGCAGGCTTTCCAGCATCGCCTTTTCGCCGTCGAGCCAGCCATTGGCGCTTGCCGCCTCGATCATCGCGTATTCGCCCGACACCTGATAGGCGAAGGTGGGCACCCGGAACTCGTCCTTAAGTCGCCGCACAATGTCGAGATAGGGCAGGCCCGGCTTGACCATGATCATGTCCGCGCCCTCGGCAAGGTCCTGCTCGGTCTCGCGCACCGCCTCGTCGGAATTAGCGTGGTCGATATAATAGGTCTTCTTGTCGCCCTTCAGCAGGCCCTGCGTGCCGATCGCCTCGCGATAGGGGCCGTAGAAAGCGGAGGCGAACTTGGTCGCATAGGACATGATAGCCACATCCTGGAAGCCCGCCGCATCCAGCGCATCGCGGATCGCGCCGATGCGTCCGTCCATCATGTCGGATGGCGCGATGATGTCCGAGCCGGCGGCCGCCTGAAGCACTGCGGCTGCGGCCACCTGGTCGACGGTCTCGTCGTTGACGATGATGCCATTGTCGAGAATGCCGTCATGGCCGTGGCTGGTGAAGGGGTCGAGTGCAGCGTCGGTGACGATGCCGATCTCCGGCACCGCTGCCTTGATCGCCCGCGTCGCGCGGTTGATGAGATTGTCGGGATTGAGGATTTCGGAGCCGGTTCTGTCGCGCAGCCCAAGATCCACATTGGGGAAGGTGGCGAGCGCCGGGATGCCCAGCTTCGCCGCCCGTTCGGCTTCCTTGACCGCGAGATCGACGGAGAGCCGGAAGACGCCGGGCATCGCTGCGACTTCCTCGCGGCGGTTCTCGCCGTCGATCAGGAAGATCGGCCAGATCAGGTCGTCCACCGTCAGACGGTTCTCCTGAACGAGCCTGCGCGACCAGTCCGCCTTGCGCATCCTGCGCAACCTGCGCGACCCGGTGATCTCGTCGACGGTGCGCGACGGTTTCAGGCGGGCTGGGCTGTTCATGGCATTCACTCCGGTTCGCCGGCTTCTATCACGGTCAGGGCGAGCGAACCAAGCATGCAATGGCAGGCCAAAATGCCGCTGGACAGCAATTTTAGAATGTGTATTTTAAAATGAGAATTCTAATTAGAGAGTCAGATGGGACGCAACCGCTCTTTCGATGAGACCCAAGTGCTGGAAAGCGCGATGCACGCTTTTCGTCGCCACGGCTATGCCGGCATCTCGATCAAGCAGTTGGAGGAAGCTACGGGTCTCAGTTCCGGCAGCCTCTACAACGCCTATGGCGACAAGGAGGGATTATTCCGCGCCGCGATGGCGTTTTACGTCGAGGGCTGCGTGGCTGGCCGCATCGAGGCGCATGCGGGGCCAGTGGCGACGCTCGACGACCTTGAGCAACTGTTCCTCACCTTGTTCAGAGAGCCCATGACCGACGGCAATGGCTGCCTGGTCGTCAATTCCACGATGGAGTTTGGAACGCAGGGTTCCCCGGCCGAGGAGGCGATGGCGCGGTCGTTCGATCTGGTGACCGCGGGCATTCACGGGGTGCTGCGGCGCGAGATCGAGCCGGAGCGCTCCGCCGCCGAAGCCGACAAGCTGCTTCTTCTCTACCACGGCATCCTCGTCTTTTCCCGGGCAGGGCGGTTCGACGAAGGCTTCGAGGATGCGGTTCGATCACAGTTCGACATCCTGCGACAATCGCGAGACCGCTTCCGGTCCCGTCAGCAGATCACCCAGAAGGAGGAATGAGACATGATCAGGAAGTTCAACCCGGAAGGAATGACACCGCCGCCATTCTACAGCCACGGCGTTGAAGTGCAGGCCAGTGCGCGCATGGTGTTCGTCTCGGGGCAAGTCGGTGTCCGGCGTGACGGAACGGTTGCCGAGGACATCGGCGAGCAGGCCGCCGTCGCGATAGAAAACCTCACCGCCGTGTTGGCCGCCGGCGGAATGACGCCGGCCGATATCGTGAAGTCCACGATCTACCTTACCGACGAGGCCAATTTCGAGGGGTTCACCGCCGCTGCGGCTCCGCTGCTCGTCCAGCCACCAGCAGCCACCACGCTGGTCTATGTGAAGGCGCTGGCTTCGCCGGCGTTGTTGGTGGAGATCGAAGCCGTCGCGGCGAAGTAGGAAGTGCTCGATCCTGCCGTGCTGTGATTCCGTGTGCAAGGCGGCGCCGTTCAGTGGGCACGCCTTGCCCCGATCACCACCATCGCGGATGTCTTTGCCCAACCGCGTGGCAAAAACTATGCTTAACGAATCGCAACGATCCGGAGCAGTCATCCGCAATGCAGCAGGTCTTTGAACGCGCGCCCCTGCACGCGACCACGCTGGAACTCATCTGGCAGTGGTTCCACAGGATCGTCGCCGTCTACTGCCTGCTGTTCGGAGTTCTGTACTGGGTGCGGCTGGTGGGCATCTATGAAGGAGCGAACTGGCGCTTCGACCTGATGCCGGTTCACTGGCAGGTGGTTTCGGTGACGCTGGCCGTCCTGTTCCCGTTTGCCGCCAGCGGTCTGTGGATGCTCGCTTCCTGGGGCTTCGTCATCTGGTTCATCTGCGCCGCGATCGAGACGACGATGTATGCGGGCTTTCCCGACCTCTTCGGCATGCGCATCGAGGTCATCGTCTCCCACGCGCTGGTCGCGGTGATCTACGCCACCTTCAGGCTGGTCTTCTACATCCGCTCGCGAAAACGGGAGGATTAACCGTTTCTTAGGCCTCTTTGCAGCTCGGCCCCTGGTAAGCCCTTGTTAAGCCTGCGGTTTAAGTCGAATTTTATAGGCATTCGATAAGGTCGGGCCAAGGTGAGAACAAAAAACAAAATCACCGGGCGTCAAAACGAGAGGCTAGACCATGATGACTTCGCGCCAGGCGGCGAAGCCCGCTGAAAACAACGAGCGCTACGACTCGATCCGTTCGCTTTATCTTGAATCGCTTCAGCTCGTCGAGCGGCTGCACCGCCGTTTGCTTGATGTTATCAAGGATGAGTTTGACCGTGCAGGTCGCAGCGACATCAATTCGATCCAGGCACTGCTGCTTTTCAATATCGGCTCAGCCGAACTGACCGCTGGCGAGCTGCGCTCGCGCGGTTACTATCTCGGCTCGAACGTGTCGTACAATCTGAAGAAGCTGGTCGACCTGGGCTTCATCAACCATCAGCGTTCGCGTGTCGATCGCCGCTCGGTGCGGGTGAGCTTGACGCCGAAGGGGCAGGAGGTCGCCGAGGTCGTCGCGCGTCTCTACGATCGCCATGTCGGTTCGATCGAGCAGGTCGGCGGCATCAATTCGGAGGAATTCCAGCAGATGAACCGGGCCTTGCAGCGCCTGGACCGCTTCTGGAACGATACCATCGCATACCGCATGTAAGCTGCGCGCCAGCCGCGCGGGCCGGTTCCGGCAACCGTTCGAACCGCAAGCGGTCCGCCGCTTGCGGTTCGCTGTTTTCAAGGACCTCGGGATGCTACGCCGCAGCTTGGTCACGATCCTGCCATAAAGGAATGAAACCGAGACGGAGAACTTCCGTTAAGGAGTGTGGCAGCCGGGGCAGGTTTGGCGATTGTTAACGTTAACCCCCCACTATGCCGGACGACGTCGCGATGTTTCAGCGACAGACGAGAAAAGTGTCGGGAAAATCCATGAAGACATCTCGCCGTATCTTCCTTGCCGGTGCGGGTGCAACCGCTGCCAGCGCATTGTCGGGTAGCGCGTTCGCGCAGAACGCCATCGAGGATATTCTTTCCTCCAACCAGCGGGGCAACTGGGACGACCAGTTCGACGCGCGCGCAACGGAGCAAGCGGGCACGGTGGTTTCGACCACGCCGGTGTTCAGCCCCTTCACCGTTGCCTATATCGAGCAGACGCTGGGCCAGTATCGCGACATCGTCTCGCGCGGTGGCTGGCCGATGGTGCCGGACACCAAGGCTCTCAAGGTCGGCGTCGTCGACCCAGATGTTCAGGTGCTGCGCCGCCGCCTGATGATATCGGGCGACCTTTCCGAGCAGGCGGGTATCTCGTCGTCCTTCGACACCTACGTCGACGCCGCGCTCAAGCGATTCCAGATACGCCACGGCATACCAGCCGACGGCGCCACCGGCCGCTTCACCTATGGCGCGATGAACGTTTCCGCGCAGGTTCGCCTTGGCCAACTCGAGACCAACCTCGTGCGCCTGCGCTCGATGTCCGGTTTCCTCGGCGATCGTTACGTGATGGTGAACATTCCCGCCATCCAGATCGAGGCCGTGGAGGGCGACCGGGTGGTTTCTCGCCATGCTGCGGTCGTCGGCAAGATCGACCGGCAGACGCCGATCCTCAATTCCAAGATCCACGAGATCATCATCAATCCCTATTGGAATGCGCCCGAATCGATCGTGCGCCGCGACATTATCCCGCTGATGCGGAAGGATCCGAACTACCTAGCGGAAAACAACATCCGCATTCTCGGTCCCAATGGCGAGGTCGATCCGATGACCATCGACTGGTCGACGGAGGAGGCGGCGAAGCTCCGCTTCCGCCAGGATCCGGGCAAGATCAACGCCATGGCGTCGGTGAAGATCAACTTCCCCAACCCGCATGCCGTCTACATGCATGACACGCCGCAGCAGAGCCTGTTCAACCAGCTCGAACGCTTCCACTCGTCGGGCTGCGTGCGCGTCCAGAATGTGCGCGATCTCGTCACGTGGCTGCTGCGCGACACGGCGGGGTGGGACAGGCGTCATATCGAACAGACGATCCAGAACGATTCGGATGTACCGGTTGCGCTCACGAATCCGGTGCCGGTGTACTTCACCTACATTTCGGCGTGGGCAAGCGACGGCGGCGTCGCGCATTTCCGCGACGACATATATGGCCGCGACGGGGTGGAGGAGCTTCAGCTCTCCACGCTCTGATTGCCGCAACTTCCGCAATGTCGAAGGCCGCCTCCAGGGCGGCCTTTGTCTTTTGCGGGACGGCGCAAAGCGACGATCAAAATTCGCGCGCCGAACATGGAAGGCCTGCGGGAAGTGTGTTAATGCGCCGCCATCTCCCGACGAGCAAAGGACTGAGCCATGGCCCTTGACCCCGCAGCAGCGACCGATGCGTCCGCATTCTTCACCGAGACGCTCGAATCCCGCGACCCGGAAATCTTTGGCGCCATCCGCAAGGAACTTGGTCGCCAGCGTGACGAGATCGAGCTGATCGCCTCGGAGAACATCGTCTCCCGTGCCGTGCTCGAGGCGCAGGGCTCGATCATGACCAACAAATATGCGGAAGGGTATCCGGGCAAGCGCTACTATGGTGGCTGCCAGTTCGTGGACATTGCCGAAGAATTGGCGATCGAACGGGCCAAGAAGCTGTTTTCCTGCAACTTCGCCAATGTGCAGCCGAATTCGGGCTCGCAGATGAATCAGGCGGTGTTCCTGGCGCTGCTGCAGCCGGGCGACACCTTCATGGGGCTCGACCTCAACTCGGGCGGCCACCTGACGCACGGCTCGCCGGTCAACATGTCCGGCAAATGGTTCAACGTAGTCTCCTACGGCGTGCGCGAGGACGATCATCTGCTCGATATGGACGCCATCGAGAAGCAGGCACACGAGACGAAGCCGAAGCTTATCCTCGCCGGCGGCACCGCCTATTCGCGCATCTGGGACTGGAAGCGCTTCCGCGAGATCGCAGACAGCGTCGGCGCTTGGCTGATGGTCGACATGGCCCACATCGCGGGCCTGGTTGCCGGCGGCGTGCACCCGTCGCCGATCCCGCACGCCCACGTCGTCACCACCACGACCCACAAGTCGCTGCGCGGCCCGCGCGGCGGCATGATCCTCACCAATGACGAGGATATCGCCAAGAAGATCAACTCCGCCGTCTTCCCCGGCCTCCAGGGCGGACCGCTGATGCATGTCATCGCCGCGAAGGCGGTCGCCTTCCGCGAGGCGCTGCAGCCGGAATTCCGTGCCTATGCGCAGAACGTCGTCACCAACGCCAAGGCGCTTGCCGCAAGCCTGCAGGAGACCGGGCTCGAAATCGTTTCGGGCGGCACCGACAACCATTTGATGCTGGTCGACCTGCGGCCGAAGAACGCTACCGGCAAGCGCGCGGAGGCAGCGCTGGGCCGCGCCCATGTCACCTGCAACAAGAACGGCATTCCGTTCGATCCCGAAAAGCCGTTCGTGACCTCGGGCGTGCGCCTCGGCACGCCGGCCGGCACCACGCGCGGTTTCGGCGCGGCCGAGTTCCGCGAGATCGGCAAGCTGATCGCCGAGGTGCTGGACGGGCTGAAGGTCGCGAATTCGGACGAAGGCAACGCTTCGGTCGAGGCCGCGGTGCGCAAGAAGGTGGAGGCGCTGTGCGAACGCTTCCCGCTCTACCCGTATCTGGGGTAAGCAGTCCGGCGAGATAGATTCGCGGGATCGATAAGCTATGCGCTGCCCCTACTGCCAGTCCGAAGATACGCAGGTGAAGGATTCCCGCCCCGCCGAAGACGGGGCGGCGATCCGCCGTCGCCGTGTGTGCCCCGATTGCGGCGGCCGCTTCACCACCTTCGAGCGCGTGCAGTTGCGCGACCTCGTGGTGTTGAAGAAATCGGGCCGCAAGGTTCCGTTCGACCGTGACAAGCTGCTGCGCTCCGTCGAAATCGCCGTGCGCAAGCGCAATGTCGACCCGGAGCGCATCGATCGGGCCGTCAGCGGCATCGTCCGCCAGCTCGAAAGTTCCGGTGAGAGCGAGATTGTGTCGGGCGAGATCGGCCGTCTCGTCATGGAGGCCTTGAAGTCGATAGACGACGTTGCCTATGTGCGCTTCGCATCGGTCTACCGCAATTTTCGCGAGGCCAAGGATTTCCACGACGTGCTCGGCGAGTTGCGGGGCGACGAAGACGAGGAGTAGGCGGCGATGGCGGCACAGGACGCTGCCCGGCAGGCGGAGACCGACCGCCGCTTCATGGCCGCCGCCATCCGGCTTTCGCGCAGGCATCTTGGCCTGACGGCCACCAACCCCTCCGTGGCAACCCTCATCGTGCGCGACGGCGTGATCGTCGGGCGCGGTGTGACGGCCATCGGCGGCCGGCCGCATGCCGAGACGCAGGCGCTGGCCGAGGCCGGCGATAGCGCGCGGGGCGCCACCGCCTACGTCACCCTCGAACCCTGCGCCCATCATGGCCGCACGCCGCCTTGCGCCGACGCGCTCGTCACCGCCGGGGTGGCGCGGGTGGTGGGTGCGGCAAGCGATCCGGACGAACGCGTTTCGGGCAAGGGATATGCGATCCTGCGTGCCGGCGGCATCGAAGTGACGGAGGGCGTGCTTGCCGAAGCCGCCGCAGATATGCTGGCCGGCTACCTGAATCGGTCCCTGAAAAAACGGCCGGAAGTGATTCTCAAGCTTGCGGTTTCGGCCGACGGCATGATCGGCAGGCGCGGTGAAGGGCAGGTCGCGATCACCGGCGCGCAGGCACGGCGTCAGGTGCATGTGACGCGCGCGGAATGCGACGCGATCCTGATCGGGGTCGGCACGGCCGTCGCCGACAACCCCGAACTGACATGTCGCTTGCCGGGGCTGGAAACACGCTCGCCGACGCGCATCGTGCTCGACCGGAGCCTGCGGCTGCCGCCTTCTTCAAAGCTTGCCCAAAGCGCACGCGACGTGCCGGTGCTGGTGGCCGCAGCCGGCGACGCGGATCCGGGCCGACGCGCCAGGCTGGCAGCGCAGGGTGTCGGCTTCCTCGCAGTCGAGATCGACGAGACCGGACGGATCGCGCTGCCCGAACTGCTTGAAGACCTTGCCGCGCAGGGCACGATGACGGTGATGGTCGAAGGCGGCGCGGAAACGGCCGCTCATTTCCTCGACGAGGGTCTCGTCGACCGCATCGCGATCTATGTCGGTCCGGAAGTGGTCGGCGAGGGCGGTATTGCCTCGCCGCTCGATCCGGCCGGACCGCGCGAAGGCTTCCGTCTCGTGCGAGAGGCCATGTTCGGCAACGACCTCTATCGCGAATATGTAAGGACACGCTGATGTTTACCGGGATCGTCACCGATGTGGGTCGGGTCGCATCCGTCTCGCCGCTGCCGGAAGGCATACGGCTGCGGATCGAGACGGCCTATGATCCAGAGACGATCGCGATCGGGGCGTCGATCGCGTGTGCCGGCGTCTGCCTGACGGTCGTGGCGCTTCCCGAGCAGGGCTCGAACCAGCGCTGGTTCGAGGTCGAGGCCTGGGAGGAGGCGCTGCGCCTGACGACGGCGGCGAACTGGGGTGAGGGCACCGCGATCAACCTCGAACGCGCGCTGAAGATCGGCGACGAGCTGGGCGGCCACATCGTTTCCGGCCATGTCGACGGCACGGCCGAAATCGTCGAGCGCAAGGAGGAGGGCGACGCCGTACGCTTCACCATTGAGGCGCCGAAGGAACTGGCCCGCTTCATCGCCCCGAAAGGGTCGGTGGCGCTGGACGGCACGTCGCTGACCGTTAATCACGTCGAAGGCAGGCGTTTCGACGTGCTTCTGATCCACCACTCGCTTTCTGTCACGACATGGGGCGACCGCCAGCCCGGTGACCGCGTAAACCTCGAAGTCGACACCATGGCCCGCTACGCTGCGCGACTGAGCGAGGCGGCCGCCGAGGGTTTGTAGACCCATTTCCAAAGCTTTGCGTTCCGCGCAGGGCCGCTACCCGCAACGAACCGCTTGCTAAGGTGTCTGCTTCGGCCTAAGTCACCGGCGACTTCGGAGACG
The DNA here is from genome assembly GCA_019739225.1 of Aquamicrobium sp. Classification (GTDB taxonomy): domain Bacteria; phylum Pseudomonadota; class Alphaproteobacteria; order Rhizobiales; family Rhizobiaceae; genus Aerobium. Next base: position 76,160 of record JAHHDT010000004.1, read on the forward strand.
ACCATGGCAAGCAAAAAACAACTCAAACTTCTCATCGTCGAGGCGCGTTTCTACGACGACCTTTCCGATGCGCTGCTTGCTGGCGCCAAGGCCGCGCTGGATGCCGCCGGGGCGCGCTACGACGTGGTGACCGTGCCTGGCGCGCTTGAAGTGCCGGCCGCGATCTCGTTTGCGCTCGACGGCGGCGAGGCCGACGGGACGGAGTATGACGGCTTCGTCGCGCTCGGCTGCGTGATCCGTGGCGAGACCTATCATTTCGACATCGTGGCCAACGAATCCTGCCGTGCGCTGATGGACCTCGCCGTCGATGAATCGGCTGCGATCGGCAACGGCATCCTGACCGTGGAGAACGAGGCGCAGGCCTGGGCGCGCGCCAAGGTGGACGAGGGCGACAAGGGCGGTTTCGCCGCGCGCGCCGCGCTCACCATGATCGAACTGCGCGACCGTCTGGGAGCGTGATCGTGTCGGAGAAATCCCCAGCGGGCAAAGCGGCAGGACCGCGCCAGGCCAACAAGCGTGGCGCTGCGCGCCTCGCCGCCGTGCAGGCACTCTACCAGATGGATGTCGCCGGCAGCGGCATTCTTGAGATCACCGCGGAATATGAGCAGTTCCGCCTCGGCAAGGAAGTCGATGGCGCGCAATATCGCGAGGCCGACGCACAATGGTTCCGCGCGATCCTTTCGGGTGTGGTGGAGAACCAGAAGAACGTCGACCCAATCATTCGTCAGGCACTGACGGACGACTGGCCTCTCTCCCGGCTCGATTCGACGCTGCGCGCGATCCTGCGCGCTGGCGTGTACGAGCTGATGCAGCGCAGCGACGTGCCTGTCGCCGTGATCGTTTCCGAATATGTCGACATCGCCAAGGCGTTCTACGAGGACGACGAGCCCAAGCTGGTGAACGCCGTGCTCGATCGCGTATCGCGGCGTGTGCGTGGCGAAGGCAAGGGCAGGGACCCCGCATGACCATGCCGGGCGAATCGCAGGCGAGGCGCACGGCGATAGTCCTCGCTGCCTCGCAGGCGATCGTCGGTTCGGCAGCGCCCATCTCCTTCTCCGTCGGCGGGCTCGCCGGCTACTATCTGCTCGACGCCGACAAGTCGCTAGCCACGATCCCGGTCACCGCTTTCACGGTGGGTGTGGCAGTGGGCGCCATTCCGGCCGCCGGCATCATAAAGCAGGTCGGCCAGCGCGCCGGCTTCATGACTGGAACCGGCATCACCGCCGTTGGCGGCGCTGTGGCGACATTCGGACTTTTCCAGGCGTCGTTCCTGCTGTTCAGCTTCGGATTGCTGGTGCTCGGCTTCGGCGGCGCCTTCGTGCAGCAGTTCCGCTTCGCCGCTGCCGACAACGCACCGCCGGCCTTCAAGGCGCGTGCGATCTCCTTCGTGCTGGCAGGCGGCATCATCACGGCCATACTGGGGCCGCAGGTGGTGATCTTCACGCGCGAAATGCTCGCGCCGGTGATGTTTGCTGGCTCGTTTGCGGCCATCATCGGGCTCGCGGCCGTCGGCGCGATGATCCTCGCTTTCCTGCCCGCACGTCAGGCCGCGTCGACGCATGCGTCGGGCGCCGAGGAGCCGGCCCGCCCGCTCGTCGAGATACTCCGCCAGCCGCTCTTTGCCATCGGCCTCCTGTGCGCCGTCGGCTCCTACGCGCTGATGAGCTTCGTGATGACCGGCGCGCCGCTGGCCATGGTCGGTTGCGGCTTCTCGCCGGACGAGGCGGCGCTCGGCATCTCGTGGCACGTCATGGCGATGTTCGGACCGAGCTTCATCACCGGCAGGCTGATATCCCGCTTCGGCCGCGAGACTATGGTGGGCGTCGGCCTTCTGCTTCTGGTGGGCTGCGCGCTGGTTGGACTCTCCGGGATCGATTTGTGGCAGTTCTGGACGGCGCTGATCCTGCTCGGCCTCGGCTGGAACTTCGCTTTCATCGGCGCGACTGCGATGGTGGCCGATGCCTATCGTCCCTCGGAGAAGGGCAAAGTTCAGGGCTTCCACGATTTCGTGCTCTTCGGCTCGGTCGCGCTCGCCTCGTTCCTGTCCGGCGTCGTCTACAACGAGTGGGGGTGGGACATGCTCAACTGGGTCATCTTCCCGGTCGTGGTACTGTGCCTGGCAGGGCTGGGCGCGCTGGTCGTTCTTCGCCGCAACGCTGCAGTCGCGTCGACCTGACGATACTCATCTGCGCCCGAAGGCCGGATGGTCGACCGTAAGTTCGAGCTGCAGCGCCCCGCCATCGAAGATCCAGCGGCGCTGCGCTACCGCAAAGTCGTGCACCATACAGTCGACCATCAACGACAAGATGTCGCCCACCGCTGCCAACGGTCCCGGATTGGCCTCTTCCAGCACCGCCACCAGCCCATGGTGCCTGGCATAACGTTCAGCCGACGCTGTCAACCGGATACCCACATGCATGTCGCCGCCCGCAATACCGCGCGACGGATTTGTGGGATTATGATTCTGGGAATCAGATGGAGGTTTCGTCATGACCATGCGCCTTTCCAAGATCGTCATGTGCCTTTGCCTGGCGGCGTTCTGCTTTCTCGTCGCTTTCGGCAACATAACCGACTACGGATCGAACTACGCTTTCGTACAACACGTATTGAGCATGGACACGACCTTTCCAGGCAATGCGCTGATGTATCGGGCGATCACCAGCCCCGCACTCTGGACGGCTGGCTACTGGCTGATCATCCTCGGCGAGGCCATTACCTGCATCTTGTTCCTGGTGGCCGCGTGGCGTCTGTGGAGCGCGCGCAACGGCAACGCAGCGCAGTTCAACGGCGCCAAGGGAGGCGTGGCCCTGGCCGCCACGATGGGCTTCCTGGTCTGGTTCCTGGGTTTCATGGTCATCGGCGGCGAATGGTTCGCCATGTGGCAGTCGGATACATGGAACGGGCAGGACGCGGCCTTCAAGTTCTACATCACCATTCTCGCCGTGCTGATCTACGTCAATCAGCCCGACGGCGAGCTGGCGTAGGCGGCAACAGCCCGAGCCCCCGAAAGGCGGGACAAAACATCAACTGAACCTTGACGTTCGCCGGACCGTTTCGCAAGCTGCGGTGGAAGGGTGGAGGCCGCTCGGCTTCCACCCTGTTTCTAACTGGTCCGGGGAGGGGTCTTTCGGGCCGCCAATCGAGGAAATCCGTGAAATGACCATTTATGTCGTCATTCTCTGCGGCGTCCTGTCTGTCGTCTACGCGTTTTGGGCGACACAGTCGGTCCTTGCGGCCGACCAGGGCAACGCACGCATGCAGGAAATTGCCGGCGCGATCCGGGAGGGAGCGCAGGCCTATCTGAACCGCCAATACACAACCATCGCCATTGTCGGCATCGTTGTCTTCGTGCTCGCATGGCTTCTGCTTTCGGGCGCGGCAGCCATCGGCTTCCTTATCGGCGCCGTGCTCTCGGGCGCAGCCGGCTATATCGGCATGCACGTGTCCGTGCGCGCCAATGTGCGCACCGCACAGGCCGCGTCGAACAGCCTCGCTGCCGGCCTCGACGTCGCCTTCAAGGCGGGCGCCATCACCGGTATGCTGGTCGCCGGCCTCGCGCTGCTGGGCGTGGCCGTCTACTACTGGGTCCTGATCGGTCCCATGGGCTATTCGCCCGCAGACCGCGCCGTGATCGATGCGCTGGTCGCGCTCGGCTTCGGTGCGTCGCTGATCTCGATCTTCGCGCGTCTCGGCGGCGGCATCTTCACCAAGGGTGCTGATGTCGGCGGCGATCTCGTCGGCAAGGTGGAGGCAGGCATTCCCGAGGATGACCCGCGCAACCCGGCGACGATCGCCGACAACGTGGGCGACAATGTCGGCGACTGCGCCGGCATGGCGGCCGACCTGTTCGAGACCTATGCGGTGACCGTCGTCGCCACGATGGTGCTCGGTGCGATCTTCTTTGCCGGCACCGACGTGCTCGGCTCGGTGATGGTCTACCCGCTCGCCATCTGTGCGGCCTGCATCATCACGTCGATCATCGGCACGTTCTTCGTCAAGCTCGGCGCCAACGGCTCGATCATGGGCGCGCTTTACAAGGGCCTGATCGTCACCGGCCTGCTGACCATCGTGGGTGTGGGCGCAGCGACCTCGCTGACCATCGGCTGGGGCTCGATCGGCACGGTTGCCGGAATGGACATCACCGGTTCGGCACTGTTCGCCTGCGGCGTGATCGGCCTGGTGGTCACCGGCCTGATCGTCGTGATCACTGAATACTACACCGGCACAGACAAGCGTCCGGTCAATTCGATCGCGCAGGCATCGGTGACCGGTCACGGCACCAACGTGATCCAGGGCCTTGCCGTTTCGCTCGAATCGACGGCGCTGCCGGCGATCGTCATCGTCGGTGGCATTCTCGCGACTTTCCAGCTCGCCGGCCTGTTCGGCACGGCGATCGCCGTGACCACCATGCTCGGCCTCGCCGGTATGATCGTGGCGCTGGACGCATTCGGCCCGGTCACCGACAACGCCGGTGGCATCGCCGAGATGTCGGGCCTGCCGCCGGAAGTGCGCCAATCCACAGACGCGCTCGACGCCGTCGGCAACACCACCAAGGCGGTGACCAAGGGCTACGCGATCGGTTCGGCCGGTCTCGGCGCGCTGGTGCTGTTTGCGGCCTATTCCTACGACCTGGAGTTCTTTATCGCCAACAGCGAGACATATCCCTACTTCCAGGGCATGGAGAACGTCTCGTTCTCGCTCTCCAACCCCTACGTTGTGGCGGGCCTGATCTTCGGCGGCCTCATTCCCTACCTGTTCGGCGGCATCGCCATGACGGCGGTGGGCCGCGCGGCCGGCTCGATCGTCGAGGAGGTGCGCCGGCAGTTCCGCGAGGACCCCGGCATCATGGCCGGCACATCCAAGCCGAACTACGCCCGTGCGGTCGACCTGCTGACGCGGGCGGCGATCAAGGAGATGATCCTGCCCTCGCTGCTGCCGGTTCTGGCGCCGCTCGTCGTCTATTTCGGCGTGCTGCTCATCTCGGGCTCGAAGGCGTCCGCTTTCGCGGCGCTCGGCGCGATGCTGCTCGGCGTGATCGTCAACGGTCTGTTCGTCGCCATCTCGATGACTTCGGGCGGCGGCGCATGGGACAACGCCAAGAAGTCGTTCGAGGACGGCTTCACCGACAAGGACGGCGTCAAGCACATGAAGGGTTCCGAAGCGCACAAGGCCTCGGTGACCGGTGACACGGTCGGCGATCCTTACAAGGATACGGCCGGCCCGGCGGTGAACCCCGCCATCAAGATCACCAACATCATGGCGCTGCTGCTGCTTGCCGTTCTGGCGCACTGACGCGTTAGTCAGGCACCAAAAAAGAAGGCCGCGGGAGCGATCCCGCGGCCTTCTTCGTTTCCGGAATTCGAAGGCGACGACTACCTTACAGGGAAGGAGCTAGGACGTCCGGCGACACCGGTCAGCATCTGCGTGATGAAGCTCTGGTCGCGACCGCCCGTGGGGGTCGTGCGGGTGATGAAATCGAAGACCTTGCCGTCCTGCAGGCCGTAATGGGCGAGGTTGCTCACGCGGCCGTCCTCGCCGAGATAGATGGCGAGCACGCGCTGCTCGGTCACCCGCGGGTTCATGAAGGCAACGGGACGCACGCGCGTCTGCGAGATGTAATAGAGCACTTCGTTGTCGAAGGTGGCTGTCGTCGAAGGCGTGCCGAGCGCCAGTAGCACCTGCTCGCGGCTCGAGCCGACCGGCACCATCTCCAGCGTCTGTTCATCGACGACATAGCCGTGCGTCAGCGTTTCGCCGACCGTCAAGGCACTGCTGCTGTTGCAGCCCGCCAGGAACAGCGAAGCGCCAAGGGCAACGAGCGCGGCGTGCATCGGCCGGCTTGCGACCACTCTCGAAAACCGCGTTTCGGTCTTTATTTCCATGATAATCCTGTCCCCTGTGCGGCTTGCGCCGAGCGGCAAAAGCGGTAAACCAGCTTGCGCGGCGATGCAACCGCATCACCACCGAAACCGGTTTCGAAAGCTTTCGCCATGTTCAAGTCCATCCTGAGCCTCGGTCGGCGTCCCAATCAACTGATCACCGATGCGCTCTACGGCGAAATCGTGGCATCGGCACGGCAGCCGACTTTCTATTCCGAATGGGGCGTGCCGGATACACCGCTCGGCCGTTTCGAGATGCTTGCGGTGCACATGTTCCTGTTTCTCGACCGGGCGAAAGGCACCGCCGCTCTCGGCGATATTGCGCAGGACATGACCGACGAATTCTTCAAGGATGTCGAACATTCGCTGCGCGAATTGGGGATCGGCGACCTCGGCGTTCCCAAGCGCATGAAGAAGCTGGCCAAGATGTTTTACGGCCGCGCGGAAGCCTATCGCGAGGCGCTGGGCGCGCGTGATACGCCCGCTCTGACGGCCGCTTTGGCACGCAATATCGGACCCGAACGCGACATATGGCCGGAGGCCGCGCATATCGCCGCCTATGTCGAGCAGTCCTCCGCACTGCTTGCAACGCAATCGGACGAGGAACTGCTTGCTGGTCGCGTCGTCTTTCCAAGCGCCGGGGAGGGGGGAGCAAGGCATGAGTGAGCAGACGAGGAGCCCGGTTTCGTTTCCCATCAACGTCGCGCGCCTGCCCAAGAAGGGCATGGAGGTGGTCATTGAAGCGGACGGTGCACAGCGGGAGGCGCTGGCGGCAGCCCATGAACTGCGGACTGTCGAACGGTTTACGGCCAAGCTGGAGGTCCATAGCTGGAAGAAGGGCGGCGTCAGGGTTGCCGGCCATGTCCGGGCAGACATCGTGCAGGATTGCATCGTCACGCTCGATCCCGTCGCCGAAACGGTCGACGAGGAAGTCTCGGCGCTGCTCCTGCCGGAGAATTCCAAGCTGATGGTGCCGAAGCGCTCGGCGGAGGGCGAGATCCTGCTCGATGCCGAAGGGGACGATGCGCCCGAGCCGTTTACAGGCGACACCATCGATGTGGGCCAACTCGCCGAGGAGTTCTTCGCGCTCGGCATCAATCCATATCCGCGCAAGGCGGGCGTGGCGGTGGAGGCGGCCGCAGACGGCCAGGAAGACGAAAAGCGCGGACCGCTTTACGAGAAGCTGCAGGCTCTGAAAAAGAAGCCCTGATGCATCAGCCGGCGTCCGTTGCCGGCGGCGGGGCGCCAGTCAGCAGCTCGATGATGCGCCGGTTGACGGCGTCCTCCGTGAATTCACCCTGCTGGAAGTGTGCGTAGGCCGCTGTACCATGGCTGCGCAGCAGGGCGGGGTTGTCGAGGTAGAGCCGGATCGCGGTTTCGAGACGGTCGGCCATGCCGGCCGGCGGCGACACCGGAATGATGCTGCCACTGACCCCGTGCTCGACGATGTGGGTACAGCCAGGCACGTCGCTGGCAATGCTCGGAACGCCGGTCGCCGCCGCCTCTATGAGGATGCGTGGTATGCCCTCTCCGTACCGCGTCGGCAAACAGACCAGATCGACACTGCGCAAGAGAGACGGCATGTCGCTGCTTTCGCCCAGAAACGTGATAGACGGCTCGCCGGCGAGCTGCGCAGGCGCGTATCCGTCGGGGTCGTGCGGTTCGACCATGCCCGCAACGACAAACTCAACCTGCCCCGAAGCCGACAGTCGTCGCGCCACGTCGACGAATGCGTCGAGGCCTTTCGCACGCAGCAGCCGCGAGGCGAAAAGCACGCGCATGGCGCCATGCTCCTTCCGGGGCGCGCCGGGGTGGAAGCGGGACGGGTCAACCCCCGCGCCGCTGATTGCCGTCGATGTCTCGGCCTTGATGTAGCCGAGAGACAGCCAATGCTCGCGGTCGGTGGGCGTTTCGAAGGTGAAGAAGACTTTCTTGCGGCGCGACAGGAAACGAATGACCTGACCGACGACCTTGCGCGCGATGCCCGAGCCGGCACCGTCGTGCTCACTTACCGGCGACATCAGTCGCCCGAGACCAGGAATGGTGACGACGATGCACTCCGGCCCGCGCCCGACGAGCCGCGCCGTGATGGCCGCGAGCCCGGAGAAAACGGCCGGCTTCAAGGTGATGAGCTGAACGTAGCGGGGGCGATTGACGGCGATCTCGCGCAGGCTTGCGAAGAACAGCCGAAGGTCGGACAGCGGATGGAACGTGAAGCGGTCGACGGGCACGTTGACGTGCCGCCATCGACCCAGACGCTCAGGCGACAGTGGCGGCCCTCCCACGATGACCGTTACGCGATGGCCGGCCGCGGCAAGCACGTCGGCGACCTGCCGCCGATGGCGGAGAAAATACTCTCCATCGTTGCAGATGAAGGTCGTGCGAATGGATTTCACCGTGATGCCGAAGTTCAGGAGGGAAGGCCTATCGTTTCGTCGTTGCATCCCTTATGTCACGCGGCGGGGCTGCGACAAGGGCTTGCGGCCGTGCGGAGCAAAGATGGCCGGCCTGCCGCCTGTACCGATCTCGATCATAATTCCGGCCTATGGAAGGCAGGACGCGCTTCTGCGCGCGCTTACAAGCGTCGTGGCACAGGACGCCAGCCCGGCCGAGATCATCGTCGTGGACGACGGATCGGAACCGGCGATCGACCTCAGCGCATGCGACACCGGGACCATACCGCTGACCGTTCTACGCCACGAGACGAATCGGGGTGCTGCCGCCGCGCGCAATACGGGGATGCGGGCTGCGAAATCGGACTGGGTCTCGTTCCTCGACAGTGACGATCATCTGCTGCCGTCTTCGCTCGCGGCGCGATGGGACCTCATACGCGAGCAGGCGGGCGAGGGGTTGACCGTTTTCGCGTGCGGATGGGTCGTTCAGGACAAGTCGGGCAAGGAGATCGACACACGCCTGCCGCGTGAAGCGAGCCGTCCGGACCAGTTCGCGTCCGGCTGCTGGTTCTCTCCCGGCTCTTGCGTCGTCATGAACAGAAAGGCGATGCTGGAGACGGGCATATGGCAGGACGAGCACCTGCGCCGTTTCGAGGATCTGGACTGGTTTCTGGCGCTCTCGTTGCAGGGCGCGAAACTGCGGACCTTGCCTTTGATTGCAGTCGCGATCGAGCGACACCGCAGTCAGTCGCCGCAGAAGGTCGAACAAACGGCCGAAACCATCATGGAAAAGTGGCGCAGGTCGGGTTCCGACAGGCAATTGCTCAGACGGCTGCGCGCCTATCTCGACATCGAGTGCGCGGCGGCCAACCACTTTGCCGGTCGACGCTTTCGGGCGCTGGCTTTCTGGGCACGCTCCCTGCTGGCGGTGCCCCGCCTGACCCTGCACCTGTCGCCGGCGTGGGAGGCGAAGACCGAAGCGGTCCGGTTGACATCTCACACCGCGCGATAAAGCCAAGCTGGTTCACCGGCCTGCTTTGGCCTGCCGTGACGCCCGTAACTATTCGTGATCCGCGGCGATTCGCATTTTCTCGCTATGGACACCTTTCAGTGCGATGATTTCCGTATCGCCAGCCATTGATACGGGCGCTGGCGGCAGTCAGCGAACATCGTGCTTTCGCCCGACCTCCTCGAGAGGACGTATACCTATGGGCAGTCGCATGAAATTTGGCGGTATTTACACGCCGCAACAAGTCGATGAATTGCGTGAAGAACTGAAACGCGGCGATCGTCCGGATGAATCCATGGACGAAAGGGAAGAACGCGCCATCGAAATTCTCAATCGTCGCAACGTCGAACGCGTGAACGGTGATGCAAGGATCCGAACCCTGAGAAGCCAGGTTCGCCCGGGTGGCGAAACTCAACCCGGCGCTTCCTGACGGACCCAATCCGTAGCCCCGCCAGCAGCGACCGGCCTTTTTCAGAGCCGGTCTCGCGGACTGTCTCTCGCCTTCGCCCCCATTCTCGGCGTCGCGCGTGAAATAGGACTTGCACGCTCACCGTCCAGTCTGTAGGGCTTTGCGCGGTTCGGAGCGTAGCGCAGCCCGGTAGCGCACTTGACTGGGGGTCAAGGGGTCGTAGGTTCGAATCCTATCGCTCCGACCATTTTCTCCGAGGTGAACGCCGCTGCTACCCGGCCGCCTCGCAAGCCTGCAAGATTGCAAATCGGCCTAGCGCGCTCCGCCGCGCAGCTCCACCAGTTCTTCCAGTGTCGCCTGCAGTGCCGCCGCGCGTGCATCGGGCAGGAAGTGCCGCTTGCGGATATCCATCTGACGCCGCGCTTCAGCTACGATGTCGGGATCGTGGATCACTTCGCGAATGCGCTGGCAGCACTCTTCCTCGTTCTCGTAGTAGAGCGGGTAATAGTCGCCGAGCTGCTCGGTACGCGTCAGCGTTTTGTAGGCAATCACCGGGACACCGCACGCCATCGAATCGAGCACTTTGCCCGAGCCGAGGAAGGCGGCGTCGTTGCCTTCGTCGGTCGCGGTCGCCACGCAGGCCTTCACCATCGCCGGCATTTTCTCGTAGGCGATGCGCGTCGTCTTGACGATGGTCGGGTCCAGCGGAATGCGCACGGTGCCGCCGACCACGAATTTCACCTGCGGCAGTTCCTTGATGATCCGCTTGTAGGCGCGCACGAACATGTAGGGGAAAGTGTTCGAATCGATGCGGCCGAAGAAGCCGATAGCCTTGGCGCCGGTGGTTTTTGCACGGGCTTCGATGAGCCGGGCACGCGACGGCTCTTCCAGAAAGTGCGGATCGATGGTCTGCTTGATATTGATGACGCGCTTTGGCGCGACGACGTCGTCGCCGTACCAGTCGCGCATCGGCCGCGTGAACATGTTTTCGTCGGAATAGGGCGTGAGGCCGCGCTCCCAGGCCTCCGTCGTGACCACAACGGCGTCGGCCGCGCGAAAAACCTCTTCCACGTAAGGATAGGCCATCACGATCTTGGGGTTCGGAAGCTGCACGAACAGCTCCGGGTTGTTACGCACGTAATAGAGGTCGTAGCCGCCTTGCGGCACCACGATTTCCTTGTCCTCCAGCCCGTAGCCGGGAACGCCGGGCTGGAAGAGCTGGCCATTGTAGTAGACATCGGCGAAGCGGGAGAGGGCGGTCAGAAAACGCGCTTCGTTGATCATGTCGCCGCCGGTTGCCGGCAGCGTCCTGCGCGTCGTGTGGAGCGCGAATATCTTCAGTCTCTTGCGCACGCGTCTTCTCTTTCGATTGTTCCGTTCTTCGGCGCCGGCACCAGAAAGCCCTATCTCGACACAACCTGCCGCATGAAGTCCTGAAATTTCGGGAACACTGCCTCAATGTCGAATTGCGCCATGGCGTAGGCTGCTGCCTTTTCGGATGCTTTGGCGAACGTTTCCGGCTCCGCCGATGCCTTCACTATCGCAACCGCCTCCTCGACTGTATCGAAGCAGGGAATGCCGGGGTAGCCGGACTCCGGTGCGCCGTACTGCTTCACCATGGGCCACCGCCGCAACACGGGCACGCAGCCTGTCGCCATGCCTTCCAGAACAGCCTCGTGCGTTCCCTCGCGCCAGCTGCAGGAGACGATGAAGCCGACATCCTGGAGCGCGGTGGCGACATCCGTCGTGTAGGGCATCACCTCGATGGCGGTTTCGAGCTTTGCCTCCCGGACGAAGGCCCAGAAGCGGTCGTAATAGGCGCGCTCGGTTTCGTTGAGCGTTTCCGGCGACCATGGGTGCCCGTAGAGGCGCAGTTTCCACTGCGGATCTTCCTTGCGCAGCGCCGCCAGTATCTCGGCCGCCATCAGCGGGTGCTTGTTGAGATTGGCATAGCCGACCATGGCAAGCGTACGCGACGCCTGCGGCCCCTTGGGTCGGGCGAAATTCTCGAGCGGAATGAAATTAGGCAGGACGGTAGTCGCCAGATCGTGGCCGCCGAGGCGATATTGAAGATCGGTGAAGCGGCGGATGTGGTCGGCCACGAAGATCATGCCGTCGATGCCGCCAAAGTCGATGAAGAACGGCCACTGCGAGAACGCCTCGAAGCTGTGCAGGCGCACCACCAGCCTCTTGTCCGCTGGCAGGAACCGCGACAGCCAGATCGCATGGGTGCCCGCCCATTCGCAAAGGACCACGTCGCACCAGTCGACGAGTTCGCCGAGCGTCGTGTCGTCGGCGATCGCCCGCTTCCAGACCTTTTCCTGTTTCAGGCCCATGCTGACGGGCGCGAAGAGTTCGTGGAGATGCTCCTTCGACCAATGCTGCTCCAGAAAGGCGAAGTCGAAGGTTCGAACCTCCAATCCGGTTTCGTGCGTGTCGACACGGTCGAGCAGGTTGACGAGGAACTGCCAGTTGTCGGAGGTCAGCACCAGCATCCGGATCGGCCGGTCCGCGGGTACCACGGGTGCCGCTGCCTTGCGGGCCGCTCTTCGCGCCTGCGCATCCTCTTCAAGCTTCTGCGCGAACGGCGTAGCTTGCCAGCGCGCGGCGAAGCGTTCGGGATCGCTGTTATAGGCGTTGGCCACTTCAGGCAGGAGCAGGGGCTGCGGGTGGCGGGTCTCGATGCCCGCACGTTGGCATTCCTGAGCGTATGTCCTGAGTATCACTGCCATCGTGCGGCGCAACGAAGGCGTGATAACCGCCAGTCCCTGCGCCTCTTGCCACAGCATCTCGATCGCACGATCCGGCTCGCCCTCGGCCGCACAGAGAAGCGCGTCCTGCAGGCGCACGGCCAGCGAATCGGGCATCGATTGGCGGCCTTCCGCAACGATCTTGCGGGCAAGTTCGAACTTCCCGGCAACGCGAAGATGCGCCATTGCCTCGTATGCGTATTTTTCTTCCAACGGCTCCACGCGATGCATCGCCAGGCGGAGCATGGCCGCTGCATCCTGTTCACCGGCTTTTTCGAGCCTGACCGCATTTGCGGCCAGATTGGAGATGAGGGGGCGGAGCCAGGCTGACGCAGCAAGAAATTCCGGGGACGAGCGATCGGTCTGCTCGATAGCTTCCGCCGCGCGAACCCATTGACCGGCCAGCAACATATTGGTCAGTTCCGGCATGGCGCGTCTTGCAGCCGCGAACGTCTCGTCGCGCCCGAGCGCCAGCCACATATATCTCGGGCCCTCGACCACGGTGCCAGCGACGGGTGCGGTCGCAAGCAGTCGCAATGGCGTCAACGCTAGACCGTGCTGAATGTCGTTGAAGCCCGGGCGTTCCGAGCCGAAACGCTCGATGAAGCGTTTCTCCCAACCCTCGTTCTGTCCCGTTACCGTCAGAGGCATCGCGATCAGCACCCGGCCGCCTTCGACAAGCAGGTCGTTCAGAACTCCGCTATTGAGGAGCGGCCAATCCCATTGGTCCTGATCCGGAGCTGCCGTGATCAAGGCGTAACCGCCAGTGCCGGGCAGGGCGGAAGACAGTTGTTCGATCTGGTCGACCCGGCTGGTTTTGTTCCACAGGCGTCCCGCGGGCGGAAACAACTCGGCGAGCGCCGCAGCCTGGCTTTCGCTCCGCAACGCACCGATCACGAGCGCTTTCGTCGAGGCCGGTGGCGGGGAAGGAAACAGGTGCTCTGCGGCCCAACGGAAAGTCGAATCGTCGGGCAGGCTCGCCGGTTCTACGCCGAAGCGCGTCAGCGAATACTGCGCGGGCGTCCCGGTCCTCCAGAGTATCAACTCGACTTCGACTGAATCGACTGGGCCGCCCACCTTGATCTCTCGCCTGAAGGCGCCACGCTTCATAAACTTGAGAGGGTAGAAATATGGTCCGGCCTTTTCGGAAAAACTGAGCCCCTCTGTTTCTCCCTTGAAGTCTTCACCGGAGGCGAGCTTCAATCGCACTTTCAGGACGAGGTCGCTCGGCTCACCCGCGCCCTGTACGTCGATATGGCCGGTGATCGCGAGAAGGCCGTTATCGGGAACGCAACGGCAGCTGTAGCTCCAGCTTGACGCGCGCGAAATCCCTACTGGAGGCTCGATCACAAAGCTGACCGCTCCTGCTTGTGTCGATGCTTTCATGCTTTCGGCCAACTCCCAAGGCATACAGCTTTTTCCTTAGGCGATCGTCTTGCATGAGGCAACGTGCGTCACTGCTACAGTTGACACCAGAGGGCGCCATGCGCGAAGTCGCTGCCCGTCAGTGGAGTTTCAAATGACCCCGGAAGAAGAAGAGGAATATCTGCGGACCCATCCGGCCTTTGCCTCGGTCGAGGACGATGCTGGGTTGCCGCGGGTGCTTCTGGTGGGTGATTCGATCTCCGTCGGTTACACGATACCGGTGCGCGCGTTGCTTGCCGGGCAGGTAAATCTGCATAGAGTTCCGGCTAACGCCGAGGGCACAGCCAAGAGCATTAATCTCCTTGAGGCGTGGCTCGGCACCGAGAGATGGGACGTCATAGTCTTCAACTTCGGCCTTCACGACGTGCTGATTTTGCGTGGCGAGCCGCGGGTCTCGATGGGGCTCTATCGAGCCAGGCTTGGCGCAATGATCGACATGATACAGGCGCATGCGGAGCGGCTGATTTGGGTCAGTTCCACGCCCGTGACGCTTGAATGCGAAAAGCACACGGCAAAGCGCTGGCAAACCGATCGCACGCAGCCCTATCGCCGCAACAAGGACATTGTTCGCTATAACGCAGCCGCGAAGCGGCTTATGGACGAACAGGGCATTTCCGTGGTCGACCTCTATTCCTTCGCCCTTCCGAAGCTCGACGAGATCCAGCTTCCCCGCAACGTGCATTTCACCGACGAAGGCTATGCGGTGCTCGCGCAACCGGTGGCCGAGGCGATCCTTGAAGCGCTGCGAGGCCCGAATCACGAAGGCGGCGGCAGGCCGGCGTAGCGGTCGAGGTCAGCGCTTCTCGCGAAGTGCTTCGATGAAGCGGTCGTGCGCGATTGCGAAGTTGCCGCTCACGCGCTGGCCGGATGGCACGTCTTGTGTGACGACGGAGCCCAGGGAGACGTAGCAGCCATCGCCGAGTGTCAGGCCATTCGCTATGGTTGCCTGCGGCCCGATCACGACGTCGTTGCCGATGCTCACACGCCCGCCGATCCACCCCTGGCCGCCGATTCTCGTGTTTTGCCCGACTTCGGTATCATGGGAGACGACGGCATTGTGATCGATCACGGTAGCGTCGCCTATCGAGGTGAAGCCGCCGAACGCCGTGCGCGAAATCGACACGCCGGGCAAGAGCTCGACACCGTCGCCAAGCTGGACGCCGCCCGCCTGTGGCCTGAGAATCTGGCGTCCGCCGATCCTGACGATCTCGTAGGCTGCTGAGCCGACGACGCAACACTCGCGGATCCCCACATTGTCGCCGATGGTCGAACGCGGATGAATCACCGCGCCGTGGGCGATGACGCAGCCTGCGCCGATGCGCACATCGCGAGGTGGCACGATTGCGGTTTCGGCAATGCTGCAACCCGGGCCGATCTCGGTGTCGAAGCTCTCCCACAACAGGCCGGGTATGGCACAGATGCGGGCGTGGAGCGCGGCATGTGCTTCGCCGGGCGTGTCCGACAGGGCGAGGCCGAGATTCGGCGGCACCAGATCGGCAAACGCCTTGCTTGTGATGACTGCAGCGAAACGGTCCGATTGGCCGAGTGCATTGGCAAAGGCAGCGTCGGTCAGCGGCACGACCATTGCATCGAGGCGCGTGGCGATCTTCGCGACATGGCGAAAGGATGCGTCACGAACGATTTCGTATCCGATCTCCGACGCGAAATCGCTCAGGCGAACCGTCTTGGCGGCGCTCATGTCAGCGCCTGCGTCGGATCGCAACGTCGTTGTACATCATCGTCTGGAAGGCGAGGTAGACGAGTTCCCAATCGTCCTCGATGCAGAATTCGTTGACCGCCCGCGCGACCCCGCAATGGCTCATCGAGGTGGGCGACCATGTTGCATAGTCGTTGAAGACCAGCAGCCCGCCTTCCTTGACCTTGGGTGCGGCGGCCAGGATGTCGCGCTTGACCCCTTCATAGAGGTGGTCGCCATCGATGTAGATCCAGTCGAAATAGCCGTCGGGCATGGCTCCGATGAGCTCGGACGAGTCGCCCTCGTGAACGGTCACGATGCCTTTCTCGCGCCCCTGCCGCAGGTTGTCGGGCTTGATGCGCGCCACATCGATCTCGAAGATATGCAGTTCTTTCGGCGTACATGTGTCGAGAAGGTAGCGGGCGAAGTTGCCTTCATCCGTCCCGATCTCCGCCACGACCGCGCTGGCGGGCAGCAGCTTGACCATTTCGAGGCGATTCTGGACCAGGCGGCAGGAATCGATGAGCGACTGCGGAAGCTCGCGGGTGCGGTCCAGATAGGGGATCTTG
Organism: Aquamicrobium sp.; assembly: GCA_019739225.1. GTDB lineage: Bacteria > Pseudomonadota > Alphaproteobacteria > Rhizobiales > Rhizobiaceae > Aerobium. The sequence continues at coordinate 92,290 of JAHHDT010000004.1, forward strand.
CCTTCCCGCAATGCGCGCACGCTCTCGCCGAAGGCTCTACGCTTTTCTTCTGCGTCCCTGATCAATTTTTGCCGCGCCGGGCCAACGACCTTCAAGCTTGTCTCTCCTGCGGTTGTCTGTGCCTCGGTTGCCGCAGCAACGACAGCCGAAGCGCTCTGTCGCAAACAATGCTGGCGAAATCAAGCACGACCGCCCGCAGCGCGGCTTGATGGCGTGCTCCGTTTACCGAGCGTTAATCTTGTTGAGTTCTATTATGCCAGCTTCCGTTACGGAAGCTGCGATGAGACGGACCCCGGTGGCGCAGAGCCCCCCAACGCGCCCCGGGCGCCGCCTTCTCTGACAGGCGGGCCTAGCGAACCTGATCCAGAAGCCGCTTGCATTCCAGCAGATCGAAAAGAGCCTCCTGAAGCAGAGCCCTGTTGTCGCGGGAAAGTCGCCCTTCTTCGCCTGACGCCGCGCCTTCGTCCTCGCCCTTGCCAAGGCCGAAGAAGCGTCGGCCGGGCTTCACCTTGGGTTGGCCGACGAGCATCTCATCGTCATTGCGCGGCCGTGCCGCAGATTGCTGCTGTTCGGCTTCCACCGCCGCCTGTTTGCGTTGGGCGATGACCTCAACGGCGGCGAGGTCTCCGTTGCCGATCGCGACCAGGAACTGGTTGCCGTTGTCACGCAGCAGTTTCTGCACGCCTTTGATCGTGTAGCCCTGATCGTAGAGCATGTGGCGGATGCCCTTGATCAGGTCCACGTCCTGCGGGCGGTAATAGCGTCGCCCGCCGCCACGTTTCATCGGCTTGATCTGCGTGAAACGGGTCTCCCAGAACCTCAGGACGTGCTGCGGCAGGTCCAGCAGTTCTGCGACTTCGCTGATTGTGCGGAAGGCGTCGGGGCTCTTGTCCATGGCAGTACAGGCTCCCATGCTGCGATTCGAACGCCATTGCAGCGTTTTGTCAGGCGCATTTCAAGCGGCGGACGGATGCCATGCGCAACTTTTATTGCGCGAAGAACGGGACGAGCGTGTTCGGTACGGCCGGACTACTTGTCCCGCTTTGCCTTGGCGTTCTGGTGCGAACGCAGGATACGCTGCTTGAGGACGTTCGACGCCTTGAAAGTCATCACCCGGCGCGGAAGGATCGGCACTTCTTCGCCGGTCTTCGGGTTGCGGCCGACACGTTCGTTCTTGCCGCGGACGTGGAAGGTGGCGAAAGATGAAAGCTTGACGGTTTCGCCGCGCACGATCGCTTCGCAAATCTCGTCAAGGACCATTTCGACCAGTTGAGCGGATTCCGTGCGCGAAAGCCCAACCTTGCGGTAGACGGCTTCCGCCAGGTCAGCGCGCGTAAGTGTGTTTCCCCCATTGGGCTGTCCAACCATGTCGAAATAACTGAAAATCCGCAATATTTCGAGACGTTAAGGAATTGGCCCAGCGAGGTCAAGGACTCTGCCTGCAAACCCCATCGACTTGCCGTTTTGGTTGACGTGCCGTTTACCAGCGCAACAAAACTGCACCCCAGGTAAAGCCGCCGCCCATCGCTTCCAGCAGGACGAGATCGCCTGCCTTGATGCGTCCGTCAGCCACCGCGGCGCCCAGCGCCAGCGGAACCGAGGCCGCGGATGTGTTGCCGTGCAGATGAACGGTGATGACGACCTTGTCCTCAGCGATACCGAGCTTTTTGGCGGAGGCGTCGATGATGCGCTTGTTCGCCTGGTGCGGCACGAACCAGTCGAGGTCGTCGGCGCTCACGCCGCCGCGGGCCAGCGCATCCTCTACCACATCGGTGATCATGCCGACGGCATGCTTGAAGACCTCCCGCCCTTCCATGCGCAGGTGCCCGACCGTCTGCGTGGTGGACGGCCCGCCATCCACGTAGAGCTTTTCGCGGTGGCTGCCGTCCGAGCGCAGGCTCGATGCGATGATGCCCCGATCCGTGAGGGCGCCTGCGCTCTCGACCGCCTCAAGCACCATTGCACCGGCACCGTCGCCGAACAGCACGCAGGTCGTGCGGTCGCTCCAGTCGAGGAGACGCGAGAACGTCTCCGATCCGATCACCAGCACGCGCCGCGCCATGCCGGCGCGGATATGCGCGTCGGCGGCAGTCACCGCATAGACGAAGCCGCTGCAAACCGCCTGCATGTCGAAGGCGAAGCCGTGGCGCATGCCCAGCCGTTCCTGGATCTCCACGGAAGTGGCCGGAAACGTGTTGTTGGGCGTCGAAGTCGCGAGAATGATCAGGTCGATGTCGTCGGGCGTCAGGCCGGCATTGGCCAGCGCCGCGCGTGCCGCCGCTTCGCCCAGCGATGCGGTCGTTTCATCTTCGGCCGCGATATGGCGCTGGGTGATGCCGGTGCGCTGGACAATCCACTCGTCGGAGGTGTCGACGAGGGTTTCGAATTCCGCATTCTTCATGATGCGGCGCGGCAGGGCGGTCCCCACGCCGCGCACAACGGATCTTATCATTCCTGCTTGCCCTATTCTTCGCTGGCGGAATCGTCCTTCGCCGCGCCCCGTTTTTCCGGCATCCGACCGTGGAAAGCTTCCAGCTCCCGGCGAATCCCGTCGATCAGGCGGCTGCGCCCCATGTCATAGCCCAGTTCGACCGCTGCCGCGAAGCCTTCGTCGTCGGTCCCGCCATGGCTTTTCACGACGATGCCGTTGAGCCCGAGGAAGACGCCACCATTGATCTTGCGAACATCCATCTTCTCACGCAGGCGGTTGAACGCGTCACGCGCGAACACGTAGCCGATCTTCGACATCAGCGTACGGCTCATCGCAGCACGCAGATACTCGCCGATCTGCTTGGCGGTGCCTTCCGCCGTCTTCAGCGCGATGTTGCCGGCAAAGCCTTCGGTGACGACGACGTCGACCGAGCCGAGGCCGATATCGTCGCCTTCGACGAAGCCGTGATAATCCATGGTCTTGAGGTTGGATTCGCGCAGCAGGCGGCCTGCTTCCTTGACCTCTTCCTGTCCCTTTATCTCTTCGACGCCGACATTGAGCAGACCGACGGACGGTCGCTCGATGGCGAATATGGCGCGCGCCATGGCAGAGCCGAGGATGGCGAAGTCGATGAGCTGATGAGCATCCGCGCCGATCGTCGCGCCGACATCGAGCACGACGCTTTCGCCACGCACGGTCGGCCAGATGGCCGCAATGGCCGGGCGCTCGATCGACACCATCGTGCGCAGGCAGAACTTCGACATCGCCATCAGCGCGCCGGTATTGCCCGCGGAAACGCAGACATCGGCATCGTCATTCTTAACGGCCTCGATCGCCTTCCACATGGACGACTTCCATCGCCCCTGGCGCAAGGCCTGGCTCGGCTTGTCGTCCATGCGGACGGCAATCTCGCAATGCGTGAATTCGCTGACATCGGCAACGCGAGGGAATTTCGCGAGCAACGGTCGGACGAGTTCGTCGCGCCCGAAGATCAGGAAACGGACGTCGGGGCGGCGTTCAGCCACCTTGTCCAGGCCGGGGATGACGACCTCGGGCCCGTGGTCTCCACCCATTGCGTCAATGGCGATGCGTATCAATCGGTATTCGTTTCTTCTGGTCCCTCGAGGGGAGGCTGGAAAGTTTCGGCGAAAATAGCGTTTTTGCGCAGCCGCACAACCGGATTCGAGCGTGCCGGCCTGTGAATAGGCCGGTAGTGGGGGGTGTCAGGCGTAAGCGCGTGGGATCTGCCGTAGGGACATGGCCCGCTGATACCGGCTTTCCAGTGCCATCGCGCCCCAGATAAGGCCGATCAGTACGTAGAAATGGCGCCAGTGATCCATATCGATCACCGTGCCGAGCGCGATATGTCCAAGGAAGGTGACATAGGCGCACAGCAGATAGGGCTGCCAGGGCCTGTCGCGGAAGAGGATGCGGAAGCCACCGGCGACCGTAGAAACCACCAGCGCGAAAAAGGAAGCAAAGCCCAGCCAGCCATAATTCATCAACGAGGACAACCAGATGTTGTGCGTGTCTTCCCCCAGGGTGCGGCCGAAATTCAGCGGCCCGATCCCCAGCGGATTCTCGGTGGCCATCCCGAATCCGATCGGGAATCGTGCGAAACGTCCGAGTTGGCCGGCATCGTAGTCCTGCACAAGCTTGGCTCTGGTGGAAAACAGGTCGGAAACGCCGGGCAATTGCATCGCGACGAGAATCGCACAGGTCAGGATAACGACGGCTAGGCCGGCCATCAGCGCGACACGCAGCCTGAACATGCCACTGTTGCTTTGCAGGAAAAGCGCTGCTGTCAGCATGATCGAGGCGGCCGCGAACAGGCCCCATGCTCCACGCGAGAACGAAAGGAAGATCGCGGTGACGATTATGACGAAACTGATGGCATAGAGCGGTAGCCGCAGCGGATTTCCCGTCAGCAGCCGGTAGAGCACATAGATGCCCGGCAGAACCAGGAAGGGCCCGAAGACGTTGGGATCCTGGAAAGCCCCGGTCGCGCGGTCGAATTTGGTGAACATCTCGGCGCCGGGAAAGAGACCGAAATAGCCGGCGATGCCGAGCATGCCCGTCGCCAGGGCTGCTGCGACCCAAGCCATGAAGATGAGCTTGTAGCGACGGTGGTCCGCTTCCAGGATCGCGGTGAAGAACACTGCCGTGAACCCGAGAAACAGCGAGACGGCCAGAAAGAGGGGCGTTGTGTAGAGGTCGCCCATCGTCGTCATCGAGAAAAGGCCGCCGATATTGAAGGCGGCAAGCAGGGCGAGCAGCGCTACGGCATGGCGAGACAGCCTCAGTCCGAACAGGAACCAGACGCAGATGAGCGCAGCCATGAAGAGTTCATAGGGCGCCGGCTCGCGGATGACAAAGCCGAGCAGAAAGACGGCCAGTGCTACCGCAGACGAGGCAACGAGCGACAGCGCCTTGGCCTGAACGACGACGCGCGGCAGCCCGTTGGCGGTCACCGCGCTCAATAGGCGTTCTCCGTATTGAGCAGGCGAATCGGCGTCAGCAGCAGGATCTTCAGGTCGAACCAGAGCGACCAGTTCTCGATGTAGTAGAGATCGTACTCGGTACGCATCTTGATCTTGTCGTCGTGATCGATCTCGCCACGCCAGCCGTTGATCTGTGCCCAGCCCGTGACGCCGGGCTTGACCCGATGGCGTGCGAAATAACCGTCGACCACCTCATGATAGAGGCGGTTGTGCGACTGGGCGGAGACGGCGTGCGGCCGCGGGCCGACCAGCGAGAGGTTTCCGATCAGCGAATTGAAGAACTGCGGCAGTTCGTCGATGGAGGTCTTGCGGATGATGCGGCCGACGCGGGTCACGCGCGGATCGTTCTTGGTAACGGCGTTGCGCGCCGTGGGGTCGCACTGGTCGACATACATCGACCGGAACTTGTAGACGTCGATGACCTCGTTGTTGAAGCCGTGCCGCTTCTGCTTGAAGAACACCGGCCCCTTGCTCTCCAGCTTGATGGCGATGGCCGTCGCGATCATGATCGGTGAGAAAACGACGATGCCGATGAGGCTGAAGACGATGTCGAAGGCCCGCTTGGCAACGGAATCCCAGTCGTTGATCGGCCTGTCGAGGACGTCCAGCATCGGCACGGAGCCGATGAACGAATAGGATCGCGGCCGGAACCGTAGCTGGTTGGAATGCGCGGACAGGCGAATGTCGACAGGCAGCACCCAGAGCTTCTTGAGCAGCGAAAGCACACGCGCCTCGGCGGTGAGCGGCAGCGCGACGATCAGCATGTCGATTCGGGCGATGCGCGCGAATTCTATCAGCGCGCCGATATTGCCGAGCTTGGGGTAGCCGGCCACGATCGGCGGCGATCGGCGGTCGTCGCGGTCGTCGAAAATGCCGCAGATACGGATGTCGTTGTGAGGTTGCTGTTCGATGGAGCGGATGAGGGTCTCGGCCGTCTGACCGCCGCCCACGATGACGGCGCGGCGCTCCATCGCCCCGTTTCTCGCCCAGCGGCGGACCATCCGCGCCATGACGAACCGCAGGATAAGCAAGAGCCCGAGCCCCGTGAAGAACCAGGACGCAAGCCAGAAGCGTGAGAAATCGGCCGAAACCTTGAGGAAGAAGCCGACCACGGTGGTCAATGCCAGCGTGCCGCCCCACACGAGGATGATGGTGCCGAGATTGTTCATCGGCTGGCGCAGGCGCGCGATCTGGTAGTTGTCGGTGATCTCGAGCAGGATCACGGCGACAGCCGATGTGCCCAGGATCAGCAGCGGATATTGCCACAGGAACGCATGGTGGACGTCGACATAGACCGCGTAGATCGCAAGCCCGGAAAGGGCGAGCAGGATAAACTCGACGAAGCGCAGGACGCCGCTGACCATCACCGGCGACATGCTGTCGCGACGATACTGGGTCGCGATCTGGCGCGCCGTCGGGTTCAGTTCGGCCGCGGCCGTGGGCGCTTCGCCCTCCTTGAAGGTGCGTATCGCCTGGCTGCTGAAGCGCATTGCGGGATCGTTCTCGGCCATCTTGTCTGCTCCCGGGTCGGCGTTTCCCTACCAGAAAGCCGCTAAGGAAACATTGACGTGGGAGAGGGCCCCGGCGGGTGCCGGTGCTAGGACAGGCTCGCGCGATAGGCTTCTTCGACCTTGCGCGCCATCACGTCGGCGCCGAAGCGCGACTTCAATTCCGCCTGGCCGGGCATCGCGGCCGCGAAGCAGCGTTCGTCGCCGATTGCGGCCGTCATGCCGGTAGTGACGCCTTCGACGGTAGGCGAAACCAGGGCAGGCGCACCTGCTTCGAAGATTTCGGGAATCCCGCCGACGGTGGTAGCGATCATCGTCTTTCCGGCGGCCAGCGCCTCGAGCACGATGTAGGGCATGGCCTCGGCGCGTGAGGGCACCACGATGATCCTGCCGAGCGCAAACGCTTTGCGCGCTGGCATTGGCGGCAGAAAACGGACGCGCTCGCCAAGACCGCGCCGGATCACCTGCTTCTTGTAGTCGGGCAGGTCGGCGCCATCGCCCACCATGACCGCCGAGAGCGGGCGGCCGATCTGGTCTGAAGCCGCAGCCAGCGCATCGATGAAGATGTCCGGACCTTTCAGGTCGCGCATCATGCCGATGTAGAGAAAGTCGGCCGCGTCTGCGGTGGCGGGCACCGGCTCGAATTCGCGGTCGTTGAGGCCGTTATAGACGAGACTTGCCGGAGCTTTCGGTTCGCCGATCTTCTCGACGAAGGTGCGCCGTTCATAGTCCGACACGAACAGGACATGATCCGTGAATCGGCTTAGCACGCGCTCGATCGCGAACAGGATGCGCCCCTTGGGACTTGCGGCGTCGTAGTGAAGGACGCCGCCATGCGGGGAATAGAGGCGGGCTACGCGAAACCTGGAGACCCGCAGAAGTGAGCCGAAAACCCGCGCGAGCGCGCCACCCTTGGCGCCGTGCCCGTGCAGCACGTCCGGCCGCAATTCCTTGATAAGCTTGTAGGTGCGCCAACCGGCGGCGATGTCGCCCGGTCCGATATGGCGGTGAATGGTGATGCGCGAGACGCCAAGCGCCAGCATCCCGCGAATCTCTTCGAAATAGTGTTCTTCCAGTTCCCCGCCGGTTGAGGAATCGCAGATGATGCCGACTTCATGCCCCGCCGCCGCCTGGGCCGCGACGAGATCGCGCACATGACGGAATATGCCGCCGACCGGCGAGCGAAAGCAGTGGATGATGCGCAGGCCGCTGGCCACGGTGCTGGTTTTCCCGGCCCTAGAAGAAACGTTCACGCACGTAGATGGTGTCGCCCGGCATCAGCGGATCGGACGTTGTCACGCGCCCCGTCATGACCTTGCCGTTGATGTCACGGGTGATGTCGACATTGTTCTGGTTGGCGCGTGGCGTGTAGCCGCCGGCAGCCGCCACCGCCTTGTAAACCGTCATGCCCGGCACGTAGGAGTACTGGCCGGCCGCGCCCACTTCACCCATCACGAAGATCGGGCGGTAGCGATCGACTTCGACGGATACGTCGGGGTCGCGCAGATATCCGTTGCGCAGCTTCTGCGCGATCTGTCCTTCGATCTGCTGGACCGTGTAGCCTCGTGCTGCGATCGCGCCCACCAGCGGGAACGCGATATAGCCGGACTGGTCGACGGCATAGGTGTTGGTCAGCGTTTCCTGCTCGAAGACCGTCACGCGAATGCGGTCGCCCGCATCGATGATGTAGGGCTCGTTGATCGCTTCGTGGAATGCGGCGGGGGCAGGGCGATAGCCGGAACATCCCGCAAGGGCTATTGAAATGGCTATCGCGGCTGCGAGATGACTTTTCATGACCTGCTGACGACCTTCCTGATGCCGCGATGAGCCGCGGCCGTGGATCGAACGAGGCATTTATCGTCCCGTTAAGGTTAATGGCCGGTAAAGCGGGGGCGCTTTTCGTTGCGCGCAAAAGGCTGCATTAACGGTCCATTAGCAAAGAAGAATGAAGCGTTAGCGAGGGCTTAACCCGCCGGTTACCATGCGTCTTTACCATGTCTGCAAACGCGTAACCGGGGTTGAGGTAAATGTCTGAAGTACGACCGGCCGTCAGCGACGTCGATGTGGATCTGGCGCAGCTCTTTGGCAGCCTGGTGCGCAACTGGTTGCGCATCCTCGTGGTTGCCGTTGCGGTTGCGGCCGGCACCTTCCTGCTGATGTCAATGGCAACCCCACTTTATCGCGCCGAGACGCGGATACTGATCGAGAACAGGGAATCGGTTTACACGCGGCCCACCACCGGCAATGCCGAAGGTGACAGGCCGCTGCTGGACGAAGAGGGCATTGCCAGCCAGGTCGAGGTGATCTCGTCCGCCGACATTCTGCGAGATGTGGCGCGCAAGCTCGATCTTGCAAGCCTCGACGAATTCGGCGGCACGGGACAGCGTTCCACCCTTGGCAATCTCCTCGTGCTGGTAGGGCTGCGCAGCGATGCGTCGCAGGCGCCGGCGGAAGAGCGCGTCCTGCAGGCAATGAACGAGAAGCTTGTCGTCTACCGCGTCGAGCGGTCGCGCGTCATCGTCGTTCAGTTCTCCTCGGAGGATCCCAAGCTTGCCGCGGCCGTCCCCAATGCCATCGCCGACGCCTATATCGAGGTTCAGGAGGCCGCCAAGCGTGTATCCAATTCGGAGGCGACGGACTGGCTGGAACCGGAGATCGCCGATTTGCGGCAGCGCGTGCGTGAGGCTGAGGCGCGGGTCGCAGACTACCGGGCGCAGGCCGACCTGATGGTCGTAGGGCAGGGCAATTCGCTCCTGGCCACGCAGCAGCTTTCTGAGCTCTCGACGGAGCTGAGCAGGGTGCGTGCCAATCGCTCCGCAGCCGAGGGCCGCGCCAGCGCCATTCGCGCAGCACTCCAGTCGGGCGGCAGGGTGGATACGGTCGCCGACGTACTCAACTCGCCGCTGGTGCAGCGCCTTCGCGAGCGGCAGGTGCAGATCGAAGCCGATCTTGCCAATCTCTCCGCATCGTTGCTCAACAATCATCCCCGCATCCGCGCGCTCAATGCGCAGCTTGCCGAGACCGACCAGCAGCTTCGTGACGAAGTGCAGAAGGTGCTGGCAAGCCTGGAAACGGAAGTTTCGACCGCCCAGGCGCGCGAGCAGCAGCTCATTGCCGATCTGAACACGCTCAAGGCCGAGTCGGCCAGGGCCGGCGAGGACGAGGTCGAACTGCGGGCGCTGGAGCGTGAGGCGACCGCGCAGCGGGCCTTGCTTGAGTCATATCTAACTCGGTACCGGGAAGCGGCTTCGCGCGCGGACCGCAACTATTTGCCGGCAGATGCGCGTATTTTCTCGCGCGCCACGCCGCCCTTCAAGGCCTACTTCCCGAAGCCCATCCCGATCATGATCGCGGCATTCGTGGCGACGATCCTGGTCGTGGCGGTGGTGCTGATGCTGCGTGAGTTGTTCAGCGGCCGTGCGATGCGTCCGGCGACGGGCTCTTTCGAGCCGGTCGAGCAGGTTGTCATGCCGGTTGTCGAGCCTGAACTGTCGGACGAGGCGGAAGCCGAAACGGCCGAGGACGTGATGGACGAAGCCGCGCCCGAGGAAGTGAGGGCCGAGCGTCCGGATGATGAACTGTCGATCGATGCGGCAGCCGATCGCCTCGTTGCGAGCGGTGCGGTGCGCGCGATCTTCGTCTCGCCCGAGGGGGACGAGGCGGCGGCAACGTCGGTGATGGTCGCGCGCGCAGTGTGTGATGCTGGCCTACGTGTCCTGTTCCTCGATCTGACCGTGTCGGGTGCTGCATCGTCCTCGATGCTTGAGAGCAGCCGTTATCCGGGTATCACCAATCTGCTGGCTTCGGAGGCGCAGTTCGCCGATGTGATCCGCGGCGATCTCTATTCGGATTGCCATGTCATTCCGGTCGGCACCGCCGATGCGGAAAAGGCGATGCGCGCGGCCGACCGGCTGCCGATCATCATGAGCTCGCTGACGACCGCCTATGACATGGTTGTGGTCGAATGCGGTCCGACAGACGCGCACGGCATAAGCCGTGTCGTGGACGAGGGCGCCGAGGTGCTGGTCAGCGTTATCGAGCCGGACGATGAGGCGGTGGCCGACATTGCGGCCGACCTAGCCGCCAATGGCTACGAGCATGTCCACATGGTGACGCCGGTCGGGCATATACTGCCGCCGGCGCCGGAGGGCCGCTCGGCCGCGTAAGGCTAGTCGTCGGAGGCGGCCGGCTTCGCGCCGTCCGCCACGCCAGCACGCAGACGCTTCGTCAGCGCCCAGAGGGTTGCGTTGGATTTGACCGCGCGCACCGCCCGGCTGCGCGCCATCTTCCAGCCGCGTAGCATCCGCCCCTTCGCGGTCAGTGGCATCAAGGTGTCGAACTGGCGGGTTTCGAGATCGCACCAGCTTCTTTTGTAATCCTCGTCGCCGACGCTGAAATCGAAGAACTTCATGCCCTCGGCGCAGGCTTCTTCCATCGCCGTGTAGTCGAGGAAGAAGCCGGGGCTGATCTGGAGTTCGTCTTCCAGCATGGCGCTGAACTCGCAAACGACACCGTCGGCGACCACGCTCATGCCGTGAATGCCGCGGAGCACGCCGGCCACTTCGATACCCGTCAGGACGAAGGGCGGTGACGGCTGGCGAACCGCCTCGGTAAATAGCTTGCGGAAGAACGCCTGCACGTCGGCGGGCTCGAACACATTGGTAATGCCCTGCTTGCTGAAGCGTGCAGCCTTGAGCTCGAAAAACGCCGAAATCAGGCGGTCGACGTCCTCGACGGTGCGTGCTTCGATCAGCCGGTGGCCGCCCGCCTCTTCGAAGCGCCGGAGCTGAAGCCGGAATTTCTTGCGCTTGCGCTTGCCGTTGTGGCGCGAAAGCATCGCGTCGAAGCCGCCGGAGAGGTCTACGGCAAGCGAGACATTGGGGCTTTCCATGGTGGCAAGGCTCTGCAGCGGGTTTTCATGCCCTGCCCATCGCGGGTTCTGCCGTTCCAGTAGCACGAGATCGATGTCAGGCCGGGCCGCGTGCAGGGCGTCCGACAGCGCCTTCGCTTCCGATGCCGTGAGTGGTTGACTGGTTGTGGCAACCGCTGCGGCGAAATTGCCGTTGGCATGACTACCGCCGATGAAGCGCGCGATGCCGAAGCCGCCGGCGCGGACAACCTCCAGTGCCAGAGAAATCGCAGGCCTGCCGTCGCGGCTCACAGTTGCAATCAGAGCATCGGCGCCTGTGGCGTCGATCCAGGATCGCACCCAGAGCGGATGCTGAGCCTGTGCGTGAACAGCGCTCGCGCAGAAGGTTTCGTAGTCGGAAAGCGCGGCTTCGTTTGCCGAGCGCACGTCGACGCTGAAACCAGCGCGCGTTGGCGCTGCCTTCCCGTCGCTTCTGGATGTTTCCGCTGCTCTTGTCGTCGCGCCGATGTCAACCATACCGCAATCCTTCGGCCCTAGAGTGGCCTCAACATCGAATGTCGCTGCCGAAATGTGCCATGCGGGCGGGAAGACTAGGCTGAAAAGGTGAATCAATGATCGACGCGCGCGAGAAAGCCCGAAAGCTGGTGCTCGGCGCGGGCTGGTGGTCGGGCCTCGCGGCGCTTTCGACGCCGTTGCTGGCTGGTGCCGGCGCGATACTGATGCTTCATCGGGTCCATAGGCATGCAACCTCGCCCCTGGGGCTCAACAGCCATCTGTCGATCGAACCCGACTTTCTGGACCGTTTGCTCGCCGATCTGAAACGGCGCGGGCTGGCGCTGGTTTCTCTCGACGAGTTGCTCGAGCGGCTGCCGGCGGGTGGCCGGCGAGCCGTTGCGATCACGCTGGACGATGGCTGGCACGACAATCTGACCGATGCGCTGCCCGTCTTCGAAGCGCACGATGCGCCGTTCACCGTCTACGTGGCCCCCGGGCTTACCAGCGGCGCGGTGTCACCGTGGTGGGAGGTCGTAGAGGAGAAGGTGGCCCGCTCCGACGCGATCTATCTGCCTGAAAGCGCGGGTGCGACGGTGCTCGATTGCGCGAGCCCCGCCGACAAGCTGTCCGTTGTGCGCAATTTGATGGAGCGGCTTACGAACGACGTTCCGGAGGAGGATCAGCAGGACTTTCTCAGGCGGATCGGCGCGCTGCCGGAAAGCGCGCAAAACGGTCGGCGTTTCATGAACTGGGACGAGATTGGGCGGCTTTCGGCACATCCGCTTGCGACCGTCGGCGCGCATACGATTCACCACTACAATCTGCGGCGGCTCGCGGAGCAGGTGGCGCTACGGGAAATGTCTGCTTCGGCGGCCGCCATAGAGGCCGAGACCGGCATGCGGCCTTCGCATTTCGCTTATCCATACGGCTACGAGCGGGCTGTCGGCCAGCGCGAGGTGGCGCTTGCGCGGGAAGCAGGCTTTGCCTCGGCGGTGACGACGCGGCACGGCGTTTTGCATAGGGAACACGCGCATCACCTGCACGCGCTGCCGCGCATCTCGATCAATGGCAATTTCCAGCGTCTGAGCTATGTGCATACGCTGCTCTCCGGTCTGACGACCCCGCTCAGCAACCATGGGCGCCGGGTGGTAACGGTCTAGGTTAAAGCTGCGGGCCGGCTTTTGCGCGCGGCGGCTTCACCATCCACTTGATGATGAGCATGGCCGGCAACACCCATAATAGCCCGGTGAAGAAGAAATAGGCGAGGTGGACCAGCGGGCCGGATTCGGCGAGTTGCGCGACGGCGATGATCGTGGCGAGGATCGCATAGACGGCGACCAGCAGCACAAGCAGCACGGTTCCGATCAGTTTCTTCAGGCGCACGGGCATTGGCATTTCCTTTGCGCGATCACATAGTCCGATCGGCCGGGCGGCGCAAATGCTTTGGTCGCATGGGCTTTGCAGGCGCGACGGCGTGTCGCGTACGCGTTCCTTGCCTTGCAGACGGCGATGAGCCACGACACAACCGCCAAATTCCCTCGAGGACCAGCCGCATGGCCGACCACGCGCTTTCCGCAGACGAACCGCTCCGGACGAAAGACCGCGAGCAGCGAAACCGCCTCTATGTGCGCGTATGGCTTTACATCGTCCTGGTCGTGCTTATGGCGCTGTTCCTCGTCGGCGGGGCGACGCGGCTCACGGGCTCTGGCCTGTCGATCACCGAGTGGAAGCCGATCCACGGCGTCATCCCGCCGCTCAACGAAGCCGAGTGGCAGGAAGAGTTCGAGAAGTACCGGCAGATCCCGCAATACGAGCAGATCAACAAGGGCATGAGCCTTGGCGAATTCCAGACCATCTTCTGGTGGGAATGGGCGCACAGGCTGCTTGCGCGGGGTGTCGGCTTCCTGGTCGCGATCCCGCTCGCCTTCTTCTGGTTGACCGGGCGGCTCGAGAGCCGGCTGAAGCCCAGGCTGCTCGGACTGCTGGCGCTCGGCGGGCTGCAAGGCTTCATCGGCTGGTGGATGGTGGCCTCGGGCCTTTCGGAGCGCGTCTCCGTCAGCCAGTACCGGCTCGCCACGCACCTGATGCTGGCCTGTCTGATCTTTGCCGCGACGATGCTGATCGCGCGCGGGCTCGCGCCACATTCGGCCGGGCCGGCGCGTCGCGAAACGCAGCGCTTCGCCGGCTGGATGCTGGTGCTGGTGTTCCTGCAGATCTATCTCGGAGCGCTGGTGGCCGGGCTCCATGCCGGGATGACTTTCAATACCTGGCCGCTGATGGACGGCAGGCTGTGGCCGGACCAGCTTCTGACCATGCAGCCGCTCTGGGCGAACTTCTTCGAGAACCCGAAGACGGTGCAGTTCATGCATCGGCTCGGCGCCTATATCGTCTTTGCGGCGGCTGCCTGGCACGCGGTCGCCACATGGCGGGCCGAGCCCGGCTCGACGCACGCGCGGCGCGCCATCGTGCTTTTCCTGCTCGTGTCGTTGCAGGCCGTCATCGGCATCGTCACGCTATTGTCGGTCGTGAACCTGCATGCCGCGCTGACGCATCACGGCCTTGCGATCGTCGTGCTTGGTTTTGCAGCCGCGCATTGGCGCGGCACAAGAGGCGCCTATCCTCCCCAGACGGAGATTGCCGTCAGGACCTGACCTGCCGCCGCGCGGCGTCGACAGCGCGACCAACGGCGAGGCTGCGACTGGCCTCCTCGTTGTTCCCGTCTTCCAGATGCCATGAGGCGGAAAGGGCCGGGAACGCGAAGGCGTAGTCGAGCACCTTGCCAATGTCGCAGCGCAATCTTTCGGCAAGGATCGTCGCCATTGATACGGCACGCGCCTCGCTCGTCCGAAGTTCGGATTCGACGGGGTTGTAGAACAGGTTGGCGATGTCGAAGGCCGGATCGCCCAGCACCCCCTTCGGATCGATGGCGAGCCAGCCGCGTGCCCCGTACAGAATGTTCTCGTGATGGATGTCGCCATGCAGCGGGCGTACGTCACGCTGGTTGGCCAGCAGCCGGGCGGCCACTTCCGCCGCCTCGACGAACTGGCTGCGTTGCCCCGCGCGACGATCTTCCTCGGCCTTCGCGAACAGGCTGGAGAAGTTGTCGGTCAGCGTCGTCAGCGAGGGCGGGGCCGGCACGTCATGCGTCGCATGAAGCCGCGCAACGACGTCGGCGGCGATCTCCGTGGCCGCATCGTCGCCTTGGTCTTCCATATGGGCGAGCAGTGTCCGCTCGCCGGCCCATTCCATTAGCGACAGGTCGCCATGCTCATTAAGGAGGCGCACCGCCCCGTCGCCGTCGAGCCAGCGCAGGTAGTCATTGCCGCCGGGCACTTCCTTCTGCGCGAGTAGGCTCGCCTGCTTGAGCGCGGCCGGCTGCCCGTCGGTCAGCCTGACACGCCAGACGCGACCGCCGATCCCGTCGGAAAGAAGGGACGGATTACTGACGTACCATCCGGTGGGCAGGGCAGGGAGCACTCAGGCCGCCTTGCCGAGCATCAAATCCATGTTCTGGACGGCCGCACCAGACGCGCCCTTGCCGAGATTGTCGAGCACGGCGACCAGATTGGCCTGTCCACCGCCTTCCGTGCCGAAGACGAAGAGCTTCATGCGATCCGTATCGTTGAGCTCGGTCGGGTCGATGCGCGCCAGCTTGGCGCTCGTTTCGAGCGGCACGACCTCTACGATGTCCTGCCCGGCATAGTGCGCCGCAAGCGCCCCATGCAGGTCGGCAAGCGTGGGCTGGCCGGCCATGTCCGCAAGGTGCACAGGCACCTGGACGATCATGCCCTGCGCGAAGCGGCCGACGCTCGGCGAAAACAGCGGCCGGCGATCGAGCAGGCCGTGCATCTGCAGTTCGGGCACGTGCTTGTGGCCGAGCGTGAGCCCGTACAGGAAGTGCGGCGCAGCGATGTGATCGGCCGCGTCCTCGTTTTCCATCTGCGCGATCATTTGCTTGCCGCCACCCGTGTAGCCCGAGACGGCGTTGACGGTGACGGGATAGTCGGCCGGTAGCAGCCCAGCCTGCCGCAGCGGCCGGATCAGCCCGATCGCGCCGGTGGGATAACACCCCGGATTGGCGACGAAGCGCGCAGCGGCGATCTTTGTCTTCTGCCCGGCATCCATCTCGGCAAAGCCGTAGGCCCAGTCGGGATTGACGCGGTTGGCGGTGGAGGTGTCGATGACGCGGGTGGAATTGTTGCCGTCGAGCATCGAGACGGATTCGCGCGCCGCATCGTCCGGCAGGCACAGGATCGCGATGTCCGCCGTCTGCAGCATTTCCTGCCGCAGAGCCGGATTGCGCCGCTCGGCTTCGGGGATCGACAGCATGTCGAGGTCATCGCGATCGGCGAGCCTCTGCCGGATCTGCAGGCCGGTGGTGCCGTGTTCGCCGTCGATGAAGATTTTGGGTTTCATGGCTCGGTGTTCCGAAGTTCAGGAAAAACAGATGGTTGTGTTGGCGTCCGGAATCAATCCGGCAAGCGCTTGAATCGGTTTGTCATCGTCGGGCGCGCCGCTCTGCCAGAAGGCCGAGATAGTGCATGGCCACCGTCGCGGCGGCAATCGCCGTCACGTCCGCATGGTCATAGGCAGGCGCGACCTCGACGACGTCCGCACCGACGATGTCGATGCCGCCCATCTGGCGCAGGATGGAAAGCGCCTTGGCGGTGGAAGGGCCGCCTGCGACCGGCGTGCCCGTTCCCGGCGCGTAGGCGGGGTCGAGACAGTCGATGTCGAAGGTGACGTAGGTCTTCTTGCCGCCCGTGCGCTCGTGGATCGCGTAGGCGACGTCGGCGGCCTTCATGTCCTCCAGCTCGTAGCCGTGGATGATCTTGATGCCGCAATCCTCAGGCGCGTGGGTGCGAATGCCGATCTGGATCGACCGCGCAGGGTCGATGATGCCCGCCCGTACGGCGCGCGCGACGAAGGAGCCGTGGTCGATGCGCTTGTCGTCGTCGAACCATGTGTCCTGGTGCGCGTCGAACTGCACCAGCGCCAGCGGCCCGTGCTTGGCGGCATGCGCCTTGAGCAGCGGCCAGGTGACGAAATGGTCGCCACCCAGCGACAGCAGGAAATCCGCGTGCTTGAGGATCTTCGCCGCTTCCCGCTCGATTGTCGCCGGCGTCTTCTGGTGATTGCCGTAGTCGAGCAGGCAGTCGCCATAGTCGACCACCGCCATCGCCTCGAACAGGTCGATGCCGAACGGATATTGCGGGTCGACGTCGAAGATCGCCGATGCGCGCCGGATCGCCTGCGGGCCGAAGCGCGCGCCGGGCCGATTGGAGACCGCCGCGTCGAAGGGGATGCCCCACACGACGGCGTCGGCCCCCTTCACATCCTTCGTGAAGCGGCGACGCATGAACGACAGCGCGCCGGCATAGGTCGGCTCGGGCTCGCTTCCCACGGATTTGCGTGCGGTAAAGGCGCGGTCGATGGCATTCGATGGCATTGATCCGTCTCCAGTCTCTCCGGCGCGGCAAGGTATTGGCCGAATGCGACGTTCTGGCAACAAAAAAGCGGGCCCGAAGGCCCGCTTTCCGTCTGTCCGATAATCGAGCGGCTTAGCGCTTCGAGAACTGGAACGAGCGGCGGGCCTTCGCCTTGCCGTACTTCTTTCGCTCGACCGTGCGGCTGTCGCGGGTCAGGAAGCCGCCCTTCTTGAGCACGCCGCGCAGCGTCGGCTCGTAGTAGGTGAGCGCCTTGGAGATGCCGTGACGCACCGCACCGGCCTGGCCGGACAGCCCGCCGCCGACAACGGTGGCGATGACGTCGTACTGGCCATTGCGGTTGGTCGCGACGATCGGCTGCTGCAGGATCATCTGCAGGACCGGACGGGCGAAGTACTTGTCGTACTCCTTGTCGTTGACGACGATCTTGCCGGTGCCCGGCTTCACCCAGACGCGCGCAATGGCGTCCTTGCGCTTGCCGGTCGCATAGGCGCGGCCGTGGGCGTCGAGCTTCTGGACGTGCACGGGCGCTGCCGTCTCGGCCGTCTCGGTCGCCTGGCCGAGCTGCTCGGCGAGAGTGGAAAGGTCAGCCATTATGCGGCCCTCTTGTTCTTGGGATTGAGCGCTGCGACGTCGAGCGTCTCGGGCTGCTGGGCCTCGTGCGGATGCTCGGCGCCGGCATAGACGCGCAGGTTCTTCATCTGGCGACGGCCGAGCGGGCCACGCGGGATCATGCGTTCAATGGCCTTCTCGACCACGCGCTCGGGGAAACGGCCTTCGAGCAGGTCGCGCGCGGTGCGCTCCTTGATGCCGCCCGGATGGCCGGTGTGCCAGTAATACATCTTGTCGGTGTACTTCTTGCCGGTCAGCACCACCTTGTCGGCATTGATGATGATGACGTTGTCGCCATCGTCGACGTGAGGCGTGAAGGTCGGCTTGTGCTTGCCGCGGAGACGGTTGGCGACGATGGAGGCGAGACGGCCGACGACGAGACCCTCGGCGTCGATCAGCACCCACTTCTTCACCACGTCCGCAGGCTTCTGCGAAAAGGTTGTCATGGTCTTTGCTTTCGGTTCGGACCTTCCGTCCGGGGACGGAAAGGCGTTTCTTGTTGCTTGTGTTGGAGGAGGCGAAAATCGTCCGACCAACATGAAAGAAGCGGCCCGTAGACGGACCGCGACCTTCGCGGTGGCTTATAGGCGCAGCCGAAAGACCCGTCAAGCGCATGTTTTTGTAGGTGGGGTCAGAAAGTCAAACAAAAACAAACGGTTATAAATAAGGTATTATAATACCGTATCCAAAATCGTACAGTTGATGGCGTCAGCGCTTCGGCGGGATCGAATAGGTGCCCGTAGCATGGGCGACGACCAGCTTTTCCGGTCCCGTCGTCATGGCGATGTCGAAGACCATCAGGCTGCGGCCGAGCTTGAGAATGCGGCAGTGCCCGTCGATTGGTCCGGCTTCCGCCTTGCGCATGAAGTTGATGTTGAGGTTGGTCGTAACCGACAGCGCATCCGGGCCTGCATGGGAGAGCACGCAGACATAGCCGCCGATGTCGGCCAGCGTGAAGAGGGATGGGCCCGAAACCGTGTTGCCGGGGCGCAGGTGGCGTTCCCCGGCATTGAGCCGCACCGTGCAGCCGCCAGGAAAGACGTCGGTTGCGAGATAATCGGAAAAGTCGTCGTTGAGCTGCGGGTAGACCTGTTTGAGGAAGGTGTTGACCTCATCCGCCGTCATCACCGGGTTCATGGCGTTCATCGTCGGGCTCCTCCCCGTGGCTTCCGTTTGCGTAAACGTCAAACCGGACTTTCCTCATTTCTCCGCTTTCCTTCAACCCGCCCCGTGCTAGTTTCCCGGGCAAAGTGCGGGCTCGGCCCCGCGACCGATGATGGAGGATGAAATGGCGGAAGTCGTTGCCATGCGCAGGGACGAGCAGCAGGACGGGCCGGTACGGGCGGCATTCGCCGACGGCATCCTGAGACTGACGCTCTCCAACCCTCCGGCCAACGCCCTTTCGCTGGCGACGATCGCCGCGATGCGCAGCGAACTTGACGCCGCCCGCGAGGACAAGGCGGTGCGCGTGGTCATCATCGCCGCCGCCGGCAAGGTGTTCTGCGCCGGGCACGACTTGAAGGAACTGACCGCCCACCGCGCCGACGCCGACAGGGGACGCGAGTTCTACCAGCGCACGATGGAGGATTGCGCGCAGCTCATGCAGGCGATCGTGCGGCTGCCCAAGCCGGTGATCGCCGAGGTGGACGGCACGGCGACGGCCGCCGGCTGCCAGCTTGTCGCGAGCTGTGACCTCGCGATCGCGTCCGACCACGCGACCTTCGCCACGCCGGGTGTCAATATCGGCCTTTTCTGCTCGACGCCGATGGTGGCGCTGTCGCGCAACGTCTCGCGCAAGCATGCGATGGAGATGCTGTTGACGGGTGAGACGATCGACGCCTCGTCGGCCCGCGAATTCGGGCTCATCAACCGCGTGGTTCCGCGCGAGTACCTGAATCAGGTTGTGACGAAATACGCCCAAACCATTGCTTCCAAATCGCCTTTGACGCTCAAGATCGGCAAGGAGGCGTTCTACGAGCAGGCTGAAATGGGCCTCGCAGACGCCTATGACTACGCCGCCAAGGTGATGGTCGAGAACATGCTGGCCCGTGACGCCGAAGAAGGCATCGGCGCCTTCGTGGAGAAGCGCAAGCCGCAGTGGACCGGCGAGTGAAAATGGAGCCGCGCATATCGATCGTGACGCTCGGCGTCAGCGATCTCGACCGGGCCGTCGCCTTCTATGAGGCGATGGGGCTCGAGCGGCACGAGAAATTCACCGAAGGCGTGGCGTTCTTCCAGATGGGCGGCGTAATCCTGGCGCTGTGGCCGCGCGAGGAACTGGCGCGGGATGCCGGCGTGCCGTACCGGAGCGCGCCGGGTGTCGCTGGTCAGGAAGGAAAAGCAACGCCGTTCCAGCCGCCTGAGCAGCCATTCTCGGGCGTTGCCCTGGCCTACAACACCCGCACGCCCGAAGAGGTGCTGGAAGTGCTGGGACGGGCCGAGAAGGCCGGCGGCCGCGTTCTCAAGCAGGCAGGTCGCGCTTTCTGGGGCGGCGTGCAGGGCTATTTTGAGGATACCGAAGGCAATCTCTGGGAGGTCGCCTTCAATCCGGATTTTTCCATCGACGAGGAAGGGCGAATTTCGCTGCCTGCATGAACCACGATTCCTACGATAACGCCTACATCGCCGACATCCTCAACACAGCTAAGACGATCGCCGTGGTGGGCGCCTCGGCCAATGACGTGCGCCCGTCTTTCTTTGTCACCAAGTACCTGATCGACAAGGGCTACACGGTCTTCCCGATCAATCCCGGCCATGCGGGCAAGGAAATCCTCGGCCGGATGACCTATGCGCGTCTCGCAGACGTGCCCGAACCAATCGACATGGTCGACATCTTCCGCGCCTCGGCGGCGGTGCCGGCGATCGTCGACGAGGTGCTGGCGCTCGATCCGTTGCCCAAGGTCATCTGGATGCAGCTCACCGTGCGCCACGACGAGGCCGCGGCCCGCGCCGAAGCGGCCGGCATCAAGGTGGTGATGAACCGCTGCCCCAAGATCGAATATGGCAGGCTTTCGGGCGAAATCGGCTGGAATGGCGTCAACAGCCGCGTCATCTCGTCCAAGAAGCCGGTTATGCGGCAGGGCTTCCAGAGCTTCGGCATTCGCCAGCGGTAAGCGGAAAGGGATTTCCCTTTTCCAGGCTTTCCATGCCGGAATCTGCGCCGCGATCGCTTAAGGCGGAAAAATCGTCTTTGCCTTTGTTCGCAGGCTTTGCGATCAATGCGGCCGGTTTGTAAATTGTCAGGAGGAACTCATGTCCCAGCGCACGCCCGGCTTCAACACGCTTGCAATCCACGCGGGAGCCCAGCCGGACCCGGCGACCGGCGCGCGCGCCACGCCCATCTATCAGACGACGGCCTATGTCTTCGACGATGTCGATCATGCCGCGTCGCTGTTCGGGCTGAAGGCCTTCGGCAACATCTATACCCGCATCATGAACCCGACTCAGGCGGTGCTGGAGGAGCGAGTAGCAGCGCTCGAGGGCGGCACGGCAGCAGTTGCCACGGCATCCGGTCATGCGGCGCAGCTTCTCGTCTTCCACACGCTGATGCGGCCGGGCGACAATTTCGTCGCGGCGAACAAGCTCTATGGTGGCTCGATCAACCAGTTTGGCCACGCCTTCAAGAACTTCGGCTGGGAGGTGCGCTGGGCCGACCCGGCGGATCCGCAGAGCTTTGAAAAGCACATCGACGGCAACACCCGCGCGATCTTCATCGAGAGCCTCGCCAATCCGGGCGGCACCTTTGTCGACATCGAGAAGATCGGCGATGTCGCGCGCAAGCACGGCCTGCCGCTGATCGTCGACAATACAATGGCAAGCCCATATCTGGTGCGGCCGATCGAGCACGGCGCCGACATCGTCGTGCACTCGCTGACCAAGTTCATCGGCGGCCACGGCAATTCGATGGGCGGCATCATTGTCGATGGCGGAACTTTCGACTGGTCGAAGTCCGGCAACTATCCGATGCTGTCCGAGCCGCGGCCCGAATATGCCGGGCTGGTGCTGCACGAAACCTTTGGCAATTTCGCCTTCGCCATTGCCTGCCGGGTGCTGGGCCTGCGCGATTTCGGCCCCGCGATCTCGCCATTCAACGCCTTCATGATCGCGACCGGGCTGGAAACGCTGCCGCTGCGCATGCAGCGCCATTGCGACAACGCGCTGAAGGTGGCGGAATGGCTGACGAAGCACGACAAGGTCGCCTGGGTATCCTATCCGGGCCTGCCGTCGGACCCGAACCACGCGCTGATGAAGAAGTACTCGCCCAACGGTGCCGGCGCGGTCTTCACCTTCGGCCTCAAGGGCGGGTTCGAAGCCGGCGTGAAGGTCGTCGAGGGCGTCGAGCTGTTCTCCCACCTCGCCAATATCGGCGACACCAAGTCCCTCGTCATCCATCCGGCATCCACCACCCATCGCCAGCTCAGCGACGAGCAGAAGACGGCGGCCGGCGCCGGCAACGACGTGATCCGCCTGTCCGTGGGCATCGAGGACGTCGCCGACATCATCGCCGATCTGGAACAGGCGCTCGCCAAGGCATAACGCCATGTATGTCAGCCATTTCCTGGCGGTCTCGACCGCCGGTGCGGACCCGGAAGAGGGGGCTCCGGCCCCCGACCGGATCGTGTCCGGCGCGCCCAGTTTCAAGACCTGGAACGTCGAGGAGGCCGATGGCGGTCTCTATGCCGGCATCTGGGAAGCGACGCCGGGCAAGTGGCGCATTGCATATGACGAGTGGGAATTCTGCCACATCCTCGCCGGCGTATCGATCGTCACCGAGGACGGCGGTGAGGCCCATACGCTGAAGGCAGGGGACAGCTTCATCCTCAGACCCGGCTTCAAGGGAACATGGGAAGTCGTTGAAACGACTCGCAAGGAGTATGTGATCCGGGCATAGACGGCGCACATCGCGGTTTCCCCAGCGTAATCCCCCATATCCACGCTTTTCACAGGCGCACGCGCATTGCCCGGCATGCCGCTGCGTCATACCCTGAAGGCATCTCAGAGCCCAACGGCCCCGCCCGGACAGCGGGAACAAGCTGAAGGGTCCAACTGGGACCGCTCCGGATGAGAGCAGGCACGGCGTCAAAACCGTCGCCGGATCGAACCCGGGAAGTCCAGCGGAACCGCTGAAGGCGGTCTGGAACGCTACAGGCGGACCGATGCTGCCATGAAGGCCGGGAAAGTCCTTTGATGGTGTCTCGAACGACCTTTCGGGCGTGAGAGAACGGTCCGGGCAGGCAAGTTCCTTCGGGAATGCGCAAGCACGCGACCACCGTCAGAAACAGGTTTCGGTACGGCTTCGTCTCTTCGAGGCGCAACCATAGCGAGAGTCTGATCTGAACAGGGAGGCACTGGGAGCAATCTCAGTGCTTTCCTTGTTTTTGGCGTCCGCGATGGCCATCACCAGCGGCAGACAAGCCGCTCCAGCCCATGAAAATGGTAGATGTCGCGATATTGCGGCTCTTCCTCGATTTTGAGGCTTGGCAGCCGCTCGAACAGCACCTTTAGCGCTGCCTGCATCTCGAGCCGCGCCAGCGGTGCCCCGATGCAGAAGTGGATGCCGGCGCCAAACGAGACGTTCTTCTGGTCTTGCCGGGATGGATTGAAGCTGCGCGGCGCATCGAATGCTGCCGGGTCGTTGTTGGCCGCGCCAAGCAGCAAAGCGACCTGCTCGCCGGGCTGGAGGACGGTGCCGGGCGCAAGCTCGACTTCCTCATAGGCATAGCGCGTGAACATGTGCAGCGGCGCGTCGTAGCGCAGGCATTCCTCGACCGTGGCGGCAACGGCTCCATCGTTGGCCAGCAATGCTGCCGGATTTTCCAGCGACAGCAGCGTGCGTATCGCGTTGCCGGTCTGATGCACTGTCGCCTCGTGGCCGGCATTCAGCAGAAGGATCGCCGAGGAAACCAGTTCGTCCTCCGACAGCTTCTCGCCGCTTTCGTGCGCTGCGGTCAGCACGCTCAGAAGGTCGTCGCCGGGCTTGCGCCGCCGCTCCTCGGCATGATGGCGGATGAAGGCGGCGAACTCTCCGGCAGACCGATTTGCCTGTTCTTCGATCGCGCGCGTGGGCGCATGCATGTACATGCGCACCATGTCGTTGGACCACGCGACCAGTTGCGGCCCCGTCTCCGCCGGCACGCCCATCATCTCGGCGATGATGGTGGCGGGTATCGGCGTGGCGAAGGCGGCGATCAGATCGGCCTCGCCATTAGCCTCGAAACCATCGATGAGTTCGTGGGCGAGGCGTTCGGCGCGGGGACGCAGCCGCTCGACCTGCCTGGAGACGAAGGCGCGGTTGACCAGCGTGCGCAGCCGCGTGTGGACGGGTGGCTCGAGTTCCAGCATCGAGCCGGCCTCGGCCCGGTCGAAGTCGGCGAGGTGCCCGCGGTCGCCCGTTGCAGCGACGCTGGCCATGTAGCCGCCCGGCCGCTCGCGGCCAAAGCGCCGGTCGCGGAAGGTGCGGTTGACCGCCTCGTAGCCCGCCAGACACCAGAGGCCGAAGTCCTCCCAGAAGAAGACCGGGCATTGCGCGTGGAAGAAGGCATAGGCGGGGTAGGGGTCCTGCACGAATGCTGGCTCGTGCGGGTCAAGCCGGACGTGGCGGCTGGCTGGGTCGAAATCGACATAGTCTGGCTTTTGCATGCCGCTTCCTTAGCGCGGCTTGCTTCGCATGGGCCAGCCCCTATGGTTGCGACGGAATTGCCGGTGCGGCTGTATCTGAGGGACAGAAAACATGAAAACGATCGTGGTCGGCGCAGGCATCGCCGGGCTTTCGACGGCGTGGGAGCTGACGCGGCGCGGACATCACGTGACCTTGCTGGAGCAGGGGCCGATTCCCAACCCGCTCGCGGCATCGGGCGACCATCATCGCATCATCCGCCGTGCCTATGGGACGGATAGCGGATACGGCAAGGCCATCAGCGAGGCCTATGATGCGTGGGACGCACTCTGGAGCGATCTCGGGCAGAGCCATTATGACGCCCGTGGTTTCCTCTGCGTGTCGCGCGCGGTGGGCGACGACACCGACCTCTATCGCGAAGGCATGGAAAAGGGCGGCTGGCCGATCGAGCTGTTCTCCGCCGACGAAGCGGCCCGCCGCTGGCCGTTTCTCGAAGCCGGGAGCTTCCGCTACGCATTCCACTCGCCAGAAGGTGGCGCGCTGCACTGCCGGCGCATTGCGGCCGGGCTCGGGTGAATGGCTGCGTGCCAACGGCGCGGATGTGCGCGAGCGCACACAAGTGGTGGCGGTCGACTGCGAGGCGGGCAGCGTAAAGCTCGCGGACGGCGACAGCCTGACGGCGGATCAGGTCGTGGTCACGGCGGGCGCCTGGGTGACGAAACTCTTCCCCGACCTCGTCTCCGAACTGACGACCTATCGCACCGCCGTTGCCTATGTGGAGCCGCCTGCCGATCTCAGGCAGGCCTGGGATGCCGCGCCGGTGATTCTCGATGTCGGCGGCGACACGGACGGCTACATCATTCCGCGTTCCGGCGATGGCGGGCTCAAATTCGGTTCCGGCCTTCACAAGCGGCAGCAGGACGACGCCAATGCCGCGCCCGAGCCCGCCGACGGGGAGGGCGAAGCGATCCTGCGCCTGTTCTCGCCGCCGATCGCGCGCGTCGACGAGTACTACGGTGAGCAATGTCGTGACCTGCGCCTACACCTTCACCGAGGACCAGGCGCTTCTTCGCGACGCGCAAAGGCCGGTGCCTCGTCGTCTCCGCCTGCTCGGGCCACGGCTACAAGTTCGGCACCGCCGTCGGCCGCCGTGTGGCGGCCGCGGTCGAGAACGGCGATACGCAAGACCTGATTCGCTGGCTGCGGGCCGAGGAGATGTGACGCAGCGACAGGCCGGGTCCGGCTTTCGATGCATTTACCTTCGTCAGTCGTCGGGCTTGCGCAAGGCAAAGCCGGCATCCTATCTAACGGGTAACGCCAATCCTCGATTCCGGCCGTCTACGCGCCGATTTCCATCCGAAAAGGGACACCCATGAGAGACCCGATCGAAACCTACATGAATCTCGTTCCGATGGTGGTCGAGCAGACCAACCGTGGCGAGCGGGCCTACGACATCTTCTCGCGGCTTCTCAAGGAGCGCATCATCTTCATCACCGGCCCGGTCGAGGACGGCATGGCGACGCTGGTCTGCGCCCAGCTCCTGTTCCTGGAAGCCGAGAACCCGAAGAAAGAGATCAACCTCTACATCAATTCGCCCGGCGGCGTGGTGACGAGCGGCATGGCGATCTATGACACCATGCAGTTCATCAAGCCGGCCGTGTCGACGCTGTGCATCGGCCAGGCCGCCTCAATGGGTTCGCTGCTGCTGACGGCAGGCCATGCCGACATGCGTTTTGCGACGCCGAATGCGCGCATCATGGTGCACCAGCCTTCCGGCGGCTTCTCGGGCCAGGCCTCGGATATCGAGCGCCACGCGCAGGACATCATCAAGCTGAAGCGGCGCCTCAACGAGGTCTATGTCAAGCATACCGGCAAGGACTACGAGACGATCGAAAAGACGCTCGACCGCGACCATTTCATGACCGCCGACGAGGCGAAGGATTTTGGCCTCATCGACAAGGTCATCTCCAGCCGCGAAGCCGTCGAGGGTCCGGCGGACGCTTGATCCGGCGCATGGGGAACGGCTCTGACGCATTTTTGACGTGCTCTGCGCCATTTCGGTCACAATTTGCTGTTCCCACGGCGCAGGTGGCATCCTACGTTAAGCCAATGTTGAGTTTCGGCGGCTTAGCTTTTCCAAGGGATTCGCGTACCGTCGCTGCCGTTGTCGGAATGTCTCGAGTACGAAGCGGCTTGATTGAGCCAATGGCATTGGCGGGAACGCGCTCCCGTCATAGAGTTGTGTCTGCGGGCGGTGCGTTGCGCCGCGGCCGGGACAGAGCCGAAAGGGTTTGGATAGCATGAGCAAGGTCAGCAATGGTGGCGGCGGCGGCGACTCGAAGAACACGCTGTATTGCTCGTTCTGCGGCAAGAGCCAGCATGAGGTCCGCAAGCTGATCGCCGGTCCGACGGTCTTCATCTGCGATGAATGCGTCGAACTGTGCATGGACATCATCCGCGAGGAGAACAAATCCTCGATGGTGAAGTCGCGCGAGGGTGTACCCACCCCGCAGGAGATCCTGACGGTCCTCGACGACTACGTGATCGGCCAGCCCTACGCCAAGCGCGTACTGTCGGTTGCCGTCCACAACCACTACAAGCGGCTGGCGCATGCCGGCAAGAACGCTGACGTCGAACTGGCGAAGTCGAACATCCTGCTGATCGGTCCGACGGGCTGCGGCAAGACGCTGCTGGCCCAGACGCTGGCGCGCATCATCGACGTGCCCTTCACGATGGCCGATGCGACCACGCTGACGGAAGCGGGCTATGTCGGTGAGGACGTCGAGAACATCATCCTGAAGCTCCTGCAGTCGGCCGACTACAATGTCGAGCGCGCCCAGCGCGGCATCGTCTACATCGACGAGATCGACAAGATTTCGCGCAAGTCCGACAACCCGTCGATCACCCGCGACGTGTCGGGCGAGGGCGTGCAGCAGGCGCTGCTGAAGATCATGGAAGGCACCGTCGCTTCGGTTCCGCCGCAGGGCGGCCGCAAGCATCCCCAGCAGGAATTCCTGCAAGTGGATACGGCCAACATCCTGTTCATCTGCGGCGGCGCTTTCGCCGGCCTCGACAAGATCATTTCCGACCGTGGCCGCAAGACCTCGATCGGCTTCGGCGCGACGGTCGCCTCGCCGGAGGATCGCCGCACCGGCGATCTGTTCCGCCAGGTAGAGCCCGAGGATCTGCTGAAGTTCGGCCTCATCCCCGAATTCGTCGGCCGTCTGCCGGTGCTGGCAACGCTCGAGGATCTTGACGAGCCGGCGCTGATCCAGATCCTGACCGAGCCGAAGAACGCACTGGTCAAGCAGTACCAGCGCCTTTTCGAGATGGAGAACGTGGAACTCACCTTCCACGAGAGCGCGCTTTCGGCGATCGCGAAGAAGGCTATCGAACGCAAGACCGGCGCACGTGGTCTCCGCTCGATCATGGAGGCAATCCTGCTCGACACCATGTTCGAGCTTCCGGCGCTGGAAGGTGTGCAGGAGGTCGTCATCTCCGACGAGGTCGTCTCCGGCAATGCGCGCCCGCTCTACATCTACGCCGAGCGCGAGAAGGAAAAGGGCAACGCCAGCGCATAGGCTGGCGTTCCTCCCCCCGCAACGGCTGGCATAGTTGACCGGATGCGGCCTCGTGGCGCTTGCCATCGGGCCGCATGAGAGCCATAAGCGGCGTACGGCAACGCATCCTGCCAGAGGAATCGATGAAGACCTTTTTCACGCAGTTCTTTACGTGGTGGAACGGCCAGACGCTCGGCACGCGCTTTCACACATGGCGCCACGGCACCAAGGTCGGCACGGACGAACTCGGCAACACCTATTACGAGGGCGGCAAGGATTCCGAGGGGCGCACGCGCCGCTGGGTCATCTACAACGGATATTCCGAAGCCTCGGCGATCCCGTCCGGCTGGCATGGCTGGATGCACCACCGCACCGACGTTGCGCCGAGCAGCGAAGATTATAAGCCACGCGAGTGGGAGAAGGCGCATAAGCCGAACCTGACGGGTTCCGCGGCCGCCTACCGTCCGCGCGGCTCGGTGCTCACCGCGCAGGAACGCCCGCGCGTGACCGGCGACTACGACGCCTGGACGCCGGGTTCCTGAGTTTATGCGGCGGGAGAGGGCACTTTTCTCGCCACATTCTTCTCATATCGAATGGCCTCTTCCCGAAACC
Source organism: Aquamicrobium sp. (assembly GCA_019739225.1). GTDB lineage: Bacteria > Pseudomonadota > Alphaproteobacteria > Rhizobiales > Rhizobiaceae > Aerobium. The sequence continues at coordinate 120,942 of JAHHDT010000004.1, forward strand.
GGATCGCGCGCCGCATGGGCAACGACAGCATGATCGAGAATGGCCGCAAACGCTTTCCTGCCAGGATGCGTAGCATCCTGCTGACCGGACTGACCGCCGCTCTGCTGGCGACAAGCGGGCCTGCCCTGGCGGAACGCGTCAGCAATCCGGTCGCCGAGTTCACCGGCGTCGACAAGATCACCGGCCGCATCATCACCTTCGACGTCTATGTCGACGAGACGGTGCAGTTCGGTGCGCTTCAGGTGACACCACGCGTCTGCTACTCGGCGCCCGACACCGAGGAACCGAAGACCGATTCCTTCGTCGAGGTCGACGAGATCACGCTCGATCGCAAGATCAGGCGCATCTTCACAGGCTGGATGTTTGCAGAAAGTCCGGGCCTCAACGCTGTGGAACACGCCGTTTATGACGTCTGGCTGAAGGCCTGCAAGCAGGACTCGGACGTTCCGGCGCCGGAAGAAGCCAAGAGCTGACCGTCAATCGTTGAAGCGGGCCTCGCCGGCCAGCGCTTCCTCGAGCAGCGTTTCGTATTTCGCACGCGGCACGTCGATCGCGCCGAAGCGCTTCAGGTGCTCGGTGGTGAACTGGGTGTCCAGCAGAACGAAGCCGCGCGCCCGCAACCGTTCCACCAGATGCATGAGGCAGATTTTCGAGGCATCGGTCTCGCGCGAGAACATGCTTTCGCCGAAGAAGGCGCGGCCGAGCGTCACGCCGTAGAGCCCCCCGACAAGCCGTCCCTCGCGCCATGCCTCGACCGTGTGGCAGTTGCCGCGCGCGAAGAGTTCGGCATAAGCCTCGCGTATCGGCTGGTTTATCCAGGTCGACATGCGGCCTTCGCGTGCTTCGGCGCAACCTTCGATGACACCCTCAAAGTCCGTGTCGAAACGCATGTCGAAGTCGCCCCGCCGCGCCGTCTTCACGAGGCTCCGGGGCGCGTGGAAGGCGTCCAGCGGGATGATGCCCCGGCTCTCGGGCCGCACCCAGAAGATCTCCGGATCGTCGGCGTTCTCGGCCATGGGGAAGACGCCCGACGCATAGGCGCGCAGCAACAGGTCAGGCGGGATGCGTTGGCCGGGTGCGAACGGGCGGGTCATCTCAATGTTGCGCTATAAGTGCGTCCTTCGAGGCTCGCCCTCCCGCGGCAGTGCCAAGACGTTCGACATCTGTACGGGCTCGCACCTCAGGATGAGGGCTGTTGTGCCAGCGCTCCTCATCCTGAAGTGCGAGCCCGCATGGACTTGGATGTTTCATGTCGCCACCCGAGGGCGAGCCTCGAAGGACGCATGACCTGCTACTCCGCCTTCGCGAGATACTTTTCCAGCCAGTGGATGTCGTAGTCGCCGTTGGCGATGTCGATGTTGCCGATCAGGTCGCGGAACAGCGGTAGCGTCGTGTTGATGCCGTCGACCACGAACTCGTCGAGCGCGCGGCGTAGCCGCATCATGCATTCGACGCGATTGCGTCCATGCACGATCAGCTTGCCGATCAGGCTGTCGTAATAGGGCGGGATCTTGTAGCCGGAATAGGCGCCTGAATCGACGCGGATGCCGAGACCGCCAGGCGTATGGAAATGGGTGATCCTGCCGGGCGAGGGGACGAAGGTCTTGGGGTCCTCGGCGTTGATGCGGCATTCGATGGCATGGCCTTCGAACCGCACCTCGTCCTGCGTCACCGAAAGGCCGCCGCCGGAAGCGACGCGAATCTGTTCGTGGACGAGATCGATGCCGGTGATCGCTTCCGTCACCGGATGCTCCACCTGCAGGCGGGTATTCATCTCGATGAAGTAGAACTCGCCGTTCTCATAGAGGAACTCGATGGTGCCAGCGCCCGAATAGCCGAGGTCGGCGACTGCCTTTGCGCAAATCCCGCCGATCTTCTCGCGCTCGATCGCGTTGAGTGCCGGCGAATTCGCCTCTTCCCAGACCTTCTGGTGGCGGCGCTGCAGCGAACAGTCGCGCTCGCCGAGATGGATCGCCTGTCCGGCGCCGTCGCCAACGATCTGCACCTCGATATGGCGCGGCTTCTCGAGATATTTCTCGATATAGACGGCATCGTCGCCGAAGGCGGCACCCGCTTCCGTGCGCGCGGTATTCAGTGCGACCAGCAGGTCTTCTTCGGAGCGCGCCACCTTCATGCCGCGTCCGCCGCCACCGGCCGAAGCCTTGATGATGACCGGATAGCCGATCTCGGCCGCGATCCGGAGCGCTTCCTTCTCGTCGGAAACCGCGCCCTCGGAGCCTGGAACGACCGGAATGCCAAGGCGCTTGGCGGTGCGCTTGGCCTCGATCTTGTCGCCCATGATGCGGATGTGGTCGCCCGACGGTCCGATGAAAGTGATGTTGTGGGCGGCGAGAATGTCGGCGAACTTGGCGTTCTCCGACAGGAAGCCGTAGCCGGGATGGATCGCATCGGCGCCGGTGATCTCGCAGGCCGCGACGATCTGGTGAATGTTGAGATAGGAATCGCGCGAGGCGGGCGGGCCGATGCAGACGCTCTCGTCGGCGAGACCGACATGCATCGCATCCGCATCCGCGGTGGAATGCACGGCCACCGTCTGGATGCCGAGCTCCTTGCAGGCGCGCAGCACCCTCAGTGCGATCTCGCCGCGATTGGCGATCAGAATTTTCTGGAACATCCTCCTTGCCCCGGCCTACTCGATGACGACCAGCGGCTCACCGTACTCGACCGGCTGCGCATCCTCGAACAGGATTGCGGTGACGGTGCCGGAGCGCGGCGAGGGGATCTGGTTCATCGTCTTCATCGCTTCGATGATCAGCAGCGTCTGGCCTTCCTTGATCTGCTGGCCGACCTCGATGAAGGGCTTGGCGCCCGGCGCGGCCGCCAGATATGCAGTGCCGACCATCGGGGAAGGAACGGCATTCTTGCTGTTGTCGGCGGGCGCGGCCGGCTGGGGTGCGGCGGTGGAAGATGCCGACTGCGCGGCCGGGGCCGGCGCGGGGGCCGCAGGTGCCGAATAGGCCTGAACGGCCGCCGGCGTGCGCGACACGCGGATGCGCAGGTCTTCCTGCTCGACCTCGATCTCGGTCAGGTTCGTCTCGTCGAGAATACTCGCGAGATCGCGGATGAGCTGCTGGTCAACACCGGGTTTCTTCGTCGACATCGGAGATTTATCCTTGCCCTTCTTGCTGGACCGCCCCGAGCCGGGCGGCGAGCGCGAGCAGTGCCATGATGTAGCCCTGCGAGCCGAAGCCGCAGATCATGCCGGTCGCGACCGACGACACCCAGGAGTGATGCCGGAACTCTTCGCGCGCGTGAATATTGGAGAGATGCACTTCGGCGACCGGCAGCGGCGAGACCGCGCGGATCGCGTCGTGGATTGCGATGGAGGTGTGGCTGTAGGCGCCGGGATTGATCACGATGCCTTTCGCCTTGGAACCTGCTTCCTGGATCCAGTCGACCAGAACGCCCTCGTGGTTGGTCTGGCGGAAATCGATCTCGAGGCCGAGCTTCGTTCCCGCCGCGCGGCAATCCTCGCCGATCGTCTCCAGCGTTTCCCCGCCATAGATGCCGGGCTCGCGTTTGCCGAGCATATTGAGGTTGGGACCGTTGAGGACGAAAATGATGTTGGACATATAAAGATGGGTTCCTGCGCCGGCACCTCTATAAAGGGCATAGCCAGCCTCGAAAAGAGCGCAAGTGCGTTCTTTTCATGTCCACAGCAGCCTGAAACGACGAGATCGCCCCTCAGGATGCGCTCTCGTCAGTTGGTGGCCCGCACCTGCTCGACCTTCTCCTGCAGAACCGCGCGGCCGAGAGCGCCGAAAACGACCTCTTCGCCGACCACGTAGGAAGGCGTACCGGTGATCGAGAGCCTGCTCGCCAGCTCGTAAGTCTGGTTGAAGGCGTCCGTGATCGCCGGGTTCTTCATTTCCTCGCGCAGTGCCGCCTCGTCGACACCCTGTGCAAGTGCCGCGCGTATGGCCGATTCCTCAGTCGCGCGCTCGCCGGAGAAGAGTTCGCGGTGGAAGTCGGCGTATTTTTCCGGTGCTAGCGCCCGAAACGCCATCGAAACGACATGCGCCTTCTGCGAATCCGGGCCGAGGATGGGGAATTCCTTGAGCACGAAACGCAGATCCGGATTGGCTTCGACCATCGCGTCCATGTCGTCCATAGCGCGGCGGCAGAAGCCGCAATTGTAGTCGAAGAACTCGACGATGGTCACGCTGCCCTCGGGATTGCCGATGACACCGTCGTGCTCCGCGTCGAAAATCGCGTCAGAGGACGAGGCGATCGTCTCGACCTGCGCGACGCGCTGCAACTCGCGCTCCTTCTCCTCCAGCGCAACCTGCATGTCGCCAAGGATTTCCGGATTGGCGAGGAGATAGTCGCGCACCACGGCTTCGATGTCGCCGCGCGCCGACATCGCAGGTTCGGCGGCCACGGCCTGCTGCGGTGCTGCGGAAAGGTCAGCGCGGCTGCCTGCCGCGAAGCCCAGGGCGAGTATCGCCGCCGAAATCGTGACACCCGCGATGCCGAGTGCGACCGTCTTGCCCATTGTCTTCGTCCTTGTTGTCCGGTTCGGCGGGACCTAGCGGCCCACCGGTCTGTAGTTGATGATGTCCTGCGCCTTGAGCCAGCCGGGCGATCCGTTGGGCATCTTCTGCTGGGCCCGCGCCGCGAAGATTTTCGCGTCGCGATAGTTGCCCGAATAGAAATGGCCTTCGGCGGTGGCGAGCTCGGCCTGCGGCACGTCGCCAAGCTGGCCATGGGCCTGCGCGAGGTATCGATAGCCGGCGGCGTATTCGCGGTCGCGCGACAGGCCGGCCTGGAGCTCGTTGACGGCCTTGCGCAGGTCGTCCTGCTTGCCGGTCGCCATCAGGGCCTGGCCGTAGCCGATCTGGATGATGCCCGATCTTTGTGGGTCGAGCCGCATTGCGGTGGCAAAGGAGCTGGCCGCCTCCGCGGGCTGCCCGGCCTTCATCAGGATTTCGCCGCGCATCTCGTGGAAATACGGGTTCTTTGGCGCCGCGCGCACCAGCGTGTCGATCTTGCTGACGGCGGCTCGCGCGTTGCCCGACAGGAAAGTGCCGATTGCGTCGGCATAGAGTGCAGGCACGCCGCCCGGATTGTCGCGGAAGAGACGCCCTGCCGTCGCGCGGCCCTGGGTGTAGGCGGCGATCTTTGCCCGCACCATGTCGTGGCGCTGCTGAAGTGCTGGCGGGTCCTTGCGGTCGAAATGACGGCTCGCACGCGCCAGCGTCTCGAGATTGGCAATACGCTCGCGCGGCACGGGATGGCTGAGCTGGTAGGGATCGACCCTGACCCCGGCGAGCGTCATCGAATCCGCCAGCCGCTCAAAGGTTGTCAGCATGCCCTTGGCCGACTGTCCCGTGCGTTCCAGATAGGTGATCGCGGACCGGTCGGCGGTTGCTTCCTCGGTACGCTGGTAGCTGAGCACGGAGCGTCGTGCTGCCTCCATGCCGCCTGTGAATATGCCGGCTGCGGATTGTCCGAGCCCGCGCGCGCCTGATGCCGAGCCCGCGACCGCGGCGCCAACCCCGAGCACGGTGGCAATCACGGCCATGGTCTGCGCACGGGCAAGCTGCTCGTGAAGGCGCTGCTGGTGGCCGCCGGCGATGTGGCCGGCTTCGTGGGCGAGCACGCCGATGACCTCGTTCGGCGTTTCCGACATCAGCAGCGTGCCGGTGTTGATGAAGATGCGGCGGCCGGTGACGAAGGCGTTGAACGAGGGATCGTTGACCAGCACGATCTCGATGCCCGACCGTCCGAGCCCTGCCGCTTCGAGCACGGGTCGCGCATATTCCCGCACCAGCGCCTCGATCTCCGCGTCGCGCACCAGCGATATGTTGCGCGCCTGGGCGAATGCAGGCGGCGGTGCGGGCAGCGTCATCGGCACCGCGATGGCGGCAGCCGCGAGCAGACGGACGGCGAAGGCGCGTGAGAGAAGCGACGACATGGCAGCCACAGGTAACCGACCTCGCATGCGGTGAAAAGGCGGGGCGAATGAAATCATGAACTTGTGATCCTCATATCTTTCCGGCATTTGTGCGGCGCATTCCCACTACCGAGAGAAGGAGCCGCAATGGCCGCCGCCATTTCACGACGCAGCGAGGTCGAGCCTTTCCACGCGATGGACGTGCTGGCCGAGGCCAACAGGCTCAAGGCGCAAGGCCATCCGGTCGTATCCCTGGCTGTCGGCCAGCCATCCGATCCCGCGCCGGCGGTCGTGCGTCAGGCGGCTGCCGAAGCGATCGCTTCCGGCCGGATCGGCTATACCGATTCGCTCGGTCTGCCGGCCCTGCGCGCGGCCATCGCGGCCCATTATGCGGACCACTACGGCGTCGAGGTGCCGGCCGCGCGCATCGCGGTCACGACCGGCTCATCAGCCGGCTTCAACCTTGCCTTTCTCGCGATGTTCGATGCCGGCGATCGCGTCGCCATAACCGCGCCGGGCTACCCGGCCTATCGCAACGTGCTGATCGCGCTCGGGCTCGAGGTCGTCGAAATCAGGCTCGACGGGGAGGGCGCGCTGACGGCGGAACACCTCGAAAGGGCGCATCGCGAAAAGCCGCTCAAGGGTGTCCTGTTTGCCAGCCCTGCCAATCCCACCGGCGCGGTGATCCCGTCTGACGCTTTGCGCGGCATCGTCGAGGCGGCGCGCGCGCTGGGCATAGCCGTCATCTCAGACGAGATCTACCATCGGCTGGCCTATGCCGCACCCGACACGACCGCGCTCGCCTTCGGCGACGACGTTACGGTCATCAACTCGTTTTCCAAATATTATTGCATGACCGGCTGGCGGATCGGCTGGATGGTGCTGCCGGAGGCCTTGGTGCGGCCGGTCGAACGTCTCGCGCAAAGCCTCTACATTTCCGCGCCGGAGATTTCGCAGGCCGCTGCGATCCGCGCCTTCGAGGCGGGCGCCGAACTGGACAGGGTCAAGGAGCGCTATCGCGTCAACCGCGCGTTGCTGGCCGAGGCGCTGCCGCAGGTCGGCCTGCCACTCGCAGCCCCCATGGACGGCGCGTTCTACGCCTATTGCGACGTGTCGCGCCACACCAATGACAGTATGGACTTGGCGCAACGGCTGCTGCGGGAGTGCCACGTCGCGGCCACGCCGGGTCTGGACTTCGACCTTGCCGAGGGGCACCGCTTCCTGCGCCTGTCTTATGCCGGCAGCGAAGCCGAGATTTCGACTGCGATCGAGCGGCTGCGCGCCTGGCTCTAAAGAAGAAGCCGGCGCAAGCGCCGGCTTCTCAAGTGCGTGTCAGATGAGGCGAGGGATCAGAAGAAGCCCTTGCGCTGCCACCAGCCGCCCTTGCGCGGCTTGGTTTCGTCATTTGCGGGCGTCGACGACGTGACCACCGGCTCGGCAGGTTTCGTCTCCACCTTGGCTACGACCGGCATTTCCGCGGGCGCCACCGGCTCGGAAGGGGCTTCCGGAGCGGCTTCTGCAACGACTTCGCTTGCCGCCTCCTCAGCCACTGCCTCGGCGGCAGCAGCCTTGCGGCGGGGCGTGCGTTTCGCCTTCGGCTTGGCTGGCTTTTCCGCCGCCGCTTCGGCTCCCTCGTCGGTCGTCGGCGCGGCAAGATCGGCTGCCGCATCGGCGACTTCCGGTTCTTCGGCCTTTGCCTTCTTCGAAGTGCGGCGCGGCGCCTTCTTTTTCGGCTTCTCGGCTGCCTCAGCCTCGGCGACTGGCACAGCCGGTGCCGCGGCTTCCACGGCATCCATCGCTGCCTGATCGGCCATCTCAGGCGCTACGTCGGCGGGCGCTTCGCCCTCCGGCGCTACCGACACCGCGTCGTCGCCAGCCTCGGCCGCAGCCTCGTCGTCGCGACGGTTACGCTTGCCGCCACGCTTGCCGCGCCGGCGCTTCTTGGACTGGCCCTCGCCATCGGCGTCGGCCTGAACGGTCTGCTCGGCCGCACCCTCGCTGTCCGTGCCGGCCTCATCCGCTAGTTCAGCAGCGCCGTCGGCATCCGCGGCTTCACCTTCAGCATTGTCACCGGCAGCTTCCGCATTGCGATCGCGGTCACGACCGCCGCGCCGCCGCCTGCGCCGCTTGCGCTTGCGCTGGCCTTCGCTGTTTTCGTCCTGGTTCCGCTGCTCCGCGGGTGCGGCGGCTTCCCCCTCTTCTTCCTCGTCAACGACATCGATGATGTCGTCGTCTTCGGGCTCATCCGGGTAGACGACGGGCGCGGGCGGCATGAAGCCTTCCGGCCGCTCGGCCGGCGCACCCTTGATGATCGCATAATGTTGCGACCGCACGCCTTCGTCCGCCTCCACCGAGATCGTCAGACCGAAGCGCATTTCGAGTTCGGTCAGCGTCGAGCGCTTGTGGTTGAGCACATAGATGGCTGTCGAGGTCGGCGTGCGCACCGTGATGTGATTGCGCGAATCCTTGAGCAGGAATTCCTCGATCGCCCGCACGACGTGCAGCGCCACCGAGGATTCGGAGCGCACATGGCCCGCGCCGCCGCAATGCGGGCAGGGCTGCATGGTCGATTCCAGCACCGAAGCGCGGATGCGCTGCCGCGACATCTCCAGCAGGCCGAAATGCGAGATGCGGCCGACCTGGATGCGCGCGCGGTCGTTCTTGAGATGGTCCTTGAGGCGCTTTTCGACCGCGCGGTTGTTGCGGTTCTCCTCCATGTCGATGAAGTCGATCACGATCAGGCCGGCGAGGTCGCGCAGACGAAGCTGCCGCGCGACTTCCTCCGCCGCTTCCAGATTGGTCTGGAGCGCGGTGTCCTCGATCGAGTGCTCCTTGGTCGAGCGCCCCGAGTTGACGTCGATGGCGACCAGCGCCTCGGTCTGGTTGATGATGATGTAGCCGCCGGATTTCAGCGTCACCTGTGGCTGCAGCATCTTGTCGAGCTGGCCCTCGATGCCGTTGCGCGCGAAGATCGGCGCGGTGTCGCGATAGGGTTGCACGACCTTTGCGTGGCTTGGCATCAGCATGCGCATGAAGTCCTTGGCCTCGCGATAGCCTTCCTCGCCGGCAACCAGGATTTCGTCGATGTCCTTGTTGTAGAGATCGCGCACCGAACGCTTGATGAGCGAACCTTCCTCATAGACGAGGGCGGGCGCCGATGAAGACAGTGTGAGCGTGCGCACATTGTCCCACAGCCGCATCAGATATTCGTAGTCGCGCTTGATCTCGGCCTTGGTCCGGCTCTCGCCGGCCGTACGCAGGATGACGCCCATGCCCTGCGGCACGTCGAGGTCCTTGACCACGTCCTTCAGACGCTTGCGGTCCTGCGCGTTCGTGATCTTGCGGGAAATGCCGCCGCCGCGCGCCGTGTTGGGCATCAGCACCGAATAGCGGCCCGCCAGCGACAGGTACGTGGTGAGCGCCGCGCCCTTGTTGCCGCGCTCCTCCTTGACCACCTGCACCAGCAGGATCTGCCGGCGCTTGATGACTTCCTGGATCTTGTACTGGCGGCGGCTGGGGCGACGGCGCTCGCGGATTTCCTCCAGCGCGTCCTCCGCACCGACAGACTCCACCTCGCCATCGTCGCCGTTACCGCCATTGTCACCGTTGCTGGCGTCATCGTCGTCGGCACTTTTGCCGCGGTCGTCGCGCTCGACATCTTTCGAGACGGAATCGGCCTCGACTGCCTCGGCGATGGCGCGGGGCGTGTCGTCGTTGCCTGCGTTTTCTTCAGCCGATTCGTCCTGCGAAGACGAATCGTCGGCCTGGTTTTCGCCGTCCTCGGAAGCCTTTCGCTCTTCGGTGGCGCGTCCGCGGTTTCGTCCGCCGCGACGGCGGCGCCGGTTGCGTCCGCGATCCTCGTTTTCGTCCTCGTCGTCCTCGGACTCAGCCTCCTCGGCCTCGGCGCGCAGCAGCGCCTGCCGGTCGGCCATCGGAATCTGATAGTAGTCGGGATGGATTTCGGAGAAGGCCAGGAAACCGTGCCGGTTGCCGCCATATTCGACGAACGCGGCCTGGAGAGACGGCTCTACCCGCGTCACGCGGGCCAGATAGATATTTCCTTTGAGCTGCTTCTTGTCCTGGGACTCGAAATCGAATTCTTCAATGCGGTTACCGCGAACGACGACGACTCGCGTTTCCTCCGGGTGGGAGGCATCTATAAGCATTTTGTTGGGCATTATGTGTTGTCTCCCCGGCGCGGGCAGACGACGGCAACCGCGTAACCACGCGGCTCCTTTGCGACGTTCTGGCGGACGCGCCGGACAATAGTGTGTCCGCAAAGCGCATCCGTGGCCGACCATCCGCTCCGGCCGCGGCCGGGACGGCGCGGTTTCTTCCGGGCTGGAACATGGTCAGGCTTTCGATCATCGCGTTACATGCGGAACCATTTTTGAACCAAGGTCCGACAGGACGGACCAGCTAGTGTGCTCGTACAGAGCCGACAGGGCGCACAGCCCCACCGTTTTCCTCACGCCAGGCGGCCCGCGTCACCGGACCCACCCTGCAGAAAAAATCCTTCGGAAACGCTGCGCCGGGACCGGTCGGGCCTTGGAAGCCGCCTAATTGCCATTGCTGCCAAAGCAAGGGTGGGCGGCAGGCTGGAACGATCACGAGCATTGCAGTGATCCAAGCCCGCTTTTATGATTTGCGGCAGGTCATGGCAACCCCGATTTCGCAGCCCGATTCGTATCGGTCGGTGGCGGGTCCCGCATGAAAGGGTTGCTTAACCATACGCCGCTACCAATCGTTAATATCGCGAATTTCCAGGACCGGGACAGAACAGGACTCAATGCAGCCGCAGCCTTATCGATCCGCATTCGAAGGCAGGCGAAGCCGGCTCGCTGCAGGCTTCTGCGCATGGTTTGTGCTCGTCGTGGCAATGCTCTGCGGGGCTTCCGCCGCATCGGCGCAAGAGGTGCTGCAGGCGCATGGCTACAAGATGGCCGGCGATGCGGCGCGCACGCGTATCGTCGTGCATTTCGACCGCGAGCCGGAGATGCGCTGGTTTCTGCTGCGCAGCCCGCATCGCATGGTGATCGACCTGCCGGAGGCCGGCTTTTCCTTCGAGGAGCCCGAGTTGGAGCCGCGCGGGATGGTTTCCGAGGTGCGTTACGGCAACCTCGACGAAGGTCGCTCCCGCATCATCGTCTCGTTCGACGGACCCTTCGCCGTCGAGCGGCTCGACATCCTCGAAAACGAATCGAATCAGGGCTTCCGGTTGGTCGCCGATATTGTCGCTGGTTCGGAGGCCGCCTTCGAAGCGGCGATGGCCGAACAGATCGAGGCCACGGGCTCTACGCAGACTACGCGGAAAGGCGACAGGGTCGGCCAGGTAGGGCAGGACAGCCCCCGCCGCTTCCGGGTTGTGATCGATGCCGGCCATGGCGGCATCGACACAGGTGCGAAGGGCGTCACCGGCACGCTTGAAAAGACCATAACGCTCGCTTTCGCGCTCGAATTGCAGAAGGCGCTTCGCGATCTGGGCGAATACGACGTCTTCCTGACGCGCGACCGGGACATATTCCTGCGCCTCGATGAGCGGGTTCGCATCGCGCGCCAGCACGAGGCCGACCTGCTGATCTCCATCCATGCGGATGCGATCCGGCTGAAGGGCGTGCGTGGTGCGACGGTCTACACCGTTGCCGACAAGGCTTCCGACGCCGAAGCCGCGGCCAAGGCCATCCGCGAGAACCTTGCCGACGAGGTGGCCGGCATCAAGGTCGAGGAAGAGAGCCAGGAGGTCGCAGACATCCTGGCCGATCTCATTCGCCGCGAAACGCAGAGCTTTTCCATCCGCTTCGCGCGCTCGCTGGTCGGCGAACTGTCTTCCTCCATTCAGATGATCAACAAGAACCCCCATCGCTTTGCGGGCTTCCGGGTCCTTCGGGCGCCGGACGTGCCTTCCGTGCTGCTCGAACTCGGCTATCTGTCGAATTCGGATGATGAGCAACTGCTGCGCGATCCCGATTGGCGTGCCAAGGCGGTCTCGAGCATCTCGTCGGCGATCGGGCTTTTTGAGTCCGCGCGCCAGGGAGCAGGTGGGTGAGACGGATGCACGCCCCGTCTCACATTCGTTGCATAGGCACAACACACTGTGATTTAATCGAAGAATCGCGCAAATGCGCTTTCCAGCCGCCGCAATTTGCCCACAAGAGGGCATGAGAAGGGGGCGAACGGAGCGGAGCGCGACTTCACCCCCGCAGGGCGTGGCGATGGCGTAGTACCCTTCGATCCGCAGACTGGAGTGGGCATGATACGTCTTATCGGATATTTCTTCGGCGTCGGCGTCGCACTTGCGCTCGTGGCAGCAGCCGGTGTTGCAATCTATATTGGCAGCGTCACCAAGGACTTGCCCGACTACGAAGTGCTGGCGCGCTACGAGCCGCCGGTGACGACTCGCGTCCATGCGTCCGACGGTGCGCTGATGGGCGAGTTCGCCCGCGAGCGGCGCCTGTATCTGCCCATCCAGGCCGTGCCCGATCGTGTCAAGGCGGCGTTCCTGTCGGCCGAAGACAAGAATTTCTATTCGCACCCCGGCGTCGACATCACCGGTCTCGTGCGGGCTGTCGTTACCAACGCGCAGAACCTCGGTTCAGGCCGCAGGCCGGTCGGGGCGTCCACCATCACGCAGCAGGTCGCCAAGAACTTCCTGCTCGATTCGAGCGTGAGCTACGAGCGCAAGATCCGCGAGATGATCCTGTCGTTCCGTATCGAACAGGCGTATTCGAAGGATCGCATCCTCGAACTCTACCTCAACGAGATTTTCTTCGGTCTCGGCGCGTACGGCATCGCCGGCGCCGCGCTCACCTATTTCGACAAGTCGGTCAACGAGCTGACCGTTGCCGAATCCGCCTATCTGGCCGCATTGCCCAAGGGCCCGTCGAACTATCACCCGTTCCGCAACACCGAGCGCGCGATCGAGCGCCGCAACTGGGTCATCGACCAGATGGTCGCCAACGGTTATGTCGAGCCGGAAGAGGCGGAAAAGGCGAAGGAGTCGTCACTGGGCGTGACGCCGCGCCGTGGCGGTACCTACCTCTTTGCAGGCGAGTACTTCACCGAAGAGGTGCGCCGTGCGATCATCTCGCGCTACGGCGAGGATGCGCTCTATGAGGGCGGCCTGTCGGTGCGCACAACGCTCGACCCCGAGATGCAGGTCGTGGCGCGCAAGGCGTTGCAAAACGGCCTGATCAAATACGACACGCTGCGCGGCTATCGCGGCCCTGTGACCTCCATCGACGTGTCCGGTGACTGGGGCGTGCCCCTCGGCGAGGTCGAGCGGCTTTCCGATGTGCCGGAGTGGCGGCTTGCCGTGGTGCTGGCATCGTCGGAGCAGGGGCTGGACGTCGGGCTCCAGCCGTCCCGTCAGGCTTCGGGTGCTCTGGTCGAAGAGCGTGAAACCGCTTTCGTCTCCAAGGAGAACATGAACTGGGCGTTGCGCTATACGGCGGACGGCAAGCGCTTGAAGGCCGACTCGCCTGCCGAGGTTCTCAAGGCCGGCGATGTCGTTTTCGTCGAGAAGGTCGAGGCCAGCGGCGAAGAAGCCGAGGCTGGCTGGGCCCTTCGCCAGATTCCCGAGGTTTCCGGCGGCATGGTTGCGATGGATCCCCATACCGGCCGCGTGCTGGCCATGGTCGGGGGCTTCTCTTACGCGCAGTCGGAATTCAACCGCGCGACGCAGGCATACCGCCAGCCCGGTTCGTCCTTCAAGCCGTTCGTTTACGCTGCCGCGCTCGACAACGGCTATACGCCGGCATCGGTCGTTCTCGACGCGCCGATTTCGATCCGCATCGGCAACGATGTCTGGGAGCCGAAGAATTATGGCGGCGGGTCGGCTGGTCCGTCGACCCTTCGCGCCGGCATCGAACGCTCGCGTAACCTGATGACCGTACGGCTTGCCAACGACATGGGCATGAACCTGGTCGCCGAATATGCCGAGCGCTTCGGGGTTTACGACAAGATGCTTCCGGTGCTGGCCATGTCGCTTGGCTCGGGCGAGACGACCGTTATGCGCATGGTCTCGGCCTATTCGATCATGGCCAATGGCGGCAAGCACATCGTGCCTTCGCTGATCGACCGTATCCAGGACCGCTACGGCAAGACCGTTTTCAAGCACGACCAGCGCGAATGCGAAGGTTGCAACGCAACCGCTTGGGACGGCCAGGCCGAGCCCGAACTCGTCGACAATTCCGAACAGGTCCTCGATCCGATGACCGCCTACCAGATCACTTCGATGATGGAAGGCGTCGTGCAAAGGGGTACGGCGACGACGATCGCCGAGCTCGGCTATCCGATCGCCGGCAAGACCGGCACCACCAACGACGAGAAGGACGCCTGGTTCGTGGGCTACACGCCCGACCTCGTGGTCGGCGTTTACATGGGTTACGACCAGCCTCGTCACATGGGCAAGGGCTCCACCGGCGGCGGCCTTGCCGCGCCGATCTTCAAGGAGTTCATGGCAGAGGTGCTGAAGGACAAGCGTCCGGTCGAATTCCGTGTGCCCGAGGGCATGAAGATGATCGCCGTCGATCGCAAGAGCGGCATGCGTGCTGCGGAAGGTGCGAGCGGCGCGATCATGGAAGCCTTCAAGCCGGGCACTGGCCCTGCTGATAGCTACTGGGTCATCGGCATGGACGATTTCCAGGCCGCCGAGCGCGCCCGCGAGATTTCGCCCCAGGCGAGCGAGGCGATCAGCACTGGCGGCGGTGGGCTTTACTAGACGCTGCAGCAGACGGAGACACCTGCCGAAGCGTGGGGAAAGACATCGCGCGGCAAGACGGCGTCGAACGTCGGAACCTGCGCGGCACTCCTTCGCAACCCATCTTGAAAGGCGCATCAGCCGTGGCTGCCTCCAGGCAGCCACGCGCTCTTTACAGCTTTGGGCGCGGTGCCTATGGTCCGCGCCGATTCAGACATCCGAAGAACAGGATCACACGCTGCCATGCGCGCAGAAACCGAATATCTTGTCGACGAAATCAAGCAGGCCATAACCCTGCTGAGGAGGCATCTTTGACTGGGATCAGGCCGTAAAACGACTTGATTACCTGAACATGCGCTCCGAGGACGCCGATCTCTGGAACGATCCTCAGGAAGCGCAGAAGCTGATGCGCGAGCGCCAGATGCTGGACGACGGCATCAAGGGCATCACCGGTCTCACACAGTCGCTCAACGACAATGTCGAGCTGATCGCGCTTGGCGAGGAAGAGGGCGATCAGTCCGTGATCGCAGAAGCCGAGGCCGCCATTCGCGCCTTGCGCGGTGAAGTGCAGGCACGCCAGATCGAAACGCTTCTCTCAGGTGAGGCCGATTCCAACGATACCTATCTCGAAGTCCACGCAGGCGCCGGCGGCACCGAAAGCCAGGATTGGGCCAACATGCTGTTGCGCATGTACACCCGCTGGGCCGAGCGGCGCGGCTTCAAGGTGGAAGTGCTGGAAGTCCATGACGGCGAAGAGGCGGGCATCAAGTCGGCCACCGTGCTCATCAAGGGCCACAACGCCTATGGCTGGCTGAAGACGGAATCGGGCGTGCACAGGCTTGTGCGGATTTCGCCCTACGATTCCAACGCGCGCCGCCACACCTCATTTGCCAGCGTATGGGTCTATCCCGTCATCGACGACACCATCCAGATCGACGTGTCGGAGTCGGACGTGCGCATCGACACCTATCGCGCATCGGGAGCAGGCGGCCAGCACGTCAACACGACGGACTCGGCGGTTCGCATCACGCACCTTGCGACTGGCATCGTTGTCGCTTGCCAGGCCGAACGCTCGCAGCACAAGAACCGCGCCAAGGCGTGGGAGATGCTGCGCTCCCGCCTCTACGAGGACGAGCTCAAGAAGCGTGAAGCGGTCGCCAATGCCACCGAGGCATCAAAGACCGAGATCGGCTGGGGCCACCAGATCCGATCGTATGTGCTGCAGCCCTACCAGCTCGTGAAGGACCTGCGCACCGGTGTCGAGAGCACCAGCCCGCAGGATGTGCTTGACGGCGAGCTCGACGAGTTCATGGAAGCCGCACTCTCGCAGCGCATCGAGGGTGCCAGCGGTGAGCCGGTCGAGGACATCGACTGAGGCTTACGACGTGGGCTAAAGCAGGTTGCTGACCTTCTTGCCCGCCTTGAGAAACCGCAACGGATCGATCGCGTCTCCGTTGCGGCGGACTTCATAGTGAAGATGCGGCCCGGTTGAGCGCCCGCTGGATCCGACCTCGCCGACGATGGCGCCGGTTTCCACGGCCTGGCCCTGCTTCACCCGCAGACGGCTCATGTGGGCATAGCGGGTGGTGATGCCGTTGCCGTGGTCGATCTCCACCATCCGGCCATAGCCGCCATTCCAGCCGGCCTTCACGACCGTGCCGGCACCGGTGCTGCGGATATCGGTACCGGAGGGCGCGCGAAAGTCGATGCCGGCATGCATGGCCGGGCGCCTGATGATCGGGTCGCGCCGCACGCCGAAGCTGCTCGAAACCGGCCGGCCGGGCACGGGGTTGTGGATCGGCATCTCGCGTGCGAGCGCCTTGACGGCCTCCAGCTTGCTCAGCGCCTCGTCCAGTTCCCGCACTCGGGCTTCAAACTGAATGCCGGCTTCGACCGGTAGCAACGGGCCGCCGACAGCTTCGCCGCTGGTATCCACCTCGACCGGCAGGCCGGCGGACTGCAGGGCGTCGGTAATTTCGTCCGCGGCAAGGAATGCGCTTTCGGTGGCGGTGTCTATCCCGTCGATCTGTTCCGACTCGATCGCACGCAGCGACCGGTTGAGAGAGACGAAAAGTCGGTCGGCCCTGTCGGCTGCTGTCTCATAACCCTTGCTCACCGGCTTGGTGGACCAGAAAGAGTTGGCCGCGCTGTCTGCAATCACCACCGGCGCCTTGTCGTTCAGCGCACGCAGTTCGGGCTTGCTGGAGGGCCGTGGGGCGATTTCCGGCAATTTGCCGCCCGCGCCGGAGACGCGCTCGAGAATAGGACCGATGCGACCGTGGCGCTGGGTAAGCTGGGATTGGCGGGCTAGCAGTTCCGATACTTTGCTCTCGACGAGCTGCTGGTCGAGGATCTGCCGGCTCGTTATGCGATCGACCTGGGCGCGCAACGCCGAAATGCGATCTTCGTAGGCTTGCTGCATGCGTGCCTGTCGCGCCGCCGTCGCGCCGATCAGGTCGTCGCGCAGCACCAGATACGATGTCGCGAGCAAATAGCCGATCGCCATCGCAGCCACCGTCGAGCCCACCAACGCGGCGAGCCAGGGCCTCACGATGAAGTGCCTGATGTCGTCGCCGCGGGCGATGATGACGGTGTGCGGTTCTTTGCGTCTGCCGAAGACCGAAGCCGGCCGATTCTCTTTCACGGACACATACCCAACGGTAGGAGGATCGTGTGTCGCATTACACATTGTTAGGGTTAACAAAGCTTTGCCGGCCGGCACGATATGGCGGAAACGAAAACGCCCCGGCGGGGCCGGGGCGTCGAAATCAAACTTGGTGGACCTTCTCGGGGCGACGCGCCATCAAAAGAAGAATATCCAGAGCAGAATTATAATCGGGATTGGAATGCCAATCATCCAAAGCAGAAGACCGCGCAGCATCATCATCTCCATCAATGCAATTCACATAGTCATAGCAAAGAACGGAGTGCAGCCGTTTTCGTTCCGCTCCCGCTATCCGGCAAGCTCGCGCGCGGCTTCGAGCACTTCGGTGGCGTGATCGCGTACCTTGACCTTGTTCCAGATGCGGGCGACGCGGCCCTCACGGTCGATCAGCAGCGTCGTGCGTTCGACACCCATGTATTTGCGACCGTACATCGATTTCTCGACCCACACGCCATAGGCTTCGAGCGCGGTCCGCTCTTCGTCGGACGCCAGCCCGACAGTAAGCGTATGCTTGGCTTTGAACTTGTCGTGCTTCTTCACGCTGTCCGGCGAAATGCCGATAAGCACGACGCCGAGCGTATCGAATTGCGGCTTGAGCGCGCTGAAGTCGATGGCTTCCGTCGTGCACGCCGTTGTGTCGTCCTTCGGGTAGAAGAACAGGACCACAATGTCGCCGCGATGGGCCGCTAGCGACATTCGCGTTCCGCTATCGCCGGGAAGATCGAAGCTCGGTGCCGGGTCGCCGACCTTGATGTTTGTCATGCCCTCACTCTTGTTTGTGGTTACGCCAGTACGGTGGCGGGTATAGTGGTTTCGGCAGATTCGTCCAACGTGGGAAACAGGCTCGGCGGCGTGCATCACGAGGCACCTCCTCATGAAAAAATCCGGTTTCGCCGCGGCGACATAACGAGTCTCGACCAGTTTCCATCCGCTGTGCCTCCTGCGCGGACGCCACCTTGGCTGCGCGTATGCCGTCGCAGCGTCAAGATCGCGCTGATGGGAACGATGGCGATCGCGTTGATCGCCGCCGTGACGGCGGTGGCGCTTCTTTCGGGCCTGGGAGACGAAAGGCTGCGATTGCAGGCGCAGCAGGCCGTCTCGGCCCTGGCCGGTGACGACTTCAATGCCGAGATCGGCAGGGCCGGCATTTCGTTCGCCGGGCTCAATCTCCTTGGGCTGCATGTGCGGGATGCCCGGCTCACGGCTTCGGCCGACGGCCGGGAGGTGATGCAGATCGGTTCGGCGCGCTTCGGCTTGCGCCTGCTGCCTCTGCTGCGCGGCCAGGTCGAGCTTGCCAATGCTAGGCTCTCCGACGCGCGTATCGAGCCGGCCGGGATCCGGGTCGAGGGTGGCGGGCAGCAATTGCCGGTGTTCGACGAAAACGGACTGCTCGATACGGACGCCGCGCTCACACAGCTCTTCGGTGGCGCCAGACGGCTTATCGACCTCTTCGACCGTCAGGATGTGGATGGGATCCAGCTATCCGACATCGAGGTGGTGCTCGGTGATGACGAGAAGGCGTTGCTTTTCGTCCGAAGCGCCAGCCTTGAAGGCGATGCGCATGGAGCGCTCGCGCTGGCGGGCGAGCTGGAGTTTCGCGATCGCGTGGCAACAGTGGAGGGCCAGGCGGAGCTCGCCGCCAATGGCGAGACAGTGAGGACGCTTTCCGTTCAGCTCGAATCCACCTTGCCGGACGGAGGGCAGGCGACCGCCAGGCTTTCGGGCTCCGAGACCGCCGCCGGTGAGCGGCTCGATATTGATGCACGCGTTGCCGCGCTGACGATACCGTTCGGACAGGATGGTTCTTTCGTTGCCGACGTCGACGTTGCCGCGAGCATGGAGCGCGGAACCGACAAGGCTGAAATCGAGAGGCTCGACATTGCAAGCGGGCGCTCGTTCTGGCGGTTCAACGGTGCCGTCGGCCCCAATCCGGCGTCCGCGCAGCCGACATATCGCTTCGAACTCGTCAGTGACGGTTCCACAGTATCGCCCGACGGCTCGCCGGAGCCGGCGCTGCCGGTCGTCGCGCGGCTAGCGGGGCTGTGGGATCCGGAGGCCCGTCGCCTCAGTGTCGACCAGATGGGCGTCAGGTCTTCGCAGGGCGAGGTGGAGGGCCGCGCAGCCGCGACATTCGAGCGGGGCAAGAGCCCCGGCCTGGAAATGGCGCTGGACGTGCGCAACATGCCCGTCGGTGAGGTGAAGCAGCTGTGGCCGTGGTTTGCCGCGGGCGGTGCGCGCAACTGGGTCTTGTCCAACATCTATGGCGGCCATGTCGAGACAGGGCGGCTCGACCTGACCACGCCGCCCGGCCGCATCGGCAACGGCGTGCCGTTCGGCGCCAGGGAAGTCTCCGGTACGTTTTCGATACGGGGCACGCGCTTCGATGTGGCGGGGCGGATTCCGCCGGTGCGCGATGGTGTGGGAGCGGTTACGTTCCGTGGTTCCGACGTGGATATAAGCCTTGAAAGCGGCACCGTCTTCATGGCGGGCGGGCGCACGGTCAAGGCCAGCAACGGCGAACTCACCGTACGCGGGGCACATATGCCGCCGGTCATCGGCAAGCTGCGCATCGACGTGGAAGGCGAGGCTGGCAGCGTCCTTCAGCTCGCCAGCTACGATCCCATCGACGTCCAGCGTTTCATCGACCTGAAACCGGCGGATCTTTCCGGGTCCGTCAAAGGCACGGTGATTGCGGACATTCCGCTGCAGCGTTCGATTCCGGTGGAAAGCCTCGAATGGCAGGTCGATCTCGATTACGAGAATCTGTCGCTTGCCGAACCGTTCGACGGACAGACGATCACGGAGGCCAACGGAAACATCACCGTCGATCCGACAAAGGCAGTGATCGACGCGCAGGCGCGCATGAACGGGTCGCCGGCTACACTCAGTCTGGTCGAGCCACTGGGTGCAAACAGTCCGGCCACGCGCGCGCGCAGCATTGCCCTGAAGATGGACGACGCGGCGCGTGAGGCGATCGCGCCGGGGCTCGATGTGCTGCTGTCGGGCATGACCGAAGTCGAGCTCGACGATGGTTCGCCGGAAAGCAGGGCGATCAAGGCGAATCTGCGCGACGCCGCTTTGACCATACCGTGGGCCGGATGGAGCAAGGGCAAGGGCGTGCCCGCGACCGTCGCCTTTTCGCTCGCCATGGACGGCAACCGCATCGACCTTCGCGACTTTACTCTCAGCGGCGACACCTTCGCCGCCAGCGGCGCACTGTCATTTACCGGCGGCGAAGTCGCGAGCGTGCGTTTCCCTACCGCACGCCTCAACCGTGGCGACGACTTCTCCTTCGACATGAAAGCCCAGGGCAATGGATATGCGATCACCGTGCGTGGCAGCAGCATCGATGCCCGCTCGGTCGTCAAGCTGTATGCCAAGGATTCCACCGGCGGCACGTCTCAGGGCGGTGCCGCGCCCGTCACGCTCGACCTGGAGGTCGATCGCGTCGTCGGCTTCCACGGCGAGGCGCTCAGCAATGTGAAGCTGAAATACAGCGGCACCGGCGCGCGCACCGACAGGCTCGAATTTTCCGGAACTACGGCCAGCGGCAGGCAGGTGACGTTCCGAGACGGGCGGGAAGGCGAAGCCCGCACGGTCGTCATGAATTCCGCCGATGCCGGCGCGCTGCTGCGCTTTCTCGACATATACGAGCACATGGAGGGCGGCACGATCGCCATGTCGCTGGCGGCGAACGGCAACGGACCGCTGCGCGGACAGGTGGATGCGCGCGACTTCTGGATCGTCGACGAGCCGCGCCTGCGCTCTCTCGTCTCGAGCGCGCCGGCCAACGACGGACGCTCGCTCAATCAGGCGGTGCGCGGCGAGATCGACACGTCACGCGTGCAGTTCGAGCGGGGCTTCTCCATGATCGAGAAGGGGCAGGGGTTCCTGAACCTGCAGCAGGGCGTGGTGCGCGGGCCGCAGATCGGCTCGACCTTCCAGGGCACTTTCTACGATACCGCCGGCAACATGGACATGACGGGCACTTTCATGCCCGCCTATGGCCTCAACCGCATTTTCGGTGAAATTCCGCTGATCGGCCAGATTCTCGGCAACGGTCGCGACCGTGGCCTGATCGGCATCACCTTCCGGCTCGCCGGAAAGGCCGGCGAGCCGCAACTTCAGGTCAATCCGCTATCCGTCATCGCGCCGGGCATCTTCCGCTCGGTGTTCGAATACCGGTGAGCGTCGGGCCGGGATCTAGGCCGGCCTGACGAGGATATGCTTCTTGCGGCCCAGCGAGAGCTTGATGACGCCTTCCGACGTGAGGTCTCCAGCGCCCAGTACGCGCTTTTCGTCCGTAACCTGCTCGTCGTTGACGCGCACCGCACCGCCCTGGACATGCCGGCGTGCCTCGCCGTTGGAACCGGCAAGACCCGCCTTCACGAATAGCGAAAGCACGCCGATGCCGCCTTCAAGCTCGGCCTGGTCGATCTCCACGGTCGGCAGGCTCTCGGCCAGTGCGCCTTCCTCGAAGGTCTTGCGAGCCGTCTCGGATGCCTGGTCGGCCGCCTCGCGTCCGTGCAGCATGGCGGTGACCTCGGTGGCCAGCACCTTCTTGGCGTCGTTGATTTCAGAGCCGCCGAGCGCCGCAAGCCGCGCGATCTCGTCCATCGGCAGGATCGTGAACAGCTTGAGGAAGCGCTCCACGTCGGCATCCTCGGTATTGCGCCAGTACTGCCAGAATTCGTAGGGCGAGAGGAGGTCGGCATTCAGCCATACGGCGCCGGAAGCCGATTTGCCCATCTTGGCACCGGACGACGTGGTCAGCAGCGGCGAGGTCAGGGCATAAAGCTGCGGCGTTCCCATGCGGTGGCCGAGATCGATGCCGTTGATGATGTTGCCCCACTGGTCCGAGCCGCCCATCTGAAGCCGCGTGCCGTAGCGCTTGTTCAGCTCCACGAAATCGTAGGCCTGAAGGATCATGTAGTTGAATTCGAGGAACGACAGCGACTGCTCGCGGTCGAGGCGCGTCTTCACGCTGTCGAACGAAAGCATGCGGTTGACCGAGAAGTGCCGGCCGACGTCCCGGAGGAATTCGAGATAGTTGAGCGGACGCAGCCACTCGGCATTGTTGATCATCAGCGCCGCGTTGCTGTCGCGATCATAGTCGAGGTAGCGCGAGAAACAGGCCTTGAGCGAGGCGATGTTGCCCTCGATCATCTCGACCGTCATCAGCTTGCGGGCTTCCTCCTTGAAGGACGGATCGCCGACCATGCCTGTGCCGCCGCCCATCAGCGAGATAGGCCGGTGGCCCGTCTGCTGAAACCAGTACAGCATCATGGTCTGCGTGAGATGCCCGACATGCAGGCTCGACGCCGTCGGGTCGTAGCCGATATAGGCCGTCACGGTTTCCCTGGCGAGGAGGTCGTCGAGACCGGTTTCATCCGAGATCTGGTGGATGAACCCGCGTTCTGACAGCGTGCGCAGGAAGTCGGACTTGAAGGCGGACATGATCGTGCTTTCCATGGAACATATTTGGCCCGCGCTGCGAATGGCGCGGGAACCCGCGCGGCTTTAGCATCAAGCATGCGAGAATCACAAGAACGGCGGCGGAAATGACGCTGACATGCGCGATCGGCCTGATGAGCGGCACCTCGATGGACGGTATAGACCTTGCCGTTGTCACCACCGACGGGCGGGGCGATGTCCGGCGCGGCCCGGCGGGCTTCGTCGCCTACGAAGCCGCCTTCCGCCGTCGCATCGAAGTCGCGTTGAATCAGGCCAGGAGCATTTCCGCGCGCGCGGAGCGGCCTGGAGACCTTGCGGCGCTGGAGCGTGAGATCACGCTTCGCCATGCGGATGCGGTAAAGCAATTCCTGGCAGAGCACGGCGACATCACCCCTCAACTGATCGGCTTTCATGGCCAGACCGTGCTGCATAGGCCGGAACAGGCTTTGACGGTCCAGCTCGGCAACGGCGTGTTGCTTGCGCGCGAGACTGGCCTGCCTGTGGTCCACGACATGCGCGCCAATGACATGGTGCATGGCGGGCAGGGCGCGCCGCTCGTGCCGGCCTACCATGCGGCGCTCGCCGCTTCTCTGCCGCAGGACCTGCAACACTTCCCAATGGCTTTCGTAAACATCGGCGGCATTTCCAACGTCACCTTCGTGCCCACCGACGGCGACCCCGTCGCCTTCGACAGCGGGCCCGGCAACGCCTTGATCGACCAATGGGTGTCGGGCGAGGGGGGCGTGCCGTTCGACGCCGACGGCATGATCGCCACCGAAGGCGGCGTGATACGAGCCGTCGTCGACCGCTACATGGAAAGCCCGTTCTTCGAGCGCGCCGCGCCCAAATCGCTCGACCGCAACGATTTCACGCTCGATCTGGCGGCCGGACTGGAACTCGCCGACGGCGCGCGCACGCTGGCAGCCGTCTCCGCCGAGGCGATACTGGCGGCCGCCGCACACATGCCGGCCCAGCCGAAGCTCTGGATCATCTGCGGCGGCGGGCGGCGCAACCCCCACATCGTTGCGGATCTGCGCGCCGGCGTGCCGTCCGGGGTCGAGGTTCTTCTGGCCGAGGATGCCGGTCTCGACGGTGACGCCATGGAGGCGGAGGCATGGGCCTATCTCGCCGTCCGCGCGATGAACGGCCTGCCTCTGACTTTCCCGACCACCACAGGCTGCCGCGAACCGGTGACCGGCGGTGTGCTCAATCTCCCCTGACACGCGCTCAGATCAGCTGCATGCCTTTCAGGCTCGCATGACCGTTGCGGCCCACGATGATGTGGTCGTGAACGATCACGCCGAGCGGCTTTCCGGTCTCGATGATCGTCTTGGTCATCTCGATGTCGGCGCGCGAGGGCGTGGGATCGCCGGACGGATGGTTGTGAACAAGGATAATCGCCGTGGCCGAAAGCTCGAGAGCCCGGCGCATGACCTCGCGCGGATAGACCGGCGTATGGTCTACCGTGCCCGACTGCTGCACCTCATCGGCGATCAGCACATTCTTCTTGTCGAGAAACAGGATGCGGAACTGCTCGCGCGGCTCAAACGCCATCGCCGCGCGGCAATAGTCGATCACCTGCGCCCATGAGCCGAGCACGGGCCGGCGGCCGATCGCGCCTCTGGCCATACGGCTGGAAGCGGCGGCAATCGTCTTGATGTCGAGCGCGACGGCGTCGCCCACACCCTCCACCTCGCGCAGCAAATGTTCAGGCGCGCCAAGCACTTCCGCGAACGAGCCGAATCGATTGATGAGCGTCTTGGCGAGCCCCTTGGTGTCCGCGCGCGGGATCGACCGGAAGAGCAGCAGTTCCAGCAACTCGTAGTCGGATAGCGCGCTGGCACCCGCTTCCCGGAACCGGCTTCTCAGCCGCTCGCGATGTCCGAGATAGTGCGGTTTCTCCGCTCCGGCTTTCGCCGCGCGTGGCGCAGGCAACGTTCGTTCCGCGAAGAAACCACGCTCGTCGCCATCGTCGCCCTGCATGTCCGCCCTTTCCTGCCCAAGCTCTTGGCACAGGATAGGCGAACCGTGTCAGGCGGCAAGCCCCGGCCTGTCCAGACCGGCGGGAGAAAGCGTGAAAACCTCGCAGCCGTCGGCCGTCACGCCGACCGTGTGCTCGTATTGCGCCGACAGCGACCGGTCGCGCGTCACCGCGGTCCACCCGTCGGAGAGCACTTTCACATGGAGCCGCCCGAGATTGATCATCGGCTCGATGGTGAAGATCATGCCTTCGCGCATCTCGACGCCCTCGTTCGGGCTGCCGTAGTGCAGGATATTCGGCGCATCGTGAAAGAGCCGCCCAACGCCGTGTCCGCAGAAGTCGCGCACGACGGAGCAGCGCTCGCTTTCGGCATATGTCTGGATAGCGGCGCCAATCGCACCGGTGCGCACGCCGGGCTTGACCGCCGCGATGCCCCGCGTCAGGCATTCATGGGTGACTTCCAGCAGCCTCTCGGCGGCGCGCTTGATCTGTCCGACCGGATACATGCGACTGGAATCGCCATGCCATCCGTCGAGAATGTAGGTGACGTCAATATTGACGACGTCGCCTTCGCGCAGCGGCTTGTCGTCCGGAATGCCGTGACAGACCACATGGTTGATCGAGGTGCAGGTCGATTTTGTGTAGCCGCGATAGTTCAGCGTCGCCGGCATCGCGCCGTGATCCATGCCGAACTCGAAGACGAAGCGGTCTATCGCGTTGGTCGTCACGCCCGGCGCGACGATTGCCGCCAGCTCGTCGAGACAGCGCGCCGTCAGGTTGCAGGCCTTGCGCATGCCCTCGAAGGCGTCGGGCCCATAGAGCCTGATCTGCCCGGTATTGCGCTGTGGCGCGGCGTCCGCGTCGAGATAGGTGACCATCGTCTTCCGTCCGTTGGATGCGAACCCACCATGTCGCATCGAAGCGGCTCCGCTTCAAGAGGAAGGGCGCGACTTCCACGAATCGACCAGTGCCCGAGCGCGCTTCTCGACGGCCATCATCGCGTCGGCAAGGCCGGCCCGGTCTCGCAGCAGGAGGCGGGAGAGCGCGGTCTCTGCGGCGATGCTTGTCGTCACCGCCTGCTCGTGTTCGCCAGCGCTCGAACAGGCATCCGGGTTCTCCATGCGAAACCGGGCCTGTGCCGCCTGCTCGATCAGGCGCGCCGTCCGCTCCGGCAGGGCAGGCAGGAAATGCAGTCGCATGCCGGGCAGGGGCAAGCCCTGCACGCGGGTCGACCATGTCTCGTCGGCCTCGACCGGAAATGCGCGCGTCACGGTGCCGGTGGTCACCACATCGCCGGTTTCGAGGCCCCGCGCCATCGGACGCTGTTCGAGCCCGGCGACGAAGTGGCGAAGCGCTGCAAGCGGCCCGTCGAGCACGTTGCGCGCGGAGCCGCGATCGATCTCGACCTCGTTCCTGAAGAGCACGATTTCGAACGAGGCCAGCCGGTCGATCCAGTCCGCCGCGCGATCCTGGTCGATGGCCATCATCGGCCCGTGCAGCAATGCGCCGTGCATGGCGGCTGCCGCGACTGTGTCGGCGGCGGCGAAGCGCCAGCCGGGATAGATCGACTGTACGACCTCGAAACCGTGCGCCACGGCGTCGATGCAGGAAAGCAACTCCCGGTCGTCCATGTCCGCGCGCGGCGACCGGGCTATACGGAAGACGATTTCGGGCTCTATGCGTGGCTCTACAAACGCCGAAATGTCGAGTTCCGCGTGACCTTGCTCCGGGTCGAACCCGTATGTCGACGTGTCGTAGGTCGGCCCCCAGATGGGTGCGCGCACACCGTACTCGTCCCAGATGGTGCGGTTGGTGAAGCCGATCTTCCAGCCGACCGGACGCTCGCCCCGTGCGATGCGCGCGGCTATCACGGAGTCCGCCGTTGCATAGGCCGCATCGAGGTCGAACGACGGATCGCCGTCGCTGAACGGTTCGATCTGCCGGCGATCATCCAGCGCGGCAAGGATGGTCGTTGCAATGTCATTCATGGTGCCCCCTTACCCTGGGTTAGGCCATGATCGAAAAGGAATGTCCAGCGCTTCGCCTGCCGCCAGAAAGACAAAGGGCGACGCAATGCGCCGCCCTGTCGTCATCTGTGGAAATCGGGCTCACCCCTCGGCCGGCCAGCCGGCCACGGCCTTGACCTCCAGAAAGTCTTCCAGCCCGTATTTGCCGCCTTCGCGGCCAAGGCCCGACTGCTTGTAACCGCCGAACGGGCTTCCCGCGCCGCGACCGGCACCGTTCATCTGCACCATGCCGCTGCGAAGCTGCCGGGCGACGCGGCGGGCCCGCTCGGGATCGCTCGTCTGGACGTAGCTCGACAGGCCGTAGGGCGTGTCGTTGGCGATCTCGATCGCCTCTTCCTCGGTCTCGAACGGGATCATGGCGAGCACCGGGCCGAACACCTCCTCGCGCGCGATCGTCATGTCGTTGGAGACATCGGCAAACACGGTTGGGCGCACATAGTAGCCGCGATTGAAGCCTTCGGGCCGGCCCGGGCCGCCGGCCACGACCCGCGCGCCTTCCTTGATCGCGATCTCGATCAGGCCCTGCACCTTGTTGAACTGGGCCTCCGAGACGAGCGGGCCGATATGGTCGCCCTGTTCGGCCGGATTGCCGACCTTGACGGTCGCCGTGTGCCGGCCGGCGATCTCGACGGCCTGATCGTAGACGGGGCGCTCGACCAGCATGCGCGTCGGCGCATTGCACGACTGGCCGGTGTTCTCGAAGCAGTGGTTAAGGCCTCGCACCACGGCCGCTTCCAGGTCGCTGTCGGCGAAGACGAGGTTGGGCGACTTGCCGCCGAGCTCGAGCGTCACCCGCTTGACCGTGTCGGCCGACGACTTGGAGACGGCAATGCCGGCACGTGTCGAACCGGTGAACGACATCATGTCGATGTCGGGATGGCGGGACATTGCTTCGCCCACCGACGGCCCGTCGCCGTTGACCATGTTGAACACGCCGGCCGGCAGGCCGGCTGCGTCGACGATCTCGGCAAACACGATCGACGAAAGCGGCGCGATCTCGGATGGCTTCAGCACCACCGTGCAGCCCGCCGCGATCGCCGGCACGACCTTCAGCGTCACCTGGTTCATCGGCCAGTTCCATGGCGTGATGAGCCCGCAGACGCCGATCGGCTCGTGAACGATGCGGTCGTTCGGGTTGCGCTCGTCGAGCGGGTGCTCGAACACGAAATTCTTCAGCGTCCGGATGAAGGTCTTGATGTGGTAGGCGCCGACCGATGCCTGCGATTCGGTGGCGAGCTTGATCGGCGCGCCCATCTCGTCCGAGATCGCCTTGGCCATGTCGTCCATGCGCGCATTGTAGGCCTCAAGCAGCCGCTCCAGCGCTTCCACGCGTTCCTCGCGGCTGGTGCGTGACCATGCGGGGAAGGCGCGCCGTGCCGCCACGACGGCCTTGTCGACATCCGCCTGCGCAGCCAGCGAAATGACCGCGAAAGGCTGTTCGTCGGCGGGGTTGATCACCTCCAGCTCGCGCGCGGCGACAGGCGCCGTCCATTTGCCGTCGATGTAGAAATCCGTCTTGCGCAGCATCTGTATCTCCAGGTCGATGGGATCGTGCATGCTTAATAGCGCAAGCCGCAGCGCTCCAATACCACGGAGGCGACGTCGTTGGCTCAGTGCGACCGGCTGGGGATATCCGCACATTCATGCGGCATCGCTAAAATGCAATCGAATCCTTTGGCGGTTCCGAAACGGGGTGGTGCGCAGATCGTGTGAGAGGGGCGAAAGGAGGTATCCGTGAGGCCCAGTTATTCCGCTGCCCGCCACCATCTCGAAGAAGCCTATCGGCTGCTGCCGGGAGACGACGAGCTGAGCGTCAAATCGCGCCAGGCGCTGTCGATCCTCATCGATGCGATGCTGACGCAGGAATTCTCCACCGATGGCGAATCGGCAAAGGTGATCGAGTTCCCGCGCCGTGTGCGCTCCGGCACCGGCTAGGTGGTGCGTTTCTCGGACCTGCTTCGGATCAGAGCGGTCCCAGTCGGCCGCACGAGGTGAGGCGTTGGGCATTGCGCGGCTGCCTTTCGGGAGGATCGCGCGGCAAACGTCTCGCGTTCATCCCACGGTGGAAAGACAGGTCAACAGGGCACCCTTCTTGTCGGAGAAGCCTATGGTGGCTTCCTGCCCGCCGCCGAGGAAATTCCCCGTCGCGGCGAAAACCTCTTTCAGCGGGCCGCCTTCCGGCTGCAACTGTGTTCCGTCGATTCTGTAGGTGCCGGCGCCGTTCTGTGGGAGCGCGGGATCCGCAGCCCAGTCCGCCGTGCTTGTTCCGATGATCTGATAGGTCCCTTGCCCGTCCAGCAGCAATGTGCCGAAGGGGGCCATGCTGGTGTCATGGCAGCGGAAGATGCCCACCGGCGCGTCCTGCGCAAGAGACGGGCTGGCTGAGAAAGCAACAAGGGCGAGGGCGGCGGCAAGGCGCATGTCTGCATCCATCTGAGCGTTGAAGAGGCGCGCAGATTAGTCAGCCCCGGCGCCTCCGGCGACGCCGCAAGATGATGAGGAAGCGCATTTCGCTATGGGCGCGGGCCATCGCGGCTTGCGGGCAAGGATTTCGGCCTCGACGCATGATGGCCCCGGAAGCCCATTGGAGGCCAAACACGGTGGCCGTTAATCTTGCAGTTCGCCGCTGGCGCTGTTGGGACTGGTATCGGTAGGCCAGATGCGCCGGCGTCGCGCGTGGAGGTCGCCAGCAAAACGACGTGCGGGGTTGCGGCGCTGTCTGCGTTGCTGAGGGGGCGTGGACTAGTGAGGCAGTCTCCAGACCCCAGGGTGAGGCTCGGCCATGGGAGGCTGCCAGTGGCAAGCCGAGCCTCCAACCCCGCTGACCCCCTCGTCAGCAATCAAAGGCTGACACTCTCGGTTGAGTCGCGCAATCAGGTTTCGCGTCAATCAACAGTTTCCGGTGTGGAGCGGCCGGCTGGAACCCACGACGGCTTCGCGCCCAGATGCGTACCGTCACGACGGCATATTTGACGCATTAGGGGAGAAGTAGCACCAAGCGCTTGATTTTTCTGGCACGCCCAACGGGACTCGAACCCGTGTTTCCGCCGTGAAAGGGCGGCGTCCTAGACCGCTAGACGATGGGCGCTTGCCAGAACGAGGTGGCTTATAGTGAGCATCGCGACGGCGGGCAACCCATCTTTGCACGGCAAACAGGAAATTTTCGCGTTTGGCCTGCGGCTATTTGCGCCGGCGGCAGCGCCAGTTCCAGTCGCGCTCGGGGCCGACGTCGATATGAACCGAATTCGTATGGCAATATGTGCCGACGCCGCCACGGCCCGGCATGCTGCGCAGGAACTCCGCCAGCTCCCATTTGCCAACGCCCGCGACCTGAACGTCCGCCGCCGCGCAATACATGTGCAGCGAGTTCCGTGCGCCGCGGGCGCGACGGTTGCGCGTAGGATTGCGGTAGCCCGAGGTGACGACGACCTTGCTGCCGTAATGGCGCTCGACGGTCTTGAGAACGCGCACCAGCGAAGGTTTGAGGCAGGCAACGTCCACGCTGTCGGTCTGCTTGGTGAGCCCGTTGGGCGCGAGCCGCGCGAGACCGGCCGCAGAGGCAACCTGATAGGAGTCTTCGCCTTCGTGAAGGTCGATATCGCTGTCGTCGTCGATGCCGGAGCGTCGGGAGATCTCGAACAGCGAATCGGGCCGCACGCCCGGCAGCGCTTCCCCGTTCTGTGGAATGATCGGCGTGGATGCCGAGGGGCTGGCCGAAGCGAGCTGGACAATCGGCTTCGCCGCGGGCGTCTCCACTTTGGGCGACGAGGCGGCGATCAACGGCTTGGGCGCCGTGGGCGCTGATGCGGCACGTGCGTTCGACGTGCCGAAGAAGGCTGCAAGGAAACCGCGTTTTTTGGGCTCCGCTGCCGCAACCTGGGGCGGTGGCCCATTTTCAAGAAACTGTGTGGCCTGCTGTTTGGGCGGCTCTTCGGCAGCGGCCGGTTGGTCGGTATCGGCTGCCGGCGTGGCAGCGGCAGCGATTTCCGTTTCGGCCGGCTGGGCATCCGTAGCCGCTGCCTGGGCCGGTTGCGCGGCAGGTTCGGGCGTGGATTGTTCGGTGGTGGCTGCCGCAATCTCCGCTTCGGAGCCGGGGCGCGGGGAAGGCGCTGCGACAACGGCCTCCGGCAGCGACGGGTCATCCTCGTCCATGATGAATTCGCCTGCTGCGCCGGCCGCGCTGGCGGTCTGGTCCATCGAGACGGTAGCGCTTGCAAAGTCGCCGGCGGTTTGCGCCATCGGGGAGGATTGTTCCGAGGGGTTGAAGCCGAAGAAGGTCTCTTCGCCGCCGGAAGTGGTGCAAGAGGCGAGGAGCATGGATGCAAACGCTGCGATGACAGCGCGCCGACCTCCGCGTGCGAAGCGCGTTCCCTCGACCTTCAATGCAAACCCCTTCCTAGAACCGGGACAAAAATGGAATGCGGACGCCACAAAAACCTGCGAAATCAGCACTTTCCCCCAAGCCCGGGAACGAGACGTAACGAATCTCGAACCAAACCGCAACCATCCGGCTAGGGATGAATTGGGGCAAGATCATGAATTCGCCGCCAAATTGCCGTCTTTTGCACCGGCAACTGCCGTCAGCGAAGGCGTTTGGGCCGCGGGTCGGCCAGTTCGCCGGCAAGGCGCCGGTCGAGATAGTCGGCGCACTCGTCAAGCAGCAGCTCGGCATCGTTCGAGAAGAAGTGGTTCGCGCCTGGCAGCGTCTTCTGCGTGATCGTGATGCCCTTCTGGGTATGGAGCTTGTCCACCAGACCCTGCACGTCCTTCGGCGGCGCGACCTTGTCGGCGTCGCCGTGAATGATCAGGCCCGAGGAAGGGCAGGGCGCCAGGAACGAGAAGTCGTAGATGTTGGGCTGCGGTGCGATCGAGATGAAACCTTCGATCTCCGGGCGGCGCATCAGAAGCTGCATGCCGATCCACGCGCCGAACGAATAACCCGCCACCCAGCACGTCTTGGAATCGGGATGCAGCGACTGCACCCAGTCAAGCGCCGATGCGGCATCCGAAAGCTCGCCCGTTCCATGGTCGAACTCGCCTTGGCTACGGCCGATGCCGCGGAAGTTGAAGCGCAGCGTGGTGAAATCACGCTTCTGGAACATGTAGAACAGGTCGTAGACGATCTTGTTGTTCATCGTGCCGCCGAACTGGGGATGCGGATGCAGAATGATCGCAATCGGCGCGTTCTTTTCCTTCGAGGGCTGGTAGCGTCCCTCGAGACGGCCTGCGGGACCTGCAAAAATGACTTCGGGCATACTTACTCCACTTCACGCCGCATGCTGCGGCCTCGTCTCGCGCGTCAGAATCGGGGCAATCCCGCCCCTCGGTCTTGACGGGACAGGGCCGTCACCCTAGAAGCTAGTTTAGAACAATTCAAAACTGGCGGCGAAAGATGCCTGCCGGTTCGCAACGCGGGTAAATAGGACGGCTGACCTTGCAATTTCAAGGAAAAACGCCGACCTGACGCAGCGATGCCGAGCCAAGGAGATTGAAACCCGTCATGGCGGCGAGCCGCGCCTATCTCGACCACAATGCCAGCGCACCGTTGTTGCCGGCTGCGCGCGCCGCAATGCTGGCCGCGCTTGAGGTCGACGCGAATCCGTCATCCGTTCATGCCGATGGCCGTTCTGCCCGCCGCATGGTCGACGGGGCGCGACGCGATGTGGCGGCGCTTGCGGGCGGCAAGCCTGAGCATGTGGTTTTCACCTCTGGCGCGACGGAAGCGGCATCGATGCTCCTGTCGCCGGACTGGCGCATGGGCAAGGCGCCTGTGCGCATGGCGCGCCTCATCGTTTCGGCAGCCGACCATCCCTGCATTCTGAATGGCGGCCGCTTTGCGCCGGATGCGGTCACACGCGTCGGCGTGGATGCTGACGGTATCGTCGACATGGCATCGCTTGAGCGCGAACTGGCCGGCCACGACCGCGCGCAAGGACTTGTGCTTGTGGCGATCCATGCCGCCAACAACGAGACCGGCGTCATCCAGCCAGTGCGCGACATCGCTGCGCTGGTGAAAGCTCATGGTGGCGTGCTCGTGGTCGACGCGGTGCAGGCTGCCGGCCGCATTCCACTCGACATCTCCGATGGTTACGGCGATTTCCTGATTCTGTCGTCGCACAAGATCGGCGGACCCAAAGGGGTGGGTGCAGTGGTCGGCGTTTCCGACCTGATGATGCCGGTGCCGCTGGTCTCCGGCGGTGGCCAGGAAAAGGGGTTTAGGGCAGGCACTGAGAACGTGCCGGGGATTGCCGGCTTCGGCGCGGCCGCGCGAGAAGCTTTGGCCGGTCTTGCCGGTGTCGATGGCATTTGTTCGATGCGCGACACGTTCGAGCGGGTTGTGGTCGAACTCGCCCCTGACGCCACGATCTTCGGAAACCGCACTGAGCGGCTTTGCAATACGTTGTTCTTTGCGGTACCGGGCCTCAAGGCTGAAACCGCCCAGATCGCATTCGACCTTGCTGGCGTTTCGCTGTCGGCGGGATCGGCCTGCTCCTCCGGCAAGGTTGGTCCGAGCCATGTGCTGAAGGCGATGGGGCATGGCGAGGCGGCGGGCGCGCTGAGGGTCTCCATCGGACCCGAGACTGGCGCGGCTGAATTGAAAGCGTTCGAGCAGGCGTTGCGCGCACATCTGGCGCGGCGCGACGGGCGAGAGCGGGCCGCCTGAGGCGGCGGCATTAGGATCCGGGCTTTTTGCCCGGCAAAGCATGTGTGCGTTGCAAAAGCAGCCCGTTGGCGGGGTGCATTTTTGCCAATGGCACACTACATGAACCGCATACCGCGATATATGCGCGGAAATATATGCGAATCGACAACTGCCGGGCCTTGAACCTGGCAAGGATGGAGAGCGCCGATGCCTGCTGTGCAGGAAACGATCGAGCAGGTCCGCAAGATCGATGTGGACCAGTACAAGTACGGATTTGAATCGTTTATCGAGATGGATAAGGCCCCCAAGGGCCTGTCTGAGGACACGATCCGTTTCATCTCGGCCAAGAAGGACGAGCCGGAGTGGATGCTTGAATGGCGTCTTGGCGCGTTCCGCCGCTGGCTGACGCTTGACGAGCCGAACTGGGCGCGCGTCTCTTATCCGAAGATCGACTTCCAGGACATCCACTACTACGCCGCGCCGAAGAACCAGTCGGGTCCGAAGTCGCTCGACGAGGTCGATCCGGAACTGCTGCGCGTCTATGAGAAGCTCGGCATTCCACTGCGCGAGCAGGAAATCCTGGCCGGCGTCGAGAAGGACCCGGATGACGAGGGCGCAAACGACAACGTCTACAAGTCCGGCCGTGTGGCCGTCGATGCCGTGTTCGATTCGGTGTCCGTCGTCACCACCTTCAAGGAGGAACTGGCGAAGGCAGGCGTGATCTTCTGCTCGATTTCGGAAGCCATCCGCGAGCATCCGGAGCTGGTGCAGAAATATCTCGGCTCCGTCGTGCCGACGACCGACAACTATTATGCGACGCTCAATTCGGCGGTCTTCACCGACGGTTCTTTCGTCTTCGTGCCGAAGGGCGTGCGGTGCCCGATGGAGCTGTCGACCTATTTCCGCATCAACGAGAAGAACACCGGCCAGTTCGAGCGCACGCTGATCATCGCCGAGGAGGGGGCCTACGTCTCCTACCTTGAAGGCTGCACGGCCCCGCAGCGCGACGAGAACCAGCTTCACGCTGCCGTGGTCGAGCTGGTTGCGCTCGACGAT
Source organism: Aquamicrobium sp. (assembly GCA_019739225.1). Lineage (GTDB taxonomy): Bacteria > Pseudomonadota > Alphaproteobacteria > Rhizobiales > Rhizobiaceae > Aerobium. Next base: position 155,383 of record JAHHDT010000004.1, read on the forward strand.
GCCGAGATCAAGTATTCGACCGTGCAGAACTGGTATCCCGGCGACGCGCAGGGCAAGGGCGGCATCTACAACTTCGTCACCAAGCGCGGCGATTGCCGTGGCAGGAATTCGAAGATCTCGTGGACGCAGGTGGAGACCGGCTCCGCGATCACGTGGAAGTATCCTTCCTGCATACTGCGCGGCGACAATTCGCGCGGCGAGTTCTATTCGATCGCCGTCTCCAACGGCCACCAGCAGATCGACAGCGGCACCAAGATGATCCATCTCGGCAAGAACACGTCGAGCCGCATCATCTCGAAGGGCATTTCGGCCGGCAAGTCGAACAACACCTATCGCGGCCAGGTCTCCGCCCACCGCCGCGCCGAGAACGCGCGCAACTTCACCCAGTGCGATTCTCTGCTGATCGGCAACGAGTGCGGCGCGCATACCGTGCCCTATATCGAGGCGAAGAACTCGACCGCCAAGTTCGAGCACGAGGCTACGACGTCGAAGATTTCGGAAGACCAGCTCTTCTACGTGATGCAGCGCGGCATTCCCGAGGAAGAGGCGATCGCGCTGATCGTCAACGGCTTCGTCAAGGAAGTCATCCAGGAACTGCCGATGGAATTTGCCGTCGAGGCGCAGAAGCTGATCGGCATCTCCCTCGAAGGCTCGGTCGGCTAAGCCGGCGCACCCAATTCAGGACTAAAGAACAATGCTTGAGATCAAGAACCTTCACGCCCGCATCGCCGAAGACGGCACCGAGATCATCCGTGGGCTCAACCTGACCGTCAAAAAGGGCGAGGTTGCCGCCATCATGGGGCCGAACGGCTCCGGCAAGTCTACGCTCTCCTACATCCTCGCCGGCCGCGACGATTACGAGGTGACGGAAGGCGACATCCTCTACAACGGTGAATCCATTCTGGAGATGGACCCGGCCGAGCGCGCCGCCGCCGGCATCTTCCTGGCCTTCCAGTACCCGATGGAGATACCGGGCGTTGCCACGATGGAGTTCCTCAAGGTCGCGATGAATTCGCAGCGCAAGGCGCGCGGCGAGGAGGAGCTGAAGATCCCCGACCTGCTGAAGCGGGTCAAGGAAGCGGCGGGCTCGCTCAACATCGACATGAACATGCTCAAGCGTCCGCTCAATGTCGGCTTCTCCGGCGGCGAGAAGAAGCGCGCCGAAATCCTCCAGATGAAGCTGCTGGAGCCGAAGCTCTGCGTGCTCGACGAGACCGATTCCGGCCTCGACATCGATGCGCTCAAGATCGTTTCGGATGGCGTGAACGCCCTGCGTTCGCCGGACCGCGCCATCGTGGTGATCACCCACTACCAGCGCCTGCTCGAGCACATCGTGCCCGACAGCGTGCATGTGCTCTACAAGGGGCAGGTCATCAAGTCGGGCGACAAGAGCCTGGCGCTCGAACTCGAACAGAACGGTTACGCCGGCGTGATCGACGAAGCGGCCTGAGGCGAATGATGAACATCCATGCTTCCCCCACACTGACACCGGCGGAATCCGCGCTGGTCGAGGCGTTTTCGGAACGCGTGTCCGATCTGCCGGGCGATGCCGCGGTGACGGTCATGCGTGACGACGCCGTCGAGTTGCTGAAAGGCGGCCTGCCTACCCGGCGCATCGAGGCCTGGCACTATACGGACCTGCGCCGGCTGCTGACCGCGGTGCCTGCCTTCGAGCCTTCCGCGAAGCCCGACACTCTGCGCCCGCTGATCGACGGTTCGGCGGTGCTGCGCGTCAGCAATGGCAAGGCGGAGAAAGGTTCGGAAATAGAGGGTGTAACGGTCCGCCGTTTCAAGGACATGTTGCTGGCGGGTGACGGCGATGCCGCGCTTGCGCCCGTCGATGAGACGGATGCCATCGCCGCCGTAAACACGGCTTTCGCGTCCGACGGCTATGCCTTGACGATCGCGGAAGGCGCACAGCTCGACGCGCCGGTTGAATTGCAGAACCTGCAGGCCGGCGGCCAGGTCCATGCCCGCTTCCCCGTTATGGTCGGTGCTGGTGCCAAGGCTACGATCGTGGAACGCCAGACGGGTTCCGGTGTGGCACTGGCAAGCTCGGTGTCGACACTGGACGTCGGTGACGGCGCGGACGTTGTCTGGGTGCTGGTGCAGGAGCAGCCGGCAACCGCGACGCATCTCGGCCAGATGAGGATTCGCATCGGCAAGGATGCCAGGCTCACGCTCTTCATCATGAATGCCGGCGGTAAGCTGGTCCGGCAGGAAGTGCGGGTCGACGCGGCCGGCGAAGGGTCTGATTTCAAGCTGCGCGGAATCAACCTGCTGGGCGGCGATACGCATTGCGACGTCACCATGGTGCTCGACCACTCGGCGCCTGATACGACCTCGACCGAGATCATCCGCAACGTGGTGACAGACAGGGCCCACGGCGTCTTCCAGGGGCAGATCCGCGTCGCCGCGGTCGCCCAGAAGACCGACGCCAAGATGGCGTGCAACACGCTGCTTCTGTCGGACGATGCAGAGTTCTCGACCAAGCCCGAGCTGGAAATCTTCGCCGACGACGTTGCCTGCGGTCATGGCGCAACGGTGACCGAGATCCATCCCGCGCACCTGTTCTATCTGATGGCGCGCGGCGTGCCGGAGAAGGCCGCGCGCGGCCTGCTCATCAAGGCCTTCCTCGCCGAGATCATCGAGGAGCTGGACGACGAGGCGCTTGTGGCGGCTCTGGAGGCAAAGCTCGACGGCTGGTTCGCCGAGCACGGGTGAAATTGTGGTGCGTCCTTCGAGGCTCGCCCTTGAAGGACGCAGCGAACCCGCAAAAGGGACTAACGGGCTCGCACCTCAGGATGAGGGAGGTTGTGCATCGAGCCCGCTACGTCTTGGGCTCGACAAATCACTTCTCTCATCCTGAGGTGCGAGCGAAGCGAGCCTCGAAGGACGCACAATAAGGCACGTTGCAAATGGACCAGAAAGTCGAAAACCCACCTTACGACGTTGAGGCGATCCGCCGCGACTTTCCGATCCTGTCGCGCGAGGTTTACGGCAAGCCGCTCGTCTATCTCGACAACGGTGCTTCGGCACAGAAGCCGCAGGCGGTGATTGACGCGATCTCCCACGCCTACAGCAACGAATACGCAAACGTGCACCGCGGCCTGCATTTCCTGTCGAACGCGGCAACCGACGCCTACGAGAAGGCGCGCGAGACCGTGCGCGGCTTCCTCAACGCGGAAAGCGTCGACGAGATCGTCTTCACCAAGTCGACGACGGAAGCCATCAACACCGTTGCCTATGGCTGGGGCATGCCGAACATCGGCGATGGCGACGAGATCGTGCTCTCGATCATGGAGCACCACTCCAACATCGTGCCGTGGCATTTCATCCGCGAAAGGCAGGGCGCGAAGCTCGTATGGGTGCCGGTCGACGATGACGGGGCCTTCCACCTCGAGGATTTCGAAAAAAGCCTGACCGCGCGCACGAAGCTCGTGGCGATCACCCATATGTCGAATGCGCTCGGCACCGTCACGCCGGTCAAGGAAATCTGCCGCATCGCCAGGGAACGCGGCATCCCGACGCTGATCGATGGCAGCCAGGCCGCCGTCCACATGCCGGTCGACGTGCGCGACATCGGCTGTGACTGGTACGTGTTCACCGGCCACAAGGTCTACGGGCCGTCGGGCATCGGCGTGCTTTACGGCCGCAAGGAAATGCTGGCCGCCATGCGTCCCTTCCAGGGCGGTGGCGAGATGATCGAGAACGTCACCGAGGAAACGGTGACCTACAACGACCCGCCGCACCGTTTCGAGGCCGGCACGCCGCCGATCGTGCAGGCAATCGGCCTGGGCGCTGCACTCCAGTACATGCAGGGCATCGGCCGCGAGCGCATCGCCGCGCATGAGGCCGAGCTCACCGCCTACGCGCATGAGCGCCTGCGCGGCATCAACGCAATGCGCATCTTCGGCAACGCGCCGGGGAAGGGGGCCATCGTGTCGTTCGAGCTGGAAGGCATCCATGCGCATGACGTCTCGATGGTCATCGACAGGGCGGGCGTGGCGGTCCGCGCGGGCACCCACTGTGCCCAGCCGCTGCTCAAGCGTTTTGGCGTGACCTCGACATGCAGGGCCTCCTTCGCCATGTATAACACGAAGGCCGAGATCGACATTCTGGCCGAGGCGCTGGAAAAGGCGCGCACATTCTTCGGGTGATGATGATGGACGAAACGGCAGCACAGACGGAAAACAGCGAGGCGCAGCGTGCGAATGACGCGGCTTCCGGCTCCTCCATTCCCCAGGACGAGCTGGCGCGGCTGACGGACGACATCGTCGGTGCGCTGAAGACGGTCTATGATCCGGAGATCCCGGCCGACATCTACGAACTCGGCCTGATCTACCGCATCGACATCGAGGACGACCGCTCGGTCAAGATCGACATGACGCTGACGGCCCCCGGTTGCCCGGTCGCGGGCGAGATGCCTGGCTGGGTAGAGAATGCGGTCAGCTCCGTGGAAGGCGTCTCCGGCGTCGACGTCAAGATGGTGTTCGACCCGCCCTGGACCCCCGACAGGATGTCGGAAGAGGCCCAGGTGGCGGTAGGCTGGTACTGACGACCGGCTTGCACATGACCCGAATCTTCACCATCTTCGGGTTACGATAATCATTCCGCCGACCTTGAACCGGCGCGCAATGGAGAAGGAAATGGGCAGATTTCAGGTGATGACGATGACCGACGCGGCCGCTGGCCGCGTGCGCGAGATCGTGGACGCCCGTGACGGCGCGCAAGGCATTCGCGTCGGCATCAAGAAGGGTGGTTGCGCGGGGATGGAATATACCATCGATCTGGTAACCGAACCGGAGGCGAAGGACGACCATGTCGAGCATGGCGGCGCCCATGTCTGGGTCGCGCCGGAGGCCGCTCTCTTCCTGCTCGGCACCGAGATGGATTTCGAGAGGACCACGCTGCGCACCGGCTTCACCTTTCACAACCCGAACCAGTCGTCTGCCTGCGGCTGCGGCGAATCCGTCGAGTTGAAGCCCGCCGACCTGAAGGCGCTGGCCGAGGCAAGGGCGGCGGCCGACGCGGCCTAACTCTTGTAGTCGTGCGTCCTTCGAGGCTCCCCTTCGACAAGCTCAGGGTCGCGCCTCAGGATGAGGGCCGTTGTGCATTGAGCCCGCTGCGTGGTGGGATCGAAAGCTAGCCTTCCTCATCCTGAGGTGCGAGCCCGCGAGGGCGTTCGCGGTTTGCTACATTCTTTCGAGGGCGAGCCTCGAAGGACGCGCCCCCGGTTGGCTCACGCCACCCACAATTCCCGTTTCTTGTGCCATCCTTCGATGGATTCGTCGGGATAGAGGTCGAAGCTAGCATCGTGCTCGCGAATGTCGGGCTCGACCCACGAGGCCTTGTATTTCAGCATTAGATGCACACGTTCGGGCGCGGCCGGCAGGTCGGTGTCGATCGCGGAGGCAAAGGGGTGGACGAGGTCCGGCCATGTCGGATCGTATAGCCAGAGCGCTGACCCACATTTAACGCAGAAGCGGCGTTCGCCGCTGGATGTCTCGCAATGCGGTCGCTCGTCGTCCTGGATCTCGGCGCGATAGAGCCCGAGATGTTTTTCGCCTTCGATTGACAGCGTGCGCGCGTCGGCGCCCAGGTTGATCGCATATCCGCCGCCGCCCTGCTGCTTGCGGCAGATCGAGCAGTAGCAAAGCTGGTAGGGGACCGGCGTGTGGCTCTGCACCTCGAAGCGGACCGATCCGCAACGGCAGGAGCCTTTCAGGAGCATAGGCATCGCGGCTTTTCTCCGTGTCGCGTTTGCTGCACTCTAACGCCGCCGTCAGACTTTTGTTTCTCTCGAGATGTGGACCCGGGCATGGACAACGACGCGATCGCCGACCTCTTTTCGGGGCTCGGCCGAGTAACGATCCGGCGCATGTTCGGCGGCAAGGGCATTTATCACGACGGCCAGATCGTCGCGCTCGAGGTGGGCGGCGACATCCTGCTCAAGGCGGATGCCGTCAGCGCGCCGGACTTCGCGGCGGCCGGGTCATCGCAGTGGGTCTATGAGGGCCATATCAGGAAAGGGCCGGTCGCCATGCCGTACTGGTCGATTCCCGACAGCGCGCTCGACGATCCGGAAGAGATGACGCAATGGACGCGCAAGGCCTACGAGGCGGCATTGCGGTCGCGCAAGATCGGGAAAAAGTAAGCCGCGCCCTGAGGCTTTCGCCTGTCGGCGATGGCGAGGTTGAAACGCGATGCAGATCGCCGCATTGGCGACGGGCTTCCACCTTCCTGCCTTCGTCATCCTCGGGCTCGACCCGAGGATCCATGCCGGATCGTAGAACCTGCCGCCGGCGGCACGTATCAGACCCGTGCGGGAATCTTCATGAACGCCGGCATGTCGTCGCCGAAGCCGATCGGCGAGGGCTCGTCGTCATCGCGCCGCCAATTGTTGTTGCGGCCGCCGCGCTCGCGCCGGTTGTCGTCCTCGCGCTGGCGTGGCTGTTCCGGCTTCGCCTTGCGTTCGGCGTTGTCCGCCTTGATCGCCTCGCGACGCGCCTGCTTTTCTTCGACGGGCGCTTCTTCTGCCACCTGAACGGGGGCGGCGACGGTCTCGTCGGCTTCGCTGCGGCGGGCGCGCTTTTCGCCGCGCGGCTTGCGCTCGCCGGACGATGCCCTGCCGCGTTCGCGGCCCTTGCCGCGGTCCCGACGGGGTGCTTCATCCTCGGCGTCGTCCTGGGCGACTGTCGAGAGGTCTCCGTCCATCCACTCGATCTCCTTGCCGATCAGCTTCTCGATCGCATCGAGGTACTTGCCATCGGAGCGTGTCACGATCGTGAAGGACTTGCCGGAACGTCCCGCGCGGCCGGTGCGGCCGATACGGTGGACATAGTCTTCGGCATGGATGGGCACGTCGAAATTGAAGACGTGGCTGACGTCGGGAATGTCGAGACCGCGAGCGGCCACGTCCGACGCCACCAGCAGCTTCAGCTTGCCTTCGCGGAACGCCGCCAGCATCGCCATGCGCGCGCGCTGGTCCATGTCGCCGTGCAGTGCCCCGGCATCGAAATCATGCTTCACCAGCGAGCGGAAGAGCTCGGAAACGTCGACCTTGCGATTGCAGAAGATGATCGCGTTCTTGAGTTCGTCTTCCTCGGCGCGGATCAGCTTGCGCAGGGTTTCGCGCTTGTCCCAGCCCTTCGACTTCGACTTCACGAGCCGCTGGACGATGTTGACCCCGGTGGAAGCGGCCTTCGAGACCTCGATGCGCACCGGCGCCTGCAGGAACTGCTCGGTCAGCTTGGTGATCTCGGGCGGCATCGTCGCCGAGAAGAAAAGCGTCTGCCGCGTGAACGGGATCAGCTTCGCAATGCGTTCGATGTCGGGAATGAAGCCCATGTCGAGCATCCGGTCCGCCTCGTCGATGACGAGAATGTCGACACCGGTCAGCAGCAGCTTGCCGCGCTCGAAATGGTCGAGTAGGCGACCGGGCGTCGCGATCAGCACGTCAGCACCGCGCTCGAGCTTCTTTTCCTGCTCGTCGAAGGACACGCCGCCGATCAGCAACGCGATGTTGAGCCGGTGGTTCTTACCGTATTTGACGAAGTTTTCCTCGACCTGGGCCGCAAGTTCGCGGGTGGGTTCGAGGATCAGCGTGCGCGGCATGCGGGCGCGGGCGCGGCCTTTTTCGAGCCGCGTGATCATCGGCAGGACGAAAGCGGCCGTCTTGCCGGTGCCCGTCTGGGCGATGCCAAGCACGTCCTTGCCCTGAAGTGCGTGCGGAATCGCACCCGCCTGGATCGGCGTCGGGTTCACATATCCGGCGTCGTGGACGGCGGAGAGCACTTTCTGGGAGAGGCCGAGATCGGCAAAAGTGACCTCAGGAGCCTCGACGGTGGTTTCGGCTTGAATATCGGTCTGGTTGTCTGATGACACGTTATGGCTGTCTTTGCTGGTTCGCGAGTTTGGGACGCCGCCGCACCTGCGCCCGACCAATCCGGCGCAAGGCGCTCGGATACCTGTCGGTGGCGTTAAGGCGCGATTGCCGTAATGTCAACGGCAGCGACCGGAAAAGGCCCGGAAATGGCGGCTTTTGACGAGATATGATTAAGCCGTGAGCAGATTTCAATAGCGAAACTGCTCAGTGAGGATGCGCTCGTCCCAGGAATGGCTCTCGTCGAAGAGCAGCGTGATGGTCGAGCGGCGCGACTCGCGCACGCTGACAGACGTCACCGACTTGACCTCGACATGGTCGGCAACCGCATTCACCGGGCGCTTGTCGGCCTCCAGAATGTCGAAGCGCACTTTCGCGTGGTTGGGCAGCAGCGCCCCGCGCCACCGGCGCGGCCGGAAAGGGCTGACCGGCGTGAGGGCGAGCAGGGGCGCGTCGAGCGGCAGGATCGGCCCGTGGGCCGAGAGGTTGTAGGCGGTGGACCCGGCGGGCGTGGCGACCATCACGCCGTCGCAGATAAGCTCATCGAGCCGCACTTTGCCGTCAACGGTGATGCGGATCTTCGCGGCCTGCGCCGATTGACGAAACAGCGAGACCTCGTTGATGGCGCGACTGGTTCGTGGCGCGGCATCGGCGGTTTCGACGTCCATCACCAGCGGCCGGATCGTCTCCGGCGTGGCCGCGGCAATGCGCGCCAGCAGGTCGACTTCGGAGTATTCGTTCATCAGGAAGCCGATCGTGCCGCGGTTCATGCCGTAGATCGCGCGTCCGGAATCCATATTGTCCTGGATGGCCTGCAGCATGAAACCGTCGCCGCCCAGCGCTACCACGACATCCGCCTCCTCGACCCGGCTCTGGCCATAGAGCGCGGCAAGCCGCGCGGCCGCCTCGCGCGCATCGGCGCTTTCTGCCGCGATGAAGGTGAGGGCGATGTTCTCGTCGGGCATGGAATTCCGGTGGATGGAACCTGCAACTGGGGCGGGTGCGCGAGGCGTAGCACGGCGCAGGCGCCGAAGAAAGCGGCAGACGCATGGCATCGCCTCCGCCGCACCTCGCATATTCCCCTTTACTGCGTTGCAATTTATGCTAACCCGCTACGCAATGCCCTTGTAGCTCAGTTGGTAGAGCACCTGATTTGTAATCAGGGGGTCTGCGGTTCGAGTCCGCACGGGGGCACCATCTTTTTCCGGTTTGCGACACGCTGACTTTCGACGCGCACCTTGCGGCAGCGTATCCCGGTCTCCGCCCGCCAATACCGGCGTTTGCTATTGCCTTATCATGCAATCGGCCGCCGCGACGGTGAATGTCGCGGCGGCCGATGCTGGTGTGCTGCGCCGTTTGCGGCGCGGCGGCTTTACTGCACGACCGCCGTCAGGCCGGCCGTCTGGCGCCGGCCGGCGTCGCAGCCGTCCGTGCCGATGGTGCAGACCGTCACGCTGGCCGTGCCGACCACCGTCGAGCCCTGGCGGAAGTGGACGTAGAGCCGGGTGGCGGGATCATAGGCGATCTCGCTGCCCTGGTGGTCCACGAAGGCCGCGAAGGTCACCGGCGTGTTCGAGGCCGCCTCGAAGGTGACCGAGGGTGCGCGCGCGCCGATGCAGGTGCTGGTCGCCGGATCGGTCCGGCAGATCGACATGCCCGCAGGCAGTGCCGAAGCCGCACCGGCAACCGGCGACAGCGACAGCTCGGCCGTCAGCGTCGCACTCGCTCCGGCGTTGTTGACGGCAAGGCTGGTGAAGCTGCCGCCGCCTGCCGGAACCCGCAGGATGCCGTCATTGCTCGGCGTCACCACGGTGGAGACGAGCTCGACGCGATCGCTGCCGGCCGATGGAGCAGGCTGCCGGGCGGCAGGCTGCGAGGCCGGTTGCGAAAGGGCTGCAACCGCAACCTCGCCCGCACCGCCGGACCCGCCAGCCGAAACACCGGCCGGCCCGTCCTGCTGGACCGCCAGCGGTGCCGCCGCCAGCCGTGCCGGAGACTGTGCCGGAGCGTCGGAGGCGGTGATGCTCGAAGCCGCGGCTGCCGGCTCGACCGGTGTTGCCTCCACGGCGTTTGCGCCGACCGCATAGGTGCCGCGACCCGGCTCGCCGCCCACGATGTTCAGGCGGATGTTGCCGCTGCGGTTGCCGTAGCCGGCGATCGCGATCTGGTACTGGCGGCCGGCGATCGCACGGAAATGAACCCGCGACTGGCGGCCGAAGCCCCGATAGTCCTTGTTGGAGGCGATCTCCGAAAGGTGACGCAGGGAGCCACGGACATAGACTGCGAGGATGGTGTCGAAATCACTGCCCCTGGTGTCGATGACCACGCGGCCGGTGCTCTGCGGGGTGAAGCGGTACCACACGCTGTTGCGGGCGTTGGCCCAACCGGCATGGATCGGCTCGAAACGCTGGGCCGTCGCATAGTGGTTGGTCGACGTTACCGTCCGCCTGGAGCCGACACGTGACGGCGGATAAACGTTCCGGCGCACCTCGAAATCATCGTGTGGCGGGCGTGCCACAGCGCTACCCGTGACGTGGAGACGGATGTTGCCGGTTGCATTGTCATAACCCGCAACCGCGATCTGGTACTCGGTGCCGGCCGCCCCGATGAACGTCACTTCCGACCGAAGGGTGCCGCCACCGGCATCGTCGTTCGAAGTCACTGAACTCAAGGCGTCGACCGAAGAGCCCGTATAGATCGCGAGAACGGTGTCGAAGCTGCTGCCGGCCGTCGTGATGGTGATCGGACCTGAACTGTATGGCGTGTAGCGCCACCAGACACTGGTCCGCGCACTCGGACTTCTTGCATGGAGCGGCTCTCCGGCCTCCGCCGTCGCGCCCACGTTCGAGCCCGTCACAGTGCGAGTGGATCCAGCAACCGACACAGCCACGGCGATCCGGTTGGTGAAGTTATCATTGGCCGGACCGGTCGGATCCGGATCCGGATCCGGGTTGCTGGCCAGGACGAGCCGGGCGCGGTTGACGTTGATGCGCTTCTTCGCGAGCTTCCCGTCGGTGATGTTCGCACCCGTGCTTTGCAACGCGGCGAGAATTTGGTTCACGGTTGCATTGGGAAAGGCGGAGCGGAGCGTCGCCCAGGCGCCTGTCACGTGCGGTGCGGCCATCGACGTGCCGGACAGATAGGCGAAGTGGCCGTGGCGATTCTGGTCGACGTATGACGAATATATAGACGTTCCCGGCGCCACGAGATCGATGAGCGGTCCCCAGTTGGAGAACCACGAACGCGCATCGCTTTTAGTGGACGAAGCCACACTGATCGCCGAGGAAATGCACGCCGGAGCACTGACCGACGAACTGTAGGCCTCATTGCCTGCCGAAACGACTGTCGCGATGTTGGCCGCCTTGAGCTGGTCAATGATCGGCTTGCGTGAATCGTTTTCGCAATAGCTGTCATGCTGCCCGCCGCCCAGGCTCATGTTCACTGCGGCGATATCGTAGGTGTTGCGCAGGGCGTAGACCCGCTCCAGGCCTTTGATCTGGTCACTCGTGTAGGAGAGGATGCAGCTCAGGAAACCGGACGGCAGATTATCGCATCGCTCCTCGGGAAACTCGGAAAAGACGTTTATCGAGATGATCCGCGCGTCGCGTGCGACCCCGTTGGTAGGGGGCTGTGGTTGGAACGCCGCATTGAAGCCTGCGGCAATGCCCGAGACGTGCGTGCCGTGGCCGCAACCGTAGAGGATGGAAACCGTGCAGTCGTCGCCCGATCCCGGCTCCGTCGTGTCCTGACCGCCCGGACAGGCGTTCACCGAACCATCCTCGGGAACGCTTGAATTGTAGCAGGCTTCCGAAACGATCCGGGAAGACAGGAAGGTGTGGGCGGACAGCCCACCCGTATCGATGATCGCGACGTGGAAACCGTCGCCCGAAGCTCCGGCCGCATACATCGCGGGCATCTCGATCAACGGAAGCGATTCCACCAGATGTGGCGCGTCGACCCCGTCTGCCTGGATCATGATGACGTTCGGATCGGCAGCAAATCTGGCGAGGTCTTCGGCGTTGGCAAGAATGCCGAACATCGGCGAGAAATCCATGCGCTTGAGATTGAGCGCATCGGTTGCCTGAGCGGAGGAAAGCGTGTCCGAAGGCAAGACTGCACCCAGTATCTTATCCTGAACGGCGTGGATTGCCTTGGTCTGCGCTTCGTCGGCCGCCGCGGGGCTGGCAAAGCTCGTGGCATCCGGCAATGCGGGCATCGCAAAGCGCACGATCACCGGCGCTCGCGCCTCAGGATCGGCGGTCAGTCTCGCCCACAGCGCCTCAGGCTCCTGTACTTTCTGAAGAACTACAGCAGGCGCAGCGTCGGCAGCGAGCGATCCCGTTGCCGTTACTCCGCATGCGAGCAGCAGGCCGGACGCAATCGCCCCCAGCAGCCGCCTTCGCCAAGCAACCGTATTCCCCTTCATTTCAACCCCCTTCAAATGTCCACCCGCAGGAGACAAATGATCGCGCCCTTTTTGCCTAGCGATCCGTGCCCGCTGCTACCATGAGTAGAAGCCGCCCGTTCGGGTATCGGAATTGTTTTCGACTATGTCAATCAGAAGATCTTCGATGTCGTCAAAGCATAGGAACCGTCGGCCCCAATCCAGTTTGAAGAAGACGAAGCGATTTGCTTGCACCGCCGGAAGACTGGTGAGTCGATTGGGCGTGCGTGGGGCAGTGAGCGCGCTATCGCGATGGCGTCAGCGCGTCGCGTAACTCGGCCAGGCCTTTCACGCCCTCGCGCGAGCCGGTCGCGGCCAGCGCCTGGAAAACGCGTTGCGCGTCGTCGACCCGCCGCAGATTGAGGTAGGCGTAGCCGCGCAGCACCATGAGGTCGAGACGCTCGGGCGCGATGCGCGCTCGTTCGTCGAGCGCGAGCAGCGTCTCGACATAGCGGCCATGCTCGAACGCTCCGGCGGCACGCTGCGCCAGGATCGATCTCTGCAGCTCGTTGGCCCGGCGCGCATCCTGCGGCTGCGCCGTGGCGGCGACGGCAGCCTCGTCGACAAGTTCGACCCGCAGATAGGCAAGGCTCTGGCCCCAGGCCGCATCGCGGCGGGTCTTCTCCGAGCGCCCGCCCAGCGCGACGGCAAAGGCGTCTACGGCTTCCATTGGCCGGTTTGCATCCATCAGGCACCAACCACGCTGAAGTGCGGCCTCCGCCGAAAGGTGGCGCGGGTCGGCATGTGTGGCACATGTGCGTCGCGAGGTGGCGGATCCCGTGGGTTGCACCGTGGTCTGCGGAGCTGATGCGGGCGCCGGCTGTGCTGATGCGGGGGCCGACGGCGCAACGGTCTCGCTGCGCTGCTGCGTCGCTCGCGGCAGGGGCGCGATCGTGGGCGCCCGGGGCGCCGGTTCGGTCGCACCGGTGCCGACCGTCTGGATGCGGTCCGAACGTCCGGCCCAGATGCGCTTGATCTCGGCAAGGCCGGCCGTGTCGCCCAGAAGATGGCGGGTCAATGCGAGCCCGTAGGCTGACGGCTCGTCGTCCGCATCCCAGCGCAGTGCCGTGGAGAACCATTGCCCGGCGGTCTGATGCTGCTCCCAGGCCCGCGCATACCAGCCGAGCTGTCGTGCGCCCGGTACGTCGCGCGCCGCCGCCACCTCCGCCACGATGCGGCCGAGCACGTCTTGGGCAAGCGTGGGTCTCGGCTCCGCTCCCAGAAGGTTGGCCGCGGCCGCAAGATACACGGCGCGGATTTCGTCGCTTTCATTGCGCCAGCGATAGGTAATCGCCTCAGCCTCCTCGTGCCGGCTGCGGGCCATCAGCGCAAGCGCCAGCCCTTGGGAGGCTTCGGCGGAATCCTCGCGTTCGCGCGCCATCCGGAACCATGTCTCGGCTTCGGCATGGTTTTCCCGCACCAGATAGTACCAGCCGAGGAGCCTCGCGTCGGACGCCGCATCGCCCGCCCTGGCCAGTTGCTCGACCCGTGCCAGCTGCTCTGCCGGAACGGTCGCGGTGGCATCGTCGCCGCCGCGGGCGACTGCGTCGCGGGCGAGGTCGTTGCGGACCGGCTCGAATTCACCTGCGCCGCCGTCGGCCGTGCGCTCGAGCGCCAGCAACTCGTCGAGCAGAGGCGGCGTGAGTTGCTGGCTCGCATTCTGGATCGTTGCCAGGCGCTCCTGCGGGGTGTCGCAACTGTCCAGAATATAGCGATAGGCGTCACGGGCGCGCGTTTGCCGGTCTGTCTGGGCGAAAGCTTCGGCGACGCGCCAAAGCACGTCGACCTCGCCGCAGGTCAGAAGCTGCGGGTTCTCGGATCCGACACGGATGACCGTTTCGTACTGGTCGATCTCGGATGCGTTGACCAGCCGTTCGCGCGCTTCGGCCAGCGCCAGCCGGTCGAGCAGATCCTGCGGCGGCTGCCAGTTCGCCTCGTCGCTCCGGCGCTCGGCGATGGCCTCGCGGGCGGCCGCAAGGCGACCTTCCGAATAAAGCTGCCACATGGCTTCCAGCCGCTCATCGACGTTGACGGGCACTGCAAGCGGGTCGGCAGGCGGCGTCCATTGCGGATAGAGAGCCCGCAGGCGTGCGATTTCGATCTCGAGCCGCTTCGTGTCGCCCTGGCGGGCGAAATAGCGCAATGCGGACTCGTCCACCTCCTGCGGCGTGTCAGGCGCAGTGTTGGCCCCACTGGCCTGAGCCTGAATCAGCGCCGGCGGCATCTGTTCGCCGGCGGTGGGAACCTCCTGCACCGGGAATGGCGCAGCCACGGTGTCTGTGGTTTCGCCGGAAATGTGGTCGTCGTTGATTGGCCAGTGGTGCTGCGCGTGCGCAATCGCCACGCCGCCAACCACGGCGGCGAAGAAGCCTGCGAGGCATGTCCTGCCAAGTACGAGAGCGGCTACAGGCATTGCTGCTGTTCCCCTCTCGCATAGGACAGCCCGAGCAGATGCAATGTCGAGGGATAGTACGCAGTCGGCGCGAACCGCTGCAGCTCGGCGGGCAGGGGCGTGCCGTCGAGCACACAGTCGGCAAGGGCGGGGATGATCCGGTAGCCCGCGTCCATCAACTCTTCCTTAACTTCACCACTTCTCACATCAACGAGCGCGAGGCCCCCGTTGGCACCGGCAATTCCCTCCCGATAACGTCTCAGCAGCGCCGTGTCGTCCAGTCCTGCGCGCATGAGGTACAGTGGGATTCGCACTGCATTATAGCTGAATTCGGCGGGGAATCCCTGGGCAGGTTGCGCCTCGTCTGCGATGGAAATCCAGTCCGAGGGTAGTTTGCGCGCGCCGAACCCGGCTTCCCTGGCGAGATCGAGCCCGCCACGCCCGAGCGCGGGCCAGTCGACGGCTGGCACCAGTTCGGCCAGCACCGGAAAGGCCTCGAAGACCCAGTAGGAGAGATTGACGACCGGCCCATCCGGCCGATCATCGGCTCCGAACCCAACGACGCCGGGGCGCAACATGAGGCGGTCGTTTTGCTCGAAGATAGCTTCGTCGGCGAGCGCCGTCGCAATCTGTCTCGCAGCATCGGTGAACCGGGTATCGTTCCATTGGGTGCCCGCGCGCGCCAGTGCATATGCGATCAGCAGGTCTCCGTCGGACGCATTGTTGGGGTCGCTTACATGCGGCTCGGCATCGGGGTCCCATTTCCACACGGCAAGCCCGTCGTCGCGCAGCAGTAGCCTTGTATTGGTGAACGTCCATATCCGCGCAAAGTCGGCCCGGTCGTTCGCAAGCAACGCCAAAAGCAGCCCGTATCCCTGGCCCTCGCTATGCGAAATGCGGCCATTGGCGTCGTCGATGACGCGCCCGTTCTCGGCGACGAAACGCGCCTTGTACGCCACCCATTCCGATTCCTGGATGGTCGTGTTCGCTTCTTGTGCATTTGCCATGGCGGGCAGAGCTCCCAACAGCAAAAGCACTTGGAGGATTTGCCGGATCATCGCCGTCTCCCGAGCCGCGATAGAAGGGCGGAGGTCGCAACTCCAAGCAGAATGCACGCAAGCACGAGCAGAAGGGAATACGACAATATGTTTGCCGACAGCCAGTTCGCGGCGATCAGCCGATAGTTCGTGAATGAGGCGGCCAGTGTCTGCTTGAAAGACGTCGAGGATGCCGGCTCGATGGCAACCGTTTCCATGTCCGTCTTCAAGGTTGCGATGCGGCCAGCCAGTTTTTCCCACATCCCGTGCTTGGAAAGAACTGCACTTCCCTTGGCCAATGTGCCGCCGTCCGGAGCGGTAAAGACCGTCCACACCCCGCTGTTTCCGGGGTTGGCACCCTGGACGGCAAGGAAAGCGTCGTCCTGCCGGGGAACGAAGGCCGCCTGGCTTCTGGGCACGAAACGCAACATCTCGGGGGTGATGCCGAAGGTCTCGGAGAACCAGGTCTCGACATCCCTGATCCAGGCGATGAACCGGCTGCCCTGGATCTGCTGGCTCCAGTCGTCGATGTCGACGCGGGTCTCGCCGCTGGCATTGGACCGGCCGGCCGCCGGCATCCATGCGGTTCGGCTTTCCTCCGTTACACCGACCTGGGCAATAACGCCGGCTGGAATTCCGTTTATCGCACCCACGAAGATGGCGTCCTGTTCGCGCGCGGCATCCGCCGAAGTCGTTAGCGTGAAGGCGACGGGCCGCCCCGACACGATCGCCACGCGGGCCAGAACGTTGGCGGCGGCCGAGAGGCTGGCCGGATCGTCGCGTTCGATCACGAGGGCGACGGGAGTGCTTCCGAGACCATAGGGGTAACCTGTCCCCCCGATCGCCCCCAGATTTGGCCACTGCGCGATACGCCCGAAATCGGGGACGACAAAGCGGGACGTGTCGAAGATCGCGAAACGCGGCGTGTCGCTTGCCGGCGCACCGGGCAGGCAGGCCTCGTCCTGTTCGGTCAGAAGTTCAGCTTCCAGCCTTATCTGGTTCAGTCCCGGCCTGAAGTGCCTCATGGTCACCTTGACCGGAAGCTGGCGATATATGGCCCCGTTTCGGGACGTGAGGGGCAACGACGCGGCAATGTTGTCGTTCACGTATACGTTGATGAGACTGCCCGGTTTGACGGTCGCGGCGAAGGCCGCATCCAGCAACAGCCGGGCTTCGCCGTATGAGCCGGCGTAGAAGTCCGGCGGGATGGCAAACTGGAAGTCGGCGGTGAAGCGGCGCCCCGAAAACTGTGTCGAGCGTATGCCCAGATCGCCAAAGGAAAGGCTGCGGCGGTCGTAGACCATCGGGGCGTTGGGCAAGCGCCATGGTTCGGTAATGAGGGCGTCGCGCCGTGTGCCCGGCGGCCGGTCGACAGGGCCAAGCATCTGTTCAATGGCCGCTTGCCAGTCCTGACGATTGCGGCCGCTGACGACGAGCGTTGGAAAGCCGTCGCCATTTGCCGCCATGAAGGCAGCCACCGGCCCGAGGGTGGCGCCGGCCGGTAGCGCGCTTTCCGTCAAGCTGGACAGTTCGTCCGCCGAGCCAAGAAGCACGCGAAGCGCCTGCCGGTCAGGATTTTGGTCGAAGGTGGCTGCGACCGAAAATGCAAGATTCGGCTGAACGGAATGCAGGGCGATCGCCTGTGCAAGCCGCAGGATATCGGCGCCCATGTCATTGCGGTCCATCGCCGGCGCGACGATCGTGATGCGCGTCTGGCCCTGCGCATCGGCCGAAAGCGCGCGCAGGTCGCCGAAGCTCGAATATGTGGACGCGGCCGGATCGGCGAATGACATGAATGTGCCGTCGGCTTCGATTTCCGTCCATAGCTCGTAGGTGGACTGGACCGTACAGTCGGTACGGTGGCGCTGGCGAATCCGCACCGTCATCTCGTTGCGGCCGGCCTGCAGAAGATCGTCGGGAATCTCGATATCCAGCGTTGCGAAATCGGCGGCCGATTGCGTCGATTCGTCGATGACGACGACATCGTTGAAAAGTACCTGAAGCCGCGATGCTTCCGGCGCGACCACTACCGCGTTGCGATAGCGCAGATGCAGCCGCGCGGGCGCCCTGGCCTGGGCCGCGGTCAGGTTGACGGCCCAGCTTCGCATCGAGCTCTCTCCGAAAAGCTGGATGTTGCCATCGGGCAGCAGGTACCGTCGCACGTCGGATGGCGGCGTTGTCTCCTGCGGAACCGGATTCTGGGTTTGCTCCGTGGGCGCCGGGCGCGGATCGTCTTCGCTCATATCCGGCACGGGTGCCGCTTCCTCGACCGCAGGGCGTTCCGGCGTCATGTCGAACGGGGCCGGTTGCGCGGAGGCCGCGGCGAGGCCAAGCGCCGTCAGCAACGTTACGAGAACGACCCTCATGCCCGCGCCCCGCTGGGCATGGAGCTTTGCGTCTTTTCCGGGGAGCGCCCGCTGCCCCGGACAAGATAGACGAGCCCGCGCCAGGTCTGGAACAAGGCGAGCCGCAGAAACCACAGCGTGCCGACGACCACGCCCAGGTTGCGCCTGCGCGACTGCTGGAACTCCGTCCATTGATCGGCATTGGCGAAAATGAGATCGGCGACCGCGCGATGGTGTTCGGGTGCGGACCGCGCGTACTGGCAGCCGACCGCGATCCCGTCGCCTTCCTTTTCGCTGTTGCGGATGTTGACGGGAAGCACGGCGGGCTCGCCACCGGACAAGGGTGCGAAACGGAGGCTCGCCTGACCCAGCGCGATCAGTTCCGATGCCTTGCGGCCATGCACCTTGATGCGGGCTCCGTTGACCGAGACGTCCTCGATCATCGCGGGCAGCCACAGCCCGTCGTGGCCGAATTCGCACCGCCGGTTGACCTTGACGCGCCGCGTCGCGGTACGCTGGCGGCGCTCGGAGACGACGCCAAGCGCGCAACCGGCGAGGATCAGGTTGAGCAGGTTCCAGCCGCCGACCACCAGCGTCACGTCCGATTTCCATGGCTCGGCATAGATGCGCCAGGCGCTGACGGCGACGCCGACCAGAAGCACGGCGAAGATCACGAAGAACGGCCGGCTGAGCTCGGACAGCCGGCTGACCGTGATGGATTCGTCCTTGGCGGTCACCTTGAAGGTCGGCTTGCGCGGGTTGAGTATCACCGACACCACGGCGGGCAGCAGGTGCACCGTCTGGATGTATTCGTAGAGTTCGGAAATCCACGGCCAGCGGAACCGGCCATAGAGATAGTTCTGCATCATCAGGTTCACGACCATGTAACTGAGCGTGTAGGCGAGAAACTCACCGCCCGAGGCCGTGAAGATCTGCAGGTCGAAGAACAGGTAGAACAGGGGTGCGAACAGGAAGATGGTCCGCGGGAAGGGAAACAGCCAGAACAGCGTTGACGACATGTAGCATAGGCGCTGCGGCAGGCTGAGGCCGCGCTTGAGCGGGGGAAACCGGAAGCGCAGGATCTGCATCATGCCCTGCGCCCAGCGGCTGCGCTGGCCGATGAAGCTTGCGAAGGTGGCCGGCTGCAGGCCCGCAATCAGCGGCTTGTCGACATAGACGCTGTTCCAGCCGCGCGAGTGGAGTTCGACCGCCGTCTCGCAGTCTTCAGTGATGCTGATGCCGGAAAAGCCGTCGGTCTCCTCCAGCGCCTCGCGGCGCAAAACTGCGGCCGAGCCGCAGAAGAACGAGGCGTTCCACTTGTCGAGGCCCCGCTGGATGATGCCATAGAACATCTCGTTCTCGGACGGCATCGTATCGAACGTCTTCAGGTTCCTTTCCAACGGGTCGGGATTGAGGAAGAAATGTGGCGTCTGCACCAGGAAGAGGCGCGGGTCCTCGGTGAAATAGCCGACCGTTTCGCGCAGGAAGCTGCGCGCCGGGGCATGGTCGGCATCGAACACGGCCACAAGCTGTCCCGTGGAATTTGCGAGCCCGTTGTTGAGATTGCCGGCCTTGGCATGCTCGTTGCGCTCGCGGGTCAGGTAGTTTGCGCCGAGATCCGCGCAGAGCTGCTTCAGTTCCTCGTGGCGTTCACCCGCCGCCTGGGCTTCGATGATGTTGACGGCATTGCGCTTCTGGACTGTTCCGCCGTCGTCGAGCAGCCATACGGTCAACCGGTCCTGCGGATAGTCCATCGCCTTGGCTGCCGCGATGGTGTCGGCCAGCAGCGCCGGCTCCTCGTTGTAGCTGGGTATGAAGACATCGACGAAGGGGAGGTCGGCGTCGTCTATCGGGCTTGCCGCGCGCGAGGGAAGTGGCCTCGCGACGATGAACAGGCTGAGCGCCAGCATGAAGACGCTGTACATCTCGGCGAGATAAAGCAGCAGCCCCGGTATGAAGTTCTCGAGCTGGCTGACCGGTGGGATCGTGCTGGTTGTGCGCCAGTAGACGTAGCGCAGCACGATTGCCGTACCCAGCGCGAGCGCGATCAGCCGCCATGTCCCGCCGGGCCGCAGAAGCTTCAGCGTCATCATCATCGTCAGGACGATCGCGCCGGCGATGAGGTGGGTCTGAAGGTTGATCGGCAACGCGACGATGAAGATCACGCAGGCTGCCACGATTGCCCAGACCAGACCGAGGAGGAGTTTGCTCATGCCGTACGCCTTCGGTAACTCGAATTACTCAGGCGCGTCACCAGGTCCAGTGTCCAAGCAGACATGCCGCCTTTGCAGAACAAGGCGCGATTGTTCGGCATTTCCAGGATCGCGCGCCCTAAAGCTCTGATTCTGCTTAATCCTTCGTAAAGTGTCAGTCGCATTCAGGGTGCGGGGTCACCTATTGGGCCGGTGGCGGCGGCACGATGGGCGACGCGCTTTGCTGGGCCTCGCCCGGAGGAGGCGGTACGACGGGCGCGCCCGGCGGAGGTGCGGGGATTTCCTGTCTTGCCGGCGCTGGCGCCCGACGCCGCACCGGTGGAGGCTGTGGGGCAGGCGGGGCTTCCAGCGTGGCCTCGAACCCGAAGGGCCCGTTCGGCTGGATCGGCTGGCCGGTGTTTCCGAGGCGCGGGTCTGCCGGGGGCGGCTTCCCATAGGGGTTCCACGCCGTCGCGGCGAAAGAGGTGTTTACGGTGTAGCCGTACATGACCGCCAGCAGCGATTGCTCGCTCGCGCCGGCTCGACACAGACGCAGCCTGATCTGGACCGTGCCCATATTGGCAAACGGCGCGCCGCTCTTGCTGCCCGTAATGCGCTGCCAGGCATAGAGGCAAAGGTCGCGCGCGCCCCTGCTACCGAGCGCGTAGCCGAAGGGCCCATAGCTGTTCTGCGTGTAGAGAGGCGAGCGCTGCATGGCGATGCCCGGCAAGGCCCGACGCATCTCGCGGCCGATGCCGGCCTCCGAAAGCGGTGTGTCCGGCAGTCGCGTGTTGCCACCCTCGGCGCCCACTGGACCGAATATCTGCACGCGCAGAAGATTCTGTCCGGGCACGGCCGAACTGGTGGCCAGGGCGATGTCCTGCTGGATTGCATTCGCGTAACGCCGCTCGATCACGCCGACGATTGCAGGGCCTCCCGGCGGCGGCAGAATAATGGCCTGCTGCGCCTCGACGTCGTTCGCCAACGAATAGCGATCGAGCCGGCTGTCGGTCTGCGAACAAGCCGCAAGGGCAAGGCCGAAAAGAGGGAGCAAAATCCGGGCGACAGAAATTCGTTTGCCCAAGGATAAGTTGCCAGCCGGAGTGTGAGCTCTGGTTGCTGTCATAAAATCGAATCGCTCGGCCCGCCGCCGTGCCTAATCACTAACGCGTCGACGGGCCGGGCGGAAGGAGGATCGTTTGGCGGTGGAGGGAATCCACCGCAAATGCGGCCGCGCCCGTTGTCCCAGGAGATAGCTTTCGCGGAACCGGTTTAGCGGATCGAGAGGTTTAGTATTGTTTTAAAATTAGAAAGTTGCTTTTTGATACGAAGTGAGCTTTCATGCATCCGCCGGTTGCAGCGCAATGGTCGCGGGCAGCGCTATTCGAGGAAGGGATTGCAAATGAAGCTCTATTTCGCCGAGACGATGAATTCGTACAAAACCTGCGCTGTCGCACGCTATGTCGGTCTCGATGTCGACTTCCGCCGCGTGGACCTCAAGAAGGGCGAGCAGCGCGCGCCGGAGTTTCTGGCCATCAACCCCAATGGAAAGGCGCCGGCCCTGGTGGATGGAGACCACAGCCTGTGGGAGTCCAACGCGATCATCTGCTATCTCGCGATGAAGGCGGATTCCGACATCTGGCCGCGTGACGAGCGTCAGGTTGAGATCGTCAAATGGTTCAACTGGAGCGCCGACCACTTCTCGCGTTTTGCTGGCCAGCTCTATTTCGAGAACATCATCCGCGCCGAATTCGGAATCGGACAACCCGACCCCGATGCGGTCAACGAGGCGACGGGCTATGTCCGTCGCTACGCGGGTATATTGAACGACCACCTGGCGGATCGCCGCTACCTGCTCGACGACCAGCTTACCGTCGCCGACTTCGTGGTTGCGACCACGCTGCCTTATGCGAGCCGCGCAGGCATCCCAATCGACGAGTTTCCGGCCGTGGAAAGCTGGCACGATCGTCTGATGGAATTGCCGGCCTGGCGATCGCCGTTTAAGGGCTGAATGGCACCGCCACGGAATTGACCGCGCTGCTAGACCGGCGCGGTCAACAAGTAAGCGCAAGCCAGCATCAGCACGATGATAAGGCCCGCGTGATTGGCATATCTACGTAACATTGTTTCCCACCCGTCCGGGGAGATACCTAGTTCGGTATCACCTGCGGTTGAAACTACCGTTCGGTAGTCGGGTTGCATTTCAGCAATACGACAGCGGAAATTTTGACGATTACGGACTTCTTGCGCGGGCAGTCGCACCCCATATTCCAGTCTGGAGCTTTCGCCGGAACGGAGTTGTTGGATGTTGAGGATCGTCGTCGTGGTGTTTGCGCTGATCGCGGCGTCCTATCTTCTGCTGCGACTGGCGCGGGAACTCGGCAAGGCCGATATGGACTGGCGCGGCATCGTCTTCGTCGCCGGGTTCGTGGCGATCGCTTTCTATCTTCGACACGTCACCGAGATCGGCGGGCTCGGCTAGGCGCCGTCGCGTCGAACCCGCAGGATGCCGCGTATGACTGTCACGCCGAAGAACAGCACGAAGCCGAAGATTGCGCCGAGCGTCAGGTTGATCCAGATGTCGAGCTGGCAGACGCCTGCACCACCCGGAGCGCACCTTGGGTCCCGGTAAAGCACCAGCAGCATGAGCGAATAGACGGCAGCAGGGCCGACCAGCAGGCCGGCGAAACCCCAGCCAAGCGCGCGGGCAATGATTTCCTTCATGTCACGGCGCTCCACCCGGTCCCGGTATTTCCTTCTAGAAGCACAGCGACGTCGCGTCCACCGACGGATTGCCGTTGGATGCGCCGCGCCACCGTCCTATCGTGCGGCGCGACTCGAACAGGGGGCCGACATGCCGCGATTTTCAGCCAATCTGTCGATGCTGTTTCAGGAATACGATTTCCTCGAGCGGTTCGATGCGGCTGCTCGCGCTGGCTTTGATGCGGTCGAGTATGTCTCGCCTTACGAATACCCGGCCGACGAGGTCGCCACGCGGCTCGAACGCGCCGGGCTGGAGCAGGCGCTTTTCAATCTGCCGGTGGGCGACTGGGCAGCTGGCGAGCGCGGACTTGCTATCTTGCCGGATCGGATCGAGGAGTTTCGTCGCAGCGTGGATACGGCCGCACACTATGCTCAGGCGCTCGGCTGCAAACAGGTCAACTGCCTCGCAGGCATCGCCCCTGCAGATGCTGTGGAGGCGGAGCTGGAAACGGTCTTTGTCGAAAACCTGCGTTATGCCACCGACAGGCTTGGCGAGGCTGGCATCCGGCTGCTGATCGAGCCGATCAACGACAGGATCGACATGCCTGGCTTTTTCCTGACCCACACGCGTCAGGCGCTCGACATCATCGACAAGGTCGGTTCGCCTAACCTGTTCCTGCAATACGACATCTACCACATGCAGATCATGGAAGGAGACATCGCCCGCACCATCGAGGCAAACCTGCCGCGCATCGGGCACGTCCAGGTAGCAGGGCATCCGGGTCGCCACGAGCCGGACATCGGCGAGATTAACTATCCCTTCCTGTTCGATCATCTCGACCGGATCGGCTATCGCGGCTGGGTCGGCGCCGAATACAGGCCGCGCAGCCGCACCGAGGACGGGCTGGCCTGGATGCCGGGCTTCAATGGTCGTGCAACCGGGAAGGCGGAAGCGGGGTAGGGCGCGTCAGGCGCCCAGATGCTTGCGCGCCGCATACATGGCCACGGCCGCCGCGTTCGACACGTTGAGCGAGCGGATCGCGCCGGGCATGTCGAGCCGTGCCAGCGTCGAAACGGTCTCGCGCGTCTTCTGGCGCAGCCCTTTGCCTTCCGCGCCCAGCACCAGCGCGATCCTGGGTTCCGAAAAGCTTCTCTCGATCTCCGCCGGTCCTTCCGAATCGAGGCCGATCGTCTGGAACCCGGCCGCGTGCAGTTCGCCCAGCGCATCAGCAAGGTTGCGCACTTCGATATGATCGATGTGTTCCAGCGCGCCTGATGCGGACTTGGCAAGCACACCCGTCTCGGTCGGGCTGTGACGGGCGGTGGTGATCAGCGCGCGGGCGCCGAAGGCCACCGCCGAGCGCATGATCGCGCCGACATTGTGCGGGTCCGTGACCTGATCGAGGACCAGAACGAGGTTCGTGTCGCCAAGCGCGGAGAGCGGCTTCGGCCGCAACGGTTCGGCCTCCAGAAGCGCACCTTGATGCACGGCGTCGGGATCGGTCAGCCGGTCGATCTCGCGCGGCTCGACGATTTCGGCCGGAAAGGGCAGGGAGAGCGGTTCGGATAGATCAAGCCGGGCAAGCGCGTTGCGCGTCACCAGCAGCCGCCGCGACTTGCGGGCGGGATTGTCCAGCGCCGCACGCACCGTGTGCAGCCCGTAAAGCCGCACCAGCCCATCATCGGGGCGCTCGCCTTCCTCGCGCGTGCTGTCGCGATGCGCGCGGCGCAGGCGCGCATAGTGGCTGTCCTTGGGGGTTCCGGTCTTGCGGTCGCTGCTCATGCGGCCTCTATAGCGGCGCGAGAACCGCTTGGATATGGCAGCAAGCACCCGATGGGAAATTCGTCTGAAATTGCTGCGCCACGCGGTTGACAGTCAACGGCCATGCCGCCATAAGGCGCTTCGCGGATTTCGGCGGCGGTCTCGACCACCAAAGATGATCCCGCATGTGCCACGTCGCATGGCTCCGGCGCAGAACGGAGGGATGCCCGAGTGGTTAAAGGGGACGGACTGTAAATCCGTTGGCTATGCCTACGTTGGTTCAAATCCAACTCCCTCCACCACTGCGCATCGGACGCCATGATCAGGCGGGTATAGCTCAATGGTAGAGCAGCAGCCTTCCAAGCTGAATATGCGGGTTCGATTCCCGCTACCCGCTCCAAATTTCACTCCTTGAATCACCACCAAATCCATTTACTGCAAGGACTTGCGGAGCACGGGCTGTTGGCTGATTGTTTGACTCGCTCCGAAATTGTGATACAATACGGGATACTATCAGTGTTACCGGAGAGGCGGCGAGATGCGGCATTACCGGAAGGTCGACCCAGACCGATACCTGCTGCAACGGCAGGGGATCTACTATTACTGGCGGCGCATTCCCGCCGTCGTCGCAGGGATCGATTCGCGTGGCCGTCTCGTTCGGATGTCGCTCAAGACCGACGACCTCGCCGAGGCCAGGGCCAAGCGGGATGCGCTGGAAGCGGCCGACAACGATTATTGGCAGGCCCTGATCTTGGATGAGGACGAGGCCAAGGCCCGCCTCCGATACAAGGCGGCGGCGCGGCGGGCGGAAGCGCTGGGGTTCTCGTACCGGACCAGTTCGGAATTGGCTTCGGGGTCTCTCGCCGAGCTCATCAAGCACGTACTTGCTATCCCTCCGGCTGGCGCCCCGCCCGAGGTTGAGGCCGCAGTCTTGGGACGCGAAGACCGGCCGAGAGACAGCTGGTGGCAGGCTTACGAGATATACAAGAACGAGATCAAGAAAGAGGAACTTGCAAAAAAGAGCCCCGGGCAGCTGAAACGCTGGGAGAACACTAGGAAGGCCGCGATATCGAATTTCCTTAAGCTGGTGGGCGAAAAGCCGATCGCGGACACGACGCGCAACGATGGAGTGGCTCTGCACAAGTACTGGCTCGGCAGGGTGGTCCCGGACGACAAGACAAAGAAGCGCTACTCTCCAAATTCTGCCAACAAGCAGATTGGCATCCTGGGGAACATTTACTCGGAGTATTTCAAACGTCAGCA
The DNA here is from genome assembly GCA_019739225.1 of Aquamicrobium sp. Lineage (GTDB taxonomy): Bacteria > Pseudomonadota > Alphaproteobacteria > Rhizobiales > Rhizobiaceae > Aerobium. The sequence goes on from JAHHDT010000004.1 coordinate 181,406, forward strand.
GGAGGACAGGAAGAACCCGTTCTCCGACCTCAGCTTCAAGGAAAGAGGCGGGCAAAAGAGAAAGCCGTTTGCGTCAGAGTGGATCCAAAGCGCGATTCTCGCTCCTGGCGCTCTGGCCGGCATGAACGACGAAGGACGCGGGATCACCTTGGCACAGGTGGAAACAGGCTGCCGCCCGGGAGAACTGTGCAACATCGTGCCGGAAGACATCCTCCTCGATGCGGAAGTCCCTCACATACACGTCAGGGCCAGAACCGATCCGGGCGACACCAGGGATATTAAGACCGAGCAGTCCGACCGTCGGATCCCTCTGGTCGGCGTTGCCCTCGAGGTGTTCAAGCGGCACCCGAAGGGATTTCCGCGATACAAGGACAAGGAAGATTCCTACTCGGCTATGGCCAACAAATACCTGAAGGAGAACGGCCTGCGGCCCAGCCGGCAGCACACCGTGTACTCGTTCAGGCATTCCTTCGAGGACCGCATGCTGGAAGGCGGAATCGACCTGGAGTTGAGGGAGGTTCTGATGGGGCACAAGCTTGAAAGACCGCTTTACGGCGAGAAGGGCACGCTGCAGTTCCGCCAGAAGGTTCTCAGTGCGATAGCGCTGGAATTCGATCCGGCGATCGTTTGATGCCGTTCCCCGGACCTTGTCCTCTGACTGTCGCCGGCCGCCTTGCCGAAGAGTCGGCCTGGGGTTCCAGATCAGCGAACGAGGCGCAGATGAGAAGAGTGGGCCACAACAGACTGGATCCAGGCGCGGATCCTAGCCCCGACGCTTTGACTGCCCTCAACGGCGAGGCCCCCGGGGGGGCACTCTGGCGCTGTTTGAAACAGGTTGCCGCGCCTCTGAGTTCTGCGGCCTCGAGTCGACGGACATTTTTCCCGTCGGGAAGATCCCCGATATCGACATTTCGCCACGAGATGTCAGCCAAAGGGAGCGATGGCACCATCGGCGCATTCCCCTTGTCGGTGTCGCCAGAGAGGTGTTCAGGTGATACCCGAACGGGTTTCCGCAGTACAGGAACCGGGCCGCCTCCTAACTGAGGGCGGTGAACAGGCACCTGAGGAAGAACGCCGGCTGGCCCTGCCCAGGGCATTCTATCTACTCGTTGAGGCGCTCCTTCTTGATGCTGCGCATGCAGCACCGCGGCATCGACGAGGAATCAGGGCAGCCTTGATGGGGCAAAGGTCCGGGTGGCAACCGCCGTTCTTTATGAGAAGTGCCGCTGAATCTGCGCCAGCAGGTGCTCGGTGCTATGGCTTTCGGGTACGATCCAGCGATCGCGCAACGCGCGCCCGGATCTCCGTCAGCGTCGCGGCCCGTTGCCTCATAGCCGCCAGTTCCACGCTCAGCCGGTCGTAGATCGGCAAGTAGGCGGCGCCGCGCTTTTCATCTCTGACGATGGCGCGGGCAACCCGATCCATGCACAGTTCGATCAGTTCCGGAGTGATCGCTGGCTCGGAGCCGGCGTCCGGCGGTTCGGGAGAAGGCTTTCCTTCCATGGCCCCTCGCTGCCTATGACCATCTGCCACCGCCGCTCAAGGCGCGGTGGTTTTCTCCCTCGCAATGAATCTCATGTCGCCGCGACCGCGCCCTCCGGCAAACGCACATTATAGCGTTTGTCGGCTCCATAGTCAAATTGTTGGAGCAAAGATAAGCCAGTCAAAAGAGTTGCTTGCATTGAATCCTTCAGAAGGAAGATTAGGAATCCTTATGGCTCTGAAGGACTCCTGATTCCAGTTTTTGTCTGCCAAAGGATTCGCCAATTTTGGCTTGAGATCGGGCTCGCGCCTGGCAGCTGGTGAACGGAAGAATCCTATGGATGGCTACCGGACTGGAAAAATCCTCACTGCCTGCCATCTCTCTTGCTAGCTGTTGGCCCCCGTCGGATTTTGTCGGATCCTGTTCCTCACTGGCCGCGCAAGCCTCTTTCGAGAGACCCGAGACAAATTTCTGTCCTCCTTCCACCGGCATCGGCCGCGCGGTCTCCCAGCTTTACAGCCGCCAGAATCTGGGCGCGAACGAACAGTAGCTAGTTCTGCCAGAACGTCATTAAGCCGCCGGATATCGCTCATAGCTGTATCCGGCGAATCCGGTCAGCGCTCAGAAGATGCCACCGATCTGATGTCCGAACAGATCTGCACGTCCCGCGCCGAGGACTTTAACTGTAGGTAGTTGAGGGAAAACTCAGGACCATCCGTCGATTCTTTGCGGTGCACTGGGCGAAATCAAGATTGAGTAAACCTTGTCAGGTTATCAGTCATCGTCCAAGTTGCGATTCAGAATAGCAATCGGAAGCAGCATCTCGGGGGGAAATGAGGCTAATTCCTGCGCAAATCCTGAACTGCGACTCCGCCGCGGAGAGAAGGGTATTCGGATATCTGGCCGAAGTAGGGTTCAGTTCCTACGACGTGGCCCTCCATTCCCTCAATATCGGCCACCATGAGTACAAGCGATGGGGCGAGGCCGATTTCTTCCTAATTGGACGGCGCGGGATACTCCTCCTCGAGGTCAAGGGGGGGCGAGTTGCATGCAAAAATGGGATTTGGGAGTTCACGAACCGGAAGAGCGAGATTAACCGGAAGAAAGAAGGTCCGGCAGAGCAAGCCAAATCCGCCTACTTTTCTCTGGAGAAGAACTATCTATACCCAAAGTTCTACCAGGAGTTGAATGGCGTCCCCAGGGGCTGGGCGGTTGTTTTCACTGATATCCCGCGACTTGCCAGCGACGGTTCGACGCTGTTACCCGAGCATCCCGACGAGATCACCGCCTACGAAGAAGATTGCAAAGGTCACAACACCTTCAAAAATTTCTTGGCGAGAGCCTACGATCACTGGGCGACAAAGCAGAAAAGATCGATTGATCTTTCGCCTGAGCTTGTAAAATCAATATCAGATTCCCTGCGTCCGAACTTCGAACGCGTTCCCTCGCTGAATAGTCAGCTCCGCGACATCGAGCATAGACTCTACCAGTTCACCACCGAGCAGTACGAGAAACTCGATGCGATTGCCGAGAATAATCGAATACTTATTGCGGGTGGCGCTGGGACTGGAAAGACCTTCGTTGCCGCTGCATGCGCTCGTTACGAAGCAGCCGAAGGGCGTTCCGTCCTTTTCGTAACCAGAAGTCATTATCTTGCTAGCTTCTTGGCTAACCAGGGATTGCCCGTGGGAGTTACGATCGCAGCGTTCGACGAAATTCCCAAGTATGTTGAGGAAAAGTCAGTCTGGGATGTCTTGATCGTGGACGAGGGCCAAGACCTCTGTTCCCTCGAATGCATCGACCTGATCGACAAGGTGGTGGTGGGAGGATGGGAGAATGGACGTTGGAGGTGGTTCGGCGACCCCAACCATCAGGTATCGCCGAGCTTTCCATTGGAACAAGAGTGCCTCGACTACGTGAAGTCCCAGGGCGTGGTGTCGAATCTAAAAAACAACATTCGCAACGCCGGAAAGATCGTCGAGGCCATCAAGATCCTGGCGGGCGCAGACGTCGGTAAGCCAAGTAGCAAGCCCGATAGCGGCACCGTCGATATCCAGCTGGTCGACGTGGAAAGCGAAGTTCTTCCCCGCGCGGCAGCAGTGGTGCGAAAGTGGTTGAGCGACGATACACAACTGCCGCGCAATTCGATCGCAATGCTGGTGCCGAACGAAAGCGATGTTTCGAGAGCCGTCGAGCTTCTCTCCACCAGGAACGTGAGGTCAGAAGCATTGAGCAAGCGTGCCTTGGGCGGCAAGCCCCGGGACTGTGTTCTCGTCGCGACGATCGAGGATTTCAAGGGTTTGGAGCGACCACTCATCTGCGTGGCCGGATTGGGGCAAGAGCACGGGTTTGCGTCTAGCGCTTACAAGGCAATCTCACGAGCTAACCATGCTTTGGCGCTCGTGGCAATGCGTCGGTGCGTGGCTGAGCTGAAGGAAAACGCCGCTCTGCAAATCACGGGGCATAGGGAGAATTGAATGCTTGGCAGAGAGAAGATCCTCCAGGAAACGCGAGATAGGTTGATCGGTCCTGGTCTAGGAAAACCGGGCCCAAGTGGAACGCATGCCGACGAGATCATCGAGGGTCGCATGAGCTTGGCCTACATGCAGGGAATGCTCTTTCCCCGCGCCGAACGGGCCACTCCAGACCTCGGTGGGGACGATGCCGAGGATGCTTCAGACGAAGACGCCGACGACCCGCTCAGCATGTCCAACGCCATGCTTCCTGCCTCCATGGGGCTGTCGCTCTGCATTTCATCCGGCAGCACGGTAAAAATCACCGTTGAGGCGGCTGTCTATGCCTCGGTCGAGGCTCGAGAAGTTGTTGAAGAGCGCGATCTAGGCGATGAAGATGTTTTGAAATCTGGCGAAGCGGAAAGAACGGCTAGCAGTGCCGATATCCAGCCGGATCCAGCGAGGGGGACTAAAGCGGCGAAGGGGAGAACGAGGGCAATGGGCCGATGGCAGCGACGCCAGCTGGAGGCTTCGACTGCGGAAATTGGCGCTGAAGGACTGAATGCGACCCTCGTGCTCGAGAAGAACGCGATATTGGAGGTGCTTTCTCGAACGCTAGCGAGCGGCGACATCCTCTTGACGGTGAGCTTGTCCAACATTCACGAGGCGAAAAACGCGAGATCGAGCGAGCGTACTCTTTATCAGGTGTCGATATGCGCCGAGCCTGTTGATGGGCAGATCCTCAAATATCCTGCTGCACGGTATGTCCCCCCCTCCGAAGAAGAGCGCGAACTTCGCGTCATCTACGGAGAGCAACGTCCTTACGCCGTCGGCCATGGTGTCGCCACCGACTGGAAACTCCAGAACGGTCGCTGCGAATGGGTAAAAACCGAGGCTCTCCCCACGGCCCACGTATGGCGTCCGGTCTTCGATAATCTTTCGATCACGCGAGACGGCGAACAGATCACCTTTGACGACGACGAGTTGTTCAAGATCGCGCCCTTGGCTCGTGGAGACGTGAGCGGTTCCGAGTTAATCAACCGCCTCACCGGCTTAGTGGAGTTCTACGAGGAGTGGATAGGTTCCCTATCCGCGCTGCCGATCGATGGCTACCTGAAGGGCGACGCCTCTAGGATGATAGGACGCTGCGAGCGCAGTGCAGCACGAATGAAGCACGGTATCCGCATACTGGAACGCGATCCGGATATCGCCCGCTGCTTCATGCTCGCCAACCGCGCTATGCTCATCTCTATGTCACACGCCGCGCGTGCCTCGGGCATCGGCCGCGATGACGGGCTGCAAGGGCCTTTTGAGCTTGGATGGGCAGAGTCTGCCCCGATCGATTACTTTGCTAACCCCGCTCAATGGCGTCCGTTCCAGCTTGCCTTCTTCCTTCTCGTGCTTCCTTCGCTTGCGGGCGAGGAGCTCACAGATCGGGAACTGGTGGATGTTATATGGTTCGCGACGGGTGGTGGTAAAACCGAGGCATATCTGTTCGTATCCGCGTTCGAGCTTTTCAGGAGGCGCATCGTAGATGGTAAATCTGGTGGCGGGACCGGGGTCATCAACCGGTACACTTACCGGTTCCTGACCGCAGACCAGTTCCAGCGCACTGCAGGCGTGATATGCGCCATGGAAATGGTAAGGCGGGAACTGGAGAAGGTGGGCGATCACTCCGTCGGCGAGGAGGAGTTCTCGATCGGCTTGTTCGTGGGAGGCGACGTTAGCCCGAATTCATTCGCGGGCGACAGGGACGGAGCGCTCACGCCGACCCAGGAGCTATTTGATTCAAGCCAACCCCGGGATGCCAATCCGTTTCCCATCGAGAGCTGCCCATCGTGTGGAACGCTACTTGTCCCTGCGGAGAAAAAGACGAAGCCAGACGGAAGCCCAGACGAGTCATTCTACGGGTTCCTAGCAACAGCAAATAATTTTACGACGCGGTGCCCGGAGGAAGACTGCGCATTTCACGAACACCTTCCCGTCTATTTCATTGACGAACAGTTGTTGCGTGCGCCGCCATCGTTCCTGCTGGGAACCATCGACAAGTTCGCAATGATCCCCTGGAAGGAAAACGGTGGGACTTTGCTCGGATTCGGGACGGGTAGGTCGTCACCCTCGCTCGTTATCCAAGACGAACTGCACCTGATCTCCGGTCCGCTGGGTACCTTGGCAGGCATATACGAGGCCGCTTTCGAAACGCTCATGGCGACGAGTGGAAAACCTCCGAAAGTAATTGCTTCCACGGCAACCATCCGGAATGCGTCGGTCCAGTGCCGCAGGATTTATGGCAGAGCCTCCATGGTATTTCCATCGCCTGGGTTGCGCGCGGAGGATTCCTTTTTCTCTAAGCTCGATACAGGTAACAAGGAGAGATCGAGGTTATACGCGGGCGTCATGGCGCAAGGGCTACGATCGACGGTCGCTGCCTCATGGACCATGGCAACACTTCTCCAGTCTTCGTTCGAGCTCGTTCAAGCAGGTGCGCTCACTTCAAACGAAGCAGATGCTTACTGGACGCTCGTTGCCTACCACAACAGTAAACGAGAACTCGGTCGGATAGTTAACGCGACGCGCGACGAGATCCCGACCCGCATGAAAGTCTACGCGTCGGATGAGACGCTGGAGCGGCCGTCCAACTTCCAAGTCCTCGAGTTGAAAGCGCATGCAGAAACACCCGTTCCGAGAGCGAGGCAACTGCTAGCGCGGCGCCATAGGTCGGACTATCCCGCCATCGACGTGGTTCCCTGCACCAATATCATCTCCGTTGGCGTCGACATCGACCGTCTTGGCTTGATGATGGTGAACGGTCAGCCCAAGCTAAGCGCCGAATATATCCAGGCAACGAGCCGTGTCGGACGCGGCGTGGTCCCCGGCCTGGTAGTGGCTGCCTATTCTCCAAGCAAGCCGCGGGACCGTTCACACTACGAGTCCTTTCGTGATTACCACGAGCGCTTCTACAGCTTTGTCGAGCCGACGAGCGTCACACCTGGCGCCTTACCCGCAATCGAGAGGGGGCTGCACGCCGCGCTAGTGACGGTAGTGCGACATGGAACGACGCTGAAGCGAAATTCGGACGCTAGGCAATTTAATCCGGACGAGCCCTTCGTCGCGTTGGCTATCGAGCGTCTCGAACAGCGCCTGTTGAAAGCCTACGATCGACCAAACGAATCGGAAGAGCGAGCACGCATTTCGGCGAAGCTTGCCGAGAAGGTTTCCGAGTGGGCGGGATGGGCCCGCACCGTCGAAGGCCTCCAGTACACCTTCGCGAGCAAACAACAGCGACCACACTTACTCGTGCGTTACGGGAACAAAAAAATCGACGGCGCAGGATGGCATACGCTCCAGTCCATGCGCCACGTCGACAAGGAAATCACGCTGGAGGACATGGGAATTGCCCAAGCCAACAATCCGTAGCGCCCAGCTCATAAGCCCCTTTGGCATTGGATCGCTGTGCGAGATCGATGGGCAGTCATTCTTTGTCCGTGGCACCGGCAGTTGGGCGAAGGGTTACAACCTCGAGAAGATCGAGGTTGGTTCGCTCACCGACTGGCTTCGGCCACGCCAGCTGAAGACGCCGACGGAATCTGTCGCGATCTTGCGTTTCCCGCATTGGCACTTCTGCCCCGAGTGCCGAAAGATGATTAGGTGGACGCCGGATAAGGACCGGGAACTGGTCAGAGACGACGGCAGCCTCCCCCGGCCGACTTGTGATGGTGCCAAGTGCAAGAACGCACGTTTGGTGCCCATGCGGTTCGTGGCGGCCTGCGACAACGGACACATCGACGAGATTGATTGGTACTGGTGGGCTCATAAAGGTCACGAACCTGCGCAACACGGAGCTTGTAGTCGCAATACTTCACGACTGCATTTCGAAGTGACAGGCAAGAGCGGCGGCGACTTCTCTAGCATGGTAATCCGATGCAGTTGCGGAGCCTCGGGAAACTTGGAGGGCATAGCGGACGGTCCCCTTCCGCAGAAATGCCGTGGATACCAGCCGGGGGAGCCCTCCTCGACCTGCGTCGACCCGGAAAACAAGAAGAATCCCGGAGCACCCAAGCCTCTCTTCATGGAGCCACGGGGATCCAGCTCGCTCCACTACGCCTCCGTGATTTCCGCACTCGATATCGACGGCGACACGGAGAAGGACGGCTGGGAAAAGCTCCGCGCCGACGCGATTTACCAGAGTACCCTGCAAATGGCGGCTAGCTTGGTCCGATTACAAGCAGGCGACACGTCGCTGGCAATCGAGTCAAGCCGCGCAGTCCTCGAGACCCGCGCGGACGAAGTCAGTATCAGCATTGATGATGCCCTTAGTTGCTTCGAAGCGGATTTGGGCGCTAGTCCCGCAAACGTGTCACCCGCCCCTCCAGCGGTCGAGATCAGCCAGCAGCGAATCCTTGCCCAAGAGTTCCCGGTTCTCGCGAATCCAAAGGGGCAAAATTCTCGCTGGCTAATCGCGCGCCCCACTAAACCGACGGCTCGTTTTGCTCTCGATGAGCTCTTCGAACGGTTCGTAAGGGTGGAGCGTCTTCGTGAGGTTCGCGCTTTTCGTGGTTTCCAAAGGCGGAACGTTTCCGAAAACCACGCAATGATAACCCCCTCTCTGGGGCGACAACAGCCGGACTGGCTGCCTGCCATGATGGTCCTTGGTGAGGGAGTATTTTTGGAGTTCTCCAACTCGTCAATAGCGGCCTGGAGGCAAGCAAATGAACCCGCAATCGAGGAATTTACGCATTCTCACCTCGTGAGCGCTGAAGCCCTTGGGTTACCTAACCGGATGGGGTTTAATGCAAACCCGACCTTCATCATGGTTCATAGCTTTGCCCACCTATTGCTGAACCAGTTGTCCTTTGACTGCGGTTACTCCTCTACCTCACTTAGGGAGCGAATATATTGTGGCACTGACTCGCAGCCATACGCCGGCCTGTTGATCTACACGGCAGATTCGGATGCCGAGGGGTCGATGGGCGGGCTGAGCGAGATGGGAGCGCCGGAAAGACTTGAAGATGTCATATATCGCGCCGTTTCTCGCAGCCAATGGTGTTCAGGGGACCCAGTTTGCCGTGAACTCGACGCGCAGGGGGTGGACGGACTGAACCGCGCAGCGTGCCACGCTTGCTCTTTGGTAGCTGAGACGAGCTGCACCTACTCAAACGTTCTCTTGGATCGGGTTCTCGTGTCCGGAGACGGGCGAAGGAATGGTCGAGGCAACCGCGAACCCATCGGATATTTCAACAAGATGCTCGAGCCCTAGGAATGCGCTTTCCGTCTCTTAGCGACTTGGACCGGGAGCAGCGGCGCATCTATGGAAATGCGCCCGCTGATGGCGCGATCCTGGTCGTCGGACCTCCGGGGACCGGCAAAACAGTCATGGCCTTTCATCGCGCACAGAAGCTTGAGAAACTTGGCCAAGCGCCCCACGTCATCATGTTCAACAAGGTGCTCGCCAAGTACACGTCCAACCGATCGGGCATCGCGCCCACAATCGACGTGAGCACTATGCATTCCTGGGCAGGGAAATGGTGGAAACGAGCGACGGGCTCTCGGCCGCCAATGCTCGCCGGCGATAGATGGACCCACGACTGGGGGGAGATTTGCGCGAAGGCGCTCAACGCCTTTCACAATGGTGCAAGTCGTCGCTTCACATGGGGGCATCTGATCATCGATGAAGGGCAAGACTTCCCTCCGCAGATGTATATGGCTCTCGGGATGATGCTGAAGCGGATGGCGGCCGACGGAGTCTCAGTGCAGGTAACGATCTTTGCAGATGACAACCAACGCTTGCAGGCGGACCGCAACAGCCGAATCAAAGACATCAAGAACTACCTATTCGTCGGTGGTGCGCGTGATCGGGTCTTCGGCTTGAAGAAGAATTTTAGAAACACTCGTCCCATCGCCGAGTTTGCTAGGCATTTCCAAGTCGGCAACGAAAGCGGCATTGCCGAAGTCCCCGACACTGACGGCGAGAACCCCCACGTGGTATTCGCCGCGAATGATAGGGACATTGCCGAATTCATTGCTCGCAAGGCTAAGATAAATCCTGGCAAGCAGGTGGGTGTTATCGTTTACGGCGGCAGCTCCGCGGTAAAACGCGCATACAATCAGGTAAAAATGAGGATTAGCGAAATATCTAAGCCACCTCGCTTACAGATGTATCTAAGCGGCCACGCTACCCACACCGATCAGGCCTTAGACTTTGAGAGCGGGAACACGATCACCTTCTTGCATGCGCAATCCGCCAAGGGACTTGAATTTGACGTTGTGTTTTTCCTTGGAATGGAAGGGATGAATGTCGACACATCGGGATTTTTCAACGAGAGGATGGCTCTTTACGTCATGAGTTCCCGCGCGCGCTCCGAACTCTACATTGCCTTCAAAGATATTGATCCAGCAGTAGGCTTGCCCGCTTCCTACAGACTTCTACCCCGACCGAGTTCTAAGCTGTGTCGGTATGTTGGACTGGGGACCCTGGAACAATGCGTCCCGGTGTTCGAAGCATCCATTGAGGCAAATGACGATTTCGAAGAATTGGAGGCTGCCGAGTGACCGAAGGTAGCGGGGAACTCGAACTGGATCTTGGACCGAGGAAAAATGTCGACGGCTCTGTCCTGAAGCTCCTTGTGCCAATGCACGCTGACAATTTCGCCCTTGCGTTGGCCGCGGGCTACGTTGGTGGCTCTTTGAAAGTCGATGCTGCGCAGGATCTCCAGACGCATGCAGGCGATGGCCTGATCGGATTCAGAGGAGAGGTTCCATCTTGGGCTATCTTGGAAGGGGAGCCGGGGGACAGGGTGCTTCTTTGCATCGAACAAAATGGTGAAGAGGTGTCCAAGCCTGGAAGAATGGAGACGCTCGACGGACCATTGAGAGTGACCAGTTTTCAGGCAGCATATTTTAAGGACGAAGCCTCGCTCGTGAATTTCAATGCGTCCTACGACGCGTTTCCGGACGTTGCTATCGGTATAGTAAAGTGCCGGACAAACTGGCCGGTTTACGCCGAGAATGACCGTCCTGAAGGTATGCAGATCGAGCGAATAGGCGTTCCCAACCGGCGCCAAGACCTCGACTTTCACGGTGGGTTTGGGGCAGGTGTCGTCGAGCTGTTGACCCAAGGCACGTTCGATGAGGCGATTCGCAAGTTTCTTCAAACGCCGGGCAGTGACCTGTCGGGGACTGCGCGAAACCTCCTGATGTCGCTTGAGCCGCGGTCCTCGCAAGTCGACATCGCGATATGGTGCGCCACGACCGAAGCGCTGCGTGCCCGCTTTGGCAAGAGGGGCTTCGATCGACGAGATTTTCTTCACGATGTGGAGGATCGTCTAGTAAGTCGGGGGGAGGAGGTGGATTCATGGATTCGCGGATGCCAAAAAGTAATCGATGCCGAGATCGATATACCTAGCTTGGCCGACGGCGAGAAAATCGGGCGGCGTGCCGCGCTTGCCATTATCCTGTCCCACGAGCCATCGGGATTGGAGGAATTGGAAAGCAATCTAGAAGCTGGCCCGCATGTGCGCGCGTTGGTGACGACTTCCGTCTATGCCTTCTCGGGACTTGCTCGGATTGATGAAGCGCTCAAGTCGCCTGCGTCGAGGATGGACGCGGTACTCGATATAGGAGAGTGCGTGGCCGCAGGCGTTCCGGTTCAGATTGATATCGAGACATTGCGTACGGCGAATGACCTTACCCGCCACCAAGCCGTAAAGGTGGCAGGAAATGCGGTGCTCCACAGGGAGACTGAGCCGCCGGCCTATATGGTCATGCTCAAGGCTCGAATTCAGGAGGCCGGGTATAAGGTGGAAGTCGACGGTTCTTCTGGGAAAATAGGGTTACGGCGGGGAGTCGCTACGGGCGAGTTTATCATGGTGGAAGACTGCCCCCGCTCGACGCCAGGTGACCCAATAATAAACCTCGTACTACCGATCACTGTTCTGGGCGCCCGCCCGTCTCTCGCATCCCTAAAGAAATTGATGGCCGCTGCGTGGAAGCACGCAACAACCGTGGCTCTGAGGGAAGTCGGTGAGAATGAAGAAGTGGTCGCCATGGCAAGCTTGCCGCTCGCCACGCTGGATCGCGATGAACTCAATTTCCATGTTGAGCGTCTGCTTCAGGTTTCCGCTGAGTTGAGTGGGCATACGCGCAGCGGGCGACGAATTAGAAAGCCGGAGTATAAATCATTGGGAATAAAGCCAGATCGTGGCAGATAAAATCCAGTTGTGGTAATGGCGGCCTGACCTGTGGCAGCGCGATTAGATCAGCAACTATTGGCTGGAAGCGCGCTGGATGTGATTCCATCGCGCCATGTCCGCCACTGAATCGCTCCCTTCCGATCTCGCCGCCGCCCACGCGATGATCCTCGCGGAGCGCGCCGCGCGCATCGAGGCCGAAGCGCTTGCCGCCCGCGCGGCGGCCGTCAGCTCCGGGACGGAGGCGCTGATTGCGCGGCTGAAGCTGGAGATCGAGAAGCTCCGGCGCGAACTCTACGGCAGCCGCTCGGAGCGGAAGGCACGGCTGCTCGATCAGCTTGAGATGCAGTTGGAGGATCTGGAGGCGAACGCAACCGAGGACGAACTGGCGGCGGAGCGCACGTCGCGCGCCACGACGGTGCAGTCGTTCGAGCGTCGCCATCCATCGCGCAAGCCGTTCCCGGAGCACCTACCGCGCGCGCGCATCGTGATCGCCGCTCCCGAGAACTGCGCTTGCTGCGGCTCGCGCCGCTGGTCGCCGAGTCGGAAGGGTGGATACGTGACGAGCGGGCCAAGCTGTCGCGTCACGCGCCCACCGCACAGGCTATAGACTACATGCTCAGGCGCTGGGAGGGGTTCAGCCGTTTCCTCGCAGACGGGCGCATCTGCCTGACCAACAATGCAGCCGAGCGGGCGCTGCGCGGTCTCGCCCTCGGCAGAAAGTCCTGGCTCTTCGCCGGCTCCGAACGAGGTGCCGAGCGTGCGGCCGTCATGTATACCCTCATCGGCACGGCAAAGCTCAACGATGTCGACCCGCAGGCTTGGCTCGCCGATGTGCTCGCCCGCATCGCCGATACGCCGCAGGGCCGGCTGAGTGATCTCTTGCCGTGGAACTGGACGGCGCAATCTGCAAGACTGGTGGCATGAGCCACGCCGATCGCATCGCCCGCATCATGATCCAACTCGATGACTGGCAACCCGTCATATGGCGGCGCGCCGAGGTGCCGCTGACGGCAACGCTCAAGGCCTTGCACGACGTCATCCAGGCGGCAATGCCGTTCGACGACTATCACCTGTTCGAGTTCCGTGCCGACGGCAAGCGCTACGCCATTCCAGAGCCCGAATGGGACAGCCTGCGCGACAGAACCTACTCGGCGAAGACGACGCGGCTCGGAACGCTGGTCGATCGCGGCATCACGCAACTGGCCTACACTTACGACTTCGGTGACGACTGGCGGCACACGATCACCATCGAGGCAATCGCCGACGCCGATCCCGCTGTCGAGTATCCCCACTACATCGACGGTGCCGGCCGCGCGCCACCCGAAAATGTCGGCGGCATCCCCGGCTTCGAATTGTTCCTCGACGCGATCACCGATCCCAAACACGAGCAGCATCGCGAACTCAAACGCTGGCACAGCCGCCCGTTCGCTCCCGCACATCCTGCTGTAGACGAAATCCAGACCCGGATCAAAAAGCTCGCCAGACGCCGCGCTCTCGGCAAGGCCGGCTTCGAGAAAAGCCGCAGTCAGGCACGCTGATGATCCCAGGCGGCCGCGGTCCTCGCCGGAGGCTTACAGCTCAGCGGGGCATCGGCGTGTGCCACATAAGCCACAGCCGACAATGTGTTCCCGATCCTCCTGACTCTGTCGGGGAGCCTAGGCACTATCTCGTATTCGGGGTTGGACATGAAGGAATCGTGGACATTCTCGGTTTTGTCCACGAACGGATGCTCCTTGGCCGCGCGCTGGGCCGGATCGTGCGGGAGCATTCGGACAACATTTAGGTCTTGCCGATCAGACCCTCTCCCTTTCGACGGGTAGACATCTGGGCAGCGACCCTAGCCCTTTAGTTTTTCTGAACCGCCATTTCTCGAACTCTTCAACCACGTTGATCCTTCGATTCCACGGATAAGCGGGCGGCATGGCTTAACCTCGGCTGCGGCGGATATCTGGGCTTGCCACCTTTGTTTGGGGGATAGGCGCGATGTCGGCGGCTAGTTCAGCACTTTTACAACCTACCTTCACAGGACTGCCCAGTTCGCACTCCCAAACGACTATGACGCGCCAACCCGCCGCGGCAAGTGCCTCTCTGTTCCTAACGTCTCGCGACTGGTTGCGATCGAACTTGTTAATCCAAAAATCGGTGTTGGTTTTCGGAGTGGTCGCGACTTTGCATCCAGGGTGACGATGCCAAAAGCAGCCGTGTACAAAGATGACAGTTCTATGCTTCGCCAGAACGATATCAGGCTTGCCCGGCAGGTGACGGCTGTGCAGGCGGAAGCGAAAACCAAGCCGGTGCAAAGCCTTCCTAAGAGCTATCTCAGGCTTGGTGTTGCTGGAGCGAATCCTCGACATCCGCTCCGAGCGCTCGGCGGGTGTTAACGTGTCTGCCACAGTTCGTCAGCTCCCAAGACCTTTCTGTTTGGCGAGGAATCGTCGGCCTCCTTGCCGCTCATATATCACGTCAGAGAGGCGCTGTACTCTGCTAGATGGTTGCCAACCCAACTCAGCAGTTACGCGGGAAAGGGCACCATGAGGGTCAAGCGATCTGTTGCCCTTACGCGCTTGCCACGACAGGAAGAGTTCGAGCGCTTGCCGCAAGGGATCGAGCACCCGCAACCTCTTCGAGCAGCTTGCATACGGCAACACCGATCGCCCTGCCGAGTAATGGAGGCACAGCGTTGCCGACCTGAGTATAACGCGGACACTCCTTCGCGCGCCGGTGACCACCCGTAGTGAACTTGCCCTCGAATTTGAACCAGTCAGGAAACGACTGGAGCCGAGCGGATTCGCGAACCGTTAGGATCCGCGGTTCGGAGTAGTGCAGAATATCGTCAGGTAGGGTCGTGACCGTGGGTGCCGGCTTGTTGCCATCCATTGGATAGATGCGGTGCTTCTTAAGGCCGTACCGACTGCGGTCTTTGTCGTTCATCCTGACGCCCTGCGCGCACTCTTTAATGATAAGAGCGAACCTCTTCTCAACATGTTCACGGTGGCGAGCGAGCCGCATGCTATTCATCGCTCCATCGTAGCCGTCCCGCATCAGATCCTGATAGCGCGTGAGCTTAGAGGGCCTGACATACCTAAGCTCCTGAAAGCCAGGACCTGAATCTGGATCAGAACAATTGATCCTCTCTCGGTTGGCCCCATTGTGGTCATTGGTCTCCAGATCGGACAGGGCATTTCTGGCCGAAACTTGTTCTGACAACCCGAAAAGACGAAGCTGCTCGCTTCGTGCGATTTCCAGCAATTCAAAAACCCTGCCCGGGTTGTCGGTCAGCTCCCTACGAACTCCGATGGCAATCAGCCGAGAGCGCTTCTGTGGTATGCCAAAGCGCGATGAATCTATTCGCTCTGCTCTGACGCAGTAGCCCGCTATGGCGAGACTATCCACGAGCTTATCAAAGTAGGATTTTCGTTTTGTTTTGGGCGCACCCGAAACTGGCATTTCTACGACGTTGCTACGCAAATGGGCAACTTGCATACCAGGCACGTTCTCAATAATCACACACTTCGGTTGGAGGGCCTCCACCACCTCAACGTATTTCTCAAACATGAGATTTCGTGGGTCATCCTCTATGCGCCTGCCAGCAAAACTAAAACCCTGGCAAGGAGGGCCTCCAGCAAGAACATCGATCTTGCCCCGCAGGTTTTCTACCAAATTCCTCTTATGGATGGCCAAGAGAGTTTCAATATCCCAATGCGTTTTTTCAAGCCATTCCGGCCAGTCTAGTTTATAGCGTGAATGGCGCTCAATAAGATTGGAACTAAAGGTCTTAAACGCCATACTGTCGCGCTCAATCGCGAAAATCCCCTTCAGTCCGGCTTGCGACAGGCCAAGCGATAGCCCGCCACAACCTGCGAACAAATCCGCGAAAGTATAAAGTTTCTGATTCAATAGGCACCTCGATGATCGGCAGGCTATCAGTCAGGCAAGCTCCAGACAGCACCCGTCCGAATACGGCGCCCTCCCACCCAGTGAAGTAGTTTCGACTTCTCCAAATTTACAGATGCATAGCAAGATCTCGCAGTGTCCGCACCAGAATTAGGTCGCTCTATGCCAAATCCGGTCTGCTCTCCGTGTTGCCATTTTCGAAATGGGCTCGCAAGGCGGTCTCTTGGTTGAATCGGCCTCAACGTCCGCTTTGGGGCGAGGGCACAGTTCGCCAGAATGTTTGACACCTACTCGTCCCATCCACAGCCCAGCATCATGGCTCGTACAAAGACTCGTTCGATGCTTAATTCACCCGCGTGGGAACATCCACCACCAGCCGCCGATCGAACCTACTGTTTTCGTCGTCATATCCGCGAGGATTGCAAACGATGCGGGTGTCCCCGACGCGGTAGTCGCAGCTGTCATGGGTGTGGCCGTGGACCCACAATGCGGGTCGTCCTTGCTCGATGGTCTGCGACAGGTCCGACGCATAGGCGGCGTTGAGGAGGTCTCCGGCGACACGCTTCGGGATCGATTGTGGATGCGGCAGGTGATGGGTGACCACCACGGTAGGAATCCTTGTCGCCCGCAAGGATCCTTCGATGAACTGACGCGAGACGTGGTGCATCCGCGCCGCCGCTTCGGGCACGAAGCGCTGCCAGGGATTTCGCTGCAGGGCGATCTGGCGATGGTCGTTCATGCGTTCGCGCGCATGCGACATCGCAAGGCGATGGTGACCCTCGATCCGGTAGTCGGTCCATAGCGTGGCGCCGACGAAGCTGACGCCGCCGATCGTGACGGCCTCGTTCTCAAGGAAGTGGATGTTCGGGAATCCTGTGGCGGCAGCGTGGCCGTCTTCCAGTCCCTCCCGGATCGAGCCTTTGTAGAACTCGTGGTTGCCGGCGACGTAGACGCAGGGCATGGCATGCGCGACATGCTCGGCCAGCCAGTGAACACCGTTGGCGGGTGCCCGGCAAAGGTCGCCGGCGACGACGCAGATGTCGGCGTCTGGAATCGCGAGTGGTGCCGGCAGGTCGGCATATTCGAGATGGAGGTCCGAGAAGATCCAGATCTTCATTCCCGGATCAGCTTTCTGGTCCGGTCGAGCACCTGCTCCAGATTGGTTCCTTCCAGCGTGCCGTGAACGAGCAAGGCTTCGACGAGGTGGCCGATCGCGGCGCGCTGCTTAGCCACCATTTTGCGGGCCGCCACGTAGGCCGCATCGAGCCGCGCGTTGACGTGATGGGCGAGTTCGGGATCGATGGCGAGTAAGAACTGCGGATCGGTCGATCCACGATGCAGCAACGGCCATTTCTGGCCGAACCCCATCGCAGTCTCCATGTCGAAGGCGATCCTGGTCGCGACGGCATGATCGCTGGCTTGCCGGTCGTCTCCGCCGCTTGCCCCGACCGAGCCGATGATCACCGCCTCTCCGGCTCGACCAGCCAGGGTGGCGGCAAGGACTGCGGTGAAGAACTCCTCGGTCTGCTCGTGCAGCTCGTCGGTCCTCCAGGCGATGTAGCCGCCTTCGGGGGCGTCGATGGTGATCCTGGTGATGGTGCCGAGACCGAGGTAGAGCCGGATGACGGCATGGCTTGCCTCATGAACCGCGAGCCGGAACAGCAGGTGCTCCGTCCGCCTGGGGCCCGGCGAGGCGGCGTCTCGCTCCTTTTCCTCGGAGACATTGAGCTCATTGTGAGCCTTCTCGGCAGGCTCGGTCCTCGTCATCTTGCTGTAGAGGTATTCCCGGACGACGTTCCGGGCCGGATGATCCGGTGCAGGTGATATCGCAGGCATGAGCGTCCCTTCCTCCGATTGTGGGTTGAGATGATCGAGTGGATGGTGGCCAACGGGCCGGTCCCAAGGTGCCGAAGGCCTCGGTCCAAGGATTCGCTGAGGTGGATGGTGCCCGAGCGATCATTGCGGTGGCCGCTCCCATTCGCGCACTTCGACCAGCTGCTCGATGATGCGTTCCAGTCTGCGGATCGAACCG
This sequence comes from Aquamicrobium sp., assembly GCA_019739225.1. Taxonomy (GTDB): domain Bacteria; phylum Pseudomonadota; class Alphaproteobacteria; order Rhizobiales; family Rhizobiaceae; genus Aerobium. The sequence continues at coordinate 199,457 of JAHHDT010000004.1, forward strand.
CCACCCCAAGTGGAGGCGATGGCGTCGAGTTCGAATCCTTCGAGCGGCGTCGCCCAACGGGGGTCGTGCCCGAGCTCGACATAGAGCCGTTCCATGATGCGCACAGCCAGGATCGGCAGATGCTCCACGCCCGGTGCGGGGAATCGCAGGATGCGGCAGCGATCGCGCAGCACCGTGGGAACGGGACCTATGTCGTTCGCCGTCATCAGCCAGGACAGATGCGACAGGTCGCAGTTCGCCTGGATGTAGGGATCATGCCAGCGGCTCGAGGTCTCCGCCTCGAAGAGGCCCACCAGGACATCGTGCGGATTGCCATTGTGCCGGCTGGTGCCGACCTTCTCGATCTCGTCGAGGATGATGACGGGTCCGGCGCATTCGTGCCGGCGCACCGACAGGATCGGCAGGCTGGGCTCCCCGGAACTCCACCGCCGCGGCGTGCCACCGAGGTAGCTGTCACTCATGCCCCCGCAGGGTATGAGTTCGTAAGGTGTGCCGAGTTCCTCGGCGAGCCTGCGGGCAAAGCGCGACTTGCCGCAGCCGGGCGTCCCCAGAAGGATGGTCGGCCGGATGCGCAGATGCTGGCGACCCTGAAGTCCCCTGAGCACCTGGTCGACGATCGAGCCGGCATGCGGGAATTCCTCGAGCAGTCTGGTGCGGACGGCGGCGAGGTCGGGCGTGGCCGGCACGGGCAGCGCACGCCCGACGATCGACTCGAATTCCTTGCCGACCTGCTTGCCCTGCGAGATCGATACATTGCCGACCTCGCGCAGGACGATCACCGTTCCAGGCGCCGGTTCCTCGGCAGGTGCGGATCGCTGCTTGCCCGCGACCTCGACAGGCGCATCGCTCTGGGGATCGTCCACCGTCTCTTCCACCACCGGCTTCGGGGGGCGGATGGCCTTCCTGAAGTGGTAGATATAGGAGCGAAGGTCGTACTCACTCCCCAGACTGTTGGCGGGACCGCGTTCGACGCCGGACCTGCGCCACTCCGCAAGGTCGCGCGAAAACGCGGCCCAGCTCAGCGCACACCACAACATTCTCTTCTCGCCCGAATCCTTCAGATCCTTCAGCGCCACCAACGCCATCTCTGCCGCCACGGCGGCCGCCGCCTCCGGATCGCCGAAGCCGGCCCGGTAGACGAGGCACCTGATGCGGGTTGATTCCACCGAGAAGCCGGGAACGTCAGGGACCTCGTCGAGCGCGGCCTGAAGGGCGGCGACGCTGTCGCAGCTGCGCTCGACCGTCAGTTCCTCGAAGTGCGAGACGAGCAGGGCAAGATCCGTACGCTGGCGCTTGCGAAGGCGGCGCGCCAGCCGTTCGCCGAACTCCCGTACGTCCTCGGCGAGATCCTCGCGGAAGAACGACATGCCGCGCAGGAGTTCCTCCTCGGTCGGCAGCCTTTGCCCGGCCTTGGTGATCCGTTCCCGCCGCTTGAACAGCCGCTGTTCGTGAGTGAACTCGTCCGTCACCGCAGCCTCACGAATGATCTGCCGGATGCCCGGCCGGGCGACCCAGCCGATACCAGCGCGACAGGGTGCGGGCCCAACTCCTGTCGTCCGACAGCAGCCAGAGATCGGAGGTGGCGATCATTCGTTGCTCACCTGCCAGCCTCGGATGCCCCGAAGACAATCCGGCAAGACAGGGGATCGCGCGCTGGGCAATGATCCATCGGTCGAGGACGGGTGCCGGACCGTCACCCAGGCTCTCCGGAGGGACACCTCCCTTGATCGCCTCCATGTCGGTCACCAACGCCGACAGACGCGCCAGCTCGGCTTCGAACAGATCGCCCTGTTGTTGCTTGCGCAGGTTGAACGTCACCATCGCCATGCCTTCCGCCTGTCCCGTCGGGGCCGTCTACGAATCCTTGCGATTCGCCTGTCGACCAGGCGAAGACATACGGCGTCCGCACCGTGGGCGTCGAGGCGCCCACTGACATTTTTATGCGGATCCTGGGGCGCGGTGGTTCTTCGCTGACGCAAAGGACTGGAACCGACAAGGCCAGCTGGCTAGACAGATGGCATGAAAGCTCCCTACCAACTCCTGCGCGCGGCAAGAGCGGCCCTCGGCATCGAGCATGTCGTTCTTGCCAAGGAGGCCGGGGTCAGCAAGCGCACGCTGGTTCGCATCGAGACCCTTCGCAACGTCTCGGAGGAATCGCGCGGTGCGGTACAGGCCGCACTCGAGGCGCGAGGCGTGCAGTTCCTCGAGCCGGGCGAAGGGAGCGGGCCGGGCATACGCGTGCCGGACGATCTCGCCCCGCCTGCGATCCGTCGGCATGAGCCTGGCAGGCCCAAGCCGAAGTTCGGAAGAAAACGGTCCGAGGATTGAACCGAGGACCGGGTCGCGCCGCGGACCGCGAACTGGATCCTGGGATCAGGCAGCGTCCCAGACCTGATTGAGGATGCGCGCGGCCAGCGCTGCCTTGTCCTGCGGCAGGAAGCGACCGTAGTGCTTGGCGACCATGTCGGGCGTGTCCTGGATCGCGTAACTGGCCTGCTCGTAGGAGCCTGTCTTCTTCAGGATGTGCGTTGCCAGCACGTCGCGGACGTTGTGCGGACCGTGCGGCAGCAGCCCCTTGATCACGCCGCGCCCCGTATAGGGATTGTAGATGCCATAGCGCTGGATGATCAGCCGCCAGGCCTCGAAGAAGGTGTTCTGGTCATAAGCCGCGGTGACGCTGTTCTCCTTCATCGTCTTGACGAAGAAGGTTCCCGGATCGTCCGCTCCCTTCAGGAGGCGCGCGCGGTGGCGGCCGACATAGGCGTCGATGTGACGGTAGAGGTCGCCGATGTCCGGCAGGACCAGCCGGAACGGCTTGTCGCCGAAGTATGACGAATTGGCGTTCTTGAAGGCGACGGAGGGGATGAACACCTCCCATCCCTGGTCCCGTTCGCTCCAGCGCAGTTCGCCAACCTTCATGTCCTCGAGCTGACGCTCGGAGGTCGGCGTCCGCCCCTTGGGACACAGCAGCAGTTGGCGCAGGTTCTTCTGGCGAAGGCCTGTGTGCAGCCCGAAGCGGATGATGAGGAAGGATCGTGTCGCCTCCGCGGCAGCGACCGGGTAGCGCCGTTCGTCTGGCATTGTCCTCACGATCTCGTCGGCGATCTTCCTGTACTCGCCTACCGGGCTTTCTGCCTCCAGGATCGGCATGATCGCCTCGAACGGATTGCGGTGGACCTTCGCGACGCGCTGGATCTCCTTCACGCGCCCGGCGCAGTGTTTCTGGCAGGCATCGCATGCAGCGTCCCAGTCGGCCCGGGCAGCCGCAACCTGTGCCTCGGACACCATGCCGGGGATGGCCTGGAGATGTGCGGCAAGGTCGGGGCGCTGGCGAAGCCAACCCGTCTCTGCACGTGTCAGGGCAAGTGCGATGCGCAGCATGTCGACTTCCCAGGCCGTATAGAAGCCGCGACGCTTCTCGCGCCACGTCAGGTACCAGTCCCACACCGAAGGAAAGACCAGCATCGCGAAGGTGAGTGCCTCGAGCGGAATGCCAAGGCCACGCACGGCACTGCGCTTCGGCGCGGCGAGCGCGCCGAACAGTAGGCCGAAATGCTCGACCTTCTGGGCAGCCGTCTCTTCACCCCACACGCCGATCCGCTGGAAGCCGAACGTCGTGAGGGTGGCCGTCTTGAACTGCAGCAGTTCCGACATCTCGGTCCAGAGGCGGTATGGAGCGTCGACGGCGACGTTGGTGGCACCCTCGAGGTCGTCATCGTCCGGATCGAGCTCCAGTCCCTGCCGATCGCGCGTGAGATCGTTGATCGGACCTGATCCACCTTCCAGAACACCCGGGAATCGCACGCCGTAGCGATTGCGCAGGGCGAGCGCCTGGAAGCGACGATAGTCTGTCCCACCAGAAATGATGTTGTCCTGCACCCACTGAAGGATCTCTTCGCGCTCCTGGTGCGGCCGTCGATCGAAATCGTCCGGCAGGTGCCAGGCGATGCGACGCAGCTGCGACGGCGTGATGTCGGTCGGCCGATGCCCGGACGCGGCCCGCGCGGGATGGGCAAGCTTTGCCTTGAAGTAGCCTTCGGAAAGTCGATACCGCCGCTCGATGCGGTTGAGGATCTCGAAGCTCGACACCGACCGAGGCGCTCTGGTTCCCTGGATCCACGTGACGAAGGTCTTGTGGTCGAAGCCCCCGGTGGCCCGCACGACGGCGCGGCGCAGCTGCCAGGCGCTGTCACCGTGGCGGTCCATATGGAGCTTGAAAGCTTCCGAAAACGTCTCAGGCTCCTCCCATTCCGTCCACAGCGGTTCGGGAAACTCGATGATCGGCTTCGGCGGGCTTCCCCGCCTGCGCCGAGGAGGAGATGCAGGACGCTGATCAGCCGCGCCATCGTCTGTCGCCGAGGGAACCGAAGCGGTCTTGCGCGGCCGGCCTCGCTTGCGAGGCGTATCGGTGGACCGTCTCTCGGTTGTGGTCGCATCGACGCCACCCTTCCGCTTGGCAGCATCCGGTGCGGGTTCGCGAGCCTTGACCCGTGTCCCCAGGAACCGCGTGATGGCGTCGATACCCGGTTCAAGCACGCTACCGGCCGCGGCCAGCGCATCCCCACCCACGCCGCATGCGGCCGCGATGGCCGCCCAATCGGGATTGCCTGCTGTGCGAGGAGGCAGGGTCGCCTCGTTGATAAGGGTTAGAAGGTAGTTGCTCAGGCGCTCAAGGTCGCGAGGAGGAAGTGCGGAAGCGCCGCGCTGGCGCAGGAACTGTTCGATCATGCGGGGGAAGGCCGCCCGCCGTGCATTGGTCGTCATCGTCATCTCGTTTGAAAACAACGACCCCGTGCCGTTGCCGGCCCGCATCCCTAGCCGGCGGATGGCGCGGCGTCACCGGCCGATCGACAGGTGATGCGGGCGGGAATGAACTGCGACTGCTGCAGGCTCTTACGCGCCTGCGGTGGGCCGACGGAGCCCTGCATCAGCGTGGGCCCTCCGCCGCCAGCAAACCGCAGTGCAGTCGCTGTTCGCGGCGGCTTCTGCGCCATTTGAGGAGGACGTCGCAACCCAAAATGCGCTGGAGTTGATAGCCTCCAGCGCCAGATAGTAGTACGCTGAAAATCGCGGAATCCGGGATACAGTTTGGGACCGCTTTTGGGATACGTCGCCACGGGTCTGTGTAGTCGCGGATAAGGAAAAACAAAGGGTTAGATTAGGTTTGGCCCCCTTCGCCGGCGCCATCGACTCACGCTACCCGCTCCAGACAAGCCGCAAAGATTTGGTGAGAGCGAACGGCGGCACGCGCCGTCCGCAATGGTCAGTCCCTGACTTCCGTATCCGGACGATCCTGGCCTGAGGCGAGTTCCTCGTGCCAGGTCCCGTCGGAGGTTTCATACTGAATGCCACGGGTTTCGCCGGCAACTCGCTGTTCGCCGGCGGCTCGCCGCGCCGCCGCCAGGGCGGCGTCGTGCGACGGAAAAGTCTCTGAGAACACGTCGCCGACTTTGTAGGCCCAGCCGCCGTCGTGCTCGACAACCCGATAGATGACCTTCATCAGAAGACCGCCAGGTAGCGCAGCAGCGACACGACGCCGATGATGATCACGACAATCCGCGCAATCTGTTTTGCCCGACCGTCGATCGGCAGCATGCCGATCAGGTAAAGCACCAGCACGATAACGAGAAAAGTGATCAAAAGACTGATCAGTACGCTCATGGCAATAGCCCCTCAGTTGCAATCAGCTATTAACTCGCGGGGTCTTTCAAAGGTTCCATGAGCCAACTGCAACGAGCGTTGGCGCGACCGCGCTGAGACCTTCAGGGTGGGGCGGTTCTGGCTGACTACCCGCTCCAGATCTCAGAGCGCGGCAATGACGCCATTCTGGCGTGGCGGGGCCGATGAGCGGGCTTTGCCGGGCGGCTGGCCCATCATTCGCTTGTAGGCCCTGCTGAACGCCGCCTGCGAGCCGTAGCCGAGCCGGCGGGCGACCGCGTCGATCGGCATCCGGTCCCGTCCAAGCCATTGCGCGGCGAGCCGCATGCGCAGGGCGGCCAGATAGCGTTGCGGCGTCGTGCCCGTCACCGTTGTGAACCTTTCGGCGAAGACCGAGCGCGAGCTCCCCATTTCGGCCGCCATCTCTGCGATGGTCCAGTCGCGGCACGGTTCGCGGTGCAGGGCGGCGATGACGCGGCCGAGGCGCGGATCCCGCAGCGCCTCGATCCAGCCGGAGGCCTCGCCGCAGCCGCATTCCACCCATCCGCGCACGATGGTTGCCGCGACCACGTCGGCCAGCCGCGCAAGTATGCCGGCGGTGCCGGCGCGCTCCGCAGCCATCTCGCGCTCCATGGCTTCCAGCAACGGAACGATCTCCGGCTGTCGGCCCATCAGGCTGCCGACCGACATCACCTTCGGCATCAGCCCGACCAGCGGGTGCAGCGTGTCGAGCTCGAACTCCATGCGGCCCGTGAAGACCAGCACGTCCTTCGTTCGGCAGCTTCCTTCTTCCAGCGCCGTCACCGCGCAGACGTTGGAGCAGAGCGGCATCCTGTCGAAGCTTTCCACCGGCCTTGGCCGCACGCCCGGCGCGGAGACAAGCGCATGCGCGTCGCCCCGCGGCAGCAGCACGGCATCGCCGCAGGCAAGGGTGAAGGTTTCGCCGGTACCCGATTCGAGGTGGAGGTTGCCGGCGGCCACGAAATGGAAACGGGCGTCGTCCGTCGCCTCGAAGCTGACGCCGCAAGGCGGCGATAGCCGCAGCTTCCCGTAGCTCGCGCCGCGCAGGCGCATGCCCATCAGAAGTTCGCTGACGACATCGCCGCCGGGAGCGTTTTCTTGCATTTCGGTGTTTCGATCAAACATTCCGGAGAATATGGCACGGATCATCCGGCCGTTCCACCCATCTGCAGGGAACTTTCTTTTTAAGCGAGAGGTCTGCAGATGCACGAGTCGACTGTTGTGGGGGAAACGGGAGAGAGCGAGGGAAAGCCGGCTTGGCTGGCAGTGGTGTCCATGAGCCTGGGCGTGTTCGGGTTGGTGGGCGCGGAGTTCCTGCCGGCAAGCCTGCTGACGCCGATGGCCGCCGAACTGGGGGTGACCGAGGGCATGGCGGGCCAGGCCGTCACCATCACCGCCGCCGTCGCGTTGCTCACCAGCCTCTGCATAACCACGGTGGTGCGCAGCTTCGACAGGCGCAGGGTCCTGCTCGCCTTTTCGTTCCTGCTGATCCTCTCCAATCTGCTGGTCGCGGCCGCGCCGAACCTGCCGCTGCTGCTTGCCGGACGTATCCTGCTGGGCGTCGCGCTCGGCGGGTTCTGGACGCTGTCGGCGGCAACCATGATGCGGCTGGTGCCCGAGCGGTACGTCGCGAGAGCCCTCTCGATCATGTTTTCAGGCGTTTCGGCGGCGACGATCTTCGCGGCCCCCGTCGGCAGCTATGTCGGCGACCTCGCCGGCTGGCGTGCGGTCTTTGTCGGCGCTGCCGGATTGGGTGTGCTGGCGCTCGTCATACAGTTCGCCGCGCTGCCGTCGCTGCCGCCGCGCGGCACCACCCGCTTCGGCACGATGCTGGAGGTGCTGTCGCGGCGCAGGGTAGGGCTTGCCATGGCGGCGATCCTGATGGTCTTCACCGGCCATTTCGCCTTCTTCACCTATATCCGGCCGTTCCTCGAAACGGTTACCGGCGTCGGGGTGACGGGCGTCTCGACCGTCCTGCTCGGCTTCGGCATCGCCAACTTCCTTGGCAACTACCTTGGCGCCTTCCTGCTGGAGCGCTCCATGCGGCTGACACTCGTCATCATGCCGCTCACAATGGGCACGCTCGCCGTGGCGCTGGCGGTCGTTGGCGGCAATCTCGCTGCCGACGCTGCGATGGTCGCGCTCTGGGGGCTTGCCTTCGGCGCGGTGCCCGTCGCCTGGTCGACATGGATCACGCGGGCCGTGCCGGACGAGGCCGAAAGTGCGGGCGGGCTTTTTGTCGCCGCAATCAACTTCGCAATCGCGACGGGTGCGGCGGCAGGCGGGCTGATCTTCGACGTCAGCGGCGTCGGCACGGTCTTCCTGCTTAGCGGTGCGGTGCTGGTCGTGGCCGCGATGACGATATTGACAGGTGTCGAGACGCGTCCGGCGGCCAAAGCTGCCTGACCGTATTGATACATTGAACGTGCCACCGGTGCCGCCCGCGCGGCGGTACCGGTGCACCGCTTCCGACAAAAGACTTGTGTTTTGCGGCGTCAGTCGCTAATCGCCCGCCATCCGAAACTGACACGCATCCACGCGCCAAAGGGAAGTTACAATGGCCAAAGGTAAATTTGAGCGTAATAAGCCGCATGTGAACATTGGCACGATTGGTCACGTTGACCATGGCAAGACGTCCCTGACGGCGGCGATCACGAAGTTTTTCGGCGAGTTCCGTGCTTATGACCAGATTGACGCTGCTCCTGAGGAGAAGGCGCGCGGCATCACGATCTCGACGGCTCACGTTGAGTACGAGACGGAGAACCGTCACTACGCGCACGTCGACTGCCCCGGCCACGCCGACTATGTGAAGAACATGATCACGGGTGCCGCGCAGATGGACGGCGCGATCCTGGTTGTGTCGGCTGCCGACGGCCCGATGCCGCAGACGCGCGAGCACATCCTGCTGGCCCGTCAGGTTGGCGTTCCGGCGATCGTGGTGTTCCTGAACAAGGTCGACCAGGTTGACGACGCTGAGCTTCTCGAGCTTGTCGAGCTCGAGGTTCGCGAGCTTCTGTCGGTCTACGAGTTCCCGGGCGACGACATTCCGATCATCCCGGGTTCGGCGCTTGCCGCGCTTGAGGATTCGAACAAGGAGATCGGCGAGGACGCGGTCCGCAAGCTGATGGCCGAGGTGGACAGCTACATCCCGACGCCTGAGCGTCCGATCGACCAGCCGTTCCTGATGCCGATCGAGGACGTGTTCTCGATTTCGGGTCGCGGCACGGTGGTGACGGGTCGCGTCGAGCGCGGCGTGGTCAAGGTCGGCGAGGAAGTCGAGATCGTCGGCATCCGTCCGACCTCGAAGACGACGGTTACGGGCGTCGAGATGTTCCGCAAGCTGCTCGACCAGGGCCAGGCCGGCGACAACATCGGCGCGCTGATCCGCGGCGTTGGCCGTGAGGACGTCGAGCGTGGCCAGATCCTGTGCAAGCCGGGTTCTGTGAAGCCGCACACGAAGTTCAAGGCCGAGGCCTACATCCTGACGAAGGAGGAGGGTGGCCGTCACACGCCGTTCTTCACCAACTACCGTCCGCAGTTCTATTTCCGCACGACGGACGTGACGGGCATCGTGACGCTGCCGGAAGGCACGGAGATGGTTATGCCTGGCGACAACGTGACGGTCGACGTGACGCTGATCGTGCCGATCGCGATGGAAGAGAAGCTGCGCTTCGCCATCCGCGAAGGCGGCCGCACGGTTGGTGCAGGAATTGTCGCTGCGATCACTGAGTGATCGCGGTAGCCAATTCCGTCCGCGACCAACCGGTCTTTGAAAGTTAGCAGAATGCGCTTAGCGCATTCTGCGGCGGGTGCCGGCATCGTCGCCGCTATCACGGAATAAGGCTCTCTGGAGCCGAAGGGGAAGGGCGGCTTCGGCCGCCCTTTTTCGTTGTGCCGGCGTTGCGTGATTCCGGGCGACTGGTCTTGGTCGCGGCGTGAAGTGACATTGATCGCCTATGGCCTGTCGAAGCCGTGCGAAATCTCTTTACAGGCGTCGCCGAAGCCCTTAGGAAGCGCCTGCCCGGCATGCACAGCATCCGGATTTAGGGGTATAGCTCAGTTGGTAGAGCGGCGGTCTCCAAAACCGCAGGTCGCAGGTTCGAGCCCTGCTGCCCCTGCCAGCGCCCAGGCGTTTTCCGACATCAGCCAGGAACAACCCACTTGCAAGCGCGGGCAATCGGTTCTATATCGAGCCGACAGACGCGAGGCGCGTGGAGCTGGGATTCGGCTCAACGCGCCTGAATTGCATGGCCGAAGATATGTCTTGAAGCTTGGTGATTCGTGCGTGGCGGCGGGCGGGCGACCTCGGTTGCCTCGGCTCGGCGAGGTCAGATTTCATGCCCCGGATGACAAGGGGCAACGATAAAAGAGCGGCAGATGGCGTCCAAGACCACCAATCCCTTTGTGTTTCTGCAGCAGGTTCGCACCGAGACCGCCAAGGTCACGTGGCCCTCGCGGCGTGAGACGATGATCTCCACGATCATGGTGATGGGATTTGCGTGTCTGGCCGCGATCTTCTTCTTTGCCTCCGATCAGGTCATCGCCTTCGCGGTCGAGCTGATCCTGGGCATTGGACGCTAACACCGGCGACTACGGAGAATTCAGAACATGGCAGCGCGGTGGTACATCGTCCACGCTTATTCGAATTTCGAGAAGAAGGTCGCCGAGGATATCGAGAACAAGGCCAAGCAGAAGGGCCTGAGCGATCAGATCGAGCAGATCGTGGTGCCGACCGAAAAGGTGGTCGAGATACGCCGCGGCAAGAAGGTCGATGCCGAGCGCAAGTTCTTCCCCGGCTACGTGCTGATGAAGGCCAACCTGACCGATCAGGTCATCAGCCTCGTCAAGAACACGCCCCGGGTTACCGGTTTCCTCGGAGAGGATCCGCGCACGGCCAAGCCGGTGCCGATCTCCGAAAAGGAAGCTGAGCACATCCTGCACCAGGTGCAGGAGGGCGTAGAGCGGCCGAAGCCGTCGGTCACCTTCGAGATCGGCGAATCGGTGCGTGTCGCCGACGGTCCGTTCGCCTCGTTCAACGGCTTCGTTCAGGAAGTCGACGAGGAGCGTTCGCGACTCAAGGTCGAGGTCTCGATCTTCGGGCGCGCCGTGCCGGTCGATCTGGAATTCGGTCAGGTCGAAAAGGGCTGACCGGAAAATCCCGTCCGGCGATATGCCGGCGCGGGCGCGGGATGGCTTCGGTCTTTCCCGCGGAACTGGTGGAAGGAGGAGGCGGCTCAAGCCGGCCGCAACGTCTCCGCACCACCGACTGCAACCGCCGGATGTTTCCGGCATGATGAAAAGGCAGACGAGCAATGGCTAAGAAGATTGCAGGCCAGCTCAAGCTTCAGGTTCCCGCGGGTTCGGCGACGCCGTCGCCCCCGATCGGCCCTGCGCTTGGTCAGCGTGGCATCAACATCATGGAATTCTGCAAGGCGTTCAACGCCTCCACGCAGGAGATGGAGAAGGGGCAGCCCATCCCCGTCGTGATTACCTACTATCAGGACAAGTCGTTCACCTTCGCGATGAAGACGCCGCCGGTGAGCTATTTCCTGAAGAAGGCGGCCAACCTGAAGTCGGGCTCCAAGGAGCCGGGCAAGGTGTCGGCCGGCACGATCGCTCGCGACAAGGTGCGCGAGATCGCCGAAGCGAAGATGAAGGACCTGAACGCGAACGACGTGGATGCCGCCATGCGCATGGTTGAAGGCTCCGCCCGTTCGATGGGCCTGGAAGTGGTGGGCTGAACCGATGGCTAAGATTGCAAAGCGCATTGCCAAGGCGCGTGAAGGCATCGACCCGAATAAGCAGTACGAGCTGGCCGAGGCCATCAAGATGCTGAAGGATCGCGCCACGGCCAAGTTCGACGAAACCATCGAAGTCGCGATGAACCTCGGCGTCGATCCGCGTCACGCCGACCAGATGGTTCGTGGCGTCGTCAACCTGCCGAACGGCACGGGCCGTACGGTGCGTGTCGCCGTGTTCGCCCGTGGCGACAAGGCTGACGAGGCGAAGGCCGCCGGCGCCGACATCGTCGGCGCGGAAGAGCTGGTCGAGACCGTGCAGAAGGGCGAGATCAACTTCGACCGCTGCATCGCGACCCCGGACATGATGCCGCTCGTCGGCCGTCTGGGTAAGGTGCTCGGCCCGCGTGGCATGATGCCGAACCCGAAGGTTGGCACCGTCACCGCCGACGTTGCTGCGGCCGTGAAGGCCTCCAAGGGCGGCGCCGTCGAGTTCCGCGTCGAGAAGGCTGGCATCGTGCATGCCGGTGTCGGCAAGGTTTCCTTCGATGCCAAGGCGCTCGAAGAGAACGTCAAGGCGTTTGCCGACGCGGTCATCAAGGCGAAGCCGACCGGCGCCAAGGGCAACTACGTCAAGAAGGTGGCGATCACCTCGACGATGGGCCCGGGCCTCAAGCTTGACCCGGCGACCCTCACGGTCGCCTGAGTTGGCTGGGCGGTGACCTCGGTGTCGCCGCATTGAAGAATTCCGGACCCCGCTTGCGGGGTTCGGGTGCCGGAAGCGGGAAACCGTTTCCGGTTATCCTGTCCGAGATTGCAGGCGGTTGGGTTCGTCTCGACCTTAATTCGGATGAGCCTGCATGAGACGGGTAAGAGCGGACAAAGGGATTTGTGTCCCGATGAAAGTTCTAACCGTGTTGGCCTTTTGTCTGCGCGCCCGAGGTTATCCGAAGGCGTGGCGAAGGGGGACAGGATCCTCGAGCGTCGCTCGGGCGGTCCCTGCAAAGGAAGCGCTCCGCGCGGCAAAAGGCAACCGATGACCGTCCGGAAACGGCGGTTGTCAACTGGAGATAGGCAGTGGATAGAGCGGAAAAGCGCGAATTCGTCACGGGCCTGAACGGGGTGTTCTCGAACACCGGTTCTGTCGTCGTGGCGCACTATGCCGGCCTCACCGTCGCGAACATGAACGAGCTTCGCTCGAAAATGCGCGCCGCGGGCGGGACCGTCAAAGTCGCGAAGAACCGCCTCGCCATCATCGCTCTTCAGGGCACGGAATCCGAAGGCATGAAGGATCTGTTCAAAGGACAGACCCTGATCGCCTACGCGGATGATCCGGTCGCGGCTCCCAAGGTCGCAGCCGATTTCGCCAAGGCGAATGACAAGCTTGTCATTCTCGGTGGCGCGATGGGCTCGACTGCGCTCGACGCCGACGGTGTGAAGGCTCTCGCCACCATGCCGTCGCTGGACGAGCTCAGGGCCAAGATCGTCGGCATGATTCAGACGCCGGCAACCAGGATCGCCGCGGTCGTCAATGCGCCGGCAGGCAATCTTGCCCGCGTGTTTGGCGCCTATGCCCGGAAGGACGAGGCGGCGTGAGGCCGTTCCTCAACAACCATCACAACACGTGTTTGAACTTTAAAGGAAACTGAAAAATGGCTGATCTCGCCAAGATCGTTGAAGACCTGTCGAGCCTGACCGTCCTCGAGGCGGCCGAGCTCTCGAAGATGCTCGAAGAGAAGTGGGGCGTCTCCGCCGCTGCTCCGGTGGCTGTTGCTGCCGCTGGCGGTGCTGCTGGTGGCGCTGCTGCCGAGGCTGCGGAAGAGAAGACCGAGTTCGACGTCGTTCTCTCCGACGCCGGCGCGCAGAAGATCAACGTCATCAAGGAAGTCCGCGCCATCACCGGCCTGGGCCTCAAGGAAGCCAAGGACCTCGTCGAGGGTGCGCCGAAGCCTGTCAAGGAAGGCGTCTCCAAGGACGAAGCCGAGAAGATCAAGGCTCAGCTCGAAGGTGCTGGCGCCAAGGTCGAGCTTAAGTAAGACCGTTTGCGGTTCGGCAGGCGGGGCGTTCGCTCCGCCTGCCGGTCCCTCGCGGGACGCGTACGAAAACCTCTTTCCTGTGGGCCGGCGGCGGCCTTCAGGAAACGGGTTTTTACCCGTTTTTGATGGACCGCTTATCGGTGGCGGTCGGTAAGTTTGGCGCTAAGCCAACACGAAGCCAAGAAGGCAGCAAGGAGCGACGATGGCCCAGACCCACACGTTCAATGGTCGCAGGCGCGTACGCAAGTTCTTCGGAAAGATTCCGGAAGTTGCGGAGATGCCCAACCTCATCGAGGTTCAGAAGGCATCCTATGATCAGTTTCTCATGGTTGACGAGCCGAAGGGCGGCCGTCCCGATGAGGGGCTGCAGGCGGTGTTCAAGTCGGTGTTCCCGATTTCCGACTTTTCGGGCGCCTCCATGCTTGAATTCGTCAAGTACGAGTTCGAGCTGCCGAAGTTCGACGTGGACGAGTGCCGCCAGCGCGACCTGACCTTCGCAGCGCCGCTCAAGGTGACGCTGCGCCTGATCGTGTTCGATGTCGACGAGGATACCGGCGCGAAGTCGATCAAGGACATCAAGGAGCAGGACGTCTACATGGGCGACATGCCGCTCATGACGTCCAACGGCACCTTCATCATCAACGGCACCGAGCGCGTCATCGTCTCCCAGATGCACCGTTCGCCGGGCGTCTTCTTCGATCATGACAAGGGCAAGTCGCACTCGTCGGGCAAGCTGCTCTTTGCCGCCCGCGTGATCCCGTATCGCGGCTCCTGGCTCGACATCGAGTTCGATTCCAAGGACGTCGTCCACGCCCGCATCGACCGCCGCCGCAAGATCCCGGCGACCAGCCTGCTCATGGCGCTGGGCATGGATGGTGAGGAGATCCTGTCGACCTTCTACGACAAGCTCACCTACATCCGCGCCAAGGACCATTGGCGCATTCCGTACAACGCCGATCGCTTCCGTGGCCTCAAGGCCGTCAACGACCTCGTCGACGCCGACACAGGCGAAGTTGTGGTCGAGGCTGGCCGCAAGATCACCGCGCGCCAGGCAAAGCAGCTCGCCGAGAAGGGCCTGAAGGCCATCAAGGCGACCGAGGACGATCTTTACGGCGCCTACCTCGCCGAGGACATCGTCAACCACGCTACCGGCGAGATCTATCTCGAGGCCGGCGACGAGATCGACGAGAAGACCCTCAAGGTTCTGCTCGAGGCCGGTCAGGAAGAGATCCAGATTCTCGACATCGACCATGTCAACGTGGGCGGCTACATCCGCAACACGCTGGCCGTCGACAAGAACGAGAGCCGCCAGGACGCGCTGTTCGACATCTACCGCGTGATGCGCCCGGGCGAGCCGCCGACGATCGACACGGCCGAGGCGATGTTCAATTCGCTGTTCTTCGATCCGGAACGCTACGACCTGTCGGCCGTCGGCCGCGTCAAGATGAACATGCGTCTTGAGCTCGACGCCGAGGATACCGTGCGCGTGCTGCGCAAGGAGGACATCCTTGCCGTGGTCAAGACGCTGGTCGAGCTGCGCGACGGCAAGGGCGAGATCGACGACATCGACAATCTCGGCAACCGCCGGGTGCGTTCGGTCGGCGAGCTGATGGAGAACCAGTATCGCGTCGGCCTGCTGCGCATGGAGCGCGCTATCAAGGAGCGCATGTCGTCGATCGAGATCGACACCGTGATGCCGCAGGACCTGATCAACGCCAAGCCGGCGGCTGCCGCCGTGCGCGAGTTCTTCGGTTCCTCGCAGCTCTCGCAGTTCATGGACCAGACCAACCCGCTTTCGGAGATCACCCACAAGCGTCGCCTCTCGGCGCTTGGACCGGGCGGTCTGACCCGCGAGCGCGCCGGCTTCGAGGTGCGCGACGTTCACGTCACGCACTACGGCCGCATCTGCCCCATCGAGACGCCGGAAGGCCCGAATATCGGCCTCATCAACTCGCTCGCCACCTTCGCGCGTGTCAACAAGTACGGCTTCATCGAGAGCCCGTACCGCAAGATCGTCGACGGCAGGATCACCAGTGAGGTGGTCTATCTGTCGGCGATGGAAGAGGCCAAGCACTACGTCGCGCAGGCGAACGCCGAGCTCGACGCCGAAGGCGGCTTCACCGAGGAGTTCGTGATCTGCCGTCACGCCGGCGAGGTCATGATGACCCCACGCGAGAACGTCGACCTTATGGACGTGTCGCCGAAGCAGATGGTTTCGGTCGCCGCGGCGCTTATTCCGTTCCTCGAGAACGATGACGCCAACCGCGCGCTCATGGGCTCGAACATGCAGCGTCAGGCCGTGCCGCTGGTTCGCGCCGAGGCGCCGTTCGTCGGCACCGGCATGGAGCCGATCGTCGCTCGTGACTCGGGCGCGGCCATCGGCGCACGCCGTGGCGGCATCGTCGATCAGGTGGACGCGACGCGTATCGTCATCCGCGCGACGGAAGATCTCGATCCCGGCAAGTCGGGCGTCGACATCTACCGGCTGATGAAGTTCCAGCGTTCCAACCAGAACACCTGCATCAACCAGCGTCCGCTCGTGCGGATGGGCGACCGGGTCAACAAGGGCGACATCATCGCCGACGGCCCATCGACCGATCTGGGCGATCTGGCGCTGGGTCGCAACGTGCTCGTCGCGTTCATGCCGTGGAACGGCTACAACTACGAGGACTCCATCCTGCTCTCCGAGCGCATCGTCGCCGACGACGTCTTCACCTCGATCCACATCGAGGAGTTCGAGGTCATGGCGCGCGACACCAAGCTCGGGCCGGAGGAGATCACGCGCGACATTCCGAACGTTTCGGAAGAGGCGCTGAAGAACCTCGACGAGGCCGGCATCACCTATATCGGCGCGGAAGTGCAGCCGGGCGACATCCTGGTCGGCAAGATCACGCCGAAGGGCGAAAGCCCGATGACGCCGGAAGAGAAGCTCCTGCGAGCGATCTTCGGCGAGAAGGCCTCGGATGTGCGTGACACCTCCATGCGCATGCCGCCCGGCACGTTCGGCACCGTCGTCGAGGTGCGCGTCTTCAACCGCCACGGCGTGGAGAAGGACGAGCGCGCCATGGCGATCGAGCGCGAGGAGATCGAGCGTCTGGCCAAGGACCGCGACGACGAGCAGGCGATCCTCGATCGCAACGTCTACTCGCGCCTGGCCGACATGCTGACCGGCAAGCAGGCGATCGCGGGGCCGAAGGGCTTCAAGAAGGGCGACGCGCTCACCCGTGACGCGCTGACCGACTATCCGCGTTCGCAGTGGTGGCAGTTCGCCGTCGAGGACGAGAAGATCCAGGGCGAGCTCGAAGCGCTTCGTGCACAGTACGACGAGTCCAAGAAGGCGCTCGAGCAGCGCTTCATGGACAAGGTCGAGAAGGTGCAGCGCGGCGACGAGATGCCCCCCGGCGTCATGAAGATGGTCAAGGTCTTCGTCGCGGTGAAGCGCAAGATGCAGCCCGGCGACAAGATGGCCGGCCGTCACGGCAACAAGGGCGTGGTCTCGCGCATCGTTCCGGTCGAGGACATGCCGTTCCTCGAGGACGGCACGCATGCCGACATCGTGCTCAACCCGCTGGGCGTGCCGTCGCGCATGAATGTCGGCCAGATCCTGGAGACGCATCTTGGCTGGGCCTGCGCCGGCATGGGCAGGAAGATCGGTGAGCTTATCGAGGCCTATAAGGAGAGCGGCGACATCAAGCCGCTTCGCCAGACCATCGAGAGCGTGATCCCGGCCAACGACCGCAACGAACCGGTCCGCGACTACGACGACGAGTCCATTGTTCGCCTCGGCGGACAGATGAAGCGCGGCGTCTCCATCGCGACCCCGGTCTTCGACGGTGCGCACGAAGCCGACATCAACGAGATGCTGGAACAGGCGGGCCTGCATTCGAGCGGACAGTCGACGTTGTACGACGGACGCACGGGCGAGCCGTTCGACCGCAAGGTGACGATGGGCTATATCTACATGCTCAAGCTGCACCACCTGGTCGACGACAAGATCCACGCCCGTTCGATCGGACCGTACTCGCTCGTGACCCAGCAGCCGCTGGGTGGCAAGGCGCAGTTCGGCGGCCAGCGCTTCGGCGAGATGGAGGTCTGGGCGCTCGAGGCATACGGCGCCGCCTACACGCTGCAGGAGATGCTGACGGTGAAGTCGGACGACGTGGCCGGCCGCACCAAGGTGTACGAAGCGATCGTGCGTGGCGACGACACCTTCGAGGCCGGCATTCCCGAGAGCTTCAACGTTCTCGTCAAGGAGATGCGTTCGCTGGGCCTCAATGTCGAGCTGGAAAACTCTGTCGTCGAGGACGCTCCTGCGCGTCTGCCCGACGCGGCCGAGTAACGGCTGTCAAGCGCCGCGGGGGCAGGGCTCCCGCGGTGCGCCCTAGATAATTACGGCGGCGATGCGGCCCATCAAGTCGCCACGATCAAGATGAGGGGTTTCGACCCCGACAAGGAGAACGGCATGAACCAAGAGGTCATGAATCTCTTCAATCCTCAGGCGCCGGCGCAGACTTTCGATTCGATCCGGATTTCGCTCGCGAGCCCTGAGAAGATTCAGTCCTGGTCCTTCGGCGAGATCAAGAAGCCGGAGACGATCAACTACCGTACGTTCAAGCCCGAGCGTGACGGCCTGTTCTGCGCGCGCATCTTCGGTCCCATCAAGGACTACGAGTGCCTGTGCGGCAAGTACAAGCGCATGAAGTACAAGGGCGTCATCTGCGAGAAGTGCGGCGTCGAAGTCACGCTGTCGCGCGTGCGCCGCGAGCGCATGGGCCACATCGAGCTGGCGGCACCCGTCGCGCACATCTGGTTCCTCAAGTCGCTGCCTTCGCGCATCGGCACACTGCTCGACATGACGCTCAAGGACATCGAGCGGGTTCTCTATTTCGAGAACTACATCGTGACCGAGCCGGGCCTGACTGCGCTCAAGGAGCACCAGCTTCTCTCGGAAGAGGAATACATGATCGCCGTCGACGAGTACGGCGAGGATTCCTTCACGGCCATGATCGGTGCCGAGGCGATCCACGAGCTTCTGTCCGGCATGGAGCTGGAGAAGATCGCGGGCGACCTGCGTTCGGAACTCGCCTCGACCACGTCGGAGCTGAAGCAGAAGAAGCTTCTCAAGCGCCTCAAGGTCGTCGAGAACTTCATGGAGTCCGGCAACCGTCCGGAGTGGATGATCATGAAGATCATCCCTGTCATCCCGCCGGACCTGCGTCCGCTGGTGCCGCTGGATGGCGGCCGTTTCGCGACGTCGGACCTGAACGATCTGTACCGCCGCGTCATCAACCGTAACAACCGTCTGAAGCGGCTGATCGAGCTGCGCGCGCCGGGCATCATCATCCGCAACGAGAAGCGCATGCTTCAGGAAGCGGTCGACGCCCTGTTCGACAACGGTCGTCGCGGCCGCGTCATCACAGGCGCCAACAAGCGTCCGCTGAAGTCGCTCTCCGACATGCTCAAGGGCAAGCAGGGCCGGTTCCGCCAGAACCTGCTCGGCAAGCGCGTCGACTATTCCGGCCGTTCGGTCATCGTGACCGGTCCGGAGCTCAAGCTGCACCAGTGCGGCCTGCCGAAGAAGATGGCGCTCGAACTCTTCAAGCCCTTCATCTACGCCCGTCTCGACGCCAAGGGTTACTCCTCCACCGTCAAGCAGGCCAAGAAGCTGGTCGAGAAGGAGAAGCCGGAAGTCTGGGACATCCTGGACGAGGTCATCCGTGAGCACCCGGTTCTGCTGAACCGCGCGCCGACGCTGCACCGTCTCGGCATCCAGGCCTTCGAGCCCACCCTGATCGAGGGCAAGGCGATCCAGCTTCACCCGCTGGTCTGCACGGCCTTCAACGCCGACTTCGACGGCGATCAGATGGCCGTTCACGTGCCGCTGTCGCTCGAAGCGCAGCTTGAAGCACGCGTGCTGATGATGTCGACCAACAACATCCTGCACCCGGCTTCGGGCGCACCGATCATCGTGCCGTCGCAGGACATGGTTCTCGGTCTCTATTATCTCTCGATCGTCAATCAGAACGAGCCGGGAGAGGGCATGGCGTTCGCCGACATGGGCGAGCTGCACCATGCGCTGGAGACCAAGGCCGTCACCCTGCACACCAAGATCAAGGGCCGCTTCAAGACCGTCGACGCCGAAGGCAAGCCGGTCTCCAGGATCTATGACACGACGCCCGGCCGCATGATCATCGGCGAGCTTCTGCCGAAGAACCACAACGTGCCGTTCGAGACCGCCAACCAGGAGATGACCAAGAAGAACATCTCCAAGATGATCGACACGGTCTATCGTCACTGCGGTCAGAAGGAGACGGTGATCTTCTGCGACCGCATCATGGCGCTCGGCTTCGGCCATGCCTGCCGCGCCGGCATCTCGTTCGGCAAAGACGACATGCTGATCCCGGACGCCAAGGAGAAGCTGGTTGCCGATACCGAGGCGCTCGCCAAGGAATACGAGCAGCAGTACAACGACGGCCTGATTACCCAGGGCGAGAAGTACAACAAGGTGGTCGACGCCTGGGCCAAGTGCTCGGAGAAGGTCGCCGACGAGATGATGGGCCGCATCAAGGCGGTCGAGTTCAACGATGACGGTCGTCAGAAGCCGATGAACTCGATCTACATGATGTCGCATTCCGGTGCGCGTGGTTCGCCCACCCAGATGCGTCAGCTTGCCGGTATGCGCGGCCTGATGGCCAAGCCTTCGGGCGAAATCATCGAGACGCCGATCATCTCGAACTTCAAGGAAGGCCTGACGGTTCTCGAGTACTTCAACTCGACCCACGGCGCACGTAAGGGCCTCGCCGACACCGCGCTCAAGACGGCGAACTCGGGCTATCTGACCCGTCGTCTCGTCGACGTGGCGCAGGACTGCATCGTCAACGCGACCGACTGCGGCACCGACAAGGGCCTCACCATGCAGCCGATCGTCGATGCCGGTCAGGTCGTGGCTTCGCTGGGCTCCCGCGTTCTGGGCCGCACGGCGCTCGACGACGTGATGCATCCGGTGTCCGGTGACCTGATCGTCAAGGCTGGAACGCTCATCGACGAGCGTGACGTCGACGCGATCGAGAAGGCCGGCATCCAGACGCTGCGTATCCGTTCGGCGCTGACCTGTGAGGTCCGTACCGGCGTCTGCGCGGTCTGCTACGGACGCGATCTGGCCCGCGGCACACCCGTCAACCAGGGTGAAGCTGTCGGCGTCATCGCGGCGCAGTCGATCGGTGAGCCGGGTACCCAGCTCACGATGCGTACCTTCCACATGGGCGGTACGGCGCAGGTCGTCGACTCCTCGTTCCTCGAGGCGTCCTACGAAGGCACGGTTGCGATCCGCAATCGCAACGTCGTGCGCAACTCCGACGGTCACCTCGTGGTGATGGGCCGCAACATGGCGGTTCTGATCCTCGACGAGGCCGGCAAGGAGCGCGCGGTGCACCGCGTCACCTACGGTTCGCGTATCTTCGTGGACGATGGCGACAAGGTGAAGCGCGGCCAGCGTATCGCCGAATGGGACCCTTATACCCGCCCGATCCTCACCGAGGTCGGCGGCAAGGCGGCCTTCGAGGATCTGGTCGACGGCATCTCCGTTCAGGAAACGGCCGACGAGTCGACCGGCATCACCAAGCGTGAGGTTATCGACTGGCGTTCCACGCCGCGTGGTTCCGACCTCAAGCCGGCAATCACCATCCTTGATGACAAGGGCAAGGTGCTGAAGCTGTCCAAGGGCGGCGATGCTCGCTTCATGCTCTCGGTGGAAGCCGTTCTTTCGGTCGAGCCGGATGCGGTCGTGCAGCCGGGCGACGTGATTGCGCGTATTCCGATGGAAAGTGCCAAGACGAAGGACATCACGGGCGGTCTGCCGCGCGTGGCGGAGCTCTTCGAGGCGCGTCGTCCGAAGGATCACGCCATCATCGCCGAGATCGACGGCACGGTGCGGTTCGGGCGCGATTACAAGAACAAGCGTCGCATCGTGATCGAGCCGCATGACGAGCAGGTCGAGCCTGTCGAATACCTGATCCCGAAGGGCAAGCCGTTCCACCTCCAGGAAGGCGATACCATCGAGAAGGGCGACTACATCCTCGACGGCAACCCGGCACCGCACGACATCCTGGCGATCAAGGGCGTGGAGGCTCTGGCGAGCTACCTCGTCAATGAAATCCAGGAGGTCTATCGTCTGCAGGGCGTTATGATCAACGACAAGCACATCGAGGTGATCGTTCGCCAGATGTTGCAGAAGGTGGAGATCACCGTGCAGGGGGATTCGACCTATATCCCCGGCGACCACGTTGACGTGATCGAGCTTGACGAGATCAACGACCGTCTGATCGAGGAGGGCAAGAAGCCTGCCGAGGGTCAGCCGGTTCTGCTCGGCATCACCAAGGCCTCGCTGCAGACGCCGTCGTTCATCTCCGCCGCCTCGTTCCAGGAGACGACGCGCGTGCTGACCGAAGCAGCCGTGGCCGGCAAGACCGACACGCTGCAGGGTCTCAAGGAGAACGTGATCGTCGGCCGTCTCATCCCGGCGGGTACCGGTGGCCAGATGAGCCAGATCCGGCGCATCGCGACCTCGCGCGACGAGCTCATCCTCGACGAGCGTCGCAAGAACTCGGGTGTGGAAATGGCCGAGCCGATGCTGGCCGACATGACCGGAGATGCGGCCGAATAAGTCGCTCCGACGGAAAACTTCCGAAACTGAGAAAGCCGCCGGCCCGCGCCGGCGGCTTTTTCTATGTTCGAAGGAATGACAGGTCTTGCCGAAGTCGCATGGCGAAAAACACTGTGCCATTGCGCAACGTTCAAGCAGTCAGGGTGTAGTCGACTACCTCTTTCGGGTTATGGCGACGGCCGGACGAAGTGCCCGATTGCACTTTTTCCAACACGACCACGGATTTATTCAAGCCCAGGTAGCGGGAACATGTTTGGGCTGCTAGGGTTTGCTGGGGTTTGTGGGAGAGACGTGTCATTCAAGGTGACGACTTTGTAAAGCGCGCAGTTGCGGAGCTGTCTGAGCGTTTGCGACATGCTGCATGGGGGCGAGCCGATTGGGCGGAAATTTGCCGCCACCTGGAGGAATTGCTTCCTGGTTCGGCCCCGGCAATTACAAACTACGATCTGCCGCGCGGGATCATCAACGCAACCTTCGTGGAAGGCGTCGAGCAGGAATATGTCGATGCCTATCTCACGCACTATGCGGCGTTGAACCCCTGGCTCGATTTCTGGGCCGCCGCCCCGTCAGGGCAGGTCCGCATATCGGAGCGCGACAGCCCGTCTTCGGCATTCCAAAAAAGCGAGTTCTATAATGACTGGCTCGCCCCACAAGGAAACATGACCGCGGCCGTCGGGCTGCGACTGGACGTCGATAGTCACAATCTGATCCATGTGGCTTGGCATTACAGCGCCGCCGATGCGGCGAAATATGATGGACCGGCTGCGGCGATCTTCGAGCACATCAAGGGCAACTTTGCCGATGCCGTTCGCGCCGCCGCGCTGCTGCGTGACGGCGTCGAGCACCGTTTGCGTTTCGGGGCGCTGATAGAGCGGATCGATGGCGCGGCGCTGCTGGTCGAACGCGACAGGCGCATCCGTGAGGCCAACACAGAAGCGCTGGCCTCGCTGCAGGTTGGCGACGTGCTGAACGGGGCAGGGGGCGTTCTGTCCCTCCGGGACTCTGCCGGCCAGCGCTGGCTGGAGGAAAACATATCCCGGTTGATTGGTGGACTGCCGGTGGCGGCCCCCAGCACGGTCATCCGCAACGAAGAGCGAATTGTGCGCGTGAGCCTGACGGCGGCGCCGGACCATGCGGAGCAGGGGTTCCCCGCCCTGGTGCGTCCGAGGCCGGTCGTTCTGGTTGTGATGCGCGTACTTGCAGGAGGCAAATCCCGAATCGACGAGACCAGCCTGCGCTTTGCCTTCGGGCTATCGACGGCCGAGGTTCGTTTGTGCGAGGTGCTTGCCAATGGTCATTCGCTCGCCGCGGCCGCCGAGATGCTCGGCATCTCCGAAGGGACGGTGCGGCAGCGCGTGAAAGTCGTCTTTCAGAAGACCGGAACCCATCGCCAGGGCGAGTTGATCGCCATGCTCGGGCGGTTTCGCCTTTCAGATTAAGAGCTTGCTGATGGACTAGGCGGCTTTGACCCCCAAATGGGAGTAGGTGACGAGCCCCAAATCGCGTTAACTAAAGTGGCCGCTACGTAATCCGATATTCGGACGTCGAATCGGCACGACGGTTGTGGTTCAAATTCGGGATCGCATACCATTGACCGCCTGGTCGGAGGCCCCTGGCCAGGCGGTCTTTTTCAGCTCATCGCACAGTGTGTTCAGAGGATCTCGTCGAAGGTGACGATCGATACCTCGCCTTCGAGAGCGCCCTGATAGGCCGACATGTGCGGCTCGTCGTCCGGCGCGCCTTCCATGTCGCCGATCTGGTCGAGTTCCGCTTCCGCGTATCCCTCGCGCGCCAGGGCTTCCAGAGCCATCCGCACGGCCGAATCGTCGTCCGGTGCAACCAGCATCACATGAACGCCTTCCGACTCGGCACCCTTCTTGCGCCAGACTCGGCCGACGATGATCGTCACCGGCTTCTGCTCGTTGTCATTCATGACGTGATTCCCTATCTTTGGCGACGAGACGGACGGCCAGCGCCTCCTTCGCATATTTCGCCCCGCCGAAACAGGCCGGGCCGGCTTACGAAATGCCGGAGTGCCGCGCCATTGCGCAATTTTCTTGCTTGCGGGGCGTGTCGATGCCCGCAAGCGCCGAAACGGCGCAATTTGCGGGCATGCGGGGTTGACGATCCTTGGCGTTGGGAGTAGAAGCCGCCTCGTCTGAGCCGATGTGAGGCTTTCTTTTTCGGGACGTCGCGTCCTGGAGCAGGTCTCAAACAGGGTTCGTTTTACGAGCGACTTTACATTTCCGGCTTGCATGAAGCGGCTTCCGCTTCCTCTGCGTTTGTTCGGGCAAGACCGCCCTAAGCGGTTGTTGCTCGAATTGCTGTATGGAAACGCCGCTCCAGACGGCCCTGTGAGGGGCTTGAGACACCGGTTTTGAGATAGAAGGAAGGTTTGATGCCTACCGTCAACCAGCTGATCCGCAAGCCGCGCATAGCGCCGGTGAAGCGCAACAAGGTTCCGGCCATGCAGGCCAACCCGCAGAAGCGGGGCGTATGCACGCGCGTCTACACCACGACGCCGAAGAAGCCGAACTCGGCACTGCGCAAGGTTGCGAAGATCCGTCTCGTCAACGGCTTCGAGGTGATTGGCTACATTCCTGGCGAGGGTCACAACCTCCAGGAGCACTCTGTGGTCATGATCCGAGGCGGCCGCGTGAAAGACCTTCCGGGTGTGCGCTACCACATCATTCGTGGCGTGCTCGACACCCAGGGTGTGAAGAACCGCAAGCAGCGCCGCTCCAAGTACGGCGCAAAGCGTCCGAAGTAAGGGTTTCCCCGGCTTCGGCGCTTTTGTTTTAAGCCCTGGCCGACGATCGTGAGAGACGAAGAATATGTCCCGACGCCACAGTGCAGAAAAGCGCGAGATCAATCCGGACCCGAAGTTCGGTGACCTCGTTGTTACCAAGTTCATGAACGCTGTCATGCTTCACGGCAAGAAGTCGATCGCCGAGACGATCGTCTACGGCGCGCTCGATCAGGTGGAAGCCAAGACGAAGCAGGAGCCGGTCACGGTCTTCCATCAGGCGCTCGACAATGTCGCGCCGCACGTCGAGGTCCGCTCGCGCCGTGTTGGTGGTGCGACCTACCAGGTCCCGGTCGACGTTCGTCCCGAGCGCCGTCAGGCTCTGGCGATCCGCTGGCTGATCACGGCTGCACGCAAGCGCAACGAGACGACGATGGTCGATCGCCTGTCCGGCGAGCTTCTGGACGCGGCCAACAACCGCGGCACCGCCGTCAAGAAGCGCGAAGACACGCACAAGATGGCTGAAGCCAACCGCGCCTTTGCGCACTACCGCTGGTAATCCGGCGAGCAGGGATACAAGAGGCACCACCATGGCCCGCGAATACAAGATCGAAGACTATCGCAATTTCGGCATCATGGCGCACATCGATGCCGGCAAGACGACGACGACCGAGCGCGTCCTGTTCTACACCGGCAAGTCGCACAAGATTGGCGAAGTCCACGACGGCGCCGCGACCATGGACTGGATGGAGCAGGAGCAGGAGCGCGGCATCACCATCACGTCGGCCGCGACCACGACCTTCTGGCAGGGCCGCGACGGAAAGAAGCGCCGCTTCAACATCATCGACACGCCCGGCCACGTCGACTTCACCATTGAGGTCGAGCGTAGCTTGCGCGTTCTCGACGGTGCGATCGCGCTGCTGGACGCCAATGCCGGTGTGGAGCCGCAGACGGAAACCGTCTGGCGCCAGGCCGACAAGTACCATGTCCCGCGCATGATCTTCTGCAACAAGATGGACAAGATCGGCGCCGACTTCTACCGCTCGGTCGAGATGGTCGGCTCGCGCCTCGGTGCGCAGGCCGTCGTCATGCAGCTCCCGATCGGCGCGGAAAACGACTTCGCCGGCGTCGTCGATCTCATCGAGATGAACGCGCTCGTCTGGAAGTCCGAGAACCTGGGCGCCGAGTGGGACATCGTCGAGATTCCCGCCGACCTCAAGGATCGCGCTGAGGAATACCGCGAGAAGCTGATCGAAGCCGCCGTCGAGATGGACGAGGCTGCGCTCGAGGCTTACCTCGATGGCACCATGCCGTCGAACGACGAGCTGCGCGCGCTGATCCGCAAGGGCACCATCGAGGTCAAGTTCTTCCCGATGTTCTGCGGCTCTGCCTTCAAGAACAAGGGCGTGCAGCCGCTGCTCGACGCCGTCGTCGACTTCCTGCCTTCGCCGATCGATGTGCCGTCGATCAAGGGCATCGACCCGAAGACAGAAGCCGAGATCAGCCGCAAGTCGTCCGACGACGAGCCGCTGTCGATGCTCGCATTCAAGATCATGAACGACCCGTTCGTCGGCTCGCTGACCTTCGCGCGCATCTATTCGGGCAAGCTCACCAAGGGCGTCTCGCTCGAGAACACCGTCAAGGGCAAGAAGGAGCGCATCGGCCGTATGCTGCAGATGCACTCCAACTCGCGTGAGGACATCGAAGAGGCATTTGCCGGCGACATCGTCGCACTGGCCGGCCTCAAGGATACGACCACGGGCGACACGCTTTGCGATCCGCTGAAGCCGGTCATTCTCGAGCGCATGGAATTCCCCGATCCGGTCATCCAGATCGCGATCGAGCCCAAGACCAAGGGCGATCAGGAGAAGATGGGCCTCGCGCTCAATCGTCTGGCTGCCGAGGATCCGTCCTTCCGCGTCAAGACCGACGAGGAGAGCGGCCAGACCATCATCGCCGGCATGGGCGAGCTTCATCTCGACATTCTCGTCGACCGCATGAAGCGCGAGTTCAAGGTCGAGGCGAATGTGGGCGCGCCGCAGGTTGCGTACCGTGAGACCATCACGCGTACCGCCGAGGTGGACTACACCCACAAGAAGCAGACCGGCGGTACGGGCCAGTTCGCCCGCGTCAAGCTGATCTTCGAGCCGAACCCGGAGAGCGAAGAGTTCGTCTTCGAGTCCAAGATCGTCGGCGGCGCTGTTCCGAAGGAATACATCCCGGGCGTCCAGAAGGGCATCCAGAGTGTTCTGTCCTCCGGTCCGGTTGCGGGCTTCCCGATGCTCGGCGTCAAGGCGACGCTGGTTGACGGCGCCTTCCACGACGTCGACTCCTCGGTTCTGGCGTTCGAGATCGCCTCGCGCGCTGCCTTCCGTGAAGGTGCCCAGAAGGCCGGTGCGCAGCTCCTCGAGCCGATCATGAAGGTCGAGGTCGTCACGCCGGAAGATTACGTCGGCAGCGTCATCGGCGACCTGAATGGCCGCCGCGGCCAGATCCAGGGCCAGGAAGCACGTGGTGTTGCCGTGGTGATCAACGCCATGGTGCCGCTCGCGAACATGTTCAAGTACGTCGATACGCTGCGTTCGATGTCGCAGGGCCGCGCCCAGTACACGATGCAGTTCGACCACTACGAGCCGGTTCCGACCGCGGTCGCCCAGGAAATCCAGAAGAAGTACGCGTAACCGGAAGCCGGACGCGAGAAGCAGAACTAGCAGCCTGAACAGGCGCACAGGAAATGGAGAAGTCACATGGCCAAAGGTAAATTTGAGCGTAATAAGCCGCATGTGAACATTGGCACGATTGGTCACGTTGACCATGGCAAGACGTCCCTGACGGCGGCGATCACGAAGTTCTTCGGCGAGTTCCGGGCGTATGACCAGATTGACGCTGCTCCTGAGGAGAAGGCGCGCGGCATCACGATCTCGACGGCTCACGTTGAGTACGAGACGGAGAACCGTCACTACGCGCACGTCGACTGCCCCGGCCACGCCGACTATGTGAAGAACATGATCACGGGTGCCGCACAGATGGACGGCGCGATCCTGGTTGTGTCGGCTGCCGACGGCCCGATGCCGCAGACCCGCGAGCACATTCTGCTGGCCCGTCAGGTTGGCGTTCCGGCGATCGTGGTGTTCCTGAACAAGGTCGACCAGGTTGACGACGCTGAGCTTCTCGAGCTTGTCGAGCTCGAGGTTCGCGAGCTTCTGTCGGTCTACGAGTTCCCGGGCGACGACATTCCGATCATCCCGGGTTCGGCGCTTGCCGCGCTTGAGGATTCGAACAAGGAGATCGGCGAGGACGCGGTCCGCAAGCTGATGGCCGAGGTCGACGCCTACATCCCGACGCCTGAGCGTCCGATCGACCAGCCGTTCCTGATGCCGATCGAGGACGTGTTCTCGATTTCGGGTCGCGGCACGGTCGTGACGGGCCGCGTGGAGCGCGGCGTGGTCAAGGTTGGCGAGGAAGTCGAGATCGTCGGCATCCGTCCGACCTCGAAGACGACGGTTACGGGCGTCGAGATGTTCCGCAAGCTGCTCGACCAGGGCCAGGCCGGCGACAACATCGGCGCGCTGATCCGCGGCGTTGGCCGTGAGGACGTCGAGCGCGGCCAGATCCTGTGCAAGCCGGGTTCTGTGAAGCCACACACGAAGTTCAAGGCCGAGGCCTACATCCTGACGAAGGAGGAGGGTGGCCGTCACACGCCGTTCTTCACCAACTACCGTCCGCAGTTCTATTTCCGCACGACGGACGTGACGGGCATCGTGACGCTGCCGGAAGGCACGGAGATGGTTATGCCTGGCGACAACGTGACGGTCGACGTGACGCTGATCGTGCCGATCGCGATGGAAGAGAAGCTGCGCTTCGCCATCCGCGAAGGCGGCCGCACGGTTGGTGCAGGCATCGTCGCTGCGATCACGGAATAAGAAGATCAACAGGGTCTGTCGCGGGCGCGGTTGTTGCCCGCGCCCGCGGAAGACTTGAAGGAATTGACTAGATGAACGGGCAAAACATCCGCATCCGCCTCAAAGCGTTTGACCATCGCGTACTTGATGCGTCGACGCGTGAGATCGTATCGACGGCGAAACGCACCGGGGCCAACGTTCGCGGGCCCATCCCGCTGCCGACGCGGATCGAGAAATTCACGGTTAACCGCTCGCCGCACATCGACAAGAAGAGCCGCGAGCAGTTCGAGATGCGCACGCACAAGCGCCTCCTGGACATCGTAGACCCGACCCCGCAGACCGTCGACGCGCTGATGAAGCTCGACCTGGCCGCCGGCGTCGACGTCGAGATCAAGCTCTAGGGGCTTAAACATGAGCCGGCCGGGTTCGCCCGAAAGGCTCCTCTGAGAAACAAGAGGCTGGAGGGGCTGGTCCCCGACAGGGAACTCTGAAGGAAGACAACCGATGCGTTCAGGTGTTATCGCACAGAAAATCGGGATGACGCGCGTCTACAATGACGCTGGTGAGCATGTGCCGGTCACGGTTCTCCGCATGGAGAACTGCCAGGTCGTTGCTCAGCGTACCCAGGAAAAGAACGGCTATACGGCGCTGCAGCTCGGCGTCGGGCTTGCCAAGGTGAAGAATACGACGAAGGCGATGCGCGGCCATTTCGCGACTGCTTCCGTCGAGCCGAAGGCCAAGCTCGCGGAATTTCGCGTGTCGCCGGACAACCTGATCGACGTCGGTTCGGAGATCACCGTCGAGCATTTCGTCGCCGGCCAGAAGGTCGACGTGACGGGCACCTCGATCGGTAAGGGTTTCCAGGGCGTCATGAAGCGCCACAACTTTGGCGGCGGCCGCGCGACCCACGGTAACTCGGTCTCGCACCGCTCGCACGGTTCGACCGGTCAGCGCCAGGACCCGGGCAAGGTGTTCAAGGGCAAGAAGATGGCCGGTCACATGGGTGCCACCCGCGTGACGACGCAGAACGTCGAAGTCGTTTCGACCGATGCCGATCGCGGCCTGATCCTGATCCGCGGCGCGGTTCCGGGTTCCAAGGGCGCCTGGATCATGGTTCGCGACGCCGTGAAGGCACCGCTTCCGGACAATGCTCCGAAGCCGGGCGCCGTCCGCGCCGCCAAGAAGGTAGATGCTCCGGCGGCGGAAGCTGCTCCGGCGGCTGAGGGAGCCGAATGATGGATATCAAGATCACCACCCTTTCCGGCAAGGCTGCCGGCGAGGTGAAGCTCTCCGACGAGATCTTCGGCCTCGATCCGCGTGAGGACATCCTCCAGCGCGTCATTCGCTGGCAGCTCGCCAAGAAGCAGCAGGGTACGCACAAGGCCAAGGGCCGCGCGGAAATCTCGCGCACCGGCGCCAAGATGTACAAGCAGAAGGGTACGGGCCGCGCCCGTCACCATTCGGCTCGCGCTCCGCAGTTCCGCGGCGGTGGCAAGGCACACGGCCCGGTCGTGCGCAGCCACGAGCACGATCTGCCCAAGAAGGTCCGCGCGCTCGGTCTGCGCCATGCGCTCTCGGCCAAGGCGAAGGCTTCGAACCTGATCGTCGTCGACGAGCTGGCGCTGAAGGATCCCAAGACGAAGGCTCTGGTGGCGGATTTCGCCAAGCTGGGGCTGACCAACGCGCTGGTGATCGGCGGTGCCGAACTCGACCAGAACTTCAAGCGCGCTGCGTCGAACATTCCCAACATCGACGTGCTGCCGATCCAGGGCATCAACGTTTACGACATTCTGCGCCGCGGCACGCTCGTGCTGTCGAAGGCCGCAGTCGAGGCTCTGGAGGAGCGGTTCAAATGACTGATCTTCGCCACTATGACGTGATCGTCTCGCCGGCGATCACCGAGAAGTCGACCATGGCTTCCGAGTACAACCAGGTGGTCTTCAACGTTGCCCGCAAGGCGACGAAGCCGGAGATCAAGGCGGCTGTCGAGGCGCTGTTCGGCGTCAAGGTGACCGCTGTCAATACGCTCCTGCGCAAGGGCAAGGTGAAGCGGTTCCGCGGCACCATCGGGCGCCAGAGCGACGTCAAGAAAGCCGTCGTGACGCTGGCTGAAGGCCAGTCGATCGACGTCGCGACCGGACTGTAAGGACGGAACGATGGCACTGAAGAAATTCAATCCGATTACGCCGAGCACGCGCCAGCTCGTGATCGTCGACCGTTCGGGTCTCTACAAGGGCAAGCCGGTGAAGGGTCTGACTGAAGGTCTGACCAAGAACGGCGGTCGCAACAATACCGGTCGCGTCACCAGCCGCTTCATCGGCGGCGGTCACAAGCGCACCTACCGCATCATCGACTTCAAGCGTCGCAAGTTCGACGTCGGCGGTACGGTGGAGCGGCTGGAGTACGATCCGAACCGCACCGCCTTCATCGCGCTGATCAAGTACGATGACGGTGAGCTCGCCTACATCCTGGCGCCGCAGCGTCTGGCTGCCGGCGACCGCGTGGTTGCCGGTGAGAGCGTCGACGTGAAGCCGGGCAACGCGATGCCGCTGGGTGCGATGCCGGTCGGCACGATCGTTCACAACGTCGAGCTGAAGCCCGGCAAGGGCGGCCAGATCGCCCGTTCGGCCGGTGCTTACGTCCAGCTCGTCGGTCGCGACCAGGGCATGGCGATCCTGCGCCTCAACTCGGGCGAGCAGCGCATCGTGTCCGGTGCGTGCCTGGCCACCGTCGGTGCCGTGTCCAACCCGGACCACGGCAACATCAACGACGGCAAGGCAGGCCGCACGCGCTGGCGCGGCAAGCGTCCGCACAATCGCGGCGTGACCATGAACCCGGTCGACCACCCGCACGGTGGTGGTGAAGGCCGCACATCCGGTGGTCGCCACCCGGTTTCGCCGTGGGGCAAGCCGACCAAGGGCAAGAGAACGCGGTCCAACAAGGCGACCGACAAGTTCATCATGCGCTCGCGCCACCAGCGCAAGAGCTAAGGAAAGGTAGTCAGACGTGACCCGTTCAGTTTGGAAAGGCCCGTTCGTCGACGGCTATCTGCTCAAGAAGGCGGATAAGGTTCGCGAGGGTGGCCGTAACGAGGTGATCAAGATGTGGAGCCGTCGCTCCACGATCCTGCCGCAGTTCGTCGGCCTCACCTTCGGTGTTTACAACGGCCAGAAGCACGTCCCGGTCTCCGTGACCGAGGAGATGGTTGGCCACAAGTTCGGTGAGTTCTCGCCCACCCGTACCTATTACGGTCACGGCGCGGACAAGAAGGCAAAGAGGAAGTAACGATGGGCAAGGCCAAAGCTCCGCGCAGGCTCGCCGACAACGAGGCGCGCGCCGTACTGCGCACGATCCGCGTCAGCCCGCAGAAGCTGAACCTCGTTGCCGCGCTGATCCGTGGCAAGAAGGTCGGCACTGCGCTCGCCGATCTCGAGTTCTCCCGCAAGCGCATCGCCGGCACCGTCAAGAAGACGCTGGAGTCCGCGATCGCCAACGCCGAGAACAATCATGATCTCGATGTCGACGCACTGGTCGTCGCCGAGGCCTATGTCGGCAAGTCGATCACCATGAAGCGCTTCCATGCCCGCGGGCGTGGCCGTGCGAGCCGGATCGAAAAGCCGTTCTCGCACCTCACCATCGTGGTGCGCGAAGTTGAAGAGAAAGTGGAGGCCGCCTGATGGGCCAGAAAATCAACCCGATCGGTCTGCGTCTCGGCATCAACCGCACCTGGGATTCGCGCTGGTACGCGAACACCGGCGAATACGGCAAGCTGCTGCATGAGGATCTGAAGATCCGCGAGTACCTCGAGAAGGAACTCAAGCAGGCCGCAGTGTCGAAGATCGTGATCGAGCGCCCGCACAAGAAGTGCCGCGTGACCATTCATGCCGCGCGTCCGGGCCTCATCATCGGCAAGAAGGGCGCCGACATCGAGAAGCTGCGCCGCAAGCTGACCGAGATGACGAAGGCTGAAACGCACCTCAACATCGTCGAGGTTCGCAAGCCGGAGATCGACGCCAAGCTGGTCGCTCAGTCGATTGCCCAGCAGCTCGAGCGCCGCGTCGCGTTCCGCCGTGCCATGAAGCGCGCCGTTCAGTCGGCCATGCGCCTTGGCGCC
>JAHHDT010000005.1 GCA_019739225.1 Aquamicrobium sp.
CGGGCGCGCCGGATCGGCGGTCCACTCGGCCATCGATCCATCGTACATGCTGGTATTCTTGTTGCCCAGCACCTCGGAGAGCCCGAACCAGGCGACCGACGCCCAGTGCCCGGTGTTGCAGAACGCGATGTTTTCCTCGTCCGTCGCGAGGCCGACCGCCTCGCTCAGCGCCTTCACGGTCTCGGGACGTGCGAAGCTCGCGTAGTCCGCGCTGTAGAGGTCGGAATGCTGGATGTTCACGGAACCGGGGATCGTGCCGTTGGCGCGGACGACAGGGCTCTTCGACTTGCCCGTGAACTGTTCCGCGGGACGGCCGTCGACGAGCTTCGTCCCGGCTTCCAGCGCCGCGACAACCTCCTCGGTGGTGGCAAGCAGGTCTTCCTGCGGGTCCGCGGTGAAGGTGGCCGGTTCGGGCGTGACCGCTTCCGCAGTGCGCGCGCCGCCGGCCGCATCGTACTGCCGCCAGCCGCCGTCGAGAATGGAGACATCGTCGTGGCCGAGATATTTGAATGTCCAGTAGATGCGGGTCGCGCCGCCGAATTCGGAGGAATCGGTGCCCCATGGCACGATGACGACATGGTCGTCATTGTCGATGCCGAGGTCGCCGATCAGCTTGGTGATCTGGTCCAGCGGCGGCAGCTTGCCTGGGACCCCGTCGATCTCGGTACGCCAGCCCGCACTTGCGTAGGGAGCAACCACCGCGCCCTCGATATAGGGCGTGTCTCCCAGTTCCGTTTCGGCGACCTTGTCGCGAATGTCGAGGATGACGACGTTTTCCTTGCCGGCGTTCGCCTTGACCCAATCGGCGTCAACCAGCGGACCGGCATCCGCCGCGAGCGCCGGGGCGGCGAGAATCGAAAGCGTGAATGCCAATGAAGCGATGCGCATGTGATCGAACTCCGTATCATTTCCCGAAATCGATCCGGGATCCTGAAAGGGTTTTAGACCTCCGGCGCGTGTCAGAGTCAGCGCACGAGTGCCCGAGCTATCGCCGGCGTCGATGGAATACCATTCTCTAGAGAAGCCCGAATAGGGAATGAGTTTCCGAGGGCGCTTGGGTCTCGTTTATGCGATCAGGTCCTCTCATCGCGCGTATCGCGGCCGTGTAGCCTTTCGGGCCAAGCCCGGCGATGACGGCCGTGGCGATCTTCGAAACCAGCGAATGCTGGTAGATGTCCTCCCTCCGGTGGATGTTGGAGATGTGCAGCTCGATGATCGGCCGCGGGAACATCTTCAGCGCGTCCAGAATGGCGATGGATGTGAAGGTGAAGGCGGCCGGGTTGATGACGATGCCGGCGGCAGGGCGGTCGATCGCCTCGTGAACCCAGTCGACGATCTCGTATTCGCGGTTCGACTGCCGGAACTCGATCGGGGTTTCTCCGGCCGCAGAGCGGCACATCGCCTCGACCTCGGCCAGCGTCGTACTGCCATAGATTGCCGGCTCGCGCGTGCCGAGGCGATTGAGGTTCGGTCCGTTGAGAACATAGATGGGTGCGGTCATGAAGGATCAGCCCTGGTAGCCCAGCAGACGGGGCAGGAAGAGGACGAGGTCGGGGAAGAATGTGATGAGCGCCAGCGAGGCCAGCATCGCATAGAGGAACGGAAGGATGTCGCGCACCAGCGCGCGCAGCGACACCTGTCCGATATTGGTCATGATGAACAGGAGCAGGCCGTAGGGCGGCGTGATCAGGCCGATCATGATGTTGACCACGCAGACGATGCCGAAATGCACGAGGTCGACGCCGAGCGCCTGCGCGGTGGGGATCAGCACCGGGATGACGATAAGGATGATCGTCGTGCCTTCCAGCAGGCAGCCCAGCGCCAGCAGCAGGATGTTGACGATGATCAGGAACGTCGTTGGCGACAGGTCGAAGCCCTGCAGGAAAACGCTCAGCGTCCGCGGGATGTTCTCGACCGTCACGACATAGTTGAAGACCAGCGCGCCGGCGATCAGCATGCCGATCGACGCGGTCGTGCGGGCGCTCGACAGCAGCGTCTTGTATGTGCCGCGCCAGGTCACGGTGCGGTAAAGCAATGCCGAAACGAGGAACGCATAGGCCGCCGCAATAGCGGCCGCCTCCGTCGGTGTGGTGATGCCGGAATAGATGCCGCCGAGCAGCACCACCGGCATCATCAGCGCCGGCAGGGCGCGCAGCGTGATGCCGGGAATCTCGCGCAGCGGCACCGGCTCCTCGACCGGAAAGTTGCGCTTGCGGGCTATATGCACCACCAGCCCCATCTGCATCAGGCCCATCAGCAGCCCGGGCACCATGCCGCCGAGGAACAGGTAGCCGATCGACGCATCGGAAACGAGCGCGTAGAGCACGACCGGGATCGAGGGCGGAATGATCGGCCCGATGACGGCGGTCGCGGCGGTCAGCGCGGCGGCGAAGCTCGCCGGATAACGACCGCCATCGGTCATCATCTTCTGCATCATCTTGCCGACGCCGGCAGCATCGGCGATGGCCGAGCCGGACATTCCGGCGAAGATGATCGACTGGACGACGTTGACCTGGGCGAGGCCGCCCCGGAACCGCCCGACCAGCGCGTTGCAGAAGCCCAGCAGACGTTCGGTCATCGAACCGCTGTTCATGATCTCGGCGGAGAGTATGAACAGCGGCACCGCGAGCAGGATGTAGCTCGTATACATGCCGTTGAGCAGCTGCTCCGCCGCCGTGCCCATGTCGAGGCCGGCCAGGTAGAGATAGACGATAGAGCCGGCGATCATGGCGTGGCCGATCGGCAGGCCAAGCAGGCTCAGGCCGATGATCGCAATAAGGCAAAGCGTGAACGGATCGGTGAAACTCATAGGCCGGAACCCGTATGTTCCGCGTCGCGACCGGCGATGTCGCCACGCATGGCGCTCCACACCAGCCAGCCATAGCGAAGGATCGCAGCGGCCGCGAACAGCAGATAGATCGAAAACAGGTAGTCGAAGCGGATCTTGAGATAGGCGGTCGACTGGACTTTCATGAAAGTCACGTAGTCGTAGACCGCGGGAAAGGAGAGCGCGTAGATGACGACGAGCGCAACGGCGAACAGGATCGTCATCACGCGCCGCACGGCGGGGTTGACCGAGCCGTAGACGAGGTCGAAACGGATTTCCTCATCCTCGCGCAGCACGAACGCCGCGCCCCACAACACCAGCCACAGCCACATGATGACGGTGAGTTCCGACGTCCAGCCGATCGGAAAGTTGAGGAAGTAGCGGAAGACCACCTGCGCCATGAAGGCGAGGAACATGACCGCCAGCATCAGCGCCAGCAGGTTTTCCGCGCGTCGATAGAGAAACTGCCCGATGCGAGCGAACCGCATGGCGACCTCCGAGCCGGTATCCGCGGTCCGGCGCCGCGGGAAGAAATTCCCGGCCCGCCCTGTCGGGCGGTCCGGGTTGCAAAAGTCGGGCTCGGATCAGAGCGCGTTGATGCGGTCGACCATGCCCTCCGGCCAGTCCTTGGCCAGTTCGGATTCAAGATACATCTTCTGCGCGTTGCTACGGAAGGCTTCCAGGTCGGGCGTGTAGATTTCCAGCCCCTGCTCCTTGAAGAACGAAGCCAGTTCCTCCTCGCGCTTGAGGTGCTCGTCGGTGCTCCACTCGATCGCGGCATCGGCCGCGGCCTGGACCTTCTCCTGCTGCTCGGGGCTCAGTTTGTTCCATGCGTCGAGCGAAATGGTCAGGAGATCGTAGCCGACGAGATGCGATGTCATGACGATCTGCGACATGACCTCGTAGAACTTCATGTTCTGCACGTTGGGCAGCGGGTTGTCCTGCCCGTCGATCGCGCCGGTCTGCAGGCCGGTATAGACCTCGGCATAGGCCATCGGCGTTGGGTTTGCTCCAAGCGCCTGGCCGAGGAACTGCCATGCATCGCCACCGGGCATGCGCAGCTTGATCCCGGCCATGTCAGCCGGCGTGTTGATCTTCTTGTCCACCCGCAGCCCCACCTGGCGCGCGCCGAAATAGGTCGGGCCCAGAACTTTCACGCCAAGCTGGTCCTCGACCATCTGCTTCATTTCCTGGCCGGGTTCGCTGGCAAAGAACGTGCGCAGGTGGTTTGCATCGCGGAAGAGATAGGCGGAGGTAAGCACCGACCACGCTGGGATCTGGTTGGAAATGTCCTGCGGAGCGATATTGCCCATCTCCAGGTTTCCGCGCTGCAGAGCGACAAGTTCCGTACCCTGCTTGAACAGCGTGCCGCCGTAATAGCCCTGATAGTCGAACTCGTCACCGATCTGCTCGGCGAACTTCTTCATCATCTCCGCACGGATGTCCTGCTCGGAGAATACGGCGGAAAAGCGCAACGCGACCTTGTCCTGCGCGGTCGCGGCGACGGTGGAGCCGGCAAGCGCGAGTGCGGCGCCCGCCGCGAGCAGCGCTCGTCTCGTGAAATCGATCATGGCAGTCCTCCCTGGCCATTCGGTTGGCAACGGCCAGCGTAGCACCGGCCGTCGTGACGAGACTCTTGCCACTAGACAGACCTTCGATCAATAGGTGTTATCAAAAATCTCCTATATTTCTGTTTCCGTCATTCGAAGCGATATTGCCGGTCCATGTCTTGCGGGGCGCTCGCGAAGCTGCGATGAACGCCTCGACCGGGAAGCGCATCATGTCCGAACTGACCTCCGCACTGGATACCGCGGGCGAAGCAGCCTATCGCCATATCCGCCACGACATCATTTTCGGCGGCCTTGCGCCGGGGGCGAGGCTCCGGCTGGAACGGCTGCGGGAGACCTATCAGGCGAGCGTGAGCACGCTTCGCGAAATCCTCAACCGGCTGGCGTCGGAGCGACTGGTGCTTGCCGAAGGCCAGCGAGGCTTTGCTGTCGCGTCGGTATCGCAACAGCATTTTCGCGACCTAGCGGCGATGCGCGAACTGCTGGAGGGCCATGCGCTCAAGGAATCCTTCCTGCGCGGCGATGTGGAATGGGAGGGCGCGGTTCTGGCCGCCCATCACAAGCTGGCGCGTATGGAAGCCCAGATGGCGGGCGGCGACCGGTCCGTCACCGAGGACTGGAAACGCTACGACCGCGAGTTCCATGCGGCTTTGATCTCGGCATGCGGATCGAACGAGCTGATGTCGGCGCACCGTCAGATTTTCGATCACTATCTGCGTTATCAGATCATCGCCGTCATCTACCGTGGCGAGGAGGCTTCTTCCGAGCACCGGCAGCTTCTCGAGTGCTCGCTCAAACGCGATCATGAGACCGCGATGGCCATTCTGGCGAGGCACATAAGGGCATGCGTCGAGCACACGGTTCGCAACGGCTTGCTGCCGGCCTGATCCGCCGCGCCATTGCAGGCGACTTCATCCGACATTAAGACGATCGTATGAACCCAGAAGCCGCCCCACTCGCTAACGAACCCGCGCCGACTATCGGAGAAAATGCCTATCGTCGGATTCGATCCGACATTGTCTTCGGCCGACTGGTACCCGGGCAGAAGTTGAAGCTGGAGCGCCTGCGCGACGCCTATGGCGCCGGTATCAGTACGTTGCGCGAGATCCTGAACCGACTCTCCTCGGAAAGCCTCGTCATGGCCGAAGGCCAGCGCGGTTTCGAGGTGGCGCCCGTTTCCGCCGAAAACCTGCGGGAGATCGCCGCCTTGCGCCTGCTGCTCGAGGGCCACGCGCTGGAACAGTCGTTTGCGGCCGGCGATATGGACTGGGAAGGTCGCGTCGTTGCGGCGCATCACAAGCTGGCCACGCTGGAGCGCCGCATGCGCGCCGGCGACTTCAGCGAAACGGAGCTGTGGAAGCGGTACGACTGGGAATTTCACCAGGCGCTCATTTCCGCCTGCGGCTCCGTCGTGCTGATGGAGACCCATGCCGGCGTTTTCGACAAATACCTGCGCTACCAGATGATTGCCCTGTCGTTCCGAGGCGACATCGCGGCGGAAGAGCATCGCATCATGCACGATGCCGCATTGGAAAGAGATGCTGCAAAGGCGCGCGAGGTGCTCGTGCGGCATGTGGAAGGTGGCGTCGAGCACGCGCTTGCCACCGGCACGATCGCCTCATAGATCGCCATATAAAACACAAAACACCAGACATATCGGATTTTGTGTGTTGCGCAGTTGAGGCGCTGCAGGTACGCTTTGGCATTCGATCAACCCCGGTTCCAGAGCATCAACCATGGCCGCCATCCGGCTGGGCCTCATCGGCGATCACATAGCCCGCTCCCAATCGCCCCGGCTGCATGTGCTTGCCGGCAGGCTGTGCGGCCTCGAGGTGACTTATGACAGGTTGATTCCCGCCGACATGGGCATGGATTTCGGCTCGGTCTTCGATCGTTGTGCCGACGAAGGCTATCGCGGCATCAACGTCACCTATCCCTACAAGGAAACGGTCGTGCCGCGGCTTACGGTGCCGGACCCGCTGACGGCCAGCATCGGCGCCTGTAATACGGTGCTGTTCGGCGATGGTTTGCCGCAGGGTCACAATACGGACTTCTCCGGCTTCGCCGCCGCGTTCCGTGCGTCTTTCGGCGATGTATCGCCGGGCGCCGTCGCGATGGCGGGTGCGGGCGGTGTCGGCAAGGCCATCGCGTTCGCGCTTGCGCGCCTTGGCGCCCGCGAACTGCGCATCTACGACATGGACGCTTCGCGCGCGCGCGCGCTGGCGGCGGCGCTGGCCGGGACCGGCGTTCCCATGCAGACGATCGTGGCGGAGTCGATCGCGGCGGCGGCGGATGGTTCGGACGGCCTCATCAACTGCACGCCGATCGGCATGGCAGGCCATCCCGGCTCACCGTTTCCAGGGGATGCACTGCAAGGCCCGGGATGGGCGTTCGACGCGGTCTATACGCCTGTCGATACCCAGTTCCTTCAAGGTGCCGGCGCGGCAGGAATGACGGTGATGAGCGGCTGGGAGCTCTTTTTCCACCAGGGCGTTCAGGCCTTTCGTCACTTCACCGGGCGCGAGGTCGACGCGCCGGCGCTTCGCAGCGCACTTCTCGACCTGCACCGCGAAGCCGTCGACGGTTGAGTGTACCGTGCCAAGCCGGCCTCAATTGAAGCCGGCGAGTGTCCTTGCGGCAAAAAGCCTGACACGGGGAAGTGCCGCCGCCGTGGCGATCAGGCGATTGCGGAACCAACGCGAGACCGGATTGGCGAGCGTTGCCACTTTCGTCAGGCGGTCGGTCATTTCAAGAACCTCCGCTGCCGCCTTTCGCCGCTCCAGGGCGTAGCCGTCCAACGAAGCGTCAGATCCCGTACGCAGCGCTTCGGTCACGGCAAGACTCAGCGCCTCGGCATCGCGAAGGCCAAGATTCATGCCTTGCCCACCTGCCGGGCTGTGAACGTGGGCTGCGTCGCCGACGAGCAGAACGGAACCGTCGCGAAAACTTTGCGCGAGCTTGTGGTGCACCTGGAAACGCGAGCCCCACAGCACCTCGCGCACCCGCGCCCCGGTTCGCGGCCCTCTGGCGTCGATGACCTTTTGCACGTCCTCCAGTGTCGGCACCGAGGGCGCGTCCGACAGTTGCGCCACCACCCTGTAGCGGTCCCGCGACATTGGGGCCACCACGAGCGTACCGGCCTCGGAGAAGAACAAGGTCACCTCGTTCTTGGCGATCGGCCAGTCCATGCGCACGTCGGCGAGAAGGAAGGAGCCGTACGTGTCGCCGGGAAAATCGATCCCCGCGCCGGCACGCACCGTGCTCCTCTCGCCGTCGGCGCCTATCAGGTAGCGCGCCTCGACCAGGAACTGCCCGTCGGCGCCGTCGCACGTCGCGCAAATTCCATAGGCGGTCTTCTCGAAACCCGCGAGCCTGACCGGCCGGCGCACCGCA
Organism: Aquamicrobium sp.; assembly: GCA_019739225.1. Taxonomy (GTDB): domain Bacteria; phylum Pseudomonadota; class Alphaproteobacteria; order Rhizobiales; family Rhizobiaceae; genus Aerobium. The sequence goes on from JAHHDT010000005.1 coordinate 7,789, forward strand.
TGGCCGAGTTCGGCGAGCCGATCGATCAGGATCTGCTCGCTCTCGTCCTGGGGGATCATGAGCGCATACGGTGTCGGACCCGGCAGGACTGAAAAATCCACATGAAGCAGGATCGAGTCGCGGTCCCTGATCCTGAAATGCGGCACCTTGATGCCCTGGGCGACCAGCCGATCTGCGACCTTCAACCGCTTCAGGCTCTCGAGCGTTGCGGCGTGGATGACGGCAGCACGCGAGGTGTTCTGCGCCTCCGGCAAGGCGTCGACGATGATGAAGTCGACATTGCGTTCCGCGAGCCCGATGGCGGTCGCCAGTCCGGCAGGGCCAGCGCCGACGATAAGGACTTGAGTGGTCACACTGGACATTGCGATCCTCCGATCGATGTTGTAAACATGTGTTTACTTACGGCGCGGCACTCGCAAAGTCAACAGGTGTTTACAAAGGAATCCGTCGGCGATGGCGAGAGATGCGCAGGCAACACGCGAGCGGCTGGTCGCGTCAGCGAGAAAGGCGTTTTCGGAACGTGGGTTCGAGCGCACCACGGTGCGGGAGATCGCGGCCGAAGCCGGCGTGAACCCCGCGCTCATCAACCGCTATTTCGGCGGCAAGGAACAGCTTTTCGCCGAGGCTGTTTCAATCGACCTGGCCTTTCCGGATCTTTCGGGCGTCGCCAGGGACCGCATCGGCCACGCGCTGGTCGAACATTTCTTCAGGCGTTGGGAAGGTGATGCCCAGGACGATCTGCTGCGGGTGCTCATCAGGACGGCGGCAACGAACGATGAAGCCGCGTCACGCATTCGCGGGGTCCTGGCCGAGCAGGTCGGCATGATGGTTACCCGCGTCGCCGGCCCGGATCGAGCAAGGGAGCGCGCCAGCCTGATTGCCACACAGATACTGGGCCTTGCCTATGCGCGTTACGTCATCGGCCTGTCCGATGGCGATGTCGCGCCGCAGACCGCAATTGCAATGATCGGCGGCACCGTTCAGCGCTACCTCTTCGACGCATTGCCGTAAGAACCCGACGGTCCGCCGCAGCGCATTACGTGAAAAGTCCAAGACTCCCGCGAAAATGTCTATTCCCCGCAATCGAGACCTTCCATAGCCTGCTTGAAGGACAGGCCGGGAGGAAATCGAGCCGTCCAACACGTGCACCGTCACAACGGGCGCGCAAATGGGAGGAATGCCATGACGACTGTGACCCGCAGGCGAGCCCTGCGCTATTTCGGCGTGTCCGTAGCAATCGCGGCCGCCAGCTTCGCAATGCCCACTTCCGCACAGGAACGGACGTCCATCAGGATCGGCTATGCGATCTCCAAGACCGGTCCGAACTCAGGCGGCGCGGGTATCACGACGCTGCCGAACTACCAGCTCTGGGTGAAGGACGTGAACGATGCGGGCGGGCTCGAACTGCCAGACGGCAGCAAGCTGCCGATCGAGGTGATCGAATATGACGATCGCTCCTCCGCCGAGGAAGTTGTGCGGGCCGTCGAGCGCCTCGCCGCACAGGACAAGGTCGATTTCATCCTGCCGCCCTGGGGTACCGGCTTCAACCTCGCCGTTGCGCCGCTCTTCGACCGTTTCGGCTATCCGCAGCTTGCCGTTTCGGCCGTCACCGACAAGGCACCGGAATTCGTCCAGCGCTGGAAGAAGAGCTACTGGCTGCTGGGCGGCGGTCACGACTATACGAATGCGCTCGCGGGCCTCTTGAGCAAGGCAGCCGAAGCCGGCGAGATCAACAAGAAGGTTGCGATGATCTCGGTGGCCGACGGCTTCGGTATCGACCTCGTGACGGCGGCGCGGCCATCCTTCCAGGAGGCCGGTTTCGAGATCGTCTATGACGTGACCTACCCGGCCGGAACGACCGATTTCACGCCCATGATTAACGAGGCGACTGGCAGCGGGGCCGATAGCTTCATCGCCTTCTCCTATCCGCCGGAGACTTTCGCGATCACCCAGCAGGCGCAGGTTGCGAAGTTCAATCCGAAGGTGCTCTACCTCGGCGTCGGCACGGGCTTCCCCGCCTACGGCGCCAACAATGGCGAAAACGCCGAGGGCATCATGAGCCTCGGCGGCATCGATCCGAACAACGCGGAAAACGCCGCCTACCGGAAACGCCACGAGGAGGTGGTAGGCCAGGCGCCCGACCTGTGGGGGTCGGTTGTGACCTATAACAGCCTGCAGATGCTGCAGCAGGCGATCCAGCGCCGCGGCCTCGACAAGGAGGCCGTTGCCGACGAGCTTTCCAACGGAACGTTCCAGACCGTGCTCGGAGAGGTCAAGCTGGAGGACAACCAGTTGCGCAAGCTGTGGTTCGGCGGCCAGTGGCAGAATGGCCAGTTTGTCGCCGTGGCGCCCGTCGACCGCGAGGGCGCGGCACCGGCGATCCTGCCGAAGCCGGAATGGAAATAGAAGCCATGGTGTCCTGCCCCAACCAAACCGGTTGGTTTCGTCGGGATAAGCAGGCCACTAACTTATTGAGCCGAGTGCAACATTGCTGTTGCACTCGCCGGCGGAGACACGGGCGATGCTGACGACGACGCTGATCGCGGGCCTCGTGCTGGGGGGCACCTATGCCCTCGTGGCGATGGGGCTGACGATCCAGTACGGCATCGCCCGCACGATGAACCTCGCTTACGGCGAGACCATCATCGCCGCTGCGTTCGGGGCCTATCTCATTCACAATACGCTTGGCGTCAGCCCGATCCTCGGGCTGGTGCTGCTCGCGCCGGCAGGCTTCGCGTTCAGCTGGATCGTCTACGGCCTGCTGATGCGGCCGCTGGTCAGGCGCTCCAAGGGTGGCGCGGTTCTTGAGATCGATTCCATCCTCGCCACCTTTGGCCTGCTCTTCGTCATCCAGGGGGTCATGCTCGTCGGCTTCGGCGGCAACTACATCAGCTACAACTACATGAATTTCGGCGTCGACATTTTCGGCGCGACCGTCGCTGCAAACCGCCTGCTGGCATTCGTGCTCGCGCTGGTCATCGGCGGCGGGCTTTACCTCCTGCTCACCCGTACGCGCTGGGGCACAGCGTTGCGCGCGGTTTCGGTGGCACCGGAATCCGCGCCCCTGGTGGGCATCGACGCAGACCGCGCGGCGCGTTTCGGTTTCGCGCTCGGCGGTGCGCTGGCGGCCTGCGGCGGCGTGGTGGTCTCGATGTACCAGACCTTTACCGCCTCCTCGGGCGTCATCTTCACCATGAAGGCGCTGATCGTCGTCATCATGGGCGGCGTCGGCAATCTTGCCGGCGCGCTCAGCGCCGGGTTGATCCTCGGCCTCGTGGAAACCTTCGTCGCCTCCTATGTCAGCCCCGGTCTTACGCTCGCAGCCGTCTACCTGATCTTTCTGGCGATCCTGCTGTGGCGGCCGACCGGCCTGTTCGGGAAGGCACGGCGATGAAGACGATCATCGGCTTTGCGGTCGCGGCCATTGCGTTCGGCCTTCTCGCGCTCGCACCCTTCTATCTCGACGCCTACGGCATCGGTTTGCTGATCGGCATGACGGGTTATGTCACGCTGGCATCCGCGTGGGGCCTGTTTTCGGGGCGTACGGGCTATGTCTCGCTGGCGACCGTCGCGTTCTTCGGCATCGGCGCCTATGCCGTTGCCGCGCTGAACGAGACACTGCCTTATCCGGTGATCCTCCTGGTCGCCGCGGGCATCGGCCTCGTCGTCGCGCTCATTGTCGGCCTGGCGACGCTGCGGCTGGCCGGCGTCTATTTCGTCATCTTCACCTTCGGGCTGGCCGAACTCATCCGTCAGCTCGTCACATGGTTCGAGACGACGGTGACGGGCACGCTCGGCCGCTACATCTTCCTGCCGCTGGGGCCTGAACACATCTACTGGCAGTTGCTGGCGCTATGCGCCGTGACTCTGCTCATCACCTGGTGGGTCGACCGGTCCCGGCTGGGCATGGCGCTCCGTGTCATCGCCGACGACGAGGTCGTGGCCTCCCACATTGGCATCGACATCGCCCGCACCAAGATCGCGCTTTTTGTCATCAGCGCCGTGCTCATCACGCTGGTTGGCGCGATCCAGGCCCCGCGCTGGACCTATGTCGAGCCGGCGATCGTTTTCAACCCGACCGTTTCGTTCCTCACGCTCATCATGGCGCTGCTTGGCGGCGCGGCGCGGCTGTGGGGGCCGGCGCTGGGCGCAATCCCCCTCTTCATCCTGTTCGAATGGCTGTCGGCCAACTTCCCCAACCACTATTCGATCCTGCTGGGGCTGCTTTTCATCGTTATCGTGTTCCTGCTGCCGCGTGGCGTCGTGGGTCTGCTGGAACGGTTGAGGGCGCCGTCTGCGCCCCTCGATCAAGCAGCAGGCACCAGCGCTCCGGCGCAGGGCAAGGCGGCCAGCCAGGAGGTGCGAGGATGACCCCGCTCGTCTCGCTTCGCGGCCTCACCCGGCGCTTCGGCGGCCTGACGGCCGTGAACGGCCTCAGCTTCGACATTGTCGAGGGCGAGGTAGTCGGCCTGCTCGGGCCGAACGGCTCCGGCAAGACGACCGCGCTGAACATGATTTCCGGGGCGCTGAAGCCCAGCGCCGGCGAGATCAGTCTGCGTGGCGAGGCGATCGGCGGCCTGAGCCCGCACCGCGTGGCGCGAAAGGGTGTCGCACGGACCTTTCAGCTCGTGCGCATCCTGCCTTCGCTGACGGTGATCGACAATGTGGTCGCCGCACTCGCCTTCCGTAGCGCGCCGCTCTGGGGTGATGCCGCTCGTGCCGAGGCCGAGGCGCTGCTTGCGCGGGTCGGCCTTGCCGGGCGTGGACATGAGGCGGCCGTGCAGCTCACCTATATCGACCAGAAACGCGTCGAGCTCGCCCGCGCGTTGGCCACGAAACCGTCGCTGCTACTGCTCGACGAATGGCTTGCAGGGCTCAACCCGACCGAGCTGCGGACCGGGATCGACCTGATCGGCAGCTTGCGCGACGGCGGCATGACGATCCTGCTCGTCGAGCATGTGATGGATGCCGTGCGCGCGCTGTGCGGCCGCTGCATCGTCATGAATGCCGGCACCAGGATTGCCGATGGGGAAACCGGTGCCGTGCTGAAGGATCCGGAGGTGATCCGCGCCTATTTGGGGACCGATCATGCTTGAGGTCGAGAACCTTGCCGTCGATTATGGCAAGCACGTCGCCCTGCATTGCGTTTCTCTCGCGATGCAGGAAGGCGAGACGGTCGTTATCCTGGGCGCGAACGGTGCGGGCAAGTCGACTTTGCTGAAGTCGATCGCCGGGCTTGTGCGGCCGCGTGAAGGGGCAACGGTCGATTTCTCGAGCTCAAATATCGTCGGACTGCCAGCGCACGAGGTGCTCGAGCGCGGCATAGCGCTGGTGCCCGAGGGGCGTGGCATCTTCCCGGACCTCACCGTTGCCGAAAACCTGTTTCTGGGCGCCTATGCGCGGCGCGCGCGAAAAGACGAGGCCGCCAATCTCGCGATGGTGCTCGACCTATTCCCGCGTCTGGCAGAACGGCGGCAGCAGACGGTCGCCACGATGTCGGGCGGCGAGCAGCAGATGGTCGCGATCGGCCGTGCCTTGATGTCCGCGCCGAAGCTCCTGATGCTGGACGAACCAAGCCTCGGGCTTGCCCCGGTGCTCGTCGGCGAACTCTTTCAGTCGCTTGCCCGTATCGGCCGCAGCGGCGTCAGCCTGCTGATCGTCGAACAGAACGTACGTATCAGCCTGTCGATAGCCGACCGTGGCTACCTGCTCGAGGCGGGCCGAATCGTCGGACACGGGCCGGCCGACAGGCTCGCCGACGACCCTGCCGTGCAACACGCATTTCTCGGCGCTGCTGCCGATAATTGAAGATGGAGACCAAGATGGACGTACTCGGACTGTTGATCGGACAGGAGGAAGGCCAAGCCTCGAATGGAGCGACCTTTGAACGCCGCAACCCGATCTCGGGCAACGTCGCGACCAAGGCGGCCGCAGCGACGATCGACGACGCGATCGCAGCGGTCGATTCCGCCGCCGCCGCATTTCCGGAATGGTCGCGTTCCTCGCCGCGCGAGCGCCGTGCGATCCTGTCCAAGGCTGCGGATATTCTGTCGTCCAAGGAAGACGCCTTCATCGAGGCGATGGCTGCGGAGATCGGGGCCACCGCCGGCTGGGCGCATTTCAACGTGATGCTGGCCTCCGACATGCTGCGCGAGGCCGCAGCCCTGACGACACAGATCACCGGCGAGGTCATCCCGTCGAACCGGCCAGGATCGCTCGCCATGGCCGTGCGGCAGCCGGCGGGCGTGGTGCTATCGATGGCGCCCTGGAACGCGCCGGTGATCCTCGGTGTGCGTTCGCTCGCCACCCCGCTTGCCTGCGGCAACACGGTGGTGATGAAGACATCGGAAATCTGCCCGCGCACCCATCGCCTGATCGTCGATGCGCTCAATGAGGCCGGCTTGCCCAAGGGCGTGCTCAACGCGGTATCGAACGCGCCGGACGACGCTCCGGGCATCGTCGAGGCCCTGATCGCGCAGCCGGCGGTGCGGCGCGTGAACTTCACCGGCTCGACCCGCGTCGGTCGTATCATCGCCGAGATTTCGGGCCGCTATCTCAAGCCGGCGCTGCTGGAGCTTGGCGGCAAGGCGCCGCTAATCGTACTCGACGATGCAGACATAGAGGCTGCCGTCGCCGCATCCGCATTCGGCGCCTTCATGAACCAGGGCCAGATCTGCATGTCGACCGAGCGGATCGTGGTCGACGAGCAGGTCGCGGACGAATTCGTGGCCGCACTGGCTGCAAAGGCAAAGAGCCTGAAGGCGGGCGATCCCACCCAAGGCAACACGCCGCTGGGCTGCGTGGTGGACACCGGAGCCGCCGGTCGTATCGGACAGCTCGTCAAGGATGCCGTATCCAAGGGCGCTGTGCTTGCCGCCGGCGGCGCGATCGACGGCACCGTGATCCAGGCGACCGTGCTGGATCGCGTGACCCCGTCGATGCGCATCTATGGCGAGGAGTCCTTCGGCCCGGTGGTCACGGTGGTTCGCGTCGGCAGCGTGGACGAGGCGGTCCGCGTCGCCAACGACACCGAATACGGACTGTCCTCCGCCGTCTTCGGCCGCGACGTCAATCGTGCCCTTTCGGTGGCGCGGCGCATCGAGTCCGGCATCTGCCATGTCAACGGCCCGACCGTGCACGACGAGGCGCAGATGCCGTTCGGTGGCGTGAAGGCGTCCGGTTACGGCCGCTTCGGCGGCAAGGCCGGCATCGCCGAATTCACCGACCTGCGCTGGATCACGGTGCAGGACGGGCCGCTGCATTACCCGATCTGAGGCCACGTTCTTGAAGAAGCTCGACGGCAAGGTCTGCCTGATCACGGGTGGAGCCGGCAGCCTCGGTGCCGCAGCCGCGCGCCTGTTCATCGAACAGGGTGCGGCCGTGGTTCTCGTCGATCGCGATGCGGAACGGCTGAACGAGGTGGCGCGCGACCTGCCGCAGGAACGGGTCGCGACGATTGTCGCTGACGTGGCAAGTGCAGAGGGGGCAGTCCGCCTATGTCGACTCTCGCGCTCGCAGCGCTTCGGCGCGATCGACGTGCTCTTCTCCAACGCCGGCAATTTCGGCACCGTGCGGCCGATCGCGGACTATCCGGACGACGTCTTCGGCGAGGTCTTGAGCGTCCATGTGCGCGGCGCTTATCTGGCGGCGAAACATGCCGCGCCGCATATGCGCACGGGCGGCTCGATCGTGATTACGTCGAGCGTCGCCGGCGTGCGGGGCGATGCGGGCGTCTATGCCTACATCACCGCCAAGCATGCGCAGGTTGGGACTGATGCGATGCCTGGCGAAGGAGCTTGCGCCGCGCGGCATCCGCGTGAACACCATCCACCCCGGCCCGATCGACAACGGCTTTCAGCTCGCGGTGGAGCAGGAGGCTCGGCGATGCCATGGGTGTCGACGGCACCGCGTTCTTCAACGACATGATCCCGCTCGGCCGCCACGGCACCGTCGACGAGATCGCACGCTCGGTGCTCTACCTTGCCAGCGACGATTCCAGCTTTGTCACTGGCACGACGCTCATGGTCGACGGCGGCATGAGCGTGTGAGCTCGCTTCAGCGGAACAGCGTGTCCACGAAAGCCGCGCCGATACCGACCTTTTCATAGTGCTCGCGGCACATGGCGATGTAGTTGTGCACGTCGAAGAAGCCATCCGGCTCCCCGTCCTCGTCGAGCCAGATCAGCGGCCCCTTCACCTGGAAGAAGACACGCATCGGCTCGTCGCTGTCATAGGCGACCAGCGTGTGTCCCTCGCCCGGCGTCTCGTAGACGAAGTCGCCGGCGGTCGCGGTCCAGTCGTGCTCGAGGTAGCCCCATTTGCCGGAGATCGTGTAGGCGAAGACCTCGTGCGGGTGGTAGTGCCGGTTCACCAGTCCGGCCTTTTTCGCCATCAGGATGTCGCACCACTTGTTCTGCGTCGGGGAGATCCACAGCGGGCGCGACGACACCGTTTCGGTAAAGGGCACGTAATAGCGCTCGTCCTCGGTCGGCGCATTGGCCATATAGACCTCGGGCAGCGCGTCCGGCTGGAAGACCTTGGTGATCGGCTTGAGGCCGCGCCAGAATTCCGTTGTTGCCGTTTCGGGCATGGGTACCTCCTCAGGTTGGCTGAATCATGGGCGAACCCGCACGTCCAGAAGTGCGAGCGTGCGTTTCGTGCGGATATGGTCGAGCGCGTCGGCCAGCACGCCAGGCAGCTCGGCACCGTCTTCGACGCGCCGCGCCCAGGCGCGGCTTGCCTCGGCAACCCGGGTGAAATCCGGAACGGGCGAAAGCTGCGTCAGCGGCATGGTGTTGCTGCGTGCCGCATAGCCATCGGGATAGACGCCAAGCACCGACTGGCGCACGGCGCCCCATTCGGCGTTGTTGACGATGATGACGAGGATCGGCAGGTCCAGCGCCTCGGCGATCTGGTGGCAGGCGACCGGATTGGCGAACATGTAGGAACCGTCACCCATCGTGGCGACGATGAGCCGTTCGCGGTCAGCAAGCTGCATGCCGAGCGCGGCCGGGAACGACCAGCCGAGACCGCCCGCATGCGGCTCTTGATACCAGGCACGGTGATGGCCGAGCGTCATCGGGGCCATCGGGCAGCCAAGTTCCGACAGGACGGTCGCATCCTGTCCCTCCAGCGCCCGCGAAAGACACAGGCTGACCCATTCCTTGGTCATGCCGCCATCGCGCCCGGCTTCGGCTGCGGCCACCGTCTTGTCCCGAGCCTTTGCATTCTCGGCGGCAACGCTTTCGCGTCTTCGCTTCTCGCCGGTCGGCATCCTGCGGGCGGAGCGCGTCCATGGCGGCTTTGAGCGACAAGATGCCGTCGGACAGGTCACAGGCGATCGAGATGTCGGAGCGGAAGTTGCGCACCGGGGTGCGGCTTGCCAGCGGGTCCTGCGCCATCTGGATGATCGTGCAGTCCGGCCGGGGCCGATGCTGTTCAGGCGACCACGGCGCCAGCGCGTCCAGAACAATGATCGCATCGGCGCGCTCGATCAGCTTTGCGGGGTTCGCCTCGGCGGCCATCGGATGATCGGTCGGGATCGCGAGCGCCAGCGCCCAGTACTGGCAAACCGGAATCCCCCATTCGGTTGCCAGCTCGGAAAGGGCGGCGAACGCCTCCGCGCTGCCGGTTCCGTGCTGCGCGAAGATCACCGGATTCTCCGCCTCCGCGAGCACCTTGGCCGCTTCCGCGATCTGGCGCGGATCGGCATGCGACACGGCGGGCTGCATCAGCGGGCGCGCATCGAGCCCCGCGGTCGGCGCGGGCTCGCACAGCACCTCGCGCGGCAGGCTGACATAGACCGGGCCGCGCGGCGTCGAATTGGCGATCGCCCAGGCGCGGTCGGCGATTTCCAGCGCCTGCTCCGGGAAGCGCAGTTCGTAATCCCATTTCGAGGCCTCGCGCACCAGCGCGGTCTGGTCTCGCATCTCCTGGCCCCAGCCGATCGGCACGGTGCGCGTTCCGAAGCGGTCCTTTTCCGTCGTCGGGTGTACGGCCTGAAAACAGCAGTATGGGGATGTGCTCGACGGCGGCGTTGATGGCGCCGATGGCGCAGTTGGCGAGGCCCGACATTGGTGTGTGCGATCACCGCCTGCGAACGGCCCGTGGCCAGATAGTAGCCGTGCGCCATGCCCATGGCGGCCGCCTCGTGCGGCATGATGAGCGCGCGAGGCAATGGCACGTCCTTGGCCCCAGCTTCCGCCAGCCCCTCGATGATCGGCGGGAAGTCGGTTCCGGAATTGCAGAAGAGATAGTCGACGCCGACTGCCTTCAGCCGTGCAAGCAGCGCGCCGCCTGCGGTCAGGGTCTCCAAGCCGGCTTTGGTGGCAGCCTTGTCCATCGAATAGTCTCCGCTATTGCAGCAGGCGGGGAAGGGTGAGCGAGATTGCCGGAAACAGCACCAGCAGCGCGATCCGAACCATCTCGGTGCCGAAAAACGGCATGACGCCCTTGAACGTTTCCCGCATCGGGATGTCCCGCGCGAGCGCGTTGATGATGAACACGTTGAGCCCGACCGGCGGTGTTATCAGGCCGAGTTCCACGACGACGAGAATGACGATGCCGAACCACAGCTTGGTCTCGTTGGGTGTCAGCCCGAAATCGAGCCCGGCGATCACGGGCCAGAAAAAGGGGATGGCGAGGATCACCATAGACAGGCTGTCCATCAGGCATCCGAGCAGACCAGAAAGGCCGCAATGATGAGCACGAGGATGACCATCGGCGCGAGGCCGCTGCTTTGAAGCATCTCTGCGGCCGATTGCGGCACGCCGGCGCGCGACATGAAAATCTTGAGCAGCTCGGCGCCGAGCAGGATCAGGAAGATCATGCCGCTGGCGCGCGCCGTTTCCAGCAGAGCGTCACCAAGGCCGGTCAGCGACAGACGTCGCCGTGCGAAGCCGTAGGCCACGACAAGCGCCACGCCGATGGCGGCTGCGGCAGTCGGGTTGTAGATGCCGGCATAGATACCGCCGATCACGACGCCGAAGATGACGAGGACGGGGATCGTGGCAAGCGTCGCCGCTCCGAGTTCCGCCCGCGAAACCGCCTGGCCGGACGGCCCGGCTTCCGGCACGAATCGGCAGTAGAGCGCGACCGTGCCGACGAACATGAGTGTCGCCAGCAGGCCGGGCACGAGTGCGGCCGCGAACATGGTGACGATGTTCACCTCGACGATGATCGCATAGACGATCAGCACGACCGAGGGCGGGATCAGGATGCCGAGCGTGCCGCCCGCCGCGATGGTGCCGGTCGCCAGCGCACCCGAATAACGATAGCGCCGCAGTTCCGGCAGCGCGACCTGCCCCATGGTGGAAGCTGTTGCCGTGGACGAACCGCAGACCGCGCCGAACCCCGCGCAGGCCGTGATCGCAGCCATGGCGACGCCGCCGCGGAACCGGCCCAGCCAGGCGTTCGCCGCGCGGAACAGGTCGCTCGACAGGCCGCAGCGCGACGCGAGCCCGCCCATCAGGATGAACATCGGCAGCACCGACAGGTCGTAGTTCGAGAACTGCGCGTAGGCGAGGTCCTTGAGCTGGTTCAGGACGATCATCGGCCCCGATTGCAGCGATATGCCGATGATGCCGACGAGGATCATCGTATAGGCGATCGGCACGCGAACGGCGATCAGCACCAGAAGCCCGGCGAGACCCGCTATGCCCGTAATGTAGCTGTCCATCATCGCGTCAACCGGAGCTGGATGCGCCGCGCGATGCGCGAGCGCTGGCGAGAAGGGTCACGATCGCAGCGCACAGCAGCAGCGCCAGCGAGACGAGGATCGGCGGAAAGGCCGTCCACAGCGGCAGCTTCAGCACGGGGGTCACTTCCGGATAGCGCAGGTAGCTGCGAAAGCCCGATGACATCTGCACCAGCAGCAGAATCGAGAAGGCGATGGCGAAAAGCGAGGAAAACGCCGCCATGAGATGTTTGCCCCGCGCGCTCATGCCCTCGGTGAAAACGTCGACCGTCACGTTAGAGCCCGTCATCTGGCAGTAGGGTAGGAACATGAAGATCGCGACGGCGATGATGTGTTTGACCAGTTCATGGTCTGCGGCGAACGGCCGTCCGAAGAACAGGTTCGACAGCGCGCTCGCAGCTGTCATCAGCGCCAGGCCAAGGGTGAGCACGCCGCCGGCGAGTGCCCACCATCGCACGATCTTCACCAGTAGCGCGCCGAGCGCCGTTTTCGTGGCTGGCGGGGGAGGCTCCGTGCCTCCTCCGCCGGTCAGTTCTGTCGCGCTCAAGACTTGTGCGCCGCAAGCGCGGTGCGCGCCGCCTCTACGAGACCAGCGGCATCGAACGTACCCGACTGTTCCTCGACCCAGCGGTCGACGACCGGTGCGAGCGCCGTGTTGAAGGCATCCATCTCCTCCGGAGTAAGAACGACATGCTCGTTGCCCTTGTCGACGGCCATCTTGATGCCGAAGTCGTCGGCGCCGCGCCAGATCTTTGCCACCTCGAGCAGCCAGTCTTCACCGCTGTGCTTTGTGAAGATCTCCTTCAAGTCGTCGGGCAGAGCTTCCCAGCGCGCCTTGTTCATGGAGACCTGGAAAGTCGTCGTGCCGAAGCGGTTATTGTTCGGTCCCTCGATCTGATATTGCGTCGACTCGAAAAGCTGCAGCGGCGGGATGATCTCCCAGGGGATCAGGGCGCCGTCGACCGCGTTCGTGCTCAGGGCCTGCGGCAGGTCGGGAACCGGCATCGTCACCGGTGTGGCACCCATCGCCTCCACCACCGCATTGCCGGTCGGGCCTGGAACGCGCAGCTTGAGCCCCTGCGTGTCGGCGGGCGAGCGGACGAGCTTGCTCGCCATGTGCAGAGCCTGCCCCGCATGCACGTGCATGAAGAGGACATGGACGTCGGAGAATTCCTCGGCGAGGTGCTCGTCGTACATGTCGCGCATGGCGAGATTCGCTGCGGCCAGGTCGTTGGTGAAGACGGTGGGCAGCTCGAACACTTCCGAGCGGGGGAACAGGCCGGGCGTATAGCCATTCACTGTCCAGACGATGTCGACGACGCCATCCGCGACCTGGCGGAAAAGCTGCGGCGGTGCGCCGCCCAGCGACATGGCGGGGTAAATCTCGATCTTTATCCGGCCGGCCGACTCGTCCTGAATGGCCTTTGCCCAGGGTTCGAGCATCTGCGTGTGCGCAGGGGCCTTGGGACCGAGGAAATGGTGAAGCTTCAGCTCCACTTCGGGATTCTGAGCCCAGGCCTGTCTCAGATAGGCGGGCATCGCAACGGCGGCAGCCGTCGCGGCAAGAAACTGCCGACGTCCGATCATCAATTTTCCTCCCGTTGGCGCGGGGACATGTCCGACCGCGTTTCATTTGCCAGCAGGACGGAACCTCCTTCCATCATGCGGCACCACTCACGATAAGAGGCACCCTTCATTGCCGGAATAGACATTTTCAGACAATAATTGCACTTTATCCGGGTTGGGGTAAGGGGGATTTCGATGGCGCTTTTTACAAACCAGCCTGAGCCGGGCGCGCAGCCTGATGCCGAGGTCTCTCTGGTGCGCGGTGAACTGACATCCGGCGAATGGACGTTTCGCGATGCGCGCCATCGCGGCTTCGTCCTGGAATCCGGAAGGGGCCGGGTCAGGATGAGCGATGGCGAGATCGCCTTTGCGGCGCCCTGTCTGTTGTGGCTGCCGGCCGGCGCCCAGGCGCGCCTCCTGCTCGAGGCCGGTTCGCGCGGCATTTCGCTTGCGGTCAATGAGGTCGGCATAGCCGGTGCCATCACAGCCGGACCTTTCGCCGGCCAGATGCGTGCGACCCTAGGCCAACCCTTGATCCATCAGCGGCTGGAAACCCGGCAGGCAAGACGCCTGTACGACGCCCTGGAAGCCATCGGCGAGGAAGCCGCGCTCGACCTGCCGGCCGGGCAGGAGGCGCGCCGCCATTTGCTCGCACTGTTCTTTATCGCGACCTGGCGTCTGTCGGGACCCATGATGCGCGAGACGAGACCGCTGCCGCGGACCATCGCGCAGCGTTTCCTCCACGCGGTCGACCTGCATTTTCGGGATCACTGGACGATTGCGCGCTACGCAGACGAGGTCGGTGTTTCGCCGGACAGGCTCAATGCCACGGTGCGGCGCACCACCGGGCGGTCGCCGCTGGCGCTTATCCATGGCCGCCTGATGCGCGAGGCCGAGGCCTTGCTCGACGATTCCAGCTTGCAGATTTCCGAGATCGCCGAGGAGCTTGGGCTTTTCCGACCCCGCCTATTTCAGCCGCTTCTACAAGCGGTTGTCCGGCCACTCGCCGAACATGCAGCGGCGCGACCTTGCGCGCCGCCACGGAGCTCCGTCATTCGCTGCCTGGCCCTGACAGCCGCTAGGCGTCCGCCTGAACGCCTCAGCTTCGAATGGCGCGTGCGCCCCAGATGAGGATGCAGGCGCCGACGAACCCTGCGACGAGATAGCCGAGCCAGCCGCCGAACGACACGCCGAGCAGCCCGAACAGGAAGCTCGCCACCGCCGCGCCGACGATCCCCAGAATGATATTGAGGAAGAGGCCGGTATCGCTCTTCATGACGCTGGATGCGATCCAGCCCGCCAGCCCGCCTATGATGATGGCCGCAATCCAGCCCACGCTTGCGTCTTCCATATGAAGTCTCCTCTCGTTGCCGCCCCGACATCGCCAATGATTCATCTTCCGCGCGCGTTGGCAAGACCGATCGCGGTCTGGACCATTGTCGAACCTGTGTAGCGACCCTGTTCAGGCCTGCCGGCGGTTGCTAGCTTTCCCCTGCGGGAAGGGCAGTCGAGGAGGTGGAATTCATGCGTTCTTTACGCGGTTACACATTGGTCCTGGCGCTGGCGGTGGGAATGCCGGCAGCGATCGCACAGGAAGCGCCCCAGCCCGAAGCCACCACGAAACTGGCCGAGCGCGTTTCCGTGCGGGCCAAGGAATTCATGGTCGCGAGTGCCCATCCGCTGGCAACGCGTGCGGGCTATGCCGTGCTCGAGGCGGGCGGCACCGCTGCGGACGCCGCGGTCGCGGTCCAGGCGATGCTGGGTCTGGTCGAGCCGCAGAGCTCCGGTCTCGGTGGCGGCGCCTTCGCGCTCTATTGGGATACCGCACTCGGCGAATTGACCACCTATGACGCGCGCGAAACCGCACCGCTCGCCGCCGACGAGAAGTACTGGCTGGGCGAGGGCGGCGAAACGATGGAATTCATCGCCGCCGTTGTGGGCGGGCGCTCGGCAGGCGTGCCGGGAACGCCGAAGCTGATGGAAACGCTGCACGGCAAGTTCGGGCGGCTGCCCTGGGCCGGCCTGCTGCAGCCGGCGATCGATACCGCGGAGCAGGGGTTCACGGTTTCGCAGCGGCTTGCCGACGCGATCCCGCAGCGCACCGGGGCTCGACACCTTCGAGACTGACACGCAGCTACTTCTTCGATGCCGGCGGTACGCCGCTTGTCGAAGGCGCGACGCTTGAAAACCCCGCCTATGCGCGCACCCTGAGGCTGGTGGCGGATCAGGGAGCGGCGCCTTTCTATACCGGCCAGATCGCTCGCGACATCGTCGCCGCCGTCCGCACCGAGTCCAATCCCGGCCTGCTGACCATGGAGGATTTCGCGCGCTACGAGGTGATCGAGCGCGAGCCGGTCTGCGTCGACTATCGCCAGAACGAGGTCTGCGGCATGGGCCCGCCGAGTTCGGGCGGCCTCACGGTCGGCCAGATGCTGGCCATGCTCGAGGCCTTCGACCTGCCGGCAATGGGCGAAGGCGTCGAGGCGCGCCATCTCTTTGCCGAGGCCTCGCGCCTGGCCTTCGCAGACCGCGGCATGTACATGGCCGACAGCGATTTCGTCGACATGCCGAAGGGGCTTCTAGACCGCGCCTATCTCGCCGAGCGTGCGGCGCTGATCGATCCGGCGGCATCCATGGGCAAGGCCGAGGCCGGCGATCCGCCCTGGGACGAGACGAAGCTCTATGCCCCCGATGTCGAGCGTCCGCGCCACGGCACATCGCATTTCGTCATCGTCGATGGCGACGGCAACGCGATCTCCATGACGACGACGATCGAAAGCGGCTTCGGTAGCCGGGTCATGACCAATGGCTTCCTGCTCAACAACGAGCTGACGGACTTCTCCTTCGCGCCCCAGGCGGATGGCAAGCCGGTCGCCAATCGCGTCGAAGCGGGCAAGCGACCGCGCTCGTCCATGGCGCCGACGATCGTGTTTCGCGATGACGCAGGCCTGTCCTGCTCACCGGCAGCCCGGGCGGCGCCAACATCATCAACTATGTCGCGCTGTCGCTCGTTGCCCTGCTCGACTGGAACATGGACCCGCAGGAAGCCGTCGACCTGCCGCATGTCGTCAACCTGAACGGCGCGACGCGTGTGGAGGAGGGCGACGGCGCCCAGCAGACGGCCGACGCCCTGACCGCTCTCGGCCATGAGGTCTCGATTGCCAACCTCAATTCCGGCCTCCACGTCATCAAGCTGGAAAACGGTGAGCTGATCGGCGCTGCCGACAAGCGCCGCGAGGGGCAAGTGATGGGCCGATAACAGGCTGGCTGTCCGCTGCCTCGCCCAGCGGACGGCCAAGCTTATCGCGGCGGCGATTCTGGTATAGCTCCCCGAGAGGATAGATTTCGCTGATTCTCGCTGGAGCGCGCCATGAACAGAACCGCCGCATCCTTCCTGCTCGTCACCGTGCTGACCGCGGCGCTGGCCGCGCTCAGCTTCGCCGTCGAGCAGAAGGGTTACGCCTTCGGCGCGCTCGGCCTTGCCCGGCTCGATAATCTCGCCAACGCGGCGACTTTCATACCGCTCGCCGCCATCTATGCGTTCGCTTCGGTGTTGATGATGATCCTGCCGTTGCGCGCTGCCGGCTTCGTCCACACCAACGGTGCGACGCCGACCTATGCGGCGACGCTGGTGCTGCTGGCGACGATCGTCGGCGTGCTCGTCGCCCGCTTCGCCTTCGGCGACCGGGCCGCGCTCTGGGCCCTGCTCGACTGGCAGTTCCTCTTTGCCGGCGCGATCATCGCCGCCCACCTGCTGATGAACGAACTGCGCCGAAACGTGCTGCTGCGCACGATCTTCTTCGTCGTCTTCATCGCCGCGACGCTGGCCTGCCTGTTCTGGACGTTCCGGCTCTGACCTGGCGGCGTTGCGATTATTGCAGGTCTGCCGTCTCAGTTTCCAGCCATGCCCGGAACGAGCGCAGCGGTGGATGCTGCGCGCCGCTCTGCGGCCAGATCAGGTAATAGGCGCCGACACCCGAGATCGCCTCGCCATAAGCAGGAACAAGCCGGCCTGCCTCGATCTCCCCTGATGCCAGGAAGGCCGGTAGCAGCGCCACGCCCATGCCGTGAATGGCGGCCTGGATCATCGTTGCGAACTGGTCGAACATCATACCGCGCGCCGGCTGCGCGCCACAGCCATGCGCCTCGAACCAGCTCGTCCATGCTCTTGGCCGCGTTTCAAGCAGCAGAAGCGGCGCGGTCAGAAGGTCGCTTGCCTCATCCAGCGGATGACGCTTGTGGAAGTCCGGCGCGCAGCAGGCGATCATGCGCTCGTCGAACAGCTTGACGTGCTCGGTTTCCGGCCAGTCGGGGTCGCCGAAATGGATTGCGGCGTCGAAGGTGCTTTGGGCGAAATCGAACCGTTGCAGGCGTGTGCCGAGATTGATGGTGACGCCGGGATGCGCGGCAAGGAAGTGCGGCAGGCGCGGGGCCAGCCAGCGCGTGCCGAAGGTCGGCAGGATCGCCAGCGACAGCGTGCCGCCGCCGGGATTGGCGCGCAGCCCGAGCGTCGAGCGCGCGATCAGGTCCAGCGCCTTGCGCACGTCATGCGCATAGGCCTTGGCCGCGTCGGTGGGCTTGAGGCGCTTGCGCTCGCGCTTGAACAGCGTGACCTCGAGCTGTTCCTCCAGCGTCTTGACCATGCGGCTGACGGCGCCCTGGCGTCAGCGACAGCTCGCGCGCGGCCGCAGCCGTCGAACCGGTGCGGCAGACGGCCTCGAAGGCGGCCAGCAGGCTGATGGAGGGCTGGAGCCGCCGGGGCGTGCTCCAAATATGCGGATTCGACATGTTTGATCGACCAAAAAGCGTTTTGCCTGCATAATACGCGGCTCATAATATATCAAAGGCTGGAACGTCCGGTCGTGGCATGCTCTGCTGCCGCGACCGCTTCCGTATTCAATTCGCCGTTCAAAGAGGACAGGCATGAACATTTCCGCACAGACCTCTCCGCACAAGGACGAAAAGATGGCGTCGTTCTCGTGGTCCGATCCCTTCCTGCTCGACGATCAGCTTACCGAAGACGAGCGCATGATCCGCGACGCCGCGGCCGGGTTCGCTTCCGACAGGCTGCTGCCGCGTGTCGAAGAAGCCTATCTGGAGGAAAAGACCGATCCGGCCATCTTCTCCGAGATGGGGCAGGCCGGCCTGCTGGGCGTGACGATCCCCGAGGAATATGGCGGCTCGGGCGCGGGCTACGTGTCCTATGGCCTTGTGGCGCGCGAGGTGGAGCGTATCGATTCGGGCTATCGCTCGATGATGAGCGTCCAGTCGTCGCTGGTGATGCATCCGATCTACGCCTACGGCTCGGAAGAGCAGCGCAAGAAATATCTGCCCAAGCTCGCCTCGGGCGAGTGGATCGGCTGTTTCGGCCTGACCGAGCCGGATGCCGGCTCCGATCCCGGCGGCATGAAGACGCGTGCGGTGAAGACCGACGGCGGCTATCGCCTCAAGGGCTCCAAGATGTGGATCTCCAACGCACCGATCGCCGACGTGTTCGTGGTGTGGGCGAAGTCCGAGGCGCATGACAACGCAGATCCGCGGCTTCGTGCTGGAAAAGGGCATGAAGGGGCTCTCGGCGCCGAAGATCGGCGGCAAGCTGTCGCTGCGCGCGTCGATCACCGGCGAGATCGTGATGGAGGACGTCGAGGTCGGCGAGGACGCGCTCCTGCCGAACGTCTCCGGGCTCAAGGGACCGTTCGGCTGCCTCAATCGCGCCCGTTACGGCATTTCCTGGGGCGCCATGGGCGCTGCCGAGGATTGCTGGTTCCGCGCCCGCCAGTACGGCCTCGATCGCAAGCAGTTCAACAGGCCGCTGGCGCAGACCCAGCTCTTCCAGAAGAAGCTCGCCGACATGCAGACGGAAATCGCGCTTGGCCTTCAGGGCTCCCTGCGCGTCGGCCGCCTGATGGACGAGGGCAGGTTCGCACCGGAGATGATCTCCATCGTCAAGCGCAACAATTGCGGCAAGGCGCTGGACATCGCCAGGCAGGCGCGCGACATGCACGGCGGCAACGGCATCCAGATCGAATATCACGTCATGCGCCACGCGCAGAACCTGGAGACGGTCAACACCTATGAGGGCACGCATGACGTTCACGCCCTCATCCTGGGCCGTGCACAGACGGGTCTGCAGGCGTTCTTCTAAGGCAGCCGCCCAAGGCATGATCGTAATGAAATGAAGGTCCGCGCCTGCGCGGACCCGCAAGCTTGAAAAGGGTCTTTGAACATCATGGATATCGCAAAGGAAACGACGGCGCTTCTCGAACGCCTCGGCGTGGACAAGGCTGTGCTGGCGGGCGGATCGATGCCGTCCTACAGCCCGTTGACCGGCGGCAAGGTCGCCGACCTGACGCCGATCTCGGCGCAGGACGCGGCAAAGGCGATCGAAGCGGCTGACGCAGCATTCCGCCAGTGGCGCAACGTACCGGCCCCGCGCCGTGGCGAACTCGTGCGCCTGCTGGGCGAGGAATTGCGCGCTTCCAAGGACGACCTCGGCCGTCTCGTTTCCATAGAGGCCGGCAAGATCCCGTCCGAGGGTCTGGGCGAGGTTCAGGAGATGATCGACATCTGCGACTTCGCGGTTGGCCTGTCGCGCCAGCTCTATGGCCTGACCATCGCCTCCGAGCGCCCCGGCCACCGGATGATGGAGACCTGGCACCCGCTCGGCGTTGTCGGCGTGATCTCAGCATTCAATTTCCCGGTCGCCGTGTGGTCGTGGAACGCTGCGCTGGCGCTGGTGTGCGGAAATTCGGTCGTCTGGAAGCCGTCCGAAAAGACGCCGCTGACAGCGCTCGCCTGCCAGGCGATTTTCGCGCGCGCCGCGTCGCGTTTCGGTGATGCGCCCCAGGGTCTGCTGCAGGTGCTGATCGGCGACCGCGCCATCGGCGAGGTGCTTGTCGACCACCCGAAGGTTCCGCTCGTCTCCGCCACCGGCTCGACCCGAATGGGTGCCGAGGTTGGCCCGCGGCTGGCGAAGCGGTTCGCGCGCGCCATCCTCGAACTCGGAGGCAACAATGCCGGCATCGTCTGCCCCTCCGCCGATCTCGACATGGCGCTGCGCGCCATCGCCTTCGGCGCCATGGGCACGGCCGGCCAGCGCTGCACGACGCTGCGGCGGCTGTTCGTACACGAGAGCGTTTATGACGACCTCGTGCCGCGCCTGAAGAAGGCCTATGAAAGCGTTTCCGTCGGCAACCCGCTGGAGACCGGCGCGCTGGTCGGTCCGCTGATCGACGCAGCCGCCTACAAGGGCATGCAGTCGGCGCTCGACAAGGCAAAGGCCGCGGGCGGCGAGATCACCGGTGGCGAACGCGTGGAGACCGCGCAGGACGCCGCCTTCTACGTGCGGCCCGCGCTGGTCGAGATGCCGAAGCAGGTTTCGCCCGTCACGGAAGAAACCTTCGCGCCGATCCTCTATGTGATGAAATATTCCGACTTCGACGCGGCGATTGCCGACCACAACGCGGTGGGCGCGGGCCTGTCCTCGTCGATCTTCACACTCGATATGCGCGAGGCCGAGCGCTTCCTGTCGGCCGACGGCTCCGATTGCGGCATTGCCAACGTCAATATCGGCACCTCCGGTGCGGAGATCGGCGGCGCGTTCGGCGGCGAGAAGGAAACCGGCGGCGGCCGCGAATCCGGATCGGACGCGTGGAAGGGCTACATGCGCCGCGCCACCAACACGGTGAATTATTCGACCGTGCTGCCGTTGGCGCAGGGCGTCTCGTTCGACATCTGACGCGATCGTCTCAACGAAAAAGGGCGGCACTTGTGCCGCCCTTTTTCTTTTCAATCAGGCCAGGCAGCTCAGGCCGCGCTGGCCAGGCGTTCCCGCGCGAACGATCGGCCATCGCTGTCGAAGATGTGCAGGTCGCCGGCGTCCGCCGTTAGCCGCACGGTCGAGCCGCGCTTGATCTCGGCATTGCCGGGCAGCTTGGCGACCAGCGGCTCGCCTCCGCGACCCAGGTCGACATAGAGAAGCTGCACCTCGCCGAGCTGCTCGATATAGTCGATGCGCCCTTCGAACAGCACGCTGCCATCCGCGTCCGTTGCCACGCGCAGGTCTTCCGGCCGCACGCCGAAGCTGGCCTGTGTGCCGGCGGCCGAGTCCGGCGTCTGGGTGGGTACGTGCGCGACCGTCCCGTCGGCGAGCCGGACGGCGGTGGGCCCGCCCGCCCGCTCGATCGTGGCCGGCACGATGTTCATCGACGGCGAACCGATGAACTGGGCAACGAACAGGTTGCCGGGGTGGCGATAGAGTTCCATCGGCGAGCCGACCTGCTCGACATAGCCGTCCTTGAGCACGACGATCCGGTCGGCGAGCGTCATCGCCTCGACCTGGTCATGGGTGACGTAGATCATCGTCGTATTGGCCATCTGCTCCTTGAGCTTGGCGATCTCGATACGGGTGGCGACGCGCAGTGCGGCGTCGAGGTTCGAAAGCGGCTCATCGAACAGGAACACCTTCGGGTTGCGGCAGATGGCGCGACCGATGGCAACGCGCTGCCGCTGGCCGCCGGAGAGCGCCTTGGGCAGCCGGTCGAGATATTTGGTGAGCTGCAGGATTTCGGCCGCCTGCTTCACGCGCTCGTCGATCTCCGTCTTGCTGGCCTTGGCGATCTTCATGCCGAAGGCCATGTTGTCGTAGACGGTCATATGCGGATAGAGCGCATAGGACTGGAACACCATGGCGATGCCGCGCTTCGACGGCGGCACGTCGTTGACGACGTCTCCGTCGATCTGCAGCTCGCCCCCGGTTATGTCCTCGAGTCCGGCAATCGTGCGCAGAAGTGTCGATTTCCCGCAGCCGGACGGGCCGACGAAGACGATGAACTCGCCCGATTTGATGTCGAGATCGATGCCGTGCAGGATTTCGAGGTTGCCGTAGGCTTTCTTCACGTCCCTGAGCAGCAGATTGGCCATGTTTTCCTCCTCCCGATTCCGTTCGTCAGGCGATCCGTCCGAACCAGGCGCCATAGGCGCCGAGCCTGATCGTTCCACCCGCGCTTGTGCCCGAAAAGCCATGCCCCGGTATCGAGACCGGCGAAACACCGTCGCCCAGCTCCAGCGCGGCGTCGTTGCCGCCGAGGTTGAAGGCGCACAGGATCTGTTCGTTGCCGTGACGGCGGGTGAAGACCACCACGTCGCCCCGCGCATCGTTGAAGGTGATCGAGCCCTTGATCAGCGCCGGGTGGGCGGCGCGGAAGGCGAGCATGCGGCGATAATGTTCGAGCAGCGAGTTATCGTCGTCGGCCTGCGTGTTGACCGCCATGGTCAGATGCTCGGCCGGCACCGGAAGCCAGGGCCGGGCCGGCGAGAATCCGGCATTGGGCTGGTGCGAATCCCACACCATCGGCGTACGGCAGCCGTCCCGCCCCTTGAATTCCGGCCAGAAGCGGATGCCGTAGGGGTCCCGAAGATCCTCGAAGGCCAGGTCCGCTTCCGGCAGGCCGAGTTCCTCACCCTGATAGATGCAGACCGAACCGCGCAGGCTCATCAACAGTGCCGAGATCACCTTCAGATAGGCGGTGCGATCCCATTCGCTGGCCGCCCAGCGCGATGCGTGGCGCATCACGTCGTGATTGGAAAAGGCCCAGCACGACCAGCCGTCGCTGGCGACGCGGTCGAACTCTTCGAGAACGGTCCGCACACGCTCCGCGCTGATCTTGTCGGGCGACAGGAAGTCGAATGAGTAACACATATGCACGCGGTCGCGGCCGGCCGTGTAGTCCGCCACGATCTGCAGGCCGCGCTGCGCGTCCCCTACCTCGCCGACTGCCGCCGCCGCCGGATACTCGTCAAGCAGCGCGCGGAATCGGGTAAGAAACGCCACGTTCTCCGGCCTGCTCTTGTCGTAGATATGGTCCTGCCAGTTGTAGGGATTGACGGCTGGCGCCGTTGAATAGTCCCGCGATTCCGGTGCCAGTGCCGGATTGCCCTCAAGCCCCTGGCTGTGGAAGTAGAAGTTGATCGTATCGAGTCGGAAGCCGTCGACGCCGCGCTCCAGCCAGAAGCGGGTGACGTCGAGCAGTGCGTCCTGAACCTCGCTATTGTGGAAGTTGAGATCCGGCTGCTCGGCCAGGAAGTTGTGCATGTAATATTGCTGACGCCGCGCATCCCACGCCCAGGCGGACCCGCCGAAGATCGACAGCCAGTTGTTGGGCGGCGTGCCGTCGGGCTTTGCGTCCGCCCATACGTACCAGTCGGACTTCGGGTTGTCGCGCGAGCCTCGGCTTTCACGGAACCAGGGATGCGCATCCGACGTGTGGGACAGGACGAGGTCGATCATCACCTTGAGCCCGAGCCGGTGCGCCTCGGCGACCACCGCGTCGAAATCGTCCAGCGTGCCGAACATCGGCTCGACGTCGCGATAATCGGAGACGTCGTAGCCGAAATCCGCCATCGGCGAGCGGAAGAAAGGCGAAATCCAGATCGCGTCCGCGCCGAGGCTGGCGATATGCGGCAGCCGGGTCAGGATGCCGCGCAGGTCGCCGATGCCGTCGCCGTCGGAATCCTGGAAAGAGCGCGGGTAGATCTGGTAGATGACCGCCCCCCGCCACCAGTCGCGATCCGGTTCCACCGCCGGTTCCGCGCCTTCCCTGTTCTGGATATGCATTGCAGCCTGCATCGATCAACCACCCTTGACGGAGCCCGCGAGCAGCCCGCGGACGAAATAGCGTTGCAACGAGAAAAACACGATAAGCGGCACGATTATGGTGACGAAGGCCGACGTCGTGAGAATTTCCCAATCGCCGCCACGTGAACCGAGCAGCGCATTGAGCTTGCCGGTCAGCACGAGCTGGTTCGAGCCTGAGCCCAGGAACACCATGGCCACCAGCAGGTCGTTCCACACCCACAGGAACTGGAAGATGGCAAAGGAGGCGAGCACCGGGAAGGAGAGCGGCAGCACGATCTTGACGAAGATTTCGAAGTCGCTTGCCCCATCTATGCGTGCCGATTCCATGATCTCGCGCGGCAGGCCGGCGATGTAGCTGCGCAGCAGGTATATCGCGAAGGGCAGGCCGAAACCCGTGTGCGCAAGCCAGATGCCGAGATAGGTCTTGGCCGGCACGCCGAAGAAGGCGCCAACACCATTATAGAGCTTGAGCAGCGGTATCAGCGACATCTGCAGGGGTACCACCAGCAGGCCGATGACCACGGCGATCAGGATCGCGCGGCCGGGAAAACGCATCCAGGCGAGCGCGTAGGCTGCGAACGCCGCAATCAGGATCGGGATGATGGTGGCCGGAATCGTCACGGTCAGCGAGTTGATGAACGATCGGCCGATGCCTTCCGAAAACAGCACCGTCTCGTAGTTCTCGGTGGTGAAGCGCGGCGGTGTCGACGCCTCGAAGAAGACACGCTCGCCGCGACGACCCTCAAAGGCAACAGGAGAGGAATGGACGTAGCTGCCGTCCTCGTTCACCTGCAGCGTGACGCCGTCTTCCAGCTCGGCCACTGTGCCGGCCTCATGCGCAGTTGGCTCCTGGATGCGCGTACCGAAGGCGGTGATGGTCAGTGCGGTGCCGTCCTCCAGCAGGTTGCCGGAGATCACGAAACGCCCGCCCTGCTCGACCTGGGCGTCGGCTGCGTCGGTGCGGCCTTGCCCGGTCTGCGACGAGGTGGTCAGCGCGGTCCACCAGCCGGAAACGGCGATCTGGTCCTTGTCGCGCAGCGATGACACCAGAATGCCGAGCGTCGGGACGGTCCAGACGATGACGATCAGCAGCACGGCGATATGAACGCCCCAGCGCTGAGCGAAGCTCCTTCCGGTCGCGGCCATCTCAGTGTCCTCCCGTCTCGCGCGTGGCGTTGCGGATGTTCCAGATCATGATCGGTATGACGGCGAGCATAATGATGATCGCGATGGTCGCGCCGCGGCCGAAATCGCCACCGCCGCGGAACATCCAGTCGAACATCAGATTGGCGAGAACCTGGGTGTTCCACTGCCCGTTTGTCATGGTCAGCACGATGTCGAAGACCTTGAGGACCAGGATGGTGATGGTTGTCCACACCACCGCGATCGTGCCCCAGATCTGCGGCACCATGATCTTCCAGAAGATCTGGAAGCCGTTGGCACCGTCGATGGTGGCAGCCTCGATCGTTTCGTCCGGTATGCCGCGAAGGGCGGCCGACAGGATCACCATGGCAAAGCCCGTCTGGATCCAGATGAGGATCACCATCAGGAAGAAATTGTTCCAGAACGGCAGCGAGATCCAGACCTGCGGCTCGCCGCCGAACCATTGCACGATGGCGTTGAGCACGCCGATCTGCGTCTGGCCGTCGCCGCGGTACTCATAGATGAACTTCCAGATCACGCTGGCGCCCACGAACGAGATGGCCAGCGGCATGAAGACGAACATCTTGGCGATGTTGCCCCACCAGATGCGGTCGGTAAGCACGGCGACGATCAGACCGAAGAACGTGCATGCGGCCGGCACCACGGCAAGCCACAGGAAATTGTTGAAGATCGCCTGGCGGAATTCCCTGTCGCCCAGCGCCCATTCGTAATTGGCGGTGCCGACAAAATTCTGACCGCCGCGGTCGAGGAACGAGAGGCGCGCCGTCTCGATCACGGGGTAGATGAGATAAATCGTGAGGATCAGGAGGGCGGGCCCGAGGAACAGCCACGGCCGGATCAACCCTTGGCGTCGCAGATTGTCGATGGCCGACTGGCTCGAAACGCCGTGCGCCGGAAAGATCATGTCCAGCAGCCGGTTGGCGCCCCAGAAATAGACGACGCAACCCGAAACGCCCAGAACGACAGTCAGAATCGCAGAGATGATCTGCCCCGTCATCGTATCCTCCCACTGCTGGCCAGGGCTTGCGCGGGAAGCGTCCCACGCCGGCCCCGGTGCGATAGATTTGTCCGAAGGTGTCGACTTGTCTGCCGGTCCGGGCCGCGCGCGACCCGGACCGTTAGTTTCGGGGAGGAGCCCCGCCCTATTTGATCGCGTCCCAGCTCGTCTGGATTTCGGTGGCGACCTGCTCGGCCGGCTTGCCGCCGACGAGCTCGACCATGCCGGTCCAGAACGATCCTGCGCCGATGCGTCCGGGCATCAGGTCCGAACCATCGAAGCGGAAGGTCGTGGCGTCTGCCAGGATTTGCCCCTGACGCTTCAACTCTTCATTCGCATAGGCGTCCACATTGACGCCCTTGTGCGGGGTCACGAAGCCGGACTGGGCCATCCACAGTTCGTGCGTGAGCGGCATCTTCAGGAACTCGATGAAGGCCCGCGAGGCATCCGAATCCTTGGTGATCATCGCCAGCGTGCCGGCGCCGAGAACCGGCTTGCCGAGATCCTTCTCCGCATAGGGCGGCATGTAGAAGAAGTCCGCGTCGATGCCCATTTCGGTGCCTTCGGGGAAGAAGGACGGGATGAACGACGCCTGATGGTGCATGTAGCACTTCGGCGGAATGTCGAAGAGCCCCTTCGGGCTGTCGCGGAAGTCGGTTGCCGCGACCGCGGCAGCGCCCCCGTTGACGTAATCGTTGTTGGTGGCGATGGACGCGAAGATTTCCAGCGCTTCCACGACCTGTGGGTCGTTGAAGGGAATTTCGTTCTTCACCCACTGGTCGTAGACGGACGGTTCGTGGATGCGCAGCATGATGTCCTCGACCCAGTCGGTCGCTGGCCATCCGGTCGCGCCGCCCGAACCCAGGCCGATGCACCACGGCACACCGCCATCCTCGACGATCTGGTCCTGCAGCGCCAGCAGCTCTTCCATGGTCTCCGGCACTTCGTAGCCGGCGTCCTCGAAATTGTCCGGCGAATACCAGACGAGCGATTTCACGTCGGCCTTGTAGGGGAAGGCGAAGAACTGTTCATCGCCCTTATCGTCGGCATAGGTGCCGAGATCGACCCAGGATTCGCCGGCCCCGTAGTTCTGTGCGACCCAGGCGGCAGTGTCTTCGCCGAGGGGCGTGAGCAGGCCCTTCGATGCAAGGTCCTGGATAAGGCCCGGCTGCGGCAGGATCGCGATATTGGGCGGGCTGCCCGCCTGCGTGTCGATGACGATCTGCTGCTCGTAGTTCTCTGACGACGAATAGTTGATGGTGGCACCCGTCGCCTCTCGGAAATATTCGAGGATCGACTGGATCAGGTCCTCGTCGGCGCCGCGCCAGGGGCCGAAAACGGTCAGCGTCTGGCCAGACAGGTCGGTCTGCTGCAAGGTTTCGTAGTCCGACCAGGTGAAACGGCTGTCCTCGCCCGGCGCGAATTTGAGCTCGGCCGCGGCCGGGGCCGCATATATGGCTATGGTGGCAAGCGCTGCGCCTGCCAGCAGGGATTTCCTCATGATTTCCTCCCGTTCGAAATCGACATCATTCGATGCACGCAACCTCCATTGCGCACACGGCCGGCGCGTTGTTTCGCCGGTTGCTCCGACACGAAATCCAAAGCGCTTTGACTACTCGCATCTTCGACACCGAATTGACGCAAAGTCAATAGGGGCAAGCGACCTAATCGATTTAATATGCCCGTAATGGCGCGCTGCAGCATAGGTTTTGCGGCAATGCGGTACGAATTTCCGCTTTGCCAGCGGGCACGGTCAGCCCTAATATTCATGGGAAGAAAGCGATATCGACACCGAATTTAGCTCGATCATTCAAAGCGATTTGGATGAAATGGTACGAAGTGTTGGCGTCGGCAGTGGAGCAGGAATGTGAACCTCAAGCAGCTATCCAGTATGCTGGATCTGTCGCAGACGACGGTAAGCCGGGCGCTCAACGGCTATCCCGAGGTTGCAGAGGAAACGCGCAGACGGGTCGTCGACGCCGCCAAGCGGCACGGCTATCGCCCCAACCCGAGCGCAAGGCGCCTGGCGACGGGCAAGGCGGGCATGATCGGCTATGTCATGCCCACGGGCGCCAGCGTGGAGATCGATCCGCATTTCGTCGAGTTTCTTTCGGGCCTCGGCGACTATGCACGTACGCATGAGCTCGACCTCGCGCTGTCACCTTCGACCATGCAGGACGAGGAAACCACCTACCGCCGCATCGTCGCCAACCGCCAGGTCGACGCGGTCTATATTTCGTCGCCGCGCCCGAAGGACAGTCGCATCAGGTTGCTCAACGAGCTGGGCATTCCGTTCATCGTGCATGGCCGATCGGAGGGGCTCGACTTCGACTACCCATTTCTGGACATCGACAACGAGGCCGCATTTTACGAGGCCGCGCGCCTGCTGGTGCAACTTGGCCATCGCCGCATCGCGCTGATCAACGGCAATCCGGACCAGACCTTCGCCATCCACCGAGAGCGCGGCGCACGGCGCGCGATGGTGGCCAGCGGGGTCGAATTGCCCCCTTCACGCATCCGGGCACTGCCGATGACGGAAGAAAACGGCTATTCCGCCGCCCGTGAAATCCTTGCCGCAAAGGAACGCCCGACCGCGATCATGTGCTCGAGCATGCTGATGACGCTGGGCATCATACGCGCACTCCGCGACGCAGGGCTCAGCGTGCCGGGCGACGTTTCGCTGATCGCGCATGACGACGTGTTTCCCTTTCTACGTCCGGAAAACTTTCCGGTGCCGTTGGCAACCACGCGGTCGTCGATCAGGTCCGCAGGTCAACGCATCGCCGAGCGTCTGGCAGCGCGCATAGGTGGCCTCGAAGAGGGTGCGCGCGGGGAGGTGTGGCCGGTCGATCTCGTCGTGCGCGGCTCGGTCGCGCAGGCCCGGACCTAACGCCGGCGGCGCTTGCGCCCATAGAGCTCGAGCCTGTGGTGGACAATCTCGTAGCCCAGCTCGCGCGCGATTTCCTGCTGCAGTTCCTCGATGCGGTCTGACTGGAACTCGATCACGTCGCCGGTCTCGATGTCGATCAGATGGTCGTGATGATCGCCCACGGCAGGTTCGAAGCGCGATGGTCCGCCCTCGAAGGCGTGGCGGTGGATCGCGCCGATGCCCTCCAGCAGCTTCATCGTCCGATAGACGGTCGACAGCGATATGCTGCTGTCGATCGCAACCGCGCGACGGAAGATTTCCATCGCGTCGGGATGATCACCAGCATCGGAAAGAATGCCGAGTATGACCCGGCGAGGCCGCGTGATGCGCACGCCGGCCTCTCGCAATGCCGCCTCGTAATCAGGCTTCGGAATCACGGTCTGGTTCATGGGGCGAATATGCTTCTTTTGGGCAATCGTTGCAAAGAATGATCGCTGTGGTGCGAGTTCCGATGGCAAGGCGCAGGTCGCCATTCCTGCATGACGTCCTGGTTTGGAAGCCGAAGACGTGCCTTCTATTTGCAAACGATTTGCAATTGCATTGACGTAGGTGCGAAAGCGCGCTATGTGCTGATGGTCCACGCGCCATCCTGCCGATTCCGGAGCCTTCATGTTCGCCAGATCCGCTCTAGCCGCCCTCGCCCTGTGCCTCGCCGTGCTGCCTGCCGCAGCGCAGGAGGAAAGGTTGAAGGTCGTCACCACGTTCACCGTCATCGCCGATATTGCCAGCAACGTTGCCGGCGAAGCTGCCGATGTCGAATCGATCACCCGGCCGAACGCCGAAATTCACGAATATCAGCCGACGCCGGGCGACATTCTGCGCGCCCAGGACGCCGACCTGATCCTCTGGAACGGCCTCAACCTCGAACTCTGGTTCGAACGCTTTTTCCAGAACCTGCGCGACGTGCCCGGCGTGGTGGTCAGCGAAGGCGTCGAGCCGATAGGCATCACGGAAGGCCCATATAGCGGCAAGCCGAACCCGCATGCCTGGATGTCGCCGAGCGACGTTCTGACCTATGTCGAGAATATCCGTGCCGCCTTCGCCGAGTACGATCCTGCCAACGCAGAGATCTATGCGGCCAATGCGGCTGCCTATTCGGCCGAGATCGAAGCCATGGTGCAACCGATCCGCGAGAGGCTTTCGACCATTGCCGAAGAGCGTCGCTGGCTGGTGACCAGCGAAGGCGCGTTTTCCTATCTTGCGCGCGACTTCGGCCTGAAGGAACTTTACCTCTGGCCTATCAATGCGGATGCGCAGGGCACGCCGCAGCAGATCCGCAAGGTGATCGACCAGATGCGCGAGAACGGCATTCCCGCTATCTTCAGCGAGAGCACGGTCTCGCCGAACCCGGCCCAGCAGGTGGCGCGCGAAACGGGCGCCAGCTATGGCGGGGTTCTCTACGTCGATTCCCTGAGCGATGCCGATGGACCGGTCCCCACCTATCTCGATCTTCTGCGGGTCACCACGGAAACGATAGCCGAAGGCCTTTCTCAATGAATGTCGCGGCGGAAAAGTCCCTGTCCATGCAGGCCGGTGCGTCAAGCGCCGGCCTCGACGTGCGGAATGTGACGGTCACCTACCGCAACGGCCAGGCGGCGCTGGTCGATGCCGGCTTCTCGATCCCGCGGGGCACGATCACGGCGCTTGTAGGTGTCAACGGCAGCGGCAAGTCGACGCTGTTCAAGGCGATCATGGGCTTCGTGCCGCTTGCAACGGGCTCGGTCTCGATCATGGGCGAGCCGGCCGGCCGCGCGCTGCGCCGCAACGTCGTCGCCTATGTTCCGCAGGCCGAGGAGGTCGATTGGAACTTTCCGATCCTCGTCGAGGATGTGGTTATGATGGGCCGCTACGGCCACATGAACTTTCTGAGGATCGCATCCGCGAACGACCGGCGCATGGTCGACGAGGCGCTGGAGCGTGTCGGCATGTCCGGTTTCCGCAAGCGCCAGATCGGCGAGCTTTCGGGCGGGCAGAAGAAGCGCGTCTTCCTGGCGCGCGCGCTGGCGCAGGAAGGGCAGGTGATCCTGCTCGACGAGCCGTTCACCGGTGTCGATGTCACCACCGAGGAGGCGATCATAGCCCTGTTGCGCTCTCTGCGCGACGAGGGCCGCCTGATGCTGGTCTCGACACACAATCTCGGCTCGGTCCCCGAATTCTGCGACCGTGCGGTGCTGCTCAACCGCACCGTTCTGGCCGCCGGCCCGACGAACGAAGTCTTCACTCGGCCCAATCTGGAGGCAGCTTTCGGCGGTGTCCTGCGCCACTTCGTGCTCGGCGGTCCGGTGCTGCACGACGACGAGGACGGGCGCGAATTGACGGTGTTGACCGACGACGAGCGGCCCTTCGTGCTTTACGGCGACAAGGCGCAGTCGAGCAGTGGCCCTGCCGACGCGGAGGACAATGCTGCCGCACGCGGGGATGACCCCCAATGAGCGAACTGCTCTTTCAGCCATTTTCATACGGCTACATGGTCAACGCCATGTGGGTGTCGGCGCTGGTCGGCGCCGTATGCGCCTTTCTGTCGGCCTATCTGATGCTCAAAGGCTGGTCGCTGATCGGCGATGCGCTTTCGCATGCCATCGTTCCCGGCGTGGCGGGCGCCTACATGCTCGGGCTGCCCTTCGCCGTGGGCGCATTCTTTTCCGGTGGGCTTGCCGCCGGTGCCATGCTGTTCCTGACCACCCAGACGCGGCTGCGCGAGGATGCAGTGATCGGGCTTATCTTCACCTCCTTCTTCGGGATCGGCCTCTTCATGGTGTCGCTGTCGCCGGCTTCGGTGAACATCCAGACCATCGTGCTCGGCAACATCCTTGCGGTGACGCCGGCCGACACGCTGCAACTCGTCATCATCGCCGGCGTCTCGCTGGCGATTCTCATCGCCAAATGGAAGGACCTGATGGTCACCTTCTTCGACGAGAACCATGCAAGGTCGATCGGCCTGCGGCCCGGGCTGCTGCGCGTCTTGTTCTTCACGCTGCTCTCGGCCTGCACGGTCGCCGCGCTGCAGACGGTGGGTGCCTTCCTTGTCGTCGCGATGGTCGTGACGCCGGGCGCGACGGCCTACCTTCTGACCGACCGTTTTCCACGCCTGATCGTCATAAGCGTCGCGATCGGTTCGCTGACGAGCTTCGTCGGCGCCTATGCGAGCTACTTCATCGACGGCGCGACCGGTGGCATCATCGTGGTGCTGCAGACGCTGATCTTCCTCGCTGCGTTTTTCTTCGCGCCGAAGCATGGGCTGCTTGCGGCCCGCAGGCAGGCACGGGCCGCGATCGAGGCTGTGCGATGATCGACACGCTGCTTCTGCCTTTCCAGTTTCCGTTCATGCAGCAGGCCTTCGTGATTGCGATCCTGGTGGCCGCGCCGATGGGGCTGCTGTCATCCTTCCTTATCCTTAAGGGCTGGTCGCTGATGGGCGATGCCATCAGCCACGCGGTGCTGCCGGGCGTCGTGCTGGCCTATGTTGCCGGTTTGCCGCTTGCAATCGGTGCCTTCGGCGCTGGCATGTTCTGCGCGCTCGCAGTCGGTTTCCTGAGGGAAAACAGCCGCGTCAAGGAGGACACCGTCATGGGTGTCGTGTTCTCCGGCATGTTCGGGCTCGGCATCGTCATGTTTTCGATGATCGAGAGCGAACTGCACCTGCTGCATGTGCTGTTCGGCAACATCCTGGGCGTGACCTGGGGCGATGTTGCCGAAACAGGCGTCATCGCGCTGATAGCGCTCGGCTTCGTCGGCCTGCTGCGCCGCGACCTGCTTCTGCACGCGTTCGACGCCCAGCACGCCCGCGCTATCGGCCTCCCGGTGCGGTTCTACCATTATGGGCTTCTGGCCGTCCTGTCGTTGACTATCGTCGGCGCGCTCAAGGCAGTCGGCATCATTCTGGCGATCGCCATGCTGATCGCGCCGGGCGCGATTGCGTTTCTCGTGACCCGCCGCTTCGAGGCCATGCTGGCGGTTGCCGTTTCGGTCGCGGTCGGCTGCGCCTTCCTTGGCGTCTACCTGTCGTTCTTCATCGACAGCGCGCCCGCTCCGACCATCGTGGTCTTGATGACGCTGGTCTTCGTCGCAGCCTTCGCCTGGTCGCAGATGCGTGCGGCTCCCGCCAGCCCGCGATCAGCGCACGATGAAGCCGGCGCTTAGCGGGTCGTCTTCCTCGACGATGAACTCGGCGCGTCCGCTGTAGAAGGCACGGCCGGACACGCGGACGGTCACGGCATCCATGTTCCCGGCCTTGGTCGACCGGGCGACGGTTCCCTCAAAGCGCGAGCCGACGATGCTTTCGAAGGTGCGCGTCTCGCCCACCGCCGCTTCTCCCTTGGCGTGCATCGCGGCAAGTCGCGCCGTGACGCCGGAACCCGTCGGCGACCGGTCGACCTGCCTGTCGGCGAAGACGCAGACATTTTTCGTCGGGTGCCCGCCCGATCCATCGCCGCCATCCGTCAGGATCGAGCCGTAGAGGAACGCGAGGTCGGCGTGGTCCGGATGGGAAAGGGGCACGGCGGCTTTCGCGCTTTCGGTCAGCGCCGCAGCGGCGTCGGTGAAGTCACGAACGGAATCGCGGCCGAATTCGAGTCCGAACTGCCGGCAGTCGGCCAAGGCGTAGAACGCGCCGCCATAGGCGATGTCGAACCGGGTGGTGCCATAACCGAGTACTTCGACCTGGCAGTCCGATGCGAAGAGGAAGGACGGTACGCTTTCGAACGAGACAGCGCCGGCGCGGCCGTTGTCGACTTCCACCTCCGCCCTAACCAGTCCGCAGGGGCATTCGATATTGACCACGGTCACGGGCTCGGTCTTCGCGACCAGCCCCTCGTCGATCGCATAGCGGCCCAGCGCCAGGATGGCGTGGCCGCACATCGTCGAATAGCCCTCATTGTGCATGAACAGCACCGCGAGGTCGGCGTCCGGCAGGTCTGGTTCGACCAGCAATGCTCCGTACATGTCGAAGTGGCCGCGCGGCTCGAACATCAGCAGGCGGCGCAGATGATCGAGATTGTCGCGCACGAAGGCGCGCTTTTCGAGGATCGTGCCTTTCGGCAGCGGCGGATAGCCGTCGGTGACGATCCGCAGCGGCTCGCCGCCGGTATGCATGTCGACGACGTGCAAGCTGCCCTGCATCAGCGACCTTTCGAGAACATCGCCTGAAGCTTGGCGAACGACATTGCGTGACGTGCATATTCGAAGGTGCCGTCTTCGAGCATCTCTTTCGCCGCGGCCTCGACGGCGCCAAAGGCTACCGTTGTAAGCTTGGAACCGACCGAGACGCGCCGGGCACCTGCTTCCGACAGGCTGGCGACGGAAAAACCCGGCACCGCCAGCACGTTGACCGGCTTGCCGACGCTTGTGCAGACGGTTTTCACGCCGGCGATGTCCGAGAGGCCGGGTGCGTAGAGCACATCGGCGCCGGCCTTTTCGAATGCCTGCAGCCGGCGGATCGTGTCATCGAGATCGGGGCGGCCCCAGAGAAAATTCTCCGCCCGCGCGGTGAAGACGAAATCGTGCCCGAGCGCGCGGGCTGCCTCAACGGCTGCCGCGACGCGCTCCACTGCATGCGAGAATTCGAAGATCGGCCTGTCCGGGTCGCCAGTCGAATCCTCGATCGAGCATCCGGCGAGCCCCGTGGACGCGGCGCGCCTGATCGTCTCCGCTGCATCTTCAGGACTGTCGCCCTTGCCCTTTTCGAGATCGGCCGAGACCGGCACGTCGACGGCTTCCACCAGTTCGCGACAATGTGCCAGCATCGTTTCGAAGTCGACGCCGCCATCGGGCAGGCCGCGCGAGAACGCGTAGCCCGCGCTCGTGGTGGCGAGCGCCTTGAAGCCCATATTGGCCAGCAGCTTGGCTGTGCCTATATCCCATGGGTTTGGGATGACGAAGGCGCCCGGGCCGTCGTGCAGCCGTCTGAGTTCTTCCGCCTTGCTCATGAGATCCTCCGCTGGCTTTGCCGCGAGCGGCCACGTTAGGTCGCCGACGACGCGTCAGCAAAGGCTCGCAATTGGGCCAGCGGCACCATCCTGACATGGGCGTTTGCGCTTGGGGAACGAAAAGAAAGCGGCGCGGCAGCCCGTAAGGGCGCCAGCGCCGCCTTGCCCGGCCGCGAGACTGATCCGCTACTCAGCGGCCGAACCTCGTCATTCTGCCGCCGCGCGCTGCCCGGAACCGTTTTCCACGGCCTCCACGATGGCCGCCGTAAACGCTTCCAGATCGTCAGGCTTGCGGGCGGTTATCACATTGCCGTCGCGCACTGTCTGGGAATCTTCCCATCGCGCGCCGGCGTTTTCCATGTCGGTCCGGATCGAGTGGTAGGACGTGGCTCTCAGCCCGTTCACCAGACCGGCTTCAATCAGCAGCCACGGTGCATGGCAGATCGCCGCGACAGGCTTTCCGGTCGCATGAAAATCGCGAATGAAGCCTACTGCCGCCTTGTCGGTGCGCAGCACGTCAGGGTTGATCTGTCCGCCCGGCAGCACCAGCGCGTCATAGTCTTCAACCCGAGCGTCGCTCAGGGTCCGGTCTACCTTGACGGCCGAACCCCAGTCTTTCTTTTCCCAGCCGGTAATCTCGCCGTTCTCGATAGAAACGACATCGACCGTTGCGCCGGCGTTCCGCAGTTTTTCCAGCGGCACCTCAAGTTCCGACTGCTCGAAACCGTTGGTTGCAAGGATCATGATGCGTGATTCAGGGATAGTTGGCATTCTCGCCTCCAGTTATCCCCCGCTCCGCTTGAAGAACGCGCGACGCTATCAATCGTTCAAGATTTTTTGGCTGCTTGCGCGTTGCCGAAACGGTCAGGCGAGACCGAGCAGGCGCGGCAGTTCGCGCATGTCGTCGAACGGCAGGCCGCCGGCGGCAGCAAGCGCCTCGCGATCCGACATCGGGTCCGCGTGATAGGAGAAGACGCGCATGCCCGCCGCGACACCCGCCTGGGTGCCCGGCACGCTGTCTTCGATCACCACGCAGCTTGAAGGCTCGAAGCCCATCTCACGTGCAGCATGGAGAAAGAGATCGGGAAACGGCTTGCCGCGCTCCACCATGGTCGAGCTGTAAAGCGCGTGCCCGAAATGGGGAAGCAGACCCGTGGAGCCAAGCGTCAGATGCATCTTCTCAAGCCTAGCGGACGAGGCCACGCACCAGGGAATGTCGCTTGCGCGCAGGGTATCGACCACGTGTTCGATATGGGGAATGGCGTCGACGCCGGCGCCGAATATCTCCTCGAGCGAGCCATACCAGCGTTCGGTGAGGTCGAAGCCGAGCCGATAGTCGCCAGCTTCGATCTCTTCCTGAACGCTCTTCATGCTGCGGCCCGAATAGACGCGCCGACAGTATTCGTAGGTGACGTCATGTCCCGCTGCGCAGAACCATTCGGCGAGCACCCGATTGGCCCGCTCCTCCGTGTTCACCAGGACGCCGTCGCAATCGAAGATGACGAGGCCCGGCGGCGTTTGCGTAGCTGCGCTCATTTCGTACCCGTCGAGCCGAAACCGCCCGCGCCCCTTGCTGTCTCGCCGGCCAGATCGCGCTCCTCGATCGCCGCATGGCTGACAGGCGCGAGGACAAGCTGCGCTATGCGCATGCCGCGCTCGATCGCGAA
This sequence comes from Aquamicrobium sp., assembly GCA_019739225.1. Taxonomy (GTDB): domain Bacteria; phylum Pseudomonadota; class Alphaproteobacteria; order Rhizobiales; family Rhizobiaceae; genus Aerobium. The sequence continues at coordinate 44,366 of JAHHDT010000005.1, forward strand.
GTCCTCGTCACCGAGATTGACGAGCAGCACCTGAACCTCGCCGCGATAGTCGCTGTCGATGGTGCCCGGCGTGTTGAGGCAGGTGATGCCATGCTTGAACGCGAGGCCGGAGCGAGGCCGCACCTGTCCTTCGTAGCCGGCAGGAATCTCGAAGATCAGCCCTGTCGGCACCAGCGCCCGCCGGCCCGGCAGCAATATCATCGGACGGTCTTCCGGCACCGCGGCGCGCAAGTCCAAGCCGGCCGCGCCGTCGCTTTCATAGGCTGGCAGCGCCAGCCCCTGCGAATGCGGCATGCGGACGATGCCGAGGACTGGTGCGGAGCGGGTGTCGGGAGCGGGCTTCATGACGCGCATGCTATGGCGGGGCATGCCGCTCTGGTCAATCGACGCAGCACCCTTTCCAGCGCTTTTCGGCGCTACCGCACCTCGACAGGCACGATCGTGGTCTCCTTGATCTCCTCCATGACGAATGACGCGGAGACATCATCCAAAGGCACCTTGGCGATCAGTCGCTGATAGAGCCGGTCATAGGCCTTCACGTCGGCTACGCGGGCGCGCAGCACGTAATCGAGATCGCCCGACATGCGATAGACGCCAGTGATCTCCGGGAAAGAAGTGACGGCGTCGCGAAACCGCTTCAGCCAGTCCGGATCGTGATGCGAGGTGCGCAGGATCACGAAGACGGACAGCCCCAGCCCAAGCTTGTCCGCATCGACCAGCGCCACGCGCCCGGTGATGACGCCTTTCTCCTCCAATATCTTGACGCGCCGCCAGCAGGCGTTTCGAGACAGGTTCAGCCGCTCCGAGAGCTGGTCGACGGTCAGCGTCGCATCGCGTTGCAGTTCGGCGAGCAGGCGCCGGTCGATCGTATCGATTTCATGCTTCATCGCGGGACAATGTCCCATGATTGTAGGCAGGACAAGGACAGATTGGGATTTCCCGTTGGCCGTGAGCGGTATCATGAACCGGCTCGAACTACAGGGGAACAGTCCATGGCCAGCCGCATCGCCCGCATCTTCACTGCACATCCCGAAACGGTCGGCGAGACCTATTTCGGCCATATGGCCTTTGCCGCGTGGTTTGCCTCGCGGCTGTTCATGGCTGCCGGCGCGGCCCTCGTTCACGCTTTCTTGCCGTTTCTGTTCGAGACTACGGCGTCGAGGATCGTGCGCGAACTCTACGAGCGTACACACAACAGGGGAAGCAAGAGCAATGTGCCGGTGGGCGGCCTATCTCGGTGATCCCGTCTTCCTGGAGGACGTTGTAGCGGCACCCTGCCATTCGCTGATCGCCCAAAGCCATCAGGCATTGGAAGCCAAGACGGCCACCAATGGCGATGGCTTCGGCCTAGCCTGGTATGGCGAGCGGCCGGAGCCCGGCCGCTATCGCGACGTCCTCCCAGCCTGGTCCGACTGCAATTTGAGAAGCCTGTGCCGGCAGATACGGTCCGGGCTGTTCCTCGCGCATGTGCGCGCCTCGACCGGCGGCGCCACAAGCCGCGACAATTGCCATCCCTTCGTTTCAGGCCGCTGGTCGTTCATGCATAACGGCCAGATCGGCGGTTTCGAGCGTATCCGCCGCCGGCTGGAAGAGAGCCTTCCCGACGCGCTCTATGCGGAACTGCATGGCACCACCGATTCGGAACTCTTTTTTCTGCTGATGCTGGCCGAAGGCCTTGAAACCGATCCGCACGGCGCTGCCACACGCGCGGTTGCGCATGTCGTGGCCGCTGCCGGTCAGGCGGCGATGGAACCTGCCCTGAAGCTGACGGCTGCCTTCGCCGATGGCGAAACGCTCTACGCGATACGCTATGCGACGATCGGCACCGCGCCGACCCTCTATGCGGGAGAACTGCGCAGTGGGTCGGGGCGCTGTTTCGTTTCCGAGCCGTTCGATCGCGACGGACCGCAATGGTCGCCGGTGCCTGAAGGCAGCTTCGTGAAGATGACGCGTGCAGGCATGAGCGTTCGCCCCTTCGCGCCGACTGTGGCCTCGCTCGCTCTAGCCGGCTGACGGTTCGCCTTAGCGATCCTCGGAGACGTCGAGGATCTGCTCAAGGGTGGAGCGCAGCGCTTCCAGTCGTTGTTGCCCCAGGCGCTTGACCCAGTCTTCTTCTACGCGTTGTCCGGTAGCCATCGCCAGCGGACGAATCTGCTTCCCGCGTTCGGTCAGCATTACGAGGCGCGCCCGCCTGTCGGTGGGGTGCGGCCGTCGCTCGACATAACCAAGCGCCTCCAGCTCTTCCACGGCTTGGGCCATCGTCTGCTTGCGCACATCTGCCTTCAGCGTGAGGTCCGATACCTGGATGCCTTCAGGCGGCACGAAGGTGAAAACATTGGCGTGATGCGGGCGGATGTCTCCGAAACCCTGCTCCGCCAGTGCGCCGTCGACGGCGGACGAAAATTGTTGATGGGCGAGACGCAGAAGCACGCCGATGGATCGCGGCGCAGAGGATGAGCTATCGGGCATATTGACAGGTGCCTGTCTAAATAGATATAGACAGGCACCTTACCAAATCGAACCGAAGGAATAAACCCATGCCTGTCCTGCCTGTCCTTGGCTCAACGATTTTCTACAGGGATGCGGGAGCCGGTGTGCCGCTGGTGTTCCTGCATGGCAATCCGACCTCCTCCCATGTCTGGCGTAACGTCATCGCCAATATCGATGCGCCGGTGCGCACCATTGCTCCGGACCTCATTGGCATGGGCCAGTCCGGCAAGCCCGCCATCGCATACCGTTTCGCCGACCATGCTGCCTACCTCGATGCATGGCTTGATACGATGGATTTGGACCGGGTGGTTCTGGTCGGGCACGACTGGGGTGGCGCGCTCGCCATGGACTGGGCCGCCCGGAACCCGTCCCGCGTCGCCGGCATCGTTCTGATGGAAACGATCCTGCGACCCATGACCTGGGCCGATTTTCCGGGCGCCCATCGTACCCGATACGAGACGCTGCGCGGTGAGGGCACGGGCGAGGCCAAGGTGCTCGACGAGAACTTCTTCATCGAGCAGGCACTGAAATTGACCGTCCGCAGCGGGCTATCGCCGGAGGATCACGACGTCTACCGAAAGCCTTACGCGACGCGCGAGAGCAGGCGTCCGCTGCTCGCATGGCCGCGCGAGATGCCGATCGAGGGCGAACCCGCCGACACGATAGAGCGAATCGTCGCCTACGATGCCTGGCTGGCGGATTCCTCCGACACGCCAAAACTGCTGCTGACCTTCGAAGGCGAGGAAGGAACGCTGATGATCGGACCCGGGATGACCGATTGGGCCCGACAGAACATCGCGTCGCTGGAGATCGAGCGGTGCGGGCTAGCCGGTCATGTGTGCCCGGAGGATCAGCCGGCAGCGATCGGCAAGGCCATTGCCTCCTGGGTGGGTCGTCATGGCCTCTGCTGAACGACCTCGAAGCCCGGGGTGCCCCGGAGGGGGCGCCTTGGGAGCCTCTTTCCTGCGGTGACTGACAGGGGGTTGACTCCATAGGTTGCGAAATATATTGAACCACAAAGTTAAGTAACCAGATGGTTCAATAGATGCCAAACGATCCACTGAGCCTTACGCTTTCAGCCCTCGCCGATCCGACGCGCAGGGCCATCCTCGCCAGGCTGTCGCGTGGCGAGGCAACGGTTTCGCAACTGGCGGAACCATTCCAGATGAGCATGCCGGCCGTGTCCAAGCATCTGCGGGTTCTGGAGCGGGCGGGATTGATCGAGCAGGGACGCGAAGCGCAGTTCCGGCCCCGTCGCCTGCGCCCCGATCCGCTGCGCGACCTCGCCGGATGGCTGGAAGACTACCGGCGCTATTGGGAAGAAAACCTCGACCAGCTCGACGACTACCTCAAGGAAATCCAGAAGGGAGACCGCTGATGAATGCCTCGACACAAGCCCAAGCCCGGCCCGAACTGACGATCAAGCGGGTCCTCGATGCGCCCCGCGAGCTGGTCTATGCCTGCTGGACGCAGGAAGAGCACATGAAGAACTGGTTCTTCCCGAAAGGCTTCACTGTTCCGCATTCACAAGCCGATGTCAGGCCTGGCGGCAGCTACCGCTCCTGCCTTCGTGCGCCGGACGGCACCGACCACTGGGTCGGCGGCGTCTACCGCGAACTCACGCCCCCGGAGAAGATCGTCTTCACGCACGCCTGGCAGGATGAGGCCGGCAACAGCGAACACGAGACGGTGGTGACGATCACCCTCGAGCCGGTCGAAGACGGCAAGACCCGGCTGACGTTCCATCAGGCGTTCTTCCTCAGCGATGCATCGCGCGATGGCCATGCGGAGGGCTGGAACGAATCGCTGGACGGCCTCGAAACTTATCTCGAAGGCGGCAAGGCGGCGTAATGAAGCTCTATCTCACCCCCGGCGCCTGCAGCCTTGCCGATCACATTGCGCTGGCCGAGGCTCGTATCACCGTCGAGCCGGTAAAGGTCGACCTGCGCACACGCACGACCGAGCACGGTCACGATTTCACCCTGATCAATCCCAAGGGCTATGTGCCGGCCCTCGAGTTCGATGACGGCTCCGTGCTGACGGAGAACGTAGCCATTATCGGCTGGGTGTCGGACCAGGCTCCAGCGCTCACCCCTCCCGGTCCGCTCGGACGGGCGCGCAATATCGAGATGCTCGCCTTTCTCGCCACCGAGGTCCATCGGCCGTTCATGCGCTCGATGTTCTCGCCCGCCGATGCTGAAAAGCAGGTTGCGCGGGAGGCGATCGTTGCCCGTCTCACCTATCTGGCCGGGCGGATCGAGGGCGACTACCTGTTCGGCGACGTCTTCAGCGGCGCGGACGCGCTGTTCTACGTGATGGTGCGCTGGGCGCGCGATTTCGGTTACGAAGTCGATAGTCGGCTTCTGGATTTTGCCGCCAGGGTCGAGGCGCGCCCTGCCGTACAGGCGGCGCTTCGGGCGGAGGGGCTCCCCGTCTGACGGATCGAAACGCCGCGCTGCGCGTTGCGCTCCGGACCAACCGGAGAAGGCAATGGCGAAGCGCGGCGTGAAAGTCGAAATCAAGGAACTCGAAAGCGCGGTCGAGGAAGTCGTCGGCCGCATGGGCGTCATCGAACGCTTCGGCAAGGCCGCAGACCACATCGAGGGCCTTGCCGAGATCGATACCGATCGCTTCGGCATAGCGGTCGTCACCGACGGTGGCGCTATGGTGACAGGCGGAGAAGCCGACGAGCCCTTCGCCATCCAGAGCATCTCCAAGGTTTTCGGGCTCACGCTTGCGTTGCAAGCTTTCGGCGACGAGGTCTGGAAACGGGTCGGCCGGGAACCGTCCGGTGATCCGTTCAATTCCATTGTCGATCTGGAGCGCCAGAAGGGCATTCCGCGCAATCCGTTCATCAACCCCGGCGCGATCGTCGTGTCGGACATGCTGCTCGACATTTCGGCAAAGAGCGATACGCAAAAGACGGTGCGCGAATTCCTCGCAGACCAGATCGGCGAGGATGTCGGCATCGACCGCAAGGTGTTCGACAAGGAATCCTCATCCGGATTCAACAACCGCGCCATGGCCAATCTGTGCAAGTCGTTCGGCAACCTCAACCACGAGGTCGAGGCGGTGATGAAGCCTTATGTAAGCCAGTGCGCGATCGCCCTTTCTGCGCGACAGCTCGCGCTCGCCGGCCGCTACTTGATGGACGGCGGCGACAAACCGACCGACCAGCAGCGATTGCTGGCACGCCGCGTCAATTCGCTGATGCTGACATGCGGGCAGTATGACGGATCGGGCGAGTTCGCCTTCCGGGTTGGCCTGCCGGCGAAAAGTGGCGTCGGCGGCGGCATTCTGGCTATCGCCCCCGGTGTTGCATCCATCGGCGTGTGGTCGCCGGGACTGGACGACAACGGGAATTCGCTTCTCGGCACGCTCGCGCTGGAGCAGTTGGCCGAGCGCATGGGCTGGTCTGTGTTCGGCTGACATCTGCGTATCGTGCAAGGTGCTGTGGATTTCGTCACCTCCTGACAGCATCCGTCAGGGAGTAGCGTCTATGGTCGCGGCATCTGACGAAACACACGGGTGCTTACGTGAACGATCAACCGGCTGCCGCCGCGCTGAAGGAAATATTCGACCGCGCGCGCATGCGCCGGTTCGCCGAGGATACGAAGACCATCTGGCCGGACTTTCGATGCGGATCGGTTCGAGACGCTCGCCACCACCGGGCTCGACGATCTCGGCATCATGCAGCGCATGCGGCTGGCGGCGGACGCTTTCGCGGCGACGCTGCCGTCCAACTATGAGCGCGCATTGGAAATTCTCTCGGCACTCGCGCCGCGTATCGGGCATGGCTTTGCATCGATCACACTGTGTGAATTCGTCATCGTGCGGGGCCTCGAGGACTTTCGACCGCTCGATGGACGCGTTGAAGCTGTTCACACGGTATGGCTCGGCGGAATTCGCGATCCGGCATTTCCTCCAACACGACCTTCACCGTACGTTGTCGGTAATGCGGGAATGGTCGTTCGACGGGAACGAACACGTCCGCAGGCTAGCCAGTGAGGGTGCGCGACCGCGCCTGCCGTGGTCGTTCCAGCTCAGGCCGATCGTCGCGGACCCTTCGCTCACATGGCCGATCCTGGAGGCGTTGAAGAGCGATCCAAGCCTCTACGTTCGCAAATCCGTCGCCAACCACCTCAACGACATCAGCAAGGACCATCCGGCCTGGCTTGTCGATAAATTGGCGGGCTGGCCGCAGGAGGACGAACGCACGCGGTGGATCGTTAGGCAGGCCCTGCGCACCCTGATCAAGAAGGGCGACCGCGCTGCGCTGGCACTGGTTGGGGCGGCCGAAAAGGTCGATGCGCGGATAGAGGGCTTTTCAGTTGCGCCGGTGCGCCTTGCGTTAGGCGACCGCCTGACAATTGCCGCGACCGTCATTTCGCAGGCGCGCGAGACGCAGCAGGTCGTTGCCGACTATGCCGTTCATTATGTGAAGAAGAGCGGTGCCGCCTCCCGCAAGGTCTTCAAGCTCAAGACCTTCGCGCTCGAGCCGGGTGCGACGCAGCCGCTGTCCATCTCCCAGACGATCCGCGACTTCACCACCCGCACCCACAATGCAGGTTTTCACAAGGTGGAGCTGATGCTGAACGGCGACACGGTGGCCGAAGGCGGGTTCGATCTGACGCTTTAAAAGCGACCGGCTGCCTTGGGCGCGCGGGGACGCGCCCAAGGCTCGCTCGGGTCAGCCGACGGGAGCGTTGTCGTTGCGCTTGATCGCGATGATCGAGGAGCGCGGCAGTTTGCCCTCGCCGTCCGGGAAGGGTGCGGCCGGATGCTGGATGCCGACGAACATCGTGCGCCTGTCCGCCGACCAGCAAAGGCCGGTCACTTCCGACCCGTTCGGGCCGGTCAGGAAGCGCTCGATACGCCCGGTGACCGGGTCGCCGGCCAGCATCTGGTTGTTGCCCTGTCCCGCGAAGTCGCCTTCGTTGGAATCGTCGCCATCGGTCTGGATCCAGATCAGACCGGTGGAATCGATCGCCATGCCGTCGGGCGAGTTGAAGAGGTTGCCTTCGTTGACGTTCTCGGAGCCCGCATAAGGCCCTTCGTGAACGGTCGGGTTGCCGGCCATGACGTAGAGGTCCCATTGGAACGTGTCCGACGCATGGTCGTCATCGACGGGGCGCCAGCGCACGATCTGGCCGTATTCGTTGGCCTCGCGCGGGTTCGGCCCGCCGACTGGCGTCCAGTCACCGCCCGCATTGGCCCTGACGCCGCGGCGGCTGTTGTTGGTCAGCGCGCAATAGGCTTCGCAGGCGAGCGGGTTCACAGCGACCCATTCCGGCCGATCCATCGTCGTCGCGTTGACCCGCGAGCCGGCCGTGCGGGTGAAGATGGCGATTTCGGCCGCCGACATGCCGGTTGCTTCTGGCGTCAGGGCAATCCATTTGCCGGTCATGTCATCGTCGAAGCGGGCAACGTAAAGCTGGCCTTCGTCCAGCAGCGTCGAGGTGTCGCCACCGGGCACATAGATGTCGCGCGAGACGAACTTGTAGATGAACTCGCCGCGCTCGTCGTCGCCCATATAGACGACCACACGACCGTCGGGCGCGAGCGTCGCTGCCGCGTTCTCGTGCTTGATGCGGCCGAGCGCGGTGCGTTTAACCGGTGTGCTTGCCGCATCGGTGGGATCGATCTCGACGATCCAGCCGGCGCGGTGCGGTTCGTGGGGGTTCTTCGACGTGTCGAAGCGGGAGTCCCATTTGTGATAGTCGTAGCCCCAGCCTTCCGCGGCAATGCCGTAGCGCTCGTAGCCTTCGGCGGTCAGCCCTTCGAGCTGCGTCTCCCCCGTGGCGCCGAAATAGCCGTTGAAGTTTTCCTCGCAGGTCAGATAGGTGCCCCAGGGTGTCCTGCCGGAACCGCAATTGTTGAAGGTGCCAAGGCTTTCCGTGCCGGTCGGATCGGCCTCGGTCTTCATCAGGTTGTGGCCGGCGGCCGGCCCCGCGATGCGCATCGGCGTGTTGTGCGTGATGCGACGGTTGAACGGGCTGTCCTTGACTACGGACCAGTTGCCGTCGGTTTCGCTGATCTCGAAGACGGCAACCCCTTGCAGATTCTGCAGCTTCAACACGTCCTGCGCGTCGCGCGGTACGCCGTCTGTGGCCTCGGGCAGGTTGATGTCGTTATTGGTGTATTCGTGGTTGACCGCGATGACCTGCTTGCCGCCGATGATAAACAGCTCCATGCCGTCCGTGTTCTCGCCGAAGATCTTTTCCGCGTCCGCTGTCGAACCGCCGGTTGCGTGATCGAGCTCGGCCACGCCGGAAAACAGCGGGTCACCCCAGCTTACCAGGCGCTGCCAGCGATAGCCCTCCGGCACGTGCACGGTGTTGTCGGTGGAAATCGGGATCGGCTTGAAGGCAAAGCGCGAATCCTGCGCCGCGCGGGCGGGAAGGGAATTGAGAATGCCGGCGCCCATGACGGCCGCGCCCGATCCGAAGGCGAGCACGCCGCCCAGAAAACCGCGCCGCGAGATTGCCCGTTCCACGACGCGGTCGAACTCGTTTTCCTCGGGACGCGGGAAATTGATCTCGTCCCACTCGTCGAATGTCGGTCTTTCCTGTCTTGTATCGTTCATGGCTTGCTCCCTTCTCATCCGGTGGCTTGCAACGAAGCTCGGCGGAAACGCCTGAGCTTGTCGCGTTTGCCTACCCGGCCGGCCACACAGATTGATGACAGCCCGATGAAAAGTGCAGTCGGCTTTTCTCGACATGGCTCGACGCCGCAGCTATAAGCCCGCCGACCGAAGGAACCTCTTCACATGGCCGAAACGATCGAAAAGGCGGTGTCGCGCCGCCGCACCTTCGCAATCATTGCGCACCCCGACGCGGGCAAGACGACGCTGACCGAAAAGCTGCTGCTGTTCGGCGGAGCGATCCAGCTTGCCGGCGAGGTGAAGGCCAAGAAGGACAAGATCCAGACGCGCTCCGACTGGATGAAGATCGAGCGCGAACGCGGCATCTCCGTCGTCACCTCGGTGATGACGTTCGAATATGGCGACAACGTCTACAATCTGCTCGACACGCCGGGCCACGAGGACTTTGCCGACGACACCTATCGCACGCTGTCGGCGGTCGATTCGGCCGTCATGGTCATCGACGCGGCCAAGGGCATCGAGCCGCGCACGCTGAAGCTGTTCGAGGTCTGCCGGCTGCGCGACATTCCGATCGTTACCTTCGTCAACAAGATGGACCGCGAGGCGCGCGACACTTTCGAGATCCTCGATGAAATCGAGCAGAAGCTGGCGCTCGACACCGCGCCGATCACCTGGCCGATTGGTCAGGGCAAAACTTTCTCCGGCACCTACCACCTTGCAGACAATGCCGTCCGGCGCGGCGACGACGAGGTCGAGCGCACCAAGGTCAACGGTCCCGACTCCAATCGCGTCGCCGGGCTGCTGCCTGAAAACGAGCGGCCGGCCTTCATCGAGGAGCTGGAGCTGGCGCGGGAGGCCTGCAGGCCGTTCGATCTTGCCGCGTTCCGCGAAGGACACCTGACACCGGTCTTCTTTGGCTCGGCGCTGCGCAATTACGGTGTGCGTGACCTGATCGAGGCGCTGGGCGCATGGGCACCCGCACCGCGAGCCCAGGAGGCGGATTCACGCCGCGTCGAGGCGACCGAGGGCAAGATGACCTCCTTCGTCTTCAAGATCCAGGCCAACATGGACCCGAACCACCGCGACCGTATCGCCTTCGTTCGTGTGTGCTCAGGCACGCTGCAGCGTGGCATGAAGGCGAAGCTGGTGCGCACCGGCAAGGCGATGAGCCTGTCCGCGCCGCAGTTCTTCTTTGCCCGGTCGCGCATCACCGCCGACGAGGCCTATGCCGGCGACGTTGTGGGCATCCCCAATCACGGCACGCTGCGCATCGGTGACACGCTGACCGAGGGCGAGGAAATCCTGTTCCGCGGCGTTCCGAACTTCGCGCCGGAAATCCTGCGCCGCGTGCGGCTCGGCGACCCGATGAAGGCAAAGAAGCTGAAGGAAGCCCTGCAGCAGATGGCCGAGGAAGGGGTCGTCCAGCTCTTTTCACCCGACGATGGCTCGCCTGCCATGGTCGGCGTGGTCGGCGCACTGCAGCTCGACGTGCTCAAGGAGCGCCTGAACGTCGAATACGGTCTGCCGGTCGACTTCGAGATGGCGCGCTTCACCGTCTGCCGCTGGATCTCGGCCGACAGCCGTGCGGAGCTCGAGCGTTTCGTCGAAGCGCATCGCGGCGACATCGCCCGCGATCTCGACGGCGATCCCGTCTTCCTGGCCCCGCACGAATTCGGCCTCAACTATGAGGCCGAACGGTGGAAACAAATCCGCTTCGCCGCGATCAAGGACTATCAGGTCCGCGACGCGGCGTAATCGCAAGGCAGCATTGAGTATCGCCGTGCGGCGCGACGGTTATTCCGCCGGCTGACGCAGATCATTTCGCGCGGCCGCATTGTCGCCTGAAAAAATGATCCAGCCGAACAGCAGCACACCCGCAAAAACGATCAGCGATCCCATCGCAACGATGGGCTCCGCGCCGGTATTGCCAGAAAGCAGGGCGTAGAGCGCCGGGATCATGATCACGATGCCCATCACGTAGACGCCATATTGCAGCAAGGGCAGCCTGCCGGCGGCCTTGAGCGGATTGACCGCGTAATAGGTGCCGAACAGCGCCGAAGTCACCCAGCCGAGCAGGTTGAGATGGGCGTGCGCGCCCATGACCCCGTGATTACCCGAAATCGACATGTGAAGGCCGATGCCGATACCTATGATGAGGAAGAGGATGGCCGTGCGAAAATAGAGCGTAGCAAGAAATGGCATGATGTTCCCCCAATGGCAGCAGGGGCGATCCTTTGCATCTCTTATGGTCGAGGCCATGTGATCGCAACGCAACGGCGTTCGGCCTGTGCTGCCACTCCAGCCGACGCGATAAATCTACGCCTGTCCGGCTTCGGCGACAATCGGGGGCCACGTGTGAGTAGTCGACTATTTTGCTGGATTGATTGTCCAGATGCGGTATGCCCTTCAGCTCGGGTCGATGCTGAGCAAACCATTCCTGAGCGGACGGCATAATCGCTCGTTCCGTTCTACAAATCGTCGCAATTTGCCGCGTCAACTCTCGTCTTGCGCCGCCATTGCATTATGATCAGCACAACAGCCATTGAGGAGAAACGCCATGGGCCTTCGCATCAACGACACCGCACCGGATTTCACGGCCGACACCACGCAGGGGCAGATCAGCTTTCATGACTGGATCGGCGACGGCTGGGCCGTGTTGTTCTCGCATCCGAAGAACTTCACGCCCGTCTGCACCACGGAACTCGGCACGATGGCCGGTCTTGAGGGCGAGTTCCGCAAGCGCGGCGTCAAGATCATCGGTATCTCGGTCGATCCTGTCGAAAGCCACGCCAAGTGGAAAGACGACATCCGGACGGCTACGGGTTTCGCCGTCGACTACCCGCTTATCGGCGACAAGGACCTGAAGGTTGCCAAGCTATACGACATGCTGCCGAGCGATGCCGGTGACAGCGCGGAGGGCCGCACGCCGGCCGACAACGCCACGGTGCGCTCTGTCTACGTGATCGGCCCCGACAAGAAGATCAAGCTGGTGCTCACTTACCCGATGACCACCGGGCGCAACTTCGACGAGATCCTGCGCGCGATCGATTCGATCCAGCTTACGGCCAAGCATCAGGTGGCGACGCCGGCCAACTGGAAGCAGGGCGAGGACGTTATCATCACCGCGGCGGTTTCCAACGAGGACGCCACCAAGCGGTTCGGCTCCTACGAGACGATCCTGCCCTATCTACGCAAGACCAAGCAGCCCTCGGCCTGATCTGCGCAAGCACCAGGTTATGAATACGACGGCGATGGATGCCATCGCCGTCGTTTCTGTGACGGGATTGCGATGGCGGACAGGCTCGGGCATGATCCGAAACCGTCAGACATTGCCGGATCGATCACTCGGGGGACCTATTGCAAGCCGCAACTCGTGCCGTAGCAGGCATCACGCGCCGCGCCGCCATCATCATGGCGGCATTCGTGTTTCTGGCGGGCTGCACGACGCAGACGGTCATGCAGTCGGCGGTCGCACCGCTGCCGTCGGAGAAATACGCAGCCATCGTCGTTGACGCCAATAGCGGGCGGGTCCTCTACGAAGACAACGCCCGCGAGCCGCGCTACCCGGCGTCGCTCACCAAGATGATGACGCTCTACATGCTGTTCGAGGCGATGGACAGCGGGCAGCTCAACGTGATGACGAGCATACCCGTTTCTGCCTACGCAGCCGGGCGGCCGCCGTCCAAGCTCGGTTTGAAGAAGGGCGGGAGCATCGACGTTCGCTCGGCGATCCTTGCGCTTTGCGTGAGGTCGGCCAATGACGTCGCTTCGGCCGTTGGGGAGTATCTCGGCGGCACGGAGGAACGCTTCGCCGCGATGATGACGGCCAAGGCGCGTTCCCTCGGGATGCGCTCCACCACGTTCCGCAACGCCTCCGGCCTGCCGGACGCCGAGCAGCAGCACGACCGCGTCACGACATGGCGATCCTGGCCATGTCGCTGCGCAAGCGCTTTCCCCATTACTATCACTATTTCAGCAACCGCGAGTTTGCCTATGCCGGCAAGGTCATTCGCGGCCACAACGACCTGCTGGGGCGGGTTGCGGGCGTTGACGGGCTCAAGACCGGCTATATCCGCGCGTCCGGCTTCAACCTCGCAACGTCGGTCGGGCGCGGCGGGCGGCGCATCGTCGCCATTGTCATGGGCGGCAAAAGCGCGGCCGTCCGCAACGAACATATGGAACAGTTGATCGAGGTCTATATGCCGCGCGCGTCGCAGGCGAGCGCCTCGCGCTGAGGAGACATGATGAACCGGTCTGAAGTGAATGCCATCCTTGCCGATGCGGATGCCTTCATCCGGTCCCACGGTTATGTGCTGCCGCCATTCGCCTACTGGTCGCCTGAGGACATGAAGGCGCGGCGCGCCGGGATCGGCGGCATTGTCGATGCGCGCCTCGGCTGGGACATCACTGACTACGGCACGGGCGATTTTGCCTCGACCGGCCTGTTCCTGTTTACCGTGCGCAATGGCAACGCAGCCGATCTGGCCCACGGCCGTGGCATGCTCTATGCCGAAAAGATCATGATCTCGCGCAAGGACCAGCTCGCGCCGATGCATCGCCACGACGTCAAGGCCGAGGACATCATCAACCGCGGCGGCGGCACGCTGGCGCTCAAGCTCTATATGTCTGCGCCCGACGGGTCGATCGATGAAGCGGCCGATGTCAAGGTGTCCACCGACGGCGTGGTGCGCACGCTGGAACCGGGCGGCATCCTTAAACTCCATCCCGGCGAGAGCGTGACGTTGCTGCCCGGCGTCTGGCACGCATTCTGGGCCGAGGACGAGGACGTGCTGATCGGCGAGGTCTCCACCGTCAACGACGACGAGACCGACAACGTATTCGCTGAGCCGATCAAGCGTTTCTCGAAGATCGATGAAGACGTCGAGCCGACCCACTTGCTCGTCTCGGACTATCGGAGCTGGCTCGGCTGACAATCGGGCCATACGGAGGAGGCCATGTCGGAGATTGCGCATCTGGCGGCGACGCTGTTTCGCAAGGCGGCCGGCCGCAAGCGGATTGTGGTGGCGATCGCCGGGCCGCCGGGTTCGGGAAAGTCGACCTTCGCGGAAGCGTTGATGCCGTTGCTGCCCGAAGGAACGGCCGTGACCGTGCCGATGGACGGCTTCCATTATGACAACGCGGTGCTGGATGCTCGCGGCTTGCGGGCCCGCAAGGGGGCGCCTGAAACCTTCGACTTCGATGGCCTGCGCCACTTGCTGGAACGCCTGCGCGGTGCCGATGCGGATGTGACCGTTCCACTGTTCGATCGCAAGGCCGATCTTGCCCGAGCCGGCGCGGCGGTTGTGCCGGCGGAGGCTCGGTTCGTTCTGGTCGAGGGCAACTACCTGCTGCTCGACGAAAGCCCGTGGTATGGACTCGGGCCGCTTTTCGACTACTCAGTCTGGCTGGACGTGCCGATGCGGGAACTTGAACGTCGGTTAGTGCAGCGCTGGCTCGACAACGGGCATTCCCCGGAGGAGGCGCGCAACCGTGTGTTCTCCAACGACCTGCCCAATGCCGAGCGCGTGCTCGCCTCCCGCCGTCCACCCGACGAGACCATCAGGAACGGCTGATAGTCAGGCGTTGTAGTTCGAGCCCTCCTCGTCGAGGATGAGCCTGAGCTCCTGCAGATGGCGGCCGGCACTGTCGACGGGATAGCGGTCCACCTGGCTGGCCACCGTTTCGGCGACCGTGTCGGAAAGGATACGCAGCGGCCTGCCTGTCCAAAGGGCCTTGATATAGGTCTCGCAGGCGCGCTCGAAATAATAGAGACGGTCGAACGTATCGCCCACCGTGTCGCCGATGACGAGCACGCCGTGATTGCCCATCACCATCACCTTCGCTTTGGGATCGGCGAAGAGCCTGGAGCAGCGCTCACCCTCCTCCTCGAAAGCGAGGCCGCCATAATGCTCGTCGACCACCACGCGGTCGAAGAACATCGCGGAATTCTGGTCGATGGGCGGCAGCCGCGAGTCGGTAAGCGAGGCAAGCACCGTGGCGTGCACGGAGTGGACGTGCATCACGCAGCGCGCATGCGGGCAGTTGCGGTGGATCGCGCCGTGCAGGCCCCATGCGGTCGGGTCGGGCGCGTCCGGCCGGTTCATCGTTTCGGGGTCGCCGGCATCGATCAGCAGCAGATCGCTCGCCCGGATGCGCGAGAAATGCATCTGGTTCGGATTGATGAGAAGCTGCGTGCCATTGTCGTTGACCGCCAGCGAGAAATGATTGGCCACCGCCTCGTGCATATTCAATCGGGCGGTCCAGCGAAAGGCGGCCGCGAGATCGGCGCGCTCTTCCTGAAACGGAAGGTTCGACCGGTTGCGTTCGGAAAGCTGGGTAACGCTCATCTTGGGATGCTCCGCTGGTTCGGCGCAAGCATGGCCCGATCAGGCCTCTGCCGCAACCTTGCGGGCCGGTTCCAGGCCACCCTGCCCAAGAATAAAGCCTACGACGGCGTCGAGCCCGCGCCCGCGCGACAGGTCTGTGAAACCGAAAGGTTTGCCCTTGCGCATCCGCCCTGCATCGTCCGTCATCACGTCGAGATTGACGTTCACATAGGGCGCGAGGTCGGACTTGTTGATGACGAGGAAGTCGGAGCGGGTAATCCCCGGCCCGCCTTTGCGCGGGATTTCCTCGCCCTGGCAGACCGAGATGACATAGAGCGTGATGTCGGCGAGGTCTGGCGAGAAGGTCGCCGCGAGATTGTCGCCGCCCGACTCGATGAAGACGATGTCGAGGTCCGGAAATTTTCCGCGCATCTCCGCGATCGCCTGCAGATTGATCGAGGCGTCCTCGCGGATGGCGGTGTGCGGGCAGCCGCCAGTCTCCACCCCCATGATGCGCTCCTCCGGCAGCGCCTGCAGCCGCGCCAGCATCAGCGCGTCTTCCTTGGTGTAGATGTCGTTGGTGATGACCGCGATCGAAAAATCGTCGCGCAGCGCCTTGCAGAGCTTTTCGGTCAGCGTCGTCTTGCCGGAGCCGACCGGTCCGCCAATGCCGATGCGCAGGGGTCCGTTGGGTGAGCTCATGTGGCTACTCCTTGAAAGAGCAGAAGGGTAAAGCCCGCGCCGATCAACAGGCAGAGCGGCGAGAAATAGAGCCGGTCGTTGCGGGCAAACGGCATTTCCGGCGTGATTCGGCGCCAGACGGGGGTGAAGCCCACCACGCCGCGTCCGAGAAAGACGAGAGCGGCGCCAAGCCCGCCCAGCCGGATGAGTGCGGCCGGCAGCGGCAATGTGACGATGCCGGCCAGAGCCAGCGCGATCAGAGCCGCGACGGCAAGTGCGGCCGCCACGCCAAAAGCCGCAGGCGGCGACGGCATGCGATCGATGCCCTTGAACCCGGCGATCGCCCGCGCGCAGGATTTCTGGTCCGTTCCCGGCCAGACGCCGCCAAGGCCCCAATAGACATGCAGCGCTGCGAGAAGGGCCAGCACCAGCGCAACAAGGGTGGCGACCAGGGTCATGACCGGAACAGCCGCGAATATTGCGTTTCGTGGTTCATCGCCGCGATCTCGACGACGAGCGTCGCCGAACCCAGATCGTCGAGCGACGAGAGTGAGGCACGCGCGGCGGTTTGCGCCACCGTCGTTTCGAGCCCGGCGAGGATTGCAACCGCGTCGCTCTGGCCGATGACCGATAGCCGGATCGCGGCCTGGATCATGTTCGATGCGAAGGCCTGGATATAGGCGGCAAGCGCGCTTTCCAGTCCCACGCCCTGCATCCCCGCCACCGCGCCGACCGCCACGCTGTAGGGGCAGTTGGCCGGCAGGCGATCGGCAATATCAGGCTGCCATGCTGCCGCTGAAGTGAGGAAGGCCGCGCCTTGAAGCGTCGATTCCAGATGCCGTTCTGCGGAGCCGGCCATCGCTTCGGCGAGCTCGGCCATGTCGGCCAATGAGGTTCCGGCAGCGGAAAGGCGAAAGCTCTCGGCCAGCAGCACCGCGTCGTTCCAACCGGAACCCTCGGCCAGCAAGGTGGCGATCCACTCGGCCAGGTCGGATCCGCTTTCGACCAGCCCGTCATGCACCGTACGCTCCAGCCCGTGGCTGTAGCTGAACGATCCGACGGGAAATGCCGGCGACAGCCATGCCATCAGTCGCAGCAGCGACGCCGTCCCGCGTTCAGGCATGGTTGTGCCCGTAATGCGGGTCGCCGGGAAGGCGCCCGAATTTGTCGGCTTCGCCATGATGATGGTGATCATGGCCGTGCGAATGGCCGGAATAGGCGCCGCGCACCGGGTTGAAGGGCGCGGTGATGTCCGTGACCGTCGCGCCGAGTCCTTCCAGCATCGCCTTGATGACATGGTCGCGCAGGATGAGGATGCGTCTGGTCTCGATCTGCGCGGCGAGGTGGCGGTTGCCGATGTGCCAGCACAATTCGGCAAGGTGCAGCGTGTCGCGCGGAACGATCTCGTAGACCTCCTCGTCGGCCGCGGCGATCCGCACCGTGCGGCCATCGTCAAGCACCAGCAGGTCGCCGTCTTCCAGCGCCGTGGGCTCCGGCAGGTCGACCAGCACCTTGTCGCCGCCGGCAAGCTCGACCACGCGCCGGCGCAGATGGCGCTCGTCATGTACAAGCACAACGCTGTCGAACGGCGCCGTGCCGGTTGCCGCCTCGGCCGCGCGGACAAACGCAGCCGCACGCGGCAGCTTGGTGAAATCCTGGTTGATCTGCAGCTTCACGCGGCCTCCTCGCGGGCTTTCGCGCGCGCCAGTGCGGGACGGGCAAGCACCCTGTCGAAATAGGCATTGACCCGGTCCGAGGCCACGTCGAAGCGCGCGCTGCGTGCCCACTGCCCGCAATGGCCGAGAATCACGTCCGCAGCGGTGAAGCGGTCGCCCATGGCGTATTCGTGCTCGCCGAGACGCAATTCCAGCGCTCGTATCTCGCGGGTGAATTCCGCTGTCGTCCAGGGGCCGACATCGACCCGCTCCTCCTCGGCCAGCAGCATGCGGTGCTTGAGCTTGTTCCACAGCGGCGCCTCGAGTTCCGACTGGGCGAAGAAAAGCCAGGCGTTGAGGTGGGCGCGCTCGGCCGGCGTCTGCGGCGCCATGCCTTTCTCGGGATGCTTTTCGGCGAGATAGGCGCAGATCGCCGCGGAATCCGTGACCACCACGTCGCCATCGATCAGCGCGGGCGCCTTGCCCGAGGGATTGTAGCGGCGCATCTCGTCAGTGTGCTGCTTGACCTTGAGAATGCTGTAGGGCTGGCCGAGTTCCTCCAGCATCCAGGTGACCCGGATGAGGCGAGAACCCGGCGATCCGACGGCCTGATACATGCGTTGTCCTCCCTTGCGTTGCGAGCGCTTCAGAACTGCTCGATTCGCTCGGGATGCACAATCTCGATCCGGCGTTCGACGAGGTGCGGCGCGCTGGCATCGCGCCAGGCGAGGAGATGCGGCTGCTTCGAATGGGCGGTGAGGTCCTCGCGCGTCTCCCACTGCTCGATGAAGACCAGTTTCTCGGGGTCTGCGAGGCTTACGAACAACTCGTAGGAGATGCAGCCCTTCTCCTTGCGCGTTTCTGCCATGCAGGCTGCTGCGGGCTCGCGCAGAGCCTCCAGCGAACCGGGCTTGATGGTGAGCGTGGCGACGACGTAGATCATGGCTGGCAGCCTCCCTGTGCATTTCGGCGGGCACGCTAGAACAGAAAATAGCGTTGCGCCATCGGCAGCACGGTCGCGGGCTCGCAGGTGAGCAGTTCACCATCGGCGCGCACCTCGTAGGTCTCCGGATCGACCTCGACATACGGAGTAGCATCGTTGAGCACCATCGAGTGCTTGCCGATGCCGTCGCGCGTATTCGCGACGGCCACCATGTTCTTCTCGACACCCAGCCTCCTTCCGAGATCGAAGTCGAGCGCAGCCTGGCTGACGAAGGTAACGGACGAGTTGGTGACCGCCTTGCCGTAGGCAGCGAACATGGGGCGATAGTGCACCGGTTGCGGCGTCGGGATCGAGGCGTTGGGATCGCCCATCGGCGCGGCCGCGATCGAGCCGCCGATCAGCACCATATCCGGCTTCACGCCGAAGAAGGCCGGATTCCACAAGACGAGATCGGCGCGCTTGCCGACTTCGATCGAGCCGATCTCATGACTGATCCCGTGGGCGATCGCCGGGTTGATGGTATATTTGGCGATGTAGCGGCGGGCGCGGAAATTGTCGTTGTCGCCGCTCTCCTCCTTCAGCGCGCCGCGCTGGCGCTTCATCTTGTCCGCGGTCTGCCAAGTGCGGATGATGACCTCGCCGACGCGGCCCATCGCCTGGCTGTCCGACGAGATGATCGAGAAGGCGCCCATGTCGTGGAGAATGTCCTCCGCCGCGATCGTTTCCTTGCGGATGCGGCTTTCGGCGAATGCGATGTCCTCGGGAATCGAAGGCGAGAGGTGGTGGCACACCATCAGCATGTCGAGATGTTCGGCGATGGTGTTTTGGGTATAGGGGCGGGTCGGGTTGGTGGATGAGGGGATCACGTTTGAAAGCCCGCACACCTTGATGATGTCCGGCGCATGGCCGCCGCCCGCACCCTCAGTGTGGAAGGCATGGATCGTGCGGCCTTTGAAGGCCGCGACGGTATCCTCGACGAAGCCGCTCTCGTTGAGCGTGTCGGTGTGGATCATCACCTGCACGTCGTAGTCGTCCGCGACCGACAGGCAGTTGTCGATCGCCGCCGGCGTCGTGCCCCAGTCCTCATGAAGCTTCAGCGCGCAGGCCCCGCCGAGGATCATCTCCTCCAGCGCGGCCGGCAGCGATGCGTTGCCCTTGGCCGACAGGCCGAGGTTCATCGGAAACGCGTCGAACGACTGGATCATCCGCCCGAGATGCCAAGGGCCGGGCGTGCAGGTCGTCGCCAGCGTGCCATGGGCCGGGCCGGTGCCGCCGCCCAGCATCGTGGTTACGCCCGACATCAGCGTCTCCTCGATCTGTTGCGGGCAGATGAAGTGGATATGCGCGTCGAAGCCGCCCGCCGTCAGGATCCTGCCCTCGCCGGCGATTGCTTCGGTGCCTGGCCCGACGACGATGGTGACGCCCGGCTGGGTATCCGGATTGCCGGCCTTGCCGATGCCGGCGATGCGCCCGTCCCTCAGCCCGATATCGGCCTTGTATATGCCGGTGTGGTCCAGCACGAGCGCATTGGTGATGACGGTATCGACGGCGCCGTCGGCGCGGCTCGCCTGGCTCTGGCCCATGCCGTCGCGGATCACCTTGCCGCCGCCGAACTTCACCTCTTCTCCATAGACGGTGAAGTCCTTCTCCACCTCGACGAACAGTTCCGTGTCGGCCAGCCGCACCTTGTCGCCCGTGGTCGGGCCGAACATGCGGGCATAGGCGGAGCGCTGGATTCTTGCGGGCATGGGCTGTTTCCCTCGGATCAGTGTGCTGTCGGCGGAGCCGTAAAAGGTTTTTGGCGAAGGCGTCCGGCGGCTTGCACATTGCCGCCACCAAATGACCCCGAAATGGTCGCTGCGTTCATGAAACTGGAGGCGGGCCCGCGCATTTCCCCGGTGGCTGCCTCGACGCGGCCGCTCCGAAAGAAGGGACAAACCCGAACGGAATGAAAGGTACGATCATGAAACGCATTCTTGGCCTCACCACCGCCACTCTTCTGGGTGCTTCGGTTCTCGCCGCTCCGGCCCTTGCGGAAAGCAAGATGGACCTTTCCGGCGATGCCGGCGCGACTACGACGATGCCGGACGTCGATACCGGCACCACGGCTGCGATCGGTGGGAATTTCGAATCCGCGCTGACGGCGATCGGCGCCGGCTCGGCCAACGCACAGGCGATCGGCACGCTCAGCGAGGTCGACACCGTCAAGGTTGTCAGCGTCAGCGATCTGGAAGGTCACGATCAGGCCGCGCTCGACCAGGCCGTGAGCCAGAACAGCGACAGCGTGGATGAGCTGCGCACATCGATCGGCGCCAATGCGGCGCTCAGCGAGGAACTTCGCAGCCAGGGCGTCGACACCTCGGCGGTGGTTGCGGCCCAGATTGAAGCGGACGGTCAGGTTACCGTCTACGTGATGTGATTGTCGCTTACTTTCATCGGCCGGCGCGAGCTCGATTTCGCGCCGGCCGACTGATGCGCGACGATCCGTCGGTTTCGCTGTGCCGACCGCTTGTGTAGGCTTGGCCTGAACCAAATGCGCCGGTCGCGCATTGATGAGTCTGGTTCGGGCGCGATCAGCCCGATCAAATGAAAGGGAGCCTGACTTTTGCCATTCACGATTGCCTCCGACAGGCCGAACTGGCTTCATGCCGTATTCGCGACTGCCTTTCTCCTCGCATCTGCGCCCAATGTCGCACTGCTCGCACAGGGTCTGGATTCGGAGGAGGCCATCGACACCATCGTCGGTTCTGATGTGAAGACGGGTGAAAGCAAGACGTCCGCCGATGAAGGGCGCATTCTGGCGGCGATCGAGAAGTCGACCGACAACGCCGCGGACGTGCGCAAGCGGTTCTCCATCGATGATGTGGAGATCGTCTTCCTCCCGGATCTGGGCGAGGAAGAAACGGCAGTCGAAGCGAAGATGGAAGAGTACAAGGACGACGTCGCCGTTCTGCGCGAAGCTATCCAGGGTAGCGCGATCTTCTACCATGCCATCGATTCGCGTTCTGTCCTGCTCACCGACGTCATCGCCCTCGAATTTCACGACCAGAACGCCGTGACGATCTTCGTCGCGGGCGGCGAGCCCTGATAATACGAAGGCAGGGCTGGCCGCCTGTCCGCTCATAGCGGGCCCATTACCTGCTGCCTGAACCCATAGACCTGGCGTCGGCCGCCGAGCGGCACGAGGGTGACGTCGCGCTCCTGCCCGGGTTCGAAACGAACGGCCGTGCCGGAGGCAATGTCGAGACGCATTCCGCGTGCCTTTTCCCGATCGAAGCGCAACCCCTCATTCGTCTCGAAGAAGTGGTAGTGGCTGCCGACCTGGATCGGCCGATCGCCGCTGTTTGCAACCTTGATCGTCACCGTCGGCTGGCCGGCGTTGAGTTCGATCTCGCCCCCTGCGGTGATTATCTCGCCCGGTATCATTGACGCCTCCCTCAGCCGCCGATGGCCAGCCAGACACCGCCCAGCGCCGTCAAAGCGCCAGCGATACGCGTGACCGTGCGGCCGGCATCGCCGCCGAAGAGCCTGCCGACGAATAGACCCGCGGCCACACCCGCAGCGTGAAGCAATCCCGTGGCGATGGCAAAGCCGGCAGCATAGGCATAGGCGCCCGCCTCGCCGATCTCCCCGCCATGGGCGTGCCCGTGGAAGAATGCGAAGAAGCCGACCATGGCCATCGCCGCCCCGGTTGGCACGTTGAGCGCGATCGCTGCAAGCAGCCCGATGACGACCACCGAGGCGAGAATTGCCGGCTCCACGAATGGCAGCGGCGCGCCGGCCATCGCGGCGACAAAGCCGGCGAGCATGGTTCCTACGAAGGCAAGCGGGATCAGCCATAGGGCTCGGCCGGAAAGCAGTGCTGCCCACAAGCCGACCGCGACCATGGCAAGGACGTGGTCGGTGCCGAACAGCGGGTGCGAGAAGCCGGCCATGAAAGAGCCGTGCTCCATGGGGTCGAGGTGGGCGAGAGCCGGACTTGCGCTCGCGATGAAGGCGAATGCCGCAAGCGATGCGATCCTGGTTCTGGTCATGGAGTGTTCCCCTGGTTTGTATCTCGATGAAACCTCGTCATGCGGCTTCCTTCGGCGCGCAGCCATCCGCCTTGAGCACGCGCTGCCGTCGATGCAGGGAAGCGTGAAAGCTTGTCGGCGGGCCGGATCGGGTGGCGAACGAGTTCGCCCCCGCAATTCGGGCAGACGCCGCCGAGCACGTCGGAGGCGCAGCTTGCGCAGAAGGTGCATTCGAAGGTGCAGATCACGGCGTCGCGTGTCTCGGGTGGCAGGTCGCGGTCGCAACATTCGCAGTTGGGGCGTAGTTCAAGCATCGCGAACTCCTAGCGGATCGGTTCGTGCACGGTGACGAGCTTGGTGCCGTCAGGAAAGGTCGCTTCCACCTGCACGTCGTGGATCATCTCGGCCACGCCCTCCATGACCTGTTCCCGCGTCACGACATGCGCGCCGGCCTCCATAAGGTCGGCAACGGTGCGGCCGTCACGGGCGCCTTCGACGACGAAATCGGTAATCAGGGCGATCGCTTCGGGATGGTTGAGCTTGACTCCGCGCTCCAGCCGCCTGCGGGCCACAATGGCGGCCATGGAAATCAGCAGCTTGTCTTTTTCACGCGGCGTCAGGTTCATCGTTCTCCACCCTTTAAAGTGACCAGGTTTTAGGCAGGCCTGCCTGTCCGTTGAGCATCGCGACAAGCGGAACCAGCCGCTCGCGCAGGGCGTAGCCGTCGGTTGCAACCAGCCTCGCAAGAAGCTTGCCAGTCGAACCGACCTGCCATGCCGACGCGCCGCCGGCACCGTCGACGATGGTCCGCACCGCGTCGAGATGGGCGGCAGCCGTAGAGCTTACGAGTAGAACGGTGGCGCAGGCTCCAGCGCCGCCAAGCCCTGCCTTCCGGCCGATTGTGGACGCGACATCCGGCCCGACCACGAAGTCTTCGGCGTGAACCAGTCGATCTCCGCAGCGCACGCGCCAGCGGTCGCGGAAGATCGCCGTCCGAACGGTTTCGCCCATCGCCCGCCGCCCGAAGATGGTCGCCTCGACGAGCAATGCCTCGGCATCCTCGGCAAGGGTCACATCGAGCGTGCGACGGAAAGCGGAGCGGTCGTAAACGATCGTCTCCTGAGGCAGCCAAGCGACCCGCGCGCCCGATCTGCCCACGACTTTGCAGGTAACTTCGGCATGCCCCGCCGTGGTCCGGTAAACCTTTTCGCAGGCCTGGGTGGTGACGGTGACGGCCGTATCTTCGCCGGCTTCTATGTCCCATGCGAGCCGATCGCCGCCGGTCAGGCCGCCGGCAGTGTTGATCAGGATCGCTTCCAGTGGGCCGTCCCCGCGCGCAGGCAGCCGGATTTTGGCGGCGCCTTCCTGATAGAGCCTTTCCAGGCGGGTGGTACCGTCGCGCCGTCGCGCCGACAATCCACCGCTTGCCGATACGCGTTGCAGCTTGGCCTGCTCGAGGCGGGGTTGCAGTTGGTTCATCCGATGCGGGCTCCTTGCCGCAAAATGAAAGCAACGCTCGTGCCATTCGCGCCGCTGCCGCGCATTGTCGCCAGGGACACTTGTTGCGCAAGGGCGAATGGGTTCTTATAGAGGTCACAGGTGCGTGGAGAGGCGCATGCAAGGAGTTTTGCCCCGTTTGCGGGCGCAGTCTGGTTTGGGGGTAGCGGAATGAGTGACGAACTGGCGGCGACAATCATCGAAAAGATCAAGGCGCACGCCAGCCCTGATGCAGGCGAGGTCACGCTGGCCACGGACCTGACGGAACTCGGCATCCATTCGCTGGAACTGACCGAGATCATATTCGACCTCGAGGATGAGTTCGGCATCGAGATCGAAATGAGCACGGTCGATGCCTGGTCCAATCTCTCGAATGTTGGCGATATCGTCGAAGCCGTGCGCGGCCTGATCCAGCAAAAATCCTGACATGGCCAGACCGCGGATCGTCATTACCGGCCTGGGCGGCGTCTGCGCGCTCGGCACCGACGTAGCGGCGATTTGGGACGCCATGCGTGTCGGCCGCTCGGGCATCGGTCCGCTGACGACGGTTCCGCTGCATGATCTCAAGGTGAATACGGGCGCCGAGATAAAGACGTTGCCAGAGCACGGCATCGAGCATCGCCGGCTCGTCACCATGGACCGGTTCAGCCTGCTTGCGGTGATCGCCGCGCGTGAGGCCGCCGCACAGGCGGGCCTTGGCATCGACGAGAACAACACCCGACGCGTTGGTGCCGTCATTGGCGCGGGCGTTGCCGGCTGGGAAACCATCGAAGACAATTATCGGGGCATCCTGCTGGATGGCCGGCCGCGCGCCAACATATTCTCCGTGCCGCGCGCCATGACCGGCGCACCCGCTGGTCAGGTCAGCATGGATCTCGGGCTGCGCGGGCCTGTCTACGGCGTGAGTTCCGCATGTTCCACTGCCAATCACTCGATCAGCAGTGCCGTCGACCAGCTTTTGCTCGGCCGAGCCGATGTGATGCTGGCAGGCGGCACTGAAGCGCCGCTGGTCTGGGGCATCCTCAAGGGTTGGGAGGCGTTGCGGGTTCTTGCCAAGGAGACATGCAGGCCGTTTTCCGCCGATCGCGAAGGTCTGGTTATCGGCGAGGGCGCCGGCGTCGTCGTTCTGGAGACGCTCGACCACGCGCTGGCGCGTGGCGCGACCATCCTTGCAGAATATGCGGGTGCGGGCATGTCGGCCGACGCCACCGATATCGTCGCCCCCACTGTCGACGGGCCGACGAACGCGATCCGCAACTGCCTGGAAGATGCCGGGCTCGCGCCCGAAGACGTCGATTATGTCAATGCGCACGGTACCGGCACGAAGGCCAACGACCAGATAGAAACGCAGGCGATCCGTGGTGCCTTTGGGGCGGCGGCGGATCGGCTATCGGTCTCGTCCACCAAGTCCATGCATGGCCATTGCCTCGGTGCGACGGCCGCGATCGAACTGATCGCATGCGTCAAGGCGATCACCGACGGGGTCGTGCCGCCGACTGCAAATTATCGTGAAGCCGATCCGGCCTGCGACCTCGATGTGACGCCCAACGCGGCGCGGCAACGCGAGATACGCGCCGCAATCAGCAATTCTTTCGCGTTTGGAGGCACCAACGCGACTGTTGCCGTAAAGGCATACCGTCCCTGAAACAGTGTCAGGAAGCCGGTCCCGGTTGCCTTGTATCGGCAAGCCGGCTCGCTATCTAAAACCGGTTATCCTCTCCCGCCGCGTTCTGTGGCACCACCGTAACAGGGACGTTCCCATGACCGATCTTTCCGGCTTCCAGGTCGCCACGCGTTGGCCGGCCCGGGACATAGACAGGCTGCAGCTCTATTCCTTCCCCACGCCCAACGGCGTGAAAATCTCGATAGCGCTGGAGGAACTGGGCCTGCCCTATGAGGCTCACCTGATCGACATCACCAAGAACGAGACCTGGACGGACCACTTCCTGTCCCTCAACCCCAACGGCAAGATCCCGGCAATCGTCGATCCGGATGGGCCTGGTGGTAAGCCACTGGCCCTGTTCGAGTCCGGGGCAATCCTTCTTTATCTCGCCGAGAAGGCCGACAGGCTGATTCCGGCGGATTCGGCAGCCCGCTACGAGACGATCCAGTGGGTCTTCTTCCAGATGGCGGGTGTGGGACCGATGTTCGGCCAGCTCGGCTTCTTCTACAAGTTTGCCGGCAAGGAGATCGAGGACAAGCGGCCGCTCGAGCGCTACGTCAACGAATCGAAGCGCCTGATGGGTGTGCTGGAGGCGCGATTGAAGGGTCGCGAGTGGCTCATGGGGGAAGAATACACCGTTGCCGACATAGCGACCTTCCCATGGGTGCGCACGCTGCGCGACTTCTATGAGGCTGACGAAATTATCGGGTTCAACGACTTCCCCGAAACGATCGCGTGGCTGGATCGATGCCTGGCGCGACCGGCAAGCCAGAAGGGCCTCACCATACCCGCGCGGGGGTAGGCGACACGCTTCCAAAGAGGCCCGCGTCATGCGATAGGGAAGCCGCAATTCTCGGAGGCTTCCCAGACATGACCCTCGCAGGCTTCGTCACCTATGCTGGCGCGCTCGCCATAGCTGCCGCGATTCCCGGTCCCGGCGTCGTTGCCCTCGTCGCGCGGGCCCTCGGCTCCGGTTTCCGCTCGGCCATCTTCATGGCGTTCGGGCTGGTTCTTGGCGATCTGGTCTATCTGACGGCGGTGGTTCTGGGTCTCGCTCTCGTCGCCCAGACTTTCGGGACCGCCTTTCTGGTCATCAAGTGGGCTGGCGTTGCCTATCTCGCCTGGATGGCCTGGAACTTCTGGCGCACCGGCATCACCGCCGAAAAGGTCGATGCCGATCGCGCGCGCGGCGGCATCTGGACCAGCGTGCTGAGCGGGCTGCTGGTCACGCTCGGCAATCCGAAGGTGATGGTGTTCTATCTGGCGATCACGCCGACCATCATCGACATCGCTTCGATCACCCCGTCCGACTATGGCGTACTTATCGCAATCACCGCCATGGTTCTGCTCGTGGTCCTGATGCCTTACCTGGCGCTGGCTGCCAAGGCACGCTGGTTCCTGGCGACACCGCGCGCGCTCAAGGCGCTTAACCGCACGGCGGCAACCTTCATGGCTGGCGCCGCCGCGGCGATCGCTACGCGGTCGTAGTTGCATCGACGAGCGCGCGGCTTCTAGTATGAGGCCACGCAATGGGCAGCATCTCGGGAGGACCATGCCCGGTTTCCGTTTTCGCCGCGGCCTCGTCGCGATACTGGCGCTGGCGCTGATCGCGTCGGCCGCGTCGGCGGTATGGTTCATCTCGCTTGAGACCGGAAAGAGCCGTGCGCTGGCGGCTCTCGACGACGAGCTGCATGTGCTTGCACGCACCGTCGAGGGTGAGATCGAGCGCTTCCGCTACCTGCCCGCCGTGATTGCGCGAGACCGGCGCATTCTCGACGTGTTGGCCTCTCCCGAGCCAGCCACGATTGAGCGCGCCAACGCCTATCTTGAGGCAGTGCGAACCGATTCCGGCGCCGACGAACTCTACGTGATGAAGCTGGACGGTCTGGCAGTCGCCGCCAGCAACCATGCCGAGCCGACCAGCTTTGTCGGCGAGAATTATCAGTACCGCCCCTATTTCACCGACGCGCTCGCGCGCGGCGAGGGACGCTATTACGCGGTCGGCGCGACGACGGGCATACCCGGCTATTTCCTGTCCTCGGTCATTCGCGACAACGGCCGGATCGTCGGCGTTGCCATCGTCAAGGTCGACATGCGCAAGATCGAGGCGACGTGGACCGATGCCCGGTCGATCGTCGCGGTCACCGACGCTGACGGGGTCGTATTCCTCACCGGTCATGCGCCGTGGAAATACCGGCCGCTGCAGGCATTGAGCGAGGAAACCCTGTTCGACCTCGCCCGCACCCGCAAATATGGCAGCGCTGATCTCGCATCAGCCAACCCGATCTTTTCCGATGCCGGCAGGCTGCCGGAAACCGCGCGTGTCGACGGCGAAGATGCGCGTCGCCTCGTTTTGCAGGTGGGCATAGAACCGGATGGATGGAGGCTGCTCGGGCTGGCAAGCTTGGCGCCGATCCGTGCCAACAGTCTGCTTCTGGCATTGCTCACCGCGCTGGCCGGGCTGCTGATCGCGGGTGCGGGCCTCTATATGCGGCAGCGGCGACAGCTTACGCGGGCGCGGCTGAATGCCCATGGCGAACTCGAGCGGCGCGTCGTTGAGCGAACCGCCGAACTGAACAGGCAGGTGGAGGATCGTCGCCGCGCCGAAGCGGAACTGCGCCAGGCGCAGGAATCACTGATCCAGGCCGCCAAGCTGGCCGCACTCGGGCGCATGTCGGCTGCGATCGTGCACGAGGTGAGCCAACCGCTCGCGGCGATGGAAAACACGCTCGCGTCAACCGGCCTGCTCGCCTCGCGCGGTGACGTGGCCGCGGTGGCCGGCAAGGTCCGTTCCGCGCGCGATCTGGTACGCCGCATCCAGCGAACCGTGAAACTGCTGAAATCCTTTGCCCGCAACGAACCCGTAAGGCTGGAGGTCGTGGACGTCGACAAGGCGATGGCTGTGGCGGTAGAGCTTGCCGCCGCGCGCACAACCGAGCAGGGCGCGGCGGTCAGGCTGCGCACATCGTCGTCGCCTGCAATGGTTCTTGCCAATGCCACGCGGCTGGAACAGGTGATCCTCAACCTCGTCGTCAATGCGCTGGATGCCGTCCAGCAAAGGACCGACGGCGCGGTCGAACTGTGGAGCGAGCATGACGGGGAGCGCGTGCGCCTATTCGTGCGCGACAATGGCATCGGCATACCGGAGCATCTGCGCGATCGCATCGCCGAGCCGTTCTTCACCACGAAGCTGACGGGCGAGGGGCTGGGGCTCGGCCTGTCCATTTCCCGCGCGATCCTGGGCGAGTTCGGCGGCGAGATGGATTTCGAAACGCGCGCGGAAGGTGGCTGCACCTTCCGCATCGAACTGCCGGCAGTCGGCGAGAACCGGCAGCGAGAGGCAGCCGAATGAGCCGCGGCGCCGTGGTGCTCGTCGATGACGAGGAGAATGTGCGTGAATCCGCGCGCGAGTGGCTTGTCCTCAGCGGGTTCGATGTTTTCACAGCACCCAACGCGGAAGCCGCCCTGGCGGGGTTGGATCCGCGCGGCTGCGACGCGCTGATCACGGATGTCCGCATGCCGGGCATGGGCGGTCTCGCGCTGCTGGCCGAGGCGCGCCGCAGGGACCCCGCTTTGCCCGTCATTCTGCTTACGGGTCACGGTGATGTCCCGCTAGCAGTCGAGGCGATGCGTGGCGGCGCGCATGATTTTCTGGAAAAACCCTACGACGCCGACCATCTGGTCGCCGTGCTGGACCGCGCCGTCTCGCAGCGACGGCTGAACAGAGAGGTCGAGCGTCTGCGCGATGCCGTCGACGCCTCCGCGTCGATCGAGACGCGTTTCATAGGCGATTCCAGCCCGGCCTGGGCGCTGCGTGCGCAGGTCGCGCAACTGGCATCGCTCGACGTCGATGTGCTGATCCACGGCGAAACGGGGACCGGCAAGGAGGTCGTGGCACGCGCGCTGCACGATTTCGGCAAGCGCAGTGGCAGTTCCTTCGTCGCCCTCAATTGCGCCGCCATTCCCGAAAGCGTCTTTGAAAGCGAGGTGTTCGGCCACGATCGCGGCGCGTTCACCGGAGCGGCCCAGAAACGCGTCGGTCGCATCGAGCACGCGAATGGCGGCACGGTTTTCCTCGATGAAGTCGAATCGATGCCGCTTGGCCTTCAGGCGAAGCTTTTGCGTGTGATACAGGAACGCGAGGTCGAACCGCTCGGCTCGAACCGGCGCGTGCCCGTGGATGTCCGGTTCGTCGCGGCGACCAAGGCGGATTTGCGCACGGAGAGCGACGCGGGGCGTTTTCGCGCCGATCTCTATTTCCGCCTTGCGACGGTCGTTGTCACCATCCCGCCGCTGCGTCAGCGCCGCCAGGATGTGGCCTTGCTGTTCCGCCATTTCTGCATCGAGGCCGCAAACCGCCACGGCGTTGATCCGCGAGAGCCGGATGCGGGCCTGTTGGCTGCTCTCGAGGATGCCGACTGGCCGGGCAATGTGCGAGAGCTGCGCGCCGCCGCCGAGCGCTTCGCACTCGGACTGCCGCTGGATCGGGGGTCGGCGGTCGCGGGGCAGGCTAACCAGCCGTCGCTTGCAGAGCGCGTCGCGACCTACGAGGCGCGGCTCATTGCACAGATGCTGGCCGAAACCGGGGGCAATACGCAGGAGGCGAGCCGCCTGCTTGGAGTGCCGTTGCGAACGCTGAACGAAAAGATCCAGCGCCATGGGCTGAGGCCGTCGCGATCCTGAGACTTCGGCGGATTCTTGCCGTACTTTCGTGGGGTCAGGCGGAATCTTGCCACGTCCAGCGCAAAGAAGCTCGCTGAGAGCCGGGAATTCCAAGGGTTTGGCGAAATGCTTGGAAATGGCACGCAGGATGCTAGGTTTCATCCGGGTGCACGGCATCGGTGCCGTGTCACGACAGGAAGTCAGGGAGGACTTTGCATCATGAAACACGTCACCAGGAATCTGCTTGCCGCCGGCGCTGTCGCCGTGTCGCTGGGCTTCGGCGCGACCGCTGCCAAGGCTCAGGAATTCATCAACGTGCTGACCGGCGGCACTTCGGGCGTCTATTATCCGCTGGGCGTGGCGCTGGCGAAGATCTACAGCGACAACATGGATGGCGTGCAGACGCAGGTCCAGTCGACCAAGGCGTCGGTCGAAAACCTCAACCTGCTGCAGCAGGGCCGTGGCGAGATCGCGTTGGCGCTCGGCGACTCTGTTCAGAACGCCTGGGCGGGCAACACCGAAGCCGGCTTCCCCGGCAAGCTGGACAAGCTGCGCGCCATCGCCGCGATCTATCCGAACTACGTTCAGATCGTCGCCTCGCAGGAGTCCGGCATCACCGATCTGGAAGGGCTCAAGGGCAAGAGCCTGTCCGTGGGCGCACCCGCATCGGGCACCGAGCTGAACGCGCGCGCCATCTTCGAGGCGGCCGGCATGAGCTACGACGACCTCGGCAAGCTCGAATACCTGCCGTTCGCCGAATCCGTCGAACTCATCAAGAACCGCCAGCTCGACGCTACGCTTCAGTCCGCCGGCCTCGGCGTCGCCTCGATCAAGGATCTGGCGATCTCGCTGCCGACCACTGTCGTGGCGGTACCCGCCGAGATCGCTGAAAGCATGGGCGCGCCATTCATCGCGGCGACGATCCCGGCCGGCACGTATGAAGGCCAGGCCGAGGACGTGCCCACTGTGGCGATCACCAACATCCTCGTCACGCATGACGGTGTCACCGACGAGGTCGCCTATCAGATGACCAAGCTGCTGTTCGAGAACCTCGACGAGATGGTTGCAGCGCATTCGGCGGCCCGTGCGATCTCCGCGGAGAAGGGTCCGCAGGGCCTGCCGATCCCGCTGCATCCGGGCGCCGAGCGCTACTACAAGGAAGCTGGTCTCCTCTAGGCCTTCGCCTTCGGGGCGTGCAATCGGCCGGCGCGGTTTCGCGCCGGCCCGTTGCCCGCAGCAACGTGGCTATCCTTTTCGGAGCACGCGATGACCAATGCAGCATCCAGCCCG
This sequence comes from Aquamicrobium sp., assembly GCA_019739225.1. Classification (GTDB taxonomy): domain Bacteria; phylum Pseudomonadota; class Alphaproteobacteria; order Rhizobiales; family Rhizobiaceae; genus Aerobium. The sequence continues at coordinate 76,190 of JAHHDT010000005.1, forward strand.
TCCAAGGCAGACGAGGCCGCGGCAGCCATTCACGATCCCACCCATGGCAGCTTTCCGCTGACCCGTGAAGGCAGGGTTCTGTTCTGGATCGCGGTAGCCTTCTCGCTCTACCAGATCGGTTCCGCAGCGCACATCATCAACCTGCCGAGCCAGGTGGTGCGCGCCTTCCATCTCGGCTTTCTGGTGCTGTTGACCTTCCCGCTGGTCGCGGCGATGACCGGCCGTGCGCTTCCCGTTCGCGCCGTTGCCTGGGCGCTGGGTGCCGCCGGCATGGCCGTCGCATTTTATCAGTGGTGGGAATACGTACCACTGATTCAGCGGACGGGGTTTCCGCTCACGCGCGACATCGCTGTCGGCGTCGTCGCGCTGATCACCGTCTTCATTGCCGCCTGGGTCATCATGGGACCGGCGCTGCCGATCATTTCGGGCCTGTTCCTCGCCTACTGCCTGTTCGGCCAATACCTGCCGCGACCGCTCAACCATCGCGGCTACGCTTTCGATCAGGTGATCGACCACATGGCGTTCGGCACTGAAGGCATCTACGGCATCCCGATCTACGTATCGGCGACCTATATTTTCCTTTTCATCCTGTTTGGCTCCTTCCTGGAGCGGGCGGGCATGATCAAGCTGTTCACCGACGTATCGCTGGGCTGGGTCGGTCATGCGCGCGGCGGCGCAGCCAAGGTCTCCGTCATCTCGTCCGGCATGATGGGCACCATCTCCGGCTCGGGCGTCGCCAACGTCGTGACAACCGGCCAGTTCACCATCCCGTTGATGAAGCGGTTCGGCTACCGACCCGCTTTTGCGGGCGGCGTGGAGGCGACGTCCTCGATGGGCGGGCAGATCATGCCGCCGGTCATGGGCGCCGTGGCCTTCATCATGGCCGAGACGCTGGGCATCGAATATTACGAGGTCGTCAAGGCGGCGATCATCCCCGCGATCCTGTACTTCGCCTCGGCCTTCTGGATGGTTCACCTTGAAGCGGGCAAGCGCGGCCTGATGGGCCTGCCTCGCTCCGAACTGCCGTCGCCGCTGCGCGCGCTCCGCGAGAGCTGGTATCTGATCCTTCCGCTGGCGGCACTCGTCTACCTGCTCTTTTCCGGCTACACGCCGCTCTTCGCCGGCACCGTCGGCCTGTCTCTGACAGTCCTGCTGATCCTCGGCACCACCGTTGCGCTCGGCCTGCCCAACACGGTGTTGCGCTACGTCTTCTGGATCGGCCTTGGCGTGGTTGCGGCAAGCTTCTTCCGCCTCGGCATCAATGTCATCCTGGCGGCTGTTGTGGCGCTGATCCTGGTGAACGTCTTCATAGCGGGCGGTCGCGATACGCTCGCGGCCTGCCGCGATTCCCTCGCCGAGGGCGCAAAGACTGCCCTGCCCGTTGGTGTCGCCTGCGCGGTCGTTGGTGTCATCATCGGTACCATGACGCTGACCGGCGTCGCCAACACCTTCGGTCAGTACATCGTATCGGTCGGCCAGACCTCGTTGTTCCTGTCGCTGGTCCTGACGATGATCACCTGTCTGATCCTCGGCATGGGCATCCCGACGATCCCTAACTACATCATCACCTCGACCATCGCCGGTCCGGCGCTGTTGGCACTGGGCGTTCCGCTGATCGTCAGCCACATGTTCGTCTTCTATTTCGGCATTCTGGCCGATCTGACGCCGCCTGTGGCGCTTGCCTGCTTCGCGGCCGCGCCGATCGCCAGGGAAACCGGATTGAGGATCGCAATGCAGGCGATCAAGATCGCCGCCGCCGGTTTCGTCATCCCTTTCATGGCCGTCTACACACCAGCGCTGATGCTGCAGGACGGCGGTGCTCTCACCCAGTCGATCGGCTTCTGGCCGGCGGTGGCCTACATTGTCTTCAAGGCGGGCCTGTCGATCATGCTGTGGGGCGTCGCCGTCATTGGCTATCTGCGCGCCGATCTCGCGATATGGGAGCGTCTGCTTGCAGCCGCCGCCGCCTTCACGCTGATCGCCGCCTTGCCGGCAACGGATGAGATCGGCTTTGCGCTGGCCGCCGTGATGCTCGGCCTGCATTGGTGGCGCACCCGCGAGCAGGTGCCGCCTGCGCGCGAGGCGGGCGAATAGGATGAGCGTGTGCATCGCCGCGGCCGGCAAGACGCTGATGCTGGCGGCGAGCCTGTTCACGCTCTCCTGGGAGCACTCGGTCGAGAAAACCGCATGGCAGGAGGACTGGCTGGCAACGCCCGCCGGCCTTCACGCGTTGCAGGCGCGCGTCAAGGGCTCGGGCGCCGGGATGGACCCGCCCGAGGGTTCGGTTCTCGATGATGGATGGTGGCGCTGGAAGCCGTCGATACCGCTACAGCCGCGGCTGGTGCTTGCCGCGTCGGGCGCTACTGCTTCGGGCTGGACTGTCTGTGCGGAGGGCCGGTGCGTCGAGGTCGGCGCTGACGCGGCGGAGCCTGTCGTCATCGAACCGTGCGGAAAGCCCTGACTTACTGGAAGCTGGCATCGGGATGCACGCGGCGGATGCGGGCGCAGGCAGGCCCCGGGCCGCGCATGTAGTGACGCTCCGGGCGGTAGCTCGGCATGAAAAATTCGCGCACCGAAATTGCGCGGCTGATGATGTGAGCCCAGACCGTCATGACCCGAATTTCCCGTCCTCTCGGATGTCCCTTCCGAATGGCGTCGATAGTAGCGCAGACCCGTGAATAAGCCGTGAACGCGTTGTTAACGGGTAGCTGTTTAGGGCGCGATCCGTGACGCAATTGCGGGTGATTCGCGGTTCTTTCGCGGCTGCATGACGATTGCCCACCCGTGTTGCATTTGCGCAACGCCTTTTCTCCCCTGACCCTCTGTCGAAAATTATGCCGATTGACCAGGACGACGCGGAACCGCCTCGGCGCTTCGACGTTGGAGAGGTGTCCGGACAGACACCGGCCCCTGCGTCAGTCGAATGGACGTCGGGAGCCAGCCGCCCCTTAAAGAAGAAGAAGCAAGAAAGGCTACAACGATGGGCATTTTTTCCAAGGACATCAAAACCATGGACGATCTCTTCGTCCATACGCTCCGCGACATCTACTATGCGGAAAAGCAGATATTGAAGAACCTCCCCAAGATGATCGACAAGGCATCCAATGCCGAGCTTCGCAAGGGCTTCGAGAAGCACATGACGGAGACAGAGGGTCATGTCGAACGGTTGGAGCAGGTGTTCAAGATGCATGGCGTCGAGGCCAAGGCCGTAAACTGCCCGGCTATCGACGGCATTCTCAAGGAGGCCGACGAAATTGCCGGCGAGGTTGAGGACGACCGCGTGCTCGACGCGGCGCTGATCGCGGCCGGCCAGGCCGTAGAGCACTATGAAATGACGCGCTATGGAACGCTCGTCGCCTGGGCGAAGGAACTGGGACGCAACGACTGCGCCGCCATCCTTCAGAAGAACCTCGGCGAGGAGAAGGCGACCGACAAGAAGTTGACCGAGCTCGCCGAGAGCCGCGTCAACCTGCAGGCGGCCGAATAGACCCCAGGGTCCACGAGTAGTACGCCGCAGCCGGGTTCCCCTCGCCTGGCAGCCGGCTTTCCGGCCCGCCGCTCTCCCATGCGGCGGGCCGACGCTTTTTCCGATTGAGCCGCAGGACTTCGCGGGCGCAGCCAAACATGTCTATGATGGGCGTCGATGCACCGACGATGGAGGATGAACATGGCGGCGGTTCCGCCCGTTTGCGATTTTGGCTGGAAGGGGATCGACGCGATCCTTCCCGGTGTGGATGGTAACGAGCATCAGCTTTCCGAGCATGTCGGCCCCGGCGGCCTCGTCGTGGCCTTCATCTGCAACCACTGCCCCTATGTGAAGGCGGTGATCGACCGCATCGTGCGCGATGCGCGAGACCTCAGCGCCCACGGCATCGGTTTCGTCGCGATCAACTCCAACGACGCCGACGCCTATCCGGAAGACTCATTCGAGAACATGAAGGCGTTCTCGCGCCAGCATGGCATGACCTTCCCCTACCTCCACGACGAGGACCAGTCGATCGCGCGGGCCTATGGCGCCGCATGCACGCCGGACTTCTTCGGCTTCAATGCCGACATGCGCCTTCAGTATCGCGGCCGGCTCGATGCCTCGCGCCGCGAGCAGGGGCCGGCCGACCTTCGCCGCGATCTCTACGAAGCGATGGTCAAGATCGCGCAGACGGGCGAAGGGCCGCGCGAACAGGTCGCCTCGGTAGGCTGCTCGATCAAGTGGAAGGACGGCGGCGACTGGGCCTGAGCCCGCAATGGCTCATCTGATAGCAGTTTTCATCACGCCGGCCTGAGCTGTCTGGAACGGTCGATGTCTTGCCCGTGGCGCTTTGGCCCGCGGCACGAAGCGACGATGCTGCCATTGAAAATATGATGGCGGGACCGCCGCCGAAAGGGATCGGAAAACGCCATGGATGCCGCAGCGAACGCGAAGGCTCGGGCCGACATAGACGGCCGCTATGCCTGGACGAGGCTGCTCGTCTCGGTGCTGATCGCCACGATCGGCAGTGTCGGCATGTGGTCGGTCATCGTCGTCTTGCCGGCGGTCCAGGCGGAATTCGGCGTCGATCGTGGCGTCGCCTCGCTGCCCTATACCGCCACCATGATCGGCTTCGCCTTCGGCAACGTCATGATCGGCAGGTTCGTCGACCGGGCCGGCATCCTGCTGCCGATGATGGTTGCGGCCGGCTCGCTCCTTGCAGGTTACGTGCTGGCAGCCATCGCACCCTCCATCTGGCTGTTCGCGCTGCTGCAGGCACTGATCGGGTTCGGGGCGTCCGCCACCTTCGGCCCGCTCATCGCCGATCTCTCGCACTGGTTCGACCGTCGTCGCGGCGTTGCTGTCGCCGCCGCCGCGAGCGGCAACTATTTTGCCGGCGCGATCTGGCCGCTGGTGATGCAGTTTACGCTGCCCACCGAGGGCTGGCGTTTCACCTATATCGCGATCGGCATCTTCTGTGTGGTGACGATGGTGCCGCTGGCGCAGTTGCTGCGCCGCCGCGCGCCCTATGCCGAGCCGGAGTCAGTCGCTGCCACCGGCGTGGCGCATAAGCGCTCCATCGATCTCTCGCCGCGCGCGCTGCAATTGCTGCTGTGCCTTGCCGGCGTGGGCTGCTGCGTGGCGATGTCCATGCCGCAGGTTCACATCGTCGCCTACTGCGTCGACCTTGGCTACGGCGTCGCGCGCGGATCGGAGATGCTGTCGCTGATGCTGGTCGGCGGCATCGCGAGCCGCCTCGTTTCCGGTTTCCTGGCGGACTATATAGGGGGCGTGAAGACGCTGCTGATCGGCTCCGTGCTGCAATGCCTGGCGCTGTTCGCCTACGTGCCGTTCGATGGCCTGGTCTCGCTCTATATCGTGTCCATGGTCTTCGGCCTGTCGCAGGGCGGCATCGTGCCGAGCTACGCCATGATCGTGCGCGAATATCTGCCGGCACGCGAAGCCGGCCAGCGCGTTGGCGTCGTCATCATGGCGACGATCGCCGGCATGGCTCTGGGCGGCTGGCTTTCAGGCTGGATCTACGACCTCACCGGTTCCTACGCGGCCGCCTTCTGGAACGGGATCGGCTGGAACGTCATGAACATTTCGATCATGGTGCTGATCCTGCTCCGCAGCAGCCGACAGCGCCCAGTGCCGGCCTGACGGAATCTGATTGACACAAACGTTTCATTGTAGCTTTACTGCGTGACAAGTGTTTCGTAGGGCGGAAGCGTCGTGAGCCTTCAGGAGATTTGGCAGCGCATCGAATCCCGCTACGGCGCGTTCTCGCCGCAGCTTCGTCGCGCCGCCCGTTTCGTCCGAGAGAACCCGCAGGATGTCGCCCTGCATTCGCTGCGCACCGTGTCGCGAGAGGCAGGCGTCTCGCCGACATCGATGACCCGTCTGATGCAGGCGCTCGACTTCGACAATTGGGACGCGTTTCAGGCAGATCATCGCGCATGGCTCACCGCAGGCAGGCAGGGTGCGTTCTCGGATCGTGCCGACCGCGTCATCAGCGGATCGCGGGGGCCGGGCGCAGAAGACCTGCTGCTCGACGCGATGGCCGAGGCCGAGGGGGACAACGTTTCCCGTGCGCTCGCTTCGCAGGCGCGACGCAGCCTTGTCCAGGCCGCCGGCATGCTGGTCGCCGCGCCCACGGTGGCAATCGCCGGCATCAGAAGCTGCTTCCCCGTCGCCTTCAGCCTGCACTACTCGCTATCGCTGTTCATGCCGCATGTGCGGCTGATGACTGGCATCGGAAGCGCTCCGCTCGACGAGCTGCATCATCTGCGCGAAAACGATTGTCTGGTGGTGGTCTCGGTCGCGCCCTACAGCCGCGAGACCGTCGATGTTGCGCGCCATGCACGGAACTCGGGCGTTCGCGTCGTCGCCATTACCGACGGTCCGCTGAGCCCGATTGCCCGGCTAGCCGACGCCACGCTTGTCGCGGCTAATGAAAGCCCGGCCCACATCGCCTCGCCCATCGGGCCGATCGCTGCCGCCCAGGCGCTGGCCATTTTGGTGCTTGCGCGCGCCGGCGATGGCGCGCTGGATGCGTTGCGCCGCCGCGAGGCCACCTTCGAAGCCATCTCCGCCTATCTGCCAGAAGAGCCTAAGCCATGAGCGCGAACCACACCCGCATCCTGCATCGTGAACCGTCCCGCGACTTGCCCGTCGCCACGAGCGGCGATGGACCATTCGTCATCGACAGCGCGGGCAAGCGCTATCTGGACGCTTCCGGCGGCGCGGCCGTGTCCTGCCTCGGACACAGCGAGCGTCGCGTGATTGACGCGATCAAGGAGCAGCTCGACCGCCTGCCCTACGCACACACCGGCTTCTTCACCAACGAGCCGGCGGAGGCGCTTGCCGATCATCTGATCGAACGCGCGCCGGAAGGGCTCGGCCATGTCTATTTCGTCTCGGGCGGCTCCGAGGCCAACGAGACGGCGATGAAGCTCGCGCGGCAATATTTCTTCGAACGCGGCGAGACAGGCCGGCGGCACTTCATCGCGCGCCGCCAGAGCTATCACGGCAACACCATTGCGGCGCTCTCGGTGGGCGGCAATGCGGGACGGCGTGCGATCTACGAGCCGATCCTGCTGCCGGCCAGCCACATCGCGCCCTGTTTCGAATACCGCCATCGTCGATCGGACGAGGCATCTGAGGAATACGGCATCCGCGCCGCCGACGAGCTGGAGGCCGAAATCCTCAGGCTCGGGCCGGAAACCGTTATCGCCTTCATTGCCGAAACGGTCGTGGGCGCGACCGCGGGAGCCGTGCCGCCGGCGCCGGGCTACTTCCGTCGAATCCGCGAGATATGCGACCGCTATGGCGTCCTTCTGATCCTTGATGAAGTCATGAGCGGCATGGGTCGCACCGGCACGCTCTACGGCTGCGAGCAGGACGGCATCGCGCCCGACATTCTCACCTGTGCAAAGGGGCTTGGAGCCGGCTATCAGCCCATCGGTGCGACGATCCTCTCGGAACGCATCTTCGATACGATCACGGGCGGCTCGGGGGCGTTCCAGCACGGCTTCACCTATATCGGCCATGCCACGGCAGCCGCCGGCGCTTTGGCCGTCCAGCGTGTCATCGAGGAAGACGGGCTCCTTGAAAACTGCCGCCTCATGGGCGCGAGACTGAAAGAGCGTCTCGGCGAGGCGTTCGCAAGCCATCCCCGTATCGGCGATATTCGCGGCCGTGGCCTGTTCATCGGCGTCGAACTGGTCGAAGATCGCGAGACGAAGAAGCCTTTTGATCCCGCCCTGCGCTTGCATGCGCGCATCAAGGCTGCCGCGATGGAGGAGGGATTGATGGTCTATCCGGCTGGGGGAACGGTCGACGGCAGGGCCGGCGATCATGTTCTGGTCGCCCCGCCATTCATCATCGGCGAGGATCATGTCGGCATGATCGTCGAGAAGCTCTCGCGCGCGGTTGCTGCGGCAACCGCTGCTGTAGGCATCGCCGCCTGATGGCCCATCCTTTCGCCATCGCCGTCGCGCCGAACGGGGCGCGTCGTACAAAAGCCGATCATCCGCGCCTGCCGATGGCTGCGGACGAGATCGCGCGCGATGCGGCAGAGGCGCTGGCCGCCGGCGCGGCGATGATTCATCTTCATGTGCGCGACGGCAACGGAGCGCACACGCTGGACGCGGCGCTTTACCGTGAGGCAGTCGCAGCCGTGCGTAAGGCCGTGGGGGACGATCTGGTCGTGCAGGTCACCACCGAGGCTGTCGGGCGCTACACGCCTGACGAGCAGGTTGCCGTCATCGACGCGTTGCAGCCGGAATCCGTATCGATCGCGCTGCGCGAAATCCTGCCCGAGAACGGTGACGAGCGCCTGGCCGCCTCGCTCTTCGAGCGTATGGAGAAAGCCGGCACACTACATCAGATCATCATCTACGAGGCGGCCGAACTGGCGCGCCTTGACGCGTTTGCCGCGCGCGGTCTGCTGCCGGATGGGCCGCTTGCAGTGCTCGCGGTGCTCGGCCGGTACACCGAGCAGGGCGCCACGGATGGCGAGCTCGCCGCGTTCCTTTCCGCCGGCATCGATCGGCATCAGTGGATGTTGTGCGCCTTCGGGCCACGCGAGACGGAATTCATGGCGCGCGCGGCGCGCGCAGGCGGCCACGCCCGTGTCGGTTTCGAGAACAATCTCTGGTTGCCCGATGGGTCGTTGGCGTCGGATAACGCCGCAATCGTCGCTGCGACGGTGGCGGCGGCAGGAGATTGCGATCGTGGGGTTGCAAAGGCCGCGGATTTGCGCAGGCTTTGGCGAGTACCCGCATCGGCCGCCAGCGAGATTTCGGCAGCCTCCGGGTGACCGAACAACCGACCCTCGCGCACGGAGGGATCCGGGTTATATCAACCAACCCGCTAAGGGGAACGTGCAAGGAGCAAGGAGACGCAAATATGAAACCCAGAAACCTGATTGGCCTCGGTCTTGCGATGGCAATGGGCGGCTCGCTGGCCGCCGGTAGCGCCGTCGCGCAGGAGCAGCAGTTCATCTCCGTCGGCACCGGCGGCGTCACCGGCGTCTACTACCCGGTCGGCGGCGCGATCTGCCGCCTGATGAACCAGACCCGCCGCGAACACGGCATCCGCTGCTCGGTCGAATCGACTGGCGGTTCGGTCTTCAACGTCAACGCGATCAAGGGCGGCGACCTCGAGTTCGGCGTCGTGCAGTCGGACGTGCAGTACAACGCGTTCAACGGCGAGGCGAACTTTGCCGAGGGTGGCGCACATGAGGACCTGCGTTCGGTGTTCTCGCTTCATGCCGAGCCGCTGACCGTCGTGGCGCGTTCCGAAGCAGGCGTGGCCGGCTTCGACGACCTCAAGGGCAAGCGCGTCAACATCGGCAATCCCGGCTCCGGCCAGCGTGCGTTGATGGACCTGCTGATCGCAGAGAAGGGCTGGACCAACGCCGACTTCGCGCTCGCCGCCGAGCTGGCACCGGCCGAACAGAGCTCCGCGCTCTGCGACAACAACATCGACGCCTTCGCCTACACGGTCGGTCATCCGGCGGGCGCTATCCAGGAAGCCACAACGACTTGCGACAGCGTGATCGTTCCGGTCGAGGGTGAGGCCGTCGAAAAGCTGGTCACGGACAATCCGTACTACTTCAAGGCTGTGATCCCCGGTGGCATGTATCGCGGCACCGACAATGACGTGAACACCTTCGGTGTCGGCGCCACGGTCGTGACCTCGGCTACCGTCGACGACGAAGTCGTCTATCAGTTCGTCAAAGCCGTCTTCGACGACTTCGACAACTTCAAGAGCCTGCATCCGGCGCTTGCCAACCTGACGCCGGAAGACATGGTCGGCCAAGGCAACTCCGCGCCGGTCCATCCGGGCGCCGAGAAGTACTACAAGGAGAAGGGCTGGCTCCAGTAAAACCAGAAATTCGGGGCGTCCGATTGCCGGGCGCCCCGATTTCAATCAACATGGCCCATTAGGGCAATGTGCGCGTCAGGAGGGGACCCAGATGGCGAACGATCCGAAGACTGCCGGCAAGGCAACAACGGCCATGACCGACGACGAACTTCAGGATCTCGTGGCATCGAGTGATACCGGCGCGCGCAATCCGGTCGGCACGGCCGGTCTTGTGATCGCAGGTGTTGCGCTGTGCTGGTCGCTGTTCCAGCTTTACATCGCTTCGCCGCTGCCCTTCATGCTGTCTCGCATGACCGGTCTGCAACTCGTCTTCAACGACACGCAGACGCGCTCCATCCACCTGGCATTCGGTGTGTTCCTCGCCTTCATGGCCTTTCCGGCCCTGTCCAGCAGCCCGCGCGACCGAATCCCTCTGCTCGACTGGGTTCTGGGCATTCTGGCTGCGTTCTGTGCGCTCTACATCTTCATCTTCTACCGTGACCTCGCCCAGCGCCCAGGCCTGCCAATCACGCAGGACCTTGTTGCCGCCGGGCTCGGCATGGTTCTCCTGCTCGAGGCGACACGACGAGCCCTCGGCCCGCCGCTGGTGATCGTCGCACTGGTGTTCCTGGCCTATGTGTTCTTCGGTTCGTCGACCTTCGTGCCTGACATCATCCGCTGGGGTGGCGCATCGTTTGCGCGCGCCATGGACCAGATGTGGCTGTCGACCGGTGGCGTCTTCGGTGTTGCGCTGGGTGTTTCGACGGCCTTTGTTTTCCTGTTCGTGCTGTTCGGCTCGATGCTCGACCGCGCAGGCGCCGGCAACTTCTTCATCAAGCTCGCTTTCGCGCTGCTGGGGCACCTCAAGGGCGGCCCTGCCAAGGCGGCCGTGCTGGCTTCGATGATGACCGGCCTTATATCGGGCTCCTCGATCGCGAACGTGGTGACGACCGGCACCTTCACGATCCCGCTGATGAAGCGCGTGGGCTTCTCCGCCGAAAAGGCCGGGTCGGTCGAAGTCGCAAGCTCGGTCAACGGTCAGATCATGCCGCCGGTCATGGGCGCGGCCGCTTTCCTGATGGTCGAATATGTCGGCATTTCCTACCTGCAGGTCATCAAGCACGCTTTCCTGCCGGCGGTGGTCTCTTACATCGCTCTGCTCTACCTCGTGCATCTCGAGGCGGTGAAGAACGACATGCCCTCGCTGCCCAAGCGGGTGCAGCACCCGGCCAGGATCGCACTGCTGCGTGCAGGTCTGGTGACCCTGTCGATCATCATCCTGGCAGGCGCGATCTACTACGCGATCAACATGGTGAAATGGCTTCTGCCGGCAATTTCCGCGCCGGTGCTGCTGCTTGCCCTGCTGGCGGCCTATGTGTTGCTGATCTGGTATGCCGCCAAGCAGCCCGATCTGGAACTCGACGATCCCAATGCGCCCGTGGTGGAGTTGCCGATCGCGTCCGAGGTGATCAAGACGGGGCTGCATTATCTGCTGCCGCTGTTCGTGCTTGTCTGGTTCCTGATGATCGAGCGCCGTTCGCCGGGGCTGTCGGCGTTCTATGCGGTCATCCTGCTGATCATCATCATGCTCACCCAGAAGCCGTTGAAGGCCATGTTTAGGGGCATGCAAAGCGCTGAGACCAGCGCCGCGATGCGCGAAGGCTTCGACGATCTCATCGTCGGCATGATTTCCGGCGCGCGCAACATGATCGGCATCGCCTGCGCGACGGCCGCAGCGGGCATCATCGTCGGCACGGTCACGCTGACCGGCATCGGGCAGGTGATGGCGGAGTTCGTCGAATTTCTCTCCGGCGGCAACATCTTCCTGATCCTCGTCTTCACCGCGATAATCAGCCTCATCCTGGGCATGGGCCTGCCGACCACGGCGAACTACATCGTCGTCTCCTCGCTAATGGCGCCGGTGATCGTGGAGCTGGGCGCCGCCAACGGCGTCCTCATCCCGCTGATCGCGGCCCACATGTTCGTCTTCTATTTCGGCATCATGGCCGACGTCACGCCACCGGTGGGGCTTGCTTCCTTCGCGGCGGCGGCGGTTTCGGGTGGCGATCCCATCAAGACGGGCTTCACCGCGTTCTTCTATTCGCTGCGCACCGTGCTGTTGCCGTTCATCTTCGTCTTCAACACCGATCTGCTGCTGATAGACGTGAGCTGGGCCGGGGCGATCTGGGTGGTTATCCAGGCAACGCTTGCGATGCTGATATTTGCAGCCGCCACGCAGGGCTTTTTCATGGCCCGCTCGCGCCTCTGGGAATCGGCAGCACTTCTGCTCGTCACCTTTATGCTGCTGCGGCCGGGCTTCTTCCTCGACCTCGTGCAGCCGCCCTACGATCAGGTGGAGCCAACGCGCCTGTTCGAGGTGATGGAAGGTGAGCCGGACGGTGCGCAGGCCCGCCTCGTCATCACCGGCCCCGACTTCGACAATCCCGACACGCTGGTCGAGCGCACGATGGCGTTCGACCTCGGACCTCGGGGCGAAAGCGGCGAGGCCCGTTTCGAGAACGCCATGGGCATGAATGTCACCGTCCAGGATGACAAGGCGATCCTTGACGAGCCGCTGGACATGAACAGCCTTGCCGGCCGCACCCTGTCGAACCTGGATTTCTACGATCCGGAACGTCCGGTTCAGATCACTGCCATCGAAGTGACCACCGAGCGGATGCCGCGCGAGATCTTCTACATTCCGGCGCTGCTGCTCTTCGGGCTGGTCGTCTTCACCCAGCGCCGCCGCGGCGGGACGCTGTTCGGCAATCCGAAAGCCGCGTAGGGGAGGTACGACCATGTACAAGAACATCCTGGTCTCGGTCGATCTCGGCGACGCCGAAAACGAAACGCGCACGATTGGCACCGCCGTCGACTATGCCAGGCTCTTTGGCGCCACCCTGCATGTCATGACGGTGGTGCCCGATTATGGCCTTTCCATCGTCGGCGGGTTCTTTCCGAAGGGGCACGAGCAGGAGGCGATCGACCACGCCAACAAGGCGTTACACGAGTTCACCGGCAAGCACGTGCCGGCCGAGGTCAAGCATCGCCATATCGTCGGTCACGGCTCGATCTATCGCCAAATCCTGCACTATGCAGGTGTGGTGAAGGCCGATCTGATCGTGCTCGCCGCGGGACGAGAGGGGCCTGAGGACTACCTGATCGGTCCGAACGCCGCTCGCGTCGTACGCCATTCCAAGACGTCCGTGCTGGTCGTCCGCGATAACGATTGACCATACGGGGAGCAGCCGAAAGGCACGGATTGACTGTGGGTGCCTGCGCGGCCAGAGTTGATCGCTGCGGCGCGGCGATCATTTGTTTCTCGCCGGTCCTGCACAGGTACCCATGAGCACAGTTCGCGATACCACATCATCCAGGCTCGACGATGCGGCCCGAGCCGGCTGGCTCTACTATGTTGCCGGCAACACGCAGGACCAGATTGCGACCAAGCTCGGCGTCTCGCGCCAGTCTGCGCAACGCCTTGTATCGCTGGCGGTTTCCGAAGGGCTGGTGAAGGTACGCATCGACCATCCGATTGCGAACTGCCTCCAACTGGCCTCCCGGTTGCGCGAGCGGTTTGGGCTTGATCTTGTGGAGGTCGTGCCCAGCGACCCCGGATCGGCTTCGACAACGCTTGGCGTCGCGGAAGCCGCTTCCGCCGAGATCGAGAGGCGGCTGTCTTCACAGCAACCGATTGTGATGGCGCTCGGCACCGGGCGCACGCTGAAGGCCGCCATCGAAAAGCTGCCTGCGATGGAATGCCAGCAGCACAAGGTCGTGTCGCTGACCGGCAATATCGCGCCGGACGGGTCGGCTGCTTTCTACAATGTCGTCTTCACCATGGCCGACAAGGTCAAGTCGCGCTCTTTCCCGATGCCTCTGCCGGTCATCGCCTCGTCGCCGGAAGAGCGCGCCCTGCTGCACGGTCAGGAACTCATCCGCGCGACGATGACACTCGCCGCCCAGGCTGACGTTACCTTTGTCGGCGTTGGCGATCTCGGGCCGGAGGCGCCGCTCTACCAGGACGGTTTTATATCCAAGGACGAGCTCGAGGCGTTGCGTAAGGCCGGCGCAGTCGCCGAGATCGTCGGCTGGGCGTTCGACAGCAAGGGCAGACCGGTGGAGGATGTCATCAACGACCGCGTGGCCTCGACACCGATCCCCTCGCGGGATTCGTCCGAGGTGATCGCGCTCGCCATGGGCGAGCGAAAGCTGCCCGGCATTTTCGCTGCGGTCAGCGGTCGGCTCGTCAATGGCCTGATTACCGATGAGCGCACGGCGTCCGCACTTCTTGCCATGTAGCGGCTAGATTCGTCTTCGCGGATCGTGGCTGTCGATCAGGCCGATGTCCCTTTGCATGTGTTCCGTCAGATGGCGGATTTCTACCCTTCTCGTCTTCTTGCGCGTCAATCGCGACAGAATGGCATGCGCCAGGCTTGCCCAGCTTGACCTTGTGCGCTCGGGATGTCGCATCGGGGATACTATTGTAACCATGAGGGGGCCGCTTTCCTGAAATCCTGCTTATGCGTCAGTGTTTCAGATCGTCCCAAAAGGCTCTAAAATCTAACAAAACATCGATCATTTAGCATAAGGAATACTTATGTATCGTAACCTGCCGCCACTTTCTGCCGTGCGCGTTTTCGAGGCGGCGGCGCGTCACGGCAGCTTCACGCGCGCTGCCGACGAGCTCGGCATGACGCAGGCGGCGGTGAGCTATCAGATCAAGGCGCTTGAAGAGCGCGTTGGGGCGCCGCTCTTCCTGCGGCGGCCCCGTCAGGTCGAGCTGACGGAGATGGGACTTCGTCTCGCCGCAGCATCGACGCAGGCACTCGACGTCCTCTCCGCAGCCTTCGGCACGATGCGTGACAATGTTGCGGGCAAGCTGACGATCAGCACCGTGCCCACGCTCGCGACCAACTGGCTGGCGCCGAGGCTGGGTCTGTTCCAGCTTGCCAATCCGTCGATCGCGGTCCGGCTGGAAACGTCGCCGCGCTACGTCGACTTCAGCCGGGAAGATGTGGATGTGGCGATCCGTGTCGGCAACGGCAACTGGCCCGGCCTCGTTGCTCATCGGCTGCTGCCAACGATTTTCACCCCGATGCTCAGTCCGGAGCTTGCAGCCTCGATCGGCGGCATCAACGAACCTGCCGATCTTCTGCGCCTGCCGATCCTGACCCCGACCGATCCTTGGTGGTCGCAGTGGTTGACGGCCGCGGGCGTCTCTCCGGAGGGACTGAAGGGCCGTCCACAGAACGAGATGGGCTCGCAGGCCAACGAGGCGCGCGCGGCGATTGCGGGTCAGGGCGTCGCTATCCTGACTCCATTTTTCTTCACGAGCGAACTCGCTTCGGGCCGCCTCATTCAGCCTTTCGATCTCCTGTGGGAGGACAAGGCGTCTTTCTGGCTGGTCTATCCACAGGGGCGCCGCAACCTGCCGAAGATCAGCGCCTTCCGATCGTGGATCCTGGCAGAGGCTGCGGCGTCACAATCGGATTGAGGCAACCCCGCATCGAGGTGTCCGTCGCCTGAGATTCGATGCTGCGCCGCAGCATCGAATCCGGCTTGACTTTCGGCAAGCTAAACTGAATATTTGCCCAACAAACTAGCAATTGCTCATCATGGTTCTAGGGAGGATATCCATGAAACTGAGATCTGCGCTGCTCGGCGCATGCTCCGTCGTCGCCCTGTCGGGCACTGCGCTCGCCGAGACGATCACCATCGCAACTGTCAACAACGGCGACATGATCCGCATGCAGCGGCTCGCCGAAGACTTCACGGCCAAGCATCCGGATATCGAGCTGCAGTGGGTGACGCTGGAGGAGAACGTTCTGCGCGAGCGGGTCACCACCGACATCGCCGCCAGCGGCGGGCAGTATGACGTGATGACCATCGGCAATTACGAGGTGCCGATCTGGGCAAAGCAGGGCTGGCTGCTCGAACTCAACGGTCTCGGCGACGACTACGACGTCGACGACCTCCTGCCCGCCATTCGCGGCGGCCTTTCCGTCGACGGCAAGCTCTATGCTGCGCCGTTCTACGGCGAGTCGGCGATGATCATGTACCGCACCGACCTGTTCGAGGGTTCGGGCCTCGAAATGCCGGAATCGCCGACCTGGGAATTCATCGGAGAGGCTGCCCGCAAGATCAAGGCGGACAACCCGGATGTGAACGGCATCTGCCTGCGCGGCAAGGCCGGCTGGGGCGAGAACATGGCGTTCATCACCGCCCTGGTGAACTCCTATGGCGGCCGCTGGTTCGACGAGAACTGGCAGCCTCAGTTCGATCAGCCGGAGTGGAAGAATGCCTTCCAGTTCTATGTCGACCTGATGAACGATGCCGGCCCGTCGGGCGCCTCGTCCAACGGCTTCAACGAGAACCTGACGCTCTTCCAGCAGGGCAAGTGCGCCATGTGGATGGACGCGACGGTCGCGGCATCCTTCGTCTCAAATCCGGAAGATTCCACCGTGGCCGACAAGGTCGGCTATGCGATCTTCCCCGATACCGGCAACGGCAATCACGGTCACTGGCTGTGGTCCTGGAACCTGGCGGTGCCGGCGAGCTCGGCCAAGGCCGACGCGGCGCAGACCTTCATCGCCTGGGCGACGAACAAGGCCTATACCGAGCTGGTTGCGGAGAAGGAGGGCTGGGCCAACGTACCGCCCGGCACCCGCACCTCGCTCTATGAGAACGAGGCCTACAAGGAAGCCGCGCCCTTCGCGGAGCCAACCCTTGCTGCCATGAACGCTGCCGACATCACCAATCCGTCGGTGAAGCCGGTGCCCTACACAGGTGGCCAGTTCGTCGCGATCCCGGAATTCCAGGGGCTCGGCACGACGGTCGGCCAGCTTTTCTCGGCGGCTCTCGCCGGTCAGATGTCCGTCGATGACGCGCTGGCGCAGGCGCAGAATGTCGCGACCCGCGAAATGACCCGCTCCGGCTACATCAAATAGGCTTCCTCCCGAAGCCTGGCCGTCCGGCTCCGGCCGGGCGGCCGCCCTTTCGGAAGATCATGCGTCCTTCGAGGCTCGCTGCGCTCGCACCTCAGGATGAGGACTGCCGTGCATCAGCCCCACAAGCGGTTGGCTCGATCAAACTACCTCCCTCATCCTGAGGTGCGAGCGCAGCGAGCCTCGAAGGACGCACTTTCCGGCAAATCTCGCCGGACGATACGGAACAGGAACCCAGCAAGGGACCCCTGCCATGGCTACGCGACAAACCAGAACGCTTGCCCGCCTGATGATGGCCCCCGCCGTCGTTCTGCTGCTGATCTGGATGATCGTGCCGCTGTCCATGACGATCTGGTACTCGTTCCAGAACTACAACATGCTGAACCCGGCCATGCGCGGCTTCGCCGGCTTCTTCAACTACGTCTATTTCTATACGGATCCGGCCTTCTATCAGGCGATCATCAACACGCTGTTCATTGTCGTCGGGGTGCTGTTCATCACCATCGTCGGCGGCATCGCTTTGGCGCTTCTGCTCGACCAGCCGATCTTCGGCCAGGGCATCGTGCGTATCCTCGTCATCTCCCCCTTCTTCGTGATGCCGCCGGTCGCGGCGCTCATCTGGAAGAACATGATCATGCACCCCGGCTACGGGGTGCTGGCGGATGTCTCGCGCTTCCTCGGTCTCCAGCCCGTCGACTGGTTCGCTCAGTATCCGCTCACCTCGGTCATCATTATCGTTGCGTGGCAATGGCTGCCGTTCGCGACCCTGATCCTGCTGACGGCCCTGCAGTCGCTCGACGAGGAGCAGAAGGAGGCGGCCGAAATGGACGGCGCCAACTTCGCCAACCGCTTCTGGTATCTGACCCTGCCGCACCTGGCGCGGGCGATCACGGTTGTGATCCTGATCCAGACGATCTTCCTGCTCGCCGTTTATGCTGAGATTCTCGTCACCACCAATGGCGGCCCCGGCTATGCCACGACAAACCTCGCCTTCCTGATCTACCGCACGGCGCTTCTGTCCTACGACGTCGGCGGCGCATCGGCCGGAGGCGTGATCGCGGTCGTCCTCGCCAACATCGTCGCCATCTTCCTGATGCGCGCCGTCGGCCGCAACCTCGACAGGTAAGGGAGAGACGATATGGCACGCGCAGTCTCCACACGCCGCAAATGGATCGCCACGGCAGCCGCCTGGGTGGTCGCCCTGGTGATCTTCTTTCCCATCTTCTACATGGTCGTCACCTCGCTGAAGACCGAGCCCGAGGCGATCGCAGGCATCAGCCTCATCCCCTCCGGCACCTTCGAGAACTATGTCGAGGTCCAGACCCAGCGCGACTATTTCAAGCCGTTCCTGAATTCGGTGATCATCTCGCTGGGCTCGACATTGATCGCGCTGCTGATCGCCATCCCGGCCGCATGGTCGATGGGATTCTCGCCGACGCGTCGGACCAAGGACATCCTCATGTGGATGCTGTCGACCAAGATGATGCCGGCCGTCGGCGTCCTTGTGCCGATGTTCCTCATCTTCCGCGACACAGGCCTGCTCGATACGAGGATCGGCCTGACCGTCGTCCTCACGCTCATCAACCTGCCGATCGTGGTGTGGATGCTCTACACCTATTTCCGCGAAATTCCCGGCGAGATTCTCGAGGCCGCCCGCATGGATGGCGCGACGCTGATGGGCGAGATCGTCTATGTGCTGACGCCGATGGCGGTGCCAGGCATCGCGTCCACCATGCTGCTCAACATCATTCTCGCCTGGAACGAGGCGTTCTGGTCGATCCGTCTTTCGGCGGCGAACGCGGCCCCCCTGACGGCGTTCATCGCCTCTTTCTCCAGCCCTCAGGGCCTCTTCTGGGCCAAGCTTTCGGCAGCGTCCACGCTCGCCATCGCGCCGATCCTCATCATGGGTTGGTTCTCGCAGCGCCAGCTCGTGCGCGGGCTCACCTTCGGCGCCGTCAAATAGGTTTCGGGAGGAAGCCATGGGCAACATCACGCTCAAGAACGTGCACAAGGCTTTCGGGGCGACGGTCATCATCCCCGACATCGACCTTGAGATTTCAGACGGCGAGTTCGTCGTCTTCGTCGGCCCGTCGGGGTGCGGTAAGTCCACGCTGCTGCGGCTGATCGCGGGTCTGGAAGACACCACCTCCGGCACCATCCTGATCGACGGCGCCGACATGACGGGCGAGGCACCCGCCAAGCGTGGCCTGGCGATGGTTTTCCAGTCCTATGCGCTCTATCCGCATATGAGCGTCTACAACAACATCGCCTTCCCCCTGAAAATGGCGAAGGCCGACAAGGAAACCATCGACGCCAAGGTGCGGGCAGCGGCCCAGACGCTGAACCTCACCGCCTATCTCGAACGGCGCCCGGGGCAGCTTTCAGGCGGCCAGCGCCAGCGTGTCGCCATCGGCCGCGCCATCGTGCGCCAGCCCTCGGCCTTCCTGTTCGACGAGCCCCTGTCGAACCTGGACGCCGCCCTGCGCGGGACGATGCGGCTGGAAATCAGCGAGCTGCACCAGCAGCTCAAGACGACCATGATCTATGTCACCCACGATCAGGTCGAGGCGATGACCATGGCCGACAAGATCGTGGTGCTGAATGCCGGCAACATCGAGCAGGTCGGCTCGCCTCTCGACCTCTATCGTTCGCCCCGCAATCTCTTCGTGGCAGGGTTTATCGGATCGCCGCGTATGAACTTCGTCACCGGCGCGGAGGCTGCCAGGCACAACGCGGCGACCATCGGCGTGCGGCCCGAACATATCAGGCTGTCGACCACCGAGGGTGCCTGGAAAGGGGTGGTCGGCGTCGCGGAGCATCTGGGTTCGGACACGTTCCTGCACATCCAGGTCGAAGGCGTCGGCCAGGTGACCGCGCGTGCTGATGGTGAGTTTACAGTGCACCATGGCGATGCGGTCTGGCTCACGCCCGAACCGTCGAAGATTCATCGTTTCGACGCGGACGGGAACGCGATCTGATGGGGCGTCTGGCCGGCAAATCGGCATTGATCACGGGCTCGGCGCGCGGCATCGGCCGCGCCTTCGCCGAAGCCTATGCCGGCGAGGGCGCGACGGTCGCCATCGCCGACATCGATCTCGACAGGGCCAGTGAGACCGCGCGTCAGATAGGCGACGCTGCCTACGCGCTCCAGTTCGATGTAACCCGCCAAAGCTCCATAGATGAAGCGATCAAGGCTGCCGAAGAACATGCCGGCGGCATCGACATTCTCGTCAACAATGCCGCCCTGTTCGACATGGCGCCGATCGTCGATATCACCCGCGAGAGCTACGATCGCCTGTTTGCCGTCAATGTCGCCGGCGCGCTGTTCACCATGCAGGCCGTCGCCCGGTCGATGATCGCGCGCGGAAAGGGCGGCAAGATCATCAACATGGCGAGCCAGGCCGGGCGTCGCGGCGAGGCGCTGGTCGGCGTCTATTGCGCCAGCAAGGCCGCGATCATCTCGCTCACCCAATCCGCAGGCCTCGATCTCATCCGGCATGGGATCAACGTCAACGCGATCGCGCCGGGTGTCGTGGAAGGCGAGCATTGGGAGCATGTCGACTCCCTGTTTGCGAAACACGAGGGTCTGGCTCCGGGCGAAAAGAAGAAGCAGGTCGGCGCGGCCGTTCCCTATGGCCGCATGGGCACCGCGCAGGATCTCGTCGGAATGGCGATCTTTCTGGCGACGAAGGAAGCCGACTACGTGGTCGCCCAGACCTACAATGTCGACGGCGGCAACTGGATGAGCTGAGATGGCAACGACACTTTCCCTCTCCACGCTCGGCAGCCTGCCCGAAGGCGTCGCGCGCCCGCATTATGGCCGCGATGCGCTTTCGCCGGGCATTCTCCATTTCGGTGTCGGCAATTTCCACCGCGCGCATCAGGCCGCCTATCTGGACGATCTCTTCAATGCCGGGCGCGGGCACGACTGGGCGATCGTGGGTGCCGGCGTGCTGGAAGCGGAGCGGGCCGGCAGGCAGAAGCTTGCCGCACAGGATTTCCTGTCGACCCTGGTCGAGCAGGATGCCGGACACATGAGCGCACGGGTAACCGGCGCGATGATCGACTTCGTCGAGCCTGGCGACGCGCAGGCGACAATCGAGCGGCTGGCCGACCCGGCAATCCGGATCGTCTCGCTCACCATAACCGAGGGGGGCTACTTCATTGATGCCGCGTCGGGGCGGTTCGACGCGGCGCATCCCGCGATCGTTGCCGATGCGCGCGACATTGCTGCCTCGCGCACGGTGTTCGGCATGATCGTTGCCGGCTTGATGAGACGGCGGGCGGCTGGCCTCGCGCCCTTCACCGTCATGTCGTGCGACAACATCCCGGGCAATGGCCATGTCACCGAAGACGCGGTCGCCGGTCTTGCCGGGCTGGTCGATCCGGACTTGGCGCAATGGGTGAAGGAGAACGTTGCATTCCCCAATGCCATGGTCGATCGCATCACGCCGGCCACCAGCGACCGCGAACGCGAGATTCTCGCGCGCGAATTCGGTGTCACCGACGCCTGGCCCGTTTTCTGCGAACCGTTTCGGCAATGGGTGCTGGAGGACAGGTTTTCGGCTGGCCGGCCTCCGCTGGAAGAGGTCGGCGTGACGCTTGTCGACGATGTCGCGCCGTGGGAACTGATGAAGATCCGCATGCTCAATGGCGGCCATGCGGCAATCGCCTATCCCGCCGCATTGATGGACATTCATTTCGTGCACGAGGCGATGGAGGAACCGCTGATCCGCGGCTTCCTCGAAAAGCTGGAGCGGGAGGAGATCATCCCGGTCGTGCCGCCGGTGCCGGATACCAAGCTCGAGGATTATCTGGCGTTGATAGAGCGGCGTTTCGCCAACCCCAAGATCGGCGACACCATTGCGCGTCTGTGTCAGGATGGCTCGAACCGCCAGCCGAAATTCATCCTGCCGTCGGCTGCCGACCGGTTGAAGGCTGGCGGAGGCGTGACCGGCCTGTCCCTGGTCTCGGCGCTGTGGTGCCGCTACTGCACGGGGACCAGTGACTCAGGCCGGACCATCGAGCCGAATGACGCGAGTGCGGAGCGTCTGAAGCAGGCAGCCCTTCAAGCCCGGCATGACCCACAGACCTTTCTGGCGCTTTCCGACATTTTCGGCGATATGGGCGGTGTGCCGGCCTTCGCGGCGGCCTTTGCCCGCAACCTCGCTGCCGTGTGGGAGCAGGGTGCGAGGGGCGCATTGAAATCCTATCTCGCCGGCACGCTCTGACCGGCCTTGCCGGAGGCGACGGAAGATCCATGAAACGCGAGACCGAACTGGTCATCTTCGATTGCGACGGCGTTCTGGTCGACAGCGAGCCGATTTCGATCGCGGTGCTGCGCGACGTGATCGCAAGCGCCGGCTGCGACATCGACGAGGCAACCGCCTACCGGCTGTTCCTCGGCCGCTCGATGACGACGATCGGCGAGACGCTGGTGCTGCGCTACGGCCTGCGCTTCACCGAAGAGCACCTGGAAGAGACGCGCCGGCTGATGTCGGCGCGGTTCCGCGCCGAACTCAAGGCGATCCATGGAATACGCGAAACGCTGCTGGCGCTTCCGCACCGGCGCTGCGTCGCTTCTTCCAGCCGGCCGGAGCGCATTCGCTTGTCGCTGGAGGTTGCGGGCATTCTGGACCTGCTGGAGCCGGCCATCTACAGTGCGACCATGGTCAAGCGCGGAAAACCTGCTCCGGATCTCTTTTTGCATGCCGCCAGCCAGATGGCGGCAGACCCGGCCGCTTGCATCGTCATCGAGGACAGCCCTGCCGGCATCGAGGCGGCGAAAGCCGCGGGCATGCGGGTTTTTGCCTTTGCCGGCGGCTCCCATGCCGGACCGGGCCGCCTGCGTGAAGCCTTTGAAACGCTCGGGCCCGATCTGGTTTTCGATGACATGCGGAGCCTGCCCGCGCTTCTCGCGGAGGCGTCGCTTCCGTGAGCGAGCCGCTGGTTTGCGCCGTCGATGTCGGAACGGGCAGCGCACGGGCCGGCGTGCTTGATAGCACCGGGCGGCTGCTTGGGCGCGGAGAGCATCCGATACTGATGAACCGGCCCAGGGCTGACCACGCCGAACACGATTCGGAAGACATCTGGTCGGCGGTGTGTGCGGCAGTGCGCGCCGCATTGTCCGTTTCCGGTGCGGCACCGGAATCGATCGTCGGCATCGGCTTCGATGCTACCTGTTCACTCGTGGCGCGCGACACGGGCGGTCGGCAACTGACGCTGTCGTCGACCGGTGAGGCAAGGTGGGACACGATCGTCTGGCTCGATCACCGCGCCATCGCGGAAGCCGACGAATGCACCGCCACCGGCCATGCCGTCCTCGACCATGCCGGCGGCGTGATGTCGCCGGAAATGCAGGCGCCCAAGCTGATGTGGGTCAAGCGCCATCTTCCCGAAAGCTGGCAGGCCGCCGGGCATTTCTTCGACCTCGCGGACTTCCTCACCTACCGCGCCAGCGGATCGCTGGCGCGGTCGCAATGCACGCTGGCCTGCAAATGGACGTTCCTGGCGCATGCCGAGCCGGGGTGGCAGCGCGATTTTTTCGATGCCGTCGGCCTACCTGAGCTGCCGTCGCATGGTGGCTTGCCGGATCGGACGGTACCCGTCGGAGCCGACCTCGGTGCGCTCACGGAAGAGGCGGCCCGCGAACTCGGCTTGACGACAAGTTGCCGGGTCGCGGCCGGCATGATCGACGCCTATGCCGGCGCGCTAGGCGTCATCGGAGGCTTCGCTGCCGATGACGACGAGCTCGAGCGCCACATGGCACTGATTGCGGGCACGTCGAGCTGTGTCATGGCGATGTCCAGGGATCGCCGGTCCTTTGCAGGGGCTTGGGGTCCGTACTGGGGCGTGACGTTGCCGGACTTCTGGATGATCGAGGGCGGCCAGTCGGCGACGGGCGCCTTGCTCGATCACGTCATCCGCTGGCATGGCGCGGGTGGGGAGCCGGACGCCGCCATGCACCGGCGCATCGGCGAGCGTATTGCCGTGCTGCGGGCCGAGCAGGGAGATGGTTTTGCCGGCCGGCTGCATGTCCTGCCGGACTTCCACGGCAACCGCTCGCCGCTCGCGGACCCGCATGCGGTCGGCGTGATCTCCGGGCTGACGCTGGACTCATCCTTCGACAGCCTCGCGAAGCTCTACTGGCGCACCTGCGTGGCGATCGCGCTCGGCGTCCGTCACATCCTCGAAACGCTGAATGACGGCGGCTTCGTCATCGACACGCTGCATGTCACCGGCGGACATACGCGCAATCCGATCCTGATGGAGCTTTATTCGGATGCCACCGGCTGCCGCGTCGTCGAGCCCCTTGGCGACGATGCCGTGCTCACCGGTTCCGGCATGGCAGCGGCCGCCGCCGCCGGGCTCTACCCCTCGCTCGCGCAGGCCTGCGCCGGCATGCGGCAGCAAGGTCGCGAGCGCCGGCCCAACGCCGCCGCGCACGCCCGCTTCGACCGCGACTACCGGGTGTTCCTCGAAATGCACCAGCAGAGGAAGGCGCTGGAGCGGATGGAGTGAGCCTCAGAACGCCTTGAACGTCAGCGTGGTCAGCGAGCGGACGATGCCCGGCACGTTGGCGACGTTGTCGTTGATGAACTTGCCGATATCCACGCCTTCCTCGATGTAGATCTTCATCAGCAGGTCGTAGTCGCCGCTGGTCGAATAAAGCTCGGACGCGACCTCGCGCTTGAACAATTCGTCCGCGACCTCGTAGGTCCTGCCCGGCGAAACCTGAAGCTGTACGAAAACCGCTCTCATCAAAAATACTCCGGAATGTTGGTGCGTCCTTCGAGGCTCCCCTTCGACAAGCTCAGGGTCGCACCTCAAGATGAGGGAAGTGGTTTGTCGAACTCCGGCATAGCGGGCTCGATGCACACCCTCCCTCATCCTGAGGTGCGAGCGGAGCGAGCCTCGAAGGACGCACTCTCTTTCAGCCAGACTCGTGTCTGGCAGTCAGCCTGTCAACAACGTTCGCGTCAGTGCATGGTCCGGGTCGGCCAGTCCGTCGATGACGTTGAAATGATGGCGGTCGGGCTCCTCCACCGTCAGCGTTTCCGCGCCGAGCCCAGTCCACGCATTGGCGAGCAGCGCATTCTGGCGCACGAATTCGGAGCGCTCGGCCGCGCCCACCCAGCAGGCGATCCGCGCCCCTGCCATCGGCTCCAGCAGCGCCGGGCTTTCGCCGTCCGCTTCCGTCCGATCGATCTTCAGCGTCTCGTTCATGGCCGTTGCCATCATCGGTCTGAGATCGTGCACGCCGGAGATCGAAACGGTGTTGGCTATGCGCGACCGCACGGCATCCGGCAGCGGCGAGTTCGCGCAGATTATCCGGCTGACGAGATGGCCGCCGGCGGAATGGCCGGTGAGGCGGATCGGACCGGCAACCATGCCGGCCGCGGCCTCGACGGCCGAGCCGATTTCCCTGACGATGCCACCAATGCGGATGTCCGGGCAGAGCGTATAGGAGGGCATGGCGACGGCGTGGCCATGCGCAAGCGGGCCTGCGGCCAGATGCGACCAGAAGCTCCTGTCGAGCCGCAGCCAGAAACCACCATGGACGAAAACGACGAGACCTTTGGCCTCGCCCTGCGGCATGAACAGGTCGAACCGGTTGCGGGGCGCAGCGCCATAGGCAAGCCCCAGTTGCGCGCGCCCGTCCCTGGCAAGCCGGTCGCGAAACGCCTTCGCCGGCTCGACCCAAGCCTGCGGCCAGCGATCGCCCTGCGGGATATTGGCGCCATTGGCGTATGCGTCGTCCCAGTCCGTGATGCGGTGATAGATCATGTGGTTCACGCCCTCCCTGCGCCATTCCTTCGCCTGCCGGCTTCATACTGTCCAGTACGCAAAATATTTCAACCTTGAAATTTTAGGCTTGAAGCATGCCGGGATCGGTGCCATGCTCCCTGAAAATAAAAGAACGGGGAACGTGACGGATGAAGGTTGCAGTGCTCGGCGGTGGCCCCGCCGGCCTATACTTTGCCATCTCGATGAAGCTGCGCGACGCCGCGCACGACGTCACCGTGTTCGAGCGCAACCGGGCTGATGACACCTTTGGCTGGGGCGTCGTTCTGTCGGACGAGACGCTCGACAACCTCGCTGCCAACGACCCCAAGAGCGCTGCCGCGATCCGCGAACATTTCGCCTACTGGGACGACATCGCCGTCATTCACAAGGGTGTACGAACGCTGTCCACCGGACACGGTTTCTGCGGCATCGGCCGCATGCGGTTACTTCTGCTTTTGCAGGAGCGCGCGCGCGAGCTCGGCGTCGATCTTCGTTTCCAGACGGAGGTGGGCGACCGCGCCCAATTGATGGCCGAGTACGATCTGGTGATCGCCGCCGACGGGCTCAACTCGAAGACGCGAGTGGAATTCGCCGAGCATTTCCGTCCGGACATCGATACCCGCAAGTGTAAGTTCGTATGGCTCGGCACCCGCCAGAAATTCGACGACGCTTTCACCTTCATCTTCGAAAAGACGAAGCATGGCTGGGTGTGGGCGCATGCCTATCAGTTTGATCCGGATACGGCGACCTTCATCGTCGAAGGCTCGCAGGAGACATGGGAGAAGTTCGGCTTTGGCGACATGAGCCAGCAGGAGTCGATCACCGTCTGCGAGGAGATTTTCAGGGATCACCTCGACGGTCACGCGCTGATGACCAACGCCAACCACATTCGCGGGTCAGCCTGGATCAGTTTCCCGCGCGTGCTGTGCGAGCGGTGGTCGTATCGCAACCTCGCGCTGATGGGCGATGCGGCAGCGACCGCGCACTTCTCGATCGGTTCCGGCACCAAGCTTGCGCTGGAGTCTGCCATCGCCATGGCCGATTATCTGCATTCCGAACCGACGCTCGAAGCCGCTTTCGCCAAATACGAGGAGGCGCGCCGGCTGGAAGTGCTGCGGCTGCAATCGGCGGCGCGCAACTCGATGGAATGGTTCGAGGAGGTTGAGCGCTATCTCGATCTCGACCCCGTGCAGTTCAACTATTCGCTGCTGACGCGCTCGCAGCGCATCAGCCACGAAAACCTGCGGCTGCGCGACGCCGAATGGCTGGGCAGCGCCGAGGCGTGGTTCCAGCGGCAGGCGGGTGCTGCGGCCAACGAGAACCGCGCGCCGATGTTCGCACCCTACAGGCTGCGCGGCATGGAGCTGCAGAACCGCATCGTCGTGTCGCCGATGGCGCAATACAAGGCCGTGGACGGCTGCCCCACCGACTGGCACTTCGTCCATTATTGCGAGCGCGCCAAGGGTGGTGCGGGACTGGTCTATATCGAGATGACCTGCGTCTCGCCGGAAGGACGCATCACCCCCGGCTGCCCCGGCTTCTACGCGCCGGAGCACGAGGCTGCGTGGAAACGCATCGTCGATTTTGTGCATGCCGAGACGCAGGCAAAGATCTGCGCACAGATCGGGCATTCCGGCGCCAAGGGCTCGACCCAGCTCGGCTGGGAAGAAATGGACGCGCCGCTCGCGCAAGACAATTGGCCGCTCCTTGCTGCATCGGCCGTGCCATGGTCGCCGCAAAACCAGACGCCCAAGGCGATGGACCGCGCCGACATGGACATGGTGCGCGACCAGTTCGTGACGGCCGCCGAAATGGCTGAGCGCTGCGGCTTCGACATGCTCGAACTGCACATGGCCCACGGCTATCTGCTGTCTTCCTTCATCTCGCCGCTGACCAACCTGCGTGATGACGACTATGGCGGCAGCCTCGAAAACCGAATGCGCTATCCGCTCGAGGTCTTCCATGCGGTGCGGGCCGTGTGGCCGGAGGACAAGCCGATCTCCGTGCGCATCTCGGCCAGTGACTGGGTCGGCGAGGAAGGCATCACGCCGGCCGAGGCGGTGGAGATCGCGCGGCTGCTGCAGGCTGCCGGCGTCGACATCTGCGACGTCTCTGCGGGCCAGACGTCGATCCGCGCCAAGCCCGTTTATGGCCGCATGTTCCAGACGCCATTCTCGGATCGCATTCGCAACGAGACGGGCATGGCGACGATGGCGGTCGGCAACATCTACGAGCCCGACCACGTCAACTCGATCCTGATGGCGGGCCGCGCCGACTTGGTGTGCCTGGCACGGCCGCATCTGGCCGACCCCTACTGGACGCTTCACGCCGCAGCCCAACTGGGCGACCGTGGCGTGGTGTGGCCCGACCCCTACCTGCCGGGCCGCGACCAGCTCTATCGCCTTGCCGAACGGCAGGAACAGATGACGGGGAAAGTGTGATGACGATGGCATGGAAGCACGCGCTCGTCACCGGCGGCTCGTCGGGCATCGGTCGCGCGATCGCGTTGTCGCTGGCCGGGGCGGGCGTCGCCGTGACCATCTGTGGGCGCCGCGAAAGCGAGCTGGCCAAGGTCGCCGACAAGGCAGACAACATCCACGCGATTGTCGCCGACGTGACCGACGAGGATTCGGTCCGGGCGCTCTATGCGCAGGCGGAAGCCGCACGCGGTCCCTTCGACATCGTCGTGGCCAATGCCGGCATCGCTTCCAGCGCGCCCGCGCATCGCACTACGCTCGAGGACTGGAACCGCATCGTCAACGTCAATCTCACCGGCGCATTCCTGACCGTGCGTCCGGCGCTTGCCAGCATGGCCGAGCGCGGGCGCGGGCGCATCGTCTTCATCGCGTCGGTCGCCGGCCTGCGCGGCTCTGCCTATGTCGCGCCCTATGTGGCCTCCAAGCACGGCGTGGTCGGCCTCACCCGCGCGCTTGCCGCCGAATTGCTCAAGACCGGCGTCACCGTCAACGCCATCTGCCCCGGCTATGTCGAGACCGAGATGCTGGAGCAATCGATCCGCCGCGTCATGGACAAGACCGGCCGCAGCGAAGAAGAAGCGCGGCGCGGTTTTGCCGAGATCAATCCCAACCACCGGCTGATCAAGCCGGAGGAGGTGGCCGCCGCTGCCATGTGGCTCGTCAGCGATGCGGCGATCTCGGTGACCGGGCAGACGATTCCGATCTCGGGAGGCGGATGACGATGGACGCATCCCCAGAGACGCTGCAAAAACCCGCCGCCAACAAGGAGCGGCTGCGCCTTTGGATCCGGCTGCTGCGCGCCGCGCGGGTCGTCGAGGGAGAATTGCGCGACCGACTGAAGCGCGAGTTCGACACCACGCTGCCGCGTTTCGACGTGATGTCGGCGCTGTATCGTCAGCCCGAAGGCATGCTGATGAGCGACCTGTCGCGGTTTCTGCTGGTTTCGAACGGCAACGTGACCGGCATCGTCGACCGGCTGGTGACCGACGGTTTCGTCGTGCGCGCCAACCGCGACGGCGACCGGCGCACATCGATCGCGAGGCTCACGGAAGCTGGCTCGGCGCGGTTTGCGGCGATGGCTGAGGCCCACGAGATATGGATCGCCGAGCTTCTGGGCGAGGTGAGCGAGGAGGATGCGCGGCGGCTTTCGGTCATGCTGAAAGCCTTCCGCAGCAATTGGGAGAACGAACATTGAGTGAGATGGCGGGCCTGAAGCCGAAGCATTTTCTCTGGAGCGTCGAGAACCGGGTCGCGACCGTGCGGCTCGACAGGCCCGAGCGCAAGAACCCGCTGACTTTCGACTCATACGCCGAGCTTCGCGACACTTTCCGCGACCTCGTCTATGCCGAAGATGTCGACGTCGTCTGCTTCCTGCCCAATGGCGGCAATTTCTGCTCGGGCGGCGATGTGCACGACATTATCGGCCCGCTGGTCGACATGGACATGAAGGGCCTGCTCGCCTTCACCCGCATGACCGGCGACCTCGTCAAGGCGATGATCAATTGCGGCAAGCCGATCGTCTCGGGCGTCGACGGTGTTGCGGTGGGTGCTGGCGCCATCATCACCATGGCATCCGACATCAGGCTGGCGACGCCGGAGGCGAAGACCGCCTTCCTATTCACCCGCGTAGGCCTCGCGGGCTGCGACATGGGCGCCTGCGCCATGCTCCCGCGCATCATCGGCCAGGGCCGCGCTGCCGAACTGCTTTACACCGGCCGTACGATGAGCGCGGACGAAGGCGAGCGCTGGGGCTACTACAACCGTCTCGTGGCTGCCTCCGATCTGGAAGCAGAGGCGCTCAAGCTTGCCGGCCAACTGGCCGCTGGCCCGACCTTCGCGCATGGCATCACCAAGACCCAGCTCAACCAGGAATGGTCGATGGGCCTGGACCAGGCAATCGAGGCGGAAGCGCAGGCGCAGGCGATCTGCATGCAGACGCGCGACTTCGAACGGGCGTATCGGGCGTTCGTGGCGAAGGAACGCCCGGTGTTCGAGGGGGATTGATGGCCGACCGTTCCTTCCTGTCCTGGCCCTTCTTCGAGGACCGCCATCGCGAGCTGGCCGAACGGCTGGAAGCGTGGTGCACGGCCAACCTGCCGGTCGACCATTCGGATGTCGACGTGGCCTGCCGTCGGCTCGTTGCAGCACTTGGCGATGCTGGCTGGCTGAAGCCGACGGCGGTCGATCCCGCCGACCCGCAGCCGCTCGACGTGCGTACGCTCTGCATCACCCGAGAGACGCTTGCCCGGCATGACGGCCTCGCCGATTTCGCCTTCGCCATGCAGGGGCTCGGCACCGGTGCAATCAGCCTGTTTGGCACGCCGGAGCAGCGCCAATGGCTGGAGAAGACCCGCGCGGGCAAGGCCATCTCCGCCTTTGCCCTGTCCGAACCGCGCTCCGGATCCGACGTCGCCAACATGGAGATGACGGCGACGCGGGACGGCGGCGACTACGTGCTCTCCGGCGAGAAGACCTGGATTTCCAACGGCGGCATTACCGATCTCTATTGTGTCTTCGCCCGCACCGGCGAAGCGCCGGGCGCGAAGGGCATCTCCGCTTTTGTGGTGCCGGCCGATACCCCCGGCCTGAAGGTTGCCGAGCGGCTGGAGGTAATCGCACCGCACCCGCTGGCGCGTCTGTCTTTCGATGACGTGCGGGTCCCCGCATCGGCGATGATCGGCCGGCCGGGCGAAGGCTTCAGGATCGCGATGTCGGTGCTGGATGTCTTCCGCTCGACCGTCGGGGCCGCGGCGCTGGGCTTCGCCCGCCGCGCGCTGGATGAAACCGTTGCTCGTGTTGGCAACCGGGAACTCTTCGGGGCGCCGCTCTTCGACCTGCAGATGGTGCAGGGTCATGTCGCCGACATGGCGCTCGATGTCGATGCGGCCGCGCTGCTCGTCTATCGCGCGGCATGGACCAAGGATGCGGGTGCCGCCCGCGTCACGCGCGAGGCGGCGATGGCCAAGCTCTACGCCACCGACCGCGCGCAGGCCGTGATCGACAAGGCGGTGCAGCTACATGGGGGCGACGGTGTGCGCAGGGGGCACATCGTCGAGAGCCTCTACCGGGAAATCCGCGCATTGCGCATCTATGAGGGCGCATCAGACGTCCAGAAGGTGGTGATCGCGCGGCAGACAATGGGAGCAGCGTCATGAGCCTCGGGCCCAGTGGGCACGTCGACACCTTCAGTCGCGACAACCTTCCGCCCTTTGACCAGTGGCCGGATTTGCCGCAGCAGGGTTTCGACTATCCGGATTACCTCAACTGCGCGGTCGAGCTCACCGATCGTCTGGTCGAGAAGGGGTACGGGGACCGCACGGCCCTGATCGGCAACGGCCGGCGCCGGACCTACAAGGAACTATCGGACTGGACCAACAGGCTGGCGCGTGCGCTCGTTGAGAATTACGGCGTCAAGCCTGGCAACCGTATACTGATCCGTTCGACCAACAATCCGGCGATGGTCGCCTGCTGGCTGGCGGCGACAAAGGCCGGCGCGGTGGTGGTCAACACTATGCCGATGCTGCGCGCCGGCGAACTCGCCAAGATCGTCGACAAGGCGGAGATCGCACTCGCGCTCTGCGACACGCGTATCAAGGACGAGCTTGTCGCCTGTGCCAAGGACAGCCGTTTCCTCAAGCAGGTGGTGGGCTTCGACGGTACCGCAAACCACGATGCGGAACTCGACCGCGCAGCACTCGACAAGCCGGTTACCTTCGAGGCGGTGAAAACCGGTCGCGACGACGTTGCGTTGCTCGGTTTCACGTCGGGCACTACGGGCGTGCCCAAGGCGACCATGCATTTCCATCGCGACATTCTCATCATCGCCGATGCCTACGCACGCGAAGTGCTGAACGTGACGCCGGACGACGTGTTCGTCGGCTCGCCGCCGCTGGCCTTTACCTTCGGGCTTGGCGGGCTGGCGGTTTTTCCGCTGCGGTTCGGGGCTGCCGCGACGCTGCTCGAAAGCGCGACGCCGCCGAACATGGTCGAGATCATCGAGACCTACAAGGCGACGATCTCGTTCACCGCACCGACCGCCTATCGCGCGATGATGAAGGCGATGGACGAGGGCGCGGATCTGTCGTCGCTGCGCATCGCGGTCTCGGCGGGCGAGACGCTGCCGGCCCCGGTCTATGAGGAATGGATTGCCAAGACCGGCAAGCCCATTCTCGACGGCATCGGCGCGACCGAGATGCTGCATATCTTCATCTCCAACCGGCTGGACGATCGCGCACCCGGCGTGACCGGCAGGCCGGTGACGGGCTACGAGGCGAAGATCGTCGACGGTGACATGAAGGAACTGCCACGCGGCACGATCGGCCGGCTTGCCGTTCGCGGCCCGACCGGCTGCCGCTATCTCGCTGACGAGCGGCAGATGGATTATGTGCGCGACGGCTGGAACCTCACCGGCGATTCCTTCGTGCAGGACGAGAACGGCCGTTTCCGCTTCGCCGCCCGCTCCGACGACATGATCCTGTCCGCCGGCTACAACATCGCCGGACCTGAGGTCGAGGCCGCACTGCTGGCGCATGCGCTCGTTGCCGAATGCGCCGTCATCGGCGCGCCGGATGACGAGCGCGGCCAGATCGTCGAAGCTTATGTCGTGCTTGCCGCGGGAACCGCTGCCGACAGCGATACGATCCGCGCCCTGCAGGACCACGTGAAGGCGACGATCGCGCCCTACAAATACCCACGCTCGGTGAAGTTCGTGACCGCACTGCCGAAGACGCAGACCGGCAAGATTCAGCGGTTCCGGCTGCGTGAAGGAGGCGTGGCGTGACCGGAGAGGACGCCAGGACCACGACGCCTGAAGGCGCGCAGACCGACTTTCGCGGCCGGATGTCCTACGCCGACTATCTGCACCTGGACAAAATTCTCGACGCGCAGGAGACCCTGTCCGCCTCGCCCGACGAGTTGCTGTTCATCATCCAGCATCAGACGTCCGAACTGTGGATGAAACTTGCGATCCACGAGATTTCCTCGGCGATGGAGGCGATCCGGCGTGACGATCTTCAGCCGGCTTTCAAGATGCTGACGCGCGTTGCCCGCATCTTCGAGCAGCTCAACAGCGCGTGGGACGTCCTGCGCACGATGACGCCGTCGGAATATACGCGGTTTCGCGGAGACCTCGGCCAGTCGTCCGGCTTCCAGTCGTGGCAATACAGGGCAATTGAATTCCTTGCCGGCAACCGGAATGCGGCCATGCTCAAGCCGCACGACCATCGACCGGAAATCCTGGCGCGGCTCGAATCCATTCTTGCGCGGCCGAGCCTCTACGACGAGGCGATTGCCTTGCTTGCCCGCAACGGCTTCGACATCGGCGGTGATGCGAAACGGACGGACTGGCGCGCCACGCGGCAGCCGGACGATGCGGTCAAGGCTGCCTGGCAGGCCATCTACCAGGCGCCGGAAACCCATTGGGCGCTCTACGAGCTGGCCGAGAAGCTGGTCGACTTCGAGGATTATTTCCGCCGCTGGCGATTCAATCACGTGACGACGGTGGAACGCATCATCGGCCTCAAGCGGGGCACGGGCGGCACCGCCGGCGTCTCCTATCTCCGGCGCATGCTGGAGGTCGAGCTTTTCCCCGAACTCTGGACCGTGAGGACGGAGCTTTGATGCGGTGGCCGCAAGGCCCAACAAAATGAAGGAGACGGGCTGGCCAACGCCCGCGGATTTTTCCAACGTAGGGAACCCAGAGGGGTTCCAGGTAACAACGGGAGTAGAACTATGAAGAAAGTGATTGCAGCGGGCCTTGCCGCGCTTGCCATGAGTGTGTCGGGCGCGGCCTTCGCCGAGCCGGTCAAGATCGGAATGATCACCACGCTTTCGGGCGGCGGTGCTGGCCTCGGCATCGATGCCCGCGACGGCTTCATGCTCGCGCTCAAGAATGCCGGCGACGCGGCATCCGAGATCGAGGTCGTGACCGAGGATGACGGCCAGAAGCCTGAGCTCGCCGTGCAGATCGCCGACAAGATGATCCAGTCGGACCAGGTCGACATTCTGACCGGCATCATCTGGTCGAACCTTGCCATGGCCGTCGTGCCGAGCGCCGTGGCACAGGGCAAGTTCTACCTCTCTGTCAACGCGGGGCCCTCGCCGCTTGCCGGGTCGCAGTGCAACGAGAACTATTTCAACGTCGCCTACCAGAACGACAATTTCCACGAGGCGATGGGCCAGTACGCAAACCAGGACTACAAGAAGACCTTTATCCTTGCGCCGAACTATCCGGCCGGTACCGACGCGCTGACCGGCTTCAAGCGCTTCTACAAGGGTGAGTTGACGGGCGAGGTCTACACCCAGCTCGGTCAGACCGACTACGCAGCCGAGATCGCGCAGATCCGCGCTTCCGGCGCCGACTCCGTCTTCATGTTCCTTCCAGGCGGCATGGGCATCGCCTTTACCAAGCAGTACGCGCAGTCGGGCGTCGACATCCCGCTGATGGGTCCCGGCTTCTCGTTCAGCCAGGATGTGCTGGGCGCGATCGGTGACGCGGCCCTCGGCGTCAAGAACTCCGGTTCTTGGGCGAAGGATCTCGACAACGAGGCGAATGCGAAGTTCGTCGAAACCTTCCAGGCCGAATACGGCCGCCTGCCGTCCGTCTACGCCGCACAGGCATACGACACTGCGAACCTTATCGTCGCTGCGGCGGGCAAGGCGAGCGTCAAGGATGCGGATGCATTCCGGGCCGCGCTGAAGGAAGCCGATTTCGACAGCGTTCGCGGCAAGTTCTCGTTCAACACCAACAACCATCCGATACAGGACATCTACGTTCGCGAAGTTATCAAGGAAGGTGACGTGCTGACGAACAAGATCGTCTCGACTGCGTTCACCGATCACAAGGATGCTTACGCAGCTGAGTGCTCGTTGCGTGGTCCATCGCTTAGCGGAAGGCTTTCTTCTCCTCGTTTACGGGGAGAAGGTGCCCGCAGGCGGATGAGGGGCAGCGTCGACGGTGACAGATTGTCTACCTACCCGCGACGCCCCCTCACCCTTACCCTCTCCCCGTGAACGGGGAGAGGGAGAAATCAGCGCAGCGTCCAGGCTTGAAGCCTCAAGAGTCAAATCCAACCCGTGCAAACCGCTCTCTTCATCGAACAGATTCTCAACGGGCTGCAGCTCGGTGTGATGCTGTTCCTCATGGCCGCCGGGCTGACGCTGATCTTCGGCGTCATGGGGCTGATCAACCTTGCCCACGGGTCACTCTATATGGTCGGCGCGTTCGCCTGTGCCGCGGTCGCGGGCGCGACCGGCTCGTTCTGGCTGGGGCTCGCGGCCAGCCTCGCTGCGGCTGCGGCTGCTGGCGCGCTGGTCGAAATCCTCGTCATCAGGCGGCTGTACGAACGCGACCATCTCGACCAGGTTCTGGCGACCTTTGCCCTCATTCTTATCTTATCCGAAGGCACGCGCTGGCTCTTCGGGTCCTTTCCGCTCTATCTGGACATCCCGCCGCTGTTGCAGGGAACCGTCCCGATTCCCGGCGGCTCGCGCTATCAGCTCTACCGGCTGGCGATCATCGGTGTCGGCGTCGCCGTCGCCGTCGGGCTGTTCCTCCTGATCTCGCGCACCCGGTTGGGCATGCGCATACGCGCCGGCGAATCCGACCGTGAGATGATCGGCGCGCTGGGCGTCGACATTCGCACGCTCTATACGGTTGTGTTCGCGCTGGGCGCAGCACTTGCCGGGCTTGCCGGCGCAATGGTCGGCGCGCTGCAATCCGTGCAGGTCGGCATGGGCGAGCCCGTGCTCATCCTCGCTTTCGTGGTGATCGTCATCGGCGGCATCGGCTCGATCAAGGGCGCGCTTGTGGGCGCATTGCTGGTCGGTCTCACAGATACGATGGGGCGCTTCCTGCTGCCGCAACTTTTCGGCGTGTTCATGGACCCGTCTCGGGCAGGCCTCGTCGGCGGCGCGGTCGCATCGATGCTGATCTACATCGTCATGGCCGTCATTCTTGCGGTGCGCCCGCAGGGCCTCTTTGCGGCGAAGGGGTGAGACGATGAGCATCTCACGCGAAACGGCGATCAATCTGGTTCTGGCCTTGCTGCTGCTGGCCGTGCCTTTCATCGCCATGCAACTCGGCAAGCCGTTCTACGTCACGCTTGCGACCCGCATGGCAATCCTCGGCCTCGCTGCCATCGGTCTCAACATTGCGCTGGGCCTGGGCGGCCTGGTGTCGTTTGGCCACGCAGCCTTCTTCGGCATTGGCGGTTATGCGGCCGGCATTCTGGCCAGCCATGCCTTTTCCGGCCAGCCGCTCGATTTCGGACTGTTCGCGGTGCCGGGCAGCAAGCTGATGCCCGTGATATGGGCGGTTGCCATCCTGGCGGGCGGGCTGCTTGCGGCGGCGATCGGCTCCATAAGCCTGCGTACGTCGGGCGTCTATTTCATCATGATCACGCTAGCCTTCGCGCAAATGACCTATTATTTCGCGATCTCCTGGCCCGCCTATGGCGGCGAGGACGGGCTGTCGATCACGATCCGCAACACGTTTCCGGGCGTTAATACGCTCGTGCCTCAAAACTATTTCCTGATCTGTTATGCGTTGCTGGTAGTCGGCCTCGTGCTGTTTGCCGTGCTGCGCGACTCGCGTTTCGGAGCGGCGTTGCAGGCCTCGCGGCAGAACGAGGTGCGTGTCGCTTCCGTCGGCATCGCGCCCTTTCGTATCAAGCTCGCCGCCTTCGTCATCTCGGGCATGATCACCGCGCTGGCGGGTGCGCTCTATGCCGACCTCAACCGCTTCGTCAGCCCGTCGATGCTGTCCTGGCACATGTCGGGCGAGTTCATCGTGCTCATCATTCTGGGCGGTGTCGGCCGGCTGTGCGGCCCGCTCGCAGGCGCGATGCTGTTCGTCATGTTCGAATACATCCTCGGCGGCCTGACCGAACGCTGGCAGTTCTTCCTCGGGCTCCTGCTGCTTGGTGTCGTTCTGTTCGCCCGTGGAGGGTTGATCGGATTGCTTGCCGGGAGGGCGCGTCATGGCTGAAGCCGTTCTTGCCATCCGCGATCTCTGCAAGTCTTTCGGGGCGTTGCGGGCAACGGAGAATGTCAGCATCGATCTGGTTCCGGGCGAAATTCACGCGCTCATCGGCCCAAACGGCGCGGGTAAGTCGACGCTGATCCACCAGATCGCCGGCACGCTGAAACCGGACAGCGGCGAGATCGAGTTTCTCGGACAGCCCTGTCAGCCATCTCGGCGCGGCGGAGCGCGCCCGCATGGGCCTGGGGCGTTCCTTCCAGGTGTCCTCGCTGGCGCCCGAATTCTCGGCGCTGCGCAATGTCATGCTTGCCGTTCAGTCGCGGCAGGGAACGTCCTTCCGCTTCTTCAAGCCGGTGATGCGCGATGCGACGCTGGTCGAGCCTGCCATGGAGGCGCTGGAACGCGCCGGCCTCAAGGACCGGGCCCGCGTTGCCGGCCGCCGAGCTTTCGCATGGCGAGCGCCGCCAGCTTGAGATCGCCATCGCGCTCGCGCTCGGGTCGCGGGCCTTCCTGCTCGACGAACCGATGGCCGGCATGGGCCCGGAGGGGTCGAAGACCCTGACTGGCTTCCTCGACGGGCTGCGCCGCGAGGCGCCGATCCTGCTGGTTGAACACGACATGGACGCCGTGTTCGCGCTTGCCGACCGCATCTCGGTGCTGGTCTATGGCCGGGTCATCGCAACCGGCACCGTCGAGGAGATACGCGGCGATCCGGAGGTCCGACGCGCCTATCTGGGAGGTGCCGAATGAAGCTGCTCGAGATTGCCGGGCTGGAGACCTTCTACGGCGCGAGCCAGGCCCTGTTCGGTGTCGACCTGGACGTTGCCGAGGGCGAGGTCGTGGCACTGATGGGCCGCAACGGCATGGGCAAGACCACGACCATCCGCTCGATACTCGCCATGACCCCGGCGCGTGCCGGCAAGGTGCGGCTTGGCGGGCGTGAGATACAGGCCATGCGGCCCCATCGGATCGCCCGGCTGGGCATCGGACTGGTGCCGGAAGGTCGTCGGTGCTTCCCCAATCTCACGGTTGCGGAGAACCTGCTTGCCGCCGCCCGTTCGGGCCGCTGGAACCTCGGCGAGATCAACCGGCTGTTTCCGAGGCTGGAAGAGCGCCGTGACCAGATGGCGCGCACCCTCTCGGGCGGCGAGCAGCAGATGCTGGCGATCGGCCGCGCGCTGATGACCAACCCGCGCCTGCTGATCCTGGACGAGGCGACCGAAGGCCTCGCGCCCGTGATCCGCAATGACATCTGGACCGTGATCCGCGTGCTGAAGGCGGAAGGACAGTCGATCCTCATCGTCGACAAGACGCTTTCCGAACTCCTGCCCTCGGCCGATCACTGCGTGGTGCTGGAAAAGGGCGCCACCGTCTGGAGCGGTCGCCCGGATGAGCTCACACCATCGCTTCAGGAC
Source organism: Aquamicrobium sp. (assembly GCA_019739225.1). Taxonomy (GTDB): domain Bacteria; phylum Pseudomonadota; class Alphaproteobacteria; order Rhizobiales; family Rhizobiaceae; genus Aerobium. Next base: position 114,634 of record JAHHDT010000005.1, read on the forward strand.
CGCTATCTCGGCGTTTGACGCCGCAACGAAGAACAGGCGGCAAGCGCCTGTCTATCGGAGGATTATACCGATGACCGACACACAAACCCCGCACCAACTTCTCCATCCAGCATCCTGGAAGAAGGCTGTGGGTTATGCCAACGGACTGATGACGGAAGGCCGTACCGTCTGGATGGGCGGCCAGATCGGCTGGACCGGCGATCAGGTCTTCGAGGCGAAGGACCTTGTCGGCCAGACGCGGCAGACGCTGGAAAACATCGTGGCGATCCTCGCCGAAGCCGGTGGCCGACCGGAACACATCGTGCGTATGACCTGGTATGTCACCGACAAGCAGGATTATCTCGCCAACCTGAAGGGTATCGGCGAAGCCTACCGGGCCGTGATGGGCCGGCATTTCCCGGCGATGACCATGGTTCAGGTCGTTGCCCTGATCGAGGATGAGGCCAAGGTCGAGATCGAGGCAACGGCGGTCCTGCCCTGAGGATCGTCGGATCACCCGCGTGGCTCCTTTGCCATCGCGTTGTGCAGCGCTTCCGTCATGGCTGCCATGCGGAAGGAGCAGGTTGACGCATCGATTGGCTGGCGTTCATCATTGCCGCCAGAACAATAAACCCACATCGATGGAAACGCCTCATGTCCAAAGCGGAAATCGGCCTGATCGGCCTCGGTGTCATGGGCTCGAATCTCGCGCTCAACATCGCCGAGAAGGGCTATCCCATAGCCGTCTACAACCGCACCTCGACCCGTACCGGTGCCTTCTTCGAGAATGCCGGCGACCTGCGGGGCAACATCGTGCCCTGTGCCTCGCTCGAGGAACTCGTCGCGCAAATCAAGCCGCCGCGCCCCATCATTCTCATGGTGCAGGCCGGCAAGGCGGTCGACGAGCAGATCGAGGGCCTGCGCGACCTGCTGGCACAGGGCGACATCATCATCGATGCCGGCAATGCCAATTTCCGCGACACCATGCGCCGCTTCGCCGAGCTTGAAGGTTCGGGCCTGACATTCATCGGCATGGGTGTTTCGGGTGGCGAGGAAGGCGCGCGTCACGGCCCGTCGATCATGGTCGGGGGTAAGGAAGACGCCTACAAGCGGGTCGAATCCGTCCTCACCGCCATCGCTGCCCGCTACGAGGGTGAGCCATGTTGCGCCTGGCTGGGCGAGGGCGGCGCGGGTCATTTCGTCAAGACCATCCACAACGGCATCGAATATGCCGACATGCAGATGATCGCCGAGATTTACGGCATCCTGCGCGACGGCTTCGGCATGGAAGCGAAAGAGATCGGCGCGATCTTCGCGCGCTGGAACGAGGGCAGGCTGAACTCCTATCTGGTGGAGATCACGGCCGCCGTGCTGGACGCTGCCGGACCCCGTTTCGGGCAAACCCATGGTCGACATGATCCTCGACCGGGCGGGCCAGAAGGGCACAGGCCGCTGGTCGGCGGTCGAGGCGCAGATGATGGGGGTGCCGGCGACCGCGATCGAATCGGCCGTCGCCGCGCGCAGCCTGTCTGCCGAAAAGGAGCTGCGCGAGGCGGCTGCCCGCGCCTACGGCGGCGCATCTCCGAGCCCCGGTCGCCGCGCGCGCCGGACGGGGCCTTCATCGACGATCTCGAACTGGCCCTGTTTGCCGGCAAGATCGCGGCCTACGCACAGGGCTTCGCGGTGATGGCCGAGGCGTCGTCGGAGTTCAAATGGAACCTGCCGATGCCGACGATCGCGCGCATCTGGCGCGCCGGCTGCATCATCCGCTCGCAATTCCTTGGAACGCTGGCGCGCTCCTTCGAAGCCGATACGAAGGCGGAAAACCTCCTGCTGATCGGCGATTTCGTGGAGATGATGAACGAGGCGCAGCCGTCACTCCGCCGTGTGGTTTCGCACGCGGCACTTGGGGGACTGCCCGCGCCCGCGCTTTCGGCAGCATTGGGCTATTTCGATGCGTTCAGGCAGGCGCGTGGAACCGCCAATCTCATCCAGGCCCAGCGCGACTATTTCGGAGCCCACGGCTTCGAGCGCGTCGACGTCGAGGGTGAACACCATGGACCGTGGGGATCCGGCGCGGCGAGTTAAGGGCTGAGTCAGGGTCTGGGGGCTTCGACGCCATCGGGTACGGCAAGCGTCTGCAATGATGCCGGCACTGCGCCGTCGATGCTCGCCCTGACAGCGCGGGCCAGTTCGCGACCGGCAAGGCGGAAATCCTCGTTCACCACAAGGATCTGAGGGCGGAACATCTGAACCAGTGGTGTCGATTGCTTGGTGACGATGTCGATGTCGCGGCCTAGCTGCAGCCCGCGTTCCTCTATGGCTGCGACAAGTGCAAAGGCGCCTGCACCGCTGCCCGAGACGAGACCGTCAGGTGGCGTGCTGCGTCGTAGAAGCGCCGTCGCGGCTGCCTTGATCTGTTCGACGGGCATGTCCACCCAGGCATCGCGAAACGGGATTGCAGCGCAGCCCTGTTCTTCGACACCTTCGGCGAAGCCGTCGCTCATGTGGCGATAGTAGGTCAGCTTCGGCGACGGCGCGAGCAGGGCAAGCCGGCGTCGTCCCTTCGCCACCAGAGCTCGCACGGCCTGCATGGCGAAGGCATGGTTGTCGAAATCGTGCCACGGGTGCTCGATCCCCGTCTGCGTGCGCCCGTGAGTGGCGAACGGAAATCTGTGTTCCGTCAGGTAGCGCACGCGCGGATCGTTGGGTTCGGTCTGCGAGATGATGATGCCGTCGGCGGAATGGGTCTCCACAACGTAGCGGATCGGATCCATCGGATCGTTACGGCTGGAATAGGGCGTCAGGATCAGGTGATAGGAGGACGAGGCCAGCTCTTCCGACACGCCGTAGATGATGTCGGAAATGAAGCCCATCAGTTGTTCGTCGGTATTGAGGACAAGCGAGATCACGTTGGTCTTGCCGGTGCGCAGGCGAACGCCCGCGCGATTGGGGCGATAACCGACCTGACGCGCGACGAGCTGGACGCGCTTCTTCGTCTCCTCGCCGATGTCAGGTGCGTCCTTCAGGGCGCGCGAAACCGTGGTGACGCCGAGCCCGGTCATGAAGGCGATTGTCTTGAGGGTGGGCCGGCCGCCGGCCGCAACCTCGTTCTGTCCGTTCCTGCGCTGATCGTTCATACGTCGCTGCCCGTTAACCCGGCGCACGGCCTATCGCATTCGCCCCAACCGCACCAGTCCCGAGCTGAAAATGGAAACTGTAACGTTACAGTTTTTGAGAAGAGTTGCACGGGAAATCTGCCGATTGGTGAAATCGATCTGATCTCCATGGGGTCAGAATGGCGCCCTCGGCGGGCTCATATGCTGCAACGCACAGCTTCTATGAATCAGCGCTTTAGCTACAAATTCGAAGCGGAATACCGCGATGCAGCATGTTTTCGCCGCGAGCCTCAGCTGCACAGGAGCGAGTGGTACATTAGTTCGAGGTTCGAAAAAAATCGCCGCTGACGCCGCTTTCCCCGTTGCGCGACCTTCTGGATTGCCCTACGCTTCAATCTGTAACGTTACAGTTTCAGGGAGGAAATATGATGCGTTATAGGCTCCTTACCGCCGCCTTCGCTGCGACGGCGGCACTCAACATTGCCGGCCCGTTGCAGGCCGCAGAACTCGAAGTCACGCACTGGTGGACCTCTGGAGGCGAAGCGGCGGCTGTTGCCGAGTTCGCGAAGGCGTTCGACGCCAGCGGTCACAAATGGATCGACGGCGCAATCGCCGGCTCCGGCGGCACCGCCCGGCCGATCATGATCAGCCGCATCACCGGCGGCGACCCCATGGGCGCCACGCAATTCAACCACGGACGCCAGGCCGAGGAGCTGGTGGAAGCCGGATTGATGCGCGATCTGACCGATATCGCCGAGGAAGGCAAATGGCGCGAGGTGGTGCACCCGAGCTCGTTGCTGGATTCCTGTACCCTCGACGGCAAAATCTATTGCGTGCCGGTCAACATCCACTCGCAGCAGTGGCTCTGGCTTTCGAATGCGGCTTTTGAAAAGGCTGGCGTGCCGGTTCCGACCAACTGGGAGGAATATGCCGCCGCCGCTCCCGCGCTCGAGGAAGCGGGCATCATACCCCTCGCCGTTGGCCAGCAGCCCTGGCAGACCACGCTTGCGTTCCAGGTCCTGCTGACGGCGATTGCCGGGCCGGATGCCTACACCAAAATCTTCGGCGAAAAGGATGCGGACCTTGCCGCCGGCGAAGAGCTTGCCAAGGTCTTCGAGGCGGCCGCGCAGGCCCGTTCCATGTCGGCGAAGTCGAACGTGCAGGACTGGAACCAGGCCACGAACATGGTCATCACCGGCCAGGCCGCAGGCCAGATCATGGGCGACTGGGCTCAGGGCGAATTCCAGGTCGCCGGCCAGGTGGCGGGAGAAGACTATACCTGCCTGCCCGGGCTGGGCGTCAACGAGGTCATCATGACCGGTGGCGACGCCTTCTACTTCCCGGTTCTGGATGACGAGGAAAAGAGTGCCGCGCAGGCGGACCTCGCCAAGCTGATGCTGTCGCCGGAAGTGCAGGTCGCCTTCAATCTCAAGAAGGGTTCGTTGCCCGTGCGCGGCGATGTCGACCTGGAAGCGGCCAACGACTGCATGAAGAAGGGTCTGGAGATTCTTGCCCAGGGCAACATCATCCAGTCTCCCGACCAGCTCATGTCGGCGGACTCGCTGACGCAGATCAACGATCTGTTCGTCGAGTTCTTCAACAATACGAGCATCACGGCCGAGGACGCGCAGAAGCGCTTCGTCGACCTGGTGGCGAACGCCGACTGATCTGCGAGCCAGCAGCGCCGCGCCGCCCCTGGAAATCGGGGGCGGCGGGCGCGAGCGTGACCCTCATCAGGGAGTTGCCGTCATGCACGAGGCCCGGCGCCCGAACCCGCTGTTCAGGAATCTGAGCGCGAAGATTGCCGCGATACCCATGATCCTCACCGCGCTGGTGGTCTTTGCCGGCGGCACGATCTGGACGATCATCTATTCCTTCACGAATTCCCGGCTTCTGCCGCGCGAGAATTTCGTCGGGCTGGACCAGTACGAACGGCTGTGGTCGTCCAGCAAATGGATCATCTCGATCCAGAACCTGCTGATCTATGGTGTGTGCCTGCTTGTCTTCTCGCTCGTCGTCGGCTTTCTGCTGGCGGCGCTGCTGGACCAGAAGATCAGGTTCGAAAACACCTTCCGCACCATCTTCCTCTACCCGTTCGCGCTGTCCTTCATCGTCACGGGCCTTGTCTGGCAGTGGATCCTCAATCCGCAATTCGGTGTCGAGGGCATCGTTCGCTCGTTGGGCTGGACAAGCTTCTCGTTCGATCCGCTCTACAATGCCGACATCGTCATCTACGGCATCCTGATTGCCGCCCTCTGGCAGAGCACCGGTCTCATCATGTGCCTGATGCTCGCTGGCCTGCGCGGCATCGACGAGGACATCTGGAAGGCCGCGCGTGTCGACGGCATACCGATGTGGAAGACCTACGCCTTCATCGTCATTCCGATGATGCGCCCGGTATTCATCACGACGCTGGTCATAATCGCTTCGGGCATCGTCAAGGTCTACGACCTCGTGGTGGCCCAGACCGGCGGCGGACCGGGCATCGCGTCGGAGGTGCCCGCCAAATACGTCTATGACGCGATGTTCCTGTCGCAGAACCTCGGCCAGGGCTTCGCCGCATCGACCATGATGCTGCTGACCGTGCTGATCGTGCTGATCCCCTGGGCCTATCTCGAATTCGGAGGCAAGAAACGTGGCTGACGTCACTATTCCCGTTTCCGCGCCGCCCGTCCACGCGGACGAGGCACTGGTTGGGCCAAGCGGTCCCCGTCCCCGCAAGGTCATCTCCCGGCGCAACATCATCCTCTACGGCACGCTCTTCGTCGTGGCCGTCTACTACCTGCTGCCGCTCTATGTGATGATCGTCACCTCGCTGAAGGGCATGCCGGAAATCCGCCTCGGCAACATCTTCTCGCCCCCTGTCGAGATCACCTTCCAGCCCTGGGTCAAGGCCTGGGCCGAAGCCTGCACGGGTCTCAATTGCGAGGGGCTCAGCCGTGGCTTCTGGAATTCGGTGCGCATCACCGTTCCTTCGGTCGTGCTGTCGATCGCGATCGCGTCGGTCAACGGCTATGCGCTGGCGAACTGGCGCTTCAAGGGCGCCGACGTGTTCTTTACCATCCTCATCTTCGGCGCGTTCATCCCCTATCAGGTGATGCTCTACCCGATCGTCATCATGCTGCGCGAGATCGGTCTTTACGGCGGTCTCTACGGTCTGATCATCGTCCACTGCATCTTCGGCATGCCGATCCTGACGCTGCTTTTCCGCAACTACTTCACCTCGCTGCCGGAAGAGCTGTTCAAGGCCGCGCGCGTCGATGGCGCCGGGTTCTGGGGCATCTATTTCAAGATCATGCTGCCGATGTCGCTGCCGATCTTCGTTGTGGCGGTCATCCTGCAGGTGACGGGCATCTGGAACGACTTCCTGTTCGGCGTCGTCTACACGCGCCCCGACTACTACCCGATGACGGTTCAGCTCAACAACATCGTCAATTCGGTTCAGGGTGTGAAGGAATACAACGTCAACATGGCGGCGACGTTGCTAACCGGGCTGGTGCCGCTGATCGTCTACTTCATTTCAGGCAAGCTTTTCGTGCGCGGCATCGCCGCGGGCGCGGTCAAGGGTTGATGCATATGATGGATACCAGCAACACGCCGAGTGTGGCGGTGCGCGGCGTCTCGCTCAATTTCGGTGCCGTCGAGGTCTTGAAAAGCCTCGACCTGGAGGTCGGCAGAGGCGAGTTCCTCGTTCTGCTCGGTCCCTCGGGTTGCGGCAAGTCCACGCTGCTCAACTGCATCGCAGGACTGCTCGACGTGTCCGCCGGCCAGATCTTCATCAACGACCGCAACGTCACCTGGGACGAGCCCAAGGACCGTGGCATCGGCATGGTGTTCCAGTCCTACGCGCTCTACCCGCAGATGACCGTGGAGGGAAACCTCTCTTTCGGGCTGAAGAACGCCCGGCTGCCCAAGGATGAGATCGAGCGTCGCATCGCGCGCGCGGCGGAGATCCTGCAGATCGAACCGCTCCTCAAGCGCAAGCCATCGGCACTGTCTGGCGGCCAGCGGCAGCGTGTCGCGATCGGCCGGGCTCTGGTCCGCGACGTCGACGTGTTCCTGTTCGACGAGCCTTTGTCGAACCTCGACGCCAAGCTGCGCTCCGAGCTGCGCGTCGAGATCAAGCGGCTTCACCAGAAGCTCGAGAACACGATGATCTATGTCACGCACGACCAGATCGAGGCGATGACGCTGGCCGACCGCATCGCGGTCATGCGTGGCGGGATTATCCAGCAGCTCGATACGCCGCAGGCGATCTATTCGCGTCCGGTCAACCGTTTCGTCGCCGGCTTCATCGGCTCGCCGGGCATGAACTTCATCGAGGGCGAGTGTGTCGCAGATGGCGCCAGCGCCGTCTTCGAGGCGAATGGCGTGAAGGTGCCGCTCGACCGCTACGAATTCGCGGGCGGCGCGCGTACCGGAAAGGCGGTCTTCGGCGTGCGGCCGGAACACGTGATCCTCGGCGACGGCGCTGGTGCGATGCCCTTCCAGAGCGACCTGACGATCGAAATCGTCGAGCCGATGGGCTCCGACTCGCTGGTCTGGGGCAAGTTCGGCGGCCAGAACCTGAGCTTCCGCATCGATGCCGAGCGCGCGGTCGCCAAGGGCGACGTGGTGCGCATCGGCTTCGACCCCGGCCGCGCCTCCATTTTCGACGCCGGCACCGGCGAACGCATTTGATTTTCCCAACCGACGGACAGATACGATGAACTGGTCATTCCAACTTTACTCCGCCCGCAAGTTCCAGCCCTGGGAAGACGTCTTCGCCATGGTCGCAAAGGCAGGTTATGCGCAGGTCGAAGGGTTCGGCGGTCTCTACGACGACCCCGCCGGCCTGCGCGCCATGCTCGATCGCAACGGCCTGACGATGCCGACGGGACACTTCTCCCTCGACATGCTGGAGGACGACTTTGCCACTGCGCGCCGCATCGCCGAGACGCTTGGCATCGGCACGCTGATCTGCCCGCATATCGCCGCCGAGGCCCGACCGTCCGACGAAGCCGGCTGGCGAGCCTTCGCGGCGCGGCTTGCCGCCGTGCATGAGAACTGCCGCAAGGCCGGCCTGCGCTTTGCCTGGCACAACCACGACTTCGAGTTCGTGCCTTGCAGCGATGGCCCGGTGCCAGAGCGCGTGATCCTCGATGCAGCTCCGGAGATCGGCTGGGAGATGGACGTGGCCTGGGTAGTCCGTGGTGGCGCCGACCCGATGCGATGGATCGATGAATACGCTTCACGCATCGTTGCAGCCCATGTGAAGGATATCGCTCCCGCAGGCGAAGCCCAGGACGAGGACGGTTGGGCCGATGTCGGCCACGGCACGATGGACTGGCCGGCGATCATGAAGGCGCTGCGCGACAAGACGCCGGCGCGCGTCTTCGTCATGGAACACGACAACCCGAGCGATGTCGGGCGTTTCGCGCGCCGGTCGATCGAGGCGGCAAAGAATTTTTAGGAGAGACCGGGATGGCGAAGAAACTCGGAGTCGGCGTGATCGGCTGCGGCAACATCTCGGCCGCCTATTTCATGCTTGCGCCACTGTTCAAGGGCATCGAGATGCGCGCGGGCGCGGACCTCGACGTGAAGATGGCGCAGGCCCGCGCCAAGGAGTTCGGCGTGCGTGCGTCCAGCGTCGCTGACCTCCTCGCCAGCGACGATATCGACATCGTGGTCAACCTGACCATTCCGGCAGCTCATTATGAGGTGTCGAAGGCGATTCTCGATGCCGGCAAGCATGTCTATTCCGAAAAGCCCTTCGTGCTGTCGGTGCGGGAAGGGCAGGACCTGAAGAAGCGGGCCGACAGGAAAGGCCTGCGCATAGGCTCCGCTCCGGACACGTTCCTCGGCGGCGCGCACCAGCGCGTGCGCAGCCTGATCGATGGCGGCAAGGTCGGGCGCGTGCACCAGCGGCACGTGCTACGTCATGAGCCACGGTATGGAGCACTGGCATCCGAATCCTGACTTCTTCTTCCAGCCGGGCGGCGGGCCGATCCTCGACATCGGCCCCTACTACATCACCAATCTGGTCCAGCTCATCGGCCCGGTGAAGCGCGTGGCCGCGCTCGCGGCAACGCCTGCGAGCGAGCGTACGATCACCTCGAAGCCGCGCTTCGGTGAGAAGATCAAGGTGACGACGCCGACGACGATCCACGCGCTGCTGGAGTTCGAAAACGGCGCCACGGTGACCTTCAACGCAAGCTGGGACGTGTGGAAGCATGGCCATGCCCCGATCGAGCTCTATGGCGAGGAGGGCACGATCTTCGTTCCCGACCCCAACTTCTTCGGCGGCGACGTGATGATGACCAATCGCACCGATGCGGTGAAGAAATTGCCTAAGTGGGAGCATGCCTTCGCCGTGCCCAATCAGCAGCACGCGCAGGGCATGATGGCGAACTACCGCGCGTCGGGTCTCGCCGACATGGCGCTGGGCATTCTGGAGGACCGGCCGCATCGCTGCTCGCTGGAGCTTTCGCTGCACGTCATCGACGTGATGACCGGCATCCTGCGTTCGGGCGAGACCGGCAGGTTTGTTGCCATGCGCACGACCTGCGAGCGGCCGGAAGCGCTTTCGCCCGCGCAGGCCAAGGCTATGCTAGCGCGGAAGAAATAGTTACGACGGGGCCGGCGCGTTTTCCGCGCCGGCCCCTCGTGAAAGGAACCGACATGACCTGGCAGCCAGCCGATACCCGCTACGACACCATGACCTACAACCGCTGCGGTCGGTCCGGTCTCAAGCTGCCTGCCATCTCGCTGGGACTTTGGCACAATTTCGGTGGCGACACGCCGCATGAGACCAAGCGGGCCATCTGCCGCAAGGCCTTCGATCTCGGCATCACCCATTTCGATCTCGCCAACAATTACGGCCCGCCTCCGGGCTCTGCCGAAGTCGCCTTTGGCGAGATGCTGCGCGATGATTTCGCCGGCTATCGCGACGAGATGATCATCTCGACGAAGGCCGGCTACAATATGTGGCCCGGCCCTTATGGCGAATGGGGCAGCCGCAAATACGTGCTCGCCTCGCTCGACCAGAGCCTCAAGCGGATGGGGCTAGACTATGTCGACATCTTCTACTCGCATCGCTTCGATCCCGAGACGCCGCTTGAAGAGACGATGACTGCGCTCGACCATGCCGTGCGCTCCGGCAAGGCGCTCTATGTCGGCCTTTCCTCCTACAATTCGAAGCGCACGCGCGAGGCGGTGGCGATCCTCAAGGAACTCGGCACGCCGTGCCTGATCCATCAGCCCTCCTATTCGATGATCAATCGCTGGGTTGAGGAGGACGGCCTGCTCGACACGCTCGACGATCTCGGCGTGGGCTCGATCGTCTTCTCGCCGCTCGCGCAGGGCATGCTGACCGGCAAATATCTCGGCGGCATCCCCGACGACGCGCGCGCGGCGCAGGGCAAATCACTGCGTCCCGGCTTCCTCAACGAGAAGAACCTGGAAAACATCCGCGCCCTCAACGAGATCGCTTCGCGGCGCGGCCAGACGCTTGCCCAGATGGCGCTGGCCTGGGTGCTGCGTGGCGGCCGCGTAACCACGGCGCTGATCGGCGCCAGCCGTCCGGAGCAGGTGGAAGATTGCGTCGGCGCGCTCGCGAATCCGAGTTTCACGCCCGAGGAGCTCGCCGAGATCGATCAGTTCGCCAAGGATGCCGACATCAACCTGTGGGCGGCATCCGCCGAACGCGAAGGGCCGCAGAGGAAGTAGATGATCCGCAACCCGATCCTGCCCGGCTTCAATCCGGATCCCTCGATCTGCAGGGTCGGTGACGACTACTATATCGCGACCTCAACCTTCGAGTGGTATCCGGGCGTGCAGCTCCATCACTCGAAGGATCTCGTCAACTGGCGGCTGGTCGGGCGGCCGCTCGATCGCGCGAGCCAGCTCGACATGCGCGGCAATCCGGACTCCGGCGGCATCTGGGCGCCGTGCCTGTCCTATGCCGACGGGCTGTTCTGGCTAATCTACACCGACGTCAAACGCATCGACGGGGCCTTCAAGGATACCCACAACTACATCGTCACCGCGCCGTCCATCGAGGGGCCGTGGTCCGACCCGGTCTATGTCAATTCGTCCGGCTTCGACCCGTCGCTTTTTCACGACGACGATGGCCGCAAATGGTTCCTCAACATGGTCTGGAACCATGTTTCGTCGGGCGTGGGCGGGCAACCCAAGCATCCCTCCTTTGCCGGCATTCTGTTGCAGGAGTGGGATGCGAAGGCGAAGACGCTGGTTGGCGAGGCGCGCAACATCTTCGCCGGGAGCCCGCACGGGCTCGTCGAGGGGCCGCATCTCTTCAAGCGTGCCGGATGGTATTATCTGACGACTGCGGAGGGCGGCACCGGCTACGACCATGCCGTCACCATGGCACGCTCCCGGGCCATCGACGGACCCTACGAGCTGCATCCGCGCACCCATCTCATCACTTCGAAGGACGATCCTGACGCAGTTCTCCAACGGGCAGGGCACGGCCAGCTTGTGGAGACGCCGAACGGCGAAATTTACCACACGCATCTGACCTCGCGGCCGCTGCCCGGCTCGCGGCGCTCGCCGCTCGGAAGGGAAACGGCGATCCAGAAATGTGTCTGGAAGGAGGATGGCTGGCTCTATCTGGAGCAAGGCGGCCAGGTGCCGGCGGTCGAGGTCCCCGGGCCGCTGGATGTGCATCCTGTTGATGCACCAGCCGTCGAGCGATACGATTTCGACGACAGGAAGCTGCCACTCGAATTCCAATGGCTGCGCACGCCGGATTGGCAGCGGCTGTTCTCGTTGAGCGACCGCCCGGGCTTCCTGCGGCTGTTCGGCCGCGAGTCGATCGGGAGCTGGTATGAACAGGCGCTCGTCGCACGGCGGCAGGACGTCTTTTCCTTCCGCGCCGAGACTCGGCTCGACTATGAGCCCAAAACGTTCCAGCAGGCCGCCGGCCTCGTCCACTACTACAATCGGCACAAGTTCCATTTTCTCGCCGTCACTCACGACGCGTACCACGGCCGCGTGCTGACCGTAATGAGCTGTCCCGGAGACTGGCCCGACGGCAGGCTCACCTTTCCGCTTGGCCAACCGATCCCGCTGCCGGGCGATGCTCCCGTCACCCTGGCAGCCGAGGTTCGTGGCGCGACCCTGGCCTTCAGCTACCAGCGCGACGGCCAGTGGATTCAGGTCGGGCCGACGCTCGACGCGAGCGTGATCTCGGACGAAGGCGGCCGCGGCGAACACGGCTCCTTTACCGGGGCCTTTGTCGGCATGGCCGCGTTCGATACCAGCGGCAGCGGCCTTCATGCCGATTTCGACTGGTTCAGCTACGAGCGCGGGTGATGAAGAGCGAAATCGTCATCCACGAACCCGCGACGGGTGGCGTACGCGTGGTCTACGCCACCGACGCATTGATAGAGGCGCCAAACTGGTCGCCCGACGGGACGTTTCTCGTGTTCAATGGCGATGGTCTGATCTGGCGGCTCGATCTCGCAGACGGCGCGAAACCGCAACGCATCGATACCCGCTTCGCCACGGCCTGCAACAACGATCACGGCATCTCGCCGGACGGCACCACGCTCGTCATCAGCGACAAGACCGAAACCGGGCAGTCCTGCATCTACACGCTGCCCATCGATGGTGGCGTGCCGAGGCGGATCACGGACAACGTACCGTCGTGGTGGCATGGCTGGTCGCCCGACGGCAGGACGTTGGCCTACGCGGCGGCGCGCGATGACGGCATGGACATCTACACTGTCGGGTCCTCCGGCGGCGAAGAGACCCGGATCACCGATGGTGGCGGTCATTATGACGGGCCGGACTACACACCGGACGGGAAATGGATATGGTTCAATTCCGACCGGGGCGGAACGATGCAGCTATGGCGCGTTCGGACCGACGGCAGCGGCATCGAGCAGATGTCGAATGACGACCGCGTGAACTGGTTCCCGCACCCTTCGCCCGATGGAAATGCGGTGCTCTATCTGGCTTACGAGGCGGGCACGGAAGGCCATCCGCGCGACAGAGACGTGGAGCTGCGCCTGATGAACCCCGAGGGCGGCGGCATCCGCACCGCCGTCTCGCTGTTTGGCGGGCAGGGGTCGATCAATGTGCCCTGCTGGGCACCGGACTCGACTGCCTTCGCTTACGTGCGCTACGCGCGCCCGTGAAATCGACACAGGAAAGGAACATGACATGCCGGCTACGATGAAGGGCCCTGCGATCTTTCTGGCGCAATTCGCTGGTGACGAGGCGCCGTTCAACACGCTGCCATCGATCGCCAGGTGGGCAGCGGGACACGGCTACAAGGGCATTCAGGTGCCGAGCAATGACGGGCGCCTCTTCGACCTGGAAAAGGCGGCGTCTTCGAAGGACTACTGCGACGAGGTCAAGGGCGTCTGCGCCGAGGCGGGCGTGGAGATCACCGAATTGTCCACCCACATCCAGGGCCAGCTCGTTGCGGTCCACCCGGCCTACGACGCTCAGTTCGACGGATTCGCGCCGGAGAAGGTGCGCGGCAATCCCAAGGCGCGGCAGGCATGGGCCGTCGAGCAGATGAAGCTTGCGGCGAAGGCGTCGCAGAACCTCGGGCTCAAGGCGAGCGTGTCCTTCACCGGTTCGCTGGCCTTCCCCTATCTCTATCCCTGGCCGCAGCGCCCGGCCGGCCTCGTCGAGGAGGCATTCGGCGAACTCGGCAAGCGCTGGAAACCGATCCTCGACGCCTATGAGGATGCCGACTGCGATCTCGGTTTCGAAATCCATCCGGGCGAGGACGTTTTCGACGGCGCGACTTTCGAGATGTTCCTCGACGCCGTCGGCGGCCACAAGCGCTGCACGATCAACTACGACCCGTCGCACTTCCTGCTGCAGCAGCTCGACTACCTCGCCTTCATCGACATCTATCACGAGCGCATTTCGGCATTCCACGTGAAGGATGCCGAGTTCAATCCGACCGGCCGGCAGGGCGTCTATTCGGGCTATCAGGGCTGGACCGAGCGGGCCGGCCGCTTTCGTTCGCTGGGTGACGGCCAGGTCGATTTCGGCGGCATCTTCTCGAAGCTGGCGCAGTATGGTTACGACCGCTGGGCGGTGCTCGAATGGGAATGCTGCCTCAAGCACCCCGAGGACGGGGCGGCAGAAGGCGCGCCCTTCATTAAACGTCACATTATCCGCGTCACCGAGAAGGCATTCGACGATTTCGCCGATTCGGGCGTCGACCGCGCCGCGCTGCGCAGGATGATGGGCATAGGATAAGGACTTCGGCCTCTCGACAACAGCGAACGCACACGCTAGGCGGACGGCAGATCAACGGGAGCCGTCCGCAATGACCGGAACCATCATCGCACCGTCCGTGCTTTCGGCCGACTTTTCCCGGCTCGGTGACGAGGTCGAGGCGGTGGTTGCCGCAGGCGCCGACTGGATTCATCTCGATGTCATGGACGGACATTTCGTACCGAACATCACCTTCGGCCCGCCCATCATCAAGGCGATCCGCAACCGCACCGACAAGGTGTTCGACTGCCATCTCATGATTGCGCCGACGGACGCCTATCTGGCCGCCTTCGCGGATGCCGGTTGCGACATCATCACCGTCCATGCCGAGGCCGGCCCCCACCTCGACCGCTCGCTGCAGGCGATCAAGGCGCTCGGCAAGAAGGCTGGTGTGTCGCTAAACCCGTCGACGCCGGAAAACGTCATCGAATACGTGCTCGACCGGCTCGACCTCGTGCTTCTGATGACCGTCAATCCCGGCTTCGGCGGGCAGGCTTTCATTCCCTCGGTCGTGGAAAAAGTGCGCCGCGTTAAGGCGCTGATCGGCGACCGGCCGATCGACATAGAGATCGATGGCGGCGTGACGCCGGAAACGGCTCCGCTGGTCACGAAGGCCGGTGCGAACGTGCTTGTCGCAGGCTCGGCGGTGTTCAAGGGCGGATCGAAAGACGCCTATGCCACGAACATCTCCGCCATCCGTTCCGCGGCGGATACAGCCGTGGGGCGGATGGTTTAGGAAACGTCGGCATCCTTTCAGCGGGCGGTGGTCCACCCGAACCAGACCGCGACGAGCGCCAGCAGGGCTGAAAGTGAGCGTCGCGCAATCCGTTCCCGGCGCGGGTCATTCAGCAGCGGTTCGAGCGCACCGGCTAGGACGACGATGCCCGCGTGAATGAGTGTTGCGACCAACACATAGACGACGGTCAGCGTCACGGTCTGCGCCAGGAGGGCCCCGGCAGCGTCGATGAATGTCGGCAGCACGGCGACGTAGAACATCGCGGCCTTCGGGTTGAGCAGGTTGGTGACGAGCCCGCGCAGGAAGTAACGGCCTCCGACCCTGGCATCCGATGCCACGACATCGCCGCCGCCGCGCCATCCGTCCCAGGCGAGATAGAGCATGAAGGCCACGCCGGCCCAGCGCAGGATTTCGTATGCAAGCGGCGAAGCGCTGATGAGCTCCGCGACGCCGAAAGCTGCCGCGAACCCGATCACGGCCAGACCAAGCGCGACGCCGGCAACGGTAGCGAAGCCGACGCGTCGTCCCTCCGACGCCGAAACCAGCGCCAGATAGGTCATGTTAGGGCCGGGTGTCAGCTCGATGATCGTCGAGGCGAGCGCGAAGGAGAGCAGTGTGGTCGGGGGAACGGCTAGAAATTGATCCATGCACGACTGCCTTCGGCCAACGGCTCTCCGTCCCAGACTACTCCCGCTCGAACTCGTCGCGGAAGATTTCGTAGACGACAAACCTCGTCAAGCCGTCCGACAGATGTTCGATGAGTATTGGACGCACATCTTCGCGCCACGAGAGTTTGCCAAGCCCGGCACCGATCTTGGGAAGCGCCACCGATCCGACTCCATGTTCGGCGGCCCATTTGGCCAACGCTCGGACCGATCTGCGCAGATAGACAAGTTTCGCATGATACATGTCAGGCTGGGTGGCGAGATAAACGAAGCCGGGGCGCGCAGGAGCAGGGTCGATCACCCAGATGTCGCCACCGGCAAATTTTCGCGTCCGTGCATGTTTTTTGAAAGCGGCCTGCACCTCGGGCCAGCGTCGGCTTATCTTGAGCGCCAAGCCGGTTCCAAGGCCCTCCTGATTTCCCTCGGCTACACCTTGCGCAATATATTGCTCGGGCGCGTCGAGAAGGCTTCCGGCGACGAATTCGATCATGGCAAGAGGGCAAGGATGCTATCGGCAGGCCTCAATGCGCCTCGTCCCAGTTCTTCGCGGCGCGGGCGTCGACGTGGAGCGGCACTTTCATGGCGAGCGCCGGCATGGCGGCATTCTCCATGACGTCGCGGATCACCGGCATGGCCGCCTCGATCTCGCCTTCCGGCGCTTCGAAGATCAGTTCGTCGTGCACCTGCAGCAGCATCTGCGTGTTGTGCAGCCCCGCTTTCTCCAGCGCGGCCTCCATCCGCACCATGGCGCGGCGGATTATGTCGGCGGCCGAGCCCTGGATCGGGGCGTTGATCGAGGCGCGCTCGTTGAACGCCCGCACGGAGGGATTAGGCGAGCGTATCTCGGGGAAGTGGATGCGGCGTCCGAAGATCGTCTCGACGTAGCCGTTGTCGCGCGAATGCGCCTTGGCCGCGTCCATATAGTCGCGGATGCCCGGAAAGCGCTCGAAATATTTCTTGATGTAAGCGCTGGCCTCCTCGCGCGGAATCGTAAGCTGGTTGGCCAGCCCGAATGCCGAGATGCCGTAGATGATGCCGAAATTGATCGCCTTGGCGCGCCGGCGCACCTCGCCCGGCATGCCCTCGACCGGCGCGCCGAACATCTCGGATGCCGTCATCGCGTGAATGTCGATGCCATCGGCGAAGGCCTGGCGAAGCTGGGGAATGTCGGCGACGTGGGCGAGCACGCGAAGCTCGATCTGGCTGTAATCGGCCGAGATCAGCAGGTTGCCGGGCTCGGCGATGAAGGCGGTGCGGATCTTGCGGCCTTCCGCGGTGCGGATCGGGATGTTCTGCAGGTTGGGGTCCGACGACGACAGGCGGCCGGTGGTGGTCGATGCGAGCGCATAGGACGTGTGCACGCGCTTCGTCTGCGGGTTGATAAAGCCGGGCAGCGCGTCGGTATAGGTCGATTTCAGCTTGGTGAGCTGGCGCCAGTCGACGATCTTGCGCGGCAGCTCGTGCCCGGCGGCTGCAAGGTCTTCGAGTTCGCGCGCGGTGGTCGACCACTGTCCGGTCTTGGTCTTCGAGCCGCCCGGAAGTCCCATCTTGCCGAACAGGATGTCGCCGAGCTGTTTCGGCGAGCCGACGGTGAAGCGCTCGCCGGCAAGCTGGTAGATTTCATCCTCCAGTGCCGCTGCGCCCTGCGCGAAGTCGCCCGACAACCGCGACAGAATCTGGCGGTCGACCGAAATGCCGCGCTGCTCCATCCGGCCGAGCACCGGAACCAGCGGGCGTTCAAGCCGCTCATAGACGGAGACGAGGCCCTTTTCGGCAAGCCGTGGCTTGAGGACCCGCCACAGCCGCAGCGTCACGTCGGCATCCTCTGCGGCATAGCAGGTGGCCCTGTCGAGATCGACGAAGTCGAAGGTGACCATCGCCTTGCCGGAACCGCACACGTCCTTGAAGGCGATCGGCGTATGGCCCAGCCAGCGCTCGGACAGCGCATCCATGCCGTGACTGCCGTTGGAGCCGCCGTCGAGCACGTAGGAGAGAAGCATCGTGTCGTCATAGGGCGCAACGTCGATGCCGTGGCGTTGCATGATGACGAGGTCGTATTTCAGGTTCTGCGCGACCTTGAGCACGCTGCGGTCTTCCATCAGCGGCTTCAGCTCGGCAAGCGCTTCGCGCGCAGGAATCTGGCCTTCCACCAGCCCGCCGCCCAGCAGGTCGCCGGCGCCCGACTTGTGGATCAGCGGCACATAGGCAGCGCGTCCTGGGCGGGTGGCAAGGCTGAAGCCGCACAGCTCCGCCTGCATCGGGTCGAGGGATGTCGTCTCCGTATCGAAGGCGACGACACCTGCCTCGCGCGCCTCTGCGATCCATTCGCGCAGCGTGGCGATATCCCGGATGCAGTCATACGCGGTGTTGTCGACCTTCTGCGCGACCGCCTCGGCGGCGCGGGCCGCAGCGAGCGCGCCCGGCGTGTCTCCAGCCGCCGTCGCAGGCGATGCGACATCCCCCTCGGCAGTTGCGTCAGCAGGCTTTGAGCCGACATCCGGACCGTGCGCTGCCTCGCCCCATTCGACGTCCACCTGCGCCGACTCGATCTCGGCGGCCTCGGCGCCGGACGCCTCGGCGACGCGCCGCGTCAGCGTGGTGAATTCCATCGCCTTGAGGAAGGAAATCAGCTTCGGGCCGTTCGGCGGCTGCAGAACGAAATCGTCCAGCGGCTCGACGCCGGGAACGTCGTTCCTGAGCCGCACCAGTTCACGCGACATGAGCGCCTTGTCGCGATTCTCGATCAGCGTCTCGCGCCGTTTCTGCTGCTTGATTTCGCCCGCCCGCTCCAGCAGCGTATCGAGGTCGCCATATTCCTCCAGAAGCTGCGCCGCCGTCTTCTGGCCGATGCCGGGAACGCCGGGAATGTTGTCGACAGAGTCGCCCATCAGAGCCTGCAGATCGATCATCTTCTCGGGCGGCACGCCCCACTTCTCGATCACCTCGGGAATGTTTATTTCCTTGTCCTTCATCGGGTCGTACATCGACACCGTGGGCCCCACGAGCTGCATCAGGTCCTTGTCGGAGGAGATGATGGTGGTGTCGCCGCCGGCCTCGCAGGCCAGCCGCGCATAGGTGGCGATCAGGTCGTCCGCCTCGAACCCTTCCATTTCCAGGCATGGCAGGTCGAAGGCGCGCGTCGCCTCGCGGATCAGGCCGAACTGGGGGATCAGGTCCTCCGGCGGCGCCGAGCGGTTTGCCTTGTATTCCGGGTAGAGTTCGTTGCGGAACGTCTTCGACGAATAGTCGAAGATGACCGCGAAATGTGTCGGCGTGACCCCTACATCGGTGTCGCGCGCGTTCTGCATCAGCTTCCACAGCATGTTGCAGAAGCCGGAGACCGCGCCGACAGGAAGGCCGTCGGATTTTCGCGTCAGCGGCGGCAGTGCGTGATAGGCGCGGAAGATGTAGCCGGAGCCGTCGACGAGGAAGAGATGATCGCCCTTTTTCATGGACAAACGCCTAGCGCGGGGCATCCGTGGTGTCCATCGCAAACCGCTTCAGAGCCCCTTGTTCCTGCCACGTCGTCAGGGCAGGCCGCCCATCACGGCCATGTTACAGAGATGTAATGTTGACGCCCTTGAATCGCCATTTTCAAAGACCCAAATGCAGGTCATCGGCAATTTTCGCCGAGTCCGGGAAATAGGCCCGTCCCCCGCCTGAACCGGACATTGCGGGAGCCTCATCCCCCTCTCCGGGCTCCCGCATCGTTTCGAGTAAGGCCGCCGTGGTTCCCCTCCACCACGGCGGCACTTTTTTGTGCTGCTGGCACAAGGAAGCAGGGCTTTTCGAGCGGTGCGCCGGACGATAGGGTCGCGGCCGCAGAATCGAAAGGTCCAACCATGTCCGCTCTCGCTCCCGTCCTCGACCGTATTGATGCAGACCTCGAAGCAAGCCTCGAACGACTGTTCTCGCTGCTGCGCATACCCTCCATCTCCACAGACCCGGCCTTCGCGAAGGATTGCCGCCGCGCCGCCGAATGGCTGGTCGATGATCTGAAGGGCATCGGCTTCGACGCGAGCGTACGCGACACGCCGGGCCATCCGATGGTCGTTGCTCACCATGACGGGCCGGAGGGCTCGCCTCATGTCCTGTTTTATGGCCATTACGACGTCCAGCCGGTCGACCCGCTGGATCTGTGGGATGCGGATCCGTTCGACCCGAGGATCAAGGATCTGGAGCCCGGCAGAAAGGTCATCACCGGCCGCGGTTCCTCCGACGACAAGGGGCAGCTCATGCTGTTCGTGGAGGCTTGCCGCGCCTGGAAACAGGTGCATGGCAGCCTGCCGTGCAAGATCACCTTGCTGTTCGAGGGCGAGGAAGAATCCGGCTCGCCCTCGGTCAAGCCGTTCCTCGACGCCAATTCGGAAGAGCTGAAGGCTGATTTCGCCATGGTGTGCGATACCGGCATGTGGAACCGCGATACGCCCTGCATCACCGTCGGTCTGCGCGGGCTCGTCGGCGAGGAGGTGACGATCCACGCCGCCAACCGAGACCTCCACTCCGGCGTCTATGGCGGTGCGGCGGCCAATCCCATCCGCATCCTTTCCAGAATCCTCGCGGACATGCACGACGAGACGGGGCGCATCACGATCCCCGACTTCTATGAAGGCGTTGAAGAGACGCCGAGCCAGATCAAGGCATCTTGGGACAAGCTCGACATAAGCCCTCTTCTCGGCGACATCGGCCTCTCGGTCCCGTCGGGCGAAAAGGGACGGTCGATCCCGGAAATGGTGTGGGCGCGCCCGACCGCGGAATTCAACGGCATCTCCGGCGGATACGAGGGCGAGGGCTTCAAGACGGTGATCGCCGCTCAGGCGTCGGCGAAAGTGTCCTTCCGCCTTGTCGGCAATCAGGACCCAGAGGCGATCCGCACGGCATTTCGCAAGTTCGTCGAGGATCGGGTTCCAGCCGACTGCTCGGTGACCTTTCACAAGCATGGCGGTTCGCCGGCGCTGCAGCTCGCCTATGATTCCCCGATGGTGACAAAGGCCGCTTCGGCGCTGACGGACGAGTGGCCGAACAAGGCCCTCGTGCTTGCCATGGGCGGCTCGATCCCGATCGTCGGCGATTTCAAGCGCCGACTCGGCATGGACACCCTCCTCGTGGGCTTCGGCCTCGACGACGACCGCATCCATTCGCCCAATGAGAAATACGACCTCACCTCGTTCCACAAGGGCCAGAGAAGCTGGGCGCGCATCCTCGCCGCACTGACCGCCTGAACCCGAAAGGCCGCTCGATGACCACCATCCGATTTCACAAGGGCGACCTGCCCGATCTTGCCAATTATGACGTCGATGCGATTGCGATCGACACCGAGACGCTTGGGCTGAACCCGCATCGCGACCGGCTCTGCGTGGTGCAGCTTTCGCCAGGCGACGGCACCGCCGACGTGATCCAGATCGCGCCCCGCCAGAAGCGTGCGCCGAATCTCGTTTCGCTGCTGCGCAACCGCAAGATCACAAAGCTCTTCCACTTCGGGCGCTTCGATCTTGCGGTGCTTTACCACGCATTCGGCGTGATGCCGGAACCGGTCTTCTGCTCCAAGATCGCCTCGCGGCTGACCCGGACCTATACCGATCGCCATGGTCTCAAGGACATCTGCAACGAGTTGCTGGGTGTCAGCCTGTCCAAGGTGCAGCAATCGTCCGACTGGGCAGCCGAGACGCTGACGCCGGAGCAACTCGAATATGCCGCTTCCGACGTTCTTTACCTGCACCAGCTTCGCGAAAAGCTGCTGTTCAGGCTGGAGCGCGACGGACGGACGAAAGAGGCCGAAGCCTGCTTCCGATTCCTACCCACCCGCGCAAGGCTCGATCTGATGGGCTGGGACGAGCAGGACATCTTCGCCCACTCGTGAGGGGTTTTGCCCTGCCTATTCGGCCGGCAGCGCGGCACGTTGCGGCTTTGCGGGGCGATCGATGATCGCCCAGTCAGGCCGCTCGAACAGGAACTTGCCCCAGCCGGTCCACTGGATCAGCCCGTAGAGCATGACCGGGCCGATCACGCCTGCGATGGTCACGAGCAGCGAGATCGTGCCGATATCGGTGATGATGCCGGTGCGGATGAGGATCACGCGCGATACGGCCATGGGCAGGAAGAAGGCGAGGTAGATCACGATCGAGTGCGCGCCGAGCCACGACAGCCATTGCATCCATGAAACCTGTGCGACGAGGGCCGAGACGGTCACGATCGCCATCGCGCCGGCGACGCCAAGCGCCAGCGAAATGAACGGCAGCACTGCCAGTCCAGCGGCACCGGCGGCATCGCCTCCCGGCTGGTGGAAGATGGCGAAGGAGGCCGGCGCGGGTGTGAAGACGAAGATGCCGTTGATGAGCGCCCACAGCGCAAGCAGGCCGAGCGCCTTGGCGCGGTTCGCAGCAACCCACTCCGCAAGGTCGAAAATCCGCGTTGCGAAGGCATAGCCGGCGAAGAAGTAGACATAACGCGAGCAGAACTCGTCGAAGAGCACCCAGCCGGTGTGGATCGGCAGCATCTCGAGCACGGCGGCGAACCCCAGCACCAGCCAGACCGGCAGCGTCTTCACCAGCCGCGTGAAGATGAAGAAGATCGGCAGCATATAGACGAACCACAGCGTGCCGAAGGGCTGTATGAACGACCAGAGATAGGCTGTCAGCGGCGCGGCGGGCCCGCCTTCGGCCACCATGCCGGGCGCCTTGAAGACGAACTGGATCGTCAGCCACAACACGTAGAAATACAGGAAGTGCACGACCTTCCGGTCGATGTAGCGCAGCCAGGGCCTGTCGATGACGAGCCCGAGGAAGAGGCCGGAAATCAGGAAGAAGTCGGGCATTCGGAAGGGGCGCGCAAACGCCACGACATAGTGCATGAACCCTTCGCCGCCCATGGTGCTGCCGACGCCGAGCGTCGAATGCATCATCACTACGAAGATGATGCAGATGCCCTTGGCGATGTCGACCCAGCCGATGCGCGTCGCGGTTTCAGCCATTTCGTGCTCCCTGCGCTTGCGGAATGCGCTTTTGATTGGGCGCAAACGTAGCACGCCGAGGCCAGCGAACCATTAACCCGCCACCGGAACGGCGGGCATCTTGCTGGCTTGGTGAAGACTTTCTTGCATGCACCGGCAAGCAAGATTCCGTCAATTTCACCTTTTTGATGTGGGTCTTCGTGCGAAAATTATGCCTTCAGGCTAATCGCATTGCGGAAAGGACGCCTGGTCGGCCTCGGGTCCGATTCATGCTTGCTCTCGGATTAGGCTTGTCCATAATCTGCCTCACCCGGCGGCGGGGACCGGTTCCAGAGGAGGAAGTACCGATGCTACGTCAATTGATGAATGCGGCCATGCTTTCGGCTGCGATGGTTGTGCCCGGCGGCCTCGTCGCAACCCAGGCTTTCGCCGAGGTGGTCTACAACCGCGGCAACGACACCGATCCGACGACCCTTGATCACCACAAGACGACGACAGTCGCGGAAGGCCATCTGATGCGCGACCTCTACGAAGGTCTCGTGGTTCAGAACAACAAGGCCGAAGTGGTTCCGGGCGTCGCGGAGAGCTGGGAAATCTCCGATGACGGCCTCGTCTACACCTTCAAGCTGCGGCAGGATGCGAAGTGGTCGAACGGAGACCCGGTGAAGGCAAGCGACTTCGTCTTCACCTATCAGCGCATCCAGAACCCGGAAACGGCGGCGCCCTACGCCAACATGCAGTATCCGATCCTCAACGCCGAGGCGATCAACAAGGGCGAGAAGGAGCTTGCGGAACTCGGCGCCAAGGCGCTGGACGACAACACGCTCGAGATCACGCTGAACGCGCCGACCCCCTATTTTCTCGAGCTGCTGACCCATCAGACCGGCCTGCCGCTTCATCAGGCTTCCGTCGAAGAGCACGGCACCGAGTTCACCCGCCCCGGCAACATGGTGACCAACGGCGCCTACATGCTGGAGAACTTCACACCCAACGACAAGATCACGATGCGCAAGAACCCGCATTTCCACGATGCGGATAACGTCAAGATCGACGTCGTCAACTTCATCCCGTTCGAGGATCGCGCCACCTGCCTGCGTCGCTTCGAGGCGGGCGAAGTCCACTCCTGCTCGGATCTCGACAACCAGCAGATGGACTACATGAAGGCGAACCTCGGCGAGCAGCTCCGCGTCGCGCCCTATCTCGGCGTCTACTATCTGCCGGTGAAGGTGAAGAAGGAAAAGCTTTCCGATCAGCGCGTGCGCCAGGCGATCTCGATGGCCATCGACCGAGAGTTCCTGGCTGACGAGATCTGGCGCGGCACCATGATCCCGGCATGGTCCTTCGTGCCGCCAGGCATCGGAAATTACGGTGAGAACGCCACTCTGCCCTATGCCGAGGACGACATCCTCGACCGCGAGGATGCCGCCAAGGCGCTGCTCGAGGAAGCCGGCGTGGCCGAGGGTTCGCTCAGCATCGAGCTGCGCCACAACACGGGCGAGAACCACAAGAACACCATGACGGCACTGAGCGACATGCTGAAGAACATCGGCATCAACTCGACCATCGTCGAAATGGAGGGCACCGGCTATTTCGACTACATGAAGCAGGACGGCGACTTCGACATGACGCGCGCCGGCTGGATCGGCGACTACTCCGATCCGCAGAACTTCCTGTTCCTGTTCGAGAGCGAGAATCTCGGCTTCAACTATCCCCGCTGGGAGAATGCCGACTACGACGCCCTGATGGACAAGGCCGCGCAAACCATCGACATCGACGCGCGCGCCGAAATCCTGCGCGAGGCCGAGGCTCTGCTTCTGGAAGAAATGCCGATCATCCCGATCATGTACTATTCGTCCGGCTCGCTCGTCTCCGACAAGCTGAACGGCTGGGAAGACAACGTGATGAACGTCCACGGCACCCGCTGGATGTCGATCGAGCAGTAATCCCAGACACGACTTGCCCATGCGCGGCCACCGCCGCGCATGGGCGACCTTGACCGGAGCAGGCCATGTTTGCCTACGTGCTCAGGCGTTTTGCCGGAGCGGTGCCGACGCTGTTCATCATCGTCACCATCGCCTTCTTCATGATCCGGCTCGCGCCGGGCGGCCCGTTCGATCTCGAACGCCCGCTCGACCCTTTGATCATGAAGAACCTCGAACGCGCCTACAATTTCGACAAGCCGCTTTGGCAGCAATACCTGATCTATCTCGGCAATCTGGCGCAGGGCGACCTCGGGCCCTCGTTCACGCGCCGTGACTTCTCGGTCGTAGACCTGTTCAGGACCGGCCTGCCGGTGTCGATCCAGCTCGGTGGTATCGCGCTGTCGATCGCGCTTGTCGTCGGCGTGTTCCTTGGTGCGCTGGCGGCACTGCGCCAGAACACCTGGGTCGACTACATGGTGGTCGGCACGGCGACCTTCGGCATCACCATCCCGACCTTCGTGATCGCGCCGGTTTTCTCACTCTTTTTCGGCGTCATGATGGGCTGGCTGCCGGCCGGTGGCTGGGGCACCTGGCAGCACATGGTGTTGCCCATCGCCACGCTGGCCCTGCCACAGATCGCGATCATCGCGCGCCTGACACGTGGCGCCACCATCGAGGCATTGCGCTCCAATCATGTGCGCACCGCGCGCGCCTATGGCCTGCCGTCCTACGTCGTGGTGGGTGTTCACGCGCTGCGAGCTGCGATCCTGCCGGTGGTGTCCTATCTCGGACCGACGGCCGCGGCGCTGCTGACCGGTTCGGTGGTCGTGGAAACCATTTTCGGCATCCCCGGCATCGGCCGCTATTTCGTGCAGGGCGCGCTCGGGCGCGACTATACGCTGGTGATGGGCACGGTGGTGGTGATCGCCTGCTTCGTCATCGTCTTCAACCTCATCGTTGACGTGCTCTATGCGTGGCTCGACCCGCGCGTGCGCTACGACTGAGGAGGCGTCAATGAGCAACACCACGCTTGAACAAGCATCCGGTCCTCGGGAGCCCCTGGTCGCTGGGCGGTCCCTCGGCCAGGATGCCTGGCTTCGCCTGAGACGCAATCGCGCGGCTGTCGCTAGCGCCGTTGTCCTGCTGTTGTTGGCGCTTGCCGGCATCGTGGGTCCCTGGATCCATGCGCATCCTTACGACCGCATCTATCCGCAATATGTGCGTGCGCCGGCGAGCCTGGAGGCATATCCGAAGGAGGACGCCATCGTGCCGGCCTTCGAAAGCGCGCTTGAGCGGGCGCGGGTGGAGATCGGTGAGATCGAGCTTTCCGGCTCCACCGTTCGCGCCCCGGTCTCCGACGACGAAGCGCTCGATCCGCGTATCGTGCGCTACATCGACCGTTCCGACCTTTTCTCCAATGCCCGCCTCGAGGACGAAGAAGGCAACGAGATGATGGAAGGCGCGACAAGCGCCTTCATGGTGGCCGACGTTCAGCGGCTGCGCTTCGTCTTTGGCACGGATGCCAACGGGCGTGACCTGCTCTCGCGCATCCTCATCGGCATCCGCATCTCGCTGGCGATCGGCGTGCTGGCATCGATGATGGCACTGCTGCTCGGCGTCACCTACGGCGCCATTGCGGGCTATCTCGGCGGTCGCGTCGACAATCTGATGATGCGCGTGGTCGACGTCCTCTATTCGCTGCCTTTCATCTTCTTCGTCATCCTGCTGGTGGTCTTTTTCGGACGAAACTTCGTTCTGATCTTCATCGCGATCGGCTGTACCGAATGGCTCGACATGGCGCGCATCGTGCGCGGCCAGACACTCACCATCAAACGCCAGGAATATGTGCAGGCGGCGGAAGCGCTTGGCGTGAGCGATGCCGGCATCGTGCGTCGCCACATCATTCCCAACGCGCTCGGCCCGGTGGTCGTCTTCGTCACCCTGCTGGTTCCGAAGGCGATCCTGCTTGAAAGCCTGTTGTCCTTCCTCGGTCTCGGGGTGCAGGAGCCGCTCACCAGTCTCGGCCTGCTGATCGCCGAAGGTGCGGCCAACATGCGCGGCGCAGCATGGCTGTCTGATCTATCCGGCGGTGACGCTGACGGCGATCCTGTTCGCGCTCAACTTCCTGGGCGATGGATTGCGCGACGCCCTCGACCCGAAGGATCGCTGACATGACGCAGGAATCCATCCTCAGCGTGCGCGACCTGCATGTCGAGTTCGAGACGAATGACGGCATGGTTCACGCCGTCCGGGGCATCGATCTCGACGTGAAGCCGGGCGAGACCGTGGCGATCGTCGGCGAGTCCGGGTCCGGCAAGAGCCAGACCACCATGGCGCTGATGGGCCTGCTTGCAAGCAATGGCCGCGCCCGTGGTTCCGCCACCTATCGCGGCCAGGAGCTGATCGGCCTTTCGGAGCGCAAGCTCAACCGCATCCGCGGCGAGAAGATCACCATGATCTTCCAGGAGCCGATGACCTCGCTCGATCCGCTCTATCGCATCGGGCGGCAGATCGCGGAGCCGCTTGTCCTTCCATCGGGGGATGTCGCGAAAGGCTGCCCGCGAGCGTGTCATCGAGCTGCTGGAGCTTGTCGGCATTCCCGATCCCGCCCGCCGGGTCGATGCCTATCCGCACGAACTCTCCGGCGGCCAGCGCCAGCGCGTCATGATCGCCATGGCGCTTGGCGAACGACCCCGACATGCTGATTGCCGATGAGCCCACCACCGCGCTCGACGTCACCATCCAGGCCCAGATTCTCGCGCTGCTGGCCGAGTTGCAGCGCAAGCTTGGGCATGGCCATCGTCTTCATCACGCACGATCTCGGCATCGTCCGCCGCTTCGCCGATCAGGGTCTATGTGATGCGCCACGGCGAGGTGGTGGAGGAAGGGGCGACGTCGGTTCTTTTCGACAGGCCCAAGCACCCCTACACGATGGAGCTTCTGGCAGCGGAACCGACCGGCCGCAAGGCGCCGCCACCGCTGGAGGCGCCGATCCTGCTCGAGGGACGCGACGTCGAGGTCGTCTTCGGCGGCGGTGGCGGATGGTTCTCGGGTCCAGAGGCCGAAATCCGCGCCGTCGACAGAATTTCGGTCGCCTTGCACAAGGGCCAGACGATCGGTGTCGTCGGCGAGTCGGGTTCCGGCAAGTCGACGCTCGGGCGCGCGCTGCTCAGGCTCCTGCCGAGCGAGGGTACGGTCCGCTTTGAAGGGGCGGATATCAGCGCTGCCGACAAGCGCGCCATGCGGCCGATGCGCAAGGAACTGCAGCTCGTCTTCCAGGACCCGTTCGGCTCGCTCTCGCCGCGTATGACCATCGGCCAGGTGGTGACCGAGGGCCTGAAGGTACATGAGCCGCAACTGCCTGCGCGCGAGCGTGACCGGCGCGCCATCGAGGCGCTGGAAGAGGTCGGGCTCGACCCGGCCATGCGCAATCGCTATCCGCACGAATTCTCCGGCGGCCAGCGCCAGCGCATCGCCATCGCCCGCGCGATGATTCTGAAACCTAAAGTGGTCGTGCTCGACGAGCCTACGTCCGCGCTCGACCGTTCCGTGCAGAAGCAGATTGTCGATCTTCTTCGCGATCTGCAGAAAGCCCACGATCTCTCCTACCTCTTCATCAGCCACGACCTTGCGGTAGTACGGGCGATGGCCGACCACATCGTCGTGATGAAACAGGGCCGGATCGTCGAGGAGGGGCCGACGGACGCGATCTTCGATCACCCGCGCGAAGCCTACACCCAGGCCCTTATGGCGGCGGCCATCGACGGGACGCCGTTCCGGCAGCAGGCCGGCGCGTTCGAGTCAGGGTTGCGCGACTGATTGGAATATTTTTCGCCGATTATCGCAAATTTCCCGCTACGCGCGGCAAGGAAGCGGTGAATAGGGGAAAATTTTCAGTCGACAAAGTCTACTGATTTTATAGACTAATGGCATGGATGGAGGAACCATGTCTTACGGGAACATCAATCGATCCAGCCGGCAGGCACAGCAAGGCACGGCGGAACGGGCCATCGTTCGCCCACGCGGCAGCGCATTCACCTACCTCATCTTCACGGTTTCGGTGATTTTCACTGCAGCCTTCGTTCTCGGCCTCGTGGCCTAGATAGCGCCTCAGGCGCGTGCCTCGCGAAGACCGGCAACCTCGTCATTGTCGGCATCGCGCATCTGGGCAAGGCTCTGGCCGTCGAGCACTTCGGCAATGGCGCGACGAACATTTAGCATCATATGCCGGACCTCGCAGGTCGCTTCGTCGCAGTCCTCGCAGCGCTGGTAGCGCGTCTGGCTGGCGCAGGAGATCGGCGCGAGCGGCCCGTCCAGCACCCGCACGACATGGCCGATCCTGATGTCGCCGGCAGGCTTTGCCAGCCGATAGCCGCCGTCCTTACCTTTCCGGCTCTCGACGAAGCCGGCATTCCGCAGCTCTCCCAGTATCGCGTCGAGGAATTTCTTCGGAATGTTCCGGGCAACGGCGATATCGTTGACGAAGGCGAGTTGGCCGGGCGGCAGGTGAGCCAGATAAACGAGAGCCTTCAGGCCGTATTTGCCCTTCTTGGTGAGCATGTCCGCATCATTCTCCGACCACCGCGCCTACGCAAGAGCGATGCAACGGCCAGGCAATCCAGCTTTACCTTGTCGCGGCGAGGCACCCATTCCTCATAGGATCGCGCGGCGGCACATACAAGCCGCAAGGCTCCGACATCGGCAGTGCCGGCGATGATCAGGACACCGGGAACACGTTGCCGCGCAGGATACTAACATAGCCATGGTCGCTGGCTGCGACCTGCATGTCGGCCGGGACATCCAGTTCGACAGCTTCGCCGGTCTCGATGCGGGCCAGGATGCGCCGACCTTGGGGCTGGTCGATCACACGGGCCACCTGCGCCGGAATGCCGTCGCCCGCCGTCGCCCAGCCGAGGTCTACCGGCCGCGCCAGTATCTCGACCGGCCCGTCACCGACACCTGGAGCGGGAACGGTCGCGCCCGAGACCCGTGCAATGCCGCCCGTCGCCGTTCCGGCCAGGCGGTTGGTGTCGCCCAGGAACTTCATGACGAACGCCGATCCCGGCCGCCGGCACACATCTTCCGGCGTGCCCTGCTGCACGATCCGCCCCTCATTGAGGATGACGACGCGGTCGGCGAGGTCCAGCGCCTCTTCCTGGTCATGGGTCACGAACAGTGTCGTGATGCCGAGCTCGTCGTGGATTTCGCGCAGCCAGCGCCGCAGGTCACGCCGCACATTGGCGTCCAGTGCGCCGAACGGTTCGTCGAGCAGCAGCACCTTGGGGTCGACCGCCAGCGCCCGCGCCAACGCCACGCGCTGCCTCTGCCCACCGGAGATCTGCGTCGGGAAACGGTTGCCCAGCCCTTCCAGCCTCACGAGCCGCAACAGATCCTCGACGCGCCGCGCGATCTCGTCCTTCGACCGGCGCACCTTTGACACCTTCATGCCGAAGGCCACGTTCTCGCCCACCGTCATATGCGGAAACAGCGCATAGTGCTGGAAGACGAAGCCGACGCCGCGCTCGCGCACGGGGATGTTCGTGGCGTCTTCGTCACCGAAATGGATTGATCCGGCATCCGCATATTCTAGGCCCGCCACCATGCGCAGGATCGTCGTCTTGCCCGAGCCGGAAGGCCCGAGCAGCGCGACAAGTTCGCCACTCTCGATTTCCAGAGAGACGCCATGCACGGCGCGGAACGTGTCGAAGGTCTTCACGACCTGGTCGAGGGTGATCTTCATGACGTCTTTTCCTGGATGGCGACTGTTGGGCTGGCCAGCGCCGGACGGCCTGCGCGTCCCGCGCCGCGGCGCTCCAGCGCGAGCTTGGCGACAATGGTGACGAGCGCAAGCACAGCGAGTATCGAGGCGGCCGCGAATGCGCCGACGGTGTTGTAGTCGTGATAGAGCAGCTCGATGTGCAGCGGCAGCGTGTTGGTCTGGCCGCGGATCTTTCCGGACACCACCGAGACCGCGCCGAACTCGCCCATCACGCGCGCGTTGCAAAGCACCACGCCATAGAGCAGCGCCCAGCGGATATTGGGCAGCGTCACTGTGAGGAACGTACGCCAGCCGGATGCGCCCAGCGAGGTCGCCGCCTCTTCGAGGTCCCGCCCCTGCGCCTGCATCAATGGGATCAGCTCGCGCGCAACGAACGGCGCGGTCACGAACATCGAGGCGAGCACGATACCGGGCAGGGCGAACAGGATCTGTATCTCGGCCGATTGCAGCGCCGGGCCGAACAGGCCCTGAAGCCCGTAGACGAAGAGATAGGCAACGCCCGCGACCACCGGCGAGATCGAGAACGGGATTTCGATCACGATCAGCAGAAAACGCCGCCCCCAGAACTCGAATTTTGTGATCGCCCAGGCGGCCGCGATGCCGAAGATCGTGTTGAGCGGCACGGCGATCAGTGCCGTCAGTACGGTCAGGAAGATCGCGTGTCGCGTGTCCGGAAGCGCAATGGTTTCCGCGAAATGGCCGATGCCGAGCGCGAAAGCCTGCGTGAAGATCACCAGCAGCGGTGCCAGCACGAGCAGTGAGCCGAAGAAAACGACGAAGGCGATCAGTGTCCAGCGAATGGCGGGCTTATCGCCGACCCGTGGCGGTTTGGCGGGGTGCTGCGCCATAGTCATGCCCTCGCCATGTAGCGCAAGGCGCGCGCCTGCAGGTAGTTCGTCACGGCAAGCATGACGAAGGCTGTGAACAGCAGCACCGATGCAATCGCCGCGGCGGCGCTGTAGTTGAATTCCTCGAGACGGATGAAGGCCAGGAGTGCGGTGATCTCGGTCGAAGAGGGCCGGTTGCCGGCAATGAAGATGACGGCGCCGAACTCGCCGAGGCTGCGCGCGAATGAAAGCGACAGGCCGGCCAGAAGCGCCGGCGTCAGCAGCGGCAGGATCACGCGCAGGAAGATCGTGCCATCCGAACCGCCGAGCGACTGCGCGGCTTCTTCGAGCGCCGGATCGAGGTCTTCCAGCACAGGCTGCACCGTGCGCACCACGAAGGGCAGGCTGGTGAAGAACATGGCCACCATGATGCCCAGCGGCGTGTAGACGACCTGAATGCCGACCGAGGCGAGGATCGAGCCGAGCCAGCCATTCTGCGCGAATAGCGAGGTCAGGGCGATGCCGGCAACCGCCGTCGGCAGCGCGAAAGGGCAGGTCGACGAGCGCGTCGATGAGCCGTTTGCCGGGAAATTCGTAGCGAACCAGGACCCAGGCCAGCGCCAGCCCGAAGACGAGGCCGAACGCCGTCGCGGCGAGCGCGGACAAGGCTGTGACGCGGTAGCTGGCTATGGCGCGGGAGGACGAGACGATGCGCCAGTACTCCTCGGGGCCGAGGCTGGCGGCCTTGAAGATGAGCGCGCCGAGCGGCAACGCCACGATCAGCGCCACGTAGAACAGCGTGATGCCGAGCGACAGCGGCAGAGCCGGGCAGAATTCGACGTCTCAAGATCGCTTGGACCTTTCGGTGCAATGTGAGCGGCCGACAGGCTGACGCCCGTCGGCCGTGTGTAGGCGAATTGACGGATCAGCGGTCGCCGAAGATCTGGTCGAGCTTGGCGTCGGACGCGAAGTGCTCCTCCTGGATGCGGTCCCAGCCGCCGAAGACGTCTTCGGCCGTCACCAAGCGCACCTCGGGAAACTGGTCGGCAAACTCGGCCGTCACCTTTTCATCGTGGACGCGATTGCCGAACGTTGCGGCGATGCGCTGTCCCTCTTCCGAATAGAGGAAATCCAGATAATCCTTCGCCAGTTCCTGGCTGCCGCGCCGCTCGGCAACGCGGTCGACAATGGCCACCGGGAACTCGGCCAGCAGGCTGACCGACGGCACGACGCTGTCGTAGCTGTCTTCGCCATATTCGCGGGCGATCGATCGCGTCTCGGCCTCGAATGTGATGATCACGTCGCCTATGCCGCGCTCGATGAACGTCGTGGTCGCGCCGCGTCCGCCGGTATCGAACACCGGGACATTGTCGAAGATCTTGCCGACGAATTCCGCGATCTTCTCCTCGTCGTCCCCGAAGGCCTCTTTGGCGTAGGCGACCGCGGCGAGATAGGTATAGCGCGCGTTGCCGGAGGTCTTCGGGTTGGGGAAGATCACTTCCACATCGTCGCGGGCGAGATCGTCCCAGTCGGTGATGTTTTTCGGGTTGCCTTCGCGGACGAGAAACGACGGGAAGGAATAGTAGGGCGAGGCGTTGTTGGGGAACTCGCTCTGCCAATCGTCGGAAACGAAGCCCTGCTGCACGAGGAAGTCGATGTCCGTCGTCTGGTTGAAGGTCACCACATCCGCCTCGAGGCCTTCGGCGATGGAGCGCGCCTGGGCCGAAGTGCCGCCATGGGACTGGTCCACCGTAACGTCGCGTCCGGTCTGCGCCTTATAGGCGGGCACGAAGGCCTCGTTGATTGCGGCGAAAAGCTCGCGGGCGATGTCGTAGGAGGAGTTGAGGATCTTGTCCGGCGACTGCGCCTGCGCGGGCGCGGCGAAGAGGAGCGCGGCGGCGGCGCCGGCGAGAAGAAGGCGTTTCATGAGGAACTCCGTGAGAAAGGACATGCGTCCAGTTCACGCAGAATATCCGTCTTCGCAGGTGCGGGAGAGGCACGTTTACGGGGACGCCCGCCCGGGAAATAGAAATTCTATCCTGTGGTGCGTCTGGTTTGGGATTTTCCGTCTCCGTATGTGGGAAACAGCGCAGTGATGTTGCCCGCGTCGGCGA
Source organism: Aquamicrobium sp. (assembly GCA_019739225.1). Classification (GTDB taxonomy): domain Bacteria; phylum Pseudomonadota; class Alphaproteobacteria; order Rhizobiales; family Rhizobiaceae; genus Aerobium. Next base: position 147,968 of record JAHHDT010000005.1, read on the forward strand.
CCAAACGCACGACGCGGGCAAATGTGGGTTCGTTCAGCGCAGCGTCGCCGCGATGTTCCCGCCATCGACGGTGGTGACGTCGGCTGTTGTGCGCTCTGCCAGCGCATGGTGCAGGAAGGCCTGCGCCACGTGTTCGGCCGTCACCTCCAGCCCGAGCAGGTTGCCGGACATGTAGTCCTTCTCGGAAAGCCCGCGCGCCTTCGAGCGGCTGGCGATCATCTCGTCGGTAAGCAGGCCGGAGCGGATGCGGTCGGCGTTGACGGCATTGGCGCGCACGCCGATGTCGCCATATTCCAGGGCATACTGCCGCGACAGGAACAGCGTTGCTGCTTTCGGTATGCCGTAGGCGCCGAATTTCGGACCCGGATTGACCGCCTGCTTGGAGGTGTTGAACAGCAGTGCGCCGCCGGTGCCCTGCTGCTTGAAAATGCGCACGGCCGCTTGCGCGACATTCTGGTGCGAGAAGAAATTGAGCTCGAAGCTCTTGCGCAGCAGCGCGTCGTCCAGCTCGCCGATTCCGCCTTCAAAGGCGGCTCCCGCGTTCGAGACCACGATGTCGACGCCACCGTAATTGCGCACGGCCTGTTCGAAGGCGGCGGCGATATCTTCCGGCTTCGTCACGTCGGCACCGACGCCGATCGAGCCGTTGCCTGCAGCCTTGGCCGCTTCTTTTGCCTTCTCAGCGTCGAGGTCGACGACCACCACATGCGCGCCCTGGCTGGCGAACAGCTTTGCCGTTGCGGCCCCAATGGCGCCGGCGCCGCCGGTTACAAGCGCGACCTGCCCCGTCAGCGGCTTCGGCTTGTTGCCGGCGAGCTTGGCCTGCTCCAGCGACCAGTATTCGAGCTCGAAAAGGTCGGACTTGGCAAGCGGGCGGAAATCGCCGATCGCTTCGGCACCGCGCACGGCCTCGATCCACATCTCGCCGACGTCGGAGGCGATCTTCGCGTCCTTCAGCGTGCGGCCGAAACCGAACATGCCCAGCCCCGGCACGAGCAGAAGCCGCGGCATCGGGTCGAGCATGGTACGCTTCACGTCGTCGCGCGCGTCGTTCTCCTCGAAGTAGCGGGTGTATTCGGCGACATAGTCGGCAACATGCGTCTTCACCGTCTCGGCGTAGGCGTCCAGATTGTCGGCGTCGGGCGCAGGCAGCGCCATTGGACCCGTCTTGATGCGGATCGAAAGGTCGGGCGTGGAAACGCCTCGGGCGGCGCGACGCTCCAGCCTTTCCGCGTTCAGGAATTCCAGGATCGTGGGCGATGTACGGAAGTCGCTGACCATCCGGTCGAAGCGGCCTTCGCCGTGGCGCATCGCGACCGCGCCGCGCAGCAGGGGGGCTATCTGCGCCGGGTCCGGCAGGCGCTTGGGTAGCGTGACCGGCACCAGCGGGTTCGCGGTGTTCTGCGCCACATAGTCTTCCGCCACGGTGACGTAGCGGATCATCAGATCGTAGGCATCCTTCGCCGTCTCGGCGAATGTGAAAATACCGTGCTTGTCGAGGATGAGCCCCTCGACCGAAGGATCCTGATCGTAGATTTCAGCCGCGGCCTTGGCGAGGTCGAAACCGGGCTTGATATAAGGCACGTAGCCCATCTTCGGCCCGAACACCTTGCGGATCAGCGCTTCGCTGTCGTCGCCTTGGTCGACGATGGCGAGCACGGCTGTCGAATGGGTGTGGTCGACGAACTTGTGCGGCAGGAAGGCGTGCAGCAGCGTTTCGACAGACGGGTTCGGCGAGCCGGGATCGATCAGGTTGGCGCGCTGCAGTGCCACCATGTCCTCGTCGGAAAGGCTCTCCAACGCGCGCGCCTTGAGAAGCGGCGCGAGCTTCACTGCCGGCAGGCCCTGCGGTTCGATCACGCCCATGTCCCACCCGCTGCCCTTCACGCACAGAACCGGCCAGTGGTCGCCGACAAGGTCTGTCGCCTCGAGCTTGACGGAGGTGTTGCCGCCGCCATGCAGCACGAGGCGCGGCTCTCCGCCCAGCAGGCGGGTGGTGTAGACGCGCAGCGCGAGGTCGCGTTCGACGCCCTTTTCCGCATAGGCGGCGACCAGGGCTTCGGCGTCGTTGTCGTTCCAGAGGTTCTTCATGTCTTGTCCGTCAGTGGCGTTGGGAGGATACGAATGTCAGGCGGCGGAACTGGCCGCCTCGGCGAGAAGGCGTTCGGCCATGCTTTGCGAAAGCACGAGATGGGTTGCGAATTTGCCGGCAAGGGCGGCCTTGAGCGGGTCTAGCTTGGCGCTTTCCTGCACGACCATCATCCGCTTCGGGATATGCCGGAAAGACGCGAAGTCGGCGGAGATGACCCGCCGGTTGTAGTCGCAGTCGAGGAGCTCGCCCGTGGCGTCGATCATCTGTCCGGCGATCACGCCCGCCGCTCCGCGATCGCGCAGGGCGTGCACCTCGTCGGCGGTCATCGCACCGCATTTGACCACGTGGGCGTCCTCGTCGACCATGCCGACCGAAAACAGCGCCAGATCGCAATCCGACACACCCGCGAGCTGCTCTCGGATCACCGGTTCGTCGCGCAGTTCGCGCGCCAGACGCTCGCTCGATAGCACCAGCGGTGCGTAGAAATTGAGGCCCTTGGCGTTGAGCCGGCGGGCGATTTCCATCGTGCACTGGTCCGGCCGGTAGGAGTAGGGCGCGCCGAGATTGCCGCAAAGCTGCACGACGGTAACGTCCTGCAGGTCCGCATAGGACATGACGTCGGCGATCGAATAGACCGTTCGGCCCCAGGCGATGCCTATCTTCTGGCCGCTGGCCGCCAGCGAAAGGAAGACGCTTGCCGCCAGTGCTGGGATTTCGACGGCGGGCTCGAAGACCGGTCCGGTTTCCGGGGCCACCCAAACTCCGGCGAGCCCGTAGGTGTCCTCCACGCGCCGCGCCAGCACGTCGCTGGCAAAGAGATGCGTCGACGTGGCGATGGTGACGATGCCGCTTTCTCGCGCCTTGCGCAGGTAGAGCGCCACGGACGCGCGCGAGATGTCGAGACGCCGCGCGACCTCGTCCTGCCGCAGGCCATGCGTGTAGTAGAGCCACGCGGCCTTGTGCACGATCTGGTCGCCGGGGCGGGTTGGCATGGCTCTGTCCCTTCCTTTCGTCGTCATGACAAAAGTACGTACTGCGCGCGAGCGAGACCGGTAAGGTGAAACGGGCGGGACGGTCCGTTGCGAACCGCCCCGCCCGAAGCTTGAAACCGCCTACTCGTTCGGGTTCGGCATCCACGCAGGCATGGCGACATCGGCATGGTTGAACTGGGGCATCTTGGCCGACAATTCCTCCATGTTCTTGATGTCGCTGTCGTTGAGTTCGGCCTGCGTGATCAGCGTCGGCGGCACGATGACGCTGGCGCCCGGCTCCTCGCCGGCGAGCATCATGGCGAGCGCGCGCACCGAAACCTGGCCGACGACGGCCGGGTTGGTGGCGGCCGTCGCGACCCATGCACTGCCGGGCTCGCGCATCGCCGAGATGTCGGCGGTGGAGATGTCGGCCGAATAGATCTTGATGTCCGAGGAAAGCCCGGCTTCGTCCACCGCGATCTTCACGCCTTTCGCGAACTCGTCATAGGGTGCGAAGACGACCTGGATGCCGGGATTGGCGGTCAGCACCGAACGCGCCTGATTGGCGACGGAGTTGGCGATCGGGTTGTCGAGCGTGCCGAACATGGCAACTTCCTCGATGCCCGAATAGCGCTCCTTGAATTCCCGCCAGGTCTCGTCGCGCCGGTCGAGCGGTGCGATGCCGGCAACGTAGACATAGGCTGCCTTCCAGGCCTCTCCATTGTCCTCGATAGCCTGTTCCAGCGCGAGCCTTGCGAGGTCGCGGTCGGACTGCTCGATCTGCGGGATCGCCTCGTTCTCGACATTCACGTCGAAGGCGACGACCTTGATGCCGGCATCGACTGCACGCTGTGCGGCCTCCTTCATTGATTCGGTCAGGCCGTGCTGGATGATGATGCCGTCGACGCCGAGCGCGATCGCCTGGTCGACCATGTCGGCCTGCAGCGCCGCATCCTGACGGCTGTCCAGCACGCGCAGGTCGACGCCCAGCGCCTTGGCCTGCGATTCGACGCCGGCCAGATAGGCCTGGAAGAAGTCGCCGGTGGACAGGTATCGCACCAGCGCGATCTGGACGTCGGCGGCATTGTCGAACGGCGCCGGCCGGTCCTGTGCCAGCGCCGGCAAGGCGAAGATGCCCGTGGCCGCGGCCAGTCCAAGGGCGCTGAATGTCCTGCGGGTAATGCTCATGCTCGTTTCCTCCACTCTGTGGCTTGTTGCAGCCTTGTTGAACCCGTCATCTCGCCCTGTTGGAGAGCGCGAATGTGAAGACGAGGGCGACGACGAGAACCGCGCCCTTGACGAAATCCTGCGTGTAGTAGGGCGCGTTCATCATCGTCAGCCCCTGCAGCAGGACGCCCACGAAGAGAGCGCCGATTGCGGTGCCGAAGGCGTTCGGCTTGGCGGCACCCAGCACCGCGAAGCCGATCAGCGCCGCGGCCACCGAATCGAGCAGCAGATTGTTGCCGGAGGCGATGTCGCCCCGGCCCAGTCGCGCGGCGAGCAGGATGCCGCCGATCGAGGCGAAGACGCCGGAGATGACATAGGCCCAGATCTTGTAAACCTTGACTGGCGCGCCTGCGAGTTCAGCCGCCTTTTCGTTGCTGCCGACCGCATACATCATCCGCCCGAACCGCGTGAATTCGAGGAAGAACCAGATCAGGACCGCCAGCACCAGCAACACCACGACCGACACCGGAAGCAGATTGTCGATGAAGAAAGTCGAGCCGGTGTCGCCCGAGCGCCAGGAACGTCGGGCTGAACGTGCCGGTCGCCGTCGAGCCGTCGGGCATGGTCATGCCGGTGGCGATGGAGCGGCCTTCCGTGGGGATGCGTTGGAGCCCGACCAGCAGGAACATCATGCCGAGCGTGGCAAGCAGGTCGGGCACGCGCATATAGACGATGATGATGCCGTTGACGAGGCCGACCAGGGCGCCGATTGCCAGGCAGAAGAGCACCGCGACAAGCGCGTTCTGCTCCAGCACGACCATGGCGTAGGCCGCGGCCATCATTGCGCTGGTGGCGACCGAGCCGATGGACAGGTCGAAGCCGCCGACGACAAGGGTTGCCGTGACGCCCAGCGCCAGGATGCCGGTGATGGCAACCGACTGGAAGATGAAGACCGCGCTCTGCGGCGAGGCGAAGCCGGGTGCGGCGAACGCGAAGAACACGATCAGTGCGGCCAGAAGGGCCAGGAATCCGTAGCGGATGACGGTGTCGGCCATCAGGCGGCGCCTCGTATATCTTCGCCGGCGACCTGCGCCAGCAGTCTGTCCATGTCCAGGCCGGCGTTGCGGTGCTCGCCGACGATGGTGTGTTCCGACATCACCAGGATGCGGTCGGCGGTCTCGAGCGCCTCGTCGAGCTCGGTCAGGAACAGGAGCGTCGCCCTGCCCGCCGCGCCGGCGCGCAGCTTCGCCGCGATGTCGCGCCTTGCGGCGATGTCGACGCCCTGGAACGGCTCGTCGAGGATCAGCAGCGAGGAAGGCTGCGACGGTCCAGCGCGCCACCATCACCTTCTGCTGGTTGCCGCCGGAAAGGGTCTGCATCCGGTCGCGCTCGCCACGGCAGACGATGCCGAGTTCCTCGATCTGCCGGCGGGCGATTGCGCGCTCGGCGCGCGGCTGCGACACGCCCAACCGGGCAAGGCGACGCAGGAACGGCAGGCTTACGTTCTTGTAGAGATTGAAATCGGCGACGATGCCGCTTTCCGCACGATCCTTGGCGACGAGAAAGACGCCTCCTTCTATCGCGTCGGCCGGCGAACGAGGGCGATACTCGCGCCCCTCCAGCGTCATCGTTCCGCCGAGCGGGCGGCGCACCCCGAACAGCGTCTCGGCAAGCGCCGTCTTGCCGACGCCGACAAGCCCGGTGATCGCGACCACCTCGCCGTCGCCGAGCGCAAGCGAAAAGGGTCTTGCCTGGCTTGCGATGCGCAGGCCCTTGGCTTCGAAGACCGTTCGCGTCGCGTCCTTCACCGATACCGTCGATAGATCCATAGCCCGGCCGAGCATCGCGTCGACCGCGCCCTCGTAGTCGAGCGGCTTGTCGGCGAAGACGCCCGCGATGACGCCGTCCCGCAATGCGACGATCCGGTCCGCGATGCGGCGGATGTCGGACATGCGGTGCGAGATGTAGAGGATGGCGACGCCGTGCTCGCGCAGCCGCTCGACCACCGCGAACAGCCGGTTGGCTTCCGCGCTCGACAGCGACGATGTCGGCTCGTCGAGGATCATAACCTTGGGCTCGTGCGCCATGGCGCGCGCGATGGCCACCATCTGCCGGTCGGCGAGCGAAAGCTCGGATATGCTGGCGGAAAGGTTGACCTGCAGCCCAAGCCGGTCGGCGACCGCCCGCGCCTCGCGCCTGACGCGGCGCGGATTGAAAAGCAGAGGCGCGCCCTTGCCGGTGAGCCTGTCCATGGTCAGGTTCGTGGCGACGTCGAGGGCGGCCACCACGCCGTCATTGATGTTCTGGTGAACCGTCACCACCCCGGCGCGGATCGCCTCGGCGGGTGAGGCGGGGTCGAATGGCTCGCCCGAAAGGTGCATCGTGCCGCGGTCGCGCGCATGCACGCCGCTGATCACCTTCACCAGCGTCGACTTGCCGGCGCCGTTGGCTCCCATCAGTACGGTGACTTCGCCTGCGCGCAACTCGAGATCGACGTCGCTCAGCACCCGAATGGGGCCAAACGCCTTCTCCAGACCCGCAATGCGGAACATGGCTTCCATGGCCGCCAACTCCTCCCTGGCACCGGACGCTACGGCACTGTATCGGCAATTGTCAACATGATTGACAATTGCCAGTCTCGTCTCTAGCGTTTTCCTTCAGAGGCGGAGAACCGGCGTATCAAGACCGTATCCGCAACCATGCGCAGTGACGGGAGGAGTTGCATGGACGCCGCATCTTTCGAGGCGCTGAATGCCGAAACGCTGGGCCCGAGGCTGGGTGGGCTGGAGGCGCTGCGCGCCCGTCTCGGAGACGATCCGTCAGCATGGCGCGTCCGCGAGGTCGGCGATGGCAACCTCAACCTGGTGTTCATCGTCGACGGCGACAAAGGCAGCGTGATCGTCAAGCAGGCGCTGCCCTATGTGCGCCTTGTAGGCGAGAGCTGGCCGCTGCCGCTTAAGCGCTCCTTCTTCGAATACCACACGCTGACGCGCCAGGCTGCCCGCGCGCCCGGCCAAGTGCCGGAGATCTTCCATTTCGACGAGCAGCAGGCGCTGATCGTCATGGAGTTTCTATCGCCGCACGTGATCCTGCGCCGCGCGCTGATCGACGGCCGGATGCTGCCGCGCATCGCCGACGACCTAGCGCTGTTCATGGCGCGCACGCTTTTCCGCGGGTCGGACCTTTCCATGCAGACACGGGAGCGCAAGGCCGATCTGGCGCTCTTCGCCGACAATGTCGAACTCTGTGACATCACCGAGAACCTGGTTTTCTCCGACCCTTATTTCGACGCGGAGATGAACTCGCACACCTCACCGCAGCTCGACGGTCTGGTGGCGCAGTTGCGTGCCGATCGCGACCTCAAGGTTGCCGCGCAGCGCATGAAACACATCTTTGCCGCGCGGGCGGAGACGCTCGTGCATGGCGACCTGCATACCGGCTCGATCATGGTAACCGAGACGGAAACCAGGGTCATCGATCCCGAATTCGCCTTCTATGGCCCGATGGCCTTCGATGTCGGCATGCTCTTCGCCAATTTCTGGATGTCTTATTTCTCCCAGTCGGGTCATGAGCAGGAGGGCAATCGCGACGCGATGCGCGCCTACCTTCTGGATGTGCAGGAGCGCTGCTGGAACGGCTTCGTGGCCGAGTTTTCGCGCCTGTGGCGCACCGAGCGGAACGGCATCCTCTACCAGAAGAGCCTGTTCGAGGCGCAGGGCGATCATCTCGGCGCGGAGCAGGCGCTGGGCGAGCTGCTGCGCGAGATGTGGGTCGACCTGCTCGGTTTCGCCGGCATCGAGATTCACCGCCGCATCCTCGGTCTCGCGCACAACGCCGACTTCGAGACGATCGAGGATCCTGACATGCGGGCGCGATGTGAGGCGAAAGCGCTCAAGTTCGGGCGGCAGATCGCCGTCAACCGTGCCCACCTGAACGGTATGAAGGAAGCCAATGCGCTTGCAGCGCTGATCGAGACGGGAGCGGTGGCGTGAGAGTTGGCGACAGGCATTTCCGTACCATCTGGCTGAACGACGATGGCAGAGCGGTCGACATAATCGACCAGCGCTGGCTGCCGCACGATTTCCGGATCGTCACACTGTCGACCGTAGAGGATGTCGCGACCGCGATCCGCGACATGTGGGTGCGTGGCGCGCCGCTGATCGGGGTCACTGCGGCCTACGGCGTTGCCATCGCCATGCATGCCGATCCGTCCGACGAAGCGCTGGAAGCGGTATGGCGTACGCTTCACGAGACGCGTCCGACGGCGATCAACCTGCGCTGGGCGCTCGACGAGATGACGCGGCTCCTGAAGCCGCTGCCCGCGGCCGAGCGCGCCGACGCCGCCTATGCGCGCGCTGCCGAGATCGCCGACGAGGACGTCGAACTCAACCGGTCGATCGGCTCGCACGGCCTGACGCTGATCCGCCAGATCGCCGCGTCGAAGAAGCCGGGCGAAAGCGTCAACATCCTCACCCACTGCAATGCCGGCTGGCTGGCGACCGTCGACTATGGCACCGCCACCGCGCCGATCTACATGGCCACGGAAGAGGGCATTCCCGTCCACGTCTACGTTGACGAAACACGGCCGCGAAATCAGGGCGCGCAGCTCACCGCATGGGAAATGGCCGGCCACGGCGTGTCGCACACGCTGGTCGTGGACAATGCCGGCGGTCACCTCATGCAGCGCGGCCAGGTCGACATGGTGATCGTCGGGACCGACCGCACCACGGCCAATGGCGATGTCTGCAACAAGATAGGCACCTATCTGAAGGCACTTGCTGCCCGCGACAACGGCGTGCCGTTCTACGTCGCCCTGCCGTCGCCCACCATCGACTGGACGGTGAAGGATGGCCTCGCCGAAATCCCGATCGAGGAGCGCTCGGGCGACGAGGTGTCTCTGGTCTGGGGCCGCGCGCCCTCCGGCGAGGTGGTGCAGGTGCGCATATCGCCGGACGAGACCGAGGCGGCAAATCCCGCCTTCGACGTGACGCCGGCGCGGCTCGTGACCGGCCTCATCACAGAGCGCGGTATCGCCGAAGCCTCAGCCGAAGGGCTGAAGGGGCTGTTTCCCGAAAGCTGATCCGCCGGCTGTCCCTTTTGCAGTTGCGGGGTGCGTCCGCCGGCGCGAAGATGGTCTTCCTGTCGTCGGGGGAAGAACTGCATGAGCGTGAAATATGACGGGACGCCCGCAACGGCCCCGCGCCGGTTGCGCAACATTCTGGCGCTCGACGATTTCGAGGTGGCGGCGCGCCGGCATCTCCCGAGGCCGGTCTTCGGTTACGTCTCGGGTGCCGCCGAAACCAACGCGTCGCTCCATGACAACCGCGCGGCCTTTGCCGAGTTCGGTTTCCTGCCCCGCGCGCTGATCGACGTTTCCAAACGCTCGCAGAAGCGGGAGCTTTTCGGCACGACCTATGCCGCACCCTTCGGCATCGCGCCCGTCGGGCTGAGCGCGCTTTCCGCCTATCGCGGCGATCTGGTTTTGGCGCAGGCTGCCGCCGCCAGTGGCATCCCGATGATCATGAGCGGCACGTCGCTGATCCGGCTGGAGGAGATCGCCGCCGCCAATCCTCAGGCCTGGTTTCAGGCCTACGTGCCCGGCGAGGAGCGCTGGATGCTGGCGCTCGTCGATCGTGTCGCCCAGGCGGGGTTCGGGACGCTCGTGCTGACGGTGGACACGCCGGTCATGGCCAATCGCGAGAACAACATCCGCAACGGCTTCTCGACGCCCATGCGCCCCACCCCGCGCCTGTTCTGGGATGGCATGGTGCGGCCGCGCTGGAGCCTTGGAACCTTCCTGCGGACGATCGTCAGGCATGGCATGCCGCATTTCGAGAACGCCTCGGTCGAGCGCGGATCGGCGATCCTGTCGCGCAATGTCGTGCGCCAGTTCGGCCCCAAGGACAGGCTGAGCTGGGCGCATTTCGACCTCATCCGCAAGCGATGGAAGGGGCGTTTCGTCGTCAAGGGCATCATGACGCGTGAGGATGCACGCATCGCGCTCGATCGCGGCGCCGACGGCGTGATCCTGTCCAATCATGGCGGCCGGCAGCTCGACGGTACGGCATCTCCGCTGCGTGTCCTGCCTGCCGTCGCCGAGGAGATCGGCGGCCGTATCCCGGTGATGATCGACGGCGGATTCCGGCGCGGAACGGACGTTCTGAAGGCGCTGGCGCTCGGCGCATCGTTCGTTTTTCTCGGACGGCCTTTCATCTATGCCGCAGCCATCGGCGGCGAGCCCGGCGTGCGCCACGCCTTTTCGATTCTTCACGAGGAGATCGACCGGAACATGGCACTTCTGGGCATCAACACACTGGACGAGTTGCATCCCCGCATGCTGATCCGGCTTGCGCGATCGGCGGAATCAGACGCTTCGGCATAGAGAAGACTTGCAGAGCGGGGCATCCGCAGGCATTTGGTTTCCTTGCCGGGGGCAAAAATTCCGGCATCCGAAATGCCAGCCGGCCGCAAGGCCAGATGTTCATCCGCATGCAGGCCACGCAATGTCCCATCTCCTCACCATCGCCGACCTGAAGGAACTCGCCAGGCGTCGCGTGCCTACCATGTTCTTCGACTACGCCGATTCCGGCGCCTGGACCGAAGGCACCTATCGCGCCAACGAGGAGGACTTCGCCAACATCAAGCTGCGCCAGCGCGTGCTGGTGGACATGACCGACCGGTCGCTCGAAACGACGATGATCGGCGAGAAGGTATCGATGCCCGTGGCTTTGGCGCCCACCGGACTTACCGGCATGCAGCACGCCGACGGCGAGATGCTGGCCGCGCAGGCGGCCGAAGCGGCCGGCGTTCCTTTCACGCTGTCGACGATGAGCATCTGCTCGATCGAGGATGTAGCGTCGGTGACGACGAAGTCGTTCTGGTTCCAGCTCTACGTGATGCGCGACCGCGACTTCGTGCGCAATCTGATCGACCGGGCCAAGGCCGCGAAATGCTCGGCCCTCGTGCTCACCGCCGACCTGCAAATCCTCGGCCAGCGCCACAAGGATGTACGCAACGGCCTTTCGGCCCCGCCAAAGCTGACGCTTGCCAACCTGTTCGACATGGCGCTGCGCCCGCGCTGGTGTGCTGCGATGCTGGGCACGCAGCGGCGCACTTTCCGTAACATCGTCGGCCACGCCAAGGGCGTGGGCGACCTGTCGTCCCTGTCGTCCTGGACTGCCGAGCAATTCGACCCGAAGCTTTCGTGGGATGACGTCGCCTGGATCAAGGAGCATTGGGGCGGCAAGCTCATCATCAAGGGTATTCTGGACGAGGAGGATGCCCGTATGGCGGCGAAGACGGGCGCCGACGCGATCATCGTCTCCAATCACGGCGGCCGCCAGCTTGATGGCGCAAGGTCGTCGATCTCGATGCTGCCGCGTATCGTGGAGGCCGTCGACGGACGGATCGAGGTTCATGTCGACGGTGGCATCCGCTCCGGTCAGGATGTGCTGAAAGCCGTGGCATTGGGGGCACAGGGCACTTATATCGGCCGCCCGTTCCTCTACGGGCTCGGTGCAATGGGTCGCGAAGGCGTGACGCTGGCGCTAGAAATCATCCGCAAGGAGCTGGACATCACCATGGCACTGTGCGGCAAGCGACGCATCACCGACGTCGACGGCTCGATACTGGCGCGCTAGGAAACGCTTCATAAGCTGACCTTGATATTCATGTTTTAGCGTGAGATATAGCGGGCAACCACGGAGGATTACCGCCATGTCGATCGCCCGCATTCTGCTTCTGACTGCTGCTCCGCTGGCGCTATGCGCGCAGGCGCAGGCTGCCGAGCCTGCCGCCATTCTGGATACCTATGCCGACATCGCGCTGGCCGGCTACGAGGACAGTCTGAAAACGGCGCAGCAGCTAGATGGCGCGATCGAGGCGCTTGCCGCCGACCCGACCGAAGGCAATCTGACGGCCGCGCGCGAAGCCTGGCTTGCGGCCCGCGTGCCTTACCAGCAGACCGAGGCTTTCCGCTTCGGCAATCCGATCGTCGACGAGTGGGAGGGCCGCGTGAATGCCTGGCCGCTCGATGAAGGCCTCATCGACTATGTCGACCCAAGCTACGGCATGGAGAGCGACACCAACCAGTTCTACGCCGTCAATATCATTGCCAACGCCTCCGTCAGCGCCGCCGGACAGGCGGTCGACGCCTCGGAGATCACGCCCGAGCTGATCCAGTCGCTTCAGGAGATCGGCGGCATCGAGGCGAATGTCGCGACGGGTTATCACGCGATCGAGTTCCTGCTCTGGGGGCAGGACCTCAACGGCACGGATGCCGGCGCCGGCGCACGCCCGGCGACTGACTTCGACACAGCCAATTGCAGCAACGGCAATTGCGACCGTCGCGCCGCCTATCTCGCGGCTGCATCGGATCTTCTGATCGCCGATCTCAAGGAAATGGTCGCCAACTGGCGAGCTGATGGCACAGCGCGTGCGGCCTTGACCGAGGAGTCGCCCGAGGCCGGGCTTTCGGCCATCCTCACCGGTCTCGGCTCCCTGTCCTACGGCGAACTGGCGGGCGAACGCATGAAGCTTGGTCTGCTGTTGCATGATCCGGAGGAAGAGCATGACTGCTTCTCCGACAACACTCACAATTCGCACTACTACGACGTGCTGGGCATCTCGAACGTCTATCACGGCAGCTACCAGCGCGTTGACGGATCCACTGTGTCGGGTGCCTCTCTGGCCGAATTCGTGCGCGAGAAGGATGCGGCGGTCGCCGACGAGATCGAGGCCGATCTTGCAGCGACCGTGGAAGCGGCAACCGCGCTCAAGGCGCGCGCGGAAGCCGGCGAGGCTTATGACCAGATGATCGGCGAGGGCAACGATGAGGGCAATGCGGTGGTGCAGGCCGTCATCGACGGGCTGGTCAAGCAGACCCGCTCGCTCGAACGCGTGATCGCAGCGCTTGACCTTGGCGGTGTCACCATCGAAGGTTCCGACAGCCTCGACAATCCCGACGCCGTCTTCGAATAGGGCGCGGTTCGTAACCGCGGGACCATGCCAAGCTTTTCCGCCAGGCTCCTGACCGTCGCACTGCTGCTTATGCCAGCAACCGTCGCGGCGGCGCAGTCGTCACGCGAAGACCTTTCCGAGGCCGATCGTGCCCGCGTCGAGGCCGTGACGCGTCCTGCGACGGATTTCTCCCGGCCGGAGCCATTCGAGCTGATGCAGGGCGGGGCAGGCACCACCAAACGCGTCTCCGACGCCAACGCGCTTTCTCATCCCGGTGAGAGTCTCGTTTTCGAGGACGAGCAGCGTTTTCTGGTCGGCAACGGGCTTTTCCGCAAGGACTGGGTCACCGCGCCGTCGTCGACGATCGCTTCGGACGGGCTGGGCCCGCTTTTCAATGCACGCGCCTGCCAGGCCTGCCACATCAAGGACGGTCGGGGCCACGCACCGTTGGAGCCGGAAGGCAATGCGACATCGCTGCTCGTTCGGCTGTCGGTGGAGCCTGACGCCGGACAGCGGGAGCGGATAGAAAAGGGACTGCTGCCGGCCGCGCCGCATCCGGTGCTGGGTTTCCAGCTTCAGGACAATGCCGCCGCGGGACTGAACCCGGAGGGCAGGATTCGCATCGACTACAGCGACGAGCCAGTCGAGCTAGCAGGCGGCGAGATCGTGGCGCTGCGCCGCCCCCGGCTTTCGATAGTGGACACGTCTCCCGACGCCGATCTGGACGGGCTCAGGATGTCGGCGCGCGTATCGCCTCCGATGAGCGGCATGGGACTGCTGGAGGCGATCCACGACGCCGATATTCTGGCTCTTGCCGATCCGGACGACAGCGATGGCGACGGTATCTCCGGGCGCCCCAACATGGTCGGCGACGGCAAGGGCGGGCTGGTGCTTGGCCGTTTCGGCTGGAAGGCCGTCGAGCCGACTGTCGAGCGCCAGACCGCGCATGCCTTTGCCGGCGACATGGGACTTTCGACGCCGGTCGCGCCCGACCATTGGGGCGACTGCACGGAACGTCAGCCCGAGTGCCGGTCGCTGCCACACGGGGCGCAATCGCAATTCGGCGACGAGGAGGTGCCTCGGGACCTGCTCGATCTCGTCGTGTTCTATTCCCGCAATCTGGCCGTGCCCGTTAGACGCCAGATCGACTCGCCGCAGGTTCTGGCCGGCAAGAAGGCCTTTTACGAAGCCGGCTGCGCGAGCTGTCACGTGCCGAAATTCGTGACGAGCCGCAACGCCGGGCACGAGGCGCACCGCTTCCAGCTCATATGGCCCTATACGGATCTTTTGCTGCACGACATGGGTGAAGGGCTGGCCGACAACCGCGAGGAAGGTTTGGCGGACGGACGCGAATGGCGCACGCCACCGCTTTGGGGCATCGGGCTCGCGCATCAGGTGAGCGCCGAAGCGGGCTTTCTCCACGATGGGCGCGCCCGATCGCTGGTGGAGGCAATCTTGTGGCATGGTGGCGAGGCCCAGGCTTCCCGCGATGCTTTCGCAAAGATGGAGAAGGCTGAGCGCGACGCCCTGATCGCCTTCCTGGAGTCGCTATGAAACGCGTTATTCTCCTGATGTTCCTGCTGTTGCCCGGTTTCGCCGCGCAGGCTGCCGATGGCGCAGGGACGCGGATCGCCGATCAGTTCGCGCGACCGACCTTGAAGGCGCTGGTGGATGCGGCCGAACGCAACGGCATCGCTGTCGATGCCCTGTGCGCCGGGCCCGACACGGAGAGGCTGGAGGCTGCACGGAAGTCTTTCGGCACGCTCGTCACCGGTTTCGGCCGCGCGAGCGTCCTGCGCTTCGGCCCCTTGGCCGCCGAAAGCCGGATCGAGCGCCTGTTCTTCTGGCCGGACCCGCGCGGCATCGCGCTCAGGCAGGTGCAGGGCGTTCTGGCCAAGGCGGATGACACCGCTGCCCGTCAGGAAACGCTTGCCGAAAAGAGCGCTGCTTTGCAGGGTATTCCGGCGCTCGAGTTCGTGCTGTTCGGCAGTGGCTCAGAGCAGCTTGCGAGCAGCGACGGAGCGTTCCGGTGTGCCTATGCCGCCGCTATTTCCCGCAATATCGGCGTGATCGCAGAGAAAACACTGAAAGGCTGGTCAACGGATACCGCCTTCGCCCGGTCTTTCACCACTCCGTCCGCCGACGCGGAAATCTACCGATCACCAAGGGAAGTGGACGGCGAAATCGTGAAGGCGATGTCGACGGCATTGCAGTTTCTTGGCGCGGCGGAATTGCGCCCGCCGCTTGGCGAAACGCCGGAAAAGGTCAATGGCCGCCGCGCCCCGCTGTGGCGCAGTGACCTGACCTTTGCGCTGGCACAGGCACGACTCGGAGGGGTGCAGGCGCTGGTCGACGCGAGCGGCTATGCCGAAACCGTTCCGTCGGACCAGGCCTATGCGATCGACTCGCTGCGCTTCGAGCTGAACACGGCTTCGACGCAGCTTGGCGAGATCGATGTGCCGGCGGAAGCCGCCTTCGCCGACGAGGCGGCGCGCGGCCACCTGGCTGTCGCGCTGCTGGCGCTCGATCACGCGCGGGACATTGTCTCCGAGGACCTTTCGGCCGCACTCGGCCTGACCATGGGGTTCAATGCGCTCGATGGAGATTGACCGCAGACGATTGATGGCGCTGTTCGGCGGACTTCTGGTTGCGCCGCCGAAAGTGCTTGCCGCTCCAGACAGCGAGCCGCTTTTCCTCGCCGCCCGCACCGAAGCCGGCCGCCACGCCATCGCGATATTTGACAGTGGCGGCTCGGAGCTTTTCTCCATCCCCGTCGATGCGCGCGGTCATTCCTTCGCGATCGATGCGCGCAACCGGATGGCGGTCGCGTTCGACCGCGCGCCCGGCACCCACGCCGTGCTCTTCGATGTCGATAATCGCAAGGACCCGCTACCTCTGATCGCTGCGCCCGGGCGCCATTTCTTCGGACACGGCATCTTCTCCAGCGACGGCAAGCTGCTGCTCGCCTCGGAGAACGACTATGATGAAGGTCGCGGGGTGTTGGGCGTCTACGATGTTGCGGCCGGCTGCCGCCGCATCGGCGAGTTCGCAAGCGGTGGCGTCGGCCCGCACGATTTGGTGCTGATGCCGGACGGGCGCACGCTGTGCGTCGCCAATGGCGGCATCCTTACCCATCCGGATTATGACGGCATCAAGCTCAATCTGGACGAGATGGCGCCGAGCCTCGCCTATGTCGACCTGTACATCGGCGAATTGGTCGAAGAGGTTCGGCTGGCGCCCGAGCTGCACCGTCTTTCGATCCGCCACCTCGTCGTTGACGCCTTCGGTGCCGTCTGGTTCGGCTGCCAGTATGAGGGCGAAGCTGCCGACAGGCCGCCTCTGGTCGGGCGTCACCGGCGCGGCGAGGAGCCCGTGCTGTTTGCAGGCCCGGTCGAAACCCTGCGCGCGCTCGACAACTATGTCGGCTCGGTGGCCGTGGATCTCTCGGGCGAGATCGTCGCGACGTCGTCGCCGCTAGGCGGACTAATCACCTATTGGGACGCCGCCACTGGCCGAAATCTCGGCCAGACGCCGCTTGCCGATGGCTGTGGCGTCGCGCCATTGCAAGACGGCGGCATCCTTGCCACCAGCGGGCGCGGCACGATTGCAGCGGTCGACATTGCGAAAAGCCGGCTTCGATCCGTCGCGGAGCAGCCTGCCGCCGGCTGGGACAATCACCTGCGCCGCATCGGCTAGAGGCGCGCAGCGGCTCGCTGAAGCATGCCGAAAAGGTCGCGCGGATCGTCGGGGTCGGCGAGCATGTCGAGTTCTTCGTAGAGCCCGGTTGGCCCAACGAGGTCGCGCACGTAACGCAGGCTCGAGAAATCCTCGATGGCGAAGCCGACGGAATCGAACAGCGTGATGTCGCGATCGTCGCGCCGGCCGTCGGCGGTGCCGGCAAGGACCTGCCAGAACTCGGTGACCGGATAGTCCGCGTCGAGCTGCTGTATCTCGCCTTCGATCCGCGTCTGCGGTGTGAACTCGGTGAAGATGCTGGACCGGAGAAGAATGTCGCGGTGCAGCTCGGTCTTGCCGGGGCAGTCGCCACCCACGGCGTTGATGTGCACGCCCGGCCCGACCATGTTGTCGGTCAGGATCGTGGCGTTGCGCTTGTCGGCCGTGGCGGTGGTGATGATGTCCGCTCCTTCCACCGCCTCTTCGCCGCTCCGGAAGATTTCGATCTCGAAGCCGAGCGGGGCCAGATTGGCCTTGCACTTCTCGCTTGCCGCCGGATCGGTGTCGTAGAGCCGCAACCGCTCGATGCCGAGCAGGGACCGGAAGGCCAGCGCCTGGAATTCCGACTGGGCGCCGTTGCCGATCAGCGCCATCGTATGCGATCCCTTTGGCGCCAGATGGCTTGCAACCAGCGCAGAGGTCGCGGCCGTGCGCAATGCGGTCAGCAGCGTCATTTCGGTAATCAGCATGGGGTAGCCGTTGCCGAGATCGGCAAGCACCCCGAACGCCGTCACGGTCTGGCGGCCGTCACGCGTGTTCTTCGGATGGCCGTTGACATATTTGAAGCCGTAGAGCTCGCCGTCGCTCGTAGGCATCAACTCGATGACGCCTTCATGGCCGTAGGATCCGACACGCGGCGTCTTGTCGAACTTCTCCCAGCGCGCAAAGTCGTCCCGGATATAACCGGCGAGCTCCTGGATGAAACGCTCCGTCCCGGTCTTCAGCACCAGCTTCATCATGTCCTCGACACTGACGAAGGGCACCATGTTCAGGTTTCTGGCGACAAGCCCGCTCATGCTTCACCTCAGTTTCGAATGCAGTTCAAGGCTCAGTAGACCGTCTCGTAGGCGGCGCAGATCTCCGCCTCGCTCTTGTCGTCCAGAAAGGCCATCTCGCTGCGCTTGTGCTTGGTGTAGACGTCGACGAAGCGCGGCGTGAACCAGCCCTTGACCACGTCGTTTCCAGCAAAGCGATCGAGTGCCTCCTGCAGCGTGGTCGGCAGCCGGCTCAGTCCGCGCGCCGCGAGCTCGCTTGCCGGCAGAAGGGACAGGTCTTCCTCCGTCGCGTCCGGCACGTCGAGCTCTTCCTCGATGCCCTGCGCGCCGGCATTGACGATTGCTGCGAGTTGCAGATGCGGACTTGCGGTGGCGTCGGCCGCGCGGAATTCGAAGTTGAACTGTCGCGCCTTGTCGATGTCGCTCATCGCCGAGACCGGGCAAATGCGCACCGATGCCTCGCGGTCCTGGAGGCCAAGATTGTTGTAGGCCGCACTCCAGCGATGCGGGGTGAGGCGGCCATACGAGATGACGCTCGGCGCGACCAGCGCCAGATAGCTGTCGAGATATTTCAGCAGGCCCGCGACGAACTGGCCAGCCGGCTTGCTCAGCCTGTGGCGCCCCGACGGGTCGTAAGTGGCCGGCTTGCCGTCGGCGTCGAGAAAGCTCATGTGGATGTGCACACCATTGCCAACGCCCGCAGGGTCTCGCAGCGGCGTGAACGTCACCTCTTCGCCGGCCTCGGCCGCTACCGCCTGGATCAGCTCGCGGAGCGTTGCCGAATGGTCCGCGCTGGTGACGCCGCGCTGCGGGCCCATCGTGACCTCATATTGGTCCGCGCCGTATTCCTTCATGATCGTGTCGGGGTCGAGGCCCGCCGCGCGCATGGCGGCGATGAGCTTTTCCGCGAAGGCGCGCCGCTGACGGAAGCCAGACATCGTATAGGCAGTGCCCATCGGCATCGCCTTGCCCTTGAACTGGAATTCATGCTCGAAGGCGCTGACCAGCGTCAGCCCGGCAGCCTTTTCCAGTCGCGCCAGGGCGGCCTTGAGGATCGAGCGCGTGCAACAATCCCATGGCGTGCCGTCGGTATGGCGGATGTCGCCGAACACGAAGTCTTCCGAAAGACCGCTTTCTTCCGACCGCACGCTGACGCGCGTGGCGGCATCGGGGATGAGCACCATGTCGCCGAGCGAGCCGAAGGGGCTTTCCGCGATGGCGTCGAAGCAGGTTATCTGAACGTTGGTCGGCGCCCAGCCGATGCCGCGCTTCAGCCGTTTCTCGAACTCCGCGGCGGGAAACCCCTTGCCGCGCACCTTGCCCGCGATATCGGTCGCGCAGGCGTAGATCACATGCTCATTCTGCATCGGGTTCCGTACCTCCCCCTTCTTTCAGTGCATCCTGCAGCGAGAAGCGGATGCGGTCCCAGGATTCGATGCGCTTGCGGGTTGCCGTCCAGTCCATCTCGGAGACGCGAACGATGATCGCCTCGACGAGAGTGACGAGGCACACCTGCGTGTCCCATGCTGTTTCAAGTTCGATCGGCACGGCGAAGACGTGCCGCGCATAGCTCGCAACCGGCGACATCCACTTGTCGGTGATGGCGACGATGGTGGATTGCCGCTGCTCCGAAATGAGATGGGCGAGTTGCGCGAGTTGCGGCTGGTAGCGGCGTACGTCGAAGACGATGACGATGTCCTGCTTTCGCATGCGCAGCACATATTCAGGCCAGAGCTCGGGGTTTCCTGGCATATGGTAGATGCGGCTGCGCATCTGGCGCAGATGGATCGACAGGAGCTGGGCGATGCTGTCTGTGACGCGGCCACCGATAATGAAAACGTTGCGGCTCGGGTCGGCGATGAGCTCGCAGACCTCGTCGAACTGCCGCTGGGGCATATTCTCCGCCATGTAGGTCATCTGCCGTATCAGGCGGCGGGTATAGTCGGTCAGGAGGTGCGCGCCTTCGGGCGGGGCCTCCGTGATCTTCAATTCGATGGGCGAAAGTTCGCGCTGCTTGAGCTCGCTGATGAGCTGGCGCTGGAAATCCTGGTAGCCGGCACAGCCGATCTTTGCGATGAAGCGGGTAATCGACGGTGCGCTGACGCGGGTTCGCCGCGCAAGCTCCTGAATGGTTTCGAGCCCCCCATACGGGTAGTCGGCCAGGACGACGTTGGCGATCTTGCGCTCACTTGCCGTGAGCTGCTCCATCTCCGCGTTGATCCTGTCCTTCAGGCTGCCTGTTCCGGTGCCCTCGGTCATCGGCCCTCCTCATGGCCCCTCTGTCGCCGACTATAGGCATCTCGAAAATAATTTATCAATCCGAAAATTATGATTGACTTTGACGAACTATTTTCGTTCCAATCCCGGTCATGTGATGCCCCGACCCATGCGTGGCGGCGGCCGGGAACTTGTCGTCCCGGCCGAGGGCGAAGCCTTGGTCGAAGTGACGGGATTGAACGGAAGCGCATGCTGCAGACTGGAAATACGGATGCCGGGGCGGATGGGAAATTGCTGGGTCCAGACGATCCAGCTCCCTTTGAGATCGCCAATGGCGAAGGCGCCAGCCGTGTCGTGTTGTTGTGCGAGCATGCGGGACGACAGGTTCCTGGCAAGCTCGGCGACCTTGGCATTTCCCAGAACGAGTTCGAGCGGCATATCGCCTACGACATCGGCGCCGAGGGGGTCGCAAGAGGTCTATCGGTGGCTCTCGACGCGCCGCTTGTCCTGCAGCGCTACAGCCGGCTGGTCGTGGATTGCAATCGAGCCTTCGACTCAGTGGACTGCATGCCGTCCACGAGCGATACGACCCTAATCCCCGGCAATCGGGCTCTTTCGAAGGCTGAGAGGCTGGCCCGGTACGAGGAAATCCACGTTCCTTTCCATAGAGAAGTTAGCCGGCTTCTGGATCGGCATGGGTGCCGGCATAGAACCGCCCTGGTGTCCGTACACAGCTTTACGCCTCGGTTGATGAAAGACGGCATAGAGCGCCCGTGGCAGATCGGCCTGCTCTACAATCGAGACGACCGTCTGGCCCGCAAGCTGATGACCGCGATTGTCGGTCTGGACGACACCGTCAACGCGGCGTTCAACGAGCCTTACACCGGCAACGACCTGACCGACTACGCCATCCCTGTGCATGGCGAGAAGCGCGGCATCGAGCATGTTCTGATCGAGATACGCAACGATCTGATCGCCGATGTGGCCGGGCAGGCGCGATGGGCGGAATTTCTGGCGGTCGCCATTCGCGCTGCCGTGTCGATCAAGGGAGAGGCTGGAAATGCAGGATAATCTGACCCGCGAGGTGCCACTTGTGCCGGCACAGTCGGCCATCCTCTTCATCGACGTTCAGAATTTTTCCGCGCGCCGCGACGGCGGCGAGTTCAGCGACGTGCCCGCCGAGGAGATGGAAGCCCGGTACGGCTACTATTTCGACCGGCTGGACAAGATCGCGATGCCCAACATGCGCAAGCTTCAGGCGGGCTTTCGCGCCGCCGGCATCGAGGTCATGTACACGACGATCGAAAGCCTGACGCTCGACGGTCGCGACCGCAGCCTCGACTACAAGATCACCGGGTTCAACGTTCCGCGCGGATCTTGGGACGGCAAGGTGGTTGACGAGCTTGCGCCGGGCGCGGACGAGATCGTGCTGCCCAAGAGTTCGTCCAGCGTCTTCGTCTCCACGCATATCGATTACATCCTGCGCAATCTGGGGGTCCGTCAGCTCGTGCTTTGCGGGCTTTTGACCGACCAGTGCGTGGAGTCGGCGGTTCGGGACGCCTGCGACCTCGGCTACCTGGTCACGCTCGTTCCCGACGCATGCGGGACCTACACGCAGGAACGGCACGATTTTTCGCTGCGCGCCATCAAGGGCTACTGCCGCCAGATCAGCACGGACGAACTGATCGCGGAGATCGCTGGCTGAACCAATCACCATGCCCGGAGGAAGTGCCGGACCCGTCGCCGAACGAAACAAGAAGGGGAATAGGATGGCCGACAAGGAAACCGCAATTGAGAAAGTCTGGAAGCTCCTGGACGAGGAAGCCGACTATGTCGTCAAACTCACCCAGGACATCGTCCGCATTCCCTCGGTAAACCCGCGCTTCGTGACGGATGCCGAGCAGAACCGCGAAGCAGCCGTCCAGGATCGGCTCCAGCAGGAAACCGAAGCACTCGGCTTCAAGTCCGACCGTTGGGATGTGTTTCCCGACCGCCCGAACCTCGTCGCCGACCTTCCCGGCGACGAAGACAAGAGCCTCATCCTTTGCGGCCATGTCGATGTCGTGCCGATCGGCGAGCGGTCGGAGTGGACCGTCGAGCCCTTCGGCGGGCAGATCGCCGACGGCAAGCTTTACGGCCGTGGCGCCGTCGACATGAAGAGCGGCGTCGCAGCCTGCATCGCGGCGGCGCGCGCCCTGAACAAGGCGGGCGTCGATCTTCAGGGCCGGTTGTCGATCCACACCGTCGTGGACGAAGAGGCTGGCGGCTTCGGCGCAATGGACGCGGTCGCCAAGGGCAAGCTTGCCAAGGCGGCAATCGTTGCGGAGCCGACCTGGGGCGACGTCATCCCTTCAGAGGGCGGGCTTTTCTGGACCCGCGTCACGATCAAGGGCCGGCAGGGTCACGCGGGCCTGCGTTTCAACGAGGTATGGCCGCAGCGCGATCTTCCCGGCCGCACGCTTCCGGGCGTCAACGCGGTGGAGCTCTCGACGCGCTTCCTCGCCGCACTGCGCGAGTTTGAAAGTATCCGCTGCCGCACCAGCTATCATCCGCTGGTGCCGCCCGGCCTCAACACCATCAATCCGGGTGTCATTCGTGGCGGCGCGGGCCTCGGCGAAGACGGACTTCCGATCATCCTGACCAACCCGGCCATCATACCGGACGTGGTCGTCATCGATCTCGACTACAAGTTCCTGCCGAACGAAGACCCGGCCGAGGTGAAGAAGGAATTCGAGAGCTTCGTGCATCATTTCTGCCAGCAGGATCGCTGGCTGCGCGAGCACCCGATCACCGTCGACTGGGACTATTCGGGCCTCTACTTCCCGCCGATGGATACCGACGCGAACCATCCGGTCATCCAGTCGCTCGTCACCCGCAAGACGAGGCTCGGCAAGGCCCCGGTTATCAAGGGGTTCGAAGCGGTCACAGATGCCGCCCACTATGCGGGCGCCGGCGTCGCGAGCGTCATCTTCGGCCCCAGCGGCGATGGCTTCCACGGCTACGACGAATACGTGGACATCGCTTCGCTGCAGGAGGCCACCAAGACCATCGCGGCCGCCATCATCGACTGGTGCGACGTCCGCTGATTACACAACGACAACACCACACAGGGGAAATGGACATGAACACGATACGCAAGTTGGGTCTGGCATTACTGGCCGCCTCCGCGCTTTCGGTGGCGTCGGCCCAGGCGCAGGACAAGGTGGCGAAGATCGGCGTTCTCGCGCCGATGACGGGAGGCGCGGCTGCCGACGGCAACGAGATGGTCAACGGCGCACGCCTTGCCGTCGAGGAGATCAACGCGGCCGGCGGCATTGCCGGCTACACCTTCGAGGTCGTTGTCGGCGACACGCAGGACCAGGCTGCGGACACGGTGACGAGCGCATTCGAGCGCCTTGCGGGCGACCGCGATGTCAACGTGATGATGACCGGCTACGCGAGCGGCAGCAATTTCGAGATCGAGCTGATGGCCGAGCAGGAGATGCCCTACATCATCTCGGCGAACGCCGCGCAGACGCGCGACATCATCGCGCCGAGCCCGGACGACTTCCCGACCGTCTGGTCGATCTCGCCGTCCTACGATGCCTACGAGACGGCGATGGTGCCGGTCATCCAGCAACTGCTCGATGGCGGCGCACTGGAGCTGCCGAACAAGAAGGTCGCGCTGATCTCGTCCGACAATCCTTATTCCAAGACGATCATGGAAGGGCTGCAGAAGAACTTCGAGGAAGCCGGCTGGGAAGTCACGTCCGCCGACCTTCTACCCTTCGGCGAAATCAACGACTGGCGCGCCTTTCTCGCCGGCGTACGCCAGGCCGCCCCTTCGGTCATCATCAACACCGACTACCTGCCGGGCAATGCGGCGACGTTCATGACGCAGTTCCTGGAACAGCCGACCGACAGCCTCGTCTTCATCCAGTATGCGCCGTCGGTCCCCGAGTTCCTCGACCTGACAAAGGACCGCGCTACGGGCGTCGTCTACAACATGCTGGGCGGCGTGCTGGATACGCCGCAGAACCCGCGTGCTGCGGAAGTGGTCGGCAAGTACGAGGCCAAGTATGGCGCCGCACCCGGCGTCTATGGTCCCGCACTCTACGAGCAGGTCTACCTATACGCCGATGCGCTCGCCAAGGTCGGCGATCCGACCGACCGGCTGGCGATCGGCCAGGCAATCGGCGAAACGGAAAAGCAGATCGCGGCCGGCATGCTGCGCTTCGATCCGGAGACCCACTTGGCCGTGCAGGGCGAAGACGCGATCCCGATCCAGTTCTTCCAGATATGGGACGGCAAGCGCGAGCTCTTCTACCCGGCTCGCTACGCCACCGAGGAATTCCAGACCCCGCCCTGGATGAAGTAGTCCATTCGGATGCGGCCGCGCGGGAAAAACCGCGCGGCCGCGGCGCTGAATTCCCCGGGAAGGAGGAACAGGTGGCTCAATCCACGCACGAGGCCCCCTTGCTCGAAGTGCGCAATGTCGAACGGCGCTTCGGCGCGCTGGTGGCCGTCAACGATGTGTCCTTTAGCGTGCCTGCGGGGCAGGTCTTCGGCATCGCCGGCCCGAACGGCAGCGGCAAGAGCACGCTCTTCAACGTCATGACCGGCATTCCGTTCGGACCAAGCGGCGGCAAGGTGCTGCTCGAAGGCCGCGAGATCCAGCATCTGCGGGCGCACGAGATCAGCCGGGCGGGCATCGCGCGCACCTTCCAGAAGGACGCCGAGTTCGCGACGCTGAGCGCTTTCGAGAACGCCTATGCCAGCGCTGTCTATTGCGCGGGCCTTTCGGGCGCTCAGGCGCGCGACGAGGCAGCCAAGGCGCTCGACGATGTCGGCCTGGGCGAGGAACGGCGCGACAAGACAGCCGGAGATCTGACGGTCTTTGAACGCAAGCAGCTCATGATCGCTTCGGCGATCGCGGGGCGGCCGCGCATCCTGCTGCTGGACGAGCCGGCTGCCGGCCTCACCCGGCCGGAGGTCAGTGCGCTGGCCGAGCTGATCCGCACCGTTAACGGCCGCGGCGTCACAGTTCTTCTGATCGAGCATGTGCTGCCGCTGCTTCTTTCGGTGTCGCAGCATCTCATGATCCTCAACCACGGATCGGTGATCGCCTCGGGCAAACCGGCCGAGGTGGTGCGCGACCCGCAGGTCGTCGAGGCCTATCTGGGCAAGAGGGAGGCAGCACTTTGACGAACATTCAAAGAGCCCTCGAGGTCGAGAACCTGCGCGCCGGCTACGATGCCTTTGACGTGTTGCAGGGCATGAGCCTGCATGTCGGCGTCGGCGAGCGCGTCGGGCTGTTCGGCCCCAATGGTCACGGCAAGACGACGCTTCTCAATGCCGTTTCGAAACTCATCCAGCCGCGGTCCGGTTCGGTGCGTTTCATGGGCGAGTCGCTGGAGGCGCGCTCCGCACAGGAGATCGTTGCCATGGGCCTCGTCCACGTGTCGCAGGCCAACCGCATGTTTCCGGATATGGAGATCATGGAGACGCTGGAGCTCGCGGCCTACACGCCGCGCGCCCGGAAGGACCGCAAGGCCAACCTGGAGCATGTTCTTGAGCTTTTCCCGCGCCTTGCGGAGCGGCGGCGCCAGGAGGCGAAGACGCTTTCCGGCGGCGAGCGCCAGATGCTCTCGATCGGCGTTGGCCTGATGTGTGCGCCGCGCATGTTGATGCTGGACGAGCCGACGCTTGGCCTGTCGCCGAAGCTCAAGGACGAACTGGCCGAGGCGATCGGCAAGATTTCGGCCGAAGGCATTCCGCTGCTGTTGATCGAACAGGACATCGCCTTCGTGCTCTCGCTGGTCGACCGGATGTACCTGATCGACCACGGCGAGATCACGCGTGAGGTCGCGCGCGGCGGCGACGTCAACCATGACGAGATCATGGACATGTATTTCGGGGGGCACGTGTCGTCATGACGATGGATATGATCAGCGCAATTCTTGTCAGCGGGCTGGTGCTGGGGTCGGTCTATGCCCTCATGGCCAGCGGCCTGTCACTGGTGTGGACGACGCTCGGCATCTTCAATTTCGCCCATGGCAGCCTGATGGCGCTGGGCGCCTATTTCGCCTGGACGATGACAGACGCTGCCGGCCTGAATCTTTGGCTCGGCGCTGGCGTCGCCATCGCCGTCGCCGGCATGGTCGGCGTCGGCATCCTGATCGAGCGGACGGTCATCCGTCCCTTCTACGATGACAAGGACATCCTCCTCATCACCGTTATGACCACGCTTGCGGTGATGATCTTCCTGGAGAAGGGCATCCAGTTCATGTGGGGCGCGCGGCTGAAGCAGCTCGAACCGCTGGTGCCGGGGCAGGTGAACCTGATCGGCACGACCATTTCGGCGCAGGAGGCGTTGATCATCGTGCTGGCGCCGCTGCTGCTGGGTGCGCTCTGGGCCTTCCTGCGCTATTCGAACACCGGTCGCGGCATCCGCGCGGTCGGCCAGAACCCGGCCGCAGCGAAGCTGATCGGCGTGGACGTTTCGAAGCTTTTCATCCTGACCTTCGCCCTGTCTGCCGCACTTGCCGGCCTCACCGGCATATTGCTTGGCTCGGTGCGTTTCATCACGCCCACCTTCGGCGCGGAGCCGCTGGTCAAGGCGCTGATCATCGTCATCTTCGGTGGGCTCGGTTCGCTCAGCGGTACCATCGCCGCCGCCTATATCATCGGCGTCGTCGAGGCTGCCTTGATCTTCTTCGTCGGCATCTACTGGGCGCCCTCCATGCTCTTCGCGCTCCTGATCGCCGTGTTGATGCTGCGGCCGCAGGGCCTCTTCGGAAAAACGGTGCGCTGATGCCTGTCGCCCTCAACCTGAAAACGTTCGCGATCGCCGCTGTCATGATCCTTGGCCTTCTGGTGCCTGTATTTGTCGAAGACACCTATGTCCGCCACCTGTTCATCATCGCGTTCATCTACGCGATCGTGGCCGCGAGCTGGGATCTAAGCCTCGGCTATGCCGGCATCTTCAACTTCGGCCACGTCGCCTTCTTCGGCATCGGCGTCTACGCGACAGGCCTGTGCGCCAAACTGCTCGGCATCGATCCGTGGATCGCGATGCTGATTGGCGGAGTGGTGGCGTCGGTGGCTGCTGCCATCGTTGCCCTGCCGGTCGTGCGGCTGCAGGGCATCTATGTCGTGCTCGTCACCTTCGCCTTCAGCCAGCTCGTGCTCCAGTTCGTCATCAGCCAGTCGCAGATCACCGGCGGAACGCAGGGTCTGGTCCGCGTGCCGACGATCGAGCTGTTCGGCTATAATTTCCTGCGCGACTACAAGTTCGGCTACTATTACGTCGCCTTTGCGCTACTTGTGATTTCGACCCTGTGCCTGCGCTTCATCACCAGGACGGATTTCGGTCTGTCGATCCGTGCGCTGCGCGACAATGAGGATTACGGGCTGGCGCGCGGCATTCCGATCGGGCTGCAACGTCTGAAGGTGCTGGTGGCGAGCGCGTTTTTCGCTGGCATCGCGGGCGGCTTCTTCGCCATATACCTGCGCGTCGCCTCGCCGGAAGTCTTCAACTTCTCGACCATGGCCCTCATCCTGAGCATGGTTCTGGTCGGCGGCACGTCGAGCATATACGGCCCCGTCATCGCCGCTCTGGCGTTGACCTTCATTTCCGAAGGGCTCGCCAATGTCGATGGCCTCGCGGAAGGCCGTTTCATGCTGGTCGCCATTGCCATGGTGCTGGTGTTGCTGTTCTTCCCGAAGGGGCTCGTTTCGGTCTTCGGGAAACGGGCCGGAAAGTCCGGCGCCTGAAGACCGGAATTTCCGACATCCTCTGACGACAGAGCCGCCGGGCGGTCGATTTCCGCCCGGCGGGGCGCGTGTTTCTGCGATCCCGCGGCCTCCTTTTCGGCATACGACGCTGTTTCTCGCCTTCGCGGACACGAAGGCCGTTGACTCGCGTCAAAATTCAAACGTATGTTTGAAACATGGAATTGAAACAGTCGTTGGGCAAATCCGAAAACACGCGCTCCCGCATCCTCGATGCGGCAGCCTCGATGTTCGCAAAGAACGGCGTGGCCAACACCACGCTGCGCGAGATCACCCGCGCAGCCAAGGTCAACATGGCAGCGGTCAACTACCACTTCGGCAGCAAGGAAGCGCTTGCCAACGCGGTGTTCCGCGACCTGGCCGAGCGCGTCAACACCAAGCGGCGCGAGGAAATCGCAAGGTGTATCGAAGCTGCTGAGGCGGCGGGCAGTTTGCCGGGCGTCGACGATCTCGTCGACATTTTCCTGGAGCCCTATGTCGGCAGGGAAGAGCCGTGGACATCCATGCTGCTCGTTCACCTGGTCATGCTGCATCGGGTGGAGCCGACGCAGTGGACGCGCGAGATCATCGCCAGCCAGTTCGATCCGCTCGCGCGCGAATTCGTCGACGCGCTGCATCTGGCGCTGCCGGACCGCGACAAGTCGGAGCTTTACTGGCGCTACTATTTCATGCCGGGAACGGTGATCTTCGCACTCTCGGATGCACCGCGGTCGAAGCGCCTGCTCAGCCTGTCGCAGGGCGAATGCGACACGGCCCAGGCCGACGTTCTGGCCGTGCAATTGCGCCGGGTGCTCATCAACATGCTGTCGGGGCCGCCGGGCGAGCCGGTCGCGCCGGACCTGCGGGAGGCAGGTTCGGTCCGCGTGGGAGAGGCCGACCGCAACTGAAATCACGAACCAACTCTACGGGAGGAAGACATGAGAACTATTGCTGCCGTTTCGGCAGCCGCTGTCATGGCGGCTGCAGCGTCGTGGCCACAGGGCGCGGCCGCTGATGACTTTTCGTTCACCGTCGTGGCGGGTCACCCGCCGATCACGGCCGGCGTCGCCGCAATCCGCGACTTCTTCATCCCCGAGGTGAACCGTCGTCTCGAGGAAGCTGGCGGCAACCACACGATCACCTGGAACGAAGCCTACGCCGGCGCGCTTGCCGACGTGCAGGGCGTTCTGGAAGCTGTCGAAGGCGGTGTCGGTGATTTCGGTTACGTTCCGCACCTTTTCGAAGCCGACAAGCTTCCGCTCGAGCAGATCACCTATGTCACGCCGTTCGGCTCGGCGGACCTGAAGACCATGATGCGCCTCGTTCGCGACCTGCACGACGAGGTTCCCGAGATGGCGCAGGCCTGGCGGGACAACAACCAGCTCATGCTCGCCGCCGTCGGCGTCGACACCTATCACCTGGCCACGACCTTTCCGGTCGAGTCCGTCGCCGACATCAGCGGACGCAAGCTGTCGACCGCGGGGCTGCAGACCAACTGGCTGCGCGGTACGGGCGCCGTGCCGGTCGCCGGCGCGCTGCCGGACTACTACAACGCCATCCAGACCGGCTTGACCGAAGGAACCGTGACGTTCGGATCGGCGATGGCGCCCTACAAGTTCTTTGAGGTCGCACCGCACATCACCAAGGTGAATTTCGGCGCCCAGTCGGCATCGGCGCTCACCGTCAATCTCGATGTCTGGGAGAGCCTGCCCGACGACATCAAGGAGATCATCCAGCAGGTTGCGATCGAGTATCAGGACTACGCCGCAGACAACTACACCAACAGCGCCGAAAAGAGCCTGACAATCGCCGCCGAGGGCGGTGCCGAGATCAAGGAAGCGTCCGACGAGATGCGCGCCGGTTTCGCCAATGCCATGCCGAACATCGCGCTGGAATGGGCGAAGTCGCTGGACGATCGCGGCGTTCCCGGCACCAAGGCGCTTGAAGCCTATCTGCGCCTGTCGGAGGAAGCCGGCGTCAGCTTCTCCCGCAACTGGCTGGCTGAATAGGCATCGACATGAGCAAGGATCTGTTCGCGGGGGAACCCTCCGCGACAGGTTCGCCGTTGCGGCGAACCTCACCTTTAGGTCGGGTAACCGAGGCGTTTTCGGCAGTCGGAACATTGATGATCGTGGGCATCATGGTCCTCATCAATTCCGACGTGGCGATGCGCTATCTCTTCAACCAGCCGATACCCGGCGTGGCCGAGATCGTTTCGGCCTCGATCGTCACCATCATCTTCCTGCAGCTCCCCGACTGCATCCGCAGTGATCGCATGATCCGTTCCGATATGTGGATCGAGCGGCTGACCCGCCAGCGTCCCGGTGTGGCCATGGCGATGGAGACGCTCTTCAACGCCGCCGGAACGCTGATGCTCGCCCTGCTTGTCTATTACGTCTACCCCAAGGTCGCACGCGCCTACACGGCCGGCCACACGATCGGCGTCTACGGCGTCTTCCTCGCGCCGATCTGGCCATTCTACGCGGGTGTGCTGTTCGGGGCGGCCCTGGCGACCGTGGAATATGCCGTGAAGACCATCCATTGCATGCGGCGGCTGATCTCCGGTCCGGCCTCGGGAGGCGCAGCATGAGCAATCTTCAGATCGGCCTGATGTCGATCGTCCTCATCCTCGTCCTGATCCAATCCGGCCTGCATGTGGCGATCGCGCTGGCGGCAGTCTCCTTTTTCAGTGTCGCCCTGATCCGTGGGAATTTCGACGTTGCAGGGACGTTCCTGTCACTGGCCGCGCTCGAAAGCGTCGCGCGCTACTCGTTCGGGGTCATTCCGCTCTTCGTTCTGATGGGGCTTCTGGTCGGCATTTCTGGGCTGGGCCGCGATGTCTTCGAGGTCGCCGGACAACTGTTCCGGAGGCTGACGGGCGGGCTCGGCATTGCCACCGTTTTCGCCAATGCCGTCTTTGCCGCGGTCAACGGGACCAGCATCGCGTCGGCTTCCGTATTCACGCGCATCGCCGTGCCGGAACTTCTGCGGTCGGGTTACACGCGCCGCTTCTCCGTCGGCGTGGTTGCCGGGTCGTCGGTGCTTGGCATGCTGATCCCGCCGAGCCTGCTGCTGATCCTCTACGGCATCATCGCGGAGGTCTCGATCGGCGATCTCTTCACCGCCGGCATCCTGCCGGGCATCGTCCTCTCCCTGCTCTTCGTGGCGACGATCCTGCTTCTGGCGAAGTTCAGGCCCGGCTTCGTACTGGCCAAGCCTGAGGAAGGCGCCAGAAGCCTCGTCGCCGACGATCTTTCGCCATCGCAGATGATCGGCAAATCGGCGCCGGTCGTGCTTCTGATCGTCATCGTGCTCGGCGGCATCTATGGCGGGGTCTTCACGCCGACGGAGGCGGGCGCGGTCGGCGCGCTGGCGGCACTCGTCATCAGCATCACGCGTCGCAGCCTGGGCTGGCGGCAGTTCTGGGGCCTTCTCGTCGAAACGGGCAGGGTAACGGCGGCAATCACCTTCCTGATCGTCGCGGCTCACATGTATGCCAGGCTGCTGGCGCTTTCCGGCCTGCCCAGCCAGATGAACGCGCTGATCCAGCATTACGAGTTGGGCCTGTTCGCGGTGATGGCTTTGTACCTGTTGGCCATCATAGCGCTTGGCACCATCCTCGATTCGTCGTCGATCATGCTGATCGTGCTGCCGCTAATCCTGCCGATCATGGCCAGCTTTCAGGTCGATCTGATCTGGTTCGGCATCCTGACCATCATAGCCGTCGAGGTCGGCCTGCTGACGCCGCCGCTTGGCATCGCCTGCTTCGTCATCAAGGCCAATCTGGAAAAGCTCGACATCCCTCTCAACGTCATCTTCGCCGGCGCGTTTCCGTTCGTCGTCGCGATGCTCGTCATGATCGGTCTGGTGCTGCTGATACCGCAGCTTGCGACCGCTCTTCTGTAAAAATACGAAAAGGCAATTCGCATGTCGCAACGCGCATTTCGCAAGGGTGTGGAGGATCTCGGCAACGGCCTCCTCGCCTATGTCCAGCCCGATGGTTCGTGGGGCTGGAGCAACGCCGGCCTCATAACCGACGGCGACCGCAGTCTGCTGGTGGATACGCTGTTCACGCTCGATCTCACGCGGGAGATGCTCGGCGCCTTCCGCGACGCCACGCCGGCAGCCAGGCATATCGACACGCTGGTCAACACCCACGCCAATGGCGATCACACCTTCGGCAACCAGCTTGTCGAGGGCGCGCGCATCGTCGCGTCGGCCGCTTGCCTCGAAGAGATGCGGGAGCGTCCGCCGGAGCAGTTTCGCGACACCATGCAACGGTGGCGCGAGAACGGCGAGGCCGGCCGCTTCATGCATGAGGTGATGGGCGCCCATTTCGATTTCTCCGGCATCGTCTTCACGCCGCCGGACACGACCTTCAGTGGCCGCACGGACGTGATGGTCGGCGACACGCAGGTGGAACTGCACGAATTCGGCCCCGCCCACACGCGTGGCGATATCGTCGCCTATGTTCCGTCGGCGAAGACCGTCTTCACCGGCGATCTTTTGTTCTCCGAGGGGCACCCCATCCTCTGGGCAGGACCGGTCGGCAACTGGATCGATGCGTGCGAGGCGATACTCGGCTGGGATGTTGATATCGTCGTGCCGGGCCACGGGCCTGTCGGCGACAAGCAGGCGCTGCGCGCGATGCGCGACTACCTCGTCTACACCCGCGACGCGGCCAAGGCGCGTTACGAAGCGGGCATGAACTATGCCGACGCGGCCTGGGACATCGCCTTCGATGCGTATGATAGCTGGCTCGACCGCGAACGTGTCGTGGTCAATGTCGCGCAGATCTATCGCGAGCTCTCCGGCGGCCGCATCGCGCCGGAACGAACCGAGCTGCAGAAACTGATGGGACGGTATCGCGCCGGCGCTCGGTCCCCGAACGAGGCCCCCGCCTGCAACTGCGGCCACGACCACTAGGTGCATCGATGATCGAGCTTCTCAACAACGCCTATTCGACCTGCAGCCAGAAGGTGCGCCTGTGCCTTCATGAGAAGGGCCTGCCCTTCACGGATACGCAGATCGACTTCCGCAAGAACGAGCACCTTGCGCCGGACTATCTCGCACTCAACCCGAACGGCGTCGTGCCGACCCTCGTCCATGACGGGCAGCCCATCCTCGATTCATCGGTCATCATGGAGTATCTCGATGAGGTGTTTCCGCAGGTGCCGCTGTCGCCGGACAGTCCGGTCGGTCGTGCCGACATGCGGGCATGGCTGCGCTATTTCGAGGAAGTGCCGACAGCGGCGATCCGCGTGCCGTCGTTCTCGCAGGTTTTCGTGCGCCACTTCGCCGATCTGACGGACGAGCAGTTTGGTGCCGAAGCCAAGGCGCGGCCGTTGCGCACTCACTTCTACCAGAAGATGGGACGCACCGGTTTCTCGAATGATGAGGTCGAGGCGTCCTTCAATGCGCTCGCGCAGACGATCGCGCGCATGCAGAAGCGGCTCGCCGGCGATGTCTGGCTTTGCGGCGACGCTCTGACGCTTGCCGACATCTGCGTCTATCCGACCTTCGATCGTATGGCCGATCTAGGCCACGCGGCGATGTGGTCGGAAGCGCCCGACGTTGGTCGCTGGTTCGCCGCCATGCGCGCGCGTCCCGCCAATGCGGCAACTTACTACCAAGGAAGCCGCCTCTCGCACCGTTATCCCGAACTGCAGGAAGTCGCGCTATGAAGCTGGTCACGTTCAGTCTCCAGGGTGAAGAACGCCAGCGCATCGGCGCGGTGCTCGATGAAAGCGGAGCCGTCTGCGAATTTGCCGCGTCCGCTGCTCCTCATTTCGGCTCCATGCTTGCGCTGATCGACGCTGGCGAGCGCGGGCTCGAGGAAGCTCGCGGGGTACTTTCGAAGCGGGAAAACGTTCACGAAGCCGGGGGAGTGCGCCTGCTCGCACCCGTCCCCGAACCTCGCCAGATGCGCGACGCCTTGTGCTTTGAAAAGCACCTCCGGCAGGCGCGCGCCAACCGCCATCTCTTCGGCTTCGAAGGGTTTCCGCGCGATCCGGCCAAGGTCGACGTGCCGGCGGTCTGGTACGAGCAGCCGATCTACTACAAGGCAAACCGCTTCTCGGTCGTGGGGCCGGACGTGGACGTGATCGTGCCCCGCGGCGAGACGCGCTTCGACTACGAACTCGAACTCGGCGTATTCCTGTCGCAAAAGGGCAAGGACATCCGCCCGGAGGACGCGTACGACCACATTTTCGGCTACTGCATCTTCAATGACTTCACCGCCCGTACCGCGCAGCTTCGCGAAATGACGGGCCAGCTCGGCCCGGCGAAGGGCAAGGATTTCGATACCGGCAACGCGATGGGTCCTTGGCTCGTCACGGCCGACGAGATCGACGACCCGCACAATCTGACGATGACGGCGCGGATCAACGGCGAGGAGTGGTCGCGCGGCAACTCCGGCGAAATGCACCACAAGTTTCCGGCGGTTTTGGCACACATATCAAGCGACGAGACCCTCCATGCCGGCGAATTCATCGGTTCAGGAACCGTCGGCAGCGGCTGCGGGCTGGAACTCGGCCGGTTCCTGAAGCATGGAGACCTGGT
Source organism: Aquamicrobium sp. (assembly GCA_019739225.1). GTDB lineage: Bacteria > Pseudomonadota > Alphaproteobacteria > Rhizobiales > Rhizobiaceae > Aerobium. The sequence goes on from JAHHDT010000005.1 coordinate 182,416, forward strand.
CGAGCTGGAAATCGAGGGTCTGGGCACCCTCAGAAACAGGGTGGTCGATCGCAGCGCCAGCGTTTGACGTCTGCCGGTCTGCAAGGTAATCAGGACAACCTCTGGGCCATCGGATCGGCTATCGCGATGCCCTCGCGGGCCGAGCGCTGCGCAGCCATGCCCATGGCGACGGCGCGCCAGCCGTCATCCAGCGTCACCTCGACACGACCCTTGCCCCGCAGCGCCGCGCAGAAACGCTGGTGCTGGTAGAAGGTCGAGCCGTTGTGGTCGCCTGCTTCCAGAAGAGTAGGGTCGACTGGCAATTCGAACGTGTAGGGCGTGTCAGGCCGGCGGGGGCTCACCGTAACCAGCGGCACAGGGGCAGGCCCGGCCTGCGGCGGCCAGAAGCGGGTTGGTCCGGGTACCAGGCATTCGATCTTGCCTCCCGCGCCCACCGCGCAAATCTCCTCCTGATAGCGGCTGCCGTCAGCGAACATGCACAGTTCCAGCATCGCACGTGCGCCGCTCGCGAAGTCGACCAGCACATAGCCGTTGTCCCATATGTCCGGCACCTCGCCGCCATAGCGCTCGTCGAGATGGTTCACCGCCTGCCCGGCGGACGCCATTACCCGCACCGGTTCGGAGCGCAGGATGAGGCGCATCAGATCGAAGAAGTGACAGCACTTTTCGACGAAGGTTCCGCCCGAGGTCCGGTTGAAGCGGTTCCAGGCGCCCACTTTCTCCAGGAAAGGATAGCGGTGTTCGCGGATCGTCAGCATGCGGATGCCGCCGGTCGAGGCTTCCGCCTCGGCGATGAACTTAGCCACCGGCGGCATGTAGCGATATTCCATCGCGACCCACACGGGCGCCGGATAGCCGGCGGCGAAAGCCCGCATGGCTTCGGCCTCGTCCTGATCGATGAAGAGCGGCTTTTCGACCATCAGCGGCAGCGCTCTCGTTGCGGCGATCTCACGCAACTGTGCCGAATGCAAATGGTTGGGGCTTGCGATGAGCACGCAGTCGAGCTCGGGACGAGCGAGCAGTTCCGACAGCGAGCTGACAAGCACCGCCTTGGGTGCGAGCGAGGCTGCGATGGCGCGCATCGCCGGATCCGGCTCGAAGATCGCGACCACGTCGGCATCCGGCAGCAGCGCAATGTTGCGCAGATGCTCCTGCCCCATCATGCCGCATCCGACGACGCCGTAGGAGATATGCCGGCCCATGCTTGTTCCTATCGCAGCCGCGCGACATAGCGCGCGTTGGTGTGGTCGAACCAGGTTCGTGAAAACTCCGCGCTCGCGCCGTCCTGTGTCCAGCCGATGCGTTCAATGAAGCCAGCCGGCGCCCCGGCGGCCAGCCCGAACTCCGCCGGAGCCCATGGCGGCACGGCATAGACGCCGACGCGATCTTCCGCCCGCGAAATCCAGATGCCCAGTGCCTGCCGGTAGAACAGGTAGAGTGAATCGGAGAGGTCTTCCGCCGCGATCGTCTCGGCGTAGTCGCCATCGAGCCAGATTTCCTCGACCGCCGCCGGCCTGCCGCCGAGGCTCCGTAGCCGGCGGATGCGATGGGCCTCATTGCTTGTGCCGAAACGCGGCATGTCGGCGGTCTTCGCCAGTCGCGCAACGGAAAGAACGCGCGCTGTCGGCAGCCCGCCGCCTTCGGTCAGTTCGAGACGAAACATCGCATAGATGCTGTCGACGTCTGGCCGCGAGCGGACATAGTTGCCCGAACCCTGCACGCGCTCCAGAAGACCCTTGGCATGCAGGTCGGCGAGCGCCTTGCGCAGCGTTCCGACCGCGACGTTGAGGTTTGCGGCCATTTCGCGCTCGGGTGCGAGCTTTTCGCCGTCGATCATGCGCCCGGCCGCGATCTCGCGGATCAGCATTTCGCTGATCTGCTGGTGAAGCGGCAAGGCGTAGCGGTCGGACATGGCAGCACAGCAAGAATTGATACACTATTGATCTACATCAATGTGAGTGTTACGCAATAGGAAATTGCAGCCGATCGCAAAGCAGCCCGACGGGCTCGGTCCTTCGCTGCGGGAAAGGGATGAAACGATGACCGTCGTGCCGGTGACATCCGCCGATCTCGAAGCTTCCGAAGTCTCCTGGTTCTCGGCGCTCTGTTCGGACGATTATCGCTATCTGGGCGTTCCCGACGGCAGCCTGCGGTCGAGCTGGGAACATTGTTCCGCAATCGTCACCCGTGCCGAGGCGCTGGGTTTCCGCAACATTCTGTGTCCCTCGTCCTATCAGGTGGGGCAGGACACGCTTTCCTTCGTCGCCGGCTGCGCGCCCATCACCTCGAAGATCAACCTGCTTGCGGCCATCCGCTGCGGCGAGATGCAGCCGATCATGCTGGCGCGTACGGTGGCGACGCTCGACCACATGCTGAAAGGCAGGCTGACGCTGAACATCATCTCGTCGGATTTCCCCGGTGAGACCGCTGACAGCAGCTTCCGCTACCAGCGTTCGCGCGAGGTTGTGCAGATTCTCAAGCAGGCTTGGACGCGCGACGAGATCGACCATCAGGGCGAAGTCTACGATCTGGCCAAGGTTTCAGCCGATCCCGCCAGGCCCTACCAGCAGAACGGCGGGCCGCTGCTCTATTTCGGCGGCTATTCACCCGACGCCCTCGAGCTCTGCGCCGAGCACTGCGATGTCTATCTGATGTGGCCGGAAACGAAGGAGCAGCTTGCCGGGCGCATGCGCGCCGTCAACGAGCGTGCCGCAGCGCATGGCCGTACGCTCGATTACGGGCTGCGTGTCCACATGATCGTGCGCGATACCGAGGCCGAGGCACGGGAATACGCCCGCGACCTGGTCTCTAAACTTGACGACGAACAGGGAACCGTCATCCGCTCGCGCGCGCTCGACGCGAAGTCGCTGGGCGTGGCGCATCAGGCGAAGAACCGCGATGCGGCAGATGCGGAGGGTTTCATCGAGCCGCACCTTTGGACCGGCGTCGGTCGGGCCCGCTCGGGCTGTGGTGCCGCACTTGTGGGCTCGGCTGATCAGGTGCTCTCGGAAATCGAGGCCTATCGCAAGATGGGCATCCGTGCGTTCATCTTCTCCGGCTATCCGCATCTCGACGAATGCGAGGCGTTCGGCAGGCTGGTTCTGCCGCATCTGGAAACCTGCTCGCTGCCGCATGTCTACGACCGCGTGCCTGCCGACGTGCCGGCAACACCGCTTGGAAACGGGGAGCGCCGCTGATGGAACGGGTGAAACTTGGCGAAGGGCTGGAACTGTCGCGCATCGTCTACGGCATGTGGCGGCTGGGCGACGACCGCGATACGTCGCCGGCGCGCGTTCGGGCCAAGATAGAAGCCTGCCTGGAGCAGGGCATCACCACCATCGACCAGGCCGACATCTATGGCGGCTATGCCGCAGAAGGCCTGCTGGGTGCCTGCCTGAAAGCGGCGCCCGCGCTGCGGGATCGGCTGGAGATCGTCACCAAATGCGGCATCGTCGCGCCGATGGGGCGCTACGCCGACAAGCGCGTGAAGCATTACGATACGTCGGCTAATCATATTCGTGCCTCGATCGAAGAATCGCTGCGTGCAATGGGCATAGAGCGCATCGATCTGCTGCTGATCCACCGGCCGGATCCGTTTATGGACCATCATGAGACGGGGCCCGCGCTCGACGAGGCCGTTCGCTCCGGCAAGGTTCGTGCGGTCGGCGTGTCGAACTTCCGCCCGCACGACTGGACGCTGTTCCAGTCGGCGATGAAGGTGCCGCTGGTCACCAACCAGATCGAACTGTCGCTCCTCGCGCATGAGGCCTTCGTCAACGGCGAAGTGGCGTTCCTGCAGGAGCGGGGCATCGCGCCGATGGCATGGTCGCCTCTCGGCGGCGGCCGGCTGGTGCGGGAGACCCAGGGTCCGCTTGCGGAGTTGCTGGCCAGGCTCGGCAAAAAATTCGGCGTCGATCCGGGGGCGGTCGCGGTTGCCTGGCTGCTCGCCCATCCGGCGCGGGTCCTTCCGGTGCTCGGCACCAACGATCCCGCCCGCATCGCGCGGCTTGCCGATGCCCTCACGGTTCCGATGGACCGCGAAACCTGGTTCGAACTCTACACCGCCGCGCTCGGCAGGGAGGTTGCCTGATGTATCACTTCGCCGACAGCGATCACGGCCGACCGATGAAAAGCTTCGTCCCCGGCCCGGAACGGCAGCGTGATTTCAGGGATGCGCTTGGCCGCTTCGCGACCGGCGTGACCGTGGTAACGACGGACACGCCGGAGGGTCCGGTCGGCATCACCGCCAACAGTTTCTCGTCGGTGTCGCTCGATCCGCCGATCGTGTTGTGGTCGATCGGTCGCCATTCGCGGCGCTTCCCGGCCTTCGCCCAGTGCCGCGACTTCGCCGTTCACGTACTGGGCGCGGACCAGCTTGAGCTCAGCCGCCGCTTCGCGCGTGCTGGCGAGGCGTTTGCCGGGCTCGACCACGACCGCAGCGAGGCGGGCGTGCCGTTGTTGAAAGGGTGCCTCTCCCGCTTCGAATGCGCGCGGCTGGCAACGCATGACGGAGGCGACCATGCGATCGTTGTGGCGCGGGTCGTTGCCGCCAGCTTCGCGGAGGGCGAACCGCTTCTGTTTGCAGGCGGTGGCTACGGCCGGTTCGACAGGTTCGCGTGATGTTTCGCGCCGCCCCAAGTGTCGGCACCGGCAGGGGCAGGCCCCGTCGACTGGCGCTCGACGATGTGGCAGGCGAATTCGATGCGGCGGGGTGGCATGCGCTGGCTGCCGAGGTCGTCAAGCAGCAGGTCCAGCGCCGCAGCGCCGATCTCACGCATGGGAATGTGCATCGTCGACAATGGCGGGTTGTGAAATGCGGCTTGTGGCAGGTCGTCCATGCCCATCACCGAGACATCGCCCGGCACGCCCAGGCCCGCACTTTCAAGCCCCATCATCGCCCCGACCGCGAGGCTGTCGCCGGCGGCAAGGATCGCGGTGAAGTCGCGTCCGCCGCCCGCGATGCGTTGCGTGATCGCCTCGGCCGCGAGTTCCGGCAGCCAGTCGGGCACATCGACGACGAGATCGGCGAAAGCCTCCAGTCCGTGCGCGCGCAGCGCGTCCTGCCATCCCTCGTATCGCCGTTCGATCGTGCGACGGCCGCGCCGCATCAGAAACAGGATACGCTCATGCCCCTGGGCAATCAGGTGTTCCGTCGCCAGCCGCGCAGCCGACCTGTTGCAGGGCGTGACGCTCGAGCGTCGCATCTCGGGATCGTCGCCGTTGACCAGCACGATGGGTTTGTCGAAATCGCTGGCGAGCGTCAGGACGGATTCGTCGTCAAGCGTCAGGAACAGGCAGCCGACCACCCCGTCATCCGCCCTGGCATCGGCGAGCAGGGCGGCTTCCTCCGCCGTGTTGGCGATGGCCCGCGAGATCACTTCCACGCCCAGGGATCTGGCCCGCTCGGCGAGGCCCTCCAGCACATAGAAGGTGAACTGGTTGCGCACATAGTCGAGCATGGCCGCGCTGGAGGCCGCGAGAATGACCTTGCGGCCGGCAATCGAGGTCGGAACCGTGTAGTTGAGCCGGCGCGCCGTCTCAAGGATGGTCGCGCGCAGGTCCGGCCGGACGCCCTTGGCATTCGCAAGCGCGCGCGATGCGGTGCTGACCGAAACGCCGCATTGGGCGGCAACGTCCTCGAGGCGCACCCGCCGGGTGGGCGTTCCACGCTTTGCCTCAGACGCCATCGCAATACGCGCTCCAGTGCTCAAAGAGGCGCGTACTGTGCAAATAATTTTCAGATTGCGCAAGTCTTTGCAATGTGGAACCTCTGTTGTGGGTTCCGCAAGCATTCGGGAGGAGCAGTGGCCCCGTCGGCAGGATTGATACGTTCGCATCTGGAGCGGCTGGTGAGCGGCATGACGGCGCTGCGCCACGATGGGCGCTTCGACGAGCCGAATCTCGACGGTAGCGCCGGCGACTACATCTCCTTCAATTCGTGGGAATGGCCGCAGGGCGTCGGGCTCTATGGCATCGTGCGCCTGTGGATGCACACGCAGGACCCTGCGCTGCGCTCCATCGTCGAGGACTGGTATTCAAGGCAGATCCAGCGAGGCCTGCCGCCTCTCAACGTCAACACGACCGCGCCTATGCTGGCATTGTCCCTGCTGTGGCGCGAGACCCGCGACCCGCGATGGGAGAAACCGCTGGCCGCCTGGGCGGACGAGGTGGTGAGCCGCCTGCCGCGTACGCCGGAAGCGGGTTTCCAGCACGACGTTTCCGACAGGATCAACGACGATGAGCTGTGGGACGACACGCTGTTCATGGTCGCGCTCTTCCTGGCCTCCTACGGCCAGGCGGCCGGCAAGCCCGAGCTGGTGGTCGAGGCGCAGCGTCAATTCCTTGTCCATGCGCGCTATCTGGCCGACCCGCATAGCGGACTCTGGTTCCACGGCTGGACGTTTGCCGGGCGGCACAATTTCGCCCGCGCGTTGTGGGCGCGGGGTAATGCCTGGATCACGGTCGGCATTCTCGACTTGATCGAACTCGGCCGGATCGGCGAGCCCGTCCGCTCCTATCTGCTCGGCGTCCTGACCACCCAGATCGAGGCGCTGCTGAACGTGCAGGCGCCTTCCGGTGCGTGGCGCACCTTGCTGGACGACGCCTCGTCCTACGAGGAGATGTCGGCAACGGCGGGGTTCGGCTATGGCCTGCTCAAGGCGGCGCGACTTGGTCTCGGCCCGCGCGGCTGCGGCGAGGCGGGATTGCGTGCGCTAGGCGCGGTACTCTCCAACATTGACGACGATGGCGTGCTCGGCAACGTGTCCTATGGTACGCGCATGGGGCACGATCTCCAGTTCTATCGTGATATTCCCATCCAGCCGACGGGCTACGGGCAGGCGCTGGCGATCCTGTGCCTGACGGAGGGCGTCATCCATTTCGAGGCAGAGGAAGAAGGCAAGGCGGCATGAACATGCGCGTACTCTACGGCGCCGGTCCCGGTGACATCGATGGCTACGGCACGGAGCGGCTGCGTGCCGAATTCCTGATCGAAAATCTGTTCGTCCCGGGCGAGATCGCTTTCGCCTATACGCATGTCGACCGAATGATCGTCGGCGGCGCCGTGCCGCGTGAGGCGCCGATTTCCTTCGGCGACGGCGCCGAAGTCGGCACGCCGCTCTTCTTCACAGCCCGCGAAATGGGCATCGCCAATCTCGGCGGCAACGGCTCCGTCACGATCGATGGCAAGCGCTTCGAGATGGGCAACCGCGACATCGTCTATGTCGGCCGTGGCGCGCAGGAAGTGGTGATGGAAAGCGCGGATTCGGCGCAGCCTGCATGGTTTTACATGAACTCGGTTCCCGCAGGCGCCGACATTGAGCACCGCCTGATCCGCAAGGATGAGGCCAAGCCACTGGAACTGGGCGACGAGAAGCGTGCCAACAAGCGGCGCCTGGCAATGTATATTCATCCGGAGGTCGCGCCCTCCTGCCTGCTTCTCATGGGTATCACCGACCTTGCGCCGGGCAGCGTCTGGAACACCATGCCCCCGCACCTGCACGAGCGGCGTATGGAAGCCTATCTCTATTTCGACATGGCGTCGGAGGACCGCGTCATCCACTTGATGGGCCGGCCCGACAACACGCGCCACCTCATCGTTGCCAATGGCGACTGCGTGATCTCGCCGGCCTGGTCCATCCATATGGGCAGTGGCACCGGTCCCTACGCCTTCGTCTGGGGCATGACGGGCGAGAACCAGGCCTACAACGACGTCAATCCGGTCCCCGTGGAGACGCTGCGATGAACGCACCGGGGCATGTCGGAGGCGATTTTGCCCTGCGCCGGCCGCTCGAGGCCGGGTCCCCTGTTGTCTACTGGCAGCTCGGCAATATTGCCGAGCAGCGCTATGACGTGCCCGACCAGCCCATGAAGGGGGAGATGGACCCCTTCTTCTTCCTGACCAAGCACAAGAACTTCATCCCGCACGAATATCCCTGCCGCACGCAATTCGCGGCCGAGCGTCGGGGCACACGTCCGCTTCCCGTCGGAGCGTTCGACGCGGCGCGCACCTGGCTTCCGTTCGGTTCGCCGCGTGTCGATCTTTCAGGTTTCTGGTTCCGCCCCACCGTAATCGGTACATGGGCGTGCACGGCGCTTGCGGCTTCCACTCCCGGCCGCGCCCGGCTGCGCCTGCGCACCTGCGGTGGGGCGGTTCTTTTCGTCAACGGAACGGAAATCGGCTGGATGGCGCCCTACGGCCGCAACCTGGAGGCCGAAGCCGATTTCGAGGCCGACCTCGTTGCCGGCGACAACGAGATCCGCATCTGGTTCGACGATCTGGCCGAGCGCGATGCACGCTATTATTTCCAGCTCGACTACCTGAAAGGTCCGGCGGCGGAACAGGCCCTGCCCGTTGCCATCGAAGGCAGGCTTGCCGAGGCCATCGAAAATGCGTTGGCAACGATGCATTTCGAGCGCCCCACCTGCACGGGTGGCGAGGTGGCGTTGATAACTCCCGCGTCTCTGCCGGTGGCAGCGGATGTCTCGATCACGGTCGAAGGCGACTTCATGTCGATCGAAGAACCGGTGTCGTTCGTGCGCCGCATGGAGGCAGGCGAGACCCGGCTGAGCGTCGCCGGGACGGACGAATTGCCCGCAGATTTCCGCCATTTCACCGTCGCGCTTTCCGTCGGCGGGTTCAGCGCGTCACGGGTTTTCGGTGTCGAGATTTGCCACGCGGAGCGGCAAGGCGCAGCCCCAGCCGCGCTGTCGGATCGGGTCGACGAGGCGCTGGACGAGGTGGCCGAGCGGGCGGAGGCCGACACGGTTCGGGCGCTCGCGCGCCTTGCGACGGGACGAGGCGGGCCTGAAACCGACGCGATGATCGCGGCAGCCCTGCCCGCGATCGAGGATTGCCACGACTGCGCCGATTTCATTCTAGTCCCGCTTCTGTGGTGTCGCCATTCATTTGCCGACCAACTGTCGGACGACCTGCGCAGCCGCATCGACCGAGCGATCCTCGGCTATCGCTACTGGATGGACGAGCCGGGCAACGACGTTCAGTGGTATTTTTCCGAAAACCACGCGCTGCTCTTCCACACGGCGGCCTATCTTGCTGGCCACATGATGCAGTCTGAACGCTTCGTTCGTTCAGGGCGCATGGGGGTGGAGCAATCGGCGGTCGGCCTTGCACGCGTGCATGCCTGGCTCGACCATTTCGAACAGTGGGAAATGGCCGAGTTCAATTCGGCTCCTTATTTCCCCATCGATCTGAAGGGCCTGACGATCCTCTACGCGCTCGCGCCAGATGAGGACGTTCGCCGCCGCGCCGGCGCGGCGATCCTGCGTCTTCTGGAAATCGTCGCGTGCTCGGCGCATCGCGGCGTGCTGACCGGCGCGCAGGGCCGATCCTACGAGCACACCTTGCGCGCCGCACGGTCACTGGAATTGTCTGGTATCGCGCGCATGCTGTGGGGCCATGGCAATTACGGCATGCGGTTCCACGCCTTGCCGCAACTGGCGCTCTGCATCCGCGATCATGGCCTGAAAATGCATGAGGATCTTGCGGCCATCGCGTGTTTCGAGCGCGAGGGTGCTCAGGAATGGTGTTTCGCGCAGGGGCAGGATCGCATCGCCAAGCTCTACCACTACAAGACCAGCGCATGGGCCATGGGCACGGCGGCGGCCTACCGCTGGAACGAGTGGGGCTATCAGGAAACGGTGCTGCATTTGCGGATGGGCGGCAACCCGGATGCGCAGGTCTGGATCAACCATCCTGGGGAGACGATCCATTCCGGTTATGGCCGGCCCTCCTACTGGGGCGGTTCGGGCACGATGCCGCGTGTACAGCAATATCGCGGCCTCGCCGTGGTGCTTTTCGATTGCGCGGCTGAACAGCCGGATTTCACGCATGCCTGGTTTCCCCGAGCCGCGTTCGACGAGGCGCGGGTGGATGGCGGGCGCGCGCTTGCGCGCGGGGGCGACGGCCTGCTCCAATTGAAAGCCGACACTGGGCTGCACATCGTCGAGAGCGGACCGACTGCCGGCAACGAACTGCGCGCGGCCGGCCGCGAGACAGTATGGATCGTGCGGCTGGGAGATGTAGGCAGGCATGGCGCGCTCGAGACCTTCGGAAAACGCTTTTCCACTTTGCAGCTTCGTCGTGAAACCGACGGCCTGATGCTGGTTGACGATCCGGAGTATGGTGAGGTCCGATTCCATCGGGATGGACGGGTGGAGGCGGAGGGCCGGATCGTCGACCCGGCAGAATGGACTGTTAAGGGAGAAGCCGCCTTCCATGAGGCCGGCGCGCTGCCGGGCGCAGCGATAGACAAGTAAACGCGGATAGGGAGCCGCACCAAAGGAGGAGACTACGATGCAGAGCAGAAAGATTGTGCTGGCCCTGACGGCAGGCCTTATGTCGTCGACGGTCGCATTCGCCGGCGACGTGCGGGTGATGTGGTATTCCGACGGCGTCGAGGGCGAGGTCATCCAGGACCTGCTCAACCGCTTCATGGAGCAAAACCCCGACATCAACGTCATCCTGGACAACGTCGCCTATCAGGTGATCCAGGAACAGCTTCCGATCGAGCTGGAAGCGGGTCGTGGCCCCGACATCGCCCGTGTCACCAACATCAAGACGCTGGCCGATCACTGGCTCGACCTGACGCCCTATCTTGCGGACCCCGAATACTGGCGCACCAACCTCGGCGCTCAGTTCGACTGGATGCGGCCGGATGGCTCCGAGATCATCCCGGGCTTCATGACTCAGCTAACCCTGACCGGCGGTTTTGCCAACAAGACGCTGTTCGAGCAGGCTGGCGTCGAGATCCCCAGACCGGAAGCGACATGGGACGAGTGGGTCGAGGCGGCCGGCAAGGTGCAGGACAGCCAGCAGCTCAACGCTGCCTTCGCAATCGACCGAAGCGGCCACCGCATATCGGCGCCCAACGTGTCCTACGGTGCCAACTATATTGGGCCAGACCGGCTTCCGGCCCCGGTCGATGAAGGCACCAAGACTTTTGCGCGCAAGCTGGTCGAGTGGACCGAAAGCGGCCGCATGAACAAGGACGTCTGGGTGTCCGCTGCCGGTACGACCTACCGGGCGGCAGCCGACGACTTCATCAACGCCCAGATCGCCTATTACTATTCGGGCAGCTGGCAGGTCGCCAATCTGTCGACGAAGATCGGCGATGCGTTCGATTGGGTGGCGACTGGCTCGCCCTGCGGCACGGTTGCCTGCTCCGGCCTGCCGGGCGGCGCCGCGCTCGTAGGGATCAAATACACCAAGAACCCTGAGGAAGTCGGAAAGGTGATGGACTACCTCGCCAGCGAGGACGTCGTGCGCGAGTTCACCGAGCGCACGCTGTTCCTGCCGGCTCACAAGGGCGTCATCGCCGGCGAGATCGACTTCCAGAGCGACGATCCGAACGTCAAGGCGGCGCTGACCGCTTTCGTGAAGGCAACTGGCCAGGTGCATGAAAACGCCAACGCGCTGCCGGCCTGGAAGTGGGGAACGCCGGTCTATGGCGCACTGGTGACGCGCATCAGCCAGGCGATGGCGGGCGAACTGTCGATCGACGACGCCTTCACCCGCATCGACGAGGACATCAAGGCGCAGGTCGCCGAAGCGTCGAAATAGCGAGAGCCAGCGTGACGGCGCAAGCCAACACGAGCATCGCACGCAGGGCCGGCGCCATCATCATGGCGCCGGTAGCCCTGCTTGCGCGTGCCTTCGATCCACCGTTGCGCATGCTTCAGAAATTTGGCGGCACCAATGTCATGGCCGCCTTCTTCCTTGCCCCGAACATGCTGATCTTCGGCGTGTTCGTGCTGTTTCCGCTTGCCGTCAACATCGCCTATTCCATGACCGGCGGAAACGCGCTGTTCCTGACCAACCGCGAATTCGTTGGGCTGGACCAGTATGAGCGCCTTTTCGACTGCGGCAACTATCTCGACCGGCAGACCTGTCGCGAAGACCTGTTCTGGACTGCGGTTTGGAACACCTCGTCCTTCGTCGTTCTTCAGGTCTCGCTGATGGTCGGCGTGGCGCTGGTTACCGCGCTGGTGCTCAATCGGGACCTCAAGGCGCGCAGCTTCTGGCGCGCTGTATTCTTCTTTCCGGTGCTGCTGTCGCCGGTGGTTGTGGGCCTGATCTGGCGCTGGATCCTGCAGCGTCAGGGTCTGCTGAATTTCGGCCTCTACGAACTGGGCTTCGAGCCGGTCAACTGGCTGGTTGAGCGCAACTGGGCCTTCGCGGCTGCCGTCGGCGTGTCGGTGTGGGCGCATGTCGGATTCTACGCGCTCATTCTGCTCGCCGGTCTGCAGGCCATTCCCAAAGAGCTTTACGAGGCCGCCGAGATGGACGGCACCAAGCCGGGCCGCGTGTTCTGGCGCATCACCCTGCCATTGCTGATGCCGAATCTGCTTGTCGTGCTCGTGCTGACATTGATCCGCGCCGTGCAGATATTCGACGAGGTCTACGTGCTGACAGGCGGCGGCCCGGGAACAAGTACGCTGTTCCTGACCCAATACATTTACGAGGTCGGTTTCGCCTCGCATCTGCGCAATCCCGGCCTCGCTTCCGCTGCCTCGATCCTCATGGGGCTGGTGCTGATCGTGCTGACGCTGTTTCAGCTGGGCATCGTGCGTCGCAACGACAGGCGGGGAGGCAAGTGATGAGCAGGGTCTCGAGCTTCCTTCTCCGCCGGCGGGGCGGCACCCGCTGGGACTGGACCGACGTCTTCACCTGGTTCTGGCTGATCGGCGGCTTCATCCTGATGTTCGGCCCGGCCGCCTGGCTGGTGAACTCCTCCTTCAAGACGCCTGCCGCGCTGGCGGAGTTTCCACCCACGCTGCTGCCTTATGTCACCGAACTCGTCCAGGTCGACGGCTACGACAATGCGCTGCCGCTCTATGAAGTGACGGACGAAAACGGCGATGCGCGCGTGCTGGCCGAAGTTCGCCGCATCGGCATCGTCGCGCAGATGGTTGACCCCGCCAACCCGCAGGAAATCATCAAGGTCAGTATCCAGGACAGGACACCCAGGCGCACGGTCTCCTTCGCGACCGAAAACTACGTCGAGCCGCTCGTGGCCAACGACTTCCTCCGCTATCTCTGGAATTCGGTGTTCGTGACGGTGATGGCGACGATCATCACACTGCTGACCAATTCGATGGCGGCCTTTGCCCTGTCGAAATATCAGTTTCGCGGACGCTCGACGGTGATGATGCTGATCGTCGCCACGCTGATGGTGCCGCTCTCCGTCATCATCGTGCCGCTCTATTCTGTGATCTCGGCGATGGGCCTGTTCAACTCGCTCTGGGGTGTCATCCTGCCGACGGTGGCGACGCCGACCGGCGTGTTCATGCTGCGGCAATACATGCTCACCATTCCGGACGAGCTGATCGATGCGGCGCGCATGGACAAGGCCTCAGAATGGCAGATCTACTGGCGCATCGTGCTGCCGCTGACCGCGCCGGCGCTGGCGGTGCTCGCCATCTTCTCCGTAGTCTGGCGCTGGAACGATTTCCTTTGGCCGCTGATCGTGCTGTCGCGGCGCGAGCTCTACACGCTGCAGGTCGGCCTCAACACCTATGCGGGCGAACTCAACGTCCAATGGCACTTCATTCTCGCCATGACGGTGGTGACGATGATCCCGGTCGTTCTGGTGTTCATCTTCCTGCAGCGTTTCATCACTACCGGCATTGCCGGCGCCGGCCTGAAGTAGGAGGGCTCATGAGCCGTATCACCCTAACCGGCGTATCAAGGTCTTTCGGGCAGGTGCAGGTGCTGCACGACATCGATCTCGACATTCGCGACGGCGAACTGGTCGTCTTCGTCGGTCCGTCCGGTTGTGGAAAGTCGACCCTTTTGCGTCTGATCGCCGGGCTCGATCGGCCCACCAAAGGCACCATCGCGATCAACGATGAGGACGTCACCCGTGTGGCGGCGGCCGATCGCGGACTGGCAATGGTGTTCCAGTCCTACGCGCTCTATCCGCATATGAGCGTGCGCCAGAACCTTGCCTTCGGGCTGGAGAACGCGCGCATGCCGCGCGCCGAGATCGACCAGCGCATCGCGGAAGCAGCCCGCATGCTCGAAATCGCCCCCTATCTCGACCGCCGTCCCGGCCAGCTCTCCGGTGGCCAGCGCCAGCGTGTCGCCATCGGCCGCGCCATCGTGCGCAACCCGACCGCGTTCCTGCTCGACGAACCGCTGTCCAACCTCGATGCCGAACTGCGCATCTCCACGCGAGCCGAGCTTGCTGCGTTGCATGAGCGTTTGTCGGCGACGATGATCTACGTCACCCACGACCAGACCGAGGCGATGACGCTTGCCGACCGCATCGTTGTCCTGCGCGCAGGCCGCATCGAGCAGGTTGGCACCCCGCTCGAACTCTACAACCGCCCGGCCAACCTGTTCGTCGCTGGTTTCATTGGCGCGCCGCGCATGAATTTTTTGCCGGCAGAAATAGGCGGCACGAAAGACGGTCGCACGCGGCTGGACCTCGAAGGCGCCGGTTCGCTCGAGGTGGAAGCGGTTGCGGCTTCGCCTGGCGACGAAGTAACCTTGGGGCTTCGCCCGCATCAACTACGGCTGGTGGACGGTGGCGAGGGCATGGCGGCCGAAGTGTCGCTCGTCGAGGCGCTCGGCTCGGAGACGGTGGTGCACACACGCATGGAAGGTGGCGAAAGCCTTCTTGCGGTTCTGTCGGGCCAGCACCAGGTGGAAGCGGGCGAGACGGTCCGCTTCAGCCTCGATTCGACCGACCTGCACCTTTTCGACAGTGACGGCGTCAGGCTTCAGCCGGCCGCGAACTGATCGGCGAAGAAGGCAAGGACTGCCGCGCGCATCGCCGGGCTCTCGCAATGCCCGGTTTCCGCTTCGCGGTGCAGGCGCAATCTGTCGGAAGCACCGGCGGCGGCATAGGCCGCCCGGGTCTGTGCGAGGGCTATGTCGACTGCCGCCGGCGGCGTCAGCGGATCCTGGTCGCCGATGCAGATCAGTTGCGGGCGGGGTGAAACCAGCCCGGCGATCTCGCCATTGGACGCCTGTCGCAGTAGGCCGGGGATTGTCAGGTAGATGCCGTGCAGGTCATGCGCCCCGGTCTCGATCAGCGCGCCGAAATCGGCATAGCAGCACAGATGCGCCACGCAGGCGATGCGCGGATCCACGGCGGCTAGCCAGTAGCCGAACGTCGCGCCCATCGAGATACCGAATGCGCCGATGCGCCGCGCGTCCACATCTTCGCGGGCGGCCAGCCAGTCGAGCGCGGCCTCCTGCTCGCCAAGCATCTGCCCGGCCAGCGACTTGCCCTGCCACAGCAACGCTTTCGATAGTGCGCTTTCGTTGACGGTCGCGCGCTCGCCGAAGCACGGCATGTCGATCGCCAGCGTCAAGAAACCCATGGCCGCCAGCACCGGGCCGAGCGGCGATTGCAGGGCAGGCCGCCCGTCCAGCAACTCATCCGCGCCAATGCCATAGCGCCCACCATGGGCGTGCAGATAGAGGATGGCTGGCGCACGCACAGCGTCCGGTGGCCGCGTCACCAGTCCGCGCACCGCTTCACCGGCATGCGTCTCGAATCCGACGCGTTCGACGATATATCCGTCCGCCTCGGATGTCTCTCGCGAGACCTCACGCAATCCATGCTGTCCGATCTCGAACGATCGTTTCAACGCGTCTATGTCGGCCAAGAATATGCCTCCACCCTCGTCCCCGTCGATTCAACCACGCACCACCGTCCCCGGCGACTGAAATCTTAGGGGCTGGCTCACATTGTAAGCTTCTGGATCAGGAAATCCGCGACGGCACGCACGGAAGGCAACTGGCCGCGGCGGTGCGGCATCAGCAGTGTCGTGGTGACACCCGGCGTACTCCAGCGCGGCAGCACGCGTTCCAGCCGACCCTGATGGACGCTCTGCTGGCAAAGCTTGGTCGGCAGGCATGCGATGCCGAGACCGGCTGCTGCGGCTTCCAGCAGGATCATCGATTCGTCGGCGAAGAAACGTGCCTGCGGCACGGCCTCTACCGCCCCGTCTTCGCCTTCGAGCTGCCATGAGGGTTGGGAAGGGGCGGTAAGCAGCCCGTCATGCCGGCTGATCTCGTCCGGGGTTCCCGGTCTGCCACGCGCGTCGAGATAGGCAGGCGAAGCGACCAGCCATCCCGGATCGGTCCCGAGCTTCCGCTGCACCAGGCCCGAATCCGGCAATGGCGAAAAATGCGAGCGCAACGCGATGTCGAAGCCTTCCTGCACGATGTCGACAAACCGGTCCGTCGCCGAGGCGAGGATCGTGATCCGCGGGTAGGCCCGCGCCAGATCCGGCAGCACCGAAGCGAGCGAAATCTGCGCCGTCGGCACCGAGGCGGTGATGCGCACGGTTCCGCTCGGCTCGGCCATCCGCCCGCGCACCAGCCCTTCGGCTGTTTCCGCCTCGATCACCATCGCCGCCGCGTGCCGATAGAGGTCCTGCCCGAGTTCGGTCACCGTGAACGAGCGCGAGGTGCGCTGGATGAGCCTGACGCCGAGGCTCCTTTCCAGTTCGCCCACGCGCTTGGAGAGCGTCGATTTCGGCAAGCCGAGCGCACGCCCCGCCGCGGCGAAGCTTCCGTGGTCGACGACACGGACAAACAGATGGAGATCGTTGAGATTGAGCATCGGCGTCCACGAATATGCACGGTTGGTTCATGAATAGCGGCCTGGCGCTCTATCGTCCACAAAACCATCTTGCGGACTACGACAACCTTTCAGGAACCGGACGATGTTTGAACCTCATGACGACCATTCGACTGCAACGCCCAACCGGCCAGATCCGGAGCCTGCCGATACTGGACCGGGCCAAGGTCACGGCAGGTCAGGGCACGGGATTTCAGTGCTCGGCCTTGGCGCGATGGGCGCGGCGCTCGCAGAAGCCCTCCTCGGGGCCGGGCGAAAAGTCACGGTCTGGAACCGCTCTGCCGAAAAGGCCGCCCCGTTGGCCGGTCGCGATGCCGGTATCGCCGGTTCCGCCGCCGAGGCGATTGGCGCAGCACCTTTGGTCATAATCTGCCTTCTCGACTATGCCGCTGTTCGCCATGTGCTGTCGGGCGCGGCAGAGCAACTGGCCGGACGCACGATCGTCAATCTTACCAACGGCACCCCGCAGGATGCGCGTGAGGTGGCTGCATGGATCGAGGATCAAGGCGCGAGCTATATCGACGGCGGCATCATGGCGGTACCGCCGATGATCGGCAGCCCCGACGCATTCATTCTCTACAGCGGCACCGCAGAAGCGTTCGACGACTATCGTCAGACGCTAGAGATCCTGGGGGCCGCGCAGTTTCTTGGGCCGGATGCAGGCCTCGCGCCGCTTTACGATCTGGCGCTGCTGTCGGCCATGTACGGCCTGTTTGGCGGCTTCCTCCATGCCACGGCACTCGCAGGCAGCGAAAAGGTCGAAGCGGGGCGGTTCACCGAGATGCTCGTGCCGTGGCTGAATGCGATGACGGGCGTGCTGCCCGAAACGGCCCGCCAGATCGATGCGCGGAACTACGCAGCCGCCGACGGTTCCAATCTGGCCATGCAGGCGGTGGCGATCGAAAACATCATCGCGACCTCGCATGCCCAGGGCGTGGACTCGGGTCTGATCGTGCCGATGCGGGCATTGATGGCCCATCGCATCGCCTGCGGCTTCGGCGGCGACGATATTGCGGGCCTTTACCGCGTGGTCGCCTCGCGCAAGCGCGACGACAATTGTGGCTGACAGCGATCAGGCGGGCGGCGTAACCGCCATGGCGCTTTACATTTCTTCACGAACCCCGGCAACGGCGGAAACAGTCTCGGTCTAGTTTGCCCGTGCTGCCGCTATCGCGGTCGCTCAACGGAAGGAACGGACGATGGAACGTGACGAGCAGAAGATCGAGATTATCGAACCGGCATCGAAGGGAAGGCGCTTCGCGCGCGGCCTGATGGTCGCGGGCGGCATTGCCGCTGTTGCAGCCGGAGGCATCGGCGTGGCGACTGCCACAGGCGTCGCCGATGGGATGGGTCACTACGTCGTCAAGACCGGCATGAACCATGGCATGGGCTTTGCCGGCCATGGCTTTGCTCGCGCGCTCGATGCGGTCGACGTCACGCCCGAACAGGAAGAGAAGATCTGGGCGATCATCGACGAGGCGCGCGCCGAACTGCGCCCGATGATGCGCGAGTTCCGCGGCACGCGCGAAGCCGTGGCCGAACTCATCGGCGCTGCCACGCTCGATCGCGAGGCCGCCGAGACGCTGCGCGCAGAACGCATCGCCATGCTTGACGACGCGTCGCGGAAGATGACCGCCGCGCTGATCGAGGCCGCCGAAGTGCTGACGCCGGAGCAGCGCGCCAAGCTGATCGAGAATTTTGAGGAGCGCAGGTTCGGCCGCCGGTGATAGGATCGGCCGGCAAGGCCGAACCGGAGACAGCACGAAGCATGGCGGACGAGATTCTGATCGTCGACGACGACACGCGGCTCTCCGCCATGCTGTCCGATTACCTGACCGGCAACGGCTTTTCCGTGCGCTCCGCCTCGACGGCCGGTGCCGGTCTCGCGCAACTCACGCGCGACCCGCCGGACGCGGTGATCCTCGACGTGATGCTGCCCGATTTCGACGGCTTCGAGACCTGCCGGCGCATCCGCGCGGTTTCCGACGTGCCAATCCTGATGCTCACCGCGAAGGGCGAGGAGACGGATCGCATCGTCGGGCTGGAACTTGGGGCCGACGATTATCTGCCCAAGCCGTTCAATCCGCGCGAGCTTCTCGCGCGCATCCGGGCGATCCTGCGCCGCCGGACCGGTGCGGTGCCTGAGGGCAAGGTCCTGCGCTTCGGCAGGCTGGAGATCGATCCGGCCTCGCGCATGGCGCGCGTCGACGGGCGCGACTGCGTGATGACCGGTCATCAGTTCGACCTTCTCGTCGTACTCGCCGAAAATGCCGGGCGCACGCTCACCCGCGAGCAGCTCGTGGATCAGTTGAAAGGGCAGGCATTCGATGTCTTCGACCGCTCGATTGATGTCCACATTTCGCGCATCCGGGCAGCGATCGAGGACGATCCGAAAAGTCCGCGCCGCATCGTGACCGTCCGTGGCGCTGGTTACGTCTTCGCGCGCAGGCAGGATGACGATGGGTAGGCGGGTCATGCGTCACAGCCTGTTTCTGAAAGTGTACCTGACCTTGCTGGCGAGCCTGATTGTCCTGGCTCTGGCAAGCGGCATGTTCGTGCATTTCAGCGACGACGAGGACGAGCGCGGTTGGAGCGGGCGGCGCGACGCCGTGTTGGCCGCATTGCTGCCGGCCGATGCCGACCCGGCAGAAACCCGGATCGTCGTGCGCCGCCTGGGCGAGGCCTTCAAGGCCGACATCGCCCTGTTCGAGAGTGATGGCGACACCATCGCCACGGTGGGAGAACCGTTGGCGTTTCCTCGTGAGCAATCCTGGCAGTCCTATCGCAAAGGCAAGCTCCGTCACTTCGTCACCCGCCTGCCGGACGGTCGCGTGCTTGCGGCGCGGGTCGGCATCCCGTTCGGTCCATCCCGGACCAATGCCCTGGTCTGGTTGGCGTTGATCGCAGGTGTCACGGCCATCGCCGCGTGGCCGATCGTGCGGCATCTGACGCGGCGTCTGGAGCGTTTGCGCCATGGTGTCGAGGCGTGGGGCCAGGGCGATCTGGCGTTGCGAGTGCCGGTCAAGGGCAAGGATGAGGTCGCGGCGGTATCCGCCACTTTCAACAGGGCGGCGGAGCGAATCGAAAAGCTGATCGCCGCGCACCGCTCGTTGCTTGCCAATGCCAGCCACGAATTGCGTTCGCCGCTGGCGCGGCTTCGGATGGCGATCGATCTCTACGAGCAGCAGCCGGGAGAAGCGCGCAAGGAAGAGATTGTCCGCAACCTCGCCGAGCTGGACGAACTGGTTGAGGAAATCCTGCTGTCGAGCCGGCTCGATCACAATCAGCCGGTCGACCTGTCGCAAAGCGTCGACCTGCTTGCGCTGGCGGCGGAAGAGGGAGCGCGGCACGGCATCGGCGTGATCGGTGATGCCGCGACCGTCAAAGGCGATCCCCGGCTTCTCTCACGGCTGGTGCGCAACCTCATGCAGAATGCGCAGCGCCACGGCGCTGCGCCGTTCGACGCGCAAGTGCGCAAGGTAGGCGAAACAGTGGAACTCTCGGTGAGCGACCATGGCGACGGCATCGCCGACGGTGAGGGCGAGCGGGTGTTCGAGCCGTTCTACCGCCCCTCCGGGCGAGCGGAGGCGGCCGGTGGTTGGGGTCTCGGGCTAGCCTTGGTGAAACAGATCGCCGAACGCCATGGCGCTACCGTCAGGCATGAACGCCCGTCAGATGGAGGCACCCGCTTCACCGTCTCGTTTCCCGCCGCGGACTAGCAGGTCCCGCTCCCGCGCTGCTTCAAGGATCCGTATGAACCGCGCGGCGGCGTGTTCCAGCGCACCGCTGTTGTCAACGACATGGCAGTCTGCGTCGAGTGTTCCATATTCGTCGTTGCGCCGGATGCGGCTGGCGATCTCGTCGGCCGTCTCGCGCCCGCGCGCTGCGAGACGTGCCGCAAGCACGTCCCTCGATACGGTGACGAGGACCGGCAACGTGTTCCGGTAACGCTGGCGGATCGCCGCGACCATGCCGCGCGAGACGTTGGCCACGACCACGCCGCCGTCGAGGATGGTCTTGTCGATGCTCGCCGGAATGCCATACGACAGGCCATGCGAGCGCCACGCCAGGGCGAAGGCGCCGGCGGCCTCGGCTTCGGCGAAGGAGGCGGTGTCCAGCGTGTCGTGGTCTTCGGCGTCGGGGCTGCTGGGGCGCGTGACGATCCGCCGCGCGAACAGAAAGCCGGGGCGACCGTCGAGATGATGCCGGGCGCGGGCGATGAGCGAATCCTTGCCTGCGCCGCTCGGGCCGACCACCGGAATGAACACGCCGGGGCCGAACGGCTCGTTGTTCATGCGACGCGCCTGCCCTCGCGCCAGACACCGCGCACCACCGGCACGCCGTCGCGCCAGCGCACGCGCAGAAGGTCGCCGCGCTTGCCTGGCGCGATCTCGCCGCGGTCGATCAAGCCAACCGTTTCAGCCGGCCGCCGCGTCACCAGTGCCAGCGCCTGCGGAAGGCTGATCGTTTCGACATCTTCGGCGAGCTTGAACGCGCCGTGCAGCAGGCTTGACGGCACGTAGTCGGACGAGAGCACGTCGAGCAGCCCCGCCTCGGCGAGGTCTCGCGCGGCGATGTTGCCGGAATGCGATCCGCCGCGCACGATGTTGGGTGCGCCCATCAGCACGCTCATGCCTGCCTCGTGCGAAGCACGCGCTGCATCGAGCGACGTCGGAAATTCGGCAAGCCTGACGCCATCGTCGAGCGCTTCGCCCACATGGTCGAGCGTTGCATCGTCATGACTGGCGAGCGTGACGCCGTTGGCGCGGCAGTGCTCGGCAATCGCCTTGCGGTGGGGAGCGGAGAAACGCGCCGACTGCTCCTGACGCATCTCGACATAGCGCGCGAACGCTTCGTCGCTCAGGCCGCGTTTCGTCTTGTAGTAGAGCTCATACTGGCCCATCGTCTGGAACTGCCGCTGGCCCGGCGCATGGTCCATCAGCGAGGCGAGCCGCACTCGACGCTCGGCGCGGAAGGCTTCGAAATCGCTCAGCACATCCGGCGTCGAGACCTCGCAGCGCAGGTGGATGAAGTGTTCCGCGCGCAACCGGTCTTCCCGCTGCGCCTGGTCGATGGCATTCGCGAGTTCCCGCATCTCGCCCTTGGCGAAGCCGTCGGTGCCCTCCGACCCCATGCGCAAGCAATCGAAAACGGTGGTGATGCCCGAGGCGGCGATCTGGGCGTCGTGCGCCTGCACCGCCGCAACGGCGTTCCAGCGTACGCCCGGGCGCGGCGCGTAGTGCCCTTCGAGATGATCGGTATGCAGTTCCACGAGGCCGGGTACGAGGAAGTCGCCTTCGAAATCTTCCCCAACCTGGCTGCTGCCTGCATCGAACCCCGCGATAACGCCATTCGCGACGTTGAGGTCTCCTTCGATAGTCTCGTCGGCAAGGACGATGCGGGCGTTCCGGAAACTCGTTTCGGCAGGCATGTTCAGGCGGTCTTTCTTTGCGTTTCGCTTTCGGGGACGATGTCGAACTGATGGAAGGAGCGCACCACGAACGGGGCCCCGGGCTCCGTCTCCAGGAAGAGCGCGAGCGAGCCGACTTCCAGCGGCTCTTCCAGCACCGGCCCGAAATGCTCTTCGATGGCGCGATGCACGCGTACGGCCTCTGCCTCATCGACGCGGCCGGTCAGCGTCATGTGGAAGCGGAAGTCCTCGAACACGTAGGGATAGCCCCACTGCATGAGGTTCCGCAGTTGCGACGGCGAAAGATGGGTCGCACTGCGCCGTGTCCGTTCGGCTTCGCTCAGCGGAGCGCGGAAACGGTCGAACGCCACCACCACGTCGCGCGCGAGACCGTTCAGCGCCTGACTGGGCGTCTCGGGGACAAGCGCGAAGAAACCGTCGAGCCGGGTGACTACTACCCGTGGCACGCAGAACGCATCCTGTGCCTCGCAGAACGCATCCAGTGCGGCGCGCAGGCCATGCTCGCTCTCGCCATCCGCAAGGGTGAAGGGCGCCAGGATCGTGCCGTGGAAGCCATAGCGCCGCGCCGCCGCCGTATGATAGGCGACCTCGGCCGCAGGCAGCCTGCCGATGGCGCGCGGCGGCGTGCTCTCGCCGGTGAAGGCGCAGCGCCCGAGCCAGCTCGTGGCAAGCTCCGTCAGCGGGTCACGCTCGGCCGGCGTGTAGTAGATCGCATAGCGCATTGTAGGTTCCTGCCCTGTGGAACATCGCTCCGTGCTTTAGGCGAGTCTCGTGACAGGTTGACGACTGTCCGCCGGTTTCAGTGGGCTGTCTCCCCGATGAACCGCTCGCGGACCTTCCGTGACAGCCAGTCGATCACGAAGATGCAGACGAGCACGTTGAGAACCACGAACGCGACCTGATCGAACAGGTTGGCGCGGAAGCGCTCGATGATGATCATGCCGATGCCGCCCGCGCCGACCAAGCCGAGGATCGTTGCGCTGCGGGTGCTCGACTCGAAGAAATAAAGCGACTGAGAGATGAACACGGGCAGCACCTGCGGCAGGTAGCCGTAGCGCACCACCTTGATCGGCCCTGCACCGGTGGCGCGAACGCCCTCGACCTGCTTGCGGTCGATGTTCTCGATCGCTTCCGAGTAGAGCTTTGACAGCGTGCCGGTGTCGGAGACGAAGATGGCGAGCACACCGGCCAGCGGTCCGAGCCCCACGGCACGGACGAACACCAGACCCCAGATGAGCTGGTCGACGCCGCGCAGCACATCGAGCATGCGGCGCACCAGGTGGCGAAGCGGGCCGAAGGGCATTGTGTTGCGGGCTGCGAAGAAGCCGATGAACAAGGCTGCAAGGGAAGCAAGCATGGTGCCGAGAAACGCCATCGCGAGCGTCTGCGCTATGCCGGTATAGATGTCGGCGTAGCGCCAGGTCTCCATGTCCTTCCAGGTGAACATGGCGGCGATCAACCGCCAGACCCGGTCCGACGCATAGGCGAATTTCCAGACGTCGAAGTACCACAGTGAGCCGATAACGTAGGCAATGACGCCTACCCATACGGCCCATTGGACCAGCTTGCCTCTCAGCGTGCCGAAGGCCTCGGGGTGCATGCGTCGAACGCTGGCGATCTCGTCCGGGCCGATCCCGGCCAGAGTTGCGGCGGTCATGCGAAATGTTCCTTGCCGATGAAGTGCGTGCGCAGGCGCTCCGACAGCAGGTCGATGAGCGTGACGGTCAGCACGATGAGCAGGAGGACAGCCACGACGCGGTCGTCGGAATAGAGGCTGATGACGCGATTGAGCTCGGTGCCGATGCCGCCGGCGCCGACGAAGCCGACGATCGAGGAAGCGCGCACGTTGATCTCGAAACGCAGCAGCGTGTAGGAGATGAAGTTCGGCATCACCTGCGGGACGACGCCGTAGCGCATCTCCTCGAACCAGTTGCCGCCCACGCCGCGAATGCCTTCCACAGGGCGCAGCGAAGCGTTCTCGTTGACCTCGGCGAAGAGCTTGCCGAGTGCCCCTGCGGTGTGGATCGCGATGGCGACCACGCCGGCCAGCGGACCGATGCCGATGGCGAAGACCAGCACCAGCGCGTAGAGGATTTCCGGCACGCCGCGGCAGATTTCCATGAAGCGCCGCGAAAGCAGGAACACGACGCTGTTGGGCGCGAGGTTGCGCGCTGCCGGGAAGCACAGCAGGAAGGCGCCCGCGGCTCCGATGATCGTCGCCGTTAGCGCCATGAAGATGGTTTCGACGATGAGCTGGATATAGGTCCAGAAATCCGAATACCAGTAGGCGATCGATCCGGGAATCGCGCGCCCGTCGTCGCCGCGCGACAGGAGCAGCTTGTCGAGCTCGAGGTTCGGCATGATCGTGCCGAAATATTCGAAGATGCGCGGCAGACCGGACGCGAGACGGTCCGGATAGAAGCGCGAAACATAGATCGACGCAGCGAGTGCGGCGAGAAACAGCAACACGAACAGCGCTGTCATCGCGCGCTTGCTGCGCAGCAGTTCGGCGCGGTGCCGTTCGAATTCGGCAACCGTGTCGTCGCCGGAATATGTCATGGCGGCCATCTGCTCAGCTCGCCGCCAGGCCGAGTTGCGCGTTCTTCGCCAGGTCGCGCTCGGTCAGACGCTGCTTGGCGGGCTCGCCGCCCAGCGATGTGGAGGTCAGGCCTTCGGCAAACGCGTCGTCGGCTTCAGCACCGTAGATCTCGCGTGCCATGTCCTGGGTCAGCTTCTCGGGCGTGCCGTCGAAGACCAGCACGCCATCCTTCAGGCCGATGATGCGGTCGCAATAGGAGCGCGCGGTGTCGAGCGTATGCAGGTTGCAGACGACGGTGATGCCGTCCTCGCGGTTGATGGTGCGTAGCGCGTCCATCACCACCTTGGCGTTGAGCGGATCGAGCGAGGCGATGGGCTCGTCGGCAAGCAGGATGCGCGGCTCCTGCACCAGCGCGCGGGCGATCGCCACGCGCTGCATCTGGCCACCCGAAAGCGTGTCGGCCTGCTGGAGCGCGGTATGCGCCATGCCGAGCCGGTCGAGCGCGCGGATCGCGAAGGCGCGCTCCGAAGCGGTGAAGAGCTGCAGCATCGAGGCGACGAAGCCGTGGTGATAGAGCCGGCCGGTCAGGACATTGGTCACCACGTCGAGGCGGCCGACGAGGTTGAATTGCTGGAATACCATGGCGCAGGTGGCACGCCATTCGAGCAGCGCGCTGCCGCGCAGTGCTGTCACGTCCTTGCCTTCGAAGGTGATGCTGCCGTCGGTCGGCTCGGCCAGCCGGTTGACCATGCGCAACAGCGTAGATTTGCCGGCACCGGAGCGCCCGATCACGCCGACCATCTGGCCCTGTGGTATGGAAAGCGAGACGTCGGAGACCGCATTGCGGGTCTTGAAGCTCTTGGTGAGTTTCTCGGTCGTCAGCATTGGCGGCTCCGTTCGTCCGGCCTGAATACGAGGCGGCCGCCGTCCAGGTGGACGGCGGCCGGAGATGTCGGCCAAGTTTAGCGGGAGCCTTCGAGCTCGCGGCGGCGCATCTCGACGACGTTGGTGAAGAACTCGTGATCGACGCGCTTGAAGCCCTGGCCTTCGCCCTGGGACACGTCGACGTAGCACTGGTAGTCAGTCTCGTTCAGCGTCTCCATCCAGGCGATGGCGATGTCCTTGGCTTCCTGGGGCGCGTCCTTGCGCACGACCCACGGGCCGTTGGGGATCAGGTTCGACTGCCAGATGATGCGCAGGTCGGACATGTCGAGCAGGTCCTTGTCGACCATCGAACGCAGCGCGCCGCGGCTGAAGCCTTCGGACTCTTCGCCGACGCCCGAGGTCCAGGTGACGCCGGCGTCGTACTGTCCGTTCAGAACGGCGACGACCGCCTGCTCATGTCCGCCGCCAAAGCCGGTCGAGGCAAAGTATTCGTCGATGTTGATTTCCTGCGCTTCCAGCTCGGCCTTGGGGACGAGGTATCCAGACGTCGAGTTCGGGTCGGCGAAGGCGAGCGTCTTGCCTTTCATGTCGTCGATGCTTTCGATGCCGGAGTCGGCCAGCGTATACATCATGGCATAATAGCCGTCCGAACCGTCGTTCTCGAGCGCGACGAAGACCGGCTCGACCGCGTCGGGGTTCTGCAGGTAGATGCCGGCATAGCCCGAGGCGCCGAGCTGGGCGGCATCGAGCTGACCAGCGAGCAGGCCCTGCATGACGCCGGCATAGTCGGACGCCGGGTAGAGCTCGACCGGCACGCCGAGCTTTTCGCCAAGCTGCTCGACCATGCATTCGTTCTTGCGCAGGCGGTCGGCTTCGTTTTCGCCTCCGAGAAGACCGACGCGGAAAACGGGCAGCTCGGACTTCCAGTCCTGGGCCGCCGCCGGCGTGGCGAGCGCGGATGCGAGGATTGCAGCGGCTGCGGTGGTACGGGTGAGAAGGGTAAACATGTCGGGCTCCAGACGCTTTGGAGGGTGAACTTTTCAAGCGCGGTCCGGACTTGTTCCGGCCTGCTGGCCGAGTCCCGTATCGGTGTTTCGCGACAGCTCGATTACGCTTTTTCTGCGGTTTTGTGACGGTTCACAGTTTGGTCGCGCCGCGGGGCCCGCAATGTGTGCAAATGCCTAGCCGGCATGCTTTTCCAGGAAGGCTTCTGCTGACAGCGCGCGGAAATCGTCGAGCGCGGCGCGCAGCCGGTCGTGATCCCAGTCCCACCAGGCGAGCGCGCTGAACCGCTCGGCGATGGCTTGCGGAAAGCGCGCGCGGATGGGGCGGGCAGGCACGCCGCCGACGATAGTGTAGGACGCGACGTCTTTCGAGACGACCGCGCCGGCGCCGATCACCGCGCCATCGCCGATGGTCACCCCAGGCAGGACTGTCGAGCCGTGGCCGAGCCAGGTATCGTGCCCGATCGTCACTGCATTCGCCCGCCGCCACGCGAAGAACTCGTCCTCATGGGCGGCATCAGGCCAGTAGTCCGAGGCCCGATAGGTGAAGTGGTGCAGCGTCGGACGCCATGTCGGGTGGTTTGTGGCGTTGATGCGCACGGCTGCCGCGATGTTGGAGAACTTGCCGATGGTCGCGCACCAGATGCCGCAATCCTGCATGACGTAGGAGTAGTTGCCGAGCGTCGATTCGTGCACGCGGCTGCGGTCGGCGATCTCTGTGTAGCGGCCGAGCATGCTTTGCGTCACCTCTGCGCTTGGGTGCACGAGGGGCGTTTCCGAAAGTCTGGTCACGACACGCGCCTGTTCATCGCAAACTGGGTCACGTCGATGATGCGGTCCGCAACCGCCTCGCGCACGTCTGCATCGTGAAAGATGCCGAGCAGCGCAACGTCCGCCTGCTTCTTCTCCGCGATCAGCGCGATGACCACCTCGCGATTCTTGGCGTCGAGCGAAGCCGTGGGCTCGTCAAGCAGAAGCACCGGATGGTCTGTGATGAAGCCGCGCGCGATGTTGACCCGCTGCTGCTCGCCGCCGGAAAAGGTCGCCGGTGGCAGCGACCACAGCTTTTCGGGCAGGTTCAGGCGCGACAGCAGGCCGGCCGCCTTGTCGCGGGCCTTGGCCGCCGCCACGCCGCGCGCGGTCAACGGCTCGGCGACGATGTCGAGTGCCGCAAGGCGCGGCAGGGTCCGCAGGAACTGGCTGACATAGCCGATCGTATGGCGCCGAACGCCGAGCACCGTACGGGGTGCGGCTGCGGCGATGTCGACCAGCCGCCCCTGATGCTGGACGATGATCTGGCCCGTGTCGACCGAGTAGTTGCCGTAGAGCATCTTGAGGATGGAGCTCTTGCCGGCCCCGGACGGCCCGCCGAGCACCGCGCATTCGCCTGCTCGCAGCGCAAATGAGACACCGTCCACGACCGGCAGCTCGATGCCGTCGCGCAGATGCATGGTGAAGGTCTTGGCGACTTCGGAAACAACCAGAGGTGTCGGCATCGTCACACCTGTAGGATCGAGGAAACGAGAAGCTGGGTGTATGGCGCGTGCGGATCGTCCAGCACGCGGTCGGTCAGGCCGTGCTCGATGACGCGGCCGTCCTTCATCACCATCATCCGGTGAGAAAGCAGCCGGGCGACGGCGAGGTCGTGCGTGACAACGATGGCCGACAGGCCTAGGTCTGCGACCAGCCCGCGCAACAGGTCGAGCAGGCGGGCCTGCACCGAGACGTCGAGGCCGCCGGTCGGTTCATCCATGAAGACCAGGCGCGGATGGGTGACGAGGTTGCGCGCGATCTGCAGGCGCTGGCGCATGCCGCCGGAAAAGGCGCGCGGTTCGTCGTCGACGCGGTCGGCGGCGATCTCCACGCGGCCGAGCCAGTCGGTGGCGGTGCCGCGGATGCTGCCGTAGTTGCGTTCGCCCACCGCCATCAGCCTTTCACCGACATTGGCGCCTGCCGAGACCGTCATGCGCAGGCCGTCTGCCGGGTTCTGGTGGACGAAACCCCAGTCGGTGCGCATCAGGAAACGGCGTTCCGCCTCGCTGAGGCGGTAGATGTCGCGCATCTCCCCGTCGCGCATGCGATAGGAGACGTTGCCCGACGACGGGATCAGTCGCGTTGCGAGGCAATTGAGCAGCGTCGTCTTGCCCGAGCCGGATTCGCCGACGATGGCCAGCACCTCGCCGGGCCACAGCTCGAACGAGATGTCCTCGCAGCCCACCCGCGCGCCATAGAATTTCGACAGGCCGGAAACGCGCAGAAGCGGTTCGTCGTGGTCGGGTGTCATGACAGTTGCTCCCGCTGGGCGATGGTTCGTGCCCTACGTTGCCCCCCTCTGTCCTGCCGGACATCTCCCCCACGAGGGGGGAGGTTGGCAGCTTCAGTCTCGTCGCCCCCTCTGCAATGCTGGCGATTGACGAAAGCGAAGCGGTCGGCTGATCTCCCTCCTTGTGGGGGAGATGTCCGGCAGGACAGAGGGGGGCGCGAAAGAGCGCTGCTTTTCATCGAACTGCCTCCCGTCCTTCAAACGCCGAAGTTTCTGCCAACTGCCGCTCCTCGCAATGGTCGGTATCCGAGCAGACGAACATCCGCCCGCCCTGGTCGTCGAGGATCACCTCGTCGAGATAGACACCCTTGGCGCCGCACAGCGCGCAGGGTTCGGTGAAGCTCTGGATTTCGAAGGGATGGTCCTCGAAGTCGAGACTGACGACGTCGCTGAACGGCGGCAGCGCGTAGATGCGCTTCTCGCGGCCGGCACCGAAAAGCTGCAGCGCCGGCGACATGTGCATCTTGGGATTATCGAACTTCGGCGTCGGCGAGGGGTCCATGACATAGCGGCCCTCGACCTTGACCGGATAGGCATAGGAGGTGGCGATGCGGCCGTGCCGGGCGATGTCCTCGTAGAGCTTGACGTGCATCAGTCCGTATTCCTCGAGCGCATGCATCTTGCGTGTCTCCGTCTCGCGCGGCTCGAGGAAGCGCAGCGGCTCGGGAATGGGCACCTGATAGACGAGGATCTGCCCCGCCTTCAGCGGCCTTTCGGGAATACGGTGCCGCGTCTGGATAATCGTGGCATCCGCCGTGCGCGTGGTGACCGCGACATTCGCCACCTTCTGGAAGAAGGCGCGGATCGAGACCGCGTTTGTGGTGTCGTCTGCACCCTGGTCGATCACCTTGAGCACGTCGTCCGGACCGATGATCGAGGCGGTCACCTGCACGCCGCCGGTGCCCCAGCCATAGGGCATCGGCATCTCGCGCGAAGCAAACGGCACCTGATAGCCGGGAATGGCGATCGCCTTGAGGATCGCACGCCGGATCATCCGCTTTGTCTGTTCGTCCAGATAGGCGAAGTTGTAGGCGGCGATACTGGCGGCCGCAGCCGGTGCAACGCTAGGCGGCATGAAGCGTTTCCTTCACTGAAAGGAGGCTCTTATGGATCTGTTGCTGATACCGGCCATCGCAGCCCTGCTGCTGACGGCCTACCTCATCTATCGCGGTTATGCGGCGCGGGCGCGCGGTCGCCGGACACCCGATCAGGACGTCTAGCGCCGTCATTCCGCAGCCTCCTTGCGTTCAGACGCAGCATCGGCCTGCTCGGCTCGCATCCGGCGTATGAGGTCCAGTTCGGCCTGGAAGTCGACATAATGCGGCAGCTTCAGATGCTCGACGAAGCCGGTCGCCTGCACGTTGTCCGAGTGCGAGATGACGAATTCCTCGTCCTGCGCCGGTGCTACAACGTCTTCGCCGAACTCGCTGGCGCGCAGCGCCCGGTCGCATAGCGCCATCGCCATAGCCTTGCGCTCCGACTGGCCGAAGACGAGGCCGTAGCCGCGCGTGAACTGCGGCGGCACCTTCGACGAGCCCTTGAACTGGTTGACCATCTGGCATTCGGTCACGCGGATCGAGCCCAGCGGCACCGCGAAATCCAGCTCGGGCACCTCCAGCTCCAGCTCGACCTCGCCGATGCGCACCTCGCCGACGAAGGGGTGCGAGCGCGCGTAGCCGCGCTGCGTGGAATAGGCGAGCGCCAGCATGAACCCTTCGTCACCGCGTGCCAGCGCTTGCAGCCTCGTGTCGCGCTCCAGCGGAAACTCCAGCGGCTCGCGTGTGATGTCGCCCGGCCGATGGTCTTGCGGCAGCTCGCCGTCGGCTTCGATGAGCCCTTCATTGGCAAGGATCGCCGAAACCCGCATGACGGCTTCCGTAGGCTCGCTCCGCTGTTCCGGCTCCGGAACGGAAGCGCCCCCCGCGAGCTCGGGGTCGAGCAGTCGGTGGGTGTAGTCGAAGGTCGGCCCGAGAAGCTGGCCGCCGGGCAGGTCCTTGTAGGTTGCCGAAACGCGCCGTTCGACCAGCATCGCGGCAGTGTCGACAGGCCGCGTATAGCCGAAGCGCGGCAGCGTGGTGCGGTAGGCGCGTACCAGGAAGATGGCCTCGATCATGTCGCCGCGGGCCTGCTTGACCGCCAGAGCGGCCAGCTCACGGTCGTAGAGCGACCCTTCCGCCATCACGCGGTCGACGGCCAGCGCGAGCTGCTCGACGATCTGGTCGAGGCCGATCGACGGCACCGTACGGTCGCCGCGCCGGCGGTCGTCCAGCAGCCTGTGCGCGTTGCGGATGGCGGTCTCGCCGCCTTTGACTGCGACATACACGGGCTCAATCCTCCGCCGGTGAGATACGGGTGGTGCGCGGCAGGCAGGCAAGCGCCTGGGGCGCCGCAAGCACGAGGTCGACCCCGCGCGGGAAACGGCCGCTGTTCTGCCGCCACTGCTCGACGAAGTGGCGCGGCATCGGTGTCGGCGCCAGTGTTGCTACGGTTTCGATGCCTGGGCCTTCCAGCCGCAGCGGCGCGCCGCCGTCGAGGCTGTCGACCTGCAGGATCAAGGTTGCCGAGCGATCGGGGTAGTCCTGGCTGCCTTGCGCGAAATTCTCAAGCGCGATCAGCGTCGCCGGGTCTGCAACCAGCGCGAAATGCGCCTCCGCCGGCGTGCTTGCCAGCGGCGCTCCGGTGTGAAAGCCGAGCCATGCCGTAACGGCCGCAGAGCCCTTCAGGGCCGGGTCGAGCCAAACCGGCGTGTCGTGGTCGCACAATGTGAGCGCCACCGTCGCGGCCGTTGCCGTAAGCGGGGTGGGCGGCGTCGCAGTGCCAGCGAGCGTGCTGGCCGTACCGGGCCGCGCCATGGCGTCCATCACCGCGCGAAACGCGGCCTGCGCGTCGAGCACGGGTTCTGCAAAGCCACCTTCGATATGCGATGCGTGCATCAATCCTCTCCTCGCGCGACGGTGAAGAAATCGACTTTCGTTGCCGCCGTTTCGGCGCGGCGCCTGTCTTCCTGCGCGGCCTGCAGCGCCCGCAGCGGAACCAGGACCTGCTCTTCCACCTCGCCGGCCTTGTCGGCGCGCTGGAGGAGGGCGTCGACGGTCGCTGCAAGCCGAGCGCGCTCGCCATCGCGGCCCAGCAGATAGGCATGGCCGACCTCGCCGGTGGCAAGGCGCACGGTCGCCCGTGTCACGGTCGCTTCGCCGACGTTGAAAGGCGCACCGCCACCGCCGATTCGCCCGCGCACGGCGACAAGGCCGGTTTCGGGGCCGCGCAGCGTTTCCGCCTCTGCGATTATCGCCGCTTCTTTCCAGCAGCGATGGAGCTGGACCGCCGGAACGGCAGCGAGCACAGCCATCGCCGCGCGTCGCGCTTCGCCGAGGTTGCCGCTCCGGTTCACATGCCGCATTGCCGAAATCTCCAAAATCATCTATTGTTATAGACGATTATACAACTTATCGTGCATCCCTAGCGGGGCAGGATGACAGGGCGATGACAGAGACGATCGAGGCGCCGGGCTCAGTGACGGCGATGGAGCGCGGCAGCGGTGTGGCCCTGTGGCGGCAGATCGCCGACCGCATAAGGCAGGGAATTGCCGACGGCACGTTCCAAGAGGGCGGCAGGTTGCCGCCCGAGATCGCGCTGGCCGAGCGCTTTGGCGTCAACCGGCATACGGTGCGCGGTGCGATCGCGGCACTGGTGCAGGAGCGCGTGCTTCGTGCCGAGCAGGGGCGCGGCACCTTTGTCCAGCATGCCCCTCGCATTACCTATGCGCTTGGCCGCTACACGCGCTTTTCAGCCAACCTGCAAGGCCAGGTTCGCGAAACGAAAGGGCGGCTGCTTGCCAGTGCGGTCGTGCCGGCCGACAGCCGGACTGCTACGGCGCTCGATCTGCAGCCGGGCG
Source organism: Aquamicrobium sp. (assembly GCA_019739225.1). Classification (GTDB taxonomy): domain Bacteria; phylum Pseudomonadota; class Alphaproteobacteria; order Rhizobiales; family Rhizobiaceae; genus Aerobium. The sequence goes on from JAHHDT010000005.1 coordinate 215,112, forward strand.
CGCCGGTGCTGCGCCTCGAAACCGTCAGCGAAGCCGATGGTCACCCCGTCTCGCGGGCGACGAGCTGGTTCGACGCGATCCGCTTCGCCGGCATGGAGGACGCCTACGTGAAGACCGGCTCGATCACCGCCGCCTTCGCCCGCTGCGGCATCGACGACTATATGCGCCGTTCGACTGTGGTGTCGGCACGCCATGCCGACGCCACGGTGCTTGTCGACCTGTCGCTGTCGGCCGGCGCTATCGTGCTCGTCACAGTGGCCATCAACGAGGACCCGCAAGGACGCGCGATCCAGTTCTCCGAGACCCTGTTTGCCGCCGACCGTGTGGAGCTGGTGGTGGGCGAGGGGCTCTAGGCCGCTTCGGCCCGCGTGGCGGTACGCGCGGATTCCGCCATCTGCTTGGTGGCGTCGACGGTTTCCTGCGCCGCATACCAGTAGCGTTCGTTCAGCTCGATGTTGAAGAGAACACCTTCCGGGAACGTGCATTCGGCGACGATCTTGTCCCAGGGAATCTCGCCCCAGCCGACCGGCAGGTGCAGGTCGCCATGGCCGTAGGCGACGCGTTCGCCATCGGTAAACATCCAGATGTCGTCCTGCCGGCCGAAGCTGTCATGGATGTGCAGGTGGCGCGACCACGGCGCCAGCGCCTTCACCTCTTCGACGAAATCGTCACGACGCCCGTCATAGTCGAGCTTGAGCCATGCATGGCTGAAATCCAGCGTGGCAAGAACGTTGGGATGGTTGATCGCTGCCAGTTCTGCCGCCAGCCGCTTCGGCGAGGAAGCAATGCCCTTGCCTTCATAACCCGCAAACAGCGTCTCGACACACAGGATCAGCCCGTGCTCGGCGGCGATATCGCCACCGCGCGACAGCCATTCGCGCTGGCGGTTGTAGGCCGCTTCGACGCCTTCGCCCTGCTGCTGCGGCACCAGCCCCGAATGGATGACGTAATGCTCCGCGCCAACCTCGGCCGCCACGTCCAGCGAAGCCTTCAGTACCTCCATGTGCCGGGGCAGCCGCCAGGCCTCATCCATGAAATTGATCGCCAGCGGGCCATGTACGGAATAGGCGACATCGCGTCCGGCGCAGGCCTTCTTGAGCGCCTCCATCTGCGGGCGGCGGATCTTGCCGCCGACAACGATATCCATGTCGTAGGTGGGCAGTTCGATCGTCTCGACGCCCAGCGCCTCGATCATGTCCAGTTCGTCGGAGAAGTCGCTGAGATCGTTGGCTCGTTTGTGGGCCGAAATGCCCGTGCCGGTAGCGCCGTTGGCAAGCATGTCTGGTGGTCCTCGTTCGCGGGATTGGGTGAGGGCGATATGCCCCATCACCATACCATGGTCGCTGCGTTTGATGACGGGCGTCTGACGCGAGCCCGAAAAATCTTGGGACGCGGGCTGCGCGGCACTTGTCGCAACCGTGATCGCAAGGGGCTCGACTTGAGCCGGCGAATGTCATTTCCTTGTCATTCAGCCGTCACATGCGGCGGTGATTCCCGGGGAATCCGCGATGTTGCGCCATCTCTTGCTTTGTATCCTTATCGCCCTGCCGACTGCGGCATCGGCATCCGACCTCACGCATGGCGAAATCGAAGACGAGCTGGTCGGCAGGCAGATTGCGTGGTGGGAAATGGAAGGCTGGCGTCACGGGCACCTCTTTCTGCTGCCCAACGGCGCCGCCGGGATGACGGTGGAGCGGCCGCAGGCGCAGCACGATGTCGGGCGCTGGTCGCTGCGCGGCGACCAGGTATGCACCCGCTGGGGCGAGGCGAGGTCCGGGCTCGAGAAGTGCTATCGCATCAGGCGCGGCGAAGACGGAGTTTTTGTCACCACCGGCGGCAATGTCTTCGAAATCCGCGAGCTCGGCGTCTGACGCCTAAAGTTCATAAAACGGTCGCGGGACTGTAACCGCGCCAATACAAAACTGTCATCGACCGTCTCTAGGGAAGCGGCAGCGGGATCGACCCCGCGCCAATCTTCCTCTGGAGGCTGATAATGAAACGGTATTCCCTTCTCGCCGCGGCCGCTTCGGTCATCGCGATGGCGTCGGGCGCGCACGCTCAGGAGCGCATCAAGTTCGAGTTCTGGTATGGTCTGACCGGCGAGCTCGGTGAGGTCATGGCCAAGCAGTGCCAGCTCTTCAATGAGAGCCAGGACAAGTACGAGGCCGTATGCGTCGGCCAGGGCGGCTACGACAAGGCCGAGCAGAACACGATTGCTGCCTATCGCGCGAAGCAGCACCCCACGCTGGTTCAGATCTACGACGCGGGTACCGTGAACTTCATGCTGTCGGGCGCGATCTATCCGGCCAACAAGTTCGCCGAGGACTACAAGATCGATGTCGACTGGGACGCCTACTTCCCCGGCATCGCCAATTATTACGCCACCTCCACCGGCGAGATGTGGTCGTTCCCCTATAATTCGTCGACCGCCGTACTCTACTGGAACAAGGACCAGTGGGCGAAGATCGGCAAGTCCGAGGCGCCCAAGACCTGGGCCGAATTCGCCGCTGACCTTAAGGCGCTCAAGGAAGCCGGCGTCGAGTGCGGTTTTGCTTTCGACTTCGACACCTGGATGAACCTCGAACAGTTCTCCGCCATCAACGGCCTGCCGATCGCCACGCTCGACAACGGCTATGGCGGTCTCGGCGCCGAGGTCGAGTTCCACCAGACGGCTTTCGCCGATCACATGAACAACTTCAAGGACTGGATGGACGCGGGCTATGCCCAGATTCAGACCAGCCAGGTCGGCAAGAACCTGATCCAGTCCTTCGCAGACGGCACCTGCGCGTCGACCACCAGCTCCATCGCCAACCACGGCGTCGTCGGCTCCACCAAGGCTGAAGGCATGAACTGGGATGTCGCGATGCTGCCGGTCCTCGAAGAGGGCAAGCGCACCAACTCGATCGTCGGCGGCGCGTCGCTGTGGATCATGGAAGGCAAGACGCCTGAGGAATACGAAGCCACCGCCGCTTTCGTGAAGTATGTCACCGCTCCGGATACCGGCGAGAAGTACATCGCCGAGAACACCGGCTACATCCCGGTCACCACGGCCGGCTTCGAGCTCCTGAAGTCGGAAGGCTTCTACGACAAGGAAGGTTATGCGGGTCGCGAGGTCGCGATCGAATCCCTCACCGCATCGGACGTGACCCCGCTGTCGCGTGGCATCCGCCTTGGCAACTTCACCTCGATCCGTGCCGAAGTCCGCGCCGAGCTGGAAGCTGCCTTTACCGGCCAGAAGGACATGGAGACCGCCCTCAGCGATGCGGCCGACCGGTCCAACCAGATCCTGCGCCGCTACGAGCAGACCTACCGCGGCGCCGACCTGCCGTGATCTGACACCGCTTCAAAGCACCGATCGGGAGACGCCGCCGCCGCGGCGTCTCCCTTCCAACACTTGAGACAAGCGGGAGCATGCCGTCTTGGAAAAGCGTGTCACCTTCTCGAATACATGGCTCGCCGCGGCGCTGATCCTGCCGCAGATGCTGCTGGTCTTCGTCTTCTTCTACTGGCCCACGGGTGAGGCGCTTTACTGGGCCTTCACGCTCGAACGCCCCTTCGGCGGCGGCAATGAATGGGTTGGCCTCTACAATTTCGAAGGCGTCTTCGGCGATCCCAAATACTGGAGTTCGGTGCGGGTCTCCATGGTCTTCGCCATCGCGGCCACCGTGCTGTCGCTGGTGATCGCCGTGCTGATGGCGCTGTTCGTCGACCGACGGTTGCCCGGCCATCAGGTCTACAAATTCACCTTCTTCCTGCCTTACGCACTTGCGGCCCCGGCCGTCGGCCTCGCCTTCCGCTTCATCTTCTCGCCGGATGCGGGTTTCGTCTCCGCCATCAACCAGTTCTTTCCGGGGCTGTGGAACCCGGCGCTCGATGGTTTCGACGCGCTGCTCCTCATCATACTCGCGCAGGCCTGGAGCCTCGTCGGCTATAATTTCATCTTCTTCCTGGCGGCGCTGCAGTCGATCCCGCGCACGATGAGCGAGGCCGGCGCCATGGATGGCGCAGGCGTCATGCGGCGCATGTGGGACCTGCAGCTTCCGCTGATCACCCCGACGCTGTTCTTCCTGGTCGTCATCAACATCACCGACAGCTTCGTGAACTCGTTCGGCATCGTCGACATAACCACCGGCGGCGGCCCGGCCCGCGCCACGGACCTCATGGTCTACAAGATCTACACCGATGGTTTCCAGGGCAAGGACTACTCGCTGGCCGCCGCCCAGTCGATCGTGCTGATGGTCCTCATCGTCGCGCTCACCTTCATCCAGTTCCGCTTCATCGAGCGGCGCGTCCATTACACCTGACGAGAGCCGTAACCATGATCGAACGCGCCCCCGTTCTCGACTTCATTACTCAGGCGATACTGGTGCTGAGCCTCGTCGCGCTGCTGATGCCGCTCTGGGTCGTGTTCGTGGCCGCCAGCCACGACTACCAGACCGTCAACCAGGTGCCGATGCCGCTGTGGCCCGGCTCTCACCTGTTCGACAATCTTTCGGCAGCATGGGCGGCCGGTAATTTCGATCGCGTGATGCTGAACTCCGTGATCGTTGCCGTCGGCGTCACTGCCGGCAAGATCTGCATCGCGGCCCTGTCGGCCTTCTCGATCGTCTACTTCAACTACCGGCTGCGCATGCTCCTGTTCTGGCTCATCTTCATCACGCTGATGCTGCCGCTGGAAGTGCGCATCGTGCCGACTTACGCGGTCGCGGCCAATGCGCTGGGTCCGTTCGAGGCTATCCTCAACGCCGTCGGCATCAGCATCCACCTGCCCGAGTGGAACCTTCTCAATTCCTATTCCGGCCTGATCCTGCCGCTGGTGGCGACGGCAACCGGAACGTTCCTCTACCGCCAGTTCTTCATGACGATCCCGGACGAGCTTGCGGAGGCGGCCAAGATGGACGGGTCGGGGCCGCTGCGCTTCTTCTTCGAAGTGCTGCTGCCCCTGTCCAAGACCAACATGGCCGCTCTGGCGACCATCATGTTCGTCTGGTCGTGGAACCAGTATCTGTGGCCGCTGCTCATCGTCACCGACCACGCCAACTACGCCACCGCCACCATGCAGTTGCAGAAGGTGGTGCCGGGTCCGCTGTTCGGCGCGCCGCCGATCTGGAACACGGCGATGGCTGCCAACCTGATCGTGCTCACGCCGCCTGTGCTCGTCACCATCCTGCTGCAGCGCTGGTTCGTGCGCGGCCTCATCTCAACCGACAAATAGAGGGTCATCGACCATGGCCGAAATAACCCTTCGCAACATCCGCAAATCCTACGCCAAGACCGAGGTCGTCCACGGCGTCGATCTCGACGTTGCTGCCGGCGAATTCATCGTCATCCTCGGGCCTTCCGGCTGCGGCAAGTCCACGCTTCTGCGCATGGTGGCAGGCCTCGAGAGCATCACCGAAGGCGAGATCGAGCTCGGCGGTCGCGTCGTCAATCAGCTCGAACCGCGCGAGCGCGGCTGCGCCATGGTGTTCCAGAACTACGCACTCTATCCGCACATGACCGTCGGGCAGAACATCGGCTATTCGCTCAAGATTGCCGGCGTGCCGCGCGCCAAACGTGACGAACGTGTGGGCAAGGTCGCCGCCTCACTAGGGCTGGAGGATTTTCTCGATCGCAGGCCGGCGCAGCTTTCCGGCGGCCAGCGCCAGCGCGTGGCCATGGGTCGTGCGATGATCCGCGAGCCGAAGGTCTTTCTGTACGACGAGCCGCTGTCGAACCTCGACGCCAAGCTGCGTGTCGCGATGCGCATCGAGATCCGCAAGCTGCACCAAAGGCTCGGCACGACGACGCTGTTCGTCACCCATGACCAGGTCGAGGCGATGACGCTCGCCGACCGTATCGTGGTGATGAACAAGGGCGTCGTCGAGCAGGTGGGCTCGCCGGCCGAAATTTACCGGCGGCCCGAGACCACTTATGTGGCCAATTTCATCGGTTCGCCCGGGCTCAACCTCATCGCTGCCACGGCCGATCCCGACAAGGGCAAGGTGACTTTGCCGGACGGCCAGCAGCTTTCCTACGACACCAAACGCTGGCCCGACGTCGGCTACGGACCGGTGACCGCCGGCTTCCGCGCGGAGGCCGTCCGGCTCGCACCCGGCGGCATCACCGGGTCCTTCGAGTTCGCCGAGGAGCTCGGTTCCGGCAAGCTGATGCACTGCAATTTTTCAGGCCACACGCTGATCGCGCACGCTTTCGGCGACAAGGCTTTTCAGCAAGGCGCGGCGGTGTCGTTTCAGATAGACCCATCGGCGGTCCATCTGTTCGACGCCGAAACCGGCAAGCGGTTGGCGGAGGCTGATGGGAGCGCCATGGCTCCCGAACCCCGCAAGGCTATTGCTGCGACGCTGTCTGTTTAGTCGGCTCACGTCATCCACCTGTCATCGGAATCTGCTGAAAGGTGACGTATGGAAGCGCCCTGGCCAAACGATTCGAACAGCTCCGATCGGTCTCGCCGCTATCGCAGCCTGTTTCTGTCCGACATTCACCTTGGCACCAAGGGCGCCCAGGCCGACGCTCTGCTCGAATTCCTAAAAGAGCACGACGCCGATACCATCTACCTCGTCGGCGACATCGTCGACGGATGGCGGCTTCGCTCGGGCTGGTACTGGCCGCAATCGCACAACGACGTTGTCCAAAAGCTCCTGCGTAAGGCACGCAAGGGCTCGCGCATCATCTATGTGCCGGGCAATCACGATGAGTTCCTGCGCGATTTCTACGGCACCCATTTCGGCGGCATTGAGGTCTGCGAGACCACGGTGCATGTCGCGGCCGACGGCAAGCGTTACTTGGTGATTCATGGCGACGTCTTCGACATGGTCGTGCGCCACGCCAAGTGGCTCGCCTTCCTCGGCGACTGGGCCTACGAGGTCGCCCTGGCCGTCAGCACACGCATCAACTGGGTTCGGCGCAAGCTCGGCTTTACCTACTGGTCGCTATCGGCATGGGCGAAGCGCAGGGTCAAGAACGCGGTCAATTATATCGGCAGCTTTGAGGAGACGCTCGCCGCCGAGGCGGAGCGGCACGGCGTCGATGGTGTCATCTGCGGTCACATTCACTCCGCAGCCATGCGCGACTTCGACGGCTTCACCTACATCAACACCGGCGATTGGGTGGAAAGCTGCACGGCGCTGGTGGAGCATGAGGATGGACGCATGGAGATCATCCACTGGTCCGAGGTGAGCGAGACGCTCAACGCGCGCCGGGCGGCGGCCATTCCCTTCCGTCGCCATCGGGCGGCCTGAGGCTCACGCCGTTGCGCATCCTCATCGTCACCGATGCCTGGCGGCCGCAGATAAACGGCGTCGTGCGCACGTTGGAGAAGCTTGGCGAAACGCTTGGCGAGATGGGCGTGGAGGTGGAATTCCTCACGCCGCTCGGTTTCAACTCCATCCCAATGCCTTCCTATCCCGACATAAGGCTAGCGCTGGCGCTTCCCGGCGAAGTGGCGCGACGCATCGACGAGGCTGAGCCTGACAGCATCCACATTGCGACCGAGGGTCCGCTGGGCTTTCTGGCGCGGCGCGTGTGTCTGTCGCGCGGTATCCCTTTCACCACCAGCTATCACACGCGTTTTCCCGAATTCCTGCGCGCGCGCCTGCCGGTGCCCGAAAGCTGGAGCTACCGGTGGCTCCGGCGCTTCCACAATGCCGGCGCCGGCATGATGGTCGCCACGCCCTCGCTCGGGCAGGAACTCTCCGAGCGCGGCTTCGACAACATCCGCCTGTGGTCGCGCGGGGTCGATACGTCGCTGTTCAGCCCCGACCGGCGGCGCGGCCTCGGATTGCCGGGGCCGGTCTTTCTGAATGTGGGTCGGGTGGCGGTGGAAAAGAACCTGCCTGCGTTTCTCGATCTCGAGCTGCCGGGCAGCAAGGTGGTGGTCGGCGATGGACCCGCTCTCGAGGTGCTGAAGGCAAGGTATCCCGATGTTCACTTCCTGGGCGTTCGCACCGGCGATGACCTCGCGGCGATCTACGCATCGGCCGACGTGTTCGTATTTCCGAGCCGCACCGACACCTTCGGCAACGTGATCCTGGAGGCGCTGGCGAGCGGCTGTCCGGTCGCGGCGTTTCCCGTCACCGGTCCTCTCGACATCGCCAGCGACGGCCATGAGGGCGTGGTTGTCGATGACGACCTCGCCAGGGCCGCGATGACCGCGCTTGCCATCCCTCGCGCGGCAGCCCGCGCCAAGGCGGAAACCTACGACTGGCGTGAGTGCAGCCAGCAATTCCTCCGGAATCTCCCAGCAGCCCGGCATTGCCTGCCTGTCGAGACACTCAGGCTGCCGGCGTCGATGACAGAAGGTATCTCCCGATGAATGCCACCGCCGCATATCGGCAAGCTTCGCCCACGGGTTCGAAAAAGCTGGCCGGCGCAAGGTTGCAGCAGGCCGTCCGCCGCAATTCGCTGCTGTCTCCCGCCGGCCTTTCCGAATACGTCTTCGCGCGCCTCTTTCACGGGCTCGTCTACGCCCAGATATGGGAGGATCCGGAGGTCGACATGGCGGCGCTCGAGATCGGCCCCGGCCATCATCTGGTGACCATCGCTTCAGGCGGCTGCAACGCACTCTCCTACCTGCTGGCGGACCCGGCGCGGATCGAGGCTGTTGACCTGAACCCCGCCCATGTCGCGTTCAACCGCTTGAAGCTTGCAGCGCTGGCGACGCTCCCTGACTACGAGACGTTCCATCGTTTCTACGGCAAGGCCGACGACCGCGCCAACATTGCGGCCTACGAACGCCACCTTGCCCCGGTCCTCGATCCCGAAACCCGCGCCTACTGGGATGGCCGCACGCTTTCGGGCCGCAAGCGCATTTCCATCTTCCGCCGGCGTCTCTATCGCCACGGCCTGCTTGGAAACTTCATCGGCTGGGGCCACCGCGTCGCGCGCCTCTACGGCGCGGACCCGCGCGGCCTGTTGCAGGCACGCACGCTCGAAGACCAGCGGCGCTTCTTCGATAGCACCATCGCGCCGCTGTTCGAGAAGCGTCTGGTTCGCTGGGCCACGGGCCAGAAATCATCGCTCTTCGGCCTGGGCATTCCGCCGCAGCAATACGAAGCGCTCGCGGGCGGCAGCGACATGGCAACGGTGCTGCGCGCGCGCCTTGAAAAGCTTGCCTGCGATTTTCCGCTGTCGGAGAACTATTTCGCCTGGCAAGCCTTCGGCCGCGGTTATGGCGACGGTGATTGCCCGCTGCCGCCTTATCTGTCGCGCGAGAATTTCGAGGCCGTGCGTGCCCGCGCCAATCGCGCCTCGGTGGTCAATGTCTCGATCACCGAGCTGCTGGCGGCCAAACCCGCCGCATCTGTCGACCGTTACGTTCTGCTCGACGCACAGGACTGGATGTCCGACGAGCAGCTGAACGCGCTATGGGCGGAGATCACGCGCACGGCGAAGCCCGGCGCGCGGGTCATTTTCCGCACGGCCGCCGAGGATAACCTGCTGCCGGGCCGGGTCGAGGACGCCACGCTTTCGCGCTGGGAGTATCGCGAAGCGGAATCGCGTGCGTTCCACGCACGCGACCGTTCCTCGATCTATGGCGGCTTCCACCTTCACGTCTTTCGGGGGTAAGCACGATGGATGCACGTTCCGACCACGCGCTGCTGATGGACCGCATTTACCGCTATCAGCGGCGGTTCGGCATCTATGACGCCACGCGCAAATATTATCTGCTCGGCCGCGATCCGATGATCGCTTCGCTGGCGCCGCCGGTCGGGGGCACGGTGCTGGAGATCGGCTGCGGCACCGGGCGCAATCTGGTGCAGGCGGCCCGTCGCTACCCCGAGGCTCGTTTCCACGGCATCGACATATCGAGCGAGATGCTGGCTGCCGCAGGCGACGCGATTTCGACCGCCGGGCTGCGCGGTCGTGTGCGGCTGGCCTGCGCCGACGCCGCGACATTCGACCCGCGCACGACCTTCGGCAACGAGAGCTACGACCGCATCTTCATTTCCTATGCGGTGTCGATGATCCCGCAATGGCGTGCCGTCATGGCCGAAGCGTCCCGTCGCCTTGCGCCGGGCGGCGAACTGCATGTCGCCGACTTCGGAGACATGGCCGGGCTTCCAGCCTCGTTCCGCTCGGCCGTATATTCATGGCTGCGGTTGCATCACGTTGCACCCCGCGAAGACCTGTTCGAAACCGCAGCGGGCATCGCCCAATCCGTCGGCGGCGCGACGCAGGAGCGGCGCCTGCATCGCGGCTTCTCCTGGATTTCGGTGATACGCCGTCCGGCGGCTGCCTGATCGTCAGCGCCTACGGTAAAGCCAGAGCGTGACCGGCGCCAGAAGCACGGTCAGTGACACCGGTGCCGCGAGCGCCAGTGCAATCTGCGTGGCGTCGCTGTTGCCGCTCATCAGCCCGCGCATGGCGGTGGTCATCAGCGAAACCGGGTTCACGTCGACAAATGCGCGCAACCAGCCGGGCATCGTACCCGGATCGACCATGATGTTCGACGCAAAGACCAGCGGGAACAGGAAGGTGAAGCCGAACGTCATCACCGTCATCGGCGTGCGTACCAGCAGGCCGAGCACGATAAAGACCCACCCCATGCCGAAGCCGATGGCGATGAGCAGCGCGAAGGCCGCGACCACGCCGACGATACCTGCTTCCGGGCGATAGCCGAGGATGAGCCCGATGGCGAGAATGATGCCGCCGGCAATCAGATGGCGCAATATGTCGCCGACCATCAGCCCCGCGAATGGCGCCAGCGACCAGATCGGCAGCGACCGGAACCGGTCAAACAGGCCCTTGGACAGGTCGGTCGAAAGCCCCATGCCGGAATAGACGGCGTTGAACACGACGGTCTGCACGAGAATGCCCGGCAGGAAGAACTGCAGATAATCGCCTGTCGAACCCGCCAGCGCGCCGCCGAACACGAAGGTGAACAGCAGCGTGAACATGATGGGCGTCATCACGAGGTCGAAGAGCTGTTCGGGCACGTGCTTGAACTTCAGCACCGCACGCCAGCCGAACACCAGCGCGTTGGAAAACGCCGACGGTTCCTTCGGCCGCGCGACCGGCCGCAGGATCTGCGCGAGGGCTTCCGGTGAGGTCTCGCTCATGCCGCGCTCTCCGTGTCTTGGTTCTGGTCGGCCGGTCCGCCGGTCAGAGCGAAGAACACCTCGTCGAGGCTTGGTGAGCCCATGGAGAAGTCGGCCGGTTCCACGCCGGCGTCGATGAGCGCGGCAAGCGCTTCGTTGGCCGCCTGCGGCGAGCCCGCCATCACCGAGAGCCTGCCGCCCTCGACGCCGCGCTGGACCGTTCCGCCAAGCTTCTCCGCCAGCAGCCGCTCGGCCTGGTCGATCTGGTTCGGATCGGCGAGCGCGATATGCAGGAAGCCAGAGCCCGTCGCGGCCTTGAGCTCGCGGCTGGTGCCCTCGGCGATCTTCCTGCCGTGGTCGATCACGACGATGCGTGCTGCAAGCTGGTCCGCCTCGTCGAGATATTGCGTCGTCAAGAGCACGGTGACGCCGGTCGCCGCCAGCGCCCGGATGATGCGCCAGACGCCCTGCCGGGCCTTGGGGTCGAGGCCGGTCGTCGGCTCGTCGAGGAAAAGGACGCCCGGGGTGACGATCAGCGAGGCGGCGATGTCGAGCCTCCGGCGCATGCCGCCTGAATAGTCCTTGACCTGTTTGCCCGCCGCATCGGCAAGGTCGAAGGCGGCCAGCAGCTCGTCGGCGCGCGCCTTGGCATGCCGGCCCCGGAAACCCCACAGCCGCGAGATCAGAACGAGGTTTTCGCGTCCGGTCAGGTCTTCGTCGAGCGAGGCGAACTGCCCCGTCATGGCGATCGAGCCGCGCACGGCCTGCGGTGCGCTGACAAGGTCGTAGCCCATCACCGTGGCCGCGCCGGCATCGGGCTTGGTGAGCGTCGCCAGCATGCGCATCAACGTGGTCTTGCCTGCGCCATTGGGCCCGAGAATCGCGAAGATCATGCCGCGCGGCACGTCGAGATCGATGCCGTCGACGGCGCGAAGCGTGCCGAAGGATTTCGCCAGCCCGCGCGTTGAAATGGCGAGCGCTGGCTGCTGGCCGGACAAGATCGCTCGCGCGGAGGGCGTTTCGTTCACTGTCTTGCTTCCATGTTTCGGTGTCGGTCTGGAGACACCTCGGGTGGCGAGCCGGGCGCCCGCATATAGCAGCTTAGATTTGCCTTTTGAACGGCGCCGCCCGGCGCGCAGCGCAGCCAACTGACATCACCCTGACGGGAGTGAGGGGTTGAGGCCTGCGGCCCCACAGCCTTCAGCGCCCCGCGGCGTCCTGCATGGCCAGCTTGAGCTGGGCGACGAAGTTCTCGGCGTAGCTCGACAGGGCCGCGTCCTTGCGCATGCCGACGAAGGTCTGGAACGCCGTCTCCTCGGCAATCGGGATCACCGCGATTTCGTCACCGCGCATGTCGGCGACGGTGAAGATGTCGAGCACCGCGACGCCGAGGTTCTGCTTCACCAGCGCACAGACGGTCGTCCCGAACCGGGCGCGGATGGAAATCTCGTAGTCCAACCCCTCGCGCGCGAAGATGCCCGCCATGATGCCGCCGAATGGGTCGTTCGGGTCGATGCCAATCAGCGGGTACTTCACGATGTCGGCCGCCTTCACCGCCTTCTGCTGTGCCAGCGGGTGGCCGGGGGCGGTGATACAGACGAGATGTCCACTGGCCAGCGGCTCGAAGGTAAGCGAAGGATGCTCCAGCCTGTAGCTCATCACCGCGAGCTCGCCCCTTTCGAGCAGAAGGAAATCGATCGCGTCTTCCAGCTTGATGACGTCGAAGCTGATCCTCAAATCGGGATGAAGCGCATGCACGCCGGCGATCGCGCGCGGTACCATCACATTGGCGATACTGGGAACGGAGGCAATCGACAGCTCCGCGCCCTTGCCCCGCTCGAGCTGGTTGATGGAGAACTGCAGGTCGCCCAGCTTCTTGTGAACGTCTTCCAGGAGGTCGAAGAGCGTTCGAGCCTCGGGCGAGGGTACGTAGCGCCCGCCCTTGCGCACGAAGAGCTTGATGCCTAGCACCGTTTCCAGATGCTTCATCGTTCGGCTGACGCCGGGTTGCGCGACGTTGAGCATGCGCGCGGCGCCGGCGACGCTGCCGGCAACCATCACGGCGCGGATGACTTCGATCTGGCGCAGGGTCAGCATTGCGCCGCGACAATGCCTCGCTGCGGCTCGCCAGTCCAGCGCTTGCGGTCGAAACATTGTCCCATTGACAGGTGACCGGCCCGCGAGGACATAAGCGGCGCATGACCCAGGCTTCCGACGACATCTCACTCGGCGCTGACACTGAGATCGCCATCCGGCAAAACCTCACGCTCGTCGCGCTCGGCAAGCGGCCGGCCGATGTGGCGCTGCGGGTCGGCCGCCTGCTCGACGTTCACACCCGCACATGGCTTTCCGATCAGGAGATCGTCATCAGCGGCCGGCGGATCGCCTACGTGGGCGATGCGGGTAGCTGGCCCGGCGAGGTCGCCAAGCGCGTCCACGAGCCCGATCTGGCTGCGGTCCCGGGGCTTGGCGAGGTGCACAAGCACATCGAAAGTTCGCATCTGACGCCCGAGTGGGAAGCTGCACTCGTCCTGCCGCGCGGCAACACCTGGACCTGCGAGGCGAGCCACGAGTTCTCCAACGTCAACGGTGCCCGCACGCTCGACTTCTGGCTGGCAGCGCGGCGTGCCGGTTCGCCGCTCAAGATATTTCCGTTGCCGGGCTCGGCGGTGCCGCCCACGGGCTACGAGCATGGCGGCGGATGGCTCGGCTATGACGAGCAGCGCGACTTCCTGCGCGAAAGCCTGATGGTGGCCGGGCTGGACGAGGTGATGGACTGGCCGGCGGTCTGGAACCCCGACAACCCATCCTACGGCCGGCTATGGGGCATGATCCGCGCGACCTTCGAGCAGCGCGGTGTTGTCGAGGGTCATGCGGCGGGCATTCGGGACATGCCAACCATCAACGCCTTCGCCGCGGCGGGGCTTGCTTCGGATCACGAGGCGTGGACCTTCGAGGAGTTCTGGGACAAGCTTTCGCGCGGCCTGTTCATGGAGTTGCGCCCGCATACGCTTCCCGAGGTGATCGCGGGATTGCTGGAGAAGGGGTTGGCGGACTGGTCGCAGGTCGCGCTGACGACCGACGACCGCAGCGCGTCCGATACGCTCGAACTGGGCGCGACCGACCACAATGTACGGCTTGCGATCAAGGCGGGGCTCGCACCCGAGATCGCGGTGCAGTGCGTGACGATCAACCCGGCCCGCCACATGCGGCTGACCCCTTGGGTCGGGTCGATCGCGCCGGGGCGCTATGCGGACATCGTGCTCCTGTCGAACGTCGCGGATTTCGAGATCGCCAGGGTCTGGGCCGACGGTGCGCAAATCTCTGAAGGCAATACATACCTTCCCGACGTGCCGAAAATCGAATGGCCGGACTGGGCGGCGGATACGATCAATATCGGCAGGACGCTGGAAGCGGAGGATTTCGCCATACAGGCCGCGCCCGGCCGTGCGACGATGACGACGGCCGTGCTGCGCCCGTTCCACTGGGCCGACGATTTCCTCACCTTCGAGCTGCCCGTACGTGACGGTCTAGTGCAGCGCGACGAAAGCCGAAACATCACCAAGTTCGCCATCGTCGATCGCTTTTCCGGTGCCGGCGCGGTCTCGAAGATGTTCTGGCTCGGCTGTGGTCCCCGCACGCCCGAGACCGCGCTCGCCTGTTCCATGGCGCATGACAAGCACAATGTCTGGTGCGTTGGCTCGTCGGATGCGGCGATGGCGAAAGCCGTCAACGCACTGGCTGAAAACAGGGGCGGTTGGGCGCTGGTGCGTGAAGGCGAGGTTGTTGCCCGCGTGCGCTACGAGATCGCGGGGCTGATGTCGTGTCGCCCGGCAGAGGCGCTGCACGAGGAGATGCAGCATCTCTATATGGAGGGCGCGAAGGTCGACTGGATGTACGAGCCGACCTTCCATCCGCGCTGGCTGCCGGGTTTTCCCGAACGGCTTGCATTTGCCACGTTGACCTGCGCGCCGTGGCGCTGGGTGCTGGTGGCGCCGAGCGAGCATGCGCCGCAGGGCCTGGTCAACGTCCAGACGGGCGAGACGCATCCCGTCGTGTTCTGACGGGCATCAGCGTCGGGGCATGCCCTTCGGGCCGAGCGCGCGCTGTTGGGCAGCGATCCGGAACTGGGCATTCGGCGCGCCGTAGCCCTGATAGCCGTTGCGCCGTTCGACCACTTCGAGAAACAGCCCCTCGCCGAAGAGCGGGCTGTAGAGCTGGAAATATTCGCCGCCGTCGATGTCTCGGTCATAAAGGATGTTGGCCTCGCGCAGCCGGTCGGCCAGCTCCGGGGCAAGACCCAGCCGCGCCTCCAGATCGTCGTAGTAGTTGCGCGAGATCTGCAGGGTGGCAAAACCCGCGGCCTTGATCGCCTCGGCCGTCGCGAAGATGTCGGCGCTGGAGAATGCGAGATGCTGGACGGATGAGCCGAAGCTTTCGGCAACGAAGCGGCCGGCCAGGGTGCGCCGGCTCTCCGCGCCGTTGAGCGTCAGCCTGAACCGGCTATCGAGACCCTCCACGACCTGGCTGCGCACGAGACCAGCGGGATCGACGACGTCGACGACGGGGGATTTTCGTGTCGCGAAGATCGAGGTGTAGAAGAGCAGCCAGCTCAGCATCTCGTCGGTGTTCATGGTCTGCGCGACATGGTCTATGCGTTGCAGGCCGGCGCCGGAGGCCGCCGGCTCCATCGTTTCGAACTCGATGTCCCAGACGCGCGACAGTCCCGACGGCTCGTCGATGAAGTAGAGAACGCTGCCGCCGACGCCGCGAATCGCCGGGACTTCGAGTTCGCCCGGCCCGCGGGGTTCGAAAAAGACTTCCGCTCCAAGCGCGGTCGCGCGTCCCACGGTCGCCTTTGCGTTTTCCACGCGTAGTCCGATCGCGTAGGCGGAAAGGCCGTGGACGGTATGCGACGAGTGCGCGAAACCTTCCTTGCCGGTATTGATCACGATGTTGATGTCGCCTTGGCGGTAAAGGACCACGTCGCGGTTGCGGTGCCGTGCGGCCAGCGTGAAACCCATCGAGACGAGAAGCTTTGCAAGCCTTTGCGCTTCATCCTCGTTTGCGGCGAACTCGACGAACTCCACCCCTTCGACGGGCACGCGATCCGGCATTGGCGGCAGTTCGACCGGCACCGGCTCGCTGCGCCGCACCTGGTCCATGAGGTAGATGAGCGACCTGTGTCCGTCGGCGGCGATGGAGCGTGCCGAGCCGCCGCGAAACTGGTCGTTGAAGATTTCCAGCGAGATCGGCCCTGCATAACCCGTCGCGGCGACCGCGCGCATGAAGTCGGCTACCGGCAGGTCGCCCTCGCCGGGCATGTTGCGGTAGTGGCGGCTCCACTGGAGCAGGTCCATGTCGAACTTCGGCGCATCGGCGAGCTGGACGATGAAGATGCGGTCTCCGGGGATCGATCGGATCGAAGCGACGTCTATTCCGCGAGCGAGCGTGTGGAACGAATCGAGGATCAGCCCGATGTTCGGGTGCTCGGCCCTGCGCACCACCTCCCATGCGTCGCGATGATCGTTGATGAAACTGCCCCAGGCGAGCGCCTCGTAGCCGACCCGCAGGCCCCGCTTCGCAGCGCGTTCGCCAAGCTCCCGGAAGTCGGCAGCCGCGCGGTCGATGCCGCCAAGCGCGACCGGCGACACGCTGGAGCAGATCAGCATCAGGTCGGTGCCGAGCTCCTGCATCAGATCGAATTTGCGCTCCGCGCGGTCGAAGGCGCGGCTCCGCTGCGGCTCGGGCAGCCCTTCGAAATCGCGGAAAGGCTGGAACAGCGTGATCTCGAGCCCGTGGTCGCGCACCATCCGGCCCACCTCCGCCGGCGACTCGTCGAAAGCGAGAAAATCGTTCTCGAATATCTCGACGCCGTCAAATCCCGCTTCCGCAATCGCAGCGAGCTTCTCCTTCAGGTCTCCGCTGATCGAGACTGTGGCGATGGATGTCTTCATGTTCGACCCGTGACTTGTGCGCGCGACCGCGGCTGCGCGCTGACTCCCAATCCCATCAAGTGGGCGAGCACGAAATGAAGTCAAATACCAAGAATGGGAAGAATCATAACATGACGTTATAGTTCGGCGGCATTGACCCTGGACGTCCCGGCGCTGGGCGCATCCGCATAGAGCGCTGCGTACCAGAGGCGTGAAACAGTCGACGCCACCATGTCGGGATCGTCTGCAAACTCCACCAGCGGCGGATTCGTACGACCGTAGATCTTGAGCAGCAGTTCGTCGACCATGCTGATCAGGCAGTAGGTACGCAACCGCAGTTCCGGCAAATCGTCATCGTCGATCTGCACACTCCTGCGCAGCCGCCGGATCATGCGCTCCGACATGCCCCGGTCAGCAAGCCGGCCGACCTGGGCAATCATCTCGTCCTCATCCTTGAGATGAAAATGGCAGCGCATCAGTCCGACATTCTGCCGGAAACAGTAGACGTAATGGCGATTGCCGATCTCGATGGCTTCGAGGTCCGAGGCCTCTCGCGGGACGGGTGGCCGCGAAAGGCGGATGAAGTCGAAATAGTCGGCAAGCGTCTTGGCGATGACCTCGCGTTTTCCCGGCGAAGTAGCGGTAGAAGGTACCGTGCGCCAGCTTTGCCTGCTCGGCGATCATGTCGACAGAGACGGAGTGATAGGCCTTGGTGCGCAACAATGTCGCCGTCGCGATCTCGATCTGCAACTCGGTTCTGACCGTCTTCCTGTCGTTGCGAGCGTTCGCAAGCTTCTGCTCGAGAAACTCGACGTAGTCGTGCATGGCCTTTCGCCTCTCTGTTTTCCGCCCAGCCATAGCAACGCCGACGCCCGTTCGCAAAGCCGCTTGACAAAAAATGACAATGCCGTCACTTTTTGAATCGAGGGATGGAGAGACCGATCTGACCATGGCAACCAAAGGTTCATCGATCGAGTTCAGAAGCGTGCGGAAGACCTACGGGAGCTTCGTTGCGCTCGAGGATTTCTCCATGACCGTGGCTCCCGGCGAGTTCATGACGCTGCTGGGCCCCAGCGGCTCCGGCAAGACCACGGCTCTCAACTGCCTCGCCGGCTTCATCGACATCGGCGATGGCGACATCCTCATCGACGGCGTCTCGATCGCCCGCGTGCCGACGGAGAAGCGCGGCATCGGCATGGTCTTCCAGAACTACTCGCTGTTCCCGCATCGCTCGGTCATGGGCAACGTTGCGTTTCCGCTCGAAATGCGCGGCATGGCGCGCGACGAGGTCAGGCGCCGTTCGCTGGCGGCACTGGAGATGGTGCGCCTCGATGGGCTCGCGGACCGCATGCCTCACGAACTTTCCGGCGGTCAGAAGCAGCGCGTGGCCTTTGCGCGCGCGGTGGTGTTCGAGCCGAGCGTGTTGCTGATGGACGAGCCGCTAGGCGCGCTCGACCTCAAGCTGCGCGAGACCCTGCAACTGGAGATCAAGCAGTACCAGCGCCAGATCGGCTGCACTGTGATCTACGTAACCCACGATCAGGGCGAGGCGCTGACGCTTTCCGACCGGCTGGCCGTCATGGACAAGGGCATCATCCAGCAGCTCGGCACGCCGCAGGAGCTCTACGACCAGCCCGCATCGCGCTTCGTTGCGTCCTTCATCGGCTCCAACAACATCCTCAAGGTTTTCCGCTCGGAGGGCTCGACCGTGAGCATCGAGGGGCTGGGCGCGATCGAGATGACCGGCCGCGAGCCGCCGAGCCGCGGCTACGTCGCGCTGCGGCCCGAGCATATCAGGCGTACGCCGAAGGGGCGGGCAGCCGCGACACTGGAGCAGGCGGTCTTCTTCGGAAATGCCGTTCGCTACGTGCTGCGCGGCGCGGACGAGAAGGAAATCTCGTTCACCGAACCGCGTAGTGGCGCGGTCGACGTACCGGCGACGGGCACGGAGGTCCGCTTCGATTTCGACGACAGCAGCCTGACATATCTCCCGGCCTGAGCCGGGGGCGCATGGGGAACTGAACAAAGCTTCAAAGGAGCGTCACATGGTGAATCTGACGAGACGTGCATTTGGTATCGGGGCGGCTTCCGTAGCGCTGGGAGCGTTGAGCGCGCGCATGGCCGCCGCCCAGGACGTGACAATCGTCGTCAACGGTTCGGGCGGCTCGCTGGCCGAGGTGCTGAAGAAACTCTTCGAGGATCCGTTCACCGAACAGACCGGCATCAAGGTGCGCGCAACTGCGCCTGTCTCCCTGCCGAAGCTCAAGGCGATGGTGGAGTCCGGCAATGTCGAATGGGACCTCACCGAACTGAACGGCGATGACGTCGTGCTTGCGACGAAGGAAGGATGGCTCGAAGAGATCGACTATTCGATCGTCGATCCGGAGAACGAGCTTCCCGAGATGGCCAAGCTGCCCACCGCCATGGTGCGCGCATCCTACTCGACCGTGCTTGGGTTCCGGACCGACCGCTTCCCCGAAGACAAGCAGCCGAAGACGTGGGCGGATTTCTGGGACGTTGAGAACTTCCCCGGACCACGCTCGCTCGAGAACTCACCCAAGTGCAATCTCGAATTCGCGCTTCTCGCCGACGGTGTTCCGCTTGACGAGCTTTACCCGCTCGATGTCGACCGGGCCTTTGCAAAGCTGGACGAGATCAAGGACCACATCCCGGTCTGGTGGGATAATGGCGCCCAGCATGTCCAGCTCCTCGTCGATGGCGAGGTCAACATGACGTCGTGCTGGAACGGCCGCATCACACCGCTCAAGAGCGAGGGCCGCCCGGTCGAAATAAGCTGGGCCGGCGGCGCATTGCTGCTTTCCTACCTCGGCATTCCCAAGGGGGCCAAGCACCCCAAGGAAGCGATGCAGTTCATGAAATTCCGCATGGATCCCGTCGCCTCCGCCGAATTCGTGAAGGTCATGCCCTATCCGGGTTTCGTGCCGGGCATGATGGAGCTGCTGGAGCCGGAATTCGTGGCAACGCTGCCGACCGCGCCCGAAAACGCCGAGCAGCAATTCGCATTCAATTCGAGCTGGTGGGCCGAAAACCTCGAAGAGGTTCAGAACCGCTGGAACGAATGGCTTCTGATCTAGACGGCGTCCTCCCAAGATGACCATGAGAAGGCCGATCATACTTTTGCTGCTTGCACCGGCTGTGCTGCTGGTCGGCCTTCTTTTCGTGGCGCCGCTGTTTGGCGTGATGAGCCTTACCGTTCATGACGGAACCAGCTTCACGGCCGAACCGATCCGCGAATTGCTGGATTCGCGTGTGGCTCTGGTTGTGCTCGAGCGCACCTTCATGCTCGCCGCGTCGGTCACGGCGATCTGCCTGCTGCTCGGCTATCCGGCCGCCTACTTCATGAGCAGCTTGCGGCCCCGGGTGCGCGCCTATCTGACCTACCTGATCCTGCTGCCCTTCTGGGTCAGCATTCTCATCCGTACCTACACCTGGATCGTGATCCTGGGGCGCGAGGGCATTGTCAACACCGGCCTTGGGGCACTTGGCCTGGCGCCGGTCCAGATCCTCTACACCAATGTCGCCGTGCACATCGGCATGGTACAGATCCTGTTGCCGATCGTCATCATCACCTGCCTGGCGTCCATGCTCGACATCGACAAGGACCTGATGAAGGCGGCCCGCTCGCTGGGCGCCTCGCCTGCGCAGTCGTTCTGGAAGGTGTTCTTTCCGCTCAGCGTCAGCGGCGCCGCGACCGGCGGCCTGATCTGCTTCATCCTGTCACTGGGCTTCTTCGTGACGCCGGCCCTGCTAGGCGGTCGGCGCAGCATCATCATCGCCAACCTGATCGACCTTCAGGTGCATCAGACACTCAACTGGGGTTTTGCGGCAGTGCTCGCGACAGCGCTGCTGGCGATCACGCTCGCCTGCCTCGGCGTGTTCTGGCTGCTCATGCGCCGGCGGGTGGAATTCAGCGGCGCGGGGCTGGGTCGATGAAACGACTGCTGGCCGTCTATTTCTTTCTTCTGGTCGGGTTCCTGATCCTGCCTCTGATCTTTCTCGTGCCGATCTCGCTGTCGGCCAGCCAGTTCCTGGAGTTCCCACCCACCTCGCTGTCGCTGCGTTGGTACGCGGCCTTCTTCGAGGACCCGACCTGGGTCGGCGCGGCGATCCTCAGCTTCCGCGTGGGCATCGGCGCGACCGCCCTCAGCCTCCTCGTCGGAACGCTTGCCTCGATTGCGCTGGTGCGCGGCAACTTTCCCGGCAAGAGCGCGCTGACGGCGATCTTCATAGCGCCCTTGATCCTGCCGACGGTCGTTCTGGCGCTCGCGCTCTATATCGTGTTCCTGCGCTGGCAGCTCGTGGACAATGTCTTCGCCCTCACGCTGGCGCATGCGATCGTGGCGCTGCCCTATGTGGTGATGATCGTGTCGGCAAGTCTGCGCCGCTTTGACACCACCATCGAGCGCGCCGCCCGCGTGCTGGGCGCCGGCCCGATCAAGGCCTTCATGCTGGTGACGCTGCCTTATCTGGTTCCGTCGATGTTCGCGGCAGGCATTCTCGCCTTCTTCGCGTCCTTCGACGAGCTGATCATCACGCTGTTCGTTTCGGGCGGTGCCCAGACGCTGCCGGTCCGCATCTGGAACGATCTCGGCCTGAAGCTCGACCCGACGGTGCCTGCCGTCGCCGTGATGCTGACCATGCTCAGCATCGTCGGCATGGGCATCGGCGAAGTCATCCGCCGCCGCAACGAACAACGCTATCAATCCGCAACACCTCCCGAGGCCTGACATGACTGCAACCGCGCCCGCCCCCGGCAGCGACTGGGCAACCCTTTCCGGCGACGTCGAAAGGCTGGTCGCCGAGATCGAGGCAACCAGACTGCCGCCGAACATCTGGTCGCTTGTCGACGGCGCGGTCGCAGCCAATGGTGACAAGCCGATGTGGACCTTCTTCGAGGAAGGCGAGGGCGGCACCGCGACCTATGACAAGGTGCGGGATCAGGTCGAGCGCACCGCCGCTGCCCTTTACGAGGCTGGCGTTCGCAAGGGGACGCACGTCGCCGTCATGCTCCCGAACATCCCGCAATTCCCTGCCACATGGCTGGCGATTGCCCGGCTTGGTGCCGTGATGGTGCCGGTCAACATCAACTATACCGGCCGCGAGCTGCACTATGTGCTGACCGATTCGGACGCGACCTTTCTGGTTATCCATGGCGACTGCCTCAAGGCCTACGAGGCCCTTGGCAGCGACGCGCCTCTTGCGCCGGAAAACCTCCTCGTGGTGGACGGCGATGCCGGTTCGGGACGCTCGCTGGCAAGCCTGCAGCACGAGGCGCCGGCGCTGCCGGCAGACCTGCCCCAGCCGGCGATCGATGATCTCGTCAACATCCAGTACACCTCAGGCACGACGGGCTTTCCCAAGGGCTGCATGCTCACCCATCGCTACTGGCTCACGCTGTCGCTCGTGGCCGGCATGCGCGGCGGGGCGGATGAGCAGGCGACCAACATCCTCGTAGCCCAGCCCTATTTCTACATGGACCCGCAATGGCTGACGTTGATGGCGATGCGCGCCGGCGGCCAGATATTCGTTGCCCGCCGCGCAAGCTCGTCCCGATTCATGGACTGGGTCCGCAAATACGAGATTCACTACTGCCTGTTTCCGGAGATCGTCTACCAGCAGCCGCCCGATCCACTGGACGGGCAGAACAGCCTCAAGCGGGTATCGATCTTCGGCTTCGACCGCGAGCGCCATGCCGATCTCGAGCGGCGCTTCAACACCATCGCCCGTGAATCCTTCGGCATGACGGAGGTCGGCTCCGCGCTGTTCTTGCCGCGCGAGGCGACCCACATGGTCGGTTCGGGCTCGTGCGGGCGGCCTTCACCCTTCCGCGTGGCCAAGATCGTCGACGAACATGGCGAGGAGGTGCCGGCCGGTACGGTCGGCGAACTGTGCATCCGCGGCCCAGGCATCATGCAGGGCTACTACAAGAAGCCGGAAGCAAACGCATCGTCCTATTTCGGCGACTGGTTCCGCACCGGCGACCTCTTCTGGAAGGACGAGCAGGGCTTCCACTATATCGTCGGCCGTCTCAAGGACATGATCCGCCGCAGCGGCGAGAATATTGCCGCCCGCGAGGTCGAGGCGGTGCTGCGCGAACATCCCGCCATCCTCGAAGCCGCTGCCGTTGGCGTGAAGGACACGGCGCGCGGCGAGGAGGTGAAGGCCTATATCGTGCTGCGGCCTGGCAAGTCACCGGATGACGCGCCGCCCGCCGCGATCTTCGAACACTGCGCCACGAGGCTCGCCGCGTTCAAGATTCCGCGCTTCATCGAGTACCGGGACGCGCTGCCCAAGACCCCATCCGAGAAAATCGCCAAGCAGAAGCTGGTGGCGGAGAAGGCCGACCTCAGGTCGGGCAGCTTCGACCGCGTTGCCGGCGCCTGGCTCTGAACCACGAGAGGTTACCGAATGCCGATAGAATACGAACGCAAGGGCAAGATCGGATATTTCACCATCCGCAATGGAAGCGTGAACCCGATGACACCGGCCATGCACAAGCAGCTTTACGGCCACATGCTGGAGTTCCTGGCGGACGACAATGTGCATGTGGGTATCATGCAGGGGGCCGGCGACCGGGCCTTTTCGGCGGGCGACGACATCAAGACGCCCTACGCCAAGTTCGATACGCCGATGGCGGAGCTGGAGTATTACCTCGCGCCCAAGCATCGCGTGGAAACCAAGGCGCCCGACACGTTCAGCTGGTCACGCGACGTGCTCTCGCTCGATCGTTTCAAGCCGATCATCGCGGCCGTGCGCGGCTACTGTTTCGGCCAGGGCATGATCTATCTGAGCCACCTGACCGACATCCGCGTGGCCTCCGAGGACGCGAAATTCGGTTTCCCGGAAATCGCCTACGGCATGGGCGGTGCCGGCGGCTCGACACGCCTGTCGCGTTTCATTCCCCATACCGTGGCGATGGAGATGCTGCTGACCGGCGATCCGCTGGACGCGCAGCAGGCGTTGCGCGCCAACCTCGTCAACGCGGTGGTGCCGGGCGACCAGGTGCTGGCCAGGGCCGAGGCCTATGCCGAACGCATAGCGCGCCACCCGCTGATTGCGCTGCGTGTCGAGATGGAGGCCTCGCTGCGCGGCATGGACATGTCGCGTCAGGGCGCGCTCGACCATGCCAAGAACCTCTACCGGATGCAGCGTCTGGCCTATGGCGGCGAGGAGCGGGTGAAGGAATTTCTCTACAAGCAGGATTAGCCGGCTTGCCGGTACCATCTGAGCGCCGCGGCGAAAGGTTTCGCCGCGGCCTCTGGGCGCAAAAGCCTCAACCGGCGTGCTTGCGTACCACGCCGTAAACGATGTTGCGGTTGGTGCCGTAGAAAACCTCCGCATCGACGGTGTTCTTGTCCACGGACCCGTTGATGATGTCCCACATGTCGTCGGCCGAGCGCAGGATCAGCGGCCAGTCCATGAAGGTCTCCATGTAGCCGTCTGTCGTGATCTCGTCGCTGAAATTGGCGAACAGGAACTCGCCGCCCGGCTTCACGAACTCCATCGCGCGCTGCATCAGCCGGATGCCGACCGCACGCGGCAGATAGTCGTACAGACCGGACGCATAGACGAGATCGAACGTGCCGAGATTGTAGGCGCGGCGCAGGATGCCCTTGACCGACCCGTCGATGGCCTCGACGGCGGTACCCGCCAGATCGCGGTTGACGATACCGACGCTGATCGGGTCCTGATCGAGACCCACCCAGCGCTTCAGCTTCTTCTCGGCCAGCGCCCGGGACAGTTCTGCTTCGCGAAGATGCCCGCAGGCAATCGCCAGAACCTCGGCATTTGCGACGCGTTCGGCGGTGGCATCCACCGTCCTGGCAAGAATGTCTCGACGTTCGCGACCCGCGACCGAACTGGCCGCTTCGCTGGTGTAGGCATAGATATCCCGGCCCAACTCCGTCGAGGAGGCCACGATCTCATCCGCGCTCGGGTGCTTGTAGTAGATGTCGAGCAGGCTGGCGTCGCCTGAATAGCCGCGCGGCTTGTCGAAGGACCAGCGTGTGAACGGGTCCTGTCTGAGGAATGCCGAGACCGGATGTTCCTGGGCGATCGGTATGAGCTGCTGCCAGACGGCCGGATTGAGCTGATTGCGCAACTCATGCAGGCGGCCGGCCAGCCGATGGACGATCGTTGCCGCAGGCTCTCCCGCCTCGAAGGCCTGTCGAGCCAGGTCAAGCACCAGAGCGAGCTGCGCGGTCTTTTCCTTGACGAGCGCAGCATCGACGAGATCCACCGCCGGTGCATGCTTCTTGATGAGTTGGGAGGTAATGAGACTCTGCTCATCGAGTTTCAGTTTGGAGCCTTGCGCCACTATTATCCCCTTCAATGCTACCAAATGGAGTATAGACGGATCAGCCGTGATGCGAAACAATTTCATTAAATTCGCTTAAAAGCTTAATGTTTGGTGTGCGGGATGGGCGGCTCGGGGGACGATGTCCGTTAACCCTTAATTAGCGTAACTTGATGTTTCCCCTTGGTTGGCCGGCAGGGTAGGCGTGGGAATTAAGACATCCCCATCAACTCCGCTGTTATGGAAAGCGATTGTTGCAAAGGAAGGTTGCGATGCAACTATCCGCCGATATCGCCCGAAAGGTCGTTGAAGCGCGATCGCGTCCACGCACGAGCCTGGCTGACCCCAAGCTCCTGAATCTGTTGTTCCAGCGCGACGCCGGCGAAAACCGGCAGATCGTTCGCTGGGGCATGTGGGCGGCCGTCCTCAGCTACATGGCCTATGGCGTGTTCGACTGGGTGCTGTTTCCCGACATCGCAATGCGGCTGGTGATTGCCCGCATTGCCGTGGGCGTCATATTCCTTGCGGCGATCGAGATCGGCGTACGCCGAGGCGTTTCGCTTGCGGTGCTGCACGTGATCGCCGCCTCCGCAATCGTGACCGGGGGGGTGGCATGGCTGCTCCTTGCGCTCGGCACAGTGCATCAGGAAGCCCTGTCTCATTTCATCGTCTTCGGCATCGTCTTCGTGCTGGGCGCCAACCTGTTCTTCAACTTCCGCTTCATGCTGTCGGCCATTTCGTCGACGATCATTGCGGTGGTTTTCGTCGCGGCGACCCTCTTTTCGTTGCAGGCCGATCTGGCGCCACGCATTGTCGTGGCGGCGCTGTTCGTCAACTGTCTCGTCTTCTCGCTGTATCTGTCGTGGCGCCTCGGTGTCGAAAGATACTGGACCTTCCTCGAGGCGCTGCAGGCCAAGACCCAGGAACAGGCTGCGATCGAGAAGGGCCAGGAACTGGTCGAGATCGCCCATACCGACCCGTTGACGGGATTGAGAAACCGCCGGGCGATCGCGCGTGACTTCTCAGAGCTTTACAAGGAGTGGTCCAGAGAGAACGACGAAATCGGCATCGTTCTGATGGACGTGGATCACTTCAAGCGCTTCAACGATCGGCTCGGCCACCAGGCCGGCGACGACTGCCTCATCCGCCTCGCGCAGGCATTCGTGGCGACGGCGGAGGCAAACGACGCCATTGTCGGGCGCTACGGCGGCGAGGAGTTCATCGTGCTTTGCCGCGTTTCGGGCACGAAGCAGCTCCGCGACGTCGCGCAGGAGTTCTGCCGCGCGGTCGAGCAGTTGCGCATCTACCACCCCGACCGGGGCGACGGGATCGGCATTGTGACGATCAGTGCTGGCGCATCGTTGACGTCGGTGGACAACGCCGCCGAATTCCGCGCGATTCTGCAGGAGGCCGACCGCGCGCTCTACGTCTCGAAGTTTGCGGGCCGCGCCCGGGTTACGATCTACGATCCTCATGCTGTCGACGTGGATCGCTCCAGCGAGAATCTGGCCGATCTGCTCAAGCATGCTGTCGAGAAGCAGCTTATTTCGGTCGTCTACCAGCCGATTTTCGAACTCGATACCGGACAGATGCGCGGCTATGAAACGCTCATGCGCATGCGTGAACTCGATGGGCGTTCCATCAGCCCGGATGTCTTCATACCCGTTGCCGAACAGAGCGGAGCGATCGTCGAACTTGGCATGTGGGTCATCGAGCAGGCCTGCTCAGACATGGCAAGACGCGGGCTGGGCACGGTTATCGCGGTCAACATATCGGCGGTGCAGCTCAAGGCGCCCAACTTCTCGCTTCGCGTCGCGGAAATCCTGAACAGGCACGGCCTGGCGCCGCACCAGCTCGCTCTCGAGGTCACCGAACGGATAGATCTCGTTCCCGAACCCCAGGTGACGCGCAACATCGATCATCTGCAGAATCTCGGCGTGCAGATTTGGCTCGACGACTTCGGAACGGGATATGCCGGGATCGGCTGGCTTCGCCGCTTTGAATTCGACATCGTCAAGATCGACCGCGTATTCCTGCATGAATGCCAGACCGCGCAGGGCGTGCGCATGCTGCACGGCATGGTCAGCCTTCTGCGCAGTCTCGGCCGCACCGTGCTCGTCGAAGGCGTGGAAACCGAGGAGCAGAAACAGTTGCTCAAGCGTCTTGGCGTCGACTTGGTCCAGGGGTATCTCATGGGACGGCCCGAGCCGATCAGCGAGGTTGTGATCGGCCGCAGCAACCTGGTCGCATAGCCGGAACCTGTGATGTTCCTCTAAATCCGGGCGATTGCCTCTATACGCTCCATGCCGCCGGCCTCGCCGGAAAAGGCGCTCCAGACCTCCCGTGCCGGCGCTTCCCAGTCCGGGCGGTTCGCGATCGGATGGAAGGTCGCGCCGGCGGCCTTCGTGGACTCGAGGGAGCGGCGTTCGTCGTCGCGCATCAGCATGTCGAAATGGGCCGCACCCTCTTCCGCCGCGCGCCCCAGCACCGCGCGCCTTTGTGCGTCGAGCCCTTCCCAGAAGCTGCGGGCGAAAATCACCGCGCCGACCGCCCTGATATGGCCGGTAAGCGTCACATGCGGCGCGACCTCGTTCAGGCGGAAGCCGGCATAGGCCGAGATCGTCAGGTCCATCGCATCGACGTGGCCGGTCGATAGCGCATTGTAGGTCTCGGTGATCGGAAGCGCGATCGGCTGCGCCTCGAAACCTTGCCACAGCGCGGCATGCAGGCGG
This sequence comes from Aquamicrobium sp., assembly GCA_019739225.1. Classification (GTDB taxonomy): domain Bacteria; phylum Pseudomonadota; class Alphaproteobacteria; order Rhizobiales; family Rhizobiaceae; genus Aerobium. The sequence goes on from JAHHDT010000005.1 coordinate 243,136, forward strand.
CTCTGGATGACGCGAATGCGCTTGCCCTCCATCGCGCTCGGCTCCAGCAGCGGCGTAGGCGCCAGCAGATGGCGCGCCCCATAATCGATGAAGGCCGGTGCGATCAGTCCCTCTTGCTCGAGTTGTTCCTGAAGTCGAACGGCCGTGGAACTTCGCAGCGTGGCTGCAAGGTGCGCGTCGTCGCGAAACAGGAACGGCAGATCGAACAGGATGCATTCCGGCACCCAGGCCGTCAGGTTCGACAAGGTGGAAAGGCTGGCCTGAATGGAGCCCAGCCGCATGCCCTCGACCACCTGCTTCTCGCCGCCGAGAGCCGCGTTGGTCACGACGTTGAAGGCGAAGGCTCCGGGCATCTCGGCTTCGACCACATCACGGATATGGTTCCAGACAAGGGTCTCCGGCTTGTCGTCGCCGAGCAGCGACGCCACCACCAGCGGTGTCTGGGCAGCCGCGCGCCCGGTGACGGCCGGCAGGGCAAGCGTGGCGGAAAAGCCTGCGAGTAGCGAACGGCGCGTAACGGTCATGATGGGCTCCCTGATCTAGAAGAAATACGCCTGCGCCGCGACGCCGACGCTCATCACCAACAGCGCCCCGACCAGCGCGGCGAGATAGGGCGGCATCGCGCCGAAGATCTGCGCCGCCGGCTGGCCGGTCGTGGCGCCGACGACCTGAACGAGGATCCCGACGGGTGGTGTCAGCCCGCCGATCATCAGATTGACGACGAGCAGGACGCCGAAGGCGACCGGGTCGATGCCGGCCGCGATCGCCACCGGCAGCAGGATGGGTCCCAACAGCAGGATAGCCGCGCCGATATCCAGCACGAGCCCCACCGCAAGCAGAAGCAGGTTTGCGGTTGCGAGCACGATGAACGGATTGTCGCCAAGCGCCAGAACAAGGCCGGTCGCGGCGGCAGCCACGCCGTCTGTCGCAAGCAGGAAGGCCAGCGGTGTGGCAGCGCCGATGAGCAGGATGATGCCGGACGTTTCGACCCCGGCCTGCCGAAAAGCGGACATGATGCCGCGCCAGCCCGTCTTAGAGGCAAGTGCGGCTGCAAGTGTGTAAGCGGCGGCAAGGGCCGCCGCCTCCGTTGGGGTGACGATGCCGAAGCGGATGCCCACGACGACGATGAGCCCCAGCCCGAAAAACGGTAGAGCGCGTGCGGCCAGCAGCCATATCGACCCGCGTTCGTCGTTTGGTGTCGATTCCTGAGGTTTCGAGGAGAGGTGAATTGCGCCGGCCAGCGCCACGGCCAGCATCACGCCGGCGACGAGCCCGCCGGTGAGCAGCGGCCCGACGGGAAGATTGGTCGCCGCAGCCAGAATGAAGAAGGCGATTGACGGCGGCACGATATTGTCGAGCACGGCCGTGGCGGCGATGATCGCGCTGGCGCGCTCCGGGCGATAGTCCTGTTCCACCATCGGCCGGAAGAAGGTCTTGGCGCTGAACGCCGCATTGGCGATGGACGAGCCGGAGGCGCCCGAGAAGGTGAGGCTTGTCAGAAGCACGGTCTGGCCAAGGCCGGCGCGCCGTCCGCCCACAAGCGCGGCTGCGAACCGCACGAGCCCGTCCGCCATGCGCGAGACCACAAGCAGCGCGCCTGCCAGCAGGAAGAACGGTATCGCCAGCAGCAGCGAACGGCCCGCGCCCGAGAGAATCTGCGCCGCAAGCGCAGGCTCGGTCAGCGGGCTCCCGAAGGCGATCGCCACGAACCCGGCGAGGATGAAGATATGCGGCAGCGGCGCGGCGACCAAAATTCCTGCCAGGATCACAAACAACGCAGCCAGGCTCGGCGGCATGATTGCAAGCGTCAGGCCTGAGGTGACAGCTTCCCAGCCGAGCAGCGCGAGCGCAGCGGAGATAATGAGCCGGCGAAGCTTGCCGCGATGAAGCAGTTGCAGGCATCGCAGGATGATTGCGACCGCACCGGATGCGGCAAGCCCGGCCGGCCTTATCCATTCCGCAAATCCGAGCAGCGGGGACGTGCCGCCAAGCTGAAGCGCGGCCTGCCACCCGGCCGACACGAGCACAAGCGACGCCAAAAGCACGATCGTCTCCGAGAGCACCTGTCTCACGCTCTCGAACGCAGGCGATGGCGCGAAGAAGTCAACCCGCAATGCGGAGGTATGCCCGGCAACGAGCGGAAATCCAAGGCATACAAGCAACAGCAGCAACCAGCCGCTTGCCTCTTCCGCTCCCAGGAAGCCGCTCGACAGCAGATAACGCTGGAATACCGTGACCAACACGAGGGCAAGCATCGCAAGCAGGGTGAGCCCGCAAGCGGCTGCCAGCCCACGCTCGAGCGACCGGGCCATCGCTGCCGTCAGCTGCATCGGGCCTCCCACCAGTGATGGAAATGATGCACCGGTCCGTGCCCGCCCCCGACAAGCAACCGGTCGGAGGCCTGCAGGGCCTTTTGCAGATAGGCCTTTGCCCGCGCCACCGCGTCCTCAAGCGTAAGGCCGGAAGCGAGCCCCGCCGCGATCGCCGCCGACAGGGTGCAGCCCGTGCCGTGCGTGTTGGGCGTCTGCACGCGTGGCGCCGCATAACGCGTCGTTCCCTTGTTGGTGACGAGAATATCGACGCTCTCCGCGCCGTTGCCGTGCCCACCCTTGACCAGCACCGCCCCGGCTCCGCTTTTTAGGATCGCCTCGGCCTGCTCGATCATATCCTGCTCGTTTTCGGCGATGCCGGTGTCGGCCAGCAGCGCGGCCTCGGGCAGGTTAGGCGTCACGAGGGCTGCGAGCGGCAGCAACTGTTCCCGCAAGGCTCCCACCGCGTCGGCCGCCAGCAGCCGGTCGCCGGAGGTCGCAACCATCACCGGGTCGAGCACCGGCCGCACCGCGCGCTGGCTCAGCTGTTCGGCGATCACTGCGATGGTTGCCACGCGCGAGACCATGCCGATCTTGGTGGCGCGGACCGCGATGTCGTCAAAGATCGCGTCGATCTGGTGCCCGACCATCTCCGGCGAGATGTCCTCCACCGCGCGCACGCCCAGCGTATTTTGCGCGGTGATGGCGGTGATGACGCTGGTGCCGAACACGCCGAGCGCGGAAAATGTCTTGAGATCGGCCTGGATCCCCGCTCCGCCGCCGCTGTCAGATCCGGCGATGGTCAGCGCGATCGCGTTCATGAGCTACGCCCTTCCAAGGTTTCGTCCACCGCCTTACGCAGCGCTCGCGCCGCCTGTGCGATGTCGTCGGCGCGAAAGATTGCGGAGATGACCGCGACCCCGGATGCACCGGCGGCGACGACTGCGCGGGTGCGTTCCACGTCGATCCCCGCGATCGCACCGACGGGCAGGTCGGAGCGTGCCCCGGCAATCCGCCGCCGCAGGTCCGCGAAGCCATCGAGACCGACAGGCGGGTCCGGATTGTCCTTCGACAGCGTCTCGAACACGCCGCCAATGCAGGCATAGTCGATGGGCGCGGCGATGGCGGCATCGGCATCGGCCGCATTCTTCACCGTCAGCCCTATGATCGCATTCGTGCCGAGAAGCTGCCGCGCGGTCGCCGCCGGCATGTCGTCCCGGCCGAGATGAACGCCGTGCGCTTCGGCAGCCATCGCAACGTCAAGCCTGTCGTTGACGACGAGCGGTACGCCACTGCCGGCTATGGCCTCGCGGATCGTGATAGCGTTCTCGATCATCGCCCGGGTCGAGGCATGCTTGTCGCGATACTGGATGATCGTCGCGCCGTTCGATGCCGCGATGGCTGCAAGGTCCGGCAGCGGTCCGAGAGCGCAGAGCGATCCGTCGACGATCGCATTCAGCCTGTAATCAACTCTGGGCATGAGCCACCCTCGCGCGTGTCGTGATTTCTGCCGGACCGATCCTGTCGAGCGCATCGAGAAACGCCGGCTCGAAACTGCCCGGCCCATGCGCCGTCTCGCCGGCGATCTCCGCCGCGACGCCGACCACCAGCATCGCAGCTGCGGCCGCCTGGAAGGCGTCTCTTTCAACTGCGAGGAATGCGGCGATGATCGCGCCCGACAGGCACCCCGTGCCCGTGACCTTCGCCGTCAGGCCGTGGCCGTTTTCGATTGCAAGCGACCGCTCGCCCAGTCTTACCACATCGGCCGCGCCGGTGCGGACGCCGACGACCGGATCGGGCACCGACAGCAGGACGAACTCGCTCGCATTCGCCCGCATGACCGTGGGACCGCGTGCCAGAAGCTCCTGCGCGAAAGTCGCGCGCGGGGGCGAATAATCGCAATGCGCAGGGTCGAGCACCCACGGCTTTGCCTTGTCGTGAGCCGTATCGAGCGCCAGCCGGACTGCCTGCCTGCGCTGGTCGTCCAGCGTGCCGAGATTGACCACAAGCGCATCAGCCTTGGCGACGAAGCTGGAAACCTCGTCGACGGAGGACGTCATCGACGGTATCGCCCCGAGCGCCGACAGCCCGTCTGCCACCAGCTTCTGCACGACCGTGTTCATCAGGCAGTGCACGCGTGGGGTCCCGCCGCGCAGGCGTGTCAGAATCTCGGCGGCTTGTTCGGGAAAATCGCTCATTGCAGTTCCACCGCGATCGTGTCGACAGTTGGCGCTGCCTCGATCAATCCGCTTTCAACCATGAATGCGCCGAACCGCCGATAGCGGGCGCGGTCGAGCGCCATCGGCCGCTTGGCGAAACGCGGCAGCGTGTCGATCCACGCCTGCCGGTTGAGCGCGTCGTCAAGGTCGGGGTAGGCGCGGATGAAGAGCTTCCAGCTCTTCTCCGGATGGTTGGTCAGGTGGATCGCACCGCGCTCCACTGCCTGCAGGAAGCGCGGCAGCCGGTCGTCGTCGGCAAGGTCAGGCCGGGTAACGAAGATCAGCTCGTCATAGACCGGGACGCCGTGCTCCTCGGGAAAGAAGGCGCGGCCCTCATGACCTTCTATCCGCATCTGGGTCAGCTCGAAATTGCGAAACCCGCCGACGGTCGCGTCCACCTGTCCGCCGATCAGCGACGGCGAGAGCGAGAAGTTGACGTTGATGAGCTCGACATCTTCGAGCCCAACACCGGCGCTCTCCAGCATCCGTCCTAGCATCGCATCCTGAAAACCCGAGACGGAGTAGCCGATGCGTTTGCCGGCGAGATCGGTGATGCTTTCGATCGGCCCGTCGGCCAGCACGGTCACGGTGTTCAGTGGCGTTTCGACCAGCGTCCCGACGCGGATTAGCGGAACACCGGCGGCGTGATCCAGATACAGATTGGGCTGATAGTGGATGCCGATGTCGGCCTGGCCGGACGCGACCGCGCGGGGCACGATGGACGGGTCGGAGGGCGGCAACAGCTCAACCTCAAGCCCCGCTTCCTCGAACAGACCAAGCTCCTGTGCAACGACAAGCGGCGCGTGGTCGGGATTGACGAACCACTCCAGCAATACGGTCAGGCGCTCCTGCGCGTGCGATTGTCCTATCGCGGCGAGGCTGAGGGCTATGGCCAGAAGGATGGGTCTTGTCATGGTGGTGTTGGCTCCTGAAGGTGCGGTCGTCATGCTTCCCGTGCCCACGGCACGAGAAGCGGCGCCAGCGCGTCGACCAGTCCGCGCAGGGCAAGGGTGAGGGCTGCGACGATGGTCATCGCGGCAAAGACGGTGTCTGTCTGAAGCCGCGCATTGGCCTGGATCATCACGAAGCCGAGGCCGGCGGAGGCGCCGACCCATTCGCCGATGATCGCGCCCAGCGGCGCGAGCGGGGCCGCGACCCGCAGGCCGGAAATCAATGCGGGCAAGGCGAGCGGCACGCGGATCTGGAACAGCGTTTCGAGGTTGCCGGCCTGCGTCAGCGCGGCGGCGTCGAGCACATCGGGGTCGGTGCGCCGCAAACCGTCGGCAAAGGCAGAGGCAACGGGAAAGAAGATGATCAGTGTGGTCATCGCAACCTTGGAGGCCATGCCGAAACCGAACCACAGCACCAGCAGCGGCGCGATCACGAAGACGGGGAAGGCCTGCGCCACCAGCACCAGAGGCCAGGCGACCGTACCGAACCGGGGCAGTGCGACGATGCCCAACGCCGTGACGATGCCCAGGGCAGTCCCGGCCGCGAAGCCAATGGCGATCTCGGCCAGCGTGACCGACGTGTTGGCGAGGAGATAGTTTCTCTGGCGCCATAGCGCTTCGGCGACGTCGAGCGGGCCCGGCAGGATGTAGGGGGGCGGTTCGAGCACGAGCACAAGCGCCTGCCAGGCGACCAGCAGGACGACGACAGTGCGCAGAACCGTCGACAGCGTAGACATGTGCGTTCGCGCTCAGGTCGACTGGTCAGGCGGGCGTTCGAAAAAGAATGGCTGCATGGCGATCTCCCGATGGTCATCATGGAGATCCAGGCGAAGCGAAGAAGAGATCAGGATTGCCCCGATTGGCGGGACCCTTTTTCCGTTCCTACGCCGGCATGACCCGGATCAGGTTCAAGGGTCCGGCTCAACGCCGTCTCAGCACCGTGCGGTGCACCCCTCGGAATGGCCGCAACCTATGCAAGGCCACGGCGATCGTCAACTCGTCCAGATGCGGAGACTGAAGAGGGCCAGAAAGGAAAGAGCGGCGGCACCTTTCGATGCCGCCGCTCCTCAGATTGTCGATTTCGTTTTCTTTATAGGTCGATCCTAGAAGCGGACCCGGGCGTTGAAGCGGAATGTGCGGCCGGGCTCCAGATGCGGCATCACGCCGTCGAAGTCCTGGCCGTAGCTGGCGCGGCTCGTATAGCTCTCGTCGAAGATGTTCCGGGCCTCGGCCCGCAGCGTGATGTTCTGCATCTGCGGCGGCGTGTATTCGACGAAGGCGTTGACGACTTCGTAGGCCGGCAAGGCTACTTTCGGCGAACCAGGATCGCTCGGATGACGCACCAGGGTGCGATCGTTCGCAAGGCCGAATTCCGCATCAGCGCCGATGGTGACGCCGTGATTTTCGAACGTGTAGCCGGCTGTCAGCATGATGATCTCGCCGACGGGAGTCGTCAGGTAGCGGCCGACTTCGGTATCCGCTGGAATGCCGTCGACGTCGGCATAGACGTTGACGTATTTCGCGCGCACGAAACCCGGACCCCAGTCATAGCCGGCACCGATTTCCCAGCCCCACGAATCCAGATCGTAGGAGCGGTTGGGGTCGGCCGAGGGGAACCGCGCATTGCGGATATCGGTCTGGAAGATGCCGGCCTCGACGGTGAAACCGTCGAACCGCGCTTCGAGGCCGCCGGTCAGGTTGACTGACGTCACCGGCTCCGGCCCGGTGCCGTATGTCCAGGTGGTGCGGTGGATGAAGTTCTCCGCGAGCGGCACGCCGCCCCAGACGCGCGCAGCACCCGCCTTCACGGTCAAGAAATCGGGCAACAGGTCGTATTCGCCCGAAATGTTGCCGCTGACGCCCGCATTGGTCCAGTCCGATCCGTCGACGCCGGTGAACCACTGGTGGTCGGCACGGCCGCCGAACGAAATACGCGTCCGGTCGAACGGCTCCAGCCGCGCCTGCGCGTAAGCGCCGATATTGGAGGCGCGCTCCGTGGTCAGTTCGGGCGGAACGGCATCGTAGTTGAGATGCGCCTTGTCGTTGTAGAAGTCGACGCCGGCGGTCACGCTGCCGATGTCGAAGGCGAACTTGTTCTCGACCTTGCCGTTGAAGCTTGCTGTGGTGCCGATTGCCGGGGCGACGATCTCGCCCGTCCTGAAATCGTAGAACGGCGTCTCGACCTGCGTGCGGCTGTAGGCAAGCACGATCTTCGGGTCCCACATGTCGACGGGCGCGACCATGTCGTAGGTGAAGACGGTGTTCTGCCTGTTGAGCTCGTAGCGGCGTATTTCCGGTTCTAGACCCCGGTTGAAGTAGAAGTTCGCGCGATAAGGGCGCATCTCGTCGTCGCGCACCTGTTCGTGGCTGATCTCGAAGCGATGGCCTTCTTCCGTTTCGTAGGCGAGCTTGCCCAGGCCGCCCAGCAGGTCGGTTCCGGTGCCTGGCATCTCCTGGCCGTTGCCGGCGGTGAAGTTGCCGCCATTGGAATAGTTCAGGTAGCCGAGAAACTCGAAACCGTCCTTCATGCCATAGGCGCTGATGCCGGTCGTGTAGGTCTCGCTGTTGGTGTCGAAGGTGCCGCTGATGAAGCCGCCGAAATTGCGGCCCGGCTCCAGCAGGTCGACGGCATCGACCGTCTCAAAACCCATCGAGCCGCCAAGTGCCGCCGGTCCCGCATCGGCGGGAGCGACACCCGGCTGGACGGTCACGGCCTTCAGCAGCGCGGGATCAAGCAGGTAGGTGCCGTTGTGGTGGAAGACCTTGTTGTTCTGGCGCGAGCCGTCGACGGTGACCGCGAGGTTCGTCTCGTCGACGCCGTTGACGAAAATCTTCTGCGTGCTGGGGATCGCGCCGCCAACCGCTACGCCGGGCTCGCCGGAAAACACTTCCTGAAGGTCGCTCGGCTGCTTCTTTTCAAGCTCGTCTTGAGTGATGGCGATCACATTCGTGCCGACCGTGCCTTCCGCTCCCGCGCCGACGTCGAGGCGAGGCAGTAGCGTCGCACCGTTTGCGGTCGGCACGGCTTCTTCCGTCGCAGGCGCATCCTGAGTGGCGGTGTCATCCTCGCTCTGGGCGAAGGCCGCGGAAGCATTTGCAAGAAGTGCAAGTGCTGTGCCGGCAAGAAGTGCGCGGTCGAAGAACGACGTCATGTCTGAAACCCCCAGAAAATGCCCCAATCCATGGAAGCGGATAAAGTCTGCGTTGCCGGCGCCGGACAACGGAAGCCGCTGCAATGCACTGCCCGGAAGCTTTCCTAGGGTCGCTGCCGCGAAATGGCAATAAAGATGACAAAAATTCTCCACATTATATTCGATTTGGCGAAGCTGTGGCGTTCACGCAACGTGCGATCACTTTCAGCGGTGGTGCAGCACCACCGGCTGGCCATCCACGGTGGCGATCTCCATCCGGTAGCCGAAGATCTGTTCGAGCCTTTCAGGCACCAGCACCTGATCGGTGCGGTCGAAGCTGACGAGCCTGCCGTCACGGAGGGCGACGATGCGGTCGGCATAGGTGGCGGCATGGTTGATGTCGTGCAGCACAATGACGATGGTCTTGCCCTGTCGGTCGGCGAGGTCGCGCAATATCCGCATCAGCTCGCGCGCGTAGAACATGTCCAGATTGTTGAGCGGCTCGTCGAGCAGCATGCAGTCGCAGCCCTGGCAATAGGCCATCGCCACCATGGCGCGCTGGCGCTGTCCGCCCGACAACGTCTCGACAAAGCGGTCGGCCATTCCGGTCAGGTCGAACTCCCGCAGCGCGTCGTCGATGAGATGGCGGTCCTCGTCGGTCAGCCGGCCGCGGCTGTGGGGGAACCGCCCGAAGCCGACCAGCTCGCCGACGCGCAGGCGGCTGGAGACGAGCGTGTCCTGACGCAGGATCGCAACGGTGCGTGCCAACGCGTCCGACCGGGTATGCGCAACGGATTTGCCGGCAATGCTGATCCTGCCGGTCTCGAGCGGCAGCAGCCGCGCCATCAGCGACAAAAGGGTCGATTTGCCCGCACCGTTGGGTCCGACGAGGGCCGTCACGCCGCCAGCGGGAATCGAAAGCGATATGTCCTGCAGGACCGGCGTGCCCTGCCTGGCAAAGGAGACATCTTCGATCTCGATCATTGGCGCCTCCGCGCAAATAGCAAGGCCAGGAACACGAGCCCGCCGACGAACTCCACGATAACGCTGATGACGACAGCGCCGCCGAAGCCGGCGCGACCGATGAGCTGCGCGCCGACAAGCATCACGACGCCGACGCCGCACGCCGCCGGAAACAGAACGGCGTGGCGTCGCGTGCCGCAGATGCGCTCAGCCACCGCCACGACCAGCAGTCCCAGAAAGGCGAGCGGCCCGACCAGCGCCGTCGCGCTGGCGACGAGGCAGGCAACGAGGAGAAGGTGAGCGGTGACAGTGCGGTTCCAGTCGAGGCCGAGGCCGACCGCGGCTTCTCGTCCGAGCGCGACGACGTCGAGCGTATGCCGCGTCCGCCATGCAGCCAGTGTGCCGAGCACCGTCACGGTGGCCCCGACGGCGAGCAGCGCTGGATCGAGTGGCTGGAAATTGGCAAAACTTGCGCCTTGCAGCACGGCGAAGTCATTCGGGTCGATGAGCCGCGAAAGCAGCGATGAAAGGGAACGGAACAGCAGGCCGAGCACCACGCCCGTCAGGATCATCATCAGCATCTCGGAGCTGCGGCGGAGCATCGGCACGAACAGCGCTGCCGAGGCTGCCATCATCAGCACCGCCTCGCCGCCGAACTTCCATGCCGGGTCGAGCGCGGCATAACCGAAGCCGCCCAGTGCGAAGACCAGCGCCGTCTGGCAGAACAGATAGAGCGCATCGAGGCCCATGATCGAGGGGCTGAGGATCCGGTTGTTGGTAATCGTCTGGAACACCACCGTCGACACAGCGACAGCCACGCCCACCTGCACCATGCCGACGAGCTGCGTCAGCCGTAGGTTCAGGACGAAGCTGATATTGCCGCGCAGGCCGGTGAACAGGAATGCGCAGGTGAGGATCGCAGCCAGCGACCATATCGCGACCAGCCGCCAGGAAATCCGACGCGGCGCGGTCCGTCGAATACCGTCGGCAAGCTCAGCCATGACGTGGCCTCAGATGCAGGACGGCGAGGAAAGCCAGCGCGCCCACGACGCCGAGCACCGTGCCTACCGGCACCTCGTAGGGAAAGCGCAGCAGCCGGCCGATGATGTCGCAGCCAAGCACCAGCGTTGCTCCCGAGATCGCGACCAGCGGAATGGTCTGGCGCAGATTGTCTCCGACGATACGCGAGACCAGTGCCGGCACCACGAGGCCGACGAAGGGAATGATGCCGACGACGACCACCGTCAGCGCAGAGATCACCGAAACGATCACCAGCCCAAGCTGCAGCATGCGCGCATAGTCTATGCCGAGGCCGATGCTGGTCTCGCGCCCGAGCGACACGATGGTCAGCCGGTCGGCGACCCACAAAGCAAGCGCGACGAAGGCAAGCGCGATCCACAGAAGCTCGTAGCGCCCCCGCAGGATTCCGGAGAACTCTCCATTGTGGATCCAGACCTCGACGAGCTGAAGCAGGTCGGCCTGCCAGGCGATATAGGTGACGGCCGCTCCGACCACGCCGCCATAGATCAGGCCGAACAGCGGCACCAGGAACGGCTGCGTCGGCGGCAGGCGATGCGCCAGCGAGAGAAAGACCGAGGTCGCGCCGAGCGCCGCGATGCTCGCGACAACGGTCTTCACCAGAATGGAAGCGCCCGGGGCGAGGATGGTGACGATCAGGATGCCGAGGGCCGCACCCTGCGCCGTGCCGGCCGTTGTCGGCTCCACGAAACGGTTGCGTGCCAGCGTCTGCATCACCAGCCCGCCGATCGCCAGACCGCTGCCGGCGAGGATCGCGGCGAGCGTACGCGGCAGTCGGCTGGCAAACATCAGCGCGACCGCGTCCGGATCGGAAACGAGCGCTCCCGGATTCAGCGTCCCCACGCCTACGAAAAGGCTCGCCACCGCCAGCGCGGCAAGAACGGCCAGACTGCCCGCGAAGGGCCGCAGGGCAGTCGCAGACGTCAGCGGCCCGCGCTGCGGCCTCATACCCCCACCCCTCACCCCTCCCCACATGGGGGAGGGGGACTTTGTTGCTCCGCTATCTCCGGGAATGCTGGCCTCAGGCGTCCACATTCGAGAACCCCCTCCCCCTTGTGGGGAGGGCTAAGGAGTGGGGGTGACTCCATATGCGATTGCCTTGCGAAGCGCCGGGAACGCCCTTGCGGAAGGGCCGTCATGATGGCGAGAAGGCGCGGGTGATCGCATCCAGCACCCGGATCGTCGATGCGACGCCTCCAGCTGCTATGTAGAAATCGGCGGCAGGCAGGTAGACGACCTGTTGCTTCTGCCAGGCGTTCGTCGCCGCCACCAGCTCGTTGTCGAGCGTTGCCTTGGCGTTCTGCTCTCCGGAACCGATCGCGGCGGCGCGGTCGAGCACGATCAGCCAGTCCGGATTGACCTCGCGGACGAACTCGAACGAGATGGCTTCGCCATGATTGGCGACTTCGATTGCTTCGACCGCCGGCGGCAGGTCGAGCTCGCGATGCAGCCAGCCGAAGCGCGACGCCATGCCGTAGGCCGTGACCTTCGTGCCGCTGGTCATCAGGATCAGCGCGTCGCCCTTGCCGGCGACCGCCTCGCGGGCCTTGGCAAGCGCGCTGTCCAGATCGGCCAAAAGTCCAGCCGCTTCGTCCTGCTTGCCGAACAATTCGCCATATGTCGTCACGCGGGCGCGCGCCTCGGCAATGAGGTCGTCGCCAAACAGCGTCATGTCCACGGTGGGCGCGACGCGGGACACGGAATCGAGTTGAGCGGAAGAGCGGCCACCTACGATCACAAGATCCGGCGCCAGCGCGCTTAGCGCCTCTAGATCGGGCTCGAACAGCGTTCCGACCGTTTCGGCGCCGTCGTCGACATGCCGCAGTGCATCGATGTAGAGATTGTCGGGAACGCCGGCGATCTCGACGCCGAGCCCGTCCAGCGTATCGATCGCGGCAATGTCGAAGACCGCGATACGCTCGGGACGTTGCGGAATCTCGACGGGTCCCTTTGCCGTATCGATCTCCATCGCGCCGGCAGCGGATGCGAAACCCGCGAAGATTGCGGCAAAGAACGCGGCAGCGGCGGGTCGCATCAGGCCGCTACGCTCCAGTTCAGTGGTCCTAGCTCTTCCCGAAAGGCGAAGCGAAGGACGTGCGATTCGATCACCTGTTGCGTCTGTGCGCGCTGTGCGTCGTCAGGTGACTCGACCTTGATGCGGAGCTCGGTGTCGTTCGCATCGAGCCGCGCCGTCCCACAGACAAACTGGCATTCGCCTTCATGAGGCGTGAATGAGACAGGAATCTTGTGGGCGAAATGCTTGCAAAGCTGCTGCAGGTAGCGACTTGCCTTTTCGGTGGCGATCGTTGTCTGGGAAGAACTCATGCGAACCGGCTTCTATATTATGACGTTTGCACTCCAGTTAAACCGTCGCGCCTGCCATGACAAGAAGGGATCGTCGCCGAAAGTTATGCGCCTGGGCGCATTCAGGCCTGCGGTGAGGCGAAGGTCTCCACAGCCAGTTCGACCGCGCCTGCCAGCGCATTGCCGCGCACAGGCTTGAGAATCCGGAGGAACGTCTCTGCCAGCCGGTGCTCGTAGTTCGGTGCCAGCCCGCCCGTCAGGCACAGGTGCTGGCATCCGTCCCAGACAATGGCGCCGAGTGCAGCATTCACGTCGGCTACCGCACCGGCCACAACAGCCATGGCGATGGCATCGCCCCGGTCCGCGCTTTCGAAGACGAGCGGCGCATAGCGGGCAAAATCTGCCGGTCGCGCGGTGGTGCCGAATGCCACGATCCTGTTGGGGTCGTCGCCATAGTCGCGCATCACCGAGCGTGTGAGCTCCGATTCGGGCACCACGCCGTCGTAAGCGAGCAACGTCTGTTCCATGAGCGCCCGCCCCAGGCGCGCGCCGCTGCCCTGGTCCCCAACGACGAAACCCCACCCGCCGGCGCGCAGCATCTTTCCGTCGCGCCGTCCGCCATAGACCGAGCCGGTGCCCAGCACCGCCATCACGCCGTCGTTGGGTCCCAGCGCGCCGCGCACGGCAATCACCGAATCTTCGACGATGCGCGTGTCGCGAAACGGCAGGCCGGCAATCAGACTGCTGTGATCGGGCTCGACATTCGCGCCCGCCAGCCCGAGATAGGCGTGGATCGACGACAGCGGCGTATCGGCGATACCGCCGGCGGCCAGTGCGGCGCGTGCGGCGTCCACCACGCTCGCCATCGCCCCCTGCGGGTCGGTCGCCATGTTGGCGGATCCGGCCGTCGCCCGGCCCAGTATGGTGCCGTCGAGGGCGGCGATTGCCGCCCTGCACTGTGTCCCGCCCCCATCCACCGCCAGGATATAGGACATTCGATGCTCCGTTCTTCTCGGGGCGGAACGGCGTGTGGTCCAGTCGAGACCGCCGCGCCGCGTCCGCCTTTGCCGCTATTGCAGGGGCGTCGAATATACCGGGGTGGGGATACTTTCCATCCGTGCCTTGATCTGCAGCGCGACAAATTTGGAGAAAAACCGCGATAGCGCGAGATTGCCGCCCTGCAACCACAGGTTTTCCTGCGCCACCGGCTTGTACATGTTGCGCAGTTCGCCATGCCAGGGGCCGGGATCGTTGCGGGTGCCGGAGCCGAGCCCCCAGCAGGTGCCGATCTCGTCGGCGATCTCGCGCGACACGATCTTTGCCACCACCTCGTGCATCGACTGGAAGCCCGTCGACTGGATGACGATTTCGGCCTCGATCTCGCTCCCGTCGGCAAAGCGGATACCGGTCGGCGTCAGCCTGTCGATCTCCACGCCGGCCTTGATGCCGATCTCGCCGTCGATGATCAGTTGCGACGCGCCCACGTCTACATAATAGCCCGAGCCGGTACGATAGGCCTTCATCATCAGCCCGGTCTCGTCCGGCCCGAAATCGAGGAGGAAGCCGGTCGCTTCCAGCTTGCGATAGAACTCGGCGTCGCGTGCACGGATGCGGTCGTAAAGCGCCTTCTGCTTCGGTGGCTGCAGGGCGAACGGCGTCGCGGCGGCAATCATGTCGGCCTTGTCGACATCGATCCCGCGTGCGACTGCTTCCTCGGAATAGATGTCGAAGGCCATGTCCATCAACGTCTGCGAGCGCACCACGGTGGTCGGCGAGCGTTGCACCATGGTGACGTCGGCGCCGGCCTCCCAAAGGTCGACCGCAACGTCGTGGGCCGAACTCGCCGCGCCGATCACCACCACCTTGCGGTCTCGATAGGCCGAGCCATCCGAATACTGGCTCGAATGGATCATTTCGCCGCCGAAACTGTCGGAGCCCTTGAGGTCCAGCATCTTCGGCGGTCCATAGGCGCCGGTGGCGAAGACGAGCTGGGCGGGCCTCAGCGTGATCGTTTTGCCGTCGCGCCGCAGCTCGACCGTCCAGCGCTTTTCGGCTTCGTCGAACTGCGCCGAGACGCATTCCGTGCCGCCCCAATAGGTGAGCTCCATCACCTTCACATACATTTCCAGCCAGTCGCCCATCTTGTCCTTGGGCGTGAAGACCGGCCAGTTCTCGGGAAAGGGGATGTAGGGCAGGTGGTCGTACCAGACGGGGTCGTGCAGCACGAGCGAGCGGTAGCGGTTGCGCCAGGAATCGCCGGCCCTGGCGTTCTTTTCGACGATCACGGTGGGCACGCCGAGCTGTTTCAGGCGCGCGCCGAGCATGATGCCGCCCTGGCCGCCGCCGATGATCAGGCAGTAGGGGTCGGTGCCGTTCCCGTATGCGGCTTCTTCCCCGGCGCGCTGCTCGGCCCATGTCGCCCGGTTGCGGTCCGCGCCGTGGCGAACGCCGTTGGCGCGGCGCGGACCGAGGGGTTCCTCGTGCCCGTCGAGCGATTGCAGCGTCGTCAGCATCGTCCGGCACTTGCCGTTTTCGAGCGTGAAGATGCCGCTCCCGCGCCCCGCAGCCGTGGCAAAGGTGAACCATGCCTCTACCGGTTCCGAACCGGCGGCCTGTGTCACGGCCCAGTCGCGCGGGCCGGTGGCGGCAAGCGTCGCGTCCAGCATCGCGGCGATCGCAGGCTTGCCTTCCATGGTTTTCACGTTCCAGGTGAAGGCGACCAGATCGCGCCAGTAGCAATCCTCGGCAAACAGTTCCAGCGCGCCCGCCACCTCGCGACGCTGGAGCGTGTCCGCCAGTTGCGCCAGCCAGGCCGATGCCTTTGCCGCGGGTGCTGTGTCGTGCATGAAGTCCCTCCTGAAATGCCGGTCGTGCCGGCGCGCAGACTCAGTCTCCGAGCGGTTCGGAGGCGCTGCCTTTGCGATGGTTGACAACGGTGTACTTGATGCGCCTCAGCGTCTCGCGCGCATCCGCGTCCAGCCTGTAGCCGACTGCGGTGGACAGAAGATCGATGATCGCCAGAAACGCATAGCGCGAGGCGGTGGGCTTCAGCGGGTCCGGAAATTCGGGAATGGCGGTGGTCAGCGCCAGGTCGACCTCGCCTGCAAGATCGGTGGCCGGCGCCGTCAGCGCGAGGGTCTTGGCACGGTAGTGCTTGGCCAGCGCGACCGCCTCGATCACCTCGCGCGTGCGTCCCGTGCTGGAGATGGCGATGACGAGGTCGTTTGGCTTCAGCGTCGAGGCCGTCATTTTCATGACATAGGGGTCGGAATGGGCGGAAACGACGACGCCGTAGCGAAACAGCCGGTTCTGCGTTTCCTGCGCGAGCGCCGTCGAGCTGCCGCCGAGCCCGAACACAAGCACCTGATGGGCGTTGGCAACGAGTTCCGCCGCCCGCATGACGTCGGCCGGGTCGAGGCTGCGCTCCACCACCGCAAGCGCGTTGCGCGCCTCGCCGAACACGACGTTCCAGAGCGGCGAGCCATCCTCACCGGACTCCGGGCGTGGCAGCGGCGAAAGATAGAGCCGTCCGACCACCACGCTCTGCGCCAGCTTAAGTTTGAAATCGCGCACGCCCTCGCAGCCGATCGCCCTGCAGAAGCGCGTGACGGTCGGCTCGCTGACGTCGGCGCGCCTTGCGATCTCCGCGTTGGATGCGTCGACCGAGAAGGTGACGTCGGCGAGCACCACGTCGGCGACGCGCCGTTCGGCGGGACGTAGTTCCCCGTAGAAATCCTTTATCTGGGAAAGGATGTCCGGCAACGGACGCAGGTAGGGCTCGGAGCCCGCATCATCCCGCTTTCCGCCAGTCGTCCGCTCGTCGTCGAGCGGCTGTTCCATCTCTGCGTCCGTCATGAGCGTCCTTCGCCTGGCCGTTCTTCGGTGCAGCCCTTGTACATGTCTCGAAGCGTTGCCGTCTCAGAAAAGTGATGAAACTATGTAGGAAAGTTACGAACTGAACAAGAGCAAAAGCCTCGCCTTACGTAGCGTTTCAAACGTGATCCTCTGTGCTATCTTTGTCGCTTGACTCAGAAAGTCGGATAGTTACAGACTGGAAGAAAGGGGGTGGGTGAGCTGGAATTCCCGCCTCCTGTCGGCACGGGACTGCGCGAGGCGGAATGACGGCTAAGCAATCCACGCAACCCAAGCTCCGGGTCTCCGGCGCGACCAAGGTCTACAACACGCGATCGGGCGACCTGACGGCCATCGACGGTTGCTCGCTCGACGTCATGGACGGCGAAATCGTCTCCATCGTCGGCCCGTCGGGTTGCGGCAAGACCACGCTTCTGTGGTCGATGTCGGGCTTGCATGGCCTTACCTCGGGCGAGGTGCTGCTGGACGGAGCGCCCGTGACCGGACCCAATCCAGAGATCGGCCTGGTCTTCCAGGAAGCCAATCTGCTGCCCTGGCGCGACCTCGACGCCAACATCAATTTCCCCTTCGAGATCAAGGGTACCAAGCCGGACCGGGCGTGGATCAATGAGCTGCTGCACCGCGTCGGGCTCGACGGTTTCGGCGGGCGCTATCCCCGCGAGCTTTCGGGCGGCATGCAGCAGCGCGCCGCACTCGTGCGTGCGCTCTCCTACAAGCCGTCGCTGCTTCTCATGGACGAGCCTTTCGGCGCACTCGACGCGTTCACCCGCGAGGAGATGAACCGGCTGGTCGAGGAGATATGGATGGATACGCATACCACCATCGTCCTCATTACGCACTCGATCGAGGAGGCGATCTTCCTGTCGGACCGCGTGGTGGTGATGAGCCCGCGCCCGGGGCGTGTGGCCAGCATCCACGAGATACCGTTTCCCAGACCGCGCTCGCTCGACATCATGGCGAGCAGCGAGGTCTTCAATCTGATGAACACGATCAAGATGGAAATCGTCGGGTCGCGGCAGAGCCGCTATCCGCAGGGCGGGACGGCCGCGTCGCCGCAGCCGGCCCGGGCAGCCGAGTGAGGAAGCAGTGAGCGAGACCGACGCCATTCCCGAATTCAAGTCCAGGGGTGCCGGCGCCAGCGATGTTGGCATCACCAACATGTCCGCGCTGACCTCCGGTCCCGGCATCAAGTCGCTGCGCGAGGTCGTCGCGATCGCGCTTGTGGCGGTCATCGTCATCGGCGGCACCGAGGCGCTGCTGAACATCTTCGCCGTGCCCCAGTATGTGCTGCCCAAGCCGAGCGAGATCGCGGTCGCTCTGGTCACCGAGTTTCCGCTGATCGCGCCGCATCTTGGCCACACGCTCGTCGAGCTATTTGGCGGTTTCGCCATCGGTGCTTCTGTCGGCCTGATCCTGGCGGCCGTCATCACGCAGTTTCCTTTCGCCGAAAAGATCGTCACGCCCTACATCCTGCTGCTGGTCACAACCCCGATGCTGGCGCTGGTGCCGCTGCTGATCCTGCGCTTCGGCTTCGGCTACGAGCCCCGCATCATTGCGGTGGCGCTCGCCTCCGGCCCGATGGTGATGATCAACGCCGCGACCGGTTTCCGCCGTGTCGACCAGGCCAAGATCGCGCTGGCGCGCTCCTACGGCGCCTCCACCTTGCAGATCTTCTGGAAGGTGCGCGCCCCGATGGCGCTGCCGATGATCTTCGTCGGCCTGATGGTCGGTTCGATCTTCGGCCTGCTGACGGCCGTGGGCGCGGAAATGGTCGGCGGCGGCTTCGGCCTCGGCAACCGCCTTACTTCCTATTCGTCGATGATCCAGATGCCGCAGTTCTTCGCGGTGGTCCTGATCCTCTCCATTCTGGGCATCCTCATCTACGTCTTCTTCTTCCTGATGGGAAAGAAGTTCGCGAGCTGGGAAGCCTGATCGAAATCCGGCGCCGGGAGGATTGGCGCCGGGAACGGGAACAACGCAACGTTCCATCAACAGGGGAAAAGCAATGAATAAGCTCTCGATGTCAGGCAATCTCAGTCGCCGCACCTTCCTGCAGGTCTCAGCCGCCGGCGTCGTCACCGCCAGCTCGCTGGGCACGCTTGGGCGCGCTGTCGCGGAACCCTATTCGAAGTTCACCTGGATCTCGCCGCGCGGCACCCTCGAGGTGCTCGACGACTATCCGTACTGGATCGGCAAGAAGATGGGCTACTTCGACGATCTCGGCGTGGAGACCGACATGCAGCCCGGGCCTTCCGACGGTACGGCGACGGTGAAGTTCGTCGATGTCGGCCAGGCCGACATGGGCTTTCCGTCTCCGGGCGTCTTTTCCTTCGCGCTCGAAAACGGCATGAAGCTCAAATCCGCCTTCCATATGGGCGCCAAGGACACGTTCAGCCTGGCGTTCCGCAAGGGCGAGGGAACCAACGATCTCAAGACGCTCGAAGGCAAGACGATCCTTCTCGGGTCCGCCGCATGGCAGTCGATCGTCGATCCGATGCTCGCCGTGCAGGGCGTCGACGTCAGCAAGGTGAAGTATGTCGAGGCGGGCTGGCCCACCTGGGCGACCGCGCTCAAGGCGGGCCAAGGCGACGCCGCGCTGGGCTGGGAAGGCCTGCGTGCCGAGTGGATCGGAACCGGGCTGGATTTCGAATACTGGCTCGGCGTCCAGCATTCGCCGCTCTTTGCCAACACCTTCGTGGTGCGCGCCGCCGATCTGGAGGACCCCGACAGGAAGGCCTTCCTCGACAAGTATCTGCGCGCCTGGGCAATGGGTCTCGAGTTCGGCTACCAGAACCCCCGCGCCGCGGTCGAGGCCGTGTTCGAACAGTTCCCGACCCTGGCGAGCAATATCGGGCCGGAGCTCGGCGTGACGTCGATCCTCCAGCAGATCAACGTCTTCCGTGGCGACATGGACAAACGCGCAGGCTGGGGCGATCACGACATGGCCGCTTGGCAGACCTTCTTCGACGAGATTCACAAGCTCGGCCAGATCAGCTCGCCGGTGAAGGCTGAGGATGTGTGCTCCAACGCCTGCATCGAAGCGGCCAACGACTTTGACCACGACAAGGTCAAGGCCGATGCCGATGCCTACGAGTTGACCGAGGCTTTCGCCGCGATCGACGTCGAGAAGGTCAAGGCCGGGCTCTACGCCCAGGCAGTGCCGGGCTGAGCGCGGCACCGGAAAAAGTCCGGCGGGCGGCATCTGCCGCCCGCGCCACACGACACGTAGATTTGGGAGGGCGGCATGGCCGACGCGGTTAAGGTACTAGTGGTTGGGCTTGGCAATATGGGTGCGTCGCACGCCAGCGCCTACCATCGTAATCCGGGCTTCGAGATCGTCGGCCTCATGAGCCGTTCGATCAAGTCGAAGCCGATACCCGACGAATTTAAGGGCTACCCGCTCTTCGAGGATTATGACGAGGCCCTGAAGGCAACGAAGCCCGATGCGGTTTCGATCAACAGCTGGCCCAATACCCATGCCGAATACGCGATCAAGGCGATGAACGCCGGCGCGCATGTCTTCATGGAAAAGCCGCTGGCGACCAACATCGAAGATGCCGAGGCGGTAGTTAAGCTCGCCCGCGAGAAGAACCGCAAGCTGGTGCTGGGTTATATCCTGCGCGTTCATCCAAGCTGGATGAAGTTCATCGAGCTTGGCAAGACGCTGGGCAAGCCGCTGGTCATGCGGCTCAACCTCAACCAGCAGAGCAATGGCCCGGCCTGGAGCTGGCACAAGAATCTGATCGACAGCCTCATTCCGATCGTCGATTGCGGCGTGCATTATGTCGATGTGATGTGCCAGCTCACCGAGGCCAAGCCCGTGCGCGTGCACGGCATCGGCGCCAAGCTGTGGGATGACGCTGCCAAGCAGAACTACGGCCATCTTCACGTGACGTTCGATGACGGGTCGGTCGGCTGGTACGAAGCCGGCTGGGGCCCGATGATGAGCGAGGAAGCCTTCTTCGTGAAGGACGTCGTCGGCCCGCGCGGCGCGGTCTCGATCGTGCCCGGCCATTCCGAGGGCAAGGACCAGCTTGCGGACATCTCGGATTCGGCCGACATCGACCGCCATACCAAGACCGACGCGATCCGCTACCACCATGCCGAGGTCGGCCCCGACAAGAACTTCGTCAAGAAGGACGAGATGTTCAACATGGAGGACGAGCCCGGTCACCAGGACCTATGCGACCGCGAGCAGGAATTCTTCCTCAAGGCGATCCGCGAGGACCTTGACCTGAGCGAGTCCATGGACGCCGCCGTCAACAGTCTGCGCATCGTGCTCGCGGCAGAGCAGTCCATCCACGAAAAGCGGGCCATCGAACTCGCGTGAGTTGATGGCAAAGGTCGGAGCGGGCGCGGTGCCGGCTCAAGCAACCGGAGAAACCCGATGAGTGAGCCGGCGGCCGCCCAGGCCTTCGACCTTGTTCTTGCCGGCGGTCGTGTGCTCGACGAGCGCAACGGCGTCGATGGCGTCACGGATGTCGCGGTCAAGGATGGCCGCATCGCCGCAGTCGGCGAAAACCTCGCCGCCGGCGCGCGCCGTGTCGAGGATGTGAGCGGATCGATCGTGGCCCCCGGCCTCATCGACATCCACACTCACGTCTATCACAAGGCGACGTCGCTGAGCGTCGATCCCGGCTTCATCGCCCGCCGCTCGGCGGTGACCACGATGGTCGATGCCGGCAGCGCCGGCGCCGGCAACTATGACGGCTTCCGCGACTATGTGATGGCGCATTCGCCCTATCGGATATTCGCGTTCCTCAACATCTCCTTTCCCGGCATCTTCGGCTTCGACAAGGGGCTGTTCATCGGCGAGGCGACGCTGCGCGAGATGCTGCCGGTCGACCGGTGCGCCGCCAAGGTCGAGGCAAACCGCGACCGCATCGTCGGCGTCAAGGTGCGGATCGGCGGTCCTGTGACGGGCGAGCTCGGCCTTGGCGCGCTGGAACTCGCGCTCGAGGCAGCCGACGCCGTCGGCCTGCCGTTGATGACCCATATCGGAACCGCGCCGCCGAGCTATGCCGATGTCGTTTCCATGTTGCGGCCCGGCGACATCCTCACCCATTGCTACCGGCCGGAGCCGAACTCCGCGCTTGGGCCGGACGGCAAGGTGATGCAGGCGCTGCTGGATGCGCGCGAGCGCGGCGTGCTCTTCGACATCGCGCACGGCATGGGTGCATTCGGCTACGATACGGCCGAAGCCGCGCTGCGGGACGGTTTCCTGCCGGACCTGATCTCGTCCGATGTGCATGTGATCGCGGTCGAAGGCCCCGGCTACGATCTCCTGCACACGATGAGCAAGCTGCTCAATTGCGGCCTGACGCTGCCTCAGGTCATCGGCATGTCGACCAGCCGACCCGCCCTTGCCATCAGGCATCCGGAGCTTGGGCATCTCGGTCTCGGTGCGCCTGCCGACATCACCGTCCTTCGCCAGGTCGACAGCGACTACGTCTTTGCCGATGTCGAGGGCAAGACCCGTCAGGGTTCGACGCTGCTGCATCCAATGGCCGTCTATCTGGGCGGGCGCGAGATGGAAGTCGCGCGCCGCCCCTTCGAGGAGCCGTTCCTCCTCGGCGGCCACGGCCGCTGCTCGTGCTGAGGCGGGCTGAACCGTTCAGCGCTGCGCCGCGATGATGAGCATCATCGGGCGTTCGAGCTCCTCGGCAAGCGCCGGCTGTTCCCTGACTTGTTCCGCCGAAGGCGCGAACTCGGCGACCCGGCGGATCGAAAAGCCTGCTTCGATCAGCGTGTTCAGGGTCGTTGCCATGGTCCGGTGATGCTTCACCACGCCCTTGGCGAACCAGTCGGTCCGCCGTTCGCCCTCGATGGCGTAACCGTTGACGGGCCATGTGTTGCGGCCGTCCTCGTCCTGGATCCAGTGCGGATGCGCGGCAGCCATGAAGATCGGGTGCTCGATCGTGAATACGAACCACGACCCGGCAGTGAGCGCTCCATGCACCGTCCGCGCAAGGCGCGCAAAATCCTCGACATAATGGAACGTCAGCGAGCTGAACGCGAAATCGCATAACGCTTCCGGCAGTTCCAGTGTCTCGAGGTCGGCGATGACATAGTCGATGGCAACATCGTTAGTATCGGCTCGGGCGCGGGCGATCATATTGGTCGAAACGTCGTAGCCGCGCACGCTGGCGGCCCCGTTTTCCCGCATCCAGCGTGAAACCCAGCCGAAGCCGCAGCCGAGATCGATGGCGCGCTTGCCCGAAAGGTCCGGAATCATGTCCCGCACCACAGGCCATTCGGGCGCGCCCGCGAGCCCGTGAGTCTGCCGCGGAAGTCGCGAATAGCCACCGAAGAAATCGGCGTTGTCATAGATGTTCTGCGCCATGGTTGTTTCCCGGATCGGCTCGAACCGGTTGCTTTGCACGCGCGGTCCTGCCCGGCAAGCGGGATGCGGCAGCTCATCCTCATTGATCGTCCACGTATGTGGATGAAAGGTCGCCGATGTGACGGATTTCAACCGGGCGTCCACGTTGCCAAATAGGTCGCGGATCAACCGCACAGCAACATATGAGGCAAGGCAATGCGATATACTGAGAAGAATGCGGTCATTATCGGCGGCAGCCATGGCATGGGGCTCGCCACTGCCCGGCTGCTGGCCGCGGAAGGCGCCAGCGTGCTGATCACCAGCCGCAATGGGCAGAACCTGCGGACGGCCCTCGCCGAACTCGGCGGCAAGGCGCAAGCCGCCCGTTCCGACATTGCAGACATGGGCGATATTGCCCGGCTGGGCGACACTGTGCGCGACAAGCTCGGCACGATCGACCTCCTGCATGTCAATGCCGGGCTCGCGGAACTGGAACCGTTCGAGCAGGTGACGGAGGCGTCTTACGACCGCCAGTTCATCGTCAACACCAAGGGTGCGTTCTTCACGATCCAGCGGCTGGCGCCGTTGATCCGCGAGGGCGGCGCGATCGTGGTGACGTCATCCGTTGCCGACGAAGGCGGAGAGCCCGGCATGAGCGTCTACAGCGCTACCAAGGCTGCGCTTCGATCGTTTGCCTCGGGCCTGGCGGCAGAGCTCCTCCCGCGAGGCATACGTGTCAACGTCGTCAGTCCCGGTTTCATCGAGACGCCCACTGCGGGCGTCGCCGGCATGTCGGACGAAGAGCGCAAGGCCTTCCACGAGATCGGCAATGCCGTCACGCCGATGAAGCGCAACGGAACTGCGGAAGAAGTGGCCCGCGCCGTCGTCTTTCTGGCTTTCGAGGCAACCTACACCACCGGGGCGAAGCTCGCGGTCGATGGCGGGCTCGGCCAGAAGATCAGCGCGCCGCAATAGGCGGCATTCGGGGCTTCGGCGGCGCTATTTTCGTTCTTTCAGCTCTCGGCCGGCATCTGAGAAGGCGCTGAAATCCGACACTTCTGCAAAGCCGGCATAGGAGTCTATCCAGCTCCGATGCCGGAACATCCGCTCGAACGGATCGAACAGGTCGACGGTGGGCCCCTGGTTCTGGGCCCTCGACGTATCCTTGGGTTTGCTTCTGGGCTTCGCGGTCATCTCGTCCTCGTTCGTGAGGTTGCCCGCCACGCCGTTACCATTGTCACGACCGCCCTAAGCGTTCGTTAACCGACTTGTTAACCCGGCGCATCGGGGAGCACTGGCGAAGTCGGGAGAGAAGCCGGTTGAGACGGGTGGCGCTGGCAAGCGTCACCCGCCGTCGGCCATTGTTCAGGGCGCCTGCCGGATGCTGCCGCTGCCTCTGACCTCGGAGCGCCGCATGACCGGACCACCCGACAGTTCGACATCGCCGCTTCCGGATACGAACACGTCCGCATCGACCTGCGCTGTCAGGCTGGCGTCGCCGCTGCCTTGAATGTTTACCCGCACCGATTTGGCGGTCAGCTTTCTCAACGCGGCGTCGCCCGAACCGGAAATGTTCACATCAACCGCATCGGCCGCGCCGTTCGCCGAGACACTGCCGCTGCCACGAATTTCCACCTGCACCGACTTGGCGGTAAGATCCCGCAGCTCCGTTTCGCCAGAACCGGAAATGTTCACTTCGACCGCGTCTGAGGTTCCGTCGACGTAGGCGGTGCCGCTGCCTTTGATCGCCAATGCGAGCTTCGGCTGGTTTATTTGCGACAGGGTCAGATCGCCACTGCCGCGCAGTTCCCAGTAGGTGATGGACGGTCCCGACAGTTTCACATCGAGCCGCGACGCAAACCAGCCGGGGTCGCAATCCAGGCCGAGTTGGCCTGCTTCCAGACGCACGTGATCGAGCAAGGCCGGATCCCCGGTAATGACGACTTCGGCCATGCCGCCTGGTTGATAATGAACGTTGGCAGGGATGTGGATCGAGAAGCTGTCGGTTGCTGTCAGCGGTAGCGTTCGCTGCCGCGAGGCAGAGTTTGCGGGTCCGCAGGTCGATTTTCCCATGCCCAACAAACGCGATGCGTCAGCCCAGCTCGCTCCCGCAAGAGCGATCCCGAGCGTCAGGAACGCTACGGCGCCCAGCGAACCCGCCATTGCAACAAATGCCAGCTTTCGAGTCATTTCGGTACGCTCCGTATCATTATTAGTGTCATGAATTTCAGACGTCGCGCCGACCCGGCTGGGCGGCGCGAAAATGCAATCGGGCATAGTGGCCGAACATGCGGATGCCGGCGCTGATACCCATCAACAGCAGAGCGCTGCCGCCAAAGAAGCCGCTCACAAGTCCGGCTCCGATGAACAGGCGCCCCAACAGCTCGGACGTCGCTTCGCCGAAGAGCAGGGCCGTGGCGATGATCTTCAAGCCAACCGCGCCGACAGCGATCAGCACGATCGCGGAGGCTATCGCAAGAACGACTGCAACGATCAGCAGCGGCAGGAAGAAGATGAGATCGACAAGGGCAAGCCCTGCCAGAGCCGCGGTCGCAGTCGCCAGGTTCGCCAGGCTCCATTTTGTTTCGAAACGCCGCAGTCCTATGTCGGCACGAAGTTCCCGGGCAATCCGCGCCGGATCGCCAAGAGCGTCGGCAACCTCGGTTTCGTCTCGGCCATCGGCAATGGAATCGGCGAAATGGGCCGAATAATCGGCGAGGATTTCGTCGACTTCCTCCGCAGGAAGACCGGCGAGCCCCTGTCTCAGTCTCTCCAGAAACGCATCCCTGGTCATCATTCATCCTCGAGAAGTTTATCGACCGCCACGGCGAAAGCCCGCCAGTCCCTGCGATGCGTTTCAAAGACCGTCTGGCCCAGCGGCGTGAGCCGGTAATATTTGCGAGGCGGTCCGCTGCTCGATTCCACGAGGCGCGTCGCAACGAGGCCTTCATTCTGCATCCGGCGCATCAGGGGATAGATCGTGCCCTCGCCCATGCCGACTGCCGTGACCAGCGTGCTGGCAATCTCGTAGCCGTAGTTCTCTCCCCGCGACAGCACTGCCAGAACGCAGAGATCGAGAGCGCCCTTTCGCAGCTGGATTTGGATCGAATCGGTCATCGAAACTCCGGATTTTGGTCTACATATAGCAAGCTACCATGTTATGCAAGGTAGTGTCTCGAATAGCAGGCTATTGCTGGAAAGCGGCGGTCAAGGCGCATGCAAGCGGAATGTCTGCTTCCCGCAATCGCGAACTTTATCTCAGCGGTCGGCGCGGGGGCGTGAACCGGCCAGGCCGGAAAAATGCATGTCTGGGAGCGATGAGTTGCGCTACGTCACCGAGCGGGCAGCGGAGGCTTCGGGCAGCGCGTCCATTGGCGTCAAAAGTGCGGTTTTCAATGAGGCTTAGGGCGAGATGTCGAGAGACGGTTCGAACTGGGAACCCCAGCGGGCGACCGCCCGCCGGCCGGTGAGGCCGCCCCCGCGGAAGCGTTGAGCGCAGCGAAACTGCCGTGAGCGAAAATCTGGCGGAGAGAGAGGGATTCGAACCCTCGATACGGTTTCCCGTATACACGCGTTCCAGGCGTGCGCCTTCAACCACTCGGCCACCTCTCCGCAGCACGTCCCCGCTGGCGCGGGGCGGTCGATGGCGCTCATCTAGTCGATCCTTTGCCGAATGCCAAGCCGTGAATGCGTTCTTTCCTGCGAACGCGCCGATAGCTTCCACAACGCCGGGCGATTGCCAATCCGCTGTTCCTTGCCTATCTGATGGGGGAAGAAGCCCGTCGTCGTGCTGGCGAGGGCAAACGGCTCGTTACGTTTCATGTTCAGAGCACTGCTGCGTCTGTTGTCCATGGTCATGCTCGCCATTGCCGTCATCATGGCGGTGCTGGATGCGACGCGGTCCATCGCCGCGAACGCGCTGGTACTAACCCCGCTCGGCGAGTCCTGGGCTGCTGTATCGCCGTCGACGCTGGAAAGTGTCGAACGATCGATTTCCGAGAGTATGCCCGGCTTCTTCTCCGATCCGCTGGCGACCGGCTTTCTGAGCCTGCCGGGATTCGCGGTTTTCGCCGGCCTGGCGTTGCTGCTTGCGATTGCCGGCCGCCGCCCGCCGCGCGCCGCCAGCCGGTTCGTCGTGCAGCGCTGACAATGCCCGCAAAGGGCGAAAGGAGCGAAGAGATGTTCTTTCTGAGCGACATGCTGAACAAGAAGCTGAAGCTGCCGACCGCGCAGGAGGCGCTGCCCGGCCGCGAGCGCGCCATACCGACGGCGTCGAAGCATCATGTTTCCAGGCGCCCGCTGCATGGCCCCTATCCGGAAGGGCTGGAAGTCGCCTATTTCGGCATGGGCTGCTTCTGGGGCGCCGAACGCCTGTTTTGGGAAACACCGGGTGTGTGGGTCACCGCTGTCGGCTATCAGGGCGGCGTGACGCCGAACCCGACCTATCAGGAGACCTGCACGGGCCTCACCGGGCATGCCGAGGTGGTGATGGTCGTCTACGATCCCTCCGAGGTTTCCTATGGCGAGCTGCTGCGGATATTCTGGGAAAGCCACGACCCGACCCAGGGCATGCGCCAGGGCAACGACGTCGGCACCACCTACAGGTCAGCCATCTACACGACCACCCAGGCCCAGCAGGCCGAGGCCGTTGCCTCCAGGGAGGCTTATGAAACGGCGCTCGCCGCCGCCGGCCGGTCGCGCATAACGACCGAGATCGAGCCCGCGCCGGTCTTCTATTTCGCCGAAGCCGACCACCAGCAGTACCTTGCCAAGAACCCGTTCGGCTATTGTGGCCTGAAGGGCACCGGCGTGGCCTGTGCGGTTCCCGCGCCCGCCAGCGCCTGATCGCGGCCGAAGACCCTTGAGGGCGGAGCGCCGGGGCCTCATTTTCCGGCGCTCCCGTTCTTATCCAGAAGGTCAAAATTCTGCGTGAATTTTTGCAACGCCCGTGCAAGAGTGCAGTCTGAGCGGGGGTTCCAACCTCTGCCGGTCGGGGGTGGCCGCTTCTTGTTCAAGCTGGCAGCTCTCGTCGTGAAGCCAAAAAAGCAACCGACAGGGTGTGGATCATATGAAGCGTTTTGTTCTCGGCCTTCTGGCCGCCACCGCGATGACGGCTACGGCCTTCGCGCAGGAAGATATCAAGCCGGGCCTGCTCTTCGACCTCGGCGGCAAGTTTGACAAGTCGTTCAACGAGGCCTCGTTCCAGGGCGCCGAGAAGTTCAAGACCGAAACCGGCATCGAATATGTCGAGTTCGAGATTTCGAACGACGCCCAGCGCGAGCAGGCGCTGCGCCGCTTTGCGGAGGACGGCCGCAACCCGATCGTCATGGCGGGTTTCTCCTGGGCATCCGCGCTTGAGATCGTCGCCGAGGAATTCCCGGAGACCAACTTCGCAATCATCGACATGGTCGTCGAGAAGCCGAATGTGCGTTCCGTCGTCTACAAGGAGCAGGAAGGTTCCTACCTCGTCGGCGTGCTGGCTGCGATGGCCTCCGAGACCGGAACGGTCGGCTTCGTCGGCGGCATGCAGATACCGCTCATCGGCAAGTTCGAGTGCGGCTACGCGTCTGGCGTGATGGAGACCAACCCGGAAGCGACCGTCATCCGCAACTACACCGGTGATACGCCGGCCGCCTGGAACGATCCGACGCGCGGCGGCGAAATCACCCGTTCGCAGATCGATCAGGGCGCCGACGTCGTCTATCACGCCGCCGGCGGAACGGGCGTGGGCGTGCTGCAGGCCGCCGCTGACGCGGGCAAGCTCGGTATCGGCGTCGACTCCAACCAGAACGGCATGCATCCGGGCGCCGTGCTGACGTCTATGCTCAAGCGCGTCGACGTGGCCGTCTACAACGCCTTTACCGATGCACAGAAGGGCGAGTTCAGCGCCGGCATCAACGTGCTCGGCCTCGCCGAGGACGGCGTCGGCTATGCCGTCGATGAAAACAACGCCGAGCTCATCACGGACGAGATGAAGACCGCGGTCGAGGAAGCCAAGGCGAAGATCATCGCCGGCGAGATCGAGGTGCATGACTTCATGAGCGACAATTCCTGCCCGTACTGATCGGTCAGCGGAAGTCTCGTAGCGAACCGCCGGGCGCAAGCCCGGCGGTTTTCGTTTGGCGTATGAATTTCCGCCGGCTGTGCAATGACCGGTCGTCGGCGATTGCCTATCGTAGGCGCAGATGTACCCTGATTCTCTAAGCCCCTCCCGGTCCGCTGCCCCGCGCCTCGCGGCGATAGCGCTCATCCTGCTTGCAGGTGTGCTGACCGGCGCGCAGCTCGGCAAGATTGCGCCGCTCATTCCGTGGTATCGCCACGAGGTCGGCTTTTCGCTTGTCGAGGCCGGCTGGCTCGCGGCGGTGCTCGGCATCTTCATCGCGCTGGCGGCGCTTCCGGCCGGCTGGTTGATCGATCGGATCGGCCTCAAGCGCTCGATACTGGCCGGTGCCGTGCTCCTGGCAGCAGGTGGTATCGCGCTCGCGCTGGCGGAAACGCCCGTTTCGATCTATGCGGCAAGGCTGGTCGAGGCTGTCGGGTATCTTGCTCTGTGTGTGGCGCTGCCGGCCATTCTCGCCGACATCTCCCCGGTCAACTGGAAGGGGCCGGTGCTGGCGATCTGGAGCGGCTTCGTCCCGCTGGGCTTCGCGACGTCGGATTTTCTCGCGCTGGCGATGCTGCCGCTCTACGCGCCTCACAGCTACCTGCTTGTGATGGTGCTGCTGTTTGTCGTTCTTGCCGCCGGCGCGCTCTGGCTCGTGAGCGGCATCGCGGTTTCCGCGCCGGCCAGCGCGGCAGGCAGCGTGTCGCAGACCTTGTCGCTGCCCGTCGTGCTGGTGGCGGTCGCATTCGGTGCGTTCGTCGTTCTGTCCGTCTCCATGTTCACCTTGATGCCCACCTTCGTGGCAGGCGATGGCGCGCATTTCCTCGTTTCCGCCGGCGTGATCGCGCTGTCGGTGCCGCTCGGCAACGTGCTTGCGGGCGTCCTGGTGAGAGGCAAGGCTGCGGGCTATATGGCGCGGCTTGCCGTGTTCGGCTTCGCGCTCGGCGCCGTGACGGCGGTTCCGGCCTTCACGCTGTCCGATCCGGCGCTGGCGACGATCGCGGCCCTGGCGCTGGCGATCTCCGGCGCGCTCGTCGCGTCCGCCCAGTTCGCCGCGATCCCTTTCGTCACGCCTCGCGACGGCTCGGTGCCCGTGGCCATCGGGCTCGTCTGTCAGGCGGGCGGGCTTGGCACCGTGCTTGGTCCGCCGCTGGCGGCTGCCGTGGTCGAGGCGTTCGGATGGTCCGGCTTTGGATGGTTCCTGTCGGCGGTGGCCGTTCTGGGCCTTGCCTCCATGATGCCCATCCTGAGCCGATACCCGCCGGCGAGAGCTAGCGCGGCGGGCGCACGGCGAGCCCCTTGACCAGGATCGGACCGGTCGGGCGCCCGACCGGCGAGCCGGGCGCATCCTCAAGCGTGATCTCGTAGAGCTGCTGCGGCTGCGGCATCGGCTGGTCCGGCCCCTGCAGGGTGATCTCGGTAGAGCGTCCAAATGTCCCGAGCGACACCGGGCCGACGTCTCGGTCGTAAAGCGTCCAGACTTCGAGGGTTTTGCCCTGCGGCACCTCGAAATCGACCAGCGGCACGATGCGGACGGCATCGTTTCCGTAGGCCTCGACGAAAGCGCCAGGCGCATTGTCTTCATCGGCCAGCACGACGACGACGACCGGCTCGGGCGCAGGTCCCATCGCCTGCCCGGACAGATAGCCGACGCCCAGCGCCCCGATCAGGCAGGCGGCGATCAGCCCCCCGCGCCAACCGGCGAACTGGTGGGCGTAGGGCCGCTTCAACTGGAGTATCCCCTTGCGGCTGGGGTCGGGCGCTTGCAAGGTTGTCAAATCGAGGCGCTCACGCGCGATGTCTGCCGCGGTCATCTGCGGCATGTCGGCAATCCGCGCGGCAACCGTCTGCCACATATCGCCGGGAACCTCGGCGGGCGCCACGTCCTTGTCGAAGGCATGGAAGCGTTCGGCGAGATGGATGACGCAGTCGCGAAATTCCGCATCGATCTCCATATCGCGTTCCGCGCGCGTGCGCTCCTTCTCGTCCATCAGGCCCAGCACATAGTCCCCGGCACGTGCCATGCGTTCCTCGCGGCTCATGACATGCACTCCTGCAAGGCGATAACGCCGCGCCTGATCCAGGCCTTCACGGTGCCGATCGGCGCCTTGAGCCGCCCGGCGATTTCACCGTGGGTGAACCCTCCGACATAGGCCAGGACGATGGAGCGGCGGCGCACGGGTTCAAGCTGGTCCAGGCAGCGCCGCAGGTCGCTTGCTGCTGGCAGTGCCTCATAGGCGAGATCCGCCTCCCCACCGGCATCGCCCAGCGCGGCAAGCGTCTGCGGTTCGACGAATTCCATCCGCTGCCCGTCGCGGATCATGTTCAGGGCGCGGTTGCGGACGATCGTGGTCATCCAGACCCGGCCGGAGCCGCGGCCTGGATCGAAAAGCGTCGCCTTGCGCCAGATTGTCACGAATGCTTCCTGCACTGCTTCCTCGGCGAGGTCCGCGCGGCGCACGATGCGGCGCGCCACCGCCACGAGGCGACCGGCCTCGATCTTGAAGAGCTCTGCCAGCGCGCCGCGCTCTCCAGCGGCAACCCGCCCCAAAAGAAGGGTACACGCATCGTCCTGATTGTCCGCGGTCATGCAGCGACTGCTCTCCTCGCCTTGGCCAGCCTGATATGCAGATTACACATGAAATCCTGAGAACGATGCAAACAAGACAAAAATAATTGCTCTCGCTGCATCCAGCAGGCGTGCCTCGCGGGTAACCACAATGCGGACATGTGCCGCCAACGCCATTTTACATCTAGAGGAGACAAGCCATGAAGCCCACTACCCGGACAATCATCCGCTCCACGCTCGCCGGCGCATCGTTCATCGCGCTGACTGCCGCGGCCACCGCAGCGCCCGCCGTCGGTCTCGTCGGCGACAAGACCCTCGTATGGTTCGACACGGAAAACGCCGAAGTGACGCGCAGCGTCGAGGTTGAAGGCGTCGATAGCCTGATGGGTATCGACGTACGTCCGTCGAACAAGATGCTCTACGGCGTTGACGGAAACGGCATGATCGTGACGATCGACCTGGAGAGCGGCGCTGCTACCATGGGTGCCGAGCTGTCGGAGAAGCTGCCTGACGGCGTGACCGCCAGCGTCAACTTCAACCCGGTTGCCGACAAGCTTCGCCTGATGGGCTCGGATGGCACCAATCTGCGCATCGATGTCGAGACCGGCGCTGCGACCGTCGACGGGAGCCTCAAGTTCGAGGCCGGCGACACGAATGCCGAAGCCACGCCCAACGTGGTGGCCACCGCTTACACCAACGGGCTGGACAAGCCGGAAAAGACCTCGATGTGGGACATCGACGCGTCGTTGGGTGCGCTGCTGCGCCAGACGGCGCCGAATGACGGCACGCTGGCCACCATCGGCATGCTCGGCATCGAAGGCGCCGATCACTACGCCATCGATTTCGAGGTGCGCGCCATCGACGACAACGTTCTCTGGCTCGCCGCCGGCAACGGCCTCTACACCGTCAATGTGGAAAGTGGTGCGGCAACCATGGAGTCCGAATTCAGCGGCCTCGACGGCACGCTGCGCGACATCGCCATCCTGCCGGCCATGTAAGTTCGTATCGCTACCCGCGAAGCCGCCGCCTACCAGTGCGGCGGCTTCGTCACCGGCACGTCCGGTGAAGCCTGTTCTTCCAGCTCAAGGAAACGGTTGGTCAAGGCGTCGAGCTTGCGCTGAAGCTTGTCGATCGTCTTCCACTGTTCGGCGATCTCCTGCGACAGCTCCGAAATGGTCTTCTCCTGCTCGGCCGCCAGGATTTCGAGTTGGGTCAGGCGTGCCTCATCGCTCATGCCGCGATACCTTCCAGAGCGACGCGCAGACCGGGATCGAGCTGCGTCGGCCGGCGCGTTGCACGATCGACATACACGTGAATGAAGAACCCTTCGGCGGCGGCCGTCTGCTCCTCGTTGCGAAAAAGTCCGACTTCGTAGCGCACCGACGACGAGCCGAGCCGCGCCACCCGAATGCCGGCCGTGACCATGTCGGGAAACGCCATCTCCGAGAAATAGCGGCAGCCGGTTTCCACGACCAGCCCGATCTGCTCGCCCTTGTGGATGTCGAGCACGCCTTGTTCGATCAGCCAGCCATTCACCGCCGTGTCGAACAGCGAATAGTGCACCACATTGTTCATGTGGCCGTAGAGGTCATTGTCCATCCAGCGCGTCGCAATCGTGCGGAACGCGCGGTAGTCGCCGCGGCTCGATGGGGTGGGGCGCTCGCTCACCATGCCGCCCGATAGATCGCCAGCGCGTCGGCCTCGTTCACGTCGCGTGGATTGTTGACCAGCAGGCGCTGCTGTTTCATCGCGTCTGAAGCCATCTTGGCCAGATGCTCCTCGCCGATGCCGACATCGCGCAATCGCGGTTGCAGCCCCACCCTGCGCGACAGCGTCGCCAGTTCCTCGATGAAGGCCGCGCAGCGACCCTGCACGCCGTCCTCGGCGGCGAGCTGCGGAAATGCATCGGCCGCGATCTCCGCATAGAGATGCGCCGCATCCGGCGCGTTGAAGCGCAGCACATGCGGCAGCACCAGCGCGTTGGAAAGCCCGTGCGGGATGTGGAACGTGCCGCCGATCGGATAGGCAAGCGCGTGCACCGCGGCAACTGGCGAGTTGGCGAAGGCCTGGCCCGCCAGCATGGACCCCAGCAACATCGCGCCGCGCGCCTCGATATTGCTGCCGTCGAGCACGGCTGTTTCGATGTTGGCGCCCAGCAATTGCAGCGCTTGACGGGCGAGCATCCGCGACAGCGGGTTGTTGTTGGCATTCCTGGACGCATAGGCCTCGATCGCATGCACCATCGCATCGATGCCGGTCGCGGCGGTGATGGCCGGCGGCAGGCCGAGCGTCAGCTCGGCGTCGAGCACGGCGATGTCGGGCAGTATGATCGGCGAGGAAACGCCGCGCTTTTCTTCCTCGCCAACGGTGATGATGGAGACCGGCGTCACTTCCGATCCGGTGCCCGCAGTGGTGGGCACCAGTGCCAGCGGCAGGCGCGGCCCTTTGGCCTGCGCCACGCCCCAGGCCGCGTCGAGGTCCTCTCCGGAACCGATCAGCAGGGAGGCGAGCTTGGCGACGTCGAGCGAAGATCCGCCACCGAAACCCGCGACGCCCGTGACGCCTGCAGTACGGCCTGCTTCCACCGCCTTTTCAAGTGTCTGGCGCGAAGGGTCCGCCTCGACCGCATCGAAAATGGTGACGGCCGCACCCTCCGCCTCCAGCGATGTTATCGCATTGTCGCAAAGCCCGAGCTTGCGCAGGCCCGGATCGGTGACGAACAGCACCGCGGGCCCGAGCTTGCGGCCGGCGAGCGCGCCGAACCGGCGCGCGGCCCCCGGCTCGAAGATCACGGATGGCGTGGTGTTGAAGGTGAAGGGTGCAAAGGCGTGGGTATCCATGCCATCGAAATTGACAAGGGCGCGCTGATTTGTCGAGAGTGAACCGGGATTGTGGCAAGTTGAGCGCATTGGCAAGGCGGAAATCGCCATGCTAGATGTCTTGACCAAACGATAAAAACAAAGTTCCAGAGGGGTTGATCGGGCGCATGGCAGAAGCTGCGATCGAACTGGTCGGCATAAACAAGAGTTTCGGCGCGGTTCACGCCAACCGGGACATCCATCTCGAGATTCCGCGCGGCACCATTCACGGCATCATCGGCGAAAACGGCGCGGGCAAATCGACCCTGATGTCGATCCTGTACGGTTTCTATCAGGCCGACAGCGGCGAAATCCGCGTTGCGGGCCGGCCGACCTCGATCAGCACGCCGAACGACGCGATCGCGGCCGGTATCGGCATGGTCCATCAGCACTTCATGCTGGTGCAGAACTTCACCGTTCTGGAAAATGTCATTCTCGGCGCCGAGGGCGAGGCGCTGCTGGGCTCCTCCATCGCCAAGGCGCGCGCGGAACTCGTGCGGCTGGAGAAGGAATACGGCCTCGAGGTCAATCCCAACGCGATCATCGAGGAACTGCCTGTCGGCCTGCAGCAGCGCGTGGAAATCCTCAAGGCGCTTTATCGCGGCGCCGAAATCCTGATCCTGGACGAGCCGACCGGCGTGCTCACGCCGGCCGAGGCCGACCATCTGTTCCGCATCCTCGCCCAGTTGAAGGACGAGGGTAAGACGATCGTCCTTATCACCCACAAGCTGCGCGAGATCATGGCCATCACCGACAACGTCTCGGTCATGCGGCAGGGCCAGATGGTTGCCACGCGCAAGACCGCCGAAACCACGGTCGAGGAATTGGCCGAGCTGATGGTCGGGCGTCGCGTGCTGCTCCAGGTGGAGAAGGGCGCAGCCAAACCCGGCGAGTTCAAGCTGTCGGTCAAGAACCTGACGGTGAAGGATTCGCGCGGCGTGACCATGGTCAACGACGTCTCCTTCGACGTGCGCGCCGGCGAGATCGTCGGCATCGCAGGCGTTGCCGGCAACGGCCAGTCCGAGCTTCTTGAAACCATCGCCGGCATCCGCCGCGCCGAATCCGGCACCGTCATGCTCGACGGCAAGCCGATCGACGTGACCGGACTGGCCGACCCCGGCGAGTTGCGCGACCGGGGCCTCGCCCACGTTCCGGAAGACCGCCACTATGTCGGCCTCGTCCTGCCGTTCGAGGAATACGAGAATTCGATCCTCGGCTATCACGACCACAAGCAGTATCTGCGCGGCCCCTTTCTCGACATCGAGGCGATCCGGGCCGATGCCCGCGAAAAGATCGAGAAATACGACATCCGCCCCACCAACGAGCGGTTGAAGACGGCCAATTTCTCCGGCGGCAACCAGCAGAAGATCGTGCTGGCACGCGAGATGGAGAAGGACCCGGGCGTTCTGGTCGTCGGCCAGCCGACGCGCGGTGTCGACGTCGGCGCCATCGAGTTCATCCACAAGCGCCTCATCGACATGCGCGACGCCGGCAAGGCCGTGCTGCTGGTCTCGGTGGAGCTGGACGAAATCCGTTCGCTCTCTGACCGCATCCTCGTCATGTTCGACAGTCGCATCGTCGGCGAGCGCGACAGCGAAGCGAGCGAGGGCGAACTGGGCCTGCTCATGGCCGGCGTCGAACAACAGGAGGCCGCGGAATGAGCGCGCCCTACGCAAAGCTCCCGGCCTGGGCCGACTACGGCCTGATTCCCGTCGTGAACCTCGTGGTCGCCTTCGCGGTCGCGGGCCTCGTCGTGCTGCTGGTGGGCGAGAACCCGTTCCGCGCCGCTGCCATCATGGTCGAGGGCGCGTTCGGCGGCGGTCGCAACATCGCCTACACGCTCTATTATTCGACGAGCTTCATATTCACGGGCCTTGCTGTCGCGGTCGCCTTCCACGGCGGCCTGTTCAACATCGGCGGCGAGGGGCAGGCCTATGTAGGCGGCCTAGGCGTCGCGCTGGTTTGTCTGACGTTTGATTCCGTCCTGCCGTGGTGGCTCACCTTTCCGCTCGCGATTCTCGGCGCGGCGGCCATCGGCGCTGCCTGGGCCTTCATTCCCGCCTATCTGCAGGCCAAGCGTGGTTCGCACATCGTCATCACGACGATCATGTTCAATTTCATCGCCGCCAGCCTGATGGTCTATCTGCTGGTGGGCGTGCTCAAGCCTGCCGGCTCGATGGCGCCGCAGACCCGCACCTTTCTCGATGGTGGGCAGCTCCCCAAGCTCAACTGGCTGATGGAGGCGTTCGGCTTCACCGTGCGCTCGTCGCCGTTCAACATATCGTTTCTGCTGGCGCTGCTCTGCGCCTTCCTCGTCTGGCTGCTGATCTGGCGCACGAAGCTGGGCTACGAGATCCGCACCCAGGGCTTCAGCCCTAAGGCCGCGCGTTATGCCGGCATCGGCGAGGCGCGTATCATCATCATCACCATGATGATCTCCGGTGCGCTCGCCGGCATGATGGCCCTCAACCCGGTCATGGGCGACCAGAACCGGCTTCAGCTCGATTTCGTCACCGGCGCGGGTTTCGTCGGCATCGCCGTGGCGCTGATGGGCCGCTCGCATCCGGCCGGTATCGTCCCGGCCGCTATCCTGTTCGGCATGCTCTACCAGGGTGGCGCGGAGCTTGCCTTCGAGATGCCCGCGATAAGCCGCGACATGATCGTCATCATCCAGGGTCTCGTCATCCTGTTTGCCGGTGCGCTCGAGCACATGTTCCGGCCCTCGGTTCAGGCGCTGTTTGCAAGCCTCAGTCCGAAGTCCATGGGCGTGACCGCTGCCCGGCAGGGAGACGCCTGAGATGGAGTTCTTCAACACCCTCGTCGTCATCCTCGACTCGACGATCCGCCTGTCGATCCCGCTGCTGCTGGCCTGTCTCGCTGGTCTCTATTCGGAGCGTTCCGGCATCTTCGACATCGGCCTCGAGGGCAAGATGCTGGCCGGCGCGTTCGCGGCGGGTGCCGCGGCGGCAGTGTATGGTTCTGCCTGGTATGGGCTCGGCGCGGCGATCCTCGTTTCCGGTTTTCTTGCGCTCGTTCACGGCTTTGCCTCGATCACCCATCGCGGCAACCAGATCGTCTCCGGCGTGGCCATCAACTTCATTGCGGCCGGCTCCACCATCATCCTCGGGCAGGCCTGGTTCAGCCAGGGCGGCCGCACCCCCTCGCTCGGCGGCGACAGCCGCTTCGGTGCCATCACCCTTCCTTTTGCCGAGGCCGTGCGCGATGTTCCGATTGTCGGCTACGTCTATTACGAGCTGATTTCCGGCCAATCGATCCTCGCCTATTTCGCCTTCTTCATGGTCTTTGCCACATGGTGGGTGCTGTTCCGCACCCGCTTCGGCCTGCGCCTGCGCGCAGTGGGTGAAAACCCGGCGGCGGTCGACACCGCAGGTATCTCGGTCACATGGCTGCGCTATCGGGCTGTGCTGATCACCGGCGCACTCTGCGGCGTTGCGGGCACCTATCTGGCGCTGACGCAGAATGCCGGCTTCGTGAAGGACATGACCGCCGGTCGCGGCTTCATCGCGCTCGCGGCGCTCATCTTCGCCAAGTGGCGGCCTGTGCCGGCGATGTTCGCCTGCCTGCTGTTCGGCTTCCTCGACGCGCTGGCGATCCGCCTGCAGGGCACGCCGCTGCCGCTGGTCGGCCGCGTGCCGGTGCAATTCTTCCAGGCGCTGCCCTATGTGCTGACCGTGATCCTGCTTGCAGGTTTCATCGGCAAGGCGATCCCGCCGCGCGCCGGCGGCGTGCCCTATGTGAAGGAGCGTTGAGTGAACGTGTTCGAGTGCCGCCATGTCGCATGATCTTTTCCTCGCCGCGCGTGAAGCAATGGCGAAGTGCCATGCGCCCTATTCCAGATTTCCGGTCGGCGCTGCGATCCGCACCGAGGACGGGCGCATCTTCGCCGGCGCGAACATCGAGGTCGCGTCCTATCCCGAGGGCTGGTGCGCGGAAACGACGGCGCTCGGCCACTATGTGATGGGCGGCGGCGGCAGAATCACCGAGATCGCGGTGGTTGCCGAAAAGATGCCGCGCATCACGCCCTGCGGCGGCTGCCGCCAGCGGCTCGCCGAGTTCGCCGGGCCGGACGCACGGCTTCACCTGTGCGACGAAACGGGTATCGTCCAGACACTGACCATGGGCGAGATCCTGCCGCTGGGCTTTGCCGGAGACATCCTGAAATGAACCGCACCATCGCGAAGATCACCGAGGCACTGGAGGGGCGCACGCCCAAGACGGCGCTGGTTCTGGGCTCCGGGTTGGGCAGCCTCGTCGACGAGGTCGAGAACGCGGTGCGCATCCCCTATGCCGAGCTGCCGGTGTTTCCGCACAGCGGCGTTACCGGCCATGCGGGACAGCTCGTCGCCGGGGACCTCGGCGGCACGCCTGTCATCATGCTGGCCGGACGCGCCCACTATTACGAGCACGGCAATCCCGCGGCCATGCGGCCGGCGCTGGAGGCGCTGACCGGCATCGGCATCGAAAAACTGATCCTCACCAACGCGGCCGGCTCTCTGGAGCCCGATATGGGCCCCGGCTCGGTGATGCTGATCACCGACCACATCAATTTTTCCGGGACCAACCCGCTCTTCGGCGAGCCGACGGACCGGCGTTTTGTCGGCCTGACAGAAGCCTACGATGCCGGCATCCGCGCCGCATTCGAGAAGGCCGCGGAAGCGACCGGCACGGCGCTCCACAAGGGCGTCTACATGTGGTTCTCCGGTCCGTCCTTCGAAACGCCGGCGGAGATCCGCATGGCGCGCGTCATGGGTGCCAACGCCGTCGGCATGTCGACCGTGCCCGAGGTGATCGTCGCGCGTTTCCTCGGCCTGCGCGTGGCCGCGTGTTCCGTCATCACCAACCTTGCCGCCGGCATGACCGGCAGCGAGCTTTCGCATGATGAGACGAAGGAGATGGCGCCGCTCGGCGGCCAGCGTCTAGCAACGATCCTGAAGAAAATGTTCGCCGACGGACTGGTCGACGGGTAGGCGCCGGCCATGCTCCCTCAGGAAATCGTCAGGAAAAAGCGCGATCGGCAGCCGCTGGCGCCCGATGAGATCGCCGCTTTCGTCGCCGGCCTTACCGACGGTTCCTTCTCCGAGGGGCAGGTCGCGGCGCTCGGCATGGCGATCTTCCTCAACGGCATGGAGCGCGACGAAGCCGTCGCGCTGACGCTTGCGATGCGTGATTCCGGCACCGTGCTCGACTGGTCCGACCTCCCTGGCCCAGTGACGGACAAGCATTCGACGGGTGGCGTCGGCGACAATGTTTCGCTGATGCTCGCACCCATCGTCGCGACCTGCGGCGCCTATGTGCCGATGATCTCCGGCAGGGGGCTTGGCCACACCGGCGGCACGCTCGACAAGATGGATGCCATCCCCGGCTACACTAGCCAGCCCGACAAGGCGCTGTTCCGCAAGGTGGTGCGCGAGGTGGGCTGCGCGATCATCGGTCAGACGGCCGATCTGGCGCCCGCCGACAAGCGCTTCTATGCCATTCGCGACGTGACCGGCACGGTCGAATCGATCCCGCTGATTACCGCGTCCATCCTGTCGAAGAAGCTTGCTGCCGGGCTCCAGTCGCTAGTGCTCGACGTGAAGGCCGGCAATGGCGCTTTCATGGCAACGAAGAAGAGTGCCTCCGGGCTCGCGCAAAGCCTGGTCGAGGTCGCGAACGGCGCCGGCCTGCCGACCACGGCGCTGATGACCGACATGAACCAGCCGCTGGCAAGTGCTGCCGGCAACGCCGTCGAGGTCGCCAATGCCGTCGATTTCCTCACCGGCCGCGCCCGCGACCGCCAGCTGGAGGAGGTGACGCTGGCGCTTGCGGCCGAGATGCTGCTCGCGGCCGGCATCGCATCCACCCACCGTCAGGCCGACAGCCTCGCCGGCAACGCGCTCTCGTCCGGCCGCGCCGCGGATGTCTTCGGCCGCATGGTCTCGGCTTT
This sequence comes from Aquamicrobium sp., assembly GCA_019739225.1. GTDB lineage: Bacteria > Pseudomonadota > Alphaproteobacteria > Rhizobiales > Rhizobiaceae > Aerobium. The sequence continues at coordinate 283,722 of JAHHDT010000005.1, forward strand.
GGGCGGCCCGGCGGACTTCGTTGAGAAATGCGAAACCTACCTGCCTCAGGCGCCCGTCATACGGCCAGTGAAGTCCGGCAAGTCGGGCTTCGTCACGGCGATCGCATCGCGCGACATCGGCATCGCCGTCGTTGCTCTGGGTGGTGGCCGCACGAAGCCGGAAGACGTGATCGACCATGCTGTCGGCATCACGGCGCTCGTGCCGGTAGGCACCGACATCGCCAGGGGTGACGCGCTGGCGATCGTCCATGCGCGCAATGAAGCCGACGCCGACCAGGCGGAAGCGGCGGTTCATGCCGCCTACACGCTGGGCGAGGGCAGACCGCGCATGCCACGGCCTGTCATCCGCCGTATCGCGCTCTCAAACTGAGTCAGGACAACATTAAACCGATCGGTTGACATTCAAGCTGGCGAGCTCTAATTAAACCATATGGTTGAGAATGAAGCCGCCCAACTCGATGCCGTCTTCCACGCGCTGTCCGATGCGACGCGCAGGGCGATGCTGCACACGCTCTCGACGGGCGAGAGAAGCATCGGCGAGCTGGCCGCGCCATTCTCGATGAGCCTCGCGGGTGCGTCCAAGCATGTGAAGGTGCTGGAATGCGCAGGCCTCGTGCGCCGCGAGATACGAGGCCGCACGCATCTGTGCAGGCTTGATGCCGCGCGGCTCGCCGAGGCGCAGGCCTGGCTTCGCTACTACGAGCGCTTCTGGACCAGCCGTCTCGATGCGCTGGATGCGCTGCTGCGCGCCGAGGACGAAAAGATGGAGAATTCGAAATGACCGACACGCAACCCGCCACCTTGCAGGTCAAGCGCCGGTTCGACGCATCGGCGGAGCGGGTCTTCGACGCCTGGCTCGATCCGGAGACAGCCGGAAAATGGCTGTTTCGCAGCGAGGAAGGTGAGGCCGTCACTGGTCGTGTGGATGCACGGGTCGGCGGCCGCTTTGTCTTTGTCAGCCACCGCAAGGATGGCGACATCGAACATACCGGCGATTATCTGGAGATCGACCGGCCGCGACGCCTCGTGTTCACGTTCGCGGTGCTGGCGTTCAGCCCGGAATACGACCGCGTGACGATCGAGATCGCGCGCTTGGACAAAGGTTGCGAACTGACCCTGACGAGCGAGATGGCGCCGGATGTCTTTGCCCAGTGGGGCGAGCAGACCCGCAAGGGCTGGACCATGATGCTTGATGCCCTCGCGGCTGAACTGGAGGCCTGAGCCGTGTTCAGGGTCGATCCGACTAGGGATGGTCAGGGCATCGTCTCAGCGCCCGCGACGGTGCGGATAGAAAAGCTGCTGCCTGGGCCGGTCGAGCGCATATGGGACTATCTCACCGATCCCGCCAAGCGACGGCTCTGGCTGGCTGCCGGTATCATGGAGCCCCACCCCGGCGGGCAGGTCGAGCACCTGTTCCGTCATCGCGAACTGTCCGACGACGCAACACCGGAAAGCTACCGCGACTTTGAGAACAGCCCCGCCATGCACGGCGAGGTCACGCAATGGGATCCGCCGCGCACCCTCGCCTACACATGGCCCGGCGACAACGGCGCGAGCGAGGTTACCTTCGAGCTTTTTCCCGAAGGCAGCCAAGTGCTGCTCGTCGTGACTCACCGGCGGCTGCGCGATCCGGAGACGATGGTCAGCGTCGCCAGCGGCTGGGATGCGCATCTTGGCATCCTTGCCGACAGGCTGGCAGGCGACCCGTCGCGCGGCTTCTGGAGCACCCAAGCGCGGCTCGAAGAAATCTATCGGGATCGCCTTGCGTTGACGACGAAGCGGGGCACGACGCCCGAATACATGGTGCAGGTCGAGCGGGAGTTCGACGCGTCCGCTGCGGCACTTTACGCGGCCTGGACCGAACCGGCACTGATGAACCGCTGGTTCGGCAGGGTGGATGCGGACGTCCGCCCAGGCGGCCGCTTCCGCGTCGAAAGCGATGGCGACGACGGCGAGGTCTTTGCCCATGTCGGACAATACCTCGCGCTGGAGCCGGATCGACTGGTCAAGCAGACCTTTGCCGTCGAAAGCGACGAACCGAATCCGTACGTCGACGAATTCATCGCGATCTCGTTTCGCGACTTATCCGACGGACGCGCCCGCCTCATCCTGTCTGACGGTTGGGATGGTTTGGCGCCCGCCGACGAGGACATCGAAAAGACCCGGCAGGGATGGAGCCTCTGGCTCGATTTCCTCGACCGGATGTTCGACGAAAATCCTGCCTTGAGGAGAACATGATGAACCCGACCTATTCAGGCGGCCGCAACATCGCCATGAAGGTGCCGACGCACCAGTATGATGAAACGGTGCGCTTCTATCGCGACGTCATCGGCCTTGCCCAGATTGGGGGCCACGAGCCTGCCGTCGGCTTTCACTTCGGGGCTAACCAGCTCTGGATCGACAAAGCGCCGGGCATGAGCCAGGCCGAAATCTGGCTGGAAATCGTCATGGACGACAAGGACGCCGCCGCCGACCATCTGGCGAAAGCCGGCATCGCCCGTCGCGATGAAATCGAGCCGCTGGGCTCCGATTTCAAGGGCTTCTGGGTATCCAGCCCTTCGTCGATCATTCACCTCGTCGACGAAAAGACCGGAGCCTGGTGAAACCGAAAGGAAAAATTCGATGATACGCTGCAATCTGTCTTCGGTGACGGTGCTCGACCAGCAGAAGGCCGAGGATTTCTATGTCGGCAGGCTGGGCTTCGTGAAGAAGCACGACGTTCCGGCCGGTGGCGCGCGCTGGCTCACCGTTCAGGCCGCCGATGGTTCCGGTGTGGAGCTTCTGCTGGAGCCGGCGGGCATGGATTTCGCCCGGGATTACCAGAAGGCGCTCTACGAGCGCGACATCCCCTTCACCCAGCTCGGCTGCGATGACGTGCAGGCGGAGTACGAGCGGTTGACAGGGCTCGGCGTCGTTTTCCGCAGCGAACCGCGTGCGCCCGGGCCGGACATGCCGATGATGGCGACATTCGAAGATGGCTGCGGAAACCTGATCCTGCTGGTCGAAAGCTGACCGCCTATGCGCCCGTCGCACGCCGGAAATGGATGACGGTGGAGTCCTGCAGGACCCCGCGGGCCGTTTCCTGAAAGCCGAGGTGCGTCGCGAGTTGCACGGAAGGCTTGTTGCCTTCGCTGATGATGCAGCTCAGCGGAACGCCCGTATGGTGCTGGTCGGCCCAGTCGAGAATCGCTGTCATCGCTTCCCGCGCCAGTCCCTTTCCCTGGACGGAGGGATGCAGTGCCCAGCCAGCCTCAAGTGTGCCGTCCAGCGGCGGCTCGATGGCGCGCTTGATGTCCATCAGCCCCGCCTCGCCGATTAGCTTGCCGGATTTTCGATCCGTCAAAGTCCAGAAGCCGGCTCCCAGCACGGCCCACAGGCCGCGCGAACGCAGGATGCGACCCCAGCATTCCGACCTGGTGAGCGGACGCCCGCTGATGAACCGCACGACGTCATCCTGGGTCCAGAGGTCGAGATAAGCGTCGAGGTCCTCGGGACGGTGCTCCCGCAGCACGAGCCGCTCGGTTTGGAGAACGGGAACGGCGCTCATCGTCCGCCGAGCTTTTCGGCAATCAGTGCGGCAAGCCTTGTCGCCACCTCGTTCTTGCTCATTTCCGGCCATTCCTCGGCGCCGTCGGCGGAGACGATGCGGACGAGATTGCGGTCGCCGCCCATCACGCCCGACGCGTTGACCCCGCTGTCGTGGGAAACGTCGTTGGCGACGATCAGGTCGGCGCCCTTCTTCTTCAACTTCGCGCGGGCGTTTTCCAGCACGTTCTGCGTCTCGGCCGCAAAGCCCACCACCAGCTTCGGCCGGTCGGCGTGGTGCCCGATGGTGGCCAGGATGTCGGGGTTCTCGACCATCTGCAGCGCCGGTGGGCCCTTGCCGACCTCTTTCTTGATCTTCTCACCGGCCTCGCCCTCGGTACGCCAGTCGGCGACCGCTGCAACGAAAACGCCTGCGTCGGCGGGCAGCGCCGCTTCCACGGCAGCCTTCATCTGTCGAGCGGATTCGACGTGTACGACGTTGACGCCGGCCGGGTCGGCGAGCGTCACCGGACCCGATACGAGATGCACCTCCGCGCCGAGCCGCGCGAGCGCGCCGGCGATCGCATGGCCCTGCTTGCCCGAGGACCGATTGGCGATGTAGCGAACGGGGTCGATCGGCTCGTGCGTCGGTCCCGATGTCACCACGATCTTGCGGCCGGCAAGCGGTTTTGGCGCCTCGTCCAGCAGCGCCTCGATCGCGGCCACGATCTCCAGCGGTTCGGCCATGCGGCCGTCACCGGCCTCGCCGCTCTCGGCCATCTCGCCGCGCCCCGGTCCGATGAAGGCGACGCCATCCTGCTCCAATGTCGCGCGATTGCGGCGCGTGGCCGGATGGCTCCACATCCGCGGGTTCATGGCCGGCGCGATCAGCACCTTCTTGTCGGTGGCCATCAGCGTGGTCGATGCGAGGTCGTTGGCGAGCCCGTTTGCCATCTTCGCCATCAGGTCGGCGGTGGCAGGTGCCACGACCACAAGGTCGGCCTCCCGCGACAGGCGGATATGGCCGACATCGTGCTCGTCCTGCCGGTCGAAAAGGTCGCTGAACACATGATCGGCCGAGAGCGCGCCGACAGCCAGCGGCGTCACGAATTCCTGGGCCGCGGCCGTCATCACGCAGCGCACAGACGCGCCGCGCTCGCGCAGGCGCCGTATCATGTCGAGGCATTTGTAGGCCGCGATGCCGCCGCCGATGATGAGCAGGATGCGTTTGCCGGAAAGGATCATGCGTTGCCCGCGATCACGTCACGCCGGCTTCAGTGCCGGCTCGACGTCGGTATGGACGAAATCGTCGCCTTTGAACAGCAGCGGCAGGCCGCGTGTCTTGGCCAGGGCGTAAGCGAAACAGTCGCCCATGTTGAGGTTGGCACGGTGTTTCGATCCTCTGCCGTAGCGGGCATAGCCCAGCCGGGCAGCGGCAAGCTGATCTTTGTCGAACGGTATGATGGTCAGCGCGAGCAGGTCGATGAGAAGGTCTAGCCGTTCGCTGCCATCGCTGAATCTTTCCGCCGTCGCGACGCAGGTCGCCTCGAACAGCGTCGCCGAACTGATCAGTGCCTGGTCGGCCTCATGAAAAGCCTGCTTGAAGACGGGTGAATCGGGCTCGTCGTTGAGAACTGCGATGATGGCTGACGTATCCACAACGAGGAGAATCAACGCAGCCCTTCATCCCACATCTCGTCGCTCACCTTCTTCAAGTCGAACGGCTTATCCGGCTTCCTCCCAAGTTGGGTTAGCGCTTCTATCGACGGCTTGCGGCGAGGCTGCTCGACTGCAACGCCGCGTGCCAAGGCATCCCTCGCCTCCTGTTCCATGGACACTCCATGCTCCGCCGCGAGCTTGCGCAACTGGTGCTTCACATTTGGATCGAGATTACGGATCGTCAGGGTGCTCATAGCTCCGCTCCTTGCGTGAGCGGCCAGATGGCCTGCTAGCAATGTAAGCATTGCTAGCATTGCAGTCAAATTGCCCTACCCGAGCTGCACCGCGATCCAGATCAGCGTCGCCGCGATGACCCATAGCGCTATGCGCCCGGAGCGCGTGCGCCGTGCCTCGGCGCGCCCGATCTTGTCGGCCGTTTCGTCGTCGAACCGAAGCCCGTTCTCGGCCATCGCGTCGATCTCGCGCGACAGCCGTTCGGTGCGCGCAGCAAGGTCGGGTGCCTGGCGGGCCAGCGAAACCAGCGCGCCGACGCCGTCGCGGGCGTCCTCGAGCATGCCGCGCGGCCCGAGATTGGCCCGGATCCAGTCGCCCACCACCGGCTCCGACGTCTTCCACATGTTGAAGGCAGGGTCGAGCGTGCGCGCCACGCCCTCCACCACCACCATGGTCTTCTGCAGCAGCACCAGCTCGGTCCGGGTTTGCATGTCGAACAGCTCTGTCACCTCGAACAGCAACGTCAGCAGCCGCGCCATGGAGATGGTTTCGGCCGGCTGCCCGTGGATTGGCTCGCCGATGGCGCGGATCGCCTGCGCGAAGGCGTGCACGTCGTGGGTGCGCGGCACGTAGCCGGCCTCGAAATGCACCTCCGCGACGCGAAGATAATCGCGCGTGATGAAGCCGTAGAGGATTTCAGCGAGGAACCGGCGTTCCTTCTTTCCGAGCCGCCCGGCAATGCCGAGGTCGACCGCGACGATGGTGCCGTCCGCTTCCACGAACAGGTTGCCGGGATGCATGTCGGCATGGAAGAAGCCGTCGCGCAGCGTGTGGCGCAGGAACGACTGGATCAGTGTGGCCGCCAGCGCCTTGAGGTCATGCCCCGCGGCGCGCAGGCCCTCGATGTCGTTCATCTTGACGCCGTCGATCCACTCCATGGTGACGACGTCGCGCCCGGTGCGCTCCCAGTCCACCCAAGGCACGCGGAAGCCCGGGTCGTCGCGCGTGTTCTCGCCCAGTTCGGACAATGCGGCCGCTTCGAGCCTCAGATCCATTTCGATCTTGGTCGTCTGCGCAAGCGTCTGCGTCACCTCGACAGGCTTCAGCCTGCGCGAGGAAGGCATGAAGCGCTCCTGCATCCGCGCTGCTATGAAATAGCTTTCCAGGTCGTTGAAGAAGCGCCGGCGAACGCCTGGCCGGATGACCTTCACCGCGACCTTCGTCTCGGCGCCGTCCCGCGGCACGGCCGCCGGGTGCACCTGCGCGATCGATGCGGCCGCGATCGGCGCGTCGAAATGCCGGTAGAGTTCCGTGATCGGTCGCCCCAGCGATTCCTCGATCTCGGCGACAGCTTCCGCGGTCGGGAAGGTCTTCATCCGGTCCTGGAGATTGGCGAGATCCATCGCCACATCGGCACCGACGACGTCAGGGCGCGTCGCCAGGAACTGCCCGAGCTTCACGTAGGACGGCCCCAGGCGATCGACGGCGAGAGACATCCTCTGGCTGCGCTCGCGATTCTTCACCTTGCGCCGCGCAAGCAGTTTCGCCGTCCGCCATGCCATGCGCGGCGCGCCGGTAAGCTGGTCGCCCGGCAGGGCCGCGAACACGCCCTCGCGTGCGAGAATCCAGCCGGCGCGAACGAGCCGGAAATAGGCGCCCAAAGTACTCATACGGCCGCCTGCTTCAAAGCTTCCAGCCCGAATGCAGCGCCGCGATGCCGCCCGAATAATCGCGCCAGGTCACGCGGTCGAAGCCGGCTTTCCGGATCATCGCCGCGAAATTCTCCTGGTTGGGGAACTTGGCGATGGACTCCACCAGATAGCGGTAGGGCTCGCCCTCGCCGGCCACCATTTCGCCGATGCGCGGAATGGCGTTGAAGGACCATGCCTCATAGGCCTTGTCCAGAAGCGGCATCTGCACTTCCGAGAATTCGAGGCAGAGGAGGCGCCCGCCCGGTTTCAACACGCGAAACGCTTCGCCAAGCGCCACATCGATACGCGGCACGTTGCGGATGCCAAACGCGATCGTATAGGCGTCGAAAGTCCGGTCTTCGAAGGGCAGTTCCTCGGCGTTCGCCTCGACGAAATCGATATGCTGGGCGATGCCGCGCTGCTCTGCCCGGTCGCGGCCCACGGCCAGCATAGACCCGTTGATGTCCAGCACGGTCGCATGCGCGTTGCGCCGCGAAGCCTCGATGATACGGAACGCGATGTCGCCCGTTCCGCCGGCAACGTCCAGCACGCGCCAGCCGGGCCGCCTTGGTGGGTTCAGCCAGGCCACCATCGCATCCTTCCAGAGACGGTGCAGACCGCCCGACATCAGGTCGTTCATCAGGTCGTAGCGGTTGGCGACCTTGTGGAACACGTCGTTGACGAGACCCTGCTTCTCGCCAGCGCCGACCTCGCGAAAGCCGTAGGCCGTCTCCATGCCGCCCGTGGCGGTCGTGCGCTGTTCCGACATATGCTCACCTGTTCGAATTTTGGCCGGACCATAGCCGATCGCGGAACGGGGCGCTATTGTCGAAGCCGCGATGAACGGCCGCGCCTCGCGGCGGCGAGACGAGGAGAATGCGATGGCGCTGAAGGCCGAACTGCACTGCCATGTGGAAGGCGCCGCCGCGCCCGATCTGGTGATCGAACAGGCACGCAAATACGACAAGCCGGTCGAACCTTTCATCCGTGACGGATCTTTCGTCTGGCACGATTTCACATCCTTTCTCGCCGCCTACGATTTCGCTGCCGACCTGTTCCGCACGGAAGAGGACTACGCGAAGCTCACAGAGCACTACCTGACCGGCCTGGCGCGCGACGGCGCGATCTATTCCGAGGTCTTCACCTCGCCCGACCACGCCACCAAGGCCGGTCTTTCGCCGAAGGCATACACCGATGCGCTCGGCGAAGGCATGATGCGCGCCAAGGCCAAGACCGGCATCGAAGGCCGCATGATCGTCACTGGCGTGCGTCATTTCGGGGTCGAATCGGTCGAGGCTGCGGCACGCTTTGCGGCCAAATGCGGCCATCCGCTGGTCACCGGCTACGGCATGGCGGGCGAGGAGCGTTTCGGGGAGGTCGAGGATTACGTCCGCGCCTTCGAGATCGCGCGCGAGGCAGGCCTCGGCATCACCGTTCATGCCGGCGAACTGGCTGGCTGGGAAAGCGTGCAGGCCGCGCTCGACCATCTGCGACCGTCACGTATCGGCCACGGTGTTCGAGCGATTGAAAACCCAGATCTCGTCAGACGCATCGCCGCCGAAGGCATCGTGCTCGAGGTCTGCCCGGTCTCGAACATCGAACTCAAGGTTTTCCCGTCCTTTGCCGAGCATCCGTTCCCGGCGCTGCGCAAGGCAGGGTGCAAGGTCACGCTCAATTCCGACGATCCGCCCTATTTCTGGACGTCGCTGAAGCGCGAATACGAGGTGGCGGCCGAGCATTTCGGCCTATCCGACAAGGATCTGAGTCAGATCACGCGCGCCGCGATCGAGGCCGCCTTCGTCGACCGCAAGACGCGGGCGGCGTTGCTGGCAAGGCTCGATGCGCCCGCATCGCGTCACTGACAAATTTGTGGTTGTCGAAACGCGCACGGTATCTCCTTTGCCGCGCAGTCGTTAATATCGCCGGCAATCAACGGATTTCGGAGAGCAAGGCACATGAATGGCGTAACCGTGGTCGATCACCCGCTTGTCCAGCACAAGCTCACCATCATGCGCGACAAGGAAACCTCGACGGCCAGCTTTCGCCGCCTGCTGCGCGAGATTTCGCTGCTCTTGTGCTACGAGGTCACGCGCGAGCTGGACCTGACCACACGCACCATCGAGACGCCGCTGATGACGATGGAAGCGCCGACACTCGAGGGCAAGAAGCTTGTGTTCGCTTCGGTCCTGCGCGCCGGCAACGGCCTGCTCGACGGCATGCTCGACCTGGTGCCGGCCGCCCGTGTCGCTCACATCGGCCTCTATCGCGACCACGACACGCTGGAGGCAGTGGAATATTTCTTCAAGGCGCCGGGCGACCTAGAGGATCGTCTCGTCATCGTGGTGGACCCGATGCTTGCGACGGCGAACTCGGCGATAGCGGCCGTCGACAAGCTCAAGCAGCGCGGCGCCACAAATGTACGCTTCCTCTGCCTGTTGGCCGCGCCGGAAGGCATCGAGCGCTTCACCTCGGCCCATCCCGACGTGCCGGTCTTCACCGCGTCGATCGACGAGAAGCTCAACGAGAAGGGCTACATCGTGCCGGGCCTCGGCGATGCCGGAGACAGGATGTACGGCACGAAGTAGGCCGCGACCTACGCCGTTTTGCGGCGTTGCGGCTCGCCGGCGATCGATCGCTTTTTCAGGCCACCACCCTGCTTGGCGCGTTGGCTTCGCCATGTGCTGCAGGATCGTAGATGACCATGCGGTTTCGGCCCTGTTGCTTGGCTGCATAAAGGGCGTGGTCGGCCTTGCTGGCGGCGCTTTCGAGCGTATCCGCAACTCCGACGAGATGCGCCCCGATGGACGTGGTGACGTACAGCTTCGAGCCGCCGGCAATATCGATCGGACGTGAGCGGATCGTGTTGAGTATCTTGTCGCCGATGACTGCCAGTGCGCGCATGTCGCAGGCCTTGAGGATCACCACGAACTCGTCGCCGCCCCAGCGCGCGCACAAATCCTGTTCGCGGGTGACTTCGAGCAGCCGCTTTGCCACCTCGGCAATGACGTCGTCTCCGGCCACATGGCCATGGCCGTCATTGATGGCCTTGAAGTTGTCGATGTCGAGGATCAGCAGGCCGGGACGCGGCGCGTCGATGGCCATGCGTCTTTCTTCCTGCGCGAAGGCCTCCACGAAGCCGCGACGGTTCAGTACGCCGCTGAGCTGGTCGACATAGGCGATCCGTTCGAGCTGTTCGGTACGCTGGCGCACAGCCGCCTCCAGCATGGCCCTGTCTGTGCCGACGGCCCGCGCCATCACGTTGAGCGTGCGGGCAAGCCGTGCGATCTCGTCCGAACCCTTGTCGTCGGCGGCCTGTGAGAAATCGCCCGCCTCGATACGCCGCACGACGGTTTCCGTGCGCGCCAGCCGGTCGAGCACGCTCCGCTTGAACAGATAGGTGACCAACGCCGCGGCGCAGAGCATCACCAGCCCGATCAGGGCGGCAATGGGGCCGAAAAGGCGACGGTCGATGATCGTGCCGACATCCATCACCGTCACGTTGTACCAGCCCAGTTCGCGCAGATGGCCGACACCGACGAGCATGTTGGCGCCGTTCACCTCGAGGAAGCGGGCTTCTGCTTTGCCGCCGCCTTGTGCCGCCACCTCGTCCATCATCGCTGCAAACGTGGCCCGGTCCGCAGCCGTATCGAGGAACCGGAAGAAAGTCTTCTTGTCGTCGTCCTGCTTGGTCAGGCTGCGGAAATCGATCAGGCTGGCGTCCCGGCTGGCCTGTACCGCGCCCGAACGGTCGACGAACATGCTTTCGACACCGGGCTGGTCGGTCTCAACCACCTCGCGCAGGAACGTTGTCAGGTCGATGCCCGTGCCGACGACGCCGAGCACGTCGCCATCTTCCTCGATCACGCAGTTCATCCAGACCTTGGTCACCGCAAGCACGACGTCGTGATTGACGTTTAGATGGCATCCGGGGCCGGCGGCGAGCGTCTTGTAGTACCAGTCGTCGCTCGGCGTATCGGGGGAGACGGTGTAGCGAAGCTGGTTGCCGGTATAGGTGCCGTCCTGGTCGTTGAAATAGTAATTGCCGGACGAGCCAACGATGAAGAAGTAACTGCGATCGATGAACGTTCGCCGGAAATGCTCCAGCTCGGCAATACCGCGCGCCTTGCGGTCGGCATCAAGCTCGTCCTGTGCCCAGTCGATGATCGTCGGCGAGCGCATCAGGGTTTCCGCCAGGGCCACCTCGCGACGCAGCGCCTCCAGACCGCGATAGCGGTCATAGAGGATCTGCCGCTCGGCGAAGAGCGTGCCCAGCGTCACCACGGTCCGGTCGACGATCCAGACGAAGGCAAGCGCAGCCGGTATCGCGACGGTGACGAAAGCCGCAAGAGTCAGGACAAGGACGCGCAGCCGCAGGCTGGCGGCGAATTTCCGCTTCAGCGACGTCAGAGTGCTGGCTTCCATGAATTCCCCGGTGCTGCAACTTTGGTCGGATTGGCCAAAGCCATTCCCCTGCCTAAAGGCGGTATTTATCCGAACTTTGGTTAAAAGACAGCCATTGCGCCGCCGCGGCCAACAGGCTTTGCGCGGGCAACCTATTGACGGAATGCAGGCGCGGGCGCAGAGCGTCCAAATGCGGAGCTTCTGCCGACCGCATTTCCTCGCCGTTTGCCCCGGAGGCATCGTGACCTATTCAGGACTGTTTCAACTCGGCGCATCGACCGTGATCTTCGTGCTGGCGGCCAGTGCCGCAAAAGGCTGGACTATAACCCCCACCCACTGGCGGCTGGCGCTGGTGCTGGCGCTCTACACGGCTGGCAACCTGATCATGCTGCGCCTCATCCGCGAGTTCGGCATGGGCGTGGCTCTCAGCCTTTCTGCCGTCATCCAGCTTGTCGCCGTCAACCTCGTCGCCTTCCTCTGGTTCGGCGAGAAGGTCGACACGCTGCAGGGGTTGGGCATCCTTGCTGCGGTCGCGGCCATAGGCTTGATTACTGTCGGCCCCTACCTGTCCGCGCGCTGAGGTTCCGCTAGTCGCCGCGATAGATCAGCCAGTTCTTGGCAAAGTTGCTGGCAGACAGCGACGAGAAGCGCGTCACACGGTTCCGTCCCGCTGATTTGGACGTATAGAGCGCGCGATCGGCCTTCACGTAGAGGTCGTCGGGGCTCTGCGCCTGCGTGGCCATGCAGATGCCCAGCGAGATCGTGATCGGTCCATAGTTGGTGCCATTCGCGACGTTGACGAAAGGCGCCTCCATCACCGCTTGCCGAAGCTCCTCGGCAAGTCTCGCGGTCGCCTCCTCTCCCGAGCCTTCGAGGATGACCGCGAATTCCTCACCGCCGGTGCGCGCAACGAAGGTGCGTTCCTTGACGGTGGAGCGCAGGATGCTGGCGACGATCTGGATGATGCGGTCCCCGACCGGATGTCCGAAGCGGTCGTTGACCGACTTGAAGCTGTCGATGTCCGCGAGGATCAGGGCGCCAAAGGCAATGCCGCGATTGCTGTCGTAGATGCCGGAGACCGCCTGGTCGAAGGCACGTCGGTTCTGCAACTGGGTCAGCGAATCCGTTTCCGCGAGGCGCTTGTATTCCTCGAGCTTGGATTTGACGTCGCGCAGCTCTTCCGACTTGTTGGTGATGGAGGAGACGATATGGCTGCGGTTCTCGATCGACGCCCGCGTGGCGGTCGCGGTCACGCCCACGATCTTTTCGAGAAACTCGCGGGTGATCGCGTGCCTGTTGCCGAGTCCGTTCGAGGTCTCGCCAAGGATCTTGCTGTAGGTCTCCATGGAACTCCGCTCCTTCTTGAGGAGCGTGATGATCTCGTCGAGCTTGATCGTGATGGAATCCCGCGCCTCGTCGGCAGCGCCTTCGTTCGGGCGCGACAGGAAGCGGCGGGCGATCTCGTCGAGCTGCTTTTGCATGGGGCGTCCGCCGAGTGCCGAAAGCGCGTCGGACAGCTCCTTGTTCCCGGCGGTTATGGCTTCGTAGAACAGTTCGTAATTGCGTGGCAGCGGCACCACGCCGAGCTGCCGCAGCGTCAAGACGACGGTCGCCGCGGCGTCGGGGCGATTGCCTGTCCCCTCGGCGCGGCGCGGCTCCGGCTGGTCCGGCGCCTGTGTCGTTGGCCTACCTGTCCCCAAACTCATCCCTCGCCACGCGTGCGAAACGGCATCCCGCAGGCCAACCCTGCGGACCGTCGCGCTATCCGCACCCCACATATTTGAATCAAGCTACCCCTACGTCATTAAGCGTAGGTTAAGTGCAATGGTCCCCGTCGCCCGACCTTCGCTCCCTTAGCATGACCCCGCGCAATCACAATACGCCAACAACATTCCGTGAAGCGGAACACATGCCGTCAGAGCGCCTTAAGTGTGTAAGCAACCTCGACATTCGCCCGACCACAAAGGACCTTACATGCATCGTTCTCTGTTTCACGCGCTGGCAGCATCACTGGCCGTTTCAAGCTTGTCCCTGCCGGCCCACGCGATCGAGGAAACCTTCGAGACTGAAACAGGCCCGATCCGCGTCTCGACGGTCGCCGATGGCCTGAGGCATCCCTGGGCGATCGCGTTTCTGCCGGGCAGCACAGGGATGCTGGTCACGGAACGCGCCGGCAATCTCCGGCACATCGGCGAAGACGGGTCCGTCTCCGAGCCCATCGGCGGCGTGCCGGAGGTCGACGCGAGAGGTCAGGGAGGCCTTCTGGACGTTGCTCTCGATCCGGATTTCGAAGAAAACCGACTGGTCTATCTCAGCTTCGCCGAGGCGGGCGAGGGCGGCAACGGCACGGCGGTTGCGCGCGGTCGTCTGAATGAAGACTTGTCGGCGCTCGAAGATGTCGAGATCATCTTCAGCCAGCAGCCCAAGGTTCAGAGCCGGGCGCATTTCGGATCGCGGCTGGTTTTCGACGGCGAGGGCCATCTCTACGTCACGCTGGGCGAGCGTTCGCAGGCGCAGTTCCGCGGACAGGCGCAGGATCTGGACTCCCACCTCGGCAAGATCGTGCGCATCAATCCCGACGGCAGCGTGCCCGACGACAATCCGTTTGTGGGGCAGGACGACGCGTTGCCCGAAATTTGGGCCTACGGCGTACGCAACGTGCAGGCCGCAGCCCTCCATCCCGAAACCGGCGCCTTGTGGGAGATCGAGCATGGTCCGCGCGGTGGCGATGAACTCAACATCATCGAGCCGGGAGCGAATTACGGCTGGCCGCTGGTCACGCTCGGCGTCGAATATAGTGGCGGTACCATCGGCGAGGGACTGGAAACCGCGGAGGGCATGGTCGACGCCATCTACACATGGACCCCGGTCATCGCGCCTTCGGGCATGATGTTCTACGGCGGTGATATTTTCGAGGAGTGGCAGGGCGATCTCTTCGTCGGCGGGCTCGCTTCGACGGCTCTCGTGCGGCTCGAACTCGAGGGAGACCGCGTGACTCACGAGGAGCGGCTGCTCGAGCCGCTCAGCCTGCGCATCCGCGACGTTGCCGAAGGGCCGGACGGCGGGATCTACGTGGCGACGGACGAGCAGAACGGCGGCATCCTGCGCATCGAGCCCGCCGACTGACGAGTGCCGACGAGGCAACCCCGAAAAGCCGGTACGGGCGCGTTCAGGCTGACGCTGACTTGGTCTCGGCCCGCTCGCTGTGATCCTGCGGTGAGGTCTCGGCTGATTGACCTTCTGCGTTCTCCGCCGGCGCTTCGCCCCAGACGACCTGTTTGTAGTCGAACCCGTAGACCAGCGTCGGCTTGACGATCTGGAAATAGGGCGAGAGGTCGAAGTCGCGCGGCGTATAGAGCGAGTGGTGGCGGATATGCATGATTTCCGCCCGCGAGAAACTGGACTGGGCCGACGCCCTGCCCGGCGCCCGGGTGATTTCAGGAAGGATCGGATAGCCGATCTCGCCATAGGCCTCCGCGATCATCGACGAGCAGATCGCTCGCGTCGGGTCGCCCGATCCGAAGGCGAGCATGCGCCTGCGCCAGCGCACCGGTACCGGCGGCGTCGGCAGGAAGTAGCGCAGCATGTCGAGGATGTTCTTGGTGTCGTATTTCAGGCCCAGCCGCGAGGTCATGAACTCGACGACATGTTTGCGGTCTTCCGGAGTCAGCCCCAGCGCCCGGCAGATGCGGGTGTTGTAGGTTTGGTATTTCGACAGCGGCACCGCCACGCAGCCTTCGCCCAGATTGACCTCGATGAGGCGCGGCCGCTCCGAGCCGTCCTCCGGTTCGTCAAGCGCATCGCCGACGTAAAGTGCCGCGTGCGACCAAGTCGATTGCGTCAGATACTTGATCGCGGCCGATATCTTCTGGTTGCCCTCGATCAGCAGGATGTCGCCGGGCTGCAATGTGCGCCGCAGCGTTTCGGGGTCTGAAGGCGTGTACGGTTCGTAGCCGGACGATTCGGTCTGCAACCGGCGCGCGAGAAAGCGGCCGAGGCGGTCGAGGAGCGTGTCGGTTTGCTGGGTCATCCTGTGCCGGGTAGCGTTCGTCGAAAGCGCGCGGCACGCTATCAAGTCGGGCTCCGAAGCGCAAAGGTCGAAGCCACCTTTGGTACAATGCCGCCGAGCGACCTTGATAAGCGGCGCCGTCTCGTCTATATCAACCTCAAATTCTTGGTCGGTATGGCGAAGAGTGGGTCCACCCGGTCCCGCTCTTTTTTGTTAACCGGCGTCTGGAGACGAAATGGCAGAAGCTGCTTCCGGCGATGATCGCATCATTCGCGAGACAGGCGTCGACGCGCGAGTCGCGTCGATCATCATGCCTGTGCTCGACACGATCGGTTTTCGGCTGGTGCGCGTGCGCCTCTCCGGCCAGAACGGCCTGACGCTGCAGATCATGGCCGAGCGCAAGGACGGCACGATGGATGTCGAAGGTTGCGAGGAAGTCAGCCGCGCCATTTCGCCGGTGCTCGATGTGGAAGATCCCATCGACAAGGCGTATCATCTTGAGGTGTCCTCGCCGGGCATCGACAGGCCGCTAGTGCGCAAGTCCGATTTCGAGGCGGCTCTTGGCCATCTGATCAAGATGGAAACGGCGGTGATGGTTGCCGAGCGCAAGCGCTTTCGCGGCAAGATCGCTGCGACCGACGGCGAGGCGGTCACGATCGAGCGCGATCAGGCGAGCTACGGTGACGAGCCGGTGGTGACCGTGCCCTGGGACGCCATTGCCGAGGCAAGGCTGATCCTGACCGACGACCTCATCGACGAGGCGTTGAAGAAGGACAAGCAGGCCCGCCAGCAGGCCAAGAAGAAAAGCGGCGCGGAAGAAGACGACGCAGCCGAACACGAGCCCGATAACGACAACTGAGACGAGCATCCGGCAGGTGCCGGTGGAAATGCCCGAGGAGACCAACATGGCAGTCAGTGCAAACAGGCTGGAACTTCTGCAGATCGCCGATGCGGTCGCGCGCGAAAAGTCGATCGACAAGCAGATCGTGATCGCGGCGATGGCCGATGCGATCCAGAAGGCGGCGCGCTCGCGCTACGGTCAGGAAACCAACATCCGCGCCGACATCAACCCCAACACCGGTGAGATGAAGCTGCAGCGGCTTCTCGAGGTGGTCGAGGAAGTCGAGGAATCGGCGCGCGAGCTTTCTCTGGCCGACGCTCGCACCCGCAACCCCGATGCCCAGGTCGGTGATTTCATCGCCGAACAGCTCCCGCCGATGGATTTCGGCCGCATTGCAGCCCAGTCGGCCAAGCAGGTCATCGTGCAGAAGGTGCGCGAGGCCGAGCGCGACCGCCAGTACGATGAATACAAGGATCGTATCGGCGAGATCGTCAACGGTTCCGTCAAGCGCGTCGAATACGGCAACGTCGTGGTCGACCTTGGCCGTGGCGAGGCGATCATCCGTCGCGACGAGCTGATCCCCCGCGAGAACTTCAAGTATGGCGACCGCGTTCGCGCCTATGTCTATGACGTGCGCCGCGAGCAGCGCGGGCCGCAGATTTTCCTGTCGCGCACGCATCCGCAGTTCATGGCGAAGCTGTTCACCATGGAAGTGCCGGAGATTTACGACGGCATCATCGAGATCAAGTCGGTGGCCCGTGATCCGGGCTCGCGCGCCAAGATCGCCGTCATCTCGCGCGATTCCTCCATCGATCCCGTCGGCGCCTGCGTCGGTATGCGCGGTTCGCGCGTGCAGGCCGTCGTCGGCGAGCTGGGCGGCGAGAAGATCGACATCATTCCGTGGTCGCAGGATGCGGCTGCCTTCATCGTCAACGCGCTGCAGCCTGCCGAAGTGGCCAAGGTCGTGCTCGACGAGGAAGCCGAGCGCATCGAGGTCGTGGTGCCGGACGACCAGCTATCGCTGGCGATCGGCCGTCGCGGCCAGAACGTGCGCCTCGCTTCGCAGCTCACCGGCTGGGATATTGATATCCTGACCGAGCAGGAGGAAAGCGAGCGTCGCCAGAAGGAATTCGTCGAACGCTCCTCGCTGTTCATGGATGCACTCAACGTCGACGAGATGGTTGGCCAGGTGCTGGCGTCCGAAGGTTTCACCTCGGTCGAGGAAGTCGCCTATGTCGAGTCGGACGAGATTTCCTCGATCGACGGCTTCGATGAAGGCACGGCTGAAGAGATCCAGATGCGCGCCCGCGAATATCTGGAAAAGATCGAGGCCGAGCACGACGCCAAGCGCCGTGAACTGGGCGTCGAGGACGAGCTGCGTGAGATTCCGGGCGTCACCACCGCCATGATGGTCACCCTTGGCGAGGATGGCGTGAAGACGATCGAGGATTTTGCCGGCTACGCGATCGACGATCTGGTCGGCTGGAAAGAGCGCAAGGATGGCGAGACGAAGTTCTATCCTGGCGTGCTCGCGGACTTTGGCGTCAGCCGTGCCGATGCCGAGCAGATGGTTGTCGCCGCCCGTCTGAAGATGGGCTGGATCAGCGAAGAAGACCTGGTCGAAGAGGCCGAGGAAACCGCCGAAGAGGAAGAAGCGACCGGAGCATGATGATGCGTCCGGCCGGGAGAGCCCTTGAACGAGATGAACGAACGCACATGTATAGTGACGCGCCGGGCGGGCGAGCCGGATGGCTTATTGCGCTTCGTCGTGGCTCCGGACATGTCCGTCGTTCCCGATCTCAAGCGGCAGCTCCCGGGTCGCGGATGCTGGGTTAGCGCGGAACGCATTCACGTCGAGGAAGCGGCCCGCAAGAACCTGTTCTCCCGGGCGTTCAAGGCCAAGGTGACGCCACCCGATGATCTGGGCGGTATGGTTGACATGCTGATGGCGCGTGCGGCGCTTGGCTCTCTCGGACTTGCCCGCAAGGCCGGACAGTTGGTCATGGGTGCGGCCAAGGTCGATAGTGCGATCCGCTCCGGCAAGGCCGCGCTGGTTCTGCATGCCCTGGAGGCCTCTCCAGACGGTGTGCGCAAGCTCGACCAGGCCCGCCGTGCGGTCGTGTGGCAGGAAGGCCCGTCAATCCCCGCCTACAAACTCTTTTCGGAGGCCGAATTGGGTTTGGCATTGGGGGGTACAAATGTGATACATGCAGCCGTGCTCGCTGGTGATACGGGCAAGGCGGTGCTTAAGCGCATGGTGGCGCTTGACCGATACAGGGGCGGTTCCCCCGAAGACCGGATGATGCTTGCGGCAACCGGCGATCATGATGACGCCGCAGAGGATATGGAATGAGTGATACCAAAGACGACAAGACGCTGAGCGTAAACCCGAAGAAGACGCTGACGCTGAAGCGCCCCGGCATGGAGCAGGGCACGGTGCGTCAGAACTTCTCGCACGGGCGGACGAAGGCTGTCGTCGTCGAGACCAAGAAGCGCAAGTTTTCCTTGCCTGGCGAGAAGCAGGAAGCGCCGCAGCCCGCGGTGACGCTGAAGCCGCGCGCGCCGCAGCCCGAGGCGCCGCAGCCGCCGGCGCCGCCGCGTCCGGCCGCTCCGGCAGCCCCTTCGTCGCGTTCGGGCATGGTGCTGAACGAGCTCTCCACCGAGGAGATGGACGCGCGCCGTCGCGCGTTGCAGGACTCCAAGGTGCGTGAGGTCGAGGAACGCAAGCGTGCTGCCGAGGATGCCGCGCGCCGCGCCGAGGAAGATGAGCGTCGCCGTCATGAGCGCGAGGAATCCGCGCGCCGCCAGGCGGAAGAGGAAGCTCGTCTCCAGGCCGAGGCCGAAGCCCGTCGTCGTTCGGAAGAGGAGGCGCGGCGCCGCGCCCCTGCCGCTGAAACGCGGGTTGTCGAGGACGAGGAAGAGGCCAAGCCGCGTGGTGCAGCAGCCGTCAAGCGCGGCCCGGTCAAGCCGGAGGTTGCCACCCCGAAGCCCGTCAAGGCCAAGGGCGAGGAAGATCGCCGCCGTGGCAAGCTGACCCTCAATGCCGCGCTCGCCGGTGACGAGGCGCGCGGTCGTTCGCTGTCGTCGATGCGCCGCCGCCAGGAGAAGTTCAAGCGCGCCATGCACGGCGAGACGCGCGAGAAGATCATGCGCGAAGTGGTGCTGCCCGAGACGATCACCATCCAGGAACTCGCCAACCGCATGGCCGAGCGGGCGGTCGATATCGTCAAGTACTTCATGAAGCAGGGCCAGATGATGAAGCCCGGCGACGTGCTCGACGCCGACACGGCCGAACTGGTCGCTTCGGAATTCGGTCACACGGTGCGCCGCGTTGCCGAGTCCGACGTCGAGGAAGGCCTGTTCAATATCGAGGACAACGCCGAGGACCTGAAGTCGCGTTCGCCGGTCGTCACCATCATGGGTCACGTCGACCACGGCAAGACGTCGCTGCTCGACGCCATCCGCCATGCCAACGTCGTGGCTGGCGAGGCCGGTGGCATCACCCAGCACATCGGCGCTTATCAGGTCGAGCAGGGCGGTCAGAAGATCACCTTCATCGATACGCCGGGCCACGCAGCGTTCACAGCGATGCGCGCGCGCGGCGCCCAGGCCACCGACATCGCGGTGCTGGTGGTTGCCGCCGACGACAGCGTGATGCCGCAGACGATCGAGTCCATCAATCACGCCAAGGCCGCAGGCGTGCCGATCATCGTCGCGATCAACAAGATCGACAAGCCGGACGCCAATCCGCAGAAGGTTCGCACCGAACTCCTTCAGCACGAGGTGTTCGTCGAATCCATGGGTGGTGAGGTGCTCGACGTCGAGGTTTCGGCCACCAAGGGCACCAACCTCGACAAGCTGCTCGACGCGATCCTGCTGCAGGCTGAGATACTCGACCTCAAGGCCAATCCGGACCGGACGGCCGAGGGCGTCGTCATCGAGGCGAAGTTGGACAAGGGTCGTGGTTCGGTTGCGACCGTGCTCGTTCAGGCCGGTACGCTCAGGCCCGGCGACATCCTCGTGGCCGGCAACGAGTGGGGCCGCGTGCGCGCGCTCGTCAACGACCATGGCGACCAGATCAAGGAAGCCGGCCCGTCGATGCCTGTCGAGGTTCTCGGTCTCCAGGGTCCGCCGCAGGCCGGCGACCGTTTCGCCGTTGTCGAGAACGAGGCGCGGGCGCGCGAGATTTCCGAGTACCGCCAGCGGCTTGCCCGCGAGAAGGCCGTTGCCCGCCAGGCTGGTCAGCGCGGCTCGCTCGAGCAGATGATGTCGCAGCTCCAGACGACGGGCCTCAAGGAGTTCACGCTGCTCATCAAGGGCGACGTGCAGGGCTCGATCGAGGCGATCGTTGCCGCGCTGGACAAGCTCGGCACCGACGAGGTGCGGGCCCGCATCGTCCATTCGGGCGCTGGCGCCATCACGGAGAGCGACATCTCGCTGGCCGAAACCTCGGGTGCCGCCATCATCGGCTTCAACGTCCGTGCCAATAAGCAGGCGCGCGACGCGGCCGAGCAGGCCGGCATCGAGATCCGCTACTACAACATCATCTACGACCTGGTGGACGACATCAAAGCGGCCATGTCCGGCCTGCTGTCGCCCGAGCGCCGCGAAACCTTCCTCGGCAATGCTGAGATCCTCGAGGTGTTCAACATCACTAAGGTCGGCAAGGTGGCGGGCTGCCGCGTGACCGAAGGCAAGATGGAACGCGGTGCCGGCGTGCGCCTGATCCGCGACAACGTCGTCATCCACGAGGGCACGCTGAAGACGCTCAAGCGCTTCAAGGACGAAGTCTCGGAAGTGCCCGTCGGCCAGGAATGCGGCATGGCGTTCGCCAACTACGAGGACATCCGTCAGGGCGACGTCATCGAGGCCTATCGCGTCGAGATGGTCACGCGGACGCTCTAGCGCCCGGCAGCTACTTGCAAGTTCACTGACGCTGGCGGCGGGGTGTCCCGCCGCCGGCGCGTGTGCAACGGGCGTCCGGTTCCATCCCGGCCGCCGCGACACAGGAAACAGCTACTATGTCCCGCTTTTCCAGTTCCGGCCCGTCCCAGCGCCAGCTTCGCGTTGGCGAGCAGGTGCGCCATGCTCTCTCCGACGTGCTCCAGCGCGGCGAGGTCCGCGACGATCTCATCGAATCCACCGTGATTTCGATCTCCGAGGTCAGCATGTCGCCCGACCTCAAGATCGCGACCGCGTTCGTCACGCCGCTGGGTGCGGCCGACGATCAGGCGGTCATCAAGGCGCTGGCGCGCAACGCCAAATTCATTCGCGGCCGCGTTTCGGGCGCTCTCAAGCAGATGAAATACATGCCGGAATTCCGTTTCCGGCTCGATACCAGTTACGACAACATGGCCCGCATAGACGAATTGCTGCGATCTCCGGAAGTCGCTCGCGATCTCGATCACGACGGCGACGACGAGGAATAGCAATGGCGCGCCAACGCAAGAAGAAGGGCCGGCCGGTTTCGGGCTGGATGGTCCTGGACAAGCCGCTCGGCATGGGTTCGACCGAGGCTGTGTCCAAGATCAAGTGGCTCTTCGGTGCGGAGAAGGCCGGCCACGCCGGCACGCTCGACCCGCTTGCTTCAGGCATGCTGCCCATCGCCCTTGGCGAGGCCACCAAGACCGTTCCCTATGTGCAGGACGGCGCCAAGGTCTACCGCTTCACGGTAAGCTGGGGCGAGGAGCGCTCCACCGACGATCTCGAAGGCGAGGTCACACAGTCGTCCGCAGCGCGTCCGGACGAGCAGGCGATCCGCGCGCTCCTGCCGAAATATACCGGTGTCATCATGCAGACGCCGCCGCAGTTTTCGGCGATCAAGATAGCCGGCGAACGAGCCTACGATCTGGCGCGCGAAGGCGAAGCCGTGGACATCCCGGCGCGAGAGGTCGAAATCGGACGCTTCGACCTCGTCGAGATGCGTGGGGCGGACGCTACCGTTTTCGAGATCGAATGCGGCAAGGGCACTTATGTGCGTTCGCTGGCGCGCGACATGGGGCGCGACCTCGGCTGCTACGGCCATATCTCCGAACTCCGCCGAACGGAGGTCGATCCTTTCACGGCCGACGACCTGGTCACCATGGCCGAAATCGAGGAGGCGATAGCATCGGTTCCGTTGGAAGCGACCGAAGAAGGTGAGGCTCCCCAGGCACCGCGCCCCGGTCCCGATCAGTGGAAGGCGCTCGATGCGCTTCTGATGGACACCGGCTCCGCCCTCGACTGCCTGCCGCAGGTGGTGGTCAACGACGACACGGCCGCGCGCCTCAGGCTCGGCAATCCGGTCATCGTGCGGGGGCGCGATGCACCCGTCCAGGCGGACGAGGCCTGTGCCTTCGCTCGTGGCAGGCTGGTGGCGATCGGTGCGATCGAGGCGGGCATGTTCAAGCCGAAACGGGTCTTCAGTCTCTGATTTCCTCTGGCGAAACACCGCGCCAGCGGGCATTGTCTGTCCCACGCATTCCACGGATGAACCTGGAAAGATGAGCACTACTACCCATGACACGTCGCAGAAGCCGCGGCCTGCTCACGATCCGGATGGCGCTGTGACGCAGCCGCGAGACGCCGCGGTGAGGGCGCGCAGCCGCGTAGGCCAGATCTCAGTCGGCGCGATTCTGTCGCTGCTGATGGCGGCCATCATCATTCCCGCCTTGATCTTCGCGGTCATGCTTCTCCAGCGCAACAACCAGGCCCAGCAGGAGATGGTCGCGTCACTTGCCGAGGCGACGGCCGGCTCCATCGTCGAGACCGTCGACCGGCAACTCTCCGGCATGCTGACGACGCTGCGGGTCCTTGCGACCTCCCGCGCGGCCGAAAGCGAAAGGTTGGCGGATTTTTACTTTCGCGCCGACAAGGCTCTCGAGGGTTCGGACGCCTATCTCATCGTCGCCGACGAGAATCTGAACCAGCTAATCAACACGCGCGTGCCCTTTGGCACTTCCTTGGGCAAGATCTCGGACGTCGAGACCGCGCGACGTGCGCTGGCCACCGGAGAGCCGGCCATCTCCGAGGCGTTTTTCGGCAAAACCGCTCAGAGATGGGTCTTCAACGTCGTGCTGCCCTTGCCCGATGACGGCACGCGAATGCGTCTCCTGATACTGACCCAGGACGCGGAACGCCTTTCGGATTCGCTTGCGAGCCGAAATCTGCGCGGTGGGTGGAACGCGGTGCTGGTGGACGGCGACGGCACGGTGCTGGCTTCGTCATACATGACCTCCGACATCGGCAAGCCCTTCTTCCTGGCCGAGGCGACCAGCAGGTCCGAGGCGGGGTCCACGGTGCATGATTCCGTCGCGCTGGACGGCGAGACCTACGAGACGATCCGCTCGTCATCGTCGCGCAG
The DNA here is from genome assembly GCA_019739225.1 of Aquamicrobium sp. Lineage (GTDB taxonomy): Bacteria > Pseudomonadota > Alphaproteobacteria > Rhizobiales > Rhizobiaceae > Aerobium. The sequence goes on from JAHHDT010000005.1 coordinate 307,424, forward strand.
CAATTGGGAGACCATAGTCTGGGCGCCCACCGCGGTGGTTCAGGCCCCGCTGGAGCGCACCTTGCGGGTGCTGGCCCTCGGCGGCCTCACCATCATCGCTCTGGGCGCGCTGCTTGCCTGGGTTCTCGGGCGTCAGATATCGAAGCCGATCCGGAGGCTCGCGCGCGACGCACGACGTCTCGGCGCGGGCGAAAAGGTCGAGATGGTGGAATATCCCGTGACGGAGATTTCCACGGTTTCGCTTGCATTGGCGCAAGCCTCGGAGGACCGACAGGCCGCGGAGAACGAGATTCGCTTCCTGATGAGGGAAGTCGCCCACCGGTCCAAGAACCAGCTTACCGTGGTCTCGTCCATAGCCAAGCAGACGGCCCGCCATGCACGCACCTTCGCCGCGTTCCAGGATGCCTTCCAGAAGCGTGTACACGGGCTTGCCCGCTCCACCGACCTGCTGATCGCCGGCGGCGCCGTCGGTGTCGAACTGCGCGAACTGATCGAGGCTCAGATCGAGCCGTTCCGGCCCACCGACGAGGAGCGGCTGGAGATCAAGGGCACACCCTTCCGGCTATCCAACCAGGCAGCGCAGACGCTGGGGCTCGCACTGCACGAACTGGCCACCAATGCCTCCAAATACGGTGCGTTCGCAACGACGGCCGGCCGGCTGACGATCCAGTGGAAACGCAATCAGGGCCAACTCGAACTCCTCTGGCGCGAATTCGTGCCGCGCCTGCGCCGGCGTACGGTCACGCCCGGGTTCGGCACCGAGGTCATCGAGCGCATGCTTGGCGGAACGCTTGACGCGCAGATCGAGCGTGTCATTCACCCCAACGGGCTTGAATGCCGTTTCTCGATACCGATTGCACGGCTGGAGCCGGAACGGGTGGATGCCGAAAGCGAGCAGGATGAGCTCTAGGGGCGCCTCCGTGAGTTCTGCGATTTCGCTGGCAATCCGGCCGCTTTTACACTATATGCCGCCCAACATCCGCATTTGAGCGCATGTTCACCGGCCCCTGCTGGACGACATCCTGGCTGTGGGCGACCCGTTTCCTCAAACATATAAGGAAAAGCGCGATGTCGATTACCGCAGAGCGTAAGCAGGAATTGATGAGCGAGTTCGCAACCAAGAAGGGCGACACCGGTTCTCCGGAAGTCCAGGTCGCGGTTCTTTCCGAGCGCATCAAGAACCTGACCGAACACTTCAAGGATCACAAGAAGGACAACCATTCCCGTCGTGGTCTGCTTGCCCTTGTCTCGCAGCGGCGCAGCCTGCTTGATTATCTCAAGCGCAAGGACGAAGCCCGCTACCAGACGCTGATCGAGAAGCTCGGTCTGCGCCGCTAAGTCAGTTTGGCCGGCGGTTCCGCAAGGGTCCGCCGGCCTTTCACATGGGTAGCCCGCGTGCCGCCCACCCGGCTCCGCAACGGACAAGGCAGTATGGCGGAGCCGCCCCAGGACAGGGTCATGGGGCAGGATTGCAGGGCGCTTTTGGCGATTTTCGCCGCGCTGAAGCATTGCACCGAACCGAGGGTCCGCGCCTGCGAAAAGTGGAAGCCGGTTTTCGGATGAGGCGATGCTCCAAGGACTTGAAGCGTCCCGTTGTCTTGCCCGTGGCTCGTCCTGCAACGAAGCAAGGGAACTTAATTTCGTGCCGCAAGAGCTGGCGCGTGCCGTTCCCGTATTGAAGGACAAGACATGTTCAATCATCACAAAGTGGAAATCGAGTGGGGCGGTCGCCCGCTCATCCTTGAGACCGGCAAGATCGCGCGTCAGGCCGACGGCGCCGTGCTCGCCACCTACGGCGAGACGGTCGTGCTCGCCACGGTGGTTTCCGCCAAGGAGCCGAAGCCTGGCCTCGATTTCTTCCCCCTGACCGTCAACTACCAGGAAAAGACGTTTGCGGCCGGCAAGATCCCGGGCGGCTTCTTCAAGCGTGAAGGCCGTCCGAGCGAGAAGGAGACGCTGACGTCGCGCCTGATCGACCGGCCGATCCGCCCGCTCTTTGCCGAAGGCTACAAGAACGACACCCAGATCATCGTCACGGTTCTCCAGCACGATCTGGAGAACGATCCGGACATCGTCGCCATGGTCGCGACCTCGGCCGCGCTGACGCTCTCGGGTGTGCCGTTCATGGGCCCGATCGCCGCTGCGCGCGTTGGCTATATCGGCGGTGACTACGCGCTCAACCCGCATGTCGACGAGATGCCGGAATCGAAGCTCGATCTCGTTGTGGCGGGCACGACCGACGCCGTCATGATGGTCGAGTCCGAAGCCCACGAGCTGTCGGAAGAGATCATGCTCGGCGCCGTCATGTTCGGCCACAAGGCCTTCCAGCCGGTGATCGATGCGATCATCAAGCTGGCTGAAGTCGCAGCCAAGGATCCGCGCGACCATGTTGCGCCCGACCTGAATGAACTCGAGCAGACCATGCTCGGCCTGATCGAGGACGAGCTGCGCGCCGCCTACAAGAATACCGACAAGCAGGCCCGCTATGCCGCCGTCGACGCCGCCAAGGCGAAGGTGAAGGCCACGCTGTTGCCCGAGGGTGCGGAAGACACCGCCTGGACCGCAGAGCAGGTGGGTTCGGTGTTCAAGGAGCTCCAGGCCAAGATCGTACGCTGGAACATTCTCGACACCGGTTCGCGCATCGACGGCCGCGACCTCAAGACGGTTCGCCCGATCGTTTCGGAAGTCGGCGTTCTGCCGCGCACCCACGGCTCGGCCGTGTTCACCCGTGGTGAAACGCAGGCGGTTGTCGTCGCCACGCTCGGTACCGGCGAGGACGAGCAGTTCGTCGACGAACTGACCGGCACGCGCAAGGAATCGTTCCTGCTTCACTACAACTTCCCGCCCTATTCGGTGGGTGAGACGGGCCGCATCGGCTCGCCGGGACGCCGCGAGATCGGCCATGGCAAGCTCGCATGGCGCGCCATTCATCCGATGCTGCCGGCCGCTGACCAGTTCCCCTACACGCTGCGCGTGGTTTCGGAGATCACCGAGTCCAACGGCTCGTCCTCGATGGCGACCGTGTGCGGCACTTCGCTGGCGCTGATGGATGCTGGCGTGCCGCTGCAGAAGCCGGTTGCCGGTATCGCCATGGGCCTGATCCTCGAAGGCGAGCGTTTCGCCGTTCTCTCCGATATTCTCGGCGACGAGGATCACCTCGGCGACATGGACTTCAAGGTTGCCGGCACCAGCGCCGGTATCACCTCGCTGCAGATGGACATCAAGATCGCCGGCATCACCGAGGAGATCATGAACGTCGCGCTCGAGCAGGCCAAGGGCGGCCGCGAGCACATTCTCGGCGAGATGGGCAAGGCCCTTTCCGGCGCCCGTTCGGAGCTCGGCGAGTTCGCGCCGCGCATCGAGGTGATGAACATCCCGACCGACAAGATCCGTGACGTGATCGGTTCCGGCGGCAAGGTCATCCGCGAGATCGTGGAAAAGACCGGCGCCAAGATCAACATCGAGGACGACGGCACGGTCAAGATCGCTTCGTCCAACGCCAAGGAGATCGAGGCGGCGAAGAAGTGGATCCACACCATCGTCGCCGAACCGGAAGTGGGCGAGATTTACGAGGGTACGGTCGTCAAGACCGCCGACTTCGGCGCCTTCGTCAACTTCTTCGGCCCGAAGGACGGCCTCGTACACATCTCCCAGCTCGCGCCGGAGCGCGTCCAGAAGACCACCGACGTCGTCAAGGAAGGCGACAAGGTCTGGGTCAAGCTGATGGGCTTCGACGAGCGCGGCAAGGTGCGGCTCTCCATGAAGGTCGTTGACCAGGAGACCGGCAAGGAACTTGCTAAGGACAAGAAAAAGGAAGACGCCGAAGAGGCCGACGCCTGATATCTGACTGACTGCTTTTAAGGGGGGGCGGGCGCAGCCGAAAGGCTTGCGCCCGTTTCTCATGTAAGGACTGCCGAACAATGAATGACGGAACGCTGAAGACCCTTTTCCACCCCTTCGAAACGGGATCGCTTGATGGGCCGGGCGCTGACGCCAGGGTTCTCTTTCTCAATGCCGCCCCCGGCTTCGTATTGCCGGATGGCTTTCCCGAACAGGTCACGCTTCAGCAGGATTTTCGCCCGGCATTCCGGGCCCTCGAAGGTGGACCGCACACGGTGGTTCCTCAGCCCGAAGGCGAAGGATATGATCTGGTGTTGATCGTGGCGGGGCGCCATCGGGGCCAGAACGAGCTGTGGGTGGCCGAGGCGCTCAAGCGTGCGCGCGAAGGCGGGCGTATCATCGTTGCGGGCGGCAAGACCGATGGCGCGGCAAGCCTGCGCAAGCGCCTCGCCGACCTGATGCCGATCGACGATCACGCATCGAAGAACCATGGCGTTGTCTTCTGGATGACGCGCTCGGAATCGACCGATGCCGCCATTCAGGCGCTGGAGGCAGCCAACCCGCCGCTTCTTCTGGATGGCGGGTTTCTCACCGTGCCCGGCGTCTTTTCGCAGGAACATGTCGATCCCGCATCGATGCTGCTGGCGGAGAACCTGCCGGCGAACCTGGAAGGCGACGCTGCCGACTTCGGCGCGGGCTGGGGTTACCTGTCCGTACAGTTGGCCGAGCGCGCGCCCTCGATCCGGACGATCGAGCTGTTCGAGGCAGGCTTTTCAGCCTGTGTCGCGGCCAAGGCCAACATGAACAACCTCGTCCGCAGTGTCGAAAGCCGCGTGCTGTGGTACGACCTGTTGGCCGAGCCGCTCGAGCGCCGCTACGATGTGATCGTGATGAATCCCCCGTTTCATCAGGGGCGGGCGGCAGAGCCCTCGATCGGCGAGGGCATGATCCGGGCGGCCAGTGCCGCACTTCGGCCGGGCGGCAGGCTGTTTCTCGTCGCCAACCGGCAGTTGCCCTACGAGACCGTGATGGAGGGCGCCTTTGCTCGCCATGGCGAGACCGTGCGCGATACGCGGTTCAAGGTGCTATGGGCGGTGCGTTGACCGATCAGTGCATCGTGGCGACGCGGCGCGGGATTTCCGCATGATTCTCGCGTCCCTGCAACGGGCCCGGTTTGCCGAACAGGTAGCCCTGGACGACCTCGCAGCCGGCAGCCCTGAGCAGCGTCGCCTGGTTCTCGGTCTCCACGCCCTCGGCGATCGTCCGAACGCCCAGCGCGCGCGACAGGCCGACGATGGTGGAGACAACCGCGCCGGAGTTCGCGTCCGTCTCGAGCCGGCGAACGAATGACTGGTCGATCTTCAGCTTCTTGAACGTGAAGTCGATCAGGTAGGAAAGGTTCGAATAGCCGGTGCCGAAATCGTCGACGGCGACCGAAATTCCCATTCTGGCGAGCTCGTCCAGAATGTGCGCCGCACGGTCGCGGTCCTGCATCATCGCCGTCTCGGTGACCTCCAGCTCCAGACGATGCGGCTCGATGCCCGTCGCCTTGATGACGTCCCGCACCAGCGCGAGGAAGTCCTTGGTCATGAACTGGACGGTCGAGATATTGACGGCGACGAAGCAATCGTCCGGCATGAACTGGGCATCCGCACATGCCTTGCGCAGCACCCACTCACCGATCAGCCCGATCATGCCGGTCTCCTCGGCAATCGGCACGAACTCCTGCGGCGGGATCATCCCCCGCTCGGGATGCCGCCAGCGCACCAGCGCCTCATAGCCGACGATCTTGCCGCTCAGCAGGTCGAACTGGGGCTGGTAGTGGACAATGAAATCGCCGCGCTCGAACGCGGTGTGGAGCTCGGATTCGATCCATTGCCGGTATTCGGCGACGAGACCCATCTGCTGATGGAATACCGACCAGTTGCCGATACCACCCGCGCGGGCGTGCTGCAGCGCTAGGTTCGACCGGCGCAGCAGGATCACCGGGTCCAGCCCGTCCTTGGGCATGGCGACGATCCCCACCGACAGGTTCACCGACTGCAGATGGGAAGGAAGCTGATAGGGTTCCATCAGGCTGTCGATGAGATATTCGACAAGCGCGTCGACGGAGCCGGTATCCGGTGTGTCGGGGACCAGAACCGCGAATTCGCCGGCGCCGATACGGCCTACTTCGGTCCCTTCCGGCAGCAGGTCCCTCAAGCGCTGCGCAAAGACCCGGATAAGCTGGTCGCCATGGCTATAGCCGATCGATTCGTTGATCTGCTTGAACCGGTCGATGTCGATGTCGATCAGGAAGACAGGCTTGCCTGAGCGGATGGTCGCGGAAGCAGCCTCGGCGATCTTGCCGATCATCGCGGTGCGGGCATGCAGCCCGGTCAGCTTGTCGAGCTGTGTTTCCTTGTAGACGTAGGCAGCGGATTCCTCGACGCCGGCGAAGAACGACATCACCGCGAGCGATGCGCCGAGCGCACACAGCGTCGCAAGCATCGCGCTCAGCAATTCAGCAGGCACCCCGCCGATTTCCGAACCGAAGCCGAGCTTGATGCCCCAAAGCCCGATCACGAAAGTACAAACGCCGGTGATTGCAATTGTCGCGAGGCGGAAGCCGAGGCTTCGCGCCGGATTACGTATGGTGTCCATGCCAGAGTCCCCTGAACCCTTGCATGATATATCTGCTAGTCCTTAAGAAGCGTTTCCAACGAAAATTAGAATTGGCGCGATGAAGGTTGCGCCGCTTCAGCCTTCGTCGGTGCGCTTCAGTTCGTCCAGTGTCGGCATGGAAACGATGTGATAGCCCGAATCCACATAGTGGATTTCGCCGGTCACGCCGGACGAAAGATCGGACAACAGGTAGAGAGCCGACCGGCCGACCTCCTCGTGCGACACGGTCCGGCGCAGCGGCGAATTGCGCTGCTGGTAGCCATACATCAGCCGGGCATCGGAGATGCCCGCACCCGCAAGCGTACGGACCGGACCGGCCGAGAGGCCGTTGACGCGGATGCCGCGCGGGCCGAAATCGTTGGCCAGGTAGCGGACGCTGGCCTCGAGCCCTGCCTTGGCAACGCCCATGACGTTGTAGTTCGGCATGACGCGCACCGAACCCGCATAGGTCAGCGTGATCATCGATCCGCCATTCTCCATAAGCGCCGCAGCACCTCGCGCCACCTCGGTGAAGGAGAAGCAGGAAATCACCATCGTGCGGACGAAGTTTTCACGCGTGGTGTCGGCATAGAGCCCTTTGAGCTCGTTGCGGTCGGAAAAGCCGATCGCGTGGACGACGAAGTCCAGAGAGCCCCATTCGCTCTTCAGCGTGTCGAACACCGAGGCCACGCTCTCGCTGTCCTCGACATCGCAGGAAAGAACCTGCTTTGCGCCGACCTGATCGGCAAGCGGCTTCACCCGGCGGCCAAAGGCCTCGCCCTGATAGGTGAAGGCCAGCTCAGCGCCATGGTCGGCAAGCTGCTTGGCGATGCCCCAGGCGATCGAGTGATCGTTGGCGACCCCCATCACGAGGCCGCGCTTGCCTTTCATCAGTCCGTCCATGCGTGTGGTCCCGTCAGCCCTGATGGCGCTGGAAGACCAGCGTCGCGTTTGTGCCTCCGAAGCCGAAGGAGTTGGAGAGCACGGTATCGATCTTGGCGTTGTCGATGCGCTTGCGCACTACCGGCATGCCTTCGAATTCGGGATCGAAATCCTCGATATGGGCGCTTTCGCCGATGAAGCCGCCCTGCATCATCAGGATCGAGTAGATTGATTCCTGCACACCGGCCGCACCCAGCGAATGGCCCGTCAGAGACTTGGTCGAGGTGATGTTCGGCAGCTTGTCGCCGAAGACCTCGCGGATCGCGCCCATCTCGCGGGAATCGCCCACGGGGGTCGAGGTGCCGTGCGTGTTGATGTAGTCGACGTCGCCGTTCACGGTCGAAAGTGCCTGGCGCATGCAGCGAACCGCACCCTCGCCGGAAGGTGCCACCATGTCGTAGCCGTCCGACGTCGCGCCGTAGCCGACGACTTCGGCATAGATCTTCGCGCCGCGCGCCTTGGCGTGCTCCAGTTCCTCGAGCACCAGAACGCCCGCGCCGCCGGCGATGACGAACCCGTCGCGGTTCAGGTCATAGGCGCGCGAAGCGACCTCCGGCCTGTCGTTGAACTTGGAAGACATCGCGCCCATGGCGTCGAACAGGTTCGACATCGTCCAGTCGAGATCCTCGTGGCCACCCGCGAAGACCATGTCCTGCTTGCCCCACTGAATCAGCTCGTAGGCGTTGCCGATGCAGTGTGCCGAGGTCGAGCAGGCCGAAGAAATCGAGTAGTTCACGCCGTGGATCTTGAACCAGGTCGCCAGCGTCGCCGATGCTGTGGATGACATCGCCTTCGGCACGGCAAAGGGGCCGATCCGCTTCGGGCTACCGTTCTTTTCTGTGATCGCGGCAGCCTCGACGATCATGCGTGTCGAAGGTCCGCCCGAGCCCATGACGATGCCGGTGCGCTCGTTGGTGATGTCGCCTTCTTCGAGGCCCGCATCTGCAATCGCCTGTTCCATCGCGACGTGGTTCCATGCCCCGCCCTTGGACAGGAAGCGCATGGCGCGGCGGTCGACCAGCTCGGTCGGGTCGAGCGTCGGCGCCCCCCAGACCTGGCACCTGAAGCCGTGCTCGGCGAAATCGTTGGAAAAGCTGATGCCGGATTTGGCGTCGCGAAGCGATGCCTGCACTTCGTCCGCATTGTTCCCGATCGAGGAAACGATGCCCAGGCCCGTTACGACTACACGTCTCATCTGACGCTCCCTGAATTCGATGTCGTTGGCCGACCGCTCATTCGGCTTCCTGCTTGGCAAGGCCGACGCGCAGATCGGTGGCCTTGTAGATGGGGTCGCCATCAGCCTTTAGCCAGCCGTCCGCAATGCCGAGCACCAGCCGGCCGCGCATCACGCGCTTGAAATCGACGCCGTACTCCACCTTCTTGACCGAAGGCGTGACCATGCCCTTGAACTTCACCTCGCCGGTCGAAAGAGCCATGCCCTTGCCCGGTTCGCCCAGCCAGCCCAGGAAAAAGCCCGTCATCTGCCACATGGCATCGAGGCCGAGGCAGCCGGGCATCACCGGGTTCTGGATGAAGTGGCAGGGGAAGAACCAGAGGTCGCGGCGTATGTCGAGTTCGGCGCGGATATAGCCCTTGTCGAATTCGCCGCCGGTCTCGCTGATATCGGTAATGCGGTCGAACATCAGCATCGGCGGGTAGGGAAGCTGGGCGTTGCCCGGCCCGAACAGCTCGCCGCGCGCGCAGGCCAGCAGCTCTTCGTAATCGTAGCTCGATTTCTGTTCGACCATAGTCCTCCGTCCCTTCACCGTCCGGGCTCTGTCACTGCCTGTTAGGGCCATCCCCTATCACAGACTGTTTCGGACAGGAAACCACCGACGCGCTCTATCTTGCGCATCATCGGGGGTCAATGTGCCGCTATTGATCGCATTTCTGCGACCGAATATATGTTGACAGCATGACCGCGTGAGGAAATGCCCGAATCGGGCTGCGGCGAGCAGGGAAAGTATTCGGCTTTATGGAAACTGACTGCAACCAACCCGCCGAGGTGGAGACCCGCGTCCGTGACGCCGGATTGCGGCCGACGCGGCAGCGCATTGCTCTTGCCGAGTTGCTGTTCGCCAAGGGGGACCGGCATCTTTCGGCGGAGGAATTGCACGAGGAAGCCGTTGTCGCAGGCGTCGCCGTGTCTTTGGCGACCGTCTACAACACGCTCCACCAGTTCACCGATGCTGGACTTCTGCGCATTCTGGCCGTCGAGGGGGCCAAGACCTATTTCGACACCAACACGTCGGACCATCATCACTTCTTCATCGAGGGTGAAAACCGCGTGATGGACATCGAGACCGGCCCGGTTTCGGTCCACAACCTCCCGGAACCTCCGGAAGGCATGGAAATCGCCAATGTCGACATCGTCGTGCGCCTGAGGCCGAAGGCGCGTTAGTCTTTTCGGGTGCGTCCTTCGAGGCTCGCCCGACAAGGCTTTCACACAATCTCCATGCAGCGCACATGGCCTGCACCGCAGGATGAGGACCGTCGCAGCTTTCGGAACATCCGGTTCCGATGGGATACGGCACCTCAGGATGATACTTGAAGCCGGGCACAACCTCCCTCATCGTGAGGTGCGAGCCCGTAATACCTCGCAATGTAGGAGTGTTGCGCCTTGGCGGGCGAGCCTCGAAGGACGCACACAGATACGAGTCGCCGCCGAGCGCGGAGCCTCAATCCTGATAGGTTTCGCCTGGATAGGCGCCCCAGATCTGGGTCTGGCTGATCCACCCGCGATGGCCGGAAAATTCCATCTCGCACCACTGCCCGTTGCAGGTCTTGAGCGTGCCGATCACGCCGGGCTCCAGCTTGGCGATGATGCGCGAGGTCGTGTCCGGATCGCTGCGCAGCAGCAGTTCGGTATCCTCTCCGCGCTGCCAGGGTGCAGCCACCGCCGTGCGCCGGCCCGAAAGCAGCGACTGGTTGATCCAGCCTTCCGCACCGTCCGCATCGCGCACGCGCCGCCAGTTGTCGTACTCCTGGATGATCTCCATCGGCACGCCGGATTTCAGATAGAGCCAGTCCACCGGATAGTTGAGCCCGGGTCCGATCCGCAGGTTCACGCGGTTGGATTTGAGGCTGACGAAGCGCGGCAGCGGCAAGCCGCTTGGGCCAACCGCCGCAGTTTGCGCGGCCGCCTGCCCAAACGGCGCGGTTACGGAGACCGTCGCCAGGGAAATCAGTGCCAGCGTGCTGCACAGAAGCGCACGGAACACGGTGCGTGAAGACATGACCTTACCCATGATACCCAAGTCTGCACGGGTGCGGCGGCATTGCCGCCGGCCCCTTTTTCTTTGTCATCGGCAGGGCGGCTTGATACACAGGATCGAGAACCGCGACCGGGCCGACGCCATTCCCAAGTGTCGCCAATCTTGGTTAAAGAGGTCTCAACAAGACCCGGATTCGAGGAACTGATGGCCGGCAGGAAAAAGCCTCTCGTCGTGATCAGCCGCAAGCTGCCGGATGCGATCGAGACCCGCATGCGGGAGCTTTTCGACGCACGGCTGAATGTTGAGGACCGGCCGCTGACCCAGCCGGAGCTGGTTGCCGCGGTCAAGGAAGCCGACGTGCTCGTCCCGACCGTCACCGATCGAATCGATGCCTCGCTGATCGCTCAGGCCGGCGAGAACCTCAAGCTGATCGCCAATTTCGGCAACGGGGTGGACAATATCGACGTTGCCGCCGTCGCTGCCAAAGGCATCATGGTCACCAACACGCCCAACGTGCTCACCGAGGACACGGCGGACATGACGATGGCGCTCATGCTGGCCGTGCCGCGCCGCCTCACCGAAGGTGCGGCGATGCTGACCGATGACGGCAAATGGGCCGGCTGGTCGCCGACCTGGATGCTCGGCCGTCGCATCTGGGGCAAGCGGCTCGGCATCGTCGGCATGGGCCGCATCGGCACGGCCGTCGCCCGCCGCGCCAAGGCGTTCGGCCTGTCGATCCACTACCACAATCGCCACCGGGTGGCGCCTGCCACAGAGGATGCGCTGGAAGCGACCTATTGGGACAGCCTGGACCAGATGCTTGCCCGCATGGACATCATCTCGGTCAACTGCCCCTCGACGCCGGGAACCTTCCATCTGCTTTCGGCGCGGCGGCTGGCGCTGCTGCAGCCGACCGCTTACGTGGTCAACACGGCACGCGGCGACATCATCGACGAGGATGCGCTGGTCACGATGCTCGAGACCGGCAAGCTGGCCGGTGCGGGCCTCGACGTGTTCGAGCATGAGCCGGCGGTGAACCCCAAGCTCGTCCGCCTTGCCGCCAAGGGGAAGGTGGTGATTCTCCCGCATATGGGATCGGCCACCATCGAGGGCCGCATCGATATGGGCGAGAAGGTGATTATCAACATCCGCACCTTCTTCGACGGCCACCGCCCACCGGACCGAGTGCTGCCGTCGCGGGTGTAGGCTATGGGTGCGTCCTTCGAGGCTCGCTCCGCTCGCACCTCAGGATGAGGGAGGTGGGTTGATAGAGCCCGCAAGGTTGTGGGCTCTATGCAGGTCAACAGAACAACGTCCGAGCCTACGCTACAGGGGCTAGGCACAACAGTCCTCATCCTGAGGTGCGAGCGGAGCGAGCCTCGAAGGACGCACCAAAGAACCGCTGCCGCTAATCGCTTAGCTCAACCATGCCGTCCCCGCCGACGCTCACGCTCTTACCCGCGAAAGCCGCAAACGCCGTCCTGTCCAGCCTGACAGCCATAGGCACGTGCAGGCCCATCTCCTTGGCCACGACAAGCCCAAGCAGCAGGATCGCGTCGGGCTCGTGAAGAACGAGCGCGGCCGGGGCCTTGCCGGCGCTGACGAGCTCCAGAAGGACCGCGGATGCCGACGAAGAGCCGATCGTGCCCGGCAGGAAAAGCACCGTTCCGGCAATGGATCGGCCGTGCTGGGGATGGCGCACATCGGCGATCCTGCCGGATTTGGGGTCGACGCCGCCCCAGAAGCTGATCGGCGCCGAAAGCACGAGGCCCTCGCCAGTACCGCTGGCGCCTTCGACAAGCACATCGCCCTTCACGACAGGGACCCCGTCCACTGCGGCCTCCCCGAAACGGCGCTTTCGACGCATTCGGCGAGCGATCCGTAAAGCACCGAATAGCCTGTGTTGCCGGGCGCGTAATGCGCGAACTTGCCCGAATTGGTCATCAGCACGCCGTCGGCAAGTGCCGGCATGATCGGGGTGACGACGACACACGTGTCGGCGACGAGGATAACGCCGGCTTTCTCCAGCGCCGCGCGCCGGTCGGAGCTGAGCGACGCCAGCACGTGGCGCCCGGTGCAGGCATAGATTGGCACCGCAAGCCTGCGGCCGCCAACCAGACGCTCCAGCCTTACCAGTTCCTCGCTGGAAAGGTGCGGGCTGCCGATTGCTACGGCGTCGATCCTGTCCGGCCGTTCGGCGGTCGTAAGACGCGCCCGCGCGTGGGCGACCATCCCGATGTCGACCCGGATCACCTCAGCCGGTTCGGCATGATCCATCGCGGTCTCCAAATCTGCCGCCTCAGGCGTGACGCCGGCGATGTGGAACAGGCCTACCGCACCTGTCGAAGCCGCCGCCGCGCCGAACGCCTTGAGCGCGTCTTCGTCGGGACTGCCGCCCACGCCGGCGACGACGCCGATGGCGTCGCCCACTTCACGTCCGTAGAGACTGCCGAGGATCGGCCACGCGAAATCGGCCTCCAGGAAATCCGATGGCAGCCCGGAAACGTCGAAAACGACGGTCGCTTTTCGGTTCTCCGGCCTGTGCAGGCCATAGTCGGGCGCGCGGCCGGCGATGGCGCAGGCAATGTCGAGGAAGTCGCCGTAGCGGTTGGTGCGCGCGCCGAGCACGGAGTTGCAGAAGACGACCGCGTTGGATTCGCCCCATGCCACATCCGTGCCGCGTGCCGGCCTGTGGCCCGCCTGATAGGGTGCGCAGGTCCATGTCGGCTCGCACCCCAGCGTGCAGTAGGCCGACATCATCCGGGCTGCCATTGCCCGTGCCGGTTCCTCAAGCCGGACGCGCGCGCAGCCGGTCAGATCGAGCGCGCCGACGTTGAGCGTTGCCCGCACGGAAACCCTGGCGCCACCCTCGACCAGCCTTTCGGCAAACAGCGTGCCGGAATCGCCATGATAAAGCGCCCCGTCGATATGCGCGGACGCTATCGGGATCAGCCGCGGCGCGCCCATCAGGCGCGCGGCCTCCGACACGATCCGCATCGCCATGGCGGCTCCGTCGGTGCCCGCCGCAATGTGGCGCTCTTCATCCGTAAGCAATGTCTAACCTTTTGCGCTGTAGCGAACCGTGTCGAAATTCGCGCCCAGCCCGTCATACATCAACAGCCGGCCGACCAGCGGTTCGCCCATGCCTGTGATGAGCTTGATGGCTTCCATCGCCTGCAGCGTGCCGATGACGCCCACAAGTGCGCCGAGCACACCCGCCTCGGCGCAGGAAGGCACGAGGTCGCGCGGCGGCGGCTCGGGGAAAAGATCGCGATAGGACGGGTTGCGTCGTCCGTCAGGCCCAGTCTCGTAGGGCTTGAGAACCGTGATAGACCCGTCGAAACGCCCGACCGCACCGGTCACTAGAGGCCGCTCCGATTCGGCGCAGGCGTCCGCGATCGCATAGCGCGTGTCGAAATTGTCGGTCCCGTCGATAACGATGTCATAGGCGGCAACCAGTTCCGCGACATTCTCCGCCGTCAGCCGCAACCGGTGCTGCTCCACGGTCACGTGCGGGTTGATGCGGGTGATGGTCGCCGCTGCGCTTTCGGTTTTAGGTAAGTCAATGCTGACGGTATCGTGGATCACCTGCCTTTGCAGGTTCGACAATGACACGAGATCATCGTCGACGATGCCGAGCGTACCCACGCCCGCGGCAGCCAGATAGTGCAGCACCGGCGCGCCCAGCCCGCCTGCGCCGACGACCAGCACCCGCGCGCGCTTGAGCTTCTGCTGGCCAGGGCCGCCGACTTCCGGCAGCACGATATGGCGCGCGTAGCGCTCCAGTTCCTCGGGCGAAAGCGGTGGTGTCGCGGGCTTGTCCATGGCGCTCAACATAAGCGCTGCCGGCGCGAATGTCAGCGGCTCAACCGGCGGTGACCATGCCCGCCGAAACCGACAGAAACTGCGCGCGGCCCGCCAGCGCGGAGAACAGCGCCGCGTCGGTGCCCGTCATGAAGGCCTGGCAGTTGAGCTCGTCGAGGATCGAGAACAGCGCCGCCCGCCGGCCGGCGTCGAGATGCGCCGCGATCTCGTCGAGCAGCAATATCGGCGCCGACCCGGAGAGTTCCGCCACCAGCCGCGCATGCGACAGCACGAGCCCGGTCAGCAGGGCTTTCTGTTCTCCGGTCGAACACTGCCCGGCGGGCATGTCCTTCGGTCGGTGCCTTACCAGAAGGTCGGACCGGTGCGGGCCTTCGAGCGTGCGCCCGGCCGCGCGGTCCCGGAACCTGTTCTGCGACAGCGAACGCCGGAACCCTTCCTCCACCTCGATCGCCGGTTGCTGCGCAAGCGCTTCCTCCAGCGTTCCGGCCAGCGCGATGTCGGCCTGCGGAAAGGGGCTGTCGCCGGGCAGTCGCTCTATCATGCCGGCGAGCAGCCGCACGATCTCCACCCGTGCGGCGGCGATTGCCGTGCCCGTCTCAGCCATCTGGGTTTCGATGGCATCGAACCACTGGTCGTCACGCGCCTGCTCGGCAAGCAGCCTGTTGCGGCCGCGCATCGCTTTTTCATAGTCGAGCGCGCGTCGCCCGTGGGCGGGGTCGATGGCCAGAACCAGCCGATCGATGAAGCGGCGGCGGTCACCCGCCGGGCCCGTGAACAGCGCGTCCATCGCCGGCACCAGCCAGATGACGCGCAGCCACTCCAGCATCTCGTCTGCCGAGCGTGCGGTCGCACCGTTGATGCGCACCTTGCGGCCGACACTGTCGCCGTTCGCACTCCGCTCACCGAGCGTTCCAGTGCCGATCTCGACCTCGCCGAACGCACCCGCCACCCGCGCATGGATTGCAAACCCGTTCCCCGCGCCGCTGCGCGGCACGTCATCAAGCGTCGCCCGCCGCAGGCCGCGTCCGGGTGTCAGAAACGAGATCGCTTCGAGCAGATTGGTCTTGCCGGCACCGTTCTCGCCCGTCAACACCACGGCCCCGGCGTTGAAATCGAGCGCCACACTTTCGTAGTTGCGGAAATCGGTCAGCAGCAGGCGTTCGATACGGGTCTGCGCCGCGCCTCGCGGCGGTTCGGCTGTTCCGGTTCCGGTCATGATCGTCCGCTGCGCGCCTAGACGCGCATCGGCATCAGCACGTAGAGCGCGTGGTCGTCCGTCATGTCGTGGATCAGCGTCGGCGCGCCGGCATCGGCCAGCATGAAGCGCGCCTCGCTGCCCGAAAGCTGCGCGGCGACGTCCAGCAGATATTTGGCGTTGAAGCCGATTTCGATCGGGTCGGCATCGTAGTCGGCCGCCACTTCCTCGGTCGCGCTGCCCGAATCGGGATTGTTCACCGTCAACGTCACCTGACCGGAAGCAATCGAGAGCTTCACCGCGCGCCCGCGCTCGGACGAGATGGTCGACACGCGGTCAACCGCCTGGGCGAAACTCTGCCGGTCGATGATGAGCTTCTTGTCGTTGCCGGTCGGGATGACGCGCTGGTAGTCGGGGAACGTACCGTCGATCAGCTTCGAGGTCAGCACCACGCTGCCGATGGTGAAGCGGATCTTGGTGTCGGACAGCTCCGTCGTCACCGCCACGTCGGGATCGTCGACCAGCTTCTGCAGTTCGCTGACGGTCTTGCGTGGAATGATGATGCCCGGCATGCCTTCCGACCCTGCCGGCGCCTCCACTTCGGCGCGCGCCAGACGGTGTCCGTCGGTGGCCACCGAGCGCAGCATCAGCTTGCCGCCCTCTTCGTGGGCGTGAAGGTAGATGCCGTTGAGGTAGTATCGCGTCTCCTCGGTGGAGATGGCGAACTGGGTCTTTTCGATCAGGCCGCGCAAGGCCTGAGAATCCAGGCGGAAGATGTGGCTGAAAGATCCAGCCGAGAGCTCGGGGAAGTCGGCCTGCGGCAGGCACTGCAGGCGGAAAGACGAGCGGCCGGACACCACCGACATCGAGTTGCCGCTCTCGTCGACCTTCAGCATCACCTCCGAGCCGTCGGGCAGCTTGCGCACGATGTCGTAGAGCAGGTGCGCCGGCACGGTCGTCGCGCCGGTCTGCTCGACCACTGCCGCGGTCGCTTCCGTCACCTCCAGGTCGAGATCCGTCGCCTTCATCTCTAGACTGGCGCCGGAAGCCGACAGCAGCACGTTGGACAGGATCGGAATGGTGTTACGCCGCTCCACCACGCGATGGACGTGGTTCAGCGACTTCAGGAGGTTGGAGCGTTCGAGTGTAACACGCATGACACGCAAGTCTCGCAGCAAATCATTTCGGAGGCAGCGCCGCATGTCCCTCGATCGGGCCTGCCGGACGCGCAAATGGACAACGAACCTGACAGGAAAATGCCTGCGAAGGCAAGCCCGCAGGGAGGTTGCGGACCCGCCAAGATAAGGTTTCTCAAGAGAAAAATGACTGGCCGGCCGGGGGATGGTCGTCCGCCCGGCCGGCTGGTCGTCAGGCCTGTTCGTTGATGAGCCTTTTCAGCAGCTCTATTTCCTGCGCCATGGTGTTGTCGGCGCCTGAAAGGCCCTCGATCTTGCGGACGGCGTGAAGCACCGTCGTATGGTCCCGGCCGCCGAAACGACGGCCGATCTCGGGCAGGGAGCGGGGCGTCATCACCTTCGCCAGATACATCGCTACCTGTCGCGGCTTGACGATCGTGCGCGTGCGGCGGTTCGAGAGCAGCTCCGTCTTCGACACGTTGTAGTGGCGCGCGACGATCCGCTGGATGTCCTCGATGCGCACCCGCTTGGGCTCGCCGGCGCGGTAGACGTTGCCGAGCACCTCGTCGACCCAGGCAACCGACATTTCCGGCTCGAAGGACTGGCGGAACAGGACCTGGTTGAACGCACCCTCGAGCTCCCGCCCGCTTCCGGTCACCGCCTGCGCGATGTGAGCGAGAATTTCCTCGGGAATGTCCAGCGAGGGCACTTCAGCCACGGCTGCTGCATGGCGCTGTTTCAGGATCGAAAGCCGCATACCGTAGTCAGGCGTCGCCATTTCGAGTGCCACACCACCGTTGAGCCGCGAGCGCACGCGAGGCTCCAGCGATTCCAGCTCGGAGGGCGGCCGGTCGGCGGCAACCACCACCTGCTTGGCGCTGTCCAGCAGCATGTTGATGAGGTGGCAGAACTCGTGCTGGATCGACTTGCCCTGCAGGAACTGCATGTCGTCGATGATCAGGAGGTCGATGTCGCGGAGCTGCTCCTTCAGGTGCAGCGCGTAGTTGTCGCGGATCGCGGTGGCGAAGCGCCACATGAAATATTCGGCCGTCAAGTAGACGACCCGCGCGTTCGGCTTGAGCCGGATCGCTTCGGCCGCGATCGCCTGCAGCAGGTGGGTCTTCCCGAGCCCCACCGATGCATGGATGAAGAGCGGGTTGAAACGCAGTGCATTGGACGAGGCTTCGGCCACCGAGCGCGCGGCTGCAAAGGCGACGCGGTTGGACGGTCCCTCGACGAACGAGGCAAAGGTGTAGCGGCTGTCGAGCGGCGAGCCGAGCACCGATTGCTTGCCGCCGGCAAGATCGGTCCCGTTCATGCGCGGCTGGGCCGCCTTCTCGGCGCGCGAAAGCATCGGCGTCGGTGCCGGCATGCTGGCGGTGATCTGACGATCGACCTTCTTGGCCGGCGTGCGTTCGTCCTCGACGTGAGGCGCGGCACTTCGCGTGGCGGACCGTACGACGATCTCGAGCTTGAGCATGCCGGGATCGCCCTGCTTCCACAGTTCCGCGATCAGGTCGAGATAGTGGTTGTTGATCCACTGGCGCAGGAATGCCGTTGGAACGGAGAGGCGTATCAGGCCGCGGGAGGTTTCCGCGATCTTCATTCGACCGAACCAGCTCGAATAGACGTCGTTGCCAAGCCTGGCCTTGAGTTGCGCTTTTACGCGCTCGAAATTGGCCTCGGGCCCGCTCGCCGGCGTCATCCCCTTCCTCTCCTCGATCTGGTGTGTTGGAACAAACGTGGCCGGTTCGGCCCGCTCTGCAATGCCGCTTTGCATCTTTGCCTGACTTCCCTGTGTATCGTTGTGGCGCTCCGTCGTCCCACTTGAAATCCGCATCCGGTGCGCGGGCGCCTTTTTTATCTTTGCCGTACCTCGTTACTCTCTACCGGCGTCGTATCCCTTTCATTCTCCAGGCCGGCCATCCGCACTGGCCGGCTTCACTCACACACAAGACACAAAGACCCTCTCCCGGACTCGCGCCCAGGACCAAAATTGCGTCACAAATAAACAGTCCCCTTGCGTCGAACAGGCACAACCAGACCGCCCGCGAACTTGCGCTCGCGCTAAGCTGTTGCCGCTGTCTGGCTGGGATCAGCAGGGTTTTGGGCCTGCCCCATTCGATGTCCGGACTTTACCGAAAAGGCGGCGCGCAGAGCAAGAGACAGGTAAGGAATTTTTCATGATTCGGAGCGCAGATTTCGCTTGACGGGCCGCGGGTGAAAGCCCCCGGCGAGAGAAGTCGTTACGATTCAAAACCTTTTGCCAGCGGTACTAATAAGGGACCGTTTTTAACAAAAATATCTTGACAGCCGGGTATCCGCTTGGAACTCGACGTGCAAAAGGCTGCGGAATCACAACCGCTCATAACGACTTGATTTTCAAGGATATTTTCTAAGCCAAAAAAGGCAGGGCACGGCTGTGGCTTGTTCGGTCTCAACTTGCGAGCGAACAATGACAGGCTACGCCGGCAAAAGAGGACACGGCTGTGCGGTGTCCACAGGAACGCCTGCGCAGGCCGTTCCACCAGACAAAACAAAACCCGGCGAACGGGTCACCGGGTTCATGTTTCGACTAAAGGCTTAAGGCCTTATCAGGCAGTCAGCGTCTTGAGCCGCTGGGCAAGGCGCGAAACCTTGCGGGATGCCGTATTGCGATGAAGCACGCCCTTCGAGGCGGCGCGCATCAGCTCCGGCTGCGCGGCGGTGAATGCCGCCTGTGCTGCAGCCTTGTCGCCGCTGGCCAGAGCTTCCTCGACCTTGCGGATGAAGGTACGAACGCGCGAACGGCGGTTCTTGTTGATCGCGGTGCGGCGGGCGATCTTGCGCGTTGCCTTTTTGGCCGAAGACGTATTGGCCATGATGCCTCTCTCTCACTATGTCACGTGAATGCGCCAGAACGGATCGATTCCGCTTGAACCTATCGTCTGGCGCAAAAACAAAGTGGCAGCCGTAGGCCGCCTCAGTTGCGGCGGCTTATAGATGAGCTTTTCCGGCGCGTCAACGCTTCAATGCGTTGCTGCCGTTCTCAGCGATTGCGGAATGTCGCCGGCCGTTTTTCGGAGAAGGCCGCCATGCCTTCTTTCTGATCCTCCAGCGAAAACATCGCGTGGAAGACCCTGCGCTCGAACCGCAGCCCTTCGGTGAGCGTCGTCTCGTAGGCGCGGTTGACGGCTTCCTTGTTCATCATCACCGCAGGCAGCGACAGCCCGGCGATCTTTTCGGCAGCCTTGACCGCTTCCTCGACCACGTCGGCGGCCGGAATCACGCGCGAGACGAGCCCGGATCGCTCCGCCTCGGCTGCATCCATCATGCGGCCCGTCAGGCACATGTCCATCGCCTTGGACTTGCCGACGAAGCGGGTGAGCCGCTGCGATCCACCCATGCCGGGCATCACGCCGAGCGTGATCTCTGGCTGGCCGAATTTCGCGTTGTCGCCGGCAATGATGAAATCGCACATCATCGCGAGCTCGCAGCCGCCGCCGAGCGCATAGCCGGAAACGGCCGCGATGATCGGCTTGCGGATGCGGGTCATGGCGTCCCACCCGGCGAAGAAGTCAGCCATGTACATGTCGATGTAGGACTTCTCCTGCATCTCCTTGATGTCCGCGCCGGCAGCGAATGCTTTCTCTGAGCCGGTCAGAACGATCGCACCGATTGCCTCGTCCGCCTCGAAGGCCTGGAGTGCCGCGACCACCTCCTCCATCACCACACTGTTGAGGGCGTTCAGCGCCTTGGGGCGATTGAGCGTGACGAGGCCCACCTTGCCGCGCGTCTCCACGAGGATCGTCTCATAGGCCATCGTTTCTTTCCTCCAAATGGCGTTTCGGTCCGTGCCCAGATAGCTAACGTTGGCAGGACGGGCAATAGAAGGTCGAGCGGCCGCTCTGCACGATGCGCTGGACGGTGCCGCCGCAGCCGGGCTTGCGGCATGCCTCACCCTCGCGATCGTAGACGTTGAACGAATGCTGGAAGTAGCCGAGCGACCCGTCGGCCTGTACATGGTCGCGCAGCGAGGATCCTCCGGCCGCGATGGCATCCGCGATCACGTCGCGGATGGCTTCGGCAAGCCGCTCGCAGCGCGCGTTCGTGCGTCCTGGCGCAGGAGCGATGGACCCGGCCTCTCGGCGCGGCGACAAACCCGCCCGCCATAATGCCTCGCATACATAGATGTTGCCGAGGCCCGCAATCAGCCGCTGGTCGAGCAGTGCCGCCTTCAGCGGCGCGCGGCGGCCGCGCAGAAGGTCACCCAGCATCGCGCCATCGAGCGCGTTGCCTGTCGGCTCGATCCCCAGCCCGGCCAGTGACGGGTGTTCGTGAAGTGTCGCGCGCGGCGAAAACAGCATGAAGCCAAAGCGGCGTGGATCGTTGAAGACGACCCGGTTGGTCGCCCCGGCATCGTTTTCCAGATGGAAGACGACATGGTCGTGCGCCTCGTTCTTGGATCGCTCGTGGTGAAACATGCCCGGCACGGAATCATCGCTGCCCGCCAGGATGCGGAATGAACCCGACATTCCCAGATGACAGATCAGTACCGGGTCGCGGTCGAGGTGCATCGTCAGATATTTCGCCCGCCGGCCCAGCGAGATCACCGAGCGGCCCGTAAGGCTCGCCACGAAGTCGGCGGGAAACGGAAACCGCAGGTCGGGCCGCCGCTGCTCGACCGTCACGATGCGCGAGCCCTCGAATACCGGCTGCAGCCCGCGCCGGACCGTTTCGACCTCGGGAAGCTCAGGCATCGCCGGAAAGCTTGGCACGGAACGATGTGCCGTATTTGCCCGGCGCGATGCCGAGATGTTCGGCAACGGTCTCGCCGATATCCGCGAAGCTGGCGCGTACGCCCATCGATCCGCCGCCGAGCCCAGGGCCGGTTCCCAGCACGGGCACCCGTTCGCGCGTATGGTCGGTTCCGCGCCATGTCGGGTCGCAGCCATGGTCCGCTGTCAGCATCAGCATGTCGCCGTCGGCGAGCCGCGCGAGCGCTTCCGGCAGGCGTGCGTCGAACGCTTCCAGTGCCGCTGCGTAACCCGGCACGTCGCGCCGGTGGCCGAAATTCGTGTCGAAGTCGACGAAATTGGCGAAAACGAAGTCGCCGTCGCCCGCCTCGCGCATTGCCGCAACCGCTGCGTCGAACATCGCCATGTTGTTGGGGGCCTTGCGCAGGTCCGAGATGCCGCGATGCGCGAAGATGTCGCCGATCTTGCCGACGGCGAGCACCTTGCGGCCGCTGTCCGTCAGCCTGTCGAGCAGGGTCGCCTCCGGCGGCGGTGTGGCGAAGTCCTTGCGGTTCGGCGTGCGCTCGAAGTCCTTGGCGGTTTCGCCGATGAACGGGCGCGCTATCACCCTGCCGATATTCAGCGCGTCGGCCAGCCGGCGTCCGGTGCGGCACAGCTCGTAGAGCCTCTCCAGCCCGAAATGCTCCTCATGCGCGGCGATCTGGATGACCGAGTCGCTGGAGGTGTAGCAAATGGGCTTGCCGGTGCGGATATGCTCCTCGCCGAATTCCTCGATCACGCCCGTGCCGGACGCATGGCAGTTGGCGAGGATACCCGGAATGTCGCCTTCGCGGATCAGCGCCTCGGTAAAATCGGCCGGAAAGGCAGGCTGCGTGTCGGGAAAATAGCCCCAGTCGAAACGGACCGGCAATCCGGCGATCTCCCAGTGGCCGGACGGCGTGTCCTTGCCGCTCGAGGTCTCTGTTGCCGCGGCGTAGAAGCCGGAGACGCCTTCCGTCGGCATTGGTCGGCCTGTGGCAAGCGCTGCGGCGTGGCCCAGCCCCAGCGCCCGCATGTTGGGAACGTGAAGCGGACCTTTCCGCAGGCCTGCCGCATCGCCGTCACCGCGCGCGCAGGCAGCCTCGATATGCCCGAACGTATCCGATCCCTCGTCGCCGAAAGACGCTGCGTCGGGCGCGCCGCCGATGCCGAATGAATCGAGCACGAAAAGGAATGCGCGGGCCATGTTCTGGGTGCTTTCTGACAGGTCGGTATCCGTCCAGACATAGGTTCATGCGCCGATCTTGGCAATTCGGAAACCAGGATGGCCGAAAATCGGCCTTCGGCAACGACGTGGAGCAGGGAACGTGGGTCTGGCTTGGACGATTTCGGGAGCGGGCGCTGCTCTTCTTGTTGCATTCGGGCTTTCCGGCGCAGCGTCGGCCGCCGATGGCGATGCCGCAACGCCATTCCGCGTAGGACTGGTAGCGCACGACGGCGAGGGACCAGCGGTCGAAGGTCTCTCGGCGATCAAGGCGGCCTTCACGAGCGCGCTCTCCATGCCCGTGGAGGTTCTCGTTGCCCGCGACTATGCGGCGCTCATCGAAAGTCATCTCGATGGACGGATCGACTACGCGGTCTATACCGCGTCCGCCTATGCCGCGGCCTCGATCCGCTGCGCCTGCCTGCGTCCTGTCGCGGCACCCGTCGGCATCGACGGCTCGTTCGGTATGCGCTCGGTTCTGATCGTCCGTGGGCCGGCTGGCGATGACGCGCCGACTGCCATCGCGGTCGGGCCGGATGACAGCCTGGCAACGCGGCTTGCCCCAATGGCTTTCTGGCCGGGCGCGGAGAATGCGCTCAAAACAGGCGGGCTGGTGCCGACTGGCACGGCCGGCGAGGCAGAGGCGATGTTCCTGGATGGCGCGATCGATGCGTATTTCGGCTGGGTGCCCGCGCCCCCCGGTGGCGAAGACGAGCCGTTATCGGGCGGTTCCTTCGAACGGCTGGCGGCTGCCGGCGTCGATGCTTCCGGTTTCGAGATCGAATGGCGTTCCGCGCTGTTGCGTTACGGGCCGCATGCCGTGCGCGATACGCTGCCGCAGGCGCAGGTCGAGGCACTCCAGCGCCTGCTCTCCGGCGTCGTTGCCGATCCCGATCTGAACTACTATCTCGAGCGCCGGCACGGTGGCGGCTTCGCCGCAGCCACGCAGCAGGATTACCTGCCCGTCATCGAGGCGCTCGGCGCTGTTGGTCGGGTGATACCGGACCGCGCCGCCGCCTCGACCACTGACTGATCTCGCTTTCAGCAGTCGCTGCAGTCGATCTCTGCGGTCATGCGAGGCCGCAGGAAGTAGCTTTCCTGCATGTCGATCCTGTCGAACGCCGCAGCCAGCCCCAGCGAGGCCTTCTTTTCCGCCGTCCAGGTGAGGACGGGGCGATAGTCCAGGCCGGCGCTCACCTGGATAAGGAACGTGTCCCTGATCTTCAAGGTCGTCGGAACCTGGGTTTCGGTGTCCTTGGCCGGTCCCTTCATGAAGGCGCCGTCTTTCAGCCTGCGCGACCACTGCACGATCGCCTTCGGCTCGGCCTTGTCTGTGAGCTTGATCGCGGTGACCGTGATGTCTGGCATGCTGCGATTGTAGGGCAGCAGGATCGCGCCGCCGATCTGCATGATCGCCTCGAGCTCGGAGCGGCTGATGCTCTGCTGCTGTGTAACCAGGTCGGCCACCATCGAGCCGATCCTGCCGACCTTCTTGTTGGCCTCGATGCCTTGCGCGACCTCCATCGTCACGAAATAGAGCGACAGAAGCAGCGGCGCTACCAGGGCGAACTCCAGCGCCGCAATGCCGCGCTTGTCGCCGATCAGGTGAAGCAGGTGCGCCTTCGCACCGCTCAGCCTTTTTCGTATGACGCGTTTCATCTCCATTCCCTGCTCTCCCCGCTAGAGCAATTTTTCCCGTCGGTCCCCGGCATGTCTCACTCTTCGAACGGTTCGTTCTGCCAGGTGACTGTCGCGTAGTGCAGCGTCTTGCCGTCCTTCAGGTTCGACATCGCCTTGCGCAGGAAATCGGTCATGACCGGCCAGCGGTAGAAGACCCTGAGCTGGTTCTTGGACCGCGCATCGCCCGGATCGATCTTGAAACCCGTGGTGTCGATGTCGTTTTCCTTGGTGAAAGCGATGCGCTGCTGTGCGGCTTGCGCAAAGGTGTTGAAGCTGCGCAGGTCGATTTCAAGGCCGGGACAGCCGTTGGAGACGACGATCTCCAGCCGATCGCAGATTTTCCGCCGCACGAGGTTCTCGTCGGCTTCGACGTCGGCGATCTTGATCTGGCCGGTTCGGAACTGGCGCGCCACGTCGTCCGTGATGCTGGACATCAACTGCTGGCCCGCGAACGAGATGCAGCTCTCCAGGATCGCGAAGACCAGCATGGCGAAGGGGAGCGCGAGCGCGGTGAACTCGATCGCGACGCTGCCTTTCGCATCCTTGGCGAAATGGCGCAGAAACCCGGGCCGCCGCGACGTGCCGCGTTCCATCTCCGGTTTCTGTTCGCTTGCGTCATGCATGGCTGCACCCTGCCGGTGGTATCTGATTGCAGGGAGCATACGACACGCGGGTTGAGGGGCCGTTTTGGCGACCTCTCAAATTGTGGGCGCGATTTCAGGCTTTTGTTAATGTTTAGTTCGCGTAGCGCCGCATCTCTTCGTCCGACGCGGCCTCCGCCTCGCTCTTGAACGAGGCTTCGCAATAGGGGCTGCAGGAGAGCGTCTGCACGTCGGCGCGCCGATAGACGCGGACCGAATTTGCCAGATGCCGCGATACGACGATCTGTTCGTCGACGATCGGGCTGCCCTCGTTGTCCAGCACGACGATGTTCGTGACGCCGAAGCCCTTGCCCGTCAGCACGATGGTCGATGCGTCCTGGACGGAGGCGTCGGCGATGGCCGGATTGCCGATCACGATCGTATCGGCCGGCCGGGCAAGCTTGACGATCTTTGCCTGGTTCATCTGAACCGTGATTGGCTCACCGGCGAAGCTCGGAGCGGAAAACGCCACGGCGGTCACCAGGGCCATGCCCGTCATGAAATTCATCCAGCGCCGCGCCATGCGAGTTCTCCAGGGTCTTGGACAGTTGAAGGAAAAATGAAGGATATTGGTGAACCGAGCGTTAAGAGGGTTCATCCCGGCGATTCATCTGTTTTTTGACATCAAAAACCGCTAGAGACGCGCCATGGAAATGAATGACACGATAGCCCGCGACGGACATGTGCCGTCGGACGTCGAAGCGGCAAAGCCCCGAAAGGTCTTCGTCAAGACCTACGGTTGCCAGATGAACGTCTACGATTCCCAGCGCATGGCTGATGCGCTCGCGGCCGACGGTTACCAGCCCACGGCCGAGATCGAGGACGCCGATCTGGTACTCCTGAACACCTGTCACATCCGCGAAAAGGCGGCTGAGAAGGTCTATTCCGAGCTTGGCCGCATTCGCCAGCTCAAGGCCGAGCGCGCCGCCACCGGCCGCGAGACTGTGGTCGGTGTCGCCGGCTGCGTGGCGCAGGCCGAAGGCGACGAGATTCTCCGTCGTGCGCCGGTGGTCGATCTGGTGATTGGCCCGCAGACCTATCATCGCCTCCCGCAGGTGGTGAGAAAGGCGCGGGCGGGCCAGAAGGTCATCGAGACCGAATACGCCATCGAGGACAAGTTCGAGCACCTGCCGGCGCTGGAGCGCAAGGCGGTGCGCAGCAGGGGCGTTACCGCGTTCCTGACCGTGCAGGAGGGCTGCGACAAGTTCTGTACCTTCTGCGTGGTGCCCTACACCCGCGGCTCGGAAGTCTCGCGTCCTGTCTCGCAGATCGTTGCCGAGGCCGAGCGGCTTGGCGAGGCCGGCGTGCGTGAGGTCACCCTGCTCGGGCAGAACGTCAATGCCTGGCATGGCGAGGGCCCGGACGGCAGCGAATGGGGGCTCGGCCAGCTTCTTTTCAGGCTGGCCAAGGTTCCGGGCATTGCAAGGCTGCGCTACACCACCAGCCATCCGCGCGACATGGACGATGCGCTGATTGCCGCCCATCGCGACTTGGCCGAACTGATGCCTTACCTGCATCTGCCGATCCAATCGGGGTCGGATCGCATCCTCAAGGCGATGAACCGAAAGCATACGGGTGCCGATTACCTCCGGCTGATCGACCGCATTCGCGCCGCGCGTCCGGACATCGCCATGTCCGGCGACTTCATTGTCGGATTTCCGGGCGAGACGGAGGAGGATTTCGAGGACACGCTGCGGATTATCCGCGACGTAACCTATGCCCAGGCGTTTTCGTTCAAATATTCACCGCGGCCTGGAACGCCAGGCGCCGATTTGCCGTTACAGGTGGCCGAAGACGTCAAGAATGAGAGGCTTCAGCGCCTGCAGGCCTTGCTGTACGAACAGCAGACTGCATTCGCGGCAAGTCTCGTCGGTTCGGAAATCGACCTGCTGATCGAGAAGCCAGGCCGAAATCCGGGTCAACGGGTCGGCCGTTCGCCTTGGCTGCAGCCGGTAATAGTTGATGAAATGGCCGGCGAAATCGGTGACATTGTGAGAGTGCGAATCACGAAAGCGGGTCCCAACAGCCTCTTCTCCGAGCCAGTGACCGGAGACGGGCGTTAATCAGGAGAGACGTTTGAGCGCCGCAACAGACCTGAAAGCACCGCCCGCCGGGGCGTCCGACATGGCGCATATCGTTCTGACCTTCGACAACAACAAGCACGCTAGCGCGCTTTACGGGCAGTTCGACGAGAATCTGGCCCGGCTGGAACAGAAGCTGGGCGTCGATATACGCTCGAAGGGTAATCAGCTTTCCATCAAGGGTGACCCGGTTGCCGCCGAGCAGGCGCGCCGCGCGCTCGATTATCTCTACGAACTGATCCAGAAGGGCGCAGACGTATCGCCGTCCGAGGTGGATGGCGCGATCCGTATGGCGATTGCCGTGGACGACCAGCTCACGCTTCCGACGCTCGAGCGCAAGGGAAAGGTCGCGGCCGCGCAGATCACCACGCGCAAGCGCACGATCTATGCACGCTCGCTCAACCAGGACGCCTATATGCGGGCGCTGGAGCGCTCCGAGCTTGTCTTCGGCATCGGCCCAGCCGGCACCGGCAAGACCTATCTGGCTGTCGCCCACGCCGCCATGCTGCTCGAGCGCGGCATGGTCGAGCGCATCGTGCTGTCGCGCCCGGCCGTCGAGGCTGGCGAGCGGCTCGGCTTCCTGCCCGGCGACATGAAGGAGAAGGTCGATCCCTACCTGCGGCCGCTCTATGACGCGCTGTACGACATGATCCCTGCCGACAAGGTCGAACGGGCGATCGCCGCCGAAGTGATCGAGATCGCGCCGCTGGCCTTCATGCGCGGCCGCACGCTGCGCAACGCCGCGATCATCCTCGATGAAGCGCAGAACACCACGCCGATGCAGATGAAGATGTTCCTGACCCGTCTCGGCGAAGGCGGCCGCATGATCGTCACCGGCGATCCGAGCCAGATCGACCTGCCGCCCAACACCAAGTCAGGCCTCGTCGAGGCGCTTCAGGTGCTGGACGGTGTTCCGGGCATCGTCACCGTGCGGTTCAACGACGTGGACGTCGTCCGCCACCCGCTGGTCGCCGAAATCGTCAGGGCCTACGACGCCCACGGCGCCGGCGCCGATCGCAAGGGGCGGATCGACGTTTGAGGGGTCAGGTGCGTCCTTCGAGGCTCGCCCGTCGGGCTTGGCGCAAACCTTGGACCGTACGCGAGGGCTCGCACCTCAGGATGAGGAAGGTTCGCGCTCGAACCTGCCGCATTGCGGGCTCGACGCACTACTTCCCTCATCCTGAGGTGCGAGCGCAGCGAGCCTCGAAGGACGCACTGACATTGTCATGATCGACATCGACATCGCGATCGAAGCCGGAGCTTGGCCGGCCGAGGATGAGCTTGCAGCGCTTGCTGCTCCGACTGTCGAGGCGGTTCTGGCCGAACTCGACCTGAAATCGGCAAATGCGGCCGAACTTTCGCTGCTTTTCACCGACGACGCGCATATCGCCGAGCTCAACCGGGGCTGGCGCGGCAAGGACAAGCCAACGAACGTGCTGTCGTTCCCGGCCTTCGAAATGGCCCCGGGCGACCCGCTTCCGGCGATGCTGGGCGACATCGTTGTTGCTTTCGAGACGATTTCTTCCGAGGCGGCACTGGAAGAAAAGCCCTTCGAGCACCATCTCAGGCACCTGATCGTGCATGGCATGCTGCATCTTCTCGGCTACGACCACGAAACCGATGAAGAGGCGGAGGAGATGGAAGCGCTGGAACGTCGCATACTTGCCGGACTTGCCATTCCTGATCCATATGGATAACTGAAAAGGTCAAACGACCGAAAGACGATGAACGAAAACGCACAATCTGCCGCTGTTGCGGAGCAGGGCGGCGAACAGGGCTCCGACCAGTCAGGCGAGTCCCAAAGTACGCCCGCCGGACGATCCGGCACCAAACCCTCAATATTCGAACGGCTTGCTGCGCGGTTTCGACCGCGCAACGGATCGAGCCTGCGTGAAGACCTGGCGGACGCGCTGTCCGAGCAGGCGACCGGAACGGTGTTCTCGGCCGGCGAGCGCGCCATGCTCAACAACATCCTGCGACTGCGCGAATTGCGCGTCGAGGATGTCATGGTGCCGCGCGCCGACATCGAGGCCGTCGAACTGTCGACCGCGCTGGGCGACCTGCTGACGCTCTTCGAGGAGTCCGGCCGTTCGCGCATGCCGGTCTATCAGGACACCCTCGACGATCCGCGCGGCATGGTCCACATCCGCGACGTCGTGGGTTACATCACGCGCGCCGCCAAGCAGAAGAAGGGTGGCCGTGCCACGCGCAAGGTGCCGGCCCTGCCGCTCGACCTTGCAAATGTCGACCTTGGCAAGCGGATAGGCGATCTGGGCATCGTGCGGCCTGTCCTGTTCGTGCCACCTTCGATGCTGGCTTCCGACCTGATGACGCGCATGCAGACCGCCCGCATACAGATGGCTCTCGTCATCGACGAATATGGCGGCACCGATGGTCTCGTTTCGCTCGAGGACATCGTCGAGATGGTCGTCGGCGACATCGAGGACGAGCATGACGAAGACGAGGAGCCGATGATCACCCGGACGGGCGAGGGCATCTTCGTCGTCGATGCGAAGGCGGAAATCGAGGATGTCGCCGAAGCGATCGGCGAGGCCTTCACCGGCGGGGAGCACGAGGAATATGTCGACACCATCGGCGGCATGATTTTCAACGCGCTCGGCCGTGTGCCGGCCCGGGGCGAGGTCGTGCAGGCCATTCCGGGCTTCGAGTTCCATGTGCTGGATGCCGATCCGCGACGCGTCAAGCGGGTCCGGATCGTTCAGGGCAGGACTGCCGACCGTCGTCGGGCGCGCATTGTCACCCGCGAGGAGCCCGTGTCACGCCAGCCCGATGATGCAGAGGCGCCGGAGAAACAGAGTGCTTGATCGAAGCGGTGACGGCGTCGCCGCCGTCACTGGCTGAAGATCGCCTGTTGCGAAATCTGGATGCCTGCCGGCCCGAGAATGACGCCGAACAGCACCGGAAGGAAGAACAGGATCATCGGCACCGTCAGCTTGGGCGGCAATGCGGCCGCCTTCTTCTCGGCAATGTTCATGCGCATGTCGCGGCTTTCGGCAGATAGCACGCGCAGTGCATGGGCGACTGGCGTACCGTAGCGTTCCGCCTGCACCAGCGCCTGCGTCACCGATTTCACGGCGTCCAGCCCGGTGCGTGCCGCTAGGTTGTCGTAGGCCTGCTTGCGTTCCTGGAGAAACGACAGCTCGGCATTGGTCAGCACGAGTTCTTCGGCCAGGTCGACCGACTGGACGCCGATCTCGTCGGCCACCCGGCGGAAGGCGGCTTCTACCGATATGCCGGATTCGACGCAGATCAGCATCAGGTCCAGCGCGTCCGGCCACGCCTTCTGGATGGATTCCTTGCGTTTCGTTGCCCGGTTCCGGACGTAGAGGATCGGCGCGTAGAAGCCGCCATATCCGAGCAGGATGCAGACGAACAGCTTCATCAGCGGCGATTGCTCCGACAGTCCGCCTAGCACGAAGATGTAGACCACGCCCAGAAGCAGCCCGACGAATGGCAGGATGAGGCGGAAGAACAGGAATTTCGTCAGAGGGTTCTGGCCGCGGAAGCCGGCGATCTTGAGCTGGGCGGCGGTGTTCTCGTCGGCGAGCAGGCGTCTCAGGTCGAGCCGGTCGACGATGTTTCTCATGCCGACCGACTGTTCCTCGCGCAGGCCCCGGCGCTTGCGGTCGGCTTCGGCGGCAAGGCGCGCCCGCTGCTTGGCGCGCAGCTCGTCGCGTTCCAGCGCCACCGACTTCATGCGCGCCTTGAGCGGATCGCCGCTGAAAGCCGGCAGCGCAGTGAATATGGTGACGAACACCGCGACCGCGACCACGATCGAGATCATCAGGCTCGGATCGGAGATGGATTTGGCGATCTGGTCGAACATGGCGGCGCTTCCCTGGAACTCGATCCTAGACTTCGAAATTGATCAT
This sequence comes from Aquamicrobium sp., assembly GCA_019739225.1. Lineage (GTDB taxonomy): Bacteria > Pseudomonadota > Alphaproteobacteria > Rhizobiales > Rhizobiaceae > Aerobium. The sequence goes on from JAHHDT010000005.1 coordinate 338,494, forward strand.
CTTGCGCATGACGAAGATGCCTATCGTCATCCAGACGCCCGAGATGGCGAGGATCAGGTGGCCCGTGGGGTGGGTGAACAGGGGCATGATGTAGTTGGGGCTAGACAGATAGACGAGCAGCGCCACCAGGAACGGCAGTGCGCCGAGAATGACGGCGGAGGCCTTGGCTTCCATCGACAGCGCCTGGATCTTGGCCTTCATCTTCTTGCGGTCGCGCAGCACCTTGGAAAGGTTGCCCAGCGCCTCGGACAGGTTGCCGCCGGCCTGGCTCTGGATCTGGATGACGACGCCGAAGAAGCTGGCTTCCGCGCAGGGCATGGTTTCGGGCATGCGCATCACGGCTTCCGGCAGCGAAAGGCCGAGCTGCTGGGACTCCACGATCCGGCGGAACTCGGTTCGCACCGGCTCGGGTGACTCGGCGGCGATCAGCCGCACGGAATCGTTGAGCGGCAGGCCCGACTTCACCGCACGCACGATGACGTCGAGCGAGTTTGGAAATTCCTGGAGGAATGCCTTCACCCGCCGCGCACGCCGAAACGAGACGAACCAGCGCGGAATGCCGAACACGCCGGCCAGAAAGACGCCGGGCAGCACCAGCAGCGGCGCCCCCGCGATAAACAGCAGCGCGGTCAGAACCAGCCCGCAGATCACGGAATACAGGTAAAAGCGCTGTATGCTCACGCTCATGCCGGCCTGGCGCAGTTGCACCTTCAGGGGCGGCTTCTTGGTGGTGAGGTTGCGGGTCTTCTGCTTGTTTTCCAGATCCTTGAGGGAGTCCTGGACGGATTTACGCCGCCGCGCGGCTTCCGCCACCCGGTCGCGCGACGCCTTCACGACGGCACGGTCGGTGTCGGCCCGCTTGATCGTCTCAAGCCGCTTTCCGACCTTCTTCTCGTTCTCGATCGAGGTGAACAGCAGGGCATAGGCCAGGGCGCCGACACTCAGCGTCGCCAGCGCGATGAAGGCCAGAACGGTGCTGTCCAGTCCGAACATCCCAGTCTCCTATGCAGTCCCCGTGCCGCGGTCGCGCCGCCCGGTCACTGCGTTTCCTTTTCCATGGCTTCCAGAGCGTTGGCGAGCCGCGCGTCCTCGCCGTAGTAGCGGGCGCGGTCCCAGAATGCCGGACGGCCGATGCCGGTCGACACGTGTTCGCCGATGATGCGGCCCTGCGCGTCCTCGCCCTTGATGTGGTAGAGGACGATGTCCTGCGTGATGATGACGTCGCCTTCCATGCCGATCACCTCGGTGATGTGGGTGATGCGGCGCGAGCCGTCGCGCAGGCGCGCCGCCTGGATGATGACGTCGATCGAGCCGACGATGATCTCGCGCACCGTCTTCTGCGGCAGGGTGAAGCCGCCCATCGCGATCATCGATTCCATGCGGTTGAGGCACTCGCGCGGGCTGTTCGAGTGGATCGTGCCCATCGAGCCGTCATGGCCGGTGTTCATGGCCTGCAGCAGGTCGAACACTTCCGGGCCGCGCACCTCGCCCACGACGATGCGCTCGGGACGCATGCGCAGGCAGTTCTTGACGAGATCGCGCATTGTGACCTCGCCCTCGCCCTCGAGATTGGGCGGCCGGGTCTCCAGTCGCACCACATGCGGCTGCTGGAGCTGCAGCTCCGCCGAGTCCTCGCAGGTGATGATGCGCTCGTCGCGGTCGATGTAGTTGGTGAGACAGTTGAGCAGGGTCGTCTTGCCGGAACCCGTACCGCCCGAAATGACGACGTTGCAGCGCACCCGGCCGATGATCTTCAGCACCTCCGCGCCTTCCGGCGTGATCGCGCCGAACCGCACGAGCTGGTCGAGCGTTAGCTTGTCCTTCTTGAACTTGCGGATCGTCAGTGCGGTGCCGTCGATGGCCAGCGGCGGCGCGATGACGTTGACGCGGCTGCCGTCGGGAAGGCGCGCGTCGCAGATCGGAGAGGATTCGTCCACGCGTCGGCCGACCTGGCTGACGATGCGCTGGCAGATGTTCAGGAGCTGCTGGTTGTCGCGGAAGCGGATGTTCGTCTGCTCGACCTTGCCGCCGACCTCGATGTAGACGTTCCTGGACCCGTTGACCATGATGTCGGCGATGTCGTCGCGCGCCAGCAGGGGTTCGAGCGGGCCGTAGCCCAGAACGTCGTTGCAGATGTCCTCGAGCAGTTCTTCCTGCTCGGAGATCGACATCGCGAAGTTCTTGATCGCGATGATGTCGTTGACGATGTCGCGGATTTCCTCGCGCGCGGAATCCGCGTCGAGTTTTGCGAGCTGCGACAGATCGATCGTGTCGATCAGCGCCGAGAACACCTGGCTCTTGGTGTCGTAATAGCTGTCGCCGCGCTCGCGCGGAGCACGCTTCGGTGGTTCGGGGGCAAGCGGCGGTGCTTCTATGGCTTTCTTCGCCGCCGGCGGGGCGGCGGTTGCCGTCGCGGCTGCCTGCTCCGGGCGCGCGGGCGCAATGGTCGTCGTGGCGGCCTCGCGGGGCGCCGCGGGTTCGGGTGCCGGTGTTCCGGTAGGCCGGAAAGCCGGTGTCTCCCTCTGCCCGCCGTCGTTGCCTCTCTTGCCAAACATGTCAGCGCCGATTCCGCTTTTCTCGAATTATTTCTTGAGCTTGAGCCGCTCGAGCAGATCGCCAAGCCCCGGCTTCTTCTTCGATTTGATTTCCGAGCGTCCCGTCAGCACATGCGCCATCTCGTTGATCGTCTTCACGATCGCATGCTGGGTATCCATCTCGCCGAGCATCCTGCCGTTGTTGGCGGCGTTGCCGAACAGCGCGGGGTCGAACTGGATCACCGCCATCGGTTCGAGATCGAGCGGCTCGGCGAAGTCGGCGGCGCTGATCTCGGGACGCTTGGGCACGCCGGCCTGGTTGATCACCAGTTTCGGAGGGCCGTCGTTTGGACGCAGCTTCTTCAGCGTGTCCATCAGGTTCTTTGTGTTGCGCAGGTTGGCGAGTTCCGGCGTCGCGGTGATGACCACCTCGTCGGCCTGCGTCAGCACGTTCTTCGTCCAGGCGTTCCAGACGTGCGGCACGTCCAGCACCAGCAGCGGCGTGCTGCGTTGTGCGACGTCGATGATCTGGGTGAACGCTTCTGCATCGAAATCGTATGTGCGGTCCAGCATCGAGGGGGCCGCCAGCAGCGACAGGCGCTCGGCACACTGCGCCAGCAGGCGGTCGAGATAGGTCTCGTCGATACGCTCCGGCGAAAACACGGCTTCCGCGATGCCTTGCGCCGGGTCCTGGTCGAAGTTGATGTTGGCGGTGCCGAAGGCGAGGTCGAGATCGGCGACCAGCACTTCCGAGCTGAACAGCGTCGACATGCTCCAGGCCACGTTGTGCGCGACCGTGGAGGACCCGACGCCGCCCTTGGCGCCGATGAAGGCGATCGACTTGCCAAGCGGCTCGGCTTGCGGATCGATGAAGATCGACGAGATCACGGAGACGATGTCCGCCATGGAAATCGGCGCGACCACGTATTCCGAGATGCCGAACCGGATCAGCTCGCGATAGAGCCACACGTCGTTGTAATGGCCGACCACGACCACCTTCGTAGATGGGTCGCAAACCTCCGCCAGCCTGTGCAGCTCTGCAATGAGCTGTTTCGGCTCATCCCGGGACTCGACGATGATCAGGTTCGGCGTCTGCGCGGAGTGATAGAAGTCGATCGCTGTCCCGATGCCGCCCATGTGCACCTTCAGGTGCGCCTTGGACATGCGCCGGTCGGCAGCCGCCCTTTCGATCGGGCTCGCGACGCTTTCCGTTTCGCAGAAGGCCTGGATCGAGATGCGCGGCACCGGCCGCAGTTCGCTCATCGCCGCGATTTCAGTTTCATTGACCGCGTCGGCATCCGTCGTCGCGTCGTAGGCGAGATTGCTCATGTCATGCGCCCCCGATACCCATCAGTATTCGATTTCCGATTCCCAACCGGCAGCACGCTGCCTGTATTGGTCGATCGAAACGCCTCTACGTGTGCTGTCCACCTCGGATTGCTTGCGCGGCCCGAGGAAATCGGCCGGATTTGCTACCTGCGCCGCCAGGTTGTTCTGGTAGGAGCAGCCGAAATTGGCCCAGTGCTTGTTTTCGGCATCGTCGAGCATATCCGCCGGCCACCGGCCGCACTGGCCGGTCGAGGCGGTCATCTCGGAGTAGATGAGCCGGATCGGCGCGTTGTCGCCATAGCTCGCCGCCTCATAGGGCTGGTGCAGGATATAGCCTTCCGGCACGCCGGCCGCGCGCAGCCGCTTGACCATGTCGGCGGACACCAGCGACGCCGCATTCTGGTTGGGCGAGCCGTAAGGGGTCAGCACGGTGACGGCCGGCGCAGCCGATCGGTCATAGTCGGCGATGAAGCCGTCCACCGCCGCGCGCTGCATACGGGAAAGGCCGCGATCCATCAGCCCGACCGGGATGTCGATCTTCTTGTCCTTCTCGCTGATGATGATCGGGTGCGAGGTGCGATAGTCGTCGGGTATGGAGCCGACATGGATACTGTCGCGATTGGCGCATCCCGCCATCAGTACCGCAGCGACGGCTGCCACCAGGGTCAGGCGCGGCGCATGTTTCAAGAGCACGTCAGACATGATCCACTCCGATCACTTGTAGATGAAGCCGACGACGCCGTGGTAGCGCCCGGCCGGCTTGTCGGTCTGCATCGATCCGTAGACGCGGTTGACGCGACCCAGGAAAATCCCCGCCCCGTCACTTGCAGGGGTGAAATTGTCGTCCGGTTTCGCCAGCGCGGTGCGCGCCGTCGGCTTGGAGATGTATGGCGTGACCAGGATCACCAGCTCCGTTTCGCTGCGGTTGAAGTCGCGGCTGCGGAAAAGCGTGCCCAGCACGGGGACCTGCGACAGGCCGGGAATGCGGTTGTAGGTCTGGCGCACATTGTCCTGGACAAGGCCGGCGATCATCATCGAGCCGCCGGACGGCAGTTCGACCGTCGTGTCGGCCAGGCGCTTGCGCAGCGAAAGGACGTTCTCGCCGCCGACCTCGACCGCACCTTCGGGCGTCGGCTCGGAAACGGACGTGCGCACGCGAAGGCTGATGCGGCCCGGCGACAGCACCACCGGCTGGAATTCGAGCCCGATGCCGTATTCGATCTGGGTCAGCGTGCGGACGAAGCGGCCGTCCTCGTTCTCGACATTGGTGATGACGTTGTATTCGCCGCCGGCCCGGAACGTCGCCTTCTCGCCGGAAACGGCAGTCAGTGTTGGCTCGGCCAGCGTCCGCATCACGCCGGACTGTTCCATGGCGTTGACGTAGCCCTGAAGCAGGTCGGCTCCGCCGAGGCCTGTCCCGGCGCGCACCAGTTGCGACGGGTCGAGCATGTCGAAACGGAAGCCCTCGGTCTGCGCCACCATGTTGACGCCGAGCTGCTTCATGACGGAGCGGCTGACTTCGGCAACCGTAACCTTCAGCGTGACCTGGTCCTCGCCGATCACGCGCAGCATGTTGACGATGGCGCTGCTGCGTCGTCCGCCATCGGGATTGTTGATCGCAACCCCGCCGGCGGCGTTGCCGCCTGCCGCCGTCTGCGAATACTGCCCCGTCGTCGCCTCGCCGCCGCTCACGAACAAGGTGGCCAGGTCGACCGCGCGCTTGGCGTCAAGGGGTGTCTCGACCGTGCCCGTCAGCACGACGTTGTCGTTGACGAGTTCGGCGCTGATGTCTGAATTGGGCAGGAAGCGCTTCAGATGCTCCTGCAGTCCGGCGACGTCGCGCTCTACCCGAAGGTCTAGGCTCGCGATCTGCTCGCCATTGGGTCCGAAGACGAAGATGTTGGTTTCGCCTACCTGCTTGCCGAACAGGTAGATGCGGCGCGCCGTGCGGGTGACCGCGTCGGCGACACCCGGGTTCGCCACCAGTATGTCGTAGGCGTCCTGCGGCAGGTCGACGACGATCGATTTGTTGAGACCCAGCTTGATGCGCTGGCTGGCGGAGGCGCTGCCGACCGTCACCATGCCCTGGGCATGGGCGGTGTCGGTGGTGGCGAGCAGGCTCAGGCCGGCACCGGTCGTTGCCGAGAGCGCGATCAGTGATGCCGCGGCGACGCGAAGCAGCGTCCCTGCCGTTGCCAGTTGCTTCAAGGCCTTCATTTGCGAGCCCCCACTTCGCTCATCTCTCCGGACTTGATGAGGCGCACGGTCCCGCGCCTGCCTTCACCGGAGACCAGATAGTCTGCTTGGTCTTCAATCACTTCTTGGGTGTCCACGATCGCCCGAAGCGACAGCGCCAGCCGGTCAGCCATCTGCTGGGCGACCGTGATGATTTCCGCCTGCTGCGGCGTCAGTTCCAGGGTGGCGGTGTCGCCGACGCGTACACGTCGGCCTTCCTCGTCCTCCTGGATCGCCTGGTCGATGGCGAGCACGCGGATGTTCTTGAGAATCGTTTCCGTGACATAGGCCTCGCCCGCGCCTTCCTGCGTGGCGCGGCGGGTCATGATGACGTCGACATAATCGTTGGGCAGGATGAAGCCGCCTGCCGAGGTGTCGGCGGCGATCTGCGTTGCCACCGCGCGCTTGCCCGAGGGCAGGATCGACGACATGAAGCTCTGGCCTTCGCCGATGAGCTTCGAGCGCCGCAGCGGCTCGCCTTGGTAGATCGGCACGCGTGCGATCGCCCCCTTGAGTTCCTCGACGGCCTCCGGATCGCTTTCGCGTGTGATGAAGTTCTCGTTGATGCCAGCCGACGGCCAGGACTGCCAGCTCAGGTTTTCTCCGAGCGTCGCGCCCATGGCGACGTCGCCGTCAAGCACCAGCACTTCCGTCAACCGGATCGCGGGCTCGCTCGGCGCGCTGCTGACGATCTGTGCAGTCGGCGCCGACATGTTCTTGGCGACATAGCCTGCGCCGATCGCCGTCGCGACAGCGACGCCAAGAATTATCACTCGGGTTGGAGCCATTGTCCGGACCTCTTACTCGGCAAATCCCATAGCCGAGCCGGACTTTGCGGTTCCAATCGTCAAATTAAGGTTAATGGGTACCTTACAATCGTGATTAATTTAAAGTTTACACGAAGTGTCGGTTACCTTTGCTTACATGGCCGTCAGCCGCGCCAGCGCCCACTGCATCGGCGCTGTCGAAGGGTACATGATGAGTCCGCTGATCCCGAGTGCCACCCCGTAGGGAATACCGACCTTGTCGTTGGCAAAATGGCGCAGGAAGAGATTGTTTCCTGTCAGGACTGCGAGGTTCGAGCCGCGATAAAGGATCAGCAACAGCGTCAGCAGCCCGCCGATGATCGAGGCGTTGACCAAATAGGCCACCAGTTCGCCGGAAAAGCCCATCCATAGCGCCGTCGCCGCCAGCAGCTTGGCGTCGCCCCCGCCCATCGCGCCAAGCGCGAACAGCGAGAAGGTGACCGAAAGCACGAGGCCGGCCGCGGCGAAATGCCAGCCGAACGTGGCCCAGTCCATGCCGGTCATCGGCGCGACCATCGCGAACGTCGCGATCAGGATCAGCGACACGCGGTTGGCGATGGTCATCGAAAGCATGTCGGAAACGGCCGCGAAGACCATGCAGAAGGGGAAGACCACGAAAATCAGCGCTTCAAGCATAGCTGCACCATCCAGCCGGCATTCTCACTGGCAATATCCTAGCATCGGCGCGCTTAAACTTTGGTGAAGTGGCGCGCATCAATCTGAAACGAAAATGGCCGCCCGATAGGGCGGCCATTTGATGGGTGACGACGCACCCTATGACATCAGGATTAGTCCTGCGCGTTCTTCAGCTCGTCGGCCAGGAAGCTGAACTGGTTGTCCAGCGCATTGCCCAGCGTGGTGGCGCCGGCAACGATGGCGAGCGCGATCAGGGCTGCGATCAGGCCGTACTCGATGGCGGTCGCGCCGGATTCGTCCTTCACAAAACGTGCAACGATCTTCGACATGGTGAGCTCCTTACTCGATGTGTTAACAGCACTTCCGTCAACGTTTCTGCTGTGTCGATCGGATGGGTTGCACACTACGGGAGAGCTCTTTCAATCGGCTTAAGAAATACCCTTACCGAAATCTTTCGAAATGCCAGTCCTGGACTTGGTTAATCGCCATATAAGGATTGGCGTTGCTTTTTAAGGGTCCTTGACCGCGATTTCTGACCCGTCAGCCCGGGTTGCGCAGGGATCCGGCAAGCATGGTCCGCACCTGATGCTCGACGTCCCTGGCGATCTGCTTGCGATCGGCATCAGGCGTTGCCAGCACCGGTTCGCCGAAATGCACCTCGAGATCGATCGCGCCTTCCGACAGCAGTTCCCGCAGATGCGGCACGAGCGCGCGTTCGCCGATCCAGGCCGCGTGCGCGCGGTGCTGTCGCCCCATCGGCATGCCGTGCAGCCGCGTGTAGGCGATAGCCACCGGCTGGATCGTCACGCTCTGCCCGCCATTAGTCTCCAGCGCCTTCCGCGCCGCGCCGAACAGCGTCGACTTGAACGGCAGCATGAGATTGCCGTCGGAGGTGCTGCCCTCTGCAAACAGCACGATCGGGTCGCCGTTGCTCAGCCTGGCGCCGATCTCGCCGGCCTGTTCGCCCGAGCGCCTGCGCTTTTGGCGTTCGACGAAGACGGTGCGCTGCAGCCGCGCCAGCGTGCCCATGATCGGCCAGCCAGCAAGCTCGGATTTGGCCACGAAATGCACGTCCGCCAGCGATCCGAGCACCATGATGTCGGTCCATGAGACGTGATTGGCCGCAATGAGCAGCGGCCGCCCGGCGGCGATTTCTCCGTAAACGCGAATGCGCATGCCCAGCAGCTTTGTGACCAGCCTGTGCCAGATGCGGGGCGCCGGCCTTTCATCGAACCACCCCGTCCGCATGGCGATGAACTGCCACAGCGCCAGGCAGGGCGTCGCGATGGCGGCAACCAGAAGCGCCAGCATCAACCGGATGGTTCCGATCATTCCTTTCGCCGACTCCCTTGCGTCGCTCCCGGCACGGCTAGCGAAGATCGCGCCGCATGATGATCGCCGCGCTGCGCGGCGCATCGGGCTGCTCGTAGTAGCGGGGTCTTCGCCCGACCTCTCGAAAACCCAGCCGCTTGTAGAGCGCCAGCGCTGGCTGGTTGGTCTCGTCGACTTCCAGAAAAAGCGCCTCGGCGCGGTCGGCATGCAGCGCGCGCAGCACCGCTTCCATCAACTCGCGTCCCAGTCCGAGCCGGCGGTGGCTGCGTGCAACCGCGATGGTCAGGATCTCGGCCTCGCCGGCCGCCAGCCTCGCCAGCACGAAGCCGACGGGCCGCGCCCTGCGCTGGCCCACCGGCCAGGCCGCAAAACCGAATACCGGGTTCTGATCGAGCAGCGATATGAACTCGTCCTCGGACCAGGGGCGCAGGAAATGTTCGGCATGAATGTCCGGAAGGTGGCTTGCGTCGTCCGTCGCCAGCCTTTCGATCGCAAATTCCAGTGGTGGCGAAAAGAACGGCAGCTTCACGACGCCCCCTTCCGCGGCAGCGCGAAAGCTCCCTGCGGCTTGGCGTCGGCGTCGCGCAGGTAGAGCGGCCTTGGTGGTAGCGCAGGGGCTCCCGGATCGCGCATCACGCGTTGCATGCCGATGCGCGCATAGGTCACGATGTCCGCCGTCTTGCCTTCGGCCAGCAAAGTGTCTGCGCCCGCATCCTTTATCAGGGCGTCTGCTTCGTCCGTTGCGAGTGCCACGGGGGCGAGGGTCTGCGTGCCGTCGGCCGCGAAGCCAGCGAGATAGGCCTGCCCTCGGCCGCCATCGATGCGGGCGATGATCGGCTTGCCGGGGCTGGCGATGCGGCTTTCCTCGGCAATCGCCTCGAGCGTCGTGACGCCGACGGCCGGTACCTTGAGCGCCAGCGCCAGCCCGCGTGCGGTCGCGACACCGACGCGCACGCCGGTGAATGAGCCCGGTCCGACGGCAACCGCGATTGCGTCAAGGTCGCCATAGGCTGTCCCCGCCTCTGCGAGCGCGGCCTCCATCACGCCCATCAGGTGCTCGGCATGTCCCTTGCCGAGGTCGAGCACTGCGCGCCCGCGCTCGCCGCCCGCGTCATATACGCAGGCGGCGCACAGGTTGGCCGATGTATCGATGGCGAGGAGGATCACGTGCGCCCTCCCTTGCGGTTATGTTGACGCTCTAAGTTGCCCCCCTCTGTCCTGCCGGACATCTCCCCCGCAAGGGGGGAGATCGGCAGCTTCGCGCGCACCGTTGCTACTGCAGCGCCGGCGATTGGCGAAAGCAAGGCGGCCGTCCGATCTCCCCCCTTGCGGGGGAGATGTCCGGCAGAACAGAGGGGGGCAACGTAGGGGATCATAGGCTTCCAGAATTGCGAGCCCGGCCCTCCGCTACGGCTCCGGGCGTTCGTCGCTAGAAAAGCCAAATCGTTGGCTTTTCTCCCGCTACGCGGACCGCTTCTCACCCTTCAGTTCCAGCCGCCGCGCGTGCAGCACCGGCTCGGTGTAGCCACTCGGCTGCTCGCGGCCCTTGAAGACGAGATCGAGCGCGGCGAGGAAGGCGATGGAATTGTCGAAGTCGGGCGCCATCGGACGGTAGAGCGGATCGCCTGCATTCTGGCGGTCGACCACGGTCGCCATGCGCTTCATCGTCTCCATCACCTGGTCGCGCGAGCAGACACCGTGGTGCAGCCAGTTGGCGATATGCTGCGAGGAAATGCGCAGCGTGGCGCGGTCCTCCATCAGCCCGACATCGTTGATGTCGGGCACCTTGGAGCAGCCCACGCCCTGGTCGATCCAGCGCACGACATAGCCAAGGATGCCCTGGGCGTTGTTGTCGAGTTCGTGCTGGATATCCTCCGCGCTCCAGTTCGGCCGCGTGGCGACTGGCACCGAAAGGATGTCGGAAAGCTTCGCCCGCTCGCGCGACTTCAAACCCTCCTGCACCGCGTGTACGTCGACCTTGTGGTAATGCGTGGCGTGCAGCGTTGCGGCCGTGGGCGAGGGCACCCAGGCGGTGTTCGCGCCGGCTTTCGGATGGCCGATCTTCTGTTCCAGCATGGCGGCCATCAGGTCGGGCATCGCCCACATGCCCTTGCCGATCTGCGCCCGGCCCGAAAGGCCGCATTCCAGACCGATATCCACGTTCCACTGCTCGTATGCGGAAATCCAGGCAGACTGTTTCATGTCGCCTTTGCGGATCATCGGTCCCGCTTCCATCGAGGTGTGGATCTCGTCGCCGGTGCGGTCGAGGAAGCCGGTATTGATGAAGACCACGCGTTTCTTTGCGGCCCGAATGCACTCCTTGAGGTTCACGGTCGTGCGCCGTTCCTCGTCCATGATGCCCATCTTCATCGTGTTGGGCTGCATGCCGAGCATCGCCTCGACACGGCCGAAAAGCTCGACCGCGAAAGCCACTTCCTCAGGGCCATGCATCTTTGGCTTCACGACATACATCGAGCCTTCGCGCGAGTTTGCACGCCTGCCGTCAGGCCCGATGTCGTGCAGCGCGATCAGCGCCGTGATCGCAGCATCCATGATGCCTTCCGGGATCTCGCTCCCGTCGTCCAGCAGGATCGCCGGGTTGGTCATCAGGTGCCCGACATTGCGGATCAGCATCAGCGAGCGGCATTTGACGACGAAATCCGAGCTGTCGGCCGCGGTGTAGGTAAAGTCGCTGTAGAGCTTCCGGGTGAAGGTCTCGCCGCCCTTGGTGACTTCCTCGGTCAGGTCGCCCTTCATCAGACCCAGCCAGTTGCGATAGACCAGCGTCTTGTCTTCCGCATCGACGGCCGCGACCGAATCCTCGCAGTCCATGATCGTGGTCAGAGCGGCTTCGAGGTTCACTCCGGCAATGCCCGCCGGATCGGTCTTGCCGATCTCCCAGTCGCGGTTGACGATGATCTCGATGCCGAGCCCGTTGTTCTTGATGAGCACATGGCGCCAGCCGTCGTGTTCGGCATGGCCGGCGTATTTTTCAGGGTCTTTAAGCGAGACCGCGCCATTTGCCGTCTTGAGAACGAGCGTTTCGCCCGCCTCGATATCCGTCACGTCGGCCCATTTCGCGCCGTCGAGCGGTGCCGCGCTGTCGAGAAACGCCTTCGCCCAGGCGATGACCTTTTCGCCGCGCTTGGGGTTGTAGCCCTTGCCCTTCTCCGCGCCGTCGGTCTCCGGAATCGCGTCCGTGCCGTAAAGCGCATCGTAGAGAGAGCCCCAGCGGGCGTTGGCCGCGTTCAGCGCGAAGCGCGCATTCATGATCGGCACCACGAGCTGGGGCCCGGCGACCACCGCAATTTCCGGGTCGACGTTCTGCGTCGTTACCTTGAAGTCTCCGCCTTCCGGCAGCAGGTAGCCGATTTCGCGCAGGAAGGCCTCATAAACCGCCATGTCGCTCGGTGCGCCATTGGCACGGTGCCAGTCGTCGATCTGGCGCTGGATCTCGTCGCGCTTGGCGAGCAACGCGCGATTCTTCGGCGCCAGATCATGGGCGATCGCCGAAAAGCCCGACCAGAAAGCATCCTCGCTCACGCCCGTTCCCGGCAGCGCCTCTTTGTTGATGAAGGCGTATAGCGCGGGCGCGACCTTCAGGCCGCGGATCTCGATCTGATCGGTCATTTAGGGGGTCTCCGGTCTTTCAAGCGTGGCTGGCAAAGTTGCCGTCTGCTTTCACCACGCCGGGGGCGCGGGGTCAATTCGCCGATGTGGTGAGGGTTGAACTAAGCCCGAGGTTGTCAAGGACGCGCGCTTGGGAGGATAGTTATTCGTCGGCCCACGAAGTCTGTTGAGTCGTTTCCATTTCCTGACGGGTGCAGTCGGCAACATTCGGCAAGGCGCAATGCCTGGAAGGGAGACAGCCGATGGAACTCATCAGAAGCTTTTTCGGATTGATCGAGGATTTGACCTGGGGATGGTCACTCATACCGATCCTCGTGATCTTCGGCGTGTTCATCACCGTCATGAGCGGATTCGTCCAGCTCGAATTCTTCGGCAGGATGTTCCGCGTTCTATCTTCTAAGAACCAGAGCGGCGACCCCAACGCAATCAGCGCGCGGGAGGCGCTTCTCGTTTCCGTCGGCGGTCGTGTCGGCGGCGGCAATATCGCGGGCGTCGCGGTTGCGATCACACTCGGCGGGCCAGGCGCCGTGTTCTGGATGTGGGCCATCGCACTGGTTGGCATGGCGACAAGCCTCGTGGAATCGTCTCTTGCGCAGCTCTACAAGCGTTCCAACGGCGACGGCACGTTTCGCGGCGGCCCGGCCGGATACATCATCTACGGTCTCGGCGCTCAATATCGCTGGCTGGCGGTGCTTTACGCCGTCTGCCTGATGGCAGCCTTCGCCTTCGGCTTCAACGCCTTCCAGGGCAACACCTTCGCAGGTGCTGCGGAGGACAGCCTGGGTATCGATCGCCTGTGGACCGGCCTGTTTCTGGCGGTGATCGCCGGCTTCATCGTCTATGGCGGCATCCGACGCATCGCCAAGGCAGCCGATGTGATCATCCCGATCATGGCCTTCGGCTATATCGGCATGGCGCTGCTGGTGATCGTCCTCAACATCACCGAACTTCCGGGCGTGCTGTGGACCATCGTCGCCAACGCATTCGGCCTCGAGGAGGCGGTCAGCGGCGGTGTCGGCGCGGCACTTGCGCAAGGCCTGCGCCGCGGCCTCTTCTCCAACGAAGCGGGTCTCGGTTCCGCCCCGAACGTCGCTGCCACGGCCGATGTCCGGCACCCGCTCAGCCAGGGTATCACCCAGTCGTTCTCGGTGTTCATCGATACGATCATCATCTGCTCATGCACGGCCTTCATCATCCTGCTGAGCCCGGTTTACGTTCCAGGCGCGGAAGGCATCGACGGTGTCGCTCTGACCCAGCAGTCGCTGGTGAGCCATGTCGGCGAGTGGTCGCAATACTTCCTAACCTTCGCCGTGCTGCTCTTCGCCTTCAGCTCGATCATCTACAATTACTATCTCGGCGAGACCGCGCTGAGCGTGATGACCAGTCAACCGGCGGCGCTGCACGTACTGAGGGTCGCGATCATCGCCGTCGTCTTTCTCGGCGCGACGGCGCCCGGTGCCACTGCGGTGTTCTTCTTCTCCGATCCGGTGATGGGCGTCTTGGCGGTCGTCAACCTGATGGCGATCATGATGCTGTTCCCGGTCGCCCTGCGCATCCTCAACGACTTCCGTGCGCAGTTGAGGGCGGGTGTGGCGCGGCCGGTGCTCGATCCGCGCAACTTCCCCGACCTCGACTTGGACCACAGCGCCTGGACCCACGCTACGAGTGGGGCAACGGCACCGGCAGAAGGCGAAACGCGGCCGTCGACCGCGCCGGCCTGACGGCCCGCATGCGGAGCCGCCGATGCGGCTCCGCATCTATCGTGCGATGCGCGGTCGCCCCGTTGCCGTCGCGGTCAGCAACGCCTCGATGAAGCTGCGCTGGCCCTCGACCGTTGCAGTACGCACGTCGCGCTCGACCGTGATCTCCACATTCTCGGCGCCGGCCTCGGCGGCGCGCGTGGCGAGCATGTCCCGCGCCGCGCGCTCGGCCTCGGCAAGCGCCGCATCCTCGTCGCCGAAGTCGCGGATGCCTTGCGGCGACGACACCCGGAACAGGCCTTCGCGCGGCTGACTGACCTGCGCCTCGACGCCGACGCGCACCTGGCCGACCACCGCGCCGAGCGCGTTGGCGACATCGGTGTCTGGCGGCACGATGCAATCGTTGCCGACGAGCACGTCCAGCCCGGCATAATGCAACGGAGCCGATGCGCCGAGGCCGATCACCGGGCGGTCGAGCGAAACCGACAGCCGGGCGATGCCGTTGCTGCCGTCGACTGCGCGCTGCACCAGCGCGTGCGCGACCGTCTCGGGGCCTTCGAGCCCGTCCTCGGCGAAGGCGGTCTCCAGGATCGCTTCCGCCGAGCGCCGGGTCAGCGCCCGCAGCACCCGCGCCGAGATCGCTTCCGCATCCGCTTCGAGCGGAGCGCCGCGGCCGTCGCGCCGGCGCGCGAAGAGCGCCGCGCCCATCCGCGCGGCGTCGGCGTCCCAATTGTCCTGCCGGCCGAGCACATGCGCGGCGTCCGAAGGCGTAAAGCCGCATATGTGAACGAGCCCTCGAGCCACTAAGCGATTGAGCGTGGCGATCTGCGCGTTCGAGGTCAGTAGCCGGTCGAGCGGCTGCGTCGTCGTCGAGATCGTGGCGTAAAGCTTCTCCTCCGCGCCCGAGAGCCCGGCGGCGAGCCTGTCCGGCACGCCGGTGCGCAGCGCGAGGCGGCCGTCGAGCCTGCCGGGGTTGGGCGCGCGCAGTTGCCGCTCAAGCACATCGATGACCGCTGCGCCATGGGCATGCGCGGCCAGCGCCAGTGGCACCAGACGGCGGGGGCCGAGTACGAGGCGAGGACGCAGGCTGCCATCCTCCAGCCCCACCTCCGAATCGCCGCCGAGGCCGAAGGTGCGCATGGCGACCGCCTCGACCATGGTGCGATAGCCGCCGACGGTGGCACCCTCCGGATCGAGGCGCGGGCGGCCGCCGTCGAGCACGGCTACGTCGGTGGTGGTGCCGCCGATGTCGGAGACGACGGCGTTGTCGAGCCCGCTCATGTGGCGGGCGCCGACGATGCTGGCGGCGGGGCCGGACAGGATCGTCTCGATTGGCCGCAGCCTGGCGAAACCCGCCGAGACCAGCGCCCCGTCGCCGCGTACCACCATCAGCGGGGCGGCGGTGCCGCGCGCGGCGAGAAAACCTTCGGTCGCCGCCACCAGCCGGTCGATCATCGCGATCAGCCGCGCGTTGAGCAGCGTCGTCAGCGCCCGGCGCGGCCCGCCGAGCTTCGCCGAAAGTTCGTGGCTTGCGGTGACGGGCAGGCCCGTCCGCTCCCGGATGAGGTCTGCCACCGCGATCTCGTGCGCCGGGTTGCGCACCGCGAAATAGGCGCAGACGGCAAACGCGGAGACCGAAGGCGCAAGGCCGGTAAGCGCAGCCTCCAGTTCGTCGAGTATAAGCGGGGCCGCATTGCCGTGGACGTCATGTCCGCCGGGCACGAACAGCACCGGGTCGGAGCCCAGCGCCGAACGCAGGCCGGCGCGGTCGAGATCGGCCTCGGCAAAACCGACCATCACCAGCGCCACCCGGCCGCCCTGTCCCTCGACCAGCGCGTTGGTGGCGAGCGTGGTCGACATCGAGACGAGCCGCACCGCCGAAGGCGAAACTCCGGCCCGCGCCAGCACCGCGTCGGCCGCGCCCGCAATGCCGACGGCGAGGTCGTGCCGCGTCGTCAGCGCCTTCGCCTTGGCGAGCACGGTGCCCTTCGGGTCCGGCGCCGGCGACCAGAGCACGGCGTCGGTGTAGGTGCCGCCGGTGTCGATGCCGAGGAACAGCGCTTGGTCGTCTTGGGGGATGGCTGGGGCGGCGGACATGCGGCGGGGCTTCGCGTGGCGGGACTTCCGCTTTAGCCGATTGCCGCGTGGGGCGGAAGCGGGCAGACACTGGGCCAGCAAACCGGCCCCCCGGCCGCCGTAACGCCTATTGGGCGATCTCCCATTCCTGTTCGAGGGTCAGCGGCACGATGTCCGGCCGGGCCTGCGGCACCGGCGTCGGCGAAGGCGCGGAAGGCTGCCGGCTGGTGCAGGCGGCAAGCACGGCGAGTGCTGCAAGGGCGAGCAGGGGGCGCAGGCGGAGTGTCCTCATTTTGCCGCGCTGTCGAGCCAGATCGTCACCGGCCCGTCATTGACGAGCGCGACCTTCATGTCGGCGCCGAAGGTGCCGTTGGCGACGGTGACGCCGTGGCCGGCGACGGCGGCCGAGAAATAGCCGTAGAGGCGTTCGCCCTCGGCAGGCACGGCGGCGGTGGAGAAACCCGGCCGGTTGCCCTTTGTCTCGGCGGCCAGCGTGAACTGGCTGACGACGAGCGCGGCCCCGCCGGTGTCGATCAGCGAACGGTTCATGCGGCCCTCGTCGTCTCGAAAAATCCGCAGGTTGACCACCTTGCGGGCCAGCCAGTCGGCTTCCTTTTCCGTGTCGCCCTGCATGGCGCAGACCAGCACCAGCAGCCCCGGCCCGATCTCGCCAACAACCGCGCCGTCGACGGTGACGGAGGTCGAGGAAACACGTTGGACGAGCGCGCGCATGGGAAATCCTGCAATCGAGAGAGCCGGCGCAATGCTTGGCACGGTGCCGCCCGCCCGTAAACAGGCAGAGCGGTCGCATCTGGAAACGACCGGCGCGTGGGCGCGCGCTTTCGCAAGGGGGGTGGTCCCTTGCGAAGGCCATGGCGTGGCACGTTTGCTCGGCACGCCGCTCATGAGGTGTCGGCGCGCTCCATCGCCCAGAAGGCGAGGTCGTGCACGATGTTGAGCACGTCATGGACCGGGTGGGCAAGCCGCCCTTCCCGACACCAGCCCGGGGGGCGGCCGGGACGCAGCGGCCAGACGCGGCGGGTGATGCCGCGCCGGGCAGATGGCTGGTGCTGCGCCTGATCCTTCAGGGCCGCATCGCGCCGCGCCCGCCAGCGGGCGAAGCGGCCTGCGTGGGCGGGCAGGTTGTCGAGTGCCTTGGCCACGGCCCGCAGGCGCAGGGCAAGGCGGGTGGCGTCGATGGGATCGTCCGGCATCGGCGGCTGGCGTGGGGGAAGCGGCACCGACGCGCCGTCGCCCGGAAACGAGATGCGCGGCACGCCGGCGGCAACCGGCCGCCTCGGGCCACGCCAGCGCGGCAGCGGGTCGAACAGCGGCAGGGTCGCGCGCCTTGCGGCTTTGCGCGCCTTCTGCGATGCGGACGTTGCCGCCTGCGGGTGCCCTTCGAGGCTCGGGCCTTGCGCTTGCAGCGCGGGATGGGGCACGTCGCGCGCCATGACGATGATGAGCCGCCGCGCGGCCGCCTCGGCGGGGCGCAGGAGCCGCAGCACGGCGCGGTGGAGATGGCGGGGGAGCGTCGGGCGTTCCTCGGTACGCATCTCCGCCGGGTCCCCGCTGCCTGCATCAACGTCCCGGCCTTCATCGCCTGTTGTCGTGCCACTGGCGGGACAGCCTTGCGCCTCCGATGCAGACCGGCCGCGAAGCCCGGCCATGACCACGAGCGTCGTCAGAATGCGCCTCAGCGCCTCCCGGTTCGTCTCGATCGCCGCATTCCAGTCCATTGCCGCCTTCTCCGATTCGGTCGGGGCGATTGTCGGGCGGGTTTGGAGGGGGTGGATAGGTTGGGGGGTGAAATGCGCAAGCATTCTGCGGAGCGCCTCTGCAGCTTGCACCGTCAACATGCGTTCGCGGTGCAAGCATTCGGATGCTGTGTGCATTTCTATTCGCCCCTAGAAGCGCTGGTGGAGCGGATGAGCGGCCGACTGGAGCGACCATCAAGAGGCTGGTGCAGGCGAACTGCTCTTCTGCGGGACGAACATCGACCATCCTACGACGCCGCCGGTGCGCAGACTGGTCGTCTGCTCGTGTGCAGAGGTTGCCTGACGGTTAGAGCAGGCGTTTTGGGCTTTCCACGAATCAGGAGGCAGTTTACACTTGACAGGAACATAGAGAGAACGAATATGGTAGGTAGGGCATGGTAACTATGAGACTGGCAGAATGAAGGCAGCGAGCTATATCGCAGTCTTCATTGGAGGGGCGGTCTTTTGTTTCCTGCTTGTTTCGCTCGGAATGGTCGACAAAATCGATACGATTCCCGGAACCCAAGAAGAGCCGGTTCTAAGCCTGCCGACCTATCTCGGCTTTCTGAGCGTCATGTTGACCGCTGTAACCGCAGTGCTAGCCGCGCTTGCAATCGGCATAGGTGTTATTGCGGCATACACATTCAGCGAAATCAAGAATGAAGCAGCGAAAGCTGCCGCGGCAAAACTAGACAAAGCACTGTCGGAGAAAGCGTTCAATGAGCGGGTCAACAAACTGCTCATTGCCCGAAGTGCGAATCCGACCGTCGCGGAGTTGGAAGAGGGCTTTGACCCGAATGATGATGGCAACCGATAGGAGGATGATATGGCCTCGAAAGAACTCGCTAGGGTCGCAAAGGCAGAGAAGGCGATCCTCGATCGATATATGTCAGATTACCCGATTAAGCTCGGCCAGCTAGCAAGAGATCTTGGAGTGGCGATCAAAGTTTCAAGTATGGGCACCGGCATTTCTGGGCAGATTTCACGCGAAGGCAATCAATACGTGATCCGCGTGAATCGGAATGAGGCTCGGGAACGGCAGCGCTTTACTATTGCTCATGAGCTGGCGCACTACCTGCTTCACCGAAATGTAATCGACAGCAGCCCGGAAGGGATTACGGATACGGTCCTGTATCGCTCAGGCAAGCCTGAGCAGATCGAGTTTGAGGCCAATCGATTGGCGGCTGAAATCGTCATGCCGATATCGTTGGTCGAAAAAGAGGTACAACAGAGATTCCGGGGAGTGGTGACGGAAACGACAATTGAAAGTCTTGCGTCCCGCTTCGAAGTATCGAAAGCCGCGATGGAAATCAAACTATCCACCCTCATCGAGGCGTAACGAGCAAGCATGGTCCTCGAGAACAAGACCTACGTCCCCACACTTGCGATCCGTGCCAGTGAGATGAATGGACTGGAGTTCTTGCCTGGGGCAACGAAGGAGCGGATGACGCCGTGTATCCTTCTCGCCCCTTGGGCCAACTCGTCAACCTTGCAGAAAGCTATCGAACGAGTCGAGCGGGCCTTCCGCAACCAAAACTACTTTCTCGACATCGACAGGGATTATGAGTTCACTAACTTAGAGAGCCCGCCGCAGCAGGAACTTCTGGCGCTACTAAACCCGAACAATGCATTCGAGAACTGGTGCCGGTTTGTTGCTCAGCACGAGTGGGTGTGGCCTTGCGTTCAAACGCGAGGGCAGACCGAAGACGCCATTCGTAACCAGATCGAACGCTTTCAAGAGATTGGACGTGCGTACTGTATGCGCATCTTCATGAATCGGGTTCCCGACAACATCACGGAAGTCGTATCGGCGTTTGCTGCGTCTGGTGCGGCGGACTACGCTATCATTCTAGAGGGGGGGTGGACGCAAGACCCGCTCACCTTGGCAGTATGGTTTGATGGTATGATCGGGGGGATTCTCGAAGCCATTGACGCAACTGTGCCCATAGTCCTGTCATGTACGTCGATGCCTAAGCTATTCACCGATTTTGATGGTGGCATCACTCGGGTGCCCTTTAGCAACCGTATGCTGGTGGATCAGATCAGGCAGCGTCGATCTAACCGTTCACGGATCATCTACGGCGACTGGGGCAGCACCCGTCCCCGTGAACCGGCTGGATTTGCCAACCGTCCGCTAGATCGAGTGGACTACCCGACGCGAATCGCATGGGACATTGCGAGGAATAAAACTCAAAGTTGGGACTTTAGGCAGAGCGCACAGGCAATTGTTAACAGCGCTGATTGGGATGGGAAACTCGGTATCTGGGGTGAAGAGCAAATCCTGAACACCACGATCAGCCCTGCACTCGGGATTGACACACCACAGAAGAACGTTGCAGCCCGGGTGAACATCCATCTTCACCGGCAGGCATTCTACGACGTTGGCAACCTGAGCGGTATAAACCTCGACGAAGATTGGGAGGACTGATAGCTCGGGCAAAGTATGAAACGTCTGGTCTCAACAAGCCGTGGCACAGCACGGGATTGGTGGGACAGTGGCTTTGAGCCGAGTTTTCCACTGCATGGTGCCAAGAATGTATGCCCAGCAGGCGCACCGGACCTTCCTCCTTGTACATGAGGTCATTCTAGACCTCCACGATCAGCAAATGTCGGTCTCGGTCAAAACCTGCCCGAGGATGACGAGGTGGAGAGGGCCACCCCCTCTCCGTCACGCGATGCCGCATCACCCCCTCTCCCCCACTGCGTGGGGGCGAGGAACGGCGGGTCAGTTGTCTGACATCTTCAGCGCTTCGATGAACGCTGCCTGCGGGATTTCCACCTTGCCGAACTGGCGCATGCGCTTTTTGCCCTCTTTCTGCTTTTCGAGGAGCTTGCGCTTGCGGGTGACGTCGCCGCCGTAGCACTTGGCGGTCACGTCCTTGCGCAGTGCGGAGATGGTCTCGCGGGCAATCACCTTGCCGCCGATGGCCGCCTGGATCGGGATCTTGAACATGTGCTTGGGGATCAGGTCCTTGAGCTTCTCGCACATGGCGCGGCCGCGCTTTTCCGCCGCCGAGCGATGGACCAGCATGGAGAGCGCGTCGACCGGCTCGTCGTTGACGAGGATCGACATCTTGACGAGGTCGCCCTCGCGATAGTCGGTGAGCTGGTAGTCGAACGAGGCGTAGCCCTTGGAGATCGACTTCAGCCGGTCGTAGAAATCGAACACCACCTCGTTGAGCGGCAGGTCGTAGGTGGCCATGGCGCGCTTGCCGACATAGGAGAGGTCGACCTGCACGCCGCGCCGCTCCTGGCAGAGCTTGAGGATCGCGCCGAGATAGTCGTCGGGCGTCATGATGGTGGCGCGGATCCACGGCTCCTCGATCGTGTCGATCTTGACCACGTCGGGCATGTCGGCCGGGTTGTGCAACTCGATCTGCTTGCCGTCGGTCATGTTGAGGCGGTAGACCACCGACGGCGCGGTGGCGATCAGGTCGAGGTCGAACTCGCGCTCCAGCCGCTCCTGGATGATCTCGAGGTGTAAGAGGCCGAGGAAGCCGCAGCGGAAGCCGAAGCCGAGCGCGGCCGAGGTTTCCATCTCGAACGAGAACGAGGCGTCGTTGAGGCGCAGCTTGCCCATGGCGGCGCGCAGATCCTCGAAATCGGCGGCGTCGACGGGGAACAGGCCGCAGAAAACGACCGGCTGCGCCGGCTTGAAGCCGGGCAGGGGGGCGGCCGTGGGGCGCTTGTCCTCGGTGATGGTGTCGCCGACGCGGGTGTCGGCCACCTCCTTGATGGAGGCGGTGATGAAGCCGATCTCGCCGGGGCCGAGTTCGTCGACCATGACCATTTTGGGCGTGATGACGCCGACGCGGTCGATGCCGTATTTCGCGCCGGTGCCCATCATGCGCACCTGCTGGCCCTTCTTCAGCGTGCCGTCGATGACGCGCACCAGCACGATGACGCCGAGATAGGCGTCGTACCAGCTATCGACCAGCATCGCCTTGAGGGGGGCGTCGCGGTCGCCGCCCTTCGGGGCGGGCAGCTTGTGGACGATCGCCTCCAGCACCTCGGCGATGCCGATGCCGGTCTTGGCCGAGATCATGAGCGCTTCGGAGGCGTCGAGGCCGATCACCTCCTCCACCTGCTCCTTGATGCGGTCGGGCTCGGCGGCGGGGAGGTCGATCTTGTTGAGGACGACGACGATCTCGTGGTCGGCGTCGATGGCCTGATAGACGTTGGCCAGCGTCTGGGCTTCCACGCCTTGCGAGGCGTCGACGACGAGCAGCGAGCCCTCGCAGGCGCGCAGCGAACGCGAGACCTCGTAGGCGAAATCGACGTGGCCGGGCGTGTCGATGAGGTTGAGCACGTAATGCTCGCCGTTCTGCGCGTCGTATTCGAGGCGGACCGTGTTGGCCTTGATGGTGATGCCGCGCTCGCGCTCGATGTCCATGGCGTCGAGCACCTGGTCCTTCATCTCGCGGTCTTCGAGCGAGCCGGTCGCCTGGATGAGCCGGTCGGCGAGCGTGGACTTGCCATGGTCGATATGCGCGACGATGGAGAAATTGCGGATGTGGGAGAGCGGCGTCTTGGTCATGGCGCGCCTTTAGCAGGCGAAGGCCGGGACGGGAAGGGATTTCGGCGGCGACGGGCGCGGCGGGGCGGGCCCGGATTCACCGCGCTGCATGCAATGGTTGCATCGCCGAGAAACGCAACCTAAGATAATTCCATCCAATCTTTGCAACCGGCGTCGCGATGGCGCCGGCGGGCCTTGCCTGCCGGCAGCGACCGCGTGCGTGTCGGCCTTGGGAGGGGGGCGGATGGATATCGAGGCGTTCATCGCCCGCTGGACGTCGCGTGAAGGCGGCGCGGAGCGGGCAAACTACCAGATGTTCCTGAGCGAATTCTGCGACGCGATCGGCGTGCCGCGCCCGGAGCCGGCAGGCGCGGAGCGCACACACAACGACTACGTGTTCGAGCGCGCCGTGCGCAGGCGCGAGAGCGACGAGATAGCCTCGTCGCGGCGCATCGACCTCTACAAGAAGGGCTGCTTCATCCTGGAAGCCAAGCAGTCGCGGCTGCCGGGCGGCAAGAACGCGCTGCCGGGGCAGCTGACCATGCTGCCCGACGAGCCCGAAACGCTGGGCCGCCGCTCGATCGCGCGCGGCTGGGACGTGATGATGCAGCACGCGCGCCGGCAGGCGGAGCACTACGTTTTCCTGCTCGATGCCGACCATCCGGCGCCGCCCTTCATCATCACCTGCGATGTCGGCCACGCCTTCGAAATCTTCGCCGATTTCACCGGCACCGGCCGCGCCTACGGCCAGTTTCCCGACCGCAAGGGCTTCCGCATCTACATGGAGGATTTGCGCAGGGAGGAGGTCCGCGACATGCTGGCGCGCATCTGGACCGATCCGGCAAACCTGGACCCGGCGCGGGAATCGGCACGGGTGACGCGCGAGATCGCCGGCCGGCTGGCGCAGGTGAGCCGTTCGCTGGAGAAGGACTACGACCCCGAGGAAGCGGCGCTGTTCCTGATGCGCTGCATCTTCTGCATGTTCGCCGA
Organism: Aquamicrobium sp.; assembly: GCA_019739225.1. Classification (GTDB taxonomy): domain Bacteria; phylum Pseudomonadota; class Alphaproteobacteria; order Rhizobiales; family Rhizobiaceae; genus Aerobium. The sequence continues at coordinate 362,035 of JAHHDT010000005.1, forward strand.
GGACGTCGACCTCCTGCCGAGAGGCGGCTTCACGCGACTGCTCGAAGAATGCCGGGAGCGCCCGTCCGCGCTGGTGCCTCTGCTGGAGGAGCTGTGGAGGAAGATGGATAGCGCGGAGCGCGGCGACCGCTTCTTTTCCTATCTCTGCGTCGAGTTGCGGCACTTCAACGGCAACCTCTACCGCGACGCCCGCGCGCTGCCGCTGCGCCGCGAGGAAATCGGCGAACTGGTGGCGGCTGCGCGCCACCGCTGGATCGATGTCGACCCGGCTATCTTCGGCACGCTGCTGGAACAGGCGCTGGAACCGGGCGAGCGCCGCAAGCTCGGCGCGCACTACACGCCACGCTCCTATGTGCAGCGCCTGGTGGAGGTGACGGTGATGGAGCCGCTGCGCGCCGACTGGCAGAAGGCGCTGACCAAGGCGGAGGATGCCAAGGAGAGCGGCGACGAGGACAAGGCAGTCGCCATCGTGCGCGGCTACCACCACCAGCTTTGCACCACGCGTGTGCTCGATCCGGCATGCGGCACGGGCAACTTCCTCTATGTGGCGCTCGAACTGATGAAGAAGCTCGAAGGCGAGGTGCTGGAAACGCTGGCGCGGCTCGGCGTGTCGGAATCGCTGGGCCTCGAGCGCGAGGCGGTCGACCCGCACCAGTTCCTTGGGCTGGAGCTGAACCCCCGCGCGGCTGCCATCGCCGAGCTGGTCGTGTGGATCGGCTATCTGCAGCAACACTACCGCACGCGAGACGGGCACCCGTCCGAACCGATCCTGAAAGCGTTCCGGAACATCAATTTCGGCCGCCGCGAAGGTTATGACGCGGTGCTGACCTGGGATGGGTATCCGGTGCCGACGATCGTTGAACAGGATGGCAAGCGCGTCGAGACCTACCCGAACGCACGCCGGCCCGACTGGCCGGAGACGGAGTTCATCGTCGGCAACCCGCCTTTCATGGGCGGCAAGGATTTGCGGTCGCGGCTCGGCGGAGGTTATGTCGAGACGCTGTGGCGGGTCCACAAGCACATGAACGAAAGTGCGGATTTCGTCATGTACTGGTGGGACCGCGCGGCTGAACTGCTGACGCGCAAAGGCGCGAAGCTGCGGCGCTTCGGAATGGTGACGACCAACTCGATCAGCCAGGTGTTCCAGCGCCGCGTGATGGAGCGGCACCTCGGCGCGAAGCATCCGATAAGCCTCGTCTTCGCCATTCCCGATCATCCCTGGACGAAGGCGACGAAGGACAGCGCCGCGGTGCGGATCGCGATGACCGTGGCGGAGGCGGGGACCAAGGAAGGCGTGTTGTGGGAGGTCGTGCGAGAGGACGGGCTCGATACGGACGAACCTGGGGTTGAGATGACAGGTCGCCCAGGCGTCGTGAATAGCGATCTGTCAGTTGGCGTGAATGTGGCTGGCGCCGCCAAGCTGGAAGCCAACAGGGGACTTTCCTCAAGAGGTGTCGTGCTTCACGGCGCCGGATTTCAGATAACTGCGAAGCAGGCCCGGATTCTTGGGCTGGGCGCGCGTGAAGGCCTGGAACGGCACATTCGCGCATATCGAAATGGGAAGGACCTGACATCCCATTCCCGCAACGCAATGGTCATCGACCTGTTCGGGTTGACCGCTGACGATGTAAGGCAACGGTTTCCAGAGGTTTATCAGCACGTACTTGAACATATAAAGCCTGAGCGAGACAAAAATCCCAGAGGCTATCGAAGGATGAACTGGTGGCTTTTCGGGGAGAATGTTCCTGACGCTCGCGAGGCTTGGTCCGGGCTGGGCCGCTATATCGCCACCGTCGAAACAACCAAGCACCGTATCTTCCAGTTCCTAAGTTCCTCCATACTGCCAGACAACAAACTTGTTTGCATCGCCACTGACGATGCCGAGCATCTTTCCCTGCTCAGTTCGCGCATACATCACCTGTGGTATCTGGCAAATTCGGGCATGCTTGGCGTCTACGACCGGGAGGCCGTGTATGTGAAATCCCGTTGTTTCGATCCTTTTCCCTTCCCTGATCTGTCCGATGTGCTGCGCCAGCAGCTTCGCGAGGCTGGCGAAGAGCTCGACGCGCTGCGCAAGCGGGTGCTGGCCGATCATCCCGACCTGACGCTGACCGGGCTCTACAACGTGCTCGAAAAGCTGAAAGGCGGAATTGTGCTCACCGACAAGGACGAGGACGTGAAGCAGCGCGGGCTGGTGCTGATCCTCAAGGAACTGCACGAGACGATCGACGGCCTGACGATGGACGCCTATGGTTGGCCGCGCGACGTGACCGAGCAGCAAGTCCTCGAACGGCTGGTGGCACTCAACGCGGACCGAACGCGGGAGGAGGCGGAAGGCCACGTCCGCTGGCTGCGACCGGACTATCAGGCACCGCGCTTCACCAAAGGCGTCAAGGCAAGAACGGGTGAACTCGATCTGGCGGATACCGTCATTTCCATCGATCGGGGCAAGCCAGCATTCCCGAAGGATCGTCAAGAACAGCCGCTGGCGGTGGAGGCGATGCTGGCGGCAAGCGGACGGGTGATGGATGCCACTTCCATCGCGCGCGGCTTCCGCAATGGCGGCCGCAAGATCGAGCCCCGCGTGGCACAGGTACTTCTCACTCTCGCCCGCTACGGGCACATCTCCGCCCTGCCTGACGGCAGGTTTGCGGCACTGCGGGCGGCGTGAGGGGAGAGTTGAGGCACACAGAACCCGGCTGTTAATACGGGTCGCGTGTATCGCCCCGGCCTCCGGATTCCCGCGGGGATGGCAGGATCTCACCGGGTAGGGCGCCACCCCCACCCCTTGGGGCCGAGCCGCTTGTCTCGCCCGTCCTTCGGACCCCCACAAGGGGGAGGGGGAATTGATGCGTCCCGCTCTCGAGAGGATTCGTGCCAAGACCCTGCGGCTCGGAGACCTCTAGGTATAAGCGAGAGGGAGGCCTTGGAGGCCCCTCCATTCCCGGAATGACTGATGTCCGGGCGCCGACGGTCCAGAATCCCCGTCCCCCTTGTGGGGAGGGGTAAGGAAAGCCGTGCACTCGCGATTTGCGCAGGCGGCCCTGGCATCGAACGGGAAGAGGAAAACGCCGGCGCGGGACGGTCGAATTCGATCTTCCGCGACTTGTTCGAGGCACCGGCGTTCAAGGCAGCGTGCTTCTCCTGCGTCCGATATCATGCCCATCGGGTGCGACATGATTGCCGCCTTTGGGCACTTGTTTATAAGCGTGCTTATTATATATGAGCCTTATGAATAAGACGAACCTCGAAGGGCTGGGTTTTCTCATCCACGACGCAGCGCGCGTGATGCGGCGGCGGTTCGAGGTGCGGGCGGCCGGTTACGGGCTGTCGGCGGCGCAATGGCGTCTGCTCGTGCGCCTCGTGAAGGCCGAGGGCGTGCCGCAGGCGCGGCTTGCGACGTTTCTGGAGATCGAGCCGATCAGCGTTTCGCGGCTGCTCGATCGCATGGAGGAGGCCGGCTGGATCGAGCGCCGGCCGGACCCGACGGACCGGCGCGTGCGCACGGTGTTCGCCACCGAAAAGAGCCGCCGCGCCTTCGCCGAGGTGAAGAGCGTGGCAAACGAGATCTACGAGGAGGCACTGGCCGGGATGTCGCCCGACGATCGCGCGGCGCTCGTCGGCGGCCTCAGAACCCTGATTTCAAACCTCTCCGACGACGACTGCGCCGCGGAGGGCTGCAAGACGACCGTCGCGAAGGAAGACGTAGCATGAATGCGATGACCAAGATCGAAGAGGAAGAAGCCGGCGCGCAGCCGCCGGAGCCGCAGGAGGCCGCCCGGCCCGCGAAGAAGAAGCGTCGCGGCGGGCGCTATGCGCTGATGCTGGCGGTGCCGCTGCTGCTGGTGGCCGGCGGCGCCTATGTGTGGGCGACGGGCGGACGCTACCAGGAAACGGACAACGCCAATCTGCGGCAGGCCCGCATCACGGTGGCGGCGGACACGGCAGGCAGGATCGTCGAGGTGGACGTGGCCGACAGCGCGCAGGTGAAGGCCGGCGACGTGCTGTTCGTCGTCGATCCCGAGCCGTACCGTATCGCGCTGGCGCAGGCCGACGCCGCGCTCGAAGGCGCCCGGCTGAATGTCGGGCAATTGCGCGCCGCCCACAGCCAGGCGGTCGCGCAGCAGCACAACGCCGAAAACAACGTGACCTACCTCCAGTCCGAATTCGACCGTCAGCAGGCGCTGGAAAAGCGCGGCGTAAGCACGAAGTCGTCGCTCGACCAGGCAGGCCGCGCGCTTGCGCAGGCACGGGACCAGCTCCAGGGAGCGCGCGAGGCCGTTTCCGGCGCGCTGGCCGCGCTGGGCGGAGACGCGGACATCGACACGGACATGCATCCGACCGTGCAGGCGGCGCTGGCTGCGCGCGACAAGGCGGCCTATCAGCTCGCGCAGACCACCGTGCGCGCGCCGGCCGACGGCATCGTCGCGCAGGCTTCCTCCTTCAAGGAGGGGCAGTATGTGTCGGCGGGCTCGCCGCTGTTCTCGCTGGTGGAAACCGGCGATAGCTGGGTGGAGGCGAATTTCAAGGAAACGCAGCTCACCAACATGCGCGTCGGCCAGACGGCGGAGGTGACGCTGGACACATTCCCGGACCGGCCGCTGACCGCGACCATCGAAAGCATCGGCGCGGGCACGGGCGCGGAATTCTCCGTGCTGCCGGCCCAGAATGCGACCGGCAACTGGGTGAAGGTCACTCAGCGCATCCCGGTGAGGCTGAAGGTGGAAGACGCGGACGCACAGGCGCTGCTGCGCACCGGCATGAGCGCCGTCGTCTCGGTCGATACCGGCCATGCGCGCGGCCTGCCAGCTTTTGCGGGGTTGTTCGGGGCCACAGCCGAAGCGGCACAGTAGGCACCATGCGGCCCTGTGCGGTCCATCCGAAGCCCGTTACCGCGCGGCCGGAATCAGTATGTGGCGCGAAGGAACAAACAAGCGGAGGCCGCACTCTATGTCGCCCCCCTCTGTCCTGCCGGACATCTCCCCCACCAGGGGGGAGATCAGCCGGCCGCCGGGCTTTCGCCAATCGCCGGCGTCGCAGAAAGAGCGGTGAGCGCGAAGCTTCCGATCTCCCCCCGTGTGGGGGAGATGTCCGGCAGGACAGAGGGGGGCAACGTAGGACGCTACCTTCAGAGTTAGCCAAATGAGTAAAACCGATACCGACTACCCGCATCGCGGCCTGATCACCATCTCGATCATGCTGGCGACGATCATGCAGGTGCTCGACACCACGATCGCCAACGTCGCCCTGCCGACGATGACGGGCGACCTGGGCGCGTCGCAGGACACGATCAACTGGGTGCTGACCTCCTACATCGTCGCCGCCGCCATCATGACGCCGGTGACGGGCTGGCTTGCCGACCGGTTCGGGCGGCGCGAGCTTTTCCTGGTGACCATCGCCGGCTTCACCATTTTCTCGATGCTGTGCGGGCTGGCGTGGAGCCTGGAGAGCATGGTTGCATTCCGCGTCCTGCAAGGCCTGTTCGGCGCGTCGATCGTGCCGCTGTCGCAGACCTTCCTGCTCGACATCAACCCGAAGGAAAAGCACGGTCAGGCGATGGCGATCTGGGGCGCGGGCATCATGGTCGGCCCGATCATCGGACCGACGCTCGGCGGCTGGCTGACCGAGTTCGCGAGCTGGCGCTGGGTGTTCTTCATCAACCTGCCGGTCGGCATCCTCGCCTTCCTCGGCTCGGCCGCCTTCCTGCCGAGGGCGGGCGTGCGCCTGCGCGGCTTCGACTTCTTCGGCTTCGCCATGCTGTCGCTGGGCGTCGGCGCGCTGCAGCTCATGCTCGACCGCGGCGCGGAGGTGGACTGGTTCTCGGCCGTCGAGATCTGGCTCGAGCTCGGCCTGGCGATCACCGGTTTCTGGATCTTCGCCGTGCACCTGATGACCGGCAGGGACACCTTCATCGACGCGCGGATCTTCGCCGACCGCAATTTCGTGACCGGCCTCGTCTTCATCTTCGTGATCGGCGTGATCCTTTTGGCGAGCCTGGCGCTGCTGCCGCCGATGCTGTCGCGGCTCTTCAACCATTCGACCACGCTCACCGGCCTCGTGATGGCGCCGCGCGGCGTCGGCACGATGATCTCCATGCTGCTCGTCGGGCGGCTGGTGCAGGTGGTCGACGCGCGCGTGCTCGTCGTCGCCGGCCTGTCGCTGACGGCGTGGTCTCTGCACATGATGACGGGCTTCTCGCCGCAGATGGACGATCACCTGATCATCGTCTCGGGCGTCGTGCAGGGGCTCGGCCTCGGCCTCGTCTTCGTGCCGCTTTCGACGGTTGCCTTTGCCACGCTCGACCCGCGCTTCCGCACGGATGCGGCGAGCCTGTTCAATCTGGTGCGCAACATCGGCTCGTCGATCGGCATCTCGATCGTCACCGTGCTTCTGACGCGCAACGTGCAGGTCAACCATGCCGAGCTTTCCGCGGGGCTGACGCTGTTCAACCAGAATCTTGCCGCCGCCATGCCCGGCGCGGCTGCGGGCAACGTTTCGACGCTGAGTCAGCTCGACCAGCTCGTCAACCAGCAGGCGCTGATGATCTCCTACATCGACGACTTCAAGCTGATGATGATCGTGACGCTGTGCGCGATACCGCTGGCGCTGCTGCTCAGGAAGCCGAAGATGGCCGCAGCCGGCGCGCCGGCGGCCGCCCACATGGACTGAGGCGGCGAGCGGCGCCTCAGTCGTAGCTGAGGTCGCCGGCCTTTCCGCTGAAGACGCGGTAGACGTAGAAGGAGGCACCGATCATCACCGGCAGCACGACCGCCGTGCCGGCGAGGATGATGGCGAGGCTTTCGGTAGCGGCCGCGGCCTCCCAGATGGTGAGCCGGTCCGGCACCACGAACGGGTAGAAGGAATAGGCCAGCCCCGCGAAGCCGAGAGCGAAGATCGCCGCCAGCGTCAGGAACGGCGTGATCGCGTGGCGGTCGCCCGGCGCGGGCATGCGGAAGGTGAGCAGCCACAGGCCGAGGAAGGCCGCGCCCGTGACGATCGGCAGCGGCGCCAGAAGGGCGATCTCCGGCCAGGTGAACCACTTCTCGAAGATGCGTGGGCTGGCGAACGGCGTCGCCAGCGAGACGGCGACCATGCCGACGGCGGTGAACACCAGCGCGGAGCGCAGGAAGCGCACGGCCTTGCGCTGCAGGTCGCCCTCCGTCTTGTAGATGAGCCACGCGGCACCCATCGCCGCGTATGACGCCGCAAGGCAGAGCGCCACCAGCAGCCCGAAGCCGATCGCCGGCAGGCCGGTTTCCAGTCCGAGCACATAGACGCCGAGCATGTAGCCCTGCGAGAGCGAGGCGGCGAGCGAGCCGATGCAGAACAGCGCGTCCCAGCGCTTCTTGCGGTGGACGGGCACCTTGGCGCGGAAGTCGAAGGCGACGCCGCGCAGGATGAGGCCGACGAGCAGCACGAAGACGGGGATGTAGAGCGCGGTGAGGATGACCCCGTGGGCGACGGGGAAGGCGACGAGCAATAGCCCGACGGCGAGCACCAGCCAGGTCTCGTTGGCGTCCCAGAACGGGCCGATCGCGGCGATCATCGTGTCCTTCTCGTGCGCGTCGGATGCGGCGAACAGGATGCCGATGCCGAGGTCGAAGCCGTCGAGCACGACATAGACCAGGATCGCCACGCCCATCAGTCCGGCGAAGATGAGAGGGAGAAGGGTGGGCCAGTCGAGGGTCATAGATTGTTCTCCCATAGAGGCGCCGGTGCTCTACGTTGCCGCCCTCTGTCCTGCCGGACATCTCCCACACAAGGGGGGAGATCGGCAGCTTCACGCTCGACGTTCCTTCTGCAACGCTGACGATTGGCGAAAGCCATGAGGCCGGCTGATCTCCCCCCTTGTGGGGGAGATGTCCGGCAGGACAGAGGGGGGCGCGACGGAGCGGGGCTTTTCAGTATCATGGTGAACTTCACTCCCCCGCCATCGGTTGGGCCAGGGCGCGGTCTTCGACGCCGGGGAGCGGGGATTGGTCGCCCTCCTTGGCCGCCTTGAGCGCCAGGTGGGTGAGTACGCCGAGATAGACGATCATCAGCACCACATAGAGCAGGACATAGACTGCCAGCGTGAAGGCCACGTTGGAGGCGGCGACGGGGCCGACGGCGTCTTCGGTGCGCAGCACGCCGGTCACCAGCCATGGCTGACGGCCGATCTCGGTGGTGTACCAGCCGGCGAGTGTTGCGACCCAGCCGGAAAACGCCATCGGAGCATAGGCATAGGCGAGCAGCCGGGGTATCTCCGCGCGCCGCCACAGGAACCATGACGTCGTCCACGAAAGCGCCAGCATGGCGAGTCCCACGCCGACCATAATGCGAAAGCCCCAGAACACCGGCGCCACCGGGGGATGCTCGCCGACATAGTCGTTGAGGCCCGGCACCACGCCGTCGAGCGAGTGCCTGAGAATGAGGCTCGCGCCGTTGGGCACGGCGATCTCGAAACGGTTCTCGCGGGCTTCCTCGTCAGGCCATGCGAACAGCACCAGCGGCACGTTGCCCCGCGTCTCCCAGTTGGCCTCCATGGCGGCGACCTTCTGCGGCTGGTGCTCCAACGTGTTGAGGCCGTGCATGTCGCCAACGAAAATCTGAACGGGGATGAGTGCGGCGCCGGTAAAGACGCCGGTGCGCAGGGCCTTCCACATCGATTCCGAACGATCGCCCGCGAGGAAGCGCAGCGCCGACAGGCCGGCGATCAGGAACGAAACCGTGAGCCCCGACGCGAGCAGCATATGGACGAGGCGGTAGGGGAAGGACGGGTTGAAGACGATCGCCCACCAGTCGACGGGGAAGGCGACTCCGTCGCGCATCTCGAAGCCGGCCGGGGTCTGCATCCACGAGTTGAGCGCCAGGATCCAGAACGCCGACAGCGTCGTGCCGAAGGCGACGAGGAAGGTGGCGAGCGTGTGAACCCGGTTCGACACGCGGCGGAAGCCGAACAGCATGATGCCGAGGAACACGGCTTCCAGGAAGAAGGCGGTCAGCACCTCGTAGGCCAGTAGCGGCCCGGCGATATTGCCGACCGCTTCCATGAAGCCCGGCCAGTTGGTGCCGAACTGGAAGCTCATTGTGACGCCGGAGACGACGCCGAGCGCGAAGGACAGCGCGAACACCTTCACCCAGAAGAAATAGGCACGCATCCAGGCGGCGTCGCCGGTGGCGTTGTAGCGCAGCTTGAAGAACAGCAGCACCCAGCCCAGTGCGATGGTGATCGTCGGAAAGAGAATGTGGAACGAGATGTTCGCAGCGAACTGCAGGCGGGAAAGTATAAGCGCGTCCATGACCGGCTTCCGGCTCCATTTGGCTCCCGGTTGCAACGTTAGGACGTAGCGGCGACCCGGTCAAAGGTGCCGCCTGTCGCAGGGGCGGAGTGTCGCGGTGCGGCAGCTTAGCGCAGCACGCGGCTGAGCAGCGCGACCAGTTCGCCCTGGCGGTGGGTGCCCGTCTTGGCGAAGATCGCCTTGAGCCTCTGGCGCGCCGTGCCGATCGCGATGCCGAGCTGGTCGGCGCAGCTTTCGAGGCTCTGGCCCTCCGCCATGGCACCCGCCAGCAGCGCCTCGGCAGGCGTCAGCCCCAGAGCATGACGCAAACGCTCGGTATCGGCGAGCGGCCGCTCGTGCGGGTCGCTCAGGAGCAGGATGGCAAAGGCCCGCATGGAGACGGGCGCGATGAGCCCGCGCACCGACACGAGCTCGGCGATCAGGGGCAGGCCCACGGGCCGCTCGATGCGCACAGGCAACGCCTCGGCCGCGCGCTGGCGGCGGTGGCCGTTGCTGCCGGCGCCGCCCAGAAGCGCCTGCAACTGCCGGTCGCTGCCGGCATGGACCGCGCGTGGCCGCCCGTCGCGGATGACGATCGCGTCCGATGCGGCAGCCAGAAGGCTTTCCGCGCGCGCATTGATTTCGATCGCGCGGCCCTGCCAGTCGAGCAGCATGGCGGCCCTGCCGATATGCGCCAGCGCCTCGACGCCGGTTGTGGCGCGCGCCTGCGCGAACTGCTCGCTGAGGTGCATCATGCGGCGCAGGTCGGGTCCGAGGCGGGCGAAAAAGTGCGCTTCCTCGCGCGAGAAATGCCCCTGGCTGTTCGAGCGCAGGAGCGGCAGGCACCAGCGCTGGCCTTCCACGCGGAAACCGATCGCGGCGAAGCCGGGATAGCCCCATTTCAGATAGAAGTCGTGGTAGTGGGCGAGCTTGCGGCGCTCGTCGTCGGTGGCGAGATCGTGCTCGATCAGCACGCCGGTCGGATGCGTCTCCAGCAGCGGCCAGCCGCGTTCCGCGCGGTAGTGATTGTCATACCAGCCGCCGGAGACATAATCCTCGAGCAGGTCGGCATAATGAACGGATGAAGGCACGAGCGTCGCTCGCTCGCCGACATCCTTGGGATAGAACATGGCGCAGGCGGAATCGAGCGAGGAGGCGAGCTCGTGTAGCGCGCGCTGCCAGAGTTCCGGCTCCGAAACCGCTTCGTAGCAGGCGTCGAGCGCCGAATGTAAAGCGTCCGCGCGCACGAAACGCCACCTCCCACCGAAAAGCTCTTCCGGTCCACGCGCCCAGATTGAAGTGCCCGGCCCGCAGGGTCAACCTGCGATGGTCAATCGGCCAGCAACTGCTCGAACGCGCGGCGGCCCGTCGGGGTGAAGACCACGGCGCGGCTGTTCTTGTCGCGCCGCGCCCAGCCGCGCGTCGTTATGGTGTCGAGCATGGCCGCGCCCAGGCTGCCGGAAAGATGCGAGCGGCGCACGCTCCAGTCGAGGCAGGCGCGGCACATCGGACGTCGCGCCTGCCTGAGCGCGCCGACATCGATGTCGAGCGCCTCGAACCAATGCCGGCCGGCGTCGCTGGGCGCCAGCCTTTCCGCGTCCTCGACCAGCAGCCCGCGCGCCAGAAGATGGTCGAACAGCGCCACGCCACGCTCGCCGGCAAGATGGTCGTAGCAGACCCGCGCCTCGCGCATCGCCTTGTCGCGCGGGCCGGGGCGGGTGCGCTGGGGGCCGACCGCCTCGGCCACCCCGGAGATGGCCTCTATCATCAAGGCAACCTGCGTGCCGGCAAGCGCGAAATAGCGATGACGGCCCTGCGCGGCGACACGCACGAGGCCGCCATCGCACAGTTTTGCCAGATGCGAGCTGGCCGTCGGCAGGCTGACGCCCGCTTCCAGCGCCAATTCGCTGGCCGTGAGCGCCGTGCCGCCCATCAGCGCCGACAGCATGTTGGCGCGGGCGGGATCGCCGACAAGCGCTGCGACGCGCGACAGATCCGGACCTTCCCTCATCGGTGCCTCCTGGCTGGCTGATCTGCGATCATGGTTCGATGGTAGTCGAAGCGTTGTCGTCACGCAATCGGTAGGGTGTTGTTCAAAGGAGCTTCACCATGCCGACCACTTCCGTGCCCCTCTCGCCGATCCGTTCCGCTGCCGAGGCCAGGTCGGGATCGCCGGATCGCGGCGTGATTGCGCTGCTGCGCCGGCTTTGGCGATGGAACGATCGCCATCGGCAGCGTCTGGACCTCGCAGACCTCGACGACCGGATGCTGCATGACATCGGCATCACCCGCCGCATGGCCGAGCGCGAGTGCCGCAAGCCGCCATGGCGTTGAACCATAGGCCGGCACGATGCCGGAACGCTTCGTTCCGCGTCGAAGCATAACCGAAGGAAAAAGGGAGACGACATGACGATTACCTGTTTCATCCGCTACGAGATCGATCCTTTCGGCAAGGAGGACTTCGAGACCTATGCCCGCAACTGGGGTGAGGCGATCCCGCGCTGCGGAGCCGAGCTGATCGGCTATTTTGCCCCGCACGAGGGCTCCGCAACGACGGCCTACGGTGTCTATTCGATCGGCAGTCTGGCCGAATACGAGGCCTATCGGGCGCGGCTCGCGGCCGATCCGCTCGGCAGGGAGAACTACCGCTTCGCGCGCGAAAAGCGTTTCATCCTCAAGGAAGACCGCATCTTCCTGAAGCTCGCCTCCGCGCCGCAAGGCGAAGAGCGCGCGCCATGATCGCGGTGATCTTCGAGGTGGAGCCTGCCGCCAGCCGGCGCGATGCCTATCTGTCGCTCGCCGCGGAATTGCGCCCGCTGCTCGACGGGGTCGACGGTTTCGTTTCCATCGAACGCTTCCAGAGCCTTTCGGACCCCGACCGCATCCTGTCGCTCTCGTTCTGGCGCGATGAGGAAGCGGTGAAGGCATGGCGCAACACGCGCGAGCACCGGCTGGCGCAGAAGGCCGGCCGGGGCGGCATCTTCGACGGTTACAGGCTGCGGATCGCCCATGTCGTGCGCGACTATGGGCTGGAAGAGCGCCGCGAACAGGCGCCCGCCGACAGCAGGGCGGTACATCGGGCCTGACGCGGAGCTGCCGCAGGGAAACGAGCCCAGGTCAACGGGCGGAGCCTTCCATCCCGTCATTCTCGGGCTTGTCCCGAGAATCTGCCGGGTATGGCGAGTTTGCTGCGCCGGTATGGGCACGGTCGAAAGGCCTGGAATCTCCGATCTGCGCAGATTCTCGGGACAAGCCCGAGAATGACGGTGGTGGGTGGGATGACCGATGGCCGCTTGCCATGCCAGCCGTCTCGGGCTTTCATGCCGCGATGGCCAAGGAGATCGAGCGCAAATTTCTGGTGAAGACCTCCGGCTGGCGGGCGGCGGCGGAGCATGCCACCGCCATCAGCCAGTTCTACGTGACCGCCGGCGAGGACCGCTCCGTGCGCGTGCGCATCGTGGACGGTGAAAAGGCGAAACTGACGATCAAGTTCGGCGGGGCCGCGCGCGCGCGCGACGAGTTCGAATATTCGCTACCGCTGGCCGATGCGCGCGACATGGAGCGCTTCGCGCTCGGCACCGTCATCCAGAAGACGCGCCACAAGGTGCCCCACGGCGGGCGCGACTATGAGGTCGACACGTTCGAGGGAGCGCTGGCGGGACTGGTCATCGCGGAACTTGAGACGCCCGACGACGTGCCGGACCACGAACTGCCGGACTGGCTCGGTGAGGAGGTGACCGGCGACCGGGCATTCTACAACCTCTCGCTCGCGCTGGAGGGCGCACCGTGACTTCGCAGCCGGTCTTTCGCATCGATCCCTCGAGGCCGCTTAGCGCGGAGATGACGCGCATCCTTGACGAGACCGGCGGCCGTGTCGTCGGGCATCTCGAAGACAGTAACGGTGACCACGGAAGATCGCTGCACGAGGCCCGCAAGGGCATCAAGAAGCTGCGCGCGCTGCTGCTTCTGGCGCGTGCCGCCGACAAACCCCTGATGAAAGAGGAAGGACGGCGCCTTCGCGACGCCGCGCGGCTGATCGCGGGGCCGCGCGAGGCGACGGCTGCGGTGGAGACCGTCGACCGTTTCATCGCCGCATTTCCGGGGAAGGTCGAGTCGTGCCGTCTGGCGCAGATCCGCGATAGTCTCGATGCGCGGCACACCAGGATCGCTGGACAGGCTCTCGACGACGCACGCGCCGAGGCCGCCGCCATGTGCCGGATGGCGCTTGAACGGCTGCGCGGGAACGCGCCCTTTGCCGGGGTGGCCGACAGCGGCATCCTTGCAAAGGGCTTCGCAAGGACATTGAGACACTGGAGCGAGGCGCTTGAGCGCGCGCGCGACCGTGGCGACCCGGACGACCTTCACGAGTTGCGCAAGACCGTCAAGGCACACGGCGCGCAACTGGGGCTCATGCGCGACTACCTCGACGCCAGCATGAAGAAGCGGCGATCCGACGTGGACGCGCTTGGCGAACTGCTCGGCGAGATCAACGACATTCACGTCATGCGCGCCGGGCTGGCCGGTGGCACCTACGGCCTGCCGCCGGAGATCGATACGAAGCCGTTCGACAGGCTCTTGAAGAAGCACGCAAGGACCCTGTCGAAGATTGGCCTCCAGGAGGCCGGGAGGCTTCTGGCCAGTGCGCCTGAAAAGCCGGGAAAGCGTCTGCGCAGGAGGCTCGCCAAGGCGGCGTGAACCGACACCGCCCCATCTTGGAATTCCCGGCGTCCAAAGGTTTCCCCATCCAGGGAAAGGCTCTAGAACAACGTCGGGGTGATTCACTCAATTCCGGGGATCTGATGGAGCGCCTAGCCGGCAGGGTCATATTGCTGTGGGGGTGGCGCAGGGCGCTGGCTGCTTTTCTGGCCGGTGCTGTCGCGGCCCTCGGCCAGCCGCCATTCGATTTCTTCGCCGCCTGCCTGATCGCCTTTCCGGTGTTGGTGTGGCTGCTGGACGGCGCGGCCAGCGCCCCCGGCGAAAGGCTTTTGCGGCGCGTCTTCCGGCCGTTCCTGACGGGCTGGTGGTTCGGCTTCGGCTACTTTCTGGCCGGTCTGTGGTGGACCGGCAACGCGCTGCTGGTGGAGGCGGACCTCTTTGCCTGGGCACTGCCGCTTGCCGTCTTCGGCCTGCCGGCGCTGCTCGCGGTCTTCCATGGCCTCGCAGCCGTGATCGCGCGGCTTTTGTGGAGCGACGGCCTCGGCCGCATCGCGGCCATCGCCTTCGCCTTCGGCGCTGCCGAATGGCTGCGCGGAGTGGTGCTGACCGGCTTTCCGTGGAACGCCATCGGTCAGGCGGCGATGCCCATTCCGCTGCTCATGCAATCCGTCGGCGTGGTGAGCATGACGGGCATGAACGCGCTGGCCGTCTTCGTGTTTGCGATGCCGGCGCTGCTGGCCTCGCCCAGGGGTCGACTCGCGGGCTTCGGCCTCGTCGGCGTTCTGATCGCCGCTCATGTCGGCTACGGCGCGTGGCGGCTTTCGACGGCGGATGCCGCGCCCGACACGCTCGTCAACGTGCGCATCGTGCAGCCGTCGATCGACCAGACCGAGAAATGGGACGCGACCGTGCGCGACCGCATCTTCTCGACCTATCTCGACCTTTCGGCGCGGCCCCAGGCGGAGGGAGCGCCACGGCCCGACCTGATCGTCTGGCCGGAGACCTCTGTGCCGTTCATTCTGGCTGATCGTCCGGATGCGCTGGTGGCCCTCGGCGAGCTCGTTGCGGACGGCCAGACGTTGCTGGTCGGCGCCGTGCGCGTGGAGGGCGGTGCCCGGCCGCAGGACGCGCGCTACTACAACGCCGTCGTCGGCATCAACGCGGCCGGCGAGACCTACGATGCCGTCGACAAGATCAGGCTGGTGCCGTTCGGCGAATACCTGCCGTTCACCGACCTGCTGGGCCGGCTCGGCATGACGCGGCTGGTGCAGTCGGTGTCGGACTTTTCGTCGGGCGGGCCTCGCAGGAGCATCGAGACGGCGGGCGGGGTGAGGGCGCTGCCCTTCATCTGCTACGAGATCATCTTTCCGGGCATCGCAGGCTACGGCACCGCAGACGCGGACCTCATCCTCAATGTCACCAACGACGCCTGGTTCGGCGACACACCCGGCCCCTACCAGCATTTCCGGCAGGCGCAGATACGCGCCGTGGAAGCGGGCCGCCCCATGGTGCGCGCCGCCAACAACGGCATCTCGGGCGTCGTTGATGCCTATGGCCGCGTAATCGACGCATTTGCGGTGGATGCGGTGGGCGTGCTCGATGTTGCGGTGCCAAGTCAAAGGGTTGCAAGTTTGGGCTCGCCACCACTTGCGGGCGCATCCTTTCTGGTGATTTTAGGCCTTTGGGCGGCCTTGACCTGTCTGATTTCCGCCTACCGGACTGATTGACATCGCATATATTAGAGATTCATAGTGCACCGCCGTCTGCCGAGGGATTCGCAGCGCTGGATCGATGGGGGATCCAGCCGAACCATCCCGGCGAGGAGTGTTGAAGTGTAGCCTTTGCAGGCAACGGCGAGGGAACAATGCCGGAAAACAAAAAGAAGCCGAATCCGATCGACATTCATGTCGGAGGTCGCATTCGTCTCAGGCGCAACATGCTGGGCCTGAGCCAGGAAAAGCTTGGAGAAAGCCTCGGGATCACGTTCCAGCAGATCCAGAAATACGAGAAGGGGACGAATCGCGTCGGCGCGAGCAGACTTCAGGCGATCGCCTCGATCCTTGAGGTTCCGGTTGCCTTCTTTTTCGAGGATGCGCCGGGGGGACCTGCCGCGGAAGGCCTGTCGGAGGAGAGCCAGACCACCTATGTGGTCGATTTCCTGTCGAGCACCGAAGGACTGCGGCTCAACCGCGCTTTCGTACGCATCTCCGATCCGAAGGTCCGGGCCAAGATCATCGATCTCGTGAGGGCACTCGCCGACGAGGAGTGACCCGGCTCGTCACCACGTGGCCGCACGGCAACGCCTCGGCTTTGCGACGCCCTTTTTCTCCATTTCGCCGCTCCGACGCCTGTTTGTTTGCTTGACGGCACAAGGCGCGCGTCGATAACAGATTGCGTGTTTGCCGGGTCGCTCCGGCTTTTCTTTCGAGAGGGGATACCCGTGGCACGCCAGAACTACCTTTTCACCAGCGAATCGGTCTCCGAAGGCCATCCGGACAAGGTTTGCGACCGCATTTCCGATGAGATCGTGGATCTCGTCTATCGCGAAGCCAAGAAGACCGGCGTCGACCCGTGGACGGTTCGTGTGGCGTGCGAAACGCTGGCGACGACCAATCGCGTCGTGATCGCCGGTGAGGTGCGTATCCCCGACACGCTGTTCAAGACCGACAAGAACGGCAACAAGGTCATCAACCCGTCCAAGTTCAAGTCGGCGGCGCGCAAGGCGATCCGCGCCATCGGCTACGAGCAGGACGGCTTCCACTGGAAGACGGCGAAGATCGACGTTCTCCTGCACCCGCAGTCGGCCGACATCGCGCAGGGCGTCGACAACGCCGCCGACAAGCAGGGCGAGGAAGGTGCTGGCGACCAGGGCATCATGTTCGGTTACGCCTGCAACGAGACGCCGGACCTGATGCCGGCGCCGATCTATTACAGCCACAAGATCCTCGAACTGCTGGCCGCCGCCCGCCACAAGGGCGAGGGTGACGCCGCCAAGCTGGGACCAGACGCCAAGAGCCAGGTGACCGTGCGCTATGTCGACGGCAAGCCGGCCGAGGCCACGCAGATCGTGCTCTCGACCCAGCATCTCGACGGAAGCTGGGATTCCAAGAAGGTGCGCGCGGTGGTCGAGCCCTACATCCTCGAGGCGCTCGGGGACCTGAAGGTTGCGGACGACTGCAACTGGTACATCAACCCGACGGGCAAGTTCGTGATCGGCGGCCCCGACGGCGACGCCGGCCTGACCGGCCGCAAGATCATCGTCGACACCTATGGCGGCGCGGCTCCGCACGGCGGCGGCGCGTTTTCCGGCAAGGACACCACCAAGGTGGATCGTTCGGCGGCCTACGCCGCGCGGTATCTTGCCAAGAACGTGGTGGCGGCGAAGCTGGCCGAGCGCTGCACGATCCAGCTCTCCTACGCGATCGGCGTCGCGCAGCCGCTGTCGGTCTATGTCGACCTGCACGGAACCGGCAGGGATGTGACCGAGGAGCAGATCGAGGCGGCGATCCGCAAGGTGATGGACCTGTCGCCGTCCGGTATTCGCCGGCACCTCGACCTGAACAAGCCGATCTACGCCAGGACCGCCGCCTATGGCCATTTCGGCCGCAAGGCAGGCCGCGACGGTTCCTTCTCCTGGGAGAAGACCGATCTGGTCAAGGCGCTCAAGGAAGCCGTGGCGAGCAACGCGTAAGGCCGGTCTGCAAAATGGTGGCTTTCTGCGCTGCCGGCGCTCACGTACCTGGGTACGCTTTGCTCCGGTTCTCGAAAGCCATCTTTTCGACTCGCCCTGACGCATTGCAGGGGCGGGACTGAAGGAGCATCGGGGAATGGCGGAAGAGCGGCGCAAGCGCGCCACCGAGGCGTTTTTCGGACGCAGGCGGGGCAAGTCGTTGCGCCCCGCCCAGGCGGAAACCGCCGCGCGGTTGCTGCCCGAGCTG
The DNA here is from genome assembly GCA_019739225.1 of Aquamicrobium sp. GTDB lineage: Bacteria > Pseudomonadota > Alphaproteobacteria > Rhizobiales > Rhizobiaceae > Aerobium. The sequence continues at coordinate 379,889 of JAHHDT010000005.1, forward strand.
ATGATCGATCTCGCCAGCCCAGCCCCGGAGGACCTCACCCGCCTGTTCGGCGTGCCGGTTGAGGGCGTGCGGCTCGAAATCGGCTTCGGCGGCGGGGAGCATCTGCATCTGGAGGCCGGTCGCAACCCGGCAATCGGCTTCATCGGTGTGGAGCCGTTCGTCAACGGCATGGCCAAGCTGGCGTCGCATCTCGACGAGGAGCCGCGCCGGAACCTGCGGCTTTACGACGACGATGCCACCCGCCTGCTCGAGTGGCTGCCGGATGCCTCGCTGGACGGGATAGACCTTTTCTATCCCGACCCGTGGCCGAAGAAGAAGCACTGGAAGAGGCGCTTCGTCAACGAAACCAATCTGGATCGCTTCGCGAGGGTGCTGAAGAAGGGCGGCGTGTTCCGCTTCGCATCCGACATCGACACCTATGTCGACTGGACGCTGCTGGCGTGCCGGAAACACGATGCCTTCGAGTGGCGCGCCGCTTCAGCGGAAGACTGGCGCACGCCCTATGAGGGCTGGCCTGGCACGCGCTATGAAGCGAAGGCGATCAGGGAAGGAAGGACGCCGGCCTACCTCGCATTTCTGCGCCGATAGGCCGGTCATCCTTTGCGGGCGCGTGCCCGCTTCAGAGACTGCTCGATAGTTCTACTCCGGCGGGCATCTGACGCGGCTTTCTACGCTTCCGATGCTCACGTACCGAATGTACGCTGCGCGTCGGTTCTCGAAAACCACGCCATCTGCCTCGCCGGAGCGAACTCTCGAACGGTCTCTCAGAAGCGCTTGATCCCGCGGAACCGAACCGGATCGATGCCGAGACGCAGAAGGTCTGCGTCCCTTGCGGGCCGGTGTTCACGCGTAGCCGCCGATACGGCGATTGCGCTTCCCACTATGTCGAGGAATTCGGCGATTCCCCTCGTCAATGATCTGTTGGACATTGTTCCTGTCTCATCGGCTGTGCGATGCACAGTAGATAAGAAGCCGTCTGCCGCAGCGGAAGCCACGTTTCAGCATGGCCGCCATGCATTTTTGTGCAGTGCAGCATGATGGCTGGAAGGTTCCGCTCTCGTATTTGGCGGTGGTGATTTGCCGGTGCCTCTCCGCCGTCATCCCGGCCAAGGGAGCGGAGCGACCGGAGAGCCGGGACCCATTGGTCCGATAATCGTGAAGCGCGGCCGTAAGTAACGGATGTCGCCGTCGCCGCTGGAACCCGCAACCCGGCCGTGCTGCTCAATGGGTCCCGGATAGCCTGCGCTGCGCTCCGGCTTCCGGGATGACGGAAGAGAGATGACGCCGTGTGTGCTGCACTTGGCGTCGGTGACGGCGATCGTGACGAATGTCGGGGTGAGAGCCGGGCCATGCTAGACGATTTTCGGACCAATGGGTCCCGGCTCGGCGGTCGCTTCGCTCCCTTGGCCGGGATGACGGTGCGTGACGAACCCGCTTCAACCGTCAGCGTCGACGGTGGAGGCGACAGGAATGCGCGCCGCCAAATCCTGCTTGCCGCAAGAACAGGTTTCTGGTCCCATCCCAAGATGGGGGGCTATGTCTACATTCTTGCATCGCGAAAGCATGGAACGCTCTACACCGGGGGTGACGGCGGACCTCGAACGTCGCATCTGGCAGCATCGCGAAGGGCTGATGCCGGGCTTTACCCGCAAATACGGTGTCGATCGGCTGGTCTGGTATCGCGACTATGATGACATCCGCGATGCGATCGACGACGAGAAGCGCATCAAGAAATGGCGCCGCAAATGGAAGCTCGATCTTGTCGAGGCGATGAACCCGGACTGGAACGATCTCTACGAGATATTGAACGGCTGAGGCGCCGTGCCTCTCCACCGTCATCCCGGCCGACCGAGCTTGCGAGGGAGAGCCGGGACCCATTGGTCCGGAAATCGTCAAGCACGGCCCGCTTCTCGCCCCGACACGCGCCACCGCAGCCGCAAGCACCCGCCGACCGGCCACACCGCCCATGCTTCCGGATAGCCTGCACTTCGCTTCGGCTTACCGGATGACGGCGGGGAGGTCGTGGCCCAAACTTAATCTCCTGTCTCCCTTTGGGACGGCACGATCCTTGCAACCCGGTTGCCAAGGGTGAGAATTCGGGGAGATCGCCATGAGCATGCAAACCACCGTCGGCGACACGGCAACCTCACCGCGTCCCTGGCAGCATCTGGCCGTGCTTCGCGAGCGCGCCCGCGGCCGGTTCAAGCCGACACTGCTCACCCGCATCGAGCGATACGGCATCAGGCGCGATCTTTCGGTGCCGCGCGATATGCTCCCCACGCGGGTTCCGATCGCGCTGCGGTCCATGACACCCGCCGACGTGAACATATTGTTCCCCGACGATGCGACCGCGCTGTCCCCGAAGGACCAGCAAGAGGTCGTTTGGCGGCGCATGTTCATCGACAAGGCGGGCATCGCCAACGGCATCGTCGGCGTGGACGAGCGCAACGGCCGGCTGTGCGCGGCGTTGTGGCGGTTCGGGCATTCCGACAACGCGCTCGTGCGACACATCGGTGGCTTCCCGCATCTCTGCCCCGACGATATTCTCATAGAAGGTCACTACGCGCCGCGTACCTATCGTGGCGTCGGGGTCATGCCGGTGGTGACCGAAATGGTGGCCCGCGAGGCGGCCGCCGCCGGTCTGCGCTACATGCACGGCTTCGTCGGCACCCGAAACCGGCCGTCCCTCAAAAGCGCGCGCCGCATCGGTTTCGAGCCGCATCTGCTGCACACGCGCCGCTTCCGCCTGTTCGGGCTGCTTGTCGACGACCGCTTCGATGTCTTTCCCGACGAAGACCCGCGCCGTCGCTGGGAACTCTGATGTCCGCCCGTCCCGCAACGGGACGGCACGGAAGTTGCTTAGGCTTCGAAAGGGGCATGAAACGATCCCCGGAGGAACCGTCATGAGCATGGACACCGCCAAGTCACTGAACGGCAAATCGACCGACATTCTCCATACGCTCGATCATCTCGGGCAACGCATTCGCGGCCGGCTGAAGCCGACCCTCGTCGCGCGTACCGTGCGCTACGGGCTTCGCCGCGACCTCGCGGCGCCGCTGGAGCATGTCAGCGCCAAGATCCCGATCTCGTCGCGCCGCATGACCCAGGCCGACATCGACATCATGCTGCCGGAGGACGCCTCCGCGCTGCCGCCTGCCGATCAGCTCGAGGTCAAGTGGCGCCGCCTCTTCCTCGACAAGGCCGGCATCGCCAACGGCTTCGTCGCCGTCGACGAGCGCGACGGCTCGCCCTGCTACATGCAGTGGCTGTTCGGCCGTACCGAAGCCGACATCGTCGCCGATCTCGGCGGCTTCCCGCGCTTCGGCCGGGACGAGGCTCTGCTCGAATGCGCCTATACGCCGCCAAGCCATCGTGGGCTCGGCATCATGTCGGCGGCGATGGCGCTGTTCGCCGAGCACGCGACCGATTTCGGCGCACGCTACGTGCACACCTTCGTCGGCACCGAAAACATACCGTCGCTGAAGGGATGCAGGCGTGCCGGCTTCGACCCGCACATGCTGCACACCCGCCGCTTCCGGCTGTTCGGCCTGCTGCGCGACGACACATTCGACGTGATGGCCGACGACGACCCGCGCCGCCGCTGGGAGATGTGACCGAAAGGCGATCAGACGCTGCGAAGCACCTTGATGACGGCGGTATGGTCCTCGGCACCGTGCCCCGCGTCCGATGCGCGGCGGAAAATATCGGCAGCCAGCGCCGGAAAAGCAGTTCCAACCCCGAGATCGCCGGATGCCTCCAGCAATCGGGCGATATCGGCGCCGGCTGTGCCGATCGTGCTTTCGGGATCTTCGAAGCGATCCATCGCGATTACGCTTCCCATGTGCCGCATGTCCTCGGCGAAGGCAGGAGCAAGCCCCGCCATTGTCTCACCGAACATGGCGGGATCGATCCCTTCGGCTTCGCAGATCGCCGCGCCCTGATTGAAGCCGAGCCAATGGCCGGCGAAGTAGGCGAGGCCCGCGTTGAACCGCGCCGAGGCGTGGCCGATGTCGGTTCCCAAATAGGTGACGCTTCCGGCGAGCAGACCCAGCAGGGATTCGGCTTGCCGAAAGGTGGCCTGCGGGCCGACGACGGTGATCGCCGCTTCAGCTCCGCCGATGTGGCGTGGCCAGGCGGCAATCGCGCCATCGAGGTAGTCGGCGCCGCGGTCGCGAACCCAGGCGTCAAGCGCCCGTGCCTGCTTGGGTGTCCCAGAGGTGAGCTGGATGACGAGCCGGCCGGCCAATGCGCCGGCAACGTCGTCTGCACCCAGTACCTCGGCGGTTGCCGTGTAATCCGTCAGGCAGGCTACCACAACCGGACTGGCAGCAACGGCAACTCCCGCTGAGGCAGCCGCTACACCTCCTAGGCTTTCGAGCTGCGCGGTTCTGGCCGGGCTTCGGTTCCACACCGTGACCGTCTTTCCTGCTAGCAAAAATGCACGAGCCAGCGCGCTACCCATATTGCCGAGGCCGATCACGGTTACGTCGCTCATTGATTTTCTCCAGTTGGAACTATAGGCTACGATATGTAACTTACAATTTGTAGGTTTCAAGAAGGAGGTGAACCGCCTTGAAGCTGCCGAAGGCCGAGCGTCGCGATCAACTGCTTGCGGTAGCGATGACGATCGTTCGCGAAGAAGGGGCTGACGCGCTCACCCTGGGCACGCTGGCGACAAGGGCCGGCGTCAGCAGACCGATCGCGTACGATCACTTTTCGACGCGTCCCCGGTTGCTTCTCGCGCTCTTCCAGCAATTGGAGGACCGCTACATCCAGTCGTTACGAACCGCGCTCGCCGCTGTGCCAGGCCGTCTGTATTCGGTCGCCGACGTGATGAGCAGCGCCTACTTCAACTGTCATGCCGAAATGGGTCCGGAAGGTCCATCCATCTCGGCAGCGCTCAAAGGCAACGCCGAAATGGCCCGGCGTCAGCAGGCGATGATCGATGAGTATGTCGATCTGATGCGCGATGCGTTGCGGCCCTTCGCATCTGTTGACGATGAACGGCTACGCCTCATCTGCAACGGCCTGCTCGGCGCGGCCGAGGCCATGGCGCGCGAAGTGCACGCCGGGCGCAGCTCCACAGCCGCCGCCACGAGCGCGTGGTCTTCCCTCATCGTCAGAAGCGTCGCAAAGCCTTCGAGCTGACAGGCTGCAGGAAACGGCTACGCGTCCGCGTCTAGTCCTCGTCCACGCTCTGCGTCGCCCGGAACGGATGGGCGGGATAGACGCCGAGGATACGGACCTCGCGGGAGAAGAACGCCAGTTCTTTCAGCGCCTGGGCGACGTTCTTGTCGTCCGGGTGGCCCTCGATGTCGGCGTAAAACTGCGTCGAGAAGAACTTGCCGCCGAGCTGGTAGCTCTCCAGCTTGGTCATGTTGACACCGTTGGTGGCAAAGCCTCCCATCGCCTTGTAGAGCGCGGCGGGGATGTTGTGTACGCGGTAAACGAAGGTCGTCATCATGAGCTGGTCGGGATCGACGCGCGGCGCCCAGCTCTTTTCCTTCGACAGAACGACGAAACGGGTGACGTTGTTTTCGGCGTCCTCGACATTCTCGGCCAGGATGTCGAGCCCGTAGAGCGACGAGGCCAGGCGCGGCGCGAGCGCTGCCCAGCTCCGGTTGCCCTCTTCGGCCACCAGACGCGCGGCCCCCGCCGTATCGCCCGCCACGACCGGCTTCCAGCGATGGCGGCGAATCACCTTGCGGCACTGGCCGAGCGCGTGGATATGGCTGTGGACCGACTTGATCTCCTCCATCTTCACCCCCGGCAGCACCATGAGCTGGAAGTGGATGGGCAGGAAATATTCCGCGACGATGTGCAGCCGCGATTCAGGCAGCAGGTAGTGGATGTCGGCTACGCGGCCCGCCAGCGTGTTCTCGATCGGGATCATGGCGAGGTCGGCCTTGCCGCTCTCCACCGCGTTGAACGCATCCTCGAAGGTCGGGCACGGCATCGGCTCCATGTCGGGATACATGTCGCGGCAGGCGGTGTCGGAGTTCGCCCCCGGTTCGCCCTGGAAGGAAATCCTGTTCGTCTTTGCAATCATTTCGGCAGGCCTTGTGAAATCAATGTGCGGGCGCGTTCGAGGTCGCGCGGCGTGTCGACGCCCAGCGGCACGGCATCGACGATGCGCGCGTCGATGCGCATTCCGGCTTCCAGCGCCCGAAGCTGCTCGAGCTTCTCGCGCTTCTCCAGCGTTGAAGGTTGCAGGGCGACGAAGCGTGCAATTGCTGCGCGGCGATAGGCGTAGAGACCGACATGGTGGTAGTGCGGCCCCTCGCCCCAGGGCGCGGTCGCGCGCGTGAAATAGAGCGCGCGCAGGCGCCCCGGCTCGACCGGCGAGCCGACGATCTTCACGACGTTCGGGTCGGTTCGCTCCTCGTCATGGGTGATCTCGACGCCGAGCGTGGCGATGTCGACGGAGGGGTCCGCCAGCGGCTCGAGTGCCGCGCGCACGATGCGCGGCTCGACGGTCGGCAGATCGCCCTGCACGTTGACGACGGTCTCGACCTTTCCGTCCGGGTCCAATATCCGCAGCGCCTCGAAGATGCGGTCCGAGCCCGACTGGTGGTCGCCGTCGGTCATCACCGCCTCGTGTCCGCTGGCCACGACCGCATCGCGAATCTCGGCCGAATCGGTTGCGACAACCACGCGCCCCACGCCGCTTTTCACCGCCCGGTCTGCAACGTGCGCGATCATCGGGCGGCCGCAAATGTCTGCGAGCGGCTTGCCCGGCAGACGGGTCGCCGCCATGCGCGCGGGGATCAGGACAAGGATGGACATGGCTGGGAAACGGGTCTCCGGCGCGAATGGCGAGGGCATTCCCGAGTGGCAAAAGGTCTCACTGGGAAGTGCCCTTATATGTGTTGCAAGGACCGAGCAAAAGACCTAGTTTCCGCGCGATTTCACCGGCATCTACCGCACGGGGGATGTGGCTTGCGCACGAGAAGGGGGCAAGCCCGACGGAGCGGTCGGACAAGGGAGCCTCGGATAGATGATGGATTCGTTTGAACTCAACAAGCTGATCGGCGCGTTTCTCGCGGTGGCGTTCGTGGTCTTTTCGGTCAGCATTGTGTCCGATTCCATCTTCGCTACCCACGCACCGGAAAACCCCGGCTACGCCATCGAGGTGGTGGAGCAGGAAGCGGGCGGCGCGGAACCGGCCGAGGCGGGCCCGTCGATCGCCGAGCTGCTGCAGACGGCAGACGCCGCCGCCGGCGAGTCGGCCTTCCGCAAGTGCCAGGCCTGCCACACGCCCGACGAAGGCGGCGCCAACAAGGTCGGCCCCAACCTGTGGGACATCGTCAACCGGCCCGTCGCCTCGCATGAAGGCTTCAGCTACTCGGCCGGCATGCGCGAATTCGCAGCCGACGGCACCGTGTGGGACTACGATCACCTGAGCGAATTCCTGAAGGCGCCGCGCTCCTACGTCTCCGGCACCGCCATGGCATTTGCCGGCATAAAGAACCCGGAAGAAGAAGCCAACCTGATCGCCTATCTGCGCACGCTCTCCAGCGATCCGGCTCCGCTGCCGGAAGTCGCGGCCGAAGAGGAAGCGCCGGCCGAGGATGCGGCAGCACCCGCCGCCGAAGGCGAAGCCGCCCCGGCGGCAGGGGAGGACGCTGCTCCAGCCGAGGATCAGGACGCTGCTCCTGCCGACGAACAGGAAGCCGCTCCTGCCGACGAGCAGACTGCCCCGGCTGAAGAGACCGAGGCCGAGCCGGCCCAGCCGGAAACGCCCGGTGACGGCAGCGCCGCCTCGCCGGAAACCGACGCTGGTTCGCAGAGCGGTGAGACGCCCCCTCAGCAACAATGACAAAGATGTAATCTCAGCATCACGAAAAAGCCGGGTTTCGCCCGGCTTTTTTGTTAATCTGCGGCGCGCGGAAACTTGCCTGCGCAGGGTTTTCATATGCGCCGCAGAGGCTAGTTTAGGAATTCGTGGACCACACGCTGAATGAGGATGGCATGGGATTGAAGCGCTTTCGCACTCTGGCTCTTTCGATGATCGCCACGGCCGCGCTGACCGGCGCGGCCGGAGCGCAGGAGGAACCGGAATGGCGCACAACCTCGTCGCTGATCAGCGAGGCAGCCGAGACCGAGACGTTTGAGCGCTACGACCACGTCAACCCCGATGCGCCCAAGGGCGGCACGCTGAACACGGTGACGTCCGGCACATTCGACAGCTTCAATCCGTTCATCGTGCGCGGCACGGCGGCGGCCGGCCTAAACTATTTCGGCGGCCTGCTGTGGGAAACGCTGATGCAGCAGTCGATCGCCGATCCCGGCACCAGTCATGCGCTGATCGCCGAGGCCTTCAAATATCCTGACGACTATTCGTCCGCGACCTACCGGATCGACCCCGATGCGCGCTGGCATGACGGAGAGCCGATCACCGCGGAGGATGTCGTCTGGTCGTTCGACATGCTCAAGCAGCACAGCCAGACCCACAATCGCTACTACGTCAACGTCACCGAAGCGGTCGCGCTGTCCGACCACGAGGTCGAGTTCAAGTTCGATCAGGCCGGGAACCGCGAGCTGCCGCACATCATGGGCGACCTGCCCATCCTGCCCAAGCACTGGTGGGAGGGTGAGAACGCGCAGGGCCAGAAGCGCGACTTCACCCAGCCGACGCTGGAGCCGCCGCTCGGCTCCGGCCCCTACCAGATCGAGACCTTCCGTCCCGGTGCCGACATCACCTGGAAGCGCGTCGAGGACTACTGGGCGGAAAATCTGCCGGTGAATGTCGGTCGCTACAATTTCGACCGGCGCAAATACACCTACATCCAGGACGAAAACGCCGCCTGGCAGGCGTTCACCAAGGGCGGGCTGCACGACATCCGCCTTGAAAATCGCGCGTCGCGCTGGGCGTCGGAATATAACTTCCCCGCCTTCGAGCGCGGCGACGTGCTCAAGCGCACATACGAAACCACCTCGGGCGAACCGATGCAGGGCTTTGCGCTCAACACGCGGCGCCCGCAGTTCCAGGACAGGCGGGTGCGCGAGGCGCTGACCCTCGCCTACGATTTCGAAAGCCTCAACCGCGTTCAGTTCCACGGGCTCTACGCGCGCACCGACAGCTTCTTCGAAGGTGGCGAACTGGCGTCGAGTGGCCTGCCCGAGGGGCTGGAGCTCGAAATCCTCGAAACCGTCCGCGACGAGGTTCCGCCGGAGGTCTTCACCGAGGAGTTCAAACTGCCGGTCTATGACAGCCGCGAGGCCCAGCGCGACCACCTTCGCCGCGCCTCGCAACTGCTCGCCGAGGCGGGCTGGCGCCAGCAGGGCAGGCAGCTGGTCAACGAGAAGGGCGAGCCTTTCCGCATCGAGTTTCTCTCCTTCAATCCCGACAGCGAGCGCCTCACCGGCCCCTATATCAACACGCTGCGGCGGCTGGGCATCGATGCCTCGCTTCGCATCGTCGACAGCAGCCAGTATGTAAACCGGGTTCGCGACTACGACTTCGACGTCATCACCGGCCTGATGATGCAGTCGCAGTCTCCCGGCAACGAGCAGCGGGAATATTGGGGGTCGGAAGCCGCCGACCTCCCCGACACCCGCAACTATGCCGGCATCAAGGATCCTGCCGTCGACAAGCTCATCGAGCGTGTCATCTTCGCCAAAGACCGCGAAGAGCTGATCGCGGCCACCCACGCCCTCGATCGTGTTCTCCTCTGGGGCTACTACTACGTGCCGCAGTTCCACAATTCCGAGGTGTGGGTCGCCTACTGGAACAAATTCGGCATCCCCGAAGAACAGCCCTCCTATGTCGGCGTGGACATCGAATCATGGTGGATCCGTCCCGACCAGGAAAAGGCGATCGAGCGCAGCTTCGAGGAGACGCAATGAGGGTCGGTGGAATGATTGCCCGGCGCGACTTTCTTGCGCTGGGCGGCGCGGCCGTCGCTGCGCCACTGCTGGTTCGAGACGCCTTCGCCCAGTTGCCGACGGACACGCCGCTTCACGGCATATCGGTCTTCGGCGACCTGAAATACGGACCCGACTTTGCGCATTTCGACTATGTGAACCCCGACGCCCCCAGCGGCGGGCGCATCGTCACCCAGTCGCCGGTACGCATCTACAACCAGAACTTCGACACGTTCGATACGCTCAACATGTACGTGCTGCGCGGCAACGCGGCATTCGGCATGGACCTCACCTACGCCTCGCTGCTGGCGAGTTCGTCCGACGAGACCAGCTCGATGTACGGCTATGCGGCGGAGTCGGTGGTCGTCAGCGAGGACAGGCTGACATGGCGCTTCACGCTGCATCCCGACGCAGCGTTCCACGACGGCACGCCGATCAAGGCCTCAGACGTCCTCTTTACCCTGACGACGCTGCGCGATCTGGGTCATGAAAACATCGCCAGCACGCTGCGCGAAGTCGAGACAGTGGAAACGCCCGACGAGCGCACCGTCTCGGTAACGCTGAAACCGGATGCCGGCATATCGGTGCTTTTGACCGTCGCCGGCGCGCCGATCTTTTCGGAAAGCTGGTGGGAAGGCCGCGATTTCCAGGCAACGCTCTCCGAAGCGCCGCTGGGTTCCGGACCGTATCGGGTCGGCCGCTTCAATTTCGGCAGCTTCATCGAGTTCGACAGGGTCGCCGACCATTGGGCGGTCAAGCGCCCGGTCATGGTCGGGCGCTACAATTTCGATCGCATCCGCTACGAATATTATCGCGACAGGACCGCCTCTTTCGAGGCGTTCAAGGGTGGCAACATCCTCTTCCGGGAGGAATTCACGTCGCGCAACTGGGCGACGGACTACAATTTCCCGGCCATCAACGACGGCAGGGTCAAGATCGAGGACTATCCCGACGAGACGCCGTCCGGCGGCCAGGGCTGGTTCTTCAACACGCGCCGGGAAAAGTTCGCGGACCGGCGCATCCGCCAGGCCATCGGCATGCTGTTCGATTTCGAATGGACGAATGCCAACATCATGTACGGCCTCTACGAGCGCTCCAATTCCTTCTTCGAGAAGTCGGACAATAAGGCGTCGGGCCTGCCGAACGAGGCGGAACTTGCGCTGCTGGAACCGTTTCGCGACCAGCTTCCGCCTCAGGTCTTCGAGGAGCCCTATGTCGCGCCCGTCACCGACGGCAGCGGCCGCGACCGCAACCAGATGCGCGCTGCACTGGCGATGTTCACCGAGGCCGGGTGCAAGCTCGATGGCCGCCGCCTGCTGCTGCCTTCCGGCGAGCAGCTTACGATCGAGTTTCTCGGAAACTCGGACTCGTTCGAGCCGCACCACAACGCCTTCATCCGCAATCTCGGCCAGCTCGGCATCCGCGCCAGCTACCGCATCGTGGACGCCGCGCAATATTCGCTGCGGCTGCGCGAGTTCGATTTCGACATGGTGGTGTCGCGATTCACCATGTCGCTCTTCCCGTCGCGTTTCATCAGGCAGGTGTTCGGCTCGGTCAGCGCCAATTCGCCGGGCTCGTTCAACATGGCCGGCATGGCCAATCCCGCCATCGACGCCGTACTGGAGAAGATCATCGCGGCGAAGACGCAGGAGGAATTCACCATCGCCACGCGCGTGCTCGACCGGATCATCCGCGCCGAGCATTACGTCGTCTTCCAGTGGCACAAGGCAGCACGCTGGCTCGCATACTGGGACTATTACGACCGTCCGGCGGTCAGTCCCAAATACGCCACCGGCGTGCTCGACACATGGTGGACGCGCCCGGACAAGGTCCAGGCAACCGGCATGACCGGCTGACGCAAGCTTCCCATGTGATGACAAAGCCGGTTACAGACGTGTCCAGCTCGAAACCCGAAGGAAACTGATGGGCGCCTATATCCTCCGCCGCCTGCTGCTGATGATCCCGACGCTGTTCGGCATCATGGCCATCTCCTTCATCGTCATCCAGTTCGCGCCGGGCGGACCGGTGGAACAGGTCATCGCGCGCATGACCGGCGACGGCGGCGGCGCGACCGACCGCCTCTCCGGCGGCGGGGCCGACGTCTCGCAGAACTTCGATGCCGGAAACGACTACAAATATCGCGGCGCGCAGGGGCTGGACCCCGCCTTCATCGCCCAGCTCGAAAAACAGTTCGGCTTCGACAAGCCGCCGCTCGAACGCTTCTTCAACATGCTTTGGAACTATGCCCGCTTCGATTTCGGCGAGAGCTATTTCCGCGACATATCTGTCATCGACCTCATCATCGAGAAGATGCCGGTGTCGATCTCGCTGGGGCTCTGGATCACGCTGATCTCCTATGCGATCTCGATACCGCTCGGCATCCGCAAGGCGGTCAAGGACGGCACCGCCTTCGACGTGTGGACCAGCGGCATCGTCATCGTTGGCTATGCCATACCGGGCTTCCTGTTCGCGATCCTGCTGATGGTGCTGTTTGCCGGCGGCTCGTTCTTCGACTGGTTTCCGCTGCGCGGGCTCACCTCCGAGAACTGGGGCGACCTGTCCTGGCCGGAACGCATCCTCGACTATTTCTGGCACCTGGCGCTGCCGCTGACGGCGATGGTGCTGTCGGCCTTCGCCACCACCACGCTGTTGACCAAGAACTCCTTCCTGGACGAAATCCGCAAACAATATGTCGTCACGGCGCGGGCCAAGGGCCTGTCCGAGCGGCAGGTGCTCTACGGCCACGTCTTCCGCAACGCCATGCTCATCATCATCGCCGGTTTTCCGGGGGCCTTTATCTCGGCCTTCTTCACCGGCTCGCTGCTGATCGAGAATATCTTCTCGCTCGACGGGCTGGGGCTCCTGGGCTTCCGTTCCGTGCTCGACCGCGACTATGCCGTGGTGTTCGCCACCCTCTACATCTTCTCGCTGATCGGGCTGTTCGTCAGCCTTCTCTCGGACCTCACCTACACGATGATCGATCCGCGGATCGATTTCGAAAGGCGGGAGGTCTAGATGTCCGACGTGATCGCCAAGGGCGAAGTGGAGAAGGTGCGCGAGCGCACGGCGCGGCCATGGCTGTCGCCGCTGAACCAACGCCGCTGGCAGAACTTCAAGGCCAACCGGCGCGGCTACTGGTCGCTCTGGATTTTCCTGGTCCTGTTCGTGCTGTCGCTGTTCGCCGAGTTCATCGCCAACGACAAGCCGATTATCGCTTCCTACAAGGGCGAGATCCTGTTCCCGGTCCTCGTCGACTACCCCGAAGAGAAGTTCGGCGGCTTCCTCGCCGTCACCGATTATCGCGATCCGATCATCAGCGAGGAGATCGAGGCGAATGGCTGGCTGATCTGGCCGCCGATCCGCTATTCCTACCGCACGGTCAACAACGACATCCCCGAATCCGCGCCCGCCAAGCCCTCATGGCTCTATGACGCTGAGACGCGCTGCGGCCGCTATTTCGACGGCGCCGCAGACCCCGCCTGCACGGTCGGCAACTGGAACTGGCTCGGCACCGACGACCAGGCGCGCGACGTGCTGGCGCGCATCATCTACGGTTTCCGCATATCGGTGCTGTTCGGCCTCGTGCTCACGCTGGCATCGGCCGTCATCGGCGTGTCGGCCGGCGCCGTGCAGGGCTATTTCGGCGGCTGGACCGATTTGATCTTCCAGCGCGTGATCGAGATCTGGTCGTCGATCCCGGTGCTCTACCTGATCCTCATCATAGCAGCCGTGCTGCCGCCGGGCTTCTTCATCCTGCTCGGCATCATGCTCCTGTTCTCGTGGGTCGCCTTCGTCGGGGTGGTGCGCGCGGAATTCCTGCGTGCGCGCAACTTCGAATATGTCAACGCCGCACGCGCGCTCGGTGTCTCCAACGGCACGATCATGTTCCGCCACCTTCTGCCCAACGCCATGGTGGCGACGCTGACCTTCCTGCCCTTCATCCTCAACGGCTCGATCACGACGCTGACCTCGCTCGACTTCCTCGGCTTCGGCCTGCCGCCGGGCTCCGCCTCGCTGGGCGAACTCCTGCGGCAGGGTCAGCGCAACCTCAACGCGCCATGGCTCGGCATCACCGGCTTCCTGACGCTGTCGATCATGCTGTCGCTGCTGATCTTCATCGGCGAGGCCGTGCGCGACGCCTTCGACCCGCGGAAGACGTTCAAATGAGCGACACACCCCTCCTTTCCGTGCGCGATCTTTCCGTGGCCTTCACGCAGGGCGGCGCGCAGAATCTCGCCGTCGACCACGTCTCCTTCGACATCGCGCGCGGCGAGACGGTCGCGCTCGTCGGCGAATCCGGCTCCGGCAAGTCGGTCACCGCGCTGTCTGTCCTCAAGCTCCTGCCCTACCCGGCCGCCAGCCACCCCTCGGGCGAAATCCTGTTCCACGGCGAGAACCTGCTTGCAGGCGGCGAGAAGGACCTTCGCAAGGTACGCGGCAACAAGATCACCATGATCTTCCAGGAGCCGATGACCTCGCTCAACCCGCTGCACACGATCGAGCAGCAGATCGGCGAGATTCTGAAGATCCACCGCGGCATGGGCGACAAGCAGGCCCGTGCCCGCACGCTGGAGCTGCTGCACGAAGTCGGCATCCAGCAGCCGGAGCGCCGCCTCGGCGCCTATCCGCACCAGTTGTCGGGCGGCCAGCGCCAGCGCGTCATGATCGCCATGTCGCTCGCCAACGAGCCGGAGCTGCTGATCGCCGACGAGCCGACCACCGCGCTCGACGTGACGGTGCAGGCGCAGATCCTCGAATTGCTGGACGAGCTGAAGAAGAAGAACGGCATGTCGATGCTGTTCATCACCCACGATCTCGGCATCGTCCGGCGCATCGCCGACAAGGTCTGCGTGATGACCAAGGGTCGGATCGTCGAGGCCGGCCTGACCAGCGAGATTTTCGAGAACCCGCAGCACGAATACACCCGCCACCTGCTCGCCGCCGAGCCGAAGGGCACCGCCCCCAAGGCGAACCCGGACGCCGAGACGGTCATGACGGGCGACGACATCAAAGTCTGGTTCCCGATCAAGCAGGGCTTCTTCAGGAATACCGTGGACTACGTGAAGGCGGTCGACGGCATCGACGTCGTGGTCAAGGCCGGCCAGACGCTCGGCGTCGTCGGCGAATCCGGTTCCGGCAAGACCACGCTCGGCCTCGCCCTGTCTCGCATGATCTCGTCGGAAGGCAGGATCATGCTCGGCCAGAAGGAAATCGACGGCTATTCCTTCAAGCAGATGCGCCCGCTGCGCCGCGAGATGCAGATCGTCTTCCAGGACCCGTTCGGCTCGCTATCGCCGCGCATGTCGGTCTCCGAGATCATCGAGGAAGGCCTGAAGATCCACGAGCCGAACCTGTCCGTCGACGAGCGCGACGCGATGGTCGTCGACGTGCTCGGCGAGGTCGGGCTCGATCCGGCCACCCGCTTCCGCTACCCGCACGAATTCTCCGGCGGCCAGCGTCAGCGCATCGCGATCGCGCGCGCCATGGTGCTGAAGCCGCGCTTCGTCATGCTCGACGAGCCGACCTCGGCGCTCGACATGAGCGTGCAGGCGCAGGTGGTGGACCTTCTGCGCGACCTGCAGAAGAAGCACGACCTCGCCTATCTCTTCATCAGCCACGACCTCAAGGTGGTGCGCGCCCTGTCGAACCACGTCATCGTCATGCGCAACGGCAAGGTAGTGGAACAGGGTTCGACCGAGCAGATTTTCGAGAACCCGCAAACCGACTATACCAAGGCGCTGATCGCCGCCGCCTTCGACATCGCCACCGCGCCCGCCGGCGTCGTCAGCCAGTAGCTTCACTTTCAGGAATTCCCGCCATGTCTTCACCTGCGCGCAGCCGCATCCTGCTTTCGGTTACCGGCTACGACCCGAAGCTGTGGAAGGAACTGCTGTCGGCCGAACACGACGTCGTCACCCAGCCGGACGGCGAAGCGATCGACTATGCCGTCGTCTGGAAGCATCCACACGGCGCTCTCGACGGTCTGACGGGCCTCAAGGCAATCTTCTCGCTCGGAGCAGGGGTCGACCACATCCTCGCCGATCCAGGTCTGCCCGACGTGCCGATCGCGCGCATCGTGGCCGACAATTTGACCCAGCACATGGTCGAATACATGACCTGGCGGGTGCTCGACCATCACCGCAACGGCATGATCTACCGCGCCAATCAGGCGCAGATGATTTGGCGCGAACCGCCGCAGCCGGTCGCCGGCGAGATCAGCGTCGGCATCATGGGCCTGGGTCAGCTCGGCCGCGCCTGCGCCTCCGCCTTTCTGCCGCTCGGCTTCAAGGTGAATGGCTGGACGCGCACGCCGCGCCCTATGGAAGGCGTCACGACCTTCCACGGCGAAAGCGGGCTGCGCGACTTCCTCGCCGCGACCGACATTCTGGTGGTGCTGCTGCCGCATACCCCGGCCACGGAAGGCATCATCGACCATGCGCTCCTGCGCGGCCTGCGCCGCGAAAACCGGCTGGGCGGCGCGATCCTCATCAATGGCGGCCGCGGCAAGCTGCAGAAGGAGGCAGACATCCTTCAGGCGCTCGACGACGGCACCTTGAAGGAAGCAAGCCTCGACGTCTTCCAGCAGGAGCCGCTGCCTCCGCAGAGCCCGCTATGGACCCACCCGCGCGTCTTCGTGACCCCGCACTCGGCGGCCACCTCCGACCCCGTCCACCTCGCCCCGCTGATGCTCGAACAGATCGCCCGCCACCAACGCGGCGAGGCGCTGCAGAACGTCGTCGACCGCGCGGAAGGGTATTGAGCCGGCGTGCGTCCTTCGAGGCTCGCTCTGCTCGCACCTCAGGATGAGGGCGGTTGGCTCTCGGATCTCTAGTGTGGCGGGCTCGATCCGTTTGCATTTAAGAGAAAAAGGGAACGAACCCACTGAGTAGTGGTTCGATGCACAACCTCCCTCATCCTGAGGCGCGAGCAGAGCGAGCCTCGAAGGACGCAGCAGGCTCGACGCGTTTGCGCCTCAGCTTGATGGTTGTCGCGCATCAGGCCCATAGGCGGCTGGCTCAATCAAACCACCTCCCTCATCCTGAGGTGCGAGCGCAGCGAGCCTCGAAGGACGCACCACCCATCACACCCGCCGAAAGCCCGTCGGCGGGCCATAGAGATAGGCTATGCGCTTCACGGCTGCGGCAAGCGGCTCACGCGACACCATCATAGTGTGGCCGTTGGCGTGGATGATGCTGTTCGCGTCGGTCATGATCGCCACATGGCCCTTCCAGAAGACCAGATCGCCGCGTCGTAGGCCCGCGAGATCGCTGCCGATCTCCAGCGCCGCGCCGATCGTCGCCGCCTGCATGTCGGTGTCGCGGCGCACGTCGCTTCCCGCCATGCGCATGGAAAGCTGCACTAGACCCGAACAGTCGATGCCGAAGGCGCTCGACCCGCCCCACAGATAGGGCGTGCGCTCCAGTTCCTCGGCCACGGCGACATAGTCACCACCGACCGCGCCCACCGGCCGCAGATGCGCCGCCACCAGCGCCTCGCCGCTTTCAAGAAGCGCGTAGTCCGTCCCCCGCGTCGTCGCATTGCCGACCACCGTCAGCCGACTGCCCATGGAGAAGGCGCCCGTGGCCGGCTTCTTCATGTCGGCTTCGCGATAGCTGAAGGTACGCGGCACGGCGACGACATGTGTTGGTGCCGCACCCGGCGCCTCCAGCCCCGTTGCGGGCGCGTAGCCGACATAGCCGTCGCGCGCGGCCTGCACCCAGGCGAAGCCTTCCGCTTCCTCGAAGACCATCACCTCGTCGCCGGCCAGAAGCTGGGTGTCGAGCCCGGCATCGGGCCGCGGCGCATTGCGCAGGTCGAGAACGGGCGCGGCGACCCGCGCCCGGCGGCCAGCAACGAAACGCTGCGCCTCCACCCTGCCTCGCAGCCGCTCGTCGGCGAGATCGGGCCGGAAGGCCTGCAGCCTGCGGTCGAGGGCGTTCATATCGGCAGCTCCGCGGCCTTGTCGATGACGAGGTCACCGAAGCGTTCGACGAACAGCGCCCCCTCCACGGTGCGCTTGACCAGCACGTTACGCCTGTCCTTCTCGTCGCGGTGGCGCGACAACAGCTTGAGCGAGCCCATTGTGTCGAGCGCGCGGGTGATGACCGGCTTGGTCACCGCCAGCTTTTCAGCCAAACCGCGCACGGTGTGCGGCGGCGGATCGAGATAGACCGTCAGCAGGATCGCCATCTGGCGCATGGTCAGGTCGTGCGAGGCCGCCTGCACCTCCGCCAGCGTGACCTGCTGCCAGAGCCGCAGCGACTGGCTGGGACGCATCGCGATGGCCATCGGCGCTCCACGGAAGGTCGTTTCGGTTCCGTTTCATTCAAGCGAAAAAAAGTGGCCGGCGCAAGGCACCGGCCACGCTTCGTTTCTTTCGCTCCTGCGCCCTACTCGGCCGCCGGCGCGGCCTGCGGCTGGGGCGCGTCGCCTTGGACTTGGCCCATCTCCTTCCTGGAGATGAAGGTATAGAACATCGGTACCACGAACAGCGTGAACATCGTGCCGATGATCAGGCCGGTGAAGATGACGAGGCCCATCGAGAAGCGCGCCGCCGCCCCGGCGCCCGAGGCGACGATGAGCGGCACCACGCCCAGCGACATCGCCGCCGTGGTCATCAGGATTGGCCGCAGGCGCACCTTGGCCGACGCGACGATCGCCTCGAAGCGGTCGAGCCCGTGCGCCTCGCGCTGCTGGTTGGCGAACTCCACCATCAGGATGCCGTGCTTGGTGATCAGCCCGATCAGCGTGATCAGACCCACCTGCGTATAGATGTTCAGCGTCGAAAGCCCGAGGTTCAGCGGCAGCATCGCGCCGAAGATCGAGAGCGGCACCGTCATCATGATGATGAACGGATCGCGGAAGCTCTCGAACTGCGCTGCGAGCACCAGATAGATCACCACCACGGCCAGCGCGAAGGCGATGACGATCGTGTTGCCCTGCTCGATCTCCAGCCGCGACTGGCCGGAATAATCGATGAAGAAACCGTCCGGCAGCAGGGGCCGTGCGATGTCCTCGATCAGCGCGAGACCGTCGCCGGTGGTCACGCCCGGCAGCGGCAGCGCGGAGATCGTCGCCGAGTTGAGCTGGTTGAACTGCTCGATGGCCGCCGCGCTGACGCCGGTGGAGATCGTCACGACCGCCGAAAGCGGCACCATCTGGCCGGTGGCGCTGCGCACGAAGAAGTCGCCCAGCCGCTCCGGATTCTCGCGGTACTCCTGCGGCACCTGCATGATGATGTCGTAGCTGTTGGAGTCGCGGTCGAACTGCGCGATCGCACCGCCGCCGACGAGAAGGCTCAGCGTGGAGCCGATGTCGCGCACCGGCAGGTTGAGCGCGGCCGCGCGGTCGCGGTCGACGGTGATGACTACCTGCTGCGCGTTGAAGGCGAGCGAGTTCTGAACGACGATGAAGCGTCCGCTTGCCTGCGCCTCCTGACGCACCTGCTCGGCCACCTCGTAGACCTGGCTCGGATCGCCCGTCGACTGGATCACCAGCGAGATCGGCAGGCCGCCGCCGGCGCCCGGCAGCGAGGGCGGCGCGAAGACCAGTGCCTCGACGCCGGCGATCCCGGACAGCCGCGCCTGGATGTCCTGCTGGATTTCCTTCTGCGACCGCTCGCGTTCGGCCCAGTCCTTCAGCGCCCAGACCGAGATGCCGGAATTGGTCTGGCCGCCGAAACCGACGATGGAGAAGTTGGCGTCGAGCTCCGGCAGATCCTCCGTCAACGCGCGCATCTGGTCGGTGTACATCTTGGTGTATTCGGTCGTCGCATAAGGTGGCGCGGTGACCAGCGAGAAGAGCGCGCCCTCGTCTTCTTCGGGCGCGAGTTCGCTCGACGTCTTCATGAACATGAAGCCGGTCAGCCCCACCAGCACCAGCACGATCAGCACCGTCACCGGCCGATAGTTCAGCGAGCCGTGGACCAGCCGCTCGTAACGCGCCGAGACGCGATCGAACGTGTTATCGACGATCTGCTGGAAGCGGCTATGGCCGCCGCGCTTGAGCAGCCGCGCCGACATCATCGGCGTGATCGTCAGGGCGACGAGGCCGGAGATGACCACGGCGCCGGCGAGCGTCATGGCGAATTCGCGGAACAGAGAACCCGTCAGGCCGCCGATGAAGGCGAGCGGCGCGAACACGGCCGCCAGCGTGATCGTCATCGCGACGACCGGCCCGGTGATCTCCTTCATGCCGACGAACGCGGCTTGTCGCGGTTCCAGTCCCTCCTCGATATGGCGGTGGATGTTCTCCACCACCACGATCGCGTCGTCGACCACGAGGCCGATGGCAAGCACCATCGCCAGCAGCGACAGAAGGTTGATCGAATAGCCGAGCGCGAACAGCGCGAAACAGACACCGATCAGCGACAGCGGAATGGTCACGATCGGCATCAGCACCGAGCGGAAGGAGCCCAGGAACAGGAGGATGATGACGATGACGATCACCACCGCTTCGGAGATCGTCGTGAACACCTCGCGGATCGATGCGCTGATCTGCTCGGTGGCGTTATACATCATCGTCAGCGTCATGCCCTCGGGCAGGCTGGCCTGAATTGCCGGCAACTCGTCAAGCACGGCCGAGGCGGTATCCAGAGGGTTGGCCGCCGGGGTCGGGAACACGCCGATGAACGTGCCGGGCTGGCCGTTGAAGGTGACGACCATGTCGCTGCTTTCGGCGGCGAGCTCCACCTCTGCGACATCGCGCAGCCGAACGACATCGTCGCCGGCGGCCTTGAGCGGCAACTGGCCGAACGCCTCCGGGTTCTGCAGCGTGGATTCCATCGTCACCGAATAGGTGACGAACTCGTTCTTGGTCTTGCCGGGGGCCGCGAGGAAGTTGGCGGAGTTGATGGCGTTCATCACCTCGGCGGCCGTCATGCCGCGGGCGGCCAGCCGCACCGGATCGACCCAGACGCGCATCGCGTAGTTGGCCGCGCCCATGATCTGGACCTCGGCAACGCCCGGAATGGTCGACATGCGCGGGCGTATGACGCGCTCGATATACTCCGTCACCTGCTCATTGGTCATGTTCGGGTTCTGCAGCGCCAGATACATGGTGGCGAACTGCATGCCCGTGCCCTTGACGATGGTCGGATCCTCGGCCTCGCTCGGCAACTGGCTGCGCACCTGCTGAACCTTCGACATCACCTCGGTGAGCGCGATGTCGGGGTTGGAGCCGAGTTTCATCTGAACCGACACGACGCTCGCCGAGGGGCGGCTCTGCGAGGTCACGTAGTCGACGTTCTCCGTCGTGGCGACCGCCGACGAGATCGGCGCGGTGATGAAGCCCTGGATCAGCTCCGCGCTGGCGCCCGGATACACCGTGGTGATGGTGATCACCGTCTCCTCGACCTCCGGATACTGGCGCACCTGGAGGTTGAAGAGACCCTGGAAGCCCAGGAGCAGGATCATGATGCCCAGCACCGTCGACAGGACGGGCCGGCGAATGAAGATGTCGGAGAAGCTCATTTCGAGGCCGCCTGTGTGTCCGCCTGTCCTGCAGGATCGATGGTGTTGTCGATGGCGACCGGCGTGCCGTTGTTGAGGCGGTTCTGACCGGCGGTCACAACCATCTCGCCGCCTTCGAGGCCGGACACGATCTCGACCTGGCTGCCGGACCTGCGTCCCACCGTCACGAAGACCTGCCGCGCCTCGAGCTTTTCTTCCTCACCTTCGGCCTCGGCCTGTTCTTCGCCTTCGGGCTGTTCCTGGCCTTCTGCCTCGGCTTGCTCGTCACCTTCGGCTTCAGGCTTGCGCGCGACATAGACATAGTCGCCGTAAAGGCTCGTCACGACGGCCGTCTGCGGCAGCGCGATGACGTCGTCCTCCTGCGGCATGTCGACATAGATGCGCGCGAACTGGCCCGGGGTCAGGCGCTCGTCCGGATTCTCGATCGCCGCGCGCACCGACACCAGACGGCTGGACGGGTCGACCTTCGGATCGATGCCCACGATCTCGCCGGTCAGCTCGTTGTCGTCGCCATCCACGGTCAGGCGCACCGGCTGGCCGATGCTGAGCTGGCTCAGCCGCTGCTCCGGCACGGTGAAGTCGGCGCGCATCGTTTCCAGGTCCTGCAGCGTCACCACGCTGGTTCCCGGCGACAGATACTGGCCGATGTCGACGCGCGGGATACCGACGGTCCCGGCAAAGGGCGCGCGCAACTGCTTCTGCTGCAGCACCGCTTCGAGCTTTTCGGCCTGCGCGCCGGACGCGGCGGCCGCGGCCTCCGCGGCCTGCAGCGACACCGTCGAGCCGACGCCGCGCTGCTGCAGTTCGATCGCGCGGTCGAGCGCCTGCTTGTCGAGATCGGCCTGGGTGCGTGCGGCGAACAGGTCGGCCCGCTGCACGGCATCATCGAGCTGCACCAGCACCTCGCCCTGCTCGACCCGCTGGTTGGCGCTAAAGTGCAACTCCTTGACGATGCCCGTCGTCTCCACCGTCAGGTCCACGCCCCGGATCGCGTTGACCGTTCCGATCGCATCGATCGACGGGGTCCACGATTCCGGCTTGACCTCCACCGTGGAGACTGTGACGGTCGCAACCGGCATGTTGGCGAAGAAATTCTCGATCGCCTGATCGCGGAACATGTTGAATCCGACCACACCTGCCGCAAGGACAGCCAGCAGTACGATTGCGATGAGGAGGCGCTTGATCATGGGTCTTGGGCTTTCTAGCTGGAACCGACGAGCGGAGGCGACGGCATCCCGAGGAACGGCCGCAATAATAACCTTGCAAATCGAGGGCGATCTACTGTACCGTCTGGACGGTATTGTCAACCCCGATTGTAGGTGAAATGGCAGAGAAACGACCCAACACCAGGCAGCGTCTCCTTGAAGCGGCGGCGGAAATCTCCCGTGAATCGGGAGCCGGCAGCCTGTCCCTCGACGCCGTCGCCGCGCGAGCCGGCACATCCAAAGGCGGACTTCTCTATCATTTTCCCACGAAAGCCGCGCTCATGGAAGGCGTGGTGGAGATGTTCGTCTCCTCCTTTGCGGAAACCCTGTCGACGCGCGCTGCCGAAAAGCAGGACGAACCCAACGGCCTCGCCGAAGCCTATCTCGAGCTTTTCGTGGAAGACCACGATTGCAGCAAGCCGCCGCCCTCCGGCCTGCTGGCGGCACTTGCCGAGAACCCGGATTTCCTAAAGCCCGTACGGCGCTTCGAGCGCGAGCTGCTCGACCGCATGAAGGAAAACAGCGCCGATCCGGCGCTGTCGATCGTCATCTTCCTGGTCGCGCTGGGCGTGCGCAATTCGGCCCTCATCAGCCTCGATGTACTGACCGACGAGGAGTTCCACCTCGTCACCGAGAGGCTCAAGAAGCTGCTGGAAGCCCAGCCGGACCAGTAACGCGCCTTCAGCCGCCGTAGCGACGCGCTAGCACGTCCTCGATGGCGCGGATGCCCTGCGCCTCGCCGCCCACCGGGCAATGGGGCCGTTCCACCGGGCTCCAGCCGAAGACGTCGAAATGCGCCCAGCTTGCCGCCTTCTCGACGAAGCGGCGCAGGAACAGGGCTGCCGTCACCGCACCTGCAAAGCCGTCCGGCGTCACGTTGTTGAAGTCGGCGACCTTGGAAGCGAGCTTCCTGTCATAAGGCGTCCACAGCGGCATGCGCCACAGCGGATCGGCCGTCCGCATCGAGGCTTCGGCGAGGTCGGAGGCGAACGCCTCGTCGTCGGTGAAAAAGGGCGGCAGGTCGGGCCCGAGCGCCACCCGCGCGGCACCCGTCAACGTCGCCATGTCGATCAACACCTGCGGCTCCTCCTCGTCGGCGAGCGCCAGCGCGTCGGCGAGCACCAGCCGGCCTTCCGCGTCGGTGTTGCCGATCTCCACCGTCGGCCCCTTGCGGCTCTGGAGCACGTCGCCCGGCCGGAAGGCGTTGCCCGCGATGGAGTTCTCGACTGCCGGCACCAGCACGCGCAACCTCACCTTCAGGCCGGCCGCCATGATCATCGACGCAAGGCCGAGCACGTTTGCGGCCCCGCCCATGTCCTTCTTCATCAGCAGCATGCCGGAGGCCGGCTTGATGTCGAGCCCGCCGGTGTCGAAGCAAACGCCCTTGCCCACCAGCGTCACCTTGGGCGCGCCCTTCGGCCCCCATGTGAGGTCGACGAGCCGCGGCGCCTGCGCGGATGCGCGTCCCACGGCGTGGATCATCGGGAAGTTTTTCTTCAGGAGATCGTCGCCGGCAATCACCTTCACGCTCGCCTTGTGCGCCTTGGCCAGCTTGCGCACGGCCGCCTCCAGCGCGTCAGGGCCCATGTCGCCCGCCGGCGTGTTGATGAGGTCGCGCACGAGGTAGACCGCATCGGCCCGGCGCTGCACCGCCGCTAGGTCCGAGCCGTCGGCAACGGCGAATTCCAGTCTGGGTGTCTCGTTCTTGCGATAGCGGGAGAAGCTGTAGCCACCCAGCGCCAGACCCAGTGCCGCCAGTTCCGGTTCCTCGACCTGCCCGGCAAACCGCCATGCCCCATCGGGAAGCTGGCGCGCGAGTGTTCCCGTTTCCAGCGGCGCGAAGCCGCCGCGCTCGGCGGCCACACCGAACAGCGCGCCGGCTACGGCGCCACCTTCGCCCGGCAGCACCAGCAGCTTGCCCGCCTGCCCCGAAAACCCGTTTGCCGCCGCCCAGGCGCGAAACCGGTCGTCGAGTTCGAGCTGCTCGAAACCCTGCTTGGTGACAAGGTGGACGGGACGGGCATCGCGCGCGGGCTTTTCAGTCAGTTTCAGCGGCATGGACTAGACTTCCTGATGCCGGACGGAACGCGGGCGCCGGTGCCGGCGCCTTAACCGTCCGTTAGGGTTAACAGACTATTGCTCGTCTCTGCACAGGCCCCATCGCGGGGCGCGGAACGGCATGGAGACACGGTGCAGATGTTGACCAACCGCGAGACGAACGCAACGGGAAAACAGCTTCGCACCGCTGCGGCCGCGATCGTGCTGGCGCTGGCGGTTGGCGGTTGCGCCACCAAGGACCGGATCACGACCGGTTCTGTCAGCCGTCCGTCCTCCGCCCCCGTCGAGACCATGTCGACGCAGCAGCTCGCGTCCGAGGCGCAGACGCTGGGCCAGATTTACGCCAAGAACCCCAAGGACGTGAACACGGCGATGCGTTATGCCTCCGTCCTGCAGATGAACGGTCGTACCGACCAGTCGCTCGCGGTGATGCGCAAGCTTGCGATCGACTATCCGAAGGAACGCCAGGTGCTGGCGGCCTACGGCAAGGCGCTCGCGGCGGCGGGCGAGCTGGAGCCGGCGCTCGACGCCGTGCGCCGCGCCCAGACACCTGAATATCCAGACTGGAAGCTCGTTTCGGCCGAGGCAGCGATCCTCGACCAGCTCGGCAAGCCGCAGGAGGCCCGCCAGCTTTATCGCCGCGCGCTCGAGATGAAGCCCGGCGAACCCTCCATCCTGTCCAACCTCGGCATGTCGCATCTGCTTGAAGGCGACCTCAAGACGGCCGAGAACTACATGCGACAGGCCGTCGAGACGCAGGGCGCCGACAGCCGCGTGCGCCAGAACCTTGCCCTCGTCGTCGGCCTGCAGGGGCGCTTCAAGGAAGCCGAAGAGATCGCCAGCCGCGAACTCTCGCCCGACCAGGCCCAGGCCAACGTCGCCTACCTGCGCTCCATGCTCTCCCAGCAGAACGCCTGGAACCAGCTCGAGCAGGAAGAAAAGAACACCAACTGACGGCGCCGGCATCCGCCGTTCCCATCGTCATCCCGGCAAAGGGAGCGAAGCGACCGCCGAGCCGGGACCCATTGGTCCGAAAATCGTCAAGCATGGCCCGGCTCTCGCCCCGACACGCGCCACCACCGCACCGAGCACCCACCACCCGGCCGTGCTGCTCAACAGGTCCCGGGTCGGCCCTTGCTTCGCGCGGTCGTCCGGAATCACGCCTTCCTTGGAGACGAGAGCAGGCGTCGGTGCTGGTCGCCAGCTTCCCGGATAGCTAACCGTGTTCGGCCCAGGCCCGGATGAGGTGGTTGGCGATGGCGCCGTCGGGTGGGACGCCGAGGCCGTCGGGATGGGCGCCGGCGATCATGGTCAGCACCTCGTCGCGTGCGAACCAGCGGCAATCCTCGAGTTCCTTGCCATCGAACGCGATGTCGTCGTTGAGCGCCTCGCCAAAGCAGCCGATCATCAGCGAGTGCGGAAACGGCCATGGCTGGCTGGCGTGGTAGGCAACGCGGCCGAGGCGGATGCCCGATTCCTCCAGCGTCTCGCGCCGAACCGCGTTCTCGATCGTCTCGCCGGGCTCGATGAAGCCGGCGAGGCACGAATACATGCCGGGCGCGAAATGCGGGCTGCGGCCGAGCAGGCACATGTCCTGCCTGACCGTCAGCATGATGGCGACAGGATCGGTGCGCGGGAAATGCTCGGCCCCGCAGGCGGCGCAGGAGCGCTTGTAGCCGCCGATGCGCGTCTGCGTTTCCGCGCCGCACCGACCGCAGAAGCGGTGATTGCGGTTCCACGCAAGAAGGGCGGCCCCCTGCGCCAGTTCGCCAAGCATGTCGGGGCCGATCAGGCCCTGCACATAGACCGAGCGATGGTCGATGGCCTTGATGCGTTCGGGCAGGTCGTCGGGCTCGATCGCGCCCGGCGCCATCACCACGGGGCCATCTTCCGACAGGCCCAGAAGCACGCCGTCGCCGAGTTTGGCGCCCATGTCCCGCGCTTCGGCCAGGGCGAAATACGGATCGAAGCCGGAACCGTTCAGCTTGAGATAGAGCCGGCCGCCGCGCGTCTGCATGATGCGCAGGCGCGGATCGGCGAGCGCAACCTCCAGCGCTTCGTCAGTGCGGTTTTCCGACTGGCGGTCGATCCGGTTGCCGGCAAAGCCGACAAACTGGCTCGGCTCGCGCTCGGGCGCTGAAAACAGAAAAAAGCTCATCGGGGAAACTGGATCCTATGGCGAGAGCGCCGACCTTATCGTGTCGACGAAGCGGTGCAAATCCTCGCGGCGGTAGGGCTCGCGGTTCCCGAAACCCCAGACCGGGCCGGGCCATGCGGGATCGCCTTCGTTGCGCGCGACAAGATGCACGTGGAGCTGCGGCACGACGTTGCCCAGCGCGCCCATGTTGATCTTGCGGCAGCCCGTCACGCGCTTGAGCGCCTGGCTGACCATGTTGATCTCGAAGGTGAGCATGGTCTGGTCGAGCGGCGTGAGTTCGTGCAGTTCGATGACGCCCGGACGCTGCGGCACCAGCATCAGCCATGGCCAGCGGCGGTCGTCCATCAGCCGCAATTCGCACAGACCCAGCCACATCAGCGGGCAGGTATCGCGCTCTATGCGCGGATCGAGTTCGAATCCGGCCGGCACGGCGGGCATGGCGTTTCCTCTTTTTGTCGTTCCTGCGGAGGCTAGAGGCGCGGTCCCCCGGCTGCAAGCGAATCGTGCCGGCTTGGCCGTCCTGCGGAAAGAATGTTCGCGGGGTGTTGACTTAATATACACGGTAATGCATATACACAGTCATGCAATTAGATGCTTTCCAGACACTGGCCGACCCCACCCGCCGCCGCATCGTCGAGGCGCTGCTTGGCGGCGAGCGGCAGGTCAACGACATCGTCGAGGATGCGGGGGTCCACCAATCCGGAGTCTCGCGACATCTGAAAATCCTGAACGAAGCTGGCTTCGTGGTGATGCGGCCGGACGGGCAGCGCCGGCTCTATTCGTTGAAGCCGGAGCCGTTTCGCGAACTCGACCAGTGGCTGGCGCAGTATCGCAGCCTGTGGGAGGCGCGGCTCGATCGCTTCGCCGCCGCACTCGAAGTTCGGCAAAAAGCCACAAGAAAGGAACCGGAAACATGAACGACAGGGCAAACATCGTCATCGAACGCACCTATGCGGCTGAGCCCGAGGAATTGTGGGGCCTGTGGACGACGAAGGCCGGTTTCGAATCGTGGTGGGGGCCGCAGGGGTTCCGCTCCGATGTCCACAAGATCGAGGCGCGCCAGGACGGCGCACTGCACTACGACATGGTGGCGGATGCGCCGGAGGTGGTGGCGGAGATGGCAAAGCTGGACAGGCCGCCTTCCCATGGGATCAGAGGCACCTTCAGCGAGTTCAAGCCGCACGAACGCCTCGTGCTCAGCCAAATCATCGACTTCCTGCCGGGCGTGGAGCCCTACAACAGTACCATCGAAGTGGAATTCTTTCCCGCCGGCGAGGGGCATGTCCGCATGGTCGTGACACTGTGGCCGATGCACGACACCGAGACATCCGCCATGCAGAAGGAAGGTTTCCTGAGCCAGCTCTCCAAGCTCGACGAGCGTTATGGCTGGACGGGTTAGGCCGCGCGGCGGCGAGGCATCATGATCGGAACGGGCGTTCGCTTGATGCTGCCGCGTGACGACAGAGCTCCGGACTCGGGTGAGGAGGGAGCCTTCATCCCGTCATTCTCGGGCTTGTCCCGAGAATCTGCCGGGGTTGGTGGGTTTGCTGCCCGGGTGCGGCCACGGTCCAAAGATGTGGAATCTCCGTTCCGCGCAGATTCTCGGGACAAGCCCGAGAATGACGGGCCGTGACAACGCTCCCCTTGCATTCGCAGCGCGAATTGCCGATATGGGGATTGGGAGGTTGGTGGTGGACGAGCCACTCGCCAACCGGGTCAGGTCCGGAAGGAAGCAGCCCTAACGAGCCACGGCACGGGTCATCGTGCCAGCCTCCCACCCTTCCCCCATCCATCGGGCCCCATCCACAGGAGACCATGGAACGGAGCGGTTGACGCCGCCGGTTCGCGGGGGCGAAACTCGATACTTCGGTGCCGCCGCCGCAGGGAGCTGGTTCAAGCGTCATGGAGACAAGCGGAACAGACGGGACGAAAAGACCCGCCGCCTACCGCGTGCTGGCGCGGAAATACCGGCCGCGCGACTTCACCGCGCTCATCGGCCAGGAGCCGATGGTGCGCACGCTCACCAACGCCTTCTCGACCGGCCGAATCGCCCAAGCCTGGATGCTCACCGGCGTTCGCGGCGTCGGCAAGACCACCACGGCGCGCATTCTCGCGCGCGCGCTCAACTACAAGACCGACGAGATCGACCAGCCGTCGGTGGACCTGACGGTGCCGGGCGTCCACTGCGAGGCGATCATGGAGGGCCGCCATGTCGACGTGATCGAGATGGACGCGGCCTCCCACACCGGCATCGACGACATCCGCGACATTATCGAGCAGGTACGCTACGCGCCGGTTTCCGCGCGCTACAAGGTCTACATCATCGACGAGGTCCACATGCTGTCGAACCAGGCTTTCAACGGCCTGCTGAAGACGCTGGAGGAGCCGCCGCCGCATGTGAAATTCATCTTCGCCACCACCGAAATCCGCAAGGTGCCGATCACCATCCTGTCGCGCTGCCAGCGCTTCGACCTGCGCCGCATCGATGCCGCGCTGATCAAGCAGGACCTGGCACGGATCGGCGGGCTGGAGGGTG
This sequence comes from Aquamicrobium sp., assembly GCA_019739225.1. Lineage (GTDB taxonomy): Bacteria > Pseudomonadota > Alphaproteobacteria > Rhizobiales > Rhizobiaceae > Aerobium. The sequence continues at coordinate 409,184 of JAHHDT010000005.1, forward strand.
TGGAGGCCGAGGACGACGCGCTGGCGATGATCGCGCGCGCGGCCGAAGGCTCGATGCGCGACGCGCAGTCGATCTTCGACCAGGCGATCGCGCATTCCTCCGGCAAGGTGACGGCCGAGACCGTGCGCGACATGCTGGGGCTGGCCGACCGCGCCCGCATCATCGACCTGTTCGAGACGCTGATGAAGGGCGACGTGGCGGCGGCGCTCGGCGAGTTCCGCGCGCAATACGACGCCGGCGCCGACCCGGCGACGGTTCTGACGGAACTGGCGGAATTCAACCATCTCGTGACGCGCATGCGCTTTGTGCCGGCAGCCGCCGACGATCCTTCGCTGTCGCAGGACGAGCGCACGCGGGGGCTGGAATTTTCCACGTCGCTGTCGGTGCGCGTCTTGTCGCGTACCTGGCAAATGCTGCTCAAGGGCATTTCGGAAGTGCAGACGGCGAATCGGCCGATCAACGCCGCCGAGATGGTGCTGATCCGCATTGCCCATGCGGCGACGCTGCCGACGCTGGACGAGGCGCTGAAGGCGATCGAAAGCGGCGCCGCGGCCGCGCCCGCCAGCGCCCCGCGCGGCAATGGCGGCGCGCCCGTGCCATCATCGTCGGGGCCTGCCGCCTCCGTCGTGGGGCAGCAATATATGCCGGCGTCCAGCAATGGCGGCGGACAGGCGATGCGGCTGGTCTCCTCGCAGCCGGCGGCCGAAAGCGCGCCTGTCTTCGAGGCGCCTCAGGCTGCCCCCGAGCCCGAAGCCGAGCCGCAGGCGCGCATCAGGTCGCTGGCCGACATTGCAGCGCTTGCTGATGCGAACCGCGACAAGCTCTTCGAGATCAACCTCAAGAAATATGTGCGGCCGGTGAGCATCCAGGATGGCCACATCGAGGTGGCCCTCACGCAGGATGCGCCGAAGAGCCTGCTCAACGATCTGTCCGTGCGCCTGAAGGTATGGACGGGCCGGCGGTGGCTGATAACGACGTCCAAGGAGCCCGGCGGGCAGACGCTGTCGGAAATCGCGACGGCCAGGCGCGATGCCCAATTCACGGACGCGCGCAACGATCCGGCTGTGGCCGCGATCCTGTCGCGCTTTCCCGGCGCCAAGGTGATCGACGTGCGCATACCCGACGCGCCGGAAGACAATGACGACGAAACGGCGGAGCCGATGCCGGACCCCGGCGTTGGTGACGAAGACGACGAACTCTAGAATAGCGCGGAGACTGCGATGAAAGACCTTCTCGGCATGATGAGCAAGGCGAAGGAGATGCAGGCCAAGTTCCAGGCCATGCAGGAAGAGATCGCCAACATCGAGGCCAGCGGCCAGGCCGGCGGCGGGCTCGTGCAGGTCACGCTTTCCGGCAAGTTCGAGATGCGCTCGCTGAAGATCGACCCCTCTCTCTTCAAGGAAGACGACGTCGAGGTGCTGGAGGACCTGATACTCGCCGCGCACAACGACGCCAAGTCCAAGGTCGAGGCGGTGATGCAGCAGAAGACGCAGGAGCTCACCGCCGGCCTGCCGATCCCGCCCGGCATGAAGTTGCCTTTCTAGTCGGGATAGGACGGCCACTACGAAGTGTGGTGGGGGGCCTTCGGGTCGCAAAAGGCCCAAATGAGGCGCCGGTAACCATTTTGCCACGCTTTTGCCCGATTGGTCCGGCTCTGATGGACGCTCCGAAGTGGCGGGGACCGTTCGGAGAGGGTCAGTTTCGTGTACCAGAAATCCCGTAGGCTGCGGCTCGCGCCCGTGTGCGTCGTCGCGTTTTCATCCATCCTTGGTGCCTGTTCGCAAAGCGTCGAAGCGCTCGACAGCGTGACGACCTCATCGCTTCGTGCGAAGCCGATGGCGTATTCGATGAAGGACAAGGAGTGCCTGACGCGCGCGATGTTCTTCGAATCGCACCGGTCGAGCCGCGAAGGCATGGTCGCGGTCGGCACGGTCGTGATGAACCGGCTCGATTCGGGCAAATATGCCGATACTGTCTGCGGCGTGGTGGGCCAGAAGAACCAGTTCGCGCCGGGCGTGCTCAGCCGCAAGATGAATTCCAAGGCACTGCCGGATGTGCAGGCGGCCGCCGAAGCCGTGCTCAAGGGCGAACGGCATCCCGCCGTGAAGAAGGCCCAGTTCTTCCATCAGGCGGGCCTGAAATTCCCCTACAAGAACATGCACTACGTGCTGGAAGCCGGCGGCAACGCCTTCTACGAGAAGCGCAGCCGCAGGAGCCAGCAGATCGCCGAGGCCGAAAAGCCAGCCGAGACGGTGGTGACGGACACGACGATGATGTCCTACAGCGTCGAGCCGCAGGCCGCCGATGCGATCGGCGCCATGCTTGCGGGCCAGACACGGCCTTTGGCTGGAGAGTGATCTTCTAGGGTTTGGGCGGCTTCATACCCCCACCCCTTGTTGGGGCGAGCCGCTTGTCTCGCCCGTCCTTCGGACCCCCACAAGGGGGAGGGTGACTTTAACGCGTCGCCCATTCCGGCAAGGCTCATGTCTAGCGGCACGTCTCAGAATCCCCCTCCCTCTTGTGGAGAGGGGTAAGGGGTGGGGATTATTGCCATCCGCGACGATCCTGCCGTTGAGGGCTAAGGCTGGGGCGAGACAAGCGACTCGACCCCATGGGCCTTGCGAGGGGTGAGAGATGATTAGCTTGGGCGAGTAGCCGGCCGTCAGGGCAGGGCGCGTTCCATTTCGACCGCGGGCAGCATCACGCCGGTGCCCATCTCGACCTCGATTGCGCCGATGCGCCGGAAGCCGGCGGCGGCATAGAAGGGCTCGGCCGGCAGCGTCGACTGGCTCTTCATGGTCTTGATGCCGGCGCTCGCTGCCTCGCGCAGGCAGTGCTGCAGCAGCGTTTGCGCCACGCCCTTGCGCAGATGCGCGGGGTGCGTGGCGAAATGGCGGATATGCGCGATCCCGTCGACCACCTCGCCGCTGCCCGGCTTCTGCCTCGTCCAGCCACCGCAGCCGGCCGCCTCGCCATCGATCTCCGCGACGAAATAGGTGCCGCTGGCGAGCAGCACCGGGTTGGCCTTCGACATCGCAGGCATGGCGGCCGCGATCCGCTCCGGCTCGTAGGAGCCGTCGTCCAACCCGGCATAGGACGCGGCGATCAGCCGCCCGAGCGTGTCGAAGTCGTCCGGGGCGGCGACGCGGATGGTGATTTCTGCGCGGGGCATAGGGGGCTCCGTGTTCAGGTGCGTCCGTCGAGGCTCCCCTTCGACAAGCTCAGCATCGCACCTCGGGATGAGGACCTTTGTGCGTCACGCTGGCAAGCTCGTGGGCTCGAGGATCGTTCTGTCGACGTAAATCGAGGCCACTACATTGTAGGGCAAGTCAAACTACCGTCCTCATCCTGAGGTGCGAGCGCAGCGAGCCTCGAAGGACGCATCAACTTAATGCGCCGTGCCATTCCTGCGCTACCCAATTTCGCCGTTCCCCGCTAAACCGGCGTCATGTCGAAACGAATCGCAGGCCCGGAGATCGAACGCCTGATACAGCTTCTGGCCAAGGTGCCGGGGCTGGGGCCGCGCTCGGCGCGCCGCGCCGCGCTGCACCTTATCAAGAAGAAGGAGCAGCTCCTCGTGCCGCTCGCCGCCTCCATGGGCGAGGCGGTGGAGAAGGTGCGGGTGTGCTCGACCTGCGGCAATGTCGATACCAGCGATCCCTGCACGATCTGCACCGATCCGCGCCGCGACGGCGCGACGATCATCGTGGTGGAGGACGTGGCGGATCTGTGGGCGCTGGAACGCGCCTCGGCGATGAACGTGCGCTACCACGTGCTGGGCGGCACGCTGTCGCCGCTCGACGGGGTGCGGCCGGAGGATTTGAACATCCGTTCGCTGATCGCGCGCGTTGCCGAAGACGGGGTGCAGGAGGTGATCCTCGCCGTCAACGCGACAGTCGAGGGCCAGACCACCGCCCACTACATCACCGACCAGCTTTCGGGCATGGAGGTGAAGGTGACGCGGCTTGCACACGGCGTGCCGGTGGGCGGCGAGCTCGACTATCTCGACGAGGGAACGCTTGCCGCTGCGCTGCGGTCGCGGACGGCGTTTTGAGTATCTCGCTAACAAGGAGCACGTGATGAGAGGTTTCACCTTACGTCGCCCCCCTCTGTCCTGCCGGACATCTCCCCCACAAGGGGGGAGATCGGCAGCGTTGCGCTCATCGCTCCTTCTGCAACGATGGCGATTAGCGAAAGCCGAGACGAAAGCTGATCTCCCCCCGCGCGGGGGAGATGTCCGGCAGGACAGAGGGGGGCAACGTAGGGCGCCGTTGCTCGCAGGCGTCTTGCTTTTCATGTCGTTCCTTGCAGCACTTCCGGCATCCGCGCAAAACGTGACGTCGCAGTTCCAGACATGGCTGCAGAACGATCTGTGGCCCGATGCGCGCGCCCGCGGCGTTTCGCAGGAAACCTTCAACGCGGCGTTCGGGGGCGTGAGCCCGAACCTGAAGCTGCCGGACCTCGTGATGCCGGGGCAGTCGTCGCAGACGCCGAAGGTGCAGCATCAGGCAGAGTTTGGCGCGCCGGGCAACTATTTCGCCGAAAACATCGTCTCGGGCGTTACCGGCGGCGGGCGCAGCCGTGCCGGACAGCTTGGCCAGGCGCTCGGGGCCATCGAGGGACGCTTCGGCGTTCCGTCCGGCATATTGCTGGCGATCTGGGGACGCGAATCCGGCTTCGGCAACGCCAACATACCGCACAATGCTTTTGAGGTGCTAGGCACCAAGGCGTTCATGGCGACGCGCAAGGACATGTTCCGCGAGGAGGTGCTGGCCGCGCTCGAAATGGTCCAGCGCGGCCATGTTTCCGTGGCGGCGATGAAGTCGTCCTGGGCCGGCGCGCTGGGTCAGCCGCAATTCCTGCCGACCTCATACCTGAAATATGCCGTCGATGCCGATGGAAACGGTCGCGCCGACATATGGGGCTCGCAGGTCGATACGCTCGCCTCGATCGCCAACTATCTGGCGAGCCACGGCTGGGTGAAGGGCCGCGACTGGGGCTTCGAGGTCACCGTGCCGGAAAGCGTGTCCTGCGCGCTCGAAGGTCCGGACCGGGGCAAGCGGATTTCCGAATGGGAGGCGATGGGTGTAGCGCGCGTCAGCGGCCGGCCGTTCCCGGAACACGAGGCGCGGCAGGAGGGTTTCCTGTTGATGCCGGCCGGGCGCTCGGGCCCGGCCTTCATCGTCACACCCAATTTTTATGTGCTGAAGGAATATAACGAGAGCGATCTCTACGCGCTGTTCGTCGGCCACGCGGCCGACCGCATCGCCTATGGCGACCGGCGTTTCGCGGGCTCCTGGGGGCGGGTGGCCAAGCTCTATCGCTCCGACATCGCCGCCATGCAGCGCGGACTGGAGCGTCTCGGCTACGATGTCGGCGGCGCCGACGGCCTGCCCGGCTTCCGCACGCGCCGCTCGATCGGCGAGTGGCAGGCGAGGGACGGGCGGGCGCCGACCTGCTTTCCAGACGCCGAACTGGTGCGCGCGCTCGGCTGATCGGCGGGCTCGCGCGATATGCGGGCTTGCAATTTGCCCGCATATGGGGATCGAATGCGGTACTGACGCATTGTGATGATCGAGGGACATCTGGAGGACCGGGAATGCGTTTCCTTTCAATTGCGAAGATTGCGGCCGGGCTGGCCGTCGTTGCCACCGTGTTGGCAGCCTGTGTCGTGGTGGAGGAGGGTCCCGGACCGGGACCGGGTCCACGCCCGCCGCGTCCCGACAGGCCGCCGGAGATGTGTACGCGTGAATACGCCCCGGTTTGCGGCGAGCGTCGCGGCCAGCGCGAAACCTTCTCGAACGCCTGCCTGGCGCGATCGGACGGCTATCGTGTCGTCTATGGCGGCGAGTGCCGCCGCGAGCGCCCGCCGCAGCGGCCGCCGGAAGTCGGCTGCACGATGCAGTTCGATCCGGTCTGCGCCGTGCGCGGCCGCGAGCGCCGCACCTTCGGCAATGCCTGCTCGGCACAGACCGAAGGCTACCGCGTGGTCAGCCAGGGCGAATGCCGTGGCGGCGGAGGCGGTGGTGGAGGCCGTGAAGAGCGGGCCTGCACGCGCGAATATGCGCCTGTCTGCGGAAGCAGGCGGGGTGAGCGCCGGACCTTCGGCAATGCCTGTGAAGCCGAAAACGCCCGCTACCGCATCGAGCGTCCCGGCCCCTGCTAAGGCGCTGGCCTGACCGAAAATCGACTGAGGCCCTCTCCGTTTTGTGCGGAGAGGGCCTTTTTCGTCTTGAATTGCGGCCGTGGAGCCATCAATAAGGCCCCTCGAATAAAACCTCGCAACCGAGAAGGCGAAGAGTGGCAATTTACAAGGAACAGAGTTTCGCGGAACGCAGACAGGCCGCGATGGACGCCCGCAAGGCGCTGCTGGAAAAGGCGAAGGCCAAGATGCCGTCCGCCGACGATCCGGCCGCGCAGGCAAGGCGGGCCGAGCGCAAGGCTGCGGCCGAGGCGCGCGCGCAGCGTCAGGCTGAGCGCGAGCGCGAAAAGCGCGAGAAGGCCGAACGAGAGGCCCGTGAACGCGCCGAGCGCGAGGCTGCGGCGGAAGCCGCTGCAAAGGCCGAGGCCGAAGCCAAGGAAAACGCGGAGAAGGACATGGTTTCGCGGCTGCTGGCCGACGAGGCCGAACGCAAAGCCAAGCGCGATGCGCGCTATGCCGCCCGCAAGGCCCGCAAGCGCTAAAGCTGCCAACGGCGATCGGCAAGGAAAGCGGCATGCCTGGTTGTGCGCTGCACATTCTTTGGGCTTGCGGGGCTTTGGCTGTCAAAATAAGCTTTTGCTGAACATCGAGTCCGGGATGAACCCGGTTCCGACCATCCAGAAGAGGCGCAAAAAAATGACCACTCCCCGCAAGACGATCCTGGCCGCAGCATCCGTGCTTGCCATGACGGCCGGCGCGGCGCAGGCCGAAACCCTGACCATTTCGTGGTGGGGCTTCAACGGCGAGAAACTCGACCAGTACATCGTCCAGCCGTTCCAGGAAAAATGCGGCTGCGAGCTGGTGTTCGAGACCGGCAACAACGCCGACCGCCTCAACAAGGTGAAAATCCGTGGCGGCGCAGGCGTCGACGTCATCTACCTGACCGATTCGTTCTCGCAGCTCGGCGTCGAGGAAGGCCTCTTCCAGAAGATCGACCGCTCGAAGATCCCGAACATCGACGGGCTCTACGAGCTGGCGCAGGACCCGCAGGGCGGCTACGGCCCGGCCTATACGATCGGCCGCGTGGGCATCGTCTACGATTCGGAGAAGGTGAACCCGCCGATCGCGAGCTGGGCCGACCTGTGGCGCGAGGACCTTGCCAGCCAGGTGTCGCTGCCGGGCATCACCACCACCGCCGGCCCGATGGTCGTCATGATCGCCGGCGAGAAGGCCGGCACGAACGCCTTCGACGACGCCGACCCCGCCTTTGTCGAGATCGAGAAGATCAAGCCCAACGTTGTGAAGAACTACAACACCGGCTCGGAGATGATCAATCTGTTCTCGACCGGCGAGATTACCGTGTCGCTGGCACAGGATTTCGCGCTGGGTCAGCTTCAGGCTGCCGTGCCGAGCGTGGTCTGGGCCGATCTCGAGGACGGGGCGATCGCGACGCTGAACACGGTCAACATTCCGAAGGGCGCGGCCAATGTCGAGCTGGCGCACGAGTTCATCAACTTCATCCTCGATCCCGAGCTGCAGAAGACGCTGGCGCAGAACGGCGTCGACGCCCCGGTTGCCGCTTCCGTCGAGCTGACGGAGGAGGAAGCTGCGCAGTGGACCTACGGCAAGGAGATGATCGACGGCCTCAAGCGCGTCGACTACTCCAAGATGAACCAGGCCAAGAACGCCTGGGTGGACCGCTGGAACGAGATTTTCGGGATGTGACATCGACGGCTGGCGGGGGTTGTGCCTTGCCAGCCATGGTTTTGGGTGCGTCCTTCGAGGCTCGCTGCGCTCGCACCTCAGGATGAGGGAAGTGGTCTGCCGAATCCATGACGCCGTGAGTTCGATCCGGTGGCACTTCAAGATGAAGATGGCGGTTTGTCGAACCCACTGCTCTGTTGCTCGATGCACGACCTCCCTCATCCTGAGGTGCGAGCCCACGGGTCTTGCCCTTGGCAGGCCCGAGGACAGGCTCCGCGAGCCTCGAAGGACGCAACCATGACATACGCGATGACGCGAAGGGAAAGACCGCAGTGCTGAAACGCTTCGCCGGATGGACGCTTTCCGCGCCGGCCACGACCCTCGTCGTGGTGTTCCTGGTGCTGCCGGTGGCTGCCACCATCACCGCGACCTTCGTCGAGCCCGCCGGCATCATCGCGCCCTATATGGAATTCTTCTCCAGCGGCTTTCGCCGTACCGTACTGTGGCGCACGCTGGAGATATCGTTGATCACCACCATTATCTCCGTGGGGGTCGGCTTCCTGACGGCCTACGTCGTTGCCCGCTCGCCGGGTCGCATCAAGAGCCTGCTCATCATCGCGGCCGTCTTCCCGCTGCTGACCGGCGTGGTGGTGCGATCCTTTGCCTGGCTCATCATCCTCGGGCGCAACGGCATCCTGAACAACTTCCTCATCGGGATGGGCATCACCGACGAGCCGTTCTCCATGCTCTACACGCAAGGCTCGGTGATCGTAGCCATGGTGTATCTCTTCGTGCCGCTGATGGTGCTGACCCTCGTCGGCGTCTTGGAAAACATCCCTGACGACGTTGTGCAGGCGGCAGCCTCGCTGGGCGCATCGCCGGCGGCGACCTTCAGGCAGGTGATCTTCCCGCTGGCGGTGCCGGGGCTGATCGTCGGCGCGGTTCTCGTCTTCACCGGCTCGTTCACCGCCTATGCGACGCCGCAGCTTCTCGGCGGCGAAAGCCAGATGGTGATGGGCACGCTGATGTACCAGCGCGCCATGGTCGCCTTCGACTGGGTCAGCGCCTCCACCATCGCCGCCATCATGGTCGTGGTGACGGTGGCCGTGGTGCTCTTCATGACGCGGGCCGCCCGCCGTCTCAACCCGATGGCGACCTGATGCCCAACCGTCTTCATCCTGCCCTGATCGGCTTCGCCGTCCTCGTCTACCTGTTCCTGATGGGGCCGCTGGTGATCGTCTTCGGCGCAGCACTCTCGGACACAACCTTCCTGACCTTTCCCCCGCAGGGTCTGACGCTGCGCTGGTTCGAGCGCATCTTCGAGATCGGCGCGTTCCGGCGCACCATCGTCACGAGCGTCGAGATCGCATTCCTAGCGACCGCGCTGGCGCTGCTGATCGGCATTCCGGCGGCCTATGCGCTGAACCGCTACCGCATCCAGCTTCCGGCGTGGCTGTCGACGCTGTTCGTGCTGCCGATCCTGGTGCCGGAAATCGTGCTGGGCTTCTCGCTGCTGCGCTCGGTCGCCGTGGGCCAGTCCGCTCCGATCTTCCTGACGCTGCTGATCGGCCACACGCTGATCGTGCTGCCCTATTGCGTGCGCGTGATCTCGGCGAGCCTCGCCTCGTTCGACTTCTCCATCGAGGAAGCGGCGATCAGCCTCGGCAGCCATCCGGTGAAGACCTTCTTCACGATCGTGCTGCCGAACGTGCGCTCCGGCGTGATCGCGGCCTTCATCCTCGCCTTCATCACCTCGATCAACGACGTCTCGGTGTCGCTGTTCCTCACCGGACCCGGCATTTCGACGCTGCCGATCCAGATTCTCGCCCATGTCGAGCAGTTCTTCGACCCCGTCATCGCGTCGGTCTCCGTGCTGCTCATGCTGCTGACCGTCGCCGTGATGGCGATCGTCGAGCGCACGCTGGGCCTGACCTTCCTCGCCAAGTAGAAACAGCCAATGACCCATCCCCTCGCCGTCGAACACCTGACCGCCCATTACGGGACGACCAAGGTTCTGGACGACCTCTCACTCAGCGTCGGCGCGGGCGAGCTCGTCTCGCTGCTGGGCGCTTCCGGCTGCGGCAAGACGACGACGCTGCGGCTGATAGCCGGCTTCCTGGAGCCGACGGCAGGCACCATTACGCTGGGCGGCGAAGACCTGACGCGGCTGCCCGCCTATAAGCGCCATATCGGCCTCGTCTTCCAGAACTACGCATTGTTTCCGCATCTCTCGGTGCTGGACAATGTCGCCTTCGGCCTGAAGCAGCGCGGCATCGCGACGGCCGAGCGCAACAAGCGGGCGCGCGCGATGCTGGAGCGCGTCGGCCTCGACCAGCTCGCCGACCGGCTTCCCGGCGCGCTCTCCGGCGGCCAGAAGCAGCGCGTCGCGCTCGCCCGCGCGCTGGTGATCGAACCGCCGCTGCTGATGTTCGATGAGCCGCTGTCCAACCTCGACGCCAAGCTGCGCGTCGACATGCGCGTGGAAATCCGCCAGCTCCAGCGCGCCAACAACACCACCGCCGTCTACGTGACCCACGATCAGGAGGAGGCGTTCTCGATCTCCGACCGGGTGGCGATCATGCATCAGGGCCGCATCATGCAGCTCGACACGCCCGAGGTGCTTTATCAGCGGCCGGCCAACGCCTTCGTGGCGCGCTTCGTGGGCTTCGAGAACCTGATCCCGATGAAGGTGACGGCGCGCGACGGCGACGACGTGACGGCGCAGGCGCCGGGCGGCGTGGCGCTTGCGCTCCCCAAGGCGCGCTTCGGCGACATCCCGGACGATTTCGTGCTGGCAGCGCGCGCCGATGGCCTGGCGGTGACGGCCGACCCGGACGCGAAGGGCCTGCCCGCCACGCTCGGCCTGCGCACCTATCTGGGCCGCGCCTATCAGTACCAGTGCGAGACGGAGGCCGGCCCGCTGATCGCCAACGGCCCGCTGTCCTCGCCGCTGGAGCCCGGCTCGACGGCACGGCTGGTGCCTGTTCCCGACCAGTGCTGCGTGCTGAAGCCGGAATAGAGACGTGGATATTCTACCGAGTCGTCGCGCTCCTTCGCGCCCCCCTCTGTCCTGCCGGACATCTCCCCCACGAGGGGGGAGATCGGTCGGCCGCCCGGCCTTCGCTGACCGCGAGCATTGCAGAACAAGTGGTGCGCGCGAAGCTGCCGATCTCCACCCTCGTGGGGGAGATGGCTGGCAAGCCAGAGGGGGGCAACGTAGAGCGCGGCCTTTGCGATCAGCGATCGGGGCGCGTTTCCCATGACTATCCTCATCACCAACGCCACACTTCTTACCTGCACGCCGGACATGCCGGTGATCGAGGGCGGGTTCGTACACGTCGACGGTGAGCGCATCGTCGCGGCCGGCGCCGGCCCCGCACCGCGGGTCGAAGGAGCAGAAACCATCGACGTCCGCGGCGACATCGTCATGCCCGGCATGGTCAATCCGCACTGCCACATGGCGATGACGCTGTTTCGCGGGCTGGGCGAGGATGTCGACGACCGGCTCTACCGCTACGTGCTGCCGATGGAGCGCAAGTTCGTGACGCCGCAGATGGTGCGCGCGGGAACGGCGCTGGCAGCACTCGAGCTGATCGAGGGCGGCGTCACCACCGTCGCCGACATGTATTACTTCGAGACCGAAGTCGGCCGCGTGGTCGATCAGGCGGGCATCCGTGGCGTCGTCGGGCAGACCATCGCCGATTTCAACCCGCCCGATCACAAGACGACCGACGAGGGCTTCGCGCTGACGGAAGCGCTGGTGGATGAATTCGCCGGCCATCCGCGCGTGACCGCGTCGATCGCGCCGCATGCGCCTTATTCGACCAACATCGCGGTGATGAACCGCGTCGCGCGCTGGGCCGACGATCACCCAGACGTGCCGGTGCAGATCCATCTGGCCGAGATGGATTCGGAGATGGAGTGGTGCGCGAAGAACCACAACATGCGCCCGGTCGAGGTGGTGGAGAAGGCGGGTCTGCTGCGCAAAGGGCTGATCTGCGCGCATTGCCTGCATGTCAGCGACAGCGACATCGAGAAGATGGCGCACGCTCAGGTCTGTGTCGCGCACAATGCGCGCTCCAACGCCAAAGCGGGGCGCGGCATCGCGCCAGTGGAGGCGATGCGCGCGGCGGGCATTCCGGTCGGCGTCGCGACGGACGGGCCGATGAGCGGCAACACGCTCGACCTGTTCTCGCAGTTCGCGCCGGTGACGATGTTTCAAAAGCTGCTGGGCCACAGCCGCAAGCCGATGCCGGCGAGGGAAGTGATCCGCATGGCGACCATCGAAGGCGCGAAGGTGCTGGGCATGGATGGCAGGATCGGCTCGCTGGAGCCTGGCAAGCAGGCCGATCTGATCCGCATCGACGTGTCGGCGGCGCGCATGCAGCCGATCTACGATCATTACGCGACGCTGGTGTTCTCGGCGATGCCGGTGGACGTGCGCGACGTGATGGTGGCGGGCGCGTGGCTGATGCGGGACCGCGACGTGAAGACTCTGGAGCGCAGGAAGGTGATGCGCGACGCGCTGCAGGTCGCAGGTGAATTCAAGGCGGAGATGGCGCGCATCGACGCCGCCGACGGGCAGGCATGATGAGCGATGCAATCATCCGGGCCGTGATCGACACCGATCCCGGCATCGACGACGCGGTCGCGATTCTGCATGCGCTGTCGTCGCCCGCTTTCGACATTCTCGGCCTCACGACGGTGGCCGGCAATATCGGCATCGAGACGACAACCCGCAATGCCGGCCGTATCCTGGCGCTGGCCGGGCGCGGCGACATCCCGGTGATTGCGGGCGCGCCGGCGCCGCTGTCACGCAAGGGCTTCGACACGGCAGACATCCACGGCAATGACGGCCTCGGCGGGGTACGGTTTCCCGAGCCGGCCGTGCCGCCGCTGGCGGATGCGGTCGAATGGCTGGCGGGCCTGCTGATGCGCGAGCCGGAAGGCAACATCGACATACTGGCGCTCGGCCCGCTGACAAACATCGCGCGGCTCGTGAGCGACCACCCCGAAGCGGCGCGGCGCATCCGGCGGCTGATCGCCATGGGAGGCGCCGTCGACGAGCCGGGCAATGTCGGCCCCCGCGCCGAGTTCAACATCGCCGCCGACCCCGAGGCCGCCGACATCGTCTTCCGGGCAGGGCTCGAGACGGTGCTGGTGCCGCTCGACGTGACGCGCAAGGTGCGCGCGACTCGCGCCTATACGGCTGCCCTGCGCGAGACTGCCGTGGCCGCCGCTGCCGCCTCGGCCGACTTGATCGACGCCTATTTCCTGTCGACCTCCGGTGGCGAGAGCCGGCCGCTGCATGATCCCTGCGTCATGCTGTTTGCCGAACGGCCAGACCTTTTCAAGCTGGAGACGCTGCCGATAGCCGTCGACCTGGGCGAGGCACCCGACGCAGGTGCGCTCGACGTCGACCGGAAGGCGGGAAGTGCGATCTCGGTGGCGATGAAGGTCGACAGCGCGGGTGCGCTGGAGCTATTGGCGGCGCGGTTGTCAGGCGAGTAGGTGCGTCCTTCGAGGCTCGCTACGCTCGCACCTCAGGATGAGGGAGGCTGGGCGCGCCTTAATGCGAAAGCGTAGGCTCGAAGCATGCTGCTCTCCTCACGGGGCTGCTTCGCGACCATCCTCTGCCCGGCTGTAGAGGGCAATCGGATATGGCGTTACCCCCACCCCTTACCCCTCCCCACAAGGGGGAGGGGGATTCTGGACCGTGAGCGCTCGGGACTGAGATTCCCGGGAATGGCGAAACATCAAGGTCTCCCTCCCCCTTGTGGGGAGGGGTAAGGGGTGGGGGTATGGGGTCGCCGTGCCGCTGACCGTTTCCGCACATGATGGCCCTGCCCGCGCATGGCAGAGGTGGTCGCGAAGGGCCGGTGAGGGAGAAATGATAAAGCTCGACGCCCCTCATCCCGAAATGCACCGGCGTCCCTCATCCTGAGGTGCGACCCTGAGCTTGTCGAAGGGGAGCCTCGAAGGGCGGACCACCTTCACCCCGGCTGCAGTTCCTGCTCCACCAGTGTGGTCCAGAAGCGGACGCCGGGCTCGATCGCGGCGTCGTTGAAATCGTAGCGGGTGTTGTGGTGCAGCGCGCCGTCTTCCGCAGGCCCGTTGCCGAGCCAGACATAGGCGCCGGGGACTTTTCCCGAGAAAATCGCGAAATCGTCGCCCGCCGTCGATGGCGGATAGGCGGTCGCCACGTTTGCGGTGCCGAGCGCGGCCTGCGCGGCCGCCAGCGCGCGCTGCGTTGCGTCCACATCGTTGATGACGGGCGGCATGCCGCGCCGGTAGTCATAGGTAACGCCGATGCCGGCAGCCGCAGCTATGCCGGCGGCAATACGGCCGATCTCCGCTTCAATCAGGTCGCGCACTGTGTGGCTGTAGGCGCGCGCCGTGCCGCCGATGCGCACCTCGTCGGGAATGACGTTGAGCGCCTTGAAATCACCGGCCTCAATCGCGCAGGCGCTGACGACGGCAGCCTCAACCGGATCGACCTTGCGCGAAACGATGGTGTGGATCGCGCTGAGGAACTGGCCGGCGGCGACCGTCGGGTCGAGGCCGAGATGCGGCTTGCCGCCATGCGTGCCGACGCCCTTGAAGGTCACTTCCCAGCGGTCGGACGAGGCGAGCTGCGGGCCGGGCACGACCGCCATCTCGCCGATCGCGATGCCGGGCATGTTGTGCAGGCCATAGAAACGGTCGATCGCGAACCGCTTGAACAGGCCGTCATCGACCATTGCCTGCGCGCCGCCGCGGCCTTCCTCCGCCGGCTGGAACACGAAATGCACGGTGCCGGAAAAGGAGCGGCTGCGCGCCAGCTTGCGGGCAGCGCCCAGCAGCATGACGGTGTGGCCGTCATGGCCGCAGGCGTGCATCTTGCCGGGGAATTTCGAGCGGTAAGGCCGCTCGGTTGCGGTCTCCGGCATGGCGAGCGCATCCATGTCGGCACGCAACGCGATCGATGTGGTACCGTTGCCCCGCTTGAGCGTGCCGACCACGCCGGACTTGCCGATGCCGTCCTCGACCGCGATGCCGCAATCGGCAAGAAACGTCTTCACGATGGCGCTGGTGCGCTCCTCCTCGAAGCCGAGCTCCGGATGGGCGTGCAGGTCGCGGCGCAGCGCAACCAGGTCTTCGAGGTGCGGGTCGAGGAAATCGCTCATCTCTGGACACGTCCCGTGATGCGGTTAGAAGGTGGTGCTCGCCTTTGCAGGTCGCCCTTTTTATTCCGGAAAGCAAGTCGCCGATGCTCGCTCCACACCAGTTCTGGCAGGAAATCCACGCGCCGGGCACCTTTGCCGATGGCATCGCGGAAGGGTTCGCCGATCTTTATCCGGCTACGCTGCCGGACGGGCGGCAGGTGGCGCTGCCGATCCGGGTTCTGCCCGGCGGGAGCGACCGCGCCGTCGCCTCGCTGATCGTCAACCAGGCAAGCTTCGCCGTCGAGGACGCGCTGGCCGAAGCGATGACGAAGGCGGCGCGGCACTATCATCCTGCGGCGGTGGTCGGCGTGCCGACGCTGGGCCTGCCGCTGGCGGCCAACGTGGCGCGGCGGCTTGGCCACCCGCGCATGGTCGCGCTCGGTACCTCGCGCAAGTTCTGGTACGACGAGGCACTGTCGGAACCGCTGCGCTCTATCACCAGTCCCGGCGGTGAAAAGCGCATCTATGTCGACCCGCGCATGCTGCCGGTGCTGGACGGGCGACCCTTCGTGCTGGTGGACGACGTGGTCAGCACGGGGGCGTCGCTGGTTTCGGTGCTGAGGCTTTTGGAGCGCGCCGGGCTGCGGCCCGCTGCGGCGATCTTCGCGATGCTGCAGGGCGAAAGCTGGCGCAATGCGCTCGCCGAAGCCGGCATTGGCGACCTGCCCATCCATGGCGCGATGGCGACGCCGCTTCTGGCGCGCGGGCCGGACGGGCGGTGGCGTCCGCAGGGCGTCAGCGCTGCGTGATCTCCACGCCCTCGGTGATCCTGTCGCTCGGGTGCATGATCACCTGCTCGCCTTCCGAAAGGCCGGACAGGACGACAGCGTTGCGGGCGTCGCGTGCGCCGACCTCGACGGTGCGCAGCGCGGCCTTGTTTTCCGCGCCGGCGACAAAAACGGCCCAGTCCGCGCCTTGCCGGAAGAGCGCGCCGAGCGGCACCAGCAGCGCGTCCTCGTGGCGCTCGATGGTGATCCGCGCCGTCACCCGGTAGCCGTGGCCGAGCCCCGGGCGATCCTCCGGCGGGGCGAGAAGGTCGAGGATCGTGCGTACCCGCTGCTCCTCGATGCCGAGTGCGGAGACCTTGGTGAAGCCGGTCGGCTCGACGCGGCGCACGCGCGCCTCCAGCGGCGGGCCGCCCCAGCCTTCGATCCGGGCGTCGGCATCGGACGGCACGCGCACGGCATCCGCCGAGAGAAGCTCGGCCACCACTTCCAGTTCGGTGGGGTCACCGATCTCGACGAGCGGCGTGCCGGCGGCCACTACCGCCTCGCTCTCATGGTGGATGGTCAGGATTTCGCCGTTCACCGGCGACTCGACGGTGATGCAGCAGCCGCCACTGCCGTTGCTGACACTGCTTTCGGGGTCGTCCAGCCGCGCCTGTGCGCTTTCGCGTTCGCGCCTGCGCATCTCGACGCTCGCGGCGGCACTGGCAAGCCGGGCCTCGGCCTGGGTGACGGCTCCCCGCGCCTCCTGCAGCGAGCGATCGGAGACGATGCTGCGGCGGCTGAGTTCCTCGTTGCGGGCAGCTTCCGCCCTTGCCAGCTCCAGCGCGGTTTCCGCCTCGCGGTACTGGGCTTCGGCAAGCCGCACCGCCGCGCCGGCCGCCGCAAGCGCGGCTTGCGCCTCGCGTCGCGAACGGGTGTCGAGCAGAGCCGGCGCGGCCGGGCGAACCACGCCGACGATAGTTTCGCCAGCGACTACCTGGTCGCCGACGTGGCCGGGCGTGCGCTGCACCGTGCCGGCCACGGGTGCGGAGACGGTATAGACGTCGCGGATGCGCGTGCGCGCGTCATCGCTGACGGTCACCTCCAGCGTGCCGCGCTCCACCGCGGCCATGTCGACCGCCACCGGCTGCGCACGGAACGCCCACCACGCCGCCGCGCCGGCCAGCGCCAGGCCGGCCACGATCCAGGCAGATTTTCGAAGCGGAATCGCCATCGGTCACTCTCTCGTCTTCAAGACTTCTATCAGGTCGAGCCGGTCGATGCGCCGACGCACGATCAGAGCCGACAGCGCCGAGGCCACCAGCACCACGACGCTCGCCCAGGCATAGGTGGAGCGCTCGATGACCAGCGGCAGACGGAACATCTCGGTCGCCAGCCCTTCGGCGGTCGAATAGGCCATGCCGTAACCGAGCAGCCAGCCGAGCGGCAGGGCGGCAACAGTCAGGATCGCGAACTCGCCGAGCAGGATCCACGACACCTCGCCGCGGGTGAAGCCCAGCACCCGCAGGCTCGCAAGCTCGCGCCCCTGCTCGGAAAGCTGGATGCGCGCGCCGTTGTAGACGACGCCGAAGGCGATGATGCCGGCAAGCGCGACATAGATGGTCACCATCATGGTGAGGTTTTCGGCCATGGTCTCGCGGAACTTGGCCACCGAGGCGCGTTGCAGTGTGATCGAGCCGACCATCGGCAGGTTCTTCACCGCCTCGTAGAGCGCCGCGATCTGCGAGGCGTCGGTGGTGACGTGCACGGCCGAGATGGACGGCCCCTCGCGCATCAGCCGGTTGAGCGCTTCGATCTCCATGAAGGCGCCGAGGCCGATATAGCTTTCGACGATGGCCGAAACGGGTAGCTGCACGGTCTCGCGGTGCTCCTCCATCAGCTCGATCTCGATCGTCTCGCCGCGACCGATCTCGAGGATGTCTGCGAGCGCCGTGGTCAGCACGACGCCCTCGCGCGGCATGGTCACCTCCTGACGGTCGACGTCGAGCAGGCGCGACAGGTTCGAGCCGGCCGGCTTGCCGGTGATCGAGAGGCGGCGTTCGAGGTGGCCGTTGCGGAACCGCGCCGCCACCATCCGCGCCGGCTCGGCCGCCATCACACCGGGCAGGCGCTCGACCTCGTAGAGCGCGTCGGCAGGCAGCTTGTGTACGAAGCTGATCGTCGCATGCTGCCGCTCGGCGCTGAAGAAGGTGATGTCGATCATCTCCTCGACCGCGTCGAGAGAGAACAGCGATCCGACCAGCACGGCGACCGACAGCGCGATGCCGACGCTGGTGAAGAGCGAGCGCAGCGGCCGGCGCACGATGTTTCGCCCGATCATCACCGTGGTCTGCGGCAGCAGCGATATGAAGGGCAAGCCGCCGCCGAAGAGCCGGCGATAGCGCGCAGGCGCAGGCGGGCGCATCGCAACCGCGGGCGGCAGGGCGGCCGCGGCGCGCACCGAGCGCAACGCGCCCAGCGTCGCGGCCGCCACCGAAACAGTGATGGCGATGACGTAGACGTCGAGGCTGAGCCGGAAGATCAGGAAGGGGAAGTGGAAGAAGTCGCCATAGAGGCGGGTCAGGCCGCGCCCGAGATACGTGCCGGCGGCGATGCCGATGGCGACGCCGATCAGCGCGATGACGATGACGAGCTTCATGTAGTGCCAGGCGACGCCGGCGCCGGTGTAGCCGACGGCCTTCATGAGGCCGATCTGCTCGCGCTCCAGCGCGATCAGGCGCGACAGGATCATGTTGACGAGGAAGCCGGCGACCAGCAGGAAGATCGGCGGCAGCACGTAGCTCATCGCCTGAAGCTGCGTCAGTTCCGCGTCGAGGAAGGCGTGGCTCTGCTGGTCGTCCCGGTCATGCGCGCCGCGTCCGCCAAAGGGTTCGAGTAGCCGGTCGATCTCGTCGATCACCGGCTCGGGCGGCTGCCCGCGCAGGAGCTTGACGGAAAC
Organism: Aquamicrobium sp.; assembly: GCA_019739225.1. GTDB lineage: Bacteria > Pseudomonadota > Alphaproteobacteria > Rhizobiales > Rhizobiaceae > Aerobium. The sequence continues at coordinate 427,901 of JAHHDT010000005.1, forward strand.
CGCGTTGAACGCGCCGTCGAGGTCGAACGCGGCGGCGAGCGCCGTCTGAGACATCCACACCACGCCCAGCCGCCGGTCGTCCGGCATCAGGTCTGGCACGACGTAGATGAACTCGGGCGACAGTGCGACGCCGACGATGGTGAGCGCGCGTTTGCGGCCGTTGATGATGGCGCTGAGCGTGTCGCCGGGCTCGAAGCCATGGGCGTTGGCGAAGGGCTCGTTGACGACGATCTCGGCCGGATGGCCGGGCGAGGGCAGGCGGCCCAACCGCATAGAGAGCTGGTTCAGCACCTGCTGGCCGTCGTCGGGCACCGAGACCAGCATGCCGCTGGCCGGTTCCAGCATGTCCTCTATGTCGAGCACCGCGTTCTCGCGGATGCGGGTCTCGACGCTCGCGATGCCGGGAATGGCGGCGATGTCATCGGCGAGCCGTTCCGGGGCGCGGGTGGCGGTGGCGAAGATGTCGGCGAAGGCGTTGCGCTCGTAATAGGCTTCGCGCGTCTCGAACAATGAACGCTGCGCGCCGACGGCCAGCACCAGCGTCATCACGCCGGCGGCCATGACCAGGGCGATCGCCGCGACCTGCGCCCACAGCCGGACGAGATCGCGCATCAGCTTGCGGTCGAGCACACCCATCGGTTCTCCTGCAGCATGATGTGTTCCGAAAACCGGCTTCCACTTGTCGGCATCATGCTCTCACCACGCGATCGAGGCCGGCGCCTCGCGCTTCTCGTTCTCCTCGATCCGCGCGACGGTGCCATCGGCGAAGTGGATCACCCTGTCGGCCATGCGGCCCACCGCCATGTTGTGGGTGATGACCAGCACCGTGGTGCCGAGGTCGCGGTTGACCTGCGCCAGCGCTTCCAGCACCCGGATGCCGGTTTTCGAATCGAGCGCGCCGGTCGGCTCGTCGCACAGAAGCACTTCTGGCTTCTTGGCGATGGCGCGGCCGATGGCGACGCGCTGCTGCTCACCGCCGGAAAGCTGCGCGGGGAAATGGTCGTGTCGGTCGCGCGGCAGGCCTGCGATCTCCAGCGCCTCGCCGGGGTCCATCGGATCGCGTGCGATCTCGGTGACGAGCGAGACGTTTTCGCGCGCCGTCAGGCTGGGCACGAGATTGTAGAACTGGAAGACGAAGCCGACATGGTCGCGGCGGTATTTCGTCAGTTCGCGGTCGCCGAAGCCGGTGATCTCCTCGTCGCGGAAGAAGACCTTTCCTTCGGTGGCCGTGTCGAGCCCGCCGAGAATGTTTACGAGCGTCGACTTGCCGCTGCCGGACGGGCCGAGCAGCACGATGAACTCGCCAGCCCCGATCTCGATGTCGACGCCGCGCAGTGCCCGCACCTCGACCTCCCCGGTGCGGTAGACCTTGGTCACCCCCTCGACGGTGTAGATCGGCCCGGCGTTCACACGGCCTCCCTCATTCGCGAACGAATGATCTCTAGAGCAGCGGGCGTTCTGAAGAACGCAGTTCCGCTGCTCCAGACTGATTCTCTTAGCCGCATTTCTGCGACGCCAGACGATTCCGTCTGGCTGCAAAATGCTTTAGCCCAAAATCAGCCCGGCCCGTTGATACACGTCAAAGGTGCATGTTGACAGCCCCGGTCGCCTATTCGGCGGCCTCGGCGCGGTCCAGTTCGTCGCGGGCGGCCGCAAGGATGTCGAACGAGCGTACCCGCGCGGTGTGATCGAAGATCTGTGCCGTGACCATCAGCTCGTCGGCGCCGGTGCGCGCGACGAAGGCCCTGAGCCCGTCGCGCACGGTCTCGCGCGAACCGACGATGGCGCAGGAAAGTGCATGGTCGAGCATCGCCTTGGCTGACGGGTCAAGATTTTCGGCAAAGCCGGGAACGGGAGGCGGCAGCTTGCCGGCGCGGCCCGTGCGCAAATTGACGAAGGCCTGCTGCAGCGAGGTGAAGAGCAGCCGCGCTTCCTCGTCGGTGTCGGCGGCGAAGACGTTGAGGCCGAGCATCGCGTAAGGTTTCTCGAGATGCTCAGAGGGTTCGAAGCGCGTGCGGTAGACTTCCAGCGCATGCTCCATCTCGGCCGGCGCGAAATGCGAGGCGAAGGCGTAGGGCAGGCCGAGCATGGCGGCGAGCTGCGCGCCGTAGAGGCTGGAGCCGAGCATCCAGACCGGGACGTTGAGGCCGGCGCCCGGCACGGCGCGTACGCGCTGGCCGGGTTCCTCCGGCTTGAAGTAGTGGATCAGTTCGACAACGTCGTTGGGAAAGGTGTCGACGCCGCCGCCCATGTTGCGCCGCAGAGCATGCGCGGTGAGCTGGTCGGTGCCGGGCGCGCGGCCGAGCCCGAGATCGACGCGGCCGGGATGGAGTGCTGCCAGCGTGCCGAACGCCTCCGCCACCATCAGCGGCGAATGGTTGGGCAGCATGATGCCGCCGGCCCCGACCCGAATGGTGGAGGTGCCGGCCGCGACATGGCCGATCACCACGGCCGTTGCCGCACTGGCGATGCCGGGCATGTTGTGGTGCTCGGCCAGCCAGTAGCGATTGTAGCCAAGGCGCTCGGCATGGCGGGCGAGATCGAGCGTGTTGGCGAGCGACTGCGAAACGTCACTGCCCTCAGGCACGGGCGAGAGGTCGAGTACGGAGAGCGGTATCATCGGTCGGATATAGGATGTCAGCACGCGTTCACCAACCGTCTGCCGCTTGTGCCAATGTCGGTTTGTGGAAAGCTTCCATGAAGGCGTCATCCCGGCCGAGCGAGCCTTCGAGGGAGAGCGGGGAAGCGCTGCGGCCTCTCCATGTCAGGGGTGTGCCGCGATCTCTCACCGTCATCCCGGCCAAGGTCGCGAAGCGACCGCCGAGCCGGGACACATTGGTCCGGAAATCGTCAGGCGCGGCCCGGTGCTTACCTTGGCGCATGAAAGCGCCTGCCGTGCGTGATCTGCGCGGCGCTACCTGCGGAGACCGGCCGCGCCTCTCAATGGGTCCCGGGTCTGCCCTCGCTCCGCTCGGTTGCCCGGGATGACGGCGGGAGGGTCGCGGGTGTACCTTCAGCGTTGGCGACTGGCAGGTGACACCGCCGTCGGCGATTTGCGGGACACATCCATGACGGCGTCATCCCGGCCGAGCGGAGCGAGAGCCGGGACCTATTGGTCGGGACATCGTGGAGCACGGCCCGGTGCTTACCTTGGCGCATGAAAGCGCCTGCGGTGCGTGATCTGCGCGGCGCTACCTGCGGAGACCGGCCGCGCCTCTCAATGGGTCCCGGGTCTGTCCTCGCTACGCTCGGTTGCCCGGGATGACGGCGAAGAGGTCGCGGTTCCGACTTCAACGTCCGCGATTCGTGGCGACATCCATGAAGGCGGGAAGGTCGAAGGCGCTATGCCTCCGCTGCGGCTGTTTTCTTCGCCGCCACGGCCTTCTTCACCTCTGGCGCGACCTTCGTGCCGAACAGTTCGATGGCCTTCATGAGCTTCGCATGGTCCATGACGCCGATTGCCATCTGGATGACGAAGCGGTCGAAGCCGAAGATCTCGTGGTTGGCGAGGATCTTGTCGGTGACTTCCGCCGGGCTGCCGGCGAAATTGGCGCCGCGCGGAGCGGCGGAGGCGGCGAACTGCTCCTTGCCCGTCGGCCCCCAGCCACGCTCGCGCCCGATGCGGTTCATCACGTCGGTGTGCGCCGGAAAGGCTGTGTCTATCGCCTCCTGCGTCGTTTCGGCGACGAAACCATGCACGTTGATGGAGGTCTTCAAGGTTGCCGGGTCGCGCCCGAACTTGGCTGCCGCCTCGCGATAGAGCTTGAACAGCGGCGCGAAACGGTGCGGCTCGCCGCCGATGATGGCGAGCGCCAGCGGCAGGCCGAGCATCGCCGCGCGGCCGACCGATTGCGGCGTGCCGCCGACGGCGATCCATAGCGGCAGCTTCTCCTGCAGCGGGCGCGGATAGACGCCGCGATTGTCGACCTTCGGCGTGTGCTGGCCACCCGGCCACGAGAAGATCTCGCCCTCGTTCAGCTTGATGAGCATCTCGAGCTTTTCCGCGAACAGCGTATCGTAGTCCTCGAGCGCGTAGCCGAACAAAGGGAAGGATTCGATGAAGGAGCCTCGGCCCGCCATGATCTCGGCACGGCCCTCGCTCAGATTGTCGAGCGTGGCGAACTGCTGGAACACGCGAATCGGATCGTCCGACGACAGAACCGAAACCGCGCTCGACAGGCGGATATTCTTCGTGCGCGTGGCGGCGGCCGCAAGCGCGACGGCGGGCGAGGAGACCGCATAGTCGGGGCGGTGATGTTCGCCGAGCCCGAAGAAGTCGAGACCGAGCTGGTCGGCAAGCTCGATTTCCTCGACGAGATTGCGCAGCCGTTCCGCCGGCCCGACCTTTGCGCCGGTAACCGGGTCGGTGCCGATATCGGCGAACGTGTAGAGGCCGAGTTCCATCATGAAGTCTCCCGAATTGTCTCCGACAGATAGGCTGCCGATCCGCCGCGCGCAAAGCGGTTTGCTGTGAACAGTCCATCCTCCGGCGCGCGACGGGGGAACCGGGGACGCCGCCCGTCGTTCCCCTGACGTGGTTTCCAGCCAGAGGCGCTTCATGACCTTTTCCATAGTCGCCCGCTGCCCGCGAACGGGCGAGTTCGGCATTGCCGCCATCACCGCGCTTCCGGCCGTCGGCAAGCTTCTGACGCACGCCGCGCCTGGCGCTGGCGCGATCGCCACACAGGCACGACTCAATCCGTATCTCGGCATCGACGGCATAAGGCTGCTGCAGAGCGGCATGTGGGCCGACGAGGTGATCGAGGCGCTGCGCCAGCATGATCCTCGCATGGATCGGCGGCAGCTCGGCGTAATCGACCGCGACGGCCGCGCCGCGATCTGGACCGGCGAGGGCTGCAAGCCTTGGGCCGGCGGGCAGGCGCATCGCGATTTCTGCGTGCAGGGAAACCGGCTCGAAGGGCCACAGGTAATCGAGGCGGCAGTGCGCGCCTTCGGCGAGAAGCCGAACACGCCGCTGGTGGAACGGCTGATCCGTGCGCTTGCTGCGGGCATGGCCGAAGGCGGAGACCGGAAGGAGGAGCGCTCCTCGACAGTCTATGTGGTGGCCAGCGAGGAATATCCGCTTTGGGACATTCGCGTGGACGACCACGACGACCCGGTGGGCGAGCTGATGCGGCTGCATTCGGTCTTCGCCGAGAAGCTGCTGCCGCATATCCGGCGCATGGCGACACGCGCCAACCCGGCCGGCATCTTCGAGGACGGCGATGTCTAGGCAGGGCGAACCCGAAGACCTGCCGCAGGCGGTATCGGTGCGACGACCGGATGGCGAGGAACTGCCGCTACTCTACGATTCGCCGCATAGCGGCCGGGTCTATCCCGAGGATTTCCTGCCGGCGGCCGAGATGCGGCTGCTGCTGGGCGGCGAGGACCGGTTCGTCGACGACCTCGTCATCGACGCGCCGAGCCATGGCGCGACGCTCATCAAGGCGCTGTTTGCCAGAACCTATATCGATCCCAACCGCACCGCCGACGATCTCGACCCTCATCTCCTGCCGGAGGACTGGGCGGAGGAGACCGCGCCTTCGGTCAATTCGGAGCGTGGCGTCGGGCTGATCTTCCGCCTGATTGGCGACGCGGTGCCGATCTACGACCGGCTTCTGAGCGCGGACGAGATACGGCGACGCATCGATGCCTACTGGCGGCCCTATCACGCGGCGCTGGAAGACGAGATGGCGCGGCTGACGGAACGATTCGGCGAGGTGCTGCACATCAACTGGCATTCGATGCAGCCGGTCGGCAATGCCCTGGCGCCCGACCCGGGCCGAACGCGTCCGGACTTCGTGCTGGGCGATCTCGACGGCACGTCATGCGATCCGGCGCTCACACGCTTCGTCGCGGACCACCTGTCGGCGCTCGGCTACAGCGTCGGGCTCAACGATCCGTACAAGGGCGCGCTGATCGTGGAGCGCTACGGGAAGCCGGAGGAGGGGCGGCACACGCTGCAGATCGAGATCAACCGCGCCCTCTACATGGACCACGGCACGCTCGACCGCACCGGCGGGTTCGCCGACCTCAAGGACGACCTGTCGACGTTCACGGATGAACTCGCCGGCTTCGCCCGCGCGCGGCTGAACTGACGCTGCTGCTATTTGCCCAGCACAAGCGTCCAGTAACGCCGGTCGTCATCGGTGCCCGCATAGGCGAGACCGAAGCGGGTGAAGCGCTCGTCAAGCATGTTGCGGCGGTGGCCGGAGGAGGCCATCCACATCTGGAACAGCCGCTCCATCTCCATGCGACCATGGGCGAGGTTCTCGGCCGCCGGCGCGGCGACGCCGTCCGCCTTCATCCGGGTGGCGAAATCGCGCCGCCAGCCGGTGTCGTGCGCCATGCGGCCCGATTGCGCCATGTAGCCGGACTGGCGCAACGCCGCCTTCTCCAGTGTCGGATCGGGTCTCAGCGCCGGCAGGCCGGCTGAGGTGCGAATCTCGGCCAGATAGGCCTGCCCGGAGCGTGACGCCCCGGCCGAAGCGCCGGGCGTGGTTCCCGTCTGGCAGCCGGCGACCAGTAGCGCTCCTGCCAGCATGACGGCCGCGCCGGCGGCGCTGACTGCTCTTGCGATGCGGTTCATGGATGCCCTTCGAATTTGCGACGGTGGGCTTCTTCAAACAGGATCGTGGCAGGATGCGGGCATCATTCGCCGTCTTCGACCACATGCAGACGCAACTGCCCGGTGCGCGACGAGGCCGTTCGCGGCGCGGGCTCTTCCGTCTCCGGCGCGCCGCCCTCGATGCCGAACTCGAGCGCCTCGATCTTGGCACCGCGCCGCGTGACCTTGTCGACCGAGGTCAGGATCGTCTCGACGTCGCGGCTCGCCTGCGAGAAATGCGTCTGCAGCTTGCGCACGCGATCGTCAAGGCGGCCGATATCTTCCATCAGCCGCACCACCTCGTGCTGGATAAGGTGTGCCTGCTCGCGCATGCGCGCATCCTTGAGCACGGCCTGGATCACCTGGATCGACAGCATCAGCAGCGACGGCGAGACGATGACCACGCGGGCGCGGTGCGCCTTCTGCACGACCGCCTCGAAGTTCTCGTGGATCTCGGCGAAGATCGATTCGGACGGCACGAACATGAAGGCCGTGTCCTGTGTTTCGCCCGCTATCAGGTACTTCTCCGCGATGGCGCGGATGTGCACCTCCACGTCGCGGCGAAAGGCCTGCGCGGCGACCTTCTGCGCGTCCGCTCCCTCGCTCTCGGCCGCCGCCCGGATCGCGTTCCACGATTCCAGCGGGAACTTGGCGTCGATGACGAGGTCGGGCGCGCCGTTGGGCATGCGCACGAGGCAATCGGGGCGGTTGTTGTTCGACAGCGTCGCCTGGAACTCGTAGGCGCCGTGTGGCAGGCCGTCGGCGACGATCGCCTCCATGCGGCTCTGGCCGAACGCGCCACGCGTCTGCTTGTTGGACAGGATCTGCTGGAGCTGCACGACCTGGCCCGCCAGCGACTGGATGTTGGACTGCGCCGTGTCGATCACCGCCAGCCGCTCCTGCAGCTTCGCCAGGTTCTCATGCGTCGACTTCGTCTGCTCGGTAATCGAATGGCCGAGCCGCGCGCTCATCCCGTCAAGCCGCTCGCCGATCGATTTCGTCAGTTCCGCCTGCCGACTGCCGAAGACCTCTGCGATGGTGCCCATGCGGCCCTGCATCTCGGCCTGCGCGCGGGCGATCTCGGCCATGCGGGCTTCCGCCTCGCGGGCGCGCTGCGTCGCTTCGGCTGCCGCCTCGGCGCGGGAGCGGGCGGAGCGCAGCAGGGCGAGCGTGAGAAACAGGAGCAGCAGCAGCACCAGCGCGACCGCACTCGCAAGGGCCTGGCCCAGCGTGATCGTAGTCGCGCCGAGGTGGGCGACGGGGAGCGAAAGCAGTGCGGCCGGATCATTCATCCCTTCAGGATAGACGATTCGGCTGGCCGGCATAAGACCAAAACGTGAACATTCTCGCCAAAGCCGTTGACGCCTCTGGGGTTACCGATTACCTGACGGGCATGATCAGACCTCTTGTCATCCTCCCCGATCCCGTCCTGCGCCAGGTTTCCGAGCCGGTGGAGCGGGTCGACGACGCGCTGCGGCGCTTTGCCGACGACATGCTCGAGACGATGTACGACGCGCCCGGCATCGGGCTGGCGGCGATCCAGATCGGCGAACCGCGCCGCATGCTGGTGATCGATCTCGCCAAGGAGGACGAGCCGAAGGCGCCGCATGTCTTCATCAACCCGGAAATCGTCGCCAGCGGCGACGGCATTTCGGTCTATGAGGAAGGGTGCCTGTCGATCCCGGACTACTATGCCGAGGTCGAGCGGCCGGACACGGTGACGGTGAAATATCTCGACCGCGACGGCAAGGAACAGGTCATCGAGGCCGACGGGCTGATGGCGACGTGCCTGCAGCATGAGATCGACCATCTCAACGGCGTGCTGTTCATCGACCACATCTCCAAACTCAAGCGCGACATGGTGGTGCGCAGGTTCAAGAAGCTGGCGCGCGACAAACCCCTCAGCCGGATGGCCGGCTAGCCCCGCGCCGGCGAGCCGGAGGCCGCACCATGTCCCTACGCGTCATCTTCATGGGAACGCCCGAGTTTTCGGCCGCGACGCTGCGCGCGATCGCCGAGGCCGGGCACGAGATCGTCGCCGTCTATAGCCAGCCGCCGCGCCCTGCGGGCCGGCGCGGACTGGAACTGACGAAATCGCCGGTGCATCTGCTTGCCGAGGAGTTGGGCGTCGAGGTGCGCACGCCCAAGTCGCTAAAGGGCGAAGACGAGCAACAGGCGTTCCGCGATCTGGAGGCGGACGTCGCCGTCGTGGTCGCCTACGGGTTGCTGCTGCCGAAGCCGATCCTCGACGGCACCCGTCTGGGCGCGTTCAACGGCCATGCGTCGCTGCTGCCGCGCTGGCGCGGCGCGGCTCCGATCCAGCGCGCGATCATGGCCGGTGACACCGAGACCGGCATGATGGTCATGAAGATGGACGAGGGGCTCGACACCGGCCCTGTGGCCTTGACGGAACGCGTCGCCATCGGTCCCGACATGACCGCTGGCGAACTGCACGACGCGCTGATGGCAACGGGTGCCGCACTGATGGTGCGGGCGCTGGAGGCGCTCGAATCCGGATCGCTGTCGCTGAAACCGCAGCCTGAAGAAGGCGCGACCTACGCGAAGAAGATCGCCAAGGAGGAGGCGCGCATCGACTGGTCGCGGAGCGCGGCGGAGGTGCACAATCATATCCGGGGGCTTTCACCGTTTCCCGGCGCATGGTGCGAGATGACGACCGGAGGTAAGGCGGAACGCGTGAAGCTGCTGCGCTCGACCATGGCCGAGGGCGAGGGGCCTGCCGGGCGCATCCTCGACGATCGGTTGACCGTAGCCTGCGGCAACGGCGCGGTGCGGCTGACGGAGCTGCAGCGGGCAGGCGGAAAGCCGATGGCGGCGGGCGAGTTCCTGCGCGGCGCCAAGATCGGCGAGGGAGACGAGCTGTCATGAACGGCATTACCATCCGTGAGGCGGCCGAGCGGGATCGCGGCGCGATCCGCGCGGTCGAGGAAGCGGCCTTCGGGCAGGATGGCGAGGCACGGCTCGTCGAGCTGCTGGTCGCCGCCAGCGACGATGTGCTCGAACTGGTCGCCGAACGGGACGGCGAACTTGTCGGCCATGTGTTGTTCTCGCGGCTGATGGTGGAGACACGCAACCGCAGCTTCGCCGCGGTCGCGCTCGCGCCGCTGGCGGTTTCGCCCGCCGCGCAGGGACAAGGCATCGGCGCGGCGCTTGTGGAAGAGGCGCACCGTCGCCTGCGCGCCGCGGGCGAGACTCTGTGCGTCGTGCTGGGCGATCCGGCCTATTACGGCCGTTTCTTATATGCGCACGAGCGCGCCAGCGGGTTCGAAAGCGACTATCAGGGCGAGGCGCTGCAGGCGATTTCGTGGGGCGAGGCGCCGGCCAGCGGCAGGCTGGTCTACGCGCCGGCGTTCCAGGAGCTCTGACGGTGCCGCGCTACCGGCTCGACATCGAATATGACGGACGGGCTTATGCCGGCTGGCAGCGGCAGGCCGACCTTGCCACGGTTCAGGAAGCGATCGAGAAGGCCATACTCGGCTTTTGCGGCCAGACGGTTACGATCCGCGGCGCCGGGCGCACCGATGCCGGCGTGCATGCGATGGGGCAGGTGGTCCATGTCGATCTCGACAGGGAATGGGACGCCGACAAGGTGCAGGGCGCGCTCAACGCCCATCTGACGATGGCGGGCGAGGCCGTCGCGGTGCTGGCGGCGGCGCGCGTGGCGGATGATTTCGATGCGCGGTTCTCGGCGGCCGCCCGGCACTATCTCTACGTTATCCTCAACCGTCGCGCGCCGGCGGCACTGATGCGCGGCAATGTTTGGCACGTACCGCGTTTGCTGGATGCGGACGCAATGCACGCGGCCGCGCAGCGGCTTCTGGGCAAGCACGACTTCACCACCTTTCGCTCGGTGCAGTGCCAGTCGGCAAGCCCGGTCAAGACGCTCGACCGGCTCGACGTTTCGCGCGACGGCGACCTGATCGAGGTTCGCGCGTCGGCGCGCTCTTTCCTGCACAATCAGGTGCGCTCGATGGTCGGCTCGCTGAAGAAGGTGGGCGAGGGCGGCTGGAGCGCGGACGACCTCGAGGCGGCACTGAAGGCCGCCGACCGCGCTCGCTGCGGGCAGGTCGCGCCGCCCGACGGGCTCTACCTCACCCGGGTCGATTATTGAACGCATCGACGCCGGCCTGCGCGTTCTTCACCAGAGCCGGCCATTCGGCGGTGACGCCGGGCTGCACCGGACGTTCCAGATAGGTGGACAGCACCACATAGCTGCGGGTCGCCTTGACGCCGGGCGTATCGTAGAGGCGCGCAAGCAGGCCCTCGAGCGCATGCGTGCTTTCCGTGCGGACCTTGAGCAGCATGCAGGTGTCGCCGGCAACCGAGTGGATCTCCTCCACCTCGGGGTGCTCCTCGATCGCGAGCAGCACCGGCGTCTTGCCCCAGCCGGTGGTGTCGACATGCACGAAGGCAAGCATCGGTTTGCCGCTCGCCTCGGGATCGATCAGCGCGGCGACCTTGCGGATCGCGCCGCAGCGGCGCAGGCGCTTGACCCGCTCGTGCGCGGCGGGCGGCGAAAGGCCGACCCGCTCGCCCAGATCCGCGTAGCTGATGGTCGCATCCTCGGCCAGAACGCCTAACAGCTTTCGGTCCATATCGTCGAGGGCGCGGCCGCTGGCGCGTTTACGCCGAATACCATCTGTATTTTCGTTCATATCGCAGTTCCACCTTGATGCCGAACATCATTCTGCAATCATGCAGGAATGACGAACATCGATCAACACACTATCGCAGCCGCCCCGGCAAGGATGCCGATCCCGCCCTTCGCGTTCTTGCTGACCGCTTGCATCGGCGTGATCGGCTCGAACTCGCTGGCGCTGGGGCCGATCGCGCCCGAGGTCGCGCGGGCGCTGGGAACCAGCGTTCCGGCGGTGATGGTCGCGTCGGCCGCCTTCGGCCTCGGCACGGCGGCGAGCGCGGTTTTTCTCGGCCGGCTCATCGACCGCCACGGTGCGCGGCGCATGCTGCTGGCGGCATTGCTGCTGCTTGGCGCAGGACTCGGCGGCAGCGCGCTGGCGCCGGCGCTTGCGGCACTCGTCGCCGCGCAGTTCGTCGTCGGCATCGCCGCAGGTGTCGCGCTGCCGGCGATCTATACGCTGGCGGCCGAGGTTGCGCCCGCCGGACGCGAAAGCCAGACCATCGGCGTCGTGCTCACCGGCTGGACGCTCAGCATGGTCGCCGGCGTCTCGCTTTCGGCGGTGCTGGCCGATCTCGCTGGCTGGCGGCTGGTCTATGCCGTGGTGGCGGTCGCGGCGCTCGCTGCGGCACTGGCGGTTTCGGCCTCAGCGGCTGGGACGGCCGCAGCCGGCTCAAGCGTCTCGCAATCGCCTTTTGCCGCGCTGCGCGTGCGCGGCGTGGCGCCGCTGCTCGTGGCCTGCGCCGCCTTCATGACCTCGTTCTACGGCGTCTACGGCTATATCGGCGATCATCTGCACGGGGCACTGGGCCTACCGCTTAGTGCCAACGGCCTCGTCGCGCTGAGCTACGGGCTCGGTTTCGGCGCCGCCGCGTTGCTCGACCGCCTCATCGACAGGGTCGGCCCCGGCCTGCTGCTATCGCTGATCTTCCTGGGTGTCGCGGCGGTGTTCGCCGCCATGGCCGTGGCGAGCGTTTCTTATGCGGCGATGCTGGTAGCGGTCTTCGCCTGGGGGCTGATCAACCATTTCGGGCTCAATGTGCTGATCATGCGGCTGACGGCGCTCGACCCTTCGCGACGTGGTGCGATCATGGGGCTGAACAGCGGCGTGACCTATCTGGCGCTGTTTGCCGGCACGATCGGCTTTGGTCCGGTCTATGCGGCGTTCGGTTTCGCCGTGCTGCCGGTGCTGGCGGTCGGGCTGATGATCGTCGCGGCCGCATTCGCCGCGCGGCGCTAGGCCCGCCCTAGCTTGGCATCGGGGCGCTGAGGCCCAGCAGGTCCTGTAGCGCGAACAGGGTCAGGACCGACGCCATGAACATGCCGGCGAAGACGCCTGTCGCCACGCCCGGCCCCTTGTCTATTGCCGCATCGGTCAGCCGCCACGAGAGCACCATGCTGGCGAGGAAGATGCCGAGCGACAGGGCGGTCGCCGCCTCGCCGAGCCCCGGTGCGACCAGCCGCAGCAGCGAGGCAGGCAGCATGAACCAGGCAAACAGCGCCGAGCCCCAGTTGGTGGCGACGACATAGGCGACGAAGCGGTCGCGGATGCCGACATAGCCGGAGATTGCGGCGACCGCCGCGATCGGCAGAACCCACGAACCGATGTCGACGACGGCCAGCCGCAGCACCAGCAGCACGCGGCCGACGAAGCGGGCTTCGGGCACGGCCAGTTCGTTGGCGAGCGGCACCCAGCCGACCAGCAGCACCGGCAGCGCGATGAGGATTGCGAAGAACGAGTTCCAGAAGCCGTCGACTGAGAGGTCGAGCATGCGCACGGCGTCGCGCTTGCCCGTCATCATGCGCCAGGCGCCGAGGAGGTGTCTCTGGATGTCCTCGGCGGGCGGCATGTCAGGCGAACCAGTCTTCCAGGAAACGCTGGTAGATGCGCGTCAACGTCTCCAGATCGGAGAGCGCCACGCGTTCGTCGACCATGTGCATGGTCTGCCCGACGAGGCCGAACTCGACCACCGGGCAATGATCCTTGATGAAGCGGGCATCGGACGTGCCGCCGGATGTCGACAGCACCGGCTTGCGGCCGGTCACCGCCTCGACGGATGCGCTTAAGCCGGCCGTCAGCTTCTCGTCGCGGGTGATGAAGACCGGGCTCGGCCGATCACGCCAGATCAGCTCGAAATTGATCTTCTCCCCACGGCCGGGCCGCAGCTTCCTGCGCGCGGCGGCGCGGTCGAGCCGGTTGTGGATTTCCGCCTGCAGCGTCTCCGCCGTCCAGGTGTCGTTGAAACGGATGTTGAACGATGCCTTCGCGCGGGCCGGGATGACGTTGGTGGCCGGATTGCCGACGTCGATGGTGGTCACTTCCAGATTTGTCGGCTGGAAATTGTCGGTGCCTTCGTCGAAGGCCGGCGACAGGAGCGCATCGACCAGCATGACGATGCCTGGCACCGGATTGTCGGCCAGGTGTGGATAGGCGGCGTGGCCCTGGCGGCCGTGAACGACGATGTCGCCGGAGATCGAGCCGCGACGGCCGATCTTGATCATGTCGCCGAGCGCCTCCGGGTTGGTCGGCTCGCCGACGATCGCCGCGTCCCAGCTCTCGCCGCGCTTTGCCGCCCAGTCGAGCAGCTTGACGGTGCCGTTGATGGACGGGCCTTCCTCGTCGCCGGTGATCAGCAGCGATACGCTGCCCTTCGGTGCGCCGTTCGCCTCGATGTGGCGGGCGATCGCCGCGACGAAACAGGCGATGCCGCCCTTCATGTCGACCGCGCCACGCCCGAACATCCAGCCATCGGCGACCTCGGCTGCGAAGGGCGGATGCGTCCAGTCGGCCTCGTCGCCCACCGGCACGACATCGGTATGGCCGGCGAACATCAGATGCGGTCCGTTGCCGGAAAGCCGTCCGTAGAGGTTCTCGACGTCCGGAGTGCCGTCCTCGGAGAAGGTCGGCCTGTCGATGGCGAAACCCATCGGCGCAAGCATCGCCTGCAGGGCCGAGAGCGCACCGCCCTCGGCGGGCGTGACGGACGGACAAAGGATGAGCGCGGCGAGGTTCGCCGCCGGATCAACAGGCAGGTTCATGTGTGCGATGGATAGACCAAGCCGCCGAAGCTGTCACGTAGAGCGTGACGCAGTCGGCGGTGAAAAACATAGGGCCAGAGGGCGCGTCCTTCGCCATTGACCCGCCCGTGTTTGAATGTCTCCATCCGGGTTCGCGCGGAGGACTGGCATGATCGGTGTCGACACGAAGATCGCGGTTGCGGGGGCGGGAAGCATCGGCTGCCATGCCGGTGGGTGCTTGGCGCTTGCGGGACGCAGGGTCAGCTTGCTCTGTCGGCCGGCACTTGCCGATGCCGTCGAAAAGCGGGGGCTGCGGATCGTCGATCTGGGCGGAGGCGTGCGCGATGTGCCGGCAGGCGCGATCGGTGCCGAAAGCGATCCCGCGGTGGCATTGGCCGATGCCGGTGTCGTGCTGGTGACGGTGAAGAGCCATGACACCGCGGCGATGGCCGAACTGGTCGCGCGCCGTGCACGGGCCGATGCCGTGGTCGTCAGCCTGCAGAACGGAGTCAGGAATGCGGAAACGCTGCGCCGGACTTTGCCGGCTACGATGCGCGTCGTCACCGGCATGGTACCGTTCAACGTGGTGCGCGGCGAGACGGCGGAAGGCGCGCCAATGTTCCATCGTGCCAGCAGCGGATCCACGCTTCTGGCGGCTGGTGTGCCGGGCCTGCGCGATTTGCTGGACGTGTCCGGTTTTCCGTCCGCCGAACATGCCGATCTCGACGCCGTGTTGTGGGGTAAGCTGGTGATGAACCTCAACAACGCCTTCAACGCGCTGTCGGGCCTGCCGCTGGCCGAGCAGCTTGGCGACCGCCGCTGGCGGCGGCCGTTTGCCGATCAGGTGAGCGAGGCGCTGGACGTGTTGCGGGCGGCGGGCATCCGGCCCCGCGCGGCAGCCGGACCGCCCCCGGCTCTGATTCCCTCGATCCTGCGGCTGCCCGACTGGCTGTTCCGCATACTGGCCCGACGCATGCTGTCGATCGACCCGCAGGCGCGATCCTCGATGTGGGAGGATCTGCAGCGCGGGCGGCCGACGGAAATCGACGAGTTTCAGGGCGTGATCGTCGCGCTGGCCGAACGGCATGGCCGGACGGCGCCGTTGTCGACGCGCGTTGTGAAGCTAGTGCGGGATGCGGAAAGGGCCGGTGCGGGATCGCCGGTGCTCACGCCCGAAGATATGGCGGGCGCCTAGCGCCTGCCTGCTACTTCGGCCGGTTGGTCGTCTGGCCGTACTGGTTGGCGCCGGGCGTGCCCGGCATTAGGCACAAGCCTACGAAGACGATGAAGTTGAGCAACGGCACGAACAGCAGCGCGGCGAACAGGCCGGGCTTGTCGATGTCGTGCACGCGCTTGGCCCCCAGCGCTGCCTGCGCCCACAGCGAGGCGATCATGACCGCGCTGAGCAGCGTCTCCCAGAACGCGCCGCCGCTGCCGCTCTCCTGCGCCAGCGTCAGCCGGTAGACCATGAAGACGACGAGGATCATCATCAGCAGGCCGGCCAGAAAATAGGCGGCGCGGCTGATCCGGCCGGAAAAGCCGAAGAAGAGCCATAACATCTGGTTCGCAGGCACGGTGGCGGTCTCCGCAGGATCGCGTTCTAGGTCAGGATGAACCGGCGCGCAGCGCCGATCAATCCCGCAGCAGCTCGTTGATGGAGGTCTTGGAGCGCGTCTTCTCGTCGACGCGCTTCACGATCACGGCGCAGTAGAGGCTGGGGCCCCAGTTCTCGCCGGGCACGTTCTTGCCGGGCATGGTGCCGGCGACGACGACGGAGTAGGGCGGTACCTCGCCGTAGAACACCTTGCCGGTGTCGCGGTCCACGATCTTGGTCGACTTGCCGATGAAGACGCCCATGCC
Organism: Aquamicrobium sp.; assembly: GCA_019739225.1. Taxonomy (GTDB): domain Bacteria; phylum Pseudomonadota; class Alphaproteobacteria; order Rhizobiales; family Rhizobiaceae; genus Aerobium. Next base: position 444,040 of record JAHHDT010000005.1, read on the forward strand.
GAGCACCGAGCCCTCGCGCACGATGCAGCCTTCCACGACTTCCGAGCGCGCGCCGATGAAGCAGTTGTCCTCGATGATGGTCGGGCCGGCCTGCATCGGCTCCAGCACGCCGCCGATGCCGACGCCGCCCGAAAGGTGCACGTTCTTGCCGATCTGTGCGCAGGAGCCGACGGTGGCCCATGTGTCGACCATGGTGCCTTCGCCGACATAGGCGCCGAGATTGACGAAGGACGGCATCAGCACGGCGCCCGGCGCCACATAAGCCGACCGGCGCACGATGCAGTTGGGCACGGCGCGGAAGCCGGCCTTCTCGAATTCGTTCGGGGACCAGCCGTCGAACTTGGAGGGTACCTTGTCCCACCACACCGCATCGCCGGGGCCGCCCTTGACGATCTCCATCGGATTGAGCCGGAACGACAGGAGCACGGCCTTCTTCAGCCACTGGTTGACCGTCCAGGTACCGTCGGCTGCCCGTTCGGCGACGCGGGCCTGGCCCTTGTCGAGCAGCTCGAGCGCTGCCCCCACCGCATCGCGCACCTCGCCGCGCGTGCCAGTGTTGACGCCGTCGCGCTCGTCGAATGCCTTCTCGACAGTCATCTCGAGGGCTGCCAGATCCGGCTTGGTCATGAAATGCTCCATTACGCGCTGTTAAGGGGTAGACAATAGGCTGGAGGTGACGAGGTGACCCTCGGGTCGGCGCGGAAACTATGTCATGCGCGGTGGGGGGTCAATGACGGGGCGCGCCGCTGTGCGGCGCATAGAGACAGATTGGAATTTTGATGAATCCGGAGGACAAATCCGGCTGGACGCCGCTGCCGCATTCCGACGAGGACCTCGAGCGCGCGAAGGCCGTGCCGGACACCCCGCAGACCCGTGCGCCGGCCTACAGGCTGGCATGGGACGACGAGGAGTTCATGACACGGCGCGAGTTGCGCGCCGTGCGTCTGCAGCTCGAACTGCTGAAGCCCGAGATGATGCTCGCCGAGCGGGGCATCCGCTCGACCGTGGTGCTGTTCGGCGGCGCGCGCATCCCGGAGCCGGGCGGCGAGGCATGGGCAGCCAAGAACGAGACCCAGCGCAAGAACCTCGAGGCGAACGCCCGCTACTATGAGGAAGCGCGGACCTTTGCGCGGCTGTGTTCGGAGCATTCCGCCAAGACCTATTACCGCGAGTTCGTGGTGGTGACGGGCGGCGGGCCGGGCGTGATGGAAGCCGGCAATCGTGGCGCAGCAGACTGCGGCGCGCCCTCGATAGGCCTCAACATCGTGCTGCCGCACGAGCAGGCGCCGAACCTCTATGTCACGCCGGAACTGTGCTTCAACTTCCACTATTTCGCGGTCCGCAAGATGCATTTCATCATGCGCGCCAAGGCGGTGGCGGTGTTTCCAGGCGGCTTCGGCACGATGGACGAGTTCTTCGAGACGCTGACGCTGATCCAGACCGGCCGCATGGAGCGCGTTCCGGTGATCCTGTTCGGCAAGGAGTTCTGGTCGCGGGCCGTCGATCTCGACTATCTGGCCGAACAGGGCACCATCTCGCCCGGCGACCAGCACCTGATCGACGCGGTCGACACCGCCGACGAGGCGTGGGACATCGTCAAGGAATTCTACGAAATCACTTGAGGGGTAGCGGTTCGCGCAGGGGGGTGCTCAACCTTGGCGCGCCATGTCGCAGGGCGACCCGCTGGCGGGGTTGCGGCAACTGCGCTAAGGGCATTGGCATGAACATGGCTCGCCGCCCGACATGGTTTGCGACGCTGCGGCGCGACCGCGGCCTGTTCGCGCTGATCGGTTGCCTGATCCTGCTCCTGAACGTGCTGCAACCCGTCACGGCGGCAAAGGCTGCCGAGAACGGCCTGTGGGTGATCTGTACCATTTACGGCGCGGAGAAGCCGGTCGACGGTTCCGACCTGCCGGCGCCGCTGCAGGAAAAATGCCCGATCTGCCTGTTCGGCCACAGCGGCCAGAATGCGCCGGTCTACAAGGCGCTGCCGGCCACCGAGCCGGCATTCCCGACGCCGCTGGCGCTGTCGTTCGCTCACACCTTCGTTGAAGCAGACGAGAATTTCGCTCCGCGACCGGACGATCCGCCGCCGGCGATCCGCGGCCCGCCCCTTTCCGCCTGAAGTCGAGCCGGCCTCGAACAGGGGCCTTTGATACTTCAGACGCTGAAAGGAAAAACCATGCGTCATCTCATGCTTCAATTCGCTGCGGCCAGCGCGCTGACGGCGTTCTCCGTCGCCACCGCCTACGCCCATGCCTCGCTGGAAACGGCGAATGCCGCGCCCGGCAGCTACAAGGCAGTCGTCCGCATCCCGCATGGCTGCGAGGGCCAGGCCACCCACACGGTACGCGTCGAGGTCCCGGAAGGCTATGTCGGCGTCAAGCCGATGCCCAAGGCGGGCTGGAAGCTGGCCGTCGATAGCGGTGACTATCAGAAGAGCTACAACCTGCACGGCCGCGAGGTTTCGTCCGGCACCAAGGCAGTCACCTGGTCCGGCGGTTCACTGGAAGACGGCCACTATGACGAATTCGTGCTGTCGGGTTCGCTCGCCGGCGTCGAGGAAGGGCAGAAGCTGTTCTTCGTGACGACGCAGACATGCGCCGACGGTGAAGTGAAGTGGGACGAAATGCCGGCCGAAGGGCAGGACCCGCATTCGCTTGCGCATCCTGCGCCGGGCTTGACGATCCTTGCCGCCGAAGGTGGCGGGCATGGCCATGCCGGTCATGGCGGCGGCGAGCAGGCCGTTGTTGCCGGTGACCTCGAGATCACCGCCGCCTGGGCGCGCGCGATGCTGCCCGGTCAGCCTGCCGGCGGCGGATACCTGACCATCGCCAACAAGGGCGACGAGGCCGACCGGCTCGTGGGCGCCAGCGCGTCGGCCGCCGGCCGCGTCGAGATCCACACCATGGAAGTCGTCGACGACGTGATGGTGATGCGCCCGGTCGACGGCGGACTGGAGATTCCGGCCGGCGAGACGGTAGAGCTCAAGCCGGGCGGCCTGCACATCATGTTCCTCGACGTGTCGGACCCGTTTCGCGAAGGCGGCACGGTTCCCGTCAGGCTCGAATTCGAGAAGGCGGGTTCGGTGGATGTCGAACTGCCGGTGCGCTCCGCACGGGGCGGCGATGGCGGGGGCCACCACAAGCATTGACGTGGGCGGCATAAAAACGCTGCCCTATTGTCAGCTTGAATACAGAGAGGCGGCCAGTCGGCCGCCTCTTTTTTGTTTAGATGCGCTGCCCCGCATCGTCGAACAGGAAGCAGGCTTCCGGGTCGACGCCGACCGTGACGGTCTCGCTCACGCGCACGCCGCTCGCGCCCTTGAGCTGGGCGATGATCGTCGCGTCGTCGCCGGGCGCGGTATAGAGATAGGAAATCGCGCCGAGGCGCTCGATGGCGTTGCAGGCGAGCGTGATCCGGAACGGCCCTTCAGCCCCTTCACTGAGATGCTCGGGGCGGATGCCGAGCGTCACGGTCGCAGGCGCCTTTGCCGGCATTGCGCGCGGCCGCACCGGCAGGCCCGAGAGGTCGAGCTCCGGCACATCGACGAGCAGCGCGCCGTCCTTGATGCCGGAGACGGAGGCGTCGATGAAATTCATGCGCGGCGAGCCGATGAAGCCGGCGACGAAACGATTGTCGGGGTCCGAATAGAGCTGCATTGGGCTGCCGATCTGTTCGACCAGACCCGCACGAAGCACCACGATCTTGTCGGCCAGAGTCATCGCTTCGACCTGGTCGTGGGTCACGTAGATCATGGTCGCGCCGAGGTCCTTGTGCAGCTTGGCGATCTCCAGCCGCATCTTCACGCGCAATTCGGCATCGAGGTTGGAGAGCGGCTCGTCGAACAGGAAGACGTCCGGGTTGCGCACGATGGCGCGGCCGATGGCGACGCGCTGGCGCTGGCCGCCCGAAAGCTGGCGCGGCTTGCGATCAAGATAGTCGGTCAGATGCAGCATTTCGGCCGCCTGACGCACCAGCTTCTGGCGCTCGGGCCTGGCCATGCCGGCCATTTCGAGGCCGAAACCCATGTTCTCCGCCACGCTCATATGCGGATAGAGCGCGTAGGTCTGGAACACCATGGCGATGCCACGCTTGGCGGGGTCGGTGGTCGTCACGTTGCGGCCGCCGATGCTGATCGTGCCGCTGTCGGAACGTTCGAGCCCCGCGATCATGCGCAGCAGCGTCGACTTCCCGCAGCCGGAAGGCCCGACGAAGACGACGAACTCGCCGCTTTGTGCCGCGAGCGAGACGCCGCGGATGACCTCGGTGGCACCGAAGGATTTGTGAAGATTGCTGAGCGCCAGTTCCGCCATGCCGGAATTCCCTATTTGACCGCGCCTTCGGTGAGGCCGCTGACGAAGCCGCGCCCGATCAGCGCGAAGATCGCCACGACCGGAACGATCGCGACGGTCGCGCCCGCAAGCAGCAGGCCCCAGTCGATCTGATATTGCCCAATGATGCCGGAGAAGCCGACCGGCAGGGTCCGCTTGGCGTCGGAGAGGATGAGCACGGAGGCGAAGACATATTCTGTCCAGGCCGTCACGAAAGCGTAGATGCCGACGGAGGCGATGCCGGGCGCGATCAGCGGGATCATGATGCGCCGCAGGATCGTCAGCGTCGGCGCACCGTCCATCACCGCAGCCTCCTCGATCTCCTTGGGTACGCCGGCGAGGAACGAGCGCAGCATCCAGATCGAGAACGGCAGCGCGAAGGCGACGTTGACGATGACGAGCGCCGGCAGCCGGTCGACCAGCCCGACCTTGGCGAACAGCCCGAACAGCGGGATCAGCACCACGATGGACGGGAACGCGTAAGCGAGCAGGATCGTGCGATAGAGGAAGCCGCGTCCCGGAAAGACGAGGCGGAAGAAGGCGTAAGCTGCGGGTATCGCCAGAAGCAGCGTCAGCACGGTCGAGGATGCCGCCACGATGAGGCTGTTGACCAGATAGACCGGATAGTCCGACGCCTCGAACAGCTTCTGGTAGTGCTGCAGCGTGAAGCTTTGCGGGATCATCGTCGGGCTGCGCGCGATGATCTCCTGCGGGATCTTGAACGATCCCGACACCACCCACCAGAACGGCAGGCCCACCAGCACCACGAAGAAGGCGACAACGGCGACGAGCGCGGCATTGAGGCCGAGCGAGCGGTTCATCGGTCGTCTCCCCGGTCGAGCGCGCGGGTGGCGACCATGGCGAAGGCCATCAGGAGCAGCGTGGCGAGCACCGAGACGGTTGCGGCTTCAGAGAGGCGATAGCCCTTGAACGCGGTCTCGTAGATGAGCACCGGCAGCGTCCGCGAGCCGCCGGCCGGCCCGCCGCTGGTCAGGAGCCAGATGATGTCGAAGACGTTGAAGGAAAGCAGCGTGCCGATGACGGCGAGAACGCCCAGCGTCGGCGCCAGCAGCGGCCAGGTGATGCGCTTGAAGCGCTGCCAGGCGTTCGCCCCGTCGATGCGCGCGGCCTCGTAGAGGTCGTCGGGAATGCGGGTCAGTCCGGCCAGCATCATCAGCGCGATGAACGGGAACCAGCGCCAGGAATTGATGAAGACGAGCGTCGCCATCGCCGTCCACGGCGTGGCGAAGAAGCCGACCGGACGCTCGACGATGCCGGCCTGGATCAACAGCGGATTGATCATGCCGCCGGAGGTAGAAAACAGCCAGCGCCAGATGACCACGACCACGACCGTGGGCACGATCCAGGTAAGGATGACCCATGTCCGGGCGACGCGCACGCCGGGGAACTTCTCGTTGAGCACCAGCGCCACGGCCAGCGCGAGAACCGTCTGAAGGACGGCGTTGGCGACGACCCAGACGACGCTGAGCCATGCCGCGTTCCAGAACGAGGGATTGGAAAGAACGCGGCTGTAGTTGTCCAGCCCGACAAAGGCTCCGGGCGCGCCGATGACGCGCACGTCCTGCAGGGATAGCTGGACAGCCTGGACCAGCGGCCACCCGAGGGTGGCCGCCAGGAAAAGAAGGGCCGGTGCGACCAGAACGAAGGCCAGGGCTCTTGTCTGCTGCATCCGGCTGTCTCCGTCAGCGCCTTACTGGGCGACTTCCTGCATCCGAGCCTGGCCCGCGGTCACGGCTTCGGCTGCGGACTGGCCAGACACCACGATCGACTGCAGGGTCTCGGCGATGATGTTCTGCGCCGAGATCGCAGCGATCGAGGGGAAGGTGCGGCCGCTCGTGAACCCGAACAGCCGGCCGTTCTGTGCATTGTCGATGACGGTCTCGATCTGTTCGCGATACTTCTCGACCATCGGGTCGGCCCAGAAGGTCTCGGCCTCGGCGCCATCCGCCGTCACCGGCATGAACAGGCCCGGCTCCATGTTGAGGAAGCGGCCATAGTTGTCGGGCTCGAGCAGGAAGGACACGAACTTCTTCGACGCTTCCATCTTTGCCTCATCCTTGGACAGGAGCATCACGGCGTTGGCGTAGGAGATGGTGTTGTGATCGCCGCCGTCCTTGGACGGGATGGCCGCGACGCCGAGGTCGGCCGCGTCACCCTCGGCCTGCGTGTCGTAGGTGGCGATGACGGAGAACTGCATCACCATCGCGCAGGCCTTCGACGAGAAGCAGGCTTCCGCCTCGCCCCAGGTCCAGGAGGTGGAGTCGGCCGGCGAGAACTTGTTGAGGTCGGCATAGAACTCGTAGGCGCCGACGGTCTCCGGATTATCGAAGCGCAGCGTGCCATCCTCGTTGTAGATCTCGGTCGCGCCGCCATTGACCATCACGGAATAGACGGTCTGGTCGGTGTAGAGCTGCTTGTTGGCAGGCAGGCCCATGCCCGAGACGCCGTCCACCGACAGCTTCTCGGCCGCAGCGCGCCACTCTTCCCACGTCTTCGGGGCTTCGATGCCTGCTTCTTCAAGCACGCTCTTCCGGTACCAGAGGTTCATGGCCATGTTGTAGAGCGGTACGGCCCACACGCCGCCGTCATAGGAATAGGCCTCGACGGTTGAATCGACGAAATCATGCTTCTGCGTCGAGTTCCTTGACGAAGTCTTCGACCGAGGTCAGCGCGCCGATGTCCTTGAGGATAGGCGTGAAATCCGGAATGGCGAACAGCATGTCCGGGCCCTGTCCGGCGGCCAGCGCCGCCGGCGCCTTGGCATAGACCTCGCCCCAGTTCTGCGGCTCCTGCTTGACCACGATGTCGGGGTTGGCGGCGTTGAAGGCGTCGATCAGCTCCTGCACGCGCGCGACGCGGTGCGGCGGCTGCTCCATGTGCCAGAGCGTCACTTCGACAGGCTCCTGCGCGAGTGCCGCGACAGGCATCAGCATGGTTGTGGCGAGCGCCAGCTTCAATATCGATTTCATCTCGTGTTCCCTTTCCTCACTCCACTTGAGCCCCGGACATTGTTTCAAAGGTGCGGGTTTCGGGGCCGAAACCGCGCCACCAGTTGCTCGTTGTTCTCCCTGGCGCCCGGCATGTTCGCGCTCAGATAGATCGGTGCGTTGCCGTCGCCGACCAGACGGGCAGCCACGCCCGCCATGATCGCGTTGATGATCGCGACACCGATGGCGGTGGAAACCGGGCCGACCTTGAGTTCGCTGCCCTCCACGCCGATCACCGCGTCTCCGGGCGGGGCGCCGTTGTCGAGCACGATGTCGGCAAGGTCCGCCAGCCGCTCGCGGCCTTTCGCCGCCGCGCTGGAATAGTCGACCGAGGTGATCGCGATCACCGTCGCGCCGCGCGCCTTGCCGATGCGGGCGGCTTCCAGCGGCGCGGCGTTCACGCCGGAATTGGACGACACGAACAGCACGTCATCGGGGCCGATGGGGTAGCGGTCCATGATGGGACCGACCACGCCCTCCATACGCTCATAGGCGGTGCCTGCGACCGCACCCTCGTGCAGCATGGTGGGGCCGGCGAGGATCGGCACGGTCAGCGCCAGCCCGCCGGCGCGAAAATGCACTTCCTCGGCGAGCATGTGGGAGTGGCCGGTGCCGAAGACGTAGACGAGCCCGTCGCGCCGCGCGGTCTCCACGATCGCATCCACCGCCTGCGCCATCGGCTCGGCGAGCGCTGGCCTTCAGCGCCGTCAGCCGGGCGATCAGATCGGAGAAATACGCGTCCTGTATGGTGTTCATGCCTGCGTTCGGGCTCCCAGTGAGAGGTCGACTTTCATGACGAAGAAATCGCCGCGATAGGTGGAGCGCACGAACTCGAACGGGCTGCCGTCCTGATCGCGGGTCAGACGCGTGAGGTCGAGCACCGGGGCGCCGGGGTCGGTGTGCAGCGTGCGGGCGATGTTGGCGTCGGCGAGCCCGGCCATCAGGGTCTGCTCGGCCAGTGTCGGCACGATGCCGTATTCGTCCGTCAGCGTCGCGTAGAGGGAGGTGGTGCGGAAGTCGGCGCGCTCCAGCAGGTGCGGGGCGCGGCTGGCGATGATTTCGGTGGTTTCCAGCGCGACCGGCATGCCGTCGACGAAACGCACGCGGGTGAGGCAGTGGACCATGCCTGTCGCGGGCAGCGAAAGGGCGCGTGCCGTCTGCTCGTCAGCGCGCCGCGTGATCGAGGAGACGATGATGGACGAGGCCTGCCGGCCCTGACGCGTGATCTCCTCGGTAAAGCCGCTCAGCGTTTCGAGCCGCTGCTCGATCTGCCGGCTGGAGACGAAGGTGCCTTGCCCGGTGCGCGTTTCAACCAGCCCCTTGCCGATGAGATGGCGCAGAGCCTGGCGCGCGGTCATGCGGCTGACGCCAAGGCGCTCCGACAGCGCGCGCTCTGAATCGATCTTCTCCTCCGCCTTGAGCACGCCGGACGCGATCTCGGCCTCGAGATCGGCGGCGATCCTCAAATAGAGCGGTGCATTGTCCATCACGCGTCCCCAGCGGCTGGTATAGTCCAGCTCTGTAGTGGTATATACCACTCACTTTGGCGCGCGAGGCCCACGGAGTCAAGAGGCTCCGCAGGGCGTTAAGTCTGGCCGCTCAGGCGCAGGCGATCAGCCGAGAAGCCTGTCGCGGGCCGCGATGTAACGGGCGAAGGCCGGCTCCAGCGCGGCCGTGCCCTGCCGGTCGGGAACGTAGGTGCGGCCGCGGCCGGCAATTGCGGCAGACGCAACATTGATCGTCTCGAACGCGCCGTCGGCAGTGGCCGCTAGAAGGGCCGCACCCCGCGCGCCGAACTGCGAGCCTTCCGGCACCTCGACCGGCTGTCCGATGAGGTCGCAGATCATCTGCACCCAGTCGGGGTTCTGCGCGCCGCCGCCGGTGAGCAGCACGCGGTCGCCGTCGAAGGCGAGCAGGTCGAAGAGGTCGCGCATGGCAAAGGCCACGCCTTCGAGCACCGCGCGGAACAGGCAGGCACGGTCATGCCGGGGCGACAGGCCGAAGAACTGCGCCCGCGCCGCGTGATCGACCTTGGGCGCGATGATGCCGCTTTCCGACAGGTAGGGCAGGTAGACGAGGCCGTGCGCGCCCGGGCGGCACCGAGCGGATCATCTCCGTCATCATGGCGAACCGATCGGGCCTGGCGGCGAGGTCGGGCGCGAGCGCGTTGAACGCCCAGTCGAGATTGAGCGTGCCGGCGACATTGACCATGGCGCGATACCAGCGTTCGCCCGGCAACGTGAAGAGGAGCCCGATGTCGGCCGGCTCGAAGATTGGCCGTTCGTGGGCGACCCCGACCATGCAGGTGGTGCCGAGCACGGCCGTCGCCGTTCCAGCGGCAAGCCCGCCCGCGCCGATGACGGTGGCGGCGACGTCGCCCGCGCCGACGGCGACCGGCAGGCCCACGGGCAGGCCGATGGCTTGTGCTGCCTCGCTCGTGAGGCCGCCTACGAAGCTCTCCGATTCGGCAACGGGCGGTAGCAGGTCAGCCGTATGTCCTCGAGACCGAACAGCGCGATCATCGCGTCGCTGCGGGTGCGCGCGGTCGCCGATCCGGGCAGCACCGATGCCTCGGTGCGGTCGGTCGCGAGTCGAGCCGGTCAGGCGAAAGCGCAGAAAATCCTTGTAGCCAAGCACATGGCGCGTGCGCGCCAGCGTCTGCCGGTTCGTGGCGGGCAAGCCATGCAAGCAGCGGCAGCGTGCAGCCCTGCTGCATCACCGAGCCGGACGATGCGAAGATGCGGCTCATGAACTGCGGGTCGCGGGCGACATGCGCGCCGATCAGCGGCTGCGCGCGGCTGTCCTCCCACGTGATGCCGTTGACGCACTGCCTGACCGTCCGCATCGACGAGCCAGGCTCCGACCATCGCCGCCGTCAGGCCGATGCCACGGATGCGGGACGCGTCGACGCCGCTCTCGCGCACCACGCGTCCCAGCACGTCGAGCGCCGCCTTCCACGCCTCGGCGGGGTCGAGCTCGCTCCAGCCGGGATGCGGCCGCAGCACGGTCGTACGGTGCTGGGCCTCGGCAAGCTGGTTGCCGGCGAGATCGAAGATCGCGGCCTTGGTCAGCGAGGTGCCGGCATCGAGGCCGATATAGAGATGGTCGCTCACATTGCCTCCGCGAGAAGGGCGTTTCACAAACGGGAGCGAGGACGCGACAATCATCGTCGTCCGTCGCACGGGTTTTCTGCCGCGAGCGCCGACAAAAGGCAGCCGGCGCCGACATGGTCGGGACCGGTGCAATACCAATCCGGAACCAAATGACAAGCTGCCTCTGCGGTGAACGGATCGGGCGTCAGCCGAAGATGAGCGGTGTCGGGTCGGGGAAGAGGTCGTCCCATATGTCGAGAAACGCGCCTTCGCCGACACCCGGCATCATGGTGAAATCGGGGTATTTCTCGGCGCTGAGTTGCAGGTGGAGATGCGGCAGCCACCAGCCGTTTTCCTCGAAACCGCCCATCTCGCAGAAGGCGGTGCCCGCGGCGATGCGGTCGCCCGGCTTCCAGCTCTGCGCGGACGCGAAGCTCAGATGCCCCCACAGCGACCAGAATTTCCCGTCGTCGAACCCGTGTTCAAGGACGAGTACGCCGCCATAGTCCAGCCGCACGTCGACAATGCGCGCGTCAACCACCTCACCGTCCATCGGCAGGATGAGCGGCGTGCCGGCATCGCAGAAAAGATCGAGGCCGAGATGATGGTCGCGCCGGACGGCAGGATCGAAGACGGAGATGTAGTTGTCGGTGCTGTAGACTGTCCTGTATTCGTGCCAGGTGCCGATGCCGAGGCGCGCGCCCTCTCGCGCCATGTAGGCGTCGTAGAGGCGCTGGGCCGTCTTCCGATCCTGTGCGGCCGAGGCGGCGGCGATGTCGGAGACCGAACCGCCGAGCTCCAGGTCGACGGAAGGCATGTCGCGCACCGACGGCGCGATGATGCCGTGCCATTCCCCGGCATTGGCTGCGATCCATTGGCGCAGCGCCGCTCCGCCCGGAACCGGCTCCAGCCCGGCGCCCTGCCGCAGCAGCGCCCGCGCGACCACCGGGTCCATGCGCTCCACGCGCGCCTGCAGCGATGTTCCTTTCGTCAGTTCCGCCAGCCGGGCGAGCACGGCCTTCGCCGGCGCAGACAGGTCGATTTCGCCTGCCAGCAGCGGGCCGAGCGCGTGCAGGGACATGCCCTTTTCGCGCAGAAGGGTCTCGATTGCGTCAGGCTTCATTACTCGTTTTCCTTCGGGCGGTAGCACGCCATCCTGTCGGCCAGATCGTTCCGGCCCGCTTCGCGCAGCCGCGCCTCGGCGGCCAGCATGTCGCGGGCGCGCTCGTCCTGGCCGAGCTTGAAGCGCACCTCGCTGCGTTCGATGGGCAGTTCGTAGCCGACGATGTGGGGCAGGCGCCGCTCCAGCCCGCCCGGCCCGAGCTCGCCCATCGACCACGCATCCTGCCGCCCACGCTCCATATGGGTGACGAGCTGGCTGAGATGGCGCGCGGTGGCGGCTTCCGGGATGATTTCGGGCCGGCCGTGGAAATGCGCGACCATGAAGTTCCAGGTCGGCGCGCTGTCCCGCCGGGGTGCTGCCGGATACCAGGACGACGAGATATAGCTGCCGCCGTCCATCAGGATGGCGACGCTGGGCAGGCCCTGACGCAGGAAGCGCACATGGTCGTTGGCGAGCGCCACGTGCGAGACGAGCCGGTTGCGCGCGCGGTCGGCCATGAAGACCGGGTGCGAGATGGCGACGCCTTCGTCGTGGGCGGTCACCAGCGTGCCGAGCACGACGCGGTCGACGAGGTCGAACAGTTCAGCCGGATCGTGCGGCTGGAAATAGGGTTTCGTGTAGAGCATCGGTCTTACGCGTGAATGGGGGGACGGCGGCCGGCCCACGGCCAGTTGCGTTCGATCTCGCCGGCAAGGGCGAACAGCAGGCCCTCGCCGCCGAGCGGGCCCATGAACTGAATGCCGATGGGCAGGCCGTCCGCGCTGTGCGCCATCGGCACGCTCATGGCCGGTATGCCGGCAGCATTGGCGGGGTGGGTGAAGGCGGTGACGTCCATCAGCCTGTCGACGAAGCCGCGCCAGTCGGCGCTGCGCACGTCGAGCGTGCCGAGCGGCAAAGGCAGGTTCGGCATCACCGGCGCCATGATGACGTCGACCTCGGCGAACAGCCGGCCGAAAGCGCGGGCCGTCGCGTTGGCCGTGTTTCGGGCGCGCAGCGCCTCGGTCGCGGCAAGCTCCCTTCCGAACGCTGCGAGCCCGAGATTGACGGGCTCGAAATTGTCGTCGTCGGCGGGCTTGCCGAAGGCGGTCGCGACGTCGTCCACCTCGATAGCGGTGTAGGTCGCGATCAGCGTCGTCAGCGCCTTTTTCAGTGCGCTGGCGTCGTGGGCGAATGCGATGGGCACGATCGTGTGACCGAGGCCCCGCAGCCGATCGGCCGCTTCATCCGAGCGCTTTCGCGATCTCCGGTTCCGGCTGCATTTGCAGGCCCGATTGCGCGACGAGCCCGATGCGGAGACTGCGCGGCCTGTTTGCCGCGGCGGCCAGATAGGAGCCTTCCTTGGCGGGCGCGGCATAGAGCGCACCCGGCTCCGGTGCATCGGTCAGATCGAGGAGGAGCGCCGAGTCACGCACGCTGCGGGTCAGCGCATGGTGGCTGACGAGGCCGCCCCAGTTCTCGGTCGAAACCGGACCGCAGGGCACGCGGCCGCGCGACGGCCGGAAGCCGAACAGCCCGGCACAGGACGCCGGTATCCTGATCGAGCCCGCGCCGTCATTGGCATAGGCCGTGGGCACCATGCCGGCGGCGACGGCGGCCGCCGCCCCGCCGGACGAGCCGCCGATGCTGCGCTGCGTGTTCCACGGGTTGAGCGCCGGCCGGTGCAGGGTGGATTCGGTTGCGACGTTGCAGGAAAATTCCGGCAGGTTGGACTTGCCGATGACCACGACCGGCCCGGCCGCGCGGTAACGGCTAACGATCTCGTGGTCGCTGTCGGAGACATTGCCGGCAGCCGCCCGGCAGCCGAACGACATTGGCGCGCCGGCATAGGACGGGCAGTCGTCCTTCAGCAGGGTCGGGACGCCGCGCAGCGGTGCATCCTGCGGCAGGCGGCTTAGCTGCTCGCGCGCCTCGTCCTCCATGCGCAGGATGACGGCATTGAGGCGGGGATTGGCCCGGTCGATCGCAGCGAAGGCCTCGCCGACGGCTTCGTCCGGGCTCAGCACCCCCGCCCGAATGGCTTCGGAAAGGCCGATTGCGTCGCTTGTTGCATAGTCGAATTCGGAAGCACGCATATCGGCCAGTCCTTCGCAGTCTACTCGGCGTCCTTGGTCACCGCCCAGAAGCGGTGGGAGCCGCCGAGCCAGCCGGAATAGCCCTTCACGGACGACGACAGCGCGGTGACGTTAGACAGGTTGAACAGGCCGAGGATCGGCACCTGCTTGCCCATCTCGCGGTTCATCTCGGAGAAGACCGCCTTGCGTTCTGCCGGCTCCTGCAGGGTCTGAACCTTTTCGAGCAGCTCCTCCGCCTTCGGATCGTCCCACATGCGGGTGGGCTCGACCGACTTGTCGCCGATGAAGGACTGGAAGCTCAGGAGCGGATCGAGACGGGCCGAGTAGGCGAAGACGGCCAGTTCGTAATTGCCGGCGCGGTACTGCTCGAGCTGCGTCGCCCAGTCGCGCACGTCGAGATTGACGTTGATGCCGGCCGAAGAGAGCATCGCCTGCACGATCGTCGCGACCTGCACGCGGTTCTGGCGATTGGCGACGAGGATGGAGAGCGGTTCGCCATTGTAGCCGGCTTCGGCCGCCAGAGCGCGCGCCTTTTCCACGTCGTAGGCCGGCCAGGCGGCGGAGGAGTCGTCGTAATAATAGGTGCCTTCGGCGATGACTGACGGGTTCGGGCGGTAGAAATCGCCGCCGAGCGCTTCGGAAAGCTGGTTCAGGTCGATGGCGTGCGCGATCGCCTGGCGCATGCGGACGTCTTCCAGCGCAGGCGCGGCAGTCTGGATCTGCAACGTCATGATCGCCGGCGTCGGCTGGATGTCGACGGTGATGTCGCGGGCGCGCAGCGTCTCGACCAGCGTCGGCTCGACCTCGTCGATGACGTCGATCTCGCCGGACTGCAGGCCGTTGGCGCGCGTGCTGGCATCGGGCACCGTCATGAAGCGGATGCGCTCGACGCTCGCCTGCTTGTTGCCGACATTGCCGTCGGGCTCGCCCGGCAGCGCGGCATAGTCGTCGAAGCGGACGATATCGAGGTAGCGGCCGCTTTCCAGCGTATCGAAGCTGTAGGGGCCGGTGCCGACCGGTTTGACGAATGCGCCGCTCCCGTCGACCGAGGAGGGGCTGAGGATCCAGGGCGTGCACTGCACGGTCGCCATGGTGATGAGGAAGTTGGAGGTCGGCTCGGCGAAGGTGAAGCGAACGGTCGTGTCGTCAACCGCCTCGACCGTCTCCAGCTTCGGACCGATGCCGCCATTGTAGCGGGCCGCACACTGGAAGGCCGTTTCGGGATCCAGATAGCGTTCGAAGTTCCAGACCACGTCCTGCGCCGTCAGCGTCTTGCCGTCGTGGAATGGTACGCCCTCGCGCAGGCGGAAATCGTAGACCTTGCCGCCCTCGCTGACCGACCATTCCTCTGCCAGCATCGGCTTGATGGACAGATCGTCGGAAAAGCCGACGAGGCCCTCGACAACGTGCAGCATCACCATGTCCGAATTGGCGTCGCGGTTGACGCCCGGATTGGTGCTGGCGATGTCGGAGTGGATCGCCACGCGCAGCGTGTTCGCACCTTGCGCGGCCAGCGGCGCAGTCGAGACCAGAAGGCTCGCGGCGAGCGATGTCAGGAAGGATATTCCGAAAGGTTTCATGCTCAGGCTCCCATTGTTTGTGATTGCGCCACTCAGCGGGCTGCGGTGACGATGCTGGTGAAGAAGTCTTCGGCCGGATCGACCATCTCGAACGGCGAGTGCGCGATGCCCGGAACGATGTCGCGGCGCACGGCGATGCCATGGGCCTCGAAGGAATCGGCAAGTGCGGCGATGCGTTCCAGACGGTTGGCGCCCTGAAGGTCGGCACCATCCATCCACAATTTGCTGTCGCGCGGGATGGTGATTTCCCAGGTTGCGTCGTCGGCGCCGCCGATCAGCGTCTGGACCTTGACCCTGCGCATCGCCTCAAGGTCGATCTCGATGCCGAAGCGGGCTTTCAGGTCGCGCACGCCGACCCACCAGTCGTAGTCCTGGTTGAGCAGCGTCACCACGCCCGGCGCGCCGATGGCGACGGCGCGCAGCCGCTGCGGATGCAGCATGAAGAAGCGCTGGCAGAACTGGCCGCCGCCGGAATAGCCGTACATCATGAAGCCGCCGTCGCGGATGCGGTACTTGGCGCAGACCTCGTCGACCATCGACAGAAGCACGAGGTCGTAGCGGATGCCGTGGAACTCGATGCGCTTGTAGTTGGCGAGTTCGCCGGGCTCTACGATGCCGACGGGAAACAGCGGCGCCAGGATGATGCAGCCGTGCTTTTCGGCGAAGTCTGCGAAGCGGTCGCGATACTGCGCGGCCGTGCGGCCGGTGCCGTGGACGATGACGGCGAGGTCGTACTGCTTGCCGTCGGTCTCGCTGTAGTCCTGCGGGACATAGAGGCAGTAGCTGAAGCGCTGGTCGTACTGGCTCGCAAAGAACGGGGTCGGGCCGAAATCGTAGAAGCTGAGATTGATGCCGTGGCCCTCGCGCTTCGGCGGTTTCGGCGTGACGGTGGCGTTCGACATGGATCGATCTCCTTCAGGTGGCATCGGCGGCGGCTGGTTCGTTGCGCCAGCGTAATTCGACGCCGCCGGCTGGCGTGGTCTCGAGGATCGGGATCGCGTTGAGCAGCCGGCGCGTATAGGCGTGGCGCGGCGTGTCGAGAATGGCGTCGCGCGTGCCTTCCTCGACGATGCGCCCCTCATGCATGACTATGACGCGGTCGGCGATCTGCTCGACGACGGCGAGGTCGTGGGTGATGAAGAGGCAGGCGAAACCGAACTTCGATTGCAGGTCGGCCAAGAGCCGCAGCACCTGCGCGCGGACAGTGACATCCAGTGCAGAGACCGCCTCGTCGGCGATGACGAAGGATGGCCGGCGGATGAGTGCGCGCGCGATCGCCACGCGCTGGCGCTGGCCGCCGGAAAGTTCGTGCGGGAAGCGTCTGGCGAAGGACGGGTCCAGCGCCACGTTGGTCAATGCCTCCTCGACGCGGCGCGCGTAATGCGAGGCCGGCACGTCGGGCAGCGCGCGCAGCCCCTCGGCCACCAGCGCGCCGACCTTCATGCGCGGATCGAGCGACGAGAACGGGTCCTGGAAGACCATCTGGCAGTTGCGGCGGTAATCGGCATAGTCGGGCGCGCCGGGCTCAATGCCGTGGCCGTTGAAGAGTACCCGTCCGCCCTGATGCCGCGTCAGGCCGGCGATCACGCGCGCCAGCGTTGTCTTGCCGGATCCTGAACCGCCGACCACCGCGAGCACCTCGCCCGGGCGGATTTCCAGATTGACGTCGCGCACAGCATGCTTGACGCCGCGCCGGCCGAACAGCCCGGCCCGAACCGGGAAATCGACCTTGAGATTTTCGACCGAGACGATCGGCGCGTTCTCCGGCATCGCGCGGGCCGGCGCGCGCACCGGCAGCGATACGAGCAGCTTACGGCGTGTAGCCGTGCTTCGGCGCGACCAGCAGCTCCGCTGTCCTGCCTTCCTCGACGATCTCGCCCGTCTGCATGACGAGGATGCGGTCGCTGTAGCGGGCGACCATCGGAAGGTCGTGGCTGATGAGGATGACGGCCGTGCCGTGCTCGCGCGTCAGGCCGACAAGCAGGTCCATGACGTCGCGCTGCGTGACGGCGTCAAGCGCGGTGGTCGGTTCATCCGCCACCAGCAGCGCCGGTCGCATCAGCATGGCACTGGCGATCATGATGCGCTGGCGCATGCCGCCGGAGAACTCGTGCGGGTAGGCGGCCAGCGCGCGCTCGCCGTCGGCGATGCCGACCCGCCCGAGCATGTCGAGGATGCGGGCCTTGCGCTCCCTGCGGCCGATGCCGCCGTGCAGGGCCAGCCCTTCCTCGAGCTGCTGGCCGATGCGCATCGACGGGTTGAGCGACGTCATAGGCTCCTGGAAGACCATAGTCACGCCGCTGCCGCGCATTGCCCGCAGACCGGCATCGTCGAGCGCGCCCAGCGAGCGGCCCTTGAAGCGGATGTCGCCGGAGACGAGGCCGACTGGCGCGGGCGACAGTCCGAGGATCGCGCGGCCGAGCATGGTCTTGCCGGAACCCGACTCGCCGACGATGCCGACGATCTCGCCCGGTGCGATCGACAGGCTCGCATCCTTCACGATCGTTGGGCCTGCCCGTCCGATGCCGAGCGTGACGTTGCTGACTTCGAGGAGTGGCTGGGTCACAGGACGCGCCTCCTCATGCGGGGGTCGAGCCGGTCACGCAGCGCGTCGCCCAGAAGATTGATGCCGAGAAGAGCCATGGAGATGGTGAGGCCGGGGAAGGTCACCAGCCAGACGGCCTGGTCGAGAAAGGCGCGGCTGCCGGCCAGCATGTTGCCCCAGGTCGGCGCTGGCGGCGCAACGCCCAGGCCAAGGAAGCTGAGCGCGCTTTCAGCCAGCAGCGCCCAGCCGCACATCGACGTTGCGAGCACGGTCAGCGGCGCGATGCAGTTGGGCAGGATATGGCGGCGCATCGTGTAACCGAGGGAGTTGCCCATGACATGCGAGGCTTCGACGAATTCGCGCTCGCGCAGACTGAGCACGGTGCCGCGCACCACGCGCACCACGGAGGACATGTAGACGAGGCCCAGCGCCAGGATGATGCCGGTTTCGTTGGCGCCGAGCACGGCGAGCAGGCCGAGCGCGAAAAGCAGGCCCGGAAAGGCGAGCAGCACGTCGTTGAGCGACATGATGATGCGGTCGGACCAGCCGCGCAGAAAGCCGCTGACGATGCCGATCGCCGTGCCCGCCGAGATCGCGAGCGTCACCGTCAGCACCGAGATCTTCACGCTTGCGGCGGCACCGGTCATCAACCGGCTGAGCTGGTCGCGGCCGAACTCGTCGGTGCCGAGCCAGTGGCTCCAGCTCGGCGGCGCGAGGCGGGCGGTGAAGTTCATGGCGACCGGGTCGTAAGGCGTCCAGACCACGCCCATCACCGCCATGACGACGATGATGCCCGTGAGTGCGAGCCCGATGACGAGGTTCGGCGGATAGGTTCTCATTGCGCCGTCACCCGCGGGTCGAAGATCGGATAGAGCAAGTCGACGACGAGGTTCACCAGCACGTAGATGCCGGCGATGAACAGCAGGCAGCCCTGGATGACGGGGTAGTCGCGGGCAAAGATCGCGTCGACCAGCAGCCGGCCGAGGCCGGGGATCGTGAACACGGTCTCGATGATGGCGACGCCGGCCAGAAGATTGCCGAGGATGAGGCCGAGCAGCGTCCATGTCGGGCCAAAGGCGTTGCGGAAGGCATGGCGCCACATCACCGCGTACTCTCGGGCAGCCCCTTGGCGCGAGCATGGGTGATGTAGTCGAGGCCGAGGACTTCCAGCGTGGAGGCGCGCGCCATGCGCAGGATCACGCCGACCTCGTGCAGGAAGAGCGTGAAGATCGGCAGGACGAGGTAGAGGGCGGCGCCGCGAACGCTTTCCGAGAAGCTGACATAGCCGACGATCGGCAGCCATCCGAGCTTCAGCCCGAAGAGCAGCAGCATCAGCATTCCCATCCAGAAGGTGGGGATCGACATCAGCAGCGTCGCAGATGTGACGAGGGCGATGTCGCTGGTCTTGTTCTGCCGCCATGCCGCCAGCATGCCCATCGGCACGGCCACAAGCGTGGAAAGGATCACGGCAGGCACCACCACCTGCAGGCTGATAAGGAAGCGCGATATGATAGTCTGCAGCACTGGCTGGCCGGTGGCGATGGATGTGCCCATGTCGCCCTGCAGCAGCAGGCCTGCCCAGATCACGAATTGCTCCGGCAGGCTGCGGTCGAGCCCGAGCCGCTCGCGCAGCGCGGCCAACGCGGCCGCATCGCCGACATCGCCCAGCATCAGGGATGCCGGATCGCCGGGAATGATGCGCACCAGAATGAACACCGTCACGCCGACCATGATCAGCGTCGGGATCGCCATCGCTATGCGGCCTATGGCGAAGCGCAGCACCGTCAGTTCTCCACGGATGCCGCTATAGCACGCGCTCCGGCATCGGCCGGCAGCAGCGCGTCGTCGTCCAGCGCGTATGTCCGGAACTCGCGGTTGAGCGCCGGAAGGGCTGCGATCTCCATGAACCCCTTGGACGAGTCGATCACGACCATGGCGACGGTCGTGGAGATGTTGCTGGCCTCGTTCTCGCGCGGTGGCCGGCAGACCGAAAACGGCGTGAGGAAGTCGTCGAACAGCGCGGCCTTCAGGTCGGCGCGGCCGAGAAGGGGGCCGCGTTCTTCGAGCAGGCGGCGCACGCGCCAGTCGCGGTAGAAGCTTTCCGGCACATAGGGAATGCCGGTGTCGCGCAGCTTGGAGAGCGCCACCGGGCTCACCCAGTGGTTTGCATGCACCAGCAGCCCGTCCTCGGGATAGAGCGGGAAGGATTCGTCCGGCGCGCATTCGAAGTCGATGCCGAAGCCGGCCGAGGTCGAGATCATGATGTTGTTGGAGCAGGACTTCGGCGTCGTCGCCACGACCTTGATGGCGCGGGCGAAGTGCTCGTTCTGCAGTACCTTGCGACGGATCGCGCCGAGCGGCACGCCGCGCTGGGTGAAGTCGCGCTCGCACTCCAGATAGTTGGCGGTGATTGCCGTTCCGGCGGCGTTGAAACCGCTTCGCGCAAGCCCGCCGGCCTCGACGAAGGTGACGAAGTCCGGCCCGGTCTCCTGCCGCACCCGCAGCACCACGCCGGTCTCGGCGCATTCCACCCGCCAGTCCCAGTTCTGGCCGTGGATCAGGTGTCCGGTGCTGCTGCGCTCCGGCATGATGAGGGCGCAGGTGCAGCCGTCATCGGGCTCGTCCGGTTCGGGTTTGTTCAATTCGGCCCGCGCCGAAGCGACGATCTCGGTACGCGCATTGATCATCACGATGTCTTCGAAGGCGACGCCCGAGCCGTCGGCGATGCCGCGCATCTCCTCGATGTAGCTCTCGTCGAATTCGGCGATGCAGTCGGCATAGCTCTGGATCAGCGCAGCCTTGCGCTCTGCGGGAAGGCCGAGCTGGTGGAGCGAGCCGCCATACAGGTCGGCGCTGCGCCGGATGCGGGATGCCAGCAGCACGCCGTATTGCCGGCCACGCTCGAAGGCGCCGCCCGAAACGGTGATGAAGGGAAAGGGTTCGACCGGCATTGGCACTCCAAAGGCACGTCAGAAAATGTTCTTTATAGCTACAGAAAACATATGTCCATACGTTCTTGAGTGAAATTCGTTTTATGCCTATTTATTATGCGTTTGAATAAGCGGCGACCACCTGTCATGGTGGCGCGACAGCCGCAACCGATTGCCCGAGATGGCATGACGACCAGAGGCCCGATGCAGGTTTCCCCGAACGATTTGCAGCAACCCGCCGCGCTCAGCAGCCTTCAGGCTGAGATCGCACGTAAGGTCCTGGCGCTGATTTCCGAAGGGCGCTGGGCGGCCAAGGAGAAGGTTTCCGATTCGGCGCTGGCCCGGGAATTCGGCGTCTCGCGCACGCCTGTCAGACAGGTGTTGCAGGCACTGACCGCGCAGGGGCTTCTCGAACAGAACGGCAGCAGGGGCTTCCAGCTCGTGCGGGCGCTGGCCTCGGGCGAGAGCATCCAGGGCATGGTGCCGCCCTCCGAAAGCCAGAGCCTCTATGACCGCCTGATGAGCGCCCGCGCGACCGGCGATATCGCCGAGGAGGTTTCGGAAACCGAGCTGGTGGAGCAGTTCGGCGCGACGCGAGGCGCGGTGCGGCGTGCGCTCATGCGCATGTCCGACGAGGGGATCGCCAGCCGCCGTGCCGGCCATGGCTGGCGCTTCGCCGAATGCCTCGTCACCGACGAGGCGGTCGATGAGAGCTACCAGTTCCGCCTGATCGTCGAATGCGGCGCGCTGCTGGTGCCGAACTACCGGCCCGACGAGGCGCAGATCAAGGCGCTCGAACGCGACCAGCGCGGTATCCTCGAGCGCCCCATCCACGAGATCAGCCGCGTCGACTGGTTCAGCGCCAATGCCAGGTTCCACGAGACCATCGTATCGTGGTCGGGCAACCGGTTCCTGGTGCAGAGCCTGCAGCGCCAGAACAGCCTGCGGCGGATGACCGAGTTGAGCGACTTCTCCAAGCTGAGCAAGCGCCGGCTCGACGAGGCCTGCAAGGACCATCTCGGCATTCTGGAGGCGATCGCTTCCGGCGACTATAAATTCGCTGCCGCACTGCTCAATCGGCACATTTCGAGGGCGAGCCAGGATGTGTCGGACGAAGGGCGGGAAACGTCGCTGCCTATGGACTGACTGCGACGGTCGGCACGGGGGCAGGTGCCATCAGCCGGTCGCGGCGCAGCCAGCGGGCCAGAAGCAGCATGGCGACCACCGCAAGGCCGCTCGAAAGCCCGATCCAGATTCCGACGCCGTCGAGCCCGCCGGGGAAGGCGAGCCACACGCCGAGCGTCAGCCCGACTCCCCAATAGCCGATCGCTGCATAGACCATTGGCACCGTCGTATCCTGCAAGCCGCGCAGCATGCCGCCGGCCACGGCCTGCGCCCCGTCGACGATCTGGAACATCGCGGCGAGCGCCAGGAAGGTGACTGCCAGCCCGATCACCGGCGCGTTGGCGGGATCCGACAGGTTGATGAAGGCGCGGATCAAAAGGTACGGCGCGAACAGCATCAGCGCCGCCATGCAGGCCATGAACGCCACACCCATGACGAATGCCGTCCAGCCGGCGCGCGTCACGCCGTCCCGGTCGCCGGCGCCATAGGCGCGGCCGACGCGTACGGTGGCGGCCTGCGACACGCCCATCGGCACCATGAACGAGATCGAGGCGATCTGGATGGCGATGGCGTGGGCGGCCAGCGACACGGCGTCGATCAAGCCCATGATAAGCGCTGCGGCATTGAAGATGCTGACCTCGAAGGTGATGATGCCCGCGATCGGCAGGCCGAGCCGCAGCAACTGCCGGAAACGCGGCCAGTCGGAGCGCCAGAAGCGGCCGAAAAGCCGGTAGCGGCGGAAGCGCCGGTCGAGCGACACGGCCAGCGCCAGCCCGGAGAACATCAGCAGGCTCGACAGCGTGGTGGCGGCACCAGCGCCGACGATGCCGAGTGCCGGAAAGCCCAGATTGCCGAACATCAGCGCCCAGTTGCACAGCACGTTGAAGCCGACGGCGGCAAAGACGATCACCAGCGCCCAGCCGGGCCGTTCGAGCGCGGAAATGAAGGAGCGCAGCACGATGAAGCAGTAGAAGGGCAGGATCGCCCACTGCATCACGCGCACGTAACGGCCGGCTTCCACCGCCAGCGCCGGGTCCTGACCCATGGCGACGAGGATCGCCTCCGTATGCCACAGGAGCAGCCACACCGGCACGGCCACGCACAGCGCGACCCAGAAGCCCTGCCGGACGGTGCGGCGCACATCGCGCACGGAATGGCGCTTGCGCCCGAGCTCGAAGGCGATCATCGGCGAGACGGCGAGGATCAGCCCGAGGCCGAACATCATCGGCGCGAAATAGAGGTTCGCGCCGAGCGTTCCGGCGGCAAGAGCCTCCGGGCCCAGCCGGCCCATCATCATCACGTCCGTTGCCGTCATCGCGGTCTGGCCGAGATTGGTCAGGATCATCGGCCAGGCGAGCGCCAGCATGGCGCGGAACTCCGCGCGCCACGGCGTCTGCGCGGCAACGCGCCCTATGGTGGCGGTTTTTGACATTTCGGCTCAATAGCCGAGGCGGCGGACATTGCCAGAACCACGCCGCGCCATCGGTTGGCGCAGCGATGTTGCCCTTGTCGTGCCGCGGCTGTAGCGTTTTGACCACCGCGCAAGGGGGGCGATTTGTGGGTGCGTTGACGGCATTGGGCTGGGGACTTTTCGGCGGCAGCGCGCTGCTGGTCGGAGCCGCGATCGGCTGGTTCGCGCGACCAAGCCCGCGCATTGTCGCCGCCGTCATGGCCTTCGGCAGCGGCGTGCTTATCTCAGCTATCGCGTTCGACCTGATGGATGACGCTGCCGGCAAGGGCGGTATCGCCGCCTCGGCCACCGGCTTCATGGTCGGGGCGATGGCTTTCACGCTCGGCGCGCTCTACCTCGCCCGGCGCGATGCCGGCGGCCGCAAACGCTCGTCGGCGTCCGCAGCGGCACCCGCGACGGCGGCCATGGCGATCGCGCTGGGTTCGGTCTTCGACGGCATTCCCGAATCGATGGTGATCGGGCTGAGCCTGCTCGACGGAGAAGGCGTCTCGCTGCCGGTGGTGATCGCCATCTTCCTGTCCAACGTGCCGGAAGGCATGTCGAGTTCGGCGGGCATGAAGGCATCGGGCCTGTCGCGCCGCTTCGTGTTCGGCCTGTGGAGCGCCATCGCCATTCTGTGCGGCATCGGTGCCGTGGCGGGTTTCCATCTCTTCGCCGGCGCGCCGCCGCATTACGTGGCCATTGCGCAAGGCGTCGCCGCCGGCGCGATGCTGGCCATGATCGCCGACACGATGATCCCCGAAGCGTTCGACACGGCGCATGATTTCGCGGGGCTGATCACGGCGGCGGGTTTCGTCTGCGCCTTCATGCTTTCGCATGCCTTCGGTTGACAGCGAACCATTTGCGCGGGGTCGCATTTGCGGCTAAGACGCCGCCGACCGAAATGTCCAGCAATCCCGAGGTTTCCTCCATGACGACGGACCAGCTTGCCACTGCGGAAGAGCAGGCGCGCCTTCTTTCGGCAGCGCTGCCCTACATGCAACGCTACGAGAACAAGACCGTCGTCGTGAAATATGGCGGCCACGCCATGGGCGATGCCGAGCTCGGCCAGGCCTTCGCCCGCGACATCGCGCTGCTCAAGCAATCCGGCGTCAACCCCATCGTCGTGCATGGCGGCGGGCCGCAGATCGGCGCGATGCTGAACAAGATGGGCATCGAATCCAAGTTCGAGGGCGGCCTGCGCGTCACCGACCGTAAGACGGTCGAGATCGTCGAGATGGTGCTGGCTGGATCGATCAACAAGGAGATCGTGGCGCTCATCAACGCCGAAGGCGAGTGGGCGATCGGCCTGTGCGGCAAGGACGGCAACATGGTGTTTGCCGAAAAGGCGCACAAGACCATCAAGGACCCCGACAGCAACATCGAGCGCGTGCTGGATCTCGGCTTCGTCGGCGAGCCGGTCGAGGTCGACCGCACGCTTCTCGACCTGCTCGCCCGCTCGGAGATGATCCCGGTGATCGCGCCGGTGGCGCCGGGTCGCGACGGGCATACCTACAACATCAACGCCGACACATTCGCCGGCGCAATCGCCGGCGCGCTCAGCGCCTCGCGGCTCCTGTTCCTGACCGACGTGCCGGGCGTGCTCGACAAGGACAAGAAGCTGATCGACGAGCTGACGGTAGGCGAGGCGCGCGCGCTGATCGCCGACGGCACGATCTCCGGGGGCATGATCCCCAAGGTCGAGACCTGCATCGAGGCGATCGAGCGCGGAGTGGAAGGTGTCGTCATCCTCAACGGCAAGGCGCCGCATGCGGTGCTGCTCGAACTCTTCACGCACCACGGCGCCGGCACGCTGATCGTGCCCTAGGCCGCCTCAACGGTCAGATAGAGCCAGCCGGCGAGCGGATACACGCTCCGGATGAACACGTGCCGGATGTCGCCGAATTGGCCTCAAGCGATTCCCGCGCAGGCCGGGCATCAGAAATGATGCTTGGCCCGCGATAGCTCGGCCGCAAAAATGGGCCGCCGAAGGCGCTTTACCAGCCCCTCTTTCGGCCGCGTCCACGTCCTCTTTTCCGGCAATTTCCGGCAATCGACCCATTTTGCAGACGACGGATCGCGAATTTCGATGAAGCTTCTGTCGATGACGGCCACACCGCACCGTCTCAGGCAACGACTGAAGGAAACATCGCATGTACCACCGCCTCGCACCTCTGCTTCTCTTTCCGCTCGCCGGCTGCGTGAGCGCCAGCAGCGCCGACGTCACGCGCGAACTGGCAGTCGGCCAGACGGCCCACATCACCGCTTACAGGGGCGATGGCTGCAATGCTCCCGCACCGAGCTTTGAGGCGGTGATGCGACGCATCCCCAAGTCGGAACTGGTCAGATATTCCGATGGCGGACTTTCCAGCCGCGTCAGCGATCAATGCAAGAAACGCGTCCCGACCCGTGCTGTCAACGGCACGGGCATCAAGGCCGGTTCCGAGGTGAAACGCTACCAGTCGGGTACTGTCGCCATCGTCGTCAAATAAGCGAACGCATTTCCACTTGGCCGACGCGGCCGGGCGCAGACTTGCCCGGTACGTCGCGCAACCCGGCTCGTGACCCCGATGGTTGGCCCCAGCGGGATCACGAGTCGGTTTTCGTTTCGGCCGTCCCAGTCAGCCCAGAAGCACGAGGATCAGGATACCGGCGACGATCAGGAGGCAACCGGCGGTTTCCAGCCGGTTGATCTTCTCCTTGAAGAAGAACACCGAGGCGGTGAAGGTAAAGAGCATTTCGATCTGGGCCAGCGCCTTCACCACCGCTGCCTGTTGTAAAGTCATCGCCATGAACCAGCCGAACGAGGCGGTCGCGCCGACGAAGCCGGTGAATAGCGAGACCTTCCAGGCCTTGCCGATGCGGCCGATCTCGGCGCGGTCTTTCCACAGCATCCAGCCGCCCATGACGAGCGTCTGGAGCGTGATCGTCCAGGCGAGGGTGACGGCTGCCTGCATCATGAAGTTCGGGCCCCCCAATGCGAGCGAGGCGGCGCGGTAGGCGACGGCGGCGATGCCGAACAGCGTGCCCGAGGCGAGGCCGATCAGCGCATTCCTGGCAAAGATCGAGGCGACGAGATTGCGCCAGCTCATATGCATGTGGGCGACCGAGATCAGCATGACGCCGAAGACGCTGACCGCGATTGCAAGCAGCGTTCCGCCGGTCACACGCTCGCCGAAGAAGAGCAGCGCGAAGAGCGCGGTCTGCGCCGGCTCGGTGCGCGAATAGGCCGTTCCCACCGCGAAGTTTCGGTAGGAAAAGAGGTGGATGAGCAGGAAGGTCGCCGCGATCTGCCCGAAGGCGCCGACCGTCACCCAGAACAGGAACGGCCCGTTGGGAGATGGAATCTGATAGCCGGCAACGCGGCTGAGCACGAGCAGGAAGAGCAGCGCGAAGGGCAGGCCGAAGCCGAAGCGCACGAAGGTCGCGCCCGTCGTGCCCATAACCGCCTTCAGATGCTTCTGCGCCGCGGAACGCAGGTTCTGCAGGAACGCGGCAGCGATTGTGATGGGTATCCAGAGTTCCATGGGAGACGGCGCGTGGACGAAGATGAAGGCCGCTAGGGTCTAGTCCCACTCATCGAGGGTTGCAATGGAGCGGCAAGCGATCACCCTTGGCGCGCTTCAAAAATACCCCCACCCCTAAACCCCTCCTCACAAGGGGAGAGGGGACGTTGGCGCGGCAGCCC
The DNA here is from genome assembly GCA_019739225.1 of Aquamicrobium sp. Classification (GTDB taxonomy): domain Bacteria; phylum Pseudomonadota; class Alphaproteobacteria; order Rhizobiales; family Rhizobiaceae; genus Aerobium. Next base: position 470,987 of record JAHHDT010000005.1, read on the forward strand.
ATGTCGAGGTTGGATGACGTCCTGAGCGCCGCGTTTCCGAAACCTCCTCCCCCTTGTGGATTAGGGGTGGCGGTAACGCTTTGGCACGTGGCTTTCCCTGGTCAGGCCGCCTGTGCCGCCGCTTCGAAGACCACCCGGTTGCGGCCGCGGCGCTTGGCTTCGTAGAGGCGCCTGTCGGCTTCGCGCATCATTTCCGACCACGACAGATGAGGACGCAGCCGCGATGCGCCGATGCTGACCGACAGGGGCAGGTATTTGCCTTCGCCCGGCGAGAAATGGATGGCCTCGACGGCAAGGCGGATGCGTTCGGCCACCTCGACGGCCTCGTTCACATCGGCGCCGACGAGGAACGCGCCAAATTCCTCGCCTCCGATGCGACCGACGAGATCTTTTTCGCGCAGGGCGGTGCGGATCGCCTCGGTGATCAGCTTCAGCGCCACGTCGCCCTGTTGGTGGCCGTGCGTGTCGTTGATGTATTTGAAGTTGTCCGCGTCGATGATGAGCAGCGCGCCGCTGTCGGTACGCCGCCGCAGGCTCTTCAAGGTGGCGAAAAAGGCTTCGCGGTTGAGCAGGCCGGTCATGTCGTCGTGACGGGCCTTTTCCGACAGCCGCGCATGCGCCTCGGCGAGCTGCATGTGAGCATCGGCAAGCTCATCATGGGCGCGGGTCAGCTTGCCAAGCGCATCTGCGAGCCGCTTCTTCTGCCACATCGTGTGAGCGCTGGCGGGAAAGGCGACCAGCAGCGGGCAGAGAACCGTCATCAAGAGCGCATTGCCCTCCACCACGCCGCCGAGCAGCGGTACGAGCGTGAGCACAATCAGGAGTGACGCCGCCGCCGACGCCACGGCAATCAACGCCGCTTTCGCCAATACCTGCTTCATGATGGTCCTTCCGTGGAAGGGTCCTGATGGCAGGGGAAAGTGAATCGGTGGTTTCGCGGGCATCTCCAATTCGACACAGTCGCCGAATTATCGTTGCGCTTCATTCGGCCTGTGGAATCGTCTAGTCAGATACCATGACAAATCTTCCCGATCCCGTGCGCTTCGCCCATGTGACCGACTGGGTGTTCGACCTCGACAACACGCTCTATCCGCATCACTCGAACCTGTTTTCGCAGATCGATGTGAAGATGACGGCCTATGTGTCGGAATTGCTGCAACTGCCGCGCGACGAGGCGCGCGTGTTGCAGAAGGACCTGTATCGGGAATATGGAACCACGCTGAACGGGCTGATGGCGCGCCACGGCATCGACCCGGACGACTTCCTCAACAAGGTGCACGACATCGACTATTCCTGGGTCGATCCGAACCCGGCACTCGGCGATGCCATCCGCACCCTGCCGGGCCGCAAGTTCATATTCACCAACGGCGACCGCGGCCACGCCGAGCGCACGGCGCGGCAACTCGGCATCCTCGACCATTTCAACGACATCTTCGACATTGTGGCGGCCGACCTGACGCCTAAGCCGGCGCGCGAGACCTACGACAAGTTCGTCGGCCTGCATCGTGTCGATGCGCCCCGCGCGGTGATGTTCGAGGATCTTGCCCGCAATCTTGCCGTGCCCAAGGCGCTCGGCATGACGACGGTTCTGATCGTGCCGAACAATTTCGAGCCGACCTTCTCCGAGATATGGGAGCGCGACGCCGATAACGAGGATGACGTCGACTACGTCACCGACGACCTCGCCGGCTTCCTGACGCGCATCAATGCGGCGCTTGCCCATTGAGGCGCTTTACCTCCCTTGAGGCACGGATCGATGCAGCCGCGCATGTGGTGCTCGACCGACTGCCGGCGCATGGCCTCTATGGCGCTGCGGTCGAGTTCGTGGTTTTCGGGCTCAAGCAGGGCTGGGCGTGCCTGTTCGGCGGCGCGATGCTGGCGCTTATCATCGGCACGCGCTTGCTGTGGCCCGATGCGAGCATCATAAGCCGCTACGACTTCCTGTTTCTCGCCGCGCTTGGCATCCAGCTCGCCATGCTGGGCCTCAAGCTGGAGACGCTTTCCGAGGCGAGGGTGATCCTCATCTTCCACGTCGTCGGAACGGCGATGGAAATCTTCAAGACCGGCGCGGGCTCCTGGGTCTATCCGGAGGAGAGCTTCTTCCGCATCGCCGGCGTGCCGCTGTTTTCGGGCTTCATGTATGCGGCCGTTGGCTCCTATCTGGCGCGCGTCAGCCGTATCTTCGATATGCGGTACACGCATTATCCGCCCTTTTGGACGACAGTGGCGCTGGCTGTTGCGATCTACGTCAACTTCTTCGCGCACCATTTCGTCGTGGATTTCCGCATTGTGCTCTTTGCGGCGACGGCGGTGCTGTTCCTGCGCACGTCCGTGCATTACCGGGTCTTCCGGTTCCGCCACCGCATGCCGCTGCTCGTCGGCTTCCTGCTGGTGTCGCTGTTCATCTGGTTCGCGGAAAATATCGGCACGTGGTCGCGCGCCTGGCTCTATCCGGGCCAGGAGGACGGCTGGACACCGGTGTCGATCCACAAGCTCGGCGCCTGGTATCTGCTGATGATCATCTCGTTCGTGCTGGTGACGCTGGTGCACCGGCCGCGGTCGCTCGACGACGAAAAAGGTGAGATTGCAATGGATCGGGAGCCCGTCGCGGCGACGCCTTCAAAGGCGGAGGCCGTGCGCCTGAGTTCCCGGGAGACATAGCCCGACCGGGAAAGACGGGTGGTATCGGGGGGGGACCCACCCGCCGTGTCCGGCGGATGGGTGATCTTGATGCGTCCGGCCGATCAGTCGGCAGCGGCGCGGGCGGTTTCGAGCCAGCCGGAGACGAGCTCCTCATTGGCTTCGATCCACTCGCTGGCGTGACGCTCGATGTCTTCGGCATCGCCTTCGCCGTCGTTCATCTTGGCGTTCTGGGCAAAGATGTCCTCGATCGGGATCGACGCAGCCTCAAGCAGCGCCTGCACGGCCGGGTTCTCTTCCAGGAAGGCAGAGTTGACCACCGGACGGATGTCGTTGGCCGGGAAACCGAGCATGCAGGGATCGTTGATGCAGCCGTTGACGCCGTCGAGCGTCGCGGCATCCTCGAGGTCCTTCTGCGCTTCCGGCAGGTTGACCTCGGGAACCTCGATCCACATCACGTCCTCGCCGGGCTTCAGCGTGTCGACGGTCCAGTTCGGCGTCCAGGTGTAAAAGAGGATCGGGTCGCCTTCGCCGTAGGCTGCCACGGCATCCGCCATCGAGGCGGAGTAGCTGGCCTTGATCGGGTTCACGTGGTCGCGCAGGTCATAGGCATCGAGATGATGCTCGATGGTGATCTCGCAGCCCCAGCCGGGCGGGCAGGCGACCAGATCGGCCTTGCCGTCGCCGTCGCGGTCGAAGGCTTCCTTGACTTCGTCGCGCTTGAAGTCCTCGAGCGACTTGATGTCGAACTTCTCGATGGAAGCCTTGTCGACGAGGTAGCCTTCCAGCGCGCCGCCTTGGGCGACGTTACCGACGAGCTCGGCGCCCTGCGAATAGGTATCCTCATAGCTGTTGTGGAGCGGGAACCAGCCATTGACCCACAGATCGAGGTCGCCCTGCGAAACCGCCTGGTAGAAGGGCGGGTTGTCGAGCGTGGTCGGTCCTTCGACCGTGTAGTCCAGCCGCTCCAGAAGCTGCTTGTAGACGGCGGCGGGGAACCAGCCGGTGTCCCAGGTCGCCTGGGCCATGCGCACGGTCACACCGGCGCCGGGGCCTTCCTGTGCCTGTGCGGTCGCCATCGGTGCGGTAAGCATCGTGCCGGCCGCAAGGGCCATGGCGAAGATCCGCGATAGGTTGTGGTTGTTCATGTCAGTCTCCTTGCTTTCTTCTTTCGCCCCGCGCGGACACGGAGCATGGAACCGCGCAAGACGCGGTCGGGGCAGGTCAGCCTGCCCGCTGCGACTCGCCGGCGGCGGCGTCGCGCCGCGGCGAGAAAAGGGATCGCATCGTCTCCATCAGGGAGACCGTGCGCACGGAGCGCTTTTCGCCGAGCGCCTGGCTGATGCGGTCGAGGATGATGGCGAGCAGCACGATGCCGACGCCGCCGGCCGTGGCATTGCCGACGTCCAGCCGGCCGAGGCCGGTGAACACGGTCAGGCCGAGCCCGCCCGCGCCGATGAGTGCGGCGATGACCACCATCGAAAGAGCCAGCATCAGAGTCTGGTTGAGGCCGGCCATGATGGTGCGCAGCGCCAGCGGAAACTGCACCTCCACCAGCGACTGCCACGGCGTCGCGCCGAACGCGACGGCGGCTTCCGTGAGGTCGTGGCGCACGTTCCGGATGCCGAGATTGGTCAGCCTGATGATGGGCGGAACCGCGAAGATGATCGTCGCGATGATGCCCGGCACCACGCCGACGCCGAACAGCATGACGATCGGCACCAGATATACGAAGGACGGGATCGTCTGCATGATGTCGAGGATCGGCCGCAGCACGGCCTGGAAGATGTCGCTGCGCGCGGCGAGCACGCCCAGCGGGATGCCGATCACAACGCAGAAGAACACCGCCGTCACGACCATGGCCAGCGTCGTCATCGTCTCCGGCCAGAGGCCGATAAGGTCGATGAAGACGAGCGCGATCAGCGTGAAGATGGCGACGCCGCGTCCGGCCGTACGCCAGGCGATCAGCGCGAGCGCGGCGGTAAACACCAGCATCGGCGTGGCGTTTAGGAAGGTGGACAGGCCGTTCAGCACCTGGCTCACCGGCCACTGCATGGACCGGAAGAAGGGCCGGAAGTTCGGCACCAGCCAGTCGCGCACGAACAGGTTGATCCAGTCTGCGAACGGGATTGCGAGAAAGTCGAAATCGGATGGGCTGATCATGTCACGCGCCTCCCGTTGAAAGCTGTGCGAAGACCGCCTTCGGCTCGACGATGCCTGAAAGCCGCCCGTCTCCGTTGGTGAGTGCGATCGGCAGGCCGGTCTGCGCCAGTTCGTAGAGATCGAACAGGCGCGTGTCGGGCTCTGCCGCCGGAAAGTCCTCGTTCAGGACGTCGCGGAGCGTGCCGCCGTTGCGGCCGAGCGCGGCGTTGGCGTCGCGATAGGTCACGATGCCGGCGACCTTGCCGTCGTCGACGAGATGGATCGCGTCGCGGTGCAGCCGTTCCATAGCGGCGAGGGCGGACTTGAGATCCGCAGCGGCCAGATCCAGCGCTTCGCCGGGTTCCGCCACGCTGCCGGCTGTGAAGACCAGCGACCGATCGATGTCCTTGGTGAAGGCCGCGACGTAATCGTCGGCCGGACTGCCGACAATTTCCTCGGCGGCGCCGGTCTGGACGATCGCGCCGTTGCGCATGATCGCGATGGTGCTGCCGAGCGTCAGCGCTTCGTTCAGGTCGTGGGTGATGAAGACGATCGTCTTCTTCAGCGAGCGCTGGAGCTCGAGGAGCTCCTGCTGCATGTCGCTGCGGATGAGGGGGTCGAGCGCGCTGAAGGGCTCGTCCATCAGCAGGATTTCCGGCTCCGAGGCCAGGCCGCGGGCAAGGCCGACGCGCTGCTGCATGCCGCCGGAGAGCTCGTCCGGGTAGCTGTCGGCGCGTGCGCCGAGGCCGACCTGGTCGAGAGCTACCTGCGCCTTCTCGCGCCGTTCGGCTGCGGGCATGCCCTTGATCTTGAGGCCAAAGGCGACGTTGTCGGCGACCGTCTTGTGCGGGAAGAGCGCGAAGTGCTGGAAGACCATCGCGACCTTCTCGCGCCGCACGCGGCGAAGCTGCTCATCGGAACAGCTGCCGACATCGACGCCATCGATCAGAATTTCTCCGGCGCTGGGCTTTATGAGCCCGTTGATCATGCGCACCAAAGTTGATTTTCCGGACCCGGAAAGTCCCATGACGACGAAAATCTCGCCTTCGGCAACCTCGAAACTTGCGTCGTTCACGCCGACGGTCTGTCCCGTTGCCTCGAATATTTCGTCTTTGTCTTTGCCTGCCTGGAGAAGCTTCAGCGCATCTTCAGCGCTTCCGCCGAATATCTTGTATAAATTCTTGCCTGTTATTTTGGTTTTCATGAATCCATTGCGAGGTGTCAAAAAATAAATACAGCCACGGCCAAAAATATCATCCAATATTGCATGGGGTCATGAAGGTTACGCACCCTCGGCAATATCAAATGATTATTAAATGGCTGGCTATATGATGCCCTCATGGCATCGGAGTTGCTGCCTATATACGGCCATAATATTTAACGGGCAACCCCGATGAGCCGGATTGGACCGGAACAATCAAGAACGGAAGGTCGCGCGCAACATTGCTGCGCGCGGCCGACGGTGCCCCGCGCGGAATTGCGTTCCATGACGCCCGTGTCCACGGATGAAAAATGCCGGGCTGCCTGTAAAAGGCTCAGCCGAGCAACGCGCCCGGGTTCATCATGCCGTCGGGATCGAGCGCCTGCTTGATCTGGCGCATGACGGCGAGCTTCACCGGGTCGCCCAGCCGCTGCAGCTCCGATGTGAGCTTGCGGCCGATGCCATGTTCGGCGCTGATGGTACCGCCGAAGCGCATGGCGATGTCGTGCACGGCCATTTCGACTTCGAGCGCCTTGGCCTCGCCGTCTGGCAGCGCCCGCCAGTAGTCGTGCGGGAACATGAGGATGTAGTGGACGTTGCCGTCGCCCAAGTGGGAGACGACCAGCACCCGCGCCTGCGGGAAAAGCCTCGCCGACATTTCGTCGGCAGCCGCGATGAAGCCGGGTACGGCCGAATTACGCACGGCGGTGTCGTGCACGATGCCGACACCCTCGATCTTGTGCGCCTCGGTGACGGAGTGGCGGATGTGCCAGATGTCCTTCGCCTGCGCCTCGTTCTGCGCGACGATCGCATCGTCGGCGAGGCCGGCTTCCAGCGCCGCCGCCATCACCTCTTCGAGTGCTGCAACGAGGTCTGCATCGGGATCGGTGTGGGCGAGCTCGATCATCACCGACCATTCCGGCGTGGCCTCGAACGGCAGCCGCGTGCGTGGAATGTGCCGCAGCACGCAATCGACCTCGGCGCGGTTCAGCATCTCGAAGGCTTCGACCGCATCGCCGCAGCGATCCTGCAGGCGCGACAGAAGCTCGACCGCGGCCTCGGGTCCGGTGACGGAAATCCAGCCATGGGCGAACGACCGGTTGGGTTGGCGCAGGCGCAGCGCTGCTCCAGTGACGAGGCCGAGCGTGCCCTCAGCGCCGATCAGCAGGTGCTTGAGGTCGTAGCCGGTGTTGTTCTTTCGCAGCGCGTCGAGATCGCGATAGACGCTGCCGTCGGGCAGCACCGCTTCGATGCCGCAGACGAGATCGCGCATCGGGCCGTAGCGCAGCACGCCCGTTCCGCCGGCATTGGTCGAAATCAGCCCGCCGATCTGGGCGGTGCCCTCGCTGCCCAGATGGAGTGGGAACTGCCGGCCTTCGCCGGCTGCAAGCTCGTGCACGCGCGCAAGCGTCACGCCGGCATCCACCGTCACGACATTGGCGGCGCGGTCCATGGCGCGCAGGTTCGCCATCCGGCTCATGCCGACGACGATTGCCGGGCGTCCGGGAGCAGGCGTAGGCACGGCAGCATAGCAAAGGCCAGTATTGCCGCCGAGCGGGAAGATCGCGGCGTTGTGTTCGCGCGCGATCGCCACGACGGCCGCCGCCTCGTCGGTATTTGCCGGAAGCGCAACCGCGTCAGCCGCGCCGGTCATGCGGCCACGGAAATCCGTGACGAACGGCGTCATCTCGCCCCGATCGGCGATCAGGCCCCGTTCGCCGAGAACCGCACCCAGCCGCTCGATCAGCGTGCTCACGCAGCGGCTGCCTTCGTCATGCCGGCAAAGGCCGCTTCGAGCGCGTTGCGCGTTTCGGGCGTCGGATCGGTCAGCGGCAGGCGCACGCCGCCGGCGCGCATTCCAGCGAGGCCCATGTAATATTTGAGCGGGCCGGGGTTGGTCTCCAGGAAGATCGTCTTGACGACCGGGTCGAGGCGCTGCTGGTGGGCGATCGCTGCGTCCAGCTTGCCATCGCGGGCGAGCTTGAAGACCTCGATCCAGTGGCGCGGATAAACCGTCGCCGAAGCGAGCACGCCGCCGCATGCGCCGAGCGCCACATGCGTGGCGAACAGCGGCTCCTCGCCGCTGAGCACGGCAAGCTTGTCGCCGGCGAGCTTCATGGTCTCGATGAATTCCGGCATGTCGTAGGACGAGTACTTCATGCCGATGATCGAACCGTCGTCGGCCAGCGCCGCGATGGTCTCGGCCTTGAGCGCAACGCCTGTGCGGCGCGGGATCTCGTAGGCGAGCACCGGCGCGTCGACCGCGTCGCGATAGTTGCGGAAATAGGTGCGCATGCCTTCCTGCGTGCCCGCGGCGTAGTATGGCGTGACCGTCATCACGCCGCTGGCGCCCGCGGCGATGAAGTCGCGCCCGGCGTCCACCGCGTCTGCGAAGCCCGTGGCAAGCACGCCCGGCAGCACCGGCGCGCCGGCGGCGGCCTCCACGCAGGCCCGCACGATGTCGGCACGCTCGCCGCGCGAAAGGGCAGGGTATTCGCCCGTGCCGCCGATCGGCACGATGCCGGTCGCACCCGCATCGATCTGGAAGCGGACGAGAGCGCGCAGCGCGTCGAAGTCTACGGAACCGTCATCGGTGAACGGTGTGACGATTGCGGTGAAGAGACCCGACAGGTCGTCTTTTGTCAGAGCCATCCAGAAAGTCCTTTCAGAAATATCACATGAAACCGAACAACCGGGGCAGCGTCAGCGAAACCGCCGGCACGTAGGTGACGACAAGCAGCACCGCCAGGTTGGAGAGGAGGAAGGGCACGCTCTGGCGCACGATCGCGCCGAGTGGCACCCCGGATATGGTCGAGCCGAGATAGAGCGCCAGTCCGTAAGGAGGCGTCATCAGGCCGATCATGACGTTGAGCACCATGATGACCCCGAAATGCACGGGGTCGACACCCATGGATGCAAGCAGCGGTGTGAACAGGGGCGCAAACAGCAGGAGCTGCACGGAATCGCCGATCCACAACCCGTTGATGAGGAAGAACAGGTTGAGAAGCAGCAGCAGCATCCACGGCTCGAGCTGCATATCCTGCACGAGCGCCTGCAGCTCGCTTGGCACGCGCTCATTGGCCAGCACCCAGCTTATGATGGTTGCGAAGCCGACGATCAGATAGACGGAGGCGGAGGTGCGCGCGGCGCGGTCGATGATGTCCCAGAAGGCCTTGAGCGACAGGTTGCGATAGGCAAGCACGCCCACCAGCAGCGCATAGGCCACCGCAACGGCCGCCGCTTCGGTTGCCGTGAAGATGCCGGAGATGATGCCGCCCAGAATGATCAGCGGCATGAAGATCGCCCAGAACGCGCTCATGAAGATGTGGAAGGCAACGCCCAGCGTGAGGTTCGCGATGGGGTTGCGCGGAAAACCTCTCTTGCGCGCCAGATAATAGATGACGGCCATCTGCGCGATGCCCAGCATCATGCCCGGGAACGGCGCCGGCAAGGAACAGCGCGGCGACGGAAGTGTTGGTCAGCGCCGAGAAGATGATGAGCGGGATCGACGGCGGAATGATCGGCCCCTGAATTGCAGAGGCGACGGTAAGGGCGGCGGAGAAATCCTTCCGGTAGCCGTCCTTCTCCATCATCTTGACCTCGATCGGGCCGAGCGCGGAGATGTCGGCCAGCGCCGATCCGGAGACGCCAGAAAACATCATCGACCCGACGACGTTGACATAGGCGAGCCCGCCGCGAAGCCTGCCGACCATCAGGCGCGACAGGTTCACCAGCCGGTCTGTCATGCCGATGGCGGTCATGATCTCGCCAGCGATGATGAAGAGCGGGATCGACAGCCAGATGAACACATCCATGCCCGTGAAGAACTTGTGGGCATAGATGTCGAGCATGCCGGACATGCCTGGCTTGATGAAGAAATAGGCCATCCCGGCAAAGCCGATGGCGAAGATCACGGGGCTGCCCATGAACATGAGCAGGAGCAGCAGACCGATGACGATGAGAAGCGTGTAGTCCATCGGGGGCCTCAGATCTCGGCTTTGAGGATGGAGGGCTGGTCGTTTTCAGGCGTGCCGCGCACAAGATCGCGCAACGCCAGAACCAGCATGTGGAAGAGCATCAGGGCCGCGCCGACCGGCACGGAGAGATATATCCAGTAGAAACTGAGCTGCAGCGTCGCCGACATGCGGCGCTGTCCGAAATCGGCGTTTTCGTAGCCTTTCCAGACGAGCACGGCGAGAAGCGCGCACAGCATCAGCCGGAAGACCGCGTTGCGGAACGAGAGCAGCCGGCGCGGCCAGTAGCCATCGAAGAAGTCGACGCGCACGAGCTGCTCGTCCTTCACCAGGAGGCTGCCGGCCAGCATCACCACCCAGATCATCAGGTAGCGCGCCGCTTCCTCGGGCCATGGGAGTGAGAAGCCGAAACCGTAGCGCAGCACGACCTGCATGAACAGGATCGCGGCCACGAGGACGAGCATGACGCGAGCAACGAAGGAGGAGATGAAGCCCAGCACGTCTGCGAGCTTTTCGAGGGTTCTGAGCAACGCCACCTCCAGAGTTGAAGCCGGGACAGCACTGGCTGTCCGGCGGAAAAGAACGAGCCCGCGCCTGAGGCGCGGGCTCTATGATGACTAGTCCTGCGCGTCGGCGATAGCCTGCTGCAGCTCGCTGATGAGCTCCGCGCCGACCTGCTCGGTTAGGATTTCGGCGATCGGCTGCTGGGTCTTCTCGACGAAGGCCTGGAACTCTTCCGCCGTGGGCTGGTAGATTTCCACGCCTGCCTTCTCGATGACCTTCAGGTCCTGCGATTCCTTGGCCGCGATGATGCCGAGCATGGCGAACGTCGCCTGGCGGCCGGCATAATCGAACGCCGCGCGGTCTTCCTCGCTGAGGCCCTGGTAGAACTCCTCATTGATGGTGATGAGCGGCATGTTGATGAGGTGGTGATCCAGCGTGTAATACTTCTGCACTTCCTGCAGGTTCGCCAGAAGCATCGTGTAGGGCGCGTTTTCCTGCCCGTCGACGACGCCCGTCTGCAGCGCGCTGTAAAGCTCGGCCCAGGCGATCGGGGTCGGCGACGCGCCGAGCGCCTCGACCATCTTGATATGGATTGGAACCTGCTGGGTGCGGATCTTGAGGCCGACCATGTCCTCGGGCGTACGGATCGGCCGCACCGAGTTCGAGAAATTGCGGAACGCGGACGGCAGGTAGTTGAGGATGCGCACGCCGCTCTGCTCGGCGACCGTGTCGGAAAGCTTCTTGCCGAACGGGCCCTCGAGAACCTCGCGCGCCACTTCCGTGGTGGAGAAGGTATAGGGCATCTCCAGCACCTGCGCGGCCGGCGCGTAGGCTGCGACGTGGCCGGCATTCAGGCCGCCGACGATCTGCAGCGATCCGCGCGCATTCTGCTCGAGCAGCGATTCCAGATCGCCGAGCTGGCCGTTCGGGAACACCTGGATCTCGTAGCGCCCGCCGGTGTGCGACTTGACGATCGAGCTGAACACCTCGGTGTAGGCCCAGTAAGGATTCGCCAGAAGGTCGCCTTCGCCGTCGACATGGCCGAAGCGCACGACCGTCTGCGCGTCGGCGGCGCCGATCATCATGGTTCCAAGGCTCATTGTCGCCGCAGCGCAAACAACGCTCAGTTTTCGTATGATGGATTTCATTTCCTCAACTCCGCTGTCGGTGGTGGAAGTCACAGTGACCCCGACGCGGCGGGCGCAGGCCCGACGACGCTCAAGTTCACCCTCAATGTAAATGCTTTTGGCAGTTTCCCTGGGGGCTTGTAGCCTGCCCCTCTTAGCTGTCTACCATACGAAACGACATTTTCGTGTCAAGCTGGATCGGCAAAAAAATGTCGTATAGTGGATAAGCGTACTATCCGCACTTTCCCAACAGGAACGGACATCGTATAAGCGACTGCGTCGCCTGGCGGTTTCCGCCGGGGAGCCAGACAGCAGGAAGGCTGGAGCCAGCAATGAACGTCCGACCCGCCGAAGTCATTGAGCCCGATGTCGAAACGGCCGTGCCCGGCCTGGACATCGGCGCGAGGCTCGCCCAGCTTCGCCAGCAGCAGGGCTGGACGCTGCAGCAGGCCAGCAAGCGGACCGGCGTCTCCGCATCGGCGCTGTCGAAGATCGAGCGCAACGAACTGTCGCCGACGATCTCGACGCTCCAGCGCGTTGCCCATGGCTACGAACTCGACGTGGTCGCGTTGCTGAATGACCGGGAAGCCTCGCGCAGTCTGCCGGGCCGCCGCAGCGTGACGCGGGCGGACGAGGGACGTCCCTACCAGTCGAACAGTTGCGCCAACACGGTGCTCTGCGCCGACCTGCTCGACAAGCGCATGACGCCGATCCGCACGCGGGTGACGGCGCGCTCGCCGGAGGAATATCGCTCCTGGCCGGTGAGCGATGCCGAGATTTTCGTGACCGTCATCAAGGGGACGATGGTCGTGCACAGCCAGATCTACGAACCCCTGATCCTCAACGCGGGCGACAGCCTCTATTACGATGCCGGATCGCCGCACATCTGGACCTCGCAGGGGCCGGAGGATGCGGAAGTGATCTGGGTGATCTCCTCCTAGAGACGCTCCATGCTGTTGAATGCAGCCGACTACCGCGAAAAGGCGCGGCGCAGACTGCCGCGCGGCCTGTTCGAATATATTGACCGGGGCACCGAGGACGAACAGGCCCTGGCGCGCCTGCGCGGCTCGTTGGATGCGGTGACGCTGCGGCCTTCGGTGCTGTCGGGGGATGCAAGTCGCGATGCCGGCACGACGCTTTTCGGCAAAGGATTGCCGACGCCTTTGGTCGTGGCGCCGACCGCGTTGGCGGGCCTCGTCGCACACGACGGCGAACTGAAACTGGCGCGTGCCGCGGCAGCGCTCGGCATCCCATTTTGCGTCTCGACGCAGTCCGTGACGACCATAGAGGACATCCGCCGCGCAGCACCCGATGCGGCTTTGTGGTTCCAGCTCTATGTCTGGCGTGACCGTTCGCTGACCGCCGAACTTCTGAAGCGGGTGCGGGCGAGCGATTGCGAATGCCTGGTCGTGACGGCCGACACGCAGATGTCGCCCAACCGCGAATACAACCAGCGCAACGCCTTCGGCATCCCCTTCAAACCGACCGTGCGCAACGTCGCCGACATGGCGGTTCATCCCCGTTGGCTGCTGGGCGTCATGCTGCGTTATATGTTTGCCGGCGGCGTACCGACCTACGGTCATTATCCGCCGGAGTTCCGCAGCGCCATCACCCGCGCCAGTGTTGCGGACGCCGTGCGGCTGAGGACGGATCTTTCCTGGGACGACGTGAAACGGCTGCGCGACGAGTGGCCGGGCAAGCTGATCGTCAAGGGCGTGCTGTCGGTCGAGGATGCCGAACTGGCCGCCGGGGTCGGCGCTGATGGCATCGTCGTTTCCGCGCATGGCGGGCGCAATCTCGATTGCCTGCCATCTCCCGCAAGCTGCCTGCCGGCGATCGCGGAAGCGGTGGGCGACAGCATGGCCGTACTGGCCGACAGCGGTGTGCGGCGCGGCACCGACGCACTGAAATATCTTGCCATGGGCGCGCAGGGCGTGATGCTGGGCCGGTTACCGCTCTGGGGGCTCGCGGCCGGCGGCGAGGAGGGCGCGCGCGCCATCCTGTCGATGATGCTGCGCGAGATGGACACCGCCATGGGCTTTCTCGGTGTGCCTGACATCGCCGCGCTACGATCGCCCGCGCGCTGGAGCGTCGAAGCGGTGAACTGAGCCTGCGTCGCGCGGCGTGCCGCCGTGCTTCATGCGCCCGCGCAGCATCCCACCACCTGCACCGCTTCCTCCCGCATTTCTCCGCCACGTGCCGTCCTCACCGAGCGCCGCACCGGCGGCGTGCGAAAGAACCTGCTTGCCTGTCAAATCTTCTTCTTGACTCAAGTGCGGATTCTCTCTCCTATTATCTAACCGTTTGGTTAGTTAGGGGAACGAGAATGGGCAATAAGGCATACGCATTCATCGCCGCGACAGCGGCCTTTCTGGTCGCCGGTCCCGCCGTTGCGCAGGACTGGAAGCCCAGCGAACCGGTCACGATCATCGTGCCGTGGTCTGCGGGCGGATCGACCGATACCGTCACCCGCGTCGTCGCCGGCGAGCTTTCCGAAGCGCTCGGCCAGAACGTCGTGATCCTCAACCAGCCCGGCGCGTCCGGCTCGACGGGCACCCGCTCCGTGTGGGAGGCGCCGCATGACGGCATGACCATGGCCGCCGGCGCGGTGGCCGACCTCGGCGCCTATCCGGTGCTGGGCACGCTCGACGCGAAGCTCGAGGACTGGCGCCTCTATCTGCATGTCGCCAATCCGGGCCTCATCTCCGTTCGCACCGACAGCGAATGGGAAGATTTCGGCGATCTTCTCGAGGCGCTGAAAACGTCCGAGGAAGCCATCACCGTCTCGTCCGGCGGACTTTCCTCCGCAACCGCCATCAGCATGCAGACGCTGGAGAAGGCGGCCGACATCAACTATCGCCAGATCGTCTATGAGGGCGGCAACCCGGCCGTCATCTCGACCGTTTCCGGCGAGACGCAGTTCACCGCCGCGACCGCAACGGAGCAGGTCGACATGATCCGCGCCGGGCGGCTGCGCCCGCTGGCCGTGATTGCCGACAAGCCGCTCGAGCTCGAGGGCTTCGGCACGGTGCCGCCGGTGACCGAATGGCTGCCGGAGGTTGCCAGCGCGCCGAACTATTTCGGCGTCTTCGTTCCCGCCGATGCGCCGCAGGAGGTGCTCGACACGATGGACAAGATCTGGGCCGAGAAGATCGCGGGCTCCGAGGTCATGAAGGCGCACGCAGCCGAGCGCGGCGCGCTGTTCAACGCCACCTATGGCGAGGAAGCGGTCAAGGCCGCAATGCCGTATCTTTCGATCAATGCCTGGCAGCAGTTCGAAAGCGGCGCGGCGCCGAACGACCCGTCGGAGTTCGGCATCCCGAAGCCCGAATAAGCATCCAACAGACGCGATCCGGCACGTCCTGCGCGCCGGATCGCGATAGTCTTTGCCCGCGGTATACGGCCAGGCGATCGGTTTCATGGACGGTCTGAATCAATTTCTCGGCGCGGTCGTCGCGATCGGCATGTCCGCGGACATGCTGGTCGTCGTCTGGGCGACGCTGCTCGGCATCGTGGTCGGCATGATACCGGGCCTGACGGCGACACTGGGCGTGGCGCTCGTCACCACGCTGACCTTCACCATGGAGCAGAACACCGCGATCCTGGTGCTGATCTGCGTCTATATCGGCGCGATCTATGGTGGTGGCAGGACAGCCATCCTGCTCAACATCCCCGGAACGCCGGCCAATGCGGCCTCGGCGCTGGACGGGTTTCCGCTGGCCAAGCAGGGCCGGGCGGGCGAGGCCATGGCGGTGGCGACGTCCGGCTCCTTCCTGGGCACGATGGTGGGCATGGTCGGCCTCGCGCTGATCGCGCCATGGCTGGCCGAATTCGCGCTCGACTTCACCTCCTTCGAATTCTTCTGGCTTGCCGTCTTCGGCATCGTGCTTTGCGGCCAGCTCACATCGATGGACGATCCGCTCAAGGGCTGGATCGCCGGCTTCCTCGGCCTGCTGGTCGCGATGGTGGGGCAGGAAAGCCTGCACGCCTATTCGCGTTATTCCTACGGTATCCTCGATCTTGAGGCGGGCTTCGGTCTGCTGCCCGTCCTCGTCGGTGCGTTCGGCTGCGCGGAAGTCTTCGTCGTGATGCGGCAGGAGGCGACGACACTGGTCGCCTCGCAGGTCGGCGGCGTGCTGCGCTCCGCCCTGAAATCGTTCAGATATGTGCGGACCTGGCTGCGATCCGGCGTGATCGGCACCTTCATGGGCGTCGTGCCCGGCGTCGGCGAGGATATGGGCGCGTGGGTCTCTTACGCAGCCGCCAAGCGCGCTTCGAAGACGCCCGACGACTTCGGCAAGGGCTCGACGGACGGCCTGCTGGCGGCCGAGACGGGCAACAACGCCGCCGTGCCCGGCGCGCTGATCCCGGTGCTCACCCTGGCGATCCCCGGTTCCGCGCCGGCCGCCGTGCTGCTGGCCGCGATGGTGATCCATGGTCTTCGCCCCGGTCCGCTGATCATGATTACGCAGGCCGATTTCTTCTATTCGGTCGTCGCCATGGTCTTCTGGGCGAGCGTGGCAATGCTGGTGCTCGGGCTTCTCCTGACGCGCCCGCTGCTTCTCATCCTCAAGGTGCGGCGCGAATGGCTGATGGGCATCATCTTCGTCCTGTGCGCGGTGGGCTCCTTCGCGATTGCCGGGCGCCTGTTCGACGTCTGGGTGATGATCGGCTTCGGCCTCATCGGCTTCCTGATGCGCGAAACCGGTTTCCCGATCGCGCCGATGATCCTCGGCGTGGTGCTGGGGCCGATCCTCGACAACAACTTCCGGCGCAGCCTGTCGCTTACACAGGGCGACCCGATACCCTTCGTCACGCGGCCGATCAGCGCCGTCATCGCACTCCTCGTGCTGCTGATGATCGTGCTGGCGCTGCCGCCGGTGCGGCGCATGCTGGGCCAGGCGAAAGTGCGGCTGCTCGAAGGGAGACGCGCCGATGGCTGACGCGCGGCGCTCCGTCCTGATCTGCGGCTTCGGGGCCTTCGGCGCACTGCATGCGAAGGCGTGGCGCGTCTGCGACCCCTCGGTTCGGCTCATGGTAAGCGACCCGTCGGAGGCGGCGCGTGGTGAGGCGATTGCAAGCGGCGTCGAACCGGCAGCAGTTGCCGAGGACCCTGCGACGCTGATGCCGCACGCCGACATCGTCGATGTCGTCGCGCCGCCGGTTCATCATCTTCCGCTGGCGCTGCAGGCTCTGTCGCTCGGCAAGCCGGTATTGCTGGAAAAGCCCGCCGTGCGCTCGCTTGGCGAGGCGCAGGCACTCGTGCAGGCGGCCGGAACCGTGCCGGTTCAGGTCGGCCTCGTGCTGCGGTGCCACCCGCTCGTGCGCCGCGCACGCGACCTGCTCGCGGCAGGCGCGATCGGCAAGCTGCTGTTGATGGAGGGAGACTTCTCCGGCTGGAAGCGGATGCGGGCGGATTCATCACTCATCGAAAACGACGGCGTGCATTTCATCGACCTGATGCGCCATTTCGCTGGCGCTCCGGTCAGTGCGGTTGACGCTGCTTTCGCTCGGCACCTCGATCCGGCAGTTGTCGACGATATCCGCATCGATCTCGCATTCGGCAACGGCATCGAAGGCCGCCTGAGGCTCGGCGTGCTGGCCGGTGGGCTCGCCGAGGACGGCTTCGTGCCCGGCGCGATGACCAGCAAGAGCCTGCGGCTGGTGGGATCGACGGGCAATCTGGTGCTCGACTTCAACGCCAACCGGCTGTTTCACGGCACCGTCGAATATCGCCGCTCGCCCGGCGGCTTCGACGTCATGCCGCAAGGCCTGACCAGCGAGGCAGCGATCGGGGTGACGCCGGTATCCCTGCTTGCCCGCAGTTTCGTGATCTTCGGCACGGCACTCGATGGCGGCGGACCGGTGATGTGCGACCCGCATGAAGGCGCGCTGGAGATGGCGCGCGTGATCGAGGCGCTGGAGGCCTGCGCGAGCCGCACGCGTCGGCTTGAACCGGTAGGAGATGCTGCATGAAGGTGGAGAAGGTCATGCGCACCGACCTGATATCGGGGCTGGCCGTTTCGGTGGTCGGCATTGCGGGTTTCGTCGAAGCCTTGCGGATGCCGCGTTTCGAGGCGCGCAACGCCGACCCGTTCACCGTACCCGGCCTGACGCCCGGCATCGTCAGCTTCGTCATCGCGGTGCTGGGGCTGATGCTCGTGCTGCGTGCGCTCGCGGGCCGTGGCGCATCCGAAACGTTGCCGATTGGCGTATGGCCCGAAGGCAGCGTCAAGCGCACCCTGTTCACGATAGCAACGGTGGTCATCTACGGCGGTGCGCTGTTCGGCCGGATGCCTTTCATTGCCGCGACGACGCTGTTCGTCTTCGTGTTTACCGTGGGGGCCGAGTGGCTGAACCCGCAACGCCGGATGGGCTTGCCGGTGCTTGCTGGATGGGCATTGGCACTTTCGCTGGTCGCCGCCTTCGTCATCCATTACGTCTTCACCACCGTCTTTCATGTCAGGTTGCCGGGATGAGGCGGTTCCGGATCTCGCTCTGTAACGAGGTGCTCGGCAAGCTGCCTTTCGTGCGCCAATGCGCGCTGGCGGCCGCACTGGGCTATGACGGGCTGGAGCTCGCGCCGTTCACGCTCGACCCGGAGCCGGCGTCCCTGGGTCTCGCGAAGCGTCGAGCTCTGCGGCGCACGGCCGAGCGCGAAGGCATCGCCATCACCGGATTGCACTGGCTTCTGACAGTGCCGAAGGGCCTGTCGATCACGACGGGGGACCCGGCCCTGCGGGCGCGCACGGTCGCTCATATCGAGGCGATGATCGAGCTCTGCGCCGATCTCGGCGGCGAGGTTCTCGTTCACGGCTCGCCGGACCAGCGGCGGGTTGCCGATGCGAGCGGCCCGCAGGCGGCGCGCGACAACGCGACCGTGGTGCTGGCCCGCGCGGCCGAAGCCGCACAGCGGGCCGGTGTCGTCTATTGCCTGGAACCGCTGTCGCCGGCGCTGACCGATTTCGCCACCAATATCGACGAGGCGGCGGCGATCGTGCGCGCGGTCGGGTCGCCGCATCTCGCGACGATGATCGACACGTCGGCCGCTTGGGCCGGCGAAACGGAACAACCCGACGCGCTGATCCGGCGGCATCTGCCGACCGGCCTGCTGCGGCACGTGCACGTCAACGACACCAACCGCCGCGCGCCGGGGCAGGGGGAGCACGGCTTCCTGTCGGTGATGCGCGCGCTGGTCGACGGCGGCTACAAGGGCGTCGTCGGGGTCGAGCCCTTTGATTATCACCCGGACGGAGCAACGGCTGCCGCAATGGCGCTGGGCTATCTCAACGGGCTTCTGGAACAGACGGAGAGGACGCCATGAACGCGCCAGCAATCAAGGTCGGCGAGGCGCGGTTCGGGATCGACAATGCATTTGCCCGCATGCCCTTCCGCTTCGGCGTGGTCACCATGGAGGCGGCGGCAGCACTCACGCTCGAACTGGAACTGAGCATCGACGGCCGCCGCGCCGTGGGCTACGCCTCTGATCTGCTTGCCTACAAATGGTTCGACAAGCGGCCGGAAAAGACGCCGGCCGACAATGTCGCCGACCTGCTATGGGTGGTGCAGGAAGCAGCGAAGATCGCGCGCGACCTGCCTTCGGGCACGCTGTTCGAGATCTGGCGGGCACTGGACGGCGAGGTCGAGCGGCGCGCACTCGACGCCGGCTTCAATCGTCTTGGCGCTTCGTTCGGCGTGTCGATGATCGAACGCGCGCTGATCGACGGCATCGCGCGATCGCTCGGGCTGACCTTCCACGAGTGCATCCGCGGCGACGTCCTCGGGCTGCGCCCGGCGCAGGTCTTCCCCGAGCTGGACGGCATGTCGCCTGCCGATGTGTTGCCGGCCACGCCGCTGAAGCGGCTTGGCCTGCGCCACACGATCGGGCTGGTCGATCCGATTGATGCCGGTGACCTCGATCCGGCTCAGCGCGTCGGCGACGGCCTGCCGGAGACGCTGGCCGACTATCTGAACCACGATGGCGTTCGCTATCTCAAGATCAAGGTGGGCGGCAACGCCGATGCCGACATCGCGCGTCTCGAGAAGATCGCCGGGCTGCTGAGGCAGGTCGGCGGGCCGTTCTCGATCACGCTCGACGGCAATGAGCAGTACAAGCGCCTCGACGATTTCGCTGGCCTCATGGAGGCGATCCGCTCTCGGTCGGCGCTGGACGAGATCTACCGTTCGATCCTTTTCGTCGAACAGCCGCTGGAGCGCTCAGTCGCGCTCGACGGGCCGCTGGGGGCGGACGCGCTGGCGGCGATCGGCAAGCCGCTGCTGATCGACGAGGCCGACGGCTGGACAGGCGCATTCCGCGATGCCATCGCGCTGGGCTATCGCGGCGTCAGCCACAAGAACTGCAAGGGCGTCGTCCGGTCGCTGCTCAACGCGATGCTGGTCGCGCATCACAACGCCGCGTCAGGCGAGCCGGGCGGCTATTTCCAGTCGGCCGAGGACCTGACATGCCTGCCGGCCGTGTCTTTGCAGGCCGATCTCGCCGTGGTCGCCTCGCTCGGCATCACGCATGTGGAGCGCAACGGGCACCACTATTTCCACGGGCTCGACCATCTGCCGCGCGCCGAGGCGGATGCGGCGCTGAACGCGCATCCCGACCTCTACGAGGAAACGCGCCAGGGCGCGCAACTCGCAGTGCGCGATGGCCATCTCGACATCGCGTCGCTGCAGGTGCCCGGCCTCGGCTGCGCGCTCACCCCCGATCTCGGCAAGCGCATCGCTCCGGCTGACTGGACGTTCGCCATGCTTAACGCAAGACCGGCAGACTGAGCCGGCGAGGAGACTGAAATGGACCAGACCATCCCGTCCGAAATCCGCACCGAGGAAGAGTTGGAGGAGCTGCTGTCGCGGCCGAGCGAGCAGCTCGTCGCGTCGCTGCGCAGCATCGACGGAGACATCACCATCCTTGGCGTCGGCGGCAAGATGGGGCCGACGCTGGCACGCATGGCCAAGCGCGCCGCGCCCGAAAAGCGCGTCATCGGCGTCGCCCGCTTCTCCGAGGCGGGCCTGAAGGAGAAGCTGCAGGGCTGGGACATCGAAACGGTCGAGTGCGACCTGCTCGACCGCAAGGCGGTCGACGGCCTCGAACGCACGGAGAATGTCGTCTTCATGGCCGGCCGAAAGTTCGGGTCCGAGGGCAACGAGTCGCTGACCTGGGCGATGAACGTGCATGTGCCGGCGATCGTCGCCGAAGCTTTCGTGCAGTCGCGCATCGCCGTGTTCTCGACCGCCTGCGTCTATCCCTTCGTCGACATAGCGGGGCAGGGCGCACGCGAGGACCTGCCGCTCGATCCACCCGGCGAATATGCCAATTCCTGCGTCGGGCGCGAACGCATGTTCGAGCATTTCTCGCGCGTCTACGGCGCGCGGGTCTCGCTGATCCGTCTCTCCTACGCGATCGACATGCGCTACGGTGTGCTGCACGACGTTGCGCGCGCGGTGCTCGCCGGCGAACCGGTGCAGGTGAGCAGCGGCCATTGCAACGTGATCTGGCAGGGTGATGCCAACGACATCGCGCTCCAGTCGCTCGCCCATGCCGGAACGCCGCCTTTCGTGCTCAACTTGTCGGGTCCGGAGCTTGTCAGCGTGCGCCGGCTTGCGCAGAAGTTCGGGGAGCGCTTCGGGCGTACGCCGGTCTTCGAAGGCGAGGAGCAGGGCAAGGCGTGGATCGTGGACACGAGCCTGCAGCAGTCGCTGCACGGTTACCCCTCGGTTCCGCTGCCCCGGCTGATCGACTGGACCGCAAAATGGATGCAAGGGGGCGGCAAGTCTCTCGACAAGCCGACGCATTTCGAGGTTCGAGATGGCAAATACTGATGCGGACGGGACGTCCGGCAAGGACGTCCCGACGGGCAAGCCGGTGAAGGATGCGCCCCGCCAGACGCGCGACGCGGTGGCAACGCGCGCGCGCATCCTCACGGCCGCGGTGAAGGAATTCGCCAAGAAGGGCCTGACAGGCACCCGCATCGACCAGATCGCCACGCGCGCCCGCTGCAACAAGGCGCTGATCTATCATTATTTCGGCAGCAAGGAGGCGCTGTTCAGCGCCGTGCTGGAAAAGACCTACGAGAACATCAGGCTGGCGGAGCGCCAGCTCGACCTGACGCACAAGCCGCCGGTGGAGGCGATGCGCGAGCTGATCGGCTTCTCGTTCGACTATGTGAGCCAGCACCCCGAATTCATCAAGCTCATCAATGACGAGAACCTGCATGGCGGCGTGCATGTCGCGCATTCGGCCAAGGCGCGTGACCTGAACAGCCCGCTCGTCGCGCTGATCGAGGAGATACTGAAGCGGGGGGAACGCGAAGGCGTCTTTCGCGCCGGCGTCGACCCGGTGCAGCTCTACATCTCGATCGCCAGCATCTGCTATTTCTTCATCGCCAATCGCCCGACCCTTTCCGCGATCTTCGGCCTGCCGAAGACGCCGGAAGTGCTGGCGGATCGTCGCCGGCACGTGATCGACGTCATCCTCGGCTATCTGCGCCCCGTCGACGGGACGCCTTCCACATCAAGAGCAAATCCATGAAGATCAACGACATCCCCGCCACCCCGCTCGCAGCGCTCCGCAAGGGCGGCGTCATCCCCGCGCATCCGCTGGCGCTCGACGCCTCGCGCAAGCTGGACGAGCGCCATCAGCGCGCGCTGTCGCGTTATTATCTCGATGCGGGCGCGATCGGAATGGCGGTCGGTGTTCACACAACGCAGTTCGAAATCCGCGACCATGGCCTTCTGGAGCCGGTGCTTTCGCTGGCGGCGGAGGAAGCCGCGCGCCATGCCAGCCAGCCCTTCATGGTGGCCGGCGCGATCGGGCGCACGGAGCAGGCGGTGCGCGAGGCCGAGCTGGCGCGCGCCAAGGGCTATCATGCGGTGCTGCTCGGGCTCGCGGCCATGCGGGACGCCAGCGAGGACGAGCTGGTCGCGCACTGCCGCGCCGTCGCCGAGGTGATGCCGGTGATCGGCTTCTACCTGCAGACGGCCGTCGGCGGGCAGCCGCTGCGCTACGAGTTCTGGCGGCGCTTTGCCGAGATCGAGAACGTTGTGGCCATCAAGATGGCTCCCTTCAACCGCTACCGCACGCTCGACGTGGTGCGGGCGGTGATCGACGCCGGCACCGAGGACCGCATCACGCTCTACACCGGCAATGACGACCATATCGTCGCCGACCTGATGACCAAGTTTACGTTCAAGCGCGACGGCAAGCCGGTCAGCGTGCGCATCAAGGGCGGCCTGCTCGGCCACTGGGCCGTGTGGACCAGAAGCGCCGTCGAGTTGCTGGCCGACATTCACGAACGCGCCGACGAGCGGTCAACCGCCGAATGGCTGGAGCTGGATGCGCGCACCACGGATGCCAACGGCGTGCTGTTCGACGTGCGCAACGACTTCGCCGGCTGCATCGCCGCCATCCACGAGGTGCTGCGCCGGCAGGGGTTGCTGCAGGGCATCTGGTGCCTGAACCCGGACGAGACGATGGGGTCGGGGCAGGAAGAGGAACTTGCGCGTATCATGCGCGACTATCCCGAACTCACCGACGATGCGTTCGTGCGCGAAAACCTGGATCGCTGGCTCGCCTGAGCAGGTCGCGGCAGGGATGGAAGCCGCTCAGAGCGGCTTCCGCGTCCATTTCGAGATGACGCCGACGATGCCTTCACGGAAGAGCATCACCGAGACCACGAAGATCAGGCCCTGAATGATGGTCACCCAGGCGCCGAAGGTCGCCAGGTAGTTCTGCATGGTGACGATCACCGCGGCGCCCACGATCGGCCCGAACACGGTGCCCATGCCGCCGAGCAGCGTCATCAACACGACTTCGCCGGACATCGTCCAGTAGACGTCGGTTAGCGAGGCGAGCTGGAAGACGATGGCCTTGGTGGCGCCGGCGAGGCCGGCCAGCGTCGCAGACAGCACGAAGACGGCGAGCTTGTAGCGGTTGACGCGGTAGCCGAGCGAGATCGCGCGGGGCTCGTTCTCGCGGATCGCTTTCAGCACCTGCCCGAACGGCGAGTGGATGATGCGGTAGATGAGCAGGATCCCCGCGAAGGCGATCGCCAGTACCAGGAAATACAGCGATTCCTGCGAGCGCAGATCGATGAGGCCGAAGAGATGGCCGCGCGGCACCGCCTGAATGCCGTCCTCGCCGCCGGTGAACTCGGCCTGCAGCGAGAAGAAGTAGACCATCTGCGCGAAAGCGAGCGTGATCATCGCGAAATAGATGCCCTGCCTGCGGATCGCCAGCGAACCGATGAGGAAGCCGAGCACCCCGGCAACAAGCGTGCCGCAGATGATGGCAAGTTCTGGCGTCAGCCCCCAGACCTTGGCGGCGTGGGCGCAGACATAACTCGCCATCCCGAAATAGGCGGCATGGCCGAAGGACAGCAGCCCGCCATAGCCGAGCAGCAGGTTGAAGGCGCAGGCAAAGAGCGCGAAGCACAGGATCTTCATGATGAAGATCGGGTAGAAGAAGAACGGCGCGGCGATGAGCAGCACCAGCAGGCCGGCGAAGATCGCGATGTGGTGGGCAGGCATGCCGCCCGCCGTCTGCTGGGCGACGACCGGGCCGCCGGTTGCTTCCGTGGTGGCGGTCATCAGGCAGTCCTCCCGAAGAGCCCTGCCGGCTTGACCAGCAGCACCAGGGCCATGATGACGAAAATGACCACCGCCGAGCCTTCGGGGTAGAAGACGCGCGTCAGGCCTTCGATGAGGCCGAGCCCGAAGCCGGTGACGATCGAGCCGAGGATCGAGCCCATGCCCCCGATGACGACCACGGCGAAGACGACGATGATGAGATTCTCGCCCATCACCGGGTTGATCGCGTAGATCGGCGCGGCAAGCACGCCGGCAAAGCCGGCAAGGGCCACGCCGAAGCCGTAGGTCAGCGTGATCATGAGCGGCACGTTCACGCCAAAAGCGCCGACGAGCGTCGGGTTCTCCGTCGCTGCCCGCAGATAGGCGCCGAGCTTGGTCTTCTCGATCACGAACCATGTCGCCAGGCACACGACCGCCGAGGCGATGATGACCCATGCGCGCGAATTGGGCAGGTACATGAAGCCGAGATTATGTCCGCCCGAGAGCAGTGGCGGCGCCTGGTAGGGCAGGCCGGATACGCCGAAAATCTGCTTGAAGATGCCGGTCGTGATGAGCGCCAGGCCAAATGTGAGGAGCAGGCCATAAAGATGGTCGAGGTGATATAGTCGCCGGATGAACAGGCGTTCCAGGATGACGCCGGTAATGCCGACCGCGACCGGCGCGATCAGCAGCGACCACCAGTAGTTCACGCCGAGATAGTTGAGCAGCATCCAGGTGACGAACGCACCCAGCATGTACTGCGCGCCGTGGGTGAAGTTGATGATGTTCAGCAAGCCGAAAATCACCGCCAGCCCGAGAGAGAGGATGGCGTAGAACGAGCCGTTGATCAGCCCGAGCAAGAGCTGGCCGAAAAGCGCCTGAGGCGGAATGCCGAGGAGTTCGAACATCTGGATACCTGCTGCCGTATGAGAAGGGAGGCGCGCGTGTGCGCGCCTCCCTTGCTAGCGGTTACGTCACTTGACGAATTCGCAGCCACCTTCCTCGAGCGGACGGAACGCCTTGTCGGCCGGGATCGTCGCAACGGTCTCGTAAAGGTCCCATTCGCCTTCCGACTTGTCCGGCGTCTTCACGCGGAACAGGTAGGAGTCGTGGATCTTGCGCCCGTCCTCGCGAACGACACCCTGGCCGAACAGCGGATCGTCGGTCGGCATCTCCTTCATCTTGGCCATGACGGCCTCGGTTTCCTTGCTGCCGACCGCCTCGACTGCCTTCAGGTAGTGCAGGACGGCGCTGTAGACGCCGGCCTGGATCATCGACGGCTTGTTGCCGGTCTGCTCCTCGAAGCGGGCCGACCACTCGCGGGTGCCGTCATTCATGTCCCAATAGAAGCTTTCCGTCAGCACGAGGCCCTGGGCCACGTCGAGACCCAGCGAATGCACGTCGTTGATGAACACGAGCAGGCCGGCGATCGCCTGACCGGCCTGTGTGATGCCGAACTCGGCGGCCTGCTTCATCGAGTTGACGGTATCGCCGCCGGCATTGGCGAGGCCGATCACCTGTGCGCCGGACGCCTGCGCCTGCAGCAGGAACGACGAGAAGTCGGTGCCGGGGAACGGAGTCTTGACCGAGCCCACCACTTCGCCGCCGGCTTCCTTGACGACTGCCGAGGTGTCGCGCTCGAGTGCGTGGCCGAAGGCATAGTCCGCGGTCAGGAAGAACCAGGTCTTGCCGCCGTTCTCCACCATGGCGCCGCCGGTGCCATGCGCGAGCTGCCAGGTGTCGTAGGTCCAGTGGATGGTGTTGGGCGAGCAGGCCGCACCCGTCAGATCGGACGTTGCAGCACCCGAATTGAGGAAGATCTTGTTCTTCTCGCGGGTGATCTCGTTGATGGCGAGCGCGACCGACGAGGTCGGAACGTCGGCGATCACGTCGACGCCTTCGGTGTCGTACCACTGGCGTGCGATGTTGGAGCCGACATCCGGCTTGTTCTGGTGGTCGGCGGACACGATCTCGACGTTGATGTCTTTGGACGCGGCGTCGAAGTCTTCCACTGCCATCCGCGCGGCGATCACCGAGCCTTCGCCACCGATGTCGGCATAGATGCCGGAGCGGTCGTTCATCACGCCAATCTTGACGTCGGTAGCGTAGGCCGTTCCCGACATCAGCACGCCTGCCAGTGCGGCAAGGACAAATCTGCTCTTCATTATCTTCTCCTCCGATTGCGGCGCGTTTCGCGCCTTCTCTCCCTCACACGCCCAGATAGGCGTGCAATTTGTCGATATTGGCCTCGAGCTGGTCGTTGGGGATCATGTCGATCACCTTGCCCTGCTCGACGACATAGTGCCGGTCCGCCACCGTGGAGGCGAAACGGAAATTCTGCTCCACCAGAATGATGGTGAAGCCCTCTTGCTTCAGCCGCGCGATGGTGTGGCCGATCTGCTGGATGATGACCGGCGCGAGCCCCTCCGTCGGCTCGTCCAGAAGCAGCATCTTGGCGCCGGTGCGCAGGATGCGCGCGATCGCCAGCATCTGCTGCTCGCCGCCCGAAAGCTTGGTTCCCTGGCTCGAAAGGCGTTCCTTGAGATTGGGGAAAAGCTCGAAGATCCGATCCAGGCTCATGCCGCCGGGCTTCACCTGCGGCGGCAGCATCAGGTTCTCCTCGACCGAGAGCGACGAGAATATGCCGCGCTCTTCCGGGCACCACGCGATGCCTTCCCTGGCGACGAAGCGCGCCGGCGCATGCATAAGTTCCTTGCCCTGGAACTGCACCGAGCCGGTGCGTTTCGGCAGGACGCCCATGATCGCCTTGAGTGTCGTCGTCTTGCCGGCGCCGTTGCGGCCAAGCAGCGTCACCACCTCACCGAACCGCACGTCGAAGTCGATGCCGTGCAAAACGTGGCTCTCGCCGTACCAGGCTTCCAGCCCCTTGACCGAGAGAAGCGGCGATCCGGCGTCGGCCTGCGGATTCGTTGCGAAAGCTGCCTCAGCCATGTCCCGCTCCGATATAGGCTTCGATCACGCGTTCGTCCTTGGACACGGTGGCATAGTCGCCCTCGGCCAGCACCTTGCCGCGGGCCAGCACGGTGATCGTGTCCGAAAGGCTCGCCACAACCGACAGATTGTGCTCGACCATCAGGATCGTGCGGTTGGCGGAAATGCGCTTGATGAGCGCCGAGATACGCTCGACGTCTTCCTGCGCCATGCCCGCCATAGGCTCGTCGAGCAGCAGCATCTCGGGATTGAGCGCCAGCGTCGTTGCGATCTCCAGCGCCCGCTTTCGGCCGTATGACAGATCGGAGGCGTTGACGGTCTCGAATTCGGAAAGGCCGACATCTGCGAGCAGCGCCCGGGCCTCGTCGTCGAATGCGGAAAGCACCTTCTGCGAGCGCCAGAAGTCGAAGCTGTCCCCGCGCTTGCGCTGCAGGGCGATGCGGACGTTTTCCAGCGCGGTCAGGTGCGGAAACACCGCCGAAATCTGGAACGAGCGCACCAGCCCGAGCCGTGCGATGTCGGCCGAAGACATGGATGTGATGTCGTCGCCCTTGTAGGTGATCTTGCCCCTGGTCGGCGACAGGAACTTCGTCAGCAGGTTGAAGCAGGTGGTCTTGCCGGCGCCGTTCGGGCCTATCAATGCGTGAATCTGCCCGCGCCGAACACTGAGGTTGACGTCTTCGACGGCAAAGAAGCCCTTGAATTCCTTGGTCAGATTCTCAGCGGCCAGAATGACGCCGTCACTCATACGTTCCTCACACTCATCGCTCGCGCCTTTCCGGCGTGTTCTTTGTGATGAGCCCTCCTCCCGGGAAGCGCTCTGGCCGTTTGCCGGCCGATGCGGTCTGTCGCCGCGTCTGCCAGAACCATGCACAAGGATGCGGGGAAGGCAAGTTGGTATAAATACGCCGCCGCGCGACAAGTGCAGGTTACGAACCGTTGGCGCATATCGCATTCAACTAAAGTCTAATGAACGTTTGCCGCCATCCGTGAACGACGAAGGCCGGCGTCGCCGCCGGCCTTCGCATTCCGTCCCGTGATGCAATACCGGGCGTTCGCGCTATCGGTAACCGACGGATACGCCGACGTCCTCGTTGGCGGCCTGCCGCATGGTATTGCCTGCGGCATGCAGCGGGTTACGCCGCATGACGAGTTCCGCGCTCGCACTGGCGGCATGGTCGTCATCGAGCGAGAAGCGTGCGACAAGCGCCTCAAGGGACTGCGCCTCGCGCGCCAAGGAATGGCTGGCTGCTGTCGACTGCTCCGCCATGGCGGCGTTCTGCTGCGTGGCCTGATCGATCGTGTTGACGGCGGAGTTGACCTCGGCGAGGCTGGTTGCCTGCTCGCGCGCGGCGGTAACGATCGCGGCGATGTGGTCGTTGATTTCGGCGACCTCCCGGACGATCGATTCCAGCGAGCTGCCGGTATCGCCGACAAGTTGGACGCCCGACTGCACCTGTTGCGCCGAGGTCATGATGAGCGCCTTGATCTCCTTGGCGGCCTCCGCCGAGCGCTGCGCAAGGGCACGCACCTCGGAAGCGACCACCGCGAAGCCCTTTCCGGCCTCGCCGGCGCGCGCGGCTTCGACCCCCGCATTCAGCGCCAGAAGATTGGTCTGGAACGCAATCTCGTCGATGACGCCGATGATGCTGGAAATCTCGCGCGACGAGGCGTCGATCTGGGTCATGGCGTGAACCGCCTTCTGCACGGTATCGCCGGAGATGCGCGCGTCCTCGGTGGCGCGGGAAACCAGGGCACCGACCTCCTCTGCCCGGCGCGATGAATCGCGGACGGTCGCCGTGATCTCCTCCAGCGCGGCAGCGGTTTCCTCCACGGAGGCGGCCTGCCGCTCGGTACGCCGCGACATGTCGTCGGCGGCGTTGCGGATTTCTTCCGAGCCGGAATTGATTGCCCTGGCGTTCTGGCGGATTTCGCCCAGCGTCTCGCGAAGGGTTGCGACCGATGTGTTGTAGTCAGTGCGAACCTGCTCGAGCCTGCCGGTGAAGGGTGTGTCGATCCGCTGTGACAGGTCGCCCTGCGCGAGCGCGGCCAGCGATGCGGCAAGCGCGTCGACTGCTTCGGCGATCTCGGCCTCGGTCTGGCGCTTTTCCTCGTCGTTACGGGTGCGCTCCGCTTCCGACGCCGAACGCTGACGCGCGCTTTCGTCTTCGACGCGTTCCTTTTCCAGGGCATTTTCGCGGAATACCGCGAGTGCCCGGCCGATGGCTCCGAACTCGTTCTGCCGATCCTGATGGGGTGCTTCCGCGGTCATGTCTCCCGAAGCGAGGCGGCGCACGGAGTCGGTCAGCGTGGACATCGGCCGGATGAGCGCCCGCATCGCGAAGAACGCCACGGCGCCGAAGACGAGCATGCACACAGCGCCGACCCCGGCCAGCAGAAGCAGCATGCTGTCGATCTTGGCGAAGTAGACCTCCATCGGGATGCCGATGAACAGGATGCCGACATTCGCGCCGGCCTCGTTCTTCACCGGCACGTAACCCGTCATGTAGGCCTTCTCGAAAAGCACGGCCTGCCCGTAATAGGCCTCGCCCTTGGCCAGCACGGCCTGAGCCGGGTGGTCTGGCGCCAGCGTTGTGCCGACCGCGCGGCTTCCGTCCTGCTTGAGGACGTTGGTCGAGACGCGGCGGTACTCGTTGTCCTGCGTCTGGAAGACGGTCGCGACACCCGCGATCGCATGCGCGGTGCGGTCGACGAGGTCGTGGTTGGCGATCGGGGGGATGCTGGTGGCCCGAAGATCCCTGATCCCGTCACCCTCGATCTCGACCTCGAGACCGTAGAGCGACATGCCGGCCAGCACCGCCATCGTGCGTGCGGCGTCGCGGGCGTCCTTGCCCGCATCCTCGAGCACGGAAGCCCTGAGATTGTGGTGCATGACGCCGACGATGGCGGCGGTTGTCAGGAAAATGAGCGCTACGGTGACCGCCACGCTCTGGTAGACGATCGAAGATCTGAAAAGACTTATCATTGGGGCCCCTCGCCGCAGATGAACTCTTCAGATCAACCTTAAACAGTTAAAGCTTTAATGAAGCGTTCACCGCCCGCGGCGGATGAGACAGGGCCGTTCGACTGGCTCCCCGAAGCATCGCGGCGTCGTCAGTCCAGTCTCCTCGGCAGTCTGAGACGTGACCGGTTTCAGTGACCATGCCAGTGCGGTCGTACGACATGTGATGAATGCGGAAATACTTGGGACGCCCAGACGACCGCAAGTCGTACTCGGCCGGGCGACGGGTGTTTGACGGTCTCGTCGGCGGGTTATTTCGCGCTGCAACATAATGTGTTTGCCGGCGGTGAAACTACCATGGAACTATCGCCCCAATAATCGGTTTAAGAGCATTCCCGCATACGTCTGGCTAGCTGCCGGCAAGTCGAAATTGCCATCCGGGGGCTCATACCGAATGAACGTTCACGCAGACCCGACGCTTCGGTCTGACAATCAGGTTTCGTTTCGCAGCGGCGAACTGCCTATCCGCTCGCCTTTTGCCCATCATGGCGACCTGCGCCGCCTCGGTGCAGCTCTGGCGCGCGGGGCCCGCGAGCATATCGAGGATATTGAGCCCTTCGAGCCGCGCGACCGCACCAAGGACAGTGCGGAGCGCATCCGCTCGGTGGTCCAGGTGCTCAACCGCGCCCAGCTCGACGGCGAGAGCGTGACGCCGGCCGCCAACTGGCTGCTCGACAATTCGCACGTCATCGAGCAGGCGATCGCCGCGATCCGCCGCGACCTGCCCCGGCGTTTCTATCGCCAGCTTCCGGTGATGACAGACCTGCGCGTGCCGCGCGTGCTGGCGATTGCGTGGCTTTACGTGGCGCAGTCCGACAGCGAGGTCTCGGTCGACGGTTTCCGCGCGCTGGTCGACGGCTTCCAGGAAGTTCAGCCGTTGCGTATCGGCGAGCTCTGGGCCCTGCCGTCGCTGCTGCGCTTCGTGCTGGTGGAGAATCTGAGACGGCTGGCGGTTCGCGTGGCCAAGGCGCGCGACATGCGGGTGCTGGCCAATCAGGTGGCCGACAAGCTGGCGCTGGTTCCCAGCGGCGAGGACGTCGACATTCTGCGCGCCTATTCGCAGCAGGCCCGCGACCGCACCTTCGCAACACAGCTTCTGCATCGCCTGCGCGACGGCTCTCAGATTTCCAGCAAGGCGCTGGCATGGCTTGAGGGCGAGCTGGAAGCGGCCGGCACCGACGCCGAGGAGATCACGCTCGGCGAACACGCCAACCTGTCCTCGGGCAACGTCACCACCGGCAACATCATCAAGGGCCTGCGCCTGATCGACGACACCGAGTGGACGGTTTGGTTCGAGGAAGTCAGCCACATCGACCGCCTGCTGCGCGAGCGGACGGATTTCGAGAAGCTCGACTTCGCGTCCCGCGACGCCTATCGCGGCGCCGTCGAAAAGCTGGCGAAGCGTTCGGGGCGCGAGGAGCACGAGGTTGCCCTGCAGGCGGTCGTCATGGCGGAGACGGCGGGCGAATGCCGTTCGAACGGCGACGCCGGCGTCGATGCCGGCTGTTTTCTCGTCGGGCCGAGACGCCAGGAATTTGAGCGCGCGCTGGGTTATAGTCCGTCGTTCGGCGAGAGGCTCCATCGCATCTACCGCAAGAGCGACTGGCTGGGCGTCGTCCTGCCAGTGGCGCTGGTCACCTGCCTGCTGCTTGCCGCCGCGGCCGTGGCGCTGGCCGATTATGGGCTTCCGACGGGCGCGGTTGTGCTGCTGATCGCTCTATTTGCGTTCCCCGCGAGCGAGGCGGCCGTAGGCCTCTTCAACACGCTGGTCTCCACCTTCGTCAAGCCGACGCGGCTGATCGGCTACGACTACAAGGACGGCGTGCCAGCGCATGCGCGAACGCTCGTCGTGGCGCCGGTCCTGTTCGGCAGCCGCGACGACGTCGAGGATGCGGTTCGCAATCTCGAAGTGCATTACCTGGCCAATATGAGCGGCGAACTGCATTTCGCCGTGCTGTCGGACTGGTCCGACAGCCAGACGGAGCAGAGCGCGGCGGATCTGGCGCTGCTGGAGCATGCGCGCGACCTGATCGCGGCGCTCAACGCCCGCTACCCGAAGGAAGGCCATGCGCGTTTCTACCTGCTTCACCGCCGGCGGCTCTACAACAAGGCCGAGAGCTGCTGGATGGGCTGGGAGCGCAAGCGCGGCAAGCTGCATGAGCTGAACACGCTGCTGCGCGGCGACCATGACACGACGTTCTTCGCGCCCGCGGACCCGCTGCCGCAGGACATCGAATATGTGATGACGGTCGACGCCGACACGCGCATGACGCGCGGCGCGGTCGGCAAGCTGGTCGGCAAGCTGGAACATCCGCTCAACCGCCCCGTCATCGACGCCAAGGCGCGGCGCCTGACCTCCGGCCACGGCATCCTGCAGCCGCGCATCACGCCATCGCTGACGACCGGCGACGAGGCGTCGTTCTTCCAGCGCATCTTTTCCGCCAACCGTGGCATCGATCCCTACGTCTTCGCCGTCTCCGACGTCTATCAGGACCTGTTCGATCAGGGCACCTTTACGGGCAAAGGGCTCTACCACATCGACGCGATGGAAGCCGCGCTCCGCGATCGCATCCCGGAAAACACGATCCTCAGCCACGACCTGATCGAGGGTGGCTATGCCAGCGCCGCGCTGGTGACGGATGTCGAGCTGATCGAGGATTACCCGACTCGCTATCTCGTCGACGAGTCGCGCCAGCATCGCTGGGCGCGCGGCGACTGGCAGCTTCTGCCGTGGATACTCAATCCGCGCTCGGGCGTGCCCGGCCTTTCGCGCTGGAAGATGATCGACAATCTGCGCCGGTCGCTGACGCCGATCTTCTGGATCGCGGCGTCCGTGGCGGGCTGGACCCTGCTGCCCTTCACGCAAGCCGCCCAGTGGCAGGCGCTGCTTGTATTGAGCCTGTTCCTGTCGCTTACCTACGGCATCGTCGATTCGATCCTGCCGCGCGATCCCGAAGCGACGCTCAAGAACCACATTGCCGCCGTTGCGCGCGACTTCGCCTTTGCCAGCGCCCAGGTTGCCCTCAAGGTGGTGCTGATGGCGCATCACGCCTGGTCGATGGGCGATGCCGTGGTGCGCACGCTCTATCGGCTGTTCGTCAGCCGCAGGCACCTGCTGGAATGGCGAGCGGCCTCGCAGGCGGCGCGTTCCTGGGAAGCGAGCCTTGGAGGCCACTATCGCGCCATGAGCGGCGTGGTGCTGGTGGCACTGGTTGGCCTTGCGATACCGCTGATGGCCGGTTCCACCGGTGTGGTCGTTGCCGCATTCTTTGCGATTTTCTGGGCCGGCTCGCCGGCCTTTGCCTGGTTGGTCAGCCAGTCGGCGGAGACCGAGGACCGGCTGGAAGTGGACCCCGACGACGCGGCGACCTTGCGCACCATCGCGCGGCGGACATGGCTCTATTTCGAGACCTTCGTGACGGCCGAGCACCACATGCTGCCGCCGGACAATTTCCAGGAAGTGCCGGTGCCGGTCGTGGCAGGCCGCACCTCGCCGACGAATATCGGCGTCTATCTGCTTTCCGTAGTTTCCGCCCGCGACTTCGGCTGGATCAGCCTTTCGGACACAATCGACCGGCTCGACCGGACCATGTCCACCATGGAGAAGATGGAGCGCTATCGCGGCCATCTCTACAACTGGTACGACACCCGTACGCTGCGGCCGCTGCATCCGCTCTACGTCTCATCCGTCGACAGCGGCAATCTCGCGGGCCACCTCGTCGCCGTCGCATCGGCCTGCGACCTTTGGGCTGCCGCGCCCGCTGCCCACCTGCAGGGCGAGTTCGGCGGCATCATCGACGTCGCGGCCATCCTTGAGGAGGAACTGGCGGCGCTGCCCGATGACCGTCGCGCGCTGCGGCCGCTGCGCCAGCGTCTGGCCGAGCGTATCGAGGGCATGCGCCGTGCCGTGAACACGATCCGCGACGAACCTGAGACGGCGGCGATCCGCACCATCAACCTCACCGTGCTGGCGGCCGATATCCGCAAGCTTGCCCGGGCGCTGGACGAGGAGATCGGCTCGCAGGCGAGCAGCGACCTAGCGCTCTGGGCTGAGAAGCTGGAGAAGGCCTGCGAAGCCCATCTGACGGATTCGCATGTCGAGGAAACCGGCATCGGCAAGCTGCGCCAGCGGCTGATCCAGTTGCGCGACCGCGCGCGCAAGTTCGCCTTCGAGATGGATTTCTCGTTCCTGCTGCGGCAGGATCGCAAGCTGCTTTCCATCGGCTACCGGATCGAAGAGCGCCAGCTCGACGAGGCATGCTACGATCTGCTCGCGTCCGAGGCGCGGCTGACCAGCCTGTTCGGCATCGCCAAGGGCGATCTGCCGACCGAGCATTGGTTCCGTCTCGGCCGGCCCGTCACCGAGATCGGCTTCCACGGCGCGCTGCTGTCGTGGTCGGGCTCGATGTTCGAATATCTGATGCCCCCGCTGGTGATGAAGGAGCCGCTCGGCGGCATCCTCAACCAGACCAGCAACCTCGTCATCCGGAAGCAGATGTCCTATGCCCGCTCGAAGCGGGTGCCGTGGGGCATTTCCGAAGCGGCCTACCATGCGCGCGACCGCGAGATGACCTATCAGTACACCAATTTCGGTGTCCCCGGCCTCGGCCTCAAGCGCGGGCTGGCGCAGGATACCGTGATTGCGCCCTATGCGAGCCTGCTTGCCGCGCAGTTCAAGCCAGCCGAAGCCGTCGAGAACTTGCGCTGGCTGCGCAAGCTCGGGGCGCTCGGCCGCTACGGCTATCACGATGCGGTCGACTTCACCGCCGTGCGCGTGCCCGAAGGCAAACGCCACGCAGTGGTGCACAACTTCATGGCGCACCATCATGGCATGTCCATCGTCGCGGTGGCGAATGCCGTCTTCGAAGGCCGCATGCGTGATCGCTTCCACGCCGATTCCGTGATCGAGGCGGCCGAGCTGCTGCTGCAGGAAAAGGCGCCGCGCGAGATACCGGCAATGCCGATCCGTGCGGAGACTGGCGAGCGGATCAAGCCGGAGGTGCTCGACGAACGTCCGGATTCGAGGCTCGTCCTCGATCCCCTGCGCAGCATGCGCGCAACCAATCTCATGTCCAACGGCCACTATCACGTCATGGTCAGCGGCACGGGCACCGGCTACAGCCGCGCCGACGAGATCGCCATCACGCGCTGGAACGCCGATCCGACCGAGGATCGCACCGGCACGTTCCTGTTCCTGAGCGATCCCGAGAATGGCGACTGGTGGTCGGCCACGGCGGAGCCAAAACGCATGCCGGGCGAAACGACCCGCGCCTTCTTCGGTGACGACCGGGCGGTGTTCACCAAGACCGTCGGCACGCTACGCTCCGAGGTCGAGTGCGTCGTCGTTTCCGAAGGCAATGGCGAGGCGCGTCGCCTCACGATCTGGAACGAAGGCGACCAGGATCGCCATATCGACGTCACGTCCTTTGCCGAGCTAGCGCTGGCCTTCGAGGCGGCCGACACCGCGCATCCCGCTTTCTCCAAGATGTTCGTGAAGACGGAGATCGGCGGAGAGGACGGCGCGACTGTGTTCGCGGAGCGGCGCAAGCGCTCGTCCGGCGACCCATCGATCGCGCTCGCGCATTTCGTGACCTCAGGCGTCGGCGTTGCGCGCGACATCGAGGCGGAAACGGACCGACGCACCTTCATCGGGCGCGGCCGGTCGATCGCGAACGCCGCTGCCTTCGATGCCGGCGCTCGGCTCTCCGGCTCGGCCGGTCATGTGCTGGACCCGGTGATGGCGCTGCGTGCGCGCGTGAGGGTGCCGGCGCGCAAGAAGGTAATGCTCACCTTCTGGACGGTCGTCGCCGCGAACCGGCCCGATGTCGAGCAGGAAATGAAGCGCTTCCTGCACCCCGACAGTTTCCGCCGGCAGGCGATGCTGGCATGGACGCGTTCGCAGGTGCAGACGCGCCATGTGGGGCTCAGCCTTGCCGAAGCCGCCGGGGTGCAGAAGCTCGCAAGCCGCCTGCTTTATCCGGACCCGACCTTGCGTGCACCGGCAGAAACCATCTCGGCCGGCCTCGGCCGCCAGTCGGCGCTTTGGCCGATGGCGATTTCGGGCGACTTCCCGATCTTCGCGTTGCGCATCGGCGACGTCGCTGATCTCGAGATCGTCGCGACTGCGCTTCGCATGCAGGAATACATGCGCGCCCACGGCCTGCTGGCCGATCTGGTGATCGTCAACGAGCAGGCCTCGTCCTACGTGCAGGACCTGCAACAGGCGATCGAGCTGCTGTGCGACAACGCCCGCATGCGCGGCCGCGAGCTCGGGCCGCGCCAGCATATCTTCGCCGTGCGCCGCGACCTGATGGACGAGACCTCCTATCGCACGCTTCTTTCGGCTGCGCGTGTTGTGATGCACACCCGAAACGGCCCGATCCTCGATCAGATCGAACGCGCCGAGCAGACGGCACTGGCGGCGGAGACCGCTGCGCGCGAGACGGAAACGACGCGCAGGCCGCTGCCCGTTCGCGAGCCGTCGCCGGGCAACGACAACAAGGCGGTTGCCGCAGAGGTGGACGGCGAGGACCTGTCCTTCTGGAACGGGTTCGGCGGTTTCGCGGATCATGGGCGCGAATATGTCGTCCGGCTCTCCGGCAACCGCGCGACGCCGCAGCCCTGGATCAACGTGATCGCAAACCCCGAATTCGGCTTCCATACTTCGAGCGAGGGCGCCTCGTTCACCTGGAGCCGCAACAGCCGCGACTTCCAGTTGACGCCGTGGTCGAACGACCCGGTTACCAACCGGCCGGGCGAGGCGTTCTACATTCGCGACATGGAGACCGGTGAAGCATTTTCGCCGCAGGCCTGCGTGATGCGCGATCCCTCGATTGTGTACGAGGCCCGCCACGCGCCCGGGGTCTCGAGCTTCCACGCGCGCAAGGGCACTCTCAGCGCGGAACTGACGCAGCTCGTCGACCCGAACGATCCGGTCAAGGTGCAGCGCCTGCGGCTCACGAACCACGGAACCGGCAACGCCAAGCTGCGCGTTTATGCCTATGCCGAATGGCTGATGGGCAATAACCGTGCGCGCTCAGCCCCCTTCATCGTTCCGGCACGCGACGAGACAACCGGCGCGCTGATGGCGCATAACCCTTACAGCCTCGATTACGGCGAGCGCACCGCCTTCCTCGCCACCGATGGCAAGGCAGTGACCTACACCTGCGACCGGACCGAATTCCTCGGGGCCGGCGGCTCTACGGTCAGTCCCGTTGCCGTGCGGCGCGGGCTGGACCTTTCCGGTACTGTTGAAGCGGGGCGCGACCCATGCGCCGCGATCGCGTGCGATGTGATGATCGGCGCGGGCGAAACGGCCGACCTGCACGTCATCCTCGGCGACGCCTCCTCGGCCATCGAAGTGTCTTTGCTCGCGAAACGGCATCTGGACACCGATTTCGAGAGCCGCATGGACGCGAACGGCACGGCCTGGGCGGAATTTTCCGATGCGCTGCAGGTGGAAACGCCCGATCCCGCCTTCAATGCGATGGTCAACACCTGGCTGCCCTATCAGAGCCTGGCCTGCCGTATCCGGGCGCGATCCGCCTTCTATCAGGCGAGCGGCGCGTTCGGCTTCCGAGACCAGTTGCAGGACACGCTTGCGCTGCTGCTTCACGATCCCGCGCTCGCGCGCGCCCAGATCGTCAACGCGGCGGGGCGGCAGTTCAAGGAAGGCGACGTGCAGCATTGGTGGCTGCCGCGCAGCGGCGCGGGCGTGCGCACGATCATCTCCGACGACGTGGTCTGGCTCGCCTATGGAACGCATCACTACGTCAAGGTGACGGGCGACCGGGCGGTGCTGGATGAGGAGATCAACTTCATCGAAGGGCCGCCGCTGAAGGAAGGGGAACATGACGCCTTCTTCACGCCCGAGACCTCTCGCGACGCGGCCACTCTGTACGAGCACTGCGCGCGGGCGCTTGACCTTGCCGTGCAGCGCACCGGCGAGAATGGCCTGCCGCTGATCCTCGGCGGCGACTGGAACGACGGCATGAACCGCGTCGGCGAGGAGGGGCGGGGCACCAGCGTCTGGCTCGGCTGGTTCCTACTCAAAGCGCTGCGCGATTTCGAGCCGATAGCCATCGAGCGCGGCGACGAGGCGCGCGCCCAGGCATGGCGGCAGCATGCCGGGAAACTCGGCAAGGCCCTGGAAGAGGCCGGCTGGGACGGCCAATGGTATCGCCGCGGCACCTATGACGACGGCACGCCGCTCGGCTCCGCGCAGTCGGACGAATGCCGCATCGACTCGATTGCCCAGTCGTGGGCGGTGCTGTCGGAGGAGGCCGACCCGGCCAGGGCGGCGCAGGCCATGGACAAGGTCATGGAACTGCTGGCGGATGACGAGCTCAAGATCGTGAGGCTCTTTGACCCGCCCTTCGAGAACACGGACAAGGAACCGGGCTACATCAAGAGCTACCCGCCCGGCGTGCGCGAGAATGGCGGGCAATACACCCACGCCGCGACGTGGCTGGTGGTTGCGCTGGCGAAGCTTGGCCGCGCCGACGAGGCCTATCGCGTCTTCTCGATGCTCAATCCGGTGAACCACGCGCCGGACGAGGCCGAGGCCGAGCGATACAGGGTCGAGCCCTATGTGGTGGCGGCCGACATCTATTCGCAAGGCGAAAAGGCCGGGCGAGGAGGCTGGACCTGGTACACGGGTTCGGCGGGCTGGCTCTACCGTGCCGCCGTGGAGGCGATACTCGGCCTCCGCCGCGAGGGCGACAGGCTGTTCGTCGAGCCGTCGCTGCCTTCGTCATGGGACGGATTCGAGACTCGGCTACGGCTCGGCAATGCCCGTTTGCACATCACGGTGAAGCGGGGCGCAAAGGCCGAAATGACGCTCAACGGCAAGCGGACGAAGACGCAAATTCCGGTCAAGGACGGTGACCATGAAGTCGTTGTGACGGTGGTCTGACGCACTTGCAGCATGGAAGGATCGCCGGGCGCACACGATCGCGCCCGGCTTTCGTCACCGCTCCGCCATTTTTTATTATATTTCAGTCTGTTACAAGATCACGAAAGGTAACTTTCTGTCGCTCTTGTTGACACAAACAAGGCAACGGAATCGCGCGCAGCCCATTGATGTGAAACGCGGCGAAGCATAGCGTCACCGCGTGCATGGTGCACTGCAACAAAAACGGGGTTCCGTTTGTCACTTCTGTCAATTTACTGGAGGGCCATGAGCTACCTCGCCGCCGAAAGGCAGCGGGTGGCAATCATCAGCCTTGCCAATGTGGCGCTCGCGATCGCGATGATCGCTGAGCCCATTCTGTTTGGCCGCATCATCGAGGCCATCTCCCAGGAAGAGAACATCGCGGTCCAGGTCGGCGCATGGGCAGGCCTCGGAGCCTTCAACATCGTTGCCTTCGTTCTGGTCGCCCGGGGCGCCGACAGGCTGGCGCACAAGCGGCGCGTGGACGTGCTTGGCGAGTCCTTCGAGAAGGTGATCGCCATGCCGCTGTCCTGGCACCACCGTCACGGCACCTCGCATTCGCTGCACACGCTGCTGCGCGCGATGGAAACGTTGTTCTCGCTATGGCTCGAATTCATGCGCCAGCACCTGGCGACGGCCGTTGCCCTGCTGCTGCTCATCCCCACGGCGCTGACGCTCGACTGGCGGATGGCCGGCGTCCTGCTCTGCCTTGGCGCGTCCTACGTAGCGATCAGCCGCGCGGTGATGGCGCGCACCAAGGATGGACAGGCGCAGGTCGAGCAGCATTATCATCAGGTCTTCGCGCATGTCAGCGATTCGATCAGCAACGTCTCGGTCCTGCAGAGCTATGGCCGGCTTGCCGATGAGGCCGCCGCGCTGCGCCGCTACACGGACGAGCTGATCGGTGCGCAGTTCCCGGTCTTGAACTGGTGGGCGCTGGCAAGTGCCCTGCAGCGCCTGTCGGCCACCATCTCGATGATGGTGGTGCTGATCATCGGCGCGATCCTCGTCCAGCGCGGCCAGCTGCGCATCGGCGACATCGTGGCGTTTGCAGGCTTTGCGACGCTGCTTATCGGTCGGCTCGACCAGGTGACGGCTTTCGTCAACCAGGTGTTCGAGGCTCGCGCCAAGCTGGAACCCTTCTACGCGCTGGAAGATGCCGTGGGGGAACGCAGCGAGCCGCTGGGCACGCGCCCGATCGAACGGGTTCGCGGCGACGTGGTCTTCGACGACGTGTGTTTCCAGTTCCCGGATTCGGGCGAGGGCGTGCAGAACATCTCGTTCAGCGTCGCGGCCGGGCAGACGGTTGCGATCGTCGGTCCCACGGGCGCCGGCAAGACGACCCTCATCAACCTGTTGCAGCGGGTCTTCGATCCGAGGTCCGGTTCGATCCGCGTCGACGGCATCGATACGCGCACCGTTACGCGCAAGTCGCTGCGCGACCAGATCGCGACCGTGTTCCAGGATGCGGGGCTGCTGAACCGCACGATCGAGGAGAACATCCGTCTCGGCCGCGCCGATGCCGGTTATAACGAGGTCCACGAGGCGTCGCTCGCGGCGGCCGCGCAGGATTTCATCCTCGCCAAGAGCGAAGGCTACGATACTGTGGTCGGCGAGCGCGGCTCCCAGCTTTCCGGCGGCGAGCGCCAGCGCATCGCGATCGCGCGCGCCGTGCTCAAGGATGCGCCGATCCTGGTGCTCGACGAGGCGACCAGTGCGCTCGACGTGGAGACAGAGGGCAAGGTCAAGGAGGCGATCGACCGCCTGCGCCGTAACCGCACCACCTTCGTCATCGCCCACCGGCTCTCGACCGTCTGCGACGCCGATCTCGTGATCTTCATGGATCGCGGACGGATCGTGGAGATGGGCGGCTTCAACGAGCTTGCCGCGCGCGACAACGGCCGCTTCGCCTCGCTGCTGCGGGCGAGCGGACTGCTGGACGACAAGGATCGGCTGCGCTCGGTGCCGATGAACGTGCCGGAATTGTCGCCCGAGGCCGCGTAAGCGTCCGGCCTGTCGAGCGACACTGAAAATCGCGCATGAGAAAGGGCTTCCGGCCGCGCCGGAAGCCCTTTTTGTCTGTCGAAGATGTTATTCCGCTTCGTCGGCGGAGGCCGCGTTGAGCTGGCCGTATTTCTGCTCGCCGATCTGTTCGTAGAGTTCGAGCTGGGTTTCGAGGAAGTCGATGTGGCCTTCCTCGTCCTGAAGCAGTTCCTCGAACAGTTTCATGGTGACGTAGTCGCCGAGTTCCTGACAGATCTCACGCGACTTCTTGTAGGAGGTGCGGGCGTCGTATTCGCCGGCAAGGTCGGCTTCCAGCACTTCCTTGACGTTCTGGCCGATCCTGAGCGCGCCGACTTTCTGCAGGTTCGGATGTCCCTCGAGAAAGATGATGCGCTCGATGATCTTGTCGGCGTGATGCATCTCCTCGATGGATTCTTCACGCTCCTTCTTGGCGAGCTTCGCGTATCCCCAGTCCTCGAGAAGACGGTAGTGCAGCCAGTACTGGTTGACTGCTCCAAGCTCCAGGAACAAGGCTTCGTTAAGCCGCTCGATGATCCGTTTTTCGCCCTTCATGGCTGCTGCTCCCGTACTGGCCGCGCAGTCCACGCACGCGGTCCAGGAATGGTACGATCTCTGTTTCACCGGCGCCGAGGCGGCGATGGTACTCTTCGGTTACCCGAATGATCGTTTCCACCACATTTGGGAAGCAGCCGCAACAGCGACCGCGCTTCTTGAGCGTATGATACACCTTGGCAGGCACGATGAGCTGCCAGGGGTCGTTATCGAGAAGCCCGACGATGACCTGCTCGATTTCCTTCTGGGTAATCAGGTTGCAATGGCAGACCAGCATTTACCTACTCATGGCTTGACCGCCGACGAGGGCGGTCGGGCTAGACGCACTACTTCTTGACCGTCGGTACCACCGCGGCTGAATCGTAGAGGATATGGGTTGCGTATGCGTTGATGTCACCGACCGACGCCTGCGCCTGTCGCCTGTCACCCGTTGCCGGGAGCAAAAAGATCGCCGCAGTGAGCAGCGCCGTGGCAAACAATGGCGATATCGATGCAAGCCGCCGTTTCGCGTCGGTTGCCGGGAAGCTGCCGCGCCAGGCAGGCGGGGTATTGCAGGCCAGCACCGGCTGGCTAGCGGCGCCCTCGCGCCGTATCGGGAGATAATCCATCCTTGCCTCCAATCGAAAGGGTTCAAGGCCCAGACATCAAAGGGTGTGCCTTCAGGCACGCCCCCATAAACACCGTTGCCGGCGCGCTTGTCAATTCAAACCTGACAAAAGCACTCATAGATCAATAGGTTGGAAGAATTCTAAGGTAAGGAAGCAGGTTCGTCCGAAGCGGCGTAACAGTTTGCCACCCAAAGTGATTGGAGAAGGTGCCACCATCGGCGGGCTCTTGCGTTATCGCCACAGCTTCGCCCGGTTGTGCGCCTTTCAGCTCTCGTTGAAGGGCTCATGTGATCGGTCGGGAACCGGATCACATTTCGCGGCATGGACGTATGACTATTCCTTTTTCACAGGTACGCAGCAGCAGAGACACCAGGATCGACGTTATCAGAGCGCTCGCCCTGATAACCATTTTCGTCAATCACGTACCGGGCAATCCGTTCGAGGGGCTGACCTCCAAGAACTTCGGATTTTCCGATGCCGCAGAGGCATTTGTGCTGATTTCCGGTGTTTCTGCCGGGCTCGCATACGGGCTGAAATTTCGGCCCGGCGCGCGGCTCGCCACCACGCTGAAGATGTGGAGGCGCGTCGGCGTTCTCTACATCGCGCAGCTTGGCACCACCATGGCCACGCTGGGCATATTCTCGTTCTTCGCGCTGCATTACGGAGCGCCGGAACTGCTCGAGAAGATCAATATCGGCCCGGTCATGGAAGATACCGCGGCGGCGCTGGTCGGCATCGTCACCTTCGGGCACCAACTCGGCTACAACAACATCCTGTCGATGTATGGCGGCGTGCTGCTGCTGCTGCCCGCGCTGCTGCTGATCGGCAGCCGTGCCGGCCTGCTGCACATGGTCGCAGCCTCAGGTGCGCTGTGGCTCGCCGCAGGGCTGTTCCGCCTCGGCCCGCCGAACTTCCCCAACGAAGGCGTCTGGTTCCTCAATCCGCTGTCTTGGCAGTTCCTGTTCGTCATTGGCCTCGCTGCAACCATGCATGTGAAGCGCGGCGGCAAGCTGCCGGTGCATCCTTGGATGATCGGTACCGCGGCTGCCTATCTCGTGCTGTCGCTTGCCTGGGTGCAGGTGCCGCTATGGGGCATCGACACGTCGATGGGGCTGCCGTCTGTGCTGACCGGCTTCGACAAGACCTACCTTTCGGCGCCGCGCCTGCTGCACGTGCTGGCGGCCGCCTACCTGATCGCGGTCCTGCCGCAGGTTTCGGGCCTTGCGCGCCGGGCGGCCGACAACCCGCTTGCCGTGATGGGGCGCCACGCCCTGCCGGTGTTCGTGACCGGTACGATCCTGTCGATGGTGGCGCAGGCCTGGCGTCTGGTGCACGAGCCGTCTGTTGCGACCGACATGGCGATCGTGGCCGTGGGTGTCGGCGCGCATTTCGCGCTTGCCTATTACATCGAATGGTATCGTGGTCTCGTGCGCCGCACCAAGGCTGCGCCGGCCGGCCCGGAGGTCTTCGTGGGCCCGCCGCTGCGGCCTGCCCACCATTCGCTGCCGCATCGGGCGAAGCCTGAAATGGCCTGACCGGAAGGCTGGCCGCCGCGCCCGCGATCGTGCATATCGCGGGGATGACGAGCCAGCTTCCCAATCTTCCCGTAACAGCCGCCCTGCCGCGCCTGCTGGAGGCGCTGGACAGGGGCAGCAGCGCTGTTCTCGTCGCGCCGCCAGGCGCGGGCAAGACGACGCTCGCGCCGCTGGCCATGCTGCACGCCAGATGGCGGGGTGACGGGCGCATCCTGCTGCTGGAGCCGCGCCGGCTTGCCGCGAGGGCTGCTGCGCGCCGCATGGCGGCCCTGCTCGGCGAGGAGCCGGGTGAAACGGTCGGCTATGCCATGCGCATGGAAAGCCGCGTTTCTGCGCGTACCCGTATCCTCGTCGTGACCGAGGGCGTGCTGTCGCGGATGATCCTCGACGATGCCGGAATGGACGGCATCGCCGCCGTCATCTTCGACGAATTCCACGAGCGTTCCCTAGACGGCGATTTCGGTCTGGCGCTGGCATTGGACGTGCAGGCGGCGCTGCGGCCAGATCTGCGCCTGCTGGTGATGTCGGCCACCATCGACGGCGCCCGAGTCGGCTCCCTGCTGGGCGACGCGCCTGTTGTGACCAGCGAAGGACGGTCGTACCCGGTCGAAATACGCTACCGCGACCGAGCGGCCGACACGCGCATCGAGGATGCGATGGCCTCGGCCTGCCGCGACATGCTGGCGGAAGAGACAGGCAGCGTGCTTGCCTTCCTGCCGGGGCAGGGGGAAATCGAGCGGACCGTGGAGCGCCTCGCGAGCCGGTTGCCGGCCGACGTCGACATCGCGCC
The DNA here is from genome assembly GCA_019739225.1 of Aquamicrobium sp. Taxonomy (GTDB): domain Bacteria; phylum Pseudomonadota; class Alphaproteobacteria; order Rhizobiales; family Rhizobiaceae; genus Aerobium. The sequence goes on from JAHHDT010000005.1 coordinate 515,567, forward strand.
GCTCTATGGCGGGCTGGACGGCAGGGCGCAGGACGCCGCGATCCGGCCTGCGCCGGAGGGACGGCGCAAGCTGGTGCTCGCTACTTCGATTGCCGAAACCTCGATCACCATCGACGGCGTACGCGTCGTCATCGATTCCGGCCTCTCGCGTCTGCCGAAATACGAACCGGCCACGGGCCTGACCCGGCTGGAGACGCTACGCGTCAGCCGCGCCTCGGCAGACCAGCGTGCCGGCCGTGCCGGCCGCACGCAGCCGGGTGTGGCCCTGCGGCTGTGGCGCGCCGAGCAGACGGCGGCGCTGCCGGCCTTCACGCCGCCTGAAATTCTCGAAGCGGACCTCTCCGGTCTGCTCCTCGATTGTGCCGCCTTCGGCGTGACCGACCCGACGACGCTGTCCTTCCTCGACAAGCCTCCTGCCCCGGCGCTGGCCGAGGCGCGCGCGCTGCTGGTCGAACTCGGCGCGCTTGACGGCGATGGCCGGCTTACCGATGCGGGCGAAGCCATGCGGCGGCTGGCCCTGCCGGTACGGCTTGCCCACATGGTTGCCGAAGCCGGCGACCGCCGGGCCGCAAGCGAACTGGCGGTGCTACTCACGGAACGCGGACTGGGCGGCACCGCGGTCGATCTGGACCGGCGGCTGGCCGGCTTTCGCCGTGACAAGGGCCCGCGCGCGCAGGCGGCGAGGAAAATGGCGGAGAGGCTCAGCCGCTCGGCTGCTCAGGGACGGCCGTCCGGGGCGTCGTCAGCCATGACCTCCGCCGGCGCGCTTTTGCTTCTTGCCTATCCCGACCGGGTTGCGAAAGCGCGGGGCGAGTATGGCCGTTTCGTACTCGCCAATGGCAGGGGTGCGATGCTCGATCCGGCCGAGCCGCTGGCGCGCGAGGCTTTCCTGGTCGTCGCCGACCTGCAGGGCAGAGCCCAGAATGCGCGGATCGCGTCCGCGGCAGCGATCACCGAGGAAGAGATCCGCCAGCACCTTTCAGGGCGGCTGGAGACCGCGACCGACACGAGTTTCGATGCCGAGCGCCGCGCCCTGCGGGCGCGGGAGACGGTACGGCTCGGCGCCATCAGGCTCGCCGAACGCCAATTGCCGGCACCCGCAGGCGCGGAGGCGGATCGCGGGCTGATAGCGGTCCTGCGCGAGCACGGCCTTGCCTTGCTCGACTGGGGCAAGGGGGCCGCAACGCTGCGCCGGCGCCTGGCGTGGCTGCACAGCGGTCTTGGCGCGCCCTGGCCCGACATGTCCGACGAGGCGCTGACGGAGGCACTGGACGACTGGCTTTTGCCCTTCCTCCCCGGCGAAGCCTCGCTGGCGCGCATCGATCCCCAGGCGGTTTCCAACGGATTGATGTCGCTCGTGCCGCACGAACTGCAGCGCAGGATCAACGACCTCGCGCCGACGCATTTCTCGGCACCCTCCGGCAGCTCGGTACCGATCCGCTACGACGAAGACCAGCCTGTTCTCGCGATACGGGTGCAGGAACTGTTCGGGCTCGACCGGCATCCGTCGATTGCCGGCGGCACGATCCCGCTGACGCTCGAACTGCTCTCTCCGGCGCACCGCCCGATCCAGACGACGCGCGACCTGCCGGGCTTCTGGCGCGGTTCCTGGGCCGACGTGCGCGCCGATATGCGCGGCCGCTACCCCAAGCACGTCTGGCCTGAAGACCCGTTGCAGGCGGCTGCGACAAACCGGGCGAAGCCGCGCGCCAGATAGGGCTTGGCGCGGACTGCGAGGCAGCGCATAAGGAGCCACCATGCTTGCGAAACTGGGCAGACCCGACCCGCTCGAAATCCACCACCTGCGGCTCAACACGCTGATCCGCCTGCGCTGGCTGGCGATCATCGGCCAGAGTGCGGCGGTGCTGATCGTCGCCTACTGGCTGGAATTTCCGCTGCCGGTGAGCCTCTGCTTCGCGCTGATCGCGCTTTCTGCCTGGCTCAACCTGTTCCTCGCATTCCGCTATCCGGCGACGCACCGCCTCCCTCCGCACTTTGCGCTCGGCATCCTGCTGTTCGACGCGTTGCAGCTTGCGGGCCTGCTCTACATGACGGGGGGCCTGACCAATCCCTTCTCTTTGCTGATGACGGTGCCGGTCGTGATTTCGGCGACGTCGCTGCCGGCGCGCTGGACGATGCTGCTGGGCCTTGCCGTGGTAGCGATGGCTTCGCTGCTCGCCTTCTTCCACCTGCCGCTGCCGTGGTTTCCCGGCATGACGCTGACGATGCCGTTCATCTATGTGGCGGGCATGTGGATGGCGGTGGTGTCGTCCATCGCGTTCACGGCTATCTATGCCTATCGCGTCGCCGAGGAGGCGCGGCTTCTGGCCAACGCGCTTTCCGCGACCGAACTGATCCTGCAGCGCGAGCAGCACCTGTCTGCTCTGGACGGCCTGGCGGCCGCAGCCGCGCACGAGCTTGGCACGCCGCTGGCCACGATCGCGCTCGTCGCCAAGGAAATGGAACGCGCGCTGGGTTCGGATTCGCGCTTCAAGGAAGATGTGGTGCTGCTGCGCTCCCAGTCGGAACGCTGCCGCGAAATCCTCAAGCGGCTGACCAGCCTGTCTTCGGAGGACGAGGCGCATATGGCACGGCTGCCCTTCACCTCGCTGATCGAGGAGGTGATTGCGCCACATCGCGATTTCGGCATCGCCATCACGCTGGAACCCGGAGAGAGGCAGGGGCCGGAACCCGTCGGCCGCCGCAATCCCGGCGTGATCTACGGTCTCGGCAACCTGGTCGAAAATGCCGTCGACTTCGCCCGCGAAAGCGTGGTGCTGCGCTGGAAATGGGACGAGACGCGCGTGGAACTGACGCTGGTGGATGATGGGCCGGGCTTTCCGCCGGAAATCATCGACCGCATCGGCGAGCCCTATATGTCCAAGCGCTCTCCGGTCGATGGCGGGCGCGGGCTGGGCCTCGGCCTGTTCATCGCCAAGACCCTGCTCGAGCGATCCGGCGCGTCGGTGACTTTCGGCAACGCGGCCCAGCCCGGCAAGGGCGCGATCGTGCGGGTCGCCTGGCCCCGACAGGCCTTCCTGTCGACCGCGGGCAGGGCAGAACTCGCTTATTGACGCTTCGGAAGTTTGAAAACCGGGCGATATTGCCTATTAAGAGAATGAAACAGCAGGAAAACGCCCAATGAACGACGAAACAGCAATCGATGCAGCCGAAATCCTCGGTGCGGACCGCTCGCTGCTGATCGTCGAGGACGACAAGCCGTTCCTGACCCGTCTCGCGCGCGCCATGGAAGGACGCGGGTTCGTCGTCGATACGGCCGAAAGCGTCGAGGAGGCGGTCGGCAAGGTCAAGGCGTCCGCGCCGGCCTACGCGGTGGTGGACATGCGGCTGGGTGATGGCAACGGGCTCGACGTGGTCGTGGCGATCCGCGAGAAGCGCGACGATGCGCGCACCATCATCCTCACCGGCTACGGCAACATCGCGACCGCTGTGACGGCCGTGAAGCTGGGCGCGATCGATTACCTCTCCAAGCCCGCCGACGCCGACGACGTGTTTGCCGCGCTGACGCGCACGGCGGGCGAGAAGGCCGCGCCGCCGGAAAACCCGATGTCGGCCGACCGGGTGCGCTGGGAGCATATCCAGCGCGTCTACGAGATGTGCGACCGCAATGTGTCGGAAACCGCGCGGCGGCTCAACATGCACCGCCGCACACTCCAGCGCATCCTGGCCAAGCGCGCGCCGAGGTAGGACGCTGCAACGGCTTCATATTGGCGGCTGCGAGGGTTGACCGGCCAATTGGCCGCGGCACCGCCGTCATCCCGGACAACCGAGCGTAGCGAGGACAGACCCGGGACCTATTGAGCAGCGCGGCCGGGTGGCGGGCTCGCTCGGCAGCGCCAACATGCGCTATCACTTGAACCGAGCCGCGCTTCAAGATGTTTGGACCAATGGGTCCCGGCTCTGCGGTCGCTTCGCTCCCTTGGCCGGGATGACGGTGGAGAGGTAGAGACCAAAGCGCCCACTACAGCCGCGCGATCCTTTCCGTCAGCAGCGCGAAGAAGCCTTCGGCGTCGATGTCGCGCATGACGAGCGCGTTGCGCGGGCCGTCGCTGATGTTCCACCAGTCGACCACCGTGGCGCCCATCGTCAGTTCCGAAACGGTTTCGATCTGCACGTTGCACTGCCGGCCTGAGAAGAGCTCGGGCTTCAGAAGGTAGGCGATGACGCAGGGGTCGTGCAGCGGGCCGCCGTCGGTGCCGTATTTCTCCTCGTCGAAACGCTCGAAGAAGTCGAGAAGCTGCGCGGTGGCGGTGCCTACGGGTGTGCCCATCGTGCGAAAGCGCTCGATACGGGCCTTGGTGGTCAGCGCCTTGTGGGTGACGTCGAGAGGCATCATGACGATCGGCGCGCCGGAGCGGTAGACGACGTCGGCTGCCTGCGGATCGACATAGATGTTGAATTCCGCCGACGGCGTGACGTTGCCCTGCTCGAAATAGCCGCCGCCCATCAGCACGATTTCGCGGATGCGCGGCACGATTGCTGGCTCGCGGATCATCGCCAGCGCGATGTTTGTGAGCGGGCCGAGCGGGCAGAGCGTGACCGTGCCCTCGGGCTCGGCCATCAGCGTCTCGACGATGAAGTCGACCGCATGGTGCGTTTCCAGCTTCATCGTGGGCTCGGGCAACTCCGGCCCGTCGAGACCGGTGCGGCCATGCACATGCTCGGCGGTGACGAGCGGGCGCGTCAACGGCCGTACCGCTCCGGCGAAGATACGGGTGTCAGGACGTCCCGCCAGTTCGCAGATCTTGCGGGCGTTCTTCTCGGTCAGCGCCAGCGGCACGTTGCCTGCCACGGCTGTGAGGCCGAGCACGTCCAGTTCGGGACTGGCCAGCGCCAGCAGGATGGCCACGGCATCGTCCTGGCCGGGATCGGTATCGATGATGATTTTACGGGCTTCCGCCACTGACAGTCCCTTCGGTCTTTGTTCTTGAACTGGAAAAGCGCGCGAACCATATCAGTGGCACGGGCGAAAATGCCATCCGGGTTTCCGCCTTTCCACGTCGCTCTTTGAGGACATGATTGATGACGCGCATGACGCCCTTTTCGAGCCCGCTGCTGCTGGGGTTCGACACGATCGAGAAGACCCTCGAACGAGTCGCCAAGAACGGCGACGGCTACCCGCCCTACAATATCGAGCGCCTGCGCGGCGACACCGGTGATCGGTTGCGGATCACGCTCGCGGTCGCGGGCTTCTGCGAAGACGACCTGGAAGTGCTGATCGAAGACAACGAATTGACCGTACGCGGCCGCCAGACCGACGATGCGGAACGTGAATTCCTTCATCGCGGCATCGCCGCAAGGCAATTCCAGCGCGTGTTCGTGCTGGCCGACGGGATGAAGGTTGCCGGCGCGGAATTGAAGAACGGGCTGCTGGCAATCGATCTCGACAGGCCCGAACCGGAACGACTGGTACGGAAAATAAACATTTCCGTGAAAGACTGAGTTCCGGCCGCACCGGAACCCAATGGCTCTGCTGCGGGTTGGTCAAGGAGACGCCCCGCTGAAGCGTAGGAGGCTGACATGACTGTGAATGAAGAAGAAAAGACCGTGCTGACCCAGGCCGAACTGGCCCATCTCGGCGAAGGTACGGTGGCATATCTCAAGGAAATCGACAGCGACGAGTTGCGCGGAAAGTTTCCGGGCATGCCCGAGATTGCGCCGGGAACCAAGCTCTGGGCGGTTTTTGCGGCCAATGGCCAGCCGATCCTGCTGACCGACGCACGCGCATCGGCGCTCGCCGGGGCGATCCAGAATGACCTGACCCCCGTCAGCATTCACTGACGCGGGCACACCCAAAAATGAAAAAGGCGGCCGCATGGGCCGCCTTGGATGGAACCTGTACCGTGGGAGCCGTCAGGCGGCGTGAGACGCCGGCGTCTGCGACAGGAAAGTATGAATTGCGGCAGCATCCTTGGTGCCGCGAATCTTGCCGACGATGTCACTGTCGCGCAGAACGCGCGCAATCCGTGACAAGGCCTTGAGATGGTCGGCGCCGGCCCCTTCGGGCGCCAGCAGCAGGAAGACGAGATCGACCGGCTGGTCGTCAAGCGCCTCGAAGTCGACAGGATTTTCAAGCCGCGCGAAAATGCCGGTGATGCGCGAAATGCCGGGCAGCTTGCCGTGCGGAATGGCGATGCCATTGCCGACGCCGGTGGAGCCGAGGCGTTCGCGCTGCAGGATCGTGTCGAACACTTCGCGCTCGGGCAGGCCGGTGACGGATGCGGCCTTTTCGGCCAGCAATTGCAGAAGCTGCTTCTTGGAATTGGCCTTCAAGGCCGGCATCACTGCCGAAACCTCGATCAGATCGCTGAGATCCATTTCCGATTATCCTTTTGCTCTGCCATTTTACCGCGACGCAAGCCCCCGCCTGCGGTCCGGCTGAGTTGTTGGCGGCTAGGCCCTTGCGACCACGGCTGATGAGGTGTCTATCCAGCCGATGTTCCCGTCGGGGCGGCGGTAGACGACATTGACGTGCTCGTTCCCGGCGTTGCGGAATACGAAAACCGGACTGTCCTTGGTGTCGAGTTCGATAACGGCGGATGCGACCGACATGATCCGCAGTGCGACCGTGGACTCCGCGACGATCGCCGGCGCGTAGTCTTCCGGCACTTCCTCGTCGTCTTCGGCAACGGGCGCCATTACACGGTAGTCGATATCGATGCCGTCAGCGACCACGCCAGCCTGGTGCGACTTGAGACGGCGCTTGTAGCGGCGCAGGCGCTTTTCGATGCGCTCGGCGGCGGCATCGAACGCGAACTGCGGGTCCTGCGCCTGCCCGGTCGCCTGCAGCACCATGCCGGTGTCGAGATGGACCATGCAATCGGCGGTAAAACGCGATCCGGACTTCTCAACCGTGACGTGCCCGGCAAATCCGCCGTCGAAATACTTGCCCACAGCCTCCCCGACACGTCCCTCGATTTTCGATCGGAAAGCGTCGCCGATTTCCATGTGCTTACCAGAGATACGCAGGCTCATATGAAACTGACCTTCTCTTGTGCCGGTTCTAGAGGGCTTGGAGTTTATACCTGTGGTCGTCGCGCACAAGGTTTTTGGCGGCATTTCGGATGGTTAGGACTTCTTCCTTCAAGCGCGGAACGCCGTCCCGACGTGCTGTCGCATCGCCTCCGAAGCGGTCCGCCGTATGCGGGCGGGCTTCTAGTCACTTCGGCTGGCAATGTCAAACCGGGCAAGGTTACCTAACGGGAAGACTTGGGTCAGCCGCCCGCCGAGGCAAGGGCCCGTTTTTCGCGCCGACGCTGCACCGACGACGGAATACTCATTCCTTCCCGGTACTTGGCAACGGTGCGGCGCGCGATGTCGACGCCACCGCGCTTGAGGATATCCACAATGGCGTCGTCGGAGAGCACGTCCAGCGGCTTCTCAGCGTCGATGAGCTCCCGGATGCGATCTCGCACGGCTTCCGACGAGTGCGCGTCGCCCCCGGCCGCCGACGAGGCGATAGCCACCGAGAAGAAATAGCGCAGTTCGAACACGCCGCGCGGCGTCATCATGTATTTGTTCGCCGTCACGCGGCTGACGGTCGATTCGTGCATGCCGATCGCGTCGGCGACGGTGCGCAGGTTGAGCGGCCGCAGGTGCCTGATCCCGTGGAGCAGGAACGCATCCTGCTGCCGCACGATCTCGCTGGCGACCTTGAGGATGGTGCGCGCGCGCTGGTCCAGGCTGCGGGTCAGCCAGTTGGCGCTCTGCAGGCATTCGGCCAGGAACTCCTTCTCGGCCTGGTTGGCGGCCTGCTTCGAGACGCTGGCGAAATAGCCCTGGTTGACGAGAACGCGCGGCAGCGTCTCGGAATTCAGCTCGACCGACCAGCTTCCGTCTCGCGCGGCGCTGACGATCACGTCCGGCACGATCGTGTCGGCCGTGCCGCTCGTGAAGGCGAGGCCGGGGCGCGGATCGAGGCCGCGAATCTCGGCCAGCATGTCCAGCAGATCGTCGTCCTCGACCCCGCAAAGCTTGCGTAGCTGCGCGAAATCGCGTCGCGCCAGAAGGTCCAGATGCGAGATCATGGCCTGCATCGCCGGGTCGAAACGATCGTTGGCGCGCAGTTGCAACGCCAGACATTCGGCCAGGTCGCGCGCGAAGATGCCGGCAGGGTCGAAGGTCTGGCAGGCGGCAAGGACGCCGGTGACCGTATGTTCGTCCGTGCCGAGCCGCTCCGCAATCTCTGCCATATCGCCGCGCATGTACCCGGCTTCATCGAGCGAATCGGCGAGTTCCCGCGCGATAAGGCGGTCGGAGGGCGCTCGAAAGGCAAAGGCGATCTGCTCGCCGACATGATCGGCGAGGCTGACGCGGGCGGCAGCCATGTCCTCGATGTCGAAACCTTCACCGCCACCCGTCGCGGACGGCGCCGACTTCCACTGTGCGGCGAGGTCGGGCGATAGCCGCTCGGCAGTGCCCGGATCGTCTGGAAAGACGTTTTCCAGCGACGTGTCGAGCCGTTCCGACATCGCCGCAGCGTTGGTGTCGTCAGCCTCGAACATGCGGTCGAGGCCGGAGCCGTCGGATGGCTCTTCACCCCGTCTGTCGTGCTCATCGTCGCGCCGTGGGTCGTCGTCGCGCTGTTCCTTGCGCTCCAGCAGCGGGTTCTTCTCGACCTCGTCCTCGATGAAGCGGTCCAGTTCGATATGGGTGAGCTGCAGCAGCTTGATCGACTGCATGAGCTGCGGGGTCATCACCAGCGACTGCGACTGACGCAACTGCAGTTTGGCGCTGAGACCCATGGCGAACGCTACCTACCCCTTGACCCGTGCCCGTACCGATCGGTGCGGCGTTCGCAGCCGACCGGAACATTCCGGGCCGAATGAAACTGGCCCGTCTTTTGCTTGTCAAGCGTATCGGGGTTGAGATTCGCTTACCCGCGGGCATTCGGGGTGCCAAAACCCGCTTCGCGCGCTCGAAATCGCGCGAAACCGGCTTCGAAGGTGTCTAAAGGGTAAATGTCTCGCCGAGATAGAGCCGCCGCACGTCCGGGTTCTCGACGATTTCCGAGGGCAGGCCGTGGGTTAGCACCTGTCCGGCATGGATGATATAGGCGCGCTCGACCAGCCCGAGCGTCTCGCGCACATTGTGGTCGGTGACGAGAACGCCGATGCCGCGCGCCGTCAGGTGCCGCACGAGCTGCTGGATGTCGGAGACCGCGATCGGGTCGACGCCCGCGAAAGGTTCGTCCAGCAGCATGAAATTGGGATTGGAGGCCAGCGCGCGGGCAATCTCCAGACGCCGGCGCTCGCCGCCCGAAAGCGCGATGGAAGGCGCCTTGCGCAGATGCGCGATGTGGAATTCCTCGAGCAGCTCGTCGAGCCGGTGCTCGCGGGCCTTGCGGCCCTTCTCGGTCACTTCGAGGATGGCGCGGATGTTGTTTTCGACCGAAAGTCCGCGAAAGATCGACGCTTCCTGCGGCAGGTAGCCGATGCCCAGCCGCGCGCGCCGGTACATCGGCATCGAAGTCACATCGTAACCGTCGATCTCGATCGTGCCCTGGTCGACCGGCACCAGCCCCGTCACCATGTAGAAACAGGTGGTCTTGCCGGCGCCGTTCGGTCCGAGCAGGCCGACCGCCTCGCCGGCACGCACCCCGAAGGACACGCCGCTGACGACCTGGCGGCCCTTGTAGCTCTTGGTCAGGCCGCGCGCGATCATCGTGCCCTTGAAGCGTTCGCGATCCGCCCGCACGGGCGCCGTCGGTGCGCTTCGGGGCGCGATTCGATTCGTCAGCGTTTGGATGAAAGAAGACGCACGTTTGGCCATGAATAGGTCTGGCCGTCCTAGCGGTCTTGCGAGCCGGGCTTGAGCAGCATCTTGACCCGGCCGCCGCTGCCGCCCTGCTGCTTGCCGCAGCCGTCAAGGGTCGCGAGGCCGGACGACATCTGCACTGTCAATTTGCAGCCGACGACAACGTTGTCGCCCTCCGTCAGCACGACTTCCTTGCCGGAAAGGACCAGCACCTCGGATCGCATGTCGAAGCTGCCGCTGTCGCCGGTTGCGACCTGGGTTTCCGACTTGACGTAGACCTTGCCCTCGACCTCGAGCCGGTCGATGTCGGCCGAGCCCGTCGTCGCGGAGCCGCCCTCGGTGTTGTAATGCACGGTCATCTTGCCCGAGCGCAGCAGCGTCGGTCCCTGCACGACCGAGACATTGCCGGTGAAGATGGCCACGCCGTCATTCTCGCGCACTTCCAGATGATCGCTCTCGATCTGGATCGGCTTGTCGCCGTCGAGCTTGAGCCCCGTCAGGCGGCCGGCTTCCTGTGCGAAGGCGCTGGTGGCCGGCAGCAACGCAAGTATGGCGGCCACGACCAGGGAGCGGCCGTCAATTCTCATTCGTCCCTCCATCGGCCGTTTCCCCCTCGGCATTCGCTGCTGTCTGCAGCCGCTTCGCATCGATTTGCATCCGGACGCGGTTCTCGAAGATCATGACCGCACCCTTGTCGCTGATGCGCATGGAATCGGCTTCGATGCGCGCCCCGTCAAGCGTAATATCGACCGGATCGCTGGTTTCGAGCTTGCCCGAGGCCATGTCGACCACCGCGGAGCGCAGCAAGGCGTGAATTCCGGTGTCGGTGGTGAACGTGATGTCGCTGTCGAGCCCGAGCGTGTTTGCGTCACGATCGAGGACGCCGCTCTTTGCCGCGACCGTCACCCAGTTCTCGTCGTCGAATGGTAGCTTGGCGGCGATGCCTTCGAGGTCGATCTTGCTGGCATTGCCGATGTCCTGGATCGCACGCTCCGCCGTCATGTTGTACGGGCGATTGTCCCGCGTGAAGCCGTCGAGCTTCGGATCCGACATCACCAGCCGGCCGCCCTCGATGGCCGTCGAGCCGAGATCGACCGAAACGCCTTCGGGCGTCGCCAGCCAGGACTTGGCCACGAACGCGACAACCATCAGCATGGCGACCACCGGCAGAGTCAGCTTGAGGAAGCGCACGCGACCGGAATGCCGCCGCGCGCGCGAAAACGCCTCTTCGACGCGGCCGGTCTGCGCAGGAGGCGTCGCCGCCGTCCTTCGCGCCGTGCCCTGTGGCTGTTGCGCTGGCGAAATGGTCATACCCCGTTGGTCCGAAATCCGGTTCCGCGCCCATTTTCATGGTGCGATGGTGATGGTGGCCTGTCCTCAATCCGCATGAAATCATGCGCGCTCCCGAAGCGAAGCGGACGACGTGATCCGGCCGTGTCGACGCGAGTTACATCCCAATATGGTAATTTTTGGATAAACCAACGCATCCGGCAATATAGGCGCACCACATCGCCTGCAAAAGGGGGGTGCGTCCAAAGGCTGAAAAGGCGCGGCAAGCTGCCTCTTCTAACCCTTGTCTGCTTGTTCTACAAAGCTGACGGCGGACGGCGGACTGCGACAGACCCGGAGAGGACACCATGGCAGATCGGGCAGACGACATCATTGACCGCAGGCGGCTGCGTCGCAAGCTGACGTTCTGGCGGGCGATGGCGCTAGTCGTGGTGGTCCTGGCGGTGGCCGCGTTCTCGTCCTGGGCCATGCGTGACCGGCTCGCCGGCGCGGGCGGCACGCACATAGCCAAGGTCAAGATCGAAGGTACGATCGTCGAGGACGAGGAACTGCTCAAGCGGCTGGAACGCATCGGCGAGGCCGACAGCGTCAAGGGCGTGATCCTGTCGATCGATTCTCCCGGCGGCACGACCGTCGGCGGCGAAGCTATCTACGAGGCCGTGCGCAAGCTCGCCGAGCAGAAACCCGTCGTCGCGCAGGTGGGTACCCTTGCCGCTTCCGCCGGCTACATGATCGCCAGCGCCACGGACCATATCGTCGCAAGGCAGTCCTCGATCGTCGGTTCGATCGGCGTGCTCGTGCAGTTTCCCGACGTTTCCGAACTGATGGCCAAGATCGGCGTCAAGGTCGAGGGCGTGAAGTCGTCGCCGCTCAAGGCCGAGCCGTCGCCGTTCACACCGACTACCGAGGAAGAGCGCGCGATGCTGCGCGCCCTGGTCATGGATAGCTACGACTGGTTCGTGGGCCTGGTGGAGGAGCGTCGACCGCTCAGCCGCGCCGAGGTGCTGGCCGTCGCGGACGGCTCCATCTTCACCGGCAGGCAGGCGCTCGAGCGCAAGCTGGTCGACGGGCTGGGCGGCGAGGAGGAAGCGGTGGCGTGGCTGGCGACCAAGGGCGTGGAAGCCGAGCTTTCGGTGATCGAATGGAAGTCGACCGAGAGCGGAAGCTTCTTCTCCCCGCTATCGTTTGCGCAGGCGGCAGGTGCGATGCTCGGCCTGGAGGGCTTCGGGCCGGACGTTGCCCGCAAGATCGGCGCCGACCGCTTGTTCCTTGACGGGCTGCTGTCCCTCTGGCAACCTGACCGGGATGCCTTTGGTGGCTGAAAAAACCAAGCAAAAACACTTGCATAAACGGTAACAACGCTGTCAGCGGGGAAGCTTTTCGATGATCAAGTCTGAACTCGTGCAGACCATCGCCAACCGAAATCCGCATCTGTTTCTCCGCGACGTGGAGAACATCGTGAACGCGATCTTCGACGAAATCTCGGAGGCGCTGGCCTCCGGCAATCGCGTCGAACTGCGCGGCTTCGGCGCGTTCTCGGTGAAGAATCGCCCCGCGCGCGTCGGCCGTAATCCACGCACCGGCGAATCGGTCGAGGTCGAGGAGAAGTGGGTGCCGTTCTTCAAGACCGGCAAGGAACTGCGCGAGCGGCTCAACTCCGACTAACTCTGAACGGGGGCCGCGCCGGCGCGGCAAAATGCACATGCTCAACCGCTTCATGACCGTCGTGGTCTTCATTCCGCTGGCGATCGTGCTTGTGGCGCTTGCGGTCGCCAACCGGGCACCGGTCGATTTTACGCTCGACCCGTTCAATCCCGGAAATCCGGGGCTGACTGTCACGTTGCCGCTGTTCATCTACCTTTTCGGCGCCCTTGCGCTTGGACTGATCGTCGGCAGTGTCGCTACCTGGTTCAAGCAGGGCCACTACCGCAAGCTGGCGCGTCGGCGCGAGGCTGAACTCGCAGCTGCGCCAAAGCCAGCGGCCAAGCCCGAAACCGGCGCGGCCGCGCTGCCGGCACCGCGCGCCTGACCCGCCGCCTGTCGGCGACCTCGAAGGAGTTTCACACATGTTGACGATCTCGGCCGACGGCGTCGACCGCTCGCTTACCTTTGCAGGTCTCGTGGAGACGCTGCGCGTGGCCTTTCGCGACGGCGCTGTGCAGCCTGTGCGCCATCACCACACGATCGAGCGGCCGGACGGTGCGGCATCGACGCTGCTGCTGATGCCGGCATGGAACGATTTCGACAAGGCCGGCACCTCCGATGGCGGCTATATCGGCGTCAAGATCGTCACCGTTTCGCCCGACAACAACCAGATCGGAAAACCCGCCGTGATGGGGCTCTACCTCCTGGTCGACGGCAAGACCGGCGAGCCGCGGGCGCTCATCGACGGCCAGCGCATCACGCAATGGCGCACGGCCTGCGCGTCCGCGCTTGCCGCCAGCTATCTCGCCCGCGAGGATGCATCAAAGCTGCTGGTCGTCGGCGCCGGCGCGTTGTGCCCGTTTCTGGCGCAGGCTCACTCGGCCGTGCGGCCGATCGACGAGATCAGGATCTGGAACCGCACATCCGAGAATGCGGCCAAGGCGGCCGCTTCGCTGCGCGAGGCGGGGCTGAACGCCAGCGTAGCCGAAAATCTCGACGAAGCCATCGGCTGGGCGGATATCGTCTCTTGCGCCACCATATCCACCGAGCCACTGGTGAGGGGCGAATTGCTGACGCCCGGCACGCATCTCGATCTGGTAGGCGCTTTCACGCCAACCATGCGTGAAAGCGACGACGAGGCGATCCGCCGCTCGCGCGTCTTTGTGGATACGCGAGCAGGCGCCACCAAGGAGGCGGGCGACATCGTGCAGGCGGTAGCCTCCGGCGCCCTCACGCATGAAGGCATAGTCGCCGACCTGTTCGAACTCACCCGCGGCGAGAAGCCGGGGCGGCAGAGCCCCGACGAGATCACGCTGTTCAAGTCGGTCGGCGCCGCGCTGGAAGACCTCGCGGCGGGCATTGCCGTCTATGAGGGCTCGAAGGGTTAGTCGGCCAGGCAGACCCGCAGGAGGTTGCCGTCCAGGTCCGGCGCGGTGAAGGTGCGGCCGAACTGGGCGTCGAATGGCTGCCCTGCGTCGATGCCGGCGTCCCGCCAGCGCTGGTGTTCCTGGTCCACGGCTTCGGGACCGTCGGCCAGAAAGGCGAACTCGAAGCCCTTGTCGGATACGGCCGCGGGCGACGATTTCGACAGAAGTCCCAGCATGAAGCCGGAGCCAAGGTCGAACGACACATAGGTCGGCACGGCGAACACCGGCTCGCGGCCCAGGAGTTTGCCGTAGAACGCGGCGCTGGCGGTGGGGTCTTCGACATAAAGAATGATGAGATTGGGCAAGATGTGTCTCCTTCGATCCGCACATGATAGGAGATGGCTCCGCTTAAACGTGTCAGGAGACCGCACCCCGCCACGCTCTGTTGCGAGGCGGATGACCCTGTGCCAAAAGCGGGCGACAAGATGCGGAGACCCTTTCCTTGAACGCCTCGCGAGACAAGCGCCGCGACAAACGCCCCGCACGCGGGCCGCAGGCTGCCGACGGCCGCAGGCAGGCTGTGCGCGAGGAAGCGCCCGCCAGGCGTCCGCTGGCGCGTAGGCCCGGTCCGCTACCGGCCGAGACGCTGCCGCTGATCCTTGAGGTGGAGCCAGGTGCCGATTATGCGCTGCTGGATTCGGGCAGCGGCCGCAAGCTCGAGCAGTACGGGCCTTATGTGATCGAGCGTCCGGAGGGTCAGGCGATCTGGCAGCCGGCGCTGCCACCTTCCGAATGGGCCAAAGCCGATGCCGTCTTCACCGGCGACACCGATGAGGAAGGCATGGGACGCTGGCGTTTTCCGAGGGACCCGCTCGGCGAGACCTGGCCGATGAAGCATGACGGCATCGATTATCTTGGCCGTTTCACATCCTTCCGCCACGTCGGCGTCTTTCCCGAACAGGGCTCGCACTGGAGCCACATGGAAGGGATGATCCGCAAGGCGGGCCGGCCGGTGAAAGTGCTCAACCTGTTCGGTTATACGGGTCTTGCTTCGCTGGTTGCCGCGCGTGCGGGCGCGGAGGTCACCCATGTCGACGCCTCCAAGAAGGCGATCGGGTGGGCGCGCGAGAACCAGCAACTCGCAAGGCTGGCCGACAAGCCGATCCGCTGGATCTGCGAGGACGCCATGAAGTTCGTCGAGCGCGAGGAGCGGCGGGGAAACCGCTACGACATCATCCTGTTCGATCCACCCGCCTATGGACGCGGGCCGAAGGGCGAGGTCTGGCAGCTCTTCGACGATCTTCCGGTTATGGCTGACATCTGCCGCGAAATCCTGTCGCCCAAGCCGCTGGCAGTGGTGCTGACGGCCTATTCGATCCGCGCATCGTTCTTCGCGATCCACGCACTGATGCGCGATACGTTTGCGGGCATGGGTGGCGAGGTTCAGTCGGGCGAACTGGTGATCCGCGAGAAATCCGCCGGCCGCGCGCTCTCGACCTCGCTGTTTTCAAGATGGGTGGCGGGATGAGCGACAACCGGCGCGTCGGGCAGGTGAAGGAAGTCACCAGCCTTTCGAACCCCATCGTCAAGGACATCCGCGCCCTGGCGATGAAGAAGTTCCGCGACCAGCAGAACGCCTTCATGGCCGAAGGGCTGAAGCTTGTGATCGACGCGCTCGATCTCGGCTGGACGATCCGCACGCTGGTCTTCGCCAAGGCGCAGCGCGGCAACCCCACAGTGGAGAAGATCGCTGCGCGCACGGTTGCCGCCGGCGGCCTCGTGCTGGAAGCAAGCGAGAAGGTGCTGGGCGCCATCACCCGTCGCGACAACCCGCAGATGGTGGTCGGGGTGTTCCAGCAACGCTGGGCCGCACTCAAGGACATCCGCCCCGCTGACGGCGATGTCTGGATCGCGCTGGACCGCGTGCGCGATCCCGGCAATCTCGGCACGGTGATCCGCACGGCCGATGCGGTGGGCGCCAAAGGCGTGATCCTGGTCGGCGAGACGACCGATCCGTTCTCGGTGGAAACGGTGCGCGCCACGATGGGCTCGGTCTTCGCTGTTCCGGTCGCAAGGGCGGGCGTGGAGGCATTCCTGGCCTGGCGCAAGGGCGTCCAGGCGACCTTCGTCGGCACTCATCTGAAGGGATCGGTAGACTATCGCACGGTCGACTATGCGAAAGGGCCGGTCGTGCTAGTGATGGGCAACGAGCAGCAGGGCTTGCCGGACGAACTGGCAGCTTCATGCGACGCGTTGATCCGCATCCCACAGACAGGGCGTGCGGATTCGCTGAACCTGGCGGTGGCCACCGGCGTTGCGCTTTACGAAATTCGCAGGCACGCCCTGCCGGTGGTCGGAAAGGACGAGAATTGAGCTTCAACAGCCGGGGATTTTACGCCGCCGTCGTCATCCTGGCGGTGGCTGTCGATCAGTGCATCAAATATCTGGTCGAGACGGAGCTTGCCATGCATGTGCAGGTCGACGTGCTGCCGTTCCTGGCGCTGTTCCGCACGCACAATACCGGCATCGCCTTTTCGATGTTTTCCGACCTGAGCGGCGTCGCATTGATCGTGCTGACGCTTGCGGTGGTGGGTTTGGTGACATGGATCGCGCTCCGCACCGAGGAAGATCAGCGCCTTGCCCGCCTCGGCTTCGCGCTCATCGTCGGCGGCGCGCTGGGCAACCTGATCGATCGGGTCTGGCACGGCTATGTCATCGACTACGTGCTCTTTCATCTGCCCACCTGGTCCTTCGCGATCTTCAATCTGGCCGATGCCTTCATCTCGGTGGGGGCGGCGCTGGTGATCCTGCAGGAGTTCATCGTCTGGCGGCGGTCGCGGGGCAGCAGCGCGCAATAGCCGCCGCTGTTGACCTGCGCGCTACAGCACCTCACAGTCGCCCGAAACAGCCACCTGGAGGGAGCCATCATGTCCGACACGTTCAAGGCGCTGCTCGTCTCGCGCGATGAGAACAAGAACCAGTCCGTCGACATTGTGGAACTCAGCGAAGACGACCTGATGGAAGGCGACGTGACGGTCGCCGTGGAAGCCACCACGGTCAACTACAAGGACGGGCTGGCGATCACCGGCAAGGCACCTGTCATCCGCCGCTGGCCGCTGGTGCCCGGCATCGATTTCGCCGGAACGGTGATTGCGTCCGACAACGCGCAATGGAAGGTCGGCGATCGCGTCATTCTCAACGGCTGGGGCGTCGGCGAAACGCATCATGGCGCCTTTGCCGGGCGCGCGCGGGTCAAGGGCGAGTGGCTGGTGCCGCTGCCTGCCGCCATGACGCCGGTCGACGCGATGGCCGTCGGTACGGCAGGCTACACGGCAATGCTGTGCGTGATGGCGCTGGAGCGGCACGGCATCACGCCGGAACGTGGGCCGGTCGTCGTCACGGGTGCTGCCGGCGGCGTCGGTTCGGTGGCCGTGTCGGTGCTCTCAAAGCTCGGTTATCACGTCATCGCTTCCACGGGGCGGCCTGCGGAAGCCGGGTTCCTGAAGGAACTGGGCGCAGCCGAAGTCATCGCCCGCGAGGAACTGGAAGCGCCGGCAAAACCGCTCGGCAAGGAGCGTTGGGCGGGCGGCGTCGATGCGGTGGGCAGCAATACGCTGGCCAACGTGCTGTCGATGACGGCTTATGGCGGCGCGGTGGCGGCCTGCGGCCTTGCCGGCGGGATGGACCTGCCGGGTAGCGTTGCGCCGTTCATCCTGAGGGGCGTTTCCCTGTTGGGCGTCGATTCCGTGATGGCGCCGCGCGACATCCGCCTGGAGGCCTGGCGTCGCATCGAACAGGACCTCGACCACGGCAAGCTGACGGCCCTGTCGACGCTGATGCCGTTCGACGCCCTCGTCAACGCCGCCCACGACATCGTGGCGGGCAAGGTGAGGGGCCGGCTGGTCATCGAGATGTAGGGACACACCGCTCGCTAAAATTGTAGCGAACGGTCAAAAGCTTCCCTAAGCCTTCTTCGCTATCGTCCGTCTCGATGACGGTGGAGCAGAAAGAATTCAAGACCGCAGCGGAACCGGAGGCCGAAAGGGTCGCCGCGCCGCAGCGCCTGCGCGTGAGCCCGCCGCCGCTTGCGCCCGATGCGCCGCCGCCTCGCCGTCGGCGTACACTGGGGCGGCCGACCCTTGTCGTGGCACTGCTGTCGCTTGCCGGCGTGGCGCATCTCACCGGCTCCTCGCTGATCGTAACCGGCGGGCTTCTCCTGATCGGCCTCGCGGCGCTTGTCCTTCAGATCCGCGAGATGCGCAGGGAGAGCCGGCTGACTTCGTTGCTCGACGAAAATGTCAGCCGCAGCCGCGAGGAGATCGAAAGCCTCGCCGACCGCATGTGGGAATTGCAGGAAAGCGAGGAGCATTTTCACGGGCTCATCGATGCGCTGGGCGACATCGTCGTTCACCGGGACCGCGAGGGACGCATCGTCTACGCCAACCGGGTGCTGTCCGACATGCTCGGCTGTAAGCCGGAAGCGCTCGCCGGCCGCAAGCTGCTGGAGCTCGGCATCGACATCGGCGTGGTGCCGGACGGGGCATTCGCGGATGGCGAATGCCTGAGCTCCGCCGATGTGGCGATTCGCACCGAGGCGGGCGAGCGCTGGTTTGCATGGATCGAGCTCTCCGTCCGGGACAAGGAGAACAACGCGGTTTCGCACCGGGCGATCGCGCGCGACATCACCGCGCGCAAGAGGGCGGAAACCGCGCTCATCAACGCGCGCGAACGTGCCGAATCGGCCAACCAGGCGAAATCGCGGTTTCTGGCCACCGTCAGCCACGAGATACGCACACCGATGAACGGCATCATGGGCATGGCCAAGCTGCTGGCGGACACGAAGCTGATGCCCGAACAGCAGACTTACGTCGCGGCGGTTTCCACCTCGGCCTCCGCGCTTCTGGCCTTGATCGAGGACCTCCTCGACTATTCGAAGATCGAGGTCGGCCGCTTCGACATGGAGCCGCAACCGGTGAGCCCGCGCGAACTGGTGGAGAACGTGGTGGAACTGCTGGCGCCGCGCGCCTACGGCAAGGGGATCGGGCTTGGCTGCCACGTCGCGCCGGACGTTCCGGAACTGATTTCCGCCGATCCCGGCCGCTTGAGGCAGGTACTGCTCAATGTCGTGGGGAACGCGGTCAAGTTCACCGAGACCGGCGGTGTGCTGGTGTCCGTGGACATTCACGAGGCGATGCAGGGGCATCGCATCCGCATTTCCGTTGCCGATACAGGCCCGGGACTGCAGAAGAAGGATATCGACCGCATTTTCGACGAGTTCGAACAGGGCGACGGAACCTCGACGAGGCAGCACGGCGGGGCGGGCCTGGGCCTTGCCATCTCGCGGCGCATCGTCGAGGCGATGGGCGGCTCGATCGCTGTCGAAGGCGAGCCGGGGGCGGGCTCGGAGTTCACGATTTTCCTGCCCGTCGTCGATGCTGTCGAACGACAGATCGATTCCGAGCGAGCGCTTGCAGGCTGTCGGGCGATCATCATCTCGGGCAACCTGATGGAGGCCGAGGGGATCGCGCGAACGATCACCGCACATGGTGGGTTGGCCGAAATTGCCCGCACGGTGGAAGAGGCGGCCGCGGCAACCCGAGCCCGTGGCCGGAGTTACAATGTGGTGCTGGTCGACGCCTCGCTGGAACGGGTCGACGGTCGCCTGCTCAAACGGTTGCACAATGCCGGTATCAAACCGGGCGAAGCGATCACGTTGATAGCCCCGACAGACCGCGGGCAACTGGCCGAATATCGGGCAAGCGGCTACAACACCTTCCTCGCACGGCCCGTGCGCGGCGAGACGTTGCTGCGCGTTCTGCTGGCGCCTTCGACGAAGGCGGACAGGAATGCCGAAGCGTCGCAAGGCGAAAGGCGCCAACACGGTTCTACCTCGCGCTCGCGCAACATCCTCATTGCCGAAGACAATGAGATCAACGCGCTCCTGGCGCGGTCGGCGCTGGAAAAGGCGGGGCACACCGTGAAGGTCGTGCGCAACGGCAAGGCAGCCGTCGAGGCGCTGACCGCGCCACGCAGCGCACACCTCTATGACATCGTGCTGATGGACCTTCATATGCCGGTGATGGATGGGCTGGACGCCATAGCCCACATTCGCAAGCACGAGGAGGCGAAAGGGCTTCCCGCCATGCCGATCCTCGTGCTTTCAGCCGACAGCCAGGAAAAGACGCGTCATGGCGTGATTGCACACGGGGCCACCGGTTTCCTCACAAAGCCGGTCGATCCTGTGAGCATGGCGGATGCCGTCGAGAGCCATTCCAGATCCTGAGCGCCGGCTAATTAAAGCGGCGGTAGCTACCTCGGGGTGGAAATAGGTCACAGTCCTGTTGCAGTCTATCCCTATAGCCACGACAGATCAGTGGCTGCGGCGAGGAGAATCAGCCATGCAGGATGCGATGACCGAACGTGCTGCAAGCAATTGCCTTGTCGGGCAGGGCGCCAAGGGCCGTACCTTGCTGGCTGGTGAGCCGCTGGGACGAATCGGCACGATGATCGTGCGCCTTGCAAGCAGTCCCGCCGAGATCGAGGCTGCACAGGAAGTGCGCTATCGCGTCTTCCGGGAAGAACTCGGCAATCGGGCGGTTGCCGCGGGCATGCAGGACCGGCGCGACGCCGACCGGTTCGACGATGTATGCGACCACCTGTTGGTGATGGACACCTCGCTCGAGGGGCCGGACCATCGCAGGATCGTCGGCACCTATCGACTGCTGCGCCAGGAAAGCGCCTCCGCTGCCGGCGGCTTCTATTCGAGCGACGAATTCGAGCTCGACAGGCTGGTCGCGCGCCATCCCCATCTGCGTTTTCTGGAGCTTGGCCGCTCGTGCGTGCTGCCGGACTATCGCTCAAAGCGGACGATAGAGCTGCTGTGGCAGGGCATCTGGGCCTATGTGAACCACTACGACATCGGCGTGATGACGGGCTGCGCCTCGTTCCATGGCACGGTGCCTGCGGCGCATGCCGAGGCGCTGTCCTTTCTCGCGCATAATTGCAGCGCGGAGGGCGCCTGGCGCGTGCCGGCGGTGGCAAGACGCCACCATCCGATGGACCTGATGCCGACTGAGGCGGTGAACGCGCGCTCGGCGCTCGCCGCCATGCCGCCGCTCATCAAGGGCTACCTGCGGCTCGGCGCAAAGATCGGGGACGGTTGCGTGATCGATCACGACTTCGGCACGACGGATGTCTTCATCGTCCTGCCGGTCGAGACGATCTCGGCGCGCTACATCAACTATTACGGGGCCGAGGCGCAGCGTTTCGCCGCCTGAGGTCGGGCTGTCTCACCCCTCCCAGTCCGTCCCGATCGCGTCTTCGTCGCGCTTCTTCGCTTCGCCTACCAGCTCGCGGGCGCGGGACAGATCGTCGCCATTCGCCTGTTCGGGTTCCGATTCCGCGTCTTCGTTCGGACACAGGACGAGTTCGAAAAGAACCGGGAAGTGATCCGACCCGCAGGCCGGCAGCCGGTGCATGGCCTTTAGCCGGAACTCGGCCGAGTGAAAGAGATGGTCGAGCGGCCAGCGAATGAGCGGGAAGCGCGCGTCGAAGGTGGAAAACACCTTGCGGCCGATACGCGGATCGAGAAGCCGACTTATCCGGCGGAAGCGTTCGGTCGTTCCCGACCAGGCGACGTCGTTGAGGTCGCCAGTGACGAGTACGGGCAGCGTCTCGTCCTTGACCCTCAGCGCCACAAGGGCGGTTTCGCCGTCGCGCCCCTCGGTGCCGCGATGCGGGACCGGCGGTTCCGGATGGATCGAGTAAAGCCGGAAACGCTGTCCTTCCGGCGTGGTCACCGTGGTCACGATGGACGGCACGCCGTCCGTGAGGAGGCATTCGACGACTGTGCCGGATAGCGCGAATTTCGACGCCAGGATCATGCCGTAGGAATTGTCCTGCGTCTGGTCGACGACCGTCGGATAGATTGAAAGAAGCTCCGAAAGGGCATCGCGCCAGCGCTGGTCGACCTCCATCAGCACGACGATGTCGGGATCCCGTCTGCGAATCTCGCCTTCAAGTTCGCCGAACCTGTCGTTCGACATCTTCACGTTGCAGGCAAGGAGCTTCAGCCCTTCGCCCTTGTCGGTGGCCGCGTCGAAGTCGGCGGACTGGCGGCGCCAGATCGGCGTGAAGGGCAGGATAAACCACGCCTGCACGACGGCGACGGCCAGGAGCACGATCTGGATGACGCGCCATGCCGTGCCCTCGGCGCCAAGCAGCAGGGAAGCCGCGACGACGAACAGCGCCGTCGCAAGCAATTGCTGGCGGGGAAAGTCGCCGACCCGCACGATGCCGTGCGCCAGCGGCAGAAACGGCAATATCGTCGAGATAGCCAGAAATACCGTCAAGGCCGATGCTGCGATCAGCATGTCGTCACCCTTATCCCCATCGCCCGCTTGATCGCGGCAAGGTGGAAACTCGAAATCGCAGCCTCGGTTCCGTCCGCCTTACGTCCCCGCACTGTAGGCGGAGATGGCCGCCATGTTGACGATATCGGAGTCCTTGGCATTCAGCGATACGATCTGGACCGGCTTGTTGAGGCCGACCAGCATTGGGCCGATGACGGTCGAGCCGCCGAGTTCCTGCAGCATCTTGGTGGAGATGGATGCCGAGTGGAATGCGGGCATGACCAGCACGTTTGCAGGCCCGGAGAGCCGGCAGAACGGATATTGCCGCATCAGGGTCGGGTTGAGCGCCACGTCCGCTGCCATCTCGCCGTCATACTCGAAATCGACGCGCCTCTTGTCGAGGATGCGCACGGCTTCCTGAACGCGCGCCGAGCGCTCGCCTTGCGGATGGCCGAAGGTGGAATAGGCCAGAAGCGCCACGCGCGGCTCGTAGCCCATGCGCCGGGCGAAGCCGGCCGCTTCCTCGGCGATGTCGGCGATCTCCAGCGAATCCGGCATGTCGTGGACAGCCGTGTCGGCGACGATGACGGTGCGACCGCGGCACAGCGCCACCGACGCGCCGATGACGCGATGGCCCGGCTTAGCATCGATCACGCGGCGGATGTCTTCGAGCGCCGTCGAATAGTTGCGCGTCACGCCGGTCACCACCGCATCGGCGTCGCCCAGCGCCAGCATGCAGGCGGCGAAGTGGTTGCGGTCGTTGTTGATGAGCCGCTGGCAGTCGCGGAAGAGGAAACCCTTCCGCTGCATCCGCTCGTAGAGATGGTCGGCATAGACCGCGTTGCGGCGCGACAGACGCGCGTTGATGATCTCTATGCCCGGCCGGTCGAGGTCGACGCCCGCGTGCCGGGCCGTCTCCCGGATCTGGTCGTCGCGTCCGACGAGAATCGCGGTGCCGAGCTTCTGGTTCACGTAGGACACTGCCGCGCGCATCACCTGCTCTTCCTCGCCCTCGGCGAAGACGACACGCTTGGGCTGGCGGCGTACCCGATCGTAGATGCGTTGCAGGGTCGAGGCGATCGGGTCGCGGCGCGCCGAAAGCTCCTGTTTGTATTTCTCGATGTCGAGGATCGGCCGCCGCGCCACGCCCGAATCCATCGCCGCACGTGCCACGGCCGCCGGGATCGCCGAAATGAGGCGGGGATCGAACGGCACCGGGATGATGTAGTTGGCGCCGAATTTCGGCCGGTTGCCCTGGTAGGCGGCGGCCACGTCGTCGGGCACGTCCTCGCGGGCAAGTGCCGCGAGCGCCTGCGCTGCCGCGACCTTCATCTCGTCGTTGATAGTGGTTGCCCGCACATCCAGCGCGCCGCGGAAGATGTAGGGAAAGCCGAGCACGTTGTTCACCTGGTTCGGATAGTCCGAACGGCCAGTCGCCATGATGGCGTCGGTGCGGATTTCGGCGACTTCCTCCGGCGTGATCTCGGGATCGGGATTAGCCATAGCGAAGATGATCGGGTTCTTCGCCATCGACTGGATCATGGCGTTCGAGAACGCGCCCTGTGCCGACAGGCCGAAGACGATGTCTGCGCCGTCCATCGCCTCGGCAAGCGTGCGCTTGTCGGTCTTGACCGCATGTGCCGACTTCCACTGGTTCATGCCTTCCTTGCGGCCCTGATAGACCACGCCCTTGGTGTCGCAGAGAATGACGTTCTGCGGGGAGAAGCCCATCGATTTGACGAGTTCGACGCAGGCGATGCCGGCCGAACCGGCGCCGTTGCAGACCAGCGTCGCCGTCTTCATGTCGCGTCCGGTGATCTCCAGCGCGTTGATGAGGCCGGCAGCCGCGATGATCGCCGTGCCGTGCTGGTCGTCGTGGAAGACGGGGATGTCCATCACTTCCCGCAGGCGCTGCTCGATGATGAAGCAGTCCGGCGCCTTGATGTCCTCCAGGTTGATGCCGCCGAAGGAGGGGCCAAGGAAGCGCACGCAGTTGATGAACTCCTCGACGTCCTGCGTATCGACCTCCAGATCGATCGAATCGACGTCGGCAAAGCGCTTGAAAAGCACCGCCTTGCCTTCCATCACCGGCTTGGAGGCGAGCGCGCCGAGATTGCCGAGACCGAGAATGGCGGTGCCGTTGGAGATCACCGCGACCATGTTGCCGCGCGTCGTGTAGTCGAACGCCCTGCTCGGGTCTTCCGCGATCGCCTTGACCGGCACGGCTACGCCCGGCGAATAGGCCAGCGAAAGGTCGCGCTGGGTCGCCATCGGCTTGGTCGGGTTGATCTCGAGCTTGCCCGGTCGTCCCGAGGCGTGGAAATCGAGCGCTTCCTGAGGGCTGACGGAGGGGCCGCCCTCCGTGGACTTGTCTTTCAACGGCATGATGGTGTCTGTTTCCTTCCCCGGGTGGCTCGTTCTTGTGGAGTTTTGCCGAGCCGCATCGATTAAGGCTACACTTGGCCGCCGTGAATCGCCAAGCAGGAAAACCGCTTCCTCCAGAAGGCAATCCGCCGTTGAACGACGAAACGCCCATCCGCACCGCCGGCGCCGCGCCGACACCGCCCGTCCTGTCGACGGCGGGCGCGACACCGATGATGGAGCAGTTCATCGAGATCAAGGCGGCGAACCAGGATTCTCTGCTGTTTTACCGGATGGGCGACTTTTACGAGCTGTTCTTCCAGGACGCCGAAATCGCCAGCCGGGCGCTCGGCATCACGCTGACCAAGCGCGGCAAGCACCAGGGCGAGGACATCCCGATGTGCGGCGTGCCGGTGCACGCAGCGGACGATTATCTGCAGAAGCTGATCGCACAGGGTCACCGGGTCGCGGTCTGCGAGCAGGTGGAAGACCCTGCCGAGGCGAAGAAGCGCGGTTCGAAGTCGGTGGTGCGCCGCGACGTCGTGCGCCTCGTAACGCCGGGCACAATCACCGAGGAAAAGCTTCTGGCGCCCTCGGAAGCCAACTACATGATGACGCTCGGCCGCGTGAAGGGACAGGGCGGCAGCGCCTCCGGCAACGGCGACAGCTACGCGCTTGCCTGGATCGACATCTCGACAGGTTCGTTCCGGGTGGCGGAAAGCGCGGCCGACCGGCTGCTCGCGGATATATTGCGCGTCGATCCGCGCGAATTGATCGTTGCCGACCCGATCTATCACGATCCCGAACTGCGCGCGGTGTTCGACGTGCTTGGCCGTGTGGCCAATCCGCAGCCGGCGGCCCTGTTCGATTCGGCCGCCGCATCGGGCCGCATCGCGCGCTTCTACGGCGTGGCGACGCCCGAGAGCTTCGGCCAGTTTTCCCGTGCCGAACTCGCGGCCATCTCCGGCGCGATAGCTTATGTCGAAAAGACGCAGATTTCGGAGCGTCCGCCGCTGGCACGGCCCGAACGCGAGGAGAGCGGATCGAGCCTCTTCATCGACGCGGCCACGCGCGCCAATCTGGAACTGACGCGCACGCTCTCCGGCAACCGCGACGGCTCGTTGCTGAAAGCGATCGACCGTACCGTCACCGGCGGCGGCGCGCGGCTTCTGGCCGAAAGGCTGACCGCGCCGCTGACCGACCCCGCAGAGATCAACCGGCGGCTGGATTGTGTTTCGTTCCTGTCTGCCGAGACGCGGCTTTGCGAGGCTCTGCGGGCAGTCCTCAAGGGTGCGCCGGACATGCCGCGCGCCCTGTCGCGGCTGGCGCTCAGGCGCGGCGGTCCGCGCGACCTCGGCGCGTTGCGCGCGGGACTGGAAGCGGCCCGCCAGGTGCTGGAAGCTGTGTCGGCGGCGATGCTGCCGGACGGACTGAAGAACGCGTGCGACGCGCTCTCGTCATTGCCGGCCGATCTTTCGTCCCATCTCGACCGGGCGCTTGCCGATGAACTGCCGCTGCTGCGGCGCGACGGCGGCTTCGTGCGGGCCGGCTACAATGCCGAACTCGACGAGATGCGCGCGCTGCGCGACCAGTCGCGCCGGGTGATTGCGGGTATGGAACGCGATCTTGCCGAGGAAACCGGCATCCGCTCGCTGAAGATCCGGCACAACAACGTGCTTGGCTATTATATCGAGGTGACGGCCAACCACGCGGAGGTGATGAACGGCACGGATGCTGCCAAGGCGCGGTTCATCCATCGTCAGACGATGGCGAACGCCATGCGCTTCACCACGACCGAACTCGCCGGGCTGGAAACCAAGATCGCCAACGCGGCCGACCGGGCGCTGCAGATCGAGCTGGCGGTCTTCGACGCGCTGCTGGAGGAAGTGGTCTCGCACGCCGAGGCAATCCGCGCCGGTGCCGCGGCACTCTCCGAAATCGACGTGGCCGCCGCAGCCGCGGTGCTGGCCACTTCGGAAAACTACTGCCGCCCGGTCGTCGACGACGGCCTTTCGTTCCACATCGACGGCGGCCGCCATCCGGTCGTCGAGCAAGCACTGCGCCGGCAACTGGCCGATCCGTTCGTTGCCAACGATTGCGACCTGTCGCCCGAGGGCGATGCGAAGCACGGCGCGATATGGCTGCTGACCGGCCCCAACATGGGCGGCAAGTCGACCTTCCTGCGCCAGAACGCGCTGATCGCGATCCTCGCGCAGATGGGCTTCTTCGTTCCGGCGGCCGCGGCGCATATCGGGATCGTGGACCGGCTGTTCAGCAGAGTCGGCGCCTCGGACGATCTGGCGCGCGGCCGCTCCACTTTCATGGTGGAGATGGTGGAGACGGCCGCGATCCTCAATCAGGCCGGTGACCGCGCGCTGGTCATTCTCGACGAGATCGGCCGCGGCACGGCCACGTTCGACGGCCTGTCCATCGCCTGGGCGGCGGTCGAATATCTGCACGAGAAGAACCGCTGCCGCGCGATCTTCGCTACCCACTTCCACGAAATGACCGCGCTGGCCGAAAAGCTCTCCCGGCTGCACAACGTGACGATGCGGGTCAAGGAGTGGGAGGGCGACGTCGTTTTCCTGCACGAGGTAGGCATGGGAGCGGCCGACAGGTCGTACGGCGTTCAGGTCGCGCGCCTTGCCGGCCTGCCGGACGCGGTGGTCGAGCGTGCGCGCGAGGTGCTTCGCCAACTCGAGGAAGGCGAAACGTCCGGCAAGGCGGCACGCCTCGTCGACGATCTGCCTCTCTTCTCGATCGCGGCCAAACGAGAGGCGCCCCGACCGGCAGGCGGCGCATTGACTGAAGCCATGGAAGGCCTCCACCCGGACGAGATGACGCCGCGCGAGGCGCTTGAGGCGCTATACCGTCTCAAGGAACTCTCGGGCCGCCGCTGAAGCAGGTGTGTAACGGCAACGGTGTGGAGGCCCAGGTGCTTTCGCACCTGCTGCTGGACGCATTGCTCCAACGGCTTGTCACGCGTCGTCGGAAAGAATGCCGGCCTCGTCCGCGGCGGCGGTGAAAGCCAAGCGCGCTGCTTTGCGAGCGCTGTCGCTTGTCGGATCCTGGAGCGCTTTTGTAAGCGCTTCCCTGGCGTGAGAATAGGCAGGGCCACTGTCGTCGGGCCAACCGTTGAGCAACATATGTTCTGCCTTTTCCATCCTCTCGACCCTACAGGTTTCCGTGTCGCTAACGATCAGGCAAACGGGTCGGTCCCACCAGTCCTTCATCACAAGCACTCCGGTTGCAATCGGTTTCAACGCGGTGCGCACGTAACGGTTGCCCGGCGCAGGCGTACATGACGCCCGGCTCGCCATTAACCCTCGCTTGAGCATTTCATGGCCTACTGAAATGCGAATGGGGGGCCGTTCAATGGCAAGGTTTGTCAGCGTCTTTATTTCGGCGGCGCACAGGCGACTGATTTCGCTGGTGGTCTGGCTCATGGCCTTTGCGGTCATGGTGGCCGTGGTCGGCTGGTTCGCGCTGGATCAGGCCGGCAGGGCGATGAAGTACGAAGCGCGCTTCACGGCGGATCATTTCGTGCGCCTGCGCACGAACCTGCTTTCAACCTTCGACGCCATGCACGACAGCCTGACCGCCGAACCCTGTTCTCCCGCATTTCAGGAACAACTGCGCCGCATTGCCTATCTGCCTGACGGTCTCAACGAATTCCTGTATGCGCCGGGCGGTCGCGCGCGCTGTTCTGCGAACGTCGCCGCCTTCGACGGAACGGTGGAGCTCGGCGCGCCCGACATTGCCCGGAAGGGTGAGCGCGGCATTGCGATGTGGGTCGATCGCGATCTGGGATTCGTGAGGCTGGCTGGCGAGCGCGGAACGATTGCGTTGAGCGAACCCTTCGCCGCCATCGTACCAGCCCAGGAAGCCGGCTTCCGCGGGCCCGACTGGATGTCGATGGAAGCGGTGCTTATTGCCGAGGACGGGAACTGGTGGCATCGCAGCGGCGAGCCGGGCATCTATGCGCGGCTGACTGCCGGCGACGCCGGTCTTTCCGAGTGGAAAAAGCGGGTGATGTCGTGTGATGTCGGCGGCATGCATTGCGTCGCGGTCGAGGGCGACATGCGTGCCCTTGTCGCGCAGTACAGCGGTCCGGCGACGCTTTTGTTGCTCGCAGCGGCGATCGTCGCGACGCTTGTCATGTATCAGATCAACGCCTTGATCGCGCGGTACTGGTCGTTTGAGGCGCGCTTCCGCCGGCACCTCGATGCAAAGTCCATCATATGCGCCTATCAGCCCGTGATGGAGCTCGACACCGGCGAGATCACGGGCTGCGAGGTTCTCGCCCGCTGGCGTGATATTGATGACCGCGTCGTCTTCCCCGACCGCTTTCTTGATGTCATAGAGCGTCACGATATGACACGGCGCTTCACCGAACTGGTGGCACAGCGCGCCTGCGAGGAACTTTCGGAACATCTGCCTGCGGGCAAGCGTCTGCAGGTCAACTTCAACATCTTCCCCTGCGATCTGGACAGCCAGAGCCTGGCGCGGACCTTCTCCGGGTTCACCTCGCAGCCCGATCGTTTCGACGTCGTGCTGGAGATCATCGAAAGCGACGAAATCCCGTCCAATGCGCAGCGCGAGATCGAGGCGCTGCGCCGTCTCGGCATCAAGACCTATATCGACGATTTCGGCACCGGCTACTCGAACATGCAGAACCTGGCCGCGCTCTCGGTCGACGGCGTCAAGCTCGACCGCGCCTTTGCCATGGCGCCTGACAACTCGGTGATGGCGCGCATGCTGCGCTACGCCGTGGAGATGATCGAGGCGACAGGACGGGTCATGGTCGTGGAAGGCGTGGAGACGGCGGAACGCCTGGCGTTGCTGCGCGGCATGCAGGCGCGGGTCGATTTCGTGCAGGGTTACTTCATTTCCCGGCCGCTCGACATTGCGGCATTCGTGGCGTTCATGACCCCACAGCCGGTCTCGCTGGCGGAGCGCAAACGCAAGGCCGGTCTGGGTGTCGTCGCGGCCTAGCCGCAACAGCGCCATACACAAGGCGCAAATTTCGCGCTATAGACCCCGCGATTGCGGCAAGACCGGTGGGCATGGCGAAGGTTCCTCTCAAACTGGACGAGATCATCGACGGCCGCGCGCTACTCGATGAGATGATTGCGCTGGCGGGCAAGGATGCCGCCGGTGCGCGGCCTGCCTTGATCCGCCTGCTGAAGGAACGCGTCGCCGAAGCCCGCGCCCGCGCGGAGGCCATGCTGATGGCTGATGGCGGCGGAACGGCCTGTGCGGCCCGGCTGTCGCATCTGATGGACGAGGTGATCCGCGCGCTTTATGCATTCGCCGTCGATCACGTCTACCACACCCGCAACCCATCGGCGGCCGAGCGCATGGCGGTGGTGGCGGTCGGCGGATACGGGCGTGGAACGCTCGCGCCGGGCTCCGACATCGACCTGCTTTTCGTGTTGCCCTACAAGCAGACGCCCTGGGGCGAGCAGATCGTCGAATACATCCTCTACGTGCTGTGGGACCTTGGCCTCAAGGTCGGCCACGCGACGCGTAATCTCGACGAGTGCATGCGCCTGTCGCGCACCGACGTCACCATCCGCACATCGATCCTGGAAGCGCGCTTCGTCAGCGGCGACGAGGCGATCTACGACACGCTGGTCACCCGGTTCGACACGGAAGTCGTCAAGGATACGGGCGCCGAATACGTGCAGGCGAAGCTCGCCGAGCGCGACGAGCGGCATGCCAAGGGCGGCGAAAGCCGCTATCTGGTCGAGCCGAACGTTAAGGAAGGCAAGGGCGGCCTGCGTGACCTGCACACCCTGTTCTGGATCGGCAAATATTATTACCGGGTGCCGACCGCCGAGGAACTCGTCGGCAAGGGCGTGTTCACGCGCAAGGAATTCCTGCAGTTCCGCAAGGCGGAGGATTTCCTCTGGGCAGTGCGCTGCCACATGCACTTCCTGACCGGGCGAGCCGAGGAGCGGCTGCATTTCGACATCCAGCGCGAGATAGCCGAGCGCCTGGGCTATACCAGCCATCCGGGCCTGTCCGCCGTCGAGCGGTTCATGAAGCACTACTTTCTCACCGCCAAGACGGTGGGCGACCTGACCCGCATCTTCTGCGCGGCGCTCGAGGAGGAGCAGGCCAAGCATGTGCCGGGCTTCAACCGCATCTTCCTGAATTTCTCCCGGCGCAAACGCAAGCTCGCCGGCAGCAGCGACTTCATCGTCGACAATCACCGCATCAACATCGCCGACGAGCAGGTATTCGAGCGCGACCCGGTCAATCTGCTGCGGCTGTTCTGGCTGGCCGACAAGCACGGCCTCGAATTCCACCCCGACGCGCTGAAACTTTTGACCCGCTCGCTCAAGCTCGTGGACCGCAACCTGCGGCGCAACGAGGAAGCCAACCGACTTTTCATGGATGTGCTCACCTCCGGCCGCAACCCGGAGCTCAATCTCAGGCGCATGAACGAGGCCGGCCTGCTCGGCAAGCTCATCCCCGATTTCAACAAGATCGTGGCGATGATGCAGTTCAACATGTACCACCACTACACGGTCGACGAGCATCTGATCCGCTGCGTGGGTGTTCTGGCCGAGATCGAGCATGGCGACGCCGAGGCCGTGCATCCGCTGTCGCATTCGCTGATGCCGTCGTTGCAGCCTCTGCGAGACATCCTTTACGTCGCCGTGCTGTTCCACGACATCGCCAAGGGGCGGCCGGAGGACCACTCCGAAGCCGGCGCCCGCATTGCGCGCAGGTTGTGCCCGCATATGGGCTTTTCCAAAGCCGATACCGAAACCATCGCTTGGCTGATCGAGAACCATCTCGTCATGTCGATGACGGCGCAGACCCGCGACCTCAACGACCGTAAGACGATCCAGGATTTCGCCGACGTCGTGCAGTCGGTCGAGCGGCTGAAGCTTCTTCTGGTGCTGACCGTGTGCGACATTCGCGGTGTCGGCCCCGGCGTGTGGAACGGCTGGAAGGGCCAGCTCCTGCGCACGCTCTATTACGAGACCGAGCTGCAACTGACCGGCGGCTTCTCGGAGGTCACACGCGCCAAGCGCGCCCAGGAAGCCCGCGCCGTGCTCGATGAGGCGCTGGCGGATTGGCCCGAAAAGGAGCGCAAGCACTATCTGGGCCTGCACTATGACAACTATCTGCTGACGGTCGATCTCGATGACCAGATCCGCCATGCGGGCTTCATCCGCGAGACGGATGCGGCCTCGCGGAGACTGGCGACGATGGTGCGCACGCACCAGTTCGAGGCGGTGACCGAGATAACGGTGCTGTCGCCGGACCATCCGCGCCTGCTTTCGGTGATCGCGGGTGCCTGTGCTGCGGCAGGCGCCAACATCGTGGATGCGCAGATTTTCACCACCGCCGACGGTCGAGCGCTCGACACCATCCTGATCTCCCGAGAGTTCGACCTGGACGAGGACGAGCGCCGGCGCGCGCAGCGGGTGGGGCGGCTGATCGAGGACGTGCTGTCCGGCAAGAGCTGGCTGCCCGAGATGATCGAGAAGCGCACCAAGCCACGGCGTGGGGCCAAGACGTTCCGGGTGCAGCCGCGCGCGGAAGTGCGCAACACCCTGTCGAACCGCTTTTCGGTCGTCGAGGTCAAGGGACTGGACCGTCCCGGCCTGCTGTCGGAAATCACCGGCGCGATCTCCGATCTGTCGCTGGACATCGCTTCCGCACACATCACGACCTTCGGCGAAAAGGTCATCGACACCTTCTACGTCACCGACCTGACAGGACAGAAGATCGAGAATCCGACGCGCCAGGACAATATCCGCAAGCGGCTCATTGCCGTGATGGACGGCAGCGATACGGCGCGCAACGGCAACAGTCGCAGCACCGGGTCGGCATCGAAGGCGGCAGCCGAGTGAGACTGCGCGGTCGAGCGTGCATGGCGATGGCCTGCGGGCCTTTGGGGACCATTTCTCAATGAGCCTTGTCAAGAAATTCGCCACCGTCGGCGGCGCGACTTCCATTAGCCGTGTCGCCGGCTTCGTGCGCGAGGCGCTGATCGGAGCGGCACTCGGCGCCGGGCCTGTGGCCGATGCATTCTACGCGGCATTTCGCTTTCCGAACCTCTTCCGCCGGCTTTTCGCCGAGGGTGCGTTCAACACCGCCTTCATTCCGCTCTTCGCCAAGGAGCTGGAAGGCGGCGGCGAGGATGCGGCGCGGCGCTTTGCCGAACAGGTGCTCGCCGTGCTTGTCACCTGGCTTCTGCTGCTCTCGGCGCTGGCGATGCTGTTCATGCCGCTGCTGGTCGCATGGGTCATCGCGCCAGGGTTCACGGAGGATCCTGACAAGTTCGACCTGACCGTGGCGATGACTCGGATCATGTTCCCGTATCTGTTCTGCATGTCGCTGGTGGCGATGCTGTCGGGCATCCTCAATTCGATGCGACGCTATTTCGTCGCCGCCTTCGTGCCCGTCCTGCTCAACCTCATCCTGATCGGCGTTCTTGCCATCGGCCTTTATGCCGACATCGGAGAGCGCCGCACGGGTCTATGGATGTCGTGGGGCGTTTTCGCATCGGGTATCGCGCAGCTTTTCTTCCTGCTGTGGGGCGTGCGGCGGCAGGGGTTTTCACTGAGCCTGCGCCTGCCTGTCTTCACGCCTGCGGTGAAGCGGCTGCTCGTGCTGATGGGGCCGGCGCTTTTGACCGGCGGCGTCACCCAGATCAATCTGCTGGTGGGCCAGATGATCGCGTCCGCGCAGGAAGGCGCGATTTCGCTGCTCAACTATGCCGACCGCATCAACCAGCTTCCGCTGGGCATCATCGGAATTGCCGTCGGCGTCGTGCTGCTGCCCGAGCTGGCCCGCGCGTTGAAGGCCGGCGACCATGAGGATGCGCAGCACCTTCAGAACCGCTCGCTGGAATTCGCGCTCGGGTTGACCCTGCCGTCGGCGGTGGGCTTCGTGCTTTTCGCCGGGCCGCTGGTCAACCTCCTCTACGAACGCGGTGCCTTCACGGCCGAGACCACCGCGCTGACCGCGGCCGCACTCTCCGCGTTCGCGGTCGGGCTGCCCGCCTATGTACTGATAAAGGTCTTCTCGCCGGCCTATTTCGCGCGGCTCGACATGAAGAGCCCGATGTGGTTCTCGGCCATCGCCGTCGTCGTGAACATCGTGGCGAGCCTGCTCCTGTTCCCGTTCTACGGCCATGTCGGCATCGCGGTCGCCACCTCGATCTCGGCCTGGCTGAATTTCGCGCTACTGGCCGCCGTCCTGTGGCAACGCGGGGATTTCCGTCCGTCGGCGACGACGCTGCGGCGTGTGGCGATGATCGTGATGGCCAGCGCTGCCATGGGTGTCGCGGTGCTCGTGCTCGATTATCTTTTTGCCGCTTGGCTGGCGGCTCCGTCGCTGCTGGTGCGCCTCGGTGCGGTGCTGGCCGTGATCGGCATTGCTGCGGTGATCTATTTCGCGATCGTCATCGCCACCGGTGCGGTGGACAAAGGCCAGCTCCTCGGCGTCTTCAGGCGGCGACGCAAGGCAGCCGGTGCGGCGCCCGCGACGCCCCTTGATCCCTAGGCTTCCATCCGCCATAAGCGCCACGCGATCTTCCGCCCTCGCCAGCAACGAGGCCCTCCACCAGCCCCGGACACCACCATGAGCAGCTTCAAGCCCCTAGTCTTTTCCGGCGTTCAGCCGACCGGAAACCTGCACCTCGGCAACTATCTCGGCGCGATCCGCAAATTCGTCGCGCTGCAGGAAAGCCACGACTGCATCTATTGCGTTGTCGACCTGCATTCGATCACCGCGCAGCTCGTCCATGACGACCTGCCCGGCCAGACCCGTTCGATCACAGCGGCATTCCTGGCGGCCGGCATCGATCCGACGAAGCATATCGTCTTCAACCAGAGCCGGGTGCGGCAGCACGCCGAACTCGCTTGGGTCTTCAACTGCGTGGCCCGCATCGGCTGGATGAACCGCATGACCCAGTTCAAGGACAAGGCCGGCAAGGACCGCGAGAACGCATCGCTCGGCCTTCTGGCCTATCCGAGCCTGATGGCCGCGGACATTCTCGTCTATCGCGCCACGCACGTGCCGGTGGGCGACGACCAGAAGCAGCATCTCGAGCTGACGCGCGACATCGCCGCCAAGTTCAACAACGACTTCTCCGCCAAGATCGGTGATCTCGGCCTTGGTGTGGAGATGGAAGTCGGCGAGGAAACCGTCAATGGCTTCTTCCCGCTGACCGAACCGCTGATCGAGGGGCCGGCGACGCGCGTGATGAGCCTGCGCGACGGCTCCAAGAAGATGTCGAAGTCCGATCCCTCGGACCTGTCGCGCATCAACCTGACCGATGACGCGGATGCCATCTCGAAGAAGATCAAGAAGGCCAAGACCGATCCCGAGCCGTTGCCGTCCGAACTCGACGGTCTGAAGGCACGCCCGGAAGCCGAAAACCTCGTCGGCATCTATGCGGCACTGGCCGAAAAGAGCCGCGAGGCAGTGATAGCCGAATTCGGCGGGCAGCAGTTCTCCGCCTTCAAGCCGGCGCTCGCCGATCTGGCGGTCGACAAGCTCGCCCCGATCGCTGCCGAGATGCGCCGCATTTCGGCAGACACGACCTATGTCGACGGGGTGCTGCGGGACGGCGCCGAACGCGCCGAGGTGATCGCGGAGGCCACCATGAAGGGCGTGCGCGAGATCATTGGCCTGCTCAACGACTGATAAGGCCTGGCGGTTTGCCCGGATGCGACGGCTTGCCCGCCGCCGCGTCCGATGGCAGATTGCGCCGTCGGCAGCGGGTGCCGGGTCGGGAGATTAGATGGTTTCCAAACGTCTCAGCCGTGAAGCCGGTCACCGGCGGAAATTCCTTGCGGTCGCCGATGAAACGCCGGAATCCGAGCGCGCGATCGCCTATGCCTCGCGCCGTGCACAGGCGACGAACGGCTCGGTCGTGCTTCTCTATGTCATCGAGCCTGGCGATTTCCAGCATTGGCTCGGCGTCGAGCAGATCATGCGTGAGGAGGCCAATTCGGCCGCCGCGGCCGTGCTCGATGCCCAGGCAGTGAAGGTGCGCGAGCGGATCGGCATCGAACCGGAACTGGTGATCCGCGAGGGCTCGCCGACGGAAGAGATCCACAAGCTGATCGAGGACGACCAGGACATCGCGATCCTGGTGCTGGCAGCAGGCGGCGCGAAAGAGGGGCCGGGACCTCTGGTCGCGTCCGTCGCCGGCAAAGCGGCCGCGTTCCCGATCCCCGTCACGGTCGTGCCGATGAGCCTGTCGGACGAGGATATCGAAAGCCTCGCCTGATCCTCTTGCGGAGATTGCGCGGCGGGCCACCGCTTACCATATGAAAGCCGATTGGCGCTTGCAGTTCGATGCGGGTAGGCCTATTTAGAATTATTCCAAACTATATGAACGGAGAACGCCGATGTTCATCCAGACCGAAGCCACGCCAAATCCCGCGACGCTGAAGTTCCTGCCGGGCAAGGTGGTGCTCGAGGAAGGCACGGCGGATTTCCGCAACGCCGATTCGGCCGCTGCCTCATCCGCACTGGCCGGGCGCCTGTTCGCGGTGCCGGGCGTTGTCGGTGTCTTCTTCGGCTACGATTTCGTGACCGTCACGAAGTCCGACGAACATGACTGGCAGCACCTGAAGCCTGCCATCCTTGGCACGATCATGGAGCATTTCATGTCGGGCCAGCCGGTCATGGCCTCGCTCAACGCTGCGGCGGAAGAGCGCGCGGCAAGCGCCGGCGAAGAGTTCTACGACAAGGAGGACGAGGAGATCGTCCTGACCATCAAGGAACTGCTCGACACGCGGGTTCGCCCGGCCGTGGCGCAGGATGGCGGCGACATCACTTTCCGTGGATACGAGAACGGTACGGTATTCCTGCACATGAAGGGCGCTTGTGCCGGCTGCCCGTCTTCGACCGCGACGCTCAAGCACGGCATCCAGAACCTGCTGCGCCACTTCGTGCCCGAGGTTCAGCAGGTCGAACAGATTTCCTGACGGGCCACTCGGCTGTTTCAGGATAACAAAAAACCGGGCTTGCGCCCGGTTTTCTGCATTTGGGACGTCAGTGTTGCCTAGACGGTCCGCCTTATTTCACGATCACCTTCGCGCCTACGTCGGCGCGCTCGTAGAGGTCGATGACGTCCTGGTTGATCATTCGGATGCAGCCGGACGACATCGCCTTGCCGATCGAATTCCATTCCGGCGTGCCATGCAGCCGGTAACCGGTGTCGCCACCCTTGTTGAAGAGATACAGCGCGCGCGCACCCAGCGGGTTGCTGAGACCGCCCGGCTGTCCGCCGCGCCACTTGGCGAGCTCGGGCTGGCGACCGATCATCGCTGCCGGCGGCGTCCAGGTCGGCCACTCGCGCTTCATGGCGATGCGCGCCGTGCCGTTCCACTCGAAGCCTTCGCGGCCGACGCCGATGCCGTAGCGCATCGCCTTGCCGTCGCCCATCACGAAATAGAGGAACTTGTCGTTGGTATCGACAATGATCGTGCCGGGCTTCTCGCTGGTGTCGTACTTGACGATCTGCCGGTGGTACTGCCTCGGCACCTTGTTGATCGGAATCTGCGGAAGCTGGTAGCCGGAGTCCTTCTTGGCACCGTATTCCGAGGTGAAGATCGTGCCCCCGGTGCTGCATCCCGCAAGCGCAGTTGCAGCCCCAAGCGCCGCAACGATGAAAAGCGTCTTCAGTCGCATATGATACTCAAACCCCCACAGCCAGCTTGTTGCCCGATTCGAGCCGTATTTCTGCCATGGTCTGTTTGGCTTACCCAGCGGCGTTTGCCAAGTCTCCGACGCCCATGTGCAACGACCCCGTCGCAGCTTACTGCAGGTCTATGGTAAATGCGCAACATTCTCACGGCTTCGTGAAGAAAACGCGCCCAACATTGCTCATCCTTTCGAGGGCGGGCATAGCTAAAGAGAGGTGTTAGATGAACGTTTCGGCAGCCGCCCGGCGCTCGGGTCTTCCAGCCAAGACCATCCGTTACTATGAGGACGTCGGCTTGCTGAAGCCGGACAGGTCCGCAAACGGCTATCGCGACTATTCCGGCGACGACGTGCATCGGCTGGCTTTCCTCAAGCGCGCCCGGGGCCTCGGTTTCTCGATCGAGGAATGCCGGCAGCTCATGACGCTCTACAGGGACCGAAGCCGCGCCAGCCACGACGTGCGCGAGATCGCGATCGCGCATGTCGCGGCGATCGAGGAGAAGATGCGCGAACTGGAATCGATGCGCCGCACGCTCAACCGGTTGATCACGGCCTGCCACGGCGACGACCGGCCCGATTGCCCGATCCTCGACGATATGGCGGGAGCATTGCAGGATACGCACGCCTGACGGTTCAATGCCGACGCCTTTGATGGCATTGTCGCTCCATGCCGATCATCTCTCCGATTCTCGTCAATCCCCTGGCCGACGGACGCCAGTCCGAGCGCGCGATGGTGGTGCGTCGCGGCGTCCAGCGCCTGCTCATGGAAATGGGCGCCTCCGTGATCCCCGAAATATCGCTGGCCTCCGGTCGTCGCGCCGATCTCGTTGCGCTCACGCGCAAGGGCGACATCTGGATCATCGAGATCAAGTCCTCGATCGAGGATTTCCGCGTCGACCGAAAATGGCCGGAATACAGGCTCCATTCCGACCGCTTCTTTTTCGCCACGCACCCTGAAGTGCCGGCCGGGATTTTTCCGGACGAGTGCGGCTTCATCCTGTCCGACGGCTACGGCGCGGAGATCCTGCGCGATGCGCCGGAGCATCGGCTGCCGCCTGCGACCCGAAAGGCGCTGATGCTGCGGATCGCACGCGCCGGCGCGGCCCGGCTGACCGCTGCTGAAATCGCCGGCGTGGCCATTCCCGCGCTCGACGGCGAGAGCGAATAGGGAATCAGTCCTCGCCGATTTCGGATTGAAGCGCGGCCATGTGCGGCTCGGCTGCGGCGAGTGCCGCCCGTTCGATGGCGCGAAAACGGCTGACGAGTGCGAGGCCGGTCGGGGTCAGTTGCGCGCCGCCACCCCGCTGGCCGCCTTTCTGCGTGTCGAGCACCGGCTTGCCGAAGAGCTGGTTCATCTCCTCCACGAGGTCCCAGGCATGCTTGTAGGACATGTTCATCTGCCGGGCGCCGGCCGAGATCGAGCCGAAGGATGCGATATGCTCCAGGAGTTCGATCTTGCCCGGCCCGATGCGACCTTCAGGATCCAGATTGATGCGCAGGCTGAGCGACGGCACGTCTTTCCTTTCCGGCGGTCCTATTTCGCCCGCGAGAAAGCGAGCCAGAGCCCGCCGCCGATCAGCATTCCGCCGCTGACGCGGGTAATGGTTCTGACGACGCGCTCGGAAAGCGCGCGGCCGATCCGGCCGGAAGCGAGCGCATAGGCGCCGTCGCAAAGGGCGGCGAGCGAAAGCGCGGTGACGCCGAGTATCGCGATCTGCATCGCGTGGTCGGCCGCCGGATCGATGAACTGCGGCAGCAGCGCGCCGAAGAACAGAAGCTGCTTGGGATTGCCGAGGCAGACCAGCAGACCCTGCATGAAAAAGCCGCCCCGCGGCTTGCGCGCCGCTGGTGCATTGTCGACGCGGCCGCCGGCGCGGATCATTTGCCATCCGACCCAGATCAGATAGGCCGCGCCCAGCAACTTGATCCATTCGAACCAGTGACCGGCGGTCTCGACCACCGATGTCAGCCCGAAACCCGCGATCGCCAGCATCAGCGCCAGCCCCGTCTGCGTTCCGGCGACGTTGAGCAGCCCCGCCCTGGTGCCGTGGCGCATGCCGTTGGCGACGATGAGCGTGTTGGTCGGGCCGGGCACGATGATCGCGACCAGGCAGACGGCGAGATAGGCGAAATAGGCTTCAGGGTTCATGGACGTCCTCCGGAGGGCGCAAGCTTGCACGAGTCCGGATGCGGTTCAATTCGCTTTCAGCGCCTCGTCGATCTCGGCGGCGAAGGGTATGGCCGGCTGTGCGCCCGGTTTCAGGCAGGCAAGCGAGCCGGCGACCGCCGCGCGCCGCAGCGCTTCTTCAAGGGCAAGTCTTTGCTCGAGGCTGGCAGCCAGATAGCCGCAGAAGGTGTCGCCTGCGCCTACCGTGTCGATCGGCGTGATAGCAAGGCCGCGCGCGCGAACAACGCCGTCCGGCGTGGCGGCCATGACGCCTTCCGCACCCAGCGTGACGACAACGATGCGGCCGGTGCGTGCGCAGAAATCGCGCATCCTGGCTTCGCGGTCGTCGCCCGCGAGGCCAAGTGCGTCCGCGTAGAGGTCGAATTCGGTTTCGTTGGCGACCACATAGTCCGCTTCGGCGAGCAGCCCACTGGCCTCGGCGCGGAAGGGCGCGGTGTTGAGCATCGACGGTGCGCCGGCCAGTCGTGCCGCGGCAAGTGCCGCTTCGACTGCATCGAGCGGGATTTCGAGCTGCATCATCAGGAAATCGTCGGCCGACAGTTTCGCCGTCGCCACATCGGCAGGCGAAACCGTACCGTTGCCGCCGGGAACGATCGCGATCACGTTCTCGCCCGCGGCTTCGACCAGGATCACGGCAATGCCCGTGGCAGTTTCGGCCCGGCGCATCTGGGACAGGTCGACGCCTCCCTCCTGCAGCAGCGCCAACGCCTGGTCCGCAAAGGCGTCCTGACCGACCGCGCCGACCATCCGCACATCCGCACCGGCGCGCCGCGCTGCAAGCGCCTGATTGGCGCCCTTGCCGCCAGGCGCCGTGGAGAAGCCGTCGCCCGGCACCGTTTCGCCCGGCCGGGGCAGGCGATCGACGGTGGCGATCAGGTCAAGATTGGCGGAGCCGATGACGGTTATCACGAAAAAGCCTCCCTGGATGGTGTCCGGGAGGCTTTAGCCGATTTGCAGGCGTGGAGTAAGACCGGTCAGCTTGCGACCTGTCCAGCTTCCCAGCCGAGAATGGCGCGCTTGCGTGTCAGGCCCCAGTGGTAGCCGGTGAGGGCGCCTGACTTGCCCAGCGCCCGATGGCAGGGCACCACGAAGGAAACCGGATTGGCCCCAACGGCCGCGCCAACCGCCCGGCTGGCAGTCGGATTGCCGATCTCGGCCGCGATCGACGAATAGGTGCGCGCGCGGTTCATCGGGATCTTGAGCAGCGCTTCCCACACGCGGACCTGGAAGTCGGTTCCGATCAACACCACGCGCAACGGCTCGTCCGCCCGCCAGCGCGACGGTTCGAAGACGCGCCCGGCATAAGGCGTCGTTGCCGAAAGGTCCTCGACATAGGACGCGTTCGGCCAGCGGCTCGACATATCCTCGAAGGCCGCTCGCTCGCCACCCTGATCGCAGAAGGCAAGGCCGGCAAGCCCCCGATCGGTGACCATGACGAGCGCGATGCCGAACGGCGACAGGTGATAGCCGTAGCGGATGGTCAGGCCCTTGCCGCGGCTCTTGTAGTCGCCGGGCGACATCGCCTCATGAGTGACGA
Source organism: Aquamicrobium sp. (assembly GCA_019739225.1). GTDB lineage: Bacteria > Pseudomonadota > Alphaproteobacteria > Rhizobiales > Rhizobiaceae > Aerobium. The sequence goes on from JAHHDT010000005.1 coordinate 556,769, forward strand.
AGAGGTCATGCAGCCGGCCCGGTCCTGACATGCCAACCTCGAAGGCGGTGTCGAGAAGCGGCATGCCCTGGTCGAGCAGCCGTCGGGCGTGGTCGAGCGTGACGGCCTGCAGGAAGCCTTTAGGCGAAAGCCCGGCCCAGCGAGTGAACAGCTTCTGCAGCCCGGTCGGCGTATCGCCGACATCCGCCGCAAGCTCTTCCAGCGACGGCTGGTCGCGATAGTCGAGGCTGATCTTCTCGATCGCGCGCCTAACGACCTCGTAGTCGTTGCCGACCGGCGTCACGTCGCGTTGCAGGATGGCGGTCTGTGCGTTCATGGCAAAATCTCCTTGAACGCCACTATCGTTTTGCGCGGTCGTCTTCGCCACCCGATTCCTGCCTTATCCGGCCTTGGCCGTGGCGAGTGCGCGGCCGAAGGCGGTTGCGAAACTCTCGCGGTCGTCGGGGTTGAGGAACGAGCCGATTCCGACCCGCTTTCCTTCGCCTTCGACGGCCATGTCGGTGATGCCGATCTCGGCGTGGCGCGCGACGCGGAACCGTGCCCAGAAAGGGTTGAAGTGATGCGCCTCGGTGTGACCTGACGGCGCGATCTTGCGAATGTCGAGCGCGCTGCGTGACACCGACACCTCCTCACGCACCCGCGCGGCGCGGTAGTTCAGCCGGAAGGCGACGTAGATCGCCACCATATCGAGCCCGAAGAAGCCGAAGACCGGCCATGCGCCTATCGACATGAAGAACAGGCCGGTGCCGAGCCAGATCACGCCGAGCACGCTCATCAGCACGATGAAACCCGTCCGCCCCAACGAGCGGTAGGGGGTCAGCAGCGCGCGGAAAATCGGCTCGTCTGCGGCTTTCGTTTCGTCCATGGCAGGGAGTATAGAGTGCCCATGGAAAAGCCCAAGAGCAAAAAGGCGGCCGCGGCGTCGCAGCCCAAGCGGTCCGCTGCAAACCGTCGCCGCCGTACCCTCTACACGCCGCAGGAGATCGACGAGATTTTCCGTCGTTTTTCGGTGCAGCGGGCCGAACCGAAGGGCGAGCTCGAGCACGTCAATGCGTTCACGCTGCTGGTGGCGGTGGTGCTTTCGGCGCAGGCGACGGATGCCGGCGTCAACCGCGCCACGAGGGCGCTGTTCGCTGTCGCCGACACGCCCGAAAAGATGCTTGCGCTGGGCGAGGAGGCGGTCGGCGGATACATCCGCACCATCGGGCTCTGGCGCAACAAGGCCCGCAACGTCATCGCGCTATCGCAGGCGCTGATCCGCGATTTCGGCGGCGAGGTGCCACAGACTCGCGAGGAACTGGTGACGTTGCCCGGCGTCGGCCGCAAGACCGCGAATGTGGTGCTCAACATGTCCTTCGGCCAGCCGACCATGGCGGTCGACACCCACATATTGCGGATCGGCAACCGCATCGGCCTTGCGCCGGGCAAGACGCCCGAGCAGGTGGAAGACACGCTCGTGCGTATCATCCCCGACAAATACATGCGCCATGCGCATCACTGGCTGATCCTGCACGGCCGCTACGTCTGCAAGGCGCGCAAGCCGGATTGTCCGGCCTGCGTCATCGCCGACATCTGCAAATCGCCGGAAAAGACCACTTCCACCCCTGCGCCACTGGTGCCGATCGGCGATCCTGAGCCTTTGGCGGCTCAGTAGCCGATACCGCGCGCCAGCATCGCGGCCAGGATGGGGATCAACAGCAGGACCAGCCCTTCGCGGCCGAGCCACGTTCTAACCGCGCCGACCTCGTCGTCCGGCACGATGTAGCTTGCGTCGGCCCTGGCAGCGCCGAGCCAGCGGCGGAAGCGAAGCGTCGGCGGGACCGACAGCAGGCCGACCAGCAGAAAGGCGCCGACCTTGGCCCAGAAGACCCAGTAGGTGCTGTAGTATTCCCATCCCTTGAGGCCGAAGATGGCCCGCGCGAAACCGACGATGATGACCGCCATCGCAAGCCCGCCATACGCGCCGTCCAGTCGCGCGAGGCGGCTGACAGTGGAGGCTTCCAGCCCCGGACGCACGAGCGTCATCTGAACCGCGAAGATGGAAAACAGGGCAAAAACGAGCAGGTGATGGAGGATGGCCAGAATGAGATCGGTCATCGGGTGAGTCCCCTCGGACAAATGTTTACAACGTAAAGATTGGATAGATACGAATCTTTCCGCTGTCAAGACGCGATGGTTGTGCAGACAGCGATGGCAGGAACGAGCGCGGGGCACCTTGCCTGCCATTCCCGCTGCGATAAATTCCGTCCATGGTCCTGAACCGCCCCCTGCACCCGATGCCCGCCTTCGTGCGCGACGCGCTTGAAGAAGACGGATTGATGGCAAGCTACGACGCGCGGCCCGCCTACCAGCGCAACGATTACATCGGGTGGATCGCAAGTCCCGCGCGCGAGCAGACGCGGCGCAAACGTCTCGACCAGATGCTGGCCGAGCTGAAGCGCGGCGATGTCTACATGAACATGAAGTGGAACGGCGGGACCGACTGACCGGTCAGGAAGCGCGCGCGGCTGCAGCCGTGGACTGGCTTTCGCGCGCCGACACCAGCTTGTGCAGGTGCACCATCATCGCCGCGGCGAACAGCGGCGCGAGCAGGTTGACGACGGGTACGGACAGGACGGCGGCGATCAACAGCCCGGCGCCGAACACCGTGCCGGCGTTGCGGCGGCGCAGGGCCTTCGCATCGGCCTCACTGCGGAAGCGCATGGCCGCGAACTCGAAGAATTCCCGGCCGAGCAGATAGCCATTGACGACAAAGAACGCGATGAGATTGACGCCCGGCACCAGCAACAACAGCAGCGCCAACAAGTTACCAAGCACGACGAGTCCGAGGAACTTGGCCGAGACGATTGCCGCGGTCATCATCGGCAGGGCCTTGCCGGACGGGTCATGCGGGTAGTCCTCGCGTTCGACGATCTCGGCGACGTCGTCGAGGAAGAAGCCGGCGATGACGGCGGTCACTGGCGCGATCAGAAGGCCGAGACCCAGCGCCAGCATGAGCCCGGCGACGAATGTCGCAGCGGCGCCGAACCAGGCCGCCCATCCCGGCAGGTCGGGCATCAGCTCCTGCAGCGTGGGTAGCGCCAGCACGTCGAACAGGCCGCCAATCGCGAACCACAGGCCGATGAGCGCAAGAATGGTGAGCCCCAGCGTCTTGAAGAAGACGGCACGGAATCCGGGCGTGAACAGGCGGCCCAAAGCCGCGGATGCTGCTTGGAGGATCATGGGCGCACCTGCATCATCCGCAGATAGGCAGCCGCTCCCTCCGCTGCAAGAAGTGGGCCTCCGCACTGAGGGATGCGGAGGCCCGGCACGACGCCGCCGCCTCGACGGACGTGCTTGAGCTACTGGTCGCCGAGCGCGCGCAGCCGGCCGGCCACGGGCCGCACCGCTTCGGCAAAGGCCGCACCTTCGGCCCTGTAGGCCTTCACCCGCTCCGCCTCCGCCATGAAGTCGCCCGCCAGTTCGCGCTTCTGTTCGGCGGTCAGGCCCTGAAGCGCGGCGACCTTCTCCTCGACATTGCCGAACATGGCGTCGAATTCGGGCTGCGGCATCAATGCCATGAGACCCTTCATCGTCTGCTCATAGGCGACTTGCCAGCTCTCGCGGGTGAAGCCGGCTGCCGGAATGAGCCCGTAACCGTCGGCGTCGAATTCATGCCAGTCGCCTGCGGCCTCGTCGTCGTAATAGACCGGTTCGCCGCGTTCCGCCGCCAGTGTCTCCAGCACGTCGGCAACGATAGCCGCCTGCCTGCTTTCCAGTGCGACTGCATAGGAGGCAAGGAAAAGCGAGGCGAGCGCGGCCAGCAGCGCAAACTTTATCCGTTTCATGTGGGGTCCCTCTAGTAGCCCTGTCGTGCCTGGCATTCGCGCATCACGTTGGCCTGGGCTTGCGCTTGCTGGGATCTGGCTATCGCACTTCCCGCGGTCGAGGCGACCTGCGCGGCAACCATGCCGCCGCGTCCTCCGAACCCACTGAAGCCGCCGACCATGCCGAGTGCGCTGCCCAGCATCGCCGAGTTGGCCTGGCTCCTGATTGCCGTATCGCAGGCGTTTGCAGTGGAAGCAGCCTGGCGCGCTGGGGTCCGCGATGTTGCCGCCGTTGCTGCGGTGCTGCTGGCCGAGGTGGGGCTAGCCGGCGCCGAGGTCTGGCTGCATCCGGCAAGCAAACCGCAGAGCGCGAGGATTGCGAGCCTGTTCATGGCAACCTCCGTACGGGTGGTCTGGGAATTCTGTCGGAGCGGAACGCCGGCAGCGGCGTGAAAGGAGTGATGAATGCCTTCATGAGCATGATCCGTGCATGTGAATTGAGGAGCGGGTTGCGGCGCGGCGGTTCGGCCGTTGCATCCACGCAGGAATTGCCTGTGGGCCGACCCGACGCGGTGCGGGCCGGCCCTTCGGGCAAGCAAGCCGAGTGGTTGTTGACCAGCCCATCTGCGTCTCGCCTGCGATTGCCTGCGAGGGGCTCGAGCAGACCGGGGAGCCGCCTCGCAGATGGCGGACGAGTAGTCGCGGCGCCGCGACATCGGCAACGGCTAATCACGCGCGCATAGCTTTTGCCTGCGCGCATAGGCGGGGATGAGGGTGCTGGCGGCTAGCCGTCGGAAAAGCGGTCGCGCCGGTGGCGCGCCGGGGAGATGCCGAAGCGGCGTCGATAGGCGCTGATGAAGTTCGTCGGGTGGCCGTAACCCATTTCCCAGGCGAGCTGCTTCAGCGGCATGTCGCTGCCTTCTGCGATGAGCTGCCGCGCGCGGTCGAGCCGGGCGTCACGAAGATGATCGAACACCGTTGTGCCGAAGACCATGCGAAAGCCCTGGTTGAGCCGTTTGGCGCTCAGGCCGACGGAATGCGCGAGCTCGTGCAGATCGGGCGGGTTTCGCAGATCTGCAAGAAGACGTTCGCGTGCTTCACGGATGCGCATCTTCTCGCGCGCCGAAAGGGCGCGCGTGTCGGCCGGGGTGTCGAGCAGATCGAGGAGGCGCGCCAGAAACTCCATCGCCTTGGCTTGACGGTAGAGCTCTCCCATCCTGCCCTGGTAATTCAGGTTGATGAGGTCGTCTGCGAGTTGTGCCGTAGCCGGACCGTCCAGCGGCCGCATCATGCTGAACGGACGGGACTTGCCGTCAATGGCGTGGCGCACGAGGCCAGGCAGGTCGTCGCCCGCAGTCAGTTCCGCTAGTGTTTCCGGTTCCAGCACGATGCCGACCGTGCTCCACATCTTGCCGGGCTGGATGTGGTAGGCAACGGGCGTCTCGGGCGTCAGCGCGAAGAAATTGCGGTCGTCCCGCCAGCTCTGGTCCTCGGCGCCGCCGGTGGTAACGCAGCCGGCACCGCCCAGCATGTTGCCGAGCACGAGCGAACCGCGCTTCATCACGCCTTTGGGGGCAAGCTCGTAGCGATGCGTGGAAATGCCGTTGATCCGGTAGAGATGAAACCCCGGGCGAAGCTCGGAACCTTCCATCCAGCCTTGAAACGGGCCGTCATGATACTGCACGCGTCCGCTGCGATAGCGGCGTTCGGGATGCTTGCCGTCGAAATGAAAGGACCAGCTTTCGGCCATAGGATTGCCGTAACGTCAGAAAGGATGCGCGCCTATACTCAAGTTTGATTTGGATGAACAGCCTTGTTGCGCGCGGACTTGCATTTCGGGGCACAGCGGCTAAACCCGCCCGATGTTCAATGCTTGGCAGGCGACCGCTTGTCGGCACTTCGGAGACATTCATGAGCCAGTACGACGTGCTCTGCATCGGTAACGCGATCGTGGATATCATCGCGCGCTGCGACGAAGCGTTCCTCACCGACAACGGCATCATAAAGGGCGCGATGAACCTCATCGACGCCGAGCGTGCCGAGCTTCTGTACAGCCGCATGGGGCCGGCGATCGAAGCGTCGGGCGGCAGTGCCGGCAACACGGCTGCAGGCGTTGCTAGCTTTGGCGCACGTGCTGCCTATTTCGGCAAGGTGTCCAGTGATCACCTCGGCACGATCTATACGCACGACATCCGCGCGCAGGGCGTCGCTTTCGATACCAGGCCGCTGACCGGGGAGCCGCCCACCGCCCGGTCGATGATCTTCGTGACGCCGGATGGCGAGCGGTCGATGAACACCTATCTCGGCGCCTGTGTCGAGCTCGGACCGGAAGATGTGGAGGCCGAGAAGGCGAGCGGCGCCAAAGTGACCTATTTCGAGGGTTACCTGTGGGATCCACCGCGCGCCAAGGAGGCGATCCGCATGGCCGCGCGTCACGCGCATGCGGCTGGCAATGAGGTCTCGATGACCCTGTCCGACCCGTTCTGCGTCGACCGCTACCGCGAGGAATTCCTCGAGCTGATGCGCTCCGGCATGGTGGATATCGTTTTCGCCAATGAGAGCGAACTGAAGTCGCTTTACCAGACCTCTTCCTTCGAGGCGGGGCTGGATGCGATCCGCAAGGACTGCAAGGTTGCCGCCGTGACGCGCTCCGAACGCGGCTCGGTCGTCGTGCGCGGTGAGGAGACCGTGCAGATCAATGCCATCGAGATCGCCGAACTGGTCGACACCACGGGCGCTGGCGACCTCTATGCCGCCGGTTTCCTGTACGGCTACACCACCGGGCGCAGCCTTGCCGATTGCGGCGCGCTGGGTTCGCTTGCCGCCGGGCTGGTTATCCAGCAGATCGGCCCGCGCCCGCGCCAGAACCTGCTGGAGGAAGCTCAGCAGCATGGGCTGGCCTGACGCTCACGGGATATCTTCCGGACGCCGGCCGGGCCGGCTCTTGTAGGGCGGGAACGACCAGCCGAAGCGCAATGCACCGCCACGAATGGCGAATGCGACGAGAAAGGCCGGCGCCGCCGACAAAAGCAGCGGCAGGCCAGCTATGTCGAGGACCGTAAAGGTCACTGCGCCCGCCATGGCCGAAGTGACGTAGATTTCAGGACGCAGAAGCACCGATGGCTCGCCTGAAAGAATGTCGCGCAGAATGCCGCCGAAGGTGGCCGTCAGCATGCCCATGACGATGGCAACCATCGCCGAACCGGTGACGATAAGCCCCTTCCAGGCGCCGAACACGCAATAGGCCGCCAGCCCTACAGCGTCGAGCCACAGCAGCAGACGGTAGCGCGACTCGATCAGGTGCGCCGAGAAGTAGACGGCGACCGCGATTGCAGCGCAGACCAGCAGATAGTCGTGGTTCTGCACCCAGAACACCGGCACGTCGAGAATGAGATCGCGGAACGTGCCGCCGCCCACGCCGGTCACACCGGCCAGGAACAGGAAGCCGATGACGTCGAGTTCCTTGCGCGAAGCCGCAAGCGCGCCGGTCGCGGCAAAAACGGCGACGCCGGCATAGTCGAGGAAGATGATCTGGTCCATCGCGACCTCCCGCTACGATCTCTAGCGGAAGGGCTTGGCGTGTGGAAGGTAGCAATGCCGGTTCGAGAGCCGCGGTGGGCCTGCGGCAGTGCGTCCTTCGAGGCTCGCTGCGCTCGCACCTCAGGATGAGGACCGCAGTGCATCGAGCCCCGTGCTCTTCGGCTCAATGTCGTTCCAATTACGTCCATCGAGCCCGTTGCAGTGAGGTCGAGCAACCCACTTACCTCATCCTGAGGTGCGAGCGCAGCGAGCCTCGAAGGACGCACTGATGAGTTCCGATCGGACGACGATGGTCCCGTTCAGGCGTCCTTTTCCGCCTGGGGGTCCGGGGGGCCGGGTTCTGCGGGCGCGGCCTGCTCGGCAGGCTGTTTCGGGCCGCCCTTGGCCACGCCGACCATGGCCGGGCGCAGCACGCGCTCGCCGATGACGTAGCCGGTCTGCACCACCTGCACGACCGTATTGGCCGGCACTTCGGGGTTGGGCACCTCGAACATCGCCTGATGGAAATGCGGGTCGAACTTTTCGCCGATCGGCTCCAGCTTCTTGACGCCGTGGCGCTCGAGTGCCGACAGCATCGCACGCTCTGTCATGTCGACGCCTTCGATCAGAGCGGTGAAGCCGGCATCGCCCGCAGCCTTGGCCTCGGACGGAATGGCGTCGAGCGCGCGGCGCAGATTGTCGGACACCTGCAGCATGTCGCGCGCGAAATTGGCGATCGCATAGGACTTGGCGTCCTGCACGTCGCGCTGGGTGCGCCGGCGCAGGTTCTCCATCTCCGCCGCAAGCCGCAGTGCACGGTCCTTAAGTTCCTCGTTTTCCTTTACCAGCCGCACGACAGCTTCATAATCGGCTGCCTGCCCCTGCGCATCGGCCTCCGTTTCGGCCTGGAAGGCCTCACCGGTTGCAGCCGTCTCGGCATACTCGCTCTTTGCCGCGGTTTGCTCGGGCGCGCGTTCGTCTTTTGGCTGTTCGCTCATCGCCAGATCCCGTCTTTGGAATGGTTCTTGAAAGTTGCGCCCGATATCGATGTTCGGGGCGCGAAAATCAAGAGCCGGATGCAAGGGGAAGGGAAAAGGTTCCTATCCCGGCAGGCCGATGCCCGCCACCGGCTCGGTGACCGTATGGCTGTCGAAACCGGCAATCAGCGGCCGTGCCTTGGCAATTGCGGCCTGAACGGCAGGCAGTGCAAGCGATGCCTTGTGGCTGGCCTCGTCGGTCCAGACCTCCGTCACCCAGATCGCATCGCCGTCGGCGGGGTCGCGGGCCACGATGTAGCTGAGGCAGCCGGGCATATCGCCGCTGCCTTCGAGCAGCAGGTCGAGAAGGGCGTCGCGCTGGCCGGGCGCCGCCTGCATCCTGCCGATCAGTCCGTACATGTCCGGTTCCTCCCTAGCGCAACAGGCGGCTGATGACCTGCGCGGTATAATCCACCATCGGCACGATACGGGCATAGTTGAGCCGTGTCGGCCCGATCACGCCCAGCGCGCCGACGACGCGGGCATCCTTGTCGCGATAGGGCGCGACCACCAGCGACGAACCCGACAGCGAGAAGAGCTTGTTTTCGGAGCCGATGAAGATGCGCACGCCGGAGCCTTCCTCGGCGAGGTCGAGAAGCTGGATCAGGCCTTCCTTGGTTTCCAGATCGTCGAACAGGTGGCGCAGCAGGTCGAGGTCCGCTTCGGCCGTTATGTTTTCCAGAAGGTTGGACCGGCCGCGCACGATCAGCCGCGCCGGCAGCCCGCTTTCCGCGCCGGCCCATATTGCAAGTCCGCGCTCCACGAGGTCCTGGGACAGCGCGTCGAGCGCGGTCTTGGTCTCTTCCTTGAGCTTGGCGATCTCCGATCGCGCCTCCGCCAGCGTGCGGCCGCGGATGTGGGCGTTGAGGAAGTTCGACGCCTCGTGAAGCTGCGACGCGGTCACGCCGGCCGGCAGTTCGACGACGCGGTTTTCCACATCCCCGTTCTGCGAGACCATCACGGCGAGGGCGCGCTTCGGCTCGAGCTGGATGAACTCGATATGCTTCAGCGGCACCTCGTTCTTGGTGGCAAGCACCAGCCCGGCGCCACGCGACATGCCGGAAAGCATCTGGCTCGCCTCGGTCAGCATGTGCTCCAGCGTCGCGCCGCTGCCCGATGCCTTGACCTGCGCGTCGATCACGCGACGTTCGTCGTCGGAAAGGTCGCCGACCTCCATGAAGGCGTCGACGAAGAAGCGCAGACCCTGCTGGGTGGGCAACCGTCCGGCCGAAACGTGTGGGGCGTAGATCAGCCCCAACTGTTCCAGATCGCTCATCACGTTGCGAATCGTCGCCGGTGAGAGCGATTGCGGCAGCAGCCGCGACAGGTTGCGCGAGCCCAACGGCTCACCGTCGCGCAGGTAGCTGTCGACGATCATCCGGAAGATGTCGCGCGAGCGTGCGTCGAGCGACTGCAACTGCTGGTCCATCACTGGCTTGGTCATTGTCTGCCTGTCTCGTTCAATGAAGGATATAATCGTCGGCTGCGCGGGCGCAACGGCTGTGAAGGTCGTGCGTCGTTTGCCTTTTCCTTTGCGTCGCGCCGTTGCTGCGGCTACAAGCCCCGGCACATTGAACAGGACCGGACAGAATCCATGCGGCCATCCAAGCGCCAGCCCGACGAGATGCGGGCAATCTCCTTCGAACGCGGCTTTTCCAAACATGCCGAGGGCTCGTGCCTCGTCAGGTTCGGCGACACCCACGTGCTTTGCACCGCCAGCCTCGAGGAGCGCGTTCCCGGCTGGATGCGCAATTCCGGTAAGGGCTGGGTGACGGCGGAATACGGGATGCTGCCGCGCTCGACCGGCGATCGAATGCGCCGCGAGGCATCGTCCGGCAAGCAGGGCGGCCGCACGCTCGAGATCCAGCGGCTGATCGGCCGTTCGCTGCGCGCGGTCGTCGACCTGCAGGCGCTTGGCGAAATGCAGATCACAGTCGACTGCGACGTGCTGCAGGCCGATGGCGGCACGCGCACGGCCGCGATCACCGGCGGCTTCGTGGCGCTGCACGACTGCCTCAAATGGATGGAAGCGCGACAGATGATCAGCGTCGGCAAGGTGCTGAAGGATCATGTGGCCGCCATCTCCTGCGGCATCCACAATGGCGTGCCGGTGATCGATCTCGATTATGACGAGGATTCCTCGGCCGGCACCGACGCCAATTTCGTCATGACCGGCAAGGGCGGGATCGTCGAGATACAGGGCACCGCCGAGGGCGAGCCGTTCTCGGAGGAGGAATTCGCCGCGCTGATGGCGCTGGCACGCTCCGGCATCAGCCGGCTGGTCAATCTGCAGAAGATGGCGATCGCGTAGGCAGTGGATGATCGCGTGACCCGGTTCTGCCCCTCATCCGACCCTTCGGGCCACCTTCTCCCCGTAAACGGGGAGAAGGGACACGCGGCGAGGTCGGCGGCAGCCTTCCTCTCCCCGTTCACGGGGAGAGGATGCCGGCAGGCAGGTGAGGGGCGGCGCGAACTCTTCCGGTCTGGCCGGGGTTCATCATGACCCCCTCCGGCATCCTCGAAACCGCGCTCTATGTCGATGATCTCGACGAGGCCGAGGCTTTCTATGCCGAGGTGATGGGGCTGGAGCGCATTGCGAAGGTGGACGGCCGCCACGTGTTCTTCCGCTGCGGAGACGGCGTCCTGCTGCTCTTCGATCCGGACAAGACCGTACAGCCGCCGGCACCCGATGCGCGGCTGCCTGTGCCGCCCCACGGCACCAGGGGAGCCGGGCATCTGTGCTTTCGTGGAACCGAGGACGAGATAGAGCAGTGGAAAACCCGCCTCGAAGGGCGCGGGATCGTCATCGAGGCCGATTTCGAGTGGCCTCAGGGCGGGCGCTCGATCTATTTTCGCGATCCGGCAGGCAATTCGATCGAGATCGCAAACCCGAAGATCTGGGGACTTTAGATGCGGAAGCTTGAGGCAGCGAAGATCGTTGTGGCGAGCCACAACAAGGGCAAGCTGGCCGAGATCGCCGAGCTAATCGCGCCGTTCGGGCTGCAAGCGGGGTCGGCCGCAGATTACGGCCTGCCGGAACCTGCCGAGACCGGCACGACCTTCGAGGAAAACGCCTACATCAAGGCTTATGCCGCGGCTTCGGCAACCGGGCTGCCGGCGCTCTCCGACGACAGCGGGCTTGTCGTCGACGCGCTCGACGGCGCGCCGGGCGTCTACACGGCCGACTGGGCGGAGACCGGTGACGGCCGCGACTTCGCCATGGCCATGCGCAAGGTGGAGGACCTCTTGCGGGAAAAAGGTGCGGTGACCCCGGACGCCCGCACCGGGCGCTTCGTGGCGGTGCTCTGCCTGTGCTGGCCGGATGGCCATGCGGAATATTTCCGCGGCGAGGTCGAGGGCACGCTGGTCTGGCCGCCACGCGGCGAGCGCGGCTTCGGCTACGACCCGGTCTTCAAGCCCGACGGTTACGACGAGACGTTCGGCGAGATGCCGGCCTCGCAGAAACATTCCTGGGAAGCCGGCCGTGGCGACCTCGGCCTGTCGCACCGGGCCCGCGCCTTCGCCCGCTTCGCTAACGCCATGCTGGTCGAGGCGTGATGCCCGACGACCGGCAGCCCGGCTTCGGCGTCTATGTTCATTGGCCGTTCTGTGCGGCCAAGTGCCCTTATTGCGACTTCAACAGCCATGTCCGCCACCAGAAGGTCGACGAGGAGCGTTTCGCTGCCGCATTCGCGGCCGAGATGGCGTCGATGCGGCAACGCACCGGTCCGCGCGAGGTAACGTCGATCTTCCTCGGCGGCGGCACGCCTTCGCTGATGAAGCCGCAGACCGTCGGCGCCGTGCTGGAGGCGATCGCCGCCAACTGGACCGTGCCGGACGACATCGAGGTGACGCTGGAGGCAAACCCGTCCTCGGTCGAGGCGACGCGCTTTCGCGGCTATCGCGATGCGGGGGTCAATCGCGTCTCGCTCGGCGTGCAGGCGCTGAACGATGGCGACCTGCGTTTCCTCGGCCGCCTGCATGACGTGGAGCAGGCGCTGGGCGCGATCCGGCTTGCCCGCGAGACCTTCCCGCGTCTTTCCTTCGACCTGATCTACGCCCGGCCCGGCCAGTCTATGGATGCCTGGGAGAAGGAACTGGACGAAGCCATCGGCTATGCGGCCGATCATCTGTCGCTCTACCAGCTCACCATCGAGGAAGGCACGCGCTTCCATGCCCTGCATGCGGCCGGCAAGTTCGCGATGCCCGATCCCGACCACGCGGCCGATCTTTACCGGCTGACGCAGGAGGTGACCGCGGCGCGCGGCCTTCCGGCCTATGAAATCTCGAACCACGCAAGGCCGGGGGCCGAGAGCCGTCACAACCTCGTCTACTGGCGCTACGGCGAATATGTCGGCATCGGCCCTGGCGCCCATGGCCGTTTCCTGGAGGACGGGCACCGCATCGTCACTTTCACCGAGAAGATGCCGGAGACGTGGCTTAATCTTGTCGAAGCGAAGGGGCACGGCGTGATCGGCGGCGAAGTCCTGACGCGTTCGGAAGAGGCCGACGAATTCCTCCTGATGGGATTGCGGCTTGCCGAAGGCATCGACCTTGCGCGCTACGAGCAGCTTTCGGGCCGGCCGCTGTCGTCGCGCCGCATCGCCACGCTCCAGGAGGAGGCGCTGGTGGCGCCCGTCGGCAACTCGCGCCTGCGCGCAACCTCGGCCGGCATGATCGTGCTCGACGCGGTGGTCGCCGATCTGGCACGATAGGCCGATGGACCGGGCGGACACCGACGGCAAGCGCAGCTATGTGATCGGGCAGGCGGAATTTTCCGCGCGCCGGCTGGAGCCCGCGCTCTATCTGGTGGCGACCCCGATCGGCAATCTCGGCGACATCACCATCCGCGCGCTGGAGACGCTGGCGGCCGCTGACATTGTTGCCTGCGAGGACACCCGCGTTACGCGCGTGTTGCTCGACCGCTACGGCATCAGGCGCCGAACCACCGCCTATCACGAGCACAACGCGGCCGAGGCAGGGCCGAAGCTGGTCGAGGCAGTGCTGGCGGGCAAGAGCGTCGCGCTGGTTTCGGACGCAGGCACGCCGCTCGTTTCCGATCCCGGTTTCCGGCTGGTCGGCGACGTCGTGGAAGCCGGCGGCCGCGTCGTGCCGATACCCGGCGCGTCGGCCCTGCTGACGGCACTCACGGCGTCGGGACTGCCGTCCGACACGTTCCTGTTTGCCGGGTTCCTGCCCGTGAAGGCCGGACAGCGAAAGACGCGACTGGAGGAACTGCGCGCGGTGCCGGCAACGCTGGTGTTCTACGAATCGCCGCGCCGGCTCGCCGATTGCCTTGCGGCAATGGCCGAGGTGCTGGGCGACCGTGAAGCCGCCATCGGCCGCGAACTCACCAAGACTTTCGAGGAGATGCGTAGGGGGGCTCTGGCAGCGCTGGCGCAGGCTTATGCCGGAGAAGACACGCCCAAGGGCGAGGTCGTCATCTGCGTGGCGCCTCCGCAGGAAGCTGCCTCCACGGTCGAGGATGTCGATGCGCTGTTGCTTTCGCTGGCCGGCGAGATGGGGGCATCGCGGGCTGCCGGCGAAGCGGCCAAAATGACCGGCGCGCGCAAGGCCGATCTCTACCGTCGGCTGATGGAGCTCAAGGGCGATGGCTGACGGTGTGCGGGCGAGGCGGCAACGCGCCCTGCGCCGCGGCAGCCGGGGTGAGTGGCTGGCGTCGCTGGCGTTGATGCTCAAGGGCTATCGCATCGTCGAACGGCGCTACCGCACAAAACTCGGTGAGATCGACCTGGTCGCGCGGCGCGGCGACCTCGTGCTCATTGTCGAGGTCAAGGTGCGCTCTACGCTTGTGCAGGCGATGGAGGCCATCGGGCACCTCAGCGAGCGCCGTATCGCGGACGCTGCCGATCTCTGGCTGATGCGCCAGCCCGACCATGCCCGTCTCTCGATCCGTTTCGACATGGTGGCGGTGCTGCCGCGCCGCTGGCCGGTGCATGTGGAGAACATCTTCCAGCGCGTCTGAGCAGCGCACATCCTTACCTTGCGTAACCCGTGATGGGGGATCATTCTGTCTGGCATCGTGGAAACGATGACCAGAGAGGGAATGAAGATGTGCCATCATTGCGTCATTGAAAACGTCAAGCAGAACATGCTGTCGCGCCGCAGCCTGTTCAAGGGCGGTGCGGCCGTGGCAGGGGTCGCAGCACTCGGCGCACTGCCGGTTTCAGCCGCCGCCCAGAGCCCGGCCGCGTCCATGCCGGCCGCAGCCGGCTGGAGCGACCTCACGCATGAGCTATGGGATACGTTCCCGACCTATTTCGGCGGGCAGCAGCTTTTCTTCGAGAAGCAGTACGATTTCGCGAAGGACACCTTCAACCTCTACGAACTGCGCCTGAGCGAACATACCGGCACCCATATCGACGCGCCGCTGCATTTCACCGCCGATGGCAAGTCGGTCGCCGAACTGCCTATAGAGGATCTGATCTGCCCCCTCGTGGTGATCGACATTGCCGCCGAAGCCGAGGAGAACCCCGACGCGCAGGTGACGCCCGATCACATCGCCGCCTGGATCTCGGCGAACGGCGACATACCTGAGGGCGCATGCATTGCGATGAATTCGGGTTGGGACCGGCACGTGGCCACGGACAAGTTCCGCAATGTCGGAGACGACGGCAAGACCATGCATTTCCCCGGATTCCATGTCGAAGCGGTCCAGATGCTGATGGACGAGACTTCCGCCAAGGCGATTGCCGTCGATACGCTGTCACTCGATTTCGGGCCTTCGCCGGATTTCATCGTCCACAACACCTGGCTGCCTTCCGGGCGCTACGGCATCGAGGGCATTGCCAGTCTTGGTGCGTTGCCGGCCTCGGGCGCTACCATCGTGGTCGGCGCGCCAAAGGTGCGCGGTGGCACCGGCGGTCCGGCCCGTATCTTCGCTTTCGCCTGACTGCTTGACTGGACAGATATCGGCGGCCGGTTCTACCTTTCTGCGTCGGGATGGCCGGCTTACCTGGGAGGGGAAGCGATGTCTTACGATTATGTCATCGCCGGCGGTGGTTCCGCTGGCGCGACGCTGGCTGCGCGCTTGTCGGAAGATTCGTCCGTCGAGGTATGCCTGATAGAGGCAGGCGGCGAGGGCCGTGACTTCCTCATCCGCACGCCGATGGGCACCGTGGCGATGCTGCCGGGACGGCCGAAGATCAACAACTGGGCCTTCACCACGGAGCCGCAGGAGGGTCTCAACGGACGCCGGGGGTACCAGCCGAGGGGCCGGGCGCTGGGCGGCTCAAGCGCCATCAACGCGATGCTCTACGTGCGCGGCCATCGCTCCGACTATGACGGCTGGGCCGATCTCGGCTGCGACGGCTGGTCGTGGGACGAGGTGCTTCCCTATTTCCGGCGTGCCGAGGGCAACCAGCGCGGCGCCGACGATCTTCACGGCAACGATGGACCGCTCCAGGTGCGCGACCAGCCGCACCCGCGATCGATCAGCCGGGCCTTCATCGAAGCCTGCGCGCAGTCCCAGCTACGCACGACCACCGACTTCAACGGCCCGGAGCAGGAAGGTGCCGGCTACTATCAGGTGACGCAGTTCTGGGACGGTGCCCATCGCGGGGAGCGCTGCTCGGCTGCCGCTGCCTACCTGCATCCGCATATGGGCGTGCGGCCCAACCTGACCGTCATCACCGGCGCTCACGCCACCGGCATCGAATTCGACGGGAAGCGCGCGGTCGGCCTGCGTTATCGCAGGGGCCGGCAGGACGTGCTCGCTTCCGCGCGTCGGGAGGTGGTGCTGTCGGGCGGGGCGTTCGGGTCCCCGCAACTGCTGCTTCTGTCCGGCATCGGGCCGGCTGACGAGTTGAAGCGCCACGGCATCGCAGTGCGACACGAACTGCCCGGCGTCGGCCGCAATCTTCAGGATCATCTCGACTTCATCGCCTCGTGGAAATCGAAAGAAACCGACCTGGTCGGCGTCGGTCTTCGCGGAACGATGAATGCTTTCTCAAGCAGATCGGCATCTGGCGACGCGAGGGCGGCGGCATGATCGCCACGCCCTTCGGCCGAGGCAGGCGCCTTCTTCAAGTCGCGGCCGGATCTAGACCGCCCCGACCTGCAACTGCATTTCGTCATCGGCATCGTCGACGACCACGCCCGCAAAGCTGCACCTCGGCTACGGCTATTCGTGCCATGTCTGCGTGCTGCGGCCGTTCTCGCGCGGCGAGGTCGGGCTGGGCGATGCCAATCCCTTGTCGCCGCCCCGCATCGATCCGCGCTATCTCTCCGACGATCGCGATGCGGCGCTTATGGTCAAGGGCGCGCGCAGGATGCGCGAAATACTCGCCGCGCCGGCGATGGCGCCTTACCGGACCAAGGAACTCTACATGCAGGGCGACGTCTCGGACGACGACCTGCTCGGCCACATCCGCGCCCGCGCCGACACGATCTACCATCCGGTCGGCACCTGCGGCATGGGGACCGGCGACGACGCCGTCGTCGATCCGCAATTGCGGGTGCGGGGGCTGGAGGGTCTGCGCGTTGTCGACGCTTCGGTGATGCCGACGCTGATCGGCGGCAACACCAACGCGCCGACCATCATGATCGCCGAGAAGGCGGCGGACATGATCAAGGCGGCGTAGCTATGGCTATTTCTCCACCGTCACCCCGGCCGAGTGAGCGAAGCGAGGGAGAGCCGGGGCCTATTGAGCAGCACGGCCGGGTTGAAGGTTCGCGCGACGGTGGTGAAGCGCGCCTGGATGAGAGCTGGGCCTGGCCCATGTTCTTCGGACCAATGGGTACCGGCTCGGCGGTCGCTGACGCTCCCTTGGCCGGGATGACGCCGTTGCATGGCCCCATCTCATCACGCCAGCACGCTCCGTTTACGGCCTGCTCATCGCCATCGACTGGCTCGGGATGAGGGACGGCGGCGCCGCCGCCAGCCTACCTCCGCGTCACCCGCATCGGCAGGCCACCCTGGGGCTGCGTGGTGAGTTTCTGCACCGGCCATGGCTTCGTCTCGGGCACGCTGTCGAAGCGGAAGCGCGACATCAGGACGCCGAGCGCGATCACGGCTTCTTGCATGGCGAAGCTCGCGCCGATGCAGATGCGCGGGCCGGCGCCGAAGGGCAGGTACTGGAAACGGTCGATGGCGTCGCGGTTGTCAGGATGGAACCGCGCCGGCATGAAGGCTTCCGGCTCGTGCCAGAGCTTGCGGTGGCGGTGAATCGTCCATGGCATGATCTGGATTTGGGCGCCGCGCACGATGTCGAGGTCGCGCCAGCGCTCGGGCGTCGATCGCCTCGCGGCTGATCGAAGCCGCCGGCGGATAGAGCCGCATCGCCTCCTCGAAAGCGGCGCGGGTGAAAGGCATCTTGCCGAGCCATTCATAGGGATCGGGCGTGCTTGCCACGACCGCGTCGATCTCCGCCTCCACCCGGTCGCGCTCGCCGGGCGCTTCGGCAAGGCAGAACAGCGTCCAGCCGAGCGCGCGGGCGGTGGTTTCGTGCCCGGCGCCGATGAAGGTGATGATGTTGTCCTCGAATCTCTGACGCCGAAAGCCCCTCCGGACCTTCGGCCTTGAGCAGCAGCGTCAGGAAATCGCTTGGCGAGCCTTCCGGATCCTGCGCGAGTTTCGCCTTGCGCATCCTCATCGTCTCGGCGACCAGCCCGCGGAAGAAGGCGAGCGCCTTGCGGCCGCGCAGCCGCGTGATGCGGGGCAGCCAGTCCGGCGCGCCGATCAGGTCGAGCGGATCGACCCGCCCCATCGTTTCGAACAGATGGTCGACCTGGTGCGCGAAATCGTCCGGATTGCCGGCGATCTCGCCGGAAAACAGGGTCTCGGCCAGGATCTCGTAGGTCAGCATCGTCATGTCGCGGGCGACATCGACGATCGCGCCGTCCTCGTAGCGTCGCGGCGAAGTCCTGCGACACGCGCAGCATGGGTCCTGCGAAGCCGGCGATGTGGCGCGGCGTGAAAACCGGCGCCATTGCCTTGCGCGACCGCTTCCAGACCTCGCCTTCGGCCGTCAGCAGGCCATCGCGCAGGATCGGGCGCAGGATCTTCTGGCGCACGCGCGCCATCCGGTAGTTTTTCGCGTTGTCGACGAGGATATGGCGGATCAGTGCCGGGTCGTTGGCGATCACCAGCGGGCCGCCGATGCCGGTGGAGATGGAAATCCACGGCTCGTTGTAGGAAGGCTCACCCCACAGTTCGAGCGGATTGCGATAGACGATCCGTATCATCTCGAGCGTCGACGGCGGCTTTGTGCGCGGCTTGGGCGCCGGCGGGACGAAGAGCGTGGCCTGGGTCATCGGCTGATCCTTGGTTCCAGCCGACATGTAGGGACCCGCCCGCGGGCAGTCCACGCAGCCCGCAGCAGTGCGTCGAATTACAGCAGGCGGGTGTGGTGCGGTTCAGGCCGTCAGGGCCGATTGAATTGCGAAGTTTGGCCCGATTATCGGGCCGGACAGGAATTTTGCCGGTTTTTGTCCCCGAAACGGCTCCATTCCTCTGCAAAACAGCGCGCATTTGTTGGAAATCAGGCCGCAAAACACCTATATCTGGGTATCTTTCTGGAGCATGATTCGGCACCGGTCCGGTGCTCCATTTCCAGGCTTTGCGAGATTGGAATTTCATGAGCGACGAGACCGAAAACGGCAACGGCGGCAACGAGTACGGCGCGGACTCCATCAAGGTCCTCAAGGGCCTCGACGCGGTGCGCAAGCGGCCGGGCATGTATATCGGCGACACCGATGACGGCTCCGGCCTGCATCACATGGTCTACGAGGTTGTCGACAACGCCATCGACGAATCGCTCGCCGGCCATGCGGACCTCGTGTCGGTGACGCTCAATCCGGACGGTTCGTGCACGGTGATCGACAACGGGCGCGGCATTCCGACCGCGATCCACTCCGGCGAGGGCGTTTCCGCTGCCGAAGTAATCATGACGCAGCTGCATGCGGGCGGAAAGTTCGACCAGAACTCCTACAAGGTGTCGGGCGGCCTCCACGGCGTCGGCGTGTCGGTCGTCAACGCCTTGTCGACCCAGCTTCGGCTGAAGATCCGCCGCGATGGCGAGATCAACGAGATGACTTTCACCCATGGCAACGCGGACGCGCCTCTGGCCGTGACCGGCTCCTACGTCGAGAACCGGCAGCCCGGCACCTATGAAGGCCGTTCGGGGACCGAAATCACCTTCCTGCCGTCGCCGCAGACATTCACGAAGACGGAATTCGACTACGGCACGCTGGAGCACCGGCTGCGCGAACTCGCCTTCCTGAACTCGGGCGTGCGCATCATCCTGACCGACATGCGCCATGCCGACGTCAAGCAGGTCGAACTGCATTATGACGGTGGGCTGGAAGAATTCGTCAAATATCTCGACCGCGCGAAGAAGCCGCTCATTACCGCGCCGATCGGAATCAGGGCCGAGCGCGACGGGATCACCGTCGAGGTGGCGATGTGGTGGAACGATTCCTACCACGAGAACGTACTGGCCTTTACCAACAACATCCCGCAGCGCGACGGCGGCACCCATCTCGCCGGCTTCCGTGGCGCGCTGACGCGCCAGGTGACGGGTTATGCGGAGTCTTCCGGCATCTCCAAGAAGGAGAAGGTCTCGCTCACCGGCGACGACTGCCGGGAAGGCCTGACGGCGGTATTGTCGGTAAAGGTGCCGGATCCGAAATTCTCCTCGCAGACCAAGGACAAGCTGGTCTCGTCGGAGGTGCGCCCGGTGGTCGAAAGCCTCGTCAATGAGGCGCTCAACACATGGCTCGAAGAACATCCCGCCGAGGCTAAGGTGCTGATCGGCAAGGTGGTCGAGGCGGCGGCGGCCCGGGAGGCCGCGCGCAAGGCGCGCGACCTGACACGGCGCAAGGGCGCGCTCGACATCACGTCGCTGCCCGGCAAGCTCGCGGACTGCCAGGAACGCGACCCGGCCAAATCGGAAATCTTCATCGTCGAGGGTGACTCAGCCGGCGGCTCGGCCAAATCCGGACGCTCGCGCCAGAACCAGGCGATCCTGCCGCTGCGCGGCAAGATCCTCAACGTCGAGCGCGCGCGCTTCGACAGGATGCTGGGCTCCGACATGATCGGCACGCTGATCACGGCGCTCGGCACGGGCATCGGCAATGACGAGTTCAATCCGGAAAAGCTGCGCTACCACAAGATCATCATCATGACCGACGCCGACGTGGACGGCGCGCACATCCGTACCCTCCTTCTGACCTTCTTCTTCCGGCAGATGCCGGAGCTGATCGAGCGCGGTCATCTCTATATCGCGCAGCCGCCGCTCTATAAGGTCAGCCGAGGCAAGTCGGCCCAGTACATCAAGGACGAGCGCTCTTTCGAGGAGTTCCTGATCGAATCGGGCCTCGACGAAGCCTCGCTGGAACTGGATGGCGGCGAAGTTCGCGCCGGCCAGGATCTACGTGCCGTCATCGACGACGCGCTTGCCGTGCGCACGCTCATCAACGGCCTGCACACGCGCTATTCGCGCTCCATCGTCGAGCAGGCCGCGATTGCGGGCGCGCTCAATGCCGACGTGCTGTCGAGCCCGGCTCGGGCTGCCGAAGCCGCCGACTATGTCGCCCGTCGCCTCGACATGATCGCGGAGGAGACCGAGCGTGGCTGGGAGGGTCGCGTGAACCCGTCCAACGAGGGCGCGGGCGGCCTCGTCTTCGAGCGCACCGTGCGCGGTGTGCGTGAGGTGGTGACGCTGGATGCCGGGCTGATCGGCTCGGCCGACGCGCGCGCCATCGACCGCTATGCGGGTCGGCTGCAGGAAATCTACGCCAAACAGCCCGTGCTGCGCCGCCGCGACACCTCGGAGCCGATTTCGGGGCCGATGGCGCTGCTGGACGCCGTGTTTGCGACCGGCCGCAAGGGGTTGACCATGCAGCGCTACAAGGGCCTCGGCGAGATGAATGCCGAGCAGCTCTGGGAAACGACGCTCGACCCGAACGTGCGCTCGCTGCTGCAGGTCAAGGTGACGGACGCGACCGACGCCGACTCGCTGTTCGCCCGCCTGATGGGCGACGAGGTCGAGCCGCGGCGCGACTTCATCCAGGAAAACGCGCTGTCTGTCGCCAACCTCGACGTGTAGGCGGCCGGCCGGAAAGGAACGCCGAGAGGGCGGAGAGGGCATTGCAGACCCCTCCGCCCTTTTCTGTTTCAGGGGGCGGTCCTGCGGGCAAAATGCTCGTATGTCATCCGCCAGGGATCGCTGTCGGAAGCGCGCTCCTCGCCAATCCAGTGGAAGCTGTCGCCCGCGATTTCGGTAAAGCGCCATCGCGCCTTCAGGCCGCGCGAATCCTCGCCGACCTGGACGATGTCGTTACCTTCGGCCCGGCCGATCTGGCGCGAATAGTCCTGGTTTAGCGGATCGCTCCATATGATGTGCCAGCCGTCGATCCCCGGATCGAAAACACGCAGCGTCGTGCCGTACATGGTCGGCGGCGCCGGGCGCCTGGGCCTGATCCATATGTCCTGGATGGCACGGCCTTCGAGCACCCAGCCGAAATGGATTTCCCCAGTCGATTTCTCTTCTGTGCCGTCATCGAGGTGATGCACGGTGTCCATCTCCCAGCTTCCGATCAGCCATCCGTAGAGGCTCATGTCGCCGGCGATCCCGGCGGCAGGACCGTCCGACCCGAGAGCCGCGTGAAACGGAAAAAATGTCATGGTGTCGCTGTCCCTTGTCCTTGGCTGGCCCGACGCCGAACGTCGCACAGCCTTGCTGCCACCCTGACGTCAGCAGGCCTTGCCAATGCTTGGGAAGCCGGAGCCCGGATGACTAGGACAGCGACAGGTCCTGCGCCACGCCTTTGAGCAGCGCCAGCACCTCGTCGATCTCCGGTTGCGCCTTACCGTCGAGCCGCTGGATATAGGGGCAGGTCAGTACGGCGATGGCATGGCCCTCCGGTGACAGGATCGGCACGGAGATGTCGTCCACGCCCCTGATCTGCTGGCTGGGTCCGATGCGGTGCCCGGCGCTGCGGCACGCCTCCAGTTCGGTACGCATTGCCTCCATGTCGTGATCCTTGCCGTCGCGCTGCCAGCGGTCGAGCGCTTCCTCCGTGAGGTGCGGGTCCTGGAAGGCAAGCAGCGTGTGCCCCGAGCCAGTGCCCAGCAGGGCGATCTGCGTGCCCACCCGGATGCCGAATTCCCAATTGCCGGGGCATGTCGCCTGCGCCACGACGATGGCCTGTTCGGTATCGGGCACCACGAGATGCGACGATTGCAGGGCCGCGCGCGCAAAAGCGTCCATCAGCGGCAGAGCACGCGCCACCAGACGCCGCACGGGGGGATGCCTGTGGGCCAGCACGAAAAGCTTCATCGTCAGCGCATAGCGGTCGCCCTCCGGCGAGCGGCTGACATAATCGCGCGCGACCAGCCGTTCGAGCATCCGGTAGATCTCGCTGGCGCTGCGGCCCATTGCCTTGACTATCTCGGCCCGGGTCATGCCTCGCGGCTGCTCCGAAAGCAGCTCCAAAATGTCGAGCCCCTTGTCCAGCGCGGGCGCGCGATAGCGGTCGTCCGTCTGCCTGTCCCTTTGCTCGACCACCGCAGATTCCATCGCCCGACCTCATGCCCCAACGTCAACGATTTCAGTTTACATATGAACGATCTGTTTGTATATAGAATGAGACGCTGCCAATTGACTGGGAGGACAATCGGCGAATGCGATCGTTTGGGAGCACATATCCGCTCGTTCCAGGCCGGCATGTTGACCGTTGGGTCGACTTTTGACGCCCCTCGTCGCCATGGCTGGGATCGACAAGAGTTTCCCGGGCGTACGTGCTCTGAATGGCGCGCGCTTCGAGTTGCTGGCAGGTGAGGTTCACGCCCTGATGGGCGAGAACGGGGCCGGCAAGTCCACCCTCATGAAAATCCTCGCGGGCATCTATCAGAGGGACCGCGGCGCGATCCTTATTGATGGCAACCCAGCCGAGATCGCGTCACCGCGCGCTGCCCAGGCGCTGGGCATCGGCATAATCCATCAGGAACTGAGCCTGATGCCGGACCTGACGGCGGCGCAGAATATCCTGATCGGGCGTGAGCCGCGCCGCGTCGGCGGGCTGCTGCTCGACGAAGCCGCGCTCAACGCACGCGCCGCCGCGATCCTGCAAGGCATGAACCTGTCGCTCGACCCGCGCACACCGGTGCACGGGCTCTCCATCGCGCGGCAGCAGATGGTCGAGATCGCCAAGGCGCTAT
Source organism: Aquamicrobium sp. (assembly GCA_019739225.1). Lineage (GTDB taxonomy): Bacteria > Pseudomonadota > Alphaproteobacteria > Rhizobiales > Rhizobiaceae > Aerobium. Next base: position 580,315 of record JAHHDT010000005.1, read on the forward strand.
CCTACAAGTCACGCGTGCTGATCATGGACGAGCCGACGGCCGCCTTGAACGATGCAGAGATTGCCGAGCTGTTCACGATCATCCGCAAGCTGCGCGGCGAGGGTGTCGGCATCGTCTACATCTCGCACAAGATGGACGAGCTGAAGCGTATCGCCGACCGCGTGACGGTGATGCGCGACAGCGAGACCGTCGACACCGTGCCGGCGGCCGAAACACCGGTGGAGACCATCATTTCGATGATGGTCGGGCGCAAGCTTTCCGATGAAGCAGTTAAGGCGCCTGATCTGAGCGCTGCCGAGGTTGCGCTTGAAGTGCGCGGCCTGCGCCGGGGCGCCGAAATTCGCGACGTCAGCTTTTCGGTACGCAAAGGCGAGATTCTCGGCTTCGCGGGCCTGATGGGTGCGGGCCGCACGGAGGTGGCGCGCGCGATCTTCGGGGCCGATCCGCTCGACGCCGGGGAGATCCATGTTCACGGCCGCAAGGTGGCGATCGCACAACCCAAGGACGCCGTGCGCGCCGGCATCGGTTACCTCTCGGAGGATCGCAAGCAGTTCGGCCTCGCCACCGGCATGGATGTGCGCAACAACATCGCGCTAGCGAGCCTGTCGCGCTTCACCGGCGCAGGCGGAATTCTTCGCGACGGGGCGATGCGGGAAGCCGCAGTCGGCTACATCGACATGCTCTCGATCAAGACGCCTTCGGACCTGCAGGAAGCGCGGCTGCTTTCGGGCGGCAATCAGCAGAAGGTTGTCATCGCCAAGTGGCTCCTGCGCGATTGCGACATCCTGATCTTCGACGAGCCGACGCGTGGCATCGACGTGGGGGCGAAGAGCGAAATTTACAAGCTTCTGAATTCGCTGGCTGCGCAGGGGCGCGCGGTGATCGTGATTTCCTCCGAATTGCCCGAAATCCTGCGGCTTTCGCATCGCATCGCAGTGATGTGCGAGGGGCGCCTGACCGGCATCCTGCCCGCCGGCGCCTCACAGGAAGAGATCATGAAGCTGGCAACGCAGCGCAACGGCGCGACCGGAGCGGAACAGCAGATGGGAGACGCGGCATGACCACCGAAGCAGCCACACCAGCGGCCCCTTCGCCGGCGGCAGCGAGGCTCTCCGGGGCGCATCACCGGCTACTGGCCTTCGCCAGTCTGATCGTTCTCGTCGTCGGCTTCAGTCTGGCCTCGCCCAACTTCATGCAGACCAGCAACATCATCGCAATCCTGCAGGCGACCTCGGTCAACGGCGTGCTCGCCATTGCCGCCACGCTTGTCATCATCACCGGCGGCATCGACCTGTCCGTCGGCACGCTGATGACCTTCTGCGCCGTGATCTGCGGCGTGGTGTTGACCTACTGGGGCCTGCCGCTGCCGCTCGGCGTGCTGGGCGCGATCCTGGCTGGCGCCGCGGCTGGCTTCTGTTCAGGCACGTTCGTCGCCAAGCTCAAGGTGCCGCCCTTTATCGCAACGCTGGGGATGATGTTGATTCTCAAGGGCCTTTCGCTGGTGATTTCGGGCACGCGACCGATCTACTTCAACGACACGCCCGGCTTCACCGAGATCGCGCAGGGCTCGATCGTCGGCGTGCTGATACCGTCGGTGCCGTTGCCCAATGGCGTGTTGATCCTGTTCCTCGTTGCGATCGCCGTTTCCTTCATCCTGTCGAAGACGGCGCTTGGGCGCTACACCTTCGCGCTCGGCTCCAACGAGGAAGCGGTGCGCCTGTCGGGCGTCAACACGGACCGGTGGAAGATCGCCGTCTATACGCTCGCCGGCTCCATCTGCGGCATTGCCGGACTGCTGATCGCCTCGCGCCTCAATTCCGCGCAACCCGCACTTGGTCAGGGCTACGAGCTCGACGCCATCGCGGCGGTGGTCATCGGCGGCACGTCGCTTTCCGGCGGGCGCGGCACGGTGCTCGGCACGCTGATCGGCGCCCTCATCATGAGCGTTCTGCTCAACGGCCTGCGTATTCTGTCGGTGGCGCAGGAGTGGCAGACCGTCGTCACCGGCTCGATCATCATCCTCGCCGTCTACATCGACATGCTGCGGCGGCGGAAGCTTTAGCAAGAGAGGGCGGTCAGCGCTCCGGAAACGTACCAATACGTGTAACCAAGGAGGAAATGCCATGCTCAACAGACGCACTATCCTGGGCGCGATCGGCGCGCTCGCCATGCTTGGCGCGACAGTGCCCGCCAGCGCGCAGGAGACCTACATTCCGCTGATCTCGAAGGGCTTCCAGCACCAGTTCTGGCAGGCTGTGAAGGCCGGCGCCGACAAGGCCGCGGCCGAGTTCGGGGTCACCGTCACCTTCGAAGGTCCCGACACCGAGGCTCAGGTCGACCGCCAGATCGACATGCTGGCGGCCGCACTTGCCAAGAACCCGCAGGCCATCGGCTTCGCCGCGCTCGACAGCCAGGCGGCGATCCCGCTGCTGCGCAAGGCGCAGGAGGCCGGCATTCCGGTGATCGCTTTCGACTCCGGTGTCGATTCCGACATTCCCGTCGCCACCGCCTCGACCGACAATATTGCCGCAGCCGGGCTTGCGGCAGACAAGATGGCCGAACTGATCGGCGGCGAGGGCAAGGTCGCGCTCGTCGTGCACGACCAGACCAGCCGCACCGGCATCGACCGCCGGGACGGCTTCGTCAACCGCGTCGAGGAAGCCTATCCGAACATCGAGATCGTCACCGTGCAGTATGGCGGCGGCGACCATCTGCAGTCGACGGAGATTACCAAGTCGATCCTGCAGGCCAATCCCGACCTGAAGGGCATCTTCGGCGCGAATGAAGGCTCGGCGATCGGTGTCGTCAACGGCGCACGCGAACTCGGCAAGACCGACCTCGTCATCATCGGTTACGATTCCGGCGCGCAGCAGAAGCAGGCGATCCGCGACGGATTGATGGCCGGAGCCATCACACAGAACCCGGTCGGCATCGGCTACGAAACCGTCGCGGCTGCTGTGAAGGCGATCAAGGGCGAGGAAGTCCCGGCCGCGATCGACACCGGCTTCTACTGGTACGACAAGTCGAACATCGACGATCCCGAGATCGCCGCCGTTCTTTACGATTGACTGTAGCGAGCCGTCGGAGGCGCAGGTTTCCGACGGCTCCACAATTTTGAGACGACCGTCGATGTTTGCGCCCCATGTTGCCCCCCTCTGTCCTGCCGGACATCTCCCCCACGAGGGGGGAGATCGGCCGACCGCCTGGCTTTCGCCAATCGCCAGCGTTGCCGATGGAGCGGCGCGCTTGAAGCTGCCGATCTCCCCCCTCGTGGGGGAGATGTCCGGCAGGACAGAGGGGGGCAACGTGGAGCCAGGGTTCCTCAAGGTACGTTGGCTCCAGCGTTCATGCGCGAGTGCGGCATGACACGCATCGTCGACATGCAGGTGCTGGACCTGCGCTTTCCGACATCGCTCCATCTCGACGGATCGGATGCGATGAACCCCGACCCCGATTATTCGGCGGCCTATGTCATCCTCAAGACCGACGGTGAGCATGAAGGCCACGGACTGACTTTCACCATCGGGCGCGGCAACGAGATCTGTTGTGCGGCCATCGAGGCCATGCGCCATCTCGTGGTCGGGCTCGACATGGCCAGGGTCGCGGAGAATATGGGCGCCTTCTGGCGGCACATGACGTCCGACAGCCAGCTCCGCTGGATCGGTCCCGACAAGGGCGCGATTCACCTGGCGACCGGCGCCGTCGTCAACGCCGTGTGGGACCTGTGGGCAAGGCTTGAAGGCAAGCCAGTCTGGCGGCTTGTGGCTGAGATGAGCCCGGAGGAGATCGTGCGCTGCATCGATTTTCGCTACATCACCGACTGCATCACGCCGGCGGAGGCCGTCGAGCTGCTGCGTGGCAAGGCTGAAGGCAAGGACGAACGCATCGCGACGCTGCTCCGCGAGGGCTACCCTTGCTACACCACGTCGGCCGGTTGGCTTGGCTATGACGACGACAAGCTGCGCCGCCTGTGTCGGGAAGCCGTGGACGCGGGCTTCAACCACATCAAGATGAAGGTCGGCCGCGACAAGGCCGACGACATTCGTCGGTTGACCATCGCGCGCGAGACCGTCGGTGCCGACATCAACCTGATGATCGACGCCAATCAGGTGTGGGAGGTCGACGAGGCCATCGACTGGATCGGAGACCTTGCCTTTGCAAAGCCGTGGTTCATCGAGGAGCCGACCAGCCCCGACGACATCGAGGGCCATCGGCGCATTCGTGAGAATATCGCGCCGGTGAAGGTCGCGACCGGTGAGATGTGCCAGAACCGGGTGATCTTCAAACAGCTCATCATGCGCGGCGCCATAGACGTGGTGCAGATCGATGCCTGCCGGCTGGGTGGCGTCAACGAGGTGCTCGCCGTGTTGCTGATGGCCGCGAAATACAACCTGCCGGTTTGCCCGCATGCCGGCGGCGTGGGCCTGTGCGAATATGTGCAGCACTTGTCCATGATCGACTATGTCTGCATCGCAGGCACGCACGAGGGCAGGGTGGTCGAATATGTCGACCACCTGCACGAACATTTCGTCGAGCCATGTGTGGTTCGCGGGGCGGCTTATATGCCGCCGTCGGCGCCCGGCTTCTCAATCGAGATCAAACCGGAATCCCGTGCGACATATCGCTTTGCGGGTTGAGGCCGATCCGCCCACCCCAAGGCAAAAAAGAACCCCGCCGCTCTCGAGAGAATCGACGAGGTTCCGTTGCCTGAGAAGTGCTGAATAGCATTGTGGCTGAAACGGTCAACAGTCTGTCAACGGATAGCGAACGCACCCGTTGGGCTTAACCCCCCTTTAAATAGCCGCATTTACTCTCCACCCGACCCCGTGCCCACGCATAGAACCAACTTTCGGGCGCGGTGCGTGCAATGATCGGCGTCTACAACGATGTCGCGAGCCGATTCGACCGCGCGTCGGAGGCGCGGTCGTAGCCGGGCGCGGCCTTTAAGCCATTCTTATTCATGGCCGCGATAGCGACGCGGCCGCCGGCCCGTCGGACCGCTGAAGCGTGCTGCGAACCCTCGGCCGTCTCGATTGACATAGGTAGGCTTCCCGATATGTTGCATCAGTATAGCGGGTGAAATCTGGAGTTGAGGCTCGATTCTGCCGTCAGCCACGAGATTCCGATCTTGATGGCAGGCTTTCCGGTTTCCATCCAAGAGGAAGTTCTCGGGGGAGGGGGGAATAGCATGCGCGGCAATGCTGGTTCACGGCGGAGATGTTTGCTGGGAGCGATTGCTGCTGGCATGTTGATCGGTGTCGGCGTGTCGGCTGCGACATCGTCGCCGGCTTTGGATGCCGCTCCTGCAGCTTTTGTCCGTAAAGTGGAAGATCATGACGCGCTCTGGGCGAAGCTGGCTGCCAATCCGGGCACTAGGCTGCCCGTCATCGTGCAGTTTGAAATGCCGGCTTTGCCAAAAGTCGCCGGTTTCGAGCTTCCGGAGGCTGCCGACGGAGCGCGCATGAAGGCGATACACGCTTCGCAAGACAAGATACTGAATGCGGCATTCTCAGCCGGTGCGCCATCCCTCGCCGCCGGTGGCGAACGCAATCTGAAGCGGTTGAATTTTTCGCCAGCGTTTGCGATTCTGGCAGACGCAGTTGAGATATCGCGGTTGGCGAGCGATCCCCATGTCACCAGGATTGTCGAGGATAGGCTCGATCCGCCTCTGCTTAGCGACACCCTGCCCCTGATACAGATGCCGGCCATGTATGCCGGTCGTGCCTCGGGGCATGGCTACAGCGTTGCCGTTCTCGATAGCGGAACCTGGAACAGCCACGAGTTCCTCAGGGCTAGCGTCTCCGCCGAGGCCTGCTTCAACACCAGCGGCGTTCAAGGTTCGATAAGCCGGTGTCCCGGTGGCTACGACTATTCGACGGCTCCAGGCTCGGCCGAGGACTGCATCGCCACCAACACCTACGGTTGTGGTCATGGTACCCATGTCGCGGGCATAGCGGCAGGCTACCACGTATACGCGGACGAGCCGATAGGCGGCGTAGCCAAGAACGCCCAGATCATATCCGTCAACGTCTTCTCTCTGCTTCCAGCCAGCGCGTGTGGCACGTTGGTTCCCGGATACAACAGTTGCTTGCGAGCCTTCGCCAGCGATCAGTTGAGAGCGCTCGATTATGTTTACGGTCAGCGCAACACATACAATATCGCTGCAGTGAGCATGAGCGTTGGCGAAGGCCAGAACGCGGGGCACTGCGACGGCGACGCCCGCAAATCAATCATCGACCAGCTCAAGGCCGCGTACGTGGCAACGGTGATCCCCGCGGGAAATAATGGGTTTGACAATGAAGTGGCGGCGCCCGCCTGCATTTCAAGCGCGATTACCGTCGGTTCTTCTACAAAGGCCGATGTCCGCTCGACGTTCTCCAATTGGGGCAGCCTGATAGATCTGGTGGCGCCTGGCTCTTCGATCATATCCTCTTATATCGACGGCACAGACAACTCGCGCTTCGCGGCTTTGAGCGGCACGTCCATGGCTGCGGCTCATGTGGCCGGCGCTTTTGCGGCATTGCGTCAGGCCTACCCCGGCGCAACGGTTGACATGATCGAAGATGCCCTGAAGTCGACAGGTCAGGGCATCTCATCAGCAGGCGTCACGAAGCCCCGCATCCGTGTGAACGATGCCCGTCTGGTGCTTGAAGACAACGACATGCCCGCCCCTCCGGCTCCTCCCAATGACAATTTCGAGAACCGCATCGCCATCGCGCTGCCTACGGGCCTTTATGGGGGCCGGGTAGTTACCGGAACCAATGCGGGGGCCACCACGCAAGCGGGTGAGCCCGTCCACGCCAGAACGGCCAGCGCCCGCAATAGCGTGTGGTGGAGCTACACGCCAAGAAGCTCCGGGCAGATATCCGTCAGTACGACAGGCAGTCCCAATACAGCGCTGGTGCTGGCCGTATACTCGGGAAATACGATCGAGACGCTGACGGAGGAGGTAACTTACTCTTCTGGCAGCTCTCGCTTTTTCGATGGGGTAGCTGGCGTCGAGTATAAAATCGCCGTGGCGGGCAGAAACAATCACGAGGGAAGCATCAGACTCTCGATATATGGTGGCGCGGGCACAGATCAACATCCGCCCGCCAACGACAATTTCGCCAGCCGCATCGCGATCTCGCCGCACGGCGCGATCTTCGGCCCGCGCACCGTCACCGCCAACAACACCTACGCCACAGCCGAATATGGCGAACCGCAACATGCGAACCGGCCGGTCGCAACCAACAGCGTGTGGTGGCGCTACACGCCCGCCACCTCCGGTCCAATCACCATCGATACCAGAGGTAGCAACTTCAACACCGTGCTGGCGGTCTACACCGGAGGGTCGCGTTCCCTGCGCGCCGTTGCAATGAACGACGATGCTCCGGACCTCGGCCGGCGCTCGCGCGTGGTGTTCGACGGCATTGCCGGCACCCAGTACCAGATCGCGGTCGCCGGCGGTTACGGCAACAATTCTGGCCATATACGCATGACAATCCGCGGCGGCGGCAGATATGCGGTGAATCCGCCGGCGATAAACGACACCTTCGCCAACCGCATCGTGATCTCGCCGCACGGCGCTCTCTTCGGGCCGCGTACCGTGACCGGGCACAACATCAACGCGACCAACGAATTCCGCGAACCGCGACATGCCAACCATCCGGCCGCGACCAACAGCGTGTGGTGGCGTTACACGCCCGCCACTTCCGGCCAGATCACCATCGACACAAGAGGCAGTAACTTCAACACCGTACTGGCGGTCTATACAGGTCGCTCGGCCGGCGGCCTGCGTGTCGTCACGCACAACGACGATGCACCCGATCTGGGCCGGCGTTCACGCGTGACTTTCAATGGTATCGCCGGCACCCAGTACCAGATCGCAGTCGCGGGCGGGTACGGCAACAATTCAGGTCAGATAAGGATGACCGTGCGCGGCGGCGGAAGACATGCCTCAAGCTCGGTGTCGGAGCTGGCAGGGCGGTCACTGCCCAGCCGGCAGACCGCGCCTTTCGCCGGCCTCTCGGTGGATGGTGTCGCTGGCGCGCGCGCGACGGCTGCCGCTCGGGTCGACCTCGTCAGCGCGGTCGTGACTTCCAACAACGATGGCGTCCTACGCATCCCGACCGACGGCGACGGCGTAGCGGTGGTGGCGGTCAACAATGTCGGCGCCGGCGCAACGCTGGCTGCCCACCTCTCGCTGTCGTCTGCCGAGGGGTTCTCGACGGCACTGCCCGCGGGACTTTCGATCTGCCGCACGGATGCAGAGACTGGCGCATGCACCGGCGCGAGGGGACCGTCCGTCACCTTCGCGGCCGAAGCAGGTGAATTCGTCACCTTGGCAGCCTATGTCGGCCGTCAAGGAACGGCGATCCCGTTCGATCCTGGAGCAAACCGGCTTTACGTCCATTTCCGGCAGGATGGCAGGACGGTCGGCGCGGCAAGCGTTCCAGTTTGCTCTGTAGATGCGGCAGGTTGCGGTAAGGTAATGAGCGAGCAATCGGCACAGATGAAAACAGCACGATAAAGTGGTGGGAGCCTCCGGCCGGCGGCTTCCTCCATGCGGACAAGAATCCTCGCAAGCGATTGAAATCCCTGCCTATCGCGCTCTGTCGTCTTAACCCCCCTTTAAATAGCCGCATTTACTCTCCACCCGACCCGGTGCCCAACAGACTGAGATCGGACCTGCGGACGGGATGGCCAGCCGAAATCGAAACACGCGCATAGAACCGACCTTCGGGGGAGGATCGCGAGACGACGACGCCTCGGCGTTTTTCGTCGGCGAAGACGATCGCGTGATGCCTGCAGCGCGAAAGGGCAAGGCAGCCCCGACCCGCAAGAAGGCGGCGAGCGGATCGACCCGCAGGCAACCATCCGGAAACCGCTCGCGCACCGGAAAGCACAAGAAGCGGCGCGGCGTCTTCGGCCTCATGCGCGGCGCCATTTACTGGACGATGGTGATGGGCATCTGGGGCGGCATCGCCGCTGCGGGCCTCGTTGCCTTCTACGGCGCCCAGATGCCGGCAGCGACCACATGGGCAATACCCGACCGGCCGCCGAACGTGCGCATCGTCGCCGTCAACGGCCAGCTCGTCGCCAATCGCGGCATGACCGGCGGCGAGGCCGTCGGCCTGCATGAAATGTCGCCCTTCATCCCGCAGGCGGTGATGGCGATCGAGGATCGCCGCTTCAACTCCCATTTCGGCATCGATCCGATCGGCCTCGCGCGCGCAATGGCGTCCAACGTCATGAGTGGGCGGGTAAGCCAGGGCGGCTCGACGCTGACCCAGCAGCTTGCCAAGAACCTGTTCCTCAAGCCGGAGCGAACCATCGAGCGCAAGGTGCAGGAAGTGCTGCTGGCGCTGTGGCTGGAGCAGAAGTACACCAAGGACCAGATCCTCGAGATGTATCTGAACCGGGTCTATTTCGGCTCGGGCGCCTATGGCGTGGAGGCGGCCTCGCGCCGTTATTTCGGCAAGTCCGCCCGCGACGTCTCGCTGTCGGAAGCTGCCTTGCTGGCGGGGTTGCTCAAGGCGCCGTCGCGGCTTTCGCCGGCCCGCGACCCGCAGGCGGCCGAGCAGCGCGCCCAGCTCGTGCTCGCCGCCATGCGCGACCAGGACATGATCGGCGACAGCCAGCTCGCAACCGCAATGAGCACGCCGGCCGTCCGCGCCACCGCCTACTGGACAGGTTCGGAGCACTATTTCGCCGACCGCATCATGGAAGAGCTGCCACAGCTCATCGGCGAGGTGCGACAGGACATCGTCGTGGAGACAACCGTCGACCTCGTCCTGCAGACCTATGCTGAGGGCTCGATACGCCGCCTGATCGACGAGGAAGGCAAGGAGCACAATGTCAGCCAGGGCGCGCTGGTGTCGATCGACGCCTCGGGCGCGGTGCGTGCGATGGTCGGCGGCTACGACTACGCCACGAGCCAGTTCGACCGCGCCTCGGAAGCGCGCCGGCAGCCGGGCTCCGCCTTCAAGCCGTTCGTCTTCATGGCCGCGCTCGAAAAGGGACTGTTCCCCGACACGATGCGCAACGATGCGCCGATCCGCATCGGCAAGTGGGCGCCGCGCAACTACAACGAAAAATACTACGGTCAGGTCTCGCTGAGCACGGCATTGTCCAAGTCGCTCAATTCCGTGGCGGTGCAGCTTGCGCAGGAAGTGGGAGCCTCGGCGATCGTCGAGGCCGCCTGGCGCATGGGCATCGAATCCGATCTGACGCCGAACCTGTCGATCGCGCTCGGCACGTCGGAGGTCACACCGCTGGAGCTGACGGCCGCCTATGTGCCATTTGCAAATGGCGGTTTCAGACCGGACATCCACTTCGTCAAGCAGATCACCACCGCCGGCGGCGAGGTGCTTTACCAGCACAGGTCGACCAGCGGGCCGCGCGTGGTGCGCCCGGAAATCGTCGGCATGATGAACGCCATGATGACCGAAACCGTGTCACAGGGCACGGCGCGACGCGCGGCCTTCGGCTGGCCGGCGGCCGGCAAGACCGGCACGACCCAGAACTCGCGCGACGCCTGGTTCGTCGGCTACACCGCGAACCTCACGACGGGCGTATGGTTCGGCAACGACGACGGGACCGCGACCAAGAACATCACCGGCGGCTCGCTGCCCGCTGCGGCCTGGAACGACTTCATGGCTGCCGCGCATGAAGGCGTGCCGGTCGCCAACCTGCCTGGCAACTGGAACGGGCGGGTGCTCTCGCAGGTCGAGGACATTTTGCGCGCGCAGCCGGAAGCGGAGCATACGGCGTCGATCGGAGCACCGACACCGCCGGCCGAAGTGGGCGGGCAGGCGCCAAGGCCCGTTGGTTCGATCATGGACATCATCCTCGGCAATTGATGTGCGTCTTTGCGCACTCGCTTTGGGTAACAGCTTCGGCTAGATAGCGGCGAGGAGATTTGCCATGGCCGACGCCAACCCCCGCAAGACACTGGTGTTGACCGGCGCAAGCCGGGGTATCGGCCACGCGACGGTCAAGCGCTTTTCGGGCGAAGGGTGGCGCGTCATCACCTGTTCCAGGCAGGCATTCGCCGAGAACTGTCCCTGGCCATCGGGCCCGGAAGATCACATCAAGGTCGACCTTTCCGACCCTGAGGATGTGGGGCAGGCCGTGGCCGAGATACGCCACCGGCTTGAGGCCGAGGGGGGCCAGCTCGACGCGCTCGTCAACAATGCCGCGATTTCGCCGAAGCTCGAGGGCGGCGCGCGCATGAACTCGATCGAGACACCGATGCATGTCTGGCGCGACGTGTTCCAGGTCAATTTCTTCGCCCCCATCATGCTGGCTCGCGGCCTGTTCAAGGAACTGGCCAAGGCCAAGGGGTCCGTCGTCAACGTCTCGTCGATCGCGGGCGGCAGGGTGCATCCCTTCGCCGGCACCGCCTACGCGACGTCGAAGGCCGCACTCGGTTCGCTGACCCGTGAGATGGCGGCCGATTTCGGCCCGCATGGCATCCGCGTCAACGCGATCGCGCCCGGCGAGATCGACACCGCGATCCTGTCGCCGGGGACGGAAAAGATCGTCGAGACGATCCCGCTGCGCCGGCTGGGTTCGACGGCGGAAGTCGCCGACATCATCTTTTTCCTGTGTTCCGGCCAGGCTTCCTACGTCACCGGCTCGGAAATCCACATCAATGGCGGCCAGCACGTCTGAAGCTCCGGCCGTCCGTGGATGACACGCGCCCAAGCGCGGCGTCTTCAGCCGACCTTGCTCACAAAGCGCACCGGCAGCCGTTCATATCCCCTCAGAACGTTGTTCATCGCCAGAACAGGCTCTCCCACCTCGATACGCGCGACCCGATCGACCATTGCCGTGAGGATGCAGCGCATTTCCAGTCTGGCCAGTTGCATACCGGCGCAGGCGTGGATGCCGTGGCCGAAACCGACATGGTCAATCAGGACGCGTCCCACGTCGAACGTCTCCGGGCGATCCCATTGCCGCTGGTCCCTGTTTGCCGAGGCATAGAGGATCAGCACCCGGTCGCCAGCCGGTATCGCGACGTCGCCGACGACCGTGTCGCCCGCGACCGTTCGAGTGAACCCGCGAATGGGCGATTCCAGCCGGACCGCCTCGTTGATCGCGTTGGGAACGAGCTTGGGTTCTTCCACCAGGCGTTCCCATTGGTCCGGGTTCGTGCCGAGCAGATATAGAAGGTGGCCGGTCGCATAGATCGTCGTGTCGAGGCTGGGTCCGAGATAGTCGCGCATCAGCATCTGGACCTGTTCGGGCCTTATGAGGCCCTGGTCGGCAGCGTCATAGAGCATCGCCACCCAGCCGTCCGGCCGCACGTTTTCGCGCGTCGCCTCGTTGACCGTGTAGGCGCGCATTTCCGTGATGATGGGAAAGGCGGCCTCCGCGCGTTCGTTGGCGCCGCCGAGCATGTCGAACACGGCGCTGGCCCAGCGCAGCATGTTTTCCCGGCCGTGTTCGGGCATGCCGACCAGTTCCGACACGATCGACACGGGCAGGTACTGGGCAAGATCGGCCATTCCGTCGAAGCTGCCCCGCGCCACGAGGCGCTCGACGAGGGCGTCGGCGGTCTTTGTGATGCGGTCCTTGACGTTGTTGAGGGCGCGCAGGCTGAGCGGCGCGGCGACGATGCGACGAAGCTCTTCGTGGAGCGGCGGATCGGAAGCGAGCAGGTTGCCCGGAGCGATGCCGTTGGCCCTGTCGTTTCCGGCTACGCCCTTGCCGGAACGAAACGTGTCGTGGTCTGAAAGACATGCGCGAACGTCGGCATGCCGCCCGATCGCCCACATGCCGTTGGCCGGCAGCCAGACCGCCGCGCCGAGATCGCGAATGCGGGAGTAGTGCGGGTAAGGGTCGCGGATCACCGCGTCGGAATAGATGTCTACGTCGTAGGCAGGAACGTCGTCCCGAACGACGGATGGCGAGGTTGCTGCAATCATTGGTTCCTCCGACGGTTCGTTCATTCACGCCACGGGCAAGGTCAAAGGCAATCGCCCAGCCCGCCGTGTTCATGGAGCGGACAGTTACGGCCGCGCGGTGTCGCGGGGTGATGCCTGGCCTAGGCTGGTATCGTTCACCTTGCCGCGACGACGCATTCCCGGGTTGCGGTGAGCGACGAGTTTCGAATGGACGCCAGGTCGAGGAGCGCAAATGAAGCCGAAGCCAAAGAACATCCTGTTCGTCATGTTCGACCAGCTTCGCTGGGACTACCTGAGCTGCTACGGGCACCCGCACCTCAAGACGCCCAACATCGACCGGCTGGCTTCGCGCGGAGTGCGGTTCACGCGGGCTTACGTGCAATCGCCGATCTGTGGTCCCTCGCGGATGTCGACCTACACCGGGCGCTACGTCCACAGTCACGGCGCGTCATGGAACGGCATCCCGCTCAAGGTCGGCGAGATGACGATGGGCGACCATCTGCGGGCGGCGGGCATGGGCTGCTGGCTGGTGGGCAAGACCCATATGCGTGCGGACGCAGAAGGCATGCGTCGGCTTGGCCTCGATCCGGACAGCATCATCGGCGCCCGCGTGGCCGAATGCGGTTTCGATGTGTTCGAGCGCGATGACGGGATGGTCGCCATCGGGCCTGACGGACCGCTCGAAAACCCCGATGAGCATCGCTATTCGCATTATCTGCGAGAGCGGGGCTACGCGGGCGACAACCCCTGGCACGACCACGCAAACTCCGGCGTGGACGACGCTGGAAACGTGCTGTCCGGCTGGTTCATGAAAAACGCCGCCGAGGCGGCGAACATCGAGGAACCCGACAGCGAAACGCCTTATCTCACGCGCCGGGCGATGGAGTTCATCGAGCAGGCTGCCGCACCGTGGCTATGTCATCTCAGCTATATCAAGCCCCACTGGCCATACATCGTACCGGCCCCGTATCACGCGATGTACGACACCTCGCACATCAAACCTGCCGTGCGGACGAAAGATGAGTTCGACAACGCACATCCGGTGCTCAAGGCATTCATGACGTCGCCCGTCGGCAAGGCATTCAGCCGCGACGAGGTGCGTGAAGCGGTGATCCCGGCCTATATGGGCCTCATCAAGCAGTGCGACGACCAGATCGGCCTGTTGCTGGAATGGCTGGATCAGACCGGACGGATGGACGACACCATGATCGTGCTCACCTCCGATCATGGCGATTTCCTCGGCGACCACTGGATGGGTGAAAAGACCTTCTTTCACGACACCTCGGTCAAGATCCCCCTCATCATCTTCGACCCGTCCAGCGATGCGGATGCGACGCGAGGCACGGTGTGCGACGAGCTTGTCGAAAGCATCGACCTGTTGCCCACATTTCTTGAAATCGCGGGGGGCGATCCGGAAGCCGTCGGCCACATCGTGGAAGGCAAGTCGCTGGTGCCCATCCTGCATGGCAAGGCGGACGGCGCGCACCGCGAACGCGTCATCTGCGAATATGATTACGCTGCCACTCCCATCGCCGAGCGGCTGGGGGTCGGCGCGCGCGAGGCGGTCATCTTCATGGTCGCCGACAGGCGGTACAAGCTGATCCACTGCGAAGGCGGGTTCCGGCCGATCCTCTTCGACCTGGAGGCCGATCCGGACGAACTGCACGACCTCGGCGACAGCGAGCAGCACGCCGCAATTATCGAGGAGATGTACGAACGCCTGTTCGCATGGACGCGCCGCATATCGCAGCGGACGACGCGCAGCGAGGCTCAACTGCAGGAGATGCGCACCGCGATACGGCGTCGCGGCGTGGTGCTCGGCGCCTATGACGAGAACGACATGCCGCTGGAATTGACGGTGCACTATCGCAACCGGAAGGCCGCGATCCGCAAGCCGGCCGGCTAGCCGGCCACGAGCCAGGCTTTCGCTTCGCCGAGTACGCGATCCGCCTCGGGTGAGCCGTCGACGACGATGTCGGGCCGCAAGGTGCGGCCGCCTTCGACGAGCCGGTAGCCGAGATAGCGATAGGCTTCCGGGATGGACGAAAAGTCCGTCTCGTTCATGAAGCGATCGAATGCAGGCGAGGGGACGACCGGATCAAGCCGGTCCTTCTCATAGATGGCGATGCGTTCGGCAATACGCCAGATGCCGTCCTGGCGGATCAGGCGATCGAGGAAGCGGGCGTAGCTCGTGTTGTCGACCGTGACGCCGGACAAGGTGGCGCGACCGAGAATCTGGACGCTCGTCTCGGCCAGAGCCCTGCCTTCCCCCACCTGCACGAAGGGTGTTCCGATCAGGTGCTTGCTGCGCGGCGAGGTCTTCTTGTGGGTCGCACGGCAACGCGCGATGAAATCGTCATGAAGGCCGGCGAACCACGAGACGGAGATGATGCCGTCGCGCGCAAAGGTCTCCGCCAGTCGATCCCAGTCGCCCTGGTCGCGCCATAGCCCCCAGGCCTGGATGAGCTGGATGATGAGCAATGTGTCTTCGGCGCGGGTCATGGCGGTCTCCTGCTTTTCCTTACGGCCCATTCTGTCGCTCGCAACGGCGGGCGCAGCTTTACGGCGCAAGCTGTCCGCGATGCGGACGGCGGGATGCGGAGCGTGGACGCGTTGCGGGCGCGCGCTTTAAGTCGCTCGAGTTAGGTCAGGAGAAGGTAGGAGAACGCTGGCAATGTCGACATACCCGGCCAAAGTTCCGGTGGTGATTGTCGGAGCAGGCCCCACGGGCCTGACCGCCGCAAATCTGCTTGCCGCCTATGGCGTCGAGGCCATCGTCCTCGACCGCGAGCCCGGCCCCATGAACCTGCCGCGTGCGATCGTGATCGACGACGAGGGCGCGCGCACCATGCAGGTGTTCGGTCTTGATCGTACCTATATCGCAAATACCACGCCGGCGATCGGCTCCAAGTATTTCGCCGACGACGGAACGTGTTTCGCCGAGACGGGCGCCGGTGTGCAGAGCTACGGCTTCCCCAAGCGCCAGTATATCTACCAACCCGAATTCGAAGCGGCCTTGCGGGACCGGCTCGAGGAGCAGGCGCCGGGCAGCCTGCGATTTTCATCCAACGTCGTGGACGTGGAAACCAGTTCCGACGGCGCGGTGGTGACCGTCAAGGCTGCGGACGGGACGCGCCACCGAATTGCAACCCAGTGGGTGCTTGCCTGCGACGGCGGCCGCAGCCCGATCCGTGAGCGTCTCGGCATCGCGCTCAGCGGCAACACCTATCGGCAGGACTGGATCGTCATCGACATGAGCGACGATCCCGACCGTTCGCTGTTCTCTAAATTCTTCTGCAGCAGCATCCGCCCCGCGGTCAGCGTGCCGGCACCCAATGGCGGCCGGCGTTACGAATTCATGGTGCTGCCGGGAGAGGATCGCGAAAAGGTTCTGACGCCGGATTTCCTGGCAGAACTGCTGAAGCCGTTCCGGCGCTACGACGAGCGCGACGTGCTGCGCAAGACCGTCTACACCTTCCATGCACGCATCGCCGAGCGCTTCCGGCATGAGCGCATCCTGCTGATGGGAGACGCCGCACACCTGACGCCGCCGTTCGCGGGACAAGGCATGAATGCCGGCCTGCGCGACGCACATAACGTTGCCTGGAAGATCGCGGCGGCGGTCGGGGGCGCCGATGCGGCGATGCTCGACACCTATGACTCCGAGCGTCGGGGACCGGCGTGGGACATGATCCTGCTCGCCGTGACGATGGGCAGCTTCGTCATGCCGTCGAGCAGCGAGGAACTGAAGTTCCGCGACTTGCTGCTCAAGGCGCTCGAACCGTTTCCAGCCGTGCGCGACTACCTGATCCAGATGCGCTTCAAGCCGAAGCCCCGCTACAATACCGGCCTTTTCCTCGACCTCGACCGGCCGACATTCGAGGCAAGCCTGGTCGGCGAGATGATCCCGCAGCCACGCATCGGCAGCGATGCACGGCTTCTCGACGACCATCTTGGTGAAGGTTTTGCACTGGTTGCCCAAGACGAGCCCGGCCGGCGCGCCATCGAGCAGCTCCAGCAGAGCCGACTGATGAGCCTTCCGCTCAGCAAGGTGCATTTCGATCCCAACGCCCGTTCAGGCACCGCCGAGCACGCGCGCATAGCACGACCGCTGTTGACGCACCGCGACCAGATCATGCTGATCCGCCCGGACCGCTATTGCGCGGCAGCCTTCGCGCCTGACCGGTTGCGTGCTGAACTCGACCGCTACTCTTCGCTCTGTTCGGCGGCCACCCGGGCGAGATCGTCCGAGATGGACGCCGCGGTCGAGATGAGCGCATCCCTGTGAAGCCTTAGCGCTTCCTCGAACTTCAAAGCCGTGCCGATCCAGATCATGGTGAGGCAGGCGATGGGCCGCTCGCCGCTGTAGATCGGCGCCGAGATGCTCATCGTACGCGCATTGAAGCCCTTGATCCGAAAGCCGACGCCGAGTTCCGATGTGCGGGCAAGAATATAGTCCAGCGGTCCGTCGTCGTGGAAATCGACCGCGTCGCTGCCGAGCCGCTCCCTCAGGCCCTCGATGATCTGTGCACGTTCCTGGTCTGGCACGAAGGCGAGATGCGCCCGCCCGCCGGCAGTCTCGAGCACGGGTAGCTCGCGCCCCACCATGCCGTGATCGACCGAGAACGGGCTGATGTTGTGGGTCGATTCGCGAATGGCCATGCGGTAGTCGTGAAAGGTGACGAGGTCGAGCGGCCAGAGAATCTTGCGGCCGAGCTTCATCATTCTCGGCACCGCGACCTGCGCCACCCAGTCCTCGTCGCGGAATCCGGAGCTGAGCGACTTGGTCTGCAACGTCGGACGCCACGCATCCTCCGACGGGCCGCGCACCACGAAACCCAGCCCCTCCAGGGTTTCGAGCAAACGGTATGCGGTCGGCCGCGGGATGCCGACGATACGGGCGACTTCGGCAGCCCTCAGCCCGTTATTGCAGTTGATTGCCTGGAGCACCTCCAGTCCACGCTGCAGGGAGCGAACTGCGCCGAAAGTCGAAATGGTGCTGGCCTCCTGATGTTCACGATACGGACAATCGCGGGGGCTACGTTGCAACGAGCCGCCTGCATGTCAAGAGTGTCCGCCTGTCCGTTCGGTTCTGGCCGCGGTGGGAGGAAACACTTGGAAAACATCGAAAGGCGCATCAAGGGCGTCGCGCGCGTCGTTGCGCTCATCGGCTTCTTCGGCCTGCTTCTGCTGGCGGCGATGACCACGCTCGACATCCTGTTGAGGTGGCTTTTCAACGCGCCGCTCCACGGCGTCAACGACGTGAGTTCCGTCGTCATGGCCATCGTCATCGCCGCCTGCATCCCGGCAAACCTTGCAATGAAGCAGAACATATCGGTCGAGGTCCTCGGTTCGATCGGCGGTGCGCGCACGCGGCGCGTGCTCGACGTCGTGGCCAGCCTGTTCACGCTCGTGTTCATCATTCTGATGGCCTGGCGCTTTGTGCCTTACGCGGAAGGTCTGCGCGAGACCGGCGACCGGACCTGGGTGCTGGGCTGGCCCATCTGGCCGTGGTGGATGGCCGCATCCGCGTTGATGATCGCCGCCGCCATCGTTCAGGTTCTGGTCACGATCTCCGACATCGCCACCCTCATTCTGGGCGGGCCCGACGAGGCCGAGCCATCCGAGCCGACAGGCGGCGACGCCATCCTCTGACCTGATCGCCCTCCAGCGAAGGAATATCACTTGGATCCGCTACTGATTGCCCTGGTGGGCTTCCTCGCGATGATGGTGCTGATCGTCGTTCACGTGCCGATCGGCGTGGCGATGGCGCTTGTCGGCGTCACCGGCTTTGCCTCGATCGTGGGCTGGGGGCCTGCGGTCACTCTAATGGCAACCGAGCCGGCCTCGGCGATGGCCAATCTCGACCTCGCGGTGATCCCGCTGTTCATGCTGATGGGCAGCCTTGCCGCTGCCGCGGGCCTGGCGTCCGATGTCTACAATCTCGCCAATGCGCTGATCGGCCACCGGCGCGGCGGTCTGGCGTCGACCACGATCGTGGCGAGCGCCGGCTTCGGCGCCATATGCGGCTCGGGCGTAGCAACCACGGCGACGTTCGGGCGGGTTGCAATGCCCGAGATGCTCGAACGCGGTTACCGGCCCGACCTTGCGGCAGGCTCGATCGCGGCCGGCGGTACGCTCGGCATCATCGTGCCGCCGTCGAGCATGATGATCCTCTATGCCGTGCTGACGGAGCAGTCGGTACTCGACCTCTTTTCGGCGGCGATCGTTCCGGCCGCCCTGGCCGTCATCTTCTACATGATCGCCATTCAGGTGAAATTGACGATGGACCCCGAAGCCGCACAGCGCGGCGCGCGCGCCACCATGCGCCAGCGGCTTCATGCCGCCGGTCAGGCCTGGGGCGTCATCGTCCTGTTCGTCGTGGTCATGGGCGGCATCTATTCTGGCATCTTCACCGTCCACGAGGCGGCCGCCGTCGGCGTCGTGTTCTCATTCCTGCTGCTGGTCGCCAAAGGCCGCTTCACATGGAATACGCTGATCGGCGTGCTGGCCGAGGCAAGTGCGGGGACGGCGATGATCTACATCATGGTCTTCGGCGCAACCATCTTCTCCTATTTCATGGCGGTCTCCGGCGCGGCCGCCTTCATGGTCGGAGCGATTTCCGGGCTGCCTGTCCCGCCTATCGCGATCCTCGTGCTGCTGCTGGTGCTCTATATCTTCCTCGGCGCGTTCTTCGATGAAGTCGCCGCGATGGTGATCACGCTGCCGCTTGTGATCCCGCTCATACTGTCCTTCGGCTACGACCTTGTCTGGTGGGGCATCATCAACGTCGTCGTGATCGGGATCGGCATGATGACACCTCCGATCGGCATCAACGTCATGGTGCTGAATTCGATGTATCGATCGATCAGCCTGGGCACGATCTATCGCGGCATAATGCCCTTCCTGATCGCCGAGCTGGCGCGGCTGCTTCTGCTGACGTTGTTCCCGCAGCTGACTCTCTGGCTGCCCAGCGTGCTGCACTAGCGATGTCCGCTAAGTGGACAGTTCGAATGGATGCAATGCCATGCCGAGAGCCGCGCATTAGCGTCAATCCATCATGGAACGAACCAGCAGGGAGGATGCAATGACGTTCATGACCAGGCTGCTTGGCGCCGCTGCCGCGCTCGGTATCATCGCGGTTCCCGCATCGGCCGAGACGTTGCGTTTTTCAAGCTTCGAGCCACCCGTCGCGCATGTGACGAAAGAGATCCTGACGCCGTGGGCCGAGGATGTCTCGGCTGCGTCGGACGGCGAACTCACGATCCAGATGTTCGCGGGCGGGTCGCTCGGCAGAAATCCCGCCCAGCAGCTCCAGCTCGTCGAGGACGGCGTCGCCGACATCGCCTGGGTGATCCCGGGCTATTCGCCCGGTCGTTTCCAGGAGAGCACCGTGGCGGAGCTTCCGTTCCTCATTCCAAGCTCGACGGCAGGGTCGCCGGCGATGTGGAAGATGTACGAGGACGGCCATTTCAAGGGTGACTTCGACAAGCTGAAGATGCTTGGCATCTTCGTTTCCTATCCCAATTCGATCGCCTCGAGGAAAGAGGTGACGGTTCCCGAGGACATGAGCGGTCTCAAGATGCGGGCACCCGGGCCGACCATGCTGTCGGCGCTCGAGGCGCTTGGTTCGGTGCCGGTCGGCGGCATTACCGGTCCGACCGTCGCTGAAAGCATCAGTCGCGGTCTGATCGACGGAACGTTCACCCAGTGGGGCGCGATCGAGACGTTCCGGATGGGCGATGTCATCACGCATTTCAATACGGCACCGCTGGGCGCGACGCCGATGCTGGTCGTCATGAACAAGGCCAAGTACGACAGTCTGTCCGACAAGGCCAAGGCAGCGATCGACAAGTTCTCCGGCGCGGCATTCTCGGAACGCTTCGGCGCTTCCTTCGACGCAAATATCGCCGAAGCACGCGACGAACTCCTTGCAAAGGGCACGATTACCGTCGTCGAGCCCGATGAGGCGCAGCTCGAGCAATGGAAAGAAGCCGTTGCCATCGCCACGCAGCAATGGATCGAGCAGAACGAGAACGGCCAGGCGATCCACGACGCCTTCGTCAAGGCGGTTGCCGAGGCTCAAGGGACCAACTGACGGCCCCTCAACTCGATTGCCGCCGCCAGACGATGGCGGCGGCGCTCCAGGGATAGGAACAATGGCACTCGCATCGCTCGGATACATAGGCGTCCGCTCCTCGCGTACGGCTGATTGGCAGAGCTTCGCGACCGATCTTCTCGGCATGCAGCAGGTCGATGCCGGCGGCAAGGTTCGTGCCTTCCGCATGGACGACCGCAAGCAGCGCCTGATCGTGTCGGCGGAAGGCGACGAAGGCCTGGACTTCATGGGCTGGGAAATCGAAAGCCCGGAAGCTCTCGATGCGCTCGCCAGCCGTCTCGAGAATGCTGGCGTTGCGGTACGCCTTGAAGCGGTTTCGCTGGCCGACCAGCGCCATGTGACGCGGCTGATCTCGTTCGCGGACCCTGAGGGCAATCGGCTCGAAGTGTTCTGCGGACCCGAGGTCGCTTCGGAACCGTTCCTCGCCGGCAGGCCGATCTCCGGCTTCAAGACGGGATCGCTGGGAATGGGCCATGCGGTGCTTCACGCAAGGGACGTCGACGTCCTCCTTCCATTCTATCGCGATCTGCTGGGCTTCCAGGTCACCGACTACGGGCTCAAGCCTTTCAAGCTCTATTTCTTCCACCTCAACGGTCGGCACCATTCCTTCGCCATGGTCGGGACCGGCCGCAAGGGCATGCACCACTTCATGGTCGAACTGCTTTCGCTGGACGATGTCGGGCAGGGCTACGATCTTGCCCAGCAGGACGAAGGCCGGGTCGCCTATACGCTGGGCCGGCACTCCAACGACCACATGACGAGCTTCTACGCCAATTCGCCATCGGGCTTCTTCGTGGAATATGGCTGGGGTGCGCGGGTCATCGACCCGGCTACCTGGGAGCCTCACGAAACGTTCGACGGACCAAGTTACTGGGGGCACGACCGCCTCTACATGCCCGAGGATTCACCCGACCGCGCGCGGTTGCGCGAGATGCGGCTCGATGCGGCCCGGCGCGGAATGCGCGCCGCCGATCCTGCCTCCAACTGTGCCTGGCTCGACGGCATCGTCAGCAACGAGTGACGGCGCGCCAGACCTAACCCGAACACATCAACACCTGCCAGGAGACATGACATGCGTGTTTGTTCATACATCTTGCCCAATGGAACCCGATCGTACGGTGTCGTCGACGGCGAAACGCTGATCGACGCCGGAGAAGCGCTTCGCGGCCGTTATGCCGATCTGCGCGCCGTCATCGCAGCGGGAGCGCTTGCCGAGCTGGGCAAGGATGCGGGCGGCGAGCGGCTGGCGGTTTCCGATGTGACCCTCCTTTCGCCGATCCCCAACCCGGACAAGATCCTGTGCATCGGCCTCAACTACATGACCCACATCAAGGAGACGGGGCGCGAGGCACCGAAGAAGCCTTCCATCTTCACACGCTATCCGTCGTCCGTCGTCGGTCATGGCGTCGATCTGGTGCGTCCGAAGGTTTCCGACTGGTTCGATTTCGAAGGCGAGCTTGCCGTCGTGATCGGAAAGCCGGGCCGGGCGATTCCCGCGGCGAACGCCTATGCCCATGTCGCCGGCTATAGCTGCTTCAACGACGGATCGATTCGTGATTTCCAGCGCCACACCACGCAGTTCTGGGCAGGAAAGAACTTCGACAGAAGCGGCTCCATGGGCCCCTGGCTGGTGACCGCCGACGCATTCGGCGATCCGGCCGCCCAGTCCATGGAGACCCGGCTCAACGGCGAGGTGATGCAGTCGACGCCTATCTCCGACCTGGCCTTCGACGTGCCGGCATTGATCGAATACATCTCGACGGTTACCGAACTGCTGCCCGGCGACATCATCGCCACCGGCACGCCAAGCGGCGTGGGCCTGTTCCGCGAACCCAAGCTGTTCATGAAGGCTGGCGATCGCGTCGAGGTCGATATTAGCGGCATCGGCACGCTCGCCAACTCGATTGTCGACGAAGGCTAGGTAACACCATGCGCGCCGTCCGTTTCGATGCCCCCGGAGGTCCGGACGTCCTGTATGTCGGAACCGCCGACATGCCGGTCGCGGGCCGTGGCGAAATCGTCATCAAGGTCGGCGCCGCGGGGGTCAATCGTCCGGACGTCTCGCAGCGTCTTGGCCGCTATCCGGTGCCGCCGGATGCCAGTCCGATCCTGGGGCTGGAGGTTGCGGGCGTGGTGGCCGAAGTCGGCGGCGGCGTCCAGACCTTCAAGCCCGGCGACCGGGTCATGGCGCTCGTCCATGGCGGCGGCTATGCCGAATTCAGCCGGGCGGACGCGCGGCATGTCATGCCGATGCCGCATGGCCTTTCCTTCGTCGAGGCCGCCGGGTTTCCCGAAGTTGCCATGACCGTCGAATTCAACATGGTCATGCGCGCCGGCCTGAGCACAGGAGAGATCGTCCTGGTCCATGGCGGATCGTCGGGGATCGGGACGTACGCGATCGCGAGGGCGAACAGCCTCGGCGCAACCCCCATTACGACTTCGCGCGGCGCCGACAAAGCCGCGTTCTGCCGGGGAATGGGAGCAGCGATGGCGATCGACTCGTCGGTCGGGGAATGGGTCGACGAGGTCATGGACTTTACGGGGGGCCGCGGCGTCGATGTCGTTCTCGACATGGTTGGCGGCGACTATGCCGACCGCAATCTGGCTTGCATGGCCGTGGACGGGCGCTACGCACTGATATCGCTCCAGGGCGGCGCGAAAGCGGCGGTCAATCTCGAACCGGTACTGCGCCGCCGCCTGACGCTGGTAGGCTCCACGTTGCGCCCGCTGCCTCCCGAGACGAAGGCGGCCATCGCCGCGCGGCTCGTGCGCGACGTCTTGCCTATTCTTTCCGAAGGAAGGCTGCGCCCGCACATTCACGCCACCTTCGACATCGAAGACGTGGGCGAAGCGCATCGTACGCTGGAGCAGAACGATCACTTCGGAAAGCTCGTCCTCACGATTGGCGACATCCCGTAGCGCCATTCGCCCACGCATCCGCCCTTCCAGCCACACAGATCGGAGACACGCAATGCTGACCCTGTTTCATTCGCCGGGAAGCTGCTCGAATGGCATTCTCTATCTCCTCAATGAAATCGGGGCCGAGCATAAGGTCTCCGTGGTCAACGTTCTCGCCGGCGACCAGAGGAAGGAGGCCTATCTGAGCCTGAACCCGAAGGGGAAGGTTCCGGCGCTGCGGCTCGATGATGGTGAGGTGCTGACCGAATTCCAGACGATCGCGTTCTGGCTCGCGTGTTCCTTCCCGCAGGCGGGCCTGTGGCCGGAGGACACAATGGAGCAGGCGCGCACGCTCGAACTCCTGGATTTCATCGTCGGCTCGGTGCACATGCGCGGTCGCACATTCATCAGGATGCCTCACAAATTCGTGGACGACCCCGCATGCCACGCTGCGCTTCAAGCCCATGGGCGCCAGCAGGTCGCCAACGGGCTGGCGCAGATCGAGGCCACGCTTGGGGGCAAGCCGTTCCTGCTGGGACGTTTCGGCATAGCGGACGCCGCTGCACTCTACGTCCTCGACTGGGCCGTGCGCGACGACATCGAACTGAGCAGCGCGCTTGTCGCGTACCGGGAACGGCTGCGCGCGCGGCCGGCCTTCGCTGCCTCTGCCGGCAACTGGGCCGCGGTCTAGAAACCGTCTCCCAGCCCTTGCAGCGTCACTGCGGCATCGAGGAGAGGTGAGACAGCAGCTCGGCGACATTGGCCGCGCCGCATTTCTTCAACAATCGCGCGCGATAGGCCTCGACCGTGCGCGGCGATATGGCGAGCATGCGCGCGATCTCCTTGGAGGTGCGGCCTTCGCCCAGATGCATGACGATCTGGCGTTCTCGGGTGGTGAGGTCGAGTACCGGGCGGGTCTCCGACAGATCGGCGAAGCTCCAGACCGCGCGGCGCAACGGATCGTCGTCGGGTGTCAGCGAGTGGCCGCGCACCCGGCACCAGAACAGCGTGCCGTCCTTGCGCGCCATGATGCGCTCGTCGGAATAGCGGTTGTTCTTTTTGAGCGGTGCGACGCCGACATCGCGAATGCGTACGAACTCCTCGAAGGAGGGGTAGAGGATGGCGAAGGACCTGTCGGTCAGTTCGTCGCGCCCATAGCCGAACATCTCCGCAAAGCGCGGATTGCAGGCGCGGATGACGCGGCTTTCCGTGACCACGAGCCCGATCGGCGCATGCTCGAACGCCAGCTCGCGGATGTTTTCGGCCCAACTCATGATGCGTATTTCTACCGTTCGTATTCCTACGATATTGCAGGTTCCGGTACCCCGAAACGATAATAGCCGCCAGACCGAACCGCGCCAGTCGCAGCGTTCCGTCATACTCTGGGAGGAGACCATCATGAAGAAGCTTTTTGCCGCGCTGGCCGTGGCGACCGCGCTTACGGGCATGCCGGCCCTGGCGCAGGACGACACGGTTCGCATTGCTCTGCTTCACGGCCTGTCGGGTTCGCCGCTGGAAGCCTATTCCAAGCAGACACATACCGGCTTCGAGCTCGGCCTCAAATACGCCACCGACGGCACGATGGAGGTCAAGGGCCGCAAGATCGAGCTGATCGTCAAGGACACGCAGTTCAAGCCCGATGTCGCCCGCGCCCTGCTGGCCGAAGCCTATGGCGACGACGATGCGCTGATCGCCGTCGGGGATACGTCCTCGGGCGTGGCGTTGTCGATGCTGCCCGTCGCCGAGGAATACGAGAAGATCCTGCTTGTCGAGCCGGCCGTGGCCGACGGGCTCACCGGGCCGGATTCCAACCGCTATGTCTTCAAGACCTCGCGCAACTCGTCCATGGACATGCAGGCGCAGGCGCTTGCGCTCAACCCGGACGAGAACCTCTACGTCGCGACGCTGGCGCAGGACTATGCGTTCGGGCGCGATGGCGTGTCGGCGTTCAAGGCGGCACTCGACGGCACCGGCGCCCATATCGTTGCCGAGGAATACGTTCCGCAGCAGACGACCGACTTCACCGCCACGATCGAGCGGCTGACGGCGGCGCTGAAGGATCAGCCCGGCCGCAAGGTGATCATGATCTACGTCGCCGGCATCGACGCGATGACGCCGCTGGCCGGTGCCGGTCTCGACCGCTACGACATCGAGCTCTCCACCGGCGGCAACATCCTGCCGGCCCTCGTCGCCTACAAGCAGGTGCCGGGCATGGAAGGCGCGATCTATTATTACTACGAGGCGCCGGACAATCCGGTGAACGACTGGCTCGTCGAGCAGCATCAAGAACGCTTCGGCTCGCCGCCAGACTTCTTCACCGCCGGCGGCATGGCTTCCGCCATGGCCATCGTCACCGCCCTCGAAAAGGCCGAGGAGTGGGACACCGAAACGCTGATCGCTACAATGGAAGGCATGACCTTCGACACCCCGAAGGGACAGATGACCTTCAGGCCCGAAGACCACCAGGCCCTGCAGTCGATGTACCACTTCAAGATCAAGGTGGAGGACGGTGTCGACTGGGCGGTGCCGGAACTGGTCCGCGAGATCAAGGCCGAAGAGATGGATATTCCGGTCGGCCGGAACAATCAGGAGTAGCGGTAAGCGCCGCGCTGCCCCTCATCCGACCCTTCGGGCCACCTTCTCCCCGTAAACGGGGAGAAGGGACAAGCGGCAACGCTGCGGCCAGTCTTCCTCTCCCCCGTTTGCGGGGAGAGGATGCCGGCAGGCAGGTGAGGGGCAGCGCCGACTTTCCCCGAAAAGAGTTGCTCTCGTGACTACGCCCTCTCTCCGCACCGAAAACCTGACGATCCGTTTTGGCGGCCATGCGGCGGTCAACGGCGTGACCTGCGCGTTCCAGCCGGGCGAGCTGACGGTGATCGTCGGACCGAACGGGGCCGGCAAGACGACGTGGTTCAACCTCGTCTCGGGACAGTTGAAGCCGACCGAGGGGCGCATCTTCAAAGGCGACGAGGACATTTCCGCGCTCTCCCCGTCGGCGCGGGCAAAGGGCGGCATCGGCCGCGCGTTCCAGCTCACCAACCTGTTTCCAAAACTCACCGTGCTGGAGAATGTGAGGCTTGCCGTGCAGGCCAGAGCGGGGCAGGGCGCGCGCATCTTCACGCGTGCCGCCGGACTTACCGACATACGCGATAAGGCCTACGGCTTCGTCGAAGCGACCAGACTGGCCCCTGTCGCGCATCTGCCTGCCTCGGCCCTGCCGCATGGCGACCAGCGCAAGCTGGAGGTCGCGCTTCTGATGGCAATGGAGCCGGACATCTTCATGTTCGACGAGCCGACGGCGGGCATGTCGGTCGATGAGGCTCCGGCGATCCTGCAACTGGTCGCCGAACTCAAGAAGGACCGTTCCAAGACCATTCTGCTGGTGGAGCACAAGATGGACGTGGTGCGCGCGCTCGCAGACCGCATCGTGGTCCTGCACAATGGCGAACTCGTTGCCGACGGCCGGCCGAACGAAGTGATGACGCTGCCGATTGTGCGCGAGATCTATCTCGGCGTCGGTGCGGAGGAGGTGGCATGAGCGCGCCGATCCTGCGCATCGAGGATGTTTATACCGACATCGCACAGTATCGCATTCTGCATGGCATTTCGCTCGACGTGCCGGAGGGCGGCGTGCACGTGCTGCTCGGCCGCAACGGGGCCGGCAAAACCACGACGCTGCGCACGATCATGGGCCTCTGGCAGGCGCGGTCCGGCAGGATCGTCTTCCGCGGTCAGGACATCACGGCCATGCGCACGCCCGACATTGCCAGGCTGGGCGTGGCGTTCGTGCCGGAGAACATGGGCATCTTCGGTGGCCTCACGGTCGAGGAAAACATGCGCCTCGCCGCGACCGGCGGCCGGTTCGACGACGAGCGTTTGCAACGCGTCTTCACACTCTTTCCTGCGATGGAGAAATTCTGGGACCGGCAGGCTTATGCGCTTTCCGGCGGACAGAAGCAGATGCTCGCCATCTCCCGCGCCATCATCGAGAAGCGCGATCTGATCCTCATCGACGAGCCGACCAAGGGACTGGCGCCTGCCATCATCCGCGCGATGATCGACGCCTTCCGCGACATCGCACGCGAGACGACCATCCTGCTGGTCGAGCAGAACTTCCTCTTTGCCCGCGCACTCGGCGAAACAGTCGCCGTGATCGACGACGGCCGCATCGTCCACCGCGGCTCCATGGCCGAGCTCGCGGGCGACGAGGCGCTCCAGAACCGTTTCCTCAGCCTGTCTATGGAAGCGCATTGAGGATGTTGGTTATGTATGCGCTCTGTCACGCCCCCCTCTGTCCTGCCGGACATCTCCCCCACAAGGAGGGAGATCAGCCGGCCGCGCGGCTTTCGCCAATCGCCGACCTTGCCGAGCGCTCGGTGAGCGGTCTGAAACCCGATCTCCCCCCTTGCGGGGGAGATGTCCGGCAGGACAGAGGGGGGCAACATAGAGCGGCTTCCTTTGGTCGAACAATCGCGGGGAAACGGCCAACATGAAAACCCTCTCCGCCACCTTCGAACGCTTCGGCGGCGTCATGCTTCTGCCGGTCGCGCTCGGCCTCATCGCCTTCGTGCTGATCGGGCGGCCGTCGACATGGATGACGCTGACCGTTGCCGGGCTCGCCATGGGCATGATGATCTTCCTGATGGCGTCCGGCCTGTCGCTGATCTTCGGCCTCATGGATGTCTTGAACTTCGGCCATTCCGCCTTCGTTTCCTTCGGTGCCTTCATCGCGGCGAGTGTGCTTGCGTGGTTCGGCGTCTGGGTATCGGGTGGCAGCGCGGCCATGAACATTGTCGCACTGATGGCGGCGGTCGCGGCAGCCACCGCATTCGGCGCGCTGGCCGGTTGGGCGTTCGAGCGCATCATCGTCAAGCCGGTCTACAAGGACCACCTGCGCCAGATACTCATCACCATGGGAGCGCTGATCGTGGCGGAGGAACTCATCCTGATGATCTGGGGCGGCGCGCCGATCCCGGTGCCGCGTCCGGCTGCGCTGACCGGCTCAATCGTCATCGGCGACGTGGCCATCGAACTCTACCGCATCTTCGCTTTCGCCCTCGGGCTCGTCGTCTACGTCGCCATGCATTTCGCGCTGAACCGGACCCGCATCGGCCTTCTGATCCGCGCCGGCGTCGAGAACCGGGAAATGGTCGAGGCGCTCGGCTTCCGGATCGACCGGCTGTTCATCGCCGTCTTCATGGCCGGGTCCGCGCTGGCCGCGATGGGTGGGGCCATGTGGGCCGGCTATCAGGGGCTGATCACGACTGCCATCGGCTCGGAGATGATGATCCTCGTCTTCATCGTCGTCATCATCGGCGGGCTTGGCTCCATCGAGGGTTCGCTGCTCGGCGCGATCCTCGTCGGACTGATGGCGAACTACGTGGCCTTCCTGTTTCCGAAGTTGTCGCTGGCGTCGAACATGATCCTGATGATGGCGATCCTGCTGTGGCGGCCCTTCGGGCTGAAGCCGGCGGTGAAGGGGTGATGTCTTTTATGTTGTTTCTCGACGTTGCTCCCCTCTGTCCTGCCGGACATCTCCCCCACGAGGAGGGAGATCGGCAGCTTCGCGACCGGTGCTCCTCCTTCGCCGTCAACGATTGGCGAAAGCCGGACGGTCAGGTGATCTCCCCCCTCGTGGGGGAGATGTCCGGCAGGACAGAGGGGGGCGCGAAGGAACGCAAATATCAGGGGAGGATCGCATGATGGCAACGATCAGCGCTTCTCCGGATCAGTCCACCCCGCGCCGCGTGCCTGTCGGACGGCTCGTCGTCTATGGCGTCGTTCTCGCTGTCGGGCTTTGTCTGATGTTCGCGCCGTTCCTGTTCCCCGACGTTCGGGCGCAGGAGGTGGCGGCGCGCATCTGCGTGTTCATCGTTCTGGTGGCGAGCTATGACCTGCTGATCGGCTACACCGGCATCGTGTCCTTCGCTCACACGATGTTTTTCGGGTTGGGCGCATACGGGGTGGCGATCGCGCTGAAAACCGTGGGCGCGGGCTTCGACGCGATCCTGCTTGGCGGGTCGCTCGGCGTGATTGCTGCGCTCGTGCTCGCGGTGCTGATCGGTCTCCTGTCGCTGCGCGTCAAGGCGATCTTCTTCGCCATGATAACGCTTGCCGCAGCCTCGGTGATGATGGTGCTGGCGAGCCAGCTTTCGGACTTTACCGGCGGCGAGGACGGGATGACCTATTCGATCCCGCGCTTCTTCTCGCCGGCGAATACGCTGATCGAGGGCAGCGACGGCAAGGCAATGCGCATTTTCGGCGTCGCCTTGAACGGCAGGCTTGCGCTGTACTATTTCGTCTTCCTGTCATCGCTGATTCTGTTCCTGGCGATGTTGCGCATTGTCGCCTCACCGCTGGGCACGGTGTTGGAGGCGATCCGCGAGAACGAGATGCGCGCGGAGGCGATCGGTTATCGTGTCGTGGCCTATCGCACCGCCATCTTCTGCATAGCGGCGGTCGTCGCCGCCCTTGCCGGTGTCGTGCGGGCGACCTGGCTGCGCTACACCGGTCCGGATGTCGCACTCTCCTTCGACATCATGCTCGACATCCTGCTGATGGTGGTGATCGGCGGCATGGGCACCATGTTCGGCGCGGTGATCGGCGTCGTCATCATGACGCTGGCACAGTTCTACCTGAAGGACCTCATGGCGGCCGGCGCGGCGGCAACCGCCGACGTGCCGCTGATACCCGACCTGCTGAACCCTGACCGCTGGCTGCTGTGGCTCGGCGTGGTTTTCATCCTGCTCGTCTATTTCTTTCCGGCTGGCATCGCCGGCACCCTCATGGGCAAGGGAGGCACCAAATGACCCTGCCGCGTTCGACCTATGTGAACTGCGACGGCTTCGAGGTGCACGTCACCGAATGGGGCGATCCGCAAAAGCCTGCTTTGGTGATGTGGCATGGACTTGCTCGCACCGGCCGTGATTTCGACGAGGCCGCCGAGGCGCTCAGCGACACCTATTTCGTGATCTGTCCCGACACGCTCGGGCGCGGCCTGTCGAGCTGGGCGCGCGACTACACGGTCGACTATTCCTATCGGGTGTTCGGCGAGACGGCGCTGGCGGTCCTCGACCATTACCGCATCGGCGACCTGCGCTGGGTCGGCACCTCGATGGGTGGTCTGATCGGCGTCACGCTTGCGGCGGGCCCGCTCGCGCAGCGTATCACGCATCTGGTGATCAACGACATCGGACCCGACATACCGGAGGCCGGCACGGGACGGATCGCCTCCTATGTCGGCAATCCGCCCGTCTACGACACGATCGGCGAACTGGAGGCATGGCTGCGCGAGAACTACGCGCCGTTCGGCCGCAATAGCGATGCCTTCTGGCGCCGGATGGCGGACACCTCCGCGCGCAGGACAGACGACGGCCGCGTGACGGTCCACTACGATCCCAACATCGTGTCGCAGTTCACGCACCACAAGTCGGATCTCGACGTGTGGGACTCCTACGACGCAATCACCGCGAAAACGCTGCTGATCAGGGGCGAAAGCTCCGACGTGCTGCCCGCGGGCATTGCCGAGGACATGGTGCGGCGAGGGCCGCGCCCGCGTCTCGAGGTCATGCCTGACTGCGGCCACGCCCCGACGCTTGCCAGCGACTTCGAGATCGCCATGCTGCGCGACTTCCTCGCGGAGTAGCTGATCCGCGGCTCTGCGAGCCTCAAAGGACGCACCCCTGAGAATGCGAGCAGCCACTCAGTCGGCCGTCAAGATTTTCTCGATTTCGTCGATCGTGTGGTTCGTCAGTGTTTTCGACACTTCAGCCACCACGCGGTCCTCAACCTCCTTATGGAGCTCCTTGCGAACCTCGCCCATAACCATCGGCGGCGCGACGATCACCAACCGCTTGTAATCGCCACGGTGCGCGGACTTGTAGAGGCGCTCGGCAACCTCCTTCGCGAAACGTTCCTTCTCGATCCGGTGCCAGTCGGTCTCCTGCACGGCGCTGCGGTGAACATTGGGTCCGTCGTTGAAGCGCCCGGGCCTGTCTGTCCCCTGTTCGTGCGTTGGCGGATTGTCGTCGTGCATCTCGCGAAACACTTCGAGATTCGGAAATTTTGCATCGCCTTCATTGCGAAGGAACAGCGCCTTCTCGCCATCGGCGACGACAACCCACGCGTCGTGCTCCAGCTTGATTCCAGACATGTCCTGCTCCTTTCAGCCTTGTTTCCGGTTGATCTTTCAACGCTTGCGGATGGTTGGCCGTTCCGTGCTTTGTCCGGTTTGATCGGCATCAGGAGCAAAACTTTGCGTGGCGATGCTGCATGGCGCAAAAGCGATTGCCAGCCGCGATCCGCCAAGCGAGGCTGTTTCTTCTGAAAACCGGCCGAGGCAGCGACAATCCGGCCATGGTCGAGAAGCTGCCACACACCCGCGAAACGCGCCTGAGTGCCTTCCCCGTCTTCATGCGGGTTGAAGGCCGCACGGTCGTCATCGTCGGCGATGGCGAGGAGGCGCTTGCCAAGGCACGGCTTCTCGGGCAGTCGGCAGCAGCGATCCGCATCGTGGCCGAGACTGCGGAACCGGCCCTCGCACAGTGGGCCGAAGCCAACGGCGCAGAGATAGTGCGTGAGGCGTGGGCGCCCGCTTATCTGGACAATGCCGTTTTGGTCTTTGCTGCAACCGGCGACGAACAGCGCGATGCCGCCATCGTGGCCGACGCGCGCCGCGCAGGTGTCGCAGCCAATGCGGTCGACCGTCCCGAACTCTGCGATTTCTACACCCCCGCGCTCGTCAACCGCGCGCCCGTCGCGGTTGCGATCGGAACCGAAGGCGCCGGTCCCGTCCTCGCCCAGATGATCCGCAGCCGCATCGACCGGATGCTTTCGCCGTCGCTGGGTGCGCTGGCATCGCTGGCGACCCTTTATCGCGAGGCTGCCGAGCGGGACGTGCCCAAGGGCGCGCCGCGCCGCGCCTTCTGGAAGTCCTTCTTCACCGGCGCGACGGCCCGCGCGCTCGATGCCGGTGACGAGATCGGTGCCCATCGGGCCGCGCGGTCGCTGTTGCAGGACAGGGGTCAGGCTAACGGCCACGTGGCGCTTGTCGGTGCGGGACCCGGCTCCGAAGACCTGATTACCCTGCGTGCCCATCGGCTTCTGATGGAAGCCGACGTCATCGTCCACGACGCGCTGGTGCCGGAGGCGATCGTCGCGCTGGGACGCCGCGATGCCGAACGGATCGCGGCCGGCAAGCGCAAGGGCTGCCATTCCAAGACCCAGGCCGAGATCAACAAGCTGCTCGTCGAACTCGCCAAGGCCGGCAAGCGGGTGGTGCGGCTGAAGTCTGGCGACCCGTTGGTGTTCGGGCGCGCCGGCGAGGAGATGGCGGCAATGCGCGCGGCAGACGTTTCCTACGAGGTCGTGCCCGGCGTCACCTCGGCTTTCGCGGCCGCCGCCGATTTCGAACTGCCGTTGACGCTGCGCGGCGTCTCGTCCTCCCTCGTCTTCACGACTGGCCACGACCTGAAAGGCAAGTCGCTGCCGGACTGGGCGCGGCTCGCGATCGATGGCGCAACCGTTGCCGTCTACATGGGCCGCAGCAATGCCGCCGACGTGGCCGGACGGCTGGCCGATGCCGGACTTTCTCCCGACACGGCGGTCGCCGTTGTGGAAAACGCCAGCCTGGGGCATCGCCGCCTGTTCCACGGTACGCTGGCCGACCTGCCCGCGCTGCAGGAGCGCACGGATCTTGCGGGTCCCGTCATGACGATTATCGGCGACGCGGTCGCCGGCGCGAATTTCGACAGATCAGAACCGCTCGGCGCGCGTGTTGCCGCTGCGGCGACCGCTTGAGACGCAGAAAGGACCGACCCGATGAAGATACTGACCGCCAACAGGCTTTCCGACGGTGAAGCGGTGTGGCTTGCCTCAGACCATTCCTGGGCGGAAGCAATCGACGCCGCCGAACTCGCCAAGGACACGGCCACCGAAGAGCGGCTTGAGCGCACCGGCAAGGCGGCGTTCCTCAAGAACGAGGTCGTGGACGTGAATCTGATCGATGTCGAGATCGTGGACGGCGCGATCCGGCCGCTTCGCCTGCGCGAGCGCATCCGTGCCGCCGGCCCCACCAACCGCATCGACCTGGGCAAGCAGGCCCGCCCCGAAATCGCAGTCGCCGCCTGATCGAGCCGGCGGCTGTCCCGCTTAAGGACAGTCCAGCATGTATCGCTACGACGAATTCGACCATGGCTTCGTGAAGGCCCGCGTCTCCGAGTTTCGCGACCAGGTCGACCGGCGGCTCGCCGGCGAGATCACGGAAGACCAGTTCAAGCCGTTGCGGCTGATGAACGGGGTCTATCTCCAGCTCCACGCCTACATGCTGCGTGTCGCAATCCCCTATGGCACGCTGAATGCCCGCCAGATGCGCGTGCTGGCGCATATCGCACGCAAATACGACAAGGGCTACGGCCATTTCACCACGCGCCAGAACGTCCAGTACAACTGGCCGGCGCTGGCCGACATTCCCGCGATTCTCGACGATCTGGCATCGGTGGAGATGCACGCGCTTCAGACCAGTGGCAACTGCATCCGCAATGTCACCGCAGACCACTTTGCCGGTGCCGCCGCGGACGAGGTCGCCGATCCGCGCCCCTATGCCGAAATCCTGCGGCAATGGTCGTCGGTGCACCCCGAATTTTCCTACCTGCCGCGCAAGTTCAAGATCGCGGTCACCGGCGCGGAACGCGACCGGGCCGCGATCCAGGTTCACGACATCGGCCTGCACCTGAAGCGCAATGCGCAGGGCGAGCTGGGATTTGCCGTCTATGTCGGCGGCGGCCAGGGCCGGACGCCGATGATCGCGAAGAAGATCAGGGACTTTCTGCCCGAGGCCGATCTGCTCGTCTATACGACCGCGATCCTGCGCGTCTACAACCTGCACGGCCGCAGGGACAACAAGTACAAGGCGCGCATCAAGATTCTCGTCCACGAGACCGGCACCGAGGAACTGACGGGCTGGGTGGAGAAGGAATTCGAGGCGCTGAAGGACAGCGAACTCAAGCTGCCTGAGGCGGACATCCGCGCGATCGAGACCTATTTCGCGCCGCCCGCCTTGAAGGTGCGTCCCGATGGCGAGGCCGCCGTTAAGGAGGCGCAGCTTGATGATCGCGGTTTCGCCGCCTGGCTGCGCCGCAACGTGACCACGCACCGCCACCCGGATTATGCGGCCGTCACCATTTCGCTGAAGGCGATCGGCGAGGCGCCGGGCGACGCGACCGACGCCCAGATGGACGCGGTTGCCGACATCGCCGAGGAACTGGCATTCGATGAAATCCGCGTCAGCCACGAACAGAACCTGATCCTGCCGCATGTCGCGCGCGCAGACCTGAAGACGGTTTACGACCGGCTCGTCGAGATAGGTCTTGAGACCGCGAATTCC
Organism: Aquamicrobium sp.; assembly: GCA_019739225.1. Classification (GTDB taxonomy): domain Bacteria; phylum Pseudomonadota; class Alphaproteobacteria; order Rhizobiales; family Rhizobiaceae; genus Aerobium. The sequence continues at coordinate 615,608 of JAHHDT010000005.1, forward strand.
GGCCTCGTCACCGACATCATCGCGTGCCCGGGCCTCGACTATTGCGCGCTCGCCAATGCGCGCTCGATCTCGGTTGCGCAGGACATCTCGCGCCGTTTCGCGTCGCAGGAGAAGCAGGAGGAAATCGGCGAGTTGAAGCTGAAGATTTCCGGCTGCATCAACGCCTGCGGTCACCACCATGTCGGCCATATCGGCATTCTTGGCGTCGAGAAGAAGGGCGCCGAACTCTACCAGGTGACGCTTGGCGGTTCGGGCGACGAGCACACCTCCATCGGCGAAATCGTCGGTCGCGGCTTCGGTCCGGAAGAGATCGGTGGGGCCATCGAGACGGTCGTCGAGACCTATCTCGCCTGCCGCGCGGGCCGCGAAGAGACGTTTCTCGACACCTACCGGCGGCTGGGGGCCGCCCCGTTCAAGGAGGCCCTTTATGGAAGCGAAGCAAAGGCTGCCTGAAGCCGGCCTCGACCCGGCCGGTGAGGCGGCGGCGTTGGAAGCCCGCTTCAGCCATCTCGAACCGCAGGAAATCATAGCGCTGGCGCGCGAGCGCTTCGGTCTCGGCGAACTCGCGGCCGTGTCGTCTTTCGGCGCGGATTCGGCTGTGCTGTTGCACATGATCGCACGTACCGATCCGGATCTGCCCGTCGTCTTCCTCGATACGGGCAAGCATTTCGGCGAGACGCTCGAATATCGCGACCAGCTGGCTGTCGATCTCGGCCTGTCCGATATTCGCATCGTCACGCCGGATGACGCCGCACTGGCGCGTGTCGACCCTAAAGGGAACCTCCACAAGACGGACGTCGACGGATGCTGCGCCGTGCGTAAGGTGGAGCCGATGGCTCGTGGCGTTGAACCTTTCCGCGCGTGGTTCACGGGCCGCAAGCGTTTTCAGGCTTCGACGCGGGGCGCCATGCCGGTCTTCGAGGCGGTCGGGCCGCGCATCCGCATCAATCCGCTGGCGCGCTGGGATACGGCGAAGCTGGCAGATTACATGCGCCGTCATGACCTGAGAGAAAATCCGCTGGTTGCCTACGGCTACCTGTCGATCGGCTGCTTTCCCTGCACCGAGCCGGCCAAGCCGGGTGAAGACCCGCGTTCGGGCCGCTGGGCAGGGCAGGTGAAGACCGAATGCGGAATCCATCTGCCGGGGCTCGGCGAGCAACTGGCCACTCCAACACATTAGGGCACGCAATGAGCGAGACCGATACCGTTACCCGGCTGTGGACACCGGACGGCTTCCGTGAGGATGAATGGCGTCACGAGGATGGCGCCGAAGCGCTTGCGGGCAACCACCGCGTTATCCTGCCGCTCGCCGTCTTCCTGGAGCTCGACGATGCCACGCGGGCGGCAGTCGCCGACCGTGTCGGCGTCCATGTTCTGCCCGGCGAACCGCTTGATGGTCTGGTGCCTTTCCTCGCGCAACTGCCGCTCGTCTCGCTCGGTTTCCCCGCGTTCAGCGATGGCCGCAGCTACTCGAAGGCAGAGCTGCTGCGCTCGCGGCACGGATACGGCGGCACCATCCGCGCCTCTGGCGACGTGCTGATCGACCAGATCCCGCTGATGATCCGAACGGGCTTCAGCGAGTTCGAGGTGAGCAACGAAACCGCGCTCTCGCGGCTGGCGCAAGGGCGCGTCGGCGGCATTCCGTTTCACTATCAGCCAGCGGCCAAAGCAGGCGATTCTGGAGCCGGATATTCCTGGCGCAGGCGCCCCGCCGCCTGACCTTTCTGCCCTGCGGGGTTGCATTAAGCGGCGAGCGGTCTATATCGGGTGCATCTTCAGGCGCCCGCAGGATTCGCGGCACGCATTGTCCGCTCTCATTTCGTGACTTGGCGCCGCTTCGCCGGATCGCATAGCGGTCCGCTCCCATGTCCTCCATGTTCAGAACATGCCGGGCGAACCCGTAAGAAGTCAGGAAAGCAATTGCAGGTTATTGTACGCGACAACAATGTCGACCAGGCCCTCAGGGTCCTCAAGAAGAAATTGCAGCGTGAAGGCGTCTTCCGCGAGATGAAGGCGCGTCGTTCCTACGAGAAGCCGTCCGAGAAGCGCGCCCGCGAAAAGGCCGAGGCAGTGCGTAGGGCGCGCAAGCTGGCCCGCAAGCAGGCGCAGCGCGAAGGCCTGCTGCCTTCACCGAAGAAGAAGCCAATGCGCCCGGCGCGGCCCCGTCCGGCTGCTGTTGCAGCGCCATCGAGCGGCTCCAACGCGGCTTGATTTGAGTGAAATTCAGGGGGACGGCTGCCAATGCAGCCGTCCCTTTTCATTAGCTGCGCGCTCGCGACCTTCCGTTTTCGGCCCGGTCAAGTTCCGCAAGCAGATCGTTGAAATGGTCCGGCATGTCCGCATCCAGCTTGAACGCAGGCATGCGGGCGAGAAATCGGCGATTGTTCGCCGAACCGATCTCCTTGCGGATCAGTTGGTCGAGCGCTTCCTCCCTCGTCGTATTTGCCTTCGTTTCGGACATGTTTCCTTTCCTTTCGTGAATGGAAACAATGGTGTGGCCGCAATGGTTCCGAAATAGACGCCATTTCCGCAACGGAAACCGAGCAATACGGTAAAATTTTACTTAAGTTGCAACGAAATGCGGCGCCTCGCGGGGGACGTTTTTCGCTCTGGTGCCGCAGCGAATCCTGATAGTCGGGTGGCATGTTTCGTTTCGTTCACAGTTCCGATCTGCACATTGGCAAGCGTTTCGGAAACCTGCCCGAAGACCTTCGGGGCCGGCTGCGCGAAGCGCGCCACCAGTCGATCGGGTGCCTGGCCGGTCTTGCCCGTGCTAATGGGGCCTCTGTCGTTCTGCTGGCGGGCGACACCTTCGATACCGAAACGCCGGCGCCTGCCATGCTGCGGCAGTCCTTGGCGGCAATGGGCGACGATCCCGCAATCCGCTGGATCATCCTTCCGGGAAATCATGATTCACGCGTGGCCGATGAACTGTGGCGCACCGCCTTGCAGCACGTTCCAGCCAACGTCAGGCTGGCCCTCGAGCCGGAACCGGTGGATGTCGCGCCGGGTGCTGTTGTGCTGCCTGCGCCCTGCACCACGCGGCGGCCGGGGCGCGATCTCAGCGAGTGGATGGACGGGGCCGCGACCGACGACGGCACGTTGCGCATCGGCCTTGCACATGGGGCGATCCGCGACTTCTCAGAGGAAGGCAGTGGATCCGACGTGCTGGCGCCCGACCGCGCGGCCCGCGCCGGCCTCGATTATCTGGCGCTGGGCGACTGGCACGGGCTGACCCGTATCGACGCCCGCACATGGTACAGCGGCACGCCTGAGCCGGATCGGTTCAAGCATCGTGAGCCAGGTCGCGCGATCGTCGTATCGATCGAGGGGCCGGGCGCCGAACCGACCGTGACGCCAGCCGAAACCGGCGCGTTCCATTGGCGCATGCTCGATCTTCGCCTGTTCGGCGACGAGGACGTGAACGAGGCGCTGGCACAGGTGCTGCCGACAGAGATGCGGCGGCAGACCCTTCTGCGGGTCGCCGCGCAGGGGCGCACGCGGCTGCCGGCAAAAGCGGAACTCAACGCCGCCGTAGAACAAGCTGCGCCGGACTTCGCCCATGTGATTTATGAAGACGATGCGTTGGCAACCGTCTGCGAGAGCGGTGACCTGGACCGCATAGACCATGCCGGCGCCTTGCGGCAGGCCGCCGAAACGCTCCTGGCCGAAAGCGACGACCCGCAGCGCGCGGAGGCCGAGCGCGACATCGCGCGTGGGGCGCTGGCGCGGCTGTTCTCCTATTGCGAGGAAGCGCCGTCGTGAAGCTTCGCGCGGTCCGCTTGCACAACGTTCGCCGCTTTGCCGGGCGGGGCGTCGCGATCGAAGGCATGGGCGATGGCGTCAATGTGCTGTCGGCGGCCAACGAGCATGGCAAGTCGACGTCGTTCGATGCACTCCACGCGCTGTTCTTCCAGCCACACTCCGGCACGCCCAAGGCGGTGCAGTCGCTGCGCCCCTATAGTGGCGGCAGCCCGCTCGTCGAAGCCGACATCGAAACGGAGGCCGGGCGCTTCCGGCTGACGAAACAGTTCTATGCCGGCAAACGGGCGGGCGTCGTCGATCTCGCCAGCGGCCGCATCATGGCGCAGGCGGACGAGGCCGAGCGGTTCATCGCCGAGCTGGTGCACGGCGGCAGCGGCGGGCCGGCGGGCCTTTTGTGGGTGAGGCAGGGCATCACCGGCATCGAGAATCGGTCGCCCAGCGAAAAGGAAGAAGAGCGCAAGGCGCGCGAGGGCGTGCTGGCCTCCGTGCAGGGAGAGGTCGAGGCGCTGACCGGCGGCCGCCGGATGGCACAGATTCTGGATGCCTGCGCCGCCGAACTCGGTGAACTGGCAACGGCGACGGGCCGACCCAGGGCCGGCGGTCCTTATGCCGAGGCGCTGGAGGAGCGAGACAGGCTGGCTTCGGAGGAAGCGCGTCTGGAAGCAGATGTCCGCGATCTGCGCAACGCGCTCGATGCACGGCGCAAGGCGCGCGCGCGGCTTGCGGAGCTTGAGGACCCGGCCGAAACTGCCGCGCGTCAGCAGGCAAGGGTGCAGGCCGAGCAGGCGCTTGCCCAGGCGCGTGCGCATGGCGAGAAACTGCATGCCGCCGAAGCGCGGGAGAGCCTCGCGCGGCACAACGCGGAAGCCGCCCGCGCGGCGCTTGACACGTTCCGCCGCGCAACGCAGCGCGTTCTCGACCTGCAATCGCAGGAAACGGCCGCGATCGCGCGGCGCGACGATGCGCTCGCCAGGCGGCTGGAAGCTGTGACGGCAAGCGACAATGCGCTGGCAGCCGCCGAGCAGGCGGAAGTGGCGGAGCAGGAGGCACGCGGACTTCTCGCCCGGCTGGACCGCGCCCTGCGCGCGCGGGAAGCCGCGGAACGGCTGAAGCAGCTGCGGACACGCCTTGCGGAAGCGGAAGCGGCGCACAAGCAGATCGAGGATGGCCAGGCGGCGCTGCGTGTCGCCGCCGTTCCTGCCGACACGGTGCGCGAACTGGAAGGCATCGAGACCGAACTGGCGGGGTTGCGTGCTGCCGAGGCCGCGCGGGCGACGACGCTGCGGATAGACTATGAGGATGGCGCCAAGGGGCAACTTACCGACGGCGGTGCACCGCTGCCGGGCGGCACGGAGCGGCCGATCCACGGCACTGCGCAGTTCGATATCGAAGGTATAGGCACGTTGACGATCCGTTCCACGCGTGAAGGCGAGGCGGCCGACGGCAAGCTTGCCAAGGCAGTGGAACGGCGCCGGTCGCTGCTGGAACAGCTTGGCGCCGAAAGCCTTCGCGACGTGCGGGAGCGGCAGGCCGCTGCCTCGGCGAAGGCGATCGAACTCGAAACGGCGCGTCGGCATCTCGCGCTGCTGGCTCCACAGGGCGTGGCCGAGTTGCGCGCGGAGATCGCGCGCCTGCAGGATTTGCCTGTGCCGGAAGACCAAACGGAAGCGAATCCGGAGGCGGCAAGGCAGGCGCATGCCGCCGCGGGCGAGAAGCTTGCCGCTGCGCGGCTTGCTGCACGCGAGGCCCGCCCTGTCCGGGATAAAGCGGAAGCCGCAGTGATCGATGCCGAAAAGGCGCTCTCCTCGATTGCAGCGGAGCGTGCGGTCGCTGAAGCGGCACTCGGCGCCGAGGAAGGCCGCGCTGATCGCGCTGGCGAGCTTCAGCGTGTCTGCGAAACGGCTGAAGCCGCTTTCGCCGAAGCGAAGGCCGCTGCCGAGACGTTGCGAGCGGGCGCTCCCGATATCGACACTGTCGAGGCGACGCTGCGCCGTACGGCATCAGCGGTCGACGCGACGGCCAAGGAAGCTGCATCCTTGCGAGAACAGTTGGCCGACCTGAACGGCAGCATCCGTACCCGGACGGACGGCGCGGTCGAGGAAATCTGGCGGGAGACGGCCGAACGGCGCGCTGCCGCCGATACGCTGGTGCGGCGGTTTGAGATGGAAGTCGCTGCGCTGACGAGGTTGCGCCGCGCGCTGGAAGATGCGCGCACGGCCGCGCGCGATCTCTATTTCGAGCCGGTGATGAACGAGCTGCGGCCGCTGATGGGGCTGCTGTTCGACGATGTCTCGGTCTCGTTCAACGATGCCACGCTGCTGCCGGAACTGCTGCGCCGCAACGGCCAGGACGAGCCGGTGGACGTGCTGAGCGGCGGGATGCGCGAGCAGCTTGCAATCCTCACGCGTCTCGCCTTTGCCAGGCTTCTCGCCCGCGACGGACGCCCTGCGCCGGTCATCCTCGATGACGCGCTCGTCTATTCCGACGACGATCGCATCGAGAAGATGTTCGATGCGCTGCATCGCCAGTCGCGCGACCAGCAGATCATAGTCTTCTCCTGCCGGCAGCGCGCATTTGAGCGGCTGGGCGGCAACCGCTTGCAGATGACAGAGTGGCGGCCGGAGCAGGGCTGATCCGACCGCTCAGCGGTTCAGCCGTCGAGATTGACACGGCGCAGCCGCAGCGCGTTGCTGATCACCGATACAGACGACAGGCTCATAGCCGCGGCCGCCAGCATCGGCGACAACAAGGTGCCGAAGATCGGATAGAGGACACCTGCGGCGATGGGCACGCCGGCCGCGTTGTAGATGAAGGCGAAGAACAGGTTCTGTTTGATGTTGCGGATCGTCGCCCGGGCCAGAAGTCGTGCGCGCACGATGCCGGTGAGGTCACCCTTGACCAGCGTGATGCCCGCACTTTCCACCGCTACGTCCGCGCCGGTGCCCATCGCGATGCCGACATCGGCGGCTGCCAGGGCCGGCGCGTCGTTGACGCCGTCACCTGCCATGGCGACCGATGCGCCCGCCGCGCGCAGTTCGTCGACAAGCGCCTTCTTGCTTTCGGGAAGCATGTCGGCGCGGACAGCGTCGATACCGAGCCGGTCGGCCACCGCCTTCGCCGTCAGCGCGTTGTCGCCTGTTGCCATGATGATCTTGAGCCCGCTTTCGTGCAGGGCGCGGATCGCCTCGGCCGTCGTTGCCTTGACCGGATCGGCAACGGCAACGATGCCTGCCAGCTTGCCGTCGACTGCGACGAACATCGCCGTCTTGCCGTCCTTGCGCAACGCATCGGCCTGCTGGCGCAGGGCCTGCGTGTCGAGACCCATCGCTTCCATCATCGCCCGGTTGCCTAGCGATACGTCTTCATCACCGACCTTGCCCCGAACGCCCTTGCCAGTGACGGCCTCGAAATCGGCGGCGTTTTCAATCGTTGCGCCGCGCTCGTGCGCGCCCTCGACGATTGCTTCGGCAAGCGGATGCTCCGACCCCTTTTCGAGGCTTGCGGCGAGCCCAAGCAGCCGCTTCTCGTCAAAGCTGCCGGCGGTGACGACGTCGGTCAGCTTCGGCCGGCCTTCTGTCAGAGTGCCGGTCTTGTCGACAATCAGCGTGTCGACCTTTGCGAAGCGTTCCAGCGCCTCGGCGTCCTTGATGAGTACGCCGGCCTGCGCGCCGCGCCCTGTTGCCGTCATGATCGACATGGGCGTGGCAAGGCCCAGCGCACAGGGACAGGCGATGATGAGCACCGACACCGCCGAGACGATGGCGAAGACCATGCTGGGCTCGGGACCGAAGACGGCCCAGACGATGAAGGCCAGTATGGCGACAAGCACCACGGTCGGCACGAAGTAGAACGACACGCGGTCGGCGAGCCCCTGGATCGGCGCCCGGCTGCGCTGCGCCTTGGCCACCATCTCCACGATCTGCGACAGCACGGTTTCAGAGCCCACGCGCTCGGCGCGGATGACGAGCGAGCCATTCTTGTTGAGCGTGCCGCCGGTGACCGTATCGCCTTCCGCCTTTTCGACGGGAACCGGCTCGCCGGTGATCATGGATTCGTCGATGGAGGACCGGCCCTCGACCACAATGCCGTCCACCGGCACGCTGTCGCCGGGGCGGACGCGCAGGCGATCGCCGCTCGCGACCTCGTCAAGCGGCACGTCCGTCTCGGAACCGTCGTCGGCGATGCGCCGCGCCGTCTTCGGCGCGAGATCGAGCAGCGCGCGGATGGCCGAGCCGGTGCGTTCGCGTGCCCGCAACTCCAGCACCTGTCCGAGGAAGACCAGCGCGGTGATGACGGCAGCCGCTTCAAAATAGACCGGAACGGAACCGCCATGGCCGCGGAACTGGTGCGGGAAGATGCCGGGGAAAAGGGTCGCGACGACGCTGTAGATGTAGGCGGCACCGACGCCGATCGAGATCAGCGTCCACATGTTGGGGCTGCGGTTGACGATCGACTCCCAGCCGCGGTGGAAGAACGGGATCGCGGCCCACAACACCACCGGTGTCGCCAGCGCGAATTCCAGCCAGACCGCCGCGCGCTCGCCGAGCCATTCGCGCACCGGCAGGCCCAGCATCGGCCCCATGGTGATGACCAGCAGCGGCAGTGACAGCACCGCGCTGACCCAGAAGCGTCGGGTGAAGTCGATGAGCTCCGGATTGGGGCCCTCCTCGCCGGTCGGCACGCCCATCGGTTCCAGCGCCATGCCGCAGAGCGGGCACGAACCCGGCTTGTCGCGCACGATCTCCGGATGCATCGGGCAGGTCCATTCGGTTCCCGCTGGCATCGGCTCCGGCGCCGGCCGGTGACCCAGATATTTGGCCGGCTCTGCCTCGAATTTCTTCAGGCAGCGCTCCGAGCAGAAATAGAAGGCCTGACCTTCATGGCGGGCGAAATGTTCCGCGCTGGCGCGGTCGACATCCATGCCGCAAACCGGGTCGGTCGCCGTCAGATATTGATCTGGCGCGGCGGTGAATTTCTTGTGGCAGCCGGCCGAGCAGAAATGAAACGTCCGGCCTTCATGCGTCGCCGTCGGCTTGCCGGCGTTCGGATCGACCGTCATGCCGCAGACGGGATCGCGGGTTACGCCATGTGCCTTGCTGCCATGGGCGGAGCAGCAGGAACCGCCGCTCGAATCGTGGGAATGTGTGTGGTTGTGCGCCATGGGCAGTCTCCGGATTTCCTGATGAAACCACGGGTAATCCTTCCAGTCACTGGAGGGTCAAGCGCTTTTTTTCCGACATTTCCGTTCAGCTCTCCTGAGACAGCGCACGTGCGATCACGAGCTTCTGGATGTCGCTGGTGCCCTCGTAGATCTGGCAGACCCGCACGTCGCGATAGATGCGCTCGACCGGGAAGTCGGCGACATAACCGTAGCCGCCGTGGATCTGGATCGCGTCCGAGCACACGCGCTCGGCCATCTCGGATGCGAATAGCTTGGCCATCGAGGCTTCCTTGAGCGCAGGCTGGCCCGCCTCGCGCAAGGCGGCCGCATGCAGCACCATCTGCCGCGCGACCTCGATCTTTGTCGCCATGTCTGCGAGGCGGAACGCGACCGCCTGATGCTCGATGATCTTTGCGCCGAAGCTCGTCCGCTCCTGTGCGTAGGCGAGGGCTGCCTCCAGTGCGGCGCGCGCCATGCCGACCGACTGCGCGGCGATGCCGACGCGTCCGCCTTCAAGGTTGGAGAGCGCTATGCGGTAGCCCTGGCCTTCCTCGCCGAGCAGAAGGTCGGGCGTCAGCTCCATGTCGTCGAATGCGATCTGGGCGGTGTCGGAAAGATGCTGGCCGAGCTTCTCCTCCAGTCCCGCCACGCGGTAGCCGGGCGTGGATGTCGGCACGATGAACGCGCTGATGCCGCGCTTGCCGGCGTCGGGATCGGTCACGGCGAAGACGATGGCGACATCGGCATTCTTGCCCGAGGTGATGAACTGCTTGGTGCCGTTGAGCACATAGCGATTGCCGACCTTGCGCGCACGGGTCCTGATCGCGGAGGCGTCGGAACCGGCCTGCGGTTCGGTCAGGCAAAAGGCGCCCAGCCATTCGCCGCGCGCCATCGGCTTGAGGAAGCGTTCCTTCTGTTCCTCGCTGCCGAAGGCGAGTATGGGCGCGCAGCCGACCGAATTGTGCACGCTCATAACGGTCGAAAGCGCGCCGTCGCCGGCCGCGATCTCCTCGATGGCTAGCGCGTAGGAAACGTAGTCGGTCTTCGCGCCGTCATAGGCTTCCGGCACCAGCATGCCCATCAGGCCCAGTTCGCCCATCTCGGCGATGCGATCACGGGGGAAGGTCCTGCTGCGATCCCACTCGGCCGAAAACGGCTGCAGCCGCTCTTGGGCGAAGCGGTGGGCCATGTCGCGGATCATCGTCTGGTCATCGTTCAGCAGCATCGATAGGCCTTTCTCTCCCGGTGCGGGAAAGCATCCCGCAGGCTTGTCGCATGCTGGCTGTTTGGCGAGTATTCACTCGCCAGTAAAGTCATTACCTGCAAGAAGGCAGGTCAGGTGTGGACATCACTGGGGAGGATGACGAATGCAGACCAGCAATGAGCCGGTGCTCTATTCCAGCGCCGGCGGCATAGCCGAGATACGATTCAATCGACCCGACCGGCTCAACGTTCTCGATCTCGAAATGGCGCAGGCGTTTGCCGCGGCCGTCGAACGGGTGACCGCCGACGAAACCTTGAGGGTGGTCGTCATTTCCTCGGAAGGGCGCGCATTCGTCGCTGGCGGCGACCTCGCGCATTTCCGGACGTCGCAGGACAGGCGGACGGCTGCCGCCGAGCTGATCGATCCGCTGCATGGCGCGCTGAAGATGCTTGCCGCAGCTCCCGTGATCTCGCTGGGCAGCGTGAAGGGAGCCGTCGCGGGCGCCGGCATGTCGCTGGCGCTCAATTTCGATCTGCTGGTGGCGGCCGACGACGCGACCTTCAACCTCGCTTATGCCCGTATCGGCGCGCCGCCCGATTGCGGCGGCTCGTGGGCGCTGCCGCGCCTGGTCGGCGTGCGCCGGGCGCTGGAGATCGCGCTTCTGTCGGATACGGTCGGCGCAGACGAGGCGTTGCGGCTCGGACTGGCCAGCAGGGTCGTGCCGCGCGACCAACTGGAAGCGGAGACGGCGAAGCTGACAGCCCGCCTTGCCGCCGGCGCGCCGCTGGCGCAGGCGCGGATCAAGGAACTCATGCGTACATCGCTCGAAAACGCCTACGCTGAGCAGCTCGATGCAGAGGCGAAGGCATTCGGTGATTGCGCCCTGACGGACGATTTCGGCGAAGCTGTCGAGGCGTTCTTCGCCCGGCGCAAACCGGTCTTCAAAGGCGCATGACGCAGCTAGGGCATGTCTCCCGACAGTGGGTACCGGTTTCTGTATAAAGACATGCACAAAAACAAGAACCTGAAGCGTATCGCATGAGTCCTTTTAGACGCGATACGCGTTAGGCGTCAGCCGAGTTTGAGGCCGAGATAGCGCTCCAGCGTCGCGTGGTCGCGCAGCAGTTCCTGCGACGGTGCGCGATGCGCGATCATCCCGCGTTCCAGGATCACCGCGTCGCGCGTTAGGCTTAGCGCCACTTCGGCATGCTGCTCCACCAGAATGATCGCAACGCCTTCGTCGTCGATCATCTTGCGCACCGCGCCGGTCAGTTCCTCGATGATGATCGGGGCGAGCCCTTCGAATGGCTCGTCGAGCAGCAGCACGGATGGATTTGTCATCAGCGTGCGGGCGAGCGCGAGCATCTGCTGCTCGCCGCCCGAAAGCTGGTTTCCCATATTGCCGCGGCGCTCCCGCAGGCGGGGGAAAAGCGCGTAGATCGCCGAGGTATCCCAGCGCCCCGGCCGCGCGGCGACCGTCAGGTTTTCCTCGACGCTGAGCGAGGGGAATATGTCGCGTTCCTGCGACACCCAGCCGAGGCCAGCCTGCGCGCGCCTGTGTGGGGCAAGGCGGGAGATGTCGCGGCCGCCGAGCCGTACGGACCCGCGCATGATGCCAACGAAGCCCATGGCGGCCAGCAGCAGCGTCGTCTTGCCGACGCCGTTTCGGCCGAGCAATGCCAGGCTGCCGTTGGCTGGCAGCGACAGCGAAACCCCGTCGAGCACCACGGCCTCGCCGTAGCCGGCGCGCACGTCTTCCAGTTCGAGGAGCGGCTCAGCCATGGCCCGAACTGCCCAGATAGACTTCGCGCACACGCGGATCGTCGCGCACTGTCTGCGGGTCCGCCTCCAGCAGAACTCCGCCGGAAACCATCACGATGATCTGCGTGGCGAAGCGGAAGACGATGTCCATGTCGTGCTCGATGAAAAGCACCGATATGTCGTCCGGCAGTGACGCGATCACGTCGAAGAGCATCGCGCTCTCGTCCTTAGGCACGCCGGCCGCCGGCTCGTCGAGCAGCAGCACCTTCGGGCGCGTCGCCAGCGCCAGCGCAATCTCGAGCAGCCGCTGCTGGCCATAGGGCAGGGTGCGCGTGGCCCGCGTGGCGGCGTTACCGAGCCCAAGCCGCTCGAGAATGGCGATGCTCTCGTCGACGATCGCACCTTGCGATGCAAGGCCGCGCCAGAATTGCGCGGCCACGCGTTCGCGCTCGCAGATTGCAAGGGTGACCGCCTCCAGCGGCGTCAGGTCCGGAAACAGCGTGTTGATCTGGAACGTGCGGGTCAGGCCCTTGCGCACCCGTGCCGCGGCAGGGGCTGCGGTGATGTCCTCGCCTTCCAGTGTGATCGTGCCGGCGTCCGGCTTGATCTGTCCCGTGATGAGGTTGATGAGCGTGGTCTTGCCGGCGCCGTTGGGGCCGATCAGCGCGTGCCGGCAGCCGCGCGGAAGCGCCAGCGAGATGTCGCGCGCGACTTCCAGCGAGCCGAAGTTCTTGCGCAGCGCCTGCGTCCGTAACACGGCTTCGCTCATCCGCGGCCTCTCCAGCGCGCCGCGAGGCTGGCCAGCCCACCGAGAATGCCCTTGGGCATCACCAGCACCACGAACATCAGCAGCAGGCCGATCCAGAAGTACCAGTATTGCGGATTGATGCCCGCAAGCTGATCGCGCGCCACCAGGAAGATGACCGCTCCCACGATGGCGCCGTAGAGCCTGCCGGTGCCGCCCAGGATCAGCATGACGACCACGTCGGCGGAGCGCTGGAAGCCGAGAGCATCGAGCGCCACCACGTTGGTCGTCTGCGCGAGCAGCCCGCCGGCCGTGCCGGCGATCGCCGCCGAGATGACGTAGATTTTCTGCAGGTGGCGTCGATAATCGGAGCCGATGGCGGGCATGCGCCGCACGTTTTCGCGCACACCGCGCAGCGCCAGGCCGAAGGAGGAATTCACGATCCGCCGGCTGAGCAGAAACCCCAGGAACAACGCCGCCAGCGAATAGGAATAGGCGGTGTAGCCCCAAAGGTCGAACCGGAAGTAATTGAAGATCGGCCATGTGCGGATGCCGCGCAGCCCGTCGGTGCCGCCGGTCAGCCATGTCATCGCGTTCGCGAGTTCGTAGGTCAGGAAGCCGAGTCCGAGCGTGATCATGATGAGCGCGAGGTGCTGCACGCGCACGATGACGAAGCTGGCCAGCCAGCCGGCAAGACCCGCGATGGCGGCGGCGAACAGCAGGCCGGAAATCGGCTCGCCCCAGCCATAAACGCTGAGCAGGCCGGCGGCATAGGCGCCGAGGCCGAAGAACATGGCATGGCCCAGCGTAACGATGCCGGCATAGCCGAGGATGAGGTCGACCGAGATCGCGAACAGCGCGGTGATGGCGATCTGGCTCGCAAGCGTCAGATAGGTCGGAAAGAAGTAGAACGGCAGCAGCGTCGCCAGCCAGAAGGCGATTTCGAGCGGCGACCAGCGGCTTTGCCGGGCAAGCCAGGCGTGGGGCTTCTGGTTGGCGCTGTCGAGGCTCGTCATGGCCGGGCGCTCTGGTTGGTATTGCGACGGAAAAGCCGCGCTCCTTCGCGCCCCCCTCTGTCCTGCCGGACATCTCCCCCACGAGGGGGGAGATCGGCCTTCATCTCTCTCGGTGCCCATCCTGAAACGTTGGAGGTTGGCGAACGCCGATGCGAGAGTTGATCTCCCCCCTCGTGGGGGAGATGTCCTGCAGGACAGAGGGGGGCAACGTAGGGCGCGGGCCTGTTCATGAACTCGCTCACCGCTTTCCGAAAAGGCCGAGCGGCCGCACGAACAGGATGGCGACGAGCAGCAGGTAGATCAGGAAAGAGCCGATCTCCGGCACGAAATATTTGCCGGCGACGTCGCCGATACCGAGCAGCGCTGCGCCGACGAAAGAGCCGGTGATCGAGCCAAGCCCCCCGACCGCGACCACGATCAGAACGTAGACGAGGTAGTGAAAGCCGAAGGACGGGTCGAGGCCGACGATCTCTATCGCCAAAGCACCACCCAAGCCGGCAAGACCGCTGCCGAGTGCGAAGGTGATGGCGAAGATGCGCTCCACGTCGAGGCCCAGCCCCTGCGCCATGCGCTGGTTGTCGACGGCCGCGCGGATCTGTGCGCCGAGCCGCGTCCGTTCCAGCCCGAACACCAGCAGCGCCGTCACCGCAAGCGCGATCGCGATCAGGAAGATGCGGTAGACGCCGAGGCGCAGGCCGAAGACCTCGACAGAACCGCGCAGCCAGGACGGCAGGATAATGACCTGCTGCACCGTTCCGAATGCATAGGTCGCGACCGCTGCCGCGACGAAGACCACGCCGATGGTGAACAGCACCTGGTTCAGTTCGCCCGCCTTGTAGAGGCGCCGGAACAGCGTGCGCTCGAAGACCACGCTGACCAGCGCCGCTGTCAGGAAGGCGGCCGGCAGGGCAAGCAGGAAAGGGAGGCCTAGCTGGCGCATTGCCAGCACGGTGACATAGCCGCCCAGCATGCCGAAGGCACCGTGGGCGAGGTTGATGAAGTTCATCAGCCCCAGCGTGACCGACAGGCCCACCGACAGGACGAACAAAAGCATCCCGAAGGCGAACCCGTCGAACAGCACGATGGCGATCTGCCCGATCACGATCTCAAACGCATGCCAGCCTGAACCGAACCTGCCCTCAGTTGGCCCCGTGTAGCGGGTCCTTCACCTCCGGAATTTCGTGGATGATGACGTTCTGCAGCTTGCCGTCAACCTCCTGCACCTCGCGGATATAGACGGTCTGCACGACATCGCGCGTTTCCGGGTCGATGCTCATCGGGCCGCGCGGGCTCTGCCACGACATGCCCTTGGCGGCCTCGACCAGCGCGTCGCCGGACGCGTCGCCTTCGGTCGCCTTCAGCGCCTCGTAGATCAGATGCATGCCGTCATAGCCGCCGATCGAGAACAGGTCGGGGCTGCGGCCGTTGTTGGCAGCGTGATAGCCGTCGACATATTCCTTGTTGAGCGGGTCGTCGCGTTCGAGCGTGTAATGGAAGGTCGTGATGATGCCGCGCGCATTTTCGCCCATGCTTTCCAGCGCCTCGGGATGGGTCAGCTCGCCCTGCGCGAAGATTTTCGTGTCCGGCGGAGCCAGCCCGCGATCCGCGAGCGCCTTGCCGATTGCCGCCGGCTGCGCGCCGCCCGGCACGAAGATGTAGACGGCTTCCGGATTGGCGTCGCGGACGCGCTGTACATAGGCCGAGAAATCGGGATTGGCGACCGGGGTGCGGTCAGAGCCGACGATCTCGCCGCCGGCCTCGGTAAAGCCCTTGGAAAACGAGCTCTCGGCATCATGGCCCGGGCCGTAGTCGGAAACCAGCGTATAGGCCTGCTTGATCCCAGCCTCGTTGAAAGCCCACTGGCCGAAGGCATAGTTGAGCTGTGGAATCGTGACCGAGGTGCGCACGATGTAGGGCGACTGCTCGGTGACGATGGACGTGGCGGCGTTCATCACCACCATCAGCTTCTGCGCCTCGTCGGCGATCGGGGCCGCACCCAGCGCTTCAGGCGTCAGCGCGAAGCCCGCCAGGATGTCGACGCCGTCGCGCACGACCAGCTCCTGCGCCATGCGCTGCGCGACGTCGGGTGCTGGGCCGCCGGTATCGCGCTTGATGATTTCGATCTTCTTGCCGGCAACCTCGTCGCCATGCTTGGAAATGTAGAGGTCGATGCCGGCCTGGAGCTGGTTGGCGGCGTCCGCGAATGGCCCGGAATAGGGCAGGATGACGCCGATCTTGACGGTTTCCTGAGCCAGTGCCGTGCTCGACCAGGCAAGGCCGAGCCCGAGCAATGTCGCCGCTGCTGCTTTGTTCAACATGCGCATTTCCTCCCTTTTTGTTGCCTTGCAACGCGCTCGTTCGCGCGCGGCAGCGGCTCCTCCGGGGATGAAGTGTATACATCGTTTGCGCGTTCGCAATAGGCATTCCGGGCAGCGACGGTTTCCATCCCGCCGTATGCGGCGCGCTTCGCTGTCGTTCAGGCGAATGCGTGAAAGGAGTTTTTGCAGATCGGTCGCCAGTGCTCACCGGCGTGCGCGCTGGCGGAACATGAACCAAAGCAATTGGGTCTGCGCTCGCATGTATACACTGAAATCCAGTGCGGCGCCCTTATTCGGGGAATACGATAGTCTTCGTGCCGTTCAGCAGCACCCGGTCCTCCAGGTGCGACCGGACGGCCCGCGCCAGCACGCGTCGTTCGATGTCGCGCCCCTTGCGCACCAGCTCTTCCGGGCTGTCGCGGTGGCTGATGCGCTCGATGTCCTGCTCGATGATCGGCCCCTCGTCGAGATCGCCGGTGACGTAGTGCGCGGTGGCGCCGATCAGCTTCACGCCGCGCTCGTGCGCCTGATGGTAGGGTTTCGCGCCCTTGAAGCCGGGCAGGAACGAGTGATGGATGTTGATGCAGCGGCCCGCAAGCCTTGCGGAAAGCTCGCTCGACAGAACCTGCATGTAGCGGGCGAGCACGACGAGGTCGATCTGCTCGCTATCGATGATCTCGATCAGTTTCGCTTCCTGCTCGGGCTTGGTCTCTTTCGTCACCGGCAGGAAGTGGAAAGGCACGCCTTCGAACGACAGGTCTGCATAGGTCTCGCGCGGATAGTTGGAAACGATCCCGCGCACGTCCATCGCCAGTTCGCCGATGCGCCAGCGGTAAAGCAGATCGGCAAGACAATGGTCGAAGCGCGAGGCCATCAGCAGCACGCGCCGGCGTGCGCCCTGTACGCTCAGGGACCACTTCATGCCGAATTGCGCCATGACCGGTTCGAGCGCCTGTCGCGCTGCATCCTCGGCGATCGAGTCCGAGGCGCCCCGGAAGACGACCCGCGAGAAGAACTGTCCGGTTCCGGCGTCGTCGAATTGCTGCAGGTCGAGGATGTCGCCGCCCAGCTCGAAGATCGCCTTGGATAGCGCGGCGACGATGCCGGCCCGGTTGGCGCAGTAGGCCGTAAGCACAAGGGCGGGGTTTTGCGCGGTCATTCTCATACTCCGGTTCAGTCTCGTTGGTTCGGCGGGTGTATACAGCGCCGGTCCGGATCGCGACTGTCTTTTATCGCCAAGGCCGACGTCGAGGACGTTGGTGAGGCCCTTATGTCCTTTGAGGCGGAGGCTGAAAAGCCCCGGCGGGCAGCATGCGGGAATTTGGCGCGGTTGGCAGCCGAAGATCCTCTTGCAATCGATCGGGGCATGCGCAATGTATACAACAACGCTAACCGATGGGAGGATCGATCATGGCGGAATCCAGCCTTGAAGCCGTATTGCGCAAGAATGGCAGCGCCGTTGACCTGCTGCGCAACTCGAAAATCGGCATGTATGTATACCCTGTCGTGGCGCCGGAGTTTTCCAACTGGCGCGACGAGCAGCGGGCATGGCGCGAATCGGCGGTGCTTTTCGATCAGTCGCACCACATGGACGAGCTGATCGTTGAGGGGCCGGATGCGGAGAAATTCCTCGCACACCACGGCATCAACTCATTCTCCAATTTCGGCCTGAACCGCGCCAAGCATTTCGTTCCAGTGACGCCGAACGGCCACGTGATCGGCGACCAGATCATTTTCAGGGAACGCGAGGACAAGTTCATCCTTGTCGGGCGCGCACCGACCGCCAACTGGCTGCAGTTCTGCGCTGCCTATGGCGAGTGGAACGTGCGGCTCAGGCACGACCCGCGCTCCAATTCGCGGCCCGAGGGCGAGCGCGTGCTGCGCACCCACTACCGCTACCAGATCCAGGGGCCCGAAGCGCCGAAGATTTTCGAGAAGCTCAACCGCGGGCCGATCCCGGAGATCAAGTTCTTCCATGTCGACTGGATCAATGTCGGCTCCAAGCGCGTGCAGGCGCTGCGCCATGGCATGTCCGGCGCGCCGGGCCTGGAAATCTGGGGTCCTTACGAGGACAAGAGTTATATCCTGTCCTGCATCCTCGAGGCGGCGAAGGAGGCCGGCGTCGATCTCGTGCGCTGCGGCAGCCGTGCCTACTCGACCAACACGCTGGAATCCGGCTGGATCCCGTCGCCGCTGCCGGGCATCTACACCGGCGACGGCATGCTCAAGGCCTATCGCGAATGGCTCGGCGCCGACAGCTACGAGGCGATCGGCTCGATCGGCGGCAGCTTCGTGTCGGACAAGATCGAGGACTACTACGTCAATCCGTTCGAGCTCGGCTACGACTTCTATATCGGCTGGAAGAAGGATGACTTCATCGGCAAGGCCGCTCTGGAAAAGATGAAGGGTGCGAAGAACCGCAAGAAGGTGACCTTCGAATGGAATGCGGAAGATGTGGTCGAGGTGATCGCGTCGGCGTTCCGGCCGGGCGAGGACCATTACAAGTGGATCGATTTCCCGCAGCCGAACTATGCGTCATCGAGTGCGGATATGGTCACGCGCGACGGCAAAATGGTCGGCATGTCGATGTTCAATGGCTACAGCTACAACGAGCGCTGCCTGCTGTCGCTGGGCGTCGTCGACCAGGATGTCCAGGAAGGCGATGTGCTGACGATGATCTGGGGAGAGCCCGACGGGGGCAGCGGCAAGACTTCCACCGAGCGCCACAAGCAGGCCGAAATTCGCGTCCGCGTTTCGCCGACACCTTATGCGCGCGAGG
Source organism: Aquamicrobium sp. (assembly GCA_019739225.1). Lineage (GTDB taxonomy): Bacteria > Pseudomonadota > Alphaproteobacteria > Rhizobiales > Rhizobiaceae > Aerobium. The sequence continues at coordinate 634,357 of JAHHDT010000005.1, forward strand.
CGCGCGAGAACTACGCGGATAGCTGGCGCACACGCAAGGCGGGCTGACGGCTCGCTTTCGGGAACTGATGCGAGGCGGCCCGGTTTCGCGCCCCTCGCATCATTTCGAAAGGTGCGTGACGCAAGCGGTCAAGGGCAGGAGAAGCTTATGGCGTGGTTGGAGCGTTTCGGGGCCGGACGTGGCGGGTCGGAGACTTCGAATGTGCCGCTGGCAAAGATGCTCGCGAACCATTCAATCGAGGTCATGCCGCGCACGGCCGCCAAGATCGATGATTTCCGCGCACTTCTGCCAGCGGGCACCCGAATCTACGTCGCCCATATCGAGGGCACGCCGATAGACGACATGGTTGCCACGGCGCGGCGGCTTCGCGACGGTGGCTTTGCCGCGATGCCGCATCTGCCGGCGCGCGCCATTCGCGATACGGCCGAGCTGGAGCAATGGCTAAGGCGCTACCGCGACGAGGCTGGCGTGGAGGAAGCGCTTCTCCTCGCAGGGGGCATGGCGAAACCAGCCGGCGATCTTCATAGCTCCATCGATATGCTCAAGACCGGCCTGTTTGACCGTCTTGGCTTTCGGCGCCTGCATGTGGCGGGCCACCCGGAAGGTAATGCCGACATCGATCCGGATGGCTCCAGCGCCGAGGCCGACAAGGCACTGTTGTGGAAGCAGTCATACAGCGAACGCACGGATGCCGAGATGGCGATCGTGACCCAGTTCGCGTTCGACGCGAAGCCGGTCATCGCCTGGGCGGAGCGGCTTCGCGGCGCCGGCGTCACCATGCCCATTCATGTCGGCGTCGCGGGGCCGGCCAAGCTGCAGACGCTCATCAAATACGCGGTCGCATGCGGCGTCGGCCCATCGCTGAAGGTTCTGCAGCGGCGCGCGCTGGATGTGTCGAGGCTGATGCTGCCCTACGAGCCGGACGAGGTCGTGACCGCACTGGCGGCCTATGGCGCCGCAGGCCCGGATAGCCTGATCGAGCGTATCCATATCTTCCCGCTGGGAGGCATCAAGGCAGCGGCGGACTGGGCTCGCGAAAGGCGCAATGCGATCCAGCCAGCACTGGCCGGATAGAGCGGCTCTGTCCGGGCAGGCGACAGACGCCGCACCGGCCTCTATCATGAGCATCGCATGCCGGGGGAAATAGTATTCCCGGTAAGCCGGCATCGAGGGAGGACTGGAATGACTGCAAGGACTGCGCTGGTCGTCAGCGCGCATTCTGCCGATTTCGTCTGGCGCTGCGGCGGCGCGATCGCACTGCATGCACAGAAGGGCGTCGCGGTGACGGTGGTGTGCCTTTCCTACGGCGAGCGCGGCGAAAGCGCCAAGCTGTGGAAGCAGGACGGCATGACGCTGGAAAAGGTCAAGGCCGGGCGGCGGCTGGAGGCCGAGAACGCGGCAAAGGCCCTCGGCGTTCATGACATCCAGTTTTTCGATTGCGGAGACTATCCGCTGGAACTCGACCGCGAGCAGCGGTTCCGTCTTGTCGACGTGATCCGCAAGGTGCAGCCTGATTTCATGCTGTCGCACTCGCTGGAAGACCCCTACAACACCGACCACCCCTATGCGACGCGCGTGGCGCTCGAATGCAGGATGGTTGCGCAGGCCTGGGGGCATAACCCTGGCGAAAACGTGCTGGGTGCCCCGCAGCTCTATCTGTTCGAGCCGCACCAGACCGAGCAGTGCAACTGGAAGCCTGACACCATTCTCGACATCACCGATGTGTGGGACAGGAAGAAGGCGGCTATCGAGTGCATGGAAGGCCAGCAGCATCTGTGGGACTACTACACAAACGTGGCCCAGAACCGCGCCAACCAGTTCCGGCGCAATTCCGGCGGGCAGGCAGGCGGGCGCGAGGCAAAGTATGCCGAGGCCTTCCAGTCCATCTTCCCGCGAACCGTGGATGAGTTGTGATGAGTGGAGTGGTGGTCAGGAACATCGAGCGTACAGACGCGGATCTCGTTGGCGGGCTGGGCAAGTGCGGCGTTGCCACGGTGCACGAGGCGATGGGCCGAAAGGGCCTGATGCGGCCGTTTATGCGGCCGATCTATGCCGGCGCGCGGATCGCGGGTTCCGCCGTGACGGTCTCGGTCCCTCCGGGCGATAACTGGATGATCCATGTCGCCGTGGAGGAGTGCCAGGAGGGCGACATCCTCGTCGTCGCGCCGACCAGCCCGTGTGAAGACGGCTATTTCGGCGAATTGCTCGCGCGCTCGCTGATGGCGCGAGGCGTGCGCGGGCTCGTGATCGAGGCCGGCGTGCGCGACGTGCGCGAACTGACCGAGATCGGCTTTCCGGTGTGGTCACGGGCGGTCTCGGCGCAGGGCACGGTCAAGGAAACGCTGGGATCGGTCAATGTGCCGATCGTCTGCGCGGGCGCGCTTGTCAATCCGGGCGATGTGGTCGTCGCCGACGATGACGGTGTCTGCGTGGTGCCGCGCGGCGAGGCAAAAGAAGCCCTCGATGCCAGCCTTGCGCGCGAAGCGAAGGAAGCCGAGGTGCGCGAGCGGCTGATGGCCGGCGAACTCGGCCTCGACATCTACGGCATGCGCGAGAAGCTCGCCGCCAAGGGCCTGAAATATGTCTGACAACGGTGTCCGCTGCATGTGGATGCGCGGCGGCACGTCGAAGGGTGGATACTTTCTCGCGTCGGACCTGCCGGCCGACCCGGCGGCTCGCGATGCGTTTCTCCTGCGCGTGATGGGCTCGCCCGACCCGCGCCAGATCGATGGCATGGGTGGGGCCGATCCGCTGACCTCGAAGGTCGCGGTGGTCAGGAAGTCGGCGCGTCCGGGCGTCGATGTCGACTATCTGTTCCTGCAGGTCTTCGTCGACAGGCCTGTTGTCACCGACGCGCAGAATTGCGGCAACATCCTCGCCGGGGTCGCTCCCTTCGCCATCGAGCGTGGGCTGGTGCCGGCCCGAGATGGCGGGACGGACGTGCGCATCTTCATGGAAAACACCGGCCAGGTGGCGGTGGCGTCTGTTACCACGCCTGGAGGTGCGGTGACCTATGAGGGCGACGCGCGCATCGACGGTGTGCCGGGCACGTCGGCTGCCGTGCCCATCCTGTTTGAGGACACGGCCGGTTCGTCCTGCGGCGCTCTGCTGCCGACCGGCAACGCTGTGGACGAGATCGACGGCATCCCCGTCACGCTTATCGACAACGGCATGCCATGTATCGTGCTGAGCGCACAGGATTTTGGTATCACCGGTTATGAGGAGCCGGCCGAGCTGGAAGCGAACGCGGCGCTACGCCAGAAGCTGGAAACGATCCGTCTCAAGGCAGGGCCGATGATGAACCTTGGCGATGTCGCGCAGAAATCGGTGCCGAAGCTGACGCTTGTCGCACCGCCGCGCAACGGCGGCGCGATCTCGACGCGCACCTTCATTCCCCACCGCTGCCACTCGTCCATCGGCGTGCTCGGCGCCGTCAGCGTTGCCACCGCATGCCTGTTGCCGGGGAGCCCCGCTGCGGCCCTTGCCAATGTCGGGGAGGACGGCCACCGACGCGCGCTGTCAATAGAGCACCCGACCGGCGAAATGACCGTGCTGGCGACGCTCGACGACAGCGGGGCGGTGGTGTCGGCCGCCATCCTGCGATCGGCACGCAAGTTGTTCGACGGCATGGTGTTTGGTTGAATTCGAGCGCTATCGTGTTCAGCCGTTTTCAGGCAGCAGAGAGCGCAGGCCCTTGATGTTCTTCTTCACGTAATCCGGCCCGAAATGCAGCGCGATGGCGCTGTGCATTATGTGGGCGAACTCGTCGAGCCGCTCGCCGACCCGGAACCACGGCCCGGCGACGGTGATCGCAAACACCCGGTCGCCGAAGACGATCGGCAGGCCGATGCCGCCGAGATCGGGCGTGAAGGCCGACGAGCTGACGAACCAGCCCCGATTGAGCGACTGACGGATGCTGGTCTCGACCGCTTCGATGCTCATCGGTGTGCCTTCGCCGTAGCGCTTGAATACCGCCTTTCGCAGAAGCGTGGCCTGCTGTGCCGGCGGCAACTGGCTGATGATCGCCTGGCCGGTTGCCGTCCCGTGAAGCGGAACGCGCGTGCCGACGCTGGCCGTATAGCGCACCGACGCCTTCGATTCGATAACCTCGAGAAAGATCGCATGCTGGCCGCTGGGGGCCGCGATCCACACCGTCTCGCCGGTACGCTTTGCCAGGTCTTTGAGCAGGTTCAGCAGGGCTTCCGGCAAGGGTTCGGCGGCCGCGACCTCCTGTGCCAGCGTCAGCCAGCGCGGCGTCGGGTAGAAACGCCCGCGCGCTTCCGGCTCGTAGAGGAAGCCGCGCGCCACCAGCGTGGACAACAGGTTGAACGTGCTGGAGCGCGGCCAGCCGAAATGCTGCGATACCTCCGCCAGGCTGGCCGCCTTCTTCTGTTCGGCAAAAAACTCCAGCAGATCCAGTACGTTGGCTGCCTGTTTGACCAGCATTAGCAACGTCCCGTGTTTGAGGGGTTTCGGGGCGTGAACGGCCTGCGCGGAGTTGCCCGCCACCTCTGGTGACTCCACGTTTTCATGAAGATCGTAGGAGTTTACGGCGCTGTTGTCCATCAGTGTGGACTCATTCATCACGATTGCCCCGCGAAAGCCGGCAAACGGCATCCATCGTCGATTTTGAATTGACTTGCGCGAACTCATACGGCTAACTGTCCATAGAATAGGACAGATTGTCCATATATATGAATAAGCAGCGAGGAGCTTCCCGAAAGGGTTGGCTGCGGAGGAGGCAAATGGGACCGTTGCGCGGGATCCGCATCATTGACATGACCACCGTGCTGATGGGGCCGTACGCGACCCAGATGCTGGGGGATTTCGGTGCGGATGTGATCAAGGTCGAGGCGCCGGAGGGAGACCTCGTGCGCAAGATCGGCCCGGCGCGCCATGACGGCATGGGACCGATCTACCTCAACGCAAACCGCTCCAAGCGTTCGATCACGCTCGACCTGAAGCAGGCAGAAGGCCGCGCGGCCTTGCTGCGCCTTTGCGCCGATGCCGATGTGCTGGTCTATAACGTGCGCGCCAAGGCGATGAAGCGGCTCGGCCTCTCCTACGAGGACGTATCGGCCGTCAATCCGAAGATCGTCTATGCGGGCATGTTCGGCTACAGCCAGGATGGACCCTATGCGGCTCGGCCGGCCTATGACGATTTGATCCAGGGTGGCGCGACGATCCCGTACTTGTTTTCGCGGGTCAATGAAGGCCACCCACGCTATGTGCCGTCGGCGATCGCCGACCGCGTGGTCGGTCTCGCGGCAGTAGGTGCGATCCTCGCATCGATCGTCGAGCGGGAGCGCACCGGCCTGGGGCAGCGCGTCGACATTCCGATGTTCGAGACCATGGTCAGCTTCGTGCTCGGCGACCACATGGGCGGGCTCACCTTCGAGCCGCCTCTTGACGCAGGTGGCTACTCGCGGCAGCTCTCACCCGACCGGCGCCCGTATCAGACCAAGGACGGGTATGTCTGCGCGCTGATCTACACCGACGGTCACTGGCAGCGCTTCTTTTCAGCGATCGGCCGGCCGGAGATGCCTGCGGCCGACCCGCGCTTTGCCAGTTTCGTCTCGCGGATGGCGCATATCGACGAAGTCTATGGCGAACTCACCCGGATTTTCCTGACCCGCACCAGCGCCGAATGGCTCGACCTGTTGGAGGAGGCGGACGTGCCGGCCATGCCGATGTACGACTTCCAGGGTGTGCTGCAGGACCCTCATCTGGTGGCGACGGATTTCTTCCGCGTCGTCGAGCATCCCAGCGAAGGCGCGATCCGCACCATGGCGGTGCCGGCCAAATGGTCGCGCAGTCCCGCCGGCCCCGCGCGTCACGCGCCGCGCCAGGGCGAGCACAGCGAAGAGGTGCTGCGCGAAGCAGGATTTTCGCCGGAAGAGATCGCCGATCTGGTGGAACGCGGCATCGCGCGGACGGCCGTGACATACGATCCGGCGCAGGCTTGAGGAGACAGGGAATGGATTTCGGCTTCACCGAGGAACAGGATGCGATCCGCGATTCCGTCGCACGGATCTGCGCGGATTTCGACGATGCCTATTGGTTGCAGCGTGACCGCGAAGGCGGCTTCCCGCACGATTTCTACGACGCGCTGGCGCGCGAGGGCTGGCTGGGCATCTGCACGGCCGAATCGTCCGGCGGCGCGGGGCTGGGCATCCAGGAAGCCGCGATCATGATGCGCACCATCGCCGAATCCGGCGCCGGTCTCTCAGGCGCCTCCGCAGTGCACATCAACATCTTCGGCCTCAACCCGGTCGCCGTCTTCGGCACCGAGGAGCAGAAGCAGCGCATGATCCGGCCGATGGCCGAAGGGCGCGAGAAGGCATGCTTCGCCGTGACCGAGCCCAACACCGGCCTCAACACGACGCAGCTAAAGCTTAAGGCCGAGAAGCGCGGAGACCGCTACCATGTCAACGGCCAGAAGATCTGGATTTCGACGGCACAGGTGGCCGACAATATCCTGCTGCTTGCCCGAACCACGCCGCTGGACGAAGTGAAGAAGGCGACGCACGGCCTCAGCCTCTTCTACACCAAGTTCGACCGCGACCGGATCAAGGTTCGCGAGATTGAAAAAATGGGCCGCAAGGCGGTCGATTCCAACGAGCTGTTTTTCGAGGATTTCCAGATCCCCGAGTCCGACCTGATCGGCGAAGAGGGACGCGGCTTCGAATACATCCTCCACGGCATGAACCCGGAGCGCATCCTGATCGCCGCAGAAGCGGTCGGGCTCGGCATGGCTGCGATCAACCGCGCCACGCGCTACGCCAAGGAACGCATCGTCTTCAACCGGCCGATCGGCCAGAACCAGGGCATCCAGCATCCGCTGGCCAAGTGCTGGGCCGAGCTCGAGGCGGCGTGGATGATGGTGATGTCGGCGGCATGGCAATACGACACCGGCAAGCCGGCAGGGGCCGCCGCCAACGCGGCCAAGTATCTGGCCGGCGAGGCCGGGTTCAACGCCTGCGAGACGGCGGTGATGGCCCATGGCGGCTTCGGCTATGCAAAGGAATATCACGTCGAGCGCTATCTGCGCGAAGTGATGATCCCGCGCATCGCGCCGATCAGCCCGCAGCTCTGCCTGTCCTATATCGCCGAGAGGGTTCTCGGCCTGCCGAAATCCTACTGAGGCGCGGAGAGGACCGATGCGCGCCGTCGCTGCCGACGATCTCGATCTTGCCACCCTGCTGCGGCCGGGCGATCGTATCGTCGTCGGCCAGGCGACGGCCGAGCCGCTGACGTTGACGCGGCGGCTGGTCGGCACTGGAGGGCTGCCGCAAGGCTGTTCGGTGTTTCTCGGGGTGCTCAATTCGGACACCTTCGACGGCGTGGATGGGCTGACGCTCGAGGGGTACGGCGCGGTTGGACAAGGTGCGCGGCTGGCGCGCGCCGGCAGGCTGGACGTTCTACCGTGGCATTATTCGCAGCTTGCACCGGCCTTCGCCGACGGCACGCTGCGCGCCGATTGCGTGCTGATCCAGCTTGCACCCGCCCTTGAAGGGAACGGCTTCAACCTGGGGCTCGCCAACGACTACGTGCTCGATGCGGCGCGCAAGGCGCGGCTCGTCATCGCCGAGATCAACCCGGATGTGCCGCGTTGCCATGGCGCACAATGGCCCTCAGACATTCCAATCCACATCTGCGTTGCCGCCGAACATCCGCCGCTGCAGCAGCAGGGCGTCGTGCCCGGCGAAACCGAACTGGCAATCGCCGACAATGTCGCTTCGCTGATACCGGATCGGGCCGCACTGCAGCTCGGCGTTGGCGCGATACCGCAGGCGGTGACCGGGAAACTCGCCGGGCACCGCGATCTCGGCCTGCACTCAGGCGCGCTGTTCGATGCCGTCGTCGATCTGATCGAATGCGGCGCGGTGACCAATATGGCCAAGGAATACGATACCGGCGTCAGTGTCGGCGGGATTCTGCTCGGCAGCCGAAGGCTCTACGACTTCGCGAACGACAACCGCGCGTTTTGCCTGCATCCGCCGGCCCGGACACATGCGCACGGAGTTCTCGGCGGATTGTCACGTTTCTGCGCGATCAATTCGGCGATCGAGGTGGACCTGACCGGCCAGGTCAACGCCGAGACCGCCGGCGGACGCTATCTCGGTGCAGTCGGTGGGCAGGTCGATTTCGTGCGGGGTGCGAATGCCTCACGGGGCGGTCGCGCGATCATCGCACTGCCTTCAACCGCGCGTCGGCGGCACTGTCTCGCGCATCGTTGGCCGGGTGGAAACGGTGACCTGTCGCGCGTTCGGACGCCGACGCGATCGTCACGGAATGGGGGGTGGCCGAGCTGCGCGGCTGCACGCTCTCGCAGCGCGTCGAACGCATGATCGCGATCGCTGCGCCGCAGTTCCGGGAAAGCCTCGCGCGCGGGTGGCACGATGCGGGGAGGGCCGCCTGTGGCTGAGAACCGCAAGGGGCCGCTGGCCGGCCTGCGTGTCGTCGAGATGGCTGGTATCGGTCCTGCGCCCTTTGCCGCGATGCTGCTCGCCGACATGGGCGCCGACGTGGTGCGGATCGACAGGCAGGTCGCGTCGGGGCTGGGCGTGCCGCGCCCCGATCGCTTCAATTTTGCCGGGCGCGGACGGCGTTCGGTTGCACTGGACCTGAAGCGCCCGGAAGGCATCGACTGCGCCCTGGAGCTGATCGACAAGGCGGATGCGCTGGTCGAGGGTTTTCGTCCCGGCGTGATGGAACGGCTGGGCCTCGGCCCCGAAGTCTGCCATGCCCGCAATCCGCGCCTCGTTTTCGGCAGGCTGACAGGTTGGGGGCAGCAGGGGCCGCTGGCGAAAGCGGCCGGCCACGATCTCAACTACATCGCACTGACCGGTGCGCTCGACGCTATCGGCCGTCGCGGTCAGCCACCGACACCGCCGTTGAATCTGCTTGGCGATTTCGCAGGCGGCAGCCTGCTGATGGCCTTCGGTATCGTCAGCGCGCTGCTTCATGCACAGCGCACGGGAGAGGGACAGGTCGTGGACGCGGCGATCGTCGACGGCGTTTCGCTGCTCGCCACGCCACTGATGGGCTTGCAGGCGGCCGGGGTTTGGCCGGGCGGGCGCGGCGAAAACATTCTCGACAGCGGTGCGCCGCAATACGACGTCTATCGCTGCGCCGATGGCGAGTACGTCTCCATCGCGCCGATCGAGGGCAAGTTCCAGACCGTGCTTTTGAGCGCCATCGGCTTCGATCCGGCAGGCTTTCCCGACATGAACGCGCGCGCCAACTGGGATGAGGCGCGCCGGCTTCTGGCCGAGCGGTTTTCACAAAAGACGCGGGCGGAATGGTGCGCGTTGCTGGAGGGAACCGACGCCTGTTTCGCGCCCGTCCTGTCGTCGGCGGAAGCGCCGTCGCATGCGCACCATGCCGAGCGTGGCACTTTCATCACCATCGACGGGCTGGTGCAGCCAGCACCTGCGCCTCGTTTCAGCGGCACGCCCGCTGCCGCGCCGACGCCGCCCGAGGCGCCCGGCGAAAGCGGTGAAGCGGTATTGCGCGACTGGGGCATCGCCGACCAACGCATCGTCGAATTGACTACAACCGGCGTCCTTGGACGCAGAGACAAGAACGCGGACTAAGCGCCGACAAAGGGAGGATCATATGGCAGGTCTTTATTACGAGGAGTTCGAGGTCGGGCAGGAATTCGCGCACGAGCTGACGCGCACCGTGACCGAGCACGACAACATCTCGTTCAGCCTGATGACGATGAACCCGCAGCCGCTGCATGTCGACGCTCATTTCTCGGCGCAGACGGAGTGGGGCAAGCCTTTGTTCAACAGCCTCTATACGCTGGGCATCATGATCGGCATGAGCGTGCAGGACACCACGCTGGGCACCACTGTCGGCAATCTCGGCATGTCCGACGTACGCTTCCCGAAGCCGGTCTTCGCCGGTGACACCTTGCGCAGCCACACGAAGATCGTTGCGAAGCGCGAGAGCAAGTCGCGCGGCGATGTCGGCATCGTCGAGTTCGAACACACCTGCACGAACCAGAATGGCGAAGTCGTCGCCGTTTGCCGGCGCGCGGGCATGATGCGCAAGCGGGCGGCTGCGTGATGCGCTCGTTCCTGTTCGTGCCGGGCGACAGCGCCCGCAAGTTCGAGAAGGCGCGCGGCGGCAATGCCGACGCACTGATCATCGACCTCGAGGATTCCGTTTCGGCCGAAGCCAAGGAGGCGGCCCGTGCTGCCACGCGCGCGATGCTCGAAACGCCCAGAAATGCCCAGAAATGGTTCGTACGCGTCAACGCGCTCGACACGGGACTGACGCTCGCCGACCTGACGGCGGTGATGCCGCTGCGTCCCGAAGGCATCGTGCTGCCGAAATGCGCCAGCGTGGCGGATGTCGAGAAGCTGGCGTTCTATCTCGATGCCTTCGAGGCGGCATCCGGGCTCGAAGCCGGGTCGACGCGGATTATCGCGGTGGCCACGGAAACCGCCGAATCCATCTTCGGCCTGTCGAGCTACAAGGACGCCAGCCCGCGGCTATGGGGCCTGATGTGGGGCGCGGAGGATCTTGCCGCCTCGCTGGGCGCTACCGAGAACAGTGTCGACGCCGTCTATTCCGACCCGTTCCGGCTCGCGCGCAACATGTGCCTGATGGGTGCGGCGGCCGCCGGTCTTGCCGCCATCGACACGGTCTGCACCAATATCGGTGATCTTGCTTATGTCGAGGCCGAAGCCAATGCAGCCCGGCGCGACGGCTTCGCGGCCAAGGCGGTCATCCATCCAAACCATGTCGATCCCGTGAACCGCGCCTTCACGCCGCGGCCGGAAGAGGTCGCGTGGGCCGAGCAGGTGATCGCCGCCTTCGCGGCCGATCCGCGGGCGGGCGTGGTCAAGATAGACGGGAAGATGATCGACAAGCCGCACGAGCGCGCGGCGCGGAAGATCATGGCGATGGTGAACCGGCCCGAAGTGGCCGGCGCCGTCTGAGGGTTGTGACCCGAAGGGAGGAGGAAGGAAGATGATGCAAAGCCAGCCGCCTGCAAACGGTGCCTCGGCGCTGCTTGCGCGCATCGAGAGTATGCTTGCGCTGCTGTCCGGCCTGTCGCTGGGCGCCATCATGCTGATCGTCGTTGCCGACGTGGCCATGCGCTACCTGTTCGCCGCGCCGTTGTCGTGGTCCTATAACCTGATCGGCCTCTATCTCATGGTCGCGGTGTTCTTCTTCGCGTTGTCGGACACGCTCCACAATCACGGCCATATCGCCATCGACATCTTTCAGCACCAGATCCCGCATCGTCCGCGGCATCTGGCTCTGGCGGTCGGCTATCTCCTGTCCTCGGGCCTGATGGCGCTGATCGGCTGGCAGGCCTGGCTGCGGCTCAAATCCGCTTACCTCAACGACGACCGCATCGCGGCCGTCATCCCCTGGCCGACCTGGATCGCCTATTTCATCGTGGCGACGGGGTGTGTGGTGATGACGGCTCGCTGCATCTACCGCACCTTCGGTCATGCCGCATCCGGCCTGTCGGGTCGTGACCTCGTCGAGACGCCGCCACCACCGGAAACCGAACCCCATGCCGGGGAGGGCGCGGAATGACCATCGCGCTCGTTCTCCTGGCGCTGGCGGCGATGCTTGTCATCGGCCTGCCGGTCGCGCTGGCCATGGCCGTGTCGGGCGCCATCGGTCTCTACATCTTCGGCGGCCTACCGGTGCTGTCGGGCATTTTGCGCACGTCGCCGCTGTCGACCGCCAATTCCTACGAGATCATCACCATCCCGATGTTCATCCTGATGGCGGAGTTCGTCATCATCTCGGGCGTCGCAAACGATCTCTTCCGCTCGGCCACCATCTGGGTCGGCCGGCTCAAGGGCGGGGTCGCGATGGCCACCGCGCTTGCGGGCGCCGGCTTCGGCGCGATTTCGGGCTCGAGCACGGCGGCGGCGGCGACGCTCGCCTCGACCTCGATCCCGGCGATGATGAAGGAAGGCTACGAGCCGAAGCTGGCCGGCGGCGTGGTCGCCATTTCCGGCACCCTGGCGATGCTTATCCCGCCATCGATCGCGTTGATTCTGTACGGCATCCTTGCCGACATCTCGATCTCGGCGCTGCTGATCGCAGGCGTCATTCCCGGCCTCATCGTCACCGTCGCGATCATCGCCACGATCGCCGTACTGGTCTGGCTCTGGCCGGAATCCGCGCCGGCGGGCCGCGCCTACACGATGCGTGAAAAATTCGCGTCGCTGAAGCGCGTCGGGCCGATGATCCTGCTTTTCTTCGCCGTCACCGGCACGATCTACACCGGCATCGCGACGCCGACCGAGGCTTCCGGTATCGGTGCGTTCGTGGCCATGCTGCTGGCGATCAAGGAGGGCAAACTCAGTCTTCCAGCGTTCTCCGGCGCGCTGCGCCGCGCTGCTCAGACCAGCTGCATGATCCTGTTCATCATCCTGGGTGCGCACATCTTCGGATACTACTTCACGCTGGCGCGGGTCACCAACGACCTGACGACGTGGGTCGGCGGCCTGCCGCTTTCGCCGATGACGATCATGGTCTTCATCCTGCTCGGCTATATCGTGCTGGGCTTCATCATGGACCAGATCGCGATCCTGATCCTGACCGTTCCGGTAGTGTTGCCGCTGGTCATCTCGCTCGGGTTCGATCCGATCTGGTTCGGCGTCATCATCGTGGTCACCGCCGAGGTTGGCATGGTGACGCCGCCGCTGGGCATGAACGTCTTCGTCGTCGCACGATACACACGCCGCCCGCTCGGCGAACTGTTCCGGGGCGTGATGCCCCACGTCTGGGCGCATCTGCTCGTTATCGCACTGCTCACCGCCTTTCCGGCCATCATCCTGTGGCTTCCGTCCACGATGCAATGACCGTAAGGCAATCGTTCAAGAAGGAGGAGAACGTCATGAAATACCAACTGCATAAAGCATTGCTTGCCGCGTCCGTGGTGGGCGCCGCCATGGCTGCCGGCAACGCCGCGCAGGCCCAGGAACTGACCCTGCGCATCGGCGACAGCTTTCCGGTCGGCCACTACATCCCCGAGAACATGACCAAGTTCTGGATGGAGCGCGTGACTGAACTGACTGGTGGCGAAGTCGCGTTCGACTATTACCCGGCGGAGCAGCTCGGCAAGGCCAAGGATCTGCTGTCACTGACCCAGACGGGCGTGATGGACATCGGCTATGTCGGCGCATCCTACGTCAGCGACAAGCTGCCGCTATCGTCGGTCGCCGAGCTGCCGGAAAACTTCACGACGTCCTGCAAGGGCACCAACGCGTTCTGGGAGATCACCAAGCCAGGCGGTGCGCTCGATCAGGCGGAGTTCGCGCCGAACGGCGTACGCGTGCTCCTCGTCATGGTGCTGCCGCCATACCAGGTGCTGACGTCGAATTCGGAAATCACCGATCTCGACAGCCTGCGTAACCTCAAGCTGCGCACGACGGGTGGCGCCAAGGAAATCGCCACGACCAAGATCGGGGCTGTGCCGGTGCAGATTTCCGCGCCTGAGACACGCGATGCTCTGTCGCGCGGAACCATCGACGGCGTGCTGTTCCCGCATTCGAGCGTGCTGCCTTACGACATCCATCCGCTGCTGAAATACGGCACGCAGGACGTCAATTTCGGGTCCTTCGTGGTCACATACGTGATCTCGCAGGAGCGCTGGGACGCGCTCGATGAGGACGTGCAGGCGGCGCTCGTGCAGGCCGGCGACGAAGCCATCACCAAGGGGTGTGAAGCCGCCGACGATCTCGATCTCAAGGACAAGCAGACGATTGCCGATTCCGGCGTCACCTTCGTCAGCCTGCCCGACGAGGACAAGGCCCGCCTCGGCGAGCTGATGGGCGAGGTCAGCCAGCAATGGGCTTCCGACCTCGACGCCCGCGGGCGTCCGGGAACGGATATCCTCAACGCGTTCCGCGCCGCGCTCGAAAAGGCCGACTGATCGCATATGAACCGCCCCGGTGCGAGCCGGGGCGGTCTTCCACTGTAGGCATCCATGACCTCTCGCGGCGACCCTGAAGACAAACCGGCGTACCAACACGCTTCGCGGAACGAGCTTGCGCTGGCCGGGCTGGTCGTGGCCATCGGCTTTCTGTTCAACTTCACCGCGCGCGGCGTGGTCGACACCTTCATGGTGTTCATGCTGCCGCTTGAGGCCGAGTTCGGCTGGAGCCGCTCGACGCTCACCGGCGTCTATTCCTTCTATCTCATCACGGTCGGCCTGATGGCGCCGCTGTCCGGCATGATGCTCGACAGGCTGGGGCCTCGCGCCACCTACGGGTTCGGGCTGTGTGTGCTGATAGCGGCGACCTGGGCTGCTTCCACCACCACCGCACTGTGGCATATCTACCTCTTCATCGGCGTATTTTGCGGTGTCGCCGCCTCTGCGCTCGGCATGGTGCCGGCGGCAGCCTTGATCGGGCGCTGGTTCGACCGCAACATGAGCCTTGCCATCGCCATAGCCTATGCCGGCTTCGGTTCCGGCATCCTCGTCATCGTGCCGCTGGCGCAGGCTGGTATCGATGCCTATGGCTGGCGCGAAACCTATCGTCTGATTGCCATGGCCCTCGTCTGCGTCGTGCCCCTGCTGCTCCTGCCGTGGGGGCGTATCCGCCAGGGGCGCGTGCGGCCCTCCGCTGCCGAGCCGCTTGCCGATCAACCGGCGATGGCCGTGTCGAGGCCAACCGGCTGGACCATCCGCAGCGCGGTAAAGACGCGCGAGTTCTGGCTTCTGGTACAGGTTTTCTTCTTCACCGCCTGCGGCGTCTACAGCGTCGTCGTGCAAACCGTGCCCTACCTCGTGGAACAGGGCTATCCGCCGATCGAAGCCGCACTCGCCTTCGGCGCTTCGGGCATGCTTTCGATCTTCGGCGTCGTCTTCGCCGGCTGGCTCTGCGCGCGTTTCGGCAACCGCTTCACGGCGACGCTGTCCTTCACGGGAACCTTTCTGGGTGCCGGCGCGCTGCTTGCCTATTCGGCCGTCGCCAGCCCGTTCCTTATCCTGGTCTATGTGCTTGCGTTCGGTGTGAGCCAAGGCGCGCGCGGGCCGATCGTATCGACACTGACGGCGCGCATCTTCGCCAGGGGCGCGGTGGCTTCGATCTTCGGCACGATCTTCATGATGATGTCGTTCGGCTCGGCGTTCGGCGCCTGGATTTCGGGATTCCTGCATGATTTGACGGGCGACTATCGCGCTGCGTTCATCTTCTCCGGCGTCTCGATCCTGTTTGCCTGTTCGCCGTTCTGGATTTCGACGCGACTGTGCCATCCGCGCACGCTGCAGCCGCCGCCGGCAGAGTGACAATCTGAAAGGAGCCGACATGAAACTGCTCGGAGAAGGATTTCGCTGGAATGACCTTTCGGTCGGCCAGCAGTTCCGCACATTCGGACGCACCATCACCGAAACCGACATCGTCAATTTCATATCCTGCGTCGGCATGCTGGAGTCGCTGTTCGTCGACAAGGAATACCGCGCGCAGCACTCTGCGATACCGGGCCGCCCGGCGCCGGCAGCGCTGGTTTATGCCCTGGCCGAGGGGCTTGTGCTCAACGCGACCGGGCAGGGCACGGGGCTTGCATTTCTGCACATGGAGCTGAATGTGGAGGGACCGGTGCTGGAAGGCGATACGATCCACGTCGAGATCGAGGTGGTCGAGGTGCGCGCGGCGAGCAAGGGCGGCCGCGGCCTCGTGCGCACGCGCAATCGCATCGTCAACCAGCGCGGTGAAGCCGTCATCGTCTATACGCCGCTGAGGCTGATGGAAGGGCGGGCAACGGACTGACACGGCGGCGGCCGCTAGCAGGAGGACACGCATGAACCTTGCCGACTGGCTGGGCGCTACGGCCCGGGCAAAACCCGACGCGCCGGCGATCTTCGAAGGTACGGAGCTCTACGCGACCTATGCCGGCTTCGCGGCACGGGTGCGTGCGCTGGCGGCAGGCCTGCAGGCCGTGCACGACCTCAATGCAGGCGACCGCGTCGCCGTCTTCATGAAGAACTGCCCGGCCTATCTCGAACTGTTCTATGCGGTCTGGTGGTTCGGCGGCACCATCGTGCCGATCAACAGCAAGCTGCATCCCCGCGAGGCAGCGTGGATTACGGGTGACGCCGGTGCGACGGTTCTCGTCTGCGACGGTGACGGGCTGGGCGCGGATGCCGGTCTGCCGGCCGACTGCGCACAGATCGCCGTAGGCTCGCCGCAATGGTCCGCCCTCTTCGAGCAGGGTGCGGAAGGTGCTGCGCCGGCGCGCGTGTCGGGCGATGATATTGCCTGGCTGTTCTACACATCGGGCACGACCGGCCGACCCAAGGGCGTCATGCTGACCCATTGGAACATGCGCGTGGCGACGCTTGCCTATGCGATGGACGTCGACCAGCCCGCACCGGACCAGGCGACGATCTATGCGGCGCCCATTTCGCACGGCGCAGGCATCTACAACTTCGTCTTCGTGCGCGTCGGCGGCAGTCACGTGTTTCCGCTGTCGCGCGGTTTCGATCCAGCGGAGATCGAGACGCTGTCGCGCCATTTCGGCCAGACGGTGATGTTTGCCGCACCCACCATGGTCAAGCGCATGATCGAGGCCGCCAAGGCTTCAGGCTATCGCGGCGAGGGCATCCGCACGATCGTCTATGGCGGCGGGCCGATGTATGCGGCCGACGTCGACGAGGCGCTGTCGCTGTTTGGCCCTCGCTTCGTCCAGATTTACGGACAGGGCGAGACGCCGATGACCATCACGTCGCTGCCCCGCGAACTCGTTGCCGACGAGACGCATCCTCAATGGCGCGAGCGCCGTGCCTCCGTCGGGCAGGCGATGTCCTGCGTGGAGGTGCGCATCGCGAACGACGGCGAGGATGTGCAACCCGGCGAAGCGGGCGAAATCCTCGTTCGTGGTGCGACGGTGATGAAGGGCTATTGGCACAACGAGAAGGCGACGGCCGAGACGCTACGTAACGGTTGGCTCCATACCGGCGACATCGGCCGGCTCGACGAGGACGGTTTCCTTACGCTCACCGACCGCGCCAAGGACCTCATCATCTCCGGCGGCACCAATATCTATCCGCGTGAGGTCGAGGAGGTGGTCGCCCGGCATCCCGGCGTGCTCGAGGTCTCGGTCGTCGGCCAGCCGAGCGCGGAGTGGGGCGAAGACGTCGTTGCCTTCGTAGTGCCGCGCGGCGAAGGCGCCTGCGATGCCAAGGTGCTCGACGCGTGGTGCCGCGCCGAGATGGCGTCCTTCAAGAAACCGAAGCGTTATGTCTTCTGCGCCGAACTGCCGAAAAACAGCTACGGCAAGGTGCTCAAGACGGAACTGCGCAAGCAACTGGCCTAGGCAGAGGATTGCGCGGCCAAAGGGAGGACCTGCGTGATGTCGGAAACCACACGATCCAGGATCGTCGATGCTGCGGAAACCCTGTTCTACGCACACGGGCTGCGCAGTGTCGGCGTCGATGCCATTGCCGCACAGGCGGGGGTCACCAAGCGCACGCTCTATTATCACTTCGAAAGCAAGGATGCCCTGATCGCCGCCTATCTGGAGGCGCGTGACGCATCGACGCGCAGCCGATACCGGGATTGGCTGGGGAACGACGACCGGCCTTTGCCCGACCGGATCGAAAGCATGTTTGCGGCATTGGCTTCCCATGCAGGCCAACCGAAATGGCGCGGCTGCGGGTTCACCCGAGCCGCCGTCGAACTGGCCGGGCAGCCGGGTCACCCGGCCGTGTTGATGGCGGCGGACCACAAGCAGCGTTTCGAGGCCTGGCTGGCGGAAGAATTGGAGAGAGGCGGCGTCGAGGCCCCGCAAGCGCTTGCGCGGCAGATCATGGTGCTGCTCGAAGGAGCCATCGCCCTGATGCTTGTCCACCGAGACGTGTCATACGCGCAAGCCGCCGGCGAGGCCGCTGCCTCGCTTGTCGCCAACGGAATTTCCAGTGCGCCGGCCTTGCATCGGAACATGGCGACGCGCGCCGTCGGCTGAGCCAAACCGCATGTATACCGACTAGTGAGTGTCGCGTCTCCGGCGTGGGCTTATCGTCATGGGGTTTTCACCAAGGAGAAGCCCCTTGCCGAACCCGACCGCCAGTTCTTGGACGCCAGCACTTATCCTTTGCCTCGTTGCCGCAGGGACGATCCTTTCGCTTTCCATGGGCCTGCGGCAAAGCCTGGGCCTGTTCATGGAGCCGATGGTGCGTACCACCGGCATCACGGTGGCGACCTTCGGTTTTGCCATGGCGCTCCAGAACCTCGCCTGGGGCGTCGGCCAGCCGTTCATGGGCGCCCTGTGCGACCGTTTCGGTGGGCGCCTCGTCGTCGTCATAGCCGCTGGGCTGTACTGTGCAGGCCTCTATATGACCGCTTCAGGCGGGCATATCGGGCTCTATCTTGGCGGCGGGCTGCTGATCGGCCTCGCTGTTGCGGCAACCTCGCACGGCGTGCTCGTCGGCATCGTTTCGCGTCTTGCCGCTCCTGCCGTGCGCGCGACGGCGGTTTCGATCCTGGCCGCAGCGGGCTCGCTCGGCACGTTCGTCGTTGCGCCCGCTGCGCAGGCGATGATCGACGTCTGGTCGTGGCAGGGTGCGCTTGGCGGCCTGGCATTGCTGGCGGCGTCGATGGCCGCGGTGGCGTTGCTGTTTCGCAGCGCAAATGCCGATGCCGGGACCTCGGCCCTGACACACCGGGTCGATGCGCGCCAAGCGATTGCCGAGGCGCTGGCCAACCGGACATTCGTCATCACGACGTTTGCCTTCTTTGCCTGCGGCTTCCAGTTGATATTCATCGCAACCCATCTGCCGAACTTCATCGCGATCTGCGGCCTGCCGCCCTCCGTCGGTGCCGAGGCGATCGCGCTCATCGGCATATGCAACGCGGTCGGAACGCTGCTTGCCGGCCATTTGTGCCAGCGGTGGGGCAACCGCAATGTGCTCGCGCTGATCTATCTTTTGCGCACCGCGTCGGTGGCCATTTTCTTCGCACTGCCCGTCAGCGTCGAGACGACACTGATCTTCGCTGCCGCCATGGGCTTCCTTTGGTTGAGCGTCGTTCCTCCCGTCAGCGGCCTGATCAACGGATCTTTCGGTCCGGCCAATTTCGGCGCGCTGTTCGGGGTGATGTTCATGAGCCATCAGGTCGGCGCCTTTCTCGGTGCCTGGCTCGGTGGTTTGAGCTACCAGTGGAGCGGCAGCTATTCGGTCGGCTGGGTCTCGCTGATCGTCGTCGGAGTGTTGGCCGCGCTGCTGCAACTTACTGCCGCCGATGACAGGAAGCTCAGCTTGCAGTGATGCCTTTCCAGCCGAGCAGCCGCATGGCGTTTGCCGTGACCAGAACCGTTGCTCCGGTATCGGCGAGAATAGCGGGCCAAAGCCCCGTGACGCCAAATACCGTGGTCACCAGGAACACGGCCTTGAGGCCGAGGGAGATGGTTATGTTCTGGAAGATGTTGCGCATGGTCAGGCGCGACAGCATGACCATGTTGGCAACGTCGATGACACGGCCGTGCAGAACCGCGGCGTCGGCTGTCTCGAGCGCCACGTCGGTTCCGCCGCCCATGGCGATTCCGATGTCTGCTGCGGCCAGTGCCGGCGCGTCGTTGATGCCGTCACCGACCTTTGCGACGAACCTGCCGCCACGGCGCAGTTCGCCGACGATCTTCTGCTTGTCCTGCGGCATCAGTTCCGACCGCACTTCCATGCCCAGAGAGACTGCAATCGCTTTGGCCGTGCGCCGGTTGTCGCCAGTCAGCATGATCGTCTCGGCACCGAGGTCGTGCAGCGCGGCAATGCCGGCCTTGGCGTCGTCGCGCGGCTCATCCCGCATCGCGATCAGGCCGGCGACCGAGTTTGCGGCGATCAGGACGGAGACGGTCTTGCCCTCGTCGTTCAAAGCGGCAATGCGCGTCGACAGCGCCTGATCCAGAACGACCTGTTCAGCGGCTGCGCGCGGCGAGGCAAGAAAGAGCTTCACGCCGTCGACGGTGCCCACGACGCCCTTGCCGCCTATCGCGCCTGCTTCCGACGCTGCTGCAAACGCCACCTTCCGTTCCTCGGCCTCTGCCAGTATGGCGGTGGCCAGCGGATGGCTCGATCCGGCTTCGAGCGCGGCCGCCAGACGCAGCACCTCATGCTCCGTGCCGGCGATGGCAACGATGTCGGTAACCTTGGGCTTTCCCTCGGTAAGCGTTCCGGTCTTGTCGAAGGCGACGCTGTCGACCTTGCCCAGATTTTCCAGAACTGCTCCGCCCTTCATGAGCAAGCCGCGCCGGGCGCCCGCCGAAAGGGCAGCGGCGATCGCTGCCGGGGTGGAAATCACCAGCGCGCAGGGGCAGCCGATCAGAAGTGCGGCAAGCCCACGATAGACCCATGTGCTCCAATCCGCGCCCGCAAGCAGCGGCGGCAGGGTCGCGATCAGCGCAGCGACGACCATCACGCCCGGCGTATAGTATTTCGCGAACCGGTCGATGAAGCGCTCCGTCGGCGCTTTCGTCTCCTGTGCTTCCTCAACCAGCGTGATGATGCGGGAAATAGTGTTGTCGGCGGCGGCAGCGGTGACCCGAATCCGCAATACGCCTTGCTGATTGATCGTGCCGGCAAAGACGACATCGCCAGGCTCCTTGCGTTTGGGCACCGACTCTCCGGTGATCGGCGCTTCGTCCACCGCGCTCTCGCCGCTGATCACGATGCCATCGGCCGGAACCCTGTCGCCCGGCCGCGCGAGCACGACCATGTCGACCGCAAGTCTTTCTGCCGCCATCGTCTCGGTTGCGCCGTTGCGCTCCACCTGTGCGGTCTTCGGCATCAGTGTTGCCAGTGCGCGTATCGAGGCGCGGGCTCGGCCCGTGGCGATCCCCTCGAGCAACTCGCCGACGAGGAAGAGCACGACGACGACCGCGGCCTCCTCCGCAGCGTCGATGACAACGGCGCCCACCGCCGCGATCGTCATCAGGGTCTCGATGGTGAACGGGCTGCCGTTCATGGCCCCGGCAAGCGCCCGGCGCGCGATCGGTATCAGGCCGATGGCCATGGCGACGATGAAGCCCCATGGCTGCGTCTCCGGAAAAAGCTTGGCCATCACGAAAGCGACGGCGAGCGCGACGCCGCATGTAATGGTCAGCCTCGCCTTGGCCGTTGCCCACCAGGGGCCTTCCTGGGGCGCGTGGTCGTGCCCGTGCAGGCCCTCCAGCCCGCTGGCGTTTTCTGCGGATCGTCGGTGTTTCGGCTCCTGCCGGTCGCCCTTTTCACCGGCATCGCCCCGTTCCGCCGGATCGGTCCTGTAGCCCAGTCCGCTCACTTTCCGCGACACCGCGTCCAAATCGAGGCTGCCGTCGTGCTCGACGGTCATTGTGCCGGCTACGACCGAGATCTTGACGTCGGCCACAGAGGGCATTCGCCGTATCGCGGTATCGATTTTCGATGCGCAGCTTGCGCAATCCATGCCCTCGACCCTGAAGCGGGTCCGGCTGCTCGAAACGGTCATTTTTCCACTCCTGTCTCACAGGAGTGTCGGTATAGGACCTCTAGCAGCTAGAGATACAAGGGGTGCGACACGAAAATTTCACCGGTGTGGTGCATCAGATCGAGGTCTTGGCTCGATGCGCACCTTTGCGCCACTTCGGAGCGTGCGTTATGACGGCGAGGTCGACTTTGCGTGATTTTGGCGAACTGTCCCGCATCGTGCGGCTCCTGATCCCGCTGACGCTGGCGACGCAAGTCGTCTTCGCGGCCGCCGCTCTGGTCTCATTGCTACTCTCCGCCCATGTGTGGGCGGCGGATATGGCCAATTTCCTGCGCCCGCATATGGTCCTGGCCGGTGCGGGTCTCTGCGTCTTCGGCTTTGCCTTGCCGTCCCGATTGACCAGAGCAGGCGGTGTTCTCGCGTTCGTTGCCGCCGCTGTTCCGTTTTTTCTCCTGCCGGCTCCCGCCTCATCGACGGCCGGAACGCCGGTCTCGGTGGTGAGCGCGAATATCTACGTCGACAATCCGGACCCCTCGGGCTTTCTTGCCATACCGGCGGTGGCGAGCGCGGACATTGTGGTCCTGCAGGAAATGACGCCGCTATGGCAGGACGCACTGGTGGCGAGCGGGCTGTGGCGCCATGAAAGCAGCCGCGATCTCGAGGCCAATACCGACATGAAGCTGTTCAGCCGGTTTGCGGTCCTTGACGAGAGGACGGTGTCGCCGGACAGCGTGGATACCGGTGGCAGATATGCCGTTCGCTATGAATTGCTCGTCGATGACCGCAGCCTCGTTGTCTATGCCGTTCACCCGCAGACGCCGAGAACGCCGTCCATGTGGCGCGAGCGGAGCGCCTACCTTCGCGATCTCGCCGAAGCGCTGAAATCCGAACTGCCGGAGACCCCGGTTGTCGTGGCGGGCGACTGGAATACGCCGTCCTGGTCACCGTTCTTCCGCGACCTGCTGGCATCGACCGGTTACCGCACAACGGAATCGCGATGGTGGCCATCGCCCACGCGCTTCAGCACCAGATACGGATCGGTGACGCAACTGGGCACGCCGATCGACCGCGTCATTGTCTCGCCGTCAGTCGGCCTCGAGGAACTGTCGACAGGCCCAACCTTCGGATCGAACCATCTTCCGGTCATTGCGAGATTGTCCATCCCTTAGCGCCGACAGCTTTGGAGCGACCGGCCTTACCGATGTTCGCTTTCGCACATCTCATGGTTTGCGAGCGACTGCAGCACGTAGCAGTCCCTGATGTGGTCGCCGTGGCAGCGGGTCGCCATTCGTCCAAGCTCGGTCTCGAGCATTCTCAATCTCAAGATCTTGTCGCGCACGCTCTGGAGCTGACGTGCCGCAATCTCGTCCGCATCGGCACAGGGCCGCTCGGGATGCGCGCTCAGGTCGAGCAGTTCCCGGATGGCCTCGATCGTGAAACCCAGGTCGCGGGCGTGCTTGATGAAGGATAGACGGTCGCGGTCGCGGGGTGTGTAGCGGCGCTGGTTTCCCTCTGACCGTTCGGCAGCCGCCATCAATCCCATCTGCTCGTAATAGCGGATGGTGGGAATCTTGACGCCGGTCTGGCGGGACAGCGTTCCGATTGTCAGCATCACATTCTCCAGTCGCTGGAGATATTAGCCGTGGGCACCGGACTTTGGAACAGTGCCGTTCGCCGCACCCGCTGCGCTGACGAGAGGTCGATCGGCCAACGCCGCCTGTTCCCGCTCGCGAAGTTGTGGCCGGAAACCCCATCTTAACTATGATATGCGGACAATCGCGGTTTGGCCGAGCCGTACGAGTCCGTCGAAAAAGCGATCGAGAATGATGTCGACAGCACTGAGAGTTGCAGCAATGGTGGCATTGGCGTTCTTGCTGAGCGCCTGCGTTTCCACCGTTCTTGACGTTGACGGCAAGGCAACGCAGCCGATTCCTGCCGCCCTCAAGGCAGAGATGTCGCGCAAGTCGATGTCGCCTTCAGCGCCTATCCTGGTCAGGATTTTCAAGCAGGAAAGCGAGCTGGAAATCTGGAAGCGTGGCCGAAACGGCACGTTCGCCCTGCTCAAGACTTACCCGATGTGCCGCTGGTCCGGTAAGCTGGGTCCCAAGAAGCAGGCCGGCGACAGGCAGGCGCCCGAGGGTTTTTACCATGTCTCCGCCAGCATGCTGAACCCAAGGTCCCAGTATTACTTGTCGTTCAATCTCGGCTATCCGAACAGGCTCGAAGCCGCACTTGGCCATACCGGCGAAGCCCTGATGGTTCATGGTGCCTGCTCGTCGTCCGGCTGCTACGCGATGACGGACGAAGGCGTGGCGGAGATTTACGCCGTCGCACGTGAAGCGCTGCGCGGCGGGCAGAGCTCGTTTCAGGTTCAGGCATTTCCCTTCCGCATGACGCCGGAAAACATGGCCAAGAACCGCAACGACCCGAACTTCGCCTTCTGGACGGACCTCAAGCAGGGCTACGACATTTTCGAAGTGACCCGCCGGCAGCCGAAGGTCTCCCATTGCGGTGGCCGTTACGTCTTCGACAGGCAGTTTGAAGGTGGCGAGCCGACGAACGCGCTTGCCGCATGTCCGCCGTCGCTTGACGCGTCGTCCCCGCTTGTCGCCGCCCGGACGCAGGCCGACCGCGTTGCGATGGAGCAGTTGACGGTGACCGGTACGGCCATTTCGGCCCATGCCTATGTGGATGGCGGCATGCACCCGACGTTCCGCAAGCTCCTGGAGCGCAGCGGCGAAGCCGCGCTCGCAAAGCGAACCTCGCTGACGTCGGTGCCTGTCAGCCGCCCCGACGCAGCGCTGGCGGACCCTCACTCTCCCGGAAAGTGAGCCTGCACCGTCAAGGCGCTGCCCGGCCAGCCTGTGGAAGGCTGACGGCGGGCTGCCCTGATAGAGCCGCGTACAAAAATTCGCGAGCAGGCTTCGGACGCGAAACCATATCGGCCGCCGGTTGTTGATGGTTTGGATTGCCCCAGCCGCCGCTCGAGATTCGAGCGACCCGATGACCCTATCGTGAGTGAAGCAGTGAACACATCAGACAATCGAACATATCCGTCCCGCCGGCAGGTGCTGGGTTTGGCCGGCGCGGCGGCGGCCGGGCTGGTCTTGCCTGCATGCATGAGCACGCAGCGCATTCCGGTGGCGCCGGCCCCGGTCGAGCCCCGCATCGATCCGACTTACCTCTCCATGTACGGCCCCATGCCGCAGGAGGACTTTCCGATCCCGGCGGTGGATTTGAGCAAGGTGCCGGACCGTTTTTATCGACAGCTCGTCGACGACCCGACCGGCGCGCGTCCCGGCACGGTCGTCGTGGATACGCGCTCCTACTTCCTCTACCTTGTGCTGCAGGGCGGCAAGGCGATGCGCTACGGCGTCGGCCTGGGCAGGCAGGGTTTCGAATGGTCCGGTGATGGCGTGATCCAGTGGAAGCGCCGGTGGCCGACATGGACCCCGCCCGCTGAAATGATCGCCCGGCAACCCGAACTCGAAAAATACAGCGCTGAAAATGGCGGTCAGCCGCCCGGCCTTACCAATCCGCTGGGTGCCAGAGCCCTCTATATATTCCAGGACGGACAGGACACCCTCTACCGCCTGCACGGCACGCCCGAGTACTGGACCATCGGCAAGGCCGTTTCCAGCGGCTGCGTGCGCCTGATGAACCAGGACATCATCGACCTCTACGATCGCGTTGCCACACCGGCCCCGATCGTCGTGTGGGGCGGCGCAGGAGTCTGATGTCGACGAAAGAAGACCCTGCCGCTCTCGCGGCAGGGCCTGCTAACCGCCTGATATGGGGAAGGCGCCTTGCGGCGCCTCCCGGGCCCCGCTCAGGCCGTCAGGATGGCGATGTGGCGCTTGGCCTGGCGCAGCGCCGAGATGAGCTGGTTCTGGCCCCGCATAAGCTGGGTCTTCGCAAACCCGAGTGTGTCCGCATGGCTGTCGAGATCGGCTGCCACCGCGATTGACGGCAGCGCCGGCACCGTCAGCGCCGGGTCGTGATGGAAGCGCGGAACGCGGGTGAAGTTGATCGGCACGAGAATGCGCGCCAGGTCCTGGATGACCTGGTTTGCAACCTTGGGCGCGATCTTTCCGGCGTCGACCCTGGCGTAGAAATCCTCCAGCGCGCTGCTCAGTTCGGCGACGGCCTTCTTGGAGGCGGACAGGTCGAAACGGTCCCCGGCCTTGGCCTGATAGTCATCGATCGTCTCGGTGAACTCTTTCGTCGTCGCGCGCCAGTCGAACGGCAGGATCGTGGCGTTGGCATTGCGCAGCACTGCAAGCAGATAGACTTTGATGTCGCGCAGCAGGATGTCCTTGTCGGCGATCTCAAGCGTATCGTTTTCGGTGTGCCAGGCGATATTGCCGCCGCAGCCGCCGACCGTGTAGTAGCCCTTCTCCTCACGCAGGACGTCGGGCATCGTCGACGACAGCATCAGGTAGCTGGAAATGCCGATATTGTTGAAGGAGTAGTCGCCGGCGCGGTGCGGGCGTTCGCCTTCGATGGCTTTGCCCGCGACTTCCTCGATTACCTCGGACAGGAAGGTTTCGGTCTCGCTCATCCGGCACAGATTGATGAACTCGCTGGCCCAGCGGCAGCCGGGGCTGTCGCAGTTGACCTGCGCCACGGCGTTCTCTTCCAGATCGAGCGCGAACGCATCCGAGAACCAGGTTGAGCCGGCATAGCGGCCTGTCGAGTGGCCGGGCCACCAGCAGATGCGGACCGAACGCTTCAGCTTGCCCCGGTTCGCCCAGAGCACGCGCGCGATTTCCAGCATGGTCGCGTCGCCGGTGGCGTTGTCGCCGACGCCCACGTCCCAGCTATCGAGATGGCCATGCAGGAAGACATATTTTTCCGGCTCTTCGGTGCCGGGGATGAAGACCTCCGGCAACTTGGAAGTGAACCAGCCTTCCTCCATTTCCGTGAAAAGCGTGACCTTGCCGCCCTTCTCGGCGATCTCGATCAGCGCCTCGCCATCCGGCTTGTTGACGGCGACCGCAGCGATCTTTGGCTTGCGCGGCAGGTCGTCCAGATCGGGCGTGCCCCAGATCGTGGTGCAGATGCCCCAGTGCACGTCGATGCCCGGATTGATGCCGATCACGCCGATCGCACCGATCTCCTCGAACTGCGAGACAAGGCCGGGGCTCGCGAAGCCTTCCGAAATCACGATCTTGCCGCGCACGCGGTTCGCCAGTTCGTCGGTCGTTTCGATCTTCTGTTCGAACATGTCGGTGATCATGGCGTTGTGGCGTGCACCCACATAGACCAGCTCGCCCGAAATGCCCTTGCGCGCATCGACGCTGTACGCCGGCGGCTTGGCGCGGAAGGACTTGCCCCCGGCTTCCACGCGTGCCGCGCCCGGAAGGCTGAGATAGAGGCTCGGCTCGTGCACCGTCACTTCGACGCCGTGCTTGCGAAGGCGCTGCACCACCTCGTCCATGCCGCGGTTCACGTCCGTGGGATGCTCGCGCTTGAAGGTCGAGAAGCTCTCCACCAGCGCCCATGGTTCGTCGATGGTCGCGGCTGACAGGATTTCGGTCTCGGTCTGGTTCATGGAAGGAAGGCTCCCCAGTTGTTTTATTCAGTAAAACATCGTTTCACAACGAGTTTACGCTACCAGAGCTCATGCGCGCGGTAAAGCCGGTCGCGTGAATGACGCGTCCGGCCTTGCCTTCATAACGGTCGTGGAAAGGGAAACGGGCCCTAGGCGATCAGCGGCGTGCCGATCTGCGCGGGGTCGCCGGGATGGAGCGAAAGCTTGGAGGAAATCTCGGCCGCTGCCTCGCGCGCGGCCTGGATGTAGTGTTCGCGGCGCTCTTCGTCGAAGCGCACCATCGCGCCCGCGACGGAAATCGACGCGATGACATCGTCATGCGGTCCCATGATTGGCGCAGCGACAGAAAACGCGCCTTCGTCGAGGTCGTTGAGCGCGATGTTGAAGCCGTTCGCGCGGATTCGGTCGAGCAACTGGCGCAGCTTGTCGCGATCGGTAATCGTGTAGGGCGTGAAGGCTTCCAGCGGCCCGGACAGCACAGCGTCGATGACGCTCTGGTCGGCAAACGCGAGCAGGCATAGCGAGCCGCCGCCTGCATGGAGGGGACCGTTGCGGCCGGCCTGCGCGAAGAGGCGGATGGAGTGGTGTCCCGCGCGTGTTGCAAGCACCAGCGAGCGCGACCCCTCCCGCACGACGAGATTGATGTTCTCCGAGGTCCTGTCGCGCAGTGCATCCATCACGGGCCGCGCCGCAAACAGAAGGCTGCCGTCGCGTCCGACACGTTCGCCGAGAACGCCCACCCGGTAGCCGAGCGAATAGACGGCCAGCTCCGGGTCGCGGAACACGAAGCCACGCTCCTCGAGCGTCTGCAGCAGCCGGAAGACGATCGACTTTGTCAGGCCAAGGGACTTCGAAAGTGCGGTGACACCCTGGCCTGGCTTTTCGCCAAGCGCTTCCAGCACGAGAAGCGCGCGGTCTACCGCTGCGATCCGGTAATCCCGATCCTGCCCCTCTTTTGTCATGGTGTCCTCCCGGAACGATTATCGCGTCAGCCGATGGGCTGTTGCAATATCGGAAAATTATGATTTAGTGAGTGGAATAAGAAACGTAGTTTCATCTAATGAAACAAGAGGGGTAAGTCAATGCGGATCGCTTACGTGGTACCGGGGCCGATGTCGAAGACATCGATGGGGGCGCAGGAGATGCGCCGGCGCGAGGAGCTGCTCAACTCCTGGGCGTTTCCAGGCACCGAGGTCTCGGTCGTCGATGTGCCGAGCGGGCCGGCCTCGATCGAGTCTGCCTACGAGGAAGCGATGTGCGTTCCCGCCACGATCGAGCTCATCATGAAGTGCGAGCGGGACGGTTTCGATGGCGCGATCATAGGCTGCTTCGGCGATCCCGGCCTCGAGGCCGCGCGCGAGATGGTCACGATGCCGGTGGTGGGTCCCTGCGAGAGTTCGCTATCTGCTCGCCGCCGGGCTCGGCCACAAGTTCTCGATCCTCACCATCTTCGACAGCATGGCTGCCGGCCAGGAGCTTGCTTGCCTATCGGGCCGGCGTCAAGGCCAAGCTCGCCTCGGTGCGCGCAACTGGCATTCCCGTGCTCGACCTGATGAAGGATCCCGAGGCGACGAAGTCCCGCCTCATCGACGTCGCCAAGGTGTGCGTCGAGCAGGATCGCGCGGACGCCCTGCTTTTTGGCTGCATGACGATGTCGTTCCTCGACATGGCGGACGAGGTCTCGGCCGCCGTCGGCGCCCCCGCCGTCAACGCCGGCAAGGCCGCGCTCAAGCACGTGGAAACACTTGTATCGATGGGTCTGTCCCATTCGAAGACCGCTTTCCCGACGCCCGCCAAGATGAAGGCCGGGCAGTCCGTGGAGACCCTGCGCGTTGCATGAGCGACGCGCCAATAAGAGCAAACGACACCCATCCAGAGGAGAACTAGCATGAGGTCCAGCTTCAAGGCGGTCAGCTTGGCTGCCATTCTCGCGGCTTCGGCCGCGATGCCGGCTCTTGCCGGCGACCAGATCCGCACGATCGATGTCTTCACCCGCCCGCAGGCTGCCCAGCCTCAGGAGTTCCAGTCGGTCCAGCTCATCGCGCAGGAATGGCGCAAGCTCGGCCTCGACGTGAACGTTCGGGTGATGCCGTGGGAGCAGATGTCCGACATCGTCTGGTACCAGCGCGATGCGTGGGATGTGACGGCCTGGCAGATGGTGGGCCGTCCGGAGCGCTCCGACCCGGACGAGATCATCTACAACCTCTTCCATTCTTCCACGGCCGAAAAGGGCTACAACTTCATCGGCTATATCAATCCGGCCTATGATGAAGTGGCGACAGCGCAGCGCGTCGAGATCGACGAGGAAGCGCGCAAGGGCCTGATCTACAAGGCGCAGGAAATTCTGGCTGCCGACCAGCCCAATATGATGCTGGTTCATCCGCGGCAGACCTTCGCTTTCGACAACACGGTCTGGAACAAGGACTCCGTCGTCGAGCAGAGCGGCATCGGCATCCGCAACACCTGGACCTTCATGTCGCTGGAGCCGTTGGGCGAGCAGAAGGACATCATCCTCAATTCGGGTGACAACGTTCAGGCGATCAATCCGCTCTACATCTCGGGTGGCGTCGATAGCTGGGTGTTCGAGCTGGTCTACGACCGTATCGCCCGCGTCGGCCCGGACGGCCTGCCGAAGCCGTGGGCGGCTGAAAGCTATGAATGGCGCGACGACAAGACCATCGAGGTCAAGCTCCGCGAGGGCATGAAATGGCATGACGGCGAGCCGCTGACCGCCGAGGACGTCAAGTTCTCCTTCGAGACCGCGGTCTCCGGTGAAGCGCCGATGTATGCGCCGTTTGCGTCCAACATCGAGACGATCGAGGTCGTCGACGACCTCAACCTCGTGTTCACGCTGAAGCAGCCTGCCGCATCCTTCATCACCTCCAGCCTTGCCAAGATCAACCTGATTCCCAAGCATGTCTGGGAGCCGGTCATCGAGGACCTGAAGACCAAGGAAGAGAACGCCGAGAGCTATCAGGAGCAGACACCGATCGGCTCCGGTCCTTTCAAGTTCGAGCGCTGGCTGACCAATGAGGAAATCGTCCTCTCCGCCAACAAGGACCACTTCAATGCGCCGAAGGCCGATCGCTGGATTCTGCGCATCGTCCCCAACGTCGAGGCGGCGCTGGGCATGCTGCGCTCCGGCGAGATCAACTTCATGGGTGAGTTTTCCGGCGATCCGCAGGTGCTGCTCCAGGCGGCAGAGCAGGACGGCGATCTCGAGGTCGTCTCCACGGTGGAGATGGGCTTCCGCTACGTGGCGTTCAACAACCGCCGCGCGCCGTTCGACGATCCTGCCTTCCGCAAAGGCTCTCTCGCAGGCTGTCGACCGCCGTCTGATCGTGGGCGCTGCCTTCCGCGGATTTGCGGAACCGTCCAATTCCGTCATCTCTCCGGCGCTTAAGTTCTGGTACGATGCGGCCGTGATGGACGGGTTCGAGACCGGGACCGATGTCGCGGCGCGGATGCTCGAAGAGGCCGGCTACACGCTCGAAGGCGGGCGCCTGCACTATCCGGGCGACAAGACCGAAGAGCTCGCGAAGTAACTGATCCTGGGCGGCACGCTGGCATCGGTCGGCGTGCCGCCATCGATTTGGCGGTACCGCTCGGTTTCCTGCGCCGACGTTGGAGTTCTCCCATGCCTCACCTGAAGGCGGCGCTCAGCCGTACGCTTCAGCTTCTGCTTGTTCTCTGGGCCGTGGTGACGATCCTGTTCCTGATGTTCAGGCTCATGCCGGGCAACCCGATGGCGGCCTACATCGATCCCACTTTTACCGTCGAGCAGCAGCAGGCGCTGATGGCTCAGTTCGGTTTGGACAAGCCGCTGTGGGAGCAATACTTCATCTATGTCGGCAATCTGTTGCAGGGTGAGCTTGGCCAGAGCTTCCGGTACCGCGAGCCCGTCGCCGACCGCATCCTGGCGCTCCTGCCCAACACGTTGATCCTCACATTCACCTCGCTTATCATCGCCTATGTGTTCGGCATTCTCGCCGGCGCCTATCTCGCCTGGAAGCGTGGCGGCGTCGTGGAAAATGCGGCAATCCCGCTGGTGCTGACGACGCGGGCCATGCCCGAGTTCTGGCTGGGCATGGTGCTGCTTGCGATCTTCTCCTTCAATCTTGGCTGGTTCCCCGCCGGAGGCACGCGCCCGGCCGGCGCGAACTACGACAGTTTGTGGGCGCTCTATACCTCGCGCGATTTCCTGACCTACCTAGCGCTGCCGGCGCTGACGCTGGCGATCTACAGCCAGGGCCTGCCGCTGCTTCTCATGCGTTCCAACATGCTGGACGTGATGAAGGAAGACTTCGTCACCATGGCGCGCATCAAGGGCCTGTCGAACTGGACCGTCGTAGTGCGCCATGCGGCGCGCAACGCGCTGCTGCCGGTGATGACCTCTTTTGCAATCGCGGTCGGCTATCAGCTCCAGGGCAATGTGGTGGTCGAGTCGGTTTTCTCGTGGCCAGGTCTCGGGCGCGAACTCGTCAACGCGGTTTCGGCTTCCGACTATCCGCTGGCGCAGGGCGCCTTCCTGATGATTGCCGTGGTGGTCATCGTCATGAACCTGATCGCCGATCTTCTCTATGCCTTGCTCGATCCGAGGATCAGCCATGCTTGATGCCGCGGTGGAAAGAAAGCCGAGCCTGATCGGACGCATGTTCCGCAGCCTGCGTTTGCCGCTCAACGACCCGTTCGCCGTTCTGGGACTGCTGATCTACGCGGTATTCGTACTGACCGCGATTTTCGCCGACCAGATAGCGCCGTACGATCCGACGGAGATTCTCTACACCCCCGATTACAATCTGGCGGCCGACCTGCGGCCGGGCGAAGACGGCTACATACTCGGCACCACCAGCCTTGGCCGCGACATCTTCTCCCAGATCGTCCACGGCTCGCGCTCGGCGCTGCTGATCGGCATCACGGCCGCCTTCATGGTGGCGCTGATCGGCTCCATCGTCGGCCTCGTATCCGGATATTTTCGCGGCTGGGTCGACGTGATCCTGATGCGCCTCGCTGACATCGCCTTCGGCATTCCGTTCCTGCCCTTCGTCATCGTGCTGGCGGCATTCCTGGAACCGTCGATCTGGAACGTCGTGATCGCCATGGCGCTGGTTCTGTGGCGTGACACGGCGCGTGTCATCCGCAGCCAGGTGCTGACCTTGCGCTCGCGCGGCTATGTCGATGCTGCGCGCGTCGCCGGCTCTTCCGACCTCAAGATCATCCTGCGCCACATCGCGCCGAACATCCTGCCGCTATCCTTCCTCTACGGCTCGATCGCGATCGGCTGGGCCATTCTGACGGAAGCCTCGATCTCGTTCCTCGGCTTCGGCGATCCGCAGTCGATAAGCTGGGGCTACATGCTGCAGGACGCCTTCGCCAGCCAGGCATTGGCCAAACAGGCCTACTACTGGTTCGTGCCGCCCGGCATCTGCATCATCCTCGTCGTTTCCGCCGGCTTCTTCATCACGCGCGGCTACGAAAACATCCTCTTTCCCAAGCTTGGCCGATGACTGAACCGCTGCTTTCCGTCCGCGACCTCAAGGTCAGCTATAAAGTCGGCTCCGGCAGGATCGATGCCGTCGACGGTGCGAGCTTCGATGTGCCCCGCAGCTCGATCGTCGGCCTCGTCGGAGAGTCCGGCTGCGGCAAGACGACGGTCGCGCGGGCGCTGACGCGCGTCATTGCCGACAATGCCGCAATCACCGGCGGCCAGATGATGTTCGGCGGGCGGGACCTCGTGACGCTTCCCGAGCGCGAGATGAACGCCCTGCGCTGGCGCGACATCGCGTTCATCCCGCAAAGCGCGATGAACTCACTCGATCCGGTCTACACTGTTGAGTACCAGCTCAACGAGGTGCTTCGCCGGCGTGGCGGGCTCGGCCGCCGGGATGCGCGCAGGCGCTGCGAGGAACTGTTCGAGCTGGTCGGCATCGACCGTGGGCGCCTGTCGGACTACCCGCACCAGTTTTCCGGCGGGATGCGCCAGCGCGTGGCGATCGCCCTGGCGCTGGCGCTCAATCCCAAACTTGTCATCGCCGACGAGCCGGTGACGGCACTCGACGTGATCGTCCAGCGCCAGATCCTCGATCAGCTTCGCGAACTGCAGGCCGCGCTCGGCATCTCGGTCATTCTCGTCACGCACGACATCTCGGTGGTCGCCTATATCTGCGACCGCACCGTCGTCATGTATGCCGGGAAGGTCGTCGAATCCGGAACCATGCAGGCGACGCTGACCGAGCCGTCCCATCCCTACACAATGGGGCTGCGCAACGCTTTTCCCGACCTTCAGGGTGCTGCGTCCGGGGTGCTGACCCCGATCGAGGGCGCACCACCCAACCTGGCATTTCCGCCGCCGGGCTGCCGCTTCGCGCCGCGATGCCCCTTCGTCCTCGACACATGTCGAACCGTGCAGCCACCCCTCGAGGGTATTGCCGCCGACCACGCCGTGGCCTGCCATCGGGCCGGCGAAGCGGCCACGCTGCGAGAAAAGGCGGCGCGCATCGAAACCTGGATGGGGAGGGCGGTCGCATGACAATGCAGACTTCGGCACCACTCATCAGCATCGAGGATGCCCGGCTGCACTACAAGGTCGGTGGCGCGCTGTCGGCGCTGCGCGGCAACCCGCCAGTGGTCAAGGCCGTGGACGGAGTAACCTTCACCATACGCCGTGGCGAGAGCGTCGGGCTCCTGGGAGAATCCGGCTGTGGCAAGACCTCGATGGGGCGCCTGCTGCTCAAGCTGGAAGAAGCGACGGGCGGCGCGATCCGCTTCGACGGCGAGAAGATCGCCGACCTCAGGGGGCAGGCGCTCAAGCGGTACCGCTCGCGCGCGCAGTTCATCTTCCAGAACCCGTTCGACGCGATCAACCCACGCTTCACAATCCGTCAGACCCTGTCCGAGCCCCTGGAGAATGCAGGCGTCCCCTCGGCCGAACGCGAGGCGCGCATCGTCTCCGTTCTGGAACTCGTTCGCCTGCCCGAACCGCGCCAGTATCTCGACCGCTATCCGCACCAGCTTTCGGGCGGGCAGTTGCAGCGTGTTGTCATGGCACGCGCGCTGATTCTCGAACCCGATTTCGTCGTTGCCGACGAGCCGGTCTCGATGCTCGACGTGTCGGTGCGGGCCGGTGTGCTCAACGTCTTTCGTGACGTGCGCGACCGCCTCGGTCTGACGGCCATCTACATCAGCCACGACCTCGCGCTCGTCCGCTATGTGTGCGAGCGGACCATCGTCATGTATCTCGGCAAGGTGATGGAGGACGGCCCGACCGAGGACATCGTCCACGAACCGCTGCACCCATACACGAAGGCGTTGGTTGCGGCAGTGCCCGTACCCGACCCTAACCAGAGCCATGACGCCCTGCCAATCGGTCGCGGCGCGCCCGACCCTCGCAATCCGCCTTCGGGCTGCGTTTTTCGCGACCGTTGCCCTCACGCCTTCGACCGCTGCAGCCGGGAAGTGCCTCATCTGCGGCAGACCGGAACACGCCACGTCGCATGCCACCTTTTTGACAGGACCGAATGATGCGCTGCGCCTTTTACACCCGGACCGGACCTGCCGGAGACGTGCTTCAGATCGGCGAAAGGCCGGACCCCGTTGCCGGAACGGGTGAGGTGCTGGTCCGTGTGCGTGCCTCGGGCATCAACCCGGCCGACGTGAAACGACGCGCCGGTTGGAACGGCATGGCAATGCAGCACCCTCTCGTCATTCCCCATTGCGATGGAGCTGGCGAGATCGTCGCGGTGGGAGATGGGGCCGATCCTTCCCGTATCGGCGATCGCGTATGGATGTGGAACGCGCAGGGCGGATATGGCTCGGCTGGGCGTGCTTTCGGTACCGCCGCCGAACTGATCGCACTCCCTGCCGAGCAGGCGGTGACGCTTCCCGATGAGATGTCCTTTGAGGCCGGCGCGTGTCTCGGCGTGCCGGCCATGACCGCATATCGTGCCGTCTTCGCCGACGGATCGGTGGAAGGGCAGACGGTTCTTGTTGCCGGTGCTGCGGGTGCTGTCGGGCATTGCGCGGTGCAGATGGCCAAGGCCGGCGGCGCATGGGTTATCGGTACAGTCTCGAACGCCCGGGCGGCAGAGCACGCGCGCGCCGGCGGGGCAGACGAGATCGTCGACCGCCGGCAGGAAAATGTCGCCGCGCGCATCCTTGAGCTGACTGCTGGGAAGGGCGTGGATCGCGTGGTCGAAGTCGATTTCGGCGCCAATCACGCGATCGACATTGCAGTGCTCAAGGTGAACGGCACGATCGCTTCCTACTCCTCGACCAGCGATCCCAAGCCTGTCCTCGACTACTACGCCTTCGCAAACAAAGGCGCCAACCTGCGTGTGATCCAGGGCTTCGCCATCCCGAAGGCCGAACGCCTCGAAGGCGAGCTTCGTATTGCCGAGCTTGCCGCCCAGGGCGATTTGCGCGTGGCCATCGCCAGAACCTTCCCCCTCGAGGACATCGCCGACGCGCACCGCGCCGTCGAAGCAGGCGGGAATCTCGGAAACGTCGTCGTCACTTTGTGAACCGCATCAACAGGAAACCATTCGATGCATCAGACAACCACGGCCGCGAAACTGGCCGACCGGCCAGAGAGGGAAGAGCGCGCGTGCGATCCCATTTCTCTGGAGATCATCCGCGGCGCTATTGCCGCCGCGCAATCGGAAATGGAGGCGCTGCTGGAGCGGACCGCCATCTCCGCCTTCATTCGCGAGAAGAAGGATTTCTACACCGCGCTCTTCGATGCCGACGGCATCATGGCGGTGGGGTCGATGGTCCCGATCTTCGGCGACATGACCAGCCCTGTATTCGAGAAATTCCCGGCCGACGAGATGAAGCCGGGCGACCTGTACTGGTACAACGATTGCTATGGTTCGCGGGGCGCGGTCTCGCACTCCAACGACCAGGTCTTGCTGGCGCCCGTCTTCAAGGACGGCCGCCGCTGCGCATTCGTGATGAGCTGGGCCCACTTCGCCGACATTGGCGGCCTTCGGCCGGGTTCGATCAGCCCGGATGCGACCGAGATCTACCAGGAAGGCATCATCATCCCCGTCACCAAGCTCGCCGACGAGGGCAAGGTCAACGAGGCGACGCTGTCGATCTTCCACCGGAACTCGCGCTTTCCCGAGCAGAGCAATGGCGACATGCGCGCGCTGATGGCGAGTGTCGATCTCGGTGTGAAGCGCATGGGCGAGATCGTCGACCGCTTCGGCGCCGACGTCGTCGAGGACGCCTTCGCCCAGTTGCTGGAACGTACGCGACGCCTCGTGCGTGACCGCCTCGCAGACACCTTCGACTACGGCACCCACTCCTTCACCGATGCCATCGATGGTGACGGGCACGGCAACGGCCCCTTCAAGATCCGCTTCTCCCTCACCCGCGAGAAGGGCGCAGACGGAGAAGACCGCTTCCTTTTCGACGCCAGCGAGAGCGACGACCAGGCCCCCGGCCCGGTCAACTATCTGATGAACCGGGGAGTTCCGGGCATGGCGCTCGGGCTCTATTATCTCGGCGGCGACCCGTCCCAGGTCTGCAATGCCGGCGGGCCGAACGCGCTCGACGAAGTCCGTCTGCGCGAGGGTTCGCTGCTGCTGCCGCGTTTCCCGGCACCGCTCGGCATGCGCGGCCTGACTACCATGCGGGTGATCTCGGCAATCAACGGCCTGCTCAATGTGGCAAATGGCGGAGCGCCTGCCGCCAATTCCGCCTATGTGATCTCCATCATGCGCGGCAATTTCCGCGATGAGTCCGGCGATCTGCAGCGCTTCCTGTTGGCTGACGGCATCGGCGTTGGCTATGGCGCAAGGCCCGAGGCCGATGGCATCGACGCGGTCTATTTCGTCGCGCAGGAGAACTATCCGGTCGAGTTTCTCGAACTGGGCTACCCGGTTCGCCTGCGCACCTATGGCGTCATGGAAGATTCCGGCGGCGCGGGAGCGTATCGCGGCGGCTGCGGCATCGTTCGTGAATACGAGGTGCTGGCCGAGGACGCCGTGCTCGCCGTCCGCATCGACAGCGTGAAGAACCCGCCCTGGGGCATCGAAGGTGGCATGTCGGGTGGCGTGGGCCGCGCCGTCGTCAATCCGGGAACGGACAGGGAGCGGCCGCTCGCGCCACTGTCGGACGGCAACCGGCTCGTGCGGGGCGACATCCTGCGCATTGAGACCGGCGGTGGTGGCGGCTACGGCCATCCGTACGATCGGCCGCTCGCCAAGGTGCTCGAAGACGTGCTCGGCGGATATGTCAGCGTCGATGCTGCCCGTGCACTCTACGGCGTCGAGATCGTCGAGGGACGCGTCGATGAGGTCGCCACAAGGCGCTTGCGCTCCGAACGCCCCGCCACCCGCCGTTTCCATCGCAAGGACTATGTCGATGCACTCGACTGATCAGGCACTTTCCATCGCCGTCGACATCGGCGGCACCTTCACCGACATCTCGTTGCTCGACCGTTCCAGCGGACAGGTCTGGCGCGCCAAGACGCCCAGCGTGCCTTCCGATCCTTCGGAAGCCTTCCTGAACGGCATCCGGCTCGCGCTTGCCGACGCGGGAGCGCCCGCATCGAAGCTGCAGCAGGTGCTGCACGGCACCACCGTCGCCACCAACATGATCCTCGAGGACAAGGGCGCGCGCACGGCGCTCGTGACCACGCGCGGCTTCAGGCATGTGCTGGCCATCGGGCGTCAGGACATTCCCCGCAAGGCCAATCTCTACACATGGGTGAAGCCGGAGCGACCGGTGCCCGCGTCGCGCATCATCGAGATCGACGAGCGGATCGCGCCGGGCGGCGGCGTGGAGCGCGCACTCGATGAGGCAAGCGTCGAGCGCGCCGCCGAGGCCATCGCGTCGATGGATGTGGAAGCTGTCGCGGTCTGCCTCCTGCACGCCTTTGCTAACCCGGCGCACGAGCGCCGCGCCGCCGAAATCCTGCGGCAACGGCTGCCGCATCTGGCGGTGACGACCTCGGTCGACGTGCTGCCGGTCGTTCGCGAGTACGAACGCTCGCTGACGACGGTGCTCAACGCCACGGTGATGCCGGGTGTAACCACCTATGTGGGCCGGCTCGAGCAGCGGCTGGAGGACGAGGCGGTGTCCGCGCCGCTTCTCCTCATGCAGTCGAATGGCGGCGTTGCCGGCGCACCCGCAATCCGCCAGGCACCGGCGCTGACCGCGCTTTCCGGGCCGGCGGCCGGCGTAGTCGGCGCCCGCGCGATCGCGGCTGCCTGCGGCATCGACGATCTCATCACGGTCGACATTGGCGGAACCAGCGCCGACATCTGCCTGATAAAGGGCGGGCATATCGGCCTGACCCAGAACGGCAAGGTGGGCGAATGGCCGCTGCCGCTGCCCATGGTCGACATGGTGACCATCGGTGCCGGCGGCGGGTCGATTGCTGCCGTCGAGGATGGCGCACTTTCCGTCGGTCCGCGCAGTGCGGGCGCACGCCCGGGCCCTGCCGCCTATGGTCATGGCGGCCAGCAGGCAACCGTGACGGACGCCCATGTCGTGCTCGGCCATCTGCCGTCGAAACTGCTCGGCGGACGCATGGCGCTCGATGTCGAGGCCGCGCGCAGGGTCGTTGCGGAAAGTGTCGCCAGCCCGCTGGGGCTCGACATTGAGGAGGCCGCGCGTGGCATCCTCGCGATCGTCGACAACCATATGGTGGGCGCCGTGCGGGTCGTCTCGGTGGAGCGCGGCCACGATCCGCGCCAGTTCACGCTTGTGCCGTTCGGTGGCGCGGGTCCGCTGCACGGCTGTGCGCTGGCCGAGCTGCTCGGCATCTCGCGCATCATGATTGCGCCGGCACCGGGTGTTCTGTGTGCCGACGGGCTTCTCGCTGCTGACCTCAAGGCGGAGTTCAGCCGCACCCTGCCGCGCGCGGGCGCGATCGACACAGCGATGGCGAACGCCGTCTTCGGTGAACTGGAAGCGCAGGCGCTGGACTGGTTCGAGCAGGAAGGCGTCGCCGACGAGAAGCGCCGCGTGCAGCGCGTCGCACTTCTTCGCTACCACGGGCAGGGCGGCGAGATTGCCATCCGTTGGGTGGACGGCGTCGAGGCCTTGGAAGCCGCGTTTGCCGACGAGCATCGCGCGCTTTACGGCTTCACGCTTGACGCTGCCGTCGAACTGGTGACCTTGCGTGTCGAGGCTTCAGGGCTGACCGCCGCCGCTCCGATCGGTATCATCGAGGATGGAGACAAGGTGGAGGCCTATGACGAGGCGACCGTGCATCTGTCCTCCGGCGAAGCGAGGGTTCCGCTTGTCGACCGCGCAGGGCTCGGGGCCGGTGCAACCTTCAGCGGCCCGATGATCATGACCCAGCTCGATACCACCACATTTGTCGCGCCGGGCTGGACGGGGCACGTCCACGAGACCGGCGCACTCATACTGTCGCGGGAGGGAGCAGCCGATGACCACGATTGATAGCCGTCTTGAGCCGGTCTTCGCGCATATCGCGCAGAACCGCGACAGCTTCATCGAGCGGGTGATGGACTATGTCCGCCACCCTTCGATAAGCGCTCACAATCTGGGCATTCGCGAAGTGGCGACAATGCTCGTCGACCATCTCGCCGGGCTCGGCTTCGAGGCGGAGGCCGTGCCGACGGCGAACCATCCGATGGTGCTCGGCAAGCGCATGGTCTCGCCGGACAAGCCGACCGTGCTTCTCTACGGGCATTACGACGTGCAGCCGCCGGACCCGCTGGAGCTGTGGGAAAGCCCGCCCTTCGAGCCGACCATCCGCAACGGTCGCATCTATGCGCGCGGTATCGGTGACAACAAGGGCCAGCATTTCGCCCAGCTCTTGGCGATCGAATCTCACCTGGCCGTTAACGGCGAGCTGCCCTGCAACGTCATCTTCCTGCTCGAGGGCGAGGAGGAGATCGGCAGCCCGCACATCGCCGATTTCGTTCGAGAACATGCCGACCGGCTCAACGCCGACCTCGTGGTGACCTCGGACGGCCCGCTGCACGAAAGCGGCGCACCGGTGGTCACGTTCGGCGTGCGTGGAGTCGCGGCATTCGAACTCCGTGTTCGTACGGCCTCGCGAGACGTGCACTCTGGCAATTTCGGTGGCGTCGTGCCGAACGCCATCTGGAAGCTGGTTCATCTGCTTGCGACCATGAAAAGCCCGACCGGCGAGATCACCATCAATGGCCTCACCGAGCCCGTCATTCCGGCAACGAACTATGAGCGGGATGCCGTCGCCCGCCTGCCGCTCGACCTCGACGCGCTGAAGGCTGACCTTGGCCTCAGTGAACTCGATCAGCCGCACGACCGCGGCTACTACGACCGGCTGATGTTTCACCCGACGCTGACCATCAACGGCCTGCATGGCGGATATGGCGGGCCGGGAATGAAGACCGTTCTGCCATGCGAGGCGTTCGCGAAATGCGACATCCGGCTCGTGGAGCCCCTGACGCCTGAATACGTGTTCGAGAAGGTGGCCGCGCATGTTAACGAGCATGCTCCTGACGTTGAATTCGTCCCCCTCAACGGCATGCTGCCGTCGAAAACGCCCATGGATTCGCGCTTCGCCGAGCCGATCCGCCGGGCTGTGGTAGCGGCGCGCGGGGTGGAGCCGCTGATGTACCCCACGGTCGGCGGCAGCCTGCCGGACTACGTCTTCACCAAGATCCTGAAAAAGCCCGCCTTCGTAATCCCCTACGCCAACGCTGACGAGGCGAACCACGCGCCCAACGAGAACCTGGAGATTGTGCGCTTCTTCGACGGCATCCGGACCGGAGCCGCGCTCCTGCACGAACTTGGCGGCTAGGGCCGAGACGCTGGCGCAGGGGCGCTGTTCGCCAGCCGATCTTTCAAGATATTGCGGGTGTCACTGACGGTGGCACCCGACTGCCGGCCTGCCGAAAGTCAGCGGCCGTCTGGCGTTGCGTGCGTTGTGTGCAGCGCCTGATCGCCTTGGCCGCCAGTTCCAATCCCGACAATTCCGAGATAGCAGAGCGCATCCTGAGCGTCGGTTTCACAACTTGACGACAAGGGCGAAATGCGCGAGAGTTTCATAAAACAAGATGAAATCTCATTATATGAAACTATTGAAGGGGAAAACTTGATGTTTGCATGTTTCAGACACCATCTGCGCGCGGTCGTGATGTTCGGGGCCGGTCTTCTTAGTGTATCCGCGGTTTCCGCCCAGGATGCCGTACACTGGCGCATTCAGAGCAACCTCAATGCCGGTGAGCCGGGCTATGTGGCGCTCCAGGAGAAGTTTGCGGACCTCGCGACGGAGATGTCGGGCGGACGCATCACGTTTGAAATCT
This sequence comes from Aquamicrobium sp., assembly GCA_019739225.1. Taxonomy (GTDB): domain Bacteria; phylum Pseudomonadota; class Alphaproteobacteria; order Rhizobiales; family Rhizobiaceae; genus Aerobium. Next base: position 675,606 of record JAHHDT010000005.1, read on the forward strand.
ATCCGGTCGGCGCGCTGTTCCCGATCGCCGACGGCCTGGAGGCTGTTGGCGCGGGCGTCACCGAAATGGCTGTTCTGACCGGTGGATACTACGCCGGCAAGCTCGGCCCGATCGCCAGCATCGAGAGCGGCGTGCCTGGCTCGCTGCGCACACCGTTGGAGCGGTTCAACTTCTTCTACAAGCGCGGCTTCCTGGACATCGCACGCGAGGCCTACCAGCCGCATGGCGTGTTCTATCTCGGGCCGCAGCTTTCGCCGGCCTGGGACATCATGTCGACGAAGCCCATCACGTCGCAGGCCGACTTCAACGGCCTGAAGATCCGCGCCTTCGGCCTTGAGGCGGAGTGGTACGAGAAGATGGGCGCCTCGCCGGTCTTCCTGAGCGGCGGCGAAATCTATACGGCGCTGGCCACGGGTGTGCTCGACGCGGCACGCTGGGCAAGCCCTGCCGGCAACATGAACAACTCGTTCCACGAAGTCGCCAGGTATTATGTGCAGCCGTCGCCGATGCCGGTGCCGAACAACTTCTTTGCGGTCAACAGCCAGGCATGGGAAGCGCTGCCCGACGATCTGAAGGCGATCCTTCAGGAGGCTGCCGTCGCGTCCTCGCTTGACTACATTCTCATCAGCATGAACAACGACGCCAAGGCCATGCAGGAAATGCAAGCTGCCGGCGTGGAGATTTCCACCATCCCGGAAGCCGAGTGGCTGGCGATGGAGGCGGAGGCCCGCACGCTTTGGCAGGCCTATGCGGAAGAGAATGAACTGGCCGCTCGTGGCGTGGAGCTTCTCAACGAGTTCCTCCGCGATCTGGGGCGGCTCGACAGCGCAGCCGCCGAATAGGCACGGCTTGCAGCGCGGCCCTGACGAACCCCGTCAGGGCCGCTTTTTTCGTGACGAGGGACGATGCTGAACACCATCATCAATCTTCTCGAGCGTCTGATCACGGGCATTGGCCGTGTCGTCGCGCTCTTCGTTCTGGCGATCATCGCCATCATGATCTACGAGATGTTTTCGCGCGCCGTGCTTGGCCGTTCCGTGCGCTGGGCCGGCGATGCAAGCACGTGGCTCCTCGTCGCGTTCATCTTCCTGGGTGGCCCATGGGCCATGGCGAAGGGCAACTTCGTGCGGGTCGATGCAGTCTACGAACATTTTTCGCCGCTTGCGAAGGCCATCGTAGACACCGTGGTCTCCACGGCCCTTTTCGCGCTCTTCATCTGGGTGCTGTTGTCCTTCGGCTATGACTTCGCCCTGAAGTCCTTTGCCATGGGCGAGCGTTCTGCAACGGGCGGCTGGGGCGGGCCGGTGTGGCTACCCAAGGCCATGCTTCCCATCGGCGCTGCGCTGTTGGTGCTGGCGTGGATCCTGAACCTCCTGCGTGGCTGGCGCGACGCGCTTTATGCCGAGGAGGGCGTGCGATGATGGCCGATCCCGTTCTGACGACGAGCCTGCTTTTCGGCTTCATGTTGCTGTTCCTGATGCTGGGCGTTCCGATCGCTATCGCGCTCGGCGGCATCTCCATCGGCATGATCTATTTCTTCTGGAGCCCGATGGCTCTGAACATGGTGCCTATCCGCGCCTTCTCGACCGCCTCGAGTTTCGAATACGTCGCGATTCCGCTCTTCATCTTCATGGCGGCCATGCTGCAGCGCGCCAGCATCGCGGAAGACCTGTACAACACGATGCAGAAATTCTTCGGCGGGTTGCGGGGCGGCCTGGCGGTCGGCACGATCGTCATCTGCACCCTGTTTGCCGCGATGGCGGGTATCAGCGGCGCCGCGACAATCTCAATGGGCATGATCGCCATTCCCGCCATGCTGGCCCGCGGCTACGGCAAGGACATCGCACTCGGCTCGATCGCCGCCGGTGGCTCGCTGGGCATCCTGATCCCGCCGAGCGTGACGATGATCGTATACGGCATCGTCGCAAACACCTCGATCGGCAAGCTGTACGCCGGGGGCCTTCTGCCTGGCCTGCTGATTTCAGCACTTTTCATCGCCTACCTCATCATCCGCGGCTGGCTCCAGCCGGAAATCAGCGGTGGTCGGGAGATGACGCGCTATTCGTTGCGGGAGAAACTCGTCAGCCTCAAAGGCCTGGTGCTGCCTGTGCTGCTCATCGTCGGGGTGATGGGTTCCATCCTGACCGGCATCGCCAGCGTGTCGGAGGCCAGTGCAATCGGTGCTGCCGGATCGATCCTGGCGGCGGCGGTGCTGCGGCGTCTCGATTGGTCGGTGCTGCGGCAGGCCTGCGAGGAGACGCTGCAGCTTAGCTGCATGATCTTCTGGATCATCATTGGGGCGACGGCGCTGTCGACCTTCTATACCGCGATGGGCGCATCCCGCTTGATCGAGGGCCTCGTGCTGGACCTGGAGGTGAACCGATGGCTCATTCTCGTCGGCATGCTGTCGATCCTGTTCATCATGGGCATGATGCTCGATACCGTGGGGATCATCATGATCACCGCGCCGATCTTCGTGCCGATCATCACCGCGCTCGGCTTCGATCCGGTCTGGTTCGGCATTCTCTTCATCATCATGATGGAGATCGGCTTCCTGACGCCGCCCTTCGGTTACAACCTCTTCTACCTGCGAGGCGTCGCCCCGCCGGAAGTGCGCATGACCGATATCTACCGGTCGGTCGTTCCGTTCATCGCGTTGATGCTGGTTGCGGTCGCCATATGCATGGTCTTCCCGCAGATCATCCTCGTGCTGCCGAACGCGATGTTCTGAACCGGCGGCCCCGTCAGTCGGCGCGCAGCGTGGAGACCATCGTACTCAACCTCTGCGCCGCCGCCTTCATGGGCTCCAGCCAGAACTCGGCAGGCTGCTTGCGCAATCGCGTGACCGGGCCGGTGATGCCGATGGCATAGACCACGCCGACGTTGTCGACGGGGACCGGACAGGCATATGCCATGATGTTCTCGTCGATCTCGCGGTCACAGATCGCGTAGCCGGTCTGTCTGACCTTCTCGAACTCGGCGAGCACTTCGTCTCGGGAGGTGTGCGTAAACGGCGTCAGTCGCTCAAGCGGTTCCGTTAGATATGCGTCGAGCATGGAACTGTCCTGATAGGCAAGAATCGCCTTGGCCGATGCAGCGGCGTGCGCCGGCAGATGGTCGCCCGGAAGGACATGCAGCCGATGCCCCTGATCGGGTGCCGACCGCGCGATTGAAAGAACCCCCGTACGGTCGAGGCGCACGACGTATGCCGTTTCGCCGAACCGCGCGGCAAGGTCGTCGACGACGAGTTGGGCGAACGCGCTGGCCTTGTCACGATCGACGCCGAGGTGAAGCATGCGCCACATGCGCGCGCCGATCCGGAACGTCTTGTACCATGTGTCGTCGCTGGCAAGGATGCCGAGATCGACCAGCGTGCGCACCAGGCGATGCGCCGTCGGCTTCGGCAGCCCTGTCAGCTGAGCGATGTCGGTAAGCGTCAGTCCGTCGTGGGAAGCCGCGACGATTTCGACGATCTGGAAATAGCGCTCGATCGGCCCCGATCCGTTGGTCGCCACTCAAACCTCCTGCCTGTTCGCCACGTTCCAATGCACTGCGAAGCACACAACTACAAGCCGACACCGGCTTGACAAAGTCGCGCCTCGTCGATTGAATATCATTTATTGAAACTATATTCCATAAAATGAGATTTAGAGGGCTGGATGAGCGTTAGCGTTGGTGTCGATGTGGGCGGCACATTCACGGACTTCCTGATGCTGGACTCGGCCACTGGCCGATTCGCGACGGCCAAGGTGCCGACCACGGTCGACGACCGGTCCAGGGGCTTTCTCCAGGGCATCGACGAACTCGGCGTTCCCGCCGATGCCATCGACTGGCTCGTGCACGGCACCACGGCCGGCACCAATGCGGTCCTGGAGCGAAAGGGTGCACGCGCCGGCCTCATAACGACACGCGGGTTCCGCGACATCCTCGAGCTTGGGCGCCGCACCCGTCCGAACGCATACGGCCTGTCCGGCAATTTCAAGCCGCTCATCGAGCGCAGGCTGCGCCTGGAGGTGACCGAGCGGATGGATGCTCAGGGCCGTGTCGTCACGCCATTGAGCGAAAGCGACGTGCGTGCCGCCGTGCAGCAGCTCATCGATGAGGGTGCGGAATCGCTCGTCATCCATTTCCTCCATTCCTATGTGAACGACGAACATGAAGCCGCTGCCGTGCGAATCGCGCGAGAGATGTGGCCGAACGAGCACGTAATCGCCGGCCACGAGATCGTTCGCGAGATGCGCGAGTTCGAGCGAGGCAGCACGGCCGCGATCCACGCGTCCATCAGTCCTATCGTCAGCCAGTACATCCAGCGTGTCGCGAGCAGCCTCAAGGACAAGGGGTTCCGAAACGAACTGCTCGTCATGCAGGCGAATGGCGGCATGATGTCTTCCGCCCTCGTCGCCAGCCATGCCGCGCACACCGTCATGTCAGGCCCTGCGGGAGGCGTCCTCGCGTCGGCAGAAATCGCGAAAGCGGCCGGCTTCGCCAACATCATCACCGGCGACATGGGCGGCACCAGCTTCGACGTGGCGCTCGTTGTCGACGGCAAGCCGGTCATCACTGCTGAGAAGGATCTCGCCTATGCGGTGCCGATCCGCATTCCGATGATCGACATGCACACGGTCGGCGCCGGCGGCGGCAGCCTCGCGCACATCGACAAGGCCGGCATGCTGCGTGTGGGACCTGAAAGCGCCGGTTCGTTCCCTGGCCCCATCGGTTATGACCGTGGCGGCGAGCGCGTGACGATCACCGACGCGAACTTCTTCCTCGGCCGGCTCAATCCGGGCTCCGTGACGGGCTCCAACAAGCCGGCACCGATTGCCCGCATCGAAGCGGCGCTTTCGGAGCAGATTGGCAAGCCGCTCGGGCTTGACGCGACCGCCGCGGCTTCGGCGATCATCGACGTGGCGATCGCCGAACTTGCTGGTGCCATCCGTCTCATCTCGATCGAGAAAGGCCATGATCCGCGCGATTTCGCGCTGATGCCGTTCGGGGGCGCAGGGCCGTTGCATGCTATCGCCATCGCCCGCGAGCTTGGCATACCGCGGGTTCTCGTTCCGCGCTTCCCAGGGCTGACCTCGGCACTCGGATGCGTGCTTGCCGATGTGCGGCACGATTTCGTGCAGACGGTCAACCTGCCGATGCGCGGCATCGATGGCAATGCCGTCGTGGCGATCATGCGCCAGCAGGCCGCCGATGGGCGCGCGCTTCTGGCCGAGGAAAGCGTAGATGTCGGTCAGGTCGACGTGGTCCACGAGTTCGATCTGCTGTTCAAGGGGCAGTCGCATGTGCTGCGGGTCGAGATGAAGGGAGAGGCGTTCGACGCCGATGCCGTGCTCGACGAATTCGTCAGGGCCTACAAGCAGCGCTTCGACCTCGAATTGCCGGAGATGGTGCCGGTTCTCGCCAATGTCCGCACGACGGTGATCGGGCAGCGTGAAAAAGTCGACCTCTCGATATTCCGTCCCTCTGAGGGGACGCTAGCGTCAGCCGAAACGGGCACGCGCGATGTCTACTTCGACGGCGAATGGCAAAAGGCCCACATCTACGATCGCGATTCCCTGCCGCTGGGCGCGGTCATCGAAGGCCCGGCCATCGTCGAGCAGTCCGACTCCACGCTGGTGCTTGATCCGGGCACCACTTCCCGCGTCGACGAATACGGCAACATCGTTGTCGCCATCGACCAGATCCCGGCCGCGAACTGAACAGGAAACAGCATGCTGAACCACCAGCAGGCCGCAAAGCTCGGCCAGTCCATCGATCCCGTTACCCTCACCGTCATCGAAAAGGGCCTGCAACAGGTCTGCTCGGAGATGGATCTGGTGCACGAAAAGACATCGTTTTCGCCCGTCATCTCGGAGGCATTCGACCGCTCGAACGGCATTTACGGTCTGGGCGACGGCCGCATGATCGCACAGGGAGAACTCGGCCTGCCGATCTTCCTCGGCGTGATGCAGGAAACGACCCGCTGCGTCATCGAGGCGCGCGACGATCTTGAGGACGGCGACGTCATTCTCGTCAACGACCCCTATCTTGGCGGCACCCATCTGATGGACGTGAAGATGGTGCGTCCCTTCTACTACCGTGGCAAGCTGTGGTGCTATCTGTCCAACACCGGCCACTGGCCGGACACGGGCGGCATGGTGCCCGGCGGCTTCAACAGCACCGCCACGGAAATCCATCAGGAAGGTCTGCGAATCCCGCCGGTCAAGCTGGTCCGGCGCGGCAGGATGGAGGACGATCTGGTCCAGATGGTCCTTGCCAATATCCGCGTTGCCGAAGAACGGATCGGCGACATCAAGGCGCAGATTGCAGCGCTGACGGCTGGCGCCCGCCGCCTCACGACGCTGCTCGACCGCTACGGTCAGGATGTCGTCGAAGCCGCAATTGCCGAGCTCGAGCGTCGCTCCGAGCGCATGATGCGCGCCCATATCGACACCATCCCGGATGGCACCTATGAAGCGAGCGCCTTCATGGACAGCGACGGGGTCGTCAATGAGCCGCTCGAGATCGCGGTCTCCGTCAAGGTGGATGGAAGCGACATCGAGTTTGATTTCTCCCGGTCGAGCCCGCCGTGCCAGGGGCCCCTGAACTCTGTCTGGGCGACGACGCTTTCGGCAGTCTACGTCGCGCTCAAACACATATTCCCCGACGTGCCGATGAATGCCGGCTGCTTCGAGCCCATTGTCGTCCACAAGCCGCTCGGCACCTTCATCCATGCCGAATATCCGCGTCCCGTTGCAGGCTGCGCCGCCGAGGTATCGCAGCGCGTCATGGAGGCGGTGTTCCTGGCGCTTGCCAAGGCGATCCCCGACCGGCTCTTTGCTGCGCCGGCTGGCACCAGCGGCAACCTCAGCCTTGGCGGACATGACCCGGAAACGGGCGAGAACTACATCATGTACTATTTCTCCGGCGGCGGTTACGGCGGCTGGTGGAACGGCGACGGTCTCACCAACGGCTGCTCGACCATCGGCATCTCCAAAAGCCAGCCCGTCGAGATCCTCGAGCAGCGCTATCCGCTGCTTTTCGAAAGCTATGCCCTGCGCGAGGGGTCGGGCGGCGCCGGCCGTTTCCGCGGCGGCTTCGGCGTCAGCTACAAGCTGCGGCTGTTGCGGGGCCACGGCAAGGCATCGTTCCTTATGGAACACGGACGTTTCGGCCCTCCCGGCATCCTCGGTGGCGAAGCGGGTGCGCCGAACCGCATCTCGATTTCCCAGAAGGGAAGGGCGATCGAGCCGGAACACATCTCGAAGGGCGAGGATTTCGTGCTTGGCCCCGGTGACACCATCGAGGTGAACACGCCGGGCGGCGGAGGCTATGGCCTTCAGGCGGAAAGGGATTCCGAGGCCAATGCCGACGACCGCCTCCAGGCCTATTACCCTGATCATGCGGGGGCTGCATGAGCGCCATCCTGCACCGCAAGACGGACACGGTTCCGCCGGCCGTCGCGCAGGCGGACGGATTGTGGGTTACGGACAGCGATGGCCGCCGCTATCTCGACGCGGTGTCGGGCGGCGCGGCGGTCTCGGCCATTGGTCATCGTGACGAGCGGGTACGCGATGCGATCCTGCGCCAGTTCGACGCCGTCTCCTATGCCCACGGCTCGTTCTTCACGAGTGAGCCCGCGGAGGAGCTTGCCGCCTATCTGGTCGGGAAGGCGCCTGCGGGGCTGTCGAAGGTTGTCTTCTGTTCGGGTGGTTCGGAAGCGGTCGAAACGGCTCTGAAGCTTGCCCGCCAGTATTGGGTCGAGCGCGGCGAACCCGGCCGTGGCAAGATCATCGCGCGCCGCCAGAGTTATCACGGGGCAACGCTGGGGGCTCTTTCCGTCGGCGGAAACCTGCCGCGCCGAGCGCTCTACGAGCCGCTGCTGTTCGAGGCCGAGCTGATCGCGCCATGCTACGCCTATCGCGAGCGCCGCGAGGACGAGACCGAACGGGACTACGGGTTGCGCGCCGCGGCCGAGCTTGAGGACGCGATCCTGCGTCTCGGCCCGGAGACGGTTGCGGCCTTCATCGCCGAGCCGGTCGTTGGCGCGACGCTCGGTTGCGCGCCGGCCGTGGAGGGCTACCTCAAGGAGGTGCGTGCGATCTGCGACCGCTACGGCGTTCTCCTGATCCTCGACGAGATCATGTGCGGCAGCGGGCGAACCGGCTATCGGTTCGCCTTCGAGGAGGACGGCGTCGTCCCCGACATCGTGACTGTCGCGAAGGGGCTGGGCGGCGGCTTCGTGCCGATGGGTGCCACGCTGGTCCATGACAGGATCGCAGACGCCATCGCTGGCGGTTCGGGGGCTCTCGCCCATGGCTTCACCTATATGGGCCACGCGCTCGCCTGCGCGGCCGCCCTGGCTGTGCAGCGCGCCATTGATGAGGATGGGCTGGTTGCGGCAGCCGCGGCGAGCGGTACAGCGCTGAGGCGCATGCTCGAAGCATCGCTGGGTCAGCACCGGCATGTCGGCGACATTCGCGGGCGCGGGCTGTTTATCGGGATAGAGCTCGTTGCGGATCGAGAGACCAAAGCGCCCTTCGACCCGGCCGCGAAGCTGCATGCCATGGTGAAGGCATCGGCCATGGACAACGGCCTGATGATCTACCCCTCGGGGGGCACGATAGACGGACGGGCCGGCGACCACATTCTCCTCGCGCCGGCGCTCAACGCACGCGAGGACGAACTTGCCGAGATCGTGGCCCGCCTTGGCAGGTCGCTCGACAATGCACTGGAGACGCTGAAATGAAGGCTGCCGGTAGACTGGACGACCTGCGTGAGGCGTATGTCCGCAAGCACCCGGAAAGCTGCGCGCGGCACGAGCGCGCGCAGGCATGGATGCCCGGCGGAAATACGCGCAGCGTCCTGCATTTCGATCCGTTCCCGCTCGTCATCGTGTCGGGCAGGGCGGACATGCTTACCGATGTCGACGGCTACGAATATATCGATTGCGCCGGGGAATTCTCGGCGGGTCTCTATGGCCACAGCGATCCGGTCATCGTGGCTGCACTCCACGAGGTGCTGGACAACGGGCTCGTCCTTTCGGGTCCGAATACCGCCGAGAGCGAACTGGCCGAACTGTTGTGCCAGCGCTTTCCTTCGCTGGAGCGGCTGAGATTCTGCAATTCCGGTACTGAGGCCAACCTCTTCGCGCTTCTGACGGCGATCAACGCAACTGGCCGCAAGCGTGTCCTCGTGTTCGAGGATGCCTATCATGGCGGCGTTCTCACCTTCGCGGGCGGCGGCAGCCCGATGAACGTCCCGTTCGATTTCGTCACGGCGCCTTTCAACGACATCGAATCCACACGCGCCAGCGTGAAAGCCTGTGGAAACGAGCTTGCCGCCATCCTGGTCGAGCCGCTGCTGGGCGCGGCCGGCAACATCCCGGCCGAAGCGGCGTTTCTGGCGATGCTGCGCGAGGAGGCGGCCCGCTGCGGCGCGGTGCTCATTTTTGATGAGGTGAAGACTTCGCGCCTCGGGCGCGCCGGCCTGCAAGGCCACTACGGTATCGTGCCCGACATGACGACCCTCGGCAAATATCTCGGCGCGGGCCTGTCCTTTGGCGCGTTCGGCGGCTCGAAGGCCCTGATGGACCGTTTCGATCCGCGCCTGCCGGGCGCGCTCAAGCATGCGGGAACCTTCAACAACAACATCATGTCGATGAGCGGAGGGCTTGCGGGCCTACGCTCGAGCTTCACACCCGACGCCGCCGATGCGTTCCTTCAGCGCACCGAGGCTTTCCGCGCGACGGTGAATGCACGGCTGGCGCAGGTGGGCCTCGATGTGTGCCTCAGCGGCATCGGGTCGATACTCAGCCTCCATATCGGCGCGCAGCCGCCCATGAAGGTTGCCCAGATACACCCGCAAACGATGCTGCTGAGGCAACTCGTTCACCTGAACTGCCTGGAACGCGGCCTCCTCCTGACACCGCGCGGCGACATCTTCCTGTCATTGCCGATGAACGAGGCCCGCCTTGGCGAGATCGCGGAAATCCTGGTGAATGCCGTAATCCAGGAAAGCCCTGCCTTGGCAGACTGAGACCCAAACGCGGGATGGGTCGATCTGGCTGGCGGGCGCTTCGAACTGCTGCATAGTGCTGGTGGCACTTCATCGCCGAATAAGCGGTAACCATGACGCGGATGGCCGCCGCCATCCTCGCTCGGATCCTCAACATGACCACGAAGATCATCGGATAGAGACGCTGTCATCGGATGCTGGCCCGTGTCCAGCCAGCCGGAATTCCCTCGATTCAGCCAACCAGTGAACCGCTCTTGCCTCGCGTTCGCGGGGCGCCTCTTTCTGGCAGGCTGGGTGCTTCCTGAAATGGTGCTCATCTCTCACCTGACGACGGCAAACGGCGTCAGGCGCGAGGAAAATCATCTCCGAGTTCCATGATCGTCAGCGCAAGGATGCTTGCGCGATCGACCATGCTGTCCAGTTCGATATACTCCTCATCACTGTGATACTTTCCGCCCACCGGGCCGAGGCCGCAAATTGTAGGCGCACCGGCCGCGGCGGCAAATCCGGAATCCGCTGCTCCATGCGTGAGTTCGCCTGCGAGGCTAATTCCCATTTCGCTTGCAGATGCCTTGTAGCGCTTGAACAGGCTGTCCGACCCTTCCTCGTTGAACAGTGGCGGGAACTCGCCGTAGATTTCGAACGTGGCAGATGTCCCCTCCACCGAACGGCCGCGCGCAATCGCCGTGATGGCTTCGACCAGTGGGTCGCGATCGGCGGGCTGGAAATAGCGCAGGTCGATCGAGGCAGTCGCGAAAGGCGCGACGGTGTTGACGGATTGCCCCCCGGAGATCAGACCGACATTGATGGAGATATTGCGTTCGAGATCTGTCAGTTGGCGAATCTCGACGATTTTGTGCGCCAGTTCCTCAATGGCGCTGCGACCGTCGCGGAAGTTGACGCCCGAATGGGCCGACTTGCCATGAACTTCGAGCTTGGCAAAGATGCATCCGCGTCGTGCGACCACGACATTGCCATTGGCGCGACCGGGCTCGGAATTGAACACTGCGAGGGCTTCGGTCGCCTCCTTGCGAATGATGTCTCCGGACGAGGGAGAAGCGATCTCCTCGTCTCCCGTGTAAAGAAGAACAATCGGCGCCGGCGCGCCCCCGAATTTCGCGAACGCGGCTGCGACGAAACTGTTCATCACAAGGCCTGCCTTCATGTCCGCGACCCCGGGGCCATAGGCCCGGCCGTCCTCCACCCGAAAGGGTCTCTTCAGGGCTTCGCCTTTTGGAAACACGGTGTCGCGGTGCCCCATGACGAGGATGTTTCGGTTTCGGCCGCCCGTGCCAACGGTGGCCCGGATAACGTCGCCATGCTCCACCATCGACATTACGTCGAAGGGGATCGAATGCTTCTCCAGAAACGCTTCGATGACCTTGCCTGCGCGGTCGACACCTTCCTTGTCGTAGCTTCCACTGTCGACATTTACCAGTTGCTCGAGCAGGGCAATCATTTCTCCCTCCTGGCTCGCCAGCCAGTCGAGTATGCGGGTCTTCATGCTATCCACGTTTCACCATTCCATGTTTCGTATTCGACGTCAGAGCCCATTCTGTCTGCAAGGACGGTCTGCGATGATGCCTTCGCGATGCCAATACCGTGCTTGTCTCCTCCCAGGCGCGACCTTGGTTGTGTTGCCAGACATGATCCGGTAGGGAAAATTCAGCTATGGGGGAGTAAAATAGTCGTATCGTATTGTGATATGCTGTATCTTAAGTCGCATGGTAATTCAGGGAGGTGACGAGTGTCAAACGAAGCGCGCGGGTCGCGCGATGAGGATGGCGGCAGTGGTCAGCCATCTGTGAAATCGGTCGAGAAGGCCTTCTCGATCCTTTCTGCTTTCAGTGGCCGAGACAGGTTCATGAGCCTCGCCCAGATCTCGCAAGCTGCGGGGCTCGACAAGAGCGCGGTTCAACGTTTCACGCGAACACTGTGCGGCTTGGGTTATCTCGAACAGGACCCGTCGACTCGCCAGTATTGTTTGGGGCGCAGGGTGCTAGGGCTCAGCTACGAGTATCTTCGCACCAATTCACTCATCGAGAAGGCCGCTCCGGTGCTGATCGACCTGCGCAGGACTGTGCGCGAACGAGTTGATTTGACCCTGCGGGATGGAGACGAGGTGGTGTATGTGTTCAGGCTCCAGTCCAAGCGCGAGACGATGCAGGCGGCACTGATCGGCCGCAGGGTGCCGATGTTCTGTTCGGCGGGTGGACGCGCCATCCTGTCGAGGATGCCGCGCGAAGAGGCTTCGTCTGTCATCCAGGCCACCAATCGGCGCCGCATCACACCGATGACGCTTATCGATCCCGATGCGATCATGCATGAAGTGGATACGGCGCGGGAACGTGGCTTCGCGGTGCAGAACCAGGAGTGGAGGCTCGACGAGATCGTGGCGGCCGCCGCCATTCTGGACACCGACGGCAGGCCGGTCGCAGCCGTTCATATCGCGGCTTCGACAACGGAATGGGACGTCGCGGAATTCAGCGAGCGCATGGGCCCACTTGTTGCTGCCGCTGCCCAGGACGTGCAGCACTGATCCAGCCCGACTTACCCTTGACAGCGCCATAACGTTAGGTCCACAGTCGGGCTATTCATGATATGGCGTATTGCAATATGATACATGATGATCAAGTCCGATACTTCGCCGCCAGCGACGGTGTGAAACTCGCATATAGGATCGACGACTTTACGGACCCATGGCGTGACGCCGACACCGTCATTCTCAAGCACGCGGCGATGGGCAGCATGAATCGCATGTATGCTTGGGTAACAACGCTCGCTCGTCATTTCAGGGTCGTGCGCCTCGATATGCGAGGGCACGGTCGCTCGCAGATTCCGGGGCCTGACGGGCTTGCGCTCGATCGTCTGTCGCAAGATGTGGTCGAGCTGATGGACGAGATCGGCGTAGAGCGTGCACATGTGGCCGGTTCTTCAGCCGGCGGCATTATCGCCATGTGGACTGCCATCGCTCGTCCGGAGCGCATGAAGACGCTGGCTGCCTATGCCACGATCCCCGGCCTCAAGATGTCGGCGGGCCACACCGACTATCAGGGATGGATCAGGGCGATGCGGACCGAGGGGGTCGAGGCCTTCCTGCGCAGAACCGCGTCCGATCGCTTTGACCTCGACAAGGTCGAGCCGGGCTTTCTCGATTGGTTCGTAACTGAGGCCGCCCGTAACAACGTCGAGATGCTGGTACGCATGGTGACTCTGATGTCGAGCACCGATTTTTCGGAGCGGATCGACGAAATCCGCTGCCCGTCTCTCATGGTGGTTCCGGGCGGGGATCCCAATCAGTCGCCTGAGGAATACGACGTACTCAAGCGCATCCCCGACTGTGATTTCCGGGTCTATGAAGGGTTGCCCCACAACATAACGGATGCCGCGCCGGAGCGTTGCGCGCGCGACCTCAAGGAGTTCCTGCTCGCGCGTGCCTGATGGTTCGCCGCCAGTACGTCCGGATATTCGACATGGGCTTGATCGAAGGAGAGATGGAATGAAACTGAAGTCAGGTTTTCTGGCCGGCGCGTTGATCGCGTTTGCCCTGGCAGCGCCCGCGTCAGCGCAGTCGTCGTTTCCCGAGAAGCCGGTGACCATCATAGTCCCGTTCGGCGCGGGTGGCGGCACCGACAATCTGATCCGCTCCTTCCAGCCCGCACTCGAGAAGGCTCTGGGCAAGCCGGTCGTCATCGAGAACCGGCCGGGCGGCGGAAGCACGATCGGCACCGCTGTGGCGGCGCGAGCAAAGGCGGATGGCTACACCGTTCTCGCGGTCGACACCGCGATCACCGTAAACCCGTCGCTCTATAGCGATCTGCCCTACGACACCCTGAAGGATTTGGCCCCAGTATCCATGCTTGCCACGGGTCCGGTCATTCTTATCGGCAATGCCGGGGTCGAGGCGAAGACGGTGGACGATATCATCGCCTCTGCCAAGGCCGCGCCTGGTGTCCTCACATTCGCCTCCGGTGGAAACGGGGCGTCCACGCATCTCGCACTTGAGTTGATGAAGCAGGTTACGGACATCGACGTCATCCATGTACCTTACAAGGGCACCGGTCCCGCAACGACCGATCTGGTAGGCGGGCATGTCCAGTACATGTTCAACGGAATAAGCGCCTCGCGCCCTCACCTGGATTCCGGTGCGGTAATTCCGGTCGCAGTCACGGGTGACGAGCGCAATCCGGCGGTTCCCGACGTCCCGACTTTCGCTGAATTGGGCTACCCGGACATCGACCCGATGACGATCTGGGGCGCCTGGGTTCCGTCCGGCACACCTGATGATGTCGTGGGTATCTTGTCGGACGCGTTCCACGAAGCCGTTAACGATCCCGATGTCGTGGGCACCCTCAACGAGCTGGGCTTTTTCCCTGTCGGCAGCACTCCGGCCGAATACGGCGAGACAGCCACTTCCGAGATCGCCAAGTGGAAGCAGGTCATCGACACTGCGGACATCGTAGTCGAATAGCATCGGAGTGGCACGGTGAGCGACTTTCAAGATCGAACAGTCGTCATCGTCGGCGGCGCGAGCGGGATAGGCCGAGCAGCAGCCGACCTGTTCGCCCGAGCGGGGGCCGAGGTCGTGATCTGCGACATCGACGACGCTGCGGGACGCGAGGCGGCGGCGGAGATCGGCGCCGGCTCGCGTTTCGTCGCGATGGACGTAACGCAGGATGCGTCTGTGCGATCTGCAATAGACCCGCTGGCGCGGATATCCGTGCTGGTCAACTGCGCGGGCGGGTCGATGGTGGAGGACGATGTCGTTACCGACGTCGACCTGGACCTGGTTTGGGACCGCACCATCGACATCAACCTCCGTGGAACGTTCCTGACATGCCGATACGCGATCCCGAAGATGATACGGGGCGGCGGCGGATCGATCGTGAACCTCTCGTCGGGGGCCGCATTGCGCGGGGCAAGTCCATCGCATGTCTATACGGCTGCGAAGGGCGCGGTTCTGTCGCTTACACGAGCCATTGCCGGCCGCTATGCGCGCGACGGCATCCGAGCGAACGCGGTGTGCTCGGGCCGCGTTTATACCGACCGCATCGTGGCCGCTTATGGACGGCTTGGCGAGGCCGGCGCCAATGTCGACGTTCAGGACGCGGAGGGCAGGAGCGTCGAATATCCCTTCTGGACGGGCGAACCGGTCGACATGGCGGAAGTCATTGTGTTCCTCGCCGGTGAAGGATCGCGAATGATCACCGGCGCGACGATACAGGCCGATGGCGGCCGCTCGGCCTATTAGCGGCCACCAACACCGAACGATCCGGAAACGACGGGAGCAGGCTTGGCATGGCAGTGACGAAAGATCTCTTGTCCGGCGCGATCTTCGCGTTGGTCGGACTGATCGTGGTGATCGAGGCGCAGAACCACGCGATGGGTTCTCTGCTGCGAATGGGACCGGGGTATTATCCGACGTTCGTCGGTGTCCTCGCCATACTCATCGGCGCGGCGCTGATCGCCAAGTCAGTGATGCAGGGTGGTCCGGCCGTGCCGCGTATAGCGTTTCGCGAAACTGCAATACTGACCGCCTCCATCATCGTGTTCGCCGTTTCGCTGGAGCGTCTGGGGCTGGTCATCTCGACCTACCTACTGATCGGCATAGGCAGTCTGGCCGCACGTCCCTACCGTCCACTGGAAACCTTGCTGCTCTCCACGGCACTCGTCATCGTGGGGGCGGCGGTCTTCTGGTGGTTTCTGCAACTGCCAATCCCCCTCTGGCCCTGATAGACGATGGAACTCCTTCAAAATCTCGCATTCGGGTTCGGCGTCGCGCTCAGCTTCTCGAACATTCTCTACTGCCTGATAGGCGTCACCGTAGGCACCTTCGTCGGCGTCCTTCCGGGCATCGGACCGATGGCCGCGATCTCCATGCTGCTGCCGATCACATTCGGGCTCGATCCCGTCGGTGCGCTGATCATGCTGGCGGGAATTTACTACGGCGCGCAGTTCGGTTCCTCCGTAACTTCGATCCTTCTCAATATCCCCGGTCACGCTGCTGCCGCCGTCATCTGTCTCGATGGCCATCCGATGGCAAAGCAGGGCAGAGCAGCGGTCGGGCTGGTTGGCAGCGCCATTGCATCTTTCATCGGCGGCAGTCTTGCCATCATTCTTGTCATGCAGTTCGCGCCACCGCTGGCCGTCTTCGCGCTGCGTTTCGGGCCGACGGAATATTTCTCGATGATGTTGCTGGCGTTGCTGGCGGCCGCGGCGCTCACTCAGGGTTCGTTCCTGCGCGGTTTCGGGATGGTCGTGATGGGGCTGATCATCGGCACTGTCGGCATCGACGTCAATTCCGGCGCGCAACGCCTCACATTCGGAAACTGGAATCTCGCGGATGGCGTTTCCTTCGTCATCGTGGCGATGGGCTTCTTTGCAATCGCGGAGGTGCTTTCCAATCTGGAGCCGAATTCAAAGCCGCAGATGATCGGGTCGGACTTCAAGTGGCGTGAACTTGTGCCGACCTGGCATGATTTCAAACAAGCGTTCGGTTCCATCATCCGTGGCTTCGGCGTCGGCTCTTTGTTTGGCGTTCTGCCCGGCAGCGGCCCGACTATCGCGTCGTTCGTTTCCTACTCAGTGGAAAAGAAGGTATCTCGAACTCCGGAAAGGTTCGGAAAAGGCGCGCTCGAAGGCGTCACCGGGCCGGAATCCGCCAACAACGCCGCGGCGGTAGCCGGTTTCATACCGACGCTGACCCTGGGTGTTCCCGGCGATGCCATCATGGCCCTGATGCTCGGTTGCCTGATGATCTTCGGCATCCAACCTGGACCGAGCGTCATTACCGACAATCCCGAACTTTTCTGGGGTCTGATGGCGAGCATGTGGATAGGCAACTTGCTGTTGCTGATCCTCAACATTCCGATGGTCGGTGTATGGGTCAGGGTCCTGAAGATTCCTTATCGCATCCTGTTCCCGTCGATCCTGCTGTTCATTTGCATCGGCGTTTATGCGACCAACAACAACGTGTTCGACATTCTCATGCTGGCAGGCTTCGGTGTCGTCGGCTACGTTCTATCGAAACTCGACTGTCCGGCCGCGCCGCTGCTGCTGGGTGTGATCCTCGGTCCATTGATCGAAGAGAACCTGCGGCGCGCGCTCTTGATCAGCGGTGGAGACCCTAGCGTTTTCATCACTCACCCGATCAGCCTTGGCCTGCTCCTCGTAGCGGCCGCAGTCGTGGTTGTCTTCAGCTATTCAGGACTTCGCGCCCGCTCCAATAAGCCGGCGCCCATCGCTTCGCCCGACAACGACTAGGAGCCCGAGATGGGATCGCACAAAGTATGCCTATCCTTTGATTTCGACGCCATGACCGGAATGGTCGCGCGCGGATTGAAGACCCCCACACCGATCTCGCGCGGCGAGTTCGGCGCGATCGGAGTGGAGCGCATCCTGCGCACGCTCGAGGACTCGAATATCCTCGGATCCTGGTTTGTGCCGGGAACCGTGATCAAGACATATCCTGAGCTTTGTCGGAAAATCTATGCCGCGGGCCACGAAATCGGCAATCATGGCTGGACACACGTTCCCCCGGCCAGCCTCTCGCCCGAGAGCGAAGAATCGGGCCTTGTCCGTGCCAACGAAGCCATTGTCGAGATAACCGGCGCTCCGCCCGCAGGCTACCGATCGCCTTCCTGGGATCTGAGCCCCGTGACAATCGACCTTCTGATCAGGCATGGCTTTGTCTACGACAGCAGCATGATGGGTCACGATTGCCAAGCCTATTTTGCTCGTACTGGCGATATCGTCCACGACGAGGAGCCGATCGAGTTCGGCAAGGAATCGAAACTCGTGGAACTCCCTGTGAGCTGGTCGCTCGACGATTTTCCGCATTTCGAATATCTGCGCATGCCCAATTCGTTGGCTCCAGGCCTCGCCAATGCGCGCCTGGTCCTTGAGAACTTCCTTGCCGATTTCGATTACATGCAGAGAACCGAAGAGACGGGCTTCCTGGTGTACACCTTCCATCCATTCGTCGTCGGACGTGGGCATCGCATGGAGCTGCTGGAAAAGCTCATCGAGGGGCTGAAGAAGCGAGGCGCCGAATTCGTCCGAATGGACGAGGTCGCGCGCGAGTTTCTAGCCGCCTCTGAAAATCGAACCTGATACCCATCATCGGGAGATTTCCTGCGCTGCCGAGACGATGAGGGACGCGACACGTTCCTCGAAACGCGAGATCGACCATTCGTTGAGGCTCGCGGCTACGTGAACCGCCGCGACCGGAGTGCCGTCGCTGTCCGTAATCGCAGCGGCGGCGGCGACTTCATCCAGCTTGCCCTCTTCGGCCTGTATCGCGTAACCCCGATCGCGCGCCCGGCGAACCGCCTGCATGATCGCCTCGACATCCGTCTGTGTCTTAGGCGTGCGCTTGAGCCTGTCCGAGCGTGTCACGATCGCATGAGCTTCCTCATCGGAAAGCTTGGACAACATGGCCCGTCCGCCGGCCGAAAAATACAAAGGAAGGCGGCGGCCGATGAGCCCCGCGGAGTAGGTCTCGCGCTTGTGCTGCAGGCGCATGACATAGAGCAGCATATCTCCGTGCCGCAGTGAGAGATCTACACGTTCCTGCAGCGTGTTGCGCAGATCCAGAAGGATGGGGGCGGCTCGCGCGATGAGTTCCTGCCCGCGAAGAAAATCGAACGATACAGCAAGTATCTGCCGTCCAAGCGCGAAGCGACGCGTATTCGGATCCTGCTCCAGATAGCCGCGCTGGACCAGCGTATGGGTGAAGCGCTGGACAGCGCTCTTGTCGAGACCAGTGGCCTTAACGAGATCGCCCAGGCTGAGATGGCGCGGCCGATCCTCGAAGGCCTCAAGTATGTCCAATGCCTTGAACACAGATTTCACGTTGAGTGGGTTGTCCGTCCTCGGCTTCGCAATGTTTGACAAAAACTCCCTCCCGGATACAAAATTCATTTGGCGCTATTATGTATCGCATTGCAATACAATAGTCCAGCCTTATCGCCATGTTGGAACCTAGGAGGCCGGTCATTTCACGAAGTCGCCGGCCGGAAGAGAGAGAATATGTCACGACTTCCACCGGTTGAGGATTCGGCCGTTCAGGAACTTTTCGCACGCATTGCTGAAAGCCGCGGATGGGTGTCCAATCTGCTTGGCGCCCTAGGGCATTCGCCGAAGGCGCTAGATGCTTTTCAGCGGCTGGGCCATTTCGGGCGATACGAAACCGATCTCACTGAGCGCGAGCGAGAACTGGTCATCGTCATCGCAGGCCGCTCTGTGCCTTATGCCTGGGCGCATCATGCGCCTCTCGCCATGCAGGTGGGGATTACCGAGACGCAACTCGACAAGATCAAGAGGGGAGAGGTGCCTGAAGGGTTATCCGCTTCAGAAGCGGCCTTGTGCGCCTACTGCCTGGCGTACACCTCGTTCAAGGGCATACCCGACGACGTATTTTCCACGCTGTCGAGTCACTATTCGAACCGACAGGTCACCGATATCAGCGTCCTATCGAGCTACTATCTCGGCGCCGGAGCTATTCTGATCGGGCTGAAGATCGTAACAGAGCCACCGGAGGTCCTGCAGATCGAACTCGATTGGCAGAAGAAGACGATGGCCGCATCCGACTGACGCTCCTGCGCCGACGGCTATTGATCCCGCCGTCGGCGCTAAGTCGCGTTGGGCCTGTCTGCATCAATCAGTCCTTCGCTCGCGAGCACAGCCAAGCATTCACGCAACTCTTCAGGGCCGGGGCGCGCGATCGGTGCCCGCACTGGCCCTGTCACCATTCCAAGGCGGCCAGCCAACGCCTTGAAGAGCCCGACATGGTGAAACCCGCTGGCGAAGTATCTGCTCTGGAGCTTTTCCGCGATCGCGAGAATTGTGCGCATGTGCACGGCGGCTTCGTCGTGACGGCCGCTCATCATCGCGTCGAAGAATCTTCCGCAATGAGGTCGGTCTCGCGTTTGGCAGAAGATAGGGCGAGAAGAGCCGATCATGAAATCCGGGGTTGCATCCGGGAAAGCTGATTTGCCAAAGAAGAAATACTCTTCGAGGGAGGTAGCGACCGGTAGACGATCCCCGACGGCTCGCAGCATTGAAGCGTATTGTGCCAGATTGAGCGTTGTATTCTGTACTCCGCATATATTGGGAATGTGTAGCAAGTCGGCGACCTGACTGGGATCGAGATAGTAGCCGAGCTCCGAAAGAGTGGTGCTGTAGACCAGCATGCCGACATCGAGATCCGCCGCTACCGCCTCGTAGTAGGCGCGTACACCCGATGCGTCTCGAGGGCCGTAATAGGAAGGCCATACCATCACCAGGTCGGCCCCCGCAGATTGCGCATGCCGGCAGAAATCGGCGGTCGCCTTCCATGACGGATCGGTGCAGCCGACGATGACGGGCATGCGGCCTGCCACCTCGTCGATCGTCGCTTCAACCAGCCGTCGCCGCTCGTCCGTGGTCAGTGTCCAGTATTCCTGATGCAGCGTATTGACCGAGATGCCCCCAACGCCGGGCAAATCCATGGTGCGGCGTACATTGGCCCGAAGGCCACTGAAGTCTATGGCGCCGTCCGTGTCGAAGGGTGTGTAAAGCGCCGTCATGTAGCCTTTGAGGTTCGACCTAACCCACGCAGCCGCACCGGCTCTGTCGTATTTCATGTGTTTCGACTCCCGTCCGATTGGCGCGTCTCGCACCTTGCGCGCTAGACGCGCTTGACAATGTGGACCAATCAGGCTGAACTAACAATACGACATAAAGTATTGCAATACGATACAATGATGTTGCGGGTCAGGATGGCGCGTTCAGTCATCGACCTCGGAAACGGCGAGCGCAGCGAGGCCAAATTGAAGCACTTCCAGACGAGCGATCATGAACGGATCGCCTATTGCATCGACGATTTCAGCGATCCCTGGGCGCCGGCGCCGACAGTCCTGATGCTCCATTCGCTGATGGGTCATTCCGGCAGGTTCCATGCGATGGTGCCGGCTCTGGCGCGATACTTCCGCGTCGTGCGTATGGACATGCGCGGACACGGGGGGTCGACCGTCCCGGACAGGACCAAACCGCTGACGCTCGAGCGGATGACGCAGGACGTACGCGAACTTTTGGATCATCTGGAACTCGACGGCGCCCATGTGATCGGCAATTCCGCGGGCGGCTACCTGTCGCAGACGCTGGCCATAGAAAGCCCCGAGCGGGTAACAAGCCTGAGCCTGTTCGGCTCGACGCCAGGCCTCAGTCGAAGCGGCGCGGCGAAATGGCTTCCGCAGATCGCCGAGAAAGGACTTCGCCCCTTCCTCGCGGAAACCATTTCCGACCGGTTTCCGGTCGAGCAGGAAAAACACGAGAAGATCGAGTGGTTTCTCGATGAATGCGCGAAGAACGACACCGGTTTCATCACTGCTGCGCTCGAGCTGTTCACGTCGCTGGACTGGAGCGACAAGCTCTCCGAAATCCGATGCCCAACCCTGATTGTCGCGGCCGGCGGCGAGACAGTCGGAAGCGCCGACCACTATACCGATATGAAGCAGCGCATCTTGGATTCGACCCTCATCTACTACCAGGACATGCCGCACAACATCTGTGACATCCAGCCGGATCGCTGTTCCGACGACGTGCTGCATTTTCTCAGATGGAATTTCCCGGCGCTCGACCACATCCGTTAGCCGGCCATAATTTCAAGGAGCCGCAAAGAGCTTCGATCGGAAAACAACCGCAACCACAGGGGAATACCAATGACCATCACCAGACGCATTCTTCTCGGCGGGCTCGCCGCGGGCGCCGCCATTGCTTCCTTCGCTTCCTCATCGGCACTTGCTCAGGACTGGCCCACGGAAACCATCACCATTCTCGTCGGATATCCGGCCGGCGGCGCGAACGATCTCGTGGCCCGGGCGATGACGGACGGCCTGTCGGAACGGCTCGGCGTTTCCGTGGTGGTGGAAAACCGCACCGGCGCCGCCGGCGTGGTGGCCGGCGACGCGACGTGGCGCGCGGAACCCAACGGATACACGCTGTACATGATGTCGAGCGCGCAGACGCTGGCCCCCAGCATCCGGGAAGTCAGTTTTGATCCGGCAGCATTCGAGCCGATAGCACTGGGCGCATCCGGAAGCTATCTGCTACTGACACGCAAGGATCTCGGAGCCGGGACGGTCCCCGATCTCATCGCCATGGCGAAGGAAAAGCCCGGCGCGCTGACCTATGCTTCGTCGGGGATCGGCGCCGGACCGCATCTGACCGGCGAACTTTTCAAGACGATGGCGGAGGTCGATATTCTTCACGTGCCTTATCGCGGAGACACGCCGGTACTGACTGACATGCTCGCGGGCCGTGTCGACATGGGCTTCGTCGCGGTGGCGCCGTCGCAACAGTATGTCGAGAACGGAGATCTTGTCGCGCTCGCCGTGTCCGGCGCGGAACGCGTTGACACGTTCTCCGAGCTCCCGACGGTCGAGGAAGCGGGAAATCTCGAAGGCTTCGCCATGGGAGCGTGGTGGGGCCTGGTCGCTCCGCCCGAGACGCCGCAGGAGATCGTGGACCGCGTTACCGAGGCTGCGATCGAAACATTGGCGACCGAGAAAGTTCAGTCGACCCTCACCGGGCTGGGCTTCGAGCCGGGTTCGCTGTCGGGCGCCGAGTTCGGCGAGTTCATTGCGTCGGAGGTCGGAAAGTTCGCCGGCATCGTCGAGAAGGCGAAGATCGAGGTCGAGTAACGTGGCTCACGGATCCGTTGCGATCCTCGGTGCCGGTGCCATAGGCGGATATGTCGGCGCGATGCTGCATTGCGCCGGCGTGCCGGTGGTTCTGGTCGATCACTGGTCGGAGCATGTCGAGGCGGTCCGCCGCCACGGGCTTCGTATCGAGAGCTCCGAGGGAAACTTGATCGAGCATCCGCCGATCTTTCACATATCGCAGATGCAGGCAGTGTGCGCGCACGCGCCCGAACTCTCGATCATGAGCGTGAAACTCTACGATACCGAATGGGCGGCGGCGCTTCTCGCTACATATTTGGAGGCGCGCGTGCCGATCATCACCCTTCAGAACGCGCTCGTGGAGGAGACCGTCGCGCGCATCGTGGGGTGGCAACGAACGCTCGGCGGCATAGCAACCGGCATGAACGTCGAGTTGACCGAGCCTGGCGTTGTGCGCCGGATGAGTGCCCGTTTTTCCGGCGCACCTGTCTTCAAGATCGGCGAACTGAGCGGACGCGATACGCCGCGCGTTCGTCACGCGGTTGAACTGCTCTCCACGGTTGATACGTCGGTCGTCACCACCGACCTCTGGAACGACCGCTGGCTGAAACTCACCATCAACTCGATGGTGTCTCCTCTTGGAGCATTGTCCGACCTGCCGCTCGATCAGGTGCTAATGCGGCCGGATGCGCAGCAGATCGTGACCCGTCTGGCGGCCGAATGTTTCGCAGTCGGCGAGGCGCTGGGCTTTGTCCCGCATCCTGTCTTCGGACTGGAAGGAAGCGGATGGCGCAAAGCGGCCGAGGGAGACCCTGATGCGTGTTCAGCCGTCGACCAGGCCTGTCGCCGCGAGGCGGGCCGGGTCGCGAAGGGCTATGTTTCCGGCACCGGGCAGGACCTTCGCAAAGGGCGCAAGAGCGAGGTCGATTTTTTCAACGGATATATTGCCGCGCGAGGGAGGGAATGCGGCGTAGATGCGCTCACACATTCAGCCGTGGCGCGCACGGTCAAAGCGATCGAGGCGGGACAATTCGTGCCCGAAATCGGTCTTTTGGCGCAATTAGGAGGGCGATCGACAACAGCTCGAGGGGTACAGGGGCAATGAGGACCACAGTGCGGGATCCGCAGAATCTGCTGTTCGGTGTTTTTCTGATCCTTCTGGGTGCCGGCGGCGTCTATTTCGGGGCGCGCCTGGACATGGGAAGCGCGCTGGACATGGGACCGGGCTACATGCCCACCATCCTGAGCGGCGCCATACTGGCCATGGGTGTCGGCTTCACGCTGTTCTCCTTCGTCCATGCTGGAGCGGCCATCTCCAATGTGGCATGGCGTGGTCTGGTCGTCGTCCTATCGGTGGTCGTGCTCTTCGGCCTCTCCATCAAATGGCTGGGACTGATGGTAACCATCGTGATCTCGGTGATGCTGTCCGCGCTCGCCACGCCGAATAGGTCGTGGATGCAAACCGCGATCTTCGCCATCGTCCTCGCTGCGGCTTGCGTGCTCGTGTTCAACGTCGCCCTCAATCTCCCGCTTCCGGTGTGGCCAAGATGACTGAACTTCTCGACCACCTCGCAATAGGCTTTTCGCTGGCTTTATCGCTGGAGAATCTCTTCTATTGCTTCACTGGAGCGCTCATCGGGACCTTGATCGGCGTTTTGCCGGGGATCGGTCCACTGGCGACGGTGGCTCTTCTTCTGCCGATCACGTTCACGCTTGAGCCGGTGAGCTCCCTGATAATGCTCTCGGGAATCTACTACGGGGCCCAATATGGCGGCTCGACCACGGCCATCCTCGTCAACCTTCCGGGTGAGGCGTCGGCGGTGGTGACGACGCTGGACGGTCACCAGATGGCGCGTCAGGGACGTGCGGGTCCGGCACTAGCGATCGCGGCGCTCGCTTCATTCTTCGCGGGAACTGTTGCGACAATCATGATCGCCACGCTGGCGCTTCCACTTGCGGGTGTCGCGCTACGCTTTGGGCCGGCCGACTATGCCGGACTGATGATCTTCGGCCTCATCGGGGCGGTCGTCCTTGCCAGCGGTTCGCTGCCGAAAGCGATCGCAATGGTCTTCGTCGGATTGCTTCTCGGCCTGATCGGCATCGATATCAATTCAGGTGCCATGCGGTACACGTTCGGGCTCCCTCCCTTGACCGACGGGATCAATTTCGTCGCACTGGCGGTGGGCCTCTTCGGGTTGGGTGAGATCATCCGAAACCTTGAAGGCTCCGGCCAGCCCAGCGTGCTTTCGGGCAAGATCGGACGGTTGATGCCGAGCTGGTCCGAAATCAAGCAATCCTTTCCCGCGGCCGTCCGCGGCACGTTCGTCGGCTCGCTGCTGGGCGTTCTTCCGGGCGGTGGAGCGACGCTGGGGTCGTTTGCTTCCTATGCGCTCGAGAAGAAGGTTGCGCGCGACCCGTCGCGATTCGGCACCGGCGCTATCGAGGGCGTGGCCGGTCCGGAGGCTGCGAACAACGCGGGCGCGCAAGGCTCATTCATCCCCATGCTCACACTCGGAATTCCTGCGAACGCGGTCATGGCGCTGATCATTGGAGCCTTGACCATCCAGGGAATTCAGCCTGGACCACGCGTGATGCAGGCCGAACCGGAGCTGGTTTGGGGGTTGATTGCAAGCATGTGGCTAGGCAACCTCATGCTACTCGTCATCAATCTTCCGCTGATCGGATTGTGGGTGCGGCTGCTGAAAGTGCCCTACAGGCTGATGTTTCCTGCGATCATCATTTTCTGCGCAGTGGGCGCCTTCACCATCAACAACTCCACCTTCGACATCTATATGACAGCGCTGTTCGGGTTGCTGGGCTATTTCTTCCTGAAGGTCGGGGCCGAAGCTGCCCCATTGATACTAGGGTTCGTGCTCGGTCCGCTTCTCGAGGAGAATGTCCGTCGCGCGCTCATCTTCTCGCGCGGCGATCCCATGACCTTTCTGGACAATCCCATCTGCGCGGTTTTCCTCGCCCTGTCCGCTTTGCTCCTGCTCATGATGGCAGTCCCGCATCTTCGGCGCGGTCGGCGAGAAGCATTCAGGGAGGAGTGACGGCAGTGGCCAATCTCGTCACCGCACGGTGCGGATTCCGGACGGGGGGCTGAGTGTCTGGGATTCAAGGCAAGCCGGCGAGACGCGGGCTGCCCCTTTGGTTGAAGGCGCTGGTTGCGACCCTTGGCATGCAGACGGTCGCTTCGTTCCTCGATCAGAGCGTTGCTGTGGTGGCGCCACTGTTCACGCGCGATGCAGGTATTGCACCGGAGCGGATCGGTAACCTGACGTCGCTCAGCGCGCTGGGCGTGGTTCTGTTCCTTCTGTTCGGAGGGCCGTTCCTGGCTCGTCTGGGCCCGGTGCGCACGCTGCAGGTGGGTGCGTTGATCGCTTTATGCGGCCTGCTCGCAATGACATTCGCGTGGTGGCCCCTGGCATTATCAGCCGCGATCTTGATGGGCATGGGATACGGACCGACGCCGCCTGCCGGCAGCCGCATCCTGCATTCGACAGCGCCAGCGCGACACCGTTCCCTTATCTTCTCCATCAAGCAGGCTGGTGCGCCGCTGGGCGGAATGCTGG
This sequence comes from Aquamicrobium sp., assembly GCA_019739225.1. Classification (GTDB taxonomy): domain Bacteria; phylum Pseudomonadota; class Alphaproteobacteria; order Rhizobiales; family Rhizobiaceae; genus Aerobium. The sequence continues at coordinate 701,845 of JAHHDT010000005.1, forward strand.
CCGGGCTTCTCCTGCCGCCGGTTGCCGCCTATTTCGGGTGGCGCATCGCTATCGCTTTCTCCTTGGTCGTGGGTGCCTGCGCCATCCTGGCCGTCGGAACCATGCGTGATCGTCTTGACGAGGAGCGCGACGCCGCGCGCAGCATTTCGCCACGTGATCTGTTCCGTCCGAGAATCGTCGCGCAACCCTTCCAGATGATCGCTGCCAATCCGACCCTCGTCTCGATCGTCAGCCTCGGGTTTTCGTTCGCGATCGTTCAGGGATCGCTTTTTTCCTTCACCGTGACCTATCTGTCAGGCAGCCTGCAGATGACGTTGGCGAGTGCCGGACTTGCCTATGCATCGATGCAGTTCAGCGGCGTATGTGCTCGCATAATCCTCGGCTTTCTGGCGGACCGGTCGGGCAAGCCCGCGCTGTTTCTCGGATGCCAAGCCATGTTCGCCGCGGCGGCCGTACTTCTCGTCGCAAGCCTGCCTGTATCGCCCGACCTCTTGGTCGCGGCCGGCGCATGCGCTGCAGCCGGCTTTTTCGCGGCGAGCTGGAACGGCATTTTCCTCGCCGAGGTGGCCAATCATGCCGGAAGCGACAAGATTGCCGACGTTACATCGGCAAGCACCATCGTGGTCTTCTGCGGATACATCATCGGGCCGACCACCTTCTCGCTGCTGGCGGGTTGGACCGACGGCTACCTTATTCCATTCGCACTCATAGCGGCACAACTTGTGCTTATGGCGCTGGTGCAAATCTTGGCGACTCACCGCAGGGCAAGGACATCTAATTTATGCGCTGACAGCAGCGATGTTAAGTCTTCCGATATTCATTAAGAAATATAATTATATGGTATGCGATTCTGAGTACTGAATTGCATTATCTACGAATTCGCTTTCAATGTTGGTGAGAAAATTATCTTTCCTTCTTATAAAGCTTATACTGCAGAAGATCGGCGCAGAAAGTGGTCTCACTATGCCTCCTCCCGCCGCATGGACGGCGGCGGTTCGAGGATCGGCCACAGCAATTCCCACACCCGCCATGACGAGCTTTTGCATGAGATAAGCGAGTTGGCACTCGACGATCGACCTGCACTTTATGTCATTCTCCAGGAGCATGTTCCACGCCAGATCACCCAACTGTGCTCCGTTTATCGTGTTCCGCGATAACGGGCATCACCGGGCACACGCTCGAATCCGCGAACCGGTTCTTGATCGCTACGTCGCCCAGACGAAGCGCCTTTCGGAAGCTACCCTCCGCCTGTTTGAGAACGCAGCTGCAATACAGTCTGCAAACCGCGAGTGCTGACCGGCAGTCATTCGGCGAAAATGAAAAGGGTTTGGTAGATGGCGCGCCCGAAAGGATTCGAACCTCTGACCCCCAGATTCGTAGTCTGGTGCTCTATCCAGCTGAGCTACGGGCGCGCAACAGGCCGGGAGACCGGCCAAACCAGCGGCGACGAATTTACCGCCGCGTTTCGTGCGGCGTTACCTAGCCACTCATTGCGAGAATTGCAAGCGCCTGTCGCAAAACTTTAATGGGGATCGATCAGGCCGGGCGCCGCAGCGCGTCGCGTGCCGCGTCGAGGTCGACCGGCTGGTCGGGAATGGTGATTGAAAAGACGGTGCGGCCGCCGCGGCTCTCCACCAGCTCCAGCGTGCCGCCATGGGCGCGCACCAGCTCATGCGCGATTGCCAGGCCGAGGCCCGTACCGCCGCTGCGGGCGGAGCCGCGAAACGCGGTGAAGAGGTGTTCGCGGGCCTTCGGCGGCAGGCCGGGGCCGGTATCCGCCACGAGAATCCTGCATATCGTGCCGGTCCGCTCGGCGTGAACCGACAGGCGCCGCACCAGCGTTCCTTCCTGGTCGGCGGCCATCGCCTGAATGGCATTGCGCGACAGATTCGAGAGAACCCGGAACAGCTGTTCGGAATCGGCGTCGACCTCGAAGTCGGGTTCCACCGCATTGACGAACTCGATGCCGGTGGCGGGGTCGAGGCCAAGCAGTTCCTGAACCTCGTCGACCAGTTGCCGCAGCCGCAGCCGCCTGCGGGCTGGCGGAGCCTCCTGCGTGCGGCCGTAAGAGAGCACCCCGTTTGAATAGGAAACCGCGCGGTCCAGGGCGCGTACCAGCCGCGGCGCGACGCGCTGCGCGGTCGGGTCCATGACCTTGGCCAGCCTGTCCGACATCAGTTGCGCCGCTGCGAGCATGTTGCGCATGTCGTGGTTGATCTTGGAGACAGCGAGGCCGAGATCGGCAAGGTGCTTCTGCTCGCCGAGCGTGCGCTGGAGCTGGCTCTGCATGGCGGCGAGCTCGCGCTCGGCAACGCCGATTTCGTCTTCCCGGGCTTCCGGACGAATGATCCGGGCGGGATCGTCGGGCGCCTCGGCAAACTCCAGCATCGAGCGCGTCATGGTCCGGATCGGCCGGATCATGATGCGGTTGATGGCGTAGAAGACCAGCATCGCCGTGGTCAGGGACAGGATCAACGACAATACGGCGACGTTGCGGGCATAGATGAGCAGTGCCTTGCGAAGCTGGGTGTCGCCGATCAGCAGCTCGAATTCCGTGCCGTTCTCGCCCACCGGTCCGAAGACTCGTAATACGCGGCCGCCGCCGAACAGGGCCGTATAGATCGCCTCCTGCATGGCCGTGAGCGGCGGCGTGTTGGCCAGGTCGACATGGACGTCCACCTGCGGGGGCATCGCCGTCACCACTAGAAGCCGGGACGCCCCGTCGGCGCGCACGGCCACGGCCTTGGCGCCAAGCGCTATCAGGACGTCGTCCTGCACCTCGCGCGAGAGGCTGTCAGGGTCGCTCTCCATTAATACGATGCCGACGGCCGCCGCCGTGGCCAGGCGCTCCTCGAGCCAGCGTAACCGGAAATTCGCGATCGAGGGCAGAAAGATCAGCACCTCCGCCAGCATCACGAACAGGATCGTCAGCAACAGCAGCTTGGTCGAAAGACCGCGCGACAGCGGTACCTGCTGGCCGGTGCGATCTTTTTCCTTGTGGTCCGTGGTGCCGTTGAGCGGCAAACCTGCCTCCCTGTCGTCTAGCCGGAGCCGCGCAGCCTGCCGGTCAACCGTTGCATGATCGACGCACGGCGCTTGCCCGCAAAATACGCCGAGGCCGCCTGTTTGCCAATTTCCCCGAATGAAGGGTAGGGGGGCAGATAGGATGACATGTCTTCTGCTGTAAGGCCTCGGGCGATTGCCAGCGCCCAGACGCCGATCAGTTCGTTGGCCTCGGCGCCGACCATCGCCACACCCAGCATGAGTCCGCGCTCGTCGCAGACGAGCTTGACGAAGCCCGCGCTGCGGCCTTCGGCCTGTGCCCGGTCGTTGCCTGCATAGGCAGAGCGTAGCACGCGGATCGACCTGTGCCGACGGCGCGCTTCGGTCTCCGTCAGGCCGACGCTGGCAAGAGCAGGCTCGGTGCCGACCACGCGCGGAATGAGCAGTTGATCGGCTCGTGCCGTGCCTTTGCCAAGGATGGCATCCAGCACGATTTCGGCCTGTCGGGCGGCAGCATGTATCGACTGTTGCGCGCCGGTCACGTCGCCGATTGCATAGACCTTGCGGTTTGTCGTGCGCATGCGATCGGAGATGGTGATGCCGCCCTGGTCGGTCCGGATGCCGGCCCGCTTGAGGTCAAGTTCAACGATGGCGGGCTTTCGGGCGGGCAGGACGAGAAGATGCGTACCATCGATGGCCTCTTCGCCGTCCGCCTCGCCTGAAATGTGCAGGCGTACGCCGCTTCGGCCCTTTCGCTCGATCCGCGTCGCGGTGGTGTCCTCGCGAATGTCGACGCCTTCGGCGCGCAGCGTGCGCAACAGGATCGATACGGCCTCCGGATCCTGCGACGCAAGCTGGCCCGGTGTGCCGATGATGACGACCTGTGATCCGAGCCTGCCGAACGCTTGGGCCAGTTCGAGCACACCATGGCCTGCCCCAGTGATGAGCACTTTGGCTGGACGGCGGGGCAGGTCGTAGATCGTTTCCCAGGTCAGGCAGCCCGCTTCGTCAAGGCCCATGATCGGCGGCATTTCGGGCACCCCGCCGGTCGCCAAGACGAAATGCCGCGCCTTCACCTCGAAGTCGCCGGCCTGGACCGTGTGACGATCCTTGAAGCGCGCATGCGCCGCGAGGATACGCACGCCCAGGGCGCCAAGCCGCTCGTCTCCTGTGTCGGGTGCCACGGCAGCGGTGGCGTTGCGCACGTGGCGCAGCATCTTGCGGAAATCGATCTCCGCCGAGCCTGCAGCGACCCCGAAATGTGAACCTCGGTTTATGGCGTGTACCTGCGCTGCCGCGGTGCAAAGCGCGCGGACTGAGACGCCCGGATGGCGGGCATGGAGGCCGTGTGCCGCGTCGTTTCCAACGAGAACGACCGCCGCGCCGGCCGTTGCAGCAGCGGCTGCCAGGGAACGGCCGGCGGCCCCCGCGCCGATGACGCAGATGTCGGGTTTGAGAATCTGGGCGTTCAAGGGGCTGGTCTGTCCTTTCGGGCATTGTCAGGCATGCCCGCCTGTTCGGCTGGCGGCATTCGCGACCCCTTCGCGTTCTCTTACGATGGAGCCGCAGGCCGCCGCAAGGGCCGGCAATGGACTAGCGTGCCGCGCTAACGCCTCATTGACACGATCCCGGCACATCCCTATAAGCCCGCTCACGCTCGGACCCATGGTCCGGCGCAGCCTTGTGCTGTGCATGAACCGGTCGGGCGAACGCTCCTGCTCATATAGAGACAGATCCAAGAAGGGCCGCACCCCGCGGTATTAAACAAATGAAGCGCACCTATCAGCCCTCCAAGCTTGTTCGCAAGCGCCGTCACGGTTTCCGTGCACGCATGGCCACCAAGGGCGGCCGTGGCGTGATCGCCGCCCGCCGCAATCGCGGTCGTAAGCGGCTGTCGGCCTGACGTGGCCGCAGGCCGGACAGTTGTCGAACCGGCCGATCGGCACATCACCCGGGCGCTTGAAGAAGCGCTCGGAATTTCTGGCTGTCCGGCGGGGCGAAAAGCGCCGCGGGCGGCTGTTTTTGCTTGAGGTTCTCGATCGCGCGGATGACGCGCCGCCCCGCTTCGGACTGACGGTTACGAAGAAAGTCGGGAACGCTGCGGTAAGAAACCGCATCAGAAGGCGGCTGAAAGAGGCCGCGCGCGTCCATGCCGGTGGTGACATGTCGCCCGGCAACGACTATGTGATCGTCGGGCGACGCGAGGTGCTGACAGTCCCCTTCGACGAGCTCAAGCACGAACTTTCCCGCAGGATACGCGGCGCGCGGTAAGGGAACCGTATGGAAAACAATCGTAACTTCTTCATCACGATCGCGCTTTCCGTGCTGATTCTGGTGCTGTGGCAGGTGTTCTACATGAACCCGCGCATCGAGGCGCAGCGTGAGGCGGCGCGCATCGAAGCCGAACAGCAGGGGCAGGCACAGCAATCGACCACGCCACAGGCGGGCCAGCCTTCCACGGCCGGCAGTACCGATCTGCCGGGTGGCGAGACCCCCACCACGGGCGTGCCGGGTGCCGGCAGCGCGGTGCCGGCCGGCGCGAGCCGTGCCGACGCGATCGCGTCTTCGGGCCGCGTGGCCATCGATACGCCCCGCATTTCTGGTTCGCTCAACCTGACCGGCGCACGGATCGACGATCTGATCCTCAAGGACTATCGCACCACCGTCGAGCGCAACTCGCCAAACATCGAACTGCTGAACCCGGCGGCGATGGCCGACGGCTATTATGCCGAGGTCGGTTATATCGGCAACGAGGCGGTGGGCTCCTTGCCCGGTCCCGACACGGTCTGGACGGTCGAAGGCGAGCCGACGCTGACCCCCGACACGCCTGTAACGCTGACCTACACTAACGACCGCGGACTGACCTTCGCGCGCACCGTCGCCATCGACAACAACTACCTTTTCACGGTCTCCGATACGGTGACCAATGAAAGCGGCGAGGCGGTCTCGCTTTCGAACTATGGGCGCGTCTCCCGCATTGGCACCCCGAACATCGAAGGGTTCTTCATTCTGCATGAGGGCCTGATCGGCGTCACCGGCGAGGAAGGCCTGCAGGAGATCAAGTACAGCAATCTTGCCGAGGAACGTCAGATCGTGCCGGGCAAGTCGCAGGATGGCTGGCTTGGCATCACGGATAAATACTGGGCGGTTGCGATGGTGCCCTCCGGGGCCCAGCCCTTCCAGCCGCGCTACGCCTATTTCGATGATGGCCGCGTCCGCTTCCAGGCCGACTATCTGACCGACCCGCTGGTGGTGCAGCCCGGCCAGTCGCAGACTGTCGAAACGCTGGTCTTTGCCGGCGCGAAGGAAACCGGTCTCATCGACACCTACGAGGCCGACCGCCAGATTCGCCAGTTCGACCTGTTGATCGACTGGGGCTGGTTCTACTTCATCACCAAGCCGATGTTCTACCTGATCGACTGGCTGTTCCGGGTGCTCGGCAATTTCGGCCTCGCAATCCTGGCCACCACCGTCATCGTGAAAGCGATCTTCTTCCCGCTCGCCAACAAGTCGTACAAGTCGATGGCGAACATGAAGAAGATGCAGCCGAAAATGCTGGAAATCCGCGAAAAATACGCGGACGACCGGATGAAGCAGCAGCAGGCGATGATGGAGCTCTACAAGACGGAGAAGATCAATCCGATCGCAGGCTGCTGGCCCGTGCTTATCCAGATCCCCGTCTTCTTCGCGCTCTACAAGGTGCTCTACGTCACCATCGAGATGCGGCATGCGCCGTTCTTCGGCTGGATTCGCGATCTGTCGGCGCCCGATCCGACGTCGGTGTTCAACCTGTTCGGCCTGCTGCCTTACGATGTGCCGTCGTTCCTGATGATCGGCGTATGGCCTCTGATCATGGGCGTCACCATGTTCCTGCAGATGCGCATGAACCCGACGCCGCCCGATCCGACACAGGCGATGATCTTCAACTGGATGCCGGTGGTCTTCACCTTCATGCTGGCGACGTTCCCGGCAGGCCTGGTGATCTACTGGGCGTGGAACAACACGCTCTCGATCATCCAGCAGGGCGTGATCATGAAACGCCAGGGCGCCAAGATCGAGTTGTGGGACAATCTGATGGGCTTGTTCCGAAAGAAACCGAGTCAACCGGCGGAATAGCCGGCTGCCCAACTACCAACGGCCCGCCTTGCGCGGGCCGTTTTCGTTTCGATGCCAGTCAGAGCGCGGCCAGTTCCCGGTCCGCCATCCGCTTGAAACCATCGACAATCGTGCGCCCCTCATCAGGCGGCAGTTGCAACGCGATGCGCATCGTTGCCTCGCCAAGATGCATGATCAGGAAGGCGGAGGTTGAAACCATCTCGGCGTCGGCATCGGGCCTGAGCGTCATGATGGCTTCGGCGAGCAGCGCCCCGTTGCGACGGCTTTCGGCCAGTTCCAGCGCGGCCAGCGACTTGTCGGTCTGCATCGCCCCCCAGATGTCCCGCATGACCGGTTCTGCGAGGAAGATCGCGTAATACTCGTCGATCAAATCGGCGAATGAGCTGCGCAGGGCCATCATTTCCCGCGCGCCTGCCAGGCCGTCCTCGATGCACTGGCGGCTTTCCGCATGAGTGCGCTCCGCCAGCACCCGAACGATCGACGCCTTGTCTGGGAAGAACTGATAGAGCGAGCCGATCGGAACCCCCGCACGTGCAGCGATGTCGCTCATCTTCATGGCATCGCTGCCGCCTTGCGTAATCAGCTCCTTTGCCGCCTCCAACATGCGCTCGTAGCGCTCGCGGCTGCGCTTCTGTACCGGCTCGCGCCGCGGCGCGGGCGCCTTGGTCGCGTCGCTATTCTCCGACAGTCGGCCATCTATCATGAGTAGTCCTCATATTTTGCTTGACGCCCATAATACGAGGATGTATCACGTTTGCAAATGCGAGCAGTACTCATATTTTGAAGGAGAGATCAAATGAGTGGCATCAATGCAGGCAGTGGTCCGGTTCTGTTGATCGGGGGAAGGGGCAAGACGGGCAGTCGCGTGGCCGACGCTCTGGAGGCCAAGGGGATAGCGGTCCGACTGGGCTCCCGATCCGCCACGCCGTCTTTCGATTGGCACGACGCAAGCACCTGGCCTGCGGCAATAGAAGGCGCAAGCGCGGCCTACATTACCTATTATCCAGACGTTACGGTTCCCGGCGCCGTTGAGGCAATCGAAGCTTTCGTCCGGCTTGCGCTTGATAGCGGCCTGCGTCGTCTCGTCTTGCTGTCGGGTCGTGGTGAAGAGGAGGCGATCCGTGCCGAACAGGTGCTCATAGGCTCCGGAGCGGACTGGACGGTGGTTCGTGCATCGTGGTTCATGCAGAACTTCAGCGAGAGCTTCCTCGCGGAGGGCGTCGTTTCTGGGGAAGTTGTCTTCGCCGCCGATGCTGTGCGCGAGCCCTTTGTCGATGTCGAGGATATCGCCGACGTGGTCGTGGAAGCGCTCATCGGTGACGGCCACGTGGGGCAGATCTATGAAGTGACCGGCCCGCGCCTCATAACATTTGCGGAGGCTGTTGGGGAAATCGCGGAAGTGACGGGGCGGCAGATCCGCTACGTCCCACTCAGTGTCGATAACTATGCGGAGGGCCTTAGGCAGGCAGGCGTCCCGGACGAATATGTCGATCTGCTGGTGATGCTCACCCGCGAGGTTCTAGACGGCCGGAACGAGAGCCTGTCCGACGGTGTACGCCGCTCGCTCGGCCGCGAACCGCGCGACTTCCGGGACTACGCGCGTGCCGCTGCGGCATCGGGCGTCTGGAAAGGATGAAGGCCATGAGTCCGATCGTGTATTCGACCACGGTTGCCGCGGCGCTTGGGGCCGGCCTGATGGGGGGCTTCTTCTTCGCATTCTCCAATCTCGTCATGCCTTCGCTGCGGCGGCTAACGCCGCAGGCCGGCATCGAGGCTATGCAGGTCATCAATGAGGTCGTGCTGAACCCGATCTTCTTTCTCGGCTTCTTCGGCACGGCGCTTCTGGCTTTGGTTCTGGTAGCTGTCGCGGCCATGAACTTTGCCGGGCTTGGCATGCCCTGGCTGCTTGCCGCAGGCATAGCTTATCTGGCCGGGGTGATCCTGGTCACCGCGTTCTTCAACGTGCCGATGAACAACGCCCTGGCTGCGGTCGATCCGTCGAGCGCAGCCGGAGCAGCCTTGTGGGCGGACTATCTCGATCGCTGGACGATGTGGAACCATGTCCGCACGGTGGGCGGATTGGTTTCCAGCGGCGCCTTCATCCTCGCCGTAAGGGCCGCCACATGATGAAACGCAAGGCGCGGTAGCCCTCTTTGTCGCCGTGCCTTGCCCTCGGACTGGTCGCGATGGATTATTGCTCTGCGATCTGCAGCAGGATTGGAGAGCGTCCATGGAAGGAAGTGGCCCAAGACCCGAGATCAAGCATCCCATCCCGATGCACCCGCGCGTCGGCTTTCTCAAGCCACTCATCAGTCGGCCCAATATCGAGATCGGCGACTTCACCTACTACGACGATCCCGACGGACCTGATGCCTTTGCCGAGAAGTGCGTGCTGCATCACTATGAGTTCATTGGCGACAGGCTGGTGATCGGCAGGTTCACGGCGATTGCCGAAGGCGCGCGCTTCATCATGAACGGCGCAAACCACGCCATGTCCGGCTTCTCCACCTATCCCTTCAATATTTTCGGTGCGGGATGGGAGGAAGGCTTCGATGAGACGACCTGGGAGCGCGAGCTGCGCGGCGACACTGTGATCGGCAACGATGTGTGGATCGGCATGGAGGCGGTGGTGATGCCGGGTGTGACGATCGGCGACGGCGCCATCGTTGCGGCGCGTTCGGTAGTCACGCACGATGTGCCGCCCTACGCCATTGCCGCCGGCAATGCGGCGCGCGTCGTCAAGATGCGCTTCGACAAGCAGACGGTCCGCCGCCTTCTCTCTGTGGCGTGGTGGGATTGGCCGGTTGACAAGATCACCCGCAACCTTGATGCCATCCGCGGCGCCGACATCGATCGGCTCGAACGGTCGGCATGAGGCAAATGCGATGAACAATGATGCTGAGGACGCGGCACGCGACCTGTTCTCGCGCCCGTGGGTTTTCATCCGCGGCGTCCCCTCGATGAAGTTTCTGCCGCCGGAAGGTCCGGCAGAGATCGCGTTTGCCGGCCGGTCGAATGTCGGCAAGTCCTCGCTCATCAATGCGCTGGTCGGCAAGAAGGGTCTCGCGCGCACCTCAAACACACCCGGCCGCACGCAGGAGCTCAACTATTTCGTGCCCGATGGATTCTCCGGCGCGAAAGACGACCTGCCGCCTATGGCGCTCGTCGACATGCCTGGCTACGGCTATGCCAAGGCTCCCAAGGCACAGGTGGACGCCTGGACGAAGCTCGTCTTCGACTATCTCAAGGGGCGCGTGACCCTGAAGCGCGTCTATCTGCTGATTGACGCGCGCCACGGCGTCAAGAAGAACGACGAGGAGGTCATGGACTTGCTCGACAAGGCAGCCGTTTCCTACCAGATCGTCTTGACCAAGGCGGACAAGATCAAGGCGGCCGGCGTGCCGCGCGTCATTGAGGAGACGGCCGCGAAGGTGCGCAAGCGGCCCGCAGCCTATCCGGCGATCATTGCAACATCGTCGGAAAAGGGCGAGGGGATGGATGAGCTGCGCGCGGCCGTCGCGCTTGCGGTGGCCGGAGGCTGAGCGTCCTTCCGCCGCACATTGCCCGGACCGGGCGTGCGCCTATATCCGATTGGTGTTCAATCGAAAGGATATCGCCATGCGCGTCACTCCCCTCCTCGTTGCCCTCACAGCCTCGCCACTCGTCGCCGTTACCGCAATGGCTGACACTCATTGCGGTAACGTGCCGCAAGCAGACTGGATGAGCGTCGCCGAGGTTGCGACAGCGGTTACCGAGGCCGGATATGAGGTGCGCGAGGTGGAGCGGGACGATGGCTGCTTCGAAATCAAGGCCGTCGACGCGCAGGGCCAGCGGTTCGATCTAGACGTCAATCCGGGCACCGGCGAAATCGTCAGAAGCGACCGCGACGACTGATCGGCGGTATCGCAGAACCTTGCCTGTACGGCGGCGGGAAACCGGCGCCGTTTTTTCTGTGTCTTGAGGCGATCCAGCAGCGTCCGGCGTTGTCGGCCCTGGCAATATCGCATAGCCTCGACCGAATAATAAAAGACGGGATTCCAACAGAGTTTCGCGCCAGCCAGAGGTGGTTCAATGTCACGATTTCCCAGCAAGTACAGAACTTTGCCCGTATCGCGCCGTTCCCTGCTCAAAACCGCAGGCGCGGGTGCCGCGCTCGGTCTCGCCGGCACCTTGCCGTCGCGGCTCTTCGCACAGGAGCCGCTCAAGGTCGCGGCCGTCTACACCGTGCCGACCGAGCAGCAGTGGGTGAGCCGTATTCACCTCGCGGCCAATGCCGCAAAGGAGCGCGGCGACATCGAATATGTCTATTCGGAAAACACCGCCAACAACGACTATGAGCGCGTCATGCGCGAATATTGCGAGGCTGGCCACAAGCTGATCCTCGGCGAGGTGTTCGGTGTCGAGGATGCGGCGCGCGACGTTGCCCGCGACTATCCGGACGTCGCCTTCCTGATGGGCTCCAGCTTCAAGGAAGACCCATCGGTGCCGAACTTCGCGCCGTTCGACAATTACATCCAGGATGCGTCCTACCTGACCGGACTGATCGCGGGCGCCATGTCGCAGACCAAGAATTTCGGCATGGTTGGCGGCTACCCGATACCGGAGGTCAACCGGCTGATGCATGCCTTCATGGCCGGTGTGCGCGAGGTGGCGGCGGACGCGAAGTTCCAGGTCGCCTTCATTGGTTCGTGGTTCGACCCGCCGAAAGCTAAGGAAACCGCCTTCGCCCAGATCGATGCCGGCGCGGATGTCATGTACGCCGAGCGCTTCGGCGTATCGGACGCCGCACAGGAGCGCGGCATCCTTGCCATCGGCAATGTTATCGACACCCAGGCAGACTATCCGGAGACGGTGGTGGCCTCCGCGATCTGGCATTTCGAGCCGACGCTCGACAAGGCGATCGAGCAGGTGAAGGCAGGCAGCTTCACCGCGGCCGATTACGGGGTCTATTCCTTCATGAAGGAGGGGGGCTGCTCGCTCGCACCGCTCGGCACGTTCGAAGGCAAGGTGCCGGAAGAGACGATGGCCCTGGTGGCCGAAAAGGAAGCCGCCATCAAGGACGGCAGCTTCACGGTCGAGATCAACGACGAGGAGCCGAAGTCGAGCTAGGTACCCGTTCTTCTCCTCGCTTGCAGAGAACCTACCCGTGGCGCACACGATGATACTGCTTGGCGATGCTGACCGGTGTCATGGTGCGTCCTTCGAGGCTCGCTGCGCTCACACCTCAGGATGAGGGAGGCTAATGCGCGACATCCCTCATCCTGAGGTGTGAGCGCAGCGAGCCTCGAAGGACGCACCTCGTCGATAACCGGCAGTTGGACTCTCTTAGTATGGCGTCATGACCGCATCCGCCCTCCTCATTTCCGGCATCACCAAGCGCTTCGGGTCGCTCGTCGCCAACGACGCGATCTCGCTCGAGCTCGGGCAGGGCGAGGTGGTGGCCCTGCTGGGCGAGAACGGCGCGGGCAAGACGACGCTGATGAACATCCTCTTCGGCCATTATGTCGCCGATGAGGGCACCGTCGAGGCGTTCGGCCAGGCGCTGCCGCCCGGTGACCCGCGTGCGGCACTGGCTGCCGGCATCGGCATGGTGCACCAGCACTTCACGCTGGCCGACAATATGAGCGTGCTCGAAAACATTGTGCTGGGCACGCAGAGCCCGTGGTCATTGCGGCTGGATCGTGCGCAGGCCCGGTCGCGCATCCGCGAGCTCTCGCGTGATTTCGGCCTCGCGGTGGAACCCGACCGGCAGGTCGCAGCCCTGTCCGTCGGTGAACGCCAGCGCGTCGAGATACTCAAGGCGCTCTATCGCGATGCCAGAATCCTCATCCTCGACGAACCGACCGCGGTGCTCACCCCGGGCGAGACCGACGCCCTTTTCGCCACGCTGAAGATGCTGGTCGCCAAGGGGCTTTCGATCATCTTCATCTCACACAAGCTGCACGAAGTCATGGCCGTCAGCGACCGCGTGCTGGTTCTGCGCGCCGGCCGCATCGCCGGGGAGCGAACCACGCGCGACACGACTCGGCAGGAATTGGCCGCGCTGATGGTCGGAGAGGAGGTCCAGGCGCCGGCCGTTGCGCCGGTATCCCGGGGCCGGGCGTTGCTGACGCTCGACAATGTCTCCACGGCGCCGCTGGGCGGCGGCAGCCGGCTGGATGGTGTCTCGCTCGCGCTGCATGAGGGCGTCATCACCGGGCTCGCCGGTGTGTCCGGCAACGGACAGGCTGCGCTTGCCGCACTTCTCGCCGGCACAGCCGTTCCGGCAGATGGCGTCATGATGATCGATGCAGAAGCGATCGCAAACTGGTCACCGCGTACAGCCCTTGCAAAAGGCGTCGCGCGCATCCCCGAGGACCGTCACGCCGTCGGAACAATCGCCGATATGAGTGTGACCGAAAACGTGATTTCCGAGCGCTACCGCTCCGAGCGTTTCAGCAGTCGCGGCATTGTCGATTGGAAGGCCGCGCGCGGGTTTGCCGAAACGCTCATCCGCGACTACGACGTGAAATGCCCATCGCCCGACACGCGCATTCGCTTGCTCTCCGGCGGAAATATCCAGAAGCTTATCCTGGGCCGTGCGCTCGACCCCGAGCCGAAGATCATCCTTGCCAACCAGCCGACGCGGGGCCTCGACGTCGGCGCTGTCGCCTACGTGCATGGCCGGCTGCTGGAGGCCCGGGCGAGGGGCGCCGCGATCCTGCTGATCTCGGAGGACCTCGATGAGATCATGGCTCTGTCCGACGAGGTGAGGGTGATGTTTCGCGGCCGCATTTCAGCCCCCTCGCAACGCGGCGAGCGCTCGATCCGCGAGCTCGGCGAGCTGATGGCTGGCCATGGAGCGGAGGCGGCGCATCATGCGGCTTGAAGCCAAGCCCGCGCCGACGCTTGCCGTCACGCTGCTGTTTCCGCTCGGCGCCGTGGTCGTGACGGTCGTTTTGTCGTCGCTGCTGGTGCTGGCTGCCGGCGCATCGCCGTTCTCGGTGTTCGGCCTCGTGGTCAAGGGCGCAGCGGGCTCGCCTTTCGCGCTCGTCGAGACACTGACGCGGGCGACGCCGCTGATCTTCACCGGCCTTGCCGTTGCCGTGGCCTTTCGAGCCAAGCTCTGGAACATAGGTGCCGAAGCACAGCTCTATGCCGGCGCCGTCATCACCGTGGTCTTGGGAACCGGCGCATTGCCGCTGCCCGCGCTCGTGCTCATCCCGCTGCTGATGATCGTTTCGATGGTTGCCGGCGGGCTGCTGCTGCTTGGACCGGCAATCCTCAAAACCCGCTTCGGGGTCGACGAGGTGGTGACGACGCTGCTGCTCAACTTCATCATGCTGCTGTTCGTCTCCATGCTGCTCGAAGGCGTGCTGAAGGACCCGATGGGTCTCGGCTGGCCGCAGTCCCAGCGGGTCGTTGCGGAGGCGCGGCTGCCGCGTCTGGTTCAGGGCTGGCGGCTCCACGCCGGCTTCCTGATTGCCGTTCTTGCCGCCGTCGCCGTCTGGGTCGTCATGAAGAAGACGACGCTCGGCTACGAGATGCGCGCCGTCGGGCAGAACGCCGAGGCCGCGCGTTTTGCCGGCATCCCCGTCAACGGGGTGCTGATGAAGACCGCGTTTCTGTCCGGAGGGCTGGCGGCTCTCGCCGGTTTCTCCGAGGTCGCCGGCCTCAAGGGCAACCTGACGCTCGATCTGTCGCCGGGCTTCGGCTACACGGGCATCGTCGTTGCCATGCTCGCCATGCTCAATCCGCTCGGCGTGGTGCTGGCGGCGATCTTCGTCGCAGGCATCTTCGTCGGCGCCGACGCCATGAGCCGTACGGCCGGCGTGCCGTCCTACATCGCCGAGGTGATGGTCGCGACCGCGCTGCTGACCATGGTCGTCGCGATCATGCTGACGCGCTTCCGGGTGCGGTGGAGATGAGGCGAATGTTGGCGCTCCACGTTGCCCCCCTCTGTCCTGCCGGACATCTCCCCCACAAGGGGGGAGATCAGCCGACCGTTCGGTTTTCGCCAATCGCCGGAATTGCAGAAGGAACGATGGGCGTGAAGCTGCCGATCTCCCCCCATGTGGGGGAGATGTCCGGCAGGACAGAGGGGGGCGCGAAGGAGCGCGGGCGTATCCTTAACGGAGATGTCCCATGATCGAAGCCTTCGAGATCCTTTTCACGGCCTCGTTCTGGGTTGCTGCGATCCGCATCGCCTCGCCACTGATCTTCGCCACCATGGGTGAGCTGATCTGCGAACGGGCCGGCGTACTCAATCTCGGCATCGAGGGCATCATGGTGGTCGGTGCCTTCGCCGGCTGGCTCACGGTCTATATGGGTGGCGATTTGTGGTTCGGCGTGGCGGTCGCAGCCCTTGCGGGCGCAGCCTTCGGCCTGCTTCACGCGACGCTGACCGTGCCACTGGGCCTTTCGCAGCATGTCGTCGGCATCGGCATCACGCTGCTCGCCACCAGCCTCACTTATTTCACCTACCGGATCGTGCTGCCGGAAGTGACGTCGCCGCCGCGCATCGAGCCTTTCCAGCCACTGCCGGTGCCGCTGCTCTCCGACATTCCCGTCGTGGGGCCAGCACTCTTCAACCAGACGCCGCTGACCTACCTTGCCTTCGCAACCGTCGCGGTGGTCGCCTGGGTGCTCTATCGCACGCCGCTCGGGCTCGCCGTGCGCGCCGCGGGCGAGAATCCGTCCGCCGTCGAGGCGCAGGGCATCAGCGTCAATGCGGTGCGTATGGGCGCGGTGATGGTGGGCAGCGCGCTGATGGCGATCGGCGGCGCGTTCCTGACGATGTCGGCCTTTAACTCGTTCTTCTTCGAGATGATCAACGGGCGCGGCTGGATCTGCATTGCGCTTGTCGTGTTCGGCTCGTGGCGGCCGGGCAAGGCGCTGCTTGGGGCAATTCTGTTCGCCGCCTTCGACGCCTATCAGGTGCGGCTCCAGCAGCTCACCGGCGGTGTCGTGCCCTACCAGCTCTTCCTGATGATGCCCTTCGTGCTGTCGATCCTTGCCCTCGTCGTCATGTCGCGGCGCGCGGCCTATCCGAAGGCGCTGATGATCCCCTACCAGAAAGGCGAGAGATGAGTTTCGACCTGATCGTGAAGGGCGGCACCCTGCCATCGGGCGAGTCTGCCGACATAGCCATTTCCGGAGAGCGGATCGCGGCAATCGAACCGCGCATCGAGGCCGAGGCAGGCCGCATGGTGGACGCATCCGGCTGCCTCGTCTCGCCACACTTCGTCGACCCGCATTTCCACATGGATGCGACGCTCTCCTATGGCATCCCGCGCATCAACACGTCGGGCACGCTGCTTGAGGGCATCGCGCTCTGGGGCGAGCTGAAGCCGCTGCTGACTCACGAGGCGGTGAAAGAACGCGCGCTCGCGTATTGCGACTGGGCCGTCTCCATGGGGCTGCTTGCCATCCGCACCCATGTCGACGTCTGCGACGACCGGCTCCTGACGGTCGAGGCGCTGCTGGAGGTGAAAAGGCAAGTCGCGCCCTATATCGACCTTCAACTCGTCGCCTTCCCCCAGGATGGCCTCTACCGTTCGCCGACGGCGAAGGAGAACACCATCCGCGCGCTCGACATGGGCGTCGATGTCGTCGGCGGCATCCCGCATTTCGAGCGCACGATGGACGACGGCAGGCGATCGGTGACGGAGCTGTGCGAGATCGCCGCCGAGCGCGGTCTGCTGGTCGACATGCATTGCGACGAGACCGATGACCCGCTGTCCCGCCATATCGAGCAGCTCGCCTATGAGACGCAGCGGCTCGGCCTGCATGGCAGGGTAGCGGGTTCGCACCTGACCTCCATGCATTCGATGGACAATTATTATGTCTCCAAGCTGCTGCCGCTGATTGCGGAGGCACAGGTCGCCGCCATTCCCAACCCGCTCATCAACATCATGCTGCAAGGCAGGCATGACACCTTCCCCAAACGGCGCGGTCTCACGCGTGTGAAGGAAATGCTGGCGCATGGCATCCGCGTCGGCTTCGGACAGGATTGCGTTCTCGACCCTTGGTACTCGCTCGGCACCGCCGACATGCTCGACGTCGCCTTCATGGGCTTGCACGTCGCGCAGATGTCGCATCCCGACGAGATGCGCCGCTGCTTCGACATGGTGACGACGGAAAGCGCAGGCATCATGGGCCTCGATGGTTACGGCCTTGCGGTCGGCAACAAGGCGAGCCTCGTCGTGCTCGACGCCGGCAACCCGGTGGAAGCGATCCGCCTGCGTGCCGACCGGCTTTGTGTCGTCGCCAAGGGCAAGGTGGTCGCCGAACGCGAGAGGCGCGACATGGCCCTGGCACTGCCCGGCCGGCCAGCGAGCATTCATCGCCGCCATACGGCGCCCCACTGAGGCCAGGTTCCAAAGCAGCTTTCCATCCAGTTGACGCTGCGGCATCATTCACCTGCCTGCGAGAGTCGCCGGCAGGGGGAGGAGGGACACATGGCTGCCATCGGAACGATCGTCATCTACATCATCATGGCATGCGCCGTCGCCGGCGCGATTGCCTCGATCAGGAATGCGGACGAGGGGCTGGGCAAGGAGTTCCGCGAAGGCATTTATGCGATAGGCCCGATCTTCATTCCGGTGGCCGGCATCATGGCGGCTATCCCGTATCTGTCGGAGTTCGTGCGCGTGCTGGTCGGGCCGCTGTTTTCCGCGATCGGCGCCGATCCGGCAATCGCGGCGACCACAATCATCGCCGTCGACATGGGCGGCTACCAGCTCGCCGACGCGCTGGCGCAAACGCGCGACGGCTGGATCATGGCCGCCGTGGTCGGCTACATGGCGGGCGCCACGATCATCTTCTCCATTCCCGTCGGGCTGGCGATGCTGGAGAAACGCGATCACAAATACATGGCGCTGGGCATCATGTCAGGCATCCTCAGCGTGCCCATCGGCGTCTTTATCACCTGCGCGCTGCTTGCGGTTTCAGGGCTGGAGGTGCGCCCGGTCGTTGCGACCGCCGACCCCGAAACCATGCACGCCATCGGCCTCACCTTCGGCGCGATCTTCGCCAACCTGCTGCCGCTGATCGTGTTCTGCGTGGCGATCGCGCTCGGCCTGCGCTTCGCGCCCGATGCGATGATCGCCGGCTTCCTCTGGTTCGGCCGCATCATGTATGCCGGGATCACGCTGGTGCTGGTCTTCTCCATCGTCGAATATTTCACCGGCTTCTTCACCAACGTGTTGGGAGGTTGGGGCTTCGACCCGATCATCGCCGACGAGGCCGACCAGTTCCGCGCGCTGGAGATCGCCGGCTATATCGGCATCATGCTCGCGGGCGCCTTCCCGATGGTTTACCTGCTGACCAAATATCTTGCGACGCCGATGGAGGCGCTTGGCAAGCGCATTGGTGTTGAGGCGCAAGGTGCGGCGGGACTGCTGGCGGCCTGCGCGAATATCCTGGCTATGTACCGGCTGGTCGGCTCCATGCGTCCCCGGGACAAGGTGCTGGCGATTGCCTTTGCCGTATGCGCGGCGTTCATGTTCGGCGACCATCTTGCATTCTCGGCCAATTTCCAGCCCGCCACGATCCTGCCGCTGATACTCGGCAAGCTCGGCGGTGGGATTGCCGGTTTCGCGATCGCGTTGTGGCTGTCGGTGCCCAAGGCCGTCGAACTGGCGGCCAGAGAGCCGACCATGGCGGGGCCAGAGCCTGTAGTTGTAACAGGCTAACTGAACAGGCTGCGGCAGCGCGGCAGGAATCTGTTGAGCCGCCCCTTGCCAAAGTAGACTGTCGCGCTCAATTTTGTTGCATCATCCCGGATGTCGCGAGGACACCATGAAGCCGATCGTTCCGACCCTGTTTGCCCTGGCCGTTCTGGCCGGCTGCACCACGATGACGCCGGAGGAGCGCCGCGCGGCGGATGAGGAGACGTGTCGCGAATACGGATTCCGCAAGGGCAGCGAGGCATTCGCCGAGTGCCTGCAGCGCATCGAGCTCGACCGGCGGGCGGAACGCCGCGCCAACATGGCTTCGTTCGAATTCAGCCGGCCGATGGTGGTGTATAGGCCGGTCCCGGTGCCCGTGCCGCCGTCGAACTAGCTCACGCCTTCACGCGGCTGGACGACGGATCGTAGAGCGGTTCGAGATGGATTTCGGCCGGCACGTTTTCCATGGCCACCACCAGCTCGTAGCGGCTTGAGCGGAGGAAGTCCTCGGAAACACCTTCCGCGTTGCGGACATAGCCGTAACCGATGCCCTTGCCGACCGTGTAGCCGTGGCCACCGGAGGTCAGGTAGCCGACCGGCTCTCCGTCGCGCAGGATCGTTTCACGGCCCAGCAGCACAACGTCGGGATCGTCCACAGTGAAGCAGGCCAACCGCTTGCCGATAGGCTTCGCGGACATTTCTTTGGCGGCCTTCCGGCCGAGGAAATCGATGTCCTTCTTCAGCTTCACCGCCCACCCGAGCCCCGCCTCGAACGGCGAGTCGTTGGGAGTGATGTCGGAACCCCAGGCGCGGTAGCCTTTCTCCAGCCGCAGCGATTCCAGCGCGCGGTAGCCGACCGGCTTTATCTCGAACGGCTTGCCGGCCTCCATCAACGCGTCGAAAACCTCGCCGGTTGCCGCGATGGGAACATGAAGCTCCCAGCCGAGCTCTCCTACATAGGTGACGCGCAGTGCTCGAACGGTGTGGCCGGCGATCGCGATCTCGCGAACATGGCCGAACGGGAAGCCTGTGTTGGAGACGTCGGCATCCGTCACCGTCGCAAGCACGTTGCGCGCCTCCGGCCCCATCAGCGACAGCGTTCCGAAATCTTCGGTCACATCCCGCAGCTTGGCGTCGCTGCCCGCCTCGATGTGGTCCTCGATCCAGCCGAAATCGTGGGTGCGGAAGCCGGTGCCGGTGACGATGTAGAACCGGTCTTCGGCAAGCCGCGCCACCGTCAGGTCAGCCTCGATGCCGCCGCGGGTGTTGAGAAGCTGCGTATAGGTTAGCCGTCCGGCGGGTTTCGACACGTCGTTGGCGCAGATGAAATCCAGCGTCTTTTGCGCGTCGGCGCCGGTCAGTTCGTATTTGGCAAAGGACGACTGGTCGAAGATACCGACCTTCTCGCGCACATGCGCGTGTTCCGCGCCGACGGCGTCGAACCAGTTCTGCCGACCCATCGAATATTCGTCCCGAGCGCCGGGGATCGTCGAGAACCAGTTGGGGCGTTCCCAGCCGAGCTTGGAACCGAAGACCGCGCCGTGCGCCTTCAGGCGCTCGTAGAGCGGCGACACGATGCGGGGGCGGCCGCTTTCATATTCCTCGTGCGGGAAGGCGACGGTGTAATGCTTGCCATAGGCTTCCAGCGTGCGCGCGCAGACCCAGTCGCGATCCTTGTGCAGCCCGGAGAAACGGCGGATGTCGACCGTCCACAGGTCGAGTGGCGCTTCGCCGTCTATCGTCCATTGCGCCAGAACCCAGCCCGCGCCGCCGCCGGACGCGATGCCGAAGGCGTTGAAGCCCGCACCGACGAACATGTTGGCGCATTCGGGTGCGGTGCCGAGGATGAAGTTGCCGTCGGGCGTGAAACTCTCTGGGCCGTTGATCATCTGCTTGACGCCGGCGGTTTCGAGCGCGGGAACGCGAGCGATCGCCTGCATCATATGCTGCTCGAAATGGTCGAAATCGTCGTCGAACAGCCGGAACTCCCAGTCGTCCGGCACGTCCCCGCCGGAGAGGTTCGTTTCCCAGGCCTGCGGGTCGGGCTCGTAGCCGCCCATCACCAACCCGCCGACCTCCTCCTTGAAATAGGTGCGCCGGTCCGGGTCGCGGATCGTCGGCGCGTCGGCCGAAAGCCCGTCGATCGCCTCGGTGATGATGTACTGATGCTTCACCGGCTGCAGGGGCACATTGATGCCGGCCATCGCACCCACCTGCCGGGCCCATTGTCCTGCGCAGTTGACCACCTTTTCGCAGCCGATGTCGCCCTGCGTCGTCTTGACTTTGACGATGCGCTGGCCGTCCATCTCGAAACCGCTGACGCGCACGTCCTCGAACAGTTTCGCGCCGTGCATGCGCGCGCCCTTGGCAAGCGATTGGGTGATGTCGGACGGGCTCGCCTGGCCATCGGTCGGCAGCCATGACGCGCCAACGAGGTCGCTGGTGTCCATCAGTGGCCATATGCGCTTGACCTCGTCCGGCGAGACGAGGTGCATATCCATGCCGAAGCTCCTGGCCGTCGTCGCCAGTCGCTTGAATTCGGTCCAGCGGTCCTGATTGGTGGCAAGCCGCAGGCAGCCGGTCATCTTCCAGCCGGTGGCAAGCCCCGTCTCGGCCTCGAGTTCCTTGTAGAGGTCGACCGAATATTTCAGCACCCGCGTGATCGAGGCTGACGAGCGCAGTTGCCCGACGAGCCCGGCCGCATGCCAGGTCGAACCCGAGGTGAGCTTGCCCTGCTCCAGCAGCACCACATCGGCCTTGTGGTCGCGAGCCAGATGATAGGCGGTCGAGCAGCCGATGATACCACCGCCGATGACGACGATCTGGGCGTGTGATGGCAGGTTCATGTCAGGGCTTTCTGTAGGTCGAACGATAAATGTCCAGCGCGGCGGCAAGGTGCTCGAGGTTTTCTTCGCTGTAAGCGACGAAATCGACGCCCGGCGTATCCAGGTGAAGTTCGGATACCATGCTCCACATCGCCTCGCGCAGTAGCGAGGCGCATTGCATGGCGGCGAGCGAGCGCTTCAGTTCCGGCGAGGGTGGTGCGTCGAAATAGGCCTCCAGCAGCGCCTCGGATTCCGAGGTGGAGAAGCCGGCGTTCGACGACAGGCCCGCAAGGTCGAACATGGCGGTCGAGAAACCGGCATATTCGAAATCGATCAGCCAGAGCCGGTCGCTGGTGTCGAGCAGGTTTGCGGGCAGCAGGTCGTTATGCCCGAAGACGATCGGCAGAGGTACCTGAGCCTTCTCCATCTCTTCGGCAAGCGCGAGGTAGCCCGGCAGGTCGGCGACCTTGCGGCTTTTACCTGCTTCCAGCGTGCGCGCGTAGTCGCGAATGACGTGGAACACCCAGAAGATGAATCCCGCGCCGGTCACATGGGCTGGCATGGTTGTATGGAAACCACGCATAAGCGCGGCCACCCGGCCGATATTGGCTCGCACGTCCTCAGCGCCGTAGGTTTTCGCGCCGAGAAACTGGCTGACCATCACGCCCGGCTCGGCGAACTCCAGCGCGGGGGCAAAGCCTGCTTCATGGGCTGCGCGGGCCGTCATCCTCTCGCGCTCGCGAAAGACATGGTGGAAAGGATAGTCATCGCCGAACCGCACGACATGCTTGCCGGCATCGTCGACGACGAGAAAGTTCTCGTTTGAAAGGCCCCCATGCAGCGGAGAAATCGTGATGTCGCCTTGCCAGCAGGGAAGATTGCGAATGGCGGTGTCGAGAGCGTCCATGGCCGCAGAGTGTTTCGAGGTCTAGCGGCTTGTCAATCGCTCCCGGCCTTCCGTGCACCGTGTCATCCGTCCGTCACATCGGCGGGGTAGAAACGAGCCAGCAAGAGATCGCCTTTGCCTGGTGACCGCGGATGAACCGGCTCCAGAATGAAGGCGCGGGGAAGGGTCGGGTTTCACCCGGCCTTTTTCGTTTTTCTCGTTCTTGGGCGATGCCCCTCCCCTTATCCGTGCCTCGAAGGACGCACGGAAAGGCTGAATCTATCCCGCCTTGCGCTCTTCGGCCGGGCGCCGGATCGAGGCCGACGCTTCGAGAACGATGGGCAGAAGTCCCTCGCCGCCGGCGTCGACGACCTCGAAGAAGTGTCGCCGCATGCGCGGCTCCCAGAATTTGTTGATGTGCTCGGCCGTGCCGGCAACACCCTCATCGTGCGGTTTGGACAGGAAGAAGGTGCCGATCTGGTTCGCCATGCGGATCAGCTTCGCGTGCGGGCCACCGGCCCCGGTATCGTCATGCGACATGCCTGGCCACTCCACTTGTCAGACGATGGGGATGGGTGAAAACGTCGAACTCCTCGCCGCGCACCAGCGCAACCAGCGTCATGCCGGCGTCCTCGGCGGTGCGGATCGCAAGGGCGGTTGGCGCGGAAATGGCGATGATGACGGGCGAGCCGATGGCTGCCGCCTTCTGAACCATTTCGACCGAGACGCGCGACGTCACCACGACCGCGCCGGTCGATCCGTCGACGCCTGCTAGAGCCAGCGCGCCGGCAAGCTTGTCGAGCGCGTTGTGGCGGCCGACATCCTCGCGCGCTGCGACGATGCCCTTGCCTGCCAGGTAGAAGCCCGCGGCGTGAACTGCGCCGGTCTGCGCATGCAGCGGTTGCAGTCGCGACAGGTCACCGACGGCTTGGACAATATCTTCCGCAGAAAGCGTAAGCGGAGACGCACTGACGTCGCGCGTCTGGCGCATTGCCTCGTCGATCGATTCGATGCCGCAGAGCCCGCAACCGACGGGGCCAGCCAGACGCCGACGCCGCGCCTCGAACTGCCGGTTGGCGGTGTCCTTCAGGCGGATCTGTATATCGATGCCTTCGCCCGCTTCTTCCACCGTGATCGCATCGATCTCCTCCGGCGAGGCGACGATGCCCTCCGTCAGCGAGAAGCCGGTGGCGAAATCCTCAAGGTCGGCGGGCGACGCCATCATCACCGCGTGGGTCGTACCGGCATAACTCAGCGCGACCGGCGTTTCCTCAGGCACCATCCGTGCCGCAGCCTTGGTGCCGCCGGCCCGGCGCGCGATGCGTGTGGTTGAGGCGAGGGGAGGCCGGGTCATTATACGGTCACCGGGCAGGGCCGATGACGCTCTACGTTGCCCCCCTCTGTCCTGTCGGACATCTCCCCCACAGGGGGGAAGATAGGAGGGGCGCCTACCTTCCGTCCTTTCTCCGACGTTGGCGATTGGCGAAACCGAATGTGAAGGCCGATCTCCCCCATTGTGGGGGAGATGTCCGGCAGGACAGAGGGGGGCGCGAAGGAATTCCACATTTCCGTATCGGCGAAGCTACTCCGCCGCCTCCAGCCGGCCGGCGATGCGGCGGGACTGGCGGGACAGTTCCTCGTATTCCTCCTGCCATTCCGACGGGCCGTTGGACGGGCCGACCTGAACCGCGGTCACCTTGTATTCCGGGCAGTTGGTCGCCCAGTCTGAGAAGTCCGTGGTGATGACGTTGGCCTGGGTGTCGGGGTGGTGGAAGGTCGTGTAGACGACGCCCGGCGACACCCGATCGGTGATCTGTGCTCTCAGCGTGGTCTCGCCTGCCCGGCTCGTCAGCCGCACCCAGTCGCCGTCGCGGACCCCGCGCTGTTCGGCATCGTGCGGGTGGATTTCCAGCACGTCCTGATCGTGCCAGATCACGTTTTCGGTGCGGCGCGTCTGCGCGCCGACATTGTATTGCGAAAGGATGCGGCCGGTGGTGAGCAGCAGAGGGAAGCGCGGCCCCGTCTTCTCGTCGGTCGCGACATATTCGGTGCGGATGAACTTGCCCTTGCCGCGCACGAAGCCGCCGACATGCATGATCGGCGTGCCTTCCGGCGCCTTCTCGTTGCAGGGCCACTGCACCGAGCCCTTTTCGTCCAGCAACGCATAGCTGACATTCTGGAAGCTCGGCGTGGTGGTGGCGATCTCGTCCATGATCTGCGACGGGTGCGTGTAGTTCCAGTCGAGCCCCATGGCCTGGGCGAGCTTCTGCGTCACCTCCCAGTCGGCATAGCCGTTCCTCGGCGCCATCACCTTGCGCACGCGGTTGATGCGGCGCTCGGCATTGGTGAATGTCCCGTCTTTCTCGAGGAAGGTCGAGCCCGGCAGGAACACGTGGGCGTAGTTGGCGGTTTCGTTGAGGAACAGGTCATGCACGACGACGCATTCCATCGCGGCAAGGCCGGCAGAGACGTGCTTGGTGTCGGGGTCGGACTGCAGGATGTCCTCACCCTGGATGTAGATGCCCTTGAAGGAACCTTCGACCGCGGCATCCAGCATGTTCGGAATGCGCAGGCCCGGCTCGTTGTCGAGCTTGACGCCCCACAGCGCTTCGTAGATGTCGCGCACCGCATCGCCGGAGACGTGGCGGTAGCCCGGCAGCTCGTGCGGGAAGGAGCCCATGTCGCAGGAGCCCTGCACATTGTTCTGGCCGCGCAGCGGGTTCACGCCAACGCCGGGGCGGCCGATATTGCCGGTCAGCATGGCGAGGTTGGCGATGCCCATCACCGTGGTGGAGCCCTGGCTGTGCTCCGTCACGCCGAGGCCATAATAGATCGCGCCGTTGCCACCGGTGGCATAGAGCCGCGCGGCCGCGCGGATGGTCTCCGGATCGACGCCAGCGAGCTTGCCGACAACCTCCGGGGAATTGCTTTCGTCGGCGACGAAGGACGCATAATCCTCGAACTCCGACCAGTCGCAGCGCTCGCGGATGAAGGCCTCGTTGAAAAGGCCCTCGGTGACGATGACATGCGCGAGCGCGGTGACGACGGCAACATTGGTGCCGGGCCGCAGCGGAAGGTGATGCGTTGCCTTCGCATGGACAGAATCCACAGTCTCGGTGACGCGCGGATCGAGCACGATCAGCTTGGCACCCTGGCGGATGCGCTTCTTCATACGGGAGGCAAAGACCGGATGCGCGGCGGAAGGATTGGCGCCGATCACCATGATGACGTCGGAATGCTCGACCGAGTCGAAATCCTGCGTGCCGGCCGAGGTGCCGTAGGTCTGGCCGAGGCCGTAGCCCGTCGGCGAGTGGCAGACGCGGGCACAGGTGTCGACATTGTTGTTGCCGAAGCCCTGCCGGATGAGCTTCTGGACGATATAGGTCTCTTCGTTGGTGCAGCGCGAGGATGTGATACCGCCGATCGAGCCCCTGCCGTACTGGTACTGGATGCGGCGGAACTCGCTGGCGATATGCGCGAACGCTTCTTCCCAGCTCACCTCGCGCCAGGGATCGGTGATCTTTTCGCGCACCATCGGGTTGAGGATGCGCTCCTTGTGGGTGGCGTAACCCCAGGCGAACCGGCCCTTGACGCAGCTATGGCCCCGATTGGCCTTGCCGTCCTTCCAGGGCACCATGCGCACCAGTTCGTCGCCGCGCATCTCGGCCTTGAACGAGCAGCCGACGCCGCAATAGGCACAGGTGGTGACGACGGAATGTTCCGGCTGGCCGATCTCGATGACCGATTTTTCGGTCAGCGTCGCCGTCGGGCAGGCCTGAACGCAGGCACCGCAGGATACGCACTCGGACGAGAGGAAATCCTGGTGCATGCCGGGCGATACGCGGCTTTCGAAACCGCGGCCCTCGATCGTCAGCGCGAAGGTGCCCTGCACCTCCTCGCAGGCCCGCACGCAGCGCGAGCAGACGATGCACTTCGAAGGATCGTAGGTGAAATAAGGGTTGGATTCGTCCTTCGGCATCCAGCGGAAATTGTCCGCTCCGTCGGTGCGGTCCTTGGCGAAGACGTGGTTGTCGCCCTCATAGCCGTAGCGCACGTCGCGAAGGCCCACTGCGCCTGCCATGTCCTGCAACTCGCAGTCGCCATTGGCGGCGCAGGTGAGGCAGTCGAGCGGGTGGTCGGAGATGTAGAGCTCCATCACGCCGCGGCGGATGTCCTTGAGGCGCCCGGTCTGTGTATGCACCACCATGCCCGGCGCAACCGGCGTGGTGCAGGAGGATGGGGTGCCGTTGCGGCCCTCGATCTCGACCAGGCACAACCGGCAGGAGCCGAATGCGTCGACCATGTCGGTGGCGCACAGCTTCGGGATCTGGATGCCTGCTTCCATCGAGGCGCGCATGACCGAGGTGCCTTCGGGCACGGTGACCTCGAAGCCGTCGACTGTCAGCGTGACCTGTTTTTTCGGCCTTCGAAGCGGGGGTGCCGTAGTCGATTTCGTGGATGAGACCCATGGGAATGCTCCTAGCGGTCCTTGTTCTCTGTCAGCGTGTGCGCGACGAGTGCGTTTGCGTGACCATGGCCGAGGCCGTGCTCGCTCTTCAGCCAGTTCACGATTTCCATGTGTTTCGCGCCGACCCGCTGCTGGATCAGCGTCTTCCAATGGTCGATCGGCTGGCCATAGGTCTTTTCGATCGATGGGAAATAGGAAGCGGGGCCTTTGACCTTCTCGTTCATTCCGCGGCCTCCAGCTTCGCCTGCGGCGCGAAATCGTCCGGAAAATGGTTGATCGCGCTCATGACAGGGTAGGGCGTGAAGCCGCCCAGCGCGCAGAGCGATCCGAACTTCATCGTGTTGCAGAGGTCGGTAACGAGTGCGCGGTTCTTTTCGGGCTCGATGCCGGCAGCGATCTTGTCGAGCGTTTCCACCCCGCGCGTCGAGCCGATGCGGCAGGGCGTGCACTTGCCACAACTTTCGATGGCGCAGAACTCCATCGCGAAACGGGCCTGCTTGAGCATGTCGGCCGTCTCGTCGAAGACGGTGATGCCGGCATGGCCGATGAGGCCGTCCTTGGCTGCAAAGGCCTCGTAGTCGAACGGCGTATCGAACAGGTCGCGCGGGAAATAGGCGCCAAGCGGCCCGCCGACCTGAACGGCTTTCACCGGCCGGCCTGTGGCCGTGCCGCCGCCGATCTCGTCGACGATCTCGCCCAGCGAGAGGCCGAAGCCAGCCTCGAACAGGCCGCCATGCTTCACGTTGCCGGCGATCTGGATCGGGATCGTGCCGCGCGAGCGCCCCATGCCGAAGTCGCGGTAGAATTCGCCGCCCTTGTCGAGGATGATCGGCACCGAGGCGAGCGAGATCACATTGTTGATGACGGTCGGCTTGCCGAACAGCCCCTGGATGGCCGGCAGCGGCGGCTTGGCGCGCACCACGCCGCGCTTGCCTTCGAGCGAATTGAGCAGCGACGTTTCCTCGCCGCAGACATAGGCGCCGGCGCCGGCGCGAATCTCGATGTCGAATGCGTTGGGCGAGCCGAGAACGGCTGGACCCAGAACACCGGCGCGCCGCGCGACACCGACCGCCGCCTCCATGGCGCGGATAGCGTGCGGGTATTCGGAGCGGATATAGACGAAGCCCTTTGTCGCGCCGGTGGCGATGCCTGCAATCGCCATGCCCTCGATCAGCACGAAGGGGTCGCCCTCCATGATCATGCGGTCCGCGAAGGTCGCGCTGTCGCCTTCGTCGGCGTTGCAGACGATGTATTTGCGCTCGGCAACCGTGTCGTGGACGGTCTTCCACTTGATACCTGTCGGGAAGCCCGCGCCGCCGCGCCCGCGCAGGCCGGAATCCGTCACCGTCTGCACGATGTCGGCCGGCGTCATCGCCACGGCCTTCCTCAGGCCGGCCAGCCCGCCATGGGCCTCGTAATCGTCGAGCGAAAGCGGGTCGGTGACGCCGCAGCGCGCGAAGGTCAGCCGGGTCTGCTTCGCCAGGAACGGTATCTGTTCAGGATTACCAAGCGATAGCCGATGCTGCCCGCCCGAGAGCAGCCCGGCATCGAACATCGAGGCGACGTCGGACGGCTTCACCGGACCATAGGCGACGCGGCCGGCGTCAGTCGCGACCTCGAGCATCGGCTCCAGCCAGTAGAGGCCACGCGAGCCGTTGCGCACGATGGTCGCCTCGATGCCGCGTTTTTCGAGCTCTGCGGCGATGGCCTTCGCGACCTTCTCCGCGCCAAGCGCCAGCGCGCCGGAATCGCCGGGAATGTAGATGACGGGAGTCACGTCCGCACCTCCGCCGCGATTTCCGCGATCGTGTCCGCGTCCAGCCGTCCGATCACCTCGCCGTCGAGCATGGCGGCTGGCGCACATGCGCAGAGGCCGAGGCAATAGACCGGTTCAAGCGTGACCGAACCATCCGCCGCCGTCTGGTGGAAGTCGACGCCGAGCGCGGTCTTGACCTGCGCGGCGATCGCGTCCGAACCCATCGACTGGCAGGCTTCCGCCTGGCAGAGCTTGAGCACATGCCGGCCGGCAGGCTGGCTGCGATAGTCGTGATAGAAGGTGACGACGCCGTGCACCTCTGCTTTGGAGAGGTTCAGCGCCTCGGCGATGACGGGAAGCGCCTCGGTGGGCACGTAGCCGAACTCTTCCTGAACGCCGTGGAGGATGGGCAGAAGCGGCCCCTCGAGGCCCTTAAGTTCCTCGATAATCGCGGCGACCTGCGCCTCGGTTTCGGTACCTTGCGACTGCATCACGCTGCAGCGCCCTCCCTGTTCCTTGCCGGAATTCGCTAAGTCTTTATGAGAACAGACGAAACCGGCAATATCAATAAAGCAGTCCCGTCGTTTGATAGAAGTTGTCTATCGTTCGGGTCGTGCCGGGATCATGGATCAGAGACGTTCGGCAAAATCGCCTGCCAGCGTCATCGCCTCGTCAAGCAGCGCCGCCACCAGCGGCGTGTGCGGTTCGCGCTTGGCTGCCACGAGGCCGACGATGTGGCGAGCATCGGGTTCGATGATGGGGATCGCGCGGATCGGCTCCGAGAAACCGAAGGTTTCCGCGAGGTTGAGCGGCATGATAGACGACCATTTCCCGGTGCGGATATGGGAAAACAGCACGATCATCGAATTGGATTCCAGCGTCGGCCGCGCCCCGGTGCCGGCTTCTGCCAGATGCTGGTCGATGATGCGGCGGTTCTGCATGTCGGGGGTCAGCAGGCACAGCGGTAATTCGGCGACCTCGGCCCAGGTTACGCGTTCCCGGTCGGCGAGCGGCGTTCCCGCCGCCGTGATGAGCTGGTAGCGCTCGGCGTAAAGCGGCACCGAGACGACGCGGCCAAGCGGCTCGTTGTCGAGATAGGTGATGCCGGCGTCGATGTCGAAATTGCCGAGCAGCGACAGCACCTCGATCGAGGTGCGCGACAGGATGGTGAAGGTGACGCCGGGGTGCTTCTTGCGGAACGGCGTGGTCAGAAGCGGCGTCATGGCGAGCGCGGTCGGAATGGCCGCGATCCGCAGACGGCCGGAAAGGCCATGGCGGGCTGCGCGCATCTCCTCCTTCATCGTGCGGGCGTCGCCGGTGATGCGCCGCGCCCAGGCAAGCACCTGTTCGCCTTCCGGCGTCAGGCCCTGAAAGCGCGATCCGCGTTGCACCAGCATCACGCCAAGCTGGTCCTCGAGTTGCTTGACGGCGGCCGAAAGCGTCGGCTGGGTGATGCCCAGTTCCTCGGCTGCCTTGCCGAAATGCCGCGTGCGCGCCAGCGCTATAAAGAACTCAAGCTTGTCGATCATGCGTAGACACTAGCCTTGCCCGCGCCGGATCGCCACAGTCACGGTGGGCCTGCCCTTGGCCACGCATGCAAACTGCATTATCTGGGCAGCACAGAGAAACAAGCGGAAGCAAACGCCATGTCCGTGACCACGGAAGCAGTCCTCGAAACGCTGAGGACGATCAAGGGCCCCGATTTCGAGGGCGACATCGTCTCGCTGGGGCTGGTCTCCGACATCTTCATCGCCAATTCCAAGGTGTTCTTTTCCGTCACCGTACCGGCCGATCGCGCGCAGGCGCTGGAACCGCTGCGCGCGGCCGCCGAGCGCGCGGTGAAGGCGATGCCGGGCGTCGAGGGCGCCGTCGTGGCATTGACGGCCGAAAAGAAGGGCGGCGGCATGGAAGCGGCGCCGACAGCACCGCCCCGGCCGGCCGCGCCGCCGCGTCCGGCGCCGGCCCAGGCGGCGCCCGCCGGGAAGCAGCGCGGCAAAGCCGGCGTGCCGGGCGTCGAGGCGATCATCGCGGTCGCATCGGGCAAGGGCGGTGTCGGCAAGTCGACCACCGCCGTCAATCTCGCGCTCGGGCTTGCGGCCAACGGGCTCAAGGTCGGCATTCTCGATGCCGACATATACGGCCCCTCGATGCCGCGGCTTCTCGGCATCTCCGGCAGGCCGCAGACGGTCGACGGCAAGATCCTGAAGCCGATGGAGAATTATGGCGTAAAGGTCATGTCGATGGGCTTCCTCGTCGACGAGGAGACCCCGATGATCTGGCGCGGGCCGATGGTGATGTCGGCGCTGACCCAGATGCTGCGCGAGGTCGAGTGGGGCACGCTCGACGTGCTCGTGGTCGACATGCCGCCCGGCACCGGCGACGCGCAGCTCACCATGGCGCAGGCCGTGCCGCTCGCGGGCGCGGTCATCGTCTCCACGCCGCAGGACCTCGCCCTGATCGATGCTCGCAAGGGCTTGAACATGTTCCACAAGGTCGATGTGCCGCTGCTCGGCATCGTCGAGAACATGAGCTATTTCCTCGCGCCCGATACGGGGACGCGCTACGACATCTTCGGCCATGGCGGCGCGCGCAGGGAGGCCGAACGCCTCGGTGTGCCGTTCCTCGGCGAGGTACCGCTGACGATGGACGTGCGCGAATCCTCCGACGCCGGCACGCCAGTCGTCGTCTCCGACCCGCAGGGCGCACAGGCTACGGTCTATCGCGAGATCGCCGGCAAGGTCTGGGAGCAGGTGAAGGCCGCAAGCGCTGCGTCTGCAGCGTCAGCGCCGGCAATCGTATTCGAGTAGGGGATTAGGGGAATAGGGCAGTAAGGCAGTGGGGTGAGAAGAGCTTGAATGCCCTACTGCCTTACTCCCCTAGTTACCAGCGATTCAGGGAGGAACTTTTGTCCGAAACACCCGTCATTCATGAACGCCGCGACGGCTATGCCGTCATCACGTTGAACCGGCCCGAACGGCTGAATGCGTTCAACGAGGGCCAGCACCTGGCTTTGCGCGCCGCACTGGAGGCCTGCGAGGCCGACAGGGATTGCGGCGCGATCGTATTGACGGGGGCAGGGCGCGGCTTCTGCGCCGGGCAGGACCTGTCCGACCGCGATCCGACGATCCTGGGCGAGAGTCCCGACCTCGGCATGACTCTGGAGACCTATTACAACCCACTGGTGCGCAAGCTGCGGGCGCTGGAAATGCCGGTCATCTGCGCCGTCAACGGCGTGGCTGCGGGCGCAGGCGCAAACATCGCCCTTGCCTGCGATGTCGTGCTGGGGGCCAAGTCGGCGAAGTTCATCCAGGCCTTCTCGAAGATCGGTCTCATCCCCGATGCAGGCGGCACCTACTGGCTGACGAAACATCTCGGCGAGGCGCGCGCCAAGGCGCTGGCGCTGACGGCGCATCCGCTCTCCGCAGAGGATGCGGCGCAGTGGGGGCTGATCTGGAAGGCGGTGGACGACGATAGGCTAATGGAGGAAGCGACGGCCCTTGCCGAAAGCTTCGCCAACGGGCCCACGCGTGCCTATGCTCTGACGAAACAGGCGATCCAGGCTGCGACGATGAACGACCTCGATGCGCAGCTCGAGGTCGAGCGGAGCTTGCAGCGCGAAGCCGGCTGGTCCGACGACTACAAGGAAGGTGTCGCCGCCTTCCTGCAGAAGCGGCCAGCGGATTTCAAAGGGCGCAGAAGCAGCTAGTCTCCCGTATCACTTCGGGAAGCGGTCTGTTTGGTCGTGCGTCCTTCGAGGCTCGCTGCGCTCGCACCTCAGGATGAGGACTGTCGTGCATGCGTCCTCAGCATAGTGGGTTCGAACATCGGTGTTGCGGCGAACGCGGTTGGCTTCGGCATATATCAAGCCCACGGCGTGGTAGCTCCGAGAGCCAACCTCCCTCATCCTGAGGTGCGAGCCCCCGGGTCTTGCCTCCGGCAAGCCCGAGGACAGGCTCCGCGAGCCTCGAAGTACGCACGGTAAGCATTACGCCTGTACAGCCAGGTACTTCGGCAGGTCCGCCACCGAATCGAGGATCACGTCGGCGAGCTGGCTGAGCGAGTCGCGCGTGCCGGTGCCCGAAAGCACACCGACGGCGAGCCCGGCGCCGGCTGCCTTCGCCATTTCGAGGTCGTGGCGGTTGTCGCCCACCATGGCTACCTGCGAAGGCCGCAGGCCGGTGAAGTCGCAGAACGCGTAGACCGTGTCAGGCGCCGGCTTCGGATTGGCGACGGCGTCGTATCCGTAAGTCGCGGCGAACATTTGTGCGACCCCCAGCGCAAGCAGCGTTCGTTCGGCGCCGCCTGTGGAATCGTTGGTTGCGATGCCGAGGTGACGGCCTGTCGCGTGGAGCGCTGTCAGCGCTTCCCGGCAGCCGGGCAGCACGACCGGCTTGGATGCGCCTTCCTCGGTGGTGAAGCGATCGAATTCGGCGATCAGCGCCTGCCGGGCGCCGTTGGCAAGATGTGGATACCAGAGGCTGACGATATCGGCATTTGTGCCGGCGGCGAAGATCGAGTCCGGCCGGAAGCTGTGCGTCGTGAAATCGAAGCCCGCAACGTCGAGCAGATCGTTGGCGCGGTCGCGGTCGCCGTCCGCCGCTCGCAGCGCAAGAATGTCACCGATCGCGAACCATGTGGCGTGGAAATCGACAAGTGTGCCGTCCTTGTCGAAAAGGATGCCCTTGATGTCGGCCAAGTCGGTCGCCTTCGCTACTGCAATTCGCGCATGTGTCGCACGAGGCCGGCGGTGGATGCGTCGCGCCCTGCGGCATCCTCCTTGCCTTCCAGGACAGGCAGAAGCCCCGTGGCCAGCTCCTTGCCAAGCTCCACGCCCCACTGGTCGAACGCGTTGATGTTGAAGAGCTGCGCTTCCACGAACACCCGGTGCTCGTAGAGCGCGATCAGCCTGCCGAGCGTGAATGGATCGAGCGTGCGGTAGAGCAGCGTTATCGACGGCCTGTTGCCGGAGAAAACACGGTGCGGCGCGATGCGCTCGACCTCCTGTGTGGCCATGCCTTTCGCAAGCATCTGCGCGCGCGCCTCTTCCAGCGTGCGGCCTTTCATCAACGCTTCAGACTGGGCGAAGCAATTGGCGACGAGCAGGTCGTGATGATGGCGCAGCTCCGGCTCGTGGCCGACGGCCGCGATGAGGAATTCCACCGGAATGACGTCCGTGCCCTGGTGCAGGAGTTGGAAAAAGGCGTGCTGGCCGTTAGTGCCGGGCTCGCCCCAAACAAGCGGGCCGGTGGGTGTGGAAACCGGCGTTCCGTCGAGCGTGACGCCCTTGCCGTTCGATTCCATGTCGAGCTGCTGGAGATAAGCCGGCAATCGGGCAAGACGCTGGTCGTAGGGGATCACCGCACGGGCGGGATAATCGGAGACGACGCGATGCCAGTAGCCGACCAGCCCCAGCATCATCGGCAGATTGTCCTGCAGTGGCGCAGTCTCGAAATGCCGATCCATCGCATTGGCACCGTCGAGCAGCCTGCCGAAATTCTCCGGCCCGATCGCGATCATCACCGGCAGGCCGATGGCCGACCACATCGAATAACGCCCCCCGACCCAATCCCAGAAGCCGAAGACCCGGTCTTCAGCGATGCCAAAAGCAGCCACCCTTTCGAGCGCCGTCGAGACGGCCGCGAAATGCGCCGACACGGCATCCTCGCCAAGTGCAGAGGCGATCCAGCGCCGGGCCGTCTCGGCGTTGGTCATGGTTTCGATGGTGGTGAAGGTCTTCGATGCGACGATGAAAAGCGTCGAGGCGGGGTCGAGCCCCTTCAAGGTGTCGGCGATATGAGCGCCGTCGACATTGGAGACGTAATGCGCGCGCGGGCCGTCATGATAGGGCGCGAGCGCCAGCGTCGCCATGGCTGGTCCCAGGTCGGAACCGCCGATGCCGATATTGACTACGTCGGTGATCTTGCTGCCGGTGGCGCCGGCGATCGCACCGGAGCGGATGCCGTTGGCGAAAGCTGCCATCGCATCCAGGACCGCGCGCACGTCGCCCTTCACGTCGGCGCCGTCGACCTTTACGGCACGATCCGAGCGGTTGCGCAGGGCGGTGTGCAGGACTGCGCGCCCCTCGGTAGTATTGATCGCTTCGCCGGCAAACATGGCGGCGCGGCGCTCCTCGACATGGGCCGCGCGGGCAAGCTGTTCGAGCAGCGCCAGCGTTTCGGCATTCACCGCGCACTTGGAGAAGTCGAAGAGCAGGTCGTCGAAACGCAGCGAGAAGGCCTCGAAACGG
Organism: Aquamicrobium sp.; assembly: GCA_019739225.1. Classification (GTDB taxonomy): domain Bacteria; phylum Pseudomonadota; class Alphaproteobacteria; order Rhizobiales; family Rhizobiaceae; genus Aerobium. The sequence goes on from JAHHDT010000005.1 coordinate 736,797, forward strand.
CCCGGGTCGGATGTGAAAGCGGCACGCATATCGAGCGGCATCAGCGCGGCGTGGTGGGCCTTGAGCGCAGCGAGCGCCTCGTCGAAACCGGTCCTGTCCATATCTGTCTCCGCCAGCTTTTGGGGCAGCCGCGACCGGTCGTGCCGGCGCGCGCGGATTCATAAGCCTTGGGCAGCCGAAGGTTCAAGCGGCAAATGGCCCAAGCGCCGATCTATCAGTGGCACAAATTGGTATCATCAATTTATTTCATTGGCTTAAGTCATTGGACCAGTCTTGAATGCGTTACGCCAGAGACCGTCGAGTCTCTAGGCATTCGGGAGTGAAGCCATGCCTACGCGAACCGATCCGGCCATATGGTCCGGCTTGTTCAGGATTTCGGCCGATTCCGGCCAGACGCTTCAGGCGCAGATCCGGCAGGCCATCGTGGCCGCCATCCTCGATCGGCAGATCGCAGCTTCAATGCCGCTGCCGTCCTGCCGCATCCTTGCCGAAAAGCTCGGCGTTGCGCGCGGAACCGTCGTGCTGGCGTTCCAGCAGCTCGTCGACCAGGGATTTCTCATCGCCAAGGAGCGTCGCGGCCATTTCGTGAATCCGGAAGTGCTCGCAACCCCCGGACGCATGCGCGAGGTTCCGAACCGCGAGCAGCAGGACAAGATCGACTGGAAGGCGCGCCGGCAGATCGCCGCTTCCGACATGCCCGAGCCGACCAAGCAGGAGAACTGGATCAAGTCGTCCTATCCGTTCGTCTACGGACAGTTCGACCCGGCGCTTTTTCCAACCGCCGAGTGGCGCGAGTGCAACCGCATGGCGCTTGCCGTGCTGGAAATCCGCAACTGGGCGGCCGACATGGTCGACCGCGACGATCCGCTGCTGATCGAGCAGATCCAGGCCCGCCTGCTGCCGCGTCGCGGCATCTTCGCCAATCCGGACGAGATCATCGTCACGCTGGGCGCGCAGAACGCGCTCTACATGCTGGCCACGCTGCTGATGAACAAGGGTTCGCGGGTGGCTATGGAGGATCCGGGCTATCCCGATGCGCGCTCCATCTTCCAGCTTGCAGGTGCCGAGGTCGCGCCAGTCGGGGTCGACAAGGACGGCATCGATGTAGGCGCCATCCCCCGCGAGAGCGACTTTGTCTTCGTGACGCCCAACCACCATTGCCCGACGATGGTGTCGCTGAGCGAGGCGCGTCGCCGGCAGTTGCTGGCCGATGCCGAGGCGCAAGACCGCATCATCATCGAGGATGGCTATGACAGCCAGCTCATGGACGACGCGCCGCAGCAGGCGCTACGCGGCATGGACCGTTCCGGGCGGGTGGTCTACGTCGGATCGATGTCCAAGACGCTCGCGCCGGGCCTGCGGCTCGGCTACATCGTCGCGTCCGCCGGCCTGATCGCCGAGCTGCGCGCACTGCGCCGTTTCATGCTGCGGCATCCGCCGGCAAACAACCAGCGCGCCGTGGCGCTGTTCCTCTCGCTCGGTCACCACGAGGCGCTGGTGCGCCGGCTCTCGGCCGCGTTCGCGGAACGCCGCAAGCGGCTTGCCCATGCGGTCGACGCCTTCTTGCCGGAATGGCGCTTCGGTGAGACGCCGGGTGGAACCTCGCTCTGGCTGGAAGGTCCGCGCGGCACCGACAGTGCCGCGCTGGCTCAGATGGCTGAGGCGCGCGGGGTTCTGGTCGAGCCGGGCGCACGCTTCTTCGACCGACCCGAGAAGAACGGCCACTTCCTGCGGCTGGGCATTTCGTCGATCGCGCTGCAGCACATCGAGCCGGGCATCCGAGAACTGGCGACGGCGGCAGGTCGCAGGCCGGCCGCCGCCTGATCCGATCATTTGGGCCAGCATTTCAGTGCTGGCTCATCTTCGCCGAATCGGCTGGCACAATCCCGCAAACCGCGACCGCGCCATAGTTCCCGAAGGCGCAGCGACAAGAGTGGCCCGTAGATGGCCGCCCCCGCTGCCCGAACGCCAGTTGGGGAACTGTCGATGCCGGTCACGGTCGATGAACAACAGGCTGCCGCACCCGCTTCAAGGCGCTCGGGCGGCCGCGAGGCGCGGCGTGCGATGCGGGCGGCGCCCCTTGCGCAGGACATAAACCCGGTCAGGCCGGGGCTTGAAGGCGGCCGCTACCAACCGCTCGACCGGAACGACATGGACCAGATCCACGAGGCGGTCCTGACGATCCTCCAAACGGTCGGCTTCGCCAACGCCATTCCGAGCTGTATCGCCGCGCTGACGCAGGCCGGGGCGCAATATGGCGCAGACGGCCGCATCCGCTTTCCGCGCGCGCTGGTGCTGGAGACGATCGCAAAGGCCGCGCGCCACTTCACCCTCCACGGCCAGGATGAGCGGCACGACATGGTCGTGCAGGGTAGTCGGGTGCATTACGGCACGGCGGGCGCGGCGGTGCATGTGGTCGATGTCGAAAAGCGCGAATACCGGGAATCGCTGCTGCAGGACATCTACGATGCCGCGCGCATCGTCGACGCGATGGACAACATCCATTTCTTCCAGCGCCCGATGGTGGCACGCGACATGGTCGACCCCGCCGATCTCGACCTGAACACGCTTTATGCCTGTCTGATGGGCACGACCAAGCATGTCGGCACCAGCTTCACGGTTCGCGAAAACGTCGCGCCGGCGCTCGACATGCTTTATGCCATCGCCGGCGGCGAAGCGAGTTTCCGCGCCCGACCTTTCGTCTCCAACTCAAACTGCTTCGTCGTGCCGCCGATGAAGTTCGCCGAGGATGCCTGCGGCGTGCTGGAAGCCTGTGTCGAAGGTGGGATACCGATCCTTTTGCTGTCGGCAGGGCAGGCGGGCGCGACGGCTCCTGCTGCCATCGCCGGCGCGGTGGTACAGGCCGTTGCCGAGGTGCTGGCAGGCCTCGTCTATGTCAATGCGCTCGCGCCCGGCCATCCCTGCATATTCGGCACCTGGCCCTTCGTGTCGGACTTGCGCACCGGTGCGATGTCGGGCGGCTCCGGCGAGCAGGCGCTCTTGACGGCGGCCTGCGCGCAGATGGCGCAATATTACGACCTGCCCGGCGGCTCGGCGGCCGGCATGGCCGATTCCAAGCTGCCCGACGCCCAGTCAGGTTACGAGAAGGGCATCACCGACGTGATGGCGGGCCTTTCCGGGCTCAATCTGGTCTACGAGTCGGCCGGCATGCACGCCTCTCTCCTCGGCTTTTGCCTGGAGAGCCTCATCATCGACAACGACATGATCGGCCAGTGCCTGCGCTGCGTGCGTGGCATCGAGGTGTCGGAGGCGAGCCTGTCGGTCGCTTCGATCGCCGACGTCTGCCTCAACGGGCCGGGTCACTATCTCGGCCACGAGCAGACCTTGCGGCTGATGCAGACGGAATATTTCTATCCGGCCATCGCCGACCGGTTCAGCCCGAAGGAATGGAACGAGAAGAGCAGGCCCGACATCCTGCAGCGCGCGATCGCCGAGAAGCGGCGTATCCTGGAAACGCATTTTCCGCGGCACGTATCCCGCGAAATCGACGATGCGCTACGCGCCCGCCATGCCAACATCTACCTGCCGCGCAAGGCGATGGGCTGGTAGCCGGGGCTGGAGATCGCGCGGCACGGTCTATCGCTGCTATGATCGGTGCGTCCTTCGAGGCTCGCTACGCTCGCACCTCAGGATGAGGACTGTTGTGCAGTGCTCCTGCAAGGTTGGTGGGCTCGAGGATCGGTCTGTTGGACGCAGATCGAGCCCACAGCGGGGAGTGTTCGATCAACCTACTTTCCTCATCCTGAGGTGCGAGCGTAGCGAGCCTCGAAGGACGCACGACAGAGCCGCATGCCGTCGTCGGGTTTGCTGAATCTACTCGACGCTCAGCTCGAAGCGGGCGATGATTTCAGGGTGCATCAGTCTCGCATGAAGCGCCAGAAGCACCAGTTGCGCGTCGATGCCGCCATTGCCCTCCAATGCGTGTTCGATCCGGGTCTCCACATCGTCCACACGCTCGAGGCCGTTGACCGCAGCGAACGCCTCGCGACCCACGGCGCAGTAGGCAAACAGCCCGGCCAGCGGCGGGTAGGCTTCCGGCGGCGGCTCGGAATCGGGCCAGTGGTCCTTCATCAGGTTCACGATCGTCAACTTGACGCCTTCGGGAACGAGTGCCGGATGAAGGTCGACCGACCGGAGTGCCGCATCCAGCCGGCGCAGATCCTCCGAGCGGCCGAACATGCCGAAAAAGCCGAGAGATGAATTGCGTCTGGTCAAGAATACGTTCCGTTCAGCCACAAAAGCGGGACCGGTTACTTATACGCAATAATGTGACGGCACATCTTTTTTGCGTAGAGCAAACCGTATGACGAGCAGCCGGGACAGGAGTACAATACGCCCCAAGCGGGGTTTGTGCCTGGTACCGGGAGGTTCGACATGGCGCGCAAATACATAGACTGCCGCGAATTTCCAAGTGAAATGAAATGCACGGTTGCAATCTCGGCCGACGGCGAAGACGAACTGGTCGAAGCCGCCGTTCAGCACGCGGTTTCCGTGCACGGAGAGCACGACACGCCGGATTTCCGAAAGGAGATCCGGAATGCCATGCATGAAGGCACGCCGCCTCTGACGGTGGCGTAGCGACCCGAAACGGGACCGCGCCTCGGCGCGGCCCCGTTTAGTGGTTGTTCCGCGGCACGCCTTTTTCCTGCGCGACCCGCCGGTATTTCACCGCGGGCTTCAGCACCATGCCGGCTGAAAGCTGGTCGACCATGCCGCGCTGGATTTCCTGCCACGGCGTCTGGTGCTCGGGATAGGCGTAGCCGCCATCGGCTTCCAGTTTCGCGCGGCGCTCGGTGAGTTCCGCGTCCGAAATCAGGATGTCGGCTGTCGCCTTGCGCAAGTCGATCCGCACGCGGTCTCCGCTTTTCAGCAGAGCCAGCCCGCCGCCGACCGCGGCCTCCGGTGACGCGTTGAGGATCGACGGACTGCCCGACGTGCCGGACTGCCGGCCGTCGCCGATGCAGGGCAGGGCGTGCACGCCCTTCTTGATGAGATAGGCCGGGGGCTGCATGTTCACGACTTCCGCCGCACCCGGGTAACCGACCGGCCCGGTCCCGCGCATGAACAGAATGGTGTTCTCGTCGATGCCGAGCGCAGGGTCCTCTATGCGGTCGTGATAGTCTTCCGGTCCGTCGAACACCATCGCCTTGCCTTCGAAGGCGTCCGGATCCTCGGGGTTGGAAAGGTATCGTTCGCGGAATTCCGTCGAGATCACGCTCGTCTTCATGATGGCGGAATCGAACAGGTTGCCCTTGAGGTTGATAAAGCCGGCATGCTCCTTGAGCGGTGCGGAAACCGATCGGATCACCTTTTCGTCGAGGTTTTCCGTCTCGGCGCAATTCTCGCCCATCGTCCGGCCATTGACGGTGCGCGCATCGGGATGCGGCAGCAGCCCACCCTTCATCAGCTCGGCCACCACAGCCGGCACGCCGCCGGCATGGTGATAGTCCTCGCCGAGATATTCGCCGGCCGGCTGCAAATTGACCAGCAGCGGCACATGGTGGCCGACGCTCTGCCAGTCGTCATTGTCGAGCGGCACGCCGAGATGGCGCGCGATGGCATTGAGATGGATCGGCGCGTTGGTCGAGCCGCCGATGGCGGAGTTGACGACGATGGCGTTCTCGAACGCCTCGCGGGTCATGATGTCCGACGGCTTCAGGTCCTCGTGCACCATCTCCACCGCACGCCGACCGGTGTCATAGGCGATCTGGCCACGCTCGCGGTAGGGGGCGGGGATCGCCGCCGAACCCGGAAGCTGCATGCCCAGCGCCTCGGCAAGGCTGTTCATCGTCGTGGCCGTGCCCATCGTGTTGCAGTAGCCGACCGAAGGGGCCGACGAGGCGACGAGGTCCATGAAGCCGCTATAGTCGATCTCGCCTGCGGCCAGCATCTCGCGGGCCTTCCAGACGATGGTGCCAGAGCCGGTGCGCTCGCCGCGATGCCAGCCATTGAGCATTGGGCCTACCGAAAGCGCGATGGCGGGAATGTTGACCGTGGCAGCGCCCATCAGCATCGCCGGCGTGGTCTTGTCGCAGCCGATGGTGAGCACAACGCCGTCGAGCGGATAGCCGTAAAGCACCTCGACCAGTCCGAGATAAGCGAGGTTGCGGTCGAGCGAGGCGGTCGGGCGCTTGCCGGTCTCCTGAATGGGGTGAACCGGAAACTCGAAGGCGAGCCCGCCGGCCGCGGTGATGCCGTCGCGCACGCGTTTGGCGAGTTCGATGTGGTGGCGGTTGCAGGGCGACAGGTCGGAGCCGGTCTGTGCGATGCCGATGATCGGCTTGCCGGACTGAAGCTCCTCGCGGGTAAGCCCGTAGTTGAGATAGCGTTCGATGTAGAGTGCGGTCATGCCCGGGTCGGCGGGGTTATCGAACCATTGCTGGGACCGAAGTTTCGTCCTGGCTGTACCGGCCATGTGCGTTTCCCTCTTTTGTAGCAGGCTCCATTTATTGCATGCTCGCACGCGATTGCGCTACATGTGAGCGAGCCACCCGGGAGGATTTGAGCCATGGCGATGACGATCGAAGGCGAAGAGCGGATCGAGGCGCCTATCGGCAAGGTCTGGGAAGCGCTGAACGACCCGGAAGTTCTGGCCGCCAGCATTCCCGGCTGCGAAAGCCTCGAGAAGAAATCCGATACCGAGCTTGAGGCGGTGGTGACGCTCAAGATCGGCCCGATCAAGGCCAAGTTCAACGGCGAGGTCGAGCTCAAGAACCTCAAGCCGCCGCATTCCTACACGATCCAGGGCGAGGGCAAGGGCGGAATCGCCGGCTTCGCCAAGGGCGGCGCCGACGTGACGCTGACCGAGGATGGCCCTGATGCGACGATCCTGCGCTACGAGGCGAAAGCCGATGTCGGCGGCAAGATCGCCCAGCTCGGCAGCAGGCTCATCACCTCGACGTCGAAGAAGCTGGCGGGTCAGTTCTTTTCCAACTTCAATAAAAAGGTAAGTGCTAGCTGACGGAGTGCGTTCGGCGAAGCCACGGCCTTCATAGACGATGTGCGTCCTTCGAGGCTCGCTGCGCTCGCACCTCAGGATGAGGGCTGTTGCGCATCGAGCCCGCAACGCTGTGGGTCCGAGGGTCGTTTTGCTGGCGCCCTTCGAGCCCGTAGTGAGGAGGTGCGATCAACCCACCTCCCTCATCCTGAGGTGCGAGCCCCCGGGTCTTGCCTCCGGCAAGCCCGAGGACAGGCTCCGCGAGCCTCGAAGGACGCACCATCCTCGCTGCCCAACGGCGCGCCTCTTAGGCTACCGCAGCTCGCGCCGAAGAATCTTGCCGACATTGGTCTTCGGCAGCTCGGTGCGGAACTCGACCTGTCTGGGCCGCTTGTAGCCGGTCAGCTTGTCCTTGCAGAACTCGATGAGGTCCTTGTCGGTAAGGTTCGGGTCCTTCTTCACGACGAAGATCTTCGGCACCTCGCCGGATTTCTCGTCGGGCACGCCGACCGCCGCGACTTCGAGTACGCCCGGATGCATGGCGATGACATCCTCGATCTCGTTGGGATAGACGTTGAAGCCGGAGACCAGGATCATGTCCTTCTTGCGGTCGACGATCTTCACATGGCCGCGCTCGTCCATGAAGCCCATGTCGCCCGACTTGAAGAAGCCGTCCTTGGTCATGACCTTGGCGGTCTCGTCCGGGCGGTTCCAGTAACCGGCCATGACCTGAGGGCCCCTGATGCAGATCTCGCCGACTTCGCCGAGCGGCACGTCCTTGCCGTCCTCGTCGCGGATGGCGATCTCCGTCGACGGGATCGGCAGGCCGATCGTGCCGGAGAACTCGTCGGCGTCGAAACGGTTGGCGGTCGCGACGGGTGATGTCTCCGACAAGCCGTAGCCCTCGGAGATCACGATCCCCGTCAGCTTCTTCCAGCGTTCGGCGACGGCCTTCTGAACGGCCATGCCGCCGCCGAAGGTCAGGAGCAGCGGCTTGAAGTCGAGCTTCTGGAAATCCTCGTTGTTGAGCAGCGCGTTGAACAGCGTGTTGAGGCCCGGGAAGACGTTGACCGGATACTTCTGCAGTTCCTTCACGAAGGCCGGAATGTCGCGCGGATTGGCGATGAGGATGTTTTCGGCCCCCTGCTGCATACCCATCAGCGCGTTCACGGTGAGTGCGTAGATGTGATAGAGCGGCAGCGCGCAGACATAGATCAGCCGGTCCGGCTTCGGCCGCTTCACATAGGCGCTTTCCACCCACAGCGCGTTCTGCGCGACATTGGCCAGCACGTTGCTGTGGAGCAGCGCCGCTCCCTTCGAAACGCCGGTCGTGCCGCCGGTGTATTGCAGGAACGCAACATCATCGAGGCCGACATCGGGCTTCTTGAAGGTCTTCGACCGACCCTGGCTGAGTGCGTCGTTGAACTTCACATGGCCGGGCAGCGACCATGCCGGCACCATCTTCTTTACCCGGCGCACGACCAGATTGACGATGAAACCCTTGAGGCCAAGCATGTCGCCCATGGCGGCGACGATCACGTGTTTGACCGGGGTGTTCTTGAGCACCGACTGGAGGGTGGTGGCGAAGTTTTCCAGAATGACGATCGCCTCGGCGCCGGAATCCTTCAACTGGTGCTCGAGTTCGCGCGGCGTGTATAGCGGATTGACGTTGACCACGGTGTAGCCGGCCCGCAGGACTGCCATCATCGTCACCGGATATTGTAGCACGTTGGGCATCATGATCGCGACGCGCGCGCCCTTGGCGAGACCCTTCGACTGGAGGTAGGCGGCGAGGTGGCGCGAATGCTCCTCGAGTTGCGAGAAGGTGAGCGTCTTGCCCATGGACGTGAAAGCCGGCCGCGCAGCGAAGGTCGCGCACGACTTGACCATCATGTCGCCGATCGAAGCGTCGGCAATCGGCTCGATCTCGTGCTTGACGACGTCGGGGTAGCTGGCAAGCCACGGCTTTGCCGATGCCTTGACAGATGCGGCCTTCTTTGGCGTGGAGGCCGCCTTTGTGGTCTTGCTGGATGCCTTTGCAGCGGCAGCAGTCTTTGCCGGTGCCGTGTGCTTTGCCACCGCAGCTTTCGCGCTGGGCTCCTTGGCTGCCTGTGCCTTGCTTGAAGCGGTTTTCGCGGCTGGAGCCTTGCTTGCCGCCGCCTTAGACGTCGCGCCGGCCTTGGTGGCAGCCTTGGCAGAAGCCGGCTTCGAGGCGGCTGCCTTCGCCGGAGACTTCGGTGCCGATGATTTGGCCGTCGCGGCTGCCTTGGCCGGGGCCTTGGGTTTGGCGGCCGCCGACTTGGCGGGAGCCTTTGCCGCGACCGGTTTTGCTGCCGCCGTCTTTGCCGCGGCAGGCTTTGCGCTGGCGGAGGAGGTGGTCTTCTTCGGCGCGGTCGTCTTCTTCATCTCGGCGCTGGCCGCCTTCGCACCCGGCTCCTTCTTTGTCGTTCTGCTTGCGGCCGGCTTTTTGCCGGTAGCTGTTTTTGCCGGGGTTTTGGCCACGAGTTCCTCCCTGAGAGCTCTTGCTATTCACCTATCTAGGGCGACAACCCATACGGGTGCAAGTCTCGCTGCGGAAGCGCTGACAGCTCTTACTGCCCGTAGCCGGAATGCCCTTCGAGGAAAGAGGCCTCGGCCTGGGTGCTTTCGCGCCCGAGCACGCGGTTGCGATGCGGGAAGCGTCCGTATTGCGCAACGATGTCGCGGTGCTCGATCGCATATTTCAGCCCGTCATCCTCGCCCAGCATCCGGAAGAGATCGACGCATCGCTCCTGGTCGGCCGAAACCTCCGAGTGCATGAACGGCATGTACACGAACGACTTGGCTTCCGGCTGAACCTGGTTGTCGTAGCCGCGGTCGACCGCCAGCCGGGCGATGCCGATGGCAAGGTCGTCGGTAGCGAACGCGGCCGCCGTCTTGCGAAACATGTTGCGCGGGAACTGGTCGAACAGGATGATCGCCGCCAGCGCGGTCTGCGGATCGTCGATCGTCTTCACGTCAAGTTCGGCTTTCTGGCGCTCATAGACGTCCAGAAAGCGCGATCTTATCTTCTCGTCCAGTTCTGGTGCGCCGCCGAACCAGTCCTCGTAGGTGAGTTCCTCGAACCAGAACTTGAGGATGTCGTCGACCCACTTTTCGCGCGCCATGGCTTTTCCCTTTCCTATTCTACCTTCGAGATGTCCGGCACCGAGTTGAGCAGCATACGCGTATACTCAACCTTCGGGTCGTCGAAAATCTCGTCGACCGGACCCTGTTCCACCAGCACGCCGCCGTGCATGACGCCGACATCGTCGGCCATCTGTCGCACGACTGCGAGATTGTGGCTGATCAACAGATAGGTCAGACCGAACTCGTCTTGAAGCCCGCGCATCAGGTCCAGCACCTGCGCCTGCACCGACACGTCAAGTGCCGAGGTAGGCTCGTCGCAGACGATGAACTCAGGCTGGCTCGACAATGCACGGGCGATCGCGATGCGCTGGCGCTGGCCGCCCGAGAACTCATGCGGGAACTTGCGCATGACGATCGGATCGAGACGGACCTTTTCGAGCAGGTCGGCGACGCGCTCCTCCGCCTCGCGCTTGCCGCTGACCAGTTTCAGCGCCCGCATCGGCTCGGCGATGATGTCGCCGACCCGCCACCGCGGGTTGAGGCTGGCATAGGGATCCTGGAAGATCATCTGCACGCGCTGCCGGCGCTTCTGCGTACCCGATCCGCTTTCCCAGATATCCTCGTCCTCCAGCAGCACACGGCCCGATGTCGGTGGGATCAGGCCCACCAGCATGCGTGCGCAGGTCGACTTGCCCGAGCCGGATTCGCCGACGAGCCCGTAGGTCGAGCCCTTGCGGATGCCGAAGGACACGTCCTGAACCGCCTTGACGACGGAGCGCTTCGAACCCTTCACAAGCCGATCGAAGAACGACGGCGACAGGTCGAAGTCCCGCGTCAGGTTCTCCACCTTGACGAGTTGCGTCGCCGCCGGCGTCACCTCATGGCGGCGCGTCTCGTCGCGGATCGACGGGATCGAGTCGATCAGGCCGATCGTGTACTCTTCCTTCGGTCGCTTGATGATGTCGCCGACCGTGCCGGTCTCGACGATCCTGCCCTTGTTCATCACGATCATACGGGTCGCAGTTTCGGCGATGACGCCCATGTCGTGGGTAACGAGCATGACGGCCGCGCCGCGACTTTCGCACAACTGCTTCAGCACCTTGATGATCTGCGCCTGAACCGACACGTCGAGTGCCGAGGTCGGTTCGTCGGCGATGATCAGGTCCGGCTCCGCCGAAAGTGCCAGCGCAATCACCACGCGCTGGCGCATGCCGCCGGAGAACTGGTGCGGATAGCTGTCGATGCGGGTTTCGGGCGAGGGGATGCCGGCTTCGCCGAGAAGCTCGATCGCCCGCTGCCTGGCCTGCGCCTCGTTCATCGGCAGGTGCCGACGGATGGTTTCCACCAGCTGCTGGCCCACCGTGTAGAGCGGGTTGAGCGATGTCAGCGGGTCCTGGAAGACCATGCCGATGCGCTTGCCACGGAGCTTGGCCATCTCCTCCGGCGGCAGGTTGTCGATGCGCTTGCCGCTCAGGTAAATCTCGCCCCCGGCAATATGGCCCGGCGGCTCGATCAGGCCGATGATGGCAGCGCCCGTCATCGACTTGCCGGCACCGGACTCGCCCACCACACCGAGGATTTCACCCGGCATGATGTCGAAGGAGACGTCGTTGACGGCGGTGAACAGGCCTCGTCGAAGCGGAAATTCGACGACGAGATTGCGGACTGAAATGATGGGCTCAGTCATCAGCGCAGCCTCGGGTTGAGCGCGTCGCGCAGCCAGTCGCCAAGCAGGTTCACGGCCAGCGCCAGAAGCACTAGCGTGATGGCGGGGAAGAACAGGATCCACCATTCGCCCGAGAACAGGAACTGCTGTCCGATGCGGATCAGCGTTCCCAGCGAAGGCTGGGTCGGTGGCACGCCGACGCCGAGGAAGGACAGTGTCGCCTCCTCAATGATCGCCAGCGCAAGCCCGATGGTGGCGATCACCAGCACGGGAGCCATGACGTTCGGCAGCACGTGGCGGATGAGGATAACCAGCGGATGCACGCCCATGATGCGCGCGGCAGAGACGTAGTCCTTCTGCCGTTCGACCATGGTGGCCCCGCGCACCGTGCGTGCGAACTGGGCCCAGTTGGAAAGGCCAATGGCCACGATCAGCACCCAGATCGCCATGCCTTCCTGCTGGCTCGGCGGAATGATGCCGCGCGCGATGCCGAAGATGAGCAGCGCGATCAGGATGGCGGGGAAGGAGAGCTGGATGTCGGCGACGCGCATGATGATGGAGTCGGTCGTGCCGCCGACATACCCGGCGGTGAGGCCGAGCGAAATGCCGATCGCCATCGCGAACAGCGTTGCCGAAACGCCGACGAACAGCGACACGCGGCTGCCATAAAGAATGGTCGACAGCACGTCGCGACCCTGATGGTCACTGCCCAGCAGGAAGTAGTTGCCCATCATCGAGTTTGAGTTCGGCGCGGTGAAGCCGTCCATCAGATTGAGGCTTGCAGGGTCGAACGGATTGTAGGGCGCGATCCATGGCGCCAGGATCGCCGCAAGCACGAGCACGAATGCCACGGTTGCAGCGACGATGGTGACCGGCGAGCGCCGGAACGAGAAGAAGACGTCGGAATCCCACATGCGGTAGAGGCGGGACGGCGGCTTGGTGGCCACGGGCGTGGCCGGGTTTTGTGGTGTGGACATGGGCCTATTTCCCCGATCCGGAGGCGTGTACCCGCAGGCGCGGATCGACGGCGTAGTAGAGGATATCGACGATCAGGTTGATCACGACGAAAACGAAGGCGATGAACATCAGGTAGGCGGCCATCACAGGCACGTCGACGACCTGCACCGAGTTGATGAACAGCGAGCCTACGCCGGGCCACTGGAACACGGTCTCGGTGACGATCGCGAAGGCGATGACAGAGCCGAGCTGCAGGCCGGTGATGGTGATGACCGGGACCATCGTGTTCTTCAGCGCGTGGCCGAAATTGATCGCACGCTTGGACAACCCGCGCGCCCTGGCGAAGCGGATATAGTCCTGCCGGAGCACCTCCAGCATCTCCGCGCGCACGAGGCGCATGATGAGCGTGAGCTGGAAAAGCGACAGCGTTATCGCCGGCAGGATGAGCGAGCGCAGGCCGGACTCCGTGAGAAGTCCTGTTCGCCACCAGCCGAGATCGACGACATCGCCTCGCCCGAACGAGGGCAGCCACTGCAGTTCCACCGCGAAGATGTAGATCAGGCCGATGCCGATCAGGAAGGTCGGCAGCGACACGCCGACCAGCGACAGCGTCATGATGACCGCTGTGGAAAGGCTTTTCGGACGCAGCGCGGTGAAGACGCCAAGCGTGACACCGACGACCAGAGCGATCAGCGCCGACGTGAAGGCGAGCTCGATGGTTGCCGGCAGGCGCGACATGATGAGTTCGCTCACCGGCTGCTGCAGGCGGTACGAAATGCCGAATTCGCCCTGTATGGCATTGGCGATGAAGCGGAAGAACTGGATGTAAGCCGGGTCGTTCAGACCCAGCCTCTCACGGAGGGCTTCGAAGTCTTCCAGACGCGAATCCTGACCGAGCAGCGAGGCGACCGGATCGCCCACATAACGGAAGAGCATGAACGATATGAGAGCGACGACCAGCATCACGACGATGGACTGGGCTAGCCGTCTCAGGATGAAGGCAAGCATGACTTTGGTCCCCATAGGGTGCAGCGTCCGGCGTCGCCGAACAAACGATGCACGGCATCGCGGCGTCCACCGTTCCATCGATCAGGATGGAGGCGGAAACCGCGACCTTTGAATGCGGGATGCTAACGAAAAAGGCCCGCGCCGCAAAGCTTGCGACGCGGGCGTTCAACGTAAGGCCTGTTACTCGCCGAAGGTGACGTTGTAGAGGCGCGGCTGGTTTTCCGGATGCACGTCCAGGTTCATGCCATCCTTCATGGCGTAGGCCAGAACCTGATTGTGGATCGGCAGCAGCACGCGGTCTTCCTGAACCGTCGCCCAGATCTCGGCGATCGTGGCGTTGCGCTTGTCCAGGTCGACCTCCGTCTCGAGAGACTCGATCTTGGCGTCGAGTTCCGGGTTGGTATACCCGCTCGGGTTATAGGCGCCGTAGTGCCCCGCCTGCGTGTGGATCAGGTCGTTGAAGATGTAGGCCGAATCGAAGGTCGGAACGCCCCAGCCGAGCAGGTAGAAATCCGTCTCCGAATTCTGGATCAGCGGCGAGTGCTGGGTGATCGGACGCGAGGCGAGCGTCACCTTGATGCCGATCTGGCCGAGCATGCCGACAACCGCCTGACTGATCGCCTCGTCGTTGACGTAGCGATTGTTCGGCGTGTCCAGCGTGATGGTGAAGCCGTCCGGATAGCCGGCTTCCGCCAGAAGGGCCTTCGCCCCTTCGACATCGGCCTTTTCCGGATACGTGTCCAGCTCGGGCGTCCAGCCGTTGACGAAGGGCGGGGTCGCCACGCCGGTTGGAACAGACTGTCCGCGCATCACCACCTGCTGAATGGCGTTGCGGTCGATGGCGAGGTGCATCGCCTCGCGAACCTTCGGATCGTTGATCGGGTTCTTGTCCGTGACGTTCGAAGACTTCAGCGGCTCATCACCGAAGCGGTAGCCGAAGTAGATAACGCGGTTCTCGGGTCCGGTCGTGACCTTGATGCCGTCGCTCGAGCCCAGGCGCTCGATGTCCTGCACGGGCACGTCCTGCACCAGATCGACTTCACCCGACAGCAGTGCCGCGACGCGGGTCGCGTTGTCGGCGATCGGGAGATAGATGATCTCGGTGACGGCTGGCTTGGTCTCGGCCCAGTGCTCTTCGTTCAGCTTGAGGACCGAACGCACGTCGGGATCGCGCGATTCCAGCATGTACGGGCCGGTGCCGTTGGTGTTGCGCACGGCAAAGTTGTCGTCGGTCGAGCCGGCTTCCTGGACTTCCACGGCGTTGTTCGCCTCCGTCCAGGTCTTGTCCATCATGAAGGTGTTGGTCAGGTTGTTCGGATAGAGCGGCGAAGGTCCGCTCATCTTCACCTCGACCGTGTGGTCGTCGACGGCGGTGACGCTCTGGACGCCGGCATGAAGCTGCTTCATGTTCGACTTGTCGGAACGGGCACGGTCGAGCGAGAACACCACGTCTTCGGCGGTGAAGTCGGCTCCGTCATGGAACTTGACGCCCTGGCGCAGGGTGAACACCCAGACCGTCGGATCGCCTTCCTTGACAGCCCACTCGGTGGCGAGCCGCGGAATGAGGGTGCCCTCGACGTCGCGGTCAACCAGCGTTTCGTAGATATGGTGCGCGAAGGTGTGCGTCACGCCCTGGTTCTGCGAATGCGGATCGAGCGTAAGCGCGTCGGACGCGCGGGCCCAGCGAACGGTTTCCGCGGACGCCGGCATGACAGCGGCGCCGAGCGCGAGAACGCTCGCGGTGATCAGAAGTTTACGCATAATTGCTCCCAAACTCTTTTTTGTTTGTTCAATGTTCCCCGTGAGGGCCTGAGCCCGCCCACGATTGGCGGGTACCATAAGGGAGGGGATTGTGTTTGAAAAGCGCCCATTTTCGGGCTTGGCGGCCGTCATTGCCGGCTGTCTAAGCTACTGATTCCGGGGCATTTCGGAGCGTGAGGACGGGTGGGCTTCCACGTCCGCGGATACCGCCTAAACGCCCGTTCTTTGCGGTTGATGCCGACAGACCTTTCAAACTTGAAATAATTAGTCCGCCAGTCGGCGTTTCTCGCAACATCGTTTCGCGAGGAGCGCGGAGCGGAAGTGATTAGGTGACAAGGTCCTATGAATCCATGACCCGCCGGCTCGAGCGTCTTCGAGTTCGACATCTCGTCCGGCGAAGCCGACGCGGCGGCAATGGCCGTTCTCCAGTCCATGCAGTGCCGTACGGTGACCCCGTTCACCGCACGCAAGGTTGGCTGAGCGGCGGTTCAGCGCACCGACGAATAATCCGCAACGATATGCGCCGACGTGGTTCCGCCAGCGTTCAGCCGCTTCATCTGCATGCCGTACAGATCTGACAGGTTCGCTTCTGTACAGACATCCTCGACCGCGCCTTCCTGAACCCTGCCGATGTCGTGCAGCAGGACGGCGCGATCCGCGATCTCCAGCGCATGCGTGGGTTCGTGAGTCGTCATCACGATCGTGAGTCCCCGCTGCGTTGCCAGCCGACGCAACGTCGACAACATGGTGGCCTGGTTTCTGAAATCGAGCGCCGCGGCTGGCTCGTCCAGCAGCAGCACATCGGCGTCCGAAGCCAGTGCGCGGGCGATGAGAACGAGCT
The DNA here is from genome assembly GCA_019739225.1 of Aquamicrobium sp. Classification (GTDB taxonomy): domain Bacteria; phylum Pseudomonadota; class Alphaproteobacteria; order Rhizobiales; family Rhizobiaceae; genus Aerobium. Next base: position 753,096 of record JAHHDT010000005.1, read on the forward strand.
GGCGCTCCCCTCCCGAAAGCGTCGCCACCGAGCGCCGGGCAAATCCGCCTATGCCGAGTTCCTCGAGCGCCGCACTGGCCCGGTCTCGGTCGGCGGCGGTCGGGTTGGAGAACAGGCCGACATGGCGCGCACGTCCCATCAAGACCACATCGAACACCGAATACGAGAATACCGGCGCGAAGCTCTGCGGGACATAGCCGATGATGCCGTCGCAGCGTATCTCCCCGGCGCTCGGCTTGAGTAGGCCGGCGATGCATTTGAGCATCGTGGTCTTGCCGCGGCCGTTGCGCCCGAGCAGGACCAGGGTCTGCCCCTCGCGCAGCGAGAACGACAGGTCGTTGAACAGCCAGGGACCGGTCGCATGGCGAAATGCGACGGAGCGCGCTTCGATCATGCCCGCCACGCCTCGCGCTGCGTGCGATGCAGAAGGACAAGGAACACTGGTGCACCGACGACAGCGGTGAGCACTCCGAGCGGTATCTCGGCTGCTATCAGCGAACGCGCCATCAGGTCGACGAGCAGCATGTAGCTCGCGCCGAGAAGTGCAGCCGCCGGCAGCAGCACACGATGATCGGGACCCACGAGCGCGCGTGCAAGATGAGGCACGACCAGCCCGACCCAGCCGATGATGCCGGAATTGGCGACGCTTGCCGCCGTGATGCCGGTGACGCAGCACAGCGCCAGCCAGCGCGTTCGTTCCACCTTCAGGCCCAGCGCCTTCGCCTCCTCGTCGCCAAGCGAAAGCACGTTGATGCGAAAGCGCATGAGAAGCAGGGGGGTGGCGAAGAGAGCCACGACCGGGAGCATGTAGATCGCGCGTTCCGGCGTTGCGCTGGCGAACGAGCCCATCAGCCAGAAGACGATCGCGGGCAAGGTGTCGTTGGGATCCGCGAAATAGGTGGTCAGCGAAACCAGCGCGGAGAACAGGGCGGCGACGACCACTCCGGACAGTACCAGCATCAGCACCGACGACGTACCGGCGCTGCGGCTCATGACCAGAACCAGCAGCAGCGCGGCCAGGCCGGCAAAGAACGCCATCGACCACAGGCCGATCGCGCCCAGGCCGATCAGGATGGCTACCGCTCCGCCGAAGGCCGCACCTGACGAAACCCCGATGACATGCGGGTCGACCAGCGGGTTGCGGAACACGCCCTGAAGGGCGGCACCAGCCAGCGCCAGTCCTCCACCGACGAAGGCGCCGATCAGCATGCGCGGCAAGCGCACCAGTTCCACGACACGCCACGACGCTTCCGCTACGGCTTCGCGACCGGCGCCCACGCCCACCCAGCCGAGCGCGATCGTCGAGAGGTCGCCGAGACCAACCGCGTAGCGGCCGACCGAAAGGGAGGCTACTGCGGCAACAAGCAGGAGCGTGACGAGGCCCGTAATCGCGGCGCCCGGGCCGAAACCGCGCGCCTCGTACGTCGACTTGATTGCCCGATCGTCCGCGCCCGCGTTCATCCGGCATTGTCCCCGGCGGCTGCAGGCTCCGCGGAGAACAGCAGTGCGTTCAGGATGTCGTGGAGCAGGTTCGGCTGGTTGCGCGGGTCGGAACAGAAGGCCTCGACATGATCGCCGTTGTGGACGAAGACCTTACCGCCGCCCGGCATGCGCCACACCCAGTCGACAGGCCCCTCGTGACTATCGCCGTCGGGCCCGGGACCCCCGATCATGCAAAGCCATTGCGCGCCCGCCGGGGCAGGGCTGTAGCCGCGCGCGTACTGGCCGAGTATGCCTTCGTGACGATGGAAATTCTCGAAATCCATGCGGCCAAAGTAAGCGCCCGGTTGCGCCGGCCTGATCATCCAGTTGGTGTAGGGCTTCGGGCTGACTGCACGGAAGGTCGACAGGCATGGAAGCCATGGACGGATGATGTGGCCGTTGATGATGAAATTTCCGCCCGCCGCCAGATAGGCGACCAGCTTCGGCTCGATCGATTTCAGGAAGATCTGGTCGTGCATGCCCGTGAAGTAGAGGACGTCGACGTCGCCGAGGTCCCGGTCTTCCAGAGCGTAGATGTCGGCGGCGCTGTAGCGCCAGTTCTGCGGCACGAGACCGCCGATGCGGTCCTTGTTGTAGCTGCGCGTTGAACGCAGATAGAGAAGGTGAGGCCGGTCACCACCGCGAAACGGTAAGTCAGCGCGGCGCACGGGTCTGCACCTCCGCTTTGAGCCATGGATAGAAGCCGTGGAGAAAGCGCGTCGTCGCCGGCATGAACCGCCGTCCGTGATGTGTGTGGGGATCGACGGTCGAGGCGATCAGGCGGCCGTTCCGTCCGACCTTCTGGTCGTAGATCAGACATCCCTCGTCATTGTCGAGATTGAGGATCGGCATCGCACCGACCGGCAGCCGGAATGCGCCGAAGAAATGCCAGCACATGTCCTTCAGCGGGATGGCCCGGGCCATCGGGTGCAGGGGTTCCGGCTGGTAGGCTTCCATGCGACCGCCAGGCTTCATCCACCACTTCCAGTCCTCGGTCTCGCGCGAGAACCACTGCACTTCGACCGCATCCAGCCATTCATCCATCCGGTTGGGTTCGAAGACGATCAGAAACCCACCATTGCTTAGATAGTCGCTGATCTGCCGCGCGTGCCGGCGCAGCAGATACTGGTTGGAGAAGTCCGGTATCACGACCGCCCGGTAGTCGGCGAGATCCACCCTGTCGAGGGTGCGCAGGTAGAGTTCGTCGTCGATATATTCGCGAAAATCCAGATAGCACTGGAGCTTCTCGCCGTCGCCGGAGGTGACGAAACCGATGTCCTTCACGAGGCCGACCGGAAACTATTGCGCTGCGCCGAACGCATCGGCATAGCCGGCGCTCTCGCCGTTCCAGTCCATCTGCATGAGGCTGTCGATCTGCGCGTTCGTCAGTTCCTTGTCGTAGAGCAGCTTGAAGCCGTCGGCGACCACGGTTCGCATGTTTGCGTCGAAGAGGTCTGGATAGCCGATCTCGGCGAACCAAAGATAGGCGATCTCGCCGCCGGCCGCGGTCGCCGGATCTATGGCCGGCGTCTTGTAGACGCGCCCTTTCTTCACCGCATCGAGAGCGGCGAGTACCGGATGCTCGAGGATATTGGCCGGCTTGATCGCGTCGTTGTAGTAATTGACGAGGACGATGTCCGGATTCCACTCAAGGATTGCCTCGGCCCCGACTTTCACCGAGCCCTCCGTGAAGCCGGCTTCCGTCGCCGCATTGGTCAGGCCGGTGGTGGAGAAATAGGCCTCGTCCCGGCCGAACACCACAAACTCGTTTCCGTTCATGCTGTCGATGAACACGATCCGGGGTTCGGGTCGGCCTGCCTCCTTCAACACAGCACCGATGTCGGCAGCGGTCTTGTCCTCCCAGTCGAGGAAGGCCTGCGCGCGGTCTTCCTTGCCGAGAATCTTGCCCAGCATTGCAATGTAGCCGCGACGCGTCTCACGCGATTCCGTGCTGACGGTTGCGACCTTGATGCCGGCATTCTCCATCGGCGCAACGCGTTCGTCGCCGCGAGCCTGCCACTGTACGACCAGATCGGGCGCCGCTTTCAGTATCTCTTCGACATTGGGAATGAAGTTCGGTGCGACGAGATCGGTGCGGATCTGGGCAATCTCGGGGAAGAGCTGGCCGATGACGCCGTTCATCAATGCGGCCTGGGCCCTCGGATTGATCGCGAGCAGGCGCTGCGTTCCACCGTCGATGGCGATCATCGCTTCGGGAATCGGCAGCGGGAAGATCGCGACCTTCTCCACCTCCTTGGGGACGACGATCTGCTGGCCGCGGGAATCTGTGATCGTCTGCGTATCCGCCGCAGCGGCACCGGGCGTCAGCAGACCGGCCGCCAGCATGGCCGCACCAAATCGACATCCAACCGAAAATCCGCCCAACTTCATGACCGCCTCCATGGAATCCATGGCGTTGGTAGAAATTATGAGTATTCTCGTCAAGATAAATGATGGAGCTGCGCTCGCGGCAAGTTGCTCGAGCGCGTGATGAGAATGCACGGGGAATGTGCCGGACCTCAATCCGGCACATCCCCGTGCACCTGTGTTGGGTTTCTGCGCAGTGGCTAGAGTAGGCCGCTGCCGCGCAGGAAGGTGTTCAGCTTCTCCGACTGGCTGTCCGTCAGCGGCCAGGCAGACGGCGCGCGTGTCGGACCGCAATCCATGCCAAGCGCAATGAGTGCGGATTTCACGCCTGTCACGTTGGTGCCGTTCAGCTCCTCGGCGCGGATCACCTCGAACTCCTTCATCCCCGAAATCAGTTCGCGCGCCTTGGCGTAGTCGCCGGCCTCCAGCGCGGCATGGATCGCGACCGAGCGCTCCGGCCACACGTTGATCAGACCGGACGTGAATCCGCGCGCGCCAGCGGCATAGAACGGCGGCGCCCAGACTTCCGCCAGTCCACCGACCCAGGTGATGTGCTTCGGGCTCGCCTCGATCGCTTCAGAGAGGCGGAGCGCGTTCGGTGTCGCCCACTTGACGCCCTTGACGCCTTCGATCGAGCACAGTTCGGCAATCGTGCCGAGGCCTATGGCGTCGTTGCGCAGGTATAGAACCAGCGGGGTGCCGTCGCCTGCCTCAGCCACGCGTTTCACGTAGTCGACCGTGCCGCGCGGCGAGACGAAGGGGTCTGGAGGCTGGTGGACCATCAGGCCGGCCGTGCCGGCCTTCTTCGACTCAGCAGCCAGACGGCAGGCGTCCTTGACGCCTCGTCCCACACCCGCCAGCAGCGGCGCGCGGTCGCCTACCAGCTCCGCCACGGCATGAACCATGGTGACCGCCTCGTCGACGGTGAGCGCATAGAACTCACCGGTATTGCCGTTCACCACCGGCATGTGAACGCCGGCTGCAATCGCCTTGTCGACGATCGGCGAGAGCCTCTGCGGCGCAACCTCGCCGTCGGCCCCGTAGGGCGTCACGAGGATGCCGGAAATGCCGGTCAGCGCGGCTAGGAAACGGTCGGACATAGTCAATCTCCAGTCGAGATGCGTTTCAGTTGATCGCGGGTTCGCCGGCGGCGGGGCCGAAATCGCGTGTGAGGTAGTCGAAGTCGCAGCCCTGATCGGCCTGCAGCACGTGCTCCTGGAACATGTGCCCCCAGCCGCGCTGGTAGCGTGGCGACGGCTTTCGCCAGGCCGCGCGGCGGCGCTCCAGTTCGACCTCCTCGACCAGCATGTCGAGGCGGCGATTTGCGAGGTCGAGGCGGATGATGTCGCCCGTCTCGAGCAGCGCGAGCGGCCCGCCGACGAAGGCTTCGGGTGCGACATGCAGGATGCAGGCACCGTAGGAGGTGCCGGACATGCGGGCGTCGGAGATGCGCAGCATGTCGCGATGGCCCTGCTTGATCAGCGCCTTGGGGATGGGCAGCATCCCCCATTCGGGAAAGCCCGGCCCGCCGTGGGGACCCGCGTTGCGCAGCACCAGCACATGATCGGGCGACACCGCGAGGTTCTCGTCCTCCACCGCCTTCTTCATGTCTTCGTAGCTGTCGAAGACGAGTGCAGGCCCTTCGTGCTGGTGGAACTTCGGATCGCAGGCGGCCGGCTTGATCACCGCGCCATCGGGGCAAAGATTGCCGCGCAGGACTGCGAGCGAACCTTCCTGATAGATCGGATTGTCGAGCGGACGGATCACATCGTCATTGTAGACCTCGGCGCCTTCGAGCGTCGCGCCAAGGCTGACGCCGGTGCAGGTGGTGACCGAGGTGTCGAGCTTGTCGCCAAGCTGCTTCATCAGGCCACGGATGCCGCCGGCATAGAAAAAGTCTTCCATGAGGTAGGTCGTGCCGGACGGTCTCACATTGGCGATCACCGGTGTGGTGCGGCCCAATGCGTCGAGATCGTCGAGTGACAGGTCGATGCCCGCGCGGCGCGCCATGGCAAGCAGGTGAACGACCGCGTTGGTCGAGCAGCCCATTGCCATCGCCACCGTCACCGCATTGCGGATCGCCGCGCTGGTGACGATCTCATGCGGCTGAAGGTCCTCCCACACCATGTCGACGATGCGTCGGCCGACCTGGGTGCTCATGCGCTGGTGGCCGGCATCCGCGGCAGGGATGGAGGATGCGCCAGGCAGGCACAGTCCCATCGCCTCGGCGATTGCCGTCATCGTGGAAGCGGTGCCCATGGTCATGCAGTGACCATAGGAGCGCGCGATGCCGCCCTCGAGGCCTGCCCATTCGCCGTCGGTGATGTTGCCGGCGCGGCGCTCGTCCCAGTATTTCCAGGCATCGGAGCCTGAGCCCAGGACCTTTCCCGCATAGTGGCCGCGCAACATCGGCCCGGCTGGCAGGAAGATGAACGGCACCCCCGCGCTCAGGGCGCCCATGACGAGGCCTGGCGTGGACTTGTCGCAGCCGCCCATCAGCACCACGCCGTCCAGCGGGTGCGAGCGGATGGTTTCCTCCGTCTCCATCGCGATCATGTTGCGATAGAGCATCGATGTCGGCTTGGTGAAGCTCTCGTCGATGGAGATGGTCGGGATCTCCAGGCCGAGACCGCCCGCCTGCGCGACGCCGCGCTTCACATGCTCTGCCCGCTCGCGGAAATGCGTGTGGCAGGGATTGAACTCCGACCAGGTGTTGAGGATGCCGATGATCGGCTTGCCTTCCCAGTCGACGGGGTCGAGACCCATCTGCATCATGCGGGAGCGATGGCCGAACGAGCGCAGGTCGTCGGGCCCGAACCATCGGGCGCTGCGCAGTTCCTCCGGCTTGCGGCGTGGGCGGCTCACGGCATCAATCCGAGACATAGCCGGCTCCGTGTGCGGCCCGGTCCCATTCCACAAGCGGAGCCCGCAGGCTTTCCAATGCGTCCTCGTCCAGCTCTACTCCGAGGCCCGGACCATCCGGCACCACGAGGCGATTGCCTTCGAAGCGCACGCGCTCCTTCACCACATCCTCGACATAGAGGAGCGGACCGACGGTGTCGGAGGCCGAATGCAGTTCCGGCACCGATGCACCGAGATGCACATGCGCGGCGCTGCCAATGCTGAGCTCCTGCGTCGTGCCGATGAGAACCCGGATGCCGGCCAGTTCGGCCAGAGCCATCAGCTTCTTGACCTGCAGAAGCCCCCCCGAATTGACTGTGATGTTGAAGATGTCGACTGCGCCGGTGCGGACAAGCTGCATCGCTTGGGCAGCCGAAGAGCAATGCTCGGCCACGTCCACCTCGACGCGGCGGCGGATTTCGGCCATGCCCTCGAAATCCTCGCGCCAGCTCGGGCTCTCGATCAGCTCGAAGCCGAACTGCTTCAGCCTTTCATAGGCGCGCAGCGTGTCCTTCCAGTAGTGCCGAGCCTGGAAGTCCAGCGCCTTGAGAATGACGGTGTCGCCGAAGCGGTCGCGTACGGCGCCGAGGAACTTTTCGTCCTTGGCGAAGTCGACGCCTACATAATAGCGGAAGCGCGTGATGCCCTTGGCGGTCAGCTCCTCGATATAGCCGAGGTTGCGCTCGTAGTCGGCTTCCGCCTTCACCTGGAACAGCGGATAGCAGATTTCCATAGCGTCCCGGCACTTGCCGCCGAGCAGATTGTAGACCGGCGTGTCGAGTGCCCGCCCGACGATGTCGAAACAGGCCATGTCGATGCCCGCCGCGATCTGAGAAGCCGGCGTGAAGGGCGGATAGCTGGGAGCCGACGCGAAGTAGTTGTGGAGATATTTCTCCATCTCGTTGTGCATGGCCTGGATGGCGAACGGGTCGCGCCCGAGCACGATCTTCTCGATGCCCACGCGCACGGCCTCAACATCCGGCATGTACATGCGGTAGCAGTCCAGGTCCGAGATTTCACCGAGCCCGGTGATGCCCTCGTCGGTATGGATCTGCAGGATCAGGTGGGACGAGATCGAACCCGTACGGCGATGCGTCTGGATCGGCGTGAGCGTAATGCGGGAGATTTTCATGGAAGGATCGGTTCTTTAGCCTGCAAGCAGAAGGTTGGGCAGCCATAGGGATACGGCGGGCACGTAGGTGACGAGCATCAGCACGACGAAGATCGCGAGATAGAACGGCCAGATGGTCTTGACGGTCTGCTCCATGCGAATGCCGCCGATGGTGCAGCCGAGAAACAGGCATGCGCCGACCGGGGGCGTCGTCAGACCTAGCCCGAGATTCATCATCATCAGAATGCCGAACTGGACCGGATCCATGCCCGCCTGCACTGCCACCGGCAGGAAGATCGGGGTGCAGATCAGGATCAGCGCGGCCATATCCATGAAGCAGCCGAGGATCAGGAAGGAAATGTTGATGAGCAGCAGGATGACGAACGGATTGTCCGAAATGCCGCTCAGCGTGAACATGACCAGTTCCGGCATGCGATAGATCGACAGCAGGTAGGCGAAGGAGGCGGCAGTCGCCACGAGGATCATCACCATCGCCGTGGTGCGCACGGTCGACACGAGCGAATCCATCAACATCCGCAGGGTCAGGGTGCGATAGAGCAGGGCGATGACCGCCAATGCGTAGATCACGCCGATGGCAGAACTTTCCGTCACCGTAAACACGCCCGACAGCACGCCGCCAACGATGATGACACCGGTGAACATGCCCGGAAGGGCATGTGCCGCATAGATCAGCGTGGTGCGAATGCCCGGAAACGGCTCCGAGCCGTAGCCGCGCTTGACGGCGACGAAATAGGCCGCGACGCATAGCGACACGCACATGAGCACGCCAGGCACGATGCCCGCGATGAACAGGTTGGAGATTGATGCGGCGCCGCCCGCAGCCAGCGCGTAAAGCACCATGTTGTGGCTAGGCGGAATGACGATGCCGGCAAGCGACGATGTCACGGTCACGTTGACCGCGTAGTCTGTGTCGTAGCCGGCCTTCTTCATTACGGGGATCAGCATTGAGCCCAGTGCGGAGGTATCGGCGACCGCCGAGCCGGAAATGCCGCCGAACACCATCGAGGAGATGACGTTGACCTGGCCCAGCCCGCCCCGCACCCGGCCGACGAGCGCCAGGCACAGGTTGACGAGCTTCATTCCGATGCCTCCGCGCAGCATCAACTCGCCCGCGAAGATGAAGAACGGAACTGCCAGCAGCGAATAGATGCTGAGCCCGCCGACCACGCGCTGGAAGGCGATGGCCGGCGAAATGCCCTCGTAGAAGAAGGTGATCAGGGAGGCGAGTCCGAGCGCATAGGCGATCGGCATGCCGAAGCCAAGCAGCGCAAAGAACAGAACGAAGAGTATTGTCAGGCCCATGAGGAGATATCCAGGTCAGAGCGAGAACGGTGCGGATTGCGGCTCGGAGGCGCGCTTCGGCTCGGCGATCGACCACGCGATGCGTTCAGCAACGAACACCACCGTCAGCACGCCGGAGATCGCGAGCGGCAGGTAGGTGTAGGCGCGGCTCCAGCCGATCAGCGGGATCGCCTGAGCTGCCGTGCGCGTCATGAGTTCGATGCCGGCGTCGGCCATGACCCAGCCGTAGAAACCCAGCCCCACGAGAATGAGAAGTTCCTGCCAGTAGCGCCAGCGCGGCGACAGCATGTCCGGCAGCATCTCGACTGCGAGATGGAACTTCTGCCTGATGCCCACGGCGGCCAGTGGCAACGATATGTAGAGGATGAGCAGGAGCGCAGCCTGCTCCGTCCAGGTCGGCGAGCTGTTGAGGACGTAACGACCCCACACCTGCCAGCCGGAGAAGATGACCAGCAAGGTCATTGCCAGGGCGGACAAGGCGTAGATGACCCAAACCGCGAGATCGAGAACGCGGGAAACCGCGCGAAGGACAGCCATTGGTGTTGCTCCGGCCGGGCACTGAAAAAGCGACCCGGCGCGTGTTGCGCCGGGTCGCCGGGGAGGATTACTCGACTGCCTGGATGTCGGTCAGCAGCGTGCGCAGCTCATCCGTGTCCACCAGCTTCTCGTAGACCGGGCCCATCGCGTCGATGAAGGGCTGCTTGTCTTCGATGGCGTTCACCTTGACGCCGGCTTCGGCGAGGATCGCGTTGGACTTCTCCTCGCGTTCCGCCCAGAGCTGGCGCTGATGTTCGGCGGACTCGCGCGCCACCGTGCGGAAGATGTCCTGGTCTTCGGCCGACAGGCTGTCCCAAAGCGTTTTGGAGACCACCAGCGCTTCCGGCACCATCAGGTGTTCGTCGAGGCTGTAGAACTTCGCGACTTCATAGTGGCGGGTCGATTCGAACGAGGGCGCGTTGTTCTCCGCACCGTCGATCACGCCGGTCTGCAGCGCGGTGTAGACCTCGCCGAAGGCGAGCGGCGTGGCGTTGGCGCCCAGCGCCTCGACCGTCGACACGAAAATCTCGGCGTCCGGCACGCGGATCTTGAGGCCTTCGAGATCTGCCGGCGAGTTGACCGGCTTTCCGACCGTGTAGAACGAGCGCGCACCGCCGGTGTACCAGGCAAGCGCGACCATGTTGTGGTCGGCCAGCGCGTCCGAAAGGCGATCGCCGATCTCGCCATCGACGACCGCATACATGTGCTCGGCCGAACGAAAGATGTAGGGCATCGACACGATCTTCAGCGGGCTTGCGAAATCGCCAAGGCTGCCGCCGCTGAACACGGCGAAGTCAATGCCGTCGAGCGCGAACTGCTCGATGGCGAAGCGCTGGTCGCCGAGCTGGCCGTTGTGGAATACGGAGCCCGTGTAGCGACCTTCCGTGCGCTCGGCGAGCAACTCGCCGAATTTCTCCATGGCAATGGAGCCCGGGTAGTCCGGTACGTGCAGGTTCCAGCCGCGAAGCTCCCGGGCTTCGGCGGTGAAGCTGAAGGCGACTGCGCTGACGGCAGCCACGGCGGCGATGCGGCCGAGCCGCTGTGCAAGGTTCATGATCTTCCTCCCTTTCGTGCTGTGGGAACGGTGCCGGAGTCTCCTCCCAGCTGGGATCGGGATCATAGAAATCGGCAAAAGGTTGTCAATTTATTTTATATCTTTTCACCGAAATTGTCGCTCAAGGCCAGTTGTGCATGCAAGTGTGGTTTTGTGAGCATGAGTATGGATGCGCTTTGATTGGCATCTAAATTATTGAAATAAATATATAAATCAAAAATCCGCAGCCCACGTGGCATGTGCTCTGGTGCGCCCGTAGCTGACAATTCGAGAAAGGCGTTGTAAATAGGGCTGACATTGAGTAGCGATTCCAGCGATCTCGATGCCCGGCCCTCGCTAGCGGGCCGCAACGCAATGGAGGTAACCCGGATGTCCGAGAAGAAACCGCTGCCGCGTTCCATCCTGGTCACGGGCGCTGCTGGCCGGCTGGGCCATCAGGTCAGCGATCATCTCGTGCAGGCGCTTCGCGACGGCCGCATCAGCCGGCTTCGTCTGCTCGACATTGAGCCGACTGCCTTGTCGGGTCCGGGCGTCGAGGTGGTGCAGACATCGCTGGCCGGCCGCGAAGCCGCCTTCGCGGCGGCCGAGAGCATGGATGCCATCGTACATCTGGCCGGCGTATCGAGCGAAAACGAGTGGGAAAATCTCGTGCCCGCAAATCTTGCGGCCATCGCGCATCTTTACGATGCCGCAGTTGTGCACGGCGTCGACCGGGTGCTGTTCGCCAGCTCCAACCATGCCATCGGTTTTTATCCGGTTACGCAGCGGATCGATCACACCGCGCCGGGCCTGGTCGACAGCCGCTACGGTCTCACCAAACTGTTCGGCGAGGAATTGGCCCGACTCTATGCCACCAAGACGCCCGTGCGCGGGTTCTGCATGCGCATCGGCAGTTGCTTCCCCGCGGCGACTGCCGCGCGCCACATGTACACATATCAGTCTTTTGCCGATTTCATACGACTGGTGGAAGTCGGGCTTTCAGCCGACTACCGCTTCGAGATCGTTTACGGCGTATCCGATGTGCCGGATGGATACTGGGACAATTCCAATGCCTTCCGTCTCGGCTATCAGCCGGCGGACAAGCCGGAGGATTTCGTTTTCGGCGAACTGGAACCGACGCAATACGACTTCCAGGGCGGTTCGTTCGCGACCGATCCGCTGCCCGGCGTCACCCCGCCCCCTGGTCGATTACGCGATAGCGGACGCTGACCAGATGGTAGTGCATGAACAGCTTGGCGAGCTCGCCGTCCCCGATCTCGATCGCCTTCAGGATGTTCCTGTGCTCCTGGATGACGGTGCTCTTGCGCTGCTCGGTGCCGACGCGGGTAATGTCGGCGGCGACGTTCATCATGCCCATCATGTCCGGCTTGAGGAGCAGGAGCTGCTTTTCGAACAGGTCGTTCTCCGAAGCCCTCGCGATCTCGAGATGAAACTGGAAGTCGGCCTCCTGCATGCCGGTGCCTGTGTTCATCGAGTCGATCATGGCGTCGAGCGCATTGTTCAGCCGCTTGACGCTTGCCCGGTTGACGCGCAGCGCAGCAAGCCGCGCCGCTTCGGTTTCGAGACACTGACGCACTTCGTAGGCGCGCATGTATTGCGCCAGCCGCACGTCGTCTGTGTAGCGCGCCATCTCGCGCGGTGGCAGCCGCAGGACGAAGGTACCCGCGCCGCGCCGCGTGTCGATCAGCCCGTCATTCTGCAGAAACTGCAGGGCCTCGCGCACCACCGGCCGCGACACGTCGAACATCGTCGCCATCTCGTGCTCGGTGGGCAGGCGCTCGCCCACCTCGTATCGGCCGGTCGAAAGCTGAAGCAGGATCTGCGCATAGATCTCGTCGGCCAGTCGGCGCTTGCGCAGCGGCTTTACCGCAAGATCCTGATCCTGATCGGGAGTGTGGCTCGACATCGCGGTACCGGCTTGAGTTGTAAACTTGTCATAATATGGCAGCCTCCCTCCCAATCCACAATGCAGGAAAGGTGAACGTGTTGAAGGTTGAGATCGCATTGCGCGCGCGGGCGAAAGTCGGGGAGTCACCGGTCTGGTGCGAACGGCGTCAACTGCTTTGGTGGGTCGACATCCAGGCAGGCGAGTTGCATGCGTTTTCGCCCGAAACCGGAGACGACCGGTGCTGGCCGATGGACCAGCCGATCGGCTGTGTGGCGCTTACCGATGGCGAGGCGTTGATCGTGGGCCTGCGCGATGGGGTCTATCTGTTCGAACCATCCAGCGGCGCGCTCACCCTCTTGTCCCGGCCGGAAGCACACCTCCCGCACAATCGCCCGAACGATGCGACGATGACCCGCGATGGCCGCTTCTTCGTTGGCACCATGGCGCAGCAGCCGGATGGCACGCCGCGCGGAAACCTCTACCGGATCGACCCCGACGGCAGCATGCACCATATGCTCGACGGACTGCATGTGCCAAACGGCCTGGCGGTCAGTCCCGACAATCGTACGCTGTATCTGTCCGATTCCTGGGCCTCCATTCGCAGCATCTGGGCTTTCGACCTGGACCCATCGGGCGCCATCTCCAACCGCCGGCTCTTCTTCGACACCGCCACGATGCCGGGGCGTCCCGACGGCGCCTGCATGGACGAGGAGGGCGGTTACTGGAGCGCGGGCATCGATGGCGGCGAGGTACTGCGCATTTTGCCGGACGGCACGGTGGACACGCGCATAGCACTGCCGCTCAACCGTCCCACCAAGCCTTGTTTTGGCGGCGCGGACCTGTCGACGATGTTCATCACCTCGCTGAGCGCCGGGGACGACAGCGAATGCGCAGGTGCGATCCTCGCTGTCCGGCCCGGGCGCTGCGGTCTTGCGGAGCCTAGAATGGCCGTCAGGGTCGAAGCGTAGCGGCGAGCCTCAAAGGGAGACTTCCATGGAAGGAAAGATCGAGCGCCTGCGAGGAGGACATGGGACGCTGGCCGACCAGGTCTATGAGCAGGTCTATCAGGCGATCAGCCTGGGTTACTGGAAGGTCGGCGGCAAGCTGCCGACGGAGGTGGAGCTCGCCGAGCGGTATGGTGTTTCCCGCCCGGTCGTGCGCGAGGCGCTTATGCGCCTGCGTATCGATGGCGTGATCGAGAGCAGGCAGGGGGCGGGCACGCGTGTCATCAGTTCGCCCAGCCGCTCGGTGATGGAATTCGCGGAGCCCGGCAGCATCGCGGATTTGCAGCGCTGCTACGAATTCCGCGTCGGCGTGGAGGGAGAGGCGGCCTACATGGCGGCTGAACGCCAGTCGGAGGCGCGTATCGCGGACATAGCCGAAGCGCTGCGGCAATTGCTGCCGTCGGGAGAGGACGCCCCGCCGCCGAGTGCCGAGCACGACATCGCCTTTCATCTCGCGGTCGCGAAGGCGACCGAGAACAGCTACTACGTACAGACGATCGAGGCGATCACGCAGGCGCTTCATGTCGGCACGCGGATCGCACGGGTCTTGTCGCATTGGTCCGACGGCCATCGCCGGGACATGCTGCACACCGAACACAAGCGCATCTACGACGCGATTGCGGCCGGCGAGCCCGAGATCGCGCGTCAGGCCATGCGGGCGCATATCGAGAGCGCGCGACGGCGCGTTTTCCTGGGACTTTGACCGGACGTGTCAGCCCAGATAGTCCCGAACCGGTTCCACCAGCGCGGCCCCGATGGCGCGTGTGTTAGCCGCATCGAGATGCACGCCGTCGGAGCCGTGCGCCGTCGCGACAGTCGCCGCATCGAAGAAGCCGCAACCCCCGAGCCGGGAAATTTCGCGATAACCGGCGGCAAGCTTGCGCGATTCATCAATGATGCGGCCAGACGCCGGGCCGTCGCCGTTCGTACACATGGAAAAATGCGGCGGCGATACCACGAAGACACGCGGCGCGCTCATCCCCCGGCGATACGGAAAGGTCCGCACGATCTCGATCAGCCTCGTCATGCCGGCAAGCGCGCCATGGGCCGTCGGGCAGATCTGCGCTTTCAGGTCATTGGCCCCGAGCATGATGATGACGAGGTCGAGCGGGGAATGCGTCGCCAGAAGCATCGGCAGTGCCTTGGCGCCGTTGCGCTCAAAGGCGGCCGTGTGGTCGTCATAGGCGGTGGTCCGTCCACCCAGCCCTTCCGAAATCACGCTGTGGCCGGAACCCAGACCCGCTTCGAGCACGTTCGGCCAGCGATCCTCGAACGCGTGGCGCCCGCCGCCCTCCGGATTGGTGCCCCAGGTAAGGCTGTCGCCGAAGGCCATGATCGTGCGCATGTTCGATTTGTCCTTTCCGTTTACAACTTCGCTCTAGCCAATGCGCCGGGCGCGGGCAACCGGCCATGACCGTTCGCGTCTTTGGAATCATGCCGGATGGTGATCCGGTGAAGGAGGTTACGCTTCGGGCAGGTCGCCTCTTTGCGAAGATCATCACGTGGGGGGCGGTCCTGCGCGATCTGCGGATCGACCTGGGACGCGAGGTTCGCCCACTCGTTCTGGGTTTCGAGCAGCTCGAGCATTACCTGAAGCATGCGCGCAACCATGGGGCGAATGTCGGTCGCTATGGCGGGCGCACCCGCGATGGACGGCTGGTCGTTGACGGGCAGGAATTCACGCTCAGCCGCAATCTCGATGGCAGGCACCATCTTCATGGCGGATTTCTAGGGCTCGGCAGACGCAACTGGCGGCTCGTCGATGCAACGCATCAGACGGCAACGCTGGAGATCGTTTCGCCCGACAGCGACGAAGGTTACCCGGGCGAACTGGTGCTACGCTGCCGGTATAGCCTGACGCCTACGGCTCTGATGGTCGAGTTGACGGCGACGGCCGATGCGCCTACCCCGGTCAACGTGCTGCATCACAGCTACTTCAATCTCGACGGTCAGGGGCAGGTTGCTGGCCATACGCTCCAGATCGCAGCGGACGAGTATCTCGAGTTTGACGAAGCAGGCCTGCCCACAGGCCGACGCCTCAAGCTCGCGGGAGCCTATGCCGATTTCACGACGGGGCGCCGCTTGATCGAGGATGAACGTTTCGACGTGAGCTTCGTCATATCGCCGGATGTGCAGCCCCGACCGGTTTGTGCCGCGACGCTCGTTTCCTCATCCGAGGATCTGATGATGATCGTGCGCACGACGGAGCCTGGCCTGCATTTCTACAATGGCTACGCCGCCGCCGCGCCCGTGCCCGGTCTGGATGGCCGTCCACACCTGCCCTCGTCGGGCATCTGCCTGGAGGCGACCCGATACAACGATGCCATGAACATGCCCGGCCTTGGCGACGTGATCCTGCGTCCGGGCCAGACCTATCGCCAGAAGACCCAATTCGCCTTCGAGAGGCTTGATGCCGAAGGCGCAGAACCGAACACTCAGGGAGATTACTCATGACCTTCACCCCGCATGGCAAGCACCTCGTTTCCGGTGACTGGGTTTCCGGCGACGGCACGTTCCGGTCCGAGCCTGCCACCGGACCGGCGCACACCTTCGCCGTCGGCACGGTTGCGCTCGTCGACCGGGCATGCCGCGCGGCCGAGGACGCCTTCTGGACCTACGGCTATTCGACGCGGCAGGAGCGGGCGGACTTTCTCAACGCGATTGCCGACGAGATCGAGGCGCGCGGCGCCGCCATCACCGAAATCGGCACGCAGGAAACCGGCCTGCCCGCAGCCCGCCTCGAGGGTGAGCGCGGCCGCACCACCGGCCAGCTCCGGCTGTTCGCCTCGCACATCCTGAAAGGCGAGTATCTCGACCGCCGCACCGACGAGGCACTGCCCGACCGCCAGCCGCTGCCACGGCCCGAGCTGCGCATGGTCCAGCGCCCCATCGGCCCGGTGGCCGTATTCGGCGCGTCCAACTTCCCGCTTGCTTTTTCGACGGCCGGTGGCGACACGGCGGCCGCACTCGCGGCGGGCTGTCCGGTGGTGGTGAAGGGCCATTCGGCCCACCCCGGCACGGGCGAGATCGTCGCCGAGGCGATCGACGCGGCACGGCAAAAATGCGGACTGCACCCGGGCGTATTCTCGCTCATTCAGGGAGGCAAGCGCGACGTCGGGACGGCGCTGGTCCAGCATCCGTTGATCAAGGCGGTCGGCTTCACCGGCTCGCTCGCCGGCGGGCGGGCCCTGTTCGACCTTTGCGCGCAGCGCCCCGAGCCGATCCCGTTCTTCGGCGAGCTTGGCTCCGTCAACCCGATGTTCCTCCTGCCTCAGGCGCTTGCGGCGCGCGGTGAGGCGATCGGCAAGGGCTGGGCCGGGTCGCTGACCATGGGCGCGGGCCAGTTCTGCACCAACCCCGGCATCGCGGTGGTTCCCAACGGACCGGACGGCGACCGTTTCGTCGCCTCGGCCAGGACCGCCTTGGAGGAGGTCGGCCCGCAGGTGATGCTCACCGACGGCATAGCCAGTGCCTATCATCAGGGCCGGCAGCGCTTCGCCGGGCGCAATGCCGTCGAGGCGCTGATCCTCAACGACGAGGAGGGCCGTACCGTGCGTCCCAACCTGTTCGAGACGTCCGCCGACCAATACCTCCAGGACCATGGGTTGGGTGAGGAAGTGTTCGGGCCGCTGGGTCTCGTCGTCCGCATCGACAATGACGACGAGATGGTCACGCTGGCGCGCGGTTTCGAGGGCCAGCTCACGGCCACAATCCACATGGACGGAGGCGATGCGGCTCTGGCGCAGCGCCTGATGCCCGTACTGGAGCGCAAGGCCGGACGCGTTCTCTTCAACGGGTTCCCGACCGGCGTGGAAGTGGCCGACGCGATGGTGCATGGTGGCCCGTATCCCGCCTCGACCAATTTCGGCGCAACCTCCGTCGGCACGCTTTCCATCCGCCGCTTTCTCAGACCCGTCTGCTTCCAGAACATGCCAGCCGAACTGGTGGAGGGGGACCTGGGCGCTTCCTGAGGAGCGCCGTCCAGTCGGGACGCTACGGGTGGTGACTGCATGCCGTCACCCCCGCGCCGCCACGCCTTTCGACAGCAGGTATATGAGATACGGTCCGCCAATCATGGAAGCGGTCAACCCGACCGGAAGCTGATACGGAAACGCAACCATACGGGCCAGCCAGTCCGACACCACCATCAGCGTAGCGCCGATCATCATCGCGCCGATGAGGTGATGGCGTGCGCGGCCGAGGCCGAGCAGCCGCGCTAGATGGGGGGCGATCAGGCCAATGAAGCTGAGTGGTCCGACGAACAGGGCGGCAATCGCGGTGAGCAGCGCGGTTGTCATGATGACCGACAATCTGGCTGCAGCAAGCGGAATGCCGAGACTGCGGGCGGCTTCGGTTCCCAGTGGAAGAATGTCGAGCCAGCGCGAGAAGAACAGGCTCGCCCCCACCAGCGGAGCCATGAAGGCGAAGGCGATTGCTGCCTGCCCGAAGTCGGCCTGGCTGGTGGACCCGGTCAGCCAGGCAAGGAGGACATAGGATTGGCTGGTGCCCATGGCTATCACCGCTGTAACGATCGCGCTGGCAACCGCCCCCGTGGCCACGCCGCCGAGTAGCAGGCGTTCGGGGCCGAAACGCCCACGCGCGGCGATCGTCAGAATTATCAGCAGCGCTCCCAGCGCACCGGCCATCGCGCCGCCGATCTGCCAAGCCAGGCCCGCTGACGCGCTGACGAGGAGAACCACGGCAAGTCCTGCGCCCGATCCCGCGCCCACGCCCAGAATCTCGGGGCTGGCGAGGGGATTGCCTGTCAGCCGCTGGATCATCACACCGGCTGCAGCCAGCATGGTACCCGATGCTGCGGCGACGAGGATGCGTGGCAAGCGCCAGTGCGCCAGGTCAGCGAGCAGATCGCCGTTGGCCAGAAACCAGCCGTCGGGCCCGTTGCCTGCCAGAAGCGCTGCGATGAGGGCAAACACGAGCCCGATGACGGCGAGGCTCAGCAGTACCGCCGGTCGCGCCGCCCGATGGGAAACGACGATGGTTCTGGCAAGCATCGGCCATTCCATCATGCGCAGCCGCGGCAGGATCCACAGGAGCAGCGGTCCGCCGAGAAGGGCGGTGGCGGCACCGGTCGGCAGGCGCTCTCCGCTCACGCCGGCGGTGAGCTGAACCAGCCCGTCCGTAGCCCAAAGCAGGATCGCGCCGATCAGCGGCGCGGCAACGATACGCTGCCCGAGCGTACGCGCACCGGACAGCGCGGCGAGCGCCGGCGCCGCCAGCCCGACGAAACCGACAACGCCGACTTCGGCGGCGACCGTTGTGGCGATCCAGACCGCAAGCGCGACTATGGCAAGCCGGCTTGCATGAAGCGCGACGCCAAGGCTGCGCGCTGAGGCGTCGTCGAGACCGAGGATGGCAAGTGGGCGCAGGAGCAACAGCGCCGCGGCAAGTCCGACCGCAAGGCGGCTGGCGATGACGATCGTCGGGTCCCAGCTCTGCTGGACGAGAGAACCGCCGCCCCAGATGAAAAGAGAAAACAGGTAGTCGCCATTGGCAAGGATCAGCGCAGCGCTGGCCGCATTCGCGGTCAGGGCGATCATCATGCCGGCAAGCACGACGGACACCGGCTCCAGCCCGCGCCGCCATGTCAGGGCCAGGACGATCGCCACTGCCGCGATCCCGCCGGCAAAGGCGACCAGCGATACCGACCATGCCATCAGCATTGGCGCGTAAAGCGTGGCGACTGCCATCGCCAGTTGCGCGCCGGCCGAGATGCCAAGGGTTGACGGTTCAGCCAGCGCGTTGCGCAGCACGCGCTGGAGCAGCAGTCCGGCAAGGCCAAGCGCTGCGCCAGCCAGTATCGCCACGGCCGCGCGCGGCAGCACGGCATATTCGAGAATGACGCTCTGAAGGTGGGCAGAAACTGGGTCGCGCCCGTTCGGCCAGGCAATGTAGACCTGAAACAGGAAAAGCGCCGCAGCGAGAATGCCGAGCCCCACCCACGGCAGAATGATGCGTCTTCCGCTCATGCCGCGGGCCAGTTTCCAACAGCTGTCTGAAGCAGCCGCGCGAAGCGGCGCGCGGAAGGCAGGCCGCCGAAATGATTGACGGGGGCAATCGTGGACACGCGGTTTTCGATGACCGCCGGTAGCGCGTTCCATACCGCGTTTCGGGGTAGGGTTCGGGCGGTCTCCGGAGGGGCGGGCTCGACGATAACGATGCCGGCCTCCGGCGCCCGCGCCAAAGCCTCGATGCCGACAGGCGCGGCGGCACTGTAGCTCGTCGTGTCGGTCCACGCGTTTTGCAGGCCGAGCTGGGCGAGAACATCGCCGAACATGGAATCGCCGCCAAACGCCCGGAAGTGTCTCGAGTCGCCGAGGCTTATTACGAAGACCGGCCTCGTTCTGCCGGAGGCGAGCGAGGAACGCGCGCGTGCAAGCGCATCTGCGGTCGTTTCCACATATGCCTGCGCCCCGGTTCGATGGCCGAGCGCCTCCCCGAGTTTCAGCGTCGAACTTTCGAGGAGGGCATAGGGCGGTGTACCGGCTTGATGAACAGGCAGGTCCAGTACCGGCGCGACCCTCTCGAGTTGCGCACGCTGATAGCTGTAGAACTGTGAAATCAGGATGAGGTCCGGCTTCACCAGCCGCAGCATCTCGAAATTGGGCGTGCCACGCAGGCCCAGATCGTTCACGGTCGCCGGAGCCTCCGGTTCCACCACCAGCTTGCGATACTGGACCAGTTCGCTGGCAGCCAGGGGCACGATGCCGAGCGCCAGGCAGGTTTCGAGAAGAGCCCAGTCGATTACCGCTACGCGCGGTGCCTGACTCGCCACGGCGGCGCGCGTCGAGATAGCCGCAGCGATCGCGGACAGGAATGTGCGACGGGTAAACGAGGAGGCTGGAGTGCGGCCCGTCATGCGTTCAGGAGACGAAGCTCAACGGCTGTCCGGTGCCGGGATGCGGCAGGATGCCCATCGGCAGGCCGTAGAGCTTGCCGAGCGTCTCGGGCTCCACGATGACTTGCGGCGCGCCACGGGCAACGACCTCTCCATCCTTGATGGCGATGAGCTCGTCGCAATAACGCGCGGCCATGTTGATGTCGTGCAGCACGACCAGCGCGCTCAGCTCGTGTTCGCGCGTCAGCATATGCACCAGCGCCAGCATCTCAGCCTGGTGCGCAATGTCGAGTGCCGACGTCGGCTCGTCGAGGATCAGGCAGGACGTGTCTTGCGCAAGCATCATCGCCAGCCAGGCGCGCTGGCGTTCGCCTCCCGAAAGGCTGTCGACCAGCCGGTCCGCCAGTCCAGACAGGTCCGTGCGCTCGAGCGCGGACTCCACCTTCGCGGCATCCTGCGGGCCGAAGCGCCCGAGCGCTCCATGCCAGGGAAAACGGCCGAGCGCCACCAGTTCGCGCACCGTCATGCCTTCGGCGGGCGGCGTGAACTGGGGAAGATAGGCGATCTCGCGGGCGAGTTCGCGATCGCGAAAATCGTCCAGCGGCCTGCCGGCAAGACGGATCTCCCCCGAACTGGGTTTCTGCTGCCGGGCTATGAGCCGCACCAGTGAGCTCTTGCCGGATCCGTTCGGTCCGATGACTCCGGTCATCACGCCTCGCCGCAGAGCGAGCGACACGGGTTTCAGGATTAGCACCGCACCCGCGCTGAAGGTCACATCCTTCAATTCCAGCAATGCTTCCCGGGTGCGGGCACTGTCTTTGTCCATGACTACCAGCGTGTTGACGCTTTCAACTTGAACGAGCGACCCTCACCATAGGAGCAGGTGGAGACGCCCTGGCAACTTGCCACATAGGTCTTGTCGAAGACATTGGTGACGTTGAGGTCGAGGCCCCAGTTGTCGCGTTGATAGCCGAGCTTCAGATCGACGAGCGTGACGGCTGGGACCTTGAGCGTGTTCTCATTGTCCGCCCATGACGACCCGATATGCCGAATGCCCGCGCCGACCGTGATGCCGTCATACCAGGAACCGTCCCGAAACGTGTAGTCGGCAGATGCAGAGGCGAGCACTTCCGGCACGATGAACGGCGTGTTGCCGATCAGATCCGGATTGGCGTCCCGGGTTATGTCGATATCGTATGCGGTGATGCCAGCCGTGATCTTGAAATGCTCCGTGACGTTGATCTTGGCTTCGGCCTCGAAGCCGCGCGAGCGTACTTCACCGGTCTGCATCTGGGTGAAAGGCGTGACGTTGGTGGGCACGTTCTGCCGCGTCAGGTCAAACACGGCGAAGGTGAACAGCCCGTCGACGAAGCTGGGCGCATATTTGATGCCCGCCTCGTATTGGACGCCTTCCTCGGGCCTGAACAGATCGCCGTTCGCATCGGTGCCGATGATGGGATTGAAGAACGTGGCAACACTGGCGTAGGGGGTCAGGCCGTTGGCGAATTCGTAGGCGAGGCCGGCGCGCCCGGAAAACTCGCCATCGCTGCGCTTCTGCGTCACGTTCTGATCCGGGCTGTAAAAGGTCGGCCGGTCATGAGCCGTCAGCCAGCCGCGATCGTAGCGCCCGTTGAGCGTTGCAATCCAGCCATTGCCGAAGCGCATCTGGTCCTGGACATAGAAGCCGAGCTGGCTCTGCGTGAGATCCTGATTGATATAGCTGACCGGGTCCGGCAAGGGCGCTCCCGGGATCGGCAGGAAGGCGTCGATGTCCGGCGTGGTGCCGAAGATCGCCGATGACTGAACCTGGTCGATATTGAAATATTTGTAGTCTATGCCTGCCAGCAGCCGGTGTTCGACCGGGCCGGTGTCGATCTTGCCCTCGATCTGGTTGTCGATCAGGAAGGTGGTGGACTTCGTCTGGTGGGCAAAGTTGATGCGGGCGAGTTCCGTGTCACTTGCCCAGCCGTTGGCGTAGACGAACTGCTCATCGATATCGGACATGCCGAACCGGGCCAGCGAGCGTATCGTCCAGTCGTTGTCGAATGTGTGCTCGAACTCGTAGCCAAGCGCCCCCTGCTCGCGGAGGTACTTGTCGACGGACTGCTCGCTGAAATTCGCGTCGCGCCGAATACGGCCGTAGTTCACCCCATTGACGACGCGATCGACTACCGTCCCCTCATAAGGCAGGAAGCTGTCGCCATTATGCGTCTCGTCGATGTGCATGTAGTTGGCGAAAAGCGTGAGGCTGGTCTGCTCGTCGGGCTTGAAGGTGACGCTGGGGGCGATGAAGCCACGCCATCCCTTCTGATAGTCGCTGTAGCCTTCGCCGCCCTGAAGCCGGCCGTTCATCCGCCAACTGACGGTATCGCTGGCAAGGTCGGATATGTCGAAGCCGAGATAGGCGGTGCCGGCATCGTTGATGCCGCTTTCGACATATCGGTTGCGACTGAAATCGGGGCGCTTGCTGACATAGTTGACGATGCCGCCTGGGTTGCTGCCTCCGTACAGAACGGAAGCCGGGCCCTTCAGCACGTCGATCCGCTCCAGCCCGAACGTGTCGACATAGAAGCCGCCGAACGCATATGCAAAGAGCTGCAGCCCATCCAGATAGGCGCCCGTCTGCGTCGCCTGAAAACCGCGCAGGAAAAGCCAGTTGGTGTCGGCATCGGTCCCGAAGGGCTGGGTGAAGACGCCCGGCGTATAGCGCAGCGCTTCGCCGACGTTCTGGGCACCCGCGTCATCCATCTCCTCGCGGCCGACGACAGATACGGATTGCGGGATCTCGTTTATCGCCGTCGCCGATTTCGCGCCGGTTCGGCTTGATCGCGCGACAACGCCGCTGACCGGACCCACTCCGGTGGAATCGCCGTCCCCGTCGCTTTCGACCACGATTTCCTCGAGCTGTGTCGGCTGGCGTTGCTGAGCGTGAACGCCCGAGACGGTAAGCAAAGCCACTGCCGCGCTGCAGCCGAGGAGGAAAAGCGTACGGGATCGAGTGGTCATCACAACTCCAGTCAGTCTGCCTGGGCGCGAAGCGCCCTCCTTATAATACCTGACTGCGTATCTCTACTTATCTCATGAGGATTGGATATTCTTGACCCGATTGTCCGATTTTGAGCGGGCGACCCCTGCCGCCGCATCATTGATGCAAAAATGTCACGTCTGCTGTTCCCGTTTCCAGGCCGCAGGGCTCGTGCCTACAATGGAGCGAAAGACGCGGTTGAAGTGCGCTTGGTCTGCAAAGCCGCATTGCGCGGCGATACTGCCGGCCGAGGCCTCGGATTCGCACAGCAACTTCTGTGCCTGCCGAACACGCGCCTGCATCACGTAACGATGCGGCGCCACACCGGCCGCGGCCTTGAACGCATGACTGAAATAAGTCTCGGACAGCCCCACCAATTCCGCAAGTTCGCTGAGCCGCAACGGGTCGCAGCAATTCGCGTGAATATACTCTACGGCCTGACTAAGCTGCGCACGCGACAAGGCTGGACGACGCCGACGCGGCTCCTGTTTCACCTCGAACAGAAGCGCCAGCAACGCATTGCCCAGGCCTTCGAGATAGATGCGATGATCGGCGGCTTCCGTTTCCAGTGTTTCGGCGATCATATTGGCCAGCACGGAGATCCTTGGATCATCGAGGACCAGACGGGGCGTCTCCAGCCGATCGCGTGAAAGCGCTTTCCCGAACCGGCGCTGAATGGCGGCTTCGCTCAGGTGAAGATCCATGTGACGGATACGCGTAATGCCGGTGGCGCGGCTGCGTGTCGGATAGTTTGCGGGGATATAGCTCAGCGATTGGCCCGCTGGCGCACGAAAATCATGCTCTGCCCGCTTGCCGCTGAGTTTGAATGTCCCATCGCCGTCGATCGACAACGGCATGAACAGTCGGGGATAAGGCGCCATGTAGCGCCCCCGCGCCCCTTCCGTGCATGTGACGTCCCACAGGTCGGCCACGATGCCGTCCCAGGCACGCCACTTGAGTTCGCCAATTACGGAAAACCCCTCGATATGACTTTCCATATGCGGGCTGAAGGTGCCGATGGTCATGTGGAATTGCCCCCCGCCAGCGATCGGCCGGCGTCACACGCGCCCGTCGTCACCCATACCCGTTCAAGTTCAAGCAGATAATAAATAGATGATCTTTAAACTCCAGTTTATCTGGCTGATGCAACAGGTTCAGACATCGAACCGGCATTGCCAGGCGACGCTGCAATTGCAGTGAAAGCTTAATTGGGTACCCAAACGCGGCAGCTTGATGCTGCCCGTCAGCAGGCTTTAGGTCTCCCGCAGGACCGGGACGGCGTTTTCGACCACAGCCGCCGCGGCGATCGGATGGTCAGACGATGCGGACTCTGATCGGGCGGGCAGGTCCGAACCGGCGGCCTGTGCGCGCGCTTACGAGCGTCTGACTGTTCCGGGTCTCGTCGGCCGCGACGATGGAGCGGTCGCGGTCCTGTTCGTCGGCGGGACGCTCCAGCGCGAATTTCTGTAACGACAGTCGCACCGGCGCGGACAAAAGTGGTGGCTTGGAGGTTGTTTTCTGCGGCGCAGACTCCACGGCGGCGCTCTTTGTTCCTTCGTCCGGCTTTGTCGGATTTTTTGACTTTGCCACGACTATTCATCCTTTGTCAGAGTTCTAGTCAAACGGCGGGCCGGCATCGCTTGCGCGTAGACGGCCCGCCAACTTATCAGATGGCGCCGGCAATCGCATAGATCTGGTCAAGCCAGGGATTGGCGCCTGGCCAGTAGGACGCTCTGACACCGAGGCCTTCGGGGGTTGTCGCCACACGGTCGACCTTTCGAACCACCGCAGGCATCTGCTTGGGCAGCTTCACTGTACACTTCCTTTTGCTTCACTCACCGTGGGGCGCACCACATGATGCGTCCCACGTAGTTGAGTGTCTTCCTGCGCGATCAAAACATCGACGCGAAGGTCGGGATGAGCGGTGCCACCTTGCCGATGCCACCCACGATATCTTCAAAGATCCCGGCAGCCTGCATGCCGGCACCCTCGGGCACAACGGCGCACTTGTCGGTCTTGCGCTCCACCGCGGGAAGCTGTCTGGGAAGTTTCATGATATTAGCTCCTTTGGACCTGGGTTGAGCCGCCTGCCAAGACTGGCGGCCATCGCTGTCACCGTCGCGTAAAAAACTCTTCGACCGCATCGACGGTTCATACGGCCGAACCCTGGCCCGCGCCGTTGGCGCGGGACAAAAGCCACTGCCGCGGGCTAGTAGACGTACCAGCTGCGCAGGCTGCCCACATTGACGGGCATGACGTCGCTTACGTCGACGGTGCGGCGATAGAGTTTTCGTGCCTTCTCGAAACGCTGCGTCGGGTCGAAGAACGTCAGCAGCACATCGTAGCAAAGCGACTCCGGTCGGCTGATTGCGCTCTGCTCGCAGGTGATCTTGTCGAGCTCCATCTTGTCGCGGGCCGCCTCGACGAAGACTTCGCCGGCAGAGAACGCGTTGGTAGCGAGATAGTTGATCGCCCGCTCGTCCGGTGCCTGTCCCGTGTTTCTGAGCTCGTAGTAGATACGGTCGAGAAAGTTGCGCAGGCGTTCACGCAATTCATCCTCGCCTTCGCCGTCGAGAACCCGGATTTTTGCCGGATCCTCCTTGAACTGGTCGACGAGCAGATCGACGAGCAGCCTGGGCTCCCAGTTCGACATGCCGCGCAAGGTCGGTTCGATCGAAGGCACGACCGTGCCGTTGTACAGGCGTTTCGAGCCAAGGATGCGTCCGGCGACGGAAATGCGATCGCTCAACCCCTCAGCGGTTTCTCTCAGGAAGTCGATCAGGGTGAGGAAGATGATGAGATCGAAATTGCCCATCGGCCGGATTTCATAGATCGGGATCGAATCTGTGTTGAGTGTCCAGATCAACGCGTTGGAGTCCGCCTGGGTCGCGTTGTATTTGGGATCGATGCGACCGGCGTTGAGATAGGTGGCCATCGCCTTGTAGTTCTCGGGCAGCGGGATGTTGCCCTCGCTGACCTCCGCCGCTTCCCTCAGCCGGTTGTCCTGGAAGAGCGCCTGGAATTGCTGGACGAAATAGTCGCGCCGCGCCTCCGTTCCGAAATCGTAACCGATCTCGCCGGTGATGAAGACGAGCTGCGAGTTGCGGAAAGTTACAAAATCGTTCTCGGGAAACCCGGTTGCTTGTACGGGTGGCGGCGCTGCCTCCATTGGCAACACGCCCCGGCTGCCCGGCTCGCGGTCGGCTGGCTGAAGGCCGCTGCCCGTCGCCCCAGCCGTCGCGAGATGCGGTGCCGTCTGTGCTTGCGGCGCAGCGGCCTGAACCGCGGCTGGTTGCATTGCCGTCGGGGCGGCATTCGTTATCTGGGCCGTCGGCGGCGGGGCGGCCTGGGCGGTTGCAGACCTCACCGAATCGGCAACGAGCCCTTCAAGACGCGAAATCAGGCCGCCAATTTCCGTCTGGGTCGATGGAACGACTCCGTCGAACGCACTATTCTCGATTTGACTGGTCATAGCGTGCAACTCCTCCTCTACGGGTAGTGCTGGTACTAGGGGTGTCGACGAAAGATGCTCGGTTTGCGAAAGGCCTGCGCTTTCCTGGAGGATGGCTGATGCGGACAGATCAGCCCCAAAGAGGATCGCGTAAGCGCCTGGAATGTTGATGCGCCCACAGAGCATTCGCGTGCTTTGCTCCTGCGGCTCTCCCGCGCTGCAAGGGAGCGCGCTCGCTATCAGGGCGTCTCGAACCTCGGCGAGCTTCGCGTCGGATCGTTGTGACTTGAGGAGCGACCACAGCAGGGCGAGAACGCCCGTCACGATCGGCGTGGCGAAACTCGTGCCGCTTCGTGCGCCGAGACCGCCATCGGCCCTCGTGCCCGGAATGTCGACGCCCGGCGCAAGCAGACCGCTGATCTTCCTGCGAGCATCCCAGTTGCTGAAGCCTAGCGGCAGCCCATCCTTGTCGGCAGCGCCAACTGCCAGCACACCATCGAGGCAAGCAGGTACATTCGGTAACGGATCGCCATTGTTTCCAACCGCCGCCACGATGACCACATCGCAATCGCGACATTTCCGGATCGCATCCAGCAGGAAGGGGTCTGCCACGCCCTCCGGGGCCGCCTCCCCACCACTGATATTCAGGATCCTGGCGCCTTCGCCCCGCGCGAGCGAGATCGCACGTGCAAGATCCATCTGGCTGCAAGGGCGCAACCGGCCCTCTACAGACTCATGGAAGATCGGTACCGATAGGCCGCGACATCCTGGAGCAATTCCCCGCACCGGACTTCCCGGCTGGCCGAAGATGATGCTGGCGACGTGGCTCCCGTGGCCGGCCACGGCGATGCCGCTGTTGTCGATCCAGGCAGGCCTATGCTCGGTCAGGTTCGATCCTGCAAAGCAGGGAAGGCCGAGGTCCACGCAACCGTCTATGATGCCTAGACAGACAGAAGAATCCCCTTGAGCCTTTGCCATAAGTTCAGCCAGCCCCGGGAGTATGTCCGCTGGGTGCAACAAGAAACGCTTCGCGCCAAAAGGCGTGCTCCTAAGTATGACCTGATCGGTGCAGAATAGATGATCCTCACCTTGCACAACTGTGCGCAAAGAGATGAAATGATCCGAATCTGCTTGTGAGTGCCAAGGTAAATAATATTCGAAAAAGCTAATTTATCAAATACCGCATTGGGCGTATAATTTTCAGATTTTAAATATAAATTTAATATATTTGCCTGCGGTAAACTGATATTAAAAAGGCAATATGATATTATTAAAATGCGGCTGAACCGCCCAGTAAATATGGGGGGCTTGCGACGAATTTTAGCAAGAGCCTGTTCGAGTTTTCAGACAACGAGGACCCCGAACTCCAGGGACTCTTCCAGGTCTTTCCAGATTCGATGACGTTCAAAGCGCAAGTCTTGAAGCAGTGTCTCGATGGATGTGTTCCCATCGATCCTCGCGAGAAATGAACGCCACTCTGGGCGTGCGTCGCTCAGTTCGTAGCGAAGCTCGGATCCGATCATGATGAAAAGCGCGCCGGGTTGACCGAAATCGGGGTCGCCGGTGACACATTCGACAAGCCGCACTCCCGGAGCGAATTTCGGTATGGCCGTGACCGTCAACGTCTTGTCTCGTGCGACCATATCCACGGATGCCGCCTTTTCGAATGACGGCCAGTCCGGTCCGATCTCGATCCTCTCCAGAACCGGCGTTGGCTGCGCCGCCGGCGGTTCGCTCACCATGTGCGACAACAGGGCCATGTTGACGAGCTCGAAGACGCGGTCGACCAACGCAAACTCGGGATCCTGAGAGATCGAGGTCAGGACGCGCAGCATCGCACCGGCATCGAGCGCTGGATTGTCCTGCCCCGCCGAGCACGCCTCCTCGACCAGCGCCATGTTGCTGTGGCACAGCAAGGTGTAGAGCATGCGGCGCGTGTACCGCTCGTCCTCACCGGTGAAGAACGGCACCTTCGGCCGCATCCGCAGGTCGTCAGGAACTATCCCGTGGACGGCGTCGCGCAGTATCGCCTTGTTCCAGAACATTGCCTCGTAAGAGTCCTGAGGTACGCGATAGCAAAGCTCGACCAGACGATGATCGAGGAAAGGGACCCTTGCCTCGATCCCATGCGCGGCGGCCGTGCGATCCTCATGCCAGAGGTGATAGACCTGCAGAAGGTAGCGATAGGCGTCCCGATAGGCGTGCCAGGGATGCCTGTATTCCGCGGTGTCGGCTCGCTGGCTCAGGAATGCTTGGGCGAACACACCATCAGGTGCGTCGAGTGCAAGATATTCGTTGCGACCGATACCGAACTCAACCTCGGACGCGCGGGTCAACATCGACATCTGTCTGAGAAAATCCTGCCAGTTTGGCGCGTCCGGGCCGCGGCAAAAAGTTGCCGCGTAGCCGCCATTGAACTCGTCGCTACCGGATCCGAGGAGCATGACCTTGAGATCGGGAAAATGCGCCTTCGCGTAACCGTGCAGGAAGAACTTGTAGAGGTGCTCGGCATTGGCCAGGGGCGTCTCCAGGGACCACAGGATCGACTTCCAGAGCTCCGGGGTGACTGCCATGTCGCGCCAGTCGAACTTGACCAGATGCGATTCAATGCCGAGCCGCTCCGCGGCGGCATGGGCGTGCGCTGCGTCGCCGTTGGTCATGGTGCTTTGCGACATCACGGAGAAGGACCGGATTGTCGCGCCACGCGCAGCCAGCGATGTGACACTCAGCGAGTCGATACCACCGCTGAGAAACACGCCCATGGGAACATCCGACATGAGTTGCATGTCGACGGAGTCCGAAAGAATCTCGCGGTATGCTGCCACGCACTCGGCGTTGGAGCTCAACGGTGGGCCGGCAGCGGCGGGATCCCACCACCGCCGGATCTCGTAGGACCCGCTGTCGAGGTCGAGTTCAAGATAGCTGCCGCCGGGAAGCTGGCGAATGCCCAGGAAGTGCGTATCCGGCAGCCGATCTTCCCGCGGCAGGAACATGCGCTGCCGGAATGCCACGGCCGTGTTCCAGTCGAAGCTGCGGGGCGCCTGCGGGTATGCAAGCAAAGCCTTGATTTCCGAAGCAAACCCGAAATGCCCGTCATTGACGAAATAGAACAGCGGTTTCACGCCAAGACGGTCACGTGCAAGATAGAGGCGGCGGCTCTGACGATCGAGGATTGCTGTGGCGAAGATGCCGTTGACTTGCTCGAGATAGCCGATGCCGAATTCCTCATAGAGATGAGTGATGACCTCGCAGTCCGACGCGGAGCCGAGCTGGTGGTTGCGTTCCAGGCGGGGTCTCCAGGCGGCGTGATTGAAAATTTCTCCATTGGTTGCCGAAAACAGCGTACGGCTCTCGTTCCAGATCGGCTGCTGCCCGCCTTCCGGGTCGATGATGGCAAGCCGGCAGAAAGCAAGCCCGAAAGCGTCTTCGACGTAGATCTTCGCATCGTCCGGGCCGCGATGACGGATACGGTCCAGCGACCGCGCAAGCAGCAGCCTCAACGCTTGCGGTGCGAAATTGCCGCCGTCCAATCTAACGAGCCCAGTCAAACCGCACATGTTGCAGGCCTAGTCTCAGAGGATTTGCGATGAAGCAGCCGCTCCTCTTTTCACGAGTGAATAAGGATGCCGCGCGTCAGCCGCATGCAATTGAGGACGCTAAACAGTCCTCGCTTCGGACACGTTTCGTCAGCCGAAGGTGGTCTTTTTGAAAGGCAACTGTTTACCACGTCTGCCAGCCGATCTCACGGGAGATCGAGGTCGGCCTCCAGTTTGAGTTTATGCAAAGTTAAACTGGATCGGTCGTGCGCCGAATTGGCGTCTCTGGCGGCCGGAACTGCCGAGGCTCTCCCAGTCCGGCATCTCAGACACTGGGCGGACCAGAATGCCGACGTAGTATCTGACCTCTATTCAGCTGTGTTTACCGTCGGCAGATGCTGGTGCCATGGGTTTAACTGGCGGTCGCCTGCGTATGTCGAAGGAAAAACAGCAGACCGGACTCTATTGCGCCGGCAGCCGGATCATTCCATCGCTTGCGTTTCCACCAGTCCCGGCATCGCTGTGAAAACGCCACCCTAGTTTCACCCCGCCGTGGCCCGTTCGGACAAGGGTGGGAATGGCCTGCAGCAATTCCCTCGTGTATTCGTGCTGGGGATTGTCGAAGATCGCATCGCGGCTTCCCTGTTCGACCACGACGCCCCTCTTCATTACGATCACACGATCGGCGATCTGCTCGACAACGGCCAGATCATGGCTGATGAACAGGCATGAGAAGCCGTGTTTGCGTTGCAGTTCGGCAAAAAGCTTAAGGACCTGTGCGCGGACCGTGACATCCAGCGCGGATACAGGTTCGTCGGCGATGACGAATTGCGGCCGCGTCACGACGGCACGGGCTATGGCGATACGCTGGCGTTGTCCCCCGGAGAGCTGGTGCGGAAACCTGGTTGCAAAGGATGCAGCCAAGCCGACTTCATCGAGAATTTCCGTCACTCGCGAACGCTTTTCGTTCGCCGACAGTTCTTTGCGGTGGCGCAACGCTTCCCCCACCAGGCCAGCGACTGTCATGCGGGGATCGAGCGACGAATAAGGATCCTGGAAAACCATCTGGCAGTTTACCCGATAGTTCCCATAATTCGTCGACGAGGGCGATATGGGATCGCCGTTGAAGAGAACCTGGCCTTCCGTCGGGGGAATCAACCCGGCGATCGCCCGGCCGAGCGTCGTCTTGCCCGAACCCGATCCTCCGACCACCGCAACGACTTCCCCCGGCATCACATTCAGGCTGATGCCGTTCAGTGCGCGCTCGGGTTTCCCCTCGCGAAACAGGCCCTGGCGCGCGGCATAATCGACGACGAGCCCATCGACCTCGATCCGCGCCACCGGCGTATTCTCGATTGCGCGAGCGGGCATGCGCTGCGGCAGGGCCGACAGGAGCTTGCCTGTATAGGCATGTCGCGGCGCCTCCAGCAGGCTGCGCGTTTCGCCCTGCTCGACGATCTCGCCCTGCGACATGACAACGACGCGGTCGGAGTAGGTCGCCACCATCGCCAGATCGTGGCTGATCATCAGCACGGCCGTGTTGTTCTCGCGCGTCAGTTCGACCATCAGTTCCAGAACGTCGCGCTGCACCACCGCGTCCAACGCGGTCGTCGGCTCATCGGCGATCAGCAATGCCGGCTTGAGCAGCATCATCGCAGCGAGCATGATGCGCTGGCGCATACCGCCGGAGAAATGATGCGGCATGGCCGAAAGCGCCGTACTCGGATCGTTCAGGCCGACACGTGCGAGCATGTCGACGATCAACCGGTGGCGCTCGCGCTTCGTATGGCCACTGTGAAGGCGCAACCCCTCTTCCATTTGCCGGCCGATGGTCATCGACGGGTTGAGGGAGGTCATGGGCTCCTGAAACACCATGCCAACGCGGGCGCCGCGCAGCGCCCGCAGGTCGCGCTTGCTCATGGTGCATATGTCGCGGTCTTCGAATCGTATCGAGCCACTGGTGCGTCGGATGTCGGGCGGGTTGAGAGCGACGATGGAACGCGCCGCCATCGACTTTCCGGAACCGGATTCGCCCACGATGCCGACAATCTCGCCGGCATTCACATTGAAGCTGACGTGCTTGAGGATCTGGATTCCTGTTCGCCCGACCTCGAGTGAAAGGTCGCGCACATCAAGGATGGGCCTTGGCTCGTGCATCGTCAATGTCTCATCCTTGGGTCGAGTTTGTCCCGTAACGCGTCGCCCAGGAGATTGATTCCGAGCAGCGTGAGCGAGATGCAAAGGCCTGGGAAGATGGCCAGCCAAACCGCCTGCGAGATGAATGGGCGCCCACTCGCGAGCATGTTCCCCCAGGTCGGCGCGGGTGGCGGTACACCGAGCCCGAGAAAGCTCAGCGCGCTTTCGGCAAGCAACACCCATCCAAACATCGATGTGGCCAGAACCGTCAGTGGCGCGATGCAGTTTGGCAGAATGTGACGCAGCATTGTGTAGGCATTCGAATTACCCATGACACGGGACGCTTCGATGAACTCCCGCTCGCGTAGCGACATGACGGCGCCACGCACGATGCGGACAACGGTCGGCGTATATGCCAGCCCCAGAGCCAGCACGATGCCGTACTTGTTTGCGCCGAAGATCGCGAGCAGGCCGAGGGCCAGCAGAATGCCGGGGAAAGCCAGCAGCGCGTCGTTGAACATCATCACAACGCGATCGACCCAGCCTCGAAAATAACCCGTGACGATCCCGATCACGGTGCCGGCACTTACCGCCAGACATACGGTGAGGAAACTTATCCAGAAGCTCGTTGCCGCGCCGGTCAGCAATCGGCTGAGCACGTCCCGCCCGAACTCGTCCGTGCCAAGCCAGTGCGCGGCCCCTGGACCAGCCAGCTTGAGGGTGAAATTGAGCCCCAACGGATCGTAAGGGGTCCAGACCGCCCCCAGCAACGCGGCACATAGAAGTGCCCCGGTAAGCAGCACACCCAGAACCGCACTTGGAGATAACCGGGTCATTGGGCGTTCACTTTCGGGTCAAACACCGGATACAGCAGATCCACCACCAGATTGACGAGGACGTAGATGGTCGCGATCATCAGCAGGCAGCCCTGGATCACCGGGTAGTCGCGGGCGAAGATTGCTTCCACAAGCAGCCGCCCGAGGCCTGGTATCGCAAACACGGTTTCAATGACCGCGATGCCGCCGAGCAGGTTTCCAAGAACAATTCCGATGAGTGTCCATGTCGGACCAAAAGCGTTTTTGAACGCATGTCGCCACATGACTGCGGCTTCGGACAGGCCCTTGGCGCGGGCATGGGTGATGTAGTCCAGTTGCATAACTTCAAGCGTGGACGCGCGGGCCATCCGCATGATCACGCCGATCTCGTGGAGCAGAAGCGTTGCAACTGGCAGGATGATGTAGAGAAGGCCCTGCATGAAATCCTGGCTGATCGAGACATATCCGACCAGCGGCAACCAGCCGAGCTTGAGCACGAACAGCAGGAGTAGCAACAAGCCCATCCAGAATGCGGGAATGGAAAGCAGGACCGTTGCGATACTCACCAGGGCCACGTCGGTGAGGCTGTTCTGGCGCCAGGCGGCAATCATGCCGGCAGGCACGGCTATGACGCTGGCAAGAAGTACCGCTATCAGCACGATCTCCGCGCTGACACGAAGCCGCCCGAGGATGAGAGGCAGGACCTCCTGCTGGCTGGTGATCGACCGGCCAAAATCTCCGCTGAGTATGTTGCCCAGCCAGATCGTGAACTGAACTGGAATGCTCTGGTCAAGTCCGAGCCGTGACCGCAGGTCGGCAAGGCTGGCCGCATCGGCAAGATCGCCCAACATCAGCGAGGCTGGGTCGCCCGGGATTAGCCGAATAAGAAAGAAGACGGATACCGACACGATGAACAGTGTCGGTATCGCCGCAATAATCCGGCTTATTGCGAATTTTAGCATTGTCTAACCGTGATCAGATGAAAATCTACTGCTTCGCCACTTCCCAGAGGCGCAGCTTCGACTGCCATGACACAGCGCCTTCCAGTCGCTTGTTCGATACGATGTCGTTGACGCCATTGCTGTAGATGATCATGGGCACATCGTGCAGCAGAAGCGTGTGCAATTCGTCGAAGATCGCCTGGCGCCTTGCGGGATCGGACACGGCCTTGCCTTCGTCAATCAGCTTGAGCGCTTCGGGGTTGTTCCAGACCTTGCCGGAGGTAGTATCCTTGGGTCCAGAAAACTGCTCGAAGCTGAGCGCTGGGTCGAAGCGGGACGAGTATGAAAATGCCATCATCTGGTAATTGCCGGAGAAGTAGCGGCTAAGCTGCGTGCCCCACTCCATCACCTCGATCGTGGCATTGATTCCAGCAGCTTGCAGCATGGCCTGTGCCACCACAGCCGTCTCGAAGCTCGGCGTGGTTGGCCGCTTGTTGGCAATTATGGTGATGGGTTCGCCCTTGTAGCCTGCCTTGGCAAGCAGCTCCCGCGCCTTGTCCAGATCATGCGCGAACGCCTGCTTCTGCACGTCGCTGTAATACATCGATTGTGGAAAGATGGCCGAATTGTTCGGTCGACCGGAGCCGTTGGTCACCTGGGTTACGAGCGTCGGCAAGTCCAGGGCGGCGGCAATAGCCTGACGCATTTCGACCTTGGAGAGCAGCGGATCGGCGACCTGCAGAGACAAGGTGTGCTTTGACGCGTCAACCGAGTCCGCGACATTGAAGTCCGGATTTGCTGCGAACTCCGGTACATCGGTGCTGGCAACGGCGGCGAGGTCCACGGTGCCGGACAGCAGGCCGGCCTTGATCGTTTCCGGATCGCTGATGACGTAGAAGCGGACCTTTTCCGCCAGCGGCTTCTTTGCACCGACATATCCGTCCGGTGCGCTGCCAGCGGGCGTCACATAGTCCGAGAATGCTTCCAGCTCAAAAT
Organism: Aquamicrobium sp.; assembly: GCA_019739225.1. GTDB lineage: Bacteria > Pseudomonadota > Alphaproteobacteria > Rhizobiales > Rhizobiaceae > Aerobium. The sequence goes on from JAHHDT010000005.1 coordinate 788,519, forward strand.
ATTCGCCGCGCTTCCAGGTTCCGAATTTGTACGGGCCGGTTCCGATCGGCTGGTTCCAAGTACCGTCTTCGTTGACAGACGCATAGTGCAGGATGCCTGCCATACCGCAGTCTGTGCGCGCAAGCGCATCGAGGAAAACGGCGCTTGGCTGGTTGATTGTCATCACGATGGTTTGCGCGTCGGGTGCGGTTACGCTCTCGACCTTCAGGCCGTTTCGGCCGTCAAACTCCGCGAGGCACCGCCATTCGGTTGCCGGGTCCATGTAACGGGTCCAGTTCCACAGGACGTTTTCGGCGCTGAAGGTTTCACCGTTGTGAAAGGTAATCCCTGTCCTCAGCTTGAATGTGTATGTCAGCCCGTCTGCGGACATGTCCACGCTCTGCGCGAGCAGTGGACCCACAGAGCCATCTTCGCGATAGCCGACCAGGCCCTCGACCATATGCAGTACGACGCCATCGGTCGTGTCATCGCGGTTGACGCCCGGGTTGGTGCTGCGAACATCCTGGGCGATGGAAGCCGTGATCGTTTGCGCCATCGCCTGCGGCGATAGCAACCCAAGCATCATGGCTGAAAGCACAATACGTTTCATTCCAAGTTCCCCGCTTTATGTATCCCGGGCGTTCCTGTCCGGGATTTCTATTAATTTCCGAACCAAAGAAGGCATTGTCCGGCATCTTCTATTCGCTCACCGCACTGCATGGCGATGTGTATGCACCCGATTGCACATTCGGATTTCTGGTGGGATCAGAGGCTCGCTGCGCCCGCGCGAGGCGATGGCGGCGGTGTCTCGTGGAGGTCCCAGAACAGACCCGCCATGACCCCAAGTCCTTCCTCGGCCAGTGGCATCAGAAGGTGTTCGTTCGGGGCGTGTTGATTGCAACCCCAATACGAATGAGGAACCCAGATCGTCGGCATGCCGAGCAGGGTCGAAAAACAATCGTTGGGAAGCGAGCCGCCGGCATTCGGCAGGATGATCGGCTGCTTGCCGGTGGTATTGGCTACAGATGACGCCGCCCACGCCATCAAGGGGTGATCCGGCTCGAGCCGCGTCGCGCCCGATATGTCGCGTTCCACATTCGGGACGAACTGGATTTGCTGAAATCCGTTCTCGTCAAGAAACGCGCGGATAGTTGCCTCGAATGTGCTCGGATCGACATCCACCGTATAGCGGATCTGCATCCGCGCCCACGCAATCGGCGGGATTGCGTTGACAGGAAGCTCCGGTGTGCCGGCGGTCATGGCGAGCACCTCGAGCGCGGTCCATCCGAAGACGCGCTCCGCCGGGGAAAGGCCGGGCTCCCCCCACCACGCGTCAAGGTCCGGCCCTTCCTCCGTCCTTCTGAGTTTAATTCCCTGCAAGGCATCGGTGACTGCCGCAGGAACCTGCTGCGGTACGATACCGCGAACGCGAATGTGCCCTTCAGCGGAAATCAGGCTGGAAACCGCATTGCACAGTATCGTTGCCGGGTTGGCGATCAGCCCGCCCCAATTGCCGGAGTGATGCGCGCCTTCGCGAAGATTGCAGACGAGATCGAATGTGTAGACCCCGCGGGTGCCGCCCTTGAGGGTTGGAGTTTCAGGAAACAGCCGTGGGCCGTCGGAGGCAATAAGCCAGTCTGCCGAAAGCAGGTCACGATGCGTTTCGCAGGTCTCATGAAGTCCCGAAGAGCCGGTTTCCTCGGACGTTTCGACAAAGAAAGTGACGTTGTAGCCCAAGGATTTGCGCGCCGTCAGAACCGCCTCGAGCGCAAGGGCCGCGATCGTATGCTGCCCCTTGTTGTCAGCCGTTCCGCGACCATAGATCTTTTCGCCCTCGACAGAGAGTTTCCAGGGGTCGCGCCCATCGCTCCAGCGCGTCTCCATCCCCGCGACCACATCGCCATGGCCATAGATCAGAAGGGTAGGCAGCGTTTCGTCCTCAATGCGCCTGGCAATGAGGTACGGTCCCCCAACGGCTGTCGGGTTGTCGATGATGCGCCCTTCAAAGCCAAGTTCCGCAAGGTCGTCGGCGAAAAGCTTCAAATACTGGTAGCAGCTCGGCAACCGATCGGGATTCTGACTCTCGGTCGGGATCGCGACCCGTTTAGCAAGGTCATGCAGAAAGCGACCCTCGCGACAGTAGGAGCGGGCGATGGCGATAGCTCGTTCGCGAGACATAATTTTCCTCAACTCTTAGGTTGACAAAATTAAGCCACACGTCACTTTTCAACACAAACCAATAATCCTGCACCTGAGGCACAATTGAATTAGGTCTAAAAGAATGGTTCGCCGCCTTCCTCCGCTGACCGCCCTGCGTGCATTCGAAGCAGCCGCCCGGCATCTGAATTTTGTACGAGCGGGCGCAGAGCTGGGGGTCACGCCCGGCGCGATCAGCCATCAGGTCAAGCAGCTCGAAGAATGGGTCGGCGGCACGCTTTTCGAACGTCGCGCACACGGCGTAACGCTGACCTCCAGGGGCGTGAGTTTTTCAAAGCAACTTGGCGCGATTTTCGATCAGATCTCGGTTGCCTCATTCTCCGCGCGTTCCAGGGAACTGGACAGCGAGGTGCTGATCCGGTGCCAATATTCACTGGCAATGCGGTGGCTTGCTCCCCGGATGGCGAGATTCCACGAAGTCCATCCGGACATAGCGATCCGGATCTCGGCTATGTCGCAGAAGTGGAACGCGCAGGACCCGACCCCCGATCTCGCCATCTACCACAGCCTCGCCGAGAAAAAGGACATGCAGCAGGATCTCTTGTTGGCGGGGCATCTCACGGCGGTGTGTACGCCGGCTTTCGTCGAAAGATTGCCGCCGCAGCCGACGCCGGCGGATCTGGTGAAACAGCCCTTGATCAAGGTCGATTTCTCCGAGCCGGGCTGGAACGTCGATAGTTGGGAAAACTGGTTCTACGCAGCGGGCTTCACGAACATCACGCTGAAATTCAGCACGTCGGTCAACCTCCTCGTGCTTGCAATCGAAGCGTGTCTGGCAGGCGCCGGCTTTGCGCTCATTCCGAATTTTCTGATCGAGAAAGAACTGGCCGAAGGCCTGTTGGTCGACCCCTTCCAGATACATTTCCCCGTCCGGATCCCCTATGTCCTGATGACGCCGGTCGCCAGCTTCGATCGGCCGGACGTGGCGATCGTGCGCAATTGGCTGCTTTCGCATCGCTAGTTCGAAAGCGCGCCTATGGAAGCTGCGTGACGTTCACCGTGCGCGTCGTGACGAGTGTTTGTAGCCGGCACGCGATTGAAGCGGCTTCGCTCTCTGCAAACTCCCTTACAGTGACCGTGATGGTAAGCGCTTCCGGCCCTTGCTCAATATTGATTGTTTCCGGCATCACCGATCGTTGGGCAAGGACATCAAGAACGCGCATCGCGGCCTGCATGCCTTTGTCGACAGTAATCAGCAGGCGGTATGCTGGCTGACGGCCAGCGGCAGCGGCGTTCATGGGGCGCTGTCCGCAGGAAACGGTGACGGGCCTGCCGCAATCATGGCGCGGGCCAGTTCGTCTGCAGCTTGGTTGGGAGCGATCCCGGTTGCGGATGCGTGATCCAGCACGCGGATAAGCCTGTTGCCGGTATCGGCTATGCGTCGCTGTGTGTCCTTTTCCGTCCAGCCGAAATATTCGCCGGCAACGTTGATGATGCCGCCCGCATTCACCACGTAATCCGGGGCGTACAGGATGCCGCGCTCGGCAAGCCGCGCGCCGTCATCGGGTGTGGCGAGCTGGTTGTTGGCAGCACCGCATATTATTCTGGCCCGGATGGTGCCGATGCTGGTTTCGTCGAAGATCGCGCCCAGTGCGCAAGGGGCGAGAACGTCGACCTCCACCGAGAGGATTTGGTCGGCGGGAACCACCGTTGCTCCGGTTTCAGCAACAACGCGGCGGACGTTTTGTTCGGAAATATCCGCAACGAGCAACCGTGCGCCGGCGTCATGCAGCATCCGCGCGAGCGAACGGCCGACATGACCGAGGCCTTGGACCGCAACAACGCAATCCGAAAGGTCCTTGGAAAGATGACGCCCAACGAGCGTCTCCATGGAGACGAAGACGCCTTGCGCCGTCCAAGGGGAGGGATCGCCGCCGGGACCGCCAGCTTCTGAGGGGAGCCCCGCGACAAAGCGCGTTTTCTCGGACACCGCTTGCATATCCTCGACACTGGTGCCGACATCCTCCGCCGTAATATAGCGGCCGCCCAGCGCATCCACCGCTCGGCCGAAGGCGCGGAAAAGCTCGTGCCGCGAAAAGGACCCCTGCGGCAACCGGATGACGGCCTTACCGCCGCCCATTGGCAGCCCGGCGAGCGCATTCTTGTAGCTCATGCCCTCCGCCAGACGGAAAGCATCGGCCTGCATCAGGGATGCGTCCTGATAGTGCAGCAGCCGACACCCGCCCGCTGCCGGCCCGAGTGCGGTCGAGTGAAGGACAATCAGGCCTTCGAGTCCGCTGTCAGGGTCACATAACGTATGAACGCCCTCAGGCGCGGTGACATGTTGCTTATTCACCCCATTCTCTCCCGCACGGTGCATCAACACTTCCACGCAGGATGTTGGCCAATAATTGCCGCGAATATCTCCCGATCTTTATGCTATTTCGCAGGATTGCAGAACAGGAATCACATGAATGGCCACTTCACGAAATAAACGTTCTCGATCTACGATGACTGGGATTTCCGGCGAGATCGATCTGATGGACCGCAAGATCCTGTCCGCACTGCGCGCCGACGGGCGGCTGACCACCAGCGAACTCGGGGCAAAGGTGGGGTTGTCTGCCTCTCCCTGCTGGACACGGGTCAAGAAGCTTGAAGCGAGTGGAGCGATCGAAGGCTATGTCGCGCTGCTCAATCACGCAGCTTTTGGGTTATTCAACACGGTGTTCGTCGAGGTGACGCTCGACAAGCACAACGACGCGGTACTGGCCGAGTTTGGTGAAGCCTTGCTCAGGATACCTGAAGTGGTGGAGGCCCACCTTGCGACGGGAGATTACGATTACCTGATCAAGGTCGCAGTCTCAGACACGCTGCACTACGAAAGGTTCTTGCGGGAGAGACTCTACAAATTGCCCGGCATCCGCAACACACGCTCGACCTTCGCGCTACGCGCGCTCAAGCGCTCGACTTCGGTCGATCCGCTACTGTTGGTCTGATACGCCCCAACGACTACGTCGTCAAAATATCCGATACCGCCGAATTGCCGGCCTGCGTTAGGGCTTTCGACTTGTTGGTGCTAGTTGTCCGCAACCCTGAACGCATTGTCGCCCATCGTCCGCCGACACCATCGGCCAAGCCGCGCTTGTCGTGGTAGCGACGCCGGGCGGTCCGGTGCCTGAGGCAGGTAGCTGTCCAAATGTTTGAGGCGAATGCGCTGTAACCCACGGGAAAGACGTAGCTATCCCGAGACGCCACAGAGACTGGCAAAGGCGAGGAAGTAAGTGGTGCCGCTTGCGTGACTCGAACACGCGACCCCATCATTACGAATGATGTGCTCTACCGACTGAGCTAAAGCGGCGCCTCGGCAGCGCGGTGGCGCATCTGCCGAAAGTGGGCGCGTGATAGCGTCATTGCAGACGAAAGACAAGCGCGAGATTGGCCCTTTTATGCGTGTGCCGGGCGGCCGGTGCTTCGTGCCCCCGACGTGGCGCCGAAAAATGTATCGCGCTTATGACCTTGGCCCCATGGACTCTTTGCGGAGGCGCGGTAATCTGCCCTCAGGTAAGGCGCGTCCGGACCCCATTCTCCAGAAGCGTTTTGCCCGGCCGGCAATCTGGAGGAGATTCATGTCGCAAGTCGAAATGGTGGTGAACGGACGCAAGGTGTCCGGAACCGTGGAAGATCGCACCTTGCTCGTGCACTACCTGCGCGAGCATCTTGGGATGACGGGCACGCATGTCGGCTGCGATACCTCGCAGTGCGGCGCCTGTGTCGTTCACATGGACGGCAAGGCGGTAAAGTCCTGCTCGATCCTGGCCGCACAGGCATCGGGATCCGACATCGTCACCATCGAAGGTCTGGCCAACGGCGCGGACCTGCACCCCGTGCAGGCGGCTTTCAGGGAACATCACGGCCTTCAATGCGGCTTCTGCACGCCAGGCATGATCATGGCGGCCACCGACATGATCGCGCGCCATCCCGAAGGTCTGGACGAAAAGACCGTGCGCGCCGAGCTTGAGGGCAATATCTGCCGCTGCACGGGCTATCACAATATCGTCAAGGCCATCCTTGCCGCCTCCAAGGCGATGGGCAAGGCCGGCAAGGGCAAGACGAAGAAAGCTGCTTGAATAACGGGAGTAGGGCAGTAGGGCATTAAGGCAGTAGGAAATACCTGTCGAAGTGTCGGGCCTACCTACTGCCTTATTGCCTTACTCCCCGACTGCCCTTTCTTCCGGAGGAGGAAGCAATGGGAATTGAAGGCATCGGCGCACGCGTTGCGCGCAAGGAAGACAAGAGGTTCATCACCGGCTCGGGCCGCTATGTCGACGACATGGTCGTGCCGGGCATGAAACATGCCGCATTCGTGCGTTCCCCGCACGCGCATGCCGACATCAAGAAGATCGACGTGAAGGCCGCGCAGGCGATGCCGGGCGTGATCGCGGTGCTGACCGGCAAGGAGATCAAGGCCGACGGGATCGGCAATCTGATCTGCGGCTGGATGATTCATTCGAAGGACGGCACGCCCATGAAGATGGGCGCATGGTCCCCGATGGCCGTAGACCGCGTGCGCTATGTTGGCGACGCCGTGGCGATCGTGGTCGCCGAGACGAAGGGCCAGGCGCGGGACGCCGCGGAGGCGGTCGAGGTTACCTACAAGGAGAAGAAATCCGTCGCCGATGCGGTCGAGGCGCTCAAGAAAGGCGCGCCGCAGCTTCATCCCGAAGCCGACGGCAACCTCATCTACGACTGGGAGATCGGCGATTCCGCTGCGACCGACGCGGCGATCGCCAAGGCGGCCCACGTCACGAAGATGCACATCGTCAACAACCGGCTGGTGCCAAACGCGATGGAACCGCGTGCGGCGCTTGGCCACTACGACAAGGGCGAGGATCACTACACCTGCTGGACGACGTCACAGAACCCGCACGTCGCGCGACTGGTGATGAGCGCCTTCTACAATGTCGCGCCGGAGAACAAGCTACGCGTGATCGCGCCTGATGTCGGCGGCGGCTTCGGCTCCAAGATCTTCATCTATCCCGAAGAAATCGTCTGTCTGTGGGCCTCCAAGCGCGCCGGCGTCCCGGTCAAATGGGTGGCCGACCGCACCGAAAGCTTCCTGACTGATGCGCACGGTCGCGATCATGTGTCCGAGGTGCAGCTTGCCTTTGATGCGGACAACAGGATGACGGCGCTTAAGGTCGACACGGTCGCCAATTTCGGCGCCTACATGTCTTTGTTCTCGTCCTCGGTGCCAACCTATCTCTACGCCACGTTGCTGTCGGGCCAGTACGCCATTCCCGCGATCCACGCCAATGTGCGCGCCGTCTATACCAATACGGCGCCGGTCGACGCCTATCGCGGGGCGGGGCGACCCGAAGCGACCTATCTGCTGGAGCGGGTGGTCGAGACGGCCGCGCGCGAACTCGGCGTCTCGCCTGCCGAGCTGCGGCGCAAGAACTTCATCCGCGAGTTCCCTTACCAGACGCCCGTGATCATGGCCTACGACGCCGGCGACTACGAGACCTCGCTGGAGGCGGCCATGAAGGAGGCCGACTACGCCGGCTTCGAGAAACGCCGTGAAAAAGCGAAGAAGGCCGGCAAGCTGCGCGGCATCGGCATGAGCTGCTACATCGAGGCCTGCGGCATCGCGCCGTCGGCCGCAGTGGGGTCGCTGGGCGCTGGCGTCGGCCTTTGGGAATCCGCCGAAGTGCGTGTCAACGCGGTCGGCACGATCGAGGTGCTGACAGGTTCGCACAGCCACGGCCAGGGTCACGAGACGACGTTCTCGCAACTCGTGGCGGATCGCTTCGGCGTTCCGATCGACTCCGTCTCCATCGTCCATGGCGACACCGACAAGGTGCAGATGGGCATGGGAACTTACGGCTCTCGCTCCGGCGCTGTTGGCATGTCGGCCGTGGTCAAGGCACTCGACAAGGTCGAGGCCAAGGCCAAGAAGATCGCCGCCCATCTGATGGAGGCCGACGAGGGCGACATCGTGATCGAGAACGGCGAACTCAAGGTGGCCGGCACCGACAAGTCGGTGCCGTGGTTCCAGCTCGCGCTGGCTGCCTACACGGCCCACAACCTGCCGGGCGGCATGGAACCGGGCCTGAAGGAAGGCGCGTTCTACGATCCGACCAACTTCACCTTCCCGGCCGGCTGCTATATCTGCGAGGTCGAGGTCGATCCCGATACGGGCGAGACCGAGATTGTGCAGTTCGTGGCTGCCGACGATTTCGGCAACATCATCAACCCGATGATCGTCGAGGGGCAGGTGCATGGCGGCATCGCGCAGGGGATCGGCCAGGCGCTGCTGGAAGGTGCACATTACGATCCCGCGTCAGGCCAGCTTCTGACGGCCAGCTACATGGACTACACCATGCCGCGTGCTGACGATCTGCCGTCCTTCAAGGTCTCGACCTCGAACACGCCGTGCCCGGGCAACCCGCTCGGTATCAAGGGCTGTGGCGAAGCGGGCGCGATCGGCTCGCCGCCGGCGGTCATCAACGCCATCACGAATGCAATCGGCAACAACGACCTGGCCATGCCGGCAACCGCGCAGAAGGTCTGGTCGGCGCTCAAGGCCGCGACGAAGCACTGAGGAGACACGACCATGTATTCCACCAACTACCATCGCGCTTCCTCCGTCGCCGACGCCGTGAAGCTTCTCAAGAAGGCGGATGACGGCAAGTTCGTCTCCGGGGGCATGACGCTGATTCCGGCAATGAAGACGCGGCTTGCGGCCCCGTCCGATCTCGTCGACCTGCGCCATGTGCCCGAACTGAAAGGCGTGAAGATTTCCGGAAAGACCGTGACGATCGGTGCCGCCACGACACACGCCGAGGTCGCCGCGAACGCCAAGCTCGCATCCGTCTGCCCGGCGATCTGCAATCTTGCGGCGCATATCGGTGACCCGCATGTGCGTCATATGGGCACGATAGGTGGATCGATCGCCAACAACGATCCGGCGGCCGACTATCCGGCGGCGCTGCTTGCGCTCGGGGCCACCATCTTCACCAACAAGCGCGAGATCGCTGCGGACAAGTTCTTCACCGGCCTGTTCGAGACAGCGCTCAAGGATGACGAGGTCATCACTGCCGTCGCCTTCACAGCGCCGGCAAAATGCGGCTATGCGAAATTCCCGAATCCGGCTTCACGTTATGCGATGACCGGCGTGTTCGTAGCCAAAGCGAAGGATGGCGTACGCGTTGCGGTGACCGGGGCGGGAGAGGACGGCGTCTTCCGCTCGAAGGAAATCGAGGCGGCATTGTCCAAGAAGTTCGACGCCTCTGCGCTGGAAGGCGTTTCCGTGTCCGCCGGAACGCTGATGAGCGACATCCACGCGAACGCCGAATATCGTGCCAATCTGGTCGTCGTCATGGCCAAGCGCGCTGTGGCCTCGGCAAACGGGTGACGAGCGGCATTCCGCGAAGGCGAGGGAAGGGGCTGCTCCGCCCCTTCTCCTTGGCAAGGCGCAGGGGATGGCTATGATGTATCCGGTCAATTCCTAGCTGCGATGCGGCGATGCGCATGTTCCTGATTCTTCTTGTCTGTGCGCTCGTTCTTGTTGCAGCGTCGTTCCTCGCAGCCCTTTCTTATGGCCATTTCGCTCGCCATGCCCGTGGCGAGGACATGTGGGCGCTGCCTACCGACCCGGCCTTCACCGTCCTGGATCGCGGCATCGGCCCGCGCGTTGAAGCGCAGCATGGCCGCAGCGGCCTGACCCTGCTGCCCGACAACCTGGATGCCTTCGCAGCGCGCGCCCTGACCGCCCGCGTGGCGGCCCGCAGTCTCGACCTCATGTATTATTACTGGCTGGACGACCTGACCGGGCGTCTCCTTGCCAACGAGCTCATTGGAGCTGCCGATCGCGGCGTGCGCGTCCGGCTTCTGCTCGACGACATCAACGCCAGCGGCAAGGACAGCATCTATCTCGCGCTCGATGCGCATCCCGGCATTTCCGTTCGGCTGTTCAACCCCAGCCGCGCCCGCGATGGCGGGCTGCGGCGTGGGCTCGAAATGGTCCTGCGCGCTTTCAGCGTGACGCGGCGTATGCACAACAAGGCCTGGATCGCCGACGGCAGGCTCGCCATCATCGGCGGGCGCAACATCGGCGACGAGTATTTCGATGCGGCCGAAACGTCCAACTTCCGCGACATCGACATGCTCATGATGGGACCGGTGGTCCGGCAGACGGAAGTCATCTTCGATAGCTTCTGGAACAGCGACGTCTCAATGCCGATCGGCGCACTCGCGACGGCGCGCGAAGGCGGACTGGAAACGCTGCAGAAAGGTCTTTCCCAACTGTCTAGAACTGGCGAGGCAGCACCCTATGTCGATCGGGCTCTGGAACGCATATCGGTGCTCTCCATGCTCGACGGCGGCTTGCCGACCTACTGGACAAGCGAAGCCAAGGTCATTTCGGATCCGCCGGAAAAGGCGCTGGCCAAGAACCCGGATAACTGGATGATGACCACCCTGATGCCGGTCATCGCTTCCGCGGACCGCTCCGTAGAGATCACATCGCCTTATTTCGTGCCCGGTGTGGAAGGAACGGGTGGCCTCACCGGCATGGTCAGGAACGGTGTCGACGTTGCCGTGCTCACCAACTCGCTCGCCGCCACCGACGTCGCCGCGGTGCATGGCGGCTACGCGCCCTACCGTCCGCAACTGCTTGCCGGAGGCGTACGGCTCTTCGAGCTGCAGCCGCATGCCCGGCCGTCGGACATGTCGCTGTTCGGCTCGAGTGCGGCGAGCCTGCATACCAAGGCCTTCACTGTGGACGGCGAGACCGGCTTCGTCGGATCGTTCAACTTCGATCCACGGTCCGCGTCGCTCAATACGGAAATGGGCGTGCTGTTTGCGGACGAAAGGCTCGTCGGCCAGATGCGTGAGGTCTTCGCCGAGGAAACAGCGCCCGCCATGAGTTATCGCGTCTATCTCGATGCCGGGGGAGACCTGCGTTGGGAAGGCGAGCGTGATGGCAAGATGCAGATTTACGATCGGGAGCCGGAGGCGGGTTTGACGCGTCGTATCATCGCCAGGATCGTCTCATGGCTGCCGATCGAATCGCAGCTTTGACCGGTTCGCCCGCCAATGCGACAATGCGACTTCGCTGACGTACGAGCGGAACCGTCATGCCAACGAGCAACCCAACCACGACGCCGAAAACCAGGACCAAGCCGAAGATCGAGCGGCCACGACTGCACAAGGTGATCCTCGTCAATGACGATTTCACCCCGCGCGAGTTCGTGGTCACCGTGCTCAAGGGCGAGTTCCGCATGAGCGAGGATCAGGCACATCGTGTCATGATCACCGCACACCAACGCGGTGTCTGCGTCGTGGCTGTCTTTACGCGGGATGTGGCTGAAACCAAGGCGACGCGCGCGACAGATGCGGGTCGCGCCAAGGGCTACCCGCTACTGTTCACGACCGAGCCGGAGGAGTGAGGCCAGTTTCCGGTTCTGTTTAGGTTCATGTCTCTGACCGTGCGCTGGCAAAGGGGAAGATCGCGCGCAGACGCGGGTCGCGCAACCACAGCCCGCCCCACATGAACAGGCCGAGATAGAGGCTGAACAGGACGTGGCTGAAGAGCGGGCTTTCGGCTCGCACCTGCGTCGCCATCGCGCCGCCGAGAAGCCCCATGGTCAGCACCGCACCAAGCACGCTCGTCCGCGGATAGACGTAGAGGATCACGCAGAAGAGTTCTATGACGCCGATCATCATGGCGTAGCCTGCCGGCCAGCCGAGCTGCGCCATGGTCTCTTCCGCCACCGGCATGCCGGCAAGCTTGGGTGTCACGGAAGCACCCAGCATGAAGAGTACAAAAAGTCCTGAAAGAATGCGGCCAGTCCAGAGCATTGCGGTCGTGTTCATATGTCCCTCCTTCACGAGGCTTCGTTGCTGCTGCCTCAAGGACGCACGCACCGCCGGGTATCCGACATGCGTTCGAAAATTTCTCGCGGAAGGGTTGTGAACAGCGAAGCGCGCCGGTGCCTCAATTCGTTCACAGTCGCCGCATCTATCGTCGGTTGTTGCCGAAGGGGATAGCCGATGAAGAAATTTGCCGCGTTCGCGCTGCTCCTCCTGCTCGCAGTCTATTTACTGAACGCTTCATGGCTCGCCGCCACACCGGAGACGCCAGCCGCGAAGCTGATCGCGCATCGTGGCGTTCACCACACCTTCGATCGCACCGACCTCGACAGCGACACCTGCACGGCGTTGCGTATCCATCCGCCCGAGCACGACTTCTTCGAGAACACGATACCGTCCATGCAGGCCGCGTTCGCTGCCGGCGCCGAAATCGTCGAACTAGACGTTCATCCGACCACCGATGGCCAGTTCGCCGTCATGCATGATTGGACGGTCGACTGCCGGACGGAGGGCACTGGCGAGACGCGCAGCCACGACATGGCCTATCTGAAAACGCTGGACGTCGGCTACGGCTATAGCGCCGACGGCGGCGAGACTTTTCCCCTGCGCGGCAAGGGCGTGGGGTTGATGCCGTCGCTGACGGACGTGCTGGCCGCCATGCCGGAGCGCCGCTTCCTGATCAACTTCAAGTCCAACGAAGAGCGCGAGGCGGCGATGCTCGCCGATCTTGCGGAGCGGGAGCCGGAGTGGAGGGCATCGCTTTGGGGCGCTTATGGCGGCGACGCCCCCACGCTCGCGGCCCAGAAACGCCTGCCGGCGCTGAAGACCTGGACGCGGCGAGGCCTCGTCGCCTGTCTCGGGCGATACCTCGCGCTCGGCTGGTCCGGCTATGTGCCGGAGGCCTGCCGGGACACGATGGTCATGTTGCCGATCAACGTCGCGCCATGGCTATGGGGGTGGCCGAACCGCTTCCAGCAGCGTCTCGCCGCCGCTGGAAGCGGAATCATCCTGCTCGGACCGTACAGTGCCGGCGATCCGGGAACCGCCGGCATCGACGACCTCGAGACGCTGGATCGCGTCCCGTCCAGCTTCAACGGCTATGTCTGGACCAACCGGATCGAGATCATCGGTCCCGCCCTCGGACGCTGATAGGGCTCAGCCCAGCGCGTCGACCAGACGGGCAGCGCCGTCGCGGAACGTATCAACCGCCGGCAGGCCCATGCGCTGCTCGACCTCTGCGAGGTAATTGCGCGCCTCGTCCACCGACATTCCTGCCGTGTTGACCGATATGCCGATCACCTTGACGTCGGGATTGACCACGCGCGCCATGTCCAGCGCGGTATCCCTCAGCGTTTCGAGCGATGGGAGTTGGTAGTGCGGCAGGCCGCGCATATGTGTGCGGGTCGGCTCGTGGCATAGCACCAGCGTGTCGGGCTGGCCGCCATGCACCAGCGCCAGCGTCACGCCCGAATAGGACGGGTGGAACAGGCTGCCCTGGCCCTCGATGAGGTCCCAGTGGTCCGCGTCGTTGTCGGGCGTCAGCCACTCGACCGCGCCGGCCATGAAGTCCGCCACCACTGCATCGAGCGGCACGCCGGAGCCGGTGATCAGGATGCCGGTCTGCCCGGTGGCGCGGAAGCTGGCCTTTAGGCCCCGCGCCCGCATTTCCTTTTCCATCGCAAGCGCGGTGTACATCTTGCCGACCGAGCAATCGGTGCCGACCGCCAGACAGCGCTTGCCTGTCCGCTTCTTGCCGTCGGCAATCGGGTATTCGACGGTCGGAACGCGCACGTCGAAGAGTTCGACACCGGCCTTCGCGGCCGCGTTCACCAGTTCCTTGCGATCGCGCAGAAGGTTGTGCAGGCCGGAGGCGATGTCCATGCCGGCCTCGATGGCCTCGATCAGCGTGGCGATCCATGCGTCCGAAATGACGCCGCCGCGATTGGCGGCTCCAACGACGAGCGTCTGCGCGCCGGCGGCCTTGGCCTCGGCGATCGTCATGTTGGGAAGGCCGAGCTCGGCCTTGCAGCCCTCGAGCTTGAGTTGGCCGAGCGAGAACTCCGGCCGCCAGTCCTTGATGCCCTGGGCAACCTTCGCGGCAAGCTGGTCCGGCGCGTCGCCGAGAAAGAGGAGGTAGGGCGTCTTGAGCATCGGCTGTCTGCCTTTCGTTTCAATGTTTGGCGCAGCAATAGCAGTGTCGCGCGCGCGCGTCATGCCCCCGATGATGGGCCAGCAAAGCCGCTCCCTTTAGCCGGCTGCGAAGGTATTTCTTGACCAAAGGGTCAACGCAGGGGAACATTCATCAAGCGATCACAGAACCGGGCCATATCCGGGCCGGGGACACCCGTCTCCGACCATCATCCAGGCCCGGCGTCGCGGGGAACATCAAAGCGCGAAAAAGGAGGCGCACGAAATGTCTAGCAACGACAAGAAGAACGCAGGCGGGACACCGGAAACCGCACTCAGCCGCCGCAGGTTCCTGCAGGTGGCAGGCGCCAGCCTGGTCGTCGCCGGCGGCGTTTCGACCGGCCATTTCTCGATGACGTCGGCCCGCGCGCAGGGCGCGTACAAACTCAACGTGCTGCATATCAACGACATGCATTCGCGTGTCGAGTCGATCAGCAAGTACAACTCCACCTGCTCGGCCGAGGATGCGGGCGAAGGCAAGTGTTTCGGCGGCTTTGGCCGCCTTGCCACGAAGATCCGCGAGCGGCGCAAGGAAATCGAGGACGCCGGCGAGAATGTGATCACGCTCGACGCGGGCGACCAGTTCCAGGGTTCGCTGTTCTACACCACCTACCGCGGCAAGGCGGAAGGCGAGTTCATGAACAAGATCGGCTTCGACACGATGGCGCTCGGCAACCATGAATTCGACAACGGGCCGGACAATCTGGCCGACTTCGTTGATCTGGTCGAATTCCCCGTGGTCTGCGGCAACCTGACCGTTGCCGAGTCGGAGAAGCTGCACGGCAAGGTCGCGGAATGGTCGATCCTTGAAGCCGGTGGCGAGAAGATCGGCATCCTGTCCGTCTTGACCGCCGACACGGCCGTCACCTCGTCGCCTGGCCCCAATGTCAGCTTCGGTGATGAGATCGAATACCTCACGGATGCCGTCTCGCGTATCCGTGGCGACGGCGTCAACAAGGTGTTGCTGCTGTCGCATGTCGGCTTCACGCGCGACCAGGAGATCGCCGCAGCGGTCGAAGGCATCTCGGCAATCATCGGCGGTCACAGCCACACGCTGCTGTCCAACACCGAGGAAGGTGCGCCGGCCTATGCCACTCTGGTCGAAAACCCGGCCGGCCGCGCCGTACCGATCGTGCAGGCAGGCGCCTATTCCAAGCATCTCGGCGATCTGACACTCGTCTTCGACGCCGATGGCTATGTTGCGGAGGCCACGGGCGACACCCGTATCCTCGATGCGTCGATCGAGCCTGATCCGGAGATCGAGGCGCGCATCAAGGAACTGGCCGGTCCGATCGAGACGCTCAAGGCGACGGAAGTGGGAGAGGTCGCGGCCCCGATCGACGGCAGCCGTGAGAGCTGCCGTGCCAAGGAATGCGAGATGGGCAATCTCGTCACCGACGCCATTCTGGCGCGCACGGCAGACCAGGGCGTCACCATCGCGATCCAGAACGGCGGCGGCCTGCGGGCCTCCATCGACGAGGGCATGGCGACGGTCGGCGACGTTCTCTCCGTCCTGCCGTTCCAGAACACGCTGGCGACGATGAAGCTCAAGGGTGCCGACATCGTCGCCTCGCTGGAGACGGCGGTGAACGACATCGAGAACGGCGCAGGCAAGTTCCCGCAGGTTGGTGGTCTCAAATACACGCTCGACATGACCGTCGCGCCCGACCAGGGCCGCATCAAGGACGTCGAAGTGCTCGACGGTGACCAGTGGGTGGCCATAGAGATGGAGAAGGTCTACGGCGTCGGCACCAACGACTTCATGCGCAAGGGCGGCGACGGCTATGCGCTGTTCGCATCCAACGCGACGGATCCATACGACTACGGCCCCGGCATGGAGGAGATCGTGGCGGAATACCTCGCCAACAACGCTCCCTACCAGCCCAAGCTCGAGGGCCGCATCACGGTGATCGAGGCGAACTGACACCCTATCTCACGACGGGTGAAGAAGCCGGCGGAAACGCCGGCTTTTTTTTCTGCAGAATTTCGGTCGAAGCCGTCTTGTTTGGCACGGTTTTGTCGGCGCAGCTCATCTCGCACCTGCGAACAGCGGCTTGACATGGCGGCTATGCTATCGGATGTTTTGGCAACCATGGCACCGGGTTCGAGCCGCTTCCTTCCGACCAGCAGGGCGTCGGAACAGAACGGACCCGCGATGCCGAGAACATCCCAAACCTCTCAGACCTCCGCACAGATTGCTGGTGCGCATCTCCACGTGCGTGGCCCTGTCGAGGCGGGCGGTCGGGACGGCAGGTTGGTCCCTTGGTATGACAAGGAGGACAGATGAGCCGACACACTGCACAGACCATTCCGGCAATCGACATCGCAGCACTGTTTGGTGCTCCGTCGCCTGCGCGCGACGAGGCCGACCGCCACGTCTTCGAAGCTGCTTCCGGCATCGGGTTCATGACCGTGCGCGGGTTCCCGGGCGCTGAGTTGCTTACTGTTGAGAAGCGGGGTGAACTGCTGAAAATCTTCTCGCTTTCGGATGCGGAAAAGCAAAAGCTGCTTCGCTGGAATTTCGACCCATCGAAGAAGAACTATTACCGCGGCTGGTTTCCTCTTCAGCCGACCGCTGTCTCCTACAAGGAAGGCATCGACATCGGGCCGGACATTGCCCATCCCGACGCTTCGTTCGCCGAAGACGACCCGCTGCTCGAGCGCACCCCGCTGCCCGATGAAACTGATCTCCCGGGCTGGAGGGCGGTGATCGCTCATTACTATAAGTCGATGGAGAAGGTGGGTGCGGCCCTGATGGCCTCGATTGCGCGCAGCCTCGGACTGCCGGAAGCCACCTTCGATGGCCATTTCCGTGGCGGCATCTCGACACTGCGCCTGATCCGCTATCCGCACAGAACCGAGGATGGCACCGTCGATCTCTCCGGCCCGGAACATTCGGTCATGCATAAGGGGCAACGACGCCTGGTGATCGGCCGCGAGCACGCAGATTCAGGCTTCGTTACCCTTCTGGCGCAGGACGGTGTAGAGGGGCTGCAGGCGAAGAACCACGCCGGCGAGTGGATCGACGTCCCGCCGGCAAACGGCACCCTGGCGATCAACTTCGGGCGCCTGCTCGAACGATGGACGGGCGGCGTGGTACAGGCCACCAGTCACCGGGTGCTGGCGCCGGACAAACAGCGCTATTCGATCCCGTTCTTCTACGAGCCACGGGTCGATGCCGAGATCGCGCCGCTGCCGATCGCGGGTTCCAGTGATTTCGCGCCGTTCCTCTATGGGGACTATCTTTGGGAACAGGCGACCAGTTTTGTCGAAATGGCAGGGGTCAAGTCGATCCGCACGCCGCGACGACCGCCGGCGGCCTGACGCCTCCGGCCTACCACCCATAAGCCAAGAACGGGGACAGACATGAACACCGACAGAACAACTGCCCGCCTTCCCGAAATTCTCAACGGCTGGACGCAATCGGTCCGGGCAGGCACCGTCGATCGCCGCGAGTTCCTCGCGATTGCCAGCGCCCTTGGTGCGACGACGGCGATGGCCTACGCACTTGCGGGATTGGCCTTGCCGACGCCCGCAGCCGCGCAGGAGCCGAAGAAGGGTGGCGTCCTGAAGGTCGCCATGCTCATTCCCGGCTTCAAGGACCCGCGCACATTCGACTCTGCCGATCTCGGCAATATGGGCCGCCAGTTCCTGGAGCCCCTCGTCGCCTACACAAGGGACTTCACCTTCAAGCCGATGCTGGCGGAGCGTTGGGAGGTCAACGATGACGCCACGCGCTACACCTTCCATCTTCGCAAGGATGCGACGTGGAACAACGGCGATCCGTTTACAGCCGATGATGTCGTTTTCAACTTCACCCGCTGGTGCGACGGCTCGGCTGCCGGCAATTCGATGGCGCGCCGGTTCCCTGGCCTCGTGGCCGAGGACAAGCTGCGCGATGGCGCCGTTGAAAAGGTGGACGACTACACGGTCGTGCTCAACCTGTCGGAGCCCGACGTGACGCTGGTCCCCAACCTCGCGGACTATCCGGCTCTGCTGGTCCATCCGTCACTGGACGAGAACGGCGGCGATCTGGCTGCCAGCCCGGTCGGCACGGGCGCTTTCGAGCTGGTTTCGCTGGATGTCGGCCGCAGCGCGGTATTCAAGCGTCGCGAGAACGGCAAATGGTGGGGCGGCGAAGCGTTGCTCGACGGCGTGGAGATGGTCGACTACGGCGCCGATCCGAACGCGCTTGTGAGCGCGTTCGAGGCTGGTGAGGTCCACACGAACCTGGACTCCAACGGCGATTTCATTGCCATCTTCGACGATCTGGGCCTGCAGAAAAGCGAGGTGCTTTCGGCGTCGACGGTCGTTGCTCGCGTCAATTCGACCTTGGAGCCCTATACCGATCGCAACGTGCGCCGCGCCCTGCAGCTCGCCGTTGACAACAATGCGGTCCTGCAGCTCGGCATCGCCGGAGCGGGGGAAGTCGCGGAGAACCACCACGTCTGCCGCATTCATCCCGAATATGCGGAACTTCCGCCGGTCGAGCGCGATCTCGAAGAGGCGCGCCGGCTGATGACCGAGGCCGGGCAGATCGATTTCGAACACGAGCTGATCTCTATCGACGACGACTATCGCAAGAGCACGGCCGACGTCATAGCCTCTCAGCTTCGCGAGGCAGGCTTCAAGGTCCGGCGGACCGTGCTGCCGGCGTCTACATACTGGAACGACTGGGCGAAGTTTCCGTATTCGACCACGAACTGGGCCATGCGTCCGCTCGGTGTGCAGGTTCTGGCGCTCGCCTACCGCTCGGGCGAGGCATGGAACGAGACCGGTTTCTCCTCCGGCGACTTCGACGGCAAGCTCTCTGAAGCACTGAGAACGGCCGACGTCGAAAAGCGCCGGGCGGTGATGAAGGATGTGCAGCAGATTCTTCAGGACTCGGGCGTCATCATCCAGCCCTACTGGATGAAGCTCTATTGCCACTCGGCACCCGAGGTCATGAATCGCCACGTCCACCCAACCTACGAGTTGGATCTCACCGAGGTGTGGCTGTCGGCGTAGAGGCGCTGAGCGAGAAGGTGGCTGCGCGCGGCCTCAGGCCGCGATCTTGCTCTTCGCGGCCTCGTACTCGCGCGCGAGGCGGTCGACCAGTTCGGCGGCGCCCACCACGTCGCTGACCGCGCCGATGCCCTGGCCACAGCCCCAGATGTGTTTCCAGGCCTTCGTCTTGTCGCTGCCGAAATCCATCTTCGACGGGTCCGATTGCGGAAGGTTGTCCGGGTCGAGCCCGGCCGCGGTGACGGAGCCCTTGAGATAGTTGCCGTGAACGCCGGTGAAGAGGTTGGAATAGACGATGTCGGCTGCCCGTGATTCGACGATCATCGCCTTGTATTCGTCCGCCGCGCGCGCCTCGCGGGTCGCGATGAAGGGCGAGCCGATATAGGCGAGGTCGGCGCCCATCGCCTGTGCGGCGAGGACCGCGCCACCATTGGCGATGGCGCCCGACAACAGCAGAGGGCCGTCGAACCACTGGCGGATTTCCTGAACCAGGGCGAAAGGCGACAAGGTGCCGGCATGGCCGCCGGCACCGGCCGCAACCGCTATAAGGCCGTCGGCGCCCTTTTCGATCGCCTTGCGGGCATGCCGGTCGTGGATGATGTCGTGCAGGACGATGCCGCCATAGGAATGCACGGCCTCATTGACCTCGGGCACCGCGCCGAGCGAGGTGATGACCACGGGCACCTTGTATTTCACGCACAGCGACAGGTCGTGCTCGAGCCGCTGATTGGATTTGTGCACGATCTGGTTGACGGCGAAGGGCGCGGCCTTTGCATCGGGGTTTTTCGCGTCGTAGGCGGCAAGATCTTCCGTGATCTCCGCCAGCCATTCGTCGAGTTGGGCTTCCGGCCGTGCGTTGAGGGCGGGGAAGGAGCCGACGATGCCGGCCTTGCACTGCGCGAGCACCAGTGGCGGATGGGAAATGATGAAGAGCGGCGAGCCGACGACTGGAATACGAAGATTGGCCTTAAGAATGTCGGGTAGCGCCATGAACTTCCATCCCCATCGGTTAATTGACGTTTGCGTAAACGTCATTTTTTAGCAGATCACCATGCGAGGGCAACCGTCGAATGATCCAACGGCTGGCGAACCGTCAGTCAGCTATTGTGTCCGACAATCGGTTCTGCGCGATTGATTGAACGGCGCTGGAAGGCTAACCATGCGTGAAGACACGAATTCTTTGCGGCGGAACGGCCTTGGACTCGATCGAGAAAGCGATACGAAGTGCCTTCGAGAAAGGCGACCCGAGTGAGCGGGCCTATCGCGAGAAGGTCTATCGTTCGGCGTTTGCCGCACTCGACCGTGCGCTGCAGTCGAATCCCAACGTAACGCAGGAAATGGTGGCGCGCCGCCGCCAGGCGCTGTCGGCGACTATTTCCGCGATCGAATCGGAATTCCTGCCCGCTGTGCCGGCGGTAGAGCCGACAATGCGTGAATCCGCGCCCGTCGAGCCGCGGCCACGCCAATCGGCCGCAGCGACAGCGGAGCCGTCTTTCGAGCCGACGCTTGAAGGCGAGGAGAGGGATTCGGCATCCCGATCCGACTATGGCGACGACGAGATCGATCCGAGCGTCTACGTGCCGAACGCAAGGCCGCCACGCCGTAACCGGTCATGGGTTGCCACGCTGGTCACGATCGCGGTGGTGGCGCTGGTCGGTATCGGCGCGTGGTGGCTGCTCGCGCCTCCTGGCCCCGAATCGTTCCCGCGCCCGACCGAGGATGCCGAGGATTTCACGCCTGCGCCGGTCGAGCCGGGCGTGCCGCCCCGCGTGATCGGGGCCGACAACCTCGACGATTGGATCGTGGTTTTCGATCCGGCCGATCCCACTACGGTGACGGCACCTGGCGATTCGAGTGCCGAGGTGATGGACGACGACGGCCAGCAGTTCATCCGCATCCGCTCGGGTTCCTCGGGGGCACCGATCCTCTTCGATGTGGGGCAGGGTGTACTTGAGCAGGTCGCCGGGCGGCGTACCGTCTTCAACGTCGAGGCGCGCGCGCAGGAAGGCGAGGAGACGCAAATCTCGGTCGACTGCAGCCTCGGCGAACTGGGTGATTGCGGTCGCAAGCGCTATGCGGTCGGCGTTACGCGCGAGGAGTTCCTGTTTGAGATCGAACTGCCCTCGGTCGATCCGGGCGCCGGTGGTACGATTGCCATCAACCCCGACATCGAAAATGGCGGCAAGGCGGTCGACATCTTCGCCATCCGCGTGACGCCCGCGCAGTAGCGCCTCTCAGTCCAGCATCGCGGCAAGCGTTTCCAGCCGATCGGCCTCGGCCGGCGGCTTGTCCCAGCGCAGCCGCGAGATGCGCGGGAAACGCATCGCGACGCCCGATTTATGCCGCGTCGAGCGGTTGAGCCCTTCGAACGCGACTTCCAGAACCAATCCATGATCGCGTTCAGCACGTACGGAACGCACCGGGCCGAAACGATCGACGGTATTGTCGCGCACATATTTGTCGATCTGGCGCAATTCCTCGTCGGTGAAGCCGAAATAGGCCTTGCCCACCGGCACGAGTTCCGGCTGCGTCTCCGGCCCGGTCCAGACGCCGAACGTGTAGTCGGAATAGAAGCTCGATCGTTTGCCATGGCCGCGCTGGGCATACATCAGCACGGCATCGATGATGTGCGGGTCGCGTTTCCACTTGAACCACGGCCCCTTCGGACGGCCGGGCACATAGGGCGCATCGCGGCGCTTGAGCATGATGCCCTCGATGACCGGATGCGGTGGCTCGCTGCGTAGCTGATCCAGCTCCTGCCAGTCGGTGAATGCGACGATCGGGGACAGGTCGAAACGCGCCGGATCAAGTCCGCCCACAAAGGCTTCCAGCCTTGCTCTGCGATCAGAGAAAGGAAGCGAGCGGGTGTCTTCGGCGCCGTCGAGAAGCAGGTCGTAGCAGCGCATGAACGCGGGATGGTCGCGCATCGTCTTGGCCGAAACGCTTTTGCGGTTGAGGCGCTGCTGAAGGTCGGAGAATGAACCGGTATAGTCGGGCGGGCGGCCCACGAGCAATTCGCCGTCGAGCGCGCCGGAAAAGTCGAGCGCTTCAAGTAGATCCGGGAAAGCACCGGAAATCTCGTCGCCGGTGCGCGAATAGAGCCGCCGCAGATCGCCCTCGGAGACGGCCTGTACGCGGATGCCGTCCCATTTCCACTCGGCCACATAGTCGGCCGGGTCGAGCCGTTCGAGATCGCCATCCTGAACCGGGTTCGACAGCATGACCGGGCGGAAAAGCGCGAGGCTGCCGTGCTCGGGCTTGGCCGTCTTCCCGTCGAGCCACGCGAACAGGTCTTCGTAGGGGGGCTCCAGCCCGTGCCAGATTTCCTCTATCTCATGCACGTCGACGGAGCCGAGATCGGCAAGCGCCTGCTTGGCGAGCCGGGCCGAGACGCCGACCCGCAAGCCACCCGTCACCAGCTTGATGATGGCGAAGCGCGAGTCCGGCTGCAATTCGTCGAGCAGGTTGGCAAGCACGGCCGGTGCATCCGAACGGCTGGCGCCGTGCAGCCGATCCACCGCCTCGGACAGCGATATGTCCTCGTCGCCGGCCGCATCGGCGCCGGGCCACACGAGTGAGATCGTTTCGGCGAGATCGCCGACATAGTCGTAGGAATAGGCGAACAGCACCGGATCCATGCGCTCGGCGATGAGCGCTCGCAGCAGGGCGGGCTTGACCGAGGCAAAGGAGAGATTCCCTGTCAGCGCTGCCAACGCAAGGCCGCGATCAGGATCGGGGACCTCGCGGAAATGGTCCGCCATCAACTTCAGCTTGGCGTTGCGCGATGGCGTCAGGAGCAGTCGGTCCAGCAGTTCGGCGAAGCGCTTCATCGCCTGCCGCCTTCAGATACGATCTGCGTCCTTCGAGGCTCGCTTCGCTCGCACCTCAGGATGAGGACCGTAGTGCATTGGCGCCTACTGCGGGCGGGCTCTATCAAACCACCTCCCTCATCCTGAGGTGCGAGCGAAGCGAGCCTCGAAGGACGCACCGATGCGCATTCGCTGGCTCTGCTGGCGCTTGAGTCGGTGAGCATCCTATTCCGCCTCGTCCTCGTAGCCGACAAGATGGAGCGGCCGGGCCGTAACGCCCTGCAACTCGCACCATCGCACAAGAGCTTCCTCGCGCCCGTGCGTGACCCAGACTTCCCGGGCGCCCGTTTCGGTGATGGTGCGGGTAAGTTCATCCCAATCCGAATGGTCGGACAGTATCAGTGGCAGCTCTACGCCCCGCTGTTTCACACGCTGGCGGATGCGCATCCAGCCCGACGCGAACGCCGTGACGGGGTCCGGAAAGCGGCGTGCCCACCGGTCGGCGAAGGCCGAAGGCGGCCCCACCACGATCGCGCCGGAAAAATCCCGTTTCGCCGACCTCTCGACGGTCGCGGGTTCGAGCGGCCCGAGGTCTATGCCCTGCGTGTCGTAGTAGTCGCACAACCGAGCGAGCGCGCCGTGGATGTAGATCGGCTGGTCGTAGCCGCAATCGCGGATCAGCCTGATGACGCGCTGCGCCTTGCCGAGCGCGTAGGCGCCGACGAGATGCGCGCGTTCGGGAAACTGGCTCACGGATTTCAGGAGCCGGCCGATTTCGTCGCGTGGGCGCGGGTGGCGGAAGACGGGCAGTCCGAAGGTCGCCTCGGTGATGAAGACGTCGCACGGCACCAGTTCGAAATCCGCGCAGGTGGGGTCCGGCGCCCGCTTGTAGTCGCCGGAGGCGACGATGCGGATACCGCCATGCTCGACCGCGATCTGCGCCGAGCCGAGCACATGGCCCGCCGGATGAAACGAGACGCGTACGCCGTTGACGTCGATCGTCTCGCCATAGGGCGCGGCCTGTGACGAGTGCGCGAAGTCTTCGCCGTAGCGCAGAGCCATGATCTCGAGCGTCTGTTGCGTTGCCAGCACGTGACGATGGCCGGCACGCGCGTGGTCCGAATGGCCGTGAGTGATGAGCGCGCGCTCGACCGGACGCACCGGGTCGATGAAGAAATCGCCCGGAGGACAGTAAAGGCCTTCCGGCCGGGGGTGAAGCAGGTCGCGCGCTTGCATGGTCCTGAAAAGATAGGCTTTCGCGGCGTTTGTGGAAGGGCTTGCAAAATCACTGCTGACGGCGCATATGCCAGCCGCCCGCATGCACGCGGGTTCCGGACACATCATGAAAATCCTTCCGCTCTCGTCCGGCGATCTCGTTGCCGATCGCCGCGCGGACTATGCCGAGATGCTGCGCGATGGTGGCGACGTTGCCGCCGCGGCCGACCTGATGCGCGATACGGTCGCGATCGCGCCGGGCTGGGTGGCGGGCTGGTATCGCCTCGGCGAGATGCTGGACGAGGCGGGCCGCCCGGGCGAGGCGGTCGATGCCTGGCGGGAAGCCCTGCGCCTCGATCCCGCCGACAGGCTGGGTGCATCGCTGAAGCTCGAACTTGCAGGTGTCCTGGCCGTATCCGAAATGCCGCCGAGCGGTTTCGTGGAAACGCTGTTCGACCAGTATGCCGGCGAGTTCGACAGCGCCCTGGTGGAGCGGCTTGGCTATCGGGTTCCCGAGCTGATCGCAGAGGCGATCGCCGCTTCCGGCCGCACCGCCTTCGCGCACGCCGTCGATCTTGGCTGTGGCACCGGTCTGATGGGCGAGCGTCTGCGGCGCGTCGCAAGCTTCCTCGAAGGGATCGACATTTCGGCGGGCATGCTGGCCAGGGCCCGGGCGAAGGGTGTCTACGACCGTCTCGAGCAGGGCGACCTGCAAATGCTGGCTTCGGGCACAGACCGTGTCGACCTCGTCACGGCGGCCGATGTCCTGATCTATCTCGGCCGGCTCGAACGCGTGTTCGGCGCGGTGGCTGCCATGCTGGCGCCGGGCGGCCTCTTCGCCTTTTCCGTCGAGAATCATGCCGGGCCTGAGGACCTCATCCTGCGGGAATCGAGGCGCTATGCCCATTCCCGCCGCTATGTCGCGGAGCTGCTTGAAGCGAGCGGTTTCGACGTCATCGCCATCGAGCATGCGCATCTTCGAAGCGATCGCGGCACACCGATTGCGGGATTGGTGGTACTGGCTGCGAGGCGAGGTCCTAGCCCCATCATGGTGATCGCCGGCGAAACCGGCGACGAGGCGCTTACGCCGGCGGTGCATTGACGCTGCACGGTTTCCCGTCCTTGGCGATAGCCGCGCGCCGCGCTACCTGTTGGCGGTGAACAATCCGATGTCCAGGGACGCGTTCGCCGCGTCGACCGTTCTGCCCGAAAGCTTCGCTCGCTGGTTCGCCAGCCGGGGCTGGGCGCCGCGCGCCCATCAGCTCGACCTGCTGGCGCGGGCGTCAGGCGGAGCCTCGGTGCTGCTGATTGCGCCGACCGGCGCCGGCAAGACACTGGCCGGCTTCCTGCCGTCGCTGACCGATCTGGCATCTCGGCCACAGCGCAAGCCGGGCGAGCGCTATCGCGGCATCCACACACTTTACATCTCGCCGCTGAAGGCGCTGGCCGTCGACATCGAGCGCAATCTCGGCCGGCCGGTCGCTGAGATGGAGCTGGACATCGCCGTCGAGACCCGCACCGGCGACACGCCGGCCCACAAGCGCCAGCGCCAGAAGCTGGTGCCTCCGGACATATTGCTCACGACGCCGGAGCAGCTTGCGCTGCTGATCGCATCAAAGGATGCGGAACGCTTCTTTGCCGGGCTGAAATATGTGGTTCTGGACGAACTGCATTCTCTGGTGACCTCGAAGCGCGGCCACCTGCTTGCGTTGGGTCTCGCGCGGCTGCGGCGCTTCGTGCCGGAGTTGCGGACGATCGGGCTGTCGGCAACGGTGGCCGAGCCGGACGCCCTGCGTCGATGGCTCGTTCCGCAGAGCTCTCCGGAAGCGATGGCCGATGTGATCACCGTCGAAGGCGGCGCCAAGCCGGTCATCACCATTCTCGATTCCGAGGAGAGGGTGCCGTGGGCCGGCCACTCGGCTCGTTATGCGATCGGCGAGATCTACGAGGCGATCAAGGCGCACCGCACCACGCTGCTTTTCGTCAACACGCGCTCGCAGGCCGAATTCCTGTTTCAGGAGCTGTGGCGGGTCAACGAGGATACGCTGCCGATCGCGCTGCACCACGGTTCGCTCGACGTCGCCCAGCGTCGGCGGGTGGAAAATGCGATGGAGGCCAATGCGCTGCGGGCCGTGGTGGCCACATCGACCCTCGACCTCGGCATCGACTGGGGTGACGTCGATCTCGTCGTCCACGTTGGCGCGCCGAAGGGGGCAAGCCGCCTTGCCCAGCGCATCGGGCGCTCCAACCACCGCATGGACGAACCCAGCCGCGCAATCCTCGTGCCGGCCAACCGCTTCGAGGTGCTGGAATGCCGTGCGGCACTTGAGGCGAACTACCTCGGCGCGCAGGACACGCCGCCGCTCCAGCAGGGCGCGCTCGACGTGCTGGCTCAGCACGTGATGGGCATGGCCTGCGCCGAACCGTTCGATGAGGCGGAACTGCTGGATGAGGTGAGAAGTGCCGCACCCTATGCCGAACTCGATGCCGAAACGTTCGCGCGCGTCGTCGAGTTCGTCGCAACCGGCGGCTATGCGCTCAGGAGCTATGAGCGCTACGCGCGCATCCGCAAGACCAAGGACGGGTTGTGGCGCGTCTCGCATCCGCGCTTCGCCCAGCAGTACAGGCTCAACGTCGGCACGATCATCGAATCGCCGATGCTGAACGTGCGCATGACCCGACAGCGCGGCAAGGGCGGAAACGTGTCGGGTGGCCCGGTCCTCGGCAAGGTGGAGGAGTATTTCCTCGAAACTCTTTCGCCCGGTGACACCTTCCTGTTTGCAGGCAAGATGCTACGCTTCGAAGGCATCCGCGAAAACGAGTGCTTCGTCTCCAACGCGGCAGGGCAGGACGCGCGTGTGCCGGTCTACGCAGGCGGCAAGTTTCCGCTCTCTACCTATCTGGCTGCCGAGGTTCGATCGATGCTGGCGGATTCCGAACGCTGGCGGAAGTTGCCCGAACAGGTGGCCGACTGGCTTGCCATCCAGGCGGAAAAATCCGTGCTGCCCAAGGCAGGCGATCTGCTGGTCGAGACTTTTCCGCGCGGCAACCGCCACTACATGGTCGCCTATCCTTTCGAAGGCAGGCTGGCGCACCAGACGCTGGGCATGCTGCTCACACGCAGGCTGGAGCGCGCCGGTGCGCATCCGCTTGGCTTCGTTGCCACCGACTATGCGCTCGCGATCTGGGCTCATCCGGATATGGGCGCCCTTTTCCGCAGCGGCGAACTGCCGCTTTCCGCCCTGTTCGACGAGGACATGCTGGGCGACGACCTCGATGCCTGGCTGGCCGAAAGCTGGCTGCTGAAGCGCACCTTTCGCGCCTGCGCGGTGATCGCCGGGCTGATCGAGAAGCGGCATCCCGGCCAGGAGAAGACCGGCCGGCAGGTGACGGTCTCGGCCGACCTGATTTACGATGTGCTGCGGACGCATGATCCCGACCACATCCTGCTTCGCGCCACGCGGGCGGATGCGGCGGCCGGACTGCTCGATGTCAGCAGGCTTGCCGACATGCTCTCGCGGATCAGGGGACGAATCATGCATAAGGACCTGGAGCGAATCTCGCCGCTCGCCGTCCCCGTCATGCTGGAGATCGGCAAGGAACGGGTGAAGGGCGAGGCCGACGAGATGCTGCTTTCGGAGGTCGAGGAAGACCTCATCCATGAGGCCATGGGAGACTGATGAACGTCGCACCGGAAAGACACGGCTTTACGCGCGGCTCTGGCATGATCGCCATTGCCGGTGAGGTCGCGCTGTGCGATCCGCGTGGCGCGCTGTTCTTTCCCGACATGCGGCTGCTTGTGGTTTCGGATCTGCATCTTGAGAAAGGCTCGGCCTTCGCGCGGCGCGGCCGGCTGCTGCCGCCCTACGATACAGGCGCGACCCTGGACCTTCTGGATACGGTGATAGCCGATCACCGCCCCACGACGGTGATCAGCCTCGGCGACAGCTTTCACGACGGTTTCGGGGCGGAGCGTATGCCGTCCATCTATCGTGACAGGCTGCTTTCGCTGATGGCGGGCCGTGAATGGATCTGGGTCGCCGGCAACCACGATCCCGACGCGCCGGCCGACCTTCCGGGCCTCGTCGCGGGTGAACTGGCGCTCGGCGGTCTGCGGTTCCGGCACGAGCCCCTTGCCGGCGCCGAGCCCGGAGAGATTGCGGGTCACCTTCACCCCGGGGCGGTCGTTGTCCAGCGCGGCCGCGCCGTGCGTCGCCGCTGTTTTGCCACCGATGGCGAGCGGCTCGTCATGCCGGCCTTCGGCGCCTACACCGGCTCTCTCAATGTTCTGGACAAGGCCTATCGAGGACTGTTCCGGTGGGAGCGTTTCTTCGCCCACATGCTCGGCACCAGCCGGGTTTATGCGGTGGCTCACCACCGGCTGCACCGCTGATCAGTTAGCTGCCACGAAAGCAACCAGCATCGCCGTGACGGCAAGGAAGGTCATGCGGCTGCGCAAACGGCCATACCATGCTGGCAGCTCTCCCTGATGGACCGCGAAAGCGTCCCACGCTCCCTGCGCCGCTAACGCGATGGCAAGCAGCACGAATGCGCCGTTGCTCGGCAACAGCGGCGACATCCAGGCGACGACGACAAGCGCTGCCGCGCCGCCTGCCGTGCGCACCGAAGGTGCGAAGCCCCAATGTGCGCCGGCGGCGAAGGTAAGCATCAGCGCGCCATAGCTCGACAGCAATGCTGCCGTCAATTCGCGCCATGGATGTGTCGCGTCGATGCTCGCAAGCCAGATTGCCAGCACCCACATCGGCAGCAAGGCGGCATATGCGAAACGGCTGATCGAGCCGCTTTGCGGGACGTCGTTCTTGCCGTCGCCGTCCCAATCGCTCACGCCGGTCAGTCCTTGCGGAAGACGACGCGCCCGACCCAGCCGGTGAGGAAGGCCAGCGCCACAGCAGCCACCCCATACAGGAAGCTGTTCTCCTGCGCCGCGCGGAACAAGCGCTGCTCGAAACCGGCCTTCTGGATCGAGAGCTGCGCGGAGCTTTCGTCGATGAAAGCGCCGTTCTTGAAAAGGAACGCGCGTGCCCTGTGGGTGCCGACCGGAACGTTGGGCGCCAGGTGCAGCGTCGCCCGGAAAAGACTTTGCGACAGGAAATGCACGCCACCGATGCGCTCACTGAACAGCTCCGACGCCTTCTTGCGGTCGCGCAGGGCGGCGGTGAATTCGGTGATTGTTTCAGGGTCGCCCGTCTTGTTGGCCGGGATCAGGGTGATGTTGTCAGCTCCCAGCGCCATCTGGCGATAGCTCGCCGGATTGGTCACGTCCTGCCAGGCGCGTGTGGTGGCGACCGAATAGGAGACCGGAACGCTGACGAACGTCTCGGACTGGGTGTTGATCCACATGCCGAGCACACGGTTCTTCTTGCGAACGACCACGGGGCGGGGCGGGCCTTCCAGCACCACGATGACGTCATAGCGGCCGTGCCGTGCGATGAGCGGATCGGCGTTGTCCAGCGCGCCGAAGATGGTCAGATCAGCGCCGGAGAAGTCCGCCGTGATCGACACGCGGTCAGTCGAGAGGCCGATCTGGATATTTTCCGGATTGACCGTTTCCGGCGCCTGGGCCGCAGCCGGCGTCAGCGGCAGCAGAAGGGCTATCAGCGTTGCCATCAGGGCTGCGGGACGGACGAAGACCATGCCTCAGATCCCCGACAGCGACGACAGGGAGTAAAGCGAGTTCGGACGGACGAAGAGGTCGAAGGCGAGCCTCAACGCCACTGCCACTACGAGCAGTGCGAGCAGCGCGCGCAATTGCTCGCCGCGCAGCTTCTGCCCGGCCTTTGCGCCGTATTGGGCACCGGCAACGCCGCCGATCATCAAAAGGAAGGCGAGCACCACGTCGACCGTCTGGTTGGTGGTGGCGTGGACGATGGTGGTGTAGGCGGCGGTGAAGACGATCTGGAACAGCGAGGTGCCGATGACGACGTTTGTCGGCACCTTCAGCAGGTAGATCAGGGCCGGCACCATGATGAAGCCGCCACCCACGCCCATGATGGAAGCAAGAAAGCCGATGATCGCGCCCAGGCCGAGCACGGGGATCACGCTGACGAAAAGCTTGGAGGCGCGGAAGCGCATCTTGAGCGGCAGGCGGTGAATCCAGTTGTGCTGGCCAGGTTTTCGCAGTGATGGAGCCGCGCCGCCTGCTGCCCTGCGCATCGCCCGCACGCTCTCGATCAGCATCATGCTGCCGACCGTCCCTAGGAGCGCCACGTAGAGCAACGAGACGAACAGGTCGAGCTGGCCGACGCTGCGCAGCAGCGAGAAGACCCACACGCCCACGGTGGAGCCGACGACGCCGCCGGCCAGCAGCACAGTTCCGAGCTTGAAGTCGATGGTGCCCTTCTTGAAATGCGAAAGCGCACCCGAGATCGACGAAGCGATAACCTGATTGGCGCCGGTGGCGACGGCGATCGCAGGTGGAATGTTGTAGAAGATCAGCAGCGGCGTGATGAGGAAGCCGCCGCCCACACCGAACAGGCCCGACAGGAAGCCCACCGCAGCACCCATGGCCAGAAGCACGACCATGTTGACCGACATTTCCGCGATCGGGAGATAGATGCCCACCGCCAAGCTCGACTATTCGTGTCCGGACCCTGGAACCGTTCCTGCTTTCGAAGCGGACCAGGACGGTACCCCGTTCTTGCGCCGACATGTCCACGAAGTCAAACGCCAGAAGGCGATTGAATCCCGAAAAACTCCGGGATTTGAAGGTATTTGCGCTAAAGCGGCGCGCCGCGTCGCAATTAGCGGCGTTCCAGCAGCGCGCGCACCGTCGGCTCGTCGACTTCGCCCGTGGCATTCATGTCGTTGTCGCCCTGGAAGGCGGCAATGGCGGCCTTGGTCTTTGCGCCCATGACGCCATCGGCGGGGCCGGCATCGTAACCGTTCTTGTTCAGGATCGTCTGGATGTTGCGGACGGCCTGCTTCATGTCGACGCTGGCCGTGACCTCGTCACCTTCGCTCCAGCTATCGGGAATCTCGACCGTGTTCGCTTCGGCGTCGACCGGCTTGGCGCGCCAGAGCTCGACCGCGGCGCGGGCATTCTCGAGCTGCTCGGGGCGCAATGCCTTGGCAACCTCGTCGCGCTTGGCGGCGGCGTCCTTGTCGCCGGCCTTGGCGACCAGCGCGAACCACTTGTAGGCTTCCTCCAGGTTCTGCTGCATGCCGACGCCCTTGGCCGCCAGGATGCCGAGATTGAACTGGCTGTCCTGCACCCCGAACTCAGATGCCTCGGCGAACCAGCGCGCGGCTGAATCGTTGTCGGTCGTGCCGTCCGCGCCCATCGCGTTGAGCACAGCAAGATTGTGCATTGCGCTTGCGTTGCCCTGTGCTGCCGCAAGCTGGTACCAGGTCTTGGCGGCCTTCACGTCGCGTTCGACGCCAACGCCCTTCTCGTAAAGATTTCCGATGCGGTACTGCGCAGGCGCGAGGCCCTGCTCGGCCGCTCTCTGATACCACTCGGCCGCCTTGGCCATGTCTTCCTGCGTACCACGGCCTTCCGCATAGCGATTGCCGATCTGGTAGAGCGCCTTGGGATCGCCGGCGGCCGCGGCCTCGCGCAACGCCACCGGGCCTGCGTCGACCGGTATGGCGGCAAGGGCGTCTTCGGCAGCGTCGGGTATGCTCGCCGTCTCGGTCGCGATCTCGGCGTCGGGAGCTGCGCTCTCCTGGCTTGCGGTAGCCTGTGCCGCCGCTTCCTGCTGCGGCTCTTCGACCTCGACCGGCAGGGTCGTTGCGGCGTCTGCGTCAAGCCAATCGGTCGAGACCTCGTCTGCGGTCTGCGGCGGTTCGGCCATCATCGCGCGAGCGGAATCCGGCGCCGTTTCGCCAGCCATGCGTGCCGGCTTTTCGGGTGCCTCGTCCATGATCTCCGGTTCGACGGCCTGCGCCACCAGCGGCGCGGAGGTGGCGGACGGCGCCGGCGCTGCGGCGACAGGCTCGTCATTGCCGCCGCCGATTACGGTGCGGCCGATCTGCAGCCCGGCCAGGGCGATGAGAATCGCGGCGATGCCCATCAGGACCGGCTTGCGGCGGCGCTTGAGGAGACCGCCGAGGCTGAAGCCGCCGGATTTCGACTTCGTCGCCGGCCGCCGCTTCATGATCTCGGCTTCGGCAGCAGCAGCCTGGGCGGCGCGTCGCGCCGCGGCGATGAAGTCGGCCTTGGCCGTATCTGCATCGGCACCCGACTTCGGCGGCTGGCCGCGTTCGTCGCGAACCCGCTTCATGATGGCGTTGAGATCCGGCGCTCCGGAGCCCGGTTCAAGTGGCTGGTTGGCCAGTTGGGGATCGATCGGCGCATCGAGCTCGATGCTCGGTGCCGTGTTGTCGCCCTGCTTCTCGCTGGGCGTTTCGCCGGCAGGCTTCTCGCGACCGTCTTCCTCGGCGGCGATTTTGCGGCCCGAGAGTGCGCGCGTCAGGCCGCCGAGCATCGACATGCGCCCGCTGCCGGCTTTCGCGCTGGGGCCATCGGCGTCGCCACGAAGCGCATCGGCGGCGGCCTGCGCGGCTGCCGCAGCGGCGGTGCGCCTGGCCCCACGGGGCGTATCCTTTTCGCTGTCGGGCGCGACCACGTCGTCCCTGGCGGACATCGGGAAAGCCTCGTTCGAAGGCTCGAGCGATGGGGTCCGGTCGGCATCGAGAAGAGTCTGGCGCTGCGAGGCCGCAGGTGCGGTCTCGCCTGTGCCGCCTGCCTCGATCGTGCCGAGCCTTCCGACGATCTTCAGGAGCGTGTCGTGGATCGCCTCGAAAGTCTTGGCGTTGCGGTCGTCCGAGCGGCGCGTGAGCGCTTCCAGCGACTTCAGGTCGTCGACCAGACCGGCGACCAGCGGTCCGTCGTTGCCGGCTCCGGCGAAGCGGCGAACCGTCTCTTCGGCGGCCTGTCGTGCGGCCTCGATCACGTCCTGCCGACTCTGAACGATCGACTGCTCGATCTTGTCGAGGCGGGGGCGGATGTCTTCAGCGTCTTCCCCTGCCTGCGTTGGCCTGGAAAGATGCGATGTCAGATCCGCGATCTGGGATTCCAGGCTGCGGATCAGGTCCTTGTCCAGGCCGGGCTGAAGCAGGGAGGATTCGAGCTTGCTCGACATTGTATCCATGCGGGCTTCTAGCGAACGGATGGCCTGTTCGTCCGCCGGTGCGGGGGGCTGCTGCTCCAGCCGCGCGGCGAGGTCGGCGAAGCGCGCATCCATCGCCTCGATGAAACGGGCGTCATGGGCCGCGTCTGCGCCGCTGCCGTCGAGGCGCGATGCAACGCTTTCCAGCCGGCGCTCCAGGTCGCGGAAAAGCACCTGCCCCTGAGCGAGCGAATCCTCATGGCGCTGCTCGAGCATCGCCGAGATGGACGCGAACCGATCCTCGAGCCCGCGGAAAACATGGTCCATGTCCGGCTGCGCCGGGGCGTGTTCGAGCCTGTCGGAGATCGTGTCGATGCGCTCGGCGAGGCGCTCGATAACCTGTTCCGGCAGATCGACGCGCTGCGAGATGTCCTCGATCCGGCTGGACAGCGCCGCAAGCTGACCCACGAGTACGCCTGAGGGGTTCTCCTCGGCGGATTCGTCGAGCTGACGGGCCAATGCCGAGATGCGCGCCTCGATGCGCTCGAACGGTTCGGGGTCGAACGCGCTTGCGCGGCTGGAACCGGAGGATGCCGCAACGGCGCGGGAAATCTCGTTGAGGCGTTCCTCGATCGCGTCGAGCGCGTCCGGTCCGATGCGGTCCTGATGATGCGCGAACTGATCGACCGTCGTCGCCAGGATTTTCATCTTGTCTTCGAGCGAGCGAAGCGCAACGGAAGTCGGCAGGGCGTTCACCGCTTCGGCGATCTGCTCGAGGCGCGCGCTCAGCGCCTGCAGGGCCGGGTCGTCCGCGTTGCCGCCGCCGACATTCGCAACCTGGCTGGCGATGTTGCTCCAGCGTTGGTCGAATTCGCTCCAGCGGCGGTCGAAGGACTGAACGGTATCTTCGCGCGCCAGCTTGCCGAGCGCGTTCTTTACCTGCTCCATTTCAAGCCGCAGCATGTTGACCTGACGGTCGTCGCTCTGCTCGGCAAGCTTGTGGATCATGCCGGAGAGGCGCTCGAACTCGGCGCGGAGATCTGCGGTCTGGCTTGCCGGTCCCGAACGCTGCAAAGCGTCCTCGATTTCCTGCTTCAGCGCCGTGAATTCGTGGCGCAGGCCTGAGCCCATCTGGTCGCGCAGGTCGCGGCGAAGAGCGTTCAGTTCCGACGAAAGGTCCGCGGCGGACGGGCGATCCTCGCGCCACGCCCGTTCGTATTGATCCGGGCGCTCGTCGTACGGGCGCCGGATCCTCGTCTCCAGATCGTCCAGGCTGCTGGCAATATCTTCCAGCGAGGTGCTCGCCCGGCGCCTGCGGCCTGCATTGATCGAATCGAGATAGGAGCGTCTGTTGTTCATCGAAACGTCCGTCGCCGCTTGGTTGCCGGCTGGCCGGCGGGTTGCTCATTCTTGTCCGAAGGGTTTCCCGGTGTTCGCCAGCGTTTGGCAGCAGTACTGGTCCCCTCGGCGGAAGGCTCCGTAAGCAACGAAAAACAGAATAACCACGGGACTCCGTCCTGCGCACAATTCCCCGAACGTGGTAAACAAGCCGTTAACCTAAATTACCATTTCGCTTATCGCCGTTGAGCGCGCGCACCCCCTGCGGCAGGATTTCGCACTTGCGGCATAACTTATATGCGCCTATATGCGCGGCAACTGACGGGTCGGCTTGCGATCCGTTTCCGACGTTTGGTCCACTTGATCGGATGCTTGTTCGCCCCACTCGCATCCAATCGGCGCTTCCGCGGCGAGCCGAAGCGCAGCGCACGGGGAATTTTGAAATGATGAACATGAGGCCGGCCAGCGAAAGCATGGCCAACGCATCGGAGCTTTCCGATGGCTACATACGTATTGGCGACATGGCGAAGCAGTTCGACGTAACGCTGCGCACCCTTCGCTTCTACGAGGACAAGGGTCTGTTGAACCCGAAGCGCGAAGGCAACACCCGCCTTTATACGCAGCGCGACGTGACCCGCCTGAAGCTGATCATGCTCGGCCGCAAGGTCGGTTTCTCGCTGCGCGAGGTCAAGCAGATCATGGATATGTACGATCCCGATTCCGGAAACGCGAAACAGCTTCGCACGCTGCTCGACAAGTCCGAGCGCCAGCTTGGCCGTCTGGAAAAGCAACGCCTCGCCCTTGAGGACGCGATCGGAGATCTCAAGAGCGCGATGAATACATGGCGTTCTGCACTTGCATTGCGGCAGGCTTCCGCCTGATCGCATTTTCATTGTAACGAGTTTCGAAGGGGCCGCCGTGAGCGGCCCTTTTTTTGGTTGCTGGCCCGCTGGCCTCCGTCGCATTCAAGTGTGCCCATACAGAGCAGGCGCCCGTCAGGGCGGCGTCGTGACAACCGGCCGGCAAGCAGAAGCTGTGGTGGAAAATTGCCGCAGCTTTACAATTGACGTTTACGCAAACGTCAATTGTTGATAGTGTGCCTTCCGATCCTGGCTTCGCCGTGGAACGATCCCGCGCGGCGAAGATCTGCCCGACCTCTGGAGGACTTTTCATGCCGACCTACAAGGCGCCCGTCGCGGACACCCTGTTCGTTCTCAATGATGTGCTTGGCTATGAACGCTACGCCAACCTGCCCGGCTTCTCGGATGCCGGGCCGGATGTGCTCGAGGCGATCCTCGAAGAGGCGGCAAGGCTTGCCGAGAACGTCATGCATCCGCTCAACCGCGTGGGCGATGAGCAGGGCTGCACGCGCAACGCCGACGGTTCGGTGACGACGCCCAAGGGGTTCAAGGAAGCCTACGACCAGTATCGCGAGGGCGGCTGGATGGGCCTGTCTGTGCCGGCCGAATATGGCGGCCAAGGGCTGCCTTACGCGGTTCACACCGCGCTGGGCGAATATCTGTCTTCGGCCAACATGGCGCTGATGATGTATCCGGGCCTGACACAGGGTGCGATCGCGGCGATTCTCGCCCACGGCTCGGACGAGCAAAAGCAGACCTTCGTGCCGAAGATGACCGAGGGCGTCTGGACCGGCACGATGAACCTGACCGAGCCGCATTGCGGCACCGATCTCGGCATGCTGCGCACCAAGGCGGTGCCTGCCGGCGACGGCAGCTACAAGATTTCCGGCCAGAAGATTTTCATCTCGGCCGGCGAGCACGACATGAGCGAGAACATCATCCATCTGGTGCTGGCCCGCATCGAGGGCGCGCCGGAGGGCGTGAAGGGGATTTCGCTGTTCATCGTGCCGAAGTTCAAGCTGGATGCCGACGGCAACCCCGGCGAGCGGAACGCGGTCTCCTGCGGCTCCATCGAGGAAAAGATGGGCATTCACGGCAACTCGACCTGCGTGATGAACTACGACGAGGCCGAGGGCTTCCTGATCGGCCAGGAGAACGGCGGCCTCAAGGCCATGTTCGTGATGATGAACGAGGCGCGCCTTGGCGTCGGCCTGCAGGGCCTGTCCATGGGCGAGATCGCCTATCAGAATGCCGTGGCCTACGCGAAGGAGCGTATTCAGGGCCGCTCGCTCTCGGGCCCGAAGGCGCCGGAGAAGAAGGCCGACCCGATCATCGTCCATCCGGACATCCGCCGCAAGCTGATGGTGATGCGCGCGTTCAACGAGGCCGGCCGCGCGCTGGTACTGTGGACCGCGCTCAAGTCCGACGTCGCGCATCGTTCGGGCGACGAGAACGACCGTCAGACGGCCGACGACCTGCTCGGCCTGATGACCCCGATCATCAAGGGCGTGCTGACCGACAAGGGCTTCGAGCATGCGGTCATGGCGCAACAGGTTTTCGGCGGTCACGGCTACATCGAAGAACACGGCATGAGCCAGTTCGTGCGCGATGCCCGCATCGCCCAGATTTACGAGGGCGCCAACGGCATCCAGGCGCTCGACCTCGTCGGTCGCAAGTTGGCGCTCAACGGTGGCCGGGCGGTGCAGGCCTTCTTCAAGGAGGTCGGCGACTTCTGCGAGGAAAACCGTGCCGACGAGAAGATGGCGCCGTTCACCAAGGCACTGAAGAAGGGGCTCAACGACCTGCAGGCGGCAACGATGTGGCTGATGCAGAACGCGATGCAGAAGCCCGACAATGCGGGTGCGGCCTCGACCGACTACCTCCACCTCTTCGGCCTCGTGGCGCTCGGCTATATGTGGGCCCGCATGGTCAAGGTCGCTCAGGAGAAGATCGACGCGGGCGCGGCCACGCCGCTGCACGAGGCCAAGCTGGTCACGGCCCGCTATTTCATGGAGCGCGTCATGCCGGAGACCGGGGCGCACCTGGCACGCATTTCGGCAGGCGCGGATTCGATGATGGCTCTTGCGGAGGACGCCTTCTAGGGACTATTCCACCAGTCTGTTCAAGCTTGAACGTCTTGCGGAAGAGTATCAGGGAGGTCCTCGTGGCGATGCAACCGGCAGAAATTCTCGGTCTTCCAAGACCCGCCTGGGCGGGCGAGGAAGTCGGCATGCTCTACGACATGGCGAACCGTTTCCTCACGGAGGAGATCGCGCCGCGTTACGAGGAGTTCGAAAAGAACGAGAAGTTCGACCGCGAGAGCTGGGAGAAGGCGGGCGCCAACGGCCTGCTCTGCGCTTCGATGCCAGAGGAATATGGCGGCTCGGGCGGAACCTTCGCACATGAGAGCGCCATCATCGAGGCGATCGGCCATGTCGGCGTCGATGGTTTCGGCATTGCCCTGCACAACGCCATAGTCGCGCCCTACATCCTTCATTATGGCTCCGACGAGCAGAAGAAGAAGTGGCTGCCGAAGCTGGCGACCGGTGAGATGATCGGCGCTATCGCGATGACGGAACCGGGTGCTGGCTCCGACCTTCAGGGCGTCAAGACGCGCGCCGAGAAGGACGGCAACCAGTACCGCATCAACGGGTCCAAGACATTCATCACCAACGGACAGCTTGCCGATCTCATCATCGTCGTCGCCAAGACCGACCCCGAGAAGGGTGCCAAGGGCACCTCGCTGATCGTGCTGGAAACCGCCGATGCCGACGGGTTCGAGCGCGGGCGCAACCTCGACAAGGTCGGGCTCAAGTCCAACGACACGTCGGAGCTGTTCTTCAACGATGTGCGGGTTCCGACCTCGAACCTGCTGGGTCATGAGGAAGGGCAGGGCTTCATCCAGCTCATGCAGCAGCTTCCGCAAGAGCGGCTGCTGATCGGCACGCAGGCGATCGCCATGATCGAGCGGGCGCTGGCGGTCACCATCGAGTACGTCAGGGAACGCAAGGCCTTCGGCAAAGCCGTGATCGACTTCCAGAACACCCAGTTCAAGCTGGCGGAACTCAAGACGGAGGCCACCATCGGCCGTGTCTTCTACAATGACTGCGTGGCGCGTCACCTCGAAGGCGGGCTCGACCCGGCGACCGCTTCGATGGCGAAATACTGGCTGACCGACCTGCAATGCAAGGTCGTCGACGAGTGCCTGCAGCTTCACGGCGGCTACGGCTACATGAACGAATATCCGATCGCGCGCATGTATCGCGACGCACGCGTTCAGCGCATCTATGGCGGTACCAACGAGATCATGAAGCTGCTCATCGCGAGGGGGCTGTGAAGATGGGCGAATTCACGCTCTACTGCTTCTCGGAATCCGGTAATTCCTACAAGGCGGCGCTGATGCTCACGCTCTGCGGGGCTGACTGGCAGGCTCGCGGCGTCGAGTTCTTCAAGGGCGAGACGCGTTCGCCCGAATACCGCGCGGTCAACGTGATGGGGGAGGCCCCGATCCTCGTTCACCATCGCGACGGGGGCGATTTCACGCTCAGCCAGTCGGGCGCGATCCTGCTTTATCTCGCCCGCCATTTCGGCAAGTTCGGCCACGAGACCGAAGCCGAGGAGTTCGAAATCCTGCGCTGGATCCTCTTCGACAACCACAAGCTGACCAGCTACACCGCCACCGAGCGCTTCATGCGCCATTTCCGCGGCAAGAAGGGCGATCCGGCGGCCGAATTCATCTACAGTCGCGCGCAGGATGCGTGGAAGGTGCTGGAAACGCATCTTGCGGGCCGCGAATGGGTCGCTGCCGCGCGCCCGACCATCGCCGACCTGTCTCTTTGCGGCTATCTCTTCTGGCCGCAGCAGATCGATGCCGACTGGAACGACTATCCCGCGATCGGGCGCTGGCTCGACCGCATCCGCAACCTGCCCGGCTGGGCTGCGCCCGAGGCGCTGATGCCGACCGGGCAGTAAACCGTCAACGAAACTCCGGGCGGTGCCGCAAGGGCGCCGCCGGTCGAAAGGGAGAAAACAGATGGCAGACGCATATGTCTATGATGCCGTGCGCACCCCGCGCGGACGCGGCAAGAAGGATGGCTCGCTGCACGAAGTGCCGGCGGTTCGTCTTGCGGCAAAGACGCTGGAGGCCGTGCGCGACCGCAACGGTCTCGACACGTCGACTGTCGACGACATCATCTTCGGCTGTGTTGATCCGGTCGGCGAAGCAGGCTCGGTGATCCCGCGCGCCGCGACCTTCGAGGCAGGCTACGCGACCGAGGCGCCCGGCATCCAGATCTCGCGCTTCTGCGCGTCCGGGCTCGATGCGATCAACCTCGGCGCGGCCAAGATCGCCGGCGGTTCCGACGACATCGTGATTGCCGGCGGCGTGGAATCGATGAGCCGCGTCGGCATGGGCATGTCTGGCGGCGCATGGTTCATGGACCCCTCGGTCGGTCTGCCCGGCTATTTCGTGCCGCAGGGTGTTTCGGCAGACCTGATTGCCACCAAATACGGCTTCTCGCGCGACGACGTCGACGCCTATGCGGTCGAGAGCCAGAAGCGCGCTGCAAAGTCGTGGGAGAAGGGCTACTTCAAGAAGTCGGTCGTGCCGATCAAGGATCAGAACGGCATAACGATCCTCGACCACGACGAGCATATGCGGCCTTCGACCGACATGCAGTCGCTGGCGTCCCTCAACCCGTCCTTCGTGATGCCGGGCGAGATGGGCGGCTTCGATGCCGTCGCCATCCAGCGCCACCCGGAAGTAGAGGCGGTCAATCACGTGCATCACGCTGGCAATTCGAGTGGCATCGTCGATGGTGCTGCCGCGGTGCTGCTCGGTTCCAAGAAGGCCGGCAAGACGCTGGGCCTCAAGCCGCGGGCGCGCATCCGTGCTTTCACCAACATCGGCTCGGAGCCGGCGATCATGCTGACCGGCCCGGTGGACGTGACCGAGAAGCTGCTCGCCAAGTCCAAGATGAAGCTCTCGGACATCGATCTGTTCGAGCTGAACGAGGCCTTCGCCTCTGTGGTGCTGCGCTACATGCAGGCGTTCGACATCCCGCACGACAAGATCAACGTCAACGGCGGCGCGATCGCCATGGGCCATCCGCTGGGTGCGACCGGCGCGATGATCTTCGGCACCGTGCTGGACGAGCTGGAGCGCCGCGACCTCAACACCGCACTTGTGACGCTATGCATCGGCGCGGGCATGGGCACCGCGACGATCATCGAGCGGGTGTGAACCGAACCATGGCGGCTCTGGGAAAAGAAGCGGCGCTGATCCTCATCGACGTGCAGAAGGCATTTGTCGAGATGGAGGACACTGGCCGTCGGCGCAACAATCCGCAGGCGGTGGCCAACATGGCGCGCCTGCTGGAGGCCTTCAGGAACCGGGGGCTCGCAGTTTTCCATGTCCGCCATGCGTCAAAGGAGCCAGGGTCCCTGTTGCGCCCCGAGCGCAGCGGGTACGAGGCGATCGGTGAAGCAGCCGAACGGGCCGGCGAGCCGGTTCTGGTGAAGCACGTGAATTCCGCGTTCGTCGGCACCGATCTCGAGCAGCGTTTGCGTGACGGCGGGTACGAAACGGTGGTCATCGCGGGCATCACCACCAATCACTGTGTCGAGACCACGACGCGCATGGCGGGCAATCTCGGCTTCGACGCGCGTCTTGTGGAAGACGCCTGCTACACTTTCGACCGTGTCGGCCATTCCGGCGAAGTCGAAAGTGCGGAGGCAATCCACGCCATGACCCTTTCCAATCTCGATGGCGAATTCGCCAGGATAGAAACGACTGAAACGGTGCTGGCGGCGCTTCGTCACAGCGCTGCGGCATGAGGAGCAATCAGATGACCTACAAGAATTTCAACGTGGAGACCGATGCCGACGGCATCGCCCTCGTCACCTGGGACATGCCCGACAAGTCGATGAACGTCTTCACCGAGGAGGTGATGGACGAACTCGACAAGATCATCGACCAGGTCGTAGCCGACGATGTCGTCAAGGGTGCCGTCATCACCTCCGGCAAGGACACGTTTTCCGGCGGTGCCGATCTGACCATGCTCCAGCGCATGCTCAAGATCTTCCGCGAGGAAGAGGCGCGCGACCACGACAAGGCGATCAAGATGCTGTTCGACGGCGCGGGCCGGATGAGCTGGCTCTGGCGCAAGCTGGAAACCTGCGGCAAGCCGTGGGTCTCGGCGATCAACGGCACCTGCATGGGCGGCGCGTTCGAGCTGTCGCTGGCCTGCCACGGGCGCGTGGCCGCCGACTCGGACAAGGTCAAGATGGCGCTGCCCGAGGTGAAGGTCGGTATTTTCCCGGGTGCCGGCGGTACACAGCGCGTGCCGCGCCTGACCGATCCGCAGTCCGCCCTGCAGATGCTGACCTCGGGCCAGAACCTCTCGCCGAAGAAGGCGAAGCAGATGGGCCTGATTCACGAGGTTGTCGAGCCCGCCAAGCTGATCGATGCCGCCAAGGCGATGATCGCCGCCGGCCTGAAGCCGGTGCAGCCATGGGATGAGAAGGGTTTCAAGCTGCCGGGCGGCCCCGTCTATTCGGCCGCGGGCGCCAACCTGTGGCCGCCGGCAATCGCCATCCTGCGCCGCGAGACCTACGGCAACTATCCGGCTGCCGCGGCGATCCTGAAATGCGCCTATGAAGGCCTGCTGGTGCCTTTTGACACGGCACTGAAGATCGAGCAGCGCTACTTCACCGAAATCCTGCGCTCGACCGAAGCCGCCATGATGGTGCGTTCGCTGTTCGTCTCGCTGCAGGAGCTCAACAAGGGCGCGCGCCGCCCGCAGGGTGTGCCGGAGACGAAGTTCAGGAAGATCGGCGTCCTCGGTGCCGGCTTCATGGGCGCGGGCATCGCCTTCGTGACGGCAAAGGCCGGCATCCCGGTCGTGCTTCTCGACCGCGACATGCCGTCCGCCGAGAAGGGCAAGGCGCATTCGGCCGGCCTGATGGACGCCGCGATCAAGAAGGGCCGTGCAACGGAAGAGCAGAAGGAACAGCTCCTTTCGCTCATCACCCCGACGGTCGACTACAAGGACCTCGAAGGCTGCGACCTTGTCATCGAGGCGGTGTTCGAGGATTCGGAGGTGAAGAAGAGCGCCACCGAGCAGACGGAAGCCGTCATCGCCAAGGATGCGGTCTTCGCGTCGAACACCTCGACGATCCCGATCACCGGGCTGGCGAAGAACTCCAAGCGCCCGGATAATTTCATCGGCATCCACTTCTTCTCGCCGGTGGACAAGATGATGCTGGTCGAGATCATTCTGGGCAAGAAGACCGGCGACAAGGCGCTGGCGACGGCAATCGACTACGTCCGCGCGATCAAGAAGACGCCGATCGTCGTCAACGATACGCGTGGCTTCTACGTCAACCGCTGCGTGCTGCGCTACATGTCGGAATCCTACCAGATGCTGATCGAGGGCGTGCCGCCGGCGATGATCGAGAACGCCGCCAAGATGGCCGGCATGCCGGTTGGCCCGCTGGCGCTCACCGACGAGACGGCCATCGACCTTGCGCAGAAGATCATGAAGCAGACCATTCGCGATCTCGGCGAGAAGGCGGTGGACCAGGACCAGTTCGCGCTCATCAACACCATGGTCGACAAGCACGGCCGCCACGGCCGCAAGAACGGCAAGGGCTTCTACGACTATCCGGAGAAGCCTGCCAAGAAGCACCTGTGGCCGGGCCTCAAGGACCTCTATCCGCAGCAGGATGCCGACAAGATCGATGTCGAGGAGCTGAAGCAGCGCTTCCTCGTGACCATCGCGCTGGAAGCGGCCCGCGTCATGGAAGAGCGCATTGTCACCGACCCGCGCGAGGCGGATGTCGGCTCGATCCTCGCTTTCGGCTTCGCGCCCTATACGGGTGGCGCGCTCTCCTACATCGAAGGCATGGGCGTGGCCGAGTTCGTCTCACTCGCCAAGAAGCTGCAGAAGAAGTACGGCGCGCAGTTCAAGGCACCCAAGCTTCTGGTCGAGATGGCGGGCAAGGACGAGACCTTCTACGAACGCTTCAACCCTTACCCGAAGGCGAAGAAGGCGGCGTGATGACAGCGCTCTTCTCCCCGTTATACGGGGAGAAGATGCCGGCAGGCAGATGAGGGGCTGAGCCTGCCTCTGGTAAGCTAGCGCAGCCCCTCATCCGACGCTTCGCGCCACCTTCTCCCCGTAAACGGGGAGAAGGAAGGAGCACTCCCATGTATGTCTGGCTGCGACTTGCCCGCATGATGGCGACCGCCAAATCGCGCGGTCGCTATCGCATGGGCGACGAAAGCCGGTTGACCTTCCGTTGCCTGCCGACGGACATCGATTCCAACCTGCATCTCAACAATGCCCGCTACATGATGCTTGCCGATGTCGGCCGCATCGACATATTTGCGCGCGCGGGGCTTATAGCCTTGGCGCGAAAGCACCGCTGGGCGCCGATGATGGGCGGCTTGCAGGCCGTCTATGTGCGAGAGATCAGGCTCTGGAAAAAGTTCGACGTCGTTTCCACGGTCGAGACCTGGGAAGACACGCAGGTGATCGGGCGGCATCGTTTCGTGCTGGAGGACGGCCGGACGGCGGCGCTGGTGATGACCACGGCAGGCGTCTACGATTTCGGCGCGCGGCGTTTCGTGCCGATCGACGAGGTTGTCGGAAATCTTGGCGTCGACGCGAAACCGCGCCAGCCTACCGAGGAAGAACGCACCTTCATGGCCTCGCATGGGCGCTTGCGG
This sequence comes from Aquamicrobium sp., assembly GCA_019739225.1. GTDB lineage: Bacteria > Pseudomonadota > Alphaproteobacteria > Rhizobiales > Rhizobiaceae > Aerobium. The sequence continues at coordinate 832,743 of JAHHDT010000005.1, forward strand.
GAGCTTGCCAAGGGCGCGGCCTGACGTTGCGTCGGCAAGCATTCGCCCATGAATCAAAATTGCGCGATCAGGGACATGCAGTCCGCTCTCCCGGCACGTGCGGCATTGCGGGGAAGACCCGTGTCGCTAATGTGATGCAAAACGAGAAAGCTGCGCCATGACCGCCATCGACTACTATTTCATCTGTTCGTCGCCCTTCGCCTATCTTGGCCACAAGGCGTTCCATGAACTCGCCGCTAGGCACGGCGCTGAAATCCGCTACAAGCCGATCAACATTGGCGGCGTCTGGGAAAAGTCCGGCTCCGTGCCGCTCGGCCAGCGCACGCCGCTGCGCCAGCGTTACCGCCGGATCGAATTGCAGCGCATCGCCGACATGCGCGGCCTGCCGCTGGAGCTCGAGCCCAAATTCTTCCCCGTCGATCCCGGCCTTGCCGATCGCTGCGTGATAGCGCTCGTCGGGCAGGGAGCCGATCCCGCAGGCTTCATCTGGCGCGCGCATCAGGGCGTATGGGCCAGAAACGAAAACATCGCCGACCCTGAACAGCTCTCAGCCTATCTTACGGCAGAGGCCCACGATGCAGACGCCGTGCTGAAGGCCGCGGGCGAGCCCGAAGCCGCTGAAACGCTTGCCCGCAACACCAGCGAAGCCGGTGATGCCGATGCGGTCGGGGCGCCGGTCTACGTGCTCAACGGCGAACCTTTCTGGGGGCAGGATCGGCTCGAGCACCTTGCCCACGCGCTGGAAACGGGGCGAGCGCCTTTCAGAGCCTGAGGAAACCGGCGGCATTGGGCTGGACAGTCCGGCGCGCAGGGATTAACTAGACGGGAAAGGTATTTTTTCCTGTCTTCGGGGAGGGCGCGATGCTCTCGCATGAACGTGTCTGGGCGGCAATCGACGCGCTCGCGGCGGAGCATTCGCTGTCTGCGTCGGGACTTGCCAAGCGGGCCGGGCTCGATTCCACCGCCTTCAACAAGTCGAAGCGGCTGTCGGCTGACGGCCGGCCACGCTGGCCGTCGACGGAGTCGCTCGCAAAGATCATCGAAGCGACTGGTGTCACGTTGGGCGACCTCTTCGCGCTGGTCGAGGAACATCCACGACGGCCCGTTGGCCGGGCGCGGCAAAGGCGTCCCGCTGTTCCGCTGCTCGGTTTCGCGCAGGCTGGCGCGGGCGGCTTTTTCGACGATGCAGGCTTCCCGGTTGGCCAGGGTTGGGAGGAGATCGAGCTTCCAGCCGGCGCGGGCGAGGGCGCCTATGCGCTGCAGGTTCAGGGCGATTCCATGCTGCCGCTCTATCGCGACGGTGACGTGTTGATCGTTGAGCCCGGCGCGCAGGTGCGCAAGGGCGACCGTGTCGTGGTCAAGATCATCAGCGGCGAGGTTACGGCGAAAGTGCTCGCAAGCCGCAGCACCGAGGCTATCGAACTCGTGTCTCTCAATCCCGCCCATCCCGATCGCACGGTGTCGACGGCCGAGATCGAATGGATGGCGCGCATCGTCTGGGCGAGCCAGTAGGTGCGGCCGCTGGCGGCAATGGTCGCGCTGGCCGGGCTCGCCGGTGTGAGCGCCGCGCTCCTGTCTTCCGGCGATTTCCTGACCAGCCACAAAGACCCTGCCGCGGTCGAGACGGTTCCCGTGGAGCCCGAGGCCGTGGCACAGCCGGCCCCCGCGGTGCCGCTGCTGCCTGTTCCTTCTCGTGTCCGGCCCGTTGCACCGGATGTGGTAGCGGCACCACTCGTGGAGCAGGAAGTGCTGGAGCGGATCGATCCGCGCGAGGCGCTGGGCATCGGCCGCGTGCGGGCCCCGTCCGAAGGGCCGCCCGCCGAAACCATGCTTCACCGGCCGGTGGCAACCGCTGCCGGCGCGTTCGAGGCACGTGGCTATCACGTCGCGCTTTCGGGCATCGAGGTCACCGGTGCGGACGAGACCTGTGGCAGCGATGGCGCATCCTGGCCGTGCGGCGTGCATGCCCGCACCGCTTTCCGCAACTGGCTGCGCGGCCGCGCGCTGTCCTGCGTCGTGCCGCCGGTTGCTCCGCAGGAAACCGTCGTGACCCAGTGCAAGCTTGGCGGACATGACGCAGCAGCCTGGCTGGTCGCGCAGGGCTGGGTGCGTGCCGTGGCCGATGGACCCTATGCCGAAATGGAGGCCGAAGCGCGGGAAAATGCGAGGGGGCTCTTCGGTGCAGCACCTTCCAGCGCCGCGCCGCCCCCGCTGACGCTCACCCTGCCTGAAACCTCAGGCGGTTAGCTCTCCGCTCAGTGCTTTCTCGATCAGCGCGCGCGTGTTGCCGATGCCGTAGAGCGCAGCAAAGGAGCCGAAGCGCGGGCCGCGTTCCTGCCCGATCAGCACCTGGTAGATCATCTGGAAGAAGGCCACCGAGACCCCGGGGCCGCCCTCGGGGCTTTTCTTGGAGTGATCCTGATAGCGCTCGATTGCGCGGGCGACATCCAGCGCGGCGTTCTGGATCGCCTCGCCATCCGAACCGGCTGGCAACGTCGCGAGCTTGTCGGCGAGCGCCTGCAGGGCCTCTGCTTCCACCGTATCCGGCGCCCGGAACTGCTTTTGCGGCTTCACGAAGTCTTCGAAATAGCGGATCGCGTAACCTACCAGCCGGTCGAGTTCCGGATGGGTCTGCGGTGTCACGCCTGCAGCGTGGCGAGAAATGAACCCCCACAGCACCGACTTGTCGTGCGCGTTCGAAGCGCTGACGAGGTTGAGCAACAGGCCGAACGGGACCGGCATGTCGACGACGGGCGGGTTGCCGTCATGGATATGCCAGACCGGATTGCCCAGTCGCTCCTTCCAATCCTGCCGCTGATAGGCCGACAGGAACTGGTAGTATTCATCGACCGCGCGCGGAATGACGTCGAAGTAGAGTTTCTTGGCCGTGCGCGGCTTCTGGAACATGTAAAGCGCGAGGCTCTCCGTCGGGGCGTAGGTCAGCCATTCGTCGATCGTCAGGCCGTTGCCCTTCGACTTCGAGATCTTCTGCCCGTTCTCGTCGAGGAACAGCTCGTAGACGAAGTGTTCCGGTGCACGGCCGCCGAGCGCGACGCAGATGCGGTCGTAGACGCCCATGTTCGGTCCGTGGTCCTTGCCGAACATCTCGAAATCGATGCCCAGCGCCGCCCAGCGCGCGCCGAAGTCCGGCTTCCACTGCAGTTTGACCTTGCCGCCGGTGACGGGAAGGGTCGTCTCCGTACCGTCCTCGTCGTCGAAGGTGATCGTTCCGGCCACTGCATCGACCTTCTTCATCGGGACGTAGAGCACGCGCCCCGTCTTCGGCGAGATCGGCAGAAAGGGGCTGTAGGTCGCCTGGCGTTCCTCGCCGAGCGTGGGCAGCATGATCGCCATGATCGCGTCGTAGCGTTCCGCCACGCGCTTCAGGATCGCGTCGAGGCGACCTGACTTGTAATAGTCCGTCGCGCTGGCGAACTCGTAGTCGAAGCCGAACGTGTCGAGGAAGCGGCACAGCATGGCATTGTTATGATGGCCGAAGCTCTCATAGTCGCCCCCGAAGGGGTTCGGCACCACGGTCAGCGGCTTGTGCAGATAAGGCTCCAAGAAGGAACGATCCGGCACGTTGTCCGGAATCTTGCGCATCCCGTCCATGTCGTCCGAAAAGCAGATCAGCTTGGTGGGAACCTGGTCCTCGGTCAGAATACGGAAGGCGTGACGCACCATCGATGTGCGCGCCACCTCGCCGAACGTACCGATATGCGGAAGACCAGAGGGGCCGTAGCCGGTCTCGAACAGCACGACCTCTGGCCAGTCGCTTCCCTCGTAACGTTTGATGATCTTGCGGGCCTCCTCGAACGGCCACGCTTTGCTCTCGCGTGCCGCCGAAAGGATTTCGGGCGAAAGCATCAGCGAGTTCGATCGCGAAGTGGTCATTTCGAGTGTCCTGTGAAGATTTGCGGGCCTTCTTGCCAGCGCGCGCAACGTCTATGCGCGCTTGAGCAATGCGTCAATCGCGACCGGGGTTTTTCATTGCGGTAACGCCCGCAGCTTCCTACGTTGCGGTCTGGACAGCATCAATGGAGCAGAACATGTCGAAGCCGACCCCACAGGAAGCGATGGTCTATCTGATGGTTATCATGTCGGCGTCTGACCGCGACATGGGCGACGAGGAACTGGCGCGCATCGGCGCGATTGTCCGCACGCTTCCCATTTTCCAGGGCTTCGAACAATCGCGCACGTTGGCTGTGGCGCAGGAGTGCCAGCAACTTCTGCAGCAGGAGGACGGCTTCGCCACGGTGCTGACGCTTATCAAGACCACGCTCACGGAAGATCTGCGTGAAACCGCTTACGCGCTCGCCGTCGACATAGCGGCTGCCGACCTCTCGGTGGGTGATGAGGAAACGCGTGTGCTCGATCTGGTCAAGGATCGCTTCGGGCTGGATCCGCTGGCGGTCGCAGCAATCGAGCGCTCGGCCGCCATAAGGCACCGCACGGCCGCGTGACCCCGGTCAGTAGAAACTGACCGGAAAATATTTCAGGTAGAGCTCGGCAAACGTTCCCTTGACGGAGATTTCGCGGAGCGCGAAGTCGAACGCCCGCGCCAGCACCGTGTCCTCACGGTTGGCTGCGATGGCCAGACCAGCTCCGAGGAATTCCGGCGCGAGATACGGCCCACCCGCGAAACGGCAGCAGTTTTCCGACGCGGAACCGGCAAGCCAGAATGAAAGCCGCATCCCGTCGCCGAAGATGCCGTCGATCCGGCCCTCGCGCAGCGCAGCCTCCATCCATTCAGACTTCGTGAAGGTCACGGCTTTTGCGGCAGGGAAATACTGTCGCAGCATCGCTTCATGGGCGGTGCCTGCCAGTACGCCGGTGCGCTTGCCGTCGATCGCCTTGTGCAAGGGTTCGTAGAGCGTCGTGCTCTTGCGGACGACGAAACGCGCGGGAAAGCGGAGATAGGGGCGCGAGAAGAGATACCGCTCGCGAGTCTGCGCGTTGATCGGTGTTCCCGCGATCAGCGCCTCGCCTTGCCCTGCCGCCATGGCGGCATCCAGCTCGTCCCACGGCAGCCCCTGGATCTGGCAGCGGGCTACGATGTCGAGCTCACGGCACACCTCCCTTGCCAGATCGACATGGAAGCCGGCAAGCCTGCCCTGTGCATCCAGGAAGCTGAAAGGGGGAAAGTCGATCGTCGTCAGGAAGCGCAGGCGTTCGACACCGGAAAGGTCGGGCTTCGGCAGACGCTCCCGCTCGTCCCAGTAATTGGGAATGGCCGGTTCGGCCGCAAGCGCGGCTGAGCCGGACAGCGTGGCGATGATCGCCAAAGCAGACAGAAGAAGGGTCAGTGCCCGGTGCATGGAACGCCGTCGCCTATGGAACGAGATTGCCATTCGATAACGGGTTGAAGTCGGTCTCGCAAATCGAATGTCAAAGCGCCCGCTTCGCGGGACTGCGGCGGCGTGGAGCAGACGCCGTGTCGACGACGAGCAGTCACTGCACTTGAACCGGCGCTTCTTGGCGTGCGGCGGCGGTCAACCGGGACGCGCAAGCTGGGGGGTCTCGGTGGGAGCATCGAAATCAAGTTGAATTCCAAGGGCGCAAGGTCATCGGGGAAAATTACTGGAGATGCAGGTGTGTCAAAGCTATTGAAAAGCAAAAAAACACCAAATACATTGCAACCTGGGGTGGGGGTTCTATGTGCTCGGTGTCTTTCGGACAGTCCGTCCGATCTGTCGATCTTTGCTGCCGGATACGCTCTTTAGCAACGAAAGGCCTTGCTGCCTTCGGTCGTATCCAGACGGTGCGTCTGACCTGTCGCCTGGCGAGCGGAGGTTAGGCTGTGGCTTTTTCCGGCGCGTCGCATGCTCCCCACGTAGCGCCGCCGATAGGCCCGTCACTGTTGACCGTGGGGCGGCTGAACTCTTCGCCCGATAAGGATTCCCCCAGGGTCGCAGTCGCCGTCGGCGCGGAGGCGCCCACAGGCTCCGCAACAGCGCAAACGTCTCAGCCCACTTCTCGCGATCTGCTGATGCGCGAGTGGTTGCCGGTCATGCGGCGAACCAGGCTTGCAGCCGAAGTCGTGTTGCGCGCGCTTGACCGGGCCTTGGCAAACGGTACCGGCTTCCTCGACGAACTGCTCGCCTCCGGCGAAATCGACGAGGCAGCGCTGTTCCACGCTATCGCCGATGAGTTGGAACTGCCGTTCCTTCCCGGGATCGAGGCGACGAGACTGAAGGTGCCCGAGCGTTACCGCCTGGTGGCGCTGCGCCGTCAACGCGGCCTGCCGCTGGCTCTGCTCGAGCGGCCGGACGGCACTACGCTGCACGTGATCGCAACAACCGATATCGGAATTTCGGTCATGCGCGCCAGGCTGGCGGCGTCACCGGGACTGAAGACACGTCTCGCCTTGGCGCCGCCCAGCGTCCTTCGCACGGCTATCCTTGATCTGACGAAGCGGCGATTGCTCGACGATGCGCAGCATGGTCTGTTTCTTCGCCATACCGATTTGTCCGCGCGCATCGTGGCCAACGCCTGGCAAGGGGCATGTGTCGCGACGATCCTTGTCGTCCTGCCGCTTTGCCTCTTTATCGCGGCGATGGAGACGATCCTTGCGTTGCATGTGGTTGCGACGGTCGCCTTTGGCGCGTGCGTTGCCCTGCGCGTCCTGGCGCTGACCGCGGCCCAGCCCTTGAGGTTGCGTCCGCCGCCGCCGGTCGATCCGGCCGCGCTGCCCGTCTATTCCGTGATGGTTGCGCTCTACCGTGAGCGGGAGGTGATCCCGCAGCTTCTTGTTGCTCTCGGCCGGCTGCAATGGCCTCGCAGCAAGCTGGAAATCAAGCTTGTCTGCGAGGAAGACGATCACGAGACGCTGGCAGCACTCCAGGAGCACAAGCTGCGTCGCTGTATCGAGATCATCAAGGTGCCCGCCGGTCTGCCCCGCACCAAGCCGAAGGCGCTGGCTTATGCGCTGCCGCTTTGCAGCGGAGAATTTGTCACCCTTTTCGATGCCGAGGATCGGCCGCACCCGCTTCAGCTCATAGAGGCATGGCAACGCTTTTGCGCCGAGGACGATACCCTTGCCTGTCTGCAGGCGCCGCTTGTCGTGACCAACGCATCAGCAAGCCCGCTGTCGCGCATGTTCGCGTTCGAATACGCAGGGCTTTTCCGGGGTGTGCTGCCATGGCTGGCAGGCCTGGGCGCGCTTCTGCCCCTGGGCGGAACCTCGAACCATTTCCGGCGATCTGCACTCGTGGAGGCCGGCGGCTGGGACGCCTACAATGTGACCGAGGACGCGGATCTCGGGCTGAGGCTCAAACGCTTTGGCTACCGCGCCGGCGTGATCACGCATCCGACATATGAGGACGGGCCGGATGATCTCAAGACCTGGCTGCCGCAGCGTGTGCGCTGGTTCAAGGGCTGGGCGCAGACCTGGCTCGTCCATATGCGTTCGCCGCGCGCACTCTGGAAAGATCTTGGCCCGCTTTCCTTCCTTCTGATGCAGATACTGTTTCTGGGCATGCTCGTCTCGGCTCTGGTCCACCCGGTGTTTCTGTTCACGATCCTCTACGTGATCGCGAAACTAGCCTGGGTAGGCTCGCTGCAGAACCTGGAAATCGTTCTGGTGACGATCGGCTTCGTCAACATTCTGGCAGGCTACGCCGCCTTCGTCGCCATCGGCATGGCGACGCTGACGCTCAAGGAGAAGGTGGGCATAGTCTCGATCGCCCTGCAGACGCCTTTCCACTGGATGCGGCTGTCGCTGGCGGCCTGGCTTGCGCTGTGGGAGATCTACCGTCGCCCGCATTACTGGAACAAGACGCACCATCGGCCTGCGCGCTCCTTCGTTCGCGACAGGGCCGAAAAGCCTCAGCGCAAGGCCGAGGAGGGAGCGCCGATGATCTTGTCGTCCTCCGCGCCGATCACGTCGAGGTCGCGTCCGGCATAGGGAATTGTGAGCAACAGGCGGCGGATGACGGTCAGACGCAGACGTCGCTTGTCGTTGGCGCGAACGACCGTCCACGGGGCATGCTCGGTGTGGGTCCGCTCGAACATCAGATCACGCGCTTTCGTGTACTCGTCCCACTTTTCCATACCTGCGACATCCATTGGCGAGAACTTCCAAGCCTTGAGCGCGCTGTGCCGACGGTCATGGAAACGGCCGAGCTGGGTTTCCTGTCCGATGGTAAGCCAGAACTTGAAGAAGCGGATGCCGTCGGCAACGATGCCTTTTTCGAACAGCGGCGCTTCCTCGAGGAATTTCTCATGCTGCTCGGGCGTGCAGAAACCCATTACGGGCTCGACGCCGGCTCTATTGTACCAGGAACGGTCGAAGGTCACGAACTCGCCGCTGGTAGGAAAATGCGCGACGTGGCGCTGGAAGTACCATTGGCCACGCTCGGTCTCCGTCGGTTTGGTCAGCGCGACGTTCCGGGCCGTGCGCGGGTTCATGTACTGTCGCGTGACGAAGATCGTGCCGCCTTTGCCAGCTGCATCGCGCCCTTCGAACAGGACCAGCAGCCGTTCTCCGCTCTTCTGCATCCAGCTTTGCAGCTTCACCAGCTCTACCTGAAGCTTTTCCAGCGTGTCCTCGTAGTCCGATTTGTCCAACTTGCTGTCATAGGGATAGCCGCCCGCCTTCAGTTCCATGTCGTCGACCCAATCCGGGAGTTTTGGATCGTCGATGTCGAAGACACGTTTTTTGCCGTCGATGACGAGCTTGATCGGTTTGACGGGTGTCTCGAACTTCGGGGAGGGGTTGCCCATTGAGATATTCCTGTGATGTGGAGAAACCATGCTATTGGGTGGTCCTGCGCCGGTCCAGAGGCGAAGGGACGGCGAAGTGGAATTGCAGGGATCGTAAATGGTGCAGGCGACAGAGCTGCGTATCGGCGACAGCGACGAGATCGACATGCTATCGGCACGCGAACTGGCTGCCGCCGTTCCCGATCCGATCGTGATCTTCGATGCAAGGGGCGCCGCGCTCCACGCCAACCAGGCAGCCATTGCCGCATTTGGCCAGATCCCTCGGGGCACGCTTTTGCATCACAAATTCCGTACGCCTGAGATGCAGCAGCTTATTATCGGCCTGCTTGGCGAACGCCGGCCGGGCGCGATCGATTACAGCGAAAGGGTGCCGATCGAGCGCGCTTTCCGCGTCTCGGCGATGCCAGTCGGCGCGCGCGGCCTGTTCGTCGTTCATTTCAAGGATCAGAGCGAAACGCGCCGCATCGACAGAATGCGCGCCGATTTCATCGCCAATGCCAGCCACGAACTGCGCACGCCACTTGCCTCGATCGCCGGTTTCATCGAGACGCTGCGCGGCCCGGCGCGAAACGACGAGAAGGCGCGCGACAATTTCCTGCAGATCATGCACGCCCAGACCGAGCGCATGGCGCGGCTGATCGACGATCTGCTGTCGCTGTCCCGCATCGAGATGAAGCCTTACATGCGATCGGAAGCGAGGATCGACGTTGGCGAGATCGTTGCAGGAGTGGTCGAGTCGCTCGGCCATCTCGCGCGTGAAGGCGGCGTCGAGGTCTCCTACGTGCGCCCGAAGGAGCCGATCCTCATCCCCGGCAGCCGTGACGAGCTCATCCAGGTCTTCGAGAATCTGCTGGAAAATGCCTGCAAATACGGTGCCTCCGGCGGCAAGGTGGAGATCGACATCGACAGAACCCGTGCCGGGCCTACACCTGAAGTGGCTGTGACCGTGCGCGACTACGGGCCGGGGATCGCCGAGGAACACATCCCGCGCATCACCGAAAGGTTCTACCGCGTGGAGACCAGTGTGACGCGACGCGGGACCGGGCTGGGGCTAGCGATCGTCAAACATATCCTCACCCGCCATGAAGGTCGGTTGACGGTTAAGTCAAAGCTGGGCGAAGGGTCTGCGTTTACCGTGCATCTGCCGGCGGAGTAGGAGAGAAAGCACGCTCCCGCGCGCCGCGCTTTCTTTTTCCTGTCATCCGACTACCTTAGATTCATCGTCAAGAATCGCTCCGGCAGATCGTCCGCCATGAACTCGCAACACACCGTCCGCGCCTATGATGAAGAGCTCGCCACTCTGGGCAATCGCATCGCGGCCATGGGCGGTCATGCCGAGCGCATGGTCGATGAAGCGGTCGCCGCGCTGATCAACGCCGATGCGGCGCTGGCGCGTAAGGTGATCGCCGACGACGTCGTGCTCGACGAAGGGCAGCGCTGGATTGACGACCGTGCGATCGTTCTCATCGCCAAGCGCCAGCCGATGGCGGACGACCTGCGCGAAATCATCGGAACGATCCGCATCTCGGCCGATCTCGAGCGCGTCGGCGATCTCGGCAAGAACATCGCCAAGCGTGTCGTCGCGGTAGCGGACACGCGCCAGCCGGTGCAGCTTTTCCGAGGTTTGGAAGCCCTCGCCACGCTTGCGCTGACGCAATTGAAGCAGGTGCTCGATGTTTACGCCTCGCGCTCGGTCGGCGCGATCGCGTTCATGCGCGATCGCGACGAGGAGATCGACGCGATGTACACCTCGCTGTTCCGCGAGCTGCTCACCTACATGATGGAAGACCCCCGCAACATCTCGCCATGTACGCACCTGCTGTTCTGCGCCAAGAACATCGAGCGCATCGGTGATCACGCGACCAACATCGCCGAGACGGTCTATTACGTCGTCACCGGCGAACAACTCCCGCTGGAGCGCCCCAAGGAAGACAAGAGCCATCGGGTGGTGATGATGAACCCCGAGACGGCGCGGAACTGACGAGGCAGTCTCCCAGGAAATCTGCCGTTGCCGGCGATCAGTCATATAGTCGCAAAGTCCGCTCGCACCGCCGCGGTTGACCTTGGGCTCTGCGCAGGCCAAAACACGCGCCGAACCGAGCTAGCCCGGACCGTATTTTGACGCCCACTCTTGCCTATCGTTCCGACATTGATGGCCTGAGGGCGATCGCAGTGTTGACCGTTGTGCTTTATCACTACGGGATCGCTCCGTTTACCGGCGGTTTTATCGGCGTCGACGTATTTTTCGTGATCTCGGGCTACCTGATCACGAAGAACCTTTTCACGGATTTGTCCGGCGAAAGGTTCTCGCTGGTGCGGTTTTACGACAGGCGGTTCCGACGCATCCTTCCTGCACTTCTGGTGGTCCTGATTTTCTCCGTGGCAGCAGGCTACCTGCTGTTGTTGCCAGGAGATTTCGCCCGCCTGGGAGAGAGCGGCATGTTTGCCACGTTCGGTTTCTCAAATTTTTATTTTCTATGGAGTTCCGGCTACTTCGATCCGGCCGCCGAGATGCAGCCGCTGCTCCACACCTGGTCGTTGGCTGTGGAAGAGCAGTTCTATTTGTTCTGGCCGATAGTCATGTGGTGTGTATGGCGGTTGCGCAAGTCAGCCGTGTTCCTTCTGGCAGTGCTGGCGGTCATCGCGCTCGCAAGCTTTGTCGCATCCGTCTATTGGGTCGAAGCCGATCAGCCCGTCGCATTTTTCATGCTTCACACCAGAGCCTGGGAACTCGCTGCCGGTGCCGCTCTGGTCTTTGCAAAGCCCATCGCTTCGCGTGCCCTGGGCGAGGTCATGGGGTGGGTCGGTCTGGCACTGATTTCCTACGCTGCGGTGGCGCTGACGGCAGAGACCGCTTTTCCCGGCTGGAATGCGCTATACCCTTGCGTCGGTGCCGCATTGCTGGTCTGGCCGAAAAGTGTTCCCACTACGCCTGATCGACTGCTGAGTCTGCGCCCAGCGGTATTCATAGGTTTGATCTCCTATTCGCTATATCTCTGGCACTGGCCGATCCTGGTATTTTTTCGGCATTATGCGAACGCTGGAATGCCGACGCTGGCTGAAGCGACCATCCTCATTGCGCTCTCCATCGCAGCGGCTTGGTTGTCGCTGCATCTGGTCGAGCGTCCGGTGCGGCAGATTCGGTTCAAGTCGTGGACGCCGGGTTACACGATTGCCGCCGGCGCGCTCGCCATGGGGGCGACTGCCGCCATTGCATCGTATCCATATCTTGCCAGTGGCCTGCCGGGGCGTCTTGACGAGCAGTCACGTCACTACGCAGCGTTCGATCCATACAAACGAGAGCACGAGTACTCCGGTTGCAGTGTCCGCGAGGTGCCTGCCGACGGCAGTTTGCCGGATTGCCTGACCCGCAAGGGTGGGGAACCGCGGTTGCTTATATTGGGTGACAGCTACGCGACCCAGCTTGCCTTGCCTGTCTATCAATCCAACGACGAAGCGACGCTGATCACCATCGGCAACAACGGTTGCCGACCCGTTCTGGACAGCGTTGGCAGGCGCCCATGCACAGACCTGATGGAGAGCACCTTCGACAGCTATCTGCGCAATGGCAACTTTGATGCAGTGATCCTCGCAGCTCGCTGGCGCAACGGAAACGATATCAGGAAGCTACGGAAAACACTTATTGAGATACTCCGCAGTGCCGATCATGTTTACGTCGTCGGCCAGCCGATCGAATACACGACCACCCTGCCTTCGTTGTTGGCGAGCGCCTCACTCCCGCGGCGCAGCCACGAGATCCGTGCCTTCAACCGTTACGAAGAGGTCTCAGCGCTCGAGGAGGAGGTCAAGTCTGCTCTTGAGGGATTGCCCGTCACCTATGTCTCGCCGCTGCAGGCGCTTTGCGATGCCGATGGCAACTGCCAGACGGTAACGGACGGCAATGTGCCTATCCAGTATGACTATGGACATCTGACGCGCGAAGGCGCGCGCCTTGTCATAGATCGGCTTATTCAGCAGGGCCTTCTGGACGGTGTGGCGCGCGCGAGTGTCGCGGCCCGCTAGGACTAATGGTGCCCCAACCTCTCAGCGGGCGCGGCGGCGTTCTGATACTGGCTGGTATGCGACCTTGGAGTGGTAGCCGCAATACGGTCCGTTCTCACCGGCCTCGTTGCCGCAGAAGCTGAAATCCTCGCTCAAAGGATCGCCGTTCGGCCACTTGCAGGTTCGTTCGTTCAGCTCGATCAGCGCCAGCTTGCGCGAGATCGGCACGACGACGTTTGAAGCCGGGCGCATAACCTGCCGGGCAACCGGTTCCGCATCGAATTGCGCGGCAAGCGCGGTGGCGCCAACCGTTGCCGTTACCGTCCTGGTCGGACGGCTGGGCGCCTTGGCCGCGCTGGCGCTCGCCGGAGCCTTCTTGGCGCGCGGCTGAGCAGACGAGGTGCGGCCGCGGGCTGACAGCTTGAGCCGGTGCACCTTGCCGATCACGGCATTGCGGCTCACGCCGCCGAGTTGGGTTGCGATCTGGCTGGCGCTCAGCCCATCCGCCCATAGCTTTTTAAGCAATTCTACGCGTTCGTCGGTCCAGTTCATGAGAACAGGCTCCTGCTTTCAAAAATTGGCGGAATCCGAATCCGTCGCCGCCTGGCCGCAGCCAGCTGGCACCACATCTACTGGGATGATTAGATCCGCCGCACGAAATCTAGTTGTTTCTTGGGTGCAAACTACAGTATCGGCTGACTCCGTGACAAGAGTCCGGCCGCCACGCCGAATCTGTTTTTTCGGTTTTCCCCAACTTGGCTCCGCTTCGCCGTCAATCTGTCATGGCGCAGGCCCGGGGAGGCCTCTGGGGCAATCGGTTTCATTTGACACAAGTGGCCGAACAGCCGATATAAGTTGGCCTGCGCCGCCCTTTGGGCGGCTTTTTTGATTTACTTCGCGCATCCGCACGCGACGCAGTCGACGAGGCATATAATGAACGGTTCGGCGCTTTACGAGACCTTCGCTCGCGCACCCCTGGCCTTCGAACGAGGCGAGGGAAGTTGGCTGGTGACGGACAGCGGCGAGCGCTATCTCGATTTCGCGGGCGGCATCGCAGTCAATTCGCTTGGGCACAGCCATCCGCATCTGGTTGCCGCGCTCACCGAGCAGGCGGCGCGTCTGTGGCATGTGTCCAACCTCTACGAGATTCCCGGCCAGCGTCGCCTGGGCGAGCGGCTTGTGGACGCGACGTTCGCAGACAAGGTGTTTTTCACCAATTCGGGCGCCGAGGCGCTGGAATGTGCGATCAAGACCGCGCGTCGCTATCATTATGTAAACGGCGCGCCCGAGCGCTACCGGATCGTTACCTTCGAGGGCGCATTCCACGGCCGGACGCTGGCAACCATCGCCGCGGGCGGGCAGCCGAAATATCTCGAGGGCTTCGGTCCCAAGGTCGAGGGTTTCGACCAGGTGCCATTCGGCGACCTCGAGGCCACCGCAAAGGCGATAGGGCCGGAGACGGCCGCGATCCTGATCGAACCCGTGCAGGGCGAGGGCGGCATCAGGCTGCTGCCGGCGGCGATGCTGCAGAAGCTGCGCGCACTCTGCGATGAGCACGGCCTTCTCTTGATCTTCGACGAGGTGCAGAGCGGTATCGGTCGCACGGGCAAGCTGTTCGCCTATGAATGGTCTGGCATCGAGCCCGACATCATGGCCATCGCCAAGGGCATCGGCGGCGGTTTCCCGGTCGGTGCATGTCTCGCGACCGACCGTGCCGCGATGGGCATGACCGCGGGCGTTCACGGCACCACCTTTGGTGGCAATCCGCTTGCCATGGCGGTCGGCAACGCCGTGCTCGACGTTGTGCTTGAAGACGGATTTCTCCAGGCCGTTCAGGACAAGGCGCTGGCTGCCAAGCAGGCGCTTGCTTCGGTCGTCGACGAATTTCCGTCGGTGTTCGAAGAAGTGCGCGGAGCTGGCCTTATGCTGGGGCTCAGGTGCAAGATGCCGAACACGGCGGTCAATGCGGCATTCCGCGATGAGCATTTCCTGGCCGTTCCTGCCGGCGACAACGTGGTGAGGCTGCTGCCGCCGCTGACGGTAACGGTCGACGAGATCCGCGACGGCGTCGAACGCATCCGTGCGGCAGCCGGCAAGCTGGCCTCGGCCAACGGTGCGGGAGGCGCGTCATGAGCGGGTCGTTCCGGCATTTCACCGATCTTTCCGACATTTCGTCAAGCGAATTGAGGACGATTCTCGACGACGCGCGCGCGCGCAAGCACCGGCTGAAGTCAGGCGAGGTCGACAAGCCGCTCGCCGGCAAGGTGCTGGCGATGATCTTCGAGAAGCCGTCGACGCGCACCCGCGTGTCGTTCGATGTGGGCATGCGCCAGCTCGGTGGCGAGACGATCATGCTGACCGGAACCGAGATGCAGCTCGGGCGCTCGGAAACCATTGCCGACACCGCCAAGGTGCTGTCGCGCTATGTCGACGCGATTATGATCCGCACGACCTCGCACGATCGCATGCTGGAACTTGCCGAACACGCGACTGTGCCAGTCATCAACGGTCTCACCGATGACACGCATCCCTGCCAGATCATGGCCGATGTGATGACCTACGAGGAGCATCGCGGGCCGGTGAAGGACAAGCTCTTTGCCTGGACCGGCGATGGCAACAACGTGCTGCATTCGCTGATGGAGGCTTCCGCGCGCTTCGATTTCCGGCTCAACATCGCGGTGCCTGAAGGCAGCGAGCCGGCTGGCCCGTTCCTGGACTGGTCAAACGGCAATGGCGGCGTGGTCAAGGTCATGCGTTCCCCGGAGGATGCGGTTCGCGGCGCGGACTGCGTGGTCACCGATACCTGGGTTTCTATGGGGCAGGAGCACCGCGCCAGGGGGCACAATGTCTTCACGCCCTATCAGGTCAACGAGGCGTTGATGGAACATGCCCGGCCGGATGCGCTGTTCATGCACTGCCTGCCTGCCCACCGCGGCGAGGAAGTGACGGATGCGGTGATAGACGGGCCGCACTCGGTCGTCTTCGATGAAGCGGAGAACCGCCTTCATGCCCAGAAGGCGGTTCTCGCGTGGTGCTTCGGCGCTTGATCGCGTGCGGATGCGCCCCTATCTAGTGGGCTCATCCCGACCATTGGGTATTCACAGCCGCGCATTGCCCGGCGCCGCTTACGTGCGCCGGCAGTGCCACGACAGGAAGTGTTCTGGTGACTGAGTCTGACATCAAGCTCGGCGAATTCGGTTTCGCCGGCGACGACCATGTGGTTCCCTTCGAGGTGGCCGCGCTCGACGCGCGTGGGCGTGTCGTGCAGCTAGGCCCGGTTCTTGACGCCATCCTGTCACGGCACGCCTATCCCGAGCCAGTGGCGCGCTTGCTGGCCGAAGCGGTCGCGCTGACGGTCCTGCTCGGCACATCGCTGAAGTTCGAAGGCAAGTTCATCCTGCAGACCCGGTCCGACGGTCCGGTGGATATGCTGGTGGCCGATTTCTCGACACCGAAGTCGCTGCGCGCCTATGCCCGGTTCGACGCAGAGCGGCTGGAGGAGGCCGTGCGCGAGGGCAAGGCATCGCCCTCGGATTTGCTCGGCGTTGGCGTACTAGCCCTGACCATCGATCAGGGCCAGTACATGCAGCGCTACCAGGGCATCGTGCAGCTTGACGGCACATCGCTGGAAGACGCGGCGCGCACCTATTTCCGCCAATCCGAGCAAATACCGACCGAGGTTCGCCTGTCTGTCGCGCGCCAGCTCATGCGTGGCGACGACGGCGCCGTGGAGAGCTGGCGTGCCGGCGGGCTGCTCGCACAGTTTCTGCCAGAGTCGCCTGATCGGCTGCGCCTACCGGACCTGCCAGGGGGTGACGGTGACGACGGCGACGCGCCGGACCCGACCGACGACAGCTGGAACGAGGTGAAGGCGTTGCTGGGGACCGTGGAGCTGGACGAACTGCTCGACCCGACCGTCGGGTCCGAGCGTTTGCTCTATCGGCTGTTCCATGAGCATGGCGTGCGTGTGTTTGAAGGCACTCCGGTGATCGACGATTGCTCCTGCTCGCGTCAGCGTATCCGTTCTGTGCTGGACAGCTTCACTGCCGAGGAGATCGCCGAAAGTACGGAGAATGGCGCAATCAGCGTCGCCTGCGAATTCTGCTCCAAGCAGTATGAGTTCGACCCGGCCGAATTCGTGCCCGCACAATAGCTCTTTTGGCGATCCGGGCCGGTGACTGAAGCCGTGCCGATTGCAAATAGCCGAAGCCCGAGTCTGCCGGGCTTCGGTTAATGGCACCCGAAAGCCTTTGTGAACCTTGTCCCTTCATGTTAATCGCGGCTTCGTGGGTGATTGGGGCACATCGGAAAGCAGATGACCGTCAAGATCATACTCATCGCCCTTGGTGCCGCAGCCTTTGGTTGGGGCTTCTCCGCCCTGGTAGAGCATGCAGACCAGACCATCCGGCCGGAAAATCCGCCGGTTGCCTGCACCGACCGGGCGGGTGAGGGCTGCGCGCGTTTTCCGGCGCCCTGATCTCTTTCGCGGTCAGCCTTAATGAATAGTCAACGCATAAAGTGCAGGATTCGGCGATTCAAGGGCAGGACCAGCGGGCCGATTGCATGCCGAACACAATGGCTACACGCGCCGAGATGCGCGAGGAGACAGCGCAAGCCGTGTGCGAGATCGCCATTTGCCTGGCGCAGGCGATTCACGAACTCGATCCTTCCGCGCACCGCCGCATGAACTTCACCGCCGGCAAGGCTTACAACCGGCTGCTGGAAGAGCGGAAGGAACTGGCGGCGGACATCCTCTATCGTTTCGGGCGTGCGCTTATGGACCGCGAACTGTTTCCCGAAGGCGACGAAACCTCTTGAGCGAACGCGATGATCTGCCGCGTTCAGTTCACCGAATGGGTGCGATCGGGCAGGTCCAGCGAGAAGGCGGGTATTGCGACGTCGAAGAATTCGCCCTCGCCACTGCGCACTGTATAGGCGCCGACCATGATGCCGGAAGGGGTGCGTAGCGGACAGCCGGACGTATACTGAAAGCTGTCGCCGGGATTGAGCTCTGGCTGCTCGCCCACAACGCCCGGTCCACGCACCTCCTCAACCCGCCCAATGCCGTCAGTGATCCGCCAGTAGCGTGCGAGAAGCTGGACGAATACGTCGGAATTATTTGCGATCGTCACCCGGTAGCCCCAGACGTAGCGGCTGTCGTCGGGATCGGAGCGGTCGGGGAGGTAGAAGGGCTCGACCTCTACCTCGATATTTCGGGTCGTGCTGCGATACATGACTGTGGCTCGACTATGCACCCGATTCTGGTGCTGGTCTCTAC
Organism: Aquamicrobium sp.; assembly: GCA_019739225.1. Lineage (GTDB taxonomy): Bacteria > Pseudomonadota > Alphaproteobacteria > Rhizobiales > Rhizobiaceae > Aerobium. The sequence continues at coordinate 850,747 of JAHHDT010000005.1, forward strand.
ACCGTCAAGGCCCGATGGCGGAAATGTGACGTCGATCAGCCCTCAAGCCGCCTTGCCGAGTGCCCTGTCGATATCCTCGATCAGGTCGTCGGCGTCTTCGAGTCCCACTGACAGCCGCACCGTGCCGCCGAGAATGCCCAGATCGAGACGCGCGTCCTCCGCAAGGTTCTTGTGGGTGGTTGTGGCCGGGTGCGTGATGAGGCTCTTCGCGTCGCCGAGGTTGTTGGAAATCTTCACGATGTCCAGCGCGTTGAGGAACGAAAACGCCTGCTGTTTGCCGCCCTTCACGTCGAAGCACACCAGCGTCGATCCACCCGTCATCTGCCGCGCGATGATGTCGGCCTGCGGATGATCGTTGCGGCCCGGATAGATGACGCGCTCGATGGCGGGGTGGCAGGCGAGATGGCCAGCAATGCGGCCCGCACTTTCCGTCTGCTGCTTCACGCGCAGCGGCAGCGTTTCCAGTCCCTTGAGCAGCGTCCAGGCATTGAACGGCGACAACGACGGTCCGGTGTGGCGGAAATAGTCGTGCAGGTTCTCGTCGATCCACTTCTTGTCGGAGAGGATGATGCCGCCGAGGCAGCGGCCCTGGCCGTCGATATGCTTGGTTGCCGAATAGACGACGACGTGCGCGCCGAGTTCCAGCGGCTTCTGCTGCAAAGGCGTGGCGAACACATTGTCGACGACCAGCCGTGCGCCGGCCTGGTTGGCGAGTTTGGCCACTGCGGCAATGTCGACCACTTCCAGCGTCGGGTTGGTCGGGCTTTCGAGAAAGAACAGCTTGGTGTTCGGACGGATCGCCTGTTCCCATTCGACGAGGTCGCGGCCATCGACCAGCGTCGTCTCGATTCCGTATTGCGGCATCAGCTTCTCGACCACCCAGCGGCAGGAACCGAACAGGGCGCGCGCCGCGACCACGTGGTCGCCAGCCTTGACGCTGCACAGGAGCGCTGCCGACACTGCGGCCATGCCGGATGCCGTCGCGCGGGCATCTTCTGCACCTTCAAGTTCGCACATGCGCTTTTCGAACATGTCGACCGTAGGGTTCGCATAGCGCGAATAGATGAAGCCCGGCTCCTCGCCCTTGAAACGCGCCTCGGCGGCCTCCGCGCTGTCATAGACGAAACCCTGGGTTAGATAGAGCGCCTCGGACGTTTCGCCGAACGCGGACCTCAAGGTTCCGCCATGTACCAGCGCGGTCGCCGGCTTCCAGTTGCGCTTCGTTTCAGTCGTCATCGTCAAACCCCAGACACAAAAAAAAACCGGCCGCGAAGTCGCATGCCGGTTTCCTCTCGGTCCCTTTTAGCGACTTGTTTAACGTGGCTGCAAGCCGACCGGCAAATCACCACGGGATAAACGCCCTTTACGCCGATGGCGGACTTGCGTCAATCGGCTGGCTCATTAAACCTCGCCGCACTGGAACGGGGACGCGGCATTGCGCAGCACAGGCATTCTACCGGATCGCGACATCGCGGCGCTGTTCGACGCCCGCGCGCTTGCGTCCGCGGGGCCACTCGATGCCGACCAGATCCAGCCTGCGAGCCTCGACCTGCGACTGGGCGCCAAGGCCTACCGTGTGCGCGCAAGCTTTCTGCCCGGCCCTGCGAGCACCGTGGCCGAAAAGCTCGAGCGGCTGAAGTTGCACGAGATCGACCTCACGGCCGGCGCGGTGCTGGAGACCGGCTGCGTCTACATCGTGCCGTTGCAGGAGAGCCTTGCGCTGCCGGCGGACGTTTCCGCCTCGGCCAACCCGAAGAGCTCGACCGGCCGGCTCGACATCTTCACCCGCGTCATGGCCGATTACGGCCAGGAATTCGACAAGATGCCGGCGGGCTATAACGGGCCGCTTTTCATCGAGGTTAGTCCGCGCACCTTCCCGATCGTGGTCAGGGCCGGCTCCCGCCTGTCTCAGATACGCTTCCGCAAGGGGCTGGCGCTTCTGTCGGAAGCCGAGCTGCAGGGTCTGCATGTCCGCGAGACGCTCGTGGCGGCGGAAGAGCCAAACATTTCCGGCGGCGGTATCGCCCTGTCGATCGACCTGCGCGGCGATGCAGACGGGCTCATCGGCTATCGCGGCAAGCATCACACAGCGGTTGTCGACGTCGACAAGCGCGCCGCTCAGGACCTTCACGATTTCTGGGAGCCGCTGTTTGCGCGAGGGCGCAACGAGCTTATCCTCGATCCGGACGAGTTCTATATACTCGTGTCACGCGAGGCCGTCCACGTGCCGCCGGATCACGCGGCCGAGATGACGCCGTTCGATCCCCTGGTCGGCGAATTCCGCGTTCACTATGCGGGTTTCTTCGATCCCGGTTTCGGCCATTCGGCGGCGGGCGGCACCGGCAGCCGCGCGGTGCTCGAGGTTCGCAGCCACGAAGTCCCCTTCATCCTCGAGCACGGGCAGATCGTCGGCCGGCTGGTCTACGAGCATATGCTTTCGCGCCCGGACCGGCTCTATGGCGTCGACCTGAAGTCGAACTATCAGGCCCAAGGCCTGAAGCTCTCCAAGCACTTCCGCGCCGACTGACCGGACCTACGATTTCAGCGAGCGCACTTCCTCGCGAAGGGCGCGTATTTCGGCCAGGATCGTCTCCTGCTCGTGCTGCATGGCTGACCGCTCCTCCGAAGCCGTGCTTTCGTGCTCCTCCTGCATCGCCGAAACGATGATACCGATGAACAGGTTGAGCACGGCAAACGAGGTCAGCACGATGAACGGGATGAAGAAGACCCAGGCATAGGGGTGTACGTCCATCACAGGGCGCACGATGCCCATGGACCAGCTTTCCAGCGTCATGATCTGGAACAGGGAATAGGCGGACTCACCGATGGAGCCGAACCATTCGGGAAAAGTTGCGGCAAAAAGCTTCGTCGCCATCACCGAGAAGACGTAGAAGACGAGCCCGAGCAGGAGAACGATCGAGCCCATGCCTGGCAGCGCCGCGATCAATCCCCCGACCACCCTGCGAAGCGACGGCACGACACTGACGAGGCGCAGCACGCGCAGGATGCGCAGCGCACGCAGCACCGACAGATTGCCGGTGGACGGGATCAGCGCGATTGCCACGACGATCAGGTCGAACACGCGCCAGGGATCGCGAAAGAAGTCTGTGCGATAGACGGCGAAGCGCGCGGCGAGTTCGATGACGAACACGGCGAGCACGGCAACGTCGAGCGCCATCAGCAGGCCGCCGAAACGCGCCATCACCGCGGAAGACGTCTCAAGCCCCAGCGTGATGGCGTTGACGATGATGAGGGCAGTGATGACCGCTTCGAAGCGGCGCGATTCGATGAGCGTCCTGAGGGCGTCCAAGTCTGTCTCTCCGGCGAGATTGAGGCAGCGCGACAAGAGCCGCGCCCGCGCCTTCCATAGAGTGGTGACCGGGCCGCTTCAACTGCGCTTTTGCGACACGCCGAACATGCCGCTTGACAGGCGGGCCGCCGCCCGCGATCTAATGCGCGTGTCGCGGGTGTAGCTCAATGGTAGAGCAGAAGCTTCCCAAGCTTACGACGAGGGTTCGATTCCCTTCACCCGCTCCAGAATCTGAAAACCGCCGCCTCGGCCAAGGCGGCGGTTTTCGTTTTTCATGTCGAGAAGTCTACTGCTGCTGTTGCCGTTCGCTCCGGAGCGCCTTGAACAGCGCGTAGGTCATGAGCAGCAGGAGGACCGCGAACGGGAAGCCGGTCGCGATGGCGCCCGCCTGCAGCGCGGCCAGCCCGCCGCCCAGCAGCAACGCGATGGCGATCAGCCCCTCGAAGGTGCACCAGAAGATGCGCTGGGCAACCGGCGCATCGACCTTGCCGCCCGCGGTGATCGTGTCGATAACCAGCGAGCCGGAATCGGACGAGGTGACGAAGAACAGGATCACCACAATGATGCCGAGAGGCGCCGTGATGCTGAACAGCGGCAGCGGCTCTAGCATGCGGAACAGCGACAGTTCGGGCACGTAGGCCACAACCGTGTCCTGCACGCCGGCATAACCGTCGGCGAGGAACTGCGTGATCGCCGTGCCGCCGAAAGTCGTCATCCAGACGATCGACGCGATGGTCGGGATGATGAGCACGCAGGTGACGAACTCGCGCACCGTGCGGCCGCGCGAGACGCGGGCGATGAACATGCCGACGAAGGGTGACCACGAAATCCACCACGCCCAGTAGAACGTCGTCCAGCCATGGACGAACGCATCATCTTCGCGGCCGATCCAGTTGGCCAGCACCGGCAGGTTCATGACATAGTCGGCACTGTTGGCGAAGAAGCCGGTGACGATGGTCAGCGTCGGGCCCAGAACGAGCACGAACACCAGCAGAAGCAGGGCGAGAAACAGGTTGATTTCCGACAGTCGCTTGACGCCTGCGTCGAGCCCGGCAAGCACCGAGCCGAGCGCGACGGCTGTGATGCCGACGATCAGAAGCACCTTCATATTGTCGGTGTTGGGCACGCCGTAGAGGTCGTTGAGGCCCGCCAGCGCCTGCGAAGCACCGAAGCCGAGCGACGTTGCAAGACCGAACAGCGTTGCAAAGACGGCAAGCACGTCGATGATGTGTCCGGTCCAGCCGCGAACGCTCTCGCCGAAGATCGGATAGAACGCAGACCGTACCGAAAGCGGCAGGCCGAGATTGTAAGACGCCAGCGCCAGCGACAGCGCTACAACCGCGTAGATCGCCCAGGGGTGCAGACCCCAGTGAAAGATCGTGGCGGCCATGCCCATGCGGCGTGCTTCATCGACAGCCTCCGGAACCAGCGTGCCATCGACGACCGGGGGCGCAAGCCCCAGCGGCGGATTGTTGAAGTGGTACATCGGCTCCAGCACGCCGAAGAACATCAGGCCGATGCCCATTCCGGCAGCAAAGAGCATGGCGAACCAGCCCCAGTAGGAATAGTCCGCCGTGGCATCCTTCCCGCCGATGCGCACATTGCCAAGCGGCGTGACAATGAGCACGAGGCAGAAGAGCACGAAGACGTTCGCCGAGATCATGAACACCCAGTCGAAGGTGGTGGTCAGCCAGACCCGCAGACCGCCAAGTGCCTCGGCGGCAGCTTCGCGAAAGATCAGCGTTGCGATCACGAATGCCACGGTGAGCACGCCAGAGATGGCGAACACCGGATTGTGGATATCGAGGCCCATGAACTGGACGTTGTCCTGACCGGGCTCAAGGCCGTGATCTTCAGGCACGATGGGAGCTGTGTCGCTCATTGCATAATCCCTCCTCTGCAATGATTTCGATCCCTGGCGGCAAGCGCTGCGGACCATCTTCCTCCGCGGGGGAGCATGGAACCGGCGGCGGAAATTAAGGTGCCGATTCGCGACCAATGCTAGGTGAGTTGCGACCAAAGCCCAAACATGGCGGTGTAGAACGAGGCTGTCGGGCGAAAAAAAAGCCTCCGGAGCGATTTTGCTCCGAAGGCCGTTGCACCTTCGTTACAGGCGGAATTCGCCTCAGTACCAGCGTCGGCTGTGGTTGTTGCTGTTGGAAACTGCCTGGCCGACCAGAAGGCCGATCAGGAAGCCGAGAAGGCCGGCGGAGGACAGGACCGTTGCCGCGGTGCCCGGATTTTCACGGATCGCCTCGGATACGGCATGCGCCTGGGTTTTCACCTGCCGGGCTGCGCCACGCGCCTGCGTCGCGGCGTTGGCATAAAGCTCGCCCGCTTCTTCCTTCGCACCTTCGTAAAGGGCCTCGCCATGCTCGGCCAGCGAAGCGCTCAGCCTGCTGACTTCACTCCTGAGGTCGGCGATCTGTTTTTCGAGGTCCTTGCGGATGCCGTCGACGTCATTCTTGTCTGAATCTGCCATGGTGGCTTCTCCTGTTGCGCCGACGTTGCAACGCCGGCTTCGCGCGTCAGTTCCTGATCTTAGTTCTGCTCCACGGACACCCCGGACTCGTCGATACGCAACTCGACACCAGTTGGCTTGCTCTCCTCACGGAGAACATAGGCGCCAAGAGCGATGACCACGACGACCAGCGCGCCGATAAGGAGATAGAGGTAGTTCTGCTTCATTTGCGCTCCGCGAATATGACGACACGTTTGAGATCGGCTAAGAACGACAGGTTGTGACGTGCGGAAAAATTCGCGTTTGCCCCTACCCACCCAGCTTTGCTGGCCTATAACGCGCCGCACCGCTTCCGGTTGCATGCTTCGGCGTCGCAACGGCCTTGAAGTTGCCGCTTGTGACGCGTATCTGCCGCCAGTATCTCGAGGAGAGAAGGCATGTCCGCCATCAATCGTTTTCTGGGTGACTCGCCCCTGCGCGTGATCATTAAGCTGATCGTGGTGTCATTTCTGGTGGGCATCGTGATGGCTACGTTCGGCTGGTCGGCCTGGGACGTGCTCTATCGCATCGAGGATTTCTTCTTTGGCCTCTGGAATCTCGGCTTTGATGCGATCTACAGCTTCTGGGGCTATTTCCTGCTTGGTGCAGCCCTCGTCATTCCCGCGTTTCTTATTCTGCGTCTCCTCAGCTTTCGACGCTGATACGCTGGACGATGCACTTGCCGCCGGCTGGACATGGCGACGGCGGCAGGGATGCGGCATGAGATGGCCGGATGTCCAAAGAGCCCTACCAACATGACGGCAAGTGAAGGCACGGCGCCCGCCCGGAGGCCGTTCGAGGTCGACAACCGGCTGGTGCTCTCCATCGCGCTGCCGATGATGCTTGCCTATCTGACGACCCCGCTTCTGGGCATCGTCGATACGGCCGTCATCGGCAGGCTGGGGGATGCGGCCTTGCTGGGCGGTCTTGCCGCAGGCGCGATCGTCTTCGATCTCGTCTTCGCGACCTTCAATTTCCTGCGTACCGGCACCACCGGACTTGTCGCGCAGGCCTTTGGCCGTGAAGAGCCTGCCGAGGAACAGGCCGTCTTCTGGCGGGCACTCATCGTTGCCGTTGGCGCGGGCTTTGTGCTCGCCGTGGCCGCGCCTTTGGTGGTTTGGGCCGGCGCGCGCTTCATGGCGGCCGAGCCGGCGGTGACGGAGGCGATGACGTCCTACGTTGCCATCCGGTTACTGTCCGCGCCCTTCGCGCTCTCCAACTATGCGATCCTGGGATATGTGCTCGGCCGTGGCGAGTCCGGTTTCGGCCTCGGGCTCCAGCTTCTGCTCAACCTCGTCAACATGACCTTGTCGGTCGCGCTCGGCCTGTGGATGGGCTGGGGTGTCGCGGGCGTGGCGTGGGCTACCGTCGCGGCCGAAGCCGTCGCGGCTTGTGTCGGCCTCTCGTTGCTCGTCTTGCGCTTCCGGCGGCTGCCGCCGTTGGCACCCGGTGCGCTGAGGAACGTGGCGGCGCTCAAGACCATGTTCGCGCTGAACCGCGACATCATGATCCGCTCCTTCGTGCTGCTCGGAGCCTTCGCGCTGTTCGCGCGCCAGGGAGCACAGCTTGGCACGCTGACGCTGGCTGCAAACGCCGTGCTGATGAACTTCTTCCTGCTCTCCGGCTATTTCCTCGATGGTTTCGCGACCGCAGCCGAACAGCTTGCCGGCCGTGCAGTGGGTGCGCGCTATCGCCCGGCGTTCATCCGGGCGGTTCAGCTTACGGCATTCTGGGGCTTTGCCGTGTCTGGCCTGGTTTCGGTACTTTTTCTGCTGACGGGCAATGCCCTGGTGGCGCTGATGACAACCGAACCTCAGGTCCGCGCCATGGCTGGAGACTACCTGCCATGGGCAGCGCTCACGGCGGTGACGGGCGTTCTGGCCTTTCAGATGGACGGCGTATTCATGGGCTCGACCTGGTCGCGCGACCTCCGCAACATGATGCTGCTGTCATTCGTCCTGTTCATCGCCGCGATGGCAACGCTTCCAGCGCAGTTCGGCAATACCGGCCTGTGGGTGTCGCTGCACCTGTTCCTGATCGCGCGTGGCATCAGCCTGCTCGCCATCATGCCGGTGAGGGCGCGGGCGACATTCCGCGACTAAATCGGCGCGGCTTCCCACTTGGCCAGCGCGGTGTCGCGCAACGCGCCGAGCGAAGCGACACCTTCGCGTTGCACGATCGCCGAAAGACCGCGCACGATTCGCGCCGGCAAGGCCGGGCCGTCATAGATCATCCCGGTGTAAAGCTGCACGAGATCCGCGCCCGCGCGGATCTTCTCCGCTGCGGTTTCCGCACAGGTAACACCGCCGACGCCGACGAGAACTACCTCAGGCCCCAGCCGCCGCCGCATGCGCGCCAGCACCGCCGTCGAGCGCGCGAACAGCGGCCGTCCCGAGAGGCCGCCAGCTTCGACGGCATGGCTGCTCGCCAGTCCATGTCGCGACAGCGTGGTGTTGGAGACGATCACGCCGTCGACCTTTTTTGCGAGCACCTGCGCCGCGACGTCGTCGAGCTCGGTTTCGCCGAGATCAGGCGCGATCTTGAGGAAGAGCGGCGTGTGCTTGTTGCTTGCCGCGTCCGAAACGGCGCGCGCCTCCGTCACCGCCTCGAGCAGTTCGGCCAGGGCTTCGCGCGCTTGCAGCGCGCGAAGCCCTGGCGTGTTCGGCGAAGAGATGTTCACCGTCAGATAGGACGCAAGGCTGGCAAAGCGCTCGACGCCCAGCCGGTAGTCGGCGACGCGGTCGCTGCTGTCCTTGTTGGCGCCGATATTGACCCCGACGATGCCCAGCCTGCCTTTCCGGGCCTGAAGCCGTGCGATACACCGTGCATGACCCTCATTGTTGAAGCCCAGCCGGTTGATGACCGCATGGTCCTGCGTGAGCCGGAAGATACGCGGCTTGGGATTGCCGGTCTGCGGCAGCGGCGTCACGGTTCCGACTTCTGTGAAGCCGAAACCGAGCCCGATGAGCGCGTCGGGCACTTCTGCGTTCTTGTCGTAGCCGGCAGCCATGCCGAGCGGATTCGGGAAGGTCAGTCCTCCCGCCTTGACTTCCAGCCGCGTGTCGCGCGCGGGCGGCCGGCAAAACCCGCTACCCGCCTTCAAGGCCGCTATCGAAAGTCCGTGAGCCGTCTCGGGATCGAACGCGAAAAGAAGCTTCTGCCCGATCCGTTCGACGCCGCCGATCATGCCGGAAGATCCGGGAAGACATGGACGCCGTCTACGCCGAGCGGCAACGGCTTGACCCACACCACCGCGCCGAATTCGAGCGGCGCGAACAGGTGAGGGAATAGCGCTCCACCGCGAGAGACTTCGTATCTCAGCGCTGGTCCAAGCTTCTCCTCGTCGACCGCCACCAGAAGAAGGTTGTCCTGCCCGGCAAAGTGCTTCGCCGCGGTTTCGCGCGCCTGCGTTGCCGTGGAGAAGTGGACATAGCCGTCAGTGCGATCGATCGGCGCACCGAGGAACACGCCAGCGGTCTGAGCCTCGCGCCACAAGGGCTCGGGGACGATCTTGTAGATCAGCTTGGTCATGCGTGCGCTATAGGCGTAAAACCGGCGGAAGAAAAGCCGCCCGCAGGCTTGTCGACATCTATCGAACGGCCTGCGCCGCCAGCGTCGGCCAGGCTTTCAGAAATGCGTCGCGCGCCCGCAATCCGCCGGCTCGTTTCTGGCGTTTTTCGTCTTGATCGAGCCTGGCGAAAACCACGACCGCGTCGTCTCTGGTTGCCCATCCGACGAACCAGCCCCAACCGCGTGCGCGGTTGAGCGAGCCATCCGCATTGCGCGGATAGGCCGAGCCTGTCTTTCCGGAGACGGTCCACCCGCCCTCGGTTGTCGTGCTTTCCACAACCTCGATCGTGCGATCGATGGCGGCCGCGTTGACGGGCAGCTTGCGGTTGAGAAAGTTCTGGAGAAAACCGACCTGCTCGCGTGGCGAGATCTTCAGCGACGACCCTATCCAGGAACGTTCGAGCCCGTTGTTGCGGCCGGGGTCGCCGGTGAAATCGGCGTTGCCGTAACCCAGTTTGACCCCGTAATCGGTCATCCGCTCGGCGCCGAGGCTTTTGGCGATCTGTTGCGAATACCAGACGACGGAATATTTCATCCAGCGGGTGGGGTCGGTTGGTTGTGTCCAGTTTTCGCCGCCCCAGGAAGGGTACCCTTCCTTGAACGGCAGGACCGGACTGCGACTGTCCTGGAGATAACCGGCATCGTATCCCATGAGAGCGAGCGCTACCTTGAAGGTCGAGGCCGGCGTCACACGCGTCTGGCAATCGCCATCCTCATGAAGCACAGCGCCACTCGTCGCGTCGGCGACGATCGTACAGATGTTGCGCGCCTCGGCAGGGCGCACAGCAAGCAGGGCGAGCAGGACCATCGCGGATGGAAACACGAATTTCATGGCTTGTCCTTGGCTTTCGGGGAGCATTCGAGGGATTATGGAGACAAATATCGGCGGGTCATCGGCCTGACGCGTCTTTCGGATATGCCTGTGGCGATTGCGGGGCGAATTTGCCCTCGGACGCAATTCCGGCGCAAAAAAGCGCTTCAACCGAATGCCCATTCAAAGGAGGCAGATATGCGACACGGAACGATGCTGGCGGCTGCGGCCTTGACGGTGCTGTCCGTTGCCCCGTCCGCGGCCCAGGACGTGGAGCGCTATCGGCTCGAGCGCACCGACGACGGCTATGTCCGCCTCGACACGACAACGGGTCGCACGACGCTGTGCCAGGAACGCAGCGGCCAATTGATCTGCAAGATGGCGGTCGAGGAGCGCTCGGCTTTCGAAGGCCAGATCGATGACCTCGAGGCGCGGGTCGAGGCGCTGGAGGACAGGCTGGCGACGCTGGAGGCCGGTGGCCGGCCCGAGGAACTGCCGAGCGAGGAAGAGTTCGAGCAGACGCTCGGCTACATGGAGCGGTTCTTCCGCCGGTTCATGGGCCTTGTCGATGAGTTCGAGCGCGAGGACAAGACGACCCAGCCCGAGCCTCCTGCCGACCGCACCTGAGCCCGATGTGCCAGCGATTCAGCGCGAGACGGCAAGTTCGAGGCCGGGGGTCTCCAGGCCTGTTGCGATGAGCACCACCGAAATGAAGAACATGCAGCACGCGGCCGCGAGCGATCCCGCGGCAAAGCGGCCATAGGTTTCGCGGAGCACCCCGGCAAAGCGGCGCGTGGCCTCGGGGTCGCGGGGGCGCAGGCAATCCTCGAGATAGAGCCACACCTCGGTATGTTTCGGCTTTTGCCGGCCGGCATAATGCGCCTTCAGAATAAGTATCCCGGCCATGATGAGCGCAAGCAGCGCGCCCGCTCGGAATGCGGTCGGCGGACTGAAGGCGAATGACAGCATGATGCAGGCAATGGCCAGCGTGCCGAAGCCGACCGCGCGCGCCACGCACACGAATGCGATCTGACGGATGGTCTCCATGTGCGGTCTCCGCCTTTAGACCAAAGTCGAATAATGAGCGCGACCTTCCGTTGGCGGCAAGTCACATTCAGGGGAGATGGGGCAGTTGCTGGCCAGTCGTCCGCCTCATCAATCGGCGCGGCTCGCGCGGCGCGTGCTTGCAATGCGTGGGAGGGGGGGCATAATCGACGTCGCGGCGTCGGCACCTGAGGGTACAATCGGGGCGGCGATTCGGGGAGGACAGTTTGCCACCGGGCTTTACATTCGTCGTTGCGGACGACCATCCGCTGTTTCGCGGTGCGCTCAAGCAGGCTCTTGCCGGGGTAGGCGAAGACAGCCGCGTGCTGGAGGCCGGCGACTTCGAAGGCGTGAAGTCCTTGATCGCCGGCACCGAGGATGCGGACCTTGTCCTGCTGGACCTGACGATGCCCGGCGCGAGCGGCCTTTCCGGGCTGGTTGCCCTACGTGGCATCGATGCCACCGTGCCCATCGTCATTGTTTCGGCCCATGATGATCCTGTCACCATCCGTCGTGCGCTGGAACTGGGCGCCTCGGGCTTCATCTCGAAATCGGCGAGCATGGACGAAATCCGGCGTGCGGTGCAGACCGTCATCGAGGGTGGGGTCGCGACGCCGGAAGGCATCGATCTCGGTGAGGAAGGCGATCCGGAAATATCGGACCTGATCGCACGTCTTCAGACTTTGACGCCCCAACAGACGCGTGTTCTGGGCATGCTCGCGGAAGGCCTGCTCAACAAGCAGATCGCCTACGAACTCAGCGTCTCGGAGGCGACGATCAAGGCCCATGTTTCGGCAATCCTCCTGAAGCTGGGCGTCGACAGCCGCACTCAGGCAGTCATTCGTCTTTCCCGTATCGCCACCGATCCCATGCCCGGCGCAAACTAGCCCTGCTCACTCCGCCGCGGAGAGCATCTTTCGGCAGCGTGTCAGCACTGTTCTCAGGCTTGCCGGTTTCACCGGCTTGTTGATGACGGTGACGTTCATCCTTGCCGCTGCCTCACGCACTTCATGCGAGCGATCGGCGGTGACGAGAACGGCGGGCGTCTCGGCCCCATACGCGTCGCGCAACTTGGAAATCACGTCGAGCCCGTTTTCACCGCCGTCGAGATGATAGTCGGCCAGAATGATGTCCGGTCGAGTCGTGGCCTCGGAAACGGCTATATCCGGTGACCCGGATGCGGTCTCGACGCGACACCCCCACCCCTCGAGCAGCAGTCGCATGCCGCTGAGGATCGGCGCCTCGTTGTCGATGCACAGCACGCTTACCCCATCGAGCATGATGTTGTGGCGCACCGACGCGCGCACTTCGCTGACCAGTTCGATGTGAGGGGCATCGACCTTGGGCAGGATGACGGAGAAACGCGTGCCCGCACCCTTGCGCGACTGTAGCTGGATTTCGAGGCGCAGCACGCGGGCTATGCGATCGACGATGGAAAGGCCGAGGCCGAGGCCCTGAGCTTCCCTTGCGCCTTCCTCCAGCCGGGTGAATTCGCGGAAGACCGTATTGAGCTTGTCGTCGTCGATGCCGATGCCGGTATCCCAAACCTGAAGCTCCAGCAGTTCGCCGCGTCTGCGCACGCCGACCAGCACGCGTCCCTTGCGTGTGTATTTGATCGCGTTCGAGACGAGGTTCTGTACGAGCCGCCGGAACAGGTTGCGATCGGTGTGAATGGCAAGCGTCGACGGAACGATGGTGAGCTGCAGCCCCTTTGCGGCGGCCAGCGGCTGGAAATCGGTTTCGATCTGGCGGAGCAGGCCGTCGAGCTTGAACACGCTGTCCACCGGCTTCATGGCACCGGTATCGAGCCGCGAAATGTCGAGCACCGCGCCGAGAATGGACTCGACCGACTCCAGCGAGGATTCGATGTTGCCGACGGCGTCGCCCACCTTGCCATCGCCCACCGACTCCAACAGCGCCGCGCAGTAAAGCCGCGCGGCGTTGAGCGGCTGCAGGATGTCGTGGCCGGCGGCCGCCAGAAAGCGCGTCTTGCCGAGATTGGCTTCCTCGGCCAGCATTTGCGCCAGCGCGAGTTCCTCGTTCACCCGCGTCAGTTCCGCCGTCCGGTTGGCGACGCGCTGCTCCAGCGTTTCATTGACCCGCTTGAGCGCAAGGTCGGCCTGCACGCGGGCCGTGATGTCGGTATAGGTCGCGACGATGCCGCCGTCCGGCATCGGGTTAGTGCGCAGCTCGATGATGCGGCCCGAACGCTTGAGTTCGATCGACCATACCTCGCCGAACCACGTCATCCGGTTCAGCGTCTGGTATTCGGACCCCGCGGGGATGTCGCCGCGATCGGCCAGATAGCGCAGCACCTGATGCAGCGAGACGCCGACTCGACCCATTTCGTCGGGCAGGTCGAACAGGGCGCGGAACTGCCGGTTCCAGCAGGTCAGGCCGAAATCGCGGTCGAAGACGGTGACGCCTTCCTCCATCTGGTCGAGCGCGGTCTGGAGCAGGTCGCGGTTCTGCTGCAGCGCTTCCGTGGCGTCGTCGAGCAGTCGCAGCGTGCCGCGCGAATTGCTGTCATTGCGCTGGAACAGCAGCGACAGGATAAGCCGCGCTGATGACGAGCCGACCGCGCTGGTGAGAAGCTGCTCGGAGAACCGGATCACCGCCATGCTGGCAAGCTCGTTGCCGTTGATCGCGCGGCCTTCCTTCGCCTCGAAGTTCTGGAAAGAACGCTCGGTGCGCTCGACACCGAGGTAGCGGGAGATCGTGTCCTTGAGGTCGTTGACGGTGACGGCGGTGCGGAAGCGGCGCAGGTTCGGCATCGGCCCAGCATCGCGCGGCACGAACAATGCGCCCTGGATGCGCTCCAGCGGTCTGGCCGCGCGCGAGAGCGAGCCGAGCACGAAGAAAAGCGTGTTGACCGACAGGCTCCAGATCACCCCGTGATTGAGCGGCTCGCCGACCGTTCCGAAGAGTGCCTGCGGCCGTAGGGCTTCCATGCCGAATAGACCGGTGCGAAGGATCTCGGTATCCGGCGGGGCGAGCGAGGGAAAAAGCAGCGTGTAGGCCCATACGGCGATGCCGCTGGACATGCCCATCACCGCTCCGCGCCCGTTTGCGCCGCGCCAGATGAGGCCACCGATGAAGGCTGGCGCGAACTGGGCGATCGCCGCGAACGAGATCAGGCCGATCGAGGCGAGCCGGGTATTGGTCGTCGTCTCTCGGTAATAGAGGAACGCAGCGAACAGGATGACGAAGATGGCCGCGCGGCGGACGTTCAAGATGACCTGCGACCAGTCCTCACGATCCGGCTGTCGCGACTTGAGGAGGCGTCGCATCACGAGCGGGATCACCAGGTCGTTGGAGATCATGATCGACAGGGCGACGCTGGCGACGATGACCATCGCTGTCGCCGCCGACAGCCCGCCAATGAAGGCGAACAGCGCCAGCGCGTTCTGGCCGTAGTGAAGTGGCAGCGAGACGACATAGAGGTCGGAATTGGCGTCGGCGGGCATGATCGCGAGACCGGCAAAGGCGATCGGGATGACGAACAGGTTGATCGCCACAAGGTAGAGCGGAAACATCCAGCTCGCCTTGCGCAGTTCCTCCTCGGAGCGGTTCTCCACGACGGTGACGTAGAACTGACGCGGCAGCATGATGATCGCCAGGCCCGAGAGGACAGTCATGACGATCCAGGTGGGCAGCGAGGTGCTGTAGCCGAACGCGCTCTGCACCTGAGCATTTGCGGCGACCGTCGCGATCAGCTCGGCGGGACTGCCGAGCAGGATGAAGGTGATGGCGATGCCGACGGCAAGAAAGGCCGCGAGCTTGACCAGCGATTCCACCGCCACAGCCAGGATCAGCCCGTCCTGATGCTCCGTGGCATCCGCATGCCGGGTGCCGAACAGGATGGCGAACATGGCAAGCAGCAGCGCGACCGCGAGCGATATGTCTCCGATGAAGAGGTCGACCGCCGGCGGTGCGCCGTTGTAGTGCTCGACCATCAGGCTGACCGAGCCTGAGATGGCCTTCAGTTGCAGGGCTATATACGGGACGGTACCGAACATCGCGATGACGGTCGCGATGCCGGCGACGGTGAAGCTCTTGCCGTAGCGTGCGCCGAGGAAATCCGCGATCGACGTGATCTTCTCGGACTTCGCGAGCCGGATGATCCGCGTCAGGAACGGATAGCCGAACAGGAAGACCAGTACGGGTCCGATATAGATGGTCAGGAACTCGAAACCGCGTTCGCTCGCCAGCCCGACGGAGCCGAAAAACGTCCATGATGTGCAGTAGATCGCCAGGCTGAAGGCGTAGATGTACGGTCTGGCGCGGCCTGGACCGTGGGTCGCGGCGCGCCGGTCGCCGATGCTCGCGATCGCGAACAGCAGCGTCACATAGGCGATTGCCACGATGACGATGACCCAGCCCTGCACCTGCCGTTCAACCTCCCATGCAGCCGGTGACGTGTATTCGCCATGAGGCAATCACAGCTCGGCAAGGCTGTCTATTGATCTTACGGCTGGGTGAGAAGCGGTCGATGGTTGCGGCGATCGCGCTTTCGCGCTTATCGCGAGCGCGCTTTTTGCTATGGTCAACGTGGCCGGCCTCAAGCAGGCCCTCGATTCGACCACGATTCCATTCTCCAGGAGGGACGGATGATCAAGGAATTCCAGGAGTTTATCGCCAAGGGCAATGTCATGGACCTAGCCGTCGGCGTCATCATCGGCGGCGCGTTCGGCCTGATCGTGTCATCGCTGGTGGACGACATCATCATGCCGATCGTTGGTGCGATATTCGGCGGGTTCGACTTCTCCAACTACTTCCTGCCCCTGTCTTCCGAGGTGACCGCATCGACGCTTGATGCGGCACGCGAACAGGGCGCTGTCTTCGCCTACGGCAATTTCATCACCGTGGTGATCAACTTCGTCATCCTCGCCTGGATCATCTTCCTGATGGTCAAGATGGTGAACAACATGCGCCGCCGGCTCGAAAGGGAGAAGGAGGCGGCACCTGCGGCTCCCCCGCCGCCGGACGTCCAGCTTCTGACTGAAATTCGCGATCTGCTTGCCAGGAAATAGCCTGCAAGTAAGATCATCGGTATCGAGACCCCGGCTTTCCATGGCCGGGGTCTTCCTTTGGCGAGACAGAGCGTGAACCAGTTTTCCCATCTTCGTGCCGAGGCGCAACGCGCGCCCGAAAGCGGCATCGTCGCAGTCATGAGTCATGGTCGGGGCAGGGAGGGGCTGATCCCGCTCTGGGCCGGCGAAGGCGACCTGCCCACACCTGCATTTATCTCGGATGCGGCAGCCTCCTCACTTGCCGCCGGCGAGACGTTCTATACCTGGCAGCGCGGTATCCCGGAACTGCGCGCGGCACTGGCGCGCTATTACGCTCGCCACTTCGGCCGCACGTTCGCACCGGAGGAGTTCATCGCGACGAATGGCGGCATGCATGCGATTCAGCTCGCGCTCGACGCGGTCGCCGGCCATGGCGACGAGGTGATCTACCTTTCCCCGGCATGGCCGAACTTCGCCGCCGCGGCCGGAATTGCCGGCGCCACGCCGGTGCCGGTCGTCCTTGATGCATCAGGGAATGGCTGGACCTGCGACGTCGAAAAGATCGCAGCCGCGATTACACCGTCCACCAGGGCCATTTTCGTCAACACGCCGTCTAATCCAACCGGCTGGACCGCCGATCGGGAAACACTCGCTTCAATTCTCGATCTGGCGCGTGAACGCGGTCTCTGGATCGTCGCCGACGAGATCTATTCGCTGTTCTATTATGGCAGCACGCGCGCACCGTCCTTCATCGACGTGATGGAGCCGGACGACCGCATCATCTTCGTCAACAGCTTCTCCAAGAACTGGGCGATGACGGGCTGGCGCGTCGGCTGGTTGAAGATACATCCCGAACTGCAGCAGGTCTTCGAGAACCTGATGCAGTATTCGATCTCGGGTGTGCCCGCCTTCCTGCAGAAAGGCGCGGTCGCGGCACTCGACGAGGGCGATGCCTTCATCGCGGAGCAGGTAGAACGGGCGCGGGCCGCGCGCGGCATCGTCTGCGACAGGTTGCAGGCAACGGGTCGCGTGTCGTTGTCGCCGCCTGCCGGCGCGTTCTACGCCTTCTTCAAAATCGACGGCGTGGAAGACACTACGTCGGCCGCGTTCGACATCATCGACCGGGCTAATGTCGGGCTGGCGCCCGGCACGGCGTTTGGTGTGGGTGGCGAAAGCTACTTCCGCTTTTGTTTCCACCGCCGGCTCGACGAGGTCGAGGAGGCGGTCGAAAGGCTCGCCCGCTGGATCGAAGCGCGCTGAACGGCCGGTTCAGCCGCCGGACTTGGCAACCACCAGCGGTACGATGCGGTCGGAACGCACAGGTTCCTGCGGCTGCGTCTCGTCGCGGAACGGAATGCCGAGCGCGGTCCAGGTTTCGACCAGCGCATCCTTCAGCGTACCGATCAGCGCATCGTCGTGGCACGGCGTCGGTGTGATGCGCAGGCGCTCCGTGCCGCGCGGCACGGTCGGATAGTTGATCGGCTGGATGTAGATGCCATGCTTGGCGAGCAGGCGGTCGCTGGCCATCTTGCACAGCTCCGGATCGCCGACCAGTACGGGCACGATATGCGTCTCCGACGGCATTACCGGCAGGTTGGCGGACGACAGCACGTCCTTGGTGTGCCGGGCCTGTCGCTGCTGCGCGTCGCGCTCCGCCTGCGACGTCTTCAGGTGGCGGATCGAGGCGGTCGCCGCCGCCGCGATCGAAGGCGGCAGCGCGGTAGTGAAGATAAACCCTGGCGCATAGGAGCGGACGGCGTCGATCACCTCGCGGGTGCCGGTGATGTAGCCGCCGAGCGCGCCAAAAGCCTTGGCAAGCGTACCCTCGATCACGTCGATGCGGTGGGCCAGCCCGTCACGCTCGGTAATACCGCCGCCGCGGGCGCCGTACATGCCGACGGCATGCACTTCGTCGATATAGGTCATGGCGTTGTATTTGTCGGCGAGATCGGCAATCGCCTCGATCGGGGCGATGTCACCGTCCATCGAATAGACGCTCTCGAAGACAATCAGCTTGGCGCGCTCGCGACCGGCCTGCTGGAGCAGGCTTTCGAGATGCGCAAGATCGTTGTGGCGGAAAATCTTCTTCTCCGCGCCGGAGCGGCGCACGCCTTCGATCATCGAGGCGTGGTTGAGCTCGTCTGAGAGGATCAGGCAGTTCGGCAGCAGTCTGCCGATCGTGGAGATTGAGGCCTCGTTGGAAATGAAGCCCGACGTAAAGACCAGCGCGGCGTCTTTGTCGTGAAGGTCGGCCAGTTCCAGTTCAAGCTCGACCAGCGGGTGGTTGGTGCCGGAAATGTTGCGCGTGCCGCCGGCGCCGGAACCCATCGACCCGGCTGCATCCTGGGAGGCTGCGATAACCTGCGGATGCTGTCCCATGCCGAGATAGTCATTGGAACACCACACGGTGATTTCGCGGGAATCGCCGTTGGCGCGCCAGATCGCCTTGGGGAACGAACCGACGATCCGCTCCAGATCAGCAAACACCCGATAGCGCCGCTCCGCATGGAGCTGGTCGATCGCTTCTTCGAAAAACCGCTGGTAGTTCATGTCGCCTTCCTGAAATTTCGGCCGGAAAATAGTCGCTGCGGCCAGATGCGTCTATGTGGTCTGGTCGGGCAAATTGCCACGCCGTGAAAGTGGCGTTTCAGATGGTTTTTGCTACGATTTCGGGCGTGGCGCGTTGATCTCGCGCAAGCATTCGCAATTTATGTGGAACCATATCCGCCACGCCACGTTGGCGAACAGGCGGGTCACGGACGGGGGCCGGTTTCGGCTTGCCCGGTGAAACCGCTGTGTAGAAACGACAAACGGAGGTTTTGCCCCAACCGTGTGTGGAATTTGCGGAGAAGTACGCTTCGACGGCGCCCAGCCATCGACACTCGCCCAGATCAGGATGATGGAGGCGCTGGCACCACGTGGACCGGATGGAAGCGGCCTCGTGATGCACGGGAATGCAGCCCTTGCCCATCGCCGGCTTAAGATCATCGACCTGACCGAAAAGGCCCGCCAGCCAATGGTCGATGCCGAGCTTGGCCTGACCATCGCCTTCAACGGATGCATCTACAATTATCCGGAGCTTCGCCAGGAACTGGAGCAGAAGGGCTACCGCTTTTTCTCCCACGGCGACACCGAGGTCATCCTCAAGGCGTGGCACGCCTGGGGCAAGGAATGCGTGAACCGTTTCCACGGCATGTTCGCCTTCGTGATCCACGAGCGCGACACGGGGCGCGCCGTGATGGCCCGGGACCGCTTCGGCATCAAGCCGCTCTACTTGGCTGAGACGCCGCATTCGGTGCGTTTTGCCTCTTCGCTGCCAGCGCTCCTGAAAGGCGGCGAGGTCGACACCTCGATCGACCGCCATGCGCTGCACCACTACCTCTCCTTCCACGCCGTCGTGCCGCCGCCGCGCACGATCATCAATGGCGTTCGAAAGCTGCCGCCGGCCACGATCCGCGTGATCGAGCCCGACGGACGCAAAACCGACACCGTCTACTGGTCGCCGCCCTACGGGCGCGATTCATCGATGTCGGGCCTGTCGTCGCAGGACTGGCGCGACCTTGTTCTCGATGCGCTGCGCACGGCTGTGAAGCGCCGGATGGTTGCCGATGTGCCCGTCGGCGTGCTGCTTTCGGGCGGCGTCGATTCGAGCATGATCGTCGGCCTGTTGGCGGAACAGGGTCAGCACGGGCTGATGACCTTTTCGGTTGGCTTCGAGGAAGCCAATGGCGAGAAGGGCGACGAGTTCGTCTATTCCGATCTGATCGCCAAGCACTTCGAAACCGACCATCACAAGATTTTCGTGCCGTCCGAGCGCCTGATGGAGGCGCTTCCGGGTGTCTTTGCCGCCATGTCGGAGCCGATGGTCTCCTATGACAATGTCGGCTTCTACCTGCTGTCGCAAGAGGTGTCGAAGCACATCAAGGTGGTTCAGTCGGGGCAGGGTGCCGACGAGGTTTTCGGCGGCTATCACTGGTACCCGCCGCTGGCCGCCTCGAACGATGTCGTCGGAGATTATGCGCGCGTGTTCTTCGACCGCTCGCACGAGACGATGGCGCGCCACGTGAATCCGGATTGGCTCGTCGACGAGGATGCCAGCCGGCAACTCGTGTCCGAACATCTGCTGCGAGGCGGTGCGGATACGCCCGTGGATGCCGCGCTTCGGCTCGACAGCCAGGTCATGCTGGTCGACGATCCGGTCAAGCGCGTCGACAACATGACGATGGCCTGGGGACTGGAGGCGCGCGTTCCGTTCCTCGACCACGAGCTGGTTGAACTGGCCGCCAAGATCCCGCCCGAGGAAAAGCTGCGCGAAAATGGCAAGGGCGTGCTCAAGGATGCCGCGCGCCTGGTGGTGCCGCACGAGGTGATCGACCGCAAGAAGGGCTATTTCCCGGTCCCTCAGCTCAAATATGTCGATGGCCCCTATCTCGACATGGTGCGGGATGCGCTGACGTCGCGGGTGGCAAAAGAGCGGGGGATTTTCCGCGAGGACTATCTGGAAACGCTGTTTGCCAACCCGTCGGACCACATCACGCCGCTTCAGGGGTCCGAACTCTGGCAGGTCGGCCTTCTCGAACTCTGGATGCAGACCCATGGGGTATAGTGGAATGGCCAAGAACCCCGGGGGCGACGATCGACAGCCGCGCAGTCGGTCGGACAAGGCGCTTGCGCACCGGCTCAAGCGGCTGCGAGCCGAATCGATGAAGCCCCCGATGGGGCTTTCGGACGCTGAGACCGAGGCGCGGGAGGAAAACGCCTCGGTCGATTGCGGTTGGGGCAGGCTTCTGTTCGCCCAGACATTCGGGGAACCCGACGACCTGATCGAGGCGATGCGCAAGGAAGGGCCGGAGCGGCGCGACATCGCCTTTTATGTACGGGACCCGCACGTGCTGCTCGCGGCGGCACCGCAGGAGGTCTTTCTCGACCCATCTCATACGTTCCGCCTCGAACTTGCGACCTACCGGTCGAGCAGGCGCCAACCGCGCGGCTTCTTCGTGCGGCGGCTTTCCTCCGAATCCGACGCCCGGGCCGTGAACCGCATCTATGCCGCGCGCGGTATGGTGCCGGTGCGGCCCGATTTCTTCTGGTCCAACCGCGACAATCGCGCCATCACCTATTTCGTCGCCGAGGACGAAGCCTCCGGCGAGATCATCGGCACGGTGACCGGCATCGATCACGGCCGTGCCTTCTCCGATCCGGAAAACGGTTCGTCGCTCTGGTGTCTGGCCGTCGACCCGCAGGCGCGTCATCCCGGCATCGGCGAAATGCTCGTTCGCCGGCTGGCCGAGCATTTCTCGGCGCGCGGCGCGGCCTATATGGACCTGTCGGTGCTGCACGACAACGATCAGGCGATCGCCCTTTACGAGAAGCTCGGCTTTCGGCGCGTGCCGGTTTTCGCCGTCAAGCGCAAGAACCCCATCAACGAGAAGCTCTATTCGAGCCCGCTCGCGGAATACGATGCGCTCAATCCCTACGCCCGGCTGATCGTCGACGAGGCGCGGCGTCGTGGCGTGCATGTTGAAATCACCGATGCCGAGGGCGGTTTCTTTCGCCTCTCTCAAGGCGGGCGGTCGGTTCATTGCCGCGAAAGCTTGTCGGAACTGACCTCGGGCGTGGCCATGTCCATCTGCGATGACAAGGCCGTCACCCGCCGCGTGGTCGAGAATGCCGGCCTCGTGGTTCCGGAGCAGATGGTGGCAGAGGATGACGCCAAGGCGCTGAAGGCCTTTCTCAAGAAGCATGGCAGCGTTGTGGTGAAGCCGGCGCGCGGAGAGCAGGGCAGGGGCGTTGCAGTCGGCCTCGAAACGCTCGAAGACATTGAGCGCGCCATCGCCGCCGCCCGCGAGATTTGCGACCGCGTTCTTGTCGAGGCCTGCTTTGCGGGCGAGGACCTGAGGCTTGTCGTCATCGACTTCAAATTGGTCGCGGCAGCGGTGCGCCGTCCGCCACGCATTGTGGGCGATGGAAGGCAAAAGATACGCAGCCTGATCGAAAGCCAGTCGCGCCGCCGCGCCGCCGCCACCGGCGGCGAAAGCCGCATCCCGGTCGATGCTGAAACGGAACGCTGCCTTGCCGCTGCGGGCCTCACACTGGACTCCGTGCCCAAGAAAGGCGAGGATATCGTCGTGAGGAAAACGGCGAATCTGCATACGGGCGGCTCCATCCACGACGTCACCGGCATCGTTCATCCGCGCCTGGTCGAGGCGGCGGTGGCAGCCGCGCGCGCGATCGACATCCCCGTCGTGGGCATCGATTTCATGGTGCGTTCGCCGAGCGAGCCGGACTACGTCTTCATCGAGGCAAACGAACGGCCGGGCCTTGCCAACCACGAACCGCAGCCGACGGCGGAGCGTTTCCTCGATCTGCTGTTCCCGCTCTCGGGACACAGGGCTGCTGCACAGGCACTCGGCAAGCTCTGATGACAATCGACGAAGCTTATCTGCTGGCGCAACTCAAGGCGCTTCTGGAGATCGACAGCCCCACCGGCTACACGGATCAGGTTGTCCACTACTGCTCGCAGGAACTGGAAAAACTCGGCATTACGCCCGAACTCACCAGAAGAGGCGCCATTCGCGCCGTTCGCCAGGGAAGCCGGCGCAAGGGCGCCCGCGCCATCGTCGCCCACCTCGACACGCTGGGCGCGCAGGTCAAGCTGGTCAAGGACAATGGCCGGCTGGAACTGGTGCCAATCGGGCACTGGTCAGCGCGCTTCGCTGAAGGTGGTCGCGTTACGCTCTACAGCGAGCAGGGTAGTTTCCGTGGGACCGTTCTGCCGCTGAAGGCATCCGGCCATACCTTCAACGACGACGTCGACACGCTGCCTATCGGCTGGCCTCATGTCGAACTGCGCGTCGACGCCGTGACGCAGTCCCGCGCCGAGACGCGTGCAATGGGCATCGATGTCGGCGATTTCGTCGCCTTCGACACCGGTGCGGAGTTTCTCGACAACGGCTTCATCAACTCGCGCCATCTGGACGACAAGGCCGGCGTGGCGATCGCTCTGGCGGCATTGGAAGCGCTGGAGCGGGAGAACGTCACGACACCCGTCGACGTCCATTTCCTGTTCACCATCGCCGAGGAGGTGGGTGTGGGCGCAGCGGCCATCGTGACACCGGAGATCGCATCGATGGTGACGATCGACAATGGCACGACCGCACCCGGCCAGAACTCCTCGGAATTCGGCGTCACCATCGCGATGGCCGATCAGGCCGGACCCTTTGACTATCACCTGACGAAGAAGCTCGTCGATCTCTGCCGCGAGGGAGACATCCCGTTCCAGAAGGATGTTTTCCGATACTATCGGTCGGATTCGGCCTCGGCGATCGAGGCGGGCCATGATGTGCGCACGGCGCTGATTGCCTTCGGCATCGATGCCTCGCATGGCTACGAGCGCATTCATACGCACGCGCTGACGTCGGTGGCCACGCTCACGGCAGCATACGCATCGAGCCCGCTGGAGATCGCCCGCGACGTCAAGGAAGTTTCCGGCCCCGAAGGCTTCCCGAGCCAGCCGACCGAAGAGGCCAGTCAGCCCGATTTCGATCCCGAGAAGATCGCCGGCGCGGAGTAGGCGGCGTCAGCGCTGCACGACGATACGCGTGTTCTTCAGGCCTTCACGACGAGTCATCTCGAACAGCACCCTGGCATTTTCCGGATGCAGGCGAATGCAGCCTGAAGACGCCGGTCGGCCAAGCCGGCTGATCTGGTCGGTGCCGTGCACCGCATAGTTGCCGTTGTAGAAGATCGAATATGGCATCGGCGCGTTGTTGTAGCGGCTGGACCGGTGATTCTTCGAAAGCCACTTGGCCGACCAGGTCCCCGACGGCGTCACCTTGCCCGCGCGGGCGGTCGAGACCTTCCAGCGATACTTGACCTTGCCGCCATGCAACACCGTCATGGTCTGGGTCGAGATGTCGACCTTCGCGACGATCGTTGCTGCTTTTGCGGATAGAGTCGTGCCTAGTGAAATGGCTGACGCCAATGCGATGGCTGCGATTATTCTCATTTCTGCCCTAAGCCCCATTTGTTCCGAGAACAGAGTAGTCGCGTCGAAATATAGTTCCAATTCACTCTGTCGTTATAAAGCAAAAGGCTTAATAACCGCTTTCGCTGCCATGCAGTCTCAGGTCGTCGTCTGACCCCGGTCTTGCGGCGACCAAAAATCAGACGCTCGGATATAAGTCGGAACGCCGGGGGATCAGCGCGGGCCGGCGTGTTGCCTAACGTGGGCATGTCACAGCACGGCCGCGCACCAGACGTACCGGGAGGAATACCGCGCTGGCCCGCAAGGGAGGACCCAAAGCATGAAACTGAAGCTCATCAGTACTGTCGCAGCGCTCGCGATCCTCGCGCCCGCCGCGGCATTGGCCCAGGACGATACGATCAAGATCGGCCTCATGGCGCCGCAGGAAGGCGTGTTCACTGAGCCCGGCAACGACGGTATCCGTGGTTTCGAGCTCGCGCTGAAGAAGTTCAACGGCGAGATCAACGGCAAGAAGATCGAATGGGTGCTCGGCCCGACCGACGCCACGCCGGATCGCGCGGTACGCGAGGCCCGTAAGCTCATCGAGCAGGACCAGGTGGATTTCATCATCGGGCCGTTGTCGGGCTCCGAAGGCCTGGCGCTGCGCGACTACGCGAAGACCATTCCCGGCAAGACGATCATCAATGCCGCGTCGGGCGCGCTTGAAACGACCTATGTCGATCCGGCGCCGAATTTCTTCCGCTTCCATCCGGACGGCGCACAGTGGGGCTATGGCCTTGGCAGTTATGTCGTCAACGAAAAGGGCTGGAAGAAGGTCGCCACCATCGCGGCCGACTATTCGTTCGGCTACACCAACTTCATGGGCTTCGCGGTCGACTTCTGCAAGGCAGGCGGCGAGATCGTGGAGCGCTTCTGGCTGCCGCTGGGCAGCGGCGACTTCGCCTCGATCATCGCGGCCCTGCCTTATGATGTCGATGCCATCTATCTCGGCGTGGGCGGTACGGACGCGATCAACTTCCTGAACCAGTACGAGCAGGCCGGCGGCGACACCAACATCATCGGTGGCACGATTATGGTCGACCAGACGGTTCTGACCGCGCGCGGGCGCGCCAAGGAAGCGCTGATCGGCACGCCCAGCTCCGGCGTTCAGGCGGACGACTGGCAGGACGAGAACTGGCAGGCTTATGTGAAAGCCTATCAGGAAGCGTTCCCGGACGGGCTGCCCACGCCGTCGCTGTTTGCCACCAACTACTACAACTCGACCATGGGTGCGCTGATGGCGCTTGAGGCGATCGACGGCGAACTCGACGATGACCAGGCGAACTTCCACGCCGCCCTTTCGGCGGTGGAGATGGATACGCCGAACGGCCACATAAAGCTCGACGAGAACCGTCAGGCTATCGGCTCGGTGTTCATCACCGAAGTGGTCGAAGGCGACGACGGCGAACTCTACAACACGTTCAAGGCCAAGGTCGACAATGTCGACCAGAAGCTCGGCATGACCAAGGAGGAGTTCGATGCTATCGGCCTTCCTTCCCGCGATACGCCGGATTGCGCGGCGTTGAATCCGTAACGCGAATGCGGGCGGGCAGGGTTCGATCCCTGCCCGTCGGCTCTCTTCGGACAGATTCATTCAGCAGGGCGGACGACACTCACCGCGCCGTCGCCCGGCGGAGCGCGTTGCCATGTCGCTCATCAGCTACGTGACCAAGATTCACTTCGCGGAGAACGTCCTGGAGGACGCGCTCGAGGCCGAACTGGAGCGGCTCGGTCTGTGTCGGCCGATGATCGTTTCAGACAATGGCACCTCGCGGCGCAACGTGCTGGATCGGCTGCTCGCAGCCGTGCCGCGGCCGGTTTCCCCAACTGTCTACGAAAGCGGATGCTGCCGGGCAACGGAAGAGGCCTGTGCCGAGGCCGCGAACCTCTATCTCGATTGCGAGGCGGATGGCCTGATTGCGTTCGGCGGGGCGGCCGCTTTCAACCTGACGAAGGCCGTCGCGCTGCGCGTGAGCCATGATGGCGCGTTGCGAAACTATGCCGGCATGGAAGGCGGCAGGCCGCGCATCCTCGATGTAATTCCCCCGATGATCGCCATCCCGACAATCGCGGGTTCGTGTGCGGAGACTGTCGGCATCGCTGTCGTTTCCCTTCGCGACGGTTCAAATGTTTCGTTTGTCAGTCAGTTCCTGACGCCGCGCGTGGTCATCTGCGATCCGACGCTGACGCTTGATCTGCCCGCTGGCGATACGGCCGCTGCCGGCATGGACGCTCTGACCCACTGCCTCGAGACCTATATTTCCACTGCGTACAACCCGCCGGCAGATGGCATCGCACGGGACGGACTACGCCGGGCGATTGCGCATCTGGAGCGCGCCGTCGCGGATGGAGGTGACCTCGGCGCCCGTCGTGAGATGATGGCGGCGGCGCTCAATGGGGCACTGGCCAACCAGAAGGGGCTCGGTGGCGTTCATGCGATGAGCCACGCGCTGAGCGGCGTGGTCTCCGGCGCGCTCGATCACGGCGCGACCAACGCCGTGCTTCTTCCGCTTGTGCTGGAGTTCAACGCACCGGCCGTGGCCGACCGCTACGACGACATCAAGCGCGAGTTCCGGCTGCCGGCCCGTGCCAGCCTTGCGGACGCCATCATGAGGCTGCGCGAGCGTATCGCGCTGCCGGCGCGTCTCGGCGACATCGGCGTGGTTGTCGGCGACCTGCCGCGCGCCGCGACATTGGCAGCCGCGGATTACGCCAACCGTACGAACCCCCGCCATGCCGGCGCACACGACTATCTTTCCATGCTGCAGGCCGCATTATGAGCCGTCTTTCTGACGTTGCGTCATGGGGGCTGGACTCGGCCGCAGGCTGGATTACAGTGAAAGAAAAAATCCGCATCCCGAAAAATTGCGGAAAGGGAGGAGCATGAGCACCGCGTTGGCAGTGCATCACGGGCCGTTTGGTCGCGTGGCGCTGTACAATCTTGATCGTTCGCTGGCCCTGCATGCACACAGGGAAGGCCATCTGATCTTTCACATCCAGGGCCCCGCCGCTTCCATCAGGATCGATGAGGACATCTACCCGCTGTCCGGCGGCCAAGCGGTGGCGATAAGCCCCTGGCAGCCGCACAACTACATGTCGCTGGATCACGACGAACCGTCGCTCTTTCTCACTCTCTACATAAAGCCGTTCTGGTTTCTCGAGGCGAGCCGCCAGGCCAATGCCGCTTTGCGCTTCGGGCGCAGCCCGATCGATGTGACTGAGCAGATTTGCCGCCTGTCGCTGCAGGTGTCGTCGGCAATGCTGGAAGACGCCGACGACAGCTTCGTCGCCGGCTATCTCTACGAACTGACGCAGGCCTGCTTCGACCAGTCCTGGCAATGGGTCGCGGAGGGGGCAACCTTCACCCGGTGCGCGCCGCCCGTGCGGGATTTCAGGGTGCGCAACTCGGTCAAGCTGATGCAGCATCGCGTCAGCGAGCGCATCGTCCTCGACGAAATCGCCAAGGACTCCGGCCTGTCGCGGCCGCACTTCTACAAGCTCTTCCGCCAGCAGGTGGGCATCACGCCCAATATCTACCTGAACACCTTGCGCATGGAGAGCGCGCTTCAGCGTCTGACGACATCGCACGACGCCGTTACGGATATAGGTCTCGATCTCGGCTTCTCGTCTCAGGCGAGCTTCACGCGCTTCTTCATCGCCAATGCGGGCATCGCTCCGAGCGACTATCGCCGCGTCGTCCATTTTGCCGGCGTCGCCTGACGGAAGGCATTTCCGCCGCTGACGGTCGGTTTTGGCGATGATTGGCGACAGCAAGAGACTGTCGGGTATGCGCGATCGCGCATCTTGCGCTTAGCTTGACGACGAACAGATGCGATGCGGCTCTAGGGAGGAGAGTATCGGCATGATCGGCAGTCGAGTGCGACCGTTGTCGGAAGACCGGTCCGGGAGGTCGGGTTGAGCGGCTTTGTCCAGCGCAACCCCATCTGGACGGTAATCATCGCCGTGCTCGTCGCCGCGTTCGTCTGGGCCGTGGTGGCACCCTGGCCGCCGGGCATGGAGGCGGTGGTCGGGCGCAAGCAGATCTTCCTCAATGCGCTTTTCAACGGCATCACGTTGGGCGCGCTCTATTTCCTCGTGGCAAGCGGCTTCACCCTCATCTTCGGCCTGATGAAGAACGTGAACCTCGCGCATGGTTCGCTCTATTTGCTGGGGGGCTACATCGGCTACGAATTCGCGGAAGCGACGGGATCGTGGCTCGGAGCCTTCGTCGTTTCCTTCGTCATCGTGGCGCTGCTCGGCATCGTTCTGCAATATGTCGTTTTCCGGCGGATGGAGGGCGAGGACCTGCGCCAGACGCTGGTGACGATCGGCATCTCGATCGTGCTGGCCGATTTGATGCTGTGGCGCTGGGGGAGCCATTCCTACCAGATACTGTCGCCTGATTTCCTGAGCGGGCCGACCACGCTGCCCCTGATCGCGGGCGTACGCGGCGATGGCGAGATCGTCTATCTGAGATTCCCGGCGGTACGCATCGCCATTCTTGTCGCTTCCATCGTGCTCGGCGCGCTGATGTGGCTGGCGCTCAACAGGACCCGCATCGGCATGCTGATCCGCGCGGGTGTCGACGACCGCGACATGCTCGCCGCCTCTGGCGTACGTATCCAGTATGTCTTCGTGCTGGTCTTTGCCTTCGGCGCGGGTCTCGCGGGCATGGCAGGCATCGTCGGCGGCACCTTCCAATCGGTGGCGGCCGGCGAGGACATGCGCTTCCTGCTTGCCTCGCTCGTCGTCGTTATCGTCGGCGGGATGGGATCGATCTTCGGGGCAGCGCTCGGCGCGCTGCTCATCGGCCTCGCCGAACAGCTCGGCTCGGTCTATGCGCCGACCTATTCGGTCGTTCTGACCTTCCTCATCATGGCGCTCGTGCTGGCATTTCGCCCGCAGGGCCTCCTGGGGCGCTGAGCCATGGCCGCGGTGGACCCGACCAGCGTTGAAAGAGGCAGGAGGGCGGCCAGGACCGGGCAGGCGTCTGACGTGCCGACCTGGCTCCAGGGGTTGCCCGTCTCATGGTGGGTCGTCGGCGTCATCCTTCTGTTCATGCCGGTGGTCGCCAATGATTTCATCCTGTTCCAGATCTTCGGCTGGGGCTTCATCCTCGGCATGATCGCGCTCAGCCTGATGTTCCTGGGTGGCTACGGCGGCATGGTCAGCCTCGCGCAGATGTCGATCGCGGCACTTGCCGGCTACATGATCGCCATACTCGGCAGCAGCGGCGTCCAGACAATCAGCCTCAACTGGCCGTGGTGGCTGGCGATCCCGGTGGCGATCTTCATCGCGGCCGCATTCGCCACCATGATCGGCGCGCTCGCGGTACGCACCGAGGGCATCTACACGATCATGATCACGCTCGCGATCGCGGCCGCCTTCTTCTATTTCACGCGTCAGAACTACACCATCTTCAATGGCTATACGGGCTTTGCCAACGTGGTCCCGCCGGACCTGTTCGGCATCAACTGGCGCCGTTCCGTGCCGTTCTATTACCTGTCGCTCGCCTGCGCGGTCATCGCCTATTGCGTCGTCGTCTACGTGTCCCGTTCGCCGTTCGGACTTGCCCTGCAGGGCGTTCGCGACAATCCCCGCCGCATGGCCGCCCTCGGCTTCAACGTTTTCGCGCACCGCGTCTTCGCCTACACGTTTGCGGGCGCTATTGCCGCCGTCGCCGGCATTCTGATGGCCTGGCAGAACGCGCAGATATCGCCGGGCACGGCAGGCTTGCCGGCGGTCATCGACATCCTCGTCATCGCTGTCGTCGGTGGGATGAAACGGCCGATTGGCCCATTCATCGGCGCGCTGATCTACGTCGTGCTACGCACTTTCGCGCCGGACATCCTGCTTACCCTCGGCCTTTCGGGCGACCGTTTCAAGCTGCTGATCGGCCTCGGTTTCCTGGCCATCGTCTACTGGTCGCCCGACGGTGTGCTCGGGCTGTGGGAGCGCTGGCGTGCCCATCGGGCCAAGGCGGGTGATCCGCTGACAGGTGGCGGAGGCGCGCCATGAGCCCGGCCGCCAGCACCGTGGAACCGCGTAGCGTGGGCGATCTACTGAACGCGACCGGCAGCGGCAATGCGCTGGAACTGCGCGGTGTCACCCGCATGTTCGGTGCACTCGCGGCGCTGACCGATGTGACGCTGACCGTCAAGCCCGGCGAACGGCGCGGCGTGCTGGGCTCCAATGGTGCCGGCAAGACGACGCTGTTCAACTGTGTGACCGGCGATTTCCTGCCCACCTCGGGCACGATTCGCCTGTTCGGCGAGGACGTGACCCGTTTTCCGGCACACGAACGCATCCGCCGCGGGTTGCGACGTACCTATCAGATTTCGCTGCTGTTCGGTGGCCTCACCGTTCTCGACAATGTCTACCTCGCCTGCCGGGGTGTTTCGCGCGGCCGCTTCTCGCTGGTGCGCCCGCGCCGCAACGACGCGCTGATGCAATCGGCTTTCGAACTCATTGAGGCAGTGCACCTGAGCGACGTCGCCGAGACGCTGGTGGCCGAGCTTTCCTACGGCCAGCAGCGGCAGCTCGAAATCGCGCTGGCGCTGGCCGGCGCGCCGCGCTTCATTCTGTTCGACGAGCCTGCCGCCGGACTGTCACCGACCGAGCGCGCCGACCTTGTGACAATCCTGACCAGCCTGCCGCGACATATCGGCTTCATCATCATCGAACACGACATGGACGTCGCGCTGCGTGTCGCCGAAAGCGTTTCGATGATGCACAACGGCCGCATCTTCAAGGAAGGCCTGCCCAGCGAGATCGAGAACGATCCCGAGGTGCAGGAACTCTACCTCGGAGGCGGCCATGGCTGAACGCCAGGGGGAGAGACGGCGCATAGGCCAGCCGACGCTCGAGATACGCGGGCTCAACGTCTATTACGGCGCTTCGCACGCCTTGCAGGGCGTCGATCTGACGCTCGATAGCGGCGTGGTCTCGGTTGTCGGCCGCAACGGCATGGGCAAGACGACCCTGTGCAATGCGATCATGGGTCTGGTGCCCGTGTCCAGCGGATCGATCACCTTCGCCGGGCGGCAACTGGTCGGTCTTACCCCGTCGCGTATCGCGCAGCTCGGCATCGGCTACGTGCCTCAGGGGCGCCGCCTTTGGCGGTCGCTCACGGTCGATGAACACCTGCGAATGGTGGGCGCGGGCAGGAGCGGCGCCTGGACTATCGACCGTGTCTATTCGACCTTCCCGCGCCTTGCAGAGCGGAAGACCAATGGCGGCGGGCAGCTTTCGGGCGGCGAGCAGCAGATGCTGGCCATCGCGCGCGCCCTGCTGGTCAATCCAAAGCTCCTCGTGATGGACGAGCCGACGGAAGGTCTCGCGCCGGTCATCGTCAATCAGGTCGAGGAAATCCTGCTGCATATCGGCGAGGAGGACGGCATCGACGTTCTCGTCATCGAGCAGAACATCGGCGTGGCGACGGCGGTGGCCGAGCGTGTCGGCATCATGGTCAACGGTCGCATCAACCGCGTGATCGATTCTGCCCAGCTCGCCACAGACCGCGATCTGCAGCAGCGGCTCCTGGGCGTCGGTCGCCATTCCGAAGACGACGGCCGACGGCAGGTCACGACGGAAACGGAAGGCGAGGCAACCCAAGCCGTCGTGCAGCCGTCCGCGCAGAAAATCTACCTTTCCAATCCGGTCGTGCCGACACGATGGTCCCGGCCGGTGCCGCGCCGCCAGATCATTCAGTCGGCACGTACGGTCAGCGGCACCACCGGGCCGGCGGCAGCGCGCGGGCTGCCCGAATTGCGGCCGCTCGCCACGCCCGGTGAGCAGGTGGTGATCGTTGCCGGCACGCTCGACACGAAAGGCGAGGAACTGCGCTTCATACGCGACCTCATCCGCGAAGCCGGGCTGCCCGTGCGCATGGCCGACCTTTCCACTGCCGGCCGTCATTCCGGCGCGGAGATTCCAGCCCATCAGATCGCGGCCTATCATCCGCGCGGAGCAAGCGGCGTCTTCTCCAGCGATCGTGGCGAGGCCGTCGCCGGCATGACGCTCGCCTTCGAACGGTGGATCCGCCGCCAGTCGGGTATTGCCGGCATCATCGCGGCCGGCGGATCGGGCGGCACGGCGATGGTGGCGCCTGCGATGCGAGCGTTGCCCGTCGGCGTGCCCAAGATCATCATCTCTACCATCGCGTCGGGCGACGTCTCGCGTTATGTCGGCCCGGCCGACATAACGATGATGCATTCGGTCGCCGACGTTCAGGGTCTCAATTCGATCACGCGGCAGGTGCTGGCCAACGGCGCCAACGCGCTTGCCGGCATGGTGCGGGCGCGCCGGGATACGCAGCAGCAGTCCGGGCGGGACGATCGGCCTGCGGTCGCGCTTACCATGTTCGGCGTGACCACCGCCTGCGTGCGCCAGATCGCGGCCGAACTCGAAGGCGACCACGACTGCCTCGTCTTTCACGCCACTGGCACCGGTGGTCAGTCGATGGAGAAGCTGGTCGAGTCCGGCCAGCTCGAAGGCGTGATCGACGTCACCACCACCGAGGTTTGTGACATGCTGGTGGGGGGTGTCTTTCCGGCGACGGAAGACCGCTTCGGCGCGATGATCCGTGCGCGCATGCCCTATATCGGCTCGGTCGGCGCGCTCGACATGGTGAACTTCCGCGCTTTCGAGACGGTGCCGGAGGCCTTCCGCAGTCGCAACCTCTACCGGCACAATCCGGAAATCACCCTGATGCGCACCACGCCTCAGGAAAACACGGCCATGGGGCGCTGGATCGGTGAGCGGTTGAACCGGATGGAGGCGCCGGTACGCTTCTTCCTGCCGGAGGGCGGTGTTTCCGCGCTCGATGCGCCCGGCCAGCCCTTCCATGACCCGGCGGCCGACGAGGCGTTGTTCGCGGCTTTGGAAGGCACGGTGCGCCAGACCTCGACACGGCAGCTCATCCGCCTGCCGCATCACATCAACGCCCCTGAATTCTCCGCCGAGATCGTGAAGGCCTACCGGACGCTGCATGGCGGCGGGCGGCCGCAGCGTCGGGCAAAGGTTAGGTAACAGCATGGCGATACCGCGACAGCAAATCCTGGAAAAATTCCGCGCGATGATCGCGCGAGGCGAGCCGATCATCGGCGGCGGCGCCGGAACGGGACTTTCCGCCAAGTGCGAGGAAGAAGGCGGCATCGACCTCATCGTCATCTACAATTCCGGGCGCTACCGCATGGCGGGTCGAGGCTCGCTTGCAGGCCTGCTTGCCTATGGCGATTCCAACGCGATCGTCGTTGATATGGCGCGCGAGGTGCTGCCGGTGGTGAAGCACACGCCCGTGCTGGCCGGCGTCAACGGTACCGATCCATTCCGTGTGATGGATGTCTTCCTGCCGGAGCTGAAGCGCCTCGGCTTTTCCGGCATCCAGAACTTCCCCACCGTCGGCATCATCGACGGCACCTTCCGCGCCAATCTGGAAGAGACCGGCATGTCCTACGGGCTCGAGGTCGACATGATCGCCAAGGCCCGCGCACTCGACATGCTGACGACGCCCTATGTCTTCAACGAGGACGAGGCGGCGGCCATGGCGCGGGCGGGTGCTGACATCATCGTTTGCCATATGGGCCTGACAACGGGCGGCTCCATCGGCGCCGAGACTGCGCTGAAGCTGGAAGACTGCCCGGGGCTGATCGATGCCTGGGCCGAGGCCGCGCTGAAGGTCAATCCGGACGCGATCGTGCTTGCCCATGGCGGGCCGGTCGCGATGCCGGAAGACGCGGATTTCATCATGAAGAACACCGCCAATTGCCATGGCTTCTATGGAGCCTCTTCGATGGAGAGGCTGCCGACCGAAGTCGCGCTTACCGAGCAGACCCGCCAGTTCAAGCGGATCAAGGGAAAATGACATGCCGATAGAATTCATCACGTCGGCGCGTTCGCGGGAGGGACGAAAATGACTGGACAGATCATCGGCCAGCTCATCCTGTGGCTCATCGCAGCCGTCATAGTCATCGCCATCATCTACTGGGTGATGAACTGGCTCTACCGCCGGTCGACGAAGGAGATAGCCTTCGTGCGGACCGGCTTCCTCGGCGAGAAGGTGGTGATCGACGGCGGCGCCTTCGTCTGGCCCATCGTCCACGACGTAACACCGGTCAGCATGAACACGCTGGTGCTGGAGGTGGTGCGCAACAAGGACCAGGCGCTGATCACTCGCGACCGGATGCGCATTGATGTGGAAGCGGAGTTTTATGTGCGGGTGCGGCCGACACGCGAGGCGGTGTCTGTGGCGGCCTCCACGCTGGGCCGGCGGACGCTGGACGCCAAGAACCTGCACGAACTGCTGGTCGGCAAATTTGAAAGCGCCATGCGCGCGGTCGCGGCCGAAATGTCTATGGGCGAGATGCACGAGCAGCGCGGGGTCTATGTCAGCCGCGTTCGCGAGGCGGCGCAGGAAGATCTATCCCGCAACGGCCTGGAGCTGGAGTCGGTCGCTATCGTCGACATCGACCAGACCGCGCTCGAATATTTCAACCCCTCGAACCGCTTCGATGCCGAAGGTCTGACGGCGCTCATCAAGGACATCGAGGAGCGTCGCACGCTGCGCAACGACATCGAGCAGGGTGCGATGATCCAGATCCGCACCCGCAACCTCGAGGCGGAGAAGCAGTCGCTCGAGATCGAGCGCGCCAGCGAAGAGGCAAGGCTGGAACAGGAACGCGACGTCGAGTTCCGGCGCGCCCACCAGCGCGCGCAGCTTGCCCGCGAACGCGCCGAACGCGATACCGAGGCCGAGAGTGCGCAGATCACCGCCCGCGAGGCCATCGAGCGCGCGCGCATTGCCAACGAGCAGTCGATAGCAGAAAGCCGCATCGCTTCCGAACGCGAGATCAGGCAGCGTGAGA
Organism: Aquamicrobium sp.; assembly: GCA_019739225.1. GTDB lineage: Bacteria > Pseudomonadota > Alphaproteobacteria > Rhizobiales > Rhizobiaceae > Aerobium. The sequence goes on from JAHHDT010000005.1 coordinate 885,885, forward strand.
TCGAACGCCAGCGCGCGATCGACTCTGCCGAAATCACCACGCGCGAGGAGATCGAGAAGGCCCGCATCGCTCAGGAACGCGCGATCAAGGAAGCGCGCATCGATAACGAGAAGGAAACACAAACCCGCGAAATCTCTCGCCAGCGCGAAGTCGATCAGGCCGAGATCGCAGCAAAGGAATCGACCGAGAAGGCCCGCATCGAACAGGAGCGCGCGGTCGCCGAAAGCCGCATCACGACCGAGCAGGACATTCGCCGGCGCGAGATCGAGCGTAGCCGCGCCATCGAAGAGGCAGAGATCGCCTCACGCGAGGCGACCGAGAAGTTGCGTATTCTCGAAGCTGCCAACACGAACGAAGAGCGCATCGAGACGGACCGCAAGATCCGCGAGCTGGAGATCGGCAAGCAGAAGGCGCTGGAGGAAGCCGAGATCGCCGCGGGGCAAGCCACGGAGGCAGCCCGTATCGCGCGCGAAAAGAAGATCGCGGCCGAACGCATCGCCTACGAGCAGGAAACGCGCGAACGCGAGATCGCCCGCAACCGGGCCGTCGACCAGGCCGACATCTCGGCACGCGAGCTGATCGAAAGTGCCCGCATCGAGGTGGAAGCCAAGATCGAGCGCGAGCGCATCGACAGCGAACGCGGCACGCGCGAGCGCGACATCGAACGCCGGCAGATGCTGGACGAGGCGCAGGTTGCGGCCGACGAGGCGGTCGAGGCCGCCCGCATCGCGCAGAGGAAGATGCTCGACTTCGAGCGTATATCTGCAGAACAGGAGACACGCGAACGCGAGATCGAACGCCAGCGGATCGTGGAGGAGGCCAGCGAACGGCGCATCGTCGAGCTCGCCGCCAGGAAGAGCGAACGTGCCGAGGCGGACGCCAAGGTGCGGCAGGCCGAAATCCTGGCGCAGCGCGACGTGGAGCGCAGCGACATCGCACGCCAGCAGGTGCTGGATGCGGCGAAGCTGGAGCGTCAGCGCGCGCTGGAACAGCTCGAGATCGCCCGCGTGCAGACGCTTCGCGAGGCCGAGATTGCTTCGAAAGAAGAGATCGAACGCGCCCGCATCGCATCCGAGCGCGGCCTCGACGAAGCCCGCATCGGTCACGAGACGGAGCGGCGCCGGCTGGAGGTCGAGCGCGAGCGCAATATCGAGAGCGCGCAGATGGAAAAGGCCATCGTGCTCTACCGCAAATCGCTGGAGGAATCGGCTGCCCGTGCCGAGGCCGACATTGCCAGAGCCCGCGCGGCCGAGGCCGAGGAGCAGATCAAGACCGCCCGCGAGACCGAGGAGGCCAACCGTCGCAAGAGCGTCGATGTGCTGATGGCGGAGAAGCGCGCTCAGGAGGAAAAGATCGCCGCCGAGGCCGAGAAGGTCCGCCGCGCGGTCGAGGCCGAGGCGCAGAAGCTGCTCAACGAGGCCGAAAACGTGCTGTCCGATCCGGCGCGGCACTCGCTGTTCCGCCGCAAGCTGCTGGAGCATGTCGAAGGCATCGTTTCGGCCTCCGTCAAGCCGCTGGAGAAGATCCAGGACATCCGGATCATGCAGCTCGACGGCATCGCTGGCGGACACGGCGGCGAACGGGCCAACATGACCGACGAGGTCATCAACTCGGCGCTTCGCTATCGCGTCCAGGCGCCGTTGGTCGACAGCCTGCTAGCCGACATCGGCATCGAGGGCGGCAATCTGACGAAGCAGGGCGGTCTGATCCGCGAGGCGTCCGACCTGACGCGCATCGCCGGCGAGGTGCAGAAACAGCAGCGCTCTGGAGGTGACGGCGGCTCCAGCGATGGCGGGAGCGGGTCCGATGGCGGCGGCAAATCGTCGTCCGGTTCGCGGTCGAAGAAATAGGAGCCGGCAATGCCAAGGGTATTCGTCTCCACTGTCATCGATGCGCCGCCCGCCAGGGTTTGGGAGCGGATCAGGGATTTCAACGCGCTGCCGCGCTGGCATCCCCGCATCCGCGAAAGCCGCATCGAAAACGGCGAGCCTTCCGACAAGGTCGGCTGCGTGCGCGATTTCACGCTGCAGAACGGCGACCGCCTACGCGAAAAGCTGCTCGGCCTGTCGGACTATGACATGTTCTGCACCTACGCGATCCTCGAAGGACCGATGCCGCTGACCGATTACGTCGCGACGTTGCGGCTGACCCCGGTAACGGATGGCGACCGCACCTTTGCCGAATGGTCGGCCGAGTTCGAGTGCGCCGACGAGGTGGCCGACGACCTCGTCGGGGGGATCGGCACCAATGTTTTCCAGGGCGGCTTCGACGCGCTCAAGCGGCACTTCGGGGGATAGGCGGATGCTTGCCGACGCTGCCTCTTTACGTTGCCTCCCTCTGGCCTGCCGGCCATCTCTCCCACAAGGGGGGAGATCAGCCGTCGGCCGATCTTTCGCCAATCTCCAGCGTTGGAGAGGCAGCGCTGAGCGTGAAGCTGCCGATCTCCCCCCGTGTGGGGGAGATGGCCGGCAGGCCAGAGGGGGGCGCGAAGGAACGCGGAGCATTCGGGAGTTGCGATCACCCAAAGAGATCGCCCCATGGTGAAGATCGTCAAATCCACCATCATGGAGGCGCCTGTCGAGGCCGTGTGGGAGGTGCTGCGCGACTTCAACGGCCACGACCAGTGGCACCCGGCGGTCGCCGACAGCCACATCGAGCGCGGACAGCCCTCCGACAAGGTTGGATGCGTTCGCCGCTTCCATCTGGCCGATGGTTCGGAACTGCGCGAGCAGCTTCTGACCATGTCCGACATCGACATGGCGTTCTCCTATTGCCTGCTCGATACGCCGATCCCGCTGCTCAACTACGTCGCCCATGTCCGTCTGATCCCGGTGACCGACGGTGACATGACGTTCTGGCACTGGGGGTCGCGCTTCGACACGCCGCCGGGCCGCGAAGCCGAGCTGCAGAAGCAGGTCGGCGAGGAAATCTACGAGGGTGGCTTTCACGCCGTCCGCGCCTTCATGGGGCTAGCGCCCGCATCGCAGGGAGGGGCCTGATGCCCGTGAAAGTGGAGACCTACGATCGCGTTGAAGAGGCCGCGCGCGCCCTGTCGGCAAGCCGCTCCGCGCGTTTTCTGGGCGGCGGCACGCTTGTCATGCGGGCTGTGAATGCCGGCGACCAGTCATTCGATACGATCATACGACTGCGCGATCCGGATTTTCGGACGATCAGGATGCAGGGCGACGGTCTCGTCATCGGCGCCGGCGTCACTATGGCCGCGCTCGTCGCCAATCGCGATGCGGTATTCCTTGCTCCCGTAGCGCGGGTGATCGGCGGTCCGGCCATCCGCAACATGGCGACCGTTGGCGGCAACCTGTTTGCCAGCGGCAATTACGGCGATCTCGCCGTGGCGCTGCTGGCGCTGGGCGCCACGGTGCAACTCGCCGGCAGCGGCAGCCGCAGCATGCCGATCGACGAGTTCCTGCGCGACCGCGACCGCCATGCGACCTCGCTGGTCCAGTCGGTCACGGTGCCACGGCCGCGCGACCCCGCCACATTTCGCTTCACCAAGGTCAGTCGCGTGAAGCCGAAGGGTGTGTCGCTGATGTCGATCGCGGCACTCCTGCCGCAGTCGGGCGGGCGCGTGCAGGGCGCGCGCGTCGCCTATGGCGCAATGGGGCCGATGCCCCTGCGCGCGATCGCGGTCGAACGCGCGCTTGAAGGACAGGCGCTCGATGCCGCTGCCATCGATCGGGCGGCCGCGCTGGCGGTCGAGGGCATTGCGCCGCCGACCGACGCGCTCGCCTCGTCCTGGTATCGGGCGGAGGTGGCCGGTGTGCATCTGAAACGGCTCCTGGCCGGGGAACGGAGATAGGCATGGCGAAGAAACCGGTCCAGTTTCGTCTAAACGGCTCGGAAAAGGCGGTGTTCGTCGACGAGGGGCAGAACCTCCTCGATGTGCTGCGTCGCGGCGTCGGCGACCTGACGCCGAAATATGGCTGCGGGCAGGGAACCTGCGGCACCTGCACGGTGCTGATCGATGGCGAGCCGCATCTGTCATGCCTGACGCTCGCCGAAACCATCGACGGCCGGCAGGTCTCCACCACCGCCGGGCTTGCGCGCGGCAGCGAGCTTCATCCGCTGCAGGCCGCCTTCATGGATGGGTTCGCCGCCCAATGCGGCTACTGCACGCCGGGCATGCTGATGGCCGCGAGCGCACTGCTGGAGCGTAACCCGGACCCTTCACGTGAGGACATCGTGGAAGCCATCTCCGGCAATATCTGCCGCTGCACCGGCTACGAGCCGATCATCAACGCGATCCTTGCCGCGGCGAAGGCCGGCGGTGCACGGCGCTACGGGTAGGTGAGCCAATGAGCATTGAGTTCCGCAAGGAATATTTCGCCGACGAGCGCGACGACAACCTGAACGAGGTCGGCAAGCCGACCCAGCGCCAGGATGCGCTTGGCCATGTCACCGGCAGGTCGCCTTATTTCGACGATCATCTCTTCGACGGACTGCTTCACATCCGCTGCGTGAGAAGCCCGCACCATCACGCGCGCATCCGGCGCATCGACACCAGCGAAGCCGAGCGCATGCCGGGCGTGGTGAGGATCATCACCGGCAAGGACGTGCCGCATAACCTCAATACGCTGCTGTCGCTGCTCGACTTCGGCCTCGATGACGAGCCGCTGCTTTCTGACAAGAAGGTCGCCTACAAGGGCGAGCCGGTAGCGGCGGTGGTCGCCGAGACCGAGCGGGCGGCGCGGGATGCTGTAGCGAAGGTGCGGGTCGACTGGGAGGAGCTTCCTGCCGTCTTCGACGTGGAGGACGCAGTCAAGCCGGGCGCGCCGGTGGTCAACGAGGTCTACCCGAAGAACCTCTTCGTCTATCACGGCCGGTACGACCACCAGAAGCTGCGCTACGGCGACGTGGAAGCCGGTTTCCGTCAGGCGGACCGCATCATCGAAGGGCGATACCAGATGTCGCCGATCGAGCAGGCGCCGACGGAGACCTGCGGCGCAATCGCTGCCCCCGAGACCAACGACCGCTACGTCGTCTACACGTCCACGCAGGCGCTGTTCTTCTCGCTCGACACCACGTCGAAGCTGCTCAAGACGCCGTCGAACCGGCTGCATTTCATCGGCGGCACCGTGGGCGGCGGCTTCGGCGGCAAGGTCGATTCCCTGCACGAGCCGATGGCGGTGCTGGGCACCATGCTGACCGGGCGGCCATGCAAATACATCTTCGACCGTGAGGAGGAGATGCAGGTGGGCGCGCCGCGCGGCGCGGAACGCTGGTACCTGAAGGACGGTGTGATGAATGACGGGCGCATCGTCGCCCGCAAGTTCGTCGGCTATTTCGACAGTGGTGCCTACACGCGGCTTTCCAGCTACGCCATCATCAAGGGCGTCGGCCACCTGCCGGGGCCGTACACCATCCCCAACGTCTATGCCGACGTCTATTGCGTCTTCACCAACCGGACGCCCGCGACCGCCATGCGCGGCTTCGGTATCACCGGTGTCGATTTCGCCATCGAAGCGCATATGGACAAGGTGGCGCACGAGGTCGGCCTGGACCCGATCGAACTGCGCATCCTCAACGCCTATCGCGACGGCGACATGAAGGCGCATCGCCGTCTCGCCAAGAACACGGCGCTGATCGAGTGCTGTCAGGTGGCCGCCGAAAAGGCCAAGTGGCCGCTCAGCCAGGCGGCCAGCCAGGCATCGTCTTTGCGCGATGGCGGCGGCGAGCGCGGCCGGCTGCCCGCCCACACGGCGACCGACCAGAACGGCCTCGTCTCCGGGTTCACCGCGCAGAGTTACGCCAAGAAGTCCAGGGCTACGCAGCCATCCGCGACGCCGCCGCCCCAGATGGCGCGGCACGAAAGTGCGCCGGTGACGCCGCGTGTCGAACAGCCCCGGCCGCAGCCTGTGCAACCCGCCTCTGCACCGCCCCCGCCACCGGCCGCAACCGAACAACGGCACACGCGGTTTTCCTCCATCTCCGGCCTCAGGAGGCGATGACATGGCGATCCATCGTGGACGTGGCTTTGCCTCGATCAACTATCCCATCGGCATGAATCTCGGCGGTGACCCTTCTCAGGCTCTCGTGCACTCCAATCCCGGCGGCAAGTTCATGGTGGCGCTGTCCTCCATCGATCTCGGCCAGGGCATGAAATCGGTGACACGCCAGATCGCCGCCGAAACGCTCGGCGTGCCGGTCGAGGACGTCTATGTGGATACGGCTGACTCCGATACCGGCCCGCACTGCATGGGCTCTTTCGCCTCGCGCGGCACGCACCGCGTCGGCAATGCCGTCATTCAGGCCGCTCAGGAAGCGCGCTCGGTCATGCTGGAAGCGGCGGCCGAGGAACTGGAGGTCGACCCCGCCGATCTCGTCACCGACGGCAAGGGCAACATTCACGTCAAGGGCGCGCCCTCGAAATCGATCACCACGGCGGAAGCCTGCGGGGCGGCGCAGTTCAAGCAGGGTCGCACCGTTTCGGGGCGCGGCATCTTCCTGATCCCGCTGTCGGAGGTGGATGCGGATACCGGCGAGATGACGCCGGTGTCCTGTTTCGCCCATGCCGCTCTGATCGTCGACGTCGATGTCGACGACGAGACCGGCGAAATTGATGTCATCCAGATGAACAGCGCCTACGAGCTCGGGCGAGCGCTGAACCCGCGCCTTGTCGAGCAGCAGCTCGTGGGCGGCGCCTGGATGGGTATGAGCCATGCCGCGTGGGAGACGACGGAACCCTACTATCCGGAACGCAGCCACGGTCCGCTCGACTTCAACACCTATCTGATGCCCGGGCCCGGTGACATCGCCCCGCATAACATCGCGATCCTCGAGCGTCCCGCGCCGGATGGCCCCTTTGGCGGCAAGGGGCCGGGCGAAATGTGCGCCAATCCGGTGCTGCCGGCGATGGTCAATGCCGTTTTCAACGCCGTCGGGGTCCGCATCGACGAATTGCCGATCACGCCGGAAAAGGTGCTGCGCGGCATCCGCGCCAACGGCGGTGCGCAGCCGCAGGGCCGGCGGGGTTGAGGGGCTTCTAGGATGCAGGTGCTCTACGTTGCCCCCCTCTGTCCTGTCGGACATCTCCCCCACGAGGGGGGAGATAGGCAGCTTCGCGCTCATCGTCCTTTCTGCAACGCCCAGGTTGATGATTTGCGAAAGTCGGGCGGCCGGCTGATCTCCCCCCTTGTGGGGGAGATGTCCGGCAGGACAGAGGGGGGTGCGAAGGAACGCGACGGTGGCCAGCGGGGTGCCCCATGCCGATAAGGCGCTCCATCGTCGGCATAGACAGCCCTGATCGCCTCGCAACCTCGCTGCGCGATGCGCAATATCTGGCCGATGACAGCCTTGCGACGGCGGCATATCTCGCGCTGGCGCTCGGCAAGCCGCTGCTGCTCGAAGGCGCGCCGGGCGTCGGCAAGACCGAGGGTGCAAAGGCCATCGCCTCCGTGCTTGGACGCCAGCTCGTGCGCCTGCAATGTTATGAGGGAATCGATTCCGCCCACGCGCTCTATGAATGGAACTATCCGCGCCAGATGCTGGCGATCCGCCAGGCGCGGGAGGAATTCGTCAACATCTACGCCGACGATTTCCTCATCGCGCGGCCCATGCTGGAGGCGCTGCGCCATCCGCGCGATACGGTGCTGCTGATTGACGAGATCGATCGTGCCGACCACGAGTTCGAAGCGTTCCTGCTGGAGTTCCTGTCCGACTTCTCGATCTCGATCCCCGAACGCGGCACGATCCGCGCGCAGGAGCATCCCGTTGTGGTGCTCACTTCCAACCGCACGCGCGAGCTTCATGAGGCCTTGCGGCGGCGCTGCGTCTATCACTGGATCGATTATCCCCATCCGACGCGCGAGGCGGAGATCGTGATGATGCGCGCCAGCCAGGTGGCGCACGACACGGCATATCGCGTGGTCGTGGCGGTCGGTGCGCTGCGTGCCGAGCCGCTTGCGAAGCCTCCCGGCGTTGCGGAAACCGTGGAGTGGGCGGAAGCAGCGACCTTGCTGCACGAGCAGGGCGCTGCGTGGCCGGCAGCGTTCCGGCGGGCTATCGGCGTTGCGCTGAAGGATCAGGACGACCTCATGTTCCTCGAACCCCGCCTCGACGATATGCTGCGGGAGGCCGCAGCGTGAACGATTGTTTTCTAGAGATGCTGGTTGTGGGTACCCCCACCCCTTACCCCTCCCCACAAGGGGGAGGGGAGACATCCACGCTGGCGTTTAATTCGGAAACCTCTGATGACACGCGCATCGGTTCCAGAATCCCCCTCCCCCTTGTGGGGAGGGGTAAGGGGTGGGGGTGTGCAACCTCGGTTCGTTGGACGGCTGACTGCGGGGGCGTGGGATGATCTCTCCGCTTCCCCGTCCGCTTCTGCCCTTCGTCGAGTTCGCAACCCTGCTGCGAACCAACGGTTTCGCGGTTGCGCCGGAGCAGACGCAGACCTTCGTCGCCGCGGTGGGACTGCTCGGTCCGCGCTCGATGGAGGACATTTACCGCGCCGCCCTCGCCACAATCGGCCCGTCGCCGGATCGCCGCGATGAGTTCGATGCGCTGTTTCGACTGGCCTTCCTCGGACAATCGCTCCCGGCCGCGACCGGCGAGCCGGACGAGGACGAACTGGAGGCCTATGACGATCGCGATGGCGGTATGGAGCCGCCTGAAACCGACGAGGCCGAAGAGTCGGGCGGCACGCCGACGGGGGCGGAGCGCTTGTTTAATCGCCGCTTTGCCGAGCTGTCGGAGGCTGAGGCGCTGCGCCGTTTCCGTCGCCGCGCGCCATCGGAACTGCCGCGCAGGCGCTCGCGAAGGCTTGTCGCGGGTAAGGGGCGCGGTCGTCTCGACATGCGCGGGGCGCTGCGCGAAGCGGTCGCGCGCGATGGCGAGGTCGTGCATCTGCCGACGCTCGATCGCAGGCAGCGCCGCCGGCGTATCTTGCTGCTGATCGACGTGTCCGGATCGATGAAGGACAACACCGACACCTATCTGCGCTTTGCCCATGCTTTGGCGCAGGCGACGGACAGGCTCGAGGTCTTCACGCTCGGAACCCGTCTCACGCGCATCACGCGGGCGCTCCGTCGGCGCAGCCGCGATCAGGCCCTCGGGCTCGCGTCGACGCTCGTGGCGGATTGGGATGGCGGCACACGGCTTGGCGATGCCTTGCAGGCATTTCTCGCCGTGCCGCGCTTTTCCGGTTTCTCGCGCGGCGCGCTGGTCGTCATTCTTTCCGACGGATTGGAGCGTGGCGACCACACCGCCATGACCGATGCCATGCAACGCCTGGCGCGGCTTGCATGGCGAATCCTGTGGCTGAATCCGCTTGCCGGCGGTGCGGCCTATACCGCCGAGACCGGCGCGCTCAGGTCGGTGCTGCCATTCATCGACCGGCTCGGCGATGGATCGAGCGCGCGCAGCGTCTGCGCAGAGGTGCTCGGCTTCGAACGGAGACTGTCTGCATGAAGATCATCGACGCGCATCACCATATCTGGCGGCAGGCGGATCTGCCCTGGCTTCTCGGCCCGACCCAGCCGCGCATTTTCGGCGCATACGACGCGATCAAGCGCGACTACCCGATCGAAGAATATCTGGAGGACATCGCGGGAAGCGGCGTCGAGAAATCCGTCTACGTGCAGGCGAACTGGGCGCCCAACTGGGCGGAGGACGAGGTCGCCTGGGTGCAGGAAACGGCAGATAGAACGGGCTGGCCGCATGCGATCGTCGGCTATTGCGACATGACGGTCCCAGACGCACGGCCCGCCCTCGACAAGCTTGCGAAATATCCGCTCATGCGCGGCATCCGCCAGCAGTTCCACTGGCACGAGAACGAGCAGTACCGTTTCGCCAGGACGCCCGACCTATGTCGTGACGCCAACGTGCAGCGCAACGTCGCCTATCTGAGGGATTACGACTGGAGCTTCGACCTGCAGGTCTTCGCCGACCAGATGGACGGGGCGGCCGAGCTTGCGGAAGCATGCCCCAAGATCACGTTCATCCTCCAGCATGCGGGCATGCTGGAGGACCTTTCCGACGACGGCCGCGCCACGTGGAAGGCGCAGATGCGCAAGCTTGCGAAGCAGGAGAACGTCGTCTCGAAACTTTCGGCCTTCGGCACCTTCATCCACCAGAACGACACTGCGCACATCGAACGGATCCTGCACGACACCGTCGCGATCTTCGGCGCGAAACGCTGCCTCTACGGCTCCAATTTCCCCATCGAGAAACTTTGGACCAGCTACGGGGAACTCATGCGCGCCTTCCTGAAGGCCGCGAACGACCTCAGCGCGGGACGGCAGAAGGCGATCTTTTACGACACGGCAAAGCGGGCCTACCGGCTTTGATCATCAGGCAATGGAGGGAGAGGGACCATGGCTCTTGAAATCAAGGTTCTCGACTATGGCGACATCGAGCTCGAATCGAGCTTCCTCGTGCTCGGCCGCAACTGCGGCATCAGGGCGCGCGTCTACACCTATGGGTTTCTGATCCTCGGCGGGCAGTATCCGATCGTTGTCGACACCGGATTCCGCGACAACGCGATCATGGAAACGCTTGGCATGCGCGGCCTGCAGTTCCATGAGCAGATGATCGAGAACCAGCTTGCCCGGCACGGGGTGAAGCCCGGCGACGTCCGCTACATCTGCCATACGCATCTGCACATCGACCACGCCGGCAAGGACGATCATTTCCCGATGAACACGACGGTGGTGATAAACCGCCGTGAGATGGAATGCTCGGTCTCGGGGCTCATGCATCCGCAATATCCGAAGCCCGACATCATGCATCTCGTCGAACGGCTGCACACGCCCGGCGCGCTACGCTTCGAGGATCTGGAGCTTTCGGGGCCGGTGGAGCTGATCCCCGGCGTCGTGCTTGAGGCCGCCAACGCCCACACCGAGGGCTCGATGAACGTCCATGTCGAGACCGCCGAGGGCCGCGCCACCATCTGCGGCGACGTGATCTACGACATCCAGAACCAGATCGTCGAACCGTTCCACCAGATTCAGGCGAACGAGCCGCAGGTCACCGGCAACCATGCCGGATCGAAACGCTCGGAAAAGGCCGCGATCAAGAAGCTGCTCAACGGTTCGCGTTTCCTGCTTCCGGTGCACGACAAGCCGGCCAAGGTGGAAAACGGCCAGATCGTCGGCCGGCTCGACATGGCCGTGCCGGGCCCGGTGAGCCAGACGGTGCACCGCCGCAACTGGTTCCCGGTCTAGGTTCGGCGATACGAGGAGGGGACAATGGCGCACGACGCAGCAAGACCGCACTTCCGCGATCTGATCGACGAACACGCGCCGGTGCGGCAGATCGGGTCCGGCTTTATTTTCACCGAGGGGCCGATCTGGCATCCGCTCGAGCATCATCTGCTGTTCTCGGACATGCCCGGCGACGTGCGCCGGCGTTGGGACCGCGACGGCGTTCGCGAGGTGATGCGGCCGGCCAACAAGGGCAACGGCATGACCTACGATGCCGATCTCAACCTGTTGGTTTGCGAGCACGCCACGTCGAGCGTAGCGCGGTTCGGGCCTGACGGCCGCCGCGATGTCGTTGCCAGCCATTTCGATGGCAAGGAGCTGAACAGTCCGAACGATCTGTGCGTACACTCCAGCGGCGCGATCTATTTCTCCGACCCGTGGTACGGCCGCATGGCGCATTACGGCGTGGAGCGCCCGCGCCAGCTCGGATGGCAGGGCGTGTTCCGTATCCCGCCCGGGCAGGTTGGCGGCGAGCCGCAATTGCTGGTCGACCGCTACCTCTTCAGCCAGCCCAATGGACTGTGTTTCTCGCCCGACGAGACGCTGCTCTATGTGAACGACACCGAGCAGTGCAACATCCGTGTCTTCGACGTGAAGCCGGACGGCACGCTGGGCGGCGGCCGCCTATTCGCCTCTGGCATCAAGGATACGCTGAAACCCGGCGTGCCCGACGGCATGAAGTGCGATGCGGATGGCAACGTCTGGGTGACGGCGCCGGGCGGTGTGTGGGTCTACGATCCGGCAGGGCAGCTTCTCGGCAAGGTGTCCATTCCCGAACTGCCGGCCAACCTGCACTGGGGCGGGGAAGACTGGCGCACGCTGTTCGTCTGCGCGTCGACCTCGGTCTATGCCGTAGACGTCAAGATCGGCCCGCGTATCGAACCTTTCATGCGCCCGCGTGCTGCTGCGCGGTCGGCACCATCCGCCGCCAACCAGTCCGTCGCTGCGGCCGGCGACGGCAGCTTCAAGCTCGATACGTCGCGCTGCGCACTCATCATACAGGACATGCAGAACGATGTGGTGATGGAGGGCGGAGCCTTCGCAGATTCCGGTTCGCCGCAGCACTGCCGCGAGCAGAACGCGATCGAGAATGCGCGCCGCCTCGCCGAGCATTGCCGCGCGATCGGCGTGCCGGTGATCCATGTCTGGTTCGAGGTCGACAACGCCGGCCGCGGCATGACGCTGAACGCGCCGCTGTTCGAAAACACGGTGCAGGCCAACGCGCTGGTGAAAGGCAGCTGGGGCGCCCAGCCCGTGCCGGGGCTGGAAGCACAGGCGGGCGACCATGTCGTCTCCAAGAACCGCATGAGCGCCTGGGAAGGCACCAGCCTGGAAACCGTGCTCAAGGCCGAAGGGCGGGACACGATCATCGAGACCGGCGCCTGGACCAACATGTCCATCGAGCACACGGCGCGGACCGGCGCCGACAAGGGCTACATCATGATCGTGCCGGAGGATGCCTGCTCGACCATGAACGCCGACTGGCACCGCGCCTCGATTGACTACGCGTTGCAGAATGTCGCCGCCGTGACCACGACCGATGAGGTTCTGCGGGCGCTTGGAGCGGCCGGCTAGCGCCCGCTCACCCGGCTGCGCAACATTGCTCGCGGGAAATCTCACGCTACGCGTTGACACACTCCGCGTAGCAGATACTAGATGTAGTCGTCATGGTTCTTGCGAGTCGGGTTTAGACTCAAGAGCTAAGAGGGAAGCCGGTGCGCATGTAGTGCAAGGCCGGCGCTGCCCCCGCAACTGTAAGCAGTGAGCTTGCGTCGAGTTACGCCACTGGTGCGAGAGCGCCGGGAAGGCCGACGAAAGCGGCGACCTGCGAGCCAGGAGACCTGCCGTGACGAACACACACGAACCTCGGGCGGGGTGTCCCGATGGTGCGCGTTGCTGATGCGCGGTCCGCCGTGCGCCCCGGCATGCGTCCCGCGAAATCCCCGTCCAAAACGCCACGGGGACAAGATGCCGGCAACCTCAATTCAGCACACCAACGGAACCGCACCGGTTCCGATTTCCATCGAAACCGCCGACCGGCCAGCGGCCGAACCGGGCTACCGCGTCATTCGCCGCAACGGAGCTGTCACGCCCTTCGACCCGACCAAGATCACGGTAGCGCTGACCAAGGCGTTTCTGGCGGTTGAGGGCTCGACGGCGGCCGGCTCGCGGCGCGTCCACGACGTCGTTGAGGAACTGACCGAGCAGGTTGTCTCCGCGCTCACCCGTCGCGTCGGCGAGGGGCGCACATTCCACATCGAGGACGTGCAGGACCAGGTGGAACTCGCGCTGATGCGTGGTGAAAACCACAAGGTCGCGCGCGCCTATGTGCTCTACCGCGAGGAGAGGGCACGAGAGCGTGCCGCCGGGAAGGCAACGTCGACCGAAAGCGCCGTGCCGTTCCTGCATGTGAAGGCGGAAGACGGATCGCTTCTCCCGCTCGACGAAGCGCGCCTTGCGCAGATCGTCGAAGAGGCCTGTGCCGACCTTGATGCGGTCTCGTCCACGCCAATCCTTACCGAAGCGCGGCGCAACCTCTATGACGGCATCACGCTCGACGAACTGTCTCTGGCACCGATTCTCGCCGCGCGCACGCTGGTCGAGCAGGAGCCGAATTACGCCTTCGTTTCCGCCCGCCTGCTGCTCGACAGGTTGCGGCGCGAGGCGCTGACCTTCGTTTCCGGCCGGGCCGAGCAGGCAACGCAGGCGGAGATGTCGACGCGCTATGCGAGCTATTTCCCGGATTTCGTCAAGACCGGCATCGAGGCCGAGCTGATCGACCCGGAGCTCGGCCGTTTCGACCTCGCGCGCCTCGGCGCCGCGCTGAAGCCGGAGCGGGACCTGAACTTCCAGTATCTCGGGCTCCAGACGCTCTACGACCGCTATTTCCTGCACACGAAGGGCAAGCGTTTCGAGCTGCCGCAGGCCTTCTTCATGCGTGTCGCCATGGGGCTGGCGATCCGCGAGATCGATCGCGAAGGCAGGGCGATCGAGTTCTATGACCTGCTGTCGTCGTTCGATTTCATGGCCTCCACGCCGACGCTGTTCAATTCGGGGACGACGCGGCCGCAGCTTTCCTCCTGCTTTCTCACCACCATCGGCGACGACCTCGACGCCATCTTCAAGGGCGTGAAGGACAATGCGCTGCTTGCCAAATATTCGGGCGGGCTTGGCAACGACTGGACGCCGGTGCGCGGCCTTGGCGCCCACATCAAGGGCACCAACGGCGAGAGCCAGGGCGTCGTGCCGTTCCTGAAGGTCGCCAACGACACCGCCATCGCCGTCAACCAGGGCGGCAAGCGCAAGGGCGCGGTCTGCGCCTATCTCGAGACCTGGCATGTCGACATCGAGGAATTCCTCGACCTCAGGAAAAACACCGGCGACGACCGCCGTCGCACGCATGACATGAACACGGCCAACTGGGTGCCGGACCTGTTCATGGAGCGTGTGGAGGCGGATGGGGAGTGGATGCTGTTCTCGCCCGACGAGACGTCGGACCTGCACGATCTCTACGGCCAGTCGTTCCGCAAGGCTTACGAGGCCTATGAGGCGAGGGCCGCGGCCGGCGGGCTGAAGGTGTTCCGCAAGGTCCGCGCGCTCGACCTGTGGCGCAAGATGCTGACCATGCTTTTCGAGACCGGGCACCCGTGGGTCACCTTCAAGGACCCGTGCAACATCCGCTCGCCGCAGGGCCACGTCGGCGTTGTGCATTCGTCCAACCTGTGCACGGAAATCACCCTGAATACCTCGAAGGACGAGGTTGCCGTGTGCAATCTCGGCTCGGTCAACCTGCTCAACCATGTGACGGAAAACGGTCTGGACCTCGAGCGCCTCGCGAGAACGGTCGGCACCGCGATGCGCATGCTCGACAACGTCATAGACATCAATTTTTACACGATCCCGGAGGCGCGCGCGTCCAACCTGCGACATCGTCCGGTAGGCCTCGGCCTGATGGGCTTTCAGGACGCGCTGCAGACGCTGCGCATCCCCTATGCTTCGGCCGCAGCGGTCGAGTTCGCCGATCGGTCGATGGAGGCAATCAGCTATCACGCAATCTCCGCGTCGGTCGATCTCGCTGCCGAACGCGGCCGCTATGCAAGCTTCGACGGCTCTCTGTGGTCGAAGGGCACCCTGCCGCTCGATTCGATCAGGCTTCTGGAAGACGCGAGACCGGGTGTCGAGATGGACAGCGGCTCGAAACTGGATTGGGAAGCATTGCGCAAGCGGGTCAGGAAGACCGGCATGCGCAACTCCAACACGATGGCGATCGCGCCTACGGCGACGATCTCCAACATCTGCGGCGTGTCGCAGTCGATCGAACCCGCCTACCAGAACCTGTTCGTGAAATCGAACATGTCGGGCGACTTCACAGTGGTCAACGCGCAACTCGTTCACGACCTGAAGCAGCGCGGGCTGTGGGATGAGGTGATGGTGTCGGACCTCAAATATTTCGATGGCTCGCTCGGCCAGATCGACCGCATCCCCGACGATCTCAAGGCGATCTACGCGACCGCGTTCGAGATCGATTCCGCATGGCTGATCGAGGCCGCATCGCGTCGCCAGAAATGGATCGATCAGGCCCAATCGCTCAATCTCTACATCGCCAATCCGAGCGGGCGGAAGCTCGACGAGCTCTATCGTTTCGCTTGGAAGAAGGGCCTCAAGACCACCTACTACCTGCGCTCGCGCTCGGCCACCCATGTCGAGAAGTCGACGCTGAAAGGAACCGACGGCAAGCTAAACGCGGTTTCGGCCGGGACGGTGGCTGCAGCACCGATCGCCATCGGTCCGGACGCGGCATGGGGCAAGGCCTGCGCCATCGACGATCCCGACTGCGAGGCTTGCCAGTAGGCGGAAAGGCGATCGCGCAGCTTCGCGCCGCCACTCATCCCCCTGCCGGGACCTTCTCCCCGTAAACGGGGAGAAAGAGGTTGGCCGCAACGCTGAAACTGCTCTCCTCTCCCTGTTTACGGGGAGAGGATGCCGGCAGGCGGGTGAGGGGCAGCGCCGACCTCTCAAGAAATTCAAGGAGAACAAAAAAATGCTCGACTGGTCAGAACCAAAAGCCATCCCCACAAGCGCAGGCATCGGCGCACCCGAAGCCGATGCCACCGGCCTTGGCGAGATCGAACGCGGGGCTGCGCGTGTCTCGGTAGACGACAAGCGCATGATCAATGCCCGCGCCGACGTGAACCAGCTTCTGCCGCTCAAATATCGCTGGGCGTGGGAAAAGTATCTTTCCGGCTGCAACAACCACTGGATGCCGACTGAGGTTTCCATGCAGGCCGACATTGCGCTGTGGAAGTCGAAGGACGGCCTGACGGATGACGAGCGGCGGATGCTTAAGCGCAATCTCGGCTTCTTCGCCGCCTCCGAGTCGCTGGTGGCGAACAACATCGTGCTCGCCATCTACCGCCACCTGACCAACCCGGAATGCCGGCAGTATCTTTTGCGGCAGGCCTTCGAGGAGGCGATCCACACGCACACCTTCCAGTATATCGTGGAAAGCCTCGCGCTGGACGAGGGCGAGCTGTTCAACATGTATCGCGAGGTGCCGTCGATCACCGACAAGGCTGCATGGGCGCTCAAGCACACGCAGAACCTCGACAATCCCGACTTCAAGACCGGAACGCCGGAGGCCGACCAGTCCTTCCTGCGCGACCTCGTCGCCTTCTATGTGATCTTCGAGGGCATGTGGTTCTACACCGGCTTCGCGCAGATCCTGTCGCTTGGCCGGCGCAACAAGATGGTAGGCATCGCCGAGCAGTACCAGTACATACTGCGCGACGAGTCGATACACCTGAATTTCGGCATCGACGTAATCAACCAGATCAAGCTGGAGAACCCGCATCTGTGGTCGAAGGCGTTCCAGGACGAGGTGCGCGGCATGATAGCCGATGCTGCCAGGCTGGAGGCCGCCTACGGCCGCGATACCATGCCGCGCGGCTTCCTCGGTCTGAATGCGGCGTTGTGCGAACAGTACATGCATTTTATCGCCAACCGGCGCTGCGCCCAGCTCGGTCTGCAATCGGTCTTCGCCGAGGCCGAGAACCCGTTCCCGTGGATGTCGGAGGCGATGGACCTGAAGAAGGAGAAGAACTTCTTCGAGACACGGGTGATCGAATACCAGAACGGCGGTGCGCTTTCCTGGGACTGATCTCACGCGAAGAATTCGACGGAAGCGCATCCCCGCGTCGGCTCAACCGTCATCGCGCCGCTGACGATCTTAAAGCCCGCTGAAGAGATCCAGCGGGCTTGCTGATTTCTGCCGAAGTTTCACGGTCAGGCAGGAATCCGGCTGGCCCATGCCAGCGCTCGACCGCCTGGGCAAGCCCGAAGCATCTAACAAGATCGGCGTTGCATTTCCGGAGCTGTTCGCTAATTTGCTATAACGTTAAAGCATCGTGGAACTGAGCTTTGTTGCGAAGCGGTATCGTGCTGGATACGAGCAGGTCGAGATGAGCTTAGAAATTTCCGGATACCCTTGGCCCTCGGCATCGAGTGGCCCCGGGCGGATTGCTTGAAATCGTCATATCAATCACCGAAGGACCAGGCATGATCATCGATATCCATACCCATACACCGCAATACCGAGGCGAGGTTCCGGCCGACAAGCGAACGGTCAACAAGAGCTGGCGGCCGGATACTCATCGCAATTCCAACTTCTCGTGGGCCGAGTATCGCGAATCGCAATCGACTGTGGACAAGTCGATCGTGTTCGGAATCGCCTGGGAGCCTGGCGAGAGGGTTGGAGGGAGCAACGGCCCGCGCGATCATGGGGATGTCGCCGACAAGGCGAACGACTTCACGGCCCGGTTCGTGCAGGCCTATCCTGATGAGCTCATTGGCTTCATGTGCGTGCATCCTTACGATGTGGAGGCCATGGACGAGATGGAGCGCAGCCGTGTGGATCTCGGCTTGCGTGGCGTCAAGCTCGGCGCCAACTATCAGGCCTACGATCCGCTCGACCGCCGCGCGCTCGCCGTCTACCAGTATGCCGAGCGCCATGGCTTGCCGATTCTGTTCCACACAGGCACCTCGGCGGTGAAATCCGCGCCGATCCCGGCAGCGCATCCCCTGACCATCGATGAGATCGCCAGCCGCTACCCGGAACTCAGGATCGTCATGGCGCATATGGGCCATCCGTGGACGGCCGATGCGACTGTCGTGGTCCGCAAGCACGCGCATGTCTACACGGATATTTCCGGCCTCTTCTATCGGCCGTTCACCCACTACGAAGCGCTTATTCGCGCGACCGAGTGGAACATTCTCGACAAGGTGCTCTTCGGCTCGGACTACCCCGTGACCACGCCGGCGGAGACCATGGCCGGCCTTCGCGGCGTCAACGACATCGTGGAAGGAACGCGCATGCCGCGCGTGCCGCTCGACAAGATCGAGGAGATCATCCATCGTAACAGCCTCGCCCTTCTCGGTCTCGATTGATCCGGCGAGGCGAGTGACAAAACGAAAAAGGGCCCGGTCTTTCCGGGCCCTTTTTCATTCTTGGGAGGTGCTGCCTCAGCCGTCCGCGCGGAATGTCTGCGTCTGGGTTCCGAGGCCCTCGATGCCGAGCTCGACGACGTCGCCGTCCCTGAGGTAGCGCTGCGGCTTCATCCCCATGCCGACGCCGGGCGGCGTGCCGGTCGAGATGATGTCGCCGGGCAGCAGCGACATGAACTGCGACAGATAGGAGACCAGATGCGCGACGCCGTAGACCATCGTCTTCGTCGAGCCGTCCTGCATCGTCTCGCCATTGACCTTCAGCCACATGCCGAGGTTCTGCGGATCGGCGACCTCGTCGCGCGTCACCAGCCACGGACCGATCGGACCGAACGTGTCGCAGCTCTTGCCCTTCGTCCACTGGCCCTGCCGTTCCTGCTGGAACGCACGCTCGGAAACGTCGTGCGCCACGCAGTAGCCGGCCACATAGTCCATCGCATCGGCTTCCGAGACGTATTTCGCGGGCTTGCCGATCACCACGCCGAGCTCGACCTCCCAGTCGGTCTTTTCCGAACCGCGCGGGATCAGCACGTCATCGTCGGGACCCACGATCGCCGAGGTAGCCTTCATGAAGATCACCGGCTCCGGCGGCACCGTCATGCCGGATTCGGCGGCATGGTCGGCATAGTTGAGGCCGATGCAGATGAATTTGCCGACGCCTGCAACGCAGGGTCCGATGCGCGGGTTGCCGGCAACGAGCGGCAGGCTCTGCGGATCGATCTGCGAAAGCGTCGCCAGCGCGTCCGGATGCAGTTGTTCTCCCGCAACGTCGGCGATCACGCCGGAAAGATCGCGGAGCGCGCCGGAGGCGTCCAGAAGAGCGGGCCTTTCGGCGCCCGCTTCACCGTAGCGAAGCAGCTTCATGGGTTGTTCCTTGAATAGGGTGGCTGTCGGTCTTTGTCGCCAAGGCCCTCATGCCGCGCCAGCAGGACACGGCATGCAAAGGTGGACTGCGGTCAGTTCAGCGTCGAGACGACCTTTTCGGCAAGCTCGATGGTACGATCGATGTCGGCGTCCGTATGGGCCAGCGAGATGCTGCCCTGCTTCGTGACCACCGGGAACTGGAACACGCCTTCCTCGATCAGCGCGCGACGGAAAGCGATGTCCCGCTCGCCGTCATGGTTCAGCACCACGTCGCGCCAGCTAACCGGTGCGTGATCCATGAAATATACCGCGAAGGCCGAGCCCTGACGAACGATGGTGGTTGCGTAGTTGCGGGTAGAAAAGACCTGCTTGAGCCCTGCTTCGAGCCGCGCGCCGAGACGCTCCAGTTCGCCATACACTTCCTTCTCGCGCGTCTTGAGCCGGGTGAGGCAGGCTTTGGCAGCAGCGACGTTGACGGGATGGCCGTTATAGGTGCCGGCGACCGAGACGCGCTTTGCCGGCGAGGGGTCGCTGCACAGCTTCATGATCTCGCGCTTGCCGCCGACAACGCCCATGGGATAGCCGTTGGCGACGGCCTTGCCGAAGGTGCACAAATCCGGCGTCACGCCCGAAAGCGACTGATAGCCGCCGAGGGCGTGGCGGAAGCCGGTCTTCACCTCGTCGAAGATCAGCACGGTGCCATATTTGTCGCACAGCGCGCGTAGCCCCTCGAGATAGCCCGGCAGTGGCTTGACGATGCCGATGTTCTGCAGGATCGGCTCGAGGATGATCGCGGCGACGTCCCCCTTGGCGAGCACACGCTCGGCTGCTTCGAGGTCGTTGTACTCGATCGCGCGCACGACCTGGTCGATGACCTTCGGTACGCCGGCCGTCGTGACGCTGAGCGGATATTCCTCGCCCGGCTTGTGAGGCTCGACGAAGGCAGCCGGGTCCATCAGGTTGTAGCTGACATAGTCGAAGCAGCCATTGTAGCCACCCTGCATGACCACGACGACGTCACGGCCCGTATAGGCGCGCGCCAGGCGCAGCGCATAGCCGACCGCTTCCGATCCGGTGCTGGTAAGCTGGAGCTGCTCGATCCCGGGTACAGCCTCGGCAATCAGCTCGGCGATCTCGGCTTCCCAAGGCATGGTGCCGGCGCCAATCAGCGACGCACCGGAGCGGATCGCCTCGATGACGGCTTCATCCACTTCCGTGTCGCCATGCCCGAAAAGATACGGCGCGAAGCCGGCATGATAGTCGATATATTCCTTGCCGTCGGCATCGTAGAGGTAAGCGCCCTTGGCGCGTACGAACAGCTTCGATGGATTGATCGCGCGGTTCAGCGACATCGTGCCGCCCGCGATGTACTGGCGCTGCCGCTCTACGGTGTCCTGCAGGTTCTGTGACATATCCTCGTCTTTCAGATTGTGGGTCGCGGCCGTCTCCTTGGCCGCAAGCCGGCGGCCGATAGCAGCCCTAACCCGGTGTTGCTGAGCGAAAATGAGATAGATTTAACGTTAAGTCAACGACAGAAACGGTTCCAATCGACAGATTCCTTATGCGACTTGGCTGAGAAGCGGCTTGCCGCCAAAGTGGGCGATGAGATTGGCAACGACCAATGCGCCCATGGCGTCTCGAGCTTCCTTGGTCGCCGATCCCTGATGCGGCGACAGAACAACGTTTTCGAGGCTCCGTAGAGTCTCGGGCACTTCAGGTTCGGCGTCGAAAACGTCGAGGGCCGCGCCACCGAGCCTTCCGGTCGCAAGAAGGTCTATGAGCGCATCCTGATCGACGACGGAGCCGCGGGCGACGTTGACGAACATGCCCTGGGGCCCAAGGGCCTCCAGCACCTCGCGGCTGACCAGGCGTTCCGTGCCCGATCCTCCCGGCGTGACGGCGACCAGCCAGTCGACGTCCTGCGCCATTTCCACCAGATCGCCATAGAAGACATAGGGCTGGCGCGGCTGGCGAGACCGCCCGTGATAGACGACGCGCATCTTCATAGCCTGCGCGCGGTTGGCGATTTCCTTGCCGATGCGCCCCAACCCGACGATGCCAAGCGTGTAGCCGCCGATTTCCCGGTAGATCGGCAGATTCCCCGTCGGCCAGCGGCCGTCGCGGACGTAGCGGTCCGCCAGTGGCAGCCGGCGGGCAAGCGAGAGCATCAGGCCGATCGTGAGTTCAGCCACCGCATCGCTTAGAACGTCCGGCGTGTTCGTCACCCTGATATTGCGAGCCTGCGCCGTCGGCAGATCGATCGAATCATAGCCGACACCGAAATTGGCGATGATCTCGAGCGCGGAGAGGCGATCCATGAGCGCCTTCGGAACGCCGATTCCAGCGATTGCCCTGACCAGCCCGCCAACCTCGTCGATGAGGCGGTGCGGCTCGGAAGCCGCATGCAGCTTGTGGACGATGAAGCGCTCGGCCAGCATGTTCTCCGTGCGTTCGGGCATCGGGTACGTTTGCAGAAGATGAATGCTCATGGTGTTCCTGTCCTGTCGGGAAAGCGGATCGGGATGGGCGTCACGGCCAAAACGTGCTGCCTTCGACGAAGGCGTAACGGGCAAGAAGTTCGTCGGTGAGCTTGACGCCGAGTCCGGGTTCCGTCGGGGCTGCGAACTTGCCTTCGACCAGCTGGAACGGCGTTTGCGCGAGTTCCTCCACCAGCGGCAGACCGTGGGTCGGATATTCGAGATAACGGGCATTGGGGTCTGCGAAGGCGAGGCTGTAGTTTGCGGCCAGGCAGGGTGCCATGCCCCATGAGTGGTAAATGACGCGCACGCCATGCGCGCGGGCGAGGGCGGCGATGTCCATGCATTCCGTGATCCCTCCCGAATGGGTGGGGTCGGGCTGGACCCAGTCGAGCGCGCCGTGTTCGAAAAAGGGCAGGAATTCGTGCACGCCGACGGCCGTCTCGCCGGCCGCCACCGGGACCGGCGAATGCTGCCGCACGAAGGCGCATCCTTCATAGTCGCGATTGCCGACCGGGTCCTCGAACCACGTGATGTCGAACTTTTCGATGGCCGCGATGTGGGCCAGCGCCTCCTTGGCGCTGAAGGGGCGAGGATTGTGCCCCATCACCGCGTCGACCATGAGCTCGACGTCCGGCCCCAGCACGTCCCGGCACAGTCGCACTTTCTCGACGTCTTCGGCCACCGACCTGCCGATGCGGATCTTCACCGCGCGGAACCCGCGTTCGAGATAGCTTTCCATCTCGGCGACAAGTTGGTCGCGAGGCGCGTCATTGCCGCCGCTCGCATAGACGGTGATGGCGTCATGGGCCTTGCCGCCGAGGAGCTGGTGCAGCGGAACGCCAAGCGCTTGTGCCTTGATGTCCCATAGGGCGACTTCGATCGAGCCGGCGACCATCAGGGGCAGGCCGGCCTTGCCCCATGCGAGGGACTTGGTGCGCAGCCGGTGAAAAAGTGCGGTAGCTTGTGTCGCATCCTCACCGATGAGCAGCGGCGCGTAATTGTCCACCAGCGCGCGTGTTGCCAGCGGCGCGCTCAGCCCCGGATAATAGGCTTCGCCGAACCCGCGCAGGCCGCTTGCGGTCGTCACCTCGATGAGCGCCGTGTTCCAGTAGCGCATGTTGCCGCCGGCCCAGCGAATCGCCATTCGGCTGATATCCTGGGTAAGCAGATGGCACTGCACGTTTGTGATCGTCGTGTCGTTCATGGGTTGCGTTCCTGTTCGTTGGCGGAAACAAAGAGGTTGCGGCTGCGCGACGGGGCGCGGGCGCGCTCGAAAGGATCGAAGACTTGAAGACGCCGAAGAAACCCGCTGCGGACCGGACCGTGACGATCAAGGACGTCGCGCGAGAGGCCGGCGTGTCTGCGATGTCGGTATCGAATGTGCTCAACGGCCGCGGCCGGATTTCGGAGGCGACGGCCGACCATGTTCGTGCGGTGGTAGAAAGGCTTGGCTATCGCCCGTCGGTGGCTGCGCGGCGCCTGCGACTGTCCCAGCAGTGGACGATCGGCATGCTGATCGTGGTCGAGGATCCGGATTTCCTCAGCGACCCCTTCATCACCGCTCAGGTGACAGGCCTCACGAATTACCTGACGGCGCATTCCTACAGTCTCATCCTGCGAGGCATCAAACCGTCGGATTTCCGTACGACGGGCCTGTTCCAGGACATCGAGGCCGACGGAATGGTCGCGATCCTGTCCGGCGAGCAGGAGCAGCGCGAATGGTTCATTCAGGAGCTTTCCACGCTGCGGGTTCCTGTTGTGCTGATGCAGGAGCAGCGCCTTCCCGACGAGGCCGATTGCGCGATCATTCGTCAGGACGATTTCGGCGGCGGGCGGCAGGTCGGCGAGCATATCCTGGCGACCGGCGCGAGGAATTGTTGGGTGCTTCTGCCGCAGGTCGAATGGGCCGCCATGCGCGCCCGCATGGCAGGCGCAGCCAGCGCATTCGCCGAAGCGGGTGCATCGGAACTCAAGATCGTCCGCTGCGGCGACGAAAGTTTTGAGGTGAGCTACGACGCGACCCTCCAGGCGTTGCGGCGGGGCCCGCCGCCGGATGCCATCATCGGTGGCAACGATCAAATGGCCATCGCGGCAATGAAGGCGTGTCTCGATGCGGGCTTCAGGATTCCTGAGCAGGTGCAGATCACCGGCTTCAACGCCTTTGAAATCTGGCGCTATGTCGACCCCGTGCTGACGACCGTCCGATCGGCAGCCCACGCCTTGGGTGAGCGGGCTGCGGAAGAGCTGATTGCCCGTTTTAAGTCGGGCCAGTTCCGACAGCGCGAGATCGTTCTGCCGGTGGAATTCCAGCCGGGCAACTCGACGCGCTCTCCCTCCTGACATCGATGCCCCCCTCGCGACTTTGCAGATTTCGCGCACGACGCGTTTGACAACTTGAAAGATCGGTGTATCGTTAAATCAAAAGGGGAGCAAGACGTTGCCGGCGATTGAACCGGTGGTTGGGAGTAGCAGGCCAGATGCCGGCGCGAACTCCCGGATGATCCTTGCGAACACCTGTAAAGATGCCGTGAGAGAACGGTAGACGGCGTTGAACGGAGCCTGGATGATGATTGTCGACTGCCACGTGAACATCTTCAACGCCGACCAGTTTTCTCCGCCCGACGTCGATCTCAGCGGCGGCGCGCGCCCTGGCGGTGTGGCGATGGCGGCAGATGCGGATACGCTCTATTCGGCAATGAGCGAAGTGGACAAGGCGATCATCTTTTCCCTTCGCTACAAGGATTCAGTCGGCGTCGACGGCAACGACGAGGTCACTGCGGAGGCCGTGGCGAAATACCCCGACAAGTTCGTCGGCTTTGCCTGCGTCGATCCGCGCCGTCCCGACTACATGGAATTGCTCGAGCATGCGATCGGCACGCTGAAACTGAAGGGCGTCAAGTTCGGCCCGATCTACAACAGCGTCCCGCTCGACGATCCGCGCCTGGATCCGGTCTACGCCTATTGCCAGAAGAACGACGTCCCGCTGACCATGCATATGGGCACGACCTTCGCGCGCGACACGCTGCTCGATGCCGGCCGGCCGCTGCACGTGGACGCCGTGGCGCAGCGCTACCCGGATCTCAAGATGATCATGGCGCATATGGGTCATCCGTGGATGGACGAGTGCATCGTCGTCGCCCGCAAGAGGCCCAACGTCTACACCGAGGTTTCGGCGCTGTGTTACCGCCCATGGCAGTTCTACCAGGCTTTGGTCTCGGCCCAGGAATATCTGATCACCGACCGTAACAAGATCTTCTGGGGAACGGATTTTCCGTTCGCGCAGGTCGGTGAATCGATCGAGGGGCTGCGAAACATCAATCGCCTTGTCGAGGGTACTCCGTTGCCGAAGGTCTCGCAGGAGACGATCGACGCGATCCTCCACTCAAATCCCTTCGACCACTGGTGGCATAGCCCCTTGCCGGTCTGAAGGTTTCTCGCCTGCATTCGAAAATTCAATGGGAGATTGTCAAATGAAGAAAGTTCTCAGCTTCATGACGGCTGGCGTCATGGCTGCCGGCATGGCGTTGTCCACGGCGGCAGCAAGCGATTGGCCGAACCGTCCGGTCACGCTGATCGTTGCAGCGGGTGCGGGTGGCGGCACGGATGCGACAGCGCGCTGGCTCGCCTCGGGTCTGGAGCAGAAATTCGGTCAGCCCTTCAACGTGGTGAACCGCGCCGAAGGTGGTGGCATCGCCGGCATCACCGAACTCGCCAATGCCGACCCGGATGGCTACACCATCGGCATCCTGTTCAACTACGCGCCTTTCCGCCTCCTTGGCATGGGCAGCCTGTCGGCGGAGTCCTACACACCGATCGCACAGTACAACTTCGACTATGCCGCGATCCATGTGAAGGCCGACAGCCCCATCCAGTCGCTCGCCGAAGTGCTCGAAAAGCTGAAGGCCGATCCGAATTCCATCACCATCGGCTGCGGCGCCGTCTGCCCCAGCAGCTGGAGCAGCGCTCTTTCCAAGGTGCTGATCGACAACGGCATAGACATCAAGGTTCTTCGCTGGGTGCCGAGCGCCGGCGCTGCCGCGGGTCTCCAGGAACTCGTCGCCGGTGGCGTCGACATTCTCACCGCATCGCTGCCGGAAGCCGCCGCGCTCATCGACGCCGGCGAGGTCCGCCCGCTGGCCGTGCTTGCGCCCGACCGCCTCGACGCCTTCCCTGATGTTGAAACCGCCGGTGAGCAGATTCCGGATGCCGCCCCCGGCGGCGTGTTCCGTGCCCTCGTTGGTCCTGCTGGCCTGCCGGAAGACATCGTGGTTCAGCTCGAAGAGGCCATGAAGGAAATTTACGAAAGCGAGGATTTCCAGCAGAAGATGTCCAACGCCGGTTTCGGTCTTCGGTTTGCCGATCGCGAAGGGCTTGTCGACTGGATGGCGACGCATGAGGCGGACACCGAAACGGTGCTTCGTGCAGCCGGCGCAATACAGTAAGCGCTGTCTGAGGTACGCACGGAAGGCATAGCAGGAGGCGGCGGAGACAGGTGCCATGAAACTATCCGACATCCTTATGGGGCCAATCATCGTCGGGATAGGCATTGTCGCCCTCATCGCCGCCTCGATGCAGCCGAAGCCGTTCTTCGGCACGGGTTACGGAGGAGGGCTCTTCCCCACGGTGGTCGGGTGCGGCCTCCTCCTCGCCGGGGCCCTTCTGACCCTGAACGGCTGGAAAGAACGAGCAAGCCAGCCGCTCGTGGTCATAGGCGACTGGATAAGGTCACCCCGTCACATCGCCAATGCTGCCGTCGTACTCGGCGCACTTCTCTTCTACATCCTCTTCTCGAAATCACTCGGCTTCATCCTGGCCGGTTTCGTGGTGATATTCGTTACGCTGCTCCAGTTCACCCGCGCGCCCGTTCGCTCGCTGATCGTGGCCGTGGCAACAACGCTGGTCGTGAAGATCGGCTTTCAGGACGTGCTGCTCGTGCCGCTTCCGTGGGGCATCCTCGAACCTTACGCGGGAGTCCTGACATGGAGGTGATCTACGACGCTTTTCTGGCGCTCATGCGGCTGGATGTGCTGCTGGTCATCCTGCTGGCGTCGATCTTCGGACTTTTCGTTGGCGCCATTCCCGGCCTGACCGCCACGATGGCAGTCGCACTGCTCGTTCCCGTCACCTTCTTCATGGATCCCCTGCCGGCCATCGCCGCCATCGTCAGCGCGAGTGCCATGGCCATCTTTGCAGGCGACATCCCCTCGGCGCTTCTGCGGATCCCGGGCACGCCGTCGTCTGCCGCCTATACCGATGTTGCCTACAAGCTGACCATGGCGGGCAAGGGAGAGCTGGTGCTCGGCGCCTGCGTCGTCACCTCGGCGGTGGGCGGGCTGTTCGGCGGCGTCTTTTTGATGTTCTTCGCACCGGCCGTCGCCAAGTTCGCTCTCAATATGAGCAGCTACGAATATTTCTGGCTCGTCTGCCTTGGGCTCACGTCTGCAGCGTTCATCGCGCCCGGCAGTGCGATCAAAGGCATGATCTCCCTTTTCCTTGGCCTTCTGGTCGCGATGGTCGGCCTGTTTCCGGTGACCGGCCAGCCGCGCTTTACCTTCGGCAGCACCGCCCTCTATGGCGGGGTCGGGCTTGTCGCAACGCTGATCGGCATGTTCGCGATCGCCGAAATTCTCCGCTACGCGCTATCCCGCGATCCGCTGCCGCCGATGGCGACAAACAAGATCGGCAACATCTTCAAGGGCCTGGCGCCCGAGCTGTGGCGTTATCGACGGGGGTTCGGCAGCGGCATCGTGGTCGGCACCGTTACCGGGCCGCTGCCGGGTGCAGGCGCCGACATCGCCGCGTGGATCTCATATGCGCTGTCGCGCCGCTTCTCGATCAACCGCAAGGAGTTCGACAAGGGCAACCTCGAAGGCATCGTTGCTGCCGGCGCGGCCAACAACGCCAGCGTGTCGACTTCCTACGTGCCTGCGACGGTTCTCGGCATTCCCGGCGATTCCATGACCGCGATCGTCATCGGGGTGCTGTTCATCAAGGGTCTGACCCCCGGCCCCGCGATCTTCCAGAACCAGCCGACACTCATCTACGGCATCTTCCTGTCCTTTATCCTGGCAAACCTGCTGATGATCCCGCTTGGCTATGCCGCCATCAAGCTGTCGCGCTATATCCTCGATGTTCCGCGTGCCTATCTCATGCCGATCATCCTGCTCTTTTGCGTCGTAGGCGCGTTTGCGATGGACAACACGCTGAGCGCGGTCGTCACCATGCTCGTCTTCGGCGTCGTCGGCTGGTTCATGGAAGAAAACGGCTTTCCGATCGCGCCCGCTCTTCTCGGCGTGGTGCTGGGGCGGATGCTGGAGGAAACGTTTCTGACCTCGATGATCAAGGCCCAGGGTGACTTTCTGCAATTCTTCTCGCGCCCCATTTCGGCAACGCTCGGTGTGATTACCATCCTTATCTGGTTGTCGCCGCTGGTCATGCTGCTCCTGAAACGGGCGGGGCGGCGTCGGGCCGAGGCCTGACAGGCGCGGAGCCGAGTCAAACCGTCGAATCTATAGCCAGGCGTCGTCCTGGAAGGAGGCACTGTGTCCCGCAAGAAGGCAGACGAGCAAAAGCGCATGCGCAGCGCCGAGTGGTTCGGGCGCGAAGGCAAATACGGCTTCATCCCGCGAAGCTGGATGCGCAGCCAGGGCTTCGGACCGGAATTGTTCGACGGCAGGCCGGTCATCGGCATCTGCAATACTTGGTCTGAGCTGAATCCGTGCAACCGGCATCTGCGCGAGCTCGCCGAGCATGTGAAGCGCGGCGTCCTCCTGGCAGGGGGCTACCCGCTCGAGTTCCCGGTAATGAGCCTCGGCGAGCCGCTGATGCGGCCGACGACCATGATGTTCCGCAACCTGGTGAGCATGGATGTCGAGGAGACGATCCGCGCCAACCCGATAGATGGCGTCGTGCTGCTTGCCGGTTGCGACAAGACAACGCCCGCGCTGCTCATGGGTGCTGCAAGCTGCGACATCCCGAGCATCCTGGTTTCCGGCGGCCCAATGCTCAATGGTCGTTTCAGGGGACATGATCTGGGATCCGGCACCGATGTCTTCCGCTTCGACGAGGAGTACCGCTCCGGCCGGCTCAGCAAGGAAGACTACGAGGAAGCCGAAGCCGCGATGAGCCGTTCGGCCGGATCGTGCATGACGATGGGGACCGCCTCGACGATGGCTTCGCTGGCCGAGGCGTTGGGGATAGCCTTGCCGATGAACGGAGCGATCCCCGCCGTCGACAGCCGGCGCAGGCGCCTGGCGGAGGAAGCAGGTCACCACATCGTTTCACTCGTGCGTGGCGGCATCTCCATCTCGCGTATCCTGACCCGTGCCGCGTTCGAAAACGCGATCATGGTCAACGGCGCCATCGGCGGTTCCACCAACGCCGTCGTCCATCTGCTGGCGCTGGCCGGCCGCCTCGGCGTGCCGCTGTCATTGGATGACTGGGACAGGCTTGGCGCGGGCGTGCCGTGCCTCGTCGACCTGAAACCCTCCGGGCGCTTCCTGATGGAAGACTTCTTCGATGCCGGCGGCGTTCCCGCGGTGATGAAGCGTATCGAGGATCTGCTGCATCTGGATGCCCCAACCGTCGAGGGCGGCACACTGCGGGCACGCCTGACGAAGGCTGACTGCTACAACGACGAGGTGATCCGTATCCGTGACAAGCCGGTTTCTTCTCAGGGAGGGATCGTCGTGCTGCGTGGCAATCTGGCGCCCGAAGGCGCGGTCATTAAACCGTCAGCGGCCTCGCCGGAATTGATGTCGCATCGCGGCAAAGCCATCGTTTTCGAGAACGTGGAGGACTATCGCGCCCGAATAGACGATCCGGACCTGCCGGTCGATGAAAGCTCGGTTCTGGTGCTCAAATGTGCCGGCCCCGTCGGCTACCCAGGCATGCCCGAAGTCGGCAACCTCGCCTTGCCGACAAAGCTCGTCCGGCGCGGGATCACCGACATGGTGCGCATTTCGGATGGGCGCATGAGCGGCACCGCCTACGGTACCGTCGTTCTGCATGTTTCCCCGGAATCGGCGGTAGGGGGACCGCTCGCACTCGTCCGCACGGGTGACGAAATCGTTCTGGACGTGTCAGGTAACCGGCTGGAGCTTCTGGTCGACCAAGACGAACTATCGCGTCGCCGCACCGAACTCGAACTGCCGGACGCGCATTTCGAGCGCGGCTATGGGCAGATGTTCACAAGATCGGTTCAGCAGGCGCATCTCGGCGTCGATTTCGACTTCCTGGTGGGCGCGACGAAGCTTGCGAAAAGCAAAGAGTCTTTCTGAAGGCTGCATATCTGCCGAAGCCATTGCGGCACTCTTGGGCGGTGCTGTCGAGGCACTCATTGATCGTTGGAGCCAGATTGATCAGTGTCCGCAGAAGCGGCGCTTCCAATGGTGTGGGTCACGACAAACGCGCGATGGGCTCTTGCCTGCGCCGACCGGGTGACGTGCTGCAAGAGATGAGCGGTCGCGAAATCATCGTCTACTTCGATTGAACAATGTTGCACCCTGCAGCACGCGATACATCATTGCTTGCAGCGTCCTCACGGGAGAATGCTCTTGCAGGCCAATTTCTGCAAATATTTCAATCAGATAAAATGGTGCTGCGAGAGAGGATTGAAATCGAGCCGGAGCCAATAAAATCAATAGGTTACGAAGCGTTTTGTAACATTGTGACGGACTGAAAAACGGGCGCGCAAGGGCGGTTTCTGGAACCTTGGCGTGCACCTTCTGGAACATCGTCACGCGTTGTCGATGGATCAAACGAAGGGCGGAGCTTTGAGCCGGGCATCGACTTCGTATGCAAGCTCATACAAAACCTCGTAAACCGCGTTCTCTTGCTTCAGGTAGTCCTCATATGTGGCATCCACCGCCTGCCCGTGCGCGATCCCATTTCGTTTACCCACAAGTGCTTTTAGCAGTATTCGGTTCTTCTCGATTGAAGCGCATTTTATGTCCGCAAGGGTTAAAAGGTCTTCTAGAACGCCGGGCCATAAGTTTGATCTCGTATCAACCTCTGGAAAGTTCGGCTTTTGCGCTCCGGTCGTCGCGGCAAAGGTCTCCAGCATTTGAAGAAAGTCGGAGGCCGGCAAGCTACGTATGCGCTTCAGTTCAACAAATAAAGCATACTCTTTCGTTTTGGGCGGCAATAATTGACACGATGCAACCGTTCGCGCCGCTCGCTCGAAGAACAATGTTAGGCAGAATTTGGCATAACCCTCGTAGTGAGCATACAGCAGACTCCAAGCGGCACGGGCAAGAACACCGTGTTGCTTCGCAGTTACATCCTTCCGCTGGAGAAAGACCTTCAACAACGCGAGTTCTGTCTCCCTCCAACCAAGATCGGCTGTGAGTTCGTCAATCGCTTCCATTAGCGAGCGCCAAAAGATGATTTTTCACCACGGCAATACGGCTATTAAATTTCTGGATGGAGTTTGCTCCCGGTCCCGTGGAATTCACGAATTCCTCCGAAGCAAACGCCGCCATCAACCGAGCCCGTAAAGTCGCACCCTCTATGCCGGAAATGGCATCAAACTCGTCGGTAATCGCTCCTACGACTGCCTCAAAATATGCTGGGGCAAGTCGTCCAGTGGGCTCGCCATGAGAATTGTAACGAGAAAAAGCCCCGTCCCCGAAGGTCTCTGATATCAAACCAAACACCTTTCGAAATAATACATCCTCGGAATCAATATCAAATTCCTTATTTCGTAAAAGGATATCCTCCATATAGTTGTTGAGCCATTCTTCAATGTTTCCTTTGAATCCTTCACGATAATTCTTTACTGCAAAGAACCGCAATACGAGCTCTTCGTCTGCTCGCATATCTTTGTTGATCGCCGGAAGCCGAGCGATCGCCCCCTCGAATTCGTCTATCTTTGCCCAATTTTGAAGAGCAGAATAAAATACTTCACCTCCGTCAATCATTCGTGAAGAGCAGTTTCTTATTTCCTGGGCGGAAAGCAGGGAGCCGCCTGTATTAAGGCGTTTAAACATCTCATATTTAACAAATTGATCTCCGGATTTCTTAATGATGATAGCGCGAATAGGAGTCCGCTTGATTTTAAGCTTCAGAGAGGTTGATAAATCATCAAATTTCACCCCGTTAAGGGTCTTAAGGATATCGCACCCTTCTAAAACTAGTTCCGGTTGTTCGATCGCGGTGTGATCAAGAAATTGGAGGACCGAGCTTGTTCGCTGCAAACCGTCTATAAGTTCGAGAACATTGTCTTCATTCTCGACAAGAAAAATAGGCGGGATCGGCAGTCGAAGTATGACCGACTCGATCAAGCGCGATCGCTGCTCGTTGCTCCAGCGGAAAAGCCGCTGATATTCCGGACGGATGATTATCTCTTTGTCGCGGTGAAGATTAAGAAGTTCGCCAAATGAAAAATCGACGGCATCCGTCGAGATTTCACTGTCAAGCGTAGACTCATCAAGCATTGGATTCTCCATCGTTGCCGGGAACATATCCTGCGGGGTTTGTCCGAGCAATGACGCGACAAGCCCCGCCCGCTCCCGGTGCGGGAGGGGACAGGAGTTTATGGCAAGAAGTCGAGGACGAGCGCTATGAGCTTCTTGATGAGCTGGCTGGTCGCCTCGTCTCTCGCCTTCTTGGCGAACCATGCGAGCGAAGGCAGCAACAGACGCCGGATCAGTCCCGCGTCGGCTTGGTCCGCCTGAAGGAGTCGATTTCCTGCCTCTAACTCGGCGAGCCGCTGGCTTACCTCTGCACCGCCCTCGGCAATTAGTTCGTTATCTCCTTTAAGTTCTCGAATTCGTTCCCGAAGCGCTTCATCCAATTGTTTGAAAGCCTCGGACGAACGATCGATCGTGATTGGTGCGGCTTCCACGATGGCGGTCGCGTCCACATGAAATGGGCCTCTTTCCTCGGCTTCATCCATGAGTTCATAGATGTCCGAGCCCCGCTCGTTGGCAGCCGTTTCGGCAGCGCGCAGGCCGCTGCCTGTAAGGTGGTGAGCGTCCCCATGAGTTCCGAGAAGAACGTCACCAATCAGCCGCTCCCGTGCTAGCTCTCGCACCGCCTCGGGAATCCAGCTATTTGGGAAACGCCCGTCGATGGTTTTTGCAACGTCATTCACCAAGAAATCTGTATCAAGATCGCCCTCCACCGCTACTGCAATGGCAACTAGCAACTCGCTTTTGAAGTCTGTGTAAGAAAGCCGTTCGACCATCGAATCCCCCTTGGCCTCGCTAAACTTTAGCAGGTAATCGATCAGGTCAACCGGCGATGATGCGATAAGGGAATAGCCCGCCGGGTAGACTCGGCGAGCTTCTGTCATGCTGCCGGTGATCGGTGGCATCAAGGCGCGTCAGGGCCAAGCCGGCCAATCGAGCAAAATTGCCAAATAGTGGTAGTATAGAAGAAGTGCACCGCCGAAGCCGGGAATGATGGTAACGGCAAGAATGACAAACCAAGCGCGCCCAAACCATAGTTGAGCGACCTTTGCTTCGGTTTGAGTTTTTTCCAGTTCCGTAAAGAAGTCGCCCGGAGACTTGTTTCCGGAAATTAGCTTTGTCATTTTTGATACATGAAACGATCCATGGATCATCTTTGCCAACTCCCACCCTACGAAGAACATGAGAGAAAGTCCCACCAGCAGCGCTACGGTAAGGCTGGCCGTTTCGGTAAGATGGTCCTTTGTGAAGGACCAGATGCCGAAGATGCCAGCGTAGCCGGCAAGCATAAGAACGTTGGTGTAGGCGGTGCCGCGTTCATAGCCGGCCGAAGTTACATCTATGAGAACCTTCGTATGAGCCTCTTGCATCTGCTTGGCCAAGCGCGCCTGCTGCTCTTGCGCCATCTGCTGAACAGCTTGTTCCAGCCCCGATATGCGCTTCTCGTTCTTTTCGAACCGCTCCCCGATTTGCCGCACGTCCGCTCTCCCCAATGAAACAGCGATTATGCCGCGATCAGGGTCAAAAACAAAAGCCCGCTGTTAGACGGGCTTTCAATTTCGTATCGGATACCAGTCAGGTCAAATCTGTGACCATTCAACTGTGTCGTCGTGGTCGGTCCACGCCAAATGCTTGTCCTTGAATGCCTGTAAACCGGGATCAAGCGTGATCGCATCCGCGATGCGGCGGCGAAGCCCGTCGGCGTCGATGGTGCCTTGCCGGTAATCGTCAACAGCTTTGGCAAATGGGGCGGGCATATCCTTCGGCAGCGGCATCACGCAGCCCTCGCGTTGTCATTGGCCTGAAGCTCCCCGCGCATGCTTTCCGGCCACACGTCTGCGACCATGCAAAGGGCTTCGCTCACCTGTGCGCTACGGTCGCCGGTGATCGGTTCGGGCTCGATGGCGGCAAGCGCCTCAACAAGCCGGGTGAAGGTGTCATCGGAAAGAAAAGCAGTCATGTGCGGGACGTCTCCAAAGCGGTGTTGCCTGAGTGGCAGAAGCTTTGTGAGTCAATTCGCGAATCCTGTCTAGTGGATAATTTGAGAAAAACCGAACAAAATCAGATAGTAAGTAGATATTTACTTACATCTCTCCAAGAAAAAAACCCGCCGGTAGTTAGGACCGGCGGGTATCATCAAAGAAGGAGAGTTGCCGGCTTGGGAGAGCCGACACCTTTATTATAGCAGAATCGCCGGACGGATGCATAGAAATAGTAAGAAATAATTCCTAGATTGTCGTTCGGTGCCTAACGCTCGCTTCGCTCGCCTGCGCGGCCCTTCGGGCCTTGCCCGCGCTTCGCGCGAACCGTTCAAAGAAGGAAGGAAGAACGAAGTTAGTAGGGAATGTCAGGGGTAACTAACTAATTGCGGAAATGAGCTATCCCCCCCCTGTAGATCGATGACGGATAGACAGGCAGAAACCCGCCTATGATGTCGCCGATCTACAAGAGGGGAAATTTCGTTGGACTTGCGTCTAACGAGAGTAGGAGCCACTAGCGCTAATCAAGCGCGGAAGGCGGTCAGCATTGACCTTCCATAAAGCCGAATCCGAATCTGACGGTAATCACTTCCGGCGAGCACCTAACTCAACCGGCCGGAAGTATCAGGTTGTCCCTGCGCTTGGCGCTTTCGACATTGCCTGAATCCTTAAGGCGAACTTTCGAAGCAGAGAGCTTCCGGCGCGACCATACCTTTCGCGGCATGATCTCCGTTTTGCGCTTGCGGACGCTGGATGACGGTCTCGTTTTCCGTCAATTACCTGTAACCAGAAGGTCGCGGCAGGGGCGAACCTGCCCCGCAAGTATAGCCCGCCAAGCTGATTAAGCTTGGCGGGAAATCGAATGTCTCTCTAAACACTAGAATAGCAAGAATGCGGAAGCGTTGCATAGAAAATGCACGCCACGTCACCGGGCGCGCGTATTGAGATAGTTGCCCGGCCGGGTCTGGCGTCTGATTTCGTCCATCACCACGCCGCGCATGGTCGCTTCCATGTTCTTTGCAGTGCGGCGGGCAAGGTCTTCATTCTGTTCGGGCGTGCCGGCGCTGCCGTTCACCGTGACGGGTGCGGAAATCGAAATCACCTGTCCACCGACGCCGGCAGCGAGCGGCGCGCTACCGCCGCCGACAAGACCACCACCGGCAAACCGGGGAAGCGAGCCGCTGTTGATGGCCTCAAGTATTGCCCGGTGCTTGCGGGTGGCAGCGGCGTTCACCATGAACTCGCCATCGCTGGCAAGCACCGGAATCCTGTCATCGGTCGGTCCGCCCGGTCCGTAGATCATGCCACCCCCGGCACGGCGAAGGACGGGCGTGTTCTGGCTAGCGTTGATCTGCCCGCCACCTGCGAAGCCGAAAAGCTTGCCGAGCCATCCGAAGATGCCACCGAAACCACCGCCGGCATTCTGCACCTCAAACATCGCCGTAAGCAGTTCGTCAAAGATGCGATCGCTCAAGCGGCCGATGGCGTTGCCGAGCGCCTGAAGGGGCGGCACGCCGTTCATGATGTCCGCGCGGAAGCCGCCGATGAAGTCGCGCGCGGTATCGGCCATGCCCTGCAAGCGCTGCTGCTGCGCATCAAGCGCCGCGTTTTCCTGATGGATGGCTTCATTCAGGGCAATGATGCGCTGGCGCTCATCGTCGGTAGCGGCCGCACCGGCTCGCCGGGAAGCTTCGGCGGCACGGCGCTCGGCATCCGTCGCACCGACAAGCCGCAATTCTTCCTCAAGCTCGGCAATGAGGTCCGCCACGGCCTGCCGTTCGCGTTCGATCTTCGACGCCGAAGCATCGCGTGAAGCACCACCGGAAGACGGGGGCGGGGTGTAAGGCGGTGGCGTGAAGGAAGTGCCGGGCGGTGTTGCGGCGTTCTCGCGTGCTTTCCGCCGAGCTTCGATCACGCGCACAATCTGCGCTTCGGTTTCCAGAAGGGCGGCGCGTTCTTCCTCCAGATATTGAATGTCGCCGGTCACGTCGCGGGCGAACATGCCGCCCTGCGATTGCTCGCCTTTCAGCTTAAGTATCTTGTTTTCGAGGTCCATCTGTTGCTTGCCGATGGTGGCAAGCTGGGCATCAAGGCTGGCCGCTTGCTGGTCCTCGAAATTGCGGAAGCTATCGATGAACTGTTGCAGCGCGCTCGCGGCGTTGACGATTGCCCCTTTCAGCGCCGTGCCGACAGTCTGCGACACAATTTGAAACTGCCGATCTACCTCGGCGGCGCGCGTGATCACGTCATCGGACAGGATATTGCCGAGCCGGTGCGCTTCATCGATGGTGCGGCGGATGCCGGCCGCGCCTTGGTCCAGAAGCTCAACGAAACGCTCGCCAGCCGAACCGCCGAACAACTCATCGGAAATCCGTATCTGCGCTGCCTTATCGAACTTACCCAGCCGGTCGATGATTTCGAGTAGCAGCGTTGACGGGTCGGCAAGCTTCCGTTTCAGTTCTTCGGCCGTATAGCCGAGCCGCTCGAAAGCTTCGGCCGCGCTCCCCTTGCCTGTCAGTGCGAACTCGTCGCCGCGTAGGGATAGCTCTTTCAGGCCATCAATCATCGCGTCCACAGGGATGCGAGCCTGTTCGGCAACCGTAGCCCATTCCTGAAAGACGCGGTTTGACACGCCAGCACGCTTCGCTTCGTCGCCGATCTGGGCAATGCCTTTCGCAATCTGTCCGAATTGCCCGACGATGCCGGCCACGCCACCGGCTGCAATGCCGCCTAAAAGCCCAACGCCGAAGTTCTTGAAGACACCACCGACACGGGCAGCGGCTGCGCCCATGGTTTTCTCGAGGCGGTCGCCGGATAGCTTTGCGCGCTTTTCGATCTGGCCGAAGCCGCCGCCGAAAACCTTGGAAGCTTTAGCCATGTTCTTTTCGAGGTCGCGCGTGCGCGCCTCAACGCTGACTATCAGGCGTTCAATATCGGCGTTCATGCTGCATCCTTATTGTTCAAGAGCGCGTCCAGTTCGTCGGGGTCCATTTCGAGGAATGAACGGGTGTTGTCGTTGAGGGCGGCGAAGCGCACGGCCATAAGGGTAGCTACGGCGCCATCGATCTTGTCGCGGGACTTCGACTTGTCGAATTTGCGATTGCCGGCCGCATCGCGCACCACGGCCACGTTGTCGAAGTTCCAACGAAGGATAGGGTTGCCGGCGTGATAGAGTTTGCCGGTGATGATGGCGCGCTCCACCTCGTCACAGGCCGGCGACATGGAAATGAAGCCCTGTCGGAAATCGACCACCGGCAAGTCATCATTCATTAGGTTGCGCTGAAGCTGTTGCGCCCGCCACGGATCGAAAGCGATCTGGCGCACGTCATACTCCGCGTGAAGCTTTCTGATTTCGGCTTCAACGAAGTCGTAATCGACAGCAGCGCCGGGCGTTGCAGTAATCAACCCGGCCTTTTCCCATTCCTGATAATTCACGCCTTCAACACGCGACTTCTTCGCCAGCGCGTCGGCTGGGCAGAAGAACCATGGCCGGACGATGTAACCGCCGTCATCGGTCGGCCACGCGGCAACGATTGCGGTTAGGTCCGACACTTCGGACAAATCAACGCCTAGGAAACACGGCTTCCCTTTCAGCGCTTCGAAATCGACAGGGACCGATCCGCATCGGTCATAGGTCACCATGTCCACGAAGGGGCTGGAACTCTGGTTCTGCCAAACCCCTAGGTAAAGCTGAAGCAGGGTTTCGCGCTCGATAAGCGAATAGCCGGCCTTGATCTTCCGTTCCTGAAGCGCCTTCAGCGACGGATAGCCGCTCGACAGGCCGGGAAGAAGCTTGTGCCAGATGGCTTCGTCCTTCCAATCGACATCGGGGCCACACTCGAAAATGACCGGCAGCACATGAGGGTCAACGATCTGTCCAAGCTGAATTCGCTTCGCGGCGGACACCTCTTTATATGCTAGCGATTCCTGACCACGGCCGGCCGTGGTCAACACCACCATGAGCGTATCATTGGTTTTGTCGAGCGCCGACGACAGGACGCGCCAAAGTTCACGGTGCTTTTCCGTGGTCCAAGCGTGTAGCTCATCGGCGATCACTACCGAAGGCGTCGAACCGTGATGGCCGAGACCTTCCGACGAAATCGCCTCATAGCGGGTGCGCGTCTTGCTGTTCACAATCTGGTTCTTGTAGTCGCGGACGCGCGCCGTCTTGTCGTAACGACGATCCTGCGACACGATCAACGCGACTTCCTCGAAAAGCTCGCGCGCCTGCTTCCGGGCATAAGCCGCCGACTGGATCAGGCCACCGGCGATCTTCTCGGGACCGAAAGCGCACAGAAGGACGATGGCGGCGGCGAGCGCCGTCTTTCGCGAACCACGACCAAGCTGAATCACCACCTTCTTGATGATGCGTGTGCCATCGGGGTTTCGGGGTCCGAAGATCGCGCGGATGATGCGTTCGTGCCATTCGTCCAACTGGAAAGGATGACCGAGTGCGGGGTTCTTCGGATGGCGGTTCTTTCGAAGCCATTGCACGGCGCGCTCGCCATAGCCGAAAGGATCGGGGATCGGCGAGCCGTCGAAAAGCCATTCGGGATAGATGACAAGGGTGTTGGTCACAGGAAATCCTCGTCATCGTCGCCGGCCGCCATCACGGCACGGGACCGGGCAGCAGGAGTCAGGCCAAGCTCACCGGCCGCGCGAAGATGTTGCTGCATCATCTGCACTAGCGCGGTGCTGGCGGGATTGCGCTTGCCGTTCGGCAGCACGTTGCCGTTGGCCTGCACGTCACGAGCGGCCTGTCTCATCATGGCGACGGCGATCACGTAATTCTCAAAGGCGGCAAGGTCGGCGACGGTAAGCACCTTGCGCTCATTTACGATGATCGGCGCGATCTTGCGCCATTCCGCCTTGGCGTCCTTCGACAGATACGAAGGTGCCTTCGGGACGGCCGTCACCGGCGAGGTGCCGGTGACGATGGTCGCGGGCTTTAATCCACGAGTCACGACACGGCCACCGCGCGAAGCTCAAGGCCACGTCGCCGGCCGATCTCGGCGATTTCCTTGATATTGTAGGCGGTGCCTTCGTAGGTGATCCGGTCGGCAGTGGTGATGCCGGCGAGGTAGCGAACGCGGAAAATCACCGTGCCGGTTTCAGCCTCGCCGAAGCCAGTCAGGAACTCGCTTGCCGACTGCTGCACGATCTCGGCGCGCACCGAGGCAAGATTCGTCCAGGCGGTGACGACGCCACCGGACGGCGTGACGGTTTCCGTCTTGCGCTCGATGGCAATGACACGATCAAGCTTCCCGGCGCGCATGTCAGATGCTCCACCGGATGACGGCTTCAACCGACAGAACGCCGTGACCATAGGCCGGGTCGGGGTCACGCGGCCAAACCGTGCGCGTGTGCTTGAAGTCATCGAACGCAAAGCCGACGCCATCGGGCCAATCGATAAGCGTTTGAGCCACGGCAGCGCCGATAGCTTTGGCACGGTCAAGCCCGTCTTCAACCGCCCACACATGCAGGTCGAGGAACACGCCGGCCACATACTGCCCATTGGCAGCGCGGCCGTGCATGACGGTCGTGCCGTTCGGGATCATGATCGCCGGGAGGTTTTCGGGGCGGCTGGAACCGGAACGGATATTCGAGGGATCGACAAGCGCCACCACGGCCGGCGCGGAAACCAGCGCCGTGCGGATGGCAGTCTGAAGGGCAAGGGTCGGCTCAATCATGGCTTGGCCCGATGCTGGCGAACGGCTTTCGCGATGGCGCGTTTCGTCCGGTTCTTCAGGCGCTTTTGCAGCATCCGCACCGAAGGCCAGAAGAACGGTTGCGCCTCGTGCTCGCTGGTCCCGTATTCCTGAAGGTGCGGGTAGCGCACGTCGCTGTTGCCGGCCGTCACGATGGCCTCAAGCTCGCCGGCAACACGCGAACCGCCCGGCTGCGAATAGGGCGGCGTCGTGCCACCGGGCGGCGTCACGGCGATGCTGGATTTCAAGTCGGGCGCGTCGGTGGCCGGATCGTCCGGTGCAAGGTGGCGCATGGTGGCGGCAAGTTCTTCCGCGTTCTGCACAAGCACCGGCTGCACGGCTTCGCGCACGTCCTGCGGAATAGCCATGAGCCGCCGCTGAAGCCGCTTGATCTGGTCAGAAGCCATCTTCGGCAGCCTCATCAACGGTGACGCCGAAGCGGGAAACGCGGTAGCTTTCGGCGATGGACACGACGCCAAACGGGGCCATCTGGCCGGCGATGCCGTAGGCGACGGCCTCGCGTTGCTCGTAATAGAACGCGACCAGCATCAACATGGCGCGTTTCAGGTCGGCCGGGACGGGGTCGAAGTCGGCGAGCGGCTTGCCGATGTAATTGCCGAGCCACGTTTCGGCGGCGTCGATGAAAAGCGTCAAAAGCTCGTCATCGTCATTGCCGGCGATGTTCGAATAGGACTTGGCGAGCGACAGGGTGACGGTGCTCATTCCGTGGTGGCCTTCTGTGAAAAAGTTATTTCGGGAATCTCTTGCGCGGTGCTCCCCGCGCCGGTCCCCTTCAAAGCCGCAAAGTTCGAGACCACCCCCCGCCTGCGCTGGGTCGGGGTCGGCGTGTTCATAGCTTGCTCAAGCGTCCAGCCGCGCCGAAGGCGGTTGCGTAACGTTCCTTCCGGGACGCCGCACATGCCGGCAAGCTCATTGATCGTGTGACGGGTGTCACGGAACACAAGCAGCGTGGTCATCGGCGGCGCTCCATGCGCTGCTTGGTGCTGTTGTGGCAGCGGGTGCAAAGCGACTGCCAGTTGCGGCGATTCCAGAACAAGGCGAGGTCGCGTCGATGCGGAATGATATGGTCAACGGTTGTGGCCGGTGCGCCGCATCCGGGCATCACGCAATAGGGATGCGCGGCGAGGTAATCGCGCCGAGCCTTGCGCCATTCGTAACCGTATAGGCGTTGTGATGCCGAGCCGC
Source organism: Aquamicrobium sp. (assembly GCA_019739225.1). Classification (GTDB taxonomy): domain Bacteria; phylum Pseudomonadota; class Alphaproteobacteria; order Rhizobiales; family Rhizobiaceae; genus Aerobium. The sequence continues at coordinate 927,253 of JAHHDT010000005.1, forward strand.
GTTGTGCGTCATGGCGGCGATTGCGTTCGCGAGTGGCATTGATCTGGCAAGGGCAGCGCTCGCCATGCGGTATCTTGCGCATGCCGCAAGCACAAAGATGCGGCGGGCGGGTCATGACAGCGCCCTTAGTCTGGCGATGCCCTCGCGAACTTCCGCGTCGGAAGGCAGGTCTTGCGGATCATATTCGCCATCCTGCTTTTCCTCGCCGCCGCCATAGATGGCATACAGCTTGGCGACGTGGCCTCGATGGGCGGTGATGATCTGCGGAACGGTCGCGTTGAGAGCGTCGTCGGCGGACCAGCCAAGCCAGCCGGTGGCAATGGCGAAAAGTTCTTCCAAGCTCTTGCGGATCGACAGCGGCTTGCCGGCGCGTTCGCGCTTCTCGGCATGGCTGTCGTCGCCATCTTGCGAAAGGCCATAGCAGTCCGCCAGAAGATCAATGAGCGGTTCGGCAAGGTGCTGAAGGTCGCGGACGCCGCTTTCGGTCACGCGCGCCGTAAGCAGGCGTCGCGCGGCTGGCCCGTTGTCGCTGCACTCGGCGATCATGTCGCCGATGATGATGGTGTTGCATTCTTCGATGCCGCGCAAAAGGTTAGTAAGACCATGGCGGCACTCAAGGCGGTAAGCGGCTCGCAAGGACGGGCGAAGGTGCACGGCGTTGCCGCCATGCACAATCACTATGTCGTCGGATGCGAGCCGCGTTGTCATGGTCGTTACGCTGCGATCTTCAGCTTGATCAGGGCTTCGCCCATCACAACCTTGCCGCCGACGCGACGACGGCCACCGAACACAACGATGTCCTCGCCGAAGCGGGTGTTGTAGTCGGCGAACGGCTCAAACGAGACGCGATCCGTGATCAGGTAGCCGCGATTGAAGTCGCCGAAGATGATCGGCGTAGCGTTTTCGGCCACGTCCGGCATGTAGTCGCATTCATAGACCGGCTTGCCGAGCAGAAGACCGGGCTGGCCTGCCTGAAGACCGGACTGCCAAAGCAGATTGCCATCGCTGTCACGAAGGCCGCGCACAACGCGCATGGTCTTGCGGTTCATCAGCCAAGCGCCATTGAGCGCATATGCCGACTTCACGCCATAGAACACGTCGAGCAAGGCGTCGGTGCCGATTGCGGCCGCTTCGATGTCCTCGACTTCGGCAGAAGTCAGAACGCCTTCCGCCTGCGTGGTGCCGTTGCCGGTAACAAACCACTCGTTTTCGAGAGTGCCGAACTCGGCGACGATATGCGACTGAAGGAAGTCGACCAGATTGACGGCGCTGTCCTCCAACGCGGTGCGCGATACCGGCGTCATGACGCCCATGGCAAAATTCTTCACGTCGATCTGTTCGAAGGTCGGTTCGGAAGACGGCTTTGCCTGCACTTCCGTCACGATGCCGGGCTGCACGCGGTTCACCAAACGCGGAATCTGAAGCAGGGCGCTGCCTACGGTAACGACGCGCGCAAGCTGACGAACCGGCGAGGCAGGACGCAGCTTTTCGAGGATGGTTGCCGAAAAATCGTCCTGCACCAGATTGCCGGCGGTGCCGGGCGTGGCGACGGTGAGCGTCTTCTTTTCGAGAAGGGACGTGCGAAGCTCGGCTTCGAACGCCTTCATATTGTCGTTTTCGCCGGCCGGATGATTGTTGTTCGCAGCAACAGGCCGTTTGCTCTTGGCTTCCAGCTTGTCGGTTGCGGCCTTCAGGGCGGCAACTTCCGCCTTCAGGTCGGCGAGTGCCTTGGTCTCAATAACCGGATCGGCGGTCTTCACTTCCGGCGCGGCCGGATCGTTCTTCACTTCAGGTTCCATGCTGTTTTCCTTGGGAGAGATTGCCGCGCCATCTGCGGACTTCACGTTGAGAACGCGCGCGCCCGGATGGCTCGGATTCGCGACGATGGAGATTTCGCAGACGCGCAAGGCGTAGATGTCGCGACCACCACCGGGCCGGGACTTGGTTTCGGCGGGCCTGAAGCCGATGGACAGGCCGGACACGCGGCCGGAACGAAGGCGGGTGTGCACTTCGCGGGCGCGGGGAACGGATTCGAGGTAGAGCCGGCCCTTTGCTTCAAGGCCGGCATCTGTTTCCGTGACCGCTTCCCAATGGCCGATAGCCGTTCCGGCATCGTGCTCGAAAAGGATCGGCATTGCCGGGGCGATGCTGAAAGCGCCCTTGTGGATCACGTCACCGGCGCTATCAGGGGAACCAAAGGGCCAAGCAAGCCCGGTGATGGTGCCGGCATCGTCAACGTTGAAGCTGGCTTTGATTTCGAGCTTATCCACGGTCGGCCTCGCTGATAGCTGCGGCGAGGTCGCCGGTTGCGGCGGCTTCCGTGGTCGCTGTCACGCTGGCGGCATCGATCTTGCTGCCGTCGATCTGGCCGGGTTCGTCCTGGCTGTCGGCGGGCGCGCCGAACCAAATGACTTCAAGGATGGACAGCGCCACCGGCAGGGTTTCGGCAAGCGGGCGCTGCTGCACATAGACCGCGACCAGCTTGAAGGCTTCGGCCGGTTCCATGCCGCCGCCGACCAAGGCGAGCCGGATCGTTTCCGAAATATCGCCGATGCTGAAGGACAAGGAACGGATACGCTGAAACAGAAGGCCGATGCCGACGCCGGTCTTGCGCTGAAGTTCTTCGATTAGGGGAAAGGGCAGGGCGAAGGTGTGTTCGCTATCGCCGAGAAAGGCGGTGTGCTTCATTCGCCTTCGGCCTCGCGCCGGCCGAACTCTGTCGGCTCACTATAGTGGGGCGGCGTGTCGGGCGTGACGACGACAGGGTCGGGTAGACCTTCCATGAACTCGGCGAGCACGTCGCCGATGGCATTGCGAAGGGCTGGCTTGAAGCGTTCTTCAATGGCGCGCTCGAATTCCGCGATACGGGCATCAAATACGATGGTGAAGCGTTCGCTTTGGGTCATTTGGAATCCTTCGCCTTCGCCGTCGCCGTCGCCGGCCCGGTCGTCGTGGTCGTGGTGTAGGGGTTCGCCAGTTCGTCGCCGCCTTCGATAGCCGGCAGGTTCATTGCGGCGCGCACTTCGTTCGGCGTCATGGCGCGCATGGCGACCAACTTGCCGAAGATTTCGGCGCGGCCGGCTGCATCGGCGCGCTGAAGGTCGTCAATGACAAACTCGAAATAGAAGTCGTCTTGCTCGTCTTCAGTCAGAAGCACCGTGGCATAGGCGTCCTGCCAACGGTCCAGCCAAGGGCGAAGGCAAAGCTGAAGAAAGCTCGCCGCCATCTGTTCGGCGTTGCCCCACGTGGCCCGGTCTAGCTGATAAAGCATCGACGGCGGCACGCCGAAGACGCGCGCAATCTCGTTGATCTGTTCGACGCGGTTTTCGAGGAACTGCGCATCGGTCGAGGTCATAGTCGGCTGGTCGTATTTCCAGCCGGCATCAAGAATGAGCGGATCGCCACTGGCATTGGACTGCCACGCGCGCCACTGCTTGAGGATGCTCGCAACGGTCTTTGCCCCGGCTTCGCTGCCGGAGGGCTTCTCATTCGAGATGATACCGGAAGGTCGAGCGCCGGAAGCGAAGAACTGTTCGGCGTGGCGTTCAAGCACCATGGCAAGGCCGATGGCCCTTTTGCCGGCATGGACCGGCGAGAAACCACCGAAGGCCGGGACATAGAGCACGTCACGATAGGAAAGCCGAACCTGCTTCCGGCCCTTCACGTTCACAACGTAATAGGGCTCGCCATCGTCTTCGATGCGGCGCTGCACCGTGCCGGGTGCAAGGCGGTGTAGCTCAAGCGGCCTGTCATCACTGGCGCGCACGATCTGCGCATAGCCAGCGCCATGCAGAAGCGCATCGGCAGTCAGGTCAACGCGAAGCTGGCCGGCGCTGGTCCAAGGGTTCGCGCGGCCATGCACGAGACGGAACGCGGAGTGATCCTTCGCCGCTTCCTTGCTGTCGCCTTCATCCGCATAGAGCTTGGACGGCAGGGAACCGACAGTCTCGGCGATCAGGCGCACGGCATGAAGGACGGCCGGCACATAGTTCGCGGTAATACTGTTGACGACAGCGCCCGAAAGCGTCGGCGTTACACCGAAGATTTCGGCAATGGCTGGGTCGGAAAGCGGCACGGATTTCTGTTCCATGCCGCCGCCGAACATACGCTTTACAGGACTCAAGAAACGCAACGCGACACAACACCTAAGTTCAACTTAGGAATATTGTCTCACATGCCGAATCCGGTGTGAATCCCGAAAATGAATAAATTCCTACAAAAATAGGAAAATAATCATCTCGTGTTGTTTGTCATTAGGCAGCTTCAGCCGCTGCCGTATCCAAATTGTAGTGCGGAAACCGTTCGATTGCTGCTTTCCGAGCCTTGAGCGTCACGTCGCCGTAGTTGTCGCCGGCCGTCTTTGATGCGTGGCCTTGAATGGCGTCTAGTGTTCTGTCGGAAATCCCTTGCTCCTGCCCGACTGTCTTGAAGCGGTGCCGCCAGCCATGGCTAGGCGCAACACCTTCAGGGATGACGCCGAGGCCTTGAAGCCATACGCTGATACGGCCGGTGACGGTCTTTGCAGCAAGCGCCGGATTTTTGCCGCGTCGGTCTGGATAGAACAACGGGCCATCCGCCGAAGCGTCCACGAAGTCCATGAAGCCCATTTCGATCAACTGCGGATGCAAAGGCACGTCGCGGTAGTCGCCAGCCTTCACCGTGCCGGCATCAGGCCGAATGCGCATGACGTGCGTCTCGCCTTCCTTGCGGAAGTCCTGTTTCCGAAGCTGCGTGATTTCTGCGATGCGCGCGCCGGTGAATGCGCAAAGGATCGGCGACCAGCGTTTCGCGGCCGTGGTCTTTGGATGCTCCATAGTCGCCGCGTTGTCGGTGACGGCCGGAACGTGGTCACGAGCGGCGCGCAAGATGACAACGGCTTCCGCATCGGTGAAGCCCTTTTCGCGGGAGCGCTGTTTCTTCGGCACGTCTTGCCGAACTCTCTCGGCGACGTTGGTTTCTAACTTGTCGTTTTCGACGGCCCATTTCAGCACCGTGCGGACGGATGCGAGATAGACGTGCCCCACGGTCTTCGCCGAAAGGGTCTTCAGGCGAGCATCGCGCCAATCCATAAGGTTCTGTTTAGTGAGCCGCCGCGCATCGTTGTGGCCGATGAACTTGACCAAATCGGCAAAGACCGGCGTCCACCGCTTTTCGATGCCACGGCCTTTGCCGATGATCTTCCGGCTTGCGACGTAGTCAGTCAGAAGCCGCTTTAAGGGGAGGGGCGGCTTGTCGTCGGCTGGCGGGGTGGCGTTGACCAAAAGCGGGTGAGTCGGCTTGCCGCTCCAATCGCCGTCATGGCGTTCGGCCACGCGGGAAAGCAATTCGTATTCACTGACACACAAAGCGCGCGCCAGCGTTCGCCATTCCACCGTGCCGCGTTCCGCTGTCGTGTTGCCGAGATGCCGGAAGCGTTCGATGCGTGAGCCGACAAGTTCCTCTAGCTGGTCATCGTCAAGAGCGCCGGAGAAGCCATCTCGGAGCCGCTTGGCGTGAAGGTCGTCAATATCCATCCGTGCATAGCGCGGATCGGCATCGCGGATTTCCTCATCAAAGGCGAGTTGAGATTGATAGTGGCGAAGCGCGATCTGGTCGGGTGCAAGGGGGTAACGTCCGACTGTCACCGCTTTCTTGCCAGCCTCAACGGCACGGCGTTCGCCGAGTGCTATATTGTGTTGAAGTAAGGCCACCGCGCCGGGGAGCTTCTTCAGCGCCTCGCGTCGGTCGGGGCCGAGCGGCGTTCGCAGTTCGGTCTTCCCGTCCATAAACGGGCGAAGCTCTTTGGGAATGACCAGCCGGGCAAAGTAGCGCCCGTCTCGATTGAGAAGATTCCGCACCTTGCCAGCCATGATCGCCGCCCGTTTTGTTACGAAGTTTGTAACATCAATATGGACGGAAGCCCTTACGGGTCAAGGCTTTCAACGATTTCAATCAGATAGAATGGTGCTGCGAGAGAGGATTGAACTCTCGACCTCTCCCTTACCAAGGGAGTGCTCTACCACTGAGCTACCGCAGCAGGCCTTGAATGCGGCGGACTTCTGCCACAAGCGTCGGCCAAGCGCAAGCGCGGATCGGTGCATTATTGAGCGCGTTTCGGGTTGCGCGCCGCAGCCGTGGTCGATCGTGCGGAACGGCGGCTTGAGCGTGGGCGTACCTGTGCTGTAGGCTGCGCCGCCAGATGAACACAATTTGCTTTTAGCCGGGGTATTCCCGTTTGAACCCGCCACGCGTGCCTCCGCCGACTGATTCCGCGTCGAAACAGACTGAAGAGCAGGACAGGAAGACCGCGCGGCTTGCGCAGAAGCTGCGAGCCAATCTTCAAAGGCGAAAGGCACAGGCGCGATCAAGACGGGAAGGCGGGGCCGATTCGCGCCCCGAGGGACTGTTGAAGGGTGAAGGGGACGACAGCGAATGAGCCGGCTGACCGGTGCCGCTGCGCAAATGCTTCCTCACGACATCCCTGTTGAACCTGACCGTCCGCCGCGCTAGACGGGCCGGCCTCGGACCATTGGACGCAAGCATGCCGGCAGGCCGGCGAGGGGACCACGCATGGATCGTATCAGGATAGTCGGCGGTAACGAGCTGAACGGGTCCATCCCGATCTCGGGCGCCAAGAATGCCGCCCTGCCGCTGATGATCGCGTCGCTCCTGACCGACGGGACGCTCAGCCTCGAAAACGTGCCGCACCTCGCCGATGTCGAGCAGCTCACGCGCATCCTCGGCAATCATGGTGTCGACTATTCGGTCAACGGCCGCCGCGAGGCGCAGAACTCGACCTATGCCCGCACGGTGAACTTCACCGCCCGCAACATCGTCGACACCGTGGCGCCCTATGAGCTGGTGTCGAAGATGCGCGCGTCGTTCTGGGTCATCGGTCCGCTGCTGGCGCGCATGGGCGAGGCCCGCGTCTCGCTGCCGGGCGGCTGCGCCATCGGCACGAGGCCCGTCGACCTGTTTATAGACGGGCTCCGCGCGCTGGGCGCGGAGATCGAGATCGAGCAGGGCTACGTCCATGCCAGCGCGCCCAAGGGCCTGATCGGCGACCGTTATGTATTCCCCAAGGTCTCCGTCGGCGCGACCCATGTGTTGATGATGGCGGCGTCTCTCGCGCGCGGCCAGACGGTTCTGGAGAACACTGCCCGCGAACCGGAGATCGTCAATCTTGCCGAATGCCTGAACGCGATGGGCGCGCGCATCTCCGGCGCCGGCACTTCGACTATCGTGATCGACGGCGTCACCTCGCTATCGGGCGCGACGCACCAGGTCATCCCCGACCGCATCGAGACCGGCACTTACGCCATGGCGGTCGCCATGACCGGCGGCGACGTGGTGCTGGAAGGTGCGCGTGCCGACCTCCTGGAGGATGCGCTCGATGCAGTATCCCGCGCCGGGGCTGAAATCACGCCGCTCAACTCCGGTATCCGCGTCCGCCGAAACGGTGCCGGCATCCAGCCGGTCGACGTCACGACCGAGCCGTTCCCGGGTTTCCCGACCGATCTGCAGGCGCAGTTCATGGGGCTGATGACGCGCGCGGCAGGCCGCTCGCGCATCACCGAGACCATTTTCGAGAACCGCTTCATGCATGTGCAGGAGCTCGCCCGTCTCGGCGCAAAGATCACGCTGTCGGGGCAGACGGCCATCGTCGACGGCGTGCCGCAGCTCAAGGGCGCACCGGTGATGGCGACCGACCTGCGTGCCTCGGTTTCGCTCGTGATTGCCGGGCTTGCCGCCGAGGGTGAGACTATCGTCAACCGCGTCTATCATCTCGACCGCGGCTTCGAGCGGCTGGAAGAAAAACTCTCCGGTTGCGGCGCGACGATCGAACGCCTGTCTTCATAGGCCCCCAAGGTATTAGGGCCGTGGGGAAACGGGTGGTTGTTGCCCTACTGCCTTACTCCCCTATTCCCTCTCATCCTGTTGCGCCGCACATCAAGACGGCCTAACACCGGAACTGAACCGTTCCGGCCCTTGCGGATTGCGTATCGATGTCACAACTCAAGCTTGTCGCCCTCGACGAACAGGATCTACAGGTCATCTCTGCCCACACGCAGGATGCCGTGATGAAGATCGGCGACCTGTCCTACCTTGCTGCGGAGAAGCGTTTCGTGGCCGCGATCAACCGCTTCGCCTGGGAGGCGAAGAAGGGCTTCTTCTCACGCCACAACGAACGACGGCGCAGTGCACTGCATTTCGAGAGTGTTCGCGGCGTCAAGCTGACGGGCATTGATCGCAGCAAGGCCGACGATGTGCTGTCGCTGCTGGCGATCCGCTTCGAACCGGGCGCAGAGGCGCCGGCCGGTTCGATCGAACTCACCTTCTCCGGCGGGGCCGCGATCCGGCTGGAGGTGGACTACATCGAAGCGCGCCTTGCCGATCTTGGCGCCGCATGGGAAACACCGTCCCGCCCCGTCCATACGGGTTGAGGGAGCTCTACCGACCATGCCATTACGCCTCGACCGATCCGCTGCCGGTTTCGAAGCCGACTTCGCCGCATTCCTCGCCACCAAGCGTGAGGTATCGGAGGATGTCGACGTGGTCGTGCGCGACATCATCGCGCGCGTTCGAGAAGACGGCGACGCGGCGCTCATCGACTATACCAAGCGGTTCGACCGGCTCGATCTCTCGGAACCGGGCATAGCCGTAAGCGAAGCCGAGGTCGACGCGGCAATGGCCGAAGTCGATGCCGATACGCTTGCTGCCCTGCGTTTCGCACATGAGCGCATCACGGCTCACCATGCGCGCCAGATGCCGCAGGACGACCGCTATGTCGATCCGGTCGGAGTCGAGCTCGGTTCGCGCTGGACGGCAGTCGAAGCTGTCGGCCTCTACGTGCCCGGCGGGACCGCGAGCTATCCGAGTTCAGTGCTGATGAACGCCGTGCCGGCTAGAGTCGCGGGTGTCGAGCGCATCGTCATGACGGTCCCGTCGCCGGACGGACAGCTGAACCCGCTTGTTCTGGCAGCCGCCCGGCTGGCAGGCGTATCGGAAATCTACCGTGTCGGCGGCGCGCAGGCGATCGCGGCTCTGGCCTATGGAACAGAGACGATCGCGCCGGTGGCGAAGATCGTGGGGCCGGGCAATGCCTATGTCGCCGCCGCCAAGCGACGCGTGTTCGGCACCGTCGGCATCGACATGATCGCCGGTCCGTCCGAGGTGCTGGTGATTGCCGATGGCAACAACGACCCGTCATGGCTGGCCGCCGACCTGCTCGCACAGGCCGAGCACGACGCTGCCGCACAGTCGATCCTTATAACCGACGATGCAGGGCTCGCCGACGCGGTCGAGGCCGAGGTGGAGTGGCAGCTTGCCCGCCTTCCGCGCGGCGAGATGGCAGCTGCGAGCTGGCGTGATTTCGGCGCTGTCATCGTCGTGGCGGATCTCGCCGATGCCGCGCCGCTCGCAAACCGCATAGCGGCGGAGCATCTCGAGCTCGCGATGGACGACGCCGAAAACTACGTTGAAAAGATCCGCAACGCGGGCGCGGTTTTTCTCGGCCGCCACACGCCCGAGGTGATCGGCGACTATGTCGGCGGTTCCAATCACGTTTTGCCGACTGCGCGGTCGGCGCGTTTCTCGTCTGGTCTCTCGGTGCTCGATTTCGTCAAGCGCACGTCTCTCCTGAAGCTAGGACCCGAGCAGTTGCGCCTGCTGGCGCCTGCTGCGATCGCGCTCGCGCGCGCCGAGAATCTGGACGGCCATGCGGCTTCCGTCGCAATCCGGCTCAATCCCGAAAGCTAGGTCATGAGCGAGCGCGATCGAAACGCCCGGCTGATCGATGTCGAACTCGACGAATCGATCGGGCGCTCGACGCCGGACGTCGAGCACGAACGCGCAGTCGCGATTTTCGATCTGATCGAGGATAACTCGTTTCGGCCTGCCGGCGATGACAAGGGCGGGCCCTACAAGCTGAGGCTGTCGGTTGTCGATTCGAAGCTGGTCTTTGCGATTTCACGCGAGGATGGCGAGGCCGTCGTCACACACATCCTGTCGCTGACGCCGTTCCGGCGCGTGGTGAAGGATTATTTCCTGATCTGCGAGAGCTATTACGAAGCGATCCGCACCTCGACTCCCTCGCAGATCGAGGCGATCGACATGGGTCGCCGCGGTCTTCACAACGAAGGGTCACAGACCCTGATGGATCGCCTCTCCGGCAAGATCGATGTCGATTTCGATACCGCGCGCCGGATCTTCACCCTGGTCTGCGTGCTGCACTGGCGGGGCTGACGATGTCGGCGACGGGCGCCGCCCCGCTTCCCCGTTCGGTCCTGTTCCTGTGCGGCATGAACGCCATACGATCGCCGATGGCGGAAGTGCTGGCCAGGAAGGTCTTGCCTCAGGCGACTTTTGTTGCCTCGGCCGGCGTACGAGCTGGCGCGCGCGACCCCTTCGTCGATGCCGTTCTTGCCGAAAAGGGGCTAACGCTGGGCAATCGCCAGCCGCAACGGCTCGATGAGATGGAAGACGCCTATTTCGACCTGATCGTCACACTCGCGCCCGAGGCGCATCACGCCGCACTCGAACTGACCCGCTCGATGGCTGTCGATGTCGAATACTGGCCGACGGCGGACCCGTCGGGCGCGGCTGGCTCACGTGACCGCATACTAGACGCCTACCGCGACGTGCGCGACAGGATCGAGCAGCGGATCGCCGCCCGCTTCGCTGCTGGTGAACCGTGAACATTCCAAGAATAAGCATGTTCACAAATCCGGAGTAATCATATAGGTTCCGCCGGAATTTCCGGCCGGGGCCGGCGATATCCAACAAGCCATAGGAATCGGATGCCGAAGGAAGAAGTACTGGAGTTTCCGGGCGTCGTCACTGAACTGCTGCCGAATGCCATGTTCAGGGTCAAGCTCGAGAACGAACACGAGATCATAGCGCATACGGCCGGCCGCATGCGCAAGAACCGGATTCGCGTTCTGACCGGCGACAAGGTCCTTGTCGAAATGACGCCCTACGACCTGACCAAGGGTCGTATCACCTACCGCTTCAAGTAGCGGTCGACGTTCTCTCCCGCATGCCGACGGGTCTTCGATGAGTGTTTTCCAGAAGCTTGTGCTTGCCTCGGGCTCGCCGAGACGGATCGAGCTTCTTCAGCAGGCGGGCATAGAGCCCGACCGCCTCTTTCCTGCCGATCTGGACGAGACGCCGCTGCGCGCGGAGCATCCGCGCTCGCTGGCCAAGCGCCTTTCGCGCGCGAAAGCCGAGAAGGCGCAGGAAGGGCTTGCCAGGGACGGGGAGGACGATGCGTTCATCCTCGCCGCCGACACGGTGGTTGCCGTCGGCCGGCGCATCCTGCCCAAGGCGGAGCTGGTCGACGAAGCCTCGAACTGCCTGCGGCTGCTTTCGGGACGCACGCATCGGGTCTACACCGGCGTCTGCCTCATCACGCCGTCCGGCAAGCTGCGCCAGCGGCTGGTGGAGACGCGCGTGCGCTTCAAGCGCCTGTCGCGCGAGGAATTGGAAAGCTACCTCGCCTCGGGCGAATGGCGCGGCAAGGCAGGCGGCTACGGCATACAGGGCCTGGCCGGCACCTTCGTGGTCAAGATGGTCGGTTCCTACACCAACGTGGTGGGCCTGCCGCTCTACGAGACGGTGGGACTGCTGACCGCTGACGGCTACAAGGTTCATTTCAACTGGCTGGCGGGCACGAGGGCCTGAACCGTGAGTGGTCAGGAAACCGGCAAGGTGACGCCGCTTCGCCCCCGCCGCCCGTGCCCCGAGTGCGGCAAGCCGTCCACCCGCGCCGACTATCCGTTCTGCTCGCCGCGCTGCAAGGATGTGGACCTCAATCGCTGGCTCTCCGGCTCTTATGCGATTCCTGTCACCGAAGCCGACGAGAACCTCGACGACAACGAGCATTGACCACTGGGACGTGAGGGCTGGCGGGTCCAGCGACACCTACTGAATTTAGTCGCGAAATCGCGCCGCTTCGCGCTGGACAGGCGCAAAACTCGTGCTATAACCCACGCGCTTTCGGGCGGAAGACCAACGCCGCCCTTTGCAAGGAATGCCTTCCAGGCGACCCTTGCGGATGCCCAGATAGCTCAGTTGGTAGAGCAGCGGATTGAAAATCCGCGTGTCGGTGGTTCGAATCCGCCTCTGGGCACCATTCCTACTTTTGCCGATTGAAAACAAATAGTTGGCGAGCCTAGCAGCTTATTGTGCCCCTTGTGCCGGCGTCAGTTGTTGGCAGCGGGCCTGCCGACCCCGGTTTGAGCGCTCCAGCGGGCAAAAAGGCAAGCTCGAAAGACGAAGTCGAACCGATCTCGTCAGTTTGACCGCTACAGCAGGTCTCCAAGAATCTTAGCGTAGTCTCCATGGGTGAGGTCGCGGGGATTGGTGGCGTGGCTGTGGTCGGCGAGCGCGCGTTCGCAGGTCCAGTCCACCATCTCTCGGGAGACGCCAAGCGCAGCAAGACTCTCGGGGATTCCAAGCTTGCGGTTCATGCGATCGAGTTCGTCAGCTAGCGCGGATGGTCCGGTCAAGCCAACGGCCTCGGTCAGTCGTTTGATCTTGTCGGGTACTGCTTCGGAATTCCAACGGAGTACCGATGGCATCAGAATGGCGTTCAGCGTGCCGTGGTGAAGGCTGAGCGACTTGATGCCGCCGAGCGCGTGGCTGAGCGCGTGTACGGCGCCCAGGCCCTTCTGGAAGGTAAGCCCGCCCTCGAGCGCCCCCATCATCAGCTCGGCGCGTGCGTCGAGGTCGGACCCATCGGCATGCGCCCTGGGCAAGGCGGTCCAGACCCTGATGAAGCCGTCCAGCGCGATCGCGTCGGCTGGAGGATTAAAGCGCGGTGACAGAAACGTCTCGATGCAGTGCGATAGCGCGTCGAGACCTGTTGCCGCGGTCAGTTGCGGCGGCAGCCCCAGCGTCAGTTCCGGATCGCAGATGGCACGCTTGGGGATGAGGTGCGGGCTGATGAAGCCAAGTTTGCGGTCGTCCTCCAGCGTAATCAGCGCCGCACGGCCCACTTCCGAGCCGGTTCCCGCCGTGGTGGGGATCGCAATCAGGGGCGCGACCGCAGCCGTGATGCGGGGAATGCCGCCGAGTATCGCGGCATATTCCTCGAGTTTGCCCGGATGGCTCGCCAGCAGCGCCACACCCTTGGCGAGGTCGATAGGCGAACCGCCGCCAAAGGCGACGACGCCGTCGCAATCCTCGGCGCGGTAGAGGGTCAGCGCGCTCTGCACGGCCCCTTCGGTCGGGTTGGTCGGTACGTCGAGAAATGTGGGCACCGCGGGTCCCACAATATCCAGTAGCCGCGCAAGAAGACCTGAGTCGGCGATGCCATGATCGCTGACCACGAGGGGCCGCCTTATGTGAAGTTCCTCCATCGCTGTCTTCAACGACGACAAGGTGCCAGGTCCGAAATTGATCGTGGTGAGATAGTTGATGACGTGCATGTCCACTCCGGAAATTCGTGCGCTCGGCTGCGGGAGGCGTCGTTCGTCCCCGCGTCGTATGATATTGGTGCAGTTCACCACGAAGTAGACCTTCTCCGAAGGGCAACGTCACCACGAATATGCCAGCAGGGTGCGCGAGACCATCACGCTGGCAGCGTGCGTCTGTCCGGCTGGCGCAGCATGTTATCGTCTGGACAAGATTTGCATACAGCCTTCCCTCGAAAGAGGGGGCAACATTTTTTTCGTTTTCCGGGCGGCAGCCGTGTTATGCGACGGGCCACAAAGGTCGGAAAAAATGCATCCATCGAACGATACGAAGCCTCTGGCTTCTTCCATTCACCCTGCTCTTGCTTCCGCGCTTGAAGCTAAGGGCTACAGCCAGCTTACACCAGTCCAGATGGAAATGGCGGAAAGGGCTCACCTGGCCGTCGACCTGCTGGTTTCGGCACAAACCGGTTCGGGCAAGACGGTTGCATTTGGCATCGCCATCGCCTCGTCGCTCCTGGGAACCTCGGAGCGATTCGAGGCGGCTGGCTCGCCGCTCGGGCTCGTCATCGCGCCTACTCGTGAACTGGCGATTCAGGTTCGGCGGGAACTCGACTGGCTTTACGGGACGACGAATATCCAGACGGCGACTTGTGTCGGCGGAATGGACATGCGTCAGGAACGCCGCGCACTCGAGCGCGGCGCGCATATCGTCGTCGGCACACCCGGACGCCTGCGAGATCACATCACCAAGGGCGCGTTGAACCTTGGCATGCTGCGCGCGGTCGTGCTCGATGAAGCTGATGAAATGCTGGACCTCGGTTTCCGCGAAGATCTCGAATTCATTCTTGGCGCCGCCCCGGACGAACGGCGAACGCTTATGTTCTCGGCAACGGTGCCGCGCGGCATCGCAGAATTGGCAAAGAGCTTCCAAAAAGATGCCCAGCGCGTCGCGGTGGCCGGCTCGGCAGACCAACACGCGGACATCGAATACCAGATGATGATTGTGCGGCGCGACGAGCGCGAGCACGCTGTCATCAACGCGCTGCTGGATTCCGACAGCACCAGCGCACTGGTGTTCTGCCACACGCGCGAGGCGGTGCGCCACCTCACCGCGCGTCTCGGCAACCGCGGCTTCTCGGTCGTTTCCCTTTCGGGCGAAATGGCCCAGTCGGAGCGGTCTAACGCGCTGCAGGCGATGCGAGACGGCAGGGCAGATGTTTGCGTGGCAACCGATGTCGCGGCTCGCGGCATCGACCTGCCGAACCTGGATCTCGTGATCCATGCGGACGTGCCGAGCAACCCTGCGACGTTGCTCCACCGCTCCGGCAGGACGGGGCGGGCAGGGCGCAAGGGCGTGTGTGTTCTCATCGTGCCCGAGCACAGGCGCAGCGCAGCGCATCGCGTGCTTGCGCAGGCCAGGCTGACGGCGTCCGAGCGTGCCGCCCCCGGCATCGCAGAGATCGAGGCACGCTACCGCCGCGAAATAATCAACACTGCGGTCTCCACACACGAGCCCGACGAGGCTGAAGCCGCGTTCGTGGCCGACCTGCTTGCAAAAGTCGCCCCGGAGCGCATAGCCGCCGCCTTCCTGCGCCAGCAGCTTGCGGCCCGCCCTGTGCCGGAGGATCTTGCTCCCCTGCCTGTTGCCGAGATGCAGGGGAGAAAGCCCAAGAACAGCAGACGGGCCGAACACGGCGCAGTGCCGGCGCGTGAGCCGCGCGGACCGGACATGGAAGGCGGGGTTTGGTTCACGCTCTCCCTCGGTCGCAAACAGAGAGCCGATCCGAAGTGGTTGCTGCCAATGATATGCAAGGCGGGCGGCGTGACCAAGCGCGACGTCGGTTCGATCCGGATCGATGATGTCCAGACCCGCTTCGAGATCGCTGCCGATAAGGCGGCAGGATTCGCAGAACAGATCAGCCGACCCGGCGGCACCGAGCGCGGCATCGTCATTCTGCCCATCGGAGAGGCACGCGGCGAAGACCGGCAGGCGAGGCCAAAATACCGCAATGACGCGAAGGCGGGAGCGAAACGGGCGGACCGGAACAAGGCATCACCTGCAGAACGCGACCATAACCGCAAGGGCAAAGGGAAGCCGAAGCGCTCGCGTTGAATATGTCCCGCGGTCCGCTTCGCAGGTGCCCCTCCCGAATCCGCTTCAGATCATTATCCCGGACGTGTAGCCGGGCATCTCCCGCGCGCGCTGCTGAGTGCTCGCTTCCAAGCTCGCAGGACAGACCGAAGAAGCCGGCCGGATGGTCGGCTCGATAATGATCCTGCGCCTTTGCGCAGAACCACTCGCCCATCGAAGGTCGGCCAATGACAGGGATCGCGTAGATGCTCTGGACGAATCGAATGGGTGACTAGCCGCCCGGCGAGGTCGAGGCCGGAGGCATCTCCTTCCACCGCATCGCGATACGGGTGTGTCTTCGGTAGGCGCGGAGGCTTCGCGCTGCCGATGACCCGTGCTGTTCCGGCTGAAGGTGGGTTTTCCTATCGATCGTCTGCTTGACATTGGGGGCTTGGTCGGGAATCAGTGGTCAGACCACTGTAAGGCCACTGGGAGGAGTGACCGGCCGATGACGACCGTACTTGCCGAAGTCCACGACCTTTCGGGCGCCGAGAAAGTCTTTGCATTCTTCCGCGACGCCCTGCTCGACGGCTCGCTGAAGCCGGGAGAGCGGCTGCTCGGGGAGCGTGAGATGTCTCTCCGTCTGGGCGTATCGCGGCCGCTGTTGCGCGAGGCGCTGCGGTCGCTGGCAATGCTCGGCTTTCTCGACATCCGTCACGGCAAGGGCGCCTATGTCCGCCAGGCCGACATCAACGTCCTGTCCGACTTCTTCACCTTCAGCCTCGCCCAGCAACCCGACATTCTCGACGACGTGATGCAGGCGCGCATCGCGATCGAATGCCAGGCGATCCGTCTCGCCTGTGAACGCGCCACCGAAGGCGATCTCACACGGATCGGCTCGAAGCTGACCCGCCTGATGGACACGCTGCATGATCCAGTGGAAGGGGGCGCTGCCGACTTCGCCTTTCACCAGGCAATCGTCGAGGCGAGCCACAGTGAAGCGTTGACCACGCTCTACGGCGCGATCGGCGAACTGCTGCGGCGAAGCCACGTGCAGCGGCGCGAGGTGACGGTCTCGGAACCCGGCATAGTCGACTATCTCGTCGAGGCGCATCGCGAGGTGTTCCTATCCATCGTCGACCGCACTCCCGATTCGGCCGACCGTAAGCTTCGCGACCATTTTGCGATCGGCGACGAGTTCCGTCGCCGCAGTCTCATCTCTGCTTTCGCGCGGAGGCCGCAAACCTAATCAACAAGCAGCAATCCAAGGGAGGATATCGACATGCTACACAGGACAATCATCAGAGCGCTGGCCGGCGTCACGGTCGGGTTCGCCATGACCGGAGCCGCGTTCGCGGCGGAACTGCGCTACGCCCATGTGGGGGCCGAGGGCGACATCCAGACCATCTACGCGGCAGAGGCCGCCAAGGGTATTGCCGCCGCGACGAACGACGCCGTAACGGTAACAGTCTATCCGGCAAGCCAGCTTGGCGGCGTGGCCGAGATGGTCGACGGCGTAAAGATGGGCTCGATCCAGATGGGCCATCACGACTTCGCTTCGCTCGCGCGACTGGTGCCGGAAGTGGCGGTGTTCAACGCGCCCTTCATCTATCGGGACGGCGAACATGCGCTTGCGGCGACCGATCCGGCGACCTCGCCGGCGCTCCAGGCGATCAACGAGAAACTGGTGGCACAGGGCGTGCGCATCATCGGGCGCATCTATCGCGGCGACCGCCAGATCTCGTCTAATTTTCCGGTCAAGACACCGGCAGACCTTGCCGGCAAGCCGTTCCGTGCGGTGCCGCTCGAGCTTTGGGTCTCGATGGTCAAGGGCTTCGGCGCAATCCCGACGCCCGTCGAGGTCGCCGAGCTGCCGACCGCGCTGATGACCGGTGTCGTCGTCGGACAGGAAAACCCGCTGACGATGATCGCGTCGAACAACCTCAACGAGGTGCAGTCACACATCTCCATGACCGGCCACATGCGCGCCGTACTGGCTGTGTTCGTCAACGAGGAAATCTGGCAGGGCCTGCCCGAGGACCAGCGCGCGGCGATCACCAAGGTTCTCGACGACGAGGCCAGGAAATCCCTGCAGATGGCGCAGGAAGGCGAGGCCGAACTGGTTGAGGAACTCAAGGGCCGCGGCATGACGATCATCACCGAGGCTGACGGGCTCGATCTGGACGCCTTCCGTGACGGCGTCAACAAGCAGATCGCCGAGGACTTTCCTGACTTCACGCCGCTGATCGAGCAAATCCAGGCGGTCAATTGAGTTCGATACAGGCCGGGGCGCTTTGCCCCGGCCGGTTGAGCGGGGAGGGCTCGATGAAAATCGCCGAACGCGTTCTCACGACATTCGTCGTCATCATCATGGCCGGACTGGTGTTGGTGCCGACTGTCCAGGTCGTCATGCGCGGCGTCTTCGTGTTGCCGTTCATCGGCGCCGAGGAGTTCACGCGCTTCCTGTTGATCTGCCTGGTATTCTGCGCCTTCCCGCTGGTGGTTCTTAACGGCGAGAACATCGTGATGGGCGAGTTCAAGGCGGCGATGCCGAGGCGGACGCGAGCCGTCCTCAATCTCGCGATCTCGATCCTGGCGATCGCGGCGACCGGCTTTATCGCCTATGTCACGGCGACCAACATCTCGCGTAACCTGACCAATGCGACGCCGACGCTGGGAATCCCGTTCTGGATATTCCTGGGCGCGACGCTGTTCGGCTTCGCCGGCGCGGCGATCGTCCACCTC
The DNA here is from genome assembly GCA_019739225.1 of Aquamicrobium sp. Lineage (GTDB taxonomy): Bacteria > Pseudomonadota > Alphaproteobacteria > Rhizobiales > Rhizobiaceae > Aerobium. Next base: position 945,466 of record JAHHDT010000005.1, read on the forward strand.
CTGCACCTGCGCAAGCCGCCGCAGGCCGACACGAACATCGCGGTGTAACGAGATGGGTTTCGCGGTCGTCATCGCCTTTCTAAGCCTGTTCCTGCTCGGCTTTCCGGTGGTCTATGCCATCCTGCTGCCGTCCATTGCCTACGTTGTCCTTGAGGGGCTGCCGCTAGGACTGCTCGCCCAGCGCATCACCTATGCGCTCGACTCGTTCCCGCTGGTCGCGGTGCCGCTGTTCATCTTCGTTGGCAACCTGATGAACCTTTCGGGGATCACTGACCGGATTTTCCGGTTCGCCTACACGTTGGTCGGGCGCATTCCCGGCGGGCTAGCGCAGGTGAACGTCTTCGGAAGCCTTGTCTTCTCCGGCATGTCGGGCGCCGCGCTCGCCGATATCGGTGGCCTCGGCCGCATCGAGATCGACGCCATGAAGAAGCGTGGCTTCGATCCAGCCTTTGCCGGCGCGGTGACCGGCGCCTCGGCGACGCTCGGTCCGATCTTCCCGCCATCGATACCGCTGATCGTCTACGGCTCCGTCACCAGCGTTTCGATCGTCCAGCTCCTCGTCGCGGGCATCATGCCGGCACTGGTGTGCACCGTGCTTTTGATGGTGACGGTCTTCTTCATCTCCACCTTGCACAAGCATCCGCGTGCCGAGCGCAGGGCAACTCCAGGGGAGATGGTGCGCGCCTTTTTGCCGGCACTTCCCGCGATTGTCGCTCCCGCCCTGATGATCGCCGGCATGACATTCGGCATCTTCACCCCCACCGAAGCCGCGGCGATGACGGCGGTCTACGTGATCGTCATCAGCAAGGTAGTCTATCGCGAACTGACGATCGAGCATCTTTGGCACTCTGCGGTACTGACAGCCCGAAGTTCATCCGCGATCCTGATCATCGTCGCGGCGGCAGCGCTCTTCGGTTGGATACTGGCCGTCGAACAAGTCCCGCAGACCTTTGCCGCCGCGCTGCTGGGCCTGTCCACGGACCCGCTGATGCTGCTGATTATCGCCAACCTGATCTTCTTTGTGGCCGGAATATTCCTCGATTCTACGACGGCCACGCTGCTCCTGGTGCCGATCATCGCGCCGCCGCTGGTTATGGCAGGCGTCGATCCGGTCCAGCTCGGTATCGTCACCATCTTCAACCTGATGCTGGGACTGCTCACCCCGCCGATGGGGCTGTCGCTCTTCCTCGTGGCCGACATCGCAAAGGTCTCGATCAGAGAGCTTTTGAGGGCACTCTTGCCTTTCTACATTCCGCTGCTGACCACGCTTGCGATCCTGACCTTTGCCAAGGATTTCACGCTGTGGCTGCCCCGACTGGTCGCACAATAACTCCGGAGTTCAATCAAGATGCGCATCGTCATCGGTTCCGACCACGCCGGCTTCCCGTTGAAGTCGACCATCGTCGAACATATCAAATCGCTAGGCCACGAAATCCACGACGCCGGCTCTTATGATCCGAACCCGGTCGACTTTCCCGACATCGCAAAAGCGGTGACCTCGGCGATCCTCGGCGGCGAGGCAGAGCGCGGGCTGATGGTCTGCGGCACAGGCGTCGGCGCATCGATCGCCGCGAACAAGGTGAAGGGTATCCGCGCGGCCGTCTGCCACGACGTGCATTCGGCGCACCAGTCGGTCGAACATGACGACGTCAACGTCATGTGCATCGGGGCTCAAATCGTCGGTGCATGGCTCGCCAAGGATTTGGTGACGTCCTACCTTGAGGCGGAGTTCTCGACCGATGAAGATTTCCGCCGCCGCGTGCGCAAACTGGCCGAGATGGACAACGAGCGCTAGTCACAAGACAGCATCGGGCCGCCGGCGCCTTTGGCATTGCGCGAGCCGCGGCCTGCTGAGAGAAATTCCTCGACAGCCAGCGTGTCGCGGCTGATGGTCCCTAGGCGCAAGCGGGCTGACTGCGGCTCATATCCGACATTCGAACTCCAGGTCGGAACAAAGTGCTTCGCCACAGATTACCTCCGGCAGGAGGTAACGTCATGATGACTGCGTTTGCGATCGTACTGCTGCTATTGGGGTTGCTCGTTGGCGGTGGCGGAATCTGGCTGATCGCACTGGGAGGGTCGTGGTACTATCTGCTTGCCGGAGCCGCCTTTGCATTCACGGGCCTCGCCTTGTGGCGGCGCAACCCGATCGCTCTTTACGTCTACGCAGTCCTCGTGGTCGGAACGCTTCTTTGGGCCCTCCACGAAGTCGGAATGGACTGGTGGGCGCTGGCGCCGCGCGGCGGGCTGATCGTAGTGCTCGGCATCTTGTTGCTGGGCGTGCTGATTGGCCGGCGGCCACCCAATATGGCAGGTGCCTGGAAATGGGGCGGCGCAGCGCTTGGCGCGGCACTCTTCGCATCTGTTGCCGTCGCAGTTGCAGCAATGCTTGGCGAGCCTCACACCATCAAGGGCCAGGTGACGGACGCTGCGGAAAACTCATTGCCGCCGAGCGAGGCGACCGTGCCGCCTGAGCAATGGGTCGCTTACGGCCGCACGAGCGGAGGCAGCCACTATTCGCCGCTTGCAGCGATAACGCCGGCAAATGTCGGCCAGTTGGAGAAGGCTTGGGAGTACCGCACGGGTGACATCCGCAACCCGGAAGTCGACCCGGAGGAAACGACATATGAAGTGACGCCGACCATGGTCGACGGGTTACTCTACCTGTGCACGCCGCACCACATCGCGATTGCCCTCGATCCCGTCAGCGGCGAGGAACAATGGCGGCACGACGCCACCGTTGGGCACAATCAGATGCGGCAGCACCAGACGTGTCGCGGCCTCACCCACTACCGGGTCGAGGCAAGTGCCGATGCCGACTGCGCCAGCCGCATTCTCCTGCCGACGGCGGATGCCCGTCTGATCGCCCTGGACGCGAAGACGGGAGAAGAATGCGCGGGCTTCGGGCAGAACGGCGCGGTCGACCTGAGCGCCAACATGCCGCATTTCTACGCGGGGTCGTACTACTCCACATCCCCACCGGTCGTGGCGAACGGGCTGATCGTGATCGGCGGTGCGGTCAACGACAACGTTTCAACCACCGAGCCGTCGGGTGTCATCAGGGCATACGACGCCGAAACCGGTGAACTCGTCTGGAATTTCGACAGCGGCAATCCCGAGCAGACCGAACCATTGGCTGAGGGGGAGACCTACGTCGGCAACTCCCCCAACGCCTGGTCCATGCTGTCGGTCGATGAGGAACTGGGGATCGTCTACGCCCCCATGGGCAACGCTCCGCCGGACCAGTATGGCGGCGACCGGACCGAGGAAACGGAACGGTTCTCCTCCTCCGTCACCGCTCTCGATCTTGCGACCGGCGAAGTGCGCTGGGTTCGCCAACTCGTACACCACGATCTGTGGGACATGGATACGCCTTCGCAGCCGCAGCTCGTCGACATCCGGCGCGACGACGGGGTGGTGCCGGCGCTGGTGCAGGCTACGAAACAGGGCGATATCTACGTACTCGACCGGCGAACCGGCGAACCGTTGCTGCCGGTCACCGAGGAAGCTGCGCCGCAGGGCGCCGTCGAAGGCGATTTCACCGCCCCCACCCAGCCGCGCTCGGCGATGAGTTTCGCGCCAGACCCGCTGCGCGAGAGCGACATGTGGGGCGCGACCATGCTGGATCAGCTCTACTGCCGCATCCGGTACCGGGAGTTGGACTACGAGGGCCGCTATACGCCGCCGTCGACCAACGGCACGATCGTCTATCCCGGCAATTTCGGAACCTTCAACTGGGGCGGCGTTGCCGTCGATCCTGTGCGCCAGGTCGTCATCGCCAATCCCGTCTACCTGGCCTTCATCGTCAAATTGATCCCGCGCGCGGACGACACGACCAGCTATGTGTCGGAACAGGAACCGGGTTTCAATGAGAACTATGGCGCTCCATATGCGGCCGAGATGCGTCCCTTCTGGTCGCCGGTAGGTCTTCCCTGCCAGCAGCCGCCCTGGGGTTATGTCGCCGCCGCGAGCCTCGAGGATGGCAGCGTGGTCTGGAAACATCGCAACGGCACGGTGCGAGACCTGTCGCCGCTGCCTCTGCCGTTCGAGATGGGCGTTCCAGCAATCGGCGGCCCTATCGTCACTGCGGGTGGCGTGGCCTTTCATAGCGGCACGCTGGACTATTACGTCCGCGCATTCGACGTGACCACCGGCGCCAAGCTCTGGCAGGACCGGCTTCCCGCCGGCGGACAGGCAACGCCAATGACCTATGAAGGCGCCGACGGGCGTCAGTATCTCGTGGTGGTTGCAGGCGGGCATGGCTCGACGGGCACGAAACCGGGCGACTACGTGATCGCGTACACCTTGCCCGAGTGATGACGTCCGAAGCGCATCCTACTGCCGCGGCGGGATGTTCTCGCGGAAGATGACTTCCATGCTGAGGGGGGACTGGCGCGCCTCGCCGTTCGGCTTCAATTCAGCCGACTGCGAAAATCGCTTGAGGGTCTGCGCGATGATCTGATCGGGATCGGAATTGATCACCGCGTCCATGACGCCGTCGATGAGGAGCCGCCTCGTGTCGGCGGTCATTCCGTGGCCGATGAAAACGATGTCGCCGCTCCTTTCGCGCTCGCGCAAAGCGCGGCCTATGCCGTCTGACGAGCCGCCCACATTGTAGATGCCGACCAGGTCGGGGTTCTGGTCCAGCAGCGAGAGCGTGTGGCGGTAGTTCTCGTTGCGGTCATCGTGGCCCTCGCGCATGCCAACGACGCGCAGGGCTGGGTAGGATTCTTCGAGCAGGCTGAGAAAGCCCATCTCGCGTTCCGCATGAGCACGGTAGTTGCGGCTGCCTGCAACCAGCGCGATGCTGCCATCGCGTCGTCCGCAAAACCGCGCGAGCAGCAGCGCCGCCGTGCGACCAGCGGCCTGGTTGTCGAGCCCGACATAGGCTTCGCGGCCGGGGTGGGGCAGGTCCGAAACGATCGTGACGAGCCGGGTGCCGCCTGCGCTCACTTCCTCCGCCGCCTCGCGCACCAGCGGGTGGTCGATCGCCATGAAGGCGATGCCGTCCGCCCAGCGAGCATGATGGCGCAGCGCCGTGGCCAGCGCGGCAGCGTCGAAGCTCTCGATAAAGAAGCAGCGCAGCGGCACGTCATCGCGCGAGCCCGTCTCGGCGATCTCTCGCACCTTGTCGCCGAGCAGCCGGAGGTATGGATTGGCGCCTTTCGGAAGCAGGAAGGCGACATTGGGTGGCCGAGGCGCCGACAACCGCTCACGCTCGGCCTGTTCCATGTATCCGAGATCGACCGCCGCTTTCAGTACGCGTTCGACTGTCCGCGGCTTTACCCCTTTGCGGCGGTTGAGCACGCGGTCGACGGTGGCCAGGGACACGCGCGCGGCAAGCGCGACATCGGACATTGAGGGCAGGCTGTAGGCTTCCGATGGCACGTCAAAATACCTCAGAAATGATTGTTTGACGTGAAGCATCGCACTTCATAGCCTTCTGTCAAGAGGAGCAGAGAGGTCGGCTATTGTCGTCGTGACCCCTCGTAATACATCAAGGGAGGCTATTATGACCAAGCAGATGAACTTCACCCGGCGCGGCGCGCTGGCCCTCGGTATCGGTGCTGGCGCGCTCGCCATGACGCCGCGCTGGGCGTCGGCGCAGTCGCTGACGCTGCGCTATGGCCACAACAACGAACCGGCGAGTGTCGCCGGTGCGCAGGCCGACTGGTTCGCCGAAGCCGTCGCCAAGCATTCAGGTGGCGACATCGCGGTCGAGGTGTTTCCGTCGTCGCAACTCGGCAAGCTGCAGGAACTCGCCGAAGCGGTGTCGCTCGGCACCATTGCCTTCTCGCACAACACGGCAGGTGGCATCGGCTCGCTCTACGAGCCGTTCGGCGCACTCGACACGCCCTACCTCTACCGCGACGTCGATCATCTTATGAAAGTGATGGACGTCAACTCGCCGGTGATGCAGGAGCTGAACCAGGGTCTGATCGAGGCGGCCAATGTCCGAGTCATTTACGCCCACTATTTCGGGCGCCGCAACCTGACCTGCAACAAGGCCGTTTACAGCCCTGCCGATCTCGCCGGCGAAAAGATCCGGGCTGTGCCGTTTCCAATCTACCAGACGGCCATCGAAGGCATGGGCGCCGCTCCGGTTCCCGTCGACTGGTCGGAAGTGCCGACCGCGCTCGCCACCGGCGTCGTCGCCGGCCAGGAGAACCCGGTCAATGTCATTCTCAACGTCAAGCTCTACGAGGTGCAGTCGCATCTGATGCTGACGGGGCACATGTCCAACGCCGAGGTCGTCGTCATGAGTGAGGACGCCTGGCAGACGCTCTCCGATGACCAGAAGCAGGCAATCGAAGCAGCATCGCTGGAAATCCGTGAACGCGCGACCAAAGCGATCCAGGACAACGAGGAGAAGGAGACGGAAGAGCTGCGCAAGCTCGGAATGACCGTCATCGGCCCCGAGGATGGTCTCGATATCGATGCCTTCCGCGCCTCTGTTTCCAAGCTTGTCGACGAGCGTTTCGGCGAAAAGTACGGTTCTCTCTACGAGAAGATCCGGGCGATCGCCTGACGCGCGTTTCGGAGAGGTTGCGATCATGACCGGCGGGCCCGCCAACACGGCGCGAACAGGCATGCTGGAAGCTTCGGCGACCGCATGCCGGGTGGCCGCGATGCTGCTGCTCGCGCTGATGTGTGCGCTGGTCGTCGGCCAGGTGATCGGCCGCAACCTCTTTGACACCGGCATGCCATGGGCTGACGAGCTGTCCCGCTTCTGCGGGGTGGCGATCGTTTTCCTGTGCATTCCCTTGCTGGGCCTGCGTGGCCAGCACGTCGCGGTCGACATGGTGCCTATGATGCTGCCTGATCGGTATCGCCGCTGGGTGTCGTTCTCCGTCGAACTGCTCGTGCTGGGCTTTGCCGGGCTGGCGTTGTGGGCGCTCTATGCCTTCCTCGGGCGCGCCTGGAAGTTCGCGACGCCGACGCTCGGCATTCCAAACTGGGTCTTCTACGCGCCAGCAATCATCGGCTTTGCCCTATTGGCCGTGGTGACGATGACACGGTTGGCAGCCCTGCTTTCGGGGCGGCCGCTGGAACCTTCCGACAAGGCACTGCCATGAGCATCGTCCTGATCGTCGTTTTCGCCGCAGCACTGATCGCCGGCGCACCGATAGCGGTGGCGCTCGGCCTGTCATCGGCCATCGCCATCTTCATGTTCGACCTGCCGCTGCATGTCCTGGCGCAGCGCGCCGTCAACGCGTTGGACTCGACGCCGCTGCTGGCGGTTCCGTTGTTCATCCTCGCGGCCTCGCTGCTCAACGCGATGGGCGTGACGACCCACATCTTCGACCTCGTGCGGCTGATGGTCGGCCGCATCCGTGGCGCGGTCGCCCAGGTCTCGATCCTGGTAAGCCTGATCTTCTCCGGTGTTTCGGGCGCGGCCCTTGCCGACATCGGCGCGCTCGGCAAGATCCAGATCGATCAGATGGTGGCTCAGGGCTACAAGAAGAACTTCGCCGCAGGCATCACCATCGCCGCTGCCACGATCGGTCCGATCTTCCCGCCTTCGATCCCGCTCATCATCTACGCCAGCGTCACCAATGTCTCGGCGGTGCAACTGCTTGTCGCGGGCATCGTGCCGGCGCTGCTCATCACCCTGTTCCTCATGGCGCAGGTGGCGATCATCGCACGCTTCTACGACCTGCCGCGCGACACGGTCAGCCCGTCGCTGCGCGCTGTCGGCAAGAAGGCCGTCATCTCGCTGCCGGCGCTGATCGCACCGATCATCCTCATCGGCGGCCTGCTCAGCGGCTATTTCGGCCCTACGGAAGTGGCCGGCGTCACCGTTGCCTATGCGCTGCTGATCGGTTTCTTCGTCTATCGGACGCTGACCTTCGGCGCGGTGTGGGAAAGTTTGCGCGAAACGGTCGAGGCAACCGGCGGCATCCTGTTCATCGTGTCGACGGCGGCCGTCTTTGCCTGGGTGCTGACACTGGATCGCGTACCAGCCATTGCCGGGGAGTGGCTGCTCGGCATTTCCGACAACCCGCTGGTGCTGCTGTTGCTGGTCAACCTGCTGCTGCTGGTCGTGGGCATGTTCCTGGAATCGATCGCAGCGATCCTGATCATTGCCCCGATCGTCGCTCCCGCTCTTCACGCGGCCGGCGTCGACCCGCTGCAACTCGGCATCGTCTTCGTGCTGAACCTGATGATCGGTCTGCTCACGCCGCCGATCGGAATGAGCCTCTACATGGTATCGATAATCGCCAAAATGCCCGTCCACAGCGTGGTGCGCGGCGTCTTGCCGTTCTTCATACCCCTCATCCTTTCATTGCTGGTTGTCTCCACGGTGCCTGCCGTCTCGACCTGGCTTCCCCAACTACTTTCCCGATAGGTCTTTCCATGAGCAGGTTTCTGGGCGCGATCCGTCAGCTCGGCTACGTCGTCGACGACATCGAAGCGGCAATGGCGCACTGGCACGAGGTGATGGGTGTCGGCCCGTGGTTCTACAACCCGAAGGTGCCGATCGAGGACTATCTCTACGATGGCCAGTCCTACCAGCCGCACAATTCAGTGGCCTTGGCCAACAGCGGCTACATCCAGGTCGAGCTGATCCAGTGTCGCAACGACGTTCCATCCATGTATCGCGATTTTCGCCTTGCCGGCCATCGCGGGCTGCAACATGTCGCTTTCTGGACGCAGGACTACGACCGCGATCTCGCCCGCATGGAGGCCGAAGGCTTTTGCCGCAAGATGAGCGGCAAGGTCGGCGAGAACGGCCGGTTTGTCTACTTCGACCGTGAGGCGCATCCAGGCACGGTGATCGAACTGTCCGAGGTGATGGGCCCGAAGGGTCGCATGTTCGATATGATCCGTGCCGCCTCACAGGACTGGGACGGGCGCGATCCGGTCCGCCCGTTCCCCGACCTGTCGGCGATCTGAGGCAGCGATGAGACGCGAGACCGTCGAGGCCACCTATCTGATCGAGACGCCGCTCGATCCCCAGAAGATCGCGGCGATCATGGCCGGTGAACAGTCGAGCGGCACTTTCGTCAAGGTGGCCGGCGAGACCGATGAATTGCGGGCACGGGCGGCGGCCGACGTTCTGTCGGTGGAAACGCTGGAGAGTGTCGACGCACCCAGTCTTGCGAGCGCCTATCTCGAGCGCAAGAAGGTTTCCGGCCCTTGGTGGCGCGCCAGGGTACGTGTCGCTTATCCGGTCGCCAATATCGGGTCAAACCTGCCGACCCTGGCTGCGACTGTAGCCGGCAACCTCTACGATCTGGGCGAAGTGACCGGCCTGCGACTCCTCGACATCTCCCTGCCGCAGGCCTATCGGGACCGCTTCGACAAGCCCCAGGTCGGAATCGCCGGCACGCGTGCCAGCGTCGGCGCCCATGACCGGCCGCTGTTTGGAACCATCATCAAGCCCAACGTCGGCATGAGGGCGCCCGAGATTGCCGATCTTGTCGAACTGCTGTGCAACGCAGGTGTCGACTTCATCAAGGACGACGAGATCTGCGCCGACCCGGACCACGCTCCGCTGGCCGAACGCGTGCCGGCGGTTATGGCGCGTATCCGCGCCTACCGCGATCGCACCGGTCGCGACGTGATGATGGCCTTCAACATCACCGACGAGACGGACGCCATGCGTCGCCACGCCGCGCTCGTCGAGCGCGAGGGCGGCTCCTGCGTGATGACCAGCCTCAACTGGTGCGGGCTGTCGGCGATGCAGTCGCTGCGCCGCGCCACGCCACTCGCAATCCACGCTCACCGCAACGGCTTTGGAGCCTTCGCTCGCCATCCTCTGCTGGGCATCGGCTTCGACGCTTATCAGGCGCTCTACCGTCTTGCCGGCGTCGACCATATGCACGTCCACGGTATCGGTGGAAAGTTCTCCGACCAGGCTGACGAGGTCGAAGCCGCGGCGCGGCGCTGCCTCGCGCCACTCGCGGTCGATGCATCCGGAGAGACCGACGCCGTGATGCCGGCTTTCTCGTCCGGTCAGTGGGCGGGTACGCTCCCGGTGACCGCCCGGGCGGCCGGCTCCAGTGACTTCCTGTTCATGGCGGGCGGAGGCATTCTGGCTCATCCCGATGGCCCGGCGGCGGGCGTACGCAGCCTGCGGCAGGCCTGGGAGGCCTTGGCGCAGGGGGAAGCCCTCGAAACCGCTGCCGCCGCGCGGCCGGAACTTGCCGCGGCCCTTCGTTTCTTCGGCGGCTGACATGGCGGAGATCGTCTTCATCGGCGATGACTTCACCGGCGCTTCCGACACGCTGGCAACGTTCGCGGAGCGCGGCGCAACGGTTCGCCTTTTTCTGCATGCCCCGGAGGCAGGCGAAACGGACGGGCTCGAAGTCGTAGGCATTGCAACCGACCTGAGGACACGGTCGCCTGACGAGATTGGCGCTCGGTTGCGTGTTCTCGCCCAGGCGGTCATGCGGCTCGCCCCCCGTTTCGTCCATTACAAGGTCTGCTCGACCTTCGATTCAGCGCCGGAAGTCGGCAGTATCGGTGCCGCCGTTCTCGCGCTTGAGAGCGCAGTCGGGCCTGACCGGACGATCCTGCTTGGCGGCCAGCCCAGCCTCGGCCGCTATTGCCTCTTCGCCAATCTGTTCGCGCGCGGGCCGAAAGGCCTCACCCATCGCATCGACCGGCATCCGATCATGCGGTCACATCCGGTGACGCCCATGGACGAGGCCGATTTGCGAATCCATCTGGCAAGGCAGGGGCTTGGTGACCTCGCCTTGGTGGACCGTACGGACCTGCACTCACTTTCGGATCCCCTGGGGTCGGATGCACGCCGCGTTCTTGTCGATGCGGTGGAGCAGCGCGATGTGGATCGCCTCGGCGAGGTGTTGCGCGGCCCAGCGAGGAGCGGCCTGACGCTCTTGGTCGGAGCGAGTGGTGTGGCCGAAGCGCTGGTTCCGTCCGGGCAGGCAACGATGCGCCCGGTGGAAGACGCCGGCCCTCAAGCCGGACCTATCCTGGCCATTGCGGGCAGCCGTTCCTCCGCGACAGCGGCGCAGGTTGATGCCGCTAGCAGTTACGAGCGTCTGCCGGTCGATCCCGGCGACCTGGCGCATAATTCGCAGCTTGTAGAGCGAAGCGTCCGGCTTCTTTCCGCCGGCCGGAATGTCCTCGTCCATCTTCAACCCGGCACGGACTATGGCTGCGAGCCGGCGATATTGTCTCAGTTCCTGGCCGAGCTTACGAATACGATCCTTGGTCAATGCACCCCCGGCGGGGTCGCCGTCGCCGGCGGCGACACGTCGAGTGCGGTCGTCGAACGACTTGGCTTTCGGAGCCTTTCCTTTGTGAAGCGGATGGGAAGCGGAGTCGCAGTTTGCCGGGGCCACGCCATCGACGGCACGGTTTGCCGAACGACGCTGCTTCTCAAGGGCGGCCAGGTGGGCGACGTCGATCTGTTTGACCGATACGCGGCTGAAGCGGCCAATAGCTGCGATCACAGCCGCTGACGCACCAAACGACCGGCCAAGTCACATCGAGCTTCCTGTAGCCTACACGGTCTTCACGTCTAAGGTGTTGGCTCATTCTTCCTCGAAGCGGCGAAGACGGGTCAAGGCCTCCACCTTGACGAATGGAAATGGGCGACGACCGGCAAAAAAACGAGGACCGATAGTTGGTTCATAAGTAAGCGCTGGTTGCAGTTATGTACCACCCAAGGTTGCTAATGGGGGCATTCGGCCTGTAAGGTGCGACCCGCCGATGCGGGGCTCCTTGATGTCTTGCCGATTCGGCAGGGCAAGAGGGGAAGTGGCAATGCCAGGTGCGGGGCGGTTTGTGAGCAGGGTTTTCCTGCACTTTGGCGTGATTCTGTTGGCGTTGATCGGCTTTGCGATGCAGGCTGCTTGCGCCGTCATCCACGCGGGCAGGTCAGTTGCTGGTCGTTGCTGCCGGCATATTCTGCTTCCGGCACTTCGGCCTTCGCGTGCCTTTGCCGGAAGCATGCTCTATTGCACATTCGTGCTTGCGGCCTTTCTGTTGCAGTCGGCGCCTGCGTTTGCGCAGACATCGGCTTACTGCCCCACGCTGAACGCCACCGTTGCCAATGGCGGATCGGTAATGATCGACGTCAGCGCTTGTGACGGACCGTTCGACGGCGGCATGAGCGGGCCGATCGCACCGTTCGCCCAGCATGGCACGGTGACCATCGGCAGCAACAGCGGCGGTATACAGTTCGTCACCTATGCACATAGCGGCGATGCGGCGACGAGCGATCAGTTCGCCCTTGAAGACAACGACCTGGGTGTCGTGACTGTCAACATAACCATCGACCCGCCGGCCTCGCCGATCACGGTTTCGCCAGCCTCGCTCCCGAGTATGACCGCAGGAACCGCGTTCAGCCAGTCGCTGTCGGCAACTGGCGGTACGGCGCCTTACACCTACAGCCTGCAGTCAGGATCGCTCCCTGTCGGAATCTCCCTGACTTCCGGGGGACTGCTGAGCGGAACCCCGACGCAGCGCGGTGGTTACGCCTTTACCGTGAGGGCGACCGACGACATCGGCCAGTTTGTCGACAAGGGCTACACCGGCACGGTGCTGAACCCGACGATCTCCATTACGCCGACATCGGCGACAGCCATTCAGGGCGTATCGTTCTCGCAGACCATCTTCGCCAGCGGCGGTGTAGCGCCTCATACCTTCGCGGTGGAAAGCGGCCTTTTGCCTGCTGGGATATCCCTGTCCAGCAGCGGCCTTCTCAGCGGCACCACTTCCAGCGCGCCCGGATCTTACCCTCTGACGCTGCGGGTCACGGATTCCAGCACCGGACCGGGTGTGTATTTTGAGCTTGAGAACTTTACTTTGACGGTTGCACCGGCACCGTCAGTGTCCATCAGCGTCAGCCCGGCCTCGGTGAGTGAGGACGGCGCAGCCGAGCTGGTTTACACGGTCACGCGCAGCCAGAACCTGGCGACCCCCACTCTCGTCAATCTCGGTTACAGCGGCAGCGCGGATGGTAGCGACGACTATGCCGGTGCGACCTTGACCGTGCTCATTCCGTCCGGCTCGACGAGCGGCATCGTGGTGATAGATTCGTTTGCCGATCCCATCGCGGAGGCGGACGAGACTGTAATCATTAGCATACAGAGCGGCTCAGGCTATACCGTCGGTGCGCCTTCCTCTGCCACAGGCACGATCCTGAACGACGACTTTGGGGTTCTGACGATCAACAATGTCACCGTTCCCGAGGAGGACTCCGGAACTCAAACGATATCGTTCACAATATCGCTCAGCCAGCCTGCTGGACCCGATGGTGTAACGTTCGACATCGCAACGGCCGACGGCACAGCGACAGCAGGCGAGGACTACGAAGCAACCAGCTTCGTGGGTGCCCAAATCGCGCAAGGCGGGAGCACGTATAGCTTCGATGTTGATGTCTACGGTGATACGTCCAACGAACCCAATGAGACGTTTTTCGTCAACATAACCAACGTGACAAACGCTATCTTGGGCGATGGCCAGGGCGTGGGCACCATCGTCAACGACGACCTTGCGGGCCCGTCGATCACCAACATTTCGCCGAACAATGGTCCGGCGGCAGGCGGCACGTCGGTGACGATCACCGGAACGAACTTCACGGGCGCAACGGCCGTGACCTTTGGCGGCACGGCGGCTGCGAGTTTCACCGTCAACAGCAGCACAACTATTTCGGCGGTGACGCCGGCAGGGACGGCCGGGGCGGTGGATGTGGCGGTAACGACACCCGGCGGCACGAATACCGAAACGGGTGGCTTCACCTACACGGCCGCCACGTTACCTGAATTGTCGATCGACGACGTCACGGTGGGCGAGAACGGCGTCAATGCTTCCTTCACCATAACTCTGAGCGCTCCCGCTGGACCGGGTGGAGTAGCGTTCGACGTCACCACCGCAGATGGCACGGCGGTCGCCGGCGACGACTACTACGCCTTCAACGGCTCCGGCTTTATAACTGAGGGTGAGGACACCTACCGCCACGGGGTCGGAGTGATCAGCGATGCGATCGACGAACCGGACGAGACCTTCTTCCTCGATATCACCAACGTTGTCGGCGCGACGCTCGTAAAGGCGCGGGGAACGGCCACGATCAACGACGACGCGCCCACAATCACCGTGGCTCCTGCCAGCCTTTCCGATGCGACAGTCGGGGCGCCCTATAGTGCAACCGTGACCGCCAGCGGCGGGACGGGTCCATACACCTATGCCGTCACCGCGGGCGCCTTGCCCGGGGGCCTGACGTTGACCTCCCCGGGCACACTGTCCGGCACGCCAACGGCAGAGGGCACGTTCAATTTCACCATCACCGCGACCGACAGCAGCGGCGGAAACGGGCCATATACCGGAAGCAGAGCCTACACGATCGCCGTCGCTGCGCCCACTGTGACGGTGAGCCCAGCTACATTGCCTGCAGGAACCGTCGGCACGGCCTTTAGCCAGTCCTTGACCACCAGTGGCGGAACAGCACCATATAGTTATGCCGTCACGGCCGGCGCCTTGCCTTCGGGCATGAACCTGAGTTCAGTGGGTTTGCTTTCCGGTACCCCTACGGCGGGCGGGACATTCAACTTCACCATTACCGCCACCGACAGCAGCGGCGGAATCGGGCCGTACACCGGCAGCAGGGCCTATACGCTCACCGTCGCGGCGCCCGTCATCGCCCTGAGCCCCGGCACGCTGCCGTCCGCCACTCAAGGTGTCGCCTACGCGCAGACCGTTACCGCCAGTGGCGGCACCGCACCTTATACTTATTCGATTACCGGTGGCTCTTTGCCCCCCGGTACGAGCATGAGCAGCGCAGGTGCCTTTTCCGGCACACCGACGGCAAACGGCACCTTCAACTTTACCGTCACCGCTAAAGACGGCAGCATTGGCACCGGTCCGTTTACGGGCAGCCAAACCTATTCGCTGCAGGTGAATGCAGGGGTGCCGCCGATTGTCAGCTCGGTGAGTGTTCCCGCAAACGCGTCCTATCGTGCCGGAGATTCTCTCTCCTTTGTGGGGAACTTCAACGAGAGCGTCGTGGTCAATACCTCGGGTGGTACACCGAGCGTTCCCATCACAATCGGAGCAACGACGTCCGATGCCTACTATTTTTCCGGCAGCGGATCGAATGCGCTCGTATTCCGGTACACCGTCAATCCAGGCGATCTGGACACGAATGGCATTCAAGTGGGAAGCGCCATCGAGCTCAATGGCGGCACCATCGCAAACACCTCTGCTACGCCCGCGGATCTTGCTCTCAACAACGTGGGTAGCACGAGCGGTGTCCTCGTTGACGCGGTAGCGCCCTCGGTACTGTCGAGTGCGGTGAGCGGCAGCCCGCTGCCCGATGCAACAACGGCCGATTTCTCGGTGACATTCGCCGAGCCGGTGACCGGTGTCGATGCCTCGGATTTCGCACTCACGACATCAGGGGCGGTTTCCGGGACCATCAGCGGAGTCGCCACAGCCGACAACATAACCTACGTCGTATCCATCACGGGCATATCCGGCATCGGCTCCCTGCGCATGGACGTCCTGGCAGACGGGTCTATCAGCGACGGCGCCGGCAATGCGATGTTTGCCGCTTACACGTCAGGGACGCCATGGGTGCGCGGCGGCTCTGCCGACGCGACGCTATCCAACCTGGCAGCAAGCGCCGGTACTCTCGCTCCCGCATTCGATCCGCCGACAACGGCCTATGCTGTTGCCGTGGACAGTGCGACCGACAGCATTACGCTGACGCCAACGGCAGCAGATGCCACTGCGACAATCGCCGTTGACGGACAGGCAGTGGCGTCCGGCAGCGCCAGCCAGCAGATCGCGCTGGCAGTGGGTCCGACGCCAATCGCAGTGGTCGTGACCGCTGAGGACGGCGCCACGACGCAGACCTACACGGTTACGGTTACCCGCGCGGCTTCCGCCGAGGCGACGCTTGCGGGCCTTGTACCGAGCGCCGGCTCACTCGATCCGGCGTTCGCCCCGGCAACGGCGGATTATGCCGTTGCCGTCGACAACGCGACGGACAGCATCACGCTGACGCCGACAGCGACAGAGGCCACAGCGACGATCGCCGTTGACGGACAGGCTGTTGCGTCCGGCAGCGCCAGCCAGTCGATCGCGCTGGCGGTCGGCACGACGGCGATCCCGGTCGTGGTGACTGCGCAGGACGGCACGACGACCCAGGCGTATACGGTCACGGTCACCCGCGCGGCTTCCGCCGAGGCGACGCTTGCGGGCCTTGTACCGAGCGCCGGCTCACTCGATCCGGCATTCGCCTCGGCAACGGCGGATTATGCCGTTGCCGTCGACAACGCGACGGACAGCATCACGCTGACACCGACAGTGGCTGAACCCAATGCGACGGTCACGGTCGATGGGCAGACGGTCGCTTCCGGCAGCGCCAGCCAGTCGATCGCGCTGGCGGTCGGCACGACGGCGATCCCGGTCGTGGTGACTGCGCAGGACGGCACGACGACGCAAACTTATACGGTCACGGTCACCCGCGCGGCTTCCGCCGAGGCGACGCTCTCGGGCCTTGTGCCGAGCGCTGGCGCACTCGATCCGGCCTTCGACCCGGCAACGGCGGATTATGCCGTCGCCTTCGACAACGCGACGGACAGCATCACGCTGACACCGACTGTGGCTGAACCCAATGCGACGGTCACGGTCGATGGGCAAACGGTCGCTTCCGGCAGCGCCAGCCAGTCGATCGCGCTGGCGGTCGGCACGACGGCGATCCCGGTGGTGGTGACTGCGCAGGACGGCACGACGACGCAAACTTATACGGTCACGGTCACCCGCGCGGCTTCCGCCGATGCGACGCTTGCGGGCCTTGTGCCCAGCGCAGGCACCCTCGATCCGGCCTTCGACCCGGCAACGGCGGATTATGCCGTTGCCGTCGACAACGCGACGGACAGCATCACGCTGACGCCGACTGTGGCTGAACCCAATGCGACGGTCACGGTCGATGGGCAGACGGTCGCTTCTGGCAGCGCCAGCCAGTCGATCGCGCTGACGGTTGGGTCGACCGCCATTCAGGTCGTCGTCACTGCCGCGGACGGTACGACCACCCGTGCCTATACCGCCACTGTTACCCGCGCGGCGTCTTCCAATGCGAGATTGGCGAATCTGGTGCCGGGTGTCGGTACGCTCGATCCCGCATTCGACGCCGGCAGTTTCGACTACGCGATTGGCGTTGCCAACGCCGTCGATAGCATTGCACTGACGCCGACAGCCGATGACGCTGAAGCAGCGATTACCGTCAACGGGGAAAGTGTGGCGTCCGGCAGTGCCAGTCAGGCGATTGCCTTGTCTGTCGGCTCAACGGCGATTCAGGTCGGCGTCACCGCCGAAGATGGCACAACGACCCGAACCTATACGGTCACGGTCGAGCGGGCGCAGCCCGTGCCGACGGTAATCTCCCGCGCGATCGAAGTCGATGCGGGCGACACGGCATCCGTAGACCTTGCCGAGGGTGCCACAGGAGGCCCGTTCACGGGAGCCGCGATCGTCGATCTATCCAATGCCGAGGCCGGCACGGCCCGCATCGAGCGCGACGGCCAGACCTACCAACTGATCTTTGCCGCGAGCGCCACCTACGCGGGTGAAGCCGATCTACGCTTCACGCTTTCCAACGCCGCCGGAACGTCGGCGCCCGGAACGATCGCGTTCACCATCGTCGGCCGGCCCGACCCTGCGCAGGACCCGGAGGTGGTGGGACTGCTGACTGCCCAGGTCGATGCCGCCAAGCGCTTTGCGCAGGTGCAGACACGCAACTTCAACGACCGGCTGGAACAATTGCATGACGAAGGAGACCGGCGCACGAACAGCATGAATCTGCGCCTCGGCTACAATGCGGAAGAAAGCCGCGGCGACCGTGAAATCCAGCAGCTTGTCGAACGGGCCCATGAGAAACCGGGTGTCCTCGGCTATGCGCCGCATGATACCGGCGCGTCTAAAAGCGGCGCATTCGCCTCGGATGAGAAGGCCACTTCGTCCACATCCGGCAACGGTGGAGGACCGGATCTCGGACCCTTCGCGGTCTGGACCGGCGGTTACGTCAATTTCGGCGAGAGCGACGATGGCGGACTTGCCCTCGATTACACGATGGTCGGGGTCAGCGCCGGGATCGACTATCGGTTCTCGAAGAAGTTCATCGGCGGCTTCGGTGTCGGCTTCGGCCGTGATCGAACAGATGTCGGCGCCAACGGCACGCAGAGCACTGGCCGTGCTTACAGCGCGGCTGTCTACGGCAGTTACAAGCCGATCGACAATTTCTTCCTGGATGGCCTCATCGGTGGAAGCTGGCTCGATTTCGACAGCAGACGGTTTGTCACCGCGACCGGTGACTTCGCCAACGGCACGCGCTCGGGACACCAGCTTTTCGGTTCGCTGACCGCGGCCTACGAGTTCCGCGACCAGGCCTGGCTGGTCTCGCCCTATGGGCGCGTCGAGATGTCCCGTACCTGGCTCGACGGCTTCACCGAAGAAGGCGGAGGCGACTTCGGGCTGCGCTACGGAGACCAGAGCATCGATACGGTATCCGGCGTCATCGGCCTTCGCGCCAAATACGCCTTCAAGACGGGCTGGGGCACACTGACCCCCGGCGCGCGCGTTGAGTACACGCACGATTTCGCGGGATCGAGCCGGATCAGCCTCGGCTACATCGATATGGATCGCTTGCCCTACTGGCTGGATATCGAAGCATCCAACCGAAGCTATGTGACGCTGGGTCTGTCACTCGACGCCGAGCTCCCGCAGGCCTGGACACTGGGCTTCGACTACCGCACGGCGTTCGGAAACGACACGCAGGAACACGCGATCGGCCTGGACCTCGCCAAGCGGTTCTAGGCATCGCCAACGGGTGAAGGGCGCGCACTCTTCGGCTGGCGCCGCAGGCGTGGCTGCTGAGCTCTGCCAAGAGAAGCTCAGCAGGGGCCCCGTGCCCGAAGGGCGTGGCATCTCAACCGCCGCTGTCGGTCATCCAATAGTCGGGCGGTGAAGCCGGACGCGCCTTGAGGCTATTTCTGCAATGAGCTTTCTGAAGCAGGTGAGGAAAGGCCGGTACTTCTCCGACGGGTTCGTTCGCACGCCAGAGCGTTTAGGAGAAGTTGCGCTTCGCAACCAACGGCTGCGAGCACAATTTCGATGGTGATACGAATCGATCGATCTATGAAGTCCTGTGTCGAGAAGCCCAGATGATCCTGCCGTCAGAGGCTGAGTACGAGCGCTGCCGGGGCATCATATACTCGTTGCCTGATGAGCTTTTCCCCAGGCTGAATCTGGATTCCGTCGATGTCGAGCGACACTGAGCACCACTCATGCGACCGTCTGGACGTGTAACGCACCTGGCGCCATTGACCGAATGGGGGCTTTGTGGCGCGGCTCTTGACCACTCCGGTCCCTGCACGCACCAGGTTCAGGGGAGCCCCTTCGCGTTTTCAACAAGACGGGCCGCGGCATCGCGCAACCCTTCGATTTCTGCGGACGACATAGACGCCAGAAGCTGATTTTCTATCTCCTGGGCCCGCGGTATGATTTGCAGGTAAACTTCCTGCCCTTTCGCGGTCAGGCCGAGCAGCGCCTTTCGGCGATCTCCCCGATCGGTGCGCCTCGTCACAAACCCGAGTGTCCTCAGATGGTTGATCGCGCGCGTAACCTGAACCTGATCCATTGCGGCCAGTTCGGCGACCTCGCGTCCGGAGAGCGGAGCCCGGAATCCAAGCACTGCCATTACGCGCCACGAGGCCACAGTCATCCCATATTCACTGCGGTAGATCGCCTCGAGCGCCTGCGAAACGCGATTGGCCACGAACGATAGCTGATACGGAAGCCAGTATTCCAACATCAAGCGGAGTGCTCCGTTGTGCAGATCGGCTTCAGTATCTGATGTGGCGATGCGCTTGCCGGCCATTCGCAGCTCCCGTTCATGCAATCATTCACGATCTCTCCTAGCAAAATGCGATTCCAGTTTACAGCGCGTCACGCGTCCGGAATCGAAGGCGGGACGACAGGGCCGGACGTTCTCCAGCTTTCGGCATAGTCGGCGAACTCTACGCCATCGGATTGCGGGCTCGAATCGAGCCCGTCACGCGTGTCGAGCATGACCGCGTACTCCTTCGTGAAGTCGTTCTTTGGCTTGTACATGGCTTGCAACGCCTTGGGATGGGGGCCGTGGGTGAAACCGCAGGGATGCCAAGTCACCATGCCGGGGTGAATGTTGTCACGGGAGAAGAAATCACCGTCATGGTAGAAGACCACTTCATCGAAATCGTCGTTGTTGTGGAAGAATGGGACCTTCAGGACTGCCGGATCCGTTTCAAAGGGGCGGGGGACAAAGGTACAGATCACAAACCGATTACCGACCCAGGTAGTGTGTGCCGACGGTGGCAGATGGTACCTATGGGAGGAAACAGGCCGAATGTCTTTGATGTTGAGACGAACCGGTGCAAGATCCCCATGCCAGCCCACTGCGTCCAGCGGATTAAACGGATAGCGGACGCTGGAAAGGGCATTTCTCCGCCAGATCAGAACGTCCCAGCCTGCGTCCTGTTGATCGGCGAAGGCTTCGTCTATCTTCGGCGTGTCGAATAATGCCTCGTCGTAGAGTGCATGACGGCCAAGCATTCCACGATCGGGTGCCTTGATCGATCCGTTGGTAGACTCCACGAGGAGGAGTGTCATCGGCGAGGTGATCTCAAATCGCCACATCGTCGAGCGAGGAATGACGATATAGTCGCCCCGCGTCACCTCCAGGTGTCCATAGTCGCAATAGAGATGTCCCGCGCCTTCGTGGACAAAAAGAAGTTCGTCCCCGTCGCCGTTGCGAGCGAGGTAGCGCATGTCTTCCTCGATCTTGAAGATGCGCATGCGAACAAACGCGTTAGAGACCACCACGGGGGCGTCCCACACGGTCTTGCCGAACTCGGATAATCTTGTCAGATCGAATGCTCGCGGACGAAGCGGGCCGGTCCACTGCGTCCATCCAGTCGGCGGATTTCGATGGTACATCATCGTTGCCGGGCCGAAAAAGCCTTCACGCCCGAGCTCTCGCTCGAAAGTGCCCTCAGGCAGGTCCGCGTGCGCCTGGCGAGATGATTTGCCCTCGATGCGGGGGAAAGTGAAGTTATGCGAGCTGCCCATTCTGACCCTCCAAGATGCTGTTCGAAATCTGCCGGTTGGCCGCGATCGCGGGGCATCCCAATGGGCGACCAACAGTCTGCATGGGCTGATTTGTTGCGACGGAGCGCGCGTCTATCTCGGTAAGTGTACGAGCGCCTATCAATGCCATCGTGCGATCAATGTCGGCTCTGAAGATTTCAAGAATCCGTCTTGCGCCGTCCATGCCGCCAGCCGCGACTCCGAACAGCGTGGGGCGGCCTACCAGGATTCCGTCGGCACCAAGCGCCAAGGCCCTGACTGCATCCATGCCCCGACGAACGCCGCTGTCGTATAGAACTGTCAGGCGGCCTTTCGACCGATCTGCGATCGCGGGAAGCTGGTAGAGCGGCGAGGCTGCCGCTCCGAGCTGCCGCCCCCCGTGGTTCGAAACGACAATGCCGTCCGCTCCGACGTTGATCGCTTCCTCCACATCGTCTGGCGACAGAACTCCCTTGATGACCAGAGCCCCTTTCCAGCGTCGACGCAGGTCGCGTACGTCCTGCCAGGTAACGGCCGGATCGAGTTGACTATCCATGAACGCGAGCAGCGACAAAGCTCCGGTCGAGCCGGCTGCTTCCACCATGTTGACCGGCTGTGGCGCGCCGTTGAGAGCAAGGCGCAAAAGCCACGGCATGTGGCGCAAGGTGTCGATAACGGCGGCGGGGGATGGGCGATAGGGAAGGGAAAACGCATTGACTAGATCTCTCTCGCGATGCGCTCCCACAGGGCAATCCATTGTCACGACGAGGGTATCGAAACCTGCCTTTGCAGCCCGCTCCATGAGCCTTATGGAAATGGCCCGGTCGCGGAGGATATAAAGCTGGAACCAGTGAGGGCGGCGCGCCGCATCGCCGATCTCTTCTATGGAGGTTGATGAAACGGTCGAAAGAGTGAAGGGGACGTTCATGGCCTCGGCAGCCTGCATGAGCATCAGCTCAGCCCTTGGCCTTGCCAATCCGGCCAGCCCCGTCGGGCCGATGCCGAGTGGCGAGTTATAACGCCGGCCAAACAGGACGGCGGATTGCTCGCGTCCGGACACATCCACGCCAACCCGAGGAACGAGGCGGTACGCCTCGAACTGGTCCAAGTTGCCTCGGAGGGCGGCTTCGCCATCGGCGCCGCCGTCGATGAAGTCAAAAATCGCGCGCGGCAGGACGCTTCGCGCTGCGCTGCGCGCCATTTCCACCGAGTGCCAGGGCATTGCAGGGCGAGTCATCATGGATGGGCCTGCGAGGCTCGATGGGGCACCACAACCTGGTCGATCTTGCCGAAGATCGAGCCGCCGCTTGTGTCACGCATTTCGATTTCGACACGGTCACCGAAGCGCAGGTAGGGCGTAGTGGCAGCGCCAAACTCGATGATTTCGCGAACGCGGCGTTCGACGAGGCAACAGCATCCGGTAGCAGGATCCACATTGGACACCGTACCCGAGCCCAAGAGCGTGCCGGCTGCGAGTGGCCGCGTCTTGGACGCATGCATGATGAGCGCGGCAAAGTCGAAATCCAGGTCGACTCCGGCGTTGGGGCTACCAAACAGCGTTCCGTTCAGGTGGACGACCAGTGGCAGCGAAACCTTCGTTCCGTCCCAGGCTTCTCCTAGCTCGTCTGGAGTAACGAGTACCGGGGAGAGTGCGCTGCGCGGCTTGCCGTGGACAAAGCCAAACCCTTTTCTGAGCTCATCAGGAATGAGTCCCCGCAAGGACACATCGTTCACAAGCCCTATCAGACGAATGGCGCTCATCGCGGTTTGGCGATCTGCGTCCATGGGGCAGTCGCCGAGTACAGCCACGACCTCTGCCTCGAAGTCGGTTCCCCAACCCTCTTCACTGACGACCGGGATCGATTCAAGTGGCGCTAGAAAGCCATCCGAAACACCCTGGTACATGATGGGATCCCGGTACAGGTCCTCTGGCATGTCGGCGCCACGGGCGCGGCGAACCAGCGCGACGTGATTTAGATAGCCGCTCGCATCGAGCCACTGGTAGGCACGGGGCAAAGGGGCGAGCAACGCGTTGGGGTCGAAGGGAAACGCGGCCGCGATTCGACCGGCTTCGAGCTCGCGCGCAATAGTCTCGAGATAGCCGCTATGGCGCTCCCAATCATCAAGGAGCGCTTGAACAGTGGTCGGACCCCCGGGCGGCACAACTGCCTGCCGGAGATCACGGCTCACCAGAACGAGCCTTCCATCCCGCGAACCATCTCTCAGGGTCGCCAGCTTCATTTTCTGACGACGCCTCGCTCGATCTGGTCGCGCTCGATGGCTTCAAACAGGGCCTTGGCATTGTTGTTGCCGAAGCCGTCATTACCCTTGCGCTGAATGAATTCGAAGAAGATCGGCCCGATCAGATTCTTCGAAAAGAGTTGGAGGAGAATGCCCCACTTGCCGTCCGCCTCTCGGTCGCCGTCGATCAGAATGCCGTTCGTACGCAGCCGTTGGACATCCTGGCCGTGACCGGGCATTCGATCTTCGATACCTGCATAGTAGGAATCCGGGATATTCATGAACGGAATGCCGTTGCCGGCGATCTGTTCGATCGATGCGTTCAGGTCATCACTCAGGAAGGCAAGGTGCTGCACACCCTCGCCCTTGTACTGGTCGATGTATTCCTGAACCTGCGATTCCTTATCTGTCGGCTCATTGACGGGGATACAGATGCGATTGCAGGGGCTCTTCATGGCGCGCGTGCGCAGGCCCGTCTTTTCCCCCTTTGTGTCGAGATAAAAGACCTCGCGGAAGTTGAAGGCATTTCGATAAAAGTCGGCCCATCGGTTCATGTTGCCTTCCATCACGTTGTGCGTGAGGTGGTCGATCTCGAAGAAGCCTGCTCCCGCTACTTCACGCAGCGACGAGCCCTGGTGGGGAACGAACTCGTCAGCCTTGATGCGCTCCTCTTGTTCGGGGGTCATCAGGTAGAGAAGGCTGTGACCGATGCCGTCCATCGCAAGCGTATCGACCGGCAATTCGCCGCGGTCACCATCATAGACGACGATACCGTTCTCGATGGCGCGGTCGCGACCAAGTTCGACATCGGCTACCCGAAACGAGATCGCGGAGATGCAAGGTCCGTGACGCTCCGCGAAACCGTATCCGTAGGTCGAGGGGTCGTTGTTGAGGAGTACGTCGATGTTCCCTTGACGCCAGAACGTGATGGATCTGGTGCGGTGCTTTGCGATTTCCTCAAATCCCGACTGCGTCAGCACATTTGCGATCGGCTTCGGGTCGATCGCGCTGAATTCGATGAAGGGGATGCCGTCGGTGCCTACGGGATTATCGTAAGACTGCCGGATTTCGAGTTCCACGGGTACGCCCATGATCTTTCTCCGCTGTCAGTTGAAATTAATTTCAAACAGAAATGATTTACGAATGCAAGGAAAATAATGTGCTGATTTCATCGGCTGTTAGCTCCCGAACGAGAGCAAACGCCTCATCGCCGGGTTTCCGCGTGGGGCGCTTGAGAAGCAAGCTTTGCCCCGGCTTTGCGAGAATGGGATTGGTGCCATCGAACGCGAATGGCCGATCGGTTGGCAGCGGATCGAATTGGTCTATGGCGCCGATGAAGGAGACATCGCCATGCTCGGACTTATGCTCCCGCTCAATCCGATAATATCGGCTCTGCGGTAACGAAGCGGCAGCGTCTGTTGTCTCGAGCATATCAAAACCTGCCAAAAGAGCCGCCACTGCCGCGCGCGCAGTCACATCGGATTCGCTGGAGCCGTGCTTTCCACATTCGACGACCACGATGGGAACCGACAATGGCAGCCTTGTCGTCT
Source organism: Aquamicrobium sp. (assembly GCA_019739225.1). Taxonomy (GTDB): domain Bacteria; phylum Pseudomonadota; class Alphaproteobacteria; order Rhizobiales; family Rhizobiaceae; genus Aerobium. Next base: position 970,338 of record JAHHDT010000005.1, read on the forward strand.
GAAATAGAGCACGGCCGCGGTTAGCAGGCGCCGGAGCCACGACGATACGGCTTATCGCCGGGCACAGCAGTCGCGCCACGGCTAAGGATTCCGGTCGCTCCTCGGATACCAGCGAGAAAGTGGCGGCATCCTCGGGCATGGAATGAATATCGAGGATGGCGTCGGATTGCAGGAATAGCGGCCGTATCTCGGCGATGCGTTTGCCTTCGTAGCTGTCAGGTAGCTCCTGATCGCCCCATAGACGATTAAGGTCTGCATTGACGAACCGGCGCGGACCGCCGTCGGCTTCGCAGGCTTCCCTGTTAAGGGTTGCCACGTGAACACGTCCCCGCTTCAACCGAAGTTCCGGCCCTAGCAGGAAGTCTCGTGCTGCCAGGCCGCAGACCTCATCTCCATGCATCAGGATCGAAATTGTCAGCGTCGGGCCAGGGGTGGGGCCGACGACAGTCTCAACCAGCGGACGGGGAAGTGTGTTCATAAATTGATTTCTAAATGAAAAGATTTCCTATTGCAACTTTTTCGTTTGTTTGTCATGTTCGCCGTGCCTAACAAGAGGGAGGACTCGATATGGGCTACAGAGGAGCACTATGCGCAGCCACGGTCGTTGCGGCCGTACTGGCATCTCCGGCTACCGCCGAAACCGTCCTGACGTTCAATAACTTTCTTCCCACGACGCACGGTCAGACCGTCGACGTGTTTGTCCCTTGGGCGGCAAAAGTCGAGGAGGTGACCGAGGGGCGGGTGCGCGTGGAAATGCTGCCTTCGACGCTTGCCGCGCCGCCGCGCATGTTTGACCTCGTCGAAAGCGGCGGTGCCGATATTGCGTGGGGTGTCCCTGCATATACGCCCGGCCGCTTCGCCCTGACCCAGGCCCTCGACCTTCCGTTTCTGGGTGACAATGCCGAGAACCTTTCGGTCGCCTACTGGAAAGTCCACGAGGAGTTTTTCGAAGCCGCCGACGAATTCCGCGGCGTGAAGGTGCTGGCGGTCTATGCGACAGGTCCCGGCACGATCTACACAACCGGAGCGCCTCCCAAAACGATCGAGGAATTCTCCGGTAAGAAATTCCGCGTTGGCGGCGAAATACCCTTGCGCGTGGCAGAGGCGCTGGGTGCTGCGGCGGTCAGTGCGCCGTCAAGCGAAGTGTCCGAGATGTTGGCCCGCAACGTGGTCGATGGTGCGTTCTTCACCCACGAGGCCTATGAATCCTACAAGCTCGGCGATGTCATCAAGGGCCAATTCATGGTCCCCGACGGCGCTTACAACGCTGCGGTCTATATCATCATGAATCAGGACAAGTGGGACGAGCTGTCGGAGGAAGACCGCGAAGCGATCTGGTCCGTATCAGGTGAAGCGCTTGCGCGGATGGGTGGTCAAGCCTGGGACAAGGCAGACGCCAGTTCGATCTCCCTGATGGAAACGAACGGCGTCGACCGCTTTACTGCTTCAGGTGAAATGCTCGATGAGATCCAGGCCCGACTTCAATCTCTGGAAGCGGACTGGATCAAGCTCGCCACCGAGAAGAATGTCGACGGTGCGGCCGCGCTTTCGCGCCTGCGCGAATTGTCGACGGCAAAGTAAGGGTGATGCAAAGCCTTGCTCGCGAGAAGCGCAAGCCTGAAACAGCCGGCTCGCAGCCTGCTGTTTCAGGCTCACATAAGCAGTCGACAGGCGAGGCCGGGGCTCTGGCCGCCATTTGCGGCACCATTTCGGTAGCGGCGCTTTTCCTGCTGTGCGGCGTAATGACTGCAGACGTTGTAGCCCGGTATTTTTTCATCCGCCCCATATCCTGGAGTGGCGAGGTGGTGAAGTTCCTTATGTCGATCATCTTTTTCGCAGCCCTGCCGATCGCTTCGTGGAGAAACGATCACATAGTGGTCGACATCGTCTCGCGGCGTTTTGTCGGCAAATTGAAGTCCGCCTCCGCCTTCTTGGTCAATCTCGTCTCGGCAGCGCTAATGGCGCTTTTCGCCTGGTATGGCTTCGATTTCGCTGCGCGGCTCATGAAATATGGAGATCGGACATTCTCGCTGGGGCTCCCGCTCCATTATGCGGCCTGGGCTGCTGCTGCTGCATTTGCGATCGCGGCAATGGCGTTTCTTGTGCACGCCTGGGCAGCAATTCGGAGGGGTCGTTGATGCTCGTCGCAGTCCTCTCGTTCCTGGCTGTATTTCTACTGCTCGGTTTCGGCGTGCCGCTGGCCGTCTCGCTGGGTCTGTCGGGCTTTCTTGGGCTTTTCTTCATCATCGGCCCGAAGGCGGCTGGCGTGATGGTTGCCCAGACCGCATTCGACATTGCCCACAGCTATACGCTCGCGGTCTTGCCGCTCTTTCTGTTCATGGCAAATCTCATCTCCCGAGCCGGTATCGTAGGAGCGCTGTTTGACGCGTCTGCTGCCTTTCTGGGGCGTTTGCGTGGCGGACTTGCGATGTCCACAATTGCGGGCTGCGCGGGATTTGGTGCCGTTTGCGGGTCGAGTCTGGCGACAGCTGCCACGATGGGGTCGGTTACCCTGCCGCAGATGAAGCGCTTCAATTACGATGACGGTCTGTCAGCGGGTTCGGTAGCAGCAGGCGGTACGCTGGGCATACTGATCCCCCCCAGCATCCTTCTCGTGATTTACGGTGAGATGACCGAGCAAAGCATAGGTGACTTGTTCATGGCCGGCATTCTGCCCGGCTTGCTCGGCGCCGTCCTGTACATCATCGCCATTGCAATAACAGTCAGGGTGCAGCCGCATAAGGCGCCTGATCCCGACATCTCGTCGCTGCCGTCGCGCTGGACGGCACTGGGAGGCGTCTGGCCCGTCGCTCTACTTTTCTTCCTTGTCGTCGGGGGGATCTATGGTGGGGTCTTCAGTGCCACCGAAGCAGCGGCGATCGGCGTTGTCGGAGCCTTGCTGATCGGCCTGCTTCGGCGCGATCTAAGCCTTTCCGACATCATTGGCAGCGCCTACGAGGCTGTAGCATTGACTGCCGCTCTGCTGTTTGTCCTGATCGGCGCGACACTCCTGTCGAACGTGATGATCTATTCAGGGCTTGCCCAAGCGCTCGTGGACATCGTGACCATGAGCGGAATCCCACCGTATGGCGCGATCGTGGTGATCGTGTTGATCTATCTTGTGCTAGGCTGCGTCTTTGACAGCCTTGCCTTGATGCTGCTGACCGTTCCTCTTTTTGCTCCGATCGTGGCGGGCATGGGGTTCGATCTCATCTGGTTCGGTATCATTGTCGCGGTTGCGATCGAAGTGGGGATGATTTCGCCACCGATTGGCATGAATCTCTTCATTATCCGGTCGATACAGCCAGATATCCCGTTGTCAGCGATCTATCGCGGTATCGTCCCCTTCCTTGCCGCCGATGCGGTTAGGCTCGCAATCCTCATATTCGTGCCGGCCGTTGCGCTGGTTCTGCCGCACACCATGAGATGATGCCCCGGCAGGCCATGAGGCAGCCAGCCTGTTCAGCGGCCGCGGTTCCCGCAACGCAAGAATCCGGGGTGAGCCGTGCTTTGCCGGCGCCCTTGGGAGGACTTACAAATGAACATCAGTAGCTGGCTGTGTGCAGCTGCCCGGCGGGCGCCACTGTCACCGGCCCTTCAGTCGGGGGAGCGCGTGGTCGCGAGTTACGCGGACTTTGCGGCGGACACGGCACGCATTGCGGGGGCGTTAACTTGCAGGTTTGATGTCCGCCCCGGCGACCGGGTGGTTCTCTTCGCATCGAACAGTGTTGATTATCTCAAAGCGATGTACGGCATCCTGTGGGCTGGTGCAGTCATAGTGCCGGTCAATCCGAAGTTGCATGACGACGAGGTGCTATGGATTGCCGCCAACGCGGATGCAAAACTTCTGGTCTCTTCATCAGGTACCCTGACAGTCAACGCCGCTGTGCCACACAAGCTTGCGGAGGTGCAGATCGTTGATTTGTGCGAGCAGGCCATCAAGCAACCGGACGGCCCGGATGTGCCGTTGCATCGGCATGATGACGATCTCGCCTGGTTATTCTTCACCTCCGGCACGACGGGCAGGCCAAAGGGAGTCCAGCTCAGCCATGGAAACCTGGTCGCCATGTCGACCACCTATGCTCTGGACGTAGACAATCCCGACCAGTCCGTCGTGAGCCTTTATGCCGGACCGATGTCGCACGGGGCCGGGCTCTATTCATTCGTTCACGTGCGCGCGGGCGCTCGACATCTCATACCGGTTTCGGGCGGGTTCTCTGCCCCCGAGATTCTCGACCTTGCTGAGCGGGTTGGCAATCTATCCTTCTTTGCGGTGCCTACCATGGTGCGACGTCTGGTCGAGGCGGCCGAACAGCTCGACGGGTTCTGTCCTGATGGCATCCGCACGGTCGTATATGGCGGCGGTCCTATGTACCTGGCTGATATCGAGCGAGCCCTGAACGTCTTTGGCCCGAAGTTCGTGCAGATCTTTGGCCAGGGAGAGTCGCCGATGACGATCACAGTCTTGCCGCGTGACGTTATCGGGGATCGAGCTGCACCACGTTGGCGAGAGCGTCTGGCGTCCGTCGGTTACCCGCAGGCCTGCGTGCAGATCGCCGTCTTCGACAGCGACGGGCGAACAGTTCCGCAAGGCCAGACGGGCGAGGTCGTGGTGCAGGGCCCCACCGTCATGCAGGGCTACTGGCGCAACCAGGAGGCAACGGATGCCACCTTGCAAGACGGATGGCTGCACACTGGCGATCTCGGCTTTCTGGACGAAGATGGATTTTTGACGCTCACCGACCGGTCTAAGGATGTCATAATCTCCGGTGGCTCGAATATATATCCGCGCGAGGTCGAAGAGGTGCTCCTCCAACATGGCGATGTTTCAGAAGTTGCCGTCATCGGCAAGCCGGATCCAGAATGGGGGGAGGTGGTCCTCGCATTCATCGTACCGGAGGGTGATGGTTTCGATCCTGATAGTCTGGACGCGTGGTGCCGGTCTCGCATCGCGGCGTTCAAACGCCCGCGCTACTACATCGAAACGGCAGAGCTACCGAAAAGCGGCGTAGGCAAGGTACTAAAGTCTGAATTGCGCAAGCGGACGCAGGCACCGGCAGAGGCGCAATAGTTCCTAAGCGGGCCGTATCAACGTCATGTTAAGTGCAAGGCTTTCGACCTTCACGTCGGGCTATAAAATGTCTGCCGTCCGCTCCCGTGTTGTTTGTGGGGAAATGGCCTTGCCATATTTCGCACATATGCCGGCGTCCGGTCGCAATTCATGACCCATCATAGGTGGCACCCCGGAGATCGTCCGCGCGGCAGCTTCGTACCGTGCAGAAGGATTGCCTGCATGTCGGCGCAGACATGCAGGCAATCAGAAGCCGGCGGGCCGTGAACAAGACCTTTTGGCGGCGATAACCCCCTAAAGCTTGACCTTCGGCTCCCGCGCCCACAGCCGCAGCTTGCGGCAGCTTTCGATGAAAGCGGTGATGTCGGCAGCGGCTCCGAGCGGCATGATCCCTTCGTCGGGTTCGAAGCCGGTCTTTTCGAGCAGAGGCTGCGCTGCTTCCACGTGGGCGATGAACTTGCAGTGGGCGAAGGCGTCGGCGACGAAGTCCCGTGCCGTGGCTTCCTTGGCAAGCTCTTCGGCGCCTTGTGCGCTGACGATGATTGCGACCGCATCGTAAAGGACGGAAGGGCCGCCATCGATCATCTGTTTGCCGGGGATGACACTGCCATCCGCGGCTTCGACGCCGCCGATCTTCGGCGCGACGATCTCCATCATTGCACCTTCCTTTTTGAGTGCGGCTTCGAGCTTCTTGACCAGCGCCCCGTCGCATCCGTCGCTGACGAGCACGCCCACCTTGCGGCCATGGAAGCTGCCGGGCCCATTCTTGACGATCGAAAGCGCGTCCGAGGCGGGCAGATCGTCGCGCGGCTCGACCGCCGCATCCGCCTTCGTCGGCAGCTTCTTGATGCCGAGCTTCTCGGCCACCGTCTCGGCGAGCCCCTCATCGATGTTGAGCAGGTGGGAGACCACGCGCTCTCGGATGACCGGCGTTTCCACCTTCGACAGTTCGAAGGTGAGCGCCATGGCGATGTGCTGTTGCTCGCTGATCGTCTGGCTGATGAAGAACTGCCGCGCCTGGCTGTAGTGGTCGGCGAAGCTTTCGGCACGCAGCCGGACTTTCTGGCCTTCCTCGCCGTCGGCGAAGGAGCGGAACCCCTTCTGCGGGTGCTCGCGCGGTCCTTGTCCCCAAGAGTTTGGTTGATAGTTGGCGCGGCCGACAGGATTGCGCATGGCCATATGCCCGTCTTGCTGGAAGTGATGCATCGGGCATTTCGGCGCGTTGATCGGCAGATGCGTGAAATTGGTGGAGCCGAGCCGCTTCAACTGCGTGTCGAGATAAGAGAAGTTTCTGCCCTGGAGGAGCGGATCGTGGGAGAAGTCGATGCCGGGCGGCACGTTCTGGGTCATGAAAGCGACCTGCTCGGTCTCGGCGAAGAAGTTGTCGGGCATCCGATCGAGCACGAGACGACCGACCGGTATCGGTTCGATGATCTCCTCGGGGATCAGCTTGGTCGGGTCGAGGATGTCGAAATCGAAGGAGTCCGCGAACTCCTGGTCGAAGAGCTGAACGCAAAGCTCCCACTCCGGAAAATCGCCGGCCTGGATCGCATCCCAAAGGTCGCGGCGATGGTAGTCGGGATCGGCGCCGTTGATCTTCACCGCCTCGTTCCAGACCACAGACTGCAGGCCGAGCTTCGGCTTCCAGATGAATTTGACGAAGGTGGACTCATCCTTGGCGTTCAGGAAGCGGAACGTGTGGACGCCAAACCCCTCCATGAACCGGAAGGAGCGCGGGATCGCCCGGTCCGACATGACCCACATGATCATGTGCATCGATTCCGGGGTCAGCGAGATGAAGTCCCAGAAATTGTCGTGCGCCGATTGTGCCTGGGGGAAGGCACGGTCCGGCTCCGGCTTCACCGCATGGATGATGTCCGGGAACTTGATCGCATCCTGAATGAAGAAGACGGGGATATTGTTGCCGACGATGTCCCAGTTGCCTTCCTGCGTGTAGAGCTTCACCGCGAAGCCGCGCACGTCGCGGGCGAGGTCGAACGAGCCCTTCGAGCCGGCCACGGTCGAGAAGCGCACGAAGGCCGGCGTCTTCTCGCCAGCACGCTGGAAGATGTCGGCGCGGGTGTATTTCGCCAAGGATTCGTAGGTCTCGAAATAGCCATGCGCGCCGTAGCCGCGTGCATGGACGACCCTCTCGGGAATCCTTTCATGATCGAAATGAAAGATTTTCTCGCGGAAATGGAAGTCCTCGATCAGCGTTGGTCCACGCTCGCCGATCTTCAGCGTGTTCTGGTCATCGGCAACGAGACCACCCTGGGCTGTGGTCAATATCTCGCTGTCGCCTTCAGCGATCTGATGAAGTTCGCCGCCATTGCCGCGGACAAGCTGCTGGTCGTGGATGCTGGCTGCCTTGCCGTTGTTGGTCTTGGCTGGGGTGCGGGCCATCGTGGGTTCCTCGTGAGCTGGTGTTGGCAATTGCCTGAAAGCGTCGATCGCGAACCGGATGAAAGTGACCCGGGAGATCGCTCCCGGGTCACTTGAATCTCAGGCGGCCTTCTTCGCTTTCGCGCGATCGTTTGCAGACGCGTCGGCGAGCTTGGTCAGATCGCTGTCGGTCTTCGATTCTTCCTTGAGCGTCGCATCGAGCAGCTTGGCGGCGTCCGTCATGCCGAGTTCGGTCGCCCAGCGCTTGAGTGTGCCGTAGCGCGTGATCTCATAGTGCTCGACTGCCTGCGCGGCTGAGATCAACCCCGCGTCGAGCGCGGCCGTGTCCTTGAACTCGTCCATGATCTCCTCGCCTTCGGAGATGATGCCTTCGATGGCATCGCAGGTCTTGCCTTGGGCACGCTTGCCGATGATCTCGAATACCTGCTGCAGCCGTTCGACGTGACCCTCGGTCTCTTCCTTGTGCTTGTCAAAGGCTGCCTTGAGGTCGTCCGACTGGGCGGCACGCTTCATCTTGGGCAGCGCTTTCAGGATCTTGCGCTCGGCGTAGTAGATGTCCTTGAGCGTGTCGTGGAAGAGGTCTTCCAGTGTCTTTTGCTTGGCCATTGTGATGTCCCTTCGATCTTGAGGTCCGATTCACGGGGGCGTGATCGATCGCACTCAACGCAACGGATGGCTGGGCGTTCCTCGCACGATCGCCGGAGACGAAGATGTGACCGCCGACCCCGATCTGGGAACGTCGGCGACGATCAGACACAGTCCTTGGGTGTCACGGAATCCGGCTGACGGGCGGGATCCGGCGAGGCCGAACCGCCATGGCCGTTCAGCGTTTCGCGTGAGGCCGATAAGGCATTCCGCGGCGATGGCGCGTTCCTCGGCTGGCCAACTAAGCCCGACGGGAAGGCCGCTGCGCACCGGTATGGTTGAAGACGTTCATGCTCTGCGAGCCGCAGCATCGATGTCGAGACCAGCAACTGATCCCTTGGCCGCTTTAGACACGGAGGAACGCGCGCAGCAGCTCGAACTGGCCAAGCGTCATCGCCTGGCCGTTCACGGTCCCTAGCTGGAGCGCGCTCGCGTCGCGCAGGAATTGGGTCTCGAGCGGGTCGGTAATGGCGTCCGCTGCGAAGCTTCCGGCCGGCAGCGTAGCCAACAGTGCGCGCGGGAAGACACTCCCCGGCGCATGGGCCATGCCGATCGGTGTGGCGTTGATGGCCATGGAAAACCGATCCAGCGACGCAGGCATGCCTCGCTCGACCACGAGTTCCTTCCCCGCAAGCATGCGTACAAGAGCTTCGATTTCCTGTTCTTCACGCGACCATATGGCAAGCCGTCGGCCGCCGCGTTCGGCGAACTCGTGGGCTATCGCGACACCGGCGGCGCCTGCGCCGGCGAGCACGACACTGCTGCCCTCCACCTCGAAGCCCGCGCGGCTCACGCCATTCCAGAAACCGGCTCCATCCGACATGTCGCCGGATAGTCTCCCGTCGGCGCTACGCCTCACCACATTGACGCTGGCCAGCGCCTTTGCGGTCGGAGAGGCATCGTCAACAAGATCGAGCAGTCTGCGCTTGTGTGGAAGGGTCGAAACGAATCCGTCGCAATTCGCGGCGTCTCGGATCATCGCAGCGAAGTCGGGAAGTGCACGCGCGCTGACATCCACTGGGACCATGATCCGATCCGCGTCATGTTGCGCGAAATATGCGTTGAAAAGGTAGGGCGCCCGGGCTTGGGCGATCGGACTTCCGATCATGAAAACCACGCGCGTCCGCCCGGTGACCAGGCGTTGACCTGCAGGCAAAATTCCCTCCCTTGGGTTGACTCACCACAGTTCGTTCAATAGCAGGCGAAATATTGAAGATTTTCTGACACGTTGGAGGAGATAGCGTGTTCGGGAGGAACTCTCAGGATTCCGACACGGTCGTTCGGCTGATCGCCTCGCAATTGCGTCGCGACATATCCGTCGGTGTGCTCGCCCCGGATACGAAGCTCAAGATCGATGAACTGCGCCAGCGCTATGGCGGTTCGGCGCATTCGTTTCGCGAGGCCCTGACGCTTCTTGCCAGCGAGGGTATCGTCGAGGCAAGCGCGCAGCGCGGCTTCCGTGTCGCCTCAGCGACCCAATCGGATCTCGAAGACATCTCGCGCCTGCGCGCCGAAATCGAAAGCCTGGGCCTTGGCTGGTCGATCAAGCACGGGGACCTGCGCTGGGAAGGCGAGGTACTGGCCGCCTTCCACACCTATTCGAAGCTGTGCATGCAGACGGATGCCGATCGCCAGGCCTTCGCCATAGAATGGGACGAGGCAGGCCGCCACTTCCACGCGACGCTGGTGGCCGCCTGCCGCTCGCCGCGGCTGATCGGGTTCCAGGACAGGCTGTTTACCCAGAGCCGGCGCTTTCGCTATGCCGCGCTCGTCGAGGGCAGCATCGACCTAGCCGCGGAGACCCGCGGCTTGGGGGAAGTCGTGGAGGCGACGCTCTCTCGCGATGCAGATCGCGCGCGCGACCTGCTTTCGAACCAGATTCTCGGCGCTTTGACGCGTTGAGATACGGCATCCGCCGGGACCATCACCAAAAGCGTATTGATTACAGGGAGGAATGACATGCTTAAGATTACCCGCAGAGCCTTCGCAGTGCTTGCCGCCGCGACCGTGTTGGCCGGCACCGGTGCGGCCAGTGCAGAGCCGATCAAGGTCGGCATTCTGTCGTTGGTGTCGCACTCGCCGAGCATCATCGCAGAAGGCAAGGGCTACTTTGCCGAACAAGGCCTCGAAGTCGAGTTTGTGCCGTTCCAGGCAGCCCAGCCCATGGCGGTCGCGATTGCCTCAGGCGATGTCGATTTCGGGATGACCGCCATGACCGCCGGGCTGATCAGCCTGGCCGAGAAGGGCGCGGTCAAGATCATCGGCGGCGCGCTGCAGGAAACGCCGGAGATCGACGGCCAGAAAATCCTCGTCTCCAAGGCGGCCCATGAAGCGGGCGTGAAGACGCCTGCCGATCTCGCCGGCAAGCGCTACGGCATCACCACCGCAGGCTCTTCCTTCCACTACATGGCGCACAAGATCGCCGACAAGGAAGGTTTCGAGCGCTCGGCGCTGGAACTCGTTCCGCTGAATGCCGTGCCTGCGGTCATCGCCTCGCTGAAGTCGGGCCAGATCGATGCCTGGTCGATCGTGCCGAACATCGCCGCAGGGCTGACCAAGGGCGGCGAGGTCTTTGAGATTGGCAAGGTCTCGGACTACATCGACGGCTACCAGGTGACGACCGTCTTCACCTCGGCAGACAATGTCGCGAACAATCGCGAACTCGTCGAGAAGTACCTTGCCGCGCTCTCGAAAGGCGTGGCCGACTACAACGCCGCCTTTGTCGACAAGACCATGTCCGACGAAGACAGCGCCGAGGTCGTCGGGATGATCCACGAATATGTCTATTCCGACCGTCCGCTCGAAGCTGCGGACCCGGCAATCCGCGCCGGGGCAATGCGCATCAACGAAGACGCCAAGCTGAACGTGTCCAGCATCGAAGACCAGCTCGAATGGTTCAAGTCGGAGAACCTGGTTCCGGCGGAGGCCTCGATGGACAAGCTTGTGGACACGAGCTTCGTCGAAACCTTCTGAAACGGAGCGCCGGCCCCGATACTCAAAGGGCCGGCGCCTTCCCCGACAGGGTGATGATCATGGATATTGTGGTCGAAAATCTTTCGCACCGTTACGGCCAGACAGATGTGCTGGACGGCATCACCTTCGAGCTGAAGGGCGGCGAGATCGTCTGCATCATCGGGCCTTCGGGTTGCGGCAAGTCGACCCTGCTGCGCTTCATAGGCGGCCTGGAGCAGCCTACATCGGGCCGGGTTCTGATCGCCGGTTCGCCGCCGGCCGGCTCTCTCAACCCGCTCACCTACATATTCCAGGACTTCGCGCTGCTGCCGTGGCGCACCGTCGAAGGCAACGTCAGCCTGGTTCTCGAGGACCACGGCATCAAGGGAGGCAAGGCAGACGCGATCATCGACGACGTTCTGCGCCGAACCAAGCTTTCGGATTTTCGCAAGGCATTGCCGCGTCAGCTTTCTGGCGGCATGAAGCAACGCGTCGCAATCGCGCGCGCGCTTTCAGTCAATCCCGCAGTCATGCTGATGGATGAACCGCTTTCGGCGCTCGACAGCCAGACCCGCGAGCTGCTGCTCGACGATCTGATCGAGCTGTGGACCCGCGAACGCTTTTCCGCCTGCTACGTCACGCACAATCTCGCCGAAGCAGTGAGGTTGGGCCACAAGATCATCGTCCTGTCGCGCCGCCCCGGCCGGATACGCCAGATCGTCAGGATCGACATGCCGCTTGACGAGCGCGCCGGGCGGATCGCGGAACTGGAAACGACCCAACGCCATCTGTGGAACCTGATGCGCGAAGAAGCGCGCGCCGCGGACATGGAGCTGTCGGATGTCGCTTGAGACCGCGAATACGTTGCACGCGACGACACCCCAGGAGGCGGTCGTCGCTCCGCCAGATGCCCGCCCGGTGCCCTTCCGCGGCGGCGGCTTCAAGGTGCGGAAATACCGGCTGATCTCGCCACTGGTGTTCATCGTCCTGATCGGCCTGTGGGAAATCGGCTCGCGGACGGGCTTCATCAGTTCGATTGCCTTGCCCGCACCGTCCGAGGCGTTTCGCGCCTTTCAGGATCTCGTGCGCACCGGCATGCTCTGGACGCATCTGGAAGCCAGCCTGTATCGCCTGTCGGTCGGCTGGATATTCGGCTCGGCGCTTGGCGTCGCGGTGGGCCTGACGATCGGCCTCTTCTCGCTCGCGCGCGCCGGCATGCTGCCGATCGTCTCGGCACTGTTTCCGATCCCCAAGATCGCGCTTCTGCCGCTGTTCATCGTCTGGTTCGGCATCGGTGAGGGCTCCAAGGTCGCGACGATCCTGTTCGGCACCTTCTTCCCAACCGTCATCGCGACGTATGGCGGCGTCGATAATGTCGACCGCAACCTGATCCGCATGGGCCAGTCCTTCGGGCTCTCCTGGTTTTCCATCGTTCGTAAGATCATCATTCCTGGCGCGCTGCCGGCGATCCTGTCCGGGTTCCGCATCTCGGCATCGATTGCGATCGTCCTTCTTGTGGCCGCCGAGATGATCGGCGCACAGTATGGTATCGGCGCCTATATCCTGATGGCGGGCGCGCTGTTTGCCACCGACCAGTTGATCGCCGGCGTCGCCATGCTCTCCGTGCTCGGGCTAACCGTCGGCTGGCTGATCGGCAAGGCCGAGCAGTATTTCCTCAACTGGCGCACCTGACGGGGAAGACATGACAAAGCGTTTCGAGGCCGACTACGACGTCGCGGTCTGCGGCGGAGGCGCTGCCGGCGTGGCTGCGGCCATCGGCGCGGCCAAGGCTGGAGCAAAGGTCTGCCTGGTCGAGAAATACGGCTTCCTTGGCGGCGCGGCCACCACGTCACAGGTCTACGCTTATTGCGGCCTGTTCCAGCAAGGCGTCGAACCGAAGCGGGCGGTTGCTGGCGTGGCGGCCGAAGTCATCGACGAATTGAAGACGCACGGACTCGATGGTGAGGCCTATCGTTCGGAAACGACAGGCAACTGGATCGTGCTGCTCGATGGAGAGGTGCTGAAGTTTTCCCTCGATAATCTGGTGCGCCGTCACGGCATCGACGTGAAGCTGCACACGCGCGTGGCTTCCGTGGCACGCACTGCCGACAGGCTCGAAGCCATCACATTGGCTGGCATGGGTGGGCGCACGCGGGTGGCTGCCGAAGCTTTCGTGGACGCCAGCGGCGACGCCAATCTGGCCATGCTGGCCGGGGTCCCGTTCCAGATTGGCGACGGCGAAGGCAAGCTGCAGGCCTTGACCATGCCGATCCGCATCGGCGGCATCGACCGCGATCTCAGGATTGACCGGGCGGCGCTTCAAGCTGCCATCGCGCGCTACAACGGGAAGGGCGCATACCCGATCCAGCGCACGGACGGGGGAATCATTCTCCGGCTGCCCTTGTCGCACGACATGTGGTGGATGACCGTCGACATCCCGCTTTCGAACCTGTCCTCGGAGAGCTTCACCGCGGCGGAGATGGAAGCGCGGGCGCGTGCCAACGACTATGTCGCGATGCTCAAACGTGAGTTGCCGGGCTTCGAAGACGCATATCTCGTCGCAACGGGTCCGCAAATCGGCGTGCGGGAGACCCGGCACCCGGCCGCGCGCTACGAAATGACGGGCGAGGACGTTGTCCTGGGGCGATGCCGCGACGACGGCATCGCGCGCGCTGCATGGCCGATCGAATTGCACGGTGAGGCCGGCAAGCCGAGCTACACATCCATCGGCGGCGCCGGTTACTGCCACGTGCCTTACGATTCCATCCGCGCCAAGGGGCTCGACAATCTCTGGTACGGCGGTCGCGTCATCGGCGCCGACCCGCAGGCTTACGGCTCGATCCGTGTGATGGGCACCGCCTTTGCCACTGGACAGGCCGCCGGGGTCGCCGCGGCCGACCATGTCGATGCTGGTCACCATACCAATATCGAGCGGATACAGTCCCGCCTGCGCGAGCAGGGCTCACTGATCTGATAGCTGGAATTTTATTGCCGGATCGACATGCTTCCAAAGACAGGGAGCAGATCCTCCGCCAATCTTGAAACTGCTCGTCAAGAATACCACATACAACGGCGCCCTGCAGGTTCTTGCGGATGGCGCGTATTCAGATTGTCAGAGGATACTCAGATGGCCGAACTCATCGAAGCCATCACGGTTGCGCTATCTTCCGGGACCAACCCGGTCACAGCCATCCGTGAAGCGACGGGCTATACGATCGAACAGCTCGCCGTAACGTCCGGTCTTGCCGAAGCCGAACTCGTCGATCTCGAGGCAGGCGCCGTGGACCAGGCCAGGCTAACAAGACTGGCTTCCGCGCTCGGGTTGCCAGAGAGCGTGGTGGCGCTTTAGGCGTCTCTAACCGTGGCGAAAGCATCTTAAAAAGGCGGAGCGGCGACGATGTCGCAACGCTCCGCAAATCGGGAATGCCGCACTGGGTAGCGGCTTCCCCGTCCCCTGCTGGTTACTGGATCGTGCGTGTTGCCGAGTTGAATCGGGCCCAGCCTACCGTGCGCGATTTCCCGCCGGCTTCGACCGTCAGTTGATAGTTCGAGTTGAGGCGGCCCCCGGTGGTGTTGCACGGCGGCAGGAAACGGTGATTGACCGTTGTCGTTCCCGAGCCATCCGAGGTTACGCGCGTGCTGCGATGATTGAACGTGCTTCCGTCACTCAGCTTGTCCTGGAGGCTGAGACGGATCGGCACGCCTGCCGCGGCCGTGTGTTTGATGGTCACCGTCGGCGCCTGTCCCTGTCCGCCGAGCTGGCTACACAGGTTCGCCGTCGTCATCGGGCTAATGCTGACGCTCTCGAGGGCGAAAGGCATCGCAGGCGCAGTGGCCTGTCCCGTGCTTTCGCCGCTGGTCGAGCATGCCGACACCGCAAATGCTGCGCAGATTGATACAAGCATCCCGCCAAGCTTGCCTGGGCTCATGGATTTTCCCCTTACCGTTTGGATCCACTCATTCGGCGAATGAGCCTCTAGGTGCATATGCGGCCTGGTCCGTCTGGTCAGCGTAGAATCGGGGAAGAAGTGGAAGTGCCAGGAAAAAACGCAAAAATTTCACATTAATATCAAAGGCATGCTATCCATTGTCGACTGGGGTTGATTTTGGTGGGATCGATGGGCGGATCAGGCGATTGGGTGGCCTGTGAAACATGGCATGAGCTTCTGGATGCGCTTTGCATCGACAAGGGACATCTGGACAACATGGCGCTTGCCGACCAGCTTTGTTCGGCTGCCGGCAACACGAGCCAGGCTGCTTTCGACACGGCGGTGAAAAATCTCCGCAACTGGCGGCAGGGCGTACACATCCCCCGGCGTCGCAACTTCGTGCTGCTTGCAAAGGTCCTGGACGTCAACGAGCGTCCTGGCCTGCTCGAACATTGGAACAGGCTTTATGTCGAAGCCAAGTCCGGTGGCGGGAACGACGACGACAATGCCTCCAGCGAGGCTGCGCCGCACGAAGCGCATTGGTCGAAAAGGCGTCTTCGGGTGCTCGGGATCGCCTTGGCTGCTTCGGCCGTCACGCTGCTGGCGGCATGGTGGCTATGGCCGCATGGTTTTGCGCCGGCAACAGACCCCGCAGCGACTTTCGAAGGGGTCCAGGCGGACTACGTGCGCAATGTATCCGTACAGGTTGGAGACGCCGTCATCATTCATGGGGCGCGAGGCAACGAATGCGGTCCGGCACCGTCCTGGGACAGCGCCAGGGAGCTGCTGCCGACGCTGGTGACGGGCACCCTGACGGATGGGGGCGTTGGCACTCGGTTGAGCCGCCAGTGTGGCGGTCGCGTTCCCGCCAGGGCTATCTTGTTCACGGCTGCCAAGGTGGGAACGGAGCAGATCAGCCTCTACGGCGACGAAATCCACATTCGTGTGGAGCCGTGAAGTATCCGTGGCCCCAATACCGGCGCTTGCCCGCCAATGGCTACGGCGCTAGGGGTTGCGCGACCATCGCTCCCGGGATTCCCGCATGAACGAACTTCGCGACAATATCGACCGTCAACTGGTCGGGCTTTTGCTCGCCGACGGTCGCGCGTCGGTGGCTGAACTTGCACGCAAGCTGGGTGTGGGGCGCAGCACGGTTCAGGAGCGCATCGCGCGGCTGGAGCGCAGCGGGCTGATCGCGGGTTACGCTGCGATCCTTTCTCACGATCCTTTTGGCGATGCCGCCCAAGCGCTGGTGATGGTAAGCATCGTCCAGCGCCGGCAGAAGGACATCCTCGAACGTCTACGTGGCCTGCCGGAGGTCGTAAGCTGCCTCACGATAGCAGGGGACTATGATCTCGTGCTGACGGTGCAGACGCCCCGCGTCGAGGACATCGACGCGGTGCTTGACGAGATTCTCGGCTTCGAGGGGATCGAACGCTGCAAGTCGTGGATCATCCTAGGCCGGCATATACAGCGCGGAGCAGCAGCGACCGGTCAGGCCGCTGCCGTGACCGAAGGGCCAAGCGCTGGCGGCAAGTCCGCATAGACCTGACCGAACCGATTGCCGAGGAAGGCCGACAAGGCGACATCTTCCTGGCGCACGAAGCCGCTTTTCGGCAGCACGCCCTGCGCCTGAAGATCGAGCGCGGCGCAGATGCCGGCTGCCGTCGTGATCTGGATTGCGCTGCGGTGCAACGTACCGATCCTGCCGCCGAAGATCTGTCTTGTGTAGGTTTCCTGTATCAGGCGTCCCGCCTTGTGGCCGGTGACGGTGACGTAGATCACGATCACGTCCTGCAGCGTGGCGGGAATGGCGGTCTCGAGAATTTCCTTCAACAGGTCGCGGCGGTCGCGCAGCTTCAAATCCTGCAGAAGCAGCTTCATCGCAGCCGCATGGCCGGGATAGCGGATGGTGCGGTAATTCAGGTTGTGCACGCGCCCACCATAAGTCTCGCACAGCGTGCCCAGTCCGCCTGACGTGTTGAACGCCTCGTAGGTGACGCCGTCGACGATGATCTGCTCGATCTCCTGCAACGGCGGCACCTCGGCCGCGCGGCCGTTGACGATCGCCTCGCAGGGCTCGCAGCATTCGTTGATCATGCCGTCGGTGCTCCAGGTCAGGTTGTAGCCGAGAGCGTTGTTGGGATAGCGCGGCAGAGCGCCCACCCGCAGGTTGATCGCGTCAAGCGTGTCGAAGCCCTTGGCCATGTCGTGGGCGACGATGGAAATGAAGCCGGGCGCAAGGCCGCATTGCGGCATGAACGCATTGGCCGAGCCGGCAGCCAGCGCCTTGACGGCCTTCGTGCTGGCCACGTCTTCGGTCAGGTCGAAATAGTGGACGCCTGCGCTTGCGGCGGCCCGCGCGATCGAAACCGTAAGCTGGTAGGGAGCCGCACTGAGCACGGCATACTTGCCGTCGAGCAGGGCAGCGAGCGCTTGCTCGTCGCGCACGTCGACGACCGCCGTCTTGACCCGCGCACAGACCTGCAGCGCCGCGATCTGCGCCTCGCCCATGTCGACGACGGTAACGTCATAATCGCCGGTCAACGCCAGCATGTCCGCGATGGTGGACCCGACCTTGCCGGCTCCGATGACGACGATCTGCTTCATCAAGAAACTCCCTCTGCTTCGGCACCAAAGTGCCGGAGGGGGGCGCCGGGACAAAGCTGAGTAATGTCGGTTGGCAAGCCTGTTTCCGGCGATTTGCCGGACGAACCGTCACAATGCGGAATGAAGCTCGAAGACGTGGTGATGAATGCGGCCGTCGAACATCTTCATCAGCTCGCCGGTCAAGGCCCTGCTTTCGAATCGCACCGGCGCCTGAAGTGCTGCGCCAAGCGCCTCTTCGCTTTCGAAGGTCATCGCCAGCGATAGCGCGAAGGGCGGGGCGCCTTCGTCACGCGCTTCCGCAAAGAGTACCCGCACGTCGAGCGCGCCGGGAAAGAGGCGCCAGAGCGGCATCAGCCGCTCTTCCACGAAAGCGCGGAACTCCGCCTCGCGGCCGGCATGGATCGTTCCTTCGAAGAAGGCCTGGCGGACAATCATGAACGGTGGCCTTCAGCCGTGAGCGATCTGGCCGAGGAAGGTGCGCGTGCGCTCCTGCTTCGGGTTCGAGAAGAACTCTTCAGGTTCCGCCACTTCCACGATCTCGCCCTGGTCCATGAAGATGACCCGGTCGGCGACTTTGCGCGCGAAACCCATCTCGTGGGTCACCACCATCATCGTCATGCCTTCGGTGGCGAGGTCGATCATCGTGTCGAGCACTTCCTTCACCATTTCCGGGTCGAGCGCCGAGGTCGGCTCGTCGAACAGCATTATCTTCGGGTTCATGCACAGCGCGCGGGCGATGGCCACGCGCTGCTGCTGGCCGCCCGAAAGCTGGGCGGGGTATTTGTCGGCCTGTTCAGGAATGCGCACGCGGGCGAGATATTTCCGCGCGGTTTCCTCCGCTTCGGCCTTCGAGATGCCGCGCACCTTCATCGGTGCCAGCGTGCAGTTCTCAAGCACGGTCATATGCGGGAACAGGTTGAATTGCTGGAAGACCATGCCGACGTCGCGACGGATCTGCTCGACGTTCTTCGGCCCGGCCGTGAGCTCGATGCCTTCGACGAAGATGCGCCCCTTCTGCACCTCCTCGAGCTGATTGACGCAACGGATCAGCGTCGACTTGCCCGACCCCGACGGGCCGCACACGACGATCTTCTCGCCGCGCGCGACCTGGAGGTCGATATTCTTGAGGGCGTGGAACGTGTTGTACCACTTGTCCACGCCCTCCATCTTCACGGCGGGCATGCCGCTATCGGCCGTATTGGTCTGGGACATGCCCGCGCTCCTTTGGTCTTACTGCAGGAATTCGGGCAGCGGGGCGCTGACCCACTTTTCGTGCAGTTCGTTCAGCTTGCCGCTTTCCTTGACCTTCGCCAGGAACGCGTTGATGTGTTCCATTAGATTGTCCTGACCGGGGCGGGTGGCAATGCCCTGGCTTTGCTGGCGCAGCGAGAACTTGGTCTCGTAGCGGTCCGGAGCGACGGACTGGACCTGTGAGACGACGACGTTGGACGCGCCCATCAGAGGCACCTGGCCGGAGAGCAGTGCCTGCACCGCCGATGCATCGTCGTCGAAGCGCTGGATGTTGGTGCCCTCGGGTGCGATCTCGGTGATCGAGGTGTCCTGCGTCGAGGCGCGGGCGACGGCAACGTTCTTGCCGGCGAGATCGGCCGCCTCCTTCACTTCCGTGTTGACGTCTCCGAAGACGAAAATCTCGATGCCCGCATAACCCTGCGAGAAGTCGACCTGCTCGGCGCGCTCGGGGGTGATGCCGAGCGAAGCGACGAGAATATCGACCTGATTGGACAGCAGGTAGGGGATGCGGTTGGGGCCGGTCACAGGCACGAGGTTTAGCGTGACGCCAAGATCTTCGGCGAGGAGCTTCGCCACGTCGGCGTCGTAGCCGTCTGGCTGGCCCTGCTCGTTGATGATGCCGAAGGGTGCGAAGTCCACCAGCATGCCGATGTTCACGGTGCCGCGCGCCTTGATCTCATCGACGGTCTGCGCCGACGCCGCGGTCGCGGCAGCGCCGGTTGCGAGTGCGACGCCAAGCGCAAAGCCCGCCAGTTTCTTCAAGATGTTCATCGTCGTTTCCTTCCCTGTTTGACTTCCCGGTTTCCTCTCAGCGCCGTGTCGCCACGGCGAAGCGGGCCTCCATGCGGCGCGCGAGGATCGACAGCGGCCAGCAGAGGATGAAGTAGAGAGCGGCCACCAGCCCGAACACGGTGAACGGGTCGAAGGTGGCGTTGTTTATAATCTGTCCGGCGCGCGTCAGCTCCACGAAGCCGATGATTGAGGCCAGCGACGTGCCCTTTATGAGCTGCACCAGAAAGCCGACCGTCGGCGCCACCGCGATCTTGGCAGCCTGCGGCAGGACGATGGATTTCATGCGGTCGTAGTAGCGCAGTCCGAGCGCCCATGCGGCCTCTGACTGGCCCTTCGGCACGGCTTCGATGCAGCCTCGCCATATCTCTCCCAGGAACGCGCTCGCATGCAGCGTGAGCGCGATCGCGGCGGCGACCCACGGATTGACGCCCGACCCGAAGATGTTGAGCCCGAAGAAAACCAGGAAGAGCTGCATCAGCAGTGGAGTGCCCTGGAACAGGCGGATGAACCCCAATGCCGCGTAACGCAGCGGTGCTGCCGGGGAGACCCGCGCCAGCGCGACCGCGAGCCCGCCGAGAGCGCCGCCAGCGAAGGCGACGGCCGACAGCGCCAGCGTCCACTGGACGGCCATGACGATGAACCAGAATTCGTTGATGCCGAAGGGGCGGATCATGGTTCGTCCCCTCCTATCGCGCCAGCGGGTAATTGAAGGCGTAGCGCTGGACCGCCGAGAAAAGCGCAGAGAAGCCGAGCGCCAGCACCAGATACATGGCGGTAATCACCAGATAGACCTCAAACGCCGCGAAGGTCTGCGACTGGATGTTGTTGCCGGCCGCCGCAAGATCGGTGGCCGAGATGACCGAAACGACGCTCGATGTCAGCATCAGATAGATGAACTGGCTGGTTAGCGCCGGATAGATGGTCCGCAACGCAGGCTTGATGATGATGTTGCGGAAGATCTGCCAGCGCTTCAGGCCGAGCGCGACACCGGCCTCGACCTGCCCGCGATTGATCGACTCGATACCGGCCCGGATGATCTCCGTGGCGTAGGCCCCGACATTGACGGTCAGCGCGGTGAGGGCCGCGACGTTGGGCGAAAGCCTGATGCCGAGCGCCGGCAGTGCGAAGAAGATGAAGAAAATCTGGACGAGGAACGGCGTGTTGCGGATCAATTCGATATAGGCGTCGATCAACCAGCGTACCGGCTTCGGTCCCGCAGTCTTGCCGATCGCGCAGGCAATGGCGACGATCGTGCCGAGGATCATCGCGCCGAAGGAAAGCTCGATCGTCACCAGCGCGCCGGCCAGCAACTGGTCGAAGTTCCGGAAGACCGGCGCGAAGTTGAATTGATAATCCAAAACTGACCTCCCGGCCGCGTCGCCAAGGCGTGCGCGGTAGCGCACTTCACTCCTCCGTGCGTTTAGATCGATCTAAATCATTACGCTGACACGGTCAAGCCGGAACGTTTCCCGCTACCGTGCGCACCGGCCCGCAGGAGCCGCGCTGCACGAAGTAGGTTTCCTCGATGCTGCTGGCGATCGGGCCGTCGGGCGCATCCATTCGCCTCAGAAGCAGCCGCGCCGCATTTTCGCCGACCACGAAAGGTTCGGTCGCGACCGATGCGAGGCCCGGCATGACGAGGTCCGCCTCGGCCACATTGTCGAACCCGACAAGGGAAACGTCCCGGCCCGGCATGACCCCGAGATCGCAAAGGCCCCGATGAAGCCCCAGCCCGAGAACGTCATTGTGGCAGATGATCGCCGTCGGGCGCGCGGGCCGGCTCATGAGTTCGGGTGCGGCCATTCGAGCGCTCATGTGGGTGGATTCGAGCGGGCGCACGAAAAGCGGCGCTAGATTTGCAGCGTTCATCGCCGCGTGAAAGCTCTCGAGGCGTTCCGTGCGGGCGGAATGATGGGTGTCGGTCGCGACATAGCCGATACGGCGATGCCCGAATCCGACGAGGCAGTCGACTGCCTCGCGCATGCCCGGCGTTGGGTCCATGCCTGCATAGTCGCTCGCCGTTTCCGGCACCATCCGCAGCGTCTGGACCAGCGGCACGCCCCATTTGCCCGCATCGTCGACAAAGCGCCGCTCCGTGCCTTCGGCCGGGCAGACGATCAGCCCGTCCACGCCGTGCTCGCGCATGCGGTTGACGAAA
Organism: Aquamicrobium sp.; assembly: GCA_019739225.1. GTDB lineage: Bacteria > Pseudomonadota > Alphaproteobacteria > Rhizobiales > Rhizobiaceae > Aerobium. The sequence continues at coordinate 992,149 of JAHHDT010000005.1, forward strand.
CCGTCCTGCTTTGCGGCATTCTCGTTGGAATTGGCGAGGATGACGGCAAGACCGGCAGTTTCCAGAATGCTTTCAATGCCCGCCAGCAGGACGGCGAAGAACGGGTTGGTGAGGTTCGGGATGATGACCCCGACCGTTCGGCTGCGCGCCGCGCGCATCCGTGCCGCGCCCAGATTGTAGACATAGCCGAGCTCGGCCATGGCGGCCTCGACCTTGGCGCGCGTCGCCGCACCCACCAGCGGACTGTCCCGCACCACCAGCGATGCGGTGGCGCGCGACACGCCGGCATGCTTCGCCACGTCCAGAAGGGTGACCCGTTTCATGCCCGGACACTCTGGGTGACCATGGCTTCCTCCTGATTTGGATCGATCCAATCGAGCTTAGTGCGGTAAGTGCCGAGCGTAAAGTGGGCATGAACAAACGCCCCGGAGGATGTCCGGGGCGTTCGTTTGTCGCTGCCGATTATACGGCCGGCGGATGATCAGCCGTAACGGTAGGGCGCGCCGGCCCCGCGCATCGTCTCCTGGTATTTCTTCAGGATTTCGACGACCTTGGCATTGCGCCCGCCGCCTGCCGCGACCTCGTCCCAGAACTTCATCGCCTCGTCCTCGACCTGCTTCCATTCTTCTTCCGGAATGGTCGTCAGTTCGAGCTTGCCGCCGGTGGTGCGGTAATGGGCCTCGCCCCACCAGTACCAGTGCTGGCGGTAGTAGTGCGAGGAATCGATGCAGAGCTTGTAGATCGTCTTCAGGTGCTCGGGCAGCTCTTCCCATTTCTCGGTGTTGACGAAATAGGAGCCCGCCCATGCACCGTTGATGTTGTTGGTCAGGTAGTACTTGTTGATGTCCGCCCAGCCGACCGTGTAGGTCTCCGTCGCGCCGCACCAGGCAACGCCGTCAAGCTCGCCTGTCTGGATCGCCACCTCGATGTCTTCCCACGGGAGCGTCACGGGCACGACGCCGAAGCGCTCGAGGAAGCGCCCGCCGGTGGGGAAGGTGAAGACGCGCAGACCCTGCAGGTCGGCCAGCGCCTTGATCGGCTTGGTGGTGACGAAGTTGCACGGATCCCACGCGCCGGCCGATAGCCAGGTCACGCCGGGTATCTCGGCATAGGCCTCTTCCCAGATTTCCTTGAGACCGTACCACTCCCACAGCACGGGCACGTCGAGGCCGTAGCGCGAGGCGAAGGGGAAGTAGGCGCCGAAGATCGACACGTCGACCGGCGAGGCCATCGAGTCGTCGTCCGATTGTGCGGCGTCGATCGTGCCCTGCTGCACGGCGCGGAAGAGTTCTCCCTGCGGCACGAGCTGGTCGGCCGTGTAGAGGTCGATCACCATCTCCCCGTTCGCCGCCTTGTTGAACGCGTCGATGGACGGCTTGATGACATGCTCGGCAAGCGATGCGCCGGCATAGGTCTGCAGGCGCCAGCGGATTGGCGCCTGAGCCTTCACGTAAGGGGTTGCAAGCGTCGTGGCGCCCACGGCGCCAGCCGTCGTCACGCCGGCTTTCTTGAGAAAGTCACGCTTGGTGAATATGCGATCGGTGCTCATTTTAGTTCTCCCATTGCTGTTGCGGTTCTTGTCGGCCCTCTCGTCGGATCGTTTTCCCCCTTGATTGTGTCGTTGCGCCTCCTTTCGTCTTGCGCCGTTTTCGGCTTACCGGCCCGTGTAGAGACTGGGCAGCCACAACGCGATCTGCGGGAATGCCATGATGAGAACCATGGTCAGGATCATGAGGAAGAAGAACGGCCAGATCGACCGGTAGATGTCGCCCAGCGAGATCTCGGGCGGCGCCATGGCGCGCATCAGGAACAGGTTGTAGCCGAAGGGCGGGGTTATGTACGCGATCTGGCAGGTGATCGTGTAGAGCACGCCGAACCAGATCGGATCGAAACCAAGGCTCCTGACCAGCGGAATGTAGAGCGGTGCGACGATGACCAGCATGGCGGTATCGTCCAGGAAGATGCCGAGGATGATGAACGAGGCCATCATGGCCACAAGTATGGCCCAGGGTGACAGGTCCCAGGTATTCAGCAGCAGCGCCTCGATCGCGCGCACCGCACCCAAGCCGTCATAGACGGAGGAAAAGCAGAGCGCGCCGAGGATGATCCAGAGGAACATGCACGATACGCCGAGCGTGTTGCGTGTCGAATCCTCCAGCACCTTCATGTTGAGGCGTCCGGTCACCAGCGCCGCCAGAGTGGCCAGCAGCGCACCGACGACGGAGCTTTCCACGAGGCTGGTCACACCGGTCATGAACAGGCCCATGATCGAGCCGAAGATGCCCAGCGGCAGCAGGCCGGCGGAAAGCAGTTTCAGCTTCTCCGCGCGCGGTATCGCGGCCAGTTCCTCGGCGGGCAGGGGAGGGCCGAGTTCCGGGTTCCGGTTGCAGCGCCACCAGATGTAGACGGTGAAGAGCGTGGCCATTAGCAGGCCGGGCACGATGCCCGCGAGCCACAGTTGCAGCACCGGCTGGCGGGCTATCATCGCGTAGAGGACCAGCACGATGCTCGGCGGCAGCAGGATGCCCAGCGACGAACCACCCTGGATCACGCCCGTGACCATGCGCTTGTCGTAACCTCGCCGCAGAAGCTCGGGCAGCGCCACCGTAGCGCCGATCGCCATGCCGGCAACCGAAAGCCCGTTCATGCAGGAGATAAGCACCATCAGCCCGATGGTGCCAAGCGCCAGCCCGCCGCGCAGCCCGCCGAACCAGACGTGGAACATGCGATAGAGATTGCTCGCAAGGCCGGACTCCGAGAGCATGTAGCCCATGAACACGAAGAAGGGCACGGTGATGAGCGGAAACCAGTTCATCACCTGGATCGAGGCGTTGAACGGCAGTTCCGCCGAACCGGCGCCCCAAAGCCACAATGCCGAGACCGCGCCGACGAAACCGATGACACCGAAGACGCGCTGGCCCGTCGCCATTAGCAGCAGCATCGAGGCGAACATGAAAAGCGTGATGAATTCCGAGCTCATGCGATGGGCTTCCCGCGCGCCATGGCGACATCCTTGAAGAAGGCGGAGATCGCTTGGAGCAGCATGAGGAAAATGCCCAAGGTCATGATCGCCTTGATCGGCCACATCGGCGGTGCCCAGGACGTATAGTTCTTCTGGTTGTACGACCAGGCGTATTCGGTGGACGAGATGCCGCCCCACAGCAGCACACCCAGGTAGAACATCACGAACAGGATGGTGAAGGCGTCGGTCGTCGCACGCTGTCTCGCCGAGAGGCGGCCATAGAACAGGTCCATCCGCACATGCGAGCCGAGCTGCATGGAGTAGGGGCCGCCAAGCAGGTAATAGGCGCAGAGCAGGAACTGCGACATTTCCATCACCCAGTTGATCGGCCTGCCGAAGAACAGCCGCGACAGGATCGCGTAGACCATGATCGCGGCCATCACGAAGATCAGCCGCATGGCGAAGCGCCCGACCCAGCGGTTGAACGTATCCACCCAGCGCACGTAAGCCGCTACGGCCTTGCCCATACGGCGGCCTCCTTGTCGCCCGTGTTTTTGGTCAGCGCCACAAGCCCGCCTGCCAGCCAGCTGGAAAGCCGCTCGGCCATTGCCGCCTGGTTCTCGGCTGTGGCGATCAGGTCGTTGCGGATCTCGATCATTACGTTGAGAAGCCGTCGGGGCAGCGCGTGCTCGCGCAGCGTATGGGTCACGCCGTCCTGCGGTCCGTAGGGCTCGTTTCGCCGCACGACGAGCCCGCCGCCCGCGCCGGGGGCCGCCAGCACGGCGTCGGCGAGGCGCGTGTCGTCATCGTGCAGGATGCCGATTTCGACCTGCCGCGAAACGCCTTCATAGATTGGCGTGAAGGAATGGATAGTGACGATGGCCGGCGGTGCGGGCCGGTCGTCGATGGCCTGCGAGAGCGCAGTCTTGAAGGGGTGATAAAACCGGTCGGCGCGCTCGCCACGGGCTTTCCCCGACAGCCCCTCATTGCCCGGTATGCGGTAGATTTCACTGACCGCCGGGATGGAGCTCGGTGCCTCCGGCGGACGGTTGCAGTCGTAGAGCAGCCGCGAGAAGCGTTGCGCAACCAGCGGCGCATCGAGCAATTCGGACAGATGGCGCGCCACGCCCAACGCGCCTGGATCCCAGGCTATGTGGCTTTGCAGTGCCGCGGCGTCGAGGCCGAGATCGCCATACTCCGGCGGAACGGCGTTGGATGCATGTTCGCAGACGATCACGAACGCGCCGGTGCCTTCTATATTGGTCACGTCGACCGGAGACACAGCTGTGTGCGCACCGTTCATGCCAACGCTCCCGTCATCAACCGATGCCCCGTTCGTTACCGTAGCGGAAGCATCATTCCAGACGGTGAAGGACAGTCAAGGCGCATTCTGAAACTTTCTCTTCCATCCGTTCGATGATGGTGCATTCTATTCAAATGGTGTCGGCGACGGATCGTCGGCGCGTGGGAGCGAGGATGGAATTTTCCGAAGACCTGACGGTGGCTGAACGGATGCGTTCCGGTTTCGAAAGCCTGACGCGCGCCGAGCGTCAGCTCGCGAATGCGATGCTTGCGAACTATCCGGTGCTGGGGTTGGATTCGATCACGGCGGTCGCCCATTCCTCCGGCGTTTCCACCCCGACCGTGGTGCGCATGGCCAAGAAGCTCGGCTTTGCCGGCTTTCCCGAGATGCAGGCCGCCCTGCGTAGCGAGCTGGAAGCGACCATCTCCAACCCCATTGCCAAGCACGACCGGTGGGCCTCCAACGCGCCGGACACGCACATTCTCAATCGCTTTGCCGACCAGGTGACGGAGAACCTGCGCCAGACCCTGCGCCAGCTTTCGCCGGAGACGTTCAACGGGGTCGTGGCGCTGTTGTCCGACCCGGCGCGCCGCATCCACATAGTCGGCGGCAGGATCACCCGTTCGCTCGCCGACTACCTTTTCACCCACATGCAGGTGATCCGCGGTGGCGTGGTCCAGGTCGCCTCGAATGCCAATACCTGGCCGCATTACGTGCTCGAAATGCGCGACTGCGACGTGCTGGTGGCGTTCGACGTGCGCCGGTACGAGCAGGAGATGCTGCGCCTCGCCGAAATGGCGCGCGACAGGGGCGTGGCTGTCGTTCTTTTCACCGACCAGTGGGGTTCGCCGGTGGCAAAGCTGGCGACGCATTCCTTCCACGCGCGCATTGAGGCCCCGTCGGCCTGGGACTCCTCTGTCGTCACGCTCTTCATCGTGGAGGCGATTGTTGCTGCCGTTCAGGACGAAAACTGGGTCGAGACCCGCGATCGCATGAAGACGCTCGAAGAGTTGTTCGACCAGACCAGGATGTTCCGCAAGTTCGTTTAGGTCACGCCGCGGAGTGGATGCGTACAGGCGCTGTTGCCGTCGGAAGGCGGGCGGTTGTGTCGCCCGGTCCGTTGCCGGCCTCATCGAAAGTGGGGTTTTCGCCCCCCAACTGAGCAAGCGCGGTTGCCTCCTCCTGCACGAGACGCCCAATCTCGGAGAATCTTTCGGCAGCCTCCATGTTGCGCCTTGCGGCAACGGCGATCCCGCCCATGAAATGCCGCACCCTTTGCATCATTTCTTCGCGATCGTTGCAGTTTTCGATAGCCAAAAGCTCGATGTCGATCCGCTCGGCGAGCTTTTGGGCGCGCTGTCCGAGTCGACCGGCAGCCGCGTCGATTTCCTGCTGGTGCGCCACAAGGTGCTTGCTGCTCGTCGTCAGCGTTGCGAAGGCGGCCTCCAGCCTTTCCATGGTCGCGTTGAAATCGTCGCGAAACGCCCGGTAGGGCTCAGGAAGGTCGAGCGTCACGCGGCGCGAGAGATCGCCGCCGGCCAGCCCGCCTATCGCTGCGCCCATCAATCGGGCGACGGCAGCGTGAACCTTGCCGGCGCGTTGCCTGCCCTCGAGTCCCGAACGGCAGTGCTCGATGGCCGCGCCGAGGCCGGCGGTCTCGCTGTCCGCAAAGGGCGCGGCCGGCAGCGTGAAGTCGTTCCGCGCGATCCGTTCAAGGCTATCGATCGCCGGTTCGAGGCTTGCCGCGATGGCGCGATGTGCGGTTATCCATGCAGTAGCTGCGACGACGATCGGCATCGCGATCAGCGGTAGAGCGATGAGAGCCAAAGATGTGCCCGCTTCCGCCGAAAAGCTCCACAGGATGACGACACAGCACGCGACAGCAGCCGACACGCCACCGGCTGCGATGGCGATCCTTGTGGCGGGCGACAGCGAAATGTCCCGCCTTTGGTGGCTGCGCGTACGCATGCGGGCGCGAATTCCCATGCTCGATCTATTCTGCCATCGTACAAGCGCAACCTTGCATCAGGCAGGAGCGCCGCTGCGCGGTTGACATTCCGTGCGGCCGTCATTCTATCTGCCCGCAAAACTGCCAAGGATGGGAAACGCCATGACCAATGTCGCACTGACGGGCCTCGCCCGCGATCTGGCGCAGCGCGCCGACGAAGGCCGGCCGGTGCGCATCGGCCTGGTCGGCTGCGGCGAGATGGGCACGGACATCGTGACCCAGGTGGCGCAGATGCGCGGCATCGAGGTGGCGGCCATTGCCGATACCCGCAGGGAGCGCGCCCGGCAGGCGGTCACGATCGCCCAGCGGCCGTCCGAAAGCGCAGGCGATGCGGAAAGCGCGCAGGCCATGTCGGCACTGATCGAGGCCGGCCGCACCGCGATCGTGCCGGATTCGTCCATGGTCGTCACTCATGATCTGGTCGACGTCGTGATCGACGCCACCGGCAAGCCGGCCGTCGGCGCCGAGATCGGGCTCAAGGCGATGGAGCACGGCAAGCATCTCGTCATGATGAATGTCGAGGCTGACGTCACCATCGGCGCCTACCTCAAGCATGCGGCGGCGAAGCTTGGCGTCGTTTACTCGCTTGGCGCGGGCGACGAACCGTCCTCCTGCATGGAGCTGATCGAGTTCGTCTCGGCGATGGGCCATCGCGTGGTCGCGGCCGGCAAGGGCAAGAACAACCCGCTCAACCACGATGCGACACCGGACGAATACCGCGAGGAAGCGGAACGCCGCAACATGAACCCACGCATGCTGGTCGAGTTCGTGGACGGTTCCAAGACCATGGTGGAAATGGCCGCGATCGCCAACGCCACCGGACTTGTGCCGGACAGGCCCGGCATGCACGGCCCTGCTGCCACGCGCGACGAGCTTTCACGCGTGCTTTGCCCGGTTGAGGATGGCGGTGTGCTGTCGCGCAAGGGATGCGTGGATTTCTCCATCGGCAAGGGCGTCGCGCCCGGTGTCTTCGTCATCGCGGAAATGGCGCATCCGCGCCTGCGCGAGCGGATGAACGACCTGAAGCTGGGCGAGGGGCCTTACTACACCTTCTTCCGGCCCTATCACCTGACCAGCCTCGAAGTGCCGCTGACCTGCGCTCGCGCCGTGCTTTACGGCAAGGCCGACATGGTGCCGCTCGACAGGCCGGTGGCGGAGGTGTGTGCGGTCGCCAAGCGCAACCTGAAGCCCGGCGACAGGCTGGACGCGATCGGCGAATACACCTACCGCTCCTGGATCATGACGGTCGAGGACGCCCGCGCGGCGAAGGCGATCCCGTGCGGTCTCCTAGAAGGTGGTGTCGTGACGGCGCCTGTGGCGAAGGGTGAACTCCTCACCTACGCCAATGCCGCTCCGGATGCCGGTTCGGGCCTCGTTGCGCTCCGCCGCAAGCAGGACGAACTGGTCGGCGTCGCTTAGCCGCTACTTGCCCAGTTCGACCGATCTCGCCCTCGCCGCTTCGACGGCTTCCGTGACCAGCATCTTCAGGCGGTCGTCACCCATAAGCACCGAAAGTGCTGCGGCCGTCGTGCCGTTGGGGCTCGTTACCTGCTGGCGCAGCGTGCCGGGTTCCTCGCGGCTTTCGGCGGCAAGTGCCGCGGCTCCATAGACCGTCTGCATGGCAAGCAGCTTCGCGGTCTCGACCGGCAGGCCGGCTTGCTCGCCTGCTGCCGTCAGGCATTCGATGAAATGGAAGACATAGGCGGGGCCGGATCCGGAGACCGCGGTCACGGCGTCCATCAGCCCTTCATCGTCGATCATCGCGACTTCCCCGCTGGCCGACAGAAGATCGCGCACGAAGTCGCCCGTGGCTGCGTCGACATTGTCATTGGCGACGACCACCATCATGCCTTTGCCGATTGCGGCGGGCGTATTGGGCATGCAACGGATAATGCCTGCGTCTGCACCCAGCGCACCTTCGAAGGCAGAGATCGGCGTACCGGCCGCAATGCTGACATAGGTTGCTGAGGCCTTGAAGCGCGCATAGGCGGGAACGACGTTGAGGATCACCTGCGGCTTGACGGCGAAAACGACGAGGCGCGGCGCTGCATCGGCGGCAATCTCCCCGGCGTCCGAAAGTGCGGTCACGCCCAGCGCGGTCGCCCGCTCGCGCAGAGCATCGGTCGGCTCGACGACGATCGCCTCGTCGGCGCCAAGCTTGCCGGAAGACAGCCAGCCTGCCAGCATTGCGTATCCCATGTTCCCGCATCCCACGAGCACGATCCTGGCCGGCATATCATTCTCCCGAGCTTTGCCGGCACGTTGCCAGCGTTGCGAAGCCGTTTAGGCCTTCGGCCACCAATGTTCAACACAACCGGATGGTCGCGTCGGTTCCGCCCGAAATTAACCTTTTGTTTTCCATCCCCGTTTAGCTTGCCTTAACGAATGAGGTAACCAGCTCGCCGTCGTGCGCGCATCTTCTGCAGGCAACGATGTCCGGTTCAACAAACGATTACAGGCAAGGTCGCGCTTCGCTGCTGGCGATGGTCAGCGACGAAGAGGACGCCGTAACGCGCCATGCCCGGGCACGCGCACGGCGCGAACGCCGTGCGAATCCTGTTCTTTCCGCGCCGATTGAACCGGAGGTCGACGCGGTCGATGAACCATTGGTGCACGAGCAGCCGGAACCGCATCGGCTGAGGGACCTGATTTCCGGTCATCTGGCCGAAGACGATCGTGGCACCACCGAATCGCCGATGGAATCCGAGCCGCTGGGGGGCGACGTGACCGGCAAGACAGTATCAGAACCGTTGAATGCCGACGGTGCCGTATCGCCGGCTGAACGGAGGACCGGCGGCGGAATGTCGATGCGTCCCGTGATCGGGCTGACGCTTGCAGGTGCCGCGATCGGCGCCGCCGTCGCCTTTGCGTGGCCGAAGTCCTATGTCGCCACGAGCGAATTGCTGATCGATCCGCAGGCCCTGCGCGCCGGCGTGGTCTCGGGGCAACTCTCGGCCGATACCGCCTTCGCTCTGGTCGACAACCAGCTTCGCGTGCTGAGTTCGGGGACCATGCTTGAAGCAGCCGCCGACCGGTTGAACCTTGCCGCCGACCCCGAGTTCAACGGCGACGCCGCCGGCCCGTTCGGCCTGGTTGGCTCGCTTGCTGGTCTTGGCGACCTTGTGGCGGGCGACGGTGCCAGCTCGGTAGAGCGCCGCCGGGCCCGTTCCTTGCAGACGCTCGAACGTGCGGTCGAGACGAACCGGCAGGGCGGCTCGTCCGTCATCGAGGTTTCGGCGCGAACCGGCGATCCCGAAAAATCGGCGCTGATCGCCAACACGATCTCCGAGCTGTTTCTGGCGAATGCCGGCGGCGGCACTGCCTCGCCCAGCGGCAGCATGAGCGAACGTCTTTCGGAACTGCGCGCAGGCGTGGAGGAGGCTGAACGGGCGATCGCCGATTTCAAGACGCAAAACGATCTTGTCGATGCACAGGGGCGGCTGATCTCCGATGATGAGATCGTTCGCCTCAGCGAGCGCCTCTCGGCGGCGCAGGCGCGTACGGTGGAGCTCAATGCACGCACCGCGTCGACCCGCGAGGCCAACGTCGATTCGATCGTCACCGGCTCGCTGCCGGAGCAATACGCGTCCTCGACATTGACGGATCTGAGAAGCCGGTACGCAGCCGCGCGCCAACAGGTGGATCGGCTGGGCGTGAAGCTCGGACCCCGTCACCCCGAATTGCTCTCCGCCCGCGCCGAGCTTGAAGGCACGCGCCAGGAGATTGCCGACGAATTGCGGCGGGTGGCTGCGGCATTGCAGACCGAATTGACGCGGGCTGTGCGCGAGGAGCAGGAACTGGCCTCGCAACTCGCCGAGATGAAGGCGCGCCAGGGCGACATCGGCGGTGAACTGGTCGCCTTGAGGGAGCTGGAGCGGGAGGCAGCAGCAAAGCGCTCGGTCTATGAGCAGTCTTTGCAGGCCGCACAGGCCGGTCCCGGTGCTTCGGCGCCCGGCAGTGCCAGCCTGATTTCAAGAGCGGCCCCGCCGCTCTTTTCAAGCGGCCCTTCGGTGCCGGCCTTTTCGATGGCCGGTGCGCTGACCGGTTTGCTCGCAGGGCTGGGTTTTGCCGGGCTGCGCAGGCGGCGCGACGACGATGCCTGGCTCAAGGACGATGCGTATGCATCGCTTCAGGCCGACGAGGCATTCACCGAAGCACCGGAAACTGACCTGGATAGTGACATTCGTTCCGCAGAAAGCGGAAACGTCGAGGAGACCGACGAAATGCATTCCCACAATCCCTACAGCGCTTATCCGCATAACGATGCCCAGGCCGGCGGGCAGCCGGCGTCGACGGAAGCCCGGCAGCACCAGCCGGCCGGTGGGCACGGCCAGCAGCCATCGCAGCAGCCTCATCACCCCGGTGCGATGTACGCGCAGCCTGTTCCCCCGGCGCCGCCCGGATGGCCGCAGATGCCGATGCACGGCGTCTATCAGCCACAGCCCCCGCTGATGCCGATGCCGGGCTGGCCCGCAGCGCACTATCCGGCCCCGCCGCCGCATTATTATCCTCAGGCCGGAGCCTATCCCGTGCCGCAGCCGCCCTACTTCGGCGCGCCTGCCTATGCGCCGCCACAGCAGCATGACTATCCGCAGAGCCAGGAAGCGCCGCGCCCGGTCGATGAGCCACGGCGGGCCGCGCCAGAGGCAGCTTTCGACCACAACGAATATATCGACGAAAGCACGGACGCGGCGATCGAGGAAATCCGCCAGAGCCTGCGCGAGTTCCGGGACGCGATCGAGGACTTCGCCCACAGCCGTGCGCCGCGCAAACGCTACGGTACCTGACCGGCCGGCGATTTCGCCGCGCGTTTTCGGGTTTACGGCATCGGACGGCGCAATGACGGGATCGCCTTGCGTCGAAATCGCCAGAATGCGATGCCGGAACCGGACGACGCGGGGAGAATCATGGCGAACATCATCGACGGAAAACAGGTTGCCGAAGACGTCATTGCAACGGTGACGAAAGCGACCGCAACGCTTGCCGAAAAGGGTGTCACCCCCGGGCTTGCTGTCGTCATTGTCGGTGAGGACCCGGCCAGCCAGGTCTATGTCGCCTCCAAGTCGAAGAAGGCGAAGGCGTGCGGCTTCCACTCGGTGCAGCACACGCTGGCAGCCGATACGCCGCAGGCCGACCTGCTGTCGCTGATCGGCGACCTCAATGCCGATCCCGCGATCCACGGCATTCTGGTGCAGCTTCCGCTGCCTGACCATATCGATGCCGGCGCCGTCATTCAGGCGATCTCCCCCGATAAGGATGTCGACGGCTTCACCTTCGTCAATGTCGGTCGACTGGGCACTGGCGAGGTGGCAAGCGCCTTCGTGCCCTGCACGCCTGCAGGCTCGATGCTGCTCATCGAGCGGGAACGCGGACGTGATCTCTCCGGCCTGAGCGCCGTCGTCGTCGGCCGCTCCAACATCGTTGGCAAGCCGATGGCGAACCTGCTGTTGGCGGCCAATTGCACCGTCACGGTTGCCCATTCGCGCACCAAGGACCTGCCTGCCCTGTGTCGCACCGCCGATATCCTGGTCGCCGCGGTCGGCCGGCCGGAAATGGTGCGCGGCGATTGGGTCAAGGAAGGCGCGACCGTTGTCGATGTCGGCATCAATCGCATCCCCGCGCCGGACAAGGGCGAGGGCAAGACACGTCTCGTCGGCGATGTCGCCTTTGCCGAGGCCGCTGAGCGTGCCGGTGCGATCACCCCCGTACCGGGCGGTGTGGGACCGATGACCATCGCAATGCTGATGGCGAATACGCTCGTTTCCGCCAGTCGGACCGCGGGCATCGAGCCGCCGAAATTCTGAGCCGCTTTTCGACATTCAAACCAGCGAGTAGAACGCGGTTATGACCGATACGCCTTCGCCCGGCCGCCAGTTCGCCTTCCTGCTCGTCGACAAGTTCTCGATGTTCTCGCTCGCGGCGGCGATCGACACCGTGCGCTCGGCCAACAGGTTGCTCGGTCGCGACTTCTACGGCTGGACGACGGTCTCCGCCGACGGCGATTCCGTCATCGCGTCAAACGGCCTGCCCATCAAGATCGACTACGCGATCACAGACCTGCCGGTTGTTGACATCCTTTTCGTCTGCGCCGGGCTCTCCTACGAATTTCCCGGCAAGTCCAAGGTGCTCGGCGCGCTTCGCTCGCTGGGGCGTCGCGGCGCGGCCCTCGGCGGGCTCTCGGTAGGCTCCTACCTGCTTGCGGAAGCCGGCCAGCTCGAAGGTCACCGGTGTACGATCCACTGGGAGAACAAGGCGGGCTTCAAGGAGCGGTTTCCGGAGATCGACTGTACCGGAAACGTCTTCGAGATCGATCGGAAGCGATACACATGCGCGGGCGGCACGACCTCCATCGACCTGATGCTCGAGATCATCCGTACCGACTTCGGCCAGAACCTCGCCAATGAGGTCGCCAACCAGTTCCAGCACGAACGCATCCGCTCGGCGGGCGATCGCCAGCGGGTCGGCCCGGAACGTGATCTGACCGGCAAGTCCGAGAAACTGCGGCGGATCGTCGAACTGATGGCGGACAACCTCGACGAACCCTATTCGGCCGTTCAGCTAGCCAAGTCCGCCGGTCTCTCCGTGCGCCAGGTGGAGCGCCTGTTCCTGCGTCATCTCAACATGACGCCAGGGCGCTACTACATGCGGCTGCGGCTGGAGCGCGCGCGTGAATTGTTGCGCCAGACCAATATGCCGATCCTCGACGTGGCGATCGCCACCGGCTTCACCTCGCATTCCTATTTCGCGCAGAGCTACCGGCTGCTGTTCGGCCGCCCGCCGAGCGAGGAACGGCGGACGACGTACTGACGTGACGCTCGCACAAGGCAGCCAAAACAGAAACGCCGCCCGGTGGGCGGCGTCTCCGTATAAGGTTGTGGCGTACCGTCTTACGCAGGCGGGATGACGCCCTCGACATACCAGTCCATCGACAGCAGATCCGCGTCGGTCAGCGTCACGCCGGCGGCGACCTTCTCGGCGCCGGTATGGTCGTTGATCGGGCCGGTGAAGATGTGCATCGAGCCGTCGATCTGGCCGTTCTTGACGGCCTCGGCTGCGGCAACGACATCGTCGGGGATCGACTCGTTGTAGTCGCCGATTACGACTTCGCCTTCCTTGAGGCCCGGCCAGCTATCCTTGCTCTCCCAGGTGCCGTCGATGACCGCCTTGGCGGTCGCGGCATAGTGCGGGCCCCAGTTGTCGATGATCGAGGTGAGCTGCGCCTTCGGCGCGAAGGCGCTCATGTCTGCGCCCTGGCCGAAACCACCGACGATGCCGCGCTCCTCGGCCACCTGCAGGGCGGCAGGGCCGTCGGTGTGCTGGGCGATGACGTCGATGCCCTGGTCGATCATGGCGCGGGCGGCGTCGGCCTCGCGCGCAGGGTCGTTCCAGGTCGAGATGTAGACGGGCGTGATCGTGAAGTCCGGATTCACCTTACGCGCCGCCAGCACGAATGCGTTGACGCCCATAACGACTTCGGGGATCGGGAAGGAGCCGATATAGCCTGCTTTGCCGGTCTTCGACAAATGGCCGGCGAGCGTGCCGCAAACCGCGCGGCCTTCGTAGAACCGCGCATTGTAGGTCGCGACGTTCTCGGAGCGCTGGTAGCCGGTCGCGTGCTCGAACTTCACGTCTGGGAACTGCTGCGCGATCTTGATGACGTAGTCGCCGTAGCCGAAGCTGGTGGCGAAGATGAGCTTGCAGCCGGCCTGCACGAGTTCGCGCATGACGCGTTCGCAGTCAGGGCCCTCGGCGACGTTCTCGACGAAGACGCTCTCGACGGCGTCGCCCAACTCCTGCTCCATGTAGAGACGGCCCTGGTTATGGGCGTAGTTCCAGCCATTGTCGTTGATGGTCCCGATATAGATGAAGCCGACCTTGAGCGGTTCGGTCTGCGAGAAGGCTTTTTGGCCGAGCAGCGGCAGCGCGGCGGCTGCACCGCCGATCTTAAGGACGTTACGACGTGATAGTGTCATGTTGGTTTCTCCTGAGCTTGTGGTTCGGTCGATCGAAGGAGCTCCTCGCCCACTTCAATTGCTTGGCAGGAAGGGCTTGCCGAGGCAGGCCGGCGCATTGGTCGAGGCATCGCGACGAATCGATATGAGCACCAGCACGGCGATCGTCGCGAGATAGGGCATGGCTGCCCAGAGTTCCGACGGGATGGCGGTCAACGGGCCGCCGCCCGCCTTGGCGTAGAGTTCCATGGTCATCACGAGGCCAAAGAGGTAAGCGCCCGCCAGCAGGCGGAACGGCCGCCACGAGGCGAATACGACGAGCGCGACCGCGATCCAGCCGCGTCCGGCGGTCATGCCTTCGGCCCACTGTGGCGTCAGTAGCAGCGGGAAGCACGCGCCGGCTATACCGGCCATCGCGCCGCCGAAGGCAATCGCGCCATAGCGTATCGCACGCACCGGGTAGCCGATCGAATGCGCCGACAGATCGTTCTCGCCCACCGCGCGCAGGATCAGCCCGCCGCGGGTGCGCTTCAGGAACCACCAGACCACGACGACCATGATGAGTGAGAAATACACCAGCGGCGAATAGCCGAACAGGACGCGCAGATACGGATGCGTCGTCAGTTCGGCCGGGAAGACCGAGCGGAAAAGGCTGACGGGCATTGCCGAATAACTCTGGCCGGCGAGTGCCGAAAAACCGGTGCCGAAGATGGTCAGCGCCAGGCCGGTCGCGGTCTGGTTTGCCGACAGGCTGAGCGTCAGGAAGCCGAAGATGAGCGATGACAGCAGCCCGGCGATGGCGGCGACCAGCACCGCAAGCCAAGGATTGCCAGTCGTGAACATGGTGATGAAGCCTGTCACCGCACCGATGAGCATCATGCCTTCGACACCGAGATTGAGCACCCCGGCGCGTTCCACCACCAGTTCTCCCAGCGCCGCGATCAGGATCGGCGTCGACGCGACGATCAGTGTCATCGTGACGGCGATCAGAAGGCCGATTGTCATGGCTGGGCCTCCGCTGCTGCACGTACCCCGGCTGCCGGCTGACTGGAAACGCGCCGTACCCGGTACCGTACGAGAATGTCGCCCGCCAGCAGGAAGAAAAGCAGCATCGCTTGGAAGATGCCGCTGGCCGCGCTCGGCAGTCCGGTCGTCGTCTGGGCCAGGTCGCCGCCGACAAACGTTACAGCGAGAACGATTGCCGCGAAGATGACGCCGATCGGGTGCAGCCGGGCAAGGAAGGCGACGATGATGGCTGTGAAGCCGTAATTGGTCGGGAAGCCGGGCACCATGCGCTGGAACGGCCCTGCGACCTCCAGCACCCCTGCAAGTCCGGCGAGCCCACCGCTGACCAGCAGCGCCAGCCAGATCGTGGCATTGGTCGAAAACCCCGCATAGCGAGCGGCCTTCGGCGCCGCGCCCACGACCTTGATGCGGTATCCGAAGACTGAGCGCGACATCACGAACCAGACGACGAGCGCGACGAGAAGCGCCACCGGCACGCCCCAGTGCACGATCGTCCCGGGGATCATGTTGGGCAGGCGCGCGGCCTCGGAAAAGACACGCGTCTGGGGAAAGCCCATGCCCATCGGATCTTTCCACGGGCCTCGCACCACATAATAGACAAGCTGGACCGAAGCGTAGGTCAACATCAGCGACGTCAGGATTTCGTTGACGTTGAACCGCGTCTTGAAGAATGCCGGAATTGCCGCATAGGCCATGCCGCCGGCCATGCCCGCCAGTACCATCGCTGGCAGGATCCATATTCCGGTCATGCCGTGGGTGGCGAGCGCAACCCACGTGCCGGTCAGACCGCCGACGATATATTGCCCCTCGGCGCCGATGTTCCAGACGTTCGCGCGATAAGCGACGGCCAAGCCTACGCCGATGATGATCAGGGGCGAGGCTTTCACCGCAAGGTCCTGCCAGCGGAAGGTGCTGGTCAGCGGCGTAATGAAAATCTGCTGCACGGCGGCGAGGCCGTCATAGCCGAT
Organism: Aquamicrobium sp.; assembly: GCA_019739225.1. Taxonomy (GTDB): domain Bacteria; phylum Pseudomonadota; class Alphaproteobacteria; order Rhizobiales; family Rhizobiaceae; genus Aerobium. Next base: position 1,008,368 of record JAHHDT010000005.1, read on the forward strand.
CAGCGAGAAGACGAGCGCGCCTGCGATCATCGTCAGTGCCAGCGCGCCGAACGGCGTTGCGTAGAGCATCAGCCTGCTCGGGGCAGGGCGCTTCTCAAGCCGGAACGGCATCGGAAGCCTCCGTTTCGCCGTGGATGCCGCCCATCAGAAGGCCGACCTCTTCAACGTCCACCTCCGCAACCGGCATAGCGCGCGACAGCCGGCCTCCGTTTATGACCGCCATCGTGTCGCAGAGCGCGAGCAGTTCGTCCAGGTCCTGGGAGATGATGACGATCGCCGAACCGGCCTGGGCCAGGTCGACCAGCGCCTGATGGATCGCCGCCGCGGCGCCCGCGTCGACACCCCATGTCGGCTGGCTGACGACCAGCACCGACGGTCGCTGTAGTATCTCGCGGCCCATGACGAACTTCTGCAGATTGCCGCCCGAGAGTGAGCCGGCGATCGCGCCGGGTCCCTGTGCCTTGACGCCGAACGTCTCGATCACCTTGCCGGCGAAGGCTTCGGCCTTGTCGCGGCCGATCAGCCCTAGCGTGACCATGTCGATGCGATCGCGTGCCGTCAGCACCGCGTTGTCGGCAAGGGTGAAGTCGCCGACCGCTGCATGGCCGTTTCGCTCCTCGGGCACCGCCGAGAGGCCTTTGCTTCGACGCGCCGAAACATCGGCCGTGCCCATCGGCTTGCCGTCGACGGCGACCGCGCCGGCTTCGCTGGCCGGCGTCTCGCCCGAAAGCGCCTCCAGAAGCGCGTTCTGGCCATTGCCTGCAACGCCCGCGATGCCAAAGATCTCGCCGGCCCGTACCGCGAAGCTGACATGCCGGACGGGCACGTCGAAATGGTCCGCCTGCACTGTGGAAAGTTTCGAGACGACGAGACGGGGCTCGCCAAGCGCGCGGTCGCGGCTGCGGGTAAGGTCGCGCAGGCCGGCGCCGATCATCTTTTCCGCCATCGAGCGGGAGGTTTCCTGACGGGGATCGCAGGTATGCACCAGCTTCCCCGCGCGCAGGATCGTCGCCGTGTCGCAAAGTGCCTGAATCTCGTGAAGCTTGTGGGAAATGTAGAGAATCGAGCAACCCTGTGCGGCCAGCTGGCGCAGCACGCCGAAAAGCTGCTCCACCTCCTGAGGGGTAAGCACGGATGTCGGCTCGTCCATGATCAGCAGCTTGGGTTCGAGCAGCAGCGCGCGCACGATCTCGATTCGCTGGCGCTCACCGACGGACAGTGTCTCGACCGTACGGTTGGGATCGAGCGTCAGGCCGTACTCGTCCATGATCGCGCTTATGCGCGCGCGCAACTCGCGCGACGGCACCTTGGAGTCGATGCCGAGCGCGATGTTCTCCAATACGCTCAGGGCCTCGAAAAGCGAGAAGTGCTGAAAAACCATGCCGATGCCGAGGCGGCGCGCGGCGTTGGGATTGGTTATGGTGACCGGCTCGCCGTTCCAGCGAATCTCGCCCGCGTCCGGCTGCATGATCCCGTAGATCATCTTGACGAGCGTCGACTTGCCGGCTCCGTTTTCGCCAAGCAGAGCATGTATCTCGCCCGGCTTCACCCCGAAGCTGACACTGTCGTTGGCAAGCACTCCCGGAAATCGTTTCGTGATGCCGGTGAGTTCCAGCCGAAACGGCGTATCGCAGTTCAATCCAAGCCTCGGTTTCCCGGCGCTTCACGCGCGCCCAACTCTTATGTTCCCCAGCGCCATGTTGCACCAAGTTTTGGTGCGGTGCTAGTCTGACAAAGCATCAAGATTGCCTCTTTGCAAGGCCTTCGAAAGGGATGCACAAAAATTAATCTTGAGCGCGCGAATGCTGCCGTGCGATGATGGTTTTATGAAGCCCGACAAGTTGATCGATCCCGTCACCCGCGACCTCTGGCAGGTCATCGCGGCAACCGACGAAGTGCCTGTCGGCGCCGTTGAAACGACGCTGCTGCTGGATGCGCCTATTGCCCTGACCCGAGACGAACAGGGGCAGCCGGTCGTCTGGCTCAGAACCGTCGAGGAGGCCGGAGACGAGATCGACGCGGACGAAATCGTCGAGCGGCTCCCGGTTCTGGTGCGCTACGGCTATATCTGGACGAGCCTCGGCAAGCCGCCGACGGACATCTTCCCGATTCCCGAATACGCCGAGCCCGACCGAAAGAACATGAGCTGCGGGTCGATCGGCGTGAACGTTTCCGCACCGCGCGCGGTCGAGAACTTCCTCGACATGGGGCATTTCCCATATGTCCACACCGACATTTTGGGCGCCGAGCCTCACACGGAGGTGAAGGAATATGATGTCGAAGTGTCGGAGGAGCGCGACGAGGTGCTCGCCACGCGCTGCCGCTTCTTCCAGCCGCGCGCCGCGCTCTCGGCGACGGAGGGCATCGAGGTGGAATATGTCTACCGCGTCCCGCACCCGTTCTGTTCGGTGCTCTATAAATCCTGTCCGGAGGACGAGAGCCGCCGCGACGTGATCGCCATCTTCCTGCAGCCGATGACGCAGGACCGCTGCCGCGCCCATCTGCTGCAGTCGATGGTGGATTCGGTGTCCACAATCACGGAGCTGCGCCGGTTCCAGCAGACGATCTTCGGCCAGGACAAGCCCATCCTGGAAAACCAGATGCCGCGCCGATTGCCGCTCGACCCGCGCGCCGAAACCCCCATCCGCGCCGACACGTCGGCGATTGCCTATCGCCGCTGGCTCAGCCGCAAAGGCATCGCCTACGGCGTCATCCCTCAAGCCGGCTGATAGCGCATATCGTTGAAACCATGACCCTTTCCATCGACGATGCCCGCTGGCATCCCATCGCCTCCAGTGACGACCTGCCTTTCCGGCACGTCTTCCACGGCCAGTTGCTTGGTCGCGAGCTCGCGGTGTGGCGCGCCGACGACGGCAATGTGAACATCTGGGAAAACCGCTGCCTGCATCGTGGCGTGCGGCTTTCGATCGGCATCAACGAGGGCGGCGAGCTGAAATGCCAGTATCACGGCTGGCGTTATGCGAACCGCTCGGCCGGCTGCACCTACATTCCCGCTCATCCGGCCGACGCGCCCGCCCGCCGCATCCAGAACAGGACCTATCCGGTGCGGGAAGCATTCGGGCTCGTCTGGTCGGCTCCGAGCGAAAACGCGGCATTTCCGGACCTGCCTCGAGCAGAGGACCGGGCGTGGCTGCCGCTACGCCCAATGCCTGTCAACGCGGCGCCTGAAGATGTGGCCGCGGGCCTTGCCAAGGCCTTGGACGCAGAAGGCCCGCACGGTCTGACCGTGCGCGCTGGCGACGCAGTCTATTTCGTGCAGCCGGTCGATTCAGGCCGCAGCGTGATCCGCGGACTTGTTTCCGATCCGACGACCGACACGATCCCACTGTTGCGCGAGAAGAATCGCACTCTGGCGAAGCTGCGGGACCGGCTGGAGCGTTCGGCCGCACGCAAGCCTGCGCCAGCCCCGCTGCAGCCCACCTACGAGAAGGTCTCGGCCGAACTTGCCACGATGCCCGACATCGCCGTGCCGCACGGCGGCACAATGATCGTCGTCGTCAAGCGGAAGTGGCAGACGGCGCGCGGCGTGACCGGTTTCGAGCTTGCCGACCGTAGCGGCAGCCACCTGCCGACCTTCCAGCCCGGGGCGCATATCGACGTTCACCTGCCGACCGGATTGGTCCGCCAGTATTCGATCACCAACGGTCCCGGCGAATTGCTGAGCTATGTGATTGGCGTCAAGCGGGAGGAAGTGTCCAAGGGCGGCTCGCACGCGCTGGCCGATACTGTCCGCGAAGGCGACCTGCTGACGATCTCGGAGCCGCGCAACAATTTCCCGCTCCGCCGCGATGCAACGCGCACCCTACTTGTCGCGGCAGGCATCGGCATCACGCCGATCCTTTCCATGGCCCGGTTCCTCGACAAGTCGGACCTGCCCTACGAACTGCACTACTTCGTCCGCGATGCCGACACGGCAGCTTTCCGTGACAGGCTGGATGTCCTGCGCGGCAAGGTAACGGTGCATGATGCGCTCGCCCGCGACGCGATCAGGCAGACCATCGGCGAAGCGCTCGGCCGCTGGAGCTTCGCACAGCACGTCTATATCTGCGGGCCGGGCTCGATGCTGGAGATGGTGCGGGCGCTCGCAGCCGGTCTCGATTGGCCGGACGAGGCCGTGCATTTCGAGTATTTCAAAAACGACCGGGTGATCGACGACAGCTCCTCCTTCGAGGTCGAGCTTGCCCGTTCCGCGATGACGCTACAGGTGCCCGCTGGCAAGACCATCCTGGAGGTGATGCGCGAGGCTGGCGTTACCGTGCTTTCATCCTGCGAGCAGGGTGCGTGTGGAACCTGCATGACCACGGTGATTGAAGGCGAGGTCGACCATCAGGACGTCTATCTCAACGAAAGCGAGAAGCGCGCAAACAAGGCGATCATGACCTGTGTGTCGCGCGCCAAATCCGCTCGCCTGGTGCTGGATATCTGACGTGACCATCAAGCTTTACGACTTCGAACTGTCGGGCAACTGCTATAAGCTGCGGCTGCTCATGAGCATTCTCAAGGTGCCCTACGAGGTGGTGCCGGTGGATTTCTATCCCGGCCGCGAGCACCGCGCTGACTGGTTCCTCGAGCTCAATCCTTTCGGCCAGTTGCCGGTCCTGCAAGACGGCGAGGAGACACTGTCGGACAGCGGCGCGATCCTCGTTTATCTGGCGCGTAAATACGACAGGTCAGGCCGGTGGTTTCCCGACGATCCGGCGACGATGGCGGAAATCCTGCGCTGGCATGCCGTCGGCGACGACTTGACGTCGACCGTATCCGCCGCGCGGCTGGTGCTGGGCATGTTCTACGATTTCGATCTGGAGAAGGCGCAGAAAGGCGCGCACCGCATCTTCCGCATCATGGACGAACATCTCTGGTTCGGCGAAAAGGATGGGCGCGACTGGCTTTGCCGGCCGGCCCATCCGACGACGGCTGACATCGCCTGTTTTCCCTATGTGATGCTTTCCGAAGAGGCGGACGTCTCGCGCCAGGATTATCCGGCGCTTCGCCGCTGGACGGATCGCGTGCGCCGCATACCGGGTTTCACCGTCATGTCCGGCATATTCCCGGCAGGGCCGGCACGCGAGGCGCAGGCCGCATCATAAGCACCGGCTTGCGAACACCGCTGGCCGAGCCAGCCCGCAACGGTCGTCACGAGCTCCGGGTCTAGACTAGATGTACTAGCACGCCACTTTGCCGTTGCTCGGCCCCGTCGATCGCCCACTAGCTTCCGCTGGCGGAATTTCGGCGACACGGGCACGGGTGGCGGATGCGGGCGATTGTGATGGGTCTTGCTGTGGCGGGAATGGTGGCGGCATCGTCTCCGGCAGCGCTTTCGGCCGAACGGACGATCATCGTCCTGGATGCTTCGGGTTCTATGTGGGGCCAGATCGACGGCAAGCCCAAGCTGGAAATCGCCCGCGAAACGCTGCGATCCGTATTGCCGACAATCCCGGCTGACCGCGAACTCGGGCTGATGGCCTACGGCCACCGGCAGAAGGGAAGCTGCACCGACATCGAACTGGTGGTCGAACCGGCTGCGGGCACCGCCGACGCCATCGCGGCTGCGGCTGCCAAGATGAAGTTTCTCGGCAAGACGCCGCTCTCCGATGCGGTGCGCCAGGCCGCGGAGGCGCTGCGCTATACCGAGGACAAGGCGACCGTTGTCCTCATTACCGACGGTATCGAGACCTGTAACGCAGACCCCTGCGCGCTCGGCAAAGAACTCGAGCAATCGGGTGTCGACTTCACCGCCCACGTTGTCGGTTTCGGCCTGTCGCGCGATGAAGGCCGTCAGGTCGCCTGCCTCGCCGAGAATACCGGCGGCCGCTATATCCAGGCAAGCGATGGGCAAGGGCTGAACGAAGCTCTCAGCGAGACCGTCGCCGCCGCGCCGGCTTCGGCGCGCGCGGAGCAACCGGAAAAGCCGGAACCTGTCGTCCTGCCCGAGGCGACGGTGACTGCGCCGGACTCCGCGCCGATCGGCTCTGGCATAGAGGTATCGTGGACTGGTCCAGGTACTGGCAACGACTACATCGACATCGTGCCCGCGGGATATGACGAAGTGTCCGGCGAGCTTGCCTATGCCTATGTCGATCGCGGCACCCCGCTGCCGATCCGCGTGCCTGGCAAGGTTGGCGACTACGTCGTGCGATATGTCTGGGAGGGGCCGGACGGTCGCCACGTGCTGGCTTCGAAGCCGATTGGCGTGATCGACAGCGAGGTTGCGCTTGTCGCGCCACCGAAAGTCTCGGTCGGAGAAGCGTTCAATGTCGAATGGAAAGGCCCCGACTCCGGCGGCGATTACATCGACATCGTGCCCGCCGGCTATACCGAGGTTTCAGGCGAAATTTCGTACTTCTATGTCAAGGGTGGCAATCCGGCGAAGATTGAGGCGCCGGGCAAGGCAGGCGACTACCAGATCCGCTACATCCTCGAGGGGCCGGACGGGCGCCGCATGCTGACGTCGATCCCGCTGGAAGTTTCCGACGCGGCTGTGAGCCTTGCCTTTCAGCCGACTGTCGGCGCGGGCGAGAAGATCGACATCCATTGGACGGGACCGGCTTCGAGCGGCGACTATCTCGACCTCGTGCCCGAAGGACACACGGAGCCGAGCGGCGAGACGGCCTATTTCTACATCGACGGTTCGCCAGACGGCGAGACGGCGACCATGCAGGCGCCGGGCGATGCCGGTGAGTATCAGGTGCGCTACGTTCTGGAAGCTCCCGGGGGGCGACGCGTGATGGCCAGCCAACCGATCAGGGTGACGCCTGCCGCCGCGACGCTCAGGGCCCCCGAAGCCGTGGAGACCGGGACGACCTTTGCTGTCGAATGGACGGGCCCCAGGGCCGATCAGGACTACATCGATCTGGTGCCTCAGGGGCATTCGGAGACCTCAGGCGAACTCGCATACTTTTATGTCGCGCAGTCGGAGGACGGCACCGCGAAGCTGACGGCGCCCGAAAAACCTGGAGCTTATGAGCTGCGTTACGTTCTCGAAGCGCCCGGTGGACGTCGGGTTCTGACCCGGGTTCCGATCACGGTTCAATAGAGTTCAGGCTGGCAGGCGAGTTGTCTGCCAGCCTGAAAATCTAACCGAAGGCACCTGCACCCGCATCGGCGCGTAGTGCCAGGGCGCGCATGCCGGCGAAAAGTTCGCGGCCCATGCCGAACCCGTTGTCCGAAAGATCCGGTGCGGCGGGCGCGCGGCTTGCCAGATACGCCGTCCCCCACCTTGACCTCCAGCGTACCGGCCTCCGCATCGAGGCGGATCACGTCGCCATCCTCGATCCGGCCGATCATGCCGCCGTCGAGCGCTTCCGGTGTCACGTGGATTGCCGCCGGCACCTTGCCGGATGCGCCTGACATGCGTCCGTCCGTCACCAGCGCGACCTTGCGCCCGCGGTCTTGCAGGATGCCGAGGACAGTCGTCAGCCGGTGCAGTTCTGGCATTCCGTTGGCCTTCGGTCCCTGAAAGCGGATGACGGCGACGAAGTCGCGGTCGAGTTGTCCTGCCTTGAACGCCTCGTTCAGCGCCTCCTGGCTGTGAAACACTAGCGCGGGAGCCTCAATGACACGGTTCTCCGGCTTTCACGGCCGAAACCTTAATGATCGCCGCCCCTAGATTGCCTTTCAGCACCTTCAGGCCGCCGCTCGGCTGGAACGGCTTGCCCGCCGTCGTCAGCACCTTGTCGTCGCCGCTTTTCTCGGGGGCCGGTGCGCGCGAGACCGAGCCGTCGTCAGCCAGATGCGGCTCGATGGCGTAGTTGCGCAGTCCTGCGCCCCAGACCGTGCGCACGTCCTCATGCAGCAGCCCGTCATCCAGCAGTTCGCGGATGAGGAAGCCCATGCCACCGGCAGCATGGAAATGGTTCACGTCGGCAAGCCCGTTGGGATAGACCCGCGCCAGCAGCGGCGTTGCGTCCGAGAGGTCGGATATGTCCTGCCACGTGAGCCTGATGCCGGCGGCAGCCGCCATCGCGATCAGGTGGATTGTGTGGTTGGTCGACCCGCCGGTGGCGTTGAGGCCGACCACGCCGTTGACGATGGAGCGTTCGTCAATCATGTGCCCCACCGGCGTGAACTCGTTGCCGAGCGCGGTGATGGCCAGGGCCCGCTTGGCAGCTTCCCGGGTCAGCGCGTCGCGCAGCGGCGTGTTGGGATTGATGAAGGATGCGCCCGGCGTGTGCAGGCCCATGATCTCCATCAGCATCTGGTTGGAATTGGCCGTGCCGTAGAAGGTGCAGGTGCCAGGTCCGTGATAGGACTTGGACTCTGCCTCCAGCAATTCGGCGCGACCCACCTTGCCCTCTGCATAGAGCTGGCGCACGCGCGCCTTCTCATCATTGGGAAGGCCCGACGTCATCGGCCCTGCCGGGATGAACACCGCCGGCAGGTGGCCGAAGGTCAGCGCCGCGATCAGCAGGCCGGGGACGATCTTGTCGCAGACGCCGAGATAGACGGCGGCATCGAACATGTTGTGCGACAGGCCGATCGCCGCCGACATGGCGATGACGTCGCGCGAGAAGAGCGAGAGCTCCATGCCCGGCTGGCCCTGGGTGACGCCGTCGCACATGGCCGGAACCCCGCCGGCCACCTGCGCCACGCCGCCCGCGTCAGCCGCCGCCTGCTTGATGAGCTGCGGGAAGGTTTCGAACGGCTGATGCGCCGAGAGCATGTCGTTGTACGACGTCACGATGCCGAGATTGGCGACGCGGTCTCCGGCAAGTGCTGCCTTGTCGACGGGGCCGCAGGCCGCGAAGCCGTGAGCGAGGTTGCCGCAAGACAACACCGTGCGATGTGGGCCGCTGGAAATTGCGGCGTCGACCCGCGCGAGATAGGCCTCCCGCGTCGGCTTCGACCGCTCCCGGACGCGCGCTGTGATGGCTTCGATCTCAGGTCTGGCTGTCATGGCTGTCCGTCCTTTCAGCCGGCCCAATAGACGGGGACCGGCCTTTCCGCATGGGCAAAAACCGCGCTGACCGGCAGGTCGCCGCCCGGGGCAAGCGCCTTTTCCAGCACCGCGCGTTTCTCCGCCCCTTCGATATGCAGCGCGAGGAAGCGCGCTTCCAGAAGACGCCCCAGCGAGAGGGTCAGCCGCGGCTCGCCGGCGCTGTGAGCGTGAACCGGCAATACGAGAGCCTCGTTGTCCGGATCCAGCAATGCGTCGAGATTTCCGGCGTCGGGGAAAAACGAGGCGGTGTGGCCGTCCGTTCCCATTCCCAGAATGGCGGCATCGAGGGGCATCGGGAGATCGCGCAGTTCGGCAGAAGCCGCAGTCGCGGCTTCTTCGGCATTTGCATCCTTATGGTAGAGACCAACGAGCCGGGCGGCATTTGCCTTGCCTCGCAGAAGCCTGCTCCGCACCAGCGCCGCATTGGAGCGCGGCGAGCTTTCCGGAACCAGCCGCTCGTCCACGAGCGTGACGATCACCCGTTTCCAGTCCAGCGGCTGTTGCGAGAGCGCGTCGAAGAAGAGCCCGGGGGTCGTGCCGCCCGATACCGCCAGCAGTGCCGTGCCACGATCCTTGATGGCGGCCTCAAGAACACGTGCCACCTCTGCCGCCAGGGCAGCGGCGAGCTGCTGCGATGAGGAATATATCCGCCAGTCGGGAGATGCAGCCATCTCCCGCCTCACATGCTCTCGTGCCAGGTCCGCCCGTCACGCTCGATCAGCGCGATGGACGCAGAGGGACCCCATGTGCCGGCGGTGTAGCCTTGCACGGTGTGGCGGTTTTCTTCCCACGAGGCCTGGATCGGGTCGATCCACTGCCATGCCGCCTCGACCTCGTCGCGGCGCATGAACAGCGTCTGGTTGCCGCGTACCACGTCCATGATGAGCCGCTCGTAGGCATCCGGGTTGCGCACCTCGAAGGCGTCCGCGAAGCTCATGTCGAGCGGCACGTGACGCAGCCGCATGCCGCCGGGACCTGGATCCTTGATCATGATCCACTGCTTGACGCCTTCGTCTGGCTGAAGCCGGATGACGAGCTGGTTGGCGGTGACGACGCCGGCGCTGTCGTCGAAGATCGAGTGCGGCACCGGTTTGAACTGGATGCAGATTTCCGAGACGCGTTCGGCAAGGCGCTTGCCCGTGCGCAGGTAGAAGGGCACGCCGGCCCAGCGCCAGTTCGCGATCTCTGCCTTGATGGCGACGAATGTTTCCGTGTCGCTGTCGTTGCCGAGTTCCTCGGCGTATCCCTTTACCGCACCACCCGCCGATGCACCTGCTTTGTACTGGCCGCGCACCGTCAGCTTTGGCGCCTCGTTGCCGTTGATCCGCTTCAGCGAACGCAGGATCTTCAGCTTCTCGTCGCGCACCGCGTCGGCATCCATGGAGGAGGGTGGTTCCATCGCCATCAGGCACAGAAGCTGCAGCATGTGGTTCTGCACCATGTCGCGCAGCGCGCCGGCCTTGTCGTAATAGCTGACGCGGTCTTCCAGCCCCACCGTTTCCGCGACGGTGATCTGTACATGGTCGATATGCGCCGAGTTCCACAGCGGTTCGTAGAGCGTGTTGGCGAAGCGCAGCGCCATCAGGTTCTGCACTGTCTCTTTGCCGAGATAGTGATCGATGCGGAAAATCTGCTGTTCGTTGAACACGCAGCCGATCGCATCGTTCAGTGCGCGCGCCGAGGCAAGGTCGCGGCCGATCGGCTTTTCAACGACGATGCGCGGATCGCCCTCGTTGAGGCCGTGCTTGGCGAGATGCCCGGCGATGTCGCCGAACAGGCCCGGGGCCACGGCGAGGTAGAAGGCGCGCACGGCTGTGCTGTCGCCGATGGCCTCCTTCAGCCGATCGAAACCTTCGCCTGATTTCGCATCCACCGGCACGTAGGAAAGCCGCGCCAGGAAGCTGTCGAGCTCGCCATTGACGATTTCATCGGGCTTCACATGTTCGGTGATCGCCTTGCGGGCGAATTCCCGGTACTCGTCATCCGACAGCGAAGAGCGCGACGCGCCGATGATGCGGGTCGGCTCCGAAAACTGGCCGGCCATCTGACGCTGATAGAGCGCCGGCAGCAGCTTGCGTTCGGCGAGATCGCCGGTGCCGCCGAAGATGATGAAGTCGAACGGGTCGACGGGGATGATCTGGCTGGTCATGTCGGTCGCGGGAATCCTGCACTTCGCATCTGCAAAAAGGCGTATAATCTAATCGATTTAAAATGGCCAGTGCCGATATTCGGCTGCGTAGCCCTTGACACCTTTTGCCGCGCTGGGTTTGTCACGCGGCAAGACTGGTCCATCGCGCCCGCGCTTTCAAGCCGATAGGACCGGCACGACCGCGAACGCTGGAGATTGTCGACCATGGGCACCCCATTTTCCCGTACCGTCGCCGAAGGCGCAGCCTTCATGAACCTCATCGACGGCAAGCCGGCCGATTCGCTTTCGGGTATACGGATCGACGTCGCGTCGCCTTCCGACGGCAAGGTGTTTTCGTCCATTCCCGCATCCAATGCAGCCGATGTCGACCGCGCGGTCAGGTCCGCTCACGAGGCTTTTCATGAAGGGCCGTGGAGCCGCATGCCGGCGGTCGAGCGCGGGCGCTGCCTGACGCGGCTTTTCCAGCTCGTCGAGAAAAATGGCGACGAACTGGCCGCGCTCGAATCGCGTGACACCGGCAAGCCCGTGCGGCAGGGCAGGGCGGATGTGACCGCCACCATGCGCTACTATGAGTTCTATGGCGGCGCGGGCGACAAGATCCACGGCGACACGATTCCGTTCCTGGACGGATATACCGCGCTGACGCTGCGCGAGCCGCACGGCGTCGTTGCCGGCATCATCCCCTGGAACTATCCGATGCAGATTCTCGCTCGTGTGGCCGGTGCGGCACTGGCCATGGGCAACACGCTGGTGGTGAAGCCGGCGGAAGACGCATCGCTCACCACGATCCGCATCGCGCAGCTCGCTCTGGAAGCCGGCGTGCCTGAAGGTGTCTTCAACGTCATCACCGGCTATGGCCGCGACGCGGGCGCCGCACTCTCCTCCCACCCGCTGGTCGACTACGTCACCTTTACCGGTTCGCCTATGACAGGCACTGCGATCCAACAGGCCGCTGCCGTCAACAATCGCGGCGTGACCATGGAACTTGGCGGCAAGTCGCCGCAGATCGTGTTCGCCGACGCCGATGTCGAAGCAGCACTGCCGGTGCTGGTCAATGCGATCATCCAGAACGGCGGCCAGACCTGTTCTGCGGGCAGCCGCGTGCTGATCGAGAAGCCGCTCTACGAACAGATAGCTTCGGCTCTCGCAGAGAGGTTCTCCGCACTTGTCGCCGGTCCTCACGATGCGGACCTTGACCTTGGGCCACTCATCAACAAGTCGCAGCAGACTCGTGTCGCGGCGATGATCGCGGCGGCCAGGGAAGCGGGCGTATCGGTGCTTGCCGAGGGTTCTATTCATGCTGATGCACCGGCAGGCGGGTACTATCAGGCGCCTGTGCTGTTCGGCGCAGTCGATCCCCGCGCTGCCGTCGCGCAGGAAGAGGTCTTCGGCCCGGTGCTGACACTCTTCCCGTTCGAGGGCGAGGAAGAGGCGATCCGTCTGGCCAACGGCACTGAGTTCGGTCTCGTCGCCGGCATCTGGACAAAGGACGGCGCGCGCCAGCACCGCGTCGCCAAGCGGGTGCGTGCTGGGCAGGTGTTCATCAACGGCTATGGTGCGGGAGGCGGCATCGAGCTGCCATTCGGCGGCTTCAAGAAGTCCGGCCATGGCCGCGAAAAGGGGTTCGAGGCGCTCTATGACATGAGCGCGACGAAGACGATTGTGTTCAACCATGGCTGAGGCGCGGTCCGCCTAACGAACGAAAAGCCAACGACTTGGCTTTTCGAGCAACGAACGCCCGGAGCCCCAGCAGAGGGCCGGGCAACATCAAAGAGGATATCGGTATATGGCACGTCTGCAGGACAAGGTCGCAATCATCACCGGCGCCGCGTCGGGTTTCGGCGAGGGCATGGCCAAGCGCTTCGCCGAGGAAGGCGCCAAGGTCGTGGTTGCCGATCTCAATGTGAAGGGTGCGGAGCGGGTCGCGAAAGAGATTGGCGATGCTGCCGTGCACGTGCAGACCGATGTATCGCTAAAGTCCGAAATCGACGAGATGGTCGCCGCCGCCATGGATGCGTTCGGCCGCGTCGACATCATGGTCAACAATGCCGGTTACACGCACCGCAACGGCGACATGCTGTCGATCGAGGAACAAACCTTCGACCTCATCGCCGCCGTAAACATGAAGTCGATCTACTATTCCACGCTGGCGGTTGTGCCGATCATGGAAAAGCAGGGCGGTGGCTCGATCATCACCACCGCCTCGACGGCGGGCCTGCGGCCGCGCCCGGGCCTGACCTGGTATAACGCTTCCAAGGGCTGGACGATCACCGCCACCAAGTCGATGGCGGTCGAGCTCGCGCCGAAGAACATCCGTGTCAATTGCCTCTGCCCGGTGGCGGGTGAGACCGGCATGCTGGCGCAGTTCATGGGCGAGGACACGCCGGAGAAGCGCGCGCAGTTCCGCGCCTCGATCCCGCTCGGCAGGCTTTCGACACCGCTCGACATCGCCAACGCGGCTCTGTGGCTCGCCTCCGACGAGGCGGCATTCATCACCGGCGTCGCGCTCGAGGTCGATGGCGGCCGCTGCATCTGAGGGTTCAGTCGCGACGGCAAAATGACGATCGGGTCGGGAACGTCTCCGGCCCCATCGACGTTCAACAGGCCACAAGGGGCGACAATCCATGACAATCGAGCAGATCTTCATCTTCGGGCTGCTGGGCGCCGTGCTCGTCATGCTGGTCTGGGGCAAGATCCGCTACGATCTCGTGGCTTTCGGCGCACTCATCATCGCTGTACTCGGCGGCGCCATCAGTGCTGAAGCCGCTTTCGAAGGCTTCGGCCACGAAGCCACCATCATCGTCGCACTCGTGCTGGTCATATCGCGAGCAATGATTAACGCCGGCGCGGTCGAACTGATCGCGCAGTATGTCGTGTCGGCATCGCGGCCGCTGCCCCTCCATATCACCATCATGTCGGTAACGGGCGCGGCGCTATCCGCCGTCATCAACAATGTCGCTGCCATCGTCATCCTGATGTCGCTCGACATGGAGGCGGCCAAGAAGGCATCGCGCTCGCCCTCGCTGTCGTTGATGCCGCTCTCCTATGCGACGATCTTCGGCGGCATGATCACCCTGATCGGCACGCCGTCCAACATCGTCATCGCGCAGTTCCGCGAGCGTGCGCTCGGCGAGCCGTACGGCATGTTCGACTTCGCCCCGGTCGGGCTCGTCTGCGCCGCCGTCGGCATCGCCTTCGTGGCGACTATCGGCTGGAGGCTCATTCCGCAGCGCACCGAGCGCACGCGGCCGAACATGACCGAGAGCGACCTGTTCATTGCCGAAGCGCGCGTGCCGGAGAAATCCAGCGCCATCGGCAAGACGCCAGCTGACCTCTATGAACTGGGCGACGAGCATGACGTGACCATCCTCGGCATTGTGCGGCGCGGCAAGCGCCTGCCGGGCTTTGCCGCGGCCACCGAGATGAAGAAGGGCGACTTCCTCGTTCTCGAAGGCGATCCGAAATCGATCGAGGCGTTTGTCGGCGGCGCCAAGCTGGCGCTCACCAAGCAGGAGAAGCCTGAAGGCATCACCGACAAGACGATGTCGCTGATGGAGGTTATCGTGCCCGAGGGATCGCGCGCGATCGGTCGCAACGCACATGAAATGCGCATGCGCTATCGCCGCGGCGTCAGCCTGCTCGGCATCTCGCGCAACGGCAAGAGGTTCCGCGAGCAGGTGGAAAAGCTGGCCATCAAGCAAGGTGACGTGCTGCTGCTGTTCGGCCCGGTCGACCTGCTGAACGACGCGGCCGACTGGTTGGGCACGCTGCCGCTGGCAGATCGCAGCCATACCGTCATCCAACGAAGGAAGGCAATGTTGGCGATCGGCATCTTCATCGCCGCCATCGCCTCGACCGTGGTGGGCTGGGTACCGCTTTCGATCGCGCTGGCCGGGGTCGTCGCGCTCTACGCGATGGCCAATATCGTGACGCCGTCCGACGTCTACGGCTCGATCGAATGGCCGATCATCGTGCTGTTGGGCTCCCTCATTCCCCTGGGTACGGCTTTTGAGGAAGCAGGCGGGACGGAGCTCATCACCGAAGCGATCATTGGCCAGACTGGGGGGCTCCCTGCCTGGGCAATTCTTGCCATCGTCATGGCGGTGACGATGATCCTGTCCGACTTCCTGAATTCGATCGCAACCGCCCTTATCGCGGCGCCGATCGGCGTCGGTGTCGCGCAGTCGCTCGGCGTTTCGCCGGACCCGTTCCTGATGGGTGTCGCCGTGGCAGGGACCTGCGGCCTGCTGACGCCGATCGGTCACAAGAACAACGCCATCATCATGGGCCCCGGCGGCTATGCCTTCGGCGACTACTGGCGGCTGGGCGCGCCGCTGGAACTGATGGTGATCGCGGTGGGTGTGCCGACAATCCTGTTCTTCTGGCCGCTTTGAGGCAGGCGGCGGACCAACCCGTCTAAATCCTGTCGCGCAGCGCATACCAGTTGAGGGCGAGGAAGAGCAGCGGCGCGCGCAGGCTTCGGCCGCCCGGAAACGGCGGTATCTTCAGGTCTTCGAACAGCTTCAGCCGGTCGCGGTTGCCGGCCACCGTCTCGGCATAGAGCTTGCCGACGAAGTTGGACAGCATGACGCCATGGCCGGAATAGCCGCCCGCGGAAATGACGTTGGGCATGACCTCGCGCACGAACGGCTTGCGCGGCATGGTGATGCCGACATAGCCGCCCCACGAATGGGTGATCTCCACGTCCTTCAATGCGGGATATATCTCCGCGATCTGCCGGCGGATGTGCACGGCGATGTCCTGCGGATTGCCCGGCGCATAGATCTCGCGTCCGCCGAAAAGCAGCCGCCCGTCCTTGGACTTGCGGAAGTAGCGCACCACGAAGCGCGAGTCGTCGACCGCCTCGCCGCCAGGGATGACCGGGCTGTCGCTGCCCAGCGGCACCGTCGCGCCGATGAACGAGCCGATCGGCATGACATGCGACGCGCTCTCGGGCTCGAGGTTCTCGCCATAGGCATTGACGGCGATCAGCGCCTTGTCGGCGGCAATCGTTCCAGATGGGGTCGCCACAAGCACCTTGCCGCCCCGGCTGGCAATGCCGGTCGCCCTGGTCTTCTCGTGGAGCCGGGCTCCGGCGCTCGCCGCGGCCCTTGCGGTACCGATAACCAGCTTCAGCGGATGGATATGACCTGTGCCGGTATCGCGTACGCCACCGAAATAGCGGGTCGAGCCGAGCCGCTCGGCTGTTTCCGCAGCGTCCATGAAGCTCAGGTGTGGATAGCCGTACCGCTCGGCCATGATTGCCGGGTGGGCCCGGTAATCGGCCAGATAGCGCTTCTTGTGCACCACCGACATCTGGCCCGGCGCGTAGTCGATCTCGATGCCGTTCGTCTCGGCGAAACCCAGCAGGTGCGACTTGGCTTCTTCCGCCAGGTCGAACAGCGCGCGGGCGCGCGTCAGGCCGAGTTCGGCTTCGATCTCCTCGGCCCATGCACGCTGGCCCGTTCCCATCTGGCCGCCGTTCCGGCCCGAGGCACCGTCGCCGAAGCGATGCGCCTCGATCAGCACGACATTCGTGCCCGCCTTGGCCAGATGCACTGCCGCGGAAAGTCCGGTGAAACCGCCGCCGATGATAACGACGTCGGCCGAAACGTCGCCGTCGAGAGCCCCATATTCAGGTCGCTCACCGGCGGTATCTTCGTACCAGGAGAAGCCGGGGGAGATGGGGGATTGGTAGGGCATTCAGACGTTCAACAGCAGATATTCGCGTTCCCACGGGCTGATAACTTCCATGAAGGTCTCGAACTCGGCCTTCTTGATCGCGGCGTAAGTTGAAACGAAGGGTTCGCCCAGCATGTCGCGCAACGCGTCGTCGCTCTCGAAGAGGTCCACCGCTTCCAGAAGACCGCGCGGTAGCTCGATCTCGTCTTCGTTTACCGATGTCCCCACGGGCGCATCGCACGGCACCTTGTTGATCATGCCGATAAGCCCGCAGGCCAGCGAGGCAGCGAGTGCGAGGTAGGGGTTGGCGTCTGAAGATGGAATCCGGTTTTCCACGCGGCGCGCCTGGGGGTCCGAGCGTGGTACGCGAAAGGCCGTGGTGCGGTTGTCATAGCCCCACTTCGTGTTGACCGGCGCGGAGGCTGCCTGAGTGAGCCGGCGATACGAATTCACGTAAGGCGCCAGCATCACCAGCGCGTTGGGAATGTGGCGCTGCATGCCGCCGATGAAATGCCCGAAGGCTTCGGTTTCGCTGCCGTCTTCCGCGGCAAAGACGCTCTTTCCCGTCTTCCTGTCGACGATCGACTGGTGAATGTGCATGGCCGAGCCGGGCTGTCGCTGGATCGGCTTTGCCATGAAGGTTGCGTAGGTCTCGTGCTTCAGCGCGGCCTCGCGGATTGTGCGCTTGAACATGAACACCTGATCGGCGAGTTCGACCGGATCGCCGTGGCGCAGGTTGATCTCGAGCTGCCCTGCGCCTTCCTCGTGGATGAGCGTGTCGATCTCCAGACCTTGGCCTTCGGAGAAGTGGTAGATATCGTCGATCAGCTCGTCGAATTCGTTGACGCCGGCGATGGAATAGCCCTGTCCACCGCCGATGGCGCGACCGGATCGGCCGACCGGCGGTTCGAGCGGATAATCGGGATCGGGATTTTTGCGTACGAGATAGAACTCGATTTCCGGGGCAACCACCGGGCGGAGGCCACGGTCGGCGTATGCGGCGACCACACGCTTGAGCACATTGCGCGGAGTGAACTCGACCGAGCGTCCGTCCTGGTGCACGAGATCGCAGATGACCTGTGCCGTCGGATCGCTCTCCCACGGCACGACGGACAGTGTCGACAGGTCAGGCAGCAGCTTCAGGTCGCCGTCATCTTCCGGGTAGGTGAAACCGTTGCCGTCTTCCGGATAATCGCCCGAGATCGTAGTCATGAAGACGGCCGAGGGCAGAGCGAGCGATGTGTTCGAGGTGAACTTCTTCGACGGCATCATCTTGCCGCGCGCCACGCCTGCCTGGTCGGGCGTGATGCACTCGATGTCCTCGATGCCGCGCCAGTCCAGCCAGCCGGACGCTTCCTTCCAGTTCTTCACGCCCCTTTGGCTTTGCACGAATGCAGGTATGCGTGTCCTGCCATTGCGGCTGGCAGGCCGGGCTTCCTTCTTCTGGACGGGCATCAATCACCGGTGGATCGTTTGAGATAAGCCAGTATAGCCGTGCCCGGCGAACGAAGGAAAGGGGGGCTCAGGCGCGCAATCGCTCCAGCAGGCGATGGATCAGCGGTTGCAGCCTTTCCGGCGTTATCGGCTTTGTGACGGTAGCGTCGATGGCGCCGTCGCTGGCGGCCTCGTCGGCGAGCGGGTCGTGGGTCGTCAGCAGGATCACGAAAGGCGTCCTGGCGTCGGTGTTGTCGCGCAGCGTCTGCAGCTTCGCCATCAGATGTTCGCATTCGCGGTTGTCGGCGCCACCATCGAGAACAACCGTTGCCGGCACGCGTACTTCAAGGGCAGTGGCTGCGTCTTCGGGCGTTTCGGCCTGCACCTTCAACCCGGCCCCCTGAACGATGCGGCTGACCACGATACGGTTGACTGGCGATGAGGCGACCACAAGCGCGAGGCCGTAGTCGAATGCAGTGACCCAGCCACCCCCGCCGGGGGCGTCGTCTATTCTCGAATCCGGCATGAGGCAGTACCGATCGATTGAGAAACAGATGTGGAATGTCAGGCTAGCTGCCCTTTGTCGCGATTTCCGGCAGCATGTCAAGCGATGACAACCTAAGCGCGAAAACATGCGAAGCCGGGTTAAGAAAATGCAAAGAAGGGCGACGCTGCATCGCGTCGCCCTTCTTCAATTCGGTTGCAAGCGGTTGGATCAGGCTGCGTTGCGCGCCTGCGTCACGATCACCGGCACCAGCAGGTCGCCCCAGTTGCCGTCGCCACCGTGATGACGCGCCGAGCGCACGAGCTCGACCGACACGCCCGCCTCCACCGCCTTCATGACGGACTGGTTGAGCCGGTGCAGGTCGTTCGCCACCATGCGGATGACGGCCTGCTGGTCGATGTTCATGCTCGAGGACTGCTCCTCGGCCCTTTCCTTGACACGGGTTCTGGGCGCCATTGGTCTTCTCCTTCGGTATGCCCTTGGGCGGTTGATCCGGTTATTCCGCCGCCGGGCGGAACTGGTCGTGTTCGGTCGATTCCTTCATGGCGGTGGTCGACGACTGCCCGCCGGTGATCGCCATGGAGACGGCGTCGAAGTAGCCGGTGCCGACCTCGCGCTGATGCTTCGTTGCGGTGTAGCCGTTTGCCTCGGCCGCGAACTCGGCTTCCTGAAGTTCTGAATAGGCGGCCATCTGCCGGTCCTTGTAGCCGCGCGCCAGCTCGAACATGCCGAAGTTGAGCTGGTGGAAGCCGGCCAGCGTGATGAACTGGAACTTGTAGCCCATCGCGCCCAGCTCGCGCTGGAACTTGGCGATCGTCGCGTCGTCTAGGTTCTTCTTCCAGTTGAACGATGGCGAGCAGTTGTAGGCCAGCAGCTTGCCCGGATGCGCCTTGTGCACGCCCTCGGCGAACCTGCGCGCCTGCTCGAGATCCGGCTTCGAGGTCTCGCACCAGATCAGATCGCAATGCGGCGCATAGGCGACCGCGCGGGCGATGCATGGCTCGATGCCGTTCTTGACGTTGTAGAAGCCTTCGACGGTGCGGCCGGCATCATAGTCGACGAAAGGCTTGTCGCGGTCGTCGATGTCGGACGTCAGCAGCTTGGCGGCTTCCGCGTCGGTGCGGGCGATCACCAGCGTCGGCGTGCCCATGACGTCGGCGGCGAGCCGAGCGGCGTTGAGGTTGCGGATGTGGGCCGCCGTCGGGATCAGCACCTTGCCACCGAGGTGGCCGCACTTCTTTTCGGATGCGAGCTGGTCCTCGTAGTGCACGCCCGCAGCACCGGCTTCAATGAAGGCCTTCATGATCTCGAAGGCATTGAGCGGGCCGCCAAAACCAGCTTCGGCGTCGGCGACGATCGGCGCGAACCAGGTATCGACCGACAGGCCCTTGCCTTCGGAAGTCTCGATCTGGTCGGCACGCTGCAGAGTGCGGTTGATCCGCTTGGCAAGTTCAGGTGCTGCGTTGGCCGGATAAAGCGACTGATCCGGATACATCGCGGACGCCGTGTTTGCGTCGGCGGCGACCTGCCAACCCGAAAGGTAGATCGCCTTGAGGCCGGCGCGCACCATCTGCATCGCCTGGTTGCCGGAAAGCGCGCCCAGCGCGTTGACGAAATCCTCTTCGTGGATGAGCTGCCACAGCCGGTTGGCGCCGTTCTCGGCCAGCGTATGCCGGATCTGGACGGAGCCCCGCAGTCGCTTCACGTCCGCTGCGGAGTAAGGGCGCTCGATGCCGTCATAGCGGCCCTCGGGAGCGGAAGGGACGAGGTTGTAAAAATCGGTCATTGCAAACTCCGTGGCAATCTTTGCTATTCATCAGGAGTCAATTTCGTCGACCCCGTATGTGACGAGATTTACATTGCGCTGCCGAAGACAACGAGGAAAATCAGGAAAAGGCTGCAAAAATTCGGGTGAAGCTGTATTGCGTTTGACATCGACGGTCTGTAAATTTGTAAAAAGTGTAAATACTGCCAGATGGGCAAAGTTGTAAAATCCGGTCAAAGGCTGCGAGATGGCTGACCAGAAAATATTCGCCGGGCCGCGCATCCGCCGGATCCGCAACGCGATGGGCCTGACCCAGACCGCGATGGCGGACGGACTGGGCATCTCGCCGTCCTATCTCAACCTGATCGAGCGCAACCAGCGTCCGCTGACCGTCCAACTCATCCTGAAGCTCGCCTCGGCCTACGACGTCGAACCGGAAGCTCTGCAGGGTGAGGCCGGCGGTTCCGTCGCCGCGCTGCGCGAGGTGTTCGCCGATCCGTTGCTTGCGGGCGAACTGCCGAGCGACCAGGAACTGCTCGAGGTGGCCGAAGCCGCGCCCAATGCGTCGGCTGCGGTCGTCAAGCTGTTCCGCGCTTACAAGGAGCAGGCGGAGAGGCTGTCCGATCTTTCGGAACTGCTCGCGCGGGAGGGACGCGCGACCACGCTTTCCTCAGCCCGCTTGCCCATCGATGAGGTGCGCGAGACGTTCGAGCGCCGCCCGAACCACTTTCCGGCACTGGAGGAGGAGGCCGAAGCCTTCACCCAGTTGCTGCAGCCCGGCGACGACCTCTATGCCGCGCTGAAGGAATGGTTGCGCCGCGATTACGGCATCGTGGTCAAGGTGCTGCCGGCCGCCACCATGCCGAACTGGCGCAGGCGCTACGACCGCCATTCGCAGCGCCTGTTCATCTCGGAGCGGCTGTCGCCCTTCGACCAGTTGCGCGAGGTGGCGATGGAGGCCAGCCTCATCCGCATGCAGGTGGCGGTGGCCGCCGAGCTGAAGGCGCTGAAGCTCGGCAGCGACGAGGCGCGCCGGCTTGCCCGCTTCGAGCTCGGGCGCTACGCGGCCCACGCGCTGATGATGCCGTATGCGGCGTTTCTGGCTGCGGCACAGCGCGCCCGTTATGACATCGACGTCTTGCGCTCGCGTTTCGGTGTGTCCTTCGAGCAGGCTGCGAACCGGCTTGCCATGCTGCAAAGGCAGGGCGCAGCGGGCGTGCCCTTCTTCATGCTTGAGGTGGATAATGCCGGCAATCGCTTCCGTCGCGCCGGCGCGCAGGGTTTTCCGCAGGCGCGTTTCGGCGGCGGCTGCCCAAAGCTCGCCGTGCATGCGGCCTTCGCCCAGCCGGGGCAGGTGCTGGTTGAGGCGGTCGAGATGCCGGACGGTGCCGAGTTCCTGACGATCGCGCGTACGCTGGAAGGGCCGCAAGGCGGCTTCAACGAGCGCCCTCGGCGCACCGCGATCCTGATCGGCTGCGATATCGCTTTCAGGGATGAGGTCGTCTACGGCGCGGCTCTCCCGGCTTCGTCCGGCAAGGGGCCGGTGCCGTCCACGTCGGTCGGGGCCGCCTGCCGGCTGTGCGAGCGGGTCGGTTGTCTCGCGCGCGCCGAACCGCCGGTCACACGGCCGCTAGGCCTCGACGAGATGTCGACAGGTCTCAGCGCGTTCGATTTCCAGTAGACGGTTCAGGTTTCCGGTTCGCTGAGGCCACGCAGCAAGACAGCCAGATCCCGTCGGCCGTCGATGATTGCTGCGATCACCACCTCTGCGTTCTGTTGATCGTGACGATACAGGACAAGGTGGTTGCGGACGACAAGGATCCGATAGTGCTTGTCGAATGCGCGGCCTGATAGCGGAAAGCCACGAAGGCGGTCGCATGCCTCCACTATCGATCCAGTATATGCTTCCGCTGCTCTGATATTGTCAGCCGAGATGTAGTCGAAGATGGATTGAAGGTCGCTTTCGGCCTCCTCCAACCAGACAAGCTCAGCCGCCATATCGGGCTCTCAGGCGAGCCACGACTTCCTCATGCGGTATCCTTCCGCCTCGCGCCTCCGCTGCCGCGAGCTTGGCCTCGATGCGCTTGCGCGCGGCCATCACCAGCAGCGCCTGTGCGATCTCCTCCTGCTCCGCTTCGGGCAGGGCCTCCACTTCCTTGATGGCGTCCTTGAGGGTCTGGTTCATGCCTGCGCTCCTGACAGCTCGTATATAGCATGGCCGGACGGCCTGGAGAATGCTTTCACCCGCCTCCGACCGGCCGCTCGCCCTGGAACAGCGGCGCGTGAGCGCTGACCAGTTCCACGATGCGGTCGATGACGGTTCGTACTTCGGCGCGGTGCCGGTCGTCATTGTGCATGACCAGCCATTGCGCGCCGCGCAGCTCTTCGATCTCGTCGCCTGCGCGCTCCAGAAACGGGTCCCGGTCGCCGGCAAAGCAGGGCAGCAGGCCCTTGCCGACGCCGACGCGGACCAGATCGTGCAGCGTGCGCGGTGAGTTCGCCCAGGCGACGACATCGCCCTCGGCATGTTCGGCGAGCCAGCGGGCCGAGCGGGTCGCCATATCCTCCGGCGCGATCGCGACCCATCCTTCCTCCCGGTCCGGATGCGAGTGGCCACGGGCCCGGAAGGGTGCCTGCGCGACCGTCACTGTGCGCCTGCTGGCTAGGTTCGGGCTTTCCGGCGGCGCATTGCGGATGCCGATTTCGACTTCCCGATGGGCGATGTCCAGCTTCGCCTCGGTGGCCTTGAAGGCGATGCGGAACGGGTCTTCAGACGTCCACAGCCGGGCGAAATTGTCGGCGAGGAAGTTGGTCGTCCAGGTTCCGGACGAGATACGGACCAGCGGCCGCCTGCCGCCCGTATCGAGCCAGTCGTCGATCGTCCGCGCGCCGTCTTCCATCGTGCGCGCCTTGATGAGGAGCGATTGCCCGTCGGCGGTGAGTTCGTAGCCGGTCTGACGGCGGATGAAGAGTGGCCGGCCCACCGCCTGCTCGAGCGCCAGCATCCGCCTGCCGATCGTGGCGGGGCTCGATCCATGCGCCTTTGCCGCTGCCGACAGCCCGCCGCCGCGGGCGACTGCGATGAAGAGTTGCAGGTCGTCCCAGTTGATGTTTTTCATCAGTGAAACATGACATCCGGATTTCCGGCGTTCAAGCGCCGAATGGCTACTCCTATCTTTCAGTTACGAAAGAAATCAGGAGATGCGCTATGGATTTCATGACAGCTCTTGTGCTCCTCCAGCACGAACTGACGCGAAAGTCGCGACAAAAGCGGCGGGACTGGACGCTTGACACGCCCGAGCCCGATCATCCGACGGTGAGAACCACGTTTCCAGTCAGCCGGCCGCCTTCGACGGCCTCGTGCGCGGCAGCGATCTCGTCGAGCGGGAAAGTCGCGCCGACGGAGTGCTTGAGCGCGTCCGCCTCGAGCAAACGGGTAAGTTCGTCAACCGCCGCCGTCCTCTCGTAAGGCAGCAGGTCGTAAACGACGAAGACCGAAAGCTTGAGGCTGCCCCACAACATTGCCGGAAAGGAGATCGGTATCTCGCCGGCGACATTGGACCCATAGCACACCATGGTGCCATGAGGTGCGAGTGCGCCCTTGGGCAACAGTGCAGCGGTGCTTGACAGGTCCATGTCGATAATGCCGTCGACGCCCTTTCCGCCAGTCAGCGCCTTGACGCGCTCGGCGACGTCCTCGTGGCGGTAGTCGATCAGTTCGTCAACGCCGGCCGCCCGGGCATGGGCCTGCCGGACCGGGGACACGGTGCCAATCACCCGCGCGCCTCGCAACTTGGCGATTTGAACGGCGTAGTGGCCTACGGCGGCGGCTGCTCCGGTTATCAGCAGGGTCTTTCCTTCGATGTCGCCATGCAGGCTCACCGCGTGCAGCGCCGTCAGGGCCGGAATGCCAAGGCACGCGCCGGCGGCAAAGTCGATGTTCGAAGGCAGCGGCACGGCCTGTTCCTGCGGCACGGCGATATATTCTGCAGCCGTGCCCATCGGCCGCTTCCACTGCCCGTTCCAGACCCAGACCCGCTGCCCGACGCGGCTGTTCTCGACGCCTTTGCCCACCGCCTCGATGATGCCGGCACCGTCCGAGTGCGGGATGATGCGCGGCGCGATCATGGGGCGGCCCTTGCGGCTCTTCACGTCGGAGGGGTTCACGCCGGATGCGTGCAGCCGCACCAAAACCTCGCTCGGCCCCGGTTTGGGCGTTTCCATCTCGCCGACTTCCAGAACTTCACGTGCTTCGCCATTCCGGTCGTACCAGGCCGCCTTCATGCCATCCCTCCAGCTTTTTGTGGGTGCCACAACTAGACGAGGTGGCTGGACCACGCCAGCCCCGACCATTCGCGCTAGCGATAATTCCCTTCGTCACGTCTGGAACAGCGGCCATGGCCCACGCAGCGCCACAGCACGAGATGCCGTCCGCAACGCCGGCCGCGCGCGAGGAGCGCATCGGCTTTCTCCTTGTTTTCCTGGCTGCGCTCTGCTGGAGCCTGGGCGGGGTCATTGCCCGCTTCGTAGAGGCGGACGACCCGTTCACGTCGATCTTCTGGCGTTCGATCTGGGCTGCCGCGTTCCTTCTTCTGTACATGCTGTGGCGTGACGGCTTACGCGGCACGCTGCAGCTCTTCGGCGCCATGGGCCTGCCGGGACTGGCTGTCGCCTGCTGTTTCGCCATCGCGACATCGACCTTCGTGATAGCGCTGTCCTACACCACCGTCGCCAACATCCTGCTGATGCAGGCAGGCGCGCCGTTGATCGCGGCGCTTTTGTCGTTCCTGCTGTTCGGAGAGCGGATTTCATCGATTACGTGGCTCGCCATCGCGGTGGTCATCGCAGGCGTTGCCGTCATGGTGTCGGATTCGTTGACCGGCAACATGTCGATCGTTGGCGACGGGCTTGCGATCCTGATCGTTTTCGCCTTTTCGGTTGCGACCGTCCTGACCCGTCGTTTCGCGCATGTGCGAATGACGCCAGCCATGTGCCTCGGCACCGTCTTCGCCGCCGTCTTTGCGGCGAGCCAGGCCTCGACGCTGGCTGCGTCAGGTTCCGACATGGCGTTTCTGTTCGTCTTCGGTGCTGTCAATCTGGGCCTCGGCCTTGCCTTCTTCGCAACCGGCGCGAGGGTCATTCCCGCCGCCTATGCCGCACTGCTGGCAACATTCGAGACTCTGTTCGGCCCGGTATGGGTGTGGCTGGTTCATGGCGAAGTGCCATCGTCGCGTACGCTGGTCGGCGGCGCGATCGTCTTTGCGGCGCTGATCATCTACATCGCGATCGAGTTTCGACGCATGTCGCGGCCCGCCCGCCCGGGTGTCAGCGGCATAGCTGCACCGCACTGAGGTGCGCTTCCGCCGCGCCTGTCCCCATTGACAAGCGCGCTGGGGCAGGGGCAGGCTGGCACATCGGCAACAACCATACAGGTCTATTTTGCGTCCAACGTCACCCGGCGTCATCGCACCGGCAAGCAAGCGCACCGTCAAATCCAAAAAAAACGACAGCGCCGGCAAGACCGGCAGTAAGTCACGCGCGAAACCCAAGGCGACGGGCTTTATCTCGCCCGATCACGAGCGCGAATACCTGGCCTTCGTGGAGGAACATCCGGACATCGAAGCCGTCGAGTTCCTCATGGTCGATCCCAACGGGGTGATGCGCGGCAAGTGGGCGCCGGGCGATGCTTTGAAGAAGGCCTTCGAAGAAGGCGTCAATTTTCCAATGTCGCTCCATGGCCTCGATGTGTGGGGCAGGGAGGTCGAGGAGACCGGCCTTCACATCGAAACGGGCGACAAGGACGGCTATTGCCGCGCCACCCGCGGCTCGCTTTCGATCGTACCGTGGGCCAAGCGCAAGACCGCGCAGGTGCTGCTCCAGACCTTCTCGCCCGAAGGCGAGCCCTTCATGGCCGATCCGCGACAGGTGCTGAAGAAGAAGGTCGCGGAGGCCAACGCCAAGGGCTTCTTCCCGGTCGTCGCGTTCGAGCTCGAGTTCTATCTGCTCGATCCCAACACGGACTGGGACGATGGCATGCCCGCCCCCGTGGGTGCGACAGCCGGGCCTGACCGGCTGCGCATGTATGGGCTCGACGATCTGGCCGAGCATGCGGAGCTGTTCGATATGATCCGCGATGCGGCGGCTGCGCAGAGCCTGCCGATCGACACCATCATCAAGGAAGCCGCGCCCGGCCAGTTCGAGGTCAACCTCAAGCACCGGGCCGATCCGCTGCGTGCGGCCGACGATGTCATCATGCTGCGCCGCATCGTAATCGGCTGCGCGCGCGCCCACGGGCTGACCGCCACCTTCATGGCCAAGCCGTTCCTCGAATATGCCGGCAACGGCATGCACGTTCATGCCTCGATGCTCGATGCGGATGGCGTCAACATCTTTGGCGGAGCCAAGGGAAGGAAGCGACTGGAGTCGGCAGTCGCCGGCCTACTCAAGACAATGCCGGAATCGCTGCTTCTGTTCATCAACACCTGGAACGGCTTCCGCCGCATCACGCCCGGCTCCTATGCGCCGACGCGTGCCGTGTGGGCGGAAAACAACCGGTCCGTGGCGTTGCGCATACCGGTATCCAACGACGAAAATCGCCGTGTCGAGCATCGCATCGCGGGTGCCGACGCAAACCCATACCTCGTCATGTCCGCAATCATCCAGGGCATGGTGGAGGGCGTGGAGCAGAAGGCAGTGCCGCCGCCGCCCGTCGAGGGCAACGCCTACGACGACGAAGGGCTCTTCCTGCCGGACGACATGGACGACGCGCTTCAGCTCATGGAGAAGAGCAGGTTCGTCGACAGGGCGCTCGGACCGCTTCTCGCCAAGGTCTACAAGGATTTGAAACGGGCGGAGATACTGGCGTTCTGGGGCGAGATCACGCCTCTGGAGCGAACGACTTATCTTTGATGCAACGCAGCGTTTTCGTGCTTGTCGCACTGCGAAAACGCCAATAGGCTTTCACCCAACAACCCGGCCGTGAACGCAGACAACGAGCCGGGACGGGGCTTACAGAGGAGAACATCATGATCCGCAAGGCAATTGTCTATTCGACCGTCTCGCTCGCCGCCGCGGCCTTCGCGTTCGCCGCGCAGGCGCAGGAGCGCGTCGTCAACGTGCTGAACTGGTCCGACTATATCGACGATTCACTTATTGCGGAGTTCACGGAAAAGACCGGCATCCGCGTCGTCTACGACGTGTTCGATTCCAACGAGATTCTCGAAACCAGGCTGCTCGCGGGTGGCTCGGGCTATGACGTCGTCGTGCCGACCGGGTCGTTCCTGTCGCGCCAGATCCAGGCGGGCGTCTTCCAGAAGCTCCAGAAGGACAAGCTGCCCAATCTCTCCAACATGTGGGACGTGGTGACCACCCGCACCGACAAGTACGATCCGGGTGGCGAATACTCCATCAACTACATGTGGGGCACCGTCGGCATCGGATACAACGTCCAGAAGGTTGCCGAGATCCTGGGGACCGAAAAAATCGATAGCTGGGACGTGCTGTTCAAGCCGGAGAACGCCGAGAAGTTCGCAAGCTGCGGCATCTACATGCTGGATTCGCCGAGCGACATCATCCCGATCGTGCTCAACTACCTCGGCTTCGACCCCAACAGCCACGAGCCCGATGAGATCGCCAAGGCCGAGGAACTTCTGCTTTCGATCCGGCCTTCCATTCGCAAGTTCCACTCCTCGGAATACATCAACGCGCTCGCCAACGGCGACATCTGTATGGCCGTCGGCTGGTCGGGTGACGTTCTGCAGTCGCGTGATCGCGCGGCAGAGGCCGACCAGGGCGTGACGGTGGCCTATGTGGCGCCGAAGGAAGGCACGCAGATGTGGTTCGACCAGATGGCCATTCCGGCCGATGCGCCCAATGTCGATGAGGCCCACGAGTTCCTCAACTTCATCATGGAGCCGGAAGTGATCGCCAAGGCGACTAATTACGTCTACTTCGCCAATGGCAACCTCGCTTCGCAGGAGTTCATCGACGACGAGGTGATCAACGACCCTGCGATCTACCCGGACAAGGATGCGCTGGAGACGCTATTCACCCACATTCCCTACGATTCCAGAACGCAGCGCGTCGTCACCCGGAGCTGGACCAAGGTGGTGACCGGCCAATAGGATGACGAAAACGCCGGTGCATCGCGCCGGCGTTTTCCTTTTGAGCGTGGCATCTGGACTGGGGAACCCGAGATGAAATCGCTTGGCAGCATTCGCAGGAGCTTCGCGCCCTGGAACGATCCCGAGGCGAAGCCCTATATTTCGTTTGAACGCGTGACCAAGCGCTTCGGCGATTTCACGGCCGTCAACGACCTCTCGCTCGACATCTACGAACGCGAATTCTTTGCTCTGCTCGGTGCTTCGGGCTGCGGCAAGTCCACGCTGCTGCGCATGCTGGCTGGTTTCGAGGAGCCGACCTCCGGCCGCATCCTGCTGGAAGGGCAGGATCTTCGCGGCATTCCGCCCTATCGCCGACCCGTGAACATGATGTTCCAGTCATACGCGCTGTTTCCGCATATGACGGTGGAAGCAAACATCGCCTTCGGTCTCAAGCAGGACGGCATGAGCAAGGCGGACATCGCGTCGCGCGTTGCCGAGATGCTCAAGCTGGTCAAGCTGGAGCAGTTCGCCAAGCGCAAGCCGCACCAGCTTTCCGGCGGTCAGCGCCAGCGCGTCGCGCTGGCACGTTCCGTGGCGAAACGGCCCAAGGTGCTGCTGCTGGACGAACCGCTCGGCGCGCTCGACAAGAAGCTGCGCGAGGAAACGCAGTTCGAGTTGATGGACCTCCAGCAGGAGCTCGGCCTTACCTTCGTCGTGGTCACCCACGATCAGGAGGAGGCGATGACGATGGCCGATCGCATCGCCATCATGGACAAGGGCCAGGTGATGCAGGTGGCAACCCCTGCCGAGGTCTACGAAGCGCCTTCGTCCCGGTTCGTGGCCGATTTCGTTGGCAACGTGAACATGCTGGAAGGCACCATCGCCGAGCGAAGCGACAACGCAGCGACGATTACGGGCGCCAGCGGCGCGCGCATTCGGGTCGAGAATGCCGGCGAGGCCATCGAGGGCAGCACTGTGGCCTTTGCGATCCGGCCTGAGAAGATCAAGGTATCGTCGAAGCCGCCGGCCGAAGGCGCCACCAATGTGATGGAGGGCGAGATATGGGATCTCGCCTACCTCGGCGACATGACGGTCTATCACGTCAAGCTTTCGGACGGGCAGGTGGTGAAGGCGAGCGCCTTGAACAGCGCCCGTACGATGGACGATCCGCTGAGCTGGCATGACCGTGCGTGGATTTCCTTCGCGCCGGATGCCGGCGTCGTGCTGACCCGCTAGGATCGGGAGTCGGCCATGGCACAAACGATCGCAAGAGACGTTCCTTCACCGGCGGGCCGGAGCGAAGGCATGGGCAGCCAGCTCGTGTCGGCCATCGCCAATCGCGCGGTGATCCTGGTTCCCTATCTCTGGCTGTTTATTTTCTTTCTGGTGCCGTTCGGCATCGTGCTGAAAATTTCGCTGTCGCAGACCGCGATTGCGATGCCGCCGTATCTGCCGGTCTTCGGCTTCGGCGACGGTGTCTCGGGCTTCATCGCCAATCTGCGCGAACTCTCTTTCGACAATTACCTGTGGCTTCTCGACGACGCGCTCTATTTCAACGCCTACGTCTCGAGCGTCGTCATCGCGGGCGTTTCGACATTCTTTGCGCTGTTGATCGGCTACCCGATGGCCTACGGCATGGCGCGCGCGCCGGAATCCATGCGGCCACTGCTGTTGATGCTTGTGATCCTGCCCTTCTGGACGTCGTTCCTGATCCGCGTCTACGCCTGGATCGGCATCCTGAAGCCCGAAGGCCTGCTGAACCAGTTCCTGCTGTGGGTGGGCGTTATCGACACGCCGCTGCAGATCATGAATACCAACACGGCGATCTATATCGGCATCGTCTATTCCTACCTGCCTTTCATGGTGCTGCCGCTCTACGCGACGCTGGAAAAGATGGACTTTTCGCTGATTGAAGCGGCTCAGGATCTTGGCTGTCCGCCCACGACCGCATTCTGGAAGATCACCTTCCCACTGTCTTTGCCGGGCGTCGTGGCCGGTTGCCTGCTGGTCTTCATCCCGGCAATCGGCGAATTCGTCATTCCCGACCTGCTTGGCGGCTCCCAGACGCTGATGATCGGCAAGACGCTGTGGAACGAGTTCTTCTCCAACCGCGACTGGCCGGTCGCCTCGGCCGTGGCCATCGTGCTGTTGCTGATCCTCGTGGTGCCGATGATGTTCTTCCAGCGTGCTCAGGCGCGCGCGCAGGAACAGGGGAGGTAGGCCATGCAGGGGCAACTCAGCCGCTTCAACATCGCCTCGCTGGTTCTGGGGTTCTCGTTTCTCTACCTGCCGATCGTTCTGCTGGTCATCTACTCGTTTAACGACTCGCGCCTGGTCACGGTATGGGGCGGCTTCTCGACGCGCTGGTATGTGTCGCTCCTGTCCAACCAGCAGCTTCTGGATGCCGCCTGGGTCACTGCGCGGATCGCCTTTGTCTCGGCTACGGTCGCCACGGTGCTGGGCACGCTGGCGGCGCTAGCGCTCACGCGTTACACGCGCTTTCGGGGGCGTTTTCTTTTCTCCGGCATGGTCTTCGCGCCGCTGGTGATGCCAGAGGTCATTACCGGGCTTTCGCTGCTTCTGCTGTTTGTCGCGGTCGGGCTCGATCGCGGGTTCCTCACCGTCACGCTGGCCCACATCACCTTCACCATGTGTTTCGTGGCCGTGGTGGTGCAGTCGCGACTGCTGAGCTTCGACAGATCGCTGGAAGAGGCCGCCATGGACCTCGGGGCAACTCCGATGCGCACATTCTTCCAGGTGACGCTTCCGGTCATCATGCCCGCCATCGTGTCCGGCTGGATGCTGGCCTTCACCCTGTCTCTCGATGATCTGGTCATCGCCAGCTTTACCTCCGGCCCCGGCGCCACCACGCTGCCGATGCGCATCTACAGTCAGGTGCGGCTGGGCGTGACGCCGGAGATAAACGCGGTCTGCACGATCCTGATCGTGGTTGTCACTGCAGGCGTTTTGACCGCCGCCATCCTCAACAAGCGGCGTGATGTGCAGCGCCGGCGCGACGAGCAGGCCGCCCAGCGCGGATAGCGCGGGCTATTCGAAGTCGATTGTGGAGCCGACCTGTGCGGCAAACGGCGAATCCCACGCGCCACCGATGAAGAAGGACAGATCGGCGTCGCCGGGCTGGCCATCTTCTCCGAGTGGCGCCAGATAGCCTGAGAGCGCCAGCGCACGGCCGAAATAGGGAATGATGCCGCCGAGCGTCAGCACCTGCCCGTTGAGGCGGAATTCAGCCTTTTCGATCCGTGCGACGCCGCCATTGACCCTGGCCTTGAACTCCGCGCCGCGCATCGGCAGCGTGCCGCCGACGATTTCCGATAGAGCGAAGAAGCCGCCGGCCGACGCGCGCTCCCTGAACTTGGCGAGATCGAACCCCTGCAGCGCGCCTTCGCCCAAGGTTCCGCTCACCGTGCCCTCGGCATTGCCCATCACCGTATTCCAGTCGCGGCCGGTGCCCTTGAGCATCAGCGAGAGATTGGCGCGCCCCTGCGGCACCAATTGAGTGGCGCCGGTCGCACTGGCGATCGCCCGCGCATCGACATTGTCTGCCATCATGCGCATCTCTACGGCCTTGCTCTCCCCCTGCAGGTCGACACGCACGCCTGCCTGCAGCTTGCCGTCGAAGACGGTCGCGTCCGAGATGTCGAAGGCGGCGAGCGTGCCTTTCACCTGAGCGGCGGCGGCCAGCTCGGTCATCGCGACGGTGCCCAGCGTTGCATTGGCGGCCGAAAGGCGCAGGTCCAGCGACAGTTGCTCGGAGAAGCCGGTGTCGATCTGGTCATAGATGTTGCCGTTGGTGGTCGCGAGCGGCGTGAACGCTGAAAGAAACGATCGCACGTCGAGAGTGTCAAATGCGAGCGTTCCCGAAATCGCCGGAACCGGATCGGCGAAAGAGACCTCAAGCACGCCGCGTCCCGAATTGCCGCTGAGGTTGAGCGCGACGGAATCGAG
The DNA here is from genome assembly GCA_019739225.1 of Aquamicrobium sp. Classification (GTDB taxonomy): domain Bacteria; phylum Pseudomonadota; class Alphaproteobacteria; order Rhizobiales; family Rhizobiaceae; genus Aerobium. Next base: position 1,040,927 of record JAHHDT010000005.1, read on the forward strand.
CCGCAACCGCTGTGCGGTGCCCTGCATCGTACCGGCGATGGACATCGCGCCGATCGCCGCGCCTGGTGCGATGTCTGTCTTCGACCATTCGAGCATCCGCCGCAGCGACGGCGAGGAGAGGCTGCCCTTTCCTTCGAAATAGGTGTTCTTCGAGAGATTGGCCGTTCCCTCGAAGCTTGCTTCCAGCAGCGCCGATTTCAGGCTTGCGGTTGCGGGTGCGTTGCCGCCCGCAATCAGCAGCAGCGGTTGCGCGCTCGACCCTTCGACAGCGATATTCTCGCCGCGCCAGATGCCGGTTGCCGTCAGCCGCGCGGTGCGGTTGAGCGATGGCCAGACGATCTTGCCGTTGAGGCTGCTGATGCCGTCCTCGGCGTCTCCGTCGACGACCGCAATGCGCCCCTCGAAGAATTCAACCGTGCCGAATGCGTCGTCGGGCAGCGCGCTACGGTCGGGATTGCCCGGGTTGCTCGCCACGATCTCTCGTGCTGCGGTGACTGCGCGCGTCATGCGCCCACCGCCGGGTGAGGCTGGCAGGTCGATAACTGAACCTTCGATGGTCAGCCGCAGCACCGGCCGGTACATCGCCACGGCCGAGAGCACCACATTGCCGCGCAGCGCTGCCAGCGCCGAAAGGGCTACTTCCAGCCTGTCGGCTTTCAATACCGGCGGGTGGCCGTTGTCAGCCCATTCGAGAAAGGCAACATCGTTGAGCGTTGCCCTGAAAGTCGGCCAGACGTCGAGCGCCGGTGCCTCACCCAGCACGACACGGTAGCCGCTCCACAGACTAAGCTCATGGGCGATGCGATCCCGCACGATCTGTGTGGATGCGACCCAAGGCAGCGCGGCGATGAACAAAAGCGCGAGCGCGAGCAGTGCCGCCAGCGCGATAACGCCTCGTTTCACCATTGAAAGCCGCATCTCGCCTCGCCGCTAGGGGATGTCGCCGGCGACGCTCCCTACACTACCCGATTTGCAGAATAGCTGCTTTTCAAGCTTTTGTGGCCTGCCTATGGCGTTTTCCACCAGGCAGATGGAGGTATTTTCGCCACCTTGCCTTGCAAGCCGGCGATATGCTTAACCCTCTGCAAATTTCCTGCCGGCGGAATCCTCACCGTTCGGCACCCTCAGGAGGAACCCGCATGAACCAGACTGCCCCGCTTTGGAGTCCGTCGGCCGAAGATATCGCGGCTGCGCCGATGACCGCCTTCATGGCCCTGGCTGAAAAGGCGAGCGGCAAGCCGATTGCGGACTACGAAACGCTGCATGCATGGTCTGTCGACGATCGTGAGACCTTTTGGAATCTCGTCTGGGATTATTGCGACGTTATCGGCGAGCGCGGGGAGCGTACGCTGATCGATGGCGACAAGATGCCGGGCGCCCGGTTCTTTCCGGATGCGAAGCTGAATTTCGCTGAGAACCTGCTTCGCAAGACGGGAAGTTCCGACGCGCTTGTGTTCCGCGGCGAGGACAAAGTCGAGCGAAGGCTGTCCTGGGATGAGTTGCGTGCGTTGGTCTCACAGCTTCAGCAGCTCTTCCGCGCCCATGGCGTCAAGGCCGGCGATCGCGTCGCCGCCATGATGCCCAACATGCCCGAGACGATCGCCTGCATGCTGGCGGCGGCTTCCATCGGCGCTATCTGGTCTTCCTGTTCCCCTGATTTCGGCGAGCAGGGCGTGCTCGACCGCTTCGGCCAGATCGAGCCCGTGCTTTTCATCGCGCCCGACGGCTACTGGTATGCCGGCAAGCGCATCGAGGTCGGGGCGAAGATCGCGGCCGTGCTCGACAGGATGCCTTCGGTGAAAGCGGCCCTGATTGTCGATTATCTCGGAACGGCCAGGGAGGTGGCGGGCGGTATCGGCAAGGCCGAAGCGCTGGAGACCGCGCTTTCGCCTTTCGCACCTGCGCCGCTCGAGTTCGAGCGACAGGCTTTCGATCATCCGCTCTATATCCTGTTCTCGTCGGGCACGACGGGCATTCCCAAATGCATCGTCCATTCCGCCGGCGGCGCGCTGCTGCAGCATGTCAAGGAACAGCGCCTGCACGCCGGCATCGGCGACGGCGACCGTTTCTTCTATTTCACCACATGCGGCTGGATGATGTGGAACTGGCTGGTGTCCGGTCTGGCATCCGGCGCGACGCTTCTGCTCTACGACGGTTCGCCCTTCCACCCGAACGGCAATGCCATCTTCGATTTCGCGCAAGCCGAGAAGATGACCTATTTCGGTACGTCGGCGAAGTTCATCGATTCCGTGCGCAAGGAAGGTCTGCGCCCCATCGAGACTCACGACCTTTCCTCCGTGCGGGTCATCTCGTCGACCGGCTCGCCGCTGGCCCCGGAATGCTTCCGCTTCGTCTATGACGGCATCAAGAAGGACGTCCATCTGGCGTCGATCTCGGGCGGCACCGACATCGTTTCCTGTTTCGTCCTCGGCGTGCCGATCAACCCCGTCTGGGTCGGCGAGATCCAGGGTGCGGGTCTCGGCATGGCTGTCGACGTCTGGGACGATGCCGGCAAGTCCGTTCGTGGCGAAAAAGGCGAACTCGTCTGCACCAGGGCGTTTCCCTGCATGCCGGTGAAATTCTGGGCGGATCCGGATGACTCCAAATACAAGGCTGCCTATTTCGACCGCTTCGACAATGTGTGGTGCCACGGCGATTTCGCCGAATGGACGGAGCATGGCGGCCTCGTCATCCATGGCCGCTCCGATGCAACCCTCAATCCTGGCGGCGTGCGCATCGGCACGGCCGAAATCTACAATCAGGTGGAGCAGATGGAGGAAATCCTCGAGGCGCTCTGCATCGGCCAGACCTGGGAGGACGACGTTCGTGTCGTGCTCTTCGTGCGACTTGCAGAAGGCGTGGTCCTCGACGAGGCGCTGGAAAAGAAGATCCGCACGAAGATCCGCACCGGCGCCAGCCCGCGTCACGTGCCCGCGCGCATCGTGCCGGTTGCCGACATACCGCGCACCAAGTCGGGCAAGATTACCGAGCTTGCCGTGCGCGACGTGGTGCATGGCCGTCCGGTCAAGAACAAGGAGGCGCTTGCCAATCCAGAGGCTCTGGAGCTCTATCGCGACATCACCGCGCTGCAATCGTAGCCGGCGCTATGGTTAGCAAACCGTTGCCGAGAAATTTACCTCGATTTCACGGATGATACAGAATCGTAAACTGCCGCACAGTCAGGTAGGGTTTTGTTAAGGTTCGGGCCCGATAGTCGTGAGCAACTTGAGGGAGAAATCCCGCTCCGCCGCCCTGGAGCTCGGTACGCTCAAGCTTCTTGTGTGACAGCCAAATTCATACTCAGGCGCTTCTCTGAAGCGCCTTTTTCTTTGCTGTCGCCGGAGGCCCTCACATCATCGCTTCGCGGTCTCGCATCAGCGCACCTGAAAGCAGGACTATAGGCACGGTAGCAGTCGCGATGATGAGCAACGCCGCCACGGCGCCATCCTGCGCCATGCCGCGCGAGGCGCTTTCGTAGATGAAGGTTGCGAGCGTGTTGAAACCGAACGGCCGCAGCAGGATCGTCGCCGACAGCTCCTTCATCGTATCTACGAACACCAGCACCCCCGCCGTGAAGATCGCCGGCCACAACAGCGGGATGGTAACACTCGCCGCGCTCTGCAGCGATGAGCGCCCGAGGCTGCGTGCTGCTTCGTCGATGTTGGGCGGCAGCTTTTCCAGTCCCGACCGAATGGCGCCTTCAGCCAGCGCCAGAAAGCGGATCGAGCAGGCGAGCACGATCGCCGTTGCCGATCCTGTGAGCAACAGGCCGGTCGAGACATCGAACCATGCGCGCATCTGGGCGTCGAGCCAGTTGTCGAATCGCGCCAGCGAGAAAAGCAGGCCCAGCGCCATGATGGTTCCCGGCAGCGCATAGCCGATCATGGCGAAGCGTGTGGCCAGCGTCACGCCGCTGGATCGCGCCACGCGGGCAGCGTTGATGAGCAGCAGCGCGATGAACACAGCCAGCACCGCGGCCGCCAGCGCCGTCGTGAGGCTGCTGAGGAAGGCGCGGCCCAGCGCCGGATCGAAAAACTGATGCGTGCGGCGTAACGCGTAGATGCCGAACACGTAGATCGGAATGCCGAAACCCAGCAGAATGGGGGTGGCGACGACGAGCGTCGCCGCAGGTCTCTGCCACCCGGTGAGCCTTACCCGCGGCGGTCGCGCCTTCATGTGGGTCGCGCGGGCCGAATGGAACCGCTGCCGTCGGCGCCCCCACTGCTCGGCCATGAGGAGCGCGAAAACGAACACGAGCATCAGCATCGCGATCTGTGCCGCGCCTTCGAGGCTGCCGCGATTGAGCCACGTCGTGAAGACAGACAGCGTCAGCGTGCGTACGCCGAGATATTCCGACGCACCGAAATCGTTGAGCGTCTCCATGAGAACAAGCGCGACGCCCGCGATGATTGCGGGACGCGACACCGGCAGCAGGATGCGGCGGAAAACCGTCAACGGCTTCGCGCCCAGCGTACGCGCGACGTCGGCAATGTTGCGACCCTGCATGATGAACACGACGCGTGCCGTCAGATAGACGTAGGGATAAAGCACACAGGACATGACCAGGGCGGCGCCGCCCGTGGACCGCAGGTCCGGAAACCAGTAGTCGCGGGCGGTGTGGAACCCGAAAAGCGAGCGCCACACCGTCTGCACCGGCCCGGCGAACAGGAAGAACTCCGCAAACGCGTATGAGGCCAGATAAGGGGGCACTGCCAGCGGCAGCACGAGCGCCCACGCCAGCGTTCTACGAAAGGGAAAATCATAGCCGACGACGAGCCAGGCACATGCGACGCCGGTTATGGCCGTCAGTACTGCGACAAGTGCGAGCAGATGCAGTGTTGTCAGCGTCGCGCGAGGCAGCACTGTGGAGGCCAGATGCGGCCATGCCTCGCCCGTGCCGGAAAACGCAATTCCGGCGAGCGTGGCAACAGGCAGCAGAACCATCGCGCATACTGCGAGCGCGATGAAGAAGACGACGCCGTGCCGCTCGCGCTTGACGCGTGGGGCAGGGGCAGTCTGAGGCGATGCTGGTCTGTCTAGGCTCGTCACGCCGGGTCCTTCAAACGCAAAAGCCGGGCTGCATGCGCAGTCCGGCCTTCGCTTTGCATTGGAGCAAGCTTAGCTCGACGGGCCGTCGTCGAGGCCGACGCGATCGACCATCTCCGAAGCTGCCTTGCGGTGGGCAGCGATCTCGGCCAGCGAGAGGGTGTCGGCGTTCAGTTCACCGAATGCCTGCACCACCGGCGAAGCCTCGAGGCCCGGCTGCACCGGATACTCGTAGGACTGCTCGGCCTGGATCTGCTGCGCTTCCGGGCTCGACAGAAACTGGATCAGCTTGACGGCGTTCTCGCGGTTGGGCGAGTTCTTGGCAAGCGCTACGCCGGAAACGTTGACGTGCGTGCCGCCGTTCTCGAAGGTGGGGAACACGACCTTGATCGCGTTGGCCCATTCCTTTTCCTCGGGGTCCTTTTCATTGGTCTGCATCAGGCCGACATAATAGGTGTTGCCCAGCGCGATGTCGCATTCGCCGGCCATGATGGCCTTAGCCTGTGGGCGATCGCCGCCGTCGGGCTTGCGCGCCAGATTGTTCTTCAGCCCGGTCAGCCATTCCTCGGTCTTCTCCTCGCCCCAATGAGCGATTGCCGCCGAGATCAGCGCGAGGTTGTAGTCGTGCTGGCCCGAGCGCATGCAGATCTTGCCCTTCCACTTCGGGTCGGCCAACTCGGCATAGGTGATCGGCTCGTCACCGACGCGCTCCTTGGATGCGTAGAGGACACGCGCACGCTTGGTGATGCCGAACCAGTGACCCTCGGGGTCGCGATATTCGGCAGGCAGGTTGGCGTTGACGGTCTCGTCTTCCAGCGCCTGCGTCACGCCCTTTTCCTTGACGTTCGTCAGGCGTGCGATGTCGACGGTGAGGATCACGTCCGCAGGCGAATTGGTGCCCTCGGCGGCGATGCGGTCCTCAAGCCCCTTGTCCAGGAACAGGAGTTCGGTGCGGATACCGGTTTCGGCGGTGAATGCATCGAGAGCTGGCTGGATCAGGGCCGGCTGGCGATACGAATAGATGTTGACCACCTCATCGGCCGCTGCGGCAAAGGGCACGTAGGCAATGCCGGCTGCAAGCGCTGCCGCCGCGAGGCGGGTGCTGGTCGAGCGAGATGCTCCGAAAATCATGACTTTCCTCCAGGCAGGGGGTTCAAAGCCCCGTGTTTGAACGGATCGGATGTTCCAGCGGGAACAGGCGGTTCATGATCGAAACCACATATCTGGTCAATAGAAAGCGCAACAAAATCAGCAGTTTAGAATAATTCTAAACTGCTTAAGTCAGGTTTTCATGAGTGAATTTCGAGATTTGGCTTCCAGAGCCTCAATCCGCCAGCACCCGCGTTGACGGAAACGTGATCTCCACCATGGTGCCTTCGCCCGGATTCGACGAAATCGAGAAGCGGGCTCTGTTGGCTTCGACCATCGCCTTGGTCAGCGGCAGACCAAGTCCGGTACCGTCATGGCGGCCACGCTTAAGCGCGTTGATCTGCTTGAACGGCTTCAACGCCTGGTCGATTTCCGACAGGCTCATGCCGATGCCGGTATCGCGCACCCGCATGACGACGTCGCCCGACGGCTCGTAGGAGGTCGACACGATGACTTGCCCGCCGGCCTGGGTATAGCGAACCGCGTTGGAGAGCAGGTTCAGCGCGATCTGGCGTACGCTGCGCAGGTCGGCCACCACTTCCGGCAGACGCGATGCGAAGCTCGAGCGAATGATTACGCGGTCGCGGTTCGCCTGCGGCTGCATGACCGCGACGGACTCGCCCAGCGTATCGTTGAGCGACACCGCCTCGTAGTTCATCTCCTGCTCGCCGGCCTCGATCTTCGAGATGTCGAGCAGGTCGTTGACGAGGTCGAGCACATGGTTGCCCGAACGGTTGATGTCGCGCAGATAGTCGCGGTAGCGGTCCGACCCGATCGGCCCGAACTTCTCGTCGATCATCAATTCCGAAAAGCCGATGATCGCGTTGAGGGGCGTGCGGATTTCATGGCTGACGCGGGCAAGGAACTCGGTCTTCTGCGAAGAAGCCCGCTCGGCCTGGGTGCGGGCCTGGGTCAGTTCCTCTTCGGCGCGCTTCCATTGCGTGATGTCGCGCACCACGGCGCAGTAGCCGCTGTCGTCGGACAGTTTGCCGATGGTCATGAACAGCGGAATGAAGCGACCCTCGGCCTCCCGCCCGATGACCTCGCGTCCGTCATTGAGAACGCTTGCAACACCGTTTTCGGCAAGACCGGCGAGGTAGTCGCGCGCTGCTCGCTGGCTCTCTATCGCAAACAGCGACGCAAATGGCTTGCCTTCGACCTCCGCGCTGTCGAACCCGAAAAGCGCCTCCGCCGGCCGGCTGATGTTTCGGATCGTTCCGTCCGCCGCGATCAGCACCACCCCGTCGGTTGCCGTGTCGATGATGGTCCGCATCTCGGCGACCTGCCGCGCCATGTCCTCGACCTCGGCGGATGCGGGGACGGTCGCCGGCTGGGCAACAGGCTCGGCAATCGTCGCCGGCTGCGGGCCATCGGCGCGCTGCAGCGCCAGCAACAACGCCGAGCCGCCGCGCCAGCGGATCGACTGGAGATGCGCATCCACTGGAAACTCTTCGCCGCCCAGTGTGCGCAGCCGCAGCTTGCTGCCCTCGGGTTCCGATGCAGTATCCGGGTTCTTGTCCACGAACAGCCTGTCGAGCCCGCCCTCGCGCCTTATCTGGTCGAGGCTGGCATAGCCGGTCAGGTTCAGAAACTCGCGGTTGGCGAAATAGAGGTCGTCGCCGGCGTGCACCAGAAGCGGCAGCGGCAGACCGGCGACCAGCTCGGCATCGAGCCCAGTCTCGTCGCTGCGTTCGCCGGAGACGAAAGCCGACGGGGTGAACCCGTCGATGGCAATGGGCGGCGCAGGTGGCGGTGCCACGTCCGCAGTCCGGTCGGAAACTGCATCGTCCTCGGCCAAGGCGGAGATTTCATCTTCGCCGGTATCGGCGGATGTCGGTTCGTCGTCCTCTTCCACGATCGCGGCGTCGCTGACCGTCTCCGCGGCTGGAGTCTCATCCTCCGCACCCGGTCCGTCATCGAGCGCATCGCCTTCTTCGTGGTCGTCATTGGCGGCGCGGTCAGCCGTTTTGGCCTCGCGCTTGGCGGCAGCGTCGGGCGCGTCCAGCGTGTCCTCGTCGATCTCCGCGCCGGCATCGCCTGCACCGTCGAGCTCTGCCAGATACTGCTCGTCGTAGAATTCGTCGGAAACCTTTTGGGCGTCTGCGGCCTCCAACGAGACAACGTTCTGGTCATTCAGGTCGTCGGGCTGTACGGCCAGGGTTTCGTCGGTCGACACACTGGCGGTTGTATCAAGCGTACGATCGTCTTCCGCCGCTTCCACTTCAGGCTTCAAATCATCAGCAGCTTCGACAGTCGCCTCCGCTGCTTTCTGGGCCGTCTCGTCTCGTTCCGCCTGACGTGTTTCCTCGTAGTCGCGCCGCAACCGTGTCCGGATTTCCTCGAAGGCGTTGCGTTCGCCGGGGGAAAGCTGCCTTTCCGTCGCCCGCACCGGGCGGTGTTCGGCAAGCCGCACGACCTTGTCGCTCGCGCGCCGCTCGTGTCCCTCGCTGAGCGAAAGCGCCGGCACTTCCCCGTTGAAAGGGTCGTGTGCGGTGGGCTCCGAGGTGGTGCTGCCCTTGCTATCGTCTTCGACAGCCACAGGCTGCACCGGAGACGCCGCGTCACCCGTCACGATCTTCATGCCGAGGGCTTCCGGGTCGACGGTCACGTCGCCCATCCGTACGACGCCGAAGCCGCGAAAACCCTCGAATTCGCGATCGCGGCTGTAGACGGGCAGGGCGGCCAGATCGACAGGGGCCCGCAAGTCCGTACCGGCGACGGGCCACATTACCGACCGGCCGGACCACGTATCGCGACGCTGGAGCAGTCCGGCGATCTCTCCCTGCGGGTCGAGCTGGAACGCGGCGGCCACGTCGTTGAAGCGTCGCCCGATCACCTCCGCCGCCTCCTTGCCCACGGCGCGGGCAAAATCGTCGGAAACCGCACTGAAGGCGCCCTCGGCATCGGTGCGCCAGACGAAGCGCACGGGGCCGGTGGGAAGGTCCGGCCTTTGCTGCGACGGCGGCTCGTCGAAGTACCAGTCGTCGGAGCCATCCGGTGCGGGCTGCTCTTTGGACGCCGTCGACACCCGATCCTCAACAACGGTCGGCTCACTCGCCGCCTCTCCCGCACTTGCGTGGTCTGCGGCTATATCCTCGGCCACCCGCTCCGGCAGGTCAGCGTCGGAGGGCGGCGCGACGTCGTCTCCCATAAGGTCTGCCGTGGCAACGACATCGGGCGCGTCGGGTTCGTCGGCTTCATGTTCGGTCTGAGGCGCGACCTCCTCGACCGGCTCGTCCACCGCGACGAGAAGATTCAGGGCAGGCTCGTCCACCAGCCGGGCAATGCCCGCGGGAATGAGACCATCTCCTGCCGGGATCAGCCGCTTCACCAGCCGGTCGCTCTCGTGGGCGACCTCGGTAACCAGTCGCGACAACGTCTCCTGCGAAATTCCAAGGCCGTCGAAGCCGGGCGAAGTCGCGTTTGCGCGCGCGCTGCCGTCGAGCAACGCGGCGAAGTAGCCTGCCTCGCCAAACCCCTCGATGACGCGTGCAGCGGCTTCGTCGCCGCCAAGCGATCGGGGCGTTTGCGCCGGCACCGCGAGCAGCACCGCCGGTTCACCATCAGGCAGCGTGACCCCTGAAACCAGAAACTGGACGGCGCGGCTGGTCATGCCGCTCGCCAGCCGCACCATCACCTGTCGGTCGCGATCCATGCGCGGAAAGCCCGGGGTCGCGGCGATCTGCCGGCGCGCGGCAAAGCCCAGGCCTGGCGAGCCGCCCATGACCGCTTCGATATCCGGATAGCCGAGCAATGCCGCGCCCGGTCCGTTCGCCCATATCACCTCGTCGAGGTCCACCGTCAGCAGCGCCAGCGCATCGCCGGCGGCAAAACGCGTGCGCACCTCTTCCATCACGGCAATATCGATGAAGGAATAGGGGCCTGAAGCCATGCGGAAAAACCTGAAGCCGTTGCGCGGGCGAGCGAGCCGCTGTTAACTCTTTGTTAATAAAAGCTTGGACGCGCCGCGTCCAGAAAGTCGGGACAGTGCACGGCGCGAATCTTGTTCCTTGGTTAATCCCCGAAGCATGATTTTGCTGCGATGCAACAAAATTGTTGCAATGCACAAATCGATCGCCTATATTGGTGCCAAGTCAAGCGAGCCGGCACGATAGGACGTTGCCGGACCCAGTGTAAAGGATCGAGCGATGACCAAAGCAGCCGCAAAGACCGCCGAGAACATCGAATTCCCGACCTTCGACGCCGAAAAGACGGCCGACCAGTTTCGTGCCTTCGCCGAAAAGGGCGTCGAGCAGTCGAAAGAAGCCTACGTCAAGATGAAGACGGGCGCCGAAAACGCGCAGAAGGCGCTCGAGACGACCCTCGAAACCGCCCGCGCCGCCGGCAGCGAGTTCTCGATGAAGTCGATCGCCGCTGCCCGCGCCAACACGGAAGCCGGTTTCGCGCACCTTGAGGCGCTGGTTGCTGCCAAATCCCTCTCCGAGGTAATCGAGCTGCAGACCGCATTCCTGCGCAAGGCCGTCGAGACCGCCGTCGAGCAGGGCAAGGATTTCCAGGCTGCCTCCACGAAGGCCGCCGAGGATGTCTCGAAGCCGATGAAGGAAGCCTTCGAGTCGACCGTCAAGGAACTCAAGATCGCCTGACGCGTTCAGGTCTCAAGTACACCGCGTAACGGAAACCTCCTCCCTTCCCGATCGCGGTTCAGAAGACCGGCACCTCCTCCCGCCGGTCTCCTAACAGGAAAAGGCCGGGATCTCCTCCCCCCGGCCTTTTTCCTTTTTTAGGCTTGGCCTGCGGCGCATCGGGCTTGAAATCGCCGCCGATAGTCCGTAAGAGCCTCGCCAGCCAGAGCTTGGCGCGTGCGGTTGTAGCTCAGTTGGTTAGAGCACCAGATTGTGGATCTGGGGGTCGCTGGTTCGAGCCCAGCCAACCGTACCATCTTATCCCCACAGCCCGCGGACCGAAATCAGTCGATTGCCTCGATGCCTTGGGCTTTCAGCCGTTCGAGATGATCTTTCATTTCCTTGAGCCGCTCCGAAGAATGGCCCTGCCAGTCCGTGACTTCGCCTGTCACGCGAATCGGTTCGCGGGACCGATAGGATTGTGTCGGGTTGCCGGGGAATTTCTTGTCCGTCAGGTTCGGGTCGTCTTCGATCGGACCCGTGGGCTCCACGACATAGATTCGTTCCTGCCCATCGCCCGTGGCCAGTTCAGCACCCCAGATGGCCGCGTCGAGCGTTCCTGTCAGATAGACCCAGGACGCCCGCTTTCGCGCCCCGTAGTTGGAATTGTAACCGGCTTCTATCAGGTCACCCGGTCTCAGGTCGGCGCGGGTGCCGTGGTAGAATCGGCTCGGATTTTCATTGTCGGGAACTGTCATGGTTTAGTGATCCTCCTTGTCGCGGCAAGCGAGTCGACTGCCCCGTTCTGTATTGTGGGTGCCTTTCCGTTTCCGTCAGAAGCGCCCTCAGAAAAGCGAGCCCTGCTCCCCGCCGCCCGGCTTCGGCTTCGCCGCCGGCTTCCTGGTAGCAGGCTTCGGCGCCTCAGTGCCGGATGCGACCGCTCCGGCGCGGCCGTCGGCAAACTCGATGCTCAGTACATCGCCTGGGCCGATGCGCGCCGCACTTTTCACCGGCTGGTCGTCGGCGTCGCGGATCAGGGCGAAGCCGCGCTGCAGCACCGACTTGTGAGACAGCGTTTCCGCCAACCGCCCGGCCTGCGCAAGACGTGTCGAGCGCCGTTCCAATGTCGCGGCAATACTTTGATCCGCGCGCCGGCCGAGCAATTGCAGGGCCTGGCGGTGCGTTTCGACCCGCCGAAGCAGCGTGGCCGGCGCAACCCGCGCGGCGTCGCGGGCAAAGCGTGTCCGCGCCTCGTTGACGCGACGCTGAAGCATCGCGGGCGACAGGCGCAGGCCACGGAAGCGCAGGCGCTTCGCCTCGGTGTTGGCGAACAACGCGCGGCCCAGCCGGCTGGCGGCCTCGTCGAAGCGCCGGCGCGGCAGGGCCAGCAACTGGTCGGCCGAGGGCAGCGCGCGCGCCGCAGCGCGCAGACCCTGGCGTTTGCGTTCAGTGCTGCGCGAGACGGCACCTTTGACACGAGCCGAGAGCCGCGAAAGCGCCGCTTCCAGATCGGCCTTTACCGGCACCGCGAGCTCTGCCGCGCCGGTCGGCGTGGGCGCGCGCACATCGGCTGCATGGTCGATCAGCGTCCAGTCCGTCTCGTGGCCCACGGCCGAGATCAGCGGAATGCTTGATGCGGCGGCCGCGCGGACCACTGCTTCATCGTTGAAGCCCCACAGGTCCTCGAGGCTGCCGCCCCCGCGCGCGACGATCAGAACGTCCGGCCGCGGTATCGGACCTGCCGGATCGAGCCGATTGAAGCCTTCGATCGCCGCTGAGACTTCCGCCCCCGTCGTTTCGCCCTGAACCCGCACCGGCCACACCAGCACGTGCAGCGGGAAGCGATCGGTGATGCGGTGGATGATGTCGCGAATGACCGAGCCGGTAGGCGACGTGACGACGCCCACCACGCGCGGCATATACGGCAGGGCGCGTTTGCGTTGGTCGTCGAACAACCCTTCGGCCGCGAGCTTGCGCCGGCGCTCCTCCAGCAGCGCCATAAGCGCGCCGGCGCCGGCCGGCTCCAGATTGTCGATGACGATCTGGTATTTCGACGAACCGGGATAGGTGGTCAGCTTGCCGGAGGCGATCACCTCCATGCCTTCCTCGGGCCTGAATTTCAGGCGCGAGAAGGTACCTTTCCAGATGACCGCTTCTAACCGCGCGCGCTCGTCCTTCAGTGCGAAATAGGCATGGCCGGACGAGTGAGGCCCCCGGTAGCCCGAAATCTCGCCGCGCACGCGCACATTGCCGAACTGGTCCTCGACCGCGCGCTTCAGCGCGCCCGAAATCTCGGAAACGGTGAATTCGGCGGCATTGGTTGCAGCACCGGAAGGGAGGTCGGACAAAGGCAAGGATTCGCTCATCGTCAAAGCATGGCATGAAAGCGGTGATGCGCGTCAAGGATCGTGGCACAAGCGATTGGCAGCAAACTGCGGACAAACGCCTGCTGGCTCATCGCTGCAGGCGTTGACCGTTACCAGCCAGCCATCGCCGGCCGTTGCTTCTGTCGCTTCACGCGGGCAAACGCCATTCCGTCGAAGTCGAACTGGCCGGTCTCCTCGGGCACGGGCACGGAGATGTTGTCGAGGCTGTCGCAGATGTGTCGCGCCAGCGCATCGACCAGCTCCGGCTGGCTCGAATGGCCGCGTACGATTCCGATCCGCACGTCGGGCAGGGCGCCGAACCCGTCCGTCTCTCCGAGGATGCGCATGCCCGGCCGAAGCGCGCACTCCGGCAGGATCGAAACGGCCTGGCCCGACAGCACCGCCGCGATGATGACGGTGGCCGACCAGCTCGTGAACAGGATGCGGTAGTCGCGACCCATCTGGTCGAGCATGTCGCACGCCGTCCTGCGCCACATGCAGGTAGCACGGCCGACGGCAATCGGCAGCACGTCCTCCATATGGATCGAGTGGTTCGCGGACGTGACCCACAGCAGCGGCTCGCGCCGCACCACCTCGGCCGCGCCCTTATCGCTGTCGTGGGTGATCAGGGCGATGTCGAGATGGCCGCGCTTGATGTGGTCGATGAGGTTCACCGTCGGCTCACAGATGACGGACAGTTCCACGCGCGGGTTGGACCGCGCGAAGCGGGCCATGATCTCGGGCAGGAATCGGTCGGCATAATCGTCCGGCGTGCCGATGCGAATATGGCCTTCCAGGCTGGCGTCGTCGAAGGCGGCTAGCGTCTCCCTGTTCAGGCGCAGAAGTCTTCGTGCATAGGTCAGCAGGCGTTCGCCTTCCTCGGTCAGCCGGTTTGTGCGGCCTTCCTTTTCGAAGAGCGCCTTGCCCAGGCGTTCCTCCAGCCGCCGCATCTGCATGGAGACCGCCGATTGCGTGCGATGCACTTCATCCGCGGCCCTCGTGAAGCTGCCGGTGTCGGCTATGGTGATGAACGTGTGAAGCTGGTCGAGATCGAGCGGAGCGGCCATGCGCGTGATCCATCATGTTTTCTGATCCAACACATTAAAAACATTCGTTAGACTAATCAATCGCCTCGTGGGACTGTCTCGATGCTAACCAGCAGACGCGATTCAACAGCGGCTGCCGCGGCGCATTCATGCGCTGGCGGTGGATTAGTCATGCGCCGCGTCGGTTTTTGAAGGAGAGATGAGATGACCGCCCTTGACCACCACACGCATGCGATCGCTGCCGAACGGCGCACGGTTGCCGCCGTGTCGCGCGTGGCCAACGGTTTCCGCGCATTCCTGCGCGCGCTCATCAATCGACGCGAAGTAAACCGCCTTGGCGACCTGTCGGACCACGAACTCGCCGACATCGGCCTGATGCGCACCGACCTCGTGGTCGCCATGCGCTCGCCGATGAGCATCGATCCGACGGCGCGCCTCAGCGACATCGCCCGCGAACGCTACCTCACCGAGGACGGCGCACGCCGGGTCTGCTGATGCCACAGTTTCCGCAGGCTGACTCCCACATCCCGCCGGTTCCCCTCCGGTAGCCTGCATGCTGCCCGGTCATCCTCCCAGGATGGCCGGGCTTTTTTATTAGCGCCGCGGGTTCTTCATGCCCTGCAGGAACTGGTCGAAGACCGATTCCATATTCTTCTGGTAATCGTCCCGCGTCTTGCGGCCGCTTTCGAACATGTCGCCGAAGAGATCATCATAGGGCGTTCGCGCGCGTCCGCTGGGATTGGTGCGCGGCTGGGGTTGGGATTCGCGCTGGGTCTGCGACCGAGGCTGTTGTTGCCCGCCCCGCATCATCTCCTCGAAAATCTTGCCGAGCGGGTTGTCGAACGGCCCCTGCGGTGCGCTGGGCGCCTGCCGCTGGGCCTGTCCGCCTCCGAACATGCCTTCCAGGATCTTGCCGAATGGGTTGTCGAACTGGTTGAGGTCGGGCTGCGGCGCTTCCGGGCGTGGTGCCGGCTGCTGAGGCATGCCACCCTGCTTCATCATCTGCTCGATGATTTCCTGAAGCGGATTGCCCTGGCCGCCGAAGCCGGCCGCCTGCACCTGGCCGGTCGACTGCTTGAAAAGCCCGCCCATGATCATGGTCGCCAGCGCGGGCAGCATCTGCTTGAGGACGTCCTGGCCGATGCCTGTCGCCTGCGAGGCCTGTGCCGCCACTGCGCGCGAAAGCTCCTTGGAGCCAAAAAGATGGCCTAGTATGCCGTTGCCTTCTTCCATGCCCTGAGGCGAGAAGGCCCGTGTCGCATCCTCGAAATATTTGGCGTGCTGGCCGGAGGACAGCGCAGTGAGAAACGAGCCGAGATCGTAGGGGTTCGAGGCATTGCGCTTCAGCCCCTGGCTGAAGGCAGGCAGCAGCGCTTCCATGGCGTGCTGTGTCTGCTGTTGGGAAAGGCCGAATTGCCGCGCCATCTGGTCGACGGCATTGCCGTTCTGGGCCTGGGCGAGCATGTCGAACAACGGCAGCATGGCGGTTTCCTCCGGTATCGCTTTGGGCCGAAAGCCTACCCTATGGGCAGGCGTTCGCAAGCGTCATCGCAAGTTTGCCATCGGCGGGCATCGTGGAAAGCGGTGCCGGAAGCCCTGTGCCTCAGTAGGCGTATTCGAGAAAGACGGGTTCGATGGAGCCGCCCCAGCGCGTGTTGTAAGCCTTTAGCATCTCTTCCGCGCTCGTGCTGCCCCGTGCGACCACTTCCTCCAGCGGGGCCAGGAAGCCAGTCTCGTCGTAGCCTTCGCGGTTCTTGCGGTCACGGCGGGCGAGGCCGCCGCGCGAGATGTCGAGGACGTCACGCGCAACCTCGCGCAGCGTCCTGTTCCCATAGGGCGTGGCCAGTCCCTGCGCCGGCACGGCATTCCGCATCGCCTCGACGTCGGTAAAGGTCCACTCTTTCGTCAATGCCTCGGCGGCGTCCAGCGCGGCCTCGTCATAAAGAAGACCGACCCAGAAGGCGGGCAGGGCGCAGATACGCCGCCACGGCCCGCCGTCGGCGCCGCGCATTTCGAGAAAGCGCTTGAGCCGTACATCGGGAAACAGCGTGGATAGATGGTTGGCCCAGTCGCCCATCGTCGGCAACCCGTCCGGAACGCTGTCGCGGAGCGCCCCGTCCATGAACTGGCGGAAGGTGACGTGGGTCACGTCGAAATAGCGCCCCTCGCGGATCAAGAAATACATCGGCACGTCGAGCGCCCATTCGACGTAGTCTGCAAAGCCGAAATCGGGCGAGAAGCACAATTCCAGCAGGCCAGCCCGCTGGTTGTCGGTGTCGCGCCATATCTCGCCACGCCAGCTCTGCAAGCCGTTTGGCCGCCCCTCTGTGAACGGCGAGTTCGCGAAAAGCGCGGTCGAAAGCGGCTGCAGCTTCAACGAGACCTGCATCTTGCGGCGCATGTCGGCCTCGCTCTCGAAGTCCAGGTTCACCTGGATCGTGCAGGTCCGGTACATCATGTCGAGCCCGTGCGTGCCGACCTTGGGCATGTACGCCGTCATGATGTCGTAGCGCGATTTCGGCATGCGTGGCGTTTCGGCGAGCGTCCATTTCGGGCTGCCGCCAAGGCCGAGGAAGCGGATTCCCAGGGGCTCGGCGATCTCGCGAAGCTGGGCGAGATGGGCGTTGCCTTCGCGGCATGTCTGGTGGATCGTCTCGAGCGGCGCTCCGGAGAGTTCGAACTGACCGCCCGGCTCAAGCGAGATCGCGCCCTGTCCGGTCGGCTCCACCAGTCCGATGATGTGGCCGGCATCGACGATCGGTTCCCAGCCGAGCACGCGCTGCATGCCTTCCAGCAGCGCCTTGATTCCACGTTCGCCGCCATAGGGCACCGGGGCATTGCCGTCGATATAGAAGGGAAACTTCTCGTGCTCGGTGCCGATTCGCCATTGGTCGCGCGGCTTGTTGCCGGCACTCAAATAGGAGACCAGTTCGTCGATACCCTCGATCGGCCGGAAATCGGTCGTGTCGCGCGCCATGTCGTTTCCTCAACTAAATGCCCGGCCGGCCGTTCTTGCGACGGCGCGCGAGTGTTGAACGAAAGAACGCCGTGCGATCAAGCGAAAAATCCTGACAGCACGTTGACGCTAAGTTGATTGCCGCGCGTCGAAAGCGTCGAGGCGGTCTCCCATGCACTAGCTCCAGTCGCCGATGGTGGCCTGGATGACCGCAAGCGCTGCAACCGCCGCCGTGTCCGCGCGCAGAATGCGCGGGCCAAGCGGTATGGCGATCACAAAGGGCAGGGCGCGCAGAATGCGCCGTTCGTCGTCGGAAAAGCCACCTTCCGGGCCGACAAGCAATCCCAGCTTCGTCTCGGTGATAGAGCGCAAGGTCGGCACAGGATTATTCGTTGAAGCGTCCTCGTCGCAGAAGATCAGCCGCCGGTCCGGCTCCCATTCGGCAAGCAACCGCTCCAGCTTCAGAGGCGCGCGTACCTGTGGCACGGCCAGCACGCCGCACTGCTCGGCCGCCTCGATCGCGTTCGCCTCGAACTTCTCAAGCGATGTCCTAGTGTTCTGCGTGTGCTGGGTGATGACGGGTTGCAGCACGCCAGCGCCCATTTCCACGGCCTTTTGCACCAGATAATCGAGCCGGCCGACTTTCAGGGGCGCAAAGGCGTAGACAAGGTCCGGCCTGGGCGGTTGCGGCCGCGTCTGGCTTTCCACCGCGATGCGCACGGCCTTCTTTCCGAGCGCTTCTATTCTCGCGCTCCACTCGCCGTTGCGCCCGTTGAAGACCAGCAGTTCAGCCCCTTCGGCCATGCGCAGCACGTGGGTCAGATAGTGGCTCTGTGCCTTGTCGGCCTCGAAGGTCGTGTTCCGGGCGAGGTCGTGCGGCACGTAGAGCCGCTGAAGCTTGTAGTTGGCGCGCATGATGCTGTGTTGCGATGGCTGCCCGGCATTCGTCAAGTTCGCGGGGCGCTGAATTTTTCCCGCCCTTCTGTCGGGTCGGTCCCGCCGCAAGCGTCCTGCGTTCGCAGTCACGCAACACAAAGGAGAAGAATGCGATGCTCACTTTGCCGGAAATCGTCGAGCGTGGTCCGCAGCCATACGTCGCCGTACGAGAGCGTGTTTCGCTTGGCGCGATGAAGCCTGCGGTGGACCGGGCTTTCCAGAAGCTGTTCGGATGGCTCGGCGCGAACGGAGTGGAGCCAGTCGGCGCTGCTTTCTTCAAGTACAATCTCATCGACATGGCCGGGGTCTTCGAGGTCCAGTTTGCCGTACCGGTCGCACGGGAGGTTGAAGGAGGCGGAGACGTCGCCGCAGCCGTGTTGCCGGCGGGCCGCTATGCTCAGGTCACATGGAACGGCCCCTATGACGCGCTCGTCGACGTCAACGCCGTGCTCGTCGGCTGGGCGAAGGAAAAGGGTGTCCGCTGGGACGCGCAGGAAACGCCGGAGGGCGACCGCTTCGCTGCCCGCATCGAGATCTATGAAAACAACCCTGCCGAAGTCGAAGACCCGAAAGACCTGGTGACGACAGTCGCCATCAAGATCGCCGACTAATCTTCACGCCTTCCACTGGGATGCCATGCCGGAGCATAGCCTGCTCGCAACGCGGCGACTGTGGATGGTGGCGTAAGGAGCCGGGCATGCGCAGGCAAGGCTTGAGGCTGGCCGTAGCCGCTGAAGCTCCATGGCAGGGCCTGTCCCGCCCTGAGTGCGAGCACTGCTGCCTCGACTGCGATTACCGTGCCGTCGGGAAGCTGGCGAATCTGGTCTTGCTGCAGTGGTGGCTTCACGCCAGTGACGGCGTGCCGGTCGGCGTGCAGCAGGCTGTCGATCTGAGGCGCCGGCGCAGTGGCGAGCCCGTTGCCCTTGGCGAAGCACCGTTGGAAATCCTGCGCCGCGTTGCGCCGGCAATAGAAGCAGGGCCGGTGGCCTGCGGCCAGTGCCGTCACCTCGTCGAGGAAGAAGAGTTCGGTCCAGCCCGCGCCCCCCGAAGGGCTGTTGCGTCCCATCGGCTCCCGCCGCGTTCCACGCGGATGCTCCAGCGTGCAGACGATCCACGCCTTCGTCGTCCAACGTCGCGTCAGAAGCGTCTTCGTCGCTGGATCGTGAATGACGCCGCGATTGCCTGTAAAGAGACCGCGTGCCGTCGTCGCGACGATATCCCCGGCGGGGTCGACCCGGTTCTGCAGTGGCACAAGCAGCCTCCCTTTCCTGCGTCCCGCGCCCCATGCTATCGCTCTGCTCGCATCTTCGACACCACCCGAAAACCGGAAACTTCCATGCACGTTCTTGTTGTCCAGAATTTCGAGGGCGCGAGCCTCGGACAGGTGGCGATTGCGCTCGATGAAGCGAATGCAACCGTCGAGACGATCCGCGCCGACAAGGGTGAGCAACTGCCGGACGGCGCGAATGGCTACGACGCACTGGTCGTGCTGGGTGGCGCGCAAAATGCGCTGGCCGACGATATATGCCCGTGGCTTCCCGCACTGTGCGATCTGATGCGCGATTTCTCCGAAGCCGATCGGTCCGTGCTCGGCATTTGCCTTGGTAGTCAGCTTCTCGCCCGCGCCTATGGTGCGCAGAACATCGTCGGCGGGGCGACCGAGTTCGGCTGGCGCGAGGTTGGGTTGACGGACGACGGCGTTGCGGACCCGATCTTTGAAGGCGTGGATGAACGCTTTCGCACCTTCGAGTGGCATGACGATACGTTCATGTTGCCCAGCGGTGCCATTCGGCTCGCAGGCAATCTCGACGTTAAAAACCAGGCTTTTCGAATGGGCCGTGCGGCCTATGGCGTGCAGTTTCATTTCGAGGCCGATCGGCCGATGGTCGAGCAATGGAGCGACGCCTTCTCGGCGCTACTGGCCGAGCGCCAGCCCGGCTGGACCGAACGGCGCCCGACGGAAGCTGCACTGCACGGACCGCAGGCGGATGCTGCCGGCATAACCATCGCCCGCAACTGGGTGCGCACCATCGCAGCGCCTTAACCCGTGATGCGAACCGAAAATTTCGATACCGTCATCCTCGGCGCGGGCGCGGCGGGCATGATGTGCGCGATTCATGCCGCTGCGCGTGGTGGTCGCGTGCTCGTGCTGGAACATGCGAAATCGCCGGGCGAAAAAATCCGCATATCCGGCGGCGGCAGGTGCAACTTCACCAACCTCGGGTCCAGCCCCCGCAACTTCCTCTCGCAAAATCCGCATTTCGCCAAGTCGGCTTTAGGCCGCTACACGCAGCACGATTTCATCGCGCTGGTGGAAAAGCACGGCATCGCCTACCACGAGAAAACACTCGGGCAGCTGTTCTGCGACCATTCCGCCAAGGACATCATAGCGATGCTGCTGGATGAGATGGCGCAGGTCGGTTGCGAGATCAGGCTCAAGACAAGCCTCGGTACGGTCGAACGAACGGGTGCGGGGTTTTCGCTTGTGCTGGCGGGCGACGGCGCGGGCAAGGTGCGATGCCGCCACTTCGTGGTCGCTTGCGGGGGGAAGTCCATTCCCAAGATGGGCGCGACGGGGTTGGGCTATCAGATCGCGGAGCGGTTTGGGCTTGCCGTCACCGAAATGCGACCCGCATTGGTGCCGCTGACATTCGGCGAGGACATGCTGGAAGGTTTCCGCGGGATCGCCGGCGTGGCGTCGGATGCGCGTGTTTCCTGCGGCAAGGCCGCCTTCGACGAGGCTTTGCTGTTCACCCACCGCGGCCTTTCCGGGCCGTCTATCCTTCAGATTTCGTCCTATTGGCGCGAGAAACAGCCGATCCGCATCGCCCTGCTGCCGGATGTCGACTTCGCTTCCGTATTGCTGGATGCCAAACGGGAGAACGGGCGACGCAGCATCGCCAACGCGCTGGGTGAAATCCTGCCGCGGCGGCTGGCGACGTATCTGGCGCAGACCCATGGCTGGTCGGGAACCCTCGGTGAGACAAGCGACCGGAAGCTCTTGTCGATCGCGCAGGCGCTTCATGCATGGGAGCTGTATCCCGTCGGATCAGAAGGCTACCGCACCGCCGAGGTGACTTTGGGCGGCGTGGATACGGCTTGCCTGAACTCGCGGACGATGGAAGCGAAGGGGGTCGATGGCCTCTATTTCATTGGCGAGGTAGTCGACGTGACCGGCTGGCTGGGCGGGTACAATTTTCAGTGGGCGTGGTCGTCGGGCTGGGCGGCGGGGACGGCTATCGCCGAACGCGGTACGGCGCATTAAGTAAAACCGCACGGCCCTTAACCAAGACGCGCGTCGATCTTCTTGACTCGCCCGGGCGCAGTGACTATCTCACCGCTCATGTTAGCACTCTCTTCAGGTGAGTGCTAACCACGATCCGGCCCAGCCGGACGGAGGGAACCCCTTAACCTATCCTTATCGAGGACACCAGAGACATGGCAAAGTCGAAATTCCGCCCGCTCCATGACCGCGTGGTCGTTCGTCGGGTCGAATCCGAGGAAAAGACCGCCGGCGGGATCATCATCCCGGACACCGCCAAGGAAAAGCCGCAGGAAGGCGAAGTCATCGCCGTCGGTTCCGGCGCTCGTGACGAGGCCGGCAAGCTCGTGCCGCTCGACGTCAAGGCCGGCGACCGCGTCCTGTTTGGCAAGTGGTCCGGCACCGAAGTGAAGCTCAATGGCGAAGACCTTCTGATCATGAAGGAATCCGACATCATGGGCATCATCGGCTAATCCGACCAAACCCGAATTCAGGTTCACGATGGCCGGTTCGCCAAGGCGACCAGCCGTGAAAACAGGAGCTCAACATGGCTGCCAAAGACGTAAAATTCTCCCGTGACGCCCGCGAGCGCATGCTGCGCGGTGTCAACATCCTCGCCGACGCCGTAAAGGTCACGCTCGGCCCCAAGGGCCGCAACGTCGTGATCGACAAGTCGTTCGGCGCCCCGCGCATCACCAAGGACGGCGTAACCGTCGCCAAGGAGATCGAGCTGGAAGACAAGTTCGAGAACATGGGCGCCCAGATGGTGCGCGAAGTGGCCTCGAAGACCAACGACATCGCCGGTGACGGCACCACCACCGCGACCGTGCTGGCGCAGTCGATCGTTCAGGAAGGCCACAAGGCCGTTGCTGCCGGCATGAACCCGATGGACCTGAAGCGCGGCATCGACCTCGCTGTCAGCGACGTCGTCGCCCAGCTCGCCAAGGCCACCAAGAAGATCAAGACCTCGGAAGAGGTTGCGCAGGTCGGCACCATCTCGGCGAACGGCGAGAAGGAAATCGGCGAGATGATCGCTGCCGCCATGCAGAAGGTCGGCAACGAGGGTGTCATCACCGTCGAGGAAGCCAAGACCGCCGAGACCGAACTCGAAGTCGTCGAGGGCATGCAGTTCGACCGCGGCTACCTGTCGCCGTACTTCGTCACCAACCCGGACAAGATGGTTGCCGAGCTGGAAGACGCCTACATCCTGCTCCACGAGAAGAAGCTCTCCAACCTGCAGGCAATGCTGCCGGTTCTGGAAGCTGTCGTTCAGACCTCCAAGCCGCTCGTCATCATCTCGGAAGACGTCGAAGGCGAGGCTCTGGCCACGCTCGTCGTCAACAAGCTGCGCGGCGGCCTCAAGATCGCTGCCGTCAAGGCTCCGGGCTTCGGCGACCGCCGCAAGGCCATGCTGGAGGACATCGCGATCCTCACCGGCGGCCAGGTGATCTCGGAAGACCTCGGCATCAAGCTCGAGAATGTTGGCCTCAACATGCTCGGCCGCGCCAAGAAGGTGCAGATCTCCAAGGAGAACACCACCATCGTCGACGGTGCCGGCAAGAAGGGCGAGATCCAGGGCCGCGTTGCCCAGATCAAGCAGCAGATCGAGGAGACGTCTTCCGACTACGACCGCGAGAAGCTCCAGGAGCGTCTGGCCAAGCTGGCTGGCGGCGTTGCTGTCATCCGCGTCGGCGGTGCGACCGAGGTCGAGGTGAAGGAGAAGAAGGACCGCGTCGATGACGCCCTGAACGCGACCCGTGCGGCCGTCGAAGAAGGCATCGTACCGGGCGGCGGCACCGCGCTGCTGCGCGCTTCTCACAACCTCAAGGCCAAGGGCGAGAACGCCGATCAGGACGCCGGCGTCAACATCGTTCGCCGCGCTCTGCAGGCTCCGGCCCGCCAGATTGCGACCAACGCAGGTGACGAGGCTTCCGTGATCGTCGGCAAGATCCTCGAGAACAAGTCGCAGACCTACGGCTACAACGCCCAGACGGGCGAGTTCGGCGACATGATCTCCAACGGTATCGTCGATCCGACCAAGGTCGTGCGCACCGCGCTGCAGGACGCGGCTTCGGTTGCCGGTCTGCTGGTCACCACCGAGGCCATGATCGCCGAAGCTCCGAAGAAGGAATCGGCAGCTCCTGCGATGCCCGGCGGCGGCATGGGCGGCATGGGCGGCATGGACTTCTAAGAAGTCCATAAAGCTTCGTACTCACGAAAGGGGCGGCAGTAATGCCGCCCCTTTTTTTGTCCTGCTTGAGCGAGGTGTCTCGGCGCCGATGCCCTGCACGGACGCCGCGGCCCCAAGTTATGACGGCAGAAGCACGTTGTTGACGACATGGATCACGCCGTTCGATTGGTTGACGTCCGCTGTGGTCACGACGGAAGTGTTGCCGTTCGCGTCAACAACCGCCACGCCGCGCCCGGAAGGAACGAGTGTCAGATTGCCGCCTTGAACGGTTGTCAGGCGCGCCTGGGCACCGCCAGCGCGAGCGCGGCGCAACAGTTCGCCGCCGGAAAGCTTGCCCGCCACCACGTGGTATGTCAGCACGCCGGTAAGCTGTCCCTTGTTTTCTGGTTGCAGCAGTGTGTCGACAGTTCCTGCCGGCAGCTTGGCGAAGGCCGCATTGACCGGGGCAAAAACCGTGAACGGTCCCCTTCCCGACAGGGTATCGACGAGGCCTGCAGCCTGTACCGCCGCGACAAGAGTGGTGTGTACGGGTGAATTGACCGCATTCTCCACGATCGTCTTGTCCGCGAACATCGGGGCACCGCCAACAGTCGGGTTGTCCTGTGCTGTTGCGGCACCTGATGCGAGCAATGCTGCAGAGACGGTAAGTACCTTGAGAAGCCTAAAAGTCATTTTCGTTCCTCCTGGATCGGTCGCCGTTTTGGCGATGTGGGAGGCACGAGGCTGAAGCGGACAAAGTTTCAGCCGATCCACGCCAAATATTACGCCCGGAAAGTTGTAGCGCGGTTGGATACGAGCCAATCAGATTCCCGCATACCATTCGTAGCCGCGATCGGCCCAATAGCTGCCCCGGCCGTCGCCGATCGCTTCCAGGCTCGCGACCAGCTCGATGCGACGAATGTATTTCGCCATCTTGTAACCGAGTTGACGTTCGACCCGCACTCTGAGCGGTGCGCCGTTCTCGACCGGAAGCATGGCGTCGTTCATGCCATAGGCGAGGATGGTCTGGGGATGCAGCGCATCAATCATGTCGATCGACTCGTAATACTTGACCTCGCCGGCCAGGCTGCGTTCGATCGTATCGAAACAATGAAAAACGACGAACCTCGCGTCGGGTAGCAGGCTTGCCCGGTCAAGCACGGCCGCAAGCGGCACGCCCGTCCATTTGGCGATGCAACTCCAGCCTTCCACGCAGTCGTGGCGGGTTATCTGGGCGCGTGCGGTCATCGCCTGCAATTGATCGAGGGAAAGCGACAAAGGTTGCTTCACCAACCCGTCGACGATCAGCCGGTAGGAATTGAAGCCGCTCGATTGAAGCTGGAGATAGTCCGGGTCTTGAGGTCTGACGACACCGTTCGGTCGCATCGGCTGGCGAATATCCGCCTCTGTAAACTCCTGGGCCAGGCTGTCGCCGACCAGCAGGCGCTGCGTGCGGAAGGTCAGCTTCTCTGCGCTTTCCAGAATGGCGCGCATCCGGCTTCCCCGTTCCGTGGCGGCATCGAACGCGTCACAGCTTGACAGCACCAGCCCGGCGCCCGCAACGCCCGCAGATGTCAGAAAGTGGCGGCGATTCATGATCAGCGCTTTCATTTCGGTTCTCGCTTTGAGGGACGCTCATCGTCGCTGGCGTCCGCGCGGTACCAACCGGTGATCATCGAGCGCATTTCGTTGAGCGGGCCGGCGGCAACGACCATTGCGATGTGAACGACGAAGAAGAGCACAATGAGCACCATGCCTAGGAAATGCAGCGTGCGCGCCGTCTGCCGCCCGCCCAGTATTTCGGCGAGAAATGGCGCGGCCGCATTGATGCCCGGCGACATGGCGAGGCCGGACAGGATCATGAGCGGAAAGAGCCCGAGCAGCACGAGCGCATAGCTAAATTTCTGCAAGGGGCCGTAGCGGCGCCGGTGATAGAAACGCAGCCGCACGTGATCAGCGAGGTCGCGGCCAACCTGCCGGAAATCGGCACGTCCCGGAATGACATCGCGCCTGAGGTGGCCATTGACGGCGCTGGCGAGGAGCCAGATTAGCAATGCGGCGAAGAACAGCCAGGCGAAGAAGAAGTGGACCACGCGGCCACTCGCAAGATCTCGCCCGGAAGGGATTGTCGCCCAGGAGGGAAAGGCGCGCGCCTGTAAGGCCCCCGGCTCTCCGGAAAAACCGAGCAGACCGGTCGTCTCCATCTGGAATCCCAGCACCTTCGTGTAGCCGACCGTATCCCCGCCTCGGTCTTCGGCGCCAATGCGCAGAACCGAATTGTCGAACTCGAAACCGGATTGATCGCCCAGATAGAGTGCAGGGTGCGCGTTGAAAATCTGGAGGCCGGACAGCAGAAGAAAGAAGAGTGAAAACGCCCACAACCAGTGCGTCAAGCGCGTTGCCAGTTTCTGCCGATAGACAAGGCGCGAGTTGGGCGCTTCGGCAGTTTCTCTCGACGTTTCCGGTTCCGCTGCGGCCATGGTCGTTCGTCATCCGGTTGTGCGATAATAACCTAGTTACGGCCCGTATCGGCAAAAGTTTCGGTATGCGGCTCGGCTGCCCAGCATGCGTACTTGGTCCCAGCCTGTTCGCGTGCGGCTGTGGCTGCGCGAACCGGTCCGGATAAAGCAATGGGAAGGATTGAGCGTGACACGTGGCGGATAGTTCCTGGCTCCTTGTGCTGGCGCTGTCCGCCTTCAGCTCCGCCACGCTGCTGCCCGGATCCTCGGAGGCAACGCTGATTGGCCTGCACCTTTCGCAGGTCGCACCGGGCTGGCTTTTGCTGGCAGTTGCGTCGACGGCCAATGTCGTCGGCTCATGTGTCAACTGGATGCTAGGCCGGTTCGCGGCCCTGTATGCCGGGCGACGCTGGTTTCCGGCAACACCGGCGCAGCTTGACCGCGCGTCGGCGTGGTATCGTCGGTTCGGTTGGCCCACGCTTCTGCTTTCCTGGGTTCCCGTCATCGGGGACCCGCTGACGGTCATGGCCGGCGTGTTGCGCACACCGCTATGGCTGTTCCTGATCGTTGTGGCCTTTGCCAAGACGGCGCGCTATGCAGCCTTGCTCTGGTTGATCGAACTGATCTGAGCACGAGATTTAATGCCGGCCACGCCAGCCCCCTACGGACGAGCAAGCCACGGACGGCTCTGAAAAAGGAGACCGACAATGACGAAAACCCGCACCGAAACCGACACCTTTGGCCCGATCGAGGTCGATGCCGGAAAATACTGGGGCGCGCAGGCCCAGCGTTCGCTCGGCAACTTCAGGATCGGCTGGGAGAAGCAGCCTCTGCCGATCGTGCGCGCGCTGGGCATCGTCAAGCAGGCTGCCGCCGAGGCCAACATGGACCTCGGCCGCCTCGACCCGGCGCTCGGCAAGGCGATCGTTGATGCCGCGCAAGAGGTGATCGATGGCAAGCTGGACGATCACTTTCCGCTGGTGGTCTGGCAGACGGGATCGGGCACCCAGTCGAACATGAATGCCAACGAGGTGATCTCCAACCGGGCAATCGAGATGCTCGGCGGCGAGATGGGCTCCAAGAAGCCGGTCCATCCCAACGACCACGTCAACATGAGCCAGTCGTCCAACGACACCTACCCGACGGCGATGCACATCGCTTGCGCGGAGGAGATCATGCACCGGCTGCTGCCGGCGCTGAAGAAACTGCACGGCGCGCTGGACGCGAAGGCAAAAATGTGGGGCGACATCATCAAGATCGGCCGCACCCACACGCAGGATGCGACGCCGCTGACACTTGGTCAGGAGTTTTCGGGCTACGCGCAGCAGGTCGAAAACGGCATTGCCCGCATCGAGCAGACCCTGCCTGGCCTGATGCAACTTGCGCAGGGCGGCACGGCGGTCGGCACCGGCCTCAACGCGCCGGTCGGCTTCGCCGAGAAGGTGGCCGGCAGGATCGCCGCGATCACCGGGCTGGCCTTCACCAGTGCACCCAACAAATTCGAGGCGCTGGCAGCCCACGACGCGATGGTGTTCTCCCACGGCGCGATCAACGCGGTCGCGGCGTCGCTGTTCAAGATAGCCAACGACATCCGCTTCCTCGGTTCCGGTCCACGTTCGGGTCTCGGCGAACTGGCCCTGCCGGAAAACGAACCCGGCTCGTCGATCATGCCGGGCAAGGTCAACCCGACCCAGTGCGAGGCGCTGACGCAGGTTTGCGTGCAGGTCTTCGGCAATCACGCGGCGCTCACCTTTGCGGGCAGCCAGGGCCATTTCGAACTGAATGTGTTCAATCCGGTCATGGCCTATAATTTCCTGCAGTCGGTGCGGTTGATGGCGGATGCGGCGGTCTCCTTCACCGACAATTGCGTGGTCGGGATCGAGCCGCGTGTCGAAAACATCAAGGCCGGCGTGGAGCGGTCGCTGATGCTGGTGACCGCGCTGGCGCCGAAGATCGGCTACGACAATGCGGCCAAGATCGCCAAGACCGCGCACAAGAACGGAACGACACTTCGCGAGGAGGCGCTGGCCACGGGGCTGGTGACCGAGCAAGAGTACGATTCCATCGTACGGCCCGAGGCGATGACGCAGCCGGGGTGATGAGATAGTTCATCGTGAACGATATTCGTGATGTTGTTCGATAATCACGAACACTGAGTTCGCAACCTTCCGGCTTGCTGCAATGCAGCAAATGTTTATCTGAGGGCAACCAAACCTCGGAGAGGAATTCCAATGTCCAACGATCTTACGCTTCTCGTCGCGCGCATCTTTCTCGTCGCGCTGTTTCTCGCTTCCGGCATCCCGCTGATCTTCGCTCCCGGCGGCTTCGCCGGTTTCATGGGCGCGATCGGCTTGCCCGCACCCATGCTCGTCACGTGGATCGTCATCGCCGTAAAGGTGCTTGGTGGACTGGCCGTTCTCGTCGGCTTCCAGACGCGCTATGCAGCTTATGCTCTTGCCGCCTTCTCGATCGGCTCGGCGCTGCTCGGCCACACCAACTGGGCCGACATGAACGAGTTCAACAACTTCTTCAAGAATTTCGCGATCGCCGGCGGCTTCCTTGCCCTGTCGGTCGCGGGCCCGGGCGCGCTGTCGGTTTCCGGCCGCCGCTGATCCCAAACCCTCCCAAGGCGGATACGAAGAGGCCCGGAGCGATCCGGGCCTTTTTTATTGTGCGTCCTTCGAGGCTCGCCCTCGAAAGGACATAGCGAATTTGCAAGCGGCCTTGCGGGCTCGCACCTCAGGATGAGGGAGGTGGGCTGATCGAATCCGCTCAAAGTGGGCTCGATACGGGCCAATGGAAAGATCCTCTAGCCCGCGAGCTTTGCTAACCATCCTCATCCTGAGGTGCGAGCCCCCGGGTCTTGCCTTTGGCAAGCCCGAGGACAGGCTCCGCGAGCCTCGAAGGACGCACCTACTTACAGACCGTTCACCGCCTTCAGCACGCCATCGAGGGTAGCGGCATCCGCGTTGCTTCGCTCTTTCAGAGATTGCACGAGGCATGCTTCCGAGCGCAGGATGACGCCGTCTTCAAGTATCTTCAGGTGGTTTGCGCGCAGGGTCGAGCCCGTCGTCGTGATGTCGACGATCACGTCCGCCGAACCGGCCGCCGGTGCACCCTCGGTCGCGCCGAGACTCTCGACGATGCGATAGACCTGTATGCCGTGCTGGCTTGAAAAGAACTGCTGGGTCAGCCGCCAATATTTGGTGGCGATGCGCAGGCGGCGGCCATGCCGCTGCCGGAAATCGGCGGCCACGTCGTCAAGGTCCGCCATGGTGTCCACGTCGAGCCAGGCGTCCGGCACGGCGACGACCACGTCTGCGCGGCCGAAGCCGAGCCGAGCGCCGACCGACACGCGCTTTTCCCATTCCGGTATGGTCTCGCGCACGAGGTCTTCCCCGGTCACGCCGAGATCGACCGTGCCGGCGCCGAGCTCACGGGCGATTTCGGAGGCGGAGAGGAAAGCGACTTCGATGTCGTCACGACCTTCGACCCGCGCGCGATAGCGGCGCTCGTCTTCCGGCTGGACGACCACCAGCCCCGCGCGCGTCAGCGCCTCCATTGCCTCATCCTTGAGGCGGCCCTTGGAAGGCAGTGCGAGGGTGATGGTCATGTCGTATCTCCCCGCAGCGCCGCGATGCGGTCGAGCCAGACGGAGAAGCCGACGCCGGGAATGGGGTTCGCGGCGCCGAGAAGCGTGAGCAGCCGGTCGTAGCGGCCGCCGCCGACGAGCGGCCTCGCGCCGCTGGTAGCCGAAATCTCGAAGACGAGGCCGGTATAATAGTCGAGCGGGCGGCCGAAGCTTGCATCGTACTCGACGCCGCCGGCCGGCAAGCCGTGCGCCCGAAGCGCCTCGACGCGCGCGCCGAAGAGATCGAGCGCGGCACCCAGCGATACACCTGTCTCGCCGGCGAAGTCGCCGAGCGCGGCAGCGGCTTCTTCCAGCGGCACGCGAATGGCGAGGAAGCGCTTCAGCGCGTCGAAGGCGTCCTTCGAAAGCCGCACGCTGCGCAGCTCGGCCTTCTCGATCAGCCGTCGTGCGATTTCCTGGGGCGTGCGCCCGGCGCTTGCCGAAAGCCCGGACTGTTCCATCAGTACGCCGACATGGCCCGCAAGGCCGTCGACGTCACCCTCGGATACGAAATCGGCGACCGCCTCGGCGGGCGCCGCGCGCTGGGACGGATTGGCGAGATCGTCGAGCGCGGCCGCAAGCTGCTCGCGCGACCCGAAGGCGCGCACCAGCCGCTTCTGCCAGCCGCGCGGCAGGCCGAGCGCCGCCAGCACCGCCTCGAACACGCGCTGGTCGCCCAGCGTGACGGTCAGCGTTTTGCCGGGCAAGGTGCGTGCCAGCAGGGCATGGGCGTCGGCGATGGAGCGCGCGTCGGCGGTGGCGATGTCGGTCTCGCCGAGGTCCTCTATGCCGGCCTGGAAGAATTCCGCCTCGCCCTCGCGGCGCTGGCGGAACACCTCACCCAGATAGCCGTAGCGGCGCGGCGTGCCGGCGCGGCTGGCGATGTGGTCGAGACAGACGGGAATCGTGAATTCGGGCCGCAGGCACAGGGCCTCACCGGTCTCGCTCTCGGTCAGGAATATGCGGCGGCGCAAGTCTTCGCCCGCCATGTCGAGAAACGGATCGGCGGGCTGGATGGTCGGCACGTCGATCAGCCCGGCTCCGCGTTCGGAAAACAGCGCGAGAATATCGGGCGCGAATGAGGGCAGGGCGGTCATGGGTTGGCCTGCGCAATGGTCGAGGCAGAGGCTTGCGCTCTACGTTGCCCCCCTTTGTACTGCCGGCCATCTCCCTCACAAGGGGGGAGATCAGCCGACTGCACGGCTTTCGCCAATCGTCGACGTTGGAGAGAAGGTGAAGGGCGTGAAGCTGCCGATCTCCCCCCGCGTGGGGGAGATGTCCGGCAGGACAGAGGGGGGCGCGACAGGACGCCGGCCTCTGCAATCATTGGTCCCGCTCCGCCGCCTGATCCGCCAGCACCTTGCGCACCGCCTCGACAAGCTCGCTCACAGGCACCGAAAACTGGGCCGGACGGCTTTCGCGCCATTCGGTGTTGTCGGTGATCGCCTCGGCGGCTTTCGCGCCGGCGACGAGGTCCTTGATCTGCACCTCGCCCTTTTCCAGCTCGTCGCCGCCCTGGATGACGACGCAAGGGCTGCCGCGTCGGTCGGCATATTTCATCTGCGCCTTCATGCCCGAGCCGCCGAGATACATCTCCGCGCGGATGCCCGCCTGGCGCAGCGAGGCGACCATCTTCTGGTAGCGGCCGAGCGCCTCGGTGTCCTTGTCCATGACGAGGACGACCACGGGGGCAACGACGTCGGAAGCGTCGAGCTTGCCGAGATTCTTGAGTGCCGCGGTCAGGCGCGATACGCCGATGGAAAAGCCCGTCGCCGGCACCGGCTCGCCGCGAAAGCGCGAGACCAGCCCGTCATAACGCCCGCCGCCCGCCACCGAGCCGAAGCGCACGATCTCACCCTTCTCGTTGGGCACCTCGAACAGCAGCTCCGCCTCGTAGACGGGACCGGTGTAATATTCGAGGCCACGCACGACGGAGGGGTCGATGCGGATACGATTTATGCCGTATCCAGCAGCTCGAACGAGCTGCCAGATAGTAGATAGCTCGCTTAGTCCTTCGCTCACTTTCGTGTTTTCGTAGAATGAAGACTGCATCTCATCCAAAACATACCAATCCGCTAAGTCTTCATCGCGGACGTTAGACGGGAGCGATTCTCCTTTTGATATCTCTACAGAGGCAGTGGCCGCCGTGTTGAGAAACCCGATCACGACGCTAGCTTGCGAGTCCGTCAGTCCCGCACCCTTCGTAAAATCGCCGCTCTCATCGAGCCTGCCTTTGCCCAGCAGCAGCCTCACCCCTTCCGGCCCGAACTTGTCGAGCTTGTCGATGGCGCGCAGCACGGTGAGCCGTCGTCCAGCGTTCTCGTCTCCGCCGAGGCCGATCGCCTCCAGCACGCCGTCAAGCACCTTGCGGTTGTTGACGCGGATCACGTAGTCGCCGCGCTTGATGCCGACTGCTTCCAGCGTGTCGGCCATCATCATCGCCATTTCGGCGTCTGCCGCCACGCCGGGCGTGCCGACGATGTCGGCGTCGAACTGCATGAACTGGCGGAAACGGCCGGGGCCGGGCTTCTCGTTGCGGAACACCCAGCCCTGCCGGTACGACCGGTACGGCTTCGGCAACTGGTCGAAGTTTTCCGCCACGAAGCGCGCCAGCGGGGCAGTCAGGTCGTAGCGCAGCGACAGCCACTGTTCGTCGTCGTCCTGGAAGGAAAAGACGCCTTCGTTCGGGCGGTCCTGGTCCGGCAGGAATTTTCCGAGCGCGTCGGTGTATTCGACCATCGGCTGCTCGACCGGCTCGAAACCGTAGAGCTCGTACACTTCGCGGATGCGCGTGGTCATCGCATCGACGGCGCGGATGTCGGCCGCATGGCGGTCGACGAAGCCTCGCGGGAGCCGCGCCTTCATCCTGTCCGCCTTGTCAGCCATGGTTTTTCCGTCCGTCTGTCTTGGAGAATGCATCCCCGGCGGGGAGCGCCGGTTTCCTAGCCGATAAGGTCCGGAGCGGCAAGGGCGGCAGGTGCGTTGCATTTCAGCAACGCTCAGCCGAATCCCCAGGGGACGTACCAAATGGATATGGCGTTTGTGGAACGCCGGCCCTATCAGCGCGTTCCGAACGAAGCCGGCCCGAAACCGGATCGTAACTTTGTCGAAGCTATAACATCGGAAAACCAACCGAGATGTCGCCCGTGAAAGCCGTTATCCTGTCCGTATTCATGCTCTCCGGCATCCTGATGTGGGGCGCGGGCATCTATGCCGCCGACGCGGCAGGCGATCACATCGCCGTCGACGGCTACGGCGTCACCATGGCGACGCGCTAGAGTTTCTGCAGCCACACGGAACCGTCTGGCCTCGCGCAAATCTGGCCGAGAAAATCAAGCTGGAGCAACGTTCGTCAGAACGCTGCCTACGCTAGGCTTCAGCCACCAGAAACCGCTTTTCCGTTCCGTCGATCACCAGCGCGGTCAGCCGCCCGGTGTCGAACGCGGCCGTGTCGACGTTGACACGGTTTCCCATCACCTGCGGCTCGTGATGCGGCGTGTGGCCATGCACCACGACCTTCTCGAACAGGCCAGGATGGTTGAGGAACTCGCCCCGGATCCAGATCAGGTCGTGCGGGCTCTGCGCGTCGAGCGCCACGCCGGGTCGCACGCCCGCGTGACAGAAGAAGAAATCGCCGAACGAGATCGAGCGCGGCAGATCGCGGATAAAAAGCGGATGAGCGCCGGGCATCGCAGCAAGCAGCCGCCGGTGGCTGTCGGCGCGGGCCTGCGGCGTCTGCACGTCCAGCACCACGCCGTATGAGGCGGCGGTGTCGAAGCCGCCATAGCGCACGAACAGCTCGGAGTCGGCGGGTGAGGCGAGAAAGTCCAGCATGCCTTCATCGTGGTTGCCCATCAGCGCGACGATACGCTTGTCGCGCGCGGTGGCGTCCACCAGAAAGTCCAGCACCTGGGCGGATTGCGGCCCGCGGTCGACATAATCGCCGAGGTGGATGATGCGCCAATCCGACGGTCTATCCCGCTCGAGCTCGTCGGCAATCAGCGCGTGCATGCGCGTCAGCAGGTCGAAGCGGCCATGCACGTCGCCGATGGCGTAGAGCCGCATGCCGTCCGGCGCAGCCGCATCCAGGAAATGTACGCCTTCGTTCATGATGCGCCTCCCGCGCCGATCGGCGGCGTGTCGTTCATCCCTGCCAGCACCTCGGCCACATGTCGCACTTCCACCGCCGATCCGTCACGTTTGAGGCGCCCTGCCAGCCCCATCAGGCAACCGAGATCGCCGGCGAGCAGCATGCCCGCGCCGGCCGCACGGATGCTGGCAGCCTTTTGCGCCGCAGCCTTGCCCGCCAGGCTGGCACAGCCTTCGGCGCCAAGTCCGCAGCAGGTGGCAGCACCCTCCATCTCCCGGAGCGAGAGCCCCTCTACCGAGGCGAGCAGCCGGCGCGGCTGCGGCGCGAGCCCGCCGCCGCACGCGTCCTGATAGGTCACGCTGCCATGAAGCCGCGCATCCACGCGCGAAACGCCCCTGACATCGACCAGAAAGGCGACCAGCTCGTGCACCTTGGCACAGAACGCTTGCGCGCGTTTCGTCCACGCCTCATCGCCAGCAAAGTAATCCGCATGATAGGCCATCAGCGTCTCGGCGCAGCTTGCCGAAGGCGCCACCACATAGTCGAAATCCTCGAAGGCGCGGATGGTTGCTTCGGCAGCCGCACGGGCGTCGGCCGCATCGGCAACGCCACGCGATGGCCGTCCGCAGCAGCTCTGCGCAGCCGGCACTTCGACGATGCAGCCGGCATCCTCGAGCAGCTTGACCGCCGCGAAACCCACGCTCGGTCGAAACAGATCGACAAGACACGTGACGAACAGGCCGACGCGCGGCTGTTTTGAACTGGTTTGCCGCAAAATTGGTCCCGTCCGCACACTATTTGCCTGTCGCGATTGCGGATTTTCCACTACCCGCGGCGCGTGAGCTGGTTATAAGGACTGTGCTTCGCTGGCGGAAGGCCCCGCCGCGATGAAGGAGGAAGCGATGTCCGGCCTTGCCATGCCAGCCCTCGATACGGCCACGCTTGCGCGGCGCGACGAGATCGTTGCCGATATGCGCATCATCGTGCCCGGCGAGGGCGTGGTCGACACCGAAAACGCGATGCGTCCGTTCGAGACGGATGCGCTGACGGCCTACCGGCAGCTTCCGCTGGTGGTGGTGCTGCCGCAGACGACGGCGCAGGTGGCGCGCATCCTCAAATATTGCTCCGACCGCAATATCCGTGTCGTGCCGCGCGGCTCGGGCACCTCGCTGTCGGGCGGTGCCTTGCCGCTGGGCGATGCGGTGCTGCTGGTGATGAGCCGCTTCAACCGCATCCTCGACATCGACTACGCCAACCGCACCGTCACGGCGCAGCCGGGCGTCACCAATCTCGGCATCACCAACGCCGTCCAGCACGAAGGTTTCTATTACGCGCCGGACCCGTCCTCGCAGATCGCCTGCTCGATCGGCGGCAACGTCGCGGAAAATTCGGGCGGCGTGCACTGCCTCAAATACGGGCTGACGGCGAACAACGTGATCGGCGTCGAGATGGTGCTGATGAATGGCGAGGTCGTGCGGCTCGGCGGCAAGCATCTCGACGCCGAGGGCTACGACCTGCTCGGCATCATGACCGGTTCGGAGGGCCTGCTGGGCGTGGTGACAGAGGTTACCGTGCGCATCCTGAAGAAGCCGGAGACGGCCCGCGCCGTGCTGCTCGGCTTCCCGTCCAGTGAGCAGGCGGGCCAGTGCGTCGCCGACATCATCGGCGCCGGCATCATTCCCGGCGGCATGGAGATGATGGACCGTCCCGCCATCAAGGCGGCGGAGGATTTCGTCCAGGTGGGCTATCCGCTTGACGTGGAGGCGCTGCTGATCGTCGAGCTCGACGGCCCCGGCGCCGAGGTCGATCACCTGATTGCCGAAGTCGAGGCGATCGCCGGCCGCAATGGCTCGACCACCTGCCGTATATCCACCTCCGAAGAGGAGCGCATGGCATTCTGGGCCGGCCGCAAGGCAGCCTTTCCTGCGGTCGGCCGCATCTCGCCTGATTATCTGTGCATGGACGGCACGATCCCGCGCAAGGAACTGCCGAAGGTGCTGGCGGGCATGCGCGAGCTTTCGGAAAAATACCGGCTGCGCGTCGCCAACGTCTTTCACGCGGGCGACGGCAACCTGCATCCGCTCATTCTCTACGATGCCAACAAGGACGACGAGCTCGAGCGCGCCGAGGCGTTCGGTGCCGACATATTGCGCCTGTGCGTCAAGGTTGGCGGGGTCTTGACGGGCGAGCATGGCGTCGGCGTCGAAAAGCGCGACCTGATGCCGGAGATGTTCTCGGAGGACGACCTCAACCAGCAGATCAGGGTCAAATGCGCCTTCGACCCGAACCACCTGCTCAACCCCGGCAAGGTGTTCCCGCAACTCCACCGATGCGCCGAACTGGGCCGCATGCACGTCCACCGCGGACAGGTGGCGTTCCCGGACATTCCGAGGTTTTGAGTGATGGTCTCGGCAGACAATCGCGGTTCCTCGCCCTCGCTTCGCGGGGGCGAGGTGGATCGGGCGAAGGCCGAGACGGAGAGGGGGCTGGTCGAGCCAGGCCGCCGGTCACCGAAATCCATTGCGCGTGCCCGCAACCTTCGCAACGGCGATAATATGGCCGAGGCCGTCCTTTGGAATGAGCTCAAGGCGAGTAGGCTCGGCGGCTACAAATTCGTGCGCCAGATGCCGCTTGGACCGTATTTCGCCGACTTCGCTTGCCGAGCGCACAAGCTGGTCGTCGAGCTGGACGGCAGCCAGCATGCTGACAGCGAGTATGATAGGCGGCGTGATGCATTCATGCGCGATCAGGGATATTCGGTGCTGCGATTCTGGAGCGCCGACGCGCTGAAACAGACACGCGGCGCCTGCGAAACAATACTTGCGGTTCTGGAAGGGCGGCTGAGCGAAGATGTGACTGCGACGAGTCTGCGGTTCGTCTATGCAGATCATAAACCGGCAGGCGGAGATGTTGGCTGAGATGTGGTCCCCCTCTCCGTCTCGCTTCGCTCGACACCTCTCCCCCGCTTCGCAGGGGCGAGGAAATGCCACTCGCCCAAGCCGCGACCTCGAAGGACTTGGGTTCCTCGCCCCCGTAAAGCGGGGGAGAGGTGGATCGGGCGAAGCCCGAGACGGAGAGGGGGTTGGCAGCGCCGCCCACACAGGCAGACTCGCATGACCACCTTCACACCCGACACAGCCGATGAAACGCTCGAGGCCATTCGCTGGGCCGTCTCCGAGGAGACGCCGCTTGAAGTGCTGGGGCAGGGCTCCAAGCGCGGGATCGGCCGCCCCGCGCAGACTGAACATGCGGTGGACCTGTCGCGGCTCACCGGCGTGACGCTCTACGAACCCGAGGAACTGGTTCTGTCGGCACGAGCCGGCACGCCGCTGGCCGAGTTGCAGGCGCTTCTGGCGCAGCACCGACAGGAATTCGCATTCGAGCCGATGGATTACGGGCCGCTGCTCGGCGTCGACCCGGGCCGGGGCACCATCGGCGGCGTGCTTGCGGCCAATCTTGCCGGCCCGCGCCGCCTCAAGGCGGGTGCCGCACGTGATCATATCCTCGGCGTGCACGCCGTTTCGGGGCGCGGGGAGGCGTTCAAGTCGGGCGGGCGGGTGGTCAAGAACGTCACCGGCTACGACCTTTCCAAGGCGATGGCCGGCTCGTGGGGCACGCTGGCAGTGGTGACCGACGTCACCTTCAAGGTGTTGCCCGCGGCAGAGACCGAAGCGACGCTTGTGCTGCGCGGGCTGACCGAGGAACAGGCTGCCGAGGTGATGGCGATCGCCATGGGATCGAGCGGCGAGGTTGCCGGTGCGTCCCACCTGCCCGAAAGCGTGACCGGCCGCGTGCTCGATGGAGCATTGGCGGGCCAGGGCTCCACCCTTTTGCGCCTCGAAGGGTTCGGCCCCTCGGTCGCCTACCGTTTCGAGCGGCTTGCTGCTCTTCTTTCAGGCCATGGAACGCACGAGCGGCTGGAGGAAGAACAGTCGCGGCGCGTCTGGCGCGAGATCCGCGACTGCCTGCCCTTCGCCGACGGCACCCAGCGCCCGGTCTGGCGCGTCTCGATGGCACCGTCGGACGGCCATCGCATGGTCATGGCGTTGCGCATGGGGGCTGCGGTTGATGCTTTCTACGACTGGCAGGGCGGCCTCGTCTGGCTGCGCATGGAGGGCGATCCCGAGGCCGATGCGCTGCGGCACCTGATCGCCCGCCATGGCGGCGGCCACGCGACGCTGGTCCGTGCCGCGCCATCTGTCCGCGCCGCCGTGCCGGTCTTCCAGCCTCAGTCGCCGGCGCTTGCCGCGCTTTCGCAGCGCCTGAAGGCTCAGTTCGATCCGAAAGGCATCCTCAATCCCGGCCGGTTGAATGCCTGACCGGTCCATGACAGCTTCGATCCGTTCTCACAGGGAGATCACGCAATGTCCGATCCGAACATGAACCCGGTGCCCCGCAGCACGGATGGCTGGCTCGATCCGGGCCCGAAAAACGTGCAGGTGATCTACATCTGCTACCTCGTCGGTTTCGTGATCGGCGTCACCACGCTGGTGGGCATCGTTCTCGCGTACCTCAATCGCGGCAAGTCGCCCGCCTGGGTCGAAACCCATTACACCTGGGCGATCCGCACCTTCTGGATCGCTCTTCTGTTCGGCTTCATTTCGCTGCTTCTGCTGTTCGTCGCCATCGGCTTCCTGACGGCACTGGCAACCGCGATCTGGGTCGTCGTGCGCGTGGTGATCGGGCTGCAGGCCGTCGGCCGCAGCGAGCCAATCAAGAACCCGCAAAGCTGGCTGATCTAGCGGGGGAGTTGCATCTTGGGTCGAGTTGCAGGACCGCCATCCAAATCAGCCGAAGTACGTGCATGGAAGCGAACCGTTGCGTTTGAGCGCCGTCGCCGAGCCGACGAGCCACCAACACCAATGCTTGCAGTACCGAGTGCAAGGAGGCGCCAGCATGCGCTGCTATGGGCTATAAACTGCAAAGGCGGCGAACTCGTAGTGGGTAGAAAAGGTTGCCCCCCATATACGCGCGACATGCGGGAACTGGTACGGTGCGGCATGCTGCGCCTTACTAGGCGCCATCAACTCGGTATTGGCCTAAACGTGCTTGTTATGACCGACCGCAGTCGAGCGTTGATACGTAGGATGCCGTCCGATAACGCGGCGGTCGGCTACGTCGTGAATGCGTTCGAATCCGATACTCTCCGCTGAGGCCGAATACTGGAATGCAGACCAACTTCTCCCTCGCCCAACTTGCCGACGCGCATGTCGCCGAATCGGAGCAGATCCTGCGCAAATGCGTTCATTGCGGGTTCTGCACGGCGACATGCCCGACCTATGTGACGCTCGGCAACGAGCTGGACAGCCCGCGCGGGCGCATCTACCTCATCAAGGACATGCTGGAGAACGGCAGGGCCGCGGACGAGGAGATCGTCACCCACATCGACCGCTGCCTGTCGTGCCTCTCCTGCATGACGACGTGCCCGTCGGGCGTGCATTACATGCACCTCGTCGATCACGCTCGTGCGCATATCGAGCAGACGTACCGCAGGCCGTTCCTCGACCGTACGATCCGCGCGGTGCTGGCGGCGGTCCTGCCCTATCCCGAACGCTTCCGGTTCGCGCTCGGGCTCGCGCGTTTTGGCCGGCCATTCGCAGGGGTATTCGACAAGGTCCGGCCGCTGAGGCCGCTTGCGGCCATGCTGAGGCTGGCGCCTTCGTCGGTGCCGGCAAAGCAGGACGCAGTTTCCGCCGCCCCGGTCGAGGGCGTCCAACGACGCGGCCGCGTCGCCATCCTTGCCGGCTGCGCGCAGTCGGTGCTGGACCCCGGCATCAACGCGTCGACCGCGCGGCTGCTCGCGCGCTTCGGCGTCGAGGTCGTCGTACCTGCGGGGGAGGGG
Organism: Aquamicrobium sp.; assembly: GCA_019739225.1. Taxonomy (GTDB): domain Bacteria; phylum Pseudomonadota; class Alphaproteobacteria; order Rhizobiales; family Rhizobiaceae; genus Aerobium. The sequence continues at coordinate 1,080,463 of JAHHDT010000005.1, forward strand.
TGCTGCGGTGCCCTGGTCCATCACATGGGCCGCGAGGATGACGCGCTGGCTGCGGCACGGCGCAATGTCGACGCCTGGACGCGCGAGATCGAAGCCGGCGGGCTGGATGCCATCATCATTACCGCGTCGGGCTGCGGCACCACGATCAAGGATTACGGCTTCATGCTCCGCCTCGATTCGGCCTACGCTGAAAAGGCCGCCCGTGTGTCGGCGTTGGCGAAGGACATCACGGAGTATCTCGCGACCCTCGATCTGCCGGAACCCGACACACGTCCGGGCCTGACCGTCGCCTATCACTCCGCCTGCTCGATGCAGCACGGCCAGAAAATCCTGCGCCAGCCGAAGGAGCTGCTGGCGCGCGCGGGCTTCCTCGTCAGGGAGCCGGCGGAAGGGCATCTGTGCTGCGGCTCTGCCGGAACCTACAATATCCTGCAGCCTGAAATCTCGCGCACGCTGCGCGATCGCAAGGTCAGGAACATCGAGGCGACCGGCGCGGTCGCGGTCGCCACCGGCAATATCGGCTGCATCACCCAGATCGCCTCCGGCTCCAACCTGCCGGTGATCCACACCGTCCAGCTTCTCGACTGGGCCTGGGGCGGGCCGAAGCCGGCGATGCTGCCGGACGTGGTGTCGTCCTCATCCGAGGTGGCTGCCTGACCTTCAGCCCGCCAGGCGCCTCCGCCACAGCACGAACGGGATCGACACCACATACATGGTGATGCCGTAGACGCCCGACGGCAGGCTGAACGGCGGCAGCGCCGAGGCCTGCTCGACGATCAGCGAGCCGACGGTGATGCCCAGCGTCGCGTTCTGGATGCCGGTTTCGATGGAGATCGCCGTCGCTTCGTCTCGGCTGAGGGAGAACAGCCGGGCAAGCCCGAGCCCGAGAGCCAGCAGCACGACGTTGAGGATCACCACGACCGGGCCGAGCACCCGCAGGTTCTCGACGAGGAGCCGCCAATTGGCCGCGACGGCGCCAACCACGACGATGACGAACAGCGCCAGCGCGATCTTCTCCACAACCCCTTCAATTCTCTGCGCCAAGCCGCTGGCGAGGCCGCGCACGAGCATGCCGAGGATCACCGGCACAGCGGTGATGAGGAACATCGAAAGCCCGAGTGCCGTCACGTCGACAGGCGGCGCGTCGAGGCCCATGAATCGGTCCGCGAAAAATGCCACCAGCAACGGCACCGTCGCCACGGCGACCAGGCTGATGATGCCCGTGAGCGAGATCGAAAGTGCGAGATCGCCCTTGCCGTATTTCGTCAGGACGTTGGACGTGACGCCGCCGGGGCACAGCGAAAGGATCATGACGCCGACCGCCAGTTCCGGGGGCAGGTTGAAGAGCACGGCCAGCGCATAGGCGACCAGCGGAATGAGAAGAAGCTGCGATGCCGCGCCGACGGCGAAGGCCTTCGGCTGCAGCAACACGCGCTTGAAATCAGCCAGCGTCAGGCCGAGCCCGAGCGAAAACATGATGACCGCCAGCGCAAGCGGCAGGAATACGGTTATCAGCACGTCCATGGTGTCCCCCCAAGCGGCTGCCCTCCCGCAGCCTCGTCAATGCTTAGCGAAAGCCGATGCGGCAGACAAATGCGGCGAACCTAAACAAAGGGCGACCCGACCGATGCCGGATCGCCCTTCTGGCGACAGTGGAGCTGACCATCGCATGTCGGCGGCGCCCGTCCCCTGGGCGGACCGCCATCCTCTGCTCCGGAACCAACGCGCAAAAACTAGATCACGACCACCTTGGCTCCGACGGGCACGCGGTCATAGAGGTCGATGACGTCCTCGTTGCGCATGCGGATGCAGCCGGATGACACGGCATGGCCGATGGTCGATGGCTGGTTCGTCCCGTGGATGCGGTAAAGCGTCGAGCCGAGATAGAGCGCGCGCGCGCCGAGCGGATTGGCCGGACCGCCCTTCATGTGCGCAGGCAGGATCCGTCCCTTCCTTTTTTCGCGGGCGATCATCTCCGCTGGCGGGCGCCAGTCGGGCCATTCCGCCTTGCGTGTCACCTTGTGCGAGCCAGCCCACTCGAAGCCCGGCTTGCCGGTACCGACGCCGTAGCGGCGCGCCTGGCCGCCCGCTTCGACGAGGTAGAGCAGATGCTGTGTCGTGTCGATGACGATGGTGCCGGGTGCGTGCGGGCCGTCATAGGCGACGGTCTGCGGCAGGAATTTCGGATCGATCTGCGCGCCGGCATCGCGTGTCGCGCTGGGCAGCGCTGCCGTCTGCACCTGATCGGGAGCGGGCGTGATCGCAACACGCGCCCGTTCACGGACGATCGGCTGCGGCGCAACGCGCACCTGTACGCCGGGCAGGCCATGGCGAACCGTCTCGCGACGCTGGTAGCCGGCGGGCGCGCGCTGCAACTGCAACACCCAGGGCGCAGAAAGATCGGGGCTGACGACGACCGGCGGTCGTTCGCGGTAGCGCTCCTGCGCAATGGCGTGCGACGTCAGTCCAGTCAGGGCGGCGGCGACCGCCAGCGAAAGAAAATGTCTCATCGAACCTACTCGCAACATCTCGTCGTGAGAAAAGCCGCAAACCGGGTGGCAGGCGGCTGTTTCATGGCTGATTGTCAGGAGAGGCAACGCAAAAAGTGTGAACGGACTTCCGTAAAATGCCGCCTTTTTCGTAAAGCTTCCGGTGTGGTTACCGGGTCGTTGAGCCGTATGGTAAAAGTGAACTTAAGGACGTTTTCTGACGATGGATGGATCGAATGGCCTGGTGACGGGCGAAGACGGCGCGGCGCGCTGCGCGTGGCATGGCAACCTGCCGGACTACCAGCGCTACCATGACGAAGAGTGGGGGCGACCGGTCGTCGACGACACACGGCTGTTCGAAAAACTCTGCCTTGAAGGGTTCCAGTCAGGCCTGTCATGGCTGACGATCCTGCGTAAGCGCGAGAATTTCCGTGCTGCATTCGACGGCTTCGATTTCCGCAAGCTGGCCGAAGCCGACGAGGCTGAAGCGATCGAACGGCATCTGCAGGACCCCGGCATCGTGCGCCACCGCGGCAAGATCGCCTCGGTCTACAACAATGCGCGCCGCGCCGTTGATCTGGCCAGGGAGCGTGGCTCGCTGGCCAGCTTCTTCTGGTCGTTCGAGCCCGGCCCGGACCAGCGGCCGGCGGTGATAGACATTGCCGCAGTACGCGCCATGCCGAAGACCGAAACGTCGGCCCGCATTTCGAAGGAGTTGAAAAAACGCGGCTGGTCCTTCGTCGGCCCGACCACGGTTTACGCCTTCATGCAGGCGATGGGCATGGTCAACGACCACATAGAAGGCTGCATCTGCCGGGTGGAAGTCGAGCAGGCGCGGTCGAGATTGCTGCGCCCTCGCTAGGCTGCCAAGGGGCCGATCCGCCTGCAGTGCCGCGTACTCGTATTACGCTGGTCATCGAAGGGCGGCAGTTTGGCACTAGTGACAGGCCAAGCCGCTTCGGCTAATTCCGGTCGCCCGGCGGAAGCCGGAAACAACAATCACGGGCGGAGCGCAATGGCCGAACTGATAGAGACACTGGATGGTATCGCGGAAGGCTACGCGGCGATCTTCTGCGACGTCTGGGGTGTCGTTCACAACGGCATTCGTCCGTTCCCGAAAGCGGTGGATGCGCTGCGCCGTGCCCGGGAGAAGGGCAAGGCGGTCGTGCTTCTCACCAATTCGCCGCGCCCGAGCAAAGGCGTGATCGAGCAATTGGGCGCGATCGGCGTTGCCGAGGATTGCTGGGACAGCATTGTCACCTCGGGCGATGTGACTCGAGACTTGATCAGCGATGGCCCCCGCCGCGTGTTCCATATCGGCGACGAACGCCAGCTTGCGATCTATGACGGGCTCGACGTGGAACTCGTGGAGGAGTTCGAGGCGCAGACGGTCGTTTGTACCGGCTTCCTCGACGATGACACCGAATCGCCGGAGGATTATGCCGAACTGCTGCAGCGCCTGCGCGCCCGCAACCTGCCGTTCATCTGCGCCAATCCTGATATCGTGGTCGAACGCGGCGACAGGCTGATCTGGTGCGCAGGCGCGCTTGCCCGCGACTATGCCCAGCTTGGCGGCCGCACGCAGATCGCCGGCAAGCCGCATCGTCCGATCTACGAGGCCGCGCTGGAAGCTGCCGCCGGAGTGCTTGGCCGTGATGTCGAACGCGGCGAGGTGCTGGCAATCGGCGACGGCATGCTCACCGACGTGAAGGGCGCGGTCAGCAATGGCTTCGATGTGCTCTATGTCTCGGGCGGCATTCATGCGGCCGAGTATGGCGGTGAGCTCACACCCGATCGCGAGCGTCTCGCCGCATTTCTGGAAAAGCACGGCTACCGCCCGGTAGCCGTCATTCCGCGTCTCGGATAACCGTTGATGGCGCCCCGGCCCATCGAGCGGATCGCAGGCTCTTCGAGCCTTCCCGCTTCCTGCCGCGGAGGCGTTGTCGCCATCGGCAATTTCGACGGCGTGCATCGCGGCCACCAGACCGTGCTCGCCCGCGCGCTGACGGAGGCCGAGCGGCGCGGCGTTCCCGCGCTGGCACTGACTTTCGAGCCGCATCCGCGCGCCGTCTTCCGGCCGGATGTGCCGCTCTACCGCATCACGCCCGCGCCTGTCCGCGCACGATTGCTCGAGGCCCTCGGCTTCCGGGCCGTGGTCGAGCAACCGTTCGACCGTGATTTTTCTTCGCTCAGCGCCGATGCGTTCGTCACCGACGTGCTGGTCCAGGGGCTCGGGATCAGCCACGTCGTCACCGGCTTCGATTTCCATTTCGGCAAGAACCGGCAGGGCGGTCCTGCCTTCCTGATGGAAGCCGGCGAGCGGCTCGGCTTCGGCGTCAGCCTTGTAGATGCGTTCCGGGATGAGGGCGCCGAAGTCGTCTCGTCGAGCCGCATCCGCGAATTGCTGTCGTCGGGCGAAGTTGTGGAAGCCGGAGGGCTGCTCGGCTATCGCTATACCGTGGAGGCAGAAATCTCGCACGGGAAGAAGCTCGGCCGAGAATTGGGCTTTCCGACAGCTAACATGCAGTTGCCTGTTTCTACTGGTCTCAAGCACGGCATCTATGCGGTCAGGCTGCGCCGCGCCGATGGCTCGCTTCATGACGGCGTGGCAAGCTTCGGCCGTCGGCCTACCGTCACCGAGGATGGCGCGCCGCTGCTCGAGACGTTCGTGTTCGACTTCTCCGGCGACCTCTATGGCGAAGTTTGCAGCGTCTCCTTCTTCGGCTTCCTGCGCGGCGAAGAGAAGTTTGACGGGCTGGAACCGCTTGTCACGCAGATGAAGCGCGACGAGGACGAAGCGCGCGCGCTGCTCTCTGCTGTGCAGCCTTTGTCCGAACTGGACCGCACGATTGCGTTTTAATCGTCCGGCGGGTAGACGAATCCGGGCCCTTAATGCAAAATTTACCCAACGCTTGCAGTGCTGAATGCAAGAGTAATGCGTAGGTGACTGGCATGATCGGCCGAAAATATCTGGGTATCGCGCTGACAGCGCTCGCTACACTTGGCCTGGCTGCGCCTGCAGCCGCCGAGGGATGGTTCTCAGGAGACTGGTATCTCAAGCTTGGCGGCACCGCGCTCTATGCACCGAAATTCGACGGTGCTTCCGGTCGCTCGCTAGCCTTCCAGCCGATCGTTTCGCTGGGCAAGCACGGCCGCTCGTCGCGCTTTTCCTCGCGCAACGACAACATCTCGCTGGCCGTCGTCGATACAGGCATGATCCGCGCCGGTGCTGCGGGCAAGCTGGTTTTCCGCCGCGATGGGGACACCGATGCGCGACTGATCGGGCTCTCGCCTGTGCGTTTCGGCGGCGAGCTGGGCGGCTTCGCCGAGATTTACCCGACCGACAACATGCGCATGCGCGCAGAGCTGCGCCACGGCATTCGATCGCATGACGGTCTCGTCGCCGACCTTTCGGCCGACTTTTTCGTCAACATCACCGACACGATCCAGATCTCGGCTGGTCCGCGCGCCCGCTGGGCATCGGCGGACTATTTCGACGCTTACTATGGCGTCGACGCAGCCGAATCGGCGGCAACCGGCCTTTCCCAATATGCACCGGGCAGCGGCTTCGCCTCTGCTGGCGTCGGCGGCGCGGTCAACTGGAAGGCGACGGACAGGCTCGACACCAGCCTCTTCGCCGAATACGCGCGGCTGACGGGTCCGGCGGCGGATTCGAGCCTGGTTCGCGAGGGCGGCTCCCGCGACCAGTTCACGCTCGGCGCCAGCGCGACGTGGCGCTTCGACTTTTCGATCCGCTAGCCGACACTTGCATTCACCTCTTTATTCCACGTCTCCGCTCGGCTAAAAGCGCGGACCATGAGACAGCGCGCGCTTCCGATCGCGATCACGATACGAATTATTGGCCCGGCTTTCCGGGCGGCCTGAGCGGCTGCCGGAAGGTCCGGGTATTTCGCGCGCCGCCCGCCCGCGCGCCTTTCGCCTGTTTGACAAGACACCCGCCCGGAGCCGCGCCGCCCGGGCCGACGATGCGACGAGATCATGACGACCGCTGAGAAGATCGACTATTCCAAGACCCTCTATCTGCCGCAGACGGAATTTCCGATGCGTGCGGGCCTGCCGGACAAGGAGCCGCTGCTGGTCAAGCGCTGGCAGGAGATGAAGCTCTACAACCGCCTGCGCGAAAGTGCCGCCGGCCGGCCGCTCTACGTGCTGCACGACGGCCCGCCCTACGCCAACGGCAACATCCATATCGGCCACGCGCTCAACAAGATCCTCAAGGACGTCATCACCCGCTCGTTCCAGATGCGCGGTTATGATTCCAATTACGTACCGGGCTGGGACTGTCACGGCCTGCCGATCGAGTGGAAGATCGAGGAACAGTACCGCGCCAAGGGCCTCGACAAGGACCAGGTACCGGTCAACGAGTTCCGCAAGGAATGTCGCGACTTCGCGCAGCACTGGATCGAGGTGCAGACCGGGGAGTTCAAGCGCCTCGGCATAGAGGGCGATTTCGACAATCCCTACACGACGATGAACTTCCACGCCGAGGCGCGCATTGCCGGCGAGCTGATGAAGTTCGCCATGTCCGACCAGCTCTATCGCGGCTCCAAGCCGGTGATGTGGTCCGTGGTGGAACGCACCGCGCTGGCGGAGGCAGAGGTCGAGTATCAGGACTACGAGTCGGATACGATCTGGGTGAAGTTCCCGGTGGCAAGTCTGAATCTCGTTGAGGCAGCCACGGCTCGTCCAAGAGTTCTGGGCGATGACACGCCAGTACAGTCTGATCTGCTTAAAGCCTTTGTCGTCATCTGGACCACGACGCCATGGACAATTCCCGGCAATCGCGCGGTCGCCTATTCGCCACGCATCGCCTACAGCCTTTATAAGGTAACCGCGGCGGAGAACGATTTCGGACCGCAGGCGGGCGAACTGCTGATCTTCGCAGATGCGCTGGCAGAGGATTCGTTCGGCAAGGCCAAGCTGCAATACGAGCGGCTGCGTGATGTTTCGACCGATGAACTTGGTGCCATGACGCTCGCTCACCCGCTGGCGGGTCTCGGCGGCGGTTACGACTTCACCGTCCCGATGCTCCCCGGCGACCACGTCACCGACGATGCCGGCACGGGTTTCGTCCACACCGCGCCCGGCCATGGCCGCGAGGACTTCGACGCGTGGATGGACGCAGGCAAGGAGCTTGCCGCGCGCGGCATCGAAACGCGCATCCCGTTCACCGTGGACGATGCCGGCTACTTCACCAAGGATGCGCCGGGCTTCGGCCCGGATCGCGAGGGCGGGGCCGCGCGCGTCATCGACGACAACGGCAAGAAGGGCGACGCGAACAAGGCCGTTATCGAAGCGCTGATCGCGGCGAACATGCTTTTTGCGCGCGGCCGCCTCAAGCATTCCTACCCGCATTCGTGGCGTTCCAAGAAGCCGGTGATCTTCCGCAACACGCCGCAGTGGTTTGTCTACATGGACAAGGACCTGGGCGGCTACGGCCTTCCTCGGGAAGGCCGAGCGTCCGACCGGACGCCGGGCGACCTTTCGCCCGCCCCCGCGGAGGCCAGCGAGCGGAGCGAGCGCTCGGCCGTGAGCGATAACACACCCGACACGCTGCGCAGCCGCGCGCTCAAGGCCATCGACGACACCCGCTTCGTGCCGGCCGCCGGCCAGACACGCCTGCGCGCGATGATCGAGGACCGGCCCGACTGGGTTCTTTCCCGTCAAAGGGCGTGGGGCGTGCCGATCTGTGTCTTTGCCGACGAGAATGGCGAGGTGCTTAAGGACGAGGCCGTCAACGCCCGCATTCTGGAGGCCTTCGAGGCCGAGGGCGCGGACGCATGGTTTGCCGAGGGCGCGCGCGAGCGCTTCCTGGGTTCGCGCGCCAACGAGCCCTGGGCGATGGTGATGGACATCCTCGACGTCTGGTTCGATTCGGGCTCGACCCACACCTTCACGCTCGAGGACCGGCCAGACCTGAAGTGGCCGGCCGACGTCTATCTCGAAGGCTCCGACCAGCATCGTGGCTGGTTCCATTCCTCGCTGCTGGAAAGCTGCGGCACGCGGGGCAGGGCGCCTTACGACACCGTCATCACCCATGGCTTCACCATGGACGAGGACGGCCGCAAGATGTCGAAGTCGCTCGGCAACACTGTCGTCCCGCAGGACGTCATGAAGCAGTCGGGCGCCGACATCCTGCGCCTGTGGGTCATGACCACCGACTATTGGGAAGACCAGCGCCTCGGCAAGAACGTGCTGCAGACCAATATCGACGCCTATCGCAAGCTCAGGAATACGATCCGCTGGATGCTCGGCACGCTCGCCCATGACGAGGGCGAAGACGTTCCCGTCGCCCAGATGCCGGAGCTGGAACGGCTGATGCTGCATCGGCTGGCCGAGCTCGATGAACTCGTGCGAAAAGGCTACGACGCATTCGATTTCAAGCGCATCACCCGCACGCTGATCGACTTCATGGTCGTCGAGCTGTCAGCGTTCTATTTCGACGTGCGCAAAGACACGCTCTACTGCGACGCTCCGTCGAGCACGCGGCGCAAGGCGGCCATCGTCGTCGTGCGCCGGCTGTTCGACAGCCTCGTAACCTGGCTCGCGCCGATGCTGCCCTTCACCATGGAGGAAGCTTGGCTCGACCGTCATCCGCAGGCTGAATCCGTGCACCTGGAGCAGTTCCCCACCATTCCCGCCGAATGGAAGGACGAGAAGCTTGCCGCGAAGTGGCGCAAGGTGCGGCAGGTTCGCCGCGTCGTCACCGGCGCACTGGAGATCGAGCGGCGCGAGAAGCGCATCGGCTCCTCGCTGGAGGCCGCGCCGATCGTTCACGTCACCGATCCGGAGCTGCGCGCTGCCATCGCCGACGTCGACATGGCTGAAACCTGCATCACCAGCGGCATCTCGATCGTGGATACGCCGGCACCCGACATCGCCTTCACGCTGGACGAAGTGAAGGGCGTTGGCGTCGTCCCGGCCATGGCCGGCGGGGCCAAGTGTGCGCGCTCGTGGCGCTATACGTCCGATGTCGGCTCCGATCCGGAGTTCCCGGACGTTTCGGCGCGCGATGCCGCGGCACTGCACGAACTGCGTGCGCTCGGCCGGTTGTAAACAGTCATCGGCGGGCAAATGTCCTCCGACATTGCCCGCCGGAGCCGATTAGGGTACAAGGCGCGCTGACTGAACGCCTTGTTGTCGCCGGATTTTCTGGCGAAACTGGACGTTGATCCGGCGTTTTTCGCCCGATGTGAGAGGCAAGTTTCAGTGAAGATCGACCGCATTCAAACGCGTGGCCGCACGCCGCTCCTTATTGGTGCTTCCATGGCATGCGCCGCAACGCTGCTTTCGGGCTGCATGGGCTCGCCCACTTACGGCACCGGCAAGACTGCCAACCAGCAGCTTGTCGAGGATCTCACCGGCATTCTCTCTGTCGGCCCGGCCGACAAAGGCCCCGAGATCGCCTACAATCCCCGGCCGAAGCTGGTCCAGCCTGCCTCGCTCGAAGTTCTGCCCGAGCCACAGCAGGATCTCGCCAGCGCGGGCAATCCGGCTTGGCCCGAGTCGCCCGAGGAACGCCGTGCGCGCATTCGCGACGAGGCGACCGCCAACCAGAACAATTCCTCCTACCGGCCCCAGGTGGCGCCCGGGGGCGTTGGCAAATCCGATCCGAACTACGATCCAGAGCGCTGGGGCGCCGAGCCCATGGTCAACGACGCCGCCCAGCGGGCGGAAGTGCAGCGTCGACTTCGCGAGCGCAATCAGGGCGAAGCCACCAGCCGCCGCTACCTCAGCGAGCCGCCGCTCGACTATCGCCAGCCAAACGCAACGGCGCCGGCCGGCGACTTGGGTGAGGAAGAGTGGAAGAAAGAGCGCCGCGTCAAGCGCGCGTCGAGCAAGTCTTCCTGGCGCGACTACGTACCCTGGCTCTGAGGATCGGTCCTCAGCGCCGGTTCCTGAAGAAGTCTTTCAGCATTTCCGACGAGCGCTGTTCGCCGATGCCGGCGTAGACATCCGGCGCGTGATGGCAGGTGGGCTGCGCGAAATAGCGTCCGCCGCTGACGATGGCGCCGCCCTTTTCGTCGACCGCGCCGAAATACAGCCGGCGGATGCGCGCGAAGGAGATTGCCGCAGCGCACATCGGGCACGGCTCCAGCGTCACGTAGAGGTCGGCATCGGGAAGCCTTTCGCTGGCCATGAGCCGGCAGGCTTCGCGGATCGCCAGGATTTCGGCATGGGCCGTGGGATCGTTCAGTTCACGGGTGCGGTTGCCGGCCTTCGCCAGTAGCACCCCTTCCCGGACGAGAACGGCGCCGATCGGCACTTCGCCTCGGTCACGCGCGGCTTCCGCCTCGGCAAAGGCCGCTTCCATGAAGGGGGACGATCTCATGCGTTTTCCGCCGCTGACATTTCACTCGCAAGGCCCTATGCGGTCTGATAGTTACCCGCGCTGAAAGGCAAGCGCCACATGAACGACGACAAGAAAAGACCGCCGCGCGGCGATGCAGGACGCGGCCAGCGCGGCGAAGGTGGTGAAAAGCGCCAGTTCCGCAAGCGTGACGACGGCGAACGCCGGCCCGGCGCCAAGGCCGATGGCGAGCGCAAACCCTTCCGCAAACGCGAGGATCGTCCCGCTGGCGAAGGCGGTGAAAAGCGTCCGTTCCGCAAGCACGAAGATGGTGAACGCCGACCCTATGCGAAGGCCGATGGTGAGCGCAAACCCTTCCGTAAACGCGACGACCGTCCCGCTGGGGAGGGCGATAAGCGTCCGTTCCGCAAGCGCGAAGATGGTGAGCGCCGGCCCTACGCGAAGGCCGATGGCGAGCGCAAGCCGTTCCATAAACGCGAGGACCGTCCAGCAGGAGAAAGCGATAAGCGTCCGTTCCGCAAGCGCGAGGACGGCGAGCGCCGGCCCTATGCTAAGGCGGACGGCGAGCGCAAGCCGTTCCGCAAACGTGAGGACACCGCAGCACCACGTCCAGGCAAGCGGGAACGCGAGGTGGCAGTGGATACGGGTGAGGCCGCTGCTACGAGCGAGCGCATCGCGCGGCGTCTCGCACGGGCTGGCGTGGCCTCGCGTCGCGACGCCGAGGAAATGATCGCGGCCGGCCGCGTCAGGCTCAACGGCAAGGTTCTCGATACGCCGGCGGTCAATGTCGGTCCACGCGACCGTATCGAACTCGATGGCAATGAAATTCCGGCCATCGAGCGCACGCGGCTGTTTCTGTTCCACAAACCGGCCGGTGTGGTCACCACCAACCGCGATCCGGAGGGCCGCACGACCGTCTTCGACATCCTGCCGAAGAAGCTGCCGCGGCTCATGACCGTCGGGCGGCTGGACATCAACACCGAGGGGCTGCTGCTGCTGACCAATGATGGCGGCCTGTCGCGTGTGCTCGAACTGCCGGCCACGGGCTGGCTGCGCCGCTATCGCGTGCGCGTGCACGGCAAGGTCGAGCCGGAGGCGTTAGCCGGCCTGAAGGACGGCATCGCCGTCGACGGTGTGTTCTACGGCGGCGTTGAAGCGACGCTCGATCGCGAGCAGGGCTCCAATGCCTGGCTGACGGTTGGCCTGCGCGAGGGAAAGAACCGCGAGGTCAAGAACATCTTGGGCGCGCTCGGGCTCGACGTGACGCGGCTGATCCGGCTGTCCTATGGCCCCTTCCAGCTTGGCGAACTCGCCGAGGGCGAGGTGCGAGAACTCAAGGGCAAGCTCCTGCGCGACCAGCTCGGCGAGCGCCTCATCGAGGAATCGGGCGCGAATTTCGACGCGCCGGTGCTCAACGAATTCTCCAACAAGCCGGTCTCCGCCACCTCCGAGAAGAAGCGCGAGGAGCCGGCTGAAAGGCCCAACCGCAAGCGCGAACGCGAGCAGAAGCGCGAGGATGCCCTCGGACGCCTGCAGACGAAGCCGATGCGTGGCGCAGGCCCGAAGCGGGGTGACGCTGACGACAGGCGCGGCCCGGCGGGTGGAAAGTTCCCCAGAACGAAAGACGGCCCGCGCGAGGAGCGTCAGCCCGAGAAGCAGCGTTCGCGCACAGCCAATGTCTGGATGGCGCCCGGCGCACGCCCCATGGGCGAGAAGAAGGCGGCAGCACTTGCCGAGCGCAACGACGGGCGCCGGTACGCGGGAAAACCGCGGCCTGACGGTGCCAAGGGTGGCAAAGGCGGTGGAAAGCCCGGACCGCGCGGCAGCGGCCCGCGCAAGCCGCGAGGCGAGGGCTGACTTTGCGCGTCGTCGGGGGCGAATTGCGCGGACGGCCGTTGGCTGCGCCGCGTTCTGATGCGATCCGGCCGACGACGGACCGCACGCGCGAGGCGGTCTTCAACATCATAGCCCACAGCCAGTCGGTGCGGCTTGAAGGCGCGCGCGTGCTTGACCTTTTCGCGGGCACCGGTGCTCTTGGCATCGAGGCGCTTTCGCGCGGCGCGGCGCATTGCCTCTTCATCGAGGAATCGGCCGAAGGCCGCGGTCTGATCCGCACCAATGTCGAGACCATGGGGCTCCAGGGCCGCACCAAGATATTTCGCCGCGACGCAACAATGCTAGGCGAGACGGGCACGATCCAGCCTTTCGATATCGTCTTTGCCGACCCGCCTTACGGCAAGGGACTGGGTGAACGCGCGCTTGCCTCGGCACTTTCCGGCGGCTGGCTCAGGCAACAAGCCTTCGTGATGGTGGAGGAGGCGAGCGGATCCCCATTCCAGCCGCCCGCGGGGCTGAAACTGGTTCAGCGCCGCGACTATGGCGACACCACCGTGACTTTCTGCGAGCGCGCCTGACTTTCGTCACGGTTGCGCCCGATGACGCAGTTGTTAGTGCCGCCGCGATTGCATGCATGGCCGCAGGCGCTAAGTCTCGCAGGGTCTCTGGAGAAGGAAGCTTTCATGATGCTGATTCCCGGCCGCGGTGCTGGCGCGCCTTTCAGGGCAGTGCTCACCGCCGCGTTCATGGCCGTCCCGCTTGCCTTAGCCACCGCAGAGGAAGCGCCGCAGGTCGAGCATTTCACCCTCGACAACGGGCTCGAGGTCGTGGTGATCCCCGACCGGCGCGCGCCGGTCGTTACCCAGATGGTCTGGTACAAGGTCGGCAGCGCCGACGAGGAACCTGGCAAATCGGGCATCGCCCACTTCTTCGAACATCTGATGTTCAAAGGCACCAGCAATCATGGCCCCGGTGAGTTTTCCGCCCGTATCGCCGAGATCGGGGGGCGCGAGAACGCCTTCACCTCCTATGATTATACCGCCTACTTCCAACAGGTCGCGCCGGGTGAGCTGAAGACCATGATGGAGTTCGAGGCGGACCGGATGCGCAACCTCATCCTCACGGATGACGTGATCGGGCCCGAGCGCGACGTCATCATCGAGGAGCGCAATTCACGGGTCGAGAACAGCCCTGAATCGCTGCATGGCGAGGAAGTCAACGCTACGCTCTACCAGAACCATCCCTATCGCTTTCCCGTGATTGGGTGGATGCAGGAGATTGAGCAGCTTAACCGGGAGGACGCGACCGAGTTTTACGACCGGTTTTACGCGCCGAACAATGCTGTGCTGGTCGTAGCAGGCGACGTGGATGCCGCGACCGTGCGCAACCTTGCCGAGGAGACATACGGGCTTGTCGAGCGCGGCCCGGACCTGCCGCCGCGCATACGCCCGGTGGAGCCGGAGCAGAACACGAGCCGTATCGTCGAGATGTCGGACCCGCGCGTCGGCGTGGCGAGCTACTCCAAGCGTTGGGTTGTGCCTTCCTACACGACCGCCGAGGAGGGCGAGGCCGAAGCGCTCGACCTGTTGTCCGAAATACTTGGCGGCGGCATGCGCAGCCGTATCTATCAGGAACTGATCGTGCGGCAGGGCATCGCCTCGTCGGCCGGCGCCTACTATCAGGGCACCTCGCTCGATGACACGGCGTTTGTCGTCTATGGATCGCCGCGCGGCGACTCCACGATTGAGGACGTCGAGCGCGCGATCGATGCGGAGATCGCAAAGGTCGCAGAGGAAGGCATTTCCGAGGACGAGCTTGCGAAAGCCAAGAAACGGGCGACCCGTTCCATGATCTTCGCCCGCGACGACCAGTCCGGCATGGCGCGTATCTACGGCTCGACACTGACGACCGGTGGGACAGTCGAGGATGTTCTGGAGTGGCCAGAGCGCATCGACGCCGTCTCCGCCGACGACGTAAAGCGGGTCGCCGCGCGCTACCTCGATCAGCGCCGGTCCGTAACCGGCTATCTGCGGCCCGAAAAGGACGACCGCTCATGAACGCGACGGAGGCAACCCCCGCAATGCAGGCCAACCGCTTCACGCTGGCGCTGACGACGCTGCTTCTGGCGCTGATGTTTCTCACCCTGCCGGCGGTGCTGCCGGCGCGCGCCGCCGTCGACATTCAGGAAGTGACCTCCGAGAGCGGCGTCAAGGCCTGGCTGGTCGAGGATTACACGGTGCCGATCATCTCCGTGCGGTTCGCGTTCAAGGGTGGCAGCACGCAGGACCCGGAGGGCAAGGAGGGTGTCTCCACGCTGATGACTGGCCTGTTCGACGAGGGTGCCGGCGATCTCGATGCCGACGCCTTCCAGGAACGGCTGGACGAGGTCGGCGCGGAGATGAGCTTCAACGCCACCCGCGACGCCGTCTATGGCGAGATGCGCATGTTGGAGGAAGGAAGCGAGGACGCGTTCGAACTTCTGCGGCTTGCCGTCAACAGCCCGCGTTTCGACCAGGAGCCGGTGGACCGCATCCGCGCCCAGATCATGACGCGTATCCAGAGCGACATGCGTGATCCGCAATCGCTGGGTCAGGAAGAGTTCGCCCGTGCGCTCTACGGCGAGCACCCCTATGCGCGCCGATCCGACGGGACCCAGGAAACGCTAGCCTCCGTCACCCCTGAGGACCTGAAGTCGCTGCATGCGCGCACCTTCGCCCGCACAAACGTGAGTATCGGCGTTGTTGGCGCGATCGATGCTGAAACGCTCAAGGGCGTACTCGACAAGGTTTTCGGAGATTTGCCGCAGAAGCCGGAATTGCTGCCGGTGGAACACGTTTCGCCAAAGCTGGATCAGGAAGTCTCCTACGCCTATCCGCTGCCGCAGGCGACGCTCCAGCTCGTCTATCCGGGCATTGCCCGCGACGATCCGGAATTCTTCCCGGCCTTTCTCATGAACCACATCCTTGGCGGCGGAACGTTCTCCTCGCGCCTGTTCGACGAGGTGCGCGAAAAGCGCGGGCTTGCCTATGGCGTGGGATCCGGCCTGCATACCGGCGAATACGCCAACATGCTCGCCATCGGAACGTCCACCCGCGCCGATCGGGCGCAGGAAACCCTGGACCTCATTCGCGAAGTGGTGCGCGGGATGGCCGAGGAGGGGCCTACCGAGGAAGAGCTGGCACGTGCCAAGACCTATCTGGTCGGCGCATATCCGATCAACAATCTCGATTCGTCGGCTGCCATCGCGCGTACGCTCGTCGAGTTGCAGCTCGACGAACGCGGCATCGACTACATCGACCGCCGGGTCGGCTACATCAACGCCGTGACGCTCGATCAGGTCAAGGCGGCTGCCCGTCGGCTGCTTGTTGCGGAACCTGCGATACTGGTAATAGGTCCGGAGGCTGGCGACGGCGGCTGAAAGGAAGGCGATGGAAGCCTCGATCCCCGAACGCGCCACGGAGAGCGGCGCGCCGCAGCTTGAGAAGGGTCGCGACCCGACCTTTGCGGTCGCCTTCGGCGGTGGTGGTGCGCGAGGACTCGCCCATATCCACGTCATCGAGGCGCTCGACGAGCTCGGCATCAGGCCGGTGGCTATTTCCGGCTCCTCGATCGGCGCGATCATGGGGGCGGGCATGGCCGCCGGCATGACGGGCCGCGAAATCCACGACTACGCGCGCTCGATCCTCGGGCGCAGGTCGGAGGTGGCGGCACGCATGTGGCGCGCACGTCCCGGCAGCTTCTCCGAGATGGTGTCCGGCGGCGTCGGTCTGACGCAGTTCAACGTCGAGCGCATCATCCACGCCTTCCTGCCCCCTGTGATTCCCGAGACCTTCGAGGCGCTGCGGATTCCGCTGCAGGTGACGGCGACTGATTTCTTCGCTCACAGGGAGACGATCTTCGCCAGCGGCGATCTCTACAAGGCGGTTGCGGCATCCGCGGCGATTCCAGCCGTGTTCCGCCCCGTCAGGCATGAGGGCCGCATCCTGGTTGATGGCGGTATCGCCAATCCCGTTCCGTTCGACCTGCTCGAGGGCAAGGCCGACATATTGATTGCCATCGACGTGGTGGGCTCGCCGGTGCATGACCGCCGCGCCAAGCCCAACTCGCTGGATCTCGTGTTCGGTGCGAGCCAGATCATGATGCAGTCGATTGTTGCCCTGAAGCTCCAGCAGGGGCGTCCCCAGATTTTGCTGCGTCCTCCAGTTTCGCACTTCCGCGCCCTGGATTTCCTCAAGGTCGATCGCGTCATGGCGGAGACAGCTTCCATCAAGGACGAGCTGAAACAGGCCGTCGGCGCCGCGGTGGAGCGCTTCCAGAAGGACGCGGCCTGAGCATCGCTCCCCGTCGCTATTGAAGTGTCGCTGCCTTACCGGTGGAGAAGGGCGAATTGGCGGCAGGCGGCGGCGACGGCACGTCATCTTCAGCCGGTGGCTTGTCGCCGATGCCGCGAACGACGCGAAAGGCCACGACGGCGGCGACGATACCGAACACGATCGCGCCGAGACCCCAGCCAGCGATGACCCCTTTGGCTCCGTAAAGCTGCGCACCCGCCCAGACGAACGGGATCACGCCCAGCGTCGACCGTCCCCAGTTGAAAACCGTAGAATAGGTTGCAAAGCCCAGATTGTTGAAGGCAGCGTTCGCCACGAACAGCATGCCGTTGAAAAGAAAGCTGCCCGCGACAAAGAGGCAGAAGAAGATAACGAGCTCGCGCGCTTCGCCCACCGCGCCGAAAAGATCGGCGACCGGCGTCGACAGCAGGGCGAGCAGCATCCAGACGGCCAGGCAATAGAGCGTGACGAAGACCAGCGCATCGCGCAGGGCGGTGTTGAGGCGATCGTAGCGCCGCGCGCCATAGTTCTGGCCAAGGATCGGTCCGACAGCGCCGGAAAGCGCGAAAATCACTCCGAAGGCGACAGGGATGAGCCGGCCGATGATCGCCCACCCTGCGACCGCCTCGTCGCCGAAGCGCGCCATCTCGATCGTCACATAGGCGTTGCCCACGGGCGTTGCGATCTGGGTCAGGACGGCGGGTATCCCGATCGCAAAGAATGGCCGCGCTGCCGCCACCATCTTGCGCGGGCCGGGCAGCGCCATCAGTCGGTGCACGATGTGCGCGCCATGGATGCCAATTGCGAGCAGGACCAGTCGCGACAGCACGGTCGAGATCGCCGCGCCGTCAAGCCCAAGATCGAACCCGAAGATGAGGATAGGGTCGAGCACCGCAGCAGCCGCGCCGCCAGCCAGCGTCACATACATGGCGCGCCGTGCATCGCCGACGCCACGCAGGATGCCGGTTGCGCACATGCCCATGGAGACGAGCGGCGACGACGGGATTACGATCTGGAGAAACCGCGTTGCTAGCTGGCGGGTCTCGCCCGTTGCGCCCAGGAGACCGACGAGTGGATCGAGGAACGGCCAGATGGCTAGCACGATGACGCCCGTCGTCAGGCCCATGAACATCATCGCCGCGCCGCCCATGCGCGCGGCTTCCGCCCGGTCGCCGCGTCCGAGTGCGCGCGAAACCAGCGCCGAGGCCGCAATTGTCAGGCCGATGGAGACCGACAGGGTAAAGAACATCAGCGTGCTGGCAAAGCCGATGGCCGCTGCGAGCTCCTGCACGCCGAGCATCGAAATGTAGAAGAGATTGAGGGCATCCACGATGAAGATGGCGACCAGTCCCACCGAGCCGGTCGCTGTCATCACGGCGACATGGCGCATCGTCGATCCTGTGACGAATTTGGCCTGTGTGGAGGTGGCGGATGCGGGTGCTGGCATCGGACTCGGGCGCGGTGTTTATCGCTCCTACCACGAAATGGCGTTCCCGCCAGCCATTGCAACGCGCAACCCATGGTCATAGATGGAGGCTACACACCGCCCGACGCCTCCCGTTTTCGCAGGACCAGAGCTTTTTGATGAACCAGAAGATCGATTCCGGCAGCCTTGCAGATCTCGTTGCGCGGCTTGTGGAAGCTGCAAAGCGTGCCGGGGCCGATGCCTCCGACGCGGTGGCGGTCCGTTCTCGGTCGACCAGCGTTTCGGTGCGGCTGGGCAAGGTGGAGAACACCGAGGCAGCCGAAAGCGACGATGTTTCGCTCCGTGTTTTCCTCGGCAACCGAACCGCCAGCGTGTCGGCCAATGCCTCCTCCGACCCCGCGTCGCTTGCCGAGCGCGCCGTGGCGATGGCGAAGGTCTCGCCCGAAGATCCGCATCAGCGGCTTGCCGATCAGGCGCTGCTTGCGCGTTCGATAAGGGATCTGGACCTTTTCGACGCGACGGAGTTGTCGGCGGAAAGGCTGCGCGAAGACGCGCTTGCGATGGAGGAGGCGGCCATGGCCGTGCCGGGCGTCACCAATTCAAGCGGGTCCGGCGCATCGGTGGGCATGGGCGGGCTGGTGCTCGCCACCTCGCACGGCTTTCTCGGCCAGTATATGGCGACGCGTTTCTCGCGTTCCGTCAGCGTGATCGCCGGCGAAGGCACGGGCATGGAGCGCGACTACGATTTCTCGTCGCGCCTCCATTTCGCAGACCTGGACCCAGTTGCGGAAATCGGCCGCAAGGCGGGTGAGCGGGCAACCAGAAGGCTCGGCGCCCGCAAGGCCCGCACCGGCCCGGTGACGGTTATCTACGACCCGCGTGTGGCGCGGGGCATCGCGGGACATCTCGCTGGCGCCATAAACGGCGCCTCGGTGGCCCGGAAGACCAGCTTCCTGCGCGATATGATGGGCAAGAGGGTGGCGTCAGCCGGCATCACCGTAACCGACGATCCGCTCAAGCTGCGCGGCCAGTCTTCCAGACCGTTCGACGGTGAAGGTGTGCAAGGCCAGAGCCTGACCATGGTTGACCGCGGCGTGTTGGGCCACTGGTTCCTCTCCACCTCGACCGCTAGCGAACTCGGGCTGCAGACCAATGGCCGTGGCGTGCGTGCATCGTCATCGGTATCCCCCTCGTCAACCAATCTGGCGATCGAGCCGGGCGAGCAGTCGCCGGAGGAGCTGGTTCGTTCGCTCAAGTCCGGATTCTACGTGACGGAGGTGTTTGGACAGGGCGTCAACATGGTGACGGGCGAATATTCACGCGGCGCTTCGGGCTTCTGGATCGAAAATGGCGAACTCGCCTGGCCGGTGTCCGAGGTCACTATAGCCGCGAATCTCAAGGACATGTTCCTCAACATGGTTCCCGCCAGCGACCTCGACCGCAATTTCGGCACCGCCGCGCCGACGCTCCTTGTCGAGGGCATGACGCTTGCAGGCGAATGAAATGATAGCTGACGATCTGAACGCAGACCTTGCGCTGCTGCGCGACGCGGCGCGCGAGGGCGGCGAGATCGCGATGCGCCATTTTCGCAAGGAGCCGGAGACCTGGCTCAAGGACGGCTCGTCGCCGGTAACCGCCGCCGACATTGCCGTCGACCGGTTCCTGTTCGAAACGCTGCGCGCCGCGCGACCTTCCTACGGCTGGCTCTCGGAAGAGACGGTCGACAGTCCCGATAGGCTTTCAGCGCGGCGGACGTTCGTGGTCGATCCGATCGACGGCACGCGCGCTTTCATCGCCGGCAGGCGGACGTGGTGCGTTTCCGTGGCCGTTGTGGAGAACGGTGTCGCCATCGCGGGCGTGCTCGACTGCCCCGCCAAGGAGGAGATCTACGAGGCGGCCGCCAGCGGCCCAGCCACCTGCAACGGCGAGGTGATCGGCGTCGCCGGCAACGGGGAGCTTCCGCGCGTCGCCGGCCCCAAGCAGTTGCTGACCCGCGCGCCCGCCTATATGCGGGCCGGCCCGGAGATTGCCTACATTCCGTCGCTTGCCTATCGACTGGCGATGGTCGCGAGCGGGCGTCTCGACGGCACATTCGTCAAGCCGAATTCGCATGACTGGGACCTTGCAGCCGCAGACCTGATCCTGCGCCGCGCCGGCGGTGCGGTGGTCAATGCCATGGGCGCAGCACCTTTTTATGCCGGTGCCGATCCGCGCCACGGCGCCCTGGCTGCCGGCAGCGGCAAGCTGCTGCATGATATGGCGAAGGTTATCGCGACCGCGGAATGACGCCGCGCCTTCACGCGACGGTTTCAAAACGTAACGAATTCCTCTAGAGGAATTGCCATCGCCTCGGCGCCGCCCCCGCGCCGGGGTGCTGCTCCACCCAAGACATGTGTGACCGATATGGCCGAAGACACCGGAACCAAGCAACTCCTACACCTCGTATTCGGCGGCGAGCTGTCGTCGCTGTCCAACGTTGATTTCCGCAATCTCGACGAGTTGGACATCGTCGGAATCTTTCCCGACTACAAATCCGCCGAAATTGCGTGGAAAGCAAAGGCGCAGGCGACCGTGGACAATGCCCATATGCGCTACTTCATCGTCCACCTGCATCGCCTGCTCGACCCGCAGGCCAAATAAGCCAGAACGTCAACAACAAGAATAACGATACGCATGGACGACAACGCCGTTTCACCCCTGCAGGACACGCGCGCGAAGGCGCGCAAGTCCAAGCCGGGCGTCTTCAAGGCCACCTGGAAGAAGATTAGGCAGCCGCTCGTCCGCTCGACATTCGTGAAGCATTTGCTGGCGACGCTCATCGCGGGCCTGGTCAAGTTCACCTATTGGACCAACCCGGCTGTTGCCGGGTCCGACGATCCGGCACCGCGCATCGCAGCGCTGTCGCCGGCCATCGGGGCGCTTTGGCACGGCCAGCACCTGCTCGGACCGGCGGTCAACCCGCGACGCCACAAGCTGGTAGCCATGTTCTCGCGCAGTGCCGATGCCGAGCTCAATGCGCTCGTTGCGCAGAAGCTCGGCTTCGGCATCGTGCGTGGCTCGGGCGGCCGTGAAGGGACCAAGGCCGACAAGGGCGGCGCCAAGGCGCTCATCACGCTCAAGAAGACGCTCGACAGCGGGATGAACGTCGCCATGATTGCAGATATTCCGCACGGCACGCCGCGCCAGGCCGGGCTCGGCATCGTGACGCTGGCGAAGGTATCCGGCCGGCCGATCGTGCCGGTGGCGATTGCCACCAGCCGCCGCAAGGTGCTGGAACGGAGCTGGGACAAGACCACCATCAACCTGCCCTTCGGGCGCCATGCGCTGGCGGTCGGGGAGGAGATCTACGTGCCTTCCGATGCCGACGCGGAGACGATGGAGGCCAAGCGGCGCGAGGTGACCGCATCGCTCAACGCGGCGACCGAGCGGGCGTATAAACTGGTCGACGGTACGCGATGAGCGAACGCTGGGCCCGCACCCTGCTGACAGCATACAGATGGGCGGGCGCAGCCGCTTATCCCGTCATCGGCGGCTACGTGGCCTGGCGAGCGACCAAGGGCAAGGAAGAACACAACCGCCGGCGCGAACGCTACGGCCGCGCTGGCCTGCCTCGCCCCGACGGTCCGCTGGTGTGGCTGCATGCGGCGAGTGTGGGTGAAACGATCGCGGTTGCGCCGCTGATCGAGCGTATCGTCGATTTCGGCATCAATGTCGTGCTCACTACGGGCACCGTCACGTCGGCACAGGTCGCCAAGGAGCGCCTCGGCGACCGCATCATCCACCAATATGTGCCGCTCGACCTGAAACCCGCAGTGAGCCGGTTTCTCGACCATTGGCAGCCCGATCTGGCGATCATCGCCGAATCCGAGATATGGCCGATGACCATTCTGGAACTGGGCGCGCGGCGGGTGCCGCAGGTACTGGTCAATGGTCGTTTGTCCGACCGTTCCTTCGCGAGCTGGAGCAAGCGCGGGTTCATCGCGGAAGCGTTGCTCGAAAACCTCGCCCATGTGATTGCCCAGTCGGAGGTGGACGCCGAGCGCTTCCACAAGCTCGGCGCGCGGCCCGTTACCGTGTCCGGCAATCTCAAGGTTGACACGGTGCCGCCGCCTGTCGATGCCGAGGTTCTGGCGCGCATCAAGGGCGAGATCGGCAACCGCAAGGTCTGGGCCGCAGTCTCCACGCACGACGGCGAGGAGGACGCAGCGGTTCATGTGCATACCCTGCTGCGGGGCCGCCATTCGGATCTGCTCACCGTGATTGTTCCTCGCCATCCCGAGCGCGCCGATGCTATCGCCGCTGCCTGCGCCGAAAAGGGACTGACCGTGGCTCGCCGCAGCCTCGGCGACAAGATTTCATCGGGCACGGACATCTTCCTCGGCGACACGATCGGCGAGATGGGGCTCTATCTGCGCCTTACCGAGATTGCCTTTGTCGGGCGCTCGCTGACCGGACAGGGCGGCCAGAACCCGCTGGAGCCGGCCATGCTCGAGACGGCGGTGCTGGCTGGCCGCAACGTGCAGAACTTCCGCGAATCCTATCAGAAGCTCGCGGCCGCGGGCGGCGCTCGGTTCGTGCGCGACAAGGATGTGCTGGCAGGCGCGGTCAATTTCCTGCTCAACAACGAGCCGGAGCGGCGTAAAATGATGGACGCGGGCATGCGCACGGTCGAGGAGATGCGTGGCTCCCTTGCCAAGACGCTGCAGGCGCTTGAGCCCTACATCCATCCCCTCATCGTTCAGGCGCGGCTGGGCACCGCCGTCAACGGCAGCGGGCGCTAGGGCCGGCCATGGTCAGCGAAGCGCCGCCCTTCTGGTGGGGTAAGCCCGACTGGCGCGCCTGGGGGCTATGGCCGTTTGCCGCGATCTACGGTGCGGTTGCCCGCAAACGGCTTCTGAATGCGCCACGCGAAAAGGTCGATGCGCCGGTGCTGTGCGTCGGCAACCTGACGGTCGGCGGTTCCGGCAAGACGCCGGTTGCGATCGCTCTGGCGCGCGAAGCCGCCACGATGGGCCTGAAACCCGGCATCCTGTCCCGGGGCCACGGCGGATCGGTCGCGGGTGAACCGCACCTTGTCGATGCGCATCACGACAGCGCGCGCCATGTGGGCGACGAACCGCTGCTTCTGGCGCGCGCGGCACGGGTCGCCGTCAGCACCGACAGGGCCGCCGCAGCACGCCTCCTGATCGATCTTGGCTGCAATTTTCTGATCATGGATGACGGCTTTCAGAGCGCGCGCATCCATATCGATCATGCGCTGATCGTGGTCGATGCGCGCCGTGGCATCGGCAACGGCTACACGATTCCCGCAGGTCCGATGCGGGCAGCGCTCGTCGACCAGATGCGTTATGCCGACAGCGTGCTCAAGGTCGGCGATGGACCGGGCGCAGATGTGGTGCTTCGTCAGGCAGCCCGCGCCGCGAGACCGTTCCACGAAGCATCGATAAGGCCGGCTGCGCCCGAAGGCATCGCAGGCGCGCGCTGCCTGGCTTTTGCGGGCATCGGCGAGCCGCAGAAATTCTTCGACACTGTCACGGCGGTCGGCGGCCAGATCGAGATCGCGAAGAGTTTCGGCGATCATCATTTCTATTCGGATTTCGACGCGCAGGACCTTCTCGCGACCGCCGACGCGCAGGGCCTTGAGATCGTTACCACCGCCAAGGATGCCGTGCGGCTCGAACACGCCAGCGAGGCGCTCTCCGCACTGCGCAAACGTGTCAAGATCATCGAGATCGAAACGGTGTTCGAGGTTGCCCGCGCGCCGCGCGCCATCATCGAGGCGACGCTTGAAGCATGGCGGCTGCGCCGCGTCGAGGCTCGGTAGTTCTAGCCGCGCTTGCGAAGCCCGGGATCGATCTCAAGCTCGCGGGAAAGCGAGGCTGCCGCGTTCGCGTAGGGCTCCTGCCGCGCGACGCTCCAGTATTTCAGTTCGTCCAGCGGGATCGGTTCGCCGGTGACGGCGCAGTGGACGAACGCGCCCGGCGTAAGAACCTGGAAGTCGCCATCCAGATAGCGGATGCGAGCCTCCTTGCCGCCGGGTCCTTCGAAACGGTTCATCTCATTCGCCTTTCGCAACGCGCATGTACCGCCACAAAACCGTTGTCAGGTCAAGCCGGCAGCTCAGCGTCGGCCGAACAGCCGTTCGATGTCGGAGAGCTTCAGCTCCACATAGGTCGGCCGACCGTGGTTGCACGTGCCGGAACTGGGCGTCGCTTCCATCTGGCGCAGCAGCGCGTTCATCTCCTCAGGCCGAAGCCTGCGGCCCGACCGGACAGAGCCGTGGCAGGCCATGGTGGCGGCGATGGCGTCCAGGCGTTCCTTGAGGGTCTCGACCGTATCGGTGTCGGCGATCTCGTCGGCAAGGTCGCGTACCAGCCGCTGCACGTCGACCTCGCCAAGCATTGCCGGCGTTTCGCGCACGGCCACGGCGCCGGGACCGAAGCGCTCCAACCCGAGGCCGAAGCGTTGCAGCAGGTCGCCATGCGAGGCGAGCCGCTCGGCGTCTTCTTCCGGCAGGTCGACGATTTCCGGCAGGAGCAGCATCTGCGCAGGCACGTCGCGTGAGGCGAGCGCCTGCTTCAGCGCCTCGTAAACAAGCCTTTCATGCGCGGCATGCTGATCCACGATGACAAGTGAATCGTTCGTCTGCGCCACGATGTAGTTCTCGTGAACCTGCGCGCGGGCGGCACCAAGCGGCCTTGCCGTCATTTCTGGCATTGGCTTCGCAGCGGCGACACGTGCGTCCGCGCTCGGGGCCGTCGTATCGAAAATCGCCTGCGCAGCCTCGGCGAAACCGCCGTTCAGCGGCCGGTGCGGTGAGGCTGCCATGTCGAAGCCGGCTGCGGCATAGGACTGCGCTCCTGCATGAGCGTAGGCTGGCTGGCTTCCGCCGCCCGTGCCGCCTGGCCGGAACGCGTCCATCATCGCGCCTGCGGCGGTGGTGGCCGGACGGATGCCTGCCTGGGCGAGAGCCTGCCGGATCGAGCCGACGATCAGCCCGCGCACCATGCCCGGATCGCGAAACCGCACGTCCGCCTTGGCCGGATGCACGTTGACGTCCACCAGCGCCGGATCGAGCTCAATGAACAGCGCCGTCACCGCGTGCCGATCACGGGGCAGAACGTCGGCATAAGCGCCGCGTATCGCGCCGGCCAGCATCTTGTCGCGCACCGGGCGTCCATTGACGTAGAGATACTGGTGCAGCGAATTGGCGCGGGTATAGGAGGGGATCGACGCGTAACCAAACAGCCGCACGTCGTCCCGCATCGCCTCGACGGCAAGCGCGTTGTCGGCGAACTCCCGGCCGATGACCTGTGCGATACGCTGCTGCAAGCCTTCGCGAGATTGGCCGCACGCGGCAAGGTCCAGCGTCGAGCGATCGGTGCCCGACAGCGTGAACCGTACATGGGGGAACGCGATGGAAATGCGCTTGACGATGTCGGCGACGGCCGTCGCCTCGGCACGCTCGCCTTTCATGAATTTGAGCCGTGCCGGGGTGGCGAAAAACAGGTCGCGCACCTCGACCAGCGTGCCGCGGTTGCCCGCCACCGGGCGCACCGGGACGATGCGGCCGCCCTCGACCGCGATCTCGTGTGCCGTGTCCGCATCGGCCGGACGGGAGCGGATCGAGAGCTTGCCGACCGAGCCGATGGAAGGCAACGCCTCGCCGCGAAAGCCGAGCGAACGGATGTCGTGAATGTCGTCGGAAAGCTTCGACGTGCAGTGCCGTGCGATGGAAAGGGCAAGGTCGCCGGCATCCATGCCGCCGCCGTCGTCGGTGACCCTGATAAGCGAAAGCCCGCCGCCGGCTGTCGCGATCTCGACGCGCGAGGCGCCCGCATCCAGTGCGTTCTCGACCAGTTCCTTGACCACACTGGCCGGGCGCTCGATCACCTCACCGGCGGCGATCTGGTTGATGACGGTCTCTGAAAGCTGGCGGATGTTCATGGCGCCATTCTAGCGGGATTCGCAGGGCCAAGGTAAGGTCGGAAGGAGGCCAAGAGGTGATCGTGTCAGATTGATGACATCCAGGCCGTCATCCCGGCCAAGGGAGCGAAGCGACTGCGGAGCCGGGACCCATTGAGCGGCGCGGCCGGGTTCCGGGTTAGCGACGGCGTTTGATCTCGCCGATGCGAGGACCGGGCCGTTCTTTATGATGTTCGGACCAATAGGTCCCGGCTCTCCCTCGCAAGCTCGGTCGGCCGGGATGACGTGGTGGGATATCTCACCAAATCCCTCGGGTCGCTCAGACCACCCCTAGCTCCCTGCCCACCTCGGCGAACGCCTCAACCGCCCGGTCGATGTCGTCGAACGAATGCGCTGCGGACATCTGCGTGCGGATGCGGGCCTGCCCACGCGGCACCACGGGGAAGGAGAAGCCGATCACGTAGATGCCGCGCTCCAGCATCTTCGCGGCCATGTCTCCCGCGAGCGCGGCGTCGCCGATCATCACGGGAATGATCGGGTGGTCGGCGCCGGCCAGCGTAAAGCCCTCCTTGGTCATCGCATTGCGGAACCGGTCGGCGTTGGCGTAGAGCTTTTCGCGCAGCGCGTCGCCGTCATCGATCATATCGAAGACCTTGAGGGAAGCGCCCGCGATCGCCGGCATCAGCGTGTTGGAAAAGAGATAGGGACGGGAGCGCTGGCGCAGCCAGTCCACCACCTCCTTCTTCGCGGATGTATAGCCGCCCGATGCACCGCCCAGCGCCTTGCCCAGCGTGCCGGTAATGATGTCGACGCGCCCCTCGACGCCGCAATGCTCGACCGAACCGCGGCCGTGGGCGCCGACGAAGCCGACGGCGTGGCTGTCGTCGACCATGACCATGGCGCCGTACTCCTCGGCGAGGTCGCAGACCCCGCGCAGGTTGGCGATGATGCCGTCCATGGAGAAGACGCCGTCGGTAGCGATCAGCCGGAACCGCGCAT
Source organism: Aquamicrobium sp. (assembly GCA_019739225.1). Lineage (GTDB taxonomy): Bacteria > Pseudomonadota > Alphaproteobacteria > Rhizobiales > Rhizobiaceae > Aerobium. The sequence continues at coordinate 1,107,802 of JAHHDT010000005.1, forward strand.
CCTTCGCCTCCTCGAGGCGGGCGCGCAGTTCGGCCATGTCGTTGTTGGCATAGCGGTAGCGTCGCGCCTTGGAGAGCCGCACGCCATCGATGATCGAGGCATGATTGAGCGCATCCGAGATGATCGCGTCCTCTTCCGAAAGCAGCGTCTCGAACAGGCCGGCATTGGCGTCGAAGCAGGAGGAATAGAGGATCGTGTCCTCCATGCCGAGAAAGGCGGAGATGCGCTCTTCGAGCTGCTTGTGTTCCTCCTGCGTGCCGCAGATGAAGCGCACGGACGCCATGCCGTAGCCATAGCGGTCGAGAGCGGCCTTGGCCGCATCGCGCAGGTCCTCGCTGTCGGCAAGTCCGAGATAGTTGTTGGCGCAGAAATTGAGAACCTTTCGGCCGCTCACCTCGATCTCGGCGGACTGCATGGACGAGATCACGCGTTCCGACTTGTATAGCCCGGTTTCCTTGAGGCCCGCGAGTTCTCCTGAGAGATGTGCGATAAAGTCTTGCGCCATGATTCGCCTCCGACAGGTGTTATGCGACTCTCGCGCCGACGCGGCGCGAAATCCACCAGGAATCCGACCCGGCGACGATAACCGGCGCACTGTCCGAGATGTAAAACGGAACACAAGCAAATGTTAGGACTGGCCCGATACTGTCACGTCGGGCGAACGTAGAGGCGGTTTGCGGTGGCTGACGCGCGGGTAGGCAACGAAGAACAAGATACCATTCTCAAGATGCGCATGGATGCGATGCTCAATTCATCGCCCGCGTCGTTCCTGAGTCTCGTCGGTGCGCTCTTCGCGGTCTATGTGTACTGGTCTCCCTCCACAGCCATTCCGTTGGTCGCCTGGCAACTGGTCATCACCGCCGTCGCCATCACCAATCTGGTGTCGACGGTTCTCTATGCCCGCAAGCTGCCGGCGCGCTGGGGCGCGAGATCGTGGGCCCGTTTCGTCTGTGTCATGCATCTGATCTCGGGCCTGGCCTGGGGTATCGGTGGTGCCTGGATGCTGACTTTCGCCAACGAGAACCAGGCCGTGTTAACGCTGTCGATCGGCATGGCTGCGGTCACGGTGTCGATCCCGTCGGTCGTTTACCTCAAGGCATACAATCTGTTCCAGCTACCGATTTTCTGGATCTACGCGCTCGGCCTGGCGCTCAGCACGCTGCAGTTCAAATGGCTGATCGCGACGGGCTTTTTCCTGATGGGCGCCTTCGCGATCATCATCGGGCGCGGGCTTGGCGACCAGCTCTCCAACGCCCTTCAACTGTCGCTGGAAAACAAACGGCTGGCCGAAAGGCTCAAGGAGCGCGGCGCGGAACTGGAAGCCGCCAACCGGCAACTTGAGATCGAAAGCCATACCGACCCGCTTACCGGCGTCGCCAACCGGCGTCGTCTCATGAGCTTCGCCCGCGCCGTGCGCGGCCGCTGCGCAATCCTCGTCATCGATATTGATCACTTCAAATCCTACAACGACAGCTTCGGCCACGTGGAAGGCGACATCTGCCTCGTCGCCGTTGCAGGTGCGCTGGAGCGCAGCATTCGGCCAGGCGTGGACCTGCTCGCGCGTCTTGGCGGCGAGGAGTTCGCCGTGGTGCTCGACGACGTGAGCGCCGAAGAAGCGGAGGCTATTGCCGAAAGGATACGCGTCAATGTCGAGGCGCTGAAATCAGCCCGCAGGGGGCGCATCAAGCGGGAGGTGACGGTAAGCATCGGCCTCGCGATCCGCGGCGCGGATGAGAACGGGTCGCTTGCCGCGCTGATGGAGCAGGCGGACGCGGCCGTCTATCGCGCGAAATCGGATGGCCGCAACCGGGTCTGCGTCGGAGATCTGTCCGCGAACCGCAACGTCGCCTGACGAGCTAGCGCCTATCGTAGCCCTTGCCGTAGTGGCGCTCGATACGCGACTGGATCAGTTCGAAGCAGATCGAAAGCGCCCAGTAGATGATCGCAGCCGCGATCAGCATCTCGAAAACGCGGAAATCTCGCCTGCCGATGATCTGCGCCGTGCGCGTCAGTTCCCAGACCCCCATCACCGACACCAGTGACGAATCCTTCAGCATCGCAATGAACTGGTTGCCGGTGGGCGGGACGATCAGGCGCATCGCTTGCGGAAAGACGATCTTGCGGAAGGTCAGGCGCGGCGGCAGGCCGAGCGCCTTCGCGGCGTCGTGCTGGCCGTGCGGCACGCCCAGTATGCCCGCCCGGAAGATCTCCGCGAGATAGGCGCCGTAGCACAGCGACAGCGCGAGTATGCCCGAAGGTACGGCGTCGAGCGCGAACTGCGGGCCGAGTTGCGGCAGGCCCAGATAGATCAGGTAGACCTGCAGCAGCAGCGGCGTTCCGCGGAAGAACGAGGTGTAGAAAGTCGAGACCGCATAGGCCGGGCCGAAGCTGGAGAGCCGGGCGAGAGCCGCGGTCATGGCAAAAAAGCAGGCCACGGCGATGGAGATCGCCGAGACGTAGAGCGTGGTCACCGCGCCAGTGGTGATCATGTATGCGATGTTGGATACGCCGTCCTGGCTCTGCTCGAACCAGATGCCGAAATCGCGATTGAAGCTGTTGACGAAGGCGACGAACAGCAACAGCAGCTCCGCCCACACGATGAGCACCTGCAGCCGGAACGGCAGCAGCCGCAGAACGATGATGTTCGCCCACACCGCTCCGGCGACGAGAAGCCCCGTCAGCACATGAAGCACCCAACCCGGTTCCGCGCCTTCGCCGGTTGCGCCACCGGTCAGTGGCCCGATCAGGCCACCGATGCGTGTGCCGCCGAGCTGCAGCCAGATGAGCAGCGCCGCCAGGCACGCGATCGCGACCGCCTCGCCGCGCGACGGCCTTGCCGCGTCGAGCCAGGATCGCGCAGGCTGATCTTCGCGCGATCCTGTCCGGCTTGCCGCTGCTGCCACCTCAGTCCGCCGTGGTCAGGTCGACGCCATACCACTTCTCCGAGAGCGCCGTGAGCGTACCGTCCTCGTGCATCGCGCCGACGACCTCCGCGATCTTCGCATCGAATTCGGCATCACCCTTGTCGGTGGCGACTGACAGGGGCTCGTAGAAGGCTGGCTCTCCCACCACCTTCATCGGATAGCCGTTCTTGATCGCTTCCTGGATGGTCGGCAATGCGGAGAAAACGGCATCCACACGCACGCCGTCACCCAACCGCAGGTCGTCGAAGGCGTTCGTATCGGTTTCATAGGTGCGGATTTCGCCCGCAGTCACCTGATATTCGAATGGCGGCGCGCCTTCGGCGTCGATCTCCAGGTCCTTGTTGAGATAGGCATCGTAGGTACAGCCGCCGCAGGTTCCGATCACCTTGCCGTCTAGGTCGGCAAGCGTTGCCGCCGAAGAGTCCGCATGCACCGCGAACGACGCAGGCGTGTAATAATAGACGGCGGGGAAGCTCAGCACCTCCGCGCGCGAGGCCGTCGGCGTCATCGAACCGACCGACATGTCCCAGCGCCCCGCCCAGCCGCCGGCGGTGATGACCTCCCAGGCCGGCGTGACGATCTTGAGCTCGACACCGAGCCGCTTGGCTATCTCCTTGCCGACGTCGACGTCGAAGCCGTCCATTTCGTTTGCATCGTTCAGGAAGGACTGCGGCGGATATTCCGGGTCGGACGACATGGTCAGCGTGCCGCTGCTCGTCACCCGGTCGAGGGTCTCGCCGGCCATCGCCGGCACGGCCAGGAATGCGATTGCGGCCGCGACGAGCGGCAGTCTGGTTGTCATCATGGTCGTCTCCCATTGCTGTTTCTGGTTCCTGCCGGTCGCGTTCCCTTTGTTGTCGTTCCGGCGATCACGCCTCGCAGACTAAGGCGGAAGCATGCGCAAGTGAAAGCCCCGATCTCCCGCCTGCCGCCTGATTGGGCACAATTCGAGCGATCGTCGGAATGCGTCGGTAACCAGCAGGCCAGAAAAACCGCCGCTTTGCGGCTTGCTGATGCGTCGCGGAGAATTCCGTTAACTTCTGCACGCAAGGGTCGAGCAAAAAAGCGGGCAACGGCATAATCGGGGGAGCTCCATTCCATGGCGTCTATGGATCAGCCACGAGCTGGCTCGGACAGACTGATCGTCACCATCAAGGCCGCCTACTGGATGGCGGCATTGATCATCGCCGCCATGGCCCTCGCGAGTTACATGCTGCTCCAGCAATTGATGGCCGCGCACCAGCGTGACGGCGTTTTGCTGGACCTGGTCGACGAGCAGAAGACCCTGTCGCAGCGGATCGTGTTTCTTGCCAGCGAGGTGCAACTGGCAGCGCCGGACAACAGGCCGCCATTGCTCGCATCGCTGCGCGCGGCAACCGACCGTTTCGATGCCAATTATTCGGCGATCGTCGAGCGCGTGGAGCTTCAGGCCGGGGCGACCAGCGCCGATACGGCCGGCGTACTTCATGACAGCCCGCATCACCTCGCCCATTTCTCGGCGAACCTGACAAGCAGCAGCCGCCGCTTTGCCGACGCGGTCGGGTCTTGGCTCGATCCTGCGCAATCCGATCCGGCCGATCGCGGCTTGCCCGAGCGCGTCGCACTCGACGAGGCCGTGGCGACTGCAACATTGGCGGGCTACACGGCCCTGGGCGACGTCATCTCGGCGCATTCGCGGGCGCTGCTGGAGCGAATGCTGTCCTTCCACCGCATCCTTTTCGTGGCAACGCTCGCAGTGATAGGCCTCGTCGTGCTCTTCATCTTCCGGCCGGTGACCGAAATCATCCGCCGTCGTACTGGCGAACTTGTGGATGCCCGAAACTCCATGGCGAGGGTGGCTGTGCGCGATGGCCTGACAGGCCTCTACAACCGTGCCTTCATGCGCGACCACTTCGATACGCTCATCAAGTCGTCCCACCGGCGCCAGGAACGGCTGGCCGTGATCCAGATCGATCTCGACCGCTTCAAGCAGATCAACGATACGCTGGGGCATGCGGCGGGCGACCTTGTTCTGGTCACCACTGCCGAGCGTATGCGCTCCTCGTGCCGTGCCTCCGACATATGCGCCCGCCTCGGCGGCGACGAGTTCGTCATGGTCATGCCGGCAGCCGGAAACCCGGAAGACATAGACAGTCTGGCGCGGCGCATACTCACGCGTCTCAACGAGCCGATCGTCTACGAAGGCGCTACCATCTTCTGCGGCGCGAGTGCCGGCATCGCTGTCTATCCCGTGGATGCTGACAATGTGGGTGATTTGCTGGTGCACGCCGATCTCGCGCTTTATGCGGCCAAGAAGCAGGGCGGCGGCACCTTCTCCTTCTTCTCGGATGAGCTTCGGCGCGAGCTGGAACACCGCAAGCAGCTCGAGCGCGACATTGCCGATGCGATCGCCAATGACGGTTTCAGCGTCTACTTCCAGCCTCAGGTCTCGCTCGTCAACGGTTCGATAACCGGTGTCGAGGCGCTGCTGCGGTGGCATCACCCCGAGCGCGGGATGATCCCGCCGGTGGAATTTCTCCCGGTAGCCGAGAAGGCGGGCGAAATGCCGCGCATTGGCCGCATCGTCATGCGCAAGGCGGTCGAGGAAGCGGCATCGTGGCATCGTGCGGGGCTGCAATTCGGCCGCCTGGCGCTTAATGTCTCCGGAATGGAGCTGCGTGAACCCGACTTCACCCGCTTTCTTTTCAAGACGCTGGAGGATGCGGGGCTTCCGGCGCAGAAGCTGTCGCTGGAGATCGTCGAATCCGTCATTCTGGACGATGAAAAGACCGGCATCGCCTCGAAATTGAGGATGATCCGCGCCGCCGGCGTGCATCTCGAACTGGACGATTTCGGCACCGGCTACGCGTCGCTCAGCCACGTCAATCCCAACGAGATCGACCGGCTGAAGATCGACCGGCGGTTCGTGCAGAACATCAATCTGAACGGCGACAATTCGAAGATCGTCCGCGCGATCACGGAGTTGGCCCGCGGCCTCGGCATCTCCATCATCGCTGAAGGCGCGGAGACCGAGGAGGAGCTTTCGGCGCTGCTGTCGATCGGCTGCGAGCAGGTGCAGGGCTATTCGATCGCGTTTCCGATGCCGGATGCGCAGGCGCGCGACTGGCTCGTGGCACGCTCGCCGCGCCGTCCAGTTCTGACGGTCGTTCAGGGCACGATGGCGTAAGCCGGTTCAAAACCGCAGCGCGAACCGGATGCCGTCATAGATCGCCGCGTGAATGTTGCGCGAGGCGACGGCGTCGCCGATGCGCAGCAGGGTGAATGTGGCCCCAGGGTTTGTGACGGGGAAGATCGCACCGCCATTGACCAACCGCTCGTAGTCGACCGCGCCGCCGTTCTTCGCCAGAGGCTTCAGCGTATGGTAGAGCTCGTCATTGGCGACAGTGCCATGCTCGACCACGACCTGGTCGACCAGTCGTTCGCTGCGCCATCCGTGGGCGAAATCGGAGCCGAGGATCGCCACCAGCTTGTTGCCGTCACGGCGCACTGCGACGAGCCGCGTGTTGATGGTGATCGCAACGTCCTTCTCATGGAAGGCGCGCATGTAGGGCACGTGATTGAGTCCACCCATCTCCGGCGCGAAAAAGCGCTCCGGCGAGACGAGTTCCACGCGTCCGCCGGCATTCGCGGCAACTTCCGCGACGCTCATGCCGGGGTGGCCGCCATTGTCGTCGTAGACCAGCACGCTTTCCGCCGGCTTGACCGCGCCCGACAGAAGATCCCAGCTTGATGTTACCAGTTGCTCGCCCGTTTCGAGCGGAGGAGATTGCGGCAGGCCGCCGGTTGCAACGACGACCACGTCCGGCTCCAGCGCCAGCACGTCCTCTACCTCCGCCCAGCAGTCGTAGCGGATGGTGACGCCGAGATGCTCCAGTTCGGAAAGCCGCCAGTCGACGATGCCGACCAGCTCGCGCCGTCGCGGGTTCTGGATTGCCAGATTGATCTGGCCCCCCGCCTTGCCGGACGCCTCCAGCACCGTCACCGCGTGGCCTCTCTCCGCAGCCACGCGTGCAGCTTCCAGACCCGCGGGACCGGCGCCGACCACGACGACGCGCTTCGGTGCATCCTCGGTGCGTGTAATCACATGCGGTATCGTCGACTCGCGGCCGGTCGCGGCATTATGTATGCACAGCGCCTCGCCGCCCTCATAGATGCGGTCGAGGCAGTAGGTCGCGCCCACACAGGGCCGTATGCGATGTTCCTGCCCCGCCGCTACCTTGTGCGCGATATGCGGGTCGGCGATGTGCGGCCGGGTCATGCCGACCATGTCGAGCTTGCCGGCCTCGACCGCGTGCCGCGCCGTTGCGACGTCGGAGATGCGCGCCGCATGGAATATCGGGAAGCCGGTTGCCGCACGCACTTCACCCGCGAAGTCGAGATGCGGCGCCGAGCGCATGCCGGTGATCGGTATGACATCGGCGAGCGCCGCATCGGTCTCGATATGCCCGCGGATGATGTTGAGGAAATCGATCTTGCCGGAACGGGCGAGGCGCTGCGCGATTTCGATGCCTTCAGCACGCGAAATTCCGGTTGCGAGGTCCTCGTCGGCCACCATGCGCACGCCGACCATGAAATCTGGCCCAACGGCTTCACGGACCGCGTCGATAACCCGGTTTGAAAAGCGCAGCCGGTTGTCGAGCGAGCCGCCGTAGTCGTCGCCGCGCCGGTTGGTAGCCGGAGACCAGAATCCGTCCATCAGATGGCCGTAGGCCTCGAATTCGATGCCGTCGAGGCCTGCGGCCTGCATCCGCTGGGCGGCCGCTGCGTAGTCGGCGACGATGCGGTCGATGTCCCAGTCCTCGGCCGCTTTCGGAAAGGCGCGGTGCGCGGGCTCGCGCACCGGCGAGGCGGAGAGTACCGGCAGCCAGTCCGCCTTGTTCCACCCGGTACGGCGGCCGAGATGGGTAAGCTGGATCATCACCTTGCAGTCGTGCTCGTGGCAGGCGTCGGCAAGCTCCGCCATCCAAGGCACGATCTCGTCGCGATAGGCCTGCAGGTTCCCGAACGCAGCCGGGCTGTCGCGCGACACGATTGCCGAGCCCGCCGTCATCGTCAGGGCGATTCCGCCCTTTGCTTTTTCGGCATGGTAGAGCCGATAGCGCTCCTTCGGCAGGCCGTCCTCCGAATAGGCCGGCTCGTGGGCCGTCGACATGAGACGGTTCTTGAAGGTCAGATGCTTCAGGCGATAGGGCTGGAGAAGGGGGTCGGTCGTCATGCTGATGTGGCGGCCTATTCACAGACGAACTGGCTCACCCGCCAGCCCGCCGTCTCGTTTGCGATGTCCGCGATTTTCCAGGCGCCGTTCTCTTCGACCAGCGTCCATTCGATCTCGCGTGGTTGGCCGAAATTCGTGAAGCGTGCGACCACGATTGCCGCGCCGTCGTTGGCGGCCTCGTCAAGCTCCAGCGTGCTTGCAATTTCCGTAGGGTCGAAATCCTGCCCGTCGACGGCAAGGCCGAAATCGAGGCAGATTTCCTCCCGTTCGTCGAAGGCGCGATCGCTGGCGTCGAGATAGGCCTTCGCTGGTCCCGTGAAGCGGTCCCGGCTCGCCTCGTCCGCTTCCATGCCGATCCCTTCCGCATAAAAGTAGCCCACGGCGTCCGCTGCGGGGCCGGCCAATGCCGGTTGCGACAGGATGGCCGCGAGTGCCAGAAAAGGACCTGAAAGTGTCTTCACGTGCTAGCTCCATGCGGATCGGGTTGGTGGCAATCAATACCACGCATCGTCGGCTACGGCTTTTTTGCGGGCGATGAAATCTTTCAGCGCCTCGTCCACGCCTTCGTCCAGCGGCGGCGCTTCGTATTCGGCCAGCATCGCTTTCCATTTGCGGTTTGCATGAGTCGCGGCGTCTTCGCTTCCGGCCGCCTCCCATTTCTCGAACGGCTCGTTGTCGGCGATGCCGGAATCCCAGAAGGCGTGTTCGTAGTTCGCCATCGTGTGGGCGCAGCCGAAGAAATGGCTGCCCGGCCCAACCTCGCGGAAGGCGTCGAGCGCGAGCTGGTTGTCGTCGACGGTAACGCCGTCGAGATAGGTATGGAGCGCGCCGCAGAAGTCGGCGTCCATGACGAACTTTTCGTAGGACATCGACAGCAGCCCGTCGAGGAAGCCTGCCGAATGCAGGATGAAGTTCGCCCCGCAATGGACGGCGGCAAGCATCGACATGGTGCCTTCGTTCATGGCCTGCGCGTCGGGAAGCTTCGAGGTGGTGAAGTTGCCTGAGCAGCGCAGCGGCAGGTTCAGGCGCCGGGCGAGCTGGCCGACGATCATCGAGCCGATGGCCGGCTCAGGCGTGCCGAAGGTCGGCGAGCCGGAGCGAAGCGACATCGACGACAGGAAATTGCCGAAGATCACCGGGGCGCCGGGTCGCTCAAGCTGCGTCAGCGCGCAGCCGGCCATGGTTTCGGCCAGCGATTGCGCGATCGCGCCTGCATTGGTCACAGGGCCCATAGCGCCGCCGAGGATGAAGGGTACGATCACCGCCGCCTGGTTGGCCCGCGCATAGGCGCGCAACGCGGTGGTCATCGTGGCGTCCCAGACCAGCGGCGAGTTCACGTTGACGTTGCCGAGGATGACGCAGTTCCGGTCAACGAAGTCGTTTCCGAAAACGAGCCGCGCCATCTCGATCGAATCCTCGGCGCGGCTCTCCGCCGTCACGGAGCCCATGAAGGGCCGGTCGGAATAACGGATATGGGCATAGACCATGTCGAGATGCCGCTTGTTGACCGGCACGTCGACCGGCTCGCAGATCGTGCCGCCGGAATGGTGCAGCCAGGGCGAGGCCTGCGCCAGCTTCACGAAATTGCGGAAATCCTCGATCGTGCCGTAGCGCCGGCCTCGGTCGAGATCCATCACGAAGGGTGAGCCATAGGCGGGCGAGAACACGACATTCCTGCCGCCGATGACCACCGACTTGGCCGGGTTGCGCGCATGCTGGACGAATTCGGACGGCGCGGTGGAAAGAATTTCCCGCAACATGCCGGGCTCGAACCTGACCAGTTCGCCGTCTATGCGCGCCCCGGCTCGGCGCCAATGGTCGAGCGCTATCGGATCGTCGCGGAACTCGATGCCGATCTCGGCGAGAATCCGGTCCGCCGTCTGTTCTATGCGGCGCAGGTTTTCTTCCGACATCACGTCGTAGGTGGGGATATTGCGGACGATGTAGGGCCGGCCCGGCCCGTCCTGACCGTGGCTGCGCTGCTCGCGGCGTGCCTGCCTGCCGCCGCGTTCGCGGCGTTGAGCGGTCGGGTTCGAGGTAGCGGCTTCGGAAGCGTGCATGCCATTGTGCCCTTGCGTCATGGTCGAGGCTAGGCTGTCGAAACCCGTCTGGCCATGCTTCGTTGCGGCTTCCGGTGACGTAAATGGCACAAAGCCGTGCTATCTGGAGCAGGCGATTTTGGAGGAAGGCGACGATGTCGAACATGATGCGCGCACTCGTGAAGGCCAGGGCCGAGCCGGGCATCTGGATGGAGCAGGTGCCGGTTCCCGAGATCGGGCCCAACGACGTGCTCATCAAGGTGAAGAAGACCGCGATCTGCGGCACCGACGTGCATATCTACAACTGGGACCAGTGGGCGCAGAAGACCGTGCCGGTGCCGATGGTGACCGGCCACGAATTCGTCGGCGAGGTCGCCGACTTCGGTTCCGCCGTCACCGAATACAAGGTCGGCCAGCGGGTCGCCGGCGAGGGCCATATCGTCTGCGGCCATTGCCGCAACTGCCGCGCGGGCAGGGGGCATCTCTGCCGCAATACGCTTGGTGTCGGCGTCAACCGGCCCGGCGCCTTCGCCGAATACCTCGCCTTGCCGCAGCACAATGTCGTGCCGATTCCGGACGACATCCCGGACGAGATCGCCGCGATCTTCGATCCGCTCGGCAATGCCGTGCATACGGCGCTGTCTTTCGATCTGGTGGGTGAGGACGTGCTCGTCACCGGCGCCGGGCCGATCGGCATCATGGGTGCGCTGGTCGCTCAGTGCGTCGGCGCGCGCAAGGTGGTCATTACCGATATCAACCCCGTCCGCCTCGACCTGGCGCGCAGGATGGGCGTGCATCACGTTGTCGACGCATCGAAAGAGAGCCTGCGCGACGTGATGAACGAGGAAGGCATGACGGAGGGCTTCGACGTCGGCCTCGAGATGTCGGGTTCTGCCGTGGCCTTCCGCGACATGATCGACACGATGAACAATGGCGGGAAGATCGCCATCCTCGGCATCGCGCCGACCGGCTTCGAGATCGACTGGAACAAGGTCATCTTCAAGATGCTGCACCTGAAAGGCATCTACGGCCGCGAGATGTTCGAGACCTGGTACAAGATGATCGCCCTGGTGCAGGGTCCGTTGGACGTGACAGGGCTCATCACCCATCGCATCGGTATCGACGACTATCAGGCCGGTTTCGACGCGATGCGCAGCGGCAATTCCGGCAAGGTGGTGATGGACTGGTGAGAGATTGCATTGTGGAACGCCGTGAGCAGTCCGCATTTGAGAATGCGGGCCGGGCCTGTTAGGCCAGAATGTCCTGCAAACAGAACATCCCGCCCATGAAAGCCTTCCTCAAAGCCTTTTTCGTCAGACACGAACCTCCGGTGGCGCTACGGGCCAATCTGCGCGCTGGGCTTGCGGCAATCGCGGGCATCGCGCTCGTTGGCGGGCTTGCCACCTGGATCGAGCTGCCACTGCTGATTGCACCGCTGGGCGCCACGTCGGGTCTTCTTTTCGGCCAGCCGTCGAGCGCGCTTTCCCAGCCGATCAATGTGATGGGCGGCTACCTGATCGGCACGATCGTCTGCGAGGCGGCCTTCTTCGTCTTTCCCGGCGCCTGGCTGGCAGCCGCTGTAGCCGTCGGCCTCACCATCGTCGTGATGCGCGCTTTAAGGGTCACGCATCCGCCAGCGGCGGCACTGCCGATCCTCGGGTTCGGCGAGCCTGTACACGGCGTGCAGCTCTTTCTCATCGTCTTCATGGCAAGCGTCGTGCTGATCGCTTTTGCGCTCGTGGTGCACAACCTGCCGCCGCGCCGGCCTTATCCGATGCCGGAGGAGCCCGACCGGAAGAGCGGATAGATAGAAATTGAACGATCCGGTAGGCGGCTCGTTTACCGCATCTGCAGGTTTGACGTTGGGTTAAGTGCCGATTTGCACTTCCGTGGCAGTGATGAACGCATCAACAGGGCCATGGAGACCGACCATGCGGGGCACTTTTCACTTCGAAGCCGACAATCTTTCCACCGAGTGGAACAAGAAAATCGTTCCGGTACGCCATGATCTGGCGACCAATCCCCTCTTTGCCGACGAGGCGCTCGCCAAGCTGATCGAGGGCAATCCGCAAGCGATCCGCGAGGTCTCGACCATGGATCCCGGTCGCGAGGACCGCGCCAGCTGGAAGCGTGCCTCGTTCGAGGACATGAGCGGCATGGAAATTCTCCAGGCCGTGCGCGACGGCCTTCTGTGGATAAACGTTGCCGAAGCCGGCAGCTTCGATCCGCGCTACCAGGCGATCATCGACAAGCTCCTGGGCGATCTGGCCGCGCAGGTTCCGGGCCTCAAGACGTTCCAGCACCGCATCGGCCTGCTGATTTCCTCGCCAAACGCGCGCGTGTTCTACCATTGCGACATTCCGGGGCAGGGGTTGATGCACGTCCGCGGCGAGAAAACCATCTGGATCTATCCCGACGGCGATCCGTTCCTGCCTCAGGAAGCGCTGGAGCGCGTCGTCACTGGTCTTTCCTACGAGGAGATCGACTACGACCCGTCCTTCGAGGAAAAGGCGACGGTGCTGCACCTCAAGCCGGGCATGGGCGCGCTGTGGCCGCTCAACTATCCGCACCGGGTCGTCAACGGCGACAGCCTCAACGTTTCCTTCACGGTCGAATACTGGACCGACGAAATCCGTCGGCACTATCTCGTCAATCTCGCCAACGGCGTGGGACGGCATTTCGTCGGCTGGAAACCCCGCTCGCGCGCGATCAGCGGTCCGGTTTTCTGGATGAAGGCCGGTTTCGCGGCTGCCTGGAAGCTCTCCGGCGCCAAGAAACACTTCGCAGCCAAGATCAAGCCGGATTTCAGCATCAGCAAGAAGAAGCAGCTTGAAGCGGCGAGCCAGCCGTTCAAGGAAGCGGCGGAGTAGTCATTGAGGCATGCGGCGAAAGTGCTTCGCCGCATGCGCTTCAATCGTGGTCCCGTTGCTGCAGCATGGCGCGTTCCAGCGCGGCCAGCCCGCTTATAATGGCGCTTTTCTCCGCTGGGCGCATCTGCTCTAGGATGCGCGTCTCGAACTCCCGCGCCAGCGGCACAAGTTCGCGGTAGGCGTCCTCGCCGGCTTTCGTCAGCGTCAGGTGCTCCACCCGCCGATCCGTCGCGTCGGGTGCCCGCCGCAGCCAGCGGCGTTCCTCAAGCGCGGTCACCGCGCGACTCACCTTTGTCTTGTGCATGGCCGAGTGCTGGCCGATCGCGGTCGCCGTCATCGTGCCATATTGGCCGAGCGTCGCCAGCAGCCGCCATTCCGGCCGGGTCAGGCCGAAGCGGTCGCGGTAGAGACGCGAGAAGTCGCGGCTGACGGCGTCGGCCAGCCGGTTGAGGCGATAGGGCAGGAATTCTTCGAGCGAAAGCAGGTCGTCGTTCACAGTCAGGCCGGGTTGATAGTTACATTTTCAATTGTTACCGATGTAACAAATTCCGGCGGCTGTCAAAGACAGCGCACTCTGGCGAGATGTCGCCGCGATCCGATCGGGAGGCGAAGATGAACGAGATGAGCACCCCCGCCGCGCAGGCTCAAGCCGGCAAGGTAGCGTCCGCCTATACCTACATGCCCGGCTTCGGCAACGACTTCGAGACCGAGACGCTACCCGGTTCGTTGCCGCAAGGCCGCAATTCGCCGCAGCGTCCGGCCTACGGGCTCTATGCCGAACAGCTTTCGGGCTCCCCCTTCACCGCGCCGCGCGGCACCAACGAGCGTTCCTGGCTTTACCGCATCCGCCCCAGTGTCAAGCATCACGGCCGCTTCAAGGCGCTTGAGCTGCCGCTTTGGAAATCGGCGCCGAACGTCGGCGACCATGAGCTTCCGCTTGGCCAGTTGCGTTGGAACCCGACGCCGATGCCGTCGGAACCGACCGATTTCATCCATGGCATGCGCACCATGACCACCGCCGGCGACGTGTTCGGACAGGCGGGCATGGCCTCGCACGTCTATGTCGCCAACGCTGACATGGTGGACGACCATTTCTTCAACGCCGATGGCGAGCTGATGGTGGTGCCGCAGGTCGGCGGCGTGCGCTTTGTCACCGAGATGGGCGTCATCGAGATACAGCCGGGCGAAATCTGCGTGCTGCCTCGTGGCCTCACCTTCAAGGTCGAGCTTATGGATGGAACGGCGCGCGGCTACGTCTGCGAGAACTACGGCGCCAAGTTCACGCTGCCCGACCGCGGGCCGATCGGCGCCAACTGCCTTGCCAATCCACGCGACTTCAAGACGCCGACCGCCTGGTACGAGGACAAGGAAACGCCGTGCCGCATCGTGGTGAAGTGGTGTGGCCGGTTCCACGTCACCGAGATCGGACATTCGCCCCTCGATGTCGTTGCCTGGCACGGCAACTATGCGCCCTACAAATACGACCTCTCGACCTTCTCGCCTGTCGGCGCGATCCTGTTCGACCACCCGGACCCTTCGATCTTCACGGTACTGACGGCTCCATCGGGTGAGGAAGGCACGGCCAATATCGATTTCGTCATCTTCCCGCCGCGCTGGATGGTGGCGGAGGACACGTTCCGCCCGCCCTGGTATCACCGCAACATCATGAGCGAGTTCATGGGCCTCATCCACGGCCAGTACGACGCCAAGGAAGAAGGTTTCGTGCCCGGCGGCATGAGCCTTCACAACATGATGCTCGCGCATGGGCCCGACGCGACGGGGTTCGAGAAGGCGTCGCGCGCCGACCTGAAGCCAGTCAAGCTGGACCACACCATGGCGTTCATGTTCGAGACGCGGTTCCCGCAGCTCCTGACCGGCTACGCCGCAGGGCTCGAAACCTTGCAGGCTGACTATATCGACTGCTGGTCCGATCTGAAGAAGCGTTTCAACGGCACGCCGGAAGGCGACTGGAGCTGATTTTCTTGGCACCCTGTCGGAACCCGAGCCGTCCATTCGTCCTTTGACAGTCAACCCAAAGAGAGGAGTCTGTCATGACCTATGTAGATGGTTTCGTTCTGGCGGTGCCGAACGCCGAGTTCGAGGAATATCGAAAGAACGCCGAATTGGGCAGGACGGTCTGGATGGAGCACGGCGCCCTGTCCTATGTTGAGGCCAAGGCCGATGACGTGCCGGACGGGAAGGTGACATCCTTCCCTATGGCTGTGAAGCAAGAGGAGGGCGAAACGATTGTCTTTTCCTACGCCACCTACAAGTCGCGAGAACATCGCGACGAAGTGATGAAAAAGGTGATGGCCGACCCACGCCTGGCGGCGAGCATGGAGAATATGCCCGCCTACATGAAACGAATGATCTATGGTGGCTTCCAGGTGTTCGTGGAAGCCTGACGGAGGAAGAATGAAACTTGCCAGCCTGAAGAACGGGACGCGTGACGGAAGACTCGTCGTCGTCTCGAAAGACCTGACGCGTTATACGGACGCGTCCTTCCTCGTCCCGAACCTTCAGGCCGCGCTTGATGACTGGCGCCGCATCGCGCCGCATCTCGAAGCCTTGGCCGAAAGCCTCGATCACGGCTCCGTGCCCTCCGAGCGTTTCCATGAGCATGACGCCCATTCGCCGCTGCCGCGCGCCTATCAGTGGGCGGACGGCTCGGCCTACGTCAATCACGTCGAACTGGTGCGCAAGGCGCGCGGGGCGGAGCTGCCGGAAAGCTTCTGGACCGACCCGTTGATGTATCAGGGGGGCTCCGACTCCTTCCTCGGTCCGCGCGATCCCATCGTGATGGCCGACGATGCCTGGGGCATCGACATGGAGGGCGAGATCGCCGTCATCGTCGACGACGTGCCGGCGGGCGCCAGCGTCGATGTGGCCCGGGACGCGATCCGTCTCGTCATGCTGGTCAACGATGTCTCGCTGCGCCGCCTGATCCCGGATGAGCTTGCCAAGGGCTTTGGTTTCTTCCACGGCAAGCCCTCCTCTGCATTCTCGCCCGTGGCGGTCACCCCCGAAGAACTTGGCGACTCATGGGATGGCGGCCGGCTGCACCTGCCGTTGTGCGTCGATCTCAACGGCAAACCCTTCGGCCGCGCCAATGCCGGCATCGACATGACATTCGATTTCCCGACCCTCATTGCTCACGCAGCAAAGACGCGCCCGCTTGCCGCCGGCACGATCGTCGGGTCCGGCACGGTCTCCAACAAGCTCGATGGTGGACCTGGCAAGACGATCGCCGAGGGCGGTGTCGGATATTCATGCCTTGCCGAGCTGCGCATCGTTGAAACGCTGGAAAACGGCAAGGCCACCAGCCACTTCATGCGCTTCGGCGATACGGTTCGTATCGAGATGAAGGACAAGGACGGCCACTCGATCTTCGGCGCCATCGAGCAGGTCGTGGAAAAACAGGCGGCCGAATAGGCCCGAACGTTCTCTCCGTCTGACGACCGGTCGCCAGACGGCTGTGGAACCGCGCAAAGACTGAAGTGGAGTTTGCATTGACCAAGCAATTCGCATCGCAGGGCGACCTTGCCGAAAAGAAGATTTCCTTCACGGAGATCGGCCGCGACCTGTGGGCATTCACCGCCGAGGGCGATCCCAACACCGGCGTCATCATCGGCGACGATTCCGTGATGATCGTTGACGCGCAAGCGACGCCCCGGCTTGCTAACAAGGTCATCGAGAAGATCAGGACCGTTACCGACAAGCCGATCAAATATGTCGTGCTGACCCACTACCACGCCGTGCGCGTGCTTGGCGCATCGGCTTATGGCGCCTCCGAGACCATCATGTCCGAGAAGGCGCGCGCGATGGTCGTCGAGCGCGGCCAGGAGGACTGGGAAAGCGAGTTCGGCAGGTTTCCGCGCCTGTTTCAGGGGCACGAGTCGATCCCCGGCCTCACCTGGCCGACCCTGACCTTCACCGACCGCGCGACGTTCTACCTCGGCAAGCGCCGGGTGGACCTGGAATTCCTCGGCCGCGCGCATACGGCGGGCGACATCGTTGCCTACGTGCCCGACGCCAACGTCATGTTCACTGGCGACATCGTCGAATACCACTCGGCCTGCTACTGCGGCGACGGTCATTTTGGCGACTGGCCGGCGACGCTGGAATCGATCCGCGCCTTCGATCTCGACGCCATCGCGCCCGGCCGGGGCGACGCGCTGGTCGGCTCCGACATGGTCGATGAGGCGCTCGACAACACCGCCGACTTCGTGATGTCCACCTACCGGCCGGTGGCCCGCGTCGCGCAGGGCGGCGGCTCGCTCAAGGAGGCTTGGGACGCCTGCCGTGAAGCCTGCGACCCGAAGTTCGCCGACTATGCCATCTACGAGCACTGCCTGCCCTTCAACGTCGCGCGCGCCTATGACGAGGCGCTGGGCATCGACACGCCGCGCATCTGGACCGCCGAGCGCGACCGGCAGATGTGGGAGGCCCTGCAGGGCTGAGGCCGAAGGGAGGAGCAGGCATGGCGTCGCTGATGGCGCATTTTTCGGCCATGGCCCGTAACAATCGCTGGTCGAACCATGTGCTGTTGCGCGCGGTCTGCGCGCTTCAGCCGGGCGAGTTCGAGGCCGAGCGCACCAGCTTCTTCCCGTCCATCGCCGAGACGCTGAACCACAATTTGGCGATTGACCGCTATTACCTCGACGCGCTCGAGGAGGGCGGCGTTGGTCCAGCCGCATTCCATGTCTTCGAGCCCTGTGGCGACTCGCAGGCACTGGCCGACGCCCAGCGTGCGCAGGACGAGGCGTTGATGGCATTCTGCGATCGGCTGGGGGAAAGCGATCTGGACCGAATCGTCATCACGGATCGCGGCCGCAATGGCCAGATCCCCGAACGCATCGACAATCTGCTAGCGCATCTCTTCCAGCATCAGATTCATCATCGCGGCCAGGTTCACGCCATGCTCGCCGGCACGTCGGTAAGGCCGCCGCAACTTGACGAGTTCTTCCTCGACTACGACCGCGATCCTGAGATCGCCCGCATGGGGCTGGTTTGATGCCGCGCTACGATTACAAGGCGTTTCCATACCGCACCCCGGCTGAACTCTCCGGCGGCGAACCGCGGCGCGCGCCGGTCGTCATCGTCGGCGCAGGTCCGGTCGGGTTGGCGGCTGCGATCGACTGCGCGTTGCATGGCGTGCCCTGCGTCGTTCTCGACGACAACGACGTCGTCTCGCTGGGCAGCCGCGCCATCTGCTGGTCGAAGCGCACGCTGGAGATATTCGACCGGCTCGGCATCGGCGAGCGCATGGTGGAAAAGGGCGTGACCTGGAAGGTCGGCCGCCTGTTCCACCGCGACCGCGAGGTCTGGAGCTTCGACCTGCTGCCGGAAGCAGGCCACAAGATGCCCGCCTTCATCAATCTCCAGCAATATTACGTCGAGCAATATCTGGTCGAGCGCGCCGCCGAGTTTCCCGATCTGATCGAGCTGCGGTGGAAGAACCGGGTGACGGGTGTCGACCCCCGCGCCGATGGCGTGCAAGTCTCCATCGACACGCCGGACGGCGAATATACGCTCGAAGCGGACTGGCTGATTGCCTGCGACGGCGCGCGCTCGCCTCTGCGTGGTATGCTGGGCCTCGACTTTGCCGGCCGCGTCTTCGAGGAACGCTTCCTGATCGCCGATGTCGAGATGAAGGCGGAGTTCCCGTCCGAGCGCTGGTTCTGGTTCGAGCCGCCCTTCCACAACGGGCAATCGGCTCTTCTGCACAAACAGCCCGACGGCATATACCGCATCGATCTTCAGCTTGGCTGGGACGCCGACCCGGACGAGGAGAAGAAGCCGGAAAACGTCATCCCGCGCATCGAGAAGGTGATCGGCCATCGCGATTTCGAGCTCGACTGGGTGTCGGTCTACACATTCCAGTGTCGCCGGCTTGAGCGGTTCATTCATGGCCGCGTCGTCTTTGCGGGAGACTCGGCCCACATCGTCTCGCCGTTTGGCGCGCGGGGTGGCAATGGCGGCATCCAGGATGTCGACAACCTGATCTGGAAGCTGGCGATGGTGGTGCGCGGCGAAGCGCCCGAAAGCCTCGTCGCCACCTACGACGAGGAGCGCATCCACGGCGCAGACGAGAATATCCTGAATTCCTCGCGCTCCACAGCCTTCATGACGCCGAAAACGGAGATGGAGCGCATCTTTCGCGACAGCGTCCTCGATCTTGCCCATAAGCATGAATTTGCGCGCAAGCTTGTCAATTCCGGCCGGTTGTCGAAGCCGTGCGGGCTCGGTGATCTCTCGTTGCAGACGACGCCCGTTGGCAATGGGATCGGCGTTGCACCCGGTACCGCTATGCCTGACGCGCCGGTCGCAAACGGCGATGCCGGTTGGTTGCTCGGTCATGTCGGCGGTCGCTTCACTTTCCTTGCGGTGGAAGCGGCGATCCCGGACGATCTGCCGGCCGGTCTCGACCGCGTTCTGATTACCGCCGACCGCTCGCGCCGCGCCAACGGTGCAACCACACTGTTCGACGAGGAAGGCCATGCCATTGCCCGCTACGGCGCGGGCCGGTCCTATCTGGTCCGTCCGGATCAGCACATCGCAGCACGATTTGACGCAGCCAGTGGTGAGGCTGTCTCCGCAGCCCTGCGGCGCGCGACGGGGAGGGGAGCATGAGCGGCGACGAAGACATCGGTGCCGATCGGCTTGGCCCCACCGGCGACGATTTCTACGCGGCGTTGATTGCGGCGCATGAGGGCTTGAGCCTTGAAGAAAGCGCCCGGCTCAACGCCCGGCTCGTCCTGCTGCTGGCCAACGAGGTCGGCGACCTCGACCGACTGGAAGAGCTGCTGGCGGCGGCTAGGAAGTAGCTGTCAGGCCCCGTTATAGGTGCGTCCTTCGAGGCTCGCTGCGCTCGCACCTCAGGATGAGGACCGTAGTGCATCGAGCCCGCAGACCGTGGGTTCGATAAACTCGCCTCCCTTATTCTCCGAGGCTCGCACCTCAGGATAAGGACCGTAGTGCATCGACCCCGCAGACGGCGGGTTCGGTAAACTCGCCTCCCTTATTCGCCGAGGCTGGCGGAACTCCCACCTCAGGATTAGGACCGGAGTGTTTCGAGTCCCCGGAGAGTGGCTTAGATCAAACCACCTCCCTTATTCTCCGAAGCTGGCGGAACTCGCACCTCAGGATTAGGACCGGAGCGTTTCGAGCCCCCGGAGAGTGGCGTCGATCAAACCACCTCCCTCATCCTGAGGTGCGAGCGCAGCGAGCCTCGAAGGACGCACCCATAACTGGCCGTCGACCTACTCCGCGGCTTCCGTTTTGATGACGCCGCGCCGAATCTGGTCTTCCTCGATGGATTCGAACAGCGCGCGGAAGTTGCCTTCGCCGAAGCCTTCGTCGCCCTTGCGCTGGATGAACTCGAAGAAGATTGGCCCGATCACGGTCTTGGAGAAGATCTGCAGCAGGATCTTGGTCATGCCGCCGTTCACCACGCCCTCGCCGTCGATCAGGATGCCGTGCTTCTTCATCCGCTCCAGAGGTTCGTCATGCCCGTTCACGCGGTCGTACGACATCTCGTAATAGGTCTCCGGCGGCCCGGGCATGAACTTCAGCCCGTTGCCGGCCAGCCTGTCGGTGGCGTCGTAGATGCCATCGGTGCCCACGGCGATGTGCTGGATGCCTTCGCCCTTGTACTTGCGCAGGTATTCCGCGATCTGGCTGGTGTCGTCCTTGGACTCGTTCAGCGGAATGCGGATCTTGCCGCAGGGGCTCGTGATCGCGCGGGAAACCAGTCCGGTGATGCGACCGTCGATGTCGAAGAAATGGATCTGCGTGAAGCCGAACAGCTCGCGGTAGAAGTCCCACCATTTGTCCATGTTGCCGCGATAGACGTTGTGCGTCAGGTGGTCGAGGTAATAGAAGCCCACGCCTTCGGGCTGCGGG
The DNA here is from genome assembly GCA_019739225.1 of Aquamicrobium sp. Taxonomy (GTDB): domain Bacteria; phylum Pseudomonadota; class Alphaproteobacteria; order Rhizobiales; family Rhizobiaceae; genus Aerobium. The sequence goes on from JAHHDT010000005.1 coordinate 1,128,755, forward strand.
TTGCGATCGCCCAGCCATTCGAACTCGGTGTCATAGGCCGAACCCTTGTCGCCATATCGCTCGATGAAATAGAGCAGCGACCCTCCGATGCCGACGATCGCCGGCACGTCCAGCGTCTTGTCGTCGCCTTCGTAAGGCGTGGCGCCCTTGGAAACGGCATGATCGAAAGCATGTTTGGCATCGACGACGCGCCACGCCATGGACGGCGCGCAGGGGCCATGTTCCCCCACGAAGCGCATGGCGTGCGAGCCAGGCTCGGCATTCACCACATAGTTGATGTCGCCCTGGCGCCAGACGGTGATGTTCTTGCTGCTATGCTTGGCGACCGGCGTGTAGCCCATGCGTGAAAACAGCTCTTCCAGCTTCGCCGGGTCCTCATGCGCGAACTCGACAAACTCGAATCCGTCGGTGCCGGCGGGATTTTCGGCGTTGATTTTCGCGGGCGGTGCGTCGTGCGGGAACGGACCCATTGTGTTCCTCCTTCAAGAGCCGGATTTGAGCTTGGGAAATCCTACCACCAACCTTCCGCAAGGGGCTTGCATTCGGCACTGGTAAGTTCACTATGCGTGCGAGAAAGATGCGTTGTGAGGAGGAATGTCGTGGTTCTGGAGCGTCTTGACAAGTTTGACCGCAAGATACTGGCGCATTTGCAGGAAGATGCGCGGCTGACGAACAACGACCTTTCCGAGCGGGTCAACCTGTCGCCCTCGCAATGTTCGCGCAGGCGGCAACGCCTTGAGGATGAAGGGCTGATCCGCGGCTATCGGGCTGTCCTTGATCGCGACCGGCTCGGCTTTCCGCTCGTCAATGTCATCTCCGTGACCCTCGCAACCCACAACCGCGACAACGCACGCCGCTTTGCCGATCTTTTGACCCGGCTGCCCGAGGTGCAGGAAGCGCACGCGCTGACCGGCGAGATGGACTATATCCTGAAGGTCGTGACGCCGGACCTGAAATCATTGGCCGATTTCGTCAATGATGTGCTCCTGCCGCACGATTCCGTGCAGCACGTGAAGACGGCAATCGTCCTGGAAACGCTCAAGGAGACCAATGCGCTCCCGATCTGAATGTTACAAAAAAATGCCGGACGCATACTTTATTGTTACATAAAGTTCTGTAGGATCGCGAGCCCGAACCGGGTAGAAGAGGCATTGAGGAGCCACCCGGAAGTCGGATCGTTCAGGGAGGAACAGAATGAAGCCTGCATTCTTCAAATCGCTCGTCGTCGCCGCATCGATTGCATCGGCGGGATGGCTGGCAACCACAACAACCACGCTTGCGCAGGAAGTCACCCTGCGCCTCCACCAGTTCCTGCCTCCGCAGGCAAACGTGCCGAAGCTGGTGCTGGACCCGTGGGCCGACAAGGTCGAGGCGGAGTCCGGCGGCCGCATCAAGATCGAGCGCTACCCGGCCATGCAGCTCGGCGGCACGCCGCCCCAGCTCATCGACCAGGCACAGGACGGCACCGTCGACATCGTGTGGACGCTTCCGGGCTCCACGCCGGGCCGCTTCCCCTCGACAGAAGTCTTTGAGCTGCCCTTCATGATGACCAATGCCGAGGCGACGTCGCGGGCCTATTGGGACCTGTTCGAGTCGCGCATGAAGGACACCGAGTTCAAGGATGTCCACGTCATCGGCGTCTGGGTTCATGGTCCCGGCATGCTGCATTCCAAGACGCCGATCGAGAAGCTGGAAGACCTCACGGGAATGAAGGTGCGCGCGCCGACACGCATCATCAACACGCTTCTGGGCACGCTCGGCGCGACCCCGGTCGGCATGCCGGTGCCGCAGATCACCGAGGCGCTGTCGAAGGGTGTTATCGATGCATGCGTCATCCCGTGGGAGGTAACGCCGGCACTGAAGGTTCCGGAACTGGTGGAGAACCACACCGAGTTCGGTGGCGACCATGCGCTCTACACGACGACCTTCGTGCTCGCGATGAACAAGGCGAAGTATGACAGCCTACCTGACGACCTGAAAAAGGTCATCGACGATAATTCAGGCCAGGAGTTCGCGGCGTTCGCCGGCGGCACGCAGGCCGGCGCCGATGGTCCGAGCCGCCAGATTGCCGTCGATCGCGGCAACAACATCATCACGCTCGACGAGGCCGAGGTTGCCCGGTGGCAGGAAGCCGCCCAGCCGGTGATCGACAACTGGGTCGCCGAGATGGATGGCAAGGGACTGGACGGCAAGGGCCTTCTGGAAGAAGCCCGCGCGCTGATTGAGAAATACACGGCCGCGCAGTAACATCGTCCGACAGAATGAAGCGGGGCGGATGACGAGTCCGCCCCGCTTCGCATCCGGGGAAGCCAATGAGCGTCATCATCGTCGGCGGCGGCATCGCGGGACTGTCGCTTGCGCTGTCTCTGCATCAGGCCGGCATCGTAGCCCGCGTGTTCGAGCAGGTGTCGGCGATCCGGCCGCTCGGCGTCGGCATCAACGTGCAGCCGCATGCGGTACGCGAGCTTTTCGAAATGGGGCTGGAGGCTGAACTCGAGGCCATCGGCGTCCGGACGCAGGAAGTCGCCTATTTCTCCAAGCGCGGACGCCTGATCTGGTCGGAGCCGCGCGGGCGCTTCGCCGGCTACGATTGGCCGCAATTCTCGGTCCATCGCGGCATGCTGCAGACGATGTTGTTCGACGCGGTGCGCAAGCGGCTCGGCGAGGCGGCAGTCGTCACCGGCATGGCGGCCGAAGGCTTCCAAGAGTCGGGCGGCAAGGTCGAGTTCATGCTCCGCCAATCCGATGGCCGATTGCATCGCGAGGAAGCCGACATTCTGATCGCAGCCGATGGCATCCATTCGGCCGTGCGCAGGCAGCTTTTTCCCAATGAGGGACCACCGCGGTGGGGTGGGGCGGTGCTGTGGCGAGGAACGACCCGCGCCCGGCCGTTCCTGACCGGCGCTACGATGGCGATGGCTGGGCACGAATGGCAGAAGTTCGTCACCTATCCGATCTCCCGGCCGGATCCGGAAACCGGCGAGGCGCTCATCAATTGGATTGGCGAGCTGAAATATGACCCGGGTGCCGGCTGGAACCGCGAGGACTGGAACCGTCAGGGCGACTTTGCCGATTTCCTGCCCGCTTTCGAAGACTGGCGGTTTGATTGGCTGGATTGCCCCTCGCTGATGCGCGCCGGCGGCGTGTGCTTCGAGTATCCCATGGTCGACCGAGACCCGCTGGAGCGCTGGACGCGTGGGCGCGTCACGCTCATCGGCGACGCTGCCCACCCTATGTATCCGATCGGCTCGAACGGTGCCTCGCAGGCTATCATCGATGCGCGCGTGCTCACGAGGGCGTTCATCGACCATGGCGTGGGTCAGGACGCGCTCGAGGCATATGAAGCAGAGCGCCGCCCGGCGACAACGCGCATCGTCGTTGCCAATCGCGGCAATGGACCGGATCAGGTAATGCAGGTCGTCGAGGAGCGTTGCGGGGGCGAGTTCGACGATGTGACGGAGGTGCTCTCCCGCACCGAGCTGGAGCAGACCGCGGCCGCCTACAAGAAGATCGCCGGTTTCGACGTGGAGACCCTGAACGCACGGCCTCCGCTCGTCCCACCGGGCATTCCATCGGTTTCGGCTTGAATGCCAACAGGGCAATCTGTTATGAACTATAACAATAATGAATTTCCTGATGCTTGTCGCTGCTTCTTGCAGCGAGTAGCGTTCCGATCCGGACGTCCGGGGGGTGGAGGAGCTAGATGAGGCGATCTGCAACGATCGAATGGTTGGCGCGCGCGCTTGCCATTCTCGGCGGGCTCGTACTGGTGGCCATCACCCTGCTGACAGTGGTCAGCATCACCGGCCGCGCGTTCGTGCGCCAGGGTCTGGGGCCGATCCCCGGCGACTTCGAGCTGGTGGAGGCGATGACCGCCTTTGCCGTCTTCTCGTTCCTGCCCTGGTGCCAGCTACGGCGTGCCCATGCGACGGTCGATGTCTTCACGAGCTTCTTTCCCGACAGGGTCAACAGGGTCATCGATCTGTTGACAGAAACGCTGATGACGCTGGTGATGATCCTCCTCGCCTGGCGGCTCTGGTACGGCATGATGGACAAGATCCGCTATCAGGAGACGACCTTTATCCTCCAGTTCCCGGTGTGGTGGGGTTTTGCCGCGGCCATGTGCGCCATCGTCGTGGGGGTGGTCGTGTCGGTCTATATGACCGTCGTTCGGGCACATGAAGTGTTCGCCGGCGAGAACCAGTTCGCGCCGACGAAGGGGGGAGACGCGTCTTGAGCAACCTCGAACTGGGAATCTACTCCTTTCCCCTTCTTCTTCTGCTGATCTTCCTGCGCGTGCCGATCGGGCTGGCTATGCTGAGCTGTGGCCTGGCCGGCACATGGCTCATCATGGGCTCGACCGCGCCGATCCTCGCGCGCCTGAAATTCGAGACCTACTCGACGTTCTCCAGCTATTCGCTGTCCATCATCCCGCTGTTCCTGCTGATGGGGCAGTTCGCCACCCTCGGCGGCATGTCGCAGTCGCTCTTCAAAGCGGCCAACGCCTGGCTGGGACACCGCCGTGGCGGCGTCGCCATGTCGGCCATCGGTGCCTGTGCGGGCTTCGGCGCGATTTGCGGCTCATCGCTGGCGACTGCCGCTACGATGGCGCAGGTGGCACTGCCCGAGCTGCGCCGCTATGGTTATTCCGGCGCGCTGGCGACCGGCACGCTTGCCGCCGGCGGCACCCTCGGCGTGCTCATTCCGCCATCGGTCGTGCTTGTCATCTACGCGATCCTCGCCGAGCAGAACATCGCCAAGCTGTTCGTTGCAGCCTTCATTCCAGGCGTCCTTGCTGCTATCGGCTACATGATTGCCATTTCGATCTACGTCCGTCTTTTCCCCGACTCCGCCGGCTCCAGCCCGAAACAGCCCTACAGCGAGCGCTTCAAGGCACTGGCCGACGTCTGGCCGGTGCTGCTTGTGTTCATCGCGGTTGTCGGCGGCATTTACACCGGGTGGTTCACGCCCACGGAAGCGGCGGCAGTTGGCGCCGCCGGCACGGGTCTGATAGCGCTCATCAATGGCGGCCTTACGCGCGAGACGCTGGTTGCATCCATCCTCACCACCGCCTCGGCCACAGCACTCATCTTCTTCATCGTTTTCGGCGCAGCGATCTACAACAGCTTCCTGGCCCTCTCACAGCTCCCGGTCGAGGCGGCAGCATTCATCACTGAGCAGGGTTTCAATCCCTGGGTCGTGCTGGTCTGCATCCTGCTGTTCTATCTCGTGCTCGGCTGCTTCATGGACTCGCTGTCCATGATCCTGCTTACCGTGCCCATCTTCTTCCCGATCGTCAGCGCGTTGGATTTCGGCCTCGGTGCGGAGGAGTTCGCGCTCTGGTTCGGCATCCTCGTACTGATCGTGGTGGAGGTCGGGCTGATTACCCCGCCGGTGGGCATGAACCTCTTCGTCATCAACTCGATGGCGAAGGACATCCCTGTCCTGCACACCTATCGCGGCGTCATGCCGTTCGTCATCAGCGATGTCGTGCGCACTGCATTGCTTGTGCTTTTCCCCGTCATTTCGCTGCTCATGGTGCGGTTGCTCTACTGAGCGGCAAATGAAAACGGCCGGCATGTGCCGGCCGTCTTGGCGTGCAGTGGGAGCTTTCAGCCGCGCTGTTGCGTGACCAGTCCATAGAGGTTGGTGCACCGCGCACCAGAGCGGCAATAGGCCAGCACCGGGCTGGGCAGTGCCTCCAGAGCCGTCGCCTGATCGTCCACGTTCTCCTGCGTGATCTGTCCGCTTATCACCGGGATATAGCGGAACTCCAGGCCTGCCTCGCGAACGGCCGCCTCGATTGCATCGTGTGGCACCGCGCCATCCTCGGCATCGGGCCGGTTGGAGATCACGCTCTTGAAGCCGGCGTCCTTGATCTGCGCGATGTCGTCGATGCTGATTTGCGGGGCGACGGAATAGTTCTCGGTGATCTGGCGGATTTCCATGGACCTGTCCCTGTATGGTGAAGCGATTTCGGTTTGCATGTAGGCATGCCGCCCCGTGCTTGCCAAGCACGGGGCGCCTTGCAGTGCCGTTTTGCCGCTTCAGGCAGCCGCGAACAGCCCGCCGCCTGCCGACAGCAGGTGCAGATGATGGTCGCCATCGCCGAACGTCGTGTCGATCATCGTCATGCGCTTGAAATAGTGGCCGACCGCATATTCCATCGTCATGCCGACGCCGCCGTGAAGCTGGATCGCATTCTCGCCGCACAGCCGCCCGCCGCGTCCTATCTCGGCCTTTGCGGCGTGCATGGCCCTGCCGCGCTCGTTCTCGTCCTCGCTGTCGGCCATCATCGTGGCGTAGAGCGTGATGGAGCGTGCCTGCTCGATGGCGACGAACATGTCGACCGCAGCGTGCTGCAGCACCTGGAATTGGCCGATCGAGACGCCGAACTGCTTGCGAACTTTCAGATAATCGACCGTAAGCGCGTGCATCGCAGACATCACGCCGACGGATTCTGCCGCCAGGGCCGCGATTCCCGCGTCGACGACGCGGCGAACAAGCGGCAGCCCGTTTTCCGGGTCGCCAAACACGTCGTTCGCCCCGACCTTGACGTTGTCGAAGGTGACTTCGGCTGCGCGGGCGCCGTCCTGCGTGGGGTAGCCGCGAACCGAAACGCCGTCAGTCCCGGCATCGACCAGGAAGACGCCGATGCCTGCTTCGTCGCGCGACCCGCCTGCCGTGCGCGCGGTGACGAAGAGCTTGTCCGCGCTGTCGCCATGCATCACCACGCTCTTCTGGCCGTTGAGCACGTAGCCTTCGCCGTCCTTCGCAGCCGTCGTCTCGACATGGTGGAGATCGTAGCGCGAGTTGCGCTCCACCTGGGCAAGAGCGAGCTTGAGCGAGCCGTCGGCAACGGCCGGAATGTATTCCGCGCGCTGGTCGTCATTGCCGCCGAAGCGCAGGAACGATCCGCCGAGCACGACGGTCGGAAAGTAAGGTTCGAGCGCCAATGCGCGGCCGAGCGATTCCAACACGATCATCGTCTCGACGGGGGTGCCGCCAAGCCCCCCATCCGCCTCTGCGAACGGCAGCGCCATCAAACCCATCTCCGCGTAGCTCGCCCACATCTGCGCGCTCCACCCTTCCGGCGCGGCCATGTGGCGCTTGCGGTCCTCGAAGCCGTATTTGTCCGTCAGCAGCCGGTCGAGCGAATCCTTGAGGATCGATTGTTCTTCTGTGAGGTCGAAATCCATGTCCGTATTCGCTCCCTAGAGTCCCAGAACGGCCTTGGCGATGATGTTCTTCTGGATCTCGTTCGAGCCGCCATAGATCGAGACCTTGCGATAGTTGAAGTAGGACGGCGCGGCGGTCGCCGCGTAGTCGGGCTCGATCGGCGGCATGTTGGAACCCTCGATGTCGTGATCGTGGTAGGGCAGTGCGTGCGGCCCCATCACCTGCATCAGCAGATGCGTTGTCGCCTGCTGGATCTCCGACCCCTTGATCTTGAGAATCGAAGACGCCGGGTCGGGTCGTCCGGTGTTGCCGCGCTTGGCGTCGGCTGCCACCACGCGAAGCTGGGTCAGCTCCAGCGCCTTTAGCTCGATCTCGACCGCCGTCAGCTTTTCGAGGAAACGCGGATCCTCGATCAGCGGCCTGCCGCGTGACATTTCCTTGCCGGCAAGCTCGCGAATGCGGGCGATGCGCTGCTTCGACATGCCGACACGGGCGATGTTGGTGCGCTCGTTGCCGAGCAGGAACTTGGCGTAGTCCCAGCCTTTGTTTTCCTCGCCGACGAGGTTCTCGACTGGCACCCGCACGTCGGTGAGGAACACCTCGTTGACCTCGCGTCCGCCGTCGATGGTGACGATCGGCCGGACCTCGATGCCGGGCGTCTTCATGTCGATCAGCAGGAAGGAAATGCCTTCCTGCTTTTTCACCTGCGTGTCCGTGCGCACCAGGCAGAAGATCCAGTCGGCATATTGCGCCAGCGTCGTCCAGGTCTTCTGGCCGTTGACGATGTAATGGTCACCGTCGCGCACCGCCCGCGTCTTCAGCGAGGCGAGATCCGAGCCCGCGCCGGGCTCCGAGAAGCCCTGGCACCACCAGTCGTCGAGATTGGCGATACGCGGCAGGTAGCGCGCCTTCTGCGCCTCGTTGCCGAAGGTATAGATGACCGGTCCGACCATGTTGACGCCGAAGGCGAGCGGCTGCGGCGCCGGCCATTTCTGCGTCTCTTCGAGGAAGATGTACTGCCGCATCGGATCCCAGCCGGTGCCGCCGTATTTTTCCGGCCAGTGCGGCACGGCCCAACCTTTCTGGTTGAGAATGCGCGACCAGTTTACGAGGTCTTCCTTGTTGCCGTATTCGCCATTGTCCAGGCGCTGGCGGACATCTTCGGGCAGGTTCTCTTTCAGGAACGCGCGCACCTCGTCGCGGAAGGCCAGTTCCTCGGGCGTGTATCGAAGGTCCATCTGTATTCCTCCAACGTTGATTTGCCCCGCCGCCTCGCCGGACCTGCCTCGGGGCAGAGCTGCCGACGTTGTTATTATCTTCGCTGCGAAGTCCTCCCCCGTTTGGGGGAAGGACCGTCATCGAAGGCGGTAAAGGGGCGGTATAAGTCAGGCGATCTCGAACAGCCCGGCAGCACCCATGCCGCCGCCGACGCACATCGTCACCACGGCGTATTTCGCGCCGCGCCGCTTGCCCTCGATCAGTGCGTGGCCGGCCAGTCGCGAGCCGCTCATGCCGTAGGGGTGGCCGAGTGCGATCGCGCCGCCGTTAACGTTGAGCTTCTCCGGGTCGATGCCGAGCCGGTCGCGGCAGTAGAGGACCTGCACTGCGAAGGCCTCGTTGAGCTCCCACAGGCCGATGTCGTCAACCTTAAGGCCGTGGCGCTCCAGCAGGCGCGGCACCGCGAAGACCGGACCGATACCCATCTCGTCGGGCTCGCACCCTGCGACGGCGAAGCCCCGGAAAATACCGAGCGGCGTGAGGCCGCGCTTTTCGGCTTCCTTGGAGCTCATCATCACGTTCGCCGAAGCGCCGTCGGAAAGCTGGCTGGCATTGCCCGCCGTGATCGTGCCGCCCTCGCGCACCGGCTTCAGGCCGGCGAGGCCCTCGGCGGTGGTTTCGGGGCGGGGGCCCTCGTCATGCGCGATCTCGACGTCGCGATGGCTGACCTCCTTCGTCTCCTTGTCGATGACGGCCATGCGCGTCTTGATCGGTGCGATCTCGTCGGAAAATTTGCCGGCCTCGCGGGCGGCCGCCACGCGCCGCTGGCTCTCCAGCCCGTATTCGTCCTGCCGCTCGCGCGAGATGCCGTAGCGCTTGGCGACCACCTCGGCCGTGTCGATCATCGGCATGTAGACGTCGGCTGCCGGGCCTGTCAGCGTCTTGTCGACGAGCCGGAACGTGTTGCGATGGTCGTTCTGCACGAGACTGATCGATTCCAGCCCGCCGGCGATGCCAGCCACGACGCCGTCGTTGCGGATCGCGTTTGCAAGCAGCGCCATCGACTGCATGCCGGACGAGCACTGGCGGTCGATCGTGGTGCCCGCTGCCGTTACCGGCAGCCCGGCGACCAGCAGGGCGCGCCGCGCGACGTTGAGGCCGGTGGTGCCTTCCTGCATCGCGCAGCCCATGATCACGTCCTCGATCTCGCCGCCCTCCAGGCCGGAGCGCTGCAGCGCGTGGCTGATCGCATGAGCGCCGAGCGTGGCGCCCGGCGTGTCGTTGAGCCCGCCGCGATAGGCCTTGCCGACCGGGGTTCGTGCGGTTGAGACGATGACGGCATCAGCCATGTGGTTCTCCCTGTGGGTTCAAGAAAGCTTGGCGGGCTCTTGCCGCGCGGCTTCTTCCTGCTTGAGCTGGAGTTTGGAAAGCTTGCCGACCGGGGTTCGCGGCAGAGCGTCCCGGATTTCGACAAGCGTGGGCAATTCGTGCGGGCCGAGCCGCGATTTGAGGAAGGTGCGCAGTGCCTCGATCGTGAGCCGCGGCGCGCCTGTCTTCAACTTGAGGAATGCCTTCGGCGTCTCGCCGCGATAGCCGTCCGGCACGCCGAGCACCAGCACCTCCTCGACGTCCGGATGCTCGTAGATCGCCTGTTCGATCATCTGCGGATAGACGTTGTAGCCGCCGCACAGGATCATGTCCTTCTTCCGGTCCACGATGGTGAAGAAGCCTTCCTCGTCCATAAAGCCGATATCGCCGGTCAGCAGTCCGCCTTGGCTGAAGGCCGCGCGCGTCTCGTCCTCGCGGTTCAGATAGCCGGCCGTGACGTTCGGACCGAACACCCGCAACTCACCGGTCTCGCCAGCGGGCAGCACGCGCGCCGGATCGTCGAGCGCGACGATGTCGAGATGCACGCCCGGCAGGGGCACCCCGATGGTCGCCACCTTGTCCGGCCGGTTTAAGGGAATGTTCGTGCCTGCGGGCGAGGTTTCCGTCATGCCCCAACCGCCCAGGATCGGGTGCCCGGTTGCTGCTCGCAGCCGCCGCGCGATCTCCACCGGCAGCGGCGCGCCGCCCGATGCGCAGTAGCGCAGCGAGCTGAAGTCGCGTTTCTCGAAACCCGGCACGGATGCGATTGCGATCCACATGGTCGGCACGCCGGGAAAGCTGGTGGCACCGGCCTCGATTTCCGCCAAGGCGGTCTCGGCGTCGAACCGCGTATGCAGGATCAGCTCCTGGCCGTTATTGAGCGTGCGCAGCATCACCGCCACCAGAGCGTAAATGTGGAACAGCGGCAGAAACAGCAGCACCCGTTCCTTGCCGGGACGGGAAAGGCCCCAGCCATTGAACCATAGGTCGTAGCTGGAGACTGCGGTGGACAGGTTGCGGTGGCTCAGCATCGCTCCCTTGGGCATGCCGGTCGTGCCGCCGGTATATTGCAACAGGGCAAGGTCATCGAGGCCGACATCGGGAAAACGTTCGGCCTGAGCGTCGGCGACGAAATCTGTGAAGGCGACGATCCCTTCGCCGGAGATCGCTTCGCCGGCCGTCGCTGGAGGCCCCCATGCGCTATCCTCGCCGACGATGACCTTGTCGACCGCGCCATCCCGCAGCAGCGCCTCCGCGCGCTGTGCCAGATTGCCGATATCCGTCGTCACCAGCACTCTGGCGCCGCTGTCGGCGAGCTTGTGGGCAAGCACGCGCTCGCTGTCGAGCGGTGACAGATGCACCACCGTCGCGCCGGCCTTGAGCGCGCCGAAGAAGGCGATCGGGTGATAAAGGGTGTTGGGCAGCAGTAGCGCGACCCTGGCGCCACCGGTGACGCCGTGGCGCACGAAGGCGGCCGCGCAACGCTCCACCTCGGTTGCCAGCGCCTCGTAGCCGAGCACCGTATCGCGGAAGCGGAATGCCGCCTTGCTCCCCCAGCGCGCCGCAGCCTGCTCGACGATCTCGTGAACCGGAAAGGCCGCGAGCTCGACGTCCGGCGCAAGGCCGGGCGGGTAGGCGCTTCTCCAGGGAGCGGCGGCCAGGTTCATCGCGCTCAGGCCGCTGGCCGGCCCGAGAAGCTGCCGCCGTCCTCGGCCATCTGCTTGAGGAGGGCTGCCGGCTTGAACACGTCCTTGCCCGTCTTGCCGTGCCAGTATTCCAGCCGCTCGACGATCTTCTTCAGCCCTTCGGTATCGGCCCAGAACATCGGACCGCCCTTGCCGATCGGGAAGCCGTAGCCATTGGTCCAGACGATGTCGATGTCGGAAGGCCGCGCGGCGATCTTCTCCTCGAGGATGCGGGCACCTTCGTTGATCATCGGATAGAGCGTGCGCTCGGTGATCTCGTCGTCGGAGATGTCGCGCCGGTTAACGCCGCGCTCGCGCGCCTTCTCCTCGATCAGCTTCGCCACTTCCGGATCGGGGATCGGCTTTCGCGACCCCTGTTCGTAGAGATAGAAGCCCTTGCCCGTCTTCTGGCCGAAGCGGCCGGCTTCGCACAGCGCGTCGCCGATCGCGGCCGTCTTGCCGAGCGACTTGCGGTTGCGCCAGCCGATGTCGAGACCCGCGAGGTCGCCCATCTCGAACGGCCCCATCGGCCAGCCGAAATCGGCGAAGACCTTGTCGATCTGCTCGGGCGATGCGCCTTCCAGCAGCAGGTCCTCGCCCTCGGCCGAGCGCGCGCCGAGCATGCGGTTGCCGACGAAGCCGTGGCAGACGCCGACCACGACCGGCACCTTGCCGATCTTGCGGGCGACGGTGAGCGCCGTCAGAAGGACGTCGGGCGCGGTCTTGTCGCCGCGCACGATCTCCAGCAGCCGCATCACGTTTGCCGGCGAGAAGAAATGCAGCCCTACGACGTCATGCGGACGGCCGGTGGATGCCGCGATCTCGTTGACGTCGAGATAGGACGTGTTGGAGGCAAGGATCGCGCCGGGCTTGGCGATGGCGTCGAGCTTGCCGAAAACCTCCTTCTTGACGCCCATCTCCTCGAAAACGGCTTCGATGATGAGGTCGCAATCGGCAAGGTCAGCATAATTCGTCGTGCGCGAGAAGCGGCCCATGCGTTCGGCCTTGGCTTCTTCGCTCAGCGAGCCGCGCGAGACCGAGATCCCGTAGTTCTTTTCGATGGTGGCGAAACCGCGGTCGAGCGCTTCGTCGCTCATTTCGAGGATCGTGACCGGGTATCCGCCATTGACGAATGACATGGCGATGCCGCCGCCCATCGTCCCGGCACCGATGACGCCAACCTTCTTGACCGCGCGCGGCTGGACCTCCTTGCCGACGCCCGGCACCTTGGCCGCCTCGCGCTCGGCAAAGAACAGGTGGCGCTGCGCCTGCGACTGGACGCCGCTGACGAGCCCGATGAAGAGCTCGCGTTCCTTTTTCAACGCTTCGTCGAAGGGCAGGGTGACGGCGTTGCGCACGGCGGTGGCGCAGGCAAGCGGCGCTTCGAGCCCACGCGTCTTCCTGGTCGCCTCCTTGACCGCTGCCTCGAAACCGGAGAGGTCGGCGCGGGCAGGAGCGATCTTGTCGTCGCGATCGCGCACCGGAACATGCGGGCCGCCATCCGCCACCCTGGCCTTTGCGAAGGCAATGGCATCGGCTGTCAGTTCGCCCGCGGCGATGGCATCGACCACGCCGGCCTCCAGCGCTGCCGAGGCGTTGATCGGGTTGCCGGAGACGATCATCGCCACTGCCTTTTCGGGGCCGACGAGTCGCGGCAGGCGCACCGTGCCGCCAGCTCCCGGCAGAAGGCCGAGCTTGACCTCGGGCAGGCCGACCTTGGCGCCCTTGTCGGCGACGCGGTAATGGCAGGCGAGCGCCAGTTCGAGCCCGCCGCCCAGCGCGGTGCCGTGAATGGCGGCGACCGCCGGCTTGGGCAGCGATTCCAGCAGCGCGCAGAGTTCCGGCAGCGAGGGACTGGCAAGCGCCTTCGGCGTGCCGAATTCGGTGATGTCGGCGCCAGAAATGAAGGTACGCCCGGCGCAGGCGATAACGATCCCCTCGACCGCGACATCGTCTCGTGCGGCTTCCAGCGCTTTGAACAAAGGCTCGCGCAGGTGGTGGCTGAGCGCGTTGACCGGCGGATTGTCCAGCGTGATGACCGCGATTGCGCCGTCGCGCGCCACTATCACATAGTCACTCATGGGTCGTATCCTCGGTGTTCGTTGTCTTGCGAAGGCGGCGTCAGCGCCAGCCCGCGTCGTTCAGGAACCCGCCGATCATCCGGGCGGTTTCATCCGGTCTTTCGATACAAGGCAGGTGGCCGGCGCCCTCGATGATCTCGAAGCGCGCGCCCTCGATCAGGTCGGCAGTCGAGCGCACGAGATCGGGCGGCGTCGATCCGTCCTGGTCGCCGACGACGCAGAGCACAGGGAGCTTCAGCGCGCGCGTCGATTCCGTCAGGTCCGCATCGCGCAAAGCGGCGCAGGTTCCGGCATAGCCGTCGACGTTCGTTCGCGTCAGCATCGCCGTGTAGCCGACATAGTCGGCGTTTTCGGGGTCACGGTAGCCGACGGTGAACCAGCGTTCCAGTATCGCGCCGGCAATCGATTCGATGCCGTTCTTCGTCACCGCGTCGATGCGGGTGTTCCACAATTCGTCATTGCCGATCTTGTGGGCCGTATCGCATAGCACCAGCGCCGCGACATGGTCCGGCCGCATCGCTGCCAGCCCCTGCGCGATCAGGCCCCCGACTGATAGGCCGACGACGCCCGCCTTCTCGATTCCAAGATGGTCGAGCAGCGCAGCGAGATCGTGCACGTGGTCGATCAGACGATAGGGCGCGGGCGTCGCCTCCGAAAGGCCGTGGCCGCGCTTGTCGTAGAGCACGATGCGATAATCGTTGCCAAGGGTCCCCGCGACCTTGTCCCAGATGCGGAAATCGGTGCCGAGCGAATTGGAGAACACCAAAACAGGCCCGTCAGGCCTGCCGCGTACGTCATGATGCAGAACGACGCCGTTCACCCGCGCGAACGCCATGTGGCTCCTCCCTCAAGAACATACTACCGAGTATGTTGCATCATCGGAGCGCGGTCAATCGTGCCTGTGAGGAATTTCAGGCGCGATCGAGCCCCGACAGATTCAACTCGTCCGCCAGCGGCGCGAAATAGGCAGCTACATCGGCCTTGGAAACGCCGTCGAGCCCCGCCGGCCGCCAGTTGGGCGTGTTGTCCTTGTCGATGATGACTGCGCGCACGCCTTCATAGAAGTCGACGCCATCGATGATGCGGCTGACGATCCGGTATTCGATGCCCATGCAGGCCTCGAACTCCACCTTTGCGCCCTCCTGCATCTGCCGCAGCGCGATCTTGAGGCTGGTGGGCGATTTCTGGCGCATGGTTGCGGCCTGCTTGGCAGCCCATTCGGCATGCTCGCCGGTTTCTGCATCGAGCAGCGCCAAAATTTCTTCCACGGTGTTGGCGGAAAAGCAGCGATCGATCACCGGCTGCAGGGCCGGTGCCTTGGCTCCCTCGGGAACCTGAGTGAATGACGCAAGCGTGGCGTCGGGATCGCCCTTGTCGCAGAGCGCCTCCAGGATTGCATCGAAATCGGCGGACCGGGCGGCATGGGTGGCGAAACCTGTCCACAGCGCATCCGCCTGGCCGAGCCGTGCTGCGGTCAGGCCGAGCCAGGTGCCGGTCCTGCCGGGCAGGCGGGGCAGGAAGTAGGTGCCGCCGACATCGGGAAAGAAGCCGATGCCGGTCTCGGGCATCGCGAACATCAGCTTTTCTCCAGCCACGCGATGGCTGCCATGAACGGAAAGGCCGACACCACCGCCCATCACGATACCGTCCACCAGTGCCACATAGGGCTTCGGATAACGCTTGATGAACGCATTGAGTCGGTATTCGTCGCGATAGAAGGAGCGTATCGCCGGATCACCGGCCTTGCCCCAGTCGTGGAGCTGGCGAATGTCGCCGCCCGCGCAGAACGCCTTTTCGCCGGCGGCCTTGACGATCACGAGTTCCACCTTCGGATCGTTCGCCCAGGCAACGAGCTGGGGATGCATCAGCGCGACCATGTTGCTGTGGAGCGCGTTGAGCGCTTTGGGCCGGTTGAGCGTCACCACGCCCGCCCGCCCGCGCGTCTCGAAGATGATTTCCGGCTCGTCGCTCATGCGGCTCCTCCTTGCTGCTTCGACGCGACCATAGCGGCTATCGTTCGTGCTGGAACATCAAAATGCGCACCGCCGTTGTGCGTCCCGTCAATCCAGCCGGTAGGGCACCGCGCCGCGATGGTTGTGGTCCACCACCAGCCTACGCTTGAGCGGCGGCACCGCGCGTTGCGCGCAGTTGGGCCGTTCGCAGATACGGCACGATATGCCGATCGGGTCGAAGCCGGCGCGGTTGGCAATGTCGAGATCGTCGGCATAGACGAAGTCGCCCGCATGCGTCACCTCGCAGCCCACCGCGATGGCATAGCGCCGCTGCGGTGCACGGAAGCCCCCGCCGCCCTTCGATATCTCGGTTGCGAGACACAGATAGCGCACCCCATCCGGCGTTTCGGCAAGCTGGCGGATGATGCGTCCCGGCGTTTCGAACGCCTGATGCACGTTCCACAGCGGGCAGGCCGCGCCAAAGCGTGCGAATTGCAGCTTGGCCGCGCTGTGCCGCTTGGTGATGTTGCCGGCACGGTCGATGCGGGCGAAGAAGATGGGCACACCCTTGCGGCCGGGGCGCTGCATCGTGGAAAGCCGATGGGCGATCTGTTCGACGCTGGCGCCGAAGCGGCTCGCCAGCAGGTCGAGGTCGTGGCGCAGTTCCCGCGCCGAGGCCAGCAGCGCTTCGTAAGGCATCATCAGCGCGCCGGCGAAATAGTTCGCAAGCCCGATCCGGCAGATCTCCACGGCCTCGCCGCTGTGGAAGCCGGCATTCTCCGCGATGCTTGCGATGGTCTCCGCCATCTCGAGTTCGCCGATCTGGAAAGCGGCCTGAAAGCTGCGGGTCGAGACAGGCGAGAACGGGTTGAGGTGCAACGTGCGCCTTGACGGGTCGAAGCGCCGCAGCAGGTTTTCTTCAGGTGCCGCGCGCGCGGTCGTCACCCCATGCTGACGCTCGAGATAGTCGGGCAGGGCGGCAGAAGGGTCGCGGTCGGGGATGCCAAGCTTTGCCGCCAGTTCCTCGGCGGCGATGTCAAGTTCATGGATGTAGTTGTCGACGAAGTGGAAGAAGTCGCGCACCTCCTCATATGCGCTTGGCTCAGCCACGCCGGCCCCGCGGCCAATCGTGTCGTCGAAGCTCGCAAGCTGTTCGGAATTGCGTCGATAGGCCTGATGCGCGGTGATAAGCGCGTGCGCGAAGCCGGGCGCGTTCTGGGTTACCAGCTTCATTTCCTGGAGACTCGGTTTGAAATTCTCGAACAGCGGATCGTTCACCGCCTCGGACAGCGCCGAAAGCAGCCTGTCGCTCTCCCCGGACGAGAAATCGGAGATTTCGATGCGAAAGGTCTCGGCCAGCGCCAGCAGCACGGCCGCCGACACGGAGCGCTGGTTGTTCTCGATCTGGTTCAGGTAGCTGGTCGATATGCCGATGCGCTCGGCAAACGCTGCCTGCGTCAGGCGGTTGGCCTCGCGCAGGTCGCGTATCTTGCGGCCGATGAACAGTTTGGTGTTTCGCATTTCGCAAATTCGCTTTTTGCAATATTGCGAAACCTACTTTATGCGCCTCCGCCCGTTCAAGCCTTTTCGCCGTCTTGCTAAGGCGTTATGCCGGAAAGTGCTGGCCATGCCGCAACAAACGCGAACAAACTGCCGAGGGGACGCCCGATGCACAGACAAGCCGACGCCGCGCGGGGACACCGCTGATGCGCGAAATCCTTGAGCAACTGGAAGAGCGCCGCGCCCAGGCGCGCCTCGGCGGTGGCCAGAAGCGCATCGATGCGCAGCACGCCAAGGGCAAGCTGACGGCGCGCGAGCGCATCGAGGTGCTGCTCGACGAAGGCTCCTTCGAGGAATTCGACATGTATGTCGCCCACCGCGCGGTGGATTTCGGCATGGCAAGCCAGAAATATCCCGGCGATGGCGTCGTCACCGGCTGGGGCACGATCAACGGCCGGCTGGTCTATGTCTTCTCGCAGGACTTCACCGTGCTTGGCGGCTCGCTGTCCGAGACCCATGCGCAGAAGATCTGCAAGATCATGGACATGGCGGTACGCAACGGCGCACCCGTCATTGGCCTCAACGACAGCGGCGGCGCGCGCATCCAGGAGGGCGTGGCTTCGCTGGCAGGCTATGCCGATGTTTTCAAGCGCAATGTCGACGCCTCCGGCGTCGTGCCGCAAATCTCCGTCATCATGGGGCCGTGCGCGGGCGGCGCGGTGTATTCGCCGGCGATGACCGACTTCATCTTCATGGTGCGCGATAGCTCATACATGTTCGTCACCGGGCCGGACGTGGTGAAAACCGTCACCAACGAGATCGTAACGGCGGAAGAGCTTGGCGGGGCGCGTACGCACACGCAGAAATCCTCCGTCGCCGACGGCGCCTTCGACGATGATGTCGAGACCCTGGAACAGGTACGACGGCTGTTCGATTTCCTGCCGCTCAACAATCGCGAAAAGCCGCCGGTGCGGCCCTTTCATGACGACCCGGACCGGGCGGCGATGCGGCTCGACACGCTCATTCCCGATTCCGCCAACAAGCCCTACGACATGAAGGAGCTGATCCTGGCGTTGGCCGACGAGGGCGATTTCTTCGAGATTCAGGAAGCGTTCGCCCGTAACATCGTCACCGGCTTCATGCGTATCGAAGGCCAGACCGTGGGCGTGGTCGCCAACCAGCCGATGGTGCTGGCCGGCTGCCTGGACATCGATTCATCGCGCAAGGCGGCGCGCTTCGTGCGCTTCTGCGACGCCTTCTCGATCCCGATCCTGACGCTGGTCGACGTTCCGGGCTTCCTGCCGGGCACCGCGCAGGAATATGGCGGCGTGATCAAGCACGGCGCCAAGCTGCTGTTCGCCTATAGCCAGGCAACGGTGCCGATGGTCACGCTTATCACTCGCAAGGCCTATGGCGGCGCCTACGACGTCATGGCGTCGAAGCATATCGGCGCCGACATCAACTACGCCTGGCCGACGGCCGAGATCGCGGTCATGGGGGCGAAGGGCGCCACCGAAATCCTCTACCGCTCCGAGCTTGGCGACGCGGAAAAGATTGCCGAGCGCACCAAGGAATACGAAATCAACTTCGCCAACCCCTTCAAGGCGGCCGAGCGTGGCTTCATCGACGAGGTTATCCTGCCGCATTCATCCCGCAAGCGTATCGCGCGAGCCTTCGCCGCGCTGCGCACGAAGAAGCTCGACCAGCCCTGGAAGAAACACGACACGATCCCCCTGTGAGGAACGACATGACTGACGAGAACAAATTCCCGCCCGAGAAGAATTTCCCCGCAGGCTATGTGCCGCCGAAGGTCTGGACATGGGATTCGGCAAGCGGCGGAACGTTTGCTTCCATCAACCGTCCGATCGCCGGCCCGACACACGACAAGGAACTGCCGGTCGGCAAGCATCCGCTGCAGCTCTATTCGCTGGGCACGCCCAACGGCGTCAAGGTAACCATCATGCTGGAGGAGTTGTTGGCTGCTGGCCGCACAGGCGCGGAATATGACGCCTGGCTCATCAAGATCGGCGACGGCGACCAGTTCGGTTCAGGCTTCGTCGAGGTCAATCCGAACTCCAAGATCCCGGCGATGATGGATCATGCGCCGAAGGGCGGCGGCGACCCGGTGCGCCTCTTCGAATCCGCCTCGATCATGTGCTATCTGGCCGAAAAATTCGGCGCCTTCCTGCCGACCGACATACGCGCCCGCGCCGAGACGATGAACTGGCTGTTCTGGCAGATGGGTTCTGCCCCCTTCCTCGGCGGCGGCTTCGGCCATTTCTACGTCTATGCGCCGATGAAGATCGAATACGCCATCAACCGCTACGCCATGGAGGTGAAGCGCCAGATGGACGTGCTGGACCGGCATCTGGCGAAGAACGAATACATGGCCGGCAAGGACTACACGATTGCCGACATGGCGATCTGGCCCTGGTACGGCCGGCTGGCGGCCAGCGGCGCCTATGAGGATGCCGGCGACTTCCTCGAGGTCGACAAGTACGAGCACGTGCAGCGCTGGCGCAAGGCGATCGGCGAGCGCCCGGCGGCCCAGCGCGGCTCCATGGTCAACCGCACCTTCGGCGACCCGACCAAGCAGCTCCACGAGCGCCATGATGCTTCGGATTTCGAGTTGAAGACACAGGACAAGGTCTCGGGCCAGTAATGTTCAAGAAAATCCTCATCGCCAATCGCGGCGAGATTGCCTGTCGTGTCATCAAGACGGCATCGAGGCTCGGCATCGCTACCGTAGCCGTCTATTCCGACGCCGACCGCGATGCCCTGCACGTCAAGATGGCTGATGAGGCGGTGCATATCGGGCCGGCACCCTCGTCGCAGTCCTATATCGTCATCGACCGGATCATCGAGGCGATCCGTCAGACCGGGGCCGACGCCGTTCATCCAGGCTACGGCTTCCTGTCGGAGAACGCGAAGTTCGCCGAGGCGCTGGAAAAGGAAGGCGTCGCCTTCATCGGCCCGCCGGTCGGCGCCATCGAGGCGATGGGCGACAAGATCACCTCCAAGAAGCTCGCCGCCGAAGCGAAGGTGAACACCGTGCCCGGCCATATGGGCCTGATCGCCGATGCCGACGAGGCTGTGAAAATATCGTCCTCGATCGGCTATCCGGTGATGATAAAGGCGTCGGCCGGCGGCGGCGGCAAGGGGATGCGCATCGCCTGGAACGACGCCGAGGCGCGCGAGGGCTTTCAGTCGTCGAAGAACGAAGCGAAGTCATCGTTCGGGGACGACCGGATCTTCATCGAAAAGTTCGTCACCCAGCCCCGCCATATCGAGATTCAGGTGCTGGGCGACAAGCATGGCAACACCATCTATCTCGGCGAGCGCGAATGCTCAATCCAGCGCCGTAACCAGAAGGTCGTGGAGGAGGCGCCGTCGCCCTTCCTCGACGAGGCGACGCGCAAGGCGATGGGCGAACAGGCCGTCGCGCTGTCCAAGGCGGTTGCCTATCACTCCGCCGGCACCGTCGAGTTCATCGTCGATGGCGAGCGGAACTTCTATTTCCTCGAGATGAACACGCGTCTTCAGGTCGAGCATCCGGTGACGGAGCTCGTCACCGGCATCGATCTGGTCGAGGAGATGATCCGCGTGGCCGCCGGCGAGAAGCTGAAGATCGCCCAGGATGATGTAACGCTTGATGGTTGGGCCATCGAGAGCCGCCTTTATGCCGAGGACCCCTACCGCAATTTCCTGCCGTCGATCGGCCGGCTGACGCGCTATCGTCCGCCGGAAGAAGGCACGCAGGACAACGGTACGGTCATCCGCAACGATACCGGTGTCTTCGAGGGCGGCGAAATCTCGATGTATTACGATCCGATGATCGCCAAGCTGTGCGCGTGGGGGCAGACGCGCGAGGACGCAGTGCGCGCCATGAGTGCGGCGCTCGACGATTTCGAGGTCGAGGGCATTGGCCACAACCTGCCGTTCCTGTCGGCGGTGATGGAGCATCCCCGCTTCAAGGAAGGGCGGCTGACCACGGCCTTCATCGCCGAAGAATGGCCTGAGGGCTTCGCGGGCGTTACCCCTGATGATGGCGAGGCGCGCACGCTTGCCGCAGTCGCGGCCTTCGTCAACCTGCGCACGCAGAAGCGCAACGTGCTCATTTCGGGCACGCTTGCCAACCATCCGCGCCATGTCGGCCGCGACTGGGTCGTCAAGCTCAACGGCAGCGGCGAATTCGCGGTGAACGTGCGCGACGAAGGCGGCAAGACGCAGGTCGCGTTCGTGGATGACGACAGCTCGCTGGCTGTTGCCTCCGACTGGCTTCCGGGCCGCAGCCATGCGCATTTCACCGTTGGCGGCCGGCGCATCGGCGTCAAGGTTCAGCCTGCCAACTCCGGCTGGCGTCTTCGCTGGCGTGGCATTGACGCGAAGGCGCACGTGCGCAGCCCGCGTGTCGCTGAGCTTTCGCGGCTGATGCCGGAAAAGCTGCCGCCGGACACGTCGAAGATGCTGCTCTGCCCGATGCCCGGCGTTGTCACGGCGATTGCCGTTGCTGCTGGCGACGAGGTGCAGGAAGGCCAGGCGCTTGCCACGGTCGAGGCGATGAAGATGGAGAACGTGCTCCGCGCCGAACGGCGTGGCGTGGTCAAGAGCGTCGCCGTCGAGCCCGGCTCCAGCCTCGCCGTCGACGAGCTGATCATGGAGTTCGAGTGATGGCTGCGGGCAACTCCAAACTGGACACCTGGCGCGCCGCCGCCGAAAAGGAAGCCAAGCGCGATCCGGAAACGCTTGTCTGGCAGACCCCGGAGGGTATTCCAGTCAAGCCGCTGTACACCGCGGAGGATCTCGCAGGGGTCGACCATCTCGACTCTCTGCCGGGGCAGCCGCCATTCGTGCGAGGCCCGCGCGCCACCATGTATGCGGGGCGCCCGTGGACCATCCGCCAATATGCGGGCTTCTCCACAGCCGAGGCGTCCAACGCCTTTTACCGCAAGGCGCTGGCAGCCGGCCAGCAGGGCGTTTCGGTCGCTTTCGACCTCGCCACCCATCGCGGCTACGACAGCGACCATCCGCGCGTCGAAGGCGATGTCGGCAAGGCCGGCGTCGCGATCGATTCCGTCGAGGACATGAAAATCCTGTTCGACGGCATCCCGCTCGACCAGATTTCCGTGTCGATGACGATGAACGGCGCGGTCGTTCCCATCCTCGCCTCCTTCATCGTCGCCGGCGAGGAGCAGGGCGTCTCGCGCGACAAGCTTTCGGGGACCATCCAGAACGACATCCTCAAGGAGTTCATGGTCCGCAATACCTACATCTATCCGCCCGAGCCCTCGATGCGCATCGTCGCCGACATCATCGAGTACACGGCGAAGGAGATGCCGAAGTTCAACTCCATCTCGATCTCCGGCTATCACATGCAGGAGGCGGGGGCGACGCTGGTGCAGGAGCTTGCCTTCACGCTCGCAGACGGGCGCGAATATGTACGCGCCGCGCTGAAGAAGGGGCTCGACGTCGACGCCTTCGCAGGCCGACTTTCCTTCTTCTTCGCCATCGGCATGAACTTCTTCATGGAAGCCGCCAAGCTGCGCGCGGCGCGGCTTTTGTGGACGCGCATCATGGAGGAGTTCGAGCCCAAGAAGGCCTCCTCGCTGATGCTGCGCACCCACTGCCAGACCTCCGGCGTGTCGCTGCAGGAGCAGGACCCCTACAACAACGTCATCCGCACCGCCTATGAGGCGATGTCCGCAGCGCTCGGCGGCACGCAGTCGCTGCACACCAACGCGCTGGATGAGGCGATCGCCCTGCCGACCGAGTTTTCGGCGCGCATTGCCCGCAACACGCAGCTCATCCTGCAGCATGAGACAGGCGTGACCAGGGTCGTCGATCCGTTGGCCGGCTCCTACTACGTCGAGAGCCTGACGAACGAGCTGGCCGAAAAGGCATGGGCGCTGATCGAGGAGGTCGAGGCTCTGGGCGGCATGACCAAGGCGGTCAACGACGGACTGCCGAAGCGGCTGATCGAGGAGGCGGCGACCCGCAAGCAGGCGGCGATCGACCGCGGCGACGAGGTGATCGTCGGCGTCAACAAGTACCGCCTCGAAAACGAGGACGATCTGGACATCCTCGATATCGACAACAAGGCCGTGCGCGAGGCGCAGATCGCGCGCATCGAGAAGACGCGCCGCCAGCGCGACCCCGGGAAGTGGGAAGCGTCGCTCGACGCATTGCGCGCGGTGGCCCGCACCGGCGAGGGCAACATCCTCGAGGCGGCGGTCGACGCGGCTCGCGCCCGCGCGACGCTCGGCGAGATTTCGGATGCTCTGCGCGAGGCATTCGGCGATCACTCCGCCGTGCCCGAGGTGGTTCGCAAGGTCTACGGTCCTGCCTATGAGGGCGAGCCGGAATACGAAAACCTCGTCGGCCGACTGAAGCAGCTTGCCGGCGCGCTCGGCGAGTCGCCCAAGCTCTTGGTCGCCAAGCTCGGCCAGGACGGGCACGACCGTGGTGCCAAGATCATCGCTTCGGCGTTTGGTGACATTGGTTTCGAGGTGATCGCAGGTCCGCTGTTCCAGACGCCGGTGGAGGCCGCCGATCTTGCCGTGAAGTCGAAGGTCCATGTGGTCGGCATGTCGTCGCTCGCCGCCGGACACAAGACGCTCGCCCCGCAACTCGTGCAGGAACTGAAGGCCAGGGGCGCCGAGAACGTCATCGTTGTCGTCGGCGGCGTCGTGCCCCGGCAGGACTACCAGTACCTGCTCGATCACGGCGTAGCCGCCGTTTTCGGTCCGGGCACCAACGTGCTCGATGCAGCCCGCGCCGTCATCGACCTGATGGAAGGCAAACGCCGCAACGAGTGAGTAGCGCTCGCGGTGGTGCGGCTACCACGCACCGCCGTCATCCCGGCCGACTGAACGCAGTGAAGGAGAGCCGGGACCTATTGGCGCGAAAATCGTGTGGCAAGGCCCGGCTCACGAGTTGGCTCATGTCATCGCCGCCGCAAGAGCCCGCAACCCGGCCGCGCCTCTCAATGGATCCCGGCTCGGCGGTCGCTTGTGCTCCCTTGGCCGGGATGACGCTCCACAGACGACCGCCCTACCATTCCCTTTCGTTTCGCTTTATGGTCGAAGAAAACGAAAGGGGAGGGAAGCGATGTACCTGCCGCCACGCCACGCCGAGATCATCCAGATGGCCAAGGACAATGGCCGGGTGCTTGTCGACGACCTCGCGAGCCATTTCGGCGTGACGCCGCAGACCATCCGCAAGGATCTCAACGACCTTTGCGACCAGCGCATGCTGACGCGCGTGCATGGCGGTGCGCTGTTCCCGTCTGGCATCGAGAACATGCAATACGAGGCGCGCCGCAAGATCGCGGCCGACGAGAAGGATGCCATCGGCCGTGCCGCCGCGCGTCTCATCCCCGACAGCGCGTCGCTTTTCGTCAACATCGGCACCACAACCGAGGCCGTCTCGAACGCACTTCTGGATCATCAGGGGCTGATGGTCATCACCAACAACATCAATGTCGCCAACAGGATGCGCGTCTATCCGTCGCTCGAGGTGGTTATCGCCGGCGGCGTTGTTCGTGGCTCCGACGGCGGTATCGTCGGCGAGGCCGCGGTGGATTTCATCCGCCAGTTCAAGGTGGACTACGCGGTGATCGGTGCATCCGCGATCGACCATGACGGCGCACTTCTCGACTTCGATTTTCGCGAGGTGAAGGTCGCGCAGGCAATCATCGCCAATGCGCGCCACGTCATACTCGTTGCCGACTCCACCAAGTTCGAGCGTACGGCGCCCGTGCGGATCGGCCATCTCAGCCAGGTCGACACCTTCATTACCGATACCTGTAACGTCGAGGCGATACGCGCCATTTGCCGCGATTCCGAAGTGGAGCTCCTGGAAACGAGCCGCGAGTAGGGCGGTGTTGCCGTTTCTTTTGACATTCGTTCTGATTTCGAAATAATCGCATTTGAGTTTCGGTATTGCCGCTAACGTTTGTGACGGAACTCAATACTGCCGGGAGGGGACATGAGCGGGCATATTCTCGCGATTGATCAGGGCACCACGTCCAGCAGGGCGATCATATTCGGTCCCGACATGAAGGTCGTCGCCGTCGGCCAGAAGGAATTTACCCAGCATTATCCCGCGTCGGGATGGGTCGAGCACGATCCTGAGGAAATCTGGTCGACGGTCGTCTGGTCGGTGAAGACGGCGCTGAAGAAGGCGAAGCTCACCGCTGCCGATGTCGCGGCCATCGGCATCACCAACCAGCGCGAGACGGTCGTCGTATGGGATCGCCAGACCGGCGAAGCGATCCACAACGCCATCGTCTGGCAGGACAGGCGCACCGCCGGCCTCTGCGCGAAGCTCAAGAAACAGGGGCACGAGCCCGTCTTCGCGCGCAAGACCGGCCTGCTACTCGACCCTTATTTCTCCGGCACCAAGATCGCCTGGCTCTTAGGCAAGGTGAAGGGCGCGCGCCGCCGCGCGGCCAAGGGCGAGCTTCTCGCAGGCACGATCGATTCCTTCCTGATCTGGCGGCTCACTGGCGGCAAGGCGCACGTCACCGACGCGACCAACGCGTCGCGTACACTCGTCTACAATATCGAGAAGAACGCGTGGGATGCCGAGTTGCTGAAGCTGCTCGATATTCCCGCAGCCATGCTGCCGCAGGTCAAGGACTGCGCCGACGATTTCGGCGTCACCGACAAGAAACTGTTCGGCGCGGAAATTCCGATCCTCGGCGTTGCCGGCGACCAGCAGGCTGCCACCATTGGCCAGGCCTGTTTCGAACCCGGCATGCTGAAATCGACCTACGGCACGGGCTGCTTCGCGCTGCTCAACACCGGCGACAAGCTGGTGCGGTCGCGGAACCGGCTGCTCTCCACCATCGCCTATCGGCTCGACGGCAAGACGACCTATGCGCTGGAAGGCTCGATCTTCATTGCGGGCGCGGCCGTCCAGTGGTTGCGCGACGGCATCAAGGTGATCGGCAAGGCCGAGCAAAGCGGTGTGCTTGCGGCCGAAGCCGACGAGACCCAGTCGGTCTATCTTGTGCCTGCCTTCGTCGGCCTCGGCGCGCCCCATTGGGACGCCGACGCGCGCGGCGCGATCTTCGGTCTCACCCGTAATTCCGGCCCGGCCGAGTTTGCGCGTGCCGCGCTCGAATCCGTCGCCTACCAGACACACGACCTGCTGACGGCGATGCGGAAGGACTGGAAGGGCGGCGCCAACGCCGACACCGTGCTGCGGGTCGATGGCGGCATGGTCGCCTCGGACTGGACAATGCAGCGCCTTGCCGACCTGCTCGACGCGCCGGTCGACCGGCCAACGATCCTTGAGACGACCGCCTTGGGCGCAGCTTGGCTTGCCGGCCAGCGCGCGGGCGTTTGGCCCAAGGCCGCCAAGTTCGCGAAGTCCTGGTCGCTCGACCGGCGTTTCAAGCCGTCGATGGACGCCGCGACCCGCAAGGCCAAGCTTGCCGGCTGGGCAGATGCCGTCCGGCGCACACTTTCGAGCTGATCCTTGGCCTCATCGTTCAATCGGGCGCTTTCCTTTCTGCCATCTCCGTGTTACCAGCCACCGCCATCCTGAAAGGGAGAAAACGAGTCGCCGCCAGCCTTCGGGCCAGGGCGCTCCTCCCGCGCACCCGAACGTCGAAGGATCGGCAATGGCAAGAATCATCGAGACCGCAACCGGCGCGCTGGCGCTTACCTTCGACGACGTGCTGCTTCAGCCCGGCCATTCGGAGGTGATGCCCGGGCAGACCGACGTTTCCACCACGATCGCGCGCGACATCGAGCTGAATATCCCGATCCTGTCGGCGGCAATGGACACCGTCACCGATGCGCGGCTGGCCATCGCCATGGCACAGGCGGGCGGCATCGGGGTGGTTCACCGCAACTTCTCGCCCGAGGAGCAGGCCGAGCAGGTGCGCCAGGTCAAGAAGTTCGAGAGCGGCATGGTCGTCAACCCGCTCACCATCGGCCCTGACGCGACGCTGGGTGATGCGCAGGCTTTGATGCGCACCCACGGCATCTCCGGCATTCCTGTCGTGGAGAACGGCGGCACAGGCGGTCACACCACGGGCAAGCTGATCGGCATACTCACCAACCGTGACGTTCGCTTCGCCTCCGACCCGGCGCAGAAGGTCCGCGAATTGATGACGAAGGAGCGGCTCGTCACCGTGCGCGAGAGCGTCGAGCAGGAAGAAGCCAAGCGTCTCCTGCACCACCACCGCATCGAGAAGCTTCTGGTCGTGGACGGGGAGGGCCGCTGTGTAGGCCTCATCACCGTCAAGGATATCGAGAAGTCGCAGCTCAATCCGCATGCGGCGAAGGACGCGCAGGGCCGGTTGCGCGTGGCGGCCGCCACCAGTGTCGGCGACGACGGGTTCGAGCGCGCCGAACGCCTGATCGATGCCGGTGTCGACCTGCTGGTCATCGACACCGCGCACGGCCATTCGCAGCGCGTGCTTGACGCAGTTGCGCGGGCGAAGAAGCTGTCCAATTCGGTGCGCATCATTGCCGGCAATGTCGCCACTGCCGACGGCACCATGGCGCTGGTCGATGCCGGCGCGGATGGCGTCAAGGTCGGCATCGGTCCCGGTTCGATCTGCACCACGCGTATCGTCGCGGGCGTCGGCGTCCCGCAGCTTTCGGCGATCATGTCGGCGGTGGAGGCCGCGGACCGGGCGGGCGTCGGCATCATCGCCGACGGCGGCATCAAGTTCTCCGGCGATCTTGCCAAGGCGCTTGCCGCCGGTGCATCGGCTGCGATGGTCGGCTCCTTGCTGGCCGGCACGGACGAGAGCCCCGGCGAGGTCTATCTGCACCAGGGCCGCTCCTTCAAGGCTTATCGCGGCATGGGTTCCGTCGGCGCTATGGCGCGCGGCTCCGCTGACCGCTACTTCCAGGCGGAGGTGCGCGATACGCTCAAGCTGGTGCCGGAAGGCATCGAGGGGCAGGTGCCCTACAAGGGGCCGGTCGGCGGCGTGCTGCACCAGCTCGTCGGAGGCCTGAAGGCTGCGATGGGGTATGTCGGCGCTGCGAACCTCACCGAACTGCGCGACCGCGCAACCTTCGTGCGCATCTCCAATGCGGGCCTGCGCGAGAGCCACACGCACGACGTGACCATCACCCGCGAAAGCCCGAACTATCCGGGCGGCATGTAGGGCCGCCTATGGGGTGCGTCCTTCGAGGCTCCCCTTCGACAAGCTCAGGGTCGCACCTCAGGATGAGGGAGGTGGTTTGATCAAACCCGCTTAAAGTGAGCTCGATACAAGCCAACGGAACGGTCCTCGAGCCCACCAGCTTGCAGGAGCAATGTACAGCAGTCCTCATCCTGAGGTGCGAGCGCAGCGAGCCTCGAAGGACGCACGATCGACTTGAAGTCGCATAGCCGATTTTTCCGCGCCCAATCATTACCGTCGCAGAGGAAGCAAACATGAACCAGACTGCAATCTTCTGGCCGATGATCGCCCATGCGGCGCTGGTCTTCGCGATCTATGTCCTGCTCGGCCTGCGCCGCCGGCAGGCGGTTATGACTGGCAACGCCAAGGTCTCGCAATTCAGGGAAAATCGCGACGAACCGGCCGAGAGCCTGTTCGTGCGCAATGCGCTGGAAAACCAGTTCGAGCTGCCGCTGCTTTTCTACGCCGTCTGCCTCGCGCTGCAGGCGAGCGGCGCCGTCGGCGCACTCGCTTTGGGGCTGGCATGGGTGTTTGCGGTGTCACGTTATGTGCACACCTTCATCCACGTTACGTCCAACCGCATCCGCTACCGTCAGCCCGCCTTCACTGTTGGCTTCCTGGCGCTCATCGCCTTGTGGGTGCTGCTTGCCGTCGATCTGCTGAGCGCGGGCTGAGGCGGGCGCAAGCCCGCGGACGATTTCGGCCAGCGACCGGCATTCGCCCTGCCGGCTCGAGTTGCGCCGCCAGGCAAAGCCCAGCATCCGCGCCGGCATCGGCTCGGCGAAGGGCACGACCCTGAGCTCCGGCATCGCCTCGCTGGCCGCGCGCGCCATCTCCGGGATCAATGTCACGCCCTGGCCGTGCGCAACCATCTGCAACAGCGTCGTCAGGCTGGTCGCGCCGTAGTTGGCCATGGCGGCCGGCCGCACCGAGCCGCAGACCGCCAGCGCCTGGTCGCGCATGCAGTGGCCTTCCTCCAGCAGCATCAGTCGCTCGAGCGCCGGACTTTCGGGCGGCACCGGCGGTGATATGAAGCCCGGATCAGCCTTCGGCACCGCGAGAAAGAAGCGGTCCTCGAAGAGCGGCTCCACGCTCACGCCCGCATGGTCGAGCGGCAGCGCTGCGATCATGCCGTCGAGCCGGCCCGCCGCCGTCTCCTCTATCAGCGTCGCCGTCACCGCCTCGCGCAGTTCCACGGCCAGAGCCGGAAAGCGCTTGCGCAGCTCCGGCAGCAGCGCCGGCAGGAGATAGGGCGCGACAGTGGGAATAACGCCGAGCCGGAAGCGGCCTTCCATGGCGGAGCGTCCGCGCCGTGCGGTCGCCTCGATTTCCCGTGTCTCGGCAAGCACCCTATCGATCCGTGGCTTCAGCGCCCGCGCTTCCTCCGTCAGGTGCACGGTCTTGCCGCCACGGTCGAACAGCCGACGGCCAAGCCGCTCTTCCATCTCCGCAATCTGCGAGGAAAGGGCGGGTTGCGTCACGCCAGCCAGTTCGGCAGCACGGCCGAAATGCAGCGTTTCAGCCAGCGCCTCGAAATATTCCATCTGTCGGAGCGTCAATCTGATCATAATCACAGATTATCGAAACGAATAGGAAATGCAATTTGTCCCTATCGAACTTCGGGGATAATTTGGAACGATTCCAGACTGGGAAGTCGGCAAACCTGCCATCGGCGGGCTGCGGAAGGCTTGGTTGGAAACGGCAGATTCTACACATGCCCCCGCCGCGCTCGTCGCACCCGGGGCAATTGAACAAGCGCCCAACGATCGGAGATGAAGATGGACAAGAAGGTTGATGACAGCGCGGGCAAATGCCCGTTCAGCGGCGGTGCGCGCGGACACAGGAACCGCGACTGGTGGCCAGAACAGCTCGATCTCGATGGCTTGCACCGCAATTCCGATCTGTCCGATCCGATGGGCCCGGACTTCGACTATTCCGAAGAGTTCAAGTCGCTCGATCTCGATGCCTTGAAGCAGGACCTTCACGCGCTGATGACCGAGTCGCAGGATTGGTGGCCGGCGGACTTCGGCCACTATGGCGGCCTGTTCATCCGCATGGCCTGGCACAGCGCCGGCACCTACCGCATCACCGACGGCCGTGGCGGCGCGGGTGCGGGCCAGCAGCGCTTTGCCCCGCTCAATTCCTGGCCGGACAATGCAAACCTCGACAAGGCGCGCCGGCTGCTGTGGCCGATCAAGCAGAAATACGGTCGCAAGATTTCCTGGGCCGACCTGATGATCCTCACCGGCAATGTCGCGCTGGAATCGATGGGCTTCAAGACGTTCGGCTTTGCCGGTGGCCGTGCCGACGTGTGGGAGCCGGAGGAGCTTTACTGGGGCCCCGAGGGCACCTGGCTCGGCGACGAGCGCTATAGCGGCGAGCGCGAGCTCCAGGAGCCGCTTGGCGCGGTCCAGATGGGTCTCATCTACGTCAATCCGGAAGGCCCGAACGGCAATCCC
Source organism: Aquamicrobium sp. (assembly GCA_019739225.1). Taxonomy (GTDB): domain Bacteria; phylum Pseudomonadota; class Alphaproteobacteria; order Rhizobiales; family Rhizobiaceae; genus Aerobium. Next base: position 1,159,346 of record JAHHDT010000005.1, read on the forward strand.
GATCCTGTCGCCGCGGCCCGCGACATCCGCTCGACCTTCGCGCGTATGGCGATGAACGACGAGGAAACCGTCGCGCTTATCGCCGGCGGCCATTCCTTCGGCAAGACCCACGGCGCGGGCGATCCGTCGCTTATAGGCGCTGACCCCGAGGGTGCGGATATCGAGGATCAGGGGCTCGGCTGGAAGAGCGGGCATGGCACCGGCATCGGCGCCGACGCGATCACCGGCGGACCGGAGGTGACCTGGACCCAGACGCCGACGCAGTGGAGCAATCTCTTCTTCGAAAACCTGTTCAACTTCGAATGGGAGCTGACGGCGAGCCCGGCCGGCGCCAAACAGTGGAAGGCCAAGAACGCGGAGCCGTCGATCCCCGACGCCTATGACCCCTCGCGCAAGCACCTGCCGACGATGTTGACGACGGACCTGTCGCTGCGCTTCGACCCGGAATACGAGAAGATTTCGCGCCGTTTCCTGGAGAACCCGGACCAGTTCGCCGACGCTTTCGCCCGCGCCTGGTTCAAGCTGACCCACCGCGACATGGGCCCCAAGGTCCGTTATCTCGGCCCCGAGGTTCCGGCCGAAGACCTGATCTGGCAGGACGTCATCCCGGCGGTCGACCATCCTCTGGTCAACGAGCAGGACATCGCCGCCCTCAAGGCAAAGGTGCTTGCTTCCGGCCTTTCGGTCTCCGAGCTCGTCTCCGCCGCCTGGGCCTCCGCATCGACCTTCCGTGGTTCCGACAAGCGCGGCGGCGCCAACGGCGCGCGTATCCGGCTTGCTCCGCAGAAGGACTGGGAGGTCAACCAGCCCGAACAGCTCTCCAGGGTCCTGTCGAAGCTCGAGGCGGTCCAGGCCGAGTTCAACGGCGCACAGTCAGGCGGCAAGAAGGTATCGCTCGCCGATCTGATCGTGCTCGCCGGCGGCGCCGCCATCGAGAAGGCGGCAAAGGATGGCGGTTACGACGTCGCCGTTCCGTTCACGCCGGGTCGCGCTGATGCCTCGCAGGAGCAGACCGACGTACAGTCCTTCGCGGCGCTCGAACCGCGTACAGACGGCTTCCGCAACTATCTGAGCGGTCGCCAGTTCATGGCGCCGGAGGAGGCACTGGTCGACAGGGCTCAGCTTCTCACCCTGACCGCCCCTGAGATGACGGTTCTGCTCGGTGGCCTGCGTGTGCTGGGCGCCAACGCCGGCGGTTCGGACCACGGCGTCTTCACAGACAGGACGGGCGTTCTCACGAACGATTTCTTCGTCAACCTGCTGACCATGAATACGCAGTGGAAGGCGCTGTCCGATGGCACTTACGAAGGCCGCGACCGAAAGACCGATGCCCTGAAGTGGCGCGCGACCCGCGTCGACCTGATCTTCGGCTCGCACTCGCAACTGCGTGCGCTGGCCGAAGTCTATGCCAGCGCGGATTCGCAGGTGAAGTTCGTGAAGGACTTCGTTGCCGCCTGGGTGAAGGTGATGAACGCGGATCGCTTCGACATCGCCTGAAAGCCTGACTAAACGAGATCTGGCGGGCGCGGAGAAATCCGCGCCCGCTTTCGTTTGCGTATTGGGTTCATCTTGCCTTCATCCCGTCCCTGCTAGCCATGGAGCAAGAATTCATTAACCATAACGCCATATCGATCGGGGCGAACAATTGCTTTGGGGGACGTCATGACCATTTCACGCCGCGGCTTCATTGCGGGCCTGCCGCTTCTTTTCGCCGGTTGCGCTGTCACCGAATACCGGTCCGACCAGCTCAACTACGCCGCGGTTCCGCATGATCGCTTCCCGCTAGCAGCTCTTTCGCCGGAAAAGATCAAACCCGAGCTTCGCCGCCGCGAAGTGGCCTATGACAGCAACTATAAGCCTGGCACCGTGGTTGTGGATACGCCGGCCCGCCGCCTCTACTACGTGATGGGTGAAGGTCGGGCGATGCGCTACGGCATCGGTGTCGGCCGGGCGGGGCTGGCGCTGCGGGGCGGCGCTACCGTCGGTCGCAAGGGCGAATGGCCGAGCTGGACTCCTACCGACAACATGATCCGCAGAGACCCGCGCAACCGGCGCTACGCTGGCGGACTGCCGGGCGGCCTGAGCAATCCGCTGGGTGCCAGGGCGCTGTACCTCTATCGCAACGGCCGCGACACGATGTTCCGCATCCATGGTACCAACCAGCCGAACTCGATCGGGCAGGCAGTCTCGAGCGGTTGCGTCCGTATGCTCAACCACGACGTGGTCGACCTTTACGAGCGTGTGCCTGTCGGCGCCCGCGTGGTCGTCATTCAGGCCTGATCCGCAGGCAGCGAGGCGAGGGGGATGTCCGCAGGGCTCTCAGAATGATCCAGCATCCCACTCGCGAGCGGCTCGTCGCCATGCCCATGGCGGCGCTCGCCGGCTTCGTAGATGCGGTCGCCTTTCTCCACCTCGGGGGCTATTTCGTTTCGTTCATGACCGGCAACACGACGCGACTTGGCGCGTCGATTGCCGAGGCCAACGCCCGGATGTGGCTGCCGGCCCTGCTCGTCGTCCTTTTCGTCTCCGGCGTTGTCGCGGGAACGCTGGTAAGGCAGGCGGCGGTGTCGCGCGGCCAGGGCTGGGTCATGGTTCTGGTCACCGCAATGCTGGCCTTGGCCGGTCTGGCTTCCATTGCCGGATTCCCGTGGCTTGCGATGGGCGCGCTGGCAGTCGCGATGGGCGCCGAGAACGCAGTGTTCGAGCGTAATGGCGAGGTCAGCATCGGCGTCACCTACATGACCGGCACGTTGGTCAAGATGGGGCAGCGCATAGCCTCCGCATTGCGGGGTGGCAGCCGCACGGCATGGGCCTGGTATGGCCTTTTGTGGCTGGGGCTCGCTCTTGGCGCGGTGATGGGCGCAGGCGCGTTCCTCACACTTGGCCTCGGCGCGATCTGGATCGCCGTAGCCGTCTCCGTGACGATCACGGTGTTCTTCTTTCTCCCCGACCCGGCCAACGAGACCGCCTGAAGCGGTTTCTATCCGTGGTCGGTTGCCGCCGGCGCTCGAAGCGTCTAACAGCCGGACGACGGGTCAACCGAAGCGGGAACACCGAAATGCGTTTAGGCGGCAGGCTGGCGGCAGCCATCGAAATTCTCGACGATATGGAACAGCGGCACCGCCCTGCGGCCGAAGCGCTCAAGGATTGGGGGCTCTCCCACCGCTTTGCCGGTGCCGGCGACCGCGCGGCCATCGGCAACATCGTCTATGACGCACTGCGGCGCAGGCGATCGGCGGGCTGGCTGTTCGATGCCGATACCTCGCGCGCGCTCGCCTTCGGCGCGCTGGCGCTGGAGTGGGCTATGGATGGTGCTGCGATCAACAGCGCTCTTGACGGCGACCGCTTCGCGCCGGCGATGCTCGACGGCGCGGAACTGGCTGCACTTTCCTCACGCTCGCTCGATGACGCGCCGGATGCAGTGCGCGCCGACTGCCCCGACTGGTGCGTGCCGCTGGTGACCGACGCCTTCGGTGACGATTGGGTGCAAGAGCTGGCGGCGCTGGCCGCGCGCCCGCCGCTGGACCTGCGCGTCAACACGCTTGCGGCCACACGCGACAAGGTCCTGAGCGAACTCAAGGGCACTGGCGCCGCGCCATGCCTGCTGGCGGCCGACGGCATCCGCATCCCGCCCATCGATGGCGCAGGCCGGCACCCGAACGTGCAGGCCGAACCCGCATTCCGCAAAGGCTGGTTCGAGGTTCAGGACGAAGGTTCGCAGATCGTTGCCGAGCTTGCCGGTGCGGAAGCAGGAATGCAGGTGCTGGACTATTGTGCCGGCGCCGGCGGCAAGACGCTGGCTCTGTCGGCGGCGATGGACAATCGCGGCCAGATCTTCGCCCATGACTCCGAGAAGCAGCGTTTGGCCCCGATCTTCGATCGGCTCCGCCGCGCCGGTGCCCGAAACGTCCAGGCTGTCGCCGATGCCTCAGGGCTTGGACCGCTGGCTGGCCAGATGGACCTCGTCCTGGTCGACGCGCCTTGCACTGGCAGCGGGACCTGGCGGCGGCGGCCAGATGCGAAATGGCGGCTCACCGAGCGCCAGCTCGATGTGCGGCTGCGCGAGCAGGCGGATATACTCGAGAAAGCCTGTGCGTTTGTGAAGCCGGGCGGCCGGCTCGTCTACATAACCTGCTCGATCTTTGCGCGAGAAAACCACCGGCAGGTGGAGGGTTTCCTCGCGGGCAACACCGATTTCTCGCTCGTCGAGACTGCACCTGTGTGGCGCGCCCGGTTTCCGCAGGCAGCGGATCGAGCTCGCCTTGAAGAGAGCGGCATCGTTCTAACCCCAGCCAAAACGGAAACCGACGGTTTCTTCTTCGCAGCGTTGCAACGACGCCCTGCCTGAGCGGCACACGCGGAACGTGAAGCTGGTGCGGCCGTTTATCCAATGATGAAACATTGGGAGCGCCGCTTATGTCGCGTATCGTCACGCTGGTTCTGTTTCTTGTCCTTGTGGTCGGCGGTGGAGTGCTGATCGGCACGGCAACTGCACCGGGTGCATGGTACGAGGCCCTTGCGAAACCGGCGTTCAACCCGCCAAACTGGGTTTTCGCACCAGTGTGGACCATCCTCTATGTGATGATCGCCGTAGCCGGGTGGCGCGTCTGGAGCAGGACCCACACTGCCGGGGCCATGACGATATGGTGGCTGCAGCTTGGCCTCAACTTCCTCTGGTCGCCTGTCTTTTTCACGCTGCAGGCGATCGGCCCGGCGTTTGTCGTCATTCTGGCGCTGCTGGTCAGTGTGCTTGCCTTTATCTCGGTAACCAGACGTTGGGACCGCGTGGCCGCACTGCTTTTCGTGCCTTACGCGGCCTGGGTGGCGTTCGCTGCACTACTCAACGGCTCGATCCTCGTTCTCAACTGACCTCTGCTGCGCTGCACAAATTGCACGTTGCCTGCATGGTGCCGCTTTGCGATAAGCGAAGCTGGCGAAGCTGAGGGAGAGATGCATGTCAGTGCGGTTCGAGCCTTCCGGTGATTTCGAGGGGCGCGTGCGCGCGAGTTTCGCGCGCCAGCAGATCATGACCACGATCGGCGCCGAGCTCACACGGGTGAATGCCGGCGAGGTCGAGATCGAAATGGGCTACCGCCCGGAGTTGACCCAGCAGCATGGATTTCTGCATGCCGGCATCATCTCCACCGCGCTGGATTCCGCCTGCGGATATGCAGCCTATTCGGTGATGCCGGAAAATGCTGCCGTGCTGACCATCGAGTTCAAGGTCAACCTTCTTTCGCCGGGCAGGGGAGAGCGTTTCCTGTTCCGCGGCTCCGTCACCAAGCCCGGCCGCACCATCATCGTCGCCGATGGCCAGGCCTATGCCTATGACGGCGAGGGCAATGCAAGGCTCGTCGCCACGATGACGGCAACGATCATGGTCGTGAGCGGGCGCGATGGCATCGAAGGCTGAACCTGCGCTGACGCCGCTTGCCGGCCGTCGCATTCTCTTCGTGATGGCGGCGCAAGCGGAATACGGGTCGCATCTCAAGGCCCGCTTTTCCCCGCTGATGACCGGCGTCGGGCCGGTGGAAGCGGCGGTTATGCTCTCTGCCGCGCTCGCCCGCCTCGAGATCGCAGGCAACTTGCCGGATCTTGTCGTCTCGCTGGGTTCGGCCGGCAGCCGCACGCTCGAGCAGACTGGCGTCTATCAGGTCTCTTCCGTCTCCTACCGAGATATGGATGCCTCGCCGCTGGGCTTTCCCAAAGGCGAAACGCCTTTCCTCGACCTACCGCGCAGCGTCGATCTGCCGTTCTCCGTGCCCGATCTTCCGTCAGCCAGCCTTTCAACCGGGGCGAACATCGTCTCGGGCCCGGCCTATGACGCGATCGATGCCGAGATGGTGGATATGGAGACCTTTGCCGTCCTGCGCGCCTGCCAGACATTCGGCGCGCCGCTCGTCGGCCTGCGCGGCATCTCCGACGGCGCGGCCGAATTGCGCCACGTGGCCGACTGGACCGAATATCTGCACGTCATCGACGAGAGGCTCGCACAGGCGGTGGATCTTCTGGAGGCGGCTTTGGCCGAGGGAACGATCCGTCTCTAGCGGATGATCAGGCGGTAGGGCCGTTGCCAGCGCAGCGTGCGCCGTTGGTGGTTGCGGCTTGCGCCTCCAGATCTCGGGAATCACGCGGTTCGGCTGGTTGGCGGATAAGCGCCTTTATGTTGCGCGCGCCGACTCTCGACCTTGGCCAGAAGCACCAGGCTCGCCGTCAGGAGCAGTGCCGCGTTTGCCGGATGCAGCGCAAGCGGCAGCGGTGCGCCGGTGGCTGCCAACGAGACTTGCGCGATGTAAAACGCGACGACGAGGCCGGCCCACCAGCCGAAGCCGCGCAGGCGTTTGACGACTAGCGCCCCCGCCAGCAAGCCCGCCGCCGGCAGCGACAGCGTGAAACCCATCGAAGCATGCAGCCCGATCAGGTCCGGGTTGAGGAACAGGCCGAGCCCGGCACTGGCAAATTGGGCAACCAGGCCAAGCGGCATCAGCCATGCCAGCACCGTGAACCAGCCCGGTGTTCCAACATGCAGATCGACAAACGTGTCGTGGGTGTTGTCCATCATCGTATCCGTTCTTGCTGGGCGGCCTTTAGGCCGACGCCTGGCGCAAAAGGGGCAAGGGGGTGTCCGCAATGCAGCCCATCTCGATCAGCGTCGCCCGCATCGCTTCGTCCAGCGGCGTGCGCGGCTCGGGACCGATGAGTTCTACCAAGCGGGTGTTGTCGAACCGCATCGGGTGCTGCCACACCGGCGCGATCTCTGCTGCCTCACGCGGGAAGCTGGCGAACAGTGCCAGAAGCCGCATCGCCCACCATGGAAAGCCGTAGACGGGAACCTTGCGACCACAGACGCGGCGGAGCGCGTCCACCATGCGCATGCCGGTGTCGTCGTAGAGTCCCTCGAACTGTACCCGCTCGAACGGGCGCAGGCGTTCCGGCCTGTCGAGCAGGCGCGCGAAGGTCTCGGCTAGGTCGGGCAGGTAGGCCCAGCTATGGCCGCCGCCACGAGCCGGATTGACGATGCGGCGAACGGGCTTTCCTGGCGCAACCATCGCCTGCGCGAACCAGCTCGAGCGGGCCCCCGGACCGAAGAAGTCGCCCGCCCGCAGGATCAGCGAGGGCACCTCGGGCGAGGCCTGTTCCAACCGCTGTTCCAAAGCGACCCGGATCGCGCCTTTTCGACCCGTCGGGTTCTGCGGCGTCCCGGCCTCGACCACGGGCGTTTTTGCGGGATCGTAGTTGTAGACCGTGCCCGGTAGCACAACGCGGGCACCGAGGGCTTTCGCGGCCGCGATCGTATTGTCGATCATCGGCAGGACGAACTTGTCCCAGTTCATATAGTTGGGCGGGTTTACGGCATGGACGATCACCGCCGCACCTTCGGCAGCACGCATCACGTCTGCGCGCTGCATGGCGTCGCCCTGTACCCATTCTATCTGACCCTGGCTGCGAAGGCTCGTCACGTCGCGGGCCATGCCGCGCACTTGCCAGCCATGGCGCGCAAGTGCAGCGGCGACACTGCCGCCTACGCCACCGGTCGCGCCAAGCACGAGTGCTGTTTTCGTCGTTTCCATCGGTCCAGCTCCTGATGTCCAACATTGCGATGGAAGGAAAGTGGCGCATGCGGGCATGAAAAGGAATTGCAAACGATCCAACATTAGTCTGTAATATATTTATGAGCGATATGGTTGGCTGGGACGATCAACGCATCTTTCTCGCGGTCCTTGAGGAGGGCAGCCTTTCGGCTGCGGCGCGGCGGCTCGGCCTGTCGCATCCGACCGTGCGCAGCCGTATCGAGACGCTGGAGCAGCAGCTCGGCACGGTGCTGTTTACCCGGTCCGTCAACGGCTTGACCCCGACCGAGACAGCCGAGGCGCTGCGAGAGCCCGCGCGCGCCATGGCCATGGCATCGGAGTTCTTCGTCAGGCAGGCGTCTGCATCAGGTGGCGAGGCTTCGGGAACGGTGCGCATCAGCGTGCCGGATTTCATGGGCGTCGAGGTGATCCCGGCCATGCTGGCGCGCCTGCGGGAAACGCATCCAGCCATCCGCATCGAGTTGTCGCTGAGCAATCTGCCGGCCGATCTGCTTGCCCAGGAGGTCGATCTGGCCGTCAGAACCGTCGCTCCGAAGCAGGACGCTCTGGTGGCGCGCAAGGTCGCGGCGATACCGCTGGGGTTCTTCGCCTCACCGTCCTATGTCGAGCGCCGCGGCCGCCCGACCAGCCTCGCTGAACTGGCCGAGCATGACGTGATCGGCCCAGACCGCAATCGCAGCGACCTGGCGATGGTCGAAAGGCTCGGCGGTCTTGCGCGAGACCGCCTTGTTCTGCGCACCGACAGCCACCCCGCTCATGTGGCCGCCGCCCGCGCCGGCGTAGGCATAGCGGTTGCGCAGGTGCCGGTGGGCAAGCGCGATCCGAACCTCGTACGCATCCTGCCCGACCTCGACGTCATGGTGCTGGAAACCTGGATCGTGACCCACGAAAACCTCGCCCGCGTTCCGCGCGTCCGGGCTGTCTTCGATTCCCTGGTCGAGTCTTTCCGGGAGATGTCCCGATCGGTCTGACGCGGAGGCGGCATGCTGGTGACCGGCCCCCATTGCGCCGACTCGCTTCTTTCACTAAAGGCTCACCATGACCGAGACAGCCCATCCCGACACCGTCCTAATCATCGACTTCGGCAGCCAGGTGACGCAGCTTATAGCGCGTCGCGTGCGTGAGGCCGGCGTCTATTCCGAGATCGTGCCGTTCCAGTTGGCCGATGAGGCGTTCAGCCGCCTTGCCCCGAAAGCGGTGATCCTTTCCGGCAGCCCTGCCTCCACGGTCGACATCGGTAGCCCGCGCGCTCCGCAGGCGATCTTCGAAGCCGGCATTCCGGTGCTCGGTATCTGCTATGGCGAGCAGACCATGTGCGCGCAGCTCGGTGGCAAGGTGGAAAGCGGCCACCATCGCGAATTCGGGCGTGCCTTCCTCGATATTGAGGATGAAAGCGCCCTGTTCGAAGGCGTCTGGGCCAAGGGGACGCGCCACCAGGTGTGGATGAGCCACGGCGACCGCGTGACTGCGCTGCCGGAAGGGTTCCGGGTCATCGGCACGTCGACCGGCGCGCCCTACGCCGCGATAGCCGACGAGAAGCGCCGCTTCTATGCCGTGCAGTTCCACCCGGAGGTCGTGCATACGCCCGATGGCGCCCGGCTGCTTGCGAACTTCGTGCATCGCATCGCCGGCCTCAAGGGTGACTGGACCATGGCCGCCTACCGCGATCAGGCCATTGCCGTGATCCGCTCGCAGGTCGGAGATGGCCGGGTGATCTGCGCGCTCTCGGGCGGCGTCGATTCTTCCGTCGCTGCGGTTCTCATCCATGAGGCGATCGGCGAGCGGCTGACCTGCATTTTCGTCGACCACGGCCTGATGCGAAAGGACGAGGGCGAGCAGGTCGTCTCGATGTATCGCGAGCACTACAACATCCCGCTGGTCCATGTGCAGGCGCAGGACCGGTTCCTCGCCGCGCTCGACGGCGAGGCCGATCCCGAGAAGAAGCGCAAGACCATCGGCCGCCTCTTCATCGAGGTATTCGAGGAAGAAGCGAAGAAGCTCGAGCGCGACGGCAAGCAGGCCGAATTCCTGGCGCAGGGCACGCTCTATCCGGATGTGATCGAGAGCGTGTCGTTCACTGGCGGACCTTCGGTAACGATCAAGTCGCACCACAATGTGGGCGGCCTGCCGGAACGCATGAACATGAAACTGGTGGAGCCGCTGCGCGAGCTCTTCAAGGATGAGGTGAGGGCGCTTGGCCGGGAGCTCGGTCTGCCGGACCATTTCATTGAGCGCCATCCTTTCCCGGGGCCGGGGCTCGCCATTCGTTGCCCGGGCGCGGTCACTCGTGAAAAGCTCGACATCCTGCGCGAAGCAGATGCGATCTATCTCGATGAGATCCGCAAGGCCGGGCTTTACAACGCAATCTGGCAGGCCTTCGCCGTGCTTCTTCCGGTGCAGACGGTGGGCGTGATGGGCGACGGCCGCACCTACGAATATGTCTGCGCTCTGCGTGCCGTGACCTCGGTCGACGGCATGACGGCCGACTTTTACCACTACGACATGGATTTCCTCGGCCGCGCAGCCACCCGCATCATCAACGAGGTCCGCGGCATCAACCGTGTCGTCTACGACGTCACATCGAAGCCGCCCGGCACCATCGAGTGGGAATGATTTTCGCCTCCCCGGACGTATCCGAAATCACGCTCTCTGCCCCTTAACCCCCCTCAGGGCTTGATAAGCCGGGCGATGAAAGGTGCCGTGGTCAACATAAGGAACGTGCGGAAGACCTGGCAGGTCACGATAAAGGCAACATCGATCCCTAGAGCATAAGTTATGACAGCCATTTCGGACATGCCGCCAGGCGCCAGGGAAAGCAGTCCTGTAGAATAGGGTCGCGCTGAATAGCTTGTAACCAGCCATGCTGCCGCCACCGTCATAGCCACTAGAAGCAGGGCCCACGTCACCGCCGCGAGCGCCGTAACCCAGGCTTCGCGCCAGTGGATACCAGCAAACCTCGAGCCCGCCACCGCGCCGATGACAATCTGCGCACCGGCGACGAACCAGCCGGGGAACGCAGCAGAACTTATACCGAGGCCGTGGACGATTGCCGAGACGATCATCGCCGCGACCATGATGCCGCCCGGCAGCTTCAGGTAGTGCCCGAGTACCAGCCCGCTGACGGCGCAGCCGATGAGGATACCCCAGTCCTTGATGCCTGCGGCGATCTCGCCTGCCGCCACGGGAACGCGCCCGACAGCGTGCCCGAGTACGAACTGCAGGATCAACGGAACACAAAAGACGATCGCTACGATACGGATCGAGTGGATAAGCACCAGAGACTTTGTGCTCCCCCCGAGCGACCCGCCGATGACCGTCAGCTCTGCCAGTCCGGCCGGCAATGAGCCGAAGAATGACGTGACCCGGTCGAACCTGAAGACATATCGGAAGAACAGGAAGCCTGTAACTGCCACGATGGAGCCGAATAGCGCGACCACCAGAACCTCGCTCCACCATGTCCCGATGGAGGCGACGACGACCGGTGTGAACCCGCTTCCGGCCATGACGCCGATGGCCGGCCGCGCTGCGAGAAGCACAGAGCCGGGCATCAGCCAGCGGCTTCCGACTGTCGCAGCAAAGGCGCAGAACGCGATCGGTCCGAGCGTCCAGGGCAGGGGAGCGTGTAGATGGAAGAAGACGAACCCGCCTATCGTGGCCCAGACCAACGTAACGAAGCCTACGAAGAGGGGATGCGATGGGAGCGTCAATTCGAAATCCAAGATCAGCCGCCGGGCGCTCGGCCATGCCGTGAGATTGCGGATGTTCGGCCCCCGCGCTAAGCGGGAGCCGGTTTCGCAATTGGCGCAGTGCTACTCAAGCAGGCGCGAATATTCGACCAGCAGGCCATAGTTGCGCTTAACCAGTTCGGTGGATGCTTCCGGGCCCCGCCAGTCACGGCCGTAGTTACCTTCTTTGGCCGAGGCTTGGTATTCTTCGCTCTCAACCACGCTTTTGTAAGCGTCGACAAACTTCTGGTAGCGGTCGGGATATTCCTCTTTCAACTTCGCGAGCACGACCATTGAGCGCACCGACGAGTCCAGGATCGGCATCTCCACACCGTAGGATTTAAGTGCCTCGTTGATCGGCGTAGCGTCCGGCCAGTCAGGGTTTGTTTCGTCGGCCACGACCATGATCTTGTTCACTTGATCGAAGATGACCTCGCTGCCCTGTCCCGGCACCATGCCGAAATCGACCTGACCTCCGATGATCGCTGTGCGGGTAGGCCCGCCGCCATCATAGGTGACCAGACGGAGATTTTCCGCAGGAATGTCCAGCTTCTCCATCATCAGCAAAAGCGAGATATGCTCGCTGGATCCGGTGATGACGGCCGCCGAAAGCTTGCCGGGTTCTTTCAGTCCTTCTATGATTTCGTCGAAGGATTGAACCTGGCTTTCCTTTGGCACCACCATCAGAGACTGCGCGACTTCCTGAGCATTGACAAATATGAAGTCGTCCAGCTTGAACGGCGCGTTCATCACCTCAATGTGGTTCACGAAGTAGGGTGTAGGCGGAATAAACATGACGGTGTAGCCGTCCGCGGGCTGGTTGTGGAAGTACACGGTGCCAGTCAGCGTCCCCCCGCCGGGACGGTTGACGACGTTTACGGGCGTCCCCAAAGCTTCCGCGAGGAACGGTGCTAGGTGGCGCACCATCCGATCGGTAGCACCGCCCGCATCGTAGGGGGCAGTAATCTCGATCGGCTTGTTGGGATAGTCGTCCTGGGCGTAGGCCGCTTGTCCGCCTAACGCCAGGCCAAGGGTCAGAACCGCCCCTTTCAGGCTCTTCCAACTGTTCATATTTCTTCCTCCTGATTATCGTTCTCGTGATTTCCGGCTTCACCGGCCGGTATTCACCCGACACGCAGCGACCGTCGTGCGCGCAGGTAATTCTTCATCGCCGGGTAGGCGATCGACGCGATCAGCAATGCAAGCATGACCAGCGCGATCGGCCTCCCGAAGATAAAGGACAAGTCGCCGCCACTGATCTGGTGGGAATATACGAACTGCCGTTCGACGAAGGCCCCCAGCAGCAGGCCGACCACGGCGGCTGGCGGCGCGAACTCGTAGCGCGCGAACAGCCAGCCCACGATCGAGAACACCGCGAGAGTCAGCGGTCCCATGATGTTGCCGATGAGCGCGTAGCTGCCGGCCATCGCCAGTACGATCACGGACGGGACGAGGTAAAGGATCGGAACCTTCACGATGATCACCGCGATACGAATGAACAGGAGGCCAACGATGACCAGGAGCAGGCACTGCACCATGTTGCCGAACAGGATTGCGTAGACGATGTCCTTGTTGTCCGCGATGAAACGTGGCCCGCCTGTAATATTGTGCATGGCGAAGGCGGCGAGCAGCACGGCGGTGCCGCCGCCGCCCGGTAGGCCAAGGGCCAGTAGAGTGGCCATGGCGCCGCCCTCAGAGCTGCTGTTGGCGGATTCCGAGGCGACGACGCCGTTTGGGTTCCCCTTGCCGAAGCTTTCCGGATCATCGGAAATGCGGCGGGCGTCAGCATACGATATCAGGTTGGCAACCGACGCTCCCACGCCGGGGATCGCGCCGACGAACACGCCGATCATGGAGCCACGCAGCAACGTTTTCCAGTATTCGCGCACGCCGGCGAAGCCCTGCAGGATGCGCGAAAAACTGATGACGCGGTCTTCCTGCTTTTCCACGATGTATCGGGACCGCGCCAGATTGAAGAGTTCGGCGGTCGCCAGAAGGCCGATCATCGCCGGCACCACAGGGATGCCATCAAGCAATTCGGCAAAGCCAAAAGTACCGCGCATCTGGCCTGTTGGGCCGATCCCGATAGTGCCAATCATCAAGCCGAAGATGCCGGCGAGGATTCCGCGCTCGAAATTGCCCCCCCGCAGCGTGGCAATCATGGTGATACCCCAGATCGCCACCATGGCCATCTCGAAGGGCCCGAGCTTGAGCACTGCCCACGAGGCGTAGTTGATGAGCAGGAACAGCACCAGATAGCTGATGAAGGTGCCGATTGTTGAGGCGGCAAGCCCAATTCCCAGCGCCTCATTGTGGCGCCCCTGCCGGGACATAGGAAAGCCGTCGAACGCCGTGGAGACCGATGCGGTGGTGCCCGGCGTATTGATCAGGATCGCCGGTATCGCGCCGCCAAAGCCAGCGCCTGTGAATACCGAGGTGAGAAACATCACCGCAGTGAAGAAGTCCATATAGAGTGTGAAAGGCAGCATCAATGCGATGATCATCGTGCCGGAGATGCCAGGCAGTGCGCCGCCGGCCAGGCCGGCGAAAAGTCCGGGGATGATGACGGCCCATGGAACCCAAGATGTTCCCAGAATACCGAGGGCCAGGCCGACTGCGCCGAAATCGATGAGATCCATGGTTATAGCCCCGGGATGATCATTGTGGGAACCGGTGACCGCGCTCCGTTTATGAGAAGCCAGGTGATCGCAAGTCCGAACGGAATGCTGAAGCCTGCAAGCACGACCAGCCGCCGCTCGCCCTGGATGAAAAGGCAAAACGCGAGGAACAGAATGCTCGCGACATCAAAGCCGATCCAGGGAGATGCAATGGCGTAGGCCAGAAGCCCCATCATCATCGCGGCAATTGCGCTTGCCGAGGCGCCAGCCTTGTCGCCGGACGATGCCGGCGGTTTTGCAGGCTCCCCGGTGTCCCTGCTGGCGATCCGCCGGAACCCGAGTTCCTTGATAAAGATGATCGCCGCAAGCACCACCACGATGGCCGTCATCGGCACCAGCATGATGAGGTTGTGGATGCGCTTTGACGCTGCATAAGCGTCGCCCATATAGGCCAATGCTACGATCAACACCGCTAAGGTGACGAGTACCGGGCCGAGGCGGTCAAGCTGCGTAAGGAAGCTTCGGTCCTTCATGGCTCGCCTCCTAAGTTTGCGTTGGATGTCTGCCGCAGCGCGTTCCATCCGTCGAGGTCGAGCAGATTGTGGTATTCGTCGAGGCTGGCTGCGCCGCCGATGGCCTCCTCCAGCGAACCAGTGTCCGCGAGCTTTCGGAGCAGCCCGCGCATGGCCGGTATCGCCATCAACAGCAGGTAGACGGAGAACCCCATAACCTTGAACCCGATTTGGGAAAGTTGCTCCTGCGTCAGGGATGGAGTCTTGCCGTCGGGAGTGACGATGTAGAATTGCGGCCGGGGGATTTCCGCGACTAGGCGCTGCACCTCGTCCTTCCCGCGCGGACCCTGCACGAAAATCGCATCGGCTCCGGCCTCGGCGTAGCGGCAGGCCCGCTCGATCGCGGCGTCTAGCCCTTCGACCGAGCGCGCGTCCGTGCGCCCCACGACGACGAGATCTGGATCGCGACGCGCATCCACCGCCGAACGCACCTTGTCTTCCATCTCTGAGACGGGGATCAGCGCCTTGTCGGCAAGCATGCCGCACCGCTTGGGCGAGACCTGATCCTCGATCATGATGGCTGCGGCGCCGGCGCGCTCGAACTCGCGGATAGTACGTTTGACTGTAATTGCGTTGCCGTAGCCGGTGTCTGCATCGGCGAAGACGGGCAGTCCAGTGGCATCGAAAATGCGTGCGACGTTGTCGGCGTTTTCCGTCATTGTCAGCAGCCCGACATCGGGCATGCCGAGCCTGGTCGCGGATGTGGCATTGCCGGATACCATCACGCCTTCATAGCCCTCGGCGCGTGCAAGCAGCGCGCTTAGCGGATCGCCCACCGCCGGCAGGATGGTCGCTTTCTCCCTCGACAATATCTCGCGGAGACGTGTTGTAGCCTTCATGGTTTCGTCCTCCCTGACGAACCCTTGCTTCAAGCTGCGAGCAGACTCGCGAAGCGCCGGCTGTCATCCAGTTTCTCAATGGCGAGCAAGGCGTTCAGAATCTCCTCTCCCCGCTCCCCTCCCATGACGGGCGCGATCAGGTCGCGCGCCTTGTCGATCACTTCCTGCCGGCTCATGGGATCGTCCGGCGTACCGCGCACGACGCGCGCGTGGTGGCGCAGGACCCTCCCGTCACCGCAGCGGATTTCGACGATCGCCTGCCGACGCGGCCGCGCCGCCGTCAGCGCGGCGTCCGGTACGACCTTCGCGCGCTTGCGCAGTGCTGCCACAGCCGGATCGTCGACCCGGCTCTCGTCGTGCGTGGAGGCGAAGTTGAGCTTCCGGTCGACGAGATAAACAGCGACCAGATGACAGATGTTGACGTTCGTTGCGCCGCCTTCGCCGACTACGTGCGAGACCTCGTCGGGCAGGATGACGTCGATCTCGTCAATCTCGTCCGGCATCGGGTCGTGCTCTGCAATCAGCGCCGTAACTGCGTCCAGGGCTGCCTGGCCCGGCGAGCCGACCGACCATTTTTTTATGGAGGACTCCATGATCTCATGGCGCGTTCCCAAATCTGCCCAAGGTGCCTTCCAGTCGAAGCCTTCGGGCGCGTTGACCTGAAACAGACCGTTGACGCCGGTCAGCGCATCGTCGACCCCCGGCATGCCGGAAGCCACCATGGTTGCCGCCATCACGCCGTTGCGTGCGGCCATCCCGGCGAAGTCGAAGGCCTTTTCGATATGGGCGTCGTCGCGCCGCCAGCAGGTGAGCCCCGAGGCCTGCTGCCCGGTGAAGGACATCACATGTGCCACCTGGCGCGGTGTCATCGAAAGCAGCGATGCGGCCGCTGCCGCGGCGCCGAACATGCCGCCGAGGGCGTGCATGCCGCGCCCTGCCTTGAACTGCCGGTAGGCGTCGATGGAGACGGGGATACGCCCGCAGATGTCGTATCCGACGGCCACTGCCTTGATCAGGTCGAGCCCCGAACGACCGTTTGCCTCGGCTATAGCCAGTGCCGCCGGCACGACCGCGCATCCTGGGTGGGTGATCGACGCGACATGGAAATCGTCGGTCTCGTCGCCATGGCCGGCCATGGCATTGGCCTGCGCTGCGTTGACGACGTTGGTCCGATGGCTTGAGCCTGCAACGGTCGCCTGCGGCAGACCGCCCAGCGTCTCGGCATAGCGCAAACCCGCCTCGCCAGCCGGCAGGCGCGAGCCGGACACGATGGCGGCTACGGTATCGATCAGGTGGTCTCGCGTCTTTTCGAGCAGAGCGCCCGACATATCGCGCGACATTGCCTTCGACACATGGTCGCCGATCGCCTGCGTAATCGGATCGAGTTTGCCCGTCTGCCCGGACAGGGAGGTGCGGTTTGGGTGATGGTTCATGGCATATAGACCCCACCGTTGACGTGGATGGTCTGGCCAGTGACGTAGCCAAAAGAGGGCAGGGCCAGCGCGACGACGGCGGCTGCGATTTCTTCCGGCCTGCCGCCGCGCCGCGCCGGCATCTTGTCGACCTGGTACAGCGTGCGGCGGAACGCGGCTTTGCCGGGGTCGTCGGCCTCGTCCTCGATCAGTCCGGGAGAGACGATGTTGGCGGTTACGCCTTGCGGGCCGAGATCGTGCGCCAGCGCCTTGGTCAGCCCCACCAGTCCCATCTTGGCAGCCATCACATGCATGTGGTTCGGTGTGCCCATATGGGCGGAAGCGCCGCCGATGGAGATGATACGGCCCGATCCCGACTTGACGAGGTAAGGCCGAGCTGCCTTGGCGCACAGGAAAGCACCATCCAGGGTGATGCCGAGAATGCGCCGCCAGTCCTCGTACGACGTCGTCTCGATCGTGCTCTTGCCGCGAACCGAGGCGTTGTTGACCAGAATGTCCAGCCCACCCAGCGTTTCCGCTACCTCGCCCACCAGCCGCTCGACGTCGCCCGGCACGGCCACGTCGCCGAGAACCACGACGCAGCGCACGCCCTTCGCACGGACCAGTTCGGCGGTCTTGTCCGCCTCTTCGCGATTGCTGCGGGCGTGGACGGCAACGTCGGCGCCTGCGTCCGCCAGCGCCAGCACGATCTGGCGTCCGATACGGCGAGAGGAGCCGGTGACGAGCGCGACGCGACCGGCCAAAGGGCGATCGCCATGCGGGGTGGTGTCAGCGGTCATTGCGGAGATAGACCCATGGGCGCAGGGGTGCGTCGTTTTTCTGGAATGCGTCGATTGCGGTGGTGTGGCGCAACGTCAGGCCGATCTCGTCCAGTCCTTCCAGCAGCGCGGCCTTGGGTTCTTCCTCGATCTCGAAACGGTAGCTCGGGCCATCGTCCAACGTCACGGTCTGCTGCGGCAGTGACACATGGATGAGCTGCTTGCCACGGCTTTGGGTGACCGCTTCGGCGAGATGCTCAACCTCGTTCGCCTCCAGAATCACCGGCAGCAGCCCGTTCTTGTAGGCGTTGCGCCGGAAGTGCACGCCGAAGCTCGGCGCGATCACCGCCTTGAATCCGTAATCCATGACTGACCAGACTGCATGTTCCCGCGACGAGCCGCAGGCGAAGTTCGGACCTGCGATGAGTATCTGCGGATCGGTGGCCCAGTCCCAGTTGAATGGAAAATTCTCCACCCGCTTGCCGTCAACGAAACGCCAGTGGTGGAAGAGGCCGCGGCCGAGGCCCTTGCGCGACTTGGTGATCAGGAATTCGCGCGTGATCATCTGGTCGGTGTCGATGTCGGCCATCATCAGCGGCACGGCTTTGCCGCGTATTTCGGTGAAGGGTGTCATTGGCGTGTCTCCCGCCAGGGGTCGACGATGCGTCCCGCCACGGCCGCAGCCGCCGCGATCTCCGGACTTGCGAGATGGGTGCGGGCGCGCTCGCCCTGGCGCCCCTCGAAATTGCGGTTGGAAGTGGCGACGCAACGCTCGCCAACGCCAACCATGTCGCCGTTGACGGCCGCGCACATCGAGCATCCGGGCTCGCGCCACTCGAAACCCGCATTGATGAAAATCTGGGCCAACCCTTCCTCTTCCGCCTGGCGGCGGATACGCCCGGAGCCGGGAACGACCATCGCTCTGACGCCTTCGGCCACCTTGCGGCCCTTCACATGCAGCGCGGCGCGTCGCAGATCGCCGATGCGGGCATTGGTGCAAGAGCCGATGAAGACGTGCTGGATCGGGAAATCGGACAGGCGGTCGCCTGGTTTGAGGCCCATGTAGGAGAGGGCCCTTTCCATCTGGCTACGGAGACGATCATCTGCGCCCGCAGGATCTGGCACAGGATCGTCGATGCCAATGACCTGCTGCGGCGAAGTTCCCCAGGTCACCTGCGGTGTCAGCCGTGAGACGTCTATCGTGACGATTTCGTCCCCGGTCTTTTCGCAGCCGTCGGCCAGCGCCCGCCAGGTGGCCAGGGCCTTGTCCCAGTCTTCGCCCTTGGGCGCATAGGCGCGACCCTTGCAGTATTCGAAGGTTTCCTCGTCCGGCCGTACGATCGCGATTTCGGAACCGGCCTCGATCGCCATGTTGCAGAGGGTCATGCGATCCTCGACGGATAGCGCACGGAAACCGTCGCCGTCATATTCGAGCGCGTAGCCACGACCGCCGGAGGTGCCGATCCTTGCAATAAGCGCCAGGATCAGATCCTTCCCGCCCACGCCCTGCGGCAGCTTCCCGTTGAACTCGACGCGCATCAGCTTCGGCCGGGTCGCCCGGATCGTCTGCGTTGCGAGGATATGCTCCGCCTCGCTGACACCGATGCCCCAGGCGAGGGCGCCGAGCGCGCCGACAGTGCAGGCATGGCTGTCGATGCAAAGCACCGACAGGCCCGGCAGTGCGATGCCCTGCTCGGCCGAGACGATGTGTACGATCCCCTGATCGCGGTCTGCCGGTCCGAAGAGGCGCACGCCGCTTTCGGCCGTGTGCTGCTCGAACGCCTCGATCAGTCCGGGACCGCCCTCGATGGTGGGTCCGACCCGATCCTTTTTCGACGAGATGAGATGATCGACCACGCCCCAGGTCAATTCGGGATGGCGTACCGACCGCCCGCCAGCCTTGAGCGAAGAGAACGCGAGAGCGCCGGTAAGGTCGTGTAGCAAGTGCCGGTCGACATGGATGAGGTCGACACCGCCCGGCAGCGATGCCACCACATGCATGTCCCACAGGCGATCGAGGTATCTGTCAGCCATTTTTCTGCACCCTCTTGCCGGCAGGCTGCAGCACCCCGGTATAGCCGAAGGTCGCCGACAGGGCGGCGGCTTCTTCGACGATCAGCTTTGCGATCGGGGATTCCATCGAAGGCTCGTAGCGAACCTCGGGAACGGTGACGCAGAGCGATCCGAACAGCGATCCGTCGCTTTCGAAGACAGGAGCGCCGAAACCGACTGCGCCTGCGATCTTCTGGCTTGTCGTGTGGGCATAGCCCTTGGCCCGGATCTCGGCGACCTGCGGCTGGATCTCCTCCCAGGTCGGTGTGGGAAGGGCTTCGACCGGTGACTGTTCGCCCTCGGCCAGGATGGCACGAATCTCGTCGTCGGGCAGGAATGCCAGGACTGAACGGCCGCTGGCGCCCCACAGAACGGACAGCGGCTCGTAAAGGCTGATCGAATAGCGCAGCGGGTGCAGGCTATCGACCGAGTCCTCCAGCATGACCTTCCGCGAACCCTTCATGTAGCGCATCAGCAGAGAGACCTCGCCGCAGCCCTTGGCGACGCGCTCGAGGAACGGTCGGGCGACGGCGCGTGGCGACGTCTGGGTAAAGACGAGGGCGCTCAGCCGGTAGAACTCGACGCCGATGCGATAGGAATGGGGCGACTTCCCCCGCTCGACGATCTCGACATTCATGAGGAGCGCGAGGAGGCGGTGCACGGTGCTTGCGGGCAACTCGATGCGTTCCGACAGCGTCTTGATCGACACGTCGCCGCCGGCCTCCGCCAGCGCACGCATGAGGGTAATGACCCTCTCAACGGTGCCTACCGCCGTGTCGCGCATGCATTCCTCCCTAAATTCCGTTCAACGGAATAACATTCTACTTGACGGAAGCTAAGGTCATTGTCACTCTCTCGTCAAGACCAAAAATCAGAAAGCCGTCTCGATACAATCGGGGCGTCAAAGGGAGGAAAGCATGGCAAAGATCGTCCACATCTCGCTCAAAGTTGACGATATAGAAGCCTCTAGCGCGTTCTATCGGGACATCTTCGGCTTCGAGATCGTGCGGACGGAGATGAAGGCTGGCCGCGTTACCCGTGGCATGACAGACGGCGCCATGGACCTGACGTTGATGCGCTATGACAGCGAGGATGCGCCCGAGGCCACGATTTCGGGACGCGGGCCCTGCATCCACCATTTCGGCATAGAGGTCGATGACCGCCATGCCTTCGCCGAGAAGGTGCGCGCCGCGGGCGGCGAAATCCTCTCCAAACCCGAGGCGAAGGCCATCAAGTTCCGGACGCCGCACGGCATTGTCGCCGAAGTGATTGACGAAGGCGCTTTCGGCGGCTGAACGGCGATGCTGGCCGCCTACTACGACGACACCGGCCCTGCTCACACGGTGCTGCAGCTCGGCGATGTGCCGACGCCTGAACCAGCTGCCGGCGAGGTGCTTGTTCGCCTGAGCGCATCGGGCATCAATCCCACCGATACCAAGGTGCGCGGCGGTGCGCCGGGACGACAGAAGCCCTATCCGCGGATCATCCCGCATCACGACGGCGCCGGGGTCATCGAGGACGTGGGCGAGGGCGTACCACAAGAGCGTATCGGCACCCGCGTCTGGACCTTCTGCGCGCAGGCAGCACGACCTTTCGGCACGGCCGCCCAGTATGTGGCGCTTCCGCAGTCGCTGGTTGCGTCTTTGCCGGATGCGGTTTCCTTCGAAGTCGGTGCGGCGATCGGCATACCCTGCATGACGGCGTTCAACGCGGTGCTTGGAGACGGTCCGGTAGCCGCGAAGACCGTCCTGGTCGCAGGGGGCGCCGGTGCTGTCGGTAACTACGCAGTGCAGATCGCGCGTCTGTTCGGTGCGCGGGTCATTTCGACCGTGTCGTCGTCGCAAAAGGCCGGGGATGCGGAGGCGGCAGGGGCGCATCACGTGCTGAACTACCGCGACGGCGACGTCGATAGGAATATACTCGACCTCACCGATGGTCGCGGTGTCGACCTTTTCGTCGATGTAGATACTACCGCGAATGCCAGCTTGATCGGTAAGGTGATAGCGCTTGGCGGTCGTGTGGCCAGCTACGGGTCGGGCGGACTGGTGGCGGATATTGCAGTGCGGGACCTTCGCCAGAAATGTGTTTCGTTGCGCTTCCTCACGATCCATCGCTTCGGCCCCGAGGTGCATCTCCCGATGGCTGCCGGTATCAACGCCATGCTGGAACGCGATGCGTTGAAGCACCGGATCGCCACGTCGCTTCCTCTCGTGCGCATTGCCGATGCGCACGAAATGGTCGAGCAGGGGTTGGCGCATGGCAAGGTTGTTCTGACCATCGACTAGAACAAGATTTTCCCAGGTACGCAGCCAAGGTCAGGCGGGTTTCGGTGTGTTGACGCCTTTGCTGCGTAGGTCAGCGAGTTCGTCTTCTCCAAGGTTCAGGATGTCGCGCAGGATGTCGTCCCCGTCGGCACCGAGCGCCGGCGGGTAGTGATGTTCGGCTCGCATCGCCTCTGCCAGCTTCACCGGGTTGCCCATCACCCTTGCACCAACGCCGTCACGCTCCAGCGCCAGAACCATCTCCCGGTGCAATATCTGCGGATCGTTGACCACCCGGTCGAGCGTGTTGACGACGCCGACAGGCACCTCTTCCCGCTCGAGCTTTGCGACCCAGTCGTCCGCCGGCGCGGCCAAAAACGCTGCTTCCAGCAACGGCCATAATGCCAGGCGGTTCTTGTAGCGGTCGCGATTGGTCAGGAAGCGCGGATCTTCTATGAGATGGGTAGCTCCCAGCGCCCGGCACAGGCCTTGCCACATACGTTCGGTATTGGCCGTGATGACGACCTCTATGCCGTCCTGTGCCGTGAAGGTGCGATAAGTCGGAATGGAATCGTGGCCCGAGCCCTGTCGATCCGGTACATGACCGGAGTGCAGGTGATAGGCCGCCTGATAGGAAAGCATCGCCGCCTGGCAATCGAGCATGGAAATGTCGATCATCTCGCCTTGGCCTGTCTGGTGCCTTCGGTTGATCGCCGCGAGAATGCCGATGGCCGCATACATGCCGGCTGCGAGGTCGCCAAGCGGGATGCCAGCACGAACCGCACCGCGGCCCTTCTCTCCTGTCATGCTCATTCCACCGGACAGCGCCTGGACGATCATGTCGTAGGCAGGCTTGTCGCGATACGGACCGCTCTGGCCGAAGCCGCTGATAGCGCACCAGACGAGCGAAGGCTTTTCCTGGCGCAACGCCTCGGGCGATACCCCGAGCCGCTCCAGCACACCCGGTCGAAAATTCTCCACCACGATGTCGCTGGCAAGCGCGAGCCGGCGTAGCAGATCGCGTCCTTCCTCAGACTTGAGATCGAGCACGATGCTCTTCTTGTTGCGATTGATGGACAGGAAATATGCACTGTCGTCACCGACGAAATGCGGGGGGACGTGCCGGGATGAATCGCCTTGGGGTGGCTCGACCTTGACGATCTCCGCGCCGAGGTCTCCCAGAATAAGAGTGCAGTAGGGTCCCGAAAGAAATTGTGTCAGGTCGAGTACGCGCAGGCCGGCGAGAGGGCCGCCGGGCGCGCTGTTGGCCCGCCCGTCTTTTGACGTCATTGCATCCATGGTGTCGTCAGCGTGCCAGAATGTGGATTGAACATGCGCCGTGGTCGAAGCCGGCCAGCCCGCCGCCCGTCGCGTGGGTCAGCCCCACTTTCGCGTCCGGGACCTGACGGGCCCCGCACTCGCCACGCAGCTGTCGCACCACTTCGACTACCTGCGCCGCGCCGGTAGCGCCGACCGGGTGGCCCTTGGCCAAAAGCCCGCCGGAGGGATTGACCGCCACCTTGCCATTGATCGCGCTGGCGCCGCTTTCGATGAAGGCGCCGGCCTCGCCGCGGGCGCAGAACCCGAAGGCCTCGTAGTAGATCAGCTCCGCGATCGAGAAGGCGTCGTGTACTTCGGCCAGATCGATGTCCTGCGGACCGACTCCCGCCTCCTCATAGGCCTCAGCCGAACCGCGGACCGTGATTTCCGGGGAGGTCATGTCGCGGAAGCCCGGCGTGAAGCGGCCGGATGTCAGGTCGGAAGCGAGCACCCGAATGGGGTGCTTGCCGGCATACTTCTTCGCCGCCTTGTCGGACGCAACGATGATCGCCGCCGCGCCGTCGCCCGTCGGGCAGCATTGTAGCAGGGTGAAGGGATCGGCCACGGGGCGCGACGCCAATACCTCCTCCACCGTGACCGGCTTCTGCATCTGGGCATCGGGATTCATGGCGCCGTTGGCGCGGTTCTTCACGGAAACCAGCGCGAGCTGCTCGCGCGTCAGCCCGTAGTCGTGCATGTAGCGCATAGCCCGCATTGCGTAGAGCGCGGGCATGACCATGCCCTGGGATGCCTCCCAGTCGTCGTCGTTCAGCGGAAGGGTACCGCCGCCGAGCGCGGTCAGCTTTTCCGCGCCTATCACCAGGACCGTATCGTACTTGCCCGCACGAACCGCCATCACTGCCTGCTGCAAGGCAGTTGACGAGGAGGAGCACGCGTTCTCGACATTGGTGATTGGAATTCCGGTCATGCCGATACGCGCAAGGATGCTCTGCCCAACCATCATGCCGCCGAGCGCCGACCCGCAATAGGCAGCCTGAATTGCGCCCGGCTCAATGCCGGCGTCGGCCAACGCACTCTTGACTGCGGGCCATGCAATATCAGCCAGATGGGTTTCTGGATACTTGCCGAAACGGGTCATGCCGACCCCGATGATGTTCGCCTGGCTCATTGACCGTTCTCCTTGCGAAACACGTATCCGGTGAGATCCGTCTCGTCCGGGTCGCGGCCGACGACGGCGACATCGAATTTCATGCGTTCGCCGATTTCGAAGGTGTCTCCTTCCAGATGGGAAAAGACGCGCACGCCGTTGTCGAGATCGATGTAGCCGAGCGCCAACGGTCGCCGGAAGCGGTTCGGGCCGACATGGACGACGGTGTAGCTGTAGAGCACACCCTCGCCGGGCTGCACGGCTTCGCGCATGGCTTCGCCGCCGCACACCGGGCACACGGAGACCGGCGGAACCATCTCCTTCTCGCAGGCGGTGCATTTGCAACCCAGCAGAACGGGCTCGCCGTTCGATTTCCGTCCAATGGCCGCGCCCCCGACCAGCCGCTCACCGCCACCCGCCCCGTTGAGCGTTTCCAGCATGCCTCTTCCTTTCATTCCGTTGAGTGGAATCTAATTTTGATCAATGAAATCATACGGCGATACGCCCGTCAACAAGGACGTTTGGGATGCATGGATGACTGCACTTCAGTGGGGTGGAAAAGCTGGCAATTTATTGCGGCGGTGCCACAAAGGCTCTCGCGTTGCTAGCCAAGCACCCGCTGCACTGCTGGCGAAGGCGCAGCTAGGGGCCGGGATGGTAGGTTTGCGGCAGCACGAAGCCAATGGGCAACGTTACTTGCGGACGCAACAGAGCGTGCGATGCAGGGCCGCTTGCCTCACTTGGGGACATTCGTATTGCCTGTCGGGTCACAGGATGGAGTGGCTGACGATTGAGGCGGAGCCCGAGCATCGAATGTCGGTTGGAAGAGCCGTCTTCAGCTCCGCAAACTGCTTCCGTAAGCTGGAACTGGATCCTGATCACGAGGAAGACGCTGCTGCGATTCGTGACGACGCAAGGCCGCACTATGTCCGAAACCTACAACGGAGGCGTCTCCAGCGCCGTGCCTTGTGTGATCACCGGCGCGAATATGGTGCCGAGACATCGATCCGGCCAAGCCGTCGACACCTAACGCACGGTGCCGTCAACCTCGGCTCTGCGTCTGCTAAGCGCCGATGGCGCCACCGGCATCTCCCCAGCCAACGATCGCTTCCATAATGTGGTCGACGAGAGCGCGGCCGTCCACGGAAATTGCGACCTGACAATTAGTGGTGGCCCGAGCACGAATATTCTCGAGCTTGGCCGTTGTCAGGTTTCGGAAGTCGCACACCGTCATTCCCCGCGTCAGCCCATCGCCCAGTTCGATCTCCACCGGGCAGTTTGCGTATGTGATAAGCTCTGGCGCAATGAAGGGGACAAGCGCGCATGGGTCGTGGAGTGATGCCGTGGACAGCCCGTGAATCTCGCTGAGCCGCTGGCGAAAGAAGCCAAACAGACCGCCATACGTCCGAGCAACCAATCCACCCGCTTCAAGGCGCTCAATGTCGTGGGTTGTGATGCCGACCTGTCGGGTCACGTTGAGGCCCACCATCCACAAAGGCGCGCCGCAACGAAAGACGATGTCGGCAGCCTCCGGATCGCTCCAGATATTGAATTCTGCAACCGGTGTGGTGTTTCCAACCTGCGTGGTCCCGCCCATGCAGCTTATGCCACGCAGCCAGCCCGCGAGACGTGGTTCCTTGCGCATCGCAAGCGCCACGTTCGTAAACGGCCCGATCGGGCAAAGCACCAGTTCGTCGCGATATCGCCGAGCGGTTTCGATGATGAAGTCGACGGCATGGGAATCGACAACGTCTTGTCGGGGAGCGGGAAGCTCAGCGCCGTCGATACCTGTCTTGCCGTGGACATCGCCGCCATGGCGGAAGGGCCGAAGCAAGGGTTGCTCGCAGCCGCGTGCAACCGGCACATCAATGCCGAGGAGCGCAGTCAAGGAAAGCGCGTTGCGTGTCGTCTTTTCTACCGACTGGTTGCCATACACCGTGGTTATGCCGACAAGATCAAGGTGGTGAGCCGCGTAGAGGATGGCGGTGGCGTCGTCGTGTCCGGGATCGCAGTCGATCAGAACCTTGGTCATGTCATGTCCTTGATTGGGGAGAGGTCGAGCCGCGCGCTACTAGGTAAGGCTCGATGACTATCCGGCTAACGCCGCCATGGGCATCACCCACCATGGCATGTGCGGTTTCGACCGTGACGGACGTCATCTTTTCGAGATTCTGATCGACCGAAGTCAGAGCATAGGCCGGCCAGGCTGCGAGCGAGGAATTGTCGTACCCGACGATCAGCGGACGGCCAAATGGTGACATCGTGCGGGCTGCATCCAGGAGCGCGAAGGCCAGAGTATCATTGGCGCAGAAGATCGCCTCTGCACCGCAGGCAAGAAGCATGGGCGCGACGCTCATCGCTTGCGCGTGATCGTATCTGCTTGCAGCGCGGCCCGTTAGTTCGAAACCTTTTTCAGCAAGGCGTTGCGTAAAGCCGTGCTCGCGGTCGGCGCTGATCGACGTCGTGTCGTCGCCAGCGAAATAGGCAAATGAGGTCGCGCCGTTTTCGATCAGATGGTCGGCGACGATGCTGCCTGCGCGGTGACTATCTCCGCACACGAAGCTTACATCATCTGGTCCGTCGTAGCGGTTCATGAGGATAAGCGGTTTCTTGCCTGCTCGACAGGCCGCAACGATCTGCTTGCTGAACGGAGCGGCTAGGGCGATGACCGCATCAACCTGGTAGCTCATCAAACGCGCAATGGCGTTTTCAGCGCCTTCGGCCGTATCGCCAACGAAGACCAGCGGCGCGAGTCTTTTGGCGCCCAGCTTTTCGATGAGAAGCTGCAGCGCGTGTGCGTGGTAAGGGTTGTCCAAATCCGTTACGACCACGCCAACGATACCCGTGCTCTGGTTCTTCAGGCCACGAGCGATGAGGTTCGGCTGGTAACCGAGCTTGGCAGCGGCTGCTTCCACCCTTGCGCGTGTTTCCTCTGAGATGCGTGGATCGCCAGAAAGCGCGCGGGAGACCGTCGAGCGGGAGATGTTCGCCAGTTCGGCGACTTCGAACGAGCGCACCTGTTTCTTGAGTTTGTCCAATCCTATCCCTCAATGCCATCCCGTCACCGAAGATCCTTGTGGTGCGAAACTTCCCTCTTGACTAGCGGGCAAGCTTACTATGCATTGTTCACACGTGTGCACAACCGGAAATAATGGCTGGCCGCGTTTCGGAACAAGAAACTCAATGGGGATCCCGATGCGTATTGGAAGACGTCAGTTCATGGCCGGTGCGGCAAGTGTTGCAGTGGCAGGTTCAATCGGTCGCGCGGCCGCTCAAGAAGTCACGTTGTCAGCACCCTGGATGGGCTGGCCGGAAGAGCAGGTAGCGCCTCTGATGGCCGCGTTCCATGACGCGACAGGAATTCGGGTGTCTGCCGAACGGCTTCCCATCACCGAGTTGTTCCGGACGCTTGAGGTGCGGCTTCAGGCACGCAACGAATTGCCTGACGTCTATCTCGTAGACGGGCCGCTGACGGCATCCTACGCGGCGCGTGGTCACCTACTCGCGCTCGATGAAATGCTGGCGGGCGATAAGGATCGCTTCCTGCCCACGACAATCGAGCAAGGCACTTATGACGGCCAGCTCTTTGCAATGCCGCTTGGCACCTCATCGCAGCTCCTGTTCTACAACAAGAAGCTTTTCGCCGAGGCGGGGATCGAATTGCCGTCATCCGATCCCGAGGCTCGGATGACCTGGGAAGAGCTGCTGCCGATAGCCCAGAAACTGACCAAGCCCGAGATGTCACAATTCGGCTTTGCATTTGAGAACACCAATCCCTACCAGCTTCTGCCCGTGCCGCTCAGCAAGGAAGCCGAGGTCATCGGACCGGACGGGCTGACGGCAACCGGCTATGTCGACGGCGAGCGAATGGTCGAGGCGATGACCTGGTATCAGGAGCTTTACCAGGTCCATAAGGTGGCCCCCGTCGGCACTTTCCAGACCGGCGTGACGCAAGAGATGTTCGGCTCCGGGAAGCTGGCGATGATTATCGGCGGCACATGGAATCTGGTCGGTTTCGAAAAGTTCGAGGATCTCGACTACGGCGTCGCACCCCATCCGTACTTCCAGGGCGGAAAGGCCGTCACGCCAACCGGAAGCTGGCATGTCGGCATCAATCCGCGGACGGCGCATATGAAGGAATCGCAGGAATTCGTCCGCTGGCTCTCGACGCGGGATGCAATGAACCTTTGGTTCGACCTGCGGCAGTACCCCCCTTCGCTCGAAGAAATCTGGGACGAACGCGCCGGGACGACGTTTGTGGACCCAGCGTGGGAAATCGTGCGCTACGAGCTCGCCAACACCGCGACGCCTCGTCCGCCGACGCCAGGCTACCGGGAATACGAAGACTTCCTGCGCACCGCCATGCAGGACATTCAGACCGGTGCCAATGTGCAGGATTCGCTGACGCGTGCGGCGCAGAATATCGACCGCGAGATGCGCAAGTATCGATAGACGCGCTCGGCCAGAAAACGACATAGCAATCGTGGAGCGGGTCCTCCGCTCCACATTGCCGCGAGTTGTCCGATGATTTCCTCCCGATGGACCCCGTTCCTCTTCCTGGCTCCCGCTCTCGCGGCCCTGCTCATATTTAGGCTGGCGCCGATCGCGGTCGCTGTCGGGGGGAGCCTGACAGGGGTTTCACTGATGGGCGATCTGAACTTCGTCGGGGGCGAGAACTTTCACTACCTGCTGACAGACCCGCAATTCTGGTCCTCGTTGAAGATCACCCTCTGGTTCAATCTGATCATCAACCCGCTCCAGCTTGCGATCGCTTTCGGATTGGCAATGCTGGTGTTCCGCCCGCTGCCCGGGCTATGGATTTACAGAACGTTGCTCGTACTGCCGATGGCCGTATCGACGGGTATCAGCGCGGTTCTGTTCGGTCTGTTCCTCGACGGCAATCTCGGCCCCCTGAACGGTTTTCTCGAATGGGTCGGCATCGGTGCACAGCCCTTCCATCGCAGCCAGGATCAGGCGCTCTACACGCTGATCGGCATAGCGACGTGGAAAGGGGCAGGTTACTGGATGCTGTTCCTTCTCGCCGGGCTCTATTCGATTCCCACCACTGTCTACGAAGCTGCGACGATCGACGGGGCATCGGCCTGGCAGCGGTTCCGCCATGTAACGCTGCCTCTGATGCGCAAGCCCATGGCCTTCGTTCTCGTCGCGGACACAGCCATCAACTTCCTGTTCTTCGCGCCCGTCTACATCCTGACTTCCGGGGGGCCGGGCGGGGCAACCTCTCTGTTGATGTTCGAAGCCTACCGATCCGCCTTCACATTCTCAGACATCGGACGCTCGCTGGCGATTTCAACGATCCTTCTGGGGATCATTCTCGTCATCGTGGTTGTCGAGTTCCGCCTCTTGCGCTCGCCAGAGGAGAAGCACGTCTGATGGAAGCTCAGTTCAAAAGCCCCTACGCGCTGATGCTGCGTTATGGGCTTCTCTCCATCCTCGCCTTTATCGTGGTCTGTCCGCTGGCGTGGCTGGCCTTGGCATCGCTGCGCCCACAAAGCGAGATTTTCCAGCCGGTGTCGGAGTTCGGCTGGGGCACCTTCATTCCCTCCCGGCTGACGCTCGACAACTATCGGGCACTTCTGGCGAGCGACTTTCCGCTGGCGGTGAAGAACTCAACGTTTGTGGCGTTGATGACCGTATTCTTTGGCGTTCTCGTCAACGCGCTCGCTGGCTTCGCCTTCGCCGCCTTCGACTTTCGCGGAAAGAACCTGCTGTTCCTCCTGGTGATTGCCAGTTTCATGATGCCGTTCGAGGCGATTGTGCTGCCGCTTTACGTCATGATCCGGGCATTTGGTTGGGCAAACAGCTATCAGGCTTTGATCGTGCCCGAGATCGCCAACGGCATGGTTATCTTCTTATTCCGGCAGTTCTTTGCATCCATTCCACGCGACTTCTACGAGGCTGCGCGTGTCGACGGCGCATCCTGGCTCTACATTTTCACGCGCATCGCGATGCCGCTGTCTTGGCCGACGATAGCGACGTCGGGCCTCATGCTATTCCTGTCGCAGTGGGACTCGTTCTTCTGGCCGGTCGTGGCTGCGAGCAACCCTGATTACGCGGTCATCCAGGTCGCGATCGCGCGCAACATCAATTTCGAGCAAAGCGACTGGGGCGGACTGTTCGCATCGACCAACCTCGCCATCCTTCTCGGCACGATCCCGTTCCTGCTGATCCAGCGCTTTTATGTTCGCACACTCATTTCCGGCGGCATCAAGTGACCAGCCGGCTTGCCTACGGAGTCCGTCTATGGCGACCATGAATATCAGCAACCTGCGCAAGTCGTTTGGGGCCGTGGAAATCCTGCGCGGCATCGACCTCGATGTTGAGGATGGCGAATTCGTTGCGCTGGTTGGTCCGTCGGGATGCGGAAAATCCACGCTGCTACGGCTGATCGCGGGGTTGGAGATTGCCACCTCCGGAAAGCTCCTGATTGGAACCAAGGACGTGACCGCGCTTCCCCCCAAGGAACGCGATGTGGCCATGGTCTTTCAGAACTATGCGCTCTATCCACACTTGACCGTGCGAAACAACATGGGGTTTTCGCTTAAGCTGCGCGGCGCCGATAAGTCTGAAATCGAACGAAAGGTCGCCGAGGCTGCCGGCATTCTGGGACTAGACACGCTTCTCGACCGTTATCCGGGACAATTATCGGGCGGGCAGCGCCAGCGCGTCGCAACCGGCCGTGCGATCGTGCGTGATCCTAAGTTGTTTCTCTTCGACGAGCCGCTGTCCAATCTCGACGCAAAGCTCCGCGTGCAGATGCGCACGGAAATAAAGTCACTTCACCAGCGCCTGCGCAACACGATGATCTACGTGACCCACGACCAGATCGAGGCGATGACTTTGGCCGATCGGATCGTCGTAATGCAGTCGGGCCGTATCGAACAGCAGGGCGCACCGCTCGATCTCTATGACCGCCCCACGAACGCTTTCGTGGCGGGGTTTCTCGGCTCGCCGGCGATGAACTTCATCAAGGGACGTATTATTGACGGCAAGATCGTGACGGAAGACGGAACGGCATTGCCGGGCGGGTCGCCTGTTGCCAGCGCGAACGAGGGACGAGAGGTTCTCTGGGGCGCGCGTCCTGAATCGATCGCTCTGGCTCCAAACGGTTTCAGCGGACGGATCGAGGTTGTCGAACCGACCGGCCCTGACACGCAGCTTCTCGTGCGCGTCGCCGGCGCTCCGCTCGTGGTTTTGCTGCGCAGCCGTACCCACGCCGTTGCTGGAGAGGCCGTGACCCTCGATATCGACCCCTCCGAAATCCATCTCTTCGATGCCGATAACGGCAGTCGCATCGACATCACCGGGTAACATCAAGACAAGGTAGGCATGACAGATAAAGTCGCTGCTACGAACCGGATTCTGACCGGCATTAAGCGTTGGGCGGCCATGGAAAGTCCCTCAAACCGGCCCGAACTCGTAGAGCGTCTGGCTGCGCACGTGGCAGAACATCTGGAATCTATCGGGGCAGCCTGTGAGCGCGTGAACTTGGGGTCGGGTTGCGCCAGGCCCGTCATTGCACGGTTTAACCGGAGGGATGCTCCCGGCCCCCAAGGCATCCTGATCCTTGGACATCTCGATACGGTTCATCCAGCAGGCAGCACCGATGGCTCGATGCCGATCCGGATCGAAGGGAACAGGCTCTTCGGGCCTGGCGTCATGGACATGAAGGGTGGCGTCTACCTCGCGGTGGATGCCCTTGAGCGGCTTTTCCGATCCGAACAACTGCCTGGCTGTCCAATCACCGTTCTGCTCAACACCGATGAGGAGATCGGCAGCCCCTTCAGCCGGGAACTCATCGAACGCGAGGCGTTGCGCCATGAGTATGTGCTTGTTCCAGAGCCGGTTCGTCAGGGCCATGCTGTGACCGGTCGCTACGCGTTCGCGCGCTACGAGATCATGACCCGCGGCACACCGGCTCACGCGGGCGCCGACAACAAGACCGGCCGTAGCGCCATTCGTGCGATGGCCGGTATCGTCGAAAGACTGGAGGCGCTGACAGACATGGATCGGCTCGTCTCGTTCAGCGTCGGCGTGATCCATGGCGGCGAATTCGTCAATGTCGTGCCGACCGAATGCACCGCGCAGGTCCTCGCGGTCGCCGACAGCGCCGACAATCTACGATACATTCAGGAAGTAATGGACAGCATTCCGCAATGGGCTACAGACGTAGCAATCGAAGTGAAAGCCGGTCCGAAGCGTCCCCTTTTTCTGCCGACCGAGCGCAGTATGCAACTGTTTGAAAAAGCACGTGAAATTGCGTCTGGAATCGGTATCGATTTAAAAGGCAGGATCGCTGGCGGAGGAAGTGACGGCAACTTCACCGGCGCTTTGGGCGTGCCGACCTTGGACGGCATTGGTGTCGCGGGTGCCGGGCCTCATACGCTCGGCGAAAGTCTGGAGATCGACACGCTTGCCAATCGCGCGGAACTCATACGAACGCTGATCCTCGAGCTTTCCGTCCAGCCTCAGTCGTAAGCAAGCCTCGAACGGCTACCGCCGGGCTCGGGCTACCGCCCGGTCGCTAGCGCCATCGTTTCCGGCTTGTGATCATGCTTTCTCCGAATTTCCTTTGCGGTGCAGGAACGCTGCGTCCGGATGCGAGTTGAATTGCCAATCAACTCGCATCCGGAAAGGGATTACGATGGCCAAGCAGGACGAACAGAAAGCTGACCTTTCACCCGCCGAGGTCGAAGATCGTATCTGGGAACTCGCCAAAGAGATCGACATCTGCATGTTCGTGACGTGGGATGGCGAATACAATCGGGCGAGGCCGCTTTCCGCGCGCGCGCGCCGCGAGGAGAACGCCATCTATTTTCTCGTCAACGACGACAGCCCGAAGAACGAGCAATTGGCCAGCTATCCGAAGGTCACGATGGCCTGGGCAGACACCAGTCGTTACAAGTTCGTCACTGTTTCCGGGCAGGCGGTAGTCTCCAACGATCGCGAGAAGATCGCACAACTCTGGGAGCGGACCGATGAGGCTTGGTGGGATAATGCCCAGGATCCCGACATCCGCCTCATAACGGTGACGCCGGACGAAGGCGAACTTTGGGATAGCCCGGGCCGGATTGTCGCCACTGCCAAGATGGCGCTGGCTGCGGTGACCGGAAACAAGCCGGATTTCGGCGACAACGCCAAGGTAGACCTCTAGCGGTCAGGCGCTCCCCGCTGTTGGCCGGCTGTGGCCAACTATGATTTCCGTCTTGCCGAGGCCTTCTTCGGTGACGGCTTCTTGCGGATTCGTACCCCGCCGCCTTCGAGGTGCTCTATCTCGAAGGCGTCGGTCTTGCGAACCAGATCGCTGAGCTTGCGGAAGCCGAAATTGCGCGGATCGAAATCCGAAGACAGGTTGGCGAGTTGGGTCCCGACGGCACCAAGTGGCGCCCAGCCGTCTTCCGTCTCCATCTGGTCGAGCACGCGCCGGATGATGGGCGCAGCCGCGTTCGGCGACTGAAGCGGCTTGGCGCTGCTGCCCGCAGACTCGACGTTGGCGGGCGCGTCGGGCAGCAGATTCTCCGTGTATGTGAAGCGGCGGCAAGCCTGCCGGAAGCTCTCGGGCGTCTTCTGCTCTCCGAACCCGAATACATCGACGCCCTGTTCACGAATACGAGACGCAAGCCGCGTGAAGTCACTGTCGGAAGAAACCAGGCAGAAGCCGTCGAACCGGCCGCTATGCAGAAGGTCCATCGCATCGATGACGAGCGTGATGTCGGAAGCGTTCTTTCCGGTCGTGTAGGCGAACTGCTGCTGCGGGATGATGGCATGCCGCGCCAATACGTCCGTCCACCCTTTCGATCTTGGGGAGGCGAAGTCGCCATAGATGCGCCGAACGCTCGCTTCACCTATCTTCGCGATCTCATCGAAAAGGCCGTCGACGATCTTGGCCGAGGTATTGTCTGCATCGATCAGCACGGCGAGGCGGGGAGAGCGTGTTTCTGTAACCATCGACAAAAAGTCCTTCCGGTATGCACATGGTGCAGCCTAGCACGCACCTTCGCTCGCCGCGATGTCGGGGCGGAACCATGCCGTTGAGGACCTTCAGGGATTGACCATCGGGGCGAAGAACGGCGCCGTGAGGCGCTATCGGCCCTTCACCACGTCTGCAATTTCGCAGAGTGCGCCTTTGGCGCCGGAATCATTGGCCGCGCTTGTTGCTTGACCGTCGCTTCCAGAGCGTTGTTCGTGAAATTCCCAGCCGCCTTGCCGCTTCGCCGACCTTTCCGTCACTTTCGATCAATGCGCGATCGATACGTTCGCTTTCCGCCTGTCTGCGAGCGTCGGCAAGGGTGTCGGGTTCCGGCGCAGCCAACGCAAGCTCCGGAAAAATATCTTCAGGTGCCAGCACGTTCCCGCGCGCAAGCACCGTTGCGCGCTCAAGACGGTTGCGGAGTTCTCGAACGTTTCCAGGCCAGTCGTGGTGAAGGAGGGCCGTGAACGCGTCCGGCGAGATCGAGCGAACGTCCATGCCATGGCGATGAGCTGCCTGCCTCAGCAATCGATCGGCAAGCGGCTCGATTTCAGCGGTTCGATGGCGCAGTGGGGGCAGCGAGATTTCGATTACCGACAGCCGGTAATAGAGATCCTCCCGAAAGGTCTTTTCGATGCGCATCGTGTCGAGATCGGCGTTCGTCGCAGCGATGATGCGGCCCCGGAACGAGCGATCGGTGCGCGAGCCGACGGGACGAAAGCGACCGTCCTCCAGAACACGCAGCAACGCGATCTGCAGGCGTGCATCCAGTTCCCCAACCTCATCGAGAAAGAGTGTGCCGTCTCCTGCTTCCTCAAAGAAGCCGACGTGGGACTGCGAGGCACCGGTGAACGCCCCGCGCTCGTGGCCGAAGAACTGGCTCTCCAGCAGGTCATGCGGGATCGCGCCGCAATTCACGGCAACGAACGGCTGTTTCGCACGGCGGGAGGTAGCGTGAAGGTAACGCGCGGCGACCTCCTTGCCCGTACCCGTCTCGCCCGTGATCAACACCGGCAGATCGGTATTGGCGACACGCCGCAACTGTTCGGCGATGCGCTCGGTTGCCGGCGAAAGAGCGAAGTCGACAACACCGTTCTCTTCCACCTCTGCAGCCGGTCGGTGCAGGCGCCCGCGAATCCGTTCGATGACATCGTCGACGTCATAGGGCTTGGTCAGATAGTCGTCCGCGCCCGCCTTCACGAGGCGTACGGCCTGGTCGATCTCGCCGAACGCTGTGGCAAAGAGGATCGGCGTATCGCCGAGCCAGACCTGCGCCCTGCGATATAGATCTTCGCCCGATCCGTCCGGCAGTACGATGTCGGAGAGGACGAAGTCCGGCCTGCGACGTCTCATGGCGGCCAGCGCGTCTTCGCAATCCTTGGCCCAGGTGACCTCGAAGTCCTCCAGTTTCAGCCGCTGGGTCAGCGCGCCGCCGAGAATGGCGTCATCCTCAACGATCAGGACATGGTGCCGGCCTGTCATGCGCTGCCCTGACCCTGCAAGGGCAGACGCAATGTTATGCGCGTGCCAAGCTCCGGCAGGGATTGGACCGAGACGCGACCGTTGAGACGCTCGACCAGGCGGATGACCACGGCGATACCGAGGCCCGGCACATCGGTCGACGGCGTTCCTTCTTCCAGTGCCAGCGCCATCTGCGGCTCGAGGCCGCTTCCCTGATCTTCCACTTCGATCTCCAGTTGCTTGTCCAGCAGCTTGGCGGCGAGCCTGACCCGTCCGCCCTTGTTCGATGCCTGCACGGCATTGAGCAGAAGATTGAGAAGGACCTGCCGCACTTCAAGAGCGGCCACCGGTACTTCGTCTGGAATCGCGAGATCCATGGTGATCGCGACATCGCGAGATTTGCCGTCGGCTTCCACGAGCAGTCTCAGGTCATGGAAGTCCTGGCGTGACAGAGGGCGCCAGCTTACCCTGGTGCGGTGGCTCGCCAGCGTTGCGTTTACAACCTCGTCGAGCGTGATGACGCCTCTCTCGAGAAAATCGATCGCCTCCCTACGTGGCTCCTCTTGGTCACCGAAGCGCTTCAAGGTGCCGACGGCGGCGCGCATGCCGCCAAGCGGATTACGGACTTCATGGGCAATGGTGGCCGCCAGCCGCCCCAGCACGGCTTCCCGTTCCCTGTCAGCAAGGTGCTTCAGCAGGGCTTCGCGCTCCTGGGTGGCGTGCGCCATGGCGTTGAACGCATGGAACATTCGGGCGGACTGCCGGTCTCCAACAGGAATCTCTTCTTCCGCTATCGGGCGGGGATCGCTGAAAGCTGAATCGTAGAGGCGGCGTGCGAGCAAGGCGATCGGCCGCTGCATACGGCGAACCATGAAGAAGCCGATCAGCGCGCAGGCCAGGCTGAACGCCAGATCGAAGAGCAGCAGCAGCCAGCGCAACTGCCGGGGCGATTCCTGGAAAGCCGAGAGATCGAGGTCTGCCGCGACCGTTCCTACCCGCGTTCCATCCAAATGCAGTCCGCGCCAGATCCACATTCCGCCGTCGATCGACATCGGCAATGTGCCGGTCTCGGCCAGACCCAGTTCGGGCGGAAGTCCAGAAACCGCCTCCTCGCCGGCTCGTAGGGCCTCGGCCCTGACAGTGAGGTCGTTGTCCAGAAACATAAGGCGGCGATCGACGACCCCTTCATGAAACTCCAGGGCCTGCTCCAGAACGGAGCGGACGGCGTCGTCGTCGCCGTTGCGCACATAGGGAAGCACCGCCGCAGACAGCCCGTCCAGATAGACGTGGCCGAGCGTCTCGGCCTGGCGCTCGGCCTGCCGAGACATGACGACGATCGCGGTCTGCGTGGAGACCACGGCGGCGACAAAGATCATCATCGCCACGATCACCGGCAATCGTACGGTGACGGGAATCTTCTGCGCTAACGGTTCCAAGGCTCCGACACTCCCGATTGCGATGTCCTTTTCAGGTTCGCAAGTCGGGCGTCGCGCTTCAACCGAAAACGACGATCGGGGCATCGTCTTCCCGGGGTTCGCTCGCAGGAGCTATCCGGTGACGCGTGAGCTTGGACATAGGGGCGATCTTCTTGCCAGCCAGGCCGTGATCGAACCAGGCCTGGCGCGACAGGACCAGCGCAACGCCGTCGGTCAGGCGGTCGCGAAGTATCGGGATAGGGTCTCCCTCCTCGACATACAGCCCGAAGCGCACACCCGCCTGGGTCGCGGCTTCTTCGACGACTTCGACCGTTTCGGCGACCCGTCGGCGCGCTCCTGCTGTCAGGGTGTTGCGCAACTCCTTGGCGTAGTAGTTTCCGCCGATGGGCACCGGCCCGACGTCATGCAGCGTCTTGGTGTCGATGATCGCCAGTCCCGCCAGATCGACCTGATGTGCCTTGGCCATTGCGACCGCATGGGTGATTGCGGCATCCATGCCCGGCCCGCTCGCTATGCCGAGAACGACCTTTTCAATCTTGTGGTTCATGGTTTTCCTCCGAAACACTGCGGATGCGGGATGATCGAAATCGCCACGCTGCAATTCGCCCTCGAGCTGGTCTTCACGTGTGCCGCCCCACAGCGGCACACCGGCGACGTATCCGGCTCGAGCCAGCAGATGTCCCGCGATCGGCTGGGTCAGAAGCAGGAAGGCGATGGCGATCGTCACCTTGATCCATGTGCCGGCCGACGGTTCGGCAAAGGCAACGCCGACAAGCAACAGGCCGCAGCCGACGACGCCGGCCTTGGTGGCGGCATGCATGCGCATGAAGAAATCCGGCAGGCGCAGAATGCCAAGCGCGGCGATCAGGCACAGGCCGGCGCCGGCTATCAGGAAGGCGACGGAGAGCAACGCCATCATGGCCCTTCCTCCTCTTCGATCGAGCCGCGTTCTATGAAACCGGCGAAGGCGACCGTGGCGAGGAAGCCGATAAGCGCCACGCCCAGCGCGATGTCGACGAACGCGACCGAGCCCGAGACAACGACTGCCATGCCGGCAGCGGCGACACCCAGCAGGCCGAGCAGGTCGAGTGCGACGACGCGGTCGGGGCCGGAAGGCCCCCGGATGATACGCAGGCCCGCACACAGCATGGCGGCGAACAGGAGGATGCCGGAGATCGCCACACCGGCGGCAAAAAGAGTTCCGCCCATCACGACAGCACCTCCTTCACCCGCCTTTCGAAGCCATCCTTGATCTGGGCGACGCTCTGGTCGGAAACGTTCATCACGTGCACGTAAAGGGTCGAATGATCCTTGCTCACATGCAGGCTGGTGGTGCCCGGCGTCAGCGTGATCATGTTGGCGAGCAGCGTGATCCCGGCGCGGCTTTCCACATCGAGCGGTACCGCGACGATTGCCGATCGGATCGGCCGGCGCGGGTTGAGCACGGTCATGACGACGTCCTTCACGGAAAGGGCTAGTTCGCGAAAGAAGATGCCGGACAGGCGGCACCAGGAGAGAACCACATTCATGGGCGTGCCTCCGTGACTTGTGCGGGAGCGCCGAAGACGGCGTCGATGTAAGCGGACTTGTCGAGGAGCTGTTCGCCGGCGCGCAGCGAGTAGTCGACGAAAGGCTCGGCGAAGAGGCCGATCGTCAGCGTTATGGCCGCAAGGACCACGACCGGCGAAAGCATGATGATCCGCGCCCGGCGATCGGCCTGCCAGCGGCGCATCGTCTGGCCCGACTGGTCTGGAGCCGCCTTCCAGAAGGCTTCGTTCCAGATCTTGATCATCGAATAAAGTGTCAGGATGCCGACTGCGAGACCCGCCGTTGCAAGAACGATGTGGCCTGCTTCCAGGCTTGCCTTGATGACGGTGAACTTCGACCAGAAGCCGGAGAGGGGTGGAAGGCCGGCAAGCGACAATGCGGGAATGAGGAACAACACGCCCAGCATTGGCATGGTTCTGTAAAGGCCGCCGGTCTGCTTGAGATCGAAGGATCCACCTGCGCGGTTCACGACGCCCGCGATCAGGAACAGGTTGGCTTTCACGATGATGTGGTGGATCACGTAGAGGATCGACCCGCCGATCGCCAGGGGCGTGGCCACGGCGATGCCGAACAGCATGTAGCCGATCTGGCTGACGATGTGGAACGAGAGGATGCGGCGAATATCGAAATGGGCGGCCGCCCCCAGAACGCCTGTCACCATGGTGAAGATCGCCACGGCGGTGACAATGGGGCCGGTGTAACCCGCGTCGCCATCGAACAGCAGTGTGAACGTGCGGATGATGGCGTAGACGCCGACCTTGGTCAGCAATGCTGCAAAGATAGCCACGATCGGCGCAGACGCAGTGTGGTAGGCGGCAGGTAGCCAATAGAACAGCGGAAAGACCGCAGCCTTCGCTCCGAACGTTGCAAGGAACATGAGTGCCAACGCCGTCACCAGCCCCTGGTTTTCCAGTGTTGGGATGACGCGTGCCAGGTCCGCCATGTTGAGCGTCCCGGTCATGCCGTAGAGAAACGCGACGCTCATAAGGAAGAAGGTCGTCGCGATGAGATTGAGCGTGACGTATTTGATGCCGGCGTCGAGCTGCTCGCGCGTTCCGCCCAGCGACAGCAAGCCGAAGGACGAGATCAGCATGATCTCGAACCAGACATAGAGATTGAAAATGTCGCCGGTCAGGAATGCGCCGGTCACGCCGAGGAGCAAGCCCTGATAGAGCACGTGATAGAAGGCATTCTCGCGTGCTTCGACGTCGCCGACCAGCCCGTAGATGCCTACCGCGACAGCCATGAGTCCAGTGATGAGAACCATTGCCGCTGAAAACATGTCGCCGACGAAACTGATGCCGAAAGGCGGCGCCCACCCGCCGAACTGCGTGGCGATCACCGTACCATCGCGCACAGCAAGCAGCAGTGCGACCGATGCGCAGAGCAGGCCGAGACTGGCAGCCAGGCTTATCAAACGCTGGAGCAGCGGGTGACTCCACGCCAAGGCGCAGAGCGCTACGCCGATCGCCGGCGCCAGAACCGGTAGTGTCAGCAGCAGATCGGCCGTCATTCCGCGGGCTCCATCTTTCTGGCCGCGGCCTGCCTGCGATCGTTCGGGACCTTTTTGGCGGCCTCGGGCTCGGCCTCGCGCATGGCATCGGTATCGACCGTTCCGAGGCGCCGGTGGGCGCTTTCGAACAGCACGGTCGTGAAAGCGACGAGCGAGAAGGAGATCACGATCGCCGTCAGGATCAGGGCCTGGGGCAGCGGGTTGGCGCCGCCGACCAGAGCGGTTTCGCCGGCGGCGACGAGTGGCGGCGTGCGCGAGCCCATTCGCCCAGCCAGGAATATCGACAGGTTGGTGGCATTGCCGAGCACGAGGAGGCCGAGCACCACCCTGAGCACGTTGCGTGACATCAGCAGATAGGCGGCGACGGCCACCATCACACCGAAAGCGAGAGCGAAGACGGGCTCCATCTCACTCCTCCAGATAGTAGAACAGAAAGCTCAGAACCGCGCCGATGACGACCAGATAGACGCCAATGTCGAAGATGAGCGTGGTGCCGAGGGCGATGGCCTGGAAGGGCCATTGATGCATGAGATATGGCTGTGCCAGCCAAAAGGCGGGCAAGCCGGACGCAAGGGCGATGACGAGGCCCGTGCCGATATATGTCTTGGGCGACGCGAAGATGAGTTGCGTCAACGAAACGCGGCCACGCGGAATTGCGTGAACGGCGATGCCGGCCGCAGCGATAAGTCCGCCGATGAAGCCGCCGCCCGGCTCATTGTGGCCCCGCAGAAGGACGTAGACCGAGAAAATGAGCGCCGCCGGCAAGATGAGCCGGCTGGTCGCACGAAGGATCATCGAGTTCATTGGCGCTCCTCCTGCTTCGCCCGACGCATTCCCGCCAGCACCGCAGCGGCTGCGATCGCCGCGAGGCCGAGGACGACGATCTCGCCAAGCGTATCGATGGCGCGGAAGTCGACGAGGATGACGTTGACCAGGTTTCGGCCATGGGCTTCGGGCACGGCGGTTTCACGGAAGAACACGGAAAGACGATCGTCGAAGGGCTGCGCCAGCACGCTCAACATCAACAGCGAAGCGACCAGGCCGATGCTGATGGCCACCCATCGATCGCGCCTACGCTGAGGTTTCGAACGGTATTCATGCTCGCGGAAGGGCATCCGGCCCACGATTGCCAGCATGATGACGATCGCCAGCGCTTCGACCGAAAACTGCGTGAAGGCGAGATCGGGCGCGCCCTGGAAAAGGAACAGCAGCGCGACCGCGAAGCCGACAAGGCCCGCGGCGACGATACCGGCAACGAAATTGCGTGCCCGTACGACGGCAAGCGCGGCAACCGCCAGGATCACCGCGATTGCAATTTCTGGAACGAAGCTGTCTGCGAACGAGGGCAGTACAAGGCCGCCGCGCGCCACGAGTGTTATGCCGCCCGCCGCTGCGATCGTCAGAAGCGTGCGGCCGACATAAACGCGCATGCTGCCGGTCTGGATGAGATTGGTCTGCCATGCGGCGAGACGCTGCAGTCCATTCATCAAGCCATCGTAGGCCCGATCAGGTCCCCATAGATCTATGGTGGTGATGGCGGCAAGCTTGAGCCGCAGCCCGTCCCAGCGTCGGTATGTCATGACCCCGAGCGCCAGCGTAAGGACGCTGAGCGCGAGCATCGGCGTGAAGCCGTGCCAAAGGGTGAGATAATAATCCAGCGGCGCGCCGGCCGTGGCGCTGGCTGCGGGCACGATCAGGCTGTCGCTGATAAGCCAGGGCATGGCGCCGAAGACGAGGCCGAGTGCGGCGAGCACCACCGGACCGGCCAGCATCGCAAAACCGGGGTCCTGTGCCGCCTTCGGCGTTGCCGATAGATCACCGTAGAAGCACCGGATCGCGACGATCGCGGCGACGACCACCATCGAGACATTGGCAACGAGAGCTACGACGACGAGCACCCACGAACCGGAGAGTTCCAGCCCGGTTTCGTAAACGAGTTCCTTGGCGGCGAAGCCGATGAACGGCGGCAAGCCGGCCATCGACAAAGCGCCAAGCAGCGCGACGCCCGCCGTGATCGGCATATGGCGCCGAAGGCCACCAAGCATGGAGGAGTCGCGCGTTCCCGTTGCGTGGTCGATGATGCCGGCCACCATGAACAGGCACGCCTTGTAGAGGGCATGGACAACCAGGAAGATCACGACCGCTACCGCGGCAAGCTCGCCGTCGATGCCGATCAGCATCACCAGGGTACCGAGCGAGACTATGGTGGAATATGCAAGAACACGCTTCAGGTCGGTCTCGCGCATGGCGAGGACCGCGCCCGTCAGCATGGTCAGCGCTCCGAAGCCCGTCAGGAGGGCGATCCAGAGCGCGTGTGCGGAAAACACCGGGTCCAGCCTTGCCAGAAGATAGACACCGAGCTTCACCATGGTTGCCGAGTGCAGGTAGGCCGACACGGGCGTGGGCGCGACCATGGCGTTGGCAAGCCAGGCGTGCAGCGGAGCCTGCGCCGATTTGGCGAACGCGCCTGCCGCGAAGAGCATGATGATGGCCGGCGCAGTGGGGTGCGCGGCGATCACCTCGGCCTGCTCCAGGATCGCGGTTATCGAGAACGTGCCAGCCAGCGACCCCAGCAGGATCACGCCTGCAAGCATCGCCAGGCCGCCTGCAACGGTGATGAGGAAACCCTGCTGTGCTGAGCGCCGGGTGTCCGCCCGCTCTGGCGAATAGCCTATGAGCAGGAACGAAGTCAGGCTGGTCAATTCCCAGAACACGACCAGCAGGACCAGATTGTCGGCAAGCACCGCGCCGAGCATCGACGCCATGAAGAGCGTCAGCACCGTGTAGAAGCGGGCAAGCCTGGGGGCTCCCTTCAGATATGACGAGGCATAAAGGAAGACAGCCGTACCGATGCCGCAGATGAGAAGGGCGAAGGTAAGCGAGAGGCCATCGACCCTGAACGCGGCGTCGATTCCGAGCGCTGGAATCCAGCGATAGGTTTCAAGTGCGACTTCACCGGCCGGCAGGATCGGCAGGAAGAAGCAGAACCCCGCGAAAAGAAGAAGCGGCACGGCGGCAACCAACGGCCACGACCGCCCGCCCGCCCAGCCAACGAGCGGCGCAGAAAGAAATGAAAAGGCAACAAGTGCTACAATGGTCATCATCAGGCGTTCCGTGTCGAAACTCCTAATGAAAGATCCGTGCCAGTTGGCTTCGGGTCACAGTTCTCGCGGAAGAATCCCGGTTTTCCGGGGCTCCTAGTTCACCGCAGCAGTCGTTCGTTCTGCAAAGTGTTGCCGGATGTGAACCGCTTGAAAGGGCGATGTTCACGCATGTTAACGTCCGTCCGGAAAGCGCTGGGGACGCTCCGCTACTCGCCGACGAGGCGCCAGGCGAGCCAGGAGCCGCCGATGACGAACGGCATCGTTCCGAACAATGCCATCATGCCGCCTCCAAACTGCTGGTCGGCAAGGGGGTCGAGCCCGAAAGCGCCGAGGCAGTATTGCGGTGCGTAAATTAGCGCAGGTGCGAGCACCAGCAGCACGCCGAGCATTGCCATGTGCATCGACGTGAACAGCATGGCGCCGGCGCCGATCGCGAGGCCTCTCCGGTCGTGATCGGCAAGACAGGCCCACCACAGGGCCATGCCCGCGAGCAGGAAGGTGAGCTGCTGAACGGCGAATATCGGGAGCCAACGCGCGGCCGCTTCATGCATCGCCGGCGCATGCCAGCCCCAGACGACAGCGAACTCCAAAGCCGAAGCAGCAAGTGCGACCAGCAGCAGGCGGCGCGGCGCTCGGATGTTTGGGAAAAGGCGCAACAGGCCAATGACGATCATCGGCGCAGCGACCACCGCGACGGCAAGATGGAGCATCATGTGCGGGGAAAAGGCTCTCCGGGCCAAATCAGGCAGAGGGCCCATCCACAGCCAGGCGAGCAGCACCAGCCCGGCTGCAAGCGGCCAG
The DNA here is from genome assembly GCA_019739225.1 of Aquamicrobium sp. GTDB lineage: Bacteria > Pseudomonadota > Alphaproteobacteria > Rhizobiales > Rhizobiaceae > Aerobium. Next base: position 1,203,478 of record JAHHDT010000005.1, read on the forward strand.
CCGCGGCTTATCCGCATGTCGTTGTGGTCAGCACGGGAAACAGCGTCCACAACACCGCCACCAGACCAACCCAGCCGCTAGCCCGGCTCACCGCTCGCGAAAATCCCGGCGCGGCTCCAAACCGGTCGGAGTGGAGCATCATCAGCAGAACGACCTGAACCAGAATGGCAAGCGAAAAGGCGATGGCGAGCGATAGTCGCCGCCACGACGCACCGGCGAATGTCGCGCCGAGATCGATTTCGCAAAGAATGCCATGCAGGCCGTACACCGCGCTGAACGCTGCCAGCCAGACGAAGGGCGATACGAGTATGCGCAGCAGGTCCCTCATGCCACCATGCCCGGAAGATAAGCGCAGAAGAGGATCAGGGCGGTCGTTACGCACAGATAGCCGATCCAGAGCGGCGCGACGGCCAGTTCGGCACGTCGCTGCGAAGACATGTAGCCTGCCTGCTGACGCAACAGCAGGAAGACCAGCATCAGCGCTGCAACCAGCACATGCACGAGACCGTAGCTGCCCAGCACCCACAGCGTCGCGCCATAGGCGTGCGACGTGGGGGATGGCGCCATCGTGAGGAAGGCCAGCAGCGAAACTCCGAGCGCGGCAATGCCGGCCAGTGCGATCAAGAGGCCGGCCACCGGTTTCGCGCCTCTGCGATTGCTACTGACGGCGTGGCCGATGCCGGCGACTGCCGCAGCCATGCCGATGATGGCCGTTATCAAGACAAGCGCCGATGGAGTGACGAAGAATGGCGGCGGCCACCCGGGCGCGATGGTCCAAAGGAACGCGTATCCGAACAGCAGTGAGCCGAACAGGGTTGCGTTCGCCACCAGCAGGAACGCTGAACCCCACCAGCCCGGCGGTCTGTCGACCTCGGCGATGTTGGGAACCAGCACCCCGCGACCGATAGGCTGGTCGCCGAGGTCCTTCTTCGAACCGAGCGTCCAGGCCCAGCGCATGGCAAGCGTGGCGACACCCACCATGGCAAAAGGGGCCAGCCAGAAAACCTTGAGGAGTATGGACAGAAAGAAAATCCCCGTCACGGCAGCCATGCAGATCGGAAGCCGCGTGTTGTTGGGATAGACGACATGCTGCTGCGGCGTGCCGGTGGCGATGTCCACGATCAGCGTTTCGCGTTGTCCGTTGGCGGGATCGCCGAGATAGAACTCGCCGCGCGCGATACGTGTGGGCAGGTTCGGATCGTCCCACAGCGGTTCGCGCGAGTTAACCTGCGGAAGACTGGCAAAGTTGTATGCGGGAGCCGGCATCGTCGTTGCCCATTCGAGCGTCCCGGAGCGCCATGGGTTGCGCAGTGACCTGTGACGCACGATGACGTTTAGCACCACCTCCAGGAGTACGATGACGAGGCCGAACGCGAGCACGAAGCCTCCGATCGAGGAGATCAGGTTGATCGCAGTCCAACCGTCCTCCGGCCCATAGGTCGAGATGCGCCGCCGCTGGCCCATCAGCCCCACCCAATGCATCGCGAGGAAGGTGACATGGAAGCCCACGAATATCAGCGCGAAGGCGACTTGCCCCAATCGGAAATACCGCTTGCGGCCCGTGGCGAGGGGAAGCCAGTAGTAAAGGCCGGCCAGGAGCGGGAAGACGAAACCGCCGAAAAGGACATAGTGGAGGTGCGCGGTTACGAATGCGGTGTCGTGCACTTGCCAGTCGAAGGGCACGACGGCGACCATCACCCCCGTCAGCCCGCCGATGACGAAGGTGACGAAGAAGCCGAGAATGTAGAGCATCGGCAGGAGTAGCCGAGGCGTGCCCTTCCACATGGTGCCTATCCAGGCAAACACCTGCACGGCTGTCGGAACGGCCACCAGCGTCGAGGCAGCCGAGAAGAAGGCCAGTCCCATATGGGGAATGCCCGTGGTGAACATGTGGTGGACCCAAAGCCCGAAGCTGAGGATCGCAAGCGCGACGGTCGCAGCCACCACCCATCGATACCCAAGCAGCGTCGTCGAGGACATGACAGGCAGGATGGTCGAGATGACACCGGCGGCCGGGAGGAAGATGATATAGACCTCGGGATGGCCGAACAGCCAGAAAAGGTGCTGCCACAACAGGCTGTCGCCGCCCAGTTCAACCTGGAAGAAGGGCATGCCGAAGGCGCGCTCCAGCTCCAGCAGGATCGAGCCCAGTATCAGCGGCGGGAACCCCGTCAGGATCATCAGCGCCACCACCAGAATGTACCATGCGAAGATCGGCATCCGGCCAAGCGACATGCCGGGCGCGCGGTATCGCAGGATTGAAACTGTCAGCTCCACGGCGGCGCAGATCGCCGAAATTTCCACGAAGGTTATGCCGATGAGCCAGAAGTCGGTGTTGATGCCGGGTGAATAGATGCGTCCCGTTAGCGGAGGGTACATGAACCAGCCGGAGTCCGGCGCGATGCCGAAAAGCAGCGATACCAAAAGCATCGCGCCGCCGAAGAAGTAGCACCAGTAGCCGTAAGCGGTCAGCCGCGGGTAGGCCATATCGCGCGTGCCGAGCATTTTCGGCAGGAGATAGATCGCCAGACCCTCGATGGCGGGTATGGCGAACAGGAACATCATGATGACGCCATGCATCGTGAAAAGCTGTCCGTATATTTCCGGACCGGCGAACGCGGAGCGGGGGGTGGCAAGCTGTGCCCTTATGAGCATGGCCAGCACGCCGCCGATCAGGAAGTAGAAGAAGGCCGTGACGAGGAACATCAGACCCAGGTCATTGTGATTGACCGTGGAGAACCAGCCCTTCCAGCCAGGGTTGGAAGACCATATCGCGGTAAGTCGCCGGTGGCGGGCCAGCGCGTTCATTCGTCAACCTCCAGAAATGCCCGCCAGGAGTCGGGGGTGTGCGCGATGACCGTAAAGGAATGACGGTCGTAGCCCGGTCCGCTATATTCCGCGCTCAGGCCTGCATAGGTGCCCGCAACATCCGCTTCCAACCGGAGCACATTGACATGTCCGGGTATGGCGTCGAGCTTTCCGGCAAGACGCGGCACCCAGAAACTGTGGATCACATCGGTGGTGGTGATGGCGACGTCCACAGGTCGGCTGGCAGGTATGTGCAGTATGTCGGTGGTGGTCCGGCCCGGGGCATCGTCGTAGGAGAAGGTCCAGGACCAGCGCTCGGCCTGTGCATGGACCCTTGCGACATCTGCAGCCTCCCGGGGCAGCAGACGTTCGCCTGCCCATAGACCGTAGGCGAGAAGCGACAGGAGAACCGCGGCCGGGAAGGCGAGCCCCAGCCCCACGATCCAGACGCGTTCGCTCGCAACTTGTGTACGAGGTGCCCGCCCACTGCGGAATGCAAGCGCCAGCAGCGCCACGACCAGTGCGAAGATGGCCATTGCGCCCAACAGCATCACCCACCACAAATTGGCGATGGTGCGCGTGGCGGGACCGCCGGGGTCGAGAGTCGAAAGCGGCCCGGCGCAACCGGAGACGACAGCGGCCATTGTGGAAACCAGAAAGACCTTGAGGAGAGGGGCGGAATGGCGGAACAGGAAATCAAGGGCGAGAACGAGCAGCTCATCGACCCGGTGGCGGAGCAGCCGGGGTTCGACGATACGGAGTCGCGCATCGCCATTCTCGGTCACCCTGTCCACGCCATGAGCGTGGCGTTCCCCGTGGCACTGACCTTCTGCACCTTCGGTGCCGATCTGCTTTACTGGTGGACAGGCGATCCCTTCTGGGCGCGCGCCGCAATGTGGGCGGTCGGGGCCGGTTTCCTGTTCGGGATGTTCGCGGGCTTTTCCGGCACGGCAGAACTGCTGCTGGTATCGGGCATTCGCGCCCGCGCCGCTGCGTGGACCCATTTCATCATTGCAGTGACCCTGCTGTCGCTGCTCGGGGCCAACTGGGGATACAGGCTCTACGGCTACGAAACCGCGGTTCTGCCCTATGGCATCCTGCTCTCTGCAGTGTGCGTGGCGGTCGTGGCTTTCACGGGCTGGCATGGCGGCAAGCTCGTCTTCGACTATCGGCTGGGTACATCGAAAGGAAGCTGACCGCCGCGCGGTTCCGTCAGCCAGTCTGGAAAGGTGATCCAGTCGAGCTCGGGCTTTGCAAGCACGAGCAGCAATATGGCGATGGCGCAGGCTGCCACGCCAGTAAGGGGCAGATAGGGGTTCGGCGCCCTGTGGGTGCCCGGCTCTTCCGCGATCCGCACGATGCTGCCGCCGATCCATGCATGGAGCACCAGCAGCATCGCCACGAACACCAGCTTCGCAAACAACCACGGAACGAAAGCCTGCCGCAGGAAGATCAGCCAGGTTCCTGCAACAACCGCAACCACGGCCGCCGGCGTGACCACCATCGTATAGGTCAGGTGGGTGGCGTGCCGGATGAGACGGTAGTCGTTCTGCGAAATCGCTGGATCGTGTCTCGTCAGCATCAGCGGGAGCGTGATCAGCCCTCCGCACCAGATGCAGAGCGCAATCACATGCAGCGCCTTCCACAACGGAATCGTAGAAACCAGCCACTCTAGCACTGCGCACGGACCACGGCTTATTCATCCTCTCAAGTCTGATGCCCCTTCAGGACAATTCGCATCGCCCGGACGCTTTTGCTGGCAGCGATGGAAGCTGCGCGGTCGGCGGAACCACCTGGCACGGTACGGAGCAAATCGCCCACGAACCCGTCCGGTAAACTAGGCCTGCTTCCCGACGGGTTGCAACGTAATATTGGACGGGGTCACGCCGCGTCTCGGCATTGAAGCTTCGAGTGCTGGGCGGGCGCAGAACGGCGTGTCTGGCCCGACCGGCTCAGTTAAACCAGCCAGCGCGGCTTGCCCATCGGCTAGGTCATGCCGAATAAAAAAATGCTTGCGCATGCAAATAGATTGACAGGCCCGCGTGCTCAAGATAGTGCATGTGCATGCAAGTAATATCCGATCCGCCGATGAATGCCCGGCTCCTGTTCCGACCAGGCTTACCCGTCTGCGGGCTGCACAGGCTCCATCCGCTGTGATCGGCGGCGCGGGCGTTTCCCCATCCTGGCGCGCTTACGAACCAAACCTCACACGCTCACATTCACGAAAGGATACATGCAATGAGCTGGCTTTACCTTGGAATCGCCGTGGTCTTTGAAATCGCGGTCGCAATAAGTGCTGGCAAGGCACAAGGGTTCACGCGACTCTGGTGGACCGTCGCGACGCTGGTCAGTGGGGCCATCGCCACATTCTTCCTCAGCCTTGCGCTGCTCACCTTCGACGTAGGCGTAGGCTACGCGATCTGGACCTCCGTCTCGGGCGTCGGAATTGTCATCCTGGGCGCGCTGTTCTTCGGGCAGCAGCTTAACTGGAAAAAGGCCCTGGGGATCACCTTCGTCATCGGCGGCGTCGTTGGCCTGCGCCTCAGCGGCGCGGCCTAACGGCAACGCAAGCACGTCATTTCTCCAAATTTCATCCTGACTGAAAGGAACCGAAGATCATGCATACAATCCGCAAGACCCAAGGCAGTGGCACCGCATGGGGCATGCTGCTTCTCGCCAGCGCCTTCGAAATCGGCTACGCGCTGAGCGTGGGGGGCAGCCAGGCGTTCACGGTGCCGGGTTGGTCGGTCGCCGCCGTCGTGTTCTTCCTGCTCACGCTCTACTTCCTCAGTGCAGCCTTGCGCACGATCGACGTGGGCATTGGCTATGCGGTGTGGGCCGGCATCGGCTCGGTCGGCGCGGCTGCGTTCGGCAGCATCCTCCTCGACCAGCCGTTGACGCTGGTTCAGGCTTTGTGGCTGGGGGTCATCATCGCAGGGGTGGTCTGGCTGAAGCTGGCCGACAGCGCGAAGCTCCAGGGACAGGCCTGATGGTTGCCGGCCCTACCGAGCACAACATTCGGCTCATGGAGGAGGCGGTCGCCTTCTCCGTGGACCACGTCCGGCACGGCGGAATTCCCTTCACTGCTCTCGTCGTCGGTCGGGACGGCATCATTCTCGGTCGCGGTGTCAATCGCGTCCGGGAACATCACGACCCCACCGCTCATGCAGAGGTCGAGGCGATACGCGCTGCGTGCAGCGCGCATGGAAATGCCCATCTGCAGGGTGCGACGCTTCTGGCGTCGGGGGAACCGTGCGCATTGTGCTATATGAGTGCACTCTACGCGGGCATCTCGCGGATATTCTTTGCTGCCGATCGCGAAGAGGCGGCCACGTATGGCTTCGACTATCGCGGCACATACAGCCTTTTCGTCCGCGATCCGCAAAGCTGGCCGTCGTTCGCCGTTGAAAAGCTTGCAGTCGCCGACGGTCTGCGACCGTTCGTTGAATTTCACGCCCGATCGCGCGCCTCGCAGGGATAGCGCGGCCTTGTTTCGTCTCTTGCATGAGCATACATCTGTGTGCGGAAGCGCGATCGTTTGCAAGGAGTCGATGCAGCTCATGTCCAGGAGAAGCGATTCATGGCTCAGGCTGATTCATGCGATAGCCAATGTGGAAACCGAGCTTGGCAAGACACTGCAAGATCAGCACGGTCTTGGCCTGTCGGACTATCGTGCGCTCGAAATCCTTTCCAGATCACCGAAATCCGAACTGCGAATGCAGGAACTGGCAGCACATCTTCAATTGAACCAGAGTTCGGTATCGCGCATGGTGGAGCGTCTGGAGCGCGGGGGACTTACGGTCAGGGACCTGTGCCCGGACGACAAGCGCGGTGTCTACACCGTGCTTACCGCCAAGGGGCGAGAGCGATTTGAGTCTGCGGAGCCCGACTACGTGAGGGTATTGGATGCGGCTCTCGAGAAGCATGGGGCTCAGGAACTGCTGTCCGCTAAATTCATCGGTGCCGGACCGGCGCCTGCAAATGTCGCCTGACCGGCTCTCGCAAGCGGGTGCATCTTCCAAATCCACAGGGTAGTGACCGGATACGCATACCCAACAAGCCTTACGTGGATTAAGACCGCCTGCGATGAAACTGATTATCGATACAGATCCCGGCGTTGACGATGCGCTGGCCATTCTCTACGCCGCCGCCGACCCGGAAATCGAGCTGTTGGGACTGACAACGGTGTTCGGCAACGTCACCGTCGAGCAGGCAACCCGCAACGCATTGCATCTGGTCGACCGCATCGGGCGCGATGTGCCGGTTGCGCAGGGCGCGGGAAAGCCCCGGTTGTTGCCACCCTTTGTGCCCTCGCACCACGTTCATGGGCCCGAAGGCTTAGGCTCGCTGGCTGCGCCGCAACCCCGGCGCGCGCCTCACGCCGAGAGTGCGGCCGAATTTCTGTGCCGAAGCGTCCGCGAACACCCCGGAGAAGTCGTGGTCTGCCCTATTGGTCCGATCACCAACATCGCTGACGCCATGGACATGGACCCCGCTTTTGCCGCCAATGTGCGGGAGATCGTCGTCATGGGTGGCGCTGTCGATGCCCCGGGGAACGTGACGCCTTTTGCCGAAGCAAACACCTATCATGACCCGCACGCGCTCGACGTGGTGCTTGCCTCCGGCGCCCCGGTCACCATGGTCGGCCTCGACGTGACCCTCAAGGTGCTGCTTACCGAGACGGATTTCGATTTCGTAGCCGCCGGCAATGGCCCGAACGGTTCGTTCCTCAAGGAGATCAGCCGCTTCTATCTCGACTTCTACAAGTCAATCGGATTGATGGGGTGCGGCCTCCACGATCCCATGACCTTGATCGCCGCGCGCTACCCCGAATTGTTTTCGAGCGAGCGTACGGCGCTGACGGTGGATACGGATGGCCCGGCGATCGGCAAGACACGCCGTGCCAATGGCCGCCCGGCGGTGAATGTGCTGCTCGATTGCGACGCTGAAGCGATCAAGGCGCATTTTCTCGCCGCCGTGACCAAAGTTCAGTGACACCCCTCGGTGAAGAGTAATTGCAGCCGGATCCACCCCGTTGACCCCAATGGTTTGGTTGCACCGGGCTTGGGCTGGCGAACTGGCTAGACAGGTGGCATGATACGGCCCCGTTCGGGTTTCATTTGCGCTTGAACAGAAGCGGGCAACTCCCGACGCGGCCATCGATAGCGCCAAGCCAGGCCCTGGCGGACGCATCCTGGACTAGCTGCGCATCGAGGAAGGCGAGGGTGATCTGGTCGACGGCGTCTCGCTGCTCTGGCACGGGCGACTGATCAGGGCGCGCGATACCGCCCAGATAGTGATCGCCATCGGTTAGAACAGCGAGATACTTGTCACCTTCTGGCGCGAACTCGTAGGGTTCGACCTTCCAATGCCAGTCCTGACCCTTCGCGCCGCCGTCGCGCGTGCCGGTCACATTGAGCATCGGACCGCCGATCCCGTCCCAGGATCCTTCACGCAGGCCCTGCTGGTCGCGCCCCTGGGCACTGAGCAGGATCGCCGCACTGAAGCGTTCGTCCTTGAAGGTGCAAGGACCTTCGCCGGGAACATCGATCTCGGCGCCAGCGAACAACTGCGACGTGTAGGCGCCGAACGAATGGCCGGCAATTGCACCGGGAAGGGGAGTGACCGGCTGTCCGCAGGTGGCATCGAAGATCTGGTCGAGCGCGTCCATCACCTGCCTCACGATCCGGATCCGCTCCAGCCAGTAGGATGGCGTGTGAAGAATCTCATACATCCGCGATCGCACCGTCGGGTCGTCGGCCCATCCGGTGAGGTTGCCGGCGGGATCGAGGCCCAGATGCGGCTCGGACTGTGCCACAGCACCGATCCAGTCTGGAAATGTCGGATGGATCACTAGGTAGCCGTGCGAGGCCCAGTGGCTCGAAAGCCCGGCATAGTCGCGGCCGCTCGCGCTGAGGCCGTGGCAGAAGATCACGAACCCTTTCGGCGCTGCGCGCTCCAGCCAGCGGCAGACGAGCGGCAGGATAGAACCGCAGCCGGCCATGTCCAGGGAGCGCTCGACGAAGCTGTCGCCGGGACGGGATGGATAGGCTGTTTGGTTCATGAGGCGACGTGCTCCGTCGTTTTGTCCAGCTCGGGTTCGGAAGAGGCATCGCCGGCGTGAAGGAAACAGTTCGCGGTGCCGCCGCCCGCAATCGGATAGGCCGGCGGCGTCTCCGCTTCGCAGCGGGCCATCGCGTGGGGGCAGCGGTTGCGATAGGGGCAGCCGGCGACCGACAGGCGCGGCGTCTCCGGCACGGGCGCCATCTTGCGCGCCGCGCGACGTTTGCGCTGCGCGTCCGGATCGAGCAGCGGCACCGCCTCCAGCAGCGCTGCCGTATAGGGGTGCGCTGGCGCCTTGTAGATGCGGTCCGAGGGACCTTCCTCGACTATATGGCCCAGATACATCACCGCGATGCGGTCGGAGATGTGGTGAACGAGCGCCAGGTCGTGAGCGATCAGCAGATAGGCGATGCCGAGTTCGTCACGGCGCTCATACAGCAGGTTGATGATCTGGTTCTGCGTCGACACGTCCAGCGCACTCACCGGCTCGTCCAGCACGATCAGCTTCGGCTCCAGTGCAAGCGCGGAAGCAATGGCTATGCGCTGTCGCTGGCCGCCGGAAAACTGGTGTGGATGGCGCGTCAGGTGCTCCTGCGAAAGCGATACCAGCCTGAGCAGCTCGATCGCACGCTCCCGTCGCTGTGCCCGCGTCATCGAGGTGTGGACGCGCAGCGGTTCCGTGACGATGTCCTCGACGGTCATGGATGGGTTGAGTGACGAGTAGGGATCCTGGAAGACCGCCTGAATCTGTCCGCGCACTTCGGCCGGGTAGCGGGTTTTCATCGACGTCAGTTCTACGTCGCCGAACCGGATCGATCCACCTGACGCCGGTACCAGGCCAAGCACGGTGTTTGCGATCGACGACTTTCCCGAGCCGGACTCGCCAACCAGCCCGAGCGTCTCGCCGGGGCGGATTGAGAGGCTCGCGCCCTTGACGGCCGAAAAGGAACGCCCCCCGAACCCCAGCAACGAGCGGCTGTGATAGGTCACGTCGAGGTCGCGAATGTCGAGCAGCACGTTTTCGCTCATTGCGCCGCCTCCAGAGCGAGCTCATCGGCGCGAATGCAGCGCACCAGCCGGTCTGTCCCGGTTAGCGGTATTCGCTGTTCGCATCCCTTAATCCGGAAGTCGCAGCGGTTCGAAAAGCGGCAGCCGGTCGGCCAGGAACCCGGCCGAGGCACGCTCCCACGGATGGTCGGAAGCGGCGGGTTGCGATCGGAGGCATGCGGCATCGCTTCGAGCAGGCCGCGCGTGTAGGGGTGCAGCGGCGCGGAAAAAAGCGTGTCCACGCCGGCCATCTCCACCATCTCGCCGGCATACATGACGCTGATGCGGTCGCAGATGTCGGCGGCGACCGCCAGGTCGTGCGTAACGAACAGGATTGCCATACCGAACTCGCCCTGTAGGTCGCGAAAGAGATCGAGGATCTCCTGCTGCACCGTTACGTCGAGAGCCGTGGTCGGCTCGTCGGCGATCAGCAGGGACGGGTTGCAGGACAGCGCACGCGCGATCGCGATCCGCTGCGCCATGCCGCCTGACAATTCATGCGGATAGGCGCGGGCGCGCTCCTCCGCGCGGGGAATGCCGACGCGGTCGATCAGCTCGACGGTGCGGGCCCAGGCCTGCTTCTGTGACAATCCCTGCTTGCTGCGAAGCACCTCGGCGATCTGGCTTCCCACCGTGAAGGCCGGGTTGAGGCTCGTAGTCGGATCCTGGAAGACCATCGCAACCTCGTTGCCGCGCACAGCCTCCATCTGCTTCTGCGAAAGCGACCGCAACTCACGCCCGTTGAGAACGATGGAGCCGTGGGTGGTGCGAAGGCCAGCCCCCATCAATCCGAGAACCGCCAGGCCCGTCATCGTCTTGCCGGAACCCGATTCGCCCACGAGCCCGAGCGTTTCGCCTTTTGCTATGCTGAAGGAGAGGTCGGTGATGATCGGCAGCCCGGCTCCGGACCCCACCATAACCTCCAGGTTCTCGACGCGAAGAACTTCGTTCTTCAGCCGCGGAAGCACCACCGGTTCGGCGACGGCCGCGGGCGCCGGTTTGCCAGAATGCGTGGGCGTTGCTTCCGGTTTTGCCGCGATGGCAACGCCGCGACCGATCGAATCGCGAATGACGTCGCCGAGCAGGTTGACGGCCAGCACGGTCACGATGATGGCGATGCCGGGCGGAATTGCGAGGAACCAGTTCAGATCCATGAACGCCGCGGCGGAATTCAGCATCGTGCCCCAGCTCGCATCGGGCGGCTGGACCCCGAGGCCGATGAAGCTCAGGCCAGCCTCGGAAAGCAGGACAGCGCCGACGGTCAGCGTGACCTGTACGATAAGCGGAGGCGCGATGTTGGGAAGTATGTGGCGCAGCAATATGCGGCTGTCGGATGCGCCGATGACGCGCGCCGAGCGGACATAGACTTCTTCCCGCTCGGCCAGCACCACGCCGCGCGCCAGGCGCAGGAAGGATGTGGAATAGAGGATGCCGAGCGCGATCATCGCCTTGTGCAGGCCCGGTCCCAGAATTGCGATGATGACGATCGCGACCATGATGCCCGGGATGGAGACGATAGCCTCCACGATGCGCATGACGATCCAGTCCCACCAGCCACCGCGATAGCCGATGAAGAGACCCAGCGGCACCCCGAGCAGCACCGCGATCGCCGTGCCTTCCGCTGCTGCGATAACGGCGATGCGGCTGCCATGGATCAGTCGCGAGAGCACGTCTCGGCCCAGATCGTCGGTACCCAGCCAATGGCTGGATGATGGCCACTGGAGCGCTTCGATCAAGTTCTGCCGAAGCGGATCGTAGGGAGCGACGACGTCCGCAAAGACCGCGAGCAGGCCCAGCAGCACGAGGACGCCTGTCGCCATCGTCGCAATGAGGGACGAGGCGACCAGCAACCTGCGGGGCTGCCGTGGCCCGTGGGGCGGAGTTGTGGAAGAGCCTGTCACGACGGACGCGCTTTGGGGTTGAGCAGGCCGTAGATCACGTCGGTGGCCAGTTGCACGACGACCACGAGCGCCACCATGACCAGCACGAGCCCTTGTATCATTGGAATGTCCTGTTGCCGCACCGCACCGATGGCGAGCGTGCCGAGGCCGTTGATGGCGAAGACCTGTTCCACGACCAGAGCGCCGCCGAGCAAAACGGTGATCTGGAATGACAGGACGGCAACCACGGGCACCATGGCGTTCGTCAGGGCATGCTTGAGGACGATGCGCCGGGCAGACAGGCCCTGGGCGCGTGCTGCGCGGATGTAGTCCTGCTGCAGCACGCCGACCATGGCGGAGCGCACCTGGCGCGCGATTGCCGCGCTCGACGAGGTCCCGAGCGCGATCGAGGGAAGGATCACGCTGCGAAGCCAGTCCCACGGGGAATCGCTGATCGGCGTGAAACCGGTGGCCGGGAACCAGCGCAGGTTGACGGCGAAGATGGCTGCAAGGATCAGGCCGAACCAGAAGTTTGGAACTGCCTGACCGAAGGTGGCGCCAAGCGTCGCAAAGCGATCGATCCAGGAGCGGGGCCGCAACGCGGCTGCTATCCCGGCAGCAACGCCCACGACGATGGCGATGATCGCCGAGACCGCCGTGAGCGAAAGCGTGACGGGAAGCCGCTGCATCACTGCTCCCATCACGCTCACGCTGTTGAAGAACGAGGTTCCGAGGTCCCCCTGAACCGCTCTGCCAAACCACTGCATGTAGCGGACATGTACCGGCTGGTTGAGCCCGAGCCGCTCGCGCAGCATCTCGTGCTGCTCCTCCGTTCCCGTATCACCCAGGATCAGGTCGACCGGATCGCTCGGCAGCAGCGACGTAAACGAGAACGTCAGCACCGAGACGATGAAGAGCAGGGGCACCAGCGCGAGAAGCCGCTGAAGGATGAGCCTGAGCATGGGGATCCGTCGTCAGTCGTTGGCCTTCAGGCCGCGCAGATTGATCGAATCCTCGCCAAAGCGATAGACCACACTCGGATTGTTGGCGGTCGCCTCGCTGACGCCGATCAGGATCGGCGTGTTGGTGACGAAGATGAGGAACGCCTCCTCCGCCAGCCGGGCTGCCATCTCCTGATAGATCGGAGCGCGTATGGCGGTATCCACCGATTCCAGGCCTTCCTTTGCCAGGTTGAGCAGGTCCTCGCTCGGCTTGGCCTTGAAAGGGTTGTAGGCGGCGTCCTCGTAAATATAGCGCAGTGCCAGAAATTTCGGGTCGGTGTTGGTGGCCCAGACGAGATTTGTCGCCGGGTAGTTGGTGGTGCGGCTGACGCGGGCAAGCGTGCCCGGCTCCTGAGGCACGATGTTCATCGTGATGCCGATTTCGTTGAAGAACCCGGCCAGCGCCTCCAGACGCGACTGGTAGATCGGGATCGAAGGCATGTCGAACGTGAAGCCATCCGAAAACTCCGACCTCGCCATGAACTCGCGAGCCTTGTCGAGATCGAATTCGTAGATGCCTTCCAGCGCCGGATCATAGGCCCAGTCGCCCTTGCCGTAAGGCTGGAACGACTTCTCGGCGAGGCCGAACTGAACCGCCTTGCCGAAGGCTTCGCGGTCGATGGCGTGCGCCATTGCCTTGCGCACGTTGAGATCGGCAAAGGCGGGAACGACGGTGCCTTCCCGGTCGGAAATGATCACGTGATAGTTCAGCCCGCCGGTACCGCGCACGAGCTTCAGACCCGGTGTGCGGTCGATGATCGCCGACTGCGGATTTGCCAGCCAGTTGCCGGCGTCTATCTGGCCTGTTTTCAGCGCGTTCAGGCGCGCTGTGTCATCGGGAAGCTCCCATACCTCGTAGCGGGCAAGGCCGATCTTGTCCTTGTCCCAGTAGGTGGGGTTCGGCGTGTAGACACGCACCTCGCCTTCGCGGGACTCGTCCTTGTTGTAGACATAAGGGCCGGTTCCGATCGGATTGCGATCAAGCGCGGGATCCGCGATCGCGGCAGGCGCCAGCATCATGCCGCCGGTATGGCACAGGCTGTCGATGATTGCGGGGTCAGGTTCCTTCAGCTTTATCCGCAGCGTGAACTCGTCCACGGCCTCGGCGCCGTCGACGGTCTTGAGGCCTTCCACGATTGCGAGCTCGACGCCGCGATTGATGTTCGCGGCTGCGACCTCGGCGTTGAAGGCCTCGCCGTTGCTGAAGGAGACCCCCTCGCGCAGCTTGATTGTCACGTCGAGCCCGTCGACCTCGTAACCCGTCGCCAGCAAGGGCACCGGCTTGCCGTCGGTGCCCCTTTCGAACAGCGATTCATAAACGGGTCGCAGATACGGAACGCCGCTGCCGCTTTGCTGCTGCGGGTCCATGGTGATGAGTTTGACCTGTTCGGCATATTTGAACGTGCCTTCCGGCTCCGCATGCGCGGCGGTCACGCCGAGACCGAAGCCTGCTGCGATGGCCATCGACAGTATCGCATCTCTTATCCGACGCTTCATTTCTTCCTCCCTTGAAGTCCGCCAACGGGTAGTCCCGCTGGTCGGTTATCGTCGTGCTGCCTGCGCCGGTCCTGTGGACGCGGGCGGCGTATTGGCATTGAACCTCTCGTTGTCTGCGCCGAGCCTGGGTGCTGGCGGCAGCGACGGCTCTTCGCCATTGCTCCAGCGGAAGGCGGGACCAAGTGCGAGCGCCTCGCCGGCAACGCCGATGCCCGGGGTCAAAGGATAGATTTCGACGAGATATTCGCCCAGGCTGCGGACCCGCGCGGCGGGCACGCCGGCCTCGTTCAGGGCATGTTCCAGCGTCTCGGCCTGGCTGGCCGCAAAAGCGGCTGCAAGCCGCCTGCGCAGATCGTCCGTCGCCGCATCGGCAAGGAACGCGCCCGCCGACAGCCCCGCTGGTAAATAAGGCGGGCGTGCCAGCTCGGGGTGGCCGAGCAGCCGGCACAGCGTCGCAAACTGGCTCATGGTATTTGCCGCAACCGAAATGTGCCCGTCGGACGTGGCAAAAGTCTCGGCGCCCGGGCTGCCCACGAAACCACGGTTTCCGACGCGCGGCGGCGCCTTGCCGGTCGCGATGGTATTCGCAGCCGGTCCCGACATCAGCGCGAGCGCGCAGTCGACCATCGAGACATCGAGCGTGATCGGCGCGGTGTCGCCGCGCAGCCGTCGCACGACCCCCGCGAGGATCGCTTCGGCCGCGGACATTCCCGTTGCGATGTCGATCACCGGAAAGCCGACCTTGATCGGCGGATCGCCCGGACTGCCCTGCAGTGCCATCATGCCGGTCGCGGCCTGAATGACATGGTCGTAGGCGCCCCGCGCGCTGTTGGGGCCGCTCTGGCCCCAGCCCGAAATCGAGCAATAGATGATGCCGGGCCGAACCGCCGCAAGGTCTTCCGGAGCAAGTCCGAACCGCCGCGCGACGCCCGGACGGAAGTTCTCGACGAACACATCGCAGGTTTCAGCGATCCTCAGGACGGTGGCGCGACCTTCTTCTGTCGCAAGATCGACCACCACGGATTTCTTGCCGGCATTGAGGGCGCGAAAGCCGGGCGTGAGGCCTTCGAGTTCGGGCTGCATGTCGAGCGCACGCATCGGATCGCCGCCGCCGGGTCGTTCGATCTTGATAACTTCGGCGCCCATGCAGCGAAGGTGATGGGTGGCGCAAGGGCCAGCCAGCACGTGGGTGAGATCGAGCACCCGAAAACCCTCGAGTGGCAGCATGCGGTTCTCCTGTCCTCGGGCGCCACGGCGGGCGCCGACCGCTGATGCGGACGAATTCCCGCAAGCGACGGGGCTCCTCCCAAGAGCCGTAAACCGACGATAGATTCCGTCATGGTGTTACCGGTAGTTATATTTCCTAAGGCCTGTTATCAGTTTCCCTAAATGCGGGATTCCCACCATGGACCTCAGGCAGATTCGCTATTTCGTTGCCGCGTGCGAGGAAGGCTCGCTCAGTGCGGCCGCGGCAAGGCTTCACTGCACGCCATCGGGCGTCAGTCAGCAGATGAGCGCGCTCGAAGCGCGTCTCGGCACTGGCCTTCTCGAGCGGACCCGGCGCGGTGTGAGCCCGACTGCCGCCGGATGGCGCTTCTACAATCGATGCCTTGCCGTGCTCACATCGGTTTCGGAAGCGGAGATGGAACTGGAGGATTTCGCCGCCGGCCTCAGCGGATCGGTCTCGGCGGGATTTGCGCCGGGCCTCGCGAAAGCGGTGCTGCCGACCGCGCTCGCCCGCTATACTCATGAATATCCGCGCGTCGACATCGAGATCGGCAGCGGAACGGCGGACTCTCTGGTGGCGGAAACCTCGGGCGGCGCACTCGATTTTTATGTCGGGCAGTTTGCCAAACCGCAGGTGGGCCTGTCTGCGACGCCGATCGGGCGATTTCCCGTTGCGCTTATTTCGGGTGCCCGCCGTGGCTTCGCGCCGATGGAGCCTATCCGCCTTGATCAGGTGAAACCTCTAAAGCTTTCGGTCCCATCCTCGACCCACAGCCTGCGGCCGCGCATCGAGGAGGCGGCCCGCAACGGTGAGATATTGGTCGAGCGCACGATAACGATCGCGAGCCTTTCCGCCGGGCTGGAATTCGTGGCGCAGACGGACTGGTCGTCGATCCTGCCGTTCTGGATAGCGCTTAAGGAACTCGACAACGAACGCGTCACCGTCAATCCGATCATCGATCCCCATCTAAGCGTCGAACTCGCGCTGATTCATCTGGCCCAGCGTCCGCTGTCTGGCGCCGCGCGCCACCTCTACGACCATTTTCGCGAGGAACTAAAGCGCTGCGAGGAAGAATGGAAGCGGATTACCCACTGATATTCAGCTTTAAGCCGCGCTTACAGAACGATTTAGAAGAAATAAGTGTTCGTAACCGCTGCGGGGTACTACCCTTCCTGATGGAGGACCGTCATCCGGCGATTGGGCATATGCTTCGGGACCAATGCTTTGCAGCCTGGCCGTAGCATCGCCGCGTTGGCGTCGCGAGGAAGCCTCGTCGGAGGCCGGGAGGGAAATGATGACGATTTCGGATCGGATTAAGAGCTTATCCGGCAGCGGAATCAGCCGCCGAACGTTTGGCGGTCTGACGCTGGCAACAATTGCCGGCACGCAGGCAGCGACAGGTCCGGCGGCCGCTGCCGAGGAATTCGAACTCAAGATGCAGTTCGCCTCGCCGGACGGGACGCCGTGGAACGACATGGACCGGCGCTTCGGCGCGCAACTCGAGGCCATCACCGGCGGCCGCGCCAAGATGGCCTATTTCCCGCCGAATTCAGTGACGCCCTTCAAGGACTGGCTGCAGGCCACGGGCTCGGGGCTTCTCGACATCGGCTTCGTCTGGCATCCGGCCTTGCCGGGCAAATTTCCGCAACTCGAACTCTTCAGCCTGCCCGGCATGTCCAGGAACCAGACCGTGGCCAGCGTCGTCTATTGGCGGCTATGCGAGATGTTCCCGGAGATGCGGGAGCTCTTCACGGATGCGGACAATGTCGTCGATCTCGCGACATTCGTCGCGATGGGATCGCATCTCCACACCAAGGAACCTGTACGTACCCTCGCGGATCTCAAGGGCAAGGTCCTCGCTGCACAGGACTCCGCCGGCGTGCAGGTTGTCGAGAAACTTGGCGCCAGCGCCAGCGTGATGGTCGGCCCCGATGCCTACCTCGCCATGCAGCGGGGCGCCGTTGACGGCGTGCTTTGCGCATGGGGCTGGGTGAACAACTTCAAGCTCAACGAGGTCACGACCTACCACACGCTGCTCAACCTCAACCCCGGCACCTATTCGACGGTGATGAACAAGGACACCTACGCGAAACTCACCGAGGACGAGAAGAAGCACCTTGCCGACCTGCTGCCGGTCTACTTCTTCAACAACACCACGGACGGCGCAGCGACGGCCATCGCCGGGATCCCGGCGGACAACATATTCACGCTTTCGCCGGAGGACCAGGCAACGCTGACCGGCGAGATGAAGCCATTGTGGGATGAATGGGTGAAGAAGGCGGACGCGGCCGGCCTGCCGGGCGAGACGATTATCGCCGAGGCGTCTCGGTTGCTGAAGCTGTACGATCAGAACTGAAGCGGTTGAGCGACGGGCGCCGCAGCAGGCGTCCTCTGTTCGCACCATACGGCTGACAGGAACCTCATTGGCAACGACCGATATTGACGGCGCTGCGCCGCCGGACAGCGTTACCGCCACGGGATTGAGCCGCGCGCTCGCGTGGCCCGCCCGTTTGTCGATCCTCGTCGGCGGCGTGGCTCTCCTGGTTATGATGGGCGTGACGGTTTCCGATGTCACCCTGCGCAACCTGTTCTCCATCGTCGTGCCGGGCGGCATGGAAATGACCGGGCTGCTGATGATCCTGGTTGCGCTGTCCGCCCTCGCTGCGGTCGAACTCGCCCGGGCACACATACGCGTCGACATTCTTGTGCAGATGATGCCGGAATATGCGCGGCTGCCGACGCTCGCGGGTGGCCTCATGCTGACGCTCGGCACCGTCGTCATCACCGCCGCGCAGGTGTTGCAGCAAACGCTCTATCTGAGCAGCAACGCCATCGTCACCGGTGTGCTGAGGGTGCCGGAATGGCCTTTCGTTTTATGCGGTGCGATCTTTCTGGCGCTGTTCGCGCTGGCTCTGCTGGCCAATCTCGCTTCAACGTTGCGCGAACTCTGGAAGCGCAACGACGTGCGCTGTTGGGGGATCCTGCTACTCTGGATCGCGGTCTCGGCCGCCATACTGAGCCTCATCCTTTTTCCGCAGCTATTCCCGTTCGAAATGTCGCGCACGGCGCGAGGCATCGTTGTGGTGGGAATGTGCTTCGGGCTCATCTTCCTGGGCATCCATGTCGCGGCGGCGATGGGACTGGCTGCGCTGGTCGGTATCAGCCTGTTGATCGGTTCGGGCGCGAGCCTCACAAGTCTGGGCACCACCACGATCGGCGTGATTAGCGACCAGACCTGGAGTGTCGTGCCGCTGTTCACCTGGATGGGACTGATCATCGTCGCATCCGGCTTTGCGGAGGAGCTCTATCGCGCGGCCTATCGCTGGATCGGGCACTTGCCGGGCGGGCTGGCATCTGCCAGCACCGTCGCCTGTGCCGGCCTGTCCTCCATCGTCGGAGACACGCTGTCGGGCGTTTACAGCATGGGCTCGATCGCCCTTCCGCAGATGCGCTCCTACGGCTACGACATGAAGTTGGCCACGGCTTCGATCGCCTGCGCGGCAACCATCGGCGTGATGATCCCGCCAAGCCTCGCATTCATCGTCTACGGCATGATCACCGAGGTCTCGATCGGCAAGCTCTTCATGGCCGGGGTGTTGCCGGGCATCCTTTTCGCAGTGATCCTTGTCGGCCTGATCACGATAAGAGCATGGCTCAACCCATCGCTGGCGCCGCGCGGCGAAAAGAGCCAGTGGGGCGAGCGCATGCAGGCGAGCGGGAAAGTGTGGCCGATCCTGTTGCTGATGCTGCTGGTGCTGGGTGGCATCTACACCGGCTCGGTCACGGCGAACGAGGCCGGCGGCGTAGGGGTCTTCGGCGCGCTGCTCATCGCTGTGGCGACCCGGCGTCTGACCTGGGAGGCGTTCTGGCGCTCGATCGAACAGACGGTTCGCCTGACAGCGGGCATACTACTCATCTTCATACTGGCAACCGCTTTCAGCCGCTTCATCGCCATCAGCGGGCTGACGCAGCAGATTGCCGATGCGGTGATCGGTCTGCAGCTTGGACCCTATCAGCTCATTGGCGCGATCCTCCTGTTCTACGTGCTGATCGGCATGTTCATGAACGCGCTGCCGGCCCTGGTGCTGACCGTCCCGCTGTTCTACCCGATCGCCATGAGCGCGGGTTTCGATCCCGTCTGGTTCGGGGTGCTCGTCGTGATCATGGTGGAGCTCGGCGTCGTCACCCCGCCGATCGGCGTCAACGTCTTCGCCATCGCGTCGATGACCAGGGACGTCACGATGTATCAGGTCTTTCAGGGCGTGCTTCCGTTCTGGATCGCCTATCTGGTTCTGATCCTGCTGATCGTCATGTTTCCGCAGATCAGCCTGTTCCTGCCCTCGCTGATGTGAGCGACGCGACGCGGGGGACGGCTTCGGATGCCCGGTCAATCGTCTTCCTGCGCGATGCTGCGGATATATGCGGCGAGGTCGTCGGCTTGTTGCCCGTCCGGATCGAAATTCGGCATCACGACGTGCTTGAGGAAGACCGGACCGCGCAGCATCTCGCGCAATATTCCGTAGGGCACATTTGCCCCGACTTCGCGGAGTGGCGGCGCGGCGGGCAATGTGCTCCCGTCGGTCCGTGCAAGCGCATGACACGCCCCGCAGTTGGCTTCAGCAATGCGACGCCCTCGAAAGGCGCTCTCGCGCTCATCGTCCGCAAGGCCGCAGGACTGCGACGCGACCAGTGCCAGGATGGATAGAACAATCCGCATGGTTGAAATACCTCACGGCCGGGCGCTACGCTGGCGAAAGCAGTCCCTTCAGGCCTTGATTTCGGTCAATCGCGGCTGGCAAGCGGGTCCGTTGTAACTCGTCGACGCACTCCACCATATCGTGCATTTTGCATATGCCTCGCAGCACATTGGCGCTTTGATCCAGGACAAGCACGCTGTGCTGGAACGCAATATCGAGAGGGAATGGGGATCCGATGAGCAGCAGGAATCTCGACTTCGCTGTGCGGCCGCGATCGCTTGCGGTTATCGGCGCCTCCATCCGTCCAGGCTCCGTTGGGCGCGTCGTCATCGACAATATCGTGGGCGGCGGGTTCACCGGTGCCGTCTGGCCGGTCAATCCCAAATATCGGCAGGTGTCCGGTCTGCCATGCTATCCGGATGCGGCCGCGCTGCCTGAGGCGCCGGACCTCGCCATCGTCATGACGCCGGCCGCAACCGTTCCACAGATTATCGATGAGCTCGGTAAAAAGGGCTGTCGCGCGGGCGTCGTGATCACTGCCGGGCTGACGCCTGAGAACGGACTTCGCCAGGCAATGCTCGATGCCGCGCGCCCTCATCTTTTCAGGATCATAGGCCCCAACACGGTGGGCCTGATGATCCCGCCGTTGAAGTTGAATGCGGGTTTCGCGCATATGGCGGCGCGGCCCGGCAACATAGCGCTGCTGTCCCAGTCCGGCGCCATCGCCACCTCTCTGATAGACTGGGCCGGCGAAAACAATGTGGGCTTCTCCTACATTGTTTCGCTCGGCGATATGGCTGATGTGGACGTTGGCGATTGGCTCGATCTCCTTGCCGGAGACCCGACCACGCGGGCGGTCGTGATGTATCTGGAGTCAATCCCCGAACCGCGAAAATTCATGTCGGCAGCCCGCGCTGCCGCTCGCATCAAGCCAGTGATCGCAATCAAGTCCGGACGTCATGAAGAGGCAGCCAAGGCGGCTTCCACACACACCGGAGCGCTCTCCGGTGCCGATCGGGTGGTCGACGCCGCCTTGCGCCGAGCAGGGATATTGCGCGTCGATGGCCTCGCTGAACTTTTCGACGCCGCGGAGATCATTGCGCGGTTTGCACCGCTGGATCGGGCGCGCATTGGCATCGTGACCAATGGCGGTGGCGCCGGCGTGCTGGCCGTGGACGGATTGATCGACCTCGGTGGTGAACTCGCTCACCTCGCGCCGCAAACACTCTCGGCACTGGACGATGCTCTGCCTCCGACGTGGTCGCGCGCAAATCCGGTCGACATCATCGGCGATGCGCCACCGGAACGCTACCGGGCGTCGGTGGCTGCGGTCGCCGCCGATCCCGGCGTCGACGCGCTGGTCGTGCTCAATTGCCCGACTGGCCTCGCATCGCCCGTAGATGCCGCGA
Source organism: Aquamicrobium sp. (assembly GCA_019739225.1). Lineage (GTDB taxonomy): Bacteria > Pseudomonadota > Alphaproteobacteria > Rhizobiales > Rhizobiaceae > Aerobium. The sequence continues at coordinate 1,225,108 of JAHHDT010000005.1, forward strand.
AAGCCGTAGCCGACCTTGCCACGAACGGACTGATCGACGGCAAGCCGGTGATCTCATGCTGGCTGGGCGAGCAGACCGCACGAGAGGGCAGGGCGATCCTTCAGGAAGCGGGAATACCCAGCGTCAACACGCCCGCGGAAGTCGCGCGCGCCACGCGGTTTCTCTCGGATTGGTCCAAGGCCCAGCAGGCGCTCAGCCGCGTGCCGGCAACGCGTGGCGAGGACGTATCCGTCGATCGCGCCGCAGCGCTGGCGATCTTCCGACAGGTAGCTGCCGACGGTCGCAGGATGCTCACCGAACCGGAAGCCAAGGCCGTCATCGGCGCCTATGGAATGGATGTACCGGAAACTGTTGTGGCTGCCACGCCTGACGCCGTGCGAACGGCGGCGCAACCGATGCTCGCTGCTGGCGGCAAGGTCGCCGTCAAACTGTTGTCGAAAGCGATTTCGCACAAATCGGACGTTGGTGGCGTGGTGCTGGGGATCGAGACCGACGACGCCGCGGCCGAGGCGGCGGGCGCGATCGGTGAACGAGTGCGGAAGCTTCGGCCGGATGCGGACATACGGGGTTTTGCAGTGCAGCCGATGATCGAACGCAACCATGCCCAGGAACTGATCCTTGGCATGAGCATCGATCCGATCTTCGGTCCGGTCCTCCTGTTCGGGGCCGGCGGGGTCGCGGTCGAGGTCGTTGACGACACCGCCATGGCGTTGCCGCCGATGGACGAGGTGTTGGCCGGCGATCTCATCGAACGGACTCGTATCGGCCGGTTGTTGGCGGGCTTTCGCGACCGCAAGCCTGCCGACCGCGCCGCGATCGTCAAGGCGCTCAACGGTCTGTCGCAGCTTGTCGTGGACTTTCCCTGCCTGGTCGGTATCGACATAAACCCGCTGCTGGCCGATGCCGACGGCGCCATCGCGCTCGATGCACGGATAGAGATCGACCCCGAACGCGTCGATGAACCTGGCCCGAACCCAGCGCTTGTGATCCGGCCATACCCCGCCGAATGGGCCAAGAGTGTCACGCTCGGGGATCAAGACTTCGATATTCGTCCGATCAAGCCGGCGGACGTGGCCCTGTATCCGCGGTTCCTCGCCAGAGTGTCTCCCGAGGATGTGCGCCTGCGTTTCCTGGCGCCTCGGCGTCGGTTTCCCGACGAAATGCTCAAGCGGCTGACGCAACTCGACTATGACCGGGATATCGCCTTCCTCGCTCTTGAAGACAGCGGCGATCTGGCAGCGGTCGGCCGGCTGTCTTGCGATCCGGGGCGCGAGCGCGCGGAATACGCGATCCTCGTGCGCAGCGACTTGCAGGGCCACGGTCTGGGTTGGGCGCTTTTGCATCACCTGCTGGACTACGCCCGCGCGGAAAAGGTAGGGGTCATCGAGGGGCTGGTCCTGGCCGAAAACTTAAAGATGCTCGCCATGTGCCGCGAGGCCGGTTTCAAGGTCGAACCCCATCCGGAAGAAGCGGGCGCCATGCGTGTCTGGCTCGTCCTGCGATAGGCCGCCATGAAGCCGATCACACCTTTCGGCGCTCCCGGATAACTGAGGCTACGATCCAGGTCGCCAAGACTAACGCTGCATTGTCGCCAGATAATCGCTGAGCGCATGAATGCGCTCCTGGGTTATCGCCTCGCCACCGATTGGTCCGTAGGTTGCTTCGTCGCCCGCCAGGAACTCGCGGCCCCATACCGGCATTTCGCGCGTACCGTGGCCGGGGACCACATATCGCCCGTCGATCAACGCGAAGACCTTCCAGTAGGGAAAATCGCCGCCATTTGCCGCGGACAGCATCGTCAGGTCGGCCGGAGCCGTACGAAGCTCGGTCGCCAAGGGACCGTCGCCGCGGCCTCCTTCGCCATGGCAAACCGCGCAGGAAGCAAGATATTCGGCCTGTCCATAGGCGATCTCCTCCGTCCAGCCAGATGACTGGACCAGGACCAGCAGAAGTGTCAGGGCGGCTGTTGATATGCGCATGACGAAGCTCCTCATGGCGAAAGCTATCTTCGTCAGGCCTGCATGGCTTTGATCGGCATCAAGCGGCAGCGTCGGCCGGTCGCTCGTGGCAATTTCACGCCAGGCTATTCGTCAATGGCTTCGCGCCCGGACATGTCCTCGATGTGGATGCGGAAGAAGACGTGCCCGGCATGGTCGGAAAGCGGCGGGGTGACCGGCTTGAGAGATCCCGGTTCCCACCAGCTTGTGTGCTGGCTGAGCAGCGACCATGCATAATCCCTCTGTCTTTTGGAGCCGATGCGGTCAGGCAGTTCTTCGAAGCGTCCTTCTGCCACAACGCTCCTCCAGTTGCGGCCGTCGCCCTTTTCCTCGACGAGAAGTGCGACGTTCGGGTTCATGCGCATCGTTTCCAGCTTGCGGCCCGGCATGGTGAAGGCGTAGGCGCAGCTTTCCGAGTAGGCGTAGAAAATCGGAACAAGGTAGGGCCGGTCGGCATGTGCGCAGGCAAGACGCGCTAGCCGGTTTGCGGAAACAAGCGCTGTGCATTGGGCTTGTGGAATATCGCGGATGATCATGGCAGCGTCCTCGTTGAAGGCCCATCAATAGGCAAGTGATCCCGGCCCCGCTTTGTCGCTGGTCAATTCCGCCAAGCCCGTTGCACGCCATTCGTTCGCCGGGACGCTGCACCGTCAGTTCAGCGCCCGATCAGGAATCGAGCCGCAGTTGGGCCAATGCGCGGCGGATTTCGTTGCCCAGAAGGCGTTCGGGTGGCGAGATGCCCGACGATGCCGACATCACGACGCCGATCCTCAGGTTGAGAAGAACGTCGTGCATCAGGGGCACGAAGCATAGCGTGCCCTGCTGAATGTCCTCGTAGAAGCCGATCTTGGTGTAGAGACCCAGCCCGCGGCCGGCCAGGATCATCTGCTTGGCAACGTGCAGCGTGTCGGTAAAGCAGTTGGTCGACAGCGCCGCCGACATGCCGGAAATCGCCTGATCGATGATCGAGTTGCGGCCACGCGCGTCGACCGTGCGAACCATCTTCTGGCCAGCTATATCGGCAATCGTCAGGTTGGTGCGACCTGCAAACGGATGATCCGGCCGCATGATGATGCCGATCGGCGCGGTTTTTTCGGAAATGACGCGGACATCCGGATGCAGGTCGAACGTGAATGTTATGCCGATGTCGGCGAAGCCGTCTGCAACCGCCTGCATGATCTCGTCCGGCTGTGCCGTGGTGATCGAATACGTCACCTGCGGATAGATGCTGTTGAAGCTCAGGAGAATGCGAGGCAGAAGGCCGTAGGTCACGGAATCGATCGCGGCAATGTTCAGGTGTCCGGCGCGCAGGTCGCGGATGTCGTCCAGAAGCGTTCTGGTGCGCTCGTAGTCATGCAGCGTCTTTCGGCAGTGCTCCAGAACGATGGCCCCCGCATCGGTCAGCGACACGCCTTCGGGGGTCCTCTCGAACAGGCGTACCCCCATCTCGGCCTCGGTACTGATGATCTTCCGGTTCACCGTGGTCGATGAAACATTGAGGATCGCAGAGGCCTTCCGGATAGAGCCCTGCCGGGCGACTTCGTCAAAGTAGCGCAGAAAATTGGAATGCACGGCAAGGCTCCTGGAGGGGCGATGCAGAATATGCCTCACTGTTAGCATGATTTTGCACTTTTTGCATCGGCCTAATCCCTTCTACTGTTTGCGATGGAAGCCGGCACGGGGAACAGTCGGCCCATCGCCACAATCGTTGGAACCGGGAGAACAGCAAATGTCGCATGCAATTTCCAAAGGGGTAAACCGCCGCTCGTTTCTCAAGACCATGGGTGCTGCCGCCAGCCTGGCCGGCACGGGCACGTTCGTCAGCATCTCGCGCGCCGCAGCGCAGGACAAGTTCAAGGTTTCCATGCAGCTTGGCTGGCTTGCCGGCAACGGCAACCTCGGCGAGATCGTCGCCGACAAGCTCGGCTATTTTGCAGAGGAAGGGCTGGAATTCGAAATCGTACCGGGTGGCCCCAATGTCGATGGTGTCGCCTCGGTCGCCTCCGGCCGTTCCAACCTCGGTCAGGTCTCGTCGAGCCCTTCGCTGCTTCTGGCGCGTTCGGCAGGCATTCCCATCAAATGCATCGCGGCCGGCTATCAGCAGCACCCCTACACCTACTTCTCGCTGAAGAAGAACCCGATCAAGACGCCGCAGGACATGATCGGCAAGGTCATCGGTACCCAGGCGACAGGACGCATCCTTTTGCGCGCCCTGCTGGCGAAGAACGGAATTTCCGAGGATCAGGTCGAACTCAAGGTGATCGGCAGCGACATGGCACCGCTGATGACCGGGCAGGTGGACGCGATCACGGGCTGGAAAACCAACGTCAACGCGCTGTCGGTGCTCGGCGACGAGCGCGTCGACATGACGCTGTGGGATGCCGGCATCCAGCTCTATGCCAATCCGTTCTACACCACCGACAGCGTGCTCGCCGAGCATGGCGACAAGGTCGAGGCGATGATCCGTGCGATCTCCCGAGGCTGGGGATGGGTTCGTGAAAACCAGGAGGAGGCCGTCGACCATCTCGTCGAGCGCCTTCCCAATGTCGACAGGGATAGCGAACTCAAGGCCGTGCCGCTCGTGGTCGACTATTCCTTCAGCGAAAGCACCAAGACCGGCGGCTGGGGTGTGATGACGCGGGAGAACTGGCAGGCCCAGATCGATACCTATGCGGAACTCGATCAGTTCGCCAAGGATGCTCCGGCGGTCGACGACATCATGACGCTGGACATTCTCGACAAGACCGCCGACGTCCGCCCGAAGGTCGGCTGATCCGATGGTCGCTGTTTCGACGAATGCTGCTGCAGGAACCCAGGTCCCTGCAGCCAGCCTGCGCAATGCCTGGGTCAAGTTCGGGCAGTTCACGGCCATCCAGGACATCAGCCTGGAAATCGAGGCGGGCGCTTTCTATTCGATCCTCGGCCCGTCCGGTTGCGGCAAGTCGACGTTGCTGCGTCTGGTCTCTGACCTCATCCCGCCGGCGGCGGGTGAGGTCTCGGTCTTCGGCAAAACGACGGAGGCAGCGCGACTTGCGCGTGAGTTTGCCTTCGTCTTCCAGGACGCGACGTTGCTGCCCTGGCGCAGCGCCTTGAAGAATGTCGAACTTCCGCTGGAGATTGGCCGCAGCCGTGGCATCGATATTCCGGTCAGCGACAAGACCCCGATGGAGCTTCTCGAATTGGTGGGGCTCAAGGGGCGCGAAAATGCCTTGCCGCACGAGCTCTCGGGCGGCATGCGCCAGCGTGTGGCCATCGCCCGCGCGCTTGTGTGCCAGCCAAAGTTGCTCCTGATGGACGAGCCGTTCGGGGCACTCGACGAGATGACCAGGGACCATCTCAACCTCCAGCTTCTGAAGGTGTGGGAAGAGACGGGCGTGACGATACTGTTCGTCACGCACTCGATCCCCGAGGCGGTGTTTCTCGGGCAGAAGGTGCTGATGCTGAAGGCGCATCCGGGCCGGCTGCATGAAATCGTCGACATCGACCTTCCGTATCCGCGCAGCATCGCACAGCGCGATACGCCGGAGTTCACCCGCTATTCCGCGCATCTGCGCGGACTGCTGGAGGCGTGCTGATGACCACCCTCGAAAACGCATTGAATGTGATCCAGACAGACGAAGCCGCTGAGATCGCCGCAGCAAGGCGGAACAGACTGATCGCCGTCGCCACGCCCGTGGCAACCGCCGCGGCGCTGATCGCGCTGTGGGAGGTGGGTGTGCGCGCCTTCGGTGTGCCCGATTACATCGCGCCGACACCGAGCGCTGTGGCGTCGACCCTCGTTGGTGAATTTCCGCAGCTCATGCGGAATTTCTGGCCGACTTTCTACGAAAGCGTGTTGGGGTTCGTCGTCGGCAATCTCGCCGCGGTGTTGATCGCCGTTGCTTTCGTGCATAGCCGGTTTGCCGAGCGCGCGTTCTTTCCGATCGCGGTCTTCGTCAACACCATTCCAATCCTGGCCATCGCGCCGATCCTGGTCCTGATCTTCGGGGCAGGCCTGACGGCGAAGGTGGTGATCGCGGCGTTGATCTGCTTCTTCCCCACACTGGTCAACATGGTGCGGGGCCTGCAGGCGGTGAGTCCGCAGGCACTGGAACTGGCCCGTATCCTGTCGGCATCCAAGTCGGAGGTGTTCTGGAAGATCCGCCTGCCGTCCTCGCTGCCGTTCCTGTTCTCGGCACTGAAGATCGCGGCCACCACCTGCGTCATCGGTGCGATCGTCGGCGAATGGGTCGGGGCCGATCTCGGGCTGGGCGCGCTGATCCTGGACGCCACATTCAACTTCCGCTCCGCCTTGCTCTACGCGACCGTCTTCCTGTCGTCGGGCCTGTCGGTGCTGTTGTTCGTCGCGGTCTCGGTCGTCGAACGGCTGGTTGTGCGATGGTGAGCACAACCTGAGCAGAAGCAAAATTTGAACTGAAACAGGGCCGCCCGCAGCGGCTCAACGGGAGGAGTGCGCCGAAATGAGCACCAACACAACGCATATTTCCTTGAACCGAAGCGAGCAGATACCGGTCGTTGCCGATTGCGACGTGGTCGTCGTGGGCGGTGGTCCGGCCGGTCTGAGCGCGGCCGTCTCCGCTGCCCGCAACGGCTGCTCCGTCACCCTTCTGGAGCGCTACCATCACCTTGGCGGCATGGCGTCCGGCGGTATGGTTCTCGTTCTCGACGACATGGTCAACGACGGAAACGAGATCGTCACCACCGGCATCGTTAGCGAGTTCGTCGATCGGATGGCTGCGCAGGACGGCGCGGTCTATCCGCCGTCGCAGGACTGCCTCACCAACTGGGATATGTGGAAGAAGTGGTCGCGCTGGGGCTGCATCGACTTCCACAAGACCGGCATGCCGCAGCCTATCATCCACGCCGTCGCCTTCGATCCTGATTGCTGGAAACGCGTCAGCCTCGACCTCGTGCGCGAAGCCGGCGTGAACCTGCGCCTGCATTCCTGGTTTTCCGAAGCGATGGTGGAGGACGGCCGCGTGACCGGCGTGATCTGCCAGACCAAGCTCGGTCGTCAGGCGATCCGTGCAAAGATGGTGATCGACGCCAGCGGCGACCTCGACGTGGCATCCTCGGCCGGGGCATCGTTCATGACGGGCCAGTATATCGTCACGACCGTGTTCCGCCTCTGCGACGTCGACACGGACAAGGCGGAAGCCTTCGAATACGAGAACCCGGAAGAATACAAGGCGCTCGACCGGCAGGTGCGCCGGGTCATCGGCGGTGCCTGGGGCATGTGGTGGCTGAAGACGCCCCTGCCGGGCATCGTCTGGTGCAACTGTCCGCACATGCCGGGTTATGACGGGCTCTCGCCCGAGGACATGCTGGCCGCCGAGGTGGAAGGCCGCTCGCGGATGATGAAGCTGCTGGCTTTCGTGCGCGAGAATCTGCCGGGCTTCGAAAACGCAAAGATGCTGGGCGCCGCGGAGCAGATCGGCATTCGCCAGACGCGGCTGTTGCAAGGAGAATATGTTGTCACGCGCGACGACGTGCGCTCTCGTCGCCACTTCTCCGACAGCGTCTGCCGTGGCCGCGACTACTACACGCCGTTCCGCGCACTGCTGCCCAAGGGCATCGACAATCTGATCGTTGCGGGCAGGCACTACTCCGTCGAGAGCGAGGCACAGAAGCTTTCGCGCGAGATCCCGCCCTGCATGGCCCAGGGCGAGGCGGCCGGCGTGGCAGTCGCGGTGGCGCTGGACCGGAACTGCGCGCTGCGGGACGCCGATGTCGCGACCATCCAGAAACGCATGCGCGCGCAGGGCGCTGACCCGGGCGACGTTCCGTCTGCAAACGCACTCGTCGCAAACGTCGCCGCCGAATGAAGGACACGACCGTGAATACCGACACTCTTCCACTTTCCGGAGTCCGCATCCTGGACTTCACCCAGGTCATGCTCGGCCCCTGCGCAACGCAGATGCTGGCGGATTTCGGCGCCGATGTGATCAAGATCGAACGGCCGGGCGCTGGGGATCTGTCGCGCAATTTCTTCGATCAACGGTCCGAGGCCGGCATGAACAATGCCGTCTATTCCTCGCTCAACCGCAACAAGCGCTCCGTGGAAATCGACACCAAGTCGCCTGCCGGCAAGCAGATGGTCTACGACCTTGTGCGTCAGGCCGATGTGGTGGTCGACAACTTCCGCGCCGGCGTCATGGATCGTCTCGGCTTCGGCTACGAGACTCTGAAGGCGATCAACCCGCGCATTATCTGCGCGTCGGGTACGGGGTTCGGTGAGAAGGGCCCCTATGCTCATAAGGGCGGGCAGGATGTGCTGGCGCAGGCGATGAGCGGTGTCATGGAGAAGACCTCCGACCCGTCCATACCGCGCTCCATCTACCCGACGACGCTGTGCGACTATACGGCCGGCATGCATCTGGTTCAGGGCGTTCTTGCCGCCCTTCTGGCGCGCGGCAAGACGGGCTACGGCCAGAAGGTCTCGGTGTCGCTCTACGATTCCATGATCGCGATGCAGATGCAGGAAGCCGCCCAGTGGAGCAAGCACCGCGAGGTGCTGAACTGGGCCGCGATGCCGCTCACCGGCGTGTTCGACACCACGGATGGCGCGCTGGTCGTGGTCGGTGCCTTCAAGGCAAATCCCCTTCGCGACATTTGTACTGCGCTGGGCATCGAGGATCTCTCGGAGAAGTTCCCGGATCTCGCCAGCCAGCGTGCGGACAAGCCCTACCTGCAGGGGCGTTTCCGGGATGCCTTCGCGACGAACACGACTGCCCACTGGATCGCGCGGCTGGAGGAACAGGACTTGCTGTGCGCGCCGGTGCGCGCGCTCAGCGAAGCCCTTGACGACCCACAGACGGCGATCAACGGCATGCTGCTCGATTTCGAGCATCCGGTGCTGGGGCAACTCAAGGTCGTCGGCTCGCCGGTTCATCTCAGCGACGCACCGCTGGTCCTCCGGCACGCGCCGCCGCGTCTCGGCGAACATACCCAGGAGGTGATCGACGAGTTCGGCCTGCAACCGACAGCGAGGGCAGCGGAATGACGGTCCGGTTCGAAATCGACGGGCATGTGGCAAGGGTGACGATCGACCGGCCTGAGCGAATGAACGCGGTCGACGCCGATACGGAAGCGGCGCTGGAGGCGATCTGGCAGAAGATCGAGAACGACGACGTGGTCCGTTGCGTCGTTCTGACCGGGGCAGGGGACCGTGCATTCTCTGCTGGCGCGGATCTCAAATCGGGGTCCGGCCTCTCCGGCCTCGAATACTGGGCGCGGCAGAATCCCAACGGTTTCGGCGGCATCTCGTTACGCGAGAGCCTGAACGTGCCCGTTATCGCGCGGGTCAACGGGCTGGCTCTGGGCGGCGGCATGGAGATGGTCCTTGGCTGCGACATCGTCATCGCTGCGGATACCGCGCGTTTCGGCCTTCCCGAGGCGAAGGTGGGGCGCTTGCCGCTCGACGGCGGCATGGTCGCGCTGCAACGGCTCGTGCCGCGCAACATCGCGGCGGGCCTGATGCTGACGGGCCGCATGATGAGCGCGACCGAGGCCGCCGCCTACGGCCTTGTGAACGCGGTCGTGCCTGCCGAACGGCTGGACGCGGAGGTCGATGCCTGGGTCGCCGACATTCTCGCCTGTGCGCCTCTGTCGACGAAAGCCATCAAGGCGACGCTGCGAAAGACCGCCCATCTGTCGCCGCGCGAGGCGCGCTCCTTCCAGACCCCGGAGCTGATCGCAGCGCTCCTTTCCGAAGATCAGGACGAGGGCGTGCTGGCCTTCCGGGAGAAGCGGACACCTGTCTGGCAGGGAAAGTGAGCTGCAATGCCTCTGGTCATCACGAGCGCCTGCATCGACGTCAAGGATGGCATCTGTACGACAAGCTGCCCTGTCGATTGCATCTACGAAGGCGAGCGGATGTTCTACATCCACCCGGTGGAATGCATCGAATGCGGCATGTGCGAAAGCATCTGTCCCGTTGACGCGATCCGCTACGCCGACGAAGTGGGCGAAGCTGAACAAGAGTTTGTGCGTATCAACAATGACGTGTTTTATGACGCCGACGGAAAACTGATCGAGCCGGGAGGCTGGCGTCGCGGCGACAAGCCGATACCGGACCATCGCGCGGTGCATGATTTCCAACAAAGAACGATCGAGGACAAGACAGCATGAAAGGCATAGTAGCCGCGGTTCCGACACCGGTTGACGAAAATGGTCGTGCCCTGAAAGAGGCCTTCCTGGAGCACTGCGGCTGGGCAATGGCCAATGGCTGCGATGCCCTGAACGTGCTTGGCACCACGGGCGAGGCCAATTCGCTCGGCGTCGCGCAACGCAAGCACGTCATGGCCTGGGCGGCGGAAGCGTTCGATGCCGGCAAGCTGATGGTGGGCACGGGCCTGCCGGCGCTGGAGGACACGCTCGACCTGACCCGGTCGGCTGCCGAAATGGGCTATCGGGTGGCCCTCGTCTTGCCGCCGTTCTACTACAAGCCCGTGAGCGACGATGGTCTCGTGGCCTGGTATGAAGCGCTGGATCGCGCGCTCGGCGATACGCCGATCCAGGTCTATTTCTACAATTTCCCGCAAATGACGGGCGTGCCGATTCCGGTCGACGTGGTTGCGCGCTTGGCAAAGGCCAATCCGCAACGCTTTGCCGGCATCAAGGATTCCTCTGGCGACCTGGCTTACTGCCGCGCTCTGGTGAAAGCGGTGCCGGGCCTCAAGGTTTTCCCGAGTTCGGAAACGGCGCTTGGCGAAGCGAAGGAGGCGGGCTTTGCGGGATGCATCTCCGCAACGGTCAACATCAGCGCACCACTATGCGCGGCCCTTGTCGAAAAGGGAGACGAAAATGGCCTTGCTGCCCGGATCGGCAAGTTGCGGTCCGACATCGCTTCGCAACCGCTAGTGCCGGCGGTCAAATATCTTGTCGGCAAACGGTCGGGCGATGCGGCGTGGCTCCGTGTTCTGCCGCCATTCGTGCCGCTTGGCGATGCCTCGCGCGCGGCTCTCGACGGCATCGCCGAACAGGTTTGAATCCGGGGAACAGCAATGGACAAGCATGACAACCTTATCGGCGGCGAGTGGGTCGGCGCCGATACCTATGGCGAGAACCGCAATCCCTCGAACTGGGACGAGGTGATAGGCCTTTATGCGCACGGCAGCAGCGCCGATGCGGAGAGGGCGGTGGAGGCAGCGCGTGCTGCGGCACCGGGTTGGGCCGCGGCCACACCGCAAGCGCGCCATGATCTCCTGGAGGCTGTGGGCCGCAAGCTCGCCGAACGGTCGCAGGAAATCGGCCGCCTGCTGTCGCGGGAGGAAGGCAAGACGCTGGCGGAAGGCATAGGCGAAACCATGCGGGCCGCGCAGGTGTTCAAGTTCTTCGCCGGCGAGGCGTTGCGCGTGACCGGGGACATGCTGGCGTCGGTGCGCCCCGACATCGATGTCGAGGTGACCCGCGAGCCGGTCGGCATCGTCGGCCTGATCACGCCATGGAACTTCCCGATCGCCATTCCTGCGTGGAAGACAGCCCCGGCGCTCGCTTACGGCAACTGCGTCATCCTCAAGCCGGCCGATCTCACACCGGGTTGCGCCCATGTCATCGCGCGGCTGCTGGACGAATGCGGCTGCCCGCCGGGCGTCTTCAATCTCGTGATGGGCCGTGGTTCGGTGGTTGGCGAAACGATCGTCACGCATCCCGGCGTCGATGCTCTCTCGTTCACCGGGTCCGTGGGCACCGGCAGCCACATCGCCGAGGTCTGCGGGCGACTGAAGCGCAAGTGCCAGCTCGAGATGGGCGGCAAGAATCCGATGGTGGTGCTCAACGACGCCGATCTCGACGTAGCGGTTTCTGCTTGCCTTAACGGGACATTTTTCTCCACCGGTCAGCGCTGCACCGCTTCGTCTCGGCTGATCGTCGAGGACGGCATCCACGACGCGTTCGTCGAAAGGCTCGTTGCCGGGATGCGGGCTGTGCGGGTAGGGGATGCGCTCGCACCCGAAACGCAGATCGGACCGGTCGTCGACGGCAAGCAGCTTGATTCCAACCTCGCCTATGTCGACCTTGCCGGCAAGGAAGGGGCCGAAGTGATCGGTGGCGAACGGCTCGAACTTGCGACAAACGGCTTCTTTCAGGCGCCGGCCCTGTTTCTCGGTACCGACAATTCCATGCGCATCAACCGCGAGGAAATCTTCGGGCCTTGCGGCTCGATCATCAAGGTCGGTGACTTCGATGAAGCGCTTACGGTGGCCAACGACACCGAGTTCGGCCTGTCCGCCGGCATCTGCACAACAGGCCTGAAATCGGCGCGCGAGTTCAAGCGCAGGTCGCAGGCTGGCATGGTGATGGTCAATCTGCCAACGGCGGGCGTCGATTTTCACGTGCCTTTCGGTGGCCGCAAGGGCTCGTCCTACGGACCGCGCGAGCAGGGTCGCTATGCGGCCGAATTCTACACCACGGTCAAGACCGCATACGTCTTCGCGGGGTGAACCGGATGGGAGGAGAGATCTGGCGCGGCCGTTTCTTGGGGCTCTGCGACGAGGTCGCGAGCTGGTCTGAAGACCGCGACTTCAAGGTCGGCGCGGTGGTTGTCGGGCCCGGCCACGAGATCCGCGCGACTGGCTACAACGGCCTGCCGCGTGGCGTCTCGTCAGCCGACGAGCGCCGTTTCGACCGCGCGAGCGGCGAGAAGTTCTTCTGGATCGAACATGCCGAGCGCAATGCCATCTACAATGCGGCGCGCGCGGGAACTGCACTCTCGGGATGCACGATCTACGTGAACCGCTTCCCCTGTGCCGATTGCGCCCGCGCGATCATACAGTCGGGCATCGTCTGCGTTGAATGTCCGCCGAAGCCCCGGAACGATGGAAAACTCGATCACAGCTTCGACGTGTCGGAGACCATGCTTCGCGAGGCGGGTATTTCCGTCCTGACGCTTGATGAGCCGCTTGCGCACAAAAACTGATCTACCGATCGAGATTGGCGTTCCGCGCTGAAAGCCAGCGCAGCACGATCGATTCGTCAGCGTCCAGACCTTTCAAAGGCTGCCGGTAGCGCCGCCGCAGTGTTTGGATTTCGTCACTCAGCGTGCCGTCCTGCCAGGCTTCGATGACCGCAGGATGCACGTAGCAGCGACGGCAAACCGCGCGGGTGTTGCGCAGGCGTTTCGCCACCGCGTCCAGCACTTCGTTGAGCGCGATTGCCTGCTGGCGCTTCGAGGGCGGCAACTCCCTGGCCGCCAGCGCGAGCGCGGCAGAAACCGTCGCGCCCCAGGTGCGAAAATGCTTGGACGTGAACTCCGCACCGATAGCGGTCCTGATGTAGTCGTTGACGTCCTGCGAGCGGATGTCGCGTCTTTCACCGTCGTCGCCGAGATATTGAAACAGACGCTGGCCGGGCAGTTCCTGCACTGCGCGTACGACTGACGCGACCCTCCGGTCGGTGAACTTGAGGCGCCATTTCTGCCCGGATTTCCCGATGAAAGAGAAACGCAGGCGTGCCCCTTCCACATCAAGGTGTTTCGAGCGCAGAGTGGTCAGGCCGAAACTCTTGTTGTCACGGCTGTAGATGTCGTTTCCGACCCGGATCAGCGTGTTGTCGAGCAACCGAACGACAGAGGCCAGAACCCGCTCGCGCGGCAGGCCACGCCTTCGAAGATCGCTGTCGATCTGTTTGCGAAGCTTCGGCAGTGACCGTGCGAACATGGCAAGGCTCGAAAACTTCGCTTCGTCGCGACAGGCCGTCCAGGCCGGATGGTAACGATACTGCTTGCGTCCGCGCAGGTCGCGGCCGGTGGCCTGGATGTGACCCTCAGGCAGAGTGCAAATCCACACATCCATCCACGCAGGTGGTATGGCCAGCGCCTTGATCCGCCCGATGACAGTCTCGCTTCCGAGGCGTTTTCCGTTATCGTCGAGATAGACGAAGCCCTTGCCGACGCGGCGGCGGCGGATGCCCGGTTCGGCATCATTGACGTAAGCAAGATCGGCCCGCTCTGCGGCCTCCGCTGGATCTCTGCCGACAACAAGCGCGTCCATCGCCGTCAGTAGCCGCCTATGATGGGCAGGATTTCGCCCGTGATGTAGCTGGAGCACTGCGGTGACGCGAGGAAGACATAGGCCGGCGCGATCTCTTCTGGTTGTGCCGGTCGCTTCATCGGCGTGTTCGCGCCGAAAGTCGCGACCTGCTCCGCGGGGCGCTCGGAGGGGTTGAGCGGTGTCCAGACCGGCCCCGGCGCGACGCAATTGACGCGGATGCCCTTCGAAACGAGGCTGGATCCGAGCGCGCGCGTGAAGGCGTGGATGCCGCCCTTGGTCATAGAGTAGTCAAGCAGTTCCGCGCTTCCTTCGATGCCCGTCACGGACCCGGTATTAACGATCGCGCTGCCACTCTTCATGTGCTTCACGGCGGCGCGCGCCATGTAGAAATAGCCATAGAGGTTGGTTTTCAGGGTCGTATCGAAGTGCTCGCTTGTGAGGTCCTCGAGACCGGCCGCGTGATACTGGAAGGCCGCATTGTTGACGAGCACGTCGAGCCTGCCGAATTCCTGCACGACCTGCTCGACGGCATGCTGGCAGTAGGCTTCGTCGCTGACGTCTCCCGGAAGAAGCAGGCAACGCCGACCTTCATCAGCAACTGCCAGCCGCGTCGTCTCGGCGTCCTCGTGCTCGCTGAGATATGAAATGGCGACGTCGGCGCCTTCACGGGCAAACAGAACCGCGACGGCGCGGCCGATGCCGGAATCGCCGCCGGTGATCAGTGCAGTCATGCCTTCCAGCTTGCCCGAGCCACGCCAGAACGGCGCGTCGTACATGGGCGGCGGCTCGAGTATCGCCTCGTCGCCCGGCTTTGCCTGATGTTGCTTCGGAAAGGGCGGCACCGGATAGGTTCGGGCACCTGCCTGCATCGCGCCTGGCTTCGCGCCGTCGCCTTTCTGCTTGTCGCTGCTGTCCACCTGCTGCTGGATGCGGTGCTGCTGCTCGACGGCGTCGGCAGCGGTTTCATCGTGCTTCTGGTCAGCCATCGTCTGCTCCTCGATTTGAGCGCAGAACGGCGGGCTGATCGGTATGGTTCCGGAGTGCATCGAATTCGTATGCCGCCTGCGATCGCCACTGCGGAACCTTAGACAGCGCCCCGTGTTGTGGATCAGACGGAGAAGCACCGATGGCGACGAGAGCCCTCTGGAAAGGCCATCTCAGTATCGGAGAATTGAGCTGCGCGGTTGCCCTCTATGCAGCCGCAACGACTTCTGACCGCGTCTCTTTCCATATCGTCAATCGAAAGACCGGCAATCGTGTCCGGCGCGAATACGTTGACGAGGAAACCGGCAAGCCGGTCGATCGCGACGATCAGGTCAAAGGCTACGAGACGTCCAAGGGCAGCTACGTGCTGCTCGAACCGGATGAGATCGCGGCGGCGGTGCCGGAGAGCGACAAGACGCTGGCAGTCGAGAGTTTCGTCCCGTGCGACGAAGTCGACACGGTCTATTTCGACAAGCCCTATTTCGTGGCGCCGGCAGACGAAGCGGCCGAAGAGGCATTCGCCGTGATGCGCGAGGGCATGCGCAAGAAGAAGGTGGTTGCGTTGGCCCGCGCCGTACTGTTCCGGCGGGTGCGCACCCTGCTGATCCGGCCGCGCGGCTGTGGCTTCCTCGCCAACACGCTGAACTTCGACTACGAGGTGCGCGCCGCCGACGATGCGTTCGACGCCGTGCCCGAAATGAAGATCAAGGGCGAGATGCTCGACCTCGCCAAGCACATCATCGACACCAAATCCGGCACGTTCGACCCGTCCGCCTTCGACGACCGCTATGACGCCGCGCTCGCCGAACTGGTCAAGGCCAAGGCGGAGGGCCGCGAAATCGAAAAGCCGAAGCGCAAGCGCGAGGGCAAGGTCATCGACCTGATGGAAGCGCTGCGCGAGAGTGCCGCCGCAGGCAAGGGAAAGCGGAGCGCGAAGAAGAAGGCTTCGACGACGTCTACTCCCAAACGCAAGACCGGTTGAGCAATGGCGCTCGACACATATCGCCGCAAGCGCGACTTCGGAAAGACGCCTGAACCGAAGGGCGCGGATGGCAAGGCCGCGGCCGGAAACAGTTTCGTCGTGCAGAAGCATGACGCGCGGCGTCTGCACTATGATTTTCGACTGGAGATGGACGGCGTCCTCAAGAGCTGGGCGGTCACCCGTGGCCCGAGCCTTGTGCCGTCGGAGAAACGGCTTGCCGTCCATGTCGAGGACCATCCGCTCGACTATGGCGACTTCGAGGGAACGATCCCGAAAGGCGAATATGGCGGCGGCACGGTCATTGTCTGGGATCGCGGGACGTGGATTCCGGAAGGTGACGCGGAGAAGGGGCTCAAGAAGGGCCATCTCGAATTCACGCTCGAGGGCGAGAAGCTTTCCGGCCGCTGGCATCTTGTGCGGATGGCGAAGCGGCCGCGCGAGAAGCGCGACAACTGGCTGCTGATAAAGGGCGACGACGACCAGGCCCGCTCGGAAGACGATCCCGACATTCTGGAGGAACGGCCGGAATCCGTCAAAACCGGCAGGGAGGTCGCGGATGTGGCCGGCGAGGAGCCCGGCTGGTCGTCCCGGACCGGCAAGATCGACAAGGCGCCGCAGAAGGCTGCACCCGCGGTTCGTGGGACGAAGAAGGCGCGCATGCCGGAATTCGTCGCGCCTCAGCTCGCCACGCTGAAGCCGCACGCACCTGCCGGCAAGGGCTGGATCCACGAGATCAAGTTCGACGGATACCGTCTCCAGGCCCGCATCGAAAAGGGCAAGGTGACATTGCTGACCCGAAGCGGCCTCGACTGGACCGCGAAATTCGGCAAAGACGTGCCGAAGGCGCTTGGCGCGTTGCGGGTCGAGCAGGCTATCCTCGATGGCGAACTGGTCGTCGAAGCTTCAGGCGGCGCTTCGGACTTTTCCGCGCTGCAGGCGGATCTGAGCGCCGGTCGCGCGGACCGTTTTGTCTACTATGCCTTTGATCTTCTCTATCTGGACGGTCGCGAGCTGCGCGGTGCCGCGCTCGTGGATCGCAAGGCGGCGCTGGCCAAGCTTATTGAGGGCGCGCCGGATACGCTACGCTACTCCGACCACTTCGAAGAAGACGGCGAGATGGTGCTGCGCCACGCCTGCCGCCTCAGTCTGGAGGGCGTCGTTTCCAAGCGTGCCTCCGGCAAATACGCCTCCGGCCGCGGGCGCGAGTGGGTCAAGTCGAAATGCAGCGATCGGCAGGAGATGGTCGTTGGTGGCTTCATGCCGTCGACAACGTCGAAACAGGCCATCGGTTCGCTCGTGCTCGGCGTCTACGAAGACGGCAAGTTGCGTCACGTGGGGCGTGTCGGCACCGGGTTCAGCCGCGATGTCGCGCACGATCTCTACACCCGTCTCAGCGCCCTTGAACGCAAGACGTCTCCGTTTGCCGACAAGCTCGACGCGGTGGCCCGGCGCGGCGTCCGTTTCGTCAAACCGCAATTGGTCGCCGAGGTCGAATTTCGCGACTGGACTGCGGATGGCAGGCTGCGCCATGCTGCGTTTCGTGGCCTGCGGGAGGACAAGCCTGCCGGCGAAGTGGTGCGCGAGGATGAAGGCGTGGCAACCAGAAAGGCGTCTACCTCAAAGGTGAAGCTTACGCACCCCGACCGCGTTTACTGGAAGGATGCCGGCATCACGAAAGAGGGGCTTGCGAGCTATTATGCGCAGGTCTGGCGGTTGATGGCCCCGCATGTCGTTTCGCGCCCGCTGGCGCTTGTGCGCTGCCCGCAAGGCACAGCCCAGCAGTGCTTTTTCCAGAAACACGGTTGGAAGGGGATGAGCGGCGAAATTCTCACACGTCGCGATCCGCAGGGAGACGGCGAGGATGACACCTTGATAGCCGTGGATTCTCTGGACGGGCTGATCGGCCTCGTGCAGGGCGCAACGCTGGAAATCCACACCTGGCAGGCAAGCCTCGACGAACTCGAAAAGCCGGACCAGCTCGTGATCGATCTCGATCCGGGCGATGGCGTCGCCTGGAGCACGGTGATCGACGCGGCGCTTGAGGTGCGGGAGCGGCTGGAAGCCGCCAAGCTCACAGGTTTCGTCAAGACCACTGGCGGCAAGGGCCTCCATGTCGTCGCGCCCCTGAAACCCGAGATGGGCTGGGACGGGGTCAAGGACTTCGCACGGCAACTTGCCGATTCCATGGAAGGGGATGCTCCGGACAGCTTCATCGCCAAGGCGACCAAGGCGGAGCGCAAGGGCAAGATATTTGTCGACTATCTGCGCAACGGCCGTGGCGCGACCGCCATTGCGCCGTACTCGACGCGTGCTCGGCAAGGTGCAACGGTGGCGATGCCTTTGGGCTGGGACGATCTCGGACCTGAAATAGGCCCCGGCTACTTCACCGTCGACAATGCGATGGCGCGGCTCGACAATCTCGATGCCGATCCATGGGCCGATTTCAGAAAGGCCGCTGCTCCGCTCGCCACGAAAAAATCGTAGCCGTCAGCGCGATTTGCCGCCCTTCTTCTCGGCCTCGACGCTCCTGCGCAGCGCGTCCATGATCGAAACCACGTTGTCGGGCGCCTCGGCTGGCGCTTCCTTCTTTCCACCCTTTCGCGGTGCCGGCGGCCTCTGCTTTTTCTTCTTCGACGAGATGATGCGTTTCAGGCGCTTCTGCACCGGGTCCTGCACCATGGAAGGGTCCCATTCGGCGGTGCGTTCGTCGATCAACTTGCCGATCATGCGCAGCGCTTTTGTATCCGGTTTGCCTTCATCAATGCCGGAGAAATAGTCCTCCGCCTCGCGCACTTCGTCACCGTATCGCAACGTCCAGACGAGGATGCCCTTGCCGCGTGGCTCCAGCATCAATGCACGCTCGCGCCTGTAAAGCACCACGCGCGAAATTCCCACCATGCCCGTGGCGGCCATCGCATCGCGGATCACCGAGAAGGCTTCTTCGGCGATCTTGTCGTCGGGGGTGAGATAGTGGGCCTTGTCGAGCCATATCCAGGGAATTTCGTCACGGGCAACGAAGGTGTCGATGTCTATCGTTCGTGCGCTTTCGAGCGCGACCGCCTCCAGTTCGTCATCCTCGAGCAGGATGAACCTATCCTCGGAAACAGGGTAGCCCTTGACCTCGTCGCTCTCGCGAACCGGCTTGCCGGTTTCCTCGTCGACATAGCGGCTTTCGACGCGATTACCGGTGGCTCGGTTGATTGTGTGAAAACGCACTTTTTCTCTGGGCGAGGTTGCGGGAACCATCGCCACCCGGCATGTCACAAGCGAAAGTCGCAGATAACCTTTCCAGAAACTGCGGGGTGCCATCGCTGTCTCCACGTCCTAGAACAGCAAACGTGGGAGGCGGGCCTTCGTTCCGGCGCAGGGCGCGCCAGTGATTGCGCCGCCAACGCTTGTGCAGACCGTGCTGAACTAGCTGGCGAAGGTGAGCTGCATCTTGATGGCGCGGCTGCGGTCACCCGCCATCTCGAATGCAGCAGGCGCCTCCGCGAGATCGACCGCCCCGGTAATGATCGGCCTGACGTCGATGCGGCGCTGGTCGATCAGCCTGACAGCCTGCGCGTATTCGCCAACGAAGCGGTGTGTGCCGACGAACGCGATCTCCTTGCCGACGATCAGGTTCAGCGGAACCGCGACATCTCCGGCCACGCCCACTTCGACCAAAGTGCCCTGCGGCCGGATAGCCGCGATAGCGGTGCGTACCGCTGGCGCCGCAGCCGAGCATTCGAAGGCGAGGTCGAACGTGCCCTTGCCCTCGGTGTAGGTGTCGAGCCGTTCCGGGTTCGCGCCGACATTGATGATTTCGTCGGCGCCCATCCGTCGCGCCACGTCCAGCGCGGCGTCCTGCAGGTCGGTCGCGACGATGTGGCTCGCGCCTGCATGGCGCAGGGCAGCGATTACTAGCGCACCGATCGGACCAGCACCGCTGACGAGCGCCGTCTTGCCGGCGAGATTCCCGGCCGACGTGCCGGCGCGGTTGAGTGCATGCAGGCAGACCGCCAGCGGCTCCGCGCAGGCGGCCTCGGCAAGCGAAACGTCGTTGTTTTCGAGCTTCACGCACTGGTAGGCATCAACGACCATGAGGTCGCGAAAGCCGCCTTGTTCGTGTGGGAACCGCAAGGCCGAGCCGAAGAAGCGCATCGTCATGCAGTGCTGCTGGAGGCCTGCGAGACAATAGCGGCACTGGTTGCACGGGCGGCTGGGGTTGACCGCGACCCGGTCGCCCGGCGCAAGCCCCTCCACCTGTGGACCGACCGCGCGAACGGTGCCCGCAACCTCGTGGCCGAGGATGATCGGCTCGCGAACGCGGATCGGGCCGAAACCGCCATCCTGATAGTAGTGAAGGTCCGACCCGCAGATGCCGCCGGCGCCCATGGCAAGCAGTACTTCGCCTGTGCCCGGCTCCGCGACATCGATCTCCTCGATGCGGATATCGCCCTTTCCGTGCAGGCGGCAGATGCGGGTTTTCATCGCGCGGCTCCGTACCGATTACCTGGCCATCAGCGTGGTCGGCAGCCAGGTCGCAAGCGCGGGAATGTAGGACACAAGCAGCAGCACGATGATGTTTGAAAGCAGGAAAGGCATGATCGCCTTCACCACCGGCAGCAACGGCAGCCGGGCGATGTTGGCGCAGACGAACAGGCAAACGCCGACTGGTGGCGTGGTCAGCCCCAGCATCAGGTTGAGCACGGCGAAGGTGGCGAAATGCAGCGGATCGATACCCACGGCCTGAGCCAGCGTTAGCAGCGGCACAAACAGGATGATGAGCGCGGCGATCGTCTCCATGAACATGCCGACGAAAAGGAGCAGCAGGTTGATCAGCAGGATCACCAGAAACTTGTTGTCGGTGATGGAGAGAACCGCACTCACGATCATCTGCGGGATGCGTTCGGCCGAAAGGATCGATCCGAAGACGTTGGCGAAGCCGACCAGCGCGAGAATACCCGCTGACGAGACGGCGCTGTCGATGACGATCTTCGGCACCCTGGCGATCGGCAGTTCGCGGTAGACGAATGCGCCGACGACGAAGGCATAGATGGCAGCGACTATGGCGGTTTCGGTCGGCGTGGCGACGCCGGACATGAGGCCGCCGACGATGAGCGCCGTCATGGCGATCGCCCAGAATGCGCTGAAGAACGACGCGACGAGTTCGCGTACGCCCTTCCATTCCTGGCGGGGAAAATTGCGCCGCACGGAGATGATGTAGCAGGCGACCATCATGCCGATGCCCATGAGGATGCCCGGTACGGCACCGGCGAGAAACATCTGGCCGACCGAGATTCCCGACAGCGCGCCGACGATGATCATCGGCACGCTGGGCGGTATCATCGGCCCGACCGTGGAAGACGCCGCGGTGATGGCCGCCGAGAAGTCGGCCGGATAGCCGGACTTCTTCATGCCCGGTATCAGCACGCTGCCGAGCGAGGCGGCGTCGGCTACAGCCGTGCCCGAGATGCCGCCGAAGAGCATCGAGCCGGCGACATTGGTCATCCCGAGCCCGCCGCGCATCCAGCCGACAAGCGCGTTGGCGAAACGGATGATGCGCTCGGTGATGCCGCCGCCATTCATCAGGTTGCCTGCGAGGATGAAGCCGGGGATGCACAAAAGCACGAAGACATCGATGCCCGCGAACATGCGTTGCGGGATGATCACCAGGGGCATTCCCGAGGCGACGATATAGGCAAGCGACGCCAGTCCGAGGCAGATCGCCACCGGGACGCCAAGCGCGAGCGTGATGAGAAATGTGCCGAAGAGCCAGAAAAGTTCCACCTATTCCTCCTCGGCAAACTGCGCGCGGCCATCGTCGGTGCCCGTCAGCATTCCGATGGCGCGGAGAAGCGAAAACACCAGCAGGGTGATCGCGAGAACCAGAACGCTGGCGTGAATCATGTCCATCGACCAGCGCAGACTGGGTGAGGTCTGCATGGCGCCGATGCTTGTGAAGCGCCAGGCCGGCGCGATCATCAGAGCCGCGAGCCCGGCGGTAAGGATGGTCGACACGAGCCGCATCCACCATGCGAGGCGTTCGGACATGGCATCCTGGATAATGTCGACATTGACGAGGTCGCCACTGCGAAGCGAAAGGCCTGCTCCGATGGCCGCCATATAAAGCAACATGAAGCGCGCCAGCTCCTCGGTCCAGATCGGCGAACTGGCCGTGAAGGTGCGGGCATAGACCTGGATCGCGACCGCGGCGATCAGCACGGCGAAGACGGCGCCGATCGCAATGCGGCAGAGCATGTCCAGAGCATCGGCTATACGGGTGACGGCCGTCATGATGCGCTCACCTCATTTGCAAATGGGGCGCGGCCGTTGGCGGCCGCGCCCGCGTTTCAACGATTACTGCTGGCTGAACAGGTCTTCAACGATCGGCCGGATGCTTTCGTCGACGCTGTTGATCACGGCGTCGCGCGCGGCGGTTGCGAAAGCCGCTGTATCGACCTCGACGAAGGTCATGCCCTTGCTCTCCAGATCGTCGCGGATCGCCTTTTCGTCGCTGAGGAACTGCTCACGCTCGAATTCCTGCGCGCGCCGTCCCGCTTCCAGCACGTGCTCGCGATCTTCCTCCGACAACTGGCCCCAGATCTGCTCGGAGATCGTGAGGTAGATCCACGAGCGGACGTGCTCGGTGAGGTTCACATGGCTTTGCACTTCGTTGAACGAAGCGGACTGGATGAGCGCCAGCGGGTTTTCCTGGCCTTCGATCGTGCCGTTCTGCAGCGAGGTGAACACCTCCGAGAAGGCCATCGGGGTTGGAGATGCGCCGAGCGCCGACCAGGTGTCGACGAAGAGCGGCACATTCGGAACGCGCATGCGGAAGCCGTTCAGCTCCGACGGCGATGCGATCGGGCGGTTGGAGGTGAGGTTGCGCGGCCCGCGCGCGAAATAGGTGATCGGCCGCACCTGCGCGCGCTCGATGATCTGGGCTTCGATCTGGTCGCCGATCTCGCCGCTCGCAACCCCGTCCATCTGCTCGAGAGAAGTGTAGGCATAGGGGACGGCAAGAAGCGCGGCCATCGGCGCCCAGTTCTGCAGGCTTTCGCCGGTGATCGTCATTTCGACGGTGCCGAGCTGCATGCCGTTGATGAGATCCATTTCGCGGCCGAGCGAGTCGTTAGGAAACACCTCGACGGCGATGCGGCCATCGGTGAGCGCGGAAAGCTCTTCGCCGAACTTCACCGATGCCTTGTGCCAGGAGTTCTGCTCGTTGGCGAGGTGGCCGAGCTTGAGCGTGAGCTCCTGGGCGAGGGCGCCGGTGGCGGTCAGTGCGGCGAGCGCCAGGCCCGCGGCCAACGACTTGATGATGGAACGAGACGTCATGAGGTATCCTCCCTGTGGATTGATTTTCTCGGTTTTCAGTTTCATCGCGCTGCGCCGAAAAGGTCCGGCCTTGCCTTGGCGACCTCGGGCAGGGATTTCAGGATTTCACGCAGATGAGCGCGCATCGCGGCTTCCGCGCGCGGAGCGTCATTTTCGACGATGCCGGCGACGATCTCCTCGTGCTGGCTGATCAACAGCCGCACATGCAGCTTCTCGACGCTGAGGTAGCGAACACGGTCCATCTGCGCCTTGACCTCCTCGATGACCCTCCAGGCGTATGACTTGCCGGCCATCTCGGCGAGCGTGCGGTGGAAGAGCTCGTCCAGCTTGACGAAGCCGTCTGAATCGTCGTCCGCGACGCGCTTCTGGCGGTCGATCTGCGCGAGCAGTTCCGTCCTGATCGCCGTATCGCACCGCTCGACGACGAGCTTGACCACATCGGCCTCTATGGCCTCGCGTACGAAGCGGGCATCCATGACGGCGTCGGTCGAAATTCGGGTGATCATGGTGCCGCGCTGCGGCCTGATCTGCACCAGTCCGGCTTCTGCCAGCTTGATGAAGGCCTCGCGCACTGGCTGGCGCGAAACGTCGTAGCCGCGGGCGATTTCGGTTTCCGAAATCACCTCGCCGGGAAGGAGCTCGGTGCGCACGATGCGGTCGCGGAGCAGTCGGTAGATCTGCGGCGCGATTGCTGCCGAAGAGTTTATCGCGCTCGCGATGACGGCGGTGTCCATAGTCAGGTTGCTCCTCCCATGGGCAAAACTATCCACCATACTTCCATACTAGTCAACACTTGTGTATGAATCGGGCCCTGACTATGGACACATGGCTGGCTTCGCTGCTGTTGCAGAGCGACCGCCTTGGGAGTGAGATGCACAGATGAGACAGACTTGGCGTTGGTTCGGCCCTCGTGACCTCACCTCGGTCGACGACATGCGGCAGGCGGGTGTCGAGGGCGTTGTCAGCGCTCTGCATCACGTTCCAACCGGCGCGGTGTGGACGAAGAACGAGATTGCCAGACGTCAGGCCGAGATAAGCCGCATGAAGGACGGGTCGCCGTCCGGCCTCGCTTGGGAGGTGGTCGAAAGCCTTCCCGTTTCGGAAGACATCAAGAAGCAGAAAGGTGCCTGGCGCGAGCATATCGCCAACTACAAGGCGAGCCTGGAGAGCCTGGCCGCGCAAGGCCTCGAGACCATCTGTTACAACTTCATGCCCGTGCTCGACTGGACGCGCACCGATCTTGCTTTCCGTGTCGCGCATGGCGGGACCTGCATGCGCTTCGATCTCATCGACTTCGCTGCATTCGACATCCATATTCTCAAGCGCAAGGGTGCTGCGGAAGGCTTCGATGCCAAAGTTGTCGAAGCGGCTGCCGAGCGTTTTGCCGGCATGAGCGAGACGCGCAAGATCGAGCTTGCGGCCAATGTGACCGCAGGCCTGCCCGGCTCCACCGAAAGCATGTCGACTGCGGAAGTGCTGCAGCATCTGGACGAATACGCCGCCATCGATGCCGAGAGGCTGCGCGCTCATTTCGTCGCCTTCCTTGAGGAAGTGACGCCGGTCGCCGAAAGACTGGGCATGCGGCTGTGCTGCCACCCGGACGATCCGCCGTTCCCGCTGCTCGGACTGCCGCGCATCATGTCCACGGCCGACGACTACCGTCTGATCCTCGACGCGGTCGATTCGCCGGCCAGCGGCATGACCTTGTGCTCTGGCTCGCTGGGCGCTCGGCCGGACAACGACATGCCCGCGATCATGCGCGAGTTCGCGCCGCGCGTGCATTTCCTGCATCTGCGCAACGTCACGCGTGAGACGCCGGGAACGCCGGCTTCCTTCCACGAGGCCGAGCATCTCGGCGGCCACACCGATATGGTGGCGCTGATCGCCGAGGTGTTGAGAGAAGAGGTTCGTCGCAAGGCGGAAGGCCGTGCCGACCACCAGATCCCGATGCGGCCCGACCATGGCCAGGACATCGTCGACGACCTTGGCCGCAAGGGCCAGCCCGGCTACCCGACCATCGGCCGTTTGAAGGGGCTCGCCGAACTGCGTGGCATCATGGTCGCGCTGTCGCACCCGGTGGCCGGGCTCGGGCAATGACGACGCGCCTTAGCGCAACGTCAATGCCGCTCGCGGGCGTCGCGATGCCTGCCTATGATCCGGAAAGTTGCGGCGCGGGCATCGTGCATATCGGGGTCGGCGCTTTCCACAAGGCGCATCAGGCTGTGTACACCGATACGGCGATGGGCCTCGCCGGCGGCGACTGGCGGATAACCGGAGTCAGCCTGCGCAGTGCCGACGTGGCGTCCGCCCTTAATCCGCAGGACGGGCGCTATCTCCTCATGGTCCGCGACGAGGCGGGTGACAGCGCGCGCCTGATCGGCAGCATCGCGAATGTTCTCGTCGCGCCGGCCGAACCGGACGCGGTGATCCAGGCCGTTGCATCGCCCGAAACGCGGATCGTGACGCTAACGGTCACGGAAAAAGCCTACGGCATCGATCGAGCAACGGGTGGTGTCGACCTTGCGAACGATGTGATCGCCCACGACCTGAACAATCCGACAACTCCCAAGGGACTGGTAGGCTTCCTGATCGCCGGTCTCAGCCGAAGGTGTGAAAGGGATGCGGGGCCGCTGACCATCCTGTGTTGCGACAATCTTCCCGAGAACGGCCGTTTGGTGCGGCGGATCGTGCTCGACTTCGCCGAAAGGGTGGAGCCGGCTTTGGCGCAATGGATTGCACGGACCGTCACTTTCCCCTCTTCGATGGTCGACCGGATCACACCGGCGACGACGACGCAGACCCTGCAAGACGCCGAGCGGCTGTCGGGCTTCAGCGACATGGCAGCGGTGGAGACCGAACCATTCAGCCAGTGGATCATCGAGGACGATTTCGCTGCAGGCAGGCCCGAATGGGAGGCGGCCGGCGCGCTGTTCGTCGAAGACGTCGCGCCCTATGAGAAGATGAAGCTGCGGCTGCTCAACGGCACGCACTCGCTGCTTGCTTATGCGGGTTTCCTCGCCGGTCACGAGACAGTCGGCGAAGCCGTCCGCAACGAGGCGCTGTGTGCGATCGCCGAAAGGCAGATGCAGGCCAGTGCGGCGACCCTTCCGCCGGTGCCGGGCATCGATCTCGATGCGTACCGCGCCGAGCTTCTTGCACGTTTTGCAAACCGCGCCATCCGCCACCTGACCTACCAGATCGCCATGGACGGCACCGAGAAGCTGCCCCAACGCATCTGTGCGCCGCTTGGCGAAACCCTGGCGGCAAACGGTGATGCCGGCGCATTCGCTTTCGCCGTTGCCGCATGGATGCGCTACTGCCTCGGCGTGACGGATGACGGCCGCAGCTACGACCTGCGAGACCCCCGGCAGGCGGCTATCGCCGCAAGGCTCGACGGTGTTCCGCGCGAGGCCGGTGCGATTTTCGACGCCTTGAGTGTCCTGCAGGACGTGTTCCCCACGGAACTGGCCGGCGATCCGCGCATGCGTGGCCCGGTGGTCGAGGCGCTATCCACCATGCTTGAGCTGGGCATGGCCGAAGCGATCCGTGTCCATGCGAGGCTGCAGACTGATCGTACGCAGACCTGATACTTCCACCGCTCAAGATTGCGCGGGCGGGTTATATGTTCGATAGAGGTCCTGTCGAAGATCAAGCTGATGTGCCGAGGGTGCCATGGCGTCGTCAAAGTCCGAAAGGTCCGATCGCCGCCGCTCGCTCGCGATCGGGCTGTTGCGGGCGCGCGAAGCGGTCATGAGCCATTTCAGGCCGATCCTCGCTGCCCACGACGTCACCGAGCAGCAATGGCGGGTAATCCGCACCCTGTCCGAAGCCGGCATGCTCGACGCGACGGAAGTGGCCGAAAAGGCCTTCATCCTCGCCCCAAGCCTTACCCGCATGATCCGCTCACTGGAGGAGCGGGGGCTCATCACGAAACACAAGGACGAAAGCGACGGCAGGCGCGTGCTTCTCAAGCTCTCGCCTGCCGGTCATGCACTGATCGACGCTGTGATGCCGGATTCGCGAAGGGTCTATGCGGAAATCGATGCGCGATTCGGCGCGGTGCGCGTCGAGGAACTGCTCGATCTGCTCGACGAACTGGCTGCCCTTAAGCTGGATGGCGGGGCAGGCAGCGGCCGCTAGTTTGCCGGGCGTTTACCGCCATCAGGCGAAAAACAGGCTCACGGTACCGTAAGGGCCGAAATCGCCTACGATGGTGTCGCCGTGGCGCGCCTCGATGGGACGGATGAAGGAACCGGCGAGCACGATCTGCCCGGCCTCGATACCATCGCCATACTCCGCCAGCCGATTTGCAAGCCATGCGACGCCCCGGGCCGGCTGGTTGAGGACACCGGCGCCGAGGCCGGTTTCCTCCACCTCCGCGTTGCGGCTGACGATGGCGCCCATCCATCGCATGTCGATCTGGTCAGGGCGCACGGCCCGGCCACCCGTGACGATGCCGGCATTGGCGGCGTTGTCGGCGATCGTATCGAAGATGGTCCGCGCCTTCTTCGTCTCGGGATCGACACGCAGGATGCGCGTGTCCAGGATTTCCAGGGCAGGGGTCACGTAGTCGGTGGCGTTCAGCACGTCGAAGACGGTGACGCCCGGTCCTTTCAGCGGTTCTTTCATGATGAAGGCGATCTCGGCCTCGACGCGTGGCTGGATGAACCGGTCCGCCGGCACTGTAGCGCCGTTCTCGAAGACCATGTCATCGAACAGCACGCCGGAATCGGGAATGTCGATGTTCAGCGCATATTGCATGGCCTTGGAAGTGAGGCCGATCTTCCAGCCGATCACCTTGCGCCCGCGCTCCAGCTTCTTCTTCACCCACGCACTCTGGATCGCATAGGCGTCGTCCATGGTGATGCCGGGCTGTTTCAGCGATAGCAGGCCGGTCTGCACCCGCGTTCGCTCGGCCTCGTCGAGACTGGTCGCAGCCGCTTCGATCTCGTCTGGCGTCATCATGTTCGTCAAACCTCGTCGGCGATGGTGTTTCGCAAAAGGCCGATGCCTTCGGCCTCAACCTCGACCACGTCTCCTGGCTTCAGCCAGACGGGCGGATCGAAGCGCGCGCCTGCGCCGGTCGGGGTGCCGCAGACAATGACGTCGCCCGGCACCAGCGTCGTGAAGGTCGAGATGTAGCTGATGATCTTGCGAAACGAGAAGATCATCCGGCTGGTGCGATCGCTCTGCCGGACTTCGCCGTTGACCCGGGTTTCGAGCTTGATGTCGGCAAGCTGGCTTTCCTCCGCATAGGGTACCAGCCACGGGCCGATCGAGCCGCTGGCATCGAAGTTCTTGCCCTGCGTGACGTTGAACTTTGCGTGGCGCACCCAGTCGCGGATGGTGCCTTCGTTGCACAGCGACAGCGCGGCGATGTGGCCGAGCGCGTCGGTCTGCGCGATGCGCCGTCCGCCTTTGCCGATGATGATGACGATCTCGCCTTCATAGTCGAGCTGGGGGCTCTCCGGCGGGCGGATCAGAGGCCGGTCATGACCGGTGAAGGAACGCGGAAACCGGACGAAGAGCGAAGGGTTCGGTGGGGCGTCCTGGCCGTCCTTGTATTCTGCGTTGCGGTCCGGGAAATTCACGCCGACGCAGATGATCTTTTCCGGCGCGGGGATCGGAATTTCATAGGTGATCTCGGCGAGTGCATAGTCTGCGGGAAGAATCGCGGCCTCATCCGCGAGCTTCGCAAGATAACCTGCCTCGATTACTTCACGAAGGCTCGGCCAGCGTTCGCCATGGCGCGCGGAAAGATCGACGATGCCGTCGTCTCTCACGAGCCCATATTTGCGAACACCGCGATGGGAGAAGCCGGCGAGGCGAGGGCGCTCGGTCACGTCGGGCTCCTTGGGGAAAGATTGCGGGCAACCTCGACGATCACCTTGAAGGCGTCATCGGCATCGTCGCGCGTCATCTCGAACTGGCCGGCCTGGAAACGGATCGCGATGCGGCCGTCGACGCGCGTCTGCGTCAGGTAGATGCGGCCGTCATCGTTGATGGCGTTGACGAGCGCGAGATTGTGGCCGTCGGCATCATCGCCCGCCTCGTGGCGGAACGAGAACAGCGAAAGCACCGGCTGGGTGACGATCTCGAAATCCGGCTCGGCAGCAAGCCGTGCGGCCAGTGCCTGCGACCATTTCACATGGTTGCGGATCATGCCGCGCAGGCCCTCGAGCCCGTGATAGCGCAGCAGGAACCAGAGCTTGAGCGCGCGGAACCGGCGGCCGAGAGGGATCGACCATTCCGAATAGTTGATGATGCCGTCATGGCCGTGCGTCTTGAGGAATTCCGGGTGGATGGCGAGCGTGCGCACCTGATCCTCGGGGCTGCGGATGAACTGTACCGAGCAGTCGAAATTCGCGCCAAGCCATTTGTGCGGGTTGAAGACGATTGAATCCGCCCCCTCGATGCCATCCCACAGGGCGCGAAATTCCGGGCAGATCATTGCTGATCCCGCCCAGGCCGCATCGACATGGAGATAGAGCCCATGTGCCTTGACGACTGCTGCGACAGCGCGAATCGGGTCGCAGGCGCCGATCGAGGTACCGCCGGTACAGGCGATCACGCCTGCCGGGATATGGCCGGCGGCAAGGTCTGCCCGAATGGCGGCGTCCAGCGCGTCCGGGTCCATCCCGTGGAGCGGTCCCCTGGTCGGAATGCGCACGAGGTTCGCCTCGCCGACGCCGGCAATCCAGATGGCGCGGTCGATGGAGGTGTGAACCTGCTCGGAGGCGTAGACGCGCACCGCCTTGTGCGCCGCAAGGCCCTCGCTGTTGCCTTTCCACCCGAGCGCCTTTTCGCGCATCACCAGCACTGCGGTGAGCGTGGCGGTGGATGCGGAATCCTGTATGACGCCGGAGAAATCGTCCGGCAGCCCAAGCGCCTGACGCAGCCAGTCGACGACGCGGGTCTCAAGCTCGGTCGCTGCCGGCGAGGTCTGCCACAGCATGCACTGCGCTGCGATCGACGTGACGAGATAATCGGCAATCACCGACACCGGCGCCGCGTTGGCCGGGAAATAGGCGAAGAAACGCGGATGCTGCCAATGGGTCAGCCCGTCCGGGATGATGCGCTCGAAGTCGGCGAAAATCGCCTCCATGGTGTCGCCGGTTTCCGGGGCGGCGTCGGCGATCTGACGGGCGATGTCGCCCGGCTTCGTCTGCGCGCGCACCGGCCGCTCGCGCAGACCCGCGCGATAGTCCGCACCCCAGTCGGCAACCCGTCGCGACCAGTCGCGGAATTCTTCGCTGTCCATATCCTGCTCCCTGTCGGTGTCAGGCTGTTGTCTGCGGTTGTCCGCGGCTATGCAATGCCCGTCAGGGCGCGATGATCGGCTGTGCCTTCAGTTGCGCATCCACCACATCCGTGCCGGCGAAAAGGCTGCCATGCTCGAACCAGGATTTCGGCGCCGGCGCGCCCCACAAGGTCTGCCGCTGCGGGTCCTTGAGGTCCCATTTGATCGGCTCGAGATCCGGGTCCACCGTTTGGTAGTCCGAGCAGTAAATCTCGATGCGGTGGCCATCGGGGTCGAGGATGTAGAGGAAAAATGCGTTGGAGATGCCATGCCGACCGGGGCCGCGCTCGATGTTGGAAACCCAGCCGGTCGTCGCCATCAGGTCGAGCAGGTCGATGATGTTAAGCGGTGTCGGCACCCAGAAGGCGGTGTGGTGCAGGCGCGGGCCGCGGCCGTTGGTGAAGGCGATGTCGTGCACGCCGCCCTTGCGGTGCGTCCAGGCTGCCCACAGCCGGCCGGTCTCCTCGTCCTCGGTGTACTCCGTCACCCGGAAGCCGATCTCGTTGTAGAAGGCGACGCTTTCGTCGACGTTGGGCGAAAAGCAGTTGAAGTGATCGATGCGCAGCGGCTTCACGCCTCGATAGAGCGCGTATTTCTGGTGAATCGGTGGTAGCCGATCCATCTTCGCATAGAATTCCAGCGGCACACCATGCGGGTCGCGCGTGCGGAATGTGCGGCCCTGATAGGGGCGCTCGACCCATTCCACCGGCAGGTCCTTTTCCCTGAAGAACTGTTCGGCCCTGTCGAGGTGGTCCTCGTCGAACACCTTGAAGCCGAGGTCGCGGGCTTCCGCCTTGCCGGATTTCTTCAGCACGATGCAGTGGTGGCCGCGCTCCTCCATGGCACGCAGATAGATCGTGTCCGCCGTCTCGTCCGTGACCTGCAGGCCGAGCGTGTCGACATAGAAGGCGCGGGACCTGGCAAGGTCGGTGACGCCGAATTCGACATGGCTGAGTCGCACGATGTTGAACGGCGGGTAGAGGTTCGGCTGGGGTACGGGCATCGGTTCCTCCTCCGATCCGCCCCGACAGGCGAGGGCGGTCTCTATCGTGTGCTTGCGCGGTCAGCCGCCGAGTTTCGGGATGGCGTGGGCGCCGGTGGCGAAGGCGACGTTCTTCGTCTCCATGTAGAAGTCGAACGACCAGTCGCCGCCGTCGCGGCCGATGCCGGAATTCTTCACGCCGCCGAAGGGCGTCGGCAGGTGTCGCACATTCTCCGAGTTCACCCAGATCATGCCCGCGTCGAGACGATCGGTGAAGCGGAAAGCGCGCGTGACATCGCAAGTCCAGAGATAGCCGGTGAGGCCGTATTGCACGTCGTTGGCAAGCTCCAGCGCTTCGGCCTCGTCTGCAAAGGGGATAGCGGCCAGGACCGGCCCGAAGATTTCCTCCTGCGCGATGCGCATTGTGTTGTTCGCACCGGTAAACAGGGTCGGCGAGACGTAGCATCCGCCGCCGGGGCCATCGAATTTGCCGCCCCCGGCAGCGACCGTGGCGCCCTCCTTCCGGCCAATCTCGATATAGTCCAGCACCTTCTTCTCATGCACCGGATGAACTAGCGGCCCGACGACGGTTTCCGGATCGAGCGGATGGCCGACCTTGATGCGCTTCGCCTTCTCCGCCACCAGTGCGGTAAAACGATCATGGATGCTTTCCTCGACCAGCAGGCGTGAGGAGGAGGTGCAGCGCTCGCCGTTGAGCGAGTAGATCATGAAGACGGCGGCATCCGCGGCGCGCTCCAGATCGGCATCGGCGAAGACGATGACCGGGTTTTTGCCGCCGAGCTCGAAATGCACGCGCTTCAGCGTGTCGGCCCCCTGTTTCATGATCATCGAGCCGGTGCGGCTCTCGCCGACGAAGCCTATGGCCTTGATCAGCGGATGTTCGGTCAGTGCCTTGCCGGCGTCTTCGCCGAACCCGTTGACGAGGTTCCACACACCTTTGGGCAGGCCGGCCTCTTCCGCGATCTCGACCAGAAGGCGCGCGGTCAGCGGCGAAAGCTCGGCCGGCTTGTGCACGACGGTGCAGCCTGCCGCGAGCGCCGGCGCGATCTTCCACGTGGACAGCATGAAGGGTGTGTTCCACGGCGTGATGATGCCGACGGGGCCGATCGGCACGCGCGTCGTCATGTTGACCTGGCCTTCCGTGCGCAGCGTCTTGCCGTCACGGGCTTCCGGCGCACGGTCGGCGAAGAAGCGGAAGTTCTCAGCCCCGCGCAGCGCGGCCTTGGCCATGAAGCGCAGCGATTGCCCGGTATCCATGCATTCGACGAAGGCGATCTCCTCCGTGCGCGCAACGATTGCATCCGCTATTCTGTGCAGCAGCTTCTTGCGCGTCTCGCCTGGCATCGCCGCCCATTCGGCAAAGGCAGCCCTGGCGGCCTTCGCGGCGCGGTCGATGTCAGCCGCCGTGCCCCTTGCAACGGTGGCAAGCGGCTTCAGATCGACGGGGGAGATGGTCTCGAATGTCACTCCATCGGCGGCTGGCAGATCTTCGCCAGCGATGCGATTCATAACGCCCTGTTCCCTGAAGCGGGCAAGATAGGCATCTGCCTTCGCGATGTTTTCCTCGAGCTTCGACATGCGGTTTCCTGTCACTTGCCGCGCAGGCGCGGATGAATGGCGTTCTTCTTCCAGCTCAGTTCGGCGTCGATCTCGCGGATTTCGAGCGATAGTGCGAAATGCGGCGTCTTGAGGAGCGGAGCCAGCAGACTGCTCGCGGTAGCGAAAATAGCCTCTCCGGCGCGCTTCTTCTCGTCAGCGCTGCGACCTTTGCCGATCCGGAAACTGAGGTCGACGAAAGCGTTTTCCGGCAGGCGGTCGGCGATCGCGTAATGATCGGCGCGCAGCGCCCGGACGCGCACGGCACCAACCTCGAACAGGCCGGTCTCCAGCACGGTCTCCAGCAGCGCCGCGCAGAGCGCGTCGAGATCGACACGCCCGTCCAGATTGGCCGAATATTCGATGGTCAGATGCGGCATCGTTCCTCTCTCTGGCGCTTTCTTATTAACATGTTAAATAAAGGCATGATTGTCAAGCAGAGCGGCCACCGGCACGAGAGTGCCGGTGGTAGCAATGATTTTATCCGGGTGTGCCGGTGGCCGGCTGCCGTCGCCGGGCAAACAGGCCTAAGCCCTATTCTCCCGACCGACGACCGAGCTGTGCCAGGGGGTAAGCCAGGCGCGGAGCTGGGAGATCAGCGTGTAGAGCGTAAGGCCGATGAGCGTAAGCAGTACGATCACGGCGAAAAGGCCGGGTACCTGGAGTTCCTGCAGCATGGCGACGGCGAGATAGCCGAGCCCCTCATTGCCGCCGATGAATTCGCCGACGATCGCGCCGATCATCGACATCACCACCGCGACCTCGACGCCTGCCAGAACGACAGGCAGCGCCGTCGGCAGGTCGAGCATGGTGAAGCGCTGGATCGGGTTCGCCTGCAGCATGGTGAACACGTCCCGGTCGCCCGGCTCCACCGAACGGAAGGCTACCAGGGCGTTTGAGAAGACCGGGAAGAAGGCGAGCGCGGCGGCGATTACGATCTTCGATTCCAGCCCGAAGCCGAACCACAGGATGAACAGCGGCGCCAGCGCGATCTTGGGGATGAGCTGGAGGCAGACGATGAACGGCTTGAAGGCCCATTCCAGCATCTGGACGCGCGCCATGGCCATGCCCAGCGTGACGCCCAGAAACACGGCAATGAGGAAGCCGGAAACGGCCTCGATTACGGTGACGAGCGCGTGGCGCCACACGGATGCGTCGCTCACGAGGTCGACAAAGGCCATGATGATCTGCCACGGCGTCGGCAGGATGAACGCCGACACTTCGGCCGTGCGCACATAGAGCGTCCAGATCAGCAGAAAGGCGATGACGGTGCCGGTCGGCAGTGCGACGCGGATGAGACGATCTGTGCGCATCAATGGCCTCCCGTCAGTGTGGAGCGCAATCGAACGAGCATGTCCTGGAAGGCAGTCGTGCGCTGCAGGTCGAGCGTGCGCGGACGTTCGAACGGCATCTCGATGACCTCGGTGATGCGCGCAGGCCGTGCGGCAAGCACCACCACGCGATCCGAAAGGAACGCGGCCTCGGTGATCGAGTGCGTGACGAGGATGGTCGTCACCCGCGCTTCGGCGCACACAGACATCAGCTCCATGTTGAGCGTGTCGCGCGTCATCGCGTCGAGCGCGCCGAACGGCTCGTCGAGAAGCAGCACCTGCGGCTTGGTGATAAGTGCGCGGGCAAGCGATGCACGCTGGCGCATGCCACCGGACAGGGCCGACGGGCGCATCGTTTCGAAGCCCTTGAGGCCGACGGTCTCGCACAGCGCATGCGCGCGCGCTTCCCGTTCGGCCTTCGCCACGCCCTGCAGGCGCAGCGGCAGTGCCACATTCTCTGCGACCGTGAACCACGGGAAGAGCCGCGCTTCCTGGAACATCATCGAAACCGGTCTGGTCGCCTCGCTCGACCGCTTCCCCTCCTCCCAGACGGCGCGGCCACGCACCAGGATTTCGCCCTCGGTCGGCCTCTCGAGACCGGCAATGATGCGCAAAAGCGTGGTCTTGCCGCAACCCGACGGGCCCAGAAGCGAGATGAAATCGCCGCGCTGCATGTCCAGCGTGGCATCGCCGATGGCGCGGACGGCGTTCGCGCCACTGCCGAAGGTCTTGCCGACACCCGCGAGACGGATGTCGGCCTCCGTCTCCATCTTCATGCCTTGAGAGCCTGATCGAGCAGGTCGTTGGTGTAGAGTTCGGTCGCCGGAACCGTCTTGTCGATCAGCTTTGCGCCGGCAAGCAGTTCCACGGCACGGTCCCACATTTCGGGGATGTTGCGCAGCAGGTTTTCCTCGCCTTTCGAGGCCCAGTTCTCGGCGTTGGCGCGCAGGTCCTTCTGGGCGATTTCCGTATTCTTGAGCCCGGAGACCTCATGCTTTTCGCCGATCTTGGTCAGGATCGGTGTCAGGTCCTCCGCACCGACGATTTCCTTTGCCGCGCGGTGGGTCGCGCGCAGGAAGGCGACGAACTTTTCGGGGTTCTCCGCGACCTGGTCAGGGCGCGCGACATAGACCTGACCCGGCATGCCGTCATCGATCGGCATGGCCGCTACATCGTCGCGTGCCGAGCTGGCTATCACCATGGAGGACGTGTTGCCAAGGAACGCGCCGGCGCGGCCGGCCTCGATCAGCGCGAAGGAGGCGGCTGAATCGGCCACCTTCACCTTGTTGACCTTTTCCGGCGACGCGCCTGCGTTCGTCATCATCAGGTCGAGCGTGCCTTCCATCGAGCCGCCGAGCGTCGCCATGCCCACGGTGCGGCCTTCCAGGTCGGCGATCGTGTTCACCGGGTTGTCGGTGGAGGACAGCACGAAGAAGGGCGACATCTGCGCGATCGTCGCGATCGAGATCAGCGGCGCGTCGTTGTTGACGCGGGAGACGATGTAGTTGGTACCGCCGGTGCGGCCGGAATCCATCTGCCCGGCAATGGTCATCTGTGCTGCCAGCGCCGCGCCCTTGCCGGCCTGCAGGTTCATCTCCAGCCCCTCGTCGCTGTAGTAGCCGGCGGCGTCGGCATACAGCACCGGCGCAAAGGCCAGGGAGAAGGTGAAGGGGGTAATGAAACTGAACGCGTTCTGCGCCCGCGCTCCGACCGGAAGCGACAGCAAGGCAGCGCTCCCCATTGCACCCAGCATCAGGCTTCGCCGCGTCAATTCCATCAATTTCGCTCCGTGTTCAAATGTGAACCTATTGTTCAATACTAGGCGCAAAATTAGAACTGTTGCAAGTCCAGACCTTGACTGGACATTGCGCAGCCAGGACTTGCGCAATGAAATCCGTGTGTTACCGATCGCAATACGTGCGTGTTTCGCCGGGTGAGAGGCACGGCCTCACTCGGTTGCGGTACTTTCGGGGAGGCCGCCAAGCAACCGGGTGATGGCGGCGGCTGTACGGAGCACTTCCGTTTTGACCCCGGCTTCGATGTCGTCGACGACACTGCCGGAAGCCGCCCGGGTGACGTTTATCGCAGCGACGATGTTGCCGCTGATGTCGCGGACAGGTGCTGCCACGCTGGCGATCCCCGTTTCGAAACTGCCGATCTGCACCACCGCGTCCGCCTTCCGGTCGCGCCGCCATTGCGCGACCAGCTCGGTCAGGCTGCGGGGAGTCTGGCCGGGCGCGTTCTGATAGGTCTCGTCGCGATAGAGCCGCAGCAGGCCGTCCTCGTTCAGGTCGGTGAGAAGGACGCGGCCCATGGTGGTGCCCGCGGCTGGAAGCCGGCTGCCGACATGGACGATGCTGGCGAGGCCAAGGTGGCTGGGCACCCGCAACATGTAGAGCACGAAGCGCCCGTCGCGCACGCCCAGATGCGCCGACCAGTCGGTCGCATCACGCAGCTTCTCGAGCTCCGGCAGTGCGATCTCCACCAGTTCGCGCGTTGCGAGGTAGCCATAGCCGAGCCGCAGCACCGCCGGGCCGAGCGTGTAGCGGGCGGTTTGTTGGTCGTGCAGCAGGTAGCCGTGGTGGGCGAGCGTGTAGACGGCGCGAAAGGCAGCCGAGCGGGTGGTGCCCAGGCAGCGGGCGATATCCGAAAGCGTCATCTCGCGCGTCTCGGGCGTGAAAGCCTGCAGCACTTCAAGGCCGCGGATCAGGCCGGGCACGAGATATTTGTCGTCGGACTGTGTGCGAGGGGTGTCGACTTGTGTTTTATCCATAAAACATCGTCTAGCAGGTAAAACGTCGCCCCGCTAGCTTTGTTCCAGTTGAGGAGAAAGGACAGCCCCATGACCATGCACACCACGCCTACCTCCGCGCTGGCGCAGGAACTCGCGGCCCATGTCGGCCGCTTCACCGACAAGTCGTTCGACTGGAACGCATTTCCTTCCAATGCAGGCTTCGACGATCTGGCCCGCGCGCAGATGCGCTATATCGGTGCCGGCGGCTCGCCCAAGGTCGGCGATACGACGACGCTCAAGCCTGACCACTTCACCGTGAGCCTGATTTACAAGGAGCCGGGCAAATATGCCGCCTGTCACAGCCACGAGATCGAGGAGAGCTTCCTCATCATCGACGGCGTGCTGGTCGTCGGCTGGGAGAAGGACGGCGAGGTCGTCGAGGTGAAGCTCGGCGCCAGGGACATGATCCTCAACGCCCGTGAGATCGGCCATGGCTTCCGCAACGATGGCGTAACGCCGGTGCTGATGTCGATCTCGGTCGATGTCGGCAAGCCGCTGCCGCCCGTCTATCACTACCATCCGAAGGAGCATCCGGCGGAGCTCGCCCGCAGCTTCGGCGCAGCGCCCGGCAAGACGCTCCCCTTCGACCGCAATGGCAGCCACCCGCTGCAGAAGCTGATGGCGAAGTATGTGGTGCGCCACAGCGAACTGCCGACCGTCTGGGAGAAGGCTGGCTTCACCCGCAAGATCTATGTCGGCAAGGGCGGCATCGAGGACGACACCTGCCGCAAGGAGATGCTCGGCATCCCGTCGCAGGTCGGCATCAAGCCGATCGTGCGCGACGTGGAAGACGCCTACCTCGTCCTCGAAGGCTCGCTGACGGTGGGCTGGGAAGAGAATGGCGAGAAGGTCGAGCTCGAACTCGGGCCGCGTGACCTGGTCAAGACCCCCGCCGGCCGCAAGCACTGGTTCCGCAACAACTCCGCCGCCCACGCGACCGTCTGGTCCGTGATCGGCTCGGCGGAAGAGGACAGCATCGTCTACGAAGCCGCCTGAGACATGCGGTCTTCGATCTGAACCTGCGCCCCGGCCTGAGCCGGGGCGACAGACCGGGCTGCGCATGCCCGCCTCTTGCCGCAGCCCACAACGACAATGAGGAGGAGAGGAAATATGCGCATTACACGCAGAACCGGTCTGAAGCTGATGGTCGCCGGCGCTGCCGCTTCAGCTTTTCCGGCCATCTCGGCTGAAGCAAAGTCGCCCCCCGGCGCAGGCTAAATCGACACGGCTGATCCTGCCGGGAACAGGCGGAGGCCCAACGCCTCTGCCAGGACGCAACCAGCCTGCCAATGTCCTGCTGGTCAATGACGAGCCCTACATTGTCGATGCGGGGAACGGCGTAGCGCGACAGTTGATGTTTGCCGGAATAGCGGCGCACCGCGTCGGTCGCATCTTCATCACCCATCACCATGACGACCACAATGCCGATATGGGAACGCTGATGGGGCTCGCGTGGTCGAATGGCCGCGCTTCACCTTCCGAAGCTTACGGGCCGCCCGGCACGGAGGCCATGGTCGAGGCGTTCGTCGAGTATTTCGAACCGAATGCAGCCGTGCGGCTTGCCTTCAGCGGTGGCAAGAAGCCGCCGCGCGAGCTATTCCGTGGGCACGACATATCGGCCTCCGGGCTGGTTTACGAGGACGAAAATGTTCGCGTGACCTGTGTCGAGAACACCCACTATCCGGACCAGGGGCACAAGGACGGCGTGCACCATGTTTCCTACAGCTATCGCTTCGAAACGGCGGATCGTGTCGTGGTCTTCAGCGGTGACACCGCCGCCAGCGAGGAACTGACGGAACTGGCGAAAGATGCCGACGTGCTGGTGCACGAGGTTATCAATGCCGAGCGCACGGCCGCATTGTTCCGCGAGAAATTTGCCTCACAGGGACGCTCGCCCGAAGAAATCGAGCGTGTTCTCGAGGCTGTAATCGCCATTCACACGCCGCTCGGGGATGTCGGCCGCATCGCTGAGGCCGCGAAGGTCAAGACGCTCGTCCTCAATCATTTCGTGCCGGGTTTCGACCCGGAAGAAGCGCCGGAGGGTTGGACTGCCGGCGTCAGCAAGCATTTTTCCGGCAGGGTCATCGTCGGTGAAGATCTGATGGAAGTATGAAAAAAAGGCGAGGGGCGGCGGGTTACCGTCGCTTCTCTTCTGACCAAGAGGGAGCCGGCTCAAGCCGGCTCGGTCAGTTCCGTCGCCCAGGCGTCGTACCCGTAGACCCAATCGGCATTGGTGCCCTGCTTCAGCCAGTCATTGGCCAGCGACCCCTCCTGCACCCGCGCGGTGCGCTGTATGCGTGCCGCCTCGTAACGCTTGAGCGCATCCTGCACCGTCGCGCCGGTGGCGCCTTCCAGAGCGCGGCCGAGCACGACGGCATCCTCGACCGCCATGCAGGCGCCCTGCGCCATGAAGGGCACCATCGGATGGGCGGCGTCGCCAAGCAGCGTGATCGCACCGCGCGACCAGCGAGGCATCGGCTCGCGCACATGCAGCGCGGAACGGGTGACGGCCTCGCAGGCATCCAGCAGGGCGCGCGCTTCCGGATGGAAATCGGCGTAGGCCGAACGCAGTTCGTCGATGTCGCCCGGCAGCGTCCAGCCCTCCTCACTCCAGTCCTGCTGCGGCGTCGTCGCGAAGACGAAGATTTCCTCACCGCGATTGAGCGGAAAAGTTACGATCTGCCGGTCGGGCGTGGGACCCCACCACTTGGTGAAGGAATCGAGATTGGGGATGCCGTCGCCGCGCTGGCGCGGAAACACGGCCCGGTAGGAAACGAGGCCGGTGAAGCGTGGGTGATCCTCGCCGAACAGGGCATGACGGACCTCGGAATGGATGCCGTCGGCGCCGATCACCACGTCAGCCTGCGCCCGCGTTCCGTCGGCCAGAACAAGCGCTGCGCCGTCGCCGTCAGGCTCCGCAGTCTCGACCGCGGCTCCGAAGCGGATCGTGCCCGGCTCTAGCGCGCCCTGGAGAGCAGCGAGAAGATCGGCGCGGTGGATGGTGAGCTGCGGCGCACCGTAACGCTCTTCCGCTGCCGTGCTCATCGGCAGCCGCGAGGTCTCTTCGCCCGTGTCCCAGGTGCGGCTGATGCGAAATTCCGGCCGGGCCGCCGTCTGACGCAGCACATCGCCCACGCCCAGGCCGTCCAGCGCATGGACGGCATTGGGCGTCAG
Organism: Aquamicrobium sp.; assembly: GCA_019739225.1. GTDB lineage: Bacteria > Pseudomonadota > Alphaproteobacteria > Rhizobiales > Rhizobiaceae > Aerobium. The sequence continues at coordinate 1,265,582 of JAHHDT010000005.1, forward strand.
GTTGACGTCTGCGCCGATGCGGCCGAACGCGCGCGCCCGCTCGAAGATCGTCACCTCATGGCCCTGCTTCTGCAGGGCGATCGCCGCCGCCATTCCTCCGACGCCACCGCCGGCAATCACGATCTTCATCAGGCATTACTCCAGTGTTCAAAAATGAACAAATTGTTCAAAGAAACGATACTTGTGTGGAATGCCCCTGTCAACGCGGCGGGAAAGCCGCCTTGCGTACCGACGTTTCAACTCTCCGAGCCAGCGTCTGTTTCGCCCGATCCGCCCTGCACAAGGCCAGTTGACTCCATCTTCAGCTTGAGGCAATCTGTTTTGAACAAAGTGTTCTTATTTGAACATAGCTGGGGAGCTAGAGATGGACGCATTCAAAGATCGCCTCTCGCAGCGTGCCTTCGATACGGGCCGGGCGGATCTTGCACATCAGTGCCGGGGTCGCGAACTGGACGAGAAAGAGAACGAGCTGGCGGACGCGCTGATGGCGATCTACGCAACCGGCGAGCACGACTTCGCCGGTGTCGCGCGTCAGCTTGCCGACAAGGGCGTGGTCGCGCCGCGGTCGGGCCGCACGGACTGGAATGAGGCGCTTCTGGCCGAGGAACTGGAGGCCACCAACCGCGAGCTCGATGCCGCCTACGAGGCCGACGGCTATGGCGCTTGAGTTTCGCTCGGTCACGAAGGAATTCACGACCGGCTCCGGCCAGAACCTCGTTGCCGTCGACGACATCAGCTTCCGTGTGAATGGAGGCGAGTTCGTATCCGTTGTCGGGCCTTCCGGCTGCGGCAAGAGCACGATCCTCAGCATGACGGCGGGCCTCTACCAGCCGACCCAGGGCGAGGTGCTGGTCAGCGACGACCGCGTCGGCGGCCCCAACGGGCATGTCGGCTTCATGCTGCAGAAGGACCTGCTTCTGCCCTGGCGCAACATCGTCTCGAATGTCGAGTTCGGCCTCGAAGCGCGCGGCGTGGCGAAGTCGGAACGCCGCGATCGCGCGATGGCCGAATTGAAGCGCTGCCATCTGGCTGGGTTCGAGAACCACTATCCCTATCAGCTTTCCGGTGGCATGCGGCAGCGCGCGGCCCTTGCGCGCACGCTGGCCATCGAGCCGGAGATCGTGCTGCTGGACGAGCCGTTTTCAGCGCTCGACGCCCAGACCAAGTTGCTGCTCCAGAACAGCTTTGCCGGCACGATTTCGGAAACCGGCAAGACGACGCTGCTGATCACCCACGATCTCGCCGAGGCGGTGCTGATGTCGGACCGCATCCTCGTTCTTTCCGAACGGCCGGGCACCGTGGTGGCCGAGATCAAGGTCGACCTCCCGCATCGTGACCAGCCGCTTCGCCGCAGGGTGATGCCGGAGGTCAGCGATTATGCGGCGCAATTGTTCAAGCATCTCAAGCTCGAAGAAAAAGCCGTCTGACGGCTCAAGAACGCAAAGGGGAATTTCATGAGACACATGCTTCGTTCGACCATCGCCGCCGCAATGCTGGCGGCTTCCGCGACGGCCGCCTTCGCTGCCGAAAAGGTAACCTACCTCTTCCCCGCGCCGGACTTCCTGCCGGCCTTCGCCCCCTTCCAGCTTGCCAAGAGCAAGGGCTATTTCGACGAGGCAGGGCTCGAGGTGACGTTTCAGGTCGGCAAGGGCGGTGCCGATGTGGCTACGCAGGTCGCCGTCGGCAACGCCGATCTGGGCGGCGGCATCGGCGACACGCCGATCATCGTGCGGGCCAACGGTCTCGACATTCGCGGTGTGGCGCTGCTCGGCGGGCGAGGCCTGACACAGCTTGCATGGCGCAAGGACAGCGGCATCACCGGCCCGGCTGACCTGAAGGGCAAGGCGATCGGCGTCCTCGCCTTCCAGGATACGACTTATTACAACCTCCTCGGCGTGCTGGCTTCGGCCGGCCTTTCGAAGGGCGACGCCGACATCCAGGCCGTCGGGCCGGGCGGCATCATCCAGCTCACCATCGCCGGCAATCTGCAGGCGCTCTCCGGCGTGCCGGAATGGATCGCGGCCATCGAGGCGGCCGGGGTTGAGATGGAGCAGATGCCGGTCGATGAGGTGTTCCCGGCGATGGCGCAGGCCATCTTCGCCTCCGACAAAACGATCGCCGAGCGGCCGGAGATCGTTCGCGGGTTCGTCGGTGCGGTCCTCAAGGCGGTTCGCGACATCTCCGCCGATCCGGCGCAGGCTGCGAAGGATTATGTCGCCGCCATGCCCCAACACGCGGGCAAGGAAGCCGAGATCGAGGGCATCATGCGCTCTTACGCGACCCTCGTGTACCCTGAAGCCGAGAACCAGCCGCTTGGCGCGTTCGATCCGGAGCGCATAACCAAGGTGCAGGCCTTCTACGTCGACAACGGCATCGTCCAGACCGCCGTGCCCGTCGAGGATCTCTACACGAACGACTTTGTCCAATGACACAGGCAAGCTCGATAGAGACCGGAGCGCGCGCTCCGGTCTCGGCAACCAAACCACGGAAGCCAGCCATGAACGCTCGCTCGGGAACGCTCGTCGTCAGCCTTGGTCTCCTTGTGCTCGTGCTGCTCGCCTGGCAGTTCCTGCCACCGGCGCTCGACGTGCCGAAGTTCATCATTCCGACGGTTACGGATTGCCTGGCCGAGCTGAAGCGCATGTGGATGCAGGAAGGACTTGTCGGCCACACGCTCTCCACCGCGCTCTACACCGTACTCGGCTTTGCCATCGGCAGTCTGCTCGGCGCGGTGATCGGCTACCTGCTGGGCATGTCCGAATTCTGGGAGAAGGTTCTGTCGCCCTACATTCTGGCACTGCAGATCGCTCCCAAGGTCGCCTTCGCGCCGCTCTTCATCATGTGGTTCGGCTACAACGCCGTGCCGAAGCTGCTGGTCACCGTGCTGATCGTGTTCTTCCCGGTTCTCGTCAACGTGCTGCAGGCCATGCGCACCGTCGACCGCGATCTGGTCAATCTGGCGCGCGCCTACAACCTGTCGCGCTGGGGGATCTTCCTGAAGGTCGAGATGCCGTCCACCGTGCCGAACCTGATGGCCGGGCTGCGCATCGCCTCGACGCTTGCCGTCATCGGCGTGACCGTCGGAGAGCTGGTCGGCGGCAATACCGGCCTCGGCTTCCTGATTTCCTACGGAGGCGGACAGGCGAATGCGGCGATGGTGTTCAACGCCATCGTGCTCCTGACCGTCATTGGCTACCTGCTCTACACGGTCCTCGTCATGATCGAGGAGCGGGTGCTCCACTACCTGCCCAAGGCCCAGCACTAGCAGGCCGGTCGAAACATTGCGGAGGCGGGAGGCCTCCGACCATCGAGGATGGAGACGCACATGACAGCCACCGACAAGAAATCCCTGATCGAGGACCGGGTGAACAGCGGCCTGCTCGGCCAGTGGTATCCGGTTGCGAAGTCGGTCGAGGTGAAGGCGACGAAGCCCTATGGCACAAGGCTGCTCGGCGACAAGATCGTGCTGTGGCGCGACACCGAAGGCCGCCTGCGCTGCGTCGAGGACTTTTGCCCGCATCGCGGCGCGCCGCTCTCTTATGGCGAAATCCACGAGGGTAATATCGGCTGCCGGTATCACGGCGTGGTCGTCAACGGCGACGGCGTGGTGGTGCGTGTTCCGGCGATGCCGGAATGCGCGCTGGAAGGGCGCAAGGCACTGAAGTCGTTCGAGGTGACCGAGGCCAACGACGCGGTCTTTGTCTACGTGCCCTCGATCGAACAGCCCGAGGCGCCGGAGCTGGTGCTGCCCAAGGAGCTGACGAGCGACGACTGGACCGGCTTCCTCTGCACCGGGCTATGGGAAACCAACTACCGCTACGCGCTCGATAACCTCGCCGACCCGATGCACGGCTGCTACCTGCATGCCGAGAGCTTCACGCTTGCCTTTGGCTCCAAGCAGGACCTGATGAAACTCGACAAGACCGATGCGGGATTCCGTGTCAGTCGTGTCGGCCAGGTCGGCGAAAACTTCGACTGGACCGAATTCGAGGTCCATCCCGGCTCGATGTTCTGCTTCCTGGAGATCCCGTATCCGCCAGCAGCCGGCCCCGGCGGCGTTTTCCGCATTATCGGCTTCGTGACGCCGGTCGATGCGACGACCTGCAAGGTCTTCTTCTGGCGCATGCGGCAGGTCTCCGGGCTCGCCCGCGAGAGCTGGCGTTTTCTTTATCGCGCCCGGCTGGAGCGCAACCACTGGAACGTTCTGGAGCAGGATCGCGTCATGCTCGAGGGCATGCCCGACGACGCCCGCAGGCGCGAGATGCTCTACCAGCACGACCTCGGTGTCTCGCGCGTCCGCCAGATTCTGACGCGCGCCGCCAAGAGTCAGGTCGAAGCCGAGCTGGAGCAGACGGCAGGCTGATGCTCGACGGACGCACCATACTGGTCACGGGCGCGGCTCGCGGGCTGGGGGCGGAAATCGCCCGCAGCCTGGCGGCGAAGGGGGCAGACCTCCTGCTCGCCGACATCGCGGAGGATGAAGGCCGTGCGGTTGCTCAGGACCTCGGCGCGCGCTTCCTGCCCGTGGATCTCGGCGATCCGGCTTCGATCGAGGCTGTCGGTGCGCATATCGCCGGCGACGGGAAGGGCGACCTGCACGGGCTCGTCAACAATGGCGCCATCGCTACCGGCATCGGCGGCATCCCGTACGACGAAATCGCGATCGATAGCTGGGACCGGGTGATGACTGTCAATGTGCGTGGCACCTGGCTGATGACGCGCGCCGTCGCGCCCGCGCTCAAGGCTTCCGGTTCCGGTCGTATCGTCAATGTCGCGTCAGACACCGCGCTGTGGGGCGCGCCGCGCCTGATGTCCTATGTCGCCAGCAAAGGCGCTGTCATGGCCATGACCCGCTCGTTCGCTCGCGAGTTGGGTCCCGACCGGATCGGCGTCACCGCCGTGGCGCCAGGTATCCTGACGACGGAGTCCACCGATTACGTGCCCGAGGCGCGCCACCGGCTTTACGCGGAGGGCAGGGCGGTTCCAGGGCCGCAGGCTCCCGGCGAGATTACCGACGTCGTCGCCTTCCTGCTTTCCGAGGGCGCACTGTCGCTGACGGGGCAGGTGCTGCCGGTCAACAACGGCTTCGTGTTCAATTGAGGCGGCAGTGATGTTCGAACAGCATATCGACGGCAACATCGAATATCTGGAACGGCCGGGTGCCAACGGTCCGGTCCTCGTGATGCTGCATGGCGTCGGCTCCAACGCCGCGTCCTTTTCGCCGTTGCTGGATCATCTGCCGCGCGGCTGGCGGCTGATCGCGTGGAATGCGCCGGGCTACGGCGGTTCGGCGCCGCTCGGCGCGGAATGGCCGTTGGCGCTCGATTATGCCGAGGCGCTGCGCGCGTTTCTCGACCGGCTGGGCCTGAAACGCGTGCTGCTGGTAGGCCACTCGCTTGGCTGCCTGATGGCGGCTTCCTTTGCCGCCACGCACCGCGAACGCGTCGCCCGGTTGCTGCTGAGTTCGCCGGCGCTCGGCCACGGTGTGCCTCGCGGCGCTGCTTTGAGCGCGGCGGCACAGGCGCGTATCGACGACCTCGAAACGCTCGGGCCCGACCAGTTCGCAGCCTTGCGCGCGCCGCGGCTCGTCTACCAGCCGGAGAGCAATCAGGAGATCGTCCGCCGCGTACGCGACGGCATGGCGCGCGTTACGACGCCCGGCTACCCGCAGGCCGCTCGCATGCTGGCATCGGGTCGCCTCATCGACGATGCCGAGCGGCTGCAGGTGCCGACGGATGTGATCGTTGGCGCGGAAGACGTCGTCACTCCGCCGGACTCGGCGCGCCGCGCGCACGCGGCACTTCGCGATTCGTGGCGTGGCGCGCTCACAATCGTTCCGGGTGCGGGGCACGCCCTTTATCAGCAGGCTCCAGCCGCCTTTGCCGGCGCGCTCGCAGCCCTTGCGGAAACCGTCGGCTAGAGCCGGGAGGAGAAGAGACATGGCAGAGACCGTTCGCGTCGGCAGTCTTCGAGGCATCATGATGCGTGGACCGGGCATCACGCAGACGCTGGCCTTCTACGAGGACATGTGGGGCCTGAGCCTCGCCCACAAGGAAGACGGCATCGCGCTGTTGCGCGGCACCGGCAGCGAGCCCTTCCTTTACGGCCTCAAGGACGGGCCGGTCTTCGGCATCGAATATGTGCATTTCGCAATGCCGGATCGCGCCTCCATGCACGCGCTCCACGCGCAGATCGTCGAGCGCGGCGGCGTCGTACTCGGCGAACCGGCTGCGTTCGACGACTATGCGGGCGGCTACGGATTCGAGATGCTCGACCCCGACAATCGGCGTCTGCGCTTCCGCACCGAGGCGATGTCGCTGGACGAGGAACCGGAATGGGCGAAACCCCGCAAGGTCAGCCATGTGGTGCTCAACACGCCCGACATGGAGGGCGTGCAGGAGTTCTACTCCCGCGTTCTCGGTTTCCGCGTGTCGGACTATTCCGCCGACCAGATGGTGTTCCTGCGCTGCAACTCGGACCATCACTCGATCGCGCTGGTGCGCGGCAACTATGCCAGCGTCAATCACGTCGCCTTCGAGATGCCGTCGATCGACGAGTTCATGCGCGGTATCGGCCGCATGAAGCAGAAGGGCCACGTGCCGACCTGGGGCCCGGGCCGTCACGGACCGGGCAACAATCCCTTCGCTTATTTCGTCTCGCCGTCCGGTTTCGTCATCGAGTTCACCTCCGAACTGCAGCAGATCGACGAGACGACTCACGAAGCCAAAGTGTGGCCGCGCGACAATCCGGAGGCGATGGACCGCTGGATGACGGCGGGCCCGCCGACGCCTGCGCAGCGCGCCGTCATGCAGGGGCGGCCTGATCCGGGCTTCCCTGAACTGGCGCCCGCCAGGGAGGTCGCGTGATGGATTATGGTTATGCCGGCAAGGTGGCAGTCGTCACCGGTGGTTCGTCGGGCATCGGGCTCGCGACCGTGCAGACGCTGCTGGAGTCGGGGGCAAAAGTTGCGCTGTGCGCCCGCACCGAAAGCCGTCTCAACGACGTGGCATCGGTTCTGATCCGGGACTTCGGCAAGGAGAATGTGCTTGCCAGCGCGTTCTCCGTGCTCGACCCCGAAGCCGTCAACGGTTTCGCCGCGCAGGTGAAGGAGCGTTTCGGTCGCTGCGACCTGCTCGTCAACAATGCAGGGCAAGGGCGGCAGTCGACCTTCGCCACCACCTCCGACGACGACTGGCGCGCCGAATACGAGCTGAAGCTGTTCAGCCAGATCCATCCCGTGCGGGCCTTCCTGCCAATGCTGCGCGAGGCGAAGGGGTCGATCGTTGTCGTCAATTCGCTGCTTGCCTACCAGCCCGAGCCGCACATGGTCTGCACTTCCTCGGCCCGCGCCGGGGTGCAGAATCTGGTCAAGTCGCTGTCGATCGAACTGGCGCCCGATATTCGCGTCAACTCGATCCTGATCGGCATGGTCGGTTCCGGCCAGTGGCTGCGCCGCTTTGCCGAGCGTGAGGACCAGAGCCAGAGCAAGGCCGAATGGTACGGCGCGCTGGCCAAGAACAAGGGCATTCCGCTCGGCCGCCTCGGCGACCCGTCGGAAGCCGCTTCGGCCATCGCATTCCTGGGATCGCCGGGAGCAAGCTACATCACAGGCGCTCACCTCGAGGTTTCGGGCGGCCTGGCGCGTCATATCTGAAGGATACGAGATGAAACTCGAAACCATTGCAGCTTCGGAGACGGTCGGCGACTTCATCGCCCGCTATCTCGCCGAGATCGGCGTCACCACAGTTTTCGGGGTGATCTCGATCCACAACATGCCGATCCTCGACGCCATAGCCCGCCAGGACCGCATCCGTTTCGTGCCGTCGCGCGGCGAGGCGGGCGCGATGAACATGGCAGATGCCTATGCGCGCGTTTCCGGTGAGCTAGGCGTCTGCCTGACGTCCACCGGCACGGCTGCCGGCAACGCCGCCGGCGCGCAGGCCGAGGCACTGACCGCCGGTTCACCAGTGCTGCACATCACCACGCAGGTCGATCTCGAATTCGCCGACCGCGACCGCGCGGCGATCCACGACGTGCCGCGCCAGCCCGAAATGCTACGCGGTGTCTCCAAGGCGGTGTTCCGCATGTGGGATGCCAACGGTGCCATCGGCGCACTGACCGCCGCCGTCTCGGCAGCCCTTTCCGCGCCGACGGGGCCGGTAAGCCTGGAGATCCCGGTCGACGTGCAGCGCAAGCCGGCCCGTTCGACAGAACGCATCCACCGCCCGCAGCCCACTCGCCCGGTAGCACCCGACACCGTCATCGACGAGATCGCGGAGATGGTGAAGGCGTCCAGGCGTCCCTTGCTGTGGCTTGGCGGCGGCGCGGTCGGCGCGTCGCGCGAGGCGACCGATTTGATGCGGCGCGGCTTCGGCGTGGTCACGTCGACCAACGGCCGCGCGACGGTCTCGGAGGCTGAGCCCGCGACACTCGGCGCCTTCAATATGACGCCGGAGGCCGTCGAGCTCTACAAGAGCTGCGACCTGATGATCGTCGTCGGCTCGCGCCTGCGTGGCAACGAGACCCGCAACAACAAGATGCCGCTGCCGCGACCGCTGGTGCAGATCGATGCCGATGCGGCTCAGGGCGGGCGCAACTATCCCGTCGAGGTGTTCGCGCACGGCGATGCCGCCGACACGCTTTCGCGCCTGCTCGAGCGACTGCCCGATACGCTGGATACGGACACGAATCTGTCCTTCGACATCGCCCGCACGCGGGCTCAGGCCGAAGGCAGGATGCGCGATGTCCTTGGGCCATATCGTGTCGTCGCCGATACGTTGGCTGACCGCATCTTCGCCGGCGGCCACCCATGGGTGCGCGACGTGACCATCTCGAACTCGACCTTCGGCAATCGCTATGTCCGCATCGCAGGACCCAATCTCGGCGTTCATGCACTGGGCGGCGGCATCGGGCAGGGCGTGGCCATGGGTGTCGGCGCCGCACTTGGATCGAAGGGGGCCAAGGCGGTCACGCTGCTGGGCGACGGCGGCACGATGCTGGGGCTCGCCGAGATGATCACCGCCGTCGAGGAGAACGCCCCGCTGGTTTACCTGCTGATGAACGATAAGGCCTACGGCGTGATCCAGAATATCCAGGATGCGCAATATGGCAGCCGCCGGCACTATTCGGCGCTGGCGACCCCCGACTTCGCAGCCTTTTGCGGCTCGATCGGCATGCCGCACACGCTGGTGCGCGACGTTGCGGATTTCCCCGCGCTTCTCGACGAGGCGCTGGCAGCGGAGGGGCCGCGCCTGATCGAGATCGACATGTGCACGATCGGGCCGTTCAACGAAGCCTTTGCCGGCCCTCCCGCCGGCGCGGCCGGAAACGGTGGGTGACCCGATGCGGCTGGGATTGATCGGCTTCGGCAACATCGCCATCACGCTGCTCGGCCAGTTGGCCGACATGCCTGACGCGCCGCTCGAGCGGCTGACGGTGCTGTGCCTGCCCGATTCCGCCGACGAAGCATCAGCGCGGCTGGCTGGCGAGTTTGCCGGCACTGCGCGCGAAACCGCGGTCGTCACCGATGTTCAGGCGTTGCTCGCAGACCGACCGGACATGGTGGTCGAATGTGCGGGGCACGCCGCAGTCGTCGCGCATGTGCCGCCTGTCCTTCGAGCGGGAACGGACGTGGTGATCGTTTCGATCGGCGCGCTCGCAGATGCCCCTCTAGAACGGGAACTGCGCACGGCTGCGGCCGAAGGCAAGGCACGACTGATCCTGCCGGCGGGCGCGGTCGGCGGCATCGACCTTCTCGCGGCAATAGGACAGGCCGGTGGTATCGAGGTGCGCTATCGCGGCTCGAAGCCGCCACTCGCCTGGAGCGGAACGCCGGCCGAAGCGCTGATTGATCTCGGCGCGTTGCGGGAACCCAAAACGTTCTTTACCGGCACTGCGCGCGAGGCGGCGCGGGCCTATCCGAAGAACGCCAACGTCGCCGCAACGCTTGCCCTCGCCGGCGCAGGGTTCGAGGCGACACATGTCGAACTGATTGCCGACCCAGCCGCGCCCGGCAACGTGCATGAATATTCGGTCGTCTCGCCGCTGGCGAAATACACGATGCGTATCGAGAACCTTCCGTCCGCGGCCAACGCCAAGACGTCCGTGTCCACGGTCTACAGCGTGCTGCGGGAAATCCGCAACCGTATCGGCCCCGTGTCGATCTGAGGGTGGAGCCCGAGATGATAGAACTACCGCAGAACAAGCTTTTCGTCGGCGGCGAATGGGAAGAAGGCACAGGCGCCGAGATCGTCTCGATCTTCCCCGCTGACGGCAGCGTCAACCGGGTGCTGCGCGGTGCATCGGTTGCAGATGGCGAGTGCGCCATCGAACGCGCGAAGCGGGCGCAGGCCGATCCGGCATGGCGCAATCTCAAGCCACATGAGCGCGCGCGCTTCCTCTATGCGATTGCCGACGGCATCCAAGCCAATGCGCAGCGCATCGCCCACATCCAGAGCCGCGATACCGGCAAGACCTTGCGCGAAACGAGCGCGCTCGCCGCTTCCGCCGCAGGCACCTTCCGCTATTTCGGCGCCGTGCTCGAAACCTCGGACGAAGCGCTGACGGCGCAGCGCGGCGACGCGCTGACCATGTCCGTGCACGAGCCATTGGGCCTGGTAGGCGCGATCACGCCGTGGAACTCGCCGATCGCATCCGATGCCCAGAAGGTCGCGCCGGCGCTTGCCGCAGGCAATGCCGTGCTGCTGAAACCCGCCTCGTGGTCGCCGCTGGTTTCGCTCGAACTGGCCCGCATCGTGGAGGCATCCGGCCTGCCGAAGGGATTGTTCTCCGTACTGCCTGGCTCCGGCCGCGAGATTGGCAATCTTCTGGTCGAGCACCCGGACATCGCCAAGATCAGCTTCACCGGCGGTACCGAGACGGGGCGGGCGCTTGCCTTGAAGGCCGCGCAGAAGCTGATGCCGGTGTCACTGGAACTCGGCGGCAAGTCGCCCACCATCGTCTTTGCCGACGCCGACATTGAGCAGGCGCTGGCCGGCGTGCTGTTCGGCATCTTTTCGTCGACCGGGCAGAGCTGTATCGCCGGTGCCCGGCTGTTCGTCGAACGGCCAATCTACACGCAGTTCGTCGAGCGGCTGGTGGAAGCGACGAAGCGGCTCAAGGTCGGGCATCCTTTCGAGGCCGAGACGCAGGTCGCGCCGCTGGTCCACTTCGACCATCGCGACAGCGTCGCCGACCATGTGCGGCGCGCGCGGGAAGAAGGTGCGGAGCTTCTCGCGGGTGGTGGCACGCCGGACGGAGCGGCTTACGAGAAGGGCGCCTACTATCTTCCCACTATCCTTGCCGGTGTCGATAACGGCGCGCGCATCTGCAGGGAGGAAGTGTTCGGGCCGGTCCTCGTGGTGCTTCCTTTCGATGACGAGACGGACGTGATCGCGCAGTCAAATGACAACGACTACGGGCTCGCCTGCGGTATCTGGACACGAGACTTCCCGAAGAGCTGGCGGGTCGGCAAGGCCATCCGGTCCGGCACTGTCTGGGTCAATACCTACAAGCAGTTCTCTATCTCGACTCCCTTCGGCGGCGAGAAGGAAAGCGGCATGGGCCGTGAGAAAGGGCGCGACGGCATCAGGGCCTATATGGCGCAGAAGTCCTTCTACACCGACCTGTCCGGTGCGCCGCATCCCTGGGCTGCGGCGACGGTGCGCGCATCATGAGCCGCGCGGTCGCCATCGTCGGTTCCGGACCGTCCGGCTGCTATCTGGCGCAGGCGCTGCTGAAGGCTGACCCGCAATTGCGGGTCGACATACTGGACCGGCTGCCGGTGCCCTACGGGCTGGTGCGCTACGGCGTCGCCGCGGACCATCAGGGCACGAAGGCCGTCATCCGGCAGTTCGAGCGCCTGTTCGAGCGGCAGGGCGCGGGCTTCATCGGTAATGTGGTTGTCGGCGAGGACGTAAGCCTCGACGAACTGCGCCAAGCCTACGACGCCGTGGTGCTTGCAGCCGGATTGTCCGGTGACCGGGCGCTCGGCATTCCGGGCGAGCATCTGAAGGGCGTGCATCGCGCCGGCTACCTGACCCGCGCGCTCTACGAACATCCAGACGCTGAGCCGCTGCCGGAACTCGGACGGCATGTCGTCATCATGGGCAACGGCAACGTCGCCATCGACCTCCTGCGCCTGCTAGCCAAGACGCCGGGCGAGCTTGCCGGTTCCGACCTCGGCCCCGTGCCGACCGGCTGGCTGGCGGGCTCGGGGGTCGAAACCATCGACATTGTCGGACGATCGCCGGCCGCTGACGCGAAGTTCGATGCCGTGATGATCAAAGAACTGGCCAAGCTCGAGGGCGTCGCGATCGAGGTGGTCGGCGCCGCTGTGAGCGACGACGAGGAAGGCGCCAAGAAGATCGCGGCCCTGGACGCGATACACGGCCACAAAACCGGAGGACGGCGCATCACCTTCCGCTTCGGCCTGACGCCCGTCAGTTTGGAAGGTGATGGCGGGCGTATCAGCGAGGCAGTTTTCCGCAATGTCGATGGCGGCACTGTTTCGTTGCCATGCAGCGCCCTCATCACGGCCATCGGCTTCGAGGCGGCAGCAGGCCTGCCGCGTGACGAGCTGGTAGGCTCTGCAGCCGAACTTGAGCTGGGCGTGCTTGCCGACGGGCTTTATGCGACCGGATGGTTCCGGCGCGGCCCGCGCGGCACCATCCCCGATAATCGCGCCGATGCGCAGCTTCTTGCGGCGCGCATACTGGCCGACCTTGAAGCATCGGATACCGGGCCTGAAAAGCCCGGTCGTCACGCCTTTCCGCAATGGACGGCGGCAGTCTGCTACGACGACTGGAAACGCATCGATGCGGCCGAGACGGCATCGCCGCCGCAGGACCGTTGCCGCGTCAAGATTCCCTCGCGCGAAGCGATGCTGGCGCTTGCCCGCCAAACGAAGGAGCCAGACCTATGAAGATCATGCTGCTTTACGGCACCGAGACCGGCAACGCCGAGATGCTGGCCGAGGACATCATGGGCGAACTGGAAGGCGAGCACGAGGTGGAGTGTCGCAACCTGTCGGATTTCGGCCCGGCCGAATTCGATGCAGGGCGTCTCCACATGATCGTCTGTTCGACCTATGGCGACGGAGAGCTGCCGGCATCCGCGCAACCCTTCGCAGAAGCCTTGAAGGCCGCAGCCCCCAGCCTCTCCGACATTCATTTCGCAATCTTCGGCCTCGGCGACAGCGAATATGAAGAGACGTTCAATTTCGGCAGCAAGGGATTGGCGGAACTGCTTGTGAGCTACGGTGCGGTGCAGGTCGGCGAGCGCGTCACGCATGACGCCTCCGGCAGCGACATGGCCGAGGATCTGGCGTTTCCATGGGCCGCAGGCATCGTCGCGCTGGCGGAGCAGAAGATCGGCGAGGTCGCCTGAGATGAAACCGGCGGAGATACGCGACCTGATCGCGATGCCGTGGCGGCACGGAGACTGTGTCGACCTGGCAGGCGTCATCTGCGAAGGCCCGCTCGATCTTGCCGGCCTTGATTTGACGGGCTTCGATATGAGCGGTGCGTCCTTCCCCGAAGGTATCGACGCAACGGGGGCGCGCTTTTTGGGCGTGAGTTGGTTCAGCGGTGCGCGCTTCGGCGGCAAGGCGACTTTCGAGCGTGCGGTGTTCGCCAACGATGCGCGTTTCGAACGCGCGCAGTTTAGTGAAACGGTACGGTTTGACGAGGCGGAATTTCGCGGCATCGTGCGGCTCGATGACGCCCGCATGGCGGGCGACGCCAGCTTCGAGCTAATTTCCAGCTACGGCAATTTCTCGCTTCAGAATGTCGAGATAGGCGGGCGCGCATCGTTCAGCGGGGCCGAGTGGCTCGGCGGGCTGTGGTGTCAGGACGCCAGGCTACCGGCGGGCACCAACTTCTCCGACACGCAGGTGCATGGCCGTTTGTGGCTGCGCCGCGCGGTTGCCGGCAATGCGCCGCTGCCGGACAGCGCCTTCGCCCTGTCCTATGGCTACACCTACATCTGATCGGCCGACCAGCCGCGATAGCCCAGCGCTTCCGACATGCTGCGCGCGGCGGCCTTCAATTCCTGCTCGATCCGTTCGACGTTCGCACCGTCGTCCGCGAAGACGCTGGCATGGCCGGTGACGTTGATCGCGCCGACGGCGCGGGCCTGATGATCGTGGACGGCGACGGCGGCCGATCCGATCTCGGGTTCGAAGTTTGCGACGCTCCATGCCATGCCGCGCGAACGGTCCGTGCGAAGCTGCTCTTCGAGATCGGCGAGCGACGTGCGGGTCTTCGCCGTAAACGATTCCATAGCCTGCCCGGCATAGAGCGATTTCAACGCAGCCGGCGACAATTCGGCGAGCAGGATGCGCCCGATGGTGGTCGCGTGCGCGGGCAGGCGGGTTCCCTCGCGCACCGTGCTGGCAAGGTGGGAGTTCGGTGTCTCGCGGGCGAGATAGACGATCTCCCGGCCTTCGAGCACGCCGAGATGGGCCGACAGGTTGAGCGAATCGACGAGCTGTTTCAGGAAAGGCCGCGCGACCTGCAGGATGCTGCGCTCGTTCAGCGCTTCAGACGCGAGCGCGATCAGTCCGGTGCCGAGGCGATAGCCGCCATCGTCGGGCAGCGGCTCGAGAATGCCCTCTACCTCCAGCGTCGAAAGCAGGCGAATGAGCGTGGTGCGGTTGATGTTCAGCGCCTTTGCGGCGCTGCTGGTATTACGGCAGCGATTGCCTGCCGCGATGTAGCGCAGGAGCGCAATCGCCCTCGTCACCGGCGGGACGACGTAGAGCGACCGCCCCGCTTCCTGCTGTTCCGTTTCTGTCATGTCGATCCCTAGACTGCTGCACATATATGCGCAGTTTAGTCATATATGAACAGTCAAGGGATTGATAGGCGGGGCCTCTCCTGTCCCCGCCCCGCCAACTTAACGCTGCTGGGCGCGTCCGCCCAGCCCTACCAACGTCGTGCTTGTCGTCCGCTTATGATCCACGGCTCGCCAGCAGCGCGTTGGCCGCGTTCAACGCAGCCAGCAATTCGCCGGCACCTTCGGCAACCGCGTCCGCGCCTGCCGCGCGAAGGACCTTTGCACGCTCCGGCCGCGGGTCGGCGGGATCGACGAAGCCGATCGCGATCATGCCGGCGGCGACCGCCGCCTCGACGCCATGTGGGCTGTCGTCGATCATCACGCAAAGCGACGGATCGACTTTGAACTCCTGCGCACAGTGCAGCATCAGGTCGGGCGCGGGCTTCGGTCTTGCCACCGCTTCGGCGCTGAAGATGGCTGGCTTGAAATGATCCCAGAGTTCCAGATGGCCGAGGCTGAGTTCGAGCCGGCGCATGCTGCTGTTGGATGCCACGCATTTCGGCCGTTGGAGATCGCTCACCACCTGCAGGATGCCAGGCATAGCCGTCAGCCGTTCTCCAAAGGTCCGGAACAGCGTCTCGTGCCATGACGACATCAGCGGCTCGATGTCGGTGATGCCGTAGTCGTCCGCGATCATGCGCCGGATAGTCGAGACCGAATTGCCGGTGAATTTGACGTGCGATTCCGAAGCCGAGATCTCGACGCCCGCGTCGCGCAGGCTCTCTGCGAGCGTGCTGCTTGCGATGGGCTCGCTGTCGATCAGCACGCCGTCGCAGTCGAAGATGATGAGGGCGATGTTCTGCAGCGGATCGCGTTCCGCCACAATGGCGGCAGTCTGAAGTGGCATGTTGTGCAAGTCTTTATGCTCCGCGCAGGGCGACGGCCAGATCGGGGCGGTCGGTGGTGATCTGGCGGATCGGTTTTCCGAGCCAGTAGGCGATGTCGGCTTCGTCGTTCGGCACCCAGGCGCCGAGCCTGTCGCCCGGCACCAGTTCGGTGATCGTGTCCCAGTTCTGGTCGAGGACGTGCCGCTCGACGGCGATGACATCCGACAGGTCGAGCATCCGGCGAAGCCCATCGGTCAGGCCGTAGCGCTCGACCGACTTCGCGTCGAACGAGGATAGCGTTCGAATGTGCGGTGCAACCTCGCGGATCGTCGCCAACACTTCGGGCAGGAAGCTCGTCATGATCGAGCGAGCAGCCATGCCGCGATCATCGAGCAACGCCGCCGCCCTGGCCTCAAGGCCGGGATAGGGCTTTCGCTCGTGGTCGGCCTTCAACTCCACATGCAGTTCGATTGCGCTGTCGGCAAAGACATCGAGGACTTCGTCCAGCGTCGGTATCGTGCCACCATTGTCCTTCAGCCTGACCTTGTGATTTTCGCCAAGGCCGAGCTCGGCGACCGCTCCGCTTCGTTCCGTCGTCCGGTCGAGTGTCGGATCGTGGATAACGAGCATCTCGCCCGCCTTCGTCAGATGGACGTCGAACTCGACACCTTCGACGGGCAGTTCCAGCAGTTTGCGGAAGCCTTCGATGCTGTTTTCAGGCCAGAGATTGCGGCCACCGCGGTGACCGATGATGGAGACCATATGCGTTAATTTCCTTTGTTGGGGATGTCACTTGCCTGAATCGACCAGGCCCTTCGTGAACCAGCGCTGCATCAGCAGGATGATGATGGCGGGCGGCAGCATGACGAAGAAGGCCGCGCTCATGGCGATGTTCCAGGCCGGTTCAGCATCCGAGACTGGAACCAGATGCTTCAGGCCCAGGATCGCCGTCTGCATCTCGGCATCGGTGGTGAACAGCAGCGGCCAGAGATACTGGTTCCAGCCGTAGATGAAGAGGATGATCGACAGCGCGGCGATGTTGGCGCGCGACAGAGGCAGCAGGATATCGAGGAAGAACTTCACTGGCCCAGCGCCATCCAGCCTCGCTGCCTCGCATAGCTCCTCCGGCACCGTCAGGAAGAACTGGCGGAACAGAAAAGTCGCCGACGCGGATGCGATCAGAGGCAGGATCAGGCCGCTATAGGTGTTGACCATGTTCCATTGCAGCGCCGCCTCGAGCTGGTAGCCGGTGACGCTGCCGACAAGCCATGAGATGCCGGTGATGTCGGCGAACCAGCGTAGCGGGCCGGCTGCGTCGGCGACCGCCTCGTAGGTCGGTATGATGCGCACCTCGACCGGCAGCATCAGCGAGACGAAGATCAGCCAGAACGCAGTCATCCGGAACGGAAACCGGAAATAGGTGATGGCGAATGCCGCGATCAGCGAGATCGTCAACTTCCCGACCACGATGCCGATCGTCACGATCAGGGAGTTGATGTAGAGCCGCGAAAAATTACCCTGGTTCCAGGCCGTGGCGATATTGTCGAGGAAGTGCGTGCCCGGAACCCAGGGAAACGGTGTCTGCTGCACTTCCTGCAATGTCAGCGAGCCGGCGACGAAGGCGAAGTAAAGTGGCAGACATACGGCCGCCGCGCCGAGCAGCAGCACGGCGTGGCAGAAGATCGTAAGCCCGAGATTGCGCTCGATCATGGTTACACCTGATAGTTGACCCGGCGCTCGAGCGCGCGGAACTGGAGGACGGTGAAAAGGATCGCGATGATCATCAGGATCACCGACTGGGCAGCCGAGGACCCGAGATTGAGCTGGACGAAACCATCCTGGTAGACCTTGTAGACGAGCGTGTTGGTCGCACCCGCCGGACCGCCTCGCGTCACCGCGTCGATGATGCCGAAGGTCTCGAACAGTCCGTAGACCACGTTCATGACCATCAGGAAGAAGATGGTCGGCGTCACCAGCGGCAGCGAGATGGTGAAGAAGCGCCTAACCGGCCGGGCGCCGTCGAGCTTTGCAGCTTCCAGCAGCGACTGCGGCACGGCGAGCAAAGCGGCGACCAGGAAGATGTAGTCGTAGCAGATGTGCTTCCACACCGACGCGACGATCACCAGAAGCTGCGCGTCGAACGGGCGGCGGTTCGGATCCCACGGAATACCGAGCGACTGGATGAACTGCGCCAGCGGACCGACGGCCGGATTGAACAGGAACGCCCACAGCACGCCGGAGATCACCGGGGCGATCGCATAAGGCATCAGGATGACGCTCTTGTAGAGGCCGCGGCCGCGGATCACGAAATCGGTGGCGAATGCAAAGAGCAGTGCCAGCGCGATGGTCACAACGGCCTGGATCACCGTGAACCAGAGCGTGAAGAACACGCTTTGCCTGTAGTCCGGGCTTCCCAGAAGTTGGGCGAAATTGGCGAACCCGACGAAGATTTCCCGTGCACCGAACGGGTCGACCTGCACGAAGGCGAGCGAAAGCGCCTTGTAGGAAGGAATGAAAAAGAAGAAGAGCAGGATCAGCAGTTGAGGGGCGAGCAGCGCCGCCGCAAGGCCCGGCTTGCTGAAATGCGCGGTCTTGAGCCCGGCTTCCGAGGTCTTCGGCAGCAGGCGGCTGAGCGCGATGCCGATCGCGAGTGGGGGGCGCGTATCCGCGCCCCCGATGCCCGCTGTCGCGTTACTGCGAGGCATGGAGCCTCTCATACTGGCGCAGGATCTCATTGCCGCGGCGTGCGGCGTTGTCGAGTGCTTCCTGCGGGGTCTTCTGACCGGTCCACACACCCTGGATCTCCTCGACGAGAAGCTGCATGGACTGGTTGTGGTTGCCGAAACGGAAGCCGCGCGAATTCTCGGTCGGCTCGCCGCGGCTGAGCTGGAGGATGGCGATCTCCCGGGTCGGGTTTTCCTTGAAGTAACCCTCCGACTTCAGGGCGTCATAGGCTGTCGTGGTCACGGGAACATAGCCGGTCTGCTTGCTCCACCACACCTGCGTTTCGGGCGAGGCGACGAAGTCGATGAAGGCTGCTGCACCTGCATATTCCTCGTCGCTCTTGCCCTGCAGCACCCACAGCGCACCGCCGCCGATCGTGCTGTTCTTCGGTTCCACACCCTCCTCATGCGGCAGGAAGGTCGCGCTCCAGTCGAATTGCGCGCCCGAACCGATGCCCGCATGCGCTGCGGTCGAGGCGACGTAGGTCGCGCAGGTGCCAGAGGTGAAGAGCTGCTCCGGCGACAGACCCTGGCCGGCGATCTGGAGGACGTCGTCGTCCATCCACTTCGACAGCCGCTCGAGTTGGCCCACGACCAGCGGGCTCTTGTTGAACACGAACTCCGTGCCAAGCCCGTCGAAGCCGTTGGCGAGCGTGCCGTAGGGCTGGTCGTGCAGGGCGGCGTAGTTCTCGATCAGGCTCCAGAAGAAGTCATTTGCCAGCGCCATCGAGCATTGGCTGACGCCCTGCTCCTTGATGGCGTAGAGCTGCTTTTCGACTTCCTGCCAGGTCTCGCCGGGCGCGTCGAAGCCGGCTTCCTTGAACATGTCCCGATTGTACCAGAAGATCGGGGTCGAGCTGTTGAAGGGCAGGGCGGCCGGAACGCCGTCGACGAGGAAGAAGCCCGAGACCGGCGCGATGAAGTCGTTCCAGTCGACGTCGTGGCCTTGCTCTTCCATCAGCGTCGGCACCGGAACGACCGCGCCCGAATTCAGCATCGTCATGAAGCCGCGTTCGGCTGCCTGGATGATCGTCGGCTGTTGGCCGACGCGATAGGCCGCGACCATCGCGGCCATGTTCTCTTCGTAGTTGCCCTTGTGGACCGCGACCACTTCGTACTGGTCCTGCGAACCGTTGAAATCCGTGACGAGCTTCTCGACTACTTCTCCGAGCCGGCCGCCGAGCGCGTGCCACCATTCCACTTTGACGCGCTCCTGCGCGGCTGCCGCGCCGGGCAATGCCAGCATGCCGAGCGCAATACCGGCCGCCAGCGTCTTCGCGAATTTGCGCGGCGCATTCCTGATACCAAAATCGATTGTCATCTGTGTCTCCTCTCGCATCGCCGTATTCCTTGCCCGCGTCTTTCCAGCGCGCGGGTGGGCCGCTTCCACGGCGGCGACAAAAAGAAGCTAGCGCCCACGGATTACAAATGTCAATATCGTGTTACAAATGTATGACGCATTGCTAGGAGGAGCTCATGGCCGCTATCGAACTGGTGGATTTGAAGAAGAATTACGGGAGTGTCCCCGCGGTGAAGGGCATCGACCTTTCCGTCTCCGATGGCGAGATGATTGTGCTCGTCGGACCGTCTGGCTGTGGAAAATCAACCTTGCTGCGCATGATCGCGGGCCTCGAATCGGTCACGTCGGGGCACCTGCGGATCGCGGGCAAGGACGTCGGTTCGGTGGAGCCGGCCGACCGTGACATCGCCATGGTGTTCCAGAACTACGCGCTCTACCCGCATATGTCGGTTCGGCAGAACCTTGAATACGGGCTGAAGAACCGGGGCTTTCCCCGTCAGGATATCGAACGTCGCGTTGCCGAAGCCGCAGCGATCCTCGAGATCGAGCCGTATCTGGAACGCCGGCCCCGACAGCTTTCAGGCGGTCAACGCCAGCGCGTCGCGATGGGGCGGGCGATCGTCCGCAACCCGGCTGCCTTCCTGTTCGACGAGCCGCTCTCCAACCTTGATGCCAAGCTCCGGGTGCAGATGCGCGTGGAGATCCGCAAACTGCAGAAGCGGCTCGGCACAACCAGCATCTATGTCACGCACGACCAGCTCGAGGCGATGACGCTGGCCGACCGCCTCGTGGTCATGAATGGTGGCCGCATCGAGCAGATCGGCACGCCGATAGAGGTTTACGAGCGACCGCAGACGCTCTTTGTCGCCGGCTTCATCGGCTCGCCGCCGATGAACCTGATCGACGTCGGGCAGGCCGATGATGTGGATTGGGGCGAACTGCCGCCGCAGACCGGCGTGGTCGGCGTGCGTCCGGATGCGGTTTGCACGGCGCCGATGACGGAAGGCATCGGACTCTCTGGCGTGGTGGAACTGATCGAACCCATCGGTGGCGAGAGCCACGTGCACTTGTTGCTGAATGGCGGGCAGGCGTTGATCGCATCGGTGCCGGGCAAGGCCGGTGTCGCGGAAGGCGACCGCGTGAACTGGCATATCGACCGCGCCGACCTGCATTGTTTCGACAAGTCCACCGGGCGGCGAACCGACTAACCGGAAGAGGGCTTTCGCGGGAGGCTGGAATTGACAAGCGTCCCGCGTGAAGTCCTATACCGGGAGTCAATCGAGAAAGTGCAGGAATGCTTGCAGACCAGCCCGCGCCGACGCCAGAAGAGCAGATGAATGTTCGGGTCGTCTGGATGTATTTCATGGAAGGGCGCACCCAGGGCGAGATCGCCGAAGCGCTGTCGACCAACCGGCTGAGGGTCAACCGGATCATCAGCGATGCCCGGCGCACGGGCTTGGTCACCATCAAGCTCAACTCCAGGCTGACCTCCTGCGTGGAACTGGAGCAGCACCTTGCCGAGAGCTTCGGTCTCCACCGCGCGATTATCGTTCCAACGCCGAACGACCCGGAGCTCGTACCAGTGCTGCTTGGCCAGGCCGCCGCCGACTATGTCACGCAGCTTCTCGCAGCCGGCAAGATGAGCGGCATCGGCGTGGGGTGGGGCGCCACCTTGCGTGAGCTGGTGCGGCATATGCCGGCGATGCGCCGACCCGAATTGTGCGTGAACTCGGTCATGGGCGGACTGACGCGTGGCATCGAGATCAACACCTTTGACATCGCCAGCGATTTCGCGCGACAGCTCAGCGCGACCTGCGCATACCTCGCCGCCCCGATCTATGCCGGCAGTCCCGAATCGCGCGATGCGATCATGACGCAGGACGTTTTCCGCAGCGCGTTCGAACGCATCGCGGCCAACGACATGATCATCCTGAGTGCAGGCGACCTTTCCGAGCGCTCCCTTCTGATGCGCTACGGTATGCCGAGCGATGTCGACATCGACGGCCTGCAGGCGGCAGGCGCGCAGGGCGACCTGCTTGGCCAATTCATCAACAGCGCCGGCAAGCCGGTCGACCACGAGATCAACCGTCGTGCCATCGCCCTGCCGCTCGAAGCCTTGCGCGACGTGCCCAACGTCGTCCTCAGCTCCGGCGGTCTGAACAAGGTCGGCGCCATCGCGGCGGCGCTGCGTTCCGGCCTTTGCAATGTTCTTGTCTGTGACGAGGACACGGCGCGCGCGGCCGCCGACCTGGCCGCTAAGTGGCGGACGCAAGAGGGCGACTGACGCCGTCCTTCCAAACGGAAATTTCCAGCGGGTAGGGACTTGCCCTGCGCACTATCGCCTGTTAAACGTTTAACAGTAAAACGTTTAACAGGTTGCTCGCGCTCTATGGAACGCAGGAGAGTCACGATCAAAGACGTCGCCGCCCGGGCAGGGGTTTCCATTGCCACGGTGTCGAATGTCTTCAGCGGCACCAAGCCGGTGACCGACGATCTGCGTCGCCGCGTGGAAAAGGCCGCGAGCGATCTGTCCTACCAGATGGACCGGGCCGCCTCGCAGCTCCGCTCCGGCCAGGCCCGCGTCATTGGCGTGCTGGTTCCCGATCTCGATGACACTTTCTTCACCTCCCTCGTCTCGCGGATCGAGGTGTTGGCCATGGAGGATGGCTACGATGTCATCGTGGCCAGCTCCCGCGATGACGCGGACCTCGAGCAGTCACGTATCCGGGCTTTACTTGGCTGGCGCCCGTCGGGCCTTATCGCGGTGCCGTGTTCGGATACCGTGCCGGATCTTCTTAAGTCCGAAGCCGCTCGGCTGCCCATGGTATTCGCCGACCGTGTCGGGCCTGAAGGCTCTTTCGTGGATACGGTGGCGATCGACAATTTCGAAGCCGGCGCAATCGCCGCCAGGCATCTTGTCGAACTCGGCCATCACAAGGTCGTCGTTGCCGCGTCGGACCTGGGCATATCGCCGATCCGCGAGCGTGTGCGCGGCGTCGCTGAGACGCTTATCGCAGCGATTGGCACTGAGCCCGTGGTCGTGGAGCTCGGCTCAAACGGCGAGCGCGGCGCTGATAGGTTCTCCTCGTTTCTTGCCGGCAATCCCGCGCCCTTCGCGGTCATCGGGCTTACCAACGTCACCACGCTCAGTGCTCTCTCGGCGCTGGCGCGGCACCGTATCGACATCCCGGAGGCCGTGTCGGTGATCGGCTTCGACGACTATCCCTGGATGAGCGCGCGCAAGACGGCGCTGACGGCAATTCGCCAGCCCATCGAGGAGATGGGCAGGCTGCTATGGGAGCGTCTGACGCTGCGCATGTCCGGGGAAGATGCGCTGCCGCGCCACGTCTCGCTGTCGACAGCGCTGCAGGTGCGGGACTCGGTCCGGCCCGTGATCGGGCAGCCGCGCCGTAATTCATCGGGCGAACCCGCGGAGGAGCGGGGCGCGGGGCAACATCATTCAGCAGGCCAAGAGCCGGCTTAGGAAAGTACGAGTCCGCGTTGCGGTCGGGAGGGCCTTTTGCGTTCAAGAAGTATCATCGGCATCGCGCCGCTCCTGGCGCCGGTTCACGTTCTCATCTTGAGCGTGATCGTGCTACCGTCGCTTTATGTCGTCTGGCTGAGTCTGAACGAGTCGAGCTTCGGGCAGGCGCCGACCTTCGTCGGTCTGCAGAACTATATCGACGTCATCACTGATCCCGCTTTCCGGAGCGCGCTCTGGAATACGGTCTTGCTCGTCGTGGTTGCGGTCCACATCGAACTGGCGCTGGGGCTTGGCATGGCGCTGCTGTTCGCTGGAGGCCTGCCGTTCCGCCGTTTCCTTCTGGTTGCCGTGCTGGCGCCCTATGCCGTCAGCGAGGTGATCGCCGTTGTCATGTGGCGCTTTCTGTTCGATCCCGATGTCGGGCCTGTGACGCTGATGCTGCAGTCCATGGGGCTGCCGATCCTGGACTGGTCCTTCGAGCCATCGCACGCCATGATCCTGATCGCGCTGCTGACGATCTGGCTGCATCTGCCTTTCACCTTCATCATCCTCTATGCAGCGCGGCTGGCGATCCCCAGCGACCTCTATGAGGCGGCCCGAATCGATGGTGCTACCGCATGGCAGGCGTTCAAGCGGGTCACGCTGCCGTTGCTTGGCCCGGCGATCGTCGTGGCGCTGCTGTTCCGCTACATCTTCGCTTTCCGCCTCTTTTCCGAAGTGTGGCTGCTGACCCAGGGCGGGCCGGCTCGGTCCACCGAGGTGGTCGCGGTTTATCTCTACCAGGAGGCTTTCAGCTACAACGCATTCGGCACCGCCGCCGCCACGGCTTGGATCATGGTGCTGGCTTCACTGCTGCTCGGTGCAGGCTACGTGTTCATCCTCCGCAGACAGGTGTCCGCAAATGCGAACGCGTAACCTCCTCGCCGCCATCGGCAAGACGGTCGCCGTCGCTGCGATGCTGTTCTGGTCGCTGTTCCCGATCGCATTCATCGTGATGTCGTCGCTCAAGCCCGGGCAGGACATCTTCGCCGTGCCGCCGCGCTATGTCTTCGAGCCCACATTCGAGCATTACGTCTCGCTGTGGCAGCAGTGGGGAGCCTTCTTCGACGGCCTCCTCAACAGCACGATCATCACCGCAGGCGCGACCGTGATCGCCATCGCGGGCAGCACCTTTGCGGGCTACGTCTATTCCCGCAACAGCAGCCGAATGCTGGACGCCAGCGTCCTGTTCCTCATCGTGGTGCGGCTGATCCCGCCCATCGTGGTCACGTTGCCGCTGTTCCCGATCGTCAATGTGCTGGGGCTCAACGACACGCATGCGATAATGATGGTGCTTTACGCCACCTTCTTCGTCTCGCTCGGCACGGTCCTGATGCGGACCTTCATCGACCAGATCCCGCGCGAACTTGACGAGGCTGCCGAAATAGACGGCGCCGGGCGCCTGACCGTGCTGCGCCGGGTGATCGTGCCGCTGGCCGCGCCCGGCATCCTTGCCGTTGCCGTCTTCGTCGTCGTGTTTGCGTGGAACGAATATCTGTTCGCCTTCATCTTCACGTCGACCCGCGCCAAGACCGCGCCGCTGGTCATCTCGGAGATGATCGGTTCGATCGATGGTGTCGACTGGGGCATCCTGTTCGCCGCCTCGACCGTGCAGCTCGCGCCGGTCCTGCTCTTCGTCGTCTTCATGAATCGCTATCTCGTCGCCGGTCTCACCGCCGGCGCGACCAAGGGGTAAGTCAGCGTAAAAAAGGGAGGTTTGAAATGAACGATCGCAACATCATCGCCCTGTCCCGCAGGGGATTTCTTGGTACCGCCCTGGGCGGCATCGCAGCACTTGCCACGCAGCCTTCGTGGGCCGCGTCCAAGACCCTGAACGTACTCAGCCACAAGGTTCACCAGACGGTGCTCGGCGCCGACGGTGGCGACCTGCTCGCCGACTGGAAGGCATCGAACGATGCCGACGTTTCCTGGACGACCTTCGATTCCAACCCGCTTCAGGATCGCCTCTTCCGTGAGGCAAGCCTCGGCTCGACCGACTACAGCGTCGGCTACATGATCGACAACCGGCCCACGTCCGAGATCGCGGCACTGTTTGAGCCGCTGGACGACTATCTCGCCAGCGATCCCATCGAAGACTTCCAGGACATTGCTCCCGGTCTCGTCGACGGCATGACGGTCGACGGCAAGCTGATCGGCATTCCCGTCCGCCATGCCACGCAGGGCCTGTTCTACAATGAAGAGCTTTTGCAGGAAGCCGGCATCGACGCGCCGCCCACGACGTTAGAGGAACTGGTCGAGCAGGCTCGCAAGCTTACCTTTACATCGTCGGCGGGCACGCCGGTGGTCGGTCTGGTGCTTGCGAGCGACCTCGCGGTCTTCCCGGTGATGTTCGCCCGCGCTTTCGGCGGCGACTTCATCACCGGCGACTTTCAGCTCATGCCGGACAAGGACGCCATGGTGAAGGGCCTCACGGTTCTCCGGGAAATGTTCGAGGGCGGAGCCTTGCCGCGCAGCTACGCCACCACCCGCAACGACGATCAGGTGACCTGGCTCCAGCAGGGCCGCGCCGCCTTTACCGTGCTGCCGTTCGCCCGCAATGCCCAGCTCAACAACCCGGAGCAAAGCAAGTATCCCGGCAAGATCAAGGCCGTCGAGTTCCCGATTTCCGCCGAGCTGAAGGGCAAGATGCCGATGTCGTCCATCGTCGAGGCGTGGGCCATGGTCATTCCCAAGAACGCTGCCGACAAGGACCTGGCCTGGAGCTTCATCAAGGACGTGTCCAGCAAGCGGGCGACGCTCGGCATGGCGCTCAACGGCAACGGGCCGGTTCGGGTCTCGACCTATGCGGAACCGGATCTCGTCGCCAAGAACCCGCTCGCCGAGGTCGAGGCCGCAGTGCTGGCCAATGCGCGCGGCGCGTTCCCGCCTTTTCCGGAAGCGGCTCGCGCCCAGGGCATCATGCTTGAAGAAGTGCAGCTTGCCGTTCTCGGCCGCAAGCCGGTCGCCGAGGCGGTGGACGCGATCGTCGAGCGCGTGACGCCACTCATGCCGGCCTGACCGGAACGATAGATGCTGCCGGGCTTCGGCCCGGCGGCCACCAACCCTTTCACCCCTGATCACTCCTGAGGATCACCCATGCCTGCTTCCCCCGTCCGCTCGATAGACGAGCCCGCCCGTTCGATCCCCGTATCAGCCGAATACGATGTGCTTGTCGTCGGCGGTGGCCCCTCCGGCCTCACCGCCGCTCTGGCGGCTTCCGAGGATGGGCTGCGGGTCGGATTGATCGAAAGCCGCAGCTTCGTCGGCGGCAACATGACAATCGGCTTGCCCGTGCTCGGTTTCCTTGGCCAGAAGGGCAACCAGATCATCGACGGCCTGCCGCAGAAATTCATCGAGCGGCTGCGCAAGGAGCGTGATGGGGCGAGTGAACACAGGCCCTGTCCGCTGCATATGGGCATAACGCTGGTCGAACCGGAAGCCGTTAAGACGGTTGCCCTCGAAATGCTCACTGAGGCCGGCGTCGACGTGTTGTTCTACACCTTCTTCGCAGGCGTGGTCATGGACGGCGACACGATCCGCGGCGTCATCACAGAGAGCAAGAGCGGCCGCACGGCAACGCTTGCAAAAGTCGTAATCGATTGCACCGGGGATGCGGATGTCGCCTATCGCGCCGGCGTGCCGACGGAGAAGGGCAACGCCGATGGCGGCATGCAGCCGCCGACGCTGATGTTCTGCCTCGGCGGCGTCGACACCGACAAGCTGCGCCTCAGCATTGCCAATGCGCCGCCGCAGGCGCGCACCTACCTGACCGACTTCATTCCGGCCGAGTATTTCGGCCAGAACCATCAGTTCATCGTCGTCGGCATGCGCGAACTGATGGCCAAGGCCAAGCAGGAGCGCGGTCTGCAGATACCCAACGAGCGGACCATCATCATCACCGGCCTCAAGAAGGGCGAGGTCTGGATCAACATGACCCGCGTCAAGGATACCGACGGCACCGACGCCCGAAGCCTCACCCGCGGCGAGATCGAGGGCAGGGCGCAGATCGATGATATCATCACCTATCTCGTCAACTACGTGCCCGGCTTCGAGCAGGCCTACTTCACCAAGACAGCCCCTTTCCTCGGCATCCGCGAGACCCGGCGCATCGTCGGCCAGTATGTGATGACGCAGGAAGACGTACTCGCCTGCAGCCATTTCGACGACGCGATCGCGGTCGCCAGCTATCCGATCGACATTCACCGGCCGGCCGACGACGGTTGCACGCTGATATGGTGTGGCGACTGCTACGACATTCCCTACCGCTCGCTGGTGCCGCAGAAAATCTCGAACCTTCTGGTGGCCGGAAGAAGTATCTCCGCTACCCATGAGGCGATGGGCGCCATCCGGGTCATGGCGACCTGCATGGCGATGGGTGAGGCGGCCGGCCGCGCGGCCAAGATTTCGGTGCGCGGCAACCGCACGCCGGCCGAGATCGACGTTCAGGAGCTGCGTCGCCAGCAACTCGAGCGCGGCGTCTACCTTCGCAACCCGGACGGCACGAGGGCACCGGCTGCCGAGCACGCGCCGGCCGCGTGACCGCAGCAATCCGCAAATCGAGAGGAGGGAGCCTCGCTCCCTCCGGCAACGAGGCTTTGCATGAGCCAGGCTCATTTCATCGGCATAGATGTCGGCACCGGCAGCGCCCGCGCCGGTATCTTCGACGCGGCGGGAGCGATGCTCGCTTCGGCCAAGTGCGATATCGCGCTCTATCTGGACGCTGGCGACATCGCCGAGCAATCCAGTGAGAACATCTGGCAGGCTGTCTGTACGAGCGTTCGCCAGGCAATGTCGTCTGCCCGCCTTGCGCCGGGAGATATTGCCGGCATCGGCTTCGATGCAACCTGTTCGCTGGTGGCGCTTGGCAAAGATGGCGCGCCGCTGCCCGTCGGCCGTCATGGCGACGCCAACCGCAACATCATCGTCTGGATGGACCACAGGGCCATGGATCAGGCGCGGCGGATCAATGCCGGCGGCCATCCGGTTCTCAACTATGTCGGCGGCACAATCTCGCCGGAGATGGAAACGCCCAAGCTGCTCTGGCTGAAGGAAAACCTGCCGGAGACCTATCGTGCTGCATGGCAGTTTTTCGACCTCGCCGACTATCTGACCTGGCGCGCCACCGGCAGCCTCGACAGGTCGGTCTGCACCGTTACCTGCAAATGGACCTATCTCGCCCACGAACAGCGCTGGGACGAAAATTATTTTCGCGCAATCGGCCTGGACGATCTTGCCGATGACGGGTTTGCCCGCATCGGCACGGCCATCGTGCCTGCGGGGCATGCCATCGCCGACGGGCTGACCGCCGATGCCGCTGGCGATCTCGGACTGATACCCGGAACGCCTGTCGCCGCCGGGTTGATCGACGCTCATGCAGGCGGCGTCGGTTCTGTCGGCGCCAGCGGCGGCGACGGGTCGGCGACGACGCGCATGGCCTATGTGTTCGGCACCTCCGCATGCACGATGGCAAGCAGTGTCGAGCCGGTTTTCGTTCCCGGTGTCTGGGGGCCGTATTACTCGGCCATGGTGCCGGGCCTCTGGCTCAGCGAGGGCGGACAGTCGAGCGCCGGTGCCGCGATCGACCAGATTCTCGCTCTTCATCCGGCCGCGGCAGAGGCTCGCGAAACGGCGAAGGCGCGGCAGATGTCGCTGCCGACCCTGCTTGCGGATATTGCCGTGGATCGGGCCGGCTCGAACGCAAGCGCGGCAAAACTTGCGGGACATCTTCTGGTCGTCCCCGATTTCCTCGGCAACCGCTCGCCGCATGCCGATCCCGATGCGCGCGCGGTGATTGCGGGGCTTGGCATGGAGCGCGACCTCGATAGCCTCGTCGCACTCTATGTCGCCGGCGTTCTGGGCATCGGCTACGGACTGCGCCAGATCATCGAGGCCAGCCGCGCGAACGGCATAACAGTCGAGACGGTGGCGCTGAGCGGCGGTGCCGGGCTGCATCCGCTGGTCCGGCAACTGCTCGCCGATTGTGCCGGCCTGCCGGTCACTACCTCGCGGCAGCCGGAGCCGGTGCTTCTCGGATCGGCCATGCTTGGCGCTACGGCAGCCGGCGCGTTCCCGGACCTGCAAGCCGCCATGCGCGCAATGTCGTCATCCGGTGACACGTTCGCACCGGAGCCAGACCTGGCCGGCTTTCACAGTCGCCGCTTTGCAGCCTTCGAGGCGCTCCAGTCCGCAGCGAGGACGACGCGCGACATTATAAATGGGGAGAAATGAGATGGCCGGCTTGCAGCTTGAAAAGCTGGAAAAGCGCTTCGGTTCGGTCGACGTGATCAAGGGCGTCGACCTCGAGATCAAGGACGGCGAGTTCGTCGTCTTCGTCGGACCGTCGGGATGCGGCAAGTCGACCTTGCTGCGGATGATCGCCGGCCTCGAGGACATCACCGGCGGCACGCTGTCGATCGGTGGAGCGCGCTGCAACGACATGGAGCCGCGCGAGCGCGGCATCGCGATGGTTTTCCAGTCCTACGCGCTCTATCCGCACCTTACGGTCTATCAGAACATGAGCTTCGGGCTGACGCTCAACAAGACGCCGAAAACCGAGATCGACGCGCGGGTGCGCGAGGCAGCACGCATCCTCAAGCTGGAGCCGCTGCTGGCGCGCAGGCCGAGCCAGCTTTCGGGCGGCCAGCGGCAGCGCGTGGCCATCGGCCGCGCCATCGTGCGCCAGCCCTCTGTCTTTCTGTTCGACGAACCGCTGTCCAACCTGGATGCGGCGCTCCGCATGGACATGCGCATGGAAATCGCCCGGCTCCACAAGGAACTCGGCGCGACGATGATCTACGTCACCCACGACCAGGTCGAGGCGATGACGCTCGCCGACAAGATCGTGGTGCTGGAGGGCGGTGTCGTCCAGCAGATCGGCGCGCCGATCGAGCTCTACAAAAAGCCCGCGAACAAGTTCGTCGCAGGCTTCATCGGCTCGCCGAGGATGAATTTCCTGGACGTGCGGGTCACCGGTGTCGCTGGCGGCTCGGTCACCGTCGAATCGCCTTCGATCGCGCCGGTCACGATCGACGCGCGCGGCTTTGCGACCGGAGACCGGGCGCTCCTGGGTGTGCGTCCGCAATATCTGAAGCGCGAGGGGCTGGATGGCGCGGCAGGCGCAGTGCGTGGCAGCGTTTCTCTGGTCGAGCGGCTTGGTGCAGAGACCGTCGTCAGCTTCGAAACCGCATCGAGCGAGCGGGCGCTTGCAGCGATCCCGCAGGACGAGGTGTTCGAACCGGGCAGCCCGGTCGAGTTCCGTTTCGATCCCGGCGCGGCGCACCTGTTCGCAGCCTGACAGTGGCGGCTAAATGATACGAGGAGAGGGTAGATGAGGCGTCTGGAACTGACTGGCAAGGTGGCGGCGATTACCGGTGCCGCCTCCGGCATCGGGCTGGAATGCACGAAGATCATGCTGGAAGCGGGCGCGCGCGTGGTGCTGGTCGACCGCAACGAGGAGGCGCTGCAGTCGATCTGCGCCGAGCTCGGACCTGAGGCCATGCCGCTCGTGGTCGATCTGGTTTCGCCTGAAAGCGTTGCATCGATGATGCCTGCGATACTCGATAAGGCGGGCCGGCTCGACATCTTCCACGCCAATGCGGGCGCCTATATCGGCGGTGAGCTGGTCGATGGCGATCCCGATGCGTGGGACCGTATGCTGACCCTGAACGTCAACGCTGTGTTCCGAAGCGTCCACGCTGTCCTGCCGCACATGATCGAACGGCGAACCGGCGACATTGTGGTAACCAGCTCGATCGCCGGCGTCGTTCCTGTCGTCTGGGAGCCGATATACACAGCCTCCAAACATGCAGTGCAGGCGTTCGTGCACACCGTGCGTCGACAGGTTGCAAAGCACTCGATCCGAGTCGGCGCGGTGCTACCGGGGCCCGTCGTCACCGCGCTCATCAGCGACTGGCCGAAGGACAAGCTTGAATCCGAGCTGGCGGCCGGCGGCTTGATGGAGCCTGTCGAGGTGGCCGAGGCGGTTCTGTTCATGCTCACGCGCCCACGAAACGTGACAGTGCGCGACCTCGTAATATTGCCACAGGCAAACGACCTCTAGGCGCGGGGCATCTGGCGCATCAGCTATTCCGCGGCAGTCTGCTCGGGAAAACACCTTCGATTTGATTTCTCTAGCCAGACGCTTTTTATTGTCGCCGGGCAGATCGAAGGGGGATGCTGTTGCAGGCGGAGCGCTGGCGTGTAGAGCCTTGGCAAGTCGTCTATCTGTGCGAGATCGGCAGCAGGGCGTGGTTCATCCATATTGCGGTCGTGATCCTGGCATTTCTGGCTCAGGGCGACACCGGCACGCTTGCGCAGCTATGGCTCGCCGGGATGGTGGTCCTTTCACTCGTCATATGCGGCATGTGCCAATATGCGATCCGCCGGAAAGGTGCAGATGACCGCTGGCTGATCCGCGCAGGCTGGGCTCACACCTTCCTGACCACGCTAGTGGCGCTGTTCTGGTTTCTCGGGGCCGTTCTTGCTGCCCGCTCCTCGTTCGAGAACCTGCTTCTGTACAGTTTTGCGCTCGGTGGCACTGCGCTGGGCGCCGTCTCGTCGCAGCATTCGGTGCTGCGGTCCTGTTTCATCAGCATCTGGATCGGCCTGTTGGGGCTGGCGGTCGCTCACATTCTGCTCGACCCGGGCGCGGCCGGCGCCATCAATGCAGGCATGATCGTCTTGTATGCCGGAGCGCTCAGCATCCTGGCAGTGCGGATGAACCGCTTTCTCCTGTCGAACCGTGGCCTTGCACGCAGCCTCGATGTTCAGCTTGCCGAGTTGTCGCGCGAGCATCAGCGCGCCGAGGAGGCCAACCAGGCAAAGACGCGTTTTCTTGCCAATGCCAGCCACGATCTGAGACAGCCGGTGCATGCCATCGGCATGTTGACGACGATCCTGCGCCAGTCGTCGCTCAACGACGAGGCGCAGGAACTCGTCGACCGCATCGATGCTTCGCTGGACTCGCTTTCGGGCCTGTTCCAATCCCTGCTCGACGTTTCGGCCGTCGATCTCGGCCGCGTGGTGCCGCGTTCCGAAGTCTTCAATCTGGGCGCGCTGCTCAAACAGCTCGCGACCCAGAATGCTCCGATGATCGAGAACCAGGGAGGCAGCCTCCGGCTCGTCCCGACGAAGCATTGGGTCGAAACCGATCCGCGAATCCTGTCCAATATCTTGCAGAACCTGCTCTCCAACGCCGCCAAATATGCACCGGGCCGCGCTGTTCTGCTTGGCGTGAGACGCCGCGGTGACGCGTTGGCCGTCGTCGTTGCTGATCGAGGGGCGGGCATACCGAAGGCGGAGCAGCAGCTCGTCTTTCAGGAGTTCTATCGCGTTGGCGGCAAGACCGGCGGCACGGCCCAGGGGCTTGGCCTCGGGCTGCCGCTGGTTGCCCGGTTTGCCGCGCTGCTGGGTCTGCGCCATAGGCTCGAATCCAAGCCGGGCAAGGGGACGTTGGTCGAGGTCGCGGGGCTTCGGCCTACGCATGCGCGCCCGCGTGGCGCTGCGGCCCGGCCAGCCGTGGCGCACCGGCTTTCGGGTCTTCATGTGCACGTGACCGACGATGATGCCGACATTCGCCAGGCGATGGTGGAATTGCTCGAAAGCTGGGGATGCACCGTTTCGGCAAGCAGCGGCATACCGGACGCTGCCACCGGCGCAGACATGATCGTGACCGATTATGATCTCGGGGACGCACACACCGGGACAGAGTGCATCGCCGCCATACGGTCCCAGGAAGGCTTTGCCGTACCGGCACTTGTGGTCACAGGCGTCGCCAATTTCGACCAGCAGCGGCTGGAGGGGCTCGAGCCGGTGCGCCTGCTCGCAAAGCCGGCGCGACCGGCACAGTTGCGTGCCGCGCTCATGTCGTTGGCACTGGAACAGACCGGGGCTGAATCAGGTCAGAAACCGAGGTCGCGCCCCAACGCCGCGGCAGCCGAGCGCGACGTGACATTGAGCGCGCGAAACAGCGCCGACGCGTGAATCCGCACCGTGTGCGGCGAAATGCCTAGCGCGCGGCCGATCTCCTTGTTGGTCATGCCCTGCACGATCAGGCGCAGAACCTCCCGCTGCCGGGGCGGTAGGCTGTCCAGTTCGAGATTGCTGTAATCAACGAGGTCCTCGTCGCCCGCATCCTGCGGGCCGATCACGACGATCTTTCCGTTCAGCACGTCAAGCACCGCGCCGGCAATCACCTGCGGATGGATGGCCTTGCTGACGAAGCCGTCGGCCCCCATCGACATGACACGCTCGATCGTGGCGTCGTCGTCCAGCATCGACACGATCACGATCGAGGCAAGCGGCCACCTCTTGCGTAACCGTGCGATCGAGTCGGGCAACACGAAGTCCGGAAAATTGAGGTCGAGAAGAAACAGGTCCGGTGCGCTGGCGTCCGCCATTTCCAGCACGGTAGCGAAATCCGCGGCCTCGGATATTCCGGCATCGGCGATGTTGCGCTGTACAAGCCGGCGCATGCCGTCCCGAAACACGGGATGATCGTCGGCTATGATGATTTTCACGGCCCTGTCCTCGCCGTCATCGTCGTGGCGCATCAGTTTACGGCCTTTGTTACGCAAGCGCGACCCGATCGGTTCTGCGCATTCCTCGTCACTTGCTGCTGCATCGCTTCGCGCGAATTTTTCGTTTCTGGAAAGCGTAATCGACACTGGGCGGCACCGCCATTAGTTCAGGTGCACTAGCGCCCGGTGGCTGGGGCGTCCTTCGCACCTGTATCTCGAGATGGAAACCGCCTAAGACCACCGCAGATACGATTCCGGATCTGCAAGAGGAGCGTTCGATGTCCGCCACGATCTACGGCATCAAGACCTGCGACACGATGAAGAAGGCGTTTCGCTGGCTCGAGAGCGAGGGCATCGCCTATCGCTTTCACGATTATCGCGCCGAAGGCATCGACCGTGCTTCGGTGGAACGCTGGTGCGCCGCTGCGGGTTGGGAGAAAGTGCTGAACAAGGGGAGCACCACGTTCCGTGCCCTGCCAGATGCGTCGAAGATCGACCTCGACGAAAGTTCAGCGATCGATCTGATGCTCGCGGAGCCAACAATGATCAAACGCCCTGTTCTGGAGACCGGCGGCCGGATCGAGGTCGGCTTCAAGCCGGACCGCTACGCCGTCCTGTTCGCGGGCTGATCATCGGGCATCGGTCTATGGCCCGGGAGCTGTTGCCGGGCCGCCCCTTGCATTTTTGTTCATTATTTGTTCTAATCTGACGAATGCAACTGGCATTCGATCTCGACTTGCCTGTCGAAGCGGCACCGACCGTCAAACGGGCGCGCGGTGCGGCCGGCGCCGTGCGGCAGGGTCGAGCGGAACAGCTCAGCTTTCCCGGTCTGCCACCAGCGCCAACTGCGCCTTTGTTTCTGGCTGTCTGTCCCGACGCGCATGCGTCCGAGGAAATCGACCGGCGGATCGTCCCTGCAATTGCGAACGCTATTGCTGGCGATATCGACGTTGTACCTTGGGAATGCAGGCACATCTCGCTGCTTGGATTTGGTAGGTTTGACCACGTTGCGCCCGCACAGATCGACAAGCTGGACGCTCGGTTGCGGGCATTGAACGTCCCCGCCTTTGCCGTCGGTTTCGACCGGCTGATGACTTTCGGCCCGCGTGGTGCGGTCGTCCTGACCGGGCTCGACTGCATTGGGTCGTTACGTGATTTTCAGGGCAGGATCTGCGAGACGTTGCAGCTTCCACCCCACGTCCGAAACTTCACACCGCATATGACGATCGCCTATGCTCGGCGCATGGTGCCGCAGCGCGAGATCGGGCTTATCTCCTGGCAAGTGCGGGAACTGCGCCTGATCCACAGCCTGCGCAAGCCTTATCGGCATGTCATCAAGGCGCGCTGGCCGCTCGCAGCTTGATGTGCAGTGCACCATGACCGGCTTTCGAGTGGACCAGCGCGGCTAAACGGTTGTGCGCCGGCACGCTGGTCGTAAGCTCCGCTCCAATGGATTCTCACGCGCGTTCCCCGGCCACCTATGCGATAGCGGGCATGATAGCCATGGCGGTCGCCATGGGTATCGGCCGTTTCGTCTATACCCCGATCCTGCCCGGCATGATGGACGGACTTGGTCTGTCGGCATCCGATGCCGGACTGATCGCATCCGCCAACTACGTAGGCTACCTCGCCGGTGCTATTCTCGCTGCCGGCAATTGGGGGCAGGGCAGGGAGCGGGCTATCGCCATGATCGGTCTGGCTGCCAGCGCGATCCTGGCCGCCGCGATGGGTTTGACCGACAGCGTTGCACTCTTTCTGGCCATTCGCTTTCTGGCGGGCCTTGCCAGTGCTTTCGTCATGATCTTTCTGTCGACCATCATCTTCTCGCGGCTGGCGGCTGGCGGACGCAACGATCTTCAGGCATGGCATTTTGGCGGCGTGGGCGCGGGAATCGCCGTTTCGTCGGTAATGACCGGTCTTCTGCTCGTGACCGGCGCCGAATGGCAGGCAAGTTGGCTCTGGTCCGGCGTCCTGTCGGCGGCAGGGTTCGCGGTCGTGTTCTGGCTGGTCGACAAGGGCCCGGCCGCCGCCCAGCGTCCAGTCGCCGAACCGGCGATGCCGATGAGCCCGGCGATGGTGCGCATCATTCTCGCCTACGGTCTGTTCGGTTTCGGCTATATCGTCACCGCCACCTTCCTCGTCGCCATCGTCCGGCAGGGCGATACCGGGCGGCTGTTCGAATCGGTGGTCTGGTTCGCCACCGGTCTGGCCGGCTTCTTCTCCGTGTGGTTGTGGGGCAAGGCTGTCCGGCGTTGGGGGCTCGCGACCATCTTTGCCGCCGGCTGTGTGGTCGAGGCGATTGGCGTTGCTGCGAGCGTCAGCGTCGGCGGCTATGTCGGCCCGCTTGTTGCGGGCGTCCTCCTCGGCGGCACCTTCATCGCCGTCACCGCCTTCGGCCTTCAACTCGGCCGCCAGCTCGCCGGCGAGGCACCGAGACGCGTGCTGGCGCTCATGACGGCAGCCTTCGGTGTGGGGCAGATCCTAGGACCCGTGGTCGCAGGCCTTGTTGCGGACCAGACCGGCAGCTTCACCGCACCGTCGCTGTTGGCAGCCGCGACGCTCATGGTGTCGGCCGCGATAGGTTACGGCGTCAAGCAGCAGAACTGATGGCTAGCCGTCAGCCGGTGTGGCAGGCCCGGTCGCGTCGAGATAGCCGCGATAGCTGACGCACCGCACCTCGGGCTGCGCGCAGGCATCTTCGGTGAACCGCTCCAAGGCGCGCCAATAGGTGCCGCCGTTCATCAGCGTGAAATGCAGGCCGATCTGCAGCGGCACGCGATCACCTTCAAGCTCTGCGTCAAGCGCGGCGCGAAGTGCCGAGAGCGTCCGCTCCTCGAAAGCGCCATCGGCATCCTCGGTTTCCACGGCGTTGGAGTGGCGCACGAAAAGGTTGTAGTCCATCGCGATCACCGCCCGGCCT
Source organism: Aquamicrobium sp. (assembly GCA_019739225.1). Classification (GTDB taxonomy): domain Bacteria; phylum Pseudomonadota; class Alphaproteobacteria; order Rhizobiales; family Rhizobiaceae; genus Aerobium. The sequence goes on from JAHHDT010000005.1 coordinate 1,302,227, forward strand.
TTCGGGCCCTCGGGGATCATCGGCAGCGCGAAGCGCCTGACCGGGCCTTCCGTTGCCATCGCCGGTCCGCTCGATACTGTGCTTGCATCATAGGCGAATCCGGTTTGCGCCAGCGCATCGAAGAGACCCGGCCCGGTGGAGAGGTAAGGCGCGCGGAACCCGACGACTTCGCTTTCTACGAAGCCTTTCCAGTCGTCCGGTTCCTGTTCGCCGACACCGTTTCGCTGCCAGGCGTCGGCCAGCAGCGCGGAGAACTGGCCGAATTCGTTTTTTCCAGTCGGCCGCGCTCCAGTCACCGCCGTCGAAATGGCCGCAGCCGTGGCTGGCGATCTCGTGGCCTTCCGCCCGGGCGGTCCATATCTGATTAAGCCGCTGGGCCGCATCTTTGCGCGATTCTGCAAAACCGACATTCGAGCGGCCCGCTCCATGGCGCGGCGGCTGGTAGATTGCCCGGTCCTCGCGCGCAACGACATACACGCAGGACAGAAAATAGGTGAACCGCGCGCCCGTGCGCTCCGCCAACTCGCGGCTGCGTTCCCACTGGTCGATCGGTCCCGCTCCGTCGAAGGAGATCATCACATATTGGGGAGCGCGACCGCTCGTTTCGCCGGCAAAAGCCGGAACGGCACTCAGGCAGGCGATGAAGGCGAGGGCAGGGTAACGGAGAGGCGACATCGGAGAACGCAACGCAATACGCATATTGAGGGTTCCCGTTCCTCGCAGGCGAATATGGCACGCGTGGGACGTCGCGCCCCGGTCCTGGTGGCCGGACACAATTGCCCTTTTTGCCAAAGCCCCTTCCATGGCCACGAAATTTCGCTAAAACCCATGCCCATATGGGCGGGATGTGCAAGAATCCATGCCCGACTTCCCCTAGATGCCGGTGACCGATGTCGGACGACAGTTTCATTCGCGAAGTAAACCAGGAACTCCGCCAGGATCAGGCGAAGGCGCTGTGGGACCGCTTCGGCCCCATCACCATCGCCGTTGCGGTGGCTGTGGTGCTGGTTACCGCTGCATGGGTTGCATGGGACTACTGGACGCAGACGCAGGCAAACAGCTCGGGCGACGCCTATTCTCAGGCGCTGTCTCTGGCGGGCGAGGGCCGTACCGAGGAAGCGACCGCCGCACTCGAGCAGCTCGAGGCCGACGGCTATGGCGCTTATCCGGTTCTGGCGCGCATGCGCGGCGCGACCGTGCTGGCCCAGGCGGGTGACTATGAAGGCGCCGTGGCAGCCTTCGACAGCGTCGCGGCCGACGGCTCCGTCCCCGGCGCGATCCGCGACATGGCGAAGTTGCGCGCCGGACTGCTTCTGGTCGACCACGGTTCCTACGAGGACGTTTCGGCCCGCGTCGAGGCGCTGGCTGTGGAGACCAACACGCTGCGCCACTCGGCGCGCGAGGCGCTGGCGCTTTCCGCCTGGAAGCAGGGGCGCACGCAGGATGCAACGACGCTGTTTGACCAGATCATCGATGACGAGGGCGCGCCTCAGAATATGCGCCAGCGCGCAGAACTCATGTCCGAACTGATCCGCGGTTCGGACTCGTCGTCGTGACGAATCCGGATGCGCTTCAAGGTCTCGATCATCGGCCGTCCAAACGTCGGCAAGTCAACATTGTTCAACCGGCTGGCCGGTCGCAAGCTCGCGCTGGTTGACGATACGCCCGGCGTCACCCGCGACCGTCGCGTGCATCCGGCAAAACTATTCGATCTCCGCTTCGACGTGATCGACACGGCCGGTCTCGAGGACGCGGCCGCGTCTTCGCTTGAAGGGCGTATGCGTGCCCAGACGGAAACCGCGATCGACGAAGCGGATCTCGTGCTGTTCCTCATCGATGCCCGGACAGGGTTGATGCCGGACGACCGCACCTTCGCCGAGGTCGTACGGCGTACCGGCAAGCCCGTGGTGCTGGTGGCCAACAAGGCCGAGACGCGCGGCGCGCAGGGTGGAATGCTGGAGGGCTGGGAACTGGGCCTCGGCGAGCCGATCCCGATTTCCGCCGAGCACGGCGAAGGCATGCCCGATCTGCGCGAGGCGATCATCGAAGCGCTCGGCGAGGAGCGGACGCTGGGCGACGACGAGGAAGAGGCCGCTGCAGTTGCCGCCACGGATGTGCTGATCGGCGAGGACATCGATGATCCCGATGCCGAGACGGTGCCCGAATATGACGCGACCAAGCCATTGCGTATCGCGGTCGTCGGCCGTCCGAATGCCGGCAAGTCGACGCTCATCAACACCCTGCTTGGCGAGGAGCGGCTCCTGACCGGCCCGGAAGCGGGCATCACGCGCGATTCGATCTCGGTCGACTGGGATTGGCGCGGTCGCCGCATCAAGCTGTTCGACACTGCGGGCATGCGCCGCAAGGCGCGGGTTCAGGAAAAGCTGGAAAAGCTGTCCGTCGCGGACGGGCTGCGCGCCATCCGCTTCGCCGAGGTCGTGGTGATCGTCTTCGACGCAACGATTCCCTTCGAGAAGCAGGATCTGCAGATCGCCGACCTCATCATCCGGGAAGGACGAGCACCGGTTCTGGCTTTCAACAAATGGGACCTGATCGAGAACCGGCAGGAGCTGTTGGCCGAACTGCGCGAGAAGACCGAGCGGCTGCTGCCGCAGGTGCGCGGTCTGCAGGCCGTGCCGGTTTCCGCCGAAACGGGCAGGGGTCTCGACAAGCTGATGGAGGCGATCGAAAAGACGCACCGCGTCTGGAACCGCCGCGTCTCCACCGGCAAGCTCAATCGCTGGCTGGAAGGGGTGCTTGCGCATCATCCGCCGCCGGCTGTCGCCGGCCGGCGGCTCAAGATCAAATACATCACTCAGGCCAAGACGCGCCCGCCGGGTTTCGTGCTTTCCTGCTCGCGCCCTGATGCGATGCCGCAATCCTATATCCGCTACCTGGTGAATGGTCTGCGCGAGACGTTCGAGATGCCGGGCGTGCCGATCCGCATGGCGCTGCGCGCTCCGGACAACCCGTTCGCCAACAAGGCCAAGAAGCGCCGCTGAGGCGCTTTGACGCGCATCGGCCGCTCGTCATGATCCTGCCTTGCCCGCACTGTTAACGCTCCATCAAGGTTAATGCCCGACTATCGCTGCTTGTTCGGTTGAGTTGGGTTTCTGGAGAGAATTCGTGCTGCGTCGAAAGGTTTTGCGCCGACAGGATGTCGTCGGCAGCATGCGTTCCCTTGCTGTCCCTTTCATGGTCGGCCTCGGCATTTGGGTCTGTTCGCCGACCCAGGCCGCTTATCAGGATATTGCGAGCTATGTGTCCGGAGTGGAGCGGGGCGGGGAGCGTTGGGGCTCCTTCGTCGAGCGCGCCGTGGCGGGTTCGGTTCATCAGGCGGAAATGCCGTTTCTCGATTCCACGACCACCGGCTCGATTTCCGGCGGAGGTCTGAACGCGGCAGGTCTCGGCTCCGTCGCGTTCCGCGGCAAGGGCGCGGCCAGCGAAACGCCTGACGAGGCGCGCATCAACCGGGCAGACAAGCGCGGCCGAATCGTCAACGTCGCGCCTGTGGCTCCGCCCAAACTGTTCAACGCCGGTTCGGTCTTCGAGCGCACCAGTTCGCTGATCGACCTGAAGGTCGAGCCCGACGTGGCGATGGCGTTCGCGGTGCCTGACATCAAGGGCAAGGAAATCCAGATCGCCGGCGCCTTCCACATCAAGGAAGACAAGGTCGATCCCGGCGTTCCGGCTTTCCTTGCCTCGCTCGTCACCAACGCAAAGGCGGACGTACTGGCCACTGCCTATGCACCCCCTGAGCCCGACTATGCGACGGCCTCGCCGTTTGCCAGCCTGCTCAAACATGAACAGGACGCGACGGCCGGGCGGTTCATTCCGCCGGTAGCCGCCGGCGACCATGAATGGATGAGCAAGCCGTTGCCGGCGAGCGTGTTTTCGTCCGCCGAGCAGAAGTGCCTCGCCGAAGGCATCTATTTCGAAGCGCGGGGGGAAGATGTGAAGGGGCAGGCCGCCGTCGCGCAGGTTATCCTCAACCGTGTCCGCAACCCGACCTATCCTTCGACGATCTGCGGTGTGGTCTACCAGAACCGTAGCTGGCGCAATCGCTGCCAGTTCTCGTTTGCCTGCGACGGCTCGCGCCCGCGCGTGCGCAGCGCATCTCACTACAAGGTGGCGCAGGAGGTGGCCATGGCCGTCACCGCCGGCAAGATCTTCATTCCGGAAGTGGGGTCGGCCACGCACTATCATGCCACCTATGTCCACCCCGGTTGGGCGCGAACCATGGAAAAGATGAAGAAGATTGGCCTCCACATCTTCTACCGCACCTATGGCGGCGGCTGGAGCTGAGGCCGCCCTGGCGCGGGGATTCGCGCCGATCCGTCCGACTTTGCCTGACGACGCATTGTCGCATATAGTCAAGTAATTGAAATTATTTGGCAAATAAGTTCCCCCAAGCTGTCTCGACCCGGCTTGACTGGGGACATACCCCTAACTATGTTGCGCGCGACTTTGAAAGCGGAGAGCCGATACCGGTTGTCCGGGCAGGAGGTTCGCGATGGCCGGCTCGAACAGGCCAGACGAAACCGGAGACGAAAAGCCCGGCGCAGCGGCAGGATCGGACAACCGCGAGCAAGATCTCGTCCGCCGCAGCCGTGAACTGGAAGCGGCTCTGGCAGCCAGGAAACCGGCGCGGGACGAAACCGAGAGTAAACCCGCGACCGGCGGCATGGCTGGTTTCGGACAGGCGCTGAAGCTGTCGAGCGAATTCATCGCGGGGATAGCGGTAGGGGCGGGCCTGGGATGGCTGATCGATCGCTTGGCGGGTACGTCGCCCTGGGGTCTCATCATCTTCCTGCTTCTGGGGTTTGCCGCTGGCGTGCTCAATGTCCTGCGTTCAGTGGGCATGGTCGCCGAGGGAGGGCCGGGAAAGGCGCGGAATGGCGCCGGACGGCCCGATTGAGATTGAATTGCGCCGCGTGGCGCGCGTGACGCATCGAGGGGGTCCAGGTTGGCCAACGATCCAATTCACCAGTTTCAGATCTCGAAACTGATTCCGATCGAAATCGGTGGGCTCGATTTTTCGTTCACCAACTCGTCGCTGTTCATGGTCGCCACCGTGGCGACCGCCGGCGCGTTTCTCTATCTCACGACCTCGAGCCGCGGTCTGGTTCCCAGCCGCCTGCAGTCGGTTTCGGAGATGTCGTACGAATTCGTCGCCAACATGTTGCGCGACGCTGCCGGCACGCACGGCATGAAGTTCTTCCCGCTGGTGTTTTCGCTGTTCATGTTCGTTCTGGTGGCGAACCTGCTCGGCATGTTCCCCTACTTCTTCACCGTCACCAGCCACATCATCGTCACCTTCGCCCTGTCGATGCTGGTGATGGGCACCGTGGTCATCTACGGTTTCTGGAAGCACGGTCTCAAGTTCCTCGGCCTTTTCGTACCCGAAGGTGTGCCCGCCATTCTGGTGCCGCTGGTGGTGCTGATCGAGGTGATCTCGTTCCTGTCCCGCCCGATCAGCCTTTCGGTGCGTCTCTTCGCCAACATGCTGGCCGGCCACATCACGCTCAAGGTCTTCGCGGGCTTCGTTGTTTCGCTTGGTTCGCTGGGCGCGCTCGGCATCGGCGGTGCCTTGCTGCCCCTGCTCATGACCATCGCGCTGACCGGCCTGGAATTCCTGGTCTCGTTCCTGCAGGCCTACGTCTTCGCGGTCCTGACCTGCATGTACCTCAACGACGCGCTTCACCCGTCGCACTGACACGTTCACCGGCGGGCCATACCGCCAACTTCGAAACCGCATAAATCTCAAAGTTCCATTGAAGGAGTTCTACCATGGAAGCGGAAGCAGCAAAGTTCATCGGCGCCGGTATTGCCTGCCTTGGCATGGGCGGCGCGGGCATTGGTCTCGGCCACATCTTCGGCAACTACCTCGCTGGCGCCCTGCGCAACCCTTCGGCTGCTGACGGCCAGTTCGGCCGCCTGATCTTCGGCTTCGCGGTGACGGAAGCGCTCGGCATCTTCTCGCTGCTGGTCGCACTGCTGCTGCTGTTCGCCGTCTAAGACCGAAGCCGTGTATGCCGGCCGTCTCGTACGGCCGGCCACTCTCTAGACAGGGGTAGCCCATGTTCGTGGCGCCTGCATTCGCGCAGGAATTGGAAACGGAAGCGCACGGCGAGACGCATTCCGAAGTTGGCGTCGACCATGGCGCCGGCGGCGGCTCGTTCCCGCCCTTCGATTCTTCCACATATCCGTCGCAGCTTCTCTGGCTGGCGATTACCTTCGGCCTGTTCTACCTCTTTCTCCAGAAGGTGGTTCTGCCGCGAATCGGTGGCATTCTCGAGGTGCGCAGCGATCGCATCGCGCAGGATCTCGACCAGGCCGCCAAGCTGAAGGAAGAGGCCGACGCAGCGCTCGCCGCTTACGAGCAGGAGCTTGCCGACGCCAAGTCCAAGGCCAACGCGATCGGGCAGGACGCCCGCGAAGCGGCCAAGGCGGAAGCCGAGGCTGAACGCAAGCAGGTCGAGGCATCGTTGGAATCAAAGCTGTCCGAGGCCGAGGCGCGCATTGCGCTCATCAAGGACGCCGCAATGCGCGACGTCGGCCAGATCGCCGAGGAGACCACGGGGCTGATCGTCAAGGAACTGATCGGCACCACGATGGACAAGTCCGCCGTGTCGTCCGCCGTCAAGGCTTCGAGGAGGTAGGACCATGGATGCTACATTCTGGGCCACAGCCGCCCTGCTCATCTTCCTGGCGCTCATGGCCTATCTGCGCGTGCCGGGGATGATCTCGAAGTCGCTCGACGCCCGCGCCGAGCGTATTCGCAACGATCTCGAGGAAGCACGCCGTCTGCGCGAGGAGGCCCAGCAGTTGCTGGCCGAGTACCAGCGCAAGCGCAAGGAAGCCGAGCAGGAAGCGGGCGACATCGTCGCCGCCGCGAAGCGCGAAGCCGAGCTTCTGCTCGCTGACGCCAAGCAGAAGACCGAGGACTACGTGGTTCGCCGTACGGCACTGGCCGAGCAGAAGATCGCCCAGGCCGAGCGTGACGCGGTCAACGAAGTGCGCAGCAGCGCCGTCGACATCGCGATCGAGGCTGCCGGCAAGTTGCTCGCAGACAAGGTCGACGCCCGCGCCGACACCGCACTCTTCAAGTCGACGCTCGATGACGTCAAGGCGAAGCTGAACTGATCGCTTCTACCGGTTTGAACCTAAAGGCCGCCCCCGGGCGGCCTTTTGTTATGGTGCGTCCTTCGAGGCTCGCTGCGCTCGCGCCTCAGGATGAGGGCGGTGGGTTGATCAGACTATCTCACGGTCGGTTCGATAGACGTCAAAAACGCCCCTCAAGCCCGCAGCATCGCCGAGTGGTGCACAACCGTCCTCATCCTGAGGTGCGAGCGCAGCGAGCCTCGAAGGACGCACGACGGCAACCAGACTTTTGATAGGCAACTGCTCTTTATGTGCGGAATGGCGCGAAGGACAGCCTGTGGAGTCGCGTCACCGGTCCGTGCTCGATGATAGCGGTTCGATGCCGGACCGTTGCGTAGCCCATATGCACCTCGAAGCCGTAGCGCATGTCGCATGCGCCGGCGCGCGCCATCATCCGGTCGCGCATCACCTTGGCGACGATGGAGGCGGCCGCGATCGACTGCGAGCGCTGATCGCCCTTGACGACCGCGCGGCCGAGGCACGGAAGCCCGGGCGGAACATCCCGGCCGTCGGCAAGAACCAGCAGCGGTTTCACCGTGAGCGTGGCGACCGAGCGCCGCATGGCCTCGAGGCTCGCCTTGCGGATGTCGCCGCCGTCGATCGAACTCGCGCATACGGCCGAAAACGAAACGGCCCTCGCACGGGTGAGAATTTCGGTGAAGACGCCTTCGCGCGCCGCTGCATCCATCCGCTTCGAATCGTCCAGCCCATCCGGAATGTTCTCAGGATCGAGGACGACGGCGGCCGCAACCACCGGGCCTGCGAGAGGCCCCCGGCCAGCCTCGTCGGTGCCGGCCACGGGCCAGCGGCTATCGCGCAGGGCCTCCCTCTCCAGCGAGAAATCGGGTCGCACGGGCAGGTCGAACAGAAGCTGGGAATCGGGCTGTGGTCGTGGCATGGCCTGTCGATGCTTGCACCGGCTGAGGCCCCGGTGCAAGCAGCGAACTATTCCACAGCGAACGTATCCACTTGTCGTCGGGAAAAAAGCAAAGCGGAGAACCGGAGCGCGGGCGAGGCACGTTGCGGCGATGCTCGCGGGGCTCCGGTTCTCCAGTCCTTCCCGCCGGATGGGGCGGGGCGGGAAGGCTCCGTCGCGCGCCAGGGGACGGGGCAGGCCGGACGGAATTCGCTGTCACGGTCGATGCTTGCCGCTAAAGCAGCATCAACTGCTCGCCTTTCTGCACCGGTGGCTTGAACAGGTCGGTTCGCAGCCGGCGCTTCTCGACATTCAGCTCCAGCCGCTTGGCCGCTATCTCGAAACGCCGTCCGATCTGCCATGCATAGGGACCGGCCCCCTTCATGCGCTTCCCCCACTCGGCGTCGTAATCCTTGCCGCCGCGCATCGAGCGTATCAGCGAGATCACGTGGCGGTAGCGGTCGGGATAGTGCCGCAGCAGCCAGTCCTTGAAGATCGGCGCTACCTCCAGCGGCAGCCGCAGGATGATATAGCCTGCCTCGCGGGCGCCGGCCGCCTGGGCGGAGTCGAGAATGCGCTCGATCTCCTGGTCGTTCAGCGCCGGGATTACAGGGCCGATCATCACCGAGACCGGCACGCCTGCATCCGCCAGCGTGCGCAAGGCCTCCAGCCGCTTCGGTGGCGTGGCCGCGCGCGGCTCCATCATCCGTGCCAGCTTGCGGTCGAGCGTGGTGATCGAAAGCGCCACCTTGGCCAGCCCCTTCTCGGCCATGCGCCCGAGAATGTCGGCATCGCGCGTCACCAATGCCGACTTGGTGACGATGCCGACAGGGTGGTTATGCGCCTCCAGCACTTCGAGAATTTCGCGCATGATGCGCCACTGTTTCTCGACCGGCTGGTAGGGATCGGTGTTGGTGCCGATCGCGATCGTTCTGGGCTCGTAGCCGGGTTTTGCCAGTTCTCGCTCCAGCAATCGGGCCGCGTCCGGCTTGGCAAACAGCTTCGCCTCGAAATCCAGCCCCGGCGACAACCCCATGAAGGCGTGGGTCGGTCGTGCGAAGCAATAGACGCACCCGTGCTCGCACCCGCGATAAGGGTTGATGGAGCGGTCGAAGGAGATGTCCGGCGATGTGTTGCGGGTGATGATGTTGCGCGGCTTCTCCACCTGCACCTGGGTGTTGAAAGGCGGCAACTCCTCGAGGCTGTTCCAGCCGTCGTCGAACACATGCCGCGTCAGCGGTTCGTAGCGGCCAGACGGGTTGACGCCCGCCGCGCGGCCGCGCCGCCTGTCGAAGCCGACGCGTAGTCCGCTTTCATCGACCAGCGCGTTTGCCGCGGCCGCGCCGCCACCTGCAAATGCTGCCATATCCGCTTGTCTGATCGGTTCCATGTCTGGCTCCGTAGGCGAGCGACTCGCCTGTTCGTGATGAAACTATTCCTATTTGTGCGGATGGAACAAAGCAAGAACTTTTTCTGTTGCAGTGCAACACTGGCGTTGGCCGGCGCTTTCGGCTATGCGGGTTGCATGCTGTCCGTCCTGATCGAGACGCGGAATCATGAAGATGCGCTGGCGCGCACGCTCGCCTCGCTCGTTGGCGGGGCCGTCGAAGGCGTCGTGCGCGAGGTGATCGTCTGCGACCGAGGCTCGTCGGACCGCACCCACACCGTCGCCGATCATGCAGGCTGCAGCTATCTGGCCGGTGCCGATGCGCTGTCCGGCATCAGGCAGGCGCGCAGCGAATGGATACTAATTCTGGAGCCGGGCGCGCGGCTGCTTGAAGGATGGATGGACGCCGTTCTCAGCCACGCGGAAGTGGCTGCCGGCGCGGCCCGCTTCACACGCGCGCGCCAGTCGAGGCAGCCGTTCCTCGCGCGCATATTTTCGGGGCGTCGACCGCTGGCGGACGGTCTGATGATAACCAAGCGACAGGCACTGTCGCTAGCGCGAACGGACGGGTCGGCTATCGCGCGCGCGGTCGCTGCGCGGCGGCTGCCTGCCGAAATCGTGGTTGCGAGCCCGGCCGCGCCTGCTGGCGGCCGGGCAGCGACCTGATTGCTGATTACATGGCGCCGACGCTGAACGGCAGCGCGTAGGCAGTGTTGTCCGGACGCATTCCCGGCGTGTCGACGTCGGTCGATCCCTCGCCGAAATCATACGTACCGTTGCCATTCGTCTCGTAGTGGATCATGGCAACGTAGTCGGTGCCATCCATCGCGCCACCCTCGACCTCTACCGATACGTTCTCGGTCGTGCCGGCCATCACGGCCGTATGGCCGATGGAAGCCGGAATGACGGCTTCGCCGTTCTGAACTGCATGGATAACGACGTATCCGTCCTTGTCGATGAGAACCGAAGGGAAGACGATCGCTCCGTTTTCGATCTTTGCGCCGTCAACGTCGATGTTGAGATGGTCCGCAAGCGCGACGCTCGCGCTCGATGCCGCAATGGCAACTGCGGCGGCAATGGTTGGTATCCTGAACATCTGAAACTCCCTTTTTCACGTTAACCGTCGAAGCGGTCCCAACGAGTTACGAAAGACACGCGATAAAAGTTTCAGCGTTGTGTTCCACCACGCTTCAGGTGTTCGTCCAGCCGCGGCATGATCTCCACGAAATTGCATGGCATGTGGCGGTAGTCGAGCTGCGCCTTGAGGATATGGTCCCAGGCGTCGCGGCAGGCCCCTGGCGAACCGGGGAGCACGAACACGAAGGTGGCGTCCACCAAGCCGCCGGTCGCGCGCGACTGGATCGTCGACGTGCCGATCTTGTCGTAGGAAATCCGGTGGAAGACTTCGGAGAAGCCGTCCATGCGCTTCTCGAATATGGGCTCCAGCGCTTCCGGCGTCACGTCGCGGCCGGTGAAGCCGGTGCCCCCGGTGGTAATCACCACGTCCACCGCCTCGTCTTTCGCCCAACCACGCACGACGGACCGGATCGCTTCGACGTCGTCCTGCACTATCTCGCGCGCCGCGAGCCGATGGCCGGCCGTTTCGATCCGCTCGACCAGTGTTTGCCCGGACTTGTCGTCCTGCAGCGTTCGGGTGTCCGAGACGGTGAGCACGGCGATGCCGACGGGCAGGAAGGGTCGGTTCTCGTCAAGTGGCATCTGCTCGAGCCCTTTCGATCGTTCGCGTCGCCGTGACGTACCATGCAGGGTACCGTGCGGCGATGGCGGATGCGGCGGCCTCTGCCTCGGCGGGCGAGTTGAACAGGCCGAAACAGGTTGCCCCGGAGCCTGACATACGCGCCAGCGCCGCGCCGTTGGCGGTGAGCGCCGACAGCACCTCGCCAATCTCCGGCGCGAGCGCTTGAGCCGGTGTTTCCAGGTCGTTGCGTGTGTCCGAAAGCCACGCAGGCAATGCCTGCGGTCCTGGCAGCGCCGGCAGAGGCGGGTTGTCGCGGCTGGCAAGCGCGCGGAATATCGCCGGGGTCGGTACGGCTACGCCGGGGTTGGCCAGCACCATATGAAGCGGCGGAATGCCCTCGACCGGCTCGATTTCCTCTCCGATCCCGCGTGCTACGAGCGTCCGTGCATAGATGCACATCGGCAAATCTGCACCCAGCCGCAGAGCCGCTGCCGCCAGCGCATCGGCGGAAAGCTCGATGCCCCACAATCGCATCAGTGCCCGCAGCGTCGCAGCTGCATCGCTTGAGCCGCCGCCGATGCCCGAGGCGACAGGCAGGTTCTTTTCCAGCGTGATCGCGACCGGCGGCAGGCCGTCGTAGATGCGCCGCAGCAGGTCGCGCGCCCGCAGCACCAGGTTGTCAGCCGCGTCATCGAGCAAACCGGCGAACGGACCGTCGATCGTGAAGCTGTCCTGCGTCGCCGTTGCGACCGAAACCCTATCGCCTGCCTCGGTGAACACCACGAGCGTGTCGAGCAGGTGATAGCCATCCGCCCGGCGACCGGTGACATGCAGCGCAAGGTTCACCTTGGCCGGCGCGTGCTCGACGATTTCTGCAGGCATGGACCGGCGTTCAGTCCTTCAGGAGGTGGTATTCGCCGGTCTTGGGGTCTTTCACCAGCGTGCCCTGCGAGCCCGTGCGCTGCTCCGCCTCGGCGCGCCGCGCCTTCGCAGTCAGCCGCTCTGCCTCGCGGATGAAGGAACGGTAGCCGACATATGCGACGATGCCGAGCGCCGCGAAGAAGATGAGCTGGGGCATTTTCCGGTCTCCTCCCGGATTGGGATGCTAAGGGTCACGGTGCCAGTACAGAACCAATTCTAGTGCCTTTTCCCGCGTCGTCAAAGGCCGAACCGGCTCCAAAGGGCGCGTTCTTCCGCCGCATCGAAAAGCCCATCCGCCGCCGAGGCCGCGATCCCGTTCGCCTGTGAGCTGAACACGCCGAGCTTGCGCCCGAACAGCCCGCGGGGCATCGATACAAGTTGCAACCGCGTCTTTTCGCCATATCGCTGCTTGAGAAACGAGCGCATGTCGCCGAGCGCGTCGACAAGGCCAAGCTCCAGGCCCTTTTTCCCGGTCCAGAACATGCCGGTGAACAGGTCGGGGTCATCGGCAAGCTTGGCGCCGCGCCGCCCCTTGACCAGGTCGATGAAGGTCTCGTGGATTTCGAGCTGAAGGGCCTTCAGCCGCTCCACGTCCTCCTTCTTCTCCGGGCTGAACGGATCGAGGATGGACTTGTTGCGCCCGGCGGTGTGGACGCGGCGTTCCACTCCAATCTTCTTGATCATTTCCTGGAAGCCGAAACCCGCTGATACGACGCCGATGGAGCCGACGATGGAGGAAGGGTCCGCGACAATCTCGTCGCCGGCCACCGCGATCATATAGCCGCCGGATGCCGCAATATCCTCGACGAAGACGATGACGCGCTTGTTCTTTTCCTCCGCGAGGTCTCGAATGCGCCGGAAGATCAGACGCGACTGAACCGGCGAGCCGCCGGGCGAGTTGATGGAGATCGCGACCGCAGGTGCGTCCTTTATCGCGAAAGCCTTCTCTATCAGCCCCGCTGTCGAGGCCAGCGACAAGGCTGGTCGGAACTGGTTGCCGCCCGTCATGATCGCGCCATGCAGGCGGATGACGGGAATCGTGATGGCGCCGGAGCGCATGGAGCGGGGAAGAAGGCGGCTGAAAAGTCGTCTCAAAGGGGCAGGTCTCCACTGTTCCTTGTGGATGTAGGCATTTGCAGCGCGCAAGCAATAAGGCGCGCCGCGCCTTTCTGCGCTCAGTCGCCGAAAAGTGTAGCCCGGCCGTTGTTGATCGCATCCGCTTGCTGCGAGAAGCGGTGCCCCGCCGGTTCGTGGATCGCCAGCGCCGGCATCAGAACCAGCCCGGCGCGCGAGCCTCGGATGGCGCGGACGACGATGCGTATCGCGTGCTCATGCGCCCGCGGTTGAATGGGCATTATCTGCGCGCCTCCGAACCGCCCCTGCATGGCGGTCAGGATTTCCGGCAGCGAGCCGGGGCGTGCAATGATCGAGAGCCCACCACGCGGGCGTACGATTGCGGCGGCTGTGCGCAACCAGCGCTCGAAAAGACCGTCCTCCATCACATGGGCGGAGCGGCGAAGCACGTCGGGCGAGGGGCGGTCGATGGGCGCATTGAAGGGCGGGTTCATCAGCGCGAAATCAAACGCCCCGTCGACAAGACCGGCCGCAAGCCGCGCCTTGCCCGTCAACGTCACATCGGCTTCGATCACGCGGGCGCGGTCGCGCAAGCCAGCATTGGCCTCATGCGCGATCGAACGTCGCGCGTAAACGGCCATCCCGGCATCGCGTTCGACCAGCGCCACAGAGGCGTCCGGACAGCGCGCGGCGACTGCTAGCCCCGCCGCACCAGCCCCGGCTCCCAGATCGGCCAGCCGCCCTGCAAACGATCCCGGCACGCTTGCCGCCAGCATCATTGCATCCATGCCGGCGCGGTGGCCTCGCCGTGGCTGCACCAGATGAAACGCGCCCCTGTGGAATGCATCCAGCGTGGACTCGCCGGCCTTGTCTGCGGTGTCGGCGGACGACGTCATTGCTTGCCCAGTTCACCCGCTATGCCGGCTTCGTCCAGCAAGTTCCGCGCAGCGTTCAGGTCGTCTTCGGAGACCATGACACGACGCGGCAGGATTCCGAGCGATCCCTCGATGACGCTCATGTTCTCGTCGGCCACGAAGCACGAGAGCCCTGCGTCGCGCATCAGCGCCTCGACGAAGGAGATCAGCACGGCGTCGTTGGTACGCATCAGTTCTATCATGGCGGCGAGGCTTTCAGGTTGCAGCGCGAAAGTAAACGACAAACCGCGCCAATTCGCCACTTGCCGCGCATCATGTGCCTGCCTAGAGTCGCGCAACAAAGTTACGGGCGGTGGGCCGCGCTCAAGGGAGTTTCATGTGGTGGGTGTCGTAGTCAATCTGGAGGGCGGTAAGCGCGAGAACGCCTCAATCGAGGCACTGATCGGGCTGACGCGCGCGGATATGGGCCGCGTCAACGAACTCATCCTGTCGAAGGCCGGCTCTGATGTGGAGATGATCCCGGAAGTCGCAAACCACCTGATCTCGTCGGGTGGCAAGCGGCTTCGTCCCATGCTCACCCTCGCGGCCGCGCAGATGTTCGGCTATCAGGGCGACGGCCATGTCAAGCTGGCGACCAGCGTCGAGTTCATGCACACTGCGACCCTGCTCCACGACGATGTCGTCGACGAGAGCGATCTGCGTCGCGGCAAGCGCACCGCGCGCATGATCTGGGGCAACCAGGCGAGCGTGCTCGTCGGCGACTTCCTGCTTGGTCAGGCCTTCCGCATGATGGTCGAGGTCGGCTCGCTCGACGCTCTCGACATTCTCTCCACCGCGGCGTCGATCATCGCCGAAGGCGAGGTGATGCAGCTCGGCGTGGCGAAGAACCTGGAGACCACCGAGGATGACTATCTCGCCGTCATCAAGGCGAAGACGGCAGCCTTGTTCTCCGCAGCCGCCGAGGTCGGGCCGATCGTGGCGGGGGCGTCCAAGACCGATCGCGCCGCGCTGCGCTCCTATGGCGTCAATCTCGGGCTCGCATTCCAGCTCATCGACGATGCGCTAGACTACGGCGGCGATTCGAAGAATCTTGGCAAGAACGTCGGCGACGACTTCCGCGAGGGCAAAGTCACGCTGCCGGTCATCCTCAGCTACCGTCGCGGCTCGGCGGAGGAACGCGAGTTCTGGAAGGCGGCGATCGAGAACGACCACACCGACGACGAATCGCTCGATCGGGCCCGTGGCCTGATGACGAAGCACGGCGCGATCGGCGACACTATCGGCCGGGCACGGCACTTCGGCGAGATTGCCCGCGACGCGCTGGCGCCGCTCAAGCAGACGCCGCAAAAGCAGGCGATGCTCGACGTGATCGACTTCTGCATCAGCCGCGTGAGCTGAGGGTTCGCGGCTATTCCGGCGCCTGATTGACGCGTGCGGACACGCATTTCGATCCCACCTGTCCTGATCGTGAAGGAAGGCGGATTGAACCCCGACCGCAAAAAGGCCATGCTTTGTGCCTTCAAAGTCTGGCATGGTCGCCGTGTCGGGCGCGGCGGACCGACAGGAAGGGAACCAATGCGGCTTAGGACTGGACGCTGGATTTTGGCTGCGGGGTTGGCGGCCGGCATCGCTACGGGCAATGCGTGGGCAGCGCCGGAAACGGACGAAACGGTATCGATCAAGACGCTGTCGGGTGCCTATCTCGCAGCACGGGTTGCCGAGACTGACAACGATCTAGCATCGGCCATCAACTATTATCGCCGGGCCATCTCGTTCGACGCCGACAATCAGACCCTGCAGCAGAGCCTGATGCTCGGCCTGATTTCGCAGGGCAGCTTCGACGAGGCGCTGCCCTATGCCGAAAAGCTGAAGGAAGTGCCCGAGGTCGAACGGTTCTCGCGACTCGCACTTGCCGTCGACTCCATCCGCGGCGAGCGCTACGCCGAGGCCGAGACTTGGCTCAAGTTGACGCTCGAATCGGACCTGGACAGACTGATCACCGGTCTCATGACCGCCTGGGCGAAACTTGGCGCTGGTGACGGCGCGGGCGCGCTTGCCTTCGTCGACCAGCTTTCCGGCCCCGAATGGTACGACCTCTTCATCGGCTACCATCGAGCCCTGATCGCCGAGCAGGCCGGGGAGATGGAGACGGCGCGCACGGCCTTCGAGGCGACGAAGACCAATGTCTCGGCTGGCGGTGCTGCGCCGGAAGTCTTCTTGCGTAGCCTAGAGGCCTATGCGGGGCTGCTGTCACGCGAGGGCGAAAACGACAAGGCGCTTGAGGTGCTTTCCACCGCCGAGGAGTTCGCGCCCGGCCGCGTCACCATCCAGGCGCTGCGCGAGGTGATCGAGGGCGGCGAGGAGGCCACGGCCCTGGTGCCGGATGCGCAGGCGGGTGCCGCCGAAGCGCTGCTCAACCTCGCAACGGCCCTGAACCGCAGCGGCGGTGAATCCTTCGTGCGGCTCTACCTGCAATATGCGGTGGCGCTGCGGCCGGACAGCGATGCGATCCTCGTCCAGCTTGCAGGCATCGCCGAGCAGCAGAGCAATGCCGAAGCAGCCATCGCAAACTACGAGAAGGTGCCCACGTCTTCGCCGATGCGGCGCATCGCAGAATTGCAGCTCGGTCTCAACCTTGCCGATCTCGAGCGCTTCGACGAGGCGGAGGCGCACCTGAAGGCCGCGCTTTCCGAAGATGAGAACGACATGCGTGCCTATCTGGCGCTGGGTGGCGTCTATGCCAGGCAGGAGAACTACCAGGCTGCCGCGGACCTCTACGATCGGGCGGTCGCACGCATGGGAGAGCCCACGCGCGCCGAATGGAACATCTTCTACCAGCGCGGCATCGCTTATGAGCGCCTGAAGGAATGGGACAAGGCTGAGCCCAACTTTCACAAGGCGCTGGAACTCTTTCCCGACCAGCCACAGGCACTGAACTATCTCGGCTATTCCTGGGTCGACATGAACATGAACCTCGACGAAGGGCTGGCGATGATCCAGCGCGCCGTCGAGTTGCGACCGAGCGACGGCTACATCGTCGACTCGCTCGGCTGGGCATTCTACCGGCTCGGCCGCTTCGAGGACGCCGTGCGCGAACTCGAGCGCGCTGTGGGCCTTATGCCGGCGGATCCGATCCTCAACGATCATCTCGGCGACGCCTATTGGCGTGTTGGCCGCAAGCGTGAGGCCACGTTCCAGTGGCGGCACGCGCTCGCCCTGGAGCCGGACGACGAGGTGAAAGCCGACGCCGAGCGCAAGCTGGCCGAAGGCATGCCGCCGGTGGAACAACGCGCGGAAGCGGAGGAGCCTTCTGAAGAAGCGCAGCCTGCGAACCTGGTGCCGCTGCCCGACGGCGCGGACGAGCGCAGTGCCGACGAGCCTCAGGTCGAAACCGTATCCGCCGATCGCGTGATCCATGTCGTGTTGCCCGGCCAGTCGCTCTGGTCGATTGCCGCCGAACTGCTTGGCGACGGCAACCGGTACAACGAGCTGCTGGACCTCAATCCCGACCTTCGTGGAGACCCTGGCCGCATCGTGCCCGGCTACCGGCTGAACCTGCCGCAGCCGGCAAACTGAGGCCTGGCGCCATCGTCGTCCCGGCCGATCGGGGCAGCGAGGGAGAACCGGGACTTATCGGCCGTAAGGCCGTGGAGCGTACCCCCGTCCTTGCGTTCGCCCGCGTCACCACCGCCGAGTGAACCCGCAACCCGGCCGCGCCTCTCAATGGGTCCCGGCTCCGCGGTCGCTTCGCTCCCTTGGCCGGGATGACGGCGGGAAGGTCGCGGTTCGGCCTTCAGCGTCAACAACTGGCGGATAACACAGCGCCGACGATTGATGGGAAACGTCCATGAAGGCGTCATCCCGGCCGAGCGGAGCGAGAGCCGGGACCCATTGGTGGCAAGATCGTGTGGCGCGGCCCGGTTCAGAAGCTGGCGCGTGTCGGTCGCGGCGCAACCGCCACCCCGCCGGTCCGTTCGGTATCTGCAAGGGCTTCGCCTTGACGCTCACCGGCCGCCGCACTAGGACGTGCCACGTCCCGCCACTGGCCGTAAGAGGCACGCACGTGAACGCCGAACAGTCCGCCATGCACCCCAGCCGCTCGTTCCAGGGGCTGATCCTGACCCTGCACCGATACTGGGCGGATTACGGCTGCGTCATCCTGCAGCCCTACGACATGGAAGTCGGTGCGGGGACGTTCCATCCGGCCACCACCTTGCGCGCGCTCGGACCCCGGCCGTGGAACGCGGCCTATGTGCAGCCCTCGCGCCGGCCGAAGGATGGCCGCTACGGCGAGAACCCGAACCGGCTGCAGCACTACTACCAATACCAGGTGATCCTGAAGCCCAACCCGTCGAACCTGCAGGAGCTTTACCTGGGCTCGCTCGCAGCGATCGGCATCGATCCGCTGCTGCACGACATCCGCTTCGTGGAAGACGACTGGGAAAGCCCGACGCTGGGTGCCTGGGGGCTCGGCTGGGAATGCTGGTGCGACGGCATGGAGGTCTCGCAATTCACCTATTTCCAGCAGGTCTGCGGTATCGAGTGCGCGCCAGTGGCCGGCGAGCTGACCTATGGCCTCGAACGGCTGGCCATGTATGTCCAGGGCGTCGACAACGTCTACGACCTGAACTTCAACGGCCGCGAGGGTGCGGAGAAGGTGACCTATGGCGATGTGTTCCTGCAGGCCGAGCAGGAGTATTCGCGGCATAATTTCGAACATGCCGACACGGCGATCCTGTTTCGTCACTTCGAGGACGCGGAACGCGAGTGCAAGGCGCTGCTGGCCGCGGGAGCGCCGAAGGAAGGCGACAACAACCCGATGCACAAGATGGTGCTGCCAGCTTACGACCAGTGCATCAAGGCTTCACACGCTTTCAACCTGCTCGACGCGCGTGGCGTGATCTCGGTCACCGAGCGGCAAAGTTACATCCTGCGGGTGCGTAATCTTGCCAAGGCATGTGGCGAGGCGTTCCTGGCGACGGATGCGGGCGGCTACGCCTTCGATACGAAAGCTGCCTGACATGCCTGATCTTTTTCTTGAACTCCGCTCCGAGGAAATCCCGGCCCGCCCGCGCGCCCACAGCGCCGCAGGCGCGAGGACGTGCAAACAGAAGGCATGCGGCATGGAGAGCACCGATGCCTGATCTGCTTCTTGAACTCCGCTCCGAGGAAATCCCCGCCCGCCCGCGCGCCCGCAGCGCTGTAGGCGCGAGGACGCGCAGACAGGAAAAGGCATGCGGCATGGAGAACACCGATGCCTGATCTGCTTCTCGAACTTCGCTCCGAGGAAATCCCCGCCCGCATGCAGCGCAAGGCTGCCGGCGATCTGAGGAAGATGGTTACCGATGGTCTGGTCGAGGCCGGTCTGACATACGAGGCGGCGACGGAATACTGGACGCCGCGCCGGCTGACGCTCGACATTCGTGGCCTGACGGCGCGATCGAAGGATGTGCGCGAGGAGCGCAAGGGCCCGTCGACCAAGGCGCCCGAGCAGGCGATTCACGGGTTCCTGCGCTCCGCCGGGCTTTCCTCCGTCGAGGAGGCGCAGATCCAGTCCGACCCGAAGAAGGGCGATTTCTACGTCGCGGTGATCGAGCGGCCGGGCCGTCCGGCCGAGGAGATCATCGCGGACCTGATGCCCGGCATCGTCCGCGGCTTTCCGTGGCCGAAATCGATGCGCTGGGGTGCTGCCTCGGCGAAGCCCGGCTCGCTGCGCTGGGTGCGCCCGCTGCAATCGATCCTCTGCACCTTCGGGCCGGAGACCGAGGAGCCGGTGGTGGTCGATTTCGAGGTCGACGGCATCCGCGCCGGCAACGTCACCTACGGCCATCGCTTCCATGCGCCGGGTGAGATCACCGTGCGCCGCTTCGACGATTATGTCTCCAAGCTGGAGGCCGCGAAGGTCGTGCTCGACGCCGAGCGGCGCAAGAGCATCATCCTCGACGACGCGAAGAACCTCGCATTCGCCGCAGGGCTCGAACTGGTCGACGACGAGGGCCTGCTGGAAGAGGTCTCCGGCCTCGTCGAATGGCCGGTGGTGCTGATGGGCGAGTTCGAGCAGGCCTTTCTCGACATTCCGCCGGAGGTCATCCGGCTCACCATCCGCGCCAACCAGAAGTGTTTCGTCACGCGTCCGCAGGGCGATGGTAACAGGCTGTCCAACCGCTTCGTGCTCGTTTCCAACATCGAAGCGAAGGATGGCGGCGTGGAGATCGCCCACGGCAACGGCAAGGTCGTGCGGGCGCGCCTGTCGGACGCGGTCCATTTCTGGAAGACCGACCAGGTCGACCTGCCGGACCTGGCCACGCTGGAGGCTTCGGCCGCAAAATTCGGGCTCGATCTCAGGAAGCCGCTCGACCAGCGCATGGCACGGCTCGACCATCTCGGCGTCACCTTCCATGCCAAGCTCGGCACGCAGGGGGAGCGCGTGGAGCGCATTCGCAGGCTCGCGCGCAAACTGGCACCGCTGGTCGGTGCCGACCCCGATCTGGCCGACCGCGCGGCGGTACTTGCCAAGGCCGATCTCCAGACCGAAGTCGTCGGCGAGTTTGCCGAACTACAGGGCGCGATGGGCCGCAAATATGCGCTGTTGCAGGGCGAGGATGCTTCCGTCGCTGCAGCGCTTGAGGAACACTACCGCCCGCAGGGGCCGTCCGACGTCGTCCCGACCGATCCAGTCTCTGTGGCGGTGGCGCTGGCCGACAAGCTCGACACGTTGACCGGCTTCTGGGCCATCGACGAAAAGCCGACCGGGAGCAAGGACCCGTATGCGCTCAGGCGAGCGGCGCTGGGCGTGATCCGGATTGTTGTTGAGAATGGGGTTCAGATCCCGCTCAGGGTATACTTAGATGATGCGGGTTCCAACGTGTTGGACGACACACTCGCATATCACTACGTAGGAAGCGAACTCATTGAAGCTGGATCATATAGGACCATTAAAGGGAAATATGATCTTGTTGAAATAGTGAGAGCTGGAGCTAAAAATCCCACAATCCACAGCGCGCTCTTTGACGAGCAAGTTGTGTTGGACCTCCTCTCCTTCTTCCACGATCGTCTGAAGGTCTATCTCCGCGACAAGGGCGCTCGGCACGATCTCATCGACGCGGTGATCTCCCCCGAAGCGGACGACCTTCTCCTAGTCACTAGCCGCGTCGCGGCGCTCGGCATCTTCCTCGATTCCGACGACGGCAAGAACCTGCTCGCCGGCACCAAGCGCGCGGCCAACATTCTGGCTGCCGAGGAGAAGAAGGGCACGACCGTGGCTGAGGCCGTCGATCCGGCGCTTCTGCGCGAGCCGGCCGAGAAAAAGCTGTTCGATGCGGTGAATCAGGCTGAGAAGAACGTCGGCGAAGCGATTCGGAAACAAGACTTTTCCGCTGCCATGCTCGCACTTAGCGTGCTGCGTGAACCAGTTGATTCATTCTTTGAAGCGGTTCTCGTGAACGATGAGGACGAGGCGGTGCGGGCCAACCGGCTGGCGCTGCTCGCCCGCATCCGCGAGGCGACCGGCCAGGTCGCCGATTTCTCGAAGATCGCGGGTTAGATAAACAGACGTCTGAGCGGCATAGCCCCTCACCCTTACCCTCTCCCCGTAAACGGGGAGAGGGGGACGTCAGCGTTGCGGCCAGCCTTCCTCTCCCCGCTTGCGGGGAGAGGATGCCGGCAGGCAGGTGAGGGGCAGCGCCAACATTGCCCGTTTCGGCTGGTGTTCTGACCCTAGATAAACACCCACACGCCGAGTGCCATCGCGATCAGCGTCAGCACCGGCGTCGTTATGCCGAGCTTCGGCAGCCAGGCGGGCGGCGGCGTGCCTGTCTTCGCCGCACGCGCATTGATGCGGTTGATGGCAAGGATCACGCCGAGCAGCACCAGCGCCGTCAACAGCTTCAACGAATAAGCAGCGCCGAGATCGACGAAGTCGTAGCGAAACATCCACAGCCCCAGCCCGCTCAGCCAAAGAAGCGTGATTCCGGTCAGAGCCATAGTCGAGAAGACGGACCGCAGGGCGGCAAGATCGGGCGAGGGCGCACCGGCCCGCCGGGCCTGCCGCGCGACGACCATGGCGCCGAAGCCGGCGGCCGCGCCCAGCATCAGGCCCAATATGTGCAGGAACTTGAAGACGAAATTGACGGTTAGTTCGATCACGTTGCCTCCGCCGGCTGAAATGGTGGCCAGCGAGATGGCCCTCGTCAAACGACCGCGATACTAGTCGACGAGAGAGACAAGTCCATCGCCGTCGGTGCCGCGAATAGCCAGAGGCATCGCGTCGGCCACATCCTCAGGAGCAGGCACTTCATCGGCCGTGATGGAGGCGACCTCGTCTGACAAGACGGGAATGGCGTCTGCGCCGAAGGCGATGACCGAGGTGCTGATTGCCAGAGGGGCCTCGCCATTGTCCTGCAGTGAAGGCGTCTCCGTCTCCAAGGCCTCGATCGGCTTCGCTTCCGGTTCTCCGTGCGCGATGAACGAGGGAAGCGCGGCCGGCTCCACCTCCGGCAATGCGATGACCGAATCCGCGGCACTGGCGCCGGCCGTCGCGGCAAGGATCAATGAAACACGCAGGAATGACCCGACAGGAACTCGAAACGCAAACATACCCAACCCGCCTTGCTTGCCGCCGGCGTTAGACACGCCGCACGGACGGCCGGCACCCTACCGGCCGGGGATTAACAAATCGGTGACGCAACGGCACTTGTCGCGTGGTCCCGGGCGGGGTAGGCAATCGGCTCCATCAAACCAACGCTGCGGGGGAGCGCTCTTGGCCCGGATATTGCCGCTCGAGGAAGCCTTCGATCCTGCGCTCGACCTTCTGGAGGCCGGCGACGTGGTCGCGCTTCCCACCGAGACCGTCTATGGCCTCGCCGCCGATGCGACCAATGGCGAGGCGGTCGCGCGCATCTTCGAGGTCAAGGGCAGGCCACACTTCAATCCACTGATCGTGCATGTCAGCGACATGGCGATGGCGCAGAAGATCGCCGTATTCGATGACATTTCCTTGCGGCTTGCGGCTGGCTTCTGGCCGGGCCCGCTGACGCTGGTTCTGCCCTTGCGCGAAGGTCACGGCATACATCCGCTGGTCACGGCCGGGCTCGATACGGTAGCCCTGCGCATGCCGCGCGAATTCGCCCGCGAGGTGATAGACGAGCTGCGGCATCCGCTTGCCGCCCCGTCGGCCAATTCTTCGGGACGCATCAGCGCCACCACGGCGCAGGCGGTGGAAGACGATCTGGGCGACAGGATCAAGCTGATCGCTGATGGCGGGCCGACGCATGTCGGGGTGGAATCGACGATCCTCAAGGTCACGCCTCAGGCGGTCTATATGTTGCGGCCGGGTGGCGTTACGGCGGGCGAGATCCGCAACGCCATCGGCGTCGACGTGGTGCGCGGCGGCGGCAAGGGCATCGAGGCGCCCGGCATGCTTGCCTCGCACTATGCGCCGAACGCGGCGGTACGGCTCGACGCGAGCGAGCTGCGCGAGGGCGAGGCACTGCTGGCCTATGGCCCGAACCGCATCCCCGGCGCGGAGAAGGCCATGGCGATGCTGAACCTTTCGGAAAAGGGGCACATGCGCGAGGCGGCCGCCAATCTCTACGCGCATCTGCAGGCGCTCGACCGCTCCGGTGCAGCGACCATCGCGGTTGAGCCGATCCCCGAGGACGGGCTGTGCGAGGCGATCAACGATCGGCTGCGCCGCGCCGCCGCGCCGCGATCCTGAACGAGGCGAGCGCGATGCAGACCGAGCAGCATTTTCTCGATCCGGCGATTCTCGACCGCTTCGCGGCGATCGTCGGCGAAAGCCACGCACTTCGCGATCCCGCCGACATCGCGCCCTACGTGACAGAGCGGCGCGGCCTCTGGCCGGGCGCCACCGCGCTGGTGCTGCGGCCGGGCAGCGTGGAGGCGGTGAGCGCGATCATGCGGCTCGCCACCGAAACCGGCACCCCCGTTGTGCCGCAGGGGGGCAATACCGGACTGGTCGGCGGGCAATCGCCCGACATTGGCGGCGGCGAGATTGTCCTGTCGCTGTCGCGGCTGAACCGCATCCGCGAAGTCGACCTTGCATCGAACACCATCACGGTAGAGGCCGGTGTGGTGCTACAGACACTGCGCGACAAGGCAGACGAACTCGACAGGCTCTTTCCGCTCTCGCTGGGCTCGCAGGGTACCGCGCAGATCGGCGGCAACCTCTCGTCCAACGCTGGCGGTACCGGGGTTCTGGCGTATGGCAACACGCGCGAACTCTGCCTCGGCGTCG
Organism: Aquamicrobium sp.; assembly: GCA_019739225.1. Taxonomy (GTDB): domain Bacteria; phylum Pseudomonadota; class Alphaproteobacteria; order Rhizobiales; family Rhizobiaceae; genus Aerobium. The sequence continues at coordinate 1,326,518 of JAHHDT010000005.1, forward strand.
AGGTGGTGCTGCCCACCGGCGAAGTGTTCGACGACCTGCGCAAGCTCAAGAAGGACAATACCGGCTACGACCTCAAGAACCTGTTCGTCGGCGCCGAGGGCACGCTGGGCGTCATCACGGCGGCGGTGATGAAGCTGTTTCCCAAGCCCAAGGGCAGGGAGGTGGCTTGGGTCGGTCTGCAAAGCCCGAAGGATGCGCTTGCGCTGTTTGCCCTCGCCTCGGACCGCGCCGGCGCCAGCCTCACCGCGTTCGAGCTGATCGTCGATGCGCCGCTCGCCTTCGTGCTCAAGCACATTCCGGGTTCGGTCGCCCCCCTGTCTTCGCCCCACCCCTGGCATGTGATGCTCGAAATCTCATCCGGCCGCTCGGCGGAAGATGCGCGCGGCCTGATCGAGGAAATCCTGTCGGAAGGGTTCGAGGCCGGAACCGTGTCGGATGCGGTGATCGCGGCAAGCCTTGCGCAGGCGGAAGCGTTCTGGCGGATCCGGGAATCGATGTCCGACGCGCAGCGACCGGAAGGCGGCTCCATCAAGCACGATATTTCCGTGCCGGTTGCTTCCATCCCCGATTTCATCGATGCCGCATGGCAGGCCGTGCTGGCCGTGGAGCCCGGCGCGCGCATGGTCTGCTTCGGCCACATGGGCGACGGCAACCTGCACTACAACATTTCCCAGCCCGTGGGCGGCGACAAGGATGCGTTTCTGGCGCTTTACCGCCCGATCAATGACGCGGTCCATGCCGTCGTGCGCGCGTTCGACGGGTCGATCTCGGCCGAGCACGGCATCGGCCGCATGAAGCGCGACGAGCTGATCGCCACCGCCCCGCCGGTCGCCATCGACCTGATGCGCCGCGTCAAGGCCGCCTTCGACCCGGCCGGCATCATGAACCCGGGCAAGGTGATTTAGGGGCGCGTCTGGCCGCAATCTGGGCACGTCCACTAGATGGGCAACAAACCGACAACCGGTTGGCACCCTTCGTCTAAAACGGGCTTAAGCCCCAACTGCGTGTCATGGTAGGCATTGATGGAACCGATGCGCGATCGCCGATCTGTGGAAAGGGTTGCTTTTCCCCTTTTGAAGGCTTCGTTATTCGAGTTGGCAAAGTGGGACCGGCCCTCGAATCGGCCTGCGGCGTAAACAGGAGGCAATCGCCGGTCATCCCGACCACGTACCCATGTTTAAGCCAGCCGACCAATTGACCGGATAACCGGAATAGCCGCTCCTTGCGCATGGTGCCCAAGGGTCTTCCGTCCCATGAATACACCCGGTCATTGTCCGTCACATAACAGACGACATTCCCACTGGGATCGTAGAATTCCATGCCTGGCCCCCGCCGCTGGCAAGTGAAAAACACGAATTGCTTAGCGCGTCGGCATTTTCCCGGTCAGCTCCCAAATGGGACGACTAGTACATCGTCGCGTGGGTTTAGAAATCATTGCACGCGGTTGCAAAGCGATAACCATCCTCCAAGGCGACGAAACCTTAACCCTGCTTCTTAAGCCGGTCGGAACGGGCCGGCGCCTAGTCTCACACACATAACGAGGCGGGATAACCCGCCCGCGGGAGACCGGAAAACCGGCTCTCAGGAGAGACAGGAAGGCAGTGCAACCATGAACACCCGGTTGAAACCCGTCTGGGCTGGCAGCGACCTGCGGCTCGACCCGTTCCGTCTGCCGCAGGCCGTGAGCTATGCGGCGCGGGACGATCTCGGCGACGTTACCTTCACCATCGACCGTCGCGGCGTGAGCCTGCGCCGTGTGCTGGAAAACAGCCGCCTGCCGATGTCCATCGTCCTCCCGGCGAAGGCGTTTCGCGGTGTTGCCGCACGCGCCATCGAGGATGGCGACGGCTGTGTCACGGTGACGCTCGAACTCATGCACAGCGACCCGATGCTGTCGGTGCCGCTGCTGGTCGCCCACAACCTCGACGATGTGGCCGCCGACTGGCGTGCCTGGTCGGAGGCCTATGGCCTGCCGATGCTGCTGGTGGAAGCCGATGGCGTCGCCCGCACGCTCGAGGAATCGGTCGGCCTTGTGAAGAAGGGCCAGCCGATCGAGCGCCGGAAGGGCCGCGTCTCGATGCATCGCCGTCCGCGTTTCCTGGCGCGCCGCCGCACTGGCACTCTAGGCCTGCGGCTGGTGGTCAACGGCGAGGAGATCATCGCCCGCAAATAGGCCGTACCGGCCTGTTGTTCGGCGAATTGAGACGAGCGGCGCGACACCCTACATTCGGGGTCCGCCGCTTCGTCCCATCTCACTGTCGCAATCTTAATGACAATCGAACAGTCCGCGCCTGAATCCCAATCCTCCGCCGCGCGGTTCGCGGTCAAGGTCGACCTCGTCGTCATCGGGGCAGGGCAGGCAGGGCTCTCTTCTGCCTATCATCTTCGCCGGCTTGGCTTCGCTCCCGACCGCGATTTCGTGGTGCTCGACCGGGCACCGGCGCCTGGCGGCGCATGGCAGTTCCGCTGGCCGTCGCTCACGCTTGCTACCGTCAATCGCGTGCACGACCTGCCGGGCATGCGCTTCGAGGAGATCGTCGGCACCGAAAGCGAAACCGTGCAGGCCTCCGTGGCAGTGCCGCGCTATTACGCGGCCTACGAAGAACGCCACGATCTCCGCGTCCACCGGCCCGTGACGGTGAAGGTCGTCTGCGATCGGGGCGAGCGGCTGCGCGTCGAAACCGATGCCGGCGCTTTCTCCGCACGCGGCATCGTCAACGCAACCGGCACCTGGGAATCGCCCTACATCCCAGAATATCCTGGCGCTGACAGGTTTCGCGGACGGCAGCTTCATACGAGGGACTATCGCACTGCCGACGCGTTCCGGGGCCAACATGTCATCGTGGTCGGAGGCGGTATTTCAGCCATCCAGTTACTCGACGAGATTTCGCAGGCAACCACCACCACCTGGGTCACGCGGCGCGAGCCGCAGTTTCGCGAAGGGCCGTTCACCGAGGAGTTCGGCCGGCGCATCGTCGCGATGGTCGAGGACAGGGTTCGCCAGGGCTTGCCGCCGGGGTCCGTGGCCTCCAACACCGGCAGTCTGCCGCTCACACCCGCCGTCCGCGCGATGCGCGACCGAGGGGTGCTCAACAGGTTGCCGATGTTTTCCGAGATCACCGAGACCGGCATTCGCTGGGCGGACGGGACGGAACAGCGCGCCGACGTGATCCTCTGGTGCACAGGTTTCCGCAGCTCGCTGGACCATCTTGCGCCGCTGCGATTGCGCGAGGAAGGCGGCGGCATCACCATGACCGGCAGGCTTGCCACGCAGGTCACGCACGATCCGCGCATCCATCTGGTCGGCTACGGTCCATCCGCTTCGACCATCGGGGCGAACCGGGCAGGCGCCGCTGCCGCCCGCGAGCTGACGCAGTATCTTAAAATGTCGCCCGCCGAGGTCAGAAGCTCGGGCTGATCGTCGCCCAGACGCCGCCGCCCATCAGGCCAAGGAAGATCAGCCAGCCGACAACGCTGTTGGACTTGAAAAGTGCAAGGCATTGGTCCGGATCGTCGATGTCGAGCACGCGGATCTGCCGCGCCATGTGGGCCGCCGCCGCGACCAGCCCCGCCAGCGCCGGCATAGGCACCGCGGCATTGGCAAAGGCGACGACGAAGAACAACAGCGCGCCGCCATAAAGTGCGACCAGCCATTGCTTGGTCTTGTCGCCGAACAGCCGTGCGGTCGAGCGGACCCCAACCAGCGCGTCGTCTTCCTTGTCCTGGTGGGCGTAGAGCGTGTCGTAGCCGATCACCCACAGGATGGAGCCGAAATAGAGCAGCAGCGGTGCCAGCTCCAGCGAGCCGAAATGCGCGGCCCATCCCATCAGCGCGCCCCAAGAGAAGGCCAGGCCGAGGAAGAGCTGCGGCCAGTCTGTGAAGCGCTTCATGAACGGATAGATCGCGACGGTCGCCAACGACGCGATGCCCACGACGATCGCGAAGCCGTTGAACTGCAGGAGCACCACGAGCCCAACGAGGCTTTGCAGCATCAGGAAGGTCCACGCCTGCCGGCGCGTGACCTTGCCGGATGGCAGCGGCCGTGAGCGGGTGCGCGCGACCTGCTCGTCAATATCGGTGTCGACGATGTCGTTATAGGTGCAACCCGCGCCACGCATTGCGACCGCACCGGCCAGGAACAGAAAAAGGTGCCACGGGGAGGGGAGCACGCTGGCGATGCTGTCGCCCGGCTGCGCATGAGCGGCGGCTGCCATCGCCGCCGACCACCAGCACGGCCACATCAGCAGCCACCAGCCGATCGGCCTGTCCCAGCGTGCGAGTTGCGCATAGGGCCACAGGCCGCGGGGCAGCACGCGGTAGACCCAATGGCCGGACGGGGCGTCGGCGACGCGGCCCTGACTCTGCTTCGACTGGATCTCTTCCATGCCCCGTGCAGTGGCAGGGGCCGCCGCCGCCGTCAAGGCGCGGCGATGTCGCAAGGCTAGGCTGGTGGCCGCTATTCGATGCCTGCGAGAAGCTCCAGTTCGCCGGCTGCTGACAGGAGTCTTTTGTCACGTGTCCAGAGTTTGGTGCCCGACGTCAGCATGGTTGCTGCCAGAAGGTGGGCATCCACATACCCGATCCCGCGCCCGAAGAGTTGCCGACGGTCGATAAGCGTGTACACCTCCTCGTCGCTGGCGACTGCCGCGCCGGGAAGGTTTTGCAGATGCTCGAGCAGCGTCTTTCTTTGGCGAAGGTTCCCCAGCGCGATCTCGCCGATCACGAACGGGTGGCCAAGCACACGCCGGTCCTGCAATGCCTCGACCAATTGTCGGTCCCCGTGATTGAGATGGTCGACCCAAACAGAGGTGTCGACCAGAAGCATCGTCACGGCCTCCGCCTCGGCGCAGCCTCGAGTTGAGGTTCGGTGCCGCCAAGCAGAGCCAGCCGCAACGCGCTTTCGCGCTCGATCAGGGCTTTCAGCCCTTCCCTCACAAGCGAGGATTTCTCTTTCAGTCCGGTCAGGGACTGCGCCTTGGAAAGTAGTTCTTCGTCCAACGCGATTGTAGTGCGCATGTACATCTCCATCGATGCATGAAAATGGCATCGTCTGATGCGCATTTCAATGCCATGATCTCGAACGCCCGTCTTGTCTTGACCCGCGCCCGCTGTCGCCCTACCGGGAAGCGCATCCGAAGGGACAACAGGGAATCGCCGCCATGAACGTACTTCTGATCGGATCGGGCGGGCGCGAACATGCGCTGGCGTGGAAGATCGCGGCCTCGCCCCTCCTGACGAAGCTTTACGCGGCGCCCGGCAACCCCGGCATTGCCGAAGAAGCCGAATGCGTGCCCCTCGACATTGCCGACCATGCGGCAATCGTGGCTTTCGCCCGCGATAACCGGATCGACCTCGTCGTCGTGGGCCCAGAAGCGCCCTTGGTCGCCGGCCTCGCCGATGATCTCGCCAGCGCCGGCATCCGCGTCTTCGGGCCTTCCGCCGATGCCGCGCGCCTCGAAGGCTCCAAGGGGTTCACTAAGGATTTCTGCGCTCGTTACAACATCCCAACGGCCGCTTACGGCCGCTTCAACAATGCGCCCAAGGCCAAGGCCTATGCCCGATCGGTGGACGCGCCCATCGTGGTCAAGGCCGACGGCCTCGCGGCCGGCAAGGGCGTCACCGTCGCGATGACGCTGGAAGAAGCGCTCGATGCCATCGACCAGTGTTTCGAAGGCGCGTTCGGCGAGGCTGGCGCGGAGGTGGTGGTCGAGGAATTCCTGGAGGGCGAGGAGGCGAGCTTCTTCTGCCTCTGCGACGGCAAGAATGCGCTGCCTTTCGGAACCGCACAGGATCACAAACGGGTAGGCGAGGGCGACACCGGACCCAACACCGGCGGTATGGGCGCCTATTCACCGGCGCCGGTGCTTTCCGACGACATGGTCGAGCGCGTCATGGCCGAGATCGTGCGGCCGACCATGATTGGCATGGCCGAGATGGGCACGCCTTTCGTCGGCGTGCTGTTCGTCGGTCTGATGATCGGGGCGGATGGCCCCAAGCTCATCGAATACAATGTCCGGTTCGGCGACCCCGAGTGCCAGGTGCTGATGATGCGCCTCAAGGACGATCTTCTGGTGCTCATGAACGCTGCCGTCGATGGCCAGCTCGGCCACCTTTCGGTGCGCTGGCGCGATGATGTGGCGCTGACGGTCGTGCTTGCCGCGAAAGGTTATCCGGCGGCACCGGAAAATGGCAGCGTGATCGGTGGCGTCGCCGATGCGGTGGGCGACGACGGCGCAGCCAAGGTCTTCCATGCAGGGACCCGGCTTGACGGCGACCGCCTTCTGGCCGCAGGCGGCCGGGTGCTTAACGTCACCGCCTTGGGCGAGACCGTTTCCCAGGCTCAGCGGAGAGCCTATGAAACGGTTGATCGCATTGACTGGCCCGAAGGCTTCTGCCGCCGGGATATTGGCTGGCGCGCGGTCGAGCGCGAAGCCGCAAAGGGCTGACGCCGTCATCAGACCTGCCGTTGAAGTCACGTAGTTCCGGGGGCGATCCTTTCAGATGCTATCTCGTGGAGTGCCAACGTTTGACGTTTACGTAAAAAGGAAATAGCACTCGGCGTTGAAAAAGGATGGACGGGGCGGCTGCCATGCAGGCAGGGTCCCGGGATGCAGCAGGAGGAGAAGCACGGATGTATCGCGCGCCGGTAGACGAGATCGCTCACACCCTCAAGCATGTTGCCGGCCTTGGCGCCGCACTGGACGCGGGTCGGTTGGGCGATCTGTCGGAAGACCTCGTCGACGCCATCTTGGGAGAGGCCGGTCGTTTCGCGACCGACGAGGTCACGCCGCTGCGCAAGATCGGCGACGAGCACGGCGCGGTGCTCAAGGACGGGGCAGTCACCACGCCGCCCGGCTGGAAGGATCTTTACCGCCGCTGGACGGAAGGTGGCTGGAACGCGCTCACCGGGCCGGAAGACTTTGGCGGGCAGGGCCTGCCGCAGATGTTGTCGGTTGCAGCACTTGAGATGTGGAACTCGGGATCGATGGCCTTCGCAATCGGCCCTACGCTCACCATGGGCGCGGTCGAGGCGCTGGAAAAGCACGGCTCGGACGAGCTCAAGGCGACCTATCTCGAAAAGCTCGTCTCCGGCGAGTGGATGGGCACTATGAACCTGACGGAGCCGCAGGCGGGCTCCGACCTCGCCGCTCTGCGTTCACGCGCCGAGCCGGTTGGCGACGGCACCTACCGTATCTTCGGCCAAAAGATATTCATCACCTATGGCGAGCACGATTTCACCGACAACATCGTGCATCTTGTGCTCGCGCGCCTTCCCGATGCACCTGCGGGCACGCGTGGCATCTCGCTCTTTCTTGTGCCGAAATTCTTCGTCAACGAGGATGGCTCGCTCGGCGCGCGCAACGACGCGTTTTGCTCTTCCATTGAGCACAAGCTTGGCATTCACGCCTCCCCGACCTGTACGATGATCTATGGCGATGGCTTCGCGAAGGATCGCGAGCCCGGCGCGATCGGCTGGCTGATCGGCGAGGAGAACAAGGGACTCGCCTGCATGTTCACCATGATGAACAATGCCCGCCTTGCGGTCGCCATGCAGGGCGTGGCCATCGCGGAAGCGGCGCGCCAACAGGCGCTTGCCTATGCGCAGGATCGCCGTCAGGGCAAGGCGCTGGGCTTCGACGGCGAGGGGATGGCGCCGATCGTCCACCACGCCGACGTCAAGCGCAACCTGCTGACCATGAAGGCGCTGACCCAGGTCGCGCGCTCGATCGCGTACTCATGCGCGCATGCGCTCGACATGGCTCGCACCGGCGAGGGCGACGATGCCCGCCACTGGCAGGAACGCGCGAACCTTTTGACCCCGGTTGCCAAGGCCTTCGCCACCGACGTCGGCGTCGACGTCGCCTCGATTGGTGTGCAGGTGCATGGCGGCATGGGCTATATCGAGGAGACCGGTGCGGCTGCGCTGCTGCGCGACGCGCGTATCGCCCCGATCTACGAAGGCACCAACGGCATCCAGGCCATCGACCTCGTCACCCGCAAGCTGCCGCTGTCCGGTGGCGAGCACGTGAAAGGCTATATCGGTGAGTTGCGCGCCGACATCGAGGCCCTGCGCAAGTCCAACGCCGATGGTTTCGGTGCCACTGCGGAACGGTGCGACGCCGCGCTCAACGACCTCGCCGAGGCCACCGATTTCCTCCAGCGTGCGCTGGCGGATGGCCGGCAGGAGGAAGCGCTGGCCGGCGCGACGCCCTATCTGCGGCTGTTCGCGCTTGCAGCGGGCGGCGGGTATCTTGTGCGCGGCGCGCTTGCTGGCGAAGACAATGCCCGCGTGGCGCTGGCCCGTTTCTTTGCCGAAAACCTGGTCGACGAAGCCTCGGCTCTCAAGTGGCGTGTGATCGCCGGCGCTGAAAGCCTGGTGTCCGCCGACGCCGCGCTGGCGTCCTGAGGAGATTGCGATGAGCCAGCATATCAAAATCGAGCGCAAGGGCGCGGTGCAGATTATCCGCATGAACCGCCCGGACAAGAAAAACGCCATAACCCGCGACATGTATGCTGCAATGGCCACGGGACTGACGGCCGCCGATAACGACCCGCAGGTTCGTGTCCATCTGATCTTCGGCGTTCCCGGCGCTTTCTCGTCCGGCAACGACCTGGCGGATTTCATGGCTGTCGCGACAGGCGGCGACGGCGGTATGGAGGTCTACGACTTCCTGCTCGCGCTCGCGAAATCACAAAAGCCGATCGTGTCCGGGGTCGACGGCATTGCCGTTGGCATCGGCACCACCATCAACCTGCATTGCGATCTCACCATCGCCACGCCGCGCACTGAGTTCCGCACGCCGTTCGTCGATCTTGGTCTGGTACCCGAAGCCGGCTCCAGCCTGCTAGCACCCGCCGTGCTCGGACGTCAGCAGGCCTTTGCGTTGCTGGGTCTCGGCGAAGGCTTTTCGGCGGAGCGCGCAAAGGCTGCCGGCCTCATCTACGAGGTCGTTTCCGAGGACAAGCTTGAGGCTGCGGCCCTCGAAGCAGCCGAGCGTATCGCGGAAAAGCCGCCGGAAGCACTGAAGATCGCACGTGATCTCATGCTCGGCGACCGCGAGGCGCTGGTTGCCCGCATCAAGGAGGAAGGCGCGCATTTCAGAGCCCGGCTGAAGTCTGACGAAGCGCGAAACGCCTTCGTCGCCTTCATGAACCGGAAGAAGGGGTAACCGGCCGGCTCAGGCCAGCCCGTGCTCTTCCATCGCAGCCTGCTCATCGGGCGTAATGAAGGCGAAAATCTTGGGATCGCCATCAGCGAAGTTCAGGAAATAGATGTTCTGGAAGGTGATTTCGCCCTCTTTGCCATCGGTCTTTCGGCTGTAGCCGAATGCCCAGTCGGTTCGCGCCATAACGTTGAAGGGGTCGAGCACCGTCACCTCTATGCCGGTCATCTCGAAGCGCGTGCCGCCGACGGCACGGTAATGCTCGTATCCCCTTGGGATCATCTGGCGTAGCGTCTCGTCATTGGCGCCGCCCGTGACGCCCCTGGGATTCGCACCGACAAAGAAAGGCGCGAAGCAAGCAACCGTTTCTTCGATGTCTTCCTGCGGCGGGTCCTGCAGCGCCTGCGTGTTACGCGCGCTGTAGGCCCGGAAGAATGCGCGGGTCTTCGTTTCGAGGTCAGTCATCCAAACTCCGAACGATTAGCAGTGTTTGGCCAACGCGCCACCTTGCATGATCGTTCCGAGTTCGACCGCGTCACGGGTAAAGCCGTGTCTTCTTCCAGCTGTCTCCCTCGACGTCGAACTTTACGCGATCGTGGAGGCGGAAGGGGCGGTCGTGCCAGAACTCGATCGACACCGGCTTGAGCCGGAACCCTGACCAGTGGGCAGGCCGCGGAATCTCGCCGATCGCGTAGCGCGCCGTATATTCGGCCACCGCCTTTTCCAGCGCAAAGCGGCTTTCCAGCGGCCGTGACTGTGCCGAAGCCCATGCACCGATGCGGCTGCCGCGCGCACGCGTCACAAAATAGGCGTCGGCTTCGGCGGCGGTGACCTTCTCCACAAGACCCCGCACGCGTACCTGCCTGCGCAGGCTTTTCCAGTGGAAGCACATGGCCGCCTTCATCGAGGCGAGGATTTCCCGCCCCTTGGTGCTCTCGTAGTTGGTGTAAAAAACGAACCCGCCTTCGTCGAAGCCCTTCAGCAGCACCATGCGCACATTCGGCAGGCCGTCGGGATCGACAGTCGCCAGCGCCAGCGCGTTGGGATCGTTCGGTTCGGCCGCGGTGGCATCGTTCAGCCAGCGGGCAAAAAGCGCATAGGGCTCGGCGCTCTGGGTGAAATCACCGTCCGTTAACCCTGTCTCGGTCATAATCTTGTCCTGACGTATTGGGATAGACGGGAGAATGCCCATTGGCGCGCCCGGCGCAACCTTTCGCTGGATGGGACAGGCAGGTTTTCCGTTGGCTCAGCGCACGCGGGGCGCTTGTGCTGCTTGCCGTTTTCGCGCTTTCGGGGTGTGGCGCCAGAGGCTTTTCCATCGACGATGCCGTGCCGGACCGTTCGATCGTCACCGGATCCATCTCCCGTGATTCAGCGGCACCGGCCAGCGACGTGGCCGCGACCTCCGATGAAATGACCATTCGCAACGCCGTCTCGTCCGCCCTCGTCGAGGAGTTGAGCGCGGAGGGTATCGGATGGGCCAATGTCGAGACCGGTTCTCGCGGAGCGATCCGCGCCATCACCGAAAGCCGCGACAGCGGTTATCTCTGCCGCGCCTTCACCGCCTCCCGCGAGAGCTTCGACGGTGTCCGCCTCTATCGCGGCGAAACCTGCCTTGGATCGGCGAAGCTTTGGGTGATGAAATCCTTCGTCCCTGTCGATTAGCGCTGGAAATGCTGCATCGCACTGGAATTTCTTCCTAGCCATACGCATATTAGCGGCGGAAGACCTCACAACGCTTTTTCGGCAGACAGGACACTATGCGCGATCCCTATGACGTCTTGGGCGTTGCGAAGAACGCCTCTGCGAAAGACATCAAGTCGGCGTTCCGCAAGCTCGCGAAGAAATATCACCCGGACCAGAATCCGGACGACCCGAAGGCCAAGGAGCGATTCGCCGAGGCGAATCAGGCCTATGAGGTAGTGGGCGACGAGACCAAGCGCGCCCAGTTCGACCGCGGCGAGATCGACGCCAGCGGCAAGCCTCGCTTTGCCAATTTTGAGGGCGCGGGCGGTGGCGACCCGTTCGAGGCGTTCCGTCGCGCAGGCGGGCGAGGGCCCGGCGGCGCCCGTTTCGAATTCCGTGGCGGCGGTTTCGATGGAGATGCCGGCGACATATTCAGCGAGATTTTCGGCCAGTCGTTCAGGCGTGGCGCGGGTGGAGCGGGAGGCCCCGGTGCGGGCGCGCGGCAGGCCCCGGCAGGCGCCGATCTCAATGCCACGCTCGACGTCACCGTCGAGGAGGTGGCCACGGCCGCCAAGGTGACGGCGGCGTTTCCCGATGGCCGGAAGCTGGGCATCAAGCTGCCGGTCTTCGTTGAGGACGGCCAGACCATACGGCTCAAGGGGCAGGGGTCTCAGTCGCCGCTTGGAGGTGCGCCGGGCGATGCCCTGGTCAAGGTGCGGCTGGCAAGGCATCCGCTCTATCGCGTGGACGGGCGTGACCTGCATGTCGACGTTCCGGTCCCGCTGGCCGACGCCGTGCTTGGTGCGAAGGTCGCCGTCGAGACGCCGTACGGGCGGCTCGCCGTCTCCATTCCCGCCTGGTCGAGTTCCGACCGCAAGCTGCGCCTCAAGGGCAAGGGCCTGCCGCTGAAGGGCGGCGGCCACGGCGATCTCTACGCGCATGTGCGCATCATGCTGCCCGAAGGTGGCGATGCGGACCTTGAAGCGCTTATGCGCGCCACGAAGGCCGGCACGGCTTAGGCGGGAGCCGTCACCGTTCAGCTTGAAGCATCCATGCGGCTGTGCGATAGGCAGCCAACGGCAGAAGATGCGGAGAGATGTCACATGTCGGCAGGAAACGGCCTATTGGCGGGTAAACGCGGCCTCATCATGGGTGTCGCCAACAACAGGTCGATAGCCTGGGGCATAGCAAAGGCGTGCGCCGATCAGGGCGCGGAATTGGCGCTGACCTATCAGGGTGAAGCGTTCCGCAAGCGTGTCGAGCCGTTGGCCGCCGATCTCGGCGCCGTTGTGGCCGGCGATTGCGACGTCACCGACATGTCGAGCGTGGATGCTGTTTTCGACGGTCTGCGCGAGAAGTGGGGCAAGCTCGACTTCCTCGTTCACGCCATCGCCTTTTCCGACAAGGACGAGCTCGACGGCCGTTATGTCGAGACCACGCGCGAGAATTTCCAGCGCACGATGGATATTTCCGTCTATTCGCTGACGGCCGTTGCCCAGCGCGCCGAGAAGTTGATGACCGAAGGCGGCTCGATCCTCACGCTGACCTATTACGGCGCCGAAAAGGTCATGCCGCACTACAACGTCATGGGCGTCGCCAAGGCCGCGCTGGAGGCGAGCGTGCGTTATCTGGCAGTCGACCTCGGTGGCTCGGGCATCCGCGTCAACGCCATTTCCGCCGGCCCGATCAAGACGCTTGCGGCATCTGGCATCGGCGATTTCCGCTATATTCTGAAGTGGAACGAATACAACGCTCCGCTGAAGAAGACCGTCTCGATCGAGGAGGTCGGCGGTTCAGGCCTGTACCTTCTTTCCGATCTTTCCAAAGGCGTCACGGGTGAGGTGCACCACGTCGATTCGGGCTACCACGTCGTCGGCATGAAGGCCGTCGACGCGCCCGATATTTCCGTCGTCAAGGAATGATGCCCCGCACCGTCTATTTCGTTCGCCACGGACAAACCGACTGGAACGCGGAAGGCAGGCTTCAGGGACAGGCCGACACCGACCTGAACGACACCGGCCGGGCTCAGGCGACGCGCAATGGTGAGCTTTTGCGCGGGCTGGTTGGCGACCCGGCGGCTTTCGACTTCGTATCAAGCCCGTTGCGTCGTACGCGCGAGACGATGGAGCGCATTCGCGTTGCCATAGGTATGGCGCCAGATGGCTACCGGCTCGACCCGCGGCTGGTGGAGGTGCATTTCGGCGACTGGCAGGAACACACCTTCGCCGAGCTTGAAGCCAGTGATTCCGGCTGCTTTGCGCGCCGCGAAGAAGACAAGTGGAACTTCGTGCCGCCGGGCGAGGGGGCGGAGAGCTATGCGATCCTGACGGAGCGCATCCGGCCTGTGCTGGAAGAGATGGAGCGTGACACGATCTGCGTCACGCATGGCGGCATCATCCGTTCGATCTTCCGGCTGACCGACACACTGTCGCCTGCCGAATGCGCTGCCCTTATCGTGCCGCAGGATCGCGTGCTGCGTTTGCGCAATGGCACGCTGGAATGGCTTTGAAGCCTATTCGTAGATAATCAGGTCGGTCACGGTCTTCACGCCACCGATCGTGTCGTAGGCCAGTACGACGTCGACGCCTTCCTGAAGCGATTCGACGTCGAATTCTCCCGACAGCTTGTAGGTGTTGCCATTGTCCAGCGTGATCGTCAGGCCTTCGCGGTCGACCGTGGCGATCGTGCCTTCATCGTCGTCGGCGGCGAATGCGGTCATCGGCGACAGCGCGATGCCGGTTGCGATCAGAAAAGCGGAAACAGCCCTTGTCACCTTACGCATTGTCGTTCCTTGCAACTGGCCTCGCACCGGCGAGGCGACCTACGAGCTTGTGGCGCGACCAAAGCAGAAACAGGCTGACTGTGTCAAAACTTTAACCGCGCCCGGTGGCAACTGTTCCACCGTATATTCCGGCTCGCAGGTCGGGCCTGTTCAGGCCGCCACGCCGAGCAGTTCCTGCTCTTCGGCTGCAAGGACCGTCCGGACCGCATCGCGGGCCTCGACCAGCCGCGCAAGTGCTCGCAGCCTTTCCGGGACTTCCAGTTCGACCATCGCCGCCCAGCGCAGCATGACATAGCCAAAGGCGTCCGACGCCGAGAAGTGCTCACCTAGAATGTGGCGCCCCCGCATGACGGAACCGATCCATGCGAAGCGCTGTGCCAGGACTTGGCGCAAATAGGTCTTTTCGTCTTCGCTCTCGGTGAAGAACAGTCGCACGAACGGCTTGTGCACCTCGGTGGACAGGAAGGCGAGCATCTGGAGGTGCCGGTAGCGCTCCATCGGCGTTGGCGAACTAGCATCCGCGCGTTGTGCATCGATCCAGTCGAGCAGGGCGACGTTTTCCGTCAGCAGCGTCCCGTCGTCGAGCGCGATTGCCGGCACATAACCGTTCGGGTTGATCGCCCTGTAGTTGCTGCCGTCATCAACCTTGCCGGAAAAGATGTCGACCTTGTGCGCGCGAAATGCCAGCCCTGCCTCGCGAAGCAGGATGTGGGCAGCCTGGCTGCAGGTTCCCGGGGTGTAGAAGAAATCCATCATTGCCTCCATCTGGTGAGCGGGCGCCGTGCCCGATGCGGTGATGGTGGCTTAGCCGCAGCTTTCGCGTCAGTGGCGAAACGGCAGCGAACAGGGCAAACGAGCCATCATTGGGCGAGCCCGCGAAACCGGTTGCGCTGCCGGTATTGTGCGGGCGTCACGCCGACTCGACGTCTGAACAGCTTGCGGAAGAAGGTCGGATCGCTGTAGCCGACCTCGGCGCCGATTTCCTCGATGGCGCTGTCCTCCGTTTCAAGCATCTGCTTCGCTTCCTCGATGCGCAGCGCCTGCACATATTCGACCGGCGTGTAGCCGGTGGCTGCCTTGAACCTGCGCTTGAGCGTGCGCTCGGGCAGGCCGGAGCGTTCCACCATTGCGGTGACGGGATTTTGTGTGGCGTAATTATCCACCAGCCAGGCCTGCATCCTGCTCACGACGGCGTCGCTATGCTGGCGCGGCCGGGCCATTGAGGCGAAGGGAAGCTGGCCGTAGCCGCGGTCGCCCAGCAGAAACAGCCGCGCCACCCGTGCAGCTTCCTCTGCCCCGCAGAAGCGTCCGATCAGGTATAGCGCGAGGTCCTGCCACGACGAGGCGCCTCCTGTCGTGACGATCTGGCCGCCGTGCCCGCTGTCGCACAGGATGCGTTCCGGCCTGAACGTCACGCTCGGATAGCGGTCGCGGAAGAGATCGGCCATCGTCCAGTGCGACGCTGCCTCAGCTCCGTCCAGCAGCCCCGCTTCGGCGAGAAGCACGGCGCCGCTGCAGGTCGAGCAGACGAGAGCGCCGCTGTCGAGGTGGCCGCGCACCCAGGTGATCTCTTCGGCCCAGCGGCCTTCCGGCGAGTCGCTCTGGTCGAGATGGATGTCGCAGACGATAACCACGTCCGCGCGTTCGGCGCCGAGATCCTGCTGCGGCGTGACGCGCAGCCCCGTGCTGGAATTGAACGCTTGCGCGCGCCGGGCGGTCAGCCGGGCCTCCAGCGGACGCGCGCCATGGCCCCTGCCGGCATCGTTCAGCACCTCATGCAAGCCGAAGGCGGCCATCGTCCCGCTTTCCGGCAGGGAAAGGATGGACACGCGCAGAGGCTCTGTCGGGCGAGGCTGAAATGGCATGAGAGGAGAATGGCACGAATGCCCCGGTTTTGTCGATACGCGCTCTGGCGGCCTGGCACTGCTTTGCCGATGCTGGCCTCGTCAAACACCCGGCAGGAAAGGAAAAATCATGAAACTTGAAGAAGGCACCGTCGATCTGACGAAGGAGTACCATCAACCCGTCGCTGCGGTATTCGCGGCCTGGTCGCAGGAGGAAGCGCAACGGCAGTGGGGCCATCCCGGCCCGGGCTGGCATATGGATTTCGACCGCTTCAGCTTCGCTGCCGGTGGCACCGACATCTGCCGGTTCGGCCCGGAGGGCGGCGACGAATATCTGAACGAGAACCGCTATCTGGAGATCGAGCCCGAACATCGAATCGTCTACGCCACATCGCTGCGGTCCAACGGTGTTTTGACTTTCGCAGGTACGGTAACCGTCGCCTTTGACAGCCACGACGATGGCACACGCATGCGGCTGGTGGAACAGGGGCTCTATTTCGACGGTCACGACAGCGTCGAGGGTCATCGCGAAGGCTGGCAGCATATGCTGACATCCATCGAGGCTTGGCTGGACGGCAAGGCGAAGTAGGTATGGACACAGGCGCCATGGGCGTCGTTTGACGCCCATGGCAAACGACAATAGAAGCGACGCGAAACCTCTCCGCGGGCTGTCGCATGTCGCACAATACATTCGGTCATCTGTTTCGCGTCACGACCTGGGGCGAAAGCCACGGGCCGGCGCTCGGCTGCGTCGTTGATGGCTGCCCGCCCGGTATCCGTTTCACGCTGGCCGAGATCCAGGCGGAACTCGACCGGCGACGCCCTGGCCAGTCGCGCTTCGTCACCCAGCGCCGCGAGCCGGATCAGGTCAAGGTGCTCTCCGGCGTGGTCCCCGACGACGCGGATGCCGAGATACTGATTACCACCGGCACGCCTGTCTCGATGATGATCGACAACGTCGACCAGCGGTCCAAGGATTATGGCGAGATCGCCCGCCAGTACCGGCCGGGCCATGCCGACTACACCTATGACGTCAAATACGGCATCCGCGACTATCGCGGCGGCGGCCGATCCTCAGCGCGGGAGACGGCGGCACGGGTGGCAGCCGGCGCGCTGGCGCGCAAGGTCGTGCCGGGCATGGTCGTGCGCGGTGCTCTGGTGGCGATGGGCTCGAAAGAGATCGACCGCGCGAACTGGAACTGGGATTTCATCGAGAGCGCCGACAATCCGTTCTTCACGCCCGATCCGGCATCCGTGGCCGTCTTCACCGACTATCTGGATGAGGTGCGTAAAGCCGGCTCTTCCGTCGGCGCATTGATCGAGATCGTCGCCGAGGGTGTGCCCGTCGGTCTCGGCGCGCCGGTCTATGCCAAGCTCGATCAGGACATCGCCTCCGGATTGATGTCGATCAATGCGGTCAAGGGTGTGGAGATCGGCGACGGTTTCGCTACCGCGCGCATGACGGGTGAGCAAAACGCAGACGAGATGCGCATCGGCAACGATGGGAAGCCGCTGTTCCTGGACAACCATGCTGGTGGTATCCTTGGCGGCATCTCCACGGGCCAGCCTGTCGTCGCCCGCTTCGCAGTCAAACCAACATCGTCGATCCTGACGCCCCGCCGCTCCGTCGACGTCGACGGAAAGGATGTCGATGTTCGGACCAAGGGCCGTCACGACCCCTGCGTCGGCATCCGCGCCGTGCCGATCGGCGAGGCCATGGTTGCCTGCGCAATCGCGGACCATTATCTGCGACATCGCGGCCAGACCGGCCGCATTGCCTGACCGGACATAGCGAGGGGCAGCCTGCATGGCATACGACCAGAAGAAGATCGTTGAGGCGCTGCGCGCCTTCGAGCGCGGCGAGATCGTCGTCGTCATGGACGATGATGGACGCGAGAACGAAGGCGATCTGATCGTGGCCGCCGTGCACTGCACGCCGGAGAAGATGGCCTTCATCGTGCGCCACACCTCGGGCATCGTCTGCACGCCGATGCCGCGCGAGGAGGCCAAGCGGCTCAATCTTCAGCCGATGGTGGCCGACAACGACGCGCCGCACTCGACGGCCTTCACGATCAGCGTCGACTTCAAGCACGGCACCACGACCGGCATTTCTGCCGAGGACCGCACGCTGACTGTGCGCAATCTTGCCAACGGCAATGTCGGTGCTGCCGATTTCGTGCGCCCGGGCCACATCTTTCCGCTGGTCGCGCGCGAGGGCGGCGTACTCATGCGCTCGGGCCATACCGAGGCCGCGGTGGACCTGTGCAAGCTGGCCGGTCTGCCGCCGGTCGGCGTCATCTGCGAACTGGTAAACGACGACGGCACGGTCATGCGCGGCCCGCAGGTTTCGGCCTTTGCCGAAAAGCACGGCCTCCGGCAGGTCTCGGTCGCCGATCTCATCGCCTACAGGCAACGGCAGGAAACGCTGATCGAGCGCGTCGCCTGTTTCGACGTCGACACGGTCGCCGGCCCTGCCAAGGCCTACACATATCGGCTGCCATGGGATGCCATGCAACACTTCGCGCTGGTCTTCGGCGACATCCGCGACGGCACCGACGTGCCGGTGCGTCTGCATCCCGAAGACGTGGTGACCGACGTGTTCGGTCCCGACAGCCGCCTGGACGAACTCATGCGCCGCATGGGCGAAAGCAGGCGCGGCGTCATTGTCTATCTGCGCGAGGGCTCCGTCGGCGTCGGCCAGAAGACGCGCAATCGCCCAGCTCACGAAGGCAGCGAAGCGCATGAGGAGGCGCTGCGGCGCGAGAGCGAGTGGCGCGAGATCGGCCTCGGCGCGCAGATACTGCGCGACCTCGGCATCGCCTCCATCCAGCTCATTACCTCGCGCGAAAAGCACTATGTCGGGCTGGAAGGCTTCGGCATCGAGATCAGCTCGACCGAAATCCTGTAGCCGCTTTCGCCTGCAAGTGCCTGAACGGAAAAGAGCCCCGCGACTGCGGGGCTCCTCGTTTCCGGTGGGCTACTCTGCCGGCTGAGCCAGCGAGGCAGCTGATGCCCGCCTTTCGCCGGCAAGGCTGCGCTGGCCGATGAGGACGGTCGTGAATGCCGCCGCGCCGGCGATGACCGATACCCAGAAGCCGTTCCGGGCTCCGAAATTGTCGACCACCCATCCCGTCGCGAATGCGCCGAACGCCATGCCGATGCCGATGCCGGTCATGACCCAGGTGACGCCCTCGGTGAGCATGTTGGCCGGCACGCGCCGCTCGATCAGGCCGAAGGCCGTGATGAAGGTCGGCGAGATCGCCACGCCGCTGAGGAAGACCGCAAGTGCCAGCAGGGTGACGGTGTCTGCGAAGAGAAGCGGAACCGTGGTGGCGCCGACGATCGACAGCGCGATCAGAAGCTGGCGGTGCAGCGGCGTCTTCAGGCTGAGCGCGCCCATGATGAGCCCGACGACGAACGAGCCCAGCGCATAGACGCCGATGACGAGCGTGGCGGCGTTCGGCTGGCCGAGTTCTTCCGTGATGGCCACCGAGCTGACTTCGGCGGTGGCGAAGATGGCGCCGACGAAGATGAGCGCCAGTGTCACGATCTGCACCGGGCGCTGCCGGATCGCCGAATGTGTCGACACGTCTTCGGCGGGCTGAAGTGCCGGCTCGGTGGAACGCTGCAACAGGAAGACGGCGGTGCCGACGATCAGCAGGACGGTGCTGGTCAGCATGCCTGCTTCGGGAAACAGCGCGACGCTGAGACCGACGGAGACCGAAGCGCCGGCGATGTAGACCAGCTCGTCGGCTGCCGATTCGAAGGCGAAGGCGGTGTTGAGCTCCGGCCTGTCACGGAAGAGCTCCGTCCAGCGCGCCCGCACCATGGCCGGCATGCTCGGCATGAAGCCTGCGAGAAAGGCCGAAACGAACAGCGTCCAGTTCGCCCAGCCCTGGTTGGTCGCGGCAAGCAGAGCCAGGAACGCTAGCGCGGAGACGATCGTGGCCGGCGTGGCAACGGCCGTCTGCCCGAACCGGTCGATGAAACGCGATATCTGCGGCGCGATGAACGCGTTGGTGAGCGCGAAGGTGGCCGAGACGGCTCCGGCCAGCCAATATTCGCCATGGGTTTGGGACAGCATCGCCACGATGCCGATCGGCGCCATCGCGATCGGCAGGCGGGCGAAGAAGGCCGCGGAGGAAAAGCCCTTGGCTCCCCGCGCACTGAAAATTACGCCATATGGATTTGCCATCGGGAAACTCCTCGATTTTCGGCATGAGTTGACTTACATACGCATCGTATGAATGTGCACGTAAGTTCATACGTCTCGTATGTCAATTGGCATACGAGACGTATGTCGATTGGTACAGAAGCTGACAGGAAACCTGACCATGGCGCACAGACCGCGCAGTGAGATGATCGCAGAAACCAGAGGCAAGCTGATCGTGGCTGCGCGGAAGGCCTTCGGAACAGTCGGTTATGCGGAAGCGTCGATGGACGATTTCACGGCCGAGGCAGGGCTGACGCGGGGCGCGCTCTACCATCATTTCGGTGGCAAGAAAGGGCTGCTCGAAGCCGTCATTGCCCAGCTCGACAGCGAGATGTCGGCGCGGCTGAACGAGATTTCCAGCAGGGCGGATAATCCCTGGCAGGGCTTCGTGGACGAATGCACCGCCTATATCGAGATGGCGCTCGAGCCCGAAATCCAGCGCATCGTCCATCGCGACGGGCCGGCGGTGCTGGGCGACCCGTTCCAATGGGCCAACCAGGATGGTTGCATCGCTTCGCTGATAAGGAACTTGACCGCGCTGAAGGCGGCGGGCTTCTTGCGGCCGGACGTCGAAGCGGACGCAGCCGCGCGCATGATCAATGGTGCGTCGGTGCAGGCAGCTATCTGGATCGCCAATTCCGACGATCCAGAGGCCACTTCTGCAAGGGCAGTCGTAGCCTTCAGGGCAATGCTGGAGGGGTTGCGACTAGTCCATCGCTCTCAGTGACGTTGCGGAAGTGCCGCCGCTATACTTCGCCCCTGTGATTCGTTTCAGGGGCTTTGGGATGTGGGATTTCGATATTGGCAGGACGCTCGGCATCATGGCGAGAACCTGGCCGTTCATAGCGCTTAGGCTCGTCGTCTATTTCGGCATTACCGTGGCTTACATCGTCGCGACGGGAGCAGGCGCAGGCGTTGGCTACGGTGTCGGCCACATCTCCGACAGCCCCGGCAGCTTCGCGCTCTGGGGCGGCATCGCCGGCTTCGGGCTGGTTTCGGTCATCGTCTACTGGATCCGCGAATACATCCTCTACGTGGTCAAGGCCGGCCACATCGCGGTGATGGTGCACCTGATCGACGGGCGCGAGGTTCCGGGCGGGCAGGGGCAGATCTCCTACGCGACCGACACGGTCAAGGCGCGCTTTGCGGAGGCCAATGTCCTTTTCGTCGTCGACCAGCTCATCAAGGGCGTTGTTCGGGTGATTACCGGGCTGATCGGCGGCACGGCCGCGCTCCTGCCGATACCCGGCCTGCAGGGCATCGCCAACTTCGTCAACACGGTCGTGCGCATCTCGCTCACCTATGTCGACGAGATCATCCTCGGCTACAACATCCGCACAAACAGCAGCGCGCCGTTCGAAAGCGCCCGGCAGGGCGTCGTGCTCTACGCACAGAATGGCACGGTGATGATAAAGAACGCCGTCTGGCTTGCGGTCTTCATGTGGGTGCTGGCGGCTGCGGTCTTCCTCGTCATGCTCGCGCCAGCGGCCGCGATCCTCTATGTGATGCCGGGCCAGCTAGCGGGGTGGTCTTTCGTGCTGGCGCTTGTCTTCGCTTGGGCGGTCAAGGCAGCGCTGATCGAGCCCTTTGTCATCGCCGCCCTCATGCAGGTCTATTTCCGCGCGATCGAGGGGCAGGCCCCCAATCCGGAATGGGATCGCAAGCTCGCAGGCGCTTCTCGTCACTTCCGCGACCTCAAGGACAAGGCTGCCGCTTCCATGGGCATGGGGCGGGGCAGCGAGGCAGGCGCGCCGGCATAAAGCCTGTTGAACACAGGCTCTGTTTCGGCTCGCGACATGGTCATTTTGCGCGACTGCGCCTATATCGGGGCATGACCACGAGGCTCTATACCCACCCGATCTATCTTGAGCACCTGACGCCGGCCGGTCACCCGGAGCGGCCGGACAGGCTGCGCGCCATAGAGCGGGTGCTGGCGGATGAGGCCTTTGCCGATCTGGACAGGCAGCAGTCGCCGGAGGGCGATCCGGCGACGATCCTCTATGCGCATCCTGAACAGTTCGTGGAGAAGGTTCGCTCACGCATTCCCGAGGAAGGCATCGCCCGCATCGATACAGACACTTCGGCGAGCCCGAAGAGCTGGCAGGCGGCACTGACGGCTATCGGCGCGGCCAATGCCGCCGTGGACGACGTTTTCTCCGGTACAGCCGACAACGTGTTCGTCGCCGCCCGCCCGCCCGGTCATCACGCCGAGAAGGTGACGGCGATGGGCTTCTGCCTTTTCAACAATGCGGCGATTGCGGCCCGCCACGCGCAGCGTGCGCACGGTGCAGAGCGCGTGGCCATTGTCGATTGGGACGTGCACCACGGCAACGGCACGCAGGACATCTTCTGGGACGATCCGTCCGTGCTCTACTGCTCCACGCACCAGATGCCGCTTTACCCAGGCACCGGCGCGAAGGACGAGACGGGCGTGGGCAACATCGTCAATGCACCGCTGACGGCCGGAACGGGCAGCGACGCCTTCCGCGACGCGTTTCTCTCGCGTGTCCTGCCGGAAATCGACCGTTTCCAGCCTGACCTCATTATCATCTCGGCCGGCTTCGACGCCCACCACCGCGACCCGCTGGCCGAAATCAATCTCGATGAGGACGATTTCGACTGGGCGACCGGCGAGTTGATGGACAAGGCTGGACGATGGTCCAGCAATCGGCTCGTCAGCCTGTTGGAAGGCGGCTACGACCTGCACGGGCTGGCCTTCTCGGTCGCTGCCCACGTACGCCGCCTGATGAAGGGATGATGTGATGAACCAGGATGCGGCCAACGAGGACATCAAGGCGCTGAGCTTCGAGCAGGCGCTTGAGGCGCTGGAGCGTATCGTCGACGATCTGGAGCGCGGAGACGTGCCGCTCGAACAGTCGATCCGCATTTACGAGCGCGGCGAAGCGCTCAAGGCGCATTGCGAGAAGCTGCTGAAGGCGGCCGAGGACAAGGTGGAGAAGATCCGCCTGTCGCGCGACGGTGCGCCTGTCGGCACCGAGCCGCTCGATCCCGAATAGGCGATTTTAACCGCTCAGGCCTGCAGCGCCAATGTCGTCGGACGTTGCGGCACAGAAGCGCTCCGGCGCTTTGCGCCGACATCATAACTGGCGTACTGCAATGCCCGCGCCGGGCATGATCGGTACTACGGCGCTCTTCTCGCGGACGCGTGCGGGCTGGCCTCCGGCTAGGAGCCGATAGACCGGCGGATTGGCCGTTTCGACATCGTTCCAGGTGGCGAGGAAGAGTTTATCCCGTCCCCCGAAGGCCGAAACAGGTCAAAGGCCGCATTTACTTTCGTGGCTCAACGGCCTATTTCGGGCTCAATAGCACAATGGATGAAACGGCGAGCCTGTGACGCCAGCCCCCGATACCCCGCTCCTCGACAAGGTCCGAATTCCTGCCGACCTGCGCGACCTGCCCGAAGGCGAACTGCCGCAACTGGCTTCCGAGCTGCGGGCGGAACTGATCGACGCGGTTTCGCAGACCGGCGGCCATCTGGGAGCCGGCCTCGGCGTGGTCGAGCTGACGGTGGCGCTTCACTACGTCTTCGACACCCCCGCCGACCGCATCATCTGGGATGTCGGCCACCAAGCCTATCCGCACAAGATCCTGACCGGCCGGCGCGACCGTATTCGCACGCTGCGGCAGGAGGGTGGCCTTTCCGGCTTCACCAAGCGGACCGAGAGCGAATACGATCCTTTCGGAGCGGCCCATTCATCGACTTCGATTTCCGCTGGTCTCGGCATGGCCGTAGCGCGCGATCTCAAGGGCGGCGCCAATAACGTGATTGCCGTGATCGGCGACGGCGCCATGTCGGCCGGCATGGCCTATGAGGCGATGAACAACGCCGGCGCGCTCGACGCGCGGCTGATCGTCATCCTCAACGACAACGACATGTCGATCGCACCACCGTCCGGCGCGATGAGCCATTATCTGGCACGGCTGGCGTCTGGCTCGACCTATGCCGGCATCCGGGATTTCGGCAAGAAACTGACGTCCTATCTCGGCAAGCGCGTCGACCGTGCTGTTACGCGCGCCGTCGAACATGCGCGCGGCTACGTCACCGGCGGCACGCTTTTCGAGGAAATGGGTTTCTTTCACATCGGCCCCATCGACGGGCACGACCTTGAGCACCTCGTGCCCGTGCTGCGCAACGTGCGCGACAACGGTACCGGTCCCGTTCTCATCCATGTCGTCACCCAGAAGGGCAAGGGCTATGCGCCGGCCGAACAGGCCGCCGACAAGTATCACGGCGTCAACAAGTTCGATGTCATCAGCGGCGCGCAGGCCAAGGCGCCGGCCAATGCGCCGAGCTATACCAAGGTGTTTGCCGAAAGCCTCGTGCGCGAGGCGCAGGAGGACGAACGCATCGTCGCCGTTACCGCCGCGATGCCCAGCGGCACGGGCCTCGATCTTTTCGGGGAAGCGTTCCCGTCACGCACGTTCGACGTCGGTATCGCCGAGCAGCATGCGGTCACCTTCGCGGCTGGTCTGGCGACCGAGGGCCTGAAGCCGTTTGCGGCGATCTATTCGACCTTCCTCCAGCGCGCCTACGACCAGGTTGTGCATGACGTCGCGATCCAGAAGCTGCCGGTGCGCTTTCCGATCGACCGTGCCGGCTTCGTCGGCGCCGACGGCCCGACTCATTGCGGCGCGTTCGACGTGACCTATCTGGCTTCGCTGCCGGACTTCGTCGTCATGGCGGCCGCCGACGAGGCGGAACTGCGGCACATGGTGCGCACTGCAGCCGATTTCGATGAGGGTCCTATCGCCTTCCGCTATCCGCGCGGCAATGGCGTTGGCGTCGAGATGCCCGAGCGTGGCCAGCCGCTGGAGATCGGTCGTGGCCGCATCGTTAAGCAGGGCACAAAGGTGGCGCTGCTGTCTTTCGGCACCCGCCTTGCGGATTGCCTGCTTGCCGCCGAGGAGCTGGATGCCGCCGGCCTCTCCACGACGGTCGCCGACGCCCGCTTCGCCAAGCCGCTCGACGCCGATCTGGTGCGTCGCCTGGCGCGCGAGCACGAGGTGCTGATCACCGTCGAGGAAGGCGCGATTGGCGGCTTCGCGACACATGTCCTGCACCAACTCGCCCATGAGGGCCTGCTGGAGAGCGGGCTCAAGGTCAGGCCGTTGATCCTGCCGGACGCCTTCGTCGATCACGCCAAGCCTGAGAAGATGTATGCGGATGCGGGCCTCGACACGGCCGGCATCGTGCGTGCCGTATTCGGCGCGCTCGGTCGCTCGGTGGGTGCCGCAAGCGCCTGATTGAGGCCAATGAATGCCCGCCTTCCAGGCTTTGGTGCGCGCGTCGCGCATACGTTTCGCTAACCCTTCCGCTTGGCGCTTCCTTAGGTCCGCTGCGATAGAACCGCGCCCGAACGCGAATGGGGTTTCGGGATGCGCAGGCTGGCGTCTGCCTTGCTGGTGGCGATGACCTTCGGCGGTGAAGCAGCCGCCGACGAGCGATATGACCGTCGCCTCGACCAGGCAGCCGCCAATATCGTTGCATCCCGCTTGGGGGGGGCGTTGCGTGGCGCCTTCGACCTTGGCGAGGAGGCCAGACTGTCCACGCGCGCGCAGGAGACACCGCCCCCGCGACCGAAGGACCGGCGTCGCGGTGTATGGCAGGACGGGCTCGCGATCGCGGTCGAGAAAAGGCCGCGCGCCTCGCCCGAACTCTGACGATCCCCGATCCGCCTTGCCTTGAACGCCCGCTTGGCCCAAGGAGGGCGTATGAACACGCCGAACCAAACTGCCGGCAGACTTCGGCTTGACGAACTGCTCGTCCGGCGCGGGCTTTTTGCCAGCCGCTCTCGGGCGCGAGACGCGATCACGCGGGGCGCGGTTGCGGTGGATGGCGTGACTGCCGCGAAGCCGGGACAGGCGACCGCTGAAACGGCCGAGATTGCCGTCGACGATCCGGCGCGCGCCTACGTCTCGCGCGCGGCGCTTAAGCTGGTGGCGGGGCTCGACGCATTCGGCATCGATCCGGCGGGGCTGCATGCGCTCGACATCGGCGCATCCACGGGCGGTTTCACGCAGGTGCTGCTGGAGCGTGGCGCCGCGCATGTGGTTGCGGTCGATGTCGGACATGGTCAGCTCGACCCGGCGCTGGCAGCCGATCCGCGCGTCACCTCGCTGGAAAAGCTTAACGCGCGCGATCTCGATGCCAGCCATTTCGGCGCCGTCGGCCCAGGCCTCGTGGTCTCCGATGTCAGCTTTATCTCGCTGAAGCTCGCTTTGCCGCCGGCGCTCGATCTTGCCGCGCCCGGCGCGCGCTGCGTGCTGCTGGTCAAGCCGCAGTTCGAGGCAGGCCGGGAAGCGATCGGCAAGGGCGGCCTGCTCCGCGACCCCGCGATGGGCGAGCAGATTGCGCACGACCTTGAAACCTGGCTCGACGCGCTGCCCGGATGGCGCGCGCTTGGCTTCGTGCCGTCGCCGATCGAAGGTGGCGATGGCAACCGGGAATTCTTGCTGGCAGGCGTGAAGGACAGATGAGCGGCATTCTTACCATTTCGCGTCTCGGCGCCCAGGGCGACGGCATCGCCGAAACCCGGCAGGGACAGGTCTTCGTGCCGTTCGCGCTGCCCGGCGAAAAGGTCAACGCCTCGCTGGACGGAAAGAAGGCCGACCTTGTCTCGGTCATCGAGCCGTCGCCGCTGCGCGTCAAGCCGCCGTGCCGTCATTTCGGCGATTGCGGCGGCTGCGCGCTGCAGCATCTGGAGGAAACTGCCTACCGCGACTGGAAACGCGAAAAGCTGGTTGAGGCGCTGCGGTCGAAAGGGCTGGAGGTGCCCGTCGACGATCTGGTTCCCTGCCAGCCGTACACGCGCCGCCGCGCGGCGTTTACCGCCCGCACGACGGACAAGGGCGTGCTGCTCGGCTTCAACGCCGCGCTCTCGCACCGCATCGTGGATGTCGAGGAATGCCCGATCCTTCTGCCGTCGATCGTCGAGAGCCTGCCGATGCTCCGCGATCTGACGGCGTTGATCGCACGCAGCTTCAAGCCTTTCCGGCTCAACGTCACGCACACCGCCTCCGGTCTCGATGTGGCTGCCGAAGGCAGCGGGTCGCTGGAAGGCAAGGCGCGCCAGGCAGTGGTCGAATTCGTCGTGCGCAGCGGTCTCGCCCGCCTTTCCATAGACGGCGAGATCATCGTCGAGCCAAAGAAGCCGCTCATCATGGCCGGTGAAGTCGCGGTGCTGCCGCCACCGGGCGCCTTTCTGCAGGCGGTCGCCGAGGCGGAGACGACCATGGCCGGACTGGTTGGCGCGCATCTGGCGAAGGCAAAGCGCGTGGCCGACCTTTTCGCCGGCGTCGGCACCTTCGCCCTGCGGCTGGCGCGCAACAGCGAGGTCCATGCGGTGGAGGGCGACGCGGCGGCGATTGCAAGCCTCGATCGCGCCTACCGTTTCGGCGAAGGGCTCAAGAAGGTTACGGTGGAAAAGCGCGACCTGTTCGTGCGCCCGCTGACCTTCAAGGAACTCGACGCGACCTTCGACGGGCTGGTCTTCGATCCGCCGCGTGCCGGCGCGGAAGATCAGGCCAAGCAGATAGCCCGCAGCCAGGTCCGCTTCGTCGCAGCCGTTTCGTGCAATCCGGTGACTTTGGCGCGCGACCTGCGCATCCTCGTCGATGGCGGCTATCGCCTCACGCGTGTTGTGCCGGTAGACCAGTTCCTGTGGTCGCCGCATCTCGAAGCGGTGGCGCTGCTGGAGAAGCCGCGGAAGAGGCGATAGTCAGGCCAGCAGCCGGTCGACGAACGCCGGCACGGTTTCCGTTGCCGGCCCTCGGATCGTTTCGTCAAACAATTCGGTATTTTCCGACTGTTCGAGGTTAAGTTCCACCGTGCGCGCACCTGCGGTCCGCGCCTCCTCGACGAAAGCCGCGGCCGGATAGACATTCCCGGACGTACCGATGGCAATGAAAAGCTCCGCCTCACGCAGCGCGCGGTAGATGCGGTCCATCTGGTATGGCATCTCGCCGAACCACACGACGTCGGGCCGCAGGCGCCCGATGGTCCCGCACAAGGTGCACTGGGAGTTCACGGTCATGTCGCCGCGCCAGCGCATGCGCATGCCGCATGCCTCGCACAGCGCCGACCCGTGCTCGCCATGCATGTGGATCAGTTTCCTCGATCCAGCCGATTCGTGCAGGTCGTCGACATTCTGCGTCACCAGCAGGAATTCACCTTTGAACCCACCTTCCAGCCGCGCCAGCGCGTGATGCGCTTCGTTGGGGTAGACGTTGGCCAGGTTGCGTCGGCGCATGTTGTAGAATTCGAGCACTTTGCCGGGATTGCGCGCATAGCCCTCGGGTGTCGCGTAATCGCGATAGTCGATCTTCGACCAGAGGCCGTTTTTGTCGCGAAAGCTCGGAATGCCGGATTCGACGGAAATGCCTGCGCCGGTGAGGATAACGATGGAAGAGGGGGGCGTCATAGGCGGCTCAGCTTGAAATGGGCGACTATTGAGCGCATATTGAGCATACAAATGTCAAAATACGCAAGGATGTTGTCATGTCCATGATGGCGTTGGAAAGCTCCGCACAGAAGTTCGGCGAGGGCGGCACGCCGTTCCTGTCGGCGCGGCGCGTGGCCGATCTGCTCGGGGTGACGATGACCGAACTGGCCGGCCTGATCGGTGTTGCCCGCAACACGCTGGCAGCCAAGGGCGGCGCACGCAAGGTCGACGCCGCCTTGAGCCCGGTGGTGCGGGTGCTGACGATGGCCGGCGAGATGGCCGGCGGCGAGGAACGCGCGGCGATCTGGTTCAAGCATCAGCCGATTCCGGGCTGGGCCGGCAAGACCGCCTACGATCTCGTCCGCGAAGGCAAGGCCGACAAGGTTCTGGCCTATCTGGAGGCAGTGCGTTCCGGCGTCTATGCCTGACGGAAAGCCACCGCTGACCCTGTGGCGCGCTTTCGTTCCGCGCTGGGCGCATCTGCCGCTGTCGGGCGAAGGCGCCGCGCGCTTCGGTGGACGGTGGAATCCCGAAGGCGAGCCGACGATCTATGCCGCGCGCGAGCTCTCGACAGCCTGGGCAGAGTACAATCAGGGCTTCGTCCAGCATCCGGCCCTCATCGCCCGGCTCGAGCTGGAGGGCGCCGACCTCGCCGACCTGACCCTGCCGACCATGCTGGAGGCGTTCGCGCTGCAGGGTGGCATCCACCGATGCGAGTGGCGCGCAGCGCTCGATATGGGTGACGTCCCGCAAACGCATGCTGTGCGCGAACGACTGCTTGCCGAAGGGTTCCACGGCGTTGTCTATCCGTCCTTCATGTCGCCAGGCGGCACCTGTGTGGCCCTGTGGCGCTGGAACGGACCTGACGAGCCCAGGCTGACGGTGGTCGATCCCGAAGGCCGCCTGCCGAAAACTCCGGCGTCATGGCTCTGACAGTTAGGGGAGCCTCGAAGGACGCACGAAAGGAGTTACGTCCGCGTGCCGCCCACGGTCATCTGGTTCATGCGCAGATGCGGCTGGCCGACGCCGACCGGCACGCCCTGGCCGGCCTTGCCGCACATGCCGATGCCGTTGTCGAGCTTCATGTCGTTGGCGATCATGCTCACGCGGTGCATCGCATCCGGGCCGTTGCCGATCAGCATCGCCCCCTTGATCGGCTGGGTCACCTTGCCGTCTTCGATCATGTAGGCCTCGGTGCAGCCGAACACGAACTTGCCAGAGGTGATGTCGACCTGCCCGCCGCCGAACGATACGGCATAGATGCCGTTCTTGACCGAAGAGATGATCTCCTCGGGCGTATGTTCGCCGGCCGTCATGTAGGTGTTCGTCATGCGCGGCATCGGCGCATGGGCGTAGGATTCGCGCCGCCCGTTGCCGGTCGGGCGCATGCCCATCAGCCGCGCATTCTGCCGGTCCTGCATGTAGCCGACAAGCTTGCCGTCCTCGATCAGGACCGTGCGGTTGGTGGCCGTACCCTCGTCGTCGATCGTCAGCGAACCCCGGCGGTCTGTAATCGTGCCGTCGTCCACCACGGTGACGCCTTTGGCCGCCACCTGCTGGCCCATCAGGCCCGCAAAGGCGGACGTCTTCTTGCGGTTGAAGTCGCCCTCGAGCCCGTGGCCGACCGCCTCATGCAGCATCACGCCCGGCCAGCCTGCCGAAAGCACGATGTCGAACGTGCCTGCGGGGGCGGGTACCGCCTCGAGGTTTACAAACGCCTGGCGCAGTGCCTCCTCGGCCGCATGCTTCCACGATTCCTCGGCGATGAACTCGCCGAAACCCTTGCGCCCGCCCATGCCGTAGGAGCCACTCTCCTGGCGGTCGCCCTCGCCGACGACGACCGCGACATTGACGCGGACCAGAGGCCGGACGTCATGGGCGACGCGGCCGTCGGCGCGCAGGATTTCCACCTGCTGCCATGAGGCCGCCAGCGACGCGGTGACCTGGCGCACGCGCGGATCGCGATCGCGAACCCATGCGTCGATCTCCTGCAGCAGCTTTGCCTTTTCGCCAAACACCGGTTCCGAGGTCGGGTTTTCGTCGCCATAGAGCTTGCGGTTGGTGCCGGCCGGCGCATCGGCCAGCCTGCCGCTGTAGCCCGCCTTGACCGCGGAAACCGCATCGGAAGCCCGCAGAAGTGCCGCATGCGAGAATTCGCTTGCATGCGCGTAGCCAGCCGCTTCACCGGCGACCGCGCGCAGCCCGAAACCACGGTCGGCGTTGAAACTTGCCGTTTTCAGGCGGCCGTTGTCGAAGACGAGCGCTTCGCCCTCGCGATGTTCCAGGAAGAGCTCTCCGTCGTCGGCGCCATCGATGGTTTCGGCGACGATGCGGCGAATGGTGTCTTCGGAGACGTCGAACTGTTCGAGAAGGCTGGCTGGCACTGTGCGGCTCCGTTCCTGACTGACACTGGCCGCTATATAGTCGCGCGGTCGTAAAGTTGCACCCGCCGCAAGCAAATGCCCGAAAGATCAGGGAAGTGCGTCGAAGCCCTCGCCGAAGCCGTCGAGTTCGACCGGAATGCCGATACCTTCCTCGGGCGTCTGGAAGACGATGAAGGTTGCCGCATCGCCGTTGCGCAGCATGTCGAGCAGCGGCTGTTCGAGAATCACCTCGGCGTAGCAACCGTCCTGGAAGCAGCGCACGAAATAGGCGCGGCCGACGTCGTTGCCGTCGACATTGAGGCCGAGACCGTTGGGAAGAAGTACCCCGAGCGGTGCCAGCACCCTCAGGATCTCCGCGCGATCGTCCGCTGTGCGCAGGACAACGACCGACAGGCCGACCTCAGGCCTGTCTTCTGCGATCACGTTCTGCATCAGCGCGCATTGCTCGGTGGCGGCGCCGCCGGGCGTGTCGCAGATGACCGACCACGCGCCGTGAGTCGACTTTACAGCCCCGGACGGCGCTTGCTGCTGCGCAGCGGCCGGAAGGCAAAAGGCGATCGCACCGAGGGCGGCCGCAACCGGCATTGTCCAACGAAACGGCATTGATCCTACCCCTTGCATCCTGTCGCACTCTGGTCGCACGGCACTGTCAGCCGCACCGCAACCCGGCGGCCCAAATCACATCGATGGGGCATGATCGTGTCCGAAACCGGCTTCGCACCTGCATTTCGCGATCATGCCTTCGCGAATCACGACAATCTAGCCCGAGAGTACGCCCACGCAAACAAGACTGTGCGTTGGTCCTTGCAATGGCTGAGATTGCGTGTGCCCGATGCGCATCGTGGCCGCACTCATGTGCATTTCCCGCAAGTTGAGCGAAATCAAGGCGTGTGGGGCAGGATGCAGCCTGCGCGCGCAAAAATGCCGCAGATATCCCGCGATGCCTTTCTTGCGGTTGATATGAGAGTATGGTTTGAACGCGCGATAACGGCCCGGCGCATGTCCGCCAGCCGGCATTGTGATTTCGTCGAGACGTTTCGACCGGGGAGATGAAGAGGGTTATGAAGAAGTTCCTTGCGGGCCTGGGCGCCGTTTCGCTGGTTCTTGCCGCTTCGAGCGCATTCGCGGGGCAGGCGGTTCCTTGGCAGCTGAGCTTCCAGGAGCCGGCTTCCGATATGATGGAAGCGATCATCTGGTTCGAGCGCTATACGCTCTGGTTCATCGTGCCGATCACCTTCCTGGTGCTGGCGCTTCTGGCCTGGTGCATCATCAAGTTCCGCGCGAGCGTCAATCCGACACCGTCGCGCACCAGCCACAACACGATGATCGAGGTGATCTGGACAGTCGGTCCGGTCGTCATTCTGCTTTTCCTCGCGGTGCCGTCGTTCCAGCTTCTGACGTCGCAGTACAATCCGCCGGAAGAGCCGACCATGACCATCAAGGCCACCGGCTACCAGTGGAACTGGGAATACGAGTACCAGGACGAGGAGCCGCTGACGTTTGCCTCCTTCATGCTTCAGGAAGGCGATCGTGCGGAAGCCGGCAAGGAAGACATGGGCGAGTTCCCACGTCTGCTGGCTGTCGACAACGAAGTGGTGGTCCCGGTCAACACCACCGTGCGCGTGCTGGTCACCGCGGCCGACGTGCTCCACGCCTTTGCGATGCCGTCCTTCGGCATCAAGGTCGACGCCGTGCCGGGACGCATCAACGAGACCTGGTTCAACGCCACGCGTGAAGGCATCTTCTACGGCCAGTGCTCGGAGCTCTGCGGCAAGGACCACGCCTACATGCCGATCGGCATCCGCGTCGTCAGCCAGGAGCAGTACGATGCTTGGCGCGCCGAGGCGCAGGCCAGCCTAGAAGATGCCAACAAGTCGCTGATGGCCTCGATTCGCGGCCAGGAAATGAATGTAGCGAACGCCGGCAACTGAAGTCTGCGTGAAGGAACAGGATACGGAGCGGGAAAATGGCAGGCGCTGCAGCTCACGACGCCCATGACGATCACAAGCCAACCGGCTTGACGCGTTGGGTCTACTCGACCAATCACAAGGACATCGGTACCCTCTACCTGATCTTCGCGATCATGGCGGGCATCATCGGCGGCTTCCTGTCGGTGATGATGCGCTGGGAGCTCGCGGAGCCCGGCATCCAGATCTTCCATGGCCTGGCTTCCATCGTCTACGGCTACGAGGGCGATGCCGCCATCGACGGCGGCAAACACATGTTCAACGTGTTCACCACCGGCCACGCGCTCATCATGATCTTCTTCATGGTTATGCCGGCGCTGATCGGCGGCTTCGCCAACTGGATGGTGCCGATCATGATCGGCGCGCCCGACATGGCGTTCCCGCGGATGAACAACATCTCGTTCTGGTTGCTGCCGCCCGCGTTCATCCTGCTGCTGATCTCGATCTTCATGCCGAGCGCCCCTGGTGCTTATGGTGTTGGTGGCGGTTGGACGATCTATCCGCCGCTGTCGACATCCGGCCAGCCCGGCCCGGCGATGGACTTTGCGATCCTTGCGCTGCACATCGCGGGTGCCTCGTCGATCCTTGGCGCCATCAACTTCATCACCACGATCTTCAACATGCGCGCTCCGGGCATGACGCTGCACAAGATGCCGCTGTTTGCCTGGTCGGTGCTCATCACCGCGTTCCTGCTGCTGTTGTCGCTGCCGGTGCTGGCTGGCGCGATCACCATGCTGCTGACTGACCGCAACTTCGGCACGGCCTTCTTCGACCCGGCCGCCGGCGGCGATCCGATCCTGTTCCAGCACCTGTTCTGGTTCTTCGGTCACCCCGAGGTGTACATCCTGATCCTGCCGGGCTTCGGCATCGTCAGTCACATCGTGTCGACCTTCTCGCGCAAGCCGATCTTCGGTTATCTCGGCATGGCCTACGCCATGGTGGCAATCGGCGCGGTGGGCTTCATCGTGTGGGCGCACCACATGTACACGACCGGCCTGTCGCTCGACACGCAGCGCTACTTCGTCTTCGCGACGATGGTCATCGCGGTTCCGACGGGCGTGAAGATCTTCTCGTGGATCGCGACGATGTGGGGCGGCTCGATCTCCATGCGCACCCCGATGCTGTGGGCGATCGGCTTCATCTTCCTGTTCACCGTTGGTGGCGTTACGGGCGTTCAGCTCGCCAATGCCGGCCTCGACCGTGCGCTTCACGACACATATTACGTGGTCGCGCACTTCCACTACGTGCTCTCGCTGGGCGCGGTGTTCGCGATCTTCGCAGGCTGGTACTACTGGTTCCCGAAGATGTTCGGCTACATGTATTCGCCGCTCATCGCGCGCACCCACTTCTGGGTCACGTTCATCGGCGTGAACCTGGTGTTCTTCCCGCAGCACTTCCTGGGTCTGGCCGGCATGCCGCGCCGTTACATCGACTACCCGGATGCCTATGCGGGCTGGAACCTGGTGTCCTCCTACGGCTCCTACATCTCCGCGATCGGCGTGCTGATCTTCCTCTATGGCGTCTTCGAGGCTTTCTCGAAGAAGCGCGAGGCCGGCGCCAATCCGTGGGGCGAGGGTGCAACCACGCTGGAGTGGCAGCTTTCGTCGCCGCCGCCCTATCACCAGTGGGAACAGCTGCCGAAGATCAAGTAAGGCAGCAGCCGCAACAGAATGGAAACCGCCGGCCCGGCCGGCGGTTTCGGCCAGACGGAAAGAATGGACCGCGTACGCATGGCCCTCGTCGAGAAGAATGGATATGAGGACGCCGCCTTCCGCGTGTCGGAAGCGCAGGCTGGCGACTATCTCGCGCTGCTCAAGCCGCGGGTGATGTCGCTGGTCGTCTTCACCGCCTTCGTCGGGCTCGTGACGGCGCAGGTGCCAGTCAACCCGATCATCGCGGTGGTCTCGATCCTCGCCATCGCCGTCGGTGCCGGCGCCTCGGGCGCGCTCAACATGTGGTACGACGCCGACATCGACGCCGTCATGTCGCGCACTGCCGACAGGCCGGTACCATCCGGCCGGGTGCTGCCTGGCGAGGCGCTGGCTTTCGGCCTGTTCCTTTCCGCGTTCTCGGTGATGACGCTCGGCCTCGTCGCCAACTGGCTGGCGGCCAGCCTGCTCGCCTTCACCATCTTCTTCTACGCTGTCGTCTATACGATGTGGCTCAAGCGCTGGACGCCGCAGAACATCGTCATCGGCGGTGCCGCCGGTGCGTTCCCGCCCATGATCGGCTGGGCGGCCGTCACGGGCCAGATCGGCCTCGAAAGCGTAATCCAGTTCCTCATCATCTTCCTGTGGACTCCGCCGCACTTCTGGGCGCTGGCGCTGTTCAAGTCCGGTGACTACGGCCGCGCCGGCATCCCGATGATGCCGAATGTGGCGGGCGAGGCGTCCACCAAGCGGCAGATTTTCGCCTATGCGGTGCTGGTGGCGGTCGTCGGCATATTGCCATCGGTTCTCGGCCAGGCGAGCGCAACTTACGGCGTTTTCGCCGCAGCGCTCGGCGCGGGTTTCGTGTGGTATTCGTGGAAGGTGCTTCGCATGCCCGACGTCGATCGCGTCATGCGGCCGGCCAAGGCGCTGTTCGGCTACTCTCTGCTGTATCTGTTCGCAATCTTCGCGGCTCTGCTGCTCGATTCCGTGGCGGCGCGCCTCGGGGCGCCGGTCTGGTGAATGTGATGGAAGACGACAAGGTCAACCTCACGGATACGCAGAAGAAGGCGCGGCGCGGCCGTTCGGTCGCCATCGCCGTGGCGCTGGTGGCTTTCGTGGTCATCATCTATGTGGTGACCATCGTGAAGATGGGCCCTTCGATTCTCGAGCGGCCGATGTGAGCGTATCGATGAGCGAACTCGACAACACTGTCAGCGAAAAGACCCACCGCTCCAACCGCACGATTGCGGTTGTGTGCGTGGCGTTTTTTGCCAGCATGGTCGGCGCCGCATATGCGGCGGTGCCGCTGTACCAGCTTTTCTGCCAGGTCACCGGCTATGGCGGCACTACGCAGCGGGTCACGCAGTATTCGCAGACCGTGCTCGACCGCGAGATCAAGGTCCGTTTCGACGCAAATACCGCCGGAGGCCTGCCGTGGGACTTCAAGCCGGTCCAGCGCGATGTGACCATGAAGATCGGCGAGACCACGCAGATTTCCTACAAGGCGAAGAACACCTTCTCGCGCCCGACATCGGGCAAGGCGTCGTTCAACGTCACGCCTCAGCTCGCCGGCGCCTACTTCATGAAGGTGGAGTGCTTCTGCTTCACCGACACGGAGTTGCAGCCCGGCGAAGAGATGGATATGCCGGTCGTCTTCTACGTCGACCCGGAGATCGTGAACGTGCCCGAGCTGAAGAATATCGGCACGATCACGCTTTCCTACACCTTCTTCCCGCTCGCCGAGGGCAAGCCGCAGGAATCTGCGGCCGCAGGCGGGCAATTGAACAGCAATACGGACGCCGACACCGAAATCGGGGGATGACATGGCAGACGCACACGCAAAGAACCACGACTATCATATCATCGACCCCAGCCCGTGGCCTTTCCTCGGCTCGGCCGGCGCGCTCGTCATGGCGATCGGTGGCATCGGCTGGATGCAGGCGCTGAAGGGCAACGATTTCTCGCTGCTCGGCATTCCACTGGCATCTCCGTGGCCGTTCTTCATCGGCCTGGCGCTGGTGCTCTACGTGATGTTCGGCTGGTGGAGCGACACCATCAAGGAAGCCCATGAGGGCCACCATACGCGCGTCGTCTCGCTGCACCTGCGCTACGGCATGATCATGTTCATCGCCTCCGAGGTGATGTTCTTCGCGGCGTGGTTCTGGGCGTTCTTCGACGCCAGCCTGTTCCCCAATGAGGCGGCGCAGGTCGCGCGGTCGGAATTCCTCGGTGGCCAGTGGCCTCCGGCCGGCGTCGAGGTTCTCGATCCCTTCCACCTGCCGCTCTACAACACCATCATCCTGCTGCTCTCCGGCACCACTGTGACGTGGGCGCACCACGCGCTCCTGCACGACGACCGCAAGGGCCTCATCTGGGGCCTGGGCATCACGGTGGCGCTCGGCGTTCTGTTCAGCTTCGTGCAGGCCTACGAATACTCGGTTGCCCCGTTCAGCTTCTCCGGCTCGATCTACGGCGCCACCTTTTTCATGGCCACCGGTTTCCACGGCTTCCATGTGCTGATCGGCACCATCTTCCTGCTGGTATGCCTGCTGCGCGCCATGGCCGGACACTTCACGCCCAAGCAGCATTTCGGCTTCGAGGCGGCTGCCTGGTACTGGCATTTCGTCGACGTGGTGTGGCTGTTCCTGTTTACCTGCATCTACGTCTGGGCATCTGCCGGCGCGCCGATCGCGCATCACTGACAAGCGCGGAACTGAAGATGTGGGAGGAGGCGGCCGTGGCGACATGGCCGCCTTCTTTCTTTGGCCCGGTTCGCATGCGATAGCGGTCCCGATGCAAGAGGCGAAACAATGACCGAGGAGCGAAGGCCCGACAGCGCCATATGGGCGCCGATCGATCCGGTGAAGGCCGGCCTTTCCGGCCGCTGCCCGCGCTGCGGCGAGGGCCGGCTGTTTCGCGGTTTCCTCTCCGTCGGCGATCGCTGCAACAATTGCGGGCTCGACTATTCCTTTGCCGATGCGGGTGACGGACCGGCGGTTTTCGTCATCCTCATCATCGGCTTCGTGGTCGTCGGCCTGGCACTGTGGATGGAGGTTTCGCTCAACCCGCCGCTGTGGCTGCATTTCCTGCTGTGGATACCGCTGACGCTCGTGCTGAGCCTGGTGGCCTTACGGCTCATCAAGGGACTGCTGATCGTGCTGCAATACCGCAACAAGGCGGCGGAAGGCCGATTGGACGACCGATGAGTGCCAGCGAGAGCCAGGTTCCTGCCCGCAAGCCGGGCATCAGCGTGCTGTTGGTCACCCTTTCTCTAGCAGCGCTGGCCGTCCTGCTGGCGCTCGGTACCTGGCAGGTGCAGCGGCTTCACTGGAAGGAAGACCTGATCGCCACCATTGACGCGCGCATCAACTCCGAGCCGCGCTCGCTGGAAGACGTGCAGGCGCGGCTGACGACGACCGGCGACGTCGACTACTGGCCGGTGACCGTCAGTGGCGAATTCCGCCACGAGGGCGAGCGTCACTTCTTCGCCACGCACCAGGGGCAGTCCGGCTATTTCGTCTATACCCCTATGGCGCTCGAAAACGGGCAGTTTGTCCTCGTCAATCGAGGCTTCGTGCCATTCGAGCTGAAGGAGCCAGAAACACGCCCTGAAGGGCAGGTCGAGGATCCCCAGACCGTCACCGGCCTCGCGCGCAACAGGCTCGACGCCAAGCCCTCGCTCATCGTGCCCGACAACGATCCGGCCAAGAACATCTTCTACTGGAAGGACCTCGACGTCATGGCGGCGACATCGGGCGTGGGCGACCAGGGAGGCTACCTGCCGTTCTTCATCGATGCGAACGATGCGCCCAATCCCGGTGGGCTTCCGGTCGGCGGTGTGACGCTGATCGATCTGCCAAACAATCATCTCCAGTATGCCGTTACTTGGTACGGGCTTGCCGGCGCGCTCGTGGCGGTGCTCGGCGCGTGGTTGTTGCGACAGCGCCGCACGCGCGCCGCCGATGCGGGTTGACAGGGCAGGGCCTCAACCGCCATCTGCACACGACGGATCACGGGTAGAATGATGAAGCGACCATTGACGATCAGGCTTTGCGGCCCGCGCGGTTTCTGCGCAGGCGTCGACCGTGCGATCCAGATCGTGGTGCTGGCGCTTAAGAAATACGGCGCGCCGGTCTATGTGCGCCACGAGATCGTGCACAATCGTTACGTGGTCGAGGGGCTGCAGGCGCGGGGTGCCGTCTTCGTCGAGGAACTGGACGAGATCCCGCCCGAACACCATGCCCAGCCGGTGGTGTTTTCCGCCCACGGCGTTCCCAAGTCGGTGCCCGCGGATGCCGAGGCGCGCAACCTGTTCTATCTCGACGCCACCTGTCCGCTGGTTTCCAAGGTGCACAAGCAGGCGATGCGCCATCAGCGCCAGGGGCGTCATGTGCTGCTGATCGGCCATGCGGGCCACCCGGAGGTGATCGGTACCATGGGACAGTTGCCGGAAGGTGCGGTCACCCTCGTGGAGACCGAGGAAGATGCCGCGCGTATCCAGCCGGCCGACCCGGCCGCGCTCGGTTTCGTCACGCAGACGACGCTGTCCGTGGAGGACACGGCAGGAATCATCAGCGCTCTTCAGGCGCGTTTCCCGCAGATGCAGGCACCTGCCGCCGAATCGATCTGCTACGCCACCACCAACCGTCAGGACGCGGTGAAGGAAGCCGCGCCCGGCGCGGACCTCTTCCTGATCGTCGGCGCGCCGAACTCGTCCAACTCCATGCGGCTGGTCGAGGTCGCCGAGCGCGCGGGTGCGAAGCGCGGCCTGCTGGTGCAGCGCGCATCCGAGATTCCCTGGGACGAGATAGACGACATCGGCACGCTCGGCCTGTCGGCTGGTGCTTCGGCGCCGGAGATCATCGTCGACGAGATCATCGATGCCTTCCGCGAACGGTTCGACGTCACCGTCGATCTCGCCGTCACTGCCGAGGAGACGGAGAACTTCCCCGTCAACCGTGTCCTGCGCGACATCGAACTCACCACGGCCGACATGGCATTCGTCAACGGGAACGCCTGAACACATGGCCGTCTACACCGACATCACCGAGATGGAACTCGGCGCGTTCCTGCGCGGCTACGCCATCGGCGACCTGCTGTCCTACAAGGGCATCGCCGAAGGCACTGAGAACTCCAACTTCATCCTGCACACAAGCGGCGGTTCGTTCATCCTCACGCTGTATGAAAAGCGGGTGGAAAAGCGCGATCTCCCGTTCTTCCTCGGCCTGATGGAGCATCTTGCCCGGCAGGGCATCTCCTGTCCGTTGCCGGTTCATCGCCGCGACGGCGAAATCATCGGCGAGCTTGCCGGCAGGCCCGCGGCCATCATCACGTTCCTCGAAGGCATGTGGCCGCGCCGGCCGAGCGCCGCCCACTGCCGCGAGGTGGGCGAGGTGCTTGCCGCAATGCACCTGGCTGGTGCGGATTTTCAGCTCTCGCGTCCAAACGCGCTTTCGCTTCCCGGCTGGCACAGGCTGTGGGAGGGCTGCGTCGATCGTGCGGACGAGGTCGAGCCCGGTTTGCGCGCCGAGGTGAGCGCGGATTTTGCCAGTCTGGAGGCGGCGTGGCCCGCCGATCTGCCGGCGGGCGTCATCCATGCCGATCTCTTTCCGGACAATGTCTTCTTTCTCGGCAACGACCTTTCCGGCATCATCGACTTCTACTTCGCCTGCAACGACTTCCTCGCCTACGATGTCGCGACCTGCCTCAATGCCTGGTGCTTCGAGCGCGACCACGCTTTCAACCTGACCAAGGGTACGGCGTTCCTCGCCGGCTATCAGAGCGTGCGCCCGCTGACCCCGGCCGAGATCGAGGCGCTGCCGTTGCTCTGCCATGGCTCGGCGCTGCGCTTTATGCTGACGCGGCTCTACGACTGGCTGAACGGTCCCGACGGCGCGCTGGTCAATAAACGGGATCCGCTCGAATATGTGCGCAAGATGCGCTTCCATCGGCAGATCGGTTCCGCCTCCGAGTATGGCGCGGTGACGCCATGAAGAATGTCGAGGTTTTCACTGACGGCGCATGTTCGGGCAATCCCGGTCCGGGCGGCTGGGGCGCGATCCTGCGCTTCAACGGTATCGTCAAGGAACTCTCTGGCGGCGAGGCCGAAACCACCAACAACCGCATGGAACTGATGGCGGCGATCTCCGCGCTCGGCGCGCTGAAGGAGCCGTGCACGGTCGATCTCTATACCGACTCCAACTACGTCAAGGACGGCATTTCAGGCTGGATCGAGGGCTGGAAGCGCAATGGCTGGAAGACGGCGGCGAAAAAGCCGGTCAAGAATGCCGAGCTTTGGCAGGCGCTGGACGAGGCGCGACGGCGTCACAAGGTCACCTGGCACTGGGTCAAGGGCCATGCGGGCCACCCTGAGAACGAGCGCGCCGACGAACTCGCCCGCCTCGGTATGGCCCCCTTCAAGACGAAACGCCGACCAGCGGCGGCCGGCTAGCCCTTGCGGGCCGCCGCCTGAGCCGCCGCCAGTCTGGCGATCGGCACGCGGAAGGGTGAGCACGACACGTAGTCGAGTCCAACCTCCTCGCAGAAATGGATCGAGGTCGGGTCGCCGCCATGTTCGCCGCAGATGCCGAGCTTGATGTCGGGTCGCGTCGCCTTGCCTTTCTCGGCCGCCATCCGCACCAGTTCGCCAACCCCTTCGAGGTCGAGCGAGATGAACGGGTCCTGCTCGATGATGCCTTTCTGGCGATAGGTTTCGAGGAAGGACGAGGCGTCGTCGCGCGAGATGCCGAAGGTCGTCTGCGTCAGGTCGTTGGTGCCGAAGGAGAAGAACTCGGCCGCCTCGGCGATGACATGGGCGCGGATTGCCGCGCGCGGCAGCTCGATCATCGTGCCGACCAGATAGTCGATCGTCGTGCCGCTTTCCTCCATCACCGCCTTGGCGACTTCGTCGATCCGGGCCTTGACGTAATCGAGCTCTTTCATGATGCCCACCAGCGGCACCATGATCTCCGGCACCACCGGGCTTCCGGTCTTCTTGCCGGCCTCCACCGCCGCCTCGAAGATGGCGCGCGCCTGCATTTCGGCGATCTCGGGATAGGAGACAGCCAGCCGGCAGCCGCGGTGGCCGAGCATCGGGTTGAACTCGTGCAGCGCCTCGGTGCGCTGGCGCAGCTTCTCCGCCGACACGTTCATCGCCTTGGCGACTTCGGCGATTTCATCCTCGCTCTTGGGCAGGAATTCGTGCAGCGGCGGGTCCAGCAGGCGGATAGTTACCGGCAGGCCGGCCATGATCTCGAACAGCTCGGCAAAGTCCGAGCGCTGCATCGGCAGAAGCTTGGCCAGCGCGGTTCGGCGGTCCTTCTCGACATCCGACAGGATCATCTCGCGCATCGCCACGATACGCTCGTCGTCGAAGAACATGTGCTCGGTGCGGCATAGCCCAATGCCTTCCGCACCGAAGGAGCGCGCCATGCGTGCGTCGGCCGGCGTCTCGGCATTGGTGCGCACCCTCATCCGCCGGATCTGGTCGGCCCATTCCATGATCGACGCGAAGTCGCCGGAAAGCTCTGGCTGCAGCATCGGCACCGCGCCCTTCAGCACCTGCCCGCTGGCGCCGTCGATGGTGATGACGTCGCCCTTCTTCAGCGTCTGGCCCATCGCCGTCAGCGTGCCGGTCTTGTAGTCGACGCGCAGCGTGCCCGCGCCCGAGACGCAGGGCTTGCCCATGCCGCGCGCCACCACGGCTGCGTGGCTGGTCATGCCGCCACGCGTGGTCAAAATGCCTTCGGCGGCGTGCATGCCGTGAATGTCTTCCGGGCTCGTCTCCACGCGCACCAGTATCGCCTTGCGGTTCTGTGCGCGCATCTCCTCCGCCTCGTCGGATGAAAACACGATCTCGCCAGTGGCCGCACCGGGCGATGCCGGCAGGCCGATGCCGATCACGTCGCGCTTGGCGGACGGGTCGATGGTCGGGTGCAGAAGCTGGTCCAGCGATGCCGGGTCGATCCGGGCTACAGCTTCCTGCTTGGTGATGAGCCCCTCGGCTGCCATGTCGACGGCGATCTTCAGCGCGGCCTTTGCAGTGCGCTTGCCCGAGCGGGTCTGCAGCATCCAAAGCTTGCCGCGCTCGATGGTGAATTCGAGATCCTGCATGTCGCGGTAGTGGCGTTCCAGCCGCTGCGAGATGTCGACGAAGGCGGCGAACGCCTCAGGCATCACCTTCTCCATCGACGGCTTGTCGGCGCCGGCCTCGATGCGCGCTTCCTCCGTCAGGTTCTGCGGCGTGCGGATGCCCGCCACCACGTCCTCGCCCTGCGCGTTGACGAGGAATTCGCCGTAAAGCCTTGCCTCGCCCGTCGACGGGTTACGGGTGAACGCAACGCCCGTTGCCGAGGTGTCGCCCATATTGCCGAACACCATCGCCTGCACGTTGACCGCCGTGCCCCAGCTTTCGGGAATGTCGTGCAGCCGGCGATAGGTGATCGCGCGGTGGTTCATCCAGCTCGAGAAGACCGCGCCGATCGCGCCCCAGAGCTGCTCCTGCGGGTCCTGCGGGAAGGGGGAGCCCAGTTCTTCCTCCACCTTCGCCTTGTAGAGCGCGATCACCTCCTGCCATTCTCCAGCCGAGAGGTCGGTGTCGAGTTCGTGGCCGCGCCGTGCCTTCTCGTCTTCCAGGATTTCCTCGAAATGCTCGTGGTCTACCCCGAGCACGACGTCGGAATACATCTGGATGAAACGGCGATAGCTGTCATAGGCGAAGCGCTCGTCGCCGGAATCGCGCGCAAGTGCGGCGACGGTCTCGTCGTTGAGGCCGAGGTTCAGCACCGTGTCCATCATGCCGGGCATTGATGCCCGCGCGCCGGAACGCACGGACACCAGCAAGAGCTTGTCCGGGTCTCCGAAGCGCCTGCCGACGATCGCGCCGATGCCTTCGAGCGCCTCGGCGACCTGCGCCTTGAGATCGTCGGGGTAGGTGCGGCCGTTCGCATAATACGAGGTGCACAGCTCTGTCGTGATGGTGAAACCCGGCGGGACCGGCAAACCCAGGCTACACATCTCGGCAAGATTTGCACCTTTGCCGCCCAACAGGTGCCGGTCTCCGGCGCTGCCTTCCGCCTTGCCGTCGCCGAAGCTGTAGACCCACTTCGTCATCCTGCTTCCCCGTCTCCGTGCGTGTTCGCCGGCGTGTTTCCGCCCGCGCGCTGAGCGATAAGACCCCGAACCCGCAAAGGCAAGCAGCCAGCGGGGGCGGTTCCCAAATCAATCGATTAGGCACGGTGAAAATTTTCGACTTGCGGGTATCGGCCGTACGGATTAGAACAAAAAGAGAACTAAAGAGGACATGAAGATGCGCAAGGACGGCAAGCTCGATTACCTGGAAATGCAGGCCGCAGGCGGCGCCCTCGACAGCGTCAAGGCGTTCTACAGCGCGGCTTTCGGATGGACGTTCACCGATTACGGTCCGTCCTATTCGGCCTTCGAGGAAGGGCTGGACGGTGGTTTCGACGCGCAGGCAACGGCACAAACGAAGCCGCTTCCGGTGCTCTATTCGGATAATCTGGAACGGTCGGTGGAGGCCGTCGAGGAAGCGGGTGGCAGGATCGTCCGGCCGATCTTCACCTTCCCGGGCGGCAGGCGGTTTCACTTCACGGACCCTGCCGGCAACGAGCTGGCAGTGTGGAGCGAGAAGGGCGCGTGAAGATGCAGACCGGAAGCTGCCATTGCGGCAAGGTGAAGTTCGAGGTCGAGGGAGAGTTCGCCGAGGCGATGGAATGCAACTGCTCGCATTGCAGCCGCAAGGGTTATCTCCTGTGGTTCGTGCCGCGCGAGCAACTGCATCTGCAGACACCGCAGGACGACCTGTCGACCTATCGCTTCAACCGCCACGTGATCGACCACCATTTCTGCCCGAATTGCGGTTGCGCCCCATTCGGGTTCGGCACCGCGCCCGACGGTAAAGCGACGGCGGCGGTCAACATCCGTTGCATCGAAGGGGTGGACCTGACGTCCGTGAAGCGGGTTCCGGTCGACGGCCGCAGCTACTGATTGGCGAGCAACTTGCGCAGGCGGCCGGTGGCGAGCCCGACCTCCGGCTCTTTCTGGAGCGCCATCAGGTGACGCAGCCGAAAGGCGGCAGCGGCTTCGCCGCCCGCCTCGCCGATCAGCCCCGCCGCTTCTTCGCGGAAGCCGGGCAGGGCGGCGATTTCGTCCACCTCCTTGTCGGCAACCATGTGATCGATGCGGGCGATCAGCTCCGAGAGCGTGCCCATCCACGCAAAGCGCGGGTCGCCGATCAGGGCAAAAAGCATCGTGTACGGGTTCTGCAGGGCAGGGTCGTCGCCGATCTCGGCGCGGATGAGCGCGCGATGAAGGTCCTTCAGCGCGCTTGAGAGCGCGACAACCTGGGCCGTATCGAAATTCTGGTCGGGCATCTCTAACTCTCTTTCGTGCACTGGCGTCAACCAACCGCGCCGACGTTCGTTATCTCGCGGCTAGGCCTTTGCAAGCTGCACTATGTGAGGTCGCCGAGGCTGGAACGCAACAGCAGCGGATCAGTCTCGATCAGCCTGAGCGAACGGACCATTTTTTCGGTACCCGTCTTGTACTTGAGGAAGTGTTCGGATTGCAAATGAGCCCGATAGGCGTCGTCGTCGGCATAGATTTCGACAAGGCGT
Source organism: Aquamicrobium sp. (assembly GCA_019739225.1). Lineage (GTDB taxonomy): Bacteria > Pseudomonadota > Alphaproteobacteria > Rhizobiales > Rhizobiaceae > Aerobium. The sequence goes on from JAHHDT010000005.1 coordinate 1,371,306, forward strand.
CGCTGTGTCGGCTCTCCGCGCACGCGCAGGGCATAAAGCATCAGCACACCTGGTTCTTTTGAGATCGAGGCCTCGATCTCCTCCTTCAGCAGCGCATCGTATTCGTCCAGACAATCCGGATCGATCTCGAGTTCTGCCAGTCTCACCAATGGATGGTGGCTCACGAACCCCTCCGGTGCTGCGATGCCGCGCCCGCGCCGATCAGCTCGCCTCGCGCATCTGCTCGGCGGTTTGCAAGTCGACCGATACGAGCTGGCTCACGCCCTGCTCGGCCATTGTGACGCCGAACAGGCGGTTCATCCGCGCCATGGTGATGGGGTTGTGGGTGATGATGACGAACCGCGTCTCGGTGGTCGCCGCCATTTCGTCCATCAGGTTGCAGAAGCGCTCGACATTATGGTCATCGAGCGGCGCGTCGACCTCGTCGAGCACGCAGATCGGCGCGGGGTTGGTGAGAAACACGGCGAAAATCAGCGCCATCGCCGTCAGCGCCTGCTCGCCGCCCGAAAGCAGCGTCATCGTCTGCGGCTTCTTGCCGGGCGGTCGCGCCAGGATTTCCAGACCCGCCTCCAATGGGTCGTCGGATTCGATTAACTGCAGTTCTGCGGTGCCGCCGCCGAAGAGGTGGGTGAACAGTCGCTGGAACTGGGTGTTGACCACCTCGAAGGCGGCCAGCAGCCTCTCGCGGCCTTCCCTGTTCAGGCTCTGGATGGCCTGCCGCAACCGGCGGATCGCCTCGATCACGTCCTCGCGTTCGGCGACGATCGTCTCCAGCCGCTCGGCCATTTCACGCTGTTCTTCCTCGGCGCGCAGGTTCACTGCACCAAGCCGCTCGCGCTCGATCTTCAGGCGTTCAAGATTGCGTTCGACGACGGTCATGTCGGGCATCGGATCGTCGGCTTCGAGCCCGGTATGACGGATCACCAGATGCGGCGGCACGTTCAGCGCCTCCAGGATGCGCGCCTCGACCTCCTTGCGCCGCTCGTCGGCGGCCGTCAGCCGCTCTTCCGCGCGCACCCGGTTCTCGCGGCCCTCGGCCAGCGCCTGGATCGCGGCGGTAGCTGCCTTGTCCAGCTCGGCCTGTCGGTTCTCGGCCTCCTGCAGCCGGTCAGCCGCAGCCTTACGCAGGGTTTCTGCCTCGCTGAGCTGCGACATCAGCGCCCGGCGGCGCGCATCGAGCTCATCCGGTGCCTCCGCCAGTGCGGCATGCTCGTTGGCGGTCTCCGTGCGGCGCTCGCGCAGCGAAGCGATGTGCGTGTCGGCATTGGCCGCGCGTTGCGTCCACGAGGTTCGCTCGGTGCCGATCGCAGTCAGCCGCCGCGCGCGGGTCTCGGCTTCACGGCGCAGCCCCTCATGTGCCGCGCGCGCGTCGGCGAGCTTCGCCCGATCCTGCGACACGTCGCGTGCCAGCCCGTCCAGTCGCACCTGAAGCTCCGTAAGGTCGGGTGCGGCTTCGAGCGCCTTCTGCGCCTGCTGAAAACCATCCTCGGCCTCGGCAACGCTTTCGGCGACCCGGCCGCGCGACTCGTCCAGCACAGCGCGGCGGCTCGCCAGTTCGCCGGCAGCTCTTTCCGCGCGTGCTAGTGCGTCGCGTGCCTCGCCCAACGTGCGCTGTGCCTCGCGCCAGCCGTCGCGGGCGGCCTTTTCGGCATCCACGGCCTGCTTCACCCGCGCTTCGCTGGCAGCAAGTGCGGCTTCCGCGATGCGCAGCGCGCGCGTGGCTTCAGTCGCTTCCGCTTCGAGTTCCGCGAGGCGGTTCTTCTGCGCCAGCCGTAATGCGGCTGCAGTAGGTGCATCGGCACTCGCGGTCAGCCCGTCCCAGCGCCACAGTGCACCGCTGGCGCTGACCAGCCGCTGGCCAACCTTCAGTTCGCGTTGCAGCCTGGCCCCGTCCGCATCGTCGACAATGCCGATCTGCGCCAGACGTCGGGCAAGCTGGTGGGGTGCCGTCACTACGTCAGCCAGCGGCCTCGCGCCGGTGGGCAGGGCAGGATCGTCAGCCTGCCGTTCGGCCTCGCCCCAATGGGCGGGTGCCGCGCGATCCACTGGGACGTCGAGGTCTTCGCCCAGCGCCGCGCCCAGCGCCGTCTCGAAGCCGCGCTCCACCCTGATCTGTTCGAGCACTGCGGGAAAGAGGTCACCACTCGCGGCATTGAGCATCTTGGTGAGCGTGCGTGCTTCAGTTTCGACGCGCTGCAATTCGCTGCGGGCCTCGGCCAGCGGGGGGCGGGCAGCAGCTTCGGCCGCGCGGGCGTCCGCGACGATCTTTTCAGCCTCGACAGCGGCGGCCTCGGCCGCATTCGCCGCCGCCTCGGCCTCATCCACCAGAACGCGCTTCTCGGCCGGGTCGGCAAGCGCTGCGATGCGCTGCGCGATCTCAGCCGCCTCGCGGTCGATCTCGGCAAGTTGCCGCTGAAGCCGGTCGCGGCGCTCGCCGGTCTCGCGCAGCGTGCGCTCGATCTGCCCGCGCGCGGCGGACGCCTCGGCGCGTTCGGAGGTCACCTTGGCAAGTGCTGCCTCGCTTGTCGCCAGATGTGCCTGCGCTTCCTCGAAGGCGGCGCGCGTCTGCGCCTCGCGCTCGGCCGCACCTGCATTCTCCGTGTTCAGCGCGCGTTCCTCGGCGTCGAGCCGTTCCAGCACGTCGGCGTTGTCGCGCACGAGCTGTTCCTCGCGAGCGATGTCGGCGTCGAGCTGGGCAAGCCGCTTCTCGAGCTCCGCATTGCGCGCGCGCATGCGGTTGGCTTCTTCCTCGAGCTGCGTCTTGGCGATCGTCAGCCTTTGCAGGGCTGCGGCGGCCGCGGCTTCCGCGTCGCGAAGCTCCGGCAGCTTGTGGGCGCCGACCGCCTGATCCTTGGCGGCCTGCATCTGGCCCGCCGCGCGGTCGCCCACCAGCGTGGTCGCCTGAGCCAGGGCCGACTTCGCTTCCGCTTCCTGGGCCTTGGCCTGCGTCCAGCGCAGGTGCAGCAGTATGGCTTCCGCCTTGCGAATCTCGGCCGAGATGTTCTTGAACCGCGAGGCCTGTCGGGCCTGTCGCTTCAGGCTCTCGATCTGGCTTTCCAGTTCACCGACGACGTCGTCCAGCCGCTCAAGGTTCTGTTCGGCAGCGCGCAGCCGCAGCTCGGCCTCGTGGCGGCGCGTATGCAGGCCCGAAATGCCCGCCGCCTCTTCAAGCAAGGCCCGGCGCGCCTGCGGCTTGGCCTGGATCAGCTCGCCGATGCGGCCCTGTCCTACCATCGAAGGCGAGCGCGCGCCGGTCGACTGGTCGGCGAAAAGAAGCTGCACGTCCTTGGCGCGCGCCTCCTTACCGTTGATGCGGTAGATCGACCCCGCCTCGCGCTCGATGCGGCGCGAGACCTGCAACTCGTCAGCGTCGTTGAAGGCAGGCGGCGCGGTGCGGTCGCTGTTGTCGAGAAACAGCGTCACTTCGGCGGTGTTCCGGGCAGGGCGCGTGCCGGAGCCTGAGAAGATCACGTCGTCCATGCCGGACGCGCGCATGTTCTTGTAGGAGCTTTCGCCCATCACCCAGCGCAGCGCTTCGACAAGGTTGGACTTGCCGCAGCCGTTCGGCCCGACGATGCCCGTCAGGCCGCGCTCGATGACGAATTCGCCGGGTTCGACGAAGGACTTGAAGCCGAGAAGGCGAAGGCGCGAGAATTTCATGCGCGCGCCTCCGCGGACGCGCGGAAGCGGTGCCGCGCGGGAACCGTGCGGTTACAGCATGCTGTCGATGATGGCCGACATCTCGGCAACCGTCAGTGCCCCCGAATACTTGTTTCCGTTGATGAAGAAGGTCGGCGTCGCATCCACGCCAAACTCGCTTGCGCCGCGGGCCCGCACTGCTCTCACATCGTCCAGAAGTTTCTGGTCAGTCAAGCAGGCCTCGAACGACTCCTGTGAAAAACCGGCCAGTTTGGAGATTTGCAGCAGAGCTTCGCGCGCATTTTCCACGCCGGCCCAGGCCTGCTGCTGCTTGAACAGCACGTCCACCATGGCGAAATACTTGTCGTCGGCGCAGCGCGCGAGCATGAAACCTGCTTCCGCGCGTGGGTCGAAGGGGAACTCGCGCATGATCATGCGCGCCTTGCCGGTGTCGATGTAGTTTTCCTTGATCGCCGGCAGCGTGTTGTTGTGGAAGTTGGCGCAGTGGCCGCAGGTCATCGACGCATATTCGACGATTGTCACCGGTGCATCGGCTTCGCCCAGCACCTTTTCCGGCAACGAGCCTTCTTCAAGCAGCTTGGCCATGTCGACGGTGCCAGCCGCCTGCGGCGCGTCGGCTGCTGCCGGCGTGGTCGACGAGGTCTGCGCCTGTGCGCTGCCGGAATCGCTGCATGACGACAGGAATGCCGCGGCTGCGGGCACTGCCACCAGCGATGCGAGAACGGTTCGGCGTGGAATGGCGCGGGTCATGCGAATCACCTGTTTGCGGTTGAATGGTGCAGCTTTGGAGCATCCAAAGGCGAGTGTCGAAGCGAAATAAGGCAAATCTGTCCCCAATCCAATCGCCTTGAAGCGACAGATCGTTCACGAAAGCGCGAAACAGCGTGTGACTTCAGCGCTTTTCGCCGAACACCGAGCGGCCAAGCCGTGCCAGCGCCTCGCGCAGGCCGTCATCCTCGATGCCTTCCACCAGCGTGTCGAGCCGTGCCGTCTCCTGCCCGCTGAGCGGCCTCATTCGCGGCCGGGGCTTCGGCGCCGGGGCGACCGGTTTCTGCACGATGCGTATGCGGCCGATCGCGGCGAAACCGAGGAAGGCGTTGACCCTGGCGATGATCTCGCCCGTTTCGTGCTGGAGCCGCAGCGCGGCCGCGCCTTCGCAGGCGATCACCAGCGTCGCCGGCTCGAACGGATCGTCATCGCTCAGCCGGCGCGGCCATGCGATCTTTTCCGGTCGTGTGCTCTGCGCAAGCCGCTCGCCGGCGATTTCATCCCACGACTGCACCAGTCCGATGGTGATGCCGGCGCGCTTGCGCAGCACCGGATCGATCACATGGGCGGCGAGATCGCTCACCGGCACGGCATTGCCGTCTCTGCGTTTCCCTGTCATGAGCGGTCGGCGCTTTTCCTTCGCGCGGAGGCGCGAATACGGTTCACTGGGTTGATGACGACCGACACTAGCAGCATTCGCGGCGAAAATCAGGAGGCGAGGGCTGCGGCTCTTCTCGCCTGGTACGACGCCCACCATCGCGAACTGCCCTGGCGCACGCCGCCGCGCGAGATCGTCGCCGGCCGCCGGCCGGACCCCTACGGCGTCTGGCTGTCGGAGGTCATGCTGCAGCAGACCACGGTGGAGGCGGTGAAGTCGTATTATTTGCGTTTCCTGGCCCGCTGGCCCACCGTCTCAGACTTGGCCGCTGCCGAAACCGACGACGTCATGAAGGCCTGGGCCGGCCTCGGCTACTACTCGCGTGCCCGCAACCTCAAGGCCTGCGCCGACCGGGTCGCGGCCGACCATGGCGGCCTTTTCCCCGACACGGAGGACGGGTTGCGCGCGCTGCCCGGCATCGGCGCCTATACGGCCGCCGCAATCGCCGCGATCGCCTTCGGCAGGCCTGCCGCCGTCGTCGACGGCAATGTCGAGCGCGTGGTCTCGCGCCTTTTCGCCATCGCCACGCCACTGCCGGCGGCCAAGGAGGAAATCAGGCGGCATGTAGAGGCCATGCTGCCCGCCGACCGGCCGGGCGATTTCGCGCAGGCCATGATGGACCTGGGCGCGACCATCTGCTCGCCCCGCCGGCCGAAGTGCATGCTCTGCCCGCTGAACGAAGGCTGCGCCGCGCTCGGTGACGGAGACCCCGAGCGCTACCCGGTGAAGCTGCCCAAGCCCGAGCGGCCACAGCGGCGCGGCGCGGCCTTCGTCGCGATCCGCAGCGATGGCGCGGTGCTTCTGCGCAAGCGGCCGGGTTCCGGCCTGCTCGCCGGTATGGCCGAGCCGCCGACCACCGGCTGGACCGCCCGCGCCGACGGCGAGACGGGCGTCGGCGCGGCACCCTTCGCTGCCGGCTGGCGCGCGGCGGGCTCGATCCGCCACGTCTTCACCCATTTCGAGGTGACGCTGGACGTCTTCCGCGCCGAGCGCGTGGAGCACGCGCCGCCGCCCGGCTGGTGGTGGTCGCCGCCGCAAGACCTTTCCGGCGAGGCGCTGCCCACCGTCATGAAGAAGGCAATTGCCGCGGCTATGGAAGGTGCCGCAACCTATCGAGAGCAACAGGACAAGGCATGATCCAGATCGACCACATCGTCTTCGACATCGGCAAGGTGCTGATCCACTACGACCCGGACCTGCCGTTCAGCCGGCTGATTCCCGACGAGGCCGAACGCCGCTGGTTTTTCGACAATGTGTGCACGTCGGACTGGAACATCGAGCAGGATCGCGGCCGCACCTGGCGGGAGGCCGAGGCGCTGCTGATCGCCGAGCACCCAACGCACGAGGAAAACATCCGCAACTTCCGACGCCACTGGCACGAGATGGTGCCGCACGCCTATGACGGCAGCGTCGCCATCATGGAAGGCCTGATCGCGCATGGGCGCGACGTGACCATGCTCACCAATTTCGCCGCCGACACCTTCACCGAGGCGAGGGGGCTCTTTCCGTTCCTTGAAAAGCCGCGCGGCGTTACGGTCTCCGGCGAGGTGGGCCTCATCAAGCCGGACGAGCGCATCTATAACCTGCACGCCGAAACCTTCGGCCTCACCCCCGCCACCACGCTCTTCATCGACGACAGCGCCAAAAACGTCGAAGGCGCGAAGGCGGCCGGCTGGAACGCCGTGCTCTTCACCGGCGCCGAGAGGCTGGCGGAGGATTTGAGGGATCACGGGGTGATGTGAGGCGGGGCGGGGAGTGGCTGTTGTTCGTGACAGCTTGATGAGCTGGCCAATGGGTCCCGGATAGCCTTCGCTTCGCTCCGGCTTCCGGGATGACGGTGGCAGGCCGGCCGCAAGCCCGCGACTGCGGGCCGCCGGTCGTCCGGCGCCCTCACGGAGCGCCGGTGAGCCGACGGCGAGCGGTGCGGCGCGTGAGCGAAGACTTACGCCCGCGATGACGGGCCGCCGGTCGTCCGGTGTGCCCGCGCATGGCCAGTGAGCCGACGGCGAGCGATACCGCCCGTGAGCGAAAACTCAAGCCCCCGAGCGTTCCATGCCGAGGCGGGCGATGCGGCGGAGGTCGTCGATGGGGTTGAGCCCGCCATTGCGCTCGTAGTGCCAGAAGGTCCAGCCGTTGCACGCATCCAGCCCCTGCACGGCCGCGCCCACCTTGTGGATCGAACCGGAGGCCGTGTCGCTGGCCAGCGTGCCGTCGGCGCGCACGCGCGCACTCCAGCGCCGCTTGGCGTCGTAGAGTGTGGCGCCCGGCTTCATGAGACCGCTGTCGAGCAGGCTGACGAAGGCCACGCGCGGCTCGGCGCGCTTGCTGGTCATCACCGAAAGCTCGGCCTCGCCCAGCGGGCGCACGGCCGAGATGCGGTCGAGCGCAGCGTCGATATAGGCCTGCTCGCGCTCGACGCCGACGAAGTGGCGGCCAAGCCGCTTGGCCACCGCGCCGGTGGTGCCGGAGCCGAAGAACGGGTCAAGCACCACGTCGCCGGGCTTCGAGGAGGATAGCAGCACCCGCGCCAGCAGCGCTTCCGGCTTCTGGGTCGGATGAACCTTGGCGCCGTTCTCGTCCTTCAGGCGTTCCGCCCCGGTGCAGATCGGAAACAGCCAGTCGGAGCGCATCTGCACGTCGTCATTGGCGGCCTTCATCGCTTCGTAATTGAAGGTGTAGCTCTTCGCCTTGGCGTCGCGCGATGCCCAGATCATCGTCTCGTGGGCGTTCTGGAAGCGGCGGCCGCGGAAGTTCGGCATCGGGTTGGTCTTGCGCCACACCACGTCGTTGAGGATCCAGAAGCCCAGGTCCTGCATCGTCGCGCCGACGCGGAAGATGTTGTGATAGGAACCGATCACCCAGATCGTGCCGTTGGGCTTGAGCACGCGGCGTGCGGCCAGAAGCCAGGCGCGGGTGAAGGCGTCGTAGGCTGCGAAGCTCTCGAACTGGTCCCAGGCGTCGTCGACCGCGTCGACCTTCGACTGGTCCGGCCGATGCAGGTCGCCCTCGAGCTGAAGGTTGTAGGGCGGATCGGCGAAGATCACGTCGACAGATTTTTCCGGCAGCCGCTCGAGGGCAGCGACGCAATCGCCCTTGAGGATGGTGTCGAGCCAATGGGCGGCGGGGGCGGCATGGGAGAGGTCGTCGAGGAGACGCAGGGCAGACATGGTACACCGGATACGCGGGGTTACTGTTTACTTCGCGTTATGGTTACCGCAGCGCGTAAATATTTAATGAAGCGGCGATTGAGGGGGGCAGGGCGGATTTGCCGTTTGGGCCTGCATGGTGTAAGCCCCGCGCCTTCATTGGCTGGCCGTGGAGAGCGCTGAAGGATGTCCGGTATCGATCTCGTCATTTTCGATTGCGACGGCGTGCTCGTCGATTCCGAGATCATCGCCGCGCGGGTCGAGGCGGAACTGCTGACCGCGGCAGGCTACCCGATCGAGGCCGAGGAACTCGCCCGGCTCTATTCCGGGCTCACCTTCAAGGACATCATGCTGCGCATCGAACAGGAATCGCAGCAGCTCTTCCAGGCGAGCCTGATTGCAGAGGCCGAGGATCTGGTGGATCGCCGCCTGCGCGCCGAGGTCCGCGCCATTGACGGGGCAGCCGAAGCGGTCGCGTCGGTGACGGGCAAGCGCTGCATCTGCTCCAATTCCGGCACAGAGCGCCTGCGCGCCATGCTAACTCGCACGCATCTGCTGCCCTTCTTCGACGGCGTGGTGTTTTCGTCGCTCGACACGCCGTCGGGCAAGCCGAAGCCTGCGCCGGACGTCTTCCTTTACGGCGCGGAGAAGATGGGCGCCGATCCCGCCAGAACCTTCGTCGTCGAGGATTCGGTGCACGGCGTTGCCGGCGCGAAGGCAGCCGGCATGAGGGTGATCGGCTTCACCGGCGCCTCGCACAGCCATCCCGGCCATGCCGACCTCCTGATGGAGGCGGGCGCCGAGACCGCGATCCGCCGATGGGTCGACTTCGCGCCCATGCTGGCCGCGCTGTCGGAATGGTCGGAGGACGCCTGAGCCTAGCGCTTGGCGTTCGAGGGCTCGTCGAAGCCGACGAGGACGCGGATGTTGCGCGCCGTCGGGTTCGGCATCGAGATGCTGGCGTCGTTGAACACGAACTGCGTCGCACCGGCGATGTCCGTGACGTTGACCTGATGGGTCTTCACGTCCGACTGAACCTGCTCGGTGTCGCGGAAAACCGTGACGCGCAGCGGCAGATTGACCTGACCGGCGCTGCCCTGAGGGCCGGGGACCACACGGCCCGCCACGGCGATCGTCATGCTCATGATGCCGCCCTGATAGGTGCAGCTTCGCGTCGTGTCGCTGATGGAGGCCTGGTAGATGACGGCAGAGGGATCGTCCACGGCATCGCGCTGGTAGGTCGTGTGGACCGCGCCGTCGCCGCGCAGCGCAACCGACGGGCAATAGGCCAGCAGCTCCTGCTGGGTCACTCGCGTGTCGGGCGCCGCGGGTTGCTGCGCGTTGCCGCCGCCCCCGAGATTGAGCGCGCCGAGAGTGTCGCCGGACTGGCATCCGGAGACGGCGAGTATAAAGCCTGCCGCGGCGATACCCGCCAGCTTTCTGCGTTCAAACAAACTGACAGCCATAAACTGCACTTCCCTCATGCAAAGCTGGCGTTCTATACCAACGCCGCGATGAAAATGCGACCATTGGATTGCGGTTTTTCCGTAGCCGGATTCGAGGTCCCGACGATGGACGAGCAATCATGCGTTATGTGAGCACCAGGGGCAGCGCGCCCGATCTCGGTTTCCGCGACGTGCTGCTGGCTGGGCTGGCACGGGACGGCGGTCTCTACGTGCCTGCCGAATGGCCGAAGTTCAGCGAGGCCGAGATCCGCGCCATGCGCGGGCTGCCCTATCCGGAACTGGCGGTGCGGCTGCTCACCCCGTTTCTGGGCGGTGAGATCGACGAGGCGACCTTCACCCGCATCGTCCGCGAAGCTTATGCCACGTTCCGCCACGAGGCCGTCTGTCCGATTGTCCAGAGCGGACCCAACGAATTCGTGCTCGAACTCTTCCACGGCCCGACGCTGGCGTTCAAGGACGTCGCCATGCAGCTTCTGGCCCGCCTGATGGATCACGTCCTGGCGGAGCGCGGCGAGCGGGCAACGATTGCCGGCGCGACGTCCGGCGATACGGGCGGCGCGGCCATAGACGCGTTTGCCGGCCGCGACCGTACCGACATCTTCATCCTGTTCCCGCACGGCAAGGTCTCGCCGGTGCAGCAGCGGCAGATGACGACCTCGACGGCGCCCAACGTTCACGCAATCGCCGTCGAGGGCAATTTCGACGATTGCCAGGACCTCGTGAAGGGCATGTTCAACCACCATGCCTTCCGCGACAGGGTGCGGCTGTCCGGTGTGAACTCGATCAACTGGGCGCGCATCATGGCCCAGATCGTCTATTATTTCTCGTCGGCGCTTTCGCTCGGTGCGCCCGACCGGGCCGTGTCGTTCACCGTGCCGACCGGCAATTTCGGCGACATCTTCGCCGCTTATGCGGCCAAGCGCATGGGCCTGCCGATCGACCGTCTGGTCATCGCCACCAACGACAACGACATTCTGGCGCGTACGCTCGCCACCGGCACCTACGAGACACGCGGCGTGATGGAGACCACGTCGCCCTCGATGGACATCCAGGTCTCGTCCAATTTCGAGCGGCTGCTGTTCGAGGCGCATGGCCGCGACGCGGACAGCGTCGTGCGGGCGATGCACGGGTTGCGCCAGTCCGGCAGTTTCGAGATCGGCAAGCCGGCGCTCGATGCGATCCGCGCCGAATTCGACGCCGGCCGTTCGTCGATGGCCGAGACGGCCGACACGATCCGCGACGTCCTTGCGAAATCCGGCTACCTCATCGATCCCCACACGGCCACGGCCGTGAAGGTCGCGCGCGAGAAGGGGGAGCCAGCCACCCCGATGGTCGTGCTTTCCACAGCCCATCCGGCAAAGTTCCCGGCGGCCGTCGAGGCCGCATGCGGCGTGTCTCCGGCCCTGCCGGCATGGCTCGGTGACCTGATGGAACGGCCCGAGAAATTTGCGGTGCTTCCATCCGATCCGAAAATGTTGGAAGATCATCTCAGCCGCCTGTCCAGAGCGGCCCTCGAGAGTTCAGGGAGTTAAGCCTATATGGGTGTTGAGGTAAGCCGTCTGTCGAACGGCCTGACGGTCGCCACCGAAACCCTTCCCCACATCGAGTCCGTTGCCCTTGGCGTCTGGGTCAAATCCGGCGCCCGCAACGAACGCGACGACGAGCACGGTCTGGCGCATCTGCTGGAACATATGGCCTTCAAGGGCACCGGCGGCAGAAGCGCGTGGAGGATCGCCTCCGAGATCGAGGATGTGGGCGGGGAGATCAACGCGGCGACAAGCGTCGAGACCACCTCCTTCTTTGCGCGGGTGCTCAAGGACGACGTTCCGCTCGCAGTGGACATCCTCGCCGACATCCTGACCGACTCAAAGTTTGACCCGCAGGAACTCGAGCGCGAACAGCACGTGATCCTTCAGGAGATCGGTGCCGCTCACGACACGCCCGATGACATCGTGTTCGACCGCTTCACCGAAACGGCATTCCGCGATCAGACGCTCGGTCGTTCGATTCTCGGAACGCCGGAAACGGTGAAATCCTTCACATCGGAGCAGTTGCACAAATTCATCGAGCGGCAATACGGGGCCGACCGTATGGTTGTTGTGGCCGCCGGCGGTGTCACCCATGACGAGTTCGTTCGCGAGGTGGAGAAGCGGCTCGGCGGATTCCGGGCCAACGCCAAGATTGAGGAGCCGCGCCAGGCGATCTATACCGGCGGCGACTATCGCGAAAGCCGCGACCTGATGGACGCTCAGATCGTGCTCGGTTTCGAGGGGCGGGCCTATCATGTGCGCGATTTCTACGCCTCGCAGGTGCTTTCCATGATCCTCGGCGGGGGCATGTCGTCCCGGCTTTTCCAGGAAGTGCGAGAGAAGCGCGGGCTTTGCTATTCCGTGTACGCGTTTCACTGGGGCTTCTCGGACACTGGCGTTTTCGGTGTCCATGCCGCGACCGGGCGCAGCGACATCGCCGAACTCGTGCCCGTGCTGATCGAGGAACTCCAGCGCGCCGGCAAGGACATCAGTCAGGAGGAGCTTAACCGCGCGCGGGCGCAGTATCGCGCTGGGCTCATGATGTCCCGCGAGAGTGCTGCGAGCCGCGCAGGGCAGATCGCGCGCCAGCTTCTGCTGTTTGGGCGTCCGATAGATACCGACGAACTGGTCGACCGCCTTTCGAAGCTGACGATCGAACGCCTGACCGACCTGTCCTCGCGGCTGTTCTCCACCAGACCGACGATTGCCGCGGTCGGTCCGGTCGGCATGTTGCCCACCTTCGAGACAGTCAACGACAGCCTGTTGGGCATTGCGCCGGCCGCGCGCAAGCTCGCCGTCTGATTTCCAGCATCAATGCTGGCGCTGCCGTTCTTCAGCCGTCCGAAGCTGACGCTCAAGGGCACGCGTGTTACGCTGCGCTTGCCCGCACCATCCGACTATCACGAATGGGCGGCGCTGAGGCATGAGAGCCGCGCCTTCCTAGAACCGTGGGAGCCGCGTTGGGCGCGTGACGAACTGGAGCGCGCAGGCTGGCGCCACCGCATCCGCCGCTACCGAGAGGAATTCGCGGCGGGTACTGCCATCGCGTTCCTGATTTTCGAGAACGAGACGGGTCGGCTCATCGGCGGCGTCACCATCGGCAATATCCGCTACGGCGTCTCGCAATCCGCACAGATCGGTTATTGGATGGGCGAGCGCTACGCCGGCAAAGGCTACATGCAGGATGCGATCCGCGTGCTTATTTCCCATGCGTTCGGTGCGATGAGGTTGCACCGTATCGAGGCCGCCTGTATTCCAGAAAACGCGCGTTCGATCCGCGTGCTTGAAAAAGCCGGATTCACGCGTGAAGGACTGTTGCGTTCATACCTGCGCATCAACGGGGTCTGGCAGGATCACTACATATACGCCCTGATTGCGGACGAGCATCGGGCCGCTGAAACAAAAGGCTGAACGTTTGAGACCGACAGTGCGAACGGGGCAACGGCTCGCATGCGCCTTTCTGGCGCTGATCTTTGCGATGCTGGCATTTCCCGCTTCCGCGATCGAGCCGATCAAGATTTCGCGTGAGGATGTCGCGCTCGACCTGTCGCGCGCCGTCGAGATCTACCGCGATCAGGGCGAGAATTTTCAGGTATCGACGGCTCCCGGCGTCGATGGAATCGTGCGGCGCATCGAGGTCGAAGCGCTGGACGAGCGCTCGAGCGGTGACTGGGCGGTCTTCGCCCTCGCCAACACGACCGACGAGCAGCTCGACCGGCTGATCGTCGCGCCGCATTTCAGGTTGGTCGGATCGGGTCTGGTCTGGCCCGATCTCGGTTCGAACCGCATCGCCGCGATCACGCCGAGCGAGGGCTTCGCGCTCGACCGCCAGGCCAGCCGCGACGCGGACGTTTTCCTCGTCACCCTCAATCCCGGATCGGTCGTAACCTTCATCGCCGAACTCTCGTCCCCGCGGCTTCCGCAGGTCTATCTCTGGGAGCCGGAAGCCTACAAGGACACCACCAACTCCTACACGCTGTTCCGTGGCATCGTGATCGGCATCGCCGGTCTTCTGGCCTTGTTCCTGACTATCCTTTTCGTGGTCAAGGGCACGTCGATGTTTCCGGCCACGGCAGCACTTTCGTGGGCGGTACTGGCCTATATCTGCATCGATTTCGGCTTCCTGAACCAGGTGTTCGACATCACTGCCGGCAACGAGCAGTTATGGCGCGCCGGCACCGAAGTGGCGCTCGCGGCCACCTTCGTGGTCTTCCTGTTCACGTATCTGAACTTGAACCGCTGGCATCTTCATTTCAGCTACGGCGCGGTCGCGTGGATAATGGCGCTTCTTGCGCTGGCCGGCGTCGCACTCTTCGATGCTTCGATAGCGGCCGGCGTGGCCCGCTTCTCCTTCGCGCTGACGGCGGTCGCCGGTATCGGCCTCATCGCCTACCTGTCGTTCCAGGGCTACGACCGCGCGATCATGCTGGTGCCGAGCTGGCTGATGATCCTTGCCTGGCTCGTCGGTTCGTGGATGGCCGTGACGGGCGTGCTGGACAATGACATCGTCCAGCCCGCCCTGGGCGGCGGTCTCATCCTCATCATCCTGTTGATCGGCTTCACTGTGATGCAGCACGCCTTTGCCGGCGGCGCCCTGCATCAGGGTCTTTTCAGCGATATGGAGCGCCAGGCGCTGGCGGTCACGGGCGCTGGCGACATCGTCTGGGACTGGGACGTGCTGCGCGACCGGGTCGTGACGAAACCCGACGTCAGCAAGCAACTCGGCCTTGCGCCCGGCACGCTGCACGGGCCTGCGCGCAACTGGCTGCCGGCGCTGCATGTCGATGACCGCGACACCTTCCGCACCACGCTCGATGTCATTCTCGAACATCGTCGCGGTCGCGTCTCTCAATCCTTCCGGCTGCGTGGCGCTGACGGTCACTATCACTGGTTTACGCTGCGCGCCCGCCCGGTCATCGGTTCCGACGGCGAGGTCATCCGTTGCGTCGGCACGCTCGTCGACGTGACCGAGCAGAAGAAGGCCGAGGAGCGCCTGCTGCACGATGCGGTGCACGACAATCTGACCGGACTGCCGAGCCGCGAACTGTTCCTCAATCGTCTGGAAGCGGTGATCTCCATCGCCCGGACCGAGGAGAGTGTTCGCCCCACGGTGATGGTCATCGACATCGACCGCTTCAAACAGGTCAATGACGGGCTTGGCATCTCGGCCGGCGATACAATCCTGCTGACGATCGCGAGACGTCTGCACAGGTTGATGAAGCCGCGCGATTCGCTCTCCCGCTTCGGCGGCGACCAGTTCGCGCTGATGCTGCTTTCCGAACAGGACCCGGCGCGTATCGCGGGCGTCGCGGATGCGGTGAAACAGGCGATCAATGCGCCGATCACCTTTGCTAAGCGCGAGATCGTGCTGGCCGCCTCCATCGGCCTCGTTTCGTGGAATTCCTCGCAGGCCGGCGCCGAGGACATGGTCAAGGACGCCGAACTGGCCATGCATCAGGCCAAGCGCTTCGGCGGCGACCGCATCGAGCCGTTCAGGCCGGCATTCCGCTCAGTCGGCACGGACCGGCTGCAGCTTGAATCGGACCTTCGGCGCGCGGTCGAGCGCTCGGAGCTTCGACTTGCCTACCAGCCGATCGTGCGCCTGGAAGACCGTTCGATCGCGGGCTTCGAGGCGCTGCTGCGCTGGGAGCATCCACGGCGCGGATCGATTCCACCGTCCGATTTCATTCCGGTGGCCGAAAGCTGCGGGCTGATCGTGCAGCTTGGCCTGTTTGCGATGCAGCAGGCAGCGGACGATCTTGCTTCGTGGCAGAAACAGGTTGGCGATGTGCCCCTGTCGGTTTCGGTGAACCTGTCGAGCCGGCAGCTCATTCGCCGGGACCTTGTAAGCGACGTACGGTCCATCGTGGCGCGGGCCAATCTCAAGCCGCGCTGCTTCCGGCTGGAATTGACCGAGTCGCTCGTGATGGACAATCCGGAGCAGTCCGCCCACATCCTGGCCAAGCTCAAGCAATTGGGCATCGGCCTGTCGCTGGACGACTTCGGGACCGGCTATTCGTCGCTTGCCTATCTCACCCGCTTCCCGTTCGACACGATCAAGATCGACAAGAGCTTCGTCGACGATGCGAGCCCGAAGCGTGCGGTGCTGCTGCGTTCGATGGTCAACATGGCGCATGAACTCGGCCTGTCAGTCGTCGCCGAGGGCGTGGCCGACGAGAACGACGCGCTGGAACTTCGCCAGATGGGTTGCGAATATGTGCAGAGCTACATGTTCGGCCCGCCCATGCAGGCCGACGCGGCGGTCAAGCTGCTCAAGGAGCAGTTCCCGCTGGTGCAGGCCTGAGGCTAGTAGGCCGTCAGGCGTGGCCGGCGTCTATGCTCAGATGCGCCGGGTTGATGCCAAGCGAAGCAAGGATCCGGTCGTATTTGCGGTCGAGATCGGGGTCGAACAGCAGATCCATGCTGGCAGGACAGGTGAGCCAGCCATTCTCTGCGATCTCGTTCTCCAGTTGGCCCGCGCCCCAGCCCGAATAGCCCAGCGCCATGAGCGCATGGCGCGGACCGCTGCCGGCCGAGATGGCGCGCAGGATGTCGACGGTGGCGGTCAGGCAAACTTCGTCGGAGACGGGCATCGACGATTCGACCATGTAGTCGTCGCTATGGAGCACGAAACCGCGGCTTCGGTCGACGGGCCCGCCATGGCGAATGACAAGATCGCGTGCCTGGGGCGGCAGGCGGATCGCCTGTTTCTCGTCGAGCACGCCAAGCTGCACCAGCAGGTCCGGAAACAACATCTCCTGAACCTGATTGATGATCAGGCCCATCGCACCTTCCTCGCTGTGGGCGCAGATATAGATAACCGAGCGCGCGAAACGCTCGTCCTTCATGCCGGGCATGGCAATGAGGAACTGGTCGTCTAGGAAGCCGGCCCGTGCCGACATCTTGGAACCCAGAATATCCATGATCGAAGGCTAGCCTGTTTCCTTGTCGCTTGAAAGACGCCCGCGACCCACAATCGGGCTCCGGCTTTTTCGCTCACACAATTATGATGACAAGCGCATCGCGCCAGATTGCGAAACAGGACGAACCGTAAGAAGTTCCAGCCCATGAAAATTGCCCGCCTTTCCGCTTCGCTGCTTGTCCTCACCTTGTCATGGGTGGGGCATGTGCAGGCCGACTCCAGTGAATGGCATCACGTCGAAGGCGGTGCGATCCGGATCGTGACCAGCGGTTCGCCCGACACGGACGGGCAGGTGCGTGGCGCGCTGGAGATCAAGCTCGATCGAGGCTGGAAAACCTACTGGCGCGACCCCGGCGAGTCGGGCGTGCCGCCGATGATCGCCATCCTGGCTGGCGGCAAGGAGGCGCCGGTCCAGATCGACTATCCGGCGCCGAAGCGTTTCGACGACGGCTATTCGACGTGGGCGGGCTACGACAGGCCGGTTTCGCTCGGGCTTACATTCACGCTGCCCGATGACGTTGAGCCTTCGCAGGTCGAGGCGGATGTATTCCTCGGCGTCTGCGAGACGATCTGCGTTCCGGTGCAGGCGAGGCTTACGCTCGATCCGAGCACCAACGCCCATGCGGGTGAGGATGTCACGACAGTTGCTGCGACCTTCGCCGCCATGCCGGGGCCCGCACGGGAGGGTTTCGAAGCCCGGCTGGTCGACGTCTCCGATGCCGCGATGCGTGTCGAGACGAAGCTGCCCGAGGCCGTACGACCGCTCGACCTGTTCGTCGCCGGCACCGAGACGCTGGTGCTCGGTATGGCCGAACTGGACGAGGCGTCCGGCACGTTCAGCATCGCCGTGCAGGACCGCGACGAGAAGGGCGGGGACAAGCACCTCGCCTATACGCTGATCACCAGCGCCGGCGCGGTAAGCGGCACGCTGGAGCTGCCGTGAGTGGCAGCTGACCGGTTGCGTTCGCGCCGGGCAACGGCTAACCGTTGCGTCCCACCGATGACCAATCTTCCCTTCCGCTCAAGGTAAACACGATGACGATCGCCGTTGGACAGAAACTGCCCGATGTCAGCTTCAAGACGATGACCGATGATGGAATGAAGGACCTCGGCACGGCGGATGTCTTCGCCGGCAAGAAGGTTGTTCTGTTCGGCGTGCCGGGCGCGTTCACGCCGACCTGCTCCAACAACCATTTGCCCGGCTATCTCGAGAATTATGACGCGATCTTGGCGCGCGGAGTCGACGCCATCGCTGTCGTCGCCGTCAACGACGCCTTCGTCATGTCGGCCTGGGCCCGTTTCACTGGCGGCGAGGGCAAGCTGCTCTATCTGGCCGACGGCAGCGGCGATTTCGCCAAGGCCACAGGTCTCGATCTCGACATGTCCGCACGCGGCCTCGGCCTGCGTTCGGCGCGTTTCTCGATGATCGTCGAAGACGGCACCGTCACCGCGCTCAACATCGAGGATTCTCCGGGCAGCGCCGTCACGTCGGGCGCTGCCGCGATTCTGGAGCAGCTCTAGAAGCCTACGGCTGCGCGGCGTCGATTCTGACCTTGTCGGGATAGAAGGCGCCGTAGCCGGCTATCGCCGTCATTTCGTCATAAGGCTCTTCATAGACCCACAACGCGTCATCGGAGGCGGCGCCGTGAGCGCGCACGCTCCAGTAGCTGGCGTCGCCCTTGAACGGGCAGTGGGTTGTCGTTGCGCTTTTCTCGAAATGCTCGAGATAGATGTCCTCCAGGGGAAGATAGAGGACCGGCGGATAGCTGCCTTCGCGCAACTCCAGCGCTCGCTCGGACGATGCGATCACAGTATCGCCGAAGCGAACGGTCACCGTGCCAAGGTAGGGCTCGACGACAATTCTGTGGTCCGGCCGGCGCTGGAAGCCGGGTGCAGGATTGGGCATGGGTTGCTCCTTCGTCACCACTCCATACTGAAGGTAGGCATGCCGGTAGCGATGTGAAGGCCCAGCCGGCTAGCTGGCGCGCAACGCTTGCGTCGAGACCCATGCCTCGCAGTCGTCGAGAGCCGTTTCCAAGCGGTTGAACAGTTCCTCCAGTTCGCTCTCCGTGATGATCATCGGCGGACAGAGCGCGATCGTGTCGCCGATCGCGCGCAGGATCGCGCCGTGCGCCTCGCAGAACCGCGCGCATTGCGCGCCGACGCCCGACTTGGGGTTGAAGCTGCGCCTGGTCGCCTTGTCGGCTACCAGCTCCACACCCCCGACAAGCCCGCAATAGCGTGCTTCACCGACCAGTGGATGGTCCGCCAGTTTGCGCATGCGCTTCTCGAAAACCGGAGCAAGCTTGCGGACGTGGCCGAGTATGTCGCGCCGCTGGTAGATCTCGATCGCCTTGACCCCCAGCGCGCAGCCGAGCGGATGGCCGCCATAGGTGAAGCCGTGGCCGAAGGTGCCGATCTTGGCCGAATGGTCCACATAGGCCTGATAGATGTCCTCCGGCACCATGACGGCGCCCAGCGGCGCATAGGCTGCCGTCAGCTGTTTGGCGGCCGAGATGGTCGTCGGCTTCATGCCCAGCGTCTGGCAACCCCACCAGTTGCCGGTGCGTCCGAAACCGTTGATGACCTCGTCGTCGATGAGGATGATGTCATGCTCGTCGAGCACTTCCTGGATGGCCGGATAATAGCTGGCAGGCGGTACGATCACGCCGCCCGCGCCCATGACTGGCTCCGCGATCATGGCGGCGATGGTGTCCGGTCCCTCGCGCTCGATGAGATCGCGCAGCGAGCCCACGATCCGCGCCACGAACTCGGCTTCGCTCTCGCCCTCCGCACCAAAGCGGTAGTAATGCGGACAATCCGTATGCAGTACGCGATCCACGGGCAGGTCCCAGCCCATGTGGTTGTAGGGCAGGCCGGTCAGCGACGCCGACATGACGGTCACGCCATGGTAGGCTTTCATCCGCGAGATGATCTTCTTCTTGTCGGGCCTGCCGAGCGCGTTGTTCATGTACCAGGCAAGCTTCACCTGGGTGTCGTTGGCCTCGGATCCGGACGAGGTGAAGAACACCTTGGAGATCGGCATCGGCGCGATCTCCTTCAGCTTCTCTGCGAGCTCGATCGCCGATTCCGTGCCCTTGGCGCCAAACAGGTGGTAATAGGGAAGCGAGCGGAGCTGCGCGGTGGCTGCCTCCACCATTTCCTCGTCGCCGAAGCCGAGGCCGGCGCACCAGAGACCGGACATGCCTTCGATGTAAGGTTTGCCCTGCGTGTCGTAGACGAAGACACCTTCGCCGCGCTCGATGACCAGCGGTCCCATCTCGCCGAGCTTGTGGATCGGCGTGTAGGGATGCAGCACGGACGCGATGTCGCGTGCCTGAAGGTTGGTGAGCGGGATCGGCTGGTTCATCTGGGCCTCCTTGGTGGAGACCAAACCTACCTGCTAACGGATGGTCGCGTAAGGTCGCGCGGAGGCTGGTTCACATCGCCGTGGATGCTGGACCATCCCGGCGATGTTTCAGGCGGCGGTCGACCAGCAGTCCGCGAGGCTGGCATAGGCGGCCGCAATTCGTGCAATCGGCAGATCGCTCTCGGATGCCGGTATCACGCTGGCGCTTTCACCGTTGCAGGGCAGGTCGACGATCGCAATCTCGCGGCCTTCCGCACTTTCCAGCGCAATCGCTGCCACCCAGTGCCCGACGCCATCCCGCTCGATCCTCATCTGGAACAGGAGCACACCGCCAAAAGCCTCGACCGTCTCGCGAACGGTGCTTTCGTACTGGTCCTCGCCGATCTCACGGCGACCGAGTTCCAGCTCGATCTCTACAGCTTCGAGCGATGCAATAACGGCTGGCGGAGAAGGGGGCTGGAGGGGCGGAGGAGTGGTTTCCGCGACCGACATATCCATGGGACGCCTCTTACGATACTCAGTTTCTTACCGCCCCGCATTAACGGTTCGGTCGGAAAGATGGCGGCTTTGTGGCGGAGGGCCGCAACAGGTCAGGCACATTGAGATCGGGGTTCGGGCGCGGCCCCGGCGATCCGGCATCCCGGCTGTAATCGCCATCGCTTCGAAGGTATTTTCAGAGCCGGGAGACTGGACAAGCCGCGTGTTCCGACAAAGACTGCTGACAGCAAACAAGAGGAGGAACTCGATGCATGGATTGATGCAGGATTGGCCGCTGCTTTGCCACAAGATACTGGACCACGCGGCGACGCAGCACGGCGCGCGCGAGATCGTTTCGCGCTCGGTCGAGGGGCCGATCGTGCGCACGACCTATGCCGAGACGCGCCTGCGCGCGCTCAAGGCGGCTCAGCTTCTGGAACGCGAGGGCTTTGCCGCTGGAGACCGTATCGCCACGCTGGCCTGGAACACAGGGCGGCATCTGGAGGCCTGGTACGGCATCATGGGCATGGGCGGTGTCTATCACACGCTCAATCCCAGGCTCTTTCCCGAACAGATCGCATGGATCATGAACCATGCCGAGGACGCGGCGCTGTTTGTCGATCTGACCTTCGTGCCGTTGGCCGAGAAGATCGTGCCGCAGGTGCCGTCGGTGAAGCGCGTGATCGTCTTCACCGACAAGGCGCACATGCCGCAGACCTCCTTGCCGAACGCCATAGCTTATGAGGAATGGCTGAACGGCGCCGACGGCGACTTCCGCTGGAAGCAGCTCGAGGAAACGGCCGCCTGCGGAATGTGCTACACCTCCGGGACGACGGGCGACCCTAAGGGGGTCGTCTATTCGCATCGTTCGAACGTTCTTCATGCCATGATAGCCCTGGTGCCGGATGCGATGGGGCTCTCCTCGCGCGATACGGTGCTGCCGGTGGTGCCGATGTTCCACGCCAACGCGTGGGGGCTCGCGCAGAGCGCGCCGATGTGCGGGGCAAAGCTCGTCATGCCCGGCGGGCGCATGGACGGCGAGGCGATCTACGAATTGCTGGACACGGAGAAGGTGACCTTCACCGCCGCGGTGCCGACCGTGTGGCTGATGCTGCTGCAGCATCTCGAAGAAAGCGGCAAGAAGCTGCCCTATCTCAAGAAGGTGGTGATCGGCGGCTCGGCCTGCCCGCGCGCCATGACCAAGAAGTTCCAGGAGAACTACGACGTCGAGGTCATCCACGCGTGGGGCATGACCGAAATGTCTCCGCTCGGCACGCTGGCCACGATCAAGCCGGAATATCTGGAACTGGAAGGCGACGCCAAGCTCGACATACAGCAGAAGCAGGGCTTCGCGCCCTTCGGCGTGGAGATGAAGGTCACCGACGACGAAAACCATGACCAGCCTTGGGATGGAAAGACTTTCGGCAGGCTGAAGGTGCGCGGGCCGGCCGTTGCCCGCGCCTACTACGGCGGTGCCGGAGCCGAGCAGTTCGACGAGGAAGGCTGGTTTGACACAGGCGATGTCGCCCACATCGACCCGCAGGGCTATATGCAGATCACCGACCGGGCCAAGGACGTGATCAAGTCCGGCGGTGAGTGGATCTCGACCATCGATCTGGAAAACCTTGCGGTCGGGCATCCTGACGTCGCTGAGGCCGCTGTTATCGGTATCGCGCATCCGAAATGGGATGAGCGGCCTTTGCTCGTCGTCGTGCGCAAGCCGGGCAAGGAACCGTCCAAGGACGAGCTACTCGGCTTCATGGAAGGCAAGATCGCCAAATGGTGGATGCCGGACGACGTGGTTTTCGTCGACGAGATTCCCCACACCGCTACCGGCAAGATCCAGAAGACCACGCTGCGCAAGCAGTTCGAAACCTACGAGCTGCCGACAGCCTGAGGACTTCGCCCGCGAACCTTACCCCGCTGCCGTGCTATCTTCGACCGGCAGCGGGAACCATGACAGGAACTGTTCGAAGGCCCCACGGTCGCCGGTGAGCTGAACATCTTTTCCGGCGACGGCGCGATCCAGATCGGCACTGTTGAAAAGCAGCGAGTCGAGTATCGAGGCCTTGGTGACGACCTCGGCATCGGCATCGCTTTCCTGCTGCTGCGCTGCGACCTCGAATTCTCCATTGTTTACCCGAACGCCGAACGGCACTCCGTCGAGAACGAGCGAGAGCCGCAATACGGCGTTGCCTGCAATCGTTGGGTCGAACAGTGTTCGGAGCGATAGCACGACCGATGCCGCGCTGATCGGCCTTCCCTGAGGCAGAGCCGGCGACTGTGCGCCCCACCGCCCGAGCTCGACCAAGACCGGCTCCAGCGCGCGACCCCAAGGGGTCAGCTCGTAGACGGATGATGCTGCCGGCGGCGGGAGACGGCGCCGGGTGATGATCCCTGCCACCTCCAGGTCTTCCAGCCGCTGTGTCAGGACGTTGGGCGTGATCGTGCGCAGGTCGGCCTTCAGGTCGGAGAAGCGCTTCGGCCCGAACATCAGCTCGCGAACCACCAGCAAAGCCCAGCGCTCGCCGATCAGATCCAGTGCAAACGCTGCGGCGCAGCCATCGTCGTAACTCCGTTTTCCAGCCATATGTCTCTTTTTCGTATTTGTCAGTAGCAAAATAATACCATCAGATTATAATAGCATACTACGTTATCCGGCCCACATGAAGCCGAGAAACGAAAAGGCAAAACCTCAGCCGCCTCGCGGCGTTGGAAAACCGGAGCTATTCATGACCACCACCGCGGCAATGCAATCAACCGCGACACCCCGCGCAACCTTTAAGGAATGGACGGGGCTGGCGGTGCTTGCGCTGCCCTGCATCCTCTATTCCATGGATCTGACGGTGCTCAACCTTGCGGTTCCAAAACTCACTGCCGATCTCGGCGCGAGCGCGGTCGAACTTCTCTGGATCGTCGACATCTACGGCTTCGTGCTGGCTGGTGCGCTGCTCCCGATGGGCGTGCTTGGAGACCGCATCGGACGCCGGCGTTTGCTGATGATAGGTGCTGCCGCGTTCGGTCTTGCATCGATTGCCGCCGCGTTCTCGACTACCGTGTGGATGCTGATCGCGGCCCGGGCACTTTTAGGACTGGCTGCGGCAACGCTTGCGCCTTCGACCTTGTCGCTTGTCACCAACATGTTCCGCGATCCTGCACAGCGTACCTTTGCGATCGGCATCTGGATCGCGAGCTTTTCGTCCGGCGCCGCGATCGGGCCGGTGCTGGGCGGCGTGGTGCTTGAATACTATTGGTGGGGTGCCGTTTTCCTGCTCAACGTGCCGATCATGGTGCTGTTGCTGGCGGTGGGGCCGTGGCTGCTTCCTGAAGCGCGTGAAGCCGATGCGCCCTGGCCGGACGTCGTGAGCGCCGTCCTGTCGATGATTGCCGTCCTTTCGCTCGTCTATGGCATCAAGCTCTTTGCGCATTCCGGCCTTAGCCTTGCCGTCGGTGCGGCGTTGGTTGTGGGCATGCTGGTGGCGGCCATCTTCGTGCGCCGGCAGAACCGTCTGGCCGATCCACTCATCGATCTGGCGCTCTTCCGGCGACCGGCATTCAGCACGGCGCTGGCTGTCAACATTTTCGGCTTCTTCATCGCATTCGGCTCGTTCCTGCTGATCGCGCAATATCTCCAGCTCACGTTGGGCCTGTCGCCTCTGGAGGCGGGGCTGTGGTCGGCGCCGTCCGGTATCGCCTTCGTGGTCGGTGCGCTGCTCACGCCGCTGATGACCCGCCTTGTCGCACCGCCGAGGCTGGTTGCCCTGGCCTTGACGGTTGCCGCGGGGGGCTTCGTGATGCTCGGCATCGGCGACGATCCGGACCTCGCGCCGGTCGTTGCGGGCTATGTCATCTTTTCGTTCGGTCTAGCGCCGGTGTTCACGCTGACGACTGACCTGATCGTATCGGCTGCGCCGCCGGAGCGGGCAGGCTCGGCTGCCGGCATCGCCGAAACCAGCACGGAGCTCGGCGGCGCGTTGGGCATCGCACTCCTGGGTAGCCTCGCTTCAGCGCTCTATCGACTAGACCTGAAGAGCAGCATTCAAGGTGTCGTTTCCGACCCCGCGCTAGCCGAAGCAGGCGAAGCGCTTGGTCGCGTGTCTTCGCTTGCGGCGGAATTGCCGGCTGAGCAGGGCGCTGCCCTGATCGCGGCTGCGCAGGCTGCTTTCGGCAACGGCTTCCAGATGGCCGCGCTGGCGAGCGCCGCTATCGCGCTCGTGACTGCTGCCGTGACGTTCCTGGTCATCGGGCGGCAAGCAACTCCTGGAGGCCCCTTTGACGCTCCGATAGCAAGCCGGTAAGAGGCTCGAACAGTCTCAGGCATGGCAAGGCACGGATGGCGACAGGACCGGAACGGCGGGTTTCGCCGATGGCGCAGCGAGCGAGGAGCATTGCCGGCTTCTCGCTCGTGCTTTTGATCGTCGCAAGTGTCGGCCATCGCTACGGGATGGTCGAGACGGTCGCGTATTTCTGGATTCTGGCGCTGGTAGCCGGACTGGCACTCTTGGCGCTGGGCCTGGCCGCCGGTGGCTTCTGGCGTCTTTGGGTGTATGGCGAGAAGGCCGGCAAAGCCTCGCTGGCCGCTGGCGTCCTGGCGGCGATCGTATTGGCGCCCTACCTGGCCGGCGCCTATTTCGTGTTGCGCTATCCGGCTTTGAACGACGTGTCGACCGACCTCGTAGAACCGCCGCAATTCGTTCTGGCTCCTGCACGCCGCAGCGGGGCCATGAACGCTATCGTGCCGATCACGCGCGAGGCCGCCGCGTTGCAGACCGAGCATTATCCGGATGTGAGCGGGCGCCGTTACGACGCCTCGATGAGCAGGGTCATGAATGCCGCAGCAGCGGTGATTGCCGCGCGAGGCTGGAAACCCTATGCGCGCTTGCCTTTGGAGGCCGAGGCTGGCGAGGTTTCCGTCGAACTGGAAGCGCCGACTTTTCTGGTCCGCTTCCCGGCCGATGCGGTGCTGCGGCTGACGGACGAAGGCGCGTCGACCTTCGTCGATATGCGTCTGAACACCCGCTACGCCAAGCACGATCTGGGCGACAATGCACGGCGCATCCGCGCCTTCATGTCCGACCTGGACGCCGAGTTCGCGCGGCAGTCGCTGGAGATCATCGATATTCCGGCCTCAGACGAGGAAGAAGACCCCGTCGATTGACGGCTCACCTTCTGCCGCGGCGATGCCTCGGCCGACAAGGTCTTCCAGATGCGCCAGCACCGACAGGCCGGCTGCACCGAAAAGACGCGGATCGGTGTCGCGATAAATGGCTGCGACCATCTGGGGAATGGTGCGGTCGCCACCGCGAAGCCGCTCGATGATGGCCCGTTCACGCATCTTGCGATGTGCTTTCAGCCCTCGCATGAAGGCGGCAGGCTGGGTCACCGCCCCGCCATGGCCCGGCAGGAAAAGTCGATCGTCGCGCCCCAGAAGCCGGTCGAGCGAAGCCATGTAATCGGACATCGCCCCATCGGGCGGCGCGACGATGGATGTCGACCAGGCCATCACATGATCGGCCGAAAACAGCGTGCCGGTGCCCTCCAGGGCGAAGGAAACGTGGTTGGCGGTGTGGCCGGGCGTGTGGATTGCGCGCAGCGCCCAGCCGTCACCCTCGACCAGCTCGTCATCGGCCAGTGTGACATCCGGCACGAAATCGGTATCGCCGCTGGCGTCCAGCGGATTAATCTCGCCGATGCGCAGCGGCCTTGCCGGGCGGTGCGGTCCTTCGGCCAGCACGGTTGCGCGGGTTCGCTCCGCCAGCCGCCGTGTCAGTGGCGAATGATCGACGTGCGTGTGGCTGACGAAGATATGACTCACCGGCCTGCCTGCAATCGCGCGTATGAGAGCGGCGAGATGCGCGTCGTCTTCCGGGCCCGGATCGATGACCGCCAGTGTGTCTCGTCCAACCAGATAGCTGTTGGTGCCGTGAAAGGTGAAGGCGCTCGGATTGTTGACCGTGATTCGCGCCACACCGGGCGCGACCTCGACCGCCTCGCCATAGGCGGGTTCGAACTTTGTATCGAAATCGAGGGCCATGGAGAGTTGCCGTAGCGATGTGGAAGGGGCAGGCGAAACGAGTTGCCGCATATCATGTAAGACCATATAGGGGAACCATCGCAACGGGCCGCTTGCCCGCCGAAACTCTGATGGAGAACGACATGTCCGCCGCAATCCTCTCTCGTCCGCTGGTTTCGCTCGCATTGCCCGAAAAGGGCGTTGCGCGTTATGCCGCGCTCGCCTTCCTGGCAATAGCCGGTACGCTGCTGCTCACCCTTTCTGCAAAGACCAAGGTGGTTCTCGGCCCGGTCGACATGTCGCTGCAGACGCTTGCCGTGCTCGGCATTGCCGCAACCTTCGGCCTGCGGCTCGGCGTCGCGACGCTGCTGCTCTACATGGCCGAGGGCGCCATGGGCTTCCCCGTTTTCCAGTCGACTCCCGAGAAGGGAATCGGCATCGCCTACATGATGGGCACCACCGGCGGCTTCCTCGCCGGCTTCGTCGTCATGGCGGCAATCGTCGGCTGGGCCGCCGATCGCGGTTGGGATCGCAACCCGTTCAAGCTCTTCGGCGCCATGCTTGCTGCCGAGATCGTCATGATGGCGATGGGCTTCGCCTGGCTTGCCGGCATCATCGGCGCTTCGGCATCCTGGCAGTTCGGCGTTGCGCCGTTCATCCTGCCGGACCTGATCAAGGTCGCGCTCGCCGCGGCAATCGTGCCGGCCGTATGGGCGCTGTTTGCCCGCCGCTAAAGGCGCTTGAGAGATCTCAAGAAAAAAGAAGGGCCGGTCGATCGACCGGCCCTTTTTCGTTTCGCTGTCTTCGGCCTTAGCGACCGATGAAGTCCACGATGGTTGCGATGATCCGGTCCAGATCCTCTGTCGAGAGGTAGGGATGCATCGGCAGGCACAGTATCCGAGACGGCAGTTCTTCCGACAGCGCCAGCCCGCCCGGCGCGATCTGGTATTGAGAATAGGCCACCTGCTGGTGCAGCGGCTTGACGTAGTAAATCACCGACGGAATGCCCTGGGCCTGCAAATGAGCTTTCAGCTCGTCCCGACGCGGCGTTTCTATGGCATACTGCGCCCAGGCCGAACGGCTGCCGGCTGGAATTTCCGGAACCTTGACCACGCCACGCAGGCCGTCGTTGTAGCGCCGCGCGACCGCTTGGCGCTTCTCCATCTCGTCTTCGAGGATGGCGAGTTTCTCGATGAGAATGGCGGCCTGCAGCGTGTCGAGACGCGAATTGATGCCGACATGGACGTTGTCGTACTGCGTCTCGCCCTTGCCGTGAAAGGCCAGCGAGCGCAGCTTCTCAGCCATCTCGTCGTCGTTTGTGAACATCGCACCGCCGTCGCCGTAGCAGCCCAGCGGCTTCGCCGGGTAGAAGCTGGTCGAGCCGACCTGGCCGAAGCCGCCGCACATGCCGTTGCCGAACTTGCCACCGATTGCCTGGGCCGCGTCTTCGATGACGGCCAGCCCGTGGCGCTCGGCGATCGCCGTGATCGCGGAGTAGTCGGCGGAAAGGCCGAATAGATCGACGGGGATGATGGCGCGCGGGGTCAGCCGACCTTCCGCCTTGACCATCTCGATAGCGGCCTCAAGGCTGGCGGGGTCGATGTTGTAGGTGTCCGGATTGATCTCGACGAAGACCGGCTCGGCCTGCCTGAGCGCGACAACTTCAGCCGTGGCAGCAAAGGTGAATGAGGGGCAGAAGACCGCATCGCCCGGACCGACCCCGTACGCCATGAGCGGCAGCAGCAGCGCGTCGGTACCATTGGCACAGGCGACCACGTGCTTGACCCCGACATAGTCGGCCAGCGCTTTTTCGAATTCGGCTACCTGCGGCCCGAGAATGTAGCGGCCGTCTTCGACGACATTGTCGATCGCCGCTTTAAGCTTGTCGCGAATGCGCTCCCGTTGAGCGCCCAGATCGATGAATTGCATGTCTTCCCGTTCACTGTGATGCGGCCCGCCTGCCTTGCGGTGACGCTGTTAGCAGAGTTGAGGGGAGACCGAAAGCGTGGCGGTGAAGCGTCTTTTGTCGCGAGATCGCCAAGCGTTGATGGCTGGGGCGCCTGGATTCGAACCAGGGAATGGCGGTACCAAAAACCGCTGCCTTACCGCTTGGCTACGCCCCAACGCGGCCGGGCCGTTCAATATCGCGTGCGCCCGACGCCGTAAAGCCTCATCTTGATGCGAACAGCACAGAACATGGCGCAAGCCGGCAACAGGAAAAAACGTGCAAGGACCAGGGCTGAAGGGTAGGGGTATTTTTGATGTTCGGCGCAAATTTGAAAACCTAATTTTGTCTTCCTTGCGCACTATGCGGTAGTTTCGCGCCGAGCCAGAAGGGAAGGCATGATGCCGCCGACGCTTGCGGCAATCCACCAGGCGGTTACCGATCGGTTATGACACAAAGTTCCTCAGCAAAGCTTCCGGCACTCACTCATCTTGATCGACTGGAGGCCGAGGCGATCCACATCTTCCGGGAGGTGGCGGCAACCTTCGTCCGCCCGGTGATGCTCTATTCGGTTGGCAAGGATTCGTCCGTGCTGCTTCACCTGGCCATGAAGGCATTCTATCCGGCGAAGCCTCCGTTCCCGTTCCTGCATGTCGACACCACCTGGAAGTTCCGCGAGATGATCGCCTTCCGTGACGAGATGGCGGCGACGCACGGCCTCGACCTGCTGGTCCATATCAATCAGGAAGGCGTTGAGCAGGGTATCAACCCGATCGACAGCGGCTCCAACGTCCATACCCATGTGATGAAGACGCAGGGGCTGCGCCAGGCGCTCGACAAATACGGTTTCGACGCCGCTTTCGGCGGCGCACGGCGTGATGAGGAAAAATCGCGCGCCAAGGAGCGTATCTTCTCTTTCCGCGACGACAAGCACGGCTGGGACCCCAAGAACCAGCGCCCGGAGATGTGGAAGATCTACAACACGCGGATCAACCAGGGCGAATCGATCCGGGTCTTTCCGCTCTCCAATTGGACCGAGCTCGATATCTGGCAGTACATTCTGCAGGAGAACATCCCGATCGTGCCGCTCTATTTCGCCGCGAAGCGGCCGGTGGTCGAGCGCGACGGCATGTTGATCATGGTCGACGATGGCAGGCTGAAGCTGCAGCCCGGCGAAGTGGTCAGTGAGCGTCTCGTGCGTTTCCGCACGCTTGGTTGCTACCCGCTCACCGGCGCGATCGAATCCGATGCCGATACGCTCGAGGGGATCGTCTCCGAAATGCTGACGGCACGAACCTCCGAACGCCAGGGACGGCTCATCGACCGCGATGAGGCTGGTTCGATGGAGAAGAAGAAGCGGGAAGGGTATTTTTGATCATGCTCCAGAATGTGGCTGAGAGCTCGCCCGCTTCGAGCGATATCCGGAACTACCTCGCGGAGCAGGAGCAGAAGTCGATGCTTCGCTTCCTGACCTGCGGTTCCGTGGACGACGGCAAGTCGACGCTGATCGGCAGGCTGCTTTACGACACCAAGCTGATCTTCGAGGATCAGCTTGCCACACTCGAACGCGATTCGAAGAAGCATGGCACCACCGGCGACGAGATCGATTTCGCGCTGCTGGTCGACGGCCTGGAGGCCGAGCGCGAGCAGGGCATAACGATCGATGTCGCCTACCGGTTCTTTTCGACGCCCAATCGCAAGTTCATCGTCGCCGATGCGCCGGGACATGAGCAGTACACCCGCAACATGGCGACCGGTGCGTCGACGGCCGATCTCGCCATCGTGCTGATCGATGCGCGCAAGGGCGTGCTTCCGCAGACGCGCCGCCACTCGTTCATCGCCTCGCTCCTTGGCATTCGTCACATTTTGCTGGCGGTGAACAAGATCGACCTCGTCGATCACGATCAGGCTGTCTTCGGCGGCATTGTTGAGGACTATCGCGCGTTTGCGACCGATCTCGGGTTCGCCTCCGTCGTGCCGATCCCTGTTTCCGCGCGCTATGGCGAAAACGTCGTGACACGTTCGGACAGGACGGCCTGGTATCGCGGGCCGACGATGATCGAGCATCTGGAAACGGTGAAGGTCGATGAGGACAAGGCGCAGCGGCCGTTCCGCTTCCCCGTCCAGTATGTGAACCGACCCAATTTGGATTTTCGCGGTTTCGCGGGGACCATCGCTTCCGGCACTGTGCGGCAGGGCGACGAGGTTGTCATTGCCAAATCCGGCAAGACCGCGCGCGTGAGCCGCATCGTGACGGCCGATGGAGATATTTCCGTCGCGCGCGAAGGGCAGGCTGTCACGCTGGTCCTCGACGACGAGGTTGAAGTGTCGCGCGGCAACATGCTGGTCGCGCCGGATGCGCGCCCGCAGGTGGCCGACCAGTTCGCGGCCAACCTTGTCTGGTTCGATGAGCACGCCCTGATTCCCGGACGGTCCTATCTGTTGAGAACCGAGACAGACCAGGTTGGCGCTACCGTTACGGAACTCAAGTATCGCACGAATATCAATAACTTCTCCCATGAAGCGGCGAAATCGCTGGAGATGAATGAGGTCGGTGTTTGCAACATCTCGGTGCAATCGCCCCTCGTGTTCGACAAGTTTGCCGACGACCGGACGACCGGCGCATTCGTGCTGATCGACCGCATCACCAACACAACGGTCGGTGCGGGAATGATCCTGCATCCGTTGCGCAGGGCGGCCAACATTCACTGGCAGGCGCTGGATGTGAACAAGAAGGCCCGCGCCGACCTGAAACATCAGAAGCCAGCGGTGCTGTGGTTCACAGGCCTGTCGGGCTCCGGCAAGTCGACCATCGCGAACCTGCTCGAGAAGAAGCTGCACGCCTCCGGGCGTCACACCTACATTCTCGATGGCGACAATGTGCGCCACGGCCTCAACCGCGACCTCGGCTTCACCGAGGAAGATCGCGTGGAGAACATTCGCCGGGTGGCCGAGGTGGCGCGCCTGATGGCCGATGCGGGTCTGATCGTACTCGTCTCCTTCATCTCGCCCTTCCGTGCCGAACGCCGGATGGCCCGCGAGCTGATGAGCGACGGCGAATTTGTCGAGGTGTTTGTCGACACGCCCTTCGAGGAGTGCGCGCGGCGCGACCCGAAGGGGCTCTATGCGCGGGCGCTGAAGGGTGAGATCGCCAACTTCACGGGCGTGGATTCGCCTTATGAGTCGCCAGAGAATGCCGACGTCCATCTTCAGACGGCAGGGCGAGTGCCGGAGGAGATGGCCGACGAACTGGAAAATTGGTTGCGCCAGCGCGGCTATTGCTGACGGTGCGCCGACGCTGTATCGCGATGGCCATGCAGATATTGCCTGACGACAGAGCTGTGAATGCCGTTCTTGAACCCCTCGCATTGGCGGCGGGGCGGCGGATCATGGAAATTTGCGACCGTGGCTTTGCCGCCGAGGAGAAATCCGATTGCTCGCCAGTGACCGAAGCCGATCGGGACGCCGAGGCAATCATCCTCAAAGGACTTCGCGAGAGCTTTCCCGGCATTCCCGTTGTTGCCGAAGAGGAGGCCGCCGAGGGGCACGCGCCCGATTCTGTCGGCAGTGTCTTCTTTCTCGTCGATCCGCTGGACGGCACGCGGGAATTCGTCAGCGGCAATGGCGACTTCACCGTTAACATTGCGCTGGTGCGTGACGGCACGCCTGTCATCGGCGTGGTCTACGCGCCGGCGCGGCGCGAGCTCTATTCGGGCTATCCGGGGTCGGCCTCAATGATAAAGACCGACGCGGATCATGGCCCGCTGGACCGTCGCGCGATCGTCGTGCGCGACGGCTGCGCGCCGCTGACCGTCGTTGCAAGTCGCTCCCACAACACGCCGGATACCGATGCCTTCATCGGTCGCTATGAGCCCGCGCGGCGGGTTTCCGTCGGATCGTCGCTGAAATTCTGCCTGCTCGCATGTGGCGAGGCGGACCTCTACCCGCGCCTCGGACGTACGATGCAGTGGGACACCGCGGCAGGCGACGCGGTGCTGCGCGCAGCAGGCGGCATGACCCGCACTCTGGACGGCAAGCCGTTTCGTTATGGTGCGGGCACAGCGGAAGGCGATGCACCTTTCGCGAACCCGCATTTCGTTGCCGAAGGCCGGCTGCCGCGCGACTAGGTCGCGACCGTAGCGGCCTGCTGAATCCGTTTTCCGTGTGATCTCACCGTCAAGCGCATGTGGCAAAAGGCTGCCGTGGGCCGTGCGGGATTTGCCATTCGCGCCCGCATGCCTATAACCCGCCCCGAGACCGGAAGGCGAATTGCACGATGACCACCATTGCCACCCCGTACTACCTGATCGACAAGCAGAAGCTGCTCCGCAACATGGAGAAGATCGCCCATGTGCGTAACGCCTCGGGCGCCAAGGCGCTGTTGGCACTCAAATGCTTTGCGACTTGGTCGGTCTTCGACTTCATGCGCGACTATATGGATGGCACCACCTCCTCGTCGCTCAACGAGGTGCGGCTGGGGCGCGAGAAATTCGGCGGCGAGTCCCACGCCTATTCGGTCGCCTACGCGGATCACGAGATCGACGAGGTGATCTCCCACGCCGAAAAGATCATCTTCAACTCCATCGGCCAGCTAGAGCGCTTCGCCGACCGGGCGACGGGTATTGCCTGCGGGCTTCGGCTCAATCCGCAGGTCTCGTCATCGAGTTTCGATCTCGCCGACCCGGCGCGCCCGTTCAGCAGGCTGGGTGAATGGGATGTTGCCAAGGTCGAGGCGGTGATGGACCGGGTCACTGGCTTCATGATCCACAACAACTGCGAGAATGCCGATTTCGACCTGTTCGACCGGATGCTCGGCCAGATCGAGGAGCGGTTCGGCACGCTGCTGTCACGCGTCGAGTGGGTCAGCCTTGGCGGCGGTATTCATTTCACCGGCGACGACTACCCGATCGACGCATTCTGCGCGCGACTGAAGGCGTTCGCCGAGCGCTATGGCGTGCAGGTGTATCTCGAGCCGGGCGAAGCCTCGATCACCAAGAGCACGACGCTCGAGGTCACGGTGCTCGACACGCTGTTCAACGGCAAGAACCTCGCCATCGTCGACAGCTCGATCGAGGCGCACATGCTCGACCTGCTGATCTATCGCGAGAGCGCCAAGATCGAACCCAACGACGGCGAACACACCTACATGGTGTGCGGCAAGTCGTGCCTTGCGGGCGACATCTTTGGCGAGTTCCGCTTCCCCGCCGAGCTCAAGGTTGGCGACCGGATCTCCGTCCAGGACGCCGCCGGTTATACCATGGTCAAGAAGAACTGGTTCAACGGCGTGAAGATGCCGTCCATCGCGGTGCGCGAGCTCGACGGAACCGTAAAGGTCGTGCGCGAGTTCGGCTTTGACGATTATGCTGCGAGCCTTTCGTAGGCCCGTCCCGTTTCAAGCAGTCTTGAAGGAGACAGACCCCCGAAATGAAGAAAAACGTCCTCATCATCGGCGCCGGCGGCGTGGCGCAGGTCGTGGCGCACAAATGCGCGCAGAACAACGACGTTCTCGGAGACATTCATGTCGCCTCGCGAACCGTCGAGAAATGCCACGCCATCGTGGATTCGATCAACGAGAAGAAGGCTCTCAAGACAGACGGCCGGGTCGAGGCTCATGCACTTGACGCAATGGATGTCGGCGCGACAAAGGCGCTGATCGAAAAGACGGGCGCCGAAATCGTCATCAATGTGGGCTCGGCCTTCGTCAACATGTCGGTACTGTCTGCCTGCATCGAGACGGGCGCGGCCTATATCGACACCGCCATCCACGAGGACCCGCTGAAGATCTGCGAGACGCCGCCGTGGTACGCCAACTACGAATGGAAGCGGCGCGAGGAATGCGAGAAGGCCGGCGTGACTGCCGTTCTGGGCGCGGGCTTCGACCCTGGCGTGGTGAACGCCTATGCCAAGCTCGCCTATGACGAATATTTCGACCGGGTCGACACGATCGACATCATCGACGTCAATGCCGGCAGCCATGGCCGCTGGTTCGCGACCAATTTCGACCCGGAGATCAATTTCCGCGAGTTCACGGGGCAGGTCTGGTCCTGGCAGAGCAACGAATGGGTTTCGAACAAGATGTTCGAGGTCCGCAAGGAGTGGGACCTGCCGGTGGTCGGCACCAGCACGACCTACATGACCGGGCACGACGAGGTGCACTCGCTGTCGCAGAACCTCGGCGTGCCGACGGTGCGCTTCTGGATGGGCTTCGGCGACCACTACGTCAACGTCTTCACTGTGCTCAATAATCTGGGGCTCCTCTCCGAGCAGCCGGTCACCACCGCAGAAGGGCTGGACGTCGTGCCGCTGAAGGTGGTGAAGGCGGTATTGCCCGATCCGTCGTCGCTCGCGCCGAGCTACATCGGAAAGACCTGCATTGGCGATCTGGTCAAGGGCGTGAAGGACGGCAAAGAGCGCGAGGTCTTCATCTACAACGTGGCCGACCACAAGGAAGCCTACGAGGAGGTTGGCAGCCAGGGCATCTCCTACACTGCCGGCGTTCCTGCGGTCGCGGCCGCGATGCTGATTGCGACCGGAGAGTGGGACGTGAAGAAGATGGCCAATGTCGAAGACCTGCCGCCGCGTCCGTTCCTCGCGGTGCTCGACAGGATCGGCCTGCCGACGCGGATCCGTGAAGGCGAGGACGACAGGGCGGTCGACTTCGCCTAGTTTCCACTGAACGTGCCTGTAACCCGCCTCGGCCAGACGCCGGGGCGGGTTAGTTTTTGGCCGTTGCCAGCATGCGCTGGTAGAACATGCCGATGCCGATCAGCACGCCGCCCAGCCCCATGAAGGAGAGGGCGCGCAATACGCCTTCAAGCTGGCGCATGTCGTAGACGAAGACCTTGGCCACAGCCACCACGACCAGCACCGCCGAGGCGAGACGCAGGGCCCGCGAACCGAAGCGTAGCCCCGCGACCAGCAGGAGTACGCCGAGCACCAGCCAGACGGCGGAGTGCGTGTACGCCTCGACTTCGCCCATGCCCTTCCACGCGCCGATGAACTCACCTTGGAAAAGGCGACGCACGGAAAGCGTGACGTAGGCAAAGCCGAGCGCTGCCGCACAGATGGACAGCATCGCGACGTACCAGTCCGGCCGGATGCCCCGCGCGCGCCATGCCAGCGCAGCCAGCGCGATCGCGGGCATCAGATAGCCAAGCAGCAGAAGGTTGACGACTGGAATGGTGCCCGTGGACTCGTTGGTGAGCAGCGGGTTGAGGCCGATGAAATGCGCGCTCGCGATGAACAGGACGGACAACGCGCCGAGCCCGATGGAACCCCATTGAAACACGGGGCTCGGCGAGCGCCTGTCGAGTGCCAGCAGCACCGCGCCGCCGCCGATGGCGATCAGTGTGTAGATGGATTGTTCTCCGAGTGTCGGCTCGCTCGCGTCGATGACGCCGCCATACATCGCGTGCCGCGCCAGCATGCCCGCACCCACCAGCGCAAACAGGGCCGAGAAAGCTTCCATCGCCAGCCGCGCCCTGCCGTCGGTGGTGCGCAGCAATTGCCATGCGGCATAGGCGAACGCCATCGCCGGCAGAAGGTAGCCCGGCGTCAGTGCGTTGAAGAACGGCGTCGTGCCCAGGAATTCCGGCCCGGCAATCGTCGGATCGGTGGCCACTCGGGCGAGCGTCACCACCGCGAAGCCGGCCGAGGCCCAGCCGAGCGCCGGCCAGCGCCGCGTCCGCGTCAGGGCGGCGGGCAGGGCGGCTGCAAGACCGGTCAGCACCGTTGTCAAAACCGGACCGAAAGCGGTGACTAGTGCCAGGCAAAGGGCTAGCGAGGCACCGGCTACGGTAAATGTGACGGCCCAGCCGCCGGTTTGCGGTGGTTGCTCGGAGCGGGCGACAAATTCGGCCGCTGCCGCCAGCATCCCCGCAAGCACAAACGACGCTGCCGCAAATCGCCAGTCGATATGGAGGTTGCCATGCATCAGCCATGTGATTGCCGTCGTGCTGACGGGTACGAACGCTGCCCAGAAGGCCCAGCTGGCGGCGCAATGGGGATCGGCAGCGGCTTTGCGGCTGGCCATGAAAACGCCGCCAGTGAGGAAAATCACCGACAACGCGGCAGCGTATGGCGCGAAGCCGCCTGAGCCGATTTCGGCCCATATCCCGTCCACCACGAAGCGGCCGCCATAGAGATCGAAGACGAAATCGCCGTCGAGCAGATGCGTGCTTTGTGCGCCGATTGCGGCGAGCCCGGCTGCATGTAGCATCGGCATCGCATGAGCGCGCCACGCGGCGATGCCGAACATTGCTGCAATCAGCACGGCAGCCCACACAAGGCCGTACGCCGCGCCCTCGAGATTGACGAATACAAGCGCTACCAGCGCCGCGAACAGGGCGGCGACGCACGAAGCGGCGTCGGCCTTGGGGTCTGGATCGCGTTGCCTGGCAAACCAGATGCCGCCGAGCGCCGCGATGCCGACCAGATGCAGAAAGGCCACTGGCCCGGCAACAGGGGCGGGCGCGCCGGCAAGATAGACAAAGCTCCATAAACCGGCACCCAGATAAGCGGCGGATGCCAGCAACTGCCAGCGTCTTGTAGAAGCCACGGCCACGGCGGCGGCGAGTACGATTGCGAGGTAGATGAACAGAGTCCACGCGTTGGGCGCGTCCGAGGCGACCAGAAGCGGTGTCAGATAGGAGCCGACAAGTCCCAGACCGGCCAGCGCCTGACCATGGATGAGCGCTGCCGCAACCGTCGCGAGCGCCAGCAATCCGAGCAGCACGAACGCTGCTGTAGGTCCAATGAAGCCATAGACGCCGTGAGCGGCGTATGTGGCGCCGAAAAGGGTGAATGCGCCGGCAGCAGTGAGGATCGCCGGAATATAGGCTGCATCCAGTCCACCTACGGGCGACCGAAAACCGCGCCGCCGCGCCAACTCGCCCGCACCAACCAGCAAGATGCCGAACACGGAGGCGAAGGTGAGACGCACCCCGGGGCCGAATATGCCGGCCTCGATCGAATAGCGAACGAGAAAGATGCCGCCGAGCGCCAGCGCAAGGCCGCCCACCCAGACCGCCCAGCGCGTGCCGAGCGTGGTTTCGAGGTCGGGTTTTACGCCGGCCTCCTTGACGTAGGGCAGGGCGAGCGCCTTCTCCTCGTCGCTCGTAGCTCTCGCGGCGGCCTGCTGCCAAGGACCAAGCGACTGCTCTTCGGACCCCGCCTCGCCTCGCTCGACTGGTGTCTGGTTCGCCGACCCGGAACTTTCTTCGTTGGTGGCCGGAGCGGTTTCCGCCGCACTAATCTCCGCCGCGTCTGTCGCCAGCGTCCCGGCGGTCGTGACCTGCGTGCGCAGCGCTGCAACCTGCCGCTCCAACTCGCCGAGGCGCGTGTGCTGTTTGCGCAGTAACGCAAAAACCACGATGGCCGCTATGATGACGATGAATTCCATCGCGGGGCTTCCCTCCCTGCCGGCGCGAGTCACGCAGAAGGATGGCTACCGCTTATTGCACGCCGGTTCAATCTGGCCGTGCATCAACGCGAAATGCACCGACAGATCTGCTCTGGAAAGCCCGTCCTAGCTTAGCTGCCTACCGCGCCGGTGCGTGGCGCTTTGGTTCCGGCAGGCTCTACCGGCCGGTCGCGCGCGAGCAGATCGCGCAAAACGATCTCGGTCTCGATCAGCAGGTTCCGAACCTCATGCGCAGGCAAGGCCTCCAGATGCTCCAATGCCGATTGCACGTTCAGCAAAAGATCGACACCACGCTGGTGAAGTTTCAAGTTGGCCCCCTGTAACCCGCATAAAGCGCGATTTTAGCCGCTGACGCGTTACCGCGCAAACGAGAGTTTGCATCCTTGTGCAACAAATAGCCGCTCGAAAAAGTCTGGGAGCATGTGGAGTGGAAATGTGCCTCAGGGCAGGAAGGCGACTTCAAGATGGCGGTCCGCTCTCGCGACAACCCGGCATCTCTTTTCGATCAGTTCCGGTCCGATACGCAGCGCGAAACCGTCAGGAACGCCGTTCGTGCTCGATACATCGATGCCGGCACCGTCCTCGCCCAACGATCGCACCGTACAGTCGACGGTCGAGGAGCGGTTCTGAAAGATGATGAGGCCCGATTTCAGGACGCGGCGCCGATCCGAGATTTGCGGAGCTGCCGTGCAGCGGTTGCGCCCCTCATGCTTCGAAACATACATCGCGGTATCTGCCGCAGCCAGCAGCGCGGCAAAATCGGAGACGCCGCGATCAAGCGTCGCAACGCCGAAGCTTCCGGTAACATTCAGTTTTTGAGTGCCGACGTCGATGGGGCTGGAAGAAAGTGCGCTGCGCAACTTTTCGGCCGCGTCCAGAGCGCCCTGGAGGGGTGTCTGGGGCATCAGAATTGCGAATTCCTCGCCGCCGACCCGCCCGAACAGGTCCGATTCGCGCAACGCAGAGCGAACGGTGTTGGCGGTGCCTGACAGCACCAGATCGCCCGCCTTGTGGCCGTGGTTGTCATTGACGGCTTTGAAATGGTCGAGATCGAAGGTCACACAGGACAGGCTATGACTATGTCGGCGCGCCGCGGCGAACGTGCGATTGCTTTCTTCCATGAACACCCGGCGAGCCACGCAGCCGGTCAGGTCGTCGGTCGCGACATGCCTGCTGAGTTCCATCGTGGTCATGGAGATTGCCGCGATATCGGACAGGATTTGCGTTTCGCGCGCTGTCCATTTGCGCGGCCGATAATCGATGGCACAGACAGTGCCGACGACTTCGCCTTCGCGGGCCCGAAGCGGCACGCCGGCATAAAAGCGTATTCCGGACGTTCCCGTCACGAAGGGATTGTCGCGGAAGCGAGGGTCGAGTGCGGCATCCTCCACGACCATATGTTCGCCAGAGACGATGACATGCTTGCAGAATGTGTCAGGCCTCGCCGCTTCCTCATTCGCAAGACCGGTATGGGCTTTGTACCACTGCCGGTGTGCATCCATCAGGGAAATGATGGAAACCGGCACGGCAAATACGTGTTCGATGAGCGAGGCAAGCTGCTGGAAGGCCGGGTCGCGGGGCGTATCCAGGATATCGAGCCGATCCAGGGCTTCGAGGCGCAGGGCCTCGTCGACACTCAGCAGCGGACTTGGAACGGCGAGCACATTCTGAGTCATAATCTCTCCTGCCACGCCCACACCGACATGCCCCAAATCAATTAGCGGCGGGTTAATTGCGACGGGTATGCAGTCGACGACTCCCACGCAGGTTCAGTCGGAACTCTGTTGCACGCATGTCCTGAGAAGTATCGGGAAATGGCCAGATCGTTGGCCGGCATGGTCGGAGTGGCAGGATTTGAACCTGCGACCCCCTCGTCCCGAACGAGGTGCGCTACCAGGCTGCGCTACACTCCGTGACCAGCAGGCCGGGCTTATAGCGTTCGGCCGCATCGCCCGCAAGCCCGAACCGGCGGACAATCGCTATTTATACGCCGTGTGTCAGTAAGGGCTGT
This sequence comes from Aquamicrobium sp., assembly GCA_019739225.1. Lineage (GTDB taxonomy): Bacteria > Pseudomonadota > Alphaproteobacteria > Rhizobiales > Rhizobiaceae > Aerobium. The sequence continues at coordinate 1,411,192 of JAHHDT010000005.1, forward strand.
CGACGTCGCCCGTCTCGACATAGACCGACTTGAGTTGCGAGTAGTGGGCAAGGGCTGCCAGCGAATTCTCACGGCCGACGCCCGACTGTTTGAAGCCGCCGAAAGGCAGCTCGGCCGGCGCCAGATTGTAGTGGTTGATCCAGCAGCTTCCCGCCTTGATCTCGGCGATCACCCGGTGCGCGCGCGGGAGGTCTTTCGTGAAGACGCCGGCCGAAAGCCCGAACTCGGTGTCGTTGGCCCGCTCGATGGCTTCTGCCTCATCCGCGAAGGAAAGCACGCTCATGACGGGCCCGAATATTTCCTCGCGCGCGATGCGCATTTCGTCGGTCACACCGGTGAAGATCGTCGGTTCGATGTAGAAACCGCCCTCGAAACCCTGAAGCTGGGGCACGCCGCCACCATAGTGGAGTGTGGCGCCGTCGGCCTTGCCGATCTCGATGTAACCCGTGACCTTCTCATGCTGCGCCTTGTTGATCAGCGGTCCCATCTGCGTGTCGGGGTCGAGCGGGTCGCCGATGACGATCTTTCTCGTGCGGGCGGTCAGTCGTTCGAGAAAACGGTCGTAGATGCCGTCCTGGACGAAGACGCGGGTGCCATTTGAGCACACCTGGCCGGTGGAGTAGAAATTGGCGAGCATGGCACCGCCGACGGCGTTTTCGACGTCGGCATCGTCGAAGATGATCAGCGGTGACTTGCCGCCGAGCTCCATCGTCGCGTGCTTCATCTGCGAGCCGGCAAGCGACAGTACCTTCTTGCCGGTAGGCACCGAGCCGGTGAGCGAAACCTTGGCGACCTGCGGGTGGCCCGCAAGAGCGGCACCGACATCGCCAAAGCCCTGTACCACGTTGAAGAGACCGTCCGGCAGTCCAGCCTCGGTGTAGATTTCGGCCAGCGCCAGCGTGGAAAGCGGGGTGTTTTCCGACGGCTTGAAGACCATGGCGTTGCCCATGGCGAGAGCGGGTGCCGATTTCCAGCCCGCACCCTGGATCGGATAGTTCCACGCGCCGATACCGACGCAGACGCCAAGCGGCTCGCGCCGCGTATAGGCGAACGGTCCACCGAAATCGATGTATTCGCCATTATAGCCGGCCACGACGCCACCGAAGAATTCAATGACTTCGGCGGCCGAAGCCGGATCGGCCACGGTGGTTTCCTGCACCGGCTTGCCGGTATCCAGCGTCTCGAGATGCGCGATCTCGTCGTTGCGCGCGTAGAGCAGGTCGGCGGCCCGCCGCAGGATGCGGCCGCGCTCGGTGGGGCGGATGCGAGCCCATTGCTCCTGTGCGGCGCGGGCGGATTCGATCGCCAGCTCGACGATGTTTTCGGTCGCCGCGTGCAGCCGCGCGATCACCTCGCCGGTGGCGGGATAGATCACCTCTAGCGGCTGGCCCTGTTCGTCGTCGACGAAACGGCCGTTGATGTAGTGCGATGCCTTGGGCTGGGCGCGCATAACGGAACTCCTATCGGTCGGAAATCTGCCAGCGTGGATTGATCCACGGCTCCTGATTGGATGGGCTGAGCGGCTGGCGGCCGAGGATGTGGTCGGACGCCTTTTCGCCCACCATAATGGAAGGCGCGTTGAGATTGCCATTGGTGATGCGCGGGAAGATCGAGGAATCCGCCACGCGCAGCCCCTCGACGCCGATCACCCGGCATTCCGGGTCGACAACGCTCCGGGGGTCGTCGGCGGCTCCCATCCGGCAGGTGCCGCATGGATGGTAGGCGCTCTCCGCATGCTCCCGGATGAAATCGTCGAGCTGGTCGTCACTCTCGACGTGCTCGCCGGGCGAGATTTCGCGGCCACGATAAAGGTCGAACGCCGCCTGTCCGAAAATCTCCCGGGTGAGCCGGATGCAGTGGCGGAAGTCCGACCAGTCGTCAGGGTGGGACATGTAATTGAAGCGGATGAGCGGCTTTTCGCGTGGATCGCCCGAGCGAAGCGTGACGGCCCCGCGCGACCTGGAGCGCATAGGCCCGACATGGGCCTGAAAGCCGTGCGCCTTCGCCGCCGCCTTGCCGTCATAGCGGATGGCGACCGGGATGAAGTGATACTGGATGTCGGGATAGTCGACGCCTGCAGCCGACCGCAGGAAGGCGGCCGCCTCGAAATGGTTGCTCGCGCCAAGGCCGGACTTGAAGAACAGCCACTCGGCACCGATGAGCGCCTTGGACCACAGGTTCAGCTTCGAATAGAGCGTGATCGGCTGGAGCGATTCCTGCTGGATGTAGAGCTCCATGTGGTCCTGCAGGTTCTGGCCGACTCCTGGCCTGTCGGCGACGACAGCGATGCCGTTTTCCCGCAGATGGTCGGCGGGCCCGATGCCGGAAAGCATCAGCAGTTTTGGCGAGTTGATCGAGGAGGCGGCAAGCACTACCTCACGTCGCGCCTTAACGACCTGAATCTTTCCGCGAGCTTCGATCTCGACGCCGATGGCGCGTTGATTCTCGATGACCACGCGCCGCGCGAAGCCGTTGACGAGATTCACGTTTCTGCGTTTCAGCGCCGGCCGGAGATAGGCGTTGGCGACGGACCAGCGGCGACCCTTGTGGATCGTCTGTTCCATCGGCCCGAAACCTTCCTGCTTGGCGCCGTTATAGTCGGGCGTGAGCTCGAAGCCGGCCTGCTGGCCCGCCTCTACAAAAGCGGAATAGAGCGGGTTCTTCCGCGGCCCACGTTGCACGTGGAGAGGGCCGTCGTGACCACGCCAGCCGTTTTCACCGCCATGAGAATTTTCCATCCGCTTGTAGTAAGGCAGCACGTCGGCATAGCCCCAGCCGGCCGCGCCCTCATCGGACCAGTGATCGAAGTCGCGCGCGTGACCGCGCACATAGACCATGCCGTTGATGGAGGACGAGCCGCCGATGACCTTGCCGCGCGGCGTCGCCAGCACCCGCCCGCCGAGATGAGGCTCGGGCTCGCTCTGGAAACCCCAGTCGTAGCGGCTCATGTTCATCGGGAAGGACAGGGCAGCCGGCATCTGGATGAATGGGCCGATGTCGGTGCCGCCATATTCGATCACGATCACCGAATGCTTGCCGTCCTCCGACAGCCTGTAGGCCATGGCTGCGCCCGCCGAGCCCGAGCCGACGATGACGAAATCCGCTTCAAGCATCGCCGACATGCCGCATGAAATCGACCAGCGCGACATTGCCGCCGGAGCAGACCACGAGGATCGTCTTGCCGGCGACGTCCGCTTTGCCCGCAAGCAGGGCGGCGAGCGAGGCGGCGCCCGACGGTTCGAGCACCAGCTTCAGCCGCTCGAAGGCGAATTTCATCGCGCTTCGCACTTCCGCATCGCTGATCGTGACGGGACGGGCTCCTGCCTTTTCCATTGCCGCGAAAGGCGCCACGCCTGGCCGGCGCGCCATCAGCCCGTCGCAGATCGATGGCGGGGTCGTCAGCGGAACCGTTTCTATGCCGCCTTCCGAAAGTGATGTGCCCATGCCGTTGAAGCGTTCGGGCTCGACGGCAACGATTTCGGTTGTCGGTGAGAGGTAGTGAAAGGCGAGTGCCACGCCGCCAATCAGCCCACCGCCGCCAACGGGACAGAAGACGATGTCGGCCGCCGCATTGCGTACGGCGAGCTGGTCGATCGCTTCGATGCCGACGCCGCCCTGGCCGGCCACGACCTCGGGATCGTCGAACGGATGGAGAAGGGTCAGCCCTTCATCCGCGGCGATCTTCTGCGCGCGCTCCAGAGCGACTTCCTCCCGCGCCCGGCTGCCATGCTCCGTTTGAACCACGCGTGCTCCATATCCGCGCGTGGCATCGCTTTTGGCCTTCGGCGCATCGATGGGCATGACGATGGTGACCGGCACGCCGAGCGCCTGGCCTGCCGCAGCCAGACCCTGCGCGAAATTGCCGGAGGAGTAGGCGACGACCCCGCGTTTGGCCTCTTCGGTTGAAAGCTGCTTCAGGCGCCAGTACGCACCGCGCACCTTGAAGGAGCCTGCCCATTGCAGCGACTCCGGTTTGACGAAGACGCGCGCCGCACCGGTGAGCGCGGCAAGTGCGGCCGATTCAAGCAGCGGCGTGACCTGCGTTGCCTGCGAGGTTGTCGCATAGGCGCGACGAAGATGGTCCAGATCCGGGATCATTTTGCCCTCAACGCGTCGTAGGAGACCATCACGTGCTCGGCATAGGCCGGACGGGCGACAAGCCTGTCGTAGTAGGCGCGCAGGTTGGGGGTATCGGCGCGGTCGAAGTCGAGCGTGAAATAGCGATAAAGCAGCGTGCCGACGATCATGTCGGCAAAGCAGGGTTCGTCGCCGCCGAGATACGGACCGTCCGCGAGCCGCGCATCGAGCATTCGAGCCAGCGGCTTAAGCTTTTCCACGGCGGCAGTGAACGCGGCGGCATCACGGTTTTCCGGCTTCTGGAGCAGCGACCAGAAGACGCCCGTGAGAAAGACAGGGCCGAAGCTTGTCTTGATCCACTCCGCCCATTTGTCGATCCGCGCGCGCTCGAACGGATCGGTAGGCCAGAACGTCCCGGAGCCGTACTTGGCTCCGAGGTAGCGGACGATCGCAGCACTCTCCCACAAGGGCTCGGCGTCGCCGTCGATGAGCACCGGCACGAGGCCGTTGGGGTTCATCGCCCGAAACTCAGGCGTGTCGACCTTTCCGAAGCTGTGCCCTGCGTCGATGCGGTGGCATGCCAGGTCGATTTCGGCCAAGGCCCACATCACCATCTGCACGTTCGAGGATGTGGCGCGGCCCCATACGGTGATCATCTCATTCTCCCCTTGGAAAGCGTTGGCGGTCTTCCAGCACGTTCAAATCCATGTGATTGCGCATGTAGCGTTCGGATGCCTTCTGCAGCGGCTGGAAGTCCCACGGATAGTATGCGCCGTTGCGCAGCGCCGGGTAGACGACCCAGCGCCGGGCCTGGCTTTCACGCACGTCGGCGTCGAAGCGGGCCAGATCCCAGCGGGCGCGCACCTTCTCCATAAACCGCTCTACGGTGGCCTGATGGACAGGATCGGCCGCGAGATTGGTCAACTCCCGCGGATCGGCCTCCATATCGAAGAGTTGTGGCGGATCGAGCTCGCAATGGACGAACTTCCAGCGTCCCTCTCGGATCGCGACCAGCGGGGCGTATGATCCTTCGGCGGCATATTCCATCAGCACCGGTTCAGCGCGCGGCTCGCCGCGTGTCAGTGGCAGCAGCGACTGCCCGTCGGCCCAGGGCGCGACCGCGCTCAAATCCACGCCTGCGAGATCGCAAAGCGTGGGCAGGATGTCGAGGTTCGATACCGGGCTGTCATGGCGGCCGGCCGGGACTCCGGCTGCCGGCGATCATCAACGGCACCCGCGCGGAGCCTTCGAAGAAGCTCATCTTGAACCAGAGGCCACGCTCGCCGAGCATGTCGCCGTGATCGGAGCAGAACAGGATGACGGTGTCGTCCAGCATGCGCGTGCGCTCGAGCGTGTCGAGCAATTCGCCGACCTTGTCGTCGAGATAGGAGATGTTGGCGAAATAGCCGCGCCGCGAGCGTCGGACGTCCTCCGGCTGGATATTGAAGGAATCGTAGTCGCTGGCCTTGTAGAGGCGCTGCGAATGCGGGTCCTGCCTGTCGTATGGGATGAAACCGACTTCCGGTTCCAGCCGCTCACAATCCTCGTAGAGGTCCCAGTATTTGCGTCGCGCGACATAGGGGTCGTGCGGATGGGTGAAGGAGACGGTCAGGCACCACGGGCGGCGTTCGGCGTCCTGCGAGGCGCGCGAGAGCTGGTAGAGCTTCTGGACCGCGTAGTGCGCGACCTCGTCGTCATATTCGAGCTGGTTGGTGGTCTCGGCGATGCCGGCCCCGGTGACGGAGCCGAGATTGTGATACCACCAGTCGATGCGCTCGCCAGGCTTGCGGTAGTCGGGCGTCCAGCCGAAATCGGCGGGATAGACATCGGTGGTCAGCCTTTCCTCGAAGCCGTGAAGCTGGTCCGGTCCGACGAAGTGCATCTTGCCGGAAAGGCAGGTCTGGTAGCCGGCCAAGCGCAGATGATGCGCGAAGGTGGGGATCGACGAAGCAAACTCGGCAGCGTTGTCGTAGACGCCGGTGCGTGACGGCAGCATGCCGCTCATGAATGAGGCGCGGCCGGGCGCGCAGAGTGGCGAGGCGGTATAGTTGTTGGCAAACCGGGCCGAACGTTGCGCCAGCGCCTTCAGGTGCGGTGCGTGTGCAGGAAGTTGGCCGGCCCGTCGGGAAACAGCGTCCCGTTGAGCTGGTCGACCATGATGACGAGAATGTTCGGCCTGCCGGTCATGTACGCGCGGTCTCCCTTGTCAGCCTTGTTTCGAGATAGTCTTCGACGAGCGCGACGGCGCTTGCCGCATCCGGCGCGCCAGCCACGAGCGCGCGGCGGATGTAGAGCCCGTCTATCAATGCCGCGATTCCTTCGGCGGTGCGCTCCGCTTCGCGCTCGGGCAGCAGCTCGCGCAGCCCGCTCATGAGATTGGAATGAAGCCGGCGCGTATAGACGCGCAGCAGGCGGCGCATCGGGGCGGAGCGCTGCGCTTCGACGTAGAAGGCGAGCCAGGCCGCGATCGTTTCGCGGCGGAACTGGCTGTGCGCGAAGTTGACCGCGATCACCGCGCTGACGCGGCCCAGCGGGTCCGCGACGCCGGCAAGTGCGGCCACGGAATCCCTGCCGAGCTCGCGCAGTATGTGCCGCATGGTTGCTTCGAGCAGGTCGTCCTTGCCGCCGAAATAATGATGCGCGAGTGCTGCCGAAACGCCGGCGCGCGTGGCGATTTCCGACATGGTCACGTCGAGCGAGCCGCGTTCGCCTATGGCGAGCACGGCTGCATCGATCAGCGCCTTGCGGCGCAGGGGTTCCATTCCGATCTTGGGCATAGCGACTCCTGAAGGGAGCCTAATATTGATTGATCAATCAATCAATAAAAACGGTCTGTTCGCGCTTGCGAAAAAGACTTTACGGCGGCGCACAAACAGTTCATCGTTGAACAATATATAAGTATGCGCCGAAGCGGATCGGCCATGTTATGCTGAAGCTAGGGAGAGAAGAATGACAGCTTGTATCGTGGGCTGGGCCCATTCGCAGTTCGGCAAGCTTTCCGACGAAACCGTGGAAAGCCTGATCGTCAAGGTGACCAACGACGCGCTGGAGCACGCCGGCATCGGGCCTGAGGATGTCGACGAGATCGTTCTCGGCCATTTCAACGCAGGTTTCTCCGCACAGGACTTTCACCGCGAGCCTCGTGCTTCAGGCCGATGACCGGCTGCGCTTCAAGCCCGCGACGCGCGTGGAAAACGCCTGCGCTACGGGTTCGGCGGCCGTGCGCCAGGGCATCCGCGCGCTGGAGGCGAAGCGGCTGCTCGCGTCGTGCTGGTGGTCGGCGTCGAGCAGATGACGACGACGCCGGGACCCGAGGTCGGAAAGAACCTTCTGAAAGCCTCCTACGTCGCGGAGGAAGGCGACATCCCGGCAGGCTTCGCCGGCCAGTTCGGCAAGATCGCCGCCGCATATTTCCAGCGTCACGGTGACCAGTCGGACGCGCTCGCCCGCATCGCGGCAAAGAACCACAAGAACGGCGTCGAAAACCCGTATGCGCATATGCGCAAGGATTTCGGCTTACGAGTTCTGCCGTACCGAAAGCGAGAAGAATCCCTTCGTTGCAGGCCCGCTGAAGCGCACCGACTGTTCGCTGGTCTCGGACGGCGCGGCGGCGATCGTGCTGACCGACGCGACCACCGCGTTGTCGATGAAGCGCGCCGTCGCTTTCCGCGCCAACGAGCACGTGCAGGACTTTCTGCCGATGTCGAAGCGCGACATCCTGCTGTTCGAGGGCTGCGAGGCAGCCTGGGAGCGCGCGCTGAAACAGGCGGGCGTATCGCTTGACGACCTCTCCTTCGTCGAAACGCATGACTGCTTCACCATCGCCGAACTGATCGAATACGAGGCGATGGGGCTGGCTCCGCGGGGGCAGGGCGGCAAGGTGGCGCTTGAGGGCCAGACGGAGAAGGGCGGCCGGCTGCCGGTCAATCCGTCCGGTGGGCTCAAGGCCAAGGGTCATCCGATCGGGGCCACGGGCGTGTCGATGCATGCGCTGACCGCGATGCAGCTTACCGGCGAAGCCGGCGGCATCCAGGTCGAGGGCGCAAAGCTCGGCGGCATCTTCAACATGGGCGGCGCTGCCGTCGCCAACTACGTGTCCATCCTCGAACGGATCAAATGAAACCATCCGCCATCGTCACTGGGGGCGCATCCGGCATTGGCCTTGCCACTGTCGAATGGCTCCTCGACGATGGTTGGCCGGTAGCCGTGCTCGATTCCGATCCTGTTGCGCTCGTCGCCGCCGAAGACATGTTTGCGGGCGAGAGCGCAGTCTTCATCGGCGTCGACGTCACCGATGAGGAGATGGTCGCTGAGGCTTTCGACCAGGCAGTCGATGCGCTTGGTCCGCTGGGTGGGCTCGTCAATTCCGCGGGCATCGCCATGGACGTTTCGGTCATGGAGACCACGGCTGAGAAGTTCCGCGAAGTGCTCGACGTCAATCTCGTCGGCACGCTCATCGCCTCGAAGGCGGCGGTGGAGCGGAAGGCCGAGACACTGTCGATCGTCAACATCGCCTCCGTCTCCGGTTTGCGTGCAAATCAGGGCCGCTGTGCCTATGGCGCCTCGAAGGCGGGCGTGAGGCTGATGTCTGAGGTTATGGCTGTGGAGCTTGCCATCCGCGAGGTGCGGGTCAATTGCGTGGCGCCGGGCCCGATCGACACGCCTATGGTAGCCAGACTGCATGGGGAGCACGCTCGCAGGCAATGGCTCAATCGCCTGCCGCAGGGTCGCTATGGGGAGCCGGACGAGGTCGCGGCGGCGATCGCGTTCCTGCTTTCGCCCGAGGCGAGCTTCATCACCGGCCAGACGATCGCGGTCGACGGCGGCTTCATGGCAGCCGGGATCATCCGCCCGGACAATTCGTAACACGGGAGACTATTCGACATGAGGAGATGGGCTGCGGTCCTGGCGATGACGCTTGCCACCACTTTTGTGGCTTCGGCGCAGGATGCCGATGTCGACGCCTACGTGCAGGCGTTCTGCAGCCTGCGCGAAGCCGATGGCGGCGCGGCGCGCATCTACCTGCTGAGCCCGGGCCTGACCGAAGTGGTCACAGCGGCGCTGGAGAAGAACGCCGCGATACAAGCCGAGACGCCTGACGAGAAGCCGCCGCTGGGCGATGGCGTTCCCTATCAGGGTTTCCAGGACTACGCGCCGGTCTGCGAACCCGGCAAATCCGTCGCGGAAGGCGACAAGGTTGTAGCCGAGGCGAAATACGCATTTCCGGACCAACAGGACGCCGACGCGATGGACCGGCTGGTGCTCGCGAAGGGCGAGGGTGGGGTCTACGTGATCGACGATATCCGCTATGGTGCGGAGGGTGACGAGAGACACGCTGCGCAGCGCGCTTGCCGGGGCTTTCGCCGACTAGCATCCGCAAGGCGGCGGCAATCGACCGGAGAAGAGGAATGCTGACGGCACGCGGGTCGGAGAAGGAAGCGGCGAAACTCGTCATCGACCGGCTCTGGTGCGTGTCGGATCCGGCCGCGGACGGCTTCGAGACGCTGCTGCCATCGGGCCGGGCGCAGATCATCTTCAGCTTTCAAGTTCCGCTCGATGAGCATGACCCGACAGCGCCGCAACCCCGCGCCGGCTCGCTGCATGTGCTGCAGGGGCCATCGACGCAGCCGCGCCGCATAGCGCGTGCGTCGCAGGTGTCGTCCTGCGGCGTGAGCCTCCGGCCGGGCGGTGCAGGCGCGCTCTTTGGCCCGGTGATCGACCGGACGACCGACAAGGTCATCGACCTCTCCCGCTTTTGGGGTGATGAAGCCGGGCAGATCCAGACGCGGTTGAAAGCACTCGAATCGCATGATGCACGCCTCGATCTCCTCGAAGCGGAAGTCGAAAGCCGCCTGCGCGACTTGGCAGCCGCCGCGCTGCTGGCCCGCGGCATCGAGCGCATGAGGAAGGGTGTCGCCATCAAGGACGTTTGCGCGGGCGAAGGGCTTTCACCGTACGTCTTCAGGAAACTCTTCGTCGCCAATGTCGGCATGACGCCGAAGCGCTACCTCAGAATCGCGAGGTTTCGCGACGCGCTCGGGCGTCTCACGCCGGCTTCCTCACTGTCCGACCTGGCATTCGATGCGGATTTCGCAGACCAGTCGCACATGACGCGCGAGATCGAGCAGTTCGCGGCCATGACGCCCGGTCGCCTGCGCGCGAGCAATCGACCCTATGCCGGCCACGTTCGCGATCCTTCCGCGTAGCTTTTCGTTCAAGACGCATCACTGCTCATGACGCTAATGCCGGGGCACTCAATAGCTGCAGGAGATCGCCATGCCAGATGTTGCCAGCCCACGGGCGGCCTTTCCCCGCCTGATCGTTCGTGACGCCGATGCCGCGATCGGCTTCTTTGAAAAGGTACTTGGGGCCCGGCTCATCGAACGCTTTGCCGAGCCAAGCGGACGTGTGGCCTTTGCCAGATTGGCCTCGGGAGATTTTACCTTTTCACTGAGCGAAGAGGTGCCCGAATGGGGATGGACCTCGCCGATCACGCTGGGCGGGTCTCCGGTCCTTATACAGCTTGACCTGGACGACTGCGACGCTGTCGCTGCTCGGATGGAGGCCGAGGGCGCGGAGATCGTCATCCCGATCAGGGATCGTCCTTATGGCAAACGGGAAGGTCGCCTGCGCGATCCTTTCGGCCATCTTTGGATTCTCAGCCAGGAGCTGACGACATGATGGTTCTACGCATCGTTCCGAACATCGCGGCTGACAAGGTTGCCGTTGTTCGCAATTTCTATGCCGAGCTCTTCGGGCTCGAAATAGTTATGGATTTCGGCTGGATCGCGACACTTGCCACCGACGCCGCCACGAACCCGCAGGTCAGTATCATGTCGGAAGGTGGCTCCGGCACCCCCGTGCCGGACATGTCGATCGAAGTCGACGATGTCGACGAAGCCTATCGCCGGGCGACGGCAATGGGATGTACGTTCATCCACGACCTGACCGACGAGCCCTGGGGCGTGCGGCGCTTCTTCATTGAGGACCCGACCGGCAAGCTGCTCAACGTGCTCTCGCACCGGAAATGAAGTCTACCAGATGTCGGCGACGGCGATGCTGCCCAATGCCGGCACCTTGAGCGCCGGGTTCACGACGTCGACGCCGGCGACGACACCGAGCAGATGGACCTCCAGCCCGCTCCGCGCCCCTAGGGCGAAGCCGGCGAGGCCGCCCAGCGTGACATGAAGGTCCCGCCGATCGGGTGCGAGCCGCACGGAGGCAAACCCGGGGGCATAGTCGCGCCCGGTCGCGTTTGGCGGTAGCCTGATGCCGATGCCGGGGACCTCTCGCAGCACATGGGCAACGAAGCTGTTGGAGTTTGGTCCCGGCCAGATTCGGTAATCGCCGTTGTTGCGCCAGGGATAGCTGGCAATCGCCGCTTCGACCTGCGGAACGAGACGCTCAGCCTCTTCGCCGGTGATGGAATGGACGAAGAAGGGCCGGTTGGAATACCAGTGCGCGTCGGCGGGATAGCCGTTGCGCCGGATCGGCATACCCCAGCCGACCTTGTCGTAGCGCTCGTAGTTCGCCTCGCCGGGGCGCTTGATGACGATCCAGCTATGCACGGCGAGAGCACCCTTGAGCCCACCAGTGCGCGCCGCCAGTACATGGATGGCGGCCCCGGGCGCCTGCGCGGGCGGAAGCACGCCACTGGACTGCCAGTTTGCGGCACGCCATGAGGCAGGACGGTCCAGCATCGCCCACCAGGCCGAGGTTGCGGCGACGGGCAACAGGAACACGACCACGAAGACGGCGAATGTGCCCTTGAGAATCTGGAACAAGCGAAAGCCTTTGCGTCGAACGGTATCAGAGATTACAGCCTCGGAACGCGAAATTCCGGTGAGATAATGGCAAATCCAGTCCTCGTTGAAGTCACGCGCGGTAACATCGTCGAGAGCCGGCACCGTGGGTCGGCCATGGTGGTCGACGCCGATGGCAAGGCGGTGCTCGCGATCGGCGATGTCGACCGGCCGGTTTTTCCGCGATCGGCGGTGAAATCGATACAGGCACTGCCGTTGTTGGAATCGGGCGCCGCCGACGCTTATGGATTCGGCGAACGCGAGATCGCGCTGGCCTGCGCGTCGCATTCGGGCGAGCCGGAACACGCTGCACTCGCGACCGCCATGCTTGCAAAGGCCGGGCTGGACGAAACGGCACTGGAGTGCGGCGCGCACTGGCCCTCCGGGCAGGAGGCGGCGCTGGATCTGGCCGCCGGCGGCGGCAAGCCCGGCGCCCGCCACAACAACTGCTCCGGCAAGCATTCAGGATTCTTGTGCACCTGCCGCCATGTCGGCCTGGAGCACAAGGGCTACGTGCGCGCCGGGCATTCGCTGCAGGAGATGGTGCGTGAGGCGATGGAGGCGGTGACCGGCGCCGCTCACGGGGCGGATGTCTGCGGCACCGATGGCTGTTCGATCCCGACCTATGCGGTGCCGCTGAAGAACCTCGCGCTCGGCTTTGCCCGCATGGCGACGGGGCAGGGGCTCGGGACGGAGCGCGCGCGTGCCGCGCGGCGGATATTGGCCGCCTGCATGGCGGAACCGTTTTATGTTGCGGGCACCGACCGACTGGATACCCGCCTGATGAAGGCGACGGCCGGCCGGATCATGGTCAAGACTGGCGCAGAGGGCGTCTATTGCGCCGCCGTGCCCGAGCTTGGTCTGGGCGTCGCCATCAAGTGCGACGATGGCGCCGGCCGGGCCGCCGAGATGGCGGTGGCAGCCATCCTGGCGAAGCTGCTTGCCGATGATGCCGGGTTGGTTGCCGCGCTCGGGGAGATGGCAAATCCCGTGATGCGCAACTGGAACGGGATCGAGGTGGGTCGGCTGAGGCCGACCGCCGGGCTTGCTAGCTGACGAGGTTACGCTCGACCACGAGATGCGCGAAGCGGGCCTCGTCGTCGCCTGCGAGATCGCCGGTGGCGGGATCGGCCCAGCGGTATCCGACCACGCCGCGCTCGACACCTTCGATGATGTTGTCGGTGACGATCGCCGATCCTGTGCCTTCGACCACCGAGACGGCGATGCCTTCGCCCGCCATGCGGATGACATTGCCGGTCGCAGCTACATTGCGCAGGAACGGTCCCCAGCCGAGCATCATGCCATAGCGGGGGGCTTTCTCGATCACGTTTCCGGTTACGGCCGTGTCGGCTTCGACGCTGATGCCTATGCCGAAACCGACAGCCTCGAAGGCTTCGTAAGGAGCCTCGTCAACGAGGTTTCGGACGATGTTGCCGCTGCAAACGGCCATGCGGCCGCCCTCGTTGGAATTGGCGATGGATATGCCGACTGCCGCCCCGTCGACGATATTGGAACTGATGACAGCGCCTTCGAACGAGAATTCGGAGTATACCGCCGTTTCGCCCGAGCGCAGGCATTGGTTGCCGGTGATGTGGACGTTGGTGGCGCTATTGGCGCGAATGGCCGAGAAAGCGCAGTCGGCGACGTGGTTGTTCGAGACGATGACGTTGTCGGCGCGAAAGACATTGATGCCGTTGCCATATTGCCCCGTGCCGCCGCTGCGTGCACCGATCCGCTCGATGTGATTGTTGGTGACGATGGAACCGTCGGTTGCCGCTTCCCACCGATGGACGAGAATGCCGCCATCTGCGCAGTCGGCGACGACGTTCGAGACGATCCGCATCCGGCCTGCCTCCACGCTATAGAGCGCGTAATCGGCAGCACCGGTGATCGTTGAACGCTCTACGGAGCCCGAAACGCGTTCGAGCGCGATTGCCGAGCGGGCGCTGGCGGTCACTTCGCAGCGGTCCATGGTGAAAGAAGCCACTCGGCGCATGTCCACAAGAGCCTGCGCCTGCTCGTCGAGCGGTCGGTTGGCGCCGTCGATCGAGAGGCCGGCGAGGTCCACGGTAGATGCGTCTTCGGCGGCGAAAAGGAAGCCGCCGCCACCATAGACGATACGGGTCGTGCCCGGCACGCCGATCAGCCGCGTTTCGCGCGGGAAACGTATGTTGGAAACGACATAGTCGCCGGGCGGCAGGAATACCGGGGCGCCGCGCTCGCCGGCCGCGTCGAGCATCTTCTGGAAATTGCGGCTCTGGTCGTCGAGGGCGCCGGGGCGGACGCCGAATTCTTCCGCATTGATCGAGCCGCGAATGGCGGCCGTTACGGTCAGATCCGACAGCGGCGAAGCCATCGCGCGCGTTGCCAGCCCGCCGAGCGCGAGGCCAGCCCCTGTTGCGAGAAACTTCCGTCTGTCCATCTTCGATACAATCCCGTCCTGTCAGACAAGCCGAAGCAGGAAGCGTGCCACGACCGGCAAATCGGCTTGCGCTTGCCGATTCCGGGGTTCGAGCCTAGATTCACCCCATGAGCAGAGCTTTTACCCGAGAAGACGATGGCGACGGCGCGCTGCCCGATATTGGCGAGCGGCCCGTCAGCCAACACCGAAACCTGGTGACCCGCGAAGGGCTTGCCGCGATCGATCACGAAGTTACGCGATTGCGAGAAGAGCTCGCACGCGCGGAGGCGGAAGGCGTGCGCGAACGCATAGCGCTCGTTTCGCGAGATCTGCGCTATTGGAACGCACGGCGCGAAACGGCCGAACTGTCAGAGCCGCATGATGACAAGGTCGTACGTTTCGGCATGCATGTCACCATCGTCAATGACGACGATGAACGCCGCAGCTGGAAGATCGTGGGCGAGGACGAAACGGACGTCTCAGCCGGCAAGATTTCTCATGTTTCGCCAATGGCACAGGCGCTTTTCGGCAAGAGCGTCGGAGACGTCGTGACCGTTAGCGGCAAGGATTGGGAAATCGTGGAGCTGGGCGTCTGAACGGGGCGCGATAAACCTGACCAGTCAGTCGCCCAGAAGCGAATCGAGCCGAATGGGCGGCAGCTTCTCGCAGAATACAACGCCGTCCGACGGCGGATTGCGGCGCTCCGTTGAAAGCGTAGGCGCGGCATCCTCGTTGGTAGCCTGCGCGTGCAGTGTGGTGCCGACGATCTTCAAGCGGTCGTCGCGCAACCGTTGTGCCCGTCTTTCGCAGGCCTCCACCACTCGCTTTTGAAGGCGACCCGCCGCCAGGCTGGCAAGTAGGCCACCTTCGGATTCGATCTGCCGGAACTCTTCCCAGGCTGCCTCGCATAGCGAAGCGGTGAGGATATCCAGGTCTTCGGAGCCTGTCTGCGGATCGCCGAGCAGGCTGAGATTGGTCTCGTTCGCCAGAATGAGCTGGGCATTGCGCGCAAGCCGCCGCGCGGCGGATTCTGGCAATCCATGTGGGAGTGTGTGCGGCAAAACGCTGATTGTGTCGGCCCCGCCAGCCGCCGCGGCGAACGCTGCCAGCGTCGAGCGCAGGATGTTCGTCTCTATCGCCTGCGCGCTCATCATTCGGTACGAAGTCTCGACGTGTACCTTGGTTGGCGAAGGCGGAATACCGCATGCTTCCTGCGCCTTGGACCAGAGCTTGCGCAGAGCCCGTACCTTCGCCACCGAGAGGAATTGATCCTGGTCGACGGACAGGGCGAAACCGATGTGAGGCGTAGCGTAGACAAGCGGCTGACGCGCTTCCTGGAACATGCGCAGGTGAGAGACGGCACTGGCCAGCATCGCGCCGAGCTCCTGTGCCTCTGTCGCGCCGGCGTTGTGGAACACGCGGCCGTCAGCCTCCAGAAGCACGGCCGGAATGCCCATGCCGAAGAAATGCGCCAGCGATTGCGGCATCGATGCCTGCAAGGCCTCGATCGACATCCGCAGACTGCCGTTGCCGGCAAAGATGGCGGCTGGATCGATGCCGAAGGACAGTCCCAAACGCGTCGGGTCAACCTTCTTGCGGCGCATCAGTTCGACGATCCAGTCGACGGACGCGCGGCTCGACGGATGAACGTCTATGCGCAGGTAAATCCGGTTCAGGGGAATGTTGTGGAGGGCTGCTGCAAGCGCCTCGGGCTTGGCGGGAAGGCCGAAGCCGAATGCGTTCGGGGCATCCTCGAAGACGATTGCCAGGCCGGTTGCCCCGTTGGCGATGTCTTCCTGCGCCTGCGCATTCGCACGCTTGGCATCCGAATCGTCGACGCGCTGGACGACGGTCCATCCTGCCGCCGCTCGTGACATCAGACCCGGCCGGGACCGGTCCTGGCGCAGGCTCTCGAACTGCAAATCCGAATAGGAGGGCACGGCCGGTGCTTCCGCGTGCGCGCTCGTGACGCCGCGCACCGATTCCAGCCATTGCGATCGGCCGATCGGCGGAAAACTTCCGGTGTTTATGATCGCGGCTTCCATGCCTGCTCCCATCTCCGCCTTATGGCGAGCGTCGCGCCAAGTTTAGGGTGCAGGCCGGCTTGCTGCAATGCGAAGTCGCATCGCCAGACGGCTTATCACGGCTGATGACGGCATTTCATGAACGCGTGTGTTCATTCGGCAACGGCAGACATCATCCGCATTGGCAGGGTCGGCCAGGGTGGCTATACCGGCTGAGCAGCCCGTGCCGGCCACGGAAACGACAGCGGAGAGGGATTCATGTGGGACGAGCAGCAGAAGAGCATATTTCTCGGGGCCAGCCGCAAGCCGGATGACAGCTACCAGCAGCCCGAGGAATTGCTGCTGAAGGTCGCCAACCGTCACGGGCTCGTCACCGGCGCCACGGGCACCGGCAAGACCGTTACCTTGCAGATCCTTGCTGAGGGTTTCTCCAATGCCGGCGTTCCCGTCTTCTGCGCGGACATCAAGGGCGACCTGTCGGGTATCGCGATGATGGGCGAGGCCAAGGATTTTCTGCTGAAGCGCGCCGAGACCATCAAGCTCGAGCCTTATGAGTTCGGTGAGTTTCCGGTCATCTTCTGGGACTTGTTTGGCGAGCAGGGGCACCCGATCCGGGCCACCGTTTCGGAAATGGGCCCATTGCTGCTTTCCCGGCTGATGAATCTTTCGGAAGCGCAGGAAGGCGTGGTGAACATAGCCTTCCGCATCGCAGACGAAGAAGGCCTGCTGCTCCTCGACATGAAGGACCTGCAGGCGATGCTGGCCAACATGGCCGAGCGCGCTTCAGAGATCGGTGCCCGCTACGGCAACGTCTCACGGCAGTCGGTGGGTGCGATCCAGCGTCAGCTCCTCGTGCTGGAACAGCAGGGCGGCACCTACTTCTTCGGCGAGCCTGCGCTGAAGATCAGCGACATCATGCGCACCACGCGCGACGGGCGCGGCGCGATCAACGTGCTGGCCGCCGACAAGCTGATGATGAACCCGCGGCTTTATGCAACCTTTCTGCTCTGGCTGCTGTCCGAACTGTTCGAGGAACTCCCCGAGGTCGGCGATCCGGACAAGCCGAAGCTGGTGTTCTTCTTCGATGAGGCGCACCTGCTTTTCGACGAAGCCCCGCGCGCGCTGGTCGAACGCGTGGAGCAGGTGGTGAGGCTCATCCGGTCGAAAGGCGTGGGCGTCTATTTCGTCACGCAGAACCCGCTTGATGTGCCGGAAACCGTGCTGGCACAGCTTGGCAACCGCATCCAGCACGCCCTGCGCGCCTATACGCCGCGCGAGCAGAAGGCGGTGAAGACGGCCGCCGATACCTTCCGGCCCAACCCGGACTTCGACTGTTTCGAGACGATCACCCAACTCGGTACAGGCGAGGCGCTGGTTTCGACGCTGCAGGAGAAGGGCATTCCTTCGATGGTCCAGCGAACGTTGATCCGGCCGCCTTCTGCGCGGATGGGACCGATCACGCCTGACGAGCGGAAGAATTTGATGGGGCTGAGCCCTGTTGCTGGGCAATACGATCAGACGATCGATCGGGAATCCGCCTACGAGCTTCTTCAAAAGAAGGCAGTGGAGGCAGCCAAGGCCGCGGAGCAAGACGAACGCCAGACGGAGAAAGAGGCCGCAAGCGAAGGCGGTTCCGGCTGGACGCTACCCGATTTCGGCGGCTCCAGTGGTGGAAAAGCGCCGCGCAAGACTTCGGGGCGTAGCGGCTACCGGCGTCAGACCGTGACGGAAGCCGCCATCAAGTCGGTCGTGCGCACAGTTGGTTCGACGCTCGGCCGCGAACTTGTGCGCGGTATTCTGGGCAGCTTGCGCAAGCGGTAGTGCAAATGAAGAAGCGGCGGAGCACTAACTCCGCCGCCGAACTCTCACCTGCACATCATTACTTCAGGCGGTGACGCGCAGGCCAGACGTGACAACGATTGGCGACTTCTCCGCCACGCGGTCATAAAGGTCCATGACATCCTGGTTGATAAGGCGCACGCAACCAGAGGACACCGATTTGCCTATCGACCACCATTCCGGCGAACCGTGAAGGCGGTAGAGCGTGTCCTTGCCATCCTGGTAGATGTAGAGCGCGCGCGCGCCGAGGGGATTATTCACGCCGGCGGGCATCCCGCCTTCCCACTCGTTGGTGCCCGGCACCTGCCGTGCGGTGTATTTTTTCAGCTCGGGCTGGCGCGCGATCATTTCTTCCGGCGGGAACCAGCGCGGCCAATGCTGCTTCCATTCGATCACGCCATTGCCCGACCACTCGAAGCCCTGACGGCCAAGCCCGACGCCGTAGCGCATCGCGCGACCAAAACGCTGCACGACGTAGAGGAAGTGATTGGAGGTATCGACGACGACCGTTCCGGGTCGCTCGCCCGTTGGGTCCGGTACGACCTGACGCAGATATTGCTTATCGATCCTGTCGAACGGCACGGAGGGAACCGCATGTCCGCCATCGTTGACCGCCGCGTACATGGAAACCGGCGCGCCGAGTTCAGGCTCGATCGGACGCGCTTCCTCGACGATGCGGTTGCGCCGCGGCGGGCCGTTGGTGGTGCAACCCGCGAGGGCTGTAGCAGCGGCCGCAGCCGTTGCGGACGCAAGCAAGGAGCGTCGGGTCATCAATGGATTGGTGGGGGCGGCGGACACGTCGGCTCCTTGGACGATTCAAGCGACAGAAATGAAGCGGAAGCCGGACACGAGTTTTTCTCCGAAACCAATCCCCGATCCGGCTCCGTGGACAGGTGATCCTGACTTTGTCAGAAACATGGATAACAATTACCTAACACAGCCGATGCTCGACCACTGTTGCCGCACCGCAACAGAGGTGGCAAATGACCCTTGCCGCACCGTCATTGCAGCACACTTACAGGGCCTCGAGGCCTTCAAGCGAAGGAAGGATGAGCGCGGGCGGATGGTCCTTGTATTCGTCGGGCTGACCGGCCCGGTTGATCCACACCGTCCTGAACCCGAATTTGTGGGCGCCCGCCACATCCCAGCGATTGGACGACTGAAATGACACGGCCTGAGGATAGAGGCGCCAGGCGGTCGTGACCATCTCGTAGACCTCTGGAACGGTCTTGTAGCGGCTGATCTCGTCCACCGAGAAGACGTCATCGACAATCGTGTCGAGCGCTGCGGACCGAACGGCTGATTCGAGCATGGCGGGCGAGCCGTTGGACAGGATCGCGATGCGCCCTCCCGCTGCCTTCAGCGCGGCGAGCACCGCCGGGACCTCGGGAAAGCAGTCTAGCCGCCAGTAGGCGTCCAGCAGCTTCCCGCGCAGCGCGGGATCGACGGCGGGCACCTTGCGGAAGGCGTAGTCCAGCGCCTCCTCCGTGAGCTGCCAGAAGTCCCGATAGCTGCCCATGAGTGTCCGCACCCATGAATATTCGAGCTGCTTGGCCCGCCAGATTTCCGACAGCGCCTGTCCCTCCGGGCCGATTTCGCCGGCATGCCGGCGCACGGCCGCGTGCACGTCGAACAGCGTGCCGTAAGCATCGAAAACGTAAGCGGAATGGGTCATGGGAGATGTGCCTTTCGCGAGCGAATTGATCCCAACGGCGGCATGCGGTCAAGCGGTGGCTGCCGTGGGGTCTGGACCGAAAGAAGCCGCCGCGCTGTCGGTTGACGCGCGTGGACAAAGGCCGTTCGATGGCGGCCACGAAAAGAAGGAAAGCCAGCATGAGCTTGTCTACCCCCGCGCAAACAACAACATGGACATTCGTTGACGGTGACTGGCACGAGGGCAATGTTGCCGTCGTTGGCCCCCGCAGCCACATCATGTGGCTCGGCTCCAGCGTCTTCGATGGTGCGCGCTGGTTCGAAGGGGTAGCGCCCGACCTCGATCTCCATTGCCAGCGCGTCAATGTCTCCGCCATCGCACTCGGCCTCAAGCCGACAAAGACGCCGGAGGAGATCGTCTCGCTGACCTGGGAGGGGCTGAAGAAATTCGACGGCAAGACCGCAGTTTATATACGGCCGATGTATTGGGCCGAGCACGGCGGATACATGGGCGTGCCCGCCGATCCCGAATCGACTCGTTTCTGCCTGTGCCTCTATGAGGCGCCGATGCTGGAGCCCACCGGCTTCTCGATCTCGGTGTCGCCGTTTCGTCGACCCACCATCGAGACGATGCCCACCAACGCCAAGGCCGGCTGCCTCTATCCCAACAACGGTCGCGCCATTCTCGAAGCCAAGATGCGCGGCTACGACAACGCGCTGGTGCTCGACATGCTCGGTAACGTGGCCGAGACAGGGTCTTCGAACATCTTCATGGTCAAGGACGGCCATGTGCAGACGCCGGTGCCGAACGGTACGTTCCTGTCGGGCATCACGCGGTCGCGTACGCTGACGCTGCTGGCCGAGGCCGGCTACAAGGTCAGCGAGCGCACGTTGAGCGTTCGCGATTTCATGGAAGCCGATGAAATCTTCTCCACCGGCAACCATTCCAAGGTGGTGCCGGTCGTGCGTATCGAGAACCGCGATCTCCAGCCGGGGCCGGTCGCGAAGAAGGCGCGGGAGCTCTATTGGGAATGGGCCCATTCCGGGCCATCGGCCTGATCGCGGAGCAATTTTCGTATTCCGCGCGGAACGGTGTTGCGCCTGTGCGGATTGCCCCTATGTAGAAGCTGAGCCATCAACCCATTCATTTAAGCAAGGGAGAATTTGCCATGGCCTTCGAACTGCCCGAACTGCCTTACGATTACGAGGCGCTGCAGCCCTACATGTCGAAGGAAACGCTGGAGTTCCACCACGACAAGCATCACAAGGCCTATGTCGACAACGGCAACAAACTGGCTGCCGAAGCGGGCATGGAAGATCTCTCGCTGGAAGAGATCGTGAAGCAGTCGTATGGCAAGAATCCCGGCCTCTTCAACAATGCGGGCCAGCATTACAACCACATCCATTTCTGGAAGTGGATGAAGAAGGGCGGCGGCGGCAAGAGCCTGCCGGGTGCGCTTCAGAAGGCGGTCGACAGCGACCTCGGCGGCTACGACAAGTTCCGCTCCGACTTCATCAATGCCGGCACGACCCAGTTCGGTTCCGGCTGGGCGTGGCTGACGGTCAAGAACGGCAAGCTGGAGATCACCAAGACGCCGAACGGGGAAAACCCGCTGGTGCACGGTGCTGAGCCGATCCTTGGCGTCGACGTGTGGGAACACTCCTACTACATCGACTACCGCAATGCCCGGCCGAAATATCTCGAAGCCTTCGTCGACAGCCTGATCAACTGGGATTACGTGCTGGAGCGGTACGAAGCAGCGACCAAGTAAGCTCCGTATCGATCGGACTTTGGAAAGGCCCCGGGCGACCGGGGCCTTTTATTTTGCCCGGACGCGGCGCGCGATCACGCAACCGTGACGAGTGTGCCGGGCGATTTGACTTTGACTATGCGAAGAATCCGCGAAGATCGGTCCGAAATTCCGTTCCAGCCATTGCCAGATATCGGAGCCCTTCATGAAATTGTTCGCATATGCCGCAGTAGCCCTTACGGCCATGAGCGCCGCCGCCGCCGCCGACGCGTTGGAAGACCGGCAGAACCTGATGAAGGAGCGTGGCAGCTTGATGCGCATTCTCGCGCCGATCGCCCAGGAAAAGCAGCCGTTCGACGCGGCAACCGTGCTCGATGCGCTTGAGAAGATGAACGCGAACGCGCAGACCACCACCGACGTGGCGGCACTTTGGCCCGAGGGAAGCAATACCGGCGATACCGAATCGTCTCCGAAAGTCTGGGAGGACATGGCGGGGTTCCAGGCAGCCAACGACAAGTTCGCCGCCGACACGGCAGCGGCAGTCGCGGCTGCCCCACAGGATCTCGCCGCATTTCAGGCGGTCTTCGGCCCCGTCGCCAGCAATTGCGGTTCCTGCCACGAAGCCTATCGCATGTAGGCTCGGGCCATCGCATCCGCCTCGATGTCCCGTTCCGGCAAATTTCTGCTGAGCCTGACCGTGTTGGCGCTGGCCGGAGGCGCGGCCTTCTGGTTCGCCAGTGCGCCGCGGCCGCTGGATAACGCAGCGCTGGCCGAACTCGAAGGCGGCGATGCCGGGCGGGGCGAACAGATATTCTGGGCAGGCGGCTGCGCATCCTGCCATGCGGCACCCGGAGCCACGGGCGACGACCGCCTGGTGCTTGCCGGCGGCGTCAGGCTCGAAACCCCGTTTGGCGTTTTCGTCGCGCCGAACATTTCCCAGCACCCGCAGGACGGCATTGGCGACTGGTCGGCCGGCGATCTGGGCAACGCGATGCTGCGCGGCGTTTCGCCAGCAGGCCAGCACTACTATCCGGCCTTTCCCTACGGGTCCTATGCCCGGATGCAGCCTGAAGACATAGGCGACCTTCACGCATTCATGGTCACGCTGCCGCCGGTCGAGGGCAAGGCGCCGCCAAGCGAAATCGCGTTTCCCTTCAGCGTGAGGCGTGGCATCGGCCTCTGGAAGATGCTGTTTTTGGACGATGCGCCGGCAGTCGCGCTCGACGATCCGTCGGAAGCAGTCGCGCGCGGCCAGTATCTTGTGGAAGGGCCCGGCCATTGTGGCGAATGCCACACGCCGCGCAACGCGTTCGGCGGACTGGACAAAGGCCAGTGGCTGGCCGGCGGTCCCGCTGCCGAAGGCGAGGGCACAGTGCCCAATATCACCTCGGGCGAAGGGGGAATCGGCGACTGGAGCGAGGCAGACATCGTCGCCCTGCTCGAAAGCGGCTTTACGCCGGACTTCGATTCGGTCGGCGGCTCGATGGCATCGGTGGTGCGCAACATGGCCGAACTGCCGCAGTCAGACCGCGAAGCGATCGCGGCCTACCTGAAAGCGATACCCGCGCACGCGGACGGTTCCTGAGCGGCTTCAAGCCTTGCCGACGACCTTCAGCGCGAATGCGTAGCCGTAGGCGACTTCCTCCAGGCGCGAGAAACGGCCTGAGGCACCGGCATGGCCAGCATCCATGTTGATGCGGAACAGCACCGGATTGTCGTCTGTCTTGCGGGCGCGCAGCCGTGCAACCCATTTGGCGGGTTCCCAGTAGGTGACGCGCGGATCGGTGAGACCGGCGACCGCGAGTACCGGTGGATAGGCTTGGGCAGATACGTTGTCGTAGGGCGAATAGGCCGCGATCGTTCGGTAGTCGGTCTCCGATTCGATCGGATTGCCCCACTCCGGCCATTCCGGCGGCGTCAGCGGCAAGGTGGCGTCCAGCATGGTGTTGAGCACATCGACGAACGGAACTTCGGCGATGATGCCGGCGAATGCCTCGGGCGCGATGTTGGCGATCGCACCCATCAGCATGCCGCCCGCCGATCCCCCCTGCGCGACGATCCGGTCGTGGCTGGTCAGCCTCTCGGCGACCAGATGGCGCGCCGCTGCGATGAAATCGGTGAAGGTATTCTGCTTGCGGTCCCGCTTGCCGTCTTCGTACCAGCCATAGCCCTTGTCCTTGCCGCCGCGGATATGCGCGATGGCATAGACGAAACCGCGATCGACCAGTGAAAGACAGTTCGTATTGAAGGATGCCGGGATCGCGATGCCGTAGGAGCCGTAGCCATAGAGCAGGCAAGGTGCGGAGCCGTCGAGCGGCGTGTCCTTGCGGTAGAGCAGCGAGACGGGAACGAGTTGGCCGTCCGCTGCCGGCGCAAGAAGGCGGCGTGTGACGTAGTCGTCCGCATTGTGGCCGGATGGAACTTCCTGGGTTTTCAGAAGCACGCGCTCTCGCGTACGCATGTCGTAGTCATAGACCTGGGCGGGTGTGGTCATCGACGAGTAGCTGAAACGGATGACGTCGGTGTCGTATTCGTAAGAGCCGGCGAGGCCGAGCGAATAGGCCTCTTCCTCGAAGGCCACGACGTGTTCCTCGCCTGTTGCCCGGTCACGTACGACGATGCGCGGCAGTCCTTCCTTGCGCTCCAGGCGGACGAGGTAGTCGCGGAACCCCATGACCGACAGGATCAGGCGGCCGGGCTCATGCGGCACAAGTTCGGTCCAGTTCGCCTCGCGCGGATCGGAGACCGGCGCGGTCATGATGCGGAAATCCTTCGCACCCCCGGAATTCGTCAGGATGAAGAAGACGTCTCCACCTTCCTCCAGATCGTACTGGATACCGGGTTCGCGGGCTTTCACGAGAATCGGTTCCGCGTCCGGTTCGGCGGCCGGAAGCAGGCGATACTCGCTTGTCTCGTGATCGCTGATCGCGATCATGATCCAGTCGTTGAGCCGCGTCCCCCCAACGCTCATGAAGAAGCCTGGATCGGTCTCCTCGTAGACCAGCCTGTCCTTCGCGGTATCGGTGCCAATGCGGTGGTGGAAGACCTGTGATGGACGATGGTTGTCATCAAGCCTTGTGTAGAAAAAGCCGTTGTCGGTAGCATCCCATTGGCCTTCTCCGCCTGTGTCGGCGATCAGGTCGGCGAGGTCCGCGCCGGTCTGAAGGTCGCGAACCTTGAGCGTGTAGAACTCGGAACCCTTGTCGTCGAAGCCCCAGACAAGCCGCTTATGGTCGCCAGCGTGATCGACGCCTCCGATGCGGAAGTAGGGCTTACCTTCGCCTTCCGCGTCACCGTCGATGAGGATGGTCTCCTCCCCACCTTCGCGCGGAACGCGGAAAAAACGCGGATGCTGGCCGCCGGTGCGGTAGGACGTACCGTAGGCGAAGGGGCCATCCTTCATTGGTACGCTTGAATCGTCTTCCTTGATACGCCCCTTCATCTCGCCGAAGAGCTTTTCGCGAAGGGTGGCCGTGTCGGACATCAGCGCCGCCTGATAGGCATTTTCTGCCTCCAGGTGCGACCGGATCGCCGGATCGAGCTTCGACGGGTCCTTGAACATCTCCTGCCAGTTGTCGGCGCGCAGCCACGCATACTCGTCCACCCGCTCGATCCCGTGGCGAACATCCTTGTGCGGGCGTGGCTCGGCACTCGGGGCGGCGATGGCCGGAAATCGGACGGTCGATGACATGGTGTTCGATACTCCTCGTGTAGGTTCGGCGGGAACCGAAATCGGCTGGCCGTCAGGCCGATGGACAGGCCTTGCGAATAGGCAGATGTGGGGAAGGGCGCAAGAGATGCCAAGATCGGCCGTTTCCATACCCGCAAGCGAGGGCCGGCGTTACATGGGTCGGCAGCCCTCGTGGACGGCAACTATTAATTGAGCAAATGCCCAAAGAAGATCGATATGTCTTATACTGATACTTAATTTTATTTTTTGCGAAATCAGAAGATGAAGAATTGACTTACTGTACTGGTGGCCCCATGTATGCGGCGTAACACGAATCGGAAGGCGCAGCACAAATGCGCCCGTGTGTTATATTCCGGGAGCGAACATGCCTCGGAAGGTGCAATTTCTTACCATACTGGGGCCAAATGATGGACATTACCGAAACTCCCGCCAAAAATGACGAGATGCTGATTGAGCTGACTGCTGATGTGGTGGCAGCTTATGTCAGCAATAATCCGGTTCCGGTCGGCGATCTGCCGAATCTGATCGCGGACGTTCATGCCGCGCTCGGCCGTGTCGGCGGTGCGCCGGAAGTAGCGCCGGTCGACAAGCAGAAGCCTGCGGTGAATCCGAAGAAGTCGGTCCACGATGACTACATTATCTGTCTCGAGGACGGGAAGAAGTTCAAGTCGCTGAAGCGGCACCTGATGACCCATTACGGGCTGACGCCCGATCAGTACCGCGACAAATGGGGTCTGGATGCGAGCTATCCGATGGTCGCGCCGAACTATGCGGCAGCACGCTCACAGCTTGCGAAGAAGATGGGCCTGGGCCGCAAGCGCAAATAGGCGTTTGGGTCCACATCACTTTGTAAACGAAAGCGGCGTCAGTGGCGCCGCTTTCGTTCTTTCGGCCTATCGCTCGCTCGACCCAACTGTTTCTTGTCGGAGCCGGTTCAACGTCTGCTTCAATGCGATGTGCCTATTGAGATCGTAGGTCCAGTGACGGCGCATGCCTCGCAGCCGCTCGCGCTCGATGAGGCGCTCGAGCTTGAGCGCGATCCTGCTCTTTTCAGACGGTGGCGCCGATAGCGCATCGGCGAGCTCCACGCCACAGGTCAGAAACAGCGCCGCAGTCTGGCTGGCAATACGCTGCTCGTCATGCTTCTTGTGTTGGAAGGCACGAATGTCCCTGCAAAGTGTGTCCACCGGAAAGCTCCTTGTTGTCTGGACGCCTGGATCATCCGACGGTGGCTGGAGCCGGTGGACAAAATGATGCGCGGAAATGGCCAGCGCAAGAAAATTGCTTTGCAATTTCAGCCCTGTAGGAATTTTCCGGCGTAAATAAGTTCTCTGTTTGTTCACACTCTGACTGCGCGTTGATATAAGAAATCATTCCTATTTGTGGGGTGAGGTCTTGTTGTCTTTGGCGCTGAAACAAATGGACGACGCAGGAAGCGAAACCGGTGAAGCCGTCTTGTCGGCCGCCGCGGGGCTGCAAAAGCTTTCGCCATCCGAACGTGTGCCTGCGATCTGCGATGCCGTGATCGATATTGCCGCGGCACTTTTCAATGTCAGCGGGCGCGAACTGCGTCATCCGGGCCGGTCGAGCTTGAGCGTCAGTCGGGTCAGGCAGATTGCCATGTATGTGACCCACGTCGCGCTCGGACTGAGCATGCGCGAGGTCGGCCAGGGCTTTGGCCGCGACCGGACGACCGTGCTCCACGCCTGCCACCAGATCGAGGATATGCGGGATGACCAGGAATTCGACGGCATCGTTGCCATGACCGAACGCGTTATGACGGCCGCGCTGGGGCGCGCCGGACAATAGAGAGGTTTGCATGATGGAAGCCAAGGGGACCCTGCGTGCGATGCGGTTCCTCGCGCGGGGCGCGGCCTTGTTGCGCAAGGCGGGTACGGGCAGCGCAACGCTGCTCGAGGCAGGCGAGCGCGGGACGATCGCCGTCGAGGCGGATGCTTTGGGGCGACTTGCGAATGCCGGGTTCGTATCGATTTCGGGTGAAGAGATCAGGCTGACGGAGGTCGGCACGAGATCGCTGCGGGAGTTGGGCAGCGTGCAGCCTGCAAAACCACGCACCCGCGACGACATCGGCACCGCCACGGTTGTGGTGGATGGCGCGAACCAGTCGGTCGCGATCAACCATGCCGAGTCGCCGCTTGCGCTGCTATGGCGGCGCAAGTCGCGCGATGGCTCGCGTTTTCTGGAAGCACGCGAGTTTCGGGCAGGCGAGCGACTGAGGTCGGATTATACGCGCGGGCAGCTCACGCCTCGCCTGGGCGTCAACTGGAACGGCTTTGGAGCAGGGCGCTCAGATGGCGGCGGGGCGGGCGGCATCGCGGACCTGACCGACGCGGCTCTCGCGGCCCGCAAGCGCGTCGATCACGCGATCAGCGCGGTAGGCCCGGAACTTGCGGGTGTGCTGATCGACGTCTGCTGCTTTCTCAAGGGGCTCGAACAGGTGGAGGCCGAACGAAGCTGGCCTGCCCGGTCGGCAAAGGTGGTGCTGAAATCGGCACTGTCAGCGCTGGCACGCCATTATGAGCCGAAACGCGCCACCACAACTGGAGAGCCGGTGCTGCATTGGGGTGCCCACGATTACCGTCCGACGATTCGCTGATCTCGAACGGTCAGGAGACGGCAGGCGCGGACAAGGCATCTTCAGCCTCACGGCGGATGCGCTGCACCATCGAGCGCAGTCCATTCGCCCGCTGCGGTGTGAGGTGCTCGTCGAGCCCTAGCTCCCGCAGTGTTGCTTCCGCATCGGTCGCCAGGATTTGCGAGGCCTGCCGCCTGGAATAGAGAGCCAGCAGAATCGCAACGAGCCCGCGCACGATGTGGGCGTCGGAATCGCCGAGGAACGTCAGGGTCGGATCGTCACCGGTGTTGCGCGTCGTATGGAGCCAGACCTGGCTGGCGCAGCCGCGCACCTTGTGCGCGTCATCGCGCGCGTCTTCAGGATAGGGCGGCAGGTCGCCGCCGAGTTCTATCACGTAGCGATACCGGTCTTCCCAATCGTCGAGGAAGGCGAAGTCGTCGCGGATGGTTTCGATTGTGGCGCTCATGGCCCGCATATAGTGCGTGCCGGCTTTGCTGTCACTCCTGCGGGCGCGCCACGGGCTCGGAAGGCATGGGGACGGACCCCGTGTGGATGGGCTCGACCGGAGGCACGACCTGCGAACCCGATGCGACGTTCGACGTTTCGCCGAAATGCTCGTCCAGCAAGCCGTAGGCGATACGCGCGCCTTCACGTGCCCGCACGCCGATCGTCTGCATCGCCGACCGCCCGACCTCGCACACATCGGGCTGACGCTCGCACAGGCCGGCCATATCGCCGATGGCGGCGCGAGCGGCAAAGAACGCCTCGATCGCGCCCACCGTGGGCTGGCCTTCATTGTCTTCGGAGCCGCCGAACGGAATCAGTAACAGGACCAGCGACAGCCAGAAAGCAGACTTGATCAGGAACCCCATGACTTCACCCTCGATACCAGCGCGGATTCTTCCCCAATTCCGCGAATGCAACTGCACAATGCATGACGGACGGAAAAGACCGCTTGCGCCACTCAGTCAGATTCGCATCAAATTCGGTTCAAATTTTAGCTTTCGGCATTCGTATCGAGCTTGAAACAAGGTCGATGCATCGATGGCGCGCTGCGGCCGCTGCGTAATCCATTGAAAGAAAATAGAAAAATCTTCCGCGCCGCTGGCGGTGTGTACGCTGCAGTCTGGCAAATCGAAGCGATTTTGCCCTTACCCTCTGTTTACCATGGTGGGAATTCAGCTCTTTCGACAGCGAATAATCCTCTGGAAAGCGGCCTCTCGGGGGTGATCGCGGCGTCCCGTTTATTCATTCCTTAAACCGCTGCTGCGAGTGTCGGGACCAATGAAATCGATCCGCAAAAGCGGACGTTGTGCGAGTGCGTTGAGTTGAGTGCAGAGACAACCAGACCGGGCAACTGGGTCGCAGGGCTGATCGCTGGATGCGAGCGCCTCGTGCATCCTGCCGTGCACGGAAGGGAGCGCGAAAAGCAGCATGGCCTGCTGGCCGCGCTGCTGGCTGGACCGTTTGTTCTGGCCGCCGCCATCGTCCAGGTCGTGATGCCGGCTTATGGTTCGGCGGCCAGCCTTGCGATGCTGTGCGCTACCTTCGGCCTAAGCTGGCTCGCCGCGCTTGCAATCAGCACGCGTGGCGCTTCCCGTAACGCAGAGACTGCGATACTCGGCGGCGCTGCTGCTTTGAGCGGTCTGCTGGTCGCGTTGGGTGGTGGCTTCAGCACCCCACTGGCTGTGCTCCTGGCCGCCTTGCCGGCCGAGGTCTATTGGATCAGCCGCTCGCGGAAGGCTGCGATGGCCGGCGGCGCGCTGGCTTTCGGTTCGGCTGTTATGTTCGGTCAGGCAATTGCCCCCGATGGCGGCATCATGTCGACCTGGCTGTGGGCGACGCCGTTGCTGTACGCCGCAACGCTTGTGGCTCGATTGCTGAAGCATGAGCCACGGGACCAGAACGATGCTGTCGATCCGGCCAGCGTTTTGCCGGAGGGCTGTTTCGACGCGCTCGTTGCAAGGATTACCCGTGTCGGCGAAGTGGAGACAGCGTCGAACCATGCAATGAATACGCTTGGCGTCGAGCCCGAATTGCTGCTGGGCACCGGCCTGTTCGAGCGCGTCCATGTCGCGGACCGTGTCGCGTTTCTGTGCACTGTGGCAGACGTCCACGACACTGGCAGGCCCGGGCGGTGTGTCTTGCGCATCCGCATGCCGATGACGGTCGACGGGGCCAGCGGCGGCTACCGGCCCTTCGATCTCGAGATACTGCGTGCGCGGCCAGGCGACGATACGGTTGTTGCCATCGTGCGCGACGGATGGGAAATAGCCGAACTTCGCGAAGAGCTTGCTCGCGCGGTGGAACAGGCAGGCGCGACAGAAGTCGCCAAGAGCAGGTTCCTAGCAGCGGTCAGCCACGAATTGCGCACCCCGCTGAATGCGATCATCGGATTCTCGGACATGCTTCTGCACCCGGAAATTTCCGGTGAGCTGGCCGCCAAGCAGGCCGAGCACGTGCAATTGATCGGCGAGGCAGGCAATCATCTGCTGTCGGTCGTCAACGCGATCCTAGACGTATCGAAAATCGAGTCCGGCTCCTATCAGATCTATGTGGAGCCCTTCGATCTCAGGCCGGCAGTCGAGATGTGCCGCGCGATGCTGGAGCCGCAGGCAAAGGCGAAGAACATCGCGCTGTCGGTTCGGCTGCCGCAGGGCCTGGGCGCGATTGCGGGAGATCAGCGCGCGGTTCAGCAGATCCTGCTCAACCTCCTGTCGAACGCGATCAAGTTCACGCCAGAGGGCGGCAGCGTCAGCGTCAGTGCCGCATCACAGGGCGATACGATACGCATCTTCGTCAACGATACGGGAATTGGACTGTCCTCGGATGAACTGGCCCAGGTCGGACGCCCGTTCGTGCAGGTGCACAACGATTACACGCGCCAGTTCCAGGGCACTGGCCTCGGCCTTTCCCTGGTCAAGGGACTGGTGGAACTGCACAAGGGAACGATGACCATCGAAAGCGCAACCGGCCTGGGCACGACAGTGACCATCGGCCTGCCGGCGGCTGCGTCGGGTGCACAGCCCGACGATGAGGACGAAATCGCAGATCAGGCAACACGAGGCGAGAAGGGGGAGAAGTATGGCATCGCGCTCCGCAAGACCGCCTAAGGGCCGCAAGGCGGCTGAGGAAATTTTCGATGAGGGAAGCGGGGTCGCTGCTTTCCTGATGCGCCACAGAATGGCTGTGGGCGGGTTGACCGCCTTCGCGGTGGCGTTCTCCTATGTGGCGGCAAATGCGATGTGGTATCAGCCACATGCCCATGGCAGCGCGTTCTTCGCGACACGGCCGCTCGTTGCAACGCCTGAGAGCGAAGTTGCAGGCGGTGCGCGGGAGGCTGGCGAAGGCGAGACGGTGATACGCCTTGAGCGCGAGGAGCAGCCGTCATCCGCAGCCCTGCCAACGCCTCAACCGCAGCCGGAGGAGAAACCGGCGATAGAGACGCTGATCGCCGCGCCTGTGCCGAACCCTGCCGAGGTGCCCATGCCGGCACTCTCACCACGAGGCGATCCGGTGGTCGAGGACGTCCAGCGCATCCTTGCGGAGCTCAAGCTTTACTACGGCGAAATCGACGGGCTGACGGGCCCGCAGACCCGTAACGCGATCGAGGGCTATCGCAAGATGGTCGGTCTGAGCGTCTCCGCGGAAATCGACGATCAGCTTCTGACGCAGCTCGGCGCGGCGCCGCGCTCGGTAAGCGGGGCGCCGCCTTTGCCTGAAGGATCGCCTGGAACGGACCTGATCGAGACTTCATCGGCGGGAGTAGGCGACGCAACCGTCAAACGCATCCAGGCCGGCCTGAAGGCGTTCGGCAATGAGGGCATCGAGGTCGACGGCGTCGTGGGGTCGAGGACCAGATCGGCGATACTCGAGTTCCAGTCGCTGTTCGGTCTTCCCGAAACAGGCGAGCCCGACCAGGCGCTTTACACCAAGATGCGCGAGATCGGCCTTGCGGACTGAGCTCCGCCGATGCGCGTAACCACCGATTTCTGGGTGTCGTCCATTCTCAGGCGGGCTTTCTCAGCCGGCGGGTTTGCCGCCGTCGCACGGCGCGGCGCCAGCGAAGCGGGGGCCGTCATGCTCACGCAGCGTGACAGGATGGGACAGACGCGGCTTTACGGGCCGGCGCCGCAAACCAGCTACGAGGATGCAAAGCCCGACCAGCGCCTTTTCGTTGAAATTCTGAGTGCCGACGACGAGCAGCCGATCCGCGAAAAGATAGAACGCGAAGTGCGGTTCGATCCGGATATCTGGGTCGTAGAACTGGAAGTCGACGACGCTCTGTTCGCCGAACTCGTGCCGGTCACGACGCCCTGAGTTTTTGCGGCGACGGGCGGTTGGCCGGCTCCGCATGGACCGTATCGTCTGACGGTTCACGCCACGCTTCGACAAACCGGGCGGCGGTTTCCGCATTCACGGCAGCGTAGGCGTCCAGGAATGCGCTGACGGCGCGGATGTCGTGGCCGCGATCGTGGCGGATGCACTGCATCAGCAGAAATGCTTCCTCGTCGGAAAGTGCCAGCGCACGCAGCGCCACGATGAAGGCCGAAACGTCGCTGCTGTCCGTAATGGCGCGCGCGCGCCTCACGCCGATGCCAAGCGCATCGGCAAGCGCCGTGTGAAAGAGCGCCGGCGCGCCGGCGAGCGCAGTGGATCTCAACTTGCGGTATGGCGTGGGCTCGCCGTCCCAACGCAGCTTCACCGTCGTTCCTGGGGGCAGCGCGCTCTCCAGCGGCGGAGTGCCTGCGGGTCGCATCATGTCACGCAGACGCTCACGTGCCTCCTCGGCGGCTCCGCTTTCCTTGCCGGTGGAAGCAGGCGCATCCTCCATTGCGCCGACCACCTGCGCGAGGCGCCTGATGCGTGCATCGAGGTCGGTGCGCGCGGCGATGGCGCGAGCGTGGGACAAGCCATGACGCCCGATGAGGGCGACGAGATCGATATTCGTCAGCACCGGGGAGCGGACAAGCAGTGGCGCGGAGATGTCGGCAGGCAGATCGGCAAGACGGCGGACCAGCGCTGCGGGCGCGTGCGGTGTTTCGGACAGGGCGGCGGCGACGAAGCGCAGCGCCTCGTCAGAGACGCGCCCGAGGAGAGGCGTTGCCAGATCGTCAAGCTGCGCGATCTCGCGTCGTGTCGGGCGCTGTGTCGCGCAGAATGCCGTTACCGAAGCACGCAGGAGCCGCTCGGGCCTGCCGGCAGCGCGATGCGAATTGTGCGGGTAAGATGCCAAGCGATACACGTGAGAACGTCCGATACGCAAATCTACACAAGCGGATGCCGCGCCTGTCTGGCCGGCCGCGAGCTTCCGCATTGGCTCAAATTAGAGCGTATTCGTTAGCGTCGTGTTAACCCTCTGATGCGCTTAGTTGGGACGGAGGCGTAGCGTTCTGCTCCGGTCTAACCGAAAAAAGAGCATAGTCATGGCTACCATACTTCCCTTCGTGGTTCGCCCAAGGGCGACGAAATCCGCTTCGGAACGGCAGGGCACGATCATCATCTTTCCGGGTGTGCGCTACGAGAAGACGCGCGCCAGCACGGAGCGACACGATCACGACCGGCCGGCGACCGTCGGCGGCGGGTCTCGCAAGGGCAGGCGCAAGGCGCGCTAGCAGAATTTCGCGCTCTCAGCCGGAAATGCAGTCAAGGCTGGCGAGATAGCGCGTAACCGTCGGTTCCCAGCTTTCGTCGGGCGCGAAGGCGCGCACGACCACGATGCCCTCGTCGACATCGGCTTCGACGAACACCGCACGGTCGTAATCCGCCGGCAGCGCGTTGCGCAGGTCGATCATCTGGGCGGGTGTTGCGATGACGAAATCGAGCGCGCCATCCGTCGACGAACGATCGTTCAGGCTGAAGATGTTCTGTCCGGCCCTGTCGTAGACCGAGATCGACCAGTATGGGACGTCGCCCCGGCCGGTCATGTGCAGGGTGCCGTCGCGCAAATCGAAGCGGCAGGCGGCCGCGTCGAAGAGCGGGTCGAGTGTTGCGATCAGCGGCGCTGTATCAGGCGGGTCGAGGCGCGTCACGGCGTAGTAGTTGGCCTGTCGGGACAGAAGCGACCAGGCGTCGCGCTCCGAATAGGACGGCAGCATCAGCAATATGGCGATATGCACGATGCCCGCGCCGACGAGACCCAGCGCAAGTGCGTGCAGCAACCCCGACCAGAACGGGCGCTGTGTGCGCGGCTCAGCCATCGCAACCCTCAAGCAGCACCTGCGGTAACTCCACCTCGGCGATCCGCGCGCTGGATGCGACTGCCGTGTCGTAAAGGGTCAGCACCAGGGCAAATTCGCCGCTGCCGTCCACGGCAAGCCAGTTGCCGGGCACGGGGCTGCGGGAGACAGTGGTTGCCACCGTGTTGTCCGGCTGCCGCACCAGCGCATAGGAATGGAGAGCGGGGACCCTGTCGCCGTCCGGGACGATGAAGCCGCCGTCGGAATTGCGTGCGGAAAGCGTCCAGAAACGCGCCGGCGGCAGGCTGCCCTCGACGCGGTAGTCACATTCCAGACGCAGCAGCGCGCCGGAAGCATCGCGCGTGGCGGTAAAGACGAGGCCTTCGGCATAGCCCAAGGCAAGATCGGCCTCGCGCGAGAACCTGGCTTTCGAGTAAGGGTCTGCGGCCGGCGTGCCGCGCTTGGGATAAGCGGTCCAGTTGCCGATGGTGACGGTTCCGAACTCGAAATCACGCTCGACCACAAGCCAGACGCTTCCCGCGCCGCCGCCGACGGCGATCGCGAGGGTCAGTGCGGTCAAAAAGATCGTCTTGAGCATGGATTGTTCGGTGTTGGTTCTGGCGGGGACGTTGCTGCTGTCGCCGGGCACTCCAGCGGTTGCCGCCCTGGCCGTGAAAGTCAAGGCAGGCAGCGCGACTACAGCGAGGAAAGCGTTTCCGGGCCGGGCGGAACCTCGAGACGCGGAGCATTGCGGAATTCGCCCGACATATCGTTCAGCAGACGCGTGGTGCGGCCCGACAGGACGGATGGGCGCTCATCCTGCGACGCCTCGCCATTCTCGCCGTCCGCACTTGCCACTGCGGCGTCGGCCGGCTTGTCGATGAACGGGTTTTCGATGCCGGGGATCGGCTTGAGTTCGATGTTCTGGTGCGCGTACTCCATGAGCCTCTGCCAGACCATCGCGGGAACGGAGCCGCCCGTCATGTTGCGGGTCGACGTATAGTCGTCGTTGCCGAGCCATACGGCAGCCGTGTAATTGCCGGTAAAGCCCACATACCACGCATCGCGGTAGGCCTGGGTCGTGCCGGTCTTGCCGGCCGAGCGGATGCCGGGGAGGGCGGCGCGCCGACCGGTGCCAATCTCCGGGATCTGCACGAGGATGGAATTCATCGATGCCGCAGCCTGCTCGGACACTACGCGTCGCGGTTCGGGTGCGTCGCGGCCATGATCGTAGACGATGTCGCCGGAATGGGTCAGGAGCTGCGTGATGCCATGACGCTCGCCGACGAAACCGCCGGTCGCAAGCGTGAGATAGCCGGTCGCCTGGTCCATGACGGTCATGCCCGACGTGCCGAGCACCATGGTCTTGTGGCCGTTGAGTTCGGACTCGACGCCCATCGCCTTGGTCGTCTCGATGACCGCCGGAATGCCCAGATGGTCCTTTGCAAGCCGCACCGGCACAGTGTTGAGCGAGCGGATCAGCGCGTTGGAAAGCGGGACGCGGCCTGCATAACTGCGGCCGTAGTTGCGGGGCGACCACCCGCCCCACGAGATCGGCGCGTCGGAAATGACTGAATCGGGCGTGAAACCGGCCTCCATCGCGGCCGTGTAGACATAGACCTTGAAGGACGAGCCCGTCTGGCGCTGTGCGCGCGTGGCACGGTTGAACTGGCTGCGGGCGTAGTCGCGCCCACCGACGATGGCGCGCACCGCACCGTTGTTCTCCAGCACGACCATTGCGCCCTCTGTCACGCGGTAGGCTTGGCCGTGCTGACGCAGGTTGAACTCCACCGATTCCTCGGCTGCCTTCTGCAGGTTGAGGTCGATGGTGGTGCGGGCGACAAGCGCATGGGGGCCGTTCTTCGGTGCGATCCTCTTGACCTCATCGAACGCCCAGTCGAGGAAATAGTCGGGGCTGTCCTGACTGCCGCGGTCTATCGCGGTGGCCGGATGCAGACGGGCGGAAAGCACCTGTCCCTCGGTCATGAAGCCGCTTTCGACAAGGTTGGAGAGCACAACGTTTGCGCGGCCGCGCGCGGCAGGCAGGTTGATATGCGGCGCGTAGTTGCCGGGAGCCTTGAACAGGCCGGCCAACATCGCCGCCTCGGCGAGGTTGACCTCCTTAATGCCCTTGTCGAAGTAGAAATCCGCGGCGGCCGTGATACCGAACGTACCGCCGCCCATATAGGCGCGGTCGAGATAGAGCTGAAGGATGTCCTTTTTCGAGAGGTTCCACTCCAGCCACAGCGCCAGATAGGCTTCCTTGATCTTTCGCTCCACCGAGCGCTCGTTCGTCAGGAACAGGTTCTTGGCGAGCTGCTGCGTGATGGTGGAGCCGCCCTGGACGACCGAGTTGGCGCGCACGTTTTCGCCCATGGCGCGGGCGAGGCCGATGAAGTCGATGCCGAAATGCTCGAAGAACCGCCGGTCTTCCGTCGCCAGAACCGCCTTGATGACATGGTCGGGTATCTCGTCGACCGGCACGGAATCGCGCTGGATGATGCCGCGTTGTCCGATCTCGTTGCCGTAGCGGTCGAGGAAGGTGACGGCATAGTCGCCCTGGCTGCGCCAGTCCTTGGCGGTTTCCTCGAAGGCGGGCAGCGCGAGCGCCAGCATGACGATCGTGCCCAGCGTGCCGAGCGTGAACCCTTCGCTGCCAAGCTCGACGAGCGCGCGCCGCCAGCCGGTCACCCGGAAGCGACGGAAGAAGATTGTGATGTTTTCCCAGGCCTCGCGGGCCTTGAAGCCTGCTTCGTAAAGGCTGGAATCGATCCAAGCATCGATGGCGAGCAGACGCGTTGCCCGCGGGGCCTTTGATTTTCTCGCCTCGAACGGATTTTCCATTACACCCACGCCACGCGATCGACCCAACCGTGCCCGAGTGTCGCTCGATCAGCGGGCAGTCTACGCAGGGTCAACTTACGACTTTTCTTGCCTATTTCGATACCAGGAACAAGGACTAGTCCGATAAATCCGTAGTGATCGTAAATTTCGCAGCGGCAGTGTGTGAAGAAGGTCGCACTGGTTATCGACGGCGGGTGCTCGGCGTATTCAACCCGTCAGCCGGCTTCCATGATCGTAAGATCCGTGAAGCGCCTCACCGTGCGCAAGCGGCTGAAGAGGGGGACCGCGAAGGAGCCCGCATAAGCTGCCGCGACGAAGACCAGCGCGGCATCTGGCGATGCCGTTCCCGCTATGAAGCCGCCAAGAAGCGCGCCGACGGGCCTGATCCCGTAAATGGCGGTCTGGATGACGGCATTGACGCGGCCGAGCATGGCCAGGGGCGTGACCAATTGCCGGACGGAGTTCTGCGTGGTGAGCCACATTGATGGACCGAAACCTAGAATGAAGAAGGCGGCATAGACCGGGAGGACCGAACCGCCGGGAGCGACCGCACACAACAGGAGGATGGCAACCACCGAGCTGCCCGGCCCGAAAAGCAGGAAGAAGCTGGTGGGCAGCACTGGGGAGAGACGACCGACGGTGAAGGCGCCGAGTGTGGCCGCCAGCCCGAAAGCCGAGAGCGCGATGCCGAACACGCCCGGTTCGGCCAGATAGATGTCGACTGCCAGCGGCACCATGATCGCCAGCAGCGCCGCGAAGGCGAGGTTCCACAGGACCGCGCAGAGCGCGATAGGCAGCAGGAGCTGATGCCGCAGGACGAAGCGGCCGCCTTCGCGGATGAGGCTGAAAATGCCGGCTGGCTGTGGCGGGGAGACCGGAAAGCGCGGCAGGCCGATTGCGGAGACCAGCGCCAGCAGACCGCCCGCGGCAGCAACGGCGAAGACCCAGTTTGCAGTCCGGGTCGTTATGAGGAGGCCGATTGCGAGCGGGACGGCGAAGGAACAGAGCGCGCGTGCGAGGTCGAGGCGGGCATTGGCCCTTGCGAGATCGGAGGGCTGGGCAAGGCGGGGCAGGATCGACAGGCTGACCAGCACGAAAACGACGATGCCGAACCCGCCGACAACGACGAAGGCGCCGAACCCGACGAGGCTGCCCCCGAGAATGCTCAGGGCAGCACCGCCGAAACCGGCAAGCGAGATGAGTGTCGAGACGATGGCGACCGTGCGCGCCTGGGCACGGTCTATGATGAGACCGAAGGGCAGGGAGCCGAGCAAATGGGCCAGCGACTGGCATGCAACGAGTAGGCCTATCACCTGGGCCGGCGCGCCGAAAACGAGCGCGGCGACCAGCGGGACGGCGACGAGCGCGATCTGGTCTGCGAGATGCATGCCGTAGGCGGCGAAGGTCAGGTTGCGAATGGCGCGCATGGAAAGGCCTCGACGTTGTTGTCGAGGTGCAGCTAGCGCGTGGGGAGACGTGCTCTCCACCCGAAACCTGCCAACCGGATCAGGCGCGGGCCTTCCCGTCTAATCCGGCAGGCGCAGCCGTACCGGCTTGGGGCTGTCGCGCAGGATCGTACCCTTGGCCTCCATGTCGAGCTGGGCGGCCTTGAGCCACCAGCCGGCCTTGTCTCCGCCCGGAAAGAGGTCGTGGGGCAACAGCGGCAGCAGCTTTGCCTTGGCCTCGGCCACCGTGAGCCCCGGCGAGGAACGCGGCAGGACGGCGAGCAGCGCGTCGCGCATCGCTTCGTATTTGGCGCGGTCGACCCGCACGGTCCGGCCGGGCGAGACGACGTTCTCGATCTCGATTTTGTCCTGTTCAGCGGGCATCGAGGGTGCCTTTCACATAGTCGATCTTCGGGACGCGAAAGCCCATGGCGGCCCACGCCATGAGCAGCTTCGCGAAGAAGCTGAAATTATGGATCTTCGGGTTGGGCACGTCGTTCGGGAGCTGGATGCCCGGCGGTGTGTCGCGGGTCATGGTGCGCAGGTCGAGCGGGGGCAGGGTGTCTTCGGGCCAGAGCGTGCCGAAAAGATCCAGCCAGTGCCCGCTGGTGAAATCGAGAAAGATCGGCGTGTTGCAACAGGTGGCGACGACGCGCCGGGTCTTCGTGTCGGCCGTGAGGCGGTGTTCGCGAAGGAACTCGGCGCCCCTCACGCAGCGGACGCGATCCTTGCGATAGACGACGTGAAACGTCGCGCCCTTCTCGTCGACGATGGGGTCCGCGCCGGGCAGGGTGGCGAAAAACGCGCCGGCCTTCTGGCAGTCGGAACACAGGCATTCGGCGGTGAGGATCGGCGCGCCTTCTACGCGCATCGCCACCTTTCCGCAGGTGCAGCTCAGTTCGGTATGGCTGGCCATTGGTAGTCTCCATGGTGTTGCTAAATAGACTGGACGGTCCAGTTTGATTTGTCAAGCGGCCGTGGTATGCTTTGCCGGTTCATGCCAAGAGCAGGTGCCATGTCGAACGGAGCCGCCACCCGCACGCGAAGAAGCCGCGAGAAGATCGTCGCGGCGGCGGAAGAGGTGTTTCTGCACAACGGTTTCCTGGGCGCCAACATGGATACGGTGGCCGAGCACGCCGGCGTTTCCAAGCAGACGGTCTATGCGCATTTCCATTCCAAGGAGGCGCTGTTCATCCAGGTTGTCGAGGCGATGACCGGGGGGGCTGCTCGCGAAATCCGTGAAGATGAAGCGGATGGGTTCGACGATCGGCCGGTTCGCGAATTCCTGATGCAGCTGGCGGTGGATCAGCTCACCGTCGTGCTGACCCCGCGCCTGATGCGATTGCGGCGCATGGTGATCGGCGAGGTCGAGCGGTTTCCTGAACTCGGCCGATCGCTGCATGACAACGGGCCCGGGCACGCGATCCGCCGGCTCGAACGGGTCTTTGCGCATTATACGCGGATCGGACAACTCGCGACGCCGGACCCGAACGCGGCGGCCGTGCAGTTCAACTGGATACTGATGGGAGCGTCGACAAACGCGGCAATGATGCTGGGCGATGCTGGAATCCCGAAACCGGCTGAACTGCGCAGCCACGCCGAGGAGGCGGTGCGCATCTTCCTGTGCGCCTTTGGGCCGGATGCGCCTCGGGTCGGGTGAGGCGACAGCGCAACGAACTCTGGATAAACGTCCGCGAAAAGCCCCTACTCCGTCTTGCTTCGCAAGCCACCTCTCCCCCCAATTTGGGGAGAGGAAGGGCGTCAAGCGGTTCGGCTGGTGTTTTCCTCTCCGCCGTCGAACGGGGAGAGGTGGCCGCGAAGCGGTCGGAGTGGGGATCGACAAAACATCCGCTAACTGAGTTCACTGCCGTGGTGATGCGGCTGCTTTATTGACTTGCCATATGGCGAATACTATATTGCCATTTGGCAAGGAGATTGCGGCATGGCCCAGCCTGTTACATCCGACGAACTGCTCGACGTATCGGCAGCCGACGAGCGGGCAGCCATCGTCAAGGCTTTGACGCGCATCGCCGCGCTCTGGAACCTCACCAACGAGGAGGCGGCCGCGCTGGCCGGCGTGAATGTGCGGACGTGGTCGCGCATGAAGGGCGGCACCTTCTCCGGCACGCTCAACCAGGACCAGGAGATGCGGGCGAGCCTGCTGGTGGGCCTGTTCAAGGGGTTGCGGCTGCTCTTCAACGGACCGCTGACTTACGAATGGCCGAAACGCGCCAATCAGGGTTTTGAGGGCAGGGCGCCGGTGGAGCTGATGGTGCGGGACGGCATTCCCGAAATGGTGCGGATGCGCCGCCACATCGACGCCCTCAGGGGTGGCGCGTGAGCGCTTTCGACGTCCAGTTCATCGACGAGCAGAACGCGCACCGTCTCCTGTCCAGCGCCTATGTCGACGAGCCGGCCATCGCGCCGCTGTGCGACGACGAGGGCGAGAAGGCGATACTGGACAGGCTGGAGGCAAGAACCAGCAACCGGCTGCTGGGGCAGGACGGCCAGCTCGACGAGGTCGACAAGAGAGAACTGCTGACGGAGACGTTCGGCTATGGCTGGTCCTTCGTCAACGCCGCGTTTTCCTACACGCGCATCGGCGGCAACCGGTTCAACCGGGAAGGGCGGGGCGCATGGTATGCCGCGCTCGCCGTCGAAACCTGCCTGGCGGAGATCGCCTTTCACCTCGGCCGCGAACTGAAGAACACCGGCGAGACCGAGAACGTCACCCAATATGTGCAACTGATGGCCCATATCGCCGGGCCGATGGCATGCCTGCTCGAGCACCGCGACGCCGCAAGCCTGAACCCCGACCCGCTGGTTGGCTACCCGGCGGGGCAGGCCTTCGCGGCGGACATCCGCGCCAGGGATCTCGTCGGCATCCGCTACCCCTCGGTGCGCCACGCCGGCGGCGTATGCCTCGCGGCCCTGAAACCATCCTGCATCAAGAGCGTGACGCGCGGGGAGTCGTTCGTGCTTACATGGAGCGGTGGTGCGGGGCCGGAGGTTGAGAAGGTTTAGGGCCCTGAAAGTTTTCTGTGCGGTGCTTGCTGTGCTGCAGAAATAGCAAATAAGCAAAAGGCACCCGCGATTCTCCGTAAAAACAAGATGAGACGACTGAAGACCAATTCGCAGCCTGTGGATTGCTGTGAATAATGAAGGTTAAGCGAAGCTGATATTGCGTGTTCAAGCCAGCTCGCCGCCAAATGTGAGTGGCGGTGGCTGATTCTCTCCCCAGAGGTGCCACCGCCACCAACGCAACCAGCCGCAGGGGCTTGGCCTTGAACTATGATCACAACCCTATTCAGGCGACTGATTCCGTCAAGCGCCCCACGGCAGCATCACAGGAACTTTTGACATGGCCAACAGCGCTCAGATCAAGTGCATCAACAAAGATGATCGCTATGATCCATACGAACGGATCACTCACGTCGGCGGATATGTGAATTCGCAATGGAAACTCACGCTTGCTGACGCCATCGGCAAGATCGAACGCGGAGAATGGACGTTCTTCGTCGAACGCCCGCCAGAGGACCGTGTGTGGGTCGAAATTGCAGTCAGTCGGTACGGAAACAAGTATCTCAAAACCGACGCCGATGGTGATGAACCGAACAATCTCTTGAGCTTGCCAGAGTGCCCGTGATCACTTCGTTGGGCGATACGCAGCCTGCCTCAAATAGATAGGGCTTGTAGTACCTTTCTTTTTTGGGGAGTTCTCATCCGTCCCGATCTTCGCATCGGGACGGCGTGGAATGGGCGGCGCAATATTCCGAACATCTTCTATTTGGCTTGTCTTTACTGGAATCTGTGGACATGGAACCGTCAGCTATCGCTCAGGCTAGGGCGCGCTTGGTGAAGGCAGAGAAAGCTCTCGCCTCTTTTGAAGCCGCTACGACATTGGAGGATGCGGAAGAAGCTTGGTCTGATTTTTTGTTAGCCGCATCAACTATCTACTCCAAATTAGAACAGGGGTCGAAGGGCCATAACCGAAGCGCACCCTGGTTTGGCAAGAAGAAGAAGGAGCGAAGAGATGATGATCTTCTACGATACCTTCATTTCGCTCGAAACTCGGATGAGCACGGTATTCAGAGGGTATCCGCAACTACCGGACCAAACTTCCGAGGAGATGGCCGAGCAATGCGGTTCAATGAACGAGAATACGTCAAAATGCAGAAAGTGAATCGCCAATCCGGAGAACCTGAGGGCCCGCTTATTGATGGGGTTCTTGCTGGACCAACCCTCAAGCCAGTAAGGGCCACGGACTCCCGTTATGGCGACTATTGCGACCCACCGGAAATCCATCTGGGCGAAGCAATCAAATATTGCAGCTTTGTCGATGGGTTGGCTAAGGCGGCTATTCCCTACCTACGCCAACTTATAGAAGAGGCTCAGGAACTCGCTGACAGTCCATCTGAGGGCACGACGAGATAGGGCGCATCACCAAACCCTCCGCTACTTCCATCGTATTCATGTTCGATACGACAAATCCCTGTCTAGGAAAAAATTCCTTGACACCGTGACGGTGCTTTGGTAGGTTTTCGCTATCGTCGAAGAATTGCGCCTGACGGCGGCGTCTCCGGCATAATCTCTCTCGAACGGATCATTCTCTTTCATGGCCAGGCAGACAAGGCGGCGGTGCGTTATCGTGGCGGCGCGGTGGGGTGCCGTGCGCGCGGTTGCGGAAGGTGGCGCGACGCCGGGGAACCTTGCTGCGGCGCTGGGGTGCAGCGAGGCGACCGTGCGGCGGCGTGCGAATGGCGAAGGCTGGGTGTGGCGTTCGCGGAACGCGGGTGCGGCTGCCGTGCCGCAGGGTGCCGTTGGGGCGGCTGACGACAGTTTCGTGGAGCCGCGACCGGGGGAGGACCCGGTGGCGATGATGGCGAGATGCGCGGCGCATGTCGCCCGCCAGGTCGGCGCGCTGGTCTCGCGTGCCGAGGCGGGGGAGCAAATCCAGAAGAACGAGATCGAGGCGCTTGTCGCCCTCATGCGCATGATGGAGCGCTGGGACGTGCTGGCCACGGAACGCTCGCAACAAGAAAAAGAAGAATTGGGCGATGAAGAGCTGGCCGCCATACTCGGGCGCATCAACGATCGCATCATCGAACTGGCTGAGGGCCTTGCAGGCCAACTGGTCGCGGCGCGTGCTGACGCCCGACCGGCTGAGCCTGCTGCGTGACGCCTGGGTCGGACATGCGCGGCTGGCGCAATATCCGCTCGGGTTCGAACTGCTGGGCCTGCCGCCGATCGTCAACTGGCTTGTCGTGGGCGGGCGCGGCTCCGGCAAGACGCGGCTCGGCGCGGAATGGGTGAACGCGCTGTCGCGCGGTCTCGGCCCGTTTTCGCATGGGCACAGGCACATGCGCATCGCGCTGGTGGGCGAGACGCTGGGCGACGTGCGCGAGGTGATGGTGGACGGACCTTCGGGCATCGCGACGATCGCGCGCCGCGACCGGCCGCGCTACGAGCCGACGCGGCGCAGGCTCTTGTGGGACAGCGGCGCGGTGGCGCAGGCGTTCTCCTCGGAGGACCCCGAAAGCCTGCGCGGGCCTCAATTCGAGGCCGCCTGGTGCGACGAGGCGGCGAAGTGGAAGAATGCGACGGCGTGTTTCGACATGCTGCAGTTCGGGCTGCGGCTGGGGCGGCAGCCGCGCCAGCTCGTGACGACAACGCCCAAGCCGGTGCCGCTCATCAAGCGGCTGCTGGCCGATCCGGCGTTCACCGTGACGCGAATGGCGACGCGGGAGAATGCGGGAAACCTCGCGGCGGGTTTTCTGGAGACGGTGCGCGCCCGCTATGCGGGCTCCCGGCTCGGTCGCCAGGAGCTCGACGGCGAGATGATCGAGGATCGCGCCGATGCGCTGTGGACGCGCGCGGCGCTGGAGACGCCAGCTGCTCCGGTCGGCACGCTGCGGCGCATCGTCGTGGCGGTAGACCCGCCGGCAACCTCACGGCGGACTTCGGATGCGTGCGGCATCGTGGTGGCGGGGCTGGATGAAAACGACCGCGCGATCGTGATCGAGGACGCGACGATCGGAGCGGCAAGGCCTCAGGACTGGGCGGCGCGCGCGGTGGCGCGGTTCCATGCTCATGAGGCGGATTGCGTGGTCGCGGAGGTCAACCAGGGCGGCGAGATGGTGACGGCCGTGCTGCGCACGGTCGACCCCGCCGTGCCGGTGAAGGAAGTGAGGGCAAGCCGCGGCAAATGGCTGCGCGCCGAGCCGGTCGCAGCACTCTACGCGCAGGGACGGGTGGTTCACGCGCGGCACTTTCCCGAACTCGAGGACGAGATGTGCGATTTCGGCCCCGACGGGCTCTCGGGCG
This sequence comes from Aquamicrobium sp., assembly GCA_019739225.1. Taxonomy (GTDB): domain Bacteria; phylum Pseudomonadota; class Alphaproteobacteria; order Rhizobiales; family Rhizobiaceae; genus Aerobium. The sequence continues at coordinate 1,455,818 of JAHHDT010000005.1, forward strand.
GCCGCTCGCCCGACCGCGTCGACGCACTGGTATGGGCGATCACCGAACTGCTGCTTGGCCGGGCGAACCGGCCGCGCATCCGCAATCTGAGCTGAACGGGATATGATGATGGGTTGGAACTGGCCGTGGAGACGGGGCCGGCGCGATGGCGCGCGCCTTGAACGCAAGGACGGCTACGGCTTCGTGGCGCTGCACGCGCAGGGCGACGCCCGTTGGACGCGGCGCGACTATGCGGCGCTGGCGCGCGAGGGGTTCATGCACAATCCGGTCGTGCACCGGGCGGTGCGCATGGTGGCGGAATCAGCCGCCGCCGTGCCGTGGCTGCTCTATGACGGCGCGGAGGAACTGAGCGAGCATCCGCTGCTGGAGCTGCTGGCACGCCCCAACCGGCGCAACGCCGGCGCAGGCTTCTTCGAGACGCTCTACGGCCACCTGCTGATGTCGGGCAACGCCTATGTCGAGCTGATCGAGGCGGCGGACGCGCGCGAACTGCACCTGCTGCGGCCCGATCGGGTCGCGGTGGCGGCCGACGCGTCCGGCTGGCCGGTGGCGCTCGAATACCGGCAGGGCTCGACGAAGCGGCGGATTCCGCTTGAGGACGGCGCGCTGCATCTGTCGCTGTTTCACCCGCTCGACGACCACTACGGCTTTCCGCCCTTGCAGGCGGCGCTGATGGCGCTGGACATCCACAACGCGGCGGGGCGCTGGAACAAGGCGCTGCTGGACAATTCGGCGCGCCCTTCCGGCGCGCTGGTCTATGCGCCGAAGGAGGGCGGAAACCTCAGCGAGGAGCAGTATGAGCGGCTGAAGGTGGAGCTGGAGGACGGCTATTCGGGCGCTTCGCGGGCCGGGCGTCCGATGCTGCTTGAAGGCGGCCTCGACTGGAAGGCGATGGGGCTTTCGCCCAAGGACATGGACTTCATGGAGGCGCGCAACGGCGCCAGCCGCGACATCGCGCTGGCCTTCGGTGTGCCGCCGATGCTGCTCGGCATCCCCGGCGACAACACTTATTCGAACTACCAGGAAGCCAACCGCGCCTTCTACCGCATGACCGTGCTGCCGCTGGTGGCGCGGACGGCGGTGGAGCTGTCGGCCTGGCTCGGGCAGCGCTTCGGGAACGGATTGCGGCTCGGCTTCGACGCCGACCGGATCGACGGCCTCTCGGCAGAGCGCGAGGCGCTTTGGGCGCGGCTGGGCGCGGCCGACTTCCTGACCGACGACGAGAAACGCGAGGCGGTCGGCTATGGACCGCGCGGTTGAGGCTACCGGCATTCGGAGCGGAAACGAAATGACGGATGCAAGCTGGCTTTGGCTGGCGAAGTTCGGCGGCGCCGTGGCCGGATCGGCCATCTCGCTCGCCTATGTGCTGCCGGCTGGGCGGCGCGAAGCGGCGATCCGCTTCGGCATCGGCGTTGCGAGCGGGTTGGCGTTCGGCGGAACGGCCGGGCTGAAGATCGCGGTGGAACTGGGCATCGAGGAGAGCCTCGGCCCCCACGAGCTGGTGTTGATGGGATCGGCGGCGGCGAGCCTGAGCGCGTGGTGGGCGCTGGGTCTCGTCATGCGCGTATTCAGGGCGAACGGGCGCAATCGGAGCAACGAACATGATGCATGAGATGCCGCTCGCCGCGCGCGAGCGCAAGTTCACCGACGTATCCATCGGCACCATCGGCCGGGACGGTACGTTTTCGGGCTATGCGAGCCTGTTCGGCAAGGTCGACCTGGCGCGCGACATGGTGGAGCCAGGCGCGTTCGCGCGCGCCTTGAGGCTGCGCGGCGCCACCGGGGTGCGCATGCTCTACCAGCACGACCCGGCACAGCCGATCGGCACGTGGCTGGAACTGCGCGAGGACGAGCGAGGGCTGTTCGTGCGCGGCCGGCTGGCACGCGGCGTGGCGCGGGCCGGCGAGGTGCTGGAGCTGATGCGCAGCGGTGCGCTCGACGGGCTCTCCATCGGCTTTCGGACAGTGAAGGCGCGACGGGACACGAAATCCGGCGTGCGCCGGATCGTCGAGGCCGACCTTTGGGAAATCTCGATCGTGACCTTTCCGATGCTGCCGGGCGCGCGGATCGAAAGCGTCAAGGATGATGCATCCGCGCTGCCGTCGGTGCGCGATTTCGAACGTTGGCTGACGCGAGACGCGAAGCTGACACGCGGGGAGGCGCGCACCGTGATCGCGCGCGGCTTCTCCAGCCTGCTGCGCGAGCGGGATGCCGCGCGGGGCACACCGGACCGCCTTGCCGGGCGAATCCGCGAGGCGACACGACTGATCAGAAATGAGGAACAACAGACATGACGACCCATGAGGCCGCACCCGAGATCAAATCGGAAGGCGGCGGCTTTGCCGCGCTTTCGGATACGTTCGACGAATTCATGACCACCTTCGCGGAATTCCGCGAGGCAAACGACCGGCGCCTGCGCGAGATCGAGACACGCAAGGGCGCCGACACCGTGACCAGCGACAAGGTCGACCGCATCTCCGAAGCGCTCGACCGCCAGAAGCAGGTGCTGGACAACCTAGCGCTGAAGCGCGTGCGGCCGGCACTTGGTCGCGACGATGCGCTGTCGGTCGCCGGGGCCGAGCGCAAGCAGGCCTTCGACGCCTATCTGCGCTCGGGCGACGAACATGCGCTTCGGTCGATCGAGACCAAGGACATGTCATACGGCTCCGGCCCGGATGGCGGCTATCTCGTGCCCGACGAGGTGGAGGCCGAGATCGGCCGGCGGCTTGCGGTGATCTCACCGATCCGGTCGATCGCGTCGGTGCGACAGGTTTCGTCGGCGGTGCTGAAGAAGCCGTTCATGACCTCCGGCCCGGTGGTCGGCTGGGTCGGCGAGACGGCGGCACGTCCGAAGACCACGTCGCCGGTTCTGGATGCGCTCCAGTTCCCGACGGCGGAGATCTACGCGATGCCTGCGGCGACGCCGTCGCTGCTCGACGACAGTGTGGTCGACCTCGACCAGTGGATCGTCGGCGAGGTGGAATCCGCCTTCGCCGAACAGGAGGGCACTGCCTTCGTCAGCGGTGACGGCAGCGACAAGCCGCGCGGTTTTCTCGACTACGATCAGGAGCCGGAGGCAAGCTGGGCCTGGGAGAAGATCGGCTACATCGCGACGGGTGTCGACGGCGCCTTTGCGGCCAGCCACCCCTCCGACAAGCTGATCGACACGATCTATGCGCTGAAGGCCGGCTATCGGCAGAACGCCAACTGGGTCATGAACCGCAAGACCCAGGCCGCGATCCGCAAGATGAAGGACGCCGACGGCAATTATCTCTGGCAGCCGCCGGCGGTGCCCGGCGGTCGCGCGGTGCTGATGGGCTTCCCGGTCGTCGAGGCCGAGGACATGCCCGACATCGCCACCGACGCCACGGCGATCGCCTTTGGCGACTTCCAGCGCGGCTATCTGGTCGTGGATCGCGCCGGCGTGCGAGTGCTGCGTGATCCGTATTCCGCCAAGCCCTACGTGCTCTTCTACATCACCAAGCGCGTGGGCGGTGGTGTCCAGGATTTCAACGCGATCAAGCTGGTCAAGTTCGGCGTGGCATAAGACCCGGCGATAGTCCCTTCGCCGAAAAACCACGCCGCGACGGCCCCGGTTCCCCTTGCCGGGGCCGTCTTCTTTTCATCCGCACCCTTCGAGGCATGCATGACACTATTGCGAACCGTGGCGCCCTCGGCCGAGCCCGTCACGCTGGTGGACGCCAAGCGCAACCTGCGCATCGACCACGACAGCGAGGACGCGCTGCTGGATGGCCTGATACGCGCCGCGCGCGAGGAGGTGGAAGCCGCATGCGGCCTCGCGCTAGTCGACCAGTCGTGGCGGCTGGTGCTGGACAACATGCCATCGACGCGGCGCGTGCTGCTCCGCAGGCATCCGGTGCGCGAAATCCTGTCCGTGACGATCTACGACCAGGACGGCGCGGCTGCGGTGGTCGATCCGGCCCGGTATCAGCTCGATGCCCACGCACGGCCGGCGCGTTTGCATTTCGTGGACGGACCGGCGCCGGGCCGTGCGATGAACGGCATCGAGATCGACTTCACCGCAGGTTTCGGCGAAGCGGGAACCGATGTGCCCGACCTGCTGAAACGAGCCATGCTGTTGCTGGTCGCGCACTGGTACGAGTTCCGCGCGCATTTTGCGCCGTCCGCGCAGCCGGTTTCGTATCCGCCGGGTTACGAGCGCCTGATCGCTCCCTGGCGGACGCGGAGGCTGTAGATGCGGACGGAATTCATCGACCCGGGATCGTTCCGTCACGAACTCGTCCTGGAAACGGTTTCGACAATTCCCGATGGGGCCGGCGGGTACACCGAAGCGTGGGCGGAGGCCGGCACGATCTTCGCGCGGATCGAGCCGTTGGCGGCCAGGAGCCGCTACGGCGCCGACCAGACGCTCGAGAAGGTGACGCATCGTGTTACGCTGCGCCACCGCGACGACCTGCGCAGCGGCATGCGCCTGCGCAAGCTTGGGCGGCTGTTCGACATCGTGACCGTCCACGATCCCGATGAGACAGGGACGCTATCTGGTGTGCGCGGTCACGGAGGCTAGGGCTTTGAAGGCCGCGATGAAACTGACGCTCGACGGCCTTATGCGAGCGTTGCAGATGAAGGCAGCGAGGTGCGCTGGACACGCAAGGCCGCGGCAAGCGCGATGCGGGCGCGGCGAAAGGCCATGACGGAGGCCCGGGACCGTGAGGCGACATCGCGCGCCAGGAGGCAGCAATGAGCTCGGCGGCTACCGCGCTGCGCAAGGCCGTGTATGCCGCATTGAGCGGGAATGGCGACCTCACGGCAAAGCTCGGTGAGAGCCGCATCCACGACCATGCGCCCGCCAATGTGGCGTTTCCCTATCTGACGTTCGGGCTGACCTCGATGCAGGACTGGAGCACCGGCACCGAGGATGGGAGCGAGCATGTCTTCACCGTCCATGTCTGGTCGAAGGCCAAGGGCCTCTCGGAGACGCTCGATGTGATGGAAATCGTGCGCTCCACGCTCCATGACGCGAACCTGGCGTTGGAGGGGCACCATCTGGTCAATCTGCGCCGCGAATTCGAGGAAGCGCGTTTCGACGACGATCTCGCGGTTCATCACGGAACCCTGCGGTTCCGCGCCGTGACCGAACCGGTCGACTGACCCTTTCATTTCTTCATATCATTTCAACGCAGAGGAGGCTCGCTGTGGCAGCACAGAAGGGCAAGGATCTTCTTTTGAAGGTCGACAATGGCGGCGCGTTCACGACTGTCGCGGGGCTGCGCACCAAACGTCTCGCCTTCAACAGCGAGACCGTGGACATCACCGATGCCGATTCCACCGGGCGCTGGCGCGAGCTTCTGGCCGGCAGCGGCGTGCAGCGCGCATCGCTGAGCGGCGCAGGCATCTTCAAGGACGCGCAGTCGGACGCACTCATCCGGACCGCCTTCTTTGGCGGATCGGTCACGTCATGGCAGTTCGCCATACCGGATTTCGGGACGGTAGAGGGGCCGTTCCAGGTGACGTCGCTTGAATATACGGGCAACCACGACGGCGAGGTGACATTCGAGATCGCGCTCGAATCCGCCGGCGCAATCGCGTTTGCGGCCGCGTGATGCCGGCGAACAGCAGACGCGGCGAAATCGCCGCCACCATTGCCGGTCGCGATTGCGTGCTGTGCCTGACGCTTGGGGCGCTCGCGGAACTGGAAACCGCGTTCGGTGTCGATGACCTGGGTGCGCTGGCGGAACGCTTCGCGTCCGGCAGGCTCTCTGCGCGGGACCTGATGCGCATCATCGCCGCCGGACTGCGGGGAGCCGGCGCGGCTGTCAGCGACGACGATGTGGCGGGGATGACCGTCGAGGGCGGTGTAGCCGGCTTTGTCCGCATCGTAGCCGATCTGCTGAAGGCGAGTTTTGGTGACGCTGGCGAGGCTTCCGGCCGCCCTTGAACGCCGCAGGCGGCAAGGCGCGTCAGTTCCCGTGGGATCAGGTGATCGCCATCGGGCTGGGCCGGCTGCGGCTTTCCCCGCGCGACTTCTGGGCGATGACGCCGCGCGAACTTGCCGGCGTCTTGCGTGGGTTGAATGCAGTGTCGGGTGCCGTGAGTGCACCGGAGCGTGGAACGCTCGAGACACTGATGAACAGGTTCCCGGACGAGGCTGAAAGGCAGGATTGATGAACGACTCTCTCGACCCGCTGGAAATCCAGTTCGAGATGGACACGCAGCCGTTCGCGGATGCGATGCGGGAACTGGCGCACCTGTCCGACGCGTTCGGCCGGCAGCTGACGGGTGCGCTCAGGGATGCGGCGATCAATGGCCGGTCGCTGGAGGACGTGCTCCAGCGCATCGGTCTGAACCTGGCGAGCATGGCGCTGAGCCAGGGGCTAAAGCCGCTGTCGGGCCTGATATCCGACCTGCTGCCGCGTCTCATCGGTGGATTGCCATTCGCCACGGAGGCCGGCGCGATGAGAATGCCGGACTTCTTTCCGGACGTGGAAGCGATGTCGATGGGCGCGCCGATACCGTCATCGGCTTTGACTGGCGCCGAAGCCGGTCAGACCGCAGCGCGTGCCGGGTCGCCGGTCAATGTCGTCTTCAACGTGACGGCGCAGGATGCGGCCTCCTTCCGCAAATCCGAGGCTCAGATCACCGGCATGCTTGCGCGTGCGGTGTCGCGCGGCGCGCGCACATTGTGAACCGGAGAGGCAGATGGACAGCTTTCACGAGGTTCGCTTTCCTGTCGGCGTGTCATTCGGCGCGACGGGCGGGCCGGAACGCCGCAACGAGATCGTCGCGCTGACATCGGGGCGTGAACGGCGGAACCTTCGGTTCGCGCAGTCGCGCCGGCATTTCGATGCGGGCACAGGCGTGCGATCGCTGAGCGATCTCTATGAGATCATCGCATTTTTCGAGGCGCGTCGCGGTTCGTTCCACGGGTTCCGCTTTCGCGATCCGTTCGACATGAAATCATGTCCGCCGGACAATGCGCCGTCTGCCACGGATCAGATCATTGGCACCGGCGACGCCGCGACGGCGAGTTTCCAGCTCATCAAGCGGTATGGCAGCGGTGCGGATTCCTACCTGCGCCGGATATGCAAGCCCGTGGAGAACAGCGTGCGGGTTTCCGTTGACGGCATGGCACGCAGCGACCCGGCAGATTTCACCGTCGACCATGAAATCGGCATCGTGACTTTCGGGCCTAGTGCCATTCCGGCAAACGGCCAGGTCGTTCGCGCCGGATACGAATACGACGTACCTGCCCGATTCGACACCGAGCGCATCGCCATCAGCCTGAGCGCCTTCAAGGCCGGGCAGATTCCGTCCATCCCGATCGTGGAGATCGAACCGTGAGCAGCTTCTCGCCCGCATTTCGGGAGCATCTCGATCGTGAATGCACGACGCTATGCCATTGCTGGCGCGTCGCCCGGCGCGATGGCCAGACCTATGGCTTTACCGACCACGACAGGGCGTTGACCGTGGACGGACAGACCTTCGAACCCGAAAGCGGCTTCGCCCAGTCCGAAGCGCGCACATCGCTCGGGATGGCACCGGACAGCGTCGATGTGGAAGGCGCGCTTTCATCGGATCGGCTGACGGAGGAGGACATCCAGTCGGGACTGTTCGATGGCGCCACGGTCGAGACGCTGCTCGTAAACTGGTGCGAACCGGAACAGTTCGCAACGATCCGCACCGCGGGCGTCGGCAAGATGACACGCGCCGACGGTCGCTTCTTGGCAGAGCTGGAAAGCGTCGCAGCGAGCCTCGACCGGCCCAACGGGCGCTATCTGCGTCGCGGCTGCGACGCGCGTCTGGGCGATGCGCGATGTGGGGTGGATCTGGGCGCCGCCGAGTTCAACGGCAGTGGCGCGGTCATTGCGATTGCGGCACCGGGCACGCTTCGCGTCAGCGGTCTGGCGGGTTTTGCGGCGAGCTGGTTCTCTTTCGGCGAGATCACCTGGACAAGCGGCGAGCTTGCGGGACGAACGTCGACGGTCGTCGATCACCGCAACGCATCCGGCACTGTGATGTTGGCCGTGCCGTCCGGGGAGCGTCAGCCGGCGCCGGGCGATGCGTTCACCGTCGTTGCCGGATGCGACAAGCGTTTCGCGACGTGCAAGGCCAAGTTCTCCAACCCGATCAACTTTCGTGGCTTCCCGCATTTGCCAGGCAATGACGCGGCCTACGGCTATGTCTCAGAAGGCGGGAATTTCGATGGGGGGCCAATCGTCGAATGAACGCTGAACTGGAAGACCGTAAAGCGGCTGCAGCAGTTTTGGCCGAAGCGGTAACATGGATCGGCACGCCATACCGCCACCAGGGATCGACCAAGGGGGTGGGATGCGACTGCCTCGGCCTCGTTCGCGGGATTTGGCGTGCCGTCTATGGCAGGGAACCGGAAGCACCGGGACCGTATGCACCGGACTGGGCGGAAGCGGGAGGACGGGACCGCCTGCTGGAGGCCGCGCGCCGCCACTGTGCCCAAAAGCACGCCCGTGAGGCACTGCCCGGCTACCTGCTCGTCTTCCGCTGGCGGGCGCATCACGCGGCCAAGCATGTGGGCATACTGATGTGCGAGAATCGTTTCCTTCATGCCTATGAAGGGCACGCAGTGATGGTGTCGGCGCTGATCCCGCAATGGCGCCGCCGGATTGCCGGCGTTTTCGCCTTCCCCGACCTTCCGCAGCACTGAGGAAGCATCTCGATCATGGCGACTATCGTCCTTCAGGCTGCCGGAGCTTTTCTCGGTGGCATTCTCGGCCCTGTCGGCGCGGCGCTCGGTTCCGCCGCCGGCGCGATGGCCGGCTATATGCTCGATCGCAGCCTGTTGCAGAGCTTCCAGCATGTGGAAGGTCCGCGGCTGAGTTCGATGCGCCCGTTCATGGCCGAGGAAGGCCCGCCGGTCGCGCGCGTTTACGGCACGGTACGAACCGGCGGCAACGTCATCTGGGCAACGCGCTTCGAGGAAAGCAGCCAGTCGAGGCGCGAGGGCGCGAAGGGCGGACCGAAAGTCACCACCTATTCCTATTTCGCCAATGTGGCGTTTGCGCTGTGCGAGGGAGAGATCAGCGGCGTGCGCCGCATATGGGCGGACGGGAAGGAACTGGACCTCGAGCAGATTACGATGCGCGTCTATCGAGGCGGCGAGGACCAGCCAGTCGATCCGTTGGTTGCCGCCAAGCAGGGAGAGGGCAATGCGCCCGCCTATCGCGGCATGGCCTATGTGGTCTTCGAGCGGTTTCCGCTCTCGGAGTACGGCAATCGCATTCCACAATTCCAGTTCGAGGTGATGCGGGCGACGGGTTCGTTGAACGACAAGGTAAAGGCGGTCGTGCTGCTGCCCGGTTCAACGGAATACGGCCTGCTGCCACGCGCTGTCACCCGCACCCCTCGGCCGGGCGTAACCGAGCAGATCAACAGGAACATGCTTCACGGCGCATCGGATCTCGTCGCGTCGCTCGACGAGCTGCAGGCGCTGTGTCCGAATCTCGAAGAGGTCGCCATCGTGGTCACCTGGTTCGGCAGCGATCTGCGCGCCGGTTCGTGCACGATCCGGCCGGCGGTCATGCACAGCGACACTCACGGCTATTCGGAACCGTGGAGCGTCGGAGGCATAACGCGCACTGCTGCTGCCACGGTGAGCTCGGTGGACGACCACGCATCGTTTGGCGGCACGCCGTCCGATCGCTCGGTCATCGAGTGCATCGGCGAGATCAGGAGTCGCGGGCTGCGGGCGATGCTCTATCCGTTTGTCATGATGGACATCCCGCCGGAGAACACCCTGCCCAGCCCGTATGGAGCAGAAAGCCAGCCTGCTTTTCCCTGGCGCGGGCGCATAACCTGTAATCCCGCGCCAGGCGCGGAAGGAAGCGTCGACAAGTCTGCCGACGCACGCACGCAGGTGGCGTCCTTTTGTGGGAATGCGGACGTCGCCGATTTCGAGGTTCACGGCGGCGGGGTCGGCTATTCAGGCGACGGCGGCGAGTGGGGTTACCGCCGGCTGATCCTGCACTACGCGCATCTCGCGGTTGCTGCGGGCGGTGTCGACGGGTTGCTGCTTGGTTCGGAAATGCGCGGGCTGACGACGCTTCGCGACGAAGCGAATGCGTTTCCTTTCGTGGAAGCGCTTTGCCAACTGGCCGGCGAGGTGCGGGATTTGCTCGGCCCCGAGGTGGCCATTACTTATGGGGCCGACTGGTCGGAATATTTCGGTCATCAGCCGGCCGACGGGTCCGGTGACATATTCTTTCACCTCGATCAGCTGTGGTCGCACGACGCAATAACCGCGGTTGGCATCGACAACTACATGCCGCTCTCCGACTGGCGCGACGAGGACTACGCCGGAGGAAATCCCGACGGGTTCCGCAGCCCTTACGACGTGGACGGATTGCGCGGGCAGATCGCCTCCGGGGAAGGGTATGACTGGTATTATGCCAGCAATGCTGCCCGTGCCGACCGACATCGGTCGCCGATTACGGACGGTGCTTACGGAAAACCCTGGATCTTCCGGTTCAAGGACATCAGGTCGTGGTGGGAGAATTATCACTACAACCGGATCGGCGGTGTCGAAGCGGGCGTGCCGACAAGTTGGGTCCCGTATTCGAAACCTGTCTGGTTCACGGAAATAGGGTGTCCGGCGGTCGACAAGGGGCCGAACCAGCCAAACGTCTTTCCCGACGCATTGTCGTCCGAAGCGGCGCTGCCGCATTTCTCGTCGGGCGGGCGCTCCGATGAGGCCCAGAGACATTTCCTGCTGGCGCATCTCGACCACTGGGACGCAGCAAGCCCGGGTTTCGATCCTGCGAAGAACCCCGTTTCGCCGGTCTATGGCGGCCGGATGGTCGATCCCGGGCGGCTTTATCTCTGGGCCTGGGATGCGCGTCCTTTCCCGGCCTTTCCGGCCCATTCTGCGCTCTGGAAGGATGCGATCAACTGGCAAAAGGGCCATTGGCTGAACGGCCGGTTGTCGGGTATCGCCCTGAGTGACCTGATCCGGGCGATCCTTGCCGATCATGGCCTGACCGATGTGGATGCCGCGCGTGTCGGGGGCACGGTTACGGGCTACATGCTGGAAGCCCCGACAACGGCGCGTGCCGCGCTCGAACCGCTGGTTGAGTTGCGCGGCCTTGCCGTGCGTGACGCGGCGGGCACGATCTGTTTTGAGGACGCGACCGCGTTCAAGGGCGATCCCATCAAGGTCTCCGAGATGGTGGTGCAGGGTGAGGCGGCTACGCTGGAACGCGTGCGGGTACCCGATCGCGACTTGGCGACGGAAGCCGAACTCGCCTTTGCCGATCCGTTTCAGGGCTATCAGCCGGCGCTAGCGCGGGCGACCTTGCGGCGAGGTGAGCGCAGCGGCATCCGGGTACTCAGCATTCCCGCATGCCTCGAGATCGGAGCCGCCTCCGCCATGCTGGACGATTGGCTGGCACGGCAGCACGACGGCAGAGAGAGCGTAGCCTTTTCGGTGCCGCCCGGACAGGTAGACGTCGCACCCGGTGCGCTGATTTCACTGGCTGGCGAGGGCGAATATCTCGTAGGCGAAGTGGAGGCTGGCCTGAGCCGTCGGGTTGCGGCACGGCGGATCGTGCGCTCTGCACCGACGCCCTGGCATGTTGCGAGCACGGCGAGCACCGACACGCGCCCATCCGTAGCCGGAGCGCCCTTCGTCCTGCTGCTCGATCTGCCGATGCTGCCGGGCAGCGCGACGCCCGAAGACCAGTTCCGCGTTGCCGCCTACGCCTCACCCTGGCGCAGCCAGGTCGCGTATGCGTCGCCGGAAGACACCGGCTTCGCGCACAGCGCCAATATCGCCGCGCCGGCAACGATCGGCCAACTGGTGGAGGCTGCGGGAACAGGGCCGGAAGGACGGCTTGACCATCACGGCTCGATCACGGTTGCGTTGTTCGATGGCGCCTTGGCGAGCGTGCCGATGCTGCATCTCCTGAATGGTGCCAACACCGCAGCCGTCCGCTCCGACAGCGGCGTATGGGAAATCATCCAGTTCGGCAATGCGGAGGAGATTGCACCCTCGGTGTGGCGACTGACCACCCTGTTGCGCGGGCAGCAAGGAACGGGCGATGCATTGGCTGCCGGGGCTTCCGCCGGCGCGCCGTTCGTTCTGCTCGACCACGCCGTCGCCAGGGCCGGTCTGTCGGCCGAGCATGCGGGCCTCGCCCTCAACTGGATGGTCGGACCGACTGGCCAGGATTTTGGCGGGCCGACGCATGTCGGACTGACAATGGCTGGCGGCATCCGGGCACGCCTGCCGTTGTCGCCTGTGCATCTGCGCGTGACGCGGCAACCCAGCGGCGGCCTGCTCGTCACGTGGAAGCGGCGCAGCCGGGTCGATGCCGATAGCTGGCTGTCCGAGGACATACCGCTCGGCGAGGAATACGAACGCTACAGGGTGGATGTGCGGGATGGGGGTGGAGTGGTCCTTCGCACGGCAGAAACGGCTTCGGCGAACTGGACCTACGATGCGGCCTGGATCGCTTCCGATCTGCCCTCGCTGCCCGCCGACATCGAGATCACCGTTCGGCAAATCAGCGCTACCGCAGGGGCAGGGCTGCCGGCAACCCGGACCTTCATGCTTTCGTGAACCGGTCAGGGACAACCACTATCAAGAAGGAGAACAGCGCATGGAAATCCGCAAACCATGGTATCTGTCGCGTACGATCTGGGCCGCCATAGTCATGGTGGGAGCAACAACGGCTGGCGCATTCGGCATCTCGGTGGAAGAGGGCGAGACGCAGCAGCTTGTGGACGCAATCCTGCAGACCGTCGCCGCGGTTGCGGGCGTGGCAGCCATCTTCGGCCGCCTTGCCGCGACCACCCGCATCGACTGAACCGCCCATATAACAATTGTTCATTCCGTGTTCAGCCGCATTGGGTTAGAACCACGCCATGACCCAGTTCCGAACCCTTCTGCGCAAAGCGACCATCGGTATTTCGATGGCAGGCATGTTCGCATCCTCCGTTGTGGCGGCACCCCTTGGGGTGCCGTCAGTGCCGGGCGCGCCCAACCTGGTTGTTCCGGTTGCGGGCGACTGCTACGCCATCGGAATGCAACAGGCGGCCCAGGTAGGCGGCCAGCTTGCCCGGGCCACGCCGGAGGTGCGCGGAGGCCAGCAGGTCTGCGTGATCGTGGTGCTGATGCCGGCGCGGGATGGCCAGCGCCCGCGGCGCAATGAGATCGTCGTGCCGATGGGCTGAATACAGAAGCCGGCAGCCACTTTGCCGGTATGCCCGAATCCGGCAATATCCGCCGAGGGTCAACTTTATCCGACAGGAAACCCCATGCGCATACTCGTGGTCGAGGACGACAAGGACCTGAACAGGCAGATCGCCGACGCGCTGACCGATTCCGGCTATGTGGTCGATCGCGCCTACGATGGCGAGGAAGGGCATTTCCTTGGCGATACCGAGCCCTACGATGCAGTGGTGCTGGATATTGGGCTGCCGCAGATGGACGGTATCAGCGTGGTCGAGCGCTGGCGGCGCGACGGCCGCAAGATGCCGGTTCTGATCCTGACGGCGCGTGACCGCTGGAGTGACAAGGTTTCCGGCATCGACGCAGGCGCTGACGACTACGTGACCAAACCTTTCCACATAGAGGAAGTGCTGGCGCGGCTGCGCGCGCTTATACGCCGCGCTGCCGGCCATGCGTCTTCTGAACTGAGCTGCGGCCCGCTGCGTCTCGACACCAAATCCTCCAAGGCGGACGTGAATGGCGTGCCGCTGAAGCTTACGTCGCATGAGTTCCGGCTGCTCGCCTATCTGATGCATCATATGGACGAGGTGGTGTCGCGTACCGAGTTGGTCGAGCATCTGTACGATCAGGATTTCGACCGCGACTCCAACACGATCGAGGTGTTCGTGGGCAGGCTGCGCAAGAAGATGGGTGTCGATCTGATCGAGACGGTGCGCGGCATGGGCTACCGCATGCGCGAGGCGCAGGATTGACCGGCGCGCAAGAGCGCCGGACCTGATTGGCGGGCAGACGATGTTATCGTTCAGGCGCCGGTTCAACTCCCTTACCTTTCGCGTCGTCGCCTTCTCGACGGTCTGGGCCGTCGTGGCGCTGGTCGTGATATCGACGGTGATTTCCTCGCTGTTCCGACAGGTGAGCGAACGTGGTTTCGAGAGCCTGCTGACGGCGCATCTCTTTAATCTTATCAGCTCCGTCGGCGTCGGCGACGATGGGCGGCTGGAAGGAACGCCCAATCTGGGAGACCTGCGGTTCACAGTGCCGCGATCGGGCTGGTACTGGTCGGTCGAGCCGGTATCGGGCGTTAGCGGGCAGCTAAGCTCGCTGTCGCTCACACAACCGGTTGCCTCGCCGTCGTCTTCCGAGGTGCCGTTCAGCAGCGAGTTCCAGCGCAGCTACGTGGCCAACGGACTGGACGGCGAGACGATCGAGGTGTTCGAGAGCGAGTTCGTGCTCGACGGGGACAACAGCATCGCCCGGTTTCGGGTGATGGGCAACCGCACCGAACTTGAAGCGGATATTTCCGACTTCGAACACCGGCTCTACCTTTACCTGACAATCTTCGGCGCCGGCATGATCGCCATCAACGCGCTTGCCATCATCGTCGGTCTCGATCCGCTACGGCGCGTGAGCCGGGCCTTGGCCGAAATCAGGGCAGGTGCGGCACAGAGGCTCGACGGCAACTTTCCGGTCGAAATCGCGCCGCTCGCCAACGAAACGAATGAACTCATCGAGAGCAACCGGCGGATCGTCGAACGATCACGAACGCAGGTTGGCAATCTCGCGCATTCGCTGAAAACGCCTCTTGCCGTGCTGACCAATGAGGCGCGCGCGATCGGCGGCAAGAAAGGCGGGCTCATAGCCGATCAGGCCGCTTCCATGCGCCAGCAGGTCGACCACTATCTGCAGCGCGCCCGCATGGCCGCGCAGCGTGATACGATTGTCTTCCGCACGCCGGTTAAGGCGACGCTCGAGCGCATGGCCAGGGTCGTGGGTAAGCTCAACCCGCAAATGCAGCTATCGACGCGCTTCCCCCAGGAGGAAGTCGTGTTCGCAGGCGAACGAGAGGATCTCGAGGAGATCGTCGGCAATTTGCTGGAAAATGCCATGAAATGGGGCCGCAAGGCGGTGTCGATTCGACTGGATGCGGTACCGGAACAAGGTCAGACACGCAGCTTCGGCCTTATCGTCGAAGATGACGGGCCTGGCATTCCCGAGGAAAAGACCCGCGATGCGCTGATCCGCGGGCGACGGCTGGACGAGACGAAACCCGGTACCGGGCTTGGCCTCGCAATCGTCGCGGATCTGGTCAAGGAGTATGGCGGCACCCTACTGCTGTCCCGCTCGGAGCTGGGAGGGCTGAAGGTGTCGGTGATGTTGCGACGTGCTCAGGAATGACGCTCAAATTGCCGGGACGCCATTTATGCGCCAAAGTCACGGGTCAGAAGGCTTGAACTGATGGCTGGCAGGCCCGATCTACCTGCGAGCGGAAGCGGAAAGGCATTCAAGGTTATGGGCTGGAAGACTGGCTTTGCGGGCCTGATGGCATTGACGATTCTGTCGGCGTGCTCGACCACGGGCGGCGGCTCGGGTTCGATCGTTCAGGCATTTGCCGAGGATAGCCGACCGGATGAAAAACCTTTGGCTGCTGCGATCGTGGACGCGATGGGCGGCGGGCTGATCGGTGGCCCGATTGGCTCCAACCTGGATCAGCGGGAGCGCCGCCGGGGGCTGGAGGCCGAATACAAGGCCCTGGAATACACGCCCGCCGGACAATCGGTCGCTTGGGGCAAGGAGGGTGGCCGTCGCTACGGCGAGGTCGTCGCCGGTTCACCCTATCGCGTCGGCTCTCAGGACTGCCGGCAGTATGTCCATACGGTCACGGTCGGCGGGCAGGCGAGTTCGGCCCGTGGTACGGCCTGTCGCAATCCGGACGGAAGCTGGACGCCCCTCGCATAGGCAGACCGGTGGGGTGCAAGAGCCATCGGTCGCCAAAAAGCCGCATGTGCCGGTCATTGGCTTGCCGTGATGCAGCGGGTATCTGGTGTTCATGCTGTTCTGGATCGTCGCCGCACTTCTGACGCTGCTCGCCTGCCTTGCGATTCTGGTGCCGGTGGTTCGCGCGCGAGGGGCTTCGGGCCTCGACACGGACCACGATCTGGAAGTCTATCAGGACCAACTTGCCGAGCTGGACCGAGATGTCGGTCGCGGCGTGATCGGGCGGACTGAGGCCGAACAGGCAAGAGCTGAAATCGGGCGCCGCATACTCCGGGTAGCTGGACCCGATTCCGGGACCGCGCCTGCGAGAAGCTCTCAAATGGGGCGCATCGTGGCGACGCTGGCAGTGCTCGCGGTACCGCTCGCGAGCTGGGGCATTTATGCCGTTACCGGCTCGCCGAACCTGCCAGGACAGCCGCTGCAGGCGCGGCTGGATGCAAACCCGGCTGACAGCAGCATCGAGGAGCTGGTTGCGCGTGCCGAAGGACACCTCGCCGCCAACCCCGAAGACGGCCGTGGTTGGGACGTGCTCGCCCCGATCTACTACCGCATGGGGCGATACAACGATGCTGTAGTCGCCTACCGCAGCGCGATCCGGCTGCAGGGCTCGAGCGTGACCCGTGAACTGGGACTGGGTGAAGCCATCGCCGCCAATGCCGGCGGTACGATCACCACCGAGGCGCAGGCCGCACTGGAGCGGGCGTTGGTTCTGGAGCCGCAGAACCCCCAGGCACAATTCATGCTGGCAACCGCGATGGCGCAGGAAGGCAAGTCCGCCGAAGCTTCACACGCCTGGCGGTCGATGCTTGCAGGTCTGCCTGCAGATTCTCCCTGGCGCGGCGCAGTGGAACAGTCGCTTGCCCGCCTGGGCGAGCAGCCGGCGATTCCCGGTCCGTCGGCCGACGACGTTGATGCCGCGGCCTTGATGTCGGACAAAGACCGCGCTCAAATGATCGAGGATATGGTCGCAGGGCTCGACCAGCGCCTGCGTGAGAACCCGCAAGACGCGGAAGGGTGGCAGCGGCTCGTGCAGTCCTATGTTGTTCTCGGCAGGCTGGAAGATGCGCGTGACGCGCTTCAACGTGGACTTGACGCGCTGGGTCGACCCAGTCAGCCGGCAGCGTCGCTTGAAACTTTTGCTTTCGAACGAGGCGTGACGCTGGGCGAACAGGCGGAATGATGACGCGCAAACAGAAGCGACTGGCGGTGATCGGCGGTGCCATGGTCTTCCTCGCGCTGGCGTCCGGGCTGACGCTGTATGCGCTCGGTCAGAAGACTTCCTATTTCTACATGCCGGGTGAGCTTGCGGGGGCGCAAATCGAGCCGGGCCAGCGGATCAGGCTCGGTGGACTGGTCGAGAAAGGCACCGTCATTCGCGGCGAGGGGCAGGACATCTCTTTTTCGGTCACCGATCAGGTTGGCTCCGTGACCGTCGCCTACAGCGGCATCTTGCCTGACCTTTTCCGCGAGGAGCAGGGTGTCGTGACCGAGGGAACGTTGCGACAGGACGGCGTCTTCGTTGCGGATAGTGTGCTTGCAAAGCATGACGAGAATTACATGCCGAAGGAAGTGGCCGACGGCCTGAAGGCCAACGGACTTTGGCAGGACGAAAACTAAGAGGGCGTGTAAACTTTGATCGTCGAAACCGGCCACTTCGCTCTTGTGCTGGCCTTTGCGCTGGCGCTGGTTCAGTTTGCCGTGCCGCTCATTGGCGGTCGCTCGGGCGATGCACGGCTGATGGCGGTGGGTGGCCCGGCGGCGATAGCGGGGTTCGCCCTGGTGGTCTTGTCGTTCGCCGCCTTGACGATCGCCTACGTGCAGTCCGACTTCTCAGTTGCGAATGTCTGGGAGAACTCCCACTCGCTGAAACCGATGCTCTACAAAGTGACCGGGGTTTGGGGCAACCACGAAGGCTCGATGCTGCTGTGGGTGCTCATCCTGACCTTCTTCGGCGCACTGGTCGCCTGGTTCAGCGGCAATCTTCCCGCGACGCTGCGGGCGAACGTGCTATCGATACAGGGCCTGATCGGGGCGGCATTTCTCCTTTTCATCCTCGCCACTTCCAATCCCTTCGCCCGCATCAACCCGGCTCCGATCGAGGGACGCGACCTCAATCCCATTCTTCAGGACATCGGATTGGCGGTGCATCCGCCGTTGCTTTACCTCGGCTATGTCGGCTTTTCAGTCTGCTTTTCCTTCGCGGTGGCGGCGCTAATCGAGGGTAGGATCGACGCGGCGTGGGCACGCTGGGTGCGTCCGTGGACGCTCGCAGCCTGGATATTCCTGACAGGCGGCATCGCGATGGGCTCCTATTGGGCCTATTACGAGCTCGGCTGGGGGGGCTGGTGGTTCTGGGATCCCGTCGAGAACGCTTCGTTCCTGCCGTGGCTGTCAGGCACCGCGCTGCTTCATTCGGCCATCGTCATGGAAAAGCGTTCGGCATTGAAGATCTGGACGCTGCTGCTGGCGATCCTCACCTTCTCGTTGTCCTTGCTCGGTACGTTCCTCGTGCGCTCGGGTGTGCTGACTTCGGTACACGCCTTTGCCACCGACCCGTCGCGAGGCCTTTTTATCCTCGCGATCCTGGTCTTCTTCATCGGCGGTTCGCTGAGCCTGTTTGCACTGCGCGCGTCGTCGCTGACGCAGGGCGGGCTTTTCCAGCCGATCTCCCGCGAGGGTGCGCTGGTCCTCAACAACCTATTTCTGACGACCGCAACCGCAACCGTGCTGATCGGCACGCTCTATCCGCTGCTTGTTGAAGCAGTGACGGGCGACAAGATTTCGGTCGGCGCGCCGTTCTTCAACATGACGTTTGTGCCACTCGTCCTGCCCCTATTGCTGGCGGTCCCGTTTGGGCCTTTGCTTGCCTGGAAGCGCGGCGACCTTGGCGGCGTCGCCCAGCGTCTCTTTGCAGCCGCGGGTGGTGCATTGCTGGCTGTCATGATCGCGCTTTTCCTTGTTGACGGCACCGGGGTGTTGGCGGCCTTCGGCATTGGCCTGGCTGTGTGGCTTATGTTGGGTGCGATGACGGATCTC
Organism: Aquamicrobium sp.; assembly: GCA_019739225.1. Lineage (GTDB taxonomy): Bacteria > Pseudomonadota > Alphaproteobacteria > Rhizobiales > Rhizobiaceae > Aerobium. The sequence continues at coordinate 1,474,809 of JAHHDT010000005.1, forward strand.
GCACTCAAGGCGGGTATCGGCAATGTCGGCGCCAGGTTGGCCGTTCGCCGGTTTGTCGGCCTGCCGCGCTCTGTCTTTGGCACGGCCCTCGCGCATTTTGGCCTTGGCATTACAACGCTGGGCATCGTTGCCGTCACCTCGCTCGAAGTTGAGGAGATCGCCGTCATGCGTCCCGGCGACTCATTGTCGGCCGCCGGATACACGCTGCGTTTCGAGGAAATTTCTCCCTATAAGGGGCCGAACTATACTGAAGATCAGGGGCGCTTCGTCTATTTCGACGCGGCCGGCCGCCGGATCGGCGAGATCGTGTCCTCCAAGCGATTGTACACCGCACGGCAGATGCCGACGACCGAGGCGGGCATAGCAACACGTGGTTTCAGCCAGCTCTACGTGTCGTTGGGCGATCCGACCGCCGACGGCGGTGTGGTCGTGCGGGTGTGGTGGAAGCCGCTCGTCCTGCTGATCTGGCTGGGTGGCGTGGTGATGATGGCAGGAGGCACGGTTTCGCTTCTTGATCGCCGGTTGCGTGTCGGGGCTCCCGCACCCCGGCGCGAGAGAGCCGCCCGGCCCGTCGAGGCCGCAGCCGAATGAAGCGGTTCTTCATGACGCTCTTGTTCTGCCTCGCCATGGCAATGCCCGCGCTCGCGGTACAGCCGTCCGAGGTCCTGGATGATCCGATCCTCGAGCAGCGGGCGCGCGATCTGTCGGCAGGCTTGCGTTGCATGGTCTGCCAGAACCAGTCGATCGATGATTCCGACGCCGAACTGGCTCGCGATCTGCGCGTGCTGGTGCGCGAGCGACTGGTTGCCGGCGAGACCGACGAGCAGGTGATCGATTACGTCGTTTCCCGCTATGGCGAATTTGTCCTGCTCAAGCCCCGCTTCAGCATGCGCAACGCTTTGCTCTGGTCAACGCCCGCAATTCTGCTGTTGCTTGGCGCCGGCGCCCTGACGATTTACGCGTCCCGCAGGAGGAGCGCGGCACCTTCGACGTTGAGCGAAGATGAAGAACGACGCCTTCGCGAAATCCTGAAGGATCCCGAATAAGGCCAGTCGCGGGCCCGCGGATTTCGGGAATATTACCAAAGTTTCATGTGCCGGAAAGAGCGCCGTAAGGTTGGCGATCCTATCTGTGTATCCAGCGATGCGAGCCATCCGCATCACAGAGGATTTCACAAAGGATTCCATAGTCATGGCAAACAGCACCAATACCGGATCGAAAACCCGCAAGCGTCTTATGGCCACAGCGGCCTCAGTTGCCCTCGCCGGCGCGATCGGCCTCGGCGCAATCGCTTCCGGCACCGTGCCGGTCATGGCCGACGCGGTTCGCGTGGAAGGCGTGCAGGCTCCGAGCTTCGCCGATGTGGTCGAGCAGGTCACGCCCGCTGTCGTCAGCGTGCGCGTGCAGGCGAAGGTCGAACCCGTCTCGGACCGCGGCGACGGCAATTTCTCCTTCGATATGCCCGGTTTCGAGGACCTTCCGCGCGATCATCCCCTCTATCGTTTCTTCCGTGAGTTCCGTGGTGAGCGCGACTGGCGCAATGACCGCGGTCCCCGCGGCGAGCATTTCGGCCATCGCGAACGTCGCGAGCGCGCACGTCCCGTTTCTCAGGGCTCGGGCTTCTTCATTTCGGAAGACGGCTTCCTCGTCACCAACAATCACGTCGTCGAGGGCGGTTCGACCTTCACCGTCGTGATGGACGACGGCGAGGAGCTTGATGCGAGGCTGGTGGGCACCGACCCGCGCACCGACCTGGCGGTGTTGAAGGTCGAGGAAGAGCGCGAGTTCACCTATGTGAGCTTCGCCGATGACGAGAAGGTGCGCGTGGGCGACTGGGTTGTCGCCGTGGGCAATCCCTTCGGCCTGGGCGGCACCGTCACCGCGGGCATCGTTTCGGCCCGCGGCCGCGACATCGGCGCCGGTCCCTACGACGACTTCATCCAGATCGATGCCGCCGTCAATCGCGGCAATTCGGGAGGCCCGGCCTTCAACCTTTCCGGCCAGGTGGTGGGCATCAACACGGCGATTTTCTCGCCTTCCGGCGGCAATGTCGGCATCGCCTTTGCGATTCCCGCATCGACCGCTCAGGACGTCGTGACGAGCCTGATGGAGAGCGGAGCCGTTCTGCGTGGGTGGCTCGGCGTCCAGATCCAGCCTGTCACGCCTGAAATCGCCGAGTCGATCGGGATGAAGGATGGGAAGGGCGCGCTGGTCTCCGATGCGCAAGACGATGGTCCGGCGCGAGACGCTGGCATCAGGGCTGGCGACGTGATCACGGCGGTCAACGACCGCGAGGTTGCTTCGCCGCGCGAACTGGCGCGCATCGTTGCCAACTATGCGCCGGATACCAAGGTCGACGTGACGCTGTGGCGCGGCGGCTCCCAGCAGCATGTGAGCGTGGAACTGGGCAAGCTGCCGGGCGAGGATCAGCTGGCTTCCAGCGAGACGCCCGAACCGTCGTCCGCGAATACAACCCTTGAGGATTTCGGCCTGACCGTGACGCGTGCCGAGGAAGGCGACGGGTTGGTCGTCACCGATGTGGAGGCCGGCAGTGCAGCCGCAGAGCGCGGTATCCAGGCGGGCGATGTGATCGTCAGCGTCAACTCGGTGGCGGTCGCCAGTTCCGACGACGTCGCCAAGGCGGTGGCAGAGGCGGAGGGTGCCGGACGCAAGGCGGTCCTCGTGCAGATCAGCCGCGATGAAGGCAATCGCTTCGTGGCGCTTCCCATCACCAGCGGCTGACGTCGTTCTCGTTCCGGCAGACATTCGTCCCCCGTCTGCCGGGAAGAGACTTGGAGCCCCAAGCCGGCGTCTGGTTTTGGCAACGGGGCTCCGGCGGCGGCGGTCTTGAACGACCGTCGCCGCTTCCCCGTCTCGCCACGCCCGGTTTTTGCGTATAGTCGGCCCATGAAGATTCTTGTTATCGAAGATGACCGCGAGGCTGCCGAGTATATCGAGAAGGCACTCGGCGAGGCCGGTCACAACGCCCATGTCGCCGGCGACGGCGAGACGGGGTTCACGCTGGCCGCCGACGGCGATTACGACGTGCTCGTGGTTGACCGGATGCTTCCTAAGCGCGATGGGCTTTCGGTCATCGCCGGCTTGCGGGCACGGGGCGTTGAAACGCCTGTCCTGATACTTTCCGCGCTGGGTGAGGTCGATGACCGCGTCACCGGCCTGCGCGCCGGAGGCGATGACTACCTGACAAAACCCTATGCGTTCAGCGAGCTGCTGGCGCGCATCGAGGTGCTCAGCCGTCGCGCCGGCGCCAAGGATGTCGAAACCGTCTATCGCGCCGGCGACCTCGAGCTTGACCGCCTGTCTCATACGGTCAAGCGCGCGGGCAAGGAGATCGTTCTCCAGCCGCGAGAGTTTCGCCTGCTCGAATATCTGATGCGCCACGCGGGTCGCGTCGTCACGCGCACAATGCTGCTTGAGAATGTCTGGGACTATCATTTCGACCCGCAGACAAACGTCATCGACGTGCACGTGTCCCGCTTGCGCTCCAAGATAGAGAAGGGCTTCGACGCCCCCGTTCTGCACACGATCCGCGGCGCCGGCTACATGCTGAAGGCGGGATAACGTGGCGGCATTGACCGCGATCATGAAGACTACGGCGGCGCGGCTTTCCGCGCTGTTTCTTGTCCTGTTCGCGCTCTGCGCGACTGTGCTGGTCTTCTACATGTCGTCGCTGTCTGTGCGCATGCTGACGACGCAGACACAGGAGACGATCGCAGCCGAGGCACAGGTGCTGGGCCGCGCCTATCAGCGTGGCGGACTTCCGCTTCTGGTCCGCTTCGTCGAGACCCGCTCGCGCCAGCCGGGAGCGAACCTCTACCTTGTGGCCGACCCCAACGGTCGCATTCTATCCGGCAATGTCGAAAGCCTTGACCCCGGCGTGCTCGAAACCGATGGTTGGACGGAACAGTCGTTCGAATATCGCCGGTTCGGCGTGAGAGGACCAGTGAACGGGGACGATCCGGCCGGCACATCCCGGCTCGCGCATCGCGCGGTCGCCCTGGTGCTTCGCCTGCCCAACCAGATGATCCTGTTGGTGGGACGCGATCTCGGCGAACCGGAAATCGTTCGCGACATCATAAACCGCGCGCTGATCGTTGCCTTCGGCATGATGGGCGTCGGCGCCCTGCTGATCTGGTTCTTCGTCGGCCGTCGCGCGCTGAAGCGCATCGACAACGTGTCGGAGGCAAGCCGCCGCATCATGGGCGGCGATCTGTCCGGTCGCCTGCCGGTGACCGGTTCCGGCGACGAGTTCGACCGGCTTTCGGAAAACCTGAATGGGATGCTGGCACGCATTGCCAAGCTCAATGACGGGCTGAAACAGGTTTCCGACAATATCGCCCACGATCTCAAAACACCGCTGACCCGGCTTCGCAACCGGGCCGAGGCGGCGCTTTCGGGCAAGAAAACGACGCCCGAATATCGCGAGGCGCTCGAGGCGAACATTGCTGAATCCGATCATCTGATCCGCACCTTCAACGCCATTCTGATGATCTCCCGGCTGGAAGCGGGCTATTCCGCCGAGCAGACCGGACCGGTTGATCTGGCCGAGATTGTCGCCGACGTGGTAGAGCTCTATGAGCCGGTCGCCGAGGAGCAGGGTGTTGCTCTGGAGTCGATGATATCGGCCGCAGCGATCGTGACGGCCAACAGGGAGCTCGTCGCGCAGGCGCTTTCCAACATTGTCGACAATGCCATCAAATATTCGGCGGGCAGCGGCGATGCGCCCAAGGTGCTGGTCTCGCTGCTTCGCGAGGCCAGCAGCGTGGTCATGGAGGTTGCCGACAACGGGCCAGGCATCGGCGAGGACGATCGCGAGCGGGTCACCGAGCGGTTCGTGCGGCTGGAGCAAAGCCGGACGCAGCCGGGGTCGGGGCTAGGGCTGAGCCTCGCGAAGGCGGTGATGAAATTTCATGGCGGCGGGCTTGAACTTTCAGGCAGAAACCCCGGACTATCGGTGCGGATGGTCTTTCCGGGGGATTCGCGCAAGGCATGAGCAAGATCGACACAGGCGAAGCATGGTTCGGCGCTCCCGTTGCAGCGCTTCAACCGTTAGAGCCCGACAATGCCGCCGCCGAGCTGCGTGATCTCGCCGAGACAGCCGACGAACATGGCCTGAAACGACTGACGAAGCTGGCGGCGGCACAGAGTCCGCTCGCTTCGTTTCTGGGTGCCGTCTTCGACTTGTCGCCCTTCATGCGCGACTGTGCCCGTCGCCGGCCTGAGGCGCTGGATGCATTGTTCGACCAGCCGCTGGACGAACGCCTCGATGCAGTTATCGACCGCATCGGTGGCCTGGGCCGTGCCGAGGATCAGAGCGAATCCGGCTTGATGGCCGAACTGCGCGGCCTGAAGGGAGAGGCGCACTTCCTCGTCGCGCTGGCCGACCTTTCGGGTGCAGCGGACGCGCAGATCACAGTGCGGCGGCTCAGCCGTCTGGCCGATAGCTGCGTTTCGGCAGCGGTCGACTTCCTGCTTTGCGATGCGCACCGCGCTGGCAAGATCGCGCTGCCGGACCCTGGCAACCCGGGCGTCGGCTCCGGCTGGATCGTGCTCGGCATGGGCAAGCTCGGCGCGCACGAACTGAATTTCTCGTCGGACATCGACCTGATCGTGTTCTTCGAGCCCACGGCGGCCGCCATCACCGATCCCCTGGAAGCAACGGACCTCTTCTCGCGCCTGACGCGCCGGCTCGTGCGCATCCTGCAGGACCGCACCGAGCACGGCTACGTCTTCCGCACCGATCTGCGCCTGCGTCCAGATCCCGGCTCTACGCCGCTGGCAATCCCGGTTGAGGCTGCGCTTCACTATTACGAAAGCCGTGGCCAGAACTGGGAGCGCGCAGCGATGATCAAGGCGCGTCCGGTGGCAGGGGACCTTAAGGCCGGTGCCGCCGTCCTCAAGGAGCTGACCCCTTACATCTGGCGCAAGTACATGGATTTTGCGGCCATTGCCGACGTCCATTCCATCAAGCGCCAGATCCATGCCCACAAGGGCCATGGCGAGGTGGCGGTGAGAGGCCACAACGTGAAGCTCGGACGCGGCGGCATCCGCGAGATTGAGTTTTTCGTGCAAACCCAGCAGCTCATCGCCGGCGGCCGTTTCCACGAACTGCGTGGTCGCGAAACGGTGGCGATGCTTGGCGAGTTGGCTGCGCGCGGATGGATCACGCCGGAGGTGCGCGATGCCATGGCCGCTCAATACTGGTTCCTGCGCGATGTTGAGCATGCGATCCAGATGGTGGCGGACGAGCAGACCCATAACCTGCCGGAAGACGACGAGGGGCTGGAGCGCATCGCGCATATGCTCGGTTTCGAGGACGCCGAGGCCTTTTCGGCCAAGTTCCGGGCCTCGCTGCATCTCGTCGAGAAGCATTATGCGGCCTTGTTCGAGACGGCGCCGGAACTGTCGCGCGGTGTCGGCAATCTGGTCTTCACCGGCGATGTCGACGATCCCGGTACACTGGAAACGCTCCACGAACTCGGTTTTTCCCGTCCGAGCGACATATGCCGCGTCATTCGTACTTGGCATTTCGGCCGCTACCGCGCCACGCAATCGGCAGAGGCGCGCGAACGGCTCACCGAGCTGACGCCGGCACTGCTCGAGACCTTCGGTCGCACGAGGCGCGCTGATGAGGCTTTGCTGCGCTTCGACGAATTTCTCTCCGGCCTGCCTGCCGGCATCCAGCTTTTTTCGCTACTGCAGTCCAACCCCGCGCTGCTCGACCTGATCGCCACGATCATGGGCGCGGCCCCAAGGCTCGCCGCCATCATCACGCGCAGGCCGCATGTGTTCGACGGACTGCTCGATCCCGGCCTGATGTCGGAGCTGCCGAACAAGGCCTATCTTGCAGGCCGGCTGGAGGCCTTTCTGCAGGGCGCCGAGATTCATGAGGAAAAGCTCGACCGGCTGCGCATCTTTTCCGCCGAGCAGAAATTCCTGATCGGTGTGCGCCTGCTGACCGGTGCAATCGACGCGGTGCGTGCCGGCAAGGCGTTCTCGGACCTGGCCGACCTGTCCATCGGGGCCGCACTGGAGGCGGTGAAGGAAGAGTTTGCGGTTCGGCACGGTCACGTGCAAGGCGGACAGGTGGCGATCCTCGGTATGGGCAAGCTTGGCAGCCGCGAGCTGACGGCAGGCTCGGACGTCGACCTGATCCTTCTCTACGATCACGATCCGAAAGCCGACGAGTCGGACGGCGAGAAAGGCCTGGCGCCGTCGCACTACTATGCACGGCTGACGCAACGGCTCATCGCCGCCGTTTCAGCGCCTACGGCGGAAGGCGTGCTTTACGAACTCGACTTGCGCCTGCGCCCCTCCGGCAACAAAGGGCCGGTTGCCACCCATATTGAGGCCTTCCGCAAGTATCAGCGCGAAGAGGCGTGGACCTGGGAGCACATGGCTTTGACGCGCGCCCGGCCAGTAGCCGGCGATGCCGAATTCTGCGACGCCGTCGAGGCGGAGGTGGCCGAAATCCTGGCTCGCCCACACGACCGGGCAAAGGTATTTCGTGATGCCGTCGAGATGCGTGAAACGATCGCGCAGGAAAAGCCTCCGCGCGACATCTGGGATTTGAAGCTGATCCCCGGCGGCCAGATCGATCTCGAGTTCATCGCGCAATGCGCACGGCTTACCGACAACATCGAGCCCGATCGCTGGCCGCCCACGTCGACCGGCGATGGCCTCGCCAGGCTGACTCCTGACTTTTGCGATGCGCAGACGCGCGAGGAGTTGCAGGCGGCCTATGCGCTCTACCTGTCTCTGACGCAGATCATCAGGCTTTGCCTGACCGGTCCGTTCGAGCCGGAGGATGTGCCACCGGGCCTAGCCGACCTGCTCCTGCGCAGCACCGATCTTCCCGAACTTTCCGTGCTGGAAGCGCATATCAAGGAGACGTCGAAGCGCGTCGAAGGGCATTTCAAGACCCTGTTGCGCGCGGGCTAAAGCGAACCAGCCGCGTCCAGAGCGCCTTCGATCAGGCGGCCGCCTTCAGCTTCCTCCCGACGGGGATGCGGACGGAAACGATCGTGCCGGCGCCTTCGGTGGAGCGGATCTTGAGCGCGCCGCCGTGCAGTTCGGCGAGCGAGCGCGAGATCGCGAGTCCAAGCCCGGAGCCGGTATGGTTCTTGGAGAACTGGTTCTGCACCTGCTCGAAGGGGCGGCCGAGCTTCTTCAAGGCGTCTTTGGGAATCCCGCATCCGGTGTCCTCGATCGTCAGCATCACGGCGCCGGCAACCTTGCGCGCTCGCAACGAGATATGACCGCCCTGGCCGGTGAACTTCACCGCATTGGAGAGCAGGTTGATGACGATCTGCTTGATGGCGCGGCGATCCGCATGCAGCACCATCTGGTCGGAAATCTTCGTGTCGAGGGTGATCGACTTCTCTGCTGCCTGCAACGCCACCACCCGCACGGTCTCGGTGATCAGCGGATGAAGGTCGATGCCCTCGCGATCGATCGAGAACTGTCCGGCCTCGATCTTCGACATGTCGAGGATATCGTTGATGACGCCCAGCAGGTAGGAACCGCTGGCGTGGATGTCCTTGACGTATTCGTCGTATTTGTCCGACCCGAGCGGTCCGAAATAGGCCTGCTGCATCATTTCCGAGAAGCCGATGATGGCGTTGAGCGGTGTCCGCAGCTCATGGCTCATATTGGCCAGGAATTCGGACTTCGCGCGGCTTGCAGCCTCGGCGCGCTCGGTCTCCTTCATGTATTTGCGATTGAGCTCGACCAGTTCCGCGGTGCGCTCGCCCTCGGCCTTTCGGGCAAGGCTCAGGTCGTGGATCGTCGCCATCTGCCGGCGTTCGCTGTCGACCAGTTTTTCCTGGTGCAGCTTCATCTGCGTGATGTCGGCGCCCACTGACACCATGCCGCCGTCGCGGGTACGCAATTCGTTTACCTGCAGCCATCGCCCGTCAACGAGTTGCCGCTCGTAGGTCGCGCCGCCCGACGGCCCGTTCGGGTTGGCGAGGCGGCGCTGGTGGATCGGCGCGGTCATCTGTTCCTCGACGCTGGCACGCGGAGTGCCGGGAACGACATCCTCGTCGCAGAGCCCGTTATCCTGCTTGTATTTGGAGTTGCACATCACCAGGCACTGCCTCGAGTCCCACAGCACGAAGGACTCCGAAATGCTCTCAATGGCAGTGCGCAGCCGCATGTCGGCCGTTTCCGAGCGCTGGGCGAGCGTGCGCTGTTCGGTCACGTCCACTGCGATGCCGATCAGGTGCACCTCGGGCGCATCCGGGTCGCTGACCTGCGCCTTGGCGCGGATCCATACCCATTGGCCATTGGCGTTGCGCATCCGGAACACGTGATCGACCTGGCCGACCTCGCGCGCGACAATGCGATTGGCAAGCTCGAACAGGTCTGCATCGTCCGGATGGATGATCTCGGCAACGGCCCCGAATGACAGCATGGCCTCGGAGGGTTCATAGCCCAGCATCTCGTACATCGAGCGCGACCAGTACATCTTGCCGCGCACCATGTCCCAGTCCCACAGGCCGCATCTGCCGCGCACCAGCGCAAGGTCGACACGCTCCTGTGCTTCGAGATAGAGGCGGTCGGCCGCCTGCGCACGCGCGGCCTGCCCGAAATAGGCATAGAGTATCACCAGCAGCACCCCGCCCGTCGCGACGAACAGGGTGATGTTGAGCGTGACGGCCTTGTTCCATTCGGCGAAGACATCATCCTGCGAGATCATCGCAAGGGCCGCTCCGAGGCGACTGTCGTCTATGCCCATCGCCGCGTACCAGGTCTTGTCGCCGACGCGAATCTCCATCACCCCGGCGCGCTCGCCGAACAGGAACAGCGGCTGCGCCCCGGACAGTACCGTTTCCAGCGACTGGCCTACCCACTGCGCACCGGCAGGCGTCGACGCTTCGATGACGAAACGATCGTCGGTTACAACCATGACATGTCGGCTGCTGATGGAGCCATGGAGCGCGACGTTGCCGATCAGCGCGTCGAAGGTTTCGCGGTCCGGTTGGCCTTCCGACCGGGCTACCGCCATGGCGTGGGTGAGATGGCCTGCCGCGAGCCCCAGCAGGCCCTTGGCGGAGCGCTCGACGTCGTCGCGCTGGGCCAGCAACGACATGCATCGCGTGCCTGCCACGATGATGAGAAAGATCACGATCAGAATAGGGATGAGACGTTTCAGGATCGGCTCAGCCGCCAGAAGCTGACGATAGGCAGGCGCGGCGATCATGCGAGCATGGCCGGTCAACTGCCCGCTTGCGCGCCTGGCAGCCTTGTGCCGGGCATGCGCAATCCCCTCGGCCGCGCTCCACGCGTCCGCCTTTGCCATGAATGGCTCCCCAATCTGTCCCTCAAATGATCCGGCAACGCCGCACGCCCGAATCATGCATAAAGAATCAGACGTGATTCGCGCTGTCTAGTGGCCGCGGGCCGAAAGTTACGAAATCGTTATCCGCTGGCCCCGTCCGGATTTAGGCGAGCGTCGGCGGTCCGGCCAATCCTCACGCCAGCGTGCGCTCCACGATGTCGCGCAGATCGCTGGAAAGGTCCTTCGGCGCCGCAATTGCAAGCAGCGCTTCCCGCGCGGCTGCCTGTCGGTTCGGCTCGAGCGAGCGCCATGAGCGCAACGCCGTTGCCAGCCGCGCAGCCAGTTGCGGGTTCCGCTTCTCGATCTCGAGCACCGTCTCGGCGAAGAAACGATAGCCTTCGCCGTCGGCGCGGTGAAAACCGGTCTGGTTCAGCGTGGAGAACGTGCCGATCAGTGCCCGCACGCGATTGGGATTGGCGAGCGAAAAGCCTTTGTGGCGCGTCAGCGATTTGACGAGGTCGAGCGCAGCCTCGCCGGGAACCGTCGCCTGCGTCTGGTACCACTTGTCGAGCACCAGCGGGTCGTCGCCATAATGCGCTTCGAACGTATCAAGCGCCCGCTTCGTCGCGTCATGGCCGGCGAACCTGTGCGCGAGCACTGTCAGGGCCGCCGCCTTGTCGGTCATGTTCGTTGCCTCGTCGAACTGTGCGGCGGCAAGCGCTGGATCGTCGTCCGCAGCCGAGAGATAGCCGAGCAAGGTGTTGCGTAGAGCCCTTTGGCCGGCGCTTTCCGCATCGGGACTGAATTTCGCCCCGCTGCCCAATTCGGCGTAGAGGCTGCGGAAAGTCTCGCGATTTTGCCTTGCAATCGCGTCGGTCAGCGCCTCGCGCGCGATGTAAATCGCATCGGGATCGATGTTGGAGCCGATCTCGCGGGCGACGTCGGCTTCCGCTGGCAGCGTGAGCGCAAGCGCGCGGTAGGCTGGTTCCAGGGCCCGGTCGGCAGCGATCTCGCCGGCTGCTTCGACCAGGCTGCCGTCGAACTCCGGCTGCTTCTGGCCGCGCACCATGCGGAAGCCCTGTATCAGCGATTGCGTGAAAAGCGTGGTCAGCGCCTGCCAGCGGGCAACCAGATCGCTGTCGTTGCGCGCAAGGAACAGCAGGTCTTCGGGGCGTTGCTCGACCGAAAGCGTGATCGGCGCGGAGAAGCCGCGATTGAGCGATAGCGCCGGGCGGCTCTTCACGCCGTGGAAGCGCACGAGATGCCGCCGCTTCTTCACATGGATGACACCGTCCTCAACCGTGGCGCCGTCGACGCTCGTAGGTTCGATGTCCTTGCCGTCCTCTCCGACAAGGCCGAAGGCCAGCGGAATATGCATGAGGCGCTTGCGGCTTTCCGACGGCGTCGGCGGCACGGATTGCTCGATCTCCATGCGGAATTCGCCACGCTCCGCATCGTGGACGCTGGAAATCGAGAGGTTTGGCGTGCCGGCCTGATGATACCAGAGCGCGAACTGTGAGAGGTCGCGTCCGGAAGCATCTTCGAAGGCTTTCAGGAAATCCTCGATCGTTGCCGCTTCGCCGTCATGCCGGCCGATGTAGAGCTTCATGCCCTTCCGGAAATCGTCGGCTCCCAGCACGGTGCGGATCATGCGCACCACTTCGGAGCCCTTCTCATAGACGGTGGCCGTGTAGAAGTTGTTGATCTCGCGGTACCTGCGCGGACGCACGGGATGCGCCAGCGGCCCTTGGTCCTCGGGGAACTGGTGGGCCCGCAGCGTCCGCACTTCGGCGATGCGCTTGACCGCGCGGGAGCGCTGGTCGGCGGAAAATTCATGGTCGCGGAAGACCGTCAGCCCTTCCTTCAGGCAAAGCTGGAACCAGTCACGGCAAGTGATTCTGTTTCCTGTCCAATTGTGGAAGTATTCGTGAGCGATGATCGCCTCGATATTGGCGAAATCGGCGTCTGTGGCGGTCTCTTCGTCGGCAAGCACATACTTGTCGTTGAAGATGTTGAGCCCCTTGTTTTCCATAGCGCCCATGTTGAAGTCGGACACGGCCACGATGTTGAAGATGTCGAGGTCGTATTCGAGCCCGAAAACCTCCTCGTCCCATTTCATCGAGCGCTTCAACGCATCCATCGCGTAGGCGGCGCGCGCCTGCTTGCCATGTTCGACATGGATGCCGAGCGCGACCTTGCGGCCGGATGCCGTGACGAACTCGTCGCGCAGCACCGCCAGGTCGCCCGCAACGAGCGCGAAGAGATAGGACGGCTTGGGGAACGGATCGTGCCAGACGGCGAAGTGGCGCCCACCGTCCAGCATTCCGCTTTCGACCAGATTGCCGTTCGACAGCAGTAGCGGCGCGTCCTTCCGGTCCGCTTCGATCCGTACGGTGTAGACGGACAGCATATCCGGACGGTCGACGAAATATGTGATCCGGCGGAAGCCCTCGGGCTCGCACTGGGTGCAATAGACGCCGTTCGAGCGGAAAAGACCCATCAGCGTGCTGTTGCGGGTTGGGTCCAGCCTGGTCTTGATCGTCACGCTGAAGCGCTGTGCCTGGGGAGGCCGGGCGATGGTCAGCCGCTGCGGAGTGGCCTCGAACGACGACGCGTCCGCTGACTTTCCGTCTATGGCCAGGCTCTCAAATACCAACTCGTCGCCTTCGAGCACCAGCGGCGCATTTGCAGTCGCGCCTTCGCCGCGCTCGATCTCCAGCTCCGCCGTCACAACGGTGGCGTCGCCGTCCAGCACGAAGGTAAGTTGCGTGGTGGGAATGATAAAATCGCTGGGCCGATAGTCCTCGATCCGGAAAATCTGGCCTGTGTCCTTGCGCATGCGCTGTCGTTCCTGCTGGTGGCGCGGCCTGACCGCGCAACAATCGGGTGCCGTGCTCTTTACATGATCCGGTGGCTCGACAAAACTGACAGCCAACCTATCTCACAATGGTCGACAGATCGTTTCCGGGAAATCGTCATGAACGTTATGACTCCGAAGTTCGGAATGGGCGCGTCCGTTTTGCGCGTCGAGGACCAGGCTTTCATCACTGGCAAGGGCCGCTACACCGACGACATTTCGCCTGAGGGCACCGTCCACGGTTACGTGCTTCGCTCGCCGGTCGCGAAGGGCACGTTCCGCATAGGCTCCCTGGAGGCGGCGCGTGCCGCAGACGGCGTGCATCTTGTTCTTACCGGCGCCGATGTCGCACATCTGGGTGACCTCAAGACAGCCGGCATGCAAAAGCAGGCCGATGGCACGCGCGCGCCGGGTCACGACATCCCCATCCTGTGCCGGGACCGGGTCAGCTACGTGGGCGACGCGATCGCTTTCATCGTCGCGGACACGCGGGCGCAGGCGCAGGACGCCGCGGAACTCATCGAGATCGACTTCGAGGCCGAAGATGCGGTGTCGGGCACCGCCGAGGCGCTCGGTGAGGGGGCGGAGCTGGTCTGGCCGGAGCGCGGCTCCAACAAGGCTTTCGAATACGAGATCGGAGACAAGGCGGCGACTGATGCGGCCTTCGCGGAAGCAGCGCATGTCACGCAGATCGAATTCGTCAACAATCGCCTGGTCTGCAACTACATGGAGGCACGCGCCGCGATCGGCGAGTGGAGCGAGACCGAGGAGCGGATGACGCTGACCACCGGGTCGCAGGGCGTTCATTCGGTGCGCCGCATCATCGCGGAGCAGGTGTTCGGCATTCCGCAGGAAAAGCTGCGCGTCATCACGCCGGATGTCGGTGGTGGATTCGGCCCGAAGGTCTTCGTCTACCGTGAATATCCGCTGGTCTTGGAAGCCGCCAAGCGGCTCGGACGGCCTGTGAAATGGACTGGCGACCGGACCGAGCACTTCCTGACGGACGCACAGGGGCGGGACAACGTGGTCAAGGCCGCCGTTGCCATGGACAATGCTGGCCGTTTCCTGAGTCTGCGCGTCCACATCGCGGCCAATATGGGCGCCTACGCGCATCAGTTCGGGCCGTTCATCCCATACGGCGGCGCCACGATGTCGACAGGTGTGTACGACATCGCCGCGATGGATGTGACGATTACGGGCGTCTACACCAATACCTGCCCGGTCGATGCCTATCGCGGGGCAGGGCGGCCGGAAGCCGCGTTCCTGATCGAAAAACTTGTCGACGCGTGCGCGCGCGATCTGGGACTGACGCCGGATGAAATCCGGCGGCGCAACTTCATTCGGCCCGAACAGTTTCCGTACCGGACCCAGGGCGGCCGGAACTACGACGTTGGCGAATTCGAAGGCCACATGAACCAGGCGATGGAACGCGCCGACTGGCACGGGTTCGACGCGCGGTTCGAGCAGTCGAAGGCATCCGGCAAGCTGCGCGGCATCGGGATGGCGACCTATATCGAGGCCTGCGCCTTTGCCGGTTCCGAGCCCGCCCATGTGGAGTTGGGGGACGACGGCGTCGTGACGTTGCTGATCGGCACCCAGTCCAACGGTCAGGGCCATGCGACCGCGTATGCGCAACTGGTCGCCGACAAGCTCGGCCTCGACGTGACGCAGGTGCGCCTGCACCAGGGCGACACCGACCGGCTGGACAAGGGCGGCGGCACGGGCGGCTCGCGCTCGATCCCGCTCGGCGGAGTTTCGGCAGCGCGGGCCGGCGAGGATCTAGCCGAAAAGATCCGGAAGATCGCCGCCGACGAGCTCGAAGCGGCGGCCGCCGACATAGAACTCGTCGATGGCGAGGCGCGTATCGTCGGCACCGACCGGCGGATCGACTTCTCCGCCATTGCCAAGGCCGCCAAGTCGCCCGATGACGTCAAGGGGTTCGGCGAGTTCGTCCAGGACGAGGCGACCTACCCGAACGGCACGCATATCTGCGAGCTGGAGATCGAGCCGGAGACCGGCCAGATCGAAATCGTCAACTACACGATAGTCGACGATTTCGGGGCCACCGTGAACCCGGTGCTGCTCGCAGGCCAGGTGCATGGCGGAGTGGTTCAGGGCATCGGGCAGGCGCTCATCGAGGACACGGTCTATTCGGAGGATGGCCAGTTGCTGACGGCGAGCTTCATGGATTACGCCATGCCGCGGGCCGACATCGTTCCGTCCTTCCATTTCGAGACCCGCAACGTGCCCTCGACCACCAACGCGCTCGGCATCAAGGGCGCTGGCGAGGCCGGAACCATCGGCGCGACCCCGGCGGTAATGAATGCCGTGACCGACGCGCTTCACAGGGCATGCGGAATCGGCCATATCGAAATGCCCGCCACGCCGCAGCGCGTATGGCAGGCGCTCGCCGAGGCCCGCTCGTCCAGATGAGTTCCTGTTGATGCCCATATCCTGTTCCGCCGGCCCTGACAGGCCGGTCTGATCCGCCATGGCCGTACAACAATCTTCGTCGGCCTTGGCCGGCGGCACCAATCCGCTGCGCGGCATAGCGATGAAGATCGTTTCCGTTTCGGTGTTCGTGGCCATGTCAGCGCTCATCAAGGCGGCGGGGCAGTTGCCGGCAGGGCAGATCGTCTTTTTCCGCTCGTTCTTTGCCATCCTGCCGATTCTGGCCATGCTGGCCTGGCGTCATGAACTGCGCACTGCGCTGCACACGTCGAATGCTCTGGGCCATGTCGCCCGCGGCATCGTGGGTGTCAGCGCCATGGGGCTCGGCTTCTTCGCGCTGACGCGGCTGCCGCTGCCCGAGGCAATCACCCTCAACTACGCCCAGCCGCTGCTGGTCGTCGTTTTCAGCGCGCTGTTTCTGGGCGAGACGATCCGAGTCTATCGCTGGACGGCGGTCGCCGTCGGCCTGGTTGGCGTCGTCATCATCTCCTGGCCCAAGCTGACGCTGTTTGCCGGCGCGGGCGGCATGGAGAGCGAGCAGGCGCTGGGTGTCGCTGCAGCTCTCGTCGGCGCGGCGGTCTCGGCGGTCGCGATGCTGCTGGTGCGCCGGCTTGTTCAGACCGAGAAGACCGCGACCATCGTGCTGTGGTTCTCGCTGACGGCCTCTTTCATGGCACTGATGACGCTACCTTTCGGATGGGCCGCGCTCTCGGCTTCGCAGGCTGCGCTTCTCGTAGGGGCGGGCATATGCGGCGGGCTGGGCCAGATATTGATGACGGAGAGCTATCGCTACGCGGAAGCGTCCACCGTCGCGCCGTTCGAATATTCGTCCATGATACTGGGCATTGCCGTCGGCTATCTGGCCTTCGGCGATCTGCCCACCGTCTACACCATTGTCGGCGGGGTGATCGTCGTTGCCGCCGGCATCTTCATCATCTGGCGCGAGCGGCAACTGGGGCTCGAGCGGGGCAGGGCGCGCAAGGTCGCGCCAACGCAATAGGGCGCAGGCCTACCCACCGGAAGCGAGCGAACGCAGAAGCTCGCCGGTGCGCGCGTCCGCGGGAAAGAACGATTCGATCGCGATCTCCGACAACGTCACGTCGAGCGGGGTGCCGAACACCGTGATCGTGCTGATGAAAGACAGCACCTCGTCTCCTGCGCGCAGGCGCAGCGGCACGGCGACATTGGCGGCCGCGTCATACGCCTTGCCGTTGCCGCGCGGGCGGCCCGGATAGCCCGAGAGCTCCTTTTCCAGGGCTTCGAGTGCCGGGTCTGCCGACGCCTCGATCTGCAGTTTGAGGCGCTCGATCAGATGATTGCGCCATTCTTCGAGATTGGCGACGCGTGGTGCAAGCCCTTTCGGGTGGAGCGTTAGCCGCAACACGTTGACCGGCGGCGTCAGAAGCGACACTTCTTCGATGCCCGCCAGCAGCGGTCCGACGGCGGCGTTGGCAAGCACCATGTTCCAGCCCCGGTCGACGGCGATGGCCGGATAGGGCTCGTGACCCTTTAGCACCAGTTCGACCGCCGCGAGTGCCGGTTTGAAGGAGTCGTCCTCGAGGTTGCGCTCGCCGTAGATCGGCGCGAAGCCGGCAGCGACCAGCATCTGGTTGCGCTGGCGCAGCGGCACGGCCAACCGCTCGGCAAGCCGCAGGACCATCTCGCGCGACGGCGATGAACGGCCGCTTTCCAGAAAGCTGAGATGGCGCTGGGATATTTCGGCCTCGAGCGCAAGGTCGAGCTGGCTCATGCGGCGGCGCTGCCGCCACTCCTTGATCAGCGTACCCGCGCCCGGCTGCATCGTGTTCATCGCTTCTTCCCCGGATGATGTCGTTGGTCATCGAAATCTATCCGTCCGAGGTGCGATTTCCTATTACCTGATGCGTAATCGCCAGAGATCGGAAATGCGATCATCTTCCCGGCCATCGGGTTGGCCAACGGCTCAAGACAGCAGGCCAGCCCAAGGTTTGAACCAAGGGAGAACGACCATGACCATTCCGATGAACTCTTTCCTGAAGAACACGCTCCTGCTCGACGCCGTCGTTTCCGGTGCAGCCGCCGTGCTGATGGCAGCCGGCGCCGGCCTGCTTGGCCCGTTCCTGAACCTGCCGGTGTCGCTGCTGTTCTGGGCCGGCATCGTGCTGCTGCCCTGGGTGGCGCTGCTGGTCGTGCTGTCTCGGCGTCCGAGCCTGTCGCGGATGGTGCTGCTCGACGTGGTGCTGGTAAACGTCGCCTGGGTCGTTGCCAGCATAGGCATTCTCGCCTTCGGCTTCGTCGAACCGAACCTGCTGGGTGTTGCCTTCGTTGTTGCGCAGGCCCTGGCGGTGGCGCTCTTCGCCGTGCTCCAGTATGCGGCGCTGCGTCAGGCCCGCCCGGCAATGGCATGAGCCTACCCGCGAAGCGTCTCCAGCCTCGCCCTGACTTCCAGCAGATCCCGCCACGCAAGCTTCTTGTGGGCGGGATTTCGCAGCAGATAGGCCGGGTGCAGCGTCGGCATCGCGGCGATCTCGGTGCCTGAAGCCGTTGCATGGGTCTTCCACTTGCCGCGCAGCCTCAACACGCCCTCGCTCGCATGCAGCAGCACCTTTGCAGATGGTCCGCCCAGCGTCACCAGCACCTTGGGAGCGGCGAGCTCGATCTGCCGCTCGATGAACGGACGACAGATTTCCGTTTCCAGAGGCGTCGGCGTGCGATTGCCGGGCGGCCGCCACGGAATGACGTTGGCGATATAGGCGGTGGTGCGATCTATGCCGATCGCCGCGAGCATCCGGTCCAGCAACCGGCCGGAGCGGCCGACGAAGGGCAATCCCTCAATATCCTCGTCGCGCCCCGGCGCTTCGCCGACCAGCATCAGGTCGGCCTGCGGGTTCCCATCGGAAAACACGGTCTGTTTGGCGGTGAATTTGAGGTTGCAGCCATCGAAGGCCGAAACGATCTCGCGCAGTTCCTCCAGCGACTTGGCCTCCCGCGCGAGTTCGCGTGCGCGGGCCGCCTGAGCTTCGTCCGGAACCGCCATCGCAGGAACCGGTCTTGCCTGGGCCGGCTGCGCTGCAGCTTCCCGGGTCGGCGGCGGTTCGGTCCGTTGCGGAGCCTGCGCGCGCGCCGTTGTCGCTGCCGATTCCTCGAACCGGTCGGCCGGCTCGTCGAACAGCGCCTCGTCGACGCCCGCATCCGCATAAAAGCGGAGGAGGTCGGCAAGGTCGGGCAGGGGATGCTTAGGGTCGGCGATCGACATCACGGCTCGATCTTATGCGAGCGCCGGCCTCAGGAGAAGGGCACGGTCGGGTCCTGCACGAGAAAGAACTCCCAGCGCGGCGTGAAATCCGTGATGAAGATGCGAAACGTCGCCGTTTGCAGCGGATCGGTATATCCGCTGCGAAAGATCAGGCGGTCATAGGGCTCGAAGTCGCGACTGTATTCCGCGTATCGGTCCGACGAAATGTTGCTCGACTCCGTCCGTCGCTGGTCGAAGGAAAGACCGTCGCCGAACGTGCTCGGTTCGCCGGCAATCTCCTGCAGTTCGAACTCGAACTCCAGCCATGGCAGTCCGCTGTTGTTGAGCGCGACGATCTGCATGTGGATGAAGCCATGCGCGTAATTTCCGGAGAAGTCGCGGGCGCGAACGGGCTTCTCCGCGCGGACGACCAGCGTGACCGGGCTGGCCGATTCCAGCTCCTGGATCAGCACCACCGGGTCCTCGGGGCTTCCCGTGCCCGAGATTTCGCGAATGGTGAAGCCGCCCATTTCATCGGAGAAAGAATAGGGGCCCGCGTGCCACCGGCCGAGATCATCGGCGCCAAGCGCTGGAACCGCAGCGACCGACTGAGCCAAGACTAGCAGGATAGGCAAGCGTCTTGCCATGCATCCTCCCGACGGCAGCGCGCACCCGGTTTTCTGTTCGTTCTGGAGCGGGCTGCCTTTTGGCATTCTAGCGTCGATCGGGGCATGCGAGAAGCGTCCATGTTTGCCGCAAGCCGGCCCTCAGAACCTTGCCAGCATGATTGACGTTTACGTCAACGTCGCTTAAATTCGGAAGATAGCGGCTAGACAGTAAGCTGGGACCTTGGGTCGCGGGCGGTTTCGCCGCTTCCCAACATGCGCTATGAGCGCAAAGGGTATCAGCTTGAGTGCCGACGGGCGGACGCGGAGGATTGATTGATGAGCGAGACTGAGCGCGAAAGCATGGAGTTCGATGTGGTGATCGTCGGCGCAGGGCCGGCCGGTCTTGCCGCAGCGATCCGCCTCAAGCAGCTCAATCCCGATCTGTCCGTAGTCGTTCTCGAAAAGGGCGCGGAAGTCGGCGCGCACATCCTTTCCGGCGCCGTCGTGGACCCGATCGGCATCGACCGCCTGCTGCCGGACTGGCGTGACGAAAGCGACCATCCGTTCAAGACGCCCGTCACGGATGATCATTTCCTGGTCCTCGGCCCTGCCGGTTCGGTGCGGGTGCCCAACATCCTTATGCCGCCGCTGATGAACAATCACGGCAACTACATCGTGTCGCTGGGTAATGTCTGCCGATGGCTGGCCGGCCACGCCGAGGCGCTCGGTGTCGAGATTTATCCGGGCTTCGCCGCGGCCGAGGTTCTTTATGACGATGCCGGATCGGTAGTCGGCGTGGCCACCGGCGACATGGGGGTCGAGCGCGACGGATCGCACGGGCCGAACTACGCGCCCGGCATGGCGCTGCTCGGAAAGTATGTGCTGATCGGCGAGGGCGTGCGCGGCTCGCTGGCCAAGCAGCTCATTGCGAAGTACGCGCTGGGCGAGGGGCGCGAGCCCCAGAAGTTCGGCATCGGTCTGAAGGAGCTGTGGCAGGTCGCGCCGGAGAACCATCGTCCCGGCCTCGTGCAGCACTCGTTCGGCTGGCCGCTCGGCGGCAGCACGGGCGGCGGCTCTTTCCTCTACCATCTGGAAGACAACCAGGTCGCCGTGGGTTTCGTGGTTCACCTCAACTACAAGAACCCTTATCTCGCGCCGTTCGAAGAGTTCCAGCGCTTCAAGACGCATCCGGCGATCCGCGGCACGTTCGAAGGCGCCAAGCGGCTATCCTATGGCGCGCGCGCGATCACCGAGGGCGGCTACCAGTCGGTGCCAAAGCTCTCGTTCCCGGGCGGCGCGCTGATCGGCTGCTCTGCGGGGCTCGTCAACGTGCCGCGCATCAAGGGTTCGCACAACGCCGTGCTGTCGGGAATGCTTGCGGCCGAGCATGTCGCCGAGGCGATCGCGGGCGGTCGTGCCCATGACGAACTGGCTGGATACGAAGAAGCCTGGCGCGCCACCGACATCGGCAAGGACCTGAAGAGGGTCCGCAACGTCAAGCCGCTGTGGTCGAAATTCGGCCTGTGGCTGGGCGTCGGGCTCGGCGGTCTCGACATGTGGCTGAATACGCTGTTCGGCTTCTCTCCCTTCGGCACAATGAAGCACGGCAAGACCGATGCGGCCGCGCTGGAGCCCGCCGCGCAGCACAAGAAGATTGAATATCCCAAGCCGGATGGCGTGCTGACCTTCGACAGGCTGTCTTCGGTGTTCCTGTCCAACACGAACCACGAGGAGGACCAGCCGGTCCATCTCCAGGTCAAGGACATGGAACTGCAGAAGCGCTCTGAGCACGACGTCTATGCCGGGCCCTCGTCGCGGTACTGCCCGGCTGGCGTCTATGAATGGGTGGATGCCGACGGCAACGCGGCCGCCGACCGCATGGGCATAGATGTGCGCTTCGTCATCAACGCCCAGAACTGCGTCCACTGCAAGACGTGCGACATCAAGGACCCTAACCAGAACATCAACTGGGTGCCGCCGCAGGGTGGCGAGGGACCAGTCTATCCGAATATGTAGGCGATTGGCGAATGGTGAGTAGCGAATAGAGGGTGCAGGCTGAAACGCCAGCGCCAACCTGTTCGCTACTCGCTCAGCGACGCCTGCAACACAGCGGCAGGTTGTTCCTGCGGCAGCAGCATGAATTCGAACAGCAGCGGCAGGTGGTCGGACCCGACCGCATCGAGTTTGCGCACATTCACCGGCACGATGCCGCCCTTGACCATGACATGGTCGATGGGCAGGCCCATCGACGGGCGCATCCAGGCCGGAAAGCGGCGGTCGAGATAGGTTGGCCCGACCCCGCGCAGGATCTCGGTTCCGCTGGCCGTTTCCACGCGTTGCGCCGTCTGGCTCCACGGAACGGCATTCAGGTCGCCGGCAACGATGGCCGTAGAGCCGATCTCGGCGAGCAGCGGCTCCATCAGCGGCACCTGCCATTGCTGGCTGAACGGCCACGGCCAACCAAGATGCACCGCCGCAACCTCCAGCCGCCTCCCGTTCATGTCGAGGATGACGTGGCCGAACGAGCCCCGATCGCCGCAGTCCGGCTCGAAATCGGCGGCGAAGGGGCGACGCGACAGGATCGCCGAGCCGCCGATATAGGCAGGCGGCGGACATATCAGCTGATACGGATAGGTGGCCTTGAGCACGCCCAGCTTTTCGACCCAGTAGGCCGAGACCTCATTGAGCGTGATGATGTCCGGCTTCTCGCGCCCGATCATCGAGAACACTTCGTTTGGCCGCGGGTTGTCGTAGCGCAGGTTGAGTTGCACCAGACGGTACAGACTGCCGCCGGGTTCCGCCGAAGCGGCGTTCACCTTCAGCGCATGTCCCGAAAATCCCACGGTCTGGACGATCGCGGTCGCACCGAAAAGCAGGGCGAAGACGGCCTCCGGCCAATAGCGCAGGAAGACCAGCAGCGGCACGCCGCAGACGAGCAGGCCCGCAGCCAGATGAATGCGCAGGTGCGAGAAGGAATCGAACGCGAAATGAATCCAGCCGAGATAGCCGAACGCCAACGCCGCCGCGATGCCAAGCAGCGTCGTGACGGCCAAAAGCCGCAATATGATCGATCCCCTCAGGCGGTCCATGGCGCTCGGATGGTCGAAGATTGAGGCGCGATCAAGACAGCCGCGCCGCTCTGCTGAGCGTCGAACTTACAGGAACGCAGTTTCCGAAAAGCTGCGCAGTTTGCGCGAATGCAGCCTTTCGGCCGGCATCTCGGCGAGTTTTTCCATGGCGCGGATGCCGATTGTCAGGTGCTGGGACACCTGCCGCTTGTAGAATTCCGTCGCCATGCCCGGAAGCTTCAGTTCGCCGTGGAGCGGCTTGTCCGAGACGCAAAGCAATGTCCCGTAAGGAACGCGGAAGCGGAAGCCGTTGGCCGCGATGGTGGCCGATTCCATGTCGAGCGCAATGGCGCGCGATTGCGAGAGCCGCTGCACCGGCCCGCGCTGGTCGCGCAGCTCCCAGTTGCGGTTGTCGATCGTCGCGACCGTTCCCGTGCGCATGATGCGTTTCAGGTCGTATCCCGAAAGTCCGGTCACCTCCGCCACCGCTTCCTGCACGGCCACCTGTATTTCGGCCAGCGCCGGGATCGGAACCCAGACCGGTAGATCGTCGTCGAGCACGTGGTCCTCGCGCACATAGGCATGCGCCAGCACGTAGTCGCCCAGCGCCTGTGTGTTGCGCAGTCCGGCGCAGTGGCCGAGCATCAGCCAGGCATGCGGGCGCAGCACCGCGATATGGTCGGTGATCGTCTTGGCGTTGGAAGGGCCGACGCCGATATTGACCATCGTGATGCCGCCATGGCCCGGCTTGGTCAGATGGTAGGCCGGCATCTGCGGCATGCGGGTCAGCGTCGAGCCCTCGTGCGGCATCGTCTCGCCGGCCCGTGTGATGACATTGCCAGGCTCGATGAAAGCCTCGTAGCCATCGCCACCCTTGGCCATAAGCTCGCGCGCCAGCACGCAGAACTCGTCGATGTAGAACTGGTAGTTCGTGAACAGCACGAAATTCTGGAAGTGGTTCGGGCTGGTGGCCGTGTAGTGCGACAGCCTGTGCAGCGAATAGTCGATGCGCTGCGCGGTAAACGGCGCCAGCGGCATCGGCTCGCCCGGCATCGGCTCATAGGTGCCGTTGGCGATGTGGTCGTCCGTGGCGTTCAGGTCCGGCACGTCGAACAGGTCGCGCAGCGGCCGCTGGATGCGGTCGGCCACGCCGGCGTCCACGTGCGTGCCCTCGAGGAACGCGAAATGCAGCGGGATCGGCGTTTCGGATTCACCCACCGTCACCGGCACGCCGTGATTGCGCATCAGCAGCCGAAGCTGCTCGGTCAGGTAGCTGTCGAACAGATCGGGGCGGGTGATGGTTGTCGAGTAGTGCCCCGGCGCGGCCATGTGCCCGTAGGAAAGCCGCGTGTCGATCTGGGTGTAGGAGGAGGTCGAGACACCGACCTCGGGATAGAAGGCCCGATAGCGGCGCTGCTGGTCGACACCTTCGCCGAGCTTGTCGAACGAGTCCCTCAGGAAGCTCGTGTTGCGGTCGTAGAGGGCCTTGAGCGCATCGACGGCCTCGCGTGCGTCGGTGAAGCTCTGGCGGGCATAGGGCTCCGGCGTGGAGACCGATTCGATGGGTTGTGGGTAGATTCGCTTTTCCATGACCTATTATAGAGACTTGGTCATGACGTTTCGAGGGTCCCCACCTCCAATTTCCGTTTGAAGCTGTTTTGCGGTCTGCCTGACATTCACAGGCGGCGCAGGCTCGTGACCAGCACGAAACCGATGCCCTTCTGCGGCGAGCCGGCGCTTTCGATGATGCTGGCCGAACCGGCCTGCACCGACTGTATCGCGAGCAGCGGCGTGAACAGCAGCATGAAAAGCAGGGTTACGCGCAATGCCGCGGTGAACATGCCTGGGAAAGTGTTTGCGATCTGGTTCATCGGTCGCCTCTTCAGTGACGGGCCGGGATGGCGCAGCCGCTGGCATCGCAGCTCAGGAAGCCCGTCGGGCGCACGTGGTTGGCGCGGCTGTCCTCTGCGACGAGCATGGAGAGCGCCATGCCGAACGAGGCGACGAGCAGGCATACGATTGTGAAGCGGCGGCTGAGCATCTCTGGCGGTGTCCTTCGTTTGTGACCGAAAGATGCCAGAAGCCGGCTGAACCATGGCTGAGATGTGCATTCATCTGCCGTTCAGCGACCTTAACGAAAGCTTGCAGGTATTGATTGGTGCGGCTTTGCGCCGGCTTGGGCGGCCGGCACGAACGTTTTCCAGGCCAGGCCGTCGAAGGATTGTACTGCTGGACGGGAGCCCGACCGGCGGCCCAGCGTCATGCGGGACCGCCGGCGGCAGCGTGAGCTACTGCCGCTTCCAGTTCTGGGTGCGGCAGAAGATGGCCGCTACGCAGCCCTGCATGGCAAGGCTGTTGCCGTTCAGCGTGGCATTGCCGGAATAGGTCTTGTCGTTCGCGGGGTCGGTGATCTTCCCCTTGTATTTCCCGTTTCCGGCCGGCTGCATCTGGCCGATGCGTTTGCCATTATGCTCGCCGCTGCGCAGCGTAATCATGAAGCTGCCCCCGGACGCGGCGATCTGGGCGATGGCGCCGCTGTCTGTCTTCCAGTTCCCCTCGATGGGATCGGCAAGCGCGGTGCCCGCGAGCATGAGGGACAGTGCTGCTGTGATTGTAATTCTGCGAAGCATGTTTCTCCTCCCATCCCGGACGGGCTCATATCCCGGCGCGGGCTTGTTACTTACGCGAACGTAAACGTAAACGAATTCGTGTTGCCGCGAAAGACCCCGCATGCACGGCAGGATTGCGCGACTTTCTGCGCCATGCGGTCGCGCAATCGTCGAAAGAAGCCGGAGCGTGGTTAGCGAAAGCTTTCCCCGGCACAGGACAATTTTCAACGACTTTTCGGCGAAATGCGGAGAACTCCGCGCTTCCTATCCTTAACGAAATCCGAGCTTTACTTCTTGTTTTAGTTTTGTTTTCCGCAAATTAAGCAAGCCATTTAACGACGGATTCAAGCCTCCGCTGCATTCTCCAAACCATCGGATCACACGACGGGACCCGCACAAAACAAGGGCTCTCGGGAGACACACAGGGGACTGGAACATGGCACGTTTTGACATGCTTGAAGCCGGCATCGGCTCCACCGCACAGGCTGAAATCCTTTTCGAACTCGGCATGATGTATGCCACCGGACGCGACTGCGACGTCGATCTCGTCGCCGCCCACAAATGGTTCAACATTGCCGCGATCAAGGGTTCTGATCGTGCTGCCGGGCTGCGGGCCGAACTTGCCGCGACCATGAGCAAGCATGACATCGCAAGGGCGCTTCGCGCCGCCCGCGAATGGATGACCGTGCACTGAGTTTTACGAGGCGCGGCGTTCGCGCCTCACGGAATGAACAGGGATGGCGAGTTGGGTGCGGGGGCACCGGGGCTTGACCATGGGGGAAGGCCGCGACCGGCGGAAACAGCCGGCGCGGCCTTTGCCTTTTGTCGATCAGGCCTGTGCTTCGTCCTGGAAGCGGACCAGCACGGTCCCGTCGGTCACCTGCGCGCCTTCCGCGGCAATGTCCTCGATGATGCCGTCATGCGGTGCTGCGATCGTGTGCTCCATCTTCATCGCTTCCAGCACCAGCAGCGGCTGGCCCTTCACCACCGCATCGCCGACCGCTGCCCGCACCACCTTGACCAGCCCCGGCATCGGCGCGCGCAGCGCGTCGCCGCCAGCCGCCGCTGCCTCTGCTTCGGCGAACGGATCGGCCACTGCGAAGGTGTGGCTGGCCGCACCGGCAAACACGGTCACATGGCCGGGCCAACGTGCGGCCCGCCTGGCGGTCGCGAGCGGCTGCGTTGTCGTGGCGCCGTCGATGGTGACGGCCGCGTTGCCATTGGCTGCGATCGCGAGCTTCGCGACGATTTCGTTGTCCTCATGTGAGAGACGCACCTGCCGCACGGGCGCATGGAAATGCGCGTAGCCGGCCAGCGATGCCCAGGGGTCCACCGCCTGCGGGTTGGTCTCGACTCCGGCGGCTGCAACGGCAGCGGCTGCAAGCTGGCCTGATGTCGGAGCGTGTGATGCGGTCAGTTCCGCCTGCTTGCGTTCGATGAGCCCGGTATCGACGTCGCCGGCTGCGAAATCCACGTCGCTGGCAAGTGCTGCGAGGAACGCGGTGTTGACCACCGAGCCCGCGATTTCCGTGCCGGAGAGTGCTTCGCCCAACGCCTCCAGCGCTTCACCGCGGTCGGGGCCGTGAACCACCAGCTTGGCGATCATCGGGTCGTAGAACGGTGAGATCGCATCGCCTTCGCGCACGCCGGTTTCGACGCGAAGTGCCGCCGTTGCCGGCGGAAAACGCAGGTGATGCAGGGTGCCGATCGCCGGCAGGAACCCCTTAGCCGCGTCCTCGGCGTAAAGCCGGGCCTCGAACGCATGGCCCGACAGCGAAATCTGGTTCTGCAGCTTCGGCAGCCGCTCGCCGCTTGCCACCCGCAACTGCCATTCGACCAGATCGACGCCGGTTACCATCTCCGTCACCGGATGTTCCACCTGCAGTCGCGTGTTCATCTCCATGAACCAGAAGCGGTCGGGCCGCAGCCCCTGCGAGGCATCGACGATGAATTCGATCGTGCCGGCACCCGAATAGTTGATGGCCTGTGCCGCAGTCACGGCGGCTTCGGTCATCGCCGCGCGCATCTCGGGGGTCATGCCGGGGGCAGGCGCTTCCTCGATGACCTTCTGATGGCGACGCTGCGCGGAGCAGTCGCGCTCGAAGAGGTGGACCACGTTGCCGTGGTTGTCGCCGAACACCTGCACCTCGATGTGCCGCGGCTTCTCGACATATTTCTCGACCAGAACCCGGTCGTCGCCGAACGCTGCCTTGGCCTCGCGCCTTGCCGCTGCCAGCGCCTCAGGAAAGGCGTCCGGGTCGTCGACCTTGCGCATGCCCTTGCCGCCGCCGCCGGCCCGCGCCTTGATAAGCACCGGGTAGCCGATCTCGCGTGCCTTGGAGGCGAGGATCACGATCTCCTGGCCTTCACCATGATAGCCGGGCACCACCGGCACGCCGGCCTTCTCCATGAGGCGCTTGGCAGCGTCCTTCAGCCCCATGGCCCGGATCGATGCTGCCGACGGACCGATGAAGACGAGACCGGCGGCTTCCACCGCCTCCACGAAATCGGGGTTTTCCGACAGGAAGCCGTAGCCGGGATGGATCGCCTGCGCTCCGGTGGCCTTGGCGGCCTCGATGATCCTCGCCGCCACCAGATAGCTCTCGCCGACGGGGGAGGGGCCTATGTGGACGGATTCGTCCGCCATCTCCACGTGCAGCGAGCGGCTGTCGGCATCCGAATAGACGGCGACGGTCGCGATGCCCATCCGGCGCGCGGTGCGGATGACGCGGCACGCGATCTCGCCGCGATTGGCGATCAGGATCTTGTCGAACATGAAGCTCTCCTGGAAACGGGAATCCTGCAACGGCGTTGGCCCTCAGTGACGATAGCCATGCCGAATGCGGTTGTGCAGATTGGTGCTTTGCCCCTACTTTGCCGCGCGAGCGAGGCAGGCGAGGAAATGCCATGACGAGAGGTTTGCGATTGCTGGCCGCGGCGGCAGCGATTGTGTGGATACCCGCGACGGCCCATGCCGACTGGAAGCCGGTGGAGAAGATCGAACACTATCAGGTGTCCGGCCGTTCCGGCATCGATCTCTATCGATCCATCGGCGAGAACGGGCCGCAGGTCGGCGCCGGACGCGCCATCGCGTTCACCGACTTCAAGCTGTTGTGGTCGCGCGACTACCGTCCGCAGCCTGACGGTTCCTGCACGCTCGTCTCCGCGCGCCCGAGCCTGACCATCATCTATCGCCTGCCGAAGGCATCCGGGGACATGCCGGCGGCGACCCGGCGTCTTTGGGAAACCTTCGTCACCGGCGTAGCCGCGCACGAGAAGGTCCACGGCGAATTTATCGTCGATCTCGTCAAGGCGATCGAGGCCACGTCCATCGGCCTGTCCGCGCCGAACGATCCGGACTGCCAGAAGGTTCGCGCCGAGCTGCAGAGCCGTCTCGGCCCGCTTTCGCAGGAGCAGCGGCGTCGCAGCCGCGAATTCGACCGGGTCGAGTTGACCGACGGCGGCAACGTCCACCGGCTGGTGCTCGCGCTGGTGAATGGCGGGTAGGGCGGTCGCGCCCGCCCAGCGTTCCGGTTCTCTGATGCCAGCCTGCATCGTCACATCCTGAACACGCCGAACTTCGTATCCGACACCGGCGCATTGAGCGCCGCACTCAGCGACAGCGCCAGCACATCGCGGGTCTTCGCCGGATCGATGATGCCGTCGTCCCACAGCCGGGCGGACGAGTAGAGCGGGTGCCCTTCATGCTCGTATTTCATCAGGATCGGCTTGCGGAATTTCGCCTCGTCCTCGGCCGACCAGTCCTCACCCCTGCGCTCGAACCCCTCGCGCTTGACCATCGCCAGTACGGTCGCTGCCTGTTCGCCGCCCATCACGGAGATGCGCGCGTTGGGCCACATCCACAGGAAGCGCGGCGAGTAGGCGCGTCCGCACATGCCGTAATTGCCCGCGCCGAAGGAGCCGCCGATGATGACGGTGAGCTTCGGCACCTGCGCGGTCGCCACCGCCGTCACCAGCTTGGCGCCGTCCTTTGCAATGCCGCCTGCCTCGTATTTGCGTCCGACCATGAAGCCGGTGATGTTCTGCAGGAAGATCAGCGGGATCTTGCGCTGGCAGCACAGCTCGATGAAGTGCGCGCCCTTCAGCGCGCTTTCGGAAAACAGCACCCCGTTGTTGCCGAGGATGCCGACCGGCATGCCGTGGAGGTGGGCAAAGCCGGTCACCAGCGTCGTGCCGTAGTTTTGCTTGAACTCGTCGAACTCCGAGCCGTCCACCAGGCGTGCGATGACTTCGCGGACGTCGTAGGGCTGGCGCAGATCGGTGGGCACCACGCCGTAGATCTCTTCCGGTGCGTAAAGCGGTTGAATCGGTTTGCGCAGCGTCACGCCTATCCGCTTGTTCCGATTCAGGTTCTTGACGATGCGCCGGACGATCGCGAGCGCGTGGGTGTCGTCAGTGGCGTAGTGGTCGGCGACGCCGGATTCGCGCGTATGCAGGTCCGCGCCGCCGAGGTCTTCGGCCGTGACGTCCTCGCCTGTCGCCGCCTTTACCAGCGGCGGCCCGCCGAGGAAGATGGTCGCCTGCTTGCGCACCATGATCGTCTCGTCCGACATTGCAGGCACATAGGCGCCACCTGCTGTGCACGACCCCATCACGCAGGCGATCTGGGGAATGCCGGCAGCCGACATGTTGGCCTGGTTGAAGAAGATGCGGCCGAAATGCTCGCGGTCTGGAAACACCTCGTCCTGGTTGGGCAGGTTGGCGCCGCCTGAATCGACGAGGTAGATGCAGGGCAAATTATTCTGCAACGCGATCTCCTGCGCGCGCAGATGCTTCTTCACCGTCAGCGGATAATAGGTGCCGCCTTTCACGGTCGCGTCGTTGACGACGACCATGCACTCGGTGCCCTCGATCCGTCCGATGCCGCAGATCATGCCGGCCGAGGCGATATCCTCGCCATACATGCCCCACGCCGTGAACTGGCCGATCTCGAGGAAAGGCGCGCCAGTATCGAGAAGCTGGGCGAGGCGTTCGCGCGGCAGCAGCTTGCCGCGGGATACGTGACGCTCGCGCGCCTCCTCGCTGCCGCCAAGCTCGACGGTCGCGGCCTTGTCAGAGATGTCGGCGACAAGCTCGCGCATCCGCTCGGCATTTGCCTTGAACGCATCGGAGGAGGGCGAGAGTTCGGACTTGATAATGGGCATTGCGGCTCCCGTGAGCTTTCTATTGCGCGGTCGTGTTGCCGTAGGCGGGAACGCCGCCCGCATCGTTCAGCATGCGCGCGAAGTGCATGAGATTGAAGGTCATGATGGTCAGATTCTTGCGGGTGAAGTCGTTGTCGAAGCCGGCCTGGCTCCCGTCGTCCATCGTGTCGCCGTAGGAGGGGCCGGGGCCTGCCTCGCCGATCCAGCCGCAATCGGCCTGAGGCGGCACCGTGTAGCCCACGTGTTGCAGCGAATAGAGCACCGTGTTGGACACGGCCTTGATGCCGTCCTCGTTGCCGGTGACCATGCAGCCTCCCACTTTGCCGTAGTAGATGTACTGGCCTTTGTCGTTTTTCTGCGCCGAATGCGCGTAGAGCCGTTCGATGATCATGCGGCAGACGGAACTTTCCTCTCCGAGCCAGATCGGCGTGCCGATAACGAGGATATGGCTGTCGCGCACCTTCGGCCAGATGCGGTCCGGCCAATCGTCCACTTCCGCGCCATGCTTGCGCATGTCCGGCTGAACGCCGAAGGCGATCCTGTGGTCGGCCGCGCGCAGATAATCGGTCGAAACACCGCAACCCGACATGATTTCGATCGCGTCGCGCATGAGCGTCTCGGTGTGCGATCGGCCTTGTTCGGTGGGTGTCAAAGTGGTGTTGATGAACAGCGCGCGCAGACCGGAAAAGTCGGCCGGGTTGCCGGAAATGAGCTCTTTCTGGCGTTGGTCAAGCGGCATGTCGTGCCTCCATTTTGTTGGAAATGAAGAACTAGAGCGCCAAGGCCCGACGTCACGCAGACTCCCCCATCATCTCCCGGCCGATCAGCCAGCGCCTGATTTCGCTGGTGCCCGCGCCGATCTCGTAGAGCTTGGCATCGCGCAGCAGGCGGCCGGTCGGGTAGTCGTTGATGTAGCCGTTGCCGCCGAGAAGCTGGATCGCGTCGAGCGCGGTCTGCGTCGCCTTCTCTGCCGCGTAAAGGATGCAGCCTGCCGCATCCTTGCGCGTGGTCTCCTTGCGGTCGCAGGCCGCCGCGACGGCGTAGACATAGGCCCTGCAGGCGTTCATCGTGGTGTACATGTCGGCGAGCTTGCCCTGGACGAGCTGGAACTCGCCGATCGCGCTGCCGAACTGGCGCCGCTCCTGCGTATAGGGAATTGCGACGTCGAGCGCGGCGGCCATGATGCCCAGCGGCCCGCCCGACAGCACGACGCGTTCGTAGTCGAGCCCGGACATCAGCACCTCGACGCCCTTGCCCTCCTCGTAAAGCACGTTCTCGAACGGAACCTCGACATCCTCGAACACCAGCTCGCCGGTGTCGGAGCCGCGCATGCCCAGCTTGTCGAGTTTCTGCGCGACCGAGAAGCCCTTCATGTCGCGCTCTATCAGGAATGCGGTGATGCCGCGCGAACCCATCGTCGGCTCCGTCTTGGCATAGACGACCAACGTATTCGCCGAGGGGCCGTTGGTAATCCACATCTTGGACCCGTTGAGCACGTAGCGGTCGTTCTTCTTGTCGGCCCGTAGCTTCATCGACACCACGTCCGATCCAGAGCCGGTCTCCGACATGGCCAGCGCACCCACGGCCTCGCCCGAACAGAGCGAAGGCAGGTATTTTTCCTTTTGCTCCTGCGTTCCCCAGCGGTTGATCTGGTTGACACACAGATTGGAGTGCGCGCCATAGGAAAGCCCGACGGACGCGGACGCGCGGCTGATCTCCTCCATCGCGATGACATGAGCGAGATAACCCATGCCGGTGCCGCCGAAGTCAGGGTCGGCCGTCATGCCGAGCAGGCCGAGCGCACCCATTTCACCCCACAGATGGGCGGGGAACTCATTGGAACGATCGATCTCGCCGGCGACTGGTGCGATCTGCTCCTGGGCGAAGCGGCGCACCATGTCGCGCATCGCGTCGATATCTTCGCCGAGGCCGAAATTCATCGAATGGTTGTACATCGTCTCTCCCCTTATGCGTTGCGCGCGCCGACGAGGCGCATCGTCATCTTGTGATAGGTATCCGTCACCTCCGCGACGGAAAGGCGTTCGTCCGGACGGAACCAGACGATCACGCCGGTGACCATCTGGATGATGGCCATCGCGGTCAGCGTCACGTCCTCGACCGTGAAGAGCCCGGCATCGGCACCTTGCCGCAGGATCTGCCGCAATTCCTTTTCATAGCCAGCGCGCAGGCGCAGGATCGTAGACAGGCGATCCCGCGACAACGACCGCAACTCCATGTTGTTGACGTGCGTCGTTTGCCGCCGCTCCACATGGAAGTCGATATGGTTGCGCACGAACGCGGCAAGCAGGGCGGTCGCATTCCCGGAAGCCGGCCGGGCGGTTTCCCAGCTTGCGACGAGCGCGTTCATGTGCGCCGTCATGAGCTCGTAGAGCAGGTCTTCCTTGGTCGGAAAATAGCGATAGAGCGCCGCCGGTTGCACGCCCACCTCGGCGGCGAGCTGGCGCATTGACACCGCCTCATAGCCGTAGCGCGCGATCAGGTTGACGGCGGCATCGCGGATCGCCGCCTGCGTCCTTTCCCCGTCCGATCCCGCCGTTCGCGCCATCATCTCCTCCGAATGGTCAGATAATAAAACGAACGTTCAATTAATTCAAGATGGAGTAGAGAGGCGCAATTTAGTTGACTCGGTCCATTAAATGTCGGCAAGCTGCGCACGAGTTGGGAGAAACTGCAAATGACGGATCTCGATACGGCAATCCGCGGCGTTCGAGACTTCAACCGCTACTATACGCGCACGATCGGGCTCCTGAACGAGACGCTTACCGCCAGCGACTTCACGCTCACGGAGGCGCGTGTCCTGTTCGAGCTCGGACATCGGCAGGCGCCCGCGGCCGGCGAAATCGCCCGCGACCTGATGCTCGATCCTGCCTATCTGGCGCGCATCCTGCGCAAGTTCCGCGACAACGGTCTGGTCGCGGTGAGCAGGGATGTAGAGGATGGCCGCCGGCGCATACTCGCGCTCACCGACGAGGGCGCCAGCGCACTTGCCGGGCTGCAGGCACGTTCGGAAAGCCAGATTTCGGCGCTGCTTTCGCCGATCGATCGTATCGACCGCGAAAACCTGCTCGATGCGATGGCGCGTATCCATGATACGCTGGAGCGCGACCGGACGGGCCAGGCCCAAGTCATTTATCGGCCCCATCGCGCGGGGGATGTTGGCTGGGTGATAGAACGCCAGGCGCGGCTTTATACGCAGGAATATGGCTGGAACATCGAATTCGAGGCGCTCATTGCCGGGATAGGTTCCGATTTCCTCGGCAATTTCAGGCCGGGCACCGATTTCTGCTGGGTTGCCGAGCGTGACGGCGAACGTCTTGGCGCGGTGTTTCTCGTTCGGCAGGATGATGAAGAGGCCAAGCTGCGCATGCTGCACGTCGAGCGCGCGGCGCGCGGCGCAGGCGTCGGTTCCGGTCTCGTGGCGCGCTGTGTCGAACAGGCCCGCGCGAGCGGCTATCGCTATCTTACGCTCTGGACGAATTCAGTGCTGGTCGAGGCTCGGCGACTCTACCAGCGCGCCGGTTTCGAGCTCGTCAGCGAGGAGCCTCACCACAGCTTCGGCAAGGACCTCATCGGCCAGTACTGGAAGCTGGAACTCTGATGTCAGCCTAGCCGCGCGCGGCAGCCAGCGCTTCCGGCAGCATCTGCTCGAACAGGTCGATCTCGGCCTCCGGGCCGACGCTGACCCTGACGCAGCGATCGAGCACAGGAGCCATCGGCTTGCGTACGAACACGTCGCGCGCAATGAGCGCCTGCATCACCTTGAGCGCGAAGGCACTGTCTCCGCCGCAGTCGAAGGTGACGAAGTTTGTGGCAGACGGGAGCGGCTTCAGGCCGTTGGCCTCCGCGATCGCGGCGATCCGGTCACGGCATGCAGCGACTGAGCCGATAACGGAGAAAAGGTAGTCTTGATCGGCGAGAGCGGCCAGCGCCGCGGTCTGCGCGATCCGGTTGACGCCGAAATGGTTGCGAACCTTATCGAATGCCTGGATCGTCTCCGCTTCGCCTACGGCATAGCCGCAGCGCAGGCCGGCCAGGCCATAGGCCTTTGAAAAGGTGCGCATCCGCACGACGTTGGGTCGCGCGACATCGAGCGGCGGAATGGCCGAGGCCGGCGCGGTTTCGCCATAGGCTTCGTCGAGAACCAGCAGCGTCGTTTCCGGTAGGGCCTCGATCAGCCGCGAGATTTCCGCAGCCTCCCACCATGTGCCCATCGGGTTGTCGGGGTTGGAGAGATAGACCAACGGCGCATTTTCGTGCCGCGCAGCATCGGCAAGTCCCTCAAGATTTTCACGGTCATCCAGATAGGGAAGGCTGACCAGGCGGCCGCCGAAGCCCGCCACGTGGTAGTTGAAGGTGGGGTAGGCGCCGAGCGAGGTCACCACCGGCTGCCCCGGCTCGACGAACAGCCGCACGACCAGCCCGAGCAGCCCGTCGATCCCTTCGCCGACCGTGATGTTTTCCGGCGCGACGCCGAGATGAGCGGCCAGTGCCGCCTTCAGGTCGTGGTTCTCCGGGTCGGCGTATTTCCATACGTCGCCCGCCGCCTCGGCAATGGCCGCCTTGACCGCGGGCGAGGGGCCGAAGCCGCTTTCATTGGCGCCGATGCGCGCGCGGAAAGGGCGCCCGCGCTGGCGTTCCTGCGCTTCCGGGCCGACGAAAGGCACAGTGGCGGGCAATGTTGCGGCAAGGGCGGTGAGGGCAGGGCGGTTCATGATCGGCAAAGGCTTGAGCAGGTTGCGGATGCTGCGCTTTACAGCGTTTCGTAGGCTTTGGCGATCTGCGAAAGCATGGTGACTTCGAGCGCGGTGGCATCGTCGTCGCTGGCATCGGGCCGTGACGATGTCTTGGCGATGACCACCCGGCTTTGCGGGTCTGCCCACAGCCACTGGCCGTGTATGCCGACCGCAGCGAGCGTGCCGCGGCCATCGCCGACATCGTACCAGCACGAGCGATAGCGCCCGTTCTCGAACATGTCTGCGAAATTGCCGTCCACCCAGGCTTGCCGGTCGCCATTGGTGCGCATGTCGTCGATCCAGTCGCGCGGGATGACACGCGTACCGTCGGCCGTGCGACCATCGTTCATCACGAGTTGACCCAGCCGGGCAAGATCGCGCGTGGTGATGCAGACGCCACCCGCAGCCCGCGCGGTGCCGACCCGATCGACCGTGACGCTGGCAGCGCCCCGCGCGCCCATTGCGCGCCAGAGGCGGTTCGCCAGGTATAGATGATAGCGCACGCCCGTTGCGCGTTCGACGACGAGACCGAGCAGATCCGTGTTCGGTGACGCGTAATAGAACTGCCTGCCATGACCGTGCCCGCGCCGGCCGAGCGTGGCGAGGAACGCTTCCATCGTTTCCGGTTGGCTGTCGCCGCGCTCCGGGTTCCACAACATGGCGCGGCGATAGCGGTCGAACGCGCCGCCGTCGTCGAGATATTCCTCGTCGAAATCGAGGTCGACGGTCATGTCGAGCAGGTCGCGGACGCGCGCGTCGCCGTAGGCCGAGCCCTTCATCGAAGGGACGTATTGCGCAACCGGCGCATCCGGGTCCAGCAGACCTTCGCCGGCGGCGATCCCGGCGAGCAGGCCGGTGACCGACTTGCTGATCGAGAAGATGACGTGTGGCCGTACCGGATCGGCGTTCTCCGCAAGCCATTCCGCGATCACCACGCCGTCGCGCATGACCACGAGATGATCGGTATGAGAGCGCTCCATGTGCGCCAGGGCTCCGATGGATCCGCCGCCGATGTCTTCAAGGGAAAGCGCTTGCAGCGCTGCCGGGCCGGGAGAGGGAGCTTCGTTTCCGGTCGCGGGGGCAATTTCGGCGGTTGGAACGAATTCGGCCACGTGCTGGAAGCTGTAGCGGCTGAACGGGTTCGTTCTCCAGTTGGCAAGCGTGATGTCGGAACGCTTGAAACTGTCGGTCATCGCGAACTCCCCCGAATCCTGTCTTTGCAATCGCGCGCCGATTGGCGGCAGGCAGGCCGCTGGAGTCAACAAAAAAGCCCGGCGGTCACCCGCCGGGCTTTCAAGAACGTGGAGTGTCGGGATCAGAAGCTGCGGGTCACGCGCAGCACGCCTTCCCAGCTATCGGCACCGCCGGAAACCTTCGTGTAGCGAACCTCCGGCAGCACTTCGAGATTCTCGATCGGGGTTAGCGCGAGGCCGCCCTTCGCCTGCCAGGCGCTGTCGCCGCTGGTGGTTGCATCAAACCACTGCAGATAGCCGTTTACGGAGATCTTCTCGTGCAGCTTCACCTGCGCATGTGCCAGCACTGACCATTCCGAGGTTTCGCCGCTGCCCGGATTGACGGCGCCATAGGTGCCGCTCTCGCTGCTGCTGTAAAGCACATGCACGCCGAGCGCGAACGGATCGAAGTTCACGCGGCCCACGGCCTTTGCACCCCAGGAGTCATCGGGATTGTCGTAGCCGACCATGCCGCCGATCGAACCCCAGTCCTTGCGGTAGATCGCGCCGGTTTCGATGTTTGGCTCGAACTCTCCGGTTCCGGTCTCGACGGCGGCGATCACGGCGGAGAAGCCGTTGCCTGCGTCATAGGTGTATGAGACTTCGCCGCTATTGTAGATCTGGCCCGCGAAATCGCCTTCATACTCGCCCGGCGCGCCATAGTCGCCGAAGAACCGTGCATAGGGATTGTCTGTCTTGCCGACGAGCAGCGTCCCGTTGCCCATCTGCAGCTCCATGAAGAGCTGATCGGCGTAGACGTCGTTGCCGTCGAGCGAGTTCCATTCGAAGAAGAGGTGCGCGAAGCCGCGCAGCGTGCCCCACTCGGTCTCGGAGCGGACATCGAACGTCGGAGCGAAGCGAGCGGTCTTTGTGAAGACGTATGGCAGCCCTTCCTGCTTCACATAGTCCATCCGGTAGCGCATATAGCCGCCGATCTGAAGGCAGGTCTCGGTTCCCGGTATATAGAAGAAGCCGGCACCGTAAACATCGCATATGCGAACATATTCCATGGGCTCCGGTTCTGCATATACTACGGCATCCGCTGCGTGTACTGCAGAGGCACCGGAAATGGAGGCGAGACATACAAAGAGGGCGCTGCGCAGCTTCATGAATTTTCTCCGAATTGAAATAAGGCGCATCAATTTATCTGTCCCAGGTGTCGCTTAAGAGAAAAACGACTCTGGTCGCGTGTGTCATGAAGTGGAGATTTCAGAAATCTCTCTTGGTCGGCAACACAAATATCGAAAGGTCTGAAGACAATCGCGGCGAACAAGTTGCGTGTTGCAGAAATGCTACGAATCGGTGGCGCGGGAATAGGCAGATGCTGAATCGGCATGCTGTGACGTCTGCAACGCAAGATGGGAACCGCCTCGCGTGAAAAAGCCGCAAGCAGGATTCCTGTCGATTGCTGAACCGCGCCAATGCTGTTATCTGCACCCACTTCGAAGGGGCGGCGGGGCTTCAACCGGCTTCTGGCGACCGATCCGTGTGCGGAAGCTTCAGCAGAGTGGTATTGATGCCGTTTGAACGTATCTCCGTGGTGGGTCTCGGATATATCGGACTTCCCACCGCGGCGGTGTTTGCCAGCCGCAACAAGAAGGTCATCGGTGTTGATGTTGCCCCGCATGTGGTCGACACCATCAATGCCGGCGGGACCCATTTCGTGGAGCCCGATCTTGATGCTCTGGTGCATCGTGTGGTGAAGGACGGTTTCTTCCATGCCA
Organism: Aquamicrobium sp.; assembly: GCA_019739225.1. Taxonomy (GTDB): domain Bacteria; phylum Pseudomonadota; class Alphaproteobacteria; order Rhizobiales; family Rhizobiaceae; genus Aerobium. Next base: position 1,512,794 of record JAHHDT010000005.1, read on the forward strand.
CGCTGACGCCGGAGGAGGCCGACGCCTTCGTGGTCGCCGTGCCGACACCGTTCCGCGACGCGACCGTGTCGCAGGTGCCCGAGCCGGACCTCAGCTACATCGAAGCCGTCAGCCGCATGATCGCGCCCGTGCTGCGGCCGGGCAATCTTGTGGTGCTCGAATCCACCTCGCCCGTCGGAGCCACCGAGCAGATGGCCGCGTGGTTTGCCGAGGAACGGCCGGACCTGACGTTTCCGCAGACGCATGGCGAGGCATCGGACGTCCGGATCGCTCATTGCCCCGAACGCGTGCTGCCGGGCCAGGTTCTGCGCGAACTGGTCGAGAACGATCGGGTGATCGGCGGCATGACGCCGCGTTGCTCGGCAAGCGCCGTCGAACTCTACCGCCAGTTCGTCAAGGGCGAATGCTTCGTCACCGATTGCCGGACGGCGGAAATGACGAAGCTCACCGAAAACAGCTTTCGCGACGTCAATATTGCTTTCGCCAACGAGTTGTCGCTGATCTGCGACCGCCTGGGCATCGACGTGTGGGAATTGATCCGCATGGCCAACCGCCATCCGCGCGTCAATATCCTTCAGCCCGGCCCCGGTGTGGGAGGGCATTGCATTGCCGTCGATCCGTGGTTCATCGTCAGCGCTGCCCCCGAGCAGGCGCGGCTTATACGCCAGGCGCGTGAAGTCAACGATTCGAAGCCGCGCTGGGTCCTGTCCAGGGTGGATGCCGAAATCGAGGCGTGGACGGCTGAAAATCCCGGCTTGAAACCAACGGTTGCCTGCTTCGGCCTGGCATTCAAGCCGAACATAGACGACCTGCGCGAGAGCCCTGCGCTCGGTATCGCTCGCGCGCTAGCCGAGAAAGTGCGAGATCGCCTGATGGTGGTCGAGCCACATATCGCGAAACTGCCCGAAGGGTTGGGCGAGGCCACACTCGTGACCCCGCAGCACGCTTTCGCGAAGGCTGATATCTGCGTGCTCCTGGTGGACCACGACGCGTTCAAGTTCGGCGGCACGCCGGATCGCGACCGCGTCAGGATCGTCGACACCAGGGGAATATGGAAGGCATGATGCGCGTTCAGGGACGCAGGCAAGCTTGCGCCCCGGCCTGGTAACGGACGAGCGCCTGGATTTATTAGGAGAGTTGTTTTGAACGAAATGAACAAGGGATCGGCGGCCGCCGTGGCCGACAGCGCGATTTATGAGAAGCTTCTGTCCTCCATCGGCTCGCGTGATGCGCGCGTCGGGATCGTGGGGCTTGGCTATGTCGGGCTTCCGCTTGCGGTGACCGCAACGAACGCCGGCTATGGCGTGATCGGGTTCGACATCGACGCACAGCGCGTCGACCGGGTGAACCGCGGCGAGACGGTCATCAAGCATATCGACGGCGCGCTTCTGGGCGGTGCGATCGCCAAGGGCAAATTCGAGGCGACGGCCGACTTCGCGCGTCTGGCCGAGGTCGATGCGATCCTGATCTGCGTGCCGACGCCGCTGACGCGCCATCGTGAACCGGATCTGTCCTTCGTGGTGGCAACGGCGCGCTCGGTGGCGGGCAGCCTGCGGGCCGGCCAGCTCGTGGTTCTGGAATCGACCACCTATCCCGGCACCACCGACGAGGTGCTGCGGCCGATCCTGGAAGAAGGCGGCCTGAAAAGCGGCCAGGATTTCTTCCTCGCCTTCTCGCCGGAGCGCGAGGATCCGGGCAATCCGGATTTCGGCACCTCCACGATCCCGAAGGTGGTCGGCGGAGACGGCGCGCACGCGCTGGAACTGGCCAACACGCTTTACGGTGCTCTGGTGACGAAGACTGTGCCGGTGTCGTCCGCCGCGACGGCCGAGGCGGTGAAGCTGACGGAGAACATCTTCCGTGCCGTCAACATCGCGCTCGTGAACGAACTCAAGGTCGTCTACGAGGCGATGGGCATCGACGTGTGGGAAGTGATCGACGCGGCCAAGACCAAGCCGTTCGGCTTCATGCCGTTCTATCCGGGACCGGGGCTTGGCGGTCACTGCATCCCGATCGACCCCTTCTACCTGACGTGGAAGGCGCGCGAATACGAGATCTCGACCCGCTTCGTGGAGCTTGCCGGCGAGATCAACACGGCCATGCCGCAGCGCGTGGTCAGCCAGTTGGCAAGGGCCATGGATTCAAGGCTCAAGCGCGGCCTCAACGGCGCGCGGATCCTGGTGCTTGGCATTGCCTACAAGAAGAATGTCGACGACATGCGCGAGAGCCCGTCGCTGCGGCTGATCGAGCTTCTGGAGGAGCGCGGGGCGGTGACCGCCTATCACGATCCGCACATCGCCGAGATCCCGCCGACGCGCGAGCATGCGCCACTGACCGGACGCCGCTCCGTGGCGTTGACGGCGCAGGAGGTGGCGGGCTATGACGCCGTGCTGATCGCCACCGATCACGATACCGTCGACTACGCCCTCGTTGTCGATAACGCAAAGCTCGTCGTCGACACCAGGAACGCATGCGCCAGGCGGGACCTGCCGAACACCAACGTCGTGAAGGCGTGACGAAGCCGGGCGCTTCACGTTCGGTCCGTTCAGGCCGGTAATGTTGATGGCGGCGGCCGCTCCGAGGTCGCCGCCGCTCTCTCCCCGTGCGGACGACCTGTGCATGGGACGTCTGAGCGAGGTACCGCGCGCGGCCCGAAGGGGCCTGAATCTGGTATTGCTGCAATCCCACAAGACCCGTCATATTGACAGAGTGTGCAGGCCCGCGCTCCAGTCCCTGAACCCCTTATGACAAAGCGGTTTCAGCGTGCTGTCCTTCAGATCCGATTTCTGAAGCAGCCTTGCGGTCGAACAGGATGAGAAAACCGCACCCCAACGCGCACCGGGAGGAAAGCGCTGTGACTGCCGCTCAGGAACCCGTTCGGCTGGTCGCCGCCTTTGTGTTTCCGGCATTTCCGATGATGGCGTTCAGCTCGGTCATCGAGCCGCTTCGCGCGGCCAATGTGCTGGCCAAACGCCAGCTTTATCAGTGGATCGTGGTCGGCCCTTCGAGCAAGCCGGTGAGAGCGTCGAACGGAATTCTGATCGCGCCCGACCATGGCGTGGCGGACGCTCCTATCGTCGACCGGGTGGTCGTCTGCTCGGGCGGGGATGCGGATCAGGTGGTTTCGAAGGAGGCGACCGCATGGATCCGGCGCTGCCTTCGTCGCGGTGCCGCGATTGGCGCTGTGGCCGATGGCGCGTTCTTCCTGGCGCGCGCCGGCCTGCTCGACGGCCACGCATGCACCCTGCACTGGACCAGCCAGGCGGCATTCCACGAGGCGTTTCCGGAACTCGATCTGAAGCGCGATCTCTATGTGGTCGACCGCAACCGCTTTACCTCGGCCGGCGGTGTCGGCAGCCTCGACATGATGCTCGAGATCATTTCCGGCGATCACGGTGCCGAACTTGCCGCCGGCGTTGCTGAATGGTTCGTGCATTCGCCGCTGCGCTCCAGCGTCGACCGACGGCTGATGCCTGTTCGGCTGCGGACCGGCGTGCGCGACGAACTGGTTCTCTCGGCAATCGCGATCATGGAGGAGGAGGTGGAGGGCCGGCTTGCAATCGCGGCGCTGGCCCATCGGCTGGGAGTCTCGAACGACAGGCTCGAGCGCGCGTTCCAGGCGGAACTCGCCGTCGCGCCCAGCGCCTATTACCGGCAGTTGCGTCTGCGCCGCGCCGCCGACCTACTGGCGCATTCCTCGTTACCGATACGGGAGGTAGCGCTGGCCTGCGGCTTTGCCAGCATGTCCAGCTTCGCCCGCGCTTTCCGCGAAACGCATGGAGCAACTCCCGGTGCCTATCGCCGCGCATGACTCCCGATCCGTCTCGCGGTTTCAGGGCTTTCTTTTGCGGAATCTGGCACAAACCAGCGAGCTGACCGGTATCATCATCGCCGCGTACAGGAGGCATGAATGAGCATCGTCGTATTTGATCCGGACAGCACCGAAGACGTCGACTTCAGGGACCGCATGCGCCATCCGGCGGCTGCGGACCCATCGGGCGGCATGTGGCTCTCCGACACCGAACCCTCCTTCATCGACGCGAATGCCCTGCGCAAGGGACGGCTGGCGAAGCTGCGCGCCTGGATGAAGGACGCCGGCTATGGCGCGCTGGTGCTGTTCGACCCGTACAACCAGCGCTACGCGACCGGTTCGCGCAACATGTTCGGCTATTTCCTGCGCAATTCGACACGCTATTTCTTCGTGCCTGCCGAGGGGCCGATCGTGCTGTTCGAATACCCCCAGAGCTACCATGTCTCCATGGTGCTCGACACCGTCGACGAGGCGCGGCCGTCGAAGCTGGTATGGTCGTCGGTCTCCGGACGAGACGACGAAACCGCCGGTCCCTTCGCCGATGAAATCGCCGAGTTGCTGAAGGCTCATGGCGGCGGCTCGATGAAGCTGGGGCTCGACCGCTGCAGCCACCTCCAGGCTCTGGCGCTGGAGAGGCGCGGCTGCGAAGTGAAGGACTGCCAGGGCGAGATACTCGCCGTGCGCGCCATCAAGACGCCGGAGGAGGTCAAATGCCTCGTCGCTTCGATGGCGGGTGCGGAAGCCGCGGTCTCCGCGGTTCGCGAGGCGATCAAGCCGGGCGTGTCGGAGAACGAGCTCTTCGCCATCATGTATGGCGAGGTCATCCGCCAGGGCGGCGAGTTCATCGAGACGCGCCTTCTCACCTCCGGCCAGCGCACCAACCCGTGGTTCAACGAGGCGAGCGGTCGCAAGATCAGGCCGGGCGAACTGGTCGCGCTCGATACCGACACGATCGGCTGCTACGGCTACTACTCCGACTTCTCGCGCACCTTCCGCTGTGGTCCCGGCAAGCCGAGCGACTACCAGAAGATGCTCTATCGCATGGCCCACGATCAGGTTCAGCACAACATTTCGATCGTGAAGCCCGGCATGGCCTTTCGCGAGATTGCCGAAAAGGCGTGGAAGATTCCCGACCGGTTCGTCGATCAGCGCTACACCTCGGTCATGCACGGCGTCGGTATGCATGGCGAAACGCCCTTCATCGCCCATTCAATGGACTACGAAACCTACGGTCGCGATGGCATCATCCAGCCGGGCATGGTCGTGTCCGTCGAAAGCTATATCGGTGAGAAGGGCGGGAGCGAAGGCGTCAAGCTCGAGGATGAGATCCTGATCACCGAGACCGGCACCGAGCTTCTGTCGCGGTTCCCCTATGAGGACGAGTTTCTGGCAGGTGGTGCAGCTTGAGAAAGCCGTTGACGATCGACCCCGCACAAAGTGCGCTTTTGTGCGTGGATCTGCAGGAAGAGCACCGCCAGGACAGCCGCTATCTAGTCGACGGCTTCGACCGCGTGCTCGAAAACGTCCAGCGCCTGCAAGCAACGGCGCGGGAGCACGGCATCGCCGTTCACCACTCGGCCTATGTGGTGGATGCCGGTGCCGGAACGCACCGGCCCTTTCATCCGATGATGGAAGACGGCCGCTCTGCCTTCAGCGATGTGAACGATCCGCTGTCGGCAATCTGCCCGGAAGTCGGGCCGGCCGGCGACGAGCTAGTACTGGTCAAGACCGACGCCAGCAGCCTCGCGCAGGGCGATGTGCCTCTGCTTTTCCGCGCTCACGGACTGCAATGGATTTTCGTGTGCGGTGTTTGGACCGAAGCCTGCATCGCCGCGACCGTCAAGGACGCCGTGGACCAGGGCTTTCGCGCAATCCTGGTCAAGGATGCCTGTTCAAGCGGCAGCCGCGCCATGCACGAGACGGCGGCCCTTAACATTGCCAACCGGCTTTATGGCGGCGCCGTCACGGACACCGATGGTGCTTGCAGGCTGATGGCCGGCGAGACGGTCTCCGCCTGGCAGGTGGTTGGCTCGGTGCCGCTGCGCTTTGCGTATGATGATGCTGCGGCACTTTACGATGCGTTGTAGGCAGCCCTGAGCCTCTCGATGTCCGCACTCGACCGATACCGTCACCTGCTGGACGCAGACCTCGCTGCATTCATAGAGGCGCACGAGCGGGGGTTCCCGCCTGATCTGGACACGCAGCCGCTTGATCGCCAGAGGGTAGTCTACGGGGAGATGTGCCGCGCCTTCCACGCGCCCACGCCTGCCGACATCGAAATCCTCGATACCGCACTCGAGTTTCCGGACCGGGCCATACGATTGCGCATCTACCGACCGCTCGGCCGGAAAGGCGTGGCCACGGTCCTCTATTTCCACGGAGGCGGGTTTGTCTTCGGCGACCTGGACAGCCACGGCGACATGTGCGCCGAACTGTGCAGCCGCGCCGATGTCGACGTGATCTCGGTCGACTATCGGCTCGCACCGGAACACCTTCACCCTGCGGCCTTCGATGACGCGATGGCCGCCTTTGCGTGGGCGGCGCCGACGTTTGGGCGGTCTCCGATATTGTTCGGTGAAAGCGCTGGTGGCTCGCTGGCCGCGGCGGTTGCTGCAGCGACGAGACGCCATTCGGAAAGGCCATGCGGGCTTGTGCTCGTCTATCCCGGTCTGGGTAGTCACGGCGACCTGCCGTCATTCAGCGAGCACGCCGAGGCGCCACTGCTTTCTGCCGCCGAAATCGGCCACTATCAGGCGATCCGTCTGCGCGAAGCAGGGGATGCGGCTGACCCGGCCGTGAACCCTCTGCGCGATACCGACTACACGGACCTGCCGCCTACCTTTGTATCCGTTCCTGAATTCGATCCGCTTCGGGACGAGGGGGAGCTCTATTGCAAACTGATCCGTGCAGCCGGCGGGAATGCAACTTGTGTGGTCGAGCCCCGACTGGTTCACAGCTTCTTGCGGGCGCGAACCCGTGTAGTCCGCGCGGCCAGCGCTTTCGACCGCATAGTCGACGCCGTGAAATCCATGAGTGCGTCCTAACGCGCGGCTGGACGCATATCATTTGCGGATTCATGCACACTCATGCTGCCACGATACCTCTACGATCCGCCGTGATAGCCATCCGGCCCCACCAACCAGATCGACGGAGAGCGACATGAGCAGGTACATGCTGACGAAACGACCCCTTCACCCTATGGCTGAAGCCGTTACCGGCAGCTTTCGCTCGGGCCGCATCGGCCGACGCGAGTTCCTTGCGTCGCTGGCCGCTCTCGGCGTCAGCGCTGCAGGCGCGCGTGCGCTTGGCGGCCTGGCAGTCACTCCCGCTGCAGCGCAGGAGCCGCAAACGGGCGGAACGTTGCGCGTTTCGATGACCGTCAAGAACTGGCGCGACCCGCGCACCTTCGACGGCGTCGAAATGTCCAACATCGCGCGCCAGTGCAACGAGTATCTGGTACGCTGGAACAGCGATTTCACCTTCGAGCCCTGGCTGCTCGAGGCATGGGAAGTGAGCGACGACGCCCGCGTCATAACCTTGAAGGTCCGTTCCGGCATTACATGGTCCAATGGCGATGATTTCAACGCCGACGATGTCGTCCACAACCTGACCCGCTGGTGCGACAGTGCCGCCGAAGGTAATTCGATGGCGAACCGCATGTCGGTTCTGATCGACCCGGACTCGAAACAGGCAATCGAGGGTGCGATCGAGAAGCTGGACGACATGACTGTCCGCCTCAATCTGCCCAAGCCGGACATCTCGCTGATAGCCGGCATGGCCGATTATCCCGGGCTCATCATGCACCGCAGCTACGACGGGAGCGAGGACCCGATTGAGGCACTGGCGATTACCACCGGCCCATGCGAACTGGTGTCATGGAACACCGGCGAGAGCGCGGAGGTCCGCCGCAAGGATGCGCCCTGGTGGCGCGGTGACTTCCACCTCGACGGGATTCGCTGGATCGACTACGGCACTGATCCGAACGCGGCGCTGTCCGCCTTCGAGGCGGGCGAAGTCGATGTCAACCACGAGACGGCGGCCGAGCAGGTCGATCAGGTGGAGGCGATCGGCCTGACGACCTCGGAGATTGCCACTGGTTCCACAATCGTCGCTCGGTTCAGCGCACGTGCCGAACCCTATGGCGATGCGCGCGTTCGTCGCGCCGGCCAGCTCGCCGTCGACAACGAGGCGGTCCTTCTTCTCGGCATCGATGGACGCGGCAAGCAGGGCGAGAACCACCACGTCGGCCCGATGCATGAGGAATACGCCGACATCGGCCCCCACGTCCGCGATGTCGAGCAGGCCAAGGCGTTGCTTGCCGAAGCAGGCATGGAAAATCACGAATACGAACTGATCTCGGTGGATGTCGACTGGCAGAAAGCGACCGCCGACGCGATCGCCGGGCAGATGCGCAACGCCGGCCTCAAAACGAGGCGCACCGTGTTGCCCGAAGCGACCTTCTGGAACGACTGGACGAAGTTTCCCTTCTCGTGCACCGAATGGCTCGGCCGCCCGTTGGGCGTGCAGGTGCTGGCGCTCGCCTATCGGTCGGGCGGTGCCTGGAACGAGAGCGGCTACTCCGACCCCGAGTTCGACACCCTGATGGACGAGGCGCTGGCGACCCCCGACCCGGACGAGCGCCGCACGATCATGGAAAAGATCGAATCCAACCTGCGCAACTCGGGCATCATCATCCAGCCCTACTGGCGGTCGGTCTTCCGTTCGTTCCAGGCCAGCGTGAAAGGCTGCGAGCAACATCAGTCGCTCGAACAGCATTTCGAGAACGTCTGGCTCGAAGCGTAGTTTTCTGCATCCTCCTCGGAGGTTCTGTCTGGCGGGTTGGTTCCTTAGCCGGGTCGGTTCAACTCTGCGTGGGTTGATGATTCCGTCGCGCCGTGCTTGGAGAGCAGGCAGGTGACCGACCCGATATTGGCGTCGATGGGAACGCGCAGAGGCAGCACGGCAAATGGCGACTGACAAGCCACTTTCGAAAGAGGGACGCGACTTCAAGGTTAGATCCAAGTCGATGGCCTTCTACGAGGTCAGGTTTCGGCTGCGTACGCACGAGAAGGACGGACCCCAGGCCGCGCTTGTGCAGTTTCTCGATTCGGATGAGCGCCCGATTACCGAGGAACATGTATCGCCGGGCTTTTCCGAACAGGTGGGCCGGTATTCCTATCTGAAGGCCAATCCGGAAACGGGGGTAGGGGTGGTGCGGTTCTTCGCGCCGGCCGCCGGAGGGCGCATGACGCTGCGCTTCCGCACCTGGGCGAACCGCCATCCCGTGTTCCTCGGGCCTGATATTTCGGTGCGTCAGCTCGCAGGCTGGACGATCGGCGCCGAACCTGAGAACCGCGAGGCAGTTCGTCTCACGACCGTGGCGCGACCGCTCTCGATACCGGTGGCGCCCGGCACGACAGTCCGGCTCAGCCTGGCGCTTCGCTCGGCGGACGATGCGGACAAGATCGTGCTGCAAGCGCCGTGTGCGATGAGCATGGAAGGTCAGCGGCTGAGGCTGGGCGAGGCGTCCGCACAGCCCGGGAGTGTGCGGCCCTTTGCCGGTCGTGGCACACAGATCCTCCTGCCGGTGGAAAACGCGGGCCAGGCGCCGGTCGTGCTCTCGCTCGCATGCGAGGGGACAGCCGCGGTGGACGTCGTCGAGGTGTCCGTGCTCGCCGATGGGGCGGTCGCGGCAGGCGTGCTGCGCCAGGATCAACCTGCGATCGCTGGCTCTCCGGCAAACGCTTCGTCCGGCAGGAATGAAGGCGAGAGTCTTCGCTGGACGACGAAGGTCGGCAACCGCCTGTTCCTGCGCTCCACGATCATCGACACCAGGCAGGAGCTGACACACACCGCCGCGAAGGTGTCGCAGATTGAGCGCACGCTCGAAGATTCGCTGCTGCTGGTCGAAAAGAAGGTCGACTACCTTCTTGCGAAGATCGACGCCTATGCGGAGGTTGACGACAAGAACGGCGCCGCGCTTCAAGACGGACTCGCCGCCGTTCGGCAAGTGGCCCAGGACCTCGGCAAAACCGTAACCGCCAATCAGGCGGAGCTGCGAAACTGGCAGGGAAGCGTCGACGGCAGGCTCACGGTGATCGAACGCGGCAATGCCGATATGGCGGGCGAAGTCGCTGCCGTCAGGAAAAAAGGTCAGGAGCTTGGCGAAGCCATCAAGGCGGGCCAGGACACGACGGATACAAAGCTCGGCGCGATAGAACGCGCAAACGCTGAACTGGCAAGCGAACTCACATCCGTCCGTGAAGCCAGCGGGAAACTCGCCGCAGCGGTCGACGCAAACCGGATGGAATTTCTCAAGCGCCAGGACGGGCTCGATAGCCGTCTTGCCGGCATCGAAAAATCCGGAGCGAAACTTGCCGCCGTCCTCGACGCCAGCGACAGCCACGTCAAGCAAGCCTTGAAGGATATCAGCGGACGAACGAAAAAGCTCGAGGAGATGGACAAACGGCTCGCCAAGCTCGCCGAGCCAAAAAAGCCGGAGCCCGCGCCGATCGAGCCGGCTCCAAAAGGGCAGCCGACCGTTCTTGTCGAACTGCTTGGTCCGTCTGGTGTCGGGAAATCGACTATACTCAACGCTGCGCGAGCATTGCGAACTCCGCAACAGTGGTGGTGGGGCTCAGCCGAGATTGATGCGACTATATCGGCAACAGACATGGCGCGGCCCAGCAATCGCGACGCCGTCGACAACTTCTATCCGCGGGATTTCGTACCCCGATGCCTCGAAACCATGACGGCGTCACGCATGCTGCCCTCGCAGATGGTCACGGCCATCACCCAATTGCGCACAACATGCCAGGTCGCCACTGCGGTGCGAACTATCAGCTCGCTGCATCCGCTCGTACATGACGAACTGCTGCTGCACAGAGCATCAACGCTTCTGCTTTATTCTGATACCTTTGAAAGTGAAGCAGTCTGGTATTTTGACACGGTTCCGGTCCCAACGGCTGCAATCATTTTGCGTACAGAGGCTGACGCCATCTTTCAGCGTGCGCTGCGACGCAGCGAACAACGGATCAACACCTACTACAGTCTGGATGACAACGCGCTACGCGCAATCATCGAGCGCAGCCTGCGCCTGACGGAGATCGCGGCCGAACGCCTGCGGGCGCGTGAAGTAACCGTCCTTGAGATCGACGCCGGCAAGGACGTGTCCGAAACTGCCCACATGGTCCACGACTTCGTTTTGAGCCAGAGCGCAAAGGCTCAGCTATCTCACGTGAAAGCGTTGCAATGACACACATCGAGGACGGGTTCAAAGAGCGGCTGAGAGGCACTTCCCGAACGTTTCGGAAGAAGGAGGGCCGGCACACTCTCAAATCCGAAGACGTGATCTACTGCGCGTTCGGCACCGACCGGTTCACCGTCAGCAGGAACGAGGCGCAACGGAGCGCGCCCGAGAGGCTCGCTCGTTTCGGTTTGAGCCGCGCCAATGTCGAAGGTCGATCGGCCCTAGACCTAGGCTGCCACAACGGCGCAATGCTCATGGAGCTTACCAATCTGGGGCCGGCGCGGGGGCTTGGCATCGAGTACGACGCCGACAAGGTTGCGATCGCACGCGAAATCTCAGCCTATTGCGGGCTGAACCAGCTTCGTTTCGAGCAGGGGGACCTCGACCGGCTGGACGCCGAGGCGCTCGGCACGTTCGATATTGTCTTCGCCCTGGCGATCGAGGCGCATGTGCTGGACGCTGATCGCCTCTACACGCTGCTGGGCAAGGTCACGGGTGACCTTCTCTGCTTTGAGGGTAACGGCAACTGCAACGTGGATACGGTGAAAGAGAGCTTGCAGGCTGTCGGCTTCAAGACCATCCACTACATCGGCTTCTGCGACGACGACATCGTGCCGGCCAACAACAAGCGCCCCATGCTCGTCGCACGAAAGACGGAACCGGGATCGACTTGAATGCTACCGAGACCGACGCTGTTCAAGGCGTCGGATCTCGGCTTCCATCGCAATAAGTTCGGGATTTTTCTTCACCGTCTCAACACGTGAAGTTCTGTCTTCTTTCGAACGTACAGAAATAACCGCTGGCGTGGCGCCATTTTTGGCAGGCTTGGCTTGGTTTGCGGAAGGCTGCAGTTTGCCGATCATCTTCAGTTCGGGGAACACCGGTAGAACATTGCCACCCGCCGGGTCGTTTATGGCGTCGTAAGCGACAGATTCGAGGAAATCCAGATGCTTGTCCATCGAGTAATTCTTATGCTTTTCATGGGCTTGCTTCGACAGGCGGCGCAGCTTTTTTGAATCTGTGTCATTGATAAGCTCTATCACCTTGTCGCCACGAAATTCTTCTAGCAGATACCCTGTCTTGCCATCCTCGACCAGTTCAGCCGGCCCGGGGGCGTAGCTCGCCGCGATGACCGGGATTCCATAAGAGTTGGCTTCCAGAATGACATTGCCGAAGGATTCTTTCTTCGAGGGCAATAGAAGCCACCCAATGCCGCCATAGATTACGTCTTTGTCCTTGCATTCCAACACGATTTCGAACTGGTTGGTCAGGCCCTCCTGTTCGATCATCTCGACAAAACGACTATAGTCGGGCGAGTTGGCGCCAGCCGTTGTAAAGACCCGAATGGGTGGCAAAGCGGCCGCTTGCGCCGCGCGTGCTACATCTATGAGGCGCTCGCACCCCTTGGCATGAAAATCGATGCGGCCGACATATCCCATGCGGCGGGCGTGCCCCACGTCGTATGAATTAACATCGCGCACGATAGTAGGAAGAAAGCCTTTGACTTGACCGTGAATGCCGAGCTGCCGTTGGAACGACATGTCGGCGTCCGAGAACGATATGATACGAGATACACGAAATTTTCGAACGTAGTTCAAGTCGAGAAGGGCGTTAGCGTCTTGTATAAAGAATGCGAGCTGCGCTGAGCACATATAGATAATGGGGAACTTTTCGATTTTACGAACGATAATTTTTGGAAAACTGCGCAGTATATTATTTGCCGTTATAAAAACGGTATCCGATCGGTGCCACTCGCTTATCATGGCGGCTGCGTTATCTTGATCTGGGTGTATGGATATGACACCAGGAAGATCTGATTCCTCTTTAGACAACACAACATATTCGACAGAGCGGCCTTTGGAGCTGATAATGGTCTTCCTAATTCGTTGAGGAATTCCACCGATCTCATCGATGCTGTTGGCAATGAAGACAATTCGCACAGGGTTTATTTTTATCGTATTCTCGACGATATTAAGGCACGATTTGCGGTGCGATTCCGATATTCCGTCATCTCCATTTATCACTTTGCGAAGATTATTTCGCAACATATATAAGTATCTATCATCCAGAGGATAGTAATTGTGGAGTCTGCGGAAATTTTCGACCCTTGCGCCGATTTCGTCGAAGTTGAGAGTGGCAACTTTCGTTGATTTTCTCGATTCTGTTATGACATAAAAGCATATTTCAGGGATGCGGTAGCATTGCACCGCGCCAGTCAAGAGTATGCGCATATTGAGGCGGACGTCATCACTTCGACCGCGAACGTCATCGTGGCCATGGCGGGCCAGTAGCGACGATCTGTAAACCTTGCCGCCGATGCCGGACAGGATGCGAGGCATGGTGGCCCCGTTTATCGTGACGGGCCCTTCGGCGGGCCCCGCTGTGACACGCTCTCCCCGAAGCGCATAACTTGTTAAAATCATATCATAACCCGAGGGGGCGCGGGCGATGAGCTGCCGAAATTCGGCGACGTCCACATGATCGTCCCCGTCCACCAGCGCCACGTACTCCGTCGTAGCGTTTTTGCCTATATATGTGCGCCCCACGGAAGGGGTGCCGTTGTTTGCAGAGGCAAAATGCGCCCGAAAATTGCTCTGCTGTGCAATCGGATGGTCGAGTACAATCTGCTTCGTCCCGTCGGTGCTGCAGTCATCGTATAGAATTATGTCGGCTTCGTCGGTTTCTAGCGTTGCCAACGAAGAAAGTAGCATCGCGATGCTCTGTTCTTCGTTGTATGTCGTGATTCCAATTGTAAATCTTTTCATGCGCTATCAACTTGTTTTGCTTGAGGCGAAGTCCGCCGTGCGGCCATGTTAGCCGCACACACCCGTACTGGATATGACGTTGTGGCCACATATTACACCCGCTCACAGGCCTGTGAGTTGCTGCGGGACCATATCGGGCAGAAGATGCAAAGCCAAGTTGTGTCGGCCTATGCCGCTGCGCCGGTGTCTGGCCGCCACGCTTTCTTGGCTAGGTTGACCGGCGAGACATGCCGCCTGCGCCCGGCGCGTCAGCCGTTACGCGCAAACCCGGGTTCCTAAATGCATCCACCGCGGTACTGTCCGATAGCGTTTCTTGCCGTGCTGAGACATTAGAAACCCATCATCAAGACAAGCATGCGACATGGATCCAAATAATCTCTAGCCGGCGGCCTCAGACATACTGTCCGCCAAAGTCTGCTAAACCACTTAGATTCCCCGGGAAATAGTCTTCTCCAGCGGCACCGGGCTTCTGAATGACGGCGTTGCGCGATGTTAGGTAGCGCACCCCCGTAACGGCGCCTGCGTTTAGATATGCGCCGTTGGGCTGATATAGCACCGCCCCGGTCGCGCATACGGCGAACTGGCCGCTAAAGGCCGCGGTCAGCCCGCCGCCCACGAAGGTTGTGTCTCCGCCTCCGTTGGCGTCGTATGTGGCTGCTACCCTGATGAACAGATGGTTGATACCGCCGCCCGAGATGAAGCAGGCTCCTTCCTTCCTGACGAAGGCGCCGTTTTCTGCCACCACCTGTCGCCCCGACGGGCCGAAATCGACGTTCTGATAACGTAGCGTCGTGGTGGGGCCGTTGGCCCATAGCGACCAGGAATCGGAGCTTGCCGAGGCGATCGTCAGCTTGATGCCGTCGATGCGCCAGTCGCCAACCACGTTGACGGCCTGGATGCAGACCGCGCTGCCGATGCGGGCGATGACCACGTCGGCCGGAGCCGAGGGGTTGCCACGCAGGGTCACTGATCCGGCGCCCGTCAGGGACTTTAGCAGGACGGGCTCCGCGTAGGTTCCGGCGTCGATCTGGATCGTCACGTCGTGGATGGCCAGATCAAGCGAAGCGACTTTGTCGACCGCCTGCTGGATGGTGGCGAAGGCGCCGCCTGCCGTGTCGTCGAGCCCATCATTGGCATCGTCGCCGTCGACACGCACGTAGTAGGTGCGCGGAGCGGCCAGCATCTCGCGACCGGCTGTCTGCGGCAGCCTGACCGACCCGGTGGCACGGTCTATCACCAGCGCCTCGATCCATTGCGTGCCGTCGGGGCTGACCTTGACCCTGAAATCGTCACTTCCGGTAATGCCCATCTCGGCGCGGCCGGAAAACGTGGTCTGGAAAAGAAGGCTTGCCGTCTCTTCCGGCGCCAGCTTGTTGATTTTGAGCTGGTGTCCGGCCCCGTCGTGGCTGAGCAACGTTGCCGCTGCCGCCACCGTGAGCCGATTGGTCTCGTCGGCCGGCGCATTGACGCCGAAGATCGGCGCGTCCGCTGCCGCTGCCGTCCAGCCCGTGCCGTCAAAGATGAGAAGCAGCGCTTCATCGCGCACCCAGGCAACCCATCCTTCGCGTGGCGAGAAGAAGCTCCATGCGCCATCCTGCCTGGCGGCGATCGTGCCTTCCCGACCGGCCCATTCCGCGGTGCTGCCATCTGCGACGATGTAGCGATCTCCATCCTGCGGGCTGGTGGGCGGCGCGGTGAGGTCGCGGTCGAGAACCGCCAGATGCACCAGTGCATCGAGCATGCGCACAGCCTCGTTGTGGGTAACGTGCTTCTGCGCCTGCGACGGCATGATATAGGGCAATAGAAGATTTGGACTTTGTTCCAAGGGCTGATTTCCTTCTCCCGAGCGACCGCCAGGAGAGTAGGATGGAATTCACGCCCCGTGGATAAACCGCGCGGGAAACGGCCGGACTGCGCCTTGACTTGGCCATTTCTCTATCGCAAGGACCAGCCGACTCGAACGGGAACAACATCGCACATGCAGCAGCCACGGGCCTTACTTCCGGAAATTCAAGGACTGCGCGCCGTCGCCGTCGGCCTGGTCCTGATCTTCCACATATGGCCGTCGGTGTTGCCTGGTGGTTATGTCGGCGTGGACGTGTTCTTCGTCATTTCCGGTTATCTCATCACCGGCCTTCTGGTCCGTGCAGCCATGCGCGACGGGCGCATTTCGCTGCTCGACTTCTATTCGCGTCGTGCGCGGAGGCTGCTCCCGGCCGCGACAGCGGTACTGGCTGCGACATTCGTCGGCATGTTCGTGTTTCTGCCGGAGGCCCGCTGGGAAGAAACAGCCAGGCAGATCGCGGCCAGCGCACTCTACGTCCAGAACTGGATGCTCGCCTGGCTGTCGGTCGACTACCTTGGAGCCGAAAACGCGGCCAGCCCCGTTCAGCATTACTGGTCGTTGTCGATCGAGGAGCAGTTCTATTTCGTCTGGCCGCTGGTGATGATCGCGGCGATATATCTCTCCCGGCGCTTTGGCCTTTCGCTCCGGCGCACCTTCGTCGTCGCGCTGAGCCTTATCTTCGTCGGTTCGCTCGCGACTTCGGTATTTCTCACGGCGCGTGAGCCCGCCCAAGCCTACTTCGTGACCCATACCCGCATGTGGGAATTGGCGCTCGGTGGGCTGTTGGCTTTGACGATCCACCGCATCAACATCGCTTCGCAGTTACTGCGCGCCGGCATGGCGCTCGCAGGGCTCGCCGCCATTGTCTGGTCTGGATTTGCCTACTCCCCGGCAACGCCTTTTCCGGGGACCGCTGCACTCGCCCCGACGGTCGGTACGGCGCTCCTGATTGTGGCCGGCGACGTCCGGCTTGGCTTCTTCCGGGGGCTGAACGCACGATGGTTGACCTGGGTCGGCGACAGGTCCTATTCGATCTACCTGTGGCACTGGCCGCTGGAGGTCTTTTACACTGTCGGCAGAGACGCGGTCGGGTTGATTGACGGCATTGGCCTGCTTGCGTTGACGCTTATCGTTTCGCATCTGTGCTACGAACATATTGAGCAGCGCTATCGCCATGGGAAGACCATCGGCGAGTGGAAGCCGCTGGCCTACGGCCTTGCTTCCATCGTGGGGTGTGTCGTCGCCGCCGGCGCGCTGCAGTATTCAATCTCCTCGCAGGCTGCCGTTCAGGTTGATATGGCGGATACGCGTTATCCTGGACCGTTCGCCCTGCTTGCATCCGCGCCAGTTCCCCAGGGTGTAGAAGCGTTTCCGTCTTTGGCAGCGTTGAAGCGCGACCTCCCGGTCGTCTATGGCGATAAATGTCACCAGAACCAGGTCGATGCAGAGCCTATCAGTTGCACCCTTGGCGATCCTGACGGCGAAAGAATCATGGCCATCACCGGCGATTCTCACGCCGCGCAGTGGATACCGGCGCTCGACAGCATTGCTCGGAAAAGTGGCTGGAAGCTGATGACGTTTACGAAATCCGCCTGCGCGTTCAGCCGGGTCGAGGTGCGTTTGCAGAAGAAAACTTATACATCCTGTATCGAGTGGCGGGAGAACGTGATCGACCGGGTCAAGGAACTCGGCATCGATACCTTGTTCACCAGCCAGTCCCGCTACGGATACATTGATCGGGAGATCATGGCGGAAGGCTTGCGCAGCGTCTGGACCGAATTGTCGGAAGCGGGTGTCGAGGTCGTTCCCATTCGCGATACGCCCTGGATGCCATTCGAGCCTGGCGATTGTCTCGCCGCCGGAGATTTGGCGGCATGTACGGCGCCTCGCGCGGAAGTCGAAGCAAGCGACATCTTTGCGTACTCTGCCAGCGCCTTGAAAGGGATACGTGTTATCGACATGACCGACGGCATATGTGGTCCCGACACCTGTGAAGCCGTCGTGGGCAACATTATAGTCTGGCGCGATCATCATCATCTGACCGCTACCTATGCCGAAGCGCTCGCGCCTTACCTCGCACAACAAGCCGGGATGCCCGTGCCAACCGGCGCAGCGGTTCTCCCCGCCGCCGCCGCGAATGTCGAGGATGCAGACGGCAGTGTCACCGCGCGCCTGACATGCGAAGCGCTCCGGCAGGGCAGTCGGCCGGTCGAGCGCCGTATTCAGTTGCAGATCGAAAACGAAGAAATCGCCTACCGCCACGGTGACTGGGAAAAGCAGAAAGAGCGCTTCGATCTGTGGACTGGCACCATCGAAGACGGACTCATAACCATGGAAGGCCACTACATAGAGGGCGCCGGTGGCGTAAAGCCGGTTTCGCTGTCGGGCAAGATCGAGGAAGGTCAGCTCCTCCTCGAAGGGAAGCGCGGCCCTCGTGATTGCACCGTGTCCGCCAAGGTGGCAACCGACACGCGGGCTTAACGCGCCGCAAGGCTGCGCGACACAGGCAAACATCATGACGTTTCGGGCACATCCAAAACTGGACATCATGATCTGGGGCGGCTTCTCGAACTACGCGTCGGCGGAGTTTGAACGCCTCAAGGATTCTGCCGATCCAGAGTTGAGATACCAGGCCGGATGGGGCTTGATGCGCAAGTACGCTGCGGATGGCGACTACGAGCGCGCCCACGAAAACCTCATCCTCGCCAAGGCGACGTCTCCGGCCAACGCCGGAATCCTGCATTTCGCGCTTCTGGAAATGGATATTCTGCGCGCGCTCGGCAGGTTGGACGAAGCACGTTCGGTTGGCTTTCGCGCGCGCAAGAAATACGGGGAAGACGCCCGCATCAACATCGCGCTTTCGGCCCTGTTCGACGAGCCGGACAGGCGGCTGAACCTGCTGAGCCGTCCGCTTGCGACAGCCGGCTTCGCCAGGCTCCGGCTGCGCGACCCGCAACTGCCGCTCTCGATCCACAACGTCGCGGCCGACCCGGCGCCAGTAACAGGCGGGCCGATGGTCTCCGTCATCATGCCCGCCTTCAACGCCGCAGAGACGCTGCAGACTGCGGCGAGGGGGGTTCTCGAACAGAGCTGGCGCAATCTTGAACTGATTATCGTCGACGACGCCAGCAGCGACCAAACATGGTCGATCGCGACCAAACTGGCGGAGACGGATGACAGGGTTAAACCCATTCGTCATGCGGAAAATGCCGGCGTCTATCGTGCCCGCAACACCGGTCTGGCGGCGTCGAGCGGCGCCTATATCACGGTGAACGACGCCGACGACTGGTCGCATCCCCAGCGCATCGAGGCCCAGATGCGTGAGATCGACGAGGACAGACCATTCAACACGACCTTCGGCGTCAGGGTAACGGATAAGCTGGTCGGCGCGATGAAGTATCGCAGCGGGTCCTGTGTCGTCGAAAATACATCGTCGCTCCTTGTTTCTGCGCGCACCGTCAAAGATCTCGGTGGCTGGGACGAGGTGAGGTTCTCAGCCGATACGGAACTCTATCTGCGCATTATGAAAGCGACAGGTCGGGGCGAGCGTGCCTTATGGCCGTTCGTCCCGCTCGCATTCATCCTTTCGCTGCCGGAATCGCTGACCAACAGTGGGGCAACAAGCCTCAAGTCGCTTCACTATGGCGCGCGCCGCGAATACAGGGAGGCCGCCGCCCACTGGCGCGACAGGCAAGGAGGCCTCGTTGCCAATAACGGACCGCGTCCGTATCCCTTGCCACGAATTTCGGTGGAGAGGACTGACGAGCCTGTGTGCCTGGATAATCTCCTTGTCGCAGATATGACCAAGCCGGATTCGCTTTCATACCTGAAGCGTACGCACGAAAGTTCTTCGCGCGGCGTGTTGCATCTTCCGGAACTGGAAAACTTCGGCCTGGATTTCAGCGATCAGATCCGCGCATTCATAAACGACCGGCGAATTGAAGTTGTCGTTCCCGGACAGGCCGTGCAGTGCGCTAGGGTTCTGATCCCCGATGAGAAATGCCTGGCGGCGTTGCCGGACATCCTCCCGGCAATTTCGGCAGAGTTATGCCTGGTTGCGGGCACTGCAGATGTTGCCAGGTTCGGCGCGCGCAAAGTCGTCCGGACAGATAAAGACGATATTTTCAGCGATTTGGTTACCCCAGAGTAGAGGCCGGCCTGGCCGCGTCACCAGGCAATCGTCTAAGTTCTCTATGCATTTCTGATTTTGTTGGCGCACCCGACAGGATTCGAACCTGTGACCTCTGCCTTCGGAGGGCAGCGCTCTATCCAGCTGAGCTACGGGTGCGCGTCACCGGAAGAGCTTCCGGGTGCCGGCCAGCGGGGCGCCGACCGCCGGTTCTTACAGGATGGCATCGGCGGCTTCAACAGGTGAAATCGAGGCAGGCGCGTTTGCGGCGGCTGGCGTGACTGGATGCAAGCGCGGGCTCGATCTTTTGCGAGCAGACCACCTAAATGCCATTGCGAAGGTCGCTCGGCCCGCCGGCAAGCGAGGCATCGCCGTCGGGGCTCCGGGATCTTGCCGGATGACAATCGCGGCTGGGCTTGAACCCTGCCTGTCCAGTGTGTGCATGCGATGGCGGCAGGTGAAGAACGACGTTCGAACCTGGAGCCCGGCGGGCGACCGCCGGCCGGGCGGTCAGGCCTTCCCATCGGAGGGTGAGCAAAGCGAACTGGCGCGAGATATCGAAAGTGGCGGAGAGGATGGGATTCGAACCCACGAGGCCCTTTTGGAGCCTACTCCCTTAGCAGGGGAGCGCCTTCGACCACTCGGCCACCTCTCCGTCGCCCGCTGGATAAAGAAAACGCGTCGCACAATCAACAAGCGCGTGGCGCGCGCGCGAAAAAAGCTGCGAGCCGCAATTCCTTGTCAGTGTATGCAGGAGGCGCAGCGCGTGGGCGATCGGGAATCACCGGCGTGGCTTTGCCCGCTCAAGCGCGGAGGCGGGGCGATTCTCGCCGGCTTCTACGCCGATTCTGCGGTCGGCCGGCCCGCCGAGGGCCGCCGCGACGCTCCGGCGGTTAAGAGTTCCTTACTGGGGGCACCGAAATCGTGTCATTTGTGCAACAGCGATTTTGGATAGCATCCGAACGGAGGCTCCCGGATCGGGAACGCGGTTGAACGCGTCGGCCCGATGCGTATTGTCATGCTCGAAGAAGGGGCGTGAAGTCGCGTCTTTTTCGAGAATTGGGGATGGGGCAGGGAACGCTGTCCTTCAGCAAAAAACCCAGACCCGCTTTTTAACTTTTGACTGGAGGTCAGAAAATGAACATCAAGAGCCTGCTTCTCGGCTCCGCAGTGGCTGCTGTCGCTGCAACCGGTGCTCGCGCAGCTGATGCGATCATCATTGCCGAGCCGGAGCCGATGGAATACGTCCGCATCTGCGACGTGTACGGCGCTGGTTTCTTCTACATCCCGGGCACCGAGACCTGCCTGCGCATCGGTGGCTATATGCGCTACCAGATGAACTACAGCGATGCCGACTGGACTAACCCGGACACCGGCCTGATCGAAGATTACCGCTTCTCGAAGTTCGCTCGTTTCCAGCTCAATGTTGACGCGCGCAACGAGACCGAGTGGGGCACGCTGCGTTCGTACGCTGAGGGTCGCTTCGACTGGTCCTCTTACACGTGGACCGGTGCACTTGGTGATGGCGGCGCTTCGGATGACGTTTACCTGAACCAGGGCTTCATCGAGCTGCAGCAGGCAACCGGCACCATCCGTCTCGGTAAGAGCGACACGCCTTATGCCCGCTTCCTCGGCTACGGCACGCCCTTCGGTCCGTTCGACGGTTCCTACGGCTTCAATAACGGCGGCGAGCTGTCCTATCAGTACAACGGCGCCAATGGCTTCTCGGCCATCGTGGCCGTGGTTGAGACTGAAACTGGCCTGTTCGAGCCTGCTGTCGAAGGCGGCGTGAAGCTGACCCAGGGCTGGGGCGACATCGGTGCCATGGTCGGTTACGACACGGTTGTGGAAGAGTGGGGCGCGAAGCTCGTCGCTAATGCCAAGTTCGGCATGTTCGACGTCGGCGGTCACCTCTACTACGCCAGCGGTGCAGACTCGCTCTACACGATCGGCGACTCCGAGTTCTCGGCTGTTGTCTACGCGAAGGCCAACGTGAGCCAGACGCTCGCCGTTGCTGCCGCCGTGCAGTACTTCGACGAAGAGTACAGCGCTGACGATCACACCTGGCAGGTTACCGGTGGTCTCGACTGGCGTCCGATTTCGGGTCTCCGCATCCGTCCTGAAATCCAGTACACCACGACCGAGACGCTTGCTGGCGACGAGGACAACTGGCGCGGTGCTATCCGCTTCGACCGCACCTTCTAATCAGCTTACCAGTTGATTTGAGAAAGACCCGGCAGGCAACTGCCGGGTCTTTTGCTTTGGGCTTGCTCGATTTTTGAAAAGGGCTAGCCGGCTGGCCAGCGAATCTTTGCAGGGTTTTGCTCGCCTAACGCCCGCCTTCGCAGCGATCGAGAAAAGCCTCTATGCGTGACGGCAGATCGCCCGTTTCGAGCAGGGGCGCGTGGCCCTGGCCCTCCACCGTCAGGGTTTCGAGCCGCGGATGGTGTTCTTTCATCGTCTTGAGCGTCTCGGCGGACAAGAGCATGGAGTTCGCGCCGCGTATCGCCATCACCGGCACCGCTTTCAACCCGAGAAACTGCGGCCAGAAGACGGGCAGCGGCTTGCTTAGGTCCATGCCTTTCAGCGTCTTCACCAGCGCTGGGTCGAAATCGGCCACGGGCCGACCCTTCTCCTCGCGATAGATCGCGTGAGCCATACGCTGCCAGTCGTCTTCCGATAGCGCGGGGAAGGCCGCTCCCTGCGCCGCCTTCAGGATGTCGGCGGCCTCGTCAAAGCTCTTCGGCTTCGGCGCCCGTTCGACATAGGCGCGTATCTGCGCCAGCCCCGCGCCTTCGATTACCGGGCCGATGTCGTTCAGGATGGCCGCCTTGATCGCGCGCGGCGTCATCGCCGCCAGCAGGAAGATGATCAGGCCGCCCCGCGAGGTCCCGATGAAGGCTCCGCTCTCCAGACCGAGCGCGACGAGGCCGGCAGCCACATCACCGGCTTCGACGGTAACATTGTAGTTGTGCCAGTCGCGATCGTAGTCCGAGCGGCCGCGCCCGCGATAATCGAAAGCGACCACTTTGCGCGGTTGTCGCGCATCTCTGGACAGGTGGAGCGCCAGCTCGTGAAAGTCGCGGGCGTTACGGGTCAGGCCCGGCAGGCAGATCACCGGCATCGTCCGGTCGATCTCTTCGCCATAGATTCGCGCCGACAGCATCAGGCCGTCCGCCGCCGAGAAGCGGTGTTCTATGAAACCCGGGCCACTCAGCGCGCGCGCCCGCTCACCAGGTCCGTGGCGATTTCCATCTGCCCCGAAAGCCGCATCTTGTAGACCTGATAGTTTTCCATCACGCGCTGAACATAGCTGCGCGTTTCGTGGAATGGAATGCGCTCGATCCAGTCGACAACCGTATCGATGTCCTTGCCGCGCGGGTCGCCATAGCGCTCCACCCATTCCTGCGCGCGGCGCGGGCCGGCATTATACCCGGCAAATGTCAGCACGTACGAACCTGCAAAGCGGCCGAGCTGCTCGTCCAGGTAGCGCGCGCCGAGCGTCGCGTTATAGCCGGGGTCGCTCGTCAGCCTTGCCTGCGTGTAGTTCAGCCCCGCCTTGCGGGCCATTTCCCGTGCGGTTCCCGGCAGCAATTGCAGGAGGCCGAGCGCGCCGGCACCGGACCGGGCCCCGGCGTTGAACTCGCTTTCCTGCCGCGCGATGGCATAGGCCAGCGCCTTGCCGGGGCTCGCTATTTCAGCATTGGCGGGGATGGCGCCGACCGGGTGGGTCAGCCCGCCGACGTCGAGCCCGCGGGATGACGCCCATTTGCCGATTCGCAAAGCGAGAAAATAGTTGCCCTGGCTCTCGGCCATACCGGCCAGCAGCGAAATCTCGCCTGTGCTTTCCAGCTCCTGCGCCAGCGCGCGATAGAGTTCGCTGGTGCGGTGGCCATGTCCCGTGGCGTCCAGTCGGCGGATGGCCTTGACCGCCTCGCGCCCCTCGAAAGTGCGGCGGTCGGTCTCGCTCGGGGAGGGCGGTTCGGCCAGCAGCGTTCTGCGCCCCAGCTTCGCCGCCGCCAACTGGCCGTAGAATGCGGTGCCAAAGGCGGCCGCACGCTCGTAATATGTGCCTGCGTCGCCCGGGCCACCGGCCTCGGCCGCGCGGCCGAGCCAGTAATAGGCGCGCGACAGCGAAATCGGCCCATCGGCGATCTCGGCAATCCGCGCAAAGTGGCGGGCGCCGGCTTCGGCATCGTCGAGGCTTCGCAACGCGTACCAGCCGGCGTGGAATTCGGCGTCAACGGCATGGACAGGGCTCTCGGCGGCGTGCGCCGCGGCGAGCTTGTAGGCAGTCGCCGGGTCGCCGAGATCGAGAAGCTCTCGCGAGAGCACGCGCCGCTCGATCCACCATGCGTCCGGATCGACCAGCAGAGATGCGTCGGTCGGCGCCGAAAGCATCACGGCCGCGGCCTGTTTGTATTTGCCGGTTCGCCGCAGATGGCGGGCGTGCGCAAAGGTGTATGCCGCCGATCGCTGACCTTTCGGAACCAGTTTCAACAGCTCTTCCGCGTTTCGCTCGTTACGCGCCACCGCGACGAAGGCGCGCGCCAGCTCGCGGCTCTCGGCCAGTGCGGCTACGCGTTCAGCCGAGGCGGCCCGGTCATTGTAGAGCATGCGCTCCATGCGGAAGCGGTGGTCGAAGGCGGGAATTAGCCCGCCGAATTCACGAAGGATTGCCAACTCTTCCCGGGCGCTCAACTTCTGTGTGCGCCAGAAGGGCGACAGAACCATGCGCGCCGCATCGACCTGGCCCATCGCGAGCCTGGCCCGCGCCAGTATCATCACGCCTTCGGCCGTTTGCGGCGGGCGGTCGCCCATCGCGGAGAGAACCGCGCGCGGTCCGGCGTCTTCCCGGTTGAGCGCCCGCTCCATATTGGCGCGCAGTGCATCCAGTCCCGGCCAGTCGGAAAGCTCCTCGATGGCCGCTGCGATCTCGGTGCTCGACAGATCGGCTCCGCCCGAGGAAGCGATCGCCCAGGTGAGCACGCGGCGCTCCACTGTATCCGCCCTGATCGCGTCACGAATGCCGCGGGCAGCCCCGATCTCTCCGGAAGCGATGGCGTCGAGCCCGCTCCGCAGCAGCGTCGACGGGTCTCCCGCCAGCAGGTCGGCCGCCATACCAGCCGCCGAGAAAGCGCTTACCGATCCTGTCGCCATCGCGTTGTCGATGGCCGAAAGGCCGGAGCTCGGTTGCGGACGGCTGAATGGCAGCGGCGCAAGCTCGGGCAGCGCGCTCTGCGCAAAAGCCGAGACGCTCGACAGCAGGATCACGAGGCTGGCGGATGCAGCGCGCAAGCTGCCCTTCATTGGATGACGATCCCCGTTTCAGACACAACGACAAGAGTGGACGAACCGCATTCTGTCGCCAATCGCTGAAAATGGCGTTAACGAAAGGTTAGCGCAGCGCCGGCCGATCGACGAACCAGATTCGCCCGCATCTTGCCCGCCGCAAGTGTCAAGACTATGGTGCGCAGCCGCGCTTTCGGCTAGAAGCCGGCGCAAAACCTTCACCCAAAGCCGCCCGAAGGGGCATCCCAGGAGTCCGCATCATGTTCAGAGGGTCACTGACCGCGCTTGTCACGCCGTTCACGCGGGATGGCGCGCTGGACAAAGATGCCTTCCGCAGCCTTGTCGAATGGCAGATCGCGGAGGGGACGAACGGGCTTGTCCCGGTGGGGACCACGGGCGAGTCGCCCACGCTGTCGCATGCCGAGCATCGCGAGGTGGTCGAATTGTGTGTCGAGGTGGCGGCAGGACGCGTGCCTGTCGTTGCCGGTGCCGGCTCGAACAACACAGCCGAGGCGGTCGAACTTGTTCGCCATGCCGAGAAGGTCGGCGCCGATGGTGTGCTCGTCGTCACACCTTACTACAACAAGCCCACGCAGCGCGGGCTCTACGCGCACTTCTCGGCGGTCGCGCGGGCGACCAAGCTGCCGATCATCATCTACAACATCCCCCCGCGTTCGGTGATCGACATGACGCCGGAAACGATGGGCCGCCTCGCGGGTGAGTTCGCGAACATCGCCGGCGTCAAGGATGCCACCGGCAAGGTCGAGCGCGTCTCCGAGCAGCGCATTACCTGCGGCAACGACTTCATCCAGCTTTCGGGCGAAGACGCCTCGGCGCTGGGTTTCAACGCGCATGGTGGGGTAGGGGCGATTTCGGTCACTGCCAACGTTGCCCCACGGCTCTGCGCCGAATTTCAGGAAGCGTCGCTTGCTGGCGAGCGCGACCGTGCGATCGAACTGCAGGACCGCTTGATGCCACTTCACAAGGCGATCTTCATCGAGCCGGGCGTCTCCGGCGCGAAGTACGCGCTTTCGCGTCTTGGGAAAGTCGAAAACAGCGTGCGTTCGCCGTTGATGACGGTGGAGGCCGGCACGGCGGAAAGAATCGACGCCGCGCTCATTCACGCGGGGCTCTTGAACTGACGCGCCTCGCGCGCGTTCACCGATCATGGCCAAGAACAGCAAGACCATAAACGGCAAGACCGTCGCCGAAAACCGCAAGGCCCGATTCGCCTATGAGGTGGTCGACACCTATGAGGCCGGCCTTGTGCTGACCGGCACCGAGGTCAAGTCGCTGCGCGAGGGGCAGGCCAACATCCAGGAGTCGTATGCTTCGGTCGAAGGCGGCGAGATCTGGCTGATCAATTCCTATCTGCCCGAATATCTCCAGGGCAACCGCTTCAACCACGAGCCCCGGCGAAGGCGCAAACTCCTGCTCAACAAGAAAGAGATGGCGCGGCTTTCCCAGGCGGTTGAGCGTGAAGGCATGACCATGGTGCCGTTGAAGATTTACTTCAACGATCGCGGTCGCGCGAAGATGCTGCTCGCTGTCGCACGCGGCAAGAAGCTTCACGACAAGCGCGAAACCGAGAAGAAGCGGGACTGGGCACGCGAAAAGGGGCGCCTGCTCAAGGAGCGGGGATAAGGGCTAAGGGAATATGCCAGTAAGGCAATAGGGCAATGGACGACGGAGCTTGACGCCGCGAGGCGCCCAAGTTTCTCCTTACTGCCCTACTGCCCTACTGCCCTACTGCCCTACTGCCCTACTGCCCTACTGCCTTACTGCCTTCGTCCAGAAACGCTCTTACATCCTTGAAAACGCTGACGAACATCTCTTCAGTCAGCCGGCCGGTATTGGTGTTGTACCGCGAGCAGTGATAGCTCGAGAACAACCGGATCGTGCCCACATCCTGCGCAGCCCCGTGGGCGAACGGGTAGGCAGCGACACGCTGGCCCAGCGCGCGCACGGTCGACTGGTGCGCGATCGTGCCGAGGGTGAGAATGGCGCGAAGGTTGGGAAAGCGCTGGATGGTTGGCGTCAGAAAATTCCGGCAGGTGTTGATCTCCGCGCCAACCGGCTTGTTTTCCGGCGGCACGCAGCGCACCGCATTGGTCAGCGCGGTCTCGATGAGTTGCACCCCGTCATCCGGTCGGGCCTTGAACTCGCCGCGCGAGAAGCCGAAGCGCGAAAGCGTCGAATAGAGCAGGTCGCCGGCATAGTCGCCAGTAAAGGGGCGGCCGGTCCGGTTCGCGCCGCGCAGGCCGGGTGCCAATCCTACGATGAGAAACCGCACGGTCTCGTCGCCGCCTGTCGCCTCGAAGGTCGGCACCGGCGCGTTGAACCAGTTCGGCTCTCGGTCGCGCCACAGCGCGATGAAGGAATGAAGTCGCGGGCATAGCGGACAATCGCGGCCCGGTTCCGCGCACGCGGCAAATGTCGGCGCCATCATAGATCGTCTTCGCCGCCGTCCTGCTCGGGATCGGGCCGGCGCGCGGGCCGTTCGCCGGCTTCTCGTCCGATCTCGTTCTTCAGCGATGCCAGGTCGATGAAATGATCGGCCTGACGTCGAAGGTCATCCGAGATCATCGGCGGTTGCGACGCCATTGTAGAGACGATGGAGACCTTGCGGCCCTTGCGCTGGAGCGCCTCGACGAGCGTCCGGAAATCGCCGTCGCCGGAAAAGATAACGTAATGGTCGACGACGTCGGCGAGTTCCAGCGCCTCGACGGTCAGCTCGATGTCCATGTTGCCTTTGATCTTGCGGCGGCCGGTGGCGTCGGTGAACTCCTTGGCCGGCTTCGTCACCACCATGTAGCCATTGTAGTCGAGCCAGTCGATCAGCGGGCGGATCGATGAATATTCCTGATCCTCCACCAGCGCCGTGTAGTAGTAGGCGCGCAGCAGGTAGCCGCGTTTCTGGAAGTTGGCGAGCAATTTGCGGTAGTCGATATCGAAGCCGAGCGACCTCGAAGTTGCGTAGAGATTGGCGCCATCTATGAAAAGAGCGATCTTCTCGCGGGGATCGAACATGCGGAAATATCCTTGATCATCAATACCGGCCATCTGAAATGTCGAGCCTGCGGCAACGTCATTCGACAATCTCAACGTTGTTGGGGACCCGCTACCAAATGAGATAACGCCGCACTCTGTTCATTCCAAGGGGATCAACCGCGCCCCGAGGCGATTTGCATCACGATTACGCGAAGTGGCGAGGCTGGGGGACTTTCGACTTGACCTTCCAGCAGGTGGAAGCCGCATGCAGTCGATTGTCCCTTGAAAAAATGGAGTTTTCGATGTCTCGCATCCTCACTTCGCTCTGCGCGATTGTCTTTGCATGCGGTCTGGCTGTTTTCGGTGCTCAAGCGCAGACCGCGCATGGTAGTCACGGGTCGGCTCCCATGGAAGGCGCCTCCGGGGCCTATATGGACGCAATGACCAGGATGAACGACGACATGATGGGCATGCAGATGACCGGCAAGCCGGGCGTTGACTTCGCTCTGATGATGATTCCGCATCACCAGAGCGCCATCGACATGGCGAAGGCATATCTGGAAAGCGGCGAGGGCGATGCCGAACTCGTCAAGCTCAGCGAGGAGATCATCGCCGCGCAGGAGAGTGAGATCGCGTTTCTGAAGTCCTGGCTGAAAAAGAACGGCGAATAGCTGCGGTCTGGGCTGGCCGTACTCGGGAGCTTTGCCGGTTTGGAGCATGAAGCTTGTTTTTCAGCGCCGTTCGCGATATGGACCGGCAAACTCTCCGACAATTCCACCAATGAAAGGGGCGACAAATGGCCCGCGTTACCGTTGAGGATTGCATCGACAAGGTCGAGAACCGCTTCGAGCTGGTTCTTCTGGCCGGTCACCGTGCGCGCCAGATCTCCCAGGGCGCGCCGATCACGATCGATCGCGACAACGATAAGAACCCCGTGGTTGCGCTTCGCGAGATCGCCGACGAGACGCTGTCGCCGGGCGACCTGAAGGAAGACCTGATTCATTCGCTGCAGAAGCATGTCGAGGTCGACGAGCCGGAAGCCGTCGATGCGCCCGAGATTGCGGATGCCGCGACCGTCGCGTCTGCCGAGACGGAGACCGAGGAAGATGCCGTCACCTTCGACCGCATGTCGGAGGAAGACCTGCTTGCCGGCATCGAGGGTCTCGTTGCGCCGGAAAAGAGCGACGATTTCTGATAGCTGGCACAGCCGCCGCCACTTTATCGGCGGCGCATTCGTGTCTATCTAGAACATGCGCCCGCAGGCCTGCGCGGCGCATGTCTTCGTTTGAGCGACAGGATTTCCGCCCATGATGCGACAGTACGAGCTTGTCGAGCGCGTTCAGCGCTACAAGCCGGACGTCAATGAGGCGCTGCTCAACAAGGCATATGTCTATGCCATGCAGAAGCATGGCCACCAGCGGCGGGCTTCTGGCGACCCCTATTTCTCGCACCCGCTGGAAGTCGCCGCGATCCTCACCGACATGCGCATGGACGAGGCCACGATTGCCGTGGCGCTGCTCCACGATACGATCGAGGACACCTCCGCCACCCGCGCGGAGATCGATACGCTGTTCGGGCCTGACATGGGCAAGCTGGTCGAAGGCCTGACCAAGCTCAAGAAACTCGACCTCGTCTCCAAGAAGGCCGAGCAGGCCGAAAACCTCCGCAAGCTGCTGCTCGCGATCTCCGACGACGTACGCGTGCTGCTCGTCAAGCTGGCCGACCGTCTGCACAACATGCGCACGCTCGACCACATGCGGCCCGAAAAGCGGCTCCGCATCGCCGAGGAGACGATGGAGATCTATGCGCCGCTCGCCGGCCGCATGGGCATGCAGGACATGCGCGAGGAACTTGAGGAGCTGGCGTTCCGCTACATCAACCCGGAAGCGCACCAGGCCGTGACGGAGCGTCTTGCCGAGTTCTTCGAGCGCAACAAGGGCGTCGTCGGCGAGATCGAACATGCTCTGTCTGAACTTTTCGTCGAGCACGCCCTCTACGCCGAGGTGAAGAGCCGTCGCAAGAAGCCCTGGTCGGTCTTCCGCAAGATGGAGACCAAGGCGATCTCCTTCGAACAGCTTTCCGACCTGATCGGCTTCCGCGTCATCCTCGCCAATGTCGAGGATTGCTACCGGGCGCTGGGAGCTATCCACACACGGTGGTCGATGGTTCCGGGCCGTTTCAAGGACTACATCTCGACGCCGAAGCAGAACGATTACCGCTCGATCCACACGACCATCGTCGGGCCTTCGCGCCAGCGCGTCGAACTGCAGATCAGAACCCAGGCCATGGATGCGGTAGCCGAATACGGCGTTGCCGCGCATTCGATCTACAAGGACCATGGCAGCAAGCCTGAAGTTGCCGGCCACACCATCTCGAAGGATACCAACGCCTATGCCTGGCTGCGCCAGACCATCGAGGCGCTGTCGGAAGGCGACAATCCCGAAGAATTCCTCGAAAACACCAAGCTGGAGCTTTTCCAGGACCAGGTCTTTGCGTTCACGCCTAAGGGCAGGTTGATCGCGCTGCCACGTGGGGCGACGCCAATCGATTTCGCCTATGCAGTCCACACCGATGTCGGTGACACATGCGTCGGCGCCAAGGTCAACGGTCGCATCATGCCACTGATGACCGAGCTGAAAAACGGCGACGAGGTCGAGATCATCCGTTCCAAGGCGCAGGTTCCGCCGGCCGCATGGGAATCGATCGTCGTCACAGGCAAGGCGCGCTCGGCCATCCGCCGTGCGACCAAGAACGCGATCCGCAAGCAGTATTCGGGGCTCGGCGCGCGCATCCTCGAGCGCGCCTTCGAACGAGCCGGCAAGACCTTTTCCAAGGACCAGCTCAAGCCGGTGCTGCACAGGCTTGCCCGCAAGGAGGTCGAGGACGTGCTGGCGGCCGTCGGGCGCGGCGAACTCTCTTCGCCGGACGTCATGAAGGCGGTCTTCCCCGAACACAAGGAAGAGCGCGTCAACCAATCGGCGAAGGAGCGCGAGGAGGGCTGGTTCAACCTGCGCAACGCAGCCGGCATGCTGTTCCAGATCCCGGGTCGCGCATCTGCGCGCAAGAGCCGCAAGGCGGAAGTGTCCGGTACCGGCGGGGCGGTGCCGATCCGCGGCGTACGCGGCGACCTGCCGGTTTCATTCGCGCCGGAAGGGGCGGTGCCCGGGGATCGCATCGTCGGCATCATGCAGCCGGGATCGGGTATCACCATCTACCCGATCCAGTCGCCATCGCTGACCGCGTTTGACGACCAGCCCGAGCGTTGGATCGACGTGCGATGGGACATCGACGAGGACATGAAGGAGCGTTTTCCGGCGCGTGTTTCGGTCACCGCCATAAACGAGCCCGGTTCGCTTGCTTCGATTGCCCAGACGATCGCAAACAACGACGCCAACATTCACACGCTCTCGATGGTGCAGACGGCGCCCGACTTCACCGAAATGGTCTTCGACCTGGAAGTCTGGGACCTCAAGCACCTCAACCGGCTGCTCTCCCAGCTCAAGGATAATTCGAGCGTCAGCGAAGCGCGCCGCGTCAACGGCTGACAGGACCTTTTCATGATTATCGGCATCGGCAGCGACCTGATCGACATAAGGCGTATCGAGAAGACGCTGGAGCGTCATCCTGAGCGCTTCATCGCCCGCGTCTTTACCGACGTCGAGCGCGAGAAGTCGGAGCGCCGCAAGGAGCGTGCTGCATCCTATGCCAAGCGGTTCGCCGCCAAGGAGGCCTGCTCGAAGGCGCTGGGCACCGGCTTTGCACGCGGCGTCTTCTGGCGCGACATGGGTGTCGTCAACCTGCCGGGCGGCAAGCCGACCATGGCGCTGACCGGCGGCGCCGCGCGACGGCTGGCAGAAATGCTCCCGGCCGGTCACGAGGCGTTCGTGCACGTCACCATCACCGACGATTTCCCCCTGGCTCAGGCCTTCGTCATCATCGAGGCGCGGCCGTTGGGCTGAGCGCCAGCTATGCGTTGCCCGCCGCCGCGCGAGCGGCTAAGAGGGGCGCGACCGAACAGAGGACAAAATGAGCGTGGCCGATAAATCGCAGAAGAAATCGGGCGGGTTTGGCGAGACCGTCAGCGTCATCGTACAGGCGCTGCTGCTTGCGCTCGTCATCCGCACATTCCTGTTCCAGCCTTTCTCGATCCCGTCCGGCTCGATGCGCCCCACGCTGCTGGAAGGCGATTATCTGTTCGTGACCAAGTGGGCCTACGGCTATTCCAAGCATTCGCTTCCGTTCTCGCCCGACCTGTTCTCGGGCCGGATCTTCGGCTCGGCCCCCGAGCGCGGCGATGTGGTTGTCTTCAAGTTCCCGCCCAACCCGTCGCTCGACTACATCAAGCGGGTGATCGGCCTGCCGGGCGACCGTGTGCAGGTGCGTGACGGCCAGCTCTTCATCAATGGCGAGGCGGTTCCGCGTGAAAAGGTCGGCGAAATCAACAATCCGGACATCACCGAGGTCAATCGGCCGGTCGAGGTCTGGCGCGAGACGCTGCCAAACGGCGTGTCCTACGACACGCTCGATCTGACGCCCGAGGGCATCGGCGACAATACCCGCGAATTCGTGGTTCCTGCCGGCCACTATTTCATGATGGGCGACAACCGCGACAATTCCACCGACAGCCGCTTCAATGTCGGTTTCGTACCCGAGGATCATCTGGTTGGTCGCGCCAACATCATCTTCTTCTCCATTGCCGGCGGCGCGAGCCCGCTGGAACTGTGGAAGTGGCCGACCGACCTGAGGCCGTCGCGCTTCTTCTCGATGGTCCGGTAAAGCGGTCATGGCGTGATGGCCGCAAGAAACCAGAAGCGTATTGAGGTCAGCGACGCCGAACTGGTGAGCGCGGTTGAGGCCTTCAGTGGCTTTTCCTTTAAGGATGTTGCGCTTCTGCGTCGCGCACTGACCCATGCCAGCGCGAAGGGTACCGAGGGCAGCGATTACCAGCGGCTCGAATTCCTCGGCGACCGGGTGCTTGGCCTCGTGGTCGCACAGATGGTTTTCGAGGCAAATCCGGGTGCGCCGGAAGGCGAGCTCTCGCTGCGTCTGAACGCGCTGGTCAATGCCGAGACGCTTGCCGAGATCGCAGACGAGGTTGGCCTCTCCGGGCTCATCCAGACCGGCAGCGAACTGCGGGCGCTTGCCAGCCGCAAGCAGGTCAATCTGCGCGCCGACGTCATGGAGGCGCTGATCGCGGCG
Organism: Aquamicrobium sp.; assembly: GCA_019739225.1. Taxonomy (GTDB): domain Bacteria; phylum Pseudomonadota; class Alphaproteobacteria; order Rhizobiales; family Rhizobiaceae; genus Aerobium. The sequence goes on from JAHHDT010000005.1 coordinate 1,546,076, forward strand.
ATCTATCTCGATGGCGGGCTCGAGGCCGCGCGCGCGTTCATTCGCCGACATTGGGAGAAGCGTTCGAAGGCGCCGACGGCGGCGCGGCGCGATGCCAAGACCGAGCTGCAGGAATGGGCGCATCAGGTGGCCAAGGCGTCGCCGCTTTATGTGATCGACAGGCGCGAGGGACCGGATCATGATCCGGTGTTCGACGTGTCGGTAAAGATAGCCGGCGTTGCGCCGGCCACGGGTTCGGGCAGGTCGAAGCGCGAAGCCGAGCAGGCTGCGGCTGCCGCGATGCTGCTGCGCGAGGGCGTATGGGCCCGGGAGACGGATGCATGAGCGACGAAAATTTGGAAGCACCGGCAACCCGCTCCGGCTTCGTTGCCCTTATCGGCGCTCCGAATGCAGGCAAGTCGACGCTCGTCAACCAGCTCGTCGGGGCCAAGGTATCGATCGTCACGCACAAAGTGCAGACCACGCGCGCCGTCGTGCGGGGCATCGCGACACACGACAACGCGCAGATCGTGTTCGTCGATACGCCGGGCATCTTCAAGCCGCGCCGCCGGCTCGACCAGGCCATGGTCACCACCGCCTGGGGCGGCGCCAAGGATGCCGACCTCGTGGTCGTGCTGATCGATGCCGAGCGCGGCATCAGGGGTGACGCGGAGGCGATGCTCGAAAACCTCGCCAACGTACGCCAGCCGAAAATCCTCATCCTCAACAAGGTCGACCGGGTCAAGCCCGAGAAGTTGCTCAAGCTCACCGCAGAGGCAAATGAACGCGCCGATTTCGAGCGCACTTTCATGATCTCCGCGCTGACGGGTTCGGGCTGCCGCGACCTCCTCGACTATGTCGCCAAACGCCTGCCGGAAGGCCCTTGGTACTACCCGGAAGACCAGATTTCGGACCTGCCGATGCGCCAGCTTGCGGCCGAGATCACCCGCGAGAAGCTTTATCTGCGGCTACATCAGGAATTGCCCTATTCCTCCCACGTCGAAACCGAGAAGTGGGAGGAGAAGAAGGACGGCTCGGTGCGCATCGAGCAGGTGATCTATGTCGAGCGCGACAGCCAGAAGAAGATCGTGCTCGGCCACAAGGGCGAGACGATCCGCGCCATCGGCCAGGCGTCCCGCAAGGAGATCGGCGAAATCCTCGAGCAGCCGGTGCACCTGTTCCTGTTCGTTAAGGTTCGCGAAAACTGGGGCAATGACCCGGAGCGCTATCGGGAAATGGGGCTGGAGTTCCCGCACTGATCAGGCAGTGGACGTCTCCCGTCCTTCGGTGACGAGGTCCTTCTCAAACCACAGTTCGGCATAGGGATTGTCGTTGTAGCGGCCGATTTCGCGGTAGCCCGCCTTGCGGTAGAGCGCCTGCGCTTCCTTCAGCGTCCCGTTGGTGTCGAGCCGCACGCGCGTCATCCCGGCCTTGCGCGCCAGCCCCTCCAATTCGTTCAGCAGCCGCCGGGACAGGCCGAATCCGCGCGCATCTGGCGCGATCCACATGCGTTTGATCTCGCCCGTCGTGGCATCCAGCCCCTTCAGCGCGCCGCAACCCACCGGCCATTCATCGCGACGCGCGAGCAGGAACCAGCTTTGCCGTTGCTGTGGCGTCTCCCCGCCGGAATAGCCGCTATTGCCCGGATCGAACCCTTTTTCGAAGCGCTCGTCGAGCTCATGGAAATAGGCGTCGACGCATTGCCTCGCATCCTCGGTGTCTTCTGGCTCCAGCGCGATGGTGATCGAGGCCGCGTTCAGCAGCATCTCGATCTCGGCCATGGCCGCGGTCAGCCGTTCGCGCTGCCTTTCGCCGAGCGGCTGCAGCATCGACCGGGCAAAGTCGTCGGAAAGCGCGTCATAGGCATCCCATTCGGCCCTGCCTGTCTCGGTAAGTTCCACGCGCCTGCGCCGCCGGTCAGCGGGGTCAGCTTCGACAACGGCGAGCCCGTCGTCGGTCAGCGACTTGAGCAGCCGGCTGATATAACCGGAATCGAGCCCTAGTCTTTCGCGCAAGTCCTGCAGGTCTGCACTGTCCGGCCCTACCTCGAACAGCAGCCGGGCAAGCCCGAGCGGACGCCCGAGCCCGAGATAGCTGTCGTTGAGAGCGCCGACACGCAGCGTGAAGAGCCGGTTGAAACTGCGAACGCGGGAGATAGCTGAGTGGTCCATTATTTGACTTTAGTCAGATATATGGGGATGGCAAGAGGCTGGCCCGTCCACCTTGAATTTCACCCCGTGTTGGTGGAAGGCTCCTGCGATGGAATGGCGCGACGAAGGAATCGTTCTGGGAACCAGGCGGCACGGCGAAACGAGTGTCATCCTGGAAGTGATGACCCGCGCCCACGGCCGGCATCTCGGCATGGTGCGCGGCGGCCGGTCGCGGCGCATGCAACCGCTGCTTCAGCCCGGAAACCGCATCGACGTCATCTGGCGTGCTCGACTGGACGAGCATCTCGGCCTCTATCAGGTCGAGCCGCTGGAACTACATGCCGCACGCCTGTTCGACAGCGCCTGCGCCGTCTATGGCCTGCAGACGATTGCCGGCCATTTGCGGCTTCTGCCCGAGCGCGATCCCCACGCCAGTCTCTACGAGACGCTGAACCTGCTGATCGAGCATCTCGAGGATCCGGCATCCGCCGCCGAACTGGTGGTGCGGTTCGAGCTTCTCGTTCTTGACGAACTCGGCTTCGGCCTCGATCTTGCCCGCTGCGCCGCCACCGGTGCCAGCGATGATCTTGTCTATGTCTCGCCCAAGACCGGCCGGGCGGTCAGCCGCAGCGCGGGCGCGCCGTGGGCCGACCGCCTCTTGGCTCTGCCTGCCTTCCTGCGCCGTGGATCGGGCCTGCGGGCCGATCTGGCAGCAATGGAGGATGCCTTTCGGCTCACCGGATTCTTCTTTGCTCGCAATGTCTATGAGCCGCGCGGGCTGGAAGAGCCGGAGGCGCGCCTTGGCTTCCTGGCCGCACTTCGCAAACAACTTTCATCGCCCGGCAATGGAGAAAACGCTGCATGAACGCAATCGAACTGTTCCCCGGTCATGTGGCTCGCCTCGGCGTCGGCACGATCCCGCATGCCGACATGGCCTCGCTCAGCGGTATCGAAGCGTTGAGCCGTGTGGTTGCTGGCGAATATCCGGCGCCGCCCATCGCCGAGCGCATGAACTTCGCGCTGGTCGAGGTCGGAGAGGGCAGGGCGGTGTTCAAGGGCGTGCCGGGCATGCAGCATCTCAATCCGCTTGGCGGCGTTCATGGCGGCTGGGCAGCGACGGTAATGGATTCCGCGCTCGGCTGCTGCGTCCACACCCTGCTCAAGGCCGGCGAGGCCTATTCGACGGCAGAAATGAAGATCAACTACACAAGGCCGATCACGCCGGACACCGGCGAGGTTACCTGCGAGGGCAAAGTCGTGCACAAGGGCCGCACGCTGGCCGTCTCCGAAGCACGGTTGACCGACGCCAACGGCCGGTTGCTCGCTTTTGGTACCGAGACCTGCTCGATCTTTCCGCTCGCGAACCTGGCTCCGCGCTAGGCTCGGCCGCGCCTACTCGGCCGGCTGCAGGGTGGGACGGTCGACTGGCCGTTCCTTGATGGGCCAATGGACGACCGCAGCGAACAGACCGAGCAGCACGCCCAGCCACCAGACCGGGTCGTAAGTGCCGAAGGCGTCATAGAGATAGCCGCCCAGCCACACGCCCAGGAAAGAGCCGATCTGGTGCGAGAAGAACACCACCCCGCCCAGCATGCCCAGATGCGCGGTGCCGAACATGATCGCCACGAGCGAGTTGGTCGGCGGCACGGTCGAAAGCCACAGCAGGCCCATCAGGATCGAGAACGTGACCACGGTCGCCGGCGTCTGCGGCAGCAGCAGGAATGCTGTCACGAGCACCGAGCGGCCGAGATAGATCCAGACGAGAAACATCGGCTTGGAATAGCGCTGGCCGATATAGCCGGCCGATAGCGAGCCGATGATGTTGAAAAAGCCGATCAGCGCCAGCGCGATCACAGCATAGCGCGCGTCGATGCCGATATCGGAGATATAGGCGGGAAAGTGCGCTGTAATGAACGCGACCTGGAAACCGCAGACGAAGAACCCTGAGACCAGAAGCAGATAGCTGCGATGGCCGAGCGCTTCCCGCAGCGCCTCGCCCGCCGTCTGACGGTAGGTAGCCTGTTGCGCTGAGCCGCTTGACGAGTTGCCGCGCAGCGGAATTGCAAGCACCGGGATGATGAGCATCATTACGCTCATGACGACCAGCGTATCGTACCATCCATAGGCGGAGATCAGCCCCTGGCTGAGCGGCGCGAACAGGAACATGCCGGCGGACCCGGCGGCCGTTCCGAGCCCGAAGGCGAAACTGCGCTGCTCCGGAGCGACATTGCGGGCGAAGGCGGCAAGCACGATCCCGAAAGAGCCCGAGGCAACGCCCAGGCCCACAAGCACGCCGCCGCCCAGATGCAGCATCGCAACCGAATCCGAATTGGCCATCATCACCAGCCCGGCAGCGTACATCACGCCCGAAAGCGCCAGCACGCGCCAGGTGCCGAACTTGTCGGCCAGCGCGCCGAAGATCGGCGTTCCAAGCCCCCATGCAAGGTTCTGGATCGCCATCGCCAGCCCGAATGTGGTGCGGTCCCAGCCCTTTTCCGCCAGCATCGGCAACTGGAAGAAGCCCATGGCCGAACGCGGCCCGAAGGTTATCGCGGCGATCAGGCACCCGCAGATGATGATAAGCCAGGGCAGGCTCGGCGCACCGGATTGAGCGGAAGCGGTCTTGGACATGCTGGGATTCCCGAACGAAAGAGAACGCAAGCTAGGCCACAACCGGCTTTTGTGGAAATGAATAGAAGCGATGAACACTTCAATTCTGTTGAAGCTTGAACAGTTCGCGCGTCGGTGCTCAGTTGAACGGGCTGGAATGGCCGGGCGGCAGCGGAAGCTGGCCCGGTTTGTCACCGAACCCGCGCAGGATATGCTGCTGCGGCACGGGTAGCGGCTCTGGTGGAAGGATCACCGTTGACGAGCCACCGCCGCCGATGGCCGGCGGAACCAGCGGCGGGGCGATACGCACCAGCGGCCGGTTCGTTTCGGCCATGGGGGAAGGGAGCGCCGGCCGTGGCACGGTGATCGACATTCCCGCGCGCAGATTCGCCGCACTCAGGCCAGGATTGGCGCTTCGCAGCGCAGCGACGCTGATACCGCAGGCATTGGCGATGGAGCTCAGCGTGTCGCCATAGGATATGAGCACCCGCCCGGGGCAAAGGCTGGCAGCGCCAGCAGGTGCACCGCCAAGCAGCAGGGCGGCGATCATCGCGATATGTATCTGCACCTTCATCTCGCGATCATAGCGGAATTTCGGCAACGGAAATATGGCGCAGGCGCCGCCCTTTGATTGCGCCGGCTCAGTCGGCCGGCAACGCATCGCCTTGCGGCTGCCCGACGTAATGGACACTGCGCTGCGGGAACGGGATCGAGATGCCCTTTTCGTCGAAGAGGTGCTTGATCCGCTTGGTGAATTCGAGCTTGGCCGGCCACCAGTTAGGGGTGCTGGTCCAGTAGCGGATCGTTACGTCGACGGCGCTGTCGCCGAGCTGCGAAACGAAGACAGCCGGTTCTGGATCGGAAAGCACGCGCTCGTCGCCACCGATCACCCCGGTCATGATGTCAAATGCCAGGTCGATGTCGTCGTCATAGCCGATGCCGATGGTCAGGTCGTTCCTGCGCAGCGGGTTGCGGGAGTAGTTGGTGACGGGCGTGTTCCAGAGTTCGCTGTTGGGAGACAGGACGAAGAGCCCGTCGAGCGTCTTCAACTCCGTGGCGAAAAGCCCGATTTCCTGGATCGTACCGGAAACACTGCCTGCATCGATGTACTCGCCCACGCGGAACGGGCGCAGCGCGAGCAGCATGATGCCCGCGGCGATGTTCTGGAGCGTTCCCTGCAGCGCCAGGCCGATGGCCAGGCCGATTGCGCCAAGGGCTGCGATGATGCTGGCCGTCTGAACGCCGAACTGGGCCAGCACGGTGATGCCGACCAGGATAAGGATCGCGTAGCGTACGATTTGCGAGAAGAACTTCCTCAGTGTCTCGTCGAACCCACGGAAGCGGCCCAGAGCCCCATAGACCGACCGCTGCGCGACATTGGCAACGATATAGCCGCCGATGATGAGGAGGATCGCACCGAGGATCGAGAAGGAATAGGTCACTCCCAGCTCGCTAAGCCGCAGCAGTGCAACCTGGCCGGCATCCATCATATCCGCGGTTCTGGTCTGAAGTTCTTCCATGAGTTCGGCCTCGTCCTTTCGTCTGGTTCCGCTTTGGGTAACTAGCACAGACTTGGCGTGGTTTGGCCGAAACCAGCCAAAAATTCTCCGGCGGGCATGGGGTTGACGGCTGAAAAGCCTGGTATCGACGGCTTGCTTTACCGGCCGCGTAGCTTCTCGATCTCGCCGAAGCGCCTGACGAACACCTTTTGGGCAACCTTCGCCGGCACCGGCTCGAGCGCCAACCCATCGCTGCTGAGCCCGCGCGGACGCCCGAAGAACTTGGCCGCTTCCTGCTCCGAAAAGCCAGCAAGCTGCGTGGCCTCGAACCATGCCGCCACGTGGTCTGCACGCTTGATCGACTTCTTCAGTCGTTCGCTCAGCAGCGGCGGCAGCGAAAAGCGCAAATGGATCGCGCGCTGCAACCGGGCTTCGACCTCCTTGTAGCCGCCGCCAACGACCGACTTGAACGGCGAGATCATGTCGCCGATCACGTATTCTGGGCTGTCATGCAGGAGCGCGGCAAGCCTTTCTTCGGCAGAACAGGCAGGCGCTGCGCGGGCGAAGATTTCTTCTACCAGCAGCGAGTGCTGAGCCACGGAGAAGGCATGATCGCCCCGGGTCTGACCGTTCCACCGCGCGACCCGCGCCAGCCCATGCGCGATGTCGACGATTTCCACGTCCAGCGGCGAGGGGTCGAGCAGGTCGAGCCGGCGCCCAGAAAGCATGCGCTGCCAGGCGCGCGGCGGGGCCGACGGCTTGTCGGCCATTACGGCTGCTCCGCGTCTGTCTTGTCCTGTGGCAGCGTGTAGCTTGCCCATGTCGGAATCGAGAGTGTTACGGCGACGTCGCCGGCCATGACCGGTTGGCCGGCGTCGAGCGCATCCTTCACCCGGTCGATGCGCACGATGGCGAGACCAGCGGTTCCCTTGGAACTGCCAAGTGTGCCGATCGGACGATCGTTGACGCGAAGCTCCGTTCCAGTGCCGGGAAGCTCGCTCGCCGCCTCGACCAGCATCACCCGGCGTCGCGCGGTGCCGCGATGCTGCATGCGCGAGACGACTTCCTGGCCGATATAGCATCCCTTGCCGAAACCCACGCCGCCGGCAAGGTCCAGCAGCACGTCGTGCGGAAAGGCGTCACCGGCGGCAAAATCCTCTCCGCTTTCGGCGATGCCGTTGGCGATGCGCATGCCCGTCCATTCCTGCTCGCTCGCATCGGCGCTGGCCGGAGTCCCGTAGCGCCGCAGCACCTTTGCGGATGCGGGGAAGCGTCGGTCGACCAGCCAATCGGAGCCGGCTGCCGTTGAATCGGTTTGTGAGCCGCCCGATTCATCGCCCCAGTAAACTGCGATATCCGCTTGATCCTGTTTGCTGATTTCCGCCTTTGCACGCAGCTTGTAGAGCGTCAGTCGTTTTACGAAGTCGTCGGCAAGGTCGGAGCGGCAATCCAGGCGAAAACCGGTTTCGCCGTCGCGCGAGATCAGGAAGTCGAACATAATCTTGCCCTGCGGCGACAGAAGCGCGCCGGGTTTCAGCTCGCCCTGACCGAGCCGGTCGAGATCGGTCGTCAGGATGTTCTGGAGGAAATGTTCCGCGTCCGGCCCGTCGACGAGAATCACGGAACGGCTGGAGAGGAGTGCTGTCGGCATAAAACGGCCCGATTTGCGGTGATGACGCCGCCTTACCTAAGCGCCTCGGGAGGCGCGGGCAAGTGCGCTGCGGGTCAGTCTCCTGCCACGAAGAAGATCCAGCGGCCTTCCGGCGAGATGCCGATTCGGTAGAATATATAGGCCCCGAAATTCTTCATGTCCTCGTAGTCGCCCGCCGTCACCAGCTTGAACAGCTCCACCCGCTGCGGGTCGGTGAGGTTTTCCAGCGGCACCGCGAAGAAATACGGCCAGACATACATCTCGCCCGGCTCTCCTTCGTCCAGCCGCACGTAGCCCGCCGCCAGCACCTCATACAGGATGGCAAGGATTTCGTGCCCCTTGTCGTCGCCGGAAAGCCCGCGCAGATGCTCGATGGGATCGCCGGACACCTGCCCGAAAGAGAGTTGCGTTCCGCTCTCGCCACCGCTCAGCAGTGGGCGCAGCCGTTCGATGTCGCCGGAAGCACACGCCTCCATGATCAGCGCACGCATGCGCTGCACCGGTTCGGGCAGCAGTTCCACATCGTAGAGAATTTCAGGAACCGGTTCGTCCTGCCCGGCTCCGCTTTCGACGTCGGTCGGCTGAGGGTCGCGGGGAATGACGATTGGGTCGGGCAGGGGCACCGACATATCGGCCGGCGGCGGGGGAGGCTGGCTTTCCTCGCTCGGCACCGGTTCGCTCTCCTCTACGGGAGCGGGCGGCGGAAGCTCCTCGCGCTGGATTTCGCTGGAACCGTTTTCCTCCTCCTCCGACACCGGCACGTCCTCACGCTGAATCTCGCTCAGCGCGAGCGCTTGAGGCGTGGCAAGAGCCATCGCCAGCACAACAAAACCGGCCGCTGCGCCGAAACGCGCTGCCTGATAGCCAAAAAGTGGGTCACGGCTGGTCGCCATGGGTCGCGGTCGCTCCCTGCAAGAGTGCCTACTTGACCCGACTATAGTGCAAATCACCGCACCGCGGGATGCGGCGCTGCAACACTTCAGATGAATGCGGGTGTCAGTGGATGCGCAGTTCGGGCTCGAATTCGCCTGCTACGAGGCGTTCGCGCATCCGCTCCAGCAACGCGAGCGCGCCCGTTTCTCCGGCCGTGCGCATCAGTTCGCCCAGTGCCGTGGCAATTGCGGCATCGGCCATGATTTCCGGCTCGATCCCGGCTGCACGGCCCTCCGCCCATGCGTCTTCGTAGCTCTCGACCGCGGTGAGCCGCTTTTCCTCGCGAATCAGCACGTCGATGTCGCTGAGCCCTCGATCCATTCAATCCACCCGTAGCTGTCGCCGAATCTGACCGGCGCAGTCCCTTTAATGTCCCATTAAGGCTTCTAGCACAGGAAATGCGGCGCGCGCCGCCCCAATTACTTAAAAGTTAACTTATTCCTAAATCCCGTCCAGATACGGTTAATTTCCGAACCGTGTTGCAGTATCGCGCGTCAGCGCCTCGCCCTCTTTCATGTAGCGGTCGATTGCCTCGATCGCAGAGTCCGTGCAGGTCGCGTAGGTGCCTTCGAAAGTGCGATAGCCGTGGTTGAAGCTGGCGACGAAGCGCGCCCGGCGGGTGTCGTCCGGGTCTTCAGCTTCGAGCAGCGCCTGCATCCGGTCGCGCCACTCATAGCCGCTCTCCCCACACAGGTTGCGCAGGTAATGCAGCGAACCCAGAATCTCGGCGAGGCGGATCAACTGACCCTCGAAAGGCGATTCGGCCGCGCGCGCAGCTGGCACGCCGGTGAAAAGCAGGGCGCCGAGAAACAGCGGTATCAGGCGTGTGGCGAGTACGTTCATGGCTGAATGTCTCGCTGAATATGCTAGCTGCCGCAAGACGCTTGTTCTTCCGCGATCTGCCGCGCGATCTCCAGCACGGAGCCGGCGAGCGGCAGACGCGCCATCTCGTCGATAGTGAGCCAGGCAACCGCATCAGCGTCGTCTCCGGGTGCGATGTCGCCGCCGGCAAAGCCCGCGATATGGACGCTGAGCACGAACTCGACACGATCGGTGTCGTCTTCGGCGACAATGTCGAGGTCGACCAGATGGTCGACGCCGGCAAGCGTCGCGCCGGTTTCTTCCATCACCTCGCGTCGAACCGCATCCGCAAGGCTCTCGCCTTGCTCGACCCTGCCTCCGGGAAAGGCGTAGAGCCCCTTGGCCGGTGCTCTGCCGCGCCGCACCAGCAAAAACCGGCCGTCATGAAAGATCGCGGCTGAAACGGCGCTCAGCGGTCTATGTTTCATGTCCGGTCCGGTCTCCGTCTGTTGGTCGGGGAAAACCGCATCCATTTCCAGAACCGCTTCCGGTTCGGGTTGCACGCGGTTTTCCGCGCGTTCAGATTGCGCGGCGAGCAGGTAAGCAGGGGGCTTTCAATCTTGTCAAACCATCTTTCCTTGGCGTGGCGCGTTTCAACCGTAGCGGTTGCATTCGCTGGCCTCGCATCGTGCGCGACGCTGAACGAGGACCAGTGCCGGACCGCCAACTGGCAGCAACTCGGACAGGAGAACGGCGCGGCCGGTCATCCCGCCAGTTACATCGAAGAGCATCGGCGTGCCTGCGCCGAGCACAAGCTGCCCGTCGACCAGCAACAGTGGAGCATCGGCTGGGAGCAGGGCATTCGAGTGTTCTGCACGCCGGAAAACGGCCTGACCATGGGACGGGAAGGGCGCTCTTACGCAAACTCCTGCCCGTTGGAACTGAAGACCGATTTCGAGGCCGCATATTCCGTGTCCAAGGCGCTGTACGATGCGAGGGCGTCCCGCGACAGAATCCAGCGCGAGCTCGATTCCCTTCTGGATGCGAGGCAGAAAGCCGAAAAGCCGGAGGATCGTCAGCGGATTTCGGGAGACATCGAGATCAAGCGTTCGTCCCTGCGATCTGCGGAGCGTCGCGTGTGGGAGGCCGAGGGCGACTATGATCTCTATGTGAATTCGCGCGGCTTCACGCGTCGATAGCAAATGAGGATGGCCGGCCGATGTGCGGTCGCTTTGCACTGGTTCAGGAATTCACGGAGATCGAGGAGGCGCTCGGCGCGCCTGTCGAGGCATTTCCGCCGCGCTACAACATAGCGCCGACCCAGCCTGTCCTCGTCGTCATGGGCGGCCCGCCGCGCGCGCCCGGCTCAAACCAGCCGGATCGCACCAGCATGCTCGTACGATGGGGGTTCATTCCCGGCTGGGTCAAGGATGTCGGCAAATTCCCGCTGCTCATCAACGCGCGCTCGGAAACCGCGGCTACCAAGCCGGCATTCCGCGCCGCGATGCGGCATCGCCGGGTGCTGATCCCGACATCCGGTTTCTACGAATGGAAGCGTGCCGGTCGCAAGGTGCCGCAGCCCTATTGGGTGAAACCGGCAAATGGCGGTGTCGTGGCGTTCGGCGGGTTGATGGAAACCTATGCCGAGCCCGGCGGATCGGAAATCGACACCGTCGCGATCCTCACTTGTGCGGCCAACGAACAGATATCGCACATCCACGACCGCATGCCGGTCGTAGTGAAACCGCAGAACTTCGCGCGCTGGCTCGATTGCATCAACAACGAGCCGCGCGATGTCGCTGATATCACGCAGCCGGTCGAGCCCGGCTTCTTCGACGTCATTCCGGCTTCCGACGAGGTCAACAAGGTCGCCAACACGAGTCCCGACATTCAGGAACGTGCCGAGGTGGCCGAAGAACCGCCGCAGAAACCGAAATCCGCCGCCGACGATGATCAGCTAAAGCTGTTTTGAAGGCTGTCGTTCGTGCGTCCTTCGAGGCTCGCTGCGCTCGCTCAGGATGAGGGAGGTGGGCTGGTCGCGCTCGCAGCGGAGAGGGTCCACCGCGTCAACAGAACGACCGTCGAGCCCACGAGTTTGTCGCACCGATGCACAACGATCCTCATCCTGAGGTGCGAGCGCAGCGAGCCTCGAAGGACGCACCTTTGTAGCACCGGCGCGTTCATGCTGGCTCATTGCGAAATCTGTCGCACTGTTTCACACGACTGAAATGTCGCCTTCGCTTGCTCCCGCGTTCTTTTCCGGTTTTCTGCTCGGTCTGTCGCTGATCATTGCGATCGGCGCGCAGAACGCGTTCATCCTGCGCCAGGGCCTGCTGCGTCAGCATGTCTTTGTGCTGTGCCTGATATGCGCGCTCTCCGATGCCGTGCTCATCGCCGCAGGCGTTGCCGGCCTCGGAACGCTCGTTGCGGCATCGCCGCGTCTCATACTGGTGGTGACGATCGGCGGCGCAGCGTTCCTCTTCGCTTATGCCGCCATCGCCTTCCGTCGAGCGTGGAACCCCCAGGCGATGCAGGCGGCAAGGAGCGGCGAGGGCGGTCTGCGTGCAGCGATAGCCGCGTGCCTCGCCTTCACCTTCCTCAACCCGCATGTCTATCTGGATACTGTACTGCTTCTGGGCTCGCTTTCGGCCCAGTTCGAGGGGCGTTCACGGCTTGCCTACGGCGTTGGCGCATGCATCGCGTCGTTCGTTTGGTTCTTCGGCCTGGGCTACGGGGCCAGGCTGCTGCAGCCAGTATTCGCAAAACCGGCTGCGTGGCGCGTGCTCGACATCCTGATCGGGCTCGTCATGGCCGCGATCGGCATCAGCCTGTTACGCGGCCTTTGAGTCCTGCTCCGTATCGCGCTTCTGCTGGGCACACACCAGTGCAGCCAGCAGTGCCGCAGAGCCGATCTCGCCGTAGTGAGCCGTCAGTGTCGCATATTGTGCGCGTCGTGCGCGCTCCTGTTCGGCTTCCAGGGCTGGGTGTGTGGCGGTCGGTTGCATCGTCTTCCCCTTGTGCGCCCGCTGGCGCTGTTGGACATGCCCATGAGATGGGTACCGAATGGGTCGAAACGGTGTCCCGGTGTGGGCATTTCGATGAGTTTGGGGGCTGTCTTTGAAGACATGTTTAATAAAATCCTATTGGCCGGCGCGTGTTGCATTCGCGCCACGCCGAAGCATCGGACGCTCGCGCCCGCGCTCTCTTGACGGCGGCGGGGCAGGGCGCGATAAAGCGAGCGATGAAAACGCCTTTCGCCATTATCGGCATCTGCATTATCGGCTAGCGCCTTCGCTGGTCCGGCCGTTTTCGTCCTTCCGACAGATACGAGAAAACGCCCCGGCCAGCCGGCCAGGGAGAATTTATGTCTGAATCCGTCGGGCAGCTTCGGCTTTACAACACGCTGACGCGCGAGAAGGAGCATTTCGCTCCGATCCATCCGCAGAACGTGCGCATGTATGTTTGCGGACCGACGGTGTACGACTACGCCCATATCGGCAATGCGCGCCCGGTGATCGTGTTCGACGTGCTCTATCGCCTGCTGCGCCATGTCTACGGTGCCGACCACGTCACCTATGTCCGCAACATCACCGACGTCGACGACAAGATCAACGCCCGCGCCGCGCGCGATCATCCCGATCTCGCGCTCAACGACGCGATCCGCAAGGTCACCGAGGCGACCAACGCGCAGTTCCAGGCCGACGTGAGAGCGCTCGGCTGCCTCGAGCCCGACAGCCAGCCGCGCGCCACCGAGCATATCGATGGCATGCGGGCGATGATCGACAGGCTCGTGACGCAGGGCGTGGCCTATGTCGCGGAAGGCCACGTGCTGTTCTCGCCGTCGGCCATGAATGCCGGCGAGGGCCCGCGCTACGGCGCGCTCTCGCGCCGGCCGTTCGACGAGATGCTGGCCGGCGCCCGCGTCGACGTCGCCTCCTACAAGCGCGACGAGATGGATTTCGTCCTCTGGAAGCCGTCGAAGCCGGGTGAGCCCGGCTGGCCGTCCCCTGCCGGCATCGACGCGCTAGGCCGCCCCGGTTGGCATATCGAATGCTCGGCCATGTCGATGGCCAAGCTGCTGGAGCCGTTCGGTGGCGGGCTTACCTGCGACGACCCGATGAAGAACGTCTTCGACATTCATGGCGGCGGCATTGATCTCGTCTTTCCCCACCACGAGAACGAGATAGCCCAGTCCTGCTGCGCCTTCGGCACCGACCGGATGGCCAACATCTGGATGCACAACGGCTTCCTGCAGGTCGAAGGCCGCAAGATGTCGAAGTCGGAAGGCAATTTCGTCACCATCCACGACCTTCTGCACACGGAGGTCTTCGGTGGCCGTAAATGGCCAGGTGAGGTGCTGCGGCTGGCCATGCTGATGACCCACTACCGCGAGCCGATCGACTTCTCGCTCCGCAAGCTGGAGGAAGCGGAAGCGCTGATCGCAAAATGGCGACGCCGGGTGGCGGGAGAGCGGCCGAGCACTCTTGCCGGCGATGCGCTGGACGCGCTGTCCGACGACCTCGACATGGCGCGGCTCCTGCGGATCATGAACGCGTCCGACCTTTCGGCGTCGGAGCTTGCTGCCATTGCTGCGTTGATCGGCCTCGATCTGTCGGAGGTGGAGACAGAGGTGGACGTTGCAGAGTTCGTCTCACGCCGCCTTGCATTCATCCGCGAAAAGAACTGGTCGGAGGCCGACCGCATCCGCGACGAGTTGCTGGGACAGGGCATCCAGTTGAAGGACGGCAAGGACCCCGCCACCGGCGAACGCGTCACGACATGGGAGGTGAAGCGGTGAGATCGCCTGCGGCGAATGCGGAGGGGTTGGCGGGACAGCGCCCCCCTCTGTCCTGCCGGACATCTCCCCCACATGGGGGGAGATCAGCCGACCGGCCTGCTTTCGCCAATCGGTGGCGTGGCAGAACAAGCGACGATGGCGAAGCTGCCGATCTCCCCCCTCGTGGGGGAGATGTCCGGCAGGACAGAGGGGGGCAACGTAGGGCACTGAGCCTGTGGCGGTTCGTGCTCCATCATCTGCAGGGCGCAGGAGGCTGACCATGCCTCATACCCCTTTACCCCCCAACAATCGTTCTCGCGCCAAGGCGATGCGGCGCGTGATGACTGATGCCGAACTGAAGCTGTGGAATGCCGTTCGTGCCCACAGGCTGATGGGGCTCGGCTTTCGCAGGCAGTTTCCTGTTGCTGGTTTCATTGTCGATTTCGCATGCCCTGAAAAACGGCTGATCGTCGAAGTCGACGGTAGCCAGCATGCTGACGAGGCAGCATCCCGGTACGATGCTACCCGCACCGAAACCCTGCGCGTGAACGGCTGGACCGTTCTGCGCCTCTGGAACGACGACGTGCTGCGCGACATCGACAATGTCTGCGCACATATAGTTGCTGTGAGCGGATTGGCGGCGGAAGACGCGGCGCGATGGGCCGGCAACACTGAACGGAATCGAAATGCAAACCGCATCGAGCAGGAATTGAAGCCATGAGCCTCGACAACAAGCCGATCTATTCCGGCGGGTGCCAGTGCGGCGCGGTGCGCTTCCGCGTCGAGGGTGCGCTGGGCGACGCCTCGGTCTGCCATTGCCGAATGTGCCAGAAGGCCTTCGGCAGTTTCTACGCGCCGCTGGTCTCCGTGCGCGAGGCGGAGCTGGAATGGACCCGCGGGGAGCCGAAGCGGTTCCGCTCGTCCAACCACGTGCTGCGCGGCTTCTGCGCCGAGTGCGGCACGCCGCTGACGTTCGAGGCGCCCGACGGCGTGGCGCTCGCCATCGGTGCCTTCGATCAGCCCGAGGAGATCGCGCCGGTGATCCAGTGGGGCGTGGAGGCGAAGCTGCCCTACGCCGATGCGATTCCTTCATTGCCGGGCGAGACGACGGAAGCCGACATGGAATCCGCTCCGTATCTCGCCGAGATGGACAGTTACCAGCATCCCGATCACGACACCGAAACCTGGCCGCCGGAGGAAAGACGATGAACGACACAGTGAGAACCGGCGGGTGCCAGTGCGGCGCGGTGCGCTTCCGCATCCACGGCGAGCTCGGCCGGCCTTCCATTTGCCACTGCCGCATGTGCCAGAAGCAGTTCGGCTCGTTCTTTTCCGCGCTTGTGACGGTGCCGCAAGACGGCGTCGAATGGACGCGCGAGGAGCCCGGCTACTTCCAATCTTCGGTCAACATTGACCGTGGCTTTTGCCCACGCTGCGGCACGCCGCTGACCTATCGCCATCCGGGCGGGCTCGAGATCGCCATCGGAGCCTTCGACGATCGTTCCGATCTTGCGCCGCAGATACAGGTCAACCATACCGCGCGCCTGCCGTGGGTGGAAAAGATCTTCGACGCGCCGGTTCATGAAGACCCTGGCTATTATTCGCGACAGGAGGCCGTCATTTCTTTCCAGCATCCAGACCACGAAACCGAAGCCTGGCCCGCACGGGGGCTGCAGCTGTGAGCGACCTCCGCACGCTTTACCCCGAGATCGAACCGTTCGAGACCGGCTTCATGGACGTCGGCGACGGCCACACCGTCTATTGGGAACGTGTCGGCACGCGCGGGGCGAAGCCGGCCGTATTCCTGCATGGCGGGCCGGGCGGCGGCTTCTCGCCGGCTCACCGCCGACAGTTCGATCCGGCTCTCTACGATGTGCTTTTATTCGACCAGCGCGGCTGCGGGAAGTCGACACCCCATGCAGGGCTTGAGGCCAACACCACATGGCATCTCGTTGCCGACATCGAGCGGCTGCGCGAGATGGTGGGTGCTGAGAAATGGCTGGTTTTCGGAGGCTCGTGGGGCTCGACGCTGGCGCTCGCTTATTCGCAAACGCATCCCGAGCGTGTCAGCGAGCTCGTCGTGCGCGGCGTCTATACGCTGACGAAGGCGGAACTCGACTGGTACTATCAGTTCGGCGTCTCCGAGATGTTCCCAGATAAATGGGAGCGCTTCATCGCGCCAATCCCGCAAGCCGAGCGCGGCGACCTGATGGCAGCCTATCGCAGACGCCTGACCGGTGACGACAAGGCGGCGCGCATCGAGGCGGCCAAGGCGTGGAGCCTGTGGGAGGGCGAAACGATCACGCTGCTGCCCCAGCCGGAGACGAGCGACAAGTTCGGCGAGGATGACTTTGCGCTCGCTTTCGCCCGCATCGAGAACCACTATTTCGTCCATGGCGGCTGGCTGGATGAAGGCCAGTTGCTGCGTGACGCGCACAAGCTGCGCGGCATTCCGGGCCTCATCGTGCATGGTCGCTACGACATGCCGTGTCCGGCCCGTTATGCGTGGCAGCTTCACAAGGGATGGCCCGACGCCGAGTTCTTCCTGATCGAGGGTGCCGGCCACGCCTATTCCGAGCCCGGCATACTCGACCGGCTCATCTACGCGACCGACAAGTTTGCGGGGAAATGATGATGGGTCCTTTCAGCTTGCACGGTGCTTTGTCACGCCCCCCTCTGTCCTGCCGGACATCTCCCCCACGAGGGGGGAGATCGGCAGCTTTGCGTTCAACGCTTCTTTTTCAACGCTGGCGATCGGCGAAAGCCGGACGGCCAGCTGATCTCCCCCCTTGTGGGGGAGATGTCCCGCAGGACAGAGGGGGGCAACGTAGGGTGCGCACGAGGAAAGTGCTGGCATGACCAAGGAGCGCATCTACCTCTTCGACACCACCCTGCGCGACGGCCAGCAGACGCCCGGCATCGACTTCTCGGTCGAGGACAAGATCGTCATCGCGGGCATGCTGGATGCGTTCGGTTTCGACTATGTCGAAGGAGGCTATCCGGGCGCCAACCCGACCGACACGGCCTTCTTCGGCGAAAAGCGCACCAGGCGGTCGTCCTTCGTGGCGTTCGGCATGACCAAGCGCGCAGGAGTGTCAGCTTCTAACGATCCGGGCATCGCAGCACTCGTCCAGTCGAAGTCCGACGCGATCTGTTATGTCGCCAAGAGCTGGGACTATCACGTCCGCGTGGCGCTCGGCTGCTCCAACGAGGACAATCTCGAATGCATCGCGGCTTCCGTCGAGGCTGCCCGCGCGGCCGGCAAGGAGGCGCTGGTCGATTGCGAGCACTTCTTCGACGGCTTCAAGGCCAATCCCGACTACGCGCTGGCCTGCGCGCGCACCGCCTACGATGCCGGCGCGCGTTGGGTGGTGCTGTGCGACACCAATGGCGGCACGCAACCTGCGGAGGTGCGCGAGATCGTCGGCCAGGTGATCGCTGCGGGCATTCCGGGTGCCAATCTCGGCATCCACGCGCATGACGACACGGGGCAGGCCGTCGCAAATTCGCTGGCTGCGGTGGAGGCGGGCGTGCGCCAGGTGCAGGGTACGCTCAACGGCATCGGCGAGCGCTGCGGCAATGCCAATCTGGTGACGATACTGCCGACGCTGATGCTCAAGCCGCGCTTTGCGGAGCGTTTCGAGACCGGCATCTCTGCCGAGGCGCTGACCGACATTTCGCGGCTGTCTCACGGCTTCGACGAACTGCTGAACCGCGCGCCCGATCCGCAGGCGCCCTATGTCGGCGGGTCCGCATTCGCCACCAAGGCGGGCATTCACGCCTCCGCGCTGCTCAAGGAACCGCAGACATACGAGCATGTCGCGCCGGAGTCGGTCGGCAACACCCGCCGCGTGATGGTTTCCGACCAGGGCGGCAAGTCCAACTTCATCGCCGAGCTCAAGCGGCGTGGCATAGCGGTTGCCAAGGACGACCCGCGCCTCGATACGCTGATCGCGCTCGTCAAGGAGCGCGAGGCGCAGGGTTACGCCTATGAGGGCGCGGATGCGAGCTTCGAACTGCTGGCGCGGCGCACGCTGGGCGGCGTGCCGGTCTTCTTCCACGTCGATTCCTTCCGCTGCATGGTCGAGCGGCGCTACGACGCCAATGGCAGCCTCAAGACCGTCTCCGAAGCGATCGTGAGAGTGACTGTCGACGGTGAGGAGAAGATGTCGGTGGCGGAGGGCGACGGCCCGGTGAACGCGCTCGACATCGCCCTGCGCAAGGACCTCGGCAAATACCAGGACGAGATTTCCGACCTGACACTGACCGACTTCAAGGTGCGTATTCTCAACGGGGGCACCGAGGCAATAACCCGTGTGCTGATAGAATCGCACGATTCCACCGGCGCGCGCTGGTGGACGGTAGGCGTCTCCGAAAACATCATCGATGCTTCCTTCCAGGCTCTCATGGACTCGATCGTCTACAAGCTGGTCAAGAACCGCGAGAACGTGGCCCGGGCGGCGGAGTAGCTCCCAATCATCAACCGTTATCGATCGTTGGATCAGCATAATGCGTTGGTCTGGCGGTCGCTGACGCGTTAGGACGCCGGTCTGAAACGTTGAAGGCTCGATTTATGCAGGAAAGGGTACAGCCGGTGGCCGCAAAGACGGAAGCGCCGGCGCAGTCCGAGGCGAAGCGCGGCTTCGCGTTCGCGCTGTCGGCCTATCTGCTGTGGGGCTTCCTCCCGCTCTACATGAAGATGGTGGCGCACATCCCGCCGGTGGAGGTGGTGGCGCATCGCATCCTTTGGTCGGTTCCCGTCGCCGGCATCGTGCTGCTTGCGCTGGGCCGCACCGCCGACATCAAGACGGCCCTACGGCAGCCACGTACGCTGCTGATGGCGGCGCTTACGGCCGCGATCATCACCGTCAACTGGGGCATCTATGTCTGGGCGATCGCCGTCGACCGCACGGTCGAGACCGCGCTCGGCTACTACATCAATCCGCTGGTGACGGTGCTGCTGGGTGCCGCGCTGCTGGGCGAGCGGCTCAACCGCTATCAGCTCGTGGCAGTGGCGCTGGCAATTGCAGCCGTCGGTGTCCTGACGGTGGATGCCGGCGGGTTGCCGTGGGTGTCGCTGGCCCTCGCGCTGTCGTTTGCCGCCTATGGCTATCTGCGCAAGACGCTGCCGATCGGCCCGAGCCAGGGCTTTTTCCTCGAAGTGCTGATCCTGTCGGTGCCGTGCCTGGCCTATGTGATCTGGATCGAGGCCACGGGGCAGGGGCACTTCACCGACAGCACGCAGAATATCGGGCTGCTGATGTTCGCCGGGCCGGCGACGGCCATCCCGCTGATCCTCTATGCGTTCGGCGCCAAGCTGCTGCGCATCTCGACCATCGGCATCATGCAGTATATTGCGCCGACGATGATCGCGATCATTGCCGTCTTCGTGTTCGGGGAGCCGTTCGGCACGGCGCGTATCGTGGCATTCGCGCTGATCTGGACCGCGCTTGCGCTCTACACCTGGTCGATGTTCTTCGGCGCCAGGCAGGCGAAGGCAGCCAGACCCTAAAGCCGGTCAATCAGCTTCGGGTCGCCCTCGGCGGGAATGCCGGTCGCGGCGGCTTCCGACAGCACGGCCGGCACGATCGCTTTCGCATCATCGACGACGATCGGCTGCACGAGGTGGCCGGTATGCACGAAGCCCTCGTTGCGCATGTGGTCGAGGAGGGTGAGCATCGGATCCCAGAAGCCGCCGATATTGGCGAAGACGATCGGCTTGCGGTGCCGCCCGAGTTGCGCCCAGGTCATGATCTCGACGATCTCTTCAAGCGTTCCGATGCCGCCCGGCAGCGCCACGAAGGCGTCCGATTTCTCGAACATCTTGTGCTTGCGGGTGTGCATGTCCTCGGTGACGATCAGGTCGTCGAGCTTGCCGAGCGCGGCTTCGGTCGCTTCCTTGTTCATCAGGAAGCGTGGGATGATCCCGGTCACCTTGCCGCCGCCCTCGATCGTGCCTTTGGCGACTGCGCCCATGATGCCCTTGGTGCCGCCGCCATAAACCAGGCTCAAGCCGGCATCCGCGATGGAGCGGCCGAGCGCGTATCCGGTCTCCATGTAGATTTCGGAGCGGCCCGTAGACGAGCCGCAATAAACGCAGATGGATCGAATCAGGTTCATGGCCGGAATTGGT
The DNA here is from genome assembly GCA_019739225.1 of Aquamicrobium sp. Classification (GTDB taxonomy): domain Bacteria; phylum Pseudomonadota; class Alphaproteobacteria; order Rhizobiales; family Rhizobiaceae; genus Aerobium. The sequence continues at coordinate 1,566,609 of JAHHDT010000005.1, forward strand.
GTATGCATCTCTGGGAGCGGTCAAGCCGCATGGGGCTTTTTGTTGTAGCTGTTCATAAAACACGCTAGACGCTGTTGGAAAGCCGTCAAAGGAACGGAATCATGGTTGTTTGGCTCAAGGCGCTTCTGTTCGTGGTCGGCGGTGTGACAGCCGCTGCGGGAACCGCCTATGTGACGGGAATGCTCGACCCATGGCTCGGTCGCGAGCCGGTTTCGATCGCAGCGCTTCCCGAGACGACAACGCCGCAGGAGCAGGAACAGCCGACTGTTGACGGCAAAGACGCTGTGCCGCTTCCCGATGAAGCGACATCGACGGACAAGGGGGACCGTCTCGTCGCGCCGACTTTCAGCCTGCTGCGCGTTGAGCCCGACGGTTCGCTCGTCGTGGCCGGCAGCGCTGCCGGCGAATCCACCGTGGAGATCCTGAACGGCGACACCGTTATCGGCACTGCCGAGGCGGGCGCCAGCGGCGACTTCGTCATCGTGCTCGACGAGCCGCTTTCACCCGGCGACTACCAGCTTTCACTTCGGTCCATGGCCGGTGACGTCGTCTCCCTATCCCAGGAAACGGCTGTTGTGTCGGTTCCGGAAACGCCGGACGGGCAGGTTCTGGCGCTTGTCGACAAACCTGGCGCACCAGCCGACCTCGTGACAGTGCCGGAGGCGGGCGACACGTCTGCCTCTCAGCAGCCGGCGGGCGATGCGGTCGCCCAAGCACCGGAAGGCACGGCGGATGGCGAAACGGCCCCCGCCGCCGCCCAGCAGGAGGACGAGGATTCGCAGGCCGCACAACAGCAAGCGGCTGCGAACGACGGAGATAACGCAGAACCGAGCGCAGCCGGCGAGTCGCCTGCAGATATGCCTGAACAGCAGCAAGACGAGCAGCTCGCGGCCGGTTCCGACACGCCGGCCGACGATGCCGGGACGCAGGGCGACGCAACTGCCACCGCCGACGAGGACTCGACCGCTGGCTCCGACGCTGGAGAACAGGTCGCTTCGGCGCCCGAAGCGCGGGACAGGCCGGAGGCCACCTCGGAGCCGTTGTCCGATCTGGTGGCAAATGTGGCTGTCGAAGCTGTCGAGATAGAAGGTGGCACCGTTTTCGTCGCCGGTTCGGCAAATCCCGGCAGTATCGTGAGGGTGTACGCCAACGATATCCTTCTCGGGGATGCTCGTGCCTCCGAGGCGGGACGCTTCCTGGTCGAGGCACGCCGCGAACTGCCGGTAGGCAACTATATGATCCGTGCGGATGTGCTCGACGCGAGCGGGGCGGTGCTTGCCCGCGCCGCTGTTCCGTTCGAGCGTGAGCCGGGTGAAGCGATTGCTGCCGTAGCGCCTTCCGCGACGGCTCAGGCGTCGCAGCAGGGCAGCGGCCAGGTCGAAGCGCCCGCCGCCATTGCCGAGCCGGAGGCGCAGACGAGCGACGAGACGGCCGCCGCGCCACAGGATGCCCCGCCGGCATTGAGCGAACAGGCAGCGGCCGATGACGCCGGCCCCGCCGACGAAACGATCGCAGCCGCCGACACCCGCGACGCATCCGATGCAACCGGCAATGACGCCGGAGGGGGAGCCACGGCGCCAGCGCTGCAGCGCGCTGAAGGCTCCGTCATCATCCGCCGTGGCGATTCCCTGTGGCGCATTTCCCGGCGCGTCTATGGTCGCGGCGTTCGCTACTCGACCATCTATCTCGCCAATCAGGAGCAGATTCGCGATCCGGACATGATCTGGCCAGGGCAGGTCTTTGCCGTGCCTCAGGAAACGCCTGAGGGCGAGACGGCCGACATGGAGGCAATCGGCGATCAGGCCGTAGCACCCGGCACGGAAAGCCCAGCCGCCAATCAATAGGCCGTCAGACGCTAATTTCCCGCTTTAGCTTGCTTCCGGGTCATGTTCATCGTATATCGCCGATGAACGATGAATACTGACCTTGCCCCATTCCCGTCCATCCCTCCCTGCGGCGATCGCGCAGCCGTAGCGGCGAAGCTCGCTGCGCTGTCGCACCCGGCGCGGATCGAAATCCTTCTGCATCTGGCCGGGTCGGAGGCCTGCTGCTGCAAGGACGTCGTTCAGAGGCTGGATCTCGCGCAGTCGACAGTGTCGCAGCATCTGAAGGTGCTGGTCGATGCGGGACTTGTGCGGTTGACGCCAGAGCGTCCGCGATCCCGTTACGAAGTTGATCGCGAAGCGCTGGCCACACTTTCAGGTACCGTCAGCGGACTTCTTCTTTCCTGCTGCGCCGGGCCGCATTCCAGTCCGGCGCGCTAACAGAATTTTTCAGGACCTTTTACCTTGGCAGACAAGACCGTTTCAGCCGAATCCGGCTCGACCCTGCGAACACTGGCCAATCTGTGGCCCTATATGTGGCCCGCCGACCGCGCTGACCTGAAGGTTCGTGTCGCCTGGGCGACCCTGTTCCTTGTGCTTGCCAAGCTGATCCTGGTGCTCGTGCCCTATTTCTTCAAATGGGCAACCGATGCGCTCGTGGGCGAGCTCCAGCCGGCCGACTACATTCCTGCGGTTCTCGTGGCGCCCGTCATGCTGGTTCTTGCCTACAACGCCGTGCGCATCGTCCAGCTCGGTTTCAACCAGTTGCGCGATGCGCTGTTTGCGCGCGTGGGGCAGCATGCGGTTCGGCAGCTCGGCTACCGGACGTTTGTGCACATGCACAAGCTGTCGCTGCGCTTCCATCTGGAGCGGCGCACCGGCGGGCTCTCGCGCATCATCGAGCGCGGTGTGAAGGGCATCGAGACGATCGTGCGCTTCACGATCCTCAACACCGCGCCCACGGTGCTCGAATTCGCGCTGACCGCGATCATCTTCTGGGTGGTCTATGGCTGGATCTATGTCGCGATCATCGCTGCGACCGTCTGGCTCTACACCTGGTTCACGGTGCGGGCGAGCGACTGGCGCATCGCGATCCGCCGCGAGATGAACGACAGCGACACGGAAGCCAACACGAAGGCGATCGATTCGCTGCTCAACTATGAGACGGTGAAGTATTTCAACAACGAGAAGATGGAAGCCGAGCGCTTCGACCGCTCGATGGCGCGATACGAGGACGCCGCGACCCGCACCTGGACGTCGCTCGGCTGGCTGAACTTCGGCCAGGGCGTCATTTTCGGCGTCGGCATGGCGGCGGTGATGGGCCTGTCGGCCTGGGAAGTGACGCGGGGCACGCACACCATCGGCGACTTCGTCTTCGTCAACGCGATGCTGATGCAGCTTTCGATTCCGCTCAATTTCATCGGCTTCATCTATCGCGAGATCAGGCAGGCGATGACCGACATCGAGCAGATGTTCGACCTGCTCGACGTCAAGGAGGAGGTGACCGACCGCGAGGGCGCGTCGGCGCTGGTCGTCAGCGACGGCAACGTCACCTTCGACGACGTGCATTTTTCCTATGACGCCAACCGGCCGATCCTCAAGGGCGTTTCCTTCGAGGTGCCGGCCGGAAAGACGGTCGCCATCGTCGGGCCGTCGGGTGCCGGCAAGTCGACGATCTCGCGGCTTCTGTTCCGTTTCTACGATGTCCAGCAAGGTTCGATCCGCATCGATGGGCAGGACGTCCGCGACGTGACGCAGGAATCCTTGCGCGCCGTCATCGGCATGGTTCCGCAGGACACCGTGCTGTTCAACGACACGATTGCCTACAACGTCCGCTACGGCCGTCCCTCGGCAAGCGAGGAGGAGGTGGCGCAGGCAGCCGACCTCGCGCAGATCGGTACATTCATCGCTGCGCTGCCGGATGGCTACAGGACCATGGTCGGCGAGCGCGGGCTAAAGCTCTCCGGTGGCGAAAAGCAGCGCGTTGCGATTGCCCGCACCATCCTGAAGGCACCGCCGGTGCTGATGCTGGACGAGGCGACGTCGGCGCTTGACACGCAGACCGAGCAGGAAATCCAGGCCGCGCTCGATCTCGTCAGCCGCGGCCGCACCACGCTGGTCATCGCCCACCGCCTGTCGACGGTGATTTCGGCCGACGAAATCATCGTGCTGCAGGATGGCCGCATCGCCGAGCGCGGCCGCCACGCCGATTTGCTGGCAGCAGGCGGTCTTTATGCGTCGATGTGGGCTCGCCAGCGCGAGGCGACCGAGGCGGAGGAGAAGCTGCGCAGGGCTCGCGAAACGGACGAGATGGGTGTCGTCGTTCGCCGCCGCACATCCGAGGTCTAGCTGTCCCGGGGGTTCATCCGTCCTTTGGTATGCGGCTCTGTAGCCACTTTGTACCGCTTGCCTTGTGAGGATGCCGACGCTGCGCATTGCGGCGGTGCGCGGATTTCTGTAATCAGACGCCTCACCACCGGGAGCCTTGGCCGCGATGAGCCTCGTCGACACCATCAAGAACGCATTCGTGCCGATCAACCGTGAAGGCTATCCCTTCATCGCCGGTTTTGGCGCGGTTGCGGTTGTTCTAGGCTTCTTTTCCACCAGCCTCTTCTGGATTGGCGCGATCCTGACCGCCTGGTGTGCCTACTTCTTCCGCGATCCGGAGCGCGTGACGCCGGTCGATGACCGCCTGGTGGTCAGTCCGGCGGATGGCATCGTGTCCGCCGTCGGGCCGGCGATCCCGCCGCGGGAGCTTGGTCTCGATAGCGGTGAGATGACCCGCATCTCGGTCTTCATGAACGTCTTCTCCTGTCACGTGAACCGGGCGCCCGCGCGCGGCCGCATCACTGCCGTCGAGCATCGTCCTGGCAAGTTCCTGAACGCGGAACTCGACAAGGCGAGCGCCGAGAACGAGCGCAACGGCATCGTCATCGACAGCCCCAACGGGCGCATCGCCGCCGTGCAGATTGCCGGTCTCGTCGCGCGCCGCATCGTCTGCTGGGTTGACAGCGGCAATGACATCGCCATCGGCGAGCGCATCGGTCTCATTCGTTTCGGCTCGCGGGTCGACGTCTACCTGCCTGCCGGCGCGGTCGCGAAGGTTGCCGTTGGCCAGACGGCGGTTGCGGGCGAGACCATCATTGCCGAGTTCGGCGCTCACGCGGCTTCGCCGCTCGTGCGTGTGTCCTGAGCGGCCGATGGCGCCGTTTCCTCCCTTCGAACCTCATGGCGCCCGCCGCAGCCAGCGCCTGCGCGAAATTCCGCTGCGGCTGGTGCTGCCGAACCTGATCACGGTGATGGCCGTCTGCGCCGGCCTGTCGGGCGTGCGGCTCGCCTTCGAGCAGCGATACGAGCTTGCGGTTGCCATGGTGCTCATCGCGGCACTGCTCGATGCAGTGGACGGGCGCGTGGCGCGCATGCTCAAGGCGACCTCGAAATTCGGCGCGCAGATGGATTCGCTCGCCGACATCGTCAATTTCGGCGTGGCACCGGCGCTGGTGCTCTACGTCTACCTGCTCGACCGTGCCGGTGCGTTCGGCTGGATCGCGGCGCTGCTTTTCGCCATTGCCTGCTGTCTCAGGCTGGCGCGCTTCAACGTCATGCTGGAAGACCCGAACCGTCCGGCATGGCAGGCCGACTATTTCGTGGGCGTGCCTGCGCCGGCAGGCGCGCTGCTTGTTCTGCTGCCGGTCTATCTCGGCTTCCTCGGCATGCCGCTCGTGGTGTCCACCGCCTTCGGTGCAAGCGGGTTTGCCGTGCTCGTGGCGTTGCTGATGGTCAGCCGACTGCCTGTCTATTCCGGCAAGAGCAGTGGCACCCGCATTCGCCGAGACGCCGTGATGCCGATGATGCTGGCGATGGTTTTCTACGTGGCGCTGCTGTTCAGCTACACCTGGCATACGATGGCGGCTACCGCGCTGGCCTATCTCGCCTTCCTGCCGTTCAGTTGGCGCGCCTATGCCCGCCGTTTCGCCAGGGAGGAAGCGCCTGCTTCCGACGAGAGCGAGCAATAACGCCGCTTCAGGCAGCTTCCCTGTCGATCTCCGTCCGGCTGACTTCCGTCATGCGGCCATAGAGTGCGCCCGACGAGGTGCCCGGTTGAGGCTCGTTGCGCGCCACCAGTTCGGCAATGGTTGCAGGTGCAAGCGCCCGCACCGTCAGCGACGGCAGGAGCCGGCGCCGGGCGGCGTCGCGCGGAAGCAGCGAGAAGGGCAGGTCGCGAGCACCTGCGACGTAGATCGGCACCACCTTGGCTTCCGCGCGCAACGCGATGCGCGCAACGGCGCGATAGAGGCGGAAGCCGCGCGTGTCCGGCGCGACATCGGCTGGCATATAGACGCACAGTTTGCCGCCCCCGCGCAGCACCCGCACCAGCCGCCGGCTGATGAACAGATGCTCCGGGTTGAAGGCGATCGTACGCGCCAGCGAGCGCCACGGATCCAGCCAGGCGGCGTTTGCCGAATATTCGTCGAGGATATGCAGCGTGTCGTCCGGCAGCAGCGCCAGCATCAGTGCCGGGTCCAGTCGCGACTGGTGGGAAACGACGTAGATCACCGGAGACGGAGCCTTGATGTCGCGCAGCGCATGCGCATCCACGCGCCAGATCGTCGCCAGCGGCGCATGCAGCAGGGCCTGCCTAAACGTAATCTTCTGCTCGTAAACCAGCCAGGCGGCGGCGGCGAGCCACAACGCTGCAATGCCGGCGATGATGATTCCGGCCAGTATCATGTGCCCCTCACAGCAAATGCCAAGCTCGCGGCTCCTGCCGGTCGCTGAGGCGCAAACGTAACCGATTGCGTGGGCGCGTCAATCGTGGCGGACCGATCTGTGCGAGAAGCCGGCGCTTGGGCGTGACGCCTGTTCGTGTGGCGAGGGCCTTGGTATAGATGCAGCCAGCCACGGAGGAACTCATGGACGCTACCGCACTCAAGGCCATGCAGGCGCCGATCAAGGACGCTTATCGGGATGATGCCGGCAAGGCGTTGGTCACTTTGCGCGCCCGGGGTTCGATCGACGACCAGTCCATAGCCTGCAAGGTCGAGACGGGCCGCGCTATGGCTATCGCGGGCCTTCACCCTGCGACGGGTGGATCGGGCCTTGAACTCTGCTCGGGCGATATGCTGCTCGAGGCGCTCGTCGCCTGTGCCGGCGTCACGTTGAAGGCGGTCGCGACAGCACTCGAGTTCAATCTGCGCGGCGCGACTGTGACGGCCGAGGGCGACCTGGATTTCCGGGGCACGCTCGGTGTGGCGCGCGATGCGCCGGTGGGCTTCCGGACGATCCGACTTGCGTTTGATCTCGACACGGACGAGCCGCAGGAACGCGTCGACACCTTGCTGAAACTCACCGAGCGCTATTGCGTCGTGTTTCAGACGATCAGCGTGAAGCCGGAGCTGGCCGTTACCGCCGTTCGCAATGGCAAGGCAACCGACTAGGACAGGCACGCGCGAAAGCAAGCCATCCACACTATGACGATGAGTGATGTCCTAGGGACGCCAGCTCTGCACCCATGGTGGCGGGTTGCCGCCATAGGTCGTGTCGTAGAGATGGTTTCCGTTCGATCCCGTCGTGGTCATCGAGAAATTGCCGAATTTGCAGGTGGTGCCCTTGCGGCTCTCGAACGTATCGCGCGCGGAATAGGCAGGTACATCCACGACTTCGCAGTTGCCGCCGTTGACGCCGAACCCAGGCGCGGCGTCGAGATTCACACCGGGCAAGTCGTCGGCCGTGGCGGTGTCGCCGCTGAAGTTCTGCGAGCTGAAGACGTCTGCCTGCGCCGAAGAGGCGGCAAACAGAGCGCCGGCGGCGAAGAGCGGAAGAAGGATGTTTTTCATAAGGCGAGCCTTGCGAACGCGATACGGGCCACTACGACCCGTTTCCACATATCTAGCATGCAACACCAGTCCGGTCGATAGTTCGACCGGGATCAAGTTTTCTATTCCGGCAGGCGATAGCGAAGGAAGCGCTCGCTGGGCGCGTCGAAGATCAGCCCTGTTTCAGTGAGGGCGGGGCTCGCCAGCGGCGCGATTTTGCGCGCGATCTCGGAAGGGTGTGGCAAGATCTGAGGGTCCTCGCCCGGCACTGCCTGTGCGCGCATGGCCGTACGCGTCGCGCCGGGGTTCACGGCGTTGATGCGCAGCGGCAGGTTCTTGGTTTCGTCTGCCCACGACCGAACCATCGCTTCGACCGCCGCCTTCGAGGCGGCGTACGGCCCCCAGAACGCTTTGGCAGAATGGGCCGCGCCGGAGGACAGGACGATCGCGCGCCCGGCATCGGAAAGCCGCAGCAGCGGGTCCACGGAGCGAATCAATCTCCATGTAGCGGTGACGTTTACCGCCATCACCTTCTCGAACACCTTCGCCTCAACATGGCCAAGCGGCGAGATGACACCGAGCACGCCGGCATTGGCGACGAGAATGTCCAGCTTGCCCCAGCGCTCATGGATAGCGCCACCCAGCCTGTCGACGCCGGCTCCGTCGGCAAGGTCGAGCGGCACCAGTGTTGCTTCACCCTTGCCGGAGATCGCCTTCTCCGCCTTGATCTCGTCGTCAAGCTCCTCCAGCCCGCCGATCGTGCGCGCCACGGCAACGACGTGAGCACCGGCTGCGGCCAGCTCCTTTGCAAGAAAATAGCCGATGCCGCGCGACGCGCCGGTGACGACGGCCACCCGGCCGGAGAGATTCAGGGAGGAGGTCATGCTGGTCCTTGTACCTACTATTGTCCGCCTGTTGCCAGCAGCGACAGCGTGCGTACGTTGTCAGTGCCCTCGAGGTCGAGCAGGCGGGTCGGATATTCGCCAGTGAAGCAGGCGTCGCAGAATTGCGGCTGTTCGGCATCGCGGTTGGCTTCGCCCACGGCCCGGTACAGTCCGTCGATGGACAGGAAGCCCAGCGAATCGACGCGGATGAAATCCGCCATCTCCCGGATCGACATGCGCGAGGCGAGCAGCTTGGACTTTTCGGGCGTATCGACACCGTAGAAGCACGAGGCGCGCGTCGGCGGCGATGCGATGCGCATATGCACTTCCTTGGCGCCGGCATCGCGAACCATCTGAACGATTTTCTGGCTCGTCGTGCCGCGTACGATCGAATCGTCGACCAGCACCACCCGCTTGCCCTCGATCATCTTGCGATTGGCGTTGTGCTTCAGCTTCACGCCCATATGGCGAATCGAATCGCCGGGCTGGATGAAGGTCCGCCCCACATAGTGGTTGCGGATGATGCCGAGCTCGAACGGTAGTGCCGCCTGCTGCGCGAAGCCGATTGCCGCCGGCGTGCCCGAATCCGGCACCGGCACGACGATGTCGGCATCGACAGGGTTTTCGATCGCCAGTTCGCGCCCGATATGCTTGCGAACGTCGTAGACGTTCCGGCCTTCGACCGAGGAGTCGGGACGGGCGAAATAGACATATTCGAAGATGCAGAAACGCGACTTCTGCGGCTCGAACGGGAAGAAGCTCTCGATGCCCTTGGTGGTGATCACCACCATCTCGCCGGGCTTCAGGTCGCGGACGAAACGGGCCCCGATGATGTCCAGGGCGCAGGTTTCCGATGCCAGGATCCACGCGCCGTCGAGATCGCCCAGCACGAGCGGGCGTATGCCCATGGGGTCACGGCAGCCGATCATCTTCTTGGCCGTCAGCCCGACGAGCGAAAACGCACCCTCTAGCTGCCGCACGGCCTCGATGAAGCGGGAATTGATGTCTTTCTCGCGGCTGGTCGCAACGAGGTGGAGTATCGTTTCCGTGTCCGAGGTGGACGTGAAGATCGAGCCCTGCTTCTGCAATGCACGCTGCACGGTCATCGCGTTGGTCAGGTTGCCGTTGTGGGCGACCGCGATGCCGCCTTCGGCAAGCTCCGCGAACAGCGGCTGAACGTTGCGCAGGCCCGCGCCCCCAGTGGTGGCGTAGCGCGTATGGCCGATGGCGCGGGTGCCGGAAAGCCGGTCGATCACGGACTGCTTGGTGAACGTGTCGCCGATCAGGCCGACATGGCGCTCGACGTGGAACTGCGACCCGTCATAGGAGACGATGCCGGCCGCTTCCTGCCCACGATGCTGCAAGGCATGCAGCCCGAGGGTCACGATCGCGGCGGCATCCTGCCGACCAAAAATGCCGAAGACGCCGCATTCGTCATGAAAGCGGTCGTCGGCACCTGATGAAAACGGAGTATCGTCTGCGTCTGCCATAAGGCACCGCCTCTCGATTGTTTTCTGTTTGCGTGTCCCGCGCCAGTATGGCGCGGCCTCAGTTTTCCGGCTGGTCGGTGCCGGGCGTGTCTTCGCCGGGCGATATGCGGTTCAGTATCGAGTTTTCCGGATCGTCCGGCAGGATACCTTCCAGCCAGTTTCCGATACTCTCCAGCAGCGGCAGCGACTTGGCTTCCGAAATCCATGCGGGCGGGTTGGTTCCCACCAGCCAGGAAAAGAACAGAAGGCCCACGGCCACGACGAGTATGCCGCGTGCCGCCCCATAGAGGAAGCCCAGCGTCCGGTCCAGCGCGCCGATGCGGCTGTCGATGATGAAGTCGGCGACCTTCATGGTGATGACCGTCACCACGATCAGCGCGATGAAGAACACGATGGCCGCGGCCACCGCTATGCGGAGCTGCGCCTGGTCCACATACGATTCGATGTAGGGGACGACGGCCGGATAAAAGAAATATGCCGCAACGGCGGCAGCACCCCACGATGCGATCGACAGGATCTCGCGCGAGAAGCCACGCACCATGGCCAGCATTGCGGAAACGAGGGTGAAGCCGACGAGGATTCCGTCCAGCAGGGTAATGGGCATTCAGGCTCCACTCCAGTCGTGCAAGCGCAGACCGCTCGCCACTTGCATCCCTTCAGTCATCCGCGTCGCGCCGCTTCGAACCGGCGATGCGCACGACCAGATCGGAAAGCGTAGCCGGCTGAAACGCCCGCTGGCCGCTCCCGCCATTCTGCTCGTCGCCCGCACCGGGCATTACCGCCTGGGCGAAACCCAGCTTTTCCGCCTCTTTCAGGCGTTGCTGGGCGTGTGCGACGGGCCGTATAGCCCCCGACAGACTGATTTCGCCGAAATAGACGCAATCGGCCGGAAGGGCAAGACCGGTAAGCGAGGAAACCAGCGCTGCGGCAACCGCAAGGTCGGCCGCAGGCTCCGTGATGCGATAGCCGCCGGCGACGTTGAGATAGACGTCGTGCTGGGCGAAGCGGACGCCGCAATGGGCTTCCAGCACCGCGAGCACCATCGACAGCCGCGCCGAATCCCATCCGACCACAGCCCGGCGCGGCGTGCCGAGCGGGGAGGGGGCGACCAGCGCCTGGATTTCGACGAGCACTGGCCGCGTGCCTTCCATGCCGGCAAACACCGCCGCGCCCGGCGCCTTGGCGCTGCGCTCGCCGAGGAAAAGCTCCGAGGGGTTGGCCACCTCGCGCAACCCCTTGTCCGACATTTCGAAGACACCGATCTCGTCCGTCGGCCCGAAGCGGTTCTTGACGGTCCGAAGGATGCGGTAATGGTGCCCGCCTTCACCTTCGAAATAGAGCACGCCGTCAACCATGTGCTCGACCACGCGCGGCCCGGCGATCTGGCCTTCCTTGGTAACGTGGCCGACAAGCACGACCGCCGCGCCAGTCGACTTCGCATAGCGGATCATCGCCTGCGCGGCTGCGCGTACCTGAGTCACTGTGCCCGGCGCGCTGTCGGCCATGTCGGTCCATAGCGTCTGGATCGAATCGAGGATGACGAGGTCGGGCCGCTTGCCTTCCGCGATGGTGGCGAGGATGTCCTCGACGTTGGTCTCGGCTGCCAGTTCGACAGGCGTGTCGGCGGCACCCAGACGCTGCGCGCGCAGGCGTATCTGCGCCACCGCCTCCTCGCCCGACACATAGACGATCCGATGACCGCGCGAGGCGAGTGCTGCCGCCGCCTGGGTCAGCAGTGTCGACTTGCCGATGCCCGGATCGCCGCCGACCAGCAGGGCCGACCCGCGCACGAAACCACCGCCGGTCGCCCGGTCGAGCTCGGCGATCCCGGAGACGATCCGTGGTGCTTCCTCGATCTCGCCGGAGAGCGTCGTGAGCGTGACGGGCCGTCCCTTGCGGCTGCTGCGCATGCCGGCCGGGCCGCTGCCGATGCCGCCGGACGTGCCTTCCTCAACCAGCGTGTTCCACTCGCCGCAGGCATCGCACTTGCCGGCCCAGCGCGTATGCGCCGTGCCGCAGTTCTGACAGATGAACTGAACGCGGGGCTTAGCCATATGTATCCGATCCGCGAAGTCGCGTTCCTTCGCGCCCCCCTCTGGCTTGCCAGCCATCTCCCCCACGAGGGGGGAGATCAGTGGGCGGCCCGGCTTTCGCCAATCGTCTGCGTTGTAGAAGGAGATGCAAGCGCAAAGCTGCCGATCTCCCCCCTCGTGGGGGGTGAGGAGTGGTCCGCAAGGCGGACGAAAAGCCAACGATTTGGCTTTTCGAGTGACGAACGCCCGAAGCGTAGGCGTAGGGCAGGCTACGGCAGGACAGAGGGGGGCAACGTAGAAAGGCGACGCAGACGGGCATCAGTTCCCTTTCCCACCCACATAATGCCGATGGTATCGCTTCCCCAGCGAGGTCAGCAGTTCGTAGGAAATCGTGCCGGCCGCCGCTGCCGCGTCGTCGATGGAGATGTTGGGACCGAACAGTTCCACCCAGTCGCCGACGCTCACCGCATCGGCGCCGAGATCGGTGACGTCGAACATCGTCAGGTCCATCGTCACGCGCCCCAGCACCGGCACTTTCCGGTCATGCAGAAAACCATGGCCTCCACCTGCGGCCTGTCGCAAAGGCACGCCACTGCCGGAACCCGCGCGATGGTAGCCGTCCGCGTATCCCGCCGAGACGACGGCGATGGTCGTATCGCGCGCAAGCGTGTGCGTCGCGCCGTAACTCACCGTTTCCCCCGCGCTTGCCTGCCGGACCTGCACAACGCGCGCCTCTGCCGTGACCACGGTCTTCATCGGGTTCTCGGCATCGTTGACCGGCCGGCCGCCGTAGAGCGCGATGCCCGGACGGACGAGGTCGAACGCGAAATCGGCGCCCAGAAACGTTCCGGACGAATTGGCCAGACTTGAATCGATCCCCGAGAAAGCCTGCCTAACCGCCTGAAACGATTCGAGTTGACGCATGCTGAGCGGATGATCGGGATCGTCGGCGCAGGCGAGATGGCTCATCAGCAGGCGCGGCGTGATCGCACCCGTCAGCGCATTTTCCTGGGCAAAGGCAAGCGCCTCCTCGGCCGTAAGCCCGAGCCGGTTCATGCCGGTGTCGACATGGATGGCGCAGGGGCGTGGCGCATCGCCGTCCCAGCCGAAGGCTTCCCAGCATGAAAGATCGGCGGGCGATCCAAGAACGGGCAACAGACGGTGCTTGCCGTAGGCGGGGGCGGCTTCCGCGCCGAAGAGCCCATTCAGCACAAAGATGTCCGCCCCCGGCAGTATGGCGCGCAAGGCGATGCCTTCTTCCGGCAGGGCGACGAAGAATGTGCGGCAGCCTGCGTCCCACAGCACCGGCGCGACATGGCCGGCCCCGAGGCCGTAGGCGTCCGCCTTGACCACGCCGGCGACCGCCGCGGGTGTTGCCTGACGGGCAAGCAGGCGATAGTTCTCGGCAAGCGCTGCGAGATCGATCGTCAGCCGGCCGCCGGCCAGCCGAGGGTCGGCGCCATCGTGGAGCGCGTCGGGTTCGAAAGGAAGCCAGCCGGTCAATGTCTATTCGAACCGCTCTGGCAGGCGGTCTTCCTCGGCAAGGTCCGAGAAGCGCGTGAATTGGCCCTCGAAGGCCAGCTCCACCGTGCCGGTCGGGCCATGGCGCTGCTTGGCGATGATCAGTTCGGCCTTGCCCTTCACGCGCTCGAATTTCAGCCGCCAGTCTTCATATTCTGGCGTGCCTTCCTCAGGCTGCTTGTTCTGCATGTAATATTCGTCGCGATAAACGAACAGAACCACGTCCGCGTCCTGCTCGATCGAGCCCGATTCGCGCAGATCGGCGAGCTGCGGCCGCTTGTCGTCGCGGCTCTCGACCTGACGCGAGAGCTGGGAGAGCGCGATGATCGGCACGTTCAGCTCCTTGGCGAGTGCCTTCAGGCCGGTCGTGATCTCGGTGATTTCCTGAACGCGGTTCTGGCTGGATTTGGCCGATGAGCCCTGCATGAGCTGCACGTAGTCGATCACGATCACGTCGAGCCCGCGCTGTCGCTTGAGGCGTCGCGCGCGCGCGGCAAGCTGCGCGATGGAGATGCCGCCGGTCTGGTCGATGAACAGCGGCGTCTTCTGCATCATCTGCGAACAGGCAACCAGCTTCTCGAAATCGGCTTCGGTGATCTCGCCGCGCCTGATCTTGGAGGAGGAAATCTCCGTCTGCTCGGAGATGATACGCGTCGCGAGCTGTTCAGACGACATTTCGAGCGAGAAGAAGCCAACCACGCCGCCATTCGCGGCCTTGAAGGAGCCGTCGGCCTGCTGCGCCGGCGTATAGGCGCTGGCGATGTTGAAGGCGATGTTGGTGGCGAGCGAGGTCTTGCCCATGGCAGGACGCCCGGCAAGGATGATGAGATCGGAAGACTGGAGGCCGCCGAGCTTGCGGTCGACGTCGCGCAAGCCGGTCGAAATGCCGGAAAGATGGCCGTCCCGCATATAGGCGGCGTTGGCCATGTCGACGGCGGTCTTGACCGCGTCGTTGAAGCTCTCGAAGCCGCCGTCATAGCGGCCGGTCTCGGCCAGCTCGAACAGCCGGCGTTCGGCATCCTCGATCTGCTCGCCGGGCGACATGTCCACTGGCGCGTCATAGGCGATGTTGACCATGTCCTCGCCGACGGTGATCAGCGCGCGGCGGGTCGCGAGGTCGTAGATGGCGCGACCGTAGTCGGCCGCGTTGATGACCGTCACGGCCTCGGCGGCAAGGCGCGCAAGATAATGCGCGACCGTCATGTCGCCGACCTTCTCGTCGGCCGGAAGAAATGTCTTGATCGTCACCGGATTGGCCATCTTGCCCATCCGGATCAGCTCGGCCAGCACCTCGTAGATCTTGCGGTGCAGCGGCTCGTAGAAATGGCTCGCCTTGAGGAAGTCGGAGACGCGATAGAACGCGTCATTGTTGACCAGAATGGCCCCGAGCAGTGCCTGTTCGGCCTCGATGTTGTTGGGCGCTTCGCGATAGAGCGGTGTCTCCGCCGCTGCGAGCTTGCGGACTGCTTCAGCCATGCCGGCTCCGTATGATCTGTCTTGCCGGACTCAGAGAACCAAACTGCCCCGTCGCCCATCCCCGATACCGTCCTATCGCTCCGGTCGTCCGGTTCAAAGCTCCTTCTGCCTCAACCTTCGTGATCCACAGCGATCCACAGCCAGTGTCGCGTAGGCGCACATTTGGCAGTTGACGCGAATCGGCGCGCAAGCATAGCGCCCGTCCATATGGAACAAAAGGGGAATATCCGGAATCAGCCCGCAAACGTATCGCCCCAGTCTGCGCGCCGGGCCTCCTTGAACATCGCGCCGTCGCGCTTGGTCAACAGGCGCTCGACGGCGTTTCCATCCGGCTGGCAGAGCTTGAGCTGCACTTTGCCCGATCCGTGCCTGGGCGGCGCAAGCACGCGCGATTCGCGATCAGCAGGCGCGTTCCGGGTCGCGGCCAGATAGATGAACTTCTCGTCCTCCCAGGGAACGTCGGCGCCCTTGGCGATCCGGTGGATGCGCGAGCGCGCGACGCGCCGGGCAAAGTGGCACCAGTCGGGAGCAGCAAGCGGGCAGGGCGCTTGATGCGGGCAGGGGGCGGCGACGTGGGCGCCGATGCCGATAAGGCGCGCCCGGGCATCCAGAACGCGCCGCCAGCCGGCCGGCGTGCCGGGCTCGACGATGACCAGGATCTCGCCTGTCAGCGCCCAGAGGTTGTCGACAAGCCCCTCAAGTGAAGCTGGGGCCACCTCATCCAGGACGTAGGCGCATGTCACCAGCTCGTGCGACGTCTGCCCGCGCAGATCGAGCGTTGCATCGCCTGCGATCCATGTCGTGGTCACTTGCCGGAGAGTGTCCGAAAGCGCACGGCCCGCGCGGCGCGCCGGTTCGCTGGCGTCCAGCAACGTTGCGGTTTCGAGTTCGGGCCAGACGGAGGCCGCAGCCCAAAGCACGGTTCCCGGTCCGGACCCGACATCGAGCATGGTTTTGGGCGCGAAATCCGGCATTGCCGCCGCCGCCGCATCGAGACTTGCATGAACCGCGGCAAACGTGGCCGGCATCCGCGTTGCCAGATAGGCCTTCACCGCCAGGTCGGCATTCATATGCAGGCGGCCGTCGCGCACCTCCGCGCGATAGCGCTCGGAGAGCACGGTTGCCGCCCGCGCGATCTCGGAAGCTGGAATGCCGTGAAGCATTGCATCGATCGCCTGGCGAAGGGGAGCTGGCAGTTCCATCGAGTCAGGCCCCGCGCGGCGCCAGCAGGATGACGGATGCGCCGACGAGGCAGATACCCGCACCCACCAGATCGAAGCGGTCAGGCCTCACGCCCTCGGCCAGCCACAGCCACAACAGCGACGCGCAGATATAGATCCCGCCATAGGCGGCATATGCACGCCCGGCCGCGCTCGTATCGGTGAAAGTCAGCAGCCACGCGAACATCACCAGGCTGAGGACGCCCGGCACCAGCCACAGCGCCGATTTGTCGAGCCGCCACCATGCCCAGAACGCGAAGCAGCCTGCGATCTCGAAAAGTGCGGCGGCAATGAATACGGGCAAGGTCATCCGGGTCTCGATCGTCGAAGCCCGATCTTCTTTACCGTCCATCGCCGAAACGCAAGCCCGGGCGATGGCTGGGGGCTTGATCTTAATCGCGGTCGGCCACTCTGCGGCCGGTCTTGCGCGGACGCCGTGCTGGGCGCGCCTGTGCGTGGCCCATCTCGTGCATCGCCAGCGCCTTCTCGCACTTGCCGATATAGTCGCGGGTGATGGGCACGGCATCGTTCTTCAACGAAATCTGCAGCTGGAACACCATCAGGTCCTGCCAGCGGAACGCGGCTTCCGACCCGGCAAGGTAGAAATCCCACATCCGCGCGAAGCGCTCGTCGTAGATTTCGACCACCCGTTCGCGTTGCGCCAGGAAGCGCTCTCGCCAGTGTTTCAACGTCTCCGCGTAGTGCAGCCGCAATATCTCGACATCAGTGACCATCAGGCCCGCCTTCTCGATATGCGGGAACACTTCCGAGAGAGCCGGTATATAGCCGCCCGGGAAGATGTGCTTGCGGATAAATGCATTGGTAGCGGTCGGTGGCCCGGCCCTGCCGATCGAATGCAGCACCATGACGCCATCCGGCTTCAAAAGCGCTGCGCAGCGGTCGAAGAAGGCGCGGTAGTGATTGACGCCGACATGCTCGAACATGCCGACCGAGATGATGCGGTCGAAACGCTCCCGCAGGTCGCGGTAGTCCTTCAGTTCGAAGTGAACGCGGCTTTCGAGACCCGCTTCGTGCGCCCGGTCGGTTGCAAGCGTATGCTGTTCGGAAGAAAGGGTGACGCCCAGCACATTCACGTCGAACGTTCCTGCGAGATAGAGGCCGAGCCCGCCCCAGCCCGACCCAATATCCAGTACCTGCTGGCCGGGCTGCAGCCTGAGCTTGGCGGCCAGATGCCGCTTCTTCGCCATTTGCGCCTCGTCCAGCGTCATGTCCGGCCGCTCGAAATAGGCGCAGGAATACTGCATGTCCTCATCGAGGAAGAGCCGGTAGAACTCGCGCGACAGGTCGTAGTGATGCTGGACGTTTCGCCTTGAGCGTGTCGCAGTGTTGATCTGCTGAAGCCGGCGGAAAGCGATGCGCACGCCTTCGATCGCTTTTGTCCAAGCGGCATCGATGCCGTCCGGCCCCATATTCTGGTAAACGATGCGCAGGAACTCGAGCACGTCGCCTTCGACGAAGTCGATCTCACCGTTCATGTAGGCTTCGGGAACTGCCAGCGTCGGGTCCAGAAGGATCGCGCGCTGCGCCTGATGGCTCTTGACGACGACGTGGACCGGAGCACCGCTTCCGTCGCCGAAGGTCTCGACCGTCCCGTCAGGATCGGTCACCGTGAGATTGCCGGTCCGAACCAGCCGCCCGACAACACCTTGTAGCAATTTGTTCATTTCACTCGCTCACGTACGCTGCCACCCGTCGCAAGAAAGCCAGTTTATGAAATCTCGGAGGGTAAAAAAGGTTCCTCTTTTCCGTCAGCGAATGGTCCAGTGAAAAAAATGCCCGGCCGTTTCCGGCCGGGCATCGATGCGAAATCGGCTTGAAAGCGGATCAGGCTTCTTCTTCCTCTTCGCCCTCGTAGCCTTCTTCGTTCGGATCGAAGAAGGCGTCGGGACGGGCGTTCTCGTTGATGTCGTCGCCGTAGATCGCCTCGGCCGAATCCAGCTTCTCGCCGGCGGCCTGACGCTCGGCTTCGTCCGCCGAGCGGGCGATGTTGAGCGTGATCGTCACCTCGACTTCCGGATGGAGCGCCAGCGCCACATTGGTGAGGCCGATGGCCTTGATCGGCTGGTTCAGCTCGACCTGGTTGCGGCCGACCGAGAAGCCTTCGGCGGTCAGGATGTCGGAGATGTCGCGCGTCGACACCGAACCGTAGAGCTGGCCGGTCTCGCCTGCCGAACGAACGACCACGAAGGTCTTGCCGTCGAGCTTGTCGGCGACCTCCTGGGCCTCGGACTTGCGCTCGAGGTTGCGGGCTTCGAGCTGGGCGCGCTGGCCTTCGAACTTCTTGTTGTTGGCTTCGTTGGCGCGAAGGGCCTTGCCCTTGGGCAGAAGGTAGTTGCGGGCAAAGCCGTCCTTGACCTTGACGGTGTCGCCCATCTGGCCGAGGCGGGCAATGCGCTCGAGAAGAATGACTTCCATGGTTGTCTCCTGTTCGCGCCTTGGCGGCGCTCATCTATCGAAACAGGCAGGGAAGCTCTTGGGGCGTGGTTGCCGCCGGGTCGCTGTCCTGCCTGTCCTGGCAGTTAGGGCCATCGGGCCCAACTCGGTTTTACGGTTCCGGTCCCTGCGCCGATCGCAGGGGGGCGAGGGGCGGCGGACCGCCCCTCGGATAATCACTTCACGACGTAGGGCAGCAGGCCCAGGAAACGCGCGCGCTTAATCGCCTTGGCGAGCTCGCGCTGCTTCTTCTGGCTGACGGCCGTGATGCGCGACGGCACGATCTTGCCGCGCTCGGAAATGTAGCGCTGCAGCAGCCGCACGTCCTTGTAGTCGATCCGCGGCGCGTTGGCGCCGGAGAACGGGCAGGTCTTGCGGCGGCGATGGAAGGGGCGCCGGGTCGGGATCTGGTTGATGTCGACCATTATTCTGCAGCTCCTTCAGACTGTGCCTGCTCGCGGGGGCGGCGCGGACCACGGTCGCGGTCGCCACCACGGTCGCCGCCGCGATCGCGATCGCCAAAGCGCGGACGGTCGCCGAAGCGGCCTTCGCGCTCACGGTCGTCGCGCTTCTGCATCATCGCCGACGGGCCTTCCTCGTGGGCTTCGACGCGAATGGTCATGAAGCGCAGCACGTCTTCCGACAGGCCCATCTGGCGCTCCATCTCCTGGATAGCAGCGGCCGGGGCCGTGATGTCCATGAGCGTGTAGTGCGCCTTGCGGTTCTTGTTGATGCGGTAGGTGAGGGACTTGAGTCCCCAGTTCTCGACCCGGCCGAGGGAGCCGCCATTCGCTTCGATCACGCCCTTGTACTGTTCCACAAGAGCCTCGACCTGCTGCGAGGACAAATCCTGGCGGGCAAGAAACACATGTTCGTAAAGAGCCATATTGTCTTGCCTTTCTTCGTTTCTCTGTCCGGTTCCCGGCGGCTAAAGCCTCTGCAACTTCTCTTGTCCCGCATTTGGCGGGCGAAGAAAGGAGCACGACGAGACGGTCGAGAGCGGAGACACGGGAGGCGGAAGAGCTTTTGCCTTCACGCGCGCCATCAGAAGAATGACACGGCCCTCCGTTCAGCCCCCAGCTGGGACCGGCAGATTGGCGGGGTCTATATGGGTATTTCCCCGGTTTTGCAAGCTGGTGCCGCGCACGGGCGTGAAATCGGTGGAGAATGGTCGATGTCGACAGTCGATTCAGCAGCGGCAATCCGCATCAATAGGCAGTTCGTCCGTGCTGTTGCGCGATCAGCGGCGCCTCGATCCGCGGGAAGAAGCGGTCGGCGCCGTGGCGCGCGCCGAACATCACGTCGTACTGAATGAGACGATAGTCGCGCAGGAGCGGGTCGACCACGGCATGGCTCCAGCCCTCGGTTGGACTGCCATTCTTGTCGACGAGCAGATGTCGGTCGATGACGTGCCAGCGATCGTAGGCGGTGCCCAGGAACCCGGTGTAATAGGGGTGATCCATGCCGGCGGCCTGGAGCACATGCAGAGGCAGGAAGGCCGGGCTCAGCGTACCGGCCTGCTTCATCGGCCCGGTGCGGTTGGACCAGATGACCAGTGGCGTCTCGCGCTCGCGCGTCAGCTTCGCGGCGCTGCCGAAGCGGTTGCTGACGGTGCGTTCCATGAAGCCGGTTGCGACATAAGTCTGGCCGAGCGGGGGCAAATGGTCACCGAAAAAGACGACGATGGTTTCCCGTTCGCGGTTTTCGGCCCATTCGAGCAGGCGCGCAAGCGACCGGTCGGAATCCATCATGCCTTCGGAAAAGCTACCGATCGCGCCGCGTGCTGCCTCGCCCGCGTCGGTCGCCACGGTGATCCGGTCATCCGGATAGCGATTTGCCTCATAGGGCCCATGATTCTGCAAGGTCACCGCGAACGCGAAGATCGGTTCCACGGAGGCGTCGACCTCCTTCATGATGAGGTCGGTCAGCGCGGCGTCGGAAGCCAGCCGTCCGCGCTTTGCAAGCGGCTCAATGTTCTCTTCAGACAGGAAGCGGTCGAAGCCGAAGGCCTCGTATACGTTGCCGCGGTTCCAGAACCAGCTCTGGAACGGATGCATCGCCAGCGTCGTATAGCCTTTCTGGGAGAGAAAGCTTGCCAGCGACGGCATCTCGCCGCGCACATATTGTTGATACGGGATGCTGCCATAGGGCAGGAAGGCGTTGGAAAAGCCGGTCAGCGCCTCGAATTCGACATTGGCGGTCATGCCGCCGAACTCCGGCGAGAAGATGTGACCCGACTGCATGGAGCGCGTGAACGCCAGCGGATCGGGTGTGATGGTCACGCCGGGAAGCCGGGTCGGATCCCAGAGCGACTCGCTCATCACCATGATGATGTCCGGCCGGCGCGGCGATGCGTAAGCGGCCGGCGCCGGCGCCTGGATGGCATCCACCGAGGCAAAACTGTAGCCCACCGGCGGGCTCACATTGGCCATCGGCACGTTAAGGGCAAACGCCATGACGAGGCCGTTATGACGGTAGTTCGCCGCCTGGTCCCACATCATGGGCTCGATATTGAGAGCCGAGCGCAGCGACGAATGGCGGGCATAGTCCATCTGCGTGGCAAAAAGGACGAGAAGCGGCGCAGCCAGGGCCAGCCGCACGATCCTGCCGGTGGCGCTCGTCACCGGCAGCATGCGCGATCGGAACCACAGGATCACCAGCGCTATCGAGGCCGCCGCCAGGGCAGCGACGATCAAAAACCCGGCCACGGGACGTTCGGCTACCATAAGCGGCATCAGTTCCACGATCTGGCGCGCATACAGGAAATCGGTCGGATAGGGCGGATCGCCGAGATAGAACTGCTTCTGGGAACCGACCCAGGCGAGCACAAGCAGCACCGGAGCCAGCACCAGCACCGACTGGCCTTGTCGCCGGGTGAAGGCGTCAAGCCCGATCAGCGCGAGGGCTATAGCCGCGATTGTCGCGAACGCCGGCCTTGTCGAATCTGTGAGAAACCCGAAGGCTTCGCCCGCCGAGCCGCGCAGGATCGTTTCCATCAGCAAGGTCAGCGTGACGGACGCAACGACCACCGCCGCCACATAGGCGATGCCGTGTGCCAGCCTGCGCGGGCCGCTGAGCGACGATGTGGCGGGTAGGCCCGGAGTTACCGGGTCGGCGATACGGATCAATCCACGGTTCCTTGTCGCGGGCGCGTGTCATCTAGTTGTCATAAAACTGTCATTCAGGCCAGAGGTTGCCTTGGTCGGCAAAGAAGTTTCGGATCGAGGTCAAAACCGCGCTACTTGACCTCCAGCCGCGCTTGCGTCACACGCTGGCGAAAAGAATGCAGGGAGAAATGCCATGTCGATCGCCTTTACCTTCCCCGGCCAGGGCAGCCAGGCCGTCGGAATGGGCAAGGATCTGGCGGACGCCTTTCCCGAGGCGCGCGCTGTCTTCGATGAAGTGGATGACGCACTCGCGCAGAAGCTCTCGACGCTGATGTGGGAAGGTCCAGAAGACGAGCTGACGCTGACGGCAAATGCCCAGCCGGCCCTCATGGCCGTGTCGCTGGCCGCGATCCGGGTGCTCGAGGCGAGGGGCCTGTCACTGAAGGACAAGGTGGCCTACGTGGCCGGTCATTCGCTGGGCGAATATTCGGCGCTGGCCGCGGCCGGCACCTTCTCCGTCGCCGATACCGCCCGACTGCTGCGCATTCGCGGAAATGCCATGCAGGCCGCTGTGCCCGTCGGCGAAGGTGCGATGGCTGCGATCATCGGTCTCGAGCAGCCAGAGGTCGAGGCTGCCTGCGCGGAAGCCGGCAAGGGCTCGGTCTGCCAGATCGCCAACGACAATGGCGGCGGCCAGCTTGTTATTTCCGGCGCCAAGCCTGCGGTTGAGCATGCGGCCCGCATCTGCACCGAAAAAGGCGCCAAGCGCGCGCTGATGCTGCCCGTCTCCGCGCCTTTCCACTCGGCTTTGATGCAGCCGGCGGCGGATGCCATGCGCGAGGCTCTGGCCGCAGTGGCCAAGAATGCTCCCGTGGTGCCGGTCGTTGCCAACGTGGTGGTGCGCCCGCTCAATGATCCGAACGAGATTGCCGACCGCCTCGTGGAACAGGTGACCGGCCGCGTGCGTTGGCGCGAAACCGTGGAATGGTTCGGTCAGAACGGCGTGACCACGCTCTATGAGGTCGGAGCTGGAAAGGTGCTTTCCGGACTGGCGCGCCGCATCGATCGCAACATCGCCACGGCCAATATCGGCACGCCCGCCGACATCGAAGCGGCGCTGGCCGACCTTGGCCAGGCTTGAGAGAAGGATTTCCCATGTTTGATCTTGGCGGCCGCAAGGCGCTTGTAACCGGCGCTACCGGAGGCATCGGCGAAGCTGTCGCACGCGCGCTTCACGCGGCGGGCGCGACTGTCGGGCTGCACGGAACGCGGAAGGAAAAGCTTGAGGCGCTCGGCGCCGAGCTGGGCGACCGCGTGAAGCTGTTTCCCGCCAACCTCTCCGACCGCGACGAGGTCAAGGCGCTTGGCCAGAAGGCTGAGGCAGAGCTGGAAGGCGTCGACATTCTGGTCAACAACGCCGGTATCACCCGTGATGGCCTGTTCGTGCGCATGTCGGACGAGGATTGGGACGCTGTTCTGGAAGTGAACCTGAGCGCGGTATTCCGTCTTACCCGCGAATTGACGCATCCCATGATGCGCCGCCGCTTTGGCCGCATCGTCAACATCACCTCCATCGTCGGGGTCACCGGCAATCCCGGCCAGGCAAACTATTGCGCGTCCAAGGCGGGCTTGATCGGCTTTTCTAAGTCGCTTGCCCAGGAGATCGCCACCCGCAACATCACCGTGAACTGCGTTGCGCCCGGCTTCATCGAATCGGCCATGACCGAAAAGCTGAACGACAAGCAGAAGGATGCGATCATGGGCGCCATCCCGATGAAGAAGATGGGCACGGGCGAGGATATCGCAGCATCCGTGCTCTACCTCGCGTCGAACGAGGCCGGTTACGTCACCGGACAGACGCTTCACGTCAATGGCGGCATGGCGATGATCTGATAATGGACATGCGGCGGCGATTTTGGTCTTTGACCACGAAGTGTTTTCGTGTAATGCCGCCGCTCCATGGCGAATGAACGCCGCCTTCGGGAGCTTCAGGACTGACCAGTACGGGCAGGAAATAACCGGTTGAAACCGGGATTATCCCCACCCTATGCTCCCATCTTTCAGCTTGATTACCGGCAATCGTGCCGCTAACGAAGTCCCACCAACTTTTTGAAGTCGAGGGTTTGCAAATGAGCGATACCGCAGAACGCGTCAAGAAAATCGTTGTCGAGCATCTGGGCGTTGATGCCGACAAGGTCACCGAGGGCGCAAGCTTCATCGACGACCTCGGCGCAGACAGCCTCGACACCGTCGAGCTGGTCATGGCTTTCGAGGAAGAGTTCGGCGTCGAGATTCCGGACGATGCCGCCGAGACGATCCTGACCGTCGGCGACGCCGTCAAGTACATCGAAAAGGCGTCGGCCTGACGCCTCCGCCGCGCGACCTGACCGTTCAAGCCAGATCAGAGTGCAAGCGATGAGACGCGTCGTCGTCACCGGCATGGGACTGCTTTCGCCTTTCGGCGTGGGCGCGGAGCATGCGTGGAAAGAGCTTCTGGCCGGGAAGAGCGCCGCGCGGCGCGTTGATACCTTTGAGGTGGACGATCTTCCTTGCAAGATCGCCCACGTCATCCCTCGCGACGGCGGGGAGAATGCGTTCGATCCGGATCGGTTCATGGAGCCGAAGGAGCAGCGCAAGGTCGGCGACTACATCATCTACGGCGTGGCTGCCGCTGACTTGGCCCTCAAGGATGCAGGCTGGGATCCGAAAAGTTCGGAAGACCAGAATGCGACCGGCGTCATGATCGGTTCCGGCATCGGCGGCATCGAAGGCATTGCCGAGAACGCCCTGATCCTGCAGGAAAAGGGCCCGCGCCGCATCAGCCCTTTCTTCATTCCCGGAAACATCATCAATCTCGTCTCGGGGCAGGTTTCGATCCGTCATGGCCTCAAGGGGCCTAACCACGCGGTTGTCACCGCTTGCTCGACCGGCGCGCATGCGATCGGCGATGCAGCGCGGCTTATCATGTTCGGCGATGCCGACGTGATGGTGGCCGGCGGAGCCGAATCCCCGGTTACGCGGCTTTCTCTGGCCGGTTTCGCGGCCTGCAAGGCGCTCTCCACCGCCCGCAACGACGATCCGCAGAAGGCGTCCCGCCCCTATGACAGGGATCGCGACGGCTTCGTGATGGGCGAGGGCGCCGGCGTGGTCGTGCTGGAAGAGCTCGAGCATGCCAAGGCGCGCGGCGCCAAGATTTATGCCGAAGTCGTGGGCTACGGGCTCACCGGCGACGCCTACCACATCACGGCACCATCAGAAGATGGCGACGGCGCGTTCCGCTGCATGACCGCGGCGTTGAAGCGTGCCGGGCTTTCCCCGGCTGATGTCGATTACATCAATGCCCATGGCACCTCCACCATGGCCGACACGATCGAGCTCGGTGCGGTCGAGCGGCTGGTTGGCGACGCCGCCTCCAAGGTGTCGATGTCTTCCACCAAGTCCGCGATCGGCCATCTGCTGGGCGCTGCCGGTGCCGCGGAAGCGATCTTCTCGGTGCTTGCCATTCGTGACAACGTCGCCCCGCCGACGATCAACCTCGATAATCCCGAGAGGGAAACCGCCATCGATCTGGTTCCCAACGCGCCCCGGCAGCGTCAGATCGATGTGGCGCTCTCCAATTCCTTCGGCTTCGGCGGCACCAATGCGTCGCTGGTGTTCCGCAGGTACGAAGGCTGAGCGGCCACTTCTTCGGCCGCATCGCCAATTTCGCCATATTCCGGCTTAGCTTCGGTTCGCTGAATCGGACAGTGTCGGCTTGAAGGAGTGCCGGGAGGCCATGACGAGCAATCCTGCGGACGATGGCGCTATAGCCAGCCAGCAGCAATCCGGGGCAAAGCCCATCGTGCCGAAGAGCGCGAGCGAGGCGCTTCGCCCCCAGGCGGGAACCCCGCCGCCGCGCCGCTCGCGCCGTTCGCGCAGCCAGGTCGTCGTCTTCCTGAACTTCGTGATGTCGTCGATCGTGCTGCTGGTCATTGCGGCCTTCATTGCGGTGTGGTTCGGCAAGACCACCTTCGAAGGTCCAGGGCCGCTTGCGACACCCGATACGTTTCTGGTCAAGCCCAACACCGGGGTCACCGAAATCGCCGAGCAGCTCGAGCGTAGCGACATGATAAGTGACGCGCGCATTTTCCGGCTGGGGCTGCGTGCCTATCGTAACGACGGGCGATTGCAGGCCGGCGAGTATGCCATCCCCGCCCGCGCGTCCATGCACGACATCATGGAACTCATGGTGAGCGGCAAGTCGATCCTTCATTCGGTGACCATTCCCGAGGGGCTGACCGTCGCCCAGGCCTTCGCGCGCATTGCCGCCGCAGAGGAGCTCGAGGGCGAGATGCCGGCGGAGATGCCTGCTGAAGGATCGCTGGCAGCCGATACAGTCCGTTTCACGCGCGGTCTCAAGCGCCAGGACATCATCGACCGCCTGACTGCCGACCAGAAGAAGCTGGTTGAGGGCATTTGGGAGCGGCGGGCGCAGGACCTTCCCATATCGGACATCAACGAGTTCGTGACGCTCGCCTCGATTGTCGAGAAGGAAACGGCCCGAGCTGACGAACGCTCGCGCGTAGCCTCGGTGTTCATCAACCGTCTGGAGCGCGGCATGCGGCTGCAGTCCGACCCGACGATCATCTACGGCCTGTTCGGCGGCGAGGGGAAGCCGGCGGACCGCCCCATCTATCGCTCGGACATCGACAAGCCGACGCCTTACAACACCTACACGATCGACGGACTGCCGCCCGGCCCGATCGCCATTCCCGGCCGTGCGTCGCTTGAAGCCGTGGCCAATCCGTCGAGGACCGAGGATCTCTACTTCGTGGCGGACGGCAGCGGCGGGCATGCCTTCGCGACGACGCTGGAGGAGCACAACGAGAATGTCGCCCGCTGGCGCCGGATCGAACGGCAGCGCGCCGAAGCAGCGGGCGAAGCGGAGGAGAGTGACGCCGCGAACGAGTGACGACGCGAATTGGGGGGCAGGGGACGCCATGGGTTTGCAGAGCATGACCGGCTTCGGCCGGGCGATCGCCGACAATGCCGGCGCGGCGATTGTCTGGGAATTGAAATCCGTCAACGGCAAGGGCCTTGAGGCGCGGCTGCGGCTGCCGCCGGGATGCGAGCGGCTGGAGCAGCCGGTGCGTCAGGCGATCCAGAAGCGCTTTTCGCGCGGAAACGTGCAGGCCAGCCTCACGCTCACTCGGACCGGCGCGCAAGCCCAACCGGTTGTCAACGATGAGTTCCTGAGGGACCTTGCCGGCCTCGCGAAGCGGCTTGAGGAGCAATTCGGCGTTGCTCCGGCAACGGCCGATGGCCTGCTCTCCCTGCGCGGCGTGCTCGATGCTCCGGAAACGGCGGAGAACGAGGAAGCGCGCGCCGACCTGGATGCCGCCATCCTCGCCGCGCTCGATGCGGCACTGGCCAGCCTCGAGGCTGCGCGTCGCGACGAGGGCGCGGCACTTGGCGCGCTGCTTCTCGGGCACCTCGGTTCGATCCAGGCGCTCACCGAGCGCGCTGAGGCAGACCCCTCGCGTGAACCAAGCGCCATCCGTGCCCGCCTTGCAGAGCAGGTGAAGGCGCTTCTCGACACCGGCGCTCCCATGGACGAGGCGCGGCTTCACATGGAAGCGGCCTTTCTCGCCACCAAGGCGGATATTCGCGAAGAGATCGACAGGCTGAAGACGCATGTCGCCTCCGGGCGGGCGCTGATTGCCGAGGGCGGGCCGATCGGCCGCAAGCTCGATTTCCTTTCACAAGAATTCAACCGGGAATCGAATACGCTCTGCTCGAAGTCCAACGCGGCCGCGGTGACGGCCATCGGGCTGGAACTGAAAGCCGTCGTCGATCAGTTCCGCGAGCAGGTTCAGAATCTGGAGTAGTCCATGGCGGATACCCCCCTTATCGCTTCGATCCGCCGTCGCGGGCTCATGCTGGTGCTGTCGTCGCCTTCCGGCGCCGGCAAGTCCACCATTGCCCGCAATCTGCTCGAAAGCGACCCAGCATTCGAACTGTCGATCAGCGTGACGACGCGCGCACGGCGCGGCAGCGAGATCGACGGCCGACATTATCATTTTCGCTCCACGCGCGAATTCGAGTTCATGCGCGACAACGACGAATTGCTCGAATGGGCGGAAGTCCACGGCAACTTCTATGCAACGCCTCGCGCGCCCGCCGAGAAGGCGCTCGCCGAAGGGCGCGACATGCTGTTCGACATAGACTGGCAGGGCGCCGAACAGTTGCGTGGGCAGATGCGCGCCGACATCGTGTCGATCTTCATCCTGCCGCCCTCCATGCGCGAGTTGAAGGAGCGCCTGCGCCGCCGCGCGGAGGATCGTGACGAGGTCATTGCGGCACGGCTTGCCAATGCACGCGCCGAGATCGAGCATTGGCGCGACTATGACTACATCGTCATCAATGAGGATCTGGACACGGCGTTTGCCGAGGTGGAGGCGATCGTCGCGGCGGAGCGCCTGCGGCGCGATCGCCGTCCGGGCCTGTTCGATTTCATCTCCGGCCTGCTCGACGAGGAACTGGAGTAAATTCTTAAGACGAGCTGTGCATGCTGCCGCCGGCTTTGTTCGCCGTGCATGACGCGCGGCCTGTTGACGATGTGCCGCGCATGACGTGCCGGGCCCATTGCCGGAGTGAACATGTCCGTCTTGCCGCCCGCGAACCTTGCGGCCCTGCAGCTTCTCCAGCAATCCAACCTCTCGTCTTTCTCCGCCGTGGGACGGGAGCGTGATCCCGCGAACGTCGGCATCCCCGCGATTGCTGCATCGCCCGCGCAGCCCCGGCAGCCGGACCCCATGTTCAGCGCGAATTCCATCGACGTGAACCAGTTGAAGGTTCACTTCATGGAGCAGGTGGGCAAGGCGATTGGCCTCGACGTTGATGATTTCGAAACGGCCTCCGCGTTTGGGCAGGCGATCAAGGATGAAATAATAAAGATCAGACAATCACCTGACGCCGAGAAAATCATTCGCAAGATCGAAGAAGACAGCGGTCTGGATGAATTGGGTATCTCTCTCGTAGATTTCGCAAATGCTCTCATCGACCCCGAAGGCAGGGCGGCTGAAAAGCTCGAAGCCGCTCTACTAGAGATGGCAGGTGAACTGGGTGAACAAGGCAAGAGGGACGGCCCCGTCAGGTTCGACGAGATCGGCATCTACAGCTTTATCTGATAGCCGCTTCGGCGCGGCCGATTGTCAGATCGCGTTGGCCAGCGACACAAACTCTTCCACAGACAGGGTCTCCGCGCGGCGTGTGCCGTCGATCCCCGTCGCCGCCAGCAGCCTCTCGCCGCCGATACCCTTCAGGCTTTGCCGCAGCATCTTGCGCCGCTGGCCGAACGCGGCCTCGGTCACCCGGGCGAGCTTCCTGCCGTCGGCGGGCAGCGGCTGCGCGCGCGGCACGATGTGGACCACTGCCGACGTGACCTTGGGCGGCGGCGTGAACGCCTGCGGCGGCAGGTCGAAGACGATCCTTGCCTCCGTGCGCCATCCCGCGAGCACGCCCAGCCTGCCATAGGCGTTGTCGCCAGCCGCCGCCACGATGCGTTGCGCCACTTCCTTCTGGAACATCAGCGTCATCGACGAATAGAAGGGAGGCCAGTCGGCGACGGTCAGCCAGCGGATCAGCAACTCCGTACCGATATTGTAGGGCAGGTTGGCGACGATCCTGACGTCCTGAGCGCCTTCGGCGAGCGCTGGAAAATCGGTCTTCATCGCGTCGCCCGCAATCACTTCCAGCCGACCAGGATAGTGCTGCGCGACCTCGGCCAGTGCTGCAAGGCAGCGCTCGTCGCGCTCGATTGCAACGACGCGCGCCGCGCCATGCGCCAGCAGCGCGCGCGTCAGGCCGCCCGGGCCGGGGCCGACCTCTATCACGGTGGTCGATGACAGGTCGCCAGCCGCCCGCGCGATCTTGCCGGTGAGGTTAAGGTCCAGCAGGAAGTTCTGGCCGAGCGACTTTTTCGCGCGCAGATCATGCCGCTCGATCACGTCGCGAAGCGGCGGCAGCCCGTCGAGCGTCATCGCCGCGCCGCCATCGCATCGGCCATCTGTCGGGCCAGCCGCAGCGCCGCGATCAGGCTGTCGGGTCGAGCGATGCCCTTGCCGGCAATGTCGAACGCGGTGCCGTGGTCCGGCGACGTGCGGATGAAGGGCAGGCCGAGCGTCACGTTCACGGTCTCGTCGAAGGCGAGCGCCTTGGCGGGAATAAGCGCCTGGTCGTGATACATGCAGATCGCCGCGTCGTAGCCGGCGCGGGCACGGGCATGGAACATCGTATCCGCGGGGAGCGGGCCACGCGCGTCGATGCCGAGCCGCCGAAGCGCGTCGACGGCCGGACGGATGATGCCCTGATCCTCCTGACCCATCGCCCCGTCTTCGCCGGCGTGGGGGTTCAGCCCCGCAATGGCGAGCCGCGGATTGTCTATCCCGAACTTGTCACGCAGATCGGCGGCAGTGATCGAAGCCGTCTCGACGATACGCGCCATCGTCAATGCCGGAGCCACCTGGACGAGCGGAATATGGATGGTGACCGGCACGGCCCGCAGTTCGGGGCCGGCAAGCATCATGACCGGCGTTGCCGCTGCGCCGGTGATCGTCTGCGCGAGATTACCGAGAAATTCGGTATGCCCCGGGTAGCCGAAACCCGCGTCGTAGAGAGGCTTCTTGGCGATGGGACAGGTGACCAGCGCATCCGCCTGGCCTGAGGTGACGAGCCTGACCGCGGCCTCGATGGCTTCTATCGTGCCGGCGGCGTTCACCGTGTTGGGAGTACCCGGCGTGTCCAGGAACGATGCGTCTAGCGGTACGATGGGCAGTGCGTCGTCAAATGCGGCGTGAGCGTCTTCGGGCGCCACGATCGCGATCTCGATCGGCAAACCCAACCGGCCGGCCCTGGCCTCGACGAGCGCGGGGTCGCTCAGCAACAGAAAGGCCGGCGTGTTGTCCTGCTTGCGCCGGCGCCATGCTTCAATGGCGATCTCCGGGCCGATGCCGGACGGATCGCCTGATGTCAGAGCAAGAATGCCCACGCCCGCCGGTCCTGATTGCTTGCTTCGGCCGTAAATCAGCGCGTGATGATCTGGGCCTTGGCGCGAAGTTCCTCGGTCAGCTTCTTGGACGTGTCGTCGTTGTCCTCGCTGCTGCCGCTACCTTCGGCCTCGAACACCATCTGCGCGACCCGGTCGTCGGAGACCTCGCGCGCGCTGCAAATGCCGATAAACTCGGCGCCGCGCTCGGTTTCGCGCACAACGGTGGCGGAGCCGGCCTTCGCTGCCTTCACCTCTTTGGCCCAATCCGACGGCAGCTCTGGCTCCAGGATACGTCCCAGATCGCGCACGGTGACATCCAGCAGACCCTTGGCGAATTCGCGGGTTGTCTCACAATTCTGGAACCGCTGACGCATGGCTTCCGCCTCACGCTTGCGCGCGCCAAGCTTGGCACGGCGCTCCGATGCCGGCACCACGAAGATGACCTGCTGGAGCATGTATTCGGTCGCCGAGGGCTTGTCGCCACCTTGCTGCAGCATGCGCTGCACGGCGTCCTGTTCGCTCATCGCACTGGAGCGCGCCCGCTGGCTCAACACCTGCGACCAGCCCATCTGTGAGCGAATGAACTCGCGGAAATGCGCCTTCGTCACACCGGACTGATTGAGCACCTGGTCCATCTGCGATGCAGACATATTGTTGGACTTGGCGAAGCGCTCGTAGGCGCCAGCAACCTGCTCGTCGGTGATGCGGATATTCATCCGCTGGATTTCCGAGGCGCGCACAGCCTGGTTGACCATCTCGTCGGCTGCGAGTTGCTGCACGTTGCCGCGCCGGTTCTGAATCCGCAGAAAGGCAGCACGCCGCTGTATATCGTAGCTCGTCACCGGCACGTTGTTGACGATGTACTTGATTTCGGAGGCGTGTGACACCGTCGCCGCCAGAGGCGCCGAAAGACCCGCAAGCATCAGTGCCAATGCGCAGGAGCGCAGGGTGGATGCCAGCTTTGCCATACTGTGTCTCCCTAAGATTTTTCAAGACCGTGATTTGGACCATCACCTGACGGTATTATAGGGCGAAACCGTGACGCGGCAGCCCTCAAATCTCGGCGGCGCTCAAAATGAATCGATTTGTTCTGTCGAGGCGCCAATGTCGCCGATCGTCCGCAGAGCGATCTTGAAGCCGAATGTCTTTTCCTTCTCGACTTCACGGCTTCTTGAGTTTCTGGAAGCCGTTTCGCCGCCAAAGAACGTGAACGAGAAACATTCGTCGTCGTAGCTGAAGCCGATCGTCTTGCGGGTCATCAGCCGATCTTCGATGTCATAGCTGCCGCTGCCGAAAACGCGCCAGTATTCGTGCAATTTGACCGAGCCGCCGCCACGAACCTCGTGCCGGTCTTTTTCGTATCCATAGTCTGGCTGGGCTTCGATGAACGAATAGACGCCCGAAATGCCAAAATTCGGCGTTGCAAATCCCGCACTGACGTCTGTGCGACGCAGATCAAACGTATCTTCGTCGAAGCGCGCGCCGGCGCCGAGCCGAATTCCGCTGGGGCCTGTCAGATTGACGGCGGTGACGTAGTCGGAGCGATCGGTTTCCAGTCCCGAGGCCGCTCCCACATTGACGAAATCCGGAGACGCATAGGGGTTCGTGCCGGCAAGGTGGAAGGACTGTCCAGCGATGGCATTGGCTGTCCAGCCGTTGGCGAATGCGCCAGAATAGCGAATGCCCAAATTTGCGCGAATGCCGCCTTCGATCCGGTCGTAGCCGGCGAACTTGTCGCGCTCGAAGAGGTTCGATGCATCGAAGACAAGATTCTGCGCGTCCTCGTTGGGAATGCCGAGCACGTCGCCATAAGGCGCGTCCGGCCGGGCGAAGACCTGCGCCATGGGCTCCAGCACGTGAGTGGAACTGCTGGTCGAGAAGAGCACCGGCCAACGGGCCTCGAGACCCGCCGTCGCCATTGCGCGGTAGTAAGAGGAGCGGATGTCCGCCTCGACGCCATTGTTCAACGCAGCGCGTCGTATCGCCTCCTCCGATAGCCCGTCATAGCTGACCCCGATGGCGTCGCCCCTGGCATGCAGGATGGAGGTCAGCATCAGGCCGCCGGGCGCCAAGTAGGAGCGTTTCCATTCCGCTTCGGCAGTGACGCGTCCGGACGTGCCGTCGATACCTGTTAGCCTGTTCGGTGGAGCCGTGCCGGTCTCGCTAAATCCGGGAGCGTCAAGCTCGCTGCGATGCACACCCTGAACGTTGACGTCGATATTTAGCTCGCCGCCGGCGATCGGCTGGTCCGGCGTGTAGGAATAATCGAGCGACGGCAGGACCCATGGCTGGCGTGGATCGCGCGACGTTTGCACAACACGCGCTTCCTGCACGTTGAAGCGGTAGCCGCGCAGGTCGAAATAATTGCGGTCGTTCAAGCCGGTCAGATAGACTTCATTGGTGCGGTTGAGCTCGCTGAAGCCGGCGATGCCGTAGCGATGAGAGAAGTTCTTGTCGCTCTGGGCCATGACGTCCCAGCCGAAGGTCCAGCGCGGATTGATCTGAAACGCGCCTTTGGAGCCGATCATCCCGCGGAACGTTTCGTTGTCGGTGTAGGTTGCGGGATCGGCGCCCCTAATTCCCGAATAAAACTCTTCAGGATTGCGCTGCCGGATGCCGGCAACCGTGATCGAATACGAGCCGTTATCGAAACGCTGGCGCCATTCGGCCTCGGCAAGAAAGCCCTGTTTCGAATAGACGGTCGGCTTGAAGGTTATGTCGTAGGTCGCTGAAATTCCCCAATAGAAGGGAACTCGCACGCCATGCCCGAGATCCTCGTCGGACCGGTAGCTCGGAACCAGGAAACCTGACCGCTGCTTCACCGTTGGATCGGCAATCTCGAAGGCAGGCAGAAACGCCAGCGGCATGCCGAACATCTCGAAGCGCGCGCGTTCGAAGCGTACTGTCTTGGTCTGCCCGTTCCAGATGATTTTCTGCGCCTTCACCCGCCATACCGGAGCCTTGTCGGGCTTTTCTTCGCAGGGTTTGCAGGCCGTGTAGACGCCGTAATTGAAGGTGGTGATGCTCCCGTCGCGGCGGTCGGCGCTTTCTGCGGCGAAATAGGTCTCGTCGGCCGTCTCCACGCGCAAGGTGCGCACGAATGCGTCGCGGAAATCGTCGGTGACATCTATTTCGTCGGAGA
This sequence comes from Aquamicrobium sp., assembly GCA_019739225.1. GTDB lineage: Bacteria > Pseudomonadota > Alphaproteobacteria > Rhizobiales > Rhizobiaceae > Aerobium. The sequence goes on from JAHHDT010000005.1 coordinate 1,600,603, forward strand.
ATATCCGCGTGCCCTGGCTGTCGACGATCTCGACACTGCCGGTGGCAATCAGGCGTGAGGTGGCGCGATCGTAGGTGACGCGCTGGGCCACCAGTCGGCTGCCGTCATAATCGATCTGCACGCCACCGACTGCGGTGATGGTGTTGCGGTCGTTGTCATAAACGATGGTGTCTGCCTCAAGCAGCATTTCCGCGTCCGGAGACGAGCTCATACCCTCGAGATCGATCTGCTGTGCAGTCGCTATGCCGGGAGCAACGCTGACCGCCATGATGCAGGCAAGCGCCGTCGCACCGATAAGGCGCAAAGTCCGGGCGGACTTGCGATATGTCGCCAGTGCGCCCCTCAACTAACCGTCCTCCTTGTACAAGAGAAAAGTCACCCCGAAAAAACTTGCGATCAGAACCGGAAACCAGGCCGCCGCTACGGGCGGCACGAATCCGGCGCTTCCAAACGCCTTGACCAGAACCGAGACGACATAAAGCAGAAAGCCGGCGAGGACGCCACCCAGAATAATCGTTGCCGACTGACCCATCCGGGCAAAACGCATCGACACCGTGGCGGCGATCAACGTCATTGCAACAAGCAGGGCCGGAAGCGCCACGAGCGAGTGGAAATGCATGGCGAAGGCGTTTGCACCGAGCCCGAATGAGCGGGCTGCGGCAATTTTGCGCGGCAGTTCGTAGATCGGGATCGTCTCCGGCGCGGCCAGGCGTTCAAGTACGAACTCCGGGGTGAGATTGGTATCGATTCTCACAGTTCCCGCTGCCTCGGGGGTTTCGCCTGTTCGGGTGCGGGTCGCTCTGCGCAATTCCCAACGGCCGTCTCTCAGATAGGCCCGCCGCGCATCAATGCGTTCGTACAGCTCGCCGCGTCGGTCGATACGGAGAAAGGTGGCGTCTACCAGTTCGAGCCCGCGATTGAGAACGCGTCGCGCGCCGATGATCGTTTCGCCTTCGTTCGTGCGTTGCTTGATCCACGGTGAGTCGGGTTGCCCCATGGCGCTACCGCTGTCGGTGCGAATCTCCACCTCGAGCAACTGGCTGCGTTCGAAGCCGTGAGCGGCAATCGGGTTGAGGAGCAGGATCGTCGCCAAGCCGTAGGCGAGGGCGCCCAGGCAGATAGGCAGCAGGAACTGCCAGGCGGAGATACCCGCGGCGCGCGCGACCACGAGCTCGTACTTCCGGTTCAGCGAAACCAGCGTCGTCATCGCGGAAATCAGGGCCACGAACGGCACCGCCTGCATCATGATCATCGGTGTCTGCAGCGTGGCGATGCCAAGCGTGAGCCCGACCGAATAGTTAGGCAGGCCGCCCATGCGCCCGGACAGCTCGGTGAAGTTGATGATGAACACGATCGCAGCGATTCCCATGAGAAACCAGAACGTGATCGATACATAGCGGGTAAACAGATAGCGCCCGAGCGTAAGGCCGATCATGCAGGACCTCCCGGAAGCGCGCGCTTGTAGCCGGAAAGTCTAACCTTGATGGCGATAAGCTGCTGCTGGAAGCGGTTCCAGATCGCCTGGCCGCGTTCGACCACCGACAGCGGCAGTTCCATCACGCGGTTGGTTGCGATGAAGAACGCAGCCACACAGCACGCAACGATGGGAACGCCATACACCATCGGCGTGAAGCCGGGCACGTTCCACACCTTGTCGGCGGCGAAGAAGCCGGCCCAGCGCACGACCAGCGCTATGGTCATCGTCGTCAGCAAAGGATGGATTCGCGCCTCGCGGAAGGAGCGCGAGTCACCCGCCACGGCCAGCGCGATCAGCGCGAACACCATGGGATACAGCCATTCGGTGAAGCGCTTGTGCAGCTCCGCGCGGAAACCCTGCGGCGACTTCTTGAACACCGGATCATCGCGATCGGGATTCATGAGATACGCCAGCGTCCGGTCCTTCGGTAGCAGGGTCGGGCCGGAATTGCTTGCGGTGAACTGCGACAGATCGAGCGCGTAAGACCGGTATTGCACGACCGAGACGCCGTCGGCAGTCTTGCGATGCACCACCCCGTCCTGCATCACCAGAAGGTTCGTGCCATTGAGATCCACGGTCGCGCCGCTCTTTGCGTAGTAGATCAGTTCGATCCCTTCTTCGCGCGCATCCGAGACGAAGATCCCGCCGAGCCGGCCATCGGGCAGCCGCTCGCCGATCTGCATGTGCAGACCTTCCTCGACCTGTTGGAAAGTCCCTTCCTGAACGATGCTTGTGATGAGGTCGGCGCGCGCCTCCGAGATCAGGATGCGCAGGCGTTCGCGCGAATAGGGTTCGACGAAATTGTTTACGGTGAATGACACGACGCAGGCTGCGACGGCGAGAAGAAGGATCGGACGCATCACCGTCATGCGGGGGCTTCCTGCCGCGCTGATGACGATCAGTTCCGAATCCGTATTCATGGTCGTCAGCGTCTGCGCGACGGCGATACCCACCGCAAAGGGAATGACGACCGGGATGACTGCCGGCAGCACCAGCCATGCGATCTCGAAAAAGGTCGCAGCCGACTGGCCGTTGCCAGTCACCACATTGATCCGGGTCAGAATCTGGGTCGTCCACACGATCGCAAGCACCCAGAAAAGGGTCGCTACGAAAATGCCCAGCGTGCGCCGCAATATGTACTGTTCAACGACCTTCATGCGGCGCGACGTTCCGGTTCCAATTTGACGATCATGCGGCGCAAACAAGACCTTTTCCGGCTGCGCCGCCCAAAGGCAAAGCACAACGAAAAACGTGTCCCGTTCGTCGCCCCGTCGGTCCGAGGACTGTCCCCCGTGGCAATTCTGCGGAATTTAGGCGAACAAACTACAAAGAAACAAGGTTAACGATCCCCGATCACGCATACTGTGATGTGAAGCTTGAGCCGGACTTGTCAAACCGGCCGAAAACGCCACTATCGAAGGAAGCCGCTCGGGCTTACGGAATTTGCAGAATCACAAGGCAGTCAGGAAGCTTATGTCCCAACGTCCCTCCATCGCATTCGCCAAGATCGCAACGCCGAAAAAGGGAAGCGTCGTCGTGCTGGCGGCGGACGGGGGCGGGCTCTCCGAGGCGGCTTCCGCCTGCGATCCGCAAGGTCTACTCAAGAAGGCGTTCGGCGTGGCCGATTTTTCCGGCAAGCTTGCCGCGAGCATCGAAGTGCTTGCTCCGCACGGCACGGAGTATGACAGGCTCGCCGCCGTCGGCACCGGCAAGACGGATGCGCTCGACGAGCGTGCCTGGAACCGCATTGGCGGTGCGGCCTTTGCAGCGGCCAGGAAAACCGGCGAGGTCACCATCGTGGCCGACCTGGATGGCACCGAGCCATCCGCCGATGACGTCGCGTCGCTGGCGTTGGGTGTGATGCTCAGCGCCTACGCTTTCGACAAATACAAGACCAAGAAGGACAATGGCAAAGGCGGCGCCCCAAAACCGGCGAAGGTAACGATTCTCTGCGCTAACCCGACGGCCGCGAAAAAGGCATTCGCAACAGCCGAGGCCATTGCCGGCGGTGTGCTGCTGGCGCGGGATTTGGTCAATGAGCCTGCCAACGTGCTCGGTACCGTCGAGTTCGCCGACAAGGCGAAGGAACTCGAGAAGCTGGGCGTCAAGGTTGAGATCCTGACCGAGAAGGAGATGAAGAAGCTCGGCATGGCCGCGCTTCTCGGTGTGGCCCAGGGCTCCGCGCGTCCGGCGCGCCTCGCGGTGATGCGCTGGGACGGCGGCAAGGCAAAGGACCAGCCGGTCGCCTTTATCGGCAAGGGCGTTGTCTTCGATTCGGGCGGCATTTCGATCAAGCCCGCCGGCGGCATGGAGGACATGAAGGGCGACATGGGCGGCGCTGCCGCCGTGACCGGCCTGATGCATGCGCTTGCGGCCCGCAAGGCCAAGGTCAACGCTGTCGGCATCATCGGGCTGGTCGAGAACATGCCGGACGCCAATGCCCAGCGCCCCGGCGACATCGTCACTTCGATGTCGGGCCAGACGATTGAAGTAATCAATACCGATGCCGAGGGCAGGCTCGTTCTTGCCGACGCCCTCTGGTACTGCAACGAGCGCTTCAAGCCCCGCTTCATGATCAACTTGGCGACGCTGACCGGCGCCGTGATCGTCGCGCTCGGCAACGAGCATGCCGGCCTCTTCTCCAATAACGATGAACTGGCTGACAGGCTGCTGGCGGCCGGCAAGGACACGGGTGATAAGGTCTGGCGCCTGCCGCTCGCTCCGGAATACGACAAACTGATCGATTCGAAGAACGCCGACATGAAGAACACCGGCGGACGCAATGCCGGTTCGATCACCGCGGCGCAGTTCCTGCAGCGCTTCGTCAAGGACACGCCTTGGGCGCATCTGGACATTGCCGGAACGGCGATGGGCTCGCCCTCCAGCGAAATCAACCAGTCCTGGGCATCCGGCTTCGGCGTGCGCCTGCTCGATCGTCTGGTGCGCGACCACTACGAAGGCTAGTCGGACGGACCGTAATGGCTTCGCTCTACGTTGCCCCCCTCTGTCCTGCCGGACATCTCCCCCACGAGGGGGGAGATCGGCTTGCGCTACGGCCGGTACCCTTCTTGCAAGGTTGGAGATTGGCGAGGGCCCATATGAAAGTTGATCTCCCCCCTCGTGGGGGAGATGTCCGGCAGGACAGAGGGGGGCGCGAAGGAACGCGATCCTTCCAATCAGCCTGGGCTTCATCATGACCGAGGTGCTGTTCTATCACCTGACCGAATCCGCGCTCGAAGACGCCTTGCCGCCGCTCCTGGAAAAGAGCCTCGAGCGCGGCTGGCGGGCGGTCGTGCAAACCGGCAGTGACGAACGGCGCGACGCGCTCGACACGCACCTGTGGACCTACCGCGACGACTCCTTCCTCGCGCATGGAACGGAGCATGACCAGCACGCACAGCATCAACCGGTGCTTCTGACCACCGGAACGGGCAACGCGAACGCAGCGCGCATCCGGTTCATGGTCGATGGGGCGGAACCGCCCGATCTGGCTGACTACGATCGTGCCGTCTTCATGTTCGACGGGCACGATATGAGCCAGGTGGAACAGGCGCGTGGCCATTGGAAGGCCATGAAAACCGCCGGTCACGCGGCAACCTACTGGCAACAGACGCCGGAGCGTCGCTGGGAGCGCAAGGCTTGACCTGCATGCCTTCCCTGCCGACGGTTGGCGGTCACGAAACCTGGAAGTTACCGCGATGAGATGGGTACTCCGTCTCTTGTTCATGCTGATGCTTGTTGCCGGAGTGGTGCTTGGCGTCGTCTATCCGCGCGCCGTCGACGGCTCCGGCGGCGACGAAATCGGCAGGTGGCGCATTTACGAGCGGGAAACTGGAGAACGCACGGTCGAGACCGTCCTTGACATTAACAGGCAGGTCGCCGTCGGCGCCGAGTTGCGAACGGAAGACGCTCTGCCCGATGACCTTAGGCTTGCGGCGCTGACGGTAGTCGTTCGCGATGCCGATGAAAATGTCGTGTTACGCGAAGGGCTCGCACTGTCCGCTGCTGCGGTTCTGGAAAGCCCACAGACGCGCGTTCAGCTCTATCGCGCGGCAGCCGGCATCCTGAACGGCGCCGAGGGCGCCTACCGCTTCGACATCGAGGTCGCCGACGATGTCGGGCCATCCTTGCTGAGCGTCGATCTCGTGCTTGGAACGGTGGCGGCCTCACCCGATCCGCGCATGCAGCCCGCGGGCTTCGTCCTGATGGCGGTGGGCGTGGTCGGCTTTTTGCTTACCTTTCGCCGCCGCCGCGAAAATCCCAATTCCAAGCCGCCAAAGTGGGGCAGGGTCTAAGCCCGGAAGACCTCGGGAGTTCAGATTCCTTCGAAATCGCCCGCGCGCCCTTTGCCGGATGCGAAGCGGCCCGCGCCTGCCATGCCTTCCTGGCGGAAGGTCTCGACACTGCGCCATTCGGCCGCCACCGCTTGCTCCGGCGCCAGGGACCACTGGCGTATGGCCGACATACGGTCGGCCCGCATGCAGGCCTGCGGGAAGCGGGTAAGATCCCGCGCGATGCCGAGCGCGGTCTGTAAGGCCTCGCCGTCGTCGCAAAGATAGTTGGCGAGCCCGATCGCCCGGCATTCCTCGGCATCGACCTGCCGCCCTGTGAGGATCAGGTCCATCGCGCGGCCATGGCCGACGATGCGTGGCAGACGTACCGTTCCGCCATCGATCAGCGGAACGCCCCAGCGGCGGCAATAGACGCCCATATAGGCCGATCTCTCCATCACTCGCAGGTCGCACCACAAGGCGAGTTCCATGCCGCCTGCTACCGCTGGCCCGGAAATCGCGGCGATCACCGGCTTCGAGAGCGTCAGGCGCGTCGGTCCCATCGGCGCCTTGCGCGGCCTGTCGTCGCTGCCGTCGAAGGAGCCGTCCAGATCGTGATCGGCGAACCACGTATCCTGCACGTTGGTCGCGGCCCATTTCAGGTCGAACCCGGCCGAGAACGCACCCGGTACGCCGGTCAGGATCGCAACCTTCTGCGTCTCGTCGCGCTCGAAATCGACGAAGGCGCGGAACATGGCGTCCGCCATCTCCGGGTTGACCGCATTGCGGGCTTCCGGCCTGTCTATAGTGACAATGGTGATGTCGCCGTCGCGCTCGGTACGAATCGTCATTCCGCGATCCCTTCCTCATACTCCGCCGACAGGGTCAGCCACCTGTCTTCATGGCGGGCGAGCGTATTGGAAAGGTCGGACCGTTCCTTGGCAAGCTGCGTGGCGGTCGACGGGTCCTTTTCGTAGAGCGCGGGATCGGCAAGCTGGTCCTCGATCGCGTCGATCCGCTTGCGCGTACGTTCGATCAGGCCCTCGGTGGCGCGGATTTCCTTGGCGACGGGCTCCATCGCCTGGCGGCGGGCCGCGGCCTCGCGCCGTTTGTCGGCCTTCGACGCCTTGTCCGCCTCGCGCCTCTCGCGCCGGTCGGACGCTCCGCCGGTGACAAGCTGGCGATAGTCGGTGAGGTCGCCGTCATAGCTGACAACCGTGCCGTCCTTGACGAGCCAGAGCCTATCGACCGTCGCTTCGATCAGATGCCGGTCGTGGCTGATGAGGATCACGGCGCCCGGAAATTCGTTGAGCGCCACCATAAGCGCCTCGCGGCTGTCGATGTCGAGATGGTTGGTTGGCTCGTCGAGGATCAGCAGGTTCGGTCCCTCGAACGCGGCGAGGCCCATCAACAGGCGCGCCTTCTCGCCGCCCGAAAGATCCTTCGCCTTCGTCGACATCTTCTCGGTCGTCAGGCCCATCTGCGCCACGCGGGCGCGAACCTTTGCCTCGGGCGCCTCGGGCATGAGGCGACGCACGTGCTCGACGGCGCTCTCCTCCGGTCGCAGGTCGTCGAGCTGGTGCTGGGCGAACATGGCCACTTTCAGCCCCGGCGCGATGGTCATGCCGCCGCTGTCCAGCGAAAGCCGCCCGGCGAGCAGCTTGGCGAAGGTCGACTTGCCGTTGCCGTTGGAACCCAGCAGTGCGATGCGGTCGTCCTCGTCGATCCGCAGCGTCAGCCCCTTGAGCACGGGTTTGCCTGGCTGGTAGCCGACCGCGCCTGCCTGCGTCGTCACGATCGGCGAGGCGACCGTCTTGACGGGTTCGGGAAACGAGAACGGCCGAACGCTGTCCTCGATGACCGCCGAGATCGGCTTCATCTTCTCCAGCGCTTTCAGGCGCGACTGCGCCTGTCGTGCCTTGGACGCCTTGTAGCGGAAGCGCTCGACGAAGCTTTCCATATGCTGGCGCTGCGCTTCCTGCTTGATGCGGCTCTTTTCCTGCAGTTCGAGCTGCTCGCTGCGCAGGCGCTCGAACTGGTCGTAGCCGCCGCGCCAGAAGGTCAGCTTCTTCTGGTCGAGATGCACGATCGAATTGACCGCGCGGTTGAGCAGGTCGCGATCGTGGCTGATGAGCAGCACGGTGTGCGGATATTTTGCGACGTAGCTTTCCAGCCACATCGTGCCTTCGAGGTCGAGATAGTTGGTCGGCTCGTCCAGCAGCAGCAGGTCAGGCTCGGCGAAAAGAACGGACGCCAGCGCGACGCGCATGCGCCATCCGCCGGAAAACGAGGATGCCGGTCGCTTCTGCGCCTCGGTGTCGAAACCGAGCCCGGCAAGGATCGTTGCCGCGCGCGCTTCGGCCGAATGGGCATCTATGTCGGCGAGCCGCATCTGGATTTCGGCGATGCGATTGGCGTCGGTGGCCGTGTCCGCTTCAGCCAGAAGCGCCAGCCGCTCCGTGTCCGCCTTGAGCACGATCTCGATCAGCGGCTCCTCGGTGCCGGGCGCTTCCTGCGCCACCTGTCCGATCCGCGTGTTCTTCGGAAAGCTGATCGAGCCGGTTTCGGTCGGCAGCTCGCCGGTGATCGCCTTGAACAGCGTGGTCTTGCCGGTGCCGTTCCGGCCGACGAATCCCGCCTTCGATCCCGCTGGAAGCGTGAGCGAGGCATGGTCGAGCAGCAGGCGGCCGGCAATGCGGAGCGATATGTCGTTGATGATAAGCATGGCGCCGCTCTATTGGCCGAGCGGCGCCGGGAAGGCAAGGGCGGGCGCGGCGGCTTTTGGTTGCCGCCGCGCTCACATGCCGGTTAGCGGGACGCCTGGAGCGTCATGCGGCACAGCGAAACGAGGTCCCGATCGTAGAAGGACGGATTGGAAACGATCTCGGGGCAACGCCTCTGGGCCACCTCGGGCTTGCCGTTGCCGAGACCGGCAATGCCGGGTGCAGGCACGCCGCCTCCACCGCCTCCACCATTGTTGCCGCCACCGCCGGCGCTGCCACCGCCGCCGTTACCACCGCCGCCTCCACCACCGCCATTGTCATCGCCGCCGTCGCCACCGATACCGATGCCGATACCGACGTCGACGCCGCCGCCGCCGCCGCCAATGGAGGCAGATGCTCCCGCATTCACGCCATTGCTGCCGCCGACAGATGCACCCACGCCCGCGTTGATGCCCTCGCTGCCGCCAACGCTGGCGCCGACGCCGGCATTCACGCCGTTGCTGCCGCCGACCGAGGCGCCTGCACCTGCGTCGATGCCACTGTTGCCGCCGACGCTTGCACCTGCGCCGGCGTTGACGCCGCCGCTGCCTCCAATCGAAGCGCCCAGCCCGGCGCCGATGCCTTCATCGCCGGAAACTCCCAAGCCAACGCCGGCGTCGATACCGCCGGCATCGACCCCAATGCCGATGCTCTGTCCCTGGGCCGGGCCGCTCAGAACAAAGGCAACCGCCCCGCCGGCCAGCGTCTTGCTTATGATGGACATGATATTAGCCATGATAACGCTCTCCTTCAGGTTTGATGCCGGCAGGGGTTGCCGGCTACATGAAGGGGTACGAATGCCCGCCCGCGAAAGTTGCGGATAACCGCCCGCCAGGGTTGTGCATCGGTTTAGAGTGGCGGCGACCTTTGATTCAAACTCGAGCTGGTTTTCCGCTACCGGCCCAGCATGACCAGGTCCTGCCGCAGCCGCTCGGGGTCAGAACCGGTCAGGAGAGCTTCTATCTGCTCTTCCGTGCGGGCCCACACCGGTACGGCTCGTGCCAGCAGGGCGTGCCCCTCTGGCAAAAGCACGAGCCGTTTGCCGCGGCGATCCGCTTCATCGGTCCTGGCTTCGAGCAGGCCGCGCCGTTGGAGCGGTTTGAGCATCGCTGTCAGCGTCGTGCGGTCCATGGCGAGAAAGGCCGCGATCTCGCCCATCAGCGGCGGGGCAGGGCGGTTGAGCGACATCAACAGCGAGAACTGGCCGCTGGTAATGCCGATCGGCCGCAGCGCTTCGTCGAACATGCGCGCCGTGGCGCGCGCAGCCCGCTGCAGGTGCAGGCAAAGGCATTTGTCCCGCACGTGCAGGGTCGTTGCGAACGGAAGCGTATCGTGGTTCGGCGAATCGGCAGGCTTTGACATGCCATAATTATGTTGATATCAACTTTATTGTCCAGAGAGGTGCGGCGGACGGCGGAATAGGCTAGGGAGGAACAACCATGCCGGAACAGGTGCTGGTCCTGATCGGTACCAAGAAAGGCGTCTTCATCGCGCAAAGCGATGCGACCCGCAGTTCCTGGGAATTGCGCGGACCTTTCTGCGAAACCTGGCCCATGCAACATGTTATCGGCGACCCCGCTACGGGCACGATCTATGGCGCGGCCGGCAATGAATGGTTCGGCCCGGCGGTATGGAAATCCACCGATCTCGGCGAAAGCTGGTCGCACTCAAGCGAGGGGCTCGCCTACGAGGCGGGGCAGGAGCCCATCAAGGCCGTCTGGAGCCTCGCGGCCCGCAACGGGCGTCTCTATGCCGGCGTGCAGCCGGCAGGCCTGTTCTTCAGCGACGATGCAGGCCAGAGCTGGACCCACATGGAAGGCCTGCAGAAGCATCCGACGCGGCCCGACTGGGAACCCGGCGGAGCGGGGCTCATCCTGCATTCGCTGGTGCCCGACCATGCCGACCCGGATCGCATCTGGATCGGCATTTCGTCGGCCGGCGTGTTCTTCACGGGTGATGGCGGCAAGACGTGGGAACCGCGCAACAAGGGCACTCGTGCGGACTTCATGCCCGAGGGACAGAACTACCCCGAATTCGGCCAATGCGTGCATTGCCTCGTTCAGGCGCCCGGCGAGCCGGACCTGCTCTATCAGCAGAACCATTGCGGCATGTATCGCAGCGCCGACGCCGGCAAGACGTGGGAGAGCATAGAGGCGGGCCTGCCTTCAAGCTTCGGTTTCCCGGCGGCGGTTCACCCGCGCGATCCGTCGACGCTCTATCTGCTGCCGCTCAACGGCGACATCCACGGCCGGTTCGTGCCCGACGCCAAGGCAGCCGTATGGCGTACGCGCGACGGCGGCAAGAACTGGCAGGACATGCGCGAAGGCCTCCCGCAGAAGAACGCGTTCTTCGGCGTCCTGCGCCAGGCCATGGCGGCCGACCGCATGGAGCCGGCCGGTGTCTATTTCGGCACGTCCGGCGGCGCGCTCTTTGCTTCCAACAACGAGGGCGATAGCTGGTCCTGCATTGCGGAGCACCTGCCGTCGATCTCGTCGGTGGAGACGATGGTCGTGGCGCGCTGACCAGTTATGCCTTCCGACGCTCCCCCAAACACGGCCCCAGTGATCGTAAAACTCTCACCGCTACTGGTCGACCTGTTTCCGGGCTCGACACGCCGCGTCGAGATGCAGGCCGACAGCGTCATGGCAATGGTGCGGGAACTCGACCGGCGCTGGCCCGGCATGGGCGACCGCATCTGCGATTCCCGGCCCGCCATCCGCAAGCACATGAACATATTCGTCGACGGCGAGCGTGCCTCGCTCGAAACGATCCTTCCGCCGGGCTCGGAGGTCTTCGTTCTGACCGCGATCAGCGGCGGCTGAACCATCAGCGGCGGCAGGGCCGCATCTCAAGCGAAGGCGCGGCCTTCCTCGATGCGCTGGAAGTAGACGAGATCGAGCCGCAGGCTTGGTTGCCCGAGCGCCGTCAGCATTGCGTGCGCCTGGCCGCGATGGTGGGTCTGGTGGTTGAAGAAATGCGCCAGCGCCGGTGCGAGCCGCTGCGAGATGGTGCGCATGTCGGTGGCCGTCACATAGGTGAAGCGGCCGGCCAGGTCTTCCTTGCTCAGAGAGCCTATCCAGTCGACGATGCGTGCATCTTCCGCCTCGCGAGCGGCGCGCAGGCCGACGAAGTCCGGATACAGGATCGTGTCGAGCGACGCCGGTGCCGCACCTTCTCCGGTGAAGCGCTTGAGCCATATCCGGTCGGTCACCAGCAGATGGTTGAGCGTGCCCATCAGCGAGCCGAAAAACGCGCCCATGTCGCGGTTCTGGTCCTCCTCCGAAAGGGCGGCGGTCGCCTCGTAGACGAGCGCATTGGCCCAACGGTTATAGGCTGCAAACATCTGAAAATGCTGACGCATGGGCTTTCCTTTCAACCTCGGACGGTCGATGTTGCGGCACACCTACACAAGCAAGAGGCCCGCGCCAATGACCATTCTGCTTTATGACCTCGTCGGCACCGACCGCAGCCGGCCGTTCAGCCCGCATTGCTGGAAAGTGGCTTTTGCTCTTGCGCATAAGGGCCTCGCCTACGAAAGCGTGCCCACGCCCTTCACCGCCGTTAAGGGCGTGGAACAGGGCGTCTGCGGCACCGTGCCGGTCATCCGCGACGGCGAGCGGGTTGTCGGCGACAGCTTCGCGATCGCGCTCTATCTCGAGGAAACCTATCCCGACCGGCCGTCGCTGTTCGGCGGCGAAGGCGGCAAGGCCGCCGCCCGGTTTATCGAGCGCTGGTCGCAACTCACCGTACATCCGTTTCTCGGCGCGGCCGTGCTGATGGACATCCACGATCGGCTCGATCCGGCGGATCAGGCGCATTTCAGGACGACCCGCGAGGCGCGGTTCGGCAAGCGCATCGAGGACGTGCCGGCCGGCCGCGATGCAGGATTGGAGGCATTCCGCGCGAAACTGGAGCCCCTGCGTGCCATGCTTTCCGTCCAGCCGTTCATCGGTGGCCAGACGGCACTCTTTTCCGACTACATCGTTGCCAGCGCGTTCCAGTGGGCGCGTGTGATCTCACCCTATTCGGCGCTTGCGGCCGACGATCCGGTGGCAGTCTGGTTCGAGCGTTGCCTCGACCTGCACGACGGCCTCGGCCGGCGCGTTTCTGCCGCGGCCTGACCTTTCCGCTCGCCCCTTCACATCGGCACGGCGGGCTTGTATAGACCCGCCACCTCTCCGATTTTCACATGACTGAAGGACCCACCATGGCGATCGAACGCACTTTTTCGATGATCAAACCCGACGCGACGCGCCGCAACCTCACCGGCGCGATCACCAAGATGCTTGAGGATGCGGGCCTGCGCGTCGTGGCATCCCGGCGCGTGTGGATGAGCCGCCGCGAGGCGGAAGGCTTCTACGCCGTCCACAAGGAACGCCCCTTCTTCGACGAACTGTGCGAATTCATGTCCTCCGGCCCGACCATCGTTCAGGTGCTGGAAGGCGAGAATGCGATCGCAAAGAACCGCGAAGTGATGGGCGCCACCAACCCGGCCAACGCCGATGAGGGCACCATTCGCAAGGTGCATGCCCTGTCGATCGGCGAGAATTCCGTCCACGGCTCCGACGCGCCGGAAACGGCCGCGCAGGAAATCCGCTACTGGTTCTCCGACACCGAAATCGTCGGCTGAATCGGATCGTCGGCTTTTGCCGGCAATCGCATGACGTGATTGAGAAAAAGGCCGCAGCGTCGCTGCGGCCTTTTTCGTTTCGTGGCCTCAGGCGGACTGACGCACTCGCTCGGCGTCGGTTGCCGGGGCGGCCACCCTACGCTGGCGCAAGAACGCGGCAAAAGCAGCCTCGGGCAGGGCGGGACTGTAGAAATAGCCCTGGAAGAAGTCGCAGCCGAAGGCGCGCAGAAACGCCTCCTGCCGCGCGTTTTCGACGTGCTCGGCCACCGCCGTCAGCTTCAGCGTTCGCGCCGTGCCGAGGATCGACTTGACCAGGGCACGGTCACTTTCGCCGCTCTCGATGTCGGCAACGAAGCTGCCGTCGATCTTCAGTTCGTCGAATGGCAGCCGCTTGAGGTGCGCAAGCGAGGAATAGCCGGACCCGAAATCGTCCAGCGACAGCCGCACGCCGAGCGCCTTCAACTCATGCATGCGCTTGCCGATGTATTTGCGGTCCGCGGACATGACGCTTTCGGTCAGTTCGAGAGTAAGCAGAGCCGGATCAACGCCGTGAGTGGCGAGCATCTCGGCCAGGTTGGACAGGAAGTCGTCGCACGAAAGCGACTGTACGTTCACGTTGACGGCCAGACGCAGCCTTGAGGTCGTGTCGTCCTGCTGCCAGCGCGCGAGCTGTGCGATCCCTCTGGAGAGGACGAAATTGCCGAACTCGCGGATCAACCCGAACTGTTCGGTCAACGGCACGAACCGCTCCGGCAGAAGCGTGCCGTATTCGGGATGCTGCCAGCGGCAGAGCGCTTCTGCGCCAACCACGTGGCCGCCGTCGTCGAACTGGGGTTGCAGGTGGAGCTCCAGCGCCTCTGTGCCCAATGCCGCCTTGAACTCGTTGAGCAGCCGGTACCGGTCCGATTCAGGGCTCATCGACAGGTGATCGTAGAGCGCCATGCCGTTACGCCCGGCCGCCTTGGCTCGATACATCGCTATGTCGGCGTGCTTCAGGATCTCGTCCGGCTGGCAGTCCTGTGCATCGAAGACGACGACACCCAGGCTTGCCGACGAGCGATGCTTGAACTGGCCGATCTCGAAGTCATCCCGCATCGCGGCGAGAACCTTGTTTGCGGTCATGATGGCGCAGCGGGACATATGCGCGTAGTCGTGGCCGACACCGTCGAGGATGACGACGAATTCGTCGCCGCCGATGCGCGCGACCGTATCGTCGGCCCGCACGCTTGCCTTGAGCCGCTTGGCGACCTGAACCAGATATTCGTCGCCGACGTCGTGTCCGCGCGTGTCGTTCAGGGTCTTGAAGTTGTCCAGATCGATGAAGAGCATGGCGCCGCACCCGGCGCGGTCGCGGCAACGCTCCACCGATCTTGCCATGCGATCCATGAACATGCGCCGGTTGGGCAGGCCGGTAAGCGGGTCGAAGAAGGCGAGCTTCTGAATTTCCATCTCGTTGCGCTTGCGCACCGAGATGTCGTTGACGTAGCCGTGCCACATCACGCCGCCGTCGACCCGTTCCGGCTTGGCGCCTGCGCGCAGCCATTTGCTGGTTCCGTCGCAGGCAGTGGCGCGGAACTCCATGTCGATCGGTTGCAGCGTGTCGCGCGAGGCCTGGAGGGCTTTGGCAAAGGCTCGCCGATCGGCCTTGTCGACCAGCTTCAGGAAGCGACGCGGGTTGCCGAATGCCTCGTCCGATTGCAGGCCGAAGATGGTGCGGAAGCCGTTGCTGGCATAGGAGAGGGCGTATGCGCCCTGGGTTCGCCGAACGAGTTGCACGAGCGCGCCGGGCACCTGCGAAGAGAGCTTGCGAAGCAGTTCCTCGGCCTTGAGCCGGTTCACCGTTTCGGTGATCTCCCGCACCGAGCCTTCATAGAACAAGGTCTTGCCGTTGTTGTCGCGAACGAGGCGCGCAGATTCGGTGATCCAGATGCGCTCGCGGGTCTTGTGGCGGTAGATTTCGGAGACGAAATCCTGGACGAAACCGTCGCGCGCAAGGATCGCGCGGAATTGGTCCCGGCGCCCCGGTTCAACATACCATTCCTTGCCGATGTTCTTGGCGGCCGCCAGAAGTTCGGCCTCTGTGTCATAGCCGTTGAGCTTTACCAGCGCCTTGTTGGCGCTGAGCTGGCGGCCCTCCGGCGATGACCGGTAGATGCCTTCCGACAGGTTTTCGATGAGGTCGCGCTGGTTTGCCTGCTCGTCGCGGGTGATGCGGTAAAGGCGGCGGTTGCGAAAGATCCAGATGCCCAACAGCGCGGCAAGCAGCACGTTCCCCACGACCAGCCATTCCTGACTCGTCGCCAGATCAACCATCGTGCGGAAGAAGAAGTCCATGCACAAGCTGCCCGATTACCCAGCGGCAATGCTAAAGCGGGCAGGTTGCGAATATTCTAATGGTAACGTTCGAGCAGAAGCATGTTTAACGTTGGGTAAAGACTACCAGCGTTCAGCAGACGTATCGTCTTCTTCCCTGGCTTCCACCCAGGCGCCGGGCCTGCCGTCGACAAGATGTTCGCGCTTCCAGAACGGTGCGCGCGTCTTGAGATAATCCATCATGAAGGCCGCGGCTTCGAATGCCGCCTGGCGATGCGACGATGCTGCAACCACCAGCACGATGTTTTCACCCGGCGCGATCCGCCCATGGCGATGGATTGCGGTCAGGCCGGTCAGCGGCCAGCGCGCTACCGCTTCCTGCGCGATCCTCATGATCTCTGCTTCCGCCATCCCCGGATAGTGCTCCAGCTCCAGCGCGGACAGGCGGCCGTCTTCGTCACGGCAAAGGCCGGAAAAGGTCACGACGGCGCCGACATTCGAATGCGCGGCCGAAAGGCGCGCCGCTTCTACTGCCAGATCGAAATCGTCCTGCTGTATACGCACTCGGGGGGTAACGGCTGCGCTGCCCATGGGATCAACCGCCGGTCATGGGAGGAAACAGCGCGATCTCGCGCGCGCCGTCCAGGCCTTCCTTATGGTCTACATGCTCCTGGTTGATCGCCACGCGGATCGCTTCGGGATGGCGCAGCGCCTCGCCATAGCCCTCCTCGCGCTTCTGCAGCCACATGAGCAGGTCGCGCACCGTGGCCACGCCTTCAGGAAGCTCGATATCTTCTTCGGCCGTGCCGATCCGCTCTCGAACCCAGGCGAAGTATCTCAGCTTTACCGCCGCCACCGCTATTCCTCGATCACGTGCTTCAGCCCGGCGCGGAAATAGTCGTAGCCCGTGTAAAGCGTGACGAGCGCCGAAATCCACAACAGCGCAAGGCCGATTTCCGTGGTGTAGGGCAGGATCTTGTCGCCAGCGGGGCCGGCCAGCAGAAAGCCGATCGCCACGAGCTGGATGGTCGTCTTCCACTTCGCAAGCTGCGTGACCGGCACCGAGACCTTGAGCGCCGCAAGATATTCGCGCAGCCCCGAGACGAGGATTTCTCGGCACAGGATGATGATTGCCGCCCACAACGACCATTTGTCGATGGTGCGGTCGAACGCCAGCAGCAGCAGCACGGCCGAGACGAGCAGCTTGTCGGCGATCGGGTCCAGCATCTTGCCGATGTTCGACGTCTGCTCCCAGATGCGTGCGATATAGCCGTCGAAATAGTCGGTCACGCTGGCGGCGACGAAAATCCAGAAAGCGGTCCAGCGCCACCAGTCGGTCGGCCGTATCCGTCCTTCCAGATAAAAGCAGAGGACGATGACCGGCACGGCGAGGATGCGTGCGTAGGTCAGCATGTTGGGCAGGTTGAAGGCGCGTCTGGACATGGCTTCCCGAAATGATTGTCGCTTCTACTAATCAGCAGCCGCCATCGCCGGTCAACCTCGCATCCTGCGGCATCTGGCCCGAGGCGGCCTCTGGATCATCCATTCTCATGAAAATGGCCATATATTTGGCGCGCCACCCGTTCCGATATACCGTCGACTGCCATCAAATCGTCCACCCCGGCGCGACTGACCGCCTTGGCGGTGCCGAAATGGTGCAGCAGCGCGCGCTTGCGGCCGGGGCCGATGCCGGCGATCTCGTCGAGCGGATTCCTGACCATCTCCTTCTTGCGGCGGGCGCGGTGCGAACCGATGGCGAAACGATGCGCCTCGTCGCGCAGCCGCTGGACAAAGTAGAGCACGGGGTCGCGCACCGGCAGCATGAAGGGTTCGCGGCCCGTCACGAAAAAGCGCTCGCGCCCCGCGTCGCGGTCCACGCCTTTCGCCACGCCGATTGCGGTCACACGCTCCGTGATCCCCAGGTCGGTGAGAATCTTTCGCACAGCGGACATCTGTCCCTGGCCGCCATCGATCAGGATCAGGTCCGGCCATGCTGGCAGTGTGTCGGATACGATGTCGTCATCCGTTTCCGCTCCCGCGTCGGTCTCCTCCTTTGCGCTGTGTTCCTTCAACAGCCGCGAGAAACGCCGTTCCATCACCTCGCGCATCATGCCGAAATCGTCGCCGGGCGTGATCTCGGTCGATCGGATGTTGAACTTGCGATACTGATTCTTCACGAAGCCTTCCGGTCCCGCGACGATCATCGCGCCGACCGCGTTGGTGCCCATGATGTGGGAGTTGTCGTAGACCTCGATGCGGCGTGGCGGCTTCTCCAGCCCGAACGTCTCGGCAAGCCCTGCCAGCAACCGCGCCTGCGACGACGTCTCCGCGAGCCTGCGCCCAAGAGCTTCACGTGCATTCTGCAATGCGTGGTCGGTCAGGTCCTTCTTTTCGCCACGACGCGGAACCGAAACGGTCACCTTGTGCCCGGCGCGCGTCGCCAGCGCCTCGGCGAGCAGTGCCTGCTCCTCCACCTCGTGCGACAGAAGCACGGTTCGCGGGCAGGGCTTGTCGTCATAGAACTGCGTCAGGAAGGCCCCCAGCACCTCGCCTGCCTCCAGCGACGGATCTGCCTTCGGGAAATAGGCGCGGTTGCCCCAGTTCTGGCCGGTGCGGAAGAAGAAGACCTCGATGCAGTTCTGCCCGCCTTCCTGGTGGATCGCGAAAACATCCGCTTCCTCCACCGATTGCGGGTTGATGCCTTGGTGGCTCTGGACATGCGACAGGGCCGTAAGCCGGTCGCGGTAGATCGCGGCGCGCTCGAAGTCCAGCGCCTCGGACGCCTCCTGCATAGCCCCGGAAATCTCGGCCTTCACCTTGCTCGACCGGCCGGTCAGAAATGCTTTCGCCTCGCGCACCAGCTCCGCATATCCCTCGCTGTCGATTTCGCCGGTGCAGGGCGCCGAGCAGCGCTTGATCTGGAAAAGCAGGCACGGACGCGTCCGGTTCTCGAACATCGAGTCGGCGCAGGAGCGCAGCAGGAATGCGCGCTGAAGGGCGTTGATGGTGCGGTCGACCGCGCCGGCCGACGCGAACGGGCCGAAATAGTCGCCCTTTCGCGAGCGCGCCCCGCGATGCTTGAAGATGCCCGGCGATGGATGGTCGGTCATCAGGATGTAGGGAAACGATTTGTCGTCGCGCAGCAGCACGTTGAAGCGCGGCCGCAAGCGCTTGATGAGATTCGCTTCCAGAAGCAGCGCTTCGGTTTCAGTGCGGGTGACGACGAACTCCATCGCCGCGGTCTCGCGCACCATGCGCCCGATGCGATTGGTGTGGCCGCGCCCTTGCGCGTAATTGGTCACGCGCTTCTTGAGGCTGCGCGCCTTGCCGACATAGAGCACGTCACCGGCCGTGTTCATCATCCGGTAGACGCCGGGCGCATTGGGCAGGCGCTTGACCAGTTCCTGTATGACCTCGATGCCGGCCTTGATCTCACCCGTCTCGGCGGTCAGCGTGCCCCATTCGATATCGAGAGCCACTTCGGCTGCCGGTTCGGCCGTCTCGGCAATTTCGGCATCGTCGTCAGCCTCGTCTCCGGGCATGATGCCTGCGACGTCGTCACCCGCTTTAAGCCGGTGCGGGTCGACACTGGGAATCGGCGGCTTCATTCGGCCACCCCATAGACGTCCGGCGTCTTCCAGGAGAGATGCTGGCCACCGTCCAGCGCGATCATCTGACCGGTGACCGAACGCGCCTGCCACAGGTAGCGAATCGTTGCGCCGAATTCGGCAAGGTCCGGACCCCGCTTGAGCAGCAGGGCGTCTGTCTGCTTGCTGAAGTCATCCGTTTCCTGCCGGTCGTTCTTCAGTGTCGGGCCCGGCCCGATCGCGTTGACACGAAGGCGTGGGCCGAAGGCCTGCGCCATGGTCTGCGTGGCTGTCCAGAGAGCCGATTTCGACAAGGTATATGAAAAGAAGCGCGGGGTGAGTCGCCACACCCGCTGGTCGATGATGTTGACGACGAGGGCTTCACCGGCCCGCGGCAAAGACGCTGCAACGGCACGCGTAAGCGTCACCGGCGCCTTCAGATGAACCTCGAAATGCCGATCCCAGACCTGCCAGTCGAATGAGTCGGCCGCGTCATCGTCAAACAGGGAGGCGTTGTTGACCAGCAGCCTGACAGGGCCGAGAGCGGCCTGCGTTTCGGGCACGATGCGCTCGACCGCTTCCATATCGTTGAGATTGGCCTGCACGACGTACGCTTGCCCGCCCGCCGAGGCGATTTCCTTTGCCAGCGCATCCGCTTCATCGCGCGATGTGTTGCAGTGAATCGCGACCGCAAAGCCGTTGGCCGCCAGATCGCGCACGATCGCGGCGCCGACGCGTCGTGCACCGCCCGTGACCAGGGCTACTGTCAACTCTTCCTTTACCATAAAGCGGTCGTCCTTGAGGATTTGGCCTGTTTACCATCGGCTCCTTTTCAGGATTCGAAAGGCCGGAAAACCTTGATATAGGCCAGCTTTCGCCCGCCACCAAGCCGGGTCTCCGCACGAGGAAACGGGCAGCTGACAGGGGTGTTGCCAAATCGCAACGTCAATTTTCAGCCTCATTCTCGCCGATGAAACACCCACTTTCAGGTGTTGTTCAGCCGCAATCGGGGACCAATTAGGGAACCGTGGACGCCGACGACCGTTTGCCTCCCGTTACGGGCGAGGGCGTCAAACCAAGGGGGAAGCGCGTAAAGCTTCCTGCGGCAAAGGAGTTAGACTATCATGCAGACCAAGACGAGATTTGCCATCAAGGCAGCCGCAGGCCTGGGCCTGGCGGCATTCACCGTCCCGGCAATGGCGGCTGACGTCGTGTACCAGGAGCCCCCGGCACCGGCACCGATCGTTGAAACCGCTCCGATCAGCACCTGGGCCGGCCCCTACGCCGGTGTTCAGGCTGGTTACGGCTTCTCGGGCGATGTGTCCGACGGCACCGGTTCGATCGACACCAATGGCTGGCTCGGCGGTGCGTTCGGCGGCTTCAACATGCAGAACGGCCAGTTCGTGTATGGTGTTGAAGGCGACGTGAACTACAGCAACATCGACGGTTCCGACGGCACGTTCAATGCGCGTTCGCGTATGGACGGCTCGATTCGCGGCCGCGCCGGTGTGGCTGTGACCGACGACATCCTCCTCTACGGTACCGCCGGTCTCGCTGCCGAGCGCCTGCGCATTACCGAAGAGGCGACCGGCAATGCCGACACCAACACCATGCTCGGCTACACGGTCGGCGCTGGTACTGATGTGAAGCTCACCGATCAGGTGTTCGCGCGTGGCGAATACCGCTACACCGACTACGGCTCCAAGGAGTTCACGCTCCCGGGCGTCGGCGTTGCGGACATCGATTCCAGCAACCACCGCGTGACGATGGGTGTTGGTATCAAGTTCTGATCGTCTCCGGACGAACAGTAAAAGAAGGCCCGGAGCGATCCGGGCCTTTCTTTTTGCGCATTTGTCAGCGGGGCGTCAGTGACGCGAGTTCCGGAAAACGCTCGTCGAAGCGTTTGGCCCAGCGCGTCAGCTTCGAGCGGCCACGTTCCCATTTGCCGTCGAAGCGCAATGCCAGGTAACCGAGCATCGCTCGCATGGCGATCTGTCCGCCGGTCGCCTTCTTGGTCATCTTCGGCGGGTTGGCGTTCAATGCGTCAAGCCCACGCTCGGCCTTCGCCCACTGTTTGTCGAGCCAGGGCTGGTGGACCATGTCTTCCGGACGGCTGCGTCGTTCGTAAACGTGAGCGAGCAGGCAGTCGCAGATGCCGTCGGCCAGCGCCTCCAGCCGTTCAGCCTCCAGCCGTTTCTGCGCGTTGCGAGGATACAGCGCATTGCCCGAGAGACGGTTGAGATACTGCGTGATGGCGCGGCTGTCGTAGACGGTCTCACCGTCGTCGGTGATCAGCACCGGGATTTTGCCTAGCGGATTGGCATCGATCAGTTGTGCCGGTTCGGCATTGGTGTCGACCACCTTCGAATCGACTTCTATGCCGCACCACGCGGCGGCCATGCGAACCTTGGCGCTGTAGGGGGAGGCAGGTGAGTACAAGATGACGGGCATGCGCGAACTCCGGGAGCGATTCATCCGGCACAGACGCTATTGCTTCCGCAGGCGGGCATCAACGTATCAGCGTTGATCCAGCCTCAGCCGCCCGGCGCCGGCATCAGGGCGCGTGGCATCCAGCAGGCGCGCGCGTCAACTTCCGCGCACGGGCGGAATTCAAGATCCTTCGTCATGCAGATGCGCACCTCGCGCAGGAAGCGCCCGTCGCAGGTCACCGCGACGCCGTCCTCCGGCATTCCCGGATTGGCGGCTATGAAATCCGCCTCTACATCGTCTGGCTCCAGTTCCACGCGTTCGCTCATTCGGGCGAACCGGTCAGGCACCTCGATCCGTTTGCGCGCGGCGCGGACTACGGAGAAGTAGTCTTGCTGGCTCATGCCGGAGCACGAGCCGTGCTTGCGCCATTGATGACCGACAAGCCCCGCGGACGGCATGATGTCGAGCATCTGTTGCACCGTCGCGTCGGGAACCCGAGCCGGTTCGGCGCTGTCGCAGAATTCCGGCCAGCCGCTTTCGAACTGTGGCCACAGGCCATGAACGACGAAAGCGTGATCGCGACCGGCGGCGCATTGCTGGCGGTTGGCGTCGGGTCCCTCGGCAGCGCAGTAGCTGGGCGACCAGGAGAGCGACAGGACGAAGAAATCGTACCCGTCACCCGTAGGCAGGTCCGGCTGCTGGGACGCGGATGGAGCGCAGGCGCTCGCAACCAGCAACACTGCCAGCAGCGGCGCCTGAATGATCCTGGCGTTGAAGATTACCACTTTGCTGGGCGGAGGACCCGGCAGCGGCTGTTGTAGACGTTCCAGCGGTCGAAGCCCGATACGCAGAACTCGACATTGCTGCCGATGCCGGCGAAGCCCATCGGGCGTTCGATCAGGTACCAGACATCGCGGCTGTTTCCATCGGAAAGTGCAGCCGTTGCATGACAATAGCGCCTGTCGATCGGCCGCTCGGCATCGCTTGGCTGGTAGCGAGTCTCGCTGATCCGGTAGAAGTCGACGATGTCGACCTGCGGCAGCCGCGGCACGTGGCGCACCTGATGGCGGAAGCGATGGGTGATCTTGCTCAGCACCTTGTCGTTGCCGCAGATGCCGGGCTCGTCGATGCGCACGGCAACCGGGTCGGCCGCCGACGCGACGACGATCGTTCCCGACAGAGCGAGCATCGAAGCCAGAAGCAGTCTGGCGAAACGGATCATTGGAGCCTCCGGCCGTGGTTGAGCGCGCGCGATTCCCGACGCCGCGGCAGTCTGGTCAAAGCGTTGCCGCTGGTCAAGCGGGAGTGAGCCAGACGGTTCCCGCCAGTGCTGACCGGTCTTCTGCAAGCACCTCGCGCAGCGCCGGCAGCAGCACCTTCAGTTCGTCCTCAAGGACATAGGGCGGGTTGACGACGATCATCCCCGTACCATCGAAACGTGGTTCCGGCGAAGGCTGCCGCAGTTCGAAGACCACGTCCATGATCTTCGGTATGCCGGTCTGTTTCAGCATTTCGCGCATGGCCGTCACCGCATTGTGGTCCTTGATGGGATACCACAGCGCGTAGGTGCCGCCCGGCCAGCGGCGATACGCCTTCTGCAGGCCATCCACGATGCGCTTGAATTCGCCTTCCTTCTCGAATGGCGGATCGACGATCACAAGCCCGCGCTTTTCCTTCGGCGGCACCTGCGAGCCCATGGCGAGCCAGCCGTCGAGTTCGATTACCCGCACCTGCCAGTCGCCGGCAAAGCGTGTCCGCAGTGCGAAACAGTCATCCGGATGCAGCTCGATCGCGGTCAACCTATCGGCGCCGCGCAATAGCTGTTTCGTCAGCACAGGCGAGCCAGGATAGTAGCGGAATGGATGCCCGGCATTGAACGCGCGAACGGCATCGAGATAGGGAGCGGCCAGCGCGGCCGCGTCGTCGGGCAGCTTGGTGTCGAGAAGCCGGCCGATGCCGTTTCGCCATTCACCGGTTTTCTGCGCTTCTTCCGAAGACAGGTCATAGAGCCCGGTACCGGCATGCGTATCGATCACACGGAATGCCCCCGGCTTGCGCTTGAGATATTCGATGATGCGCGTCAGCAGCAGGTGCTTCACCACGTCGGCGAAATTTCCGGCGTGATAGGCGTGGCGGTAGTTCATCGGCGTCTGCGTCCGTCATCCTCGGGCTTGTCCCGAGGATCTGCCGCCTGACGGAAGTTCTGGCTGTCGAAACAGATCCTCGGGACAAGCCCGAGGATGACGGACGCAGGTGTTATGGCGCAATCGAAAGTCATGCGGCGGTCTCTACACTCTCGCTGCGAAAACCGATAGGTTCCACACCATGAACCAGCATGCCAAAATCCGCACCGGCCATTCGGCCTGCCCGCACGATTGCCCGTCCACCTGCGCGCTCGATGTCGAACTCCTCGACGAGCGTACGATCGGGCGCGTTCACGGCGCCAAGGACAACAGCTACACCGCCGGCGTCATCTGCGCCAAGGTCGCGCGTTATGCCGAACGCATCCACCATCCTGACCGCCTCACCAGGCCACTGATCCGCGCCGGGGCGAAAGGCGAGGGCGCCTGGAAGGAAGCGAGCTGGGAGGCCGCGCTTGACCTCGTCGCGGAGAAATTCATTGCGGCAGAGGAGAAATACGGCTCGGAGACCGTGTGGCCTTACTTTTATGCCGGCACCATGGGCCTCGTGCAGCGCGACGGCATAGAGCGGCTGCGCCACGCCAAGAAATATTCCGGCTTTTTCGGCTCGATCTGCACCAACCTTGCCTGGACCGGGTGGATGATGGGCACCGGCAAGCTCGCCGGCTCCGATCCGCGCGAGATGGCGAAGTCGGATTGCGTGGTGATCTGGGGCACCAACGCCGTCGTGACCCAGGTCAATGTGATGACCCATGCGATCAAGGCCCGCAAGGAGCGCGGCGCCAAGATCGTCGTCATCGACATCTACGACAACGCCACCATGAAGCAGGCCGACATGGGCCTGATCCTCAAGCCCGGCACGGATGGCGCGCTTGCCTGTGCGGTCATGCACGTGCTGTTCCGCGAGGGCATGGCGGACTGGGCCTATCTCGAGAAGTACACCGACGATCCGAAGGGGCTCGAGGCGCATCTGGCGACGCGCACGCCGCAATGGGCTTCCGACATCACCGGGCTTTCGGTGGAGGAAATCGAAGCCTTTGCACGGCTGATCGGAACGACGAAGAAGACGTTCTTCCGGCTGGGCTACGGCTTCGCGCGCCAGCGCAACGGCTCGGTCAATATGCACGCGGCACTCTCGGTCGCCGCCGTCACCGGCTGCTGGCAATATGAGGGCGGCGGCGCGTTCCACTCCAATTCCGGCGTGCTGAAGCTCGACACCCAGTTGCTGGAAGGCACCAGCCTGCGCGACCCGAACATCCGCCATCTTGACCATTCGCGCATCGGGCCGGTGCTGATGGGCCATGAGGACGCGCTCTATGGTGGGCCGCCAGTCACGGCGATGCTGATCCAGAACACCAATCCCGCAAACGTCGCGCCCGAGCAGCGGCTTGTGACGCAGGGCTTCCTTCGCGACGATCTCTTCACCTGCGTCCACGAACAGTTCATGACGGACACCGCGAAGCTGGCCGACGTCGTGTTGCCGGCAACGATGTTCATGGAACATGACGACATCTACAAGGGCGGCGGCAACCAGCACGTCACACTCGGCCCAAAGCTGATCGAGCCGCCGGACGGTCCGCTTACCAACCATTTCGTGATCGAGGAACTGGCGAAGCGACTTGGCGTCTCCAATCTGCCGGGCTTCGGCATGACGGAGCGCGAGCACATCGACGTCATGCTTGCTGCCAGGGGCCTCGGCACCTTCGAGACCTTCCGAGAGCAGCGCTGGGCGGACCTGCAGCCGCCCTTCGAGGACGCGCACTATATCAAGGGCTTCGGCCATGCCGACGGAAGGTACCGCTTCCGGCCCGACTGGACCGGCCAGGCCGCGCCGAACCGCCCGCCGAAATCCATGGGCATCTTCGGCCCTCACCATCAATTGCCCGAGTTTCCGGACCATGTGGAGCTGATCGAGGTTGCCGACGAGGAGCACCCCTTCCGTCTCGCGACATCGCCGGCGCGCACCTTCCTCAATTCGAGCTTCACCGAGACGCCTGGATCGCGGAAGCGGGAAGGGCGGCCCGAACTGATGCTTCACCCGGACGATGCGGAAGCGCTGGGTGTTTCGGATGGCGGACGGGTCGAGATCGGCAACACGCGCGGCGAGGTGGTGCTCCACGCGAAGCTGTTCGACGGCGTGCGGCGCGGCGTGGTGGTGGCGGAGGGCATCTGGCCGAACTCCGATCACGAGCGCGGCGAGGGCATCAATGTGCTCACCGGCGCGGACGCCCCTGCACCTTATGGTGGTGCTGCTTTCCACGACAACAAGGTGTGGGTGAGGGCTCTCTGAATCGGGGTGGGGCAGGGCTCACGTCGCCGGGTTTCAGCCAAGCTCTTTCGGCGTGACGAACCCTTCGAGCATAGCCGCGGCAGGTCCGAGCGCCCGCCATGGTCCCTCGAAGCTGAAGCGCGCCAGCGCGGCAGTGGGAAACTTGGCTGACAGCCTCGCCATTTCCTCGTCGTGGCTTTCGCGGGAGGCGATAAGGGCGGCAAGTTCCTCCAGACCCGGATTGTGCCCGACGACGAGCAGGCAGCCCGCTTCGTCAGGGGCCGACCTGACGGCCTCCAGAATACGCGAGGCCGGCGCCTCGTAGATCGCCGGCACGAAGTCGCATGAAATGCCGTGCGGAAGCGCCGCGGCGACGAGTTCCCAGGTCTGTCGCGTCCTCAGCGCCGGCGAGATGAGCGCGTGGTCCGGCTTCCAGCCGCGCCGCGCCATCTCCTCGGCGATCCTGGGAGCCGCCTCTCGTCCACGCTTTGCCAGCGGCCGGTCGAAATCGTCGAGCGAAGGGTCGTCCCAGCTCGATTTCGCGTGGCGCAGCAGGAGCAGGCTTCTCTCCGTCATGCCTTCTTGCGGCTGTGATAGGTCAGCGCCAGCGCGATGCAGTGCTTCAATTCGTCTTCCGGCAACGCGTCCGAGGCGCAAAAATGCATGGCGCGATTGCCCTCGAACGCGAAGCTGTCGGGATAGAGGCGCCGGAACGTCGCCACCAGATCGGTCTGGCAATGAAAATATATGGCGAAACGCTGCGGATCATCCCTGATCGCATCGATGCGGATCGTGCTGCCGCTGCGCGTTTGGGGGGTCAGATAGCTTGGCTGCCCCCATTTCAGCGTTTCTTCGATGTGGCCGACACCTGCCGTCTCCGCCGCGGTGTCGAAGATCAGGCGGCGCAGGTCCAGGAGTTTGTCCTGCGAAGGATGGGGGTAGCCGTCGAAAGTCGCGGCCACATCGGCATTGTCGAACTCTGGCGTCGTCTCTGTGTCAGGCATGGCCGGTCGCTTGTGACAAATCCGTTTCCGGCCATCCTACCGCATTGCTGCTGCCACTGCATGGCAGCAGTCTTCACGGCGTCATGCGGGCAAGGCTCTCGATGTCGACGGCTTCGCTGGCCGATCCAGGCGAAAGCAGGCTGCCCTCGGCGCTCACGCCGCTGAGCATGGCGCGGCCGTTCTCCATGCGCGCCTTGCCCTCGGCGACGAGACGCAGCGCCAGCGGATAGAGCTGGTGCTCCACGCCCAGCACGCGCGCGGCAAGCGCATCCGCGTCGTCGTTGGGCAGGATCGGCACGGCGGCCTGCGCGATGATCGGGCCGCCATCCATTTCCGCCGTCACGAAGTGGACGGAACAGCCGTGGATTCGCATCCCTTCCTTGAGCGCGCGTTCATGGGTATCGAGACCCTTGAAAAGCGGGAGCAGCGAGGGGTGGATATTGATGAGGCGTCCGGCCCATTTCTCCGTAAACGCCGGTGAAAGCAGACGCATGTAGCCTGCAAGGCAGACGATGTCGGCACGAAGCTCTCGCAGCTTGGCGTCCAGCGCTTCGTCCATCGCTGCCTTGTCGGCGTGGTCCGCCTTGGTGATGGCCACCGCCTCGATGTCCTGCGCCACGGCGACCGACAGGCCTTTAGCATCAGCCTTGTCGGCGATGACGCCGACAATCTCGGCCGGATAGGCAGGGTCGCCCGTCGCCTCGATCAGTGCGTTCATGTTCGAGCCGCGCCCCGAAATCAGGACGACAACGCGTTTGCGTGCGGTACTCACAGGCCAATTTCTCCACGATATACGACGCCGGCCTCGCGGCGCGGCATGATCCGTCCGATGGTCGTCACCTCCTCGCCCTGCTGAGCGAGAACGGCGGCGACCTGCGCGGCCTGGCCGGCAGCCACCACCATCACCATGCCGATCCCGCAGTTGAAGGTGCGCATCATTTCCGTCGGGGCCACGCCGCCGGTCTTGGCAAGCCACGAAAATACCGGCGGTACGTCGATCGCGTCGAGGTCCAGCTCGGCTGCGAAATCCTTCGGCAGCACGCGGGGTATGTTTTCCGGAAATCCGCCACCGGTGATATGCGCCAGCGCCTTGATGCCGTGGGTCGAGCGGATCGCCGCGAGGACGGATTTGACGTAGATCCGTGTCGGCGTCAGCAGCGCCTCGCCAAGCGAGCGGTAACCGTCGAACGGCGCCTTGTCGTCCCACCCGATACCCGAGGATGCCACGATGCGGCGAACCAGCGAGTAGCCGTTGGAATGAACGCCCGAGGAGGCGAGTCCCAAAACGATGTCGCCTTCGACGATGTCGTCGGTTGGCAGCAACTGCCCGCGCTCGGCCGCACCAACCGCAAATCCCGCAAGGTCGTAGTCGCCTTCGCTATACATGCCCGGCATCTCGGCTGTTTCCCCGCCTATCAGCGCGCAGCCGGCTTGTCGGCAGCCTTCGGCAATCCCGCTGACGATGGCAGCGCCTTGGTCGGGGTCGAGCTTGCCGGTTGCGAAATAGTCGAGGAAGAACAGCGGCTCCGCGCCCTGTACGACGAGGTCGTTGACGCACATTGCGACGAGGTCGATGCCAACGGTATCGTGGCGGCCCGCCTCGATCGCGACCTTCAGCTTGGTGCCGACGCCGTCATTGGCAGCGATGAGGATGGGATCGCTGAAACCGGCGGCCTTGAGGTCGAACAGGCCGCCGAAGCCGCCGATCTCGCCGTCGGCGCCGGGCCTGCGCGTGGAGCGCACCATCGGCTTGATTTTTTCGACAAGCGCGTTGCCTGCGTCGATGTCGACGCCCGCATCGGCATAGGTGAGGCCGTTCTTACGTTCGCTCATGGCTGCGCGCCCCGATCCTGATTCAAGGCGGGCTCTTCGCACGAAGCGACCGCGCGGGCAAGCACAAGCACGCCTGTGGACAGGCAAGGGACGACTTAAACCGTGGATACGTGGACGGAGAAACGTGGCATCTTGATCGCAACGGCGGCCGCGATCATCTAACAGGCGCCGACGCAGCGCCACGGGAGAGAATTGCAGGCGTGACCATACCCAATTTCATCACGATCTTCCGTTTCCTGCTCGTCCCGGCGGTCATTTGGTCATTGGTGACGGACAACAAGGAATGGGCGCTGGTCTGCTTCGTCGTCGCCGGCCTGTCCGACGGCATCGACGGCTTCATAGCGAGGCACTTCAACCAGAGGTCCGAACTCGGCGCCTATCTCGACCCGATGGCCGACAAGCTGCTCCTCGTCAGCGTCTTCGTCGTGCTGGGCTACATGGGCGAGCTGCCGCTCTGGCTGGTGATTGCCGCGGTCTCGCGCGACGCGCTGATCGTCGCCGCGGTGCTGCTTTCGAACCTGATGGGGAACCCGGTTGCGATGAAGCCGTTGTTCGTTTCCAAGGCGAACACCGCGGCGCAGATCGTTCTGGCGATCGTCGTTCTCGCCGAATTGGCTTTCGACACCATGTTCGGTCCGGCTAGGTTGCTTCTGGTCATTGCTTCCGCCCTCTTGACCGTGGCTTCGGCGGCGGCCTATCTCGTGCAATGGCTGAGGCATATGGGCCGCTATGAACAAGCAGGAAGCTGAACTCCAGAAAAAGGCGGTCGAAGTCGTCGTCGCGTCGGCCTTTCGCCGGCAGGTGATCTTCTGGCTGGTGGCCGCTGCCGTCCTCATCGGCTTTCTCTACCTGTTTTCTGCGATCCTGCTGCCGTTCTTCGCCGGCATGATCCTGGCCTATTTCCTGGATCCCGTGGCCGACTGGCTGGAGCGCAGGGGCCTGTCGCGCATGGCTGCCACGGTCCTCATCCTCATCATGTTCCTGATCGCGCTGGTCATCGGGCTTATGCTCATCATCCCGGTTCTGGCCTCGCAGTTGGCTGACTTCATCGGTCGCCTGCCGGACTACATGTCCCGGCTGCAGGCACTGGTGACCGGCGTCGACGCGGAATGGCTGAGCCAGCGTCTCGGCGTCGACCCCGCGTCGCTCCGCGATGGGCTCAACTCGCTGCTCACCCAGGCTGGGGGCTTCATCTCGGGACTGTTCTCGTCGATCCTTAGCTCCGGCAAGACGCTGATCGACATCGCCGGCCTCTTCGTCATCACCCCCGTGGTGGCGTTCTACATGCTGCTGGACTGGGACAAGATGGTCGCCCGGGTCGATAGCTGGGTTCCGCGGGACCATTTGGGAACCGTGCGGCAGATCGCGCTCGACATCGACCGTGCAGTGGCAGGCTTCGTGCGCGGGCAGGGCACCGTCTGCATCATCCTTGGCGTCTTCTACGCCATCGGCCTCACCGCTGTCGGCCTGAACTTCGGCCTGCTGATCGGCCTGTTCGCAGGGCTCGTCAGCTTCATCCCCTATGTCGGCTCGCTGCTCGGCCTCGTTCTGTCGATCGGCGTCGCGCTCGTCCAGTTCTGGCCGGAATGGCACTGGGTCGTTGCCGTGGCGGTCATCTTCTTCGCCGGCCAGTTCGTCGAAGGCAACATCCTGCAGCCCAACCTCGTCGGCAAGAGCGTCGGCCTCCACCCGGTCTGGCTGATGTTTGCGCTGTTCGCCTTCGGCGCCCTGTTCGGCTTCGTTGGGCTGCTGGTCGCCGTTCCGGCCGCCGCCGCCGTGGGTGTTTTGGTGCGTTTCGGTCTTTCGCGCTACCTCGCCTCGCCGCTCTATCGCGGGAATACGGCGGGCCAAGACCGCGCCGCGTCGAAATAGGGCGATGCAGCAGATGCCGACACGGCCGAGGCAGTTGCCGCTGGACCTCGCGCACAACCCCGCGCAGAGCCGCGACGACCTCGTCGTCGGCCCGTCGAATATCGCTGCGACGGCGCTGGTGGATCGCTGGCCAGACTGGCCATCGCCCGTTGTCGTGCTTGCGGGGCCGGCGGGATCTGGCAAGTCGCATCTGTCGGCCATCTGGCGTGAGTTGAGCGGCGCAGTCGAGTTCGCGCCCGGCAGGCTTGCCCTGGAGGCGGTCGATGCTGCCGGCACCAGGCCCGTATTGATCGACGATGTGGATTCCGCACCGATCGACGAGGCCGGCCTTTTCCACCTAATCAATGCGGTGCGGCAGGCTGGAACGGCGCTGTTGCTCACGGCGCGGCGTTTCCCCTTGGCATGGGGCGTAAAGCTTCCCGATCTGGAATCCCGGCTCAAGGCGGCGTCCACCGTCGAAATCCACGAACCCGACGACGCGCTTCTGGCCGGCGTGGTCACCAAGCTCTTCGCCGACCGGCAGGTCGAGGTCGAGCCCCATGTCGTGCAGTTTCTCGTCCGGCGGATCGAACGATCCCTGTCGACGGCTATCGATGTCGTGGCACGGCTCGATCATGCCGCGCTGGAGCAGAAATCACGGATCACGCGGGCGCTTGCCGCGCAGGTGGTGGAAGCGATGGACACGGGGCAAGGCAGGTTCGACCTGTAGCGTCTCCACACGCGGCCACGAAGACGCGAGCCGGCCAAGGGCGGGCCCGCGTTGATGCTTTGTCTTTCGCCCTGGATCAGAATGTGATCGCGGTATGGAAGGTGAAGGTGCGGCCGGGCGCATAGAACGGGTCGATGCCGCCGCGATTGTCGCTGCGCGCGTAGCTCGACCGCTCGTAATAGGTCTCGTCGAACAGGTTTCGTCTTGCAGGAATTCTTCTCCCGGCATCTGGCGCACTTCTCCTTCGAGCCGGGCGAGAACATTCTCCAGCTCGCGCAGAAGATCATCAATCCGCCGCCGATGCTCGAGGGTGAATTGGGCTCGCTTTACCTGCGAGCGCAGGCCCTCGACATCATGTGGCAGTCCTGCCTGCGAATGGTGGCGGAAAGGGAGGGCGCCCGCGCGCGCAGCCGCTGATGAGCCTGCGGCGCTACCTGCGGATCAAGGACTTCATTTCCGCCAAATTGGACAAGGAGCTGACCATCGACGTGATCGCCAGGGAGGCCGGTTCGAGCGTCTCCACCGTCCAGCGCCATTTCAAGGAACACTTTGGCGTCACGATCTCGGATTTCATCCGCAAGCAGCGCCTGGACATGGCCCGCGCGGCACTGGCTCGCGACGGCATCCCCGTCTCGCACGCCGCTCACCTCGCCGGCTACAACAACATCTCCAGCTTCACCACCGCCTTCCGCAAGGCCTATGGCGTGACGCCGAAGCAGGTACGGGTTTGAGTGCAGCCGGCGGTTTGGTCTGCCGGTGGCAAGACTGTCAACTTCGAGTCCTGCTCGGTCAAGCGCCGGGTGATGTCGTTACCTAGGTGTGGAGGCAAGGCTGCTTTCACAGTCGCTTCCGCCAACCTATGAAGCCATCAATTTTCGGCGTTGGGAAATGGAGCGCCACCTAATATCCGATCCATTCTCATACACATGAATGAGCCTTGGCGACCCGGAAACGATCTCGGTAATTTGCAGCGAGAAATTTGGCTTCCGATCGAACCAGGCCAACATCTTCTCCTCATCGACGGGATCGTGAACGTGAGAGGAATTTCGCCCCGGCTTCCATTTATAGGGAACGGAGACAATCGCGATCTTGCTGATGTTCAGGATTTTCTGCGCGAAGGAATGCGCGTCGGGGATGTGCTCAAGCACCTGGAGGCAGGTGGCAATGTCATACCGCCTGTCAGGCGCCCAGGCGAGGAAATCAGCCTTGATGCCCGTCACCGTAGGCGAGACGTAGGGCTTCCGCAGATCTAGCGATGTCCGCTCTGGTATCCAGTCGAACCAGTCAACATATGGGCAGGATGCAGACCCGATGTCGATGACGCTACGAGCAGTCTCGCCAAGGTTTCGAACGAGTTCGGTGACGGCATAAAAATAAATGCTTCGCGACCGGGCTTGCCAGTATTCGGCTGGTGTCTGGGCAGGCTTCGCTGTCGTTTCGGTCATGGGCCTATCGCGACCTCGCATTCACCGCATTGATTGGCGGCAAGACAATGTATTGGTCCGCCCCGCCAGCGGTTGCAGCATATCCTCTGCTTGGCCCTCAGTGCAACAGGAGCATTTGCCCTGCAACTCATCTACCGGGCCAAGAGATCGGCCGCCAACCCATTATGGATTTGTAGCCATGGCGATAGCCACCTGAAATCATTGATAGAAAAGCAAGTATGGCGATCCCGGCAGGATTCGAACCTGCGACCATCGGCTTAGAAGGCCGGTGCTCTATCCAACTGAGCTACGGGACCGTCGCTGCGCCTGAGGCGGTCGCGCGATGAGGGCGCGTCAGTGCGTCCAGGGCGTCTTGCGGTCATAGCGGAAATTCTCCGCGTAGGAAATCTGCCGCCGGCGCGTTTCCTTGGGCTCCTGGACCCGATAGGCAAGCCCGTTCTTCTTGGCGTAGGCGATGGCCTCTTCCAGCGTGGGGAAGGTGAGGCGGATCTGGCTCTTCATGTCGCCGGAGGAGGTGTAGCCCATCAGCGGGTCGATCTTGCGCGGCTGCTCGGGATCGAATTCGAGAACCCAGTAGCCGGTCTTCGCCTTGCCGGACTGCATGGCGGTCTTCGCCGGGCTGTAGATGCGCGCTGACATGTGAGCCTCGTTCCTTGCCTGTGCCGGCCTGCCGGTGGTCGGAGCGGCAGGATTCGAACCTGCGACCCTCTGGTCCCAAACCAGATGCGCTACCAGGCTGCGCTACGCTCCGTGGCCGGTCAAGACCGCTGGTTCCCATAAGTTTTCGCCGGCGGCGAGGCAAGCCTTTATTTTGCCACCGGCCTTCATGTCGCGGCGCGAACGGCTTCAGCCGGCCGCCGCCGCAAGCCCTCGCGCCAGGTCCGCCTTGATGTCTTCCGGGTTTTCGAGGCCGATCTGCAGCCGGATGACCGGCCCCTGATAATCGCCCTTGGCAACGGTCCGGTCGCCCAGAAACACGTGTACGGCAAGGCTTTCATAGCCGCCCCACGAATAACCGAGGCCGAAAATCTCCAGGGCGTCGAGGAAGGCATGCGCCTCGCGTTCGCCACCGCCGGCCAGAACGATGGAGAAGATGCCGCTGGCGCCCGAAAAGTCGCGTTTCCAGATGTCATGGCCGGGAAAGCTCTCGAGCCCCGGATGCAGCACGCGCGAAACGCCAGGCTGGCCTTCCAGCCAGCGCGCGACGTCGAGCGCGTTTTCCTCATGCCGCTCCAGCCGCACACCCATGGTGCGCAGGCCGCGCAAGACTTGGTAGACGTCGTCGGGCGCCGCGCAGCAGCCCATCGTGAAATGCGTCTCCTGCAGCCGCTTCCAGCAGGCCTCGTTCGCCGAGACCGTGCCCAGCAGCACGTCCGAATGGCCTGCAGGGTATTTCGTCGCCGCATGGATGGAAATGTCGACGCCGTGGTCGAGCGGACGGAAATAGAGCGGCGTCGCCCAGGTGTTGTCCATCATCACCACCGCGCCGCGCGCCTTGGCTTCCCGGGCAATCGCGGGGATGTCCTGCATCTCGAAGGTGTTCGAGCCGGGCGATTCGGTGAAGACCACCTTCGTGTTGGGTTTCATCAGTGTGCTGATGCCGGCGCCCACCAGCGGGTCGTAATAGTCGACTTCGACCCCCAGCCGCTTCAGCATCGTGTCGGCGAAGTTGCGTGTCGGGTGATAGACCGAATCGACGATCAGCACGTGGTCGCCCGCCGACAGGAAGGCCAGCAGCGGTATCGTCACAGCCGCAAGGCCAGACGGTACCAGAATCGTTCCTGCGGAACCTTCGAGCGTATCGATAGCGGAGCACAGCGCATCGGTCGTCGGTGTCCCGCGCGTGCCATAGGTATATTTCTGGTTGCGCGCCGCCATGGTCGCGGCGTCGGGAAAGAGCACGGTCGATGCATGGACGACTGGCGGGTTCACGAAACCGAAGAACTCGCGTGGATCGTTGCCGATATGGGCAAGTCTGGTGTGAATGCCCTTGTTCGCGTAGTCGCCCTTGCTCATGAATCCTCGCCTTTCGCTGCAAGCGCAACGCATATCGGTTGCCCCGCAAACCTGCAACCGCCACGGTCATGGCGGTCGATGGGACACGCGCGCAAGCGCTTGATTTGCCATCGATTGCGGCAGATGCAGCCCACAAAACGCGCAGCGCTGCCTGCGCG
Organism: Aquamicrobium sp.; assembly: GCA_019739225.1. GTDB lineage: Bacteria > Pseudomonadota > Alphaproteobacteria > Rhizobiales > Rhizobiaceae > Aerobium. The sequence continues at coordinate 1,635,520 of JAHHDT010000005.1, forward strand.
GTCACCAATTAGGCGATGCGTTTCATTCGCACTTGACCGCCGCCGAATAATGGCCTTCGATGCCCTTCGTGAGTGGGAGGTGGAGCGCGCGCGTCTGCAACGATGCCGAGTTCCGGTCAGGGGCCGGGACGGAATGCTGCTTCCGTACTGAACGAACAGGGGCGAAGACCCCGAAACAGAAAAGGGTATGTGGGCATGAAAAAGCTAGTAACGGGTATTCTCGGTTCGGCCGCGCTGGTGTTCTCGGCGTCCGCCGGCTGGGGCGCGACGCTCGACGATGTGAAGGAACGCGGCACGCTGCGCTGCGGTGTGCATACCGGTCTTGCCGGTTTCGCGGCTCCCAACGACCAGGGTGAATGGTCGGGTTTCGACTATGATCTGTGCCGTGCCATCGCGTCGGCGATCTTCGGCGACCCGAGCAAGGTCGAGGCGGTTCCGACGAACGCCACCGAGCGCTTCACGGCGCTTCAGTCCGGCGAGATCGACGTGCTGTCGCGTAATACGACATGGACTCTCAGCCGCGATACATCGCTGGGCTTCAATTTTGCTGGCGTCAACTACTATGACGGCCAGGGCTTCATGATCAATTCGACGAAGCTGCCGGGCATCAACTCGGCGCTGCAGCTTTCGGGCGCGGCGATCTGTGTGCAGACCGGCACGACGACCGAGCTCAATCTGGCCGACTACTTCGCAGCCAACAACATGGACTACAACCCTGTTGTCTTCCAGGGCTTCGACGAGACCAACGCGGCCTACGAGGCCGGCCGTTGCGACGCCTACACCACGGATCAGTCCGGCCTGTACGCGCTTCGCCTCACGCTCGCCAACCCGGACGAGCATGTCGTTCTGCCCGAGATCATCTCCAAGGAGCCGCTCGGACCGGCCGTTCGCCATGGTGACGACCAGTGGTTCGACATCGTCAAGTGGACGCTGTTCGCGATGATCCAGGCCGAGGAACTCGGCATCACACAGGCCAACATCGAGGAAATGAAGGGCTCGGATAACCCCGAAATCCGTCGCATCCTTGGCCAGGAAGCCGATTCTTCCATCGGCACGGTGCTCGGCCTCGAGAACGACTGGGTCGTCAAGATCGTCTCGGGCGTGGGCAACTATGGCGAGGTCTTCGAGCGCAACATCGGCCAGGAAAGCCCGCTCAAGATCGCGCGCGGTCTGAACCAGCTCTGGACCAAGGGCGGCATCCAGTACGCTCCGCCGATCCGCTGATCGTCATCTTGCTCCGGGAGGCGTTCAGCGCCTTCCGGAGCGCTAGACATCACTGAATCGGGAAGGAGGGGGCATGGCTTCCCCGACGAGCGTTCACGACCGCGAGCCGGCGCGCGCATCCTGGTTTTACGATCCGCAGATTCGCGGCATCATCTTCCAGGTTCTGGTCGCCATTGTGCTGGTGCTTGTCGTCTATTGGATCATCGGCAACACGACCGAGAATCTTCGACGCGCCAACATCTCGTCAGGCTTCGGCTTTCTAAACCGCCGCAGCGGTTTTGACATCAGCCAGACACTGATCGAGTATTCGGCCAACTCGACCTTCGGTCGCGCGATCATGGTCGGCCTGGTCAACACGATCCTCGTAGCTGTCATCGGCATTGTAACGGCGACGATCATCGGTTTCATCGTCGGTGTGGGCCGCCTCTCTCGTAACTGGCTGATCGCAAAGATCTGCACGGTCTATGTGGAGGTGTTTCGCAACATCCCGCCACTGCTGGTCATCTTCTTCTGGTATCTTGGCGTGCTTGCAGTTCTGCCGGGCGCGCGCGAAAGCGTCGATCTTCCATTCGGCACATATCTCAACAACCGCGGTTTCTATATGCCGATGCCCGTCTGGGGCGAGGGCGCTTGGCTCGTCCCCGTGGCGCTCGTGATCGCCCTGGCGATGTCGTTCTTCGTCGCGCGCAAGGCGCATCAGCGGCAGATGGCGACCGGTCAGCGCTTTCCGGTTTTATGGACCTCGCTCGCGCTGATCGTGGGTTTGCCGCTGATAGCGCTTGCCGCCATGGGTTTTCCCCTGACCTTCGACATGCCCGAACAAGGCGCGTTCAATCTGGTCGGCGGCTTTGCGGTCAAACCCGAATTCCTGTCGCTTTATCTGGCGCTGTCTTTCTATACTGCCTCATTCATCGCCGAGATCGTCCGCGCGGGCATTCTCGGTGTCAGCAAGGGACAGACGGAGGCCGCGCATGCGCTGGGCATCCGTCCCGGCCCGACACTGCGCCTCGTCGTCATTCCGCAAGCCATGCGGATCGTCATCCCGCCCCTGACCAGCCAGTATCTGAACCTGACCAAGAATTCCTCGCTGGCCGTGTTCATCGGCTATCCCGACTTGGTCCAGACCGGCCAGACCACCATGAACCAGACGGGCCAGGCCATCGAGGTCGTGGCGATCTGGATGCTGATCTATCTTGGTCTCAGCCTGTCGACGTCGGCATTCATGAACTGGTTCAACGCCAAGATGGCGCTGGTCGAGCGCTAGGAGAGGCCGGATGCAACAGCAAGATCTCTCCTTCGTTCGCACCGAACTGGAGCCCGCGCGTCCGGCGCCGGCTGGTGATCGGGGCTTTGTCAGATGGCTTCGCGTCAATCTGTTCGCCACGCCGCTCGATTCCGTGCTGACGGTGATCGGCCTGCTGGTCGTCGCTTTCACGATCCCGCCGATCCTGCGCTGGGCATTCATCGATGCTGTCTGGAGCGGTGCCGACCGCACGGTCTGTGCGACGATTGCGCAGGGCGGTATCCAGCCGGACGGCTGGTCGGGTGCCTGCTGGGCATTCGTCAACGCCAAGTTCGAGCAGTTCATGTACGGCCGCTACACCTATTCGGAGCGCTGGCGCGTCAATCTCACGGCGATCATATTCATAGGGCTGCTGGTTCCGTTGCTGGTTCCCCGCGTGCCGCACAAATTCCTCAACGCGGTCGCATTCTTCATCGTCTTCCCGATTGTCGCCTTCATCCTTCTGGTTGGCGGGTGGTTCGGGCTCGATTATGTGGCGACCAGCCTGTGGGGCGGCATGCTGGTGACCATGGTGCTGTCCTTTGTCGGCATATCGGTTTCGCTGCCGCTCGGCATTCTGCTCGCGCTCGGTCGGCGGTCCAGGCTGCCGGTCGTCAAGATGCTGTGCGTGGCCTTCATCGAGACGGTGCGTGGCGTGCCGCTGGTGACGGTGCTGTTCATGGCGAGCGTCATGCTGCCGCTGTTCCTGCCGGCCGGGATGACCTTCGATCGGTTCCTTCGCGCACTTGTCGGCGTGGCGCTCTTTGCGTCGGCCTACATGGCTGAAGTCGTGCGCGGCGGTCTGCAGGCCATCCCCAAGGGGCAGTACGAGGGCGCGGACTCGCTCGGCCTCAGCTACTGGCAGTCGATGGGCCTGATCGTGTTGCCGCAGGCGTTGAAACTCGTCATCCCGGGCATCGTCAACACGTTCATCGGCCTCTTCAAGGACACCAGCCTCGTCTACATCATCGGCATGTTCGATCTGCTCGGCATCGTGCGCCAGAACTTTGCCGACGCAAACTGGGCATCGGCGCAGACGCCGATGTCGGGCCTGATCTTTGCCGGGTTCGTGTTCTGGATATTCTGCTTCGGCATGTCGCGATATTCCATCTACATGGAACGCCGGCTGGATACCGGTCACCGACGGTAAGCCGCACGCAATAACAACAGGCCAAAGCGCCAAAAAGGGGAATGACATGGCCACTGAAAACGCAGTCGCCGCCGACCAGATAGCAATCGACCGATCGCGGATGCAGATTTCGGACACTGAGGTCGCCATCGAGATCGAGGGCATGCACAAATGGTACGGCGATTTTCACGTTCTCAAGGACATCAACCTCAAGGTCATGCGGGGCGAGCGGATCGTCGTTTGCGGCCCCTCGGGCTCCGGCAAGTCGACGATGATCCGCTGCATCAACCGTCTTGAGGAGCACCAGCAGGGGCGCATCGTCGTCGACGGCATCGAACTGACCAACGATCTCAAGAAGATCGATGAGGTCCGCCGCGAGGTCGGCATGGTCTTCCAGCACTTCAACCTGTTTCCGCATCTGACAATTTTGGAGAACTGTACGCTGGCGCCGATATGGGTCCGCAAGATCCCCAAGAAGCAGGCGGAGGAAACCGCCATGCACTTCCTCGAGCGGGTGAAGATTCCCGAGCAGGCCAACAAATATCCGGGCCAGCTCTCCGGCGGTCAGCAGCAGCGCGTCGCCATCGCGCGGTCGCTGTGCATGAACCCCCGCATCATGCTGTTCGATGAGCCGACCTCCGCGCTCGATCCCGAGATGATCAAGGAAGTGCTGGAGACGATGGTGGGCCTTGCCGAAGAAGGCATGACCATGATCTGCGTCACCCACGAGATGGGCTTTGCCCGTCAGGTGGCCAACCGCGTCATCTTCATGGATCAGGGCCAGATCGTCGAGCAGAACACGCCCGAGGAGTTTTTCGACAACCCGCAGCACGAGCGCACCAAGCTGTTCCTCAGCCAGATCCTGCACTGAGACGCCCGGCATTTCCTTGAGCTGCGCGACGGGAATGATGCGCCGTGCAGCTCTTGCTCTGGCGGTCTTGGCTGCGCTTGCCTGCGTTGCAGCGCTTCTAGGCGCGGTGCTGCCGCGTCCGTTCCTTGCAGTCAAGCAGAGCGAAGAGGATGCGGGGCCGCTGAGGCGCATCCTGATATTTGCCAATCCAATTCATACCGATATTGCGCTGCCGCCGGATCCGGATGTGCTGGCCAGCTTTGCGTTTCTGCGTGAAGACGGCTTGCCGATCGACGATCCCGCGGTGGGATGGATCGCGTTCGGCTGGGGTGGGCGTTCCTTCTATCTGGAGACCCCGACCTGGGCCGAATTGAAGCCCGGCCCCGCATTCCGGGCTCTGACGCTCGACAGGGCCGTCATGCATGTGGCGCTGGCAGGCGAGGTCGACCCGGCGCAGGCTGGCGTTCTTGCGCTCGACCTCACGCCTGCGCAATTCCAGCGGCTCTTGGATGATGTCATTGCCAGTTTCGCGCGGAATGCCGAAAGCGCCGTCGTTCCGATCGAGGGGCGTTCCTACGGTCCCTACGATCGTTTCTACGAAGCAAACGGCTGGTTCAACGCGCTCGTCGGATGCAATGTCTGGACGGCTTCGACATTGCGCCGCGGGGCTACGAACCGGGTGGTGGAATCCGCTGCCTTTGAGCCTGCTCTGGTCCGTCGAAACCTACAATCCGGTCTGAGAAGGCTGGTTTGTTTCAAGGCTTGCCGATATCGCAGCCGTAAAGCCAGTCGAAGTCGGCGGCGAGCGTTTCCGGTTTGCGCAGCGCGAGCACCCGGTCGCGTACAAAGGCGACCGGACCGGACGCATGCCATGTGAAGCGGTTGAACGCGCCACGCGCCGCGACGCGCTTGACCCGCTTGCGCCGCACCTGCTCGTAAAGCGACAGCGCAGCCGCCAGACTGGTGGGTTCGCGGGCAAGTGCCGCAGCCAGCGCGACCGCGTCCTCGATCGCCATTGCGGCGCCCTGTGCGGCGTAGGGGCTCATGGCGTGGGCGGCATCGCCGATCAGCGCGATGCCTTCCTTAGCCGTCCAGGCGCCGTCCGGCGGCACTTCGTGGATCGGCCAGGTCGTCCAGTGGTCTGCTGCCTGCACCAGTTGTTGAAGGGCAGGGGAGGCGCCGCCCATTGCCGCTACCAGCATCGACAGGTCAGCCGCGTTGGACCATCTGCGCGTCAATTCCGGCGCGCGCGTCACGGCCACCAGGTTGATCGCCTCACCCGCGCGAACGGGATAAGCGACCAGGTGAAAGCCGGCGTGCAGCCATGCGGTGACGCGGTCGTTCGGCGGCAGTGCCGCATCCGTTCCGCTCCCCGCCTGCGCGGACGGGAGCATCGCGCGCCATGCAACATATCCCGAATAGCGGCTTTGCCGCCCATGCCCGCCCAGTTCGCGCAATGTCGACCATACGCCGTCGGCGCCAACTGCGAGTTTGCAGCCGAACTCCTCGATCCGTCCGTCGCGGTCGACCGAGAGCGTGACCCCACAGTCATGGAACGCGGCGTCGCGCACGGTCGCGCCGGTCGCCAGGTCAATCTCGGGCTGCCGTTTCACCGCGGCAAGAAGCGCGCTCTGCAGGTCGGCGCGGTGGACTGTCAGATAGGGCGCGCCCCAGCGGCGCACCGCCTTCTCGCCAAGCGGGACGGACGCGAGCCGGCCAAGCGTTCGCGCACTGCGGATTTCCACCGCCTCGGCGCGCACCGCAATCGGTTTCAGGATCGAAAGAACGCCCAGCCGGTCGAGCAGGCGCGTAGCGTTTGGTGAAAGCTGCAGCCCGGCGCCGACTTCTTCCAGCCGGTCGGAGCGTTCGAAAAGCCTGACCTGAAAACCACGCTGTGCGAGCGCCAGCGCTGCCGTCAGGCCCGCAATGCCAGCCCCGGCAATCGCGATCGGCCCGGCGCGGAGGTCCACTTCAGGCTCAGGCGGCCTGCGGATGGTAGAGCGCGCCGGCGGGCGAGGTCTCGGTGGCCTTCAGCTTCGCATTGTAGCGATAAAGCGTCGAGCAATACGGGCAGACCTTTTCGGCGTCATCGCCCATGTCGAGGAAGACATGCGGATGGTCGAAGGGCGGGTTGGCGCCTACGCACATGAATTCCTTCACGCCGATCTCGATCGCGGCGTGACCTGCGTCGTTCTGGAAATGCGGTATCGCGTGGCCGGCCATCGGAAGCTCCCGGATGCTGCAAACTCGAAGCGGATTGCCTGCGTTTGCAGCATAAACCCGGTCTTTGCAAGTCGATGATATGAAACTGTCGCAAAAGCCTGTCACGAGGTAGATTGGCGGCATGTCGCCTGGCAAACCTTTTGGGGCACTGAGGAGATCATGAACGAACTGAGACCGGCAACGAGTGAATTTACCGGCGAGATGCAGGCGCTGACGGCCGCGCCCGACGGCAATCCGGACCGGTTCGTGAACCGCGAATTCTCCTGGCTCCAGTTCAATCGCCGCGTGCTCGACGAATCGCAGAACCCCTGCCATCCGCTTCTGGAGCGGGTGCGCTTCCTGTCGATCTCGGCGACCAATCTCGACGAGTTCTTCATGGTGCGCGTCGCTGGTCTGGCCGGCCAGATCCGCGAGGGTATTGCTATCAAGAGCCCGGATGGGCGCACGCCCGAACAGCAGCTCGAACTGCTGCTGCTGGAGGTAAGCCGCCTCCAGGAAGACCAGCAGCAGAGCTATTCGCTGCTGACCGGCCTGATGCGAAAGGAAGGGATCGAGATTGTCCGTGCCACCGCGCTCGTAAAGGACGAGAAGGCGTGGCTGGACGAGCATTTCATGGAGGCGATCTTCCCGGTGCTGACACCGCTGTCGATCGACCCGGCACATCCGTTTCCGTTCATTCCCAATCTCGGTTTCTCGATCGCGCTGAACCTGCGCCATCGCAGACAGGCCGAGGAGATGACGGCGCTGCTGCGCCTGCCCGTAGCCCTGCGCCGCTTCATCCGGCTGCCGGACCGCAAGAGCACGGTGCGCTACATCGCGCTGGAAGACGTCGTCGGCATGTTTATCGGCAAGCTCTTCCCCGGCTACGAGGTGAAGGGTTCGGGTACGTTCCGCATCATCCGCGACTCCGACATCGAGGTCGAGGAGGAGGCCGAGGATCTCGTGCGCCTGTTCGAAAGCGCGCTGAAGCGCCGCCGCAGGGGCCAGGTCATTCGCATCGAGTTCGATGACGAGATGCCGGAAGGCCTGCGCGATTTCGTTGCCAGCGAGCTTGGCGTCGGTTCGTCGCGCATCAGCGTCCTGAAGGGGCCGCTGGCGGTGAACCAGATTTCCGAGATCGTGGCTCTCCCGCGCGACGATCTCAAGTTCACGCCCTACAATCCGCGCTTCCCTGAGCGCATCCGCGAGCATGGCGGCGATTGCTTCGCCGCGATCCGCGAGAAGGACATTGTCGTCCACCACCCCTATGAGAGCTTCGACGTGGTGGTGCAGTTCCTGCGTCAGGCCGCGCTGGACCCGGAGGTCGTCGCCATCAAGCAGACGCTCTACCGCACCTCCAACGACAGCCCCATCGTGCGTGCCCTGATCGACGCGGCAGAAAGCGGCAAGTCGGTGACGGCTCTGGTCGAGCTCAAGGCGCGTTTCGACGAGGAAGCGAATATCCGCTGGGCGCGCGATCTCGAGCGCGCCGGCGTGCAGGTCGTCTTCGGCTTCATCGAGTTGAAGACGCATTCGAAGATGTCGCTCGTGGTGCGCCGCGAGGATGGCAAGCTGCGCAACTACGTGCATCTGGGCACGGGCAACTACCACCCGATCACCGCGCGCATCTACACCGACCTGTCCTATTTCACGTCCGATCCGGTGATCGCGCGCGACGTTGCGCAGGTTTTCAACTTCATCACCGGCTACGCGGAGCCCGCCAACGAGATGCATCTCGCCATCTCGCCGCTGACGCTGCGAAACCGCATCCTCGAGCACATCCGTGCGGAGAAGGAGTTCGTCGCTGCGGGCAAGCCTGCACAGATCTGGATGAAGATGAACTCGCTGGTCGATCCGACGATCATCGACGCGCTCTACGATGCCAGCCGCGCCGGCGTGGAGATCGACCTCGTGGTGCGCGGCATCTGCTGCCTGCGCCCGCAGGTGCCCGGCCTGTCGGAGAATATTCGCGTCAAGTCGATCATCGGACGCTTCCTGGAGCACAGCCGCATCTACTGTTTCGGCAATGGCCACGGCCTGCCGTCCGACGAGGCGATCGTCTATATTGCTTCGGCCGATCTGATGCCGCGCAACCTCGATCGGCGGGTCGAGACGCTGGTGCCGATCACCAACGCGACTGTGCATGAACAGGTGCTGGGCCAGATCATGCTCGGAAACATCATGGACAACCAGCAAAGTTTCGAAGTATTGGCGGACGGTACCTCGCGGCGGATGATGCCCGAGGAGGGAGAGGAACCGTTCAACGCGCAGGAATATTTCATGACGAATCCGAGCCTGTCCGGTCGAGGTGACGCCCTGAAATCCCATGCGCCGAAGCGCATTGCGCAACACAAGCGCCGCAAGAAGGCCAACACAGCCGAGACTGCATGATTCATACATCCCAGGGCCGGCTGCAAGATCGCCAGCCACTGTCGATCATCGACATCGGATCGAACTCGATCCGTCTCGTCGTCTACGAGGGTGTTGCGCGTTCCCCGACCGTGCTCTTCAACGAGAAGATGCTGGCTGGGCTGGGGCGCGGCATCGTGACGACCGGCAAGCTCGACCCCGAGGCCGTTCGCCGCGCTGTGGACGAGTTCAGGCGCTTCCGGGCGCTATCCGAGCAGGCGGGGTCCGAGCATCTGCACGTGATCGCCACGGCGGCTGCCCGCGAAGCGGAAAACGGAATGGATTTCATCCATCGCGCCGAAGAAATCCTCGGTGCGGAGATTCGCGTGCTGTCGGGCCGTGAAGAGGCTCATTATTCCGCCCTCGGCGTCATCTCCGGCTTCCACAAGGTGGATGGCATCGCCGGCGACCTTGGCGGCGGCAGCCTCGAGCTTGTCGACGTGAAGGGCGAGACGATCGGCGACGGCATCACCCTGCCGCTCGGCGGCCTGCGGCTGCAGGACATGGCCAAGGGTGCGCCGGACGCGGCGGCCCGCATTGCCAGGCGTGAGCTCAAGCGTGCCAGTCTGCTTGCGGGCGGGGAGGGGCGCACCTTCTATTGCGTTGGCGGCACGTGGCGAAACCTCGCCCGCCTCCACATGAATGCCACAGGCTATCCGCTCAACGTGATGCATCACTACGAGTTCGACGTCGAAGGTTCCGAAGGCTTTCTCAAGCAGGTTGCCAGCGGCGACATCGGCAAGATGAAGGGCATCGAGCGTATTTCCAAGTCTCGACGGGCGCTGCTGCCTTATGGCGCCACCGTGCTGCAGGAAATCATCACGGCGATGAAGCCGAAGGACATCGTCGTCTCGGCGCTCGGCGTGCGCGAGGGCTATCTCTATTCGCTGCTGGAGGAGGAGGATCGACGCCGCGACGCGCTGCTTTCGGCGGCGGAAGAGCTTGCGGTGTTGCGCGCCCGCTCGGTCACCCATGCGCGCGAGCTGGCGGCGTGGACTGGTGAGGCGTTCGAGGCGTTCGGGCTGGAGGAAAGCGAGGAGGATGCACGCTACCGGCAGGCGGCCTGCCTGCTGGCCGACATCGGCTGGCGCGCGCACCCGGAATACCGTGGCACCCAGTCCCTCAACATCATTGCGCACGCATCCTTCATCGGTGTCGATCATCCGGGCCGTGCCTTTATCGGCCTCACCAGCCTGTTCCGGCATGAAGGCATCTATGAGGATGCGGTCTCGCCGACGATGCAGGCGCTTGCGGGCGCGCGCCACGTCGAACGGGCGCGCATCCTCGGCGCGCTCCTGCGGGTGGTCTATCTGTTCTCGGCATCCATGCCCGGCTTGATGCCGCGGCTCAAATGGCGAAAGGGCGAGGGAGATAGCCTCACCCTCGTGGTACCTGCCTCGCATGCCGGTCTGCTGGGTGAACGCCCCGAGGGGCGCATGTCCCAGCTTTCCAAGGTTCTCGGCAGGCCGATGGACATCGCCGTCGGCGAGTGATCGGGCGGCTGGCCTCAGTAGGACAGCTTCGGATACCAGTCCGTGCCGCGTCCGCCGGGCGTGAGATCGAGGATCGACCACAACGAGGCGATGTCCGGCGCGAGGCGCGGGTCCTGCCCGGGGTCCGCCGCCGCAGACGGCATTTCGGCCGCCCAGAACAGCCGCACTTCGCCGCCCTTGCGTGAAAAGACCACCAGCGCCGGGTTCTCCGTGCCGTCCTCGTTGATCAGGCCCAGATCGTTGGCGTAGTCGTCGCCGACCGTCTGCACGAAATCGAGGTGTTGCCAGCCGCGCTCTTTCGCAAACGCCTGCTGGCGTTCGACCGGGCTGCGGCCGAAGATCTTGAGAGACACCCGCTGCTCGATATCGGCCGCGTTGCCGTCGACCGCGCCGAGCCAGTTGGTGCACATGGGGCAGGGGCGTTCGCGCTGCGGTCCGTACATCCAGAAATAGCTGACGAGCGTGTCGTGCTTCCCGAACAGGTCCGCGAGGTCGAGGTCGTTGCCTGCCGCATCGCGAAACCGGTAGTCCTTGTCGATGACCGGGCCGGCCGGCAGGGACTGCCGCTGCTCGCAGAGACGCGTCATGTGGCGGCGAAATTCGATCTCCTCGGCCAGCAACGCCTCGCGCGCCTTGCGGTATGCCGCGCTCTCGCCGGGAAACGGCGGTTGCCTGATGGCGGCCAGCTCGGCTGCCTGTGGGAGTGGATTGGCCATGTCAGCAACTCCTTCTTTTGCGACCTTACTGAAAGACGCACTGCGTTTGCCGGTTCCGACAATCCTGCAACGTCAAGTCGGCCGATCGGCGGGAACATAGGTCAACCTGACCGCTTCCTCGCCGATGCGCTCGCTTGCCGTCAGCCGCAGCTTTGGCGGGGGAGAGGCAAAGTACGGCTTGCCGCTGCCAAGGGCGACGGGGTGGACGTAGAGGCGGTAGGCGTCGATCAGGCCAAGCTCTGTCAGGCTCTGCGCTAGCTCCGGCCCGCCGACCTCGATTTCGCCGTCGAACTCTTCTTTCAAGCGGTGTACCGCCGCGCCGACATCTCCGCTGATCAGCGTCGCGTTCGGGCCGACTGACTGCAAAGAGCGCGACACGACCCATTTCGGCTGGTTGCGCCAAGCCTCCGCGAAGGCCCGCAGATCCGGCGTCCATTCCGGATGCTCCTCGTCCCAATAGCGCATCACCTCGTAGAGGCGCCGTCCGTAGATACTGCCTGTCTGTTCCTGCGCCTGCTCGATGAAATGCCGAAACAGTACGGGGTCGGGCCCGAATTTGTCGTGGTCGACGTAACCGTCGAGCGATACGTTCATTCCGAAAACAAGCGTGGCCATCGTCTCTGTCCTCCCAGGTGCCGCGTAACCGGCGTGTTGAACTCTCTTCGCAGCGAAAGCGTAGGTGGCTGGCAGTGCGATCACGCCATGGCGTAGCGCATCAGGACGCCGCCATTCTGAAGCGCTTTCGCCTCCAGTAGCTTCAACGACGTCTTTTTGTCGGCCGGCTTGAAAAGTAGCGTGCCCGCGCCCCGAAGCACCGGCGCGATGCAGATGCGGTACTCGTCCACGAGCCCTTCGGCGATCAGGGTCGAAAGCAGGTCGGCGCTGCCGAACACGTAGATATTGCGGCCGTCCTCGGCCTTCAGTCGGCGGATCGCGTCGCCGACGTCACCTTCGATCAGCGTCGAATTGTTCCAATCGACGCTCTTGAGCGTGCGCGAGGCGACGAGCTTCGGCACCGTGTTCATTGCCGTGCCAATCTCACCTTCGCTGTTCTCGGTCCAGTGCGCTGCCATGCCCTCGTAGGTCTTGCGGCCAAAAAGGATGTAATCAAGGTCTGCCAGTTGATCGGTGGACAGTTTCTCGAGTTCGGGACCCCACACGGTTTCGTGGAAGTCGAGCTCCCAGGGTTCCGTTCCCTCGAAATAGCCATCGAGCGTTGCGACGTTCCAGGCGATCAGCTTGCGCATTGTCTTTCTCCCTAATCTGATTGCGATTTGCAACCGGTATTTGCCTTCTCTCACATCCGATTGCTGATTGCAAGTGGTATTCTTTGCAGCACTCGCAAAGGAGCCCGGACCGGACGGGAGAGGGTGCCGGCCCGGGCTGTACGCAGCAGGCGGTCTGGTTCTACAAACCCGGCGCCGGATACCGCTCCCAGAAGCGTGGAGCAGGCTCCGTCTGCTGCACGACGTCGACCAGCACACCGGCCGGGTCGCGGGTCATGAAGCGGCGCTGGCCCCATTCCTCGTCCGTGAGGGGATGCACGATCGGCGCGCCGCTGGCTGAAAATCGCTCGTAGATGGCCGCTGCATCACTGACCTCGACGGTCAGGATCATGCCGAGCCCGCTGAAGGATTCGGGGCCGGGCGGATTGGACGGGTGATCGGGATGCATGAAGGCCAGCGTCGCGCCGCGCGTCTCGCCGTCGGCGGGGCCGGACAGGTAAACGAACCAGCTTGCCTCGAACAGCACGTCGAACCCGAAATGCGTGACGTAAAAGTCGCGCGCTTCGAACAGCGCCGGCGTGGTGATGAGCGGGTAGAGGTCGCGAACTTTCATGGCCTGTTCCTCCTGCGGTGTGGCAGCATTGTTTGCAAAGGCAGGGATGACCGGGGTCGTTGCAGCCAGCATCGCGCTGGCGATAAGGCCCGCGATTGTGCGTGCACAACGGTGCACCGGCCCCTGTGTGGGGCGGCGTTGGTAATTCATGGCAGTTTCCTTCTGTGTAAGGGCAGGCGGTCACATGACCACCAGGCCTGCCGCGAGATTAGGCTTTGCCGGAAGCATAGCAATTATCCGCAAGATAATGGCGAAGACGAACTTTGCGGTAATCGGCCGGACACCTCGCGGGCCGCTCCCGATCCTCGCACCGACAAGCGGTGCATGACACACAATCGGTCTTCTCATGCGAGATGTTATACTATAACAGATGCCTGCCAACAGATATGGAGGTTAGGCAATGAAGTCTATTTCACGCTGGACGTGGCTGGTTCTTGCCGCCGGCGTCGCAGCCGCTTCGGTCGCAGGAAACGCGAAGGCCGATGAGGATTCGCATTGGCGGCTTTTCGTGGGCGACCACACCGATCCAATCGTGCGAGCCATAGAGCTGGATGATGGAAAGGAGGCGGGCCGGTTCGACCTCGATTCCTATGCGAGCCTTTATCGCAGCAAGTCGGGCCGCACCGTGTTCGCTGTCCAGGGCGAAGCCGGCAAAGTCGCGATATTCCGCTCGGGAATCGCCGTGGAGGATCATGGCGAGCACGTCGATCTCGACATTGACGATCCGGAACGCCTCGAAACGGGGTTTTCAGGTGAGAAGCCTGCGCACTTCTTCGAAAATGGCGGCCGCATCGCGATGTTCTACGATGGCGAGGGGCGTGCCGACATCTTCCCCGAGGGGCAGGTGCTCGACGGAAAGTTCAGCCCGCTCACCCTCGATGTCGGAGCGCCGCATCACGGCCTGGCCGCGTCCTTCGGCGACTACGTGATCCACTCGGTTCCCGATCCCGAGGACGCTTCGCGCCGGCCGGTGGCGCTGCGCATAAAGGATTTCTCGGACAATCAGGTCGGCGAAGACGTCGCGTGCCCGGGCCTTCACGGCCAGGCGGGTTCCGGCGGCGTTCTGGCCTTCGGATGCCATGACGGTATCGTGGTTGCAATGTCGGCGGGCTCGGCCGCTCCCGAGTTGCGGCACGTGTCGACCGCGGAGCTTGGAGAAGGCAACGTCTCGACGCTGCGTGGCGGCACGGCGCTGCAGTTCTTCCTGACGAATTATGGCCAGAGCGCCGTGGTGTTGGTTGAGCCGGGCGCCGAGACCACGTTCCGCAAGGTCGATCTGCCGATGCGGCGCGTCGATTTCGCGGTGGACCCGGCCAAGACGCGCAACACCTACATCCTTACCGAGGATGGCAAGCTGCATCTGCTCGACGTTCTTTCCGGCAAGATCGAGAAGAGCCTGCAGTTGACCGAGCCCTATTCGATGGACGGCCACTGGCGCGATCCGCGTCCGCGGCTGGCGGTCGCCGGCGACTATCTTGCCGTCACCGACCCGCTGAAAGGCGTCATTCGGCTGGTCGATACGGATAGGTTCGCGGAAGAGCGCACGATCGCCGTGGAGGGCATGCCCTACACCATCGTCGCCGTCGGCGGCTCCGGCAAGCAGCACGATTGATCGGGCCAATCGCTGGTCTTAGCCGGCGACATCCCTCTCCCCCGTCGATCGGGGGAGAGGTGGTCTGCAAAGTCAACCGGAGTGGGGGCGAACCGCGGACGGCTGGCTCAGGCCGCCGTCTGGTCAGGCGTCTCGAAAATCGCGATCTTGCGTTTGTGGAATTTCAGCGCAATCTCGCCGCGCACCAGGCTGAGCGCGCGTTCGCCGAAGACCTCGCGGCGCCAGCCCTGCATCGCCGGCACGTCCGCTTCCTCGCCAGCCGCGGCGATCTTCTCGATGTCGTCGCTGGAGGCGAGAACCTTGGGCGCCACGCCCTGCTGTTCGGCCACCAGCTTCAGGAGCACTTTCAGCAGTTCGGCGGCCGCACCCGTGCCCTCGGGCTGCTGTACGAATTTCGGCAGTTTCGGCAGCTCCTCCTTCGGCAGGTCCAGCGCCGCGTTGACGATGCCTAGAAGCGCGGTTGCCGTCGCCGAGCGCTCCCAGCCCTTGGGCGTGGTGCGCAGACGGCCGAGCGCCGTGGTGTCGCGCGGCCCCTGCTGGGCGATCTCGAAGATGGCGTCGTCCTTGAGCACGCGCCCGCGCGGCACGTTGCGTTCGCGTGCTTCCCGCTCGCGCCACGCAGCGACGGCCTGCACGACCGCGAGCTCCTGCGGCTTGCGAACCCGCATCTTCAGCCGCTTCCAAGCATCGTCGGGATGCGGATCGTAGGTCTCGCGGGCCGTCAACACCTCCATCTCCTCGTTCAGCCAGTGGGCGCGGTCCTCGCGCTCGAGCTGGTCTCGAAGATGATGATAGACGTCGATCAGCCAGGTGACGTCGGCGAGCGCGTATTCGAGCTGCTTGTCGGAGAGCGGCCGGCGGCGCCAGTCGGTAAACCGCGACGACTTGTCGAGCCGCGTTCCGGTCACCTTCTGCACGAGCTGGTCGTAGGAAACGCTGTCGCCGAAGCCGCACACCATCGCGGCGACCTGGGTGTCGAACACCGGATGCGGGATGAGCGCGCCGAGATGATAGATGATCTCGATGTCCTGCCGTGCGGCGTGGAAAACCTTGATCGTCGACTCATCAGCCATCAGCCGGAAGAACGGCGCGAGGTCGATGCCGGGCGCGAGCGGATCCACCAGCGCGGTAATACCGGGCGCGGCCATCTGGATCAGGCACAGCTCCGGCCAGAAGGTGGTCTCACGTATGAATTCGGTGTCGATGGTGATGAAATCGGAACGGCCGAGCGCGTCGATGGCGGCTTCGAGTTCGTCCTGGCGTGTGATGAGGTCCATATAGCTACTTTTTTCGTGCAATCCTGCCTCAATTCCAGCAGCGGGCGCTCCCGTCAACCCTTTCGAAAGGGGGAGGGCTACCTTTCCCGGCCGTTCGTGTCTTTGCTGCCGCCACGCTGCGCCAGTCTGGCGAAGATGGTGGAGGTGCGCAGCAACGCCGTGAATCGCCCGCGTTCGGTGCTGGGCGCGGGCGCGCGCCGCCGCATCCGGTAGAGTATGAGCGTTATGAAGATCGCGTAGACCAGCGCGCTGAACAGGAACAGCGCCTGCGGGCCGTACCATTGCATGACCGTTGCCGCCGCGAACGGACCGCCGATCGCCCCGAACGAATAGAACAGCATCAGCGCGGCGTTGAGCATGACATACTCGTTCTTTGCCGCTCGATCGTTGGCGTGTGCTGCCGAGAGCGAGAAAAGCGGCATGGCAAACGAGCCGAAGACGAACACCAGCGCGAAATTCAGCAGGCGATCACCACCGGCGAACAGGCCGAGCGCCAGCGCCGCTGCCATGGCGAGGCCGGTCGTGACCAGCAGCACGATGCGCCGGTCGTGGCGATCCGACGCGTAGCCGAGCGGGTACTGGATCAGCACGCCGCCGATGATTGAAACGCTGACGAAGGTTGCGACGTCGGCGACCGACATACCGATGTCCTGCGCATAGACCGGTGACAGCGTGCGAAAGGCGCTGTTGGTGACGCCAACCGCGATGCAGCCGATCGCGGCCACCGGCGAGATCTGCCAGGCGCGCTTCAGGTCGAGCTTCACGTCTTCGGGCGGCGAGGGGCTAGACCGGTCGCCGAGCGAGACCGGCACGAGGGAAAGCGTGATCATGATCGCCATGACGGCGAATATCGGGAACCCATCGACCCCGACGATGGGTATCAGGAATTGCGAACCGGTCACCGCGCCGAGGTCGATGATGCGATAGAAGGCGAGCACCCGCGCCCGGTCGGCATTGGCGACGCCGGAGTTGAGCCAGCTCTCCATCACGGTGAACAGGCCTGCGAAGCAGAAACCGGATATGAACCGCACCGCCGTCCACATCGTCACGTCGATGGCGATCGCCATCAGCAGCGTGCCGGCCGCAGCGATGGCGGCAAGGGCGGAGAAAGCGCGGATGTGCCCGACGGCGCGCAGCATGCGCACGATAACGAGGCAGCCGATCAGGAAGCCGGCGAAGTAGGCCGTGCCCATGAAGCCGATCGCGGCCGGAGAGAAGCCTTCCTGCGCGCCGCGCAGCGCAATCAGCGTGCCCTGAAGCCCGTTTCCCCCGAGGAGAATGCCCGCGGCCGTCAGGATGGGAATGAGGGGACGCAGGCTCGTCATCGGACCGGGACAGGGAGGGCGCTCATCCCTCTATAGTCTGGCCCGCCCGATTGCGCCAAGGACAGTTTGTCAGGCGTGCTGGTCCAATCCGACGCAGCGTCAGCGTCGTGAGGCCCAATCCTGTCGTTTCAGGCTGTAGAGCACATGCCGCTTGAGATGAGGGTGGGTATCCGGCACGCGTGGGTGGTCGAAATCGCCTTCCGGGTCGCGCGTCATGCCGATCCGGCGCATGACAGCGGTCGAGCGGTCATTGTTCCAGACGGCGAACGAGATGATCTCTTTGACTCCCAGCTCTTCGAAACCGAATGCGAGCAGCGCCTCGGCCGCCTCGGTGACGTAACCCTTGCCCCAGAATTCAGGGGCGAGCCGCCAGCCGATCTCGACAGTACCGGCAAGACGGCTCGGGGCGACATTGTCCGGGTAAAGTCCAGCGAAACCGATGCACGCGCCGCTTTCCTTCAGCTCCAGCGCCGAAAAGCCGTAGCCGCGCGCCTCGTTCTCGGCACGAATGCGATCGAGGAAGGTGTCGGCCTCGGCGCGGCTGCGCCGGAATGGAAAGAATTGCATCACATCGTCGTCGGAATTGATGCGATGGAATAGCTCTCGATCGCGATCCTCCCAGTTGCGGATGATGAGCCGGTCGGTTTCGAGCCGCATCATGCGACGAACTCCTCCTGGCGATACCCTTGCATGTAGAGCAGCGCTGTGAGGTCCCCATGGTCAATGCGGACGCGCGCCTGCGCTGCAACCGTTGGTTTAGCATGCAGCGCAACACCGCTACCGGCCATCGCCAGCATATCGAGGTCGTTCGCGCCGTCGCCCACGGCAAGCGCATCGTCGACCGTTATGCCGAGTCGGGCCGCGATTTCCCCCAGCGCTTCGGCCTTGGCCGCGCGGCCGAGAATGGGCTCCGCCACGGTGCCCGCAAGACGGCCATTCTCCTCGATAAGCCGGTTCGCACGGTTCTCGCGAAACCCGAGCTTGCCGGCGATCGGGCCGGTAAACGACAGGAAGCCGCCCGAGACCAACGCCGTCCAGGAGCCGTTGGCGTTCATGGTGGCAACGAGCGCCGGCCCGCCGGCGGCCAGCGTGATGCGGTTTTCGATGATGCGCTCGATAACCTCGGTCCCGAGCCCCGCAAGCAGAGCGACGCGTTCGCGCAGCGCCGGTTCGAATGCGATCTCTCCGTTCATCGACCGCGCGGTAATGTCGGCGACACGCTCCTTCAGGCCGACCTCGTCGGCCAGCTCGTCGATGCATTCCTGCTCGATCATGGTTGAATCCATGTCGGCGATCAGCAGCTTCTTGCGCCGCGTCGCGGCTTCCTGGACGACGATGTCGACCGGCGCGCCGGCCATCACGTCGCCCACGATGGGCCTTGCCGCCTCCGCCGAGGTGCCCTCCGGCAGGAACAGATCGGCCGCGATCCCGTCCGCGAGCCAGTCGATACGGCTTGCGCCGAGTGCGGTGAACGCCCTATCTGCCAGTTGACGATCCAGAACCGGGCGCGCGGGATTGGCGATCAGCGTTGCGACGAGGGGCATGAGCATTTCCGATTGGACTGGCCCGCCGGGGCCGTTGAAGAACGCGATCCTGATAGCCGGGCCGACCGCCAGCGGCAAGTCGGCGCTGGCCTTGCGGCTGGCCCAGGAAACCGGCGGAACCGTCGTCAACGCGGATTCCATGCAGGTCTACGGCGTCTTGCGTGTGCTGACCGCGCGACCCGACGAAACGCAGCTTGCCGCCGCCCCACACAGGCTCTACGGCCATGTCGATCCGCGCGAGGCCTATTCCACCGGCCGTTGGATGCGCGATGTCGAGGCTCTGATCCGCTCAGGCGAACTCGGGAATAGGCCGGCCATCTTCGTCGGTGGCACCGGGCTCTATTTCCGTGCACTGCTGGAGGGCCTTTCAGCCATGCCGGAGGTTCCGGCCATTCTAAGGCAGCGGTGGCGAAACGCTCTTGCCGAACATGGGCCGAATGCTCTGCACGAGCTGCTGGTCGAACGTGACCCGGTGGCTGCCGGCGCGATCCGCCCCTCCGACGGTCAGCGTATCGTGCGCGCAATGGAGGTGCTTGAAGCGTCGGGCAAGCCGATTTCTCAATGGCAGAAGGAATCGGGCACCCCGCTGGTCGAGCAATCGTCGGCGCAACTTATGGTGATTGAACCGGACAGGACGATTCTGAAGGCCCGGATCGACCAGCGCTTCGACGCGATGATCGAGGAGGGCGCACTTGAGGAAGTGCGCGCGATAGCGGCGCTCGGCCTCGACGACGTTTTGCCGGCGATGAAGGCGATCGGCGTCCGCGAGCTTCTGGCTGCCGACCGTGGCGAAACGGGCTTCGACGAGGCGATTTATCGGGCCAAGGTCGCAACCCGCCAATATGCCAAGCGCCAGTCGACCTGGTTCCGCAACCAGTTGGGTCCAGACTGGCAGCGGATTTCGATGTCTCAATAGATCGCCGAATGCGATAGCGCGACTGTCATGTCATCGGCACCTGCGACGAAAAAAGTTCGCGTTTTAGTTGTTTCAGTTAACTTCCCGTAAGCAACAGCGTGCAATAACCAAGCCTGCATTATCCGGTGGGGAGCAGATGCGGTTTCACAAGGCCGAGTCGGCTTTTTTTGTCTTTATCGTCGTCATCCTCGCCGCCGGCGTGCTGATCCTGCACGCCTATAACACGGTCCATTCGAGTGCGGTGACGCCCGATCCGGCCGAGTGGGCCTCAACGCTCGACTGGTTTCCGCGTCTGCTCTTTGCCACCGGGGTGCTGCAGGCAACGGCGCTGTTCTTCGGTGTCTTCTTCATCTATCCGCTCATCCGCACGCAGGTGAGGGAAGAGGGCAAGCTGCGCGCGATGACCGCCTCACTCAGTGCGCGGTCCGAGACCCTTGAGCACGCCGCCCTGACGGACGGCCTGACAGGCATGCAGAACCGACGCTTCTTCGATGATGCGCTGCGCGAATACATCGAGGAGTTCCGCAGGATCGACAAGCCGGTCGGACTGATCATCCTCGACCTCGATCATTTCAAGGCGGTCAACGATACGCACGGCCACGATGTCGGCGATCAGGTCCTGAAGGCTGTGGCGAACAGCCTGATGGACATGACCCGCTATCACGACGTGGTTGCCCGGCTGGGGGGCGAGGAGTTCGCCGTCGTCGCCCCCAACATGGACGAAGCGCTGCTGATGAAGCTGGCCGAGCGGATCCGCAAGGCGATTGCCGGGCTGGTGATCGTCTCCGGCAACGTGCGGCTCAAGGTGACCACGAGCGTTGGGCTTGCGGTCTGGGACCGGCACGAAAGCGCGGAGGAATTCTACCGCCGCGCCGACAAGCATCTGTATGAAGCGAAACGGCTCGGTCGAAACCGCGTGTGCGCTTAGGCCTATTCGTAAAGCCGCCTGAACGACTCGTCATCGAAACGCCTGAGCGGCCTTTCAGCCTGCTGCGGAGCGGGCTGCTGGGCCTGCGCTGGCGCTTCGCCTGCCTGCCGCTGCGCGTCGACGGGCGCTCCCAGCATCGACGTCCTGGTGTCTTGCGAGAGCAGATGACCCACGCTGCGGAGGTTGCGAACGAGAGAAGCGAGGTCGACGTCCCGGTCTGCGCCGGTCGCCTCCGCCACGTCGTCTCCTCCGGTTCCCGGCAGGAGCGACGGCGGCAGATACTCAAACTTCATGCGCATCGTCGTTGCCACGCCTTCGCCAAAGGCGATCGCCTCGCGCTGCCCCATCGACGAGAGGAAAGCGAGCGTGGAAGCCGACGAGTCGGCTATGGCCGAGCGCACGATCTCCTGGTCAGTCTCGTTGGCAAGCCGCATCGCGAATACGGTCGAGCATTGCGATAGCACCGTCGGGTCCAGTTCGCCCGGGCGCTGGGTGACGATGCCGAGATAGCAGCCGTATTTGCGCCCTTCCTTCGCGATACGCGAAAGCGCGTGCCGTGTCGGCGCAAAGCCCAGGCGGCTGTCGGCCGGCATATAGCGGTGCGCTTCCTCGCACAGCACCAGAAGCTTGAGCCTCCCGTGGCTGTTGAGCGCAAGGTCGAAGGCAAGCCGCGCCAGCACGGAGCAAACCGAATTGACAACTTCCGACGGCATCCCGGCCAGCTCGAAACAGGTGATCGGCCGGCCTTCGTGCGGCACGCGGAAGATGCGGCCGATGGTTTCGTGAATGTTGTCGTCGATCAGCCTCGAGCCGAACATGAACCGGTAGCGCGGATCGTTGAGCGCGGCGTCGATGCGGGTGCGCAGCGCGCGGTAGTTCGGGCGGTCGTTCTTCGTCTCCAGCATTCCCATACGCTCGTCGATGATGCGCAGCACATCGGCGATGCGGTAGGGGACAGGTGTATCGGCGGTAATGGCGTTGGCGTCGGCTGCCCGGCGCATGAGCCCCGCTTGACCCGAGTTGCGGTAGAGCTGCTTTGCCAGCGGCACCATGTCGCGCAGAAGATCGACTTCTTCCGGCACAGGGTCCCGGCCGCGGAACAGGACCTCCACCAGTTCTTCCAGCCGGAACAGCCAGAAGGGCAGGTCCAGCGTCGTCGTGTCGATGCGGATCGAGCGGTCTGGAAAGGCGGAGGAGAATTCGTTGTGGGGATCGAGGATCAGTACGCGCAGGTCGGGACGCGACTCGATCGCCTTGCGCAACAGCAGCGAGACTGCGGTCGACTTGCCGACGCCGGTGGTGCCGACGACGGCGAAATGCCGGTTCAACGTGTCGTCGATGGCGATACGGGCGTCGATCGCCGCGTCCTGCGAGAGCTGGCCGATGGTCAGCGAACGGCGGCCAGCCAGGTCATATACTGCCGCGAGGTCGCGCGCGCGGATGCGGTGCGAGATCGCGCCGATATGCGGATAGGTGGTGATGCCGCGGTCGAAGACCGGCTTGCCGTCTTCGGTGTCGCGCACTTCGCCCACGAGTTCGACATGAACGTTGATCGGGTTCGGCTCGTTCTCGCTCCACGTGCCGGCCGGTGTCTCGATGCGATAGACGAGGCCGACTGTGCGGATGTTGCCGAGGTTGATCGAGATCATGCGGCCGACCGTCCAGAGGCCTTGCATGGCTTCGCTGCCGTCGGAAGCGTAGGCGGCCAGCATCGCTCGGGCACCGTCGCACTGAACGACACGCCCCAGCACGCGCGAATCCGATTGGGAACCGTCGCGCCGTTCCTGGCTCGTTGCCTCGCCGATCTCCGCGCGTTCAACGAACATTGATCACACACTTCCCCGCTTACAATCCTCCAAGCCTAGCAGCGGGACGGTTAAGGCGGGGTGTGGCTGCATGGTTGAGCGCGGGTAAACGCAATCGGTCCAATTTTCCCGACTGTTCGGTATTTGCCGATGACGCGCCGGCGCTTTTGCCATTGACAGGCTTGTCGTGGCGCAATTACTGTCCGCGACCATGAACATCTCGACGATCATTCTCGTAGGAAGGCGCGTGGGCAAGGCGGTGTAACCGCCGGGCGAAAGCACCCCATGCGCGAAACACAGGCTCCTCAGGGGGCCTTTTTTATTGCCCGCAAGACCGATAAACGACCTTTGGCGCGATACGCTAAGACAGGAAGAGACCGATGAGCAACGCAGGAAGTGATGCCGGCAGGCGCGAGATGAGCGGCGCGGAGATGGTGGTGCAGGCGCTGAGGGACAACGGCGTCGAGCATATCTTCGGCTACCCTGGCGGGGCGGTTCTTCCGATCTATGACGAGCTTTTCCAGCAGGAAGAGATCCAGCACGTTCTCGTGCGCCACGAGCAGGGCGCTGGCCATGCTGCCGAAGGCTACGCGCGCTCCACCGGAAAGGCGGGCGTCTTCCTCGTCACCTCCGGCCCCGGCGCGACCAATGCGGTGACGCCGCTGCAGGACGCGTTGATGGATTCGATCCCGCTGGTCTGCATTACCGGCCAGGTGCCGACGACGCTGATCGGCTCCGACGCGTTCCAGGAATGCGATACCGTCGGCATCACGCGGCCCTGCACCAAGCACAACTGGCTGGTTAAGGACGTCAATGACCTGTCGCGCATCATCCACGAAGCGTTCCATGTCGCCACGACCGGCCGGCCCGGTCCCGTGGTGGTCGACATTCCCAAGGACGTCCAGTTCGCCAAGGGCACCTACACCCCGCCGCAGCAGGCCCCGCGTACATCCTACAGTCCCAAGGTGCAGGGCGACATCGAGGCGATCAAGCAGGCCGTGGCGCTGATGGCGAGCGCCAAGCGGCCGGTGATCTATTCCGGTGGTGGCGTGGTGAACTCGGGCCCCGAGGCCAGCCATCTCCTGCGCGAACTCGTCGACCTCACCGGCTTCCCGATCACGTCCACGCTGATGGGGCTCGGCGCCTATCCGGCTTCCGGCAAGAACTGGCTCGGCATGCTCGGCATGCACGGCACCTACGAAGCCAACATGGTCATGCATGACTGCGACGTGATGATCTGCCTCGGCGCACGTTTCGACGACCGCATCACCGGCAGGCTGGATGCCTTCTCGCCCAACTCGAAGAAAATCCATGTCGACGTCGACCCGTCGTCGCTGAACAAGAACGTGCATGTCGACATCCCGATCCTCGGCGATGTCGGGCGTGTGCTGGAGGATATGGTGCGGCTGTGGCGCGCCACCGTGAAGCCCGAGAAGTCGGCTCTGCACCCGTGGTGGGAGCAGATCGCGCGCTGGCGCTCGCGGGACTCGCTCGCCTACCGCAGCAGCGATGACGTTATCATGCCGCAATACGCGATCCAGCGGCTCTACGAACTGACGAAGGACCGTGACACCTACATCACCACCGAGGTCGGCCAGCACCAGATGTGGGCCGCTCAGCATTACGGTTTCGAAAAGCCGAACCGCTGGATGACCTCGGGCGGCCTCGGCACCATGGGTTATGGCCTCCCGGCAGCTCTTGGCGTGCAGATCGCCCATCCCGACGCGCTCGTCATTGACATCGCCGGCGACGCCTCGGTGCAGATGACGATGCAGGAGATGTCGACGGCGGTGCAGTACGAGGCGCCGATCAAGATCTTCATCCTCAACAACCAGTACATGGGCATGGTGCGCCAGTGGCAGCAACTGCTCCACGGCAACCGGCTGTCGCACTCCTATACCGAGGCGATGCCCGATTTCGTGCTGATGGCGCAGGCCTTTGGCGGCCACGGCATACGCTGCGAGAAGCCGGGCGACCTCGACGCCGCGATCCAGGAGATGATCGACGTGAAGAAGCCGGTCCTGTTCGACTGCCGCGTGGCGGCACTCGCCAACTGTTTCCCGATGATCCCTTCCGGCAAGGCCCACAACGAGATGCTCCTGCCCGACGAGGCGACCGACGAAGCCGTCGCCAACGCCATCGACGCCAAGGGCAGGGAACTCGTCTAGGCTCCGCCGTACCCCCTCAACAGAGATCGCTTCATGAACGCCCAGCTTCAGCCCACCGGCTCCGCCTATTTCATCGCAAAGGAAACCGAGAGCGCGGAAAAGCACACGCTTTCCGTACTCGTCGACAACGAGCCCGGCACGCTTGCCCGCGTCATCGGCCTCTTTTCCGGCCGGGGTTACAACATCGACAGCCTGACCGTGTCGGAAACCGAGCACGAGAAGCACCTGTCGCGCATCACCATCGTCACCCGCGGCACGCCGCACGTGCTGGAGCAGATCAAGCACCAGCTCGAGCGCATCGTGCCGGTGCACCGCGTCAACGACCTGACGGTCATGGCGCGCGAGCTTGGGCAGGAGCGCCCGCTGGAGCGCGAACTTGCGCTGGTCAAGGTGGCTGGCACCGGCAATGCGCGCGTGGAGGCGCTGCGGCTGGCGGAGGCGTTTGGTGCCAATGTGATCGACGCGAACACCGGCCATTTCATCTTCGAGATCACCGGTCGTGTGTCGAAGATCGAGCAGTTCATCGCCATCATGGCACCGCTCGGTCTCGTGGAGGTCTGCCGCACCGGCGTGGCTGCCATGAACCGGGGTCCGCAGGGCATGGAAGCAGGCGCCTGACCCGATCGTCGGCCCCGCGCATCCGGAATTGTCACCGCGACAACAATGCGCTTGGAGTCGCTGTTTTAGGTCAGTAACATTGACTTAAAACGTCCTTCGGAAACGCCCCATGTCCACCGACCTTTTGCTTGCGCTGGTCGTCTTCGCCTTCGTGACGTCGATCACGCCGGGCCCCAACAACTTCATGCTGCTGGCGTCCGGCGTCAATTTCGGCTTCCGGCGCACGATCCCGCATATGCTCGGCATCGGTGGCGGCTTTCTGTCGCTGCTGCTGGGCGTCGGCTTCGGGCTCGGTGCGTTGCTGACGGCCTATCCGTCGCTTCATCTGGCGCTGAAGCTCGCCGGCGGTGCCTATCTCCTCTATCTCGCCTGGCGTATCGCAATGTCGCGTTCACTGTCGGAAAAGGACGGCAAGGCGGCGCGGCCGATGACGTTCCTGGAGGCTGCGGCTTTCCAGTGGGTCAATCCCAAGGCGTGGGTGATGGCCGTCACTGCGATGGCGGTCTATTCGGACCCGGCGGCGCCGTTCCTGTCGGTGCTGGTCGTTGCGCTCGCCTTCGCGCTGGTGAACCTGCCGAGCGTCTCGACCTGGGCCGGCTTTGGCATGGCGCTGCGCGGTTTCCTCGCCGATCCGGTCCGTTTGAAGTGGTTCAACATCGCCATGGGCGTGGCGCTGGCGGTCAGCCTGTGGCCGATGCTGCGCTAACGATTGCCCTGACGCTGGGTAATCGACGGGGCAAATAGCTGCTGCTAGGGTCTCGGGCATGATTGAGAAGCTCGTCTCGCTCAAAGGACTGGTGCTGGTGGCCGTGGTGCTGCTGGTGCCGTTGTTCGCGCTCGGCTGGCTGACCCGGGAGGATCCTGCCGACAAACCCTATCTGCGCATCGTCGGCGGCGGATTCATCTTCAACTACCGTGTTTCCGACGTGTACTACGGCTTCACCGCCATCGTGCAGAAGCCGCTGCCGACGGGCACCATCGTCGAGGCTGCATTCGAGGACCCGGCTGGCGGCACGGTGCATACCTTGCGCCAGCGCATCGGCGGGCCGGAGATGGCGAAGTTTGCCATGCGTTCACCCTCCGTGCGCGGTGTCGAGGCTGGAAAGCCCTACAACGTGTCGATCCGCGTTTTCGATCGCAATGAAAAGCACCTGCTGTGGCAGGATGACATGCAGTTCACCAGCCAGGTCAGCGATGCGGTGGTGCCTGATGCGCCGCTCACCGTTGGGCCGGGCTACGCCCGCAATCCCAATGCCGGCGGATAAGACGGGAATGCAATGAGCGGCCAGGGACACGACCACCACGATCACCATCACCACGACAATCATCTCGACCCGATGGATGCCCGGGTGAGGGCGCTTGAGACGATCCTGACCCGCAAGGGCCTCGTCGATCCGGCCGCGATCGACGCCATCGTCGAGACCTACGAGACAAAGGTCGGCCCCCGAAACGGCGCGGCGGTGGTGGCGAAGGCTTGGGCCGATCCGGCCTATGCCGACTGGCTGAAACGCGATGCGACGGCGGCGATCGCCGAACTCGGCTTCACCGGCCGGCAGGGCGAGCACATGCAGGCCGTGTTCAACACGCCGGACACCCACAACCTCGTCGTCTGCACGCTCTGCTCCTGCTATCCGTGGTCG
The DNA here is from genome assembly GCA_019739225.1 of Aquamicrobium sp. Classification (GTDB taxonomy): domain Bacteria; phylum Pseudomonadota; class Alphaproteobacteria; order Rhizobiales; family Rhizobiaceae; genus Aerobium. Next base: position 1,662,497 of record JAHHDT010000005.1, read on the forward strand.
GTGCTTGGCCTGCCGCCGGTCTGGTACAAGTCGCCGCCCTATCGCAGCCGCGCGGTGATCGATCCGCACGGGGTACTGGCCGAGTTCGGGCTGGTCCTCGACCCGCAGACCAAAGTCCGCGTCTGGGATTCCACCGCCGAACTCCGCTATCTGGTCATCCCGATCCGCCCCGCTGGCTCGGAGGGCTGGAATGAGGAGCGACTTGCCGGCCTCGTGACGCGCGATTCGATGATCGGAACCGGTCTGGCGACCGCCCCGGAGGCAGCATGAACGGCCCCCACGATCTCGGCGGCCAGATGGGTTTCGGACCGGTCGCGCCCGAGACAGACGAGCCGTTCTTCCACGCCGATTGGGAAAAGCGCGCGCTGGGCATCACGCTTTGCGCTGGCGCGATGGGCCACTGGAACATCGACGAGAGCCGCCATGCGCGCGAATCCCTGCATCCGGCAGTCTATTACGGCTCCAGCTACTACGAGATATGGACGAGGGCGGTGGAAACGCTGTTGAAGCGCCACGGCTTCGTGACCGATGCCGAGTTGGCTGCGGGTGCTGCACTTGAAGCAGGCACCCCGCCGCGCAGGGTGCTGAAGGCAGCCGACGTGCCTGCCATGCTGGCGCGGGGCGGGCCGTGCGACCGGCCGGTCGCCGCCGCGCCCCGCTTCTCCGCCGGCCAGCGCGTACGCACCCGCAATATGCATCCGACCGGCCACACGCGCCTGCCTCGATATGTGCGCGGCAAGACAGGCACGGTGGAGGCGGTGCATGGCGGCTTCGTGCTGCCCGACACCAACGCGCATGGCCATGGCGAGAACCCGGAACGGCTCTACACGGTTGTCTTCACCGGGCCGGAGCTTTGGGGCGACGCAGCCGACCCGACCCTGACCGTGTCGGTCGACGCCTGGGAGAGCTATCTTGAGCCGGCCTGACGCCTCACCCCCCGATCCGAAGCCTTTCGATGCGCCATGGCAGGCGCAGGCCTTTGCGCTTGTGGTGGCCCTGCACGAGCGTGGCGTCTTCACATGGGCGGAATGGGCAGAGGCGCTTGGCGCCGCGGTCAACCGCGCCGATGCCGCCCCGGATGGCCACGACTACTACGAGCACTGGCTGGCGGCACTCGAGGCGCTGCTCGGCCGCAAGGGTGTCGCGCTTCCGGCTCAGGTAGAGGAATTGGCGGATGCCTGGCAGCGCGCGGCCCACGCCACGCCCCACGGCAGTCCGATCATGCTGGCCAACGATCCGTTGGCTACGAGCTAAAGCAGGCCTGTCTGTTGCTCTCCGCCGGAAGCGCATAGTCTCTAGCCGTCGCGCTGCCCCTCATCGCCCTGCCGGGCACTTCTCCCCGTAAACGGGGAGAAGACCGCCATCATCGCTGCTTTCGCTTATAGCCAGCGCTGAAGAGTGGGCCGTGAGCAAGCGGCAGGCTCTCCTCTCCCCGTTTACGGGGAGAGGATGCCGGCAGGCAGGTGAGGGGCAGCGCAAACGATCGCGGTCAGCGCTCACCCAAACTCCAGCAGCAGCGGCCGGTGATCCGAGACCTCCGGTTCGGTCACCACATCGAACGACAGCACCTTCACCGCGTCGTTGACGAGCATGTAGTCGGCATAGCGGCCGGCCTTGGTGTAGTGCGACGTCCGCGTATCGCTGAAGCCGCGCGCCGTCACGAGATCAGCAAGGCCCAAGCCGCCCAGCACCGCGAAGGTTTCGCTATCCGGAAGCACGTTGAAGTCACCGCACACGATAACCGGGTCTCCGTCTTCCGCGACGGATCGTGTCAGTTTGAGCAGCCGCGCGGCCTGCGCAGCACGCGCGGGCGTGTCGTGCTTGCCAGTGGGGTCGCGCAACCCGTGCATATGGGCGATCGTCACCGGATGATCGGCTTCCGCATCGTAAAGCCGAACCGCATGGGCGCTGCGCGAGCGCGGATGCTCGCCATAGCCGTGCGGCGAGAAAGCGCCATGCACGAAACCCTGCCGCTGCCCGATAATCGGGATGGTCGCGCGCACGAATGTCGCAAGCCCCCAGAAAGACGGGTAGCGCTGCTCGCCGTCCCACAGGTCGCCACGTGCAGCAGGGCAGAATGTCGCGACATGGCCGGGCAGGACGCTACTCACCTCGGCGAAGAAGTTCGCGCGCTGCGGCAGGTCCGTCCCGCCGTCGCGATAGGTGAGCCAGCCGCGGTCGGCGGATGGCGTGTGAACCATCTCCTGCAGGCACAGCACGTCCGGATCGGCTTCCGTGAGGAAGTCGAGCAGCGGTTCGTGGAGCTTTCCGCCCCATCCGTTCAGGCATATCAGGCGCAATGGAAACCTCGCTTCCCCGATGAAAGCGCCGACCATACTGTCAGCACGGGTTGCATCAAGGGGCTGGTCGGTATTGCCCCGGTCCCGCGAATCCCGCACTAACGCGCGATGCAGTTCTCACCGCAACAGGACGAGGCGCTCCGCGCCGTAGCCCGCTGGCTGAAGGAGGGGCAGAAGCCGCTCTTCCGTCTCTTCGGCTATGCAGGCACCGGCAAGACGACGCTGGCGCGCTACTTCGCCGAGCATGTCGACGGCCAGGTGCAATTCGCGGCCTTCACCGGCAAGGCCGCGCAGGTGCTGCGCGCCAAGGGCGCGACCAACGCCCGCACCATCCATTCGCTGATCTACCGCCCGCGCGGCGAGGAGGCGGTCGAGGACGAAACCACCGGCAAGACCTCGATCAACCCCACCTTCTCGCTCAACCGCCAGAGCCCCATCGCCAAGGCCGCCCTTGTCGTCGTCGATGAGTGCTCGATGGTCGACGAACAGCTCGGCCGCGACCTGATGAGCTTCGGCACGCCGATCCTCGTTCTGGGCGACCCCGCGCAGTTGCCGCCGATTTCCGGTGGTGGCTTCTTCACCGAACACGAGCCGGACCACCTGCTGACGGAAATCCACCGGCAGGCGCGCGACAACCCGATCATCCGGCTGGCGCTGGACGTGCGCGAAGGCCGTGAGTTCATGAAGGGCGACTACGGCACGGCAAAGGTGATCGGCCGCGACGAGGTGAACCAGGACCTCGTTCTGGCGGCGGACCAGGTTCTTGTCGGCACCAACCGTACCCGCCGCCGCTACAACCAGCGCCTGCGCGAGTTGAAGGGTTTCGATGCCTCCTATCCGCAGGCCGGCGACAAGCTTGTCTGCCTGCGCAACGATCCCGCCAAGGGCCTGCTGAACGGCTCCCTGTGGAAGGTGATGACCTCGTCGCGCGAGACGGTGAAGCCCGGCATCAACCTGCTGGTATCGCCCGAGGAGGACGATCCCGATCGCGGCATCTCCAAGATCAAGTTGCTGAAAGCCGCCTTCGAGGACCCTGACGCCGAGATTCCCTGGCAGCAGAAGAAGCGTTTCGACGATTTCGACTACGGCTACGCGCTGACCGTGCACAAGGCGCAGGGCTCGCAGTGGGACGAGGTCGTGCTCTTCGACGAAAGCTACGCCTTCAAGGACACGCGCCAGCGTTGGCTCTATACCGCGATCACGCGCGCGGCCGAGCGGCTTACCGTCGTCCGCTGACCGCGCGGTCCTCCACGATCTCGAACAATACGGCCGTTGCGTCGTCCGACACCTTGAAGCGCGGATAGGTCTGCCCGTCCGGGTCTTCCCGTTGCTCGATCGCGCGCAATTCTGCCAGCAGCGGCACGAGCCCATCCGTACGTGCGCGCTGGATCAGCGACGCGGCGTCATAGCGTCCGTACAGATCCACCAGCGCGGCGAAGCCGTCGGTGCAGAGCAGGCCGCGAGCCGGGAGCGTAGCAGGCAGGGGCTGCGAGACGATGTGGGAAGCGGCTTCCGGGCTGGCGCCCAGCGTCCAGACCGGCCCGCCATCGGTGTTATAGAGCGCCCGGCGGCGGCGCAGTTCGGCGCGGATTTCGGGCTCAGTCGACAGCGACCTGAATTTGGTCAGGCCTCCGGCATGGGCCACGGCGCGCTTTGCCTCCTCGTTCTCCGCCGCCGCGCCGCCTTCGATAGCGCTCAGGGCGTGCGTGGCGCCGGCCGCGTCCTGCAGAAACAGCCGGCAATCGCCGAGGCCATGGCTCACGATTCTGCTTTTCTCGACCCGGATCATCTGGAAACCGGCGCAGGGCAGGTTCCAGGGATCGACCGGCGTGGAGCCAGCAAGGTCGCCGATGATGCGCGACACGCGCTCGTTGATCTTGCGGACGCTCTTGGCAACCGCGCAGCCGGCCAGCGCGTCTTCCTCGAAGGTTACGGCTGCGAACTTCGCCAGCCACGCCGCATCCGATTCGGCCTCGTCGATGATGTTCTCGCCAAGGCCCGTCGCCCCGTCGATGACGAAGGCGCAGTTCGCCGCGCCTCCGCTTGCGTCTTCGTTGGGGCGGCGGGGGTCGCCGCGGTCGGTGATCGAATCGAGAATGCGCAGATGGGTCATGGTGCGCTCACCTGCACGCCCGCAGTGTAAACAATGTGACGGTTCGTCGGCGGTAGTGCGCCGCTAGATGTTTTCTTCGATCTCGTTCGCGCCGAGCCACCGCCATGCCTCAGGCTCGTCATCGGTGGCGAAGTGGCGCGTTTCGATGCCGTCGCCGGGGTCGAAGAGCCGCGTCACGCGGTCTGCCCAGCCGCCGTCGTCGATGATCGCACAACGTCCGACATGCTGGGCGACGTGTTCCTTCATGAAACTGCTCGTCTCCGGCGACAGATCGGCAGTGTCCACTTCCTGAAGCTCCACGAGGCGCACCAGCAGGTCGAGTGTCGGGTGGATCGCAAAGGCACCTTCCAGAAGGCCGCATAGATTTTCAGCGTCGGCGGACGTGAATTCGCCGGTGATTTCGATGGCGAAAACGTTCGTTTTGTCCGTTTCCAGACGCCGGACAGCCGGAACCCGTTCCAATGGCCGCATGTTCGCTCCTTTCGTTCCGCGTGCAGTTTGGTCTGGAACACACGAAACCCGATGTCTGTTCCCCATCAAATGGATATAGGATGACGCGACCGTTTAACCAGAAGACCGCCAAGCAATGCCTGCACAGCTTTCCGTCAACCTGAACGCCATCGCCCTGTTGAGAAACCGGCGCGACCTGCCATGGCCGAGCGTGACCGGGCTGGGCCGCATTGCGCTCGCCGCCGGTGCACACGGGCTGACCGTGCATCCGCGGCCTGACCAGCGCCACACGCGCAATTCGGACCTGCCGGCGCTGCGGGCGCTGATCGACGACGAGTTTCCTGCGGCCGAATTCAACATCGAAGGTTATCCGACCGGCGATTTCCTGGCGCTGGTCGAGGCCGCCGAGCCCGAGCAGGTGACGCTCGTGCCGGACGATCCGGAACAGCCGACCTCGGACCATGGCTGGGACTTCGTCGCCAACCGCGACATGCTCAAGGCGATCGTCACTCGTCTGAAGAAGACCGGCGCGCGCATTTCGCTCTTCTGCGATCCCGGACGCCTCCGAAGAACAGATCGCAGCGGCGCGGGCGACCGGTGCAGACCGGATCGAGCTCTACACCGGGCCTTATGGCGGTTGCCATGACGATGCAGAAAAAGCCGCCATGGAACTGGAAAGACTCGGCAAAACGGCCGAGCTCGCCAGAGCTGCCGGGCTTGATGTCAATGCGGGCCACGACCTCACCGTCGCCAATCTCCCGCCGCTGGCCCGGCGCATTCCCTATCTGGCGGAGGTATCGATTGGCCATGGCCTGACCGCCGACGCGCTGGAGCACGGCATGGCCGGGACGGTGCGCCGTTTCCTGACTGCAAGCGGGTGGTAGTCGTGCGTCTACTGCATGGCGAGGCGTACAAGCCCTCCTAAAGCAGCATTTGTTGTTGCACTGCAACAGGAGTAGAAACCGCGCCCGTCCTTTGAAGGAGGGCACGACATGCATGAAAATGCAGAAGGTTCTGTCGCCGCAGACCATTTGGCCGCCAATGGCGGCCAGGAAACCCCGCGTAAAACGTCACAGACGACAACCGCGCTCGCATTGGGTGCGATCGGCGTCGTCTATGGCGACATCGGCACCAGCCCCATCTATGCGCTGCGCGAGGCAACCCGAGCCGTGGCCGGAGACCGTCCGCCGACTGAAACCGAGATGCTCGGCATCCTTTCGATCATCGTCTGGTCGCTGACGCTCATCGTCTCGGTGAAGTATGTGCTTTTCGTGCTGCGTGCCGACAATAACCGTGAAGGCGGCACGCTGTCCCTGATGGCTTTGGCCAGGCGCGATGCCGGCAGTTACGCGCCGCTGATCCTGGTCCTCGGCATGGTCGGCGCGGCGCTCTTTTTCGGCGACGCAATCATTACACCCGCCATCTCCGTGCTCTCGGCAGTGGAGGGGCTCGAGGTCGTCACGCCGGCCTTCTCCGACTATGTGGTTGCCATCACTCTGGCGATCCTGTTGGCGCTGTTCGCCGTCCAGCGTTTCGGTACGGCGGGGGTTGCTAGCGTTTTCGGTCCCATAACCGCCGCATGGTTCGCCACGCTTGCCGTTTCAGGCGCGATTGAGCTTGCGGAATATCCTGCCGTGCTGGGCGCGCTCGACCCCAGCTACGCCGTTCTGTTCTTGGTCGACCACGGCGGTGTGTCGCTGGCCGTCATGGGCGCGGCATTCCTTGCTGTTACCGGCGCGGAGGCGATCTATGCCGATCTTGGCCATTTCGGGCGACGGCCGATTATGCTGGCGTGGTTCGCGCTCGTCTTTCCCGCCCTGCTGATCAACTATTTCGGGCAGGGCGCCTATGTAATCTCGCATGGCGGCCTCGTAGGGCAGCCTCTGTTCCAGATGGTTCCGTCATGGGCGACGCTGCCGATGGTGGTCCTGGCGACGATGGCGACAGTCATCGCCAGCCAGGCCGTGATAACCGGCGCCTATTCGCTGACGCGTCAGGCCATCCAGCTTCAGCTTCTGCCGCGCCTTCAGGTGCAGCATACGTCGGAGACCCAGTCCGGCCAGATCTACATGCCGCAGGTCAACCTCCTTCTTCTCGTGGGCGTATTCATCCTCGTTGCAGAGTTCGGCTCGTCGGAAGCGCTCGCCTCCGCTTACGGCATATCGGTTGCCGGCGAGATGGTGGTGACGGCGCTGCTGTTGTTCTTCGTCTTCTGGCGCACCTGGCGCCGGCCCGCCTTGCTGGCGGCACTGGTGGTTGCGCCCTTCCTGCTGCTCGATCTCACCTTCCTGTGGGCCAACGCACAGAAGTTCGCGGACGGCGGTTGGGTGTCCATCGCCGTGGCGGCGGCGCTCGCGGTCATGATGATGACCTGGCGCAAGGGCAGCAGGCTGCTGTTCCGCAAGACCCGCAAGACGGAAATTCCCCTCGCGCTGCTCACCGACAACCTGGCTGCGAAGCCGCCGCACCTCGTCGCAGGCACGGCGGTATTCCTGACAAGCGACCCGGAAAGCGCCCCGACCGCCCTGATGCACAGCCTCAAGCACTACCACGTGCTGCATGAGCAGAATGCGATCCTGACCGTGGAAATGACCGAGGACCCCTACGTCGCCGAAGAAGCGCGCGCGCAGATCACCCCGATCAACGACCTGTTCATGAGGGTGGTGCTGCGGTTCGGCTACATGGAGCAGCCGAACGTGCCGAAAGCGCTCGCGGTCTGCCGCAGGCTGGGCTGGAAGTTCGACATCATGTCGACCTCGTTCTTCGTGTCGCGCCGGTCGTTGAAAATCTCGCGCCGCTCGCTGATGCCGCGGTGGCAGGACAAGCTCTTCATCGTGCTGGCCCGCAACGCCAGCGACGCGAGCGCCTATTTCCAGATCCCCACCGGTCGCGTTGTCGAGATCGGTACTCAGGTCACGCTTTGAGTGAAGAGCGGCGCGAATTCCGCGCCGCCCAGCCATTTTAGCTCGCCAGTGCGGCCTTGTTCGCAGCAAGAAAATCCCGCAGCGCTTGCGGCTTCCGGCCCGACAGGCGTTCGACATCCGTGGTGATTGCCCCGAGATCACCTTCCCGTGTAGCCACGTCGAAGGAGACGAGCGTCGGGATGACCGGCTCCGGCACGCCGGCAGCCTTTATGCCCCCGGCCAGCTGCTCGTCGCTCACGTCGACGACCGTGATCGGCTTGCCGATGACATCCGATGCCAGCGCAGCAATCTCCGCGTTGGTGAAGGCCTTGTCGCCTGTCAGCGTGTAGGTGACGCTGCCTTCGGGCGGGTTGGCGAGTGCCGCTGCGATGGCCGCGGCGATGTCGTCGCGGGCGACGAAAGCCGTGCGCCCATTCCCTGCGGAGGTGAACCACTGGCCGCTGGCCGCGGCTTGCGGCAGGCTCATCTGCAGGTTTTCCTGATACCAGCTATTGCGGAAGATCAGGTGGGGAAGGCCGGTGGCTTTCACCGCTTCTTCGGACTGATGATGATCCGGCGCGAACCCGACATGCGAACTCTCTGCCTTGGGAAGCGACGTATAGGCGATGCGCCCGACGCCGGCCTTTGCGGCTGCGGCGATCGCCGCCTGGTGCTGGCGCAGCCGCGTGCCTGCGCCATCCAGCGCGTCGGTGGAGATGACGAGAACCGTCCCGACGCCGGCAAAGCCGTTTTCCAGGCTTGCGGCATCGTCGAAATCGATATGGCGCGCAGTCACGCCTTTCGCGGCGAGGTCCATCAGTTTCTGCGGGTCGCGCGTACCCGCGATGATGCGCGAAGGCGCTAAACCCTGGCTTTCGAGGAGGTGGGTGATGACGGCCCGGCCGAGATGGCCCGACGCGCCGGTGACAAGGATCGTGTTGGACATGGCGGTAACTCTGCTGGTTGCGTTGTTGCTCTCTTTTTGAGACCAGCACTAGATTGTAGATTGACCGCGTCCCGTAAAGGAGGCAGTTTCGGCTCTGCTGGTAACCTGGAAGGAACCACCCATGGACACGACGGTTGTTTCGGCGCGCCGCAAGATCGAGATCTACCGCGTCAATGTCGGCAATGGCGGGCTCGACAACTGCCCGATCCGCACGGTCGTGCAGAACATTTCCGGCAAATGGAGCGCCTTGCTTCTGATGGCTCTTGCGGAGCGTCCGTACCGCTTCGGCGAGTTGCGCAGGCTCGTGCCCGACATTTCGCAGCGCATGCTCACCCAGACCTTGCGCGATCTCCAGCGCGACGGCTACGTCAGCCGCGAAGTCTTTCCAACCAAGCCGCCCAGCGTCGAATACAGCCTGACGGATCTCGGTCGCTCGATGTACGACGCGATCGAGCACCTGTTCCACTGGGCCGAGAACAATCACCAGCAGGTACGTGCGGCACGGGTGGAGTTCGACGCGGCGGAAGATTGACGGCCGGCGGGGCAGCATTTGAAATCACTCGATATTGCAATTGCCGGTGCGGGACCGGCCGGGCTTGCCGCGGCGCTGTTCCTTCATCGCGCCGGCCATACGCGTCACCGTCTTCGAGCGCTTCGATACGCCGAAGCCGCTCGGTTCTGGCCTGATCCTGCAGCCGACGGGCCTCACCGTGCTCGATCGACTCGGCCTGCTGCCCGAAATCATGACGCGCGGCAGCCGCATAGATCGCCTCCACGGCAGCGATGCGAAAAGCGGCCGCACGGTGCTGGACGTACGCTATGACGCGCAGCGCAAGGGCCGGTTCGGGCTTGCCGTCCATCGTGCGGCCCTGTTCGGCGTTCTGCATCGCGCCGTCGAAGCGCAGGGCATCGCCATCGAGACCGGCAGCGAGATCGTGGCGCTGGATGCGGGCTCCGCTCATGCGGCGCTCAAGGGTGCAGGTGGTCGTGACATCGGACGCTTCGATCTGGTCGTCGATGCCAGCGGCGCGCGCTCACCACTCGCCGCCTTCTCGGTTCGACCTGCAACAAGGCGTCCGCTCACCTACGGCGCATTTTGGGCAACACTCGACTGGGTCGGCGACGGCTTCGACACCAACGCGCTGATGCAGCGCTATCGCCGCGCCAGCGTCATGATCGGTGTGCTGCCGATCGGCAGCACCGAGCCTGGCCGCAAGGGGCAGGCGGCGTTCTTCTGGAGCCTCAAGCCGAACGACGCGGATGCGGTAATTGCCGCCGGGCTCGATGCGTGGAAGGAGCGCGTCGCCGGGCTTTGGCCGGAAACCTCGGCCTATCTCAACCAGATCGACGACTTCGCGCAGTTGACGCTGGCGCGCTACGGCCACCATACGCTGAAGATGCCGGCAGGCCGCCGGCTTGCCGTGATCGGCGATGCCGCGCATTCGACCAGCCCGCAACTCGGGCAGGGCGCCAACATGGCGCTGCTCGACGCTGCCGCGCTTGCCTACGCCCTTGAGCGGTCACCCGATCTTGAAACCGCGCTTGGCGCCTATGCCGGCTCACGCAGGCTGCATGTGCGGGTCTTTCAGATGCTCTCGGCGACCTTCACGCCCTTCTATCAGTCGGATTCGGTTCTGCTGCCGCTGCTGCGCGATCGGCTTGTGGCAACGGTTGCAAAGGTCCCGCCGGCCCCGCAAATCCTCGCCTCGATGGTCGCCGGCACCATCATTGATCCCTTCGGCGCGATCGGTCTGCTGGAAAAGGATTGGAACCGCTCCTGACCTGCCGCTGGGTCATCGGTCATCCACGCTGCAATCGACATAACCCGCCATTCGCTAAGTTGACTCATAGAGTCATCTTTTATAGCAGTCGCGCCCAGGGAGCCTCTTTGGCACCCGAAAGGAATCCTCCAACGCCGCAAGGGGGCCGTCGTGTCTGCTCGTTCGTTCCGTACCTTCAACGCTGCTCTGCTTGCCGCGGGCGCTCTCGCATCGCCGACGAGCGGCCTCGCGCAGGAAGCCCCGACCGTTCTCGACGTCATCGAGATTCAGTCCGAGAGCAACGACATCCTCGTGCAGGAGGGTTATGTCGCCAAGCAGGACAGGATCGGCACCAAGGTAGACACGCCGATTGCGGATATTCCGCAGGCCATTTCGGTCATCACGCAGGACCAGATCGAGGACCAGAAGCCGCGCACGCTAAACGAGACGCTGTCCTACACGGCCAGCGCAAATCCCAACGGCTTCGGTTTCGACAGCCGCTACGACGCTTTCACCCTGCGCGGCTTCCCATCCTACTACAACGGCATCTTCCGCGACGGGCTGCGCCAGTACAACGGGCCCTCGGCTTGGTTCAAGACGGAGCCCTACGGCATCGAAGGCCTGACCGTGCTCAAGGGGCCGGCGTCGTCGCTTTACGGCATCAGCGGCCCCGGCGGGCTGGTCAATCTGGTTACAAAGAGACCCAAGGATGAGCCTTTCCGCGAGATCGAGCTGCTGCTGGGTGGCAACGACCGCTATCAGGCAGCGTTCGACCTGTCCGGTCCCGCAAACGAGGACGGCACGCTGCTCTACCGCCTGACCGGCCTTGCGCGTAAGGCCAACACCGATCTTCCGGGCTACGCCGACGACAAGCTCTATCTTGCGCCCGCGGTCACCTGGAAGCCGGACGAGGGCACCAAGCTGACCGTTCTGGGCGAAATCTCGCAGGCGGTGACCGGCGGAACCGCGTTCTTCTACAACCCGGCCTATGGCGAGGTGTCGAACCTCTACGAAGGCGATCCGGCCTGGAACGATTTCACCGGCTTGCAGGGGCGCATCGGCTACGAGTTCGAGCATCGTTTCAACGACACGCTGACGGTTCGCCAGAACCTGCGCTTCAACGCCGTGGATGCCGATCTGCAATATAGCGGCCACTACCTGGTCGATCCGTCCGACCCCGACGATCTCGCCCGCTACTGGGGGCACTACAAGGAGAACGCGAAGAATTTTGTCGTGGACAATCAGGCCCAGTTCGAGTTCGACACCGGCCCGGTCAGCCATGTCGCCGTTGCCGGGCTGGACTATAGCTGGACCGACTACGACGCACAGAACGCCACGTCCTACGTCTCGGTCGAGGACATCGAGAATATGCCGATGTCGTTCTCCGGCAGCCAGCGAATGCACCAGATCGGTGCTTATGTGCATGACCAGATGCAGTGGAACAACTTCACGCTGTTCGCCAGCGGCCGCTACGACTGGGTCGACACGCAGAGCGTCGACTACCTGTTCAACGAGACCGAGCAGACGGACAGTGCGTTTTCCGGCCGCGTCGGCGTTTCCTACCGCACGGATTGGGGCATCATCCCCTACGCCAATTACTCCACCTCGTTCTCGCCCAATATCGGCTTCGTCTATGACAGCGCCACCAATGAGCGCCGGGTCGCGCGACCGACCAGGGGCGAGCAGGTCGAGGTCGGTGTCAAATACGAGATCCCCGACTACAACGCTGTCATCAACGCATCGGTCTTCAACATCGATCAGACCGACGGCGTCGTCTATGACGGCACGTTCGACGATGCCGGCAACCAGCGCCAGCGCCAGCTTGATCTGAATTCGCGCGGTTTCGAACTGGAGGCCGCCACGACGCTGGACAACGGCATCAGTCTGATCGGCTCCTACACCTACATGCGCATGAAGATCGAGCGGGGCGCGGCCGGCACGGTAGGCAACGAACTGTCGTCGACGCCCAACCACATCTTCTCGCTGTGGGGGCAGTATCGGTTCCGCGAAGGCGCGATGGCTGGCCTCGGGCTCGGCGCCGGCGTGCGATATGTCGGCGAGAGCTTCGGCGACGATCAGAACTCGTTCAAGAACGATGACCGCGTATTCGTCGATGCGTCGGTCTCCTACGATTTCGGCGTCCGCAATCCTGAGCTCGAAGGCCTGCTGCTGCAGGTCAATGCCAAGAACCTGTTCGACGAGCGCAAGAAGATCTGCACCGCCGGCAATTGCTACTGGGATGAAGGCCGCTCGGTCTTCGGCAGCCTGCGCTACCGGTTCTGACACCGATGGCCGTCGGCACGCCAGTGTCTGCCAACCCCGCCGCGGTCGTGTTCGCGGTGGGCGGCCTCTACGTCGCGCAAAGCGTCATCGGTGGGGTGACGTGGACAGGGCTGCCGGCCGTACTGCGCGATCAGGGCCTGTCGCTCGATAATGTCGGACTTCTGTCGCTGATCGCGCTGCCGTGGGCCTTGAAGTTCCTGTGGGCGCCGATGGTGGAGCGCTATCGCTTGCCGCCGGTGGGCCGCAACCGCTCCGGCGTCATCGTCGCCGTGGGTGGCATCATCTCGATCGCGGGCCTGATCGTGGTTGGCCTGCTCGGGCCGAGCCCGCTGGCGCCCGTTCTCGCCTGCCTCACGATCGTTGCCCTCGCCGCAGCCACCGTCGACATCGCGTGCGACGGCTACGCGGTCGAAAGCCTGCCGCGCTCGCAGCACGGCTGGGCAAACGCGGCCCAGGTCGGCGGCGCGTATCTGGGGTCCGCCATCGGTGGCGGGCTGTTCCTGCTGCTTGTCGCCGGCCTCGGCTGGACAGATGCGATGTGGGCGATGGCAGCACTTCTGGCGGTCCTTGGATTGCCGTTCCTGCTGCGCTCGCAGGCCGCCGGGGCGAGCGAGGAGCGTGCGCACGTGCCGTCGCTTGCCGCGGCCCTGCGTCGGCCGGAGATACGCCGGGGCCTGCTCGCCGCCGCGCTCTATGTGGTCGCGCAGAAGACGGCGCTGATGATGCTTGGCCCGTTCCTCGTCGATGCCGGGCTCGACCTCGCGACCCTGGGGCTGCTCAACGGGGCCGGCAGCATGGTCGTCGGGCTTGGTGCCGCACTTCTTGGCGGGGCGCTGGTGCGCATGCTTGGCGCGCGTGCCGTGCTGGTCATCGCGCTGGTGCTGCAGGCGCTTGCGCTGGGCACATTCGCAGCGCGCGATCTTCTTTTCATCGACCTGCCGTTGCCGGTGCTGCTCGCCGTCGCCGTCGCCAGTTCCTCGGGCATCATGGCGCTTGGCTTCGTCGCTCTCTATGCGCAGTTCATGCACTGGTCGGATCCGCGTCAGGGCGGCGTCGACTTCACGCTGTTCCAGTCGATGGATGCCCTTGTCAGCATGGCTGGCGGGGTCGCCGCCGGTTTCGTGGCCGAGCATCTCGGCTACGGCGTCTTCTTTGCCGGGGCCGGCGTGATCGCGCTTGCGACGATACCCGCCATCGCGTTCGTCACGCGTCCCACGACACCAGAAATTCCCGCAACGCTCGAGCCGGTCGGAGAAAGCCAGTGACCCCGCAACACAATCTTCGTGCCGAAACCACCATAGCCATTTCATCGCCGCTCGACGTGATGGCGAGGCTGCGCGATCATTTCATCGAACATGGCGCCGTATCGGGTTCCGACGAGCGCTGGAGCGCCGATTTCGGTATCGGTACCGTCGAAGCCACCGCGATCGCGCAGGCCATGCAGTTCCGCGTTCAGGCCTCGGACGAGACCTCGCTCGCCTTCCTGCAATGGGGCGTCACCGATCATGTCGGCGAGTTCGCGGATGGCCCCGTGCCGGACGTGGTCTGGCAGGGCGGCATCCGCGCCGGCGCGCCCTTGCCCTATTTCCGAGAGATGAGGGTTGTCCGCGCAGCCCAGGTCACGCCGCGCATGCGCCGGCTGACGCTTGCCGGCGACGATTTGCGGCGCTTCGGCTATGGCGGCATCCACATGCGGCTGCTGCTCGCGCCGAAGAAGGGGGTGACCCCCGTCTGGCCCGTCATGGGGGCCGACGGGCGGCAGGCGTGGCCGGAGGGTCCGAGACCGATCAACCGCGTCTATACCATTCGCCGCATCGACGTCGAGGCAGGTGAGATCGATGTCGATTTCGTTCTGCACGAGGGCGACGAGATGCCGGGCGCGACATTTGCTGCCGACGCCGCCGCGGGCGATGTCGTCGGCATGACCGGGCCGGGCGGTGGCGAGCTGCGCGATGCGGACTGGTGCGTTCTGGCCGGCGACGAGACGGCCTTGCCCGCCATCGGCCGCATGCTTGAGGAGATGCCGGCCGGCCGCAAGGTGGTCGCCCTGATCGAGATCGCCGACGACGCCGAACGCCAGCACCTGACCACGAAGGCCGATCTCGACCTCCGCTGGCTTTCGCGGGAGGGCAGGCCCGCCGGAACGACGAGGCTGCTGGCCGATGCGGTTAAGGGTCTGGCACTGCCCGAAGACGGCCGCTCGATCTTCATCTGGGCAGGCTGCGAGCACGCCGCCGCGCGCGAGATCCGCACATACCTGCGCAAGGAATGCGATCTGCCGCGCGGCAGCAATCTCATTGCCGCCTACTGGCGTCGAGGCAAGAGCGGCGAGGTCGCGGACGCCGACTGACCGGTTCGCGCAGCGCTGTCCATCCCGGCAGGGCAGGGGCGGGCCGCCATGGACAGGAATTTTCCCTAACCCCCGTCTCGGGCCTCTTGCAATCCGCCGGATTTCGGGCGATAGACCCGAACCGTAACGTACGGTACGCGGATTGAAGCCCGCTGCCGACAGCATCGCAACGAGGCGGATCAGGTGCAGGAAACGAGCGCCATCGAGCACGAGGAGACGCTGACGCCCCGCCAGGGCGAGGTGCTCGATGCCGTGCTGGCGCTGCTGGTGGAAGGGCGCGACGCGCTGACCATGACGGCCGTTGCACGGCGTGCAAGCTGCTCCAAGGAAACGCTCTACAAATGGTTCGGGGACCGCGACGGCCTGCTTACCGCCACCGTCAAATGGCAGGCGTCCCAGGTCCGTGCTGGCAATTATGATCGCCAGAAGCTGGATGCGGCTGCGTTGCGCGAGAGCCTCGAGCGGTTTGCCGTGAACTGGCTCGGCGTGATCTCGTCGCCCACCTCGATCGCGCTCAACCAGGTCGCCGTGGCTCATGCCAGTTCGGCCAAGAGCAATCTTGGCGGCATCGTGCTCGCCAACGGGCGTTTCGCCATCGGCGAGCGGCTGAAGCCGCTGCTCGAAGCCGCCCGAACCGCGGGCCTGATCGACTTCGAAGACGCCGAGGAGGCGTTTCGCACCTTTTTCGGCCTCGTCGGCCGCGACATTCAGATCCGATTGCTGCTGGGCGACCGGCTGGAAATGACTGAGGCGGGGATCGCGCGGGATGCCGCGCGGGCCACGCGGCAGTTCTTCGCTCTTTATGGTGCGTCCTTCGAGGCTCGCTCCGCTCGCACCTCAGGATGAGGGAGGTCGTGCGTTGCTCCACAAGCTCGTGGGCTCGAAGGTTGTTCTCTTGACGTGCATCGAGCCCGCCGAGGGTGGATTCGATCAACCCACCTCCCTCATCCTGAGGTGTGAGCGGAGCGAGCCTCGAAGGACGCACTGAAACCTGAAGACCCAACGCATAACGACGGAAGGAAACGACAATGCGGGTTTATTACGATCGCGACGCCGATCTCAATCTGATCAAAGGCAAGAAGGTTGCCATCATCGGCTATGGCTCGCAGGGCCGCGCCCATGCGCTCAACCTGAAGGACTCGGGTGCCAAGGAAATAGCGATTGGTCTCAAGTCCGGCTCCGCCACCGCAAAGAAGGTGGAGGCGGACGGCCTCAAGGTCATGACCGTTGCCGAAGCCGCGGCGTGGGCCGACCTGATGATGATGGCGACGCCGGACGAACTGCAGGCCGACATCTACAGGAACGAAATCGCGCCCAACATCCGCGATGGCGCGGCGATCGCCTTCGCGCACGGCCTCAACGTGCATTTCGGCCTGATCGAGCCGAAGGACACGATCGACGTCGTCATGATCGCACCGAAGGGGCCTGGTCATACAGTGCGCGGCGAATATCAGAAGG
This sequence comes from Aquamicrobium sp., assembly GCA_019739225.1. GTDB lineage: Bacteria > Pseudomonadota > Alphaproteobacteria > Rhizobiales > Rhizobiaceae > Aerobium. Next base: position 1,679,060 of record JAHHDT010000005.1, read on the forward strand.
GCGGCGGCGTGCCCTGCCTCGTGGCCGTCAACCATGACGCGTCTGGCAACGCGCTCGACCTCGCGCTGTCCTACGCCTGTGGCGTCGGCGGCGGCCGCTCCGGCATCATCGAGACCAACTTCCGCGAGGAGTGTGAGACTGACCTGTTCGGCGAGCAGGTCGTGCTGTGCGGCGGCCTGGTCGAGCTCATCCGCGCCGGCTTCGAGACGCTGGTGGAAGCCGGCTACGCGCCCGAGATGGCCTATTTCGAGTGCCTGCACGAAGTGAAGCTGATCGTCGACCTCATCTACGAGGGCGGTATCGCCAACATGAACTACTCGATCTCCAACACCGCCGAATGGGGCGAATACGTTTCCGGCCCGCGCATCATCACCGAGGATACCAAGAAGGAGATGAAGCGCGTCCTGAAGGACATCCAGACCGGAAAGTTCACCTCCGAATGGATGCAGGAGTATCGGGCAGGCATGTCGCGGTTCAAGGGCATCCGCCGCAACAATGACGAGCACCAGATCGAGGAAGTCGGCGCGAAGCTGCGAGCGATGATGCCGTGGATCGCCAAGAACCAGTTGGTCGACAAGGCCCGCAACTAGGCGGCGCCGTCGTTTCCGCCTGCCCCGGGAATTGTATCCGGTGCGGGCGGTAAAGCATTGCGAAACCTCATCGAGCCGCGGCACACACCGCGGCTCGATTTTTTGCTAGATTGCGATTCGCGGGCGGGCGCGTTGGAGGACGCAATGAAGGTCGATTCCGCGCTTGAGCTCCAGGCCCGCATTTTCTCGCAGATTTTCGAGTTCGTCGAAGCGCCGGTGGTTGCCGGCATGGAATATCCGTCGCCCGGCCTTTTTCTCGATCCGGCACTTCTGGAAACGAAGGCGGCCCGGCCGCGCAAGCCTAAGCACCGCGCCGTCGAGGACATCGCGCTCGGCATAACGGCTGACGAGGGCAGGGACGACGCCAGACTGGCGATCCTTGTGCAGGACCGCCGCAAGGTGAACTGTTCGATGGTCGAGCAGGCTGTCGAGGCAGCGCGCGGCGAGGCGGAGGTGCTCTATATCGGCCGCCAGAGGCCGCTGTGGACCATGGTCCGCAATGATCCCCTCAGGCTCGGCTGCAGTATCTCGCCGACGATCGTCAGATATGCCGGCACGTTCGGCTGCTTCTGTCGCGACAACGAGAGCGGCAGCGTCGGCATCCTGTCGAACAACCACGTGCTCGCCGACGTCAACAGCACGCCGGTCTCAACCCGGATCATGCAGCCGGGCGCGCGCGACGGTGGTAGGCCGGGGTCGGACGACATTGCCGAATTGACCCGCTTCGTCCCGATCCAGTTCGGCGGCTTCCCGAACCCTGTCGACGCCGCCTTCGCCACGCTCATCGCTCACGACCGGGCCGAAGACAGGGCGACGCTCTTCGACAGCGCCGACGAGCCGCAGCCCGCAGTCACGCTTCAGCCGGCATCGCCCGTCGATGCCGTACCCGGCATGACCGTGCTCAAGACCGGCCGTACCACGCGCCACACCCGTGGCCTGGTGCGTGCCGTCAACGTCAACAATTTCCTGGTCGATGTGGGCGTCGGCGTCGCCCGCTTCGACAACCAGATCGTCATCGAGACAGCAGCGCCCCCACAGCCTTTCGGCAGGCCCGGTGATAGCGGGTCGCTGATCGTCGACGACGAGGGCAGGCCGGTCGCGCTGCTCTTTGCGGGCTCGGCCTCCGGCGGCGCAGGCAATGTTGGAATTACGGGGGCAAACCCTATATCATCCGTGACCGCTCAACTGGGAGTGACCTTGGTCTGAGGCATCGAATGGTGGCCACGAAACACTCGATGGAACAAGCCATCGAGATACAGAAGGCATTTGAACGCCACTTCGCCGGCAAGGGCAAAGTGCTGAGCGTCGGTATCGGGCTCAACGGTGCCAAGGACGATCTGGCCATCAATGTCTGCGTCTCCCGCCTGAATGAGGCCGAAAACCTGCCCAAGACCTTCGAGGGGTTGGATGTCGTTGTCGACGTTGTGGGCGCGATCCGCGCTTATTAGTCAGCGCAATCCCAACGCTTTCACCGCAAACGCCGGAGACCCGCTTCCGGCCGTTCTGTTTCGGCACAACGCGTCTGGCACGGCTTTCGCTGGGCAGAGAGGATCGAAGCAGCGGAGTTTCGTAATGGAACCCATCACGACCAAGTCGATCGGCATCGATGGCAAGGTGTTCGAAGAGCGTCGCGGAGAAATGCGCCGGCGCGCTTTCAAGGGAGCTACACTCACGTTCAACGGCGGTTACGGCGCTTTCGAATGTGTGGTTCGCAACATCTCCGAGGGCGGGGCCAGGCTCACATTCGGGGAAGCTTCGGCCGTCCCGACCCGGTTCGACCTGGCCATGTCGGGCGACGTTCGCAGCCGGGCGGCCGTTGTCCGCTGGCGCTCGCTCACCGACGTGGGTGTTGAGTTCGTGCCAGCCTGAATAAAAAAATGCCCGAAGCGAATGGTCGCTCCGGGCATTTCCGTCTGCAAAAGCCTTAGTAGTAGGGCGACACGCACTCGCGGCGCGGGCCGTTATAGGGCTGGTAGCTGTTGTCATATGCCCTATACGACCGCCAGCGCGCCTCACACCAGCGATAATGGGCCGCCGACAGGCGATAGCCGGGCCGTGGCCGGTAACGCGGCGCCGGCGCAACATGGAACTCGATGGTCGGGCGCGGGCGATAGTGACGGCGGTAGCGCCAGCGGTCGTCGTCGCGCCAGTCACGGTGGCGGCGTTCTCGCCAGTCGCGGCGATCACGCCAATCACCGCCGCGGCGATCATTGTCGCGCCAGTTACGCCTGTTTTGCATCCACCGCTCGTTTTCACCTTGCACGAGCTGGATTGTCGGCTTCTGCGCGCTATCCCCAATTGCCGGTGCCGTATTGAGGGCGGCTGCTGGCGAGGCCATGGCGCCCGAACCCAGCCCAAGACATACCGCCGCAGCAAAAGCAAAGGCAGCGACTTTGTGTTTCATGGTTATGCTCCTTGGTGTAGCCCAGCCCGACCCTTCATGGCGCACACTATCGCTGCGGGCGGATGAACGGGCGATGAATGCAAATTAACGCTTTTGTCGGGATTTCGTTGCCGGCGGGCGCTTGCATTCGCAGGCCCGCTTGGGTCAAGTGCCGATCATGTCGCTGCGCCTTGCCACCTTCAATGTCGAGAACCTGATGAACAGGTTCGATTTCTCCGGTTTCCGCAACGAGTTGCACCAGGATCGGGTCCTGTCGCTCTACGAGATCAAGGACGAAGCCGAGTATCGCCAGCTCGAGCGCGCCCGCGCGGTTTCCCATACCGACGATGCGCGCCAGCTCTCGGCATTGGCGATCGCCGCAGCCCGCGCCGACATATTGTGCCTGCAGGAGGTCGACAACATCGAGGCGTTGCGCGCTTTCGAATATGGCTATCTGTTCAAGATGATCGGCCACGGCTACCGCGAGAAATACACGACGCAGGGCAATGACGGACGCGGCATCGACGTTGCCGTCATGGTGCGCGACCAGACCGTGCACGGCCAGCCGATCGAGTTCGTGTCCATGCGCAGCCACGCGCATCTGACCTATGCCGATCTTGACCTGTTCACGCCAGGGCTGGCGCAACTCGGCGAAGAGCCGCACGAGCGCATCTTCAGGCGCGATTGCCTGGAGCTTGACCTGCGCGTCGGCGGCAAACCGATTACGATCTACACGGTGCACTTCAAATCGATGGGCAGCCCCCGCAACGGGCTCGATGGTCGCGAAGCCACGATGCCGGTCCGCTTCGCCGAAGCTGCGGCGGTGCGCCGGATCATCGAGCAAAGGTTCGGCGCCGATCATGCCGCGGACAAGCGCTGGGCAATCTGCGGCGACCTCAACGACTATCGCGAGCGCGTCATCATCACCGGCGATGCACATGCGGGCTTCAGCTTCGAGCCGGTGCGCGAGGCGCGCTCCAGTCTCGACGTGCTGACCGCCGGCGATTTTTGCGAGAACGTCGTCGAGCGTCGGCCGGAGATCGATCGCTGGACGCTCTACCACACGCGCGGACCTGCCGAGCGGCATCTGTGCCAGCTCGATTACGTCCTGCTTTCGCGCGGCCTGGCGCGGCGCAACGCTGGGGCGATGCCGGAGATCGTGCGCGCGGGCCAGCCGTTCCGCACGCCGTTCCCGCCGGGCCAGGACATGGAGCGGTTTCCCCGTACCGGATGGGACCGGCCGAAGGCCTCCGACCACTGCCCCGTCGTCGTGGAACTCGACATCGCATGAGCTTCGACCTTCCAGCCGAAGTCATTCTTCCTGTGCGCAACGTTGTCGTACGGCTCGATCCCGCGCCGCACCCGTTCGGCGTGGCGAATGAGGAAGCGATCGCGCAGCACTGGCAGCGCGCGGTGGCGGACAACCCGGCGCTTTTCAACGGCGAGGTGGCGCTGCTTTCCAGCCTGCGGATGGACAATGGCGACCTGCTGGGGCGTTGCCACATCGTGCGCTACGCGACCTTCCTCTACTGGCGCAGCCTTCGCCCCATCAGCGGCGCGGGGCATGCCTACACCCACGCCATGCTGGTCAGCGCCGACAACGCGCTGGTGGCGATCCGCATGGGGCGGTCGACTATCAACGCCGGGCTGGTCTATTTCGCTGCCGGCTCTTTCGAGCCAATCGATTTTCGCGACGGCGAGACCGACCTCGAATTCAACATGCACCGCGAGGTTCGCGAGGAAACCGGCATCGACCTTTCCGGCGTGCGGCATGAGGATCGCTACCACCTGCTGTCCAAAACGACCGGCACCGTGCTCTTCCGCCGTTATTTCCTCGACCGGTCGGCCGACGAGCTCGCCGACGAAATCCGCCGCCATGTTGCAACGGAAGACGATCCCGAGATCGAGGGTCCCGTCATCATCCGCGATCCGAACGACCTGCCGGACCGCCTGGCCGCCCAGATGCCGGGCCTGATCGACTGGCATTTTTCGACGCCGCGCGAGGCGTGACGCGGGCGCTATTCGTGCCGCAGCGCGTCGATCGGGTCGAGCCGCGCGCCGCGCAGGGCGGGGAAGAACCCGAACACCATGCCGATCATGGCCGAGAAGCCGACGGCCAGCGCGATCACCGATAGGCTCGGCACGAAGGGGATGGACAATGTCGTCGTGGCCAGCACGGCCAGCAGCAGCCCGAGCGCGATGCCGATCAGCCCGCCCAGCAGCGACAGCACCGTCGCCTCGACGAGGAACTGTACGAGAATGTGCTTTTCATGCGCGCCGATGGCGAGCCGGATTCCGATCTCGCGCGTGCGCTCTGTTACAGAAACCAGCATGATGTTCATGATGCCGATGCCGCCGACCAGCAGGCTCACGCCCGCCAGCGCGCCCAGCATGCCGGTCATCACCGTCGTCGTGCTCGTCATCGCGTCTGCGATCTGCGTCATGTCGCGAACGTCGAAATTGTCTTCCTGGCCGGGTCCGATCCGGCGCGTATCGCGCAGGATCTGCTCGATGTTCGTCATGACCTCGCTCGTCGAAACGCCGTCCTGCGCCGCGACATAGATCATGTCGATGTCGCGATTGCCGGCAATGCGCCGCTGGAACGTGCTGTGCGGCATGACGACGATGTTGTCCTGATCCTGGCCGAAGCCGGATGTGCCCTTGGCGGCAAGCACGCCGATCACCCGGCAGCTCATTCGCCCGACCCGGACCGCCACGCCCGTCGGGTCGCCTGCGCCGAAAAGTTCGCTGCGCACGGTCTCGCCCAGCAGGCAGAGATTGGCGCCGCCCCGCACCTCCGAATCCGTGAAGGCGCGCCCCAGCGCGACATCCCATTCGCGCGCGACGAAATAATCGGTGTCGGCGCCCGTGACCTGCACGGCCATGTTGTCGGCGCCATAGACCACGCGCACGGTCTGCTGCGATGCCGCCGAGACGGCCTTCACGCCCTCCAGCCCCTCGGCCAGGCCCTCCAGGTCGCTTTCACCGAGCGCGCGCGGGGTGAAGTTGGTCAGCCCGCCACGCATGGGGCGCGAGGCGCGCACCATCAGGAGGTTGCTGCCCAGCTTGCCGATGTCCTGCTTGACCTTTTCCGTGGTGCCGGAACCGATGGTGATCATGGCGATGACCGCCGCCACGCCGATGACGATGCCCAGCAGCGTCAGGAACGAGCGCAGCGCGTTGCGGCGAACCGAGCGCAATGCCAGCCGGATTGTCTCGAACAGCATCAGACCGCCTCCATCCGGGCGGTGTCGGACGCGATCTTGCCGTCGACGAAGGAAACGATGCGGTCTGCATAGGCCGCCACGTCTGCTTCGTGCGTCACCATGACGATGGTCAGGCCCTTTTCCGCGTTCAGGCTGGTCAGCAGGTCCATGATCTCGTGCGTGCGGGCCGTGTCGAGATTGCCGGTCGGTTCGTCGGCAACCAGCAAGGTCGGCTGCGTGACGATGGCGCGCGCGATCGCCACGCGTTGCTGCTGCCCGCCGGAGAGTTCCGCCGGCGTATGGCTCTCGCGGCCCTGCAGCCCGACCTGCGCCAGCGCCTGCATGGCAAGCTCGCGGCGCTCGCGTCCGGGCACGCCGCGATAGATCAGCGGCAGCTCGACATTCTCCGCTGCGGTGGTGCGCGGCAAGAGATTGTAGCCCTGGAAGACGAAGCCGATGTAGCGGTTGCGCAGCATCGCGCGCCGCGAGCGGTCAAGCGCGCCGGCGTCGATGCCGAGAAAGCCGTGAACACCGCGCGTCGGCGTGTCGAGGCAGCCGATGATGTTCATCGACGTGGATTTGCCCGAGCCCGAAGGCCCCATGATCGCGACGAATTCGCCCCTGCGGATGGTGAGATCGACGCCGGCCAGCGCGTGCACCTGCGCTTCGCCCGAGCCATATGTCTTCCAGACATCGCGGAAGGTGAGGAGAGGGGTATCGGCCATCATGTTCATGGCCGGCCGCTCCTCGTGCCTCCCTCGGCCGCTGCGCGCGGTTGGCCTCGGGAAACGCCGACGATCACGCGATCGCCCTGTTCTAGACCGGAGAGCATTTCGACGAAGTCGCCATCGGTGGCACCGGTCTCCACGCGTACCTGCTGAGGCTCGCCGTCGCGCAGCACATAGAGCGGACGGCCGTCGCTATCGCCTCCACCGCCGGACCGCCGCCCGAAACCACGGCCCATGCGCATGCGCGGCATGAACAGCGATTGCAGCGACCAGCCTGCGCGCTCTTCCGTCTGCGGCGGGCTGAAACGGAAGGCGGCGGCCGGCGCGAGCAGCACGTCATCGGCCTCGCGCGTGACGATGTCGACCGTCGCAGTCATGCCCGGGCGCAGCAGAAGCTCGCCATTGTCGACATTGAGCCGCGCCTGATAGGTCACCACGCCCTCTGTCTCGGCCGAGGCATAGGAGATGTCGCGGATCGTCGCGTCGAACCGGCGCCCCGGGAACGCGTCGACGGTGAAGCGGGCATTCTGGCCGGCCTCGACCGCGCCGATGTCGGCTTCATCGACGGCCGCTTTCAATTCCATCGTCTCCAGATTTTCGGCGATGACGAACAGCACCGGAGCCTGCATGGAGGAGGCGACCGTCTGGCCGGGGTTGACCGCGCGGCTGAGAACGATGCCCTCGATAGGCGCATAGATCGTGCTCTTCGCGAGATCGGCCTGCTGCAGCTTGAGCTCGGCTTCGGAGACCGCGAGGTTGGCGCGGGCGATCGACACCGCGCTCGCCGCCCGGTCGTTGGAGGCGGTGGCAGTTTCCAGCGCCTGCTCGGTCGCCATCCCGCGCCCCGAGAGCTGACGCGTGCGCACCAGCATCTGTTCGGTCTCGCGCTGTGTCACCTCGGCATCGACAACGCGTGCCCTGGCGGCCGCCACATTGGCTTCGGCCCGCTCGATCTGCGCGACGATGCGCGTCGTGTCGAGCTGCGCCAGCACGTCGCCGGCTGAAACCCTCTGGTTTTCCTCGACATCGACCGAGCGCACGACGCCCGAAAGCTCGCTCGAGATTTCGACCTGCGTCAGAGGCTGCAACGTGCCCGTTGCGGACACCTCCACGGTGAGCGACCCCGGCTCGATCGGAACGGCCCGGTAGAAAACCTGCTGTGTTGTCGCGCCACCGAACTGCCACCACGCAAACCCGCCGCCGGCGGCGAGCACCAGCAGGACGAACAGCGGCCATCGCCGCCGCCTGCGCCCGGCGCCTTTGAGCGCAAGCGCTTCCTCGATCGGTTCCGGGGAGGCGAACGTTGCCTTCTCGGGGCGCTCGACGATCTGGTCCATGCCCTCGTCCGCCTATGGTCTATCAATATCCCTTCAACCGACACATCATGGAAATTGCGCCGGATTTCAAATTAAAGTTTGGCCATCTTTTGCAACGCGCCATGGTTGAAGGAGGCTCGAAACACCCAATGCCGCAACGCCCATACCTCATCTACGACGTGTTTGCCGACCGCCGGCTCGCCGGCAATCCGCTCGCAGTGGTGCTCGACTCCACCGGGCTCGACAATGCCGCGATGCAGAAGATCGCAGGCGAGTTCAACCTGTCGGAGACCGTCTTCGTCTCGCCGGCCGCGAATGCGGCCCACACGGCCGCGATCCGCATCTTCACGCCGAAATACGAGCTCCCGTTTGCCGGTCATCCGACCGTGGGAACGGCCATAGCACTGGCCGAACGTGGCAGCAGCGACGGTCCCGCCAACGATGCGGCTGCACTGATGGTGCTGGAGGAGAAGATCGGCGATGTGCGTTGCGCGGTCACGCATGAGGGCGGCCTCGCCTTCGCCGAGTTCGACCTGCCGCAACTCTCGCAGGAACTGGATTTCGAACCCGATAGCGAGGCCATTGCCGCAGCGATAGGTCTGGGACCCCATGAAATCGGCTTCGAGAACCACCGGCCCAGCCTGTGGACGGCGGGCGTGCCTTATCTCGCCGTGCCGGTCGCCGGCCTCGAGGCAATGGCGCAGATCCGTTTCAATGGTCCCGCCTGGCTCGAACTTGCGCCGCGTCGCGGCGATGGCAATCCCGCCTGCGCCTATCTCTACTGCCGCGAGACCGTCGGCCATGACAGCGCGTTTCATGCGCGCATGTTCGTGCCCGGGCCGCCCACCTATGAGGACCCCGCGACGGGCTCGGCGGTCGCGGCATTTTCCGGTGCGCTGCTGCATTTCGACCAGCCGCGCGACGGCACCCACACTTACTGGATAGAGCAGGGTGTGGAGATGGGCCGGCCGTCCCGCATCCGGCTCGAGATCGAGGTGAAGGGGCTTGCCGCGAAAACGGCGCGTATCGGCGGCAACGCGGTGAAGATCGCCGAGGGCATCCTCACCGTGTGAACTGCCGTCCCGCTATGTCCAGCCCGCCGGCGTCCTCGTCAGAGGCCGAGCAGCGCCTTGGCTTCCTCGAGCGCGGCCATGGAGCCGTCATGGTCGCCGGCGCTGTGGAGTTCTTCTCCCTGAGCGCGCAGTTCGGCGACCTTCGCCGCGTCCTCGGCGGAGAGGTTCGCGTCGGGCAGCGCGGCGTCGATGTCCTGCATCAGGACCGGGCAGGAATGTGCCAAAGCGGCGACCGGCGACAGCGCCAGGCTCGCGGCGACAAGCATCATGCGCAACATGGTTTCCTCCTTCGCCGGCTTGATGCAAAGGCTGGCGAGCCCGTGCGCGCGGCATAGAGAGCCTACACCCGTGCAGGCCTGCAAAACAGGCATGCCGGATAAATTGATCGCCGCGGGTATTTGCGTCTGGACAGCCGAACCATGAGCCGCTATAGGGGCCTCCTCTTGCAGCGGCCGTACGCGGCTGCGGCCCGGCGGGTGATTAGCTCAGTTGGTAGAGCAGCTGACTCTTAATCAGCGGGTCGTAGGTTCGATCCCTACATCACCCACCAGCACTTCCCAAGCCGCTGATTTCACAAAGGCTCTTTATTTACAAGGCTTCCAGCGTCAATTGTGGTGCTGCACAACGCGGGAAATCGTAGCACGAGAACAGCTGTATCTCCCCAAGCTTGGTGGCGTTTATCAGCTTCGGAGTGCCGGATGTGCTCCGGCGGCTGGTCGGCAAAACCGTAGTCTGGAGATCCTTGCACACGCGACCTTCGACGAGCACAAACGCGCACGGCTCGAACGGGTAAAGATCGGCGGGGGGAATGGCCGGCCCTAGCTGCTTGGTCTTCGGCTGACGGCTTTCCACAACCCAAAGAGGAAAATTGCTCCGCCGATTGCGAAGGTCGGCACGAAGAGACGCAGGGCTTCCCAATCGTGCCATGCGAGACTGAAGCCGGTGCATCCCGTTGGGTTCATTCCGCAAGCGAACGCATTTAGGAACCACCAGCCGGCGAAGGTGGCGCCAAAGACGACCGCGCCTATGATCATGAGAATCGCAGGTTTCATGGCATCGCTTGTTTCACACGAGTTGTGGGAAGTCACGCCAATGCGCGTAATAGGCGAGGGCGGCGACTCCACGCCCGTCGACGGGCGCACGTGACCTGAGCCCAAATGTATTGCCTCGCGGTCTGCTGCGCTGCAGCAGAGATTTCCTTAAAAAGGCTATTGAAATCGATTTCATTGCCGATACAATCGATTTCATTGAGTTCTTTGGGAGGAGTTAAATGTCCAGACTTTCCGCATTCGCAGCATCCGTCGCCGCTATCGCGCTCACTGCGTCCGTCGCGCAGGCCGACGAGTTCACCATCGGCCTGTCCAACGGGTGGGTCGGCTCCGAGTGGCGCACGCAGATGATCGAGGAAGCGCAGGCCGCCGCAGCCGCCTGGGCCGACAAGGGCCACACCGTCAACGTCGTGGTCCAGAGCGCCAATGTCGACGTGCCGGGCCAGATTGCGCACGTGCGCAACTTCATCAGCCAGGGCGTCGACGCCATCATCATCAACCCGAACAGCCCGACGGCGTTCGATCCGGTTTTTGCCCAGGCCAAGGAAGCCGGCATCTTAGTGATCTCCACCGACGCCGAGGTGTCGTCGCCTGATGCGATCTATGTCGGCATCGACCAGACCGCATGGGGTGCGGCCGGCGCCGAGTGGCTTGCCAAGACGCTCGACGGCAAGGGCAAGGTCGTCGCCATCAACGGCGTTGCAGGCCACCCGGCCAACGAGATGCGGGTCGCCGGCTATCGCTCGGTCTTCGAGAAGCACCCCGACATCGAGGTCGTCAACGAGGTGAACGCCAACTGGGATCAGGCGCAGGGCCAGCAGGCCATGCAGAACCTGCTCGCCACCTATCCGGACATCAACGGCGTCTGGGTGCAGGACGGCATGGCCGCCGGCGCGTGGAAGTCGATCATGGATGCGGGCAAGGCCGGCGACATCGCGGCCACCGGCGAAATCCGCAAGGATTTCATCGACCTGTGGACGGCGGATAACCTGAATTCCGGCGCATCGGTGAACCCTCCCGGCGTGATGGCCTCGGCGCTGAACGTCGCCGTGTTCATGCTGGAGGGCCGCGAGCTGAAGGAGCCGGCCACGGCGGGCCAGTACGGCAACGCCATGTATCTGCCGATCCCCTTCATCGACTCGTCGAACCTCTCGGAGGCCGCGGCGCAGGTCGAGGGCAAGCCAGGGCATTACTCCTACACCAGCGAGCTCTCCATCGAGGACGCCGAAGCGCTCTTCAAGTAGGCGCATCGCGGCTGGCGCGCCGTCTCCTGCGGCGCGCCGGCTGACCTTTCAGTTCGAGGCAAGACGATGACCGAGCTGCTGATCCGCGGCGCGCGGAAGGCCTATGGCGCGACGCTCGCTCTTCGCCGCGGCGATTTCGACCTCAAGGGCGGTGAAGTGCACGTGCTGATCGGCTCGAACGGGTCGGGCAAGAGCACGCTTTGCAAGATCGTCGCCGGTTCGGTGAAGCCGGACGCTGGCGAGGTCATCCTCAACGGCCAGCCCGTCACCATCGCCGGCCCACAGGCTTCCCGCGCGCTCGGCATCGGCATCTTCTATCAGGAGCTCAGCCTGTCGGCGCGGCGCACGGTGGCCGAGAACATCCTGCTGCCCGACCTCCCGATGAAGGGTGGGCTGTTCGTCGATCGGGCCGCACTCGCCAGCCGCGCGGCGCGCTACATCGCGGAGTTCGAAGGCGTTTCCGGCGCAGGGTTTGCCGCCGACACACCCGTCTTCAAGTTGCGCGCCGACCAGCGCCAGCTCGTCGAGATCATGAAGACGCTGGCGACCGAAGCGCCCATCCTCATCTTCGACGAGCCGACCTCCGCGCTCGACCGGGCGCAGGTCGAACGGTTCTTCGAAATCCTTAAGCGGTTGAAGGGCGAGGGCAGGGCCATCGTCTTCATCTCGCACCGCATGGACGAAATCTTCGCCATCGGCGATCGTGTCACCGTCATCCGCGACGGCGAGACGGTGGCGACCTCCAACATCGCCGAAACGGATGTCCCATCCGTCATCCGCCAGATGGTCGGGGAGCATGACGAGGTTGTCGCGGCCCCGCCGGCCGCACCGGCCGTATCCGGCGATACCGGCATCGCTCTCAGCGTGGAAGGCCTCGGCGGAAGCGGCTTTGCTGACGTGTCGTTCTCTGTCGCGCGCGGTGAAATCCTCGGTTTCGGCGGCCTGCATGGGCAAGGCCAGTCGGCAGTGCTGCGTGCGATCTTCGGCGCCGCGTCGCATGCGTCGGGCTCGATCGCGGTGCGGGGCGAGCCTTTCGCAGCGGCCAACCCCCGCCAGGCGATCGCCCGTGGCGTTGCCTACGTATCAGGCGATCGCGGCCGTGACGGCATCGTGCAGGGCAGGCCGATCCTCGAAAACGTGACGCCGGTCCATTTCTTGCGCAACCGGCTGCGCATCGTGCGGCCAGGTGAACTGCAGAAGAAGGCGGCCGGGCCGCTCGACGCGCTCAAGACCAAGTTCCAGACCATCGACCATCCGATCAATTCGCTGTCTGGCGGCAACCAGCAGAAGGTGGTCATCGCCCGCTGGCTGATCGACCGGCCCGACGTCCTCTTGCTCGACGACCCGACCAAGGGCATCGACCTTCAGGCCAAAGCGGACCTTTTCGCCCTGATCCGCCAGCTCGCCGGCGAAGGTCTCGGTATCGTGCTTTATTCTTCGGAAGACGCCGAACTGCTGGCCAATGCCGACCGCATCCTCGTCTTCAACTCGGGCAGCGTGACGCGCGAGCTGAGCGGCGAGGACCGCACCCGTTACAACCTCTACCACGCCGCTTACGAGGCCGCCTGATGACGAGCCTTTCCGCTTCTCCCCAACGCAGCGGTTTTGCAGCCGCAATCGAGCGCCTGCCGTTCCTGCCCGCCGTGCTCATCCTGGTCGTGCTCATTGCGCTCAATGGCTGGTTCGAGCCCAACAGCCTCGGCTTCCGCGCCGTCACGGGCCTCGTCAGCACCTATCTGGCGCTGATGATGCTGGCGATTGCCCAGACCTATGTGGTCATGGCCGGCGACATCGACCTGTCCGTGGGCGCGATCCTGTCGCTGGTCAACGTCGTCGTCATCGTGCTGATGGAGCAATGGGGTGGGGGCGGATTGACGGTTCTGGTGGCCTGTGTCGTCGGCATCCTCACCGGTCTCGCCTGCGGATTGGTCAACGGCCTCGTGGTCGCGGCCCTCCGGCTCCAGGCGATCGTCGCGACCTTTGCCACCTCGATCTTCTTCACCGGCCTTGCGCTCTACGTGCTGCCGGTTGCGGGTACGCCGGCGCCGGCCGCGTTCTGGCGCACCTATGGCGGCCGCATCCTCGAAATACCGTTCGTCTTCTGGGCCGTGGCGGTGCTTGCGCTGCTTCTCGTCGCCTTGGTGCGCACGCGGCTGACCACGCTGCTGCTCGCCGTCGGTGATGATGCGCAGGGCGCGTTCCAGAGTGGCCTGCCGGTCGTTGCAATCCGCATCAAGGGCTATGTGCTTTGCGGCCTGTTCGCCGCGCTTGCCGCACTCTGCGTCACCGGTGACACGGCCAGCGGCGACCCGTTGGTCGGCGGCAAGATGACGCTCTACAGCGTCGCGGCCGTCGTTCTCGGTGGCAGCGCGCTTTCCGGCGGCAAGGGCACGGTGGTCGGCTCGCTGGTCGGCGCGCTCATCATCGGACTCATCAATTCGCTGGTGTTTTTCGTCGGCACGCCGTCCGAGTGGCAGAACCTCGTCCAGGGCCTCGCGATCCTCATCGCGCTGATGGCCGGCGTCTTCGTCGGCCGGAGGGTGGGACAATGAGCGCACCGGCAAGCACCCAAAAGACGACGCCCGGCGGCAATGCCGTGCTCGATCTCGTCAAGCAGCCCATCGTCGTCGCGCTGATCCTGATCGCCGTGCTGCTCGCCCTTGGCGAGGCGCTGTCGCCCGGTTTCGCCTCGCTGCAGCAGATCCTGCGGCTGGCCATCGTGGCCGCATTGCTCGGCATCGTGGCGGCCGGCCAGAACCTCGTCATCCTTGGCGGCCGCGAAGGCATCGACCTGTCGGTGGGCGGTGTCGTCTCCCTGTCGGCGATCCTCGCCGGCAACATCATGTCGGGTCAGGATGGCGGCATCCTGCCGGCCGTTCTCGCCTGCGTTGCCGTCGGCGCTCTCTTCGGGCTCTTCAACGGCCTTGGCGTCACCTTGCTGCGCATCCCGCCGCTGGTCATGACGCTTGGCATGCTGGGCGTGCTTCAGGGGCTGCTGGTGGTCATCCGCCAGGGCATCCCCTCCGGGCGCGCCGCACCCGCCCTGTCGCAGTTCGTTTCCCAGCCTTTCCTGTTCGGCCTCCCCGGCATCATCTGGCTGTGGATCGCGATCGGCCTGTTCATGGCCTTCCTGCTCAAGCGCACCGTGTTTGGTCACCGCATCTATGCGGTCGGTTCCAATGAGCAGGCGGCGTTCATGGCAGGCGTTCCGGTGCGCACCATCAGGGTCGCGCTGTTCATGCTGTCTGGCATGTTCGCGGCCGTCGCCGGCATCTGCCTGCTCGGTTATTCCGGCTCGTCCTTCGCCAATGTCGGCGAGACCTACATGCTGCCGTCGATCATCGCCGTGGTGCTGGGCGGTACGCCTCTTGCCGGCGGTCGCGGTGGCTACACCGGTACGATGGCAGGCGCCATGCTGCTGGTGGTGCTGCAAAGCATCCTGACGACAATCAATATCGACGAATCCGGCCGCCAGATGATCTTCGGTGCCACGCTTCTGGTGCTGATGCTGTTCTACGGGCGTGGGAAAGCGATGCGGGGATGAACAGCCGCGCCAAGATCAAGGACATCGCGGCGTCGGTCGGCGTATCGCCGGCAACCGTCTCGCGCGCGCTGACCGGGTCTGGCCTCGTGGCGGAACCCACGCTCAGCCGCATCCGCGAGGCGGCGCAGAAGATGCACTACCGCCCCAACGTCTCGGCGCGCAACCTGCGCACCCAGCGTTCGATGGCGGTGTTGATGGTCGTACGCGACGTCGGCAACCCCTTCTATCTCGAGATCCTCAAGGGCGTGGAAACGACGGCCCGCGAGGCCGGCTACTCCGTCCTCATGGGCAACACCGAGAACAACCCGGAGCGCGAGGTCGAATATTTCGACATGCTGCGCGACGGCCACGCCGACGGCATGATCCTGATGACGGGCAAGCTGCCCGACCGTGCAGGCTATTCCGAACAGGTGAGAGGCCTGCCCGTCGTTGTGGCGCTGGAAGAGATCGCCGAAAGCGGGCTCCCGCACGTCATGATCGACAATGAGGCTGCATCGCGGCGCGCCGTCGAGCATCTGATCGGCCTCGGCCATCGCCGCATTGCCCACATCACCGGCCCGGTGCCCGAAATCATGAGCCTGCGCCGTCAGGACGGCTATCGTCGCGCCATGGCCGCTGCGGGGCTGCCGATACCGGAAGGATACGAACCGGTAGGTGATTATCTGCTTCATACCGGCGAGCGCCTTTGCCGTAACCTGTTCTCGCTGGCCGAGCCGCCTACGGCCGTCTTCGTTGCCAATGATGAAATGGCCTTTGGCGCGATCAACGAGCTGCGTCGCATGGGGCTCGACGTGCCCGGCGACGTGTCGGTGGTCGGCTTCGACGACCTTTTCCTGAGCCAGGCCTTCCATCCGCCGCTGACCACCGTCAGCCAGCCGCGCATGGCCATCGGCCAGCAGGCGATGGATCTGCTGCTGCGCGTCTTCTCCGACGAGGGCGTCGCCCCATCGGCGGTGGAGATGCCGACCGAACTCAAGCTGCGCGGATCCACTGCGGCGCCGCGCCCGCAATCCTGAAAAGTCAGAACAACGGAGACAACCCATGGGCTTCGAGCCGAAGAACACGCTGCGCATCGGTCTGGTCGGCACAGGCTTCATCGCCCAGTTCCATCTGCGTTCGATGCTGGGCGTACGCAACGTCGAGGTGACGGGCGTCTACAGCCGCAGCAGCGACAAGCGGCAGAAGATCGTCGAGCTGGTCGACGAACTGGGCCTTGGCCACTGCACCGCGCATGAGAGCCTGGAAGGCCTGCTGCAGGCCGGCGATGTCGATGCGGTCTGGATTCTCTCGCCCAACCACACCCGGCTCGACATCATGCGCACCATTCATCAGGAGGTGACGGCTGGGCGCTCGAAGATTTTCGCGGTGGCCTGCGAAAAGCCGCTGGCGCGCACCATCGGCGAGGCGCGCGAAATGCTTCGGCTCGCCGAGGAAGCGGGCCTCAACCACGGTTATCTCGAGAACCAGGTATTCTGCACACCCGTCATTCGCGGCAAGGAGATCATCTGGCGCCGCGGCGCATCGACCACCGGCAGGCCCTATCTGGCGCGTGCCGCGGAGGAGCATTCCGGCCCGCATGAGGCATGGTTCTGGCAGGGCGACAAGCAGGGCGGCGGCGTTCTTTCGGACATGATGTGCCACAGCGTCGAGGTCGGCCGGCACCTGCTGACGGCGCCCGGCGCGCCGCGCAATTCGCTCACCGTCAAGGCCGTCAACGGCATGGTCGCCAACCTCAAATGGACGCGCCCGCATTATGCCGACCAGCTTCGTGAGCGCTACGGCGCCGAAGTCGACTACCGCAATCGCCCGTCCGAGGACTTCGCCCGCGCGACCATTGCGCTGGAGGACGAGGAAGGCAACGAACTGGTGATCGAGGCCTCCACCTCCTGGGCCTATGTCGGTGCGGGTCTACGAATCCAGCTCGAGCTGTTGGGTCCGGAATATGCGATGGAATTCAATTCGCTGGCGACCGGCCTGAAAGTGTTCATGTCTCGCGCCGTCACCGGGTCGGAGGGCGAGGACCTCGTCGAGAAGCAGAATGCCGAGCAGGGGCTTATGCCGGTGCTTGAGGACGAAGCTGGGGTCTACGGCTACACCGACGAAAACCGCCACATGGTGGAGTGCTTCCGCAAGGGCGAGACGCCACTCGAGACCTTCCATGATGGCCTCGCCGTCGTCGAGATGCTGATCGGCCTCTACCGTTCGGCAGAGACCGGTCAGACGGTGAATTTCCCCGCGCCGGAGCTGGAAGACTACGTGCCGCCCGTCGCGCGTCCCCGGGCCTGACGGTCGCACCGTGGAAGCCG
>JAHHDT010000006.1:0-662500 GCA_019739225.1 Aquamicrobium sp.
AGGGAGGACATCTACCAGCATTCGCTGGTTTCGAAGATCGCCACGGCCGTCATCGCCGGGCTTGGTCCGAAAGGCTACACGGCCGCGATACGCGCGATGAGAGACCTGATCGCATAAACAGACCCAAGCGCCCTCGGAAACTCATTCCCTATTCGGGCTTCTCTAGAGAATGGTATTCCATCGACGCGGCGATAGCTCGGGCACTCGTGCGCTGACTCTGAACGGCCGGAGGTCTAAAACCCTTTCAGGATCCCGGATCGATTTCGGGAAATGATACGGAGTTCGATCACATGCGCATCGCTTCATTGGCATTCACGCTTTCGGTTCTCGCTGCCCCGGCTCTCGCGGCCGATGCAAGCCCGCTGGTTGACGCCGAATGGGTCAAGGCGAACGCCGGCAAGGAAAACGTCGTCATCCTCGACATTCGCGACAAGGTCGCCGAGACGGAGCTGGGCGAAACGCCCTATATCGAAGGTGCCGTCGTGGCCCCCTATGCAAGTGCGGGTTGGCGCACCGAGATACAGGGCGTGCCCGGCCAGCTTCCGCCGCTGGACCAGATCACCAAGCTGATCGGCGACCTCGGCATCGACAATGACGACCATGTCGTCATCGTGCCTTGGGGTACAGATTCCTCCGAATTCGGCGGCGCGACCCGCATCTACTGGACATTCAAATATCTCGGCCACGACGATGTCTCCATTCTCGACGGCGGCTGGCGGCAGTACGATGCGGCCGGCGGTGCACGCACCGCGGAAGCCGTCACGCCCGAGCCGGCGACCTTCACCGCGAACCCGCAGGAAGATCTGCTCGCCACCACCGAGGAGGTGGCCGCGGCGCTGGAAGCCGGGACGAAGCTCGTCGACGGACGTCCCGCCGAGCAGTTCGTGGGCAAATCGAAGAGCCCGGTCGTGCGCGCCAACGGCACGATCCCGGGATCCGTGAACATCCAGCACTCCGAACTCTATAGCGCGGACTATGCGAGCTTCGCGCGTCCCGAGACCGTGAAGGCGTTGAGCGAGGCGGTCGGCCTCGCGACGGACGAGGAAAACATCGCTTTCTGCAACACCGGCCACTGGGCGTCGGTCGCCTGGTTCGGGCTTTCCGAGGTGCTGGGCAACAAGAACACCAGCATGTACGATGGATCGATGGCCGAGTGGACCGCCGATCCGGCGCGCCCGGTCGAGAACAAGTCCGGCAGCTAGGCCTAATACTCTCCTCAGCCGCCACCTGGATGGCGACACAAGTGTCCGGACCTTTCCGGACACTTGCAGTTTGGGAACGCCGCACCGCGGCGGACTGTGCATGACAGACGTGACCATCGGCCGCCCGGCCTCCCCTCCCGCCCCCATCATCGATCGCGCGCCGGCCCTGGTTGCCGGCGGCGCCCTGCTGGTCGGCTTCCTGGCGATAACGCAACTGATCGATCTGAGGCAGGCGGCACTCTTTATGGTCGGCGGACTGCTCGGCGCTGCGCTCTATCACGGCTCGTTCGGATTCACCGGCGGCTGGCGCCGGATGGTCGTCGAGCGGCGGGGACGCGGCATCCGCGCGCAGATGCTGATGATCGGCGTCGCCGCGGTGGCGATGATCCCGCTGATCGCCGCCGGTAATCTCGGCGACCGGGCACTGGTCGGCGCGATGGGGCCGGTCGGCGTCTCGGTGATCGTCGGGGCGACGATGTTCGGACTTGGCATGCAGCTCGGTGGCGGCTGCGGATCGGGCACGCTGTTCACGGTCGGGGGCGGCTCGTCACGCATGCTGGTGACGCTGGTCTTCTTCATCGTCGGCGCGCTGGTCGGCACAGCGCATCTGCCCTGGTGGCTGACGCTGCCGTCGATGGGCACGATCGACATCGGCCGCGAGCTCGGAACCGGCACGGCGGTTCTGGCGACTCTTGTCGGACTCGGGCTCGTCGCGCTGGTGACGGCCCTGATCGAACGCCGCGCGCATGGCAACATCGAAACGGAACCGGTTCCGAGCCGGGCCGGCTGGAGCTGGCTGACCTACGGCCCCTGGCCGCTGGTGGGTGCGGGGCTTCTGCTCGCTCTGCTCAATATCGCCACCCTGCTGCTTGCCGGCCATCCATGGTCTGTCACCTTCGGCTTCGGGCTGTGGGGCGCCAAGGCCGCGCAGGCCGTGGGCGTGCCGGTCGAGACCTGGGAATTTTGGAACTGGCCGGGGCCGCAGACGGCGCTTCAGTCGAGCGTTCTCGCCGACATCACCTCGGTGATGAATTTCGGCATCATCCTAGGGGCAGCGCTGGCGGCGAGCCTCGCCGGCAAGTTCGCTCCCAAGGCCAAGATCCCGCTCGGCTCGCTGATTGCGGCGGTGGTCGGCGGCCTGCTGATGGGCTACGGGGCGCGGCTTTCATTCGGCTGCAATATCGGCGCGCTGTTCTCCGGCATCGCGTCCGGCAGCCTCCATGGATGGCTGTGGTTTGCCTGCGCCTTTGTCGGGTCGCTGGCAGGTGTCTGGGCGCGGCCGCTGTTCGGCCTCGATGGGTTCGTCAGGAAATGAGTACGTCCCGCAATACGTTGCTGTTCGGTGCCGCGCTGACTGTGGCGACCGCTGCCGTCGCAGTCGACCATTACACGCATCCCGTTCCGCGCGCGCAGCCGGGAGCCTCTTCCGGGACGGGTGGCGGTTCACCATGCGCTGCCGCTGCCCCTTGCGCGGCGGGCTCGCCCTGTGCCGCCGGCGCGCCGCGTGCCGCACCTCCTCCGCCCCCGGCACCAATGCCGGCCTCGCCTTGCGCACCCGCGGCGCCCAAGCTCGCACCACCCCCGCCTCCGGCTCCCACGCCCTCCGGCGAGAAGAAGCTTGCGCCGCCACCTCCTCCTCTTCCGAGGCCGGCAGAGGACAATGGCTGAGGACGGCAAGGCGCTCGCGCTGCGCGAAATCGCGTTCTGCGAGGCCGTGCTCGCCAAGGGCGGGCTCAACGTGCTGTCCGAGACCTTTCGCGGCGTCGCCGACATCACGGCATGGGAGCATTATCCACCGGGTGACGTGTTCGACCCGGCGAGTGGCGCGCAGTGGTATTATCACTGCCATCCGGCCGACGAGGACGCCGCCGAACATGGGCATTTCCACTGCTTCGTACGCCCGCAGGGGGCCGAAGGTCCGATCCACCATCTTGCCGCCGTCGGCGTGGATGCCTACGGCCGCATGCTTCGCCTTTTCACGGTGAACCAGTGGGTTGTCGGCGACGACTGGCTCGACGCGGAAGCGACGGTCGCGCTCCTGCCGCGCTTCGACATACAGATGCCGCAGCCTTCCTACCTCGTGAACCGCTGGCTGACCGCAATCTTCACCGCCTATGAGGCTGAAATCGCCGAGCTGATCCATAAGCGCGACCGCGCGCTTGCCTCCCATCGGCCGCCCGAGGGCGTCGAAGCGAGGCAGGACAGGGCGCTGGAAATCGTCTCCGAACTGGTCATCCCGCCGCGATAGTTGGCGGACAACGACGGAAGGCCGGGGCAAGCTTGTCAGGAGCTTTTGTCGTCCGTTGGAATTTGGCCTTTTCGCGACGCCCGGTTTCAAGCAATCTAACAACTCAACCTGAAGGTATGCCCGCCGACGTCTTCCGCCGATCCGAAGGCCCAGTTCAATGCCGCTCTATGAACTTGCCGCCCTGGGGGCGGCGACATGCTGGGCCCTCACCGGCATCATTTCGGCGGGACCCGCCAACCATCTCGGTGCGCTGGCATTCAACAGGGCGCGACAGATCTTCGTTACCGGGCTGCTTGCGCTCTACGTGCTGGCTTCCGGCACATGGCGGGAGCTTGATGCGGGTGCTGTCGGTCCTTTGCTGCTTTCCGGGTTCATCGGCATCTTCATCGGCGACACGCTGCTGTTCGCCACGCTCAACCGCGTCGGCCCGCGCCGCTCCGGCATCCTCTTCGCCCTGAACGCGCCGCTGGCGGCCATCCTGGGATGGCTCGTGCTCGGCGAGGAGCTGCCGGGCATCGCCGTCTTCGGCATCGCATTGACGATCGCGGGCGTGCTGCTCGCCATCCTGTTCGGCAAGCGTCGGTCGCAGCTCCACCAGTGGGAGGCGGTCAAGGGGCCGCTGTGGGTCGGCGTCGCGCTTGGCCTGCTGGCGGCCACCGGACAGGCCGTCGGCTCCATCATCGCCCGGCCGATCATGGCAAGCGGCGTCGATCCGTTTGCCGCATCGATGCTGCGCGTCGGCATCGCCGCACTCTGCCTGACAGTCCTCATCCAGCTTCCCATCCCTGCGGTTAAGCCGAAGGGGCCGCTTACCCTGAGCATCGCGGCGCAGACCGCGCTAACGGGTGTCCTGGCGCTGGCGATCGGCATGACGTTGCTGCTCTATGCGCTTTCGGGCGGCAAGGTCGGTATCGTATCGACGCTTTCAGCGACATCGCCGGTCATGATCCTGCCCATGCTATGGCTGCGCACCGGCGAGCGGCCCGCGGCCGGAGCGTGGGCAGGCGCGGCGCTCGTCGTTGTCGGCATGGCGCTGCTGTTCCTCCGCTAGATCCGTCGATGCCCACGATCTTCCGGGCTGACGACGGGAAAAATGCGGCCGCGTCACAATACCTGCCTATGGATCGTCAACCGGAGATAAGCCACCCTTAGCGAGGAGGACCCTCGGTCATGTCGAAGAGTAACCCTTCCAGCGCAGCGCGCGACAGCGATGCGCATATCCGCTTCTTCGAAGAGGCCAGGCCACGACTTCTCGGTATCGCCTATCGCATCCTGGGTACGCGCGCCGAGGCCGAAGACGCCGTGCAGGACACGTTTCTGCGCTGGCAAGCCACCGATGTAGACAGCATCGAATCTCCCGGCGCGTGGCTCACGACCGCATGCACGCGACGATCGATAGACATGCTGCGCGCTGCCTACCGCAGCCGGGTCGACTATGTCGGCAACTGGCTGCCGGAGCCGATCCACGCGATTATCGACAGCGACGCGGAGGCGCAAATGGAACTCTCATCATCCCTCTCTACCGCGTTCCTGCTCATGCTGGAGCGACTCACGCCACGCGAGCGCGCCGCCTATCTGCTGCACGAAATCTTCGACATGTCCTACGGAGACGTCGCCGCGTCCCTGGACATGACCGAGGCGGCCTGCCGCAAGCTCGTCTCGCGGGCGAAAGCGCGCATCGGCGAAGATCATGTGCGCTTCACGCCGACGCAGGAACGTCAGGAGGAACTGCTTGCTGCCTTCGAGGAGGCGATCCGGTCGGGTCAGCCGGGGCAGCTCACCGCGATGCTGGCAAGCGATGTCCGGCTGACGGCCGACGGCGGCGGAAAGGTCGCGACGGTCACCGACGTGCTGGAAGGCAGCGCCGTCACGGCCTTCCTGACGGAACGGCTCAGTGGCTGGTGGCAAAACTATGAATGGAGCTTCGCCGATCTCAACGGATCGCGCGGTCTGGTGCTGCGTGATGGAGGGACGATCGTCGCCGCGGTCTCGTTTGCCTATGACAGCGCAGGCCGCATCGCCGAGATCTTTGTCGTGCGCAATCCGGACAAGCTTGCCGCACTCGATGAAGTGACGATGCACTAAGAGGCTAACAGATCAGCTATGTCCCTCCTGGCGTGCCAGGCAGGCGGGCGATCCGGCGCTGCAGGAAGGCTCTTGCGGCTTCGTCGGTCGCCAGCCCAAGCGCTGCGGTCAGCGCCTCGCGTGCCTCCTCGTTCCGGCCGGCCTCCGCGAGAAGCATGCCGCGCGCTGCCCAGTAAGGCTGGTAGTCGATGAGACTGGCATCAGCGCCCAACTGCCGGATTTCGTCCAGAACCTCATCCGCGCCAGATATGCGTGATCGGGCCACGAGACGGTTCAGCGCAACGACCGGCGTCGGCACAAGCGTGAAGAGCACGTCATAAAGCGCGACGATGTCGGGGCGGCTGTCGACGCCATGCAATCGTCGCGCCACGTGCGCGGACTGGATTGCGGCCTCGATCTGGAAGCGGCCGGCGCCCTCCATCCGGTTGGCGTCTTTCATGAGCGCCTCGGCCTGTCGGATCTGGGCGAGATTCCAACGGGCCGTGTCTTGCTCATCCAGCGGAACATACGAACCGTCGGCCGCCGAGCGGGCGCCACGACGCGCATCCAGAAACAGCATCAGGGCAAGCAACCCCTTGACCTCGGCCTGGTCGGGAATGAGCTCGGCCGTGACCTGTCCCAACCATATCGCCTCGTCTGAAAGTCGGTCCTCCGTGTCTTCGGCGGCTTCCGCCCAATCCCTCGAATAGGCCGCATAGACGGCTTGCAGGACCGCATCGAGGCGGCCCGGAAGGTCGGCGCGCTCGGGAACGGCGAAGGGAATACCGGACTGCTTGATGCGCGCCTTCGCCCGAACGAGCCTTTGCGCCATGGTGGCCGGCGGAACCAGAAACGCGGCTGCGATGGCTTCGGCTGTAAAGCCGAGGATCGTCTGAAGGATCAGCGGCGTGCGGATGGACGGTTCGATCTCCGGATGGGCGCAGGCAAACATCAGGGCGACGCGCCGGTCGGGTATTTCCCGAGATGTTTCCCGTTCGGCGTCCAGCTCTTCGGAGATGAGCTTGAGATGATCCTGGAAGCGTTCATTCGTTCCCCTGCGCCGCGACGAGTCGATCAGCCGCCTGCGGGCGACCGCGAGTAGCCACCCTTCCGGATTGTGCGGAACGCCTTGCGCTGGCCATTGCCGCAGCGCTGCGGCGAAGGCCTCCGCCAGCGCGTCCTCGGCGCTGGCGACGTCCCGCGTGATGGATGAAAGCAGGGCCACGAGACGACCGTAGCTTTCGCGTGCCGCACGGTCGGCGGCACGCCGGCTCTGGTCGAGGCTACTCATCTCCAAGATCAATGATCTGCCGCACCTCGATGGTTCCCCAGGTCGCGGCGGGGCAGCGAGCGGCCCATTTGATGGCCTCGTCCATGTTTTCGGCCCTGATGATGTAATAGCCGCCGAGCTGTTCGCGCGTTTCGGCATAGGGGCCGTCCTGCACCTTCATCTCGCCGCGGTCGACATGCACCGTGCAGGCCGTGTCCGTGCGGGCCAGCGGAGCGGTCGCCACGAAGGCGTTCGCCTTCCGAAGCGCCTCCCTGTAGGCGTGGAGCTGGTCCATGAAGCCCTTCATTTCTTCCGGCGGTATGTTCGAACCAGCGACCTCGTCGGCATAAAGCATCAGCATGTAGTTCATCTCGTTTCCTTCCGTGTTGGCTCGGCGAACCTGCTCGCCGTAACCATGTCGCGCCGCCGTCGCGGATTTCGACACTCTCTTCGCGTGCATCCGAAAAAACAAATCAGTCCAGGCCCGGCGTCACAAACCGCTCGTCTCGAACGTCACGAGGATATGGGCAGGATGCCCGATCACAAGCGGCCGACGGCCGCACCGTTTCGAGGAGTAGATCATGAACAGGAAAGCACTTTACATCAGGCACAAGGCGCAACCCGGCAAGCGCGACGAGGTCAAGCGCATCTGGGAGAAATATGCCCGCGCCTATATCGACAACGCCGACGGGCAGATCGCCTATGTCTATGGTTTCGACGACAACGACCCAGACGCGATCGTGGCCTACCAGCTTTATACCGGCGAGGCCGGCTCCGACGATTTCGTCAACCAGCCCTGGTTCAAGGATTACGAGGAGGAAACAGCAGCACTGCTGGCCGGCCCGTCGGAATTCCGCACCATCACGCCGCGATGGATCAAGGGCGACGAAGCCTGATGAAACTTATGCCCGGAACCCGGCAGGCAATCCTGCCGGGTTTCAACTTCCAGGCCTTGGAAGGCAGGTGGAGAAGCGGAGACCAGCTTTTTGTTGCAAGCTCGCAGGTGTGTCCTAGGTTGGATGATGGGCATGAGACAGGCTCGCAGAGGCTGCGCCGTACGCCCCATTGCAACCGGGTCACCGACCTCCAGGCAGGAGCATCACGTTGAAAATCGTCCGCAACAGCGACCAGCCGTCGGCCAAGGGACCGGCGGAATATTTTACCGGTTCCGTGCGCATAGACAGCCAGTTCGCCGCTCCTGAACCGGCGCGTGCGGCGGCAGCAGTCGTCACTTTCGAGCCCGGCGCAAGGACTGCCTGGCACACGCATCCCCTGGGACAGCGCCTGCTGATCGTTTCCGGCGAGGGCTGGGTGCAGAAGGAAGGCGAGGCAAAGCAGCTTGTACAGGCCGGCGATACCGTCTGGTTCGAGCCGGACGAGAAGCACTGGCACGGCGCGACCGATACCAAGGCCATGGTTCACATTGCCATTCAGGAAGCCCGGGACGGTTCTCCGGCCAACTGGATGGAGCAGGTGTCGGACGACGACTACCTTGGCTGAGGCGGCCGCGTGGCGGCGTGAACATCAATGCGGTCCGATTCGCCAGCCACTGTCCACGGGCGCTTGACGCCACCCAGGCTTTCGCCAACGGCAAGGCCCGCCTGAATCGCGTCCTCATGGAAACCGGAACCGAAATACGAACCGCAGAACCACGTGTTCGCTCGCCCCTGCAGCGACCATAGCTGGCGCTGCGCGTCCAGCGTTGCCGCGTTGAAGAGCGGATGCCGGTAGACGCCCTGCCAGAAGATCTTGTCGTCGGCTGGCTTGAGCAGCGGGCTGAGCGTAACGAACAAGGGGGTGGTGTCGGGGATATCCTGCAAGCGGTTCATCCAGTAGGTGACGCAAGGCTTGCCACGCGCTTCGCCGGCCGCTGCTGACTGAGACAGGTAGTTCCAGCTCGACCAGACGCGGCGCCGACGTGGCATCAGCCTTTCGTCGCCGTGGAGAACGGTTTCGTTCAGCCCATAGGCAAAGGTGCCGAGCAGCTCGGTTTCCTGGTCGGTGGGATCGCCAAGCAGGCGCAGCGCCTGGTCGGCGTGAGAGCCGATGACCACGTGGTCGAACCATTCGGGTTCGGCAGTCGATGTGGAGACCTGCACGACACCGTTGACGCGCCGGATTTCCGTGACGGGCGCGTTGGTGCGTATGCGATCGCGAAAGGGTGCGACCAGCCTTTCGACATAGGCTCGGCTGCCGCCATCCACGGTGCGCCACACAGGCCGGCGAAAGAACTTCAGCAGCCCGTGGTTCTCGCAGAACCGAACAAAGGACACCGCCGGATAGCTTCCTATCTCGATGGCAGGCGTCGACCAGATCGCCGCAGCCATCGGGTAAAGGTGATCCTCGCGGAAGGCGGTCCCGAAACCCGCCCCGTCGAGGTATTCATCGAGGCTCGCAGACGGGTCGAGACCCCGGATTCCCGATGGTGCTTCGCGGTAGAAGCGCACCAGATCGCGCAGCATGGACCAGAATCGCGGGCTGGCGATGTTCTTGTGCTGCGCGAACAACCCGGCAAGGTTGGTGCCCGAATATTCAAGCGCGCCCTGATCCATGGAGACCGCGAAAGACATGTCCGAACGCTTCGTCGGCACATCCAGATGACCGAAGAGCGCCGTCAGATTGGGGTAGGTCGGCTCGTTGTAGACAATGAAGCCCGTATCAACCGAAACGTCACCCACATCGACGGTGTGGCAATGGCCGCCCACGCGGCTCTCGGCCTCGAAGACAGTCACCTGATGCCGCTGCGACAAAAGCCAGGCTGCGGAGAGAGCAGCTATGCCTGAACCGACCACCGCGATCTTGAGTGGACGTTCGGACTGGGGAAAATGACGCATCGTTCTCCTAGGCGTCGCCATCAAGCGACTGTCGATTTGGGTCTGCTATTCGGTTACGTTCTACGAACGATCACGATCGCCGGATCACCGGGACGACAGTTTAATGCACCGGGCGAGCGACGACGTGATCCGCTGTTGAACGACCGGCGTAGAAGGGTGCATGCATGAGGCCCACAACCACATCGGCGCAAAGCCAGGCTGGAGTGTTTCCACTCGCAGGCGGCTGTCCGTCGTGAACTCGGAGGAAACCCCGCCGGCACCGGCGGCGGCCGAGTTTGTCGAAATGTTGCTGGCCGTCGCGACGAACAAGGACAGACAGGCCTTTGCCGCACTGTTCCGGCATTTCGGACCGCGGCTGAAAACCTTCTTCATGCGCGGCGCGATGTCGGCCGGGCTCGCCGAAGACCTCGTGCAGGAGACCATGCTCACCGTCTGGCGCAAGGCGTCCTACTTCGATCCCGACCGCGCCGGGGTGGCGACATGGATATTCACGATTGCCCGCAATCGCCGGATAGATCATCTGCGCCGCCAACGCGATCCGTCGAGCCTGCCGTTCGACCCTCCCGAGGTGCCTCCATCCCAGGAGGAGATATTTGTCGTCGCCGAAAGGGACACGCGCATTCGCAACGCGCTTGCCGGCCTGTCGGAGGAACAGCAGGCGATCCTGCGGATGGCCTATTTCAGCGAGAAATCGCAGAGCGAAATCGCCGAGGAACTGGGGATTCCTCTCGGCACCGTGAAATCGAGAACGCGGCTGGCCATGAACCGCCTGCGCACTCTTCTGGAAGACGAAACATGAGTTCCAACCATCACGCCAAGGACGAAACGCTGATGCGTTTTGCTGCGGGCACGCTGGCCGCAGGGCCGGCGCTCGTCATCGAGGCGCATCTGGCCGGTTGTTCGACCTGTCGGGCACGAGTTTTCGAATATGAGGCCGTGGGAGGCTCGATCCTTGAAGACATGGAGCCGACGCAGCTTTCGGAAACGGCACTTGCGGTGACGCTTGCGATGATCGACCAGGAGGACGATCAACCGGCTCCGAGGCAGCCGCAGAAGCCTGCCGAGATCGACGGGGTACGTCTGCCGGACGCATTGCGCGGCTGCGACATCGGCCGGTGGCGCTGGGCAGGACCCGGCGTGCGAATGAGCCGCGTTGGCGTGCCTCACGACCCGGAGGCCAACCTCATCCTTCTCAAGGTCGGTCCCGGTCGCGCGCTGCCGGACCACGGTCATGTGGGCACCGAGTTCACCTATATCGTATCAGGCTCCTACACCGACAAGTTCGGGCAGTTCCGCTCGGGCGATCTGGCCGAAATGGACGAGGATATCGAGCACCAGCCGATCGTCGATCAGGGCGTGGAGTGCATCTGTCTTGCCGCGATGGAAGGCCGGATGCGCTTCAACAGCTTCATCGGCCGCGTGCTGCAGCCAATTTTCGGAATATAGCCATGGGTCCGGCGCTGCTCCTTCTGGCGGTCGCCGTCTTCCTGTCACTGGCGATGACAGCAGCGTTTCTCGCGGTGAGCAGCGGCGCAAAATCGGGCTGGGTGGACGCGACCTGGTCGTTCGCCATCGGCGCGGCGGGCATCGCGGTGGCGCTCGTGCCCCTCGACGGCTGGGAAGGCGACCTGCAACGGCGCGTTATCGTTGCGGCGGTTGCGGGCCTGTGGTCGCTGCGGCTCGGCCTGCACATCGTTGCCAGAACCGTGAATGGCGGCGAAGATCCCCGATATGCCGCGCTCAAGCGGGAATGGGGCGGGCGATGGCGTCGACAGATGTTTTATTTCCTGCAGATGCAGGCTGCTGCCGCCCTTCTTTTGGCTTGCACGATCTTTCTGGCCGCCCGCAACCCTGTACCCGGCCTGCAATGGAGCGATTTCGCCGGCATCGCGGTGCTTGCGCTGGCTGTCGCCGGTGAAGGCATCGCGGATGCACAGCTTTCGCGTTTCCGGCAACAGGACGCCAACACGGGCAAGGTTTGCGACGCCGGGCTATGGGGCCTTTCGCGGCACCCCAACTATTTCTTCCAGTGGCTCGGCTGGGCCGGCTACGCGCTGATCGCAATCGGCCCCTATGGCGGCTGGGCATGGGGTTGGGCGGCAATCGCCGGCCCGGCCTTCATGTACTGGCTGCTGGTACACGTGTCCGGCATTCCACCGCTGGAAGAACATATGAGACGCTCCCGGGGCGAGGCCTATGAAGCCTATGCCCGCCGGGTGAGCGCATTCTGGCCGCTGCCGAAACAGAGGGAGGTCCCGACATGAATCTCGCCGTTGCAGCGATTTCCGCCGCCGAGCGCCTGCCGCTGCCCGACAAGGCCTTGCGGTTCGGCATCGACCGCCTCGTCGGGCGAACCGAGCAGAAGCTCGCGAGCGGCAACGACAATGCCGATGCCGATTTCGCCAGGGCGATGGACCGTTGGCCGATAGCGGTCAACACCACCGAAGCCAACGACCAGCATTACGAGCTGCCGCCCGCCTTCTTCGAGATCGTGCTCGGACCGCGCCGCAAATATTCCTGTTGCCTCTATCCGGCTAAGCATACGACGCTGGAGGAAGCGGAACTGCTTGCGCTGGACGAGACCTGCAGGCACGCCATGCTCGAAGACGGCCAGACGATCCTCGAGCTCGGTTGCGGGTGGGGATCGCTTTCCCTCTTCATGGCCGAACGGTTTCCCGGTTCCCGCATCCTGTCCGTCTCGAACTCGGCCGCGCAGCGCAGCCACATCGAAGCGGAGATCGGGAAACGCGGGCTGAAGAACCTCGTCGTTGTAACCGCCGACATGAACGCGTTTTCGCAGGAGGACCGTTTCGACCGTATCGTTTCGGTGGAAATGTTCGAGCATATGTCGAACTGGCGGCTGCTACTCGAACGCGCGCGCGGCTGGATGCATGATGACGGGCGAATGTTCATCCATGTCTTCTCGCATCGAAACAGTCCTTACCGGTTCGATCATGCCGATCCGGCCGACTGGATCGCCCAGTATTTTTTCACCGGCGGGATCATGCCCAGCCATGGGCTGATGCGCGAATTCGGGGACTGCTTCGCGGTCGAACAGGACTGGCGGTGGAACGGCAGGCACTACGAACGAACAGCGCTCCACTGGCTCAGGAATTTCGACACCAACGAGGCCGCCATCCGCCCCATCTTCGTGGAGCGATACGGCGGCGATGCGCAGCTCTGGATGCGGCGCTGGCGGATGTTCTTCCTCGCAACGGCCGGCCTGTTCGGTCACGCCGACGGCGAGGCTTGGGGGGTGAGCCACTATCTGCTGCGCCCCGCAGCGAAGGCCTGACGGTGAGGGCTATCGATCATGTGCGTTCCTATGCGGCGCACCCGGACCCTCTCGTCGCGTCCGCCAATTTCATCGCCCTGCTGGTAGCCTCCAACCAGCCTTTCTATCCGCTCTACGTCTACTGGTTCGCCACGACCAATATCGAGCCGGTCTGGTACACGTTCCTGTCGACCCCGTTCTTTCTGGCCGTTCCGGCGCTGTCTCGCTGGAACACGCTCGCAGGGCGCGCGCTACTGCCGTTGGCCGGGATCGGCAATACGATCATGTGCGCCCAGCTCTTCGGCGTGCAGTCGGCGGTGGAAATCTTCTTCATTCCCTGCGCGGTGCTGGCGATGCTTCTGTTCCGCCCCGCCGAAAGGATGCTCGGCCTCGCAATCGCCGGCATCGCCTTCCTGACTTTCCTGCTGCTCGGCAGCCGGTACGGCACTCCGCTGGTCGCTTATGACGTTGAGGAGTATGCCGCGCTCGTGCGTCTCAATGCGTCGAGCGCCGGGTTGCTGACCGTCTGCGCCGCGCTCATCTTCTCGAACGTGCTCGCAGCAACGGAGCGATCAGCCGAAGCGGTTGGAGACGACAAAGCCGGCTGACGCGCCGATGGCGGTCACGAACATACCCCACGGAATGTCCGCCAGAGTGAGGGTCAGCGGCCAGTCGCGCAATGTGGCCTGGTTGGTGAGATCGTAGGTCGCATAGGCCACCAAGCCAAGCACCGCCCCGTTCAGCGCCGCCTTGGCGACACCGCCTCCTTCCAGGGCCGGCATCACCGCAAAAAAGACAATTCCGCCAACGTAGATAAGATAGAAGACGATCGCCGGCGCCAGCCTGTACTGCGGCTCGAGCATGTCTCCGAGCAGCGGCCGGTAGAGCGTGTCGGCCATGGTGTAGAGCCAGATCGCATCGACAATCAGAAAAGCGATTGCGGTGGCGACATATGCGATGAGAATCATCTTCATGGTAATGCCTTATGCGGAACTGTTTCTCCCTACGCCGCGCACGCTCTTTCGGATCACCGGCGGTGAACCGAAAGGGGTGTTCGAACGTATCTTTAGGAGAAAAAACCGAGGACGAAGGCGATGAAGCAGCCGGCATTCTGCGTATTTGCGACCATCCTTTTCATGGCGAACCCTGCGATAGCGCAGGATGCAGCGGACCCGAGCGGGGTCTGGCTGCGTGACGACGGCAACGCCCGCGTACAAATAGCGCCATGCGGCCCTGACATCTGCGCAACGAACCTGTGGATCGGCGACACGAGCAAGGGCGAAGAGCCGGGCGACAAGCTGGTCATGTCGCTTGAGCCCCAGTCGGCGGATACGCTCGCCGGCACGGCCTATGACCCCAAGCGGGATCGTCGATACTCCATCACTCTCCAGGTGGCCGAGCGCGCTCTGGTCACGCGCGGCTGCATCCTGGGCGGCGTTCTTTGCCGGGATGTCGGCTGGACTGCCGCGGACTAGCGATGACCCGCGAGCGCATCACCAGCGCGGATGCGAACGGAGCGCCGCCGGAGACTGCCGGCACGCTTTATCCCGGCAAGGTCATGCATCAACGCCTGAAACCCTTCGGGCACCGCTTCAGCTATCCCGTCTTCTCGCTTCTCGTGGACATCGACAGGCTAGACGAGCTGGGGCGCATGTCGCGCCTGCTCGGCGTCAACCGGGCGGGCGTTGCATCGTTCCAGGAGCGCGATCATGTCGAAAACGACGGCGAGACGCTCCGGCAGTTCGTCGACCGGCTGCTCGCTGACACAGGCCTGCACAAACCCGCAGCACGCGTTCTGCTGTTATGCTTTCCCCGCATTCTCGGCTACGTCTTCAATCCGATCTCCGTCTATTTCGCCTATGACGACACCGGCAGGCTGATCGCGTTGATCTACGCGGTGCGTAATACGTTCGGCGGCCGCCACGCCTATGTCGCGCCGGTGCTGGCTGGCGAGGAAAGTTCAGCCGGCGTTCGCCAGGAGCGCAGGAAGGTGTTTCATGTCTCGCCCTTCATCGGGATGAACGCCCACTATCACTTCCGTGTGCTTCCGCCGGGCAAGACCGTGCGCCTGCGCATTCACGAAACGGAAGACAACGCGCCGCTGCTGGCCGCGACACTCAATGGCGACGCGCTGGCACTTGGCGACAGGACTCTGGCCCGATGCCTACTTCGTTTTCCGTTCATGACACTGAAGGTCGTCGGCGCCATCCATTGGCAGGCGCTGAAGCTCTGGCTCAAGGGCGCGCCATTCCACAAGAGCCCTTCACCCGAGCTTGCCGATCAGATCCCGGCAAGGCGACCGCTCTGAAAACACGCTGCCGATCGTTCTATCGCGCCAAAATCAGCCGAACCTTGCAACCCCAACCCACGCTTTGACCGCCCGATCGGAGGCATGAGTGATGCAAATTACGTGAGATAAAGAAGATTGGTGGAGCCAAGCGGGATCGAACCGCTGACCTCCTGCATGCCATGC
This sequence comes from Aquamicrobium sp., assembly GCA_019739225.1. Classification (GTDB taxonomy): domain Bacteria; phylum Pseudomonadota; class Alphaproteobacteria; order Rhizobiales; family Rhizobiaceae; genus Aerobium. The sequence goes on from JAHHDT010000006.1 coordinate 15,366, forward strand.
AGGCGCTCTCCCAGCTGAGCTATGGCCCCACACCGGCCCGGAAGGCCGGAGCCGTCTCCGGCTCTGTGCCGGCGCACATGGGAGGCGCGCCGGTTTTCGATGGCGGCTTCTAAACCCGCCCGCAGACAATATCAAGCCTCGCGAGGATGCTTTTTTAAAGTCAGCTTTCGTCGTCGTCGTCGCCGACGCTGATGATGCCGGAAACGTCGTCCTCGTCTTCCTCCTCCTCGGCAAGGAAGGTGTCGTCGTCGTCATCGCCGAGATCCACATCCTCCTCGTCGTCGACCGAGACGTCGTCGCTATCACCCTTCGCCTCGTCGTCGGCGTCCTCGAGCGATACGATCTCCGCGCCGGACTCTTCTGCGTCGAGTTCCTTCTCCTCGACTTCCTCGTCATCGCTGATCGAGGAGGTGCCGCTTTCGAAATAGGACAACGGATAGCTCTGGCCCGTATAGGGAGAGACGATCGGGTCCTTGTTCAGGTCGTAGAATTTACGGCCCGTTTCCGGGCAAATGCGTTTAGTGCCGAGATCGGGTTTAGCCACGTCTTGCCTCTTGTTCTGCTTGCTTTCAGGTCGCCGTCGTTCGAGCCGCGGCCAAAAGGGCGGCACACTTCGGCGACAGCCCCTTCCTCGAAAAAGTGCGGTCCCCATAACTGCAAGTTGGCGTGCTGTCAAAGGCTATGTCAACAGGCTTTACGCGACCGCGCCGCCGGCAGCTGCCATCGCTGAAAAACCCTTTTCAGGCAAGGCCTGCCGGCAGGGGATGACCCGCCAGGAGGCTCGTGATAGAGACCGCCCCAAAACTGGACCGCCCTGGCATGGGGCCGCAAGGATCATCCGCATGAACAGTCTCGCCTCGCCAAACCCCGCAACCGCGTCCAGATCGGACACGCTTTCCGGCAGCGTTCGGGTGCCGGGCGACAAGTCGATTTCGCACCGGTCTTTCATGTTCGGCGGGCTGGCGGCCGGCGAGACGCGTATAACCGGCCTGCTCGAAGGCGAAGACGTGTTGCGCACCGGCGAGGCGATGAAGGCGATGGGCGCGCGCATCGAAAAAGCCGATGGCGAATGGATCATCCAGGGGGTCGGCAATGGCTGCCTGCTGGAGCCGGTCGCACCGCTCGATTTCGGCAATGCCGGCACCGGAGCGCGCCTGACCATGGGGCTGGTCGGTACCTATGACATGGCGACGACGTTCGTCGGTGACGCGTCCCTTTCCAAGCGACCGATGGGGCGTGTCCTCGATCCGCTGCGCGAAATGGGCGTGCAGGTGGTTTCCGCCGCCGATGGCGGGCGCCTGCCGCTGACGCTGCGCGGCCCCAAACGGGCCGCACCGATCACCTACCGGGTGCCGATGGCTTCCGCGCAGGTGAAGTCGGCTGTGCTGCTCGCCGCATTGAACACGCCGGGCATCACGACCGTGATCGAACCGGTTATGACCCGCGACCACACGGAAAAGATGCTTGCGGGCTTCGGCGCCGAACTGGAAGTCGAAACCGACGCCGAAGGCGTGCGCCACATACGCATCCAGGGCGAGGGCCGGCTTTCCGGCCAGACGATTGCCGTGCCGGGCGACCCGTCGTCGGCTGCTTTCCCGCTTGTCGCGGCGCTGATCGTGCCCGGTTCGGACGTCACGATAGAGAACGTGCTGATGAACCCGACGCGCACCGGGCTGATCGACACGCTCATGGAGATGGGCGGGAACATCGAGGTGATCAACAGGCGCGATGCCGGCGGCGAAGAGGTCGCCGATCTGCGGGTGCGCCACAGCGAGCTGGCCGGCGTGACGGTGCCGCCAGCACGCGCGCCATTCATGATCGACGAGTATCCCGTGCTCGCCGTGGCAGCCAGCTTCGCCGAGGGCGAGACGGTGATGGACGGGCTCGACGAGCTCCGCGTCAAGGAAAGCGACCGCCTTGCCGCCGTCGCGCGCGGGCTCGAAGCGAACGGCGTCGACTGCACGGAGGGCGAAGCGTCGCTCACCGTGCGCGGGCGCCCCGGCGGCAAGGGACTCGGCGGCGGGACGGTCGAGACGCATCTCGACCACCGCATCGCCATGAGCTTCCTGGTCATGGGACTTGCTGCCGAAAAGCCGGTCACGGTCGACGACCGCGGCATGGTGGCCACCAGCTTCCCCGAATTCTTCGACCTGATGACGGGGCTTGGGGCGCAGATCGACTAGCAGCAGTATCTCGCCGCGACGCTGTGCCAACGGCACGGCGTTTCCCTTGTCAGGCTCGCGTGTTAGCCAATGTCGTGTTTGGCAAGGGAGGAGCACGTGCGACAGATCGACTTCTATTTCGACATCATTTCCCCTTTCGCGCATGTGGCGCTCGCACGGTTCGGCGAATTGCCGGCAGATGTTGAGGTAAAGCCGAAGCCGATGCTGCTCGGGCCGTTGCTCGCCCATTGGGGACAGCGCGGCCCCGCCGAAATCGCGCCGAAGCGGCTGCACACCTATCGCCTCTCGTGCTTCCTCGGCGAAAAATACGGACTGGCGATGCGCTTCCCGCAGCGCCATCCATTCAACCCCCTGGCCGCCATGCGTCTGCTGGCCGGCGCGGAAGCGGACCTTGCGACGGTGCGCAAAGCCTTCGACTTCGTGTTCTCGGACGGCCGCGCACCAGACAATGAAGGCGATCTCGCCGCCTTCGCCGCGTGTACCGGCGTCGACCTGGCCTTGGCCGGCGAACAGAGCGCCAAGGACCAACTGCGCGCGCTGACCGACGAGGCGATTGCGCGCGGCGTCTTCGGCGTGCCGACCTTCGCGGTGGATGACGAACTGTTCTGGGGTGTCGACGCTTTCGACATGCTGCTTGCCTGGCTGGGCGAACCGGAAATGTTTGCCCGGGCGCCCTATGCCGGGCTGGAAGGCGTGGAGGCTGCCGTCGTTCGCAAGGCGGCAGCCGGCTAGATCAACCACGAACCCGAAAACCGGAAAAGGAGAAAGAGATGGCTGGCGACAACAAGGTTGCGATGGTGGTCGGCGGCGGCTCCGGCATGGGGGCGGCATCGGCGCGCAAGCTCGCCGAAAGCGGATACGAGGTCGCCGTGCTTTCGTCTTCCGGCAAAGGCGAGGCGCTGGCCAAAGAGCTGGGTGGGCTGGGCTTTACCGGCTCCAACCAGTCGAGCGAAGACCTCGAACGTTTCGTGACCGCCGCCATGGATCGCTGGGGCCGGATCGACGTGCTCGTCAACGGCGCCGGCCACGGGCCTCGCGCACCTTTGCTGGAGATCACCGACGAGCAATGGCACACCGGCTTCGACGTCTATTTCATGAATGTCGTGCGCGCCACGCGCCTCGTCGCACCGCTGATGGCGGGTAACGGCGGCGGGGCGATCGTCAACATCTCCACAGCCTGGGTGGATGAGCCGAGCGCGATGTTCCCGACGTCGGCGGTCGCGCGGGCGGGGCTTGCGGCCTACACCAAGCTCTTCGCCGATGAATACGCGACGCGCAATGTGCGCATGAACAACGCCCTGCCCGGCTGGATCGATAGCATCGCCCCAACGGAAGAACGCCGTGAGAGTGTGCCGATGAAGCGCTACGGGCGAAGCGAAGAAGTGGCCGAACTCGTACTTTTCCTCGCGTCGGAGAAGTCCGCATACATCACCGGCCAGAGCCTGCGCGTCGATGGCGGACTGATGCGCTCGACCTGATCTTTGTCCGCGGCTTACCCGCAGGGTAGTTGGCGGCCGCGCTCGTCTTCTGTCTCTGGCTGTCGGATGCCGGGCGCCTGCGACGTCATTGTTGCAGGCAGCCTGTCGCACCGCTTCATGAGGAGAAGACCATGGGACGCATCATCGCAACGCAGTACATGTCGCTCGACGGCGTCATTCAGGATCCCGTCGGCATGGAAGGTTCCGGCCTCGGCGACTGGACGGGGCCGTTCACCCGCGGGCCGAAGGGTGACGCCTTCAAGCACCGCGAACTGGCGGATGCGGATGCCATGATCTACGGCCGTGTCACCTATGACGGGTTCGCCGCGGTGTGGCCGTCGGTTAACGACCCTGAAGGTTATGCGGCGCGCATCAACAGCCTTCCCAAATATGTCGCATCCCGCACCCTCAAAAGCGCCGACTGGTCCAATTCCAGCCTGATCGAAGGCGATCTCGTGGATGCCGCTCGGGACATCCGCGCCAGCGTCGACGGCGACGTCCTGATCTTCGGCAGCGCTTCCATCGTCCACCAGCTTCTGCCGCACGGCCTCGTCGACGAGCTTAGGCTGATGGTCTTTCCGACCATCCTCGGGCGCGGTACGCGGCTGTTTCCGGACGGCGTGGCTGCAACGCTGGAACTTGCCGGTAATGAGCAGTTCGGCGATGGCATCGTGCTGCTGCGCTACACGACCGTACAGCCGTAGTCCTGCCCGGTCCCGGCATCAAGCCGATAGCCGCGCGCTGAAAATTCGGCTATGCGCGGTCGCATCGAAACGAACGGGATGCCGGATTTGCTGATCGCCATCGACGGGCCGGCCGGTGCAGGCAAGGGCACGCTCGCCCGCCGGCTGGCCGACCACTTCCACCTCAACCTGCTCGATACCGGGCTCAGCTATCGTGCCGTGGCGCACAGGATGCTGACCTACGGCCTGCCGCTCGACAACGCCTCGGCCGCCGAGACCGCCGCACGACAGGTCGACCTTGCAGCGATGGATCGCGAGGTGCTCTCGGCGCATGCAATCGGCGAGGCGGCATCCCAGGTAGCCGTCATTCCTGCCGTGAGACGCGTGCTGGTCGACAAACAGCGCGAATTCGCCCGGACGCCGCCCGGCGCCGTGCTCGACGGCCGCGACATCGGCACCGTGGTCTGTCCCGACGCCGACGTGAAGCTCTACCTGACGGCCAGCGCCGAAGTGCGCGCGCGACGCCGCCTGGCCGAGATCGAGGCCCGGGGCGGCACTGCCGACTTCGACCGCATTCTCGCCGACATCGAGCGCCGCGACGCGCGCGACATGGGCCGGGCCGACTCGCCCCTGCTGCCGGCGCCAGACGCCCACTTGCTCGATACGAGCGAAATGGATATAGAGACGGCGTTCCAGGCGGCGGTAACACTGGTCGAAACGTCCATGGCCGCCCGGAGCGAAGACTAGCAACGAGACGCGACGCATCGTCTTCCCAGAAGAGGGAAGGGCCTGCGGCGCATTTTGTTCATGTCGAAACCGGCCCGCCCGCATTGTCATGCGCCGGAGACGCCGCCAGAAGCGGCAAGCCGATCCGCCAGCCGGATCGCGATGCACGGCAGGCCAGACGCAACGCAAACCCACGGCGCACGCCCGACGAAGCCGATATGGCCCGGGCATTCCAGGAGCACATATGTCCAACGCAAATCCTACCCGCGACGATTTCGCGAGCATGCTCGACGAGTCCTTTTCCGCCGAGCACTCCGCTGAAGGTTCGGTCGTCAAGGGTCTCATCACGGCCATCGAAAAAGACATGGCCATCATCGACGTCGGCCTCAAGGTCGAAGGCCGCGTCCCGCTGAAGGAATTCGGCGCCAGCGCCAAGGAACTCAAAGCCGGCGACGAGGTCGAGATCTATGTCGAGCGCATCGAGAACGCGCTTGGCGAGGCAATGCTGTCGCGCGAGAAGGCCCGCCGTGAAGAGAGCTGGGTCCGTCTCGAAGCCAAGTTCAACGCCGGCGAGCGCGTCGAAGGCGTCATCTTCAACCAGGTCAAGGGTGGCTTCACCGTCGATCTGGACGGCGCCGTCGCCTTCCTGCCGCGTTCGCAGGTCGACATCCGTCCGATCCGCGACGTCACGCCCCTCATGCACAACCCGCAGCCCTTCGAGATCCTCAAGATGGATCGCCGTCGCGGCAACATCGTGGTTTCGCGCCGCACCGTGCTCGAGGAGAGCCGTGCCGAGCAGCGTTCCGAGATCGTCCAGAACCTCGAAGAGGGTCAGGTGGTCGAGGGCGTGGTCAAGAACATCACCGACTACGGTGCGTTCGTCGACCTCGGCGGCATCGATGGCCTGCTGCACGTGACCGACATGGCATGGCGCCGCGTCAACCATCCGACCGAGATCCTCAACATCGGTCAGACGGTCAAGGTGCAGATCATCCGCATCAACCAGGAAACGCACCGCATCTCGCTCGGCATGAAGCAGCTCGAGAGCGATCCCTGGCAGGACATCGGCACCAAGTTCCCGATCGGCAAGAAGATCACCGGAACCGTCACCAACATCACCGACTACGGCGCGTTCGTCGAGCTGGAGCCGGGGATCGAGGGCCTCATCCACGTTTCCGAGATGTCTTGGACGAAGAAGAACGTTCACCCCGGCAAGATCCTGTCGACCACGCAGGAAGTCGAGGTTGTCGTTCTCGAGGTCGACCCGCAGAAGCGCCGCATCTCGCTCGGCCTCAAGCAGACGCTCGAGAATCCGTGGGAAGCATTCGCCCGCAACCATCCTTCTGGCTCGGTTGTCGAGGGCGAGGTCAAGAACAAGACCGAGTTCGGCCTGTTCATCGGCCTCGACGGCGATGTAGACGGCATGGTCCACCTCTCCGACCTCGACTGGAACCGCCCGGGCGAGCAGGTCATCGAGGAGTACAACCGCGGCGACATGGTTTCGGCGCAGGTGCTCGACGTCGACATCGAGAAGGAGCGCATCTCGCTCGGCATCAAGCAGCTCGGCCGCGATGCGATCGGCGAGGCCGCTTCCTCGGGTGAACTGCGCAAGGGCGCGGTCGTGACCTGCGAGGTCACCGACGTCAAGGATGGCGGTCTGGAAGTCAGGCTGGTCGACCACGATGTCGAGAGCTTCATCAAGCGTTCGGACCTGTCGCGCGACCGTGACGAACAGCGTCCGGAGCGTTTCCAGGTCGGCCAGAAGGTCGACGCCCGCGTCATCGCCTTCGACAAGAAGACCCGCAAGCTGCAGGTCTCCATCAAGGCGCTGGAAATCGCCGAGGAGAAGGAAGCCGTCGCACAGTACGGTTCGACCGACTCCGGCGCGTCGCTGGGCGACATCCTGGGCGCAGCGCTCAAGAAGCAGACCACCAAGGACTGATCGTCCCGAAGTGACCTGAAAAAAAAGCCCCGCCGGAGCGATCCGGCGGGGCTTTTGCTTGTGCGGGTGGTCGTGGCCTGCGCTCAGACTTCGCGGCCGAGCCTTGCGTCGAGCGAATGGCCGTTGGCGCCACGAATGGCGAAGAAGAAAAAGATCGCGGCCCAAAGGATCGACTTTTCCGCGCCCATATAGCCTTGGCCGAGCGTGATCCAGTGGAACCAGACGGTGACCAGAAGCACGATCGTGGCGGCGAATGCCGCCGGTCTGGTCAGCAGGCCGACCGCGATGAGCATGCCGCCGAAGAATTCCGTTGCAGCCAGAAGCGGCGACCAGAACACGCCGGGGTAGAACCCCAACCCTTCGACCATCTCGATATTGGCGAGGGGCGCGCCGATCTTGCCGGCTCCGTGGACCACGAGGGCGAGCCCGGCAACAACACGCAGCACCGTTTCGGCAAGCTCGTGCAGCGGTGCATAGACATTGCCGAGGGCGGGAATCAGAAGCCGCCGCGAGCGATGGGGTTGAGAAACGGATTGGGACACGAAAAACTCCTTGCTGATAATGATGCGGTGCACAATCAGCAAAACATGAGCCTGACGGTCAAATGAACAACGGTTGATCGGGTGTTTATCGCGCCGGCTGGCGCATCGTCATGCCAACAGCCGGTCCAGCACCGTCTGTTCGATGACAATGCCGTTGCGCGCCGCGTCGGAAGCCGCCTCGCCCCGCGTCTCGCCGGGCACATGGATACTATGGTTTTGCTTGAGCCGGACGAGCTGGCCGTCCAGACGCTGCGCAAATTGCGGATCAAGCAGGGTCGGTGCGATGGCGATCACCAGCAAGCCGCTGCCGGGGCTCTTGTCGCCGGAACCAAACGAAGGCGCGTCCAGCGACCAGTTCGCACCCGTCAGCCCGGCTGCCAGGACTTCGACCATCAGGGCAATGTTTGCGCCGCACGCGCCTCCGTAGGCGAGCAGCGCACCCTTGACCGCCGCCGCGGCGTCCGTTGTCGGCCTGCCTTGCGCATCGAGTGCCCAGCCAGGCGGGATCGGCCGCCCCTCCTTGGCGGCGCGCCGTACATTGACGAAAGCCGTTTCGCTGGATGCCTGATCGATCAGCAGGGGCGCGGCCGTTCCGCGCGGCGCGGCGAACGCCATAGGATTGGTGGAAAAGACGCGCGAATTGCCGCCCGACCCCGCCATCAGCGCCGGGCCGTTGCTGGCTGCGATCGCCACCAGGCCCTCGTGCGCGAGCCTTGTGGCAAACCAGCCCAGTGCGCCGCACGTATAGGCATTGTGCTGGGCAAAGAGCGCGATGCCCAGGTCGCGTGCTGCGGCCACCAGCGCCTCGAACGCGATGTCGAAGCCGAGCTGGGCGATGCCGCCTCCCGCATCGCTATGGAAGATGGCCGCCGCCGGTCGCGATACTATCGGCACCGCATCGCCCTTGATGCGGCCGGCTTTCAGCGCTTCGAGATGGTCGATCAGATGCGCGAACCCGACATTGGGTTGGCCTGCGGCTTCGGCGGCCACCGTAGCCTCTGCGAGCGCTTCAGCGGCGGACAGACTTGCTCCTGCACGCTGCAACGCCTCGCGGGCAAGCGTGGTCGCATCAGGCAGCGTCAGCCGACGATTCCTGGAACTCATGCCGCCGCTCTCCGTTTCATATGTCCAAGTGATCGAAATCACTCAAGAAAGGACGATGACAATGAACTGGAATCAGATCGAAGGGAATTGGGAGCAGTTCAAGGGCAAGGTGCAAACCCAGTGGGGTAAGCTGACCAATGATGACATTGACGTCATCAAGGGCAATCGCCGCCAGCTCGCTGGCCGCCTGCAGGAACGCTACGGCAAGGCGGAAGACGAGGCAGAGCGCGAGATCGACGACTGGCTTTCGCGCCACTGATCTGAATTGCCTTATGAAGGAGCCCCGTTTCAACGGGGCTTTTTCTTTGCCTGCCGCGAGGCGACTGCGACTTGCCAGTAACGCGGCCACGCGGCAAGGTCCCGCACGTTTCCAGATGCGGGGTCTCGATGAAGACGATCTTTTCACCACGCCATGCAGGCCATGCAGGCAATGTCGAGCTCGAAGAAGGCGGAATCGTTCCGGCCTACGAGAAACCCTCTCGCGCCGAGATCATTCGCGCACGCATCAACACTGTGTCGCTCGGGCCGGTCAGCGAGCCCGAGGAGCATGACCTGGAAACGGCGTCAAAAGTGCATCGCCGCGACTACCTGGATTTCCTGCCGACGGTTTGGCCGGAGTGGGAGCAATCCGGGCGCAGCGGCACTGCAATGCCGTTCGCGTGGCCGACGCGCGGCCTGCGTGGCGACGTCCCTCCGACCTCGATCATAGCAAAGCTGGGCTTCTATTCCTTCGATGCCGGTGCAACCTTCGTGAAGGGCACCTGGGACGCGATCAAGTCTTCACACGACACCGCCATGACGGCGGCAGATATCGTCCGTAGCGGCGAACGCTCGGCCTTCGCTCTTTGCCGGCCTCCGGGGCATCATGCCGGCTCGAACTTCATGGGCGGCTACTGCTTCATCAATAATGCCGCTGTCGCGGCCCAGCGGTTTCTCGATGGCGGTGCCCACAAGGTATCGATCCTCGATGTCGACTATCATCATGGCAACGGAACGCAGCAGATATTCTATGCTCGCAACGACGTGCAGGTGGTGAATCTCCACGCCGACCCGATGAGCGAGTACCCCTTCTTCCTCGGCCATGCCGACGAAACCGGCGAAGGAGAGGGGCAAGGCTTCAACCACAATTTCCCGATGCCGGCAGGCACGACCTGGGCGCAGTGGGCCGCAGCTCTCGACGGCGCCTGCCGCCTGATAGCCGGCTATGGACCCGAAGTGCTCATCGTTTCGCTTGGGTCGACACCTTCGAGCGGGACCCCATCAGCCGCTTCAAGCTCATCAGCGACGACTATCCGAAGATCGGCCGGCGGATCGCAGCCTTGAAGCTACCTACCCTTTTCGTGATGGAAGGCGGCTATGCTGTCGAGGAGATCGGCATCAATACCGTCGGCGTGCTGACCGGTTTCGAGGAAGCTTGAGCCGCTTGAAAGCTATGCCTGCTCCCTGTCGACCCCGGCGGTCTCCAGGAAGGGGCGGCATATGTCACCGGACAACCCGTTCGTCAGTAATCGCCGGAAGATCACTTCGGCCTCAGCCGCGCTCATGCCGGGTCGGCTTTCCTGCCACCAGCGCATGGTCGTATTGACCGTCGAGACAAGCTGACGGATCGCCAGCTCCCGCGGAATATCGTCAGCCTGCGGCAGCCACTGGCGCAGCACACCGGCGATCACCTCGTCAACCGCCTCGCGCACGATCGCGCCGCCGCGGCCGCCAGCCAAAGCAAACTGCACATCGGCGAACTCGGCAACATGTTCGAAAAGCGCACGGCTTGGCGACCAGCCGCTTTCGCCGTCTTCCCGCGCCTTCACGAGCAAAGTGCGGAGGCGCTCTAGGCTACGGGCCAGCAACTCGTCCTTCGAGGTGAAATGCGCATAGAAGGTGGAACGGCCGACATCGGCCTCGCGCAAGATATCCTCGACGGTGATCAGGTCGTAGTCCTTGACCCTGATCAGCCTGACCAGCGCGTCGTAAAGCGCCGTGCGTGTACGCGCCACCCTGCGATCGATAGCCATTGCCGCCAATCCATCTCCTGGTTTTCCCGGACGTCAGTTCACCCGATGTCCGTTTGCGGATTGAGGCCACCGATCGTGCCGGAACTTTCCGAACACCGTGTTCGGTTACGTGATAGGCAGTCGCTCCGATGTCAAGCAAAAAGGACCCCCGAAATGACCAACATGACGATCGCCGGCGGGCGCTCCGATGCCCGTTTCCGCGCCGGATCTGCAGCACTGATCGTGCTTGCGTTGACGTGCATCCACCACGCCTATGGCGCGGCCGCATTCGATACGCCGTGGCGGCTTCATATCATTCTGTTCGCGGTGCCAGCGGCGATCATCATCGTTACGCTGCTCTATCTCGCCGGGGCCTACCGACACGAGACGCGCGGCCGGCTCGCGCTATGGGCCGCCGCGCTGATCATCCTCGCCTTTCCCGTTGCGATGATCGGCTTCTACGAGGGCGGCTACAACCATCTCATCAAGAACATCGTATTTTTCGTCGGCGGCGAGGAAACGGCGCGGAGCCTGTTTCCCGCACCGACCTACGAGATGCCGAACGACACGATCTTCGAAGTCACCGGCATCGCGCAGTTTCCGCTTTCGGTCCTGACCACCGTCATGACCATCGCAATGCTGCGCGAAACCCGCCGGTAACGGCCGGCTCTCGGGGCGGGCGCTCAGCTCGCCCCGGCGAGGCAGGTGGTGAGCGAGGTGGTGAGGTTGCGGATCAGCTCGAAATAGAGCTCCGGTCCGTCGTCAAGGTCTGCTCCGAGAGGATCGAGCACGCCTGTCCTTGCCTGCGTTCCCTCGGCCACCACCGAGACGAGTCGCGGTTCGAATTGCGGCTCGGCGAAGATGCAGGTCGCACCGAGCTCGGCAACCTTGGCCCGGATCTCGGTCAGCCGCTGTGCGCCGGGGATCGCCTCCGGGCTGACGGTGATCGAACCGGCCGCCTGAATGTCGAATCGGTTCTCGAAATACTGGTAGGCGTCGTGGAAGACGACGAACCCCCTGCCGCGCACCGGCGCCAGCGCAGCGTCGGTTTCCGCGATCAGCGCATCCAGCTTCTCGTTGAGCGCGTCGGCGTTGGCCTCGTAGGCTGCGGCGTTGTCCGGATCGGCCGCGCTAAGCGCCTCTTCGATCTCGTGCACGAAGGCTTTCGCGTTGCTCGGGTCGAGCCACAGATGCATGTCGATCGCGCCGTGGTCGTGCCCCTCGTGCCCATGACCTTCATGGGCGTGATCGTCGCCGCCGTCATGATCGTCTCCATCATCGTCGTCATGGCCATGGGCGTGGTCGTGTCCTTCATGGTCACCATGGTCGTGCGCCTCGAACGGGCCACCCTCGCGGAAATCGAGCTCGACCAGATCGTGCGCTTTCACCAGTTCGACGACGCGGGCGTTGCCACCCAGCGTCTCCAGCGGCCCCGCCAGGAACGCTTCCATGCCCTCGCCGATCCAGAACACCACCTTGGCCTGCTCGAGCGCGCGCGCCTCGGACGGCCGCAGCGCATAGGCATGCGGGGACGCCGCGCCCTTTACCAGCAGTTCCGGCTCGCCAACACCTTCCATCACGGCCGCGACCAGCGAGTGCACGGGCTTGATGGACGCCACGACCCCATCGAGCGCCCAGGCGGGACCGCCGCACAAGACAGCCGCCGATGCTGTCGCGAAGCCGAGAGTGCGAAGCTTGTGACGGATCATGCGGGTAGCTCCCTTCAGGTACATTGAACGCGACATGTAATGATATTACATTGCGAAGCGCTATAACCTGTGCCATATGCCGCTGACAACCCCCGGACCGATGCAGATGCTGAAAAAATCCGATCCCATTGAGCCGGCACGCCGCGAAATCCTCGTAAGCCTCAAGGGCACCGGCGTGCACCGAGGCGGCCGCTGGCTGGTGCGCAACGTCGAGTTTGACATTGCCCGCGGCGAGATCGTCACGCTGATCGGTCCCAATGGGTCGGGCAAGAGCACGACGGCGCGCACCGCCATCGGCGTGCTCAAGCCGGATGAAGGCAGCGTCACGCGGATGCCGGGGCTGACGGTCGGCTACGTGCCGCAGAAGCTCGCCATAGACTGGACCCTGCCGCTCACCGTTGAGAGGCTGATGACGCTGACAGCTTCGCATCCCGCGGCAGAGATCGGGGAAGCACTCGATTCCGTGGGCATCGCGCATCTGGCGCGCGCAGAGGTGCAGGCGCTGTCGGGCGGCGAATTCCAGCGCGCCCTGCTTGCGCGCGCGATCCTGCGCAAGCCCGACCTTCTGGTGCTCGACGAGCCGGTGCAGGGTGTCGACTTCTCCGGCGAGGTCGCGCTCTACGAACTCATCGGCGCGATCCGCGACCGCACGGGCTGCGGCATCCTGCTGATCTCGCACGACCTGCATGTGGTGATGGCCAGCACCGACACGGTGATCTGCCTCAACGGCCATGTCTGCTGTCGCGGTACGCCGCAGACTGTGGTCGCCAGCCCGGAATACCAGAAGCTGTTCGGCGCGCGGGCTGCGGGCACGCTGGCGATCTACCGGCACCATCACGATCACACGCACCTGCCCGACGGAAGCGTTCTGCACGAGGATGGGTCGGTCACCCAGAACTGCCATCCCGACGATGGTCATCACCACGACCACGATCATCACGACGAGGCCGGCCATGCTCGATGATTTCTTCAGCCGGGCGCTGGTGGCCGGCATCGGGCTGGCGCTGACGACAGGGCCGCTCGGCTGCCTGATCGTGTGGCGGCGCATGGCCTATTTCGGCGACACGATGGCGCATTCCGCTTTGCTGGGCGTCGCGCTGGCTTTCCTGTTCGAGATCAATCTGACGGTCGGCGTGTTCATCGCGGCGATGTTCGTCTCCATGGCGCTGCTTGCCTTGCAACGGCGCGGCGCGCTTTCGACCGACGCGCTGCTGGGCATTCTATCACATGCGACTCTGGCGATCGGGCTCGTCATGGTTGCCTTCATGACCTGGGTGCGCGTCGACCTGATGGGCTTCCTGTTCGGCGACATTCTGGCCGTCTCGCGCCTCGACATCGCCTTGATCTATGGCGGCGGCGCGCTGGTGCTGGGTCTCGTGGCGTGGCTCTGGCGACCGTTGCTGGCCGCGACCGTCAACGAGGAACTTGCGCGCGCCGAAGGCATGGCGCCGGAGCGCTCGCGCTTCGTCTTCATGCTGATGATGGCCCTGGTGATCGCTATTGCCATGAAGATCGTCGGCATCCTGCTTATCACGGCGCTGATGATCATCCCGGCGGCAGCGGCGAGGCGCTTTGCTTCGACGCCGGAACAGATGGCCGTCATGGCCTCGCTCATCGGCGCGTTGGCCGTGATCGCCGGCCTGTTCGGCTCGCTGGAGTTCGACACCCCGTCAGGACCATCCATCGTGGTTGCCGCGCTCGCCCTTTTCCTTCTCAGCCTGCTGCCCTACGCTGGACTCTTGAAGCGTGGCGGCAGCGCCAATGGAAGGCCCGTACCATGAATGCGACCCATCAGGACCTGACCCGGAACCAGACGCTGGTGCTCGACACGCTGGCCAAGGCCGATGGTCCGCTTTCGGCATACACGATCCTCGACCGGCTGCGCGGCGACGGGTTTCGTGCGCCTTTGCAGGTCTATCGCGCGCTGGAGAAACTGCTCGGCTTCGGCCTCGTGCACCGTCTCGAATCACTTAATGCGTTCGTTGCCTGCGCCCATCCGCACTGTCACGCGCACGGGCTGATCGCCTTCGCCATCTGCGAGGATTGCGGCCAGGTCGACGAGTTCTCCGATGCTGTGGTGCGGGAGCGACTCGGCGCATGGTCAGCCGACAACGGCTTCAAAGCAGAGAAGACCACCATCGAGATCCGCGGCCATTGCGCGAACTGCGCGGCCGCCTGAAGCCGCATCCACTGTATCCATCATTACCGTAGTCATCACATCGCCGCGCATGGCGCGCGTGTGGCTCATCTTGACTTTAATCAATCGATTGATTAAATTGTAGCCATGAAAAGCGACAGCGACGCATCCGGCGCGAGCCGATCGGCCGAAAGCACACGGGCCGCCCTGATCGAGGCGGGCCTCAAACTGTTCGGAGAGAAAGGTTATGCAGCGACGTCCACGCGGGAGATAGCAGCGGCGGCCAAGGCGAATATCGGCTCGATCGCCTATCATTTCGGCGGCAAGGAAGCGCTCCGCGACGCGTGTGCGGAGCATATCGTGAAGACGGTGCGCGGCTTTGCCGAGCCGGCCATCATGGCAGCGCCCCAGCCGGCCGATGCAGCGGCTGCGGAAGAACAGCTTTGCGCTGCGGTCCAGCGCATCAGCGGCTTCCTGCTCGCAAGTCCGGAGACGGCCGGCTTCGTCCGCTTCATCCTGCGTGAGCTGCAATACCCGACGACGGCGCTCGACATCATCTACCATGGTGTATTCGAGCCTGTTCACAAGCTTCTCTGCCGCTTCTGGGCGACGGCGACCGGCGAGGACGCCGAAAGCGAAGACGTCAAGATCGCCGTCTTCACCATGATCGGCCAGCTCGTCTATTTCCGGATCGGCCGCGAAGCGGTCATGCGCCGTCTGAACTGGGCGGAGCTCGGCCAGGATGAGACACAAAAGATCACGCAAGCGGTGGCGGTCAACATCAAGGCTGCCATCGCAGCGCGCCGGAGCATGTCATGAGCTTTCTCTGCGCAGTGCCCTTCGCGACCTGGCTTATGGCCTCCTGTGTGCAGCCCTCGACGCTGGCCGTGGGCTATATCGAAGGTGAATATGTACTGCTGGCCCCGATCGAGACAGCGCAGATCCTTTCGCAGGACGCGCGGCGTGGAGATCGGGTCGAGCCCGGCCAGGTGTTGGCGACGCTTGAAAGCGACGATGCACGCATTTCAGTCGCCGAAACGGAAGCTGCGCTCGCCCAGGCGCAGGCGCAGCTTGCCGACCTGAAACTCGGCAAACGACCGGAAGAAATCGCCGTGCTGGAAGCCGCTCTGCGCGCCGCCAAGGCCCAGGCGGCAGAAGCGCGCCGTGTCTTCGAGCGAACGGGCGACCTGCGCCGACGAGGCATCGCGACGCAAGCCGATCTCGACCGCGACGAGACCGCGCTCGAACAGGCCGAAGCGGCTGTCGGACAGGCCGAGGCCAATCTGGAGGTGGCACGCCTGCCCGCGCGCGAAGAGACGATACGGGCAGCGGAGGGCGCGGTCCGTCGCGCCGAGGCGGCGCTGGAACAGGCGCGATGGAAACTGGAAAAGCGTACACTGGTTGCACCGGTCGCCGGCCGCGTCGACGACGTCATCAGAACACCGGGGGATACCGCTGGACCGGCCGCACCGGTCTTTTCGCTGCTGCCCGAAGGCGGCATCAAGCTCAAACTCTACGTGCCTGAGCCGCGTTTCTCGTCTATCGAGGTCGGCAGCGTCCTTTCTGTCGCCTGCGACGGTTGCGCGGCCGGCCTGACGGCCCGTGTCAGCTATGTTTCACCCGATCCGGAGTTCACCCCGCCGGTGATCTATTCGCTGGAGACCCGGCAGAAGCTCGTGCATCTGGTCGAGGCGAAGCCCGAAGGCGACGCGCGCAACCTCAAACCCGGCCAGATCGTCGACGTGGACCTCGCGCCGTGAACGCCGTCGAGGTCAGCGGGCTGGTCAAGCGCTTCGGTGACAAGACGGTCGTCGACCACGTCTCGATGTCCATCAGGGAAGGCGAGATCGTTGGCTTTCTGGGCCCGAACGGGTCCGGCAAGACGACGACGATCCGGCTGATGTGCGGGCTGCTCACGCCCGACGAGGGCGAAGGCCAGGTGCTGGGGTTCGACCTGAAAACCGAAGCGCTGAAGATCAAGCGCGAGGTCGGCTACATGACGCAGAAATTCTCGTTCTACGAGGATTTGACGATCGCCGAGAACCTCGAATTCGTCGCGCGGCTGTATCAGTTGAAGCCGGTCAGCGAGCATGTCGACAGGACGTTGGAGGAACTGGGGTTGAGTTCGCGCCGCCGTCAGCTTGCCGGTACGCTTTCCGGCGGCTGGAAACAGCGCCTGGCGCTTGCCGCCTGCATCATGCACCGGCCGAAGCTGCTGCTACTCGACGAGCCGACGGCCGGCGTCGATCCCAAGGCGCGACGCGACTTCTGGGACGAAATCCACCGGCTGGCGGCTGGCGGGCTGACCGTGCTGGTTTCGACCCACTACATGGACGAGGCCGAACGCTGCCACCGCATCAGCTACATCGCTTACGGCCGGATGCTGGCAACCGGGACGGTCGATGAGGTGGTACGCGATGCGGGGCTGACCACCTTCGTGGTGCGTGGGCCCGACGTCCATCGCCTGGCGCCGGAAATCTCGTCGCTGGCAGGTGTCGAGCAGGCCGCGCCGTTTGGCACGACGCTGCATGTAGTCGGCAGCGACGCGTCAAAGCTTGAAACGTCGCTTTCCGAATTCACCGGCGACCGGCAGGGCATCTCGTTCAAACGCGGCGAAACCAGCCTGGAAGACGTCTTCATCCAGTTCATGGGCGGCGCGCGGGACAACATGCAATGAGTGACCGGTTCTCGTTCGGCCGGCTCGGCGCCTTGTTGATGAAAGAATTCATCCAGATGCGGCGCGACCGCATCACCTTCGCGATGATGCTCGGGGTGCCGTTGATACAGCTTCTTCTCTTCGGCTACGCGATCAACTCCGACCCCAAGCAGCTTCCGGCGGCACTGGTGGTTGTCAGCCAGGATCACTACACGCGCGCCATGGTCTCCGCGCTGGAGACGACCGGCTACTACCGTTTCGATCATGTCACCGCCAGTGCTTCGGAAGCCGAGTCGCTGATAGCGTCCGGCGCGGTGGTCTTCGTGGTGACGATCCCTTCCGACTTCGCCCGGCGCGTCGATCGCGGCGACAGCCCGCAGATCCTCATCGAAGCCGACGCGACCGACCCGTCCGTCGCCAGCGGCGCCATCTCCACGCTTGGCACGGTGGCAAACGAGGCGCTGCTGCGCGAACGCGGAATGCAGACTGCCGCGGCACAGGACGCCGCCAGCCGGCTCGATGTGATCGTGCACCGCCGCTACAACCCCGAAGGCGTCTCCCAATACAACATCGTTCCCGGCCTGCTGGGCGTGATCCTGCAGATGACGATGGTGATGATGACCTCCATCGCGCTGACCCGCGAGATCGAGCGCGGGACGATGGAGAACCTGCTCGCCATGCCGGCAAGCCCGTTCGAGATCATGATCGGCAAGGTGCTGCCCTATCTCGTCGTCGGCTCGGTGCAGGTCGTGGTGGTCTTGTCGGCGGCGAAGCTGCTGTTCGACGTTCCCTTTGTCGGCGGCATAGGCCTGCTACTCGCAGCCGTTCTGATCTTCGTGCTGGCGCTGGTGCTGCTCGGCTATTTCATCTCGACTGTCGCGCGAACGCAGATGCAGGCGCTGCAGCTCACCTTCTTCTTCTTCCTGCCGTCGATCATGCTGTCGGGTTTCATGTTCCCGTTTCGCGGCATGCCGCAATGGGCGCAGTGGATCGGCGAGTTCTTCCCGCTGACCCACTTCCTTCGCATCGTCCGCGCGGTGATGCTTAAAGGTGCGAACCCGTCCGAGGTGGCGACCGAAATCGTCGTCCTGTGCCTGTTCATACTGGCCTATGGCGGCGTTGCGCTCGTCCGCTTCCGTCGAACCCTCGACTGAGTGGACATGCGGCCGCCGGCGGACGGCGACCGCATTCAGGTCAGGCAAAGAAGAGGAAGGTCACCAGGATAAAGACCGGCACCAGCACCGCGACCGACCACAGCATGTAGCCGAAGAAGCTCGGCATCGCGATGCCCTGGCTGCGCGCGATCGCGTAGACCATGAAGTTGGGTGCGTTGCCGATATAGGTGAGCGCGCCCATGTAGACCGCGCCCGCCGAAATCGCGGTCAGGGTCGGCGCAAGAACCGTCATCAGCTCCTGAGGATTCCCCCCGGCCATCTCGAAGAAGACCAGATAGGTCGGTGCATTGTCGAGGAAACCAGACAGGGTGCCGGTCAGCCAGAAATAGGCGACGTTGTCAGGGTCGCCCGCAGCGCCGGTCACCAGCGAGACGAGGGGCGCGAACGCGCCATTGAGGCCCGCCTGCAGGATTGCGATCACCGGGATGATGCAAATGAAGATCCCTGCGAAGAGCTTTGCCACCTCCAGGATCGGCTCCCAGTTGAAGCCGTTGGCTTCACGAAATTCCTGGCGTGACACAGCAAGCGAGACAAGGGCGAGTGCCACTATGATGGCGTCGCGCAGGAGGTTCTGCAGCTCCAGCTCGATCCCGTGCACGGTAAAGGTGATGCCGGGATCCCAGATGCCCGACATCAGGATCGCAGCGATGACGCCACCCAGCAGCGGCGCATTGATCAGACCACGAATGCGAACGCGGGAATCGGGCGTCGGGTCGACCACGCGCATCTCCCCTTCACGACGGTAAAGCATGGTGTCTAGCAGGTAGAAGACGGCGAGCAGGACCACGACGACGAAGGTCGCAGACGGCAGCATGTGCGTCGTCGTCCAGAAGAAGTCGACGCCGCGCAGGAAACCGAGGAACAGCGGCGGGTCGCCCAGCGGCGTGAGCGAGCCGCCGATGTTCGAGACCAGGAAGATGAAGAAGATGATGACGTGGGCGTTGTGCTTGCGGCCGTCATTGGCGCGGATGATCGGCCGGATGAGAATCATCGACGCACCGGTCGTGCCGACGATGGAGGCCATGAGCGCGCCGATCAGCAGCAGGCCAGTATTGACCAGGGGCGTACCGTGGATGTTGCCGGCAACCAGAATGCCGCCCGAGATCGTGAACAGGGCGAACAGCAGGATGATGAACGACATGTATTCCAGCAGCATCGTGTGCAGCACCGATTCCAGTGCCGTGCTGAAGCCGAAGCCCATGACCAGCGGCACCACCACCAGAGCCGCCCAGAAAGCGGCGATCTTGCCATAGTGATGTTCCCAGAAATGTGGAAAGAACAGCGGGCCGGTCGCGATCGAAAGCAGGATGCCAGCAAATGGAATGGCCCACAGGAGGGACATGGAATCGCCCGGCAAGCCATGTTCGGTAGCCGCAAAGGCGGCCTCCGGAACGATCAGCCCACCCGCAACAAGCACGGCCATCCACACCACAAGTCGCATCGGCTCCCCTCTCCAGTTCACATCTGTCGGCCCCGTCTTAACCGGCAGGGTCCGCCCGGAGAAGCAGAATCGTAACGAATGCGCCGAATTGAAGCATTTTGCCGCGGCGAACAGCGCCCTTTGCCTTTGGGCACGAAACCATTAAGAAGCGGCTGAACAGGCAATTTTCTGGAGAGCCAGCGATGACATCCGTCATAAAGGTCCCCCCGCTCGTCACCGTCTTCGGCGGGTCAGGTTTCCTCGGTCGCCACGTCGTTCGCGCACTGGCCAAGCGCGGCTACCGGGTGCGGGTTGCCGTTCGCAATCCCAATCTCACCGGCCATCTCCAGCCGCTCGGCAATGTCGGCCAGATTCAGGCGGTCCAGGCCAATCTGCGCGCGCGCTGGTCGATCGACCGCGCGGTGCAGGGCGCCGACCATGTCGTCAATCTCGTCGGCATCCTGTTTGAAAGCGGTCGGCAGAGCTTCGACGCTGTGCAGGATTTCGGCGCTCGCGCTGTCGCTGAAGCCGCGCGAGCCGAAGGCGCGACGCTGACCCATGTTTCGGCGATCGGCGCCGCCGCTCACTCCACGGCAGGCTATGCGCGAACCAAGGCACGCGGAGAGCAGGCGGTGCTGGAGACGGTCAAGAACGCGGTGATATTCCGTCCATCGATCATGTTCGGCCCCGGGGATGGCTTCTTCAACCGCTTCGCCGCCATGTCACGCCTTTCGCCTGCACTGCCGCTGATCGGTGGGGGTCACACGAAGTTCCAGCCGGTCTATGTCGCCGACGTTGCCGAAGCGATCGCGCGTTCGGTCGAAGGCAAGGTCGAGGGTGGCCGCATCTACGAGCTCGGCGGCCCCGAGACGATGACCTTCAAGCAGTGCATGGAAAAGATGCTCGAGGTGATCGAGCGCAAGCGCATGCTGGTCTCCGTGCCATGGGGCATAGCGCGGTTGCAGGGCTCGCTGCTCGGGCTGCTGCCGAATCCGCTGCTGACACGTGATCAGGTCGAGATGCTGCGCACCGACAATGTCGTATCGCAGGCGGCGGAACAGGAAGGCCGCACTTTCGCGGCACTCGGCATGGAGCCGCAGGCGATGGACGCAATCCTGCCGTCGTACCTCTGGCAATATCGGCCTGCTGGCCAGTTCACGCAGCCAAACGCCGCCTGAGCGAGCAGTTTGGACGCGCTCGCCGCTGCCCTGCCGGACGGAATCGGCGTCGGAGCAGCGGCGCTGCTCGTCGTCGCGTCGTTCTTCACCTCTGCCCTGACGGCAGCCTTCGGGTTGGGAGGCGGCATCGCGATGCTGGCGCTGCTTGGCGTCTTCGTTCCCGTTGCGGCCCTCATCCCGGTTCATGGTGCCGTGCAGCTCGGGTCCAACACCGGCCGCGCCTGGCACCAGCGAGCGCACGTGCGCACGGATATTTTCGGCCCCTTCCTCGTGGGTTCGCTGCTGGGTGCAGCCGCCGGCGCCGCGTTGGTGGTTCAATTGCCCGACGCAGCGCTGAAGGTGGCGCTCGGGCTATTCATCATCGCGGTGACGTGGACGAAGATACCGGGCTTCGACAGGCTCGGCCGCGCCGGGCTCGCGATCGGCAGCGCCGTCACCGCGCTCGTGACGATGTTCGTCGGCGCCACCGGCCCGCTGCTTTCCGCCTTTTTTGCGCAGATCCTGCCCGACGACCGAAAGGCGCTGGTCGCGACCCATGCCGCCGGCATGACGATCCAGCATTTTCTGAAGGTCGTGGTGTTCGGCCTGGCGGGCTTCGCCTTCGCGCAGTGGCTGCCGCTGGTCGCCGTGATGGTGGCATCCGGCTACCTCGGCACGGTCTACGGCAGTGCCTGGCTCGAACGATTGCCTGAGGAAACATTCCGCCGCTGGTTCCGGATCGGCATCACGCTTCTGGCCATCGACATGATCCGCCGCGGCCTTCATTCTGGCCTGGGCTGATCAGCCCCAGATCAGCAACGCGAGCAGGCCGACGGTCCCAACCAGCAGCCGCCAGTAGGCAAAGGGCGCATAGCCCCGTCGCGACACGAAATCGAGCAGCTTGCGCACCACCAGAACGGCGGCGATGAAGGCGAACAGGAATCCGGTTGCGATGATGGGCAGGTCGTTCGCCGACAGGATGTCCCGATTCTGGTAAAGATCGTAGACGAAGGCGCCGGCCATGGTAGGCATGGCCAGGAAGAACGAGAACTCGGCTGCGGACCGCTTGTCGGCGCCAAGGAGAAGTGCGCCGACGATCGTCGCGCCGGAGCGCGACGTGCCGGGAATCATCGCAAGGCACTGAAAAAGGCCGATCCGGAAATAGACCGACAGCGGAAACTCCGAAGCTTCGGTATATTTCGGCCGAATCGCCCAGCGGTCGACCCACAGCAGGATGAAGCCGCCGAGGATCAGCGTGATGCAGATCAGCATCGGGCTTTCGAACAGCACCTCCTTGATAAAGCTGTGCGCGAAGGCGCCTATTATCGCGGCCGGCAGAAAGGCGATCAGGATGCCGAGGACGAAAGTCTGCGTGGCGCGGTCGGACGGAAGCTTGATGAGCATGTCCCACAGCCGTGCGAAATAGACAGACAGAATCGCCAGAATCGCGCCGAGCTGAATGACGACCTCGAAAACCTTGCCGGTTGACTGGAAACCCATGAAGTGGCCGGCCAGAAGGATGTGGCCGGTCGAGGAGACGGGAATGAACTCGGTCAAACCTTCCAGGATGCCGAGAATCGCGGCCCCGACGATCGTCTGTTCGCTCATGTCTGCTCCGGCCGTTTGTCGCCGCTTGCTTGTCAGGAAATGGATGAGCGCCTATAGGACGAGACCGCCTCGCGCCCGACTCAGGAACGGGTCCGAGACTTAGACCCGCTGCCCTAAAAAGGCCAGACCATTCCTGTTTGCCGGTGCCATGCTGACTCTGTTCCACCATCCGCTCTTTCCCGCGTGCCGTTTCGTCCGCCTCTCCTTTGGAGAATACGGCGAGGAGCTGGCGCTGATCGAGGAGAAGCCCTGGCTGCGGCGCAAGGAATTCCTGACGCTCAATCCCGCCGCGACGCTGCCCGTGCTGCTGGCCGAAGGCGACGAACCGATCGTCGGCGCAACGGTGATCGCAGAATATGTCGACGAGACGCGAGGGGTCCTGAAACGCGAGCGGCGGCTTTTTGCCGAGGATCCGCTGGCGCGCGCGGAAATCCGCAGGCTGGTCGATTGGTATCTGGTCAAGGCGGAAACGGACGTTGCCCGTCATCTGGTGCGCGAGCGCGTGCTGAAACCCGTGATGGGCAGCGAGCACGGCGGCGGCTCGCCGGATTCCGGCGCGATCCGGGCCGCCAGAGCCAATGTGCGCCAGCACATGAAATATACCAACTGGCTGGCCGGCACGCGCAACTGGCTGGCAGGCACGCGACTGACCTATGCCGACATGGCCGCTGCCGCCACGCTCTCGGTTCTCGATTACCTCGGCGAAATCTCCTGGTCGGATTATCCGGCTGCCAAGGACTGGTATTCGCGCATGAAGTCGCGCCCCTCGTTCCGGCCGCTGCTGGCCGACCGGGTGCGCGGGCTGTCGCCGGTCTCGCACTACGCCGACCTCGATTTCTGATGACCGCGAGCCTGAAACCAGTCTCAAAAGACCGGCTTCGGGACTTTCTGAACCTCGAAGCAAAACGGCAGGGTTTCAATTCGATCGCCGTCGCCAGTCCCGATTCGGTCCCGTTCGCCCCGGGCCGGCTTGCCCACTATGTCGAAAAGGGCAGACACGGCACGATGGAGTGGATTGCCGAAACGGCAGCACGGCGCGGCGACCCGCGCGCGCTGTGGCCAGAGGTGCGCTCGATCGTCATGCTGGCGATGAACTACGGCCCCGATACCGACCCGCTGGAGCTCCTGGCCCGCAAGGACCGCGCGGCAATCTCGGTCTATGCTCGCCATCGCGACTATCACGACGTCATCAAGGGACGGCTCAAGGAGATCGCACAGAAGCTCGCCGCGCTCAGCGGCGCGGACGTCAAGGTCTTTGTCGACACCGCGCCGGTGATGGAAAAGCCGCTGGCCGAGGCGGCCGGCATCGGCTGGCAGGGGAAGCATACGAACCTCGTCAGCCGGGAATACGGGTCCTGGCTTTTCCTCGGCTCGATCTTCACCAGCGCGGAACTTTCACCCGATGAAGCCGAGCACGATCATTGCGGCTCCTGCCGCGCCTGCATCGACATCTGCCCCACGGATGCTTTTCCGGCGCCCTACCAGCTCGATGCGCGACGCTGCATCTCCTACCTGACCATCGAGCACAAGGGGCCGATCCCGCGCGAGTTCCGCGTCGCCATGGGAAACCGCATCTACGGTTGCGACGATTGCCTCGCCGTCTGCCCGTGGAACAAGTTCGCCAGCGCGGCATCCGAGGCCAAGCTGACGGCGCGGGAGGACTTGAAGGAGCCGCGCCTGACCGATCTTCTGACACTCGACGATCCAGCGTTCCGCGCGCTCTTTTCCGGCTCGCCAGTCAAGCGCATCGGGCGTGACCGCTTCATACGCAATGTGCTCGTCGCGGCCGGCAATTCAGGCGAGACAGCCCTGATACCGCAGGTGCAGGACCTCCTCGGCGATCCGTCACCGCTCGTGCGCGGCATGGCCGTGTGGGCGCTGTCCCGTCTGCTCGATCGCCGGTCGTTTGAGACGCTGATGGCAAGCCATCGCGGAAGCGAGGCCGACCCGGATGTTATTGCTGAAATCGGGAGTATCGTTCATTGAGCATGAGACTGTTCATCTTCGGCGCCGGCTATTCCGGCCGCGCGATCGCCCGCATGGCTATCAGCGACGGTGCATTCGTCGCCGGCACGACCCGCTCGGCGCACAAGGCCGAAGAACTGCGAGCCGAGGGCATCGCGCCGGCGCTGTTCGACGGTGGCGTCCTGTCGCCCGAGATCGAGGCGGCGCTGGGCGAAACCACGCATCTGATCGTCTCGATTGCGCCGGGTGATAGCGATCCTGTTCTCGCCGCCGCGCGGGACACAATCGTCAATCGGATGCCCGCGCTGCGGTGGATCGGCTATCTCTCGACCGTCGGCGTCTATGGCGATCACCGAGGCGCCTGGATCGATGAAAGCGCCGAATGCCGGCCGGTCTCCCGCCGGTCGCAGGCCCGGCTCGCAGCCGAGCGCGCGTGGCTGGCGCTTGCCGTTGAAACGGACCTTCCGGTGGCGATCCTGAGGCTCTCCGGCATATATGGACCCGGCCGCAACGGCTTCGTGAACCTCGAAAAGGGCACGGCCCGACGCATCGTCAAGCCGGACCAAGTGTTCAACCGCATCCATGTCGATGACATCGCCGGCGCGACGATGCTGCTGGCGAATGAGGCCAAGGGCGGCATCTTCAATGTCACCGACGACGAGCCGGCACCGCCGCAGGATGTCGTAGCGTATGCCGCATCGCTGATGGGCGTCGCACCGCCGCCGGAGATTCCCTTCGACGAGGCCGAGATGACGCCGATGGCGCGCTCGTTCTATGGCGAAAACAAGCGCGTCGCCAACGCGCGCATCAAGCAGGCAGGCTACCGCTTCCGCTTTCCGGATTACCGCGCGGCCCTTGACGATTTGTGGTCGAGCGGCACATGGCGAGGTCGCGCCGAAAGCGCGGACGCACGATCGAGGATCGGCGACTGAACTGTTATGATTCGATTAACCATGCACCTGCAAGCTAGAGCGCGGGCATTGGGGCATCTGTGAATCCATCGATTACCGGAGGCCGGTACATGCGTCTTTCAGCCGTCATTCGTCATCTTGCCAGTGCTATCGTCGCGTTTGCCGCGGCCGTTTCGGGCGCGATGGCGGATCCGCTTGCCAAGGATGCATTCGGCGCACAACGCCTGCCGGCTGCCACGCAGGCCGCGGCCCACGGCTTCTATTCGAAGGGCTGCTTCGCCGGCGGCATGGCGATCGCCACGGATGGCCCGAACTGGCAGGCGATGCGCCTGTCGCGCAACCGCCGCTGGGGTCATCCGGAAATGATCGCGCTGCTCGAGCGGTTTTCGCGCGAGGCCGCGCAGGATGGGTGGCCCGGCCTGCTGATCGGCGATGTCTCGCAACCGCGCGGCGGCCCGATGCTGTCCGGCCATGCATCGCATCAGATCGGATTGGATGCGGACATCTGGTTCCTGCCCATGCCGAACCGGCGTCTGTCGGCAGGCGAGCGCGAGAACCTCGACTTCGTTTCCATGCTGAAGCCCAATTCGCTCTACGTCGACGATCGCAAATGGACACCGGCGCACGCCCGGTTGCTCCATCGTGCGGCAAGCTATCCGAATGTCGAGCGGATTCTGGTTCACCCGGGAATCAAGAAGAAGCTTTGCGATACGGTCGGCGGCGACCGCTCCTGGCTGCGCAAGGTGCGCCCGTTCTGGGGGCACGATTCGCACTTCCATGTCCGGATCGGCTGCCCCGCCGGCTCGCCCGGCTGCCGGACGCAGGATGCGGTGCCGCGTGAAGAAGGCTGCGACCAGTCGCTGGCATGGTGGTTCACCGAGGAGCCTTGGCGCCCTGCGACAGGCCCGGCCAAGCCCAAGGCCCGGGACGTGCTGCGCCTTTCCTCGTTGCCCTCCGCCTGCGAGGCAGTGCTTGCCGCTCCGGCGCCGGTATCGGAAGCCGCCGTAACCGTCGGCGGTCGCGGCACCCCGATGATCGCGACCACGAATGCGGCACCTGTGACTGCAAATGCGTTCGCGCCGACACCCGAACGGACGATCCCGCTACCGCAGCCCCGCCCCTACGACTGAGCGGTTCCTTGACATCGGGCGCGCCGGGACTCTAAGAGGTTTCTAAATCGATTTAACCCCTCGCCGCCGGATTTTTCTGCCTTGGCTGACCGCCCGCGCCTCGCCTTGATCGCTCACGACGCCAAGAAGGACGACCTCGTCGCCTTCTGTCTGGCTCACGCCGAATTCCTCGTGGGCAGCGACATCGTGGCTACCGGCACCACGGGTAGCCGCATAGCCGATGCCGATTCGCGCTTTTCGGTGCGACGGCTGCGCAGCGGACCGCTTGGCGGCGACCAGCAGATCGGCGCGCTGATCGCCGAAGGCGTTGTCGATGCCGTGATTTTCCTGGTCGACCCGCTGACGCCGATGCCGCACGACGTCGACGTGAAGGCGCTGATGCGGCTTGCCATCGTCTATGATATTCCCATTGCCCTGAACGTCGCCACGGCCGAGATCATTCTCACCGCCATGGAGACGGGCGGCCGCAACGGGGACCAAGGCTGACATGCTAGGCGAGGACCAGAACATCACCATGCTCAAATTTCCGGTTCTCATCGGCGACATCGGCGGCACCAATGCGCGCTTCGCGATCCTCGTCGACGCCTATGCGGAGCCGAAGGAATTCCCCATCGTTCAAACGGCGGACTTCGCGACCATCGACGAAGCGATCCAGACCGCCATCCTCGACCGCACATCCATCCTGCCTTTGTCTGCCGTGCTTGCCGTGGCCGGCCCTGTCGACGGTGACGAGATCGAGCTGACCAATTGCGACTGGGTCGTCAGGCCCAGGCAGATGTTTTCCACGCTCGGTCTGGAAGAGGTGCTGGTGCTCAACGATTTCGAAGCGCAGGCGCTTGCTGTCGTCGCGCTCGGGCCTGAGCACATGGAGAAGATCGGCGGCGGCGAACCCGAACCGGCTGCCGGACGGGTTGTGCTCGGCCCCGGCACAGGTCTCGGCGTCGCAGGGCTGGTCCATGCGCGACACACCTGGATACCCGTCCCCGGCGAGGGCGGCCACGTCGACATCGGCCCACGCAGTCCGCGCGATTTCGAGGTGTTTCCGCATATCGAGAAGATCGAGGGCCGTATCTCCGCGGAGCAGATGCTGTGCGGCCGCGGTCTCGTCAATCTCTATCGGGCGGTCGCCAGGGCGGACCAGGCTACGCCACGTTTCTCCACGCCCGCCGAAATCACCAGCGTCGCGCTGGACAACTCCGACGCGACCGCGAGCGAGGCACTCGACATATTCGTCACCTGCCTCGGACGGCTGGCCGGCGACCTGGCGCTGATCTTCATGAGCCGTGGCGGTGTCTTTCTCACCGGCGGCATCGCCCAGAAAATCGTTCCGGCCCTCAAGAACGGCCGCTTCCGCGCCGCCTTCGAAGACAAGGCGCCGCACAACGACCTGGTCAGGGCGATGCCCGTCTATGTCATCACCCATCCGCTCGCCGCCCTTTCGGGACTGGCTGCCTATGCCCAGACGCCGGCGCGGTTCGGCGTTGAGACGGAGGGACGGCACTGGGTGAGTGCCTGACCCGGAGTCAGAAGGTCTGCGGATTGCCGATTGCATGAGCCTGTGCGAAAGGGCATAGCCAAGCGCGGAAAAGGCATGACCGGGAAAAACGGTTTGGCGGTAAAAGACGAAAAGGGAGCACTCGAGGCCCTGCGAGGCGATGTCCTCCCCGTGCTGAAGCGCGTCCTGGGTGAAAATGCGCGCGACTATGTCGGGCTCTATGTCGCCGCCATTGCCTGCCTGCTCGCGGTCGCGGGCGCGACCGCCTTCATACCCTGGGTGATGCCGCCTCTCATCGACGGCGTATTCTATCAAGAGCGCTTCGATCTGATTCCCTGGATTTGCGGCGCGGTCATTCTGGTCTTCCTGGTTCGCGGTGCCGCCACCTACGGGCAGGCAGTCATCCTCGCCAAGATCGGCAATAATCTCGTCGCCCGCTACCAGCGCCGCATCTTCGATCACCTGATGCGGCTCGGTCTGGACTTCTACACCGAGCAGCGCTCCGGCCGGCTCGCAGCGCAGATCAACGAGAACGTGCTCGGCGTTCGTGACATGCTGAGCATGACGCTGAAGTCGGTCGTCGGCGACGCCGTGCTATTGGTGGCGCTGATCGGAGCGATGATCGTGCTCGATCCGATGCTTTCGGCCATCGCGCTCCTCATCGGGCCGCCGCTTATCTTCGCGGTCAACCGGATCATGCGGCGGCTGCGCAAGGTGGCGCGGCAGGCCGTGGAGGTGAATGCACGGCTTGTCGGCGCCATGCAGGAGACCACCCAGGGCATCGCCGTGGTGAAGGCGTTCACCATGGAAGAGCAGCTCGCACGCCGCATGGACGGGCTGGTCGCCGAAGCGGAGAACCGCGCTAATAAGATCGCGCGCGTCTCCGAGCGCGTCACGCCGATTTCCGAGGCGCTGGCTGGCTTCGCGATCGCCGGCGTCATCGCCTATTCGGCCTATCAGGCATCTGCAACAAACACACCGCCCGGCTCGGTCTTCGGCTTCATTACCGCGCTGCTGCTTGCCTACGACCCGGCTCGCAGGCTCGCGCGGGTCCAGGTCAACCTCGAGCGTTCGCTGGTCAATGCGCGCATGATCTATGAACTGCTCGACATCGAGCCTCGACAGCGAGACCGCGACGGTGCCAAACCGCTGGCGGTATCCCGCGGCGAGGTGCGGTTCGACGACGTCTCGTTCTCCTATGCGGACGACCTTCCGGTTCTGCGTGCGGTGAGCTTCGTGGCCGAGGCCGGCAAGACCACCGCGCTTGTCGGCGGCTCGGGGGCAGGTAAGTCGACGGTCGTGGCGCTGGTGCAGCGTTTTTACGACCTGGCCGAAGGCACGATCCTGATCGACGGACAGGACATCGCACACGTCACCAAGGCATCGCTGCGCGCCAATATCGCCTATGTCTCGCAGCATCCCTATCTGTTCGAAGGATCGGTGCGGGACAACATCCGCTACGGCCGGCCTGACGCCACGGATGCCGAAATAGAGGAGGCGGCACGGCTCGCCCATGCCGAAGAATTCATTGCCGGAATGCCGCAGGGCTACGATACGCCCGTCGGCGAGAACGGTGTCACGCTTTCCGGCGGCCAGCGTCAGCGCCTGTCGATCGCCCGCGCCATCGTGCGCAACGCGCCGATCCTGCTTCTCGACGAGGCGACTTCCGCGCTCGACACCGAATCCGAGGCTCGCGTGCAGGCAGCGCTTGAGACGATCATGAAGGACCGGACCACCATCGTCATCGCGCATCGCCTGTCGACGGTGGTCAAAGCAGATCACATCGTCGTTCTGGAGGCGGGTCGGGTCGTCGAGGAGGGCACGCATGCGAGCCTGTTGAGCAGCCAGACCGGCGCCTACGCACGCTTTCACCGGCTGCAGGGCGAACCGGTCGCCAAGCATGGGGGTAATGCCGCGTGACAATGGGTCTTGTCGTCGTGGGTGCCGCAGGCCGCATGGGCCGCACGCTGATCCGCGCGGTGCACGAGACGCCGGGCGCAAGCCTGGTCGGCGCCGTGGAACGCGAAGGGTCGCCCTTCATCGGCCAGGATGCCGGAATCCTCGCAGGCGTCGAGCCGCTCGACGTCACGATCAGCGACGATCCTCTTCAGGTCTTCGCAAAGGCCGATGGCGTGCTCGACTTCACCGTCCCGTCCGCCACGACGGTTTTCGCGGGCTATGCCGCCCAGGCCCGCATCGCCCATATCATCGGCACCACAGGTTGCTCGGATGCGGATGATGCAAAGATCGCGGCGGCGGCGCGCCACGCGACGATCGTCAAGTCCGGCAATATGAGCCTCGGCGTCAATCTGCTTGCCGCGCTGGTGGAACAGGCCGCCAAGGCGCTCGACGCCGGCGATTTCGACATCGAGGTGCTCGAGATGCACCACCGGCACAAGGTCGATGCGCCGTCGGGCACCGCGCTGCTGCTTGGCGAGGCGGCGGCAAGCGGCCGCGCGGTCGCGCTGTCGCAGAACAGCGTGCGCGTGCGTGACGGCCATACCGGCCCGCGCGAGGAAGGCAAGATCGGTTTCGCGACGTTGCGCGGCGGCTCCGTCGTGGGCGATCATTCCGTTATCCTTGCGGGAACAGGCGAACGCATCGTGCTTTCTCATCACGCGGAGGACAGGGCGCTATTCGCGCGCGGCGCGGTCAAGGCGGCGCTCTGGGCGCACGGCCGCAAGCCCGGCCTCTATTCGATGCGCGACGTACTCGGCCTCTAGCCTCAATCCAAACAATCAACAGCAGGAGAACCCCATGTCCGGAACGCTGGTCCTCGTCCGCCACGGACAGAGCGAATGGAACCTGAAGAACCTGTTCACCGGCTGGCGCGACGTCGGGCTGACCGAGCAGGGCCATGAAGAGGCCAAGGCTGCCGGAGCGAAGCTTGCCGCGCGCGGCCTCAAATTCGACATCGCCTACACGTCCGCGCTCGTTCGCGCGCAGGTGACCTGCCAGCACATCCTCGACGCGGTCGGCCAGGCCGATCTGGAGACGGTGCGCGACCAGGCGCTGAACGAGCGCGACTATGGCGATCTCGCCGGCCTCAACAAGGACGACGCGCGCGCCAAGTGGGGCGAGGAGCAGGTTCATGTCTGGCGGCGCTCCTACGACGTCCCGCCGCCCGGCGGCGAGAGCCTGCGCGACACCGGCGCGCGGGTCTGGCCCTATTACATGCATGTGATCCAGCCGCATGTGCTGCGCGGTGAGACGGTGCTGGTGGCCGCCCATGGCAACTCGCTGCGCGCACTCATCATGGCGCTCGACGGGCTGTCGGGCGAGGAAGTGGTCAAGATCGAACTCGGCACCGGCGTGCCGATCATCTACCGCCTCAATGCCGATTCGACGGTCGCTTCCAAGGAGATCATCGAAAGCTGAGCGGCTTCGCGCGCCTGTCGCGAGATTGTCATTGACAGCACAGGCGCGCCCGCTTACATCGGCGTCGCACCACGCATGGTCTCCGGAACCGTTGTCTCCGGACAGGCCCGTGCGGTCATCTAGCCCAGGTGGCGGAATTGGTAGACGCGCACGGTTCAGGTCCGTGTGCCGCGAGGCGTGGAGGTTCGAGTCCTCTCCTGGGCACCATCCGGTCCAAGCTGCCAAGTGGACCAAATACTTAAGCCCCTTCAGAGTGTTGCGCTCGCCCTTGTGTGTTACAAAGGCGTGCAACAATGCTCTATCGGCTGGTCCGACCCATGCAGCGCAAAGGCTCCTCTAAGCATCAATTTGTCCAGCGCATACCGGCTGACGTGAAGCCCCGCGCGGCTGGCCTCAAGCTGGAGGTGCCGGTGGGCGGGGACGTAGTTCCCCTTACCATCTCACCGAAAGCGGAGG
Organism: Aquamicrobium sp.; assembly: GCA_019739225.1. Lineage (GTDB taxonomy): Bacteria > Pseudomonadota > Alphaproteobacteria > Rhizobiales > Rhizobiaceae > Aerobium. Next base: position 47,212 of record JAHHDT010000006.1, read on the forward strand.
CCGTGAGGCTGTCCTTGCGCACCTCTTTGTCATCGGAGGTCAAGGTACGGCAGGCACAGGTGGCGGGTTATCTAGAGACTGTGTGGGAAGCGCTGCGCAATAGCCGTCCGTTGCCTCTTTCGCATCGCCAAGCCGTTGCCCTTGCGGGTGAGCTTTACCGGGCTTGGGCGGATGATCGGAAGGCAAAGGCGTGGCCTACAGCTACCCATATGCCGGACGGCTCGTGGCAGATCGAACACGATGCCGACGATGACCCGGAGGTATGGGAGGCGGCGACGATGGCGCTAGCGGGGGACTCCGCAGATGCACTTGACCGCGCTCTGGGTCCAATCGCTGGTCGCCTGTTGCTGCGCAAGGGTATCCATGATGTCGATGCTCAGAGCCATGCCATGCTGCTCCGGGAGTTTCGCCGGGCGCTCGTGGAGACACTTGAGGCCCGTAGCAGGCAGGCGAGCGGGGACTACTCCCCCGACCTCACTGCCGCACGGTTCCCCGACTGGGAAGCTCCAAGCCAACCGAAGCCGGCGCGGAGTGCCGCGAAGGTCTCGCTAACCGGACTCGTGGAAGACTGGTGGACGGAAGCGAAGGCGGCAGGACGCACGGTTAGCACCTATGAGAGCTACCGCAGCGTCTTCACACGCCTGGGCGACTTCCTCGGACATGACGATGCACAGATGGTCAGTCCCGCTGACCTCGTGCGCTTCAAGGACCACAGATTGGCTCAAGGGGTCAGCCCTAAGACGGTGGGAGATAGCGACCTGTCAGCGTTCCGGTCGGTCTTCCAATGGGCAGTGGACAACATCAAGGTGGACACGAACCCAGCCGAAAAGGTCCGGGTAAAACGCCCGAAGCAAACCGTGCGGCGCTCCAAGGCGTTCACGGCGGACGAGGCAAAAGCCATCCTCTCCCACTCCCTTGGCCACACGCGTGGCAGGGAGCACGCCAAGACCTATGCCGCGAAGCGCTGGGTGCCGTGGCTGTGTGCCTATACCGGTGCGAGGCTAGGGGAGATGGTTCAGCTACGAAAGCAGGACTTGCGCCAAGAGGGAGATATTTGGGTGGTCACCATCACCCCGGAAGCCGGCACCGTGAAGGACAAGGAGGTCCGCGAAGTGGTACTCCATACCCACCTCATAGACCTCGGCTTTCCCGCGTTCGTGAAAGAAGCGCCAGCCGGTTATCTGTTCCTAGATGTTGCGTCAGGCAAAGACATCCGGGGCCGCTGGCGGACCACCAAGAACCGCGTTCGGGAGTTTGCGCGAGAGGTGGTCAAGGACAGCGACGTTGCGCCAAACCATGGCTGGCGTCACCTGTTCAAGACTGTGGGGCGTGAGGCTGGCATCGGGGATAGCGTGTTGGATGCCATATGCGGCCACGCTGCAAAGACCATTGGCGGCAGCTACGGGGATGTGACGCTGAGGACGCAGGCGGATGCGATGGCGCGTTTTCCGAGGTTCGAGGTGAAGGCCTGAGGAGGCGGAGGAGCGCCCGCCACGCTCCCCCATCTACCTACCCGCTAAGGGCTTGCCGGCTGCCGCACCGGACCCAAGAGCGCATCAAGCTCCGCCCCGAAGGACTTCCCGACTTGCCCAAGCGAAGGCTCGGGCTGCTGCCGCCTCGCCGGCTGGCCTCGATAGTGCTCAACCACCTTCAACTGCTTCGCCTGCACTGCCTCCCGAACTGCTGGGTCGCGGAGGAGGAAGCGGAACGCCGCCTTTCGGTATCGCTCTATGGGACCATGAAGCATCCACAGCTTGGTCCCCTTCGTGGCCATGTCCCCATCCGGCGCTCGCCTGTAAGCGTCCGACGCCATCACCTTCGCTACGATGCTCTTGAGGCTGGGCTGGCGCTCTGTCATTTGGCCGGCTAACTCCTGATAGACCGCGTAGGCATTTCGTCCGGTCCATCCGGGGAGTGCCTGCGAGCCTGCAAGCGTGACATCCCTCAAGTCCACGCCATTGTGGTTCGGGCTGGGCCGCGAGATGGTTGACCCATTCTCCACCGCCAACCGGGTCACTTCTAGGTCCACCGCGTCATACTCTTTGTTGGACCACAGGCCTTTGCGCGTCGTTATGGGGTCCCCGAAGGGATCATAACGCGCCGGCACGTTCTCGCTGAGCCCGGGAATGGTGGCCATGAGCTTGTCCGTAAGGTCCCGCGCTTCGCGTAGGTACGGGTCCGTGTTGAACTGGCGCTGAGCCGCCGAGAAGGGCAGGAAGTTCGCCGCCACGCTCGACCCAAACGAGGACCTGTCCGGCTCCATGAAGAAGTCCAACGCCTGGCTGATCCCCATCAGGAACGTCTTGTTCTTCATCTGCGCCGCAGCGGAGAGCTTCAGGGCATCGAAGATCGCTCCCGCCTCGGAGCTATCCTCGGTCTCAGGAGCCGCCGTCATGACATCCTGCAAGTCAGCGATGATGCCGAACGGTAGCGCAACGGGGTCATAGCGGTTGTAGGGGATGGAGGTCACTGACCCGTCCGCATTCTCCCACCACACCGAATAGGGCACTCCGCCTGCTGCCATCCACGCTTCCCTTGCTCGGGGGTCTCGTGGTCCTGCGCCTGTGAGCCGGCCTTGCGATACCAGGTAGGCAGCGGACCCGAGGAACAACGCACCAAGCGACATTTGCCCTACCGCCTGCCTCTGGGCTTCCACCCCCATCTCGCCCCGGAGCATCTGGCGATATTCCATCTGGAGAACATTGAGGCCCGGCGTGAGCTTCCACCCGTACCGCATCACGTTGACCGGGGTCTTAACGAAGGGGAGCACAAGGCGAAGGCTTGGGTGCTGCGATACGGCTAGCTGTGCGGTCCTGCCAAGCGTCCCCGGGTTGAGGTCCTGCTGGAAGGTCGCGATGTTCGCCTCACGCAGCGCGTTGGCGTTGACCCCACGGCCCTCTACGTCGAAGGCAGCATGGGTCTTGTCCGTCACGTACTGCTTGACGAAGTCCTCAAGGTCCTTGCCCGATAGCCCGGTCTGCTGGCCCTTGTTGACTGCCTCCCAGTAAGCCCCGGCCATCACCTTGGAGCGGTAGACGGTCTGCTTCACCAGCTCGTCCACCGTGCCGAGCACCCGCGTGGGCACCCCGATGGCCTGAGCCGGCATCGCGGCAAACACGTTGTAGAGCATATTGGGCGTGCTGTCCCACTTCTTGAAGGGGATCATTGCGCCTGCCCTCTCGCCCGCATCGTTGCCGGCATAGACCTCCGAGCGGTGGGGGGTGATGATGCTGTCGTTCTTGAGGAAAGCCTTGGTGGCGTTCCTGAAGCCCTCCGTGAAGGCGTGGCCCATATAGGTATACTGGGTGACGCTCTCCTTGAGGATCGCCCTGCTATTGGTGCCCTTCACGGCATCCATCACGACTGACCCGATGATACGCTCAAGGGGCCTCACGCCGACCATATAGGCGTTGGTGGTGGCGTTGATAAACTGGGTCATCGGGCCGGACACGAGGTTGTTCACGTAGACGAAGGACGCGAAGTCCACCACCTTGGAGAACATCGAGCCATTGACCAGCCGCGCCATGTTCCTCGGGTCGCCCTTGGTGCTGAAGATAAGCTCCGCCAGCGCGTCCCCGTCGAGACCCTTCAGGGCTTCCACCTGCTTGGGGTCAATCTTGAACTCGCCACGCATCCGCCTCAGGCTCCGGCCCGCGTTGGACGACATGGACTTTGCGGCACCATAGACGGAAGACGCGAGGCTGAGCCGCTGGCGCAGTTCCTCCATCGCCATATCCTTCGAGCCAGCCCCGGAGAAGTCCCCGAGGTTGATCCGTGCGGCCAGCGCGTAGGCGTCCTGAAACATCTTGTTGGCCACGAGGTAGCCGGCTTCCATGTTGGCCACCACCGAGGCGGCATCACGGCCGGCCTTCTGGACCATCCCGAGGAGAAGCGCGGGGTCATCGTCAAAGAGCTTGGCCCTCTGGCGAACCATGCTGTCCACCCGGGCGTCCGACATGATGTCCCCACCCTTCAGGGCGTCCAAGCGTTCCTCTGCGGCATCCACCACGCGGGCCATGAAGTCGTCCACGTCCGCCTCGGTGTTGAGCTTGCGGTACGGGATGCCTTCCCCCTTGCCGAACGTATGGCCGGCCTCAATGGCCTGATACCACCCGCCGTGCCTGGAGATCGCCTCCGCGTCTGCCTCCATGCCTGAGAGCACCGCAGCGGTATCCTCGTCATCGAACTTGATGCCGGGCTTGGCGGTTGGCTTGGGGCCTTCCGTGCCGGCCTGCTGCATGGCCTCGGTGGGAGAGGAGACTACCTCGACTGGGACTTCTTCGGCTGCTGCCCCTTGAGTGCCTGTCGAAGCATCCTCTCGAATAGCTTCGGGCTCGCGAAGTGTTCCGGCTTCAGGCTCTCTACGGCCTGCCGAAGGTTCCGCTGCGCCCTCTTGCGAGCTAACTCCGAGGCCGCCATCGCCGCTTCCTGTATCTCCCGGGGCCACCTCGCCAAGGCCTTCAGCACCTCCCTCTGGTATGGCTGAAGGGGCGTCGGGCTCACCATCTGGGCGAACTGTTCCAGGCTCGGAGGATTGCTCTGCGGCGATTGCGTCACTGGCTTCCTTCTCCATCCTCGCCGCTTCCTCAGCGGCCTTCTCCATGTCACCCTTGCGCAGGTGCTTCCAGATGCGCCCGGCACCCACGAAGACACCCATCAAGGTGCTGTCCAGCGCGATGCTCTCAAAGGCTGCCTTCATGCGACCCTCGGCGGCACTGTCCTCGGGGTCGGCAGCGAGCCAGGCATTGAGCGGGTTGGCGAGAGCGGTGTCCTGTATGACGTTGCTCAGGCGCTCCTCGTGGGGGTCGAACGCAATGGCACCCGCCAAGGCCGCCTGCCCCATCTCCACCGCCACCACGCCCTTCTTCGAGGAACCCAGCGTGGCCAGCCCAGCGCCCACCCAAGGCAGCGCTGCGGCAGCCGTGCGGAGTTTCCCGAGGCCGATCATTGCGGTAGCGAACTGGGCCACCTCAGCCGAGAAGCCGTCGAAGATGCTCTCCTGCTGCCGACGCTCTACGGTGTCCTCGACGTTGGCGCGGAACTGCGAGCGGTCGTCCTCAGGGGTGTCGCCAAAGAGGAAGTCCTTGGTCTCGAAGACGGACTTGAGGGCTCCCCCTGCGATGGCGTCGAGGCCCGAGGCGTCCCCTAGGCCCGGCTCCTCGGCGGGAGGCTGGTCGTAAGGGGTGCCATCAGGGCGTGTCTCACCGGGTGCAGGGACAGCAAGACCACTGTCGCCCGGCACTATGCCAGCACTGGCTGCCAACTCCCCCACAGGCGTAGACCCCATAGCCCCAAGGTCCAGCTCCAAGGCTTCCGAAGGAGCCGCATTACCGGCGTCCTGTTGGGTGGGCTGCCCTTGGGGTTGCTCGGGGAGTGGAGGAAGGTTCTGGAGGAGGCGGTCAAATTCCCTTTGGTCCACCCTTAGGCCTCCTCAGCGCCATCAATGTCTAAGAGGTTCCGCAGCCCCAATTGGTCCACGACACTCGTGCAGGGGCGGGACCTGCTCGTCTGTGTCTCGTCATCTGAGCGGCGCTCCTGCTTTTCACTGGAAGCTGGAAAGCGTGAGGTGGTTGGTCGATTATCGGGCAAGGATTTTCCTTCCTGCGATTATGGCAAAGCGAGGGAGGGCCGCCGCCGCTGAATGCGTGCGAGGCGCTTCTCTCAGTTGATTGTTTGGGGGTCGTGCGGCCTTACCTGTGCAAATGCACACTCCTAGTGCGTGCACAGGGCCAGTGCTTTAAGCCGCTCTAAGTCCTGGGAGGAGGAGGTGGAAACTCCCCGGCTCTAATACTCAGCGTCACCGCGATCCGGGCGGTATTCTTCAAGGCACATCACCAAGTCCTCCAAGCGCCGCCCGAAGTGTGTCGCGATGGCCCTTGCGGCAATCTCAGGGTTCTTCGTGAGCTTGTCCGCAAAGGTCCTCGCCAGGGTGTTCGCATAGTCCTGCGCCACGCTTTCCATCCACTGCGCCCGCTCCTCCTCCGTCTGATCCTTTCGGCTCTCCATACGGTCCAGCGCCATCGCCTCCGCCCAGGTTTCCACGTGGTCAGCCGCAGCGCCTAATCGGCCTAGCACCCTGCGCATGTTCGCCACGGTGCCCGTTGAGCAATTAGCGGCCTTTGCAATCTGTGCCTTGGAGTGCTGCCCCAAGCGAACATAACGCCACGCTGCGTTTTGCCGCTCGCATCGGGCCATGGGGAGCTTGGTGATAGAGTTGGCAGCACATGCCTCCAAGGCCGCTGCCGTTACGGTCCCTTCGAACTCGACAACCGGGACCTCCGCGAAGCCAGCTCTATGGAACGCCTCAAGCCTGTGGTGGCCGTCCACTACGATCACCTTGCGCCCTACCCTCAGCACCAGCAGGGGCGGCATCTGGCTTCCGTCGCGCAACGCCCTCGCCATGTCATCCACATGGGATGGGTCCATAGCGCGAACCTGAAAGACCTCCGGCAAGGTGGTGATGGTGGTGAGCGGGAGCGAGGCAGGCAAAGGCTCGGTTACTAGGCTAGACCCCTCCGCTGCCTCCGCCTCCAGGCTGGCAAGAAGTCGGGCAAGTTCGAAGCTCTCCACCATCAATAGCTCTCGGGTGGCTCTATGCCCTCTCTGAGCATATCCAGGCGCTTTAGTCCGGCCTTCGCTTCCTCGGCACACCTTGCAACCGCAGCAATCTCATCCCCGGTGCCGGGCCTTCTGCCCGAGGTGGTGATGCCTCTCCGCCCCAACTCCTCGTCCATGCGCATAAGGTGATCGCGGTTCGCGAGCGGGGTCTTGCCGTCCTTGTTCGTATAGCCTTTTGCCCGGCGCTCCTCGCGGCTGACATTGAGCGGCCCCGGATATGCCGCGTTGCCGTGGTAGTGCTCCTGCCTTGAGACCACCTCCAGGTGAGCCCCATCGGGCAAGAGGTGGGCACAGTGCATTATGGCTGCGTAGTGGCAATCCTCGCCTTCGCTCACCCGCACCGACTGGCGTTCATCAAGGACGACATCGCGGTGCTCGCCTGAGGGCAAAACAAGGCGGTAGGCGAAGATGCCCCCGGACTCCCAGCGCTTGCCCTCAGGGTCTTGGGAAATGGCGAGATACAGGGTGTGCTTGGTCGATATGCTGGCCTCTAGGGCTGGCATTGAGTTGTCCTCTTGTCGTGTGGTTGAGTTGGTGGAGGATGGGTGACCAAGTACCAGCGGCACCGATCTAATCACGCGGGCGATGGGAACCGCTCCTTCGTGCCGTCACGGCGGCTTTGAGCCTCGTTTTCTCACAAGTGTGCGCTATTGCCGATGCCGGCTACGAGGCGGCCCGCAGGAGCCGCTTCGCGGCGCGGTCTATGAGGCGGGAATACTCCTCTAGGTCTTCTTGAGCGCAGCGGCACTTGGCATTTCGGGCTTTCTCCCAGCCTCCCGTCCGCTCCCACAAGCGCCACCTTATCTCCATAAAGCGGCTAAGGTCCTCAGCCGGCACCCCAACGATGGCCGCAAGCATTTCATCAGGGCTTTGGTCAGCTTGATGCTGCATGGCGCTCTCTCCCGGTTGCGTTCTGGAAACGCATGGCGCATCTGAGGCGAGAAATTCAACGATAATCCACCAGCGCCCCCTGTGGCCGAAACAGGGAGTCAATGCGCCAAAGGCCGGCATCGGATCGTGGATTTACTCGTGTGGGCCGGGCACACCCGTGGGAGAGGCGTGGGCTTCTTGTAACCAAACGTGATCGGTACGGGTCGGTCGAGCGGCAGCCGCTATGGCTCGCGCTTCGCTTTTACCCGTGCCTCTCGTAGCCCTTGGAAATCGATGCCGATGATATGGGAAGCCTTTGTGGCGTCCTGCCCAACTGTGGCTTTAACCGGCTCTCGTCGTCTCCCCCTCCCGTCGATAAATGCTTGAAGGTCCTCCGGGGTATAACGTCGCCGCTCCCTCTGCGTCCCGGCACCCATGCTGACATACCGTATCTCGCCGGCATTGGTTAGCTTGCGGAGGTGCTTCGTAGACACCGAAAGGAAGTCGGCGGCCTCCTGAGGCGTCATCAAGGACATAGCTCATCCCCTTGCTTTCTTCGTTTCGTATAGCATGCCGGAAGGCGGAAGGCACAATGAGAGAAGCCGAGGCGTTGCGGCCCCGGCCTTCCTCAAGTTAGACATAGCGCGGGTCGCTAAGTTTTCGCGCCGCGCTCCGCCCGCAGGATGCGGAACACACTGGCCCGACCAATGCCCAGCTCCGCCGCGATAGCGTCTCCCGTCATTCCCTCTGCCTTGAGGCGCAACACGTCTTCGGCCTTGGCGCGGGCAGTGGGAGCGCGGCCCTTGTATTTGCCCTCCGCCTTAGCCTTGGCGATGCCCTCGCGTTGCCGCTCAAGCATCAGCTCTCGCTCAAACTCGGCAATTGACCCCAGCAGGTTGAGCATCAGCTTGCCGGTGGGCGTGGAGGTGTCCAGGTTTATGGCGAGGATGCGCAACCCCACCCCCTTCCCCTTCAGGGTCTCCGTGATTGACACGAGGTCCGCCACCGAGCGGGCCAAGCGGTCCAGCTTGGTCACCACCAGCACGTCCCCTTCGCGGACCCATTCAAGGGCAGCCTCAAGCTGGGGCCGCTTGGCGGCAACCGAGGAAATCTCCTCTCGGAAAACCTTGGTGCAGCCGGCCGCCTCTAGGTCGCGGAGCTGGGCTTTAAGCCCCGCCTTCTGGTCGATGGTGGAGGTTCTGGCGTATCCTATCAGGACTGCATTAGCGGCCATGGTGAGCCTCCCGGGTCAAACCGATTGCGATCCCTGCAAGCCGGCCGGTGAATGGACACCCGGCATCAGCAAGCACCAGCCTCAGGCCGGCGCGATCCGACTTGAAGGCTTGCCACTGCGAGAACACGTCGCGGACCTTTGAGGCGGCATAGAGGGGCGTCACGAGCGGCACTACGTCTGCTGCCCTATCTTCCACAAAGTCCGCAAAGGCGAGCGTCAGGCCTTCTGCTGGCGGAACGTCTCCACCAGTCTCCTCCCACATAGTGAGGTAATGGCGGAGGTCGCTGAGACAGTCGGGCGTCTCCGGTGCCGGTGCATCGGCCAAGGTGGTCTCTAGGAGGCCGGCCGGTATGGGGATGGTGGTCTGGACAGTATCGAATGTGAAGGTGTGCTTCGGCACGATAGCGAGGTGCATGTGGTGTCTCCCGATAGGATCATTGAACACAAGGACATTGTGATCCTATAGTATCAAAAATGTCAACCCCATTCTTATGAGACTGAAATGGCTGGCTTCTTGGGAGCCCGAGACAGACTCACATAAGCCTGCCCTAGTGAGACCGTTGCGCGGACGCAAAGCCCATGCTCTCCTTGGGGTGGGGAATGGGAGGGACGACAATGAAGATGACTAGGGCCGTGGCCTTGGCGGTGTGTGCGATGAACGCGGGGCCGGCCTTTGCGTGGTGCTCTAAGCCATCCCTGTATGAGACCCCTCCTGACCCTCCTGCTGCTTACCACCGCCCAGACGTGCCTTACTGCCTTCGGGGCTATTCGTACTCTCGGAGCCACACTTGCGACCAAGGGCAACTGGATAGCTACAGGCGGGACGTAGGCGAGTATATCGACAAGCTCAACGCGTACCTTAGGGAGTCGTCCACGTTTGCCCAGGCGGCCATCAACTATGCCAATGAGGCGCAGCGCTACGCAACGTGCGAGGCCGATGAGGTCAACAGCCAGCACCAATAAGCAAGGGTGGCAGGGGTGGCCTTGCGCAAAATATCGGAGGGCCTAAGGGGGCACAGGGGGGAAACTCGCGTCAGCCGCCGCTTAGGTGACCTCTCGCATGGGGGACCCCAAAATTCACTCGAGGAGGGTGGACAATGAACGCAACTGTCACAGATGATAAGCCGCTTGCGATCAACATTGCGGCGTATATCACTATGTTCCCTATGCTTGAGGCCGGTATTCAACTAATCTTTGAGCGGGCTGTAGGTGGTGACGGTACTTGGTCCGACTGCATCCTCCACCACGTCCAGAGCATCAGCACCCGCATCGACATTGTAGAAGACTTCACAAAGAACTGTTGCCGAGACAAGCAATTCGCTGCTGCGGTTATTCCTCTATTCCCCCGGATGCGTCAGGCTAACACCTATCGCAATCACTTAGCCCACGGCCTATTCATCACGGATCAAGGAAAAGCTCGGGTAGCTTCCAATATGTTTGCGCGAAAGAAGACCTTCCGGCAGGAAGATATTGACGCCTCTGCGGTTCTCCAGCGCTTCCACGAGCTAGAGCAGTTGTATCTAGACCTGCTTCATGCCGTTGACGCGCTGCCGCCATATTTCCCTAGGGAGATGAAGCGATAGCAGCGAGACCGGAAAGGCGAAACAGAACTGTGTTACGCTCTCTCGACAACGCACCGATTTTCTCTTAGAAATCAACGTTCCCATCTGAACCGGGCGCAATCCTCTCCTGGGCACCATCCGGTCCAAGCTGCCAAGTGGACCGAACGATCTCTCTTACTTCCGATATGTCGCAGCCGGGCCTTAGCGCCCGACCGCCGGGTGTGTTCGTGGCCGGCCACGCTCACCCGTCCGCCGCCAGCACTTCGACCGCCTTGTGGTCGGGTGAGACGCCGTCCACGATGAAGATGTGGCCTTCGGCATTGTCGCTGCGCAGGGCCTTGATCGCGGCGTAAGCCTCGCTGTGATACCAGTCGCGTGCATGCTGGTAGTCGGGGAACTCGAGGATGATGGCATTGCCTTCCGGCAGGCTGCCTTCGAAATGCTCGATCCTGCCTCCATGGGCGATGAAGCGGCCGTCGAAGGGCGCAAGCGTCGCATCGATGCGTTCCAGATATTCGACGATGCCGGGGCCGAGATTGACGTTCCAGAGGTATCCGATTCCGTAGGCTGCCATGGGTCTGCTCCCGTTGCGGTTCGTTTGACTTGCGATTGCAGGTGCAAAATGCCTTCCGCAAAGCGGCTGGTCGATTACGCTTCAGGTAATCATTTCGATTTTCCCGACCGGGCGGCGGCGATGCGTTGGAGTTTCGGGATCAACTTGGCTGTTTACACCCGGACGTGCTTCGGAGACTGTGCGACCGTCGCCTGGAAGCGGAGGAGAGGCCTGCATGAAACTCGACGAGCTCGTCGCGATCGACATCCATACCCATGCGGAGGAGCCCTGCTGCGGACCGCGCGACGACGGCTATGACGAGTTCCAGGCCGGCATGGCGAAATATTTCAGGAATCCGGCCGGCGCCAAGGGCATGCTGCCTTCAGTGCAGGAAACGGCGGCCTATTATCGGGAGCGCAGGATCGGCTGCGTGATCTTTCCGGTCGATGCAGAGCGCGAGACGGGTTTCCGGCGCTACAAAAACGAGGAGGTGGCGCAGATCGCCGCCGAGAACAGCGACATCATGATCCCGTTCGCCTCCATCGATCCGGCCAAGGGCAAGGCCGGCGCCCGCGAGGCGCGGCGACTGGTGCGCGAATTCGGCGTTCGCGGCTTCAAGTTTCACCCCACGATGCAGGGCTTCTATCCAAACGACCGCTCTGCCTATGTGCTGTATGAAGCGATTGCTGAAGAGGGCGCCATCACGCTGTTTCACACCGGCCAGACCGGGGTGGGTGCCGGGATGCGGGGCGGCATGGGCATGCGGCTCAAATACTCCAACCCGCTTCATCTCGACGACGTCGCGGTGGATTTCCCGGACATGCCGATCATCCTCGCGCATCCCTCCTTCCCGTGGCAGGAGGAAGCGCTGTCCGTCGCGACCCATAAGCCCAACGTCTATATCGACATGTCGGGCTGGTCTCCGAAGTATTTCCCACCGATCCTTGTGCGCTATGCCAACACGATGCTGAAGAACAAGATGCTGTTCGGCTCAGACTGGCCTGCAATCACGCCGGATCGCTGGCTTGCCGATTTCGAGAATATCGAGATCAGGGACGAGGTGCGGCCGCTGATCCTCAAGGACAATGCGGCGAAGCTGCTGAATCTGCGTTGAATATCCGCCAGTTCAGCGCGGGATCATGACCTAATATTACTGACTGTATTCATTTTTGTGCCGCATTTCAGTTGCGAGCCCCGTGATTGCCCGATTCCGTTCCTAGTGCCGCTTTTGGTATCAACGGAACCGGACTTCCAACATGACCAGAACCAGCCTGCGGATCGCTGCAGCGGGCCTGTCAACAGCGGCCCTTCTCGCCTTATCCGCAACCGCGGCTTCCGCCCAATGCGGCAGCGCCTCATGGTATGCGCTGACATCCAAGACCGCCTCAGGCGAACGCATGAACCCGGCGGCGCTGACGGCGGCGCACCGCAGTCTGCCGTTTGGGTCGAAGATGAAGATCGTCAACCAGCGCAACGGCAAGTCCGTGGTGGTGCGGATCAACGACCGCGGGCCGTTCATCAAGGGCCGCGTGCTCGACCTGTCCAAGGCGGCCGCGCATCAGCTCGGGTTCATCCGGGCCGGTCACACCAAGATCTGCATGGAAAAGCTGGGCTGAGGCTGCAGGCTGGCTGCTAGCCCCGCCGGCGGTCACGCGCCATGCCGCGATAGGCTTCGCGCAGATAGGCCATGGTCGCCTCGGCATCGCTCGGCCTGCCAAACAGGTAGCCCTGGCCGCCCGCGCAGCCGAACTCGACAAGACGGTCGGCCTGCGCTTCCTCTTCGATGCCTTCAGCCACCACATTCATGCCAAGTCCCTCGCACATTGCGAGGATGGCGCGGATGATATGCTCGGAGGGCTTGTCCTCCAGGATCGACGAGACGAAGCTGCGATCGATCTTCAGCTTGTCGAAATGGAATTCGCGCAAGCGGCCGAGCGATGACTGCCCGGTGCCGAAATCGTCGAGCGACACGCGTATGCCGACCGCGCGAAGGTCGTTGACGATCTTCTCCGCCGATGCGGGATCGGTCATCAGGCCGGTCTCGGTGATCTCGATCTCGAGACGGCGCGGGTCGAAACCGGTACGCGCCAGGATTGCGAGAACCTGCTGGGCGGTGTTCTGGTCGACAAGCTGTGAAGGCGACAGGTTGAACGACAGGAAAAGTTCGTCCGGCCAGTTGCGCGCGGTTTCCGTCGCCTTGCGCAGCAAAAGCTGCGAGAGGGCGCCGATGATCCCGCGCTCCTCGGCGATCGGGATGAAGACGTTAAGCGGGATCACGCCGAGATCCCGGTCGGTCCAGCGCGCCAGCGCCTCGAAACCGATCACGTGGCCGGTCTTCAGCTCGACGATGGGCTGGAAATGCGGTTCGACCTCTTCTGCGGCTACGGCGCGGCGCAGCGCCTGCTCGATATGCGTCACCCGCCGTGCGGCCTCTTCCATCTCGCGCGTGTAGACCATCACCTTGCCACGGCCGGACCGTTTGGCGTGGTAGAGCGCCGTTTCGGCCTTGGATATGAGGGTCTCTGTGTTCTCCTCGCCGGAGTAGAACAGCGAGCAGCCTGCGGATGCCGAGAGGCGCGCCGTCCGGTCGCCGACATCGTATGGGGCCGAGAGGATCTCGATCAGCATCAGGGCGCGTTCCTGGGCGGCCTCCTCGCTGAACACCAGGGGATACAGGAAGGCAAACTCGTCGGCGCCGACACGGGCGACGGTCGAATGCTGGTCCATCGACGCCTTCAGCCGCATCGCGACCTGCTGGAGGATGTTGTCTCCCGCCCGGCGGCCGAAAAGATCATTGATCGGCTTGAAGCCGTCGAGGTCGAGAATGCCGATGGCGAAGGGTGCGGGATCGTCGGCGCGATCGAGGATCAGCCGGTCGATCTTGTCAAAGAAACGCCTCAGATTTCCGAGACCCGTAAGCGGATCGGTAAAGGCCAGATCCGTCGATTCGTTCCCCATCTTGCCGCTGCCGAATAGATGCTGCATCGGCGCCCCTTATTCTGCTTTTTCTTTTTTCCAGGCCTGCGGGATCGTACGTTGTCATGAAACCGTTTAGGAAAGGTATCGGGGAGAACAATTTTTCAGCATAGCGTTCAACGTTCGCCGCGTACCCGCCAAATCTCCACAGCACTGCCCGCCGTGGCATCGACGGGCGTCAGCCAGGAAGGCGCATTGCCGGCAACCAGACCTGCGAGAAGACCTTCGGGCGCCCATTTGCGCAGGGATTGCGTTTCAGGATTGCCGCGGCATAGCGCGACATAGGTTACGCCGAGCTGCCGCGCCATGTCGCCCGCTTCGGCCGGGTCGCCCATCAGCATGTCCAGCGCGGCGAGATTGCCGGCGTTGTTGCGATGATAGGGGCCGTTGAGCACACGGTGGCCGGTGGCACCCAGGATCGTCGACCCCTGGTTGGAAACCGCAAGCACGAGCCCGGCCGGCAAAGCGCCCAGCATCGCGTAATCGGACCGAGCATAGCAGCGCTCGAGAGATGCCGTATCGCCGCCATCTCCGCCTTCCGATCCGGATTTGAGCGGAAGGGCGGCGAGCTGCCAGACAATATTCAGCGAAACCAGCCAGGCGGCAACCGCAGCGAGCTGGCGCGGCGCACCGCCTTTGATCTCCGCCTTGCTCCGCAATCCGCCGACCCAGGTGGCAAGCGGAATAGCGGCAAGGGGAACCGAGAACATCGCGCCGCGCACCTGCCAGAAACTGACGAGCACCGCGACGCCGAGGAAAGCCGCCGCAACAGACCACGCGCGAGCGTCCCGTTTACGGGCCAAGCTCCAGCCGCAGACGCCAAGCGCGATGATCGGGGTGATATAGAAGCCGGCGAACATCGCCGGATCGGATCCCAGCACGGAAATGACTGACTGGGCCTCGGACACCGCGCTCAGCCAATAGCGTTGCAGACGGGGATCGAGATCGGCATAGGGGTCTGCAAGACATTGGGGGAAAGCCGCGAGCAGCAGCGCCGCCGCCAGCCCGCCCAACACCACCAAGCCTGCAAGCCGCCGCCGAGGGGAGGCCGCAAGAGCCGGCGTCGCCGCAACCGCGGCAAGGCCTGCACCGCCCAGCACCGCCAGAGACGCCTGCGGAAACGAAAAGGCATCACACTCTACCGCGAGCCAGTCGCGCATCGGCACGGTCGCCGCCAGCGCCACCGCGCCCACGACGGCGAAGGCTGTACCGAACCCGCGTGCCATCCGTGCATCGGTATCGTCGCCGGCAAGAAAACCCACTGCCGCGATGGCGCAGGCCGCCGCCACATAGGGTGCGGCTTCCATGCCGACCGCAAGCATCAGCGCCGCGCATGCGCCGGCAATCGCACCGGCCTGACGCCGCGCCCGCGCGTTCAAAAGGCAAAGAAAGGTCGCCAGCGCCAGGACGAGCTGCACGTTGTGGTGATCGAGCGAGGCGGGCGAAAAGAGATCGACGAAATAGAGCGCCAGCCCGCCTATGACGGCGGCGGGCAGGACTGCCCATTCGCCGCCAAGGGCACGGGCGGCGCGAACGGTGAGAAAGAGTGCCACGCCAAAAAGAACCGTCGGCCAGATCACCAGCGCCGCAGGCTCGCCGAACCCCGCGACAAGGAGAGCTATCGGCAGGTCGACCAGCCGCGACCAATGCATCTCGAAGCCGCCTTCGAGGCCCATCCGGTATTGGGTGAGATCGAACCAGCCCTGGCCGGCTAGCAGGTCGCGGACCTGAACTAGCCGCATGACGCTGTCGTTGTCGCCCGTGCTGTCGGCGAGGGTAGGAAAGCCGCGCACGGCGTGCATGACGAGCATCAGAGCAGCAGCGCCGACGGCCACCGCTGCATCGACAGCGAAATGTGAGCGCAACCGCGCCCAGGTGGTGGGTGTGGTGACCGTCGCCAAGACGCGCTCCGCCCGTTTTCGTCTGGCGCTAAACCTAGCCTTAACGGCTTCAAGAAATAGTAAAGCCCACTGTCCGACCCCGGAGCGCCGCATGAAGAGCCTGCACCCAGCCGACCCCGCAATTGCGGTGTTGCTGCCTTGCTATAACGAGGAACAGACGATCGGCGCGGTGGTTCGCGGCTTCCGGGAGGCGCTGCCGCAAGCCACCATCTACGTCTACGACAACAACTCGACCGACCTGACCGCGCTCCAGGCGCGCGCCGGCGGCGCGATCGTCATCCGCGAGCCACGCCAGGGCAAGGGCAACGTGGTGCGTCGCATGTTCGCCGACATCGAGGCCGACATCTATGTCATGGCCGACGGCGACGGCACCTACGACCCGCAGGATGCACCGCAGCTCATCAACACGCTGCTGACGGAACGGGTCGATATGGTGGTCGGCACGCGGCGTGGCGTGACCGACGATGCCGGCCGCGCCGGACATGCCTTCGGCAACCGCATCTTCAATACGCTCTACCAGTTTCTCTTCGGCCGCGATTTCACCGACATCTTCTCCGGCTACCGCGTGTTCTCGCGTCGCTACGTGAAGAGCTTTCCCGCCGTTTCCGGCGGCTTCGAGATCGAGACCGAGATGTCGGTCCACGCGTCCGCGCTGCGTATTCCCGTCTGCGAGATGCCGCTCGACTATGGCCGACGGCCGGAAGGCTCAGAATCGAAGCTGTCGACCTTCCGCGATGGTGGCAAGATCCTCTGGATGTTTGCGATGCTGATGAAGGAGACCCGGCCGGCACGCTTCTTCGGCGCTCTTGCGATCCTGTCGCTCGCAGCAAGCGCCGGCTTCGCCGCCCCCGTGCTTTACGAATATTTCACCACCGGCTACGTGGCGAAAGTGCCGACCTGGATCCTGTCGATCGGGCTGCTGATGCTGTCGATGATCATGATGGTGGCGGGACTGATCCTCGATTCCGTGGCGCGCGGCCGGGCCGAGCAGAAGCGTATCCATTATCTCAGCCACGCACCCGCGCAGACCATCGCCAAGACTGCGGGCGAGGCCGACAAGCACCGGTCCATCCGGGCAGCATGAAGCGCATCGCCGCGTTCGTGCTGGCGGGCGGCGCGGGTTTTGCGACCGACGCGGCCGTTCTCTACCTGTTGACCGGGCCAGCCGGCGTGAATCCGTTCCTCGCCCGGCTTGTCTCGTTTGCTGCGGCCGTCTGCATGACCTGGGCGATCAACAGGCGCGTGACCTTCGGCCCAAGCGAGAGGTCCCTTGCAAGGGAAGGCGCACGCTACGGCATCGTCGCTGTTGCGGTCGGCCTGTTCAATTATCTCGCCTATGTCGGGCTGCTTCTGGCATTTCCGGATCTGCACCCCGTTGCGGCACTCGCGATCGCATCGCTCGCGGCGATGATCCTGTCGTTCCTCGGCTATTCACGCTTCGTCTTCGGGACGGGCGCGGGATAGACCACCGGCGCACAGCGATTGGCACCCCGATTGGCAAGTGCCGCGCCAGCCGGTAGAGGTTTGGCCGACACGTGCAACAGGTGGAGCGCCGCATGACCCTCAAAGTCGCCGTCCAGATGGACCATGTCTCGACCGTCTCGATCGCGGGCGATACCTCGTTCGCCCTGTCGCTCGAGGCGCAACGGCGAGGCCATGCGCTGTACCACTACACGCCGGACCGGCTCTCCATGGTCGGCGGCAAGGTCTTCGCACGGATCGAGGCGATGGAGGTCCGCGATGTGGCGGGCGACCACTTCACGCTCGGCGATCAGGTGCGCACCGATCTTTCGGAGATGGACGTGATCCTGCTGCGGCAGGACCCGCCCTTCGACATGAACTACATCACCACCACGCACCTGCTGGAACGCATTCACCCCAGGACCCTCGTAGTCAACGATCCTGCATGGGTTCGCAACAGCCCGGAAAAGATATTCGTCACCGAATTTCCGGACCTGATGCCGGAAACGCTGATCACCAAGGACGCCCGCGAGGTGGATGCCTTCCGCAAGGAACATGGCGACATCATCGTCAAGCCGCTCTACGGCAATGGCGGCGCGGGCATCTTCCACCTGCACGAGGCCGACCGCAATCTGGCCTCGCTGCTGGAAATGTTCCAGCAGATGTTCCGCGAGCCCTTCATTGTGCAGCGCTATCTCAAGGACGTGCGCAAGGGCGACAAGCGGATCATCCTGATCGACGGCGAGCCGGTGGGCGCGATCAACCGCGTGCCGGCGGAGCACGATTCGCGCTCCAACATGCATGTCGGCGGCCGCGCGGAAGCAACCGAACTGACGCCGCGCGAGCGTGAGATCTGCGCGCGCATCGGGCCATCGCTGCGGGAGCGCGGCTTCATCCTCGTCGGCATCGACGTGATCGGCGACTACATGACCGAGATCAACGTCACCTCGCCGACGGGCGTGCGCGAGGTGAAAAAGTTCGGCGGGGCCGACATCGCGGCGCTGTTCTGGGATGCCGTCGAGGCCAAGCGAGCCTGAGTCTGGTTTTTTTGGCGGGTGGCTGTCGGACCGTGCGTCCGGCGCACGTCCTAGGGGCATCCAAGAGAGAGGAACCACCCATGACCACCAAGATCGAAGCCACCCCATCCGACGACCGCGAGTTGGTGCTCAGCCGCATCATCGACGCCCCACGCGAAAAAGTCTGGCGCTGCTGGACCGAGAAAGAACTGCTGAAGCAGTGGTTCGTACCGAAGCCGTGGAGCATCGCGGCAGTCGACGTCGACGTGCGGCCCGGTGGCCGCAGCAACATCACCATGCGCGACCCCGAGGGCAACGAGTATCCGAATGCCGGCGTCTACCTCGAAGTCGCTCCCAACGAGAAGCTGGTCTTTACCGATGCCTTTACCGAAGGCTGGAAGACGCCCGAGAAGCCGTTCTTCGTCGGCGTGCTGACGTTCGAGGACGAAGGCGGCAAGACCCGCTACACGGCACGGGCACGCCACTGGAACATGGAAGACAAGGAGGCCCACGAAAAGATGGGCTTTCACGAGGGCTGGGGCCAGTGCGCGGAGCAGCTCGAGGAACTCGCCAAGACGCTCTGAGCTCGTTGCTTACAGCAGCCAAGAAAGGCCGGCCATAGCGCCGGCCTTTTTCGTCGCAACAGAACATGCGTTCTATCTTTGCAACCGGCCGCAACCTGCGTACACGCTCAACGCGATTTTGTTCCGGTAATGTTCTTGCCGTTGGGGCAGCTTTGTGCTTCACTGGACGCTGGCTGGTTCATTCCGGGACAGGGGATCGCCGCTTGGCTGGGGCCGTCGGCGAGAAAGGCTGGGGCAGCATGGTTTCGCGCGTAACGACAGTCGCATTTGAAGGTATTGAGGCCGTGCCGGTCGATGTCCAGGTGATGGTGGCGCCGGGCAAGGTCGGCATGCAGATCGTCGGGCTCGCCGACAAGGCGGTGACAGAAAGCCGTGAGCGTATACAGGCCGCGCTGCACGCATCTGGCCTGTCGATGCCCGCCAAGAAAGTGACGGTCAATCTTGCCCCCGCCGATCTGCCAAAGGAGGGCAGCCATTACGACCTTCCGATCGCGCTCGGCCTGATGGCTGCGCTGGGTGCTATCCCGCACGACGCGCTTTCCGGCTATGTTGTCGTCGGCGAACTGGCTCTCGATGGAACGACGGCGCCGGTCGCCGGTGCGCTTCCTGCAGCCATCGGCGCCAACGCGCTCGGCAAGGGTCTGATCTGCCCCCATGGCGTGGGGCCGGAAGCTGCCTGGGCCGGTGCCGATATCGACATCCTCGCGCCGCGCAGCCTGATCGCCATCGCCAACCATTTTCGCGGTACGCAGGTTCTGTCGCGACCCGAGGCAGCCGTTCACGCGGTCGCCGAGAACCTGCCGGACCTCGCCGACATAAAGGGCCAGGAAAGCGCCAAGCGGGCACTGGAAATCGCGGCTGCCGGCGGTCACCATCTGCTTTTCTGCGGGCCGCCCGGCTCCGGCAAATCGATGCTGGCACAGCGCCTGCCTTCGATCCTGCCGCCGCTGTCGCCGCGCGAACTGCTGGAAGTCTCGATGATCGCCTCGGTAGCCGGCAGCATCGTCGGCGGCAAACTGTCGGACAGGCGACCTTTCCGCGCGCCGCACCACTCGGCGACGATGGCCGCACTGACCGGCGGCGGCTTCCGCGTGAGGCCCGGCGAGGCCTCGCTGGCCCATCACGGCGTTCTGTTTCTCGACGAATTGCCGGAATTCTCGCCCCAGGCACTCGATTCGTTGCGCCAGCCGCTCGAAAGCGGTGAATGCGTGGTGGCGCGCGCCAACGGTCGGGTCGCGTATCCCGCACGGTTCCAGCTCGTGGCGGCGATGAATCCGTGCCGCTGTGGCATGGCAGGCGAGCCCGGCCATCGCTGTGCCCGAGGACCGCGCTGTCAAAGCGACTATCAGGCGCGCATTTCAGGACCGATGCTTGACCGTATCGACCTGCGGGTCGAGGTGCCGGCCGTCACCGCTGCCGACCTGATCCGGCCAGCCCGTGCCGAGCCGAGCTCGGCAGTCGCCGAACGGGTGGCTCGAGCGCGCGGCGTACAGGCCGAACGCTTCGCGGCGCTCGGCCTTGGCGGGGTCACCGTCAATGCGGCCTGCCCGGCCGCCCTTGTCGAAGAGATCGCCGCGCTCGATTCAGGCGGTGCGGCGCTGCTCGGCGAAGCCAGCGAAAAGCTCGGCCTTTCAGCCCGGGCCTATCACCGCGTACTCAAGGTCGCACGAACGCTCGCCGACCTCGACAGCAGCGACACCGTCGGCCGCATCCATCTGGCCGAGGCGATTTCCTATCGCATGGCTGGCGAAAGGATCGCGCAGGCAGCGTGACCGTCAAATGGCGATTGAAGCGGCTGGCTTGCCCGCATCCTCGCCGGCCCAGCCGTGCGCCCGCCTTTGCCTTCAGTGGAAAGAGGGTGCACAACCGGCTGACGCAAAGAGCTTGGTTCCGCACACCCGCTCAGGAGCTGAAAATCAAACGGCCGGGCGCGGTCGCCTGCAAGCGGCGTCCCGCCCCATCCTTTGGAGGAAACTCTACTCGAGTGCACCCACGAGCATGTTCTGGTCTTCGCGCAGGGTGACCCAACGGCCGGTATGCGTGCTCGCCTGGCGCTTGAGGTAGCGGTAGCCCGTTTTCTGCCAGGGGCGCAGCTCGTCGGTCAGGTTATCAAGAATGAAGTCACCGCGGTCGGTGCGCAGAGTCAGGACAGCATGGCCTTCGCCATCGGGCTTGCGGACGACCGTAATAAGCAGATTGGAAAGCGGTATACCTTCGGCAAAAAGTTGCCGGCGCTTCTCCAGCGCGTAGTCTTCGCAATCCCCCACCCCTTGATCGGGATAGGCCCACACCTCGTCCTTGCCGTAGATATCGAAGTCGCTCATCGGCTTGACCGCGCGGTTCACAGCGACGTTGACGTGTGAAACCGCACGCCGCAGCGCATCCGTCAGCACGACCGGACCACGATCCCGAAGACGCGAGGAACATTCTGACGGATTGACCCGGCAGAACTCGTAGTGACCGATCGGCTGCGAGGTCAGGCCGCCCGTCGCCATTGCCCCCACGCCCGACGCCTCGGACATCGTTCCGGTTGTTGCCGTAAGGAATACCACCGCAGCCGCAAGCGGCCACAGCCGCCACCTCCCATGCGTGGCCTTCATATCGCCCAAGCCCCTATCACCGATTCTTTTGCTTGTTAAAGAAACGTTAAGCGGGCTTTTTCGGGCCGTCAATTGACGGGATCGTGAGGACTGCCGGCATGGTTACCGTAACGGCTATACTGTGGCCTCTCGCACACAGTACGCCGCAGGCTCAGTTCTTGGAGCTGACGAGGCGCGGCTTTGCGGCAGGCTTTGCCTTGGCTTTTCCATGGCTTGCCATGAAGTCGACGATGCGCGGGACGATCTCGGCGCGGAAGCGCGAACCGTTGAAAACGCCGTAGTGGCCGACTTTCGGCTGCATGTAGTGCGCGCGCATCTCTTCAGGGATGTTGACACACAGATCATGCGCGGCCTTGGTCTGTCCGACGCCGGAAATATCGTCATTCTCGCCTTCGACAG
Source organism: Aquamicrobium sp. (assembly GCA_019739225.1). Taxonomy (GTDB): domain Bacteria; phylum Pseudomonadota; class Alphaproteobacteria; order Rhizobiales; family Rhizobiaceae; genus Aerobium. The sequence goes on from JAHHDT010000006.1 coordinate 68,986, forward strand.
TGAACAGCGCGACATTGCGCACCGCGCTCAGGTCGACCAGTTCGCCGCGATGCTTCATCCGGCCCTTCGGCAAATCGTGCCGCACGAAGACCGTTTCCACAGTCTGGAGATAGAACTCCGCCGTAAGGTCCATGACGGCCAGGTATTCGTCGTAGAAGTCGCGGTGCTTTTCCGCCGAATCGCCGTCGTCCTTCACCAGATGCATGAAGAAGTCCTTGTGGGCGATCAGATGGCGGTCGAGATTCATGCTCATGAAGCCCGAAAGCTGGAGAAAGCCCGGGTAGACATCGCGCATGAAGCCGGGATTGGGCCAAGGCACCTGCATGATGACATTGTCGCGGAACCAGTCGATGCCCTTTTCCTCGGCAAGCAGGTTCACCGCGGTCGGGTTACGCCGCGTGTCGATCGGCCCGCCCATCAGCGTCATGGAGGCAGGCGCGAAGCGGTCGCCTCGTCCTTCCATCAGTGCAACGGCGGTCAGCACCGGAACCGATGGCTGGCACACGCCCATCACATGCGTTCCCGGCCCGATGTGGTGCAGCATGTCGATGACGTAGTCGACATAGTCGTCCAGGTCGAAACGCCCGTCCGCCAGCGGCACCATGCGGGCGTCCGTCCAGTCGGTGATGTAGACGTCGGCATGCGGCATCATCGCCTCGACCGTGCCGCGCAGCAGTGTCGCGTAGTGGCCGGACATCGGCGCGACGATCAGCAGCTTCGGATCGGGCCGGCGGCCGGCGGGCAACTCGCGCTGGAAATGGAGAAGGTTGCAGAACGGTCGCGACCAGACCACGCGCTCCGTAACCGGAACTTCCGTAAAGTCGACCTTCGTCGTCCCAAGCCCGAAAGACGGCTTGGCGTAGCGCCGCGTCGTACGCTCGAACACCTCGGCGGCGGCGGCAGCCGAGCGACCCAGGGGCGTCGCGGAGAGCGGGTTGAGCGGATTCTGATAGAAAAGCCGCATCGCGTCGGCGTAGGCACGAAAGGGCTGCAGCGCAGCATGGTTCAATTCGTAGAGCTGATAGTACATCGGCGCTCCTGACGGCTGCGGCCGGCAGCGGGAAAGAGGTCGCCGGTCACACCAAATGTTATGCGGCAAAAGCTAACAGTCTTTTGCTGCATTGCAATAGAATACGGCCTGCGCCCGCGTTGACGATGCGTTGCCCAACCTCAGCCCGGGTGTACCATCAGCACGCGGGCGGCGGCGTCGATGTCCTCGGGCAATTCCTGACGGAAGACGTCGCGCAACCGCGCCGGCGCCTGATCGAGCGGCAGCTCAACGAAGCCGAGCGCGGCGTAGAATGGCGCGTTGAAGGGAATGGTCCGGAAGGTCGTCAGCGTCACGCCGCGCATCCCCTGTTCACGGCAGCGCGCGATCACAGCGCGCACCAGAGCGGAGCCCACTCCTTGGCGGCCATGATCGGGATCGACCGACAATTCACGCAAATGCAGGAAATCGCCGCGCGCCCCCGACACGGCATAGCCGACAGGCCGATCGTCGCCTGCCACCGCCACCAGCACCTCGTGCCCCGTCGCCATCGCGCGGAAGTCGGCGACGCTGGCAAGCGGATTGTCGGCGATCTCGGGATAGCCGTGCACCCGGAAAAGCTGCGCGGCCCGGTTCTCGACCTTCAGCAGCGCCGCATCGTCAGCCGGGCGATGCGCACGGATGCTGTAGCCGGGCGGCGCCCCGAATACCGGCACAAATGCCTGCTCAGCCGTCATTGCCTTCCACGATAGTGATCTCGCCATCGGCGACGGTGACCCGGATCGCCTTTGCCGCCTGATATTCCGGGGAGTTGTAGCAGTCGAGCGCCGCCTGCATCGAGGGGAACTCGATCACCACGTTGCGCGCGCGGCCGGCTCCCTCCATGGCCTGCGATGCGCCGCCGCGCGCAAGAAAACGCGCCCCGAAGCGTTCGAATGCGGGCTTGGCGGTCGAAACGTAGTCCTTATAGCGCTCAGGCTCGCGCACATCGACATGGGCAATCCAGTATCCTTTTGGCATTTCATCCTCCCTGCTTTGGCTCATGCTGCCTGCATCTCGGCCACAATGGCCTGCGCAGCCGCACGCCTGTCGGGCGCGGCAACGATCGGACGTGCCACCACGAGGTGGCTGGCGCCGGCGCGCAGCGCATCCGCCGGCGTCATAACGCGCTTCTGGTCACCGTGAGCGGCACCGGCGGGCCTGATGCCCGGCGTAACGACCGCGAGCTCCGGACCCACGATTTTGCGAACCGCGGCAGCTTCGGCGGCCGCGCAGACGATGCCGCCCATGCCCGCCGCAAGCGCCTGCTCCGCGCGGCGCAGCACAAGCGTCTGCGGATCGTATTCATAACCCGCCTCCACAAGATCCTGTTCGTCCATCGAGGTCAGCACCGTGACGCCCAGCAGGCACAGATCCGACCCCTTGGCAGCGGCGACCGCCGCGCGCATGGCCTTTGGATAGGCATGCAGCGTGAGCATAGTCACGCCCATGCGTACGACGCTCTCGACACCTTCGGCAACGGTATTGTCGATGTCGAGCAGCTTCATGTCGAGGAAAACGTGCTTGCCGTCGGCGACGAGGTCGCGGGCAAGCTCCAGCCCGCCGGCGAAAGCGAGCCGGTACCCGATCTTGTAGAAGGCCGCGACGCCATCGAGTTCCCGCACTACCTTCTCGGCTTCGGCGACGTTCGGCAGGTCGAGCCCCACGATAAGGCGGTCGGTCATGTTGTCAGATACCATCGAAATCCTCCATCGGTGTCCAGTCGCAAAGCAGGCCGCCGTCGGCCAGGGTGAATGCAAAGATGTTACCGCCGCCGGGTGGCTGGTCCCTGTCGCGGGCAATGGCGGCGCCGGTCAGCCGGCATTTGAGCAAGGTGCCCACGCCGCCATGGCCGACGAGCAGAACCGGCTCCGTCGGACCGTGCCCTTCCAGCGCGGCCTTTACCGCCTGCTCGATGCGGTCGGCTGCATCGACGGCGCGTTCCCAGCCGTTCCAGCTCTTGTCCGGTTCCGCGAAAAACTGATTGGCAGCGGCCTCGAAGGCCGGCGGCTCCAGAAAGCCGGTCGAAGAGCGGTCGTTTTCGCCCATTCGCGGATCGATCTCGATGGGGACGCGCAGATGCGCGGCGATCATGGCGGCAGCCTCCACCGCCTTAGTTTCGTCGCTCGACAGAATGCGTTTCACCGTTCGCAGCCAAGGCCTGTCGAGAACCGCTTCGACACGAGCGCGGCCCAAGCCGGAAAGCCTCCAGAGAGGGACGGGAATTTTTGAATCTATCTCAACCTGGGGATGGGTGAGATAGTAGCCGATCACCGGGCCACCCTGTCCGAGGCCTGCCAGGCGCGCTCGATCAGAGCCGCGCAGACGCGATGCATCGACTTGCGCAGACGCTCCTCGCGGAACGCGCCATCTTCGTCGAAGGCTTCATCAGCATTCGGCACCGAACATTGCGGTGCGATCACGTCCATCTGGATGTGCGCCAGCACGGCGCGCAGATGCGCCGCGCTGCGGATACCTGCGAAATGACCATCCGACGACGAGCAGATCGCGACCACCTTGCCCGGCAGCGGGCGCAGTGGCCTGCCGTCGTCGGTCTTGACGCGACTGATCCAGTCGATCGCGTTCTTCAGAAGGGGCGGCATCGAGCCGTTATATTCGGGCGTGGCGATCAGGATGCCGTCATGGGCGGCGAAGAGGCGCGCGAGCCGATAGGCGTTTTCGGGGACGCCTTTCTCCTTCTCGAGGTCCTGATCCATGATCGGCAGGGGATAGTCGGCAAGCGAGATGCGCGTCACTTCCGCGCCCTGCATCGCCAGTTCCTTCTGCGCCACGTCCGCCGTCTTGCCGCTATAGGCTCCGGTGCGTATCGAACCGGCGAAGACGAGGATTTTCGGCGTCATGTCGGGGGCGGCCTCCCGTTGGGTCGGCACCGCATAGTCTGATCCGGCGTCGATGTCAAAGGCAGCGGCAGCCTTGACGGTTGCGCCGCCTCAGGAAGCCTTCGGCCTGCTGTACAGCCAGAGCTGGGTGGGCGGCAGGTTGCGAATGATGAAGTCGAAATGCGCCACCGTGTAGTTGCCCTTGCCCGGAGGCACGGGTGACAGCGGCCCGTAGGTGAGCTGCACGATCGGCCGGCCGGCGGGGATGCGATCGAGCAGGCTCTCTACATATGCAATGCGCTGGGCAACGGGGAAATTGAGGAGCGGCACACCCGAAATGACGGAATCGAATACGGTGTCGCGCTTATCGCCCAGGGTCTTGTCCAGATCGAAGGCGTCGCCCTGGATGACATTCACGCCGGGGTAATTCAGGCGCAGATGCTCGACAAAGTCCGGCGAATATTCGATCGACCACAGATTTTCGGGCTTCACGCCCGCTTCGAGAATGGCCTTGGTGATGACGCCCGTGCCAGGCCCCAGCTCAAGCACAGGCAGTCCGGACTCGGGATTTACGACGGTCGCCATCTTGCGGGCCGTGACGCTGCTCGTGGGCACGATGGAACCCACCGCACGCGGCTTGTCGATCCAGCCTTTGAAGAAGCGCAGTTCTTCATCGAAGCGGCGCGCAAGCGACCTGCGAGGGGTTTCTGCCATGCGATGTCGCCTCCCGGGTAGGAAATGTCGCTTACTAAACTAAAGTGGCGTTTTTACGTTGCAAGCGGGCCTGCAAATTTTACCCTGAAATCAAGGCGCGCCAAAACCGCTACGCCTTGTCGCCAAACGATTCGAAGAAGTCCTTCATGCGGGTGAAAAAGCCCGTCGATTGCGGGTTGTTCTCCTGCGAGGAAATCTTCTCGAATTCCTCCAGCAATTCCCTCTGACGTTTCGTCAGGTTCTGCGGCGTCTCGATTGCCACCTGAATGTAGAGATCGCCGATCGTCGGCTGCCGCAGGATTGGCATGCCCTTGCCGCGCAGGCGGAACTGCTTGCCGTTCTGCGTGCCTTCCGGAACCTTCACCCTGGTCTGCGTGCCATCAAGCGTGGCCACCTCGAACGAGCCGCCGAGCGCGGCGGTGGTCATGGAGATCGGCGCCTTGCAGAAGAGATCGGCGCCGTCGCGTTGGAAGAATTCGTGCGGCTTCACCGACAGGAATATGTAGAGATCGCCCGATGGACCCCCGCGCAAGCCCGCTTCGCCTTCGCCCGCGAGCCTGATGCGGGTGCCGTCTTCGATGCCTGCTGGAATGTTGACCGAGAGCGAGCGCTCCTCGGTGACCCGGCCCTGGCCAGCGCATTTCGGGCACGGATCCTCAATGGTCTGGCCGCGGCCCTGGCATTGCGGGCATGTACGCTCGATCGAGAAGAAGCCCTGCGAGGCACGAACACGGCCTGAGCCCTGGCACATCGAGCAGGTCACCGGCTGGGTGCCCGGCTTCGCGCCGCTTCCCGTGCACTCGTCGCAGACCACGGAAGCCGGCACGTGAATCTGGGCGGTCTTTCCGTTGAAAGCCTCTTCGAGCGTGATTTCCATGTTGTAGCGCAGGTCGGCGCCACGCTCGCGGCCGCCGGAGGAACGCCGCTGGCGACCCATCATGTCGCCGAAGATGTCCTCGAAGATGTCAGCGAAGCCGCCGGCGCCAAAGCCCTGCGCGCCACCCATTCCACCATTTTCGAAGGCGGCGTGGCCAAAACGGTCATAGGCGGCCCGCTTTTGCGGGTCCTTGAGCGTTTCGTAGGCCTCGTTGATTTCCTTGAACTTCTGCTCGCAGGCGGAATCGCCGGGATTGCGGTCGGGATGGAACTGCATGGCGAGCTTGCGGAACGCGCTCTTGAGTTCCTTTTCGTCCGCCCCCTTCTGCACCCCGAGCGTTTCGTAGAAATCAGCCTTCATCGTCTTTCCTGGGCGGTTGGCCGCCTTGGTTCAAGCGTCGGCGCAGGGTCTATGTCTGCGCCTTCACGCGGCTGGACATCGATTTAATGAGCCTTGGCCGCTTTTGCCATAGTCCGCGCTTTAAGGATCGGCTTTGGCGACTTCGGGAGGGTGGCTCCCGTCCGTACACGGAAAAACCCGGCGCAAGGCCGGGTTTCCGTCGTTCTTCAGGCCGTTCAGGCCGACTTCTTCTTGTCGTCGTCGTCGATTTCCTCGAAATCGGCATCGACGACATCCTCGCCGCTCTTTTCGGCGTCGGCCTTGGCATCCGCCTCGGCGGTTTCCGCCTGGCTGGCCTCGTACATGGCCTGGCCCAGCTTCATCGAGGCTTCAGCGAGCGCGTTCGACTTCGCCTTGATATCCTCGGCGTCGTCGCCCTCGATCGCGGTCTTCAACTCGGCCACGGCATCCTCGATCGCCTTGCGGTCGTCCTCGGAGACCTTATCGCCATAGTCCTTCAGCGACTTCTCGGCCGAATGGACGAGCGCTTCCGCCTGGTTGCGAGCCTCGACCGCCTCGCGGCGCTTCTTGTCGGCGTCGGCATTGGCTTCGGCGTCCTTGACCATCTTCTCGATGTCGGCGTCGGACAGACCACCGGAGGCCTGGATGCGGATCTGATGCTCCTTGCCCGTGCCCTTGTCCTTGGCCGAAACGTTGACGATGCCGTTGGCGTCGATGTCGAACGTGACCTCGATCTGCGGCACGCCGCGCGGTGCAGGCGGGATACCGACCAGGTCGAACTGGCCGAGCATCTTGTTGTCGGCCGCCATCTCGCGCTCGCCCTGGAAGACCCGGATCGTCACAGCCGACTGGCTGTCCTCGGCGGTCGAGAAGACCTGGCTCTTCTTGGTCGGGATCGTGGTGTTACGCTCGATCAGGCGGGTGAACACGCCGCCCAGCGTCTCGATGCCCAGCGACAGCGGGGTCACGTCGAGCAGCAGCACGTCCTTGACGTCGCCCTGCAGCACGCCGGCCTGGATGGCCGCGCCCATGGCGACGACCTCATCGGGGTTCACGCCCTTGTGGGGCTCCTTGCCGAAGAACTGCTTCACGACCTCGTGGACCTTGGGCATGCGTGTCATGCCGCCGACCAGAACCACCTCGTCGATCTCGCCGGCATTGAGGCCGGCATCCTTCAGCGCCGCCTTGCAGGGGCCGATCGTACGCTGCACCAGATCGTCGACCAGCGACTCGAACTTGGCGCGGGTCAGCTTCATCGTCAGGTGCTTCGGACCGGTCTGGTCGGCCGTGATGAAGGGCAGGTTGATCTCGGTCTGCGACGAGGACGACAGCTCGATCTTGGCCTTTTCGGCGGCCTCCTTGAGGCGCTGAAGAGCCAGCTTGTCGTTCTTCAGGTCGATGCCCTGTTCCTTCTTGAACTCGTCGGCCAGATATTCGACCAGACGCATGTCGAAGTCCTCGCCGCCGAGGAAGGTGTCGCCATTGGTCGACTTCACTTCGAACACGCCGTCGCCGATCTCCAGAACCGAGATGTCGAAGGTGCCGCCGCCAAGGTCATAAACGGCGATGGTCTTGCCGTCCTTCTTGTCGAGACCGTAGGCGAGTGCGGCCGCGGTCGGCTCGTTGATGATGCGCAGGACCTCGAGGCCGGCGATCTTGCCGGCGTCCTTGGTCGCCTGGCGCTGGGCGTCGTTGAAGTAAGCGGGAACGGTGATGACCGCCTTTTCGACCTTTTCGCCGAGATAGGCTTCCGCTGTTTCCTTCATCTTCTGCAGGATCATCGCCGAAATCTGGCTCGGCGACTGCTTCTTGCCGCCGGCGTCGACCCATGCGTCGCCATTGTCGCCCTTGACGATCTTGTAGGGGACGAGCTTCTTGTCCTTCTCGGTGACCGGATCGTCATAACGACGGCCGATCAGCCGCTTGATTGCGAAAAGCGTATTTTCAGGATTGGTCACCGCCTGGCGCTTGGCAGGCTGGCCGACAAGGCGTTCGCCGTCGTCCGAAAAAGCAACCATGGAGGGCGTGGTGCGCGCGCCCTCGGCGTTTTCGATCACCTTGGCGTCCTTGCCGTCCATCACGGCGACGCAGGAATTTGTCGTCCCGAGGTCGATACCGATAACTTTGGCCATGTTCATTCTCTCCGTCTAGCAGGTCGTCCTGGACCCTATGAGGCGTTCCGGGGGACGGCCCCTTACACTCTGGATTTTCGCGGAACCGCCATGTTCGACGTCCCCGCGACGTTGCGGCGTATATAAGAAGCACCGATTTGACACGCAAGTCGCTGTTGCAGGCGATTTCGCCGGAAAGGGCGTCGCACAGCCTCTTTTGGATACAACTCAACACTCCCTTAATACCGTGGACCCATGATGGGGTGGTCGGGGGAAACCATGGGCGACGATCTACAAACTGGTGCGCATGCGGGAATCCGCCTTTCCGAGCTTGTCGGCGCGCTCAGCTATGCGCTCGACATCAGCGAGGGCCATCCGACGGGCCACTGCGTGAGAGCCTGCTGGCTGGGTTTTCACGCGGGCAGGGAGCTTGGTCTTTCCGCACCGGAGCTTTCGGACCTCTATTACACGATCCTGCTCAAGGATGTCGGCTGCAGCAGCAATGCGGCGCGAATATGCCAGCTCTACCTGGCCGATGACATCGCGCTGAAGCAGGATTTCCATCTGGTCAAGGACAGCATGCCGCATATCCTGGGCTTCGTGCTGTCGCGCACCGGCATGAAGGCAAAGTTGGCGGAGCGCTTTCGCGCCCTGCTCAACATAGCGATGCACGGCGGGACCATCGTCAACGAGCTGTTCCAGACACGCTGCCAGACGGGCGCCGAGATCGTGCGGCAGATGCGCTTTCCCGAATCGGTTGCGCGCGGCGTGCACGAGCTGGACGAGCATTGGAACGGTGCGGGCAATCCCATGGGGCTCGAAGCCGAGGCCATTTCCATACATGCGCGCATCGCGCTCGCCGCGCAGATCGCCGACGTTTTCCATGCGAGCGCCGGGAGCGAGCGGGCCATTGCTGAGCTGCGAGCGCGATCGGGCGCGTGGTTTGACCCGAAGGTCGTCGAGGCGTTCGAGCGTGCGGCGCAGATGCCCCATTTCTGGACCATGCTCGATTCGCCGGAACTTCAACTGGCGGTGGCGGATCTGATAGAAGGCGACGTGCAGCAGCCTGTCGACGATGATTATCTCGACGACATCGCAGCCGCCTTCGCGAAGGTGATCGACGCAAAGTCTCCCTTCACCAGCGGCCACAGCGAGCGCGTCGCGCTCTTCACCGACATGATCGCTGAGGAGCTCGGATACTCCGACGACAGCAGGCGCCGCCTGAAACGGGCGGCGCTGCTGCACGACATCGGCAAGCTCGGCGTTTCCAACCAGATACTGGACAAGGCCGGAAAGCTGGATGAGGCGGAATGGGCGTCTGTCAGAAACCATCCCGTTCTGGGGGAAAAGATCCTTCGGCGGATCGGTATCTTCAGTGAACTTTCCCGGATCGCCGGCGCGCATCACGAGCGTCTTGACGGAAAGGGCTATCCGCGCGGATTGCATGCCGATGCGATCGACATGGACACCCGCATCGTCACGACCGCCGACATCTTCGATGCATTGACCGCCGAGCGGCCCTACCGGGCGGCGCTGCCCGTCTCGGAAGCCTTCGCAATCATGGAGCGCGACGTTGGCACCGCTGTCGATCCGGGCTGCCTCGCCGCCCTGCGCCGCGCCATGACGACTGTGGAGGCGGCTGCGGCCTGACGCTCCAAGCCCAGGCTTTGGCCGCCCTCTAGCGCTCTGCCGCCAGTAAACATGGTCTACCGATGCTTGCGCGGCTGGCTGCAAACTGCCATCAACACCTCCCAATCTGAAAGGATCTGGTAGCAGGATGAAGGACAGCGGGCGCTTTTTCATCGTGGCCGGCGGTCTTGCCGGGGCGGCAGGTGTCGCCCTTTCGGCAGTCGCGGCCCATGCCGGCGGCGGCAATGTCGGCACCGCCGCCTCGTTCCTGCTTGCCCATGCGCCCGCCTTGCTGGCGATCGGCCTGATCGGCGGCAACCGCGTGCTGAAAGGTGGCGGGGCTATCCTGCTCCTCGGGTTGCTGCTCTTCTGTGGTGATCTTCTCGCGCGTCACTACGCCGGGTCGAGGCTGTTCCCGATGGCCGCGCCCGCCGGGGGGACGCTGCTGATCGCCGGCTGGCTTGGCGTCGCTGCCTCGGCACTCGCTGGCAGCTCCAGACGCTAGACCGGCTCCCAGCCGTCCTTTTCACCCGCGCGATAGATCGCGTCGATCAGCTTCTGGTTCTTCACCGAATCCTCGAGCGTGAAGACCGGCGCGTCCTCGCCACGGGCGGCGCGGGCGAAATTCTGCGCCTGCAACCGGTATTGCTGCGTGCCGGGAAAGCGGAACACCTGCGCTTGCGCGTGGTCGCGGTCGTGCAGGGTGACACGGTGGTGGTCGTAGCCGCCGGCATTGAACGGGGCTGCAACTTCGATGAACCCCGCATCGCCGTGGAACACCATCGACTGCCGCGCCGCAAGCTGGGTGGCGACGTAAAAGGACAATTCGAAAGTGCCGAAATCGGCGCGCATGCTGGCGTAGATGTCGGTGCCGAAGGTGGGATCGCGCTCGACGCTCGCCTGAACACGTATCGGCTCCGCGCCGGTCACGAAACGGGTAGTGACGGTCGGGTAGACACCGATGTCGGGCAATGCGCCGCCGCCAAGCTCGGGCTGGTTGCGCATGTTGTGCGGGTCGACATTGTGATAGGCGAACGCCCCCTGCACGTGGCGCAGCCGGCCGATGGCCCCGCCGCGCACCAACTCGCGCACCTTCAGCCACTGCGGATGGTGCGTGACCATGAAGGCTTCCGAGATCAGCACGCCGTTGCGGTCGCGCGCCTCTATCACCGCCTGGATGTCGCCCGCCTTCAGCGCCAGCGGCTTCTCGACAAGCACATGCTTGCCGGTATCGGCCGCCCTGATCGCCCATTCGACATGCTGCGAGGTCGGCAGCGGGATGTAGACGCCATCGATCGTGTCAGAAGCCAGCATCTCTTCGTAGGAGCCGAAGGCATGGGGCGCGCCGAAGCGACGCGCCGCGGCGCGTGCGCGCTCTACATCACGGCTTGCGATCGCCGAAAGCACGCCGTTGTCAGCCTCGACGATCGCAGGAATCACCTGCTCGCGGGCGATCTTTGCAGTGGAGAGAACCCCCCAACGGAACATCATTGCGTCTCCTGAACGGTTTTTGAGGAGGCTAGTCGGCGGGGAGGTAAAAGGAAAGCGCGGCTACCAGGGTTCGACAGTTACCTCTGGCCAGGTCGTCACGGCGCGAAGACCCTTCGCCTGGTGCGTCGTGCGGTTGTCGAGTACGCGATTGGGAGTGAGGCGAAAGGAAAAAATATCGTCAAGTCCGAAAGGCGCTGTCAGTTGGAGCTGGTCATCGTCCAGCAGCCGGACTCCAACCGCGTGTGTCTTCGATGCGAAATGTGCGACCGAATGCTCTGAACTCAGATATTGGGGGCAGGCTCGCCCGAATTTCGCCGGCGCCCACAGATGCACGCGCGCCTGATTGCGAATCTCGACCGGCAATGTCAGGTGCGCAAAGGTTGGCGCAGCGCGCGCGATCACCGCATCCTCCCCCTCGTAGGAGAGATCGTCGCCATCGAAATAGAAGAGATCAATGTCCTTCGTACCGTAGCCCGGCGGACGCCCGGTCAGCGCATTCCAGACGGCGTTATAGAGCACGCCGGAAACGACCAGCCAGTCCGGCAAGGCCAGATCGCGCGCGGCAACAAGCGCCGCGCGCACATTTCGATCGGCCCAGATAATATCGAGGAAAAGGCGCTTCTGCTCCGCGTCAGGCAAGTCAGCGTAACGCAGATGCTTCATCGCGCTCTTACCCCCGCAGCACGCCGCCGGTCTGCTTGGCCACATTCTCCACGATGCGGCCCGCCAGCGCCTCGAAATCCTCGTCGGTCAGCGTGCGCTCGACCGGCTGGATGGCGACCTCGATGGCGACCGACTTCTTGTCAGCGCCGAGCGACGGCCCCTCGAAGATGTCGAAGACGCGCACGCCGGTGATCAGCTTCCTGTCGGCGGCGCCCGCCGCACGGGTCAGCGCGGCTGCCTCGACGTTTCTGTCGACCACGAAGGCGAAATCACGCCGCACTGCCTGGAACGGCGACAGGTCCAGCCGCGGCTTGGTGCGCGTGGCCTTCGCCTTCGGCTCGGGAACGGCGTCGATGAACACCTCGAATCCGCAGAGTGGCCCCGACACGTCCAGCGCCTCGAGCGTCTTGGGGTGGAACTCGCCGAAAGTTCCCAGCACCACTTTGGGGCCGAGCTTGATCGTGCCCGAACGTCCGGGATGGTACCAGGCCGGGCCGCCTGCCTCGACCTGAAGCTTGTCGACCGGCGCGCCGCAAGCTTCGAGCGCGGCGAAGGCATCGGCCTTGGCGTCGAAGACGCCGACGGATGCTGCATTGCCGGCCCAGTGGCGCCCCTGGCCTTCCATCTTTGCCGTGCCGCGCCGCACACCGCCGGCCACCCGGCGCTGCTGCTCCGGCCTGTCGCCCTCATAGGTGCCCGACACCTCGAACAGCGCCACGTCGGCGAAGCCGCGATCGGCATTGCGCTGGGCAGCGGCAATCAACCCCGGCAGTAGCGACGGGCGCATGTCCGACATGTCGGCAGCGATCGGGTTCGCCAGCTTCAATTCAGGCTGCCCACCACCGAAGAGTTCGGCATGCCTTGCGGGGATGAACGACCAGGTCACGGCCTCCATCATGCCGCGCACGGCCAGAGCGCGCTTTGCGGCGCGGGTGCGGATCTGTAGGGTCGTCAGGATGCGGCCGTTGACGGCATCGTGGGAGACCAGCGGCTGCGGGTCGATCTTCTCGACGCCGTGAATGCGCATCACCTCCTCGACCAGGTCAGCCTTGCCGTCGACGTCCGGACGCCAGGAAGGCACCGCCACGTCGACCCGGTCGGCGGACGGCACGGCATGCACGCCGCTCGATGGCATGAGCTCGGCAAGCCCGCCAGGAGCCGAGACCTCCATCTCGACCGCATCGGCCACCGTGAAGCCGAGACGCGACAGGATCTTCCGGCTTTCCTCCGGCGCGACCTCGATGCCGGTCAAACGCTTCACCTCAGCGAAGGGGAAGGAAACGACCCTGGGCTCGTGGCCCGCGTAACCCACCACTTCAGTCTCGCTGGGCGTGCCGCCGCACAGCTCGGTCACCAGCTTCGTCGCCAGCTCGATGCCCGGCACCATGAACTCCGGATCGACGCCACGCTCGAACCGGTAGCGGGCATCGCTGACGATGCCGAGCGTACGGCCTGTGCGGGCGGTCGCCATCGGGTCCCACAGCGCCGATTCGATCAGCACGTCGGTCGTCGTCTCGTCGCAGCCAGAATGCTCGCCGCCCATGATGCCGGCGATCGATTCGATCCCGTTATCATCGGCGATGGCGCACATTTCCGGCGTCAGCGTGTATTCACGCCCGTCGAGCGCCAGCACCGTCTCGCCCTCCTTCGCGCGACGCACGACAAGATTGCCCGCAACCTTCTTCGCGTCGAAGACGTGCAGCGGGCGGCCCCGGTCGAAGGTGACGTAGTTGGTGATGTCGACCAGCGCGTTGATCGGACGCAGGCCGATAGCAATGAGCCGCTGCTGCATCCATTTCGGCGACGGGCCATTCTTCACGCCCCTGACCAGCCGCAGCGCGAAACCGGGGCAGAGCTCCGGCGCCTCGATCGTTACCTTGACAGGACAGGCGCCTTCGCCGGCCACCGGTGCGACCGCGCCATTCTTCAGCGTGCCGAGTCCGGCCGCTGCAAGGTCCCGCGCGATGCCGTAGACGCTAGTCGCGTCCGGCCGGTTCGGCGTCAGGTTGATCTCGATCACCGGGTCATCGAGCTTCGCCCAGGTCGCGAATGGGGTGCCGACGGGGGCGTCTTCCGGCAGATCGATGATGCCGTCATGCTCGTCGGAAAGCTGCAATTCGCGCTCGGAACACATCATGCCGCGGCTTTCGATGCCCCGGATGTTGCCGACCGACAGCGTCACGTCGATGCCCGGAACATAGGTCCCGGGGGCCGCGAACGCACCTACGAGGCCGGTGCGCGCATTCGGCGCGCCGCAGACGACCTGCACGGGATCGCCCGAGCCGGTGTCCACGGACAGAACCCGCAGCTTGTCGGCGTCCGGGTGCTTTTCGGCCGTAAGCACCCTGGCGATGACGAACGGCTTCAGCGCAGCCTTGTCATCGACGCTCTCGACCTCGAGGCCGATCATGGTGAGCCTGTCGACGATCTCCGCCAGCGAGGCGTCGGTGTCGAGGTGATCTTTCAGCCAGGAAAGGGTGAATTTCATCGTTCAGTTCCGTTGCTCGGGCTGGCGTTCGACGGAGAAGCCGTCGAGGCGCGGCAGGCCGTCATCCATATGCACGAATGGCAGGCGCCGCTTCTCGAAGGCATGCAGTGTCGGCGGATAGCGCTCCGGCTCGTCCATGAAGCCGAGCGCGAAATAAAGATCGCCCGGCAGCAGGTCGTCACGATAGCCGATCTGGCTGCCGCAATGCTCGCAGAACGAGCGCTCCACGCCGCCGGAACGAAACGTCTTCGGCGTGCCGAACCAGGCAATCTCGGTCTCGCGCCAGGCGACAAAAGCCATCAACGGCGCGCCTGTCTGCTTGCGACAGTCGCGGCAGTGGCAATAGGAGCGCAGAAACGGCTCCGTCCTCATCTCCGCCGAGATGAGCCCGCAGCGGCAGGAGCCGGTGTGGACCTTGCTCACGAGCTCAGCCCGCCGAACAGCGTCGGCATGTCGAGCGGGCGGAAGCCGTAATGCTGGAGCCAGCGCACGTCCGCATCGAAGAAGGCGCGCAGGTCCGGCATGCCGTATTTCAGCATCGCGATGCGGTCGATACCCATGCCCCAGGCGAAGCCCTGATACTCGTCGGGATCGAGCCCGCCGAAACGCAGCACGTTCGGATGCACCATGCCGCAGCCAAGGATTTCCATCCAGTCATTGCCCTCGCCGAAGCGCACTTCGCCCGGCCGCGAGCGGTCGCACTGGATGTCCACTTCCAGCGACGGTTCGGTGAACGGAAAGAAGGACGGCCTGAACCGCATGTTGAGCGACGGCACCTCGAAGAAAGCCTTGCAGAACTCCTCCAGCACCCACTTCATGTTGGCGACATTGGCGGTCTTGTCGATCACCAGCCCTTCGAGCTGATGGAACATCGGCGAGTGGGTGGCGTCCGAATCCTGCCGGTAGGTCTTGCCCGGAATGACGATGCGGATAGGCGGCTTCTGCGTTTCCATGGTGCGGATCTGCACTGGCGAGGTGTGGGTGCGCAGAAGCATGCGCTCGCCCGCCTCGTTCGGATTGAAGAAGAACGTATCGTGCATCTCCCGCGCCGGATGGCCTTCCGGGAAATTCAGCGCGGTGAAGTTGTAGTAGTCGGTCTCGATATCCGGCCCCTCGGCGATCGAGAAACCCATGTCGCCGAAGATCGCGGCGATCTCGTCGACGATCTGGCTGATCGGGTGAATGCGGCCGCGCTCGGCCGGCGACTGGCGCACGGGCAGGGTGACGTCGAGCTTTTCCGCGGCGAGACGAGCGTCGATTGCCGCATCGCGCAGCTCGTTCCTGCGCGCCGAAAGCGCCTCGGCGACGCGGTTTTTCAGGCCGTTGATCGCCGGCCCCATCACCTGGCGCTCGTCAGCGCTCATCGCGCCCAGCGTTTTCAGTTTCTCGGAAACGCTCCCCTTCTTGCCGAGGGCCGAGACGCGCACCGCCTCGATCGCCTGCTCGTCGGCCGCGCCGGCGATGTCGGAAAGCAGCGCGGCTTCAAGTTGTTCCAGTTCGGCTTGCTGTGCGCTCATATCTTCGGGTCACTTCCTGCGGTCAGATTCACGTGAAACGCGCTCGGCGGATACGAAAAAACCCGCGCCAGCCCTGCCAGCGCGGGTTTCCCAATATCAGTTTTCGAATGCTTGGGAAGCGCTGGTCTTAAGCGACAGCGCTTTCAAAAGCGTTCGGCGTGGTGTCCTTGAGGTATTCGAGCGCGGTCTTCGACTTGGCGACCAGCGCAGCGAATGCCTGCGGCTCATGGATGGCCATGTCGGACAGAACCTTGCGGTCGATCTCGATGCCGGCCTTGTTCAGGCCGTCGATGAAGCGGCCATAGGTCAGGCCGTGCTCGCGGACAGCCGCGTTGATGCGCTGGATCCACAGGGCGCGGAAATTGCGCTTGCGGTTCTTGCGGTCGCGGTAGGCGTACTGCAGCGACTTCTCGACCGCCTGCTTGGCGATGCGGATGGTGTTCTTGCGGCGGCCGTAGAAACCCTTGGCCTGGGAAAGAACCTTCTTGTGCTTGGCGTGGGCGGTAACGCCCCTCTTCACGCGTGCCATGTCATGATCTCCTTAAATCTCGTATCCAGCCGGCTCAGAGGCCGCCGCCGTTGGGCAGGAAGTTCTTGATGACCTTCTTGGCATCCGGTTCTGCGAGAACCATCGTGCCGCGGGCATCGCGGATGAACTTGTTGGTACGCTTGATCATGCCGTGGCGCTTGCCCGCGGCAGCGGACTTCACCTTGCCGGTGGCCGTGATCTTGAACCGCTTCTTGGCGGCTGACTTGGTCTTCATCTTGGGCATTTTGCTTCCTTTCTGGAGACGCACTGAAGCGCCGTTGTCTTGCTTCGGACCGACCAAAGTCCGAAAAGCATAAAAGACCGCCACGGCATGCCCTGCCGGGCGGCTTTCTGTTTTGAACGCGGCCTTATAGCGGCGAGGCCGAAAAAGCGCAACAGCCGATTAGAAGACTGCCCGCTCACCAGACATGCAGGATCACCGGCAGAATTCCGGCCTCCTGAAGCCCTTCCACCAGCTCGAAGAATGGAAAGGCGAGCACAAAAAAGAGGCCGTCGGTGAAGGTGCGGTAAAGCAGCTTGGGCTTCACGGCGAGCATTTCACTTTCCCTGAAAAGCCAGGGCTTGGGAAAGAAGCGGGGAACCTGCTCCATATAGCGCAGGTAGGGATCACCGAAATTCTGCTCCAGGAAACGTTCTTCGACCTGGATCACAGCCAGAAAAGCCAGCCATGTGAGCACGGCGAAGGCCAGCGCGATGATGATGCTGCCGGTCATGGCGCCAATACCTGCTGCGCCTATTGCCGAAAACACGTAGAGGGGGTTGCGCGTCACCGAATACGGCCCCTCGGTGACGATTTCCGCGCTTTTGCGTCCGCCAATATAAAGCGTGCACCACGTGCGACCGAGGATGGCCACCAGGATCAGCACACCGCCGATCCATTCCATGTATTCGTGCATCGCCTGCCCGGGAGCCGCCTCGGAGCGGACAAATAAAAGCGCCAGGAAAATCAGACCGATCAGCAAGGCGAGTACGTAGCGCCGGCGACGTTGATAGCGACGCAGTTCGTCGTACGACTTGGCCTGCCTTGTGGCGTGGCGACTGGTGTCGGTCATCAAAACCGCCTCCCCGCGAAATTTACCTGCCCGTCACCGCGCATTGAAACGCAATCGTGGCAAAAAAGCAGAAGGCCGCCGAAGCGGCCTTCCATATTTCGTTTCAGGAGGTCTGCGCCGTCATTTAGGCGCAAGGACCATCATCATCTGACGACCTTCGAGCTTCGGCTCGGCCTCGACCTTGGCGATTTCGCCGACCTCTTCCTTGACCCGGTTGAGGAGCTGCATACCAAGCTCCAGATGCGCCATTTCGCGGCCGCGGAAACGAAGCGTCAGCTTGACCTTGTCGCCCTCGTCGAAGAAGCGGCGAACGGCCTTCATCTTCGTCTCGTAGTCGTGGTCGTCGATGTTCGGACGCATCTTGATCTCCTTGATCTCGATGGTCTTCTGGCGCTTGCGAGCCTCGGCGGCCTTCTTCTGGCTCTGATATTTCATCTTGCCGAGGTCGGCGATCTTGCACACCGGAGGCTGGGCGTGGGGCACGATCTCGACCAGATCCATGCCGGCGTCTTCCGCAGCAAGCAGCGCATCATTGATTGAAACGACGCCGCGGTTCACACCTTCTGCATCGATAAGCTGCACCTGCGGAACGCGAATCTCGAGATTTGCGCGCGGCCCTTCCTTGACCGGGGCTGCGGCTCTGTGTGGTCTGCGAATGGTCGTAGTCTCCTCGAATCGTTGACGAGATTGGTTGTAGAATATGCCTGCGCATGCCTTGCAGCGCGCTCGGCGCGACCGTCATTAGCACATGAGCGAAAGAATCACGAGCCCCCTGAACGCTTTGCCTCGAGGGAACGAGCGTCACCGGGTGATCGTCACGGGGGTAGGCGTGCCGGCAAGCTCGTCATATAGGAAGGCCCGGAGGTTTCGTCCATGCAAAACAGCACTCCCGAATACCTATCGGTCGATGGCGACCGCATCGCCGTGCGCCACCGCAACGGCAAGACGCCAGGCGTCGTGTGGCTCGGCGGCTACCGCTCCGACATGCTGGGCACGAAGGCCGAGACTCTCGACCAATGGGCGGCGGAGCATGGCCATGCGTTCACCCGCCACGACTATTCGGGTCACGGTGAATCGGGTGGAGCCTTTGCGGACGGGACGATCTCGCGCTGGCTGGCGCAGAGCCTCGCCGTTTTCCGCCAGCGCACGGTCGGACCGCAGATTCTCGTCGGGTCGTCGATGGGCGCCTGGATTGCCCTGCGCATGGTTCAGGAGTTGCACAAGGCCGGAGAAGGGGGCCGCGTCGCCGCGATGTTGCTTCTGGCGCCGGCGCCCGATTTCACGATCGAGCTGATGGAGCCGCAGCTGACCGACAGCCAGCGCCGCGATCTCGAGGAGCAGGGTTTTTTCGCCGAGCAGTCGGACTATTCGCCGGAGCCCAACATCTACACGCGCGCTCTTTTCGAAGACGGGCGCGCCAACCGGGTCATGGTCGGGCTCATCGATACGCACTGCCCGGTGCATATCCTGCAGGGCATGGCCGATCCCGACGTACCCTACGAGCATGCGCTGAAGCTCGTCGAGCACCTGCCGGCCGACGACGTGACGCTTTCGCTGGTTCGCGACGGCGACCATCGCCTGTCGCGGCCGCAGGACCTGTCGATGATGGTCGCCGCCCTTGAAGGCCTCAGTGAGCGCGCGGCGGAACGCACCTGATGCGCACATCCGTCCCGGCTTCCGCATTCGTCGCGGCGATCGTCGGCTTCGGCGGAACGCTCGCCCTGATCATAGCGGCGGCGACCGCGGTCGGGGCGACCCGCGAGCAGACGACGAGTTGGGTCGCGGCGGTCTGCCTGGCAATGGCCTTCGAAACGGCCTGGCTTTCGTGGCGCTACCGCATGCCGGTGGTGACGGCATGGTCGACGCCGGGCGCCGCACTCGTCGCGGCGAGTTCGGGTTTCACCATAGAGCAGGCCGTTGGCGCCTTCATCGTCGCCGCCCTGCTGCTGGTCGCAACAGGTCTGTTCAAGCCGCTGACCCGCCTGATCTCGCGGATACCGGCATCGGTCGCATCTGGCATGCTTGCCGGCATCGTCGTCAGCTTCGTGATGGCGGCGGCAAGAACGGCCCAAGCGGATGCCAGCCTCGTGTTGCCGCTGTTGGCGGCATTCTTTCTGATCCGGCTGGTCAGCCCCGCCATGTCGGTGCTCTTCGTGCTTGTCGGAGGTGTTGTCCTGGCATGGCTGACGGGCCGGGTGCCGGCGCTGCCGCCGCTGGAAATCTCCACCCTGACCTGGATCACGCCAGAATACTCGCCAACCGCGGTCATCGGGCTGGCGATCCCGCTCTATCTGGTGACGATGGCGTCGCAGAACCTGTCGGGTCTCGCCGTACTCAGGGCATCGGGCTACGAACCGCCGGCCGGCCCGCTGATTGCCGTGACCGGCTTCTTCTCGCTTGTTTCGGCACCGTTCGGCGCGATCACGACCAACCTTGCGGCGATTTCGGCCGCGATCTGCACCGGCCCGGACGCGCATCCTGATCCGCAGAAGCGCTGGCTGACGGGACCATTCTACGCACTGACCTATCTGGTCTTCGCACTGTTCGGCGCTTCGCTGGTGTCGCTGTTTGCGGTGCTCCCGCCGAGCCTCATCGTGCTCGTCGCCGGCCTCGGCCTTCTGGCGCCGCTCGCCAACGCGCTATCGATCGCCATCGCCGAACCGGGCGACCGCATCGCCGCGACGGTCGCGTTCGCGGTCACCGCGTCCGGCCTCACAGCGGCCGGGATCGGCTCCGCCTTCTGGGGCCTGGTCGCCGGCATTGTCGTGCTGGCGCTGGACGCAGCGAAAATCCGGCTTTCCAAACAGTAGCTTATCCGGTTTTCCACTGCCCAGTCTTGAATGGCGATTTGGCCGTTCCCATTTCGAAATCATGCAGCCGATCGGGGCTGCGCCCAACCAAAGGGAACGGATGATCATGACCAAGACCGCTCTGATCCGTCCTGCGTGGACGCCTGCCACCATCGCGCTGATGGTCGTTGGTTTCATGGTGTTCTGGCCGCTCGGCCTTGCCATGCTCGCCTACATTCTGTGGGGCGATCGCCTTGAAGATTTCAAGGGTGACTGGAGCAGGACGCGCGAAAGCTTTTTCGGCTCTTGCCGGAAAGGAGCACACATGCACGCACGGACAGGAAACGTCGCTTTCGACGACTGGCGCGCCAAGGAACTCGAGCGCCTCGCTGAAGAGCGTCGCAAACTCGACGAAATGCGCGAGGAATTCGACGACTATGCCCGCGAACTTCGCCGGGCGAAGGACCAGCAGGAGTTTGACCGCTTCATGGCCGAACGCTCGAAGTCTACCCCTGCCCCCCGCAAGGGCAAGAAGGGTGGCGAAGGCCTGCTCGACGAAGTCTGATACTGGTTTGCACGCAAGTGCATCCTCCCGGAAACGGCGCTGGAAATCTCCGGCGCCGTTTTCGTTTGAGGGAATCTGCGGTCACTCCACGGCCACGACGAATCGGATAGATTACCGACATGGTCCTCGGCTTCCTCAGACAATCCCGCACGACGAAGGCAACGCGCAGCGTTGCGCAGGAGCGCGTTCACGTGGTCGGAAGCCGCGAATTGCCGCTGCGGATCGTCGAGAACGACCGCGCCAAGCGTCTGACGCTGCGCATCGACGCGGGCGGGCGGGGGCTGCGGATCACAGTGCCGCCCGGTCTGGCACGCGGCGAGGTGGAGCGCTTTCTCGACAGGCACCAGGGCTGGCTGGAGACGAAACTCGCCAAGGTGCCGGATCAGCCGCAGGTGCGAACGGGTATCAAGATCCCGCTACGCGGCGTGCCGCATCTCATCGTCCACGAACCGGGCAAGCGCGGAACCGTCACCGTGGGCCAGCAAGACGATGTGCCTGCGCTTTTCGTGCACGGAGAGCGGCGGCACCTGCCCCGGCGTCTGGCGGACTTCCTCAAGCGCGAGGCCAGGCGCGACATCGAGGCGCTGGTGGCCAAGCACACGGCCGCCGTCGGCAGGGCGGCGAAAGCTGTGCGCTTCAAGGATACCTCGTCACGCTGGGGGTCCTGCACGGCCGATGGCAGCCTCTCATTCTCGTGGCGCATCATGATGGCGCCTCCGACGGTGATCGACTATCTCGTTGCCCATGAGGTCGCGCATCTGCGCGAAATGAACCATGGACCGAAGTTCTGGGCGCTGTGCCGCGAACTCTGCCCGCGAACGGACGAGGCCCGCGCCTGGCTCAAGCGCAATGGAGGCGCCTTGCAGGCGATACAGTTCGCTTAGTCAGTCATCGTTCGCGGCGTTGAGGTCTTCGGGGCGCGTCCCCTCCGAGGCGGTGCGCGGCCACGGCAGGAAATCGGGCTCGAACCGGTCGCTTGCGAAATAGTCGAGGGCGCGCTGGCCTTCGGCACCGGCTGCCAGACCATCGCCGACCAGCGATGCGATTACGGAGCGGGCCTGCTCCAGCTTCGCGCGCAGTCTCGTTGTTTCGTTATCGCTCATCGCCACCTTCTCCCGCCTCGCTGGATGTCTTCACAACCTAGACCAAGACGGGGGCGGATTGAACTCATGGCTTGCTCGACTTGACCGCCATTTCGTGGCAAGCGTTGCCACGTTGCGCGCCCTTCCCGGAGGCTGGATTGGACTTATTCAATTTCGCCAAGGCAGTCGAGCAGGGCATCTACGACGTGATGATGTGGATACTTTTCTATCCACTTACATTGCTGCGCATGATTGTCCGCCCGGCTTCGACGCTGCGATATGTCTTCGCGCAGTCGCGAGGCGATCCAGACGTGGCCTTTTCGGAGGCCATGCGCCCGGCGCTCATGATCTTCATCTCGATAGCCATCGGCACCCTCCTCGCTCCTTTTACGGACGATCAGCGTGCCTTGCTGCAGAGCACTCCCATCGGCAGCCTGGTGACCAGCTCGTGGTTCTTCCTGATCTTCTACAGGATGGTGGTGTTTTCGTTTTTTCCGCTCTGCGGCGCGCTGCTGCTCGACCTGCTGACGCCGGGCTCTATCTCTCGCGAAACGCTGCGAACGCCATTTTATCTGCAGTGCTATATCTGCGCCCCTTTCGCGCTGATCGCATCGCCGACGCTGGTCAACATCCAGCACAATTCCATGCCCGTCTATGCCGCGTTCGCGGCGGTGACCCTCTGGTTTCTGGCCGTGCAGTATATCTTCTTTCGCGACTACGCACGTCAGACCGTTGTGCGTTCGCTGCTTCTGGCTCCCGCCGTGCTGCTGCTCGGCCTCATTGGCGGCATCGTGCTCGGTCTCGTCGCCGCTTCTTGAAATCCGCCGTTTTTCGTGCCGATAAGAAACGTATGACCTTCGACATCAAGATATGCGGGCTGAAGACGCCGGAGACGCTGGATGCTGCCGTCGCGGGCGGCGCCTCGCATGTCGGCTTCATCTTCTTTGCCAAGAGCCCGCGCAACGTAGCACCGGAGCAGGCGGGTGCTCTACGGCTGGCCGCGAGGGGCAAGGCGCAGGCGGTGGCCGTTACCGTCGACGCGGATGACGCGTTTCTCGACGCGATCGTCCAGGCAATGGCGCCGGACATGCTGCAGCTTCATGGCAAAGAGAGTCCTGAACGCGTGGCCGAGGTCAAGGCGCGCTACGGCCTGCCGGTGATGAAGGCCTTTTCGGTCAGCGAGGCGGCTGATCTCGACCGGATCGCCCCCTGGCGTGGGGTCGCGGACCGGTTCCTGTTCGACGCCAAGCCTCCCAAGGGGTCAGAACTTCCCGGCGGCAACGGCGTTTCGTTCGACTGGCGTCTGCTGGCAGGCCTTGACCCGAGCATCGATTACATGCTTTCGGGAGGATTGAACGCCGCCAATATCGGCGACGCGCTGAGGTTAGCGAACCCGCCCGGCATAGACATCTCGTCGGGCGTGGAAAGTGCACCGGGCGTCAAGGACACGGCGTTGATCGAAGATTTCTTCAAATCCGTCAGGATTGCACGGGGCAGAAGCGCCGCCTGACGGGACCGTTCCCGAGGAGACCGGCCGTGAACCAGCCTGTGACCCCCAATTCGTTCCGTACCGGCCCCGACGAGCAGGGCATGTTCGGTATGTTCGGCGGTCGTTTCGTTGCCGAAACGCTGATGCCACTGATCCTCGATCTCGAGTCCCACTGGAACGAAGCCAAGAACGATCCTGAATTCAAGGCCGAGCTGCAGGCACTGTCGACGCATTACGCCGGCAGACCCTCGAAGCTCTATTTCGCGGAAGGGCTGAGCCGGCATCTCGGCGGCGCGAAGATTTATTTCAAGCGCGAGGACCTCAACCACACCGGCTCGCACAAGATCAACAACTGCCTCGGCCAGATCCTTCTGGCCAAGCGGATGGGCCGCAAGCGCATCATCGCCGAGACCGGCGCGGGGCAGCACGGCGTCGCCTCGGCCACCGTCGCGGCGCGGTTCGGCTTTCCGTGCGTCGTCTATATGGGCGCCACCGATGTCGAGCGTCAGAAGCCCAACGTCTTCCGCATGAAGCTACTCGGTGCGGAGGTGAAGCCGGTTTCGGCCGGCCACGGCACGCTCAAGGACGCCATGAACGAGGCATTGCGCGACTGGGTCACCAATGTCGAGGACACCTATTACCTGATCGGCACCGCGGCCGGCCCGCACCCCTATCCGGAACTCGTGCGCGAATTCCAGTCGGTGATCGGCACCGAGGCGCGCGGCCAGATCCTGGAGCAGGAAGGCCGGTTGCCCGATGTGGTGATCGCCGCAGTCGGCGGCGGCTCCAACGCGATCGGCATCTTTCATCCCTTCCTCGACGACAAGGACGTCAAGATCATCGGCATCGAGGCCGGTGGTCACGGGCTCGAAGGCGACGAACATTGCGCCTCGATGAATGCCGGAAGACCCGGCGTGCTGCACGGCAATCGTACCTATCTGCTGCAGAACGATGATGGGCAGATACTCGACGGCCACTCGATCTCGGCCGGTCTCGATTATCCGGGCGTAGGCCCGGAGCATTCGTGGCTGCGCGACAGCGGCCGTGTCGACTACGTGCCGATCATGGACGACGAGGCGATGGAGGCCTTCCAGCTCACCACGCGCACCGAGGGCATCATCCCGGCACTCGAATCGTCCCACGCCATCGCGCACGCGATGAAGATCGCGCCGAAAATGGGCAAGGACGAGATCATCGTCGTCAACCTCTCCGGCCGGGGCGACAAGGACGTGCACACCGTCGCCAAGATGATGGGCATGGAGATCTGAGTTGGCCGGCGCGCAATTCGTCGACATCTGGATCAACTGTCCCGATCGCGCCATTGCCGAACGCATAGCGGAAGCGGCGGTCGGCGACAGGCTCGCCGCGTGCGCCAATGTCTTTCCGCAGATTTCCAGCGTCTATCGATGGAAGGGCGCGGTGGAGCGGGCCGACGAGATCCCACTGTTGCTGAAAGCGCGCTCCGCTCACTTCGAAGCGGTTGTCGAGCTCGCGAAGTCCATCCACCCTTATGAGACGCCGTCGATCGTCGCGACCGAACTGGTTGCCATCGACGCCGGCTATGCCGATTGGCTGGCCGCCGAAACCAGGGAACCCTGATCCATGACCGATACCCGCATCGACCGCCGCATGGCAAAACTGAAGGCCGAGGGCCGGCCGGCGCTCGTGACCTATTTCATGGGCGGCGACCCCGACTATGACACCTCTCTGGCAATCATGAGGGCGCTGCCCAAGGCGGGCTCCGACGTGATCGAGCTTGGCATGCCGTTTTCCGACCCGATGGCGGACGGTCCCGCAATTCAGGCGGCAGGTCTGCGCGCGCTCAAGAACGGGCAGACGCTCGCCAAGACGCTGCGCATGGCGAGCGAGTTCCGCGAAGGGGATGACGAGACGCCGATCGTGATGATGGGCTACTACAATCCGATCTTCATCTACGGTGTCGACCGTTTTCTCACCGACGCGAAAGCGGCGGGCATCGACGGCCTGATCATCGTAGACCTGCCGCCGGAAATGGACGACGAGCTCTGCATCCCGGCGGTGAAGGCCGGCATCAACTTCATCCGTCTCGCCACACCCACGACGGATGACAAGCGCCTGCCCAAGGTGCTCGAAAACACCTCGGGCTTCGTCTACTACGTATCGATGACGGGCATCACCGGCTCGGCCCTGCCCGATACGAGCAAGGTCGGCTCGGCTGTCGCGCGCATCAAGGCGCATACCGAGCTACCGGTGTGCGTGGGCTTCGGTGTTAAGACGGCGGAGCAGGCGCGCGCCATCGGGGCGTCCGCGGATGGCGTGGTGGTCGGCACCGCGATCGTCAATGCCGTGGCAAACGTCA
Organism: Aquamicrobium sp.; assembly: GCA_019739225.1. Lineage (GTDB taxonomy): Bacteria > Pseudomonadota > Alphaproteobacteria > Rhizobiales > Rhizobiaceae > Aerobium. The sequence goes on from JAHHDT010000006.1 coordinate 94,568, forward strand.
TCGGCCCGGACGGCAAGCTGGTAGCCGACCCGGCCGAGGCGGTTGCGACCCTGGTCGACGGGCTGGCGCACGGTGTTCGGCGTGCCCGCCTTGCTCCGGCCTGATAGACGCTCCATCTAGAGCCTGTACGCAGTATCGAGGACATCGCCATGAACTGGATCACCAATTTCGTCCGCCCGAAGATCAATTCCTTCCTCGGCCGCCGCGAGATGCCGGAAAATCTCTGGATCAAGGATCCCGAGACCGGCGAGATGGTTTTCCATACCGAGCTGGAGGGGAACCAGTGGGTTATCCCGTCTTCCGGCTACCACATGAAGATTTCCGCAAAGGAACGCCTCAGGGCGTTTCTCGACAACGGCGCCTACGAGCTGATCGAGAACCCCAAGGTCGCGGCCGATCCGCTGAAGTTCCGGGACGAGAAGCGCTACACCGACCGCCTCCGGGACTACCGGACCAAGACCGGCCTCGAAGACGCGGTGCTTTCGGCTACCGGCGCCATCGAGGGCTTGCCGATCGTCGTCACCGTGCAGGATTTCGCCTTCATGGGCGGTTCGCTCGGCATGGCGGCCGGCGAGGCGATCGTGAAGGCGTTCGAGACCGCCGTCGAACTGAAGCGCCCGATGGTGCTGTTCTCCGCCTCGGGCGGCGCGCGCATGCAGGAGGGTATCCTCTCGCTGATGCAGCTCGCGCGCACGACCGTTGCCGTGGATCGTCTGAAGGAAGCCGGCCTGCCCTATATCGTGGTGCTGACCAACCCCACTACGGGCGGCGTGACTGCTTCGTACGCCATGCTGGGCGACATCCACATCGCCGAGCCGGGCGCGGTGATCGGCTTTGCCGGCGCCCGCGTGATCGAGCAGACTATCCGCGAGAAGCTTCCCGAAGGCTTCCAGCGCTCCGAATATCTGATGGAGCACGGCATGGTCGACATGGTCGTGTCGCGGCTGGAGATGAAGGAAACCGTGGCGCGGCTTCTGAAGATACTGGTCAAGGAAAAGGTGGTGGCAGACCCCGCGATGGAAGTCCTGCCCCCGCCTGCCGAACCGGCCGTAGAGAACCGCCCGGAAGCATGATCTTGAGGTCGAAAGCCCTGCAACGACGCCGGGATTGGTCACGATGACCACGCAAGCACACGCCGCAGAGCGCGAGATCGAGCGCCTGATGACCCTTCATCCGAAGGGTTTCGACCTTTCGCTGGACCGCATTTCGCGTCTGCTGGAGCGGTTGGGCAACCCCCAGGATCGCATGCCGCCGGTGATCCATATCGCCGGAACCAACGGCAAGGGCTCCGCCGCCGCGTTTTCGCGCGCGCTGATCGAGGCATCCGGCCTGAGCTGTCATGTGCACACCTCGCCGCACCTGGTCAACTGGCACGAGCGCTATCGCATCGGCGCGCCCGGCGGCAGCCGGCTGGTCGAGGATTCGGTGCTGGCTGACGCGGTTGCCCGCGTTGCCGAGGCCAATCAGGGCGAGACGATCACCGTCTTCGAAATCCTCACCGCGACGATGTTCCTGCTGTTCTCCGAACATCCGGCAGACGTGGCAATCGTCGAGGTGGGGCTGGGTGGTCGGTTCGACGCCACCAACGTGATTGCCCGACCGGCGGTCAGCCTCATCATGCCGATCTCGCTCGACCACGAAGCCTATCTCGGCGACCGGGTGGAATTGATCGCTGCCGAAAAGGCCGGAATCATGAAGCCCTCCTGCCCGGTAGTCATCGGCGCGCAGGAATACGAAGCCGCGCGCGACGTGCTGATCGAAACTGCCGACCGCCTCGACTGCCCGCTGGTCGTCTACGGGCAGGATTTCCTGGCCTTCGAGGAAAACGGCCGGATGATCTATCAGGACGATGATGGGCTTTTCGACGTGACGCCGCCGCGGCTGCCCGGCCGGCACCAGTACGCCAACGCCGCCGCAGCCATTGCTGCCGTCAAGGCGGCCGGTTTCGAGATCAACCACCGCGTGGCGGAAGCGGCGATGGCGCGTGTCTACTGGCCGGGGCGCATGCAGAAGCTGACAGAGGGTCGGCTGGTGGAGCTTGCGCCGCGCGGCGCCGAAATATGGGTCGATGGCGGACACAACCCCGGTGCCGGCGCGGCCGTGGCCGAAGCATTGGCCGACCAGGAGGAAAAGCGTCCTCTGCCGCTGGTGCTGATTGCCGGCATGATCAACACCAAGGACCAGACCGGCTATTTTCACAACTTCGTCGGCATGGTGCGACACGTCTTCACCGTGCCGGTCAATGAGAGCGACGCAGGCGTCCCGAATGATGAGCTGGCCGCGCGCGCGATTGCGGCGGGCCTTGCAGCCGAGCCCGTGGCCTCGGTCGAGAACGCGCTGATGCTGCTGCGGGATGCCTGGGCCGATCCGGAACATCCGCCGCGCATTCTCATCTCCGGCTCACTCTACCTGGTCGGCGAGGTACTCGAAAAAAAACGGCACGCCGCCGACTTGACCAAAGAAAAAGCCCGGCGCAAAGACCGGGCTTTTTTGTCGGTACATGCGTACCCGTCAGGCGACGGCGCCGCCGATCCATGCCGAGAGCGCGGTCTTGGGAGCAGCGCCAACCTTCATGTCGGCGACTTCGCCGTCCTTGAAGATCATCAGCGTCGGGATCGAACGCACACCATACTGGGCTGCGAGTTCCGGATTCTCATCGATATTGAGCTTGGCGATCTTAACCTTGCCCCCGAGTTCCGTGGAAATCTCCTCGAGTGCCGGCCCGATCATTTTGCAGGGGCCGCACCATTCGGCCCAGAAATCGACCACCACAGGCTCGGAAGCCTGGAGCACTTCGGCCTGGAAGGTGTTCTTGTCTGTGGTGACGGTGGCCATGTCGGTCTCCTTGATAGGATTGTGTCGGCGAATATGTGGGGCTCTTGGAAGCCCCATTCAAGCATTGTTCTGTCACGCATGGATGAGTCGGGCAAGCGCGTCGTCCATCGTCTGCGCGGATACGGCGATCAGCACGGGGGCCTCAGTATAGACCAGCGCCGCGCGGATTTCGCGATCGAGATAGAGAGGCGCAAGAAGCGCGCGGTAGAGCGCCATCTGCGCCACATGGACTTGCGGGACATCCCGCAGGTCGGCGGGCGGCGGCCGATTGGTCTTGTAGTCGACAATCAGCACTTCATCGTTGGTGACGACCAGCCTGTCGATCCGCCCCGAGACGGCGCGTTCGCTGCTTCCCAGCGCGACGCGGCCCATGAGTTCGACCTCGGCGCGCGATCCGTCTTCGAAGATCGCCGAGAAGCCGGAATCGTGCAGCACCGTGTCGACCGATTCCCAAAGACGGTCGGTTTCGCCGTCAGGCCACGAATTGCCGATACGCCCGAGATAACGGTTCGCGGCAGCTCTGCGCTCGCTTGCCGGCATCGTCGGCAGAACCTGCAGCAACCGATGGACCGCCAGCCCGCGCTCCAGTGCAAAGGACTGCGTGGCGGGAGCATCGAGTACGGGCGAGCGACCGTCAGGCACCGTGTCCGAACCGGGCTCAACGGTTGCACCAGCTCCCGATGGTGAAAGCGGACGCGGCAGAACCGGCGCGGGCGGAAGTGTCTGGAAGAGCTCAGCCGGCAGCGATATCGGCTGGGGCGTCGTTCCCGCGACCGTCTGCGCCGGAACGACGATACCCGGTGCCGTGACTTGGTAGCGCAGGACGGTTTCGCCGGTTGCGGGGTTCCGGACCTCGCTCGTATGTGGCGAGGCGCCAAGCGCATCGCGCACCAGCTCGTGCCAGCTCCCCTCAGGTTGACCGCGCTTTCCATGGTAGCCGCAGACGATCAGGCGATCCTCGGCCCGCGTCATGCCGACATAGAGCAGGCGGCGATATTCCTGTTCGGCCTTGCGACGGGCGGTTGCGGCCAATCCAAGCGCGAAGCTGTTGTTCATATCGGCGGTGGCGCGCCACAGGAATCCCTTGACCGGCCAGCCGCCGGATGGCGCGACGAATGGCACGAGGCGCGGAAGGTGACTGTCGGAAAAGGCCGCCGAGCCACTGTCGACCAGGAATACGACCGGCGCTTCAAGCCCCTTGGCGGCGTGGGCCGTCATGATGCGCACCTCGCCCCGGGTCTGGTCCATCTCGCGCTTGATTTCCGGTCCGCCGCCGTCGAGCAAAGCGATGAGCGCCTCAAGGCTGTTAACCCCGGTCCTTTCGGCCGCCAGGCAGAAATTGAGGAACTCGTCGACCACGTCGCCGGCCTCCGGCCCCAGCCGGGCTATGAACTTTCGGCGCAAGCCATCGCGGGCGAGCAGGTTGGCGAAAAACTCGAATGGCGGCCTGTAGCCGGCTTCGTTTCTCCAGCGGGACAGTGTTAGCCATGCTTGTGCCATCGCATCGTCGCTCTCGCTCGCGACCCGCATTGCGGAGAGCAATGACCGGCCTGCCGGTCGCCTGGCAGCCAGCTCGAACAGCATTTCCTCGCTGAACCCGAACGCCGGGCTCTTGAGCAATGCTGCAAGCGAGAGATCGTCCTCCGGCTGCAGGGCGACACGTGCAACCGCCATCAGATCCTGCACGGCTATATGGCCGGTCAGCATCAGCCGGTCGGCGCCTGCCACGGGAATGCCGCGCGTCTTCAACTCGCGGCCGAGCGCGTGGATGAAGCGATCGCGCTTCCTGACCAGCACCATCACGTCGCCGGGCGTCAGACGTCTTCCACGACCCGGGATCATTTCATCCGATGACAGCCAGTGTGCCACGGTGTCGGCGATCTGGCGCGCGAGCCGCACGGCGGGCGCGGACGCATGATCGATCGCCTCGGTCCAGTCGTCTGGCTCCTCGACCACTGTAGGGCTTAACGATTCCCATAGCTCGACATGGCCCGGCGCGTTCTCGCGAATGGCCAGATGCTCGACCGGCTCGGGGTCGCGGGTGAGGCCGTCGCGGGCCACCTCGGAAGCAAAGACGAGATCGACCGCCGAAAGCACATCCTCCGTCGAGCGGAAAGAACGGGTGAGCCTGACTTGCTCGAACGCCCCGCGAGCCGCCAGAACGCGATCACGGAAGGTCCGCCCACTGAGCGCAAAGGATTCGGGCTCGGCGCCCTGAAAGGAATAGATCGACTGCTTTTCGTCGCCCACCGCAAATACGGTTCGGCTCTCGTTCTCGCGCGCGCCTTGTCCGGAGAAGAACTCGGCCGCGAGCGCGTTGACCACCGCCCACTGGTCAGGGCTCGTATCCTGCGCCTCGTCGAGCAGAATGTGGTCTATGCCCTTGTCGAGCTTGTATTGCACCCAGGCGCCCGCATCCTCGCGGGATAGCAGCGCCGCGGTGCGCGCGATGAGGTCGTTGAAGTCGAGGAAGCCGCGCGCACTCTTGAGGCGTTCGTAACGTGCTATCAGCCAGTCTGCGAGAACCAGCGCCGCACGGGTGGCCTCAAGCATGGACAGGAGCGCGACGCGGTCGCAGGCCGTCTCGATTGCACCGGCAAATCGTTCGAACTCCTGCGCGAACTCCGGAAAATACTCGCCGACACCCTTGGCCATGATCCGTGTCGCGGATTTCGGCGACCAGACACCGGCCTTCCTGGTCAGGAAGATCGTCCGCAACGCTTTCAGCCGTTCCTCGGGATCGACGAGCGCACATGCGGCTGAGAGGTCGGTCGAGAAGGTCTCCGCAATTGCCTTGCCGGCCGCAGTCGCCCTACTGCCGATCGCCCGGGCCAGGGCAGGATCGAAATAGGGGTCGGGCCATATGGCTCCGGCAAGGGATGCCGGCGTTTCCTCGCCGGCAAATCCGAATTCGGCAAAGAACGGATGAAAGTGCGTGTCGCCTTCGCCCACGTTAGAGATGAAGCGGCGCAACGCGTCCCGGTGCGCGATGATCGCACCAAGCAGGGATTCGAGCCCGCTTTCACCGCCATAGGCCAACACGCTTGCAAACGCTTCGGCGAGTTCCGGCTGCGCATCGCCGGCAGCCAGCGCGACCATTTCGCGGCGCGCCTCGGCCACCAGCGCCGCCTCCATCTGGCTGTCCAGCAACTGGAAATGGCCGGCAATGTTCGCTTCCAGCGGAAACTGATGCAGCACCGCCTCGCAAAAGGCGTGGATGGTCTGGATTTTCAGTCCGCCGGGGGTCTCCAGCGCACGGGCAAAGAGCTGGCGGGCAAAGCGAAGACGTTTCTGATCCGGGCTTCTGCCGTCAAGTTCGGCCAGTTCGGCAGCCAACTTGTCTTCGTCCAGCGTGGTCCACCGCGCGAGGCTGGCAAAGACACGGTTCGCCATGTTGGCCGCTGCCGCGCGCGTATAGGTGAGGCAGAGGACACGCGACGGCTCGGCGCCGCCAAGGAGCAGCCGGATGACTCGCTGCGAGAGCACGTGCGTCTTTCCCGAGCCGGCATTGGCCGACACCCAGGCCGAAACGCCCGGCGTGGAGGCCGTGGTCTGCGCCTTACGCGTATCTTCCGGGACCGTGAGCCGCGCGCTCATTCGCCCTCGCCTCCATCGCCCGGACCATCGCCGCCAGCAGACCATTCGAGCACGCGCGCGAGATGGTCGTAGTCGCCGCTGGTGTCGCCCTCGCGGAACGGCAAGGCACGCGACAGATAGCCCGTCGTCTCGCTGCCATAATACGCGAGCAGCCGCTCCAATCGCTCCCACGCCTCGGTCGAGAGCTGGTCGGCGGATTTGACCTGTCGGTTGTATTCGAGGATCGACTCCTCGATCACCTCGCCATTGGCCTTCATGCGCACATGGGCAAGTTCCGCAGGCGTGGCTGCGCCCGCATCGGCAAAGGCGCCGCGCATCAGCAGCGCGCCTTCCAGCGCCAATTGCGGCGACAGGAGCGTATGCGCCTGCGCCTTGGACGGGGACGATCCGGTCTTGAAGTCGAGGATGTCGGCCATGCCGGCTGCTCTCAGATCGATGCGGTCGGCGCGGCCGGAAAGCGAGACGCCGGTCGCGCCGACGGGCGTGGCCTGCGCCCGCACCTCGGCGAGCCTGCCCTTGATGCCGGGCGGGCGGCCGCGCTCCCATGTGATGAAGTGACCAGCCATGCGCACGAAGCGTGGCCACCAGACTGCGTCGATGTCGGCAGGAAGTGCTGCGCGATCGAACAGCTCGCGGCCGATCTCGATCAGACGCGCTTCCGCCTCGGGCGCAAACGGATCTGTGCCGGACATCGCGAATGCGTGCACGATGTCGTGGAACAGCGTGCCGCGTTCCGCCGCGCCGGGATCGCGTAGCAGTGGTTCCAGCGGTTCCAGCTTCAGGATGCGCCGTGCATAGACCGCATAAGCATCCCGGCGCAGGGTCTCTATCTCGATTACGGAGAGACGCTGCGGCCGCAGCGCAAGCGGCGGCTTGGGTGAAGGCCGCGGCGCAAAGGGAACGGGCTCGGCCTTGTCCAGCTCGCGCGCCCAGTCGAGCAGGGTGCGACCGCGCGCAGCCATGGATTCGACGGCTTCTTCGCCGGCAAATGTCTTCAGCCGCTGAAGCCAACGCGAAGCGAGCGCAGGCGCATCGCCGGCGCGCGCCGCGCGGCTCAGGACGACTTCGGGCGCGCCCATGGCCATGACGAAATCGTGCGCGGCCTGACCGATGCGCCGTTCCGGCGGCTCCAGCTCCATCCCAGCCTTCATGAACCGTGACATGAAGGGATCGGGCTCCGCCTTGCGCGGCCAGGAGCCTTCGTTGAGACCGCCGATCACAAGTGTATCGACCGACTGGAGCCTCGCTTCGAGAGCGCCCCAAATCGCAACGCGACTGTCGCCCGTGACCGAGGGCTTGACCGTGGCGCCGGCGATCAGGGCCTCGAATACGTCCGGCCACTGCCCTGCCTCGACATCGAGCGAGACGCTGGTGCCGGCCAGCGAGCGCAGGAAGGAAGCGAAGGCCTCGCCCGCATCGCCACGATAAAGTTCTGTCAGCGATCCATCGGCGTCGCGGCCAAGCGCCTCGAAGCACTCGACCGACGCCCGGACGAGCGCGGCAATCGGCACGTCATTGCCGCGCAAGGCAGACAGCGCAGTCATGGCCTCGGCGACCTTGACGAGCAGGAGCTGCGCCGCGTCTACCTGATCCCCTCTAAGGCGTGCGAGCCAGGGCGGCTTTCTCGGGTTCGCGCGACGTTCCTCGAACCGGCGTTCGAAATCCGCGCCCAGACTGGCGATGTCCGGCCGTCCGGTCCCGCCGCGCAGCGCGATCAGATCTATCGTTTCCGAGCCGTCCCGGACCCGCTCGCGACCCAAGCCCGCCCGCAGCAGCGGATGCTTGAGAAGCGCCATGATCGAAACCGGATCGCCCGGCGCGAAAGCGGTGTGAAGCATCAGGCGGAACAATGATGCGGGCGGCGTCAGGACCAGCGGGGTGCCGCCGGAATCGTCCGCCTCGATCCCGAAGCGGCGCAGTTCGCCCGCCACCCGCCGCGCCAGCTCGCGATCACCGGTTACCAGTGCCGCCGATCTGTTTCCGTCCGCGATGGCCAGCCGCAACGCCACCGCTATCGCCAACGCCTCTTCGCGTTCGTTGGCCGCTTCGACGAGACTGACGCCTTCGAATGCTTCCGGCCTTGCGGCATCGCGGTTGCGGATCCAGGCGTCTGTCGTCTCGGCGGGACGAAGCGATTCGTTGACCGCCGCGATGCGGGCGGCAATGGTTGGCAGCGATGTGGCCATCTCGACCACGTGATCGCGGTCGAGACCCAACACGCCGAGCAGCTTCTTCAGACCTGCCTGGGGATGGCCGAAGCTGGCGGGTGGGCTATCGGGCCGGCCAATCTCGCGCCAGCTTGGCTCATCGAGCGCCAGGTCCAGCCCAGGCAGCACGACCGCGCCCTCGGGAAGACGCGAGATCGCTGCCAGCAATTGCGCTGTCGCGGGTATTGAGCCTGTGGAGCCGGCAGCGATCACGGGACCAGACGGCGGATTTCGGGCAAGGCGCTCCGCCTCGGCTAGGATCATCGCATTGCGATGCGCTGCCGGGTTGGAACGGTCGCGTTCTCTAAGAAGGTTGGGCCAGGCGCCCGTGACGATCTGCAGGAATTCGAGTGTCACCTGCCACCAGTTTGCGAGGTCTTCCGGCACGAGCTGGGTGAGGCGGTTCCATTCCGCGCCGCCGGTCTCGATCTCGTCCATCAGCGCGGCAAGATCGCGCGCCAACCAGATTGCATCGGCCAACGAGGCCGGCACCACCACCTCTTCGTCGAACAGCGCCGCCACATGGGCGGGCAGGCGGCGCTTCCATGCCTGGACCAGCGGGCTCAGCAGCAGGATGCGATCGAGCGACTCGATCGGCGGCGCCAGCGTCAGTTCGTCGGCCTGTCCGCCCTCGAATATCGCAGCGTCCTCATCGAACTCGCCCAGCGGTCGGATCGTCGGCAGGATGGCAGACACGCCGCCAAGCCGGTCGACGAACGCGCTGCGAAGCGCGCGGGCGGCACGGCGTGTCGGCAGGTAGATGGTGGCGGAGGCGAGTTTCAGCGGATCGCCGTCAACGGCGAAGCCTGGCACGAGTCGACCCGACAGAAGAGCATCAGCCAGCGTCGGCAGAAACGGCTGGCCGGGTGGAAGGGTGAAGACGCGCGGCGCAGGGCGGCCGGTCATAACCCGCCATGGCGCGCTATCGCCGCTTCGGCGGCGGCGACCGCATCCGGCGTGCCGACGGTGATCCAGTGGCCGCGCATGGACAGTCCGAAGAGCCGTCCGGCCGCGATGGCGCGGTCGAAATAGATGTTGAGCGAATGCGGCTCCGCACCCGCGCCGTCAAAGATGCGCGGATGCACGATCGCCGCCCCGGCATAGATCAGGCCCTCCGGCGCTGCGCGGGCGCGCGCAAGCCTGCCTTCGGCGTCGAGCAGAAAATCTGTCGAGCCGCTATGTCCGGTGGCATCGTCGGGTCGGGCAAGCATGAGAAGAATATCCATGCGCGCGCCGTCCCACGCAAGGGCAAGCCGCTCGAGATCCCGGCCGTCACGGTCGATCCAGAACGTATCGGCGTTGAGAATGAAGAAGGGCTCGGCCCCCAGTTCGGGCAACGCCTTGACGATGCCGCCTGCGGAATCGAGCAGCAATCCGCTCTCGTCGGATACGACGATATACGGTCGGCTGCGCTGGCCGACATGATCGATGATCTGCCATGGCAGGTAGTGGACATTGACCACCGCCTTCTCCACCCCCACTTGGGCCAAAGCGTCGAGGCCTCGGTCGAGCAGGGTTTTGCCGGCTATGCTTATCATCGGCTTCGGCATGGTATCGGTCAGCGGGCGCATCCGCTTGCCGAGCCCGGCAGCCAGAACCATCGCCGTCTTCATAGGATACCAAGCTCCGCATAAAGGTCACGCACCGGGCGCAGCGCAGGATGCTCGATCGCGCGGGCTACATAAGAACGAATGCGAGGCAGGTGCTTCAGATAGCCGGGCTTGCCATCGCGGACATTGAGCCGCACGAAGATGCCGAGGATCTTCGTGTTGCGCTGCGCGGCCGTGATGGCATAGGCCGCTTCGAAAGCCTGCCGGTCGAAGCCGCCCTGTGCCCGGCGCGCTGCGACATATGCCTCGACAATTGCGTTTTCCAGTTCCGCCGGGATCGTGACGCGTGCATCCATGGCCAGCGATGCGACGTCGTAGGCGGATGGGCCGATCATGGCATCCTGAAAATCGATGAGCCCGATGCGATCGGATCCCGAACGATCCTCCCGCCAGATGATGTTGGGCGAATGGACATCGCGGAGAAGGATGCTCTTCTCGCAGTGTTCGAGCGTGTCGAACACGGCGCCCCACGCCTGCGAGAAGGCCGCGCGTTCCGCGTCAGTCGCCGGGCGACCGGCAATATGGGGCAGATACCAGTCGACAAGCAGTTCGCTCTCGATCGAAAGGGCATCGCGATCGAAGGGCGGGATCGTGTGTCCGATTCCCGGGGCGACGTCGACGTGCGGCGACCATTCGTGACGATGTATCGCGGCCAGAAGTTCAGCCGCCGCAAGATAGCGCTCGCCTATCGGCTGGCTGCCAGCATCGAGAACCCCCTCACTGCCGAGATTCTCGATCAGCAGCAGCCCGCGCTCGAAATCCGATGCGTAGACCTCCGGAGCGCAGAAGCCCTTGTGGCGCAGCGCCCGTGCGATGGCGACGAACGGGACCACCGATTCCGATATATGTGCGATCTGCGCATAGGGCTTGCCATCGCGGACGGCTGGACCCGACGGCGGACGCGGCGCGTTCATCAGGATGACCGGCGCGGCTTGCTCGAAAGATATGGTTTCGTATGCGCGCGCAGAAGCATCTCCAACCAGATAGGCACGGGCCGCACCCGCATATCCGGATCGATCGAGGAATGCGCGGATGGCCAGGGACCGGTCGAGCCGCGCCATGAAATCGGCCGGACCGGTTATATGTGCGTGTCGACCGGATCCATGTTCGGACAAGGCCACCGTTATGGCGTCGCCGGGCAACCTGTCCTCAGCGCGTTCCGGCCATTCGACCAGCACCACGCCGTCGCGCATCGCCTCCTCGAAGCCCAGTTCTTCGAGTTCGTCAGGCGAGGTCAGGCGATAGAGATCGAAATGCTGGACAGGAAAACGCGCCTGATAGGCCTGCACGAGCGTGAAGGTCGGGCTTGGAACTTCGAGGTCCCGATCGCCGTGCAGCCCGCGAATGATGGCGCGTGCGAGCGTCGTCTTGCCCATTCCGAGATCGCCGTGAAGCGCCAGCACATCGCCGGGGCGCAGCATCGCTGCGAAGTCATCGCCAAGGACGCAGGAGGCCTCTTCGTCAGGCAGCTCCAGTTCGATCGAGCGCTCCCCCATGAACGCTATTCCGCCGCCTCGCGAAATCCTTCCGGCGCCATCGGAAAGCGGCAGATGACGGTTGTGCCACGGCTCTCGCCGGTATCGATCTCGATCGAACCGTCATGCAGCTCGACAAAGCTCTTCACGATCGACAGGCCAAGTCCGGCACCGCGTTGGCGGCCACCATTCGAATGCGGTTCGAAGCGTCGGAAGATTCCGTCGAGCACGTCTGGCGGGATACCCGGCCCGTCGTCATGAACCCTGAAGGCGATGCCCGCCGGGTCGCGCATGCAGGCCAATTGGATCGTCGATCCTTCCGGCGCGTAGTTGGCAGCGTTGCTGAGCAGATTGAACAGGATTTGCCGAATGCGGTTTTCATCCGCGTGGAATGAAGCCGGAGCCTGTTCCAACACGATATCGAGCGCGATCGAATGTTCGCGCAGCCGCTCGGCCACGAGATCGGCGGCGGAGCGCACCGTACGCTCTATGACGACCTCGCTGATTTCCAGTTCCATGATACCGGCGTCGATGGTGGCCAGGTCTAGGATATCGTCCACGATCGTCTCCAGCTCGAAGGACGAGGAGGCGATGTGGTCGACGTAATCCCGCTGCCGCGGATTGAGCGGTCCGGCCGTTTCCTGCGCCAGCAGTTCGGTGAACCCGCTGATGCTCGTCAACGGCGAGCGCAGCTCATAGGAGACGTGCCGGACGAAGTCGTTCTTGAGCTGGTCCGCTCGCTCGAGCGCCTCGTTCTTGTCCTTGAGCATGCGCTCGACGTTGACGCTGTCGGTCACGTCGATGAACGTGGTCATCACTTGCCCGTTCGGTAGGTGGATGACCGCAAAGCGGAGCACGTTGCCGTCGTTGAGCTCAACCTGGCCGTGACGGTCCTGGCGGTCGTCGTCGAAGCCGGTCACCGTGGCTGCGAGTTCGCTCCAGGGGCTTGCCTTGGCAAGCGTCTGGCAGGCGGCGCGGATTACCGAGATATGCGTCCCGGCCTGTACCAGCCCCTCGGGCATGCCCCACAGGTTCGCGAAAGCCGGATTGGAGAGCCGCACGCGCCCATCCGGGCCGAACACCGCGACGCCCTCTGCGAGATTGTCGAGCGTGACGCCCTGGACGCGCACGATCGTGTTGTAGCGGCTTTCCAGGTTGATCTTCTCGGTGAGGTTCTCGAACACCCAGGTCACGCCGCCGTTGGGCTGCGGATTGGCGACCACGCGCAACGTGCGGCCATCGGGCAGGTGCCACAGATGTTCCTGCGGCTCGACGGCGCGATAGGCTCCCAGCAGGTTTTCCTTCCAGCGGCGCCACTCGGGCTGCTCCGCGAGTTTTCCGTCGCTGCGCAACCTGTCGAGCAACAAGGTGTTGTCGGGCCGGCTTTCCAGAAACGAAAGATCGAACTCCCAGAGTTTCTGGAACGCCTGGTTGAAGAAGCGCAGCTTCTGTTCGGTATCGAAGATGGCAACCGCGGTGTTGAGCTGGTCAAGCGTATCCGCGTGGCTGCGGACCGTACGCTCATGCTCCTCGCGGATCGTTTCGACCTCGCTGACATCGCATGCCAGCCCGGCGGATCCTTCGCCAGCCGCCACATCCGTAACCGCGAAGATGCGCCGATCGCCACCGATCACGGTCGACAGCCGTTGCGCGAAGACTGCAGACGAGAGATGGTCGCGGGCGATCTGCTCGCGCGCGCCCGTTCCAAGGAATTCCCGGCTCTCGTTGACGGCTGCTGACGCGTTTGCAGCCTCCACCGCCTGCGCATAGGCGGCGTTCACCCATTGCAGACTGCCATCGCTCCCGCGCAACCAGGCTGGCATCTGGAGCGCATCGAGAAGCTTCAGGATCGTTCCGTGTTCGCTGTGCAACTGCTGATGCTCGATGCGCAGTTCCGCATGTTCGCGCCGCGCATCTGAAAGTGTCAGGAACCGCACCGCCACGTGGCTTGCGGCAATGCGTCCCTGAACTTCGAGGAACACCCGCTTGTTGGTCTCCACCACGAGGTCGAAAGTCTGCTTTTCCTCGCGCAACGAGGAGATCGCCCGCTCCAGGCGAGCTGCACTGCGCGGGGCGAGCCATTTGCCGAAAGCCAGAAACGTGGCGCGATCCTCGGGCGCATCCGCGCGGGAGAGAGAGCCGACCAGCTCCGGTCTCCGCTCGTCGCCGAACCACACGAGAATGCGCTGGTCCTTCAGGTTCAGCAAGGCCTCGGCGCGCTGCAGCGCGTTGCCTGTCTCGGCCACACGTTCGCGAAGGCTCACATTCTCGCTGGCCGTCCGGGCCCGCTCGCGTATCAGCAGGATCGCGGACAGGATCGCTGCGCCGGTAATGCCCGCGAACAGCGCAAGCTGGATCACTTCCATGGTGCCGACGGGAATCTTGGTCGCGAGCTGGATCGCGTTTTCCTGCGCCAGTGCCGCAGACGGCCATGCAGACCCCAGCAGCGCCGCCGCGTGACAGGCAATCGACGTCGGTCGCATTGCACGCCACCCCGCCGCGCCGGCCCTGGAATCGCTCCGGTCGCCGGTGCCGGATTTCTCCGCATCCAGTCGCTGCCCGCCTGGCATATTCAAATGTCCTCTCCGCCGCACGAGCGCCAGAATCGCCAAGAAAGGACGCACCTCTTCGGTTTCCCCTCACCAGAGACGGAAGCGTCACGAATCACGTCACTGTACCGTGTGACCGAATCGCCGTGAAGGCGGCCGTCGCGCAAAAAAAGACCGGGCGAAAAAGTCAATCGCCCGGTCTCAATATATTGTGGTGAATGGTTAATAAATCAGTAGCGGTAGTGTTCGGGCTTGTAAGGCCCGTGCTGCGTCACACCGATATAAGCGGCCTGCTCGGTGGACAGTTCGGTGAGCTTCGCGCCGACCTTGTCGAGATGCAGCCGAGCGACCTTCTCGTCCAGGTGCTTGGGCAGAACATAGACCTCGTTCTTGTACTGCTCTCCCTTGGTCCAGAGCTCGATCTGGGCCAGCACCTGGTTGGTGAAGGACGCGGACATCACGAAGCTCGGATGGCCGGTGGCGTTGCCGAGATTGAGCAGGCGTCCTTCCGAAAGCAGGATGATGCGCTTGCTGTCGGGGAACTCGACCAGGTCGACCTGAGGCTTGACGTTGGTCCACTTCAGATTGCGCAGCGCCTCGACCTGGATCTCGTTGTCGAAGTGGCCGATGTTGCCGACGATCGCCATGTCCTTCATCTTGCGCATATGGTCGATCGTGATGACGTCCTTGTTGCCGGTCGTCGTGATGACGATGTCGGCGGTCGCGGCCGCCTCGTCCAGCGTGACGACCTCGTAGCCGTCCATCGCGGCCTGAAGGGCGCAGATCGGATCGACCTCGGTGACCTTGACGCGGGCGCCGGCGCCACGCAGCGAAGCCGACGAGCCCTTGCCGACGTCGCCATAACCGCAGACGACCGCGACCTTGCCGGCCATCATCGTGTCGGTGGCGCGGCGAATGCCATCAACCAGGGATTCCTTGCAGCCATACTTGTTGTCGAACTTGGACTTGGTCACCGAGTCGTTGACGTTGATGGCCGGGAAAGGAAGCAGCCCCTTATTCTGCAGCTGATAGAGGCGGTTCACGCCGGTGGTCGTCTCTTCGGTAACGCCCTTGATCGCCTCACGCTGCCTCGTGAAGAAGCCGGGGGTGGCTTCCATGCGCTTCTTGATCTGCGCGAAGAGGATTTCCTCCTCCTCATTGCCCGGCTTGGAAAGCACATCCTCGCCCGCTTCGGCGCGCGCACCGATCAGGATGTACATGGTGGCATCGCCACCATCGTCGAGGATCATGTTGGAGAGGCCGCCATCGCCCCACTGGAAGATGCGGTCGGTATATTCCCAGTACTGGGTAAGCGTCTCGCCCTTGACCGCAAAAACCGGGGTGCCGGCGGCGGCAATGGCTGCTGCAGCGTGGTCCTGCGTCGAGAAGATGTTGCACGAGGCCCAGCGTACTTCGGCGCCGAGCGCCTGCAGCGTCTCGATCAGCACGGCGGTCTGGATGGTCATGTGGAGGGAGCCGGTGATGCGCGCGCCCTTGAGCGGCTGGCTTTGAGCGAATTCCTCACGGCTGGCCATCAGGCCCGGCATCTCGGTTTCGGCGATCTCAATTTCCTTGCGGCCCCAGTCCGCAAGGGAAATGTCGGCAACGATATAGTCCTGCGCGCTCATGCGTTCACTCCAGATTCGGTGAAATCGGCGCGCTCGGGTGTGTATACAGGGCACGCCAGTCTGGCCCGCCGAGTAGCAGAAAACCGCCTTTTCGGCAATAGGACATAAAGAAATCTTTATCCGTGCATGTGAAGCGATGCGCGCTCAGCATTCCTCGCCGAAACGGGACGCGACCAGATCGGCGAGGGCTTCCATCAGCTCCGCGGCCTGAGGACCGCTTGCCCTGACGCTGATGGCACAGCCAGGACTGGCCGCCAGCATCATCAAACCCATGATGGAGGTGCCGCCGACCTTGACGCCATCCTTTTCGACCTCGACGACCGCGTCGTAGCCGCTGACCAGCTGAACGAAGCGGGCCGAGGCTCGCGCATGCAGCCCGCGCTTGTTGACGATCGTCAGGTCCCTGCGGATTTCGCCGGGGGCGCCGGCATGCTCGGCGGGCATGGTCATTTGCCGCTCAGAAGCTGGCTGGCGACGTTGATGTATTTGCGGCCTGCCAACTGGCCCTCCTGGAGGGCTGCCGCCATGTCGTCATTGGCACGCACGCTGGTGAGCTTGATCAACATCGGCAGGTTTACCCCGGCGATCACCTCGATCTTGCCCGAGCTCATGACCGATATGGCCAGATTGGAGGGCGTTCCGCCGAACATGTCCGTCAATATGATCACGCCCGTGCCCGTATCCGCGCGTGCAACCGCGTCGACAATATCAGTGCGCCGCTGCTCCATGTCATCGTCAGCCCCGATGGACACGGTCTCGAAGTTCTTCTGGGCGCCGACCACGTGTTCGACGGCGTGACGAAATTCCTCGGCCAGACGGCCATGCGTGACGAGTACGAGCCCGATCATGCAGGTGACCAGACCCGGCAGGCCCAGGACAATCGAACGGGTGAACGTTTCGAGGGGTTCTCGCCGGACCTGCAACAGTCCCCGGCATCGCCAGAATTGATCAACAATCACTCCCCGTCACACGCGCTCGCGCAGTCATTCTCGACTCGCGCAATCCGACTTGGCCCCTAACCCCTGCTTCCGGATAACGCGGCGCGCGGAGCCAGACGGCAAGGTGCGCTATCTTGTCAGCGGTTTGACCTTTGACAAGTCCAAATTTGCACCAAAGAGGGCCAAATTGCCGCAGTTTTGCGCAAAGTCTGGCAACAAATGGGTCAGCTACCCGGGCTCGCCGGCTAACCAGGCGAGAATGGCCGCTACATTCGCCTCGACATTACGTTCCGGCAAGGCGAGGCACGGCAAAGAAACGCCGAGCACCACCTCAGATATCGGTTCCCGATGGCGCGGCGCGGCGGCCGGCTCGACCAGCATCACCAGCCGGTCCACAACGGCACGCTTCTCGAATGCCGTCGGCGCGGGTCCGTAACCGCGCAACTCCACCAGGCCGGCTATGGCATCGGGAGCTTCGGCAAGGAGGCGGTCATCGCTGTTCTCGAGCCATACCTGATCGTCGGAAACCAGCGCAGCGAAATCGCCGCGGGCATGCAGCGTTGCCACGAGATGAAACGCCAGAGCCGATTTTCCGGATCCCGAGCGACCGGTGATGAGAAGCCCGCTTTCGCCCACCACGACGGCACTGGCGTGGAGGTTCGTCCGCGCCATCAGGCTTCGGCAGGCAATGTGACGATGAACCGCGCACCCCTGAAATCGCCGGGCTTGGCGCCGGGGATATTTTCGGCCGTCAGGTGGCCGCCATGCGCCTCGACGATCTGGCGACTGATCGACAGGCCGAGGCCGGAATTCTGCCCGAACGCCTCACTAGAGGGTCGATCGGTGTAGAAACGCTCGAAGATACGCTCGATGTCATCCACCTTGATGCCCGGGCCATTGTCCTCGACCGTCACGACGACGTGATGCGCCGTACGCGACAAGGTGATGAGGATGCGCCCGTCTTCTTCCGGCACGAACGACCGCCCATTCTCGATCAGGTTGGTCAGCACCTGGCCAATGCGCAAGTCGTGTCCGGAAACGAAGAAGTCCCGCGCCGGCTGACCTTTCTTGGCTGTGCGGACGTCGATCGCCACGTTCTTCTTGTCCCGGCGAGACTCCCGCGAGGCCTCGGCGATTTCGGTGATCAGTTTCAGCAGGTCGACACGACGGCCATCCTCGCGGGCGAGCTCAGCATCGAGACGCGATGCATCCGAGATGTCGGTGATGAGCCTGTCGAGGCGGCGAACATCGTGCTGGATCACCTCAAGAAGGCGCGCCCGCGACTCTTCCGTCTTGGCCAATGGCAGAGTTTCGACCGCGCTGCGCAGCGACGTAAGCGGGTTCTTTAGTTCATGGCTGACATCCGCCGCGAAGCTTTCGATCGCCTCAATGCGAGCATAGAGCGCATTCGTCATGTCACGCAGGGCAACGGAAAGATTCCCGATTTCGTCCTGCCTGTCCGAGAAGTCGGGAATCTCCTCGCGGTTCTTCACGCCGCGCCTGACCCTGACGGCGGCCGCCGCCAGGCGCCGCAGCGGGTTCGCGATCGTCGAGGCCAGCAACATGGACAGGATGGCGTTGACCAGGGCAGCCACGCCGAAAACCCTGAGGATGGCACGCTGTTCCGCCTGAACGATCTTATCGATGTCGCCGCCCTGCGTCGACAGCATCAACACGCCGAGCACGGCCCGGAAGCGCTGGACCGGCACGGCCACGGAGACGATCTGCTCGCCCTGATCGCTGCGGCGCACGATGAAGGACGGGCTGCCCTGCAATGCCTGCATGACTTCGGGATAGGCTGTGCCGCTGCCGCCAGGCTGTTCGTGGTAAAGTGGCAGGTCGGAGCGCCGGAAGAGGCTAAGCAGAAGCTTTTCGGCGCGCTCCAGCAGGCCCGGCTTCTCCTCCTCAACGGGCGGAAGGCCGTAACGCAGGATCTGGCCGCGCGAATAGAGCGCACGGGAATCGAGCAGCAGGTTGGCGTCGCGATCGAAGATGCGCGCACGTGTCAGCGTTGGCGAGATCAGGCGGCGCAAGACTGGCGCGACCCGCTCCGGGTTGATGGGGAAGTGCAGGCTGTCCAGTTGCCCCGACCCCGGCGGCAGGCTTTCCCCTGCTTGAAGCTCCAGGAGTTTCTCGGGATCGATGGTGATCGAATCTGTCTCGACCGTCGCCGACGCGGCAATCGCGCTGGCGATGATCTCGCCCTGGATCATCAGGCTTTCGATCCGCGCCTGAACGAGCCCGTCGCGAAACTGGTTGATGTAGAGAATGCCGACAACCATGACCCCGAGCGCGGCCAGGTTCAGAACGAGGATACGGCGCGTCAGGCTCGAGAAGACATAATGGCCCAGCACCCGCCTGACCGGCACGAGAACGTGCCGGCTCAAGGGCCTGGACCCGCGCTTCACCTCGGATTTTGTCCCGGTGACGCCTTTTTCGATGTCTGCCGCCATTCAGCCCTGCAGTAGTCGCCTCGCGGGCGTCATGCCTCGCGGAAGCGGTAGCCTACCCCATAAAGCGTCTCGATCATGTCGAAATCGTCGTCGACGGCCTTGAACTTCTTGCGCAGCCGCTTGATGTGGCTGTCGATGGTGCGGTCGTCGACATAGACCTGCTCGTCGTAAGCAGAATCCATAAGCGCATCGCGGCTCTTGACCACGCCGGGGCGCTGCGCCAGCGAATGCAGGATAAGGAATTCAGTGACCGTCAGCGTAACCGGTTCGCCCCGCCACGTGCAGGTGTGACGCTCCTGGTCCATGACAAGCTGGCCGCGCTCCAGCGAGCGCGCCTGCTGGCCGGGGGTCTTGACGCCTGCCTCGCGAGCATTGGCGCGGCGCAGGACGGCACGGACACGCTCAACGAGCAGCCTTTGCGAGAACGGTTTGCGGATAAAGTCGTCGGCGCCCATCTTCAGTCCGAAGAGCTCGTCGATCTCGTCATCCTTGGACGTGAGAAAGATGACCGGCATGTCGCTCTTCTGGCGCAAGCGCCGCAGCAACTCCATGCCGTCCATGCGGGGCATCTTGATATCGAAGATGGCGAGATTGGGCGGGCGCGCGGAAAGACCCTCAAGCGCAGAGGCGCCGTCGGTATAGGTCTCGACGCGATAGCCTTCGGACTCCAACGCGATCGAAACTGACGTCAGGATGTTCCGGTCGTCATCGACAAGCGCGATCGTTGCCATTTCAAGTGGCTCCCTCATGAGCGGGTGTCCCTTCCTGCATCGAGAAGGGGCTGTAGACGGACAAATTGGGTACAAATTGTGGCATGCTGCCTCCCCGCATGCACGGCCGGCGGCAGAAAGGCAAGCGCCCCCATTCCTTCGCCGGCTTGTCGGTCATCAACGAATATGTGTCGACCGCCGGAAGATTTAAACAGTTACAACCGATTTAAACAGAGTTCAAAATCTTTAAATCGATTAATGATTTGAAATCAATGGGCTTTTCTGTTTCTGAACCTTTCACCTCCCGTTCGGGCGAACGCGTTCAACCCCATCGAGAGGAGAACATCTTTCGGTTCGGCTCCGTTGTTTGGTGGTAAGGATGAAAGAAATCGGCCTGCGCAATCCCGGTAACGGGATCGAAACCTGCGGTTTGAGGACCTCGGGGACGGTTCACTACAATCTCGTCCCGGCCGAACTGGTCGAGCATGCGCTGCGCCGCGGCGAAGCAAGACTGACGGCCCACGGTGCGCTTGTCGCCACGACGGGGCAGCACACCGGGCGTTCGCCGAAGGACAAGTTCGTCGTGCGTGATGCGGACACCGACGCGCAGATCTGGTGGGACAACAACAAGGCGATGTCGCCGGAGCAGTTCGCGCTCCTGTACGACGACTTCCTCGCCCACGCGGCGAAGCTCGATCTCTACGTCCAGGATCTCGTGGGCGGTGCGGACGAGGCGAACAGCCTGCCTACACGTGTCGTCACGGAATATGCCTGGCATTCGCATTTCATCCGCAATCTGCTGATCCGCCCCGCGCGCGAGGCCCTTTCCAGCTTCGCGCCCAAGATGACGATCATCGACCTGCCGTCGTTCAGGGCCGATCCTGCCCGACATGGCTGCAGGACCGAGACGGTCATCGCGATCGACTTCGCCCGCATGGTGGTGCTGATCGGCGGCACGTCTTACGCCGGCGAGATGAAGAAGTCGGTCTTCACCGCGCTGAACTACCTGCTGCCGGCGCGCGGCGTGATGCCCATGCACTGCTCGGCCAATGAAGGGCCGCAAGGTGATGCGGCCGTGTTCTTCGGCCTGTCCGGCACCGGCAAGACCACGCTTTCAGCCGATCCTCGTCGCACGCTCATCGGCGACGACGAACATGGCTGGGGCGAAGACGGCATCTTCAATTTCGAAGGCGGCTGCTACGCCAAGACCATCAAGCTTTCGGCCGAAGCAGAGCCTGAGATTTTTGCGACGACGCGGCGCTTTGGCACCGTACTTGAAAACGTGGTGCTGGACGACAATCGCGTGCCGGACTTCGACGACGGCTCGCTCACCGAGAACACGCGCTGCGCCTACCCGCTCGACTTCATCCCCAATGCCAGCGCTACGGGGCGGGCAGGGCATCCGAAGAACATCATCATGCTGACCGCGGACGCGTTCGGCGTGATGCCACCCATCGCACGGCTGACGCCGGCGCAGGCGATGTATCACTTCCTTTCAGGCTACACCGCCAAGGTCGCCGGGACGGAAAAGGGCGTGACCGAACCCGAGGCGACCTTCTCCACCTGCTTCGGCGCACCCTTCATGCCGCGCCATCCTTCCGAATACGGCAACCTGCTGCGCGACCTCATTGCGCGGCACGGCGTCGATTGCTGGCTCGTCAACACCGGCTGGACTGGCGGCGCCTATGGGGTCGGCAGCCGCATGCCGATCAAGGCCACCAGAGCGCTGCTTTCGGCTGCCCTCGACGGCTCGCTGAACGAGGCGGAATTCCGTACCGACGCCAATTTCGGCTTCGAGGTGCCTGTGTCGGTCCCCGGAGTGGACACCGCGATCCTCGATCCGCGCTCGACCTGGGCGGACAAGGAAGCCTACGACCGGCAGGCCAAGCGGCTAGTCGGGATGTTCATCGACAATTTCGCCAAGTTCGAAGCGCACGTCGACGCCAGCACGCTGAGCGCCGCGCCGCGGCTGCAAGAAGCCGCCGAATAGCAGCTGCCCACTGCAATTTTCATGAAGGCCCGGTTCAAACCCGGGCCTTTTCTTTGCGCTGCGGTCATGATTGCATGCGGTGACCGGGAGGAAACCGTCGATGCTCGCCATGCACAAACCACTCGCCTTCGCCGGCTACGCGCCGGAGGAAATGTCGACGCGCGCGGCCGATTTCCGCAGACTGATGGACAGGCGCCGGACCGTACGCGATTTTTCCCCGCGCCCCGTGCCGAAGGCCCTTATTGAGGATTGCGTCATGACGGCGGCGACGGCGCCGTCCGGCGCCAACCAGCAGCCCTGGACATTCGTGTGTATCAGCGAACCCGCCCTTAAGAACCAGATCAGGGTAGCGGCCGAGAAAGAGGAACGGGAGTTCTACAGCGGCCGCGCATCCGCCGAATGGCTCGACGCGCTCGCGCCTCTCGGCACGGACGCGGACAAGCCATTTCTGGAAGCCGCGCCCTGGCTCATCGCCATCTTCGCGCAGCGCTACGGGCTCGGCCCCGACGGCAAACGCGCCAAGCACTACTACGTCCCGGAATCGGTCGGCATCGCGACCGGCCTGCTGATCGCCAGCCTGCACAATGCCGGTCTTGCGACGCTGACCCACACACCGTCGCCGATGGGCTTTCTGAACGAGATCTGCGGCAGGCCGGAGCACGAAAAGGCACTGATCCTGCTCGTGGCCGGCTATCCCGCCGACGAGGCCAAGGTCCCGGACATCAAGCGCAAGTCGGTAGAGGACGTCATCGTCTGGAAGGACTAGCGGGTCTTCTCGACCCCATGCCGAAGGCTTCGCCGCGGTTCACCGAGATTTAATCTATTGCGCGTTCTTTGGGACGTGAGGGTCCGGACGACTATCGTCCGGCCAGACATGACGTCGAACCTCTGCCGGCTCCGGCATTCCCGCGTTCATCTCCCGCCAGATCTCCATGCCCGGGACCGAAACGGTCGCCGGATGCCGTTCCGAAGGCCCGACCATGAACCTGTTCGCGTTCCGCATTTCCCACCGTATCGCGCTGATTGCCCTGGTGGGCGTCTTCGGCGTGCTGGCCGTTGCCGGACTTCTTGTGTACCAGCGCAGCCTCGTCAGTCAGATCGATGCGACGGCGGGTCGGGCAAACCAGGCCGCAGCGGTGACCAGCGAGCTTCAGATCGGCTTCCTCCAACTGCGCCGGAACGAGAAGGACTTCTTCCTGCGCCGGGACGAGCGATATGTGGAAACGCACGCGGCACAGAGCCAGGAAGTTGCCAGGTCCCTTGAGGCGATCGAGGCGATCATTGCGGGCAGCCAGCAGCGTGACGTGCCCAGCGAAGGTGTCCTGACGCAGGGCTTCCAGCGCTACATCGAGGTTTTTGGCGAAGCGGTGGAAGTCACCCGGCGGCTGGGTATCAGTGCCGAGAAGGGCCTGCAAAGCGAGCTTCGCGCGGCAACCGGCTTTCTCTCCGAACAACTGGCGCGCATTCCCTATCCGGCGCTGAAGGTCGACGTCGCTGAAATCTTCAATCGTGAAAAGGATTTCGTGGTCACGCCAAGCGCGCAGAACCGTGCCCGCGTGACGGAGGCGATCGAAACCTTGCGTGCACGCCCGCGCGGCGTGTTCGGCTCCTCGAGCGGCCACACGGCGGTGATGGCAACCCTCGACGCCTATGAGGCGACCTTCGAGGATTTTGCCGATGCGTCCGAGCGCAGCCGGGAGCTGGATCTCGAAGTATCGGAAACTTTCGCGCGGATAGAGCCGATTTTCGGTCGCATACGCGCCGAGATCGAGAACGTGCGCAATGAGGCCAGCGCCGCGCGTATCGAAACCACCACCGCAATCCAGCGCATGGTCATGATCGCGGTCGGCGGTGTCGTACTCGCCGTTCTCGTGTGCGGGTTCCTTGTCTGGCGTTCCGTCGCGCTGCCCATCTCCCGCACGGCGCGTTCGATGCGCGCCCTCGCCTCCGGGGAGCTCGACGTGGAGATACCGGGGCTGGGCCGGCGCGACGAAATCGGCGAGATCGCCGATGCGTTCCAGCTCTTCCGCGAAAACACCATCCGCAAGGTCAACGAGGAACGCGACGCCGAGGAAGCGCGCCGGCGCGAAGCGAGCGAGCGCGAGGAACTCGAGCGCGCCGAGAAGGAGCGCCAGGCACATGAACTGCAATACGCCGTCGACATGCTTGCCAATGGCTTGAGCCGACTTGCCGAGGGCGATGTTGCCCAGCGGATCGATGAACCTTTCACCCCGTCGATGGAAAAGCTGAGGGCCGATTTCAACAACTCGGTCGCAAAACTGCAGGCCGCCCTTCAGACGGTGGGCGAAAACGCCAATGCGATCCATGCCGGCTCGGACGAAATCCGAAACGCATCGGACGATCTGTCCAAGCGCACCGAACAGCAGGCGGCGTCCGTCGAGCAGACCGCGGCGGCGCTGGAACAGATCGTCACGACGGTTCGTGATTCCAGCCGGCGTGCCGAGGAGGCAGGCGCGCTGGTTGCGCGCACACGGGCCGGAGCGGAGCGTTCCGGCGCCATCGTTCAGGATGCGGTTGCCGCCATGGATCGCATCGAAGCCTCGTCCACACAGATCAGCACCATCAACGGGGTGATCGACGAAATCGCCTTCCAGATCAGCCTGCTCGCGCTCAATGCCGGCATCGAGGCGGCGCGTGCCGGCGAAGCGGGGCGTGGCTTTGCCGTGGTGGCCCAGGAGGTGCGCGACCTCGCGCAGCGCGCGGCCAACGCGGCCAAGGAGATCAACACGCTCATAACGACGTCGGGCGAACATGTTCGCGCCGGCGTGGGCCTGGTCGGCGAAGCCGGCGAGGCGCTTCGCACCATCGTGTCGGAAGTGCAGGAAATCAGCACCAATGTCGTGGCGATCGTCGAGGCGTCGCGCGAGCAGGCAACCGGCCTCAACGAGATCAACATTGCCGTCAACCGGATCGATCAGGGCACGCAGCAGAACGCCGCGATGGTCGAGCAGTCCACCGCCGCAAGCCACAAGCTCGCCGGCGAAGCCGCGGCGCTCAACGCTCTGCTGGCGCAGTTCAAGCTTGGACGCGAAGCGCCAATTTCAAGCCTCCGCGAGCCAGCCCGTTCGCTGCAGCAGCCGACGACCGGCATCCGCGCAATCGGTCAGCGCATCGCCGTCGCCTTCCGTAGCGGCTCCAGTGCCGCCGCAGCCCAGACCGTTGCACCTGCGGACGAAGCCGGCTGGGAGGAATTCTGACCGGGGTTTTCCCGCCGGCGACACCGTTCTATGTAATGTCCGCCCGCATTGCGGGATCGGACACGGGACGTCAGACATGATCGCGGACAGGGGATTGCATATAGCACCGGGCGTCGAGGTCGGCGCCGACGAGCTTCAGGAGCAGTTCATCCGTTCGTCCGGCCCTGGTGGCCAGAACGTCAACAAGGTGGCGACCGCCGTTCAGCTCCGGTTCGATGCTGCGAATGCGCCAGGTCTGCCTGAAAGGGTGCGTGAGCGCGCGCTCACGCTCGCCGGCCAGCGTGCGACCAAGGACGGCGTCATCGTCATTGAGGCTGGCCGGTTCCGTACCCAGGAGCAGAACCGGGCGGATGCACGGGCGCGGCTTGCGGCGCTGCTTGCCAAGGCCGCGGAGCCTCCGCCGAAACCGCGCAAGAAGACCCGACCCTCGAAGGGCGCCGTCGAGCGTCGCCTCAAGGCAAAGGCTGGCCGCTCCGGGATCAAGAAGATGCGCGGCAAGGTTGCGCCCGACTGACCGATTGCACGGGTCGCCGAAGCGAAAAATCCTTGCTTTCCTTTTCGGCGTTGCTGCGTCAATGTCAGATGAGGGGCGACATATTTTTACATGCAACAAGGAGATTGCGGCATGGGCCTGTTCAGTTTTGCGAAGTCCATCGGAAAGAAGCTCGGCTTCGGCGACGACGAAGAACCCAAGGTTGAGGAACTCAAGAAGGAACTCGACTCGCACGGGCTCGGCACCGACAAGGTGCAGGTCGAGGTTGTGGGCGGAAAGGCCGTACTGAAGGGCTCCGTCGCCGATCAGGCGACGCTCGAAAAGGCTGTCATCGCCATCGGCAACACGGCCGGCGTCGAGGCTGTCGAAACCGAACTTGTCGTCGAGGACGCGCCGGACAAGGCCGAAAAGGAGCCGGTTCTCTACACCGTGGTCAAGGGCGACAATCTCTGGAAGATCGCCGAACGCCACTACGGCAAGGGCAAAGGCACCAAGCACACGCTCATCTTCGAAGCAAACAAGCCCATGCTCAGCGACCCGGACAAGATCTATCCGGGCCAGGTGCTGCGGATTCCGCCGCTGGAAGGCTGACAGGCCCCATCAGGACTTGAAAATATTCCTATCCGGCGGCTATCATGCCGCCGGATTTGTTTTGCAGGGTGATCTGGTGTCGCAAGGCCTGCCGCAAGGTGTCAGGCATGTTCCTGACTTTCTCGACCGCGCAGCTCAGGAAGCGCTGCTGGAAGACATACGCGCTGTCGTGCAGGCCGCACCGCTCTATGTTCCCACGATGCCGCGCACCGGAAAGCCGATGAGCGTTCGCATGACCAATTGCGGTACGCTCGGCTGGGTGACCGACAAGGACCAAGGCTATCGCTATCAAACG
Organism: Aquamicrobium sp.; assembly: GCA_019739225.1. Lineage (GTDB taxonomy): Bacteria > Pseudomonadota > Alphaproteobacteria > Rhizobiales > Rhizobiaceae > Aerobium. Next base: position 121,157 of record JAHHDT010000006.1, read on the forward strand.
ACCCACCCGCTGACAGGCGAACCATGGCCGCCGATCCCCGAGCGGCTGATGGCACTCTGGCGAGAGGTCGCGCGGTACGAAGCACCGCCGGAGGCCTGTCTCGTCAATTTCTACGAGGCCGACGCGAAGATGGGACTGCACCAGGATCGAGACGAGCAGGATTTCGACGCACCCGTGCTTTCGGTCTCGCTGGGCGACACCTGCCGGTTCCGGGTGGGAGAAACGACACGCGGTGGCCGCACGTTATCCTTCAAACTCGCCAGCGGCGATCTGGTGGTGCTGGGTGGAGAGGGGCGCCTCGCCTTCCACGGCGTCGACCGGATCTATTCGGCCACCTCGACGCTCCTGAAGAATGGCGGCCGCATCAACCTGACGCTGCGGCGGGTCACCAAGCCGCGCTAGGAGAATGTTGAGGTTTGTCCGCTAGGGTCCGCCCGTCGAAGATTGGCGGGAGCCTTGGCCGTGACCGGATTTCTGCGCTGGTGCAGGAACGCGACGTCGGAAACCGCGCGGATGGTGCGGGCCGACGCGGGGCTGTATCTGTTCGTTCTCGCGTATACCGCAGCCGGGCTTCTCCTGCTTCAGTTCACAGGTACCGAAGACCGCGCGACCTACTGGGTCTATGTCCGGCGCTGGGCGATCATCTTCATTCTCTTCTTCCCGCTGGTCGCGGTCATCATCGATGCCGCGCGCGTCGCACATCGTCTGAACGCACGTCGCGGTCTTGCGATGCGAAGGGCATTTTCTGCCTCGCGCGTGGCGACGCTCGTCTCCGGTGTCGCGCTCCTGATGGTGATGGTGCTGTTCCAGGGAACCTTCACGTCGCTGAAGAACGCCATGACGTTCTGGCGCGACGGCTTCCAATACGACCGCATCCAGGCGGACATCGACCGTCTGCTGCATTTCGGGGTCGACCCATGGCGGCTGCTTTACAGCTTCGGCAAGCACGATGCCGTCCGCGTTGCGATCGAGTGGAACTACAACGTGCTTTGGTTCGTGCTGTGCTTCGGCCTGCTCTTTTTCGTTGCGACCTCACCCCGAGCCGCTGCTATCCGGGGACGTTACATCGCATGCTTCATGCTGACCTGGATCGTGTGCGGCAATGTGTTTGCCACGCTGTTCCTCTCGGCGGGACCAGCCTTCTACGGCGAGGTGACGGGCGACACGGCGCGGTTCGCCGAGCAGCTTGCCTTTCTCGCTCGCGGCGCCGACAGCCCCAATTCCGCAGTTGCCTACCAGGCTTATCTCTGGTCGCTGCATGAGTCCGGCGCCACGAGCTTCGGCTCCGGCATATCCGCATTTCCGAGCGTCCATGTCGCGCTCGTCGCCATGAATGCGTTCTTCATCGCCGAATATTCGCGGCGGCTGGGGATGGCGGCCTTTGCGTATGTCGCGTTCATCATCGCCAGCTCGGTCTATCTGGCCTGGCATTATGCGATCGACGGCTATGTCTCCATAGCGATCGTCGCTGTCATCCACGTCTTGGTAAAGCGCTATGCGCGCACAGGCATGGCAGACAGGCGAAGGCCCATTTCCGCCCCCAAGCCTTCGGCACATCCCGAGACGGAGGCAGCCGCTACAGCTTCCTGAGGGCCACTTCCTCGATCAGGTGGTTGGCACCCTTGCGCAGGACGAGGTCGGCGCGCGGCCGCGTCGGCAGGATGTTCTCCCTGAGGTTCTTCAGGTTGATGTTGGTCCAGAGCCCCTCGGCGATGGCGCGCGCGGCTTCTTCCGAGAGCTGCGAATAGCGATGGAAGAAGGATTCGGGGTTCTTGAAGGCCGTTTCGCGCAATCGCATGAAACGATCTATGTACCAGTGGTGCACCATGTTCTCGTCCGCATCGATGTAGATCGAGAAATCGAAGAAGTCGGAAACGAACGGCACGAACTTGCCGTCCTGCGGCAGGTCGCGGGTCTGAAGAACGTTGATGCCTTCGAAGATCAGGATGTCGGGCCGGTCGATGGTCACATAGGCGCCGGGCAGCACGTCATAGGTCATGTGCGAATAGAGCGGCGCCTGCACATCCGGCTGGCCGGACTTGATGGCCGACAGGAACCGCAGCAGCGCGCCGACGTCGTAGCTTTCCGGAAAACCCTTGCGCTCCATCAGGTTTTCGCGCCGCAGCACCTCGTTGGGCAGCAGGAAACCGTCGGTCGTCACCAGGTCGACCTTGGGGCTCGACGGCCAGCGCTGCAGCAACTCCTTCAGCACGCGCGCCGTGGTCGACTTGCCCACGGCCACGGACCCGGCGATGCCGATGATGAACGGCGTCTTGACCGCATTGTCGGAATTGAAGAACACGCGGCGCTGCCGGAAAAGCAGTTGGCTCGCCTCCACATGGGCGGAAAGCAGGCGCGACAAGGTGAGGTAAATGCGCCTGATCTCGTCGAGATCGACCGGGTCGTTCAGCGAACGCAACCGGCGCACTTCGTCTTCCGCCAGTGTCAGCGGCGTGTCGGCGCGAAACTCTGCCCAGCGTTCGGCGGAGAAGATGCGATACGGTGAGTATTTCTCGCCGGGCGTAAGTTGATCCATCGGCATTCGTCCCTGCCCCGGCTCTCTCAGCCAGAATTGCGCGCGGCCTTTTCGGCAACGCCCGAACGGTTCGTGCGCGCCTCGAGCTCGGCCAGCACTTCATCGAGGCTCACGCCGGACAGCGCGAGCACCACGAGCCAATGATAGAGCAGATCGGCGCTTTCGGAGATCACCGCGTCGCGCTCGCCCTTGACGGCGGCAATGACGGTCTCGACCGCCTCCTCGCCCATCTTCTGAGCGGCCTTGTCGATGCCCTTGGCAAAGAGCCGGGCCGTCCAGGAATCGTCTGCGCCCGAGCCGCCACGCTCGGCCACGATCGTCTCCAGATCTTTCAGCGAGAACCCTGACAAGGGTGTCTTTCCTCCCGACGTTCAGGCGGCGTCGAGCCGCATCGGCAGGCCTGCTTTTGCCATGTGCGCCTTTGCCTGCGCAATGGTGAAGGTGCCGAAATGGAAGATCGAGGCCGCCAGAACGGCGGTCGCGTGGCCGTCGCGGATGCCCTCGACCAGATGGTCCAGCGTGCCGACGCCACCAGACGCGATGACCGGCGCACGCACTGCATCGGCGACTGCGCGGGTGAGCGCGAGATCATAGCCCGCCTTGGTGCCGTCGCGATCCATGGAGGTCAGCAGGATCTCGCCCGCGCCGAGACCGACGACCTTGCGCGCGAACTCGACCGCATCGAGGCCGGTGGCCTGCCGCCCGCCATGGGTGAAGATTTCCCAGCGATCCGTCTCGTCGGGCTGCGAGACCTTCTTGGCATCGATGGCAACGACGATGCACTGGTTGCCGAACTTGTCGGCCGCTTCGGCGACGAAGTCGGGGTTCTTCACCGCCGCGGTGTTGATCGACACCTTGTCGGCCCCCGCCAGCAGCAGCTTGCGGATGTCGGCCACCGCGCGCACGCCGCCGCCGACGGTGAGCGGCATGAAGCAGTGATCGGCTGTGCGGGCGACCACGTCGAAGATGGTTTCGCGGTTGTCGGAAGACGCGGTGATGTCGAGGAAGCACAGCTCATCGGCGCCGGCTGCGTCATAGGCCCTGGCCGATTCCACCGGGTCGCCGGCATCGATCAGGTCGACAAAGCTGACGCCCTTGACGACGCGGCCGTCCTTAACGTCGAGGCACGGGATGACACGGGCCTTAAGGGTCATGCCGCGCGCTCCCGCGCTTCACGCAGGATCGCCAGCGCTTCTTCCGGGTCGATGCGGCCGTCATAGAGGGCGCGGCCGGAGATGGCGCCTTCGAGCCGGCGCGCGTCGGGCATGGTCATGCGCACGATATCGGCGATGGACGCGAGTCCACCGGATGCGATGACGGGAATGGAGACGGCTTCGGCAAGGTCGATCGTCGCGTCCCAGTTGATGCCGGCCAGCACGCCGTCGCGGTCGATGTCCGTGTATATGATGGCGGCGACACCGGCGCCTTCGAACTTCTTCGCGAGCTCGATCGCGCCCAGCGAGGAGGCTTCGGCCCAGCCCTCGACGGCAACCTTGCCGCCACGCGCGTCGATGCCGACGGCGACCTTGCCCGGAAACGCCTTGCAGGCTTCCTTCACCAGATCTGGATCGCGCACCGCGACCGTGCCAAGGATCACCCGCGCCAGCCCCTTTGCCAGCCACGCCTCGATATGCGCCAGCGAGCGGATACCGCCGCCAAGCTGCACCGGGTTCTTCGTCGCCTTCAGGATCGCCTCGACCGCCTCGCCGTTGCGGCTTTCGCCGGCGAAGGCGCCGTCGAGATCGACCACATGCAGCCACTCGAAACCCTGCTCCTCGAAGGCGCGCGCCTGAGCGGCGGGATCGGCGTTATAGACCGTGGCGCTGTCCATCTCGCCCAGCTTGAGACGGACGCACTGGCCTTGCTTCAGATCGATGGCAGGAAAAAGTATCAACGGATCATACGCCTTCGACGATGGCAAAGTGAGTGTTCGAGAATTGCTGGCGCAGCTTCAATGCCGCTTGATATTCCGGCGAATGGTAGCAGTCGAGCGCAGTCTGGTAGTCCTTGAACTCGATGACCACCAGCCGCGATGCCGCCGGGCCTTCGAAGACTTCGCACTGTCCGCCGCGCACAAGGAACTTCGCGCCGTATTTCTCGAAGGCGGCAGCGTTTGCCGCGACGTATTGCGGATAGCCATCGGGATCGGTCACGTCGACCATGCCCATCCAGTAACCCTTCTTGCTCATGGCGTCCTCCTCACGGTTTCCATCGCAGGAAATTGGCGATCAGGGCCAGGCCGAGCGCCTGGCTCTTTTCGGGGTGGAACTGGGTTCCAGCCATGTTCTCGCGCGCGACCAGGGCCGTTAAGGGACCGCCATATTCGGTGACCGCAACGACATCCTCCGCGCGCTCCGCGTCGAGATGGTAGGAGTGGACGAAATAGGCATGCAGCCCGTCCTCGCCGGTGCGGATGCCTGCCAGAAGCGGATGATCGTGTTTCACGTGAATCGTGTTCCAGCCGATCTGCGGGATTTTCAGCGAAGCATCGGAAGGCTCGATCTCCTTCACGTCGCCGGCGATCCAGCCGAAGCCGTTGGTGATGGTCTTTTCCAGTCCGCGCGACGACATCAACTGCATGCCGACACAGATGCCGAGGAACGGCCGGCCGCGATGGGTCACGACTTCCTCGATCGCCGACACCATACCCGGCACGGCATCGAGCCCTGCCCGGCAATCGGCATAGGCGCCAACACCCGGCAACACGATGCGGTCGGCACTTCTCACCCGCTCCGAGTCCGCCGTCAGGTCGATCTCGGCGGCGATGCCCGCCTCGCGCGCGGCCCGCTCGAAAGCCTTGGTCGCCGAGCGCAGATTACCGGACCCGTAGTCGATGATTGCAACGCGCATCTCAGTTTCGCCCCGGATAGCCGAGCATGCCGAGCGCAGGGCCCGAGCGGGTCGGGGTCGCACGCTGGGCGGCCAGGACCGGAGCCTGCGGAACGGCATCGGAGACAGTGTCCCGCGCGACGTGGCCGGGGCCAATATCTGCGAGATAGCGGATCTCCGCATCGCGCGCGTCACCAGCCTCGACCACGCCCCATTCGCGCCAGCCGCGCCGGCGCAGGGCTGCCAGCCTCAGAGCCGATCCCTCAAGGCCGACGAAAAGCGCAAGCATAAGCGATGCGAGCGAAGCCGTGCCGCTGCCCCACCAGGCACCCAACAGCCCGATCACAAAGCCTGCGAGCACAACGGCCAGCGTCTCCAGCCACAGCCGGTGAACGAGCAGCCAGATCGCCGGCAGCAGAAAGGCGAGGATATGAAAACCGTCGCGCACGATGACGGCCCTCTCCTCGGCGGCGCGGCCGGGCGGCTCCATTACAACAAAACTAGCCATGGCGAACGCTCATCCGTTCAGGGTGCCCTTGGTGGAAGGGATCGCTCCCTCCTGGCGCGGGTCCGGTTCTATCGCGGCGCGCAGCGCGCGGGCCACCGCCTTGAAGCAGGTCTCCGCGATATGGTGATTGTTGGCGCCATAATGGTTCATCACATGCATCGTGATGCCGGCGTTTTGCGCAAGCGCCTGGAAGAACTCGCGCACCAGCTCGGTGTCGAAGGTTCCGATCTTCGGCGCACTGAACGCCACGTTCCACACAAGGAACGGCCGGCCGGAAACGTCGACCGCCGCCTTGGTCAAGGTCTCGTCCATGGCAAGGTCTATCGATGCGTAGCGGGTGATGCCGCGACGCTCGCCGAGTGCGCGCGCCAGAGCCTGGCCGATCGCGATGCCGGTATCCTCGACCGTGTGGTGGTCGTCGATATGCAGGTCGCCCTTCGCCTCGATCTTCATGTCGATCAGCGAGTGGCGGGCAAGCTGGTCGAGCATATGGTCGAAGAAGCCGACGCCGGTCGAGATTTCCGACGCGCCCTTGCCATCGAGATCGACAGAAACGGCGATCTCGGTTTCCTTGGTCTTGCGCGCGACGCTCGCTTTGCGCTCGGGGCTGGCCATGCTGGGCGACCTTTCCTGCTTCTGGGCGAAAGCCTCTTATCAGCATGCCCCGCCGATTGCCAGCGGCGGCGATTTGCATTCGCGGCCCGGGCGCATACATAAGCCTTCACGCGGCCGGCGCTGCACTGACCCGAAGGCCGGCTGAAGGCAGTATCGGAGTTGATATGTCGAATGAACCGACCATGCACGCGACGACGATCGTCACCGTGCGCAAGAACGACAAGGTTGTGATCGCCGGCGACGGGCAGGTAAGCCTCGGCCAGACGGTCATGAAGGGCAACGCGCGCAAGGTGCGCCGGCTCGGCAAGGGCAACGTCATCGCCGGCTTTGCCGGTGCAACCGCGGACGCATTCACCCTGCTCGAGAGGCTCGAAGCCAAGCTCGAACAATATCCCGACCAGCTCACCCGCGCCTGCGTCGAGCTCGCAAAGGACTGGCGCACCGACCGCTACCTGCGCCGGCTGGAAGCGATGATGCTGGTCGCCGACAAGAACGTGACGCTCGCGCTGACCGGCACCGGCGACGTTCTGGAGCCGGAGCACGGTGTGATGGCCATCGGTTCGGGCGGCAACTATGCGCTGGCAGCCGCGCGCGCGCTGATCGATACGGACAAGAGCGCTGAGGAGATCGCCCGCAAGGCGATGGAGATCGCGGCCGACATCTGCGTCTACACCAACGACAACGTCGTGATCGAAACGCTCGATGCAGAGTAACCAACCCGAGATCGCGTTCCGTCCCGTGGAGCGCGAAGACTACGAGACGCTGCGCGGCTGGCTGAACCAGCCGCACATGCGCGAATGGTGGGGCGACCCGGAGGAGGAGCTGGGCTTCATCCGCGAAATGGTCGAAGGGCGCGACACCACGCGGCCGTTTCTCTTCATGCTCGACGGGACGCCCATCGGCTATATCCAGTACTGGTTCATCGGCCATCACCAGAACGAGGAATGGATCAAGGACAACCCGTGGCTGACGGAGTTCCCGTCCGACGCGGTCGGCGTGGACCTTTCCATAGGCGATCCGGCCCTGCTGTCGAAGGGTTATGGATCGGCCGTTGTGAAGGCTTTCGTCGCCCGTCTGCTCGAAGAGGGCCACAGGACCATCATCATCGATCCCGACCCCACCAACCATCGTGCAGTCCGCGCCTATGAAAAGGCCGGATTCCGCACCATCCCGCATCTCGAGGGGCGCACCGGCGACACACTCCTCATGAAGTATGTGTCGGATTTCGCAGCCTGAGTGCGGACGTGCGTGACGGACCTGTTGCGCGCCTGCATAATGGCGGAACACCCGCTCGCGAGGACAGCCAGCATTGATCAGCATTGAAACGCTCGAAAGCGCTGTGGCGAACGGAGTGATCACGGCAGATCAGCGCGACCGGCTCTATGCCATCGAACGCGGCCTGGAACCGGCGGAGACCGACGAAGGCACCGAAGAGAACCTGCGCCTGATCGGCGGCGGCAACGACCTTTTCGTCACCGTCGGCATCGTTCTTCTCACCGCGGGGTTCTATTTTGTCCTGAATACGACGATCACAGGACAACCAATTTTGATCGCCGGGCTGCTGGCCGCATTCTCGTGGATCGTCGCGGAATTCGTCACGCGGCAGCGGCGTATGAAGCTGTCTTCAACCGTGCTGAGCCTCGCCTTCACCATTGCTGCGGTTGTTGGATTATCGCTGCTTGCCAATGGCAGCTATCCGATGCGGCGGCCGGATTCGTTATGGCAGCTGCTGGCTTTGCGGCAGATGGTAGCCCCGGCCGGCTACATCGTATTCGGCGGAACGATAGCGGCGGCGATCCTCTATTTCTGGCGCTTTCGCGTTCCGGTTCTCGCCGGCGTGATCGCGATCGCCGCGACGCTGCTGGCGTTCCTGCAGACCGCCTTGCTGCTTTACGATGGCGTTGCAGCCGGCGCCGTCGCAGCTCCCCAGATCGAGGACATGCCGGAACTGCTGCGTGCGGCGCTCTATATGCCGCTGGTCTGCGGCCTCATCGTCTTTGGCGCGGCCGTGCTGCTCGATCTGCATGACCGCGAACGGAGGACTATCTGGTCTGACTGCGCGTTCTGGCTGCATGTAGTATCGGCGCCGATGCTCGTGCATCCGCTGTTCATCATGGCCACCGGCCAAGACGTGGTTCTGGGCAATATCGAGCCGGACGGAAACGCATCAATCATGCTGGGCGTGCTCATCCTCGGTTTCGTCTATGTAGCGCTGGCGATCGACCGTCGCTCGCTGCTGGTGCCGACGCTTGCCTATTTCGGCTCGCTCGGGATCTACTACCTGATCAATTCCACCGCCAACACGACCGGAATCCCGCCCTTCGCGCTGATTCTGCTTGTCGTCGGAACATTGATCATCATCTTTGGCGCCGGCTGGCAGCACATCCGAAACTTGATCGTGCGCCCGACTCTCCCCACATCCCTGCTCAACAAGCTCCCTCCCATCAAGGTTCAAGCGTACAAGTAGATGACCACTTTTTCTCCCCGCGAGATCGTTTCCGAACTCGATCGCTACATCATCGGCCAGAAGGACGCTAAGCGCGCCGTGGCCATTGCGCTGCGCAACCGCTGGCGGCGCCAGCAGCTCGAAGGCCAGTTGCGCGAAGAGGTGATGCCCAAGAATATCCTGATGATCGGGCCGACGGGTGTCGGCAAGACAGAAATCTCCCGGCGGCTGGCGAAGCTTGCGGGTGCGCCTTTCATCAAGGTCGAGGCGACCAAGTTCACCGAGGTCGGCTATGTCGGCCGCGACGTTGAGCAGATCATCCGCGATCTCGTCGAGGCGGCCATCGGCCTCACGCGCGAGAAGATGCGCGAAGACGTCAAGGCAAGGGCGCACCTCAACGCCGAGGAACGCGTGCTGGAGGCGCTGGTAGGCAAGAATGCCAGCCCGGCTACGCGCGACTCCTTCCGCCGCAAGCTGCGTGACAACGAGCTGGACGACAAGGAAATCGAGGTCGAGGTTGCCGACACCGGCACGGGCGGCATGCCCGGCTTCGAAGTTCCGGGAATGCCCGGCGCGAATATCGGCGTGCTCAATATCAACGACATGCTGCAAAAGGCCATGGGCGGCCAGCGCACCAAGATGCGCAAGACCACCGTCAAGGAATCCTACGGCCTGCTGATCAACGACGAGTCCGACAAGCTGCTCGACCAGGACGAGGTGGTGCGCCGGGCGCTCGAATCGACGGAGAATGACGGCATCGTCTTCCTCGACGAGATCGACAAGGTGGCCGCGCGCAGCGACATTTCCGGCGGTCCCTCCAGGGAGGGCGTCCAGCGTGACCTGCTGCCTCTCGTCGAAGGCACCACGGTGGCGACGAAATACGGTCCGGTGAAGACCGACCACATCCTGTTCATCGCCTCCGGCGCCTTCCACGTTGCCAAGCCGTCCGATCTGCTGCCCGAGCTGCAGGGCCGGCTGCCGATCCGTGTCGAGCTGCGCGCGCTGGAGAAAGACGACTTCCGCCGCATCCTCACGGAAACCGAGGCGAGCCTCATCAAGCAATATGTGGCGCTGATGGAGACCGAGGGTGTCGCACTCAACTTCACCGACGATGCGATCGATCGGCTGGCAGGCATAGCCGTCGATCTGAATGCAAGCGTCGAAAACATCGGCGCCCGCCGCCTGCAGACCGTGATGGAGCGGGTGCTCGACGACATCTCCTTCAACGCGCCCGACAAGTCCGGGTCGGAGGTAACAATCGATGCCGGCTATGTGGACACGAATGTAGGCGACCTCGCCAAGAACACGGACCTGTCGCGGTTCATCCTGTAGGCTGCATTTCGTTATTCGAGAGCCCTGACGAGAGATTGAACGCGGGGCTCTCGACTCCTCCTGCCGCAGCAACTATTTTCGCCGGCCTGTCTTCCTCCATCTTCACAAGGTCGGAAATGAACCCTGCAGTGCGGCTCCTCGTATGCCTGTGCCTGGTCGCGACAAGCGCGCCGGCTGTCGCGGCAACGCTGGTACCGGCCGGAAACCGCTTTGAAGAGCAGCCGCAGGTGCCTGCCGCTTCGGCAAACCGCACGCGCGCGGCGAAATCGACCTACGAAGCAAAATACAAAAAGGTCTACGCACTGCTGGAGAGCGACAGCGGTCTGCGAGACAAGATCAGAAAAGTGGCTGCCCAATACAAGATCGACCCGCTTCACATGGCGGGCGCGATCGTGGGCGAGCATACCTACAACGTCGACGCCTATGACCGACTGCAGACCTACTATGTGAAGGCCGTCTCCTACCTCAAGACGAGCTTCAACTTTTCGCATAACGGAGAAAGTGTCGGTGACTTCATCGAACGCCCGCAATTCGCGGAATGCGCGGAATTATCCGACAGCTACGACCTCTGGTCCTGCCGGGAGGCGGTATGGGACAAGGAATTCCGCGGCAAGACGGTAGACGGCGCAAGCTTTCCGAACGACCGTTTCAGCGCGGTGTTCTTCCAGCCATTCTATGCAGGGCAGACCTTCGGCATCGGCCAGCTCAACCCGCTGACGGCGCTTCAGATGAGCGATCTCGTGACCAAGGTGTCTGGCCTGCCGAAGCTGGACCATGAGGATCCCCAACAGGTCTACCGCACGATCATGGACCCGGACCTGACGCTCGCCTATGTGGCTGCGACGCTGAAGAAGTCGATCGAGGCCTATCGCGACATCGCAGGCTACGACATTTCGAAGAATCCGGGCATAACGGCAACACTGTACAATATCGGCAATCCCGAGCAGCGCGCGCAGGCGCTCAAGGCGGAGAACCGCAAGCGCCGAAGCGCCGGCCAGCCTGCCCGGCTGCCGGAAGAGAACTATTACGGCTGGCTGGTCAACGACAAGCTGGACGAGCTGAAAGAGCTTTTCTGAAGATCAACGGCGCTTGCCGCGTTCCCGCATCTCGGCCAACCGGCGGAGCAGGTCCCCTATCTCGTCGTCTTCGAGGCTCGCGATCTGGGATGCAAGGCGGTTGGCCAGCAGCGTTGCCGAGGCCGACAGTCCGGTCGTGTCGACCACCACCCGGGGGTGGGAGCTTTCCGCAACCCGCTGCAATTCCTCGGCTTCGTCCCAGATGATGTTGAAATAGCCGACGATCTTCTGCACCAGCGGCCAGCTCGGCGCGCCGCGCCTGCCATGCTCCAGCGCCGACAGATAGGCGGCGCTGATGCCGAGAGCGGCCGCCATCTCCTTCTGGGTGACGCCCTTTCGTGCGCGCAGGTCGCGCATCCTTGCACCGAACGGCGTCATCCCGCGCCTCCGGACCGTCGCAGCCGCACGTAGAGCGCGCCCGATCCGCCGTGCCTTCGCGCCGCATCTTCATGCGCGCTGACCAGCGCGCGAAACGGCGGTGTCGCAAACCAGGCCGGAACCGCCCTGCGCAAGACACCATCTGAGCCAAGGGACGAGCCCTTGCCCGTGACGACCAGGACATGACGGCGTCCGTCGGCATAAGCGCGGTGCAGGAAGGAGAGCAACAGCGTATGCGCCTCGCTCTGCGTCAGGCCGTGGAGGTCGACCTTGCCTTCGATCGGCAATCGACCCTTTGCCAGTTTTTCGCGTACCGGGGCGTCGAGCCTGTGCTGTCTTGCATGGTTGGCCGGACGGTTCGGTTCGGGCGCCTGCGCCTCGCGGCGCGTAGAGCCGGACTTAAGCGGTGCGTCAAGCAGGGTGGCGAAGTCTTCGGCAGGCGGTGCCTCCTCGTCGACCGCCTTTCCGGGTAACGGCGTCGCCGAGCGCGCGACCCTGCCCCACAGTATGCGGTCTTCCATCGAAAGCTTCTTGTCCGATGGCGCAGTCATGTTGAAACCGCCCCCAGTAGCGCGCGCGGCACCAGCGCGTAGAAATCCGCAGGATGGCAAACCACGCCGGCGATCTCGCCAGCCGCATACCCGGACCCGGCAAACAAATCGCCGCGCGCGGCTCCGACGATTGCCGAGCCGGTATCCTGCGCGATCATCAATCTGCGAAACGGAACGTCGTCGAATGCTCGAAGTGCCGGCGCATCGACGAAAAACGGCGTTGCAAATGTGTGCAGCAGCCGGTCGACGGCCATGGAGCGGCCCGCGGTAAGCGGCACCTTGGCGGCAGCGATCGGCCCCAGCCCGGCATCTTCGACTTCGGCAAACCGGAAGAAGATGTAGGAGCGGTTCTGATGCAGGATTTCGTTTACACGATGCGGATTGCGCTGGAACCAGGCCCTTATTGCCTGCATGGAGATTTCGGCGGCCGGTATCTCGCCCATCGCCACCAACAATCCGCCCGGTCCCGTAAAGCGCTGACCGGACTTGGCGGCATAGGTGACGCGTCGCATGGAGCCATCCGGCATCATCAGGCGCGCCGCGCCCTGGACGTGCACAAAGAATGCGTCGACGGGATCGGCCAGCCAGGCGAGCGTCGGAGCATGCCCGCCGAGCGCGCCCTTCTCGATTGCTGGCCTGTCGAAATACTCCACTATCCCGGCCGATGTCGATCGGCCGAACGCCAGATAGGGATCAAGCTCCTCCGGGCGATTCGCGTCATCGATCTTCACGAGATCGTCGGGAACGCCGAGCAACGGTACCCTGAACTCTTCCGTGCGGACCGGCGACGCTGCGACCTCGGGTTCATAAAACCCCGTGACGAAACCCGGTCCGCCTGTTTCGGGTGTTACCCGACAGGGGAGAAACCAGCGTTCAAAGAAGGCTCTGGCCGCGCTGTCGTCGAGGGCCGGGTGTGTTCTCGCGGCGGCAAAGGCTTCCTCGAAGGCGCTCGCATCGATTCCCAGCGACCCGGATTTGTATGGCTTTTCGAGTGCGTGGCGCGCGCTAAACCGGAAAGCCGCCAAGGCCTCGCCATGCCGATCGCCGCGCCAGTCCGGCAGATCGTCGAAGCTCGTCGGATGAAGGAGTGGCGAAAGCGTCACGGCGCAGCCCCGTCGCGCGGTTCTGGCCGGAACGTTCAGTCGTCGGCTTCGGTCGCGACCAGTTTCCAGTTCGGATCGCGCGAGCGCGTGTCGCGGGCAAAGGTCCACACATCCTTCACCTCGGCCACCGTTTCCGGGTCGCCATCGATCACTTCACCGGCACTGTTGCGGGTCGCCGAAATCAGTTCGCTGACGATCCTCAACGTCACATGGGCCTCACTGCCCTTCATCTCGGCGTTGACGATATCGGCCTTGTCGATGCCCACGAAGGAGGACTGGATCTTCTCCGACCGGCTTTCGCGATCGGCTATCGCCGCGACAAACCCGTCGAAGACTTCGCGTGAAAGAAGGTTCTTCAGGGTGCGGCGATCACCGTCGGCGTAGGCCATCACGATCATCTCGTAGGCCATCTTCGCGCCATCCACGAACGTCTTCGGCTCGAAGGACGGATCCGCATCGCGAATCGCGCGCAGGCTCTTGTTAAGGTCCGTGCCGGGTTTGGCGAATGCGTCGATGGCGGCATAGGCATCATCCGCCTCCGAACCACCCTTGCGACGCGGCAGTGAAACGACATTCTCGGACGCGGCGGCATCGGCCTTCTCGCCGGTGCGGGCGGCCGTGTAAGGGTCAAACGGCTGACGTTCGTTACCGGTGCGGCGGCCCAGCACGTTGCGCAGCTGGAAAAAGATCACAATTGCCGCGACGAGAAAGAAAATCGTGCCGAAGTCGAAAAATTCCATAGCGTCCGCCAAACCTCTTGTCCGGCAAAGGCCTCGCTTTGCCGGTTGTCCCCTTGCATATAGAACGCATCCGGCCATCATTCAAATCAAAGCCTCGGCATACTATCTAAACTGATCGACGTTCAACGCATTCGACCGGAAAGATCGCATTTTGGGCTTCCCTCTCGTTCCCCTGCTGCTGCTTGCACTACCTCTGGCTGAGATTGCCGTGTTCGTCATGGTCGGCAGCGAAATCGGGGCCCTGGCCACGATCGGCCTCGTCATTGCTACGACCATCCTCGGTTCGATCCTGTTGCGGGTTCAGGGCTTCGGCATTCTCACACGCATACGCGAAACCATGGATGCGGGCGGGTCTCCGGGCCGCGACCTCGTGCACGGCGTCATGGTGCTGCTGGCGGGAGTGCTTCTTCTCCTGCCGGGCTTCATAACCGATGCATTGGGGTTTCTTCTTTTCGTTCCGCCGATACGCGACCTGGGCTGGCGGCTGATCAGAAGCCGCATCACCATCGTCACCGCTGCGGCTGGACCAGGCGGCTTTCGCCGACCGGGACGCGGGAGGACGATCGATCTGGACGAAGACGACTTCGCCAGGGACGACAAGCCGCCGCCGCCGCGTCCTTCGATCGGGGACGACCGGTGAGGCAGTTGGGCGACCGTCCCAACCTTGTCACGTCGAACCTGCCATGGTAGCCCAACGCCGCGATTTCATTCCCGGCCGGGAACGGCTGAAATAGAGAGGATTCCGGCTGATGGCCAAGAAACCAGAAGAAACCACGACCCCGCCGCCCGCCGGTGCGGCCAAGGCAGGCAATGGCACGCAGCCGTCGATGAACGTGCTTGCCCAGTATATCAAGGACCTCTCCTTCGAGAGCCCCGGCGCACCCGCCTCACTGCGCGGTCGCGACAAGGCACCCGGCATCAACATCAATGTCAACGTCAACGCGAATCCGATCTCGGAAACCGAATACGACGTGACGCTGACGTTGAACGCGCGGGCGGGCGTCGACAAGGACGTGCTTTTCAACGCGGAACTGGTTTACGGCGGCGTCTTCCGTGTCGTCGGTTTCCCGCAGGAACACATGCTGCCGCTCCTCTTCATCGAGTGCCCGCGGCTTCTCTTCCCGTTTGCCCGTCAGATCATTGCCGACTGCACGCGCAATGGCGGTTTCCCGCCGCTGATGATCGATCCGATCGATTTTGCGCAGATGTTCCAGCAGCGCATGGCGGAAGAGCAGGCCAAGGCCAAGGTGCAGCCGAGCGGTACGGCCTGATTTTCATCTGCGATGGTACATGCAAAAAGGCCCGGATCGATCCCGGGCCTTTTTCTTGTCGGCACCGTCACAGATGACGGTTTCACGTGAATCGCTGGCTAGCTCGCTGCGTCATTGCGATAGCCGGGCTCGACCTCCAGCCAGATGGCCGATGAACCCAGCGTGGCGACGAGGGCCTGATGGGCCTGGCGGTCCTCCTCGCTGAGCCGCGGCGCGAGCGCCCGTTCGCGGGGCCGGATGGCTGGCCCGATATTCTGTTCGACCGTGATGGTTGTCGTCTCAACCTGCACTTCGAGACTGAAGGCAGCCTGCTTGCCGCCCATAAGCTCGATATAGACTTCGGCGAGAAGCTCGGAGTCGAGCAGCGCGCCGTGCTTTTCACGGTGGCTGTTGTCGATGCCGTAGCGCCGGCACAAGGCGTCGAGCGAATTCGGCCCCATCGGATGTTTTCGCCGCGCGAGCGCCAGCGTATCGATCACCCTGCCCGGATCGATTGCCGGCATTCCCAGCCGGGCAAACTCGGCATTGAGAAAGCCGATATCGAAATTGGCGTTGTGCGCTACCAGCAGAGCTCCGTCGAGAAAGGCGACAAGATCCTCCGCGATTTGCGGGAACGTCGGCTTGTCCGCCAGATCGGCATCGCTGATGCCGTGAACGGCCAACGCCTCGGGATTGACCGTGCGGCCCTGCGCATTGATGTATTTATGGAAGGTGCGGCCGGTCGGAAACTTGTTCACCAGTTCGATGCCGCCGAACTCGATGATGCGATCCTCGCGCGCGTCGAGGCCTGTCGTTTCCGTATCGAATATGATCTCGCGCATCGATTCGCTCCTTGTGCGCAGGATGCGCGTCGCCAGGGGACGCGGCAAGCCTCAGCCGGCCGCTTCCTTCGGCTTGCCCCCAGTCAATTCATCAATGATTTCGGCGACACGGCGGCGCGCCGCGTCCATGCCCTGTCCCGTATCGATAAGAAAATCCGCGCGGCGGCGCTTTGCCGCATCGGGCACCTGCCGGGACAGAATCGCCTCGAACTTCTCTTCCGTCATGCCCGGCCGAGCCAGCACGCGTTGCCGCTGCACCTCGGTAGGGGCAGTCACGACGACGATGCGATCGACGCGATCTTCTCCGCCGGTCTCGAATAGCAACGGAATGTCGAGCAGGGCCAGTCTCGCACCTGCCTGCCGGTGATGTTCAAGGAACGCATCGGCATCAGCGCGCACCAGAGGATGTACGATCCGCTCCAGATCCTTCAGTGCATCTGGCTGGCCAAGCACCGCCTTAGCAAGCTTTTCCCGGTCGACCACACCGTCGTGAACGACGCCCGGAAACCGCTCCTCGATCAGCGGCACCGCCTTGCCGGCGTAGAGACGGTGCACCGTCTCATCCGAATCGTGCACCGGCACGCCAGCCTCGCGGAACATGCGCGCTGTGGTCGACTTGCCCATGCCGATCGATCCGGTCAGGCCGAGCACGATCATGAGCGAGCTCCCTCTATGTCCGCGACGATGATCCCGCGAAGCCGGTCGGTCACCTGGGGACGAACGCCGAACCAGCGTTCGAACCCCGGAACGGCCTGATGCAGCAGCATGCCGAGACCGTCGACTGTCTTCAGTCCGCGCTTTGCAGCCGCCGCAAGAAGCGGTGTCTGCAGCGGCGTATAGACGATGTCGACGACCGTCGCGTTCGCCTGTAGTTGCGCAACGTCCAGCGGCATCTCGCCCTGCCCGTTGAGGCCCACGGAGGTCGTGTTGACCACGAGGTCGCTCGTTGACGCCAGATCATTCGCTTCCTGCCAGTGATGTGCCTGGATGCGCGTTCCGAAACGCTCGGAGAGTTCCTCGGCGCGCGTAAAGGTGCGATTGACCAGGCGGATGTCGGCAATGCCTGCCGTCGTCAGCGCATGAAGGATGGCTCGCGATGCTCCGCCCGCGCCTAGCACCAGCGCCGACTTGGCCGAGCGCCAGGATGACGCGTGCACATCGAGATCGGCCGCAAAGCCCGCAGCATCCGTATTGCCCCCGCAGATCGCGCCGCCGTCAAGCCAGAGCGTGTTGACCGCGCCGATCGCGCGGGCCGCCTCATCGAGCCGATCAACCAGCCGGCACGTCTCTTCCTTGTGCGGGATCGTGACGTTGCCGCCAACAAAGCCGCTCTTCGGCAATTTACGGATGAAGCTTTCGAGGTCGTCGGGCGCGATGTCGATGCGTTCGTAGCTGCCAGCAATTCCGTACTGTTCGAGCCAGTGGCCATGGATGAGCGGCGATCGCGAATGGGCAATGGGGTGGCCGATGACGAATGCCTTCTTCGTCTCAGCCATCGATGGCCTGCATTTCGCGAAGCTTGGCGAGCAGCGGCAGCAGCGGCATTCCGACGATGGTGAAGTGGTCGCCCTCAATCGCCTTGAAGAGCTGGATGCCCTCACCCTCGATCTGGTAGGCTCCGACGCTGGAAAGCGCCCTCTCGCCAACGCGCGAAAGATGCCGGCCAATGAAGCCGGGATCGAGTTCGCGCATGGTCAGACGCGCCACGCCGACATGGCGCCACAGCACCTCGCCGTCCCGCATCAGAACGACGGCGCTGTTCAACTGGTGCGTCTTTCCCGAGAGCGCCAGCAGGCGACGCCGGGCCTCTTCCATGTCGCGCGGCTTGTGAAGCACTTCATCACCGACCGACAAAGTCTGGTCGGTGCCGATAACGAGCGCGCCGGGACGGTCCTGGGAAATCTCCAGCGCCTTGGCCTCGGCGAGAATCAGGGCCAGATCTTCGGGGCCCACGCCCGAATTGGCGACTGCGGCCTCTACCGCCCGCTCGTCGATCTGTGGCTTCTCGACCTCGATCGCGAGGCCGGCATCTTCGAGCATCTTCCTGCGAAACGGGCTGCCCGAGGCGAGTACGATGGCGTCCGGCATGATGCGATCTCCTGTCCGGCCGGGGTTAGCGTGTCTTACCGCGCAGCGCAACGATAGCCGCCGCGGTTTCCTCGATGGAACGACGGCTGACGTCGATGGTCGGCCAGCCGTGCCGCGCGCAGAGCTGTCGCGCATAGGCCAGCTCCTGGGCGATGACAGTGCGGTCGACATAGCTTTGCGAATCGTAGCCGACCGAACTGCCGAGGATGCGGTTCTGGCGCACATGTGAGATGCGCTCCGCGGTCGCCACCAACCCCACTACGAGCGGTCGCTTGGCATAGATGACGCTTTCGGGAACGGGCACGCCCAGCACGATCGGTATATTGGCGGTCTTGATGCCGCGATTGGCCAAATAGATGCTGGTCGGCGTTTTCGATGTCCGCGAGATGCCCATCAGGATGACGTCCGCATCCTCGACATCGTTGATGAGCTGCCCGTCATCATGCTCCATGGTGTAGTTGAGCGCATCGATGCGGCGGAAATATTGCGCGTCCAGAACGTGCTGCGCACCGACGCGGCGTCCCGCCGGCGCACCGAGATAGGACTGGAACACCGCGAGCACCGGCTCCAGCACCGACACGCAGGGCAGCCCCATGGCAGCGCATCGATTGTCGATGAGACGCGCCAACTCCTGATCGACAACCGTGTAGAGCACGATGCCGGGCGTTTCGTCGATTTCGCCCAGCACCTTGAGAAGCTGCTTTTCCGTACGGATCAAAGGGTAGATGTGCTCGATCGCGCGCGCATCCTTGTATTGCGCGGCAGCGGCACGGCCGGCTGCGAGCAGGGTCTCGCCGGTCGCGTCCGAGATGAGGTGGAGGTGGAAGAAGCTCTGCGGTTTATTCACAACCCGAACCGGTCCCTGTTGGCAATTGTGGATACCGGGCAGAGTTTTCCCGCCGGGCGGAACCGAACTGTATCAGACCCCGGTTCATCCACAATTCACCCTGTGCTGGAGATCGCAGGTTGGGTGTGGGTGAGATTGGGGAAACAGGCCCGTTGTTCAGCGCCGATGATCGACGATGCCAATTCGATGGTTTTGCAACACCTTGATTTCGAAAGGCTATCGAGAACAATTCAGGCAATTCACAGGCCTGTATGGCAATATGCTGCGTCGCTTTGCGCGTTGAGTTTTCACGGCTGGAGGTGGACAAGCCGTAATTGCCGATTCCAACAGAGTCATAGAATCAAAAGATTCTCTTAAAAGATTCTTTCTTTAGTTTAGGTACCAGTCCGGAGAGGAACAGCATGGCCGAGAAACGGATCGTCATGGACGTGCTGCGGGGAGAAACGGTCTTTCCGCCTCCGATCTGGATGATGCGCCAGGCTGGCCGCTATCTGCCGGAGTATCGCGAGACGCGGGCTCGAGCCGGCAGCTTCCTCGATCTCTGCTACAATCCGGATCTGGCTGTAGAGGTCACCCTCCAGCCGATCCGCCGGTTCGGTTTCGATGCATCGATCCTGTTCTCCGACATCCTGGTTGTCCCGCATGCGCTCGGCCGAGACCTGCGCTTCGAAGAAGGCCGAGGCCCCTTGATGACACCCATCGAGCCCGATGGGGTCGATCGTCTCGAGGATCAACCATTCCACGAGCATCTTGCGCCCGTTTACGAGACTGTCCGCAGGCTGCGCGGCGAACTGCCGACGGAGACGACGCTGCTCGGTTTCTGCGGTGCACCCTGGACGGTCGCGACCTATATGATTGCAGGCCATGGGACACCGGACCAGGCACCTGGACGCCTTTTCGGCTACCGGCATCCAGAAAGCCTGCTCAAGCTCCTGGAGATACTTGCGGATCGGTCGGCCGACTATCTTATTCGCCAGATCGATGCGGGAGCCGACGCCGTTCAGATATTCGATTCCTGGTCGGGTGTGCTCGATGAAGCCTGCTTCGAGGCCTATTGCATCGAACCGGTGGCGCGCATGGTGAAGCAGGTTCGAGCAGTGCATCCGAAGACGCCCATCATCGGCTTTCCCAAGGGTGCCGGCACGCTCTATGGGTCCTATCGTGCTAGGACGGGCGTCGATGCCCTTGGTCTCGACTGGAGCGTTCCATGGAGCCAGGCGATGGCGCTGCAGGCCGAGGGGCCCGTGCAGGGCAATCTCGATCCGCTGCGGCTCGTCGCGGGCGGTAAAGCGCTGGAAGATGGGGTTGCGGCTATTCTGCGCAGGCTGGGTGACGGGCCGCTGATCTTCAACCTGGGACACGGGATCACACCCGACGCGCCGATCGAGCATGTCGAAGCGATGATCCGAATGGTGCGGGAGGCGAAGCCGTGACGGAGCAGCGGGCAGGCCGTGAAGGTGGCGCCGGCATGCGAGCCGCAGCGGCGCTGGCAATAGCGGCGGTGCTGGTCGCTCTGCTATTTTGGCTCGATCCGGTGGCGCTCTATCCGTGGGTCAAGGCGGCTCACGTGATTGCCGTCATTTCGTGGATGGCGGGAATGCTCTATCTGCCTCGGCTTTTTGTCTACCACACAGAAGCCGAGACTGGCTCCGAAAAGTCCGAGACTTTCAAGGTGATGGAGCGCCGGCTTCTGCGCGCGATCATCAACCCGGCGATGATCGCGACCTGGGTGCTGGGGCTTTGGCTTGCATGGCGCGGCTTTGGTTTTGCCGGCGGCTGGCTGCACGCCAAGATTGCGGCGGTTCTGCTGCTTTCCGGCGTGCACGGGTATCTTTCGGCCTCGGTGCGGCGCTTCGCTGAAGATCGCAACCAGAAGCCAACCCGCCATTGGCGCATCGTCAATGAGATCCCGACTGTGCTGATGATCGTAATTGTGATTCTCGTGGTGGTGAAACCCTTCTAAATCGGGAACGGAATTCCCATATTGCGCTTTGGGAGGAGGGACGTTAAGAGTCACATCCTCTCTCCCCGCATGGCGTAGTGCTTTCTGTCTTTCAGGCGCGTTCCGCGCTCACTGCCGCCCCGCATCCCCTCCTGTTGCCCCATTCCAGAGTCCGCATCATGCAGGAAATGAAACTACAAGAGCTGAAAAGCAAAGGCCCGACGGACCTGATTGCGTTCGCCGAATCGCTCGAGGTCGAGAACGCCAGCGTCATGCGCAAGCAGGAGCTGATGTTCGCCATTCTCAAGAAGCTGGCGGCGCAGGACATCGAGATCATCGGTGAGGGCGTGGTCGAGGTGCTGCAGGATGGTTTCGGCTTTCTGCGCTCCGCCAATGCCAACTATCTGCCGGGACCGGACGACATCTACATCTCGCCGTCGCAAATCCGGCGCTTCTCTCTCAAGACCGGCGACACGGTCGAAGGTCCGATCCGCAGCCCGAAGGAAGGCGAGCGCTATTTCGCGCTGCTCAAGGTCAACACGATCAACTTCGAGGATCCTGAGAAGATCCGGCACAAGATCCATTTCGACAATCTGACGCCGCTCTATCCCAACGAGCGGTTGCGCATGGAAACGGAAAATCCGACGACCAAGGATCTGTCAGCCCGCGTGATCGACTTGGTCGCGCCGCTCGGCAAGGGCCAGCGTGGCCTGATCGTGGCACCGCCGCGCACCGGTAAGACCGTCTTGCTGCAGAACATCGCGCATTCGGTCGCGACCAACCACCCGGAAGCTTATCTGATCGTGCTGCTCATCGACGAGCGCCCGGAAGAAGTGACCGACATGCAGCGTTCGGTAAAGGGTGAGGTCGTTTCCTCAACTTTTGACGAGCCTGCGGTTCGTCACGTTCAGGTGGCCGAGATGGTCATCGAGAAGGCCAAGCGGCTTGTGGAGCATGGCCGCGATGTCGTGATCCTGCTCGATTCGATCACGCGCCTTGGACGCGCCTACAACACCGTGGTGCCATCCTCCGGCAAGGTGCTGACGGGTGGTGTGGACGCCAATGCTTTGCAGCGGCCCAAGCGTTTCTTCGGTGCGGCGCGCAATATCGAGGAAGGTGGATCGCTGACGATCATCGCGACCGCGCTGATCGATACTGGCAGCCGCATGGACGAGGTGATCTTCGAGGAGTTCAAGGGTACGGGTAACTCCGAAATCGTGCTCGACCGCAAGGTGGCCGACAAGCGCATCTTCCCCTCGATGGACATCCTCAAGTCCGGCACGCGTAAAGAAGACCTGCTGGTCGCGCGTCAGGATCTGCAGAAGATCTTCGTGCTGCGCCGCATTCTGGCCCCGATGGGCACGACCGACGCGATCGAGTTCCTCATCGACAAGCTGAAGCAGACAAAGACGAACTCCGACTTCTTCGATTCCATGAATACCTGATATCAGCCGGCCGGTTTGCGTAGCAGATCGGCCAGCTCGCCGCTGGTGCGAACCGGTGGCAGACAGGTCTGGCCGATGCAGAGCCAGGCGCCAGGGCGGGTGGTGTCCAGGACGGCCCCGCCAGGCAGTTCAACGTGATCGCTTCTGCCTTCCCCAACCGATAGAAATGTATCGGTTCTCAGCAGGTCCATAAAGCGATTCGCCTCCGAAACAAGCTCGCGCGTTTCACTGTCGACGATAACCAGTTTTCGGGGCTGCCGAGCCAATTCGGCTGCGCATATGATGCCGGTCTGTCCGTAACGCTGCTGGGCAATGCGTCCCAGGGCTGCCTCGGCCGCCGCTACTGCCCTGTCGTAAAGCGCATCATCCGACGTAAGCATCGCAAGCCGCACCATGGCCCGAATCGTCTGCGCCGTGGCGCTCGGAACGGCTTCATCCACATCGCCACGAATGCGCATCGGCACATCCTCGGCGTCGCTCGCCGTCAGATAGTGACCACTGCCGTTCTCGTCACCATGCCAACGGTCGAGCATTTCCAGCCAACCGCGCGCTTTCACGACAAACTCGGGGGCGTCTGTCGCTTCGGCAAGTGAAACGGCGGCATCGATCATCGCGGCATAGTCGGTCGACATGCATGGAAAGAGGCGGTCCTGGCCGAGAATCGAGTGCGGCAGTCGACCATCGACAGCCGATTCGGATACGTAATGAAATGCGCCCTCTGCCAGCTCCAGCCAATCCTCACGATCGAACACGCGCGCGGCGCCGGCTATTGCGGCAATCGCTACTCCATTCCAGTCGACAAGCAATTTATCGTCCCGGCCTGGACGAACCCTTTTGCCACGTTCGGCGAGAAGCTTTTGTCTTGCTTCGATAAAAAACGCGTCCTCGTCTGCTTCGCCGAGTGAGGACGATGACAGCCGATGCAGAATTGGATCGCCTTCCCAGCTTTCGGGTGTCGCCAGTTCATAGACCGAAAGGAACCGTTCGGCATCCGCGCCGAGGGTGGTTGCTATCTGTTCCGCGGTCCAGAGATAGAACTTGCCCTCTTCCCCTTCGCTGTCGGCATCCAGGCTCGAAGCAAAGCCACCTCCTGGTAGCCGTATCTCCCGCTGCAGCCAGGCAATCGTCTCTTCGATTCGGATACGAAACAGATCGTTTTCGGTTGCGCCGAACGCGGATGTGGCGAGATCGACAAGCTGGGCATTGTCATAAAGCATCTTTTCGAAATGCGGCACCAGCCATCTGTCGTCCACGGAATAGCGACACAACCCGCCGCCAAGATGGTCGTAAATGCCCCCACTGAGCATTTTATGCAGGCTGGTAATCACCGAATCCCGGTGGGCGGATACGCCGTGCTGCAGCCAGTTCGCCCACAAGGCATTCATAAACGGCGCGTTTGGGAACTTCGGTGCGCCACGCAGGTCGCCTTTTGCAGGATCGATGGATGTCTGAATCGATTCCGCGAGTGCGGGCAGAAGACCGGGGTCCAGTGTGGCGGTTCCGGCGCTTGGCGCCAGGCGGGAGCGGACATGATCTGCCAGGGCGCTGGCACTAGTCGTCAGCTCGTCTTGCTTGTCAGTCCAAGTGCGGGACACGGCCTCCAGAACCTGTATGAAGCCCGGCCGGCCGTAGCGGGGGTCTTTCGGGAAGTAGGTGCCGCCCCAGAACGGTTGCCCTTCAGGCGTCAAAAAGATCGTCAATGGCCAGCCGCCCTGCTCGCCCATAGCTGTCAGCGCGGCCATATAGATCTGGTCGATATCGGGTCGTTCCTCCCGATCGACCTTGATGTTCACGAAAAGGCGGTTCATGACAGCGGCGACTTCGTCGTTCTCGAAACTCTCATGGGCCATGACATGGCACCAGTGACAAGCTGCGTAACCGACTGAAAGAAGGATCGGCTTGCCGGCGCTGGCAGCTTCGTTCAGAGCCGATCGCGACCAAGGCCGCCAATGCACCGGATTGTCTTGGTGCTGGCGCAAATAGGGGCTGCTTTCACGTGCGAGCAGATTCTGAGGTGGAAGATTGGTCATGACACACCGTTGCTGGTAGCCAAGGTAGGGCGCGGCCAATGAGCCATCAATCCTTATTCCGTGATACAATCTTTGCCTTGTCGTCCGGCAGTCCTCCGACCGGCGTTGCCGTAATACGCATCTCCGGCCCGCATGTGGTGCTTGTGCTGCGGGAGATGGCCGGTGGCCTGCCGTCGGCACGAAAAGCCGAACTCAGAAAACTGGTGGATGAGGATGGCGCTTTGCTTGACCGCGCGCTGACCCTCTACTTTCCAGGGCCCACCAGCTTCACCGGGGAAGACTGTGCCGAATTGCATGTTCACGGCGGCAAGGCAGTGGTGTCGGCGGTGCTGGAGACCTTGGGGCGCAAATCCGGTTTACGCGGTGCTGAGGCTGGTGAGTTTACGCGGCGTGCATTTGTGAACGGCAAGCTCGACCTGACCAGTGCCGAGGGCCTTGCCGATCTGATATCGGCCGAGACGGACGCGCAACGCCGGCTCGCGCTGGTCAACGCGGAAGGTGGACAGCGCGAGCTCTATGAGGGCTGGCGCAACCAATTGCTGCATGCTCGTGCGATGATCGAGGCGGAACTCGACTTTGCGGACGAAAGTGACGTGCCTGGCTCGGTCTCTGAAACAGTATGGGTGGGCATCTCGAGCCTCCAGAAAGAGATCATTAACCATATCGATGGCTATCGCACAGCCGAGATTGTACGCGATGGGTTCAAAGTGGTGCTTGTCGGCGCGCCAAATGCCGGCAAATCGAGCCTTATGAACGCCCTGGCTCGTCGGGATGTCGCCATTGTCACCGAGGTCGCCGGAACGACACGGGACCTGGTCGAGGTGGCCCTCGATCTCGATGGGTTGAAGGTTATGGTCACCGATACCGCCGGGTTGCGTGAATCATCGGATATCGTCGAGAAAATAGGTATTGAGCGCGCGCGGCAAGCGGCACGGCAGGCGGATCTGGTGGTGGAACTGATAGACAGCTCCGCCCCGATAGGTGAGCTGGAATACGATTTTCCGACCGACAGCCGCATTCTTGTGGCTACCAAGGCGGACCTCACTGGTCTTGTGGACTGGCAGTTCGACCACGCTATTTCGGTGGTAAATGGTGAAGGCTTGGCGGAGCTGGTCGGTGATATCACACGAAGGGCGTCGGCAGCAGCAACCGGCGGGCTCGGCATCATCCCGTCACGGCTGCGTCAGATCGAACTCCTTCGGTCTTGCCATCAGCACTTGCACGGCGCGATGCAGAACGGGAGCGGGCTTGAGCTTCAGGCAGAGGAGCTGCGGCTTGCTGGCGATATGTTGGGCCGCATCACCGGCGCAATAGATGTCGAGGACCTTCTTGGCGTGATCTTTTCGGAATTCTGCATCGGCAAATGACTCACGTGAAACACCGAACCGAGTGTGTTTGGGTGACTCACGTGAAACATCCAAGCTCCGAAGTGACAATTCGTTTCACGTGAAACGGTGTTTGCGACTTGACTCCCGCGATTGCGGGGAACATCTGATCCCGTACACACCAATGAGCAGATCATGAACACCCAGTTTGACGTCATTGTTATCGGCGGAGGCCATGCCGGCTGCGAGGCAGCATCCGCGTCTGCGCGAGTCGGTGCCCGGACGGCGCTCGTGACAATAAAGCGGGACACCATCGGCGTCATGTCTTGCAATCCCGCGATCGGCGGCCTCGGAAAGGGCCATCTCGTGCGGGAAATCGATGCGTTGGACGGTCTCATGGGCCGAGTTGCCGATCGCGCAGGTATTCAGTTCCGTCTGCTCAATCGTCGGAAGGGTCCCGCTGTTCGTGGGCCACGCACCCAGGCCGATCGCAAGCTCTATCGGCATGCGATGCAGGAGGCCATAGCTACGCAACCGAATCTGGACGTGGTCGAAGGCGAGGTTTTCGATCTTCAGTTGAATGAGGATCGTGTAGCGGGCGTCATACTAGCCGATGGGCAGGTATTGTCCTCCGCGGCGGTCGTGCTGACCACCGGCACTTTCCTGCGCGGACTGATCCATATCGGTGACGAGCGTTTTCCCGCTGGCCGCATGGGCGAAAACGCATCGGTCGGGCTTTCCGCCACCATGAGCCGGCTGGGTTTCAAGCTGGGCAGGTTGAAGACGGGTACACCAGCGAGGCTCGACGGACGTACGATCGACTGGCCGTCTCTGGACAAGCAGCTTGCTGATGAGAACCCAGTACCCTTTTCGCTTCTCACCGATGCAATAACCAATCCGCAGATCGCCTGTGGCGTGACACGCACCACGGCGACCAGCCACTCGATCATCAGAGCCAACCTCGCGCGTTCGGCAATGTATTCGGGATCCATCGAAGGGGTGGGGCCGCGATACTGCCCGTCGATAGAGGACAAGATCGTAAAATTTGGTGATCGCGACGGGCACCAGATATTCCTGGAGCCGGAAGGGCTGGACGACGACACAGTCTATCCGAACGGCATATCGACATCGCTACCTCGCGATGCTCAAGAGGCGCTGGTTGCATCCATACCGGGACTAGAGCGTGCGGTGATCACGCAGCCTGGCTACGCGATCGAATACGACCATGTCGATCCGCGCGAGCTGGATACGACGCTTGAAACGCGTAGGATCGCCGGGCTGTATCTTGCTGGCCAGATCAACGGCACGACCGGGTACGAAGAAGCTGCTGCCCAGGGGCTGGTCGCGGGACTTAATGCTGCCCGAGCGACGGGTGGGCTGGGTCCGGTCGTCTTCGGGCGCGGCGATGCATATATCGGCGTGCTCGTTGATGATCTGACCCGTCGGGGCGTTACCGAGCCCTACCGGATGTTCACGTCTCGGGCGGAGTTCCGCCTTTCGCTTCGCGCAGACAACGCCGATGAGCGGCTGACACCGATGGCTATGGACCTCGGTATTGCAGGCATCGAACGGAGAGAACGTTTCGATGCTGCGCGGCGCAGCCTTGACCGGGCGCGGCATCTGGCAAGATCGCTGTCGATCACGCCCAATCAAGCATCACGTTTCGGGCTTAATTTGAACAGGGACGGGCAGCGTCGGTCTGCTTATGATCTGCTCTCCTATCCCGATATGGATTTGCAGAAGCTGGTGGCCATATGGCCGGAGTTGGGCGCTATCGGCGGCAAGATTGCCGAGCGGCTGGAAACGGAAGCCCGCTACGCAGTCTACTTGGATCGGCAGCAGGCCGATGTCGCGGTGCTCAAGCGCGAAGAGGCACGGGCCATTCCGGAAGACCTCGACTTCAACAGTCTGCCGGGCCTTTCCAACGAACTGAAGCACAAGCTTGAAGCACGACGGCCGCGGTCGCTGGCGGAGGCACAACGGATAGACGGTATGACACCGGCAGCGTTGGCAATCATCATCTCCGCTATACAGCACAGCCAGACGCGGCAGCGAGGCGCGGCGTGATCCGCGATCGGCTTGACGAAGTTCGTGACGTTGCCGGAACGGTTTCACGTGAAACACTTGAGCGGCTTGAGACCTTCGAAGCGGAGTTCCGCAAATGGTCCCTGCGGATCAATCTTGCCGCGCCCTCGACGCATGCTGATTTGTGGAGCCGCCACATTCTGGACAGCGCGCAGCTTGCCGCGCTCAAGCCCGGCGCCTTGAAATGGCTTGACCTCGGCTCGGGCGGAGGATTTCCCGGCGCCATATTGGCCATCCTTCTACGAGAGCGGCCGGGTGCGACAATCGAACTGGTGGAAAGCAACTACAAGAAAGCTGCGTTCCTGCGCAGCGTGCTTGGTTCGCTGGACACGCCGGCCCTGGTGCACGTACGGCGCATCGAGCAGGCCGATACCATTGGCGAAGGCGCCGAGATCGTCACGGCGCGCGCCCTTGCGCCGCTCCCAAAGCTTCTGGACCTGTCCGCTCCCTGGTTGACGGCCGGTTCGACCGCGCTGTTTCATAAAGGTCGGGATTACGCGGCAGAAATCGCCGAAAGCCGTGACGGCTGGCAATTCGATCTGATAGAACATCGAAGCAAGATCGATCCGGCCAGCCGAGTCCTCGAGCTCTCGAAGGTGGAGCGGCGCCGATCGCGACCAGATATCGCAAACAAGCCTGTCCGGTGACCGTCGCCATGACCGTGCATCCTCGAATCATCACCGTCGCCAATCAAAAGGGCGGCGTCGGAAAAACGACCACCGCGATCAACCTCGCCACCGCCTTGGCCGCGATCGGCGAAAAGGTGCTGATTGTAGACCTCGATCCGCAGGGCAATGCCAGCACTGGTCTGGGCATCGATCGTCAGGATCGCGAAGTGTCTTCCTATGACTTGCTGGCCGGTGACGCGACAGTTGCGGAAGCCGCGATGCCCACCGCAGTGCCCGGGTTGAGCGTCATTCCGTCCACGCTCGATCTTCTTGGTATCGAAATGGAAATCGCGTCCGCGCCTGACAGGGTTCTGCGCCTGCGCAATGCGTTGCGGCGCTCTAGGGACACCGGAGTCGATTTCTCCTACGTGCTGATCGATTGCCCCCCATCCTTGAATC
Source organism: Aquamicrobium sp. (assembly GCA_019739225.1). GTDB lineage: Bacteria > Pseudomonadota > Alphaproteobacteria > Rhizobiales > Rhizobiaceae > Aerobium. The sequence goes on from JAHHDT010000006.1 coordinate 150,192, forward strand.
TGTTGACGCTCAATTCCATGGCGGCCGCCGATTCTGTTCTTGTCCCGCTGCAGTGCGAGTTCTTCGCGCTCGAGGGCCTTAGCCAGCTTTTGCAAACCGTCGAGCAGATCCGAAATTCGATCAATCCGGACCTGTCGATCCAGGGAATCGTGCTGACGATGTTCGATGGCCGGAACAACCTTGCCAATCAGGTTGTCGAGGATGTCAGGGCGCATATGGGCGACAAGGTCTACGATACGGTGATCCCGCGCAATGTCCGCGTATCCGAGGCGCCATCCTATGGTAAGCCGGCGATCCTTTACGATCTCAAATGCACTGGCAGCCAAGCCTATCTGCAGCTCGCCTCCGAGGTTATACGGCGTGAACGACGCCTCAGAGCAGCCTGAAACAAGACTCGATTCGATGTCGAAATGATGCGGAACCGACATGAGTGAAGACCCCTCCAGAAAACGTCTTGGCCGCGGTCTTGCCGCGCTCATTGGTGAGATGGACAAGCCGGCACAACCGGCGGCTGCTCCAAAGATTGGTGCCGACAGTCGGGTTCCGATCGAGTTTGTCACTCAGAATCCGCGCAATCCCAGGCGCAACTTCGCCGAAGCAGAGCTGGCAGACCTCACGCAGTCGATTCGCGAGCACGGCATCGTTCAACCGGTGGTGGTGCGTACCGCTGCGAGTGGGCGCTACGAGATCATAGCCGGCGAACGGCGCTGGCGCGCAGCTCAGCGCGCCGGGCTGACCGAACTGCCAGTCATCATCCGTGAGGTGGACGACCGCGTCGCGCTCGAGCTGGCGATTATCGAAAACGTTCAGCGCGCCGACCTGAACCCGGTCGAAGAAGCGCAAGGCTATCAGCAGCTTATAGACGAACATCACTACACGCAGGCAGACCTCGGCCAGGTGATCGGCAAGAGCCGCAGCCACGTCGCGAACACGCTGCGGCTGCTCAAGCTGCCCGATGTGATCCGGGATATGCTTGTCGACGGCTCGCTGTCGGCCGGACATGCGCGCACGCTGGTGACTGCGGAAGATCCTGCTTCGCTGGCCAAACAGATTATCGAAGATGGGCTTTCAGTCCGTCAGGCCGAAGCCCTGGCGCAGCAGCCCGCCAGGCCGCCGCAGCCCGCAGCGCGATCGTCAGCGCCCGTGGAGAAGGATGCCGACACGCTCGCGCTGGAGAAAGCGCTGTCTGACGTGACCGGTCTCAAGGTGACGATCGCCCATGGCCAGAAGGGGGGCGAACTCAAGATATCGTACAAGACGCTAGAGCAACTCGACGAGCTGTGTCGCCGGCTGCAGCGCTGACTGGTCAGCGGCGGCCGGCCCGCGCCGATTCCACAAGCAGCGCGATCAGGGTCTGACGCGCCGTCGCGGTTGCGAGGTCTGGACGGCGGCGGGTCAGGAGCACGGCGGCCTGGAGCCTCTCAAGGGCACGTGCGAGTGCTTGGGCGCTCCATCTCTGCAGAGCGGTTTCCACCAGCTTGCGTCTGGTGAAGAAGACGGGTGGTCTTGCCGAGGCCACGACAGCACCGGGTGACTTTCCCGCAAAATCCATCTCGTTGCGCATCAGGCTGAGAGCCTGAAACTGTCGCATGGCGCCCGCAAGCACGAGAAAGGGATTTGTACCGGAGGCGATGAGCCGTGCGAACGCCGTGTCGAATGACGATGCCTGCCCCGACAGCACGGCGTCAATCGCATTGTCGAGACTCAGGCCGGACACGTCACCAGTCATCAGATTGACGTCGTCGAGGGTGATTTCGCGTGCACCATGGCAGTAAAGTGCCAGCTTTTCGATCTCGCTCCGGGTCGCCAGCCGGTCGCCGCCGAGGTTGGAACGCAAAGCCTGGCGCGCTTCCATGCCGATCGTCAGGCCCTGAGCGGTCAAAACGGCATCTATCACGGCGTCGATCGAGCGGCCTTCGTCAGCATAGCAGGGCAACGCCATCGCTGCGGCGGCACCTTCGACGGCACTGCGCAAGGCGACGCCCTTCTTCAGATCACCCGCCTCTATGAGGATGATCGAATCGCGGGGCGGCGCTTCTGCCAGCCGCTTGACCTCGTCAGCAAGCTGCTTCTGCGCGCCGGCTCCCTTGATCCATATCAGCCGCTGGTCGGAAAACATGGGAACCGTGCCCGCCTCGTCAGACAGCCGGCCCGGCGTGGCCTCCACCTCGCTGGCATCCAGCCTGACAGACGAGAAGGGATCGTCCGCGTTGACGCCAGTTGCCGTCACGAACGCCTTCGCACGTTCTGAAACAAGACCACGATCCGGACCGTAGATCAGCACGATCCGCACAACCGGGTCAGGGCGCCGCAGCCACGAATCGACCTCATGAGCTTTCTTCTGAGCCATCCCTAGTGGCTACCACAGGTTTCAGCGAAGAAAAGGCCAAAGGGAACCTCCGAGGGTCTTGCGGCGTTGTTGGTCACGATAAAGTCAGGAAGATCATGGAGAACGACCATGTCAGACCAGAATAATATTGATCCGCGTCGAGTTGACCCCGGCCATCCCGATGGGCCGCGTGTTGCACCCCGCTCCCCCTACACCGACCCAGCAGCAGACCCGCGCATCGTCAATGAGACGGTTGTGCACAACAGAAATGGTCGCGGCGGACTTATCGCAGCCGGTGTGATTGCCGTGCTGCTGGTCATTGCGCTGATCGCGTTCAGTAGTGGGCCCGGCACTGATGCGGGTACGACCGCAGTGATTCCGGAGCAGACTGAACAGACGACCGAACCTGCCCCCGCTCCGGCTCCCGAGGCAGCACCGGCTGAAGACACTGCGCCGGCGGCACCTGTCGAGGAAGAAGCACCGGCCGCTCCGGCAGACGAGCAGCCCGCACCCAACCAGTAAGCGTACCGCGTAACCTTGCGTAAAAAGAAAAAGGCCGGATCAGCGTGATCCGGCCTTTTTCTTTCGTCCTATGCAAGCAGCTACATGTGGATCGGCTTGGCAAATGTGGCGAGCGCCGCCTCCTTCACAGCCTCCGACATCGTCGGATGGGCGTGGCAGGTGCGAGCCAAATCTTCGGAAGAGCCGCCAAACTCCATCAGAACCGCGGCTTCGTGGATCATCTCGCCGGCACCGAAGCCGACGATGTGTACGCCGAGCACCCGATCGGTCGCCTTGTCGGCCAGAACCTTGACGAAACCGTCCGTCTGCAACATGGCGCGGGCTCGACCGTTCGCAGTGAACGGGAACTTGCCGGCCTTGTAATCAACGCCGGCCTTCTTCAGTTCTTCCTCGGTCTTGCCGACGGAAGCGACTTCGGGGCTGGTGTAGACAACGCCAGGAATGACGTCGTAATTCACATGGCCCGCCTGTCCAGCGATGATTTCGGCTACGGCGACGCCTTCGTCCTCCGCCTTGTGGGCAAGCATCGGGCCCGCAATCACGTCGCCGATCGCATAGACGCCCGGTACCGAAGTCTGGAAGTGATTATCGGTCTGAATGCGGCCGCGCTCATCGAGCACCACCCCGGCCTTTTCCAGACCAAGTCCATCAGTGAACGGCTTCCTGCCCGTCGCGACCAGCACGGCATCGGCCTCGATCGTTTCCGCGTCGCCGCCCTTGACCGGCTCGAACGTGACAGATGCGCCTTTCTTGGACTTTGCGACCCCGGTCACCTTCGCGCCAAGCTTGAACTCCATGCCTTGCTTGGCCAGCAGGCGCTGGAACTGCTTGGCAACCTCACCGTCCATGCCGCCGAGTATGGTGTCGAGATATTCGACCACGGTAACCTTCGCGCCCAGCCGCGCCCACACAGAGCCGAGCTCCAGCCCGATGACTCCGCCGCCAACCACCACGAGGTGGCCAGGCACCTTCTCGAAATCAAGCGCGCCGGTGGAGGAGACGATCACCTTTTCATCGAAATCGACATCCACGCCTGGGATGCCGGCGACATCGGAGCCGGTGGCGATGACAATGTTCTTGGTTTCGATCTCCTGAGACTTGCCGTCTTCGCCGGTCACGGAGAGCTTGCCCTGCCCGAGCACCTGGCCGGTGCCCTGGAACGTGTCGATCTTGTTTTTCTTCATGAGGAATACGAGACCCTTGGTGTTCTGGTCCACCGTCTGGGTCTTGTGTTCCATCATCTTCTTGAGATTGACCTTCGGCGTCCCGATCTCGATGCCGAGCGCGTCGAACGAATGTTCCGCCTCGAGCAGCATCTCGGTCGCATGCAGCAGCGCCTTGGAGGGAATGCAGCCGACATTGACGCAGGTACCGCCATAGGTGTCGCGCTTCTCGACCAGTGCCGTCTTCAGCCCCAGCTGCGAAGCCTTGATGGCGCAGACATAGCCGCCTGGGCCGGCCCCGATAACGACGACATCATAGCTCATGGCTTATTCCTTCCTTGCCGCATTGGCGGGTCAGCGCCCGCCACTCGTAGTCAAAATCGCGCCCGTCGAATACGACGCCTCGTCGGACAGCAGCCACAGCGCCGCGCGCGCGACTTCCTCAGCGGTGCCTTCGCGCTTCATCGGCACGAGGCCACGCATGGCGGCAACCCGATCCGGCTGCCCGCCGGACGCATGAATTTCCGTGTCGATGATGCCTGGCCTGACCGCGTTGACGCGGATGCCCTCAGCCGCGACCTCGCGAGCAAGGCCCACGGTCAGGCTGTCGACTGCGCCCTTTGAGGCCGCGTAGTCGACGTATTCACCCGGCGCGCCCAGCACGGCGGCGATCGACGAGATGTTGACAATCGCTCCGCCGGACCCGCCATGCCGGTTCGACATGCGCTTGACGGCCTCGCGCGCGCAAAGTGCGGTGCCGATCACGTTGATGCGCATCATCCGGGTCAGGCGTTCAACGCTCATTTCGTCGAGCCGCGCCTTGCGATCCACAACGCCGGCATTGTTGACGAGCCCGTCGAGCCGCCCGAAGCGCGCATCGACCGCCTCGAACATGGCGATTACGTCAGCTTCCTCGCCGACATCGCCACGGATGGCGAAGGCTTCGCCGCCGGCGGAGACGATGTCGTCCACCACGTCGGCCGCCGCCTTCTCATTGGACGCATAGTTGACCGCGACGCGCCAGCCTGCTGCGGCGCCGAGCCTTGCAATGGCGGCTCCAATGCCACGCGAGCCGCCTGTGACGAGCATCGTTTTCGCCGACATCGTTCCTCCATATGCGGATGGTGAGCGTCGAAGCCTAAAGGTCCAGAACCAGACGCTCGGGATCCTCAAGCGTTTCCTTGACGCGAACCAGGAAGGTCACGGCTTCCTTGCCGTCGACGATCCGGTGGTCATAGGAGAGCGCGAGATACATCATCGGACGGATGACGATCTGGCCACCGACGACCATCGGCCGTTCCTGGATCTTGTGCATGCCGAGGATGCCCGACTGCGGCGCATTCAGGATCGGCGTCGACATCAGCGAACCATAGACGCCGCCGTTGGAGATGGTGAAGGTGCCGCCCTGCATGTCGGCGACCGAAAGCTTGCCATCGCGGGCGGCGATGCCCAGCCGGCCGATCTCCTTCTCGATCTCGGCGATGGTCATCGCGTCGGCGTCGCGCACGACGGGGACGACCAGACCCTTTTCGGTGCCGACCGCCACGCCGATATGGGCGTAGTTCTTGTAGATGATGTCGGTACCGTCGATCTCGGCATTCACCGCCGGGATCTCCTTCAATGCATGCGTCACCGCCTTCGTGAAGAAGCCCATGAAGCCGAGCTTAACGCCGTGCTTCTTCTCGAACAGCTCCTTGTACTTGGCGCGCATGTCCATCACCGGCTTCATGTCCACCTCGTTGAAGGTGGTCAGCATGGCGGCCGTGTTCTGGGCATCCTTCAGGCGGCGCGCGATGGTCTGGCGCAGCTTGGTCATGCGTACGCGTTCTTCGCGAGCGCCGTCGTCTTCCGAGGAAGGTGCGCGGGCTGCGGCAGGAGCGGCGGTCGCCGGGGCCGAAACACCCTTGGCGATCGCGTCGAGCGCATCTCCCTTGAGGACCTGGCCGCGCTTGCCGCTGCCGGACACCTGGTCGGCGGAAATGCCAGCTTCAGCGAGTGCCTTGGACGCTGCGGGCGAAGCGGGCATGTCGGTCTTGCCGGCCGGTGCCTTCTCCGTTGCGGGCTCGGGCTTGGCCGCTTCTTCCTTAGGCGCCTCGGCCTTCTTCGCCTCTTCCTTTTTGGCGGGGGCTGCGCCCGCGCCGGCGTCGATCATGCCGAGCAGCGCGCCGGGCTCGACCGTGTCGCCTTCATTGACCGTGATTTCGGCAAGCGTGCCGGCGGCGGGCGCGGGCACCTCGATGGTCACCTTGTCGGTTTCCAGCTCGACAACCGGCTCGTCGGCGGCGATGGCCTCGCCGGCCTTCTTGAACCACTTTCCGATTGTGGCCTCGGTGACGGATTCTCCGAGGGTGGGAACGCGAATTTCGGTAGCCATTGTTCTTTTCCGTTGCCTGATTTCGCTTCGCTTAGGTCAGTGGTGCTGGTTCATTCACCCAGCGCATCCTCGAGGAAAGCCTCGAGCTGTGCCAGGTGCTTGGACATGAGGCCCGTCGCCGGGGATGCGGCGGCCGGCCGGCCGGTGTAGCGCACGCGCTGGTGCTTGGCGTCGATGTGGGCGAGCACCCACTCCAGATACGGATCGATGAACGACCACGCGCCCATGTTCTTGGGCTCTTCCTGGCACCAGACCATCTCCGCATTGCGGAAACGCGACAGTTCGTTGATCAGCGCCTTTGCCGGGAACGGGTAGAGCTGTTCGACGCGCAGCAGGTAGACGTCGTCGACACCGCGCTTCTCGCGCTCCTCGTAGAGGTCGTAATAGACCTTGCCCGAGCACAGAACGACACGGCGGATCTTGGAGTCCTTGACCAGCTTGATCTTCTGGTCCGGCAGCATCTGCGCGTCGTCCCAGAGCAGGCGGTGGAACGAGCTTTCGCCCGACATTTCCGACAGCGTCGAGACCGCACGCTTGTGGCGCAGCAGCGACTTCGGCGTCATCAGCACCAGCGGTTTGCGGAAGTCGCGCTTGAGCTGGCGGCGAAGGATGTGGAAGTAGTTAGCCGGCGTCGTAACGTTGGCCACCTGCATGTTGTCTTCCGCGCACATCTGCAGGAAGCGCTCGAGACGGGCGGAGGAATGCTCCGGGCCCTGCCCTTCATAGCCATGCGGCAGCAGGCAGACGAGGCCCGACATGCGCAGCCATTTGCGCTCGCCCGACGAGATGAACTGGTCGAAGACGACCTGCGCACCGTTGGCGAAGTCGCCGAACTGGGCTTCCCAAAGCGTCAGAGCGCGGGGTTCGGCAAGGCTGTAGCCATATTCGAAGCCAAGCACGGCTTCTTCAGAGAGCATCGAGTTGATGACCTCGTAATTGGCCTGGGCCGGTCCGAGATTGTTGAGCGGGATATATCGATCCTCGGACTTCTGATCGTAGAGCACCGAGTGGCGCTGCGAGAAGGTACCGCGCTCCGAATCCTGCCCCGACAGGCGGATCGGGTTGCCGTCCATGAGGATCGAGCCGAAAGCCAGCGCTTCGCCGGTCGCCCAGTCCAGTCCTTCGCCCGATTCGATCGCTTTGCGCCGGCTGTCGAGGAAGCGCCCGATAGTGCGGTGGACCTCGAAGTCCTTCGGCATGTCGGTCAGCTTCTTGCCGATCTCCTTCAGCGTCTTGAGCGGAACGGAGGTCTTGCCGCGGCGCTGCTCGTCCTGATTGTCGGCCGTGCGCAGTCCCGACCACGCGCCGTCGAGCCAGTCGGCCTTGTTGGGCTTGTAGGCCTGGCCCGCCTCGAATTCCGCTTCGAGGTTGGCCCGCCAGTCGGCGCGCATTTTCTCGACCTCGTCCTGCGTGATCAGGCCTTCGGCAATGAGCTTGTCGCTGTAGAGCTGGACCGTCGTGCGGTGCGAGCGGATCGCCTTGTACATGACCGGCTGGGTGAATGCCGGCTCGTCGCCCTCATTATGGCCGAAGCGGCGATAGCAGAACATGTCGATGACCACCGGCTTGTGGAAGGTCATCCGGTATTCGGTCGCCACCTTGGCCGCATAGACGACCGCTTCCGGGTCGTCGCCATTGACGTGGAAGATCGGCGCCTCGATCATCTTGGCAACGTCGGACGGATAAGGCGACGAGCGCGAGAAGCGCGGGTTGGTCGTGAAACCGATCTGGTTGTTGATGATGAAATGGATCGTGCCGGCGACGCGATGGCCGCGCAGGCCCGACAGGCCGAGGCATTCGGCAACGACGCCCTGGCCTGCGAAAGCCGCATCGCCGTGCAGCAGCAGCGGCAGCACCTTCACGCGCTCTTCAATCGGCACAGCCTCTTCGCGGGTGCGGCCGAAAACCTGGTCCTGCTTGGCGCGGGCCTTGCCCATGACGACCGGGTTGACGATCTCCAGATGCGAAGGGTTGGCCGTCAGCGACAGATGCACCTTGTTGCCGTCGAACTCTCGGTCGGAGGAGGCGCCGAGATGGTACTTCACGTCGCCCGAACCTTCGACGTCATCCGGCGTGTAGGAACCGCCCTTGAATTCGTGGAACACCGCGCGATGCGGTTTGGCCATGACGTTGGTCAGCACGTTGAGGCGGCCGCGATGGGCCATGCCGAGCACGGCTTCCTTAAGCCCCATGGCGCCGCCGCGCTTGATGATCTGCTCGAGCGCCGGAATCAGCGATTCGCCGCCGTCGAGGCCGAAGCGCTTGGTCCCCTTGTACTTGACGTCGATGAACTGCTCGAAGCCTTCGGCCTCGATCAGCTTCGACAGGATCGCCTTCTTGCCCTCCGGCGTGAAATCGATCCCTTTGTCCGGACCCTCGATACGCTCCTGGATCCAGGCCTTTTCGGTTGGATTGGAGATGTGCATGAACTCGACGCCGAGCGTCGAGCAATAGGTGCGCTTGAGGATTTCAAGCATCTGCCGGATGGTGGCGTATTCCAGCCCCAGCACGTGGTCGATGAAGATGGGCTGGTCGTAATCGGCCTCGGTAAAGCCGTATGCCTCAGGCGACAGCTCGTTATAGTCTTCCATCGGCTTGGCAAGGCCGAGTGGATCGAGATTGGCATGCAGATGACCGCGCATGCGGTATGCGCGGATCATCATGATCGCGCGCACGGAGTTGCGGGCGGCCTGCTGCACGTCGGCGTCGGAAATCGTCCCGCCCGCAGCGGCGGCCTTGTCCCGAACCTTCTTCTCGAAGTGCTTTTCGGCAGCGCCCCAGTCACCATCCAGCGCCGAGACGAGTTCGCCATTCGCCGTGATCGGCCAATTGGACTTTGTCCAGGAGGCACCCTGCGCGCTCTTGCGCACATCCCCGGCATCGTCCTTCAGGGCGGCGAAGAAGTCGCGCCACTCCGGATCAACCGAAGACGGATCGTCCTGCCAGGCCGCGTGAAGGGTCTCGATATAGTCGGCATTGCCGCCATACAGAAACGAGGTGAGTGAAAACTGGTCGTTGGCCTGATCCTGCCGCGCCATCTTGATCCTTCGGAGCCCCGTGCTCCGTCTCCTGTGTGAGAGGAGTAGGTGAGTAGGGCAGTAAGGCAAATATGTTTGGTGCGCCTACTGCCTTACTCACCTACTCCCTTAACCTTTGATCGCCTCGACCAGCGTCTTGCCGAGTCGGGCTGGCGAAGGCGAAACGCGGATGCCCGCTTCTTCCATCGCCGCGATCTTGTCTTCAGCGCCGCCCTTGCCGCCGGAAATCACGGCGCCGGCATGGCCCATGGTGCGTCCGGGCGGTGCGGTGCGGCCCGCGATGAAGCCGGCCATCGGCTTGCGGCGGCCTTTCTTGGCTTCGTCTTTCAGGAACTGCGCCGCTTCTTCCTCGGCCGAGCCGCCGATCTCGCCGATCATGATGATCGACTGCGTCGCATCGTCGGCCAGGAACATCTCCAGCACGTCGATGAATTCGGTGCCCTTCACCGGGTCGCCGCCGATGCCGACAGCCGTCGTCTGGCCAAGGCCTTCATTCGTCGTCTGAAACACTGCTTCATAGGTAAGCGTTCCGGAGCGGGAAACAACGCCCACGGAACCCTTGCGGAAGATGTTGCCCGGCATGATGCCGATCTTGCATTCGTCGGGGGTGACGATGCCGGGGCAATTCGGGCCGATCAGGCGCGACTTCGACTTGTCGAGCTTCGCCTTGACCTTGACCATGTCCATGACCGGGATGCCCTCGGTGATGCAGACGATCAGCGGTATCTCGGCATCGATCGCCTCCATGATCGCGGCGGCGGCACCTGCCGGCGGCACGTAGACCACCGAGGCGGTTGCGCCGGTCTTGTCGCGGCCTTCGGCGACGGAGGCGAAGATCGGCAGGTTTTCACCGCTGGCGCCGGTCCAGGTCTCCCCACCCTTCTTCGGGTGGATGCCGCCGACCATCTGCGTGCCGTGATAGGCCAGCGCCTGTTCGGTGTGGAACGTTCCGGTCTTGCCGGTGAGGCCCTGAACGAGAACCTTGGTGTTCTTGTCGATAAGAATGGACATCTAGGCTCAGGCCCCCTTCACGGCATTCACGATCTTCTGGGCGGCATCGTCGAGATCGTCGGCGGAAATCACATTTAGACCGCTCTCGTTGATGATCTTCTTGCCCAGTTCGACATTGGTGCCTTCGAGGCGCACCACGAGCGGGACCTTGAGGCCGACTTCCTTGACGGCCGCAATCACACCCTCGGCGATGACGTCGCACTTCATGATGCCGCCGAAGATGTTGACGAGAATGCCCTTTACGTTCGGATCAGCAGTGATGATCTTGAACGCGGCCGTGACCTTCTCCTTGGATGCGCCACCGCCGACGTCGAGGAAGTTGGCAGGCTCGGCGCCGTAGAGCTTGATGATGTCCATCGTCGCCATGGCAAGGCCGGCGCCGTTGACCATGCAGCCGATATTGCCGTCGAGCGCGACATAGGCGAGGTCGTATTTCGACGCCTCGATCTCCTTGTCGTCCTCCTCGGTGACGTCACGCAGCTCGACCACGTCCGGGTGACGGAACAGCGCATTGTTGTCGAATGACACCTTGGCGTCGAGCACGCGCAGGCGACCGTTTTCCATGACGATCAGCGGGTTGACCTCGAGCAGGCTCATGTCCTTCTCGGTGAAGGCCTTGTAGAGGATCGGGAACAGCATCTTGCCGTCGTTCGCCGCATCGCCTTCTAGCTTCAGCGCTTCGTTGAGCTTTGCAACATCCGCATCGGTGACGCCCGTTTCAGGGTCGATCGCCACGGTGACGATCTTCTCCGGGGTCTCTTCGGCGACGGCCTCGATGTCCATGCCGCCCTCGGTCGAAACCACGAAGGCGACGCGGCCGACGGTGCGGTCGACGAGGATCGACAAATAGAGCTCACGGGCGATATCGGCGCCATCCTCGATGTAGAGGCGGTTGACCTGCTTGCCGGCCTCGCCGGTCTGCTTGGTCACCAGCGTGTTGCCGAGCATCTCATTGACGTTGGCAACCACGTCCTCGACCGACTTTGCCAGGCGAACGCCGCCCTTGGCGTCGGAGCCGAGTTCCTTGAACTTGCCCTTGCCGCGGCCGCCGGCATGGATCTGGCTCTTGACCACATAAAGCGGGCCCGGCAGCGATTTGGCGGCAGCTTCGGCCTCGCCTGCCTTGAGGATCGCGACACCGTCGGCGACCGGCGCGCCGAAACCCTTGAGAAGCTGCTTGGCCTGGTATTCGTGGATATTCATCCGCCGTCCCCCTTACTTGCCCAAGGCCGGCGCGATGCCGATGCAGGCCTCGCAGAGACCCTGCACTGCCGCGACCGACTTGTCGAACATCTTCTGCTCGGACTTGTTGAAGTCGATCTCGATGATGCGCTCGATGCCGCCAGCGCCGATCACCACGGGCACGCCGACATACATGTCCTTGAGGCCGTACTGGCCGGAAAGGTGCGCCGCGCAGGGCAGCACGCGCTTCTTGTCCTTGAGATAGCTCTCTGCCATGGCAATCGCCGATGCGGCAGGCGCGTAGTAGGCGGAGCCAGACTTGAGCAGGCCGACAATCTCGCCACCGCCCTTGCGGGTGCGCTCGACAATGGCGTCCAGCTTCTCCTTGCTGGTCCAGCCCATCTTGACGAGATCTGGCAGCGGGATGCCGGCAACGGTCGAATAGCGGACCATCGGCACCATGTCGTCGCCGTGGCCACCGAGCGTCATCGCGCTCACGTCCTCTACGGATACGTTGAATTCTTCGGCGAGGAAGTAGCGGAAGCGGGACGAGTCGAGCACGCCGGCCATGCCGACGACGTGGCTCTTTGGCAGACCCGAGAACTTCTGCAGTGCCCAGACCATCGCGTCGAGCGGGTTGGTGATGCAGATGACGAAGGCGTTCGGTGCGTACTTCTTGATGCCGGCGCCGACCTGCTCCATCACCTTGAGATTGATGCCGAGGAGATCGTCGCGGCTCATGCCGGGCTTGCGCGGCACGCCGGCCGTCACGATGCAGACATCAGCGCCTTCGATGGCCGCATATTCGTTCGCGCCGACATAGCGGGTGTCGAAACCGTCGACCGGCGAGGATTCCGCGATGTCCAGGCCCTTGCCCTGCGGGATGCCTTCCGCGATGTCGAACATGACGACGTCGCCGAGTTCCTTGAGGCCGACCAGATGGGCGAGCGTGCCGCCGATCATGCCGGAGCCGATGAGGGCAATCTTGTTGCGAGCCATGGTGATTGGTTTCCCTTTTGTGCGCCGGTCTGCTGCCGCGCCGGCCTGAAAACTGCGTTGCCGAGTATTGTTATCCGGACACGGGAGGCCGTCCGAATTCGGGCTCGGGCATAGACGCATCGCCTAAAAAACTCAACCGATTCTTACCACGCGAACATTTTCAATCGTTTAGATCATTATTGTCTTACGTAAACGTAAGATTTTTATTTGTGTGACTGCGTGGTGATGACACTTTCGCGCCGGAAATGCGACGTTTCGGAAGGGGTGGGGCAAGAGCGGGAGCCGCTAGCGCGGATTTTCGCGATGCCGCACCGCCTCCAGCCAGTCGCGGCTCTGCATTTCCGTCAGGCGTGACGCAGTGCGCGCGAACTCGAAGGCTTCCGTGCCGCTGGTCCCGGCATAGAGCTGTTCCGGCGGGGCCTCGGCGCTGACCACAAGCCGCATGCGATTGTCGTAAAGAGTGTCGACCAGCAATATGAAGCGCTTGGCCTCGTTGCGCTTGTCCTGAGCCATGACCGGGATGCAATCGATGAACAGCGTGTCGAAGCGCGCCGCGATCGCCAGATAGTCCCGCGCACCGAGGGGCTTTTCGCAGAGTTCACCGAAAGTGAAGCGTGCCGCCGCGCCGTTGGCGCGAGGAACCACCAGTTCGCGGCCTTTGACGGAGAGCCGCGCTTCCTGCGTCACATGACCGGCCGTTGCCGCATGCCATGCCTCGTCCATCAGGTTGGCGGCTTTCCCGTCGCACGGTGTCATGTAGACGCGCATCCGGTCGAGCTTTTCCCGCCGGTAATCGACTGGCCCTTCCAGTGCAATCACCTCGGCATGGCGCTCCAGGATATCGATGAACGGCTCGAAGAGAGCCCGGTTGAGCCCGTCGCGATAAAGATCGCGCGGCGCCACGTTGGACGTCGCGACCAGCACGACGCCTTCCGCAAACAGGCTTGAGAACAGCCGCGACAAGACCATGGCGTCGGCGATGTCCGTCACCGCGAATTCGTCAAAGCATAGAATCCACGCTTCGTCGGCGAGGGCCTTGGCAACCGGCGGAATCGGATCCGCTTCCTTCGTCTCCCCGCGCTTCAGCGCGTCGCGATGGCGCTGGATACGATCGTGGACATCGGCCATGAAATCGTTGAAATGGGCGCGCCGCTTGCGCTTTATCGGGACCCGTTCGAAGAACAGGTCCATCAGCATCGTCTTTCCGCGGCCAACGCCGCCGTAGACATAGAGACCCTTGACGGTCTCGCGCGGCTGTTTGCGTTTGGCGAAGAGCCAGCCCAGCGCACTGGACTTGGAAGCCAGCCGCTTGGTCGAGACCTCTTCGATCAGGCGATCCAGCGCATCCACGATCCGCAGTTGCGCCGGGTCCGAGGTCAGGGTGCCGGCGTCCTCAAGATGCTCGTAATCCTGCCGCAAGGTCCGAAATGTCGGCAGATCGTCGAGCGAAGACATCGGCTGGGCCCGTATGCTGATGCGCTATGTCGTGCGCCTCAGCGCGACAGCGAAACGGGTACACCCGTGCTCGTCTGGCCGTCGAAACGCTCGCCCCCCGATGAATAGAGACGCGCAAGCACATCGCCGCTTTCGTTGTAGAGCGCGAGCTGGCTGCCGGAAACGTTCCAGGACTTCACGCCGTCGAGCGGAGCCGGGCAGCGCAGCGGTCCTGCCCGGTAACCCTGGCCGAAACGCGTCTGGGGCGTGGCGATGCGGCAGCTCTGGCCGGATACGCTCGCGTTCCACACGCCTGCAACGCTGCCCGTTGTGATCTCGGGCGCATTCGCACCCGGGTCCACAGCCGCGATCTGTGTGCCATCGGACGGAAGTTGGCCCGGCTGCGCGCCGGGGGCCGCGGGAAACTGGCTGGGGTCGGTCACACCCGGCTGGCCGGGCGGCGGGAGCTGCCCCGATGTCACCGTTCCCGCCGGTGCGGGCGAGAGAGGAGCCGGGGCCGGGCCGCTTGTATCCAGCCGCGAGAAGCGCTCGCTCTGGCAGCCTGCCAATGCGAGCGCGATAAAAGTCGTGGCCAAAACGCCAGTAGTCCTGAAACCCATCGATTCCCTCCGTCGAGGCGGCTTGCCGCTTCGTACGTTCATTTTGAATCCCTTCAGTCGCCAGAATAGTGGCGATCGTGAAGATAATCCAACGCATATGGTTAAATTAGGGTTCCCGGCAACCCTGCGGCCCTCAACAAGACGTTTCCCGCTTGCCCCTGTGACGTCAGACGCTAACCTGTGCGCCATGAACAGGCGTCGGTTAATGAAATGGATCGGGCTTGGTGGCATCGCGGCTGCGGGCACCGGTGCGGCGGTCGCCGGCAATCGTCCAGGCAGCCGCTATTATTCGGGCCCGCGAAGCGATCATTTCGATGGCACCGTCTTCTTCAATCCGCAAGGCAAGGCCCCCGCTGGCTTCACGGACCTTATGCGCTGGCAATTTGGTGGCGGACGTGCCCGCTGGCCGGCAGAATGGCCAAGCCCATTTCCGCAAGCCAGGCCGGAGCCGCGCGTCACTGGTCGGCGACTGGTGGTGACCATGGTCGGCCATGCGACGCTCCTGATCCAGACCGGGGGCGTCAACATTCTCACCGACCCCGTCTGGTCCGACCGCGCCTCGCCGCTGTCGTTCGCGGGTCCGCGCCGCATCAACCCGCCGGGCGTCGGCTTCGAGGACCTGCCGCCAATCGATCTCGTGCTGCTCAGCCACAACCACTACGACCATATGGACGTTTCGACCCTCGCGCGGCTGAAGCAGTCTCACGACCCGCTGGTCCTCACGCCGCTGGGCAACGACACGATCGTTCGTCAAAGCGTGCCGGATATGCGGATCGCGGCGCACGACTGGGGTGAAATGGCGATCTGTGGCTCCATGCCGGTTCACATCGAACCGGTACACCACTGGTCGGCGCGCGGAACCGGCGATCGTCGCATGGCGCTTTGGGCGGGCTTCGTGATCGATGCGCCGGGCGGCGGCATTTACGTCGTCGGCGATACCGGCTTCCACGGCGGCATCAACTACAGCGAAGCCGCGCGAAAGCATGGCGGGTTCCGGCTGGCCATCCTGCCGATCGGGGCCTACGAGCCGCGCTGGTTCATGGAAGCCCAGCACCAGAACCCTTCCGAAGCCGTCGATGGCATGGTGTTGGCCGGTGCCGCGTTTGCGGCGGGTCACCACTGGGGCACGTTCCAGCTCACCAACGAGCCGATCGACGAACCGCGCGACCTGCTGCATGCGGCGCTGGACGAAAAGGGGGTGGCGCGGGACCGTTTCCGGCCGATGCATCCCGGCGAAGTCTGGGACGTGCCGCCGATCATCGGCTGAGAGGAACTTCGCGGACGACAGGACGTTTTTCACAGCGTTACGATCCGTGCTCCGCTGGAGGTTCCCCAATGCTTAAATGGATACTGATTCTCCTGATCGTCGCCGCCGTCGCCGGCCTGCTCGGGCTCAACACGATCTCCGGCGCCGCGATGACAGGTGCGAAGATACTGATCGGCATCGTGCTGGTCCTCTTCCTGCTCGCCGTGCTAGGGATTATCGCCATCGCCTGACCGCCGGCCTGCCGCGCACTGGTAATCAGCGCCCTTTTCCGCCATATAGCGGCGCATGAGCGAGCGTGCGCACTTTGCGAAGATGAACGGTATCGGCAACGAGATCATCGTTGTCGATATGCGTGGCCGCGCCGACCGGGTTGCGGCCGCAGCCGCCGTTGCGCTCAACGCCGACCCGTCGACGCGCTTCGACCAGATCATGGCGGTTCATGATCCCCGGACGCCGGGCACGGACGCATTCGTGGAAATCCTCAATTCCGACGGCTCAGCCGCGCAGGCGTGCGGCAACGGCACGCGCTGCGTGGTTCAGGCGCTGGCGGCCGAAACCGGCCGGGCGGTGTTCACGCTTGAAACCGTCGCCGGCCTTCTGAATACCCGCGAGCATGAGGACGGCACGATCGCGGTCGATCTCGGCAAGCCGCGCTTCGGTTGGCAGGATATTCCCCTGGCTGAGGAGTTCCGTGACACGCGCATGATCGAATTGCAGATCGGCCCGATCGACGCCCCGGTTCTGCATTCGCCCTCGGTGGCCTCGATGGGCAATCCGCATGCGATCTTCTGGGTGGACGAGGACGTCTGGTCCTATGACCTCGACCGGTTCGGGCCGTTGCTCGAAAACCACCCGATATTTCCCGAGCGCGCCAACATCACCATCGCGCAGGTCACGGCGCGGGACGCGATGACCATCCGCACCTGGGAGCGTGGCGCGGGCCTGACGAAGGCATGCGGGTCTGCCGCATGTGCTGCGGCCGTGTCGGCTGCCCGCACCGGGCGCACCGGGCGCGCCGTGACAGTCACCGCGCCCAGCGGCGGCAAGCTGCTGATCGAATGGCGCGACGACGATCATGTGATCATGACCGGGCCGGCAGAGTGGGAGTTCTCCGGCACGCTGGACCCCGCCACGGGCGTGTGGGAACGCGAGGTGGAGGGCGCGGCATGAGCGGGGGCAAGCATACCCCCGGGGGCATCGATGTCGTCACCTTCGGCTGCCGGCTCAACACCTACGAATCCGAGGTGATGAGGCGCGAAGCGAATGCCGCCGGGCTCGGCGATCTTGGCGGCGGTGCCGTGATATTCAACACCTGCGCCGTCACGGGCGAGGCGGTGCGACAGGCCAGGCAGGCGATCCGCAAGGCGCGCCGCGACAACCCCGGCGCACGCATCATCGTCACGGGCTGTGCTGCCCAGACCGACCCCGACAGCTTCGTAGCGATGGACGAGGTCGATCTCGTTCTCGGCAATGAGGAGAAGCTGAAGGCGCACAATTATCGCGCGCTTCCCGATTTCGGCGTCAACGATTTCGAGAAGGCGCGCGTGAACGACATCATGTCGGTCACCGAGACGGCCTCGCATATGGTCGACGCCATCGAGGGACGCGCGCGTGCCTTCGTGCAGGTGCAGAACGGCTGCAACCACCGCTGCACCTTCTGCATCATTCCTTACGGGCGCGGCAACTCGCGCTCGGTGCCGATGGGCGCCGCGGTAGATCAGGTCAAGCGCCTCGCCGGCAACGGTTATGCCGAAGTTGTTCTGACCGGTGTCGACATGACCGG
This sequence comes from Aquamicrobium sp., assembly GCA_019739225.1. GTDB lineage: Bacteria > Pseudomonadota > Alphaproteobacteria > Rhizobiales > Rhizobiaceae > Aerobium. Next base: position 167,914 of record JAHHDT010000006.1, read on the forward strand.
CTACGGCGCCGATCTGCCGGGCAGCCCCAGGCTCGGCCGGTTGGTCAAGACCATCCTCAGGCAGGTGCCCGACCTAGCGCGCCTGAGGCTGTCGTCGATCGATTCGATCGAGGCCGACGACGAGCTGATGGAGGCGATTGCCACCGAGCCGCGGCTGATGCCGCATCTGCATCTTTCGTTGCAGGCCGGCGACGACATGGTGCTGAAGCGTATGAAGCGCCGCCACCTTCGCGACGATTCGATCCGCTTCTGCGAAGATGTGCGGCGGCTCAGACCCGACATCGTCTTCGGCGCCGACCTGATCGCCGGCTTCCCGACGGAAACCGAAGAAATGTTCGAGAACTCGCTGAAGATCGTCGACGAGTGCGGCCTCACGCACCTGCACGTCTTCCCCTTCAGCCCGCGTGAGGGCACGCCCGCGGCACGCATGCCGCAGGTCGACCGCACCGTGGTGAAGGAGCGTGCGGCGCGGCTTCGTGCTGCCGGTGAAGCGGCCTACCGCCGGCATCTCGACGCGCTGGTCGGAACGCGGCAGCGCATTCTCCTCGAGCGTGAAGGTATTGGTCGCGCGGAGGGCTTCACGCTTGCCGTGCTCGATGGGGGCAAGCCCGGTGACGTCATCGAGGCTGCTATTTCAGGGCATGACGGGGAGCGGCTGATTGCGCGTCCCCTCGCGGCGCAGGCTGCGTAAGGGGTACGCGGAAGACATGGCATTCGGTTTCATCAAGAAGATCTTCTCCTTCGGCAACAAGGAAGTCGAGGAGCGTCCGGCGGACGATGCGCCGGCTGCGCTGACGCCGCCGCAACCGGCAGACGCCGCTACGACACCTCCCGCCGGGACGCCAGGCCAGGCACCGGTGGAAGGCCCGGTTCCAGAATTCCTGCGCCGGCCGGTCGAGGAGACCGCTCCGATCGCCGAGCCCGCACCTGAAACTGCCGAACCCGGCGAGCCCGAGCCGGTTCCAGCAGAAGTGCCGCCGGTTCCGCTTGAGCCGGACGTGGTCCTCGCACCGGAATCTCGCCCCGTACCCGAAATTCCGCTTGAAGTACCGGAACCAGCACCGACAATTCCAGAGCCAGAGCCAGAGCCAGAGCCAGAGCCAGAGCCAGAGCCAGAGCCAGAGCCAGAGCCAGAGCCAGAGCCAGAGCCAGAGCCAGAGCCAGAGCCAGAGCCAGAGCCAGAGCCAGAGCCAGAGCCAGAGCCAGAGCCAGAGCCAGAGCCAGAGCCAGAGCCAGAGCCAGAGCCAGAGCCAGAGCCAGAGCCAGAGCCAGAGCCAGAGCCAGAGCCAGAGCCAGAGCCAGAGCCAGAGCCAGAGCCACTTCGGCCTCGCGCTGACACCGTCCCCGCTGAGGCGGAGAACCGCGAACCTGCTGCGACGGAGGAGCGTTCTTCGTCCGCATTGCCGGACGAAGAGGACGATGCTGCAACGGCGTTGCCTCCCTCTCCTTCTTCATTGGGCGACGGTAAGGGTGAGGAGCTGGTGCCGACGGCTGCGCCGGTTGACGCGCCACCTCCCGCCAGGGTCACGGTTTCCAGGGCGGTCGAGAAAAAGAGCGAGGCTGCTCCGGTCGAAGCCGCGCCTGCGCCGCGCCTGTCGTGGTATAAGCGTCTCAGCCAAGGTCTTTCGCGCTCCTCGCGTGAACTACGCGACTCGATCTCGGGCGTCTTCACCAAGCGCAAGCTCGACGACGACACGCTGCAGGATCTGGAAGACGTGCTCATCCGCGCCGATCTCGGCATGGAAACGGCGATCCGCGTCACCGACACACTCGCATCCGGCCGCTATGGCAAAGATGTCTCCGGCGAGGAAGTCCGGACGGTGATGGCGCAGGAAATCGAGAAAGTGCTCGGGCCCGTCGCCCTGCCGCTGGAACTAGACCTCAGCCATAAGCCGCACGTCATCCTCGTGGTCGGCGTCAACGGGACCGGCAAGACGACGACCATCGGCAAGCTTGCCGCCAAGCTGACGGCGGGCGGTCTCAAGGTGACGCTCGCTGCGGGCGACACGTTCCGCGCCGCGGCGATCGAGCAGCTCAAGATCTGGGGCGAGCGCACCGGCTCGCCGGTCGTTGCCTCGAAGCTAGGCGCCGATGCTGCCGGGCTGGCTTTCGACGCCTACCAGCAGGCCAAGGAGGCTGGCTCCGATGTGCTCATCATCGACACCGCCGGCCGGCTCCAGAACAAGGCCGAGCTGATGGCAGAACTCGAGAAGATCGTGCGCGTGCTCGGCAAGCACGATCCGGAGGCGCCGCATACCGTGCTTCAGACGGTCGATGCGACGACGGGCCAGAATGCCCTCAATCAGGTCGAAATCTTCCGCAATGTTGCAGGCGTCAACGGCTTGGTGATGACCAAGCTGGACGGCACGGCGCGTGGCGGCATCCTTGTCGCGATCGCTGCGAAGCATAAATTGCCGGTCTATTTCATCGGTGTCGGCGAGCAGGTCGACGATCTGGAACCCTTTTCTGCGGGCGAGTTCGCCAAGGCGATTGCCGGAGTCAATTAATGAACGATCCCATCCTCGAGCGCGGACCCGGCGACCCGAAGAAGAAGGAACTGAACCCCTTGCTCAAGCTGGCGCTGGAGCTTGGCCCCTTGCTTGTCTTCTTCTTCGCAAATGCCCGCGGTGAAAGCCTGATTGAGACCTGGCCGGCGCTGGGCTCCCTCGGCGGGCCGCTTTTCCTGGCGACCGGCCTGTTCATGGTTGCCACCGCTATTTCCCTTTCTGTGTCGTGGTTGCTGATCCGGTCGCTGCCGATCATGCCGCTGGTGTCGGGCGTGGTGGTATTCGTCTTCGGCGCGCTGACGCTGTGGCTGCAGGACGAAGTCTTCATCAAGATGAAGCCGACCATCGTGAATACCCTGTTCGGCGTGGTCCTGCTGGGCGGTCTCTTCTTCGGCAGGTCGCTGCTCGGCTACGTCTTCGATTCGGCCTTCCGGCTCGATGCCGAGGGATGGCGCAAGCTCACCCTGCGCTGGGGCCTGTTCTTCTTCTTCCTGGCCCTTGCGAACGAAGTGGTGTGGCGCAACTTCTCGACGGATTTCTGGGTTGCATTCAAGGTCTGGGGCATCATGCCGATCACCCTTGCTTTCACGTTCAGCCAGATGCCGCTGATCATGCGCCACGCGCTCGAAGACAAGCCGGCGGAGTAGAGGAAGACCGATGGAATTCATCACCACCCGCGAAGGCCTGAGACAGGTTTACCGGCAGCCGGGCGACGGCGCGGTGCGCAAGGAGCTGCGCCTGCTCGACCATCACGCCCGCTCCTTCATCGGCAGGAGCCCGTTCGTGCTGATCGGGTCATCCGACGGAGCAGGCAATGCGGACGTGACGCCGAAAGGCGACAAACCGGGTTTCGTCGCGGTGCTCGACGACAACACGCTTGCGATTCCCGACCGGCCCGGCAACAACCGTCTCGACACCTGGGAAAACATCATCGCCAACCCGGCCATCGGCCTGCTGTTTCTCATTCCCGGCATGAACGAGACGCTGCGCGTCAACGGCGAGGCGCGCATCACCGCGGACGAAAAGCTGCGTGAAAAGCTGGCCGTGGACGGCAAGCCGCCGATCACCGCTCTGATCGTCTCCGTCAAGGCCTGCTATATGCATTGCGCCAAGGCTTTCATGCGATCGGAGCTGTGGAAGCCGGAAAGCTGGCCGCAGCGCGACACCATGCCGACGCTGGGGGAAATCCTGCGCGACCAGCTTGCCTTGTCGGAATCGGCCGCAACGGTCGACCAGTCGCTCGACGAAGCCTATCGCAAGACGCTTTGGTAGGCTGGGACGTGCGACTGCCGCGGGGACGGTGGCTGCAACCTCAAGCGTTGATCTTTGTCGGCGATTGGCGCTAAGTCAGCGCCATGATTACGAATCTCCGAGCGGGCCTCGCCCTGCGCGCCCTGTTGCTTTGCGGTTCCGCTTTCCTCCTTGCAGCCTGCGTTGCCGATGGACAGCAATCCGATGGCGCGCAGGAGGTCGTTGCAACGAAGCAACCGCGTCAAGCCACCTACAATTGCGGTGATGAGGGTGCGATCTCGGTGGAAAACTTCAGCTCGTCGGTCCGGTTGGTCGAAGCCGAGGGCGACAGTTACGAGCTCCCGGCGTCGCCGCCGACACAGACCAGCCGCTATGGCGAGGGCGGACTTGCCCTGGTGGTGGAAGGGCGCGAGGCGCTGTGGATGAAGGCCGGAAGCGAACCGCTTACCTGCATCCGCTGATTCGTTTTCGCGGCTCCCTTCACGGGTTGCGAGACTTCAATCGATTGAACCGGAACATGCCTGAAGGCATTGCAATCAGGCGCGGTTTTACGGCTTTGACGCGCTGCAAAAACCGCATTAGAAAGCCCCCAGCCACAGGTCGCGTTCCGACCCGCCGATGCCGATTTCAGCGGGCCTTGTGAGCGTAGCCGTCACCTTCCGGGGGAGCCATGAGCAAATCCGCAGCCACCCGCGCCAGACCGCTGTCACCGCATCTTTTCATCTATAAGCCGATTCCGACTATGATGATGTCGATCGTACATCGCATCACCGGTGTCGCGCTCTATTTCGGCATCGTGCTGTTTGCCGTCTGGCTGCTGGCTGCCGCGACGTCGCAGGCGTGGTTCGACACGGTCTGTGCCGTTTACGGCTCCTGGATCGGTCGGCTGATCCTGTTCGGCTTCACATGGGCGCTCATTCATCACATGCTGGGCGGCATCCGGCATCTCTTCATGGATACCGGCATGGGTCTCGAGAAACGTCTCTCGACCACGATCGCCGTTGCGATGCCATTCGTTTCCGTCGCCCTCACGATCATCCTCTGGGTGATCGGATATCTTGCGCGGGGAGCCTGATCATGGCCGATTTTCGCACGCCGCTTTCGCGCGTCCGCGGCCTCGGCGCCGCCCGCGAAGGCACCGGTCACTTCTGGTACCAGCGCGTCACCGCGGTTTCCAATCTGCCGCTCGTCCTGTTCTTCGTCGGGCTCGTCATCGCGCTCAGCGACGCCTCCTACGCGGAAGTGCGCGCGACCCTCGGCAATCCGTTCGTGACGCTCGCGCTCGTGCTGGCCGTCATCTCGATCTGCTACCATATGAAGCTCGGCATGCAGATGGTGATCGAGGATTACGTCCATGACGAGCTCCTCAAGATCGTCTCGCTGCTGCTCAACATCTTTTTCGCCCTTATCGTCGGCGCGGTCTGCATCTTCGCGCTGCTCAAGATCGCATTCGGAGGCTGAGGCGTGGCCGAGACAAGAAACAACGTCGAAAAGCCGGGCGTGACCGGTGGCGCCTATACCTATGTCGACCACAAGTTCGATGTCGTGGTCGTCGGTGCCGGCGGTGCCGGGCTGCGCGCGACGCTCGGCATGGCCGAGCAGGGTTTGAAGACGGCCTGCATCACAAAGGTTTTCCCGACACGCTCCCACACGGTTGCCGCACAGGGCGGCATCGCCGCCTCGCTCCAGAACATGGGGCCGGACAACTGGCAGTGGCACCTCTACGACACCGTCAAGGGCTCGGACTGGCTCGGCGATGTCGACGCGATGGAATACCTCGCGCGCGAGGCGCCAGCCGCAGTCTACGAACTCGAGCATTATGGCGTGCCCTTCTCGCGCACCGAGGATGGCCGCATCTACCAGCGTCCGTTCGGCGGCCACATGCAGAATTTCGGCGACGGCCCGCCCGTGCAGCGCACCTGCGCGGCCGCCGACCGCACCGGCCACGCCATCCTGCACACGCTCTACGGCCAGTCGGTCAAGAACAACGCGCAGTTCTTCATCGAGTATTTCGCCCTCGACCTGATCATGACAGATGGCGTGTGCACTGGCGTCGTTGCCTGGAACCTCGATGACGGCACCATCCACCGCTTCGCCGCCAAGATGGTGGTGCTGGCGACCGGCGGCTACGGCCGCTCCTATTTCTCGGCGACCTCGGCCCATACCTGCACCGGCGACGGCAACGGCATGGTGGCGCGCGCCGGGTTGCCGCTGCAGGACATGGAGTTTGTCCAGTTCCACCCGACCGGCATCTACGGCGCGGGCTGCCTCATCACCGAGGGCGCGCGCGGCGAGGGTGGCTATCTCGTCAATTCCGAGGGCGAGCGCTTCATGGAGCGTTATGCGCCTTCGGCCAAGGACCTTGCCTCGCGTGACGTCGTTTCGCGCTGCATGACGATGGAAATCCGCGAAGGCCGTGGCGTCGGCAAGGCCAAGGACCATATCTTCCTTCACCTCGACCATCTTGACCCGGCGGTCCTTCATGAGCGCCTTCCGGGCATCTCCGAGTCGGCGAAAATCTTCGCCGGTGTCGACGTAACCCGGGAGCCGATCCCGGTGCTGCCGACGGTCCACTACAATATGGGCGGCATCCCGACCAACTACTGGGGCGAGGTGCTGAACGCCGACCACGACAATCCGGAGCGCATCCAGCCCGGCCTGATGGCGGTCGGCGAGGCCGGCTGCGCCTCGGTCCACGGCGCCAACCGTCTCGGCTCCAATTCGCTGATCGATCTGGTCGTCTTCGGCCGCGCGGCGGCGATCCGCGCCGGCCAGGTGATCGACCGCGAGGCGCCGATTCCGGCGGTCAACGTTGCTGCCTGCGACAAGATCATGGAACGCTTCGATCGTATCCGCCACGCCGATGGCTCCCAGCCCACGGCTGAGCTGCGTGAAAAGATGCAGCGCGCCATGCAGGAAGACGCCGCCGTCTTTCGCACGCAGGAGACGCTGGAGCAGGGCTGCAAGCGCATCTCGGCGATCTGGAGCGAGTTGCCGGACATCAAGGTCCACGACCGCTCGATGATCTGGAATTCGGATCTGGTCGAGACGCTGGAGCTCGAGAACCTGATGGCCTGCGCCATCACCACCGTTTACGGCGCGGAAGCCCGCAAGGAGAGCCGCGGGGCGCACGCCCGCGAGGACTTCGACAGCCGCGACGACGTCAACTGGCGCAAGCATACGCTGTCGTGGGTGGATGAGGCCGGCAACGTCAAGCTCGACTACCGGCCGGTGCACACCGAGACGATGCTGCCGGAATCGGAAGGCGGCATCAGCCTGGCCAAGATCGCGCCCAAGGCGCGGGTTTACTGATCGCGAGGCAGAAGAATGGTTGAACTCACCCTTCCCAAGAACTCGCGGGTCAATGAAGGCAAGGTCTGGCCGAAGCCGGAAGGCGCGACCAACCTGCGCGAGTACCGCATCTACCGCTGGTCGCCCGACGACGACGAGAACCCGCGCGTCGACACCTATCATGTCGACATGGACGATTGCGGTCCGATGGTGCTCGACGCGCTATTGTGGATCAAGAACAAGGTCGACCCGACGCTGACGCTGCGCCGCTCATGCCGCGAAGGCATCTGCGGCTCCTGCGCCATGAACATCGACGGCACCAACACGCTTGCCTGCACCAAGGGCGCGGACGAGATTTCGGGTGCGGTGCGCGTTTATCCGCTGCCGCACATGCCGGTGGTGAAGGACCTCGTGCCGGACCTCACCGTGCCCTACGCGCAGCTCTCCTCGATCCAGCCCTGGTTGCAGACGGTTTCGCCGGAGCCGGCGAAGGAATGGAAGCAGAGCCACGAGGACCGTGCGAAGCTCGACGGTCTCTACGAGTGCATTCTCTGCTTCTGTTGCCAGACGTCGTGCCCGTCCTACTGGTGGAACGGCGAGCGCTATCTCGGACCGGCCGTGCTGCTCCAGGCCTATCGCTGGCTGATCGACTCCAGAGACGAGGCGACCGGCGACCGTCTCGACAATCTGGAAGACCCCTTCCGCCTCTATCGCTGCCACACCATCATGAACTGTACGCAGGCCTGCCCGAAGGGGCTGAATCCGGCCAAGGCGATCGCGGAGATCAAGAAGATGATGGTGGAACGCCGGGTCTAGGCGGCTGGCGATGCTGCCTGCCCAGGTCTCGGAACTTTTCGAGCGCCAGGCCAGGGCGGGCGAGGATCTGGGCTCGCCCTTCACTGCCGTGCTTTGTCGAACCCTGGCCGGCGTCGTGGACGACGGAACGGCCACAGGTCGGCGGATCATCGGCTGGCAAGGAGATGCAAGGGCAGCACTCGTTGTAACCCGCCTGTGTGGCGGTCTCCACCGGCTTGTGCTGTCGGGCATGGACGACGAACTTCGCGCCGCCTATCCGCCTAACAAGGTTGCCGATGCCGAACTGGCGCGCGCGCTTTCACGTGCCATCGAGCGACACGACCGCCTACTTCACGATTGGCTGGACTCGGCGCCGCAGACCAACGAGATCGCGCGTTCGGCAATGCTCCTGCCGGGCTTTCTGACGATCGCGCACGAGAGCGGCCTGCCGCTGGCGCTTTGCGAGATCGGTTCGAGCGCGGGTCTCAATCTGCTCTTCGATCGCTTTTCCTACAGCTACGGTGATGCAGCCTGGGGCGACCGCGCTTCACCGGTTCACCTTGCACCTCAGATCAAGGGCAACGTGCCGCCGCTGGAAGGCATGCTTGCGGTACGGTCCCGCGCGGGCTGCGACATCGCTCCAGTCGACATCGTATCGGAAGAGGGCCGGATGCGGCTGCGCTCCTATGTGTGGCCGGACCAGCCCGAGCGGTTGCGGCGCCTCGACGGTGCGCTGGCGCTCGCCGAACAGCACCCCGTCGCGGTTGCAAAGGCGGATGCCGGCGAATTCGTGCGGGCAAAGCTGGCGCAACGGTCGACAGGCGAGGCCTTCGTCGTCTTCCATTCGATCATGTGGCAATACATGCCCCGCCAGACGAAGGACGGGATTCTGGCGGCGCTGTCCGAGGCCGGCCGGGAAGCAAGCACTGCCGCGCCGCTCTACAGGCTTCGCATGGAGCCGCGCGATCCGCAGGACGGCTGGGCGACGCTCAGCCTGACGACATGGCCCGGCGGCGAAACACGCAGGCTCGCCAAATGCGACTTCCATGGCCGCTGGATCGAGTGGCAGGGTTAGCCGGACGCAACCTCAGGATGCGTCGTAGCGGATCACGAAGGCCGTCCAGTCGGCGGGGGCGGCGATCTGCTCGTAGAGCTTTCGGCCTTCCTCGGGCTGGCGCGGCGCATTGAGCGCCAGCCGCGACCAGCCGCGTTCCTCCGCCTGATCGGCGAGTAGGTCGATCAGCGCCTTGGCGATTCCCTTCTTGCGATGGTCGTGGTGCACGTAAAGGTGATCGACCTGACCGCAGCGCAGCCCGGTGACGGGATCGGGCAGATCCGTGAAGATCGCAAAACCGACGAGATCGCCATCGATCCGCGCGCCCATCACCTCGGCGGTGCGATCCTGCAGCAGCGACTCGGCATAGAACTCGTCCGGCCGGCGCGGGGCGCCGCGCTTCAGCGCCTGGGCGTAGGCGGCCAGCAACGGCGCCAGGTCGCGCGCGTCGCGCAGGCGCAGGAGGGTGATGTCGATCTGATGATTGGAAGCCATGAAAGGGTCCTCGTGTCCGTCTCCCTTTCAGTCCTTTCGTGCCGGCCTGTCAATGCGGCAGCAGCCTGTAGCCAAGCTGGCACCGGAACCGCGTTCAGCGTGGTGTCGATTAACCATGTTGCCGCGTCACGGTGCAGCGGTGGCGCGAGAGGCCTTAACAAAGGTTAATAAGTCGTTAAAATCCGGGCTTCGAGCTGGCGTCCAACCTGGGAGCAATGCCATGCGCAAAATCCGTCTCGCAATCGGCGCGGGCCTTCTCGCGGCCCTGGCGTGGGCGCCGGCCATGGCCGGAGACTATAGCGACCGCGTTCACGCCGACTCCTTCGGCAATCTGGTCATCCACAGCCATGCGGGTCACAAGCGGATCCTTGTCGGCATGGGCCATGTCGCCGAATCCTACAACCTGACGGGTTCCTACTACGAGCCGGAAGAGCCGCAGGTGGTCTATCTCGATGGGGAGCGCGACACCCGACAGGTGCGCCGCTGCTCGCGTCCGCCCCATGTCTGGCATGGGCGTGCCCACATGTACGGTTTGCCCGAGGGTGTGGTGCCCCAGGCGCCGCTGGTCTGTCGATAGAAGCCGGCGCGCCGGCAACATGATCCCGTCATCTTTCCTGACCCCGTCGCAGGACAAGGAGCGTAGATGAGCAAGGCTCGCACCGCGCGCCGTCTAAAAGAGCAGGTCGCATCGCTGGAGACGATGACCCGCTTCGTTTTGGCTACGCTGGCACTGGCGAGCGGCGTCTACACCTATCTCGGCGTGCGCAGCCTGCTCGACGGCGATGCCATCCTCGTTTTCTTCGCGGCAATCGTCTATTCGGTTGCCGTCTCCGTCGGCATCTACGGTTTCTGGGTCTATCTGAGCCGGTTCCTGCCTGAGATGCGCGATGGCCTGTCGAGGCTGGCGCTGTTCGCGATCATGGCCGTCGGTTCCTTGATGATCGTGGCCATGTCGTCCTGGCTCAACGCTGCGGCACTTGCCGGCTCGGCGGCGGTCGAGCAGCATCTCGCCACGACGCAGGAAGGCTACACCGCCGACCTCGACCAGGCGCATTCGAACGCGCTTGGCGCGTTGTCGCTTCTGCCGGACATTCAGCGCGCCTCCGAGCGCTTTGCCCGCCTTGCCGAGAACGAACGCGAATCGGGCGCGCTGACCGGCACGTCGGGCTCGGGCACCGTCGTGCAGCTCCTGACGCAGATGTCGGCGCAGATGGGCGAACTGGAATCGACGATCCAGGCCTCGCGCGAAACCGTCCGCACGCTGTTCGAGGAAGGGCAAGGCCATCTTGCGACGATGCGCGGGCTCGTTTCCGGCAGCGGGTCGGTCCAGCCTCGCGCCGACGCTTTCGGCGAACAGGCCGTCCAGCTCGCCGGCGTCATCTCGGCTCTGGAGCAGACCTCGATCGCCCCTTCCGTGGCGCGCGCGGCGGCCGACCTGTCGCTCGGCTTCATCGCGCCGGTCGCGGGCGGCAACACGGCGGACCTTGCCGGACGCCAGAACGCGGTGATGGACACGATCCGCACATCCGTCGCCGCCCAATCGGAGGCGCTGTCGGCCGCAGCGGCCGAAATCCTCAACCAGCCCAAGGTCGAGGAGCGCCGCTTCGTGCCGCTCTCGTCGGCCGAAGCGGTCATTCTCTACGCGGGGAGTTTCCTGCCGAGCTGGGCGGGAGCCATCTCCATCGATCTCCTGCCGGGCGTTCTCGTCGCCATCCTGGCGGTTGCCCATGCCGTCATGCGGCGGGGCGAGGAAGAGATGGATGACGCCGAACGCATAACGGCAGCCGACATGATGCGCTCGCTGGAAATCCAGGAGGCAATGGCTGCGCGTCGGCGCGCGCTCGCCTTGCAGGAAGATGCCGACCGGGATGAGGTCGCAGCCGTCGCACCTGCGGACGATTTGCCCGAAACGCCGGCGAAAGCCGAAAACGTCACCCCCCTTTCGGTGGCCGAGAGGAAACGGCACGACCCATGAGCGATCACCAGGCAGCAATCGGCGGGAGGCCCCGCCAGAATGTTCTGATGCGTTACATCGAACGCTTCGACGACGGCGAGATCGCCCGCTGGGCTTTTCGCGGGCTTCTGGCCGGTGCCATCGTCGTCATCGGTCTCGACCTGAAGGCGTTGTATGACGACCGGCTCATGCTCGACCCGACGGCTACGGGCACCACCGTCATCGTCGAACCGGTCCTGCCGCCCGCGGTGCGGCCCGGCAGCGAGGGGCAACCTACGCTGGATCCGCGCGAGAACGTGACGGCCGACGACGATGCGATGCGCCGGCCGCTTCGCTTTGAGCTGCATTCCGGCGGGGTAATGTCGGCGGAGGGCTCCATCGACGTGGGCGCGGCACAGCGCTTCGCAGCCGAAATGGATGCGCGCGGCGAATATGTGAAAACGCTGACACTCAATTCGCCCGGCGGTTCGCTTGACGACGCCATGGCTATGGCGCGGCTGGTGCGTGAGCAAGGCATTGCGACCGAAGTGCCGGACGGGGCTCTGTGCGCGTCGTCCTGCCCGCTGGTGCTAGCCGGCGGCGCTGTCAGGAGCGTGGGCGAGAAGGCGGCTGTCGGGCTGCACCAGTTCTATGCGGCGACGAAGGGTACCAACGATCCAGCCCAGGCGATGTCGGACGCCCAGTCGACGGCTGCCCGCATCGCGCGTTACCTGACCGAGATGGGCGTCGATCCGGCACTGTGGCTGCATGCGCTCGATACGCCACCGCAGGCCCTCTATTATCTGTCCGCCGAGGAGATGGCGCGCTATCGACTGACCACGGCGGGTTCCACCGTCGCAAGCCGCTAGGGCATCTGCTTCCCGAAAGGTGCAGCCACTTGCGGCGACCGCTCGCTACTGCATCGCGAAAGAGCGGCCGTCGTCGATGACCTGGTGCACGCGGGCAACGCGTACGCAATCGCGACCGGCCCGCTTGGCTTCGTAAAGCGCGGCATCGGCCCTCATCATCAGTGCCAGCGGGGCCTCGGCCTGGTTCATCTGCGTGACGCCGAAACTTGCCGTGAAGCGCAGCTCTGCCGGCAGCTCATTTGTGTCGAGCCCGGTCAGCGCTGTCCGAACCCGCTCCGCGAACAGACGTGCCGCAGCCACGTTGCTGCCGGGCAGCAGGACCGCGAATTCCTCGCCGCCGATGCGGCCAAGCACGTGGTGGATGTCCGCGCAACGGCGCAACGTCTCTGCGAACAGGACGATCAGCCGATCACCGACCGCGTGGCCGTAGGTGTCGTTGACCGTCTTGAAATGATCGAGATCGCACATGACCAGCGATACCGGCAATCCCCGGACCAGATGCCGGCGCGCGACTTCTTCGAGGCGTTGCTCGAAGCCGCGCCGGTTGAGCAGGCCCGAAAGCATGTCGGTTTCGGACTTGGCGGTGATGTCCTTGACGAGATCGGCGATCAGCACGCCCAGCAGGGTCAGCGCAGTCGCAACGGCGAGAATGGCGCCCACGGTCTGTGAGAACATGGCGTAGGCGGTGCCTATGTATTCCTGGGGGCTGGCGCCCGCGCCGCCGAGCAGCAGCACGGCACCGGCCTTCGACAGGAAGTGCAGCGAACTTAGAAGCAGGAACCCCGCCAGCAGTCTGTCGACCAGCCGGCGCCGGCCCGCCGAAAGCACGATATAGACACCGACGGCCTGCATAAGCGCGAACGGAGCCTGATAGGCGAGCATGCGCCACACCGAGCCGCGCTCGAGCCCCAAAGAGAAAACGGTGGAGACCAGCGCTATCGCCAAAGCGGCCGTAAGAAAATTGACAGGTGGACTCCTGTCGTAGCGATATGCGAGCCCGATGTTGAGCAGTAGCAGCGCGCCGATAAAGGCGAGGCTGCCCAGGAGCACGCCGAGCCGTGGGTCGGGCAGAACCGGCAGGATAACCTCGAGCGCAGCATACAGTCCGCCCGCCGCATAGCCGGCGGCGAACCACCACGCGGAGCGGTAGCGGCTGTAGATTGCGATCAGGACGAACGCCCCGCAGAACAGCCCGGCAACCGCCAGGTTGATGAAAAGGATAAAGGTTGCGCCGCTCATGCCGATCTCGTTCCGCGCGACCATATTCCGTCAAGCGGGCGAAGAAGTAGTTAATGCAGGCGGGGGTAACAGGTCAACGGCCAGCCGGCTCGAGGCGATCCGTTTCAAGGGCATCATAGGGAGCGGGGGCAAGCAGTGGATTGTCGACGCGGACGCGATCGCGGCCCGCCTTCTTGGCCTCATAGAGTGCCCGGTCAGCGCGCAGGAAAAGTTCGGCGACGGATTCGCCATCACGCCACTCGGCAACACCGAAACTCGCGCTGAAACGCATGTCGTCAGGCAGATGCGGCACGGGCAAGAGGCCGAAGGCCGCGCGCACGCCTTCGGCAAAGAGCCGCCCGCTGTTGCGGTCGCTGCCGCGTAGCAGGACGGCGAACTCCTCGCCGCCGATGCGGCCGGCAATCTGATTGGCAGCGATGCAGTCGCGCATGCAGTTGGAGAAGGTCACGATCACAAAATCGCCGGCGGCGTGGCCGTAGGTATCGTTTACCGACTTGAAGTGATCGAGGTCGCAGACGACCAGGGTGACCGCCATGCGCTTGCGCCGGCTGGCACGAAGCGCCTCGGCGACGCCCTGTTCGAAACCGCGCCTGTTGAGCAGGCTCGACAAGGGGTCGGTATGCGATTCAAGTCGAAGCTCCTCCATCACGTCGAGCGCGATGGCGGTGATGAGAGAAAGCGCGAATATCAACAGGAACAGCGACGCGGAGAAGGTGAGCGTGATCCAGTATAGCGACTGGTGAATATTCTCGTAGCTCTCGTATGGACCGTCGATCCAGATGACGAGAACGGGGCGTACGAAAAAGCTGATGCCATAGAAGACCAGGAGCCCGAGCAGGATATTGTCGACGAAATTGCGTCCCGGCGCCCGGCGCAGCTCCGCGGCCATGGTGAGCGTAATCGCCCCGAAGGCGAAGTTGATCATGTAGATCCGCCAGACGACATCGGGCTGCACGAACAGGAACCAGGTGAAAGCGGCAAAACCCGCTATGGCGAAAACCGCAGTCGATAAAACGGGAGGCTGGCGGTCAAATCGTGCGAGGCCACCAATGGCAAAGCCGACCCCGCCGGCCAGAAACATGAGGTTCGCCACCAGCTTGGAGAGCGATACGCTGTAGAATGCAAAATAGTGGAGGAGAAAGCCTCCGCCGATCGCCAGAAAGGAGGCACTCAGCAGGGCGATGTAGGCCTGACGGCGGCTTCGCCACAGCAGGAAGAACGTCGTGGCGAAGACCAGCGACATTGCGGGATTCGTCAATGCAATGATGACGTTCGCGTCCAAACATCCCGCCCCGGTTGCCGTTGGGGCAGGATGCTAGCGCCGAAGAACCAACAAGCCGTTAAGCGGCGGTCAGTTCCATTCGCGGATGTCGACGAAGTGGCCGGCGATCGCGGCCGCGGCCGCCATGGCCGGAGACACGAGATGCGTACGGCCCTTGAAGCCCTGCCGGCCTTCGAAGTTGCGGTTCGATGTCGAGGCGCAGCGTTCGTGCGGCTTCAGGCGATCGTCGTTCATCGCAAGGCACATCGAGCAGCCGGGCTCGCGCCAGTCGAAGCCTGCCTCGATGAAAATCCTGTGCAGCCCCTCGGCCTCCGCCTGCGCCTTCACGAGGCCGGACCCCGGCACGATCATGGCGTCCACGGTCGACGCCACCTTCTTGCCTTCGACAACCTTCGCGACGGCGCGCAGATCCTCGATGCGGCCGTTGGTGCACGAGCCGATGAAGACGCGGTCGAGCGTGATGTCGGTCATCTTCGTTCCCGGCTTCAGGCCCATATAATCGAGCGCGCGCTGCTTCGAGGTGCGCTTGGTCTCGTCTGCGATCGCGGCCGGGTCCGGCACCTCGCCGGTGACGGCAACAACGTCCTCTGGCGAGGAACCCCAGGTGACGATCGGCGGCAGGTTGGCAGCGTCCAGCACGACCACCTTGTCGAAATGCGCGCCTTCATCCGTCTTCAGCGTCTTCCAGTAGTCGAGTGCCATGTCCCACGCCTTGCCCTTGGGCGCACGGGGCTTGTCCTTGACGTAGGCGAAGGTCGTTTCGTCCGGCGCGATCAGGCCGGCGCGCGCGCCACCCTCGATCGACATGTTGCAGATCGTCATGCGGCCTTCCATCGACAGCGCGCGGATGGCCTCGCCTGCATATTCGATCACGTAGCCGGTGCCACCGGCCGTGCCGATCTCGCCGATGATGGCAAGGATGATGTCCTTGGCGGTGACGCCTTCGGGCAACTGGCCGTCGACGCGGACCAGCATGTTTTTTGCCTTCTTCTGGATCAGCGTCTGCGTGGCGAGCACATGCTCGACCTCCGAAGTGCCGATGCCGTGTGCCAGCGCGCCGAACGCGCCGTGGGTCGAGGTATGGCTGTCACCGCAGACGATGGTCATGCCCGGCAGGGTGAAACCCTGCTCCGGCCCGATAATGTGGACGATGCCCTGCCTGATGTCGGCAGCGTCATAGTACTCCACGCCGAAATCGGCGGCGTTCCTGGCCAGAGCCTCGACCTGAATGCGGCTTTCCTCGTTCTTGATGCCGTTCTTGCGATCGGGCGAGGTCGGCACGTTATGGTCGACCACGGCGAGCGTCTTTTCCGGCTGGCGAACCTTGCGGCCGGCCATGCGCAGACCCTCGAAGGCCTGCGGGCTGGTGACTTCGTGGACCAGATGGCGGTCGATGTAGAGCAGGCAGGTGCCGTCATCCTGGCGGTCGACAACGTGCTCGTCGAAAATCTTGTCGTAGAGGGTGCGCGGTGCGGTCATTTTGCGTCAATCCGTCGATATGGAGCCATGGAAGTTGGGGCGGCCCTTGTGGGGCCGAACTCGGAACGTATGCTCAGCCGAGGCGGGCGAGCGTCGCGCCGGTGATGCGGACGAAGAACCGCGCCGGCAGACGCTTCACGTCCTGCAGCACGAAGCCCTTGTAGGCCGGATGTCCGAAGAGTTCTTCCATGGCCAAGCTCATACCAGCGTTTGGGCGGCTCGGCAATCGGCCGGCGGCGGGCCGTTGCTACTCTCCCTCGGCCCGATCCTTCTGCCTGTCGACGGGCAGTACCGCCTTTTCCAGCGGGTGCATCAGGCCCAGTATGACGATTGCCAGCAGCGTGGCGAAGCCTGCGATCTGCCAGAAGCCGAGGCCTGCGGCAAGTCCGATGGCGCCGGCGAGCCAGAGGCCCGCGCCGGTGGTGAGACCCTTGATGCGGCCACGGGCGAAGATGATGGTCCCGGCGGCAAGGAAGGCGACACCGGCCGTCACCGCCTCGATCAGGCGCAGCGGGTCGAGCCGCGAGCCCTCCTGCTCGAACTGGGCGCTGTGGACGATCTCGATGCCGATGATGGTGAAGCAGGCCGCCGCCAGCGACACCAGTATATGGGTTCGCAAACCGGCGGGATGGTTGCGCCACTCGCGCTCGAAACCGATGACCGCGCCCAGTACAGCCGCCAGCGCCAGCCGCGCTGCGATGACCGAAAACGGCAGCCAGGTGGCGTGGCCGATGTCGTCGAAAATGTCCTGCATGGAATGCCCTCGAAACGGCGCCCCTCTGCGCCGTCTGCTTCAACGCGGATCGATTGAACGGGTTCCGGCTAACCGATTTCAAACACGAACGCCTTTACCTGCACCTCGGGCTCGGCCAGCACGAAGGCGCGGAAGGGCTCGCTCTCGTCGACCGCGCGCCAGCGCTTTGCGTCTTCGAGCTGCCGGAATTTCTCGCGGAATCCGCCATCCTCGATCAACATGTCGCGCACGGTGAAGATTGCATGGCCGCCCGGACGCGTGATGCGAACCAGCTCGTCGAAACTCGATGCAGGCGCATGACCGGCCGTGAACACACCACTCGACAGGAAGGCGGCGAAATGATCGTCGGGCCATGGCAGCGTGGTGCCCAGTTCGGCCTGCCTGAGTTCGCGGTAGGCGTTGCGCTGCCCGGCCAGATCGAGCATCTGGCGCGAATAGTCGAGGCCGACAAGATCGTCGTAACCCAGTGCCTTCAGGAACGGCCCCGACAGGCCCGTCCCGCAACCGGCATCGAGCATCGGACCAGCGCCTAACCCCACATGGCGGCCTACCCAGCCGGAAATCACGAAGGGCAGGCTGTATCCGAGCGCGATCGTGTCGCGGTCGTAGTCGGCGGCCCAATCGGCATAGGCTCGCTCGAGCTCCTGGGGCGACCTGGCGGCGTAGACGCGATCGAGCGCCTGTTCCTCGTGGTTCATTCGTGTGTTCCCTTTCTCAGTTTGCGTTCAAGTGCGCGCAAGGCCAGCGACAGGGTGACGGTCAGCAACAAATAGATATAGGCCACGATGGAGTAGGTTTCGAAGAAGCTGAACGAACCGGCCGCATATACCTTGCCCATCTGCGTGATGTCGGCGACGCCGAGGACGGAGACCAACGAAGAATCCTTGACCATGGCGACGAAGTCGTTGCCCAGAGGCGGCAGGATCGTACGTAGTGCCTGCGGCATGACGATCAACCGGAAGCGCTGGAAGCGCGACAGGCCCAATGCCTTCGCGGCCTCGACCTGACCCGTTTCGACCGACTGGATGCCGGCGCGGAACACCTCGGAGATGAAAGCCGAATAGCCGATCGTCAGCGCGACGACGGCACGCCACAGGAGCGAGATGTCGCGCACCAGCAGCGGCTCGATGATGCCGGCCTGCGCCAGCGGTGCCGTCGCCCAGTTCCATGCTGCGACGAACCCGGGTACTCCGGCAAAGGCTATCCAGAACAGCAGCACCAGGATGGGCACGCCGCGGATGATCTCGACATAGAAGCGCGCCGTCTGCCGCAGCACGCGCGAATCCGACAACGCCATCAGCGCGATGCCGAGTCCCAGCGCGGAAGCGAGCGCGAAACCGACGACGGTGACGAAGATGGTGATGCCGAGCCCGCGCGCGACGATGGTGAAGACCTGCGAATAAAGGTCGTTCGCCGCGACGAAGATTGCGATGGCAAGAGCGATCGCAATCGCGGCGGCGAGCCAGTAGGGAAACTCCTTCCGGCTCGCGGGCGGATGCGCTGCGCTCACTCGCCCATCTTGTATTCGAGGAACCACTTTCTGTTCAGCGTCTCGAGCGTGCCGTCCGCCTCCATCGCGGCGATGGCGGCGTTGACCGGCGCGACCAGATCGGAGCCCTTCGGGAAGATGAAGCCGAAATCCTCCGAGCCGAGCGGGCCGCCGATGATCTTCAGCGCGCCGTCCGAGGCGTCGACATACCCTTGCGCGGCGACGCCGTCGGTCATGACGAGGTCGACGTCACCGGCGCGCAGCGCCTGGACGGTGGCCCCAAATGTCTCGAACAGCTTGATGCGCGGGTTGGACTCGTTGCCGTCGAGGATGTCATACACGGCCACATAGAAGGGCGTCGTGCCGGGCTGGGCCGCAATCAGAAGGTCCTCGTCTTCTCCAAACGCCTTCTCGTCGGCGAAGCGCTCCTCGTCGGCGCGCACCAGCATGCGCATTTCGGAATGCATGTAGGGATCGGAGAAGTCGACCTTCTCCTTGCGGTCGTCGCGGATGGTGATGCCGGTCATGCCCATGTCGTACTGGCCGTCGGAGACCGACTGGATCATCGCATCCCAGCTCGTGTTCTGGTATTCGACGACGAAATTGAGCCGCTGCGACATCTCCTTCAGCGCATCGTATTCCCAGCCGATGGCATCGCCCGTCTTGGGGTCAACGAACTGCAGCGGCGGATAGGCGTTTTCAGTGACGATGACGACGGTGCGTCCGCCGAGGTCCGGCAGATCCTGCGCCTGCGCGGTCGAAGCGATGAAAAGCGCGGCGACAACGGCCGCGAAAGGGGCAAAGCGACGGATCATGTTGGTCTCCTGAGCTGATTTCGCCGCAAACCTAGACTCCCCCGGGCCTCATTGCCAAGCGCGGCGGGACTCGATCCCGCCACGCCGTTTGCTGGAGAGGGTCCGGTGCGAGCGTCAGGCGTGGCTTGGCTGGACGCCGACATCGAGCACGTCGATGTCGCCGGCGCTGTCGTAGCGGTCCTGGTCGAGAATGCCCTGCCGCTTGGCAACGATGGTCGGCACCAGTGCCTGTCCGGCGACGTTCACCGCCGTGCGGCCCATGTCCAGGATCGGGTCGATGGCGAGCAGCAGGCCGACGCCGGCAAGCGGCAGGCCCAGCGTCGAGAGTGTGAGCGTCAGCATCACGGTCGCGCCGGTAAGGCCCGCGGTGGCAGCGGAGCCGATAACCGAGACGAAGACGATCAGGATGTAATCCTCGATGCCGAGCGGAAGCTGGTAGAATTGCGCGACGAATATCGCCGAGATCGCCGGATAGATCGCCGCGCAGCCGTCCATCTTGGTGGTCGCGCCGAGCGGCACGGCGAAGGCCGCATATTCGCGCGGTACGCCGAGCGCCTTTTCGGTGACCGTTTCCGTGACCGGCATGGTCCCGACCGAGGAGCGGGAGACGAAGCCGAGCTGTATCGCCGGCCACGCGCCGGCGAAGAAGCGCACTGGGTTGAGGCCGTGCAGCGCCAGCAGGATCGGATAGACGCCGAAGACGACGAGCGCCAGCCCGATATAGATCGCCACCGAATACCAGCCGAGCTGTGCCAGCGTCTGCCAGCCATATTGCGCGACTGCGTTGCCGAGCAGGCCGATCGTGCCGATGGGCGTCAGGCGGATGACCCACCACAGCACCTTGCGCACGATCGCCAGCAGCGAGCGGTTGAACTCGAGGAACGGCTCGGCGGCCTCACCCACGCGCAGGGCTGCGGCACCGACCGCGATCGAAATCACGAGAATCTGCAGAACGTTGAAACCCAATGCGGTGGTGGCGCCGCCATCGGTGAGCCGTGTCGAGGCCTGCAGGCCAAAGATGTTGGCCGGCACCAGCCCCTTGAGGAAGTCGAGCCACGAGCCGGTGGTGGAAGGCTCCTTGGCGGCCTCAGCCAGAACCTGGGTATTGAGGCCCGGCTGGATGAACAGGCCCAGCGCGATGCCGATCAGCACCGCAATCAATGCGGTGATCGCGAACCAGAGCAGCGTCTGCCAGACCAGCGCGGCGGCGTTGGAGAGCTGCCGCAGGTTGCCGATCGACGCCACGATCGCCGTGAAAATCAGCGGTGGAACGAGGGCCCGCAAGAGCTGGACGAAGATCGAACCGACGGTCGAAAGCGTGGTGGTGAGCCAGTTGGGATCGCCGGCGGCGTCCGGCCCCATGGAGCGCGCGACGAAGCCGAGCGCGAGGCCGAGCACCATGGCGGCCAGAACCTGGAAGCCGAACGAGGAATAGAACGGCCGGGGTGCGGCCGAAGCGGGAGAGGATGAACGGGACATCGCGATTTGCCTTGAAAGATGAACGGCTGCCAAATCCGGTAGTGGCGGCCAGAATTCGTTTCGATATACGCCTCGCTACGAACGCCGGGTAGAAACGAAATTCCCTGCGCTAACCCACCTTGGGAAAACCATTCTCCTACAAATACGAACCCAGTGGAAACGAAAATGGCGGCCATTGGCCGCCATCGTCGATATGCAGAAACAGTGGGTCCGGAATTACTCGGCTGCGCTGTTTTCCTTCTCGGCAGCCTCTGCGGCAGCCTTTTCAGCGGCATCGGCAGCGGCCTTCTCGGCGGCGAGCGCCTGTGCCGCGGCCACCTTCTCGGCCTCGATGCGTGCCTTCTCGGCAGCAAGGGCTTCGCGCTCGGCATCGTTCAGCTTGCGGGCGCGCACGCCGGTGTTCTCGACGATGCGGGCAGACTTGCCGCGGCGATCGCGCAGGTAGTAGAGCTTGGCGCGGCGGACCTTACCGCGACGCACGACTTCGACAGCCTCGACCAGCGGCGAGTAGACCGGGAACACGCGCTCCACGCCTTCGCCGTAGGAGATCTTGCGGACGGTGAAGCTTTCCTGGAAGCCGGAGCCGGAACGGGCGATGCAGACGCCTTCATAGGCCTGCACGCGGGTACGCGTACCTTCGGTGACGCGCACCTGCACGCGAACGGTATCGCCGGGCTGGAATTCGGGGAGCTTGCGCTTTTCCTCGATCTTGGCGGCCTGCTCGGCCTCGAGCTGACGGATGATGTCCATTGGAATGATTCCTTAGTTCTTGTGAACCGTCAGAGCGCTCGTCTCACCGGCAGTCGATACCGCCTTGGAAAGTGCCCCTCCATCGAGAAGGGAACAGGAGCGAATTCACGTGTTCTGGTTAAATTCCCGGCCATCGGCCGTATCGTGGGCGCACATACACCACATCCAAGGCTGAATCAACTGGCAGGGTGGTCCTCCTTCGGCCGCCCGATCCGGCCAAGATGCGTGTCCTGGAAGCCGCTTTCGCGCTTCAGGCCGTAGCCAAGCGCCCGGTCGATCGCGATGTGGGCGGTGAGGATGATGGCAAGCTGTGCGAGGAGCGGCGCGCCCAAGGCCAGCGAGATCAGCCAGAGCATTGCCGGGGCCAGCCAGGTGTGCACGGCATTGTAGCACCACGCACCGAGACGGGGTCCGCCGAGATAGCCGGACATCGAGAGATCCGGAACCAGGATCAGCGCGGCGAACAGCCACCAGTTCCCGCCCGTAAGATGGAAGGCGACGAGCGCCGCAAGCGCCAGCGCGGCATGTTCGAGGCGGAGGAACAGGGTCACTTCTTCGACCCCTTTTCCGTTTGGTGGGCAACGAAAAGATCCGGCCGCCGCTCGGCTGTCAGTCGCTCGGCTTCCCCGCGACGCCATTCGGCGATCCGACCGTGGTTGCCGGAGGTCAGAATGTCGGGAATTGGGCGGCCTTCGAAGTCCTGCGGCCGGGTATAATGCGGGTGCTCCAGCAGCCCGCTCTCGAAGCTTTCCTCGGCGCCGGAGGCGTCGTTGCCCATGACACCGGGTAGCAGGCGCACCACCGCATCGAGCAGCACCAGGGCGGCCGGCTCGCCGCCCGACAAGATGTAGTCGCCGATGGAGACTTCCTCCAGGCCCCGCGCGTCGATCACACGCTGGTCCACACCCTCGAAGCGACCGCAGACGATCACCGCGCCGGGGCCGCCCGCCAGCTCGCGGACGCGCGCCTGGGTCAGCGGTTTTCCGCGCGGGCTCATCAGCAGTTTGGGGCGGGGGTCGCCATCGGGCGCGGCATGATCGATGGCTTTCGCCAGAATGTCGGCCCGCAACACCATGCCGGCGCCGCCGCCCGCCGGCGTATCGTCCACGGTGCGGTGACGGTCGGTGGCGAAGTCGCGGATCTGGAGCGCTGCCAGCGACCAGTCGCCGCGCTCTAGCGCGCGCCCCGCCAGCGAATGGCCCAGCGCGCCGGGAAACATCTCCGGATAGAGCGTCAGCACGGTGGCCGAAAAGCTCATTCGCCGTCATCCTCCTCGACCAGCCCCGCGCCGGCGCTGTCGATGCGGATGAAGCCGTTGCGTACAGAGATTTCGGGGATCGCGGCGAGCGTGAAGGGGATCATCACGGTTCGGCGACCGGCAAGGGCGACCTCGACGATGTCGCCGCCACCGAAATTCTGGATCGCGGCGACCTTGCCGATCGACGAGCCTGTCTCGTCGCGCACGACAAGGCCGATCAGATCGGCGTGATAGAATTCATCGTCATCGAGATCGTCGGGCAGCGCCGAGCGGTCGATGAAGAGTTCGGTGCCGGTCACGGCTTCCGCGGCCTCGCGGCTTGCGATCTCCCTGAAGCGGACGACGACGACTGTCTTCGCCGGACGGATCGCCGCCACGGTGAAGGTCCGTCCATCCGCCGAGCGCAGTGGGCCGTAATCGCCAAGCGCCAACGGGTCACCGGTGAAGGTCTTGACCCGCACCTCGCCCTTCACGCCATGCGGCGCGCCGATCACCGCCATCTGGACGGTTTTGTCATCCTTTGTCATCGCCCGTCTCTAACGGTGCCGCCGGTGCAATTCAATCCGGGAGGCGGGGAGGACGTGCCTCGCTACCGTCATGCCGGCCGACCGAGCCACCCACAATACCCCCTCCACCATGCTTCGCATGGTCCCCCGCCCCCATAAAATGGAGGAGGAACCAAGGCCGCGGACCGCCGCAGGCGGTCGAGGGGGCGTTCGGGTACGCATCGATCCGATCGCGAACGATGTTCGTGCCGCGAGGATGCCCTTTCGATCTGAACGGTCCGCAGTGGTTTCGCGTCATGATGTATCGGTGGGCTCCATCGTCCAGAAAGCTAGGTCGTGTACGATGTTGAGCACGTCATGGACCGGGTGGGCGTGCCGCCCTTCCCGACACCACCCCGGCGGACGGCCGGGACGCAGCGGCCATACGCGGCGGGTGATGCCGCGCCGGGCAGGCGACTCGCGCTGGACATTATCCTGCCGGGCCGCATCGCGCCGCGCCCGCCAGCGGGCGAAGCGGCCTGCATGGGCGGGCAGGTCGTCGAGTGCCGCGGCCACGGCCCGCAGGCGCAGGGCAAGGCGGGTGGCGTCGATGGGATCGTCGGGCATCGGCGGCTGGCGTGGGAAAAGCGGCACCGACGCGCCGTCGCCCGGAAACGAGATGCGCGGCACGCCGGCGGAAACCGGCCGCCTCGGGCCACGCCAGCGCGGCAGCGGATCGAACAGCGGCAGGGTCGCGCGCCGCGCGGCTTTGCGCGCCGTTGGCGAAGCGGGGCTTGGAGCGTGCGTGCGACCTTCGAGGCTTGGGTCTTGCGTTCGCATCTTGGGATGAGGCAGGTCGCGCGCCATCACGATGACGAGCCGCCGCGCCGCCGCCTCGGCGGGGCGCAGCAGCCGCAGCACCGCGCGATGGAGATGGCGGGGCAGGGTGGGGTGGCGGTCGGCAGTCGGCAATGGGCAATCGGTCCGGTCATCGGTGGCCTGTGCCGATCCCGACTGCCGAATACCGATTGCCGACTGTCCGTTTCCCAGCCCGGCCATTGCCACGAGCGTCGCCAGGATGCGCCTCAGCGCCTCCCGATTTGTCTCGATCGCTGCGCTCCAGTCCATCGCCGCCTTCTCCGGTTCGGTCGGGGCGATTGTCGGGCGAGGTTGAGAGGGGGTGGATAAGCCGGGCGTGAAGATTTTTTCGGCTGGATTGCGGGCCGCCTGTGACGCCTGCGCCAATCCCCCTCTCCGTCTCGGCTCCGCCTCGACACCTCTCCCCCGTAAGCGGGGGCGAGGAACGGGGCCCAGCATTGCGGCCGGCATTTCCTCGCTCCCACCACGTGGGGGAGAGGTGGCCGCGAAGCGGACGGAGAGGGGGCGAACGCCCATATGCGATTGCCCTGCCTTAAAGGGGGCGAGGAACGGCGCCGCTTAACACGTTCCGCCCATACGAAATCAGCGGCCGGGATTCACCCCGCGCTAACCACGATGCGGCAGAATGGCCTGCATGGAAGAATTCCTCGTATCCGCGCGTCCCGACCTGCAGAAGGCGCGGCAGGACTGGCTTGCCTCGCTTGCCGCTGAGCGGCGGCTTTCGGCGCTGACGGTCGATGCCTATGAGCGCGATACGCGCCAGCTTCTGCAATTCCTGACCGGGCATTGCGGCGGCGCGCCCGGGATTGCCGACATCGCCGAGCTGAAACCCTTCGACCTGCGCGCTTTCCTGGCGCATCGCCGCAACGGTGGCGCGGGGGCGCGCTCACTGGGCCGGGGGCTGGCGGGCATCCGCTCCTTCCTGCGTTTCCTCGAAAGGCGCGGGCTGGCGAATGCCGCCGGCGCGGCCGCCATGCGGGCGCCGAAGCAACCGAAATCTTTGCCCAAGCCGCTGACGGCGGTCGACGCCAAGCGAGTGGTTTCAGCCGGCGAGCAACTGGCGGAGGAGCCGTGGATCGCCGCGCGCAACGCGGCGGTGCTGACCCTGCTCTATGGTTGTGGACTGCGCATCTCCGAAGCGCTCGGACTGCCGGGCGCAGCCCTTGCCGACAGCGCGGAGACGGTGCTGCGCGTCACCGGCAAGGGCGGCAAGACGCGGCTCGTGCCGGTGCTGCCGGTGGCGCACAGGGCCGTTGCCGAATACCGACGTCTATGCCCCTATCATCTCGGGGCGGACGGGCCGCTGTTTCGCGGCGCACGCGGCGGCGCGCTGCAGCCGGCGATCATCCAGCGCGAGATGCAGAAGCTGCGCTCTGCGCTGAACCTGCCGGACACGGCGACGCCACACGCACTGCGCCATTCGTTTGCGACGCATCTGCTTGCACGCGGCGGCGATCTGCGCACCATCCAGGAGCTGCTCGGCCACGCCAGTCTGTCGACGACGCAGATCTATACCGGGGTCGACACGGGGCGACTGCTCGACATCTACGATTCGGCCCATCCCAGGGCGTAGAAGATGTTGCGCCATTTTTGTGGTGCGTCCTTCGAGGCTCGCTGCGCTCGCACCTCAGGATGAGGAGCGTGGGTTGATCGAACCGGCAACGCCGCAGGCTCGATGTACTTCAGGAGAATAACCCTCGAGCCCACCGGCTTGCGCAAGTGATACACAACGTTCCTCATCCTGAGGAGCGTGGGTTGATCGAACCGGCAACGCCGCGGGCTCGATGTACTTCAGGAGAACAACCCTCGAGCCCACCTGCTTGCGCAAGTGATATACAACGTCCCTCATCCTGAGGTGCGAGCAAAGCGAGCCTCGAAGGACGCACGGCAGCAATTTTTCCGATTGGCTTAACGGTTTGGCCGCACTTGTCTGCGAGATTCCGGCCATGAAGCCCGCCACTGCCATAACCGAGCGCGCCGCCGATCTTTCGTTGAGGCTGATCGCGGCGTTCAATCTACTTTTCCTCATCGCGTTCATCGCGACGCTGCTGTTTGCCGCAACGCAGGCGCGGGCGCAGGACGATGCGACGGCGTGCACCGGTGGCGACCTGCTCGCGGCGATGGAACAAGACGATCCGGCAAAGCTGGAGCGGATCCGGGCGGAAGCCGCAAGCGTGGCGAATGGCGACGCGCTGCTGTGGCGGATCGAGAAGGCCGGCGCCGAACCCTCCTATCTGTTCGGCACCATGCACATGTCGGACCCGCGGGTGGTCCGGTTGAGCGACGATGCGGAGGCTGCGCTCGAGGCCTCCAGGACCGTGGTGATCGAAACCACCGAAATTCTCGATCAGTCGAAGATGATGGCGGCCATGGTCGCTCAACCCGAACTGATGATGTTCACCGACGACACGACGCTGTTTTCGCTGCTGTCGGAGGAGGACCGGGCAACTGCGGAAGCGGCGCTGAATCAGCGGGGCATACCGCCGGCCAGCGTGCAGAAGATGAAGCCCTGGATGATTGCCTCGATGGTTGCGCTGCCGGCATGCGAGCTGGCGCGCAAGGCATCCGGCGCGAAAGTGCTCGATGTCGAGCTCGCCGAGCGCGCGCAGGCGGACGGCAAGGCGCTCGCGGGCCTCGAGACGATCGTCGACCAGCTCGGCGCGATGGCATCGCTGCCGATGGAGTTCCACATGCGCGGGCTGGTGGATACGCTGGCGCTGGGCGAGCGGATCGACGACGTCATCGAAACGATGATCGTGCTCTATCTCGACGGAGAGACCGGCATGTTCTGGCCGTTTTTTCCGGGCGGTGCTGCCTTCGGACGAACAGTCCGCCGCCGGGTTCGCGGCATTCGAGGAAGCCATGATCACCGCCCGCAACGACACGATGGCCGCGCGTGCCGCACCCTTCATCGATGCCGGCGGCGCATTCATCGCAGTCGGCGCATTGCACCTGCCCGGCGACGAGGGCCTCGTCGCGCTGTTGCGCGAGGCTGGCTACACGGTCAGCGCGGTGCAGTGAGCCGGTGGCCGGCGCACACGGAAAAACCTACGAGCCGATCAACACGCTGAAGCGGGTGTGTGACGAGGTCTGGATCGTCGACGGGCCGGTCATCCGTTTTGGCATGCCGTGGCCGAAGATGCCGTTTCCGACGCGGATGACGGTGATCCGGGTCGACGGCGACCTGTTCCTGCATTCGCCGACCGAACTGACGCCGGAGCTTGCCGATGCGGTGCGGAATCTCGGCAGGCCCCGGTGGATCGTCGGGCCGAACCGCATCCATTACTGGTGGATTGCCGACTGGCACCGCGTCTTTCCGGAGGCGGAAGTCCATCTTGCGCCGCGCATACCGGAGCAGGCCGGTGATCGGATCGATTTTGCTTACCAGACGCTCGATCGCAGCTCCGGCTATGGCTGGGATGCGGCGCTCGATACGCTGCCGATTTCCGGCAGCTTCATGACCGAGGTCGAGTTCTTCGACCGGCGCAGCCGGACGCTGGTGCTGACCGACCTTATCGAGAACTTCGAGCCGGCGAAGCTGGGTTGGTTCTGGATGCGCTGGTTGACGAAGCTGGGCGGGGTTCAGGATCCCGACGGGCAGATGCCGCGCGACATGCGCCTGACGTTTCGCCAGCAGAAGGCGGAACTGAAGGCAGCGGTGCAAACGATGATTTCGTGGGAGCCCGAACGCGTGATCCTCGCGCATGGCCGGTGGTATGAAAAGAACGGCGCGGCTGAACTGCGGCGCGCCTTCCGCTGGCTGCTGGACTGAGCGGGCACGATCACGACAATCGTGATTTGGCGGGGACCGGGTCGCCTTGGTAGCCTGCGGGCGTATCGAAGCAGAGGATACGCACCATGAAGACAGTCTTGGCACTTGCAGCCGCTCTCGGACTTTCCGTTTCGGTTGCGGCCGCCTGCCCGATGAAGCGCGATACAACCGCTTCGACGGACACCAAGCTGACGGTTGCCAGCATCTCTTCGGGATCGATGTCGACCCCGGCGGATGCGACGACGGTCAAGAAAGAGAAATAGGCCGCTACGGCCTCTTTCTCGAAACCCTGTGAATGTTCCTTCCGCCGCTCCGCAGCCATGCGGGGCGGGCTTTATGTTCGAAAGGCAGGCCTCAGGCGGCCTGCTTCTTCGGCTGGATCAGCCCGCGCGCGACCAGCAGCTCGGCGATCTGCACGGTGTTGAGCGCAGCACCCTTGCGCAGATTGTCGGAGACGACCCACATGTTGAGGCCGTTCTCGACGGTCTGGTCCTCGCGGATGCGGGAGATGTAGGTCGCATCCTCGCCGGCCGATTCGAGCGGGGTGATGTAGCCGCCGTCCTCGCGCTTGTCGATGACCAGGCAGCCCGGAGCGTCCCGGAGAATGTCGCGCGCCTCGTCCGCCGTGATCGGGTTCTCGAACTCGATGTTGACGGCTTCGGAATGGCCGATGAAGACCGGCACGCGCACGGCGGTGCAGGTGACCTTGATCTTGGGGTCGAGCATCTTCTTGGTCTCGGCGGTGACCTTCCACTCTTCCTTGGTCTGGCCGTCTTCCATGAAGACGTCGATGTGGGGAATGACGTTGAAGGCGATGCGCTTGGTGAACTTCTTGGCCTCGACCGGGTCGGCGACGAAGACGGCGCGTGTCTGGGTGAAGAGTTCGTCCATGCCTTGCTTGCCGGCGCCGGAAACCGACTGATAGGTGGCGACCACGACGCGGCGTATCTTCGCGTGATCGTGCAGCGGCTTCAGCGCGACGACGAGCTGAGCGGTCGAGCAGTTCGGGTTGGCGATGATGTTCTTCTTCGAAAAGCCCTCGATCGCATCCGGGTTCACTTCCGGCACGATCAGCGGCACCTCGGCGTCGTAGCGCCAGGCGGAGGAGTTATCGATGACGACGCAGCCCTGGCGACCGATCTTCGGCGACCACTCCTTCGAAACATTGCCGCCGGCCGACATCAGGCAGATGTCCGTGTCGGAGAAATCGTAGGTGGAGAGGTCCTTCACCTTCAGCGTGCGGTCGCCATAGGAGACCTCGGTGCCGACCGAGCGGCGCGAGGCCAGCGCCACGACCTCGTCGGCCGGGAAGCCGCGCTCCTCCAGGATGTTGAGCATTTCGCGCCCGACATTGCCCGTGGCGCCGGCGACTGCAATCTTGAAACCCATTCCCGTTGCTCCTGTTCAGTGCATGGTCCTGCAAGAGAAGCGGATTTCATCCGCAGGATCGTGCTCAAGCTCTCCGCTGGTTTTGGAAAGAACCCGCCGGCTGCGGGATCGCCCCTCGGGCCGGACCCGGGGAGAGAGGGCGAGCAGGCCGAGAGACGTCAGACCGTTTTGGCGGTCGTCGATTTGGCCATGGTTTTGGTGAAACGCGCGCGTGCGGCATCGCTGCCCGCAGCGGAAAGAAGCCCGCCATGGGAGAAGAATGCAAGATATGCCGTCAAAAGGCCGCGCATCGCGTTTGTCCCGGTTCGCGCCCGCCTTTTACGCGCTTCCGGTCAAGAGTCAATGACGGCGATTGCGGGCGATCAGGCGCACGTGATTTGACCCGGCGGCCTAGCGCCATAGGGTCTTCATCATGATTGCGCGCCATTCATGAGGTCTCTTATGTCCATCCAGACATCCATCCGCCGCACCTGCCTTGCCCTGGCGCTTCTGCTGCCTGCTTCCGCCGCACTCGCCCATCACGGCTGGTCGTGGACCGACGACGGCTTCTTCGAACTGGAGGGGGTGGTTGCCGCGATCTATCTCGGCAACCCGCACGCCACGATGGACGTCGACGTCGAGGGCGAGACATGGCGGGTCGAACTGGCGCCGCCGCGACAGACCGAACGCTCCGGCTTCACGGAGGAATCGGCTGCGGTGGGCGACGAGGTGAAGGCGATCGGCAACCGCTCGCGCGACGAGACCGAACCGCGGATGAAGGCCGTGCGCATCATCGTCCACGACATGACCTATGACATCTATCCGAACCGGGTGCCGACAAACTGACCGAGACGCTGTTCGATATACTGGCCAGCGTGGAGCGGCTGCGGGCCGTCAATGCGCTGAAGGGCTCCTATTACGCCTATCCGCTGGTCAACGCCCTGCATATCCTCGCCATCGGCACGCTGGTGGGAGCCGTGCTGCTGATGGATTTGCGCATACTCGGCGTCGTGCGCTCCGTCGCACGGGAGCCGCTGCTGCATCTGCTGCGCGAGGCCGTGGCGCTGATCTTTCCGGTGGCGGTGGTTACGGGGTTGGCGCTGTTCTCGATCCGGGCGCAGGAATATGCGACGAACCCCGCCTTTATCGCAAAGATGGCACTTCTGGTGCTGGCGGGCGTGAACTTCTGGGCCTTCCAGCGGTTCGCCGGCTCAGAGTCCGACGCCGACGCATATTCCACGGCCGCGCGGCTTTCGGCGGCGCTTTCGATCGTTCTGTGGGTTTCGGTGCTGGTCGCAGGCCGCTTCATCGGCTTCATCTGAGCGCCAGGGCCGCGGAACTTTCGGCGCGGCATGCCGGTTATCAGCATAAAGGAGCCGACCAATGTCAGAGCTCAAGCGGCAGAAGGAGTTTTCGGGCCGTAACGCACGTCAGGGCGAGATCGTCCTGCGTACACCGATGCGGAAGGCGATCTTCATCGCCGGACTTGCCGGCTGCGTGTTGTTGGCGGTGCTGTTAGCCGTCTCTGCCTGCGTGCCGACGCCATAAGCCGTGGCGCCGGCATGGAGGACCATTTTCCACTGCCGGATCAGGCCGCCCGGAACTTCTCCACGATCGCGTCGCCCATGGCGACGGTGCCGACTTCGGTCATGCCTTCGGACATGATGTCCTTCGTGCGCAGGCCGTCGTCGAGCACGGCCGAGATGGCGGCTTCGAGGCGGTCGGCCTCTGCGACCATGTTGAAGGAATAGCGCAGGCACATGGCGAACGACGCGATCATGGCGATCGGGTTGGCGATGCCCTGGCCGGCGATGTCGGGCGCGGAGCCGTGCACGGGCTCGTAGAGCGCCTTGCGCGAACCGGTCTTGGCATCCGGTGCGCCGAGCGAGGCCGACGGCAGCATGCCCAGCGAGCCGGTGAGCATGGCGGCGACATCCGACAGCATGTCGCCGAACAGATTGTCGGTGACGATCACGTCGAACTGCTTGGGCCAGCGCACGAGCTGCATGCCGCCGGCGTCCGCCAGCATGTGGGTGAGCTCGACGTCGGAATATTTCGCCTTGTGGGTGGCCGTGACGACCTCGTTCCACAACACGCCAGACTTCATGACGTTGCGCTTTTCCATCGAGCAGACCTTGTTGCGGCGGGTGCGCGCCAGCTCGAAGGCGACGCCCGAGATGCGCTCGATCTCGAACGTGTCGTAGACCTGCGTATCGATACCGCGCTTCTGGCCATTGCCGAGGTCGATGATCTCCTTGGGCTCGCCGAAATAGACGCCGCCGGTCAGCTCACGCAGGATGAGGATGTCCAGCCCCTCGACCACGTCGGGCTTGAGCGACGAGGAGGAGGCAAGGGCGGGGTAGCAGATCGCCGGGCGCAGATTGGCGAAGAGCTCCATCTCCTTGCGAAGGCGCAGCAGGCCAGCCTCGGGGCGCACCTCGTAGGGAACGCCATCCCATTTCGGCCCACCGACCGCGCCGAACAGCACGGCATCGGCCGCCATCGCCTTGTCCATGTCGGCATCGGAGATCGAGGCGCCGTGCGTGTCATAGGCGCAGCCGCCGACCAGGCCTTCCTCGGTCTCGAAGCCGGCATTCATGTCGGCGTTCATCACCGCAATCAGTTTCCTGACCTCCGCCATCGCCTCGGGGCCGATGCCGTCGCCGGGAAGGAGGAGGAGTTTGCGCGATGCCATGGGAAGACCTTTCGAAAGAATGTTCAGCCGGCGTCTTGCTAGCGGCATGGCAGCGGGCGCGCAAGCTCAGATGTCAGGCCATCGCCTCGGTTTCGCGGCGAAGCTGGAGGGCGGGTGTGTCGGCAAGCGGCTCGACATCGTTCAGCGTGACGACCTCGCCCGTCTTCACCGGACGTGTGATCCGGACGCCGTGGGCAAGGCCTATCGGCAGCGCCTTCGTGTCCACAGAGGCTCGCGCCGGCATCAGCCTGCCCCAGACAGTGTAGCCGCCTTCACCATCGAGCATGTCACCCACGGCAAGGTTGCGCTTGGCAACGGCCACGGCGTCACCACGGAAGAAGCGGCTGTGGCCGGTCGGCTCACCGCGCAGGGAGGCGGAAAGGACGGAAATGCCGAGCTCCAGCCCGATGAGGTGGAACGGCTTGTACATGGCCGCATAGCGGCCGGTGGAATCGACAGGCAGGCCGTATTGCCTGAAGCATGCGGCGGCATAATCGTTCGGCGCTTCCAGCACCACATAGACGCCCCAGCGCAGATCGCGGAAGACAGGCCGCCCGTCGCGCTCGAGCGACGAGATCACCTCGACCATGCCTTCGCCTTCGAGCTGCCCGCCTACGGCGCGCGGCCGTAGCACATGAGCAAGGTCGTCGACGCCGCAGGGCGGAAACGAAAGCCCGGCTTCCGGAACGGCGAGACCGCAGGCGTTGGCGATGGCCGCCATTTCGATGGCCGACTTGGTGCCGTCGAGAAAGGAGTTGAACATCTGGCTGTTCATGCCGGCCGCCTTCGCGGCATCCGGCGTGAGACCGTAGTGGGTCCACACCTCGTCGGGCGTGACCTGGTGGTAGGCAGGCAGGTACTTCGTGCCCTTCCCGGCGGCTTGAACCGTAAAGCCCGCGGCACGCCCCCAATCAACCATCTCGGACACAAGAGCGGGCTGGTCGCCATAGGCCATCGAATAAACGGTGCCGGCCTTGCGGGCGCGGGCGGCAAGCGCCGGCCCGGCCAGAACGTCCGCCTCGACATTGACCATGACGATGTGCTTGCCGTTTTCGATCGCGGCAAGCGCGTGAACCACGCCGGCGCCCGGCGAGCCTGTCGAATCGATGACGACATCGACAGCGTCGGAAGCGCACAGCCCGGTGCCATCCTCGACGAAACTGGTCGCAGCGATGCGCTCCTCGCTCCAGCCAACAGCCCGGCAGCTTTGCTTTGCGCGCTCGGGCGACAGATCGGCAATAACCGTCACCTGAAGCCCCGGCGTGCTCGGCACTTGCGACAGGAACATCGAGCCGAACTTTCCGGCTCCTATCAGCCCTACCCGCACAGGCGCATTTGCGTCCGCGCGTGCCTGCAGCAACGCATGAAGGTTCATCCTCTCCTCCCCGTTCGGTTCATCCGCGGTCGCGCCGGAGCGCCGTCACCTCGATCTCGATCTTCATCTCCGGCTCGTTGAGCTCGCAGACGACCATGGTCGCGGCCGGGCGGATGTCGCCGAAATGCTCGCCGAGGATCGGAAACACCTTCTGCACGAAGGCGCGGTCGGTGACGTAGTAGCGGGCGCGGACCACGTCGGCGAGGGTGAAGCCGCCTTCCTGAAGTGCTGTAGCGATGGTTGCCAGACAGTTGCGCGTCTGCGCCTCGACGGTGTCGGGCATGGTCATGGAGGCGTAGTCGTAGCCGGTGGTGCCGGCAACGAAACACCAATCGCCGTCAACCACGGCGCGTGAATAGCCCGCCGTCTTCTCGAAGGGGGAGCCGGTTGAAATGAGGCGGCGTGTCATCGGCTGCTCAGAAATCGGAGGGGATGAGGGCAGCGGCGGCCTGCGGCCACTGGTCCCGCGCCGGCCAGAAGCGTGTCGCCTCGCCCTGCTGGGCGAAATAGAGCGTCTTTTCGTTGCGGTCGACGACCATGAAGGTGTCGGAGACACCGCAGGCGTGCGGCACGCAACCGCGCGCGCTGAGCAGCCCGTCCGCTTCCTCCGGTGCGCTGGATGTGCCGAGGCCCGTCGCCACGTCGCTCAGCGCGTCGCCTAGCAGCGATTGCGCCGCTGCGTAGATGGCCGCGTTGCGAAACAGGTCGAGCGGGTGCGGGGTGGCGGCCAGGTCGAGACCGTCCCAATCGGTGCCGGGTTCCGGCGCGTAGGTGATGACGCCCTGCAGCCGGAAGCCGTCGTCGGGATTCCACGCACGCACATCGGCCGTGTCGCCCGGCATAAGGTAGGGGACGAAAAAGACGTCGTAGTCGGAGACCGCGGCACCCGGTGTGTTGCACTCGTCATCGAGTTTGGCGGTGGTCACCTCCGCATCCCGCGGCTTCCAGACCATCACGGTTGCCGGAGCGCAGGCGTTGCCTCCCGGACCGACGCTGAAGAAGGCGACGGGGGTGCCGCGAACATCGGCGATCTTGTCGAGCATGACGAAATAGTCACGCGCAAGCTCGCGGCCGTCGAAGGCCAGCACCTTCTCGTAGTCGTCGGCTCTCCGTGATCGTGAATTCGCCACCGGCGAAGGGAACGGTTTCGGGCGCATCGTCCTGCGCGGCAACCGGCGACGCGGCGAGCGCGATCAGGGATGCGGAAAGAAGGGTCTTGAACGCGAAGGACATGACGGCTCCCATGCTGTTGCGAGCGGGCACCTTATCCGGCTCGCGGCCGATCGCGAAACAGGGATCGCGCCGGTCAGCTTTCCCGCACGATGTGGCGCAGGATGCGACGCACGAAGGGCGCCACCACCAAAACGGCCGGAAAGGCGAGCGCCCATGACGGCAGCCATGCCGCGAGCCAGACGGACGGCAGGCTGGCGTCGACGCCGCGCGCAATCACCGTGGACAGGCCCGAGACCAGAAACGACATCAGGCCAGACAGGAGAAGCCCGAACACGATGTGCTCGAAGCGCCTGGGAATGAACGGCTGCATTCGTCAGCTCAGGCCCAGGGGCGGCTTTCGGTGTTGCGCTTTTCGAAGACGTCGATGGAGCCGGCCTTTTCCATGGTCAGTCCGATGTCATCGAGGCCGTTGAGCAGACAGTGACGCTTGAAATCGTCGAGGTCGAAGGTGACCACGCCGCCGTCGGGACCGCGGATTTCCTTTGCCTCGAGGTCGACGGTGAGCGTGGCGTTGGCGCCGCGGCTGGCGTCGTCCATCAGCTTGTCTAGGTCTTCCTGGCTGACGGTGATCGGCAGGATGCCGTTCTTGAAGCAGTTGTTGTAGAAGATGTCGGCGAACGAGGTGGAGATCACGCAGCGGATGCCGAAGTCGAGCAGCGCCCACGGCGCGTGCTCGCGCGAGGAGCCGCAGCCGAAATTGTCGCCGGTGACGAGAATCTGCGCGCTCCGGTAGGCCGGCTTGTTGAGCACGAAATCGGGGTTTTCCGAGCCGTCCTCGTTGAAGCGCATCTCGGCGAAGAGGCCCTTGCTGAGCCCCGTGCGCTCGATGGTCTTGAGGTAATCCTTCGGGATGATCATGTCGGTGTCGACATTGACGATCGGAAGGGGAGCGGCGACGCCCGTCAGCTTGGTGAACTTGTCCATGGTTCTGCCTGTCTTTCGGCCTTCGGATTTTCTTCCCGCCCGCTTTACACACAAAGCCCGAAAATTCAAAGCGGGCGTTGTACCGCCGCTTCCATCGGTTTCAATCCGTCTTGGCAGCCGGGCGCCAGCCTGCCGTGTATGGCAGCACGAACATGTAGACGCCGGTGACCAGAAGAAAGGCCAGCGGCAGCAACGGCATCAGGTAGAGCCACTCGGCGGGCTCCTGCCCGAGACCGAGCGCGGCGAACAGGGCCGCAACGATGGCGACGAAGACGACCGAGACCCAGCGGTGGGTCTGGCGGATCCATTTGTTCCAGTTCATGAAAATCGTCCCTAGCGCTTTTTCTTCTTCGATACGTTCAGCGCCACCGCGGCGCGCACGAGCGTCTTCAGCGCGTCCGCATCGACGGCCTGGCCTTCGCTGAAATCGATGGCGCGGCGGACATTGCCGTCGAGGCTGGAGTTGAAGAGGCCAGACGGATCATCGATCGCCGCGCCGTGGGCGAAGGTGAGCTTCACCTTGTCCTTGTAGGTCTCGCCGGTGCAGATGATGCCGTCGCGCTCCCAGGTCGGCACGCCGAGCGGGTTCGAGGGCTTGCGCCACTTCACCGCCTCGATGATGTCGGGGTCGGCCTGCCTGATGATGTCGCGAAGGCGGCCAAGCATCGTGCCTCGCCAGTCGGTCATCTGTTTGATCCGGGCGTCGATCAGCCGGGAAGGGTTCGCTTCCTCGTTCATGTCATTCATTCTTCGTCACCTTTTCTTCCGGTTGCCGCGCGGGCGGCTACATCTTCTCGCCGGGCAGCCGGCTTGCCTGCTTCACCCAGTCGGCGAACAGGGCTTCATCGAACCGGCCGTCCTCGTGGATGTGGAGGTAGCGCACATCCTTCTGCTTCGAGCCGACCGGCGGGAGAGGGTCGAGCGAAGCGCCCTTGAAGAAGGCGACCTTGATGTATTTCGTCATGCAGTGGAAACCGAGGAACCAGCCCTGGTCCTCTCGCCGCCAGCGCCATAGAAGGGCGAGTTCCATTTGACGGCCTTCGCACACCGTTTGGAACCGCTTGCACGACGAGCGCGTCTATGCGGCGGCCGACATCGCTCTTCCAGTCCGGCATGGCCGCGATATAGGCCTGTACCGGGGCGTCGCCGTAGCCCTTGGCGATCTGCGGATTGCCGCCGGAGAGAAGCACGACCTCGCCGGGCTTCGCCTTCGGCAGCGGCTTGCGGTCCTTGCCTGTCGATGGGTTTGCCATTGTGTTTGCTCCTTTGCGGGGCCTTCAATCCATCCGCGCCAGCACCTGTTCCAGCCCGTCGAGGAAACGCGGCCAGCCAACGGTCGCGCCGCGGTAATAGGGCTGCTGGTCCTGACGGAAGCCAGACTGCTCCATGCGCAGGAGGGTGCCGCGGCTGGTGGGCGTCAGCGTCCAGACGACGAGGCTTCTCAAGTCCTTGGTGTCCCAGGTGTAGCAGAGGGTGCGGTTCACCTCGACCGACTGCACCTGGCAGTCGACGGTGCCCCAGTCGGCGCTGAGATTGAAGCGATGGTCGACGACCGGCTTGAACTGGTTCTTCATCAGCCACTCCTCGAGGAGGTGCGGTTGGGTGAGGGCGCGCCAGATCTTCTCCGGCGGATGGGCGATGTCGCGCTCGACGACGACGGACAGGGTTTCGGACGACGTTTCGTTCATTGATCCATTCTTTCGAGCAGGTCTTCGAGATCGTCGAACCGGTGATGCCAGAACTGGGACATGCGGTGGGTCCAGTCGATCAGCGGCGCGAGCGCGCCGAGATGGGCGCTGTAGTGGGTCTGCCGGCCCTGATGGCGGTCGCGCACGAGGCCGGCCCGCTTGAGCACGCCGAGATGCTTGGAGACGGCCGGCTGCGAGATGCCGGCGCGCGCGGTGAGCGCGCCGACCGTCTGTTCTCCCTCGCGACAGAGCCGCTCGAAGATGGCTCGCCGGCTCGGGTCGGCCAGCGTCCGGAAGAGGATTTCATGCGGCTGTTCGATCACTATTCATAACCCGGTGGATATGGTTTAGACCCATAACCAGAGAGATATGGATGTGTCAACCCGGGGGTGGGGAGCGCGAACTTGAGGTTCTTCAAGAGATTCAACCGACGCTGGAAAGGCCTTGTTCGGACGGCTAGAAATGGTCGTAGCGAATGGAGGTGGCGATGAGGATCGAGGCGTTCGGGGTCGAGATATGGATGAACCGGCACGAGAATCACTGCCGCTATAATCTCGCCGAGACATGCGTGGAATCGCTGATGGTGGCCGAGCTGCTGGCGCTGGCTGGACGGCCGAATTCGGTGCTCGACGATCTCCTGCCGATGAAGCTGACCTATGGCGCGATCGAGGGCTCGGCGCGGCTGCGGGAGGCGATCGCCGGGCTTTATGAAAACCGAAGCGCGGATGAGGTGCTGGTCGCCCACGGTGCGATCGGCGCCAATGCGCTGGTTTATGCGGCGCTGGTGGAGCCGGGCGACCGTGTCGTTTCCGTCGTGCCGACCTATCAGCAGCACGTCTCGATACCGGAAAGCCTGGGAGCCGACGTGCTGACGCTGCCATTGCGCGCGGAAGACGGCTACGCGCCCGACCTCGACGCGCTGCGGCGGCTGGCGGGCGACAAGGCGAAGCTGATCGTGTTCGCCAATCCCAACAACCCGACCGGGGCGTTGATGGACAGGGGGGCGCTCGAGGAGGTCGTGCGCATCGCGGAAGGTTGCGGCGCCTGGGTGCTGGCGGACGAAGTTTATCGTGGGCTCGACCAGCAGGGCGAAGGCAGCACCGTTTCGGTCGCCGATCTGTTCGACCGGGGCATTTCCACCGGTTCGATGTCGAAGGCGTTTTCACTTGCGGGGCTGAGGCTGGGATGGATCGCGGCGCGGCGCGACCTGCTGGAAGCCGTTTCGATCCACCGTGACTACAACACGATCAGCGTCGGCATGATCGACGACCTGCTGGCGGCCATCGCGCTGGAGAGCCGCGACGCGGTGCTGGCGCGCAACCGCGCCATCGTGCGCGAAAACCTTGCGGTGCTCGACGCATGGGTCGCCGGCGAGCCGTCGATTTCGTGGGTGAAGCCGCGTTCAGGCACGACGGCGCTGCTGCGCTATACGCACGAGATGGGTTCGGAGGCGTTCTGTACAAGGCTGCTGGAAGAGACCGGCGTGCTGTTCACGCCGGGGGCGGCGCTGGGTGCGGAGGGTACGGTGCGCATCGGCTATGCGAACAATCCGCGG
Source organism: Aquamicrobium sp. (assembly GCA_019739225.1). GTDB lineage: Bacteria > Pseudomonadota > Alphaproteobacteria > Rhizobiales > Rhizobiaceae > Aerobium. The sequence goes on from JAHHDT010000006.1 coordinate 206,628, forward strand.
ATCATGCGCGAGGGGCTTGCGGCGGTGTCGGGGTTTCTGAAGCGGGTGGGACAATAGGACGGTGGTCGAAGGGTGGCACCTTCTCCCCATTCCCCGGGGAGAAGGTGTTTCTGCCAGAACGGGATGAAACGAGACCGCGTCATCCCGGCCGACCGAGCTTGCGAGGGAGAGCCGGGACCCATTGAGCGGTGCGGCCGGTTTGTTGTTGCACGCTACAGTGCTGACATGCGCCAAGATGAAGACCGGGCCGTACGCGACGATGTTCCGACCAATGGGTCCCGGATAGCCTCCGCTTCGCTCCGGCTTCCGGGATGACGTCGAGCCTTGCGGACGAACCTCAACGCATCCCGCCTCACCCGCTTCACGCGCGGTGGAGCGCCATCACGCCGGTCTCGGTGCCGGTGAGCCGGCGCGAGCGGCCATCGGCGCCCACCACCATCTCGACACGGCGGCGTTCGGCCGCGAAGTGCCGCGAGGTTGATGCGTTGACCGGCGGGTCGAACTGCACCGTCACGCGCCACAGCGACGGCTTGATGGTCTCGGCAAGGCCAATGATGCGGCCCTGAGCGGGGCTGTCGTTGAACGTGCCCTCGACGCGGTCGCCGACGCTGAAAGGCGTCGTCTGTGCGGTCGTTTCGGTGCCGTTTTCCCTTGCGGCAAGCGTGTTCCAGTCTCGTGCGCCGTTCTGGCGGGCGACGAGTTCCAGCGCCTTGCCGTGCGATACGGCGATGCCGTCCGCGGCAAGCGCGTCGCGCAGGCGTTTTGCATGGGTCTTGTAGTCGGATGACGTATCGGTCATCGCGTTTCTCCTATCCTTCAGGTGGACGGCATGCTGTTCACGGGAGCCCGCATTGCCGTTTCGGCCGTCGGATGACAGGGAAACGAGATCGTCTCGTGAGCAGCGGATTCCGCTTTTCGGTCCGATGCTCCGGGAAGCTTCACCATGGCGTCAGCCTGCGGGCGGCAGGGGCTTCCCAACCCGGCCGCTCACATAGGGATTGCCGCACGCTGCGTCAATGGTGGCCGGGAACGCGCTCTAGATCACGTTGAGTTCGCGGAAGGGGCGGCCATCGGCGATGCGCTGCCAGGCAAAGGGGCTGCAGTCGACGGTGCGGTAGCCTCCGTGGACGATTAATTCGGCCAGCGCCTTGCCGACAGCCGGCGCCTGCTGCAGGCCGTGGCCGGAAAAGCCGTTGGCGAACAGGAAGTTCTGAACTTCCGGGTGCGGGCCGATCACGGCGTTCTGGTCGAGCGTGTTGTATTCATAGTGGCCGGCCCAGGCGCGGCCGGGCCTGATCGCCTCGAAGGCGGGAATGCGGGCGGCGAGCGTCGGCCAGACCACCTCCTCGAACAGCGACCAGTCCGGATCGAAATCCGCCGGATCGGCCGGGCCTTCGCCGTCCTCGTTCTCGGCGCCCCCGGTGATATAGACCGAGCCTTCCGGTCTCACCCAGACGCCGGACGGATCGACCAGCAGCGGCATGTCCTCGAAGCGCTCGCGCGCCTCGAAGACGAAGACCGACCGCTTGCGCGGCTCGACCGGCAGGACGAGGCCGGCAACGCGCGGCGACGCGGCCGGCATTGGGGCCTGCCGCGTTGATGACGAGGCCCGCGTCGAGGCTTTCGCCGTCGGCAAGGGTGACGCCGGTCACGCGGTCGCCCTCGCGCCGGATTGCGAACTGACCTCGCCCGTGATCATCTCCACATTGCGCTGCCTGAGCGCCTTGCGGAACAGCATCAGCAGCGCATGGGCGTCGAACCAGCCTTCGCCCGAGCGGCCATAGGCACCTGCGGAAAGACCTTCGCCGGACAGCCAGGCGAAACGCTTCTGCAGCGTCTCGGCGTCCTCCAGCACGATGTCGGCGCCTTCGGCCAGCTGCACGGCGTGGTTGGCTTCGAGGATCGAGCCGCCTTCGGGGCCGGCGAGGATCAGGTAGCCTTTCTCGCGAAAGCCGATGTCGGCGTCGTCGCCGAAGTGCTTTTTCAGCTCACGGAAGAGGCCGAGGGTGAACCGCGACAGGCGGATGTTTTCGGCGATCGAGAATTGCTGGCGGATCGAGGCGGCCGACAGGGTGGTGGCGGAGCAGGTGAATTGCGGGTCGCGCTCGATCAGCGCGATGGAACCCGCAAAGCCCTCCTCGCGCAGGGACCAGGCGATGGAGGCGCCGACGATCGCGCCGCCGATGATGACGATGTCGGTACTGGCCATGCCCGGCTCTTCCTCTGTCGATGCGGCGCGGACAGAAACAGTTTCGTCGCCGGCCCGCAAGTGGGGCATTGCCGCGCGCTTGCGCTTGCGCGGGGAAATCCGTTGCGCCAGAAAGGACGCCATGCAGATCAGACCGACACGCCCGCGCCGCTCAGTGCTCTATGTTCCTGCCGCCAACGAAAAGGCGCTGGCGAAGGTGCCTAGCCTTGCCTGCGACTGTGTCGTCGTCGACCTCGAGGATGCGGTAGCACCGGCGCAGAAGGTAGTGGCGCGCGAGCGCATGCGCGACTTCGTTGCCGCGCGAGGCGAGGGCGGGCCGGAAATCGTCGTGCGCGTCAATGCGCTGTCGAGCGAATGGGGTAACGCCGATCTGCTGGCCGCGCGCGAGGCTCGCCCGGATGCGATCCTGCTGCCCAAGGTGGAGACGGCGCGCGACGTGCTGGAGGCGAACGACGTGCTGGACGAAACGGAAGCGCGCGCCTCGCTGTGGCTTTGGGCGATGATCGAGACGCCACGGGCGATGCTCAACATTGGCGCGATCGCCGCGTTGGGGCGCGATCGCGGGGCGCGGCTGGCCTGCCTAGTGGCCGGCACCAACGATCTCGTCAAGGAAACCGGCGTTCTCGCCACCCCCGACCGGCGCTATCTGGTGCCGTGGCTGATGCAGATCGTGCTGGCTGCGCGCGCCGGCGGGCTCGACGCGCTGGACGGGGTCAGAAACGATTTTTCCGATCTCGACGCCTTCGGGGCCGAATGCGGCGAAGGCCGCGACATGGGCTTCGACGGCAAGACACTGATACACCCGGCGCAGATCGGCCCCGCCAACACGGCATTTTCGCCCTCTGCCGAAGCCGTCGCGGAAGCGCTGGCGATCCGCGCGGCCTTCGCGCTGCCGGAGAACGCGGCCAGCGGCGTCATCTCGCTGGATGGGAAGATGGTCGAGCGGCTGCATCTCGACCAAGCCGAGCGGCTGTTGGCGAAAGCGGATTTGGGAAAGGACCAGACGCGATGAAACTCTACCGATTCCTGACCGGACCGGACGATTCGAGCTTCTGCCACAAGGTGACGGCGGCGCTGAACAAGGGCTGGCACATCTACGGCTCGCCCACCTATGCGTTCGATGCCGAAACCAAGACCATGCGTTGCGGGCAGGCGGTTTTCAAGGAAGTCGAGGGCAAGGACTACCACCCGGACATGAAGCTGGGCGAGCAGTAGCGCGCCGGGCTTCAATAGGCGCTAAGCCGATCAGACGCTGACCCCGAACAGCCGGCCTATGCCCGCAGTGACCGCCATGGCGAACACGCCCCAGACAACGACCCGTGCGCTGGCCCTGAGGACCGGTGCCGCCCCGGCCTTGGCGCCGAGCGCGCCGAGAATGGCGAGTGTCGCCACGGTGACAATCAGCACGACCGGGATGACGGCCCCATCCGGCGCGAACCATGCCGCTGCCAGCGGGATGGCGGCGGCTGCGCTGAAGGTGGCCGCCGAGGTGAAGGCTGCCTGAAGGGGATTGGCGGCGAGGTGCTCCGAAAGGCCAAGCTCGTCGCGGACATGGGCGCCGAGTGCGTCGCGTTCGGTGAGCTCGCGGGCGACCTGCATGGCCGTCGCCTCGCTCAGGCCACGCTCGCGGTAGATGGTGGCCAGCTCGACCAGTTCGGTTTCCGGGTCGTCGCGGAGCGCGGCCTTTTCACGGGCAATATCGGCTTTTTCAGTGTCCGACTGCGAGGAGACCGAAACATATTCGCCCGCAGCCATCGACATCGCGCCTGCCGTCAGACCGGCAATTCCCGCGATGATGACGGTTTTGGGATCCGGGCCGGCTGCCGCCACGCCGACGATGAGCGAGGAGACCGAGACGATGCCGTCATTGGCACCCAGAACGGCAGCACGAAGCCAGCCGCTGCGGGTGATGTAGTGCGGATCATCCGGATGCGCTGAAGGGCCGGTCAAGGTTTTTCGCCTTATCGCCTTATCGCCTGATTGTCGGGCTCGCACTGTAGGAATAGCGTCGCCAGCGGCTGCAGGCAACTACCGAAACGCCGGAATTGCGGGGTTCCGCTAGGGCCGGGTCTCGGCGTTTTCCTCGATCTGCGCCATGTCGTCGTCGGACAGGCCGAAATGATGCCCGATCTCGTGGATCAGCACATGGGCGACGATGTCGCCCAGCGTCTCCTCGTTCTCGGCCCAGTAGTCCAGGATGGCGCGGCGATAGAGGGTCACGCGGTTCGGGCCCTCTCCGGTGGAAGGGTTCCAGCGCTCGGCGATGCCGCGGCCCTCGAACAGGCCGAGCAGGTCGAACGGCGTCTCAAGCGCGAGGTCGTCCATGATCTCGTCGGTCGGAAATTCGGCGATCTGGATGACGATCTCGCCGGTGAGCTTGCGGAATTCGCCGGGCAGATGCGCATAGGTTTCCAGCGCCAGAAGCTCGAACTCCTGAAGCGAGGGCGAAAGCTGGTCGGTCCAGTCGCGGGTCTGATAGATGCGGGCCATGCAGTGTCCTTTGGCCGCCATATAGACCTTTGCAGCGCGGCTTTCGACCCCTGATTCCGCAAGCGTTACCGCGCCAGGCGCGCGCGATGGCGGATTGGCCGCCAGAGTAGAGGAATAAATTCTTCGAGACTCCGCTTGACTCTTCGGTGCGGCTCTGGAATCCATTAGAACATAATAGGAACATTTAGCGCGAAAGAGCAGCATCATGGCGACATCCGCCGTGGCGCGAGAGGCTGTTTGTGCCTTGCGCCGGGAAATTGCGAGGATCGAGGGTACGCTGCCGGAGCGGCTGGAGCCGGCTGAGGTGCGCCGGCTCGGCCAGTGCCGGGGCGGGCATTGTCCTGCGCCGGCAGGGCGCTGCCGACGGCACGGCAGGACTTCTGCCGACGGGCGCAGGCGGCCTCGACGCCGCACTGGGCGGCGGGTTGCCGCTCGCGGCTCTGGTGGAGATCCATGGCAGGGAAACGCGCGATGCAGGCGCCGTGGCCGGTTTCGCGCTGGCGATGGTCGCGCTGGCGCGCAGGCAGGCCACGGTGAAGGCGCCGCTTCTGTGGGTGACTGCGGGCGAAACGTTCCCCGAGGCGGGAAGCCCTTATGCGCCCGGTATCCTGCACCGGTTCGGCCTGCCGCCGGCGGCCCTGCTGGTCGCGCAGGGCCGCCGGCTGGAGGATGCGCTGTGGGTGGCGGAGGAGGCCGCTGCGCTTGGCGCGCTTTCGGCGGTGCTGCTCGAGGTGCGGGGGCACACGCCGAAGCTCGACCTGACCGCCACGCGCCGCCTGCATCGGCGCACCCAGGCCGCCGGCCGCCCGCTCTATCTCCTGCGTCATGCCGGCGAGCCGGCGCCGACGGCAGCGCCGGTGCGGCTCGTCGTGTCGGCCGCGCCCGCGGCGAAGCGGCAGATCCTTTCGGGTACGCTTGCCGGATCGATCGGTCCGCCCGCTTTCACCGTCGCGGTTTCCCGAAGCCGCCTGGGCATACCTGCAACCTTCACACTGGAATGGAACGACGATGAGCGCGCCTTTGACGAGAGACGATCCGACCCCGGCGGGGCGCAGGATCATGGCGCTTTGGTTTCCGCTGCTGCCGACGGAACGTATCCTGAGAGCGCGGCTGGGGCGGGCCTGGCGCTCAGAGGCGCGGCGTGAGGTCAAGGGTGCCCGCCGGCCGCTCGCCATCAGCCGCCGCGAGAACAATACGCAACGCATCGCAGCCCTCGACGAGGCGGCCGCCGCCCTCGGGCTGCGCCCGGGAATGGGGGTGGCCGATGCGCGCGCCATGCATCCCGGGCTGGACGTGATCGAGGCGGAGCCGGAGGCCGACCGCAGGCTTCTGGAAAGCCTTGCTGACTGGTGCGACCGTTATACGCCGCTGGTCGCGCTGTGCGGAGAGGACGGGCTTTTTCTCGACATCACCGGTTGCGTCCACCTCTTCGGCGGCGAACAGGCGATGCTCGACGAGGTGCTGGAGCGGCTTTACAGCCAGGGCTTTCGCGCCCGTGCGGGGCTCGCCTCCACGCCGGGCATGGCATGGGCGGCCGCCCGTTTCCTGCGGCCCGCCCCGATCGAACCGGGCGCGGAGGCACCGGCGCTCTCCGGCCTGCCGCCGGCGGCGCTGCGGCTTGAGCCTCCCGCATGCAAGGGGCTCGAAAGCCTGGGCCTGCGCACCGTCGGCGCGCTGATGGAAACGCCGCGCGGGCCGCTCGTGCGCCGTTTCGGCAAGCTGCCGGTCATGCGCCTCGACCAGGCGCTCGGCCGGCTGGAGGAGGCTGTGTCGCCACGCCTGCCCGTCGCGCCGCTTTCGGTGGAGCGTCGCCTCGCCGAGCCGGTTGTGCTGGAGGATGACATCGAACGGCTGCTGCTTCTCCTGTCGGCGACGCTGAAAGCCGATCTGGAGCGACGCGACGAAGGCGCGCGCCTGCTCCAGCTCGCCCTTTTCCGGGTGGATGGCGCCGTGCATCGCCTGACCGTCGGCGCGTCACGGCCGCTGCGCGAGCCGGCGCTGATCCTCAAGCTCTTCCGCGAAAAGCTCAAGGCCCTTGGCGGCGTCGATGCCGATTACGGGTTCGAAATGGTGCGGCTTTCGGCACTTGAAGCCGCACCCTTCGCGGCGGAACAGGTCGACCTGGCCGGCGAAAGCAAGGCGGATGATGCGGGGCTGGCGCTTTTTGCCGATCGTGTCCGCGCCCGGCTGGGCGACCGTTCGATCCTGCAGCCCGTCATGGTCGAAAGCCACATCCCCGAACGCGCCGTTGCGTTCCTCCCCTTCACCGGCGTGATTGAAAATGTCGGCCGCACGGATGAAGGACACCTTGCCCGCGGCATGGAGCGGCCCGTCAGGCTTTTTCCGCATCCCGAACCGGTCGAGGTGATGGCGGAGATCCCCGAGGGGCCGCCGGCCCGTTTCCGCTGGCGGCGGGCATCCTATCGCGTCGCAGGGGCGGAAGGTCCCGAGCGCATCGCCCCGGAATGGTGGCAGGAAAGGGAGGAGGGCGAAACGCGGGACTATTATCGGGTCGAGGATGATCGCGGGCGGCGCTACTGGCTTTATCGCGAAGGCTTTTACGACGAGGGCGAAACGCCGCCGCGCTGGTTCATGCAAGGGGTCTTCGCATGAGCGCTGCGCCTGTCTCCTATGTCGAGTTCGCCACGCAATCGAACTTTTCGTTCCTGCGCGCGGCGTCGAGGCCGGAGGAACTGGTGGTTTCCGCTTACATGCTCGGTCACGCGGCCATGGGACTTGCCGATCGCAACACGGTTGCGGGTGTGGTGCGCGCCTGGAGCCAGTCGAAGCAGATCCTTCTGGAAGAGAAAGGGCCTGTGTTTACCCTGCCCTACCATCCCGGCTGCCGTCTCGTCTTTGCCGACGGCACGCCCGATGTGCTTGTCTATCCGCGCGACCGAAAGGGCTGGGGGAACCTGTGCCGCCTGCTCACCCAGGCGAATTTTCGCGACGAGAGCCCGAAAGGCGACCCGAAGGTCTATCTCGCGGACCTGCTCGAATGGGGCGGGCACATGTCGCTGGCCGTTATCCCGTTCCTTTCAAAGGAGGTGACGAAAGAGCTCGGTCTTTTGCGGCAGTTGCGGGAGCGTTTCGGCCGGCAGGCGGTGTGGCTCGCCGTGGCACCCCTTTATGACGGTAACGATCGCTTTCGCATCGAGCAGGCGGCTGCGATGGCCTCTAAAGCCGGTCTGCGGCTGATGGCGATCAACGATGTGCTCTATCATGCCGCCGAACGACGGCCGTTGCAGGACGTGCTTACCGCGATCCGCCTCAACACGCCCGTCGCCAGGGCAGGTTATGCGCTGCAGGCCAATAACGAGCGCCATCTGAAACCGCCGGCGGAAATGGCGCGGCTGTTCAAGCGATATCCGGGTGCGATCGCCGAGACGGTGCGTTTTGCCGCGACGCTGTCCTTTTCGCTCAGGGAGCTGAGTCACAACTATCCCGAAGACACGACGATGGCCGGCGCCGATCCTCAGGAGGAGCTCGAACGGCTGACATGGGATGGCGCCGAAAAACGCTACAAGGGCGCGATCCCTGAATCGGTGAAGAAGCAGATCCGGCATGAACTGCAGATCGTCGCCATAAAGGATTATGCGCGCTATTTCCTGACCGTCCACGACATCGTCCGGTTTGCGCGCTCGAAGGAGATTCTTTGCCAGGGACGCGGATCGGCGGCCAATTCCGTGATCTGCTATTGTCTCGAGATCACGGAGGTCGACCCCATTCTTGTCGGCAATGGGCTCTTCGAGCGCTTCGTCTCAACCGAGCGCGACGAGCCGCCGGACATCGACGTCGATTTCGAGCATGAAAAGCGCGCTCAGGTCATTGCCTATATCTACGAAAAGTACAGCAACACGCGCACCGCATTGGCCGCATCCGTCGTCACCTATCGGGGCCGTTCGGCGGTGCGGGAAGTGGCGAAGGCCATGGGCCTCTCCGACGATGTCCAGTCAGCCCTGTCGAGCTCGATCTGGGGCTGGTGGTCGAGCGAGCTGGGCGACAGGGAAGCCAGAAGCGCCGGCATGGCCGATGACGAGGTGGTGAGGAACCATGTTATCAACCTCGCCAACGAACTGATCCGAAGCGAGTGCCCGCGCCACCTTTCGCAGCATGTCGGCGGGTTCGTGATAACCAAGGACCGGCTGGACGAAATCGTCCCCATCGTCAGGACGGCGATGGACGAGCGCAAGATGGTCGAGTGGGACAAGAACGATCTCGATGCGGTCGGTCTCATCAAGGTCGATGTGCTGGCGCTCGGAATGCTGTCCTGCCTCAAGCGCGCCTTCGTCCTGCTGGACGAGCATTATGGGCTAAATCTGACGCTCGACAGCATGCCGAAGGAAGACGGTCGGGTCTACGACATGATCTGCCGTGCCGACACGCTGGGGGTCTTCCAGATCGAGAGCCGCGCCCAGATGTCGATGCTGCCGCGATTGAAGCCGCGCGAATTCTACGATCTGGTCATCGAGGTTGCGATCGTTCGACCCGGTCCCATCCAGGGCAACATGGTCCACCCCTATCTGCGGCGCAGGATGGAAAAGGAGAATGTCGACTACCCCAAAGAGGAGATGCGGCAAATTCTCGGCAGGACCCTCGGCGTGCCCCTGTTCCAGGAACAGGCGATGAAGATAGCCATCGTCGCGGGCGGTTATTCCGCGAGCGAAGCCGACAAGCTTCGGCGCTCGATGGCAACCTTCAGACGTGACGGCACCATTGAGAAGCATCGCGACAAGCTCGTCGGTGGAATGGTCGAAAACGGATACACCGAGGAATTCGCGCAGCGTGTCTTCAAGCAGATCGAGGGGTTCGGCGATTATGGCTTTCCGGAAAGCCATGCCGCCTCTTTCGCGCTGCTGGTCTATGCGTCTTGCTGGTTCAAGACCTTCTATCCGGACGTCTTCTGCGCGGCGATCCTCAATTCCCAGCCGATGGGTTTCTACGCCCCGGCGCAGCTCGTCCGCGACGCGGCCGACCACGGCGTGGAGGTCCGGCCGGTCGACATCAACCATTCCGCCTGGGACTGCACGCTCGAGGAAGCGCCATTCGATCCCGCGAAGGTCGCACACCGGCACAGGGAGATGCGCGGTGTCATCGAGACACGCCATGCTGTGCGGCTGGGGTTCCGGCAGATCAAGGGCCTGTCCGAAGCGGAAATGACGACATTCGTGCAACAGCGCGGCGACGGCTACGAATCCGTGCGCGACGTGTGGCTGCGATCACGCCTCCATGTCGACGCGATCAGAAAGCTGGCGGAGGCCGACGCGTTCGGCTCCATCGGTCTCGACCGGCGAGCGGCGCTGTGGGCGGTACGCGCGCTTGACGGCAGGAGTGCCGCCGAGCGCCTGCCCTTGTTCGACCGGCCGGATGTCCGGCTGCCCGACAACGAACCCCAGACGACCCTTCCCGCCATGCCGCTCGGCGAGCACGTCATCCACGACTATCGCCTGCTTCGCCTTTCACTCAAGGCGCATCCGGTCTCCTTCCTGCGCGCCGGGCTGGAGCGAGACGGCATCACGCCCAACGCGGTGCTGCCCAACATTCCTGATGGGCGCCGCGTGTCGGTTGCCGGGCTGGTGCTGGTGCGGCAGCGTCCCGGCAACGGCAAGGCGATCTTCCTCACACTGGAGGATGAGAATTCGATCGCCAACGTCATCATCTGGACGCGGGTGTTCGATCGTTACCGTCCGGTCATCCTCGGCGGACGGCTGGTGCGGGTGACGGGGAAGCTGCAATCGGAGTCGGACGTCATCCATATCGTCGCCGAACGGATCGAGGATCTGAGCCATCGGCTGGAGGCGCTGTCGGAAGCGGCCCAGACCGTCGATTTCCGTTCGCCTCCGGACGAGATCAAGCGTGCTATCGGCCATGACAGCCGGGTCCGCCCGGACAAGCGGGGGGTCGATCGAGAAGCCCTGCGAGAGCCGGCCGGGCACATTGGCGGCGAGCCCGCCGCCAATGTGAAGAAGCTGATGCCCAAGGGGCGCAACTTTCACTGAACCGGGTATCGATGGTCAGGAGAATGCCAGCCACCAACAACCGATCAGTCGAGCTGTCTGTATTCTCATGCGGCTGAGTTCGCTGCATTGCGCCGCGCACGCAAGCGGCCTACCTGCCGGCGGTGGGGCTCGGCCGGACCTCGTTCGCAAGCGGCTGCATCATATGCCGAGGAGAATGGCCGGACGCAGCCACATGGCACTGAACTCAGGTCAGCGTCGTGCGAAAAGCCCCTACTCCGTCTTGCGCCCAATTCGAGGGAGAGGAATGGTGCCAAGCGGTTTGGTCGGCGCTTTCTTTCTACCGCCTCTCACGGGAGAGAGATGGCCGTGAAGCGGTAGGGGTCGGCGAAACATGCGCAATCCGGCGTTGAATGCAGTGGCATAGACCAGCGACCGCCTCGTCGAAATCCTGCGTGGGGCACACAAATGCCGTCGGGTGCCTGAGCCGTCACTGCGCGCCGAGCAGGCGCTCCATGCGGCGGAAGCTTTCCGAGAGAACGGTCGCGTCCTTCAGCGCATGGGCGAGCATGATGCCGCCCTGCCATTCGGCAAGGGCCGCGCGTGCCTGCGCGAGCGCCAGCGAAGGCCGCTGGCCTGTGCGGCCAAGCTCGCGCGCCATGAAGCCTATCAGCATGGTGAAGGACTCGGCCGCGCGGTCCGAGGCCTCCGGCGCATCGCCACGGAAGTCGCGGACGCAAAGCGCGATTGGGCAACCATGGGCGACACGGCTCGGCGCGCTGCGCGCGAGCCTGGAGACCAGCGCGGCGAGCCGCCGGCGGGGCTCCGCCTCATCCTCGGCTGTGGCCTGAAGCATCGCCTCCGTTTCCGCGCAGAACACGTCGGCAACGGCGCGGGCAATGTCGGCTTTCGTGCGGAAGTAGTAGAAAAGATTGCCCGGCGGCACATTTGCCGCCACGGCGATGCCGGCAAGGGTGGTGGCCGCATATCCCTCGCGCCAGAAGAGGCTTGCCGCTGCCGCCGCGATCGCCTCGCGATTGGCGTCGCCCTTGCGCCGCCGAGACTGCCCCTGCCCCGCCTCGGCCGCGGATGCCGCGGCTACGGCGCTTCGACCGCTCACCGGCCGGGCTCATCGTCGCCAAGCGGGCGCGCTTCGGAGGGCAGCATGATCGGGACGCCGTCGCGCACCGGATAGGCGAGCCTTGCTCCCGGCGAGATCAGTTCGTTCCTTTCTGCATCCCACCTCAGTGGCGCCTTGGTCAGCGGACAGGCCAGCATCTCGAGCAGCTTCGGATCGACCGCCCGCGTCGCAAGGTCCCTGCCTATCGGCTTGCGCTGGTCATCCGGTCCTCTCATTGCAGGCTAGATCCGAAATCCTCGTCGTCGCGGGCAAGCGCAATCTCCGTGATTGCGATCAGCGTCTCGGCGCGCGTCTTCAGGTCGGGCGCCTCCAGCAGGGCCTGCTTCTCGGCCGCACCATAAGGCGCCATCATCGACAACGCATTGACCAGCATCGCGTTTTCCGCGCGGCTGACGCTTTCCCAGTCCGCGTCGAGATCATTTGCCTTCAGATAGGCACGAAACGCCTTGAGCAGGGCCGGGCGGTCGATCTCCGCCGCTCCCGCCTCCAAATCCAGATCGGCAATGAAGGACTTGATACGGCACTGACGGAACGGCGTCTTGACTGCCATCTCCGACAGAACCCGAAAGCGGCACACGCCCTGCAGCGAGATCAGATAACGCCCATCACCGGTTTCGGCAAAGGACGTCAGACGGCCAAGGCAGCCTACTTCGCATAGTTCAGGCTCGCCATCATCGCGCAGCGCACCGTCGAGTCGCGGCTGCACCATGCCGACGAGCCGCTGGTGCGAAAGCGCATGGTCGACCATTTCGAGATAGCGCGGCTCGAAGATGTTGAGCGGCATGCGGCCGCCGGGGAGGAGGAGGGCAGCTTCGAGCGGAAACACCGGGATCGTCTCGGGAAGATCCCTTGCCGTTCGGTATCGCGCATTTCCGGCCTGCACCTATCGTTCTCCCTGTCTTACCGTGCCGCCGCACGGCCATTTGACGCTCAGGAAAACAGCAGCGACGAGAGCTTGCGCCGCGCCGCGAGCGTCGCTTCGTCCGCCATGCCCCATGCCTCGAAGAATTTCAGCAGTTGGAGGCGCGCTCCGTCGTCGTTCCAGCTCCGGTCTGCCTTCATGATTGCCAGCAGCGCGTCGGCCGCCTCGTCGCGGCGGTCGTGCGCGTTGTGAATGAGGGCGAGGTCGAAGCGTGCCTGATGGTCGTTCGGGTTGGCGGCCAGGCGCTGTTCCAGCGCCGCGGCGTCGCCGAGCGCGGCTACCTGCTCGGCCAGCGCCAGCTTGGCGCGCACGCCGGCAAGCTGCGGCGCGTCGGCGGCCGCCTCTGGCACCCGTGCCAGCACCTCGCGTGCGGTATCCGCGTCGCCGCTATCGAACAGCATGTCGGCAAGGCCGGCAATGGCGTCGAGGTTTTCCGGCTCTTGCTGGAGGATCGCGGCATAAATCTGGGCGGCGCCCTGGACATCGCCCTCAGCGCGCACTTCGGCGGCGGCGGCCAACGCGTCGGCGGTGGCCTGACCGGCGTCGGCACCGGCGACCTTGTCGATGAATTCGCGGATCTTGCTTTCGGGGATGGCGCCCATGAAGCCGTCGACGGGCTGGCCATCACGGAACGCGATCACCGCGGGGATCGACTGGATCCCAAGCTGGCCGGCGATCGACGGATGCTCGTCGATATTCATCTTGACGAGCTTGACCCGCCCTCCGGCTTCCCGCACCGCCTTTTCCAGCGCCGGCGCGAGCTGCTTGCAAGGGCCGCACCAAGGTGCCCAGAAATCGACGAGAACGGGCTGCTGTCGCGATTCCTGGATCACGTCGGCTGTAAATTGCGCCGTCGTAGTGTCCTTGATCTCGAAACCGGTGTCGGCCTGGCCACCGGCATCGTCCGCCGCGCCATTGCCGAATTGAACGGCATAGCCGCCACCGAAGGGATTGTCCTGAACGCTCATCGCAAATCCTTGCTTTGCCGCCTTTCCGTCAACGCTGTAAACCCAAGCTTGCTGCCGGTCGAGTGGCGATGACCGGAAATGTGGCGTCTAGACCGAGAGTTTCAAGACGAGCGGTTCATGTCCGGTGGCCTCGATGAAGCGCAGCAGGTCGTCGCGGCCGATCGATGTCGTCGCCTCGTTGGTGAGTGGGTGCGCGTTGATGACGTCATGGCGCATCAGCGCCTCGTCGAGCACGATCGTCACATTGTGCGCGGTGTCGTTGAAGACTCCGAATGCAGTCACCGCGCCCGGCGTGACGCCGAGATAGTCGAGCAGCTTCTCCGGCTTGCCGAAGGATACGCGGCCCGAAGCGCCTATGACCTGATGGATCGTCTTCAGATCGACTTCGGCATCCTCCTCGACCGTGAGCAGGAAATATCTTTCTTTCTTGTCCCTGAGGAACAGGTTCTTCGTGTGGCCACCTGGAATCTCGCCGCGCAACGCCTGCGAATCCGCCACGGTGAAGAGCGGCGGGTGCGTCACGGTCTTCACTGCGATGCCGATTTCGGCGAGAAATGCGAGGAGATCGTCCGGGGTCTTGGGCATGGGTACGGGCGCCTGTGAACGTGCCTGCCGTGCTTAGCCGAGGCGGCACGGAGCCGTCCAGTGCATGGTTTGCCTTCCGTCGGGAGCACGCAGGGCGAAGCCGTCGAAATTCGCAGTTTTGCCTGTTGCAATCGCAAGCGAGTTCGGTCATATAGGCGCGGCTTGCGGCGAGAGCCGCGTGAGCGGGTGTAGCTCAGGGGTAGAGCACAACCTTGCCAAGGTTGGGGTCGAGCGTTCGAATCGCTTCACCCGCTCCAAATCATCTAACATCGAAAAGCCGCGGTTCGCCGCGGCTTTCGTGTTTTCCGGGTGGTTGAATCACCCGGCGCGGTTACATGCGGGCTTGCATTCTTCTGCGTACCGCTTTGCTTCCGTCGTACGGATCATCGGTTGCGCATCGGAGAGCCGCAGCGAGCGCCGGAACTACCTGATCGTTCCGGCAGACGCGGACCTCCCGACTTGTTATGTCCGTTCACGGCGCAGACGAGGTATGTGCGGCGCAGCCGGGCTCAGGGGTGGCTGGCGTTTCCCGTGCCGGCGAGCGAGGCGGCGATTATATTTGCCAGTAGCGGCGGCGGGGTTGGTTTGGAAAAAACGCGCAGGCTGGGATACAGCCGCTGAAGCTCCGGCGTGAGGCCCGCCCCGGTATGGACCAGAAAAACGATCTCCCTGGCAGCCAGCGCCGCGATGACCGGGCCGACATCGCCATCGGGAAGATTAACGTCAAGTATCGCAGCTTCGACGGTCTGCTTGTCGAGCAACTGCAAGGCTTCCCTTACAGTCGACGCTGGTCCGACCACCGTGCCGCCGGAACTTTCGATCGCATCGGCCAGGTCGAATGCGATGAACGGCTCGTCCTCGACGATGAGTACTTGCCGGCGATCGAGGGCCGTTGCAGCTAAGGTGTCAGATTCTCTCATTGCTCTGCTTTATGTCAAATTCTTTACAATACAGTCAACGCCCCAACTCGCTGACCGGCAGGTTGAAAGAGATTTCGACGCCTGTGGCGCGCCAATCGTAGCTGATTTCCCCCCTGAGCTGTCCTGTCACGCTGGAATTGGCCAGCTTGCTTCCGAATCCGTTGGATTGCGGCGGGAGGATCGTCCTGTCCGGGACGAATTCCTGCCATTTCAACTGGAGTTGGCTTCCAACGACTTCCCATGTGATCGAAACCCTGCCTTCGAAGGCGCTCAGGGCTCCATATTTTGCGGCATTGGTCGCGAGCTCGTGAAAGATCAGCGCGAGGCTGGTCGAAGCGTCGGTTCCGAGCCAGATCTCGGGTCCGTTCACTGAAAGTTGCCGTCCATCGCTCGCATCGACATGCGGCTTGATGACCTCTTCTACGAGCGCGCGCAGCGACGACTTGTGGGACCTGTCTCCTTCGGTCGTGATCGCGGAACGGATCAGCTCATGCGCCTTGGCTAGAGCTCCGAGCCTGCCCCGCAGCCTGTCGCCCATCTCCTTGACCGAAGGCGCGGTGCGGGCAGTCATCGTGATCATGCCGGATGCGATCGCAAACAAGTTCTTGATCCTGTGGTTCATTTCCCGAAGCAGGAGCTGGCGGTGTTCTTCCGCTTCCTTCAGATCATGAATGTCAGTGCATGATCCGAACCAGCGGACAATCTCTCCCCGGTCGTTCCTGATGCATTGCGCGCGGCCGATGACCCAGCGGTACTGACCCGAGTGGTGCCTGAGGCGATACTCGATGTGGTAAGGCTCGCCGGTGGCAAGGCTGTGGCGCCATACCTGCCATGCGCGCTCCTGATCTTCCGGATGGAACATGCCGTTCCACGCCTCCCCGTCGGTCGAGCCGTAGGGAACCCCGGTATATTCGTACCAGCGATCATTGTAGTAGTCATGAAACCCGTCCGGTCGGGTCGACCAGAGCATCTGGTCAATCGAATTGACCATCGCTTCGTATTTCGCCTCGCTCGCCTGAAGTGCGGCTTCAGCGCGCGCGGCATCGGTGACATCCGTTGCCTGCACGAAGACGCCGCTGCGGACGCCCGCGAGATTGGTGAGCGGCTGATAGACGAAGTCGATGAGGCGCTCTTCCAGGAGCCCGTCGGAGCGGCGCGACAGGGAAATCGGAACGGCGCGTCCGACATGCGGTTCCCCAGTTCTGAAGACGTGGTCGAGAAGCTGGATGAACCCCTGAGCGGCTACCTCTGGAAGGACCTCGGCAACGGATTTTCCAACGATGTTCGTACGGCCCACCAGTTCCTCGTAGGCCGCATTCACGACTTCGAAAACGTGGTTGGGCCCGCCGAGAACCGCTACGGCGCTCGGCGCCTGTGCGAACATGTGGCCAAGCCGCTCGACCTCTGCCTCCGCCTGCCGCCGCGCAAGCACGGCGCCGGTGGTCTCGTTGCCCTGATTGAAGACGCCGACGACGGTACCGTCTTCGCCGCGAATGGGGGTGAAGCTGTAGTTCCAGTAGGTCTCATGCCGGACACCGTTGCGGACCATCGGCAGCATCTGATCGAAGACCGAGAACCCTTCGCCCGTTTCCAGCACGTGCGCGAATTGCGGCCCCACAACGTCCCAGATGTCGGACCAGACTTCGGCAGCCGGACGGCCGAGGGCCCAAGGATGCCGCTCGGCAGGGATCGGCGCCCACGCATCGTTATACAGGAGGCGCAGTTCCGGACCCCAATAGATCGATGTCGGAAAGCTCGAATGAAGGCAGATCGAAAGGGCGGAACGCAAGGACTGCGGCCAGGTCGCGGGGCGGCCCAGCGGGGTGGCTTGCCAATCATGGGACCGAATGAGATTGCCCAGTTCGCCGCCTCCCGACAGGAACGAAACCGGATCGGCCGAATTCAACTCAGAGAGCATATAGTGTCGTCGCCTTGTCTCCGGCACATAACCGGCAGGGCCCGGGTTCCGGGCAGTCGATGGTCAATTGTGAAATGTGCGAAGGCAATTGCAATCAGCCACACAATAGTTAGCCCCGCGAACGGATTGCAACCGTTCGAACGGCACAAGGGGTAGGATGCGACCTGGTTGACGGTAGCTCGTGACGGGATAGACGGGCGGCTCGCGGACATGGACTATCGCTCGCCAGCCGCTTTCTTGCCGCCGACACCGGGCGGACCTTTCCGCCGGCCAAAGGGCGGCGGTTTCCTGGGGACAGGCGGCACCTCATCGCGTCGCCCAAGTGGCGACCGTCTTCGCACGACCTGAGGCTTGGCCGGGCTCAGTTCTGCGAACAAACTGCGCAGATAAGAGAACATGCTGGCCTCCATCGAATGGAGGCCAACGCAAAGTAGCAGCGAAGAGTTCCAATTCAGGCTTCGATCCGTTCCACCTGCTCGATACGTGGCGCGTCGGGCAGCGGGCCTTCCAGCAGGAAACCACGGCGTCGCGCATAGGCGACAAACACGTCGTGAGCTTCCTGTGCAGAGCACCGCCCCGTCATTGCATCGCGGCAGGCGTCGCAGGTTGCGTGATAGACCTCGTCACGTTGAAGGGTCGGAACGTCTTCGAGATATACGAATGCCTCGCGCACATTGTTTATCGATCGCGGCACCCCCAGCCCAACAAGCACTGTGACTGGATGCATAAAAGCGCCTTTGGTCATTGTAAGTCCTGCCTACCAGAATTCGTCCGACGGCAGCCGTATGTGTGGCAGCGCATTTAAACCCCCGTTCGGACAAAAGGTTCCCGCTTGATCGCCCCCTGTCGGCCAAGCGGTAGACCGCCGAAGCCAGGCGGGCGCGAACTGAAGATGGAGTCTGGGCAATGGCTCGCCAAATGACAGGTGGAAAATCTGCTTATTGCCTGCGCGGCGGTCGGAACCGGGACCACCAGAACAGATGACGCTCATTCGCCGATTTGGTCGCAAGTCGCACATTCGAGCATGTTCGACCGACTTTCAGCAGTCAGGCGCGAAAGCTCCGGTCCTGTCGCCTCGTAGACGGCCTCCACGGTCGTGGTCGAGCGGGCCTGGCGCGGAGGGATTACGGGAATTCTGTACGTGGATGTTCCCTTTTTCGATGCGCTAATGCGATATTCGCCCGAGCTGTGTTGCGAAGCGAGGAACGCGGAATTGGACATCGAAGATCTACAGACATTCGTCGCGGTGGCCGATGCTGGCGGCGTGTCGGCCGCCGCGCGCCGTCTCGGCATCTCGAAATCGATCGTCAGTCGGCGGCTTTTCCGGATTGAGGCGGAGCTGGGTGTCCAGCTTCTCGCCCGCACGACCCGCGGCGCCGCCCTGACCGAGGCAGGCGCGTTGTTTCGAGACCATGCCGCCAGGGTGGGCGCCGAGATCGATCTGGCCAGGGAAACGATCCTTCCGGAGGGTGCGCTTCGCGGCCGCCTGCGCGTTGCCATGCCGCTGTCCTTCGGCCCCACGCACTTCGCACCCGTGCTTGTCGAGATGGCGCGACGACACCCCCGGCTGCATATCCACAGCTCCTACAGCGATCGCTTCGTCGACCTCATCGCCGAGGGTTTCGACTGCGCGATCCGGGTGGGCTATCTTCAGGACTCCAACCTGCTGGCGCGACGCATCGGGCCGGTCAACGGAAGGATCGTCGCGAGCCCGGACTATATCAAGGCGCACGGTGCTCCAGAAACGCCGGAGGAGGTCGTCCATCACGAGGCGGTCATGCAGGGAACCGAAACCTGGCAACTGACGGACGGCGGCAGGATCGTCACGGTTCAGCCTCAGGGGCGGTTCAAGGCAGACAACGGCACGGCGATCACGGTCGCCGCGATTGCGGGGCTGGGCATCGCATGGCTGCCCGATTGCCTGACCCACGAGCACATCGCCTCCGGAGCGCTCGTTGCGATCATGGCCGGCTATCCCCCGCCGCCCGCGGGGGCCTATCTGGTTCGCCCGCCGGGACAGCATCCGGCGCGCAAGATCAGGATACTGACCGATATGCTGATCGAGCATTTCGAGCGCAATCCACAACTCTGGGGACTCGACCGGTGAGAAACCCCGGCTGACCCCGCACGACTTTCGGGGCGCTCCGGTTCGGCAGGCAGCCGCATTCCTGCAGTCCAGCCGGACAATCGCGATTGGATCGGAGCACGTTTCCGGCTTTACTGTGAAGCGGCGGAGGCATTTGCCGTCGTTTGGCGAAGGTATGGGTGAGGATGAGCGTTTCGAACCGGCTGGATCTTGGTGTTTTCGACTACGTGATCGTCGGGGCGGGTTCGTCCGGATGCGTGCTGGCGAACCGGCTGAGCGCGGATCCCGGCAAGCGCGTGCTGCTGCTGGAGGCCGGCGGTTCCGACAATTATCACTGGATCCACATTCCCGTCGGCTATCTCTACTGCATGGGCAATCCGCGCACCGACTGGGGCTACTCCACGGTCAAGGAGACGGGGCTGAACGGACGTTCGCTTGCCTATCCGCGCGGCAAGGTGATGGGCGGATGCTCGTCGATCAACGGCATGATCTACATGCGCGGCCAGGCGGCCGACTACGACCACTGGCGCCAGCTCGGCAATCCCGGCTGGGGCTGGGACGACGTGCTGCCCTTGTTTCGCAAATCGGAGAACCACCACGCGTCCGGCGCGCCGTTTCACGGACAGGACGGTGAGCTCAGGGTCGAGCGCCAGCGGCTTTCTTGGCCAATACTCGACGCCGTGCGGGAGGCGGCCGAGGAGCTGGGCGTGCCGCAGGTGGACGATTTCAATGGAGGAGACAATTTCGGGTCGTCCTATTTCGAGGTGAACCAGAAGGCGGGCCTGCGTTTCAACGCCGTGCGCGCGTTCATCCGCCCGGTGCGGCACCGCCGGAACCTGACGGTGATGCCGCATGCGCAGGCCGAGCGCATCGTCTTCGACGGGCCGCGCGCCAAGGGCGTCGAACTCAGGCTCGGCGGGAAGCCTGCGCGGGTGCATGCTTCCGGCGAGGTCATCCTCTCCGCGGGCGCGATCGGCACGCCTCAGCTCCTTCAGCTTTCAGGGCTCGGCGCGGGCTGGCTGCTGCAGGCGCACGGCATTCCGGTCGTGCGCGATATGCCGGGGGTGGGTGAAAACCTGCAGGACCACCTGCAAATCCGCACCGCGTTCAGGATCACCGGCGCGAGAACGCTCAATGAGCGGCAGTCCACGCTTGCCGGCAAGGCGCGCATCGCGCTGGAATATGCGTTCAGGCGCTCGGGGCCGATGTCGATGGCGCCGAGCCAGCTCGGCATCTTCATGAAATCGGACACGATGTTCGACACGCCCAACATCGAGTTCCACGTGCAGCCGCTTTCGCTGGAGGCATTCGGGCAACCGCTCCACGATTTTCCCGCCATCACCGTCTCGGTGTGCAATCTCAGACCGCAATCGCGCGGTTCCGTGAAGATCGTGTCGCCCGACTTCGACAAGCATCCGGAGATCGCGCCGAACTATCTGTCGACCGATGGCGACCGCCAGGTGGCTGCCGACTCGATCAAGGCCGCGCGCCGGCTCATGGCCACGCGGCGCATGGCCGAATACCAGCCGGAGGAATTCAAGCCGGGCACGGCCATCCAGACGCCCGAGGAACTGGCGCGCGCCGCGGGCGATATAGCCACGACCATCTTCCACCCGGTCGGCACGGCGCGGATGGGAACGGACGAGCTTGCCGTCGTCGATCCCCAGTTGCGCGTTCGGGGCGTCGAGGGTTTGCGGGTCGTCGACTGCTCCATCATGCCGACGATCGTGTCCGGTAACACCCATGCGCCAGCCGTCATGATCGCGGAGAAGGCCGCGCAGATGATCGTCGCCTGACCGAGGACGCCTGAGAGCCGCATCTGTCCGCCCGCCCGCCAAGTTGATCTGCCTACCCGCCAACTAAAGTTGGCTGGCGGCCTTGCCGCGGACACAATCCATCCCTATATCCAGTCAATCGATCTTGTTGATGAACTTTGTTTCCGCGCCTTCGCGCTCCGACGATCTTCCCTCTCAATTTCGAAGACTGCGGCGTTTGGCATCCGGTCAGGCGTCGGTGATCTGTGCCGATTTGAAAAGGAAAATCGATATGGCTACGGGAACCGTAAAATTCTTCAACTCCACCAAGGGCTTTGGCTTTATCGAGCAGGACGGCGGCCAGCCGGACGTGTTCGTGCATATCTCCGCAGTCGAGCGGGCCGGCATGACCACGCTTGTCGAAGGCCAGAAGCTCAGCTTTGAGGTTGTCAAGGACAACCGCAACGGCAAGAGCGCAGCCGAGAACCTTCAGGCTGCATAAGGAATAGCGTTTCTGGTCTTTGACCACGGATGTACTGGCACTGGCCATCGAGACGCTCAGGAGAAGGTCGGGAATTCCCGGCCTTTTTCACTTTGAGGAGACACGATCATGGATGACGTTTTTATCAGTGCCGTCTTTCAGCCCAAGCCTTCCAAGCAGGAAAGCAAGGCGGACGTCACCACGAAGGCCGCCCGCGCGATAATCGACCACGAACTGTCGGCCCGCGAGGCCAAGACCGAGCGCCTGCGGGCCGCGAGGCTGGCGCAGGAAGAAGCCGCGGCAAGCAAGGCGCCTGCCGTTAAGAAGCCGCGCAAGAAGAAGACCTGATCGCCAAAGGCGGCTCACGTCGTTCGCCGGGTTTTGATGCTGCTGCATCGGAGCACCCGGATAGTCACCAGGTGCGCCTGCCGTATTGCCTAGAACCGGGTGAAACCCGCCAGCGGCTTGACGATCCTGCAGCGGCCATCGCGGATCATCTGCGACAGGCCGTCGAGGACTTCGTCGTCGGGACTGCCATAAATTTCGAAATTCTCGACCGTGCAGTGCTCCATCACCCGCTGGATGTAGGGGTCGGAGAGCTGCCAGTGACGAAGCACGTCCTGAGAATTGCGGTAGAGCTGGAAGCTGACGGCACTCAACTCCTCCTCGTCGATGAAGGTCTGGACCATCAGCTGGGGCCCGTGGAGGGCAACGAAGTCGACTGCCTCGCGGATCGCGTGGCTGAAGGGTTCAAGGCGGCCTTCGGCGATCTTCATCCGGTTCCGCATCAATATCTGGTCTGTCATACGCGCCTCCGTGTTCGACACGGAGGGCTTCATACGACCTCAACCGAAGTTGAGGTCAAGAGGCGCAAGCGGGGCGTCAGTTCTTGCCGCGCGGGCGGGCGACGTCGTTCGAGCCTTCGGCCTCGGGTCCGAAGCCGTAGCTCATGCGCTTCATCTGCGCGATGACGCGTTCCATCTCGTCGTCGGGCAGCACCGGCGGCTCGCCGAGCGCCAGCGCCTGCACATACATGCGCGACAGAGTCTCGACCTCGATCGCCAGCCACAGCGCGGCCTCGAGCGACGTGCCGAGCGAGATCTGGCCGTGCTGGCCGAGCAGGCAGGCAAGCCGCCCTTCCAGCGCCTCCAGTGCCGCGTCGGACAGCGCCTGCGTGCCGAATGTCGCGTAGCGCGCGCAACGGATGGTGGTGCCGCCGGCAACGCCGGTCATGTAGTGAAATGCGGGAATGGTCTTGTGATGGCAGGCCAGCGTCGTCGCGTAGACCGAGTGGCAGTGCAGCACGACATTGATGTCTTCGCGGGCCCTGAGAATATCGCGATGGAAGCGCCATTCCGAGGACGGGCGACCACCGACATAGGTGCCGTCGAAATCCATCTCGACGATGTCGTCCGGCGTCATGACGTCGTAGGGCATGCTTGACGGCGTTATCAGGAAGCCGTCGCCGGAGCGCACGGAGAGGTTGCCCGCCGTGCCCTGGTTGATGTCGCTGGTATTCATGCGGCGGCAGATGGAAACCATCTCCTCGCGCAGCGTCTGGCTGTTCATCGTCCTGATCCTAATCCATGTGGAAAACGCGTTGCAGCGGCACGACGACCGGCTCGTTGCGGTCGCCCACCTGCATGATGTCGGCCATGAAATCCCACCAGCGCCGGTTGATCTTTGTATGAGGCAGATGGTCCATCGTGTGGTCGTCGGCGCGCACGAGAGTGGCGAAGAGATGGTTCGTTTCCGGGTCGAGCCAGATCGTGTAGTCCGAGATGCCGGCCTCGCGAAGTGCTGCCAGCATCTGCGGCCATATCTCGTCGTGACGCCGCCGGTATTCTTCAGCTTGGCCGGGGTTCAGCACCATGCGAAACGCGATCCGTTCGGGCATCGTCCGATCCTTCTAGATAATGCCGCCGCCGGCCGCGGCGACCGCCGGGCGCTCTGCGGTGACCTTCGCGCGGTAGCCCGCCGCGCGATAGGCGGACACCGGGTCGATCGCTCCGCCCGCATTCAGCCGCGCCATGGCAAGGATCGGCTCGACATCCGTGCGGTAGGCTGCCTTTAGCGTCTGCGTGGCCATCAGCGCGTCGTTGTCTTCCTGAAATGCGGTGAGCGCGTCACGATCCACTAGCAGCGCCTGCGCATAGGCGCGCTGCACTTCCATGGCCGACAGCATCAGGCTCTCGATCGGGTCGGTGACGTTGTGGCTCTGGTCGAGCATGTGGGCGGGGTGGAAGGCTTTGCCGGCGGACAGTTCCGCATCGACCAGCTCGTTGAAGACGAGGAACAGGCGGTATGGATCGATGGACCCTGCGTCGAGATCGTCGTCGCCATATTTGCTGTCATTGAAGTGGAAGCCGCCGAGCTTGCCGAACTGGATCAGCCGCGAGACGATCATCTCGATGTTGACATTGGGTGCGTGGTGACCGAGGTCGACGAGGCAGAAGGCCTTTGGCCCCAGCTCCTTAGCGATGATGTAATTGGTGCCCCAGTCCTGCACCACGGTCGAATAGAAGGCCGGCTCGTACATCTTGTGCTCGGTGAAGAGCCGCCAGTCGTCTGGCAGGGCGGCATAGATGTCGGCCATCGCTTCCAGATAGCGTGAAAAAGCGCGGGCGAAATTCACCTGGCCGGGGAAGTTGGATCCGTCGCCGATCCAGACGGTCAGCGCCTTCGAGCCGAGCGTCCTGCCGATCTCGATACATTCGAGATTGTGTTCCACCGCCTGCCGGCGCACGGCAGCATCGGCATGGCTGAGCGAGCCGAACTTGTAGGAAAGCTTCTGGTCCGCCGCGTCGGAAAAGGTGTTGGAGTTCATCGCGTCGAAGTCGAGGCCGAAGCGCGCGGCCGCCTGCTTCAGGCGCTTCGGGTCGGCCTTGTCCCACGGAATGTGCAGCGACACGGTCGGTGTGGCGCGGGTAAGCTGCTGGACGACAGCGCAGTCCTCGATCTTGTCGAAGATGTCGCGCGGTTCGCCGCCGCCGGGAAAGCGCGCGAAGCGGGTCCCGCCGGTGCCGACGCCCCATGACGGGATCGCGACGCCGAAGGCCTGCACCTTTGCCAGCACCGCATCGATGGCGATGCCCCGGCGTGCGAGCTGCTCGCCGAGTGCGGCATAGTCGGATTTCAGCGCGGTCTGCCTGGCCTCGTTTTCCCGCGAGACGATGTCGGTTTCTATAATCGTTTCCATCTGGTCCTCCGTGCGGGGGCTCACCATGCGAAAGCCGGCAGCAGAAAGTCGGGCGGCGCGCCGTGCTCGGCAAACAGCCGCTCCCGCTCCGTGGCGGTGCTGGTTTCCAGTATGCCGGTTGCGACCAGCGCCGTGTTCAGCCCGGCCGCCCCGCCGCCCGCGATGTCGTGCTCTATGCTGTCGCCGACACAGACGACGCAGCCCAGCGCTGGATTGCCGAGCAGCTCGAGTGCCGCCTCGTAGATGCGGGGGAAGGGCTTGCCGATCCACTCCACCGCGCCCCCTAGTTCCGCATAGAGTTCGGCTATCCGGCCGGCACCGAAGCGCGGTCCGACGCTCGTCAGCATCACCTTGTCGGGATTGGTGCAGAGACAGCGCACGCCACGGGCCGCAGCCGGCTCCAGCAGGCGGCGATAGTGATCGAGATCGTAGCGGTCGCCCTCACTGCCCGACAGAAGCAAGATGTCGGCGTCAGCACCGCTTTCCGTCACGGTCAGGGGCAGGCCTTCAATCGCCGAGCGATCGCCGTCGCGGGCGATGAGCAGGCAGCGGGCGTTGACGGTATCGCTCAGTTCTTCGGCAAGCATGCGCCATGCGACCTCGCCGGACGACAGGAAATGGTCCCAGCTTCCAGGCTCGAAGCCCAGTCGCACCAGCCGCGCCTCGTTGGGGGCCGAGCGCTTCCCCGAATTGGACAGGAGCAGGCTCTTCTTGTCCGCCGCCTTCAGCCGTGACAGCGCCTCTACAGCGCCGGGATAGGGCGCGGCGCCATCGTGCAGCACGCCGAACTGGTCGAGCACGAAATAGTCGAACCGGGCTGCGAGTTCGCTGATCCCGGAAAGCGGTTTCGGTGCGGTCTTACTCATGCGGGCTCCCGAGCGTGTTCGAGCCCCTTCAGCGCCAGCCGCGCCGCGCCGGCGGCGGCCTGTTCGGAATGTGCCGACAGGAAAGGAACGCCGAGCCTGCGCTGGCGGATGGCGGTCCAGGCGGCATTGCCGGCGCCGCCGCCGACGCTGCGAACGGAGCGAAGCGCGGGCGCGCCAAGATCGGCGAGGCGGTCATAGCCGCGTTTTTCGATCGCCGCGATGCCTTCCAGCATGCCCTTCAGGAACGCGGCGTCCGATGCCGGTCTCGGTTCGAGGCGCGGCTGCAAGTTGGCGTCCATGACCGGGAAGCGCTCGCCGGGCCCGAGCAGCGGGTAGTAGTCGAGGCCGGTTTCGTCCTGAGAATCGATTCCATCCGAGAGCCGCGCGATCTCATCGCCGGTGAAATACCGCGCAAGCACCCTGCCGCCCGTGTTCGACGCGCCGCCGGCGAGCCAGAGCTCGTTGATGCGGTGGCTGTAGACGCCGAATTCGGGGGCGAAGACGGGCTGGTCGCACAGGAGTTTCAGGGTCAGCGTCGAGCCCAGCACGGTGACGCCGTCGCCGGGCTCGCTCGCGCCCGTGGCGATGAACGACGCGCAACCATCCGTCGTGCCGGCGACGATGGCGACGTCTTCGCCGAGGCCGAACCGTTGCGCCATGGTTGGCGCTACGGTGCAGACCGGCGTGCCGGGGGCAACCACACGCGGCAGCAGTGCCGGCCGCAGACCGGTTGCGGCGATCCATTCGGGCCACCGCTTCGCGATGGGGTCGTAGCCGGTCTTGAGCGCATTGTTCTCGTCGGTCGTGTCGAAGCAGCCGGAAAGCTGCCCCGCGATCCAGTCGGCCTGATGCAGGACCTTGGCTACGCCTGGGACGCCCTGGAAGATCAGTGCCTTGGCGAGTCCGGACGTCGCGCCGTGGGCCGCGCTGTCGCGCGCGATGACCGGTGCGATGCGGGCAAGCAGGCCCTCGTCCCCGACCTTGTCGCTGTACATGAGCGGACGGGCCAGCGGCGTGCCGTCGGCATCGACTGGCAGCAGCGTGCCGGAGGTGCCGTCGACGGCGATCGCGCGCACAGAATATGGCTCGACGGCCATCAGCACCTGCTCCAGCGCGGTCTCGACGGCGCGCCACCAGAGGGCCGGATCGCGGGCGTCGGCGCCGTGGTCGGTCAGGGATGATGCGCCCTGGGCAACGATGTCGAAGGCCGGCGTCATTGCGACCGCGCGCGCGCCGGATGTGCCGAGGTCGATGCCGATGGCGAGGGGCGTCACCGGTGACGCTCCGGCTTGATGGCGGCAGTACCCCCACCCCTCACCCCTCCCCACAGGGGGGAGGGGGATTCTGAACCGGAGACGCTCGGCCGAATCGGTTGCAGTGGAGACGAGGCGCTGACGCCCACCTCCCCCTTGTGGGGAGGGGTGAGGGGTAGGGGTGCGGCAGGCGCGCAACTGTCCATGTCGGGTATCCCAAGCACCATCACGCGGACTTTCGCGCCGCCTTGCGGGCCAGTTCCTGCCGGTATTTCTCGGCGTCCCAATCGGTGAGCTGCAGGTGTTCTTCGGCGGTGAGCACACGCAGGGGCGCGCCGGGCGGGATGCGCGCCGCAACGTCGGCTAGACAGCGCGCCATGGCGTCGGCGCTCGGCGTCGCGTCCCCGCGCATCAGCACGCCGATGCCGGGGAACACGATCGAGACCGGTGTTGTGCCGAGGCGCGCCACGACCGCTTGCGCATCTTCTCCCGGCAGCGCGATGGCCGAGCCCTCGCCAAGGAAGATGACATGGTCCGGATAGAGGCTGCCGCGCGCCGCGATTTCGGTGCTGGCGGGATCGGTGGCGACGGCATGGGCAGCGTCGCTTTCGGGCAGTCGGAAAGTTGCGACCGCGAGCGCACGCAATTTCTCCATGTCGGCGGGGGGCGCGGAGCGCGGTTCGGTGGCGAGCCTTTGCGTGACGTCATTCAACAATGCTTCGGCCGCGTCGACGGTTTCGGCGGCGACTACCAGCCCGTGATTGGCCAGCACCAGAACGTCGGGTCTCTTCGAGGAATGCTCCTCAATGGCCAGCGCCAGCGGCAGGCCCGGCCTTGCATAGGGCACCAGCGCCCAGTTTAGGCCGTCGAGCCTTGTCGCCAGTTCCGCTTCGCAATCGGTTCGGACCGCAAGGGCTATGGTGTTGACGCAATGCACATGCACGACAACGCGTTGCGGCATCAGCGCGTGCACCGTCGTCTCGATCGAGGGCCGCAGGCCGGATGCGCCGAGGCCGGGCACGACGAATTGTTCGGCCCGCTCGGCGGCCGGGTTCACGGACGAGACGGCGTCGAGCAGCGGTGCGATCTCGACCGGCACCATGATGTCGCGGTCGAGCGCATGGGCGAGCCATGTGCCCGAAGCCTTGATCCAGAGGATGCCGTCAGCCTTCAGCGAGGTGTTACCGCCGGCGCCCTGGATAAGAAGGGGATCGGAGCCGATCCGTGCCGAAAGCGCCCGCAGGTCGGCGAGCTCGACCTTTGGTGAAGCCGCTTTTCGCATGGTGGCGATCCTTTCCCTTGTCTGACTGCCCGTGACGACCGTTGCCGACCGGCGGGCAGTTCGGGAGAGGCGGTGCCCCTCCCGGGTTCCGACCCCTGGAGCAACGGGCGTTCTGACGAACGCAGTTCCGTTGCTCCAGTTTCGTTTTCCTAGCCGCATTTGTGCGACGCCAGACAATTCCGCCTGGCTGCAAAATGCTCTAGAAGTCGAAGTCGTTGATGTTGTCCTTTGTGAACACGAAGGGCGCGCCAAGAAGGATCTCCGAGCCGTTGATGACCTGGAGTTCGCCCAGCTTGCCGGCCTCAACCGACGTGGCGCCCGGCTGAAGCGTTCCATCGGCCACTGCGCGCAGCACGTAGGCTGCCGCATAGCCGAGGTCGACCGGGTTCCACAGCACCACCGACTTGACGCAGTCGGAAGCGACATAGGGCTTCATGGCGTTGGGCGTGGCGAGACCGACAACGGCGACGTTGCCGCACTGTCCTGCCTGCGTCACCGCATCGGCGGCAGCCGGCGTGGCGACGCTGGTCATGCCGAGTATGCCCTTCATCTCGTCGCCATACTTGTTGATGAGCGTGTTGGCCTGGTTGAAGGACAGGATGTTGTCTTCCTGAGCCTCGACCGTCTCCAGCCACTTCATGTTCGGGTAGCACGCGCTCTGGTAGGCCTCCATCTCGGCGATCCAGCGCGCCTGGTTCGGCGTGGTGAAGGTCGAGGTGACGATGGCGAATGCGCCGTCCTCGCCGATCTCGGCCGCCATCGCGTCGATCATCGACTTTGCGATGCCGTTGAACTCGGCCTGGTTGACGAACCACTGGCGCGCATCCGGCTGCGAATTGGCGTCGTAGCCGACGACATTGATGCCGGCGGCAAGCGCCTTCTTCAGCACCGGCGAGATCGCGACCGGATCGTTGGCGGCGAACAGGATGCCGTCGACGCCGCTGGTGATGTAGTTGTCGATCAGGGTGATCTGGTCGTCGATATTGGCGCGGCTGGGGCCGTCGGTCTTGGCATTCATCGTGCCCATCTCGGCGGCCGCTTCGGCGATGCCCTTCGAGGTGGCGTTGAAGTAGCCGATGCCGACGAGCTTCGGCACGTCGACCACGGTCAGCGTCTTGCCCTTGCGGTCGGGGGCGTCGGTCGGCTCGCCGCCGTCATAGGGAACCGCAGCCGCCGTGGCCGCAGCCCCGTCGCAGGCGAGCGGATTGGTCGGCAGGTCGTCGCCGCCGGTCCAGGTCGACTGTGCGTGGCTGAGGCTGGTCGAAAACGACAAGGCCAGAATTGCAGACAGAACTATCTTACCCATGTTTTCCTCCACTGAGCGTCGAGGCACCCGCGAGCGGCGGTGCCCGGCGAAAGCGTTCCTCCTATCGGGAGCCGCTCCTCCCGAATATGTTGCTGACCAGTATGGCCAGTATCAGCACGGCGCCGATCAGCATGATCGTGCCGTCGCCCTTGACCCCGGCGAGCGACAGGCCGTTTTTCAGCGCCTGGATGAGGCAGAGCCCGATGATCGTGCCGAGGATCGTGCCGCGGCCGCCGAATATCGACGTGCCGCCGAGAACCACCGCGGTGATCGCGTCGAGCTCGATGCCGGTGCCCATGTCGGAGCGCGTCGTCGATACGCGCGACACGAAGATCACGGCTGCCAGCGACGCCGCGAAGCCCGAGGCGGTGTAGAGCGCGAGTTTCGTCTTCTCGACCGAAAGGCCCGAAAAGCGGCTGGCGACCTCGTTGGAACCGATGGCGTAGACCGTTCGTCCCCAGCGCGTATAGGCGAGGATGATCGCGGCGATGATCGCGGCGGCGAAAAGGATCCAGAGCTGTGTCGGCACGCCAAGCACCTGGCCCTGGCCGAGCACGTAGAACCAGTCGGGATAGCCGCGCACCGAACGGGCCTGGCTGATGCCTTCGGCCAGGCCGCGATAGAGCGCCAGCGTCGCCAGCGTCGCGATCAGCGGCGGCACGCGGAAGCGGGTGATGATGAAGCCGTTCATGAAGCCGGCAAGGGTGCCGGCCGCGATGGCCGCGACGATGGCCATCGGCAGAGGCATGCCGACATTCTGCCAGAACACGCCGAGCAGGATCGCCACGAGCCCTAGGATCGAGCCAACGGAAAGGTCGATGCCGCCGGTGGCGATAACGAAGGTCATGGCGATCGCGATCAGGCCGATCTCCGTCATCAGCCGGCCCTGATTGAGCAGGTTGGAGACGGTGAAGAAGCGGTCGGACTGCCACGACAGCACGACAAGTACCAGCACGAGGAGCAGCGCCAGAAACGTCTCGTGGCGGATGAGGGAGCGAAGGTTCATGTTCGCTCCCTCATGTCCGCCGGTGCCGGCGCAGCATGTCGGCCAGCACCGTCGCCAGGATCAGGAGGCCGATGACGGCCCGCAGCCAGTAGGCGGAGACATTGATGAAGATCAGCGCCGAGCCGATCGTGGCGAACAGGATGGTCGCCAGCGTCGAGCCGATGACCGTGCCGGAACCGCCGAGGATCGACACGCCGCCGATGACGGTCGCGGTGATGATCGTCAGTTCGAGGTTCGGCGGCACCGTCGACTGGATAACCTGGAGCTGCGTGGCGAACAGGATTGCCGCCACGCCGGCGAATGCGCCGTGGATGGCGAAGACGGAGACCAGCCGCCGCTCGACGGGGATGCCGGTGGCGACTGCCGCCTCCGGGTTGCCGCCGATGGCGTAGATGGAGCGGCCGAATGCCGAATAACGCATCCACAGGAAGGCCGCGATGGTCAGGACGATCATGAACAGGAACGGCACGGGCAAGCCGAGCAGCCGCTTTTGCGCGATCAGGAAATCGGGTGGCAGGTCGCTGATCCAGGTGCCGCCGGTGACGCTGATGAGGCCGCCGCGCAGGATCGACAGCGCGCCCAGCGTGACGACGATGGAGGGTATCTTCGCGTAGGCGACGAGCACGCCGATGACCGTGTTGACCGCCATGCCGACGAATATCGGCGCAACCAGCGCGAACCAGATCGGATAGCCGGAGACGGCCAGCGTTCCGGCCACGGTCGCCAGCACGCCGATCAGCGCGCCGACGGAGACATCGATGTTTCCGGTCATGATGACCATGGCCATGCCGATGGCGGCGACCGCGATATAGGCGTTGCCGGAAAAGATGGTGACGAGGTTGTTGGCGTTGACGAAGCGCGGATTGACAAGCGTCACCACCACGAACAGCAGCATGATGGCGGCCAGCACCACGCATTCCTGGCCGTATTCGGCGACGATGCGGCGCAGCAGGCCGGGCCGCTTGTGGTCGGTCTGCGGGCGGACGGGGGGAAGGTTCACCGCCATGCTCATCAGGCCGCCTCCGCGCCGCGATGCGCCGTCATGGCGGCGCCGACGCGTTCGGGCGTCGCGTCGGCCCGGTCGATCTCGGCTGTGACGCGGCCACCGCTCATCACCAGCATGCGATCGCTCATGCCGAGCACTTCGGGCAGTTCACTCGAGATCATCAGGATGGCGACGCCGCGTTTGACCAGCTCGCCCATGATCGTGTGGATTTCGGCCTTCGCGCCAACGTCGACGCCGCGTGTGGGTTCATCGAGAATCAGCACCTTCGGCTCGGTCTCCAGCCATTTGGCGATCACCACCTTCTGCTGGTTGCCGCCGGACAATTCGCTGACCGGCTGGTCGATGTCGCGGCAGCGGATGCCGAACCGCCTGACGGCCTCCCTCGCGCGCTCCGCCTCGGCGCGGGCCTTGATGAAGATGCCCGAAGACAGCTTCTCGATGGTGGCCATGGAAACGTTCTTGCGGATCGCCATCGGCCGCACGAGGCCTTGCAGCCCGCGATCCTCCGGCACGTAGGCGATGCCGAGATCGCGCGCCTGGCGTGGCGAGCCGATGCGCACCGGCACGCCTTCCATGAGGATTTCGCCCGACGTCGCCGGCGTCATGCCGAAGAGGGTCAGCGCGAGCTCGGTGCGACCGCTACCAACGAGACCGGCAATGCCGAGGATCTCGCCGCGCCGGAGCCTGAACGAGATGTCCTGCACATGGCGGCCGTGATTGAGGCTCTTCACCTCCAGCACGGTTTCGCCGATCTCGGCCTCGGCCTTGGGGAACAGGCTGTCGATGGGGCGGCCGACCATCATCGAGACCAGTTGCTGCTCGTTTACCTCGCCGATGTCGCAGGTGGCGACATGCGCGCCGTCGCGCAGGACGGTGACGCGATCTGCAAGCGCGAAAATCTCGGACATGCGGTGGCTGACATAGACGATGCCGACGCCGCGTTCCCGCAATTGGCGGACCACCTGCATCAGCCGCTGGACGTCGGATTCCACCAGCGAGGCCGTCGGTTCGTCCATGATGAGGATGCGCGCGTTGCGGCTCAGCGCCTTGGCGATCTCCACCCGCTGGCGCTGCGCGACAGACAGCGTCAGCACCTTGGCGTCGACGTCGAGATCGTGGGTGTCGAGCTGGTCGAGCAGTTCGCGGGTGCGCGCGCGCACGGCCGCCCAGTCGATCCAGCCGGCGCCGGTGCGGGGATAGTGGCCGAGAAAGACGTTTTCGGCGACGGTCAGCTCGGGGAAAAGCAGAAGCTCCTGATAGACGGTGGCGATGCCTGCGGCGGTCGCGTCACCGGTGGCGGCGAACTTCATCTCCTCACCGTTCACGGTGATGGTGCCGCTATCCGGCTTGTATAGCCCCGCCATCATCTTGATGAGCGTCGACTTGCCGGCGCCGTTCTCGCCGAGCAGCGCATGGACCTCGCCTTCGCGCACGTCGAAATCGACATCCTTCAGAACCCTGATGCCTACGAAGGACTTCGACATGCCGCTGAGGCTGATGAAGGGGGCGGTCATGGGCGGGCTCCCTTGTGGCCGCGGACGTTGCGGGTGAGGCGCCCCCTCTCCGCCTCGCTCGCGCTCGGCACCTCTCCCCCACTCCGTGGGGGCGAGGAACCCAAGCTGGAAAAGCGCCGGCATCGCGGCCGCAGTTCCTCACCCCTGCCGAAGGCGGGGGAGAGGTGTCGAGCTCGAAGAGCGAGACGGAGAGGGGGGACCCGGATCATACGTGACGTTCCTCCCCGACTCTCGCGGAAGCCGCTGCCTTTGCCGCCTGCCGCCGGTCCGCGGCCAGTTTGCGCCAGCGGTCGCGATAGGCTTCCAGGCCGGGGATGCTGCTAGGGGCGACGGAGACCGTCTCGTCGCGGAAGGGCGAGAGGCCGAGCGCCTTGAAGGCGAGGGCGGCGGCACCGGTGGCCGACCCCTCGCTCATGGTCGAGCGGGCGACTGTCTGGGACGGACGAAGCTGGCCGAGCATCGCGGTGAACAAGTCGATCCTTGCGAGGCCGCCATCGACGACAAGCAGGTTGTCGGAACGGATGAGGTCGAGCGACAGGTCGGTCATCATGACCACGTAGAGCGCGGCGACGGCGGCGCGTTCCTCGCCCTCGACATCGCCGCCGACGATCTCGCCGGTCGTTTCCGGAAACGGGCCGCCGGCTGCCCATGACGGCATGGCGAAGATGCCGCGCGCCATCACGCGCTCGACCGCATCCCGTGTGATCGGCTTGTCCCAGCCTCCGCTGATGACGTCATATTCGCGGCCGCCCATGAAGCGAAGCGACGGCGCCGGCTCGCCGTTGACGGTGACGTTTGCGATCATGTCGCGTTCGCCGTCGAGTGCATCCAGCGGGCAGTCGAGGTTGATGATGATGACCCAGGTTCCGGTCGAGACCAGCGTGAAGCCGGACAGCCCGGTCATCCGGTAATAGGCGAGGGCGGCGTTGGAATCGTGGACGCCATTGTGGACGTTCAATGTGCGATGCGCGCCGTCGGGAAGCGTGACCTCGGTGGTGCCGACCACTGCACCGGCTGGCGCGATCTCCGGAAAGAGATCGCGCCAGCCCAGCCGGTCTACCAGGGAGGAAAAGTCACGCTTCAGGGGAGCCCAGAGCTGGTTGTGCGCACCGAGATAGGACCATTCGGCCAGCGGCCTGCCGGTAAAACGCCAGACCCAGTATTGCGGGAAGCAGAGGATGGACCGCGTCTTCGCGAAGCGTTCGGGCTCCTCGGTTTCGAGCCAGTGGATGTGGCGCGCGATCGAGAAGCCGAGCGGCAGGCGCGGCGTGTAGGTCTCGGAGAAATCCGGCAGGATCGGGTCGATTTTCGCGGCGACCGCGTCGGGAATCTCCTGCTCGTAGTCGAGGATCGGATGAAGCAGTTCGCCGTCGCGCACCAGCGCGAAGGCGCAGCCATGCGCCGAGATCATCAGGCCGGTGACGCCATGCATGGCGGTGACATCAGCGAGTTCGGCGCTCATCCACGAAAACAGGGCCTCGTCGTCCAGCACGCCGCGGCCACGGAAATCCGTCCAGACGGGTTTCGTGCGCCGTTCGTCCAGCAGCTTCCCGTCCGGCGCGAAGACGAACAGCTTCGAGTTCGTCTTGCCGAGATCGAAGACGGCGAGCGGGCCGGCTTTCGGGGGCGGCCTCGTCACGGCCTATGCTCCGCGGCGACAAGCTCGTGCTTGCGACGCGCGGTCTCCATGCCGACTTCGATGAAGCGCCGCGCGTGGCGCGCCAGCTCGACATTGTCGGACCAGAGGTTGCGCCAGATCGCGGTCTTGCGCGACAGGTTCTCGTCGACGATCTCGGACGAGAAGGATTCGAAGGAGACGTCCTTCGCATAACCGACTGCGACGAGCGCGTCGAAGATGGCCGGCCAATCGATGCTGCCGGTGCCGAGGAAGCCGCGATGGCTTTCGCCGATATGGAAATAGCCGATCCTGTCGGCCGCGTGCCTGATGGCAAGCGCAGCGTCCGCCTCCTCGATGTTCATGTGAAACGTGTCGAGGTGCAGGAAGATGTTGTCCGACCCGGAGGTCTCGATATAGGCGAGGCCCTGGGACGCGGTGTTGAGCAGGTTGCTCTCGAAGCGGTTGACGATCTCGACATTGAGCGAGACTCCGGCGCGTTTGGCACGCTCGGCGACTTCGGCAAGCGTGTGGGCGCTGCGGTTCCAGCCGTCCTTCGTCGGCATCTCCGTCTGCAGGCCATGGCTCGTCTGCAGGATGCCAGCAAGGACATTGCCGCCAAGATCGCGGGTGAGCGCGACCATGTCATCGAGAATCTCGACGCCGTGTGCGGCGACTGCCTTGTCGGCGTTGGAGATGTCGCCTTCTTCCGGCAGGCCAATGCTGATCGCCACGCCCAGCCCGTGTCCGGCGATGCGTCTGGCGAGACGGTCGATGTCGACGTCGGCCGGATCGAGATAGGAGAATTCGATCAGGTCGAAACCTGCTTCCTTCGTCCGCTCCAGTGTGCGGTCGAGCGCCGACTGGTCGGATGCCGCCGACCAGACGAAGGAATGAATGCCGACATGCGCCATGGTTCTTTCCCCGTTCGAAATGGAAGGCTTCCGGCCGCGATCGACGCGGCCGGAAAAATACGCGTGGTCAGCGGGCGGCGGTCCAGCCTTGATATTCGCCGAGATTTTCCGCAGTGATCAGCTTCGGATCGAGCAGGACCGTGGGTTCCGCAGGCTTCTCGCCCGCAAGCACGGCGGCCGCCATGTCAAGCGCCTGCCCCGCCATCACATACGGATCCTGCGAGGCCGAGGCCTTGATCATGGAGTTGCCGCTGGAAAGTTCCTTCTCGATGTCCGGCGCGCCGTCGACGGCGGTGATGATGAACTCGTTGCGGTTGAGCTGGCGAGCGGCGAGCTGGGCGCCGATGCCGGTCGGATCGTTGATCGCGAACACGGCGTCGATCTGGTCGAAGCGGGTCAACAGCGCCTGGAAGACCTTCAGGCCGCCATCGCGCGAGCCTTCCGCGTTCTGGTCGTCCGACAGGATCTTGATGTCGGGGTGCTGCGAAAGCACGTTCTTGCAGCCCTCGACGCGGTCGATGATGGACGACGAGGCCGGGCCGTTGAGGATGACGTAGTTGCCCTTGCCGCCCGTGTGGTCGACCAGATACTGGCAGGCGACCTCGCCGGCCTTGACGTTGTTGGTCATCACGGTGACGTCGGCGCCCGGCGCGGAGACGTCGAAGGCGGCGACCACGATGCCTGCTGCCTGCGCCTTCTTCACCGCCGGTTCGATCGCCTTGGCATCGACCGCGTTCAGCATGATGACGTCGACGCCGGCGGCAATGAAGCTGTCGACCTGCGAGACCTGCTTGTTGAGATCGTAGTCGGCTGACACCGATGTCACCTCGACGTCGGGATTGATCTTCCTGGCAGCATCCTCGATGCCTTTGATGGTCGCCACGAAGAACGGGTTGCCGAGCAGGCCGACCGAGATGCCGACCTTTTCGAGATCCTTGGCGGATGCAGGGGCGATGGCAACCGAGGCGAGCGCGGCTGCGCAAAGCAGTTTGGTGATGCACTTCATTTGCTTCTCCTCCGACTGCGCCGCGCCTCTCGCGGCGCGATGCTTATGTCCGGCCGGCGGCCGGCGCGTTGAGGCCAATCATGTTCGTGCTCCTGCCTGGAGCCTGTAGCGGTCGAGGGCGACCGCGACGATGATGACCAAGCCTTTGATGATGTACTGCCAGATGTCCGAAACACCGGCGAGGATGAGCCCGTTGGACAGCACGGCGATGATGAGGCCACCGATCAGCGTGCCCCAGATGGACCCGACGCCGCCGACGAAGCTGGTGCCGCCGAGGATAACGGCGGCGATGGCGTCGAGCTCGTAGGATTGCCCGAGCTGGAGGCCGTTCGCAGCGTAAAGACGCGCGGCCGACAGAGCTCCGCCGAGGCCGGCGAGCAGACCGGAGACCCCGTAGACGAACAGCAGCACCAGAGGCACCTTGATACCGGTGAGCCTCGCAGCCTCCGCGTTGCCGCCGACGGCATAGATCCAGGTGCCCAGCACCGTGCGCCTGAGCACGAACCACGAAATCACCACGACCAGAAGTGCGATGATGACGAGCCAGGGGACGCCGAGAAAGGTGCCGTTGCCGAGGAAGGCGAACGGCAGATCGGAATTGAAGACGGTTGTGTCGTTGCCGAGCAGGCGCGCCACGCCGCGCACCGCCGTCAGCGACCCGAGCGTGACGATGAAGGGTGGCAGCTTCAGATAGGCGATGAGCACGCCGTTCATCATGCCGAAGGCGAGACCGGCGAGAATTGCAGCCGGTACGCCGAGCATGCCGATTTCCGGCATCAGCGACACGATCACGGCGATCATCGCCGAAGCAGCCAGTATGGAACCGACCGACAGGTCGATGCCGCCCGTGAGAATGACGAAGGTCATGCCGGCGGCAAGAACGATGTTGATCGAGGATTGCTGCAGAACGATCAGCAGGTTCGTCTCGGTCATGAAGCGCGGATTGATGACCTGGAAGATCACCGCCAGCAGGATGAGGGCAGGCAGCATGCCGAGTGCGGCGAATGCAACGCGGAAGCGCGCCTGCCGGGCGCCGTCGCTCGGTGCGGTGCTTGCTCTTGTCAGTCATGTGCCTGACGCTCCGGTGGCAAGTTCCATGATCTCTTCCTGGGTGAACCGTCGGTCTGCGCGGGCGGATACTTCGCCGACGATCTTACCGTCGCGCATGACAAGCACGCGGTCGGCCACACCGATGATTTCCGGCAGCTCGCTGGAGATCATCAGGATGGCGATGCCGTCCTTGGCGAGGTCGTCGATGATGCGGTAGATTTCGGACTTGGCGCCGACATCGACGCCGCGCGTCGGCTCGTCCAGGATGACGACCCTGGGCTTGGTCTCCAGCAGGCGGGCAAGCAGCACCTTCTGCTGGTTGCCGCCCGACAGCGAACCGACATTCATGCGCGTCGAACTGGTGCGGATCGACAGATTCGACACCGCGCGCGCGGCGCGTTTGTCGGCCACCGCAAAGTCCCGGAAGCCGAGCCGCCGCGCATCGCGCGCCATGACACCCATGTTGATATTGTCGGCGATCGACATGTCGAGGAAGAGACCGAGTTCCCTGCGATCCTCGGTGAGATAGGCGATGCCCGCTTCCAGCGCGGCTCCCGGCGAGGCGATCTCCACCGGGCGGCCGCCAAGCTCCATGGTTCCGGCGGTCTTGCGGTCCGCCCCGTAGATCAACCGGGCAAGCTCGGTGCGCCCGGAACCGATCAGCCCCGAGAGCGCCAGGATCTCGCCCTCGTGCAGATCAAGCGAGCAGTCTTTCACCAGCTGCTCGGCGGACAGGCCGCGGACCGAAAGCGCGACCGGCCGCTGCGCACCGGGCGCCTGATGCTCCTTCTTGTAGAAAGAAGAGATGTCGCGCCCCACCATCATCGAGACGAGGCGCGGCGCATCGACCTCCTCGCGGCCCAGCGTGCCGACATAGCCGCCGTCGCGCAGCACGCTGACGCGGTCGGCGAGCTGATACACTTCTTCCATGCGGTGGCTGATGTAGATGATGGCGATGCCCTGCGCCTTGAGCCCGGCGATCACCTCGAACAGGCGATCGGTCTCGCGCGAGGTGAGCGATGTCGTCGGCTCATCCATGACGATAATGCGCGCATCGGTGGACAGGGCCCGCGCGATCTCGACGAGTTGACGTTCGCCGAGGGAAAGCTGCGAAACCCGGGTGCGGGGCGAGAAGGTCAGACCAAGCCGGTCGATGATCGGCTTCGCGCGCGTCATCATCGCGCCGGCATCGACGACGCCGAACCGGCGCGGCTCGTTGCCGAGGAAGATGTTCTGCGCAACGGTCAGGTTCGGCGCGAGCGACAGCTCTTGATAGATGACCGCGACGCCGTTCGCGCGGGCCTTGATCGGGTCGCCGGTGGTGACGGGCTGCCCGTCGATGAGGATTTCGCCGCCGGGATCGGGCCGGTAGGCGCCGGACAGCATCTTCATCAGCGTTGATTTGCCGGCCCCGTTCTCGCCCATCAAGGCATGCAGTTCGCCGGCGTGGACCGTCAGTGAGACGTTGCGCAATGCCCGCACGACGCCGAACGTCTTGCTGATGTCGCGCATTTCCAGGACGGGCGCGGCGCCGGCCATGTCAGCCTCCAAGCCCGTTGGCGGAGACAACGCAGAGGCTGACGCCCGCGTTCTCCAGCATCTTGGCATGCTGGTCGCTGATGCCGTCATCGGTGATGAGGGTCGCGATCCTGGAGAGCGGCAGGGCGACGTTGCGGGCGTGTATCGAGAATTTGCGGCTGTCGGCCAGCACGACGATCTGGTCGACATTCATGCTGAGTTCCTGGATCGAGCGCACCATCAGCGGGTGCGATTCCAGGAGGCCGTCGGGGCTGATCCCCTGTGCGCCGACGAAATATTTGGACGCGAAAAAGGATACGGGCTGGGCAGGAGAATAGATGACGCGCGGCTCGCGGTGCAGCTCGCCGCCGGCGACGGTGAGGCTGCACTTGCCGTGATCGCCCAGATAGGCTGCCAGCGGCATCGAGTTGGTGAACAGGCGGATGTTGCGCTCGGCGAGCTTGACGCCGAGGTGAAAGCAGCTCGAGCCGCCATTGACGATGACGGAGTCGCCGTCGGCCACCATTGTCGCGGCGCGATCGGCGATCTGGCGCTTTGCGTCGACCGCGAGGTCACGGTTCTCGTCATAGGGCCGGGCGAATGCGGTTGCCTGTGCCGCGCCGTCGAGCGCGGAGATGCCGCCATAGACCTTCCGCGCGGCGCCGGAGCCGTCGATCTTGTCGATGTCGCGCCGGATGGTGGCGGCCGAGACGCCGAGGCGCTCCTGCAGGTCGCGCACGGAGGCAAACGGCCTGTCACGCAGGATCTCGATGATCTGCTTGTGGCGGCTCAGGTCGCTCACGATTCCTCCTCCCGTGGCGCCGCGAAACGCGTCGTATGAGTTAAGTTACGCAAAATGACGCCGCACGCAAGCGGATAGTGACAATCTTTGCTCATATCGCAATGCAAACAAAGGCTATTGCGACGCAATATGAGCGACTTCACTCTTTTTGCGATTGACAAACCGCATGTGTTGGCCTGAATTGCCGGCAGCGAAGCGGCACTCCCTTCGTGCCGCGCCGGGAGGAGTGTGGAGATGGTCGAGAACGGGGCCGCGCGGCTCGAAAACCTTTGGGACGACGCCAGGGCGGCTGCGATGAGCGAGCCGGAACGGCTGGTCTACCGCTCGAACCTGCTCGGGTCCGACAAGCGCGTGACCAACTATGGCGGCGGCAACACCTCTTCCAAGATCACACAAAAAGACCCACTGACAGGCGAAGACGTCGAGGTGCTGTGGGTCAAGGGATCGGGCGGCGACAGCGCCTCGATCAAGCTCGACGGTTTCGCAACCCTCTACATGGACAGGCTGAACGCGCTTAAGGGGCTCTATCGCGGGCTCGCGCATGAAGACGAAATGGTCGGCTACCTGCCGCATTGCACCTTCAACCTCAATCCACGCGCGGCCTCGATCGACACGCCCCTGCACGCCTTCGTGCCGCATCGATATGTCGATCACATGCACCCCGACGCGATCATCGCGATCGCGGCTGCCAAGGATTCCGAAGCGCTGACAAAGAGGATCTTCGGCGATGACATCGGCTGGCTGCCCTGGAAGCGGCCGGGCTTCGAGCTCGGCCTGTGGCTGGAAAAATTCTGCCGCGAGAATCCGCAGGCCAAGGGCGTCGTGCTGGGAAGCCACGGACTGTTTACCTGGGGCGACACGCCGAAGGACTGCTACGCGACCACCATCGACACCATCAACCAGGCGATCGCCTGGTTCGAGAAGGAAGCGGCGGACAAGCCGGCCTTTGGCGGACCGGTGGCCAGCTCCCTACCGGCTGCGGAGCGCCGGGCGATTGCCGTGCGGCTAATGCCGCGCATACGCGGCATGATCTCGGCGGACGGTCCGCGCAAGGTCGGGCACTTCGACGATTCCGATACAGTGCTCGAATTCGTCAACTCCGGCGAGCTGCGGCCGCTCGCGGCGCTCGGCACATCCTGTCCCGATCATTTCCTGCGCACCAAGATCCGGCCGCTGGTGATCGAGTTCGATCCCGTGCGACC
The DNA here is from genome assembly GCA_019739225.1 of Aquamicrobium sp. GTDB lineage: Bacteria > Pseudomonadota > Alphaproteobacteria > Rhizobiales > Rhizobiaceae > Aerobium. The sequence continues at coordinate 247,598 of JAHHDT010000006.1, forward strand.
GGATGTCGATGCCGTGGTCGCGGCGCTGCCCGGCGCGCTCGATGAATACCGCGCCGGCTACCGGGCCTATTACGAGCAATGCAAGCATGCGGATTCGCCTGCCATGCGCGACCCCAATGCGGTGGTGTACCTGATGCCAGGCGTCGGCATGTTCACATTCGCCGCCGACAAGGCGACGGCGCGCATTTCCGGCGAGTTTTACGTCAACGCCATCAACGTGATGCGCGGCGCTTCATCGGTGTCGAGCTATGTCGGCCTGCCGGCGCAGGAGGCGTTCGACATCGAATACTGGCTTCTCGAAGAGGCCAAGCTGCAGCGCCTGCCGAAGCCCAAGTCGCTGGCTGGCCAGATCGCCTTCGTGACCGGCGGGGCGGGTGGCATCGGCAAGGCAACCGCGACACGGCTGTTGCGCGAGGGCGCATGCGTCGTGCTCGCCGATATCGACGAGCCGGCGCTGGGCAGTGCCCGTGACGAATTCGCCAAGGCCTTCGGAGCCGATTTCGTACGCACCGTGAAACTGGACGTGACCGACGAGACGGCAGTCGCCTCGGCCTATGCTCGTGCCGCGGTCGACTATGGCGGCGTCGACATCCTCGTCTCCAACGCCGGCATCTCGTCCTCGGCGCCGATTGACGAAACGGAACTGTCGATGTGGGACCGCAATATGGATATTCTCGCCAAGGGGTATTTCCTCGTCTCGCGGGAAGCGTTCCGCACCTTCAAGCAGCAGGGCGTGGGCGGCAACATCGTGTTCATCGCCTCGAAGAACGGACTGGCCGCCTCGCCGAACGCGGCGGCCTATTGCACCGCCAAGGCTGCCGAAATCCATCTCGCGCGCTGCCTGGCGCTGGAGGGCGCGGAACACCAGATCCGCGTCAACACGGTCAATCCGGATGCGGTGCTGCGCGGCTCCAAGATATGGACCGGCGAGTGGCGCGAACAGCGTGCGGCCGCTTACGCGATGGAGCCGGATCAGCTCGAGGAGCATTACCGCAAGCGCTCCATGCTGAAGCGGTCGGTGCTTCCCGAAGACGTCGCCGAGGCGGTGTACTTCCTGGCATCCGAGATGTCGGCGAAATCGACCGGCAACATCATCAATGTCGATGCGGGCAACGCACAGAGTTTCACCCGCTAAAAGCCGGCGCGAAGGCACCCGCAAACTCTATTTCTGAAGGACGTTCGGTCTTCGGTTTGGGATATAGCCGGAGCCGTTTCAGGCTGTGTGCGGTTTCCGGACAGGTTTCGTTTGACATTCGTTATGTTTTCGAAATAATCCCCCTTGGTTTTCATACTGCGCATTTATGCTGCATTGCGAAAGCAAGGGGAATCCTGCGTGGGTACTGCCAGCCACGACATCTTCATTATAGGCGGCGGCATCAACGGATGCGGCGTGGCGCGCGATGCCGCGGGGCGAGGCTACTCGGTTTTCCTTGCCGAAATGAACGATCTGGCCAGCGGAACCTCGTCGGGCTCGACCAAGCTGATCCATGGCGGCCTGCGCTATCTCGAACACTACGAATTCCGGCTGGTGCGCGAAGCGCTGATGGAGCGCGAGGTTTTGTGGCGCGCCGCACCGCACATCATCTGGCCGATGCGTTTCGTGCTGCCTTATGCCGACGGCATCCGCCCGGCATGGCTGATCCGGCTCGGACTGTTCCTCTACGACCATCTGGGCGGGCGGAAGCTCTTGCCCGCGACGCGGACGCTGGACATGCGGACGGATCCGGCGGGCAAGCCGCTCAAGCCGCTTTTCCGCAAGGCCTTCGAATATTCGGACGGCTTCGTCAACGATGCCCGCCTGGTCGTGCTCAATGCGCGCGATGCCGCTGACCGCGGCGCGGTGATCCGCACCCGGACAAGGGTGGCGAGCGCGCGCCGCGAGGACGGGCTGTGGACGGTGACGATCGAAGATACTGGGACCGGCAAGGCCCAAGAGGTGAAGGCGCGGCTGCTCGTCAATTCCGCCGGACCATGGGTCGATGATGTGCTGGCGGGCACGCTGGGGCGCAACGACGTTCACAATGTGCGGCTGGTGCAGGGTAGCCACATCGTGATCCGCAAGAAGTTTTCGGACCCGCGCGCCTATTTCTTCCAGAACCGGGACGGCCGCATCATCTTCGCGATCCCGTATGAGGACGATTTCACCCTTATCGGCACCACTGACCACGATTACGAGGGCAACCCCGCCGATACCTCGATCACCGAAGAGGAGATCGATTATCTGTGTGCGGCGGCCAGCGAATATTTCACCGAGCCGGTCGAGCGCACCGATATCGTGTGGACCTATTCCGGCGTGCGCCCGCTCTATGACGACGGCGCATCGAAGGCGCAGGAGGCCACGCGGGACTATGTGCTTGCGGCCGAGGGGAGCAATGGCGAAGCGCCGCTGATCAACGTTTTCGGCGGCAAGATCACCACCTATCGCCGGCTCTCGGAGGCCATGCTCGAAAAGATCGAAGGCCTTCTCGGGGCTAAGGGTAAGTCCTGGACGGCGGATGCGGTCCTGCCTGGCGGCGACTTCCCGGCGACTGGCTATGATGCGGAGGTTGCGTCGCTTCGGAAGGATTATCCGTTTGTCGACCAGCGTATGGCGCAACGGCTGGTGCGCCTCTACGGCACGCGCGCCCGGACGATTCTGGGTTCGGCTGCTTCGCTTGCCGATCTCGGGCGCAATTTCGGCGCTGATCTCTTCGAGGCCGAAGTGCGCTATCTTGTCGAGAACGAATGGGCGGTGACCGCGGACGACGTCCTGTGGCGGCGTACCAAGCGCGGGCTGCATCTGAGCGCCGAGGAGGAAGCGGTGCTCGAGAAATACATGAAGGAACTGGGAGGGCGCCGGCACACAGCCGCCGCGTAAACGACAGCACGGCATACGATCTGGGAGGAGGATCAATGCTCGAACTGCGCAACGTATCCAAGGTTGTCGGACGCGACACGCATATCGGCGACGTGTCGCTGACGCTGTCGCATGGCAGCCTCAACGTGCTGCTCGGCCCGACCCTTTCCGGCAAGACCAGCCTGATGCGCCTCATGGCAGGCCTCGACGTGCCGACCTCCGGTTCGGTGTGGCTCGACGGCAAGGACGTGACCGGCGTTGCCGTGCAGAAGCGCAATGTCGCGATGGTCTACCAGCAGTTCATCAATTATCCGGCGATGACGGTCTACGAGAACATCGCGTCACCACTGCGGGTCGCGGGCCATGACAGGGCGGCCATCGACCGCGAGGTCCGGCAGGCGGCCGAGCTCCTGCGGCTGACGCCCTATCTCGACCGCAAGCCGCTCAACCTTTCGGGCGGACAGCAGCAGCGCACCGCGCTTGCCCGGGCCATCGTCAAGAATGCCGGGCTGGTGCTGCTCGACGAGCCCTTGGCCAATCTCGACTACAAGCTGCGCGAGGAATTGCGCGCCGAGCTGCCGCGCATCTTCTCGCAGTCTGGCGCGATCTTCGTCTATGCGACCACCGAACCGTCGGAGGCGCTGCTTCTGGGCGGCAACACCGCGACGCTGTCGGAGGGGCGGGTGACCCAGTTCGGCCCGACCATCGAGGTGTTCCGCAAGCCCAACGACCTGCTCACCGCGATGACCTTCGCCGATCCGCCGCTCAACACGATGCTGCTGACCAAGCGCGGGAACCGTTTCGAGCTGGATGGCGGGCTCAGCCTGCCGGCGCCGGCCCATCTGGCGGGCATCGCGGACGGCTCCTACACGATCGGCTTCCAGCCGCATCATCTCACGCTGGCGCCAGCCGACGACCGGGCGGTCGCGGTGAAGGCGAAGGTGACCGTCACCGAGATCACCGGCTCGGAGAGTTTCGTTCACCTGGCCGTGGCCGATGAAAAGTGGGTGATGCTGGCGCGTGGCATTCACAACTTCGAGGCCGACCAGATGATCGACGCCTACATCGATCCGCGGCATCTGATGGTCTTCGACAGCACCGGCCGCATGGCGCAGGCAGCCTGAGGGGAAGAGATGGCACGGATCGACCTCGACCACATCCGCCACTCCTACGGGCCGAAGCCGCAGGGCCCGGCCGACTATGCGCTGAAGGAAGTGCATCACACGTTCCGCGACGGCGGCGCCTACGCGCTGCTCGGGCCGTCGGGCTGCGGCAAGACCACGCTACTCAACATCATATCCGGGCTGGTGGAGCCGTCGGAAGGTCGCATCCTCTTCGACGGCAACGATGTGAGCCGGCTTTCCACCCAGGAGCGCAACATCGCGCAGGTGTTTCAGTTCCCGGTGATCTACGACACGATGACGGTCTACGATAATCTGGCCTTTCCGCTGCGCAATCGCGGGGTGCCGGCGGGCGAGATCGACCGCAAGGTTCGCGAGATCATCGAGATGATCGACCTGCAGGATTGGGCGCAGCGCAAGGCCCGGGGGCTTACGGCTGACCAGAAGCAGAAGATCTCGCTCGGCCGCGGGCTGGTGCGTTCCGACGTCAACGCCATCCTGTTCGACGAGCCGCTGACGGTCATCGATCCGCACATGAAATGGGTGCTGCGCTCGCAGTTGAAGCAGCTTCACCGGCGCTTCGGCTATACGATGGTCTATGTCACGCACGACCAGACCGAGGCGCTGACCTTCGCCGACGATGTCGTTGTCATGTATGAGGGCGAGATCGTGCAGATCGGCACGCCGGACGAGTTGTTCTCGCGGCCAAAACATACCTTCGTCGGCTATTTCATCGGCTCGCCGGGCATGAACGTGCTGCCGGTGGCGCTCGACGGCCAACAGGTCCAGCTCGGCGGCCAGACGATCCAGCTTCCCGCCGCGCCTGCCGGCAAGCCCGCAGGCACAATCGAGCTCGGCATCCGGCCGGAGTTCGTGCGCGTGGGGCGCAGCGGCATGCCGGTCGCGATCAGCAAGGTGGAGGATGTCGGGCGCTACCGGATCGTGCGGGTGATGCTCGAAGGCCGCGAGATCGCGGCGATCCTCGACGAGGACGACGACATTCCCACCGATCCGAAGGTGAGCTTCGATCCGGCGGGGATCAATCTCTATTCCGATTCCTGGCGGATAGCGACGGAGGGCTGACCATGGAGAAGACCTGGAACAATCGGGCCTGGTTCATGGTGCTGCCGGTGCTGCTGCTGGTGGCGTTCTCGGCCGTGATCCCGCTGATGACGGTCGTCAACTATTCGGTGCAGGACACGTTCGGCGGCAACCAGTTCTTCTGGGCCGGTACCGAATGGTTCGAGGAGATACTCAGCTCCGACAGGTTCTGGCTGGCGATGGGCCGCAATCTCGCTTTTTCGGCCATCATCCTGGCGATCGAGATTCCGCTGGGCATCTTCATTGCGCTGAACATGCCGCGCAAGGGCTGGGGCGTGCCGGTCTGCCTCGTGCTGATGGCGCTGCCGCTGCTGATACCGTGGAACGTGGTCGGCACGATCTGGCAGGTCTTCGGCCGCATCGACATCGGCCTGCTCGGGCGCACCCTCTACACGCTCGGCATCGACTACAACTACGTCAACGATCCGATCGATGCCTGGGTGACGGTCATCGTCATGGACGTCTGGCACTGGACGAGCCTCGTCGTGCTGCTGTGTTACGCCGGCCTCGTCTCGATCCCGGAAGCCTACTATCAGGCGGCCAAGATCGACGGCGCGTCGCGCTGGGCGGTGTTCCGCTATATCCAGTTGCCGAAGATGAGCCGCGTGCTGCTCATCGCGATCCTGCTGCGGTTCATGGATTCCTTCATGATCTACACCGAGCCCTTCGTGGTGACGGGCGGCGGGCCGGGCAACTCGACGACGTTCCTGTCGATCGATCTCGTGAAGATGGCGATCGGGCAGTTCGACCTCGGCCCGGCTGCCGCGATGTCGATCATCTACTTCCTGATCATCCTGGCGATGTCGTGGGTGTTCTACACGGTCATGACCAATTACGACGCGGAGAAGAAGTGATGGCCGGCGACGAAAGGACGGCCACGATGCGCAACGGCGAGGCCGTGCCCGCGACCCGGAACGCGGCCGACAAGGCGGCGGCGAACGAGCGCGTGCTGCGGCAGATGCGCCGGCGCGGCGGGGAATCCCGCTTCTGGTGGCTGGTGCCGACGCTCTACATCATCTTCCTGATGCTGCCGATCTACTGGCTCATCAACATGAGCTTCAAGACCAATCAGGAAATCCTCAACGTCTTCTCGCTGTGGCCCCAAAGCCCGACGCTGCGCAACTACGCGGTGATCTTCACCGATCCATCCTGGTATTCGGGCTACATCAACTCGATCATCTATGTCGTGCTCAACACGGTGATCTCGGTGCTGGCGGCGCTGCCGGCGGCCTATGCCTTCTCGCGTTACCGATTCCTCGGCGACAAGCACCTGTTCTTCTGGCTGCTGACGAACCGGATGGCCCCGCCGGCCGTCTTCGCGCTGCCCTTCTTTCAGCTTTATTCGGCCTTCGGGCTGATCGACACGCATATCGCCGTGGCGATCGCGCACTGCCTGTTCAACATTCCGCTGGCGGTCTGGATCCTCGAAGGCTTCATGTCGGGCGTGCCGAAGGAGATCGACGAGACGGCCTATATCGACGGCTATTCCTTCCCGCGCTTCTTCGTGAAGATCTTCATGCCGCTGATCGCCAGCGGCATCGGGGTGGCCGCCTTCTTCTGTTTTATGTTCTCGTGGGTGGAGCTGCTGATCGCCCGCACGCTGACGACGACCGCCGCCAAGCCGATCGCCGCCACGATGACCCGCACCGTGTCTGCTTCCGGGCTCGACTGGGGCGTGCTGGCTGCAGCCGGCGTGCTGACGATCATCCCCGGCGCGCTCGTGATCTGGTTCGTGCGCAACTACATCGCCAAGGGCTTCGCCCTGGGGAGGGTATGATGACGCAAACACGCCGCTGGCAGATACCGCTGGCCGTCGTTCTGGCGATCTACGTCGCGGTGGTCTGGTTCTTCATGCAGCGCCTGCCGGTCGAGGATGGCGAGCGGGACTGGTTCGCCTCGCTGTTTCCGCGCAGCTGGATGGCATGGTCGTTTCCGACCGCGCTGTTCTTCTCGACCATCTTCCTGCTGCTCGCGCTGATGGCGGTGTGGGAATACGCCCGGCCCGGGGGGCACCCCCGTGTCGGCATCCTGCGCTTCGAGACGACGCGCGGCGACCGCCTTTTCGTTTCGCTGCTCGGCAGCGCCTTTATCCATCTCGCTTGGCTTGGGCTGGTCGGGCCCGGCCTGTGGTGGGCACTCGCACTTTCGGTCGTCTACGCCATCGGCGTGTTTCGATACGTGTAGCGCGGGAAACTGCGGATGCGGCACATCTGCGCCGCATCCGGATCGCATTCAAACCCTAGGGAGGAAATCAATGCGACGGCAGCTTTTGGCATCAACGACAGCAATAGCGCTCCTGGTCGGAGCGGCGCCCGCCTTCGCCGACATGGAAGCGGCGCGGGCATTCCTCGACGCAGAGATCGGCGACATGTCCGCGCTCAGCCGCGAGGAACAGGAAGCCGAGATGCAGTGGTTCATCGACGCTGCAGAGCAATTCAAGGGCATGGACATCAAGGTGGTGTCGGAGACCATCACCACGCATGAATACGAATCGAAGACCCTGGCCCCGGCATTCGCAGCCATTACCGGCATCAACATCACGCACGATCTGATCGGCGAGGGCGACGTCGTCGAGAAACTGCAGACGCAGATGCAGTCGGGCGAAAACGTCTATGACGCCTATGTCAACGACTCGGACCTGATCGGCACCCACTGGCGCTACCAGCAGGCCCGCTCGCTGACCGACTGGATGGCGAACGAGGGCAAGGACGTCACCAACCCGAATCTCGACCTCGACGATTTCATCGGCCTGAAGTTCACCACCGCGCCGGACGGCGACCTCTACCAATTGCCCGATCAGCAGTTCGCGAACCTCTACTGGTTCCGCTACGACTGGTTCAACGACGAGGCGAACAAGGCCGAGTTCAAGGAGAAGTATGGCTACGACCTCGGCGTGCCGGTGAACTGGTCGGCCTATGAGGACATCGCAGAGTTCTTCACCGGCCGCGAGATCGACGGCAAGCAGGTCTATGGCCATATGGACTATGGCAAGAAGGACCCGTCGCTGGGCTGGCGTTTCACCGATGCCTGGCTGTCGATGGCCGGCAACGGCGACAAGGGCCTGCCGAACGGCCTGCCGGTCGACGAATGGGGCATCAAGGTCGACGAGAACTCGCGCCCCGTCGGCTCCTGCGTGGCGCGCGGCGGCGACACCAACGGCCCGGCTGCCGTCTATGCGATCCAGAAATATCTGGACTGGATGAAGGCTTACGCGCCGGCCTCGGCCCAGGGCATGACCTTCTCGGAATCCGGACCGGTTCCGGCGCAGGGCGAGATCGCTCAGCAGATGTTCATGTACACGGCGTTCACAGCCGACATGGTCAAGGACGGGCTGCCGGTGGTCAACGAGGACGGCACGCCGAAGTGGCGTTTCGCGCCGTCTCCGCATGGCGTCTACTGGAAGGACGGCATGAAGCTCGGCTACCAGGACGTCGGATCTTGGACCATCCTGAAGTCGACGCCCGACGATCGCGCCAAGGCCGCCTGGCTCTATGCGCAGTTCGTCGTGTCGAAGACGGTCGACGTCAAGAAGAGCCATGTCGGTCTGACGCTGATCCGGGAATCGAGCATTCAGCACGAGTCCTTCACCGAGCGCGCGCCCAAGCTCGGCGGCCTGATCGAGTTCTACCGCTCGCCGGCCCGCGTGCAGTGGTCGCCGACCGGCACCAACGTGCCTGACTATCCGAAGCTGGCTCAGCTCTGGTGGCAGGCGATCGGCGATGCGTCCTCGGGCGCGAAAACCCCGCAGGAAGCGATGGACTCGCTGTGCGCCGAGCAGGAACGGGTGATGGAGCGCCTGGAGCGCGCAGGCGTGCAGGGCGACATCGGTCCCAAGCTCGCCGAGGAACACGACCTCGAATACTGGAACAAGGATGCCGTGGAGAAGGGCAACCTCGCCCCGCAGCTCAAGATCGAGAACGAGAAGGAACAGCCCCAGACCGTCAATTACGACGAGCTGGTCAAGAGCTGGCAGTAAGATCGAGCTCTCCGATCCAAAGGCAGAGGGCCGCTTTTGCGGCCCTCTGTCATTTCCCCGCCGCGAGCGCCAGGGCATTTCGAGATGAACCGAAAGCATCCGCAATGCGTAATCCACGCATGGACATGCAATCGATGACTAACGGAACGCCGGTACGATGAGCCATAACAAGCCGGACGGCGACGGAGCGGTGCTCGTGCTGTTCCGCCACGATCTGCGCGTCGCCGACAACGGCGCGCTGGCGGCGGCCGCGCAGACGGACAAGCCGGTGCTTGCGGCCTATGTGCTGGACGAGGAAAGCGAAGGCATGCGCGCGCCCGGCGGCGCGGCTCGCTGGTGGCTGCACCATTCGCTGGCGCGGCTGAGCGAAGACCTCGAAAAGCGCGGGGTCCGGCTGGTGCTGCGCAGCGGTGCGATGTCAGACGTCGTGGACGATCTGGTCGGCGAAAGCGGCGCCGACACGGTGCTCTGGAATCGCCGCTACCATCCGGCCGGCGCTTCGGCGGACGCGGCGATGAAAAGTGTGCTGCGCGAGCGCGGGCTTCGGGCGGAAAGCTTCGACGGGCAGCTTCTGCACGAGCCGTCTCGTCTGCAGACGGGTGCGGGGTCGTTCTACAAGGTGTTCACGCCGTTCTGGAAGGCGATGTCGGCCGGTCCCGATCCGCGCGACCCGATCGATCCACCGCGCAGGATCGCGGGCTATGACGGCAAGATCGCCTCGGAGGCGCTTGACGAGCTGTTTCCATTGCCGCGATCACCGAACTGGGCCAAGGCTTTCGGCGAAGTCTGGACGCCCGGCGAAGACGGCGCGCATGCGCGGCTTGAAGGCTTCATCTCGGAACGGCTGGACGATTATGCGGATGGCCGCGATTTTCCGGCCGGCGGGTCGACCTCGGGGCTGTCGCCGCATCTGGCGCATGGCGAGATTACGCCCTATCAGATATTCGCGGCGTTGCGCGCCGATGCGAAAGAGGTCTCGAGCGCGAACCTTGCCAAGTTCCGGCAGGAAATCGGCTGGCGCGAGTTCTGCCACCATCTGCTGTTTCACAATCCGGGGCTCTGCGAGCAGAACTTCCAGCCAACCTTCGACGCCTTTCCATGGAAGTCCGACAAGGAAGCCCTGCATGCGTGGCAGCGCGGCGAGACCGGCTATCCGATCGTCGATGCCGGCATGCGGGAACTCTGGCAGACCGGGGTGATGCACAACCGGGTGCGCATGATCGTCGCTTCTTTCCTGACCAAGCATCTGCTGATCGACTGGCGCGAGGGCGAGCGCTGGTTCTGGGACACGCTGGTGGATGCCGACGCCGCCAGCAATCCGGCAAACTGGCAGTGGGTGGCGGGATCCGGCGCTGATGCGGCGCCCTATTTCCGGATCTTCAATCCGGTGCTGCAGGGCGAAAAGTTCGATCCCGACGGCAGCTATGTCCGAAGCTTCGTGCCCGAGCTGGACAAACTTCCCGATCGATACCTGCACAAGCCATGGGATGCACCGGACAAGGTGCTGGCAGACGCCGGCGTGGAACTCGGCCGAACCTATCCCAAGCCTGTGGTCGACCACGCGTCTGCAAGAAAACGCGCCCTTGCGTCATACGACGCGGCCAAAGAAGCGTAGTAGGCCATCAGGGGCCGTTTTGCCGCCCCGCTCCAAATTCTCGACTCCTGCGGCAGCCGAGCCGCTTCGCCCATCGCTATCGGGGCAAAGAACCCGTCGTCTCGCGCACGGGTGAAACGCCCCTTGACGTTCCGGCTCAATATGGAATAAATATTTCATACTGACTGAATATGGCGCGAACATTCTGAAATGGGCGATCCGGGGGAGGAATTGCCATTCCGGCTTCGCCAGTCGAGCCACGAAAGACAGGTCTGCCGTCAGGCGGCAGGTCTCCGGCAATAAAATCGGTGCAGCCGGACACCGAATGTGGAGGAGAACGACAATGAGGAAGCTTCTATTGGCGCTCGGGCTGGCCGTTGCGACGGCCGCAGGAGCCGCCGGCACGGCGCAGGCCGAAGGCGAGCGGTTCGTTTTCGTCAGCCATGCGCCGGATTCCGATTCATGGTGGAACACGATCAAGAATGCGCTGAACGTCGCCGCCGAGCAGATGGACGTGACGGTCGAATACCGCAATCCACCGACGGGCGACATCGCCGATATGGCGCGCATCATCGAGCAGGCCGCTGCCTCGAGCCCGAACGGCATCGTCACCTCGATCGCTGACATCAATGCGCTGGAGGGACCGATCAGCGATGCGGTGGCGAAGGGCATTCCGGTGATTACCGTCAATTCCGGTACGGTCGAGCAATCGAAGCAGCTGGGCGCGATGCTGCATATCGGCCAGCCGGAATATGACGCGGGAAAGGGCGCCGGCGAGCGCGCTAAAGAGGCGGGCGTTACCAAGTTCGTCTGCGTGAATCACTACATCACCAACCCGGCCTCAGTAGAACGCTGCCAGGGCTTCGCGGACGCGCTCGGCGTCGAGCTTGGCAACCAGATGATCGATTCCGGCATCGACCCGGCCGAGGTGAAGAACAAGGTACTCGCCCATCTGCGCGCCAATGCCGACACCAACGGCATTCTGACACTGGGACCAAACTCGGCGGAGCCGACGCTGGCAGCCCTTCAGGAGAACGGCATGGCTGGCGAGGTCTTCTTTGCGACCTTCGACCTGTCGCAGGGCATCTCGGAGGGTATCAAGGCCGACGTTATCGACTTCGCCATCGACCAGCAGCCCTATCTGCAAGGTTATCTGCCGATCGTGCTCCTGACCAACTATGCCCGCTACGGCGTGATCCCGCCGAACTCGATCAATTCGGGTCCGGGCTACATCACCAAGGACAATATCGAGCAGGTCGAGGCGCTGGCGGGCGAATACCGCTGAGCCGCTGAACTCGTGCCGGGGGTGGATGCGTCCCCGGCCCTGAATCCGGATCGAAACGACTTTGAATGTGCCAGACATGTGGGTCTACGCGCCTGGTCGATGGCGCGTGGGCGATCGAGGGAGCGAAAGATGAGCGAGAGCGTCCAGCCAAGCGCGCAAGGCGCGCCCGGCCAGCCACCCGAGAGAGACGAGCGGGTTCGCGAGGTCTCGCGCTTCCGCAAGGCGCTGGTCCGTCCCGAACTGGGCGCCATCTGCGGGGTAATCCTCGTCTTCGTCTATTTCCTCATGGTCGCCCGCGACACCGGCATGTTCAGCGCCGAGGGCGTCATGAACTGGGGCGTTGTCTCGGCGCAATTCATGATCATCGCCGTCGGCGCCTGCCTGCTGATGATCGCCGGCGAGTTCGATCTTTCGGTGGGCTCGATGATCGGCTTTTCCGGCATCGTCATAGCGCTGCTTTCGGTCACCTATGGATGGCCGATGTGGGCGGCGATCATCGCCGCCTTCCTGCTGGCTATGGCGATCGGCTGGGTGAATGGATTTCTCGTCATCAGAACCGGCCTGCCGTCCTTCATCGTGACGCTGGCGTTTCTCTACATCCTGCGCGGGCTGACGATCTTCATTTCGATCTCGACGACGCGCCAGACGATCATCGGCGGCGTCAAGGAGGCAGCCGAGGGCGACTGGCTGGCGGCGCTGTTCGGCGGCAAGATCCTCGGCGGGCTGTTCGTATGGCTCGCCGACATCGGGGTGATCGGCAAGTTCGTGGCCGGAACGCGCGCCGGCCAGCCGGTGATCGACGGCATTCCCATGTTGATGGTCTGGGCGCTGGCGCTCATCATCTTCGCGCATGTGCTTCTGACCCGCACCCAGTTCGGCAACTGGATCTTCGCCGCCGGCGGCGACGCACAGGCTGCGCGCTATGTCGGCGTGCCGGTGAACCGGGTAAAGATCCTGATGTTCGTGTTCACCGCATTCTGCGCCACGGTCTTCGCAACCTGCCAGGTGCTGGAGTTCGGCTCGGCGGCGGCCGACCGTGGTCTCCTGAAGGAGTTCGAGGCGATCATCTCCGTGGTCATCGGCGGCGCACTGCTGACCGGCGGCTACGGTTCGGTGATCGGGGCGGCCTTCGGCGCGCTGATCTTCGGGGTGGTGCAGCAGGGCCTGTTCTTCGCCGGCGTCGAAAGCTCGCTGTTCCGGGTCTTCCTCGGTGTCATCCTGCTACTCGCGGTGGTGCTCAACACCTATATCCGCCGCCTCATCACGGGGGAGCGCTGAAATGGCAGACACACCACTCATCGAACTGCGCGACATCGAAAAACATTTTGGCTCCGTGATCGCGCTGGCCGGTGTATCGGTCTCGGTCATGCCAGGCGAATGCCACTGCCTGCTGGGCGACAACGGCGCCGGCAAGTCGACCTTCATCAAGACGATGTCCGGGGTGCACAAGCCGACGCGCGGCGAAATCCTGGTCGATGGCGAACGCGTCGCCTTCACCAGCCCGCGCGATGCGATGGCGCGCGGCATCGCTACGGTCTATCAGGACCTCGCGATGATCCCGCTGATGTCGGTGACGCGCAATTTCTGGATGGGCCGCGAGCCGAAGCGGCGCGTCGGTCCGTTCCGCTTCTTCGATTTCCAGACCGCCAACAGGGTGGCCATGGAGGCGATGCGCGAGATGGGCATCCGCCTGCGCGAGCCGGACCAGGCTGTCGGCACGCTTTCGGGCGGCGAGCGCCAGACGGTGGCGATCTGCCGGGCAGTCCATTTCGGGGCGCGGGTTCTGATCCTTGATGAGCCAACCTCGGCGCTCGGCGTGCGGCAGACCTCCAAGGTGCTTGCCACCATCGACCAGGTGCGCAAGAAGGGCATCGGCGTCGTGTTCATAACCCACAATGTGCGCCACGCCATGGCGGTCGGCGACCGGTTCACCGTTCTCAATCGCGGCCAGACGCTCGGCACGGCGAAACGCGGCGAGATCACGACCGAAGAATTGCAGGACCTGATGGCGGGCGGTGCCGAGCTAGCGGAGCTGGAGGGCTCGCTGGGCGGGACGGTCTAGGGCTTACCCGCCTGAAAGCATGGATGAAAAACCGGATGGGGACGCGGGTCGCGTCCCCCGTTTTGCGAGCAGAAAGCAGATGACACTATCTTTCGCCCTTCTTGGCGCCGGCCGCATCGGCAAGGTCCATGCCCGTGCCGTCGCCTCCAACGACAAGGCGCGGCTTATCGCTGTCGCCGATGCCTTTCCCGATGTCGCCCAGGAGCTCGCCGCCGCCCATGGCGCGGCGGTCCGGAGCATCGAGGCGATCGAACGGGCGGACGATGTCGATGCCGTCATCATCTGCACGCCGACCGACACGCATGCCGACCTGATCGAGCGGTTCGCGCGCGCCGGCAAGGCCGTGTTCTGCGAAAAACCGGTCGATCTCGACATCGGCCGCGTGGAGCAGTGCCTGTCGGTGGTGGAGCAGACCGGCGCCACGCTGATGGTCGGTTTCAACCGACGCTTCGACCCGCATTTCAGGGCCGTGCGGCAGGCGATCGATGATGGCGCGGTCGGGGCTGTGGAGATGGTGACGATCACGTCGCGCGACCCCGGCCTGCCGCCGCTGGACTACATCCCGCGTTCCGGCGGCATCTTCCGCGACATGACGATCCACGATTTCGACATGGCGCGCTTCCTGCTGGGCGAGGAGCCGGTGATGGTGAGCGCCAGCGCCTCCGTGCTCGTTGACGAAAGGGTGGGCGAACTCGGTGACTATGACAGCGTCAGCGTGATCCTGACGACGGCGTTGGGCCGTCAGTGCACGATCTCCAATTCGCGCCGCGCGACATACGGCTACGACCAGCGCATCGAGGTGCTCGGCTCGAAGGGCATGGTGGCGGCGGAAAACCAGCGACCGGTCTCGATCGAAGTGGCAAATGCCGCGGGCTATACGCGGCCGCCGCTGCACGATTTCTTCATGACCCGATACACCGAGGCCTACGCCAACGAGATCGCGGCCTTCATTGCGACCGTTACGGAAGGCAAGGCGCCTTCGCCGAGCGGGGCGGACGGGCTTGCGGCGCTGCGGCTCGCGGACGCGGCGCTGACCTCTGCCAGGGAAGGCCGCACTGTCCGACTGTAGCCGTGTGGTACCGCCGGTCTATGCGGCGGGGTGGGCGACGTCGATCCAGCGCCGTTCGGCATGCGAGCGGGCCATGGCATGCACGGTACGCTCGATCTCCAGGCCCCTATCGAAGTCGATGACGCGAGCGCCCCCGCCGGAAAGGCAAGTGATCAACTCGTGGCATTCGATGGTCTTGAGGTCGTTGAACCCCAGCCCATGGCCCGGCGCGGGCACGAACTGCCCATAGGGTTCGTGCCGGGGCGCGCTGAGGATGGTGCGGAAGCCCTGTTCGACGGCAGGATCGGCGGTGAGATAGAGCTGCACCTCGTTGAAGCGCTCCTGATCGAACAGGATGGTGCCCTTCGAGCCGAAGATCTGGATCGCGAGACGGCCCTTGCGGCCCCATGCCGAACGGCTGACCTGCAAGGTGGCCGGGATGCCGCTTTCGAGCTGCATCAGCGCGGAGGCGATGTCGTACGTTTGGACGGCGCGCCGCCCGCCGCCCTGCACCGGTCGGTCTGGATAGGGCATCGACATGTTGCAGACCACGCGCGCGACGCGGCCGAACAGGACCGAAACGATGGAGAGCGGATGCACCGCGAAATCGTCGAGCGCGCCGTAGCCGGACCTGGCTTCATGTTTCCAGAAGAACATGGCTTCGGGATCCGCCATGAAGTCCTCGTCCATCTCGATGCGCAACTGTGCGATCGCGCCGATTGCGCCATCAGCGAGCAGGCGGCTTATATGCCGCATCGCGGGGCTCTGGATGTAGTTGTAGCCAAGCACCGCAATCTTGCCGCTCGCCCGCGCTGCCAGTGTCATGCGCTCGGCATCGGCAAAAGCGGGCGCCATCGGTTTCTCGCACCAGACATGCTTGCCGGCTTCGAGGGCCGCGATTACCATTTCGGGATGGAATTCATTGGGTGCGGCAATCGACACGACATCGACCTGCGGATCGGCGACGACGGTGCGCCAGTCGTCGGTCGACCGGGCAAATCCGAACTCGTCGGCGCGCCGCCGTGCCAGATCGGCATCGACCTCGGCGAGATGGGCAAGGGTGATTGCCGGCATGTCGGGGAAGATGGTGCCGACCGCCTTCCAGGCGAGCGTGTGGCATTTGCCCATGAAACCGGTGCCGATCAGGCCCACGCCGATATTCGCAACCATGCTCTCTCCCATCGCTTGGCAAGCTGATGCGAATGATTTAGTCTATTTTTGTCAAAAATGGAATGTTTAGTTCATTGGCGCCAGCGCGGCGCTTAACTGCCTGTGAGGCCGGGAGACGACACTGGGATGAATGACCGTTCGCCGGCCGGCGAGGCTGCATATCCAAGAGATTATGAAACGCTGCGGGAAACGATCCTTGAGCAGCGCAGCGTCTTACCGAAGCGCATTGCGCAGGTGGCTGCCTATGCGCTGGACAACCCCGACGAGATCGCCTTCGGCACGACGGCCAGCATCGCGGCCTCGGCCGGCGTGCAGCCCTCGACGCTGATCCGCTTCGCGCAGCAGCTCGGTTTCGACGGGTTCACGAGTCTGCAGTCGGTGTTCCGTGAACGTCTGCGCGAGCGCAACACGACCTATGAGGAGCGGCTGGCCGCACTGCGCGACGAGGCACAGAACGGCGCGACCAACCGGGCGATGCTCGACGGGTTCCTTGCCGCATCGGTTCGCTCGCTGGATCTGATGGCGCGTAGCGTGGACGAGGCCACGCTCGACAGGGCGGTTGGCATCCTCGCGCGGGCGGAGACGCTCTACATCCTCGCCAAAAGGCGGTCGTTTCCGGTCGCCAGCTATCTCGGCTATGCGCTCGGCAAGCTGCATGTGCGCAGCCAGATCATCGAATCGGCCTCCGGGCTCCAACCGGAGATGATCGGCTTCGCCACGCCGCGCGATGCGGTGATCGCGGTGAGTTTCTCGCCTTATGCGCCAGCCACGATCGACGAGGTGCGGGTGCTCCACGAGCGCGGGGTGCCAATCGTCGCCATCACCGACAGCGCCTTTTCGCCGCTGGCGCAGTTCGCTGCGGTCTGGTTCGAGGTTGCCGAATCGGATTTTTCGGGCTTCCGCTCGCTCGGCGCGACCATGGCGCTGGCGATGACGCTTGCGGTCGGCTGCGCGGAGGAACGGCGCCGTCTCGCCGGCTAGGAAGCGGCATCGCCACAAAAGGAATGTCTATTCCATATTGACGTTACATTGGAATTGATATTTCGTATTGAGGATGCCGGCGGCTGAGCGCCGGCGTTTCGGCCTTGCGAAAAGCTGGAGGACAACATGGCCGCCTCGGCAGGCGAACGCACCGCTGACCTCGACGTCATCACCATCGGGCGCGCCTCGGTCGACCTCTATGGCCAGCAAATCGGGGCACGGCTGGAGGATGCGGCGTCTTTCGCCAAATCGGTCGGCGGCTGCCCCGCCAACATCGCGATCGGCACGGCGCGGCTGGGCCTGCGCTCGGCGCTGCTGACGCGCGTCGGTGACGAGCAGTTCGGCCGCTTCATCCGCGAACAGCTCGGGCGCGAAGGTGTGAGCACGGACGGCATCGTCGCCGATCCGGAGCGGCTGACGGCGCTGGCGATCCTCTCGGTGCAGGACGACAGGTCGTTTCCGCTGCTTTTCTATCGCGAGAACTGCGCCGACATGGCGCTTGGCGAAGATGACGTCGCTGCCGATTTCATCGGCCGGGCGCGCGCCGTCGTCGCCACCGGCACGCATTTTTCGCGCCCAGGAACCGAGGCCGCGCAACGCAAGGCGATGCGGCTGATGCGCGAGGCCGGCGGCAAGGTCGTGCTCGACATCGACTACCGGCCGAACCTGTGGGGGCTCGCGGGCCATGCGGAAGGAGACAACCGCTACATCGCCTCGGCCGCCGTTTCGGCAAAGATGAAATCGGTGCTTGCCGAATGCGACCTGATCGTCGGCACGGAGGAGGAAGTGCTGGTCGCTTCGGGCGAGAGCGAACTGCCGGCAGCGCTGAAGACGATCCGTGTGCATTCGCAGGCCGTGATCGTGCTGAAGCGTGGCCCGATGGGCTGCATCGTCTATGACGGCGCGATCCCCGACGATCTGGAGCGGGGCATCGTCGGGCGCGGCTTCCCGATCGAGGTCTATAACGTGCTGGGCGCAGGCGACGCCTTCATGTCGGGTTTCCTGCGCGGCTGGCTGCGCGGCGAGCCGCTGGAGACGGCGGCGACATGGGCCAACGCATGCGGCGCCTTTGCCGTGTCGCGACTGCTCTGCGCGCCGGAGATCCCGACCTTCGAGGAGCTGCAATTCTTCCTGAAGCATGGCTCGCGCCATAGCGCGCTTCGCAAGGACGAGGCGATAAACCATGTCCACTGGGCGACCACGCGGCGCACGGAAATCCCGTCGATCATGGCCTTTGCGGTCGACCACCGCGCGCAGTTCGAGGAACTTGCCGCGCGCCACGGGCAGGACGCGGCCCGCATCGGCGTATTCAAGACGCTGGCCGTGAGGGCGGCGGCGAAGGTTGCCGGCGGCAGGCCGGGTTATGGCATGCTGATCGACGAACGGTTCGGGCGCGAGGCGCTGTTCGAGTTCGCGCGGCACGAGTTTTCGTGGCTCGGCCGGCCAGTCGAGGTGCCGGGCTCGCGCCCGCTGCGCTTTGAGTTCAGCCAGGATATCGGCTCGCAGCTCGTGGAATGGCCGGTCGACCACTGCATCAAGTGCCTGTGCTTCTACCGGCCCGACGATCCGCCGGCGCTCAAGGCGGAGCAGCAGGAGAAGCTGCGGGCGCTGTTCGATGCCGCGCGCAAGGTCGGGCGCGAACTGCTGATCGAGATCATCTGCGGCAAGCACGGGCCGCTCGCCGACGACACGGTGGCGACCGCGCTGGAGGAGCTTTACGCGCTCGGCATCAAGCCTGACTGGTGGAAGCTCGAACCGCAGGCATCGCCTGCGGCGTGGAATGCCATCGCGTCGGTGATCGAACGCAACGACCCTTGGTGCAGGGGCGTCATGCTGCTCGGGCTGGAGGCCCCGCAGGCCGAACTCGAGGCGGCATTCGCGGCAACCGCCGATGCGCAGGTGGTAAAGGGCTTTGCTGTCGGCAGGACACTGTTCATGAACGCGGCCGAGAGCTGGTTTGCCGGCGAAATTTCCGACGAGGCCGCGATTGCCGAGATGGCGGAGCGCTTCGACAGCCTGACGCGGGCCTGGCAATCGGCAAGAGCGGGCAGGGCGGCGTGACAATAGAGGGAGGAAGGACATGACGAGGACCGTGCGCCTGACGATGGCGCAGGCGCTGACGCGCTTCATGACCCGCCAGATGACAGAGATCGACGGCAAGCGCGTACCTGTCTTCGCAGGCGTATGGGCGATCTTCGGTCATGGGAATGTCGCGGGGCTTGGCGAAGCGCTCTATCAGGTGCGCGAGACGCTGCCGACCTATCGCGCCCATAACGAGCAGGCGATGGCGCATGCGGCGATCGCCTATGCAAAGGCGAGTTTCCGCCGTCGCATGATGGCGGCAACGACGTCGATCGGCCCGGGCGCAACCAATCTCGTGACTGCGGCGGCCCTGGCCCACGTGAACCGGCTGCCGGTGCTGCTGCTGCCCGGCGACGTGTTCGCCAGCCGCATCCCCGACCCGGTGCTGCAGCAGGTGGAGAGCTTTGCCGACGCGACCGTCTCGGCCAACGACTGTTTCCGTCCGGTCTCGCGCTATTTCGACCGCATCGCGCGGCCGGAGCAGATCGTGCCGGCGATGGCGCGTGCCATGCAGGTGCTGACGGACCCGGCCGAGTGCGGGCCGGTGACGCTGGCGCTTTGTCAGGACGTGCAGGCGGAAGCCTACGACTATCCCGAAAGCTTCTTCGACGAGCGGCTGTGGCTGCCGCGCCGTCTGCGTCCGGATCGGAGCGAACTCGAAGCGGCTGTCGCAGCGATCAGGGCGGCGAAGAAGCCGCTCATCATCGCCGGCGGCGGCGTGCTCTATTCGGGTGCCAGCGACACGCTGGCAGCGCTGGCGGAAGCGGGCGGCATTCCCGTCTGCGAGACGCAGGGCGGGAAGTCCTCGCTGCCGGACAGCCATCCGCTCAACATGGGCGCGGTCGGCGTCACCGGGACCGAAGCCGCCAACAGGCTGGCGCGCGAGGCAGACCTCGTGATCGCGGTCGGAACCCGCCTGCAGGATTTCACCACCGGGTCCTGGTCGCTGTTTGCCGATCCAGGCAAGCGCATCGTCGGCCTCAATGTCCAGCCGTTCGACGCCGGCAAGCACCGCGCGCTGACGCTGGTTGCGGATGCCCGCGACGGGCTGGGCGAACTGTCGGCTGCTCTTGCCGGGTGGGCAGCGCCCGCCACCTGGACGACGGACGCGCAGGCAGGCAAGGCTACATGGCGGGAGGCCGCTGCGCGGGTGACGGCCGCCACCAACGCGGCGCTGCCGAGCGATGCGCAGGTGATCGGCGCGGTGCAGCGGGCGATCGGCAATGACGCGATCGTGCTGCATGCGGCGGGCGGCCTGCCGGGCGAACTGCATAAACTCTGGCAGGCCGGCGGGCCGGGTTCATATCATGCCGAATACGGCTTCTCGGCCATGGGCTACGAGATCGCAGGCGGCCTGGGCGCCAAGATGGCGCGACCGGACAAGGAGGTGATCGTCATGGTCGGCGACGGCTCCTACCTCATGCTCAATTCCGAGATCGCCACATCGGTGATGCTCGGGCTGAAGCTGACGATCGTGCTACTCGACAATCGTGGCTTCGGCTGCATCAACCGGCTCCAGGTTGCCACGGGCGGTGCGAGCTTCAACAATCTGCTCAAGGATGCGCAGCACGAGGTACTGCCGGAGATCGACTTCGTCGCCCACGCGGCGAGCCTCGGCGCGCATGCGGTCAAGGCGGCCTCCATCGCAGAACTGGAGGCGGCGCTGCAGGCGGCGCGTGAATCCGACCGTACCAGCGTTGTTGTCATCGACACCGATCCGCTTGCCAGCACCGAGGCGGGCGGCCACTGGTGGGACGTGGCGGTGCCCGAAGTCAGCCAGCGCGAGGACGTGCGCAACGCCCGCGCATCCTATGAGGACGCTCGGGAAAAGCAGCGCATCGGCGACTGACGGATCCAATAGAAGGCAACTAGAGAGACCACAAACATGATCCGCATCGGCGCCAACCCCATCGGCTGGTCCAACGACGACATGACCGAGATCGGCGGAGATATTCCGCTGGAGCGCTGCCTTGCCGAGGCGCAGGCTGCAGGCTTCGTCGGCATGGAACTGGGCAACAAGTTTCCGCGACGCGCGGCCGAGCTGCGGCCTGTTCTCGAACGCTTCGGCCACAAGCTGGTGAGCGGCTGGTGGTCGACCGAGCTTCTGGTTCGGGACGTCGACGCCGAACTCGCGGCCGCGCGGGATCATGCGTCCCTGCTTGCCGAAATGGGCTGCGGCGTCTTCATTGCCGCCGAGACCTCCAACGCGATCCACAGCAACCGCGCCGTGCCTTTGTCGGCGCGCCCGGTGCTCGCAAAGGACGACTGGGCGCAATTCGGCGAGCGCTTCACGGCGCTGGCCTCTGCGCTGAGGGCTGAATACGGGCTGCAACTCGTCTATCATCACCACATGGGTACATGCGTGCAGACCGAGGCCGAAATCGACCGCTTCATGGCGGTGACGGGCGACGGCGTGCAGCTCCTGCTGGATACCGGCCACGCGACATGGGGCGGCGCGGACCCGGCGCGGCTCGCGCGGCACTACCGCGACCGCATCGGCCACGTCCATTGCAAAGATGTGCGCGAGGATGTGATGTGGCGCGCCAATCGCGAGGACTGGTCGTTCCTCAATTCGGTGCTGGAAGGCGTCTACACAGTGCCGGGCGACGGCATGATCGACTATGTGCGCGTGTTGAAAGAGCTGCCGGGCTATTCCGGCTGGGTGGTCGTGGAGGCGGAGCAGGACCCGGAAAAGGCCGAGCCTGCCGCCTATGCGCGGCTCGGCCATGCAAACCTGACTCGATTCCTTTCCGAAGCGGGGCTTTCATGAACGGCAACGATTTCTTCCGCCCGCTCTGGCTGCGCGTCGGCATCGTGCTCGCCTGTTTCGGCTGGGCGGTGCTGGAACTGGTGAACGGCCAGACCGGCTGGGCGATGCTGGCGGGGGCGGTAGGAGCCTATGGCGTGTGGAGCTTCCTCATCGCCTACGAGCCGCCAAGCAAGGAGTAGAACCATGCCGCAACTGCATGTAAAACCGCAGGGACGCTCGGGCAGGGTGATCGCCGTCACCCCGGAGAACGCCGGCTGGCAGCATGTGGGTTTCGAGCTCTACCGGCTGGCACCGGGCGAAACGGCGGAAGCGGAGACCGGCGGGCGGGAGGCGTGCCTCGTCTTCATCTCGGGCAAGGGCGAGACCGTGGCGGGTGGCGAGCAGCTCGGCGTGCTCGGCGCGCGCATGTCGCCCTTCGAAGGCAAGCCGTGGTCGGTCTATGTGCCGCAGGGAACACGCTGGTCGGTGACGGCGGAAAGCGAGCTGGTGCTGGCGGTCTGCACCGCGCCCGGCCTGGGTGGCGGGCTGCCGGTGCGGGTCATCGCGCCGGATGCGTTGGGCCAGGAGGTGCGCGGCAAGGGCACCAATACGCGTTACGTCACCAATATCCTGCCCGAAGGCGAACCGGCGGATTCGCTGCTCGTGGTCGAGGTCATCACGCCCGGCGGCCACACGTCGAGCTATCCGCCACACAAGCACGACCGCGACGACCTGCCGCGCGAGTCGCTGCTGGAAGAAACCTATTACCATCGCCTCAACCCACCGCAGGGCTTCGCCTTCCAGCGGGTCTATACCGATGCCGACGAGAGCGGCCGGCGCGAGCTCGACGAGACGATGGCGGTCGAGGACGGCGACGTCGTGCTGGTGCCCAAGGGATACCACCCCTGCGCGGCCTGCCACGGCTACGACCTTTATTATCTAAACGTGATGGCCGGCCCGACGCGCACGTGGAAGTTCCACAACGCACCGGAACATGAGTGGCTTCTGGGGTAGCGTTCCGGCGGTGGAAGGAACCTCTCCCGTTGCCGGGAGAGGGCAGGATGCGGATCAGTTTCTGCCGGCGAGCAGCGGTTCCGTCATGGCGCGGCTGTAGGCATGTGCCGTCTGGTAGTAGGCATCGTAGCTTTCCAGGACCCGCGCGACATCCTCGCTCTGGCCGCGCAGCTCTTCGCGAACCTCTTCCCAGGCGCCGCGCATCGCGTCGATCACGTCCTTGGGGAAATCGAGGAACTCGACGCCCTCATCCTTCAGCGCCTTGAACGACTGCGCGTTGAAATAGTCGAACTGCGCGTGCATCTCGAGCGCGGCCGCGTGGGCTGCGTGCTGGCAGATGGTCTGCAGGTCGGCCGGCAGTTCGGCCCAGGCATCCTGGTTGAAGACGACCGCGACGGCAGCGCCGGGCTCGGCATAGGCGGGCATGTAGCAGATGTTGGTGATGCGCTGCAGGCCGAAGGCCTGGTCGAGCATCGGGCCAACCCATTCGGCCGCGTCGATGGCGCCGGACTGCAGTGCCTGGAAGATTTCCGTCGGCGGCAGCAGCACGGCGTTGACGCCAAGCTTGCGCAGCATCTCGCCGCCGAGGCCGGCAATGCGCATGTTGAGGCCCTGGAGATCGGCGACGCCTTCGATGCGTTTCTTGAACCAGCCGCCGGACTGCGTGTTGGAATTGCCCGAATAGAACGGCTTGAGATTGCGCTGGGCGTAGATGTCGTCCCAGATTTCCTGACCGCCGCCCCATTTCAGCCATGCGACATGCTCGGTGGAGGTGAGGCCGAAGGGAACGCCCGTGTACCAATGCAAGGCGGGGTTCTTGCCCGCCGCGTAATAGGTCGGGCCGTGGCCGACCGGCACGTTGCCCTGCTGGACCGCATCCTCCACGCCGAAGGGTGGGACCAGCTCGCCCGCGCCGTAGACCTCGAGCTGGATGCGGCCGTCGGACATGGTGGCGACCATCTCGGCGAAACGGGTGACGTTGGTGCCGACACCCGGCGCCGCCTTGGGGAAGGCGGAGGCGATGTTCCACTGTACGCGGCCCTGCGCGATGGCGGGCGCAGCAAGGCTGGTGGCTGCGGCAAGTCCGGCGCCGCCGGCAAGAAAAGTCCTGCGTTTCATGGTTCCTCCCAGGGTTGATGGCGTCCTCAACCGAAGATCAGCGAAGGCAGCCATGTCGCAAGTTCCGGTATTGCCACGAGAGTGGCAAGCGCAGCAAGCTGGAGCACCACGAATGGCGCTACGCCGCGATAGATGTCGCCGGTGGTGATCGAGCGGGGAGCCACCGAACGGAAATAGAAAAGCGCGAAGCCGAAAGGCGGCGTCAGGAACGATGTCTGCAGGTTCATCGCCAGCAGAACGCCGAACCAGACCGGCGAGATGTCGGTACCGAGGATCGCAGGCCCCATCAGCGGCACGACGATGTAGATGATCTCGACCGCCTCAAGGATGAAACCCAGCAGGAAGACCACCAGCATGATGACCAGCAGCGCGCCCATCTGGTCGCCCGGCAGGCTGCGCATCAGTTCCATGACCAGACGGTCGCCGCCGAAGCCGCGGAAGACCAGTGCCAGCAGTGAGGCGGCAATCACGATGCCGAACACCATGCCGGAAATCTTCATGGTTTCGCCAAGCGAAGGCTGCAGCAGGCCGCTGCGCCAGAGCTTCAGCGCGGCGGCAAGCGTGCCGACCGCGATCAGCGCCACGGCGACGATTGCGAACAGGCCCGCGGCGCTGTCGGTTGCGGTCCTGCCGATGCCCGCCGCCCGCAGTGCAACGAGGGCGAAGGCAGCGAGCCCCGCAGCCGCGAGCACGGTCCGGACGCTCCGGTTTTCGGTTGTGGCGAAGGCAGCCATGAGTAGTGCGCCGACGGCGCCGAGCCCGGCGGCCTCGGTCGCCGTCGCGACACCGGCAAGGATCGAGCCGAGCACGGAGAGGATCAGCAGCATGGGCGGCAGGAAGGTGAAGATCACCTCGTGCGGATGGACACGCGGCAGCGATGGCGGCTTGGCTGCCTGGCGCGCGGGGCGCATCACCACGGTCAGGTAAAGCGCGTAGAGCGCGACGAGGAGAAGCCCGGGGACCAAGGCACCGGCGAAGAGATCGGCGACGGAGACGGGCAGCGGCGCAAAATTGCCGGCCTGCTGCTGCGCCTCCAGATAGGTGTTGCCGATCTGGTCGCCGAGCAGCACGAGGATGATGGATGGCGGAATGATCTGGCCCAGCGTGCCAGAAGCGCAGATGAGGCCGCTCGCGCGGCGCGGCGGCACGCCCGCTTCCAGCATCGGCTTGAGGCTGACGAGCACCAGCATCACGATGGTGGCGCCGATGATGCCAGTGGCCGCGGCGATCATCGCCGAAAACAGCAGAACCGAGAGGCCCATGCCGCGCGCGCTGCCGCCCATCATGCGCGCCAAGACGGTCAGCATGTTCTCCGCCAGCCGCGCCCGCTCCAGCAGCACGCCCATCAGCACGAACAGCGGCACCGCCATAAGCAGGCTGTTGGACATGATGCCCCAGACACGGGCAGGGAAGAACTTCAGGAAGGAAAGGTCGAAGACGCCGAAGAGGCTCGCGATCGCTGCGGTCACCAAAGGTGCACCTGCGATGGCGAGCATGGCCGGGATGCCGCTGAGGATGCCTGCGAACAGGCCGAGGAGAAGCAGCAGCAGGAAGAATTCCTGCGCGATCACGATGAGGCCCCCGCGCCGGGCTCGCCGCGAAGCACGGCGGCTATGCCCTGGACGATGGTAAGGCCAGCGGCGATCGGCAGCGTCGTCTTGACCAGATAGAGGCCCGGCAGCCCGCCGGTCTCGATCGACGCTTCGCGGATCTGCCACGCGTAGCGCAGCTCCGGCCAGTAGGCCCAGATCAGCAGGCCGAAGGCCGGGATCAGGAACAGGACCAGCGCGACGGCATCGGCGACCTTAAGATAGGACGGACCCATGCGTTCCGAGATCACCTCGACGCGTACATGGCCGCCCTGGGCGAGGCAGACAGGAACCGAAAGCGCAAGCAGGATCGCGAAGGCATAATTGGCGAAGTCCTGAAGGCCGATATAGCCAACCCCGAAGCCGTAGCGCAGCACGACGATCGTAAGCACCGCCGCCACCAGCAGCAGCACCGCGACCATGCAGGCGGCGCGCGTGATGCGGTCCAGCAATGCGGCAATGTTCAGGAAAAGCCCGCGCATGGCCCTGTTTGCTCTATCCGGGGGAAGATCACAAGCGGCGTTGCGATCCTTCGCGATGGGCCAGCGGGAGGCATAGCCACGCGGTCACCTGACCCGATTGATCGCGTGGGCTGCCTCCGACGCCAGCGGCGCGAACCTTTCGGCGAAGGCGCTGGGGGTCCATTCGCTCAGCGAGCCCGCGATGTGGATGGCGCCGAGCGGTCTTCCGTTCGGGCCAAGCACGGCGACACCGACCGCCACCTCGCCGACAAGCACCTCCTCGACCGTCAGCGCATAACCGAGCTGGCGCGCCTCAGTGATTTTCTCGCGGACTTCCTGCGGATCGGTGATGGTCTTGTCGGTAAACGGGCGCCGGTCGGACCGTGCGATGATGTCCTCGACTTCCACGTCCGGAAGACGGGACATGACGGCGCGACCGCCCGACGTACACAGCGTCGGCACGGAATGCCCGACCAGGGTGGCGAAGAACGTCTCGCGCTTGCTCTGCATGCGCACGGCGTAGACCATGCGCAGGTCGTCGAACAGGCTGAAGTCGACGCGCTCACGGGCGTTGCGGCGCAGATCCAGCAATACCGGCGTCGCCCGTTCGATCAGCGGATTGAGGCGCAGGTAGTCATGGGTATGGTCGAGCAGCCTTATGCCGGGAACATAACCGCGGCCGGCCTCGTCGCGCTCGATATAGCCCAGCGTCTGGAGCGTGTGCACCACACGCTGTGCCGCGCTGCGGCCGACGCCGCTGGCTTCGGCGAGCGCCGTCAGGCTCAGGGGCCTCTGCGTGCGATGAAACGCGGAAAGCACCTGCATCGCGCGGGCCACCGCCTGCACGAAGAGCTGGTCTTCGCGCTTGCCGTCGTCCGGGTTGCGAATTCCGTTCTCGCCGCTGGAGATATTGCGTAGCATTCCATTCCCCGGTTGCCTGTTGACGAACTGTTTGACCCTCACTACCGTGACATAGCGATATAACTGTATCGCCTGTCGATACAAGTCTTTGTCGCATGGGCCAATCGGACAAGACGGTAGGTTGGATGAGCAAACGTGTTGCCATCGGTGGCTTTCTCCACGAGACGAACACGTTCGCGCCGACACGCGCCCGATACGACAACTTCGAACAGGGTGGCGGCTATCTTCCGCTGAGCCGCGGCGACGAGATCATGAGCCGTTGCGGCGGCGTCAATCTCGGTATCAGCGGTTTCGTTGACTATGCGAATGAGATGGGCTGGGAACTGGTGCCGCTGCTGTGGACGGGCGCGATACCCTCCGCCCACGTCGAGAAGCAGGCTTATGAAGCGATAGCGCGCGAGCTGGTCGAGCGGCTGCGCGCGGCTGGCCCGCTCGACGGACTACTGCTCGATCTGCATGGGGCGATGGTCGCCGAGCATGTCGACGACGGGGAAGGCGAACTGCTGGCAAGGCTGCGCGCGGTGGCGGGTCCCGATCTGCCGATCGCGGCGAGCCTCGACCTGCACGGCAACGTCACCCGGCAGATGGTGGACCTTGCCGACGTGCTTGTCGCCTTTCGCACCTACCCGCATGTCGACATGGCGGAGACCGGCTACCGTGCCGCGGCACAGCTCGATCGGCTGATGGCGCGCGGCAGGCCGTTCGCGAAGGCGTTCCGGCAGGTGCCGTTTCTCATACCCATTCCCTGGCAGTGCACGATGATCGAGCCGGCAGGCTCGCTTTACGAAGATGTCCGGGCCGCCGAGGCGGGACCTGTTTCGAGCGCATCGATCCTTACCGGGTTTCCGGCGGCGGATTTCGAGGATTGCCTGCCGAGCGTACTGGCCTATGCCGAGACGCAGGAAGAGGCGGATGAAGCCGCCGATCGGCTGGAGCGGGCGTTTCTCGACCGTGAGACGCGGTTTGCCGGCAAGGCCT
Organism: Aquamicrobium sp.; assembly: GCA_019739225.1. Taxonomy (GTDB): domain Bacteria; phylum Pseudomonadota; class Alphaproteobacteria; order Rhizobiales; family Rhizobiaceae; genus Aerobium. The sequence goes on from JAHHDT010000006.1 coordinate 275,685, forward strand.
ATTCGCCGGCCGATGCGGTGCGCGAGGCGGCGCGCCTTGCCGCTGGCGCGAGTCGCCCGGTGGTGATCGCCGATACGCAGGACAATCCGGGCGCGGGCGGCGATTCCAACACGACGGGCATGTTGCGTGCCCTGATCGATGCAGGTGCGGAGCGTGCGGCAACGGGGCTGATGGTCGACCCCGAAGCGGCGAGGGCCGCCCATGAGGCAGGCGAGGGCGCGGAGATCACGATCGCGCTGGGCGGCCATTCGGGCATTCCCGGCGATGCGCCGCTCGAAGGCACGTTCCGCGTCGAGCGCATTTCGGACGGCCGTTTTGTCGCGACGGGGCCGTATTATGGCGGGGCCCAGATGAATCTGGGACCGTCGGCCTGCTTGTCCATAGGCGGGATCAGGATCGTCGTCTCCACCTACAAGTCCCAACTGGCCGACCGGGAGATGTATCGCTTCGTCGGCATCGAGCCCGAAAAGCAGGCGATCCTGGTCAACAAGAGTTCGGTGCATTTCCGCGCCGATTTCGAGCCGATCGCCGAAGCGATCCTCGTGGCGACCGCACCCGGCCCGATGGCGCTCGATCCGGCCGACCTGCCGTTCACGCGGCTGCGGCCCGGCACGCGGCTGTCACCCGGCGGTCGGCCCTTTCAACGCGAGGAGACCGTTCGCCGCGCGGTATGAGGCGGCGCAATATTCCAACCGGCGACAAGACCGGGATGAAGCACAGGCAAAACCAAACGAAGAGGGAAACAGATGACACTGATGTCTCACGACTTTTCTACGTCGATCCTGGCCAGGGGCCGTTCGATCGCAGCCGCCGCCATGCTGGCGGCGTCCACGGCCATCATACCTGCCGGCGCCGCGCTCGCTCAGGACGGCGAAACCATCACCGCGGTAATGCATTCGGGCTTGCGCGTGCTCGATCCTATAATCACCACCGCGCACATCACCCGCAATCACGGCTACATGATCTATGACGTGCTGGTCGCGCAGGACAAGGACTTCACGCCGCAGCCGCAGATGGCCGAGTTCGCCGTCTCCGATGACGGGCTGACCTACACCTTCACGCTGCGAGACGGCCTCAAGTTCCACGACGGCGAACCGGTGACGGCAGCCGATGCGGTTGCCTCGCTGAAGCGCTGGGGCGAGCGCGATTCCGGTGGCCAGCTCATTTTCGACATCACCGCCAGCCTCGAGGCGACGGACGACAAGACTGTCACCTGGACCCTGTCTGAACCGTTCGGCCCTCTCCTCGATATCGTCAGCAAGCAGTCGGCGGTACCGCCCTTCATCATGCCGGCGCGCGTGGCGGAAACCTCAGCAGACGAGGCGATCACCGATTATACCGGATCGGGACCGTTCGTCTTCGTGGAAGAGGAATTCGAACCGGGCGTCTCGGTCACGTACGCCAAGTTCGAGGACTATGTGCCGCGCGAGGAGCCAGTCGATTGGATGGCGGGCGGCAAGGTCGTCAACGTCGACACGGTGAAATGGGTGGCGATGCCCGACGCCCAGACGGCGATCAACGCGCTGGTTTCGGGCGAGATCGACTATCTCGAGCAGACGCCGATCGACCTGCTGCCGATCCTTGAGGCCAGCCCGGACGTCGTGGTGGAGGTGCGCGATCCGCTCGGCTACCAGACGATGGGCCGCATGAACTTCAAGCACCCGCCATTCGACGATGTGAAGATAAGGCAGGCGGCCCTGATGGCGATGAGCCAGGAGCCGGTTCTGGCAACCCTGATCGGTAATCCCGAGTACTACCAGATGTGTGGTGCCGTGTTCGGATGCGGAACGCCGCTGGAGTCCGCTACGGGAACGGAGAGCCTCACGGGCGCCGGAGACGCTGCCGCCGCCAAGGCGCTGCTCGAAGAGGCCGGCTATGACGGCACGCCGATCGTGCTGATGCAGCCGACCGACGTGGTGACGCTTACCGCTCAACCTGTGGTGGCCGCGCAGCAGTTGCGCGAAGCCGGCTTCAACGTCGACATGCAGGCGATGGACTGGCAGACGCTGGTAACGCGCCGCGCCAGCCAGTCAGCGCCTTCGGAAGGCGGATGGAACATCTTCTTCACCAACTGGATGGTGCCGGAGATTTCCTCGCCGCTTATCAACCCGATGGTCAACGGGCGCGGCGACGACGCCTGGTTCGGCTGGCCCGAGGACCCGGCGCTGGAAGAGCTGCGCGCGGAGTTCATCGCCGCCACCTCGGCTGAAGCGCAGAAGGAGATCGCGGAGCGCATCCAGGCGCATGTCATCGATGTCGTGAACTATGTGCCGCTCGGCCAGTATCTGCCGGTCCAGTCGCGCCGCACGAATATCGTCAACATGATCCCCGCCCCGGTGCCGGTGTTCTGGGAGGTCGACAAGACCGAGTAAGGCCCGCTTCGTCCCCCGCCGTCGCGGCGGGGGACGCCATTTCCTCCGAGTCCAGAAGGGGCCACTCCGCCGATGCTTGGCTACATCATCCGGCGCATCCTTGCCGTCATTCCCGTGATGGCGATCGTCGCGATCTTCGTCTTCTTGCTTCTGCGCCTGACGCCGGGCGATCCCGCGGCGATCATCGCGGGTGATTCCGCCACGCCCGCCCAGCTCGATCGCATCCGGGAATCGCTCGGCCTGTCCGAGCCGCTCCACGTGCAGCTCGTCACCTGGATCGGCCAGCTCTTCCGGGGCGATCTCGGCACCTCGATCATCTCGAACCAGCCCGTGACCCGGCTGATCGGCCAGCGCATCTGGCCGACCCTGCAGATCGGTACGCTGACCATCATCCTGTCGGTGCTGATCGCCGTGCCGCTCGGCGTGCTTGCCGCCTGGCGCCACCGGACCTGGGTCGACTACGCGGTGATGACCTTTTCCGTGCTCGGCTTCTCGATACCGGTCTTCGTCATCGGCTACATCTTCATCAAGATCTTCGCGATCGACCTGCGCTGGCTGCCCGTGCAGGGCTACAGCGCGCCGAGCGAAAATCTCCAGGCTTTCTTCCTGCGGGCGATCCTCCCCTGCCTGACGCTGGCGACGATCTACGTCGCGCTGATCGCGCGGATGACGCGCGCGAGCATGCTGGAGGTGCTGGGCGAGGATTATGTGCGCACCGCCCGCGCCAAGGGCGTGAAGGAGCGCATCGTGCTGTTCCGGCACGCGCTGCGCAACGCGGCGGTGCCGATCATGACCATTATCGGCACCGGTTTCGCACTGCTGATCTCGGGCGTGGTGGTGACGGAGAGCGTGTTCAACATCCCCGGCATCGGCAGGCTCACCGTCGACGCGATCCTGGCGCGCGATTATCCGGTGATCCAGGCGATGATCCTGCTGACCAGCGCGATCTACGTGTTCGTGAATCTGCTCATCGACATTTCTTACACCTTCTTCGATCCGAGGATCCGCTACTGATGGCCGGCCAACCGCAACCGACCTCCGCCATGCAGGTCGTGCTCGGCGCGATCCAGCTTCCGGCGTCCTTCCGCCTTGGCGTCGGACCGATCATCGCGGCGGTCGTGCTGGTGCTGATCGTGCTGGCGACAGCCACGGCCTATCTCTACGTGCCGCACGACCCGATGAATATGAACGCGCTGCAACGCCTGAAGGGGCCAAGCGAGACGTTCTGGCTGGGCACCGACCCCTATGGTCGCGACCTCTTCTCGCGGGTGATGATCGGGGGGCAGGTTTCGCTGCTGATCGGCATCGGCGCGGCAATCGTTTCCGTCTTTATCGGTTTGGTGATCGGCCTCGTCTCCGGTTTCTTCCGCACCGCAGACGCGATCATCATGCGCATCATGGATGCCCTTATGGCGATCCCCTCGATCCTGCTGGCCATCGCGCTGGTCGCGCTTAACGGGCCGAGCATATGGTCGGTGATCTTCGCTATCACCATTCCGGAAATCCCACGGGTGGTTCGCCTGGTGCGCTCGGTCGTGCTTTCGGCGCGCGAGGAGCCCTATGTCGAGGCGGCGATCGCGCTCGGCTCCTCGATGTCGAAGATCCTGTGGCAGCACCTGATGCCGAACACGCTTGCGCCGATCATCGTGCAGGGTACCTATATCTGCGCCTCGGCGATCCTGACTGAGGCGATCCTGTCGTTCCTGGGCGCCGGCGTTTCGACCGAAATCCCCACCTGGGGCAACATCATGGCCGAGGGGCGCATGTTCTTCCAGATCAAGCCGGAACTGATCTTCTGGCCGGGACTGATGCTGTCGCTTTGCATCCTCTCCATCAATTTGCTCGGCGACACGGCGCGCGACATGCTCGATCCGCGCCTCAAGAAGCGGGAGGCCTGAGCGATGATCTTCCGCAACCGTGATTTCTCCGATCGACCAATAGCGCTGGAAATCAAGGGCCTGTCCGTCACCACCGTCGGCGGCAGGACGGAAACGCAGATCCTTTCTTCCATCGACGTGACGATCCGCGACGGGGAGACCGTGTGCCTCGTCGGCGAGTCGGGTTCCGGCAAGTCGGTCACCTCGCTCGCCGTCATGGGCCTGCTTCCGAAAGGTTCGCTCGCGGTCACCGGCGGGCGCATCGAGCTGGAGGGACAGAACCTTCTCGACCTCGATGCCGGAGCCATGCGGGAGATGCGCGCCCGGCGCATCTCGATGATATTCCAGGAGCCGATGACGGCGCTGAACCCGGTGATGACAGTCGGCGCGCAGATCGAGGAGGTGCTGGACAGCCACACGAGGCTGGGAGCCGGCGAGAAGCGACGGCGCGTCATCGACATCATGGAGCAGGTGCACCTGCCCGACGTCGAGCGCATCTACGGCTCCTACCCGCACCAGCTTTCCGGTGGCCAACGGCAGCGCATCATGATCGCGATGGCGCTGATTCTCGAACCCAAGCTGCTGATCGCCGACGAGCCGACAACGGCGCTGGACGTGACGACGCAGAACCAGGTTCTCAAGCTCATCGCCGAATTGCAGGAGCGCCACGGCACGGCCGTGCTCTTCATCACGCACGACATGGGTGTCGTGGCCGAGATCGCCGATACCGTCTATGTCATGCGGCATGGCGAGATCGTCGAACATGCGCCGGTGGAAACGCTGCTTCGTTCGCCCCGCGAGGTCTATACGCGCGAGCTGCTCGCCGCGGTGCCCAGCCTGATCCCGCGCGCGGCACGCGCTGCCCATGACGACGCCCCGGCGCTGGACGTCAAGGGCCTGACCAAGATCTACGATACGCGCGGCGTCTTCAAGAAAGGCCGGCAGACGCGGGCGGCCGAGAATGTCGATTTCGCAATCGGCCGTGGCCGCACACTCGGCATCGTCGGAGAAAGCGGATCGGGCAAGTCGACGGTGGCGCGCTGCATCATGCGTCTTATCGATCCCACCGACGGCGAAATCCGGGTGGGGCAGGCCGACATCGCCAAGCTCGGACGCGCGGCCCTGCAACCACACCGCAAGCATATCCAGATCGTGTTCCAGGACCCGTTCCGGTCGCTCAACCCGCGCTGGACGATCGGCGACAGCCTCATCGAGGGACTGCTCAATTTCGGCCAGTCGCGCGACGAGGCCCTCAAGCACGCCGGCGAACTGATGGAGCTGGTCGGCCTGCCGCGCGACGCGCTCAAGCGCTATCCGCATCAGTTCTCGGGCGGCCAGCGCCAGCGCATTGCCATAGCGCGCGCGATCGCGATGCGGCCCGACATCCTCGTCGCCGACGAGGCCGTGTCGGCGCTGGACGTGTCGGTGCAGGCGCAGGTGCTGAAACTGCTCGACGATCTGCAGGAAAAGCTCGGCATCGCCATTCTCTTCATAACGCACGACCTGCGGGTGGCCGCGCAGATCTGCGACGAGGTGGTGGTGATGCAGCACGGCCGCATCGTCGAGCACGACACGGCCGAAAACGTGCTGGGCCGCCCGGCGCACGACTATACGCGGGCGCTCATAGAAGCAGCGCCCGGTCGAAGCTGGGACTTCGCCAATTTCAGGGAACTCGCGACGAACTGAGCGTCGCACATGCCAAGGAGACGACCATGCCAAGCCTGCCCCGGATCGAGGAATATGCCGACGAGCTGACCGCCATCAGGCGCGACCTGCACGAGCATCCGGAGATCGGTTTCGAGGAGACGCGCACGGCGGGCATCGTCGCCGAGAAGCTTCGCGCGTGGGGCATCGAGGTGCATACCGGCATCGGCAAGACCGGTGTCGTCGGCGTGCTGGAGGGCAAGGGTGGCGGCGGCCGGGCGGTCGGCCTGCGCGCCGACATGGACGCCCTGCCGATGGACGAGGAAACGAACCTGCCGTGGCGCTCGAAATCGGCAGGTAAGTTCCATGGCTGCGGCCATGACGGTCACACGACCATGCTGCTGGGGGCTGCGCGCTACCTTTCCGAGACGCGGGACTTTTCCGGCAAGGCGGTTTTCATCTTCCAGCCAGCCGAGGAAGGCCTTGGCGGCGCGCGCGCCATGCTTGCCGACGGGCTTTTCGAGCGGTTTCCCTGCGACGAGGTCTACGGCATGCACAACAACCCGCTCGCGACCCCCAACAAGGTTGGCGTGAAGCCGGGGCCGGCGATGGCGGGATCGACCTTCTTCGACATCCACGTGAAGGGTGTGGGCAGCCATGGCGCCATGCCGCACCATTCGAAGGATCCGATCGTCGCGATTACCTCACTGGTGCAGACGCTGCAGTCGATCGTCAGCCGCAACGTGCCGGCGGTGAAGCCGGCCGTTCTTTCGGTCACGCAGATCCATTCCGGATCGGCCTACAATGTCGTGCCCGACAAGGCGGTGATCTGCGGCACGATCCGCTATTTCGACGATGAGGTGCGCGATCTCATCCACAAGCGGATCGAGGAGATGTGCGAGGGCTATTCGAAGCTGTTCGGCATCGAGGTGACGGCGGATCTGCGGCCGATCTTCACCGTGCTGATGAACGACGCCGATCTGAGCGAGGCCTATCTCGACGCGGCTTCCGATATCGTGGGCGCGGACAACATTACCGCCGAGAACGAACTGGTGATGGGCAGCGAGGATTTTGCCGACATGCTGAGGGCCGTGCCGGGTGCCTATTGCACCATCGGCCATGGGGGCGACGTGCCGGTTCACAATCCGGGTTTCGTCTTTGACGACGCCATTCTTCCGGTGGGCGCCAGCGTCATGGCGCGCATCGTCGAAAAGCGCCTGCCGCTGAGCTGAGCTTAACATTCGAGGGCGGAACCCCGACGCATCGGCGGGGTTCGTGCGCCCGTCCGGCGATTCAGCCGATGCCGAAAGACCCATCCATGAACCTCAACGCACTTCCCTTCGACAGCGACGCCATGCTTTCCGGGCTCAAACCCTGGATCGAGTGCGAAAGCCCGACATTCGACGCGGCCGCCGTCGACCGGATGATGGACCTTGCCAGCTACGATCTGGCGGCCGCAGGCGCCGAGATCGAGCGGATCCCCGGCCGCATGGGTTTCGGCGGCTCCGTCCGCGCGCGGTTTCCGCACAAGGATTTCGGCAGGCCGGGCATCCTGATCTCCGGCCATCTCGACACCGTCCATCCTGTCGGAACACTCCAAAAGCTGCCTTTCCGTCGCGACGGCAACAAATGCTACGGCCCGGGCATCCAGGACATGAAGGGCGGCAATTACGCGGCAGTGGAGGCGATCCGGCAGCTCGCGCTTGCCGGGATCGAAACGCCTCTGCCCGTGACCGTGCTGTTCACGCCGGACGAGGAGGTCGGCACGCCTTCCACACGCGAGCTGATCGAGATGGAAGCGCGGAAGAACAAATATGTGCTGGTGCCCGAGCCCGCGCGCCCCGACGGCGGCGCGGTGACCGGCCGCTATGCGATCGCGCGCTTCAACCTGAAGACCGAAGGCCGGCCGAGCCATGCAGGTTGGGCGCTGAAGGACGGCCGCTCGGCGATCGCGTTGATGGCGCGCAAGCTGCTCGAGGTCGAGGCGATGACCAGCGACGACTGCACCTTCTCGGTGGGCGTCATCCATGCCGGCCAGTGGGTCAACTGCGTTTCGTCGGTCTGCCACGCGGAAGCCCTGTCGATGGCGAAGCGCCAGGACGATCTCGACCGCGGCGTCGAGGCGATGCTGGCGTTGACGGCGGAGGAGAACGACGTCCGGTTCGAGGTGACGCGCGGGGTTACGCGACCGGTCTGGGAGCCGGACGCGGGCACCATGGCGCTCTACGAGGTGGGCAAGGCAGTTGCTGCCGAGATCGGCTTCGACCTGACGCATGGCAGCGCCGGTGGCGGCTCTGACGGAAATTTCACCGGCGCGCTCGGCATCCCGACTCTCGATTCGATCGGCGTGCGCGGCGCGGGGCTTCACACGCTGGGCGAACATATCGAGGTCGACAGCCTCGCGGAACGGGCGCGGCTGATGGCGGGCCTGCTCGCGCGGCTCAAGTGACCTGGGCTTGCGTGCCGGTCAGATGTCGTCGAGCGGCCAGATCGGGCGTCTGATGTGCCTGTAGGGGCGGACGAAGAAGTTCTTGGTCGACAGCGCGCCGGTGTCGACCTCGATCACCTTGCGCGCGATCGGCTCGAAGGCGGCGCGGAAATGCTGCATCGACTTGACCACAAGCGTGGACTTGCGGTGCGGGTCCACGCCCAGTGACGTGAACTGCGCCAGATCGGTCGCCTGACCGTTGTTGGTGATCACCACGATCTCGACGCCGTCGACCCGCAGCAACGCGCTGAGGCCGTGGTTGCGCCATGTGCCGCCGCCGATCGGGCCGTAGGCGATGAAGCGGCCGTTGGAGAGCGTCACCACCTCCGCCGTCACATCCAGCGGCGCGCCGCCGATGGACGGGTCGACCTTGCCGCCCAGCTTCAGGCGAACCGTGTTGCCGACGCCGGCTTCCTGCGCCTTGCGTGCTGCTTCGGGATCGCAAATGGCATGGAAGCCGACGTTGCTCAGCCCGGCCTCCAGAATCGCATGAAGCAAAGTCGTCGCGTCGCCATAGGCGCCCGATCCGGGATTGTCGGAATAGTCGGAAATCACCAGAGGCCTGCCGTCGCTTGACGGCGCGGCCGCTTCGGCAAGCGCCTCCTGCAGCGGCGCGAAGGTGATCGTGGACCAGTGCCGTTCCTGCCAGACATAGTCCATCAGCTCTTCCGCGATGTCGCCGGCCTGGCTTCGATCCTGTGCAGTGACGGCGATGGAGGGGCCGATGTCGTGAACGTCGGCAGACGAGAAGCCTGCCTGGACGCTGACGACCAGCGCCTGTCCGGACGCTTCCAGTGCGTCGGCCCGCACAAGCAGTTCCGCCATCGGCTTGGACGTGGTTCGGCCGCCGTCCAGGGCATAAAGGATCGGTCGACGGGCGATGGCCACCTTGGGCTGGATTTCGCCCCGAAGCGTACGGTCCAGCAAGGCAGCCGCCTGATGCCCGCGCTCATACTGGTCGATATGTGGGTAGGTGCGATAGGAGATCAGGGCGTCGGCGTTGTCGGCCATGGCCTGTGTCACGGTCGCATGCAGGTCGAGCACGACGACAATGGGGATGGATGGCCCGACGGCGGCCCGCATCCGCGCCAGCAATTCGCCTTCGCCGTCGTCATGGCTCTGCGTGGACATGGAGCCGTGGAGGTGCAGGAGGATGCCGTCCACCTCTCCTGCGGCGGCGATCAGGATCGCGGCAAATTCCTCGAAACATAAGTCCGTTACCCGTCCTGCCGGCGTTGCGCCGGCAACAAGGGGCGTGACGATCGACCAGTCGAATTTTTCGGCGGCCTCATACCCCGCACCCATGAATGTGTGGGTGCCCCTGAACGCGGCTGAAATCTCATTCTCGAGATAGAGAGTGCCCTTCTCGAAGCTCGCCCGATCGGTCTTCTGGACGCTGAACGTGTTCGTCTCGTGCATGAATTCGGCGATCAGGACACGTGCTGGCATATTCAGGGGGCCTCCGGTGTGGATGATCTTCAGTGTCGGCTGCGAATGGGCAACTATAGCCGGAAGCAGGATTCACGCTCCAGATACCGTTGCGCCAGAGCCCTTCGTCAAAGGGACGCCGGCGGCTTGATCCTGTGGCGTGAGGGCGTCTGGACCGATGACGTGTCGCCTGCAGCCGCTATAAGGGTGCGCCATGCGGGACAAGAACAGAGAACGGGGACGGGATGGCCACTGCACGCGAACTGGGGCTAATGGTCGGCGGGCTGCCCGTGGGCACGGCGAATGCGATCACCGACGTTGCCGGTGTGGCGGTCGGTCATCGCACGCTGTCGGGTGACGGACTTGCGACAGGCGTCACCGCGATCCTGCCGCATAAAGGCGACCTCTTCCGGCTCAAGCCGCGTGCCGCGGTCGACGTCATCAACGGTTTCGGAAAATCGGCGGGGCTGATGCAGGTTGCCGAACTTGGCACGATCGAGACGCCGATCCTGCTGACCAATACGTTCGGGGTGGCCGCCTGCACGCAGGCGCTGATCCGCAGGGCGGTCGCGGCCAACCCGGAGATCGGCCGCAGCACGTCGACCGTCAACGCGCTCGTCTGCGAATGCAATGACGGCGGGATCAGCGACATTCAGGCGATGGCGGTTATGCCCCACGATGCCGATACGGCGCTGGATGCCGCAAGGCCGGGCGGCTTCGCCCAGGGCGCAGTCGGCGCGGGGACCGGCATGACCGCGTTCGGCTTCAAGGCCGGCATAGGCACGTCGTCCCGGCTGATGCAGATCGAGGGCGAGGATTTCACGCTGGGCGCGCTGGTGCTTGCGAATTTCGGGCCGGTGGGACAACTGGTCCTGCCTGACGGACGGCGGCCTGCTCCCGACCGCGATGCCGAGGCGGAAAAAGGCTCGGTGATCGTCGTTCTGGCCACCGACCTTCCGCTCGGAGACCGGCAGTTGCAGCGTGTGGCGCGCCGCGCAGGCGCGGGACTGGCGCGGCTTGGCGCGTATTGGGGGCATGGCAGCGGCGATGTTGCCATCTGTTTCACCACCGCAGATCCGGTCGAGCACGCGCCGCAATCCGCTTTCGCTCCGCTGCGGCGGCTCGACGATGCGAGGATCGATCTCGCCTTCCGCGCCGCCGCCGAGGCGACGCAGGAAGCCGTTCTGAACGCACTGTGCGAGGCACCGGCAACACGCGGTCGCGACGGCCGCCTTTACCCCTCGCTTGTCGATTGGCTCAAGGAGAACCCGTTACGATGAAGATCTTCATTTCCGCCGACATCGAAGGCACGGCCGGCATAAACCACTGGGACGAGACGATCCACGGACATGCCGACTGGCCTGAATATCGTGCCCTGATGACCGCCGAAGTGCTGGCCGCATGCGAGGGCGCGCGAGCTGCTGGCGCAACCGAAATCGTGATCAAGGACGCGCATGACAGCGGCCGCAACCTGCTCGTCGAACGCCTGCCCGACGATGTGCGGATCGTGCGCAACTGGTCGGGCCATCCGGACGGCATGATGTTCGGCCTGGACGAGAGCTTCAGCGCCGCCCTCTATACCGGCTACCATTCCAAGGCGGGCACGGAGGACAATCCGCTTGCCCACTCGTTCAACCTGAAAATCTCGCGCCTGCTGCTGAACGGCGAGGTGGCGTCCGAGTTTACCATCAACGCCCTTTGCGCGGCGCTCTACGGCGTGCGGTCGGCGTTTATTGCCGGAGACGCCGGCATCTGCGCAGACGCGCGCGCGATGGTTGCGAGCATGAAGACGGTCGAAACGCTGTTCGGCGCCGGGCCTGCCTCCAATTCCATTGCGCCGGCGCGATCCTGCCGCTTGATCCGTGAAGGGGTCGAAGCCGCTCTGACAGCCGACGCGGGCAGCATTCCCTCGACGGAGGGACCGTGGGAGGTGGTCGTGGAATTCGTGAACCCCGTCAATGCCTACCAGTCGCGTTGGTATCCGGGCGCGAGGGAGCATGGTCCGCGGGCTGTGGCCTTCGAGGCACGGGAGTTCTTCGATATCCTGCGCGCCCTGCGGTTCATCAAGGGTTGACGCCGGCCCGGATCTGCTCGGCTGCCTTCCACATCGTCTCGACCGGCTTCGTCCGGTTGGTGTAGTGGCGATAGAGGCGGATCTCGAGATCGAGGTGCCAGTCGTCGGTCGCGGTGGCGACGACCAGCCGTTCGTCGGCCAGTTCCTCGGCGACAAGGCTTTCTGGCAGCCAGCTCAGGCCGAACCCGGTCATGGCGACGTTCTTCAGGCCGGCGCTGATGGTGTTTTCATGTACCGTGCGACGCGCGAAGGGCGGGCGCTTGGCCAGAAGATGCCCCAGTGCGATCCCGAAAAAGGATGCATAGCCGTAGGAGAGGCAGGGCACCACGAGTTCGCCGGAGACGGCGCGGTCGAGTATGCCGGCACCCTTGTGAAGCGCGCCGAAGATGCGAACCTCCGGCGCCGCGACCGGGATCAGCCGGTCATGTCCGATGGTCAGATGCTCGAACTTGGCCCGGTCGAGGCGAAGCGGCACCTCGGGGTGGGCATAGGTGAGGAACAGGTCCGCGTCTTCCGTGACCATCGCTTCGACATTGGCTTCGATCCCGCCCCGATCGGGAATGAAGGACGTGCCGAGCGGGCCGGCCACCGCCTCCAGCCGCCCAAGCCATTCGGGAAAGAAGGTCAATGTGAGCGTGTGGAGAGCCGCGATGCGCACGAGGCGCGCGCCCGGCGATGGCCGCAGCGTCTCGCGTATCGCATAAAACGTCCGGATGGTTTCCTGCGCCACGGGCAGAAAACTGCGGCCTTCCGAGGTCAGTTGGGCAGGTACGGTGGTGCGGGTGATGAGGGTGGCGCCCAGCCATGATTCGAGCTGCCTGATGCGGCGGCTGAAGGCCGACTGCGTGACATTTCGCAGTTCCGCGGCACGAGAAAAACTCGAAGCCTCGGCCAGGGCCACGAAATCTTCGAGCCACTTTATTTCCAACGCTGGCATCCCTTCTGTCGGCGGCACTATCGGTGCTCGCAGGAGCGGCGACAACAACGTCGCGCATCTATTATGCTAATTTTGCATAGTCATTTGCCAAAAGCGAATTTGCCAAGCAGGAGTCGGGGTCCCACTGTTGCCCCTGAACGCAAGGGGCGCGATAAGATGCCCCGCGACAGATGCAGAAGAGCGGGGAATGCATGTACGGACCGGTCGAGGATCGGTGGGGATCCATCCGGTGTCGCGTGACACGGGGCAGTGAAGCCAACCAAAATCCGTCTACAGCATCTCGGCAGGTTGCCGCGGTGATCCCTTGCTTTGATCCGACGCCGCGGGCGTCCACTCTCGGAGGCTTGCTTGTCCAGTCGTATATTCGCTGACCTTATCCTGCTGAACGGTAACATCTGGCGCGGCCACGACGACGGCCGATGCCAAGCTCTCGCGGTCTGGCAGGGCAAGGTTCTGGCCACCGGCACCGACGACGAAATGCGCGAACTGCAAGGACCGGAGACGGAAGTCGTCGACCTGCAGGGCCGCTTCGCAAGCCCCGGCCTGATCGACAATCACCTGCACCTGATCGCCACCGGCCTGACCATGGGAATGGTGGACGTTACGGCGGCGGCAGCGCCCACGCTGGAAGCGATCGTCGGTGCGATCGCGACCCGGGCGCAGGGGATGCCGAAAGGCGAATGGGTGCTGGCGCGGGGCTATGACCAGGTCAAGCTCGACACCGGCGTCCATCCGACGCGCGCCGACCTCGATCGTGCCGCGCCCGATCATCCGGTGCTTGTGACGCGCGCCTGCGGTCACGTCGCGATCGCCAACTCCAAGGCGCTGGAACTGGCCGGTGTGTCGGAATCCACGCCGACGCCCGATGGCGGCGTGATCGGCATGACCGGCAACCGGCTGAACGGCCTGCTGGCCGAAAACGCCATCGGCCTGGTCAGGTCGGCGATCCCGAAACTTCCCGTTGAACGTCTGGTCGAGGCGATCGAAATGGGTGGCCGCTACCTGCTGTCACTGGGCATCACCAGCACCATGGATGCGGCCGTCGGGCAGGTGGGCGGCCTTTCAGAAATTCGCGCTTACGAGCTGGCTAAGCTGGCAGGGCGTTTGCCGGTTCGGGTCTGGCTGGCGCTGCTGGGCGATCCGGAAAAGTCGATCGTCGAGGATTGCTGGAAGATGGGGCTCGTCTCCGGTGCGGGCGACGACATGCTGCGCGTCGGCGCGGTCAAGATCTTCCTCGATGGTTCGGCCGGTGGCCGCACCGCCTGGATGACCGAGCCATACAAGGACGAGCCGGAAAATCTCGGCGTCCAGATGCTGCCCGACGAGCAGGTCTTCGCGCTGGTGCAGGACTATCACGACAAGGGTTATGCGCTGGCCTGTCATGCCATCGGCGATGGTGCCATCGAGCAGCTCATCACCGCCTATGAAAAGGCGCTCTCGGCGTCTCCCGATCCCGAGCGCCGGCACCGGATCGAACATTGCGGCTATCCCAGCGACGAACAGAACCGGCGCATGAAGGCCGCCGGCATCCTGCCCGCGCCGCAGCAGGCGTTCGTGTACGATTTCGGCGACAGCTACATCTCCGTGCTGGGTGAGGAGCGTGGTGCGCGGTCCTATCCGATCGGCACCTGGATGGAGATGGGCCTGAAGCCGTCGACCGGCTCAGATTCGCCCGTCTGTTCGCCCAACCCCTTCCCGAATCTTTACGCAATGGCGACGCGCCGGACATGGAAGGGCACGGTCCTTTCCGAATCCGAGCGGCTGAGCCGCGAACAGGCGTTGCAGGTCTTCACCGAGTACGGCGCCTATTCGCAGAAGGCCGAGGGCGTGAAGGGGCGACTGGTACCGGGACAATGGGCCGACATCGCCGTTTTCAGCGAAGACCTCGTGGAGGTCGCCCCCGACAAGCTTCGCGACGAGACGCGCTGTGTACTCACTTTGCTTGCAGGCAGCATCGTTCATGATGCACGATGAGTTGCAAAGCGGCCGGCGTTCGACGGCCGTTGCCTGAGGAGGTTACGACAAACAACGATAATGCGCCCGAGCGTAACGGAATGGCGCGCCACCAGAGGAGAGAAAGACCGATATGTTCAAGACCCTTTCACTAGCCGCACTTCTAAGCCTCGGCACCGCGACGCTGGCATTGGCGGCCGATGAGCCGCGTCATGGCGGCACCTTCAACTTCACGGCGCCCTACGGTTCGGCCTTCTCGACGCTGGACACCCATTCCAGCCCCAACATCCAGGAACAGTTCCTGACCTTCGCGATCCATCGCAGCCTGTATTCGTGGGATTCCCACGCCAACAAGCCGGTGCTGGAACTGGCGGATTCGGTCGATGTCTCCGACGATGGCACCACCTACACCTACCATCTGAAGAAGAACGCGGTCTTCCACAACGGCAAGCCGCTGACCGCGGATGACATCATATTCACCTACGAGCGTCTGGCGACCGCCTCCAACGCACTGTCGGGCGCCAGCTATCTCTCCATCATCAAGGGCATCGAGGAATTCGGCTCCGGTGCTGCGACCGAGATCGAGGGTCTCAAGAAGATCGACGACAATACGTTGGAAATCACGCTGAGCGCCGCCGGCAATCCAGCCTTCAACCTGATGGAAGCCACCACGGCGATCTATCCGTCAAACGTGCCGCTCGAGCAGCAGGCGATCAACCCGGTCGGCCTCGGCGCCTTCGTGTTCAAGGAACACATTCCCGGCTCCCAGATCGTGGTCGAGCGCTTCGAGGATTACTACGAGGAGGGCAGGCCCTACCTCGACAGGGTCAACATCATCGTCATGGCCGAAGGCTCGGCGCGCGACGTGGCCTTCCGCAACAAGGAGATCGACGTCTCGATCCTCGGGCCGGTGCAGTATTCTGCCTACCAGGCCGATCCGGAGCTGAAGGACAACCTTCTCGAGGTCGCGGAAACCTTCACCCGCAATATCGGCTTCAGCCAGACCCAGGTCGAGGCGTTCAAGGACAAGCGTGTCCGACAGGCCATCAACTACGCGATCAACTCGGATCTCATCATCGAGCGTCTGGTCAAGGGCAAGGCCGTGCGCGCCACGAGCTGGCTGCCGCTGGGATCGCCTGCGTTCGACAGCGAAGCCAAGCCCTATCCCTACGATCCGGAAAAGGCCAAGGAGCTGCTGAAGGAAGCCGGCTATGAAGACGGCTTCGAATTCGAGGTGACGGCAACGCCGAACGAAAGCTGGGGCGTGCCGATCGTCGAGGCTATCCTGCCGATGCTGGCAGAGGTTGGCGTCACGGTCAGGCCGCGGCCGATCGAATCGGCCGCGCTCGGCTCGACGATTCAGTCGGGCAACTTCCAGGCCTATATCTGGTCGAACCTGACCGGGCCGGACCCGCTGACCGTGATGCGCTGCTTCTGGTCGCAGACACCGCAATCGGCATGCAACTACACGGCCTATTCGAACCCCGAATACGACAAGATCTACGAGGCCGCCCGTGCGGAGCGCGATCCGGACAAGCAGTTGGAACTGCTGAAAGAGGCCAACAACTTCATCCAGGAAGACGCGCCGATCTGGTTCTTCAATTACAACAAGGCAGTCATGGCCCATCAGCCGTGGGTGCACGGGCTCGTTCCGAACGCGACCGAACTCGCGCTCCAGCCCTATGACGACATCTGGATCGACGATACGGCTCCGGAAAACCGCAAGTAGGCGGAAAGCGCCGTCCACGAGGGGAGTTGCCTCTCGTGGACGGCTTCTTTTGCAAAGTTGCGGTTATCCGCAACCTGACGCGGCCTGAAACGGGACCCGCCCATGCTACGTTTCGCGCTTCGGCGCATTCTCCAGATCATCCCCACCGTGATCGTCGTCGCCCTGCTGATCTTCGTGATCTTCAGTGTTGTTCCAGGCAGCTTCGCCGCCAGCCTGTTTTCCGACGGGCGGACCAACGCCGATCCGCAACTGATCGCCCGGATCACCGCCGAGTTCGGCCTGGACAAGCCGCTGCACGAGCGCTTCTTCACCTATATCTGGGATCTGGCGCGCTTCGATCTGGGCACCTCGTTCCGTACCCGGCTGCCGGTGATCCAGATGATCAACGAGCGCATGTGGGCCTCGCTTGAACTCGCCACGGCCGCGATGGTGTTCGCCATCGTGATCGGGGTGCCGCTGGGCTTCCTGGCCGCGCTGCGTCCCGGCTCGATTCTCGACACCGTCACGATGATCGGTGCCGTTTCCGGTCTGTCGCTGCCGCAGTTCTGGCTTGGCCTGCTGATGATGCTGCTGTTCGCGCTGCACCTGAACTGGCTGCCGAGCTTCGGTTACGGCGACGGGTCGTTCCGCAACCTCATCCTGCCCGCCATGGCGCTGGGGGTGACGCCGCTCGCGCTCTTGGCGCGCACGACGCGTGCGGGCGTGCTCGATGTAATGAATTCGGACTTCATTCGCACGGCACACGCCAAGGGCATGAGCGAGACGGCGGTGGTGCGCCGCCACGTCGCCCGCAACGCGCTAGTGCTGATCATCACCACGGTGGGGCTGCAGTTCGGCTCGCTGATCGGCCAGGCCGTCGTCATCGAGAAGCTGTTTGCATGGCCGGGCATCGGTTCGCTGCTGGTCGACAGCGTGGCCATCCGCGACATTCCCGTCGTTCAGGGCACGATCCTCGTCATCGTGCTGTGGTTTCTCGTCATCAACACCATCGTCGACCTGCTCTACGCAGCCATCGACCCGCGCATCAAGCAGGAGTAGGCGGCGATGCGTCTCGGTTTCAATCTCGTCTTCGGCGGCTTCCTGACCGCCCTGGTGATCCTTGCCGGCGCTCTGGCGCCTTGGCTCGCGCCGTTCGACCCGGTGCTGGACGCGAACCTGATGAATGCGGAACTGCCGCCGGACGCCGAGTTCTGGTTCGGCACCGACAGTCAGGGCAGGGACGTCTATTCCCGCATCCTTTACGGCGCCCAGATCTCGCTGACGGTCGGCATCGTCTCGCAGATCATCAATTCGGTGATCGGCGTGACGCTCGGCATGACGGCCGGATACTGGGGCGGCTGGTGGGACGATCTGGTGAACGGCCTGACCAACGTCATGCTCGCCATTCCCTCGCTCATCTTCGCGCTGGCGGTGATGGCCGTTCTGGGACCGGGACTTGTGTCGCTGCTGATCGCGCTCGGCCTGACCAACTGGAGCTGGACGTGCCGCATCGCACGCTCCTCCACGCTTTCGCTCAAGTCGCAGGGCTACGTGCTTGCCGCGCAGTCGCTTGGCTATTCCGACCTGCGCATCATGTTCACGCAGATCCTGCCCAACATGATGGGCCCGATCCTGGTGATGGCAACCCTTGGCATGGGCAGCGCGGTGCTGTCGGAGGCGGCGCTGAGCTTCCTCGGCCTCGGCATCCAGCCACCATTCCCATCCTGGGGTTCGATGTTGACGGACGCGCGCGAGATGATCCAGCTCGCGCCATGGGTCGCCATCTTCCCCGGTCTCGCCATCTTCCTGTCCGTGCTGGGCTTCAACCTGCTGGGCGACGGCCTGCGCGACAGTCTCGACCCGCATATGAGGACGCGCAAGGTATGACCGATCCGCTTCTCGAGGTGAAAGACCTGCATGTCGGCCTGCCCGCGGGCGGTGGGCGGATGTATCCGATCCTGCAGGGTGTTTCATTCAAGATCATGCCGGGCGAGGCTTTCGGCCTCGTCGGGGAATCGGGCTCCGGCAAGTCGGTAACCTCGCTGGCCACCATGGGGCTGCTGAAGCGGCCGCTGCGGGCCACGGGAGGCGAAATCCTGTTCCGGGGCCGGGACCTGCTGAAGCTTTCGAGGCGCGAAATGCGCAAGCTCAGGGGCGACCGCGTCGCCATGATCTTCCAGGAACCGATGACTGCGCTCAACCCCCTGGTCACGGTGGGGCGGCAGATCGCCGAGATGTTCTATCTTCATCAGGGCAAGTCGTGGGCGGAAGGCGAGAAGCTGGCAGTCGAGGCGCTCGCGAATGTGCGCGTGCCCAATCCCGACCGCCGGGCGAAGAACTATCCGCACCAGATGTCGGGCGGCCTGCGCCAGCGCGTGATGATCGCCATGGCGATGGCTTGCGACCCCGACCTGCTGATCGCGGACGAGCCGACCACCGCACTCGACGTGACGGTCCAGGCCGAGGTTCTGCGGCTGATCAAGGAACTCTGCACGGAGCGCGGCACGGCGGTGCTGTTCATCAGTCACGATCTCGGCGTCATCGCCTCGACCTGCCAGCGCGTAGGCGTGATGTATGCCGGAACGCTGGTCGAGGAGAACTGGACCGAGGCGCTGTTTGCCGATCCGCGACACGAATACACGCGCGGTCTTCTGGGCGCGCTGCCACGCCTCGGCAGCCGTTCGTCGCATGGCCGGCAAAGGCTGGTCGACATCGACAGCATCATCGACGACCGCTCCAAGCTTACACAAACGCGCTTCATCAGCCCGCGCGAGGAAGGAGCGCCAGCGTGAGCGCGCCAATTCTCGAGGTCGACAATCTGCACGTCCGGTTCCCCATTTCCGGAGGCGGCATACTGGGCACGGGCAAGCGGACGCTTTATGCCGTTACGGGTGTCAGCTTTTCTCTGGCCAAGGGCGAATGTCTTTCGATCGTGGGTGAATCGGGCTGCGGCAAATCCACCACGGCGCTTTCGATCATGGGGCTGCAGGAGCCCAGCGAGGGGACGATCCGCTTCAAGGGCAAGCCCATCGCCGGCCCCGGCGCGCCGAGCCGCATGGCGCGTGCGAAAGTGGCGCAGATGGTCTTCCAGGACCCTTATGCCAGCCTCAATCCGCGGCAGACGGTGAATGCGTCACTGGCCCAGCCTCTCAGGCTTCACGGCATCACGGGGTCCGAGGCGGCCGACCGTATCGCGAAGATGCTCAGGAGCGTCGGCCTGACGCCCGAGCAGGGCACGCGTTATCCGCACGAGTTTTCGGGTGGCCAGCGGCAGCGGATCGGCATAGCCCGTGCGCTGATCCTCGAGCCGGAGATCGTCGTGCTCGACGAACCGGTCTCCGCGCTCGACGTTTCGATCCGTGCGCAGATCATCAACCTGCTGCTGGATCTGCAGGATGATTTCGGTCTTTCCTACATCATGATCTCGCATGACCTGTCGGTTGTCGAGCACATGAGCGACCGCGTGCTGGTGATGTTCTTCAGCCAGATCGTCGAACAGGGCGGCTGGAAGGAGATTTTCGAGAATCCGCAGCATCCCTATACGCGGCGGCTGATCGACGCGATCCCCGACCCCGACGTTGCGCTGGGGCATGGGGGCGTGGCGACGGGGGTAACGCAGCCGGCCGCGCCGGCGGGATGGCGCTTCGGCTCCGACGGCAGCACCGCGCCCAATGTCTTCTCGCCGCCCGAACCATCGGAGTTGGTCGACGTCGGGCCCGAACACAAGGTCCGGCTGCTGCGCGCGTGACTGGAATCGCCCGCGCCGGCGTCTCGTTCAACTATCGGAAGTTTGAAAGCCGTTGGTGGAGCCGAGGGGGATCGAACCCCTGACCTCGTCATTGCGAACGACGCGCTCTCCCAGCTGAGCTACGGCCCCGTCCAGCGGATGGGCGGCATTTACGAGCGGCGGCGGCTTCGTGTCAAGCGCCAGATGGCCGGCCCCGCCACCCGCATCGGGTCTGCGCGCGATCCGTACCGGGCGTTTACCCTGCGCGGGCCGTGCGGCAGCTCGGCACTTGCCGGTTGTGCCCGCAATGGCTACATGTCGCGGGCGTTCGAAGGGAGACCGGCATGCTCGCGCTTATCCAGACCATCGTGCTCGCGCTCGATCTTTACTGGTGGATCATCATCGCATCCGCGATCTTCTCGTGGCTCTATGCATTCAACGTCATCAATCCGCGCAACCAGTTCGTGGGCTCGATCGGCAACATGCTGTTCCGCCTCACCGAACCGGCACTGCGTCCGATCCGGCGCTTCATGCCCGATCTCGGCGGCATCGACATCTCGCCGATCATCCTGCTGCTGATTCTCTTCTTCATCCGCCAGCTCCTGCTGACGACGGTCGCGCCGATCCTGCTTTCCGCCTGATCGCGATGTCGGCAGGACCGGCTTTCCACCGACGCCATGCGGGCGGCGTAGAGCTGTTTGTCCGGCTGACACCGAAATCGGCGCGCGACGCCATCGAGGGTGTGGAGGCCGGCGCCGATGGCCGTGCATTCCTGAAAGCGCGGGTGCGCGCCGTGCCCGAGAAGGGCAAGGCCAATCAGGCGCTCGAAAGACTTCTCGCATCAGCGCTTGGCGTGCCTGCGAGCTCGGTCAGCGTCGTTGCCGGCGGCACCGCGCGCCTCAAGACCGTTCGCGTGGCAGGTGACCCGGAGCTTATCGAAGCGCAGCATGTACTGTTTGATAGCTGAAGTGAGGCTGGGCGCATGGCGGCCTTTGGGTTAGGCTTGCCCGCACCCGACCATGGAGCAGTCCCATGCGCATCATCCTTTCAGTTCTCCTCCTGTCTGGCGCCACCGGCATGGCTGGCGCACAGGAGATCGTGAGCGCCTACTCCAATCTGGAAGCCGATCACCACTGCTCCGTCTTTGCGGCGGCGGAGGAAGGCGACGGCGACTGGGTCGACATGGTCTGCTCCGGCTATCGCGGATATCCGATCGTCATCTATTACGCCGACGCACGCGAATCGATCTTCTACGGCTTTCCGCCGGACGGCGATCTCGCGCCGACCTGGGAGAGTTTCGACGGCTTCAATTCGGCAGGCCCCCGCATCGAATGGCGCATCGAGCGCGACGGCTCGCGCGAGACGCCTATTGCGACCATCCATCGCTGGTTCGTCAGCGAGCCTGACGATACGGATACGAAGACCGAGGTGCTGGTGGTGGAAAAGGTCGGCCAGATCCATGGCCGGGAGGGCTGCGCCGTCGGCTATGTGGTCGCCACGGGCAACCCCGATGCCAATGAGAAGGCGCGGCGCATAGCCGATACGCAGGCGCGCGACTTCGCCTGCGGGGACCAGCCGGTCATAGACGCCGGAAGCGTGCCGGTGCCGCCGTTCAGCCGCGCAGAGAATTGAGGCCGATCACTTAGGCCGGCCTCGTTCGCGTCAGGACTTCGCGCGCTCGATCGCCTCGACGATCATCTTGCGAGCGGCGGCTGCGCCGCGCCAGTCGCCGATCTTGACCCACTTGCCCGGCTCCAGATCCTTGTAGTGCTCGAAGAAGTGCTCGATCTGCTTGAGCGTGATCTCGGGCATGTCGGTATGCTCGTGCACGTTCTCGTAGCGCCGGGTCAGGTGCGGCGAGGGCACGGCGATGATCTTCTCGTCCTTGCCGGCATTGTCTTCCATCACCAGCACGCCGATCGGGCGGACATTGATGACACAGCCGGGGATCAACTGGCGGGTGTTGCAGACCAGAACGTCGATCGGGTCGCCGTCCTCCGAAAGCGTATGCGGCACGAAGCCGTAATTTCCCGGATAGGTCATCGGCGTGTAGAGGAAGCGATCCACGACGAGCGTGCCGGCGTTCTTGTCCATCTCGTACTTGATCGGCTGGCCGCCGACGGGCACCTCGACGATGACGTTGACGTCTTCCGGTGGGTTGCTGCCGATGGCGATGGCGTCGATGCGCATGGTCGTCCGTTCCTGATGCTGCGTTGGCCCCGGCCGCGCCACGATTATGAGCGTGCCGCCGAGGGCGTCAAATCTATCGAGGCAGCGGATATACCGCGTAGCCTGATATTGCAATGCAGCAAGATGGAGAGGGGTGTGTCAGTCCCAGACGAAGGCGACTTTGCGCAATGCCTTCTGGTCGAAAACCTCGACGCCTTCGGCCACGTCGCGTCCGCCTGCACCGGTATAGAATCCGATGGCGTTGGCGTTTTCCTCGAGCGCCCAGACCACCAGTCCGGACAGGCCGTGCGTGGCGAGCTTCTCGCGGGCAGCGGCAAACAGACGGCCGCCGAGCCCGATGCCCTGATATTCCGGTTTCAGGTAGAGCTCGTAGATCTCGCCCTGCTGCGGCAACTCGCGCGCGCGGTTGCGCCCAAGCGTTGCATAGCCGACGACCTCGCCGCCGATCTCGATCACCAGGACGCTGGCGGCGC
The DNA here is from genome assembly GCA_019739225.1 of Aquamicrobium sp. Taxonomy (GTDB): domain Bacteria; phylum Pseudomonadota; class Alphaproteobacteria; order Rhizobiales; family Rhizobiaceae; genus Aerobium. The sequence goes on from JAHHDT010000006.1 coordinate 298,556, forward strand.
GGCGAATGGCGTTGGACCACCAGGAGGTGCCGCGTCGGTTGATCATCGTCGTCAGCGCCCGATAGGGGATAATGCCGGCGTAGGCACCCTGCCATGCTTCATGATGCACGCCGGCGATCGCGTCTGCGTCGCGTGGTTCCGCCCGTCTGATGTCGATCGTCAGCGTATTCATGATTTGTTAAGCATAAACCGGGCGGCGGCATGGCGGCAAGAGTCAGGCCGCGCGAGCGACCATTTCTCACAGAGTGTTGTCGATCTGCCCGTTCAGATTTCGACGACGTGGTCGTCGAGTTCGTTGGGATTGTTGGTGCCGCCGGGAAAATGCCCGGAAAGCAGGGTGCCGGCGCGGTCGACCGCATCCGCCAGGCCCTCGGCAAGGTGGTCGGCGGAAGCGGCCGCGACCAGCCGCTCGACGATCCCGTTCCACTCATCCTGATGCACTTTGGCGTTGATGCCGGAATCGGCCACGACCTCAGCATACCGTTCCGTGAGCGAAACGAATATCAATATGCCGGTTCTCTGCTCCGTGAGATGCACATTGTGCGCGAGGAACTGCTTGAGCGCGTTGTCATGCGCACGCAGGTAGCGCAGGCGTCGCGGCACCAGCAAGATCCGCAATCGCGGCACTGCAAACAGCACCAGGCAGGCGACGACGAGTGCCGCGAGCTGCGACAGGGCGAGCGTGAGGTGGGACAGGCCGAGCCAGCTCTGGTCCAGCCAGATGGCGACCGGCAGGCTGACGAGCACCACGCCCACCGCAAGCATGAAGGCGGCCGGATAGGCGTAGCTGTCGCTCGCACGTGCAACGACGCAATAGATCTCGCCACGGGTTTGAGCCTCAGCCTGCCGGATGCGGGCGGCCAGCGATTCATGCTGTTCGGGGGTCAGCGGCTTGGTCATCTCGTCTCCCTACCAGCTTCCCGACGCGCCGCCGCCACCGGACGAACCGCCACCACCGGAGAAGCCACCCCCGCCGGACGACGATGACCAGCCGCCGCCGGAAGACCTTCCGGAGGAGCTTCGCGATGACTGCGTGTAGTCGAACTCCATGCCCAGCCATTTGTAGCGCTTGGCGCCGATCTTGCGGCCGAAGACGGGAGCCAGAAAGGCGAACGCGAAGGCGCCGAAGAAGAGAACGCACCAGACGAGGATGAACAGCACGACGAACCAGGGCATGCCGTCGTCCTCTGCCTGGTTGCGCTCGGCGCGAGCCTCGAGTTCGGCCGCATTGCCTTCGAGCACCATGATGATGTCGTCGACGGCGCGGGTGATTCCGCCGGAAAAGTCGCCCGCCCGGAAGGCCGGCACCATCGTGTTTTCGATGATGAGCTTGGAATGCAGGTCGGTGAGCGTGCCCTCCAGCCCGTAGCCGACCTCGATGCGCATTCGCCGGTCGTCGCGGGCGACCAGCAGCAGAACGCCATTGTTCTCGCCGGCCTGGCCCAGGCCCCACTGACGGAAAAGCCGGTTGGCGTATGGCTCGATGGCCTCCCCGCCAAGCGATTCGATCGTGGCGACGACGATCTGGTCCGACGATTTCTGCTCGAAAGCCTCGAGCGTGGCGACCAGCGCGCTTTCGTCGGCCGTATCGATCATGCCCGCGTTGTCGACCACGCGGCCGGTCAGCGCGGGCAGCGATTGGGCGAGCGCTGGCAGGCAGAAGAGCAGCGCGGTCACGAGGAACGCTGCCGCGCGCCAGCGACAGGATGGCGCTTGAACCGGTGAAAACCGGTGCCGGTCGGGCGGGACGTGCATGGCTATCCGCGCGGCCTGCCTAGCCGTCATTGCCGAAGTTCACCTGCGGAACGTCCATCTTGTCCTCGGCCACGGTGAAGTTCTGGAACGGCTCGTTGTCGGTGAACCATATCTTGGCCCAGATCATCGACGGCAGGGTCCTCAACGCGGTGTTGTAGACGCGCACGGCTTCGATGTAGTCGCGCCGCGCTACCGCGATGCGGTTCTCGGTACCTTCGAGCTGGGCCTGCAATGCCAGGAAGTTCTGGTTGGCCTTGAGGTCGGGATAATTCTCGACGACGGCAAGCAGCCGCGACAGCGCTCCGGTGAGCTGGGACTGGCTCTGCTGAAACGCCTCGAATGCGGCAGGGTCTTGCAGCAACTCCGGCGAGATCTGCACCTGCGTTGCCTGGGCGCGAGCCTTCACCACCGCCTCCAGAACCTCGCGTTCGTGGGCTGCGTAGCCGCGCACGGTCTCGACCAGATTGGGGATAAGGTCGGCGCGCCGCTGGTACTGATTGAGCACCTCGCTCCAGGCCGCCTTGGCGCGCTCCTCGTTGGTAGGAATGGTGTTGAAACCGCAGGCCGAAAGGAGCGGCAGCATCAGAGCCACAAACAGCGCCGACAGAGCGGGCCGCGGCAGAGAAAAGGGAATGGCGCGCGACGACATGATTCGATCCCCGGGGTTGTAGAGAGCGTGACCTTAGCGGCAATCGCGCGCCGCGAAAATGCGCTATCGCAAATCCGCTTGCGCTTGTGCGCGGCGGCGCCAAGCGTCTAAGGTCCGCGCAGCCAGGAAAGGGCTGCAGATGGGCCGGGACGACGACAGGAAAGCGGAATCGCAACGCATCATCGGGCGCGTCGGCACCGAGAGCGAGCCGACGATGGCCGGTCGCGTGAAGGACCACATGACCGGGCGCGACGCCCAGGAAAAGGACTGGGCCGAATTGTGGGGTACGCGCATCGGCCGATGGTTCGGGCTCGCCTTGCTGCTCTATCTCGTCTGGTGGCTGATCGACTTCACGGCAAGTGGCGGCTGAGACAATGACAAGCGAGGAACCGGGCGGGCGCAGCGCCGTCATCGTCGTTTCCAGCCACGTCGCGCGCGGCGCGGTCGGCAACCGGGCGGCCGTCTTCGCCCTTCAGCAGCTCGGCTTCCCGGTGTGGGCAGTGCCGACCGTCGTTCTGCCCTGGCATCCGGGGCATGGTCGCGCGACAAGGATCGTTCCGGATCCGGATCAATTCGCAGCGCTGATGCGCGATCTCGAAGCGTCGCCCTGGCTCGGCGAAGTGGGTGCGGTTCTTTCGGGCTATCTCGGCGATGCGGGGCAGGCCCAGGCGGTCGCATCGCTCGTCGCGGCGGTCAAGGCGCGCAATCCGGATGCACTCTATCTCTGCGATCCGGTGATGGGCGATGCCGGCGGGCTCTACGTTGCGGAGGCGACGGCTGCCGCCATGCGCGACCTGCTGATGCCGCTTGCAGACATCGCCACGCCGAACCGCTTCGAGCTCGAATGGCTTGCCGGCGAGACGCTCGGCGACAACCGCGCCGTGGCGCAGGCCGCGCTGCGCATGGGGCCGTCGCGGATGCTGGTCACTTCGGCCCATGCGCTGATGGCCGGTTCGATCGGCAACCTGCTGGTGACGCCCCGCGAGGTGATACTTGCCGAACACCGCTCCGTGCCCAGGCCGCCCAACGGTACCGGCGACCTCGCCGCTGCCCTGTTCCTGGCGCGGCTCATGGAAGGCCGCAGCGCGGAGAAGGCGCTGCAGATGACGGCGGCGGCGGTGTTCGAGGTGGTGGCGCGTGCGGTCAAGCGCCAGGCCGACGAACTGATGCTGGAAACCGACGCGCAAAGTCTCGCGCATCCGATGGCAATGGTGCAGATGCGCCGGCTCGTGCATCCGGACGGCGAAAGGCGCGCATGAAAAGCTGCGCCGGCGTTGACGGCTGCAAAGCCGGCTGGGTCGCAGCCATCCGACGGTCGGACAGCACGGTGGAGGCGGCGGTATTCGGCGATTTCGCCACGCTCGTCGATTTCCTGCCGCCTGATGCGACGATTGCCGTCGATATGCCCATCGGGCTGCCGGAGACAACCGGAAAGGGCGGCAGGGGACCGGAGCCGCTGGTGCGGCGGCATCTCGGACAACGCCAGTCGAGCGTGTTCTCGATACCGTCGCGTGCGGCTGTGTATGCGGAGCCGGGTCCGTTCGATGGCATCGAGGCCTGGTACGCGGCGCACCGGCGGGCAAGCGCGGTTGCGCGGGAGACATCCGATCCGCCGCGCGGGGTCTCCATACAGGCCTTCGGCATCTTCTCGAAGATTCGCGAGCTGGATCGGTTGATGATAGCGCGGCCGGAACTGCGGGCACGCGTCGTCGAATCCCACCCCGAAGCGGCGTTCTGGCGCCTCAACGGCGAACAGGCGATGGCGTTGCCGAAGAAGGTGAAGGGCGGCGTCAATGCGCCGGGCATGGCCGAGCGGAAGGCGCTGCTGGCACGCTGCGGCCTGCCCGAAGCGTTTGTCTCGGCCGCGCCGCCGCGCGGTGCTGCGGAAGACGACTTTCTGGATGCCTGCGCGGTGCTTCTGGTCGCCGAGCGACATGGGCGTGGCGAGGCGGTGTCGTTTCCCGATCCGCCGCTTGAAGACGCCCATGGCATCCCCATCGCCATATGGACCTGAGCAAGGCGATTGCACGACCGGCGGTTTGAGGCTAGTGGCAAGGCATGGAACATCTGCCGCAAAGACTGCTCGAAGGCTACAGCGCCTTCATGCGTGGCCGCTACGCTGCCGAGCGCGACCGCTACCGTGAACTCGCCCGCGAAGGCCAGACGCCAGAAACGATGGTGATCGCATGCTGCGATTCACGCGCCGCGCCCGAGACCATCTTCGACACCGGGCCGGGCGAACTCTTCGTCGTGCGTAACGTTGCCAATCTGGTGCCGCCCTATGCACCAGACGGCAAGCACCACTCTACATCGGCGGCGCTGGAATTCGCTGTGCAAAGCCTTAAGGTCAAGCACATCGTGGTGCTCGGCCATGGGCGCTGCGGCGGCATCAAGGCGGCGCTCGATCCGGCCGCCGAACCGCTTTCGCCTGGCGATTTCATCGGCAAGTGGATGAACCTTGTCGCGCCGGCCGCGGAGGCGGTTTCCGGCAATGCGATGATGACGACATCGGAGCGGCAGACTGCGCTGGAGCGCATCTCCATCCGTTATTCGATCGCCAACCTGCGCACCTTCCCCTGCGTCTCGATCCTCGAACGCAAGGAGCGATTGAGCCTGCATGGTGCCTGGTTCGATATATCGACCGGCGAATTGTGGACCATGAATCCCGAGAGCGGGGATTTCCAGCGGCCGGACGTCGACTGACAGTCGCCAGCGCAGCGCGCGACGACCGCAGATCCGCCGGTGCTTTATTCGGCCGGCGGTGGCGGGGTCTCGGCCGTACGGGCCAGGACGACGCTTGCCATTGCAGGTTCGGGTAGCGAACGCCACCACGCCCAGCACAGGATCGCCAGAAGCCCGAGGCCCGGCACCACGGTGGCAATCGCGGTGACCGGATCGGCAAAGAGACCGGCCAGCAGGCCACCAACGAGCCCGCCGCCCATCTGCAGGAAGCCGCCCAGCGCGGCGGCCGCGCCTGCGATATGCGGGAAGGGTGCCAGCGATGCGGTCGACATTGCCGGCAGGATGAAGGCTGCGCCGAACGCATAGAGCGCTACGGGTCCCATGACGTTGATGAACGAAGGTTCCATCACCCGCAGCAGAACGGCCAGCGCGATGCTGCCGGCCGCGATGAAGGCGAGCCCGGCGGGCATGATGCGGTAGGCGCCGTAGACGCCCATCGCGCGCCGTACGACCAGCGAACCAGCAAAGAACGCGCCCGATTGAAACAGCATGCCGAGGCCGAACTGGGTCGGCGACAGGCCGACCCGGCCCATCAGGATGAAAGGCAGCACCACGGCCAGCGTGTAGAAGGCGCCGATCGCGCCGCCGAGCGCCAGGCCCGACGACATGAAGTAGCCACTGCGCAGAAGCTGGCCGTAGGAGCGCACCAGAGCCCGCGGGCGGATGCGCGAAACGTCGCGGATCACCGTTTCGACCAGCATGAAATGGATGACCAGCATGATGACGATGCCGAACACCAGCATCAGCGCGAAGATGGCGTGCCAGCCGAAAAGCTCCATTGTCACACCGCCCAGCGTTGGCGCGAAGGCCGGGCCGATGCCGAGGATCATCCCGATCAGGTTCATGATCCGGGCTGAGCGCTCGTTGGTGAAAAGGTCGCGCACGACAGCGCGGGAGATGGCGACACCGACCGCTGCACCGACACCCTGCAGGAAGCGGGCAGCGATCAGGAACTCGATGGTCGGCGCAAAGAGTGCGAGCGCGCTGGCGACCAGATAGACGCCCATGAAGGCCTGTGCCACGGGCTTGCGGCCGAAGCCGTCGGAGAGCGGGCCGCAAACGAGCTGCGCAAGTGCAAAGCCGGCGAAATAAAGCGACAGCGTCATCTTCACCGCCGCTTCCGTGGTGCCGAATGCGCGCACGATCTCGGTCATGGCCGGGGTGAACAGCGCCATCGATAGAGGGCCGATTGCAACAAGCAGCGCACCGAGGAGGCTGACCCGGCGCTCGCTCATCAAGGGTGCGGCGACCGGATTGGTCGGGTGGACGTTCATATGGTCGAATTTCCCTTTCCGCATTCGGGCCGCATGGATGCCAGCGTCTTGCGCATCGTCTTCAGGCCGTCGCGGATTTCTTCGAGCTGCCGTGGCGCGAGCGAGGCGGAGATGTCGGCGCGCAATTCGGCGCTGATCGTGGAAATCTGTTCCAGCACCGACTGGGCAGTCTCGGTGACCTCAACCAGCTTGGCGCGCCGGTCGGTGGGATCAGGCTCCCGCCGAATGAGACCATGCGCCTCGAGCCGGTCGAGATAGGCCGAAAGCGTCATTGCCTCCACGCCCATCCGTTCGGCAAGCACTGTCTGCCTGACCTTGCCGGCCCGGGCGGCGTTGACGAGCGTGCGCGCGTCGCCCGGCGTCAGGCCGAGGCCGGTATTGGCCGTGCGCCGATCGAACTCGGCGCGCAAAAGGCGGGCGACATCCGTGATCAGGAAGCCGATCGCGTCTGGATCGAACCTTGCGGGCATTCGTAAGATATCCTTATTATCTGGGTTTCTTATCGGCGCGGTCCGGCGCCGTCAAGGATGGGTGCGAGCGTGGCGTTGCGCTTGCGCGGGAGGCCACCTAAATCAGGCATGACGCTCCCCCGCGCCGTACGGCGCAGTCTTCCCGAGGTTCCGCATGTCCACCGAAGCTATCGATCTTGACCGCCATCCGCTGACTCATTGGACGGCTCCGCTCGGCCTGCCTGATTTCACCGCGATCAGGGACGAGCAGTTTGCGCCCGTGTTCGACGCGGCTCTGGCGGCACATGACGCGGAGATCGCAGCGATTGCCGGCAACGAGCAGGAGCCCAGCATCGCCAACACGCTCGAGGCCCTGGAACTCGCGGGCGAGGCGCTCGGTCGGGTCTCGGCGATCTTCTGGGGTCGGGCTGGGGCACATACCAACCCGCAGATACAGGCGCTCGAACGCGAGATCGCGCCGAAGATGTCGCGCCATTTCTCGGCGGTCTACATGAACGAGGCGCTGTTTGCGCGCATCGATTCGCTCCACGCGCATCGCGACGTGCTGGGGCTCGACGCGGAAACCGCGCGCGTGCTCGAAAAGACCTGGAAGCGCTTCGTGAAGGCCGGTGCGAAGCTTGGAGCCGAAGACAAGCAGCGGCTGGCCGCAATCGGAGAAAGGCTCGCCTCGCTCGGCGCGCAATTCGGCCAGAATGTGCTGGCCGACGAGGCCGAATGGGCGCTGTTCCTCGACGATGGCGACGATCTCGCCGGCCTGCCGGACTTCCTCAAGGATGCGATGGCTGAAGCTGCCGAATCGCGCGGTCAGGCAGGGCGCTTCGCGGTCACGCTTTCCCGTTCGATCATCGAGCCGTTCCTGACGTTCTCCGCACGGCGGGACCTGCGCGAAAAGGCCTTCGCTGCATTCACGTCGCGGGGGGAGAACGGCGGCGAGACCGACAACGGCGCGATCGTGAAGGAGACGCTGGCGCTGCGGGCGGAGAAGGCGAAGCTGCTGGGTTATGCCAGCTATGCCGCGTTGAAGCTCGACGACACGATGGCGAAGACGCCGGACGCGGTGATGGAGCTGCTGGTGCCTGTCTGGGAAAAGGCGCGTGAGAAGGCAGCTATCGACAAAGCGGAGCTGGAGCGCATCGCGCTTGCCGCCGGCAGCAACGACAAGATCGCCGCCGCCGACTGGCGCTACTGGCAGGAGAAGCTGCGCGCGGAGAAATACGCCTTCGACGAGGCCGAGCTGAAACCCTACCTCCAGCTCGACCGGATCATCGATGCGTGCTTCGATGTGGCGAACCGGCTTTTCGGGCTGACCTTCGAGGAGAAGAAGGGCATCGCGGCCTGGCACGAGGACGTGCGCGTCTTCGAGGTGAAGAATGCCGACGGGTCGCATCGTGCGACATTCCTGGCCGACTATTTCAACCGGCCATCCAAGCGCTCCGGCGCCTGGATGAGCTCGCTGGAAAGCGGCTACAGGCTGGGCGATGGAGCGTCGCCGATCATCTACAATGTAATGAACTTCGCCAAGCCGCCCAAGGGGCAGCCGGCGCTGCTGTCGATGGACGATGCACGCACGCTGTTCCACGAGTTCGGCCATGCGCTGCACGGCATGCTGACCGACGTTACATGGCCGTCGGTGGCGGGAACCTCGGTGTCGCGCGATTTCGTAGAACTGCCTTCGCAGCTCTATGAACATTGGCTGACGGTACCGGCAATCCTGGAAAAACACGCGTTGCACTATCGCACCGGCGCGCCGATGCCCAAGGCACTGCTCGACAAGATGCTGGCGGCGCGTACCTTCAACGCGGGCTTCGCCACGGTGGAGTTCACCTCAAGCGCGCTGGTCGACATGGCCTATCACGCTGAACCGAATGCGCCGGAAGACCCGCGGGCATTCGAGGCCGAGACGCTGCGCGGGCTCGCCATGCCGGACGAGATCGTCATGCGCCACCGCACGCCGCATTTCCTGCACGTGTTCTCAGGCGACGGCTATTCCGCCGGCTATTATTCCTACATGTGGTCGGAGGTTCTCGACGCCGACGCGTTCTCGGCATTCGAGGAGACGGGCGACGTGTTCGATCCTGCGATGGCCAGCAAGCTGCGGAGCTTCATCTATTCAGCGGGCGGCTCGAAGGACCCGGAAGAACTCTACACAGCATTCCGCGGCAAGATGCCTTCGCCCGAGGCGATGATGGAGAAACGCGGGCTGATCTAGCCCGCTACTTCAGGCAGGGCGCGAGGCCGCTCTGCGGATCTGCGCAGGCGGGCTTCCTGCCGTCGCGCGGGGCAACCGGTCCCGTGACGGCCGCGAGGTCGACACCGTTCGCGCCAGGCCGGTAGCTGTCATCCTGGACGATGTCTTCGGCATCGGTCAGCGGCGCGGGCGCCGAAATGGCGACACCCACTCCGATCAGGACGGGAATGACCGCTGCTGCTGCAAATTTCAGAACCCAGGCGGGCGTCGTCATCGTGACCTCGTGGCGAATATCTCCACGCTAACGCGCAAGCGTTAAGAATGTTTCAAGGTTTTGTTAACGCGAGCGCAGGCGCCTTTGGTCGGTGCCGGGCCGCCCGCGCGCGGCCCGCCATGCCGCGACCGGCTAACGACTTTCCACAGTCATGGAACAGTCAGCAAAAATTCATGCGGCGGACAAATGCCTGCAATCTGCCTGCGGGAGGTTGCCGTGGTTTCCAGCCATCAGGATGAGAGCCATGAACATGATCCCCTCCCTTAACCGGCGCAGGCTTTTGAAGAGCGCCGGCGCCTCCGCCGTTCTGGCAGCTTCCGGTCTCGCGATGCCGGCCCTGTCGCGTGCGAGCAGCCGCCCGGTGTTCACGCACGGCGTGCAATCCGGCGACGTGGATACCAGTTCGGGCATGATCTGGACCCGGACCGACCGCCCGTCGCGTGTCATGTTCGAGGTTTCGACGACCGAGAGCTTCGCCAACCCGAAGCGTCTGGCGTCGCTCGACGTGCTGCCCGACAGCGATTTCGCGGTGAAGCGCCTGCTCGAGGACCTGCCTTCCGACCAGGAGATATTCTACCGCATGGTCGCCGTCGATCTTTCGGATACGAACGCGATGTCGGAGCCTGTCATCGGCCGTTTCCGGACCGCGCCGGCGGCGCGTCGCAATGTCCGCTTTACCTGGTCGGGCGATACGGCCGGCCAAGGCTGGGGCATAGACGATCAGGGCATGTACACCTATGCGACGATGGCGCGGCACGAACCCGACTTCTTCCTGCATTCCGGCGACACGATCTATGCCGACGGGCCGATGAAGGACGAGGTCGAGCTCGCTGACGGCACCAAATGGGTCAACAAGGTGCTTATCGACGAGAAGCGCAAGGTCGCCGAGACGCTCGACGAATATCGGGGCCAGTGGAAATACAATCTGATGGACGAACACTGCCGCGCGCTCAACGCCGTGTGCCCGACCTTCTTCCAGTGGGACGATCATGAGGTGACCAACAACTGGTCGAGCTCCAAGGACCTTGCCGGCGACGACCGCTACAGCGAGAAGTCGGTGGGGCTGCTCACAGCGCGCGCGGCGCGCGCTTTCCACGAGATGACGCCGATCCGCTTCATGCCGGCCGAGCCGGGGCGCGTCTACCGCAAGATAGCCTATGGTCCGCTGCTCGACGTCTTCTTCCTGGACCTGCGCTCCTATCGCGGCCCCAACGGCGCTTCGATGGAAGAGGAAATGACCGACGCGTCGCGTGTCCTCGGGGCGGAACAGATGCGGTGGCTGAAGCGTGAGCTGGCGAACTCGCGCGCAACCTGGAAGGTGATCGCGTCCGATATGCCGATCGGCGTGATCGTGTGGGACAATTTCATGGAAAGCAGCGGTACGGAGGCGATCGCCAATGGCGATCATGGTCCGGCAAAGGGACGCGAACTGGAGATCGCCGACCTGCTGCGCTTCATCAAGAATGCCGGTATCGACAATACGGTGTGGATGACCGCCGACGTTCACTACACGGCGGCGCACTATTACGATCCGAACAAGGCGCAGTTCCAGGACTTCAATCCGTTCTGGGAATTCATCTCCGGACCAATCCATGCCGGCACTTTTGGCCCGAACGATCTCGACATGACGTTCGGACCCGAGGTGAAATACGTGAAGGCCCCTACGGCAGAACAAGGCGCCAACCTGCCGCCCTCGGCCGGGCTGCAGTTCTTCGGTATCGCGGACATCGACGGGCAGACCGAGCAGATGACGGTTCGGCTGATGGATCGCGACGACAACGAACTCTACAGCGTGACGCTCGATCCCGTACATTCGACCTGATTGCAGGGCCTTCTGCGAAGCCGCCGCTGCCGAAAGGAGCGGCGGTTTTCGTCATGCCGCAGGAACGTCAGACTCCGAGCTGGTCGCGATAGCGGCGCGAGCCCCTGATCTCCGAGCCGTCGCGTAGCCGAATGCGGAAATCACCGTCACCAGCCGGAACGATTTCGGTGATCATCGAGCGGTTGACGATATGCGAGCGGTGGACCCGCACCATGTCGACGCCTGCCTCGCGGAGCTGCTGCTCCAGTGCCGTCAGCGTCACACGCGGCAGCAGGGTCCGTCCGCCCGCGCGAATCTCGGCATAGTTGCCCGCCGCGCGCGCCCATTGCGTGGTGCCGGCGTCGATGAAGAAGGAGCGGCCGCCCGATTTCAGCGTCAGCCGCCCGGTCTCGCGGGCCTCGGCGCGTGCGGCCGCCGCCTCGCGCCTGCTTTCCTCGACGCCGCGCGACAGGGTCGCGATGGCGATGATGCCGGCATAGGGGAACAGGTCCTTGCGGAATTCATAGACAAGATCGGTGACCGGGTCGTCGAAGAACCAGTAATTGCCGCCGAGCACCAGCGGCGCCAGCAATGTGCGCAGCAGGACCATGCCGGCGATGTGCAGCAGGGAGAACCCCACGCTGCCGGCCGCCAGTATGGCAAGCGAGCGCAGCAGTTCCCCAGGGGCCAGCGGAAACCGCCTTTCGAGCAGTATGACGAGCGGCGCCAGCGCCAGGATCGCGGCGATGCTGGTGAATTCGTAGAACCATGGCTGCAGCGGGTCGACCGCCAGACCGATGCGCATGGCGTCCGTCCACCAGGAGGCGGCGTTGATCGCCGCGACAAGTGGGAAGAAGGTCAGACAGATGAGGAAGACGCGGCGGCCGATCCGGCGCTCAATCTCATCGTCGCTCAACACGTCCGGCATGGTCATAACGCGACAGGTGCTCCCGCTGGCGTTCGCCGTTCGTCCCATTCGCGCCGCCGCTGGTCACAGCCGCCGGATCGCGCCGCGCCGCTCGTCCCGCCGGCCCGGCATCCGTCACCCGGCGCTGTTCGCCGCCGCGCGCCGGTGACTAGGCTCGCTCCGCAACACAGCTTTCGGAGACAATTCATGTCCGCCCTCATTTCCGTTCCGCAATCCACGCGCCGTCACGATCTCGACTGGCTGCGTGTCCTCGCATTCGGCGCGCTCATTTTCTACCACATCGGCATGTTCTACGTGACGTGGGGCTGGCACGTGAAGAGCGATCACGCCTCACCGTTCCTGGAGCCAGCCATGTTGCTGCTCAATCCGTGGCGTCTCGCCCTCCTGTTCTTCATTTCCGGCGTCGCGCTGCGCTTTGCCGCCGACGCGCGCGGCTTCAGGGCGCTGCTGCCGGAACGGAGCGCGCGCCTGTTCGTGCCGCTTGCCTTCGGCATGCTGGTGCTGGTCGTGCCCCAGGCCTATCTCGAGCTCTGCTACAAGGGCGAATTCCGGGGCAGCATCGGGGATTTCTACCCGCGCTATCTCGGTATCGGGGAGGGGTTCTCGATCATAACGCCGACCTGGAATCACCTATGGTATGTCTCCTATGTGCTCGTCTACACATTCCTTCTGGCAGGGCTGGCGCCGCTGCTTAAAATCGTCGAACGCAATTTCGGCGGCGCGGTAACCGGCTGGCTGGCGCGCCGTCCTGCCACGATCCTTCTCATTGCTGCGCCGTTCTTGTTCTACTCGCTCGTGCTCAATCCGCTCTTCCCGACAACCCATGCGCTGATCGACGACTGGGCCACGCACGCCAACTATCTGACCGTCCTGCTTGTCGGCTGGTTCGCGGCTCGCAACGAGACGTTCTGGTCGGCGGTCGACCGTGTGCTACCGATTGCGGGAGCGATCGCCCTGGCGCTCGGCGTCACGATCATCGTCGCAAGGTTCAACCTCGCCGAGCTTCGCCGGATAGAGGGTTTCTGGCCGATCATCGGCGTGCTTCGCACGATCTATGCCTGGACCGTCATCGTCACGCTGCTCGGCTTGGCGCGGCGGTTTCTATGGTGGCGTTCGCCGGCGCTGAACTACATGTCCGAGGCGGTGTTCCCCTGGTACATTCTGCACCAGACGATCATCGTGGTGGTCGGCTATGCGATGATCGGCTCGGGTTTGCCGGTGTGGGGCGAGGCCGCCATCATCGTGGCGGCGACCGTCGGCGGCTGCCTGATCCTCCACGAATATGTCATCCGGCGGGTCTGGTGGCTGCGGCCGCTCTTCGGCCTCAAGCGCACCAGCAAAGGGCGCGGGGCTGCGACAGCCAGCGCGATGGCTTAAGGAAGGCAGTCCCTCCCCGTTTTGTGCGCGGGAGGGGCAGGCCCTTCGGCTTCGAATGCCGAAGGTTTGGCAGCCCCCTTTCGCATTTGCGAAAAAGCCTGTAAGAGCGCGGCAACCGAAAACGCCCGTGCCCTGCCGGGCCTGCCGAACCTCCGAGAGACCTATGAAGCTCCGCAACATCGCGATCATCGCGCATGTCGACCATGGCAAGACCACGCTCGTCGACGAATTGCTCAAACAGTCGGGCTCGTTCCGCGAAAACCAGCGCGTGGCCGAACGCGCGATGGACTCGAACGATCTCGAGAAGGAGCGCGGCATCACCATCCTCGCCAAGGCCACGTCGGTGGACTGGAAGGATACGCGCATCAATATCGTCGATACCCCCGGCCACGCCGACTTCGGCGGCGAGGTGGAACGCATCCTGTCGATGGTCGACGGCGCGATCGTGCTGGTGGACGCTGCCGAAGGCCCGATGCCGCAGACCAAGTTCGTCGTCGGCAAGGCGCTGAAGGTCGGGCTCAAGCCGATCGTCGCGATCAACAAGATCGACCGGCCGGACGCACGCCACATCGAGGTCGTCAACGAGGTCTTCGATCTTTTTGCCGCCCTCGACGCCACCGACGAGCAGCTCGATTTCCCGATCCTCTACGGTTCGGGCCGCGACGGCTGGATGGCGGAAGCGCCGGAGGGGCCAAAGGAAGACGGGCTGGCGCCGCTGTTCGACCTCGTGCTCAAGCACGTTCCGGAGCCGACGGTGAAGGAGGGTCCGTTCCGCATGATCGGCACCATTCTCGAGGCCAACCCGTTCCTCGGCCGCATCATCACCGGCCGCATCGAATCGGGCTCGCTCAAGCCGAACCAGGCGGTGAAGGTGCTACATCACGATGGTTCGCTGCTCGAGAACGGCCGCGTCTCGAAGATCCTCGCCTTCCGTGGACTGGAGCGCCAGCCGATCGAGGAAGCGCAGGCCGGTGACATCGTCGCCATTGCCGGGCTTTCCAAGGGCACGGTCGCCGACACGTTCTGCGATCCTTCCATTTCCGAGCCGATGCAGGCCCAGCCGATCGATCCGCCGACGGTGACGATGTCGTTCATCGTCAACGATTCGCCGCTGGCCGGCACCGAGGGCGACAAGGTGACGAGCCGCGTGATCCGCGACCGCCTGCTCAAGGAGGCCGAAGGCAACGTCGCACTCAAGATCGAGGAATCGGCCGACAAGGATTCCTTCTACGTCTCCGGCCGCGGCGAACTGCAGCTTGCGGTGCTGATCGAGACGATGCGCCGCGAGGGCTTCGAGCTCGCCGTCTCGCGTCCCCGCGTGGTCATGCAGAAGGACGAGGACGGCAACCTGCTCGAGCCGATCGAGGAAGTGGTCGTCGACGTCGACGAGGAGCATGCCGGCGTCGTCGTGCAGAAGATGTCGGAACGCAAGGCCGAAATGGTCGAGCTGCGTCCTTCCGGTGGCAACCGCCAGCGCCTCGTCTTTCACGCGCCGACGCGTGGCCTCATCGGCTACCAGTCGGAACTGCTCACGGATACGCGCGGTACGGCGGTGATGAACCGGCTTTTCCACGCCTACCAGCCCTACAAGGGCGAGCTGCCCGGCCGCGTCAACGGCGTGCTGATCTCCAACGACCAGGGCGAGGCCGTCGCCTATGCGCTGTTCAACCTGGAGGATCGCGGCCCGATGGTGGTCGACCCCGGCGTGAAGGTCTATCAGGGCATGATCATCGGCATCCACAGCCGCGACAACGACCTCGAGGTCAATGTGCTGAAGGGCAAGAAGCTCACCAACATCCGCGCTGCCGGCAAGGACGAGGCGGTGAAGCTGACGCCGCCGATCCGCATGACGCTGGAGCGTGCGCTGTCGTGGATCCAGGACGACGAGCTGGTCGAGGTGACGCCGAAGTCGATCCGCCTGCGCAAGCTCTATCTCGACCCCAACGAGCGCAAGCGCTTCGAGAAGCAGCGGACGGCGGGCGCGGCTTAGTTCTCGCTCACGGGCCGCATCGCCGCCTTCCGGCGGCTGGCCCTCCGCGGGGGCGCGCCACGAGGCGCGACGCCCGGTCGGGCTTGCACCCTTGGGCTGATCCCGTCTGCTGTTCGACGGCTCGCCGTTTGGCGAGTCGCGCGAGCGAGCTTGCCGCCGATGCGTTCAGGGCCTATTGAAGCGCTTCCGCAACGTACGGACGCCCTGAGCTTTGCCACAGTAACGACCGGTCTCATCGTCAGTCCCCAACGGGCGCGCCAACGCGCCCGCGAGATCGTCTTCGTTCGTGAGGGGCGGCGGTTCGAGACCGGTATGGCATCGCCTGCCTCCGGACACGCCGTTCCGAACATCTCCTAGCGCCGCCGCACCGAGCCTCTTTCGAGGCGTCTCGCCCCGCATGCCCCGCCGGACCCTTTTCAAGGGCAAGCGTTTATGCCGGGCACGCTGTGCATCACCTGGACCATTACATCTTCCTCCTCACCCATGCCGATACTGCCTTGCGCGCGCTGCAAAAACCAGCGCGCGTTCGCGAGCAGCGGGCGGTTTCGGCTCAACGCCAACGGCAAGCGTCTCGACGCATGGCTGATCTATCGCTGCACCGTCTGTGACCAGACCTGGAACCGACCGGTGTTCGAGCGCCGGGCCCGAAACACGGTCGATCCGGCGTTGCTCGACGCATTGCAGCGCAACGATCCAGGGCTTGCGTCGAAAACCGCTTTCGACACGACCAGCATCAAGCGTTGGAAACACGGTGGCGATCACGGCCTATCGGTCGCGAAGGCGGTCGTTTCAGCCTGCGTGGCTGATGCCGCACTTCTGGAAATAACCGTACGCATGCCGTCGCCGGTGCCGGGTAAACGGTGCGACAAGCTGCTGGCGCTCGGGCTCGGCGTTTCGCGAAGCGCCGTCGGAAAGCTGGCGCGAACCGGATGGCTGTCGTTCGAGCCGGCGGCGGCGAATGCTCTGGCCAGACCGGTGCGCGACGGGCAGCGGGTATGGCTCAAGCTCGACGGACTGAGCGATGCGACGCTACTTCGAGCTACCGCATCCGGACAGGCTGACACTCCGATGTCAGCAGCGTCCGCGCCGGTCGATTGACAGCGTCCGGCTTCCGGCGATGATGCGGGCTTTCCATCGGGAGGCCTGCATCGTGGACCTGGCATTTCTGATCACCGCGCTGATCGTCGTCGCATCGCCGGGCACCGGCGTTCTTTACACGCTGGCGGTGGCGCTCGGGCGCGGCGGTCCGGCTTCCGTATCGGCGGCGTTCGGCTGCACGCTGGGCATTATTCCGCATATGGTGGCGGCGATCCTCGGACTTGCGGCGCTGATGCATACCAGCGCGGTGCTGTTCCAGATCGTCAAGTTCGCCGGTGTTGCCTACCTTCTGTGGATGGCCTGGAACACGCTGAAGGAGCGCGGCCTGCTCGATGCCCAGCCGGAACGGTCCCGGCTGTCGCATTTCGCGATCGCCCGGCGCGGCGTGCTGATCAACATCCTCAACCCGAAGCTATCGATCTTCTTCCTGGCCTTCCTGCCGCAATTCGTGCCGGCTGATGCAGCCGCGCCGACGGCCACTATGGTCTGGCTCGCCCTGATATTCATGGCGATGACCTTCGTGGTCTTCGTCATGTACGGCCAGATGGCCGCACTGGTGCGCGGGCGTGTGCTGTCGAGCCCGGTCGTCATGGCGTGGCTGCGGCGGAGCTTCGCCGCCGCGTTCGCCCTGCTCGGCCTGCGGCTGGCACTGTCGACACGGTAGATGCCCGTGATCCGGGAGGGCTGAACAATGGAACTGACTTCGCTCGTCGTTTTTGCCGGTGCCCTGCTGGTTGCAGCCGGCTCTCCCGGCCCTTCGATCGCAGCGCTGGTGGCGCGTGTCATTTCCAAGGGTTTTCGCGATGTCTTCCCGTTTCTGGCGGCGATGTGGATCGGTGAGGCGATCTGGCTGTCGATGGCCGTTTTCGGCCTCGCCTTCGTGGCGCAGTCCTTTCACATGGCCTTTGTCGTGCTGAAATGGGCGGGCGTCGCCTATCTCTGCTGGCTCGCCTGGAAGATGTGGACGGCACCCGTGACGATCCGCGAAGGCGAGATGCCGCGCGCCGAGTCGCCGTGGCGGCTGTTCATGGCCGGGATGGCCGTCACGCTCGGCAATCCCAAGATCATGATGTTCTACATGGCGCTGCTGCCTACCATCATCGACCTCGGCACGGTGAATCTAGTCGGCTGGGCCGAGTTGACGGCGACCATGGCTCTCGTGCTGATCGCCATAGATCTCGTCTGGGTCGCGGCAGCCGTGCAGGCGCGTCGTCTGCTGCGCAGCCCACGCGCCATGCGCGCCGCCAACCGGGTCTCGGCGACAACCATGGCCGGGGCCGCCGCCGCGATCGCCGCGCGGTCGTGATGTTCTTATTGGCTCCCAATGGAGCCAGAAAGTTCAGACCGACTCCAGGAGATTCATACTGTCTGACGTACCAACTTTCCAACCGGCGAAGCAGCCCAGTACTCCGCACGCGGTGCACCGGGTCCCGACGTAGAGCCAGCGAATGCCGCCCCGGTCGGGATAGATTGAAACCCGACACCCACATTGGTGGACTCCGATCCACATTCAATGCATTTCAGACGCTCCGGCTCGGCGTCGTTCCAGTATTCGCCGCTGTCACATATGAAATGCTCGGATGCACAACTCGTACACGTTCGCCGCGCGACACTCTCATTGTCGTCCGCGTCCAAGAGAAACGCTAACGATCCGCAGTTGCATTGAGCAAACCGGAGTTCGTGAACCTCATACCCTTTGGGGGCATAGGCTACCAGGAAGCCTGCGATATCGCTCGGCTCGCTGCCAACCCACCAGGTGCCTGACGTATCTATGCTCATCGTTTACCGTGCCATGGCGTGGTATTCGGCGTTGGGGCGCATGTCGATGGCCGCCGCGACGCGGTTGGACATGTTGAAGAAGGCGGCGGTCGAGGCGATGTCCCAGATGTCGCGCTCGGAAAAGCCGGCATCGCGCAGGCCCTGCCGGTCGGCCTCCTCGATCGTGTCGGGCCGCTCGGTCAGCTTTACGGCGAAATCGAGCATGGCTTTCTGCTTCGTCGTCAGATCGGCTGCGCGATAGTTCATCACCATCATCTCGCCGAGCGCAGGGTCGTCGGAGAGCTGGCGCACCGCCGCGCCGTGGGCCGTCAGGCAGTAGTAGCAGTGGTTCACCGAGGAGACAGCGACGGCGATCATTTCGCGCTCGAGCTTGGACAGACCCGAATCGCCAAGCATCAGGTCGTTGTACATGTCGGTGAAGGCGCGCAGCTTCTTTTCGTTGAACGCATAGGCCAGAAGCACGTTGGGCACGAGGCCAAGCTTCTCCTCGCATTTGGCGAAATAGGCCTTCGTTGCATCGGAAAGCTCGCCCTCCTGCGCCAGATCCAGCGCCGTTACCTTTTCGCCCATCGCTTCATCTCCCTTTCATCGCTTGTCTGCATATTCGCCGCGCGCCGGTGGTCAACCCGGCTCGTCAAACCGTTTTTGTCTGCTACGATACCGACAAAAGCATTATTTGGGAGAGGGAATCGCCATGGTTGCGGGCACCAGGAAGCCGACCGCCACAAAGTCGAAAACGGCTGAAGTGGAGAAGCTTGCGGCCTTCCTTAAGGCAAGGGCCCCGGCCGAAGACCTTTCCGATTACGATCCCGGCGTCTTCGAACATGCAGCGGCGCTGGCCCACGCAGCCCTGAAGCGGCACAAGCGCGGCGACAGCGTGATTTCCATCGACGAAGATCCGGCGCTCCTGCGGCACGGCCGCCCGGTTTCGGCGATCACCATCGTCAACGACAACATGCCGTTCCTGTTCGATTCGATCACCGGCGAGATCGCCGAGAGCGCCGGCGAGGCGTCGCTGGTGCTGCATCCGGTCATTCTGGTCAAGCACGACAAGAACGGCGTCGCCGATCTGGTCGGCGACGGGTCGGCCGGCAAGTCGGACCCGCAGGCGGACCGTGTCAGTCTCATCCATGTGCATGTCGCCCGCATGGGCAAGGAAGCGGCGGATGCGCTCAAAGGCCGGCTGGCGCATATCCTCTCGCAGGTGCGGGCCGCCGTCAGCGACTGGAAGCCGATGCTTGCCCGGCTCGACCAGGCGATCCACGATTTCCGCTACGTGCCGGTGCCGCTCGACAAGGACGAGGTGACCGAGAGCATCGCGTTCCTGGAATGGCTGCGCGACGACAATTTCACCTTCCTCGGCATGCGCGAGTTCAAATATGTCGGGGGCGAGAAGAGCGGCTCGCTGGAGCGCACCAAGAAGGTAGGCCTCGGCATTCTTGCCGACCCCGACGTGCGGGTGCTGCGTCGCGGCGCCGAGCCGGTGACCACCACGCCCGAGATCCGCGCATTCCTGCACGGGCCGGAGCCGCTGCTGGTGACCAAGGCGAACGCCAAGTCGGTCGTCCACCGGCGTATCTATCTCGACTATATCGGGGTCAAGACCTTCGACGCGAAGGGCAAGCTGACCGGCGAATTGCGGATCGTCGGCCTGTTCACCTCGACGGCCTACACGCGCTCGGTGATGAAGATCCCCTATCTGCGCTCGAAGGCCAACGCCGTCATCGCGCGGTCGGGGTTCGATCCGGGCGACCATTCCGGCAAGGCGCTCATCAACGTGCTGGAATCCTATCCGCGCGACGAGCTGTTCCAGATCAGCGTTCCGATCCTGCGCAAGCATGCCGAGGCGATCCTGGCGCTGGGCGAGCGGCCGCGCGTGCGGGCACTTTTCCGCGTCGACCAGTTTGACCGCTTCGTCTCCGTCATCGTCTTCGTGCCGCGCGACCGCTACGATTCCAACGTGCGCGAGCGGATCGGCGATTTCCTCAAGACGATCTTCGACGGACGTTTGTCGGCTTATTATCCGGCCTTCCCGGAAGGCAGCCTCGCCCGCGTCCACTTCATCATCGGCCGCTCGGGCGACAAGACCCCCAAGGTCGAGACCGCTGCGCTCGAGGCGGGCCTGCGCGCCATCGTGCGCACCTGGGACGACGCTCTGCGCGAGGCGGCCGCCGATGCCGGTGTGGCGCCCGCGATGGTGGCCATCGCCAACCGCCTGCCGCAGAGCTATCGCAATTCGTTCCCGGCAGACATTGCGCTGCGCGACGCGGGCCGGATCGCGAATGTAGGCCCTGAGAACCCCATTGCGATCGATTTTTACCGGCTTGGAGACCACACAGCTTCCGATGCCGGACTGAAAATCTATCATCACGGCATGCCGGTGGCGCTGTCCAAGCGCGTGCCGCTTCTCGAAAACATGGGCTTTCGCGTGATCAGCGAGCGCACATTCGAGATCGAAGCCGAGGAGGGGGCTGCTCCAACCTTCGTGCACGACATGGAGCTGGTCAACGGTTTCGGCCAGCCGATCGACCTGTCCGACGGCGGCGCATTGCTGGAAGAAGTGTTCCTTTCCGTCTGGCGCGGGGAAACCGACAACGACGCCTATGCCGCGCTGGTGCAGACGGCGGGCATGGGCGCCCACCAGATACAGCTCCTGCGCGCCTACGGGCGCTATCTCCAGCAGGCCGGTATTCCCCAGAGCCAGGATTTCATCGCTGCCGTGCTCAACCGATACCCCGACATAGCGCGGGCGCTGTTCCAGCTTTTCGAGGCACGGTTCGACCCGGCCATGCAGAAGGAGGGCGAGGTCACCGCCCTTCACATCAAGGCGGCGATCAAGGACGCGCTCGACGCGGTCCCGAACCTCGACGACGACACCATCTTGCGCCGCTACCAGAACCTCATCGAATCCTCGTTGCGCACCAACTATTTCCCGGTCGAATCCAAGGGGCCGCGCTCGCTGGCGATCAAGCTCGATTCGCGGGCCGTTTCCGGCCTGCCTGAGCCCCGCCCATGGCGCGAGATCTTCGTCTACGGCTCCGAGGTCGAGGGCGTGCATCTGCGCTTCGGCGCGGTAGCGCGCGGCGGCCTGCGCTGGTCGGACCGGGCGCAGGACTACCGCACCGAGGTGCTGGGCCTCGTCAAGGCACAGCAGGTCAAGAATGCCGTGATCGTGCCGGTGGGCGCCAAGGGCGGGTTCTATCCGCGCCTGCTTCCGACGGGCGGCAGCAGGGCCGAGATCTTCGAGGCCGGCAAGAAGGCCTACATCAACTTCATCTCGACGATGCTGTCGATCACCGACAATCTCCACGGCGACAAGGTCGTGCCGCCGAAGGGCGTGATCCGTCGTGACGGTGACGACCCCTATTTCGTGGTCGCGGCCGACAAGGGTACGGCGACGTTCTCTGATACCGCAAATGCGATCAGCCAGTCGCATGATTTCTGGCTGGACGATGCCTTCGCATCGGGCGGGTCGGCCGGCTACGACCACAAGAAGATGGGCATTACCGCGCGCGGTGCGTGGGAGGCGGTGAAGCGGCATTTCCGCGAGATGAACCGCGACATCCAGACCGAACCCTTCACGGTGGTCGGCGTCGGCGACATGTCGGGCGACGTGTTCGGCAACGGCATGCTGCTGTCGCCCTGCATCCGGCTCATCGCCGCGTTCGACCATCGCGACATCTTCATCGACCCCAACCCGGACGAGGCGAAATCCTTCGCCGAGCGCAAGCGGCTGTTCGAGAACCCGCAGCTCAACTGGCAGGACTACAACCGCGAGGCCATGTCCGAAGGCGGCATGGTGATCCCGCGCTCGGCCAAATCCGTTTCGCTGACCCCGCAGGCCGTGGAAGTGCTGGGGCTCGAGAAGTCGACGGCCTCGCCGGCCGAGATCATGAACGCCATCCTCAAGGCATCGGTGGACCTGCTCTGGTTCGGCGGCATCGGCACCTATGTGCGCGGCGCCGGCGAATCGAACGCCGAAGTGGGCGACCGCGCCAACGATGCGATCCGCATCATGGGTGCCGAGGTGCGGGCCAAGGTGGTGGGCGAGGGCGCCAATCTCGGCCTGACCCAGCGTGCGCGCATCGAATACGGCCTCAATGGCGGGCGCTGCAATTCCGACGCGATCGACAATTCCGCCGGCGTGAATTCGTCGGACGTGGAGGTCAACATCAAGATCGCTCTGGCCGCAGCCATGCGCAAGGGCTCGCTCACGCGCCCCGCCCGCGACAAGCTGCTCGCCGAAATGACCGAGGAGGTCGCCGGCCTCGTGCTCGCCAACAATTACGAGCAGACGCTGTCGATCTCGCTCACCCGCCGGCGCGGGCTGGCCGATCTTGCCCATCAGGAGCGCTTCATGCAGGCGCTGGAGGGGCGGGGGCAGCTCGATCGGGTGGTCGAAGTGCTGCCGAGCAGCGCTGCGATGGCCGAACGCGAGGCGCGCGGCGAGCCGCTGACCCGCGGAGAGATCGGCGTCCTGCTCGCCTATGCAAAGATCGTCCTGTTTGACGACATCGTGGCCAGCAAGCTGCCCGACGATCCGCATTTCCATACCGACCTGATGGGCTATTTCCCGGCCCGCATGGCCAAGAAATATGCGACCGAGATCGAAGGGCACCGGCTGCGTCGCGAAATTGTCGCGACGGTGCTTGGCAACGATGTGATCAATCGCGGGGGGCCATCCTTCATAACGCGCATGCAGGATCTGACGGGCTGCGCGGCGGCCGAAGTCGTCGCAGCCTTCTCGGTGGTGCGGGACGGTTTCGAACTGCCGGCGCTCTACCGCGAGGTCGACGCGCTAGACAACAAGGTGGACGGCAACCTCCAGCTCGAACTCTACCAGTCGGTCGGGCGGCTGGTGCATTCGGCGACCACGTGGTTCCTCAAGCACGATGACAATGCGGCCCCGCTGGGCGAGCGCATCGCGACGCTGCGGGCCGCGCGCAAGGCACTCGAGGGCCGCATCGGCGCGATGTTGCCGTCCTTTACCGGAGACCGGCTTGAGGAGCGTACCCACGAGCTGTTCAAGGCGGGCGCGCCGGAGGCGCTGGCCAAGCGTGTCGCCTTCCTGCCCATCGCCGAGTTGGTGCCAGACATTGCCCGGGTCGCGCGGGATGCAAAGTCCGGCCTGGTCGAGGCGGCGCAGGCATTCTTCGCCGTCACCGACGCTTTCCGCATAGGCCGCATTTCGGATGCCGCGCGCGCGATCACCCCGTCCGACTATTATGACGGGCTGGCGCTCTCGCGTGCCACGGAGACGATCAGCACCGCCCGCAACGACATGGCGGCCGCCGCTCTCTCCCGCTTCGGCAAGCAGACCGACCCGGTTGCGACCTGGCTGGAGGCCGGTGGCGAACGCGTGGCCCGCGTGCGCGACCGGCTGCAGGCCCTGACCGAAGGCGGGGACCTGACGGTCTCGCGCCTCACGGTCGCGTCCGGCCTGATGTCCGATCTGGGATAAGAACAACCGGGCGGCGTGTCCCGTCAGGATATCGGGAGGGGTGATGGTCGAGGAAACGCGCGCGCCGAAGCGCGGAATCTGGGGCTGGATGCTGTTCGACTGGGCGCAGCAACCTTTCCACACGCTCATCATCACCTTCGTCTTCGCCCCTTATTTCGCAGCGGCCGTGGCGCCGGACGCCGCGCGCGGGCAGGAGCTATGGGGCTATGCTACCGGGATCGGAGGCCTGCTGATCGCGCTGTCGTCGCCGGTGCTCGGTGCGATTGCGGACGCCAGCGGCCCCCGTAAGCCTTGGATTTTCGCGTTCTCGATTCTCGGTGTGATCGGCTGCTGGGCGCTGTGGTTCGCCGTGCCCGGCATGGAGAACCTGACATTCGTGCTCCTGGCGATCGCGCTGGCGGTGTTCGGAATGGAGTTCGCAGCCGTCTTCAACAACGCGATGATGCCGACGCTGGTGCCCCGCTCGGAGCTCGGCCGGCTTTCGGGATCGGCATGGGGGCTCGGCTATCTTGGCGGTCTCATCACGCTCGTCCTCGTGCTCGGCTTCCTCTCCGCATCGCCGGAAACGGGCCGCACGCTGCTGGGCTTCGAGCCGCTGTTCGGGCTCGACCCGGCCATGCGGGAGGGGGACCGGTCTTCAGGCCCGCTGACGGCGCTATGGTACATGGTGTTCGTGCTGCCGATGTTCCTGTTCACGCCCGACGTGAAGCGCAAGCCTTCGGTTTCCGGTGCGGTGAAGGAAGGGCTTTCGCAACTCGGCAAGACGCTGCGGCGGCTGCCGGGCGAGCGCAGCTATTTCAGCTTCCTGATGTCGAGCATGTTCTACCGCGACGCGCTCAACGCGCTTTATGCCTTCGGCGGCATCTATGCGGCGGGCGTGCTCGGCTGGTCGATCATCCAGATCGGCATCTTCGGCATCCTCGCCAACATTACGGGTGCGGCCGGCGCCTGGCTTGGCGGCCGCGCCGACCAGCGCTACGGCCCCAAGGTCGTGGTAAGCTGGTCGATCCTAATCCTCACCTTCTGCTGCCTGCTGGTCATCTCGACCACGCAGACGCAGGTGCTCTTCATCACGGTGGCGGATGCCGCCGGCGGTAGCGGCCTGCCCGACATCACCTTCTATGTCGCGGGGGCGCTGATCGGCGCGGCCGGCGGCGCAATCCAGGCCGCTTCGCGCACGCTGCTGGTCGACCAGGTGGACCGCGACAAGGTGACGGAGGCGTTCGGCCTCTACGCGCTGTCGGGCAAGGCCACCACCTTCATCGGCCCGCTGGCGATCGCGTTCGCCACCGCCTTCTTCGCGCAGGAAGCTTTCGGACTATCGACCCAGGAGGCACAGCGACTGGGTGTCACGCCGATCATCGTCCTGTTCATGATCGGGCTGGTGCTGCTGCCGATGGTAAAAAGCCGGCAATATGAGGCGGCGCGGGCGTGAGTTTTCTTCCTTCGGGAGGAACGCAAAAACGCTCAATGCCGGAAATGGCGTACCCCGGTGAAGACCATGGCGATGCCGTGCTCGTCGGCGGCCGCGATCACCTCGTCGTCGCGCATCGAGCCACCGGGCTGGATGACCGCTGTGGCGCCTGCCTCGACGGCCGCGAGCAGTCCATCAGCAAACGGGAAGAAGGCGTCGGAGGCGACCACCGAGCCTTTCGTCAGCGGCTCGCCGCCACCGGCTGCTTCCGCCGCATCCAGCGCCTTGCGGGCGGCGATGCGCGAGGAATCCACGCGGCTCATCTGGCCTGCGCCGATGCCGACAGTCGCGCCGCCCCGCGCATAGACGATGGCGTTGGACTTGACGTGCTTGGCCACGCGGAAGGCGAAGCGCAGGTCGACCATCTCCGCGTCGGAGGGCGCGCGCTTCGTCACCACCTTGAGGTCGAGGTCATCGACCACGGCATTGTCGCGCGATTGCACCAGCAGGCCGCCTGCGACCGACTTCGCCATGATGCCGGCAGTGCGCGGGTCCGGCAGGCCGTCGGTCACCAGCAGCCGCAGGTTCTTCTTGGCCGCGACGATCGCTATGGCTTCGGGTGACGCCTCCGGCGCGATGATCACCTCAGTGAAGGTCTTCACGATCTCTTCCGCGGCTTCTGCGTCAAGCAGGCGATTGAGCGCGACGATGCCGCCGAACGCGGAGACCGGGTCGCAGGCAAGCGCCGCGAGATAGGCCTCGCGCAGGCTATCGCCCTCGGCGACGCCGCAGGGGTTGGCGTGCTTGATGATCGCGACGGCGGCCGTCCGCGTCGGGTCGAACTCGCCAACGAGCTCGAAGGCCGCGTCGGTGTCGTTGACGTTGTTGTAGGAAAGCTGCTTGCCCTGAAGCTGGCGGGCCGTGGCGACGCCGGGTCGCTTGTCGCCGTTGACGTAGAAACCGGCCTTCTGGTGCGGGTTCTCGCCATAGCGCATCACCGTCTCCAGCCTGCCGCCGAAGGCGCGCCAAGCCGGAGCCTCGATGTCGAGCGCTTCCGCGAACCAGCCCGAGATCGCCGCGTCGTAGGCAGCGGTGCGCGCATAGGCCTTTGCCGCCAGTTCCTGGCGGAAGCGATAGGGCGTGGCGCCGTCATTCGCGGCCAGCGTCTCGGTGAGGCGCGCGTAGTCGGCGGGGTCGGTGACGATCGCCACATAGGCGTGGTTCTTGGCGGACGCCCGCACCATGGCGGGGCCGCCAATGTCGATGTTCTCGACGATCGATGCGTAGTCGCCACCGCCTGCACGGACCTCCTCGAACGGGTAGAGATTGATGACGGCGATGTCGATCGGCCCGATGCCGTGCTCCTGCATTGCCGCTGTATGCTCCGCATCGTCGCGGATCGCGAGAAGGCCGCCATGAACGGATGGATGCAGGGTCTTGACGCGACCGTCCATGATCTCGGGGAAGCCTGTGATGTCGGAGACGTCTTTCACCGCGATGCCCGCCCCGGCGATCGCCTTTGCCGTGCCGCCGGTCGAGACCAGCTCGATGCCGGTTTCAGCGAGCGTTCGGGCGAGATCGACCAGCCCGGTCTTGTCGGACACAGAAAGCAGCGCGCGGCGCGCCTTGACGAAATCGGGAGCGGGAATGTTCTTCGAGGCGACGGCCATAAGCGGCGGGCTCCATCTTGCGGCTGCGGGGATCGGCCGGGCCGTAGCACAGCGGGGCTGGAATGCAAATGACCGGACGTCAGATGCGCAGGAAGCGCCAGTGGATTTCCGGGTGTTCCGATGCGTTGTAGGCCAGCACGATCTGGCGGCTGCGGCGGGGGCCGCCGAGGCCGGCGAAGAACAGCGATTCCTCCACCTCCGGCGCAAGTTCCTCGCAGGAGAATTCCCAGCGTTCGTCGTTGCCGGGCGTTGCCAACACCAGTTCGCTGCGCTTGTTCTCGAACAGGGCGACATCGGGATGGAGGTGAAACCGCACGACCACCCGGTCGCGGCCATCGGCTCTGGCGACCTCGCCGCCCTTGCGGAATATGCGGTCGATACCCTCCAGCACCTCGCCGCCCGCACCCAGCGCGACCTCGCGCTCGTGATAGAGGCCGAAGCGGGCGACATAGGCGTCGTGGCGCGCCACGAAAGACTGGATGCCCGCCGAATCCATGCGCTTGCACGGGACAGAGCGTGGGCCGGAAAGCAACGGCGCACCGATGATGCCGACAAAGCCCTGGGTCAGCGCGAAGCGGGCGGAAGACGTATCGTTGAGCGTCGCGGTGGAGTGGGCGGCGGTGGATCGCGACAGCGGGCGAAAATCGTCGGAGCCGTAGGTGTCGACGCCGCAATTGACGACGAAATGGCTCTTGCCGGACGACAGCTCGAAGGAGAGGCATCCCGCCTGCGCGGCATGCGACACCTCGGCCGGCGGCGGCATGCCGGTATCTGCGATCACCGTCACCCCACCCATCGACAGCCGCTCGTAACCCGAATAGGGCGCGTGCAGCAGCGGCGCACCGGCGGTGTCGTCGTGGTGGAGGATCGCCGCGACCCGGTCGTGGCTGGTTGCGCCCATTCCGTTGAAGCGCGCGAGCGTGCCGTCCTGATGACGATAGAAGCGCAGCGCCGGCAGCATGCGTTCGACCGCGCCGATCAGGGCATCGGGCGGCGCTTCGGCCTGGTTCGAATAGGTCTGCCGCAGCGGCAGCAGGTCCGCTAGCAATTCGAGGATGGCTTCCGGATTGCGCGACATGTGGCCGCCGTCCGGCAGAATCTGCCGCTCCAGTTCGGCCGACAGCAGGCGCGACGCGTTGCGCAGTGCCGAAGGCGGGGCAGGCAGCGACAGGGCTGCGAAGGCAAGCGCGATGCGGGCACGCAGCTTGTCCTCCCCATCCGGCATTTCCGGAGCGGTTGCGCGCAGGTAGCGGATCTGAACCGCAAGCGACTTGAGGAAGGCGCGGTAGAACGGAAACTCCGCGCCCTGCAGCACGACAGCCGAATGCTGCAGCCAGGCAATCACGCGGCGGGCGGTAATGGCGGGGCTCCACGCGACGCCGCCGATCCTGCGACCATGCAGGGCTATCCAGTCGCTGACCAGCGCGCGGGCATTGGCGGCCGCAAGCTCCGTTTCGGCGGCGCGCATGTGACGCAGCCAGCGAAAGCCGTGCAGCGAGGCCAGCCACGCGGCGTTCGGCGTGTCGACGGCGAAGGGCGAGGCCCCGTCCGTCTCGACCATATAGCCCGCGAAGGGGAAGCGCCCGTGATAGATCTCGTGGGCGATCTGCGGGTCGGCGAGCCGCAGGTCCGGCGGAGCGATCAGCACGCGCTCAGGCGTGCGGCCGGTGAACCGCCATCGGTAAACCGGGCCGACGCGCAGTCTGCCGCGCAGCCTTCGCCACATCGTCGATGCGACAAGTGCCCATATTTGCGGGGAATTACCCCTCGCAACCGCCAAGTTGCTCAACCTCCGAATCGCAGCCCCAGACCGCCGAAGTTGCTAATACACTAGATGATTCAAGAATTTATGCGAAGGCTGAAATTCTCTTGCACATTAGCCGCGGCGACGCAGGCGCGCCGCGAAGAAGCCGTCGAGACCCGATAGCGCCGGCTCCCCGAGGTCGAGCCCGGCAGGCGTCGTACGCAGGGTCCCGTCGTCGCCGAGAAACGGGTCTGCAAAGGGGAACTCGCCCCGCCGCACCGGCTCTGCAATGGCTTCGGGATGCGCAGCCACGAAGTCTCGAAAGAGCTCCTCCCCTTCCAGTGGATCGAGCGAGCAGTTCGAAAAGACGATGAGTCCGCCGGGCCTGACCAGCTCGAGCGCGCGCGCGAGCATTCTTGATTGCAGCGCGGCCAGTTTTGCCACGTCCTCGGGGCCCTTGGTCCATGGCACATCGGGATGGCGGCGAACCGTGCCCGTCGACGAGCAGGGCGCATCCAGCAGCACGGCATCGAACGCGGCCGTGGGCTCGAATGCGAAGAGGTCCGAAACGACGATCTCCGCCTCGAGCCGGAGCCGCTCCAGATTGGCCGACAGGCGGCGCGCGCGGTTGGCCGAAATCTCCAGTGCCGTCACGCTGGCGCCGGCCAGCGCGAGCTGCGCGGTCTTGCCGCCGGGCGCGGCGCACAAATCGGCGACCCGAAGGCCGGCGATGTCGCCAAGAAGCTGTGCGGGCATGGCGGCTGCGGCGTCCTGAACCCACCATTCGCCTTCGGCAAAACCGGGAAGCTCGATAATGGCTCCCTCGACCTTTCCAAGCCGTACGCCGCCAGTGGGGAGCACGATGCCGCCCAATCGCGCAGCCCAGTCCTCGGGGTTCGACCTGACGGTCAGGTCGATCGGCGCCTCGAGCCGGTGGTTAGCGAGGATCGCTGCCGCCTGCGTCTTGCCATAGGCGCTTTCCAGCCGTTCGACGAACCATTCCGGCGCGTCGACGGCCTCGGCGAGGGCTGCCGGCAGCGCGCGCTCCTTGCGCCGGGCGATCTCGCGCAGCACGCCGTTGACGAGCGCCGCGAAACGGCTGGTGCGGGGATCGGATTTCGCCTGCGTGACGGCGATGTCGACGGCGGCCGAATCCGGCACGTCGAGAAACAGCATCTGGGCGGCTGCGACGTGAAGCACGTGCGATAGCGCATGCGCATTGGCCGGCAGCGGCCGGTCAAGGCGGGCGTCGATCAGCGCCTGGATGGTGCCGCGAAAGCGCAGTGCCGTCGTCAGGATCGCCCGGACCAGCGCGCGGTCGCGCATGTCAAGCGCCAGGAACTGCGGATGGCCGTTCTCGTGATCCGTCAAGCCGTCAAGCGAGGTTCGCGCATCGACTATCGCTGCCAGCAGGCGCGCGGCAGCTCTGCGCGAGGCGAGGCCGGGCGTGTCGGCAAAGGGGTCGGGCTTGCGGGCAGGGCCGCCGCGCGCGCGGCGGCGATCGACCGTCACGACCTGCGGCTCCGCGGACCGGTCGGGTTGCGGCCCCACGGATTGGACTGCGGTTTTTCAGGTGCAGCGGGCGGTGGCGCCGGCATCGGCCTGCCGCCCCATGAGCCGGCCTGTCCGTCGTCGCGCGGCTGCCGCGGCTGCTCCTGGGCAGGCCTTGCCGGCTGACCGCCGCCGCCGAACTCCTGCGCCATTGCGCGCAGCGCGGCGATACGGTTCTCGGTATTCGGGTGGGTCGAGAAGAGATTGTCCATCCGTTCGCCCGAGAGCGGATTGATGATGAACATGTGGGCCGTCGCCGGATTGCGCTCGGCGTCCTGGTTGTGGATCGCCTTGGCGTTGCGGGCGATCTTGTCGAGCGCGGAGGCCAGCCAGATCGGCTGTCCGCAGATTTCGGCGCCGCGCCTGTCGGCGGCGTATTCACGCGTGCGGCTGATCGCCATCTGCACGATCATCGCGGCAATCGGCGCCACGATGATCGCCAGCAGCACGCCGATAATGCCGAACGGGTTGTTGTTGTCGCGGCTGCCGCCCATGAAGAAGGCGAAATTGCCGAGCATCGAGATAGCGCCGGCCAGCGTCGCCGTGATCGTCATGGTCAGTGTGTCGCGGTTCTGTACATGCGCCAGCTCGTGCGCCATGACGCCGGCCACCTCCTCGCGGCTCAGCCTCTGCAGCAAGCCGGTGGTGGCGGCCACCGCCGCGTTCTGCGGGTTCCGGCCGGTCGCAAACGCGTTGGGCTGCGCGTTGTCGATCAGGTAGACCTTCGGCATCGGCAGTTCGGCGCGTGCGGCCAGTTCGCGCACGATGCCGTAATATTCTGGTGCGTTGCGCTCGTCGACCTCGACGGCGTGGTGCATCCGCAGGACCATCTTGTCGGCGTTCCAATAGCTGAACAGATTCATGCCGGCAGCGATGACGAATGCGATCATCATGCCGCCCGAGCCGCCGATCATGTAGCCAATGCCCATGAAGAGCGCCGTCATCAGGGCAAGGAGCATCGCTGTGCGGATCACGTTCATGCAGAACTCCGGTTTCAGAAACAGGCCATCCCGGGTCGATCCCGCCCGGTGAACCGTCTATATGATGGGCAGCGATCAAAGGAAATTCAATGTTTCGAGGGAAAGCCGCATGCGTGACGCGCCCGTGACCGAACCATCGGAAACCCGGGACGAAACCGCGCCCAGGCCGCTGAGCGATGCCGCCCGTCGGGCGCTCGCCGAAGCAGAGGCCCGCCGAGCGCAGGCACTGAGGCGCGAGGCCGAACGGCCCAGGGAGCTTGGCGGACGCGACGGGCTCGATCCCGCCCGCTACGGCGACTGGGAAGTCAAGGGCATGGCCAGCGACTTCTAGGTAGGAAGCGGCGCGGGCAGATTCTGGAATAGGCTAGTGCTTGCACGCCGATCAGTATAGGAATATAATCCTGCGATGATCGGTCGTGGGTTCGCATCCCTATTTATTTTTCTCATTCTGACGGTGGCGGTTTCCGGCGCGGAGCTGGTTGCCGGCCCGGTCGAGGCGCGGGTGCTGCGCGTCATCGACGGAGACACCTTCGAGGCGGAGGCGCTCGTATGGCCGGGACACCGGGTGCGGGTCGCCGTTCGCATCCGCGGCGTCGACGCCCCCGAGCTGCGCAGCCGCTGCGTCGCGGAAAGGCACGCGGGCCTGCATGCGAAGGATGCGCTGGAGCGGCTGATCGGCGGGCGGATCGTCACGATCTCGCAGGTCGGCGGCGGAAAGTATTATGGCCGGGTGCTGGCCGATGCGACAAATGCCGAAGGCCTGCCGATCGCCGATGCCCTGCTGAAGCAAGGGGTGGTGCGGCCTTATAGCGGCGGCAGGCGTGTCCCTTTTTGCGACAATCTTGCCCAGGCAGGCGCAAGTTGACCTGAAATGGAACAGCCTCAACTCAGCGACGCGCAGAGGCCGTCTTCTTTTGCTTCAAGGTGTTAACCTGTCGCCAACCACGCCAACAGCTTCACCTCGCCCAAAACAGGACCTTAACGCATTTGGCGCTTTATCGACCGTGATTTCGCCCGTTCCGGCCCATCGGATGCAGGACCATGGCGAAAGATGTCACGTGTTGCGAATGGAGACAGGCGATGCGGAAGGTCGGGGGTTTCGGGCGGCTCGGAGCGCGCTTCAGGCGCAATCGAGGCGGTAATTTCGGGTTGATGATGGCGGTCACGGCGCCGCTGCTGGTCTTGGCGTCCGGCTACGGCCTGAATATCGCGCAGATATCGATCACCAAGTCGAACCTGCTTGCCGCGCTCGACTCCGCGGTAACGTCGACTGCGCGCGACCTGACGACGGGCATCATCACCAAGGACGATGCGCGGGGCGTGGTGGAGGCCTTCCTTCTCGCCAATGGCCAGCGCGCCTATGCCGAAGAAGGCAAGCTGACGCTGGACAAGGTTGAGATCGATCCGGTGGCGCGAACGGTGGAAGCGAAGGCGAGCGTGGAACTCGACCTTGCCTTCGCCCTTTTCGGCACGGCGAACCACCAGAAGATTTCAGTCGAATCCGCAGCGATCTATTCGGATCGGAAGATCGAGATCGCCATGGCGCTCGACTTGACCGGCTCGATGAAAAAGTCGGGCTCGGTCGACAAAATGGGTGACCTGCAAACGGCGGCGAGGAACGCAGTTAACCTGCTTCTGTCGGGAAAGAACATCGACGACCGTGTACGTGTCGCCCTCGTTCCGTACGCCAATTCGGTCAATGTCGGGCCCACCATAGCCTACAAGTCGGTTTACATCGAAAAGACCAAGTCGGATCGCGGCAGGACGGTCCCCAACACCAATCTCCTCAACCTCGTTTCCGGCTTGCTGCGTCCCGACAACTGCGCCACCGAGCGGAAAGGGACCGAGGCCTATTCGGATGCTGGACCGGAGAAGGTCATGGTCAACAGGGACTTTTTCCTGTCTGAGTTTGCCGACGGCGGGGCTGGTTATGCCAAGAGCGTTAGATGTCCGGCGGCCGCTGTTGTTCCGCTGACGTCCAACAAAAAGACCCTTACGGACACGATCGACGCGTTCGTTGCCGATGGCGGCACGGGCGGGCACATCGGCATCCAGTGGGCCTGGTATATGCTGTCGAACAAATGGAAAGACGTGGTACCGACCAGCGCCGCCCCCGGTCCCTATGATGAAAAAGAGGTCGGCAAGTTCGCGATTCTGATGACCGACGGCGAGTTCAACCTCAACTTCTCCGGGGCGACAACTGCCAACGGCGCATACGGGAACGACGCTGCCTCGCGCTCAATCCCGCACGCGAAGTCGCTTTGCGCGAATATGCGCGCCGAAGGCATCAAGGTGTTCACAATCGGCTTCAAGCTTCCTAACAACTCCGCCCGCAACCTGATGAAGGACTGCGCATCGCCGTCTACCAGCAGTATCGACTTCTACTACGACACCTCGTCCGGCACCGAGCTGGATCAGGCGTTCAAGGCCATCGTGAGGAACATCGAAAGCCTGGCTCTCACCAAGTAACCGACTTCCTCAAAGGCAAGAAAAAGGGCCGCTCGAAAGAGCGGCCCTCGTGTTTCCGTTCCGTGGCGCGACCCGTGGCTGCAACCTTTGCCGAAGCTCCGGTCGCCGGCCGCGCTTCACGCGCCTGTCAGGAAGACTGCTTCCCGAAAGGACGATCCGCCGGGACCACGCTACGGAACATGGAATCACTCGACATTGGATCACCTCCTTTCAGTTCGTTGAACACATGCCCAATGTGGGACAGTCAGGACATTTTCGCAAGTCCGGGCTTACGCAACGTCACTTCTTCTTGTTCTGCCGGTTCTCGACCAGGTCGTCGACGACGCCCGGATCGGCGAGCGTCGAGGTGTCGCCGAGCGCACCGAAATCGTCCTCTGCGATCTTGCGCAGAATACGCCGCATGATCTTGCCGGAACGCGTCTTGGGCAGGCCGGGCGAGAACTGTATCAGGTCGGGCGAGGCGATCGGGCCGATCTCCTTGCGCACATGGGCGACCAGCTCCTTGCGCAACGCGTCGGAGCCCTGCTCGCCGGCCATCAGGGTGACGTAGCAGTAGATGCCCTGGCCCTTGATGTCGTGCGGGTAGCCGACGACGGCGGCTTCCGAAACCTTGTCGTGGCTGACCAGCGCGGACTCCACTTCCGCCGTGCCCATGCGGTGGCCGGAGACGTTGAGCACGTCGTCGACGCGGCCGGTGATCCAGTAGTAACCGTCCGCGTCGCGCCGGCAGCCGTCGCCGGTGAAATACTTGCCCTTGTAGGTGGCGAAATAGGTCTGGATGAAACGGTCGTGGTCGCCATAGACCGTGCGCATCTGGCCGGGCCAGGAATCGACGATGCAGAGATTGCCGTCGGCGGCACCCTCGAGCACGTTGCCGTCATTGTCGACGAGCTGCGGCTGGACCCCGAAGAAGGGCCGCGTCGCGGAGCCTGCCTTGAGGTCGGTCGCGCCGGGAAGCGGCGTGATCAGGATGCCGCCGGTCTCGGTCTGCCACCATGTGTCGACGATAGGCACCTTCTTCTCGCCGACGACGTTGAAATACCATTCCCAGGCCTCCGGGTTGATCGGCTCGCCGACTGAGCCCAGTACGCGCAGGCTCTTGCGCGAGGCCTTTTTCACATGGTCGTCGCCCGCGCCCATCAGCGCGCGAATGGCGGTGGGGGCGGTGTAGAAGATGTTGACCTTGTGCTTGTCGATCACCTCCCAGAAGCGGCCGGCGGTGGGATAGTTGGGCACGCCCTCGAACATCAGCGTCGTCGCACCGTTGGCGAGCGGCCCGTAGACGATGTAGGAGTGACCGGTGACCCAGCCGACGTCGGCCGTACACCAGTAGATGTCCCCGTCATGATAGTCGAAGACGTATTGGTGCGTCATCGAGGCATAGACGAGATAACCGCCGGTGGTGTGCAGCACGCCCTTCGGCTTGCCGGTCGAGCCGGAGGTGTAGAGGATGAACAGCGGGTCCTCCGCCTTCATCTTCTCGGGCTTGCACTCAGCCTTAACCGTGCGCACCTCGTCGTGATACCAGAGGTCACGGCCGTCGGCCCAGCCGACCTTGCCGCCCGTGCGCCGCACCACCAGCACGTTCTTGACCATGACATGGTTTCTGGCGGCGATGTCGATCGCCTTGTCGGTGTTTTCCTTGAGCGGGATGCCACGACCGCCGCGCAGACCCTCGTCGGCGGTGATGACGAAAGTCGATTCGCAATCGACGATGCGGCCTGCCAGCGCGTCGGGCGAGAAGCCGCCGAAGACGACCGAGTGCACCGCGCCGATGCGGGCGCAGGCGAGCATGGCGTAGGTCGCCTCGGGAATCATCGGCATGTAGATGGTGACACGGTCGCCTTTCTTGACGCCGTGTTTCTTCATCACATTGGCCAGCCGGCAGACGTGCTCGTAGAGCTCGTTGTAGGTGATCTTCTTGTCGTCGTAGGGGTTGTCGCCTTCCCAGATGATCGCCACCTGATCGCCGCGCTTCTTCAGGTGGCGGTCGATGCAGTTGTAGGCGACGTTGGTCTGGCCGTCTTCGAACCACTTGATCGAGACTTTGCCGGAAAACGAGGTGTTCTTGACCTTGGTGTAGGGCTTGAACCAGTCGATGCGCTTGCCATGCTTGCCCCAGAACTTCTCCGGGTTCTTCACGCTGTCCCGATACCATTTCAGATAGGTGTCGTTATCGATCAGCGCGCCTTTCTTCCACGCCGGCTGGACGCGATGAAGCTTGACTTCGGACATGTCTTTCTCTCCCCGGATTGTTCGGCCTTCCCGCTTGCGCGGGCCGGCAGGCGAAGGATGGTCGCCATTCGCGGCGCATTATTACCAATTCGCGCCGGGCCACAACATTAGACCTTGTGGTCAGGGTGTATGGTCAGCAGCACCTGTGCCCACGGCACTTGCGGCGGACCTGTCAGCACTCGAGTTCAATTGCTGCCAAGCCATTGGAATCGCATCATAAAACTGTTGTGAAGTGATTATAGTCCGATAGACGGCTCATCGATTTCCCGGCACACTCCGATCTTGGAGGAGACAACGGCAACGGGAAATCCATCATGTCCGAAAATGGGGAAATGGAACTGATGCTCAAGGGGTACGGGCTGACGACGGCACAGATCCTCTATCACATGCCCGATCATCCGGGCCTGCTGCAAACCTTCATCTGGCAGCACTACGACGTCGCGCCCAAATTTCCCGCCCTCTACCGTTTCATCGACTTCTGGCAGGAAAAGATCGAGGGCGCGCTGCATTCGGTGGCCTACACCCACCGCAAGCTGATCGCGCCGAACGAATGGCGCAACGTCGCCGGCGAGTTGCAACTGCACTGACCGGCGACGCGTGGGGCGCTTGTTTCAGACCGCGGGCGGGTTGAGGTGGGCGAAACCTTCCTGGCGGCGGTAGGGGAAATGCGGGTAGGGGGCGGTGACCTCGCTTGCGGCGTCGAGCCTTGCGACCTGCTCCGGCGTCAGCGACCAGCCTACCGCGCCGAGGTTCTGCCTAAGCTGTTCTTCGTTGCGCGCGCCGATGATGACTGACGAGACGGTCGGGCGCCGCAGCAGCCAGTTGATCGCGACCTGCGGCACGGTCTTGCCCGCCTCGCCAGCCACATCTTCCAGGGCGTCGACGACACGGAAGAGATGCTCGTCCTCGACCGGGGGGCCGAAGCTTGCCGTATCATGCAGCCTGCTGCCTTCCGGCAGAGGCTGGCCGCGCCTGATCTTGCCGGTCAGGCGGCCCCATCCGAGCGGGCTCCAGACCAAGGCACCAACGCCCTCATCCCGGCCAAGCGGCATCAGGTCCCACTCATAGTCGCGGCCGACAAGGGAATAATAGACTTGGTGAGCCACGTAACGCGGCCAGCCATGGCGATCGGCTACGGCCAGCGCCTTCATGATCTGCCATCCGGAGAAGTTGGAGACGCCGACGTAACGGAGCTTGCCGTCGCGAACCAGGGTGTCCAGAGTCGACAGGACTTCCTCGACGGGCGTGGCCGCATCGAAGGCATGAAGCTGGAAGATGTCGATCCGGTCGGTGTCGAGCCTGCGCAAGGCGTCCTCAACGCCTTGGATCAGCCGCGATCGAGACGAGCCGGCGTCGTTAGGGCCATCGCCCATCGGCAGCGACATCTTGGTCGAGATAAGGACCTGATCGCGCAATCCCTTCAGGGCCGCGCCAAGCACCTCCTCGGAGGCTCCGTTCGAATAGACGTCGGCCGTATCGAAGAGGTTGACGCCGGCTTCCAGGCAGATTTCGACAAGCCGGCGCGCTTCGGTGGCATCGGTGTTGCCCCAGGCGCCGAATAGAGGGCCTGAGCCGCCGAAGGTGCCTGCACCGAAGCTCAGGGCCGGCACCTTGAGACCGGAGGCTCCGAGACGTCGATATTCCATGGTTCGAACTCCTTGCTAGGTTGTTTGAAGGGTGTCATTCGGCGGGGTCGGGGCAGGCTCGGGCCGGCGTCAACGTGATGCCGCGGCGTTCCAGTCGCAGGGCGGCGAGGGCGACGAGCAGTGCTGCAAGCGGCACGAGGCCGGCGATCCAGGGGATCGCGCCGAGGCCGGGGCCGTGAGCGATGATGAGACCGCCGAGACCGGCGCCGATTGCGTTGCCGAGGTTGAAGGCGGCTATGTTGAAGCTCGATGCAAGGCCCTGGCCTGCGCCCTCGGCCTTCTGCAGCACCCACATCTGCAAGGGGGCTACGGTGGCGAAGGCGGCGGCACCCAGCAGCCCCACGGCGATAACGGCAAGGATGCGGTTGTGGATCGCGAAGGTCATGCCAAGCAGAACGACCGAAAGAACCACGAGGCTGCCAAGCATGGTTGGCACGAGGCGCCTGTCTGCAAGGCGGCCGCCGAGCAGGTTGCCGACTACGAGGCCGCCGCCGAAGACGAGCAGGATCGGCGAGACGGCAGAATCCGAAAAGCCGGTGATCTGCGTCAGGATCGGCGCGATGTAGGTGAAGGCAGCGAAGACGCCGACCCAGCTCAGAACCGTGGTGAGCAGGCCGAGCAGCACAGGGCCGCGACCGAGCACGGCAAGTGCGCCGCCGGTATCTGCTTCGTCCTCCGTTCGCTCGTCGGACGGCACCAGAAAGGCGATCACCGCCAGCGCCGCGATGCCGATCAGCGTCACGGCCCAGAAGGTCGCGCGCCAGCCATAGGCCTGGCCCAGCCAGGTGCCGAAGGGAACGCCGAGGATGTTGGCGACGGTGAGGCCGGTGAACATGATCGCGATCGCCGACGCCTTTCTGTCGGGCGCGACGAGGCCTGTGGCGACCACCGAACCGACGCCGAAGAAGGACGCATGCGCAAAGGCGGTCAGCACGCGCGCGGCCATCAGAGACCAGTAGTCGGGGGCCAGCGCGCAGGCGAGATTGCCGAGGGTGAAGACCACCATCAGGCTCATCAGCAGCGTCTTGCGCGACCATCTGCCGGTTAAGGCGCCGAGCAAAGGCGCGCCTGCCACGACGCCGAGCGCATAGCCGGAAATGAGCAGGCCGGCCGACGAGATCGTGACGCCGAGATCTGCGCTGACCTCGATCAGCAGGCCCATGATGACGAATTCGGTGACGCCGATGCCGAAGGCGCCGGCGGTGAGTGCATAGAGTGCCAGTGGCATCGGACGCTCCGTTCAAGACAGGTCATGCGCCTCGGTGGGCGCGGGACCCGAAAGATCGTGACCGCGGCCTCTGTGAACCAGCCTTGCCGTTGGCATATTTTCTGTGAAATAGATTCCACAATGGCGAGACCCGAGATCAATCGCTCCGGCGAAATGGAAGTGTTCGCGCGCGTCGTGGAAACGGGCAGCTTTTCCGCTGCCGCCCGCCAGCTTCGCATGACGCCATCGGCCGTCAGCAAGCTGATCGCACGGCTGGAAGCGCGCCTCGGCGCGCGGCTCGTCAACCGCTCGACGCGCAAGCTGCAACTGACGCCGGAAGGGGCCGGATTCTACGAGAGCGCAACGCGCATTCTGGCCGAAATGCTCTCAGCCGAGCGCGAGGCCGCGGCGGGTTCCGCACCGCGCGGGCGCTTGCGCGTCAACAGCTACGTACCGTTCGGCCAGCTCAAGCTGATACCGTTGCTGCCGCGCTTTCTGGAGCGCTTTCCTGAGGTGAGCGTCGACGTCGTGCTGACCGACAATGTGATCGACCTGATGGAGGAGCGCGCCGACGTCGCGATCCGCGCCGGGCCGCTCGGCGAATCGAGCCTGATCGCGCGCAAGCTCGGCCAGAGCCCGATGGTGCTGGTGGCGGCGCCTTCCTATCTGGAAAAGCGCGGCGTGCCACAAACGCCGGACGATCTTGCCAGACACAACCTGCTTGCGTTCTGTTTCGTGCGCCATATCAGCGGCTGGCCGTTCCTTGGCGCCGGCGGCGAGACGATGGTGGTCAACTTGTCTGGCAATGCGCTGGTGAGCGACGGCGAAGCGATGCGGCACATGGCGCTTGCAGGCGCCGGAATCGCTCGGCTCTCGCGCTGGCATGTGGGACCGGACATCGAGGCCGGGCGGCTGGTGACGCTGCTCGAACCGTTCAACCCGGGCGACGCGGAAGTCACCCATGCGGTTTATGTCGGACAGGGCAAGCACCTGCCGGCGCGCGTACGGGCGTTCCTCGACTTTCTGGTGGAGACGGTGCGGATGACGTGAAGGTGCGGGCCTTCAGCGCGTGCCGAAGATGGCCGAGCCGACTCTCACGCTGGTTGCGCCGAAGGCTATCGCTTTCTCGTAGTCGCCCGACATGCCCATGGAGAGCTTTTCCACGCCGGCCTCGCGCGCGAGCTTTTCCAGCAACGCGAAATGCGGTCCCGGATTCTGGTCAAAGGGCGGGATCGCCATCAGCCCCTCAAGCGCCAGGCCATGGACGTCGCGGCAACGCTTGACGAAGGCTACCGCCTCGCGCGGGTCGAGGCCCGCCTTCTGCTCTTCCAGCCCGGTATTGACCTGAACGTAGAGACGCGGCGCCTTGCCCTGTTTCTCGATCTCTTTGGCCAGCTCGGCAGCGATCTTCTCGCGATCGACGGTTTCGATGACATCGAACAGGGCGACCGCTTCCTTCGCCTTGTTGGATTGCAGCGGACCGATCAGGTGCAGTTCCAGATCGGGGAAGTCTTCGCGCAGCGCCGGCCATTTCGACTGCGCCTCCTGCACCCGGTTTTCGCCGAAGACGCGTTGTCCCGCCTCGATCACGGGGCGGATGTCGTCGGCCGCAAAGGTCTTGGAGACGGCGACGAGCGTGACCGAGCCGGCCGCGCGGTCGGCCTCTTTCTCGGCACTAGTGATGTTGGCCTTTACCGCCTCAAGCCGCGAAACCGCCTCGTTCATGGTCCAAATCCGCTGTTTTCATTGCCTGTGCGCCCGCTACGGTTGACGGGTCCGGGAAACCGTGGTGAAGGCATGGCACTTCTTTCAAGTGACCTTCACTTGGCAAGTGTGAATCCCAGCGTCTTTTAGGTGAAATTCCGGACATGGCAACCGAACGATACAATCCCCGCGCATCCGAGCCCAAATGGCAAAAGGCCTGGGACGATGCGAAGCTCTTCGAGACGAAGAACGACGCGCCGGGCGAGAAGTATTACGTGCTCGAGATGTTCCCGTACCCGTCGGGTCGCATCCATATGGGCCATGTGCGCAACTATGCGATGGGCGACGTGGTCGCACGCTACAAGCGCGCGAGGGGCTTCAACGTGCTGCATCCGATGGGCTGGGACGCCTTCGGCCTGCCGGCGGAAAACGCGGCGCGCGACAACAAGGTCAATCCGCGCGACTGGACCTACGCTAACATCGAGACGATGAAGGGCCAGTTGAAGACGATGGGCCTGTCGCTCGACTGGGCGCGCGAGTTTGCGACCTGCGACCCGTCCTACTACCGCCACCAGCAGAAGATGTTCCTGGACTTCTGGAAGGCCGGGCTGGTCGAGCGCCGCAACGCCAAGGTCAACTGGGACCCGGTCGACATGACCGTGCTGGCCAACGAGCAGGTGATCGACGGCAGGGGCTGGCGCTCGGGCGCGCCGGTGGAGCAGCGCGACCTGACGCAATGGTTCTTCAAGATCACCTCGATGGCGCAGGAACTGCTCGACGGGCTTGAGACGCTGCCGCGCTGGCCTGAGAAGGTGAAGCTGATGCAGTCCAACTGGATCGGCCGCTCCGAAGGCCTGCAGATTCGTTGGAAGCTGGACCCTGCCTCGGCGCCTGCGGGCGAGAGCGAACTGGAAGTCTACACGACCCGCCCGGACACGATCTTCGGTGCCTCGTTCATGGCGATCGCCGCGGGCCATCCGCTGGCGAAGAAGGCAGCCGCGAACAATCCCAAGCTGGCCTCGTTCATCGAGGAGATCAAGCGTGGCGGGACTTCGGCGGCGGAGATCGAGACTGCCGAGAAGAAGGGTTTCGACACCGGTATCCGCGTCGTCCATCCGTTCGACGAGAGCTGGACGCTGCCGGTCTATGTCGCCAATTTCGTACTGATGGACTATGGCACCGGGGCGATCTTCGGCTGTCCCTCGGGCGACCAGCGCGACCTCGATTTCGCCAACAAATATGGCCTGCCGGTTGTGCCGGTGGTGATGCCGGAAGGCGCCGACGCGGCGACATTCCAGATCACCGAGGAAGCCTTCACCGACGACGGCGTGATGATCAACTCGCGCTTCCTCGACGGGATGAAGCCGGCAGAAGCCTTCGACGAGGTGGCGCAACGCCTGTCGGGTGTGACCATCGGCGGGCGGCCACAGGGCGAGCGCAAGGTGCAGTTCCGTCTGCGCGACTGGCTGATCTCGCGGCAGCGCTACTGGGGCTGCCCGATCCCGGTCGTCCACTGCGACGATTGCGGCGCGGTGCCGGTGCCTGCCGACCAGTTGCCGGTGCGGTTGCCGGACGACGTTTCGTTCGACAAGCCGGGCAATCCCCTCGACCATCATCCGACCTGGAAGCACGCCGCCTGTCCGAACTGTGGCAAGGATGCCCGGCGCGACACCGATACGATGGACACGTTTGTCGATTCGTCCTGGTATTTCGCGCGTTTCACCGATCCCTGGGACGAGGCGCAGCCGACCGACCTCGCCTATGTGGATGGGCCGAACGGCTGGCTGCCGGTCAACCAGTATATTGGCGGCATCGAGCACGCGATCCTGCACCTGCTCTATTCGCGCTTCTTCGCGCGGGCGATGAAGGTTACCGGCCACCTCAACAGCGTCGAGGAGCCGTTCCAGGGCCTGTTCACGCAGGGCATGGTGGTTCACGAGACCTACAGGCTGGGCAGCGGCGCCAACGGAACCTGGGTGACGCCAGCGGAGGTCAGGGTCGAGGAGGCCGATGGGACGCGGCGCGCCAGCATGATCACTTCCGGCGAGGACGTTACCATCGGCCCGATCGAGAAGATGTCGAAGTCGAAGAAGAATGTCGTCGATCCCGACGACATCATCGCCGGCTACGGAGCCGACACGGCACGCTGGTTCATGCTGTCGGATTCGCCGCCCGAACGCGACGTGATCTGGACCGAAGCGGGCGTCGAGGGCGCGCACCGTTTCGTCCAGCGGGTGTGGCGGCTGATTTCCGAGATCGCACCCGCACTCGCCGGCGTGGCGCCGGCGCCCTCGCGCGAGGGCAATGCCGCTCCCACCTCGAAGGCCGTCCACAAGACGGTGAAGG
This sequence comes from Aquamicrobium sp., assembly GCA_019739225.1. Lineage (GTDB taxonomy): Bacteria > Pseudomonadota > Alphaproteobacteria > Rhizobiales > Rhizobiaceae > Aerobium. The sequence goes on from JAHHDT010000006.1 coordinate 341,308, forward strand.
CTGTCGGAGAGGACATCGAGAAGCTCGGCTTCAACAAGGCGGTCGCGCGGCTTTACGAGCTGGTCAACGTACTGTCGCCTCAGGTTGCAGGCGCAGGCTCGGTCGACGCGGCCACCAGGGCGGCGTTGCGCGAGGCGGCCGAGGCGCTGGTGCGGATGATCGCGCCGATGATGCCGCACCTGGCCGAGGAGTGCTGGGCGGCGCTGGGCGGCGAGGGTCTGGCGGCGAATCAGCCATGGCCGGAATTCGACCCCGCGCTGGTCGTCGACGACGAAATCGTGCTGCCCGTTCAGATCAACGGCAAGAAGCGCGGCGATTTGACAATCGCGCGAAACGCGGATCAATCTGCCGTCGAGGAAGCAGCGCTTGCGCTGGATGTGGTGCGTGCTCGCGCTCGAGGGAAAGCAGCCGCGCAAGGTGATCGTTGTGCCGCAGAGGATCGTCAATGTCGTCATCTGATCTGGGACACGCGCACCGCAAGCCCGGTCTGCACAAGCGGTTTGTGACTCTGATTTCCGTCGTGGCGCTGGCGGTTGTCGCCGGCTGCACGGTTCGCCCGCTTTATGGCGACGTGACTTCTGCTACCGGCCCTCAGGCTTTCGCGTCGGCGCGGCTCGAATCGATCGAGATCGCGCCGGTCGACGACCGCGTCGGGCAGGAAGTGCGCAACCACCTCATCTTCCTGCTCGGCGGCGGCAAGGGCCAGCCGGCGTCGCCTGCCTACAAGGTACAGCTTTCGGTGCGCGCCACCGACGCTCGCGCGAGCTCGATCAACACGAGCCGCGTGAACCTCGACCCGACATCGGGCATCGTCACGGTTCAGGGCTCGTATGTGCTGACCGACGCCAGCAATGGCGAGCGTATTTCGGCCGGTAGGCGCTCAGTTCAGGCGCCATACGATATTCCGCGGCAGGAATTCGCGGCACTTCGGGCCGTCCGCAACGCCGAAGACAGGGCGTCGCGCGAGCTTGCGGAAGTGCTGCGCCTGGCGCTTGCCCAGGAACTGGAGCAATCGACCTCCAAGATCGCGCCGGCAGAGGTTCCCTTAAGTCCTGAGGAAGCCCAGAAGCTGGGGCAGGACGAGTCCGAGGAATTGTAAGGCCAGCCGTGAACGGGCCTCGAAACGAGATGGAACCTTTCCCGATGCATGGCGTTTCAGGTTATGGGAGGGTTCGGCCTGTCACTGCGCTGTCACTTTCCTAAGCCAGTCATGGCCCGACGGAGTGGTTGCCAATGGAATTCAGGTCGATGCCCGGTTCAGTGGTCTCAGCGCTTGAGAACGAACGAGCCGGTTCGGAAGTGAAGCATATCGTCGATCAGCTTATCGCCGAGCGTGCGACACGGCTTTCCCGCAGCCCGCTCTGGCCGGTCCTGCGGCCGATCATCTATCGCACCTTCCATTACCGGCACGCCGTATCGATGGCCAACGACATCGCGCCGATGTCAGGCTGGGATGCGTTCGACTATCTGAGCCGCCTGCTTTCGCTCGAGGTTTCGGCGACGGGGACCGAGAACCTTCCGAAAGAGGGCGCGTTCATTCTGGCGCCTAGCCATCCGACCGGCATTGCCGACGGGATCGCGGTCTTCGACCTGCTCAAGGAATGTCGGCCCGATATGGCGATTTTCGCCAACCGCGATGCGCTGCGCGTAGCGGCCGGTTTCCGCGACCTGATCATCCCGGTTGAATGGCGCCAGGGCGAGAAGTCGCACTCCAAGAGCCGCGATACGCTCGCCATGACCGCGCGCGCCTTCGGCGACGGCAAGGCGGTGGTGCTGTTTCCTTCGGGGCGTATCGCCTACTGGAACGAAGGCAAGCTGACCGAACGGCCGTGGCAGGGATCGGTGGTCGCACTTGCCCGGCGCTTCGGCGTTCCGGTCGTCCCCGCGCGCCTTACTGCGCGCAATTCCGGCCTGTTCTACCTTCTGTCGAAGTATTCGACCGAACTGCGCGACATGACCGTTTTTCACGAACTGCTGAACAAGAAGAAGGATGCTTTCCGCATCACAATCGGAAAGCCGATCGCGCCCGATCTGCTCGATGGCGAGCCGGGCGAGGTCGCCGCGCTCCTGCAGCAGCACACGGTCGAAAAAATGGCGGCCGACCCGGCCGCCATCTTCACGCGATCATAATCCGTAGCGAACCGGCTCAGCCGATCTTCTGGCCGGTCTTTGCCCAGTCGGCGAGGAAGGCTTCCAGGCCCTTGTCGGTCAGCGGGTGCTTGACCAGCGCCTTCAGAGTCGCCGGCGGCACGGTGGCGACGTCGGCGCCGATCAGGGCGGCCTGCTTGACGTGGTTCACGGTGCGGATGGAGGCGGCCAGAATCTCGGTGTTGAAGCCGTAATTGTCGTAGATGGTGCGGATCTCGGAGATCAGCTCCATGCCGTCGACGCCCATGTCGTCGATGCGGCCGATGAAGGGCGAGATGAAGGTCGCGCCCGCCTTGGCTGCCAGCAACGCCTGATTGGCCGAGAAGCACAGCGTGACGTTGACGAGGCGGCCGCCCGAGGTAATCGTCTTGCAGGCCTTCAGCCCATCGAGCGTCAGCGGCACCTTGATGCAGATGTTGTCTGCGATTTTAGACAGTACGTCGGCTTCGCGCATCATCTCGTTGTATTCGGTTGCCACGACCTCGGCAGAGACGGGGCCTTCGACGATCGAGCAGATTTCCTTGGTGACTTCCGTGATGTTGCCGCCCGATTTGAGGATGAGTGAAGGGTTGGTGGTCACGCCATCCAGAAGGCCCAAATCGTTGAGCTCGCGGATTTCCTTCACATCGGCGGTATCGACGAAGAACTTCATGGTCTCTTTCCCTGACAGTCTTGCGACGGTGGCGCCGTCGCTTCGCATTGGCCCTTGCTCTAACGCACGAAGCGGGCAAGGTCACGTCCGATGAGCGAAGATTCGTCCAGAAACAGAATCGTTCCCGTGCTGGTGCCGATGCCGGCGGAGCGGCCCTATTCCTATGCGGTGCCCGATGGCATGGTTGTCGGCCCGGGGTCGATCGTGCGCGTGCCGCTCGGTCCGCGCGAGGTCGCGGGCATCATCTGGGACACGCCGACCGACAGGGTCGATGCGAAGAAGCTGCGGCCGATCAGCGAGGTGTTCGACTGTCCGCCGCTGGCGGAAGCCGACCGCCGATTCGTCGACTGGGTGGCGGCCTACACGCTGGCGCCGCCCGGTATGGTCGCGCGCATGTTCCTGCGCGCGCCGGCCGCATTCGACCCCGAGCCGCCGCTGGAAGGGCTGGTCTTTGCCGGCGGCGAGCCCGAGCGGGCGACGGCAGCGCGGGCCCGCGTGCTGGAACTTGCGGGCGATGGCATGGCGTGGACCCGCTCCGGCCTGGCGCATGCTGCAGGCGTCTCGCTCACGGTTGTGGACGGGCTCAAGGCGCAGGGCTTGTTCGAGGCGGTCAAGATCCCGCCACCGCCGGTCGTCGCAGCCCCCGACCCGGCCTATGGGGCGGCCGACCTGACGCCCGACCAGCGGGACGCAGCGGGCACCTTACGAGACAAGGCGGGCGGCGGCTTTTCCGTCACGCTGCTCGACGGCGTGACCGGTTCGGGCAAGACGGAGGTCTATTTCGAGGCGATCGCGGCGGCTGTGGAGGCCGGCCGGCAGGTACTGGTGCTGGTGCCCGAAATTGCGCTGACGGCGGCCTTCCTCGACCGCTTTCACGATCGCTTCGGCGCCAAGCCTGCCGAATGGCATTCCGACCTGTCACCGAGGATGCGGGAGCGCGTCTGGCGGCAGGTCGCGGAAGGCCGGGTGCGGGTGGTGGCCGGCGCGCGCTCGGCACTTTTCCTGCCGTTCAACGATCTCGGGCTGATCGTCGTCGACGAGGAACACGACCCTGCCTACAAGCAGGAGGACCGTGTCTATTACTCGGCGCGCGACATGGCCGTGGTGCGCGGTCATATCGGCGGGTTTCCCGTGGTGCTGGCATCCGCAACGCCGGCCGTGGAGAGCCGCGTCAATGCCGATCAGGGGCGATACGAGCGCGTCGTGCTGCCGGCCCGTTTCGCGGAAGCCGCGATGCCCGACCTGCGCGCCATCGACATGCGCCGCAGCCCGCCGGCGCGCGGCGGGTTCCTGTCGCCGGTCCTGCTGGGCGAAGTGGAAAAGACGGTCGCGCGCGGCGAACAGGCGCTGCTCTTCCTCAACCGCCGCGGCTATGCGCCGTTGACGCTCTGCCGTGTCTGCGGACACCGCTTCCAGTGCCCGAGCTGTTCGAGCTGGCTGGTGGAGCACCGGTTTCGCGGGCAGCTCGTCTGCCACCATTGCGCCCATACCGAGCCGCGTCCGGAAGCCTGTCCCTCATGCGGTGCGCTCGACCATCTGGTCGCCTGCGGGCCGGGCGTGGAGCGGATCGCCGAGGAGGTGGTGGGACGCTTCCCCGATGCGCGCACCATCGTGCTGTCGTCCGACATGCTGGGCGGCGTCAAGCGGCTGCGGCTGGAGCTCGACGCGATCGCCAAGGGCGAGGCCGACATCGTCATCGGCACCCAGCTCGTCGCCAAGGGGCACAATTTCCCGAACATGACGCTGGTGGGCGTGGTGGATGCCGATCTCGGCCTTGCAAACGGCGACCCGCGCGCCGCCGAGCGCACCTTCCAGCTCCTGAGCCAGGTGACCGGCCGCGCCGGCCGCACCGGCCGCAAGAGCCTCGGCCTGATCCAGACCTACCAGCCCGCCCATCCGGTGATGCAGGCGCTCGTCTCAGGCGATGCCGAATCGTTCTACGAACGCGAGATCGCCGAGCGCGAACGCGCGGGGCTACCTCCATTCGGCCGGCTCGCGGCGATCATCATCAGCGCTGCAACGCGCGCCGAGGCCGAAAGTCACGGTCGGGCGTTGCGCCGCGCGGCACCGGCGGTGGCCGACATTTCGGTGCTGGGGCCTGCAGAGGCGCCGCTGGCGCTGCTGGCGGGCCGCCACCGCTTCCGCCTGCTGATCCACGGCGAAAGGCGCTCCGACATGCAGACCTTCCTGCGCGCCCTGCTTGCGGCGGGGCCGAAACCGCGCGGCTCGATCAGGGTGCAGGTGGACGTCGATCCGCAGAGCTTCCTGTGAGGCGTCCTACAATCTTGTCGCGGGTGCCGTTGCCCGTTAATTCTGCCTCATGACCGACCTTACGCTCCTCGCCGTTCCCGTTTTTTCGCCGCTGTGCAATCTCGCCTTCGCCCTGCGCCGGGAGGTGTTCATCGTCGAGCAGGGCGTGCCTGAGGAGGAGGAGCATGATGCGGACGACCTGACCGCTACTCATGTCGTGGCGATCGTCGAGGGCGCGGTGGTGGCCACATTGCGCATTCTCTGGAAGCCGGAGCACGCCAAGTTCGGCCGCGTGGCGGTCTCCCGCTCGCAGCGCGGCCGGAAACTGGGCGCACGGCTTATCCGCTTCGCCATTGAGCATGCGCGCGAGAAGGGGCAGCCGCGCTGCTATCTCGAATCGCAGTCCGACAAGACGGGCTTCTACGAACGGCTCGGCTTCACCTCATATGGCGAGGAGTTCATGGATGCCGGCATTCCCCACCTGCGGATGAAGAACTACTGAGAAATTCCTGATCCTGCCCGTCACGAGGGCGCGGGGCAGGGCCACGGCCGCGACAAGGCAGCCGGCATCGGCTATCTTCTCCCGGCGATTCGATTTGAGGGGATGATCATGGAATTCGCGTTTCCGTGGCCGGTGAGCCAGGGCGAGTGGCTGGCCTGGTCGGCGGCCGCCGTTACTTTAGTGTTCGGTCTGTTGATGCTGTTCGCGCCCGGCCTTACGCTCAAGGCGCTGCGCTTGCAGACCATTCCAGAGCATCCGGAGGCTGTGTCCGAGGCGCGGGCGACCATGTCCGGCTTCTATCTCGGCAGCGGGCTTGCCTGCATCCTGCTCGCCCAGCCGCTGTTGTACCTGTCGCTCGGCCTGTGCTGGGGGCTGACGGCGTTCGGCCGCATCATCTCGATGCTCTCCGACGACGGCAACACGATCTATAACTGGCTGTGGCTGGTGATCGAAATCGCGCTCGCGGGGCTGGCTCTGTCGTTTGCGGTTGGCTTCATCGCCTGATTCCGCGCCAGGCTCGCACCTTCGCGCGCTGACTGCGACAAAACTGCCGCAAATCCTTACCTTTCGCCTTGTTGCGAGTCGGGAAAGCCTGTGCTAGACGGCAAGCGACTTTCGGCAGGGGGATGCGGCAAGCCCATAGTTCCGGCTGAGAAATTTCAACAAGGTCAAAGATTTAGCCAGAGTCCGATGCTCCAGCGGAAAATCTTCTGACCTGTCAGGCAGAGAGAAAAGACGGTCCGTGGCACAGTCTGGCTCGATGATCTCCGGAGTGGCCGAACGCTATGCGGGTTCGCTCCATGAACTGGCTTCACAAGCCAACTCCGTGGCCAAGGTCGAATCCGAGCTTTCGCGCTTCGAAACGCTGATCGAAGGCAGCGCCGATATGCGGCGACTGATCGAGAGCCCCGTGTTCTCGGCCGAGGACCAGTTCAAGGCGATCTCCGCTATTGTGGATAAGGCCAAGATCACCGGCCTTACCGGCAATTTCCTGCGCGTGGTTGCGCGCAACCGTCGTCTCTTCGCCGTTCCCGGCATGATCCGCGCCTTCCGTCGCATCGCGGCAGAGGCGCGCGGCGAGGTCGCCGCCGAGGTTGCTTCGGCGCATGAACTCACCGCTGCACAGCGCTCCGAACTGACCGCCGCGCTCAAGACGGTCGCCGGCAAGGACGTGGCGGTGAACCTGACGGTGGACCCCACCCTTCTCGGCGGCATGGTGGTCAAGATGGGCTCGCGCCAGATCGACACGTCGCTCAAAACCAAACTCGCTTCGCTTAAGCTCGCACTGAAAGAGGTCGGCTGATGGATATCCGCGCCGCGGAAATTTCCGCAATTCTCAAGGACCAGATCAAGAATTTCGGCAAGGAAGCCGAGGTTTCCGAGGTCGGTCAGGTTCTCTCCGTCGGTGACGGCATCGCCCGCGTCTACGGCCTCGACAATGTCCAGGCCGGCGAGATGGTCGAATTCCCCGGCGGCATCCGCGGCATGGCGCTGAACCTCGAGGCCGACAATGTCGGCGTCGTCATCTTCGGCAACGACCGCGACATTAAAGAGGGCGACACCGTCAAGCGCACCGGCGCCATCGTGGACGTGCCGGTCGGTCCGGAGCTGCTCGGCCGCGTGGTCGACGCGCTCGGCAACCCGATCGACGGCAAGGGCCCGATCAAGGCCAAGGAGCGCCGCCGCGTCGACGTCAAGGCGCCCGGCATCATCCCGCGCAAGTCGGTGCATGAGCCGATGTCGACCGGCCTGAAGGCCATCGACGCCTTGATCCCGGTCGGTCGTGGCCAGCGCGAGCTCGTCATCGGCGATCGCCAGACCGGCAAGACCGCGATCATTCTCGACACCTTCCTCAACCAGAAGCCGCTCAACGATGGCGACGACGAGAGCCAGAAGCTCTATTGCGTCTACGTCGCCGTCGGCCAGAAGCGCTCCACCGTCGCGCAGCTCGTGAAGGTTCTGGAAGAGCGCGGCGCGCTCGAATATTCGATCATCATCGCCGCGACTGCTTCGGATCCGGCGCCGCTGCAGTACATCGCGCCGTTCTCCGGCTGCGCCATGGGCGAATATTTCCGCGACAACGGCAAGCATGCGCTGATCGCCTATGACGATCTCAGCAAGCAGGCCGTGGCTTACCGCCAGATGTCGCTGCTGCTGCGCCGTCCGCCCGGCCGCGAAGCCTATCCGGGCGACGTCTTCTACCTGCACTCCCGCCTGCTCGAGCGCGCGGCGAAGATGAACGACGACATGGGCGCCGGCTCGCTGACCGCGCTTCCGGTTATCGAGACGCAGGCCAACGACGTGTCGGCCTACATCCCGACCAACGTGATCTCGATCACCGACGGCCAGATCTTCCTCGAGACCAACCTGTTCTTCCAGGGCATTCGCCCGGCGGTGAACGTCGGTCTCTCGGTGTCCCGCGTCGGCTCGGCCGCGCAGATCAAGGCGATGAAGCAGGTTGCCGGCTCGATCAAGGGCGAGCTCGCGCAGTATCGCGAGATGGCTGCCTTCGCGCAGTTCGGCTCCGATCTCGACGCCGCCACGCAGCGTCTGCTCAACCGCGGTGCGCGCCTGACCGAGCTGCTCAAGCAGCCGCAGTTCTCGCCGCTGAAGACGGAAGAGCAGGTCGCGGTTATCTTCGCCGGCGTCAATGGCTACCTCGACAACCTCGCCATCAACCAGGTGTCGAAGTTCGAGCAGGGCCTGCTGGCGCACATGCGCTCGGACGGCAAGGCGGTACTCGACGCGATCCGCAAGGAGAAGGCGCTGTCGGACGATCTGCGCGCCAAGCTCAAGGCCGAGATCGACGCCTTCGCCAAGAACTTCGTCTGAGGCTTGCCGGACAAAGGGGATAGGGTAGCCTCATGGCTTCACTGAAAGACCTTCGCAACCGCATCGCCTCGGTCAAGGCGACGCAGAAGATCACCAAGGCGATGCAGATGGTCGCCGCGGCGAAGCTGCGCCGTGCCCAGGAGGCGGCCGAAGCCGCGCGCCCCTATTCGGAGCGCATGGCATCGGTGATGGCCAATATCGGCCAGGCGGTTTCGGCGTCGGATGCGCCGGCGCTGATGGCCGGCACCGGCAAGGACGACGTGCATCTCCTGGTCGTCGCGACCGCCGAGCGCGGTCTGTGCGGCGGCTTCAACTCGCAGATCGCCCGTCTTGCCCGCGATCATGCCCGCAAGCTGCTCGGCGAGGGCAAGACGGTGAAGATCATCACCGTCGGCAAGAAGGGCTACGACATCCTGCGCCGCGACTTCGCCGACAAGATCATCGACCGGGTGGAGCTGCGCGACGCCAAGCAGGTCGGCTTCGTGCATGCCGACGGCATCGCCAAGAAGGTGATCTCGCTCTTCAACGAAGGCGGGTTCGACGTCGCGACCCTGTTCTACTCGCAGTTCAAGTCGGTCATCAGCCAGGTGCCCACCGCGCAGCAGATCATTCCCGCATCCGCTCCGGCGGTCGAGGGTGAGGCCAATGGCGGCGCCGTCTACGAATACGAGCCGGAAGCCAGCGATATTCTGGCCGACCTGATCCCGCGCAACATCTCGGTGCAGGTCTTCCGTGCGCTGCTGGAGAACGCGGCCGGCGAGATGGGTGCCAAGATGACCGCGATGGACAACGCCACGCGCAATGCGGGTGACATGATCAACAAGCTCTCGATCACCTATAACCGCCAGCGTCAGGCGCAGATCACCAAGGAACTGATCGAGATCATTTCGGGCGCGGAAGCGCTCTAGCCGTCGACAGGCGCGGGGCCGGGCGGCCCCCGCGGCGACCGACGGACAACAGGAACACGAAAGAGGGTATTCACGATGGCTAAAGCAGCTACCCCCAAGAAGGCCCCGGCGAGCACCGCCAAGGCCGCAGCAGCGCCGAAGGCGGCTGCAACCAAAGCGGCTGCGCCCAAGGCGGCTGCTGCAAAGGCTCCGGCCGCGCGCAAGGCCGCTCCGGCCAAGGCGGCCGCAGCCAAGACCAGCGCTGCACCGCGCGCCAAGGCAACCGGCGCCACCGGCAAGGTTCGCCAGGTCATCGGCGCCGTCGTCGACGTGGCCTTCGAAGGCCATCTGCCGGCGATCCTGAACGCGCTGGAGACCGACAACCAGGGCAACCGCCTTGTGCTCGAAGTCGCCCAGCATCTCGGCGAAAACACCGTGCGCTGCATCGCCATGGACTCCACCGAAGGCCTCGTGCGCGGCCAGGCGGTCGCCGACACCGGCTCGGCGATTTCCGTTCCGGTCGGCCCGGAGATGCTCGGCCGCATCATCAACGTGATCGGTGAGGCGATCGACGAGGAAGGGCCGCTCAACGCGACCGAGATGCGTCCGATCCACGCTCCGGCGCCCGAATATATCGAGCAGTCGACGGAAGCGGCGATCCTCGTCACCGGCATCAAGGTCATCGATCTTCTCGCTCCCTACGCCAAGGGCGGCAAGATCGGCTTGTTCGGCGGCGCCGGCGTCGGCAAGACCGTTCTGATCCAGGAACTCATCAACAACATCGCGAAGGCGCATGGCGGTTACTCGGTTTTTGCCGGCGTCGGCGAGCGCACCCGCGAGGGCAACGATCTCTATCACGAGTTCATCGAGTCCGGCGTCAACAAGAAGGGCGGCGGCGAAGGCTCGAAGGCGGCACTCGTGTACGGCCAGATGAACGAGCCGCCCGGTGCGCGTGCCCGCGTTGGCCTCACCGGCCTGACGGTCGCCGAGTACTTCCGCGACCAGGGCCAGGACGTGCTGTTCTTCGTCGACAACATCTTCCGCTTCACGCAGGCGGGTTCGGAAGTGTCGGCGCTTCTCGGCCGTATTCCTTCGGCTGTGGGCTACCAGCCGACGCTTGCAACCGACATGGGCGCGTTGCAGGAGCGCATCACCACCACGCAGAAGGGCTCGATCACCTCGGTGCAGGCCATCTACGTGCCGGCCGATGACTTGACCGACCCGGCGCCGGCGACCTCGTTCGCGCACCTTGACGCGACGACGACGCTGAACCGCTCGATTGCGGAAAAGGGCATCTACCCGGCTGTGGATCCGCTCGACTCGACCTCGCGCATGCTCGACCCGCAGATCGTCGGCGAAGAGCACTATGCGGTGGCCCGCGACGTGCAGCAGACGCTGCAGCGCTACAAGTCGCTGCAGGACATCATCGCGATCCTGGGCATGGACGAGCTTTCCGAAGAGGACAAGCTGACCGTTGCCCGCGCCCGCAAGATCGAGCGCTTCCTGTCGCAGCCGTTCTTCGTGGCCGAGGTGTTTACGGGCGCCCCGGGCAAGCTGGTCGACCTCGCTGATACCATCAAGGGCTTCAAGGGCCTGGTTGCCGGCGAATACGATCACCTGCCGGAAGCGGCCTTCTACATGGTCGGCTCCATCGAGGAAGCGGTCGAGAAGGCACAGAAGCTGGCTGCGGAAGCGGCTTAAGCTGAGCGAATAGCGAATAGGGAGTAGCGAATAGGGAATAGGCTTCCGGCGAATGGGTTCTGAAAAACTGTTCGCTATTCGCCATTCCCTGCTCGCTAATGAGACATGGCTGAACCCTACAAATTCGAACTGGTCTCGCCCGAGCGGCTTCTGATCTCCGAGCAGGTCGAGTCGGTCGTGATTCCGGGAACGGAAGGCGAGATGACGGTCATGGCCAACCACGCGCCGGTGATGACCACGGTCAAGCCGGGCGTCGTCACCGTCAAGCCGGTGTCCGGCGCCGAGCAGCGCTACGTGGTGTTCGGCGGCTTCGCCGACATCCTGCCGGAAGGCTGCACGTTGCTGGCCGAATCGGCGGTTGCCGTGAAAGACATCGACCGCGCGGACCTCGCACGCCGTATCCAGGAAGCGAAGGAAGACGTTTCCGACGCCAGGGACGACGAGAGCCGTACCAAGGCCGAGCAGTTTCTCGCTCAGCTCACCACGCTCGAGGGCGCCATCCTGCCCGCGTGATTGCCATCGGCAGGGACATTATTCAAAAGGCCGGCGCAAGCCGGCCTTTTGCGTATGGGGTGCCGGCATTGCCGGCTCATCTTTCCTAAGCTTGTTGGTCGGGATACCGCCGTCATGGACGTTTCCTGCCAGTCGCCAACACTGAAGACTGGACGGAACCTCCCTGCCGTCATCCCGGCCAAGAGAGCGGAGCGACGGCCGAGCCGGGACCCATTGAGCAGCGCGGCCGGGTGACGGGTTTTCTCAGCGGGGATGATCGGCGCGACCTCCTGAACCGGGCTGTGCCACACGATCTCGCGCCAATGGGTCCCGGCTCTCCCTCGCAAACTCGGTCGGCCGGGATGACGGTGGAGAGGCAAGCGCTACCCGGCTCCGCCCACGCCTCACGCCTCCTGCGCTTCCTTCGCTTTTCGGGTCATGACGGTCTGGTAGGCCGCCTGCAGTTCCTCCCGCACGGTTGGTGCGGCAGGGGGCTGTTCGCCCGGCGTGGCGCCGACATGCTCGGCGCGCAGTTCTTGCATGAAGCGTTCCCACATCGCCGGCCCGCCTTCCTCCAGAAGCTGCGCGCGGATGCTCAGCTCCTCGCTGACCGGCAGGTAGCGTCGGCCCCAGGCGCCGATATGCGCGAAGATCGGCAGCAGCTCCACACCGCGCTCCGTCAGGCTGTAGATCGCCTTCTGCTTGTGGCTGGGGTCGTCACGTTTCGAGATCACGCCTTGCGCCAGCAGGCGCTTCAGCCGGTCGGCCAGAATGTTCGAGGCGATGCCCTCCTCCGAACCATGCAGCAGCTCGCGGAAATGGCGGCGATTTCCGAACATCATGTCGCGAATGATCAGCAGGCTCCATTTGTCGCCGAGAATCTCGAGCGTGAGGTTGATCGGGCAACCCGACCGATGCCGTTCGTTCATGCCAGTCTCCAAAACCGATTGCAATATCGCATCAGTTATGAAATAAGACAACTGATTGTATTATGCAACTGGTATGGCGCGGTAAGTGAAACGGGCGGAGCTTCACGTCGCAGGTCATTGAGGGACATCGGCAGGTCGCGGAACGTGCGGTGCAGCCGCTTCCACCTCTCGGTGACCGAGCCCCCGTTGCAGATCGGACCCTGATGAACGAGCTGAAGCGATGACGAAGACGATTTCCCACGGCGACGTAGAGCTGGCGACGCAAGCATTCGGCGATCCCGCAGACCCTCCGGTCCTTCTGATCATGGGCGCGATGGCGTCGATGTTGTGGTGGCCGGAAGACTTCTGCGCGATGCTTGCAGCCCGCGGCCGCTTCGTCATCCGTTACGATAATCGCGATACGGGCCTTTCCACCGTCTATGAACCGGGACAGGTTACCTATTCGAAGGAAGACATGGCCGACGACGCCTTTACGGTGCTCGATGCTTACGGGATCGACGATGCCCACATCGTCGGCATGTCGCTGGGCGGGATGATAGCGCAGCTTGCGGCATTCACCCGCCCAGAGCGCGTGCGGACGCTGACGCTGATCAGCACGTCGCCGACGGGCGTCGATACGGACCGGCTGCCGGGCATGAGCGAAGCATATAAACAGCACGGCGCGGACGGCGAGAAGGTCGACTGGACCGACCTTTCCCAGGTGATTGACTATGTCGTCAAGGATACGCGCATGATCGCCGGCACGCGGCATCCCTATGACGGCGACGCCGCGCGCAGTTTCATCGAGCGGGATGCCGCTCGCGCCCGCAATTTTCTCAGCACGACCAACCACTTCATGGTCGAAACCACGCGCGACTGGTCGGGCAGTCTCGCAAGGATGCGGGTGCCGCTTCTCGTGATGCACGGAACGTCCGATCCGCTGTTTCCTGTCGAGCACGGGCGCGAGATCGCAAGGATCGCGCCGCTGTCGCGCTTCGTCGCTATCGACGGTGGTGGCCACGAGCTCCATCCGCTGGACTGGCCACGGATGATCGACGAAATCGCCGCACACAGCGCCGCCGAGTAGCAGCGATCGGCGGCTGACGAACTATGCCGCGAAATGCCGGAAGGCGGCGACGACCTCGTCGTAGACTTTGCGCTTGAAGGGAACGATGAGCTCGGGCAGCTCGGCCATCGGCTTCCAGGCCCATGCGTCGAACTCGGCCTCGTGCCCGCCGGGAGGCGGGTTGATGGCGATCTCGCTCTCGTCGCCGTCGAAGCGGAAGGCGAACCACTTCTGCGTCTGGCCGCGATATTTGCCCTTCAGCGCGATGCCCACGAGATCGCGCGGCAGGTCGTAGTTGATCCACTCGGGCGCCTCTGCCAGGAGCGTGACGCTGCGCATGCCGGTCTCCTCGTAGAGCTCGCGCATGGCCGCCGGCAGCGGCTCCTCGCCCTTGTCGATGCCGCCTTGCGGCATCTGCCAAAGCCGGTCCGTACCCGCCATCTCGCTGTCGCTCAGGGCAATGCGCCGCCCCGCCCACACGAGGCCCTGGTGGTTCAGCGCCATGATGCCGACGCATGGCCGGTAGGGCAGGCTCTCGGGATCGACTGTCTTGTTCTTCGCCATCAACATCAGCCTCTTTCAGGATCGTCCGCGATTGCCGAGACCGGCACGATCTCGATACCCCGCCGTTTCGCTTCCTCGACCCATGTGGCGACGGCATCCACTGTCACCGCGAAGGCCGAGCCGGTCGCCACCGCAAAGCCCTTGGCGCGCGCGGTGCGCTCGGCTTCGTCCAGCTTGCCCAGGATCGCACCCCGGTCCCTTTCGGCATCGATCGCGATGTCCACGGCGGCAAATGGCACGCCCTGCCGGCGCGCCGTGTCGGGGGCGATGCTGCGCACCGAGGAACCGTCGTCGAGATACATCAGGCCGCGCTTTGCAAGCTCGCCGAACAGCGGGTTCATCGCCGCCTCGCTGGTCACGAAGCGACCGCCCATATAGTTCATCACGCCGGTATAGTTGGTGATGCGCGACAGCGCCCAGTGCAAGCGGTCTCGGTTTTCGACCGGGTCGGCGTCCACCGTGAGCGTGTTGCGGCCCGGATCCACCGACGGGTAATCGAATGGCTCCAGCGGGACCTGCATGACGATCTCGTGGCCTTCGCGGCGCGCGGCCTGCATCCAGCGGTCGAGGCTGTTGCCACCGCTGGCGAAGGCAAGCGTCACCTCGGGCGGCAGCTTGTCGATCGCCTCCTGGGTGCCGGTCTGGGAGACGCCAAGACCTCCGATGACGATCGCGACGCGCGCGCCGCGCGTTCCAGACCACGGGCGCGCATAGACGTCGAACGCCCTGCGGCCGTCGGCTGCCCTTACCGGCAGCGGGCCGAGCTCGGTGTCCTCGATCAGTGCCCGGTCCGGCAGATGCGCGGTGCGCGGGTTCTGGCCGAGCGAAGAGGGGTCACGGATGATCACGACGTTGCCGCCTTCGTCGCCTGCGGGCGGTCTCACGTTGATGATCGAAGGGCCAGTCGCCTCCGACCGGTCCGGATACCCGGCAGCGCCATCGTCCGCTGCCGCCTGTTCGGCTTCCGGCATCGGGTCTGGTGTCGACACGACCACCTGCTGCGGCGTGCGGAAGGGATCGTCGCTGAAGGCGATGAAACCCGCGGCGCCAAGAAGGCAAAGACCGGCCAGGGCGAGGGCAATCCGACTGGCCCGGGAGCGGGGGGACGTCGTCCAGCCTGCATCGCGCCTGCCGGCATCCAGACCGAGCGGCTTGTCGATTTCCTTTTCGGGAGAGGCCTTGCTCACGAGCAGCGAACGTCCTTGCGCGGGGCGATTCGTAAAACCGCGCCGGCGTTCGAAATGGAACGCCGACGCGGATAACTTGCCAGAACCGGCGGGATGCCGGTACCGGAATACGCTACTGGTTCAACACCGCCTGATCGGGGTCCGGCGGGAAGGCAGGATCGGTCTTGACGCCGCGCAGCAGATCCAGCGCGAAGCCGAGCTGCAGGTCGTCCTTGGGATCCGGCGGTACATAGGCGACCGAGCCGGATCCGGTTTCGTCCTCTTCACTGCCCTTGATGTGGCCCCTGAGGTCGGACTCGCCGCGCGAGACGTCGCGCCCCTGCAGCTCTTCAGGCAGCGGCTGCTCGACCTTGATGTCCGGCGTGATGCCCTTGCCCTGGATCGAGGTTCCGGCCGGCGTGTAATAGAGCGCCGTCGTCAGCCGCAGTGCGCCGTTTTCCGCCAGCGGAATGATGGTCTGCACCGATCCCTTGCCGAAGGACTGCGTTCCCAGAACGGTTGCGCGCCGGTGATCCTGCAGCGCGCCGGCCACGATTTCCGACGCACTGGCCGAGCCGCCATTGATGAGAATCACCAGCGGCTTGCCGTCGATCTCGTCACCGGGGCGCGAATCGAAGCGCGTAATGTTCTTGGGATCGCGGCCGCGTGTCGAGACGATCTCGCCACGATCCAGGAAGGTATCGGTCACGCTGACGGCCTGGTCGAGCAGACCGCCCGGGTTGAGGCGAAGGTCGAGCACGTAGCCGCGCAGTTCGTCGGCGGGAACCTGGCTCTTGATGTCTTCGATCGCGGCCTGCAGATCGTCCAGTGTCTTTTCCGTGAACGAATTGATCTTCAGGTAGCCGACATTCTCCTCGACGCGGTGGCGTACCGCACGCACCTTGATGATGTCGCGCACGATGCTGACCTTGATCGGCTCCGTCGCGCCCTCGCGCAGGATCGTCAGCTCGATGGCGGTGTCGACGGCGCCACGCATCTTGTCGACGGCGTCGCTGAGCGACATGCCGCGAACTTCCGTGCCATCGATCTCGGAGATGAGATCGCCCGCCAGAACGCCCGCGCGCTCGGCCGGTGTGCCCTCGATTGGCGCGATGACCTTGACCAGCTCGCTTTCCATCGTGACTTCGATGCCGAGCCCGCCAAACTCTCCGCGCGTCTGCACGCGCATGTCCTGCGCCGCATCGGGGTTGAGATAGGAGGAATGCGGATCCAGCGAGGTCAGCATGCCGTTGATGGCGCTTTCGACCAGCTTCTTTTCTTCCGGCGGCGTGACGTATTGCGCCCGCACGCGCTCGAAGATGTCGCCGAAGATCGCCAACTGCCGGTAGGTCTCAGACCCGGCCGCATTCGCCGTCGTTCCGCCGGCGCCATAGACTACGCTCATGGCGGACGCGCCCATCAGTGCGCCGGCAAGCAGAAGCGACAACTTACGTATCATTTCCTGTCCTTCCAGAATCGCGCTCCGCCCACCATGGGGCCGGATCGACGGGTTTTCCTTCCTTGCGAAACTCTACGTAGAGTTCCGGACCGGCGCTTGCCTCGGCGAAAGCAACTGCGCTCACCACTCTCGTCTCGCCCATGAGACCTACCGGCTCGCCGGCGAGGACGGACTGGCCCGGTGAAACGCTAATTCTGCCCATGCCTGCCAGAACGATATGATAGCCGTCACCTGCATTGAGGATCAAGAGTTGCCCGTAGGAGCGAAACGGACCAGCATAGAGTACCGAACCGTTTACCGGTGCGGTCACGATTGCGGCTGAATGTGTCGCAACCATGTCGCCCTGCAAGGTTCCGCCGCTGTCGTCACTTTCGCCGAACCGTCGGGCCACGCGACCGGCGACCGGGAGAACGACGCGCCCCTGCATCTGCGAAAACGGCTCCGTACCTGCCTCGAAGGCCTGACGCGCACCCGTTCCGCGCGGCGAATCGGTCGATTCCTGGCCCAGGGAGGCCATGCGCTCCTCTTCCGCGGCCTGGCGGGCGGCGATCTCGATCTCGCCTTCCAGGGCGTCGATCAGTTCACGCAACGAACTTGCCTGGCCCGCCAGCTCTTCGGCGCGTTCCCTCTCGGTGGCGAGCATTTCCTCCGATGTTGCCTGGAGCCGCTGCTTCTCCTCAAGAAGAAGTGATAGCCGGCGCTGCTCGGAAGTCTGCTCCTCGATGGTCGCCAGCAGGCGAGCTTGTTCGCTTTCGATGGTGGCGACAATGCGCGAAAGTTCCTTGAGGTCGCCGATCAGCACCTCCGTCTCGCCGCGCAGTTCCGGCACCACGGCCGCCAGCAGGATGGAACTGCGCACCGAGGCAAGCGCGTCTTCGGGACGTACAAGGATCGCCGGTGGTGGGTTGAGCCCCATGCGCTGCAGAGCGCCGAGAACTTCGGCCAGAACGCCGCGCCGCTCGGCGAGCGAGGCTCGCAATCCATCCTCCTGAAGACGGAGCGCCTCGAGGCGCGCGGCGATGTCGGCGACGTCCTGGCTGAGCTTTCGCTCGGTTTTTGCCGCCTGCACGAGCGCGGCCGACAATGACGCATTGTCCTTGCGTATCGAGGCGATCTCGGCAGCAATCTCGGCGGCGCGTTCCTCGGACAGGGTCAGCGCCTGCGATATGCGCTCGTGCTCCAGAACGCTTGCCGCACGACGGGTTTCCAGCTCGGCCGAATCCTGCGCGCACGCCGCTCCCGCCGCTACGAGGCCGAGCGTCAGCGTGGTTGCAAGGAGAAGCTGTGTGGTCCTGCCCGTCATGTCTCGCATGTCGATCAAAGCTCGGAGGCTAGCGGGGCTTCGTTAACGAACCATCAACCATGTGGTGGCGGATGGTGATCCATCGTCATCGTTCAGCTTCGGTGGTAGGGATGGCCTGCCAGGATCGTCGCCACGCGATAGAGCTGTTCGGCCAGCATGACACGGACAAGCTGATGCGGCCAGGTCTGCGCACCGAACGAGATGACCATGTCGGCAGCCGCACGCGAGGCGCCATCGTGCCCGTCGGGTCCGCCGATGGCAAAAACCGCCTGTCGCCTGCCGTCATCGCGCATCCGAGCGATGCGTTGCGCCAGATCCTCCGAGGCCGGGTTCTTTCCCCGTTCGTCGAGCAGAAACAGGGCCGCGTCGCCACGATAGGCCTCGAGCGAGGCAGCTTCTTCCCGCCGCCGCTCGTCCACACTTCTTGCGCGGCTCTCGGCGATTTCCGAGACGCCTGAAAATTCCAGCCCGATCGCCGGACCTGCCTTGGCGAAACGCCCGAAATAACGGTCAACCAACTCCCTCTCGGGGCCGGCCTTCATTCGACCCACGGCGTGAACGCCTATACGCATGCCTGCCTTCCCGCAGGCCCCGCCCTCAGCGGACGGGGACGGCTAGTGGAGCGTCTCGTCCTCCAGGTCGGGAGCCTGCCACATCTTTTCGATGTTGTAGAATTCCCGGACCTCCGGACGGAAGACGTGGACGATAACGTCGCCCGAATCGATCAGGACCCAATCGGCATTGCCAAGCCCTTCGACGCGGGGGAGGCCGAGACCGGCATCCTTCAGCGCCTTGATCAGGTGATCGGCCACCGCCGAAACGTGGCGGTTGGATCGTCCCGACGCGACGACCATATAGTCGCCGAGGCTGGACTTGCCCTGTATGTCGATTGAGATGATGTTTTCGGCCTTTGAGTCGTCCAGACTGGCAAGGACCGTTTCGAGGGCGCGGGAAACATCGGCATTGCCGTTGATCCCGGCCGGCGAAGGCTGGATTTCCGCCTTCTTCCGCAGTGCTGTTCTCAGTGTCTTTCCTTTCCGACAAGAACAAGCTCGCCGCATGCATTCTTGCATCCGACACCCCATAGATAGGCAGAGTCGAACAACAGTTTCAAGACATGGGGCGATTCAGGGCTTCGGTATCCGCTGTGACCGGCCCTTCGGTGTCGAAACCCAGTTCGACGGGCAGCGGAACCTGTGCTGTCATCGGTGCGAAATTTCCGGTCTCGTCGGCCGGTACCGCCGGGTTCCTGACGATACGGACGACGACGAAGACGCTGAAGGCAGCACCTATGACGATGGCGATGGCCATGAAGGCGGCGGTGCCGAAGACGGCTGTCAGGGCCGTTCCAAGCGCGGGAACGATGAAGCCGGACACCGACCAGGCAAACAGCATGGTGCTGGAGAGCGCGACGAGATCGTCCTTGGTGGCGCGGTCGTTGGCGTGCGCGGATGAGAGCGAGTAAATCGATTCCGACGCCCCGCTCCAGACCATGTAGATGACGATCATCAGCGGCAGCGCGCTGCCGTCGAAAATGCCGGCCGCGATGCCGGCCACGACAACCAGCAGCGAGGCCGCGACCAGCACATAGCGCCGGTCGATGCGGTCGGACACCCAGCCGAAGGGAAGCTGGAATATCAGCGTGCCGAGCGGCATGGCAAACATCAGCGTTGCGACCTGGCTCTGGGTGAACCCACTGGCGGTGGCATGAATCGGCGCGAAACCGGCGATCATCATCGACAGGCCGCCGACGGCGAGCATGCCGGCAACGCCTACAGGCGAGATCGCCCAGGCGCGTGCGAAGGCGACGGAAGCGCGCTCGGGTGGTGGTGGCGGGGGCAACCGTGTCAGGCCGACCGGCAGGATCGACAACGCGGTGAAGGCGATGCCGATCAGCGGGATCGAGGCGCCGGAAATGTCCAGCAGTCCCATGAGCCACGAGCCGACGCCGAGACCGACGATGTAGCTGACGTAGAAGATCGCCATCACACGGCCACGCACGCGGTTATCGACCGCGTCGTTCAGCCAGCTCTGACCGACGATGAACATGCCGCAGATCGCGAAGCCGTAGAGTGCACGCGCCGCGATCCAGAGGACAGGATGGACGCCGGCCCCGATCGAAGCGTTGGAAAGCACGATCAGCGCCGAGAAGATCATGAAGGCGCGGGCATGGCCGACGCGGCGCACCAGCAGGCCGGTCAGCAGGCAGCCGGCGATACCGCCGGCCGAAAGGCCGGTCAGGATGAGGCCGGCCCAGGTGGGGTCGAAGCCGGATACGCCGAGGCGAACCGGGATGTAGGCGAACATAAGCCCGTTGCCGACGGCAGCGCAGGCCATGGACACAATGACCCCGGCCACCGCGACGAGCGTCGCGGAGCGGGCGTCTTCAGTGCTGGCTGCAACGGCATCGGCCATGCGGCGAAACCTGCACCCGCAGGCAGGCGGTACGCAGCGGCAAATGCGACACAAAAAGCGTGGTCCGAGACTTCGCCGGTGTTGGATCAACCCTTGCGGGCGGCGCGGATCGCAGTCGAAGACAGCAGGGAGCGCGGGCCGTGGATGAACGTCCAGGCGGGCGGGCGCATGCGCGCCAGCGTTCCGGCCTGCCGCTCCGGTACGCGCGCATGGTCGAAGGTCTTGGCCATCACCGACGACATGAAGGACAGCGTCGAACCGGGGCGGTCGATCACCGCGATCGGCATCGTCAGTGCGATTTCGCGCCAGCGCTGCCAGCGGTGGAAATCGGCGAGGTTGTCGGCTCCCATGACCCAGACGAAGTCGACGCCCGGATTGCGCGCGGCCACCAGCGCCAGCGTGTCGGCAGTATAGCGAACGCTATAGGCGGCCTCGAACGCGGTGACCTTGATGCGCGGGTCGGTGGCGATCGCCTCCGACAGCGCAATGCGCTCGGCGAGCGGCGCGATCTCGCGGCCCGCCTTCAGCGGGTTGCCGGGTGTCACCATCCACCAGAGCTGATCGAGGCGCAGGCTTCGCAGCGCAATCTCGGCCACGAGCGAATGGCCGGCATGCGGCGGATTGAACGACCCACCGAACAGCCCCACCTGCATGCGCTTCTCGACATGAGGCATGCGCAGATGGCGGAGAGGGACGAGAGGTCCTTCCATCCGCTAGGCCATACCCCGAGCGGGGTGCGTTCCTTCGCGCCCCCCTCTGTCCTGCCGGACATCTCCCCCACAAGGGGGGAGATCGACCTTCAGTACGCTCACCGCTCGTTCTGCAACTTGAACGATTGGCGAAAACTGGCGTGACGGAAAATCTCCCCCCTTGTGGGGGAGATGTCCGGCAGGACAGAGGGGGGCAACGTAGGGCACCAAACCTCAGCTCAGTAAATGGAGCGTTCTGGCCATCACGGCCTGACCTGACCGTTGCCGCGCACGCGGTATTTGAAAGAGGTGAGCTGCTCGACGCCGACGGGGCCGCGCGCGTGCATCCGTCCGGTGGCGATGCCGATCTCCGCGCCCATGCCGAATTCGCCGCCATCGGCGAACTGGGTAGAAGCATTGTGCAGCAGGATCGCCGAATCGATCTCGTTGAAGAAACGCTCGACGGTGGCGGGGTCCTCGGCGACGATCGCCTCGGTGTGGTGCGACGAGTATGTCTCGATATGGTCGATGGCACCGGTGACACCGTCGACCAGCTTCACCGAAATGATCGCATCGAGATATTCGGTCGACCAGTCCGCTTCGGCCGCGGGCACGGCTGCGGGAAATGCCGCGCGGACCTCATCCGTCGCCCGGATCTCGCAGCCGGCATTGGCCAGCGCCTGCAGGATCGGCACAAGGTGCGTCTGGGCGACGGTGCGGTCGACCAGCAACGTCTCGGCGGCACCGCAGATGCCGGTGCGCCGCGTCTTGGCGTTGACTGCGAGCGGCACGGCCATGTCGAGCTTGGCCGAGCGGTCGATATAGAGGTGGCAGATGCCTTCGAGATGCGCGAAGACAGGCACGCGGGCCTCGTTCTGCACGCGCTCCACGAGGCTGCGGCCGCCGCGCGGCACGATCACGTCGACATTGCCGCCCAATCCCTTGAGCATCTCGCCGACGGCTGCGCGGTCGGTGGTGGGCACGAGCTGGATGGCATCCTCTGGAAGGCCCGCGCCCTTGAGGCCCTGGACCAGGCATGCGTGGATCGCGGAGGACGAATTGATCGAGTCCGAGCCGCCGCGCAGGATGACGGCATTGCCGGCCATGAGGCACAGCGCGCCGGCATCGGCCGTCACGTTGGGCCGGCTCTCGTAGATGACGCCGATGACGCCGAGCGGCGTTCTGACGCGTTCGATGTGGAGGCCGTTGGGCCGGTCCCATTCGGCGATCACGTCGCCAACCGGATCGCGCAGCTCGGCAATGGTGCGGATGCCATCCGAAAGGGCGTGGATGCGGTCGGGCGTCAATTTCAGTCGGTCAATCATCGCAGGCGAAAGCCCAGCTTCCTCACCATTGGCGAGGTCGATGGCGTTGGCTTGCAGGATGGCATCCTCGCCGTGCCGGATCGCCTCGACCATGGCGACGAGTGCGGCATGCTTGCGCTCGGCGGTCGCCAGCGCAAGCGGTCGGGAGGCCGCGCGGGCCCTGCGCCCGATCTCCGCCATCAGGGCGGTGACGTCCTCGCTCTTTGCCTCAGGCACGTTCAGCATGGTCAACCTCCACTTCGGATGCCCGCGCCATGACCATGTCGTCGCGATGCACCATGGCGGAACGGGCCTCGTAACCCAGCACCGCCTCTATCTCGGCCGTCTTCAGGCCCGCGATCCTTACGGCATCCGGTGCATCGTAGGCAACAAGGCCACGCGCGATCTCGTGCCCGCCGGGGTCGAGGATCGCCACGGTGTCGCCGCGTGCAAAGCTGCCGGAAACGAGCGTGACACCCGCCGGCAGAAGCGATTTGCCGGATTTCAGCGCCCTGACGGCGCCGGCATCGACGGTAATGCGTCCGGCCGGCTCGAGATTGCCGGCAATCCACGTCTTGTAGCCGCGCACCGGCACGGATGCGGCATCGAACCATGTCGCGCGCTCGCCGGCGTCGATCGCCGCCAGCGGATTGAGCCGGTCGCCGGCGGTAATCACCATCGTCGTACCGGCAATGGTCGCGATCTTGCCGGCGTCGAGCTTGGTGCGCATGCCGCCGCGCGAGAATTCCGACGCAGCGGCACCGGCCATCGCCTCGATCTCCGGCGTGATGCGCTCGACGCGCGGGATGAAGCGCGCTGACGGGTCGAGCGCGGGCGGAGCGGTGTAGAGCCCGTCGATGTCGGACAGGAGCACGAGCAGGTCCGCGCCCATCATGGTCGCAACGCGGGCGGCGAGGCGATCGTTGTCGCCGTAGCGGATCTCGCTGGTCGCCACCGTGTCGTTTTCGTTGATGACGGGCACTGCGCCCAGTTTCAGCAGCGTGGAGATGGTGGCGCGCGCATTGAGGTAGCGCCGTCGCTCCTCGGTGTCGCCGAGCGTGACAAGGACCTGGCCGGATTTCAGGTTCCTGCGGGCGAGTGCTTCCGCCCAGGCGCCTGCGAGCTCGATCTGGCCGACGGCCGCCGCCGCCTGGCTTTCCTCCAGCCGCAAGGTGCGCGACTGCAAGCCCAGCACGGTGCGCCCCAGTGCGATCGCGCCGGACGATACGACCAGCACCTCCGCTCCCTTGGCGGTCAGCGCGCCGATGTCGTCGGCAAGCGAGGCGAGCCAATCGCGCTTCAATCCCTTCGCGCGGTCGACGAGCAGCGCCGATCCGATCTTGACGGTGATGCGGCGATAATCCTTGAGCGGGCGCATCGTTACTTGACCCAGCGTGTGTCTTCGGCGGGCGCTTCTTCTGAGCGGGCGTCCTCGACGACGGCGATGAGCGCGCGCAGAGTGTCTTCCACGCCTTCGCGGGTGACGGCGGAGAGCAGGATCGGCGCGTGCCCGCAGGCGCGTTTCAAGGCAGCGACCTTCTTCTTGCGCGCGTCAGGGTCCAGCGTGTCGACCTGGCTGAGCGCGACGATCTCCGGCTTCTCCGCAAGGCCATGGCCGTAGGCCTCGAGCTCCGCACGCACGGTCTTGTAGACCTTGCCTGGGTGCTCTTCCTGCGCCGAGACCAGATGAAGGAGAACGCGCGTGCGCTCCACATGGCCAAGGAAGCGGTCGCCGATGCCGATGCCCTCGTGCGCGCCTTCGATGAGGCCTGGAATGTCGGCAATGACGAATTCGCGCGCGTCCACCCGCGCAACGCCGAGGCCTGGATGCAGCGTGGTGAAGGGGTAGTCGGCGATCTTCGGCTTGGCCGCCGTGACGGTCGCCAGGAAGGTCGACTTGCCAGCGTTGGGCAGGCCGACCAGCCCGGCGTCCGCGATCAGCTTGAGGCGCAGCCAGATCGCGCGCTCCTCGCCGGGCAGGCCGGGATTGGCCCGCCGCGGGGCCTGATTGGTCGAGGTCTTGAAATGCTGGTTGCCGAAGCCGCCATTGCCGCCCTTGGCGAGCAGGAAACGCTGGCCGACCTCGGTCAGGTCGCAGATCAGCGTCTCGTTGTCCTCCTCGAAGACCTGGGTGCCAGCGGGCACCTTCAACGTCACATCCGTGCCCTTGGCGCCGGTGCGGTTGCGGCCCATGCCGTGGGTGCCGGTCTTGGCCTTGAAATGCTGCTGGTAGCGATAGTCGATCAGCGTATTGAGGCCGTCTACGGCCTCGGCCCAGACATCGCCGCCACGCCCGCCGTCGCCGCCGTCCGGACCGCCGAACTCGATGAACTTCTCGCGACGGAATGAGACCGAGCCGGCCCCGCCGTCGCCGGAGCGGATATAGACCTTCGCCTGATCGAGAAATTTCATCGGATTGACAGTCTGCTTCTTCTTCTGTTCTGGAACGGACCACTAGCGCATGTAATGCGCGGAATCACGCTCGAAAACCAGAACCGGGGGTCGAAACGGCATGAAATGCGTCAGCTACAACATCCAGTTCGGCTTCGGCCAGGACGCCCGGTTCGATCTGGAGCGCATCATTGACGCCGTGCGCGGCGCCGATGTGATCTGCCTGCAGGAGGTGACGCGTAACAGCCCGATGAACGAAGGGCGCGACCTCGTCGCCGACATACGCAGCCTGCTGCCGGACTATTTTGCCGCCTACGGTCCCAATTTCGAGGCCGAGATCGCCAGCCACGTCAAGGATGGCAAGGCTGTCGACGTGCGGCTCCAGTTCGGCAACATGATCTTGTCCAAGACGCCGATCCTGTTGTCGCGCAACCTGCTGCTGCCGCGCACCCGCAGCTACGACAAGGTCAATCTCCAGCGCGGCGCGCTCGAGGCCATGATCGATACGCCGTTCGGCCCGGTGCGGTTCTATTCCCTGCATCTCGACCATCGCGGCGCCGATGAGCGTGCTGCGCAGCTTCGATTTCTGATGGAGCGCGTGCTGTCCTATACGCTGGAAGGCGGCGCGATCAGCGGCATCTCGGAGATGGGCTTCCCCGAACCGCCCACGCCCGAGGCTTATGTGCTGATGGGCGATTTCAACATGCTCGAAGGCTCGCCCGAATATCATATCGTTGCCGGCATGCCCGACCACGAATTCGGCACGCCGCTGGTGGCGCGTTATGCCGTCGATGCCGCGCTTTGCGAGGGCGGAGACAAGCGGCCGACCTGCGTCAATCTCGAAGACCCGGCTGACACCAGCATGCACAAGCGCATCGACTACTGCTTCGTGCATCCGCTGCTGGCGTCGAAGGTGCGTTCCTGCCGCGTCGACACGGAAGCGGTCGGGTCCGACCATCGCCCGGTTTGGGTGGAGCTGGGTTAGCGCATCGTCTGCGGCAGCCAGGTGGCGAGCTGCGGGAAGAAGACCAGCAGGACAACGACCGCGAGCGAGGCGGCCACGAACGGCCAGACGCCGGCGAAGATGCGGCTTGCCGGCACGCCGGTGGCACGCTCGAGCACGAAGACGTTGAGCCCGATCGGCGGGGTGAGCATGGCGATCTCCATCAGGATCGTCAGATAGATGCCGGTCCAGATCGGGTCGTAGCCGAGTGCGATTGTAATGGGCAGCACGAGCGGCAGCGTTAGGATCAGCATGCCGAACGTGTCCATGATGGCGCCGAGCAGCAGGTAGACGAGCGCCAGCGCCAGAAGGATCACCTGCGGCGACGCGTCCAGGTCGGAGACGAGGCCGACCACGGCATCCGTCAGTCTGGTCTGGACGAGAAAGCGCGACAGTATGATGCCGCCGGTGAGGATCAGGAAGATCGCAGCCGAGGTGCGGATCGTTTCCTTCAGCGCATCGCGCATCATCGTCAGGCCGAGGCGGCGGCTGACAAGCGCGATGACGAGGACACTCAGAACGCCCACACCCGAGGCTTCGGTGGGCGTGAAAACGCCTGCATAGATGCCGCCGATGACGATCACGAAGATGACGACCACCGAAACCAGCCCCACGGCATGAGCCGAAAGAGGTCGATCGGCGACGCCGGGTTCTGCCCGGGTTGCGGCGGCGTATTGGCGGCGCTGCAGCATCACGGTCGCGACAAAGGCGAGCATAAGCACAAGGCCAGGCACGATGCCGGCGATGAAGAGCGAACCGATCGAGGTCTCGCTCCAGACGCCGTAGATGACCAGCGGAACGCTGGGCGGGATGATGATGGCGAGCGTCGCGGCGCTGGCTACCGTTGCTGTCGAAAGCTTGTCGCTGTAGCCGCGCTTGATCATCTGGGGCACTGCGATGTTGCCCATCGTCGCCACCGCGGCGACGCTGGAGCCGGTAACGGCACCGAAGCCCGCCGAGGCAAGCACGGTCGAGACGCCGAGCCCGCCGGGCAGGCGCCGCAAGGCGCGCTGGGCCAGCGAGAAGATGTCCTCGGCGAGACCGGCGTGGAAGATGAGCTGTCCCATCAGGATGAAAAGCGGCACGGCGATGAACAGGAAGTTGGTACCGTTGTCCCACAGTGCCAGGCCGACCTGGGTGAGGGCCTGGGAGGGGCCGGAAAGTAACGCGTAGCCGATGGTGCCGGCGCCGAGCAGGGCGTAGCCGACCGGCAGACCCAACAGGACGACGATGAGCATGGCGGCAAGCACGACGATGCCGAGCGTCAACGGGTCCATCAGCGGTTCTCTTTCAGTGCGCGGACCGCGCGGACGAACTCGGCCAGCGCCGACAGGGCGGCTGCCAGCGTGACGAAGGCGGCGAACGGCCAGAAGCTGATGGCGATCATCTCGGCACGGTCGCCATAGCGATACATGTCGAGCGCCATCAGCAACACCGCATAGGCAATGGCAACGGCGACCATCCCCGTCAGAAGGTGGCGCAGCGCAACCCAGAGCCGGCCGGCCCGATTGCGAAACAGCCGGTCGAGCAGGCCGACGCGGATGTGCTGGTCGGCGAGGCTGACGCCCGGCAGGGCGCCGACGACGACAAGCAGCAGCAACAGCTCCTTGACGTCGTTACCCCACCGCAACGGCAGGTTCAGCACGTAGCGCAGCACCACATCGGCTCCCACCAGCAAGGCCAGCCCGGGCAGAAGCAGATAGGCGACCCAGCCTTCCAGGAAGTCGACGATGCGCTGCATCTACTGGGCCGCGGGCAGCAGCCCTTCGACGGGCGTGTTGACGGTCATCTCGAAGATTTCCTCAGCGCTCTTGTCACCATATTCCGCACCGAGGCGACGGATGTCCTCGACCAGTTCGCGGGCCGGCAGACCCTCGGCCTCGCGCGCTTCGATCCAGGTGTCGAGAACCGGCTGCAGAGCATCCTGCCAGGTCTTCTTCTCCTCGTCGGAAAGCTCGATCAGCTCGACGCCGTTGTCGGCATAGGTCTTGAGTGCCTGTTCGCGGAACTCGACGCCGAGGCGCTGGCTCACGGCATGGGCGATATTCTGCTGGAACTGGCCGAAGACCGGCTTCAGCGCATCGGGCAGCTCTGCATAGGCGTCACGGTTGATGCAGGTGTCGATATGCTGGGCGGTGAGGCCGAGGCTGGTGTGATATTTCGCCAGTTCGTAGATCTTGAACGGCACGAAACCCGGATCGACCCAGATCACCGCGTCGGCGATGCCCTGCTGGAAAGCCGTGTAGATTTCCGGGAAGGGGATGTTCAGCGTGGTGATGCCGAGCGCCTCGGCGGCTTCCGGCGGGAAGCCCTGGGCGATGACGCGCAGGCCCTTCATGTCTTCCGGCGTGCGGATCGGCTTGTTGCTCATGATGTCGGAGACGCCGGCGATCACGGTGTAGCCGTAGAGCACGCCGCGGCCTTCCCATTCCGGCACGAAATATTTCGGCGCCAGCTCCTGGATGATGCGGGTGGCCGCAACCGGGTTGGAAGGCGTCACGAAGGGCATCTCGATCGCCTTGTGCAGCGGGAAGCCGCTGCCTTCATAGGAGGTGTAGCAGGCCGCATAGTCGCTGACCCTGTTGCGCACGGCGCGCCAGCCGTCCGCAGCGGCATGCAGGGTTCCGCCGTGATATTCCTCGATCGTCAGCTTGCCGTCGGTCGCCTCGTTCAGCCACTTGAAGCCCTTGGTCCAAACTTCCGGCACCAGCGATGCGGCGGGGTTCGGCGAGGAGAATTTCATCGTCACCGGATCGCCGTCATAGGCGATTTCCGGCTCGGCGGCCGGAGCTTCGTGGGCCAGCCAGTCGGCGACGGTGAACGCATGGGCGGGCGCGACCGACAACGCCAGCGCGAGGGACAATACGAGACGACGCATGGGGAACTCTCCTGTAATGGCGTGCTGCCTATGCCCGGCGGCCGGCTACGACGGTGTCGCCGGCGCGGAGCGTGTTGCTGATGGTGCAGATGTCTTCGGCCGCGTGGATCAGGCGATCCTGAACGTCGGTATCGAGCGGGTCGGAGAAGGAGACGGAAGCCTCGAAGCGGCCGAGCCGGCTCGGCTCGTCCTCGGCCTTGATCGCCTCGACCTCGACGTCGATTTCGCCCAGTTGCCCTACGTCCATGGCGCGGGCGGCGATTCGGATGCTGGCCGCGATGCAGGCGGCCAGTGCCGCGGCCTGGATTTCCAGCGGCGTGAAACCGTCGGCCTTGGGCGAGAAGACCGCCTCAATCACCTTGTCGCGGTCGTTGGTAACGGTGCAGGACGCGGCCGTGGCGCTGTGTGCGCGGACTTTTGCGGATTTGACTGCCACGATGGCCTGTTCCCTTGTTCGAATTTCAGCGGGATAGCAGGCATAGGTCTACAGCCAGAAGAAAAGAAATTCCACGCCCGGCGGAATGTTTGGCACACCGGTTGCGGAAGTATGTCCCGACCGCGTGGGCGGCCGGGACCTTTCCTCAAACCTGCCCCCAGCTCCGGAGGCTGACCCAGGTGGCGCGGTCGAGCGCATAGCGCTCGGTGGGCACGCGCCCGGCATAGACGGATTCCAGCATGCCCTGCCCGGAATACTGGAAACCGCATTTGTGGATCACGCGCCGCGACGCCGTGTTGATCACGCGGCAGGAGACGTGCAGACGGTCGATCAGCGTGGCGCGGAAGGCGAGATCGACCAGCGCATGTGCAGCCTCGGTCGCGTAACCACGGCCCCAGTAGGGCTCTCCGATCCAGTAGCCAAGCTCAAGCCCCTGGCTGCGCGGATGCAGGCCCGCACATCCCAGGAACGCACCGTTGTCGGCCAGGGTGACGGCATAGGTGCAACCGGCGATCGCCCCGTTGCGGGTGCCTTCCAGGAAGGTATGGGCGTGGTTCTGGGTATAGGGGTGGGGCATGCGCCCCAGCATCTCGGCGAGCTTGCGGTTGTTGGCGAGTTCGACCAGCTCCGGCACGTCGTCCTTGTGCGGCGGGCGCAGCACGAGACGCTCCGTCACCAGGACCGGGCAGTCTATGTGCAGACTCTCGTCCTCGACGTCTTCCTTCTCGGCAACCATGGGTCAGTCCTCCAGATGAAAATGAAAAAGGGGAGATGGCGACCCATCTCCCCTGTTCCTTTTTCCGGACTGTCCGGACACCGGTCCCGAGATGGGGCGCCGGTGTCTTGGTGCGGATCCGGCTTACTCCGCTGCTTCCGTAATCGGGTTTACCGACACGTAGGTTCGGCCATTGGCTTTGCGCGCAAACGACACGGCGCCTTGCTCGAGCGCGAAAAGGGTATGGTCCTTGCCCATGCCGACGTTCACGCCCGGATGCCACTTGGTGCCGCGTTGACGAATGATGATGTTGCCGGCCACGACCGATTCGCCGCCGAACTTCTTGACGCCAAGGCGCTTGGACTCGGAGTCGCGACCGTTGCGCGAAGAACCGCCAGCTTTCTTGTGTGCCATCGTAGTGCTCCTTTGCGCCCTGACGAGCGCCTCAATCTCTCAATGCCCGCTTTCGCGGAGAATTTCAATCATCAGGCGAAATTACTTCGCCAGTTCCTTGGCCTGCTCGCGCCAGTCCTTGATCTGGTCGGCGCTGAAAGGCATCGCCTCGTCGATGCGGACGATGTCCTCGTCGGAGAGACCCGCCACCTGCTTGAAGGTGGTGATGCCCTGCTCGTTGAGCTGGCCGGCAGCCACCGGGCCGATGCCCTTGATCTCGGTCAGGTCGTCGCCCTTGCCCTTCGGCGCCTTGAACAGGGGTGCCGCGGCAGCGGTCTCGGTCTTGGCGGCTTCGGCTTTTGGAGCCTCGTCCTTCTTGGCCTCCGCCTTCGGTGCTTCCTTCTTGGCGGCAGCCTTCTTCGAGGGCTTCGCGCCGTCGGTCAGGATTTCCGAGATGCGCACCGTGGTGAGCAACTGGCGATGGCCGCGCGTGCGGCGCGAGTTCTGGCGGCGGCGCTTCTTGAACGCGATGACCGTCGGAGCCTTGCCCTGCGCGACGACTTCGGCGGCAACCGAAGCGCCATCCACGAAGGGCGCGCCGATGGTCACGTTCTCGCCTTCGCCGAAGGCCAGCACGGAGCCGATCGTTACGATCTCGCCGACTTCGCCGGCCACTTTCTCGATCTTCAACACATCGTCGGCGGCGACGCGGTACTGCTTGCCGCCGGTTTTGATGACTGCGAACATTATTCTGCCTTTCGCTGTTCGTCCGGCCTCCAGCGACCGCAATGCGGTCCGGCCGTCTTTTTGTCAGTCGGTTTCGGGAGTGCGTCCCACAGCGCCATGTTCGCGCAAAGAACGACCGGCGCGGAGAGACTCCACGCCGGATTTGCGGTCCCGATACAGGAGGGGCCACAGCGAGTCAAGATGAAGACGCTTCAGACGGCGGCGGAATGCCGTGCCGTGCCGCTGGCGAAATAGCGGTCGAAGCGCGCGGCGGCAAGGCGGACTAGTGGGCGGCGGGCCGAAGGGATGACGAACCTTTCGCCGTCGCGCAGCAAAAGCGGTTCCGGTTCCTGCGCCATCGCGGCCGCCTTGGCAAGGATGGTCCTTGCGGCAGCGCCGAAACGCGTGGTGGCTTCCGGTACGCTGAAGCCGAAGTCGCACATCAGTCGCTCGATCGTCCAGGCGCGCAGGCGGTCGTCTTCCGACAGGGCGATGCCTCTGGCGGTCGCAAGCGAGCCTGCCCGCACGCGCCGTTCATATTCGGCTGTGGCGGGCACGTTCTGCGCGTAGCCCTGGTGGAAGCGGCTGACCGAGGACGGACCGAGCCCGATCAGCGTCTCGCAGTTGTCGTCGGTATAGCCCTGAAAGTTGCGGCGCAGCGATCCGGCCTCTGCGGCAGCGGCCAGGGAATCCTCCGGCAACGCGAAGTGGTCGAGGCCGATGGGTGCGTAGCCTGCTTGCTCGATGAGGCGGGCCGCCAATTCATATTGCGCGAGCCTTTCTTCCGCGTCGGGCAGCGCCGCCTCGTCGATCATGGTCTGGTGCTTCTTGAACCACGGCACATGCGCATAGCCGAAAAGCGCGATGCGGTCGGGGTGGAGCGACAGCACCTTGTCGACCGTCGCGGCGAGGCTTTGGCGTGTCTGGTGCGGCAGGCCGTAGAGCATGTCGAGATTGACCGAGCCGACGCCGCGATCGCGCAATCCGTCGACCACCGCACGCGTCGCCTCGAAGCTTTGTTCGCGGTTGATCGCCTTCTGCACGCGTTCGTCGAAATCCTGGATGCCAAGGCTGGCGCGGGTCAGGCCGATCGCGGCAAGCGCATCGAGCCTCGGCTCGTCCATGTCGTTGGGATCGATCTCGACGCTGATCGATGCGTCGCCTGCGAAAGCGAAACTCTTCCGCAGAACCGCCATCAAGGCAACAAGGTCGGTGGGTGTCAGCAGCGTCGGCGATCCGCCGCCGAAATGCAGCGCGGCGACCCGGATATCGTTGCCGACCAGCGCCCCGACGGTCTCGATCTCCTTGTGCAACGCCTCGAGGAAGGCGGCCACCGGCTCGTAGCGACGTGTCTGCTTGGTGTGGCAGGCGCAGAACCAGCAGAGGCGATCACAGAACGGGATGTGCACGTAAAGCGACAGCCTTTCGCCCGAAGGCAGTGCGGCGATCCAACCCTTCACCTCGTCGGCGTCCACGCCTGCATGGAAGTGCGGGGCTGTGGGATAGCTGGTGTAGCGGGGCGCTGTATCTGTCTGCATGGCCCGGACCTCCGTTCGGCGCCAGATGTCGCGTCACCACCGCTCGCGCGCCTTGACCTGGATCAAGGCGACAGATGGCGCGTCAGGCGATGGGTGACAGCCGGACGCTCGCGCCATGGGTGCAGCAGCGTTCGCATGTTCATGCCGCCGACGGGGGTCCAGGAATGAGATTCGGAGCTGCAATACCAGGGATCGGGGTGTTCGCCTTTATAGCCCTGATGGGCGCCGCCTTCGGCGTGGATGCGCCGTTCAGGCAGCATATGTGGGTGCTGTTCTTCACGCTTGCCGCCTTCGCGGTGATCCTGATGCGGCGCACCAGCTTCGAGCCCGCCGCCCCGGCCGATCCGTCTACCTATATGGACGAGCCGGTCCGCTACGGTTCGATAGCCACGATGTTCTGGGGCATTGTCGGGCTGCTTGTCGGTGTCGTGGTGGCGCTGCAGCTTGCCTTTCCGGACTTCAACATCGAGCCGTGGTTCAATTTCGGCCGGATGCGTCCGCTGCACACCTCGGCGGTCGTGTTCGCCTTTGGCGGCAACGCGCTGATCGCCACGTCGTTTTATGTCGTGCAGCGCACCTCACAGGCCCGCCTCTTCGGCGGCAACCTCGTCTGGTTCGTTTTCTGGGGCTACCAGCTCTTCATCGTGATGGCGGCGACCGGCTATTTGCTGGGCATCACCCAGAGCCGCGAATATGCCGAGCCGGAATGGTATGTCGACATCTGGCTGACGCTCGTCTGGGTCGCCTATCTCGTGGTGTTCCTCGGCACGATCCTGAAGCGCAAGGAACCGCACATCTACGTCGCCAACTGGTTCTACCTCGCCTTCATCGTGACGATCGCGATGCTGCATGTGGTGAACAACCTGGCGATGCCGAGCTCGCTCCTGGGCTCGCACTCCTACTCGGCCTTCGCCGGCGTGCAGGACGCGCTGACGCAATGGTGGTACGGCCACAACGCGGTCGGTTTCTTCCTCACCGCGGGCTTCCTCGGCATGATGTATTATTTCGTGCCCAAGCAGGCGAACCGGCCCGTCTATTCCTACCGGCTGTCGATCATCCACTTCTGGGCGCTGATTTTCCTCTATATCTGGGCCGGGCCGCACCATCTGCACTACACCGCGCTGCCCGACTGGGCGCAGACGCTGGGCATGGTGTTCTCGATCATGCTGTGGATGCCCTCCTGGGGCGGCATGATCAATGGCCTGATGACGCTTTCGGGCGCTTGGGACAAGATCCGCACCGATCCCATCATCCGCATGATGGTCGCAGCCATCGCCTTCTACGGCATGTCGACCTTCGAGGGTCCGGTGATGTCGATCAAGGCCGTCAATTCGCTCAGCCACTACACGGACTGGACGATTGGCCACGTGCATTCCGGCGCGCTGGGCTGGGTGGGGCTGATCTCGTTCGCCGCGATCTATCACATGGTGCCCAAGCTCTGGGGCATGCCGCGGCTCTACTCCGAACGGCTGGTGATCTGGCACTTCTGGCTCGCGATGATCGGCATCGTCATCTACGCGGCCGTGATGTGGGTGTCCGGCATCATGCAGGGTTTGATGTGGCGCGAATACGACGGGCAGGGCTTCCTGGTCTACTCGTTCGCCGAAACCGTGCAGGCCATGTTCCCCTACTACGTCATGCGGGCGGCGGGCGGCGCGCTCTACCTCGCCGGCGCGCTGGTGATGGCCTTCAACATCGCGATGACCATCCTTGGTCACCAGCGTGAGGAGGAGCCCATCGGCGGCAGGGCCGCAAGACCCGCGCCAGCACTTCAGCCTGCCGAATAAGGAATCGCATCATGGCTTTGATGGACAAGCACGCGATACTCGAACGCAATGCCACGCTGCTGCTGGCGGGTTCGCTCTTCGTCGTGACGATCGGCGGCATCGTCGAGATTGCGCCGCTCTTCTACCTCGAAAACACGATCGAGAAGGTGGAAGGCATGCGGCCCTACTCGCCGCTGGAGCTGGCGGGTCGCAACATCTACGTGCGTGAGGGGTGCTATGTCTGCCATTCGCAGATGATCCGCCCCTTCCGCGACGAGGTCGAACGCTACGGCCACTACAGCCTGGCGGCGGAGTCGATGTACGACCATCCCTTCCAGTGGGGGTCCAAACGCACCGGGCCGGACCTTGCCCGCGTTGGCGACCGCTACTCGAACGAGTGGCATGTGCAGCATCTGATCGAGCCGCGTTCCGTCGTGCCGGAATCGGTGATGCCCAGCTACGCCTTCCTGAAGGACACGCGGCTCAAGGTGGAGGATTTCTCCACGCATCTCGTCGCCAACCGGCGCGTGGGCGTGCCTTACACCGACGAGATGATCGAGAATGCCGAGGCCGACCTGAAGGCACAGGCCGACCCCAATGCGTCCACGTCCGACCTGGAAGCGCGCTATCCGAAGGCCAAGCTCGGCGACTTCGACGGCAATCCCGCCGCGCTCACCGAGATGGATGCGCTGGTGGCCTATCTGCAGATGCTTGGTACGCTGGTCGACTTCTCGACCTATGACGAAGCCGCCGGTTATCGCTGAGGGAGGGCGCTATGGACACCTACACCGCGATGCGTTCGTTCGCCGATTCCTGGGCCCTGCTCGCAATGACACTGTTCTTCATCGGCGTCGTCGTCTTCGCCTTTCGGCCGGGCAGCCGCAAGCAGGCCGACCACGCCGCCCGTATTCCCCTCAAGGACGATTGAGATGAGCGACAAAAAGATCGACGACGTCACCGGCATCTCGACCACCGGCCACGAATGGGACGGGATCAGGGAACTCGACAACCCGATGCCGCGCTGGTGGCTGTGGACATTCTACGCGACCATCGTGTGGGCGCTTGCCTACACCATCGCCTATCCGGCCTGGCCGCTCATCTCGTCGGCAACGAACGGCATGCTCGGCTATTCGAGCCGGGCCGAACTGCGCACCGAGCTCGACGGCGCCGTGGCCGCGCGCGCCGATTATGCGGCCGCCGTTGCCGCCGCGCCGGTCGAGGATATCATCGCCGACGAAGCGCTTCGCCAGTTCGCGACCTCGGCGGGTGCCGCGGCCTTCAAGGTGAACTGCGTTCAGTGTCACGGTTCGGGGGCTGCCGGGTCCGCCGGCTATCCGAACCTCAACGATGACGAATGGCTGTGGGGCGGCACGCCGGAGGAAATTCGCGTCACCATCGCCCATGGCATTCGCTTCGAGGCCGACGGCGAAACGCGGTTTTCGGAGATGCCGGCCTTCGGGGGCATGCTCGGCCGTGACGAGATGACTGCGCTGGCAACGCATGTGAAGGCGCTTGGCGAGGGCGGTGACCTTTCCGGTCCTGGCGCGGAGCTCTTCGCCAACAACTGCGCGTCCTGTCATGGCGAGGCCGGCAAGGGCGACATCACGCTGGGCGCGCCAGACCTGACCGATGCGATCTGGCTCTACGGTTCGACAAGCGCCGACATCGCCGCCCAGATCCGTGCGCCGCGGCACGGTGTCATGCCGGGCTGGATCGATCGTCTGGGCGAAACCACGGTCAAGGAACTCACCGTCTACGTCCATTCACTCGGCGGTGGGCAGTAGGCCCCACCTTGGCCATCGCCGAGTGGGGAGCGGGTCCGGCAGGTCGCGGGGGGCCTTGCCGGACCCGAGCCTTTTCGCAGGTGCGGCAAACGCTTCGCCGTTGACCTGGATCAAGGCCCCAACCGCGTGGGCGCGGCATCTGATGAACTGCGATGCCACCTGGAGAATAGAATGTCGGGCACGATCGAGGTCGAGCGGCACGAAGCCGAAGCCGTAAACTCGGCCAGGCTGCGGCAGCCGCTCTATACCGCGCGCCGCAAGATTTTCCCAAAGCGGGCGTCCGGCTCCTATCGCCGCTTCAAGTGGCTGGTGATGGCGGTCACGCTCGGCATCTACTACCTGACGCCGTGGCTGCGCTGGGATCGGGGGCCGCACGCGCCGGACCAGGCGGTGCTCGTCGATCTCGCCAACCGGCGCTTCTATTTCTTCTTCATCGAGATCTGGCCGCAGGAGTTCTTTTTGGTTGCCGGCCTGCTGGTCATGGCGGGGCTGGGGCTTTTCCTCGTCACCTCGACAGTCGGGCGCGCATGGTGCGGCTATACGTGTCCACAGACCGTTTGGGTGGACCTTTTCCTGGTCGTCGAGCGCGCGATCGAGGGCGACCGCAACGCGCGCATCAAGCTTGACCAGGCTCCGTGGAGCGCGCGCAAGCTGGGCCTGCGCCTGACCAAGCACGCGATCTGGATCGCGATCGCGGTCGCGACCGGCGGCGCATGGATATTCTACTTCGCCGATGCGCCGACGCTTTTCGTCGAGCTTTTCACGGCCCAGGCGGCGCCAGTTGCCTACATCACCGTCGCGATCCTCACCGCGACCACATACACGTTCGGCGGTCTGATGCGCGAGCAGGTCTGCACCTATATGTGCCCGTGGCCACGCATCCAGGCGGCGATGCTGGATGAGCATTCGCTGACCGTCACCTACAATGACTGGCGCGGCGAGCCGCGCTCGCGCCACGCCAAGCGCGCGCAGGCACAGGGCATCACCACCGGCGATTGCGTCGACTGCAACGCCTGCGTGGTCGTCTGCCCTATGGGTATCGACATTCGTGACGGCCAGCAGCTGGAATGCATCACCTGCGCGCTCTGCATCGACGCCTGCGACGGCGTGATGGACAAGCTCGGTCGCGAGCGTGGCCTGATCTCCTACGCGACGCTTGCAGACTACAACGCCAATATGGCGCTAGCCACCGGCAACGGCGCGCATGCGATCGAGCCCGCCAAGGTGCGCGATGCCGGCGGGGCGCTGTCGGAGGCGGTCGCGCATTTCCACCTTCGCAAGATATTCAGGCCGCGCACCTTCATCTATTTCGGCGGATGGGCGCTGGTTGGGCTGATGCTGGTCTATGGCCTCGTCACGCGCGACAGGCTCGAGATGAATGTTCTCCACGACCGCAACCCGCAATTCGTCGTGCTGTCGGACGGGTCGATCCGCAATGGCTACACGGTCAAGCTGCTCAACAAGGTGCCAGAGGTGCGAACCGTGCTTGTCAGCCTGCACGACCTTCCGGGTGCCACCATGAACGTTGTGGGCATCGACCTGCCGGACAGCGTCTCGGTTCCGGTGACGCTCGAACCCGACCGTACGAAATCGCTCAAGATCTATGTGCGCCAGCCGCGCGAACTGGGTGCCGGCGGCGTCCAGGCGCTGCGTTTCACGGTGGAGGACAGGTCGACGCTTGAGGCGGCCAACTACACCACGAGTTTCGAGAGCCCGGAGTGAATGCGATGAGGACAACCGACAGCGGCAGCCAAAGCGGGTTCACAGGCTTCCATATGCTGGCAATCATGATTGCGTTTTTCGGCGTCATCATCGCCGTGAACGTCACCATGGCAGTGACCGCAAGCACGAGCTGGACGGGGCTGGTGGTGAAGAACACCTACGTCGCCAGCCAGGAGTTCAATCGGAAGGCCCAGGAAGGCCGCGCTCAGGCTGCGCTCGGCTGGACGGCCACGCTGACGGTCAGGGACGGCGCGGTGCGTTTCGCGCTCGCGGATACTGACGGCGGGATGAAGCCGATGCAGGGCGGCACTGCCACCTTTCGCCGGCCGGTCAACGACGTGGAAGACACCGTCGTAACGCTGGCCGCGGAGCCCGACGGCAGCCTCAAGGGGCCGGTCGCGCTGGCGGACGGGGCATGGATCGTCGAGGTGCAGGCCGAAGCGGGGTTGGCGCATCCCTATCGCGAAACCCGCCGCCTGAGCGTACGCGACGGCGCAGTCTGATGAGCTGCTGCGCACCGGGGGCCGAAGACGTTGTTGCGAGCCGGGTGGCGCTGCCGTCCGAGGAGGAGCTGCGCTTTGCCGCGCGTGACCTCGGCAATGGTGTTCGCCAGGTGGAGCTGTCGGTGCCATCGGCCCATTGCGGGGCCTGCATCCGTACCATCGAACACGCGCTCGACGCGCTGCCGGGGGTCGAAGGCGCGCGGGTGAACCTTTCGACAAAGCGCGTCAGCATTCGCTGGCGCGGCGAGGCCTTGCCGCCGATCGTCGACGCGCTGGCGCGGGTTGGCTATCCGCCAAACCTCTTCGATGACGGCAAGGAGGAAAAGGACAACACGCTTTCCGAGCTGCTGCGCGCGGTCGCGGTCTCCGGCTTTGCGGCCGGAAACATCATGCTGCTTTCGGTGTCCGTATGGTCCGGCGCGGAGGGCGCAACGCGCGACCTCTTTCACTGGGTCTCGGCGCTGATCGCGCTGCCTGCGCTCGTCTTTGCCGGGCGCATCTATTACCGCTCGGCCTGGAGCGTGCTGCGGTACGGGCGGATGAACATGGACGTGCCGATCGCCATCGGCATCACATGCGCCTACGCGCTCAGCCTCTATGAAACCGTCAATAGCGGCCATCATGCCTATTTCGATGCAGCGGTGACGCTGCTGTTCTTCCTCCTGATCGGCCGTACGCTCGACCATGTCATGCGCAACAGGGCGCGCACGGCGGTGATCGGTCTGGCGCGGCTGTCGCCGCGAGGGGCGCTTGTGCTTCAAGCCGACGGTACGCGCGGCTACCTCTCGGTGGAGGAGATCGAGCCGGGCATGCGGATGCTGGTGGCGGCAGGCGAACGTATCCCCGTCGATGCGCGGATCGTGCAAGGCAGCTCGGATATCGACTGCTCGCTGGTGACCGGCGAAAGCGCGCCGCAGGCGGTGTCGGCGGGCGAGAGCGTGCGCGCCGGCATGCTCAACCTCACCGGGCCGCTGACGCTGGAGGCCACGGCACGCGCTTCCGATTCCTTTCTTGCCGAGATGGTGCGCATGATGGAAGCGGCCGAAGGCGGTCGCGCGCGCTACAGGCGCTTGGCGGATCGGGTTTCGGGCCTCTATGCGCCCGTCGTGCATCTGGCCGCACTTGCCACCTTCATCGGCTGGATGATCGCTACGGGCGACTGGCACAGAGCAACCACCGTGGCGATCGCGGTGCTCATCATCACCTGCCCGTGCGCGCTCGGGCTTGCCGTGCCGATCGTTCAGGTGATGGCGGCACGGCGGCTCTTCGAGCAGGGCGTGATGGTGCGCGACGGCGGAGCGATGGAACGGCTCGCCGAAGCAGACACGGCCGTGTTCGACAAGACCGGCACGCTGACCCTTGGCGAACCGGTGCTGACGAATGCAAATGCGATCGAGCCCGGCTTTCTGGCCATGGCGGCGTCGCTTGCCGCCCATTCGCGCCATCCGCTGTCGCGGGCGATTGCCGTGCATGACCGCGGCGTCGTCGCCTTCAGCGATGTCGTCGAGCATCCGGGTTTTGGTATCGAAGGGCGGGCGGATGGCCGGCTATGGCGGCTCGGACGGGCAGGCTGGGCGAGCGAAACCGGGGAAGGCACCGTGCTTTCGCGCGATGGTGTCGCTGTCGCCAGTTTCGCCTTCGAGGACCGGCTGAGGCGGGACGCGGCCGAGACGATCGCTGTACTCGAGGAGCGGCTGGGGCCTGTCGAGATGCTGTCCGGCGACACGGAAACCGCCTGCCGTGCCGTCGCGAGCCAGCTCGGTTTAACGAAGATGTCGGCGGGGCTCTTGCCGGCCGGCAAGGTGGCGCGTATCGACGAACTTGTGCGACAGGGGCGCAAGGTACTGATGGTCGGCGACGGCCTCAACGACGCGCCGGCGCTGGGCGCGGCCCATGTCTCTTTCGCGCCGGCGAGTGCGGCAGATGTCGGGCGCAACGCCGCCGATTTCGTCTTCCTGCGGGAAAGCCTTTCGGCGATCCCCATGGCACTCGACGTGTCGCGCCGTGCCGGCACGTTGATCCGGCAAAATCTCTTCCTGGCCATCGCATACAATGTCGTTGCGGTGCCGATCGCGGTTCTGGGTTATGCGACGCCGCTGATCGCAGCCGTTGCGATGTCGAGCTCATCCATCATCGTGATTGCCAATGCGATGCGGCTTGTCAGCCCGAGGGCCGGGGCGCGCGTCGCCGGTCGGCCGGGCCTGTTCCGCAATGCGGAGACCGCACGATGAGCATGCTCCTGTACCTCGTGCCGGTGGCGCTGTTTCTGGGCGGATCGGCGTTGCTCGCTTTCCTGTGGGCGCTGCGGGCCGGCCAGTATGACGACCTCGACGGGGCGGCCGAACGCATCCTGTTCGATGACGACAGCGACGCTCGGCCGCACGGCCACAACCCCTTGTAGCTTGACCCGGAGGCTGCGTGGAACGAAAGTGGCCGGATCACAGGGATCGGCGATGAACTTCGAAGCCTTTTTTGCCACGAAGCTGGACCTTCTGCGCGAGGAAGGCCGCTATCGCGTGTTTGCAGAGCTTGAGCGCAAGGCGGGGTCGTTTCCCTCTGCGAGACGGTTCGACGGCAAGGGCGGCGGCGCGCCGGTGGGTGAGGTGTCGGTATGGTGTTCCAACGATTATCTCGGCATGGGCCAGCATCCGGACGTGATCGCCGCGATGCATGAGGCGCTGGACGCCTGCGGTGCGGGCGCCGGCGGCACGCGCAACATCTCGGGCACCAATCATTATCATGTCCTGCTGGAACGCGAACTGGCCGATCTGCATGGCAAGGAGGCAGCACTTCTGTTCACGTCGGGCTACGTGTCCAACTGGACGAGCCTGTCGACACTGGGCGCAAGCATACCCGGTTGCGTGATCTTTTCCGATGCCGGCAACCACGCCTCGATGATCGAGGGCGTGCGCCACTCGAAGGCGGAAAAGCGCATCTGGAAGCACAATGATGTCGAGGATCTCGACCGGCTGCTTTCCGAATACGGCCCGGAGCGGCCGAAGATCGTGGCATTCGAGAGCGTCTATTCGATGGACGGCGACATTGCGCCGATCGCCGACATCGTGGCGGTGGCCGAGAAGCACGGAGCGATGACTTATCTGGACGAAGTGCATGCGGTCGGCATGTACGGCCCGCGCGGCGGCGGCATTGCCGAGCGCGAAGGGCTGATGGACCGCATCACGCTGATCGAGGGCACGCTGGGCAAGGCGTTCGGCGTGGTCGGCGGCTACATCACCGGTTCGGCTGCACTGTGCGATTTCATCCGCTCGTTCGCGAGCGGATTCATCTTCACCACCGCGCTGCCGCCGCATGTGGCGGCCGGCGCGCTTGCCTCGGTACGTCATCTCAAGCGCAGCGACATCGAGCGGATGGGCCAGCGCGCGGCGGTGAAGAAGGTGCGGGCGCGACTCGACGCGATCGGCATTCCGGTGCTTGCCAACCCCAGCCACATCGTGCCGGTGATGGTGGGGGATGC
Source organism: Aquamicrobium sp. (assembly GCA_019739225.1). Taxonomy (GTDB): domain Bacteria; phylum Pseudomonadota; class Alphaproteobacteria; order Rhizobiales; family Rhizobiaceae; genus Aerobium. The sequence goes on from JAHHDT010000006.1 coordinate 382,976, forward strand.
TGCCAAGTGCAAGTGGATCAGCGACCTTCTGCTCGACGAGCACGGCATTTACGTGCAGCCGATCAACTATCCGACGGTGCCGAAGAAGACCGAGCGGCTGCGCATCACGCCGACGCCGCTCCATACCGACGCTGAGATCGATCGGCTCGCAACAGCACTTTCAAGCCTCTGGTCGCGCTGCGCGCTGGCACGGCAGGTGGCGTGAAGCCACCCGGGATTTCGGCAAGGGTGCCTGACCTTCCATTGGTCCAGAGGGCAGAAAGTCGCGCGCGGGCGATAAAGATGCGCTAAGGGACAGCGTCTTTCCCTGCTCTCCGCGCCGATGACCTCCGTTTCAGCATCAGACGACCGCTACGCCGCCTTTCGCCATTCCTCCTATCTGCGATTCTGGGCGGCTCGGTTTCTCACCACCTTCGCCACGCAGGTCGTTTCCGTCGCAGTGGGATGGCAGGTCTATGATCTGTCGCGCAATCCGTTCGATCTCGGCCTTGTTGGCCTGATCCAGTTTGCGCCCTCGCTGCTGCTGGTACTGGTGACTGGCGCGGCCGCCGATCGCTTCGGACGACGGCTCATCATGTCGCTCGCGATCCTGCTGGAAGCGCTGTGCGCGGCAGCGCTGCTGGTGCTGACCCTTCGCGGGCTGACCTCGGTATCGCAGGTCTTCGTCGTTCTCGCGGTCTTTGGCATTGCCCGCTCGTTCTTTGGTCCGGCTTCCGCCTCGCTGGTCGCCAATCTCGTGCCGCCCGAGGATTTCGCCAACGCGGTGGCGTGGAACTCGTCAGCCTGGCAGACTGCCACGATCGTCGGCCCGGTCGCGGGCGGCCTGCTATACGGTCTCGCGCCGGAAGCCGCCTACGGAGTTGCCGCGGCGATGATGGTTTCAGCCGGCGTCCTGATCCTGTCGATCCCGAAGCCGCAGCAGCATACGGAAACGGAGCGCCCGTCGCTTGCCACGATATTCGCGGGCTTCAGATACATTCGCAGCGAGAAGATCGTGCTGGGCGCGATTTCGCTGGACCTGTTCGCAGTGCTCCTCGGCGGCGCGGTTGCCCTGCTGCCGGTCTATGCGCGCGACATCCTGGAACTTGGGCCGTGGGGCCTGGGTCTTCTACGTGCCGCGCCCGGCATCGGCGCCATCGTCGTGGCGGTGTGGCTGGCGGGACATCCGATCCGCGACCACGCGGGCATCGTCATGTTCGTTTTCGTCGGTCTCTTCGGTCTGTTCACGGCCATCTTCGGAATCTCGACGATCCCATGGGTGTCCATTACCGTGCTGGCGCTCCTGGGCGCGGCCGACATGATCAGCGTGTATATCCGCGAGACATTGATCCAGCTCTGGACGCCGGACCGGGTGCGCGGCCGGGTCAATGCCGTCAACATGGTCTTCGTCGGTGCTTCAAACGAACTCGGCGAATTCCGCGCCGGATCGATGGCGGCGCTCGTTGGCACCGTGCCGGCCGTGGTGTTCGGCGGGATCGGGGCGATCGGCGTTGCTGCGCTGTGGGCCTGGCTGTTCCCCGAACTCAGGAAGGCTCGCCGTCTCGACGGTCGGATGTGACGTCCGTCGCCACAGCGTGCGCGGTGGCGGGCATGCGCTGCGGCTGCCGGCCCTCGAACACCAGCCCGAGGAAATCCTCCAGCCAGCGCTTCAGCCTGATGTCCCACAGCATGCGGCCGTTGAGATGGTCGCGACCGACCTGCGCACCCGGCAGCACGAAGCGGTGTGCGCCGCGCACCACCCAGCGCTGCATCATCACCCGCGTCAGCTCGGCATGGAACTGGATGCCCCAGGCATTGCGGCCATAGCGGAAGGCCTGGTTCGGGTAGTGCTCGGCTTCGGCCAGCAGGGTTGCGCCGGACGGCAGCGAGAACCCCTCGCGGTGGAACTGGTAGACCATCTCCGGCCAGTCGATCAGCCCGCTGCCGGCCTCGGTCGGCCGGATCGGATACCAGCCGATCTCGACCAGGCCGTCGTCATGGCCGGCAACCGAGCCGCCAAGGTGGTTGACCAGCATCTGAGCGCCGAGGCAGATGCCGAGGAAGGGCTTGTCCTCCGCCAGCGGCACAGCCAGCCAGTCGGTTTCGCGGCGTACGAACTCGCTGGTGTCGTTGGCACTCATCGGCCCGCCGAAGATCACTGCGCCGGCATGATCTTCCAGCGTGTCAGGCAGCGGATCGCCGAGCGGCGGGCGCCTGATGTCGAGGTGGAAGCCGGATTCGACCAGCAACTGCCCGACCCGGCCGGGGCTGGACAGTTCCTGGTGCAGGACGATCAGGATCTTGCCCTTGTCGCGCGCCAGCATGACCAGTCACTCGCCCCCTTCGTCCGCGTCGGCGTCCTGTTCGTCACGAACGCGCTGGCGCATGAGCACCCTGTCGCGCTGCGACACGCCGATCAGCTCGGCGGTGCGCCAGACGATGTTGTCTTCCAGTTCGTGGATTTCGCCGTCGGCGTAAACCATCTCCCAAAGGATGCCGATGAACTCGATCTTCGCCGTCTCGTCGAGGCTTCGATTGAGCACACTGGTAAAGGCGAATAGATCGACCGCCTCGTTGTGGGCTTCGTCGCCGGCTTTCACGATCTCGTCGAGCTCGTTACCGGATAGCGCATAGGAAGCGGCCAGCACCTCGCGTAGCCGTGCCCGTTCCGTCTCGTCCCGCACGCCGTCCGCATCGATGACGAAAAACATCAAGGCGGCGGCGGCCACGCGCGGATCATCGGCCTTGAGGCCTCCGCCGCGCGGCTTTTCCGGCAGTGCGCTGAAGAACGACTTCAGTCTTTCGAGCATAGGCTATCGCATCCTCGCGGTGTCAGATCGGCGGTGAGGGCGGTGCGCCCCACCGTCACGCCCCTTTCCTAGCGCGAACTTGGCGGTCAGAACAACCGGAAGCGCTGCGGCTCAACTCGGTCCGCATCATCCGGATCGACACCGGGATCATCCGGAAGGCGGATGGCCTTCTGGTCGTGCTCTTCTTCGTCTGGTGGCGCGGCATCCAGAACCGGCGCTGGCGCAACCACAGCCGGACCGACGACCGTGTCCGTCTTCTTGTCGGGCGCAGGTTTGGCCGCGGCAGGCGTGGCGGCCTGCGCGGTTTCCGGCTGTTTGGCGGCAGTGGAAACAGGCTTGGGTGTTTCTTCCTTCGGCTTCTCAGGCTGCTGGCTTTCAGCAACGACCTCGGCGCCGGATTTGGTGACGGCGGGCGCTGGCGCGGCGACGGGCGCGGGTGGCGGCTCGACGACTGCGTCCTCGACCTGGTCGTCGACGGTTTTCGGAGCCTCCCTGACGGGCTCTGCCGGCACAGGGGCTATCGCGCGGGGCGCGGGGCGCGGAGGTTCCGGTTCGTCGTGGAGCGATTCGACAAGCTGCGCGAGACGTTCGGCCGGCACCTTCCACTCGAAGGCGTCGAGCCGGCCGGTCACCGGCGAAACCGGAGCCCATCGTTCGGAGACCACGCCATCGGCTACCCATGCCGGGTCGCGCGGCGCGCGCACAGCCTTACCGAGCAACTGCCGCACCTTGCCGTGGTCGCCCGTCTCCGCCTCCTCGACATCGGCCAGAAGGAGCCAGGACGCCTCTCGCGGATCGAGCCGTGCAGCAGCCTCGGCCTCGCGCCGCGCCAGCTTGAACTCGCCCGCATCGAGCGCCGCACGGGCAACGGCAAGGGCCGATTCGACATGATTCTGACGCAGCGACTGCAGTTTTTTGGCCCGCGTCAGCCGGTCATGGGTCGAATCGCCCGGCCGGGCGTGGACATAGACATCGGCAATCTCGGGATGCGGTTCCTTTTTCCACGCCGTCTCCAGAATCCTGGAGCCCTTCCGGATATCGGCGAGGCGGAACAACGCCCTTGCGGCGGTCGTCGCTGCCGGCACAAGCTCAGGCGCCAGGCGGTTAGCCTCGAGCGCGGCGGTCTTCGCGCCGGCGGGATCGGCATCGAGGGTTGCCATCGCCTTAGCCGTCAGGAGGACGGCCTTGCGGCGGTTCGCAGCATCGCGCTCGATCTGCCTTGTCGACTTCTGCGCGCTGACGAGGCGCAGTGCCTCGTCCCATTCGCCGGCCTCGGTCTTTTCCTCAAGCGTCGACTCCGACGCCCATTCAAGCTGGGGTGCCGCCTCTGTCGCCTTGGCGGCATAGTGGCGCGCGGCAGTGCGATCGCCCAGTCGCTCTGCCTCCAGATAGAGCCCCCGCAAACCGAGAAGCCGCGTCTCAGGGTCTTCGAGCATCGCCTCGAACTTGCGCCGCGCCGCCTCGTGGTCGCCTTCCAGCAGCGAGGCCTGCGCATCGAGCAGGTGGATGAGCGGCTCCTGATCGGCGCTGATGAGCTTCATCGCCTCCTTCTTCTTGCGGCGCGCAAGGCCTGCGTCGCCGGCGCCGGCAGCTATCATGCCGGTCGACAGCGCCTGGTAGCCGCGATCGCGACGGCGCACGCGGAAATAGCGGGACACTGTGTAGGGGCTGTACCAGATGCTCTTGAGCAGCCACCACGAAAGCATCACCGCAAGCACGATCGCGGCGACGACGACCGCGGCAACCATCAGCGTCACCTGATACTGGTAGCCGCCGAAAGTGATGACGAGATCACCCGGCCTGTCGGCCAGCCAGGCAAAGCCAAGCCCCATCAGGAAGACGAGGCCGAGGAAGAAAAGGATACGCAGCATCGGACTTCCTTCCTTACTTCGCGAGCGCGGCGGCGAGCGCATCGTCGATCAGCCGGTCGGCGTTCTGGCGCGCGCGTACCTTTTCGATGAAAGCCGCGCCGGCGGTCTTGGATGGCTCCGGCAAGGCGTCATACTCGGCGAGTGCGCGTTCGTAGTCGTCCGCCTGCACCGCCGCGTCGAGCCGGGCGACGACTGCGGGAACGCCCTCGCCTTCCACCATGCCCACCGGGCGCACCTGGACGAGGCTCATCGCACTGCCCATCAGCCGGTCGATGACGCCTGCCTGCGGATCGACCGGGCGCGTGGCTGCGATCATCGCGTTCGCCGCCGCGTCCGATTCCTCGGCGATCTGGGCGCGCGTCGGCACGCCGTCGGCTGCCAGTTCGCGCAGGTCGCCGATCTGCGGTGCCTCCGGGGCAAGCGCGGCGAGCGTGTCGAGCTCGGCCGTGAAGGGCACGCCGCGTTCGATCGCGGCCTTGAGTGCGGATGCGGCGATGATGACCGCGGTGGCCGGCGTTTCGGCGGCTTCGTCAACGCGGCCACTGAGATCTCCGATGGACTTTTCCACCGCATCGAGCCGCGTGCCCGCCGCCGCCTGGGCTTCACGCGCCGCGGCGATTTCGTCACCCAGCGCCGTCAGCCTTTCCTCCACGGCCTGCGACGGACCGGCTTCGCCAAGCGCGCTTACGGTGCCTTCAAGTGTGGCAAGCCTCTCTTCCAGCGGGGAGAGATCGACGGGGGCAGCGGCCTCGCCGCCCGGCTCCCGCGCGATGCCCGCCACTTCGTCGGTCAGGCTCTCGATCTGCGAGGCAATCGCCGCGACGCGGTCCTCGGCCTGGGATACGCGACCGCCAAGTTCGGGATCGGCGCCACCTGCCGCGCCGATTTGGTCGCGCAAGGTGGCAATTTCCTGTTCCAGCGCGTCGATTGCGGCGGTGGAGTCTGTCGCTTCCTGCCCCCTGTTGCCCGGCGCAGGAAGCAGACCCGCAAGCTGAAGCCCCCCGGCAAGCACCAGCGCAATGACGCCACCGGCGACGCCGGCTGCGAGCGCGCCGCCGCGTCCGGATGACGGTGGCGCTGACGATGCTGCGGGCTCCCTGTCCTTGCGGCCGAAGGTCTGGCTGCTGCCGGTCGCTGCCGCTCCCGGCTTCTGCTGACTGCTTGCGGCTGCGGGTTCGGGTTGCGACTTTGTGCTGTGCGTATCCGCGCCGGAAGCTGCGCTGCTCTGGTTCGCCGGCTTGGAATCTTCGGGCTTCGGGGTTTCTGCCTTCGCGTGCTGCGGTGTTTCGGACTGCTTCACCGGATCGGCCTTCTCGGCCTCCGCCTTGGCGCGCGAGACTTCGCCGGGCGCGAGATCGATGGTCACCGGCTCCTTGCTGGTCTTCGAGTGGCGGGTTCGGGGCGTCTTGACCATTCCTGCTTTCCTTCAGCCGCTGTTCGGGCAGGCGATGCCGCCGGCTCCCTCTGATCTAAAGGGCTGGATAGAAACTGAAAAGGGTTGGAATGCGACGGGGCCTACCGTTGCGACGAAAGGAGCACCATGATGCTGTCTTCGGTGGGCTCGTCGCTCACGCAGATACGGTCGCCGGCTACCGGAGCCAGCACCTCGGCCACCTTCCTGGAAATGCAGAAAATGCGGGTCTTTTCAAAAGCATAAGCCAGTAAGGAGTTGTCGAGCAACTCACGTAGAAGCATTGCCCCGCGCGTCGAGAATACCGGAGTGCCCCATATAGGTCCCGGGGCGAAAGTCTCCATCAAAAAGTCAGTGGTGTAACTTACTTTTTCAGCGCTATAGACCTCTAGTATCCTCACGTCGAAGCCCCTGTCATACAGCGCTTCTGCAAAGCCTTCGGTGCGCTCCCTGCCGGCGAGATGAAGGATGCGCGAGCCGGCGGGCATACGCGCAGCAATCATCGCGGCGAGATCGACTGCGGTTCCGGACGCGGATGAAGCAGCGGCAAAGCCAGAATGAAGGGCCGCTTCGGCGGTTGCATCGCCAACCGCGAAAACCGGTTTGCCCGAAAGGATCGCAATCATCGCCGGCGACGCGTGCCGCAGGGCGTTGACGCTGGTCACCGCAACCGCATCGACGGCGTGCGGATCCGGCGCGGGTCCTGCATCCAGTGGAACGATGTGGGTCAAAGGCAGGACGACGGTCTCGAAACCGAGCGCCTCGAGCCGCGCCGCCGTCTCGCTCGCGCCGGGTTCCGGCCGCGTGACGAGAACGCGCCGTTTCACGACCAGCCGTCGAAGAAACGCGCGCCTGCTTTGGCGCGGACGCGTTCGCCGGCATCCGCGCCGAGGCTCGCCGCCTCGCTGGTCGGTCCCGATGCATCGACTTCGTGCGCCTGGCGCCCGTCGGGCGTCAGGATCATGCCGTTGAAGGAAAGGTTCCCGCCGTCAATGCGCGCGTAACCCGCGATCGGCGTGCGGCAGGAGCCGTCGAGTGCCCCAAGGAAGGCGCGCTCGCAGGCCAGCGCCTGCGCCGTCGGCAGGTGGTTGATCGGGGTGAGCATGGCGGTCGTGGCTGAATCGCCGATCCGGCTTTCGATGCAGATCGCACCCTGGCCGGGAGCGGGCGGGAAGGTCTCGACCGGCAGCAACTCGGTGATGATGTTCGCCAGATCGAGCCGACGCAGCCCGGCGTTGGCCAGCAACGTGCCGGCCACCTGCCCCTCATCCAGCTTGCGCAGCCGCGTCTGCACGTTGCCGCGAAAGATGACCACGTCGATGTCCGGCCGCAGCCGGCGGATCAGCGCCTGACGACGCAGCGAGGAGGAGCCGACCACCGCGCGTTCCGGTAGGTCTGTGAGCTTTGCCGCGGCCCGGCCGATGAAAGCGTCGCGCACGTCTTCGCGCTGGAGAAAGGCGGACAACTCCAGCCCTTCCGGCAGCGCGGTCGGCATGTCCTTGGAGGAATGGACGGCGATGTCGATGCGGCCGTCGAGCAGCGCTTCCTCGATTTCCTTGGTGAAAAGGCCCTTGCCGCCGGCCTCCGAAAGCGGCCGGTCCTGAATGCGGTCCCCGCTGGTGGATATGACGACGATCTCGAAGGCTTCCTCGGGCAGGGCGTGCGCCGCCATGAGCCTTGCGCGCGTTTCGTGCGCCTGCGCCAGCGCAAGGGCGCTGCCGCGCGTTCCGATCTTCAAGACATCCGTTTGCATGTGCCGCTTCGTCCGTGATAGTGCCGGCCAACTCCTATCGAGGAATGACCACCACAGCAATGATCCGCATGCTCGGCATCGAAACCAGTTGCGACGAGACGGCCGCCTCAGTGGTCGAGCTTGGCGACGACGGCGCGCCCCGCATTCTCTCCAACGTGGTTCTGAGCCAGATCGAGGATCACGCGGCGTTCGGCGGCGTCGTGCCGGAGATCGCGGCGCGTGCGCATGTCGAGACACTGGACGGCGTGATCGAGGCGGCGCTGGACGAGGCAGGCGTGCCCCTGGGCGCGGTCGACGGCATTGCGGCGACGGCCGGACCCGGATTGATCGGCGGATTGATCGTGGGGTTGATGACGGCCAAGGCCGTCGCGGCAGCGGCCGGTAAGGCGCTCGTCCCGGTCAATCACCTCGAAGGCCATGCGCTTACCGCGCGGCTCACCGACGGTCTCGATTTTCCCTACCTGCTGCTGCTGGTTTCCGGTGGGCACACGCAGGTCGTGCTGGTGCGCGGCGTCGGCGACTACGAGCGCTGGGCCTCGACCATCGACGACGCGCTGGGCGAGGCGTTCGACAAGACCGCGAAGCTGCTGGGCCTGCCCTATCCGGGCGGACCGAATGTCGAAAGGCAGGCGGCAAGGGGAGACCCCAGGCGTTTTTCCTTTCCGAGGCCCCTTAGGGGCGATGCGCGGCTCGATTTCTCGTTCTCCGGCCTCAAGACGGCCGTGCGACAGGCCGCGAGCGCCATTGCGCCGCTGTCCGATCAGGACGTCGCTGACATCTGTGCGGCTTTCCAGCTTGCGATCACCGAAACGTTGGAAGAGCGTGTCGGCCGCAGCCTGACGCGATTTCGTGAAGCGTTTCCGGATCTTGCGCGGCCGGCGCTCGTGGTCGCCGGTGGCGTTGCCGCCAACAAGGCGATCCGCGCTGCGCTGGAAGAACTATGCGAGCGGCACGGCATGAACCTCGTCGCGCCGCCGCTGCATCTGTGCACCGACAACGCCGCCATGATCGCCTGGGCAGGTATCGAGCGGATGCGGGCCGGATTGGTAGAGGATGACGCGATGGGCTTTGCGCCGCGATCCCGCTGGCCGCTGGATGCCGGCGCTTCACCGATCATTGGTTCGGGCAAACGCGGAGCCAAGGCATGAGCGCGCCCAAGAAGATCGCCGTGCTCGGCGGCGGGGCATGGGGCACGGCGCTGGCCGCGACGATGGTGCGGGCCGGCAACGCGACTGCCTTGTGGGCGCGGGACGCGGAGATCGTCGCTTCGCTCAACCAACGGCGCGAGAATCCGCGTTACCTGCCGGACATCGTGCTGGAAGCGGGCATCCAAGCGACCGAAAGCCTCGATGAGGCAATCGACGGCGCGGATTGCGTGCTCGCGGTCGTGCCCGCGCAGGCCATGCGCGGTCTGCTTGCCTTGCTCGGAGACCGCCTGCGGCCGGGCGTGCCGCTCGTGCTCTGCGCGAAAGGCATCGAGCGCGACAGCGGCCTGCTTCTGTCGCAGATCGCCGCCGAATTGCTGCCGCAGACGCCGATCGCTGCCCTTTCGGGGCCGAGCTTTGCCACCGACGTTGCGCGCGGCCTGCCGACGGCGGTGACGGTCGCCGCCGCCGACCCGCAGCTTGCCTCGTTGCTGGCGCTGCGGCTGTCGGCGCCCGCCTTCCGCTGCTATTCGAGCGCGGATCTCACCGGCGTCGAAGTGGGCGGGGCGCTTAAGAACGTGCTGGCGATCGCCGCAGGTGCGGTATCGGGCGCGGGTCTCGGCGCCAGCGCGCAGGCAGCGATGGTGACGCGCGGCTTCGTCGAGTTGCGCCGCGTCGGCGCGGCTTTCGGGGCCGAGGCAGAGACCCTGATGGGCCTTTCGGGCCTTGGCGACCTCATCCTCACCTGCGGGTCGCCGCAGTCCCGCAATTTCTCCTACGGACTGGCGCTCGGGCGTGGCGAAAGCCTGGAGGGGCGCCCGCTCGCAGAAGGCGCCTCGACTGCCGGCATCGCGGCGCGGATCGCGCGCGAGAAGGGCGTGGACGCGCCGATAATCGAGGCTGTCGACCGCATCCTTCGCGGCGAGGCAAGCATCGCTGAAGCGGTCGCAGCGTTGCTGTCGCGGCCGCTCAAGAGCGAACAGGAACAACGTCAAGGCAACGGAGACCACCGATGATCTTCACTCTCATCTGCAAGGACAAACCCGGCCAGCTCGACGTGCGGCTCGCCAACCGGCCGGCGCATGTCGACTATCTGATGGCGCTGGATCGCGAGGGCACGCTCAAGTTCGCCGGGCCGTTCCTGGGCGAGGACGGCAAGCCGATCGGCAGCCTGGTCGCCGTCGAGGCACAGGATCGCGCCGGCGCCGAGCAGATCGCGGCGGGCGACCCCTATGCCAAGGCCGGGCTGTTCGAGAGCGTCGAGATCCTGCCGTGGAACTGGGTGTTCAAGGCTCCGGAGGCGAAGTGATGGCTTACTGGCTGTTCAAGTCCGAGCCCGATGCCTGGTCGTGGGACCAGCAGAAGGCCAAGGGCAAGGCCGGCGAGGAATGGACCGGCGTGCGCAACTACCAGGCGCGCAACAACATGCGCGCCATGCAGATCGGCGATCTCGGTTTCTACTACCACTCCAATGAGGGGCTGGAAGTGGTCGGCATTGTCGAGGTCTGCAAGCTGGCGCATCCCGATTCGAGCACCGACGACCCACGCTGGGAATGCGTCGACATCCGCGCGGTGCGCGACATGCCGAAGCCGGTGACGCTCAAGGACGTCAAGGCCAATCCCAAGCTCGCCGACATGGCGCTCGTGACCTCGATGCGGCTTTCCGTGCAGCCGGTGAAGCCTGACGAATGGGAAGAGGTCTGCCGCATGGGAGGTCTCGTTCCCGCGCCGTGACACAGCCGCTTTCGCCTGACCGGGCCGAGGCCTTCATCCTGGCGAACACGGCCCTCATCGCGCCGCCGCATGTACCGGAAATCCAGTTGCATCTGGCCGACGAGGCCCACGACCTGTGGCAGCGGACGGAGGAAGAGCTGGAGGCGATCGGGCTGCAGCCGCCCTTCTGGGCGTTCGCCTGGGCCGGCGGGCAGGGGCTTGCCCGTCATGTGCTCGACAATGCCGGGCTCGTGCGAGGACGCAAGGTGCTCGATTTCGCGACCGGCTCCGGGCTGGTGGCGATCGCGGCGGCAAAGGCTGGCGCTGCGCATGTGCTTGCTGCCGATGTCGATGCATTCTGCGCCGCGGCTGTGCGGCTCAACGCCGCCGCCAACGGCGCGGCAATCGAGTTCATCGACAGCGATCTCGTTGGGGTGTCCGGGGCATGGGATGTGATCCTCGCCGGCGACGTCTTTTACGACCGAGCCTTCGCAGATCGGCTGCTGCCGTGGTTTGCGCAGATGCGGATATGTGGCTGCGAAATCCTCGTCGGCGATCCCGGCCGCGCCTATCTGCCTAAAACTGGTCTGGAAGCGCTTGCGACCTATCAGGTGCCGGTCACGCGCGTGCTTGAGGATGCCGAGGTCAAGAAAACGACCGTCTGGCGATTCGTCTGATCCCCCGTATGTCTTCATCCGTGCGTCCTTCGAGGCTCGCTGCGCTCGCACCTCAGGATGAGGAAGGTATTTTTGGTCGAACCTGCTCAATGGGGGGCTCGAAGGACGTTAGCAAAAACGAACCTCGAACCCACGGCGTTGCGAGCTCGATGCACAACAGTCCTCATCCTGAGGTGCGAGCGCAGCGAGCCTCGAAGGACGCACGGTTCAGCGCGACACGACCATCACCGTCCTTGGCGAAAGATGCGGCAGCATCCGGGCCATGACGCGCGGGGTTATGGCTACACAGCCTTCGGTGGGCCGAAGACCGTCGCTCGCGATGTGAAAGAAGATGGCGCTGCCCATGCCGCGCCTGCGCGGAGCGATATTGTAGTCCAGCACGATGCAGCAGTCGTAAAGGCGGTCGTTGCGCTCCATGCTTTCGCAGCTTGCCGGGTAAGGCAGCGTGACCGCGCGATTGTAATTGCGGTCGCCCGGTGCATCGCACCAGCCGTCACGCGGGCCGATTCGTCGAAGCGCAAGGCCTGAGCGCAGGTTTGCGAGCCTGCCGTGGCGGAACCATCCGTCGATCAGCCGCATCCGGCCGAGCGGAGTGGCGCCGTCGCCTTCACGCTTGATCGCGCGGATGCCGCCGCGTCCCAGCGCGCAGGGAAACACCGTGCCGTGCCACGAAAGGATGCCTTGGGTCGGCTTTCCCGGGCGCGGTCGAACCACGATCGGTGCGTTGCGTGCAAGGCCGCTTTTCGCCGCCTCATTGCGTCCACGATATTTGGGGTATGATGTCACTGTGGAACAAATCGTCGTGATATTCTTTTTCGGCGCTATGCTTCCGCATAAACCGAGGTGCGGTCAACTGCCGCCTCCAGCTACGGATAGAACATGACGTCACGCACCATCCTCATTGTCGACGACGACGCCGATCTGCGCGAAACGCTTGTGGAACAGCTTTCGCTCTACGAGGAATTCGAAGTGCTTGAGGAGGCCACCGCCGGAAAGGGCGTTCAAACGGCGCGCGGCGGCATTATCGACCTGCTCATCATGGATGTCGGCCTGCCGGACATGGACGGCCGCGAAGCGGTGAAGCTGCTGCGCAAAGGCGGGTTCAAGGCGCCGATCATCATGCTGACCGGACACGACACCGATTCGGACACGATCCTTGGCCTCGAGGCGGGGGCCAACGACTACGTCACCAAGCCGTTCCGTTTCGCGGTGCTGCTTGCGCGCATCCGCGCGCAGCTCCGCCAGCACGAGCAGAGCGAGGACGCTACCTTTTCGGTGGGGCCCTACGTCTTCAAGCCCAGCCAGAAACTTTTGACCGACCAGAAGGGCGGCAAGGTGCGGCTTACCGAAAAGGAAGCCTCGATCATCAAATATCTCTACCGCGCAGACCAGAAAGTGGTGACCCGCGACATTCTGCTGGAAGAGGTATGGGGCTACAATTCAGGCGTTACCACGCATACGCTTGAGACCCACGTCTATCGCCTTCGCCAGAAGATAGAGCGCGATCCCTCGAATGCCGAAATTCTTGTGACGGAAAGCGGCGGCTACAAGCTCGTCCCTTGACTGTTTTCCCATCGCGGCGGAAGAACCGGGTGGGGGCGCAACCGGGGACCGCGATTTGGCGCTTGACGACGATATCCGCATTCTGTCCGGCGTTAGCCTGTTTTCCGGACTGAGCGCGGAGCAACTGAGACTGCTGGCGTTCGGCGCAGAAGCCGTGCGCTTCCAGGCCGGTCGCGAGATTTATCGCGAAACCGCCCCGGCGGATTGCGCCTATATCATTCTCTCCGGCAAGGTCGTTCTCTATCGTGATCATGACGGTGAATCGGTGGCCGTTTCGCGTCTGGGGCCGGGGGCGATTCTCGGCGAACTCGCGTTGATCGCGGATACGAGGCGGCTGACCTATGCCGCGGCCGAAACCGATGTGGAAATGATCCGGCTCAACCGGTCGCTGTTCAGGCGTATACTGGAAGAGTATCCGGAAGCCGCCGCCGACCTTCATCGGCGCATGCTCGAAGATCTCCAGGAGTTTCTCAAGAAGATCGAGCGCCTCGGCGTCAAGTTCGCCGAGTAGTTTAATCCAGATCGAACGAGGCGATGACGGGCACGTGGTCCGACGGCCGCTCCCAGCCGCGGGCATGGCGCAGCACCTTGATGTCGGTCAGCGCCGGCGAAAGGTTGGGTGACGACCAGACATGGTCGAGACGCCGACCGCGATCGGAAGCAGCCCAATCCTGCGCACGATAGCTCCACCAGGTGTAGAGCTTTTCTTCCGGGGGGATCGCCTGGCGCATCAGGTCGACCCAGTTGCCGGCGCGGCGCATCGCCTCGAAGCTGGTTGTCTCGATCGGGGTATGGCTGACCACGTTGAGAAGCTGCTTGTGCGACCAGACGTCGGTTTCCAGCGGTGCGATATTGAGATCGCCGACGAGGACCGAGGAGAGGTTGTCGGCTTCCAGCGCCGGCACGTCGTGCATTTCCGCTACGAAATCCAGCTTATGACGGAATTTCGGGTTGATCTCGGGGTCGGGCTCATCGCCGCCGGCGGGGACGTAGAAATTGTGCAGCAGGATGCGCCGGCTACCGGCCTCGACGTGGACGGACAGATGGCGGCAGTCGCCATTGTCGCAGAAGCGGCGCTTCTCGACGATCTCGATCGGCCGCCGGGCAACGGTTGCGACCCCGTGGTAGCCCTTCTGGCCGCTGATTGCGACGTGCTCGTAGCCAGCCTTGCGGAAGGCCGAGAGAGGGAAGAGGTCGTCCGGGCACTTGGTTTCCTGAAGGCAAAGGACGTCCGGCTGGTAGTCTGCCAGAAACTGCGCGACCAACGGCATCCGCAGCCGCACGGAGTTGATGTTCCAGGTTGCAATGGAAAAAGGCATGGCGGGAATCGGGTCTCAGGCAATCGGGTGCCGGACCCTGCCAGCCGAGCGCCAGCAAGACAAGCCACCGCTGCGTGAGCTACGGTTCTCGTACGCTATTCCACAGAAAGCGCAGCTTGTGCGTTCGTCAGCGGTTGTGGCTGCGCTGCTGCATCTCCTGCACCTTGCGGTGGTCGATGGCGAACACTGAAGGGTCGAAGACCACGCCCTGCTCGACGTTGAAGATCATCACCGTCGTGTCCTTGCCCTGTGCGTCGGTGATCGTCCACTGGCGTAGCTCGAAGCTTGCGGGGTCGAACATCATCGTGATGGTCGAATCACCGAAGACCGACTTGTCGGCAAGCTGGATCGTGGTGAGGTCGTCCTCTTCCTTGACGGCGCGCACCTTGTTGCCGGAGAGGTCGATGCGGTCGTCGAGCAGGAGCTTTAGCGGGGTGCGTGACAGCGGATAGATGTCTGCGGTCCGGAGCTTTGTGTTTTCAAGCACGACAGTCGTGCCGTCGGATGTCACGCGGAAGTTCGACGGCGCTTCGTAGTTGAACCGCACCTTGCCGGGCCGTTCGATGTAGAACTTGCCGCCGGTCTGTTCGCCGCGCGGGCCGAACTGCACGAATTCGCCCATCATTGTGCGTACGCTGGCGAAATGGTCGGCGATGCGTTGTGCGGTCGCGGCCTGTGCATTGGCCAACGACACGAATGGCCCGGCGACCTGGGCCAGCGCGATCACCCCGATGCCCATCGCGGCGGCACCGAGAAAGCTGCGACGCGACATTCCTGTCGCAGGCTGAGCGGCAATGGTCTTCGCCATGGTGTCCATCGTATTCCGTCCTTGCTTCATGCCTTGTCAGCTAGGCGTGCAGTTGGGCCGAAATTGGGCCAGCCCGATCCGTCTTCAAACGGGGATCGGGGTCACCGGGTTGCATCGGTCTAGAACTTGTCGTCTTCCGTCGGCACGAGGATCTCGCGTTTGCCGGCGTGGTTGGCCGGGCCGACGATGCCTTCCTGCTCCATCTTCTCGATGATCGAGGCGGCGCGGTTGTAGCCGATGCCGAGCCGGCGCTGGATGTAGCTGGTCGACGCCTTGCCGTCGCGCAGCACCACGGCCACGGCCTGGTCGTAAGGATCTTCCGAATCCTCGAAATTGCCGCCGGACGATCCGCCCTTGCCGCCGCCTTCGCCATCGTCCTCGTCGTCATCCTCGGTGATGGCGTCGAGATATTCCGGCACGCCCTGAAGCTTCAGGTGCCCGACCACCTTCTCCACCTCGTCGTCGGAAACGAAAGGTCCGTGGACACGCTGGATGCGGCCACCGCCGGCCATGTAGAGCATGTCGCCCATGCCGAGGAGCTGTTCGGCGCCCTGCTCGCCCAGGATCGTGCGGCTGTCGATCTTGGAGGTCACCTGGAAGGAGATACGGGTCGGGAAGTTGGCCTTGATGGTGCCGGTGATGACGTCGACCGACGGGCGCTGGGTCGCCATGATGACGTGGATGCCGGCAGCACGCGCCATCTGGGCAAGGCGCTGCACCGCGCCCTCGATGTCCTTGCCGGCGACCATCATCAGGTCGGCCATCTCGTCGATGATGACGACGATATACGGCATCGGATCGAGATCGAGGTGCTCCGTCTCGTAAATGGCCTCGCCGGTTTCGCGGTCGAAGCCGGTCTGCACCGTGCGGGTGATCTGCTCGCCCTTCTTCTGGGCCTGGGCGACGCGCTGGTTGAAGCCGTCGATGTTGCGCACGCCGACCTTCGACATCTTGCGATAGCGGTCTTCCATCTCGCGCACGGTCCACTTCAGCGCGACGACGGCCTTCTTCGGGTCGGTGACGACCGGGGTCAGCAGGTGCGGGATGCCGTCATAGACGGACAGTTCCAGCATTTTTGGGTCGATCATGATGAGGCGGCACTGCTCCGGCGTCATGCGGTAGAGCAGCGACAGGATCATGGTGTTGATCGCGACCGACTTGCCCGAGCCGGTGGTGCCTGCGACCAGCACGTGCGGCATCTTGGCGATGTCGGTGATGACGGCCTCGCCGTTGATCGTCTTGCCGAGCGCCAGCGCCAGCTTGCACTTGGTCTGCTCGAAGTCGCGGCTGGCCAGAATTTCGCGCAGGTAGACCGTCTCGCGCTTGGCATTGGGCAGCTCGATGCCGATGGCATTGCGGCCGGGAACCACGGCGACGCGGCAGGCGATCGCGCTCATCGAGCGGGCGATGTCGTCGGCAAGGCCGATGACGCGGGAAGACTTGATGCCCGGCGCGGGCTCCAGCTCGTAGAGCGTGACCACGGGGCCTGGCCGGACATGGATGATCTCGCCCTTGACGCCGAAATCCTCCAGCACGCCTTCGAGCAGCCGTGCATTCTGTTCAAGCGCGTCCTGTGACAGCGACGGGTCACGGGCAACGTTCTTGGCTTCCGACAGGAAATGCAGCGACGGCATTTCGAATGCGTCGGGGCCGATCAGCGATCGTTGCGCCTCGCGCTGCACGCGGGCTCCCTGCTGTGGCCGCGCTGCCGGCGCTTCGACGCGGGTTGCCGCGTCGGAGCGGAACTGGCGCACCTGCGCCTGCTGTTCGCCCGCCGGCGGGGTCGGTCGGATGATCACGTCGTCGTCGAAGTCGTCATCATATGCCTGATAGTCATCGGAATTTCCGACGTCGAAGGGCGGTTCGACGTCGTCGAGGCGGGGTGCATTGTCGAAGCCGGGTTCGATGCGGTCGGCCCGCCGCGCGACCACAGGCATTTCCGGCATATCGTCTTCATTGTCGTAGCGGTCGAGAACGCGCGGGCGCGGAATGCCGGCCGTGTGACGCCTGACGAACGCCCGCGTCGACAGCCACCAGTGCGTGACCGCGCCAAAGGCCGCGAGCAAGCCGCCGCGCTCGTCTTCGTCGTCCTCGAGATCGTCCTCTTCTTCCACTTCCTGCGCGCGGCGTTTGCGGGCGGGACGGCCCGAGGCTGCCGGAGCGTCTTCGTCAACGGGTCGGCGGATGATCGCCGCGCCGAAAGCAAGCAGCCACAGGGTCGGCACCGCATAGAGTGCGATGGTCAGGATTGCAGCCGCGCCTGTCGGATACCCGCCGGCGAACCAGGACGGGATCGCGAGCGCGACATCGCCGACTACGCCGCCGAGGCCGGAAGGCAGGGGCCAGGTCGGCGGCGCGCCGATGCATCCGACGATGCCGGCGGCCAAGGCCGCCCCGCCTGCCCATGCCGCTGCACGGCGCGGCATGCGGTCGACACGGCGGGCCAGCAGAAGCCACGTGGCCCAGGCAAGGCCGGGCACCAGCGCGACCACGGACGAAAGACCGAAAAACTGCATCAGCAGGTCGGAGACAACAGCGCCGGGATACCCCATCGCATTCGTGACGGGATTGTCGGTGGCATGGCTGAAGCTTGGATCGGCGACACTCCATGTGCCCAGGCTGGCGAGGCAGAAGGCAATCGCCGCCAGCCCGCCAAGCCCTGCGGCACGCGTCAACTGGCGATGAAAGAAACCTCGCAGGCCGTAACCCGCTTCGCCGATGGTCATCTGCGCTGACGCACCCGAACGCATGAGAACTCCCCGTCAAGCATGGTTTGCGCAGGCCATTACGGCCGCGCGGAATCGAGTGCAGGTTAGGCGGTGGAGGTTAAGGCGGCATTAACCATGCGGGGGATGGTCCGCAATGGGCAGGCCGGTTCTTTTCCGTGAGAAATCACAGGTGCAAAAAATGAGGCCCGGCGGGAACCGGGCCTCGAAGGTGCGGCGGCCGGCAGGCCGCCGCGACGGGATGTATGTCAGCGGACGTTGGCGCCGCTGAACTCCGGATAGGCTTCGACACCGACTTCCGCCTTGTCGAGACCGATCACCTCGTCTTCCTCGCTGGGGCGCAAGCCGCCGCAGACGGCCTTGACGATGAGCCACACCACGAAGCTGACAACGAAGGTGAAGACGCCGACCACGACGATCGCGAGGAGCTGGGTGCCGATAGAGGCGTCGCCATTGGTGAACACCACCGCGATCGTGCCCCAGATGCCGGCAAACAGGTGGACCGGAATCGCGCCGACCACATCGTCGATCTTGAGCTTGTCCAGAAGCGGCACGGTGAGCACCACGATCACGCCGCCCACGGCGCCGATGAGCGTGGCCGCACCGAGCCCCGGCGTCAGGGGTTCGGCGGTCACGGAGACGAGACCGGCCAGCGCGCCGTTCAGTACGAAGGTAAGGTCGACCTTCTTGTAGATGAAGTGCGTCAGGATAAGCGCTGCCAGAGCGCCGCCGACAGCACCCGCGTTGGTGTTGGCCATCACTCGGCCGACATCTGCGATATCGCCTACGGTGCCCATGGCAAGCTGCGAGGCGCCGTTGAAGCCGTACCAGCCCATCCACAGGATGAACGTTCCGAGGAAGGCGAGCGTCATGTTGGAGCCGGGCAGCGGATTGACCGACCCATCCGCGTTGTACTTGCCCTTGCGCGCGCCGACAAGAATTGCGCCAGCAAGCGCCGCCCAGCCGCCGACGGAGTGGACGACCGTCGACCCTGCAAAGTCAAGGAAGCCCATCTGGTCGAGGAAGCCGCCGCCCCACTTCCAGGAGGCCTGGATCGGGTAGATCAGCGCGGTCAGGACCACGACGAAGATCAGGAACGGCCAAAGCTTCAGACGTTCCGCAACGGTGCCGGACACGATGGAGGCGGCGGTGGCGCAGAACATCACCTGGAAGAAGAAGTCGGAGCTTGTCGTCGCGTAGCTGATGTCGGTCGCCGCGTCGGCGGTCAAGGCGACCGGCTCCAGGGTGGCCAGACCAAACGCTCCGAGAATGCCGTCGATCATCCAGCCATCACCGGGATACATGATGTTGTAGCCGATGAGGAAGTACATGAAGCAGGCGGTCGCGTAGAGGCTGATGTTCTTCAGAAGCTGCATCGATACGTTCTTGGTGCGCACGAAACCGGCTTCGAGCATGGCGAAGCCGGCCGCCATCCAGAACACAAGGATGCCGCCGATCAGCATCAACAGGCTGTTCAGTATGTACTTCACCTGAACGCTGGCCTCGACCATTTCAGGTGCGGTTTCGGCGGCGTCCTGTGCGAAAGCCGGAATGGCCGCGATCACTGCGGCGAACACCGCCCCTCCGAGCAACGGCCGAGCGGCGCGGGAAAGATTCGGAATTTTCATGATTGCAATCTCCATGGATGGTCCGTGCCGCTCAGAGCGCGTCGGTGTCTGTTTCGCCGGTGCGGATGCGCACGGCCTGGTCGATGCCGTAGACGAAGATCTTGCCGTCGCCGATCTGTCCGGTCTTGGCCGCGCCGGAGATCGCCTCCACGGCCTTGTCCACGAGGTCCACGCTGACCGCGACCTCGATCTTCACCTTGGGAAGAAAGGAAACGGCGTATTCCGCGCCGCGATAGATTTCCGTGTGACCCTTCTGCCGCCCGTAGCCTTTGACTTCGGTGACGGTCAGGCCCTGAATCCCGACTGCGGTGAGCGCTTCGCGCACCTCGTCGAGCTTGAACGGCTTGATGATTGCCATCACGATTTTCATAAGGTTTCACCCTTCGCTTTTGCGGGTCCCCCGCGTTTGCCGTGACATCGCCGGTCTGCCTGGGCAGCCGAGGAGTGCCAAAGGTGAATCAAGCCGCGTGCCAGTTGCCTCGGCGCGCAGTTAACCGTTTGTAAATGCTTGAAAAATGCCGCGAGACAAAGCCTGCTGTTAGCAGGCGCAGCAATATGAATGCCTACAATTTAGGCATTTGCACAGTTTGGTCTATTTCTCGCGCTTCGTGCGCAGGCGTACCAGCCCCTCCTGCGCGGTGGAGGCAATCAGTGCCCCGTCGCGGGCATAGAGAAAGCCTCGCGAGAACCCTCGCGAGCCGATCGAATTGGGGCTGTCCTGCGTGTAGAGCAGCCAGTCGTCGAGTTTGTGAGGGCGGTGGAACCACATGGCGTGGTCGAGGCTCGCCATCTGGATTTCCGGATCGAACCCGATGCGCCCGTGGGCGAAGGTCGACGTGTCGAGCAGGGTCATGTCCGACAGGTAGGCGAGGATGGCGGCCTGCAACCGGCGGTCGTCCGGCACCTCGCCGCTGGCGCGCACCCATACATGCTGGCGGGGCGGCAGCTTCTCGCGCGTGGTGTAGTGCTCGATGTTGACCGGTTTGATCTCCAGCGGCCGCTCGCGCGCCCAGAACTTGCGCACCGATTCCGGCACGGTATGGCCGGCCTCATGAAGGAGCTCGATCTGCGAGCGGAGCTGTTCGGGCCCCGGTACGTCGAGCGGCATCGGCATCTGGTGCTCGAGGCCGTGCTCCTCGATCTGGAACGAGCATTCGAGCGAGAAGATCGCGTGCCCATGCTGGATGGCGGTGACGCGCCGCGTGGTGAAGGAACCGCCGTCGCGCAGGCGGTCGACCTGGTAAACGATCGGCACGGCCGGGTCGCCCGGTCGCATGAAATAGCAATGCAGCGAATGGACGTAGCGTTCGCCATCGACTGTGCGCTGGGCCGCCACCAGCGCCTGTCCGATGACCTGGCCGCCGAAGACGCGCTGCCAGCCGACCTTGTGGCTGCGACCACGATACAGGTTGTGTTCAAGCTGCTCGAGGTCGAGTATGTCGAGAAGCTCCTGCATGGCCTGCGTCATCTGGTCTGTCCCCGGCAGTGGAAAGTCATCCGGGTTTCGACAGTTCGGCGGAACAAGTCAAGCGCGGGCGGGTTCCTGCGGATGGAAACGGAAGGGATGCGCGATGCCAGCTCGGCCCATAAAAGATGACCATGCCCGCCTCGACGTGATCGTCGCCGGCGCCGGCTATGTCGGGCTCGCGGTCGCGGTCAGCATTGCGCAGGCAAGCCCGCACCTTGCGATCGCGGTTGTCGATGCCGCGCCTGCCGGCGTCTGGCAGAAGGACGGGCGGGCATCGGCGATTGCGGCGGCCGCCACCCGTATGCTGGCGCAGCTCGGCTGCTGGGACGAGATCGCGCCCAACGCGCAAGCGATGACTGAGATGGTCGTCACCGATTCGCGCACGGCCGACCCGGTGCGTCCGGTCTTCCTCACCTTTGACGGCGAGGTAGCGCCCGGCGAGGCCTTCGCGCACATGGTCGCGAACCGGCACCTCAATGCCTCCTTGCGCCGCCGCGCCGCCGAACTGGGCATCGACATTGTCGAAGGGGTGGGCGTTTCCGGCTTCGAGGCGGGCGCGCAGGAAACGCTCGTGCATCTTGCCGACGGCGTGACGTTTCGCACGCGGCTGCTGGTGGCCGCCGACGGTGTGCGGTCGCGCCTGCGCGACATGGCCGGCATCAGGACAGTGAATTGGGAGTACGGCCAGTCGGGCATCGTCTGCACGGTCGAGCACGAGCGGCCGCATATGGGCCGCGCGGAGGAGCATTTCCTGCCCGGCGGTCCATTTGCGATCCTGCCGCTCAAGACGGACGAAAACGGGCGAAACCGTTCGTCCATCGTCTGGACGGAGCGGACACAGGACGCCGAACGCCTCGTCACCGAGGACGAGATCGTCTTCGAGGCCGAACTGGAACAGCGCTTCGGCCTGAAGCTGGGCGAGATCAGGGTTGCCGACAAGCCCCGCGCCTGGCCACTCGGGCTGACGCTGGCCCGTGATTTCGTGAAGCCGCGCTTCGCGCTGGCAGGCGATGCCGCGCATGGCATCCATCCGATCGCGGGCCAAGGCCTCAATCTCGGCTTCAAGGATGCGGCAGCGCTTGCGCAGGTCGTGGTCGAAGCGGATCGGCTCGGACAGGACATCGGCGCGCTCGACGTGCTGGAGCGCTACCAGCAATGGCGTCGCTTCGACACGCTGCAGATGGGCATCACCACCGACGTGCTGAACCGCATGTTCTCCAATGATTTCGGCCCGCTGCGCGCGGTGCGCGATTTCGGGCTGGGGCTTGTCGAGCGAATGCCGCGGATGAAGGACTTCTTCATCCGCCAGGCTTCGGGCCTGTCGGAGCGTGCGCCGCGCCTGCTGCAGGGCGAGCCGATCTGATCAATCGTGGATGGAATAGGCTTCGCGCACCTCGACATGGCCGGTGCGGGCCAGCGGCAACCTGCCTGCGATCTGGACGGCCTCCTCCATATCCCGCGCCTCGATCACGATCAGGCCGACGATCTGCTCCTTGGTTTCCGCAAACGGCCCATCGGTTATCACCGGCTTCCGGCGGCGGCTGCGCACCGTCTTCGCACCATCGGGCAGGCGCAGGGCCTGTGCCAGAAACAGTTTGCCCTGGCCCATCAGTTCCCTGTCATAAGCAAGCGAATCGGCCTGCATAGCGCTGTGTTCGGCCTCGCTCATCTGCGCGAAGGCTTCCTGCGTGTGATGGATAAGACAGACGAATTTCATCGCGCATCCTCCGTTGTCGACGTTGCAGTCACGCGCGACAGCCGACCGTCGCCATCGTGTAATATCGATGCCAGTGTAAACCCCAGTAGCGCGAAACCGAGAATCGCGAGGCCAGTCCCGGCAAAGTTCCTCCGGTGGGCGCCGCGCGGCTCCGCAGACAGTTTCCGCAAATGATCAGTCATCAGCAACAGGTCCATGATGTCGTCTCCCTTTTGCCGCGCCGGAATGGCGCGGCTGTACTGGAGACGGGTTGGCGCTGGACAGGCCGACATTTTTGCACAGACAAACCGATAGGCTGCTGAGCCACCGCCGTTTGTCGATTGTCTGGAGAGCACGAGCGCAGGACACCCGCGGTGTTGCCGCCAACGACGAGATCGTCTTCGAGGCTGAACTGGCGTCAAGCTCGGCGAGGTCAGGATTGCTGACAAGCCCCGCGCCTGCTGCGGGTGGGCTACCCGATCAGTGGACTTCGAGGCCGAGCTTCTGGGTCAGCCGGCGGAATCGCTGTGCTTCCAGCGGCAGGTCGGGACCTTCCGCCGCGCACACATTGCGGGCCATCGTCATCATGCCGTGTTTTTCG
This sequence comes from Aquamicrobium sp., assembly GCA_019739225.1. Classification (GTDB taxonomy): domain Bacteria; phylum Pseudomonadota; class Alphaproteobacteria; order Rhizobiales; family Rhizobiaceae; genus Aerobium. The sequence goes on from JAHHDT010000006.1 coordinate 406,144, forward strand.
GCGCCGTCGAGCCGCTCGGCCAGAAATGGGCCGAGCTTGTCGATAACCACCGCAGTGTCGTCGATCTGGGCGGCCGCCCATTTACCGTAGATAACGGCTTCCTCCAGCTTGTCGGGCGACGTCAGCTTGCCGATCTCGGCGCGGATCGTCTCTTCGCGGGCCGTTGAAAGTGCAACGTCGTCCGTTGCGACCGCTACGAGGATCGTCGCCGCGGCGACTATCGGGTCGTTCACGGCGGTCAGTGGCGAAAGCTGGTTCTGGTTGCGGATCTTCTTGCGTCGCATCGACCCGCGCATACGGCCGACCGCATCCACCACCTCGCCCGCAGCATCATGCGCGGCGCGCAGGCGATACCACCAGAAACCCAGACCGGCGACGACACCAAGCACAAGCAGAACAATATGCATCAGGGAAGCCTCGAATAACCCCGCCCTGATGCGCTTATACTCACGGCTGCCGAACGCGACAAGTTTCCCGTATGTCGGGTGTTGCATCGTCTCGCTGCCCGGATATTGTGCAGCGCATGAGCCTTGAATCCGTACGCACTTTCTTCGCCAAAAAAGCCCCCGACATCTCCGTCATCGTCACCGAGCAGAGCTCTGCGACGGTCGATCTCGCAGCAACCGCGCACGGGGTCGAGCCGGCGCAGATCGCCAAGACGATCTGCTTGCGCGTCGGCGAACAGCCTATGCTGGTGGTAGCCGCCGGAACCGCGCGGCTGGACAACAAGAAGGCCAAGGCCGTTCTTGGCGGCAAGCCGCGCATGCTGGGCGCGGAAGAGGTCGTCGCCCTGACCAGCCATCCCATCGGCGGCGTCTGCCCTTTCGGGCTTCCACAGCCGTTGCCGGTCTATTGCGACGTTTCGCTCCAGCGCTTCGAGGAGGTCGTGCCTGCTGCCGGCGCGATCAACGCTGCGGTGCGCATCGCGCCGGACCGGCTGGCCGCGCTGACGGATGCCCAGTGGGTCGACGTCTGCCAGTAGGCAAGTTTCCGTCGCATCATGGAACGCCGGGGCTTGCTGCCCTATGTTGAAGCGGAACCGTCGCGTCCGCGGCGGCAACGCAGCTCAATTTGCCAGGGAGAACACCATGGATCGACACGCAACCGCGGTATGGAAGGGTAATCTGAAGGAAGGCACGGGTGCCATCGACCTTCAGAGCGGGGCCTTCTCCGCTCAGCCTTATTCGTTCAAGGCCCGCTTCGAGGACGAACAGGGCAAATCGGGCACGAATCCCGAGGAACTGATCGCGGCTGCCCATGCCGGCTGCTTTGCAATGCAGCTTTCGCATTTTCTGGCGGAGAACGGCACCCCGGCTGAAAAGCTGGAGGCGAAGGCCGTCGTCACCCTGGTGCCCGGCACCGGCATTACCGGCAGCGCGCTGACGCTTGTCGGCGCGGTTCCCGGTATCGACGAGGCCAAGTTCAAGGAGCTGGCGAACAAAGCCAAGGAAGGCTGCCCGGTTTCCAAGGCGCTGGGCGCTATCGACGTCACCCTCGACGCTCGCCTGGCCTGACCGATTTCGCGGGCGCGGCCATCGGCAGCGCCCGCGACATATTCGGCAATGCTAATCGGTTGGTCCCGCAACGTAAGAACGTCTTTCCGGGCCACTTCGAAACCAAAAACCGTGCTGCCGCGTTAGAATTACACCGGAAACGCAACATCCGGGAGGAACGTATGCTGCAGACAAGGGAGGCGCGCACGCTGCGCCCGGTCACTGCTTCGTCGACATTGAAACTGACCGACATCACCGCGAAGGCCGCTCGGCTTGCCGCCTTCGACAATCACGAACAGATCTGGCTCGGTCAGGACGACGAACGTGGTCTCACCGCCATCGTCGCGATCCACAACACCGCGCTTGGACCTGCACTGGGTGGCACGCGGGTGTGGCCGCATGCGACGTTCGACGCCGCACTCACCGACGCGCTGCGGCTTTCGCGCGGCATGACCTTCAAGTCTGCCATCGCGCGCATGCCGTTCGGCGGCGGCAAGGCCGTGATAAAGGCGGATTCGAAGACTGAAAAGACGCCGGCAATGCTCGAGGCCTATGCCGAGATGCTGGCGGCCCTGAACGGCCAGTACTACACCGGCGAAGATGTCGGGCTGACGCTCGATGACGCCAACTTCCTGCGTGAACGCACGCCGAATGTGTCCGGCACCACCGTTGGCGGCAGCGGCAACCCTTCGCCCGTTACGGCGCTCGGGACGTTCCTGGGCGTCAAGGCTGCGTTGAAGCACGCGCGCGGTTCGGATGCCTTTTCAGGCCTGCGTATCGCCGTTCAGGGGCTGGGCTCCGTTGGTTGGTCGCTCTGCGAGCAGCTTCACAGCGAAGGCGCCTCGCTGATTGTCGCCGACATCGACGAACTGCGCGCGGCCAAGGCGAAGGACGCCTTCGGTGCCGAGGTGGTGGAAACGGAGACGATCGTCGCGGCCGAGGCCGATCTGTTCGCACCATGCGCGCTGGGCGGGGTCTTGTCGGCTGACACGATCCCGTATCTCAAGGCGCGCATTGTCGCCGGTGCGGCCAACAACCAGCTCGCACGCCATGAGGATGCGGCTCATATGATGCGGCGCGGCGTGCTCTACGCGCCCGACTACGTCATCAATGCCGGCGGCCTCATCAACGTGGCCGCCGAGCTTGCGCCGGAAGGTTATGACCGGACGGAGGTCATGCGGCATGTGGCGCTTATCCCCGAGACGCTGACGGACATCTTCCAGCGCGCGGAGGCCGAACAGCGGCCCACCAACGACATTGCGCAGGCGATGGCCGAAGAGTGCATAACGCGCGCGCGCCCCGCCTGACCAACCTTTTCAGGGGAACCGGACGGGAGAACCGCACGCAGAATGCGGCCCCGGACGGGTTTTTCAGGCGGATTTTTGCTCGCAGCTACTCTGCCGCGAGTGCTTTTTCGATTTCCGGCATCAGGCCGGTGACGATCGAATCCGGCGTGAACGGGCCGACATGTTTCCATGCGATGCGGCCGTCCTTTCCAACCAGAAACGTCTCCGGCACGCCGTAGACGCCCCAGTCGATCGCCGCGCGGCCATTGCCGTCGACTCCGATCTGCGCGTAGGGATTGCCGAGTTCGCCCAGGAAGCGCCGGGCGTTTTCCGGTCTGTCCTTGTAGTTGAGGCCGGCTACGACGATGCGGGGATCCTGCGCCATCTGCATCAGCAGCGGATGCTCCTGCCGGCAGGGCGCACACCACGAAGCCCAGACATTGACCAATGTCACCTTGCCCTCGAACCGGGTCGAATCGAGACCAGGCAGGCCGGTACCGTCCAGCGGGGGGAGGGACGTTTGCGGAGCCTCGGCGCCGATCAGCGCGGATGGCACCACCGAGTTGTCGCGGCCGGAAAGAAGCTGGGCGAGAAAGATGGCCGCAAGCGCCATGAAAAGCCCAAGCGGCAGCAGGGCCAGCCAGAGCCGCCGCGACCTGGGCGTTTCGCCTTGCGTTTCGGTGCTCATTGCGCCGATGGCCTCGCGTCAGAGCGGCGGCGGATGCCTGCCGCCTCGAGCCGGGACAATTCATGCTTGCGGTTGCGCTGGTCGATCAGAATCCAGCCGATCAGGCCAAGGATCACCAACGCGGAGATGCCATAGGCGGCAGAGACGTAGAGGGCATGCGCGCTCACGGGGCGGCCCTTTCCGCATCGGCGGAGCGGGCGGCGAGCCGGCGCATGGCGGTAACCCGGCGTCGCCAGATTTCCGTTCGCATCGCCATCATGTGCAGGGTGAAGAACAGCAGCGTGAAGCCAAGCGCGCAGACGAGCAGGGGCCAAAGCAGCGTCGGATGAATCGTGGGGCCGTCGAGCCGGATGACCGACGCCGGCTGGTGCAGCGTATTCCACCAGTCGACCGAGAACTTGATGATGGGGATGTTGATGAAGCCGACCAGCGTGACGATCGCCGCAGCGCGCGCGCTGCGGGAAGGATCGTCGAGCGCGCGCGTCAGCGCGATGATGCCCAGATACATCAGGAACAGGATGAATACGGAGGTCAGGCGTGCGTCCCACACCCACCATGTGCCCCACATCGGCTTGCCCCAGATCGAACCGGTGGCGAGCGCGAGCAGCGTGAATGCGGCGCCGACGGGTGCGGCGGCTTTCAGCGACACGTCCGCCAGCGGATGCCGCCAGACCAGCGTGCCGAGCGCCGAGACGGCCATCAGCGAGTAGCACATCATCGCCAGCCACGCGAACGGCACATGGAGATACATGATCCGCACGGTGATGCCCTGCTGGTAGTCTTCGGGTGCTGCGAAACCCATCCATATGCCGACTGCCAGCGTCAGCGCCGAAAGTGCTGCCAGCCACGGCACGAGCCTGTCGGCCAGCGCGACGAAACGGGTCGGGTTGGCGAGGTCGATCCAGCGTGCTGACTGTGCGGTTGCAGTGTCGCTCATGCGCTTTTCTTAGGCTTAGGCTCGGGCGCTTGCAATTGCGGCGGATCAAACTCGCGTGAGTGTCTTCGCCGCACGACCGTCAGTCGGACCCGCCCTTGAGGGCCAAAGCAGCGGCAAACGGCCCGATCACGGCGAAGAACAACGTCAAGGCGGCAAGAATGAGGAAGGGCGGGAGGAATGGATCGGGATCGTTGACCGCCCCGTAAGCTGCGGACACCCCGAAGATCAGCACGGGTATGGTCAGCGGCAGGACAAGCACCGATACAAGCAAGCCGCCGCGCGGCAGAGCGACCGCGACCGCGGCTCCGACCGCGCCGATGAAGGCAATGGCCGGCGTGCCGACCAGCAGCGTCAGCGTCGTCGCGCCGATGCCGAGTGGGTCCATGTTCATGAACAGGCCAAGCAGCGGCGAGGCGACCACCAGCGGCAGCACGGCGGCCGTCCAGTGGGCGAGGCATTTGACGAAGACGCTCAGCGCCAGCATGTGACGGCCTTCCGTCAGCAGGATCACGTCCAGCGCGCCGTCCTCGCGTTCGGCCTGGAACAGCCGGTCGAGGCCGAGCAGCGAGGCCAGAAGCGCCCCGATCCACAGGATGGCGGGGCCGATGCGGGCCAGCAGGTTGAGGTCCGGTCCGACGCCGAACGGCACCACGGCGACTACTGCGAGGAAGAACAGGATACCCACCAGCGCCCCGCCGCCGGCCCGGATGCCAAGGCGCAGGTCGCGGACGAAGAGGGCTAGCATGGGGCTTCATGCCCAGGTCTGGGTAGGCAAATAGCAGCCTTGAGCCCTATGTTGCCCCCCTCTGTCCTGCCGGACATCTCCCCCACGAGGGGGGAGATCAGCCGGCCGCGCGGCTTTCGCCAATCGCCGGCGTTGCAGTAGGAACGGTGCGCGCTAAGCTGCCCATCTCCCCCCTCGTTGGGGCGATGTCCGGCAGGACAGAGGGGGGCAACGTAGGGAGCCGTCATTCCCGGTGCTCTCCCATCTTCAAAGCCCGCGCCCCTTCCAGCCCCAGCGGCAGGTGGGTGGCGGCGAGGATGATGCCGCCGTCCTCCAGGTGCGCCCGCATGAGCGCTGCAAACTGTGCTTCCGATGCCTTGTCGAGCCCTGCCGTTGGTTCGTCTAGCAGCCAGACCGGACGGTAGCTGACAAGCAGCCTGGCGATGGCGATACGCCGTTTTTGTCCCGTGGAAAGGTAGCCGTAAGGCAGGTGGCCGATATGCGGCAGGCCGACCATCTCAAGCGCCTCGTCGATCGTGAGGTGCGGCTCGCCGGCAAAGTCCTGCCAGAAATGCAGGTTCTCATCCACGCTCAGCGCTGTCTTCATCGCGTTGGCGTGGCCGAGATAGTGGCAGGCCGAGGCTATGTCTGGCCATTGCTCGCCGCCACCGTCCAGCCGAATCAGGCCGCCGCTTGCCGGCAGGAGGCCGGCGACAATGCGCAGCAGCGTCGACTTGCCGGACCCGTTCGGGCCGGTCACGACGAGGCCTTCGCCCTCTCCGATGGCAAAGCTTACATCGGAGAAAACCGGCTCTCCGCCGCGTTCTCCCGCCAGGTTCTCGGCAATCAGCCGCATGCCTTCCAGTTCTCCGGCTGCGCCGGACCACCCGGTGCGATGCAGCAAATTCACCCCAAAGCGCTCTAGAACTATTCTACGAAATTCTCTATATGCGGGGCAACCGTGCCAGCGGTCGGCACGGGAACCATATTGCGCCGAACCAGCGCGCGCGCCGCCTTGAACGGCCGGGTCGCACGGGAACGGACAGCGGAAATGACCGTACCCGCACCTTTGCGCGTGATGAGCATGCACTGGCGTCCGTTACCCAATCGGCAACCGAACGTTAGGGATCGCACGTGTCACAATCACTCGACAGCTTCAATTGCCGCAGGACGCTCAATGCGGGCGGCGCGGAATACACTTATTTCAACCTCGTCGAGGCCGAAAAGAATGGCCTGACGGGCATTTCCAAGCTGCCCTTCTCGATGAAGGTGCTGCTTGAGAACCTGCTGCGCAACGAGGACGGCCGCTCGGTCACCAAGGAGAGCATCTCGGCGGTTGCCGCGTGGCTCACCGACAAGGGCACGGCCGGCGTCGAGATCGCCTACCGGCCTGCGCGCGTGCTGATGCAGGACTTCACCGGCGTTCCGGCCGTCGTCGACCTTGCCGCGATGCGTGACGCGATGGCCTCGCTGGGCGGCGATCCGCAGAAGATCAACCCGCTCGTTCCCGTCGATCTGGTCATCGACCATTCCGTCATCGTCGACGAATTCGGCACGCCGCTGGCGTTCGCCCGCAACGTCGAGCTCGAATACCAGCGCAACGAGGAGCGCTACAAGTTCCTGAAGTGGGGCCAGCAGGCGTTCCGCAACTTCCGCGTCGTGCCGCCCGGCACCGGCATCTGCCATCAGGTTAATCTCGAATATCTCGGCCAGGTCGTGTGGACCAAGGACGAGGACGGCGAGACGGTGGCCTACCCGGATACCTGCGTCGGCACCGACAGCCACACCACCATGATCAACGGCCTCGGCGTTCTTGGCTGGGGCGTGGGCGGCATCGAGGCCGAGGCTGCCATGCTCGGCCAGCCGGTTTCCATGCTGCTGCCGGAAGTGATCGGCTTCCGCCTCACCGGCAAGCTGAAGGAGGGCGTGACCGCGACCGACCTCGTGCTGACCGTCACGCAGATGCTGCGCAAGAAGGGCGTCGTCGGCAAGTTCGTCGAGTTCTTCGGCCCGGGCCTGTCCTCGATGACGCTGGCCGACCGTGCGACGATCGGCAACATGGCACCGGAATATGGCGCGACCTGCGGCTTCTTCCCGGTCGACAAGGAAACGCTGCGCTACCTGACGACCTCGGGCCGCGACGAGGATCGCATCGCGCTGGTCGAGGCCTACTCCAAGGCTCAGGGCATGTGGCGCGAGGACGGCATTACCGATCCGGTCTTCACCGACACGCTGGAGCTCGATCTGGGCGCCGTCGTGCCGTCGATGGCCGGCCCCAAGCGGCCGGAAGGGCGCATCCCGCTGGAAGACATCGCATCCGGCTTCGCCAAGTCGCTCGAGACCGAATACAAGAAGACCGTCGACGTCTCCAAGCGCTATGCGGTCGAGGGCGAGGATTTCGACCTCGGCCATGGCGATGTGGTGATCGCGGCGATCACCTCGTGCACCAACACGTCGAACCCGTCCGTGCTGATCGGCGCTGGCCTGCTTGCGCGCAACGCAAACCGCGTCGGCCTCAAGCAGAAGCCATGGGTCAAGACGTCGCTCGCGCCCGGCTCGCAGGTGGTGGCCGAATATCTCGAAAAGTCCGGCCTGCAGAAGGAGCTCGACCAGATCGGCTTCAATCTCGTCGGTTTCGGCTGCACGACCTGTATCGGCAATTCCGGCCCGCTGCCGGCGCCGATCTCCAAGACCATCAACGACAAGGGCCTGATCGGCGCGGCCGTGCTCTCGGGCAACCGCAACTTCGAAGGCCGTGTGTCGCCCGACGTGCAGGCGAACTATCTCGCCTCGCCGCCGCTGGTGGTCGCACACGCGCTGGCCGGTACGGTCACCAAGGACCTGACCACCGAGCCGCTCGGCGAGGGCGCCGACGGCCAGCCGGTCTATCTCAAGGACATCTGGCCGACCACGCAGGAAATCCAGGAGTTCATCGAGAAGTACGTCACGCGCGAAATCTTCGCCACGAAGTATGCCGACGTGTTCAAGGGCGACGAGAACTGGCAGAAGGTGCAGGCCCCGTCCGGCGAGACCTATGCGTGGGACGACCAGTCGACCTACGTGCAGAATCCGCCCTATTTCGTCGGCATGGGTCAGAAGGCGGTCGCAACCGCTCCGGTTCAGGGTGCGCGCATTCTGGGTCTGTTCGGCGACAAGATCACCACCGATCACATCTCTCCGGCCGGTTCGATCAAGGCTGCGTCGCCGGCGGGCCAGTATCTCACCGACCATGGCGTGGGCGTCGCCGACTTCAACCAATACGGCACGCGTCGCGGCAACCATGAGGTGATGATGCGGGGCACCTTCGCCAACATCCGCATCCGCAACCACATGCTTGGCGAAAACGGCAAGGAAGGCGGCTTCACGATCCACTATCCTTCCAAGGAAGAGATGTCGATCTACGACGCCGCCATGCGCTACAAGGCCGAGGGCGTGCCGCTGGTGATCTTCGCCGGCGTCGAATACGGCAACGGCTCGTCGCGCGACTGGGCTGCCAAGGGCACCAACCTGCTCGGCGTGCGCGCCGTCATCGCGCAGTCGTTCGAGCGCATCCACCGTTCCAACCTGGTCGGCATGGGTGTCGTGCCGTTCACGCTGGAAGAGGGCACGAGCTGGGCATCGCTGGGCCTGAAAGGCGACGAGACCGTCACCATCGACGGACTCGAGACCATCAAGCCGCGCCAGAAGATGGTGGCCAAGGTGACCTACGCCGACGGCACGGTGAAGGACGTTCCGATCCTCTGCCGCATCGATACGCTCGACGAACTCGACTACTTCAAGAACGGCGGCATCCTGCAGTACGTTCTGCGCGATCTGGCTGCTTAGTCACCAGCCGGGAAACGAAATGCCAAGCGCCTCGGTTTCATCGTTGATGATGCCGAGGCGCGCTTCCATCGCCGCAATTTCCTCCGGCGTGATGGTCCTAAGGGCCTCGATCTCCAGGAATAGCTGCTCCAGGCCGCCCGGCGTCACCGTGGCGAACATCTGGCCGTCCTCGTCACTGATATTCACCCAGCCATGACGCACATGTGGCGGCAGCACCACAACCGAGCCGGGCGGTGCGTCGAACTCTTCGTCGCCGCAACGGAAGCGATAGAAGCCTCGGATCACACGGAAAACCTCGGTTTCGCGCGTGTGGATGTGCGGCGCCGGGCCTTTGCCGGGTGGCGTGAACGTCTCCCACATGCCGAAGGCGCCATCGGTCTCGGCAGCGGTAGCGTGCACGATCACGCGCGCGCCGAAGGGCGTTCGCCCAATGCGCTCACTGCCCGGTATCGATACGACTGCGCTTGTGAAGCTGGACATGGGAACGACCTCGCCGTGTCATCCCCGATCATACCATAGTTGCGGGAAGGCGACGCTTACCGCAAAGGGGTCGGCAGGTTCATCCGGCCGATTGAACAGGTGGTCGTCCGAGCCTCGCATCGGTAGCCGCACCATATCGCGCCACGGCGGCCAGCAGGACGCCCAGAAGCAGCCCGTTGAGCGTGTGCCACAGGAAGTGCGTGCCGAGCGGCATCGCCTCGCACACATGCGGGTCGAGCGCGCGGAAGCTGACGGAGGCTACGAAGATGCCGGCCGCTGCCAGGTTGTACCAGCCGGCCGGGTGGCCGCTGCGCAGAACCAGCACACCGAACACGAACAGCGCCAGGAACGGCGGCAGGTAGCCGGTCGAACCGTTGGAGGCGTCACGCAGCCAGTCTGGCACGAGTGCGGTGAGAACGCCTGCCACGACATAAAACGCCAAGAAGACCGCCAGCGAAGACGGCCACGAAAGGCTCATGAAACGGCGCAGGTTGAACAGCGTGTATGCAAGCGTGAAGCCGGCTATCGGCAGGATGTCGGCCCACATCGTGAGCCGGGTGGCGAAGGTGTGAAACAGGAAGGAGCCGGCCCCGATCGCCACCACCCACCAGCACAGCAATTCAGAGAAGGTGTCACTCCCGCGCCGCCGTGTCGCATAAAGGCCCCACAGACCGGCAATGACGAAGGCGAGATTGGTCAGTGCGTTGATCGGTTCCGACCAGAATTCCGGGCCGGTTCTTTCGCAATAGAGGTCGAAACGGGTCTGCAGATCGTCAAACATTCGCGGCTCCGGAATGCGGCGTCAGCGATTGGTACAAAAATTTCACCGCAACGTGACTTTCCGTTGAGGGCGTGGCTGCCTAATCTGCGCAGCCATCAAGAAGGGTCCGGTCGGGGACCCGACAGGGAAATTCGGAAACAACCATTGGGCGTGAACCTTCTGAGGCTGGCGACGGCCGTGCTCCTGCTTGCATTGCCCTATGGCGCGCTCGCCGAGGAAAATGTCAAGCGGCCGAAGGCTGTCGTGGAGCTCTTCACAAGCCAGGGCTGCAACTCCTGTCCGCCGGCTGACGAGATGTTGAGTCGTCTCGCGTTGGGCGGGGATGTCGTGGCGCTCGCCTATCACGTCGATTACTGGGACTATCTCGGCTGGCGCGACACGCTTGCCAGCGCCGACAACACCGCTCGCCAGCAGGAATACAACCGCGCCTTCGGAAACCGCTCCGTCTATACGCCTCAGGCGATCGTCAACGGCCGCCGGCAGATGAACGGCGCCAAGCGGGGCAAGGTCGAAGCGGCCATAGAGCGCATGGCCCGCACCTCGGAAGGCATGGTGGTCGACGTCAAGGTCTCCTACAGCGGCGACTCGGTCATCATCGAGACCGGCGAACTGCCGCGTTCCGTCGACGAGGCGCATGTGGTGCTGGTCTATTTCAACGCTGCAAGCGAGGTCGAGATAACCCGCGGCGAAAACCGGGGCCGTAGCTTTACCTATCTCAACGCCGTGTCCGGCTTCCATTCGGCTGGCATGTGGCACGGCAAGGAGGCGCGCTTCGAACTGCCGATGAGCGAGGTTGCCAAGAAGGGCGCCGGCGGCTGCGCCGTGCTCGTGCAGGAAATGGTTTCCGGCGGACTGCCGGGTCCGATCCTGGGCGCGGCGATCGTCACACGTCCCCCAAGCTGGTGAAGACGCCGTTATCTCGGCGCTGTACAAACAAAAACCGGCACTGAAACCAGCGCCGGTGATTGCTTGCTTTGGGATCGTCTTACCGTCGATGTCCGGGCAAAACCCGGAGTTGGTTCGATCCGACCTTGCCCCGTGGGCGGGGGGCTTGGGGTTACAGGGCCATGCCGGACCGAACCGTCTCAGGCAACGAGTGGATGGTCGCCACACAATGGGGCGTCAGCTTGGATAAAATGCGGCGACAATAAGGCCAGTCATCACCAATGACGACATCTGGTGGTACTTTGTGATGGATTGTAACGGAACTTTTTTCAACCGCCCGCACCCGATCTTCCGTCGGTAAGGCGGCGACAGGACTTGCAATTCGTGCCGGGAAGCGCGACCTTCGTATTGTCGTCGAACTGTCACGAAAGGCCACTGCATGACCGATCACGGCACCGGGGCGGGGGGTAAGGACGATTCCGCAATATTGATCCCGCTGCACGAAAGGCGGCGCGAGCGCGAAGAGCTTCCGGTAACCTTTCATCGACGAGAGCTCGATCAGATCCTGAAAATCTACGGTACGATGGTGGCGGCCGGCCAATGGCGCGACTACGCGATCGATCATCTGCGGGACCGGGCGGTGTTCTCGGTCTTCCGGCGCACCAGCGAGGTGCCGCTCTACCAGATCGTCAAGACTCCAGCGCTGGCACGCCGGCAGGGTGCGTTTTCGGTGGTTGCCGCGAGCGGGATGATCCTCAAGCGAGGACATGAACTCGGCCGGGTTCTTGCCGTTTTCGACAAGCCGCTGAAGCTCGTCGGCACCTGAACCCTTAATGGCCGGGCGCGTCGTCGTCCGTATCGGCCTCGTTGCCACCCGCCGGCTCGATCGCGGCAATCCAGCGTTTGATTTCGGCATGCGCCGCTGTATCCGAAGCCAATGCCGTCACATGGGCCTGCTGACGCAGCGCCAGCCGCATCGCCACGCGGCCGAGGCGCGTGCGCGGCAGACCATAGCTAGTCGGTTCATCAGCACGTGAAACCGCCTCCAGCACCCGTGTCTTTTCGGCGACGGCTTCCGCCGATCCGAAACGGACGAGCATCTTCTGGAAGGTCTCATGCAACGCGGCGTCGAACGGGCGGTCTTCGCCCATCGCGCCGATCACGGGATGGCCGGGATGAAGCGAGCCGAGCGGCAGCAACCCTTCCGGTATCGGCGTGTTTGCCGAGTGCGTGCGACCGGTGGCGAGCAGCTTCGGCAGAAGGTGGGTGTGGGGTCCGGGCGGCGAGACGCCGCCCGTATCCGCCCCGCCGATCTTCTGGTACACCTCGACGCGGCCGATATTGGTGATCGCCACGCGGTGCGGATGGGCCGCGAGGATGGCCGGCATCGCCGGATTGCCGGGTTCTAACAGCGAGCGCCCTTCGGCCTGCCGCAAGGTTTCGAGCAGCGCCGGATCGCCCGTCCTGATGGAGAAGTCGCATTGCGGCAGCGACAGGCCCATGTCGAAGAGTACGTCGTCACGGTCCTGCGGCCGCACAGCTTCGGCGTCAGGCCCTAGCTCGGTCAGCACGGCGCGCGCGGTGCGTCGCGCTGTCGCCTCCGGCATGCACAGGGCGACCGCCTGCGTCCAGCGATGGGCGCGCGGGCTCAGGGTCTCGTAGGCGACGGGCACGATCTCGGCGACACGGTCGGCATCGATTCGGACGCCGCCGCGCGTGGTTGCGCGGGCAAGGCCGGCTGCATCGTCAACCTGCGGCTCCTCGCCCTCATCATGATGAAATTCGGCGATCGCGCCGAACGTGCCCATGCTCCAGCCGGAGCGCCAGTCACGGAGGTGTTCGGCAAGGAGTTGCGGCAGCTGCGTCATTGTCTTCGCCTCGTCATTCGGCCAGGTCGAGCGGGTGGACGACGAGGCCGCCGCCATCTTCGCCCAGATAGGCCTGGATGCCATATACGTCGCGCAGACGCGCGGCGGTGAGAACGTCCCGCGGCGGGCCATCGGCGACGATCGATCCGTTGGCCAAGAGAACCAGCCTCGAACACCAGCGGGCGGCGAGGCCGAGATCGTGCAGGCAGGCGATGACGCTTCGTCCCTCCTTGGCAAGCCCGGCAAACACGCGCATGAGCGTGATCTGGTGTGCGGGATCGAGCCCGGCCGTCGGCTCGTCGGCCAGCATCAAGGGCGCCTCCTGCGCCAGCGCGCGGGCGATCAGCACGCGCGCCTTTTCGCCACCGGAAAGCTCGGTGGCGCGGCGGGCCGCGAAATCTTCGACATCCATGCGCCGCATGGCGTCGCGTACGGCCGCCTCGTCCGTTGCTCCGGGGCGGGTGAAAGGCGGCAGGTGGGGCGCGCGGCCTAGGCCGACGAGGCGCTCGACCGTCACTGGCCAGGCGATCTCGCGCTCCTGCGGCAGGTAGGAGGTCAGCCGGGCGCGTTGTGCCGCACTCATTGATGCGGCTGCGTGGCCGCCAAGCTCGATATTGCCTTGAGACGGCGTCAGACCGAGTACGGCGCGCAGCAGTGTCGACTTACCGGCTCCGTTGGGTCCGATCAGGCCGACAAACTCGCCCTCGTTGACCGTTAGCGCGACGTCGCGCAGCACGGTCTTGCGTCCGAGTTCGGCCGAAAGACTGGAAAGGGAAAGCAGCGTCACAGCATCCGCCTCCGGGTGCGCCAGACGAGCCAAAGGAAGAACGGCGCGCCGACGATGGCGGTCAGCACGCCGAGCTTCAGGTCGCGGCCGGGCGCGATCAGGCGGACGAGTATGTCTGCTGCAAGAAGCACTGTAGCTCCACCTAGTGCGCTGGCTGGCAGCAGGCGGGATGGCACGGCACCAACCAGTGGCCGCAGCACGTGGGGCACCACAAGTCCGATGAAGCCTATCGCGCCGGCGATCGCGGTAGCGGCGCCGACAGAAGCCGCCGTGCCGAACACGGCGAGGAACTGGACCCGCCGCATGTCGACACCCATGCTGGCGGCGGCATCCGAGCCCAGCGTCAGCACGTCGAGCGGCCGCGCCAGCATGGCGAGCATCACCCAGCCCGCCAGCATGAAGGGCGCCGACAGCCACAGATGGGTCATCGAGCGGTCGGTGAGCGAGCCCAGCATCCAGAATACGATTTCGGTAGCGGCGAAGGGGTTGGGCGACAGGTTCAGCACCAGCGATGTCATCGCGCCGGCAAAGGCCGAAATCGCTACGCCTGCCAGGATGATGGTGAGCGTACCGCCGCGCTCGCCGGCCATGACGCGCAGAAGCAGCACGGCCAGCACGGCGCCGGCCAGGGCTGCGAGCGGCAGGCCGAGCGGAAAGGCAACCGAGATGCCGGTGTAGATCGCGACGACGGCGCCCAGAGAAGCCGAAGCGCTGATGCCGAGCAGGCCAGGCTCCGCAAGCGGGTTGCGCAGATAACCCTGCAGCACCGCGCCAGACAGACCGAGGGTCGCGCCGATCATCAACCCCAGCAGGGCGCGGGGGAGGCGTATCTCACGCATCACCAGGGTCAGCAGGTCGGCGTCGCCGGAAACAAGCGCTCTGATGCTCTCGCCGAAGCCGACATCCGCCGGTCCGGTGGTCAGCGACACGAAAAACAGCGCAAGCGTTGCCACCGCAAGCGCGCCCAGTACTGCCACATATTGCATACGATCGCTCATCGCGCGGCCTCTGCATGGGCATTCGCCGCATCGCGCAGCAGTCGCGCGGCCTCGAGCGTGAAGGGCGCGCCGCATATCCAGTAGCGGTCGGGAATGCGCACCAGCCGGTCCTGCGAGGCGATCGCTGTGAAGGCGGGATGCCGGAAATTCTCGTGGGCGAGGGCCGGCCGGTCGTAGGTGCGTTCGCCGAGCACGACCAGATCCGGGTTGGCGAGCACGAGCTGCTCGAGTGGAAGTCGTTGCACGCCGACGATGCCGAGCCGGTCGGCGATGCTTTGCAGGCCTGCCGCCCTGATCACGGCGTTGGACAGCGAGCCGTCGCCTGAGGTGTAGCTGTTGGCGGAATAGAGAGCGACTGAAAGTGGCGGTGCCGGCTCACTTGCCAGTTCCGCCAGCCCGGCATCGAGCTCGGCGATCAATTCATCCGCGCGCTGCTGCCGCCCGAGCAATTCGCCCATGCGGCGGATGTTCGCCTTCACGCCCTCGAACGTGCCTTCGGGGGCGAATTCCTCGACCCGAAAGCCCAGGCGCCGCAACATGTCGATGGTTGCCCGCGTGGTGAAAGTACCGGCAATCACTAGGTCCGGCTGCATCAGGAAGATTTCCTCGCCGAGCCCGTGATTGACGACGTAGCGTCCTGCCTCGTCGGCCAACACGGACACGCCCGGATCGCCGGCAAGGTGCGAAACGGAGTGGAGCTGCCCCTCCGCGGCCAGCAGCATTGCGAGCTGGTCGGTGCAGACATTCATCGAGACGACACGGCTTGGTGCGCCGTCGGTCGCCCACGCCGGCAAAGTCCCCGCAGCAATTATCAGGGAAACGGCAACTATGGCGCGGGCGATGAACACGGCGCGTTTTCCGATCAGAATTGCCGCGTCAGGCTCAGATTGACCGTCCGACCCGGCGCGCGGTAGCCCGCAACCGTCTCGTACGTCTCGTCGAACAGGTTCTCGACCGAGAACTTCATCGTCGATTTCTCATCGAAGCGATAGCTGGCGGACAGATCGACCGTAACATAGTCCGGCGCCCTGGTGGTGTTGGCCACGTTCGAGTGCTTCGAGGCCACGTAGAGCACCTTTGCCGACAGGTCGAGCTTGTCGGTGGCGGCGAAGTTCAACTCCGCGCCCGCCTTGAAGCGATCGCGGTTCGGCATATAGAGCCCGTTATCGAGATTGACCGGATCGCGCACGTCAAGGGTCACCTTGCCGCTCCAGCGCTCGTCGAAAGCGTGCCACACGGATGCCTCGAAGCCGGTGATGCGCGCACGCGCGACATTGAACGGGATATAGGTCGGCGGCATAGAGGCGATCGCGTCACGCAGCCACGTCTGGTAGAAAACGAGATCGACGCTGGTATCGGCGTTGGGCTGCCAGGCTAGCCCGACCTCGTAGGTCTGCGACTTCTCCGGACGCAGGTCCGGATTGGAATAGCCGGGATAATAGAGGTCGTTGAAGGTCGGAGCGCGGAAGCCCGTACCATAAGAGGCGCGGCCGACGAGGCCCGGCACGAATTCGTAGCTGGCGCCGATATTGTAGGTGGTCGCATCCCCGAACTGCTCGTTGTAGTCGTGGCGGATGCCGCTATCGACGGTAAGCGCGCCATAGTCGAGCGAGTATTGGGCGAAACCGGCTGCAAGCGTGCGGCCCGTGACGGCTAGCGGCAAGGTGGTGTCGACGCTTTCGCGATAGACCTCGAAGCCACCAAGCAGCGTGTGGTCGACCAGTCCAGTCGTGAAGCTCTTTTCTGTCGATGCAAGAACGCCATAGCGGGTCGTGTCAAATTCGTCCTCGCCAGGCACGCCGTCACGGAAATTCGTGCTCAGGTCCACGCCGCTCGAAAATTCCACCGTCGACGACCAGTCGTCGGTGTGGTCGAAGGTTGCACCGGCCTTGCCAGCGAAAGTCGTGGTGTCGACCTCGTTGAAGCCGGGAGCGGTGGCGTCATACTGGCTGCGGCCACGCGAGAAGAGACCGTCGGCATAGAGCCGGCCCCAGTCGAACTGCTTGGAAAGCGAGAAATTGAACGAGCCCTGCATGAAGCCGTCATCGTCGGGTTCGTGCCCCCAGGTCGTCGGCAGGGTGAAGTCGTAGCCACGCGTGCCAAGGATGCCGCCGCCGACCGAATATTCGAGGCCGTCCACCTCGCCACGAAGGTCTGCGGATAGCTGCGCGCCCCACGGATGGCTGACGCCCGCCGTCACGCTGCCGCAGAAATTGCGGCCGTCGCCGCAGGCGCCGCCGCGCTTGGTGATGATGTTGATGACGCCGCCCATCGCATCGGCGCCGTATTGCGACGAGTGAGGCCCCTTGGCGATCTCGATACGCTCGATCGCCGACAGAGGAATATTGAACAGCGAGCTGGTGCCGCTTGTTGCCGCTGCGGTTCGTACGCCGTTGACCAGCACCAGTGTCTGGGTCGAGGACATGCCGCGAAGCTGCACGTTGGATGAAGCGCCCTGGCCACCGTAGCTGGTTATCGAAACGCCGGTGTAGCGCTTGAGCAACGAGGGCAGGTCGGCGGCCGCCGAGCTTGCTATCTCGGCCTCGTCGACAACCGTCACAGACGACGTCGAACGGATCAGCGGCGTCTCGCGCCGCAGCGGCGTCGTGACCACGATCGTGTCCAGAACGGTCGTGTCGTTGTCCGTACCGAGCGCGCTCTGCGCCTGCGCCGCCCCACATGCGAGCGCCAGCGCGCTTGCCGTCAAAATCCACTGTCTCATGTCTGTCCCCGCTTCCAGGCAAGGGCGCTACGCGCCCCGGTTTCATCAGAACCGCAGACGGTTTCAGGCTTGAGGCTTATGACGGGCGAATGCACATCGAACCCCGGCCGTTTCCGGCATGCGGCAACTTTCGATGTCACCGCGACGGACGACCGCGCTAGGACACACCCCGTATCCTGGCTTGGGTGACTGGAACGGCAGGTCTCCTGGCTCCCGTGTCATCGCCTCCTTCCACCTTCCCGGCCGATCTAGGCCAGTGGCATGTCCGGTAGTTGGCTCAACGGTTACAGTTGCGGGGGCAGCCGCGGCATGGGCCGCAAAGGCCGCACCGCGTTCCCATTTTCATCCGCCTCGCGGCGGAACCAGTTCCAAGATCGTGCTATCGCGTGCGAAGCCGCTCGTCAACGCAGTTGGATGCCGTTGGATCAACGGGTAATGCCGACCCTGATCGCTTCGAGGATCCGCTCGGCGGCCTTGCCGTCACCGTAGGGGTTGCTGATTTCGCTGACACGCCGGTAGGCATCGGGAGAATCGAGAAGGTTCTCCGCCTCGCGCACGATGACGTCGGGATCGGTTCCGACCAAACGTGCGGTGCCGGCTGCCACCGCTTCCGGCCTCTCGGTCACATCGCGGGTGACGAGCACAGGCTTGCCGAGCGACGGCGCTTCCTCCTGGATGCCGCCGGAATCGGTGATGATCAGGTGCGACCGACGCATCAGGTAGATGAACGGCAGATATTCCAGGGGGTCGATCAGGAAGACATCGTCCACGCCGGACAGCGTCTCGCGTGCGGCCTGCTGGACGTTTTCGTTCAGGTGAACCGGATAGACGATCTGCACATCGCCGCGCCGCGCCAGCCGTGCGAGCGCCTCGCACATGCGGCGCAGGCCACCGCCGAAGTTTTCGCGGCGATGCCCGGTCACAAGCAAGAGACGTTTGGCCGGATCGAGATAGGTGAAATCCGAGGCGATCGCATTTTGCCTCGCCGCGTCGCCCTCGATCAGATCGGAGGCCATCAGCAACGCGTCGATGACGGTGTTGCCGGTAACGGCGATGCGCGAACCGTCGATCCGTTCGTCGAGCAAGGCCTGGCGCGCCTGCGGCGTCGGGGCGAAGAGCCAGCGTCCGACCACGTCGATGACGCTGCGGTTCATCTCCTCCGGCCACGGGCGCATGATGTCGCGCGTACGCAGACCCGCTTCTACATGGCCTACCGGCACCTGATGGTAGAAGGCCGCCAGCGCCGCCGCCATGGCCGTGGTCGTATCGCCATGGACCAGAACGACGTCCGGCTTGTGCTCGCGGATCACCTTTTCCATACCCTGCAGCACACGCACAGTGATGTCGGTGAGTGACTGGCCGGGCGTCATGATGTCGAGATCGATGTCAGGCTCGATCCCGAAGATGCCGAGCACCTGATCGAGCATCGTGCGATGCTGCCCGGTCACGCAGACGAGGGTCTCGAAGGCGGGATCGGCGCGAAACGCCGCCACGACGGGCGCCATCTTGATGGCTTCCGGGCGGGTTCCGAATACGATTGCTACCTTCAAGTGCTGCTCCGCCTTTCTAGCGCCGTTTCGTCAGGCAGCGGGCTGCTCGGCGGATGGATCGTCTCCGGTGGCGCCGCCGGTCTCGCTTGCCGTGAAGAAGGCGGATGCCTTCGGCACGGACCCCCTGAACGCGATCCTGCCCTTGCGCATCACGACCGCCCGCGTGCAGAGCGCGGACAGGACGGCGGTTGAATGGGAGGCCACCACGATGATGCCGCCGGACGCTGTGAACGCTTCCAGCCGCTTTTCCGCTTTCGAATGGAAACGCTTGTCGCCGGCCCCGATGACCTCGTCTATGAGGAGGATGTCGGCCTCCAGCGCGGTCATGAACGCGAAGCCGAAGCGGGCACGCATGCCGGCGGAATAGGTGCCGACCGGCAGATCGAAGAAGTCGCCCAGCTCGGTGAAATCGACGATGTCCTCGACGACTTCGGGGATCCGCTTCGGGTCGAGCTGGTGGAGAGCGGCAAGCCGCTGGACGTTTTCCAGGCCGGTCAATCTCAGGTCGATGCCGGCGACCGTGCTGAAAAGCGTGAGGATCTTGCCGCTGTAGGTGCGGGTGCCGCGCGAAAGCGGGAGAATGCCTGCCAGCGTGCGCAGCAACGTGCTTTTGCCGGAGCCGTTGTTGCCGATCAGACCGAGGCGCACGCCTTCGCGCAGATCGAGATTGATGTTGTCCAGCGCGCGCACGAATGTGCGGCTTTCCATCTTGAAGATGGTGCCGCCGAGCAGGTCGCCGACGCCACGCCCGCGGTCGCGCCCGCTGCGCATGACCGGGTAGTCGACGCCTGCCTTGGTCAGTTCGATGTGTGTCATCGCCGCAACCTCTTCGTCAGACCTTGAAGATCATCCACCTGCGCGTGACGCCGAAAAGCCAGATCGACGCGACCACCACCAGCAAGGTGAAGGAGCAGGCGTAGATATAGGAGATCGCCTCCGGTACGCGTCCGAGCGCAGGCTCGCGGACGACGGCGATCAGATGGGTGAACGGATTGACCATTGCGATAAGGCCTCTCATCCCGCCGCGCTCGTCGGCGTACCATAGAAGCGGGGTTGCGAAGAACATGATGCCCATGATCGAGTTCACCGCCTCTGCCAGGTTCGGCAGAAAGGAACTTACCACCATGAAGGTGAGCGCCGTCGCGAAAATGAAAACGACGGCGATGATGATTCCCGGTACGAGCAGCAGCATGGCTGCGTTGAAGGTCTGCGGATAGACCGCGAGGTATCCCGCAAAACCCAATATGGAAAAGGCGAAACGCACCGAGTGCTCCGTCATGAACCGCATGACGCAGGCCAGATAGGTGACGTTGCCGTTGCCAAGAATGATTTTGTTCCGCGTCAGGATGCCGTAGCCGGACGTGACAGCCGCCGAATAGAAGGCGAACAACGGCATGCCTATCGAGAGATAGCCGAAATAGTCGTGATGGTTTGCCGCGACGGCCGGACCGAGCACAAGAAAGATCACGGTGACGCGCAGCAGCGACTGGAACGTATAGAACAGCAATCCGAAACGCGTCCGGTGCATCGGAAGCTGCGCGTCGTGAAAACCGAACAGGGACCAGAACCGCCACGACGTGACGACGGAGCGAAATTCGGCGAGGATGGCTTGCAACGGCTGATACCTTGAATTCTATCCCGCTTGATGCGGCAGCGAGTGTCCCGCGCCGCGCCGGGACACCGTTTGCCCGACCATTGAGGCGGCTGCAAGGTATTTGTTCCCTTTCAACGCTTCCCGGCCAACTGGACAGGGGCGGGGTCAGGGGCTAAGAGACCGCGTCGCCCACGCAGCCGGGATTTCATGTCGCCACCGCAGGTCATCGTCGCATCCGCGCACCCCTACATGCCGGAGATGCGGCTGGGTACCTCCTATCTCGCCGAGGCGCTTGCCAACCGTGGCTGGGACGTCCTTTACCTCGACCAGCCAACCTCGCTGCTCCATTTCCTTCACCCGCGATCGCGTGGCATCGCCCGCAGGAAGCTGGCAAGCGCTGCCGAAACGGCGCGTGGCCGCGAGCGGGTGTTCACCACGCCGGCTGGCGGCAGGGTGCGCCTTTTGAGCGTGGCTGCATGGTGGCCGCACGTGAACGTTCCCGTCTTTCGCAGCGCCTTCATCCTCGATCGCTGGTGGCGCTATACCTATCCGTCGATCACGCGCCACATAGACGCGAATGGCTTCTCGGGTGCGCGGGCGCTGCTGTTCGACAGTCCTTATTTCCATTCGCTGGGCAGCGCATTGGGTGTACCGACGGTGTATCGCTATGCCGACCGCATCCAGTGCTTTCCCGAAGTGACGCCGGCTCTGGTGGAGAAGCAGCAGGAAGTGTTTCGGGACGCCGCGCTCGTCGTGCACACGTCCAAGGCGCTGCTCGACGATCTGGGTGGCCGCGAGGGCAAGACGCTTTACCTGCCCAACGGCGTCGACATCGACCGGTTCTACGGCTCGTGGGATGAGCCGGAGGAATTGCGGGGCATCGCCCGGCCGAGGATCATCTACGCCGGCACGATCGGACCATGGTTCGACTGGACAGCATTGCTGACGGCCGCGCAGGCCTCTCCTGATCTGCAATTCGTGCTGCTTGGTAAAGTCACGACCGATCTGCCGCAGGCCTTGCCCGCCAACGTCCATCTGATTGGGGCGGTGCCTTTCGCACGGATCCCATCGTTCCTCGCCAACTGCCAGGCGGGCATAATTCCGTTCGACGTTGCCGCCATGCCGGAACTCGTGAACGCGATAAATCCGCTCAAGCTCTATGAATACTGCGCCGCCGGCCTGCCGGTCGTCAGCTATGCATCAGCCGAGATCGAGGCGGCCGCCGGACACGTGCGGCTTTACCGGACGCCCGACGAATTCGCGGAAGGCGTCAAAGCGGTGCTCGCCGAGGAAACCGCATCGGCACGCGAAGCGCGTCGCGCATGGGCGGACGGAACGTCCTGGCGACGGCGCGGCGAAGAGCTAGAGCGCGCTATTCTGGCGCTGTAACGGCCTCGCTCGAAGCCAGGCGATCGATCGCAACATCGTCGCGCTCAAGTACCACGTCGAAAAGTGGCCTTGCGCGCGAAAGCAGCGGAAAACGGTGCGGCTGTGACGGCTCGACCAGAACCGTTACGAGCCCCTGCCGCCGCGCCTTGTGCAGCATGGCTGCGGCCTCGACGGTGGCGGCTGGATCGCGCAGCGTGAAGACATGGCGCCAACCGGGCTGGCGAGCCAGCTCGTCAGTGTCGATGACAAGGTGGGTCGGCTCCAGCGTTCGCCAGTCGCTGTCCCACCGGTCATAGGCGAGGCCGGCATCCTTGACTGCGCCGCCCCACCTCGCGGCGATGTCGGGTCCGATCACGCCTACGAGGCGCAGCAGACCGGCGCTGGTGCCGTGCAAGGTCGCTTGCCGGATGATCTTGGTGCCGACTGGTGATTCCTCGACGCGCTTGCGCAAGAGGTCGGACCCCGCCGCGCCCAGCGCATCGTAGAACTCCTCCGGCCGCTTCGGCAGGGCCGGCGCATGCGCCTGCATCGGACGCATCGCCTGCCGGATCTGGCGCAGCAACTGCGGAATGCCGCCAATTCTCCGGTTCTTGGCGAAAGCAACGAAGGCGTTGCCGAGCCGGTAGCTGTGGGAGACGCGCAACTGGGTGTTCTCGGTGGCGAGCTGGCGATTGACCTTCTCCAGCTCCCGGAGATAGCCGCCGATTTCCCGCATCCCGTTGTCGGAGCTCATCAATACAACGTCCTTCAGCGCCGCTGCCGCGCGCGCATCGCCCGAACGGGCCGCATTGCGACCGGATACCGGTCCCGCGTGAAGGCAGGGGAGTTCCTTGCATCCTCGGGATGCTCTCTCTAGAGAGGCTGATGTCGCAGACATTCCTAGCGAAATCAAGAAGGCTCCCATGAAGGTCCTGGTCTACGCCAGCGTCGGACTCAACCTCATCGACGGCTCGACCATATGGGTCCAGAGCATCGTGGAAATCCTGTCGCAACAGCTCGGTTGCGAGGTGATCGTGCTTAGTCGCGACCCTCTTGCCGGCAAGGGCGTCGTACCGGCACTGGAGCGGCTCGATAATGTGCGCATCGTCTGCTACGGCGACTTCGAGGCAATAGTCACCGAGCATCCAAAGCCCGGAGACAGCGCCGGAATCGCAAAGATCGTCGAGCACATCGACAAACAGGAAGGTCTCGACCGCATCGTCGTGCGGGATACGGAGACCGCGCTGGCGCTCGCGCGCGTCGGCGGACTGCGCGCGCGGGTCTGGGCTTATCTACTGGAAAGCCCGTCGCTCGACCTCGACGATGACCGTTCTGCACTGGCGGAACTGACGGAGAAAGCCGGAGGGCTGCTGGTCCAGTCCGATACGCAGCGGGGCCTTCTGGAAGCGGTCTTCAACGGCGCGGCAAACAAGGTGTCGGTCCTGCCGCCGATGGTCAAACCGGTGGCGGCCGAGGGGCGCCCCGCAGCATCGGGTCGACAGCCTGTGCGCCTTGTCTATTCCGGTAAATATTCGGCCGACTGGAACGTGGAGGCATTCTTCGACATTCCGGCCGTATGCCGGGCAGCCGGGCTGGAAGCCACCGTGTCGATGATTGGCGACAAGGTCCACAACGAAAAGGACGATCCGGGTTTCCGAGGGCGCATCCTGGAGAAGTTCAAGTCGACGCCAGGCATCACCTGGCACGGTGCGATGGATCGCGAGGTCGCGATGCGGGAATCCGCAGGCCACGATCTCGGCCTCTGCTGGCGTACCGACGCGCTCAACGATTCCCTTGAAATCTCGACGAAGTTCCTGGAATTCGCGAGCGTCGGCGTGCCCTCCGTCGTCAACAGGACCGCCGCATACGAGGCCCTTCTGGGTGCGGATTATGCCTATTTCGCCGAGACGATGGACGATGTGATTTCAGCCGTGCGTGGCGTTGCCACCGATCCGGGCCGGCACGACGCGATGCGGCAGCGCTGCCTGGACCTTGCCGCGGGCTTTACCTACGAGGCCGCCGCGCAGCGCCTGCGTAAGGCTTTGCTACTGGAAAGGCCGCGTCGCGCAGCGGCACAGGCAAAACCGAAGGTGATCGTCGCCTCGCACGACTTCAAGTTCATCGACACCGCGCTGAAACGGCTGGCGGAGGCCGGCGACTGCGAGATCCTGCGTGACCACTGGTATTCGGCTTCGACCCACGACGAGGCCTATAGCCGCTCGCTGCTGCGCGACGCCGACATCATCTTCTGCGAGTGGTGCGTCGGGCAGGCGGTCTGGTACAGCCGCAACAAGCAGCCGCATCAGAAGCTCTTTGTGCGGCTTCACCGTTTTGAGGCATTCCGGCCGTTTCCGCGAGAGGTCGTAAGCGACGCACTCGACGGCGTCATCGTCGTCAGCGACCATTTCCGCGACATCTGCGTGCGTGAATTCGGCTGGAACGGCGAGCGGATCAGGGTGCTGCCGCAATATTGCCTGGCCGACCAGCTTCGGCGCGACAAGAACCCGGGTGCGGAGAAGTCGCTCGGTTTCGTCGGCATCAATGGCTATCACCACAAGCGATTCGACCGCGCACTCGACATCCTGCGCATCGTTCGCCGCAGCGATCCGGAGTTCCGCATGCGCGTGCGTTCCGCCATGCCGTGGGAGTTCGAGTGGATCTGGAAGGACAACGCTCCTGAGCGCGAGGCTTTCGAAACGCTTTTCCGTCGGCTGAATGCCGATCCGGATCTGCGGGACGCGGTGATTTTCGACCGACCGGGCGCCAACATGGCGGAATGGTACCGCAATGTCGGGTTCATCCTGTCGACGTCTGAAAGCGAGGGCTGCCACACCTCGGTCGCGGAAGGCATCTGTTCCGGAGCGGTGCCGATCGTCATCGACTGGCCCGGCGCGCGTTCGGTCTACGGCGACGCGGCGGTCTTCGAGACCGTCGAGGACATGGCGCGCGCCATTCTGGCTGTCGATGCCGGCGCACGCGCGGGGATGACCGCGATGCAGGAGACGGGTGCGCGCGATTTCGACATCGCGCGGACGGTCGACCATCTGGCGGGATGGTTTCGCGGCTGATGGACCGCCGTCAGTCCCGTTGGTTGCGGCGTGACAACGCGCTTTCCCAGGATAGGGCATGGCCGACGATCGTGTCGAGATCGTCATAGGCCGGTTTCCAGCCGAATTCGGCGCGGGCAAGGCTGGAATCGGCGACGACGGCCGCGGCGTCTCCCGGCCGGCGTGGGCCCATCTCCACGGTAAAATCCTCGCCGGAAACGCGACGCACCGCGTCGATGACTTCCAGCACGGAATAGCCGTGGTTGTAGCCACAATTGGCGATGAGGTTGCCGCCGCCGGCCCGCAGCCGCTGCAACGCCAGAAGGTGTGCTGCCGCCAGATCGGAAACGTGGATATAGTCGCGCACACAAGTGCCATCCGGGGTCGGGTAGTCGTCCCCGAAGACGGTGAGGGCCGGGCGCTTGCCGAGCGCGGTCTCGCTGGCGACCTTGATCAGATGGGTGGCGCCTGGCGTCGACTGGCCGGTGCGTCCGCGCGGGTCCGCTCCGGAGACGTTGAAATAGCGCAGCGCGGTGTAAGTGAAATCGTGTGCGGCGGCAGCGTCCCGCAACATCAGTTCGCTCATCAGCTTGGAGGTGCCGTAGGGCGATTCAGGCGCAAGTGTCGCGTTCTCGCGCACCGGCTCCAGGCCGGCCGCGCCATACACGGCCGCGGTCGACGAAAAGATGAAGTGCTTGACCCCGCCGCGAACGGCAGCTTCGAGCAGGTTGCGGGTCTTGCAGGTATTGTTGGCGTAGTAGCCGAGCGGGTCGCTCACGGATTCCGGCACCACGATCGAGCCCGCGAAGTGGATGATGGCGTCGACGGCATGGGTTTCGATCAGCGACGCGACCAGTTCCTGGTCACCAATATCGCCGACCACCAGCTCCGCTTCCGGGGCCACCGCCCATCGAAAGCCGGTTGAGAGGCGATCGAGGACGACCACTTCCTCGCCTGCATCGACCAGTGCCCAGACCATATGGCTGCCGATATAGCCGGCACCGCCCGTCACCAAGACTGCCATTCGATCAATCCTCGCCCATGTCGGTTTCGCCGTGCACCAATCCCGACACCCATGCAAATGGGGTCATGCCGTTATGACAACACCCGATTTCGGCTGAGTTAACGGCGCATCAGAATCCGCTGATGTGCGGCAACCACGTGGAGACCGCCGGCACGAAGGTCAGGATCAGCAATACGATGATGTGCGCGATGAAGAACGGCGGCATCTCCCTGACCAGCTCCGTGACGCGCAGCTTGACGACGGACGAGACCACGAACAGCAGACTGCCGACGGGCGGGGTGATCAACCCCAGCGTCAGGTTGACGATAACGACGATGGCGAAGTGAACAGGGTCGATGCCGAGCGAATGGGCGATCGGCGCGAGGATCGGCACCAGGACCATGACGCCGGGCAGGGGATCCATGAACAGCCCGAAGACCAGCAGCAGGACGTTGATCGCAAGCAGGAAGACGATCGGGCTCAGTTCCCAGCTCACGATGACAGCCGCAAGCGTCTGCGGAACGCTCTGGATGATGAGCACCCAGGCGAAGGCGCGCGCGGCGGCCAGGATGATGAGAACGGCGACGCTTATCAGAGCCGCGCGATAGATGATGTCAGGCAGGTCGCGCAGCTTGAGCGAGCGATAGACGAACATGCCGCAGAGCAAGGCGTAGAAGACCGCGACCACGGATGCTTCCGTGGGCGTGAAGATGCCCGCGCGGATGCCGCCGATGATGATGACGATGAGGAACAGTGCCGGTAGCGCATAAAGCGTCGTGCGAACCATCTCGCGCGCGCCGGGGCGCGGCTCGGCGCTGCGATAGCCGCGCTTGCGGCAGATGTACCAATTGGCCGCGCACAGCATGACCATGATGAGAAGGCCGGGCAGGATGCCGGCCATGAACAGCGCGCCGACGGAAACCTCCTCCACCTGCATGGCATAGAGGATCATGATGATGGAGGGCGGGATGATTGGCCCGATCACGGCTGCCGCTGCCGTGAGCGCCCCGGCATAGGACTTGTCGTAGCCGCCCTTTTCCATCATGCGCACCATCATGGCGCCGGGGCCGGCGGCATCGGCCAGCGCCGAGCCGGAGATGCCGGCGAACATGGTGGACGATAGAACGTTGGCGTAGCCGAGGCCCCCGCGCAGGTGGCCCACGAACTGCGAGGCGAACCGCAGCAGGATAGTGGTCATCGCGCCGCCCGACATCAGCTCGGCTGCCAGGATGAAGAACGGCACGGCCATCAGCGGAAAGCTGTCGAGGCCCGAAAACATCTCCTTGACCACGACGATCAGCGGATAGCTCGAGCCGAAATAGACGGCGAGCGCCGCTGCGATTGCCATGGAGAAGGCCACGGGCACGCCGATGACAAGAAGCACGAAGAAGGAGCAGAAGAGGATTGCGATCATCCGGCCGCGGCCTCCGTCTGGACGCCATCGGTCGGCAGCTCCCGTCCGAGGATGTAGCTGCGCGCGATCAGCAGGAAATGCACGATCATCAGCGCGAAGCCGATCGGCATCGCGGCATAGATGTAGCTGAACGGAAGACGGGTCGCCGGCGTGAGCTGACGGCCCATGCGGCTCATGTATTCGTAGCCGATCCACATCATGGCGATGAAGAAGCACACCAGCAGCAGGCCGATGAATGCGCGAAGGGCGCGCTGGGGGCGGGTGCCGAGAAAGTCATGCAGGTTGGTGATGGCGACATGCCCGCCGACGCGCAGTGAGAGGCCGGCGCCGAGGAATGTCATCCAGATCATCAGATAGCGGGCGACTTCCTCGGCCCATGTGATCGAGAAGTTGGAAAGGTAGCGCAGTGAAACGTTGGCGAAGACGATCGTCGACATTGCCGCCAGCAGCAGCACCACGACCCATTTGTTGATTGCAACGAAGATGCGTTCGAACGTCTGCATCGGCTACCCTCCCCAAAAGGCCGGCGCGGGAGGTTCCGCGCCGGTCAGCCTGTCATCGCCCGCCGCGACCTATTCGGTTGCGATGATCTGGTCGATCAGGTCCTTGCCGTACGTGCCGTAATACTGCTCATAGGCGCTGCCGAGCGCGTTCTGGAACATGGCCTTCTGCTCCGTGCTCAGCTCGCCGACGTCCATGCCGGCTTCCTTGAGCTGCGCGACGCCGGAGGCTTCGACCTCGTCGACGAAACCGCGCATGGCGGTGACGGCTTCCGATGTCGCCTTGCGGAAGATCTCCTGGTCCTCTTCGGACATGCCGTCCCAGAGCTGCTTGGAGACGAGCAACATCGCCGGCGAATAGACGTGGCCCGACAGCGTCAGGTACTTCTGCACTTCCGACAGCTTGGCGGACGTGATGACCGACAGCGGGTTCTCCTGGCCGTCGATGGTACCCTGCTGCAGTGCGCCGATCACCTCCGGCCATGCCATCGGGGTCGGTGCGGCACCCAGCGCCTCGAAGGCGGTAATGTGGGTCGGGTTCTCCATCGTGCGCAGCTTCAGGCCGGCGACGTCGGCGGGGCCGGCGATTGCGTTGCGGTTGTTGGTGATGTGGCGGAAGCCCTGCTCGCCCCAGGCAAGCGCCACCAGGCCGACATCGTCGAACTTGGCAAGGATTTCCTGGCCGATCGGGCCGTCGAGCACGGCGCGGGCGTGGGCGAGATCACGAAACAGGAAGGGGATGTCGAAGACGCCGGCTTCCGGCACGAAGTTCGACAGCGTGCCCGACGACACGATGGTCGCCTCGACGGTGCCGAGCTGCAGGCCCTCGATGACCTCGCGCTCGCCGCCCAGACCGGACGAAGGGAAGTGGCGGAACACGTAGCGACCGTCGGCTTCCGCTTCGACAACCTCCTGCCACTTCTCGGCCGCCACGCCATAATGCGAGGTCGTCGCCAGCGCATAGCCGAGCTTTACCTCCTGCTGCGCGTAGGCGGAGGCGGAAAAGCCGAAAACGGCCATGCCGAGCGCCATGGCGGCGGGCGCGAAATGTCTCGTGAATAGGGTCATTACCTTTTCTCTCCCTCATGTGCGGCCTTGCCGCCAAAAAACTCGACCGTGCGGAGCGCATGGCGCCCCACGGTGCGGTGTTGGCTTATGCCAGCTTAGCAACCGCGGTTCAACGTTCTGCAAACAGTGCTTTCAGCCTTTCGACCTCAGATGGCTGCCATCCTTCCGGCGCAGTCACCTCCAGCCAGGCGTCGATGTAGTGCTCGGGTGCATAGACATGGCCGTAGCCGATCGGCGTCGTGGTCGCCAGGCTCATGTCGAGCGCAAGCTGCAGCAGTGTCACGATCGGATACCAGCGAAGCTCGGTCGATACGTCAGGGCCGCGCGGCCCGCGCATCCAGGCCGGCTCGCGATAGATGGAAGTGGGGTCGAAGAAGGTGACGGGGTCGCTGGCATATTGCAGGTAGACGATGCGGATCGGCCCCCACTGCGCGCCCGGTCGCTGCTGCTGCATGCCTTGCTGGTTTGCGAAGCGGATCGCAGAGCCGTCACGGAAGCGTGGCAGCCAGGCGGGTGACTGCGGGTCGCGGCCGGCGGTGGCGGTGCGCCATGTCACGCTGGGGAAAGGCGGGCCGCTCCACAGAGCGCCCTGGAACGGATCGCCGACGATATCGAAGATGTTGAAGGAGAGGTCGGAGTTGAGCGCGCCAAGGCTCAATCCGTGCAGGTACAGCTTTGGCCGGCTGCCGGGCGGCAGGGTGGTCCAGTGATCGTAGACGGCGTTGAAGAGCGCTCGCGCGGTGTCGGCGCCGTAGCCGGGCTCGATCAGCAGCGACAGCCAGCTCGTCAGGTAGGAGTACTGTACCGCCACGCTGGCCACGTCGCCGCGATGCAGATATTCGAGCGTGTCCATCGCGGCCGGATCGACCCAGCCGGTGCCGGTGGGTGTCACGACGACGAGGGCGGAGCGCTCGAAGGCGCCGGTGCGCTTCAGTTCCTCAAGCGCGAGTGTTGTCCGCTCCTCGACGGTGTCGGCCGAGTTGAGGCCGACGAAGACCCGGATGGGCTCAAGTGCCTCCGGCCCCGCGAATGTCGCCAGATCGGATGCACCGGGACCGGTCGAGACGAACAGACGGCCGGCGCGGCCCAGTTCCTCCCAGCCGATCGGCGAGGCAGCACTGCCGGTCTTGAGCGGGTCGGCAGGTGGCGCGATATCGCTTTCGATCAGCGCGTCCAGCCGCTGAAACGAACTGTCGGCAAGACGCAGCCCGTAGCGCAGGAGCACGCCGTCGACCACCGACCAGAACAGCAGGATCACCACCGCCGCGCCAAGCACGTTGGCGACGCGGCGCGGTATGTAGCGCTTGAGCCATTCGGAGACGAGATGCAGCGTCCACTTAAAGAGCCGCGCCAGCATTACGATGACGATGAAGACGGCGAGGGCGATGACGCCGACTTCAAGCGGGCGCGAACGCTCGACGGGTTCGAGACCCATCAGTGCATGAATCGAATTCTGCCATTCCGATGCCCGCCACAGAAAGGCCAACGCGATGGCGATCGACAGCACCGCCGCTACGGCCTTGACCATCAGTTCAATTCGCGACGTCGGGAAGGGCAGCTCCAGATAGCCCCAGAGCCAGCGCGCAAACACGCCGATGCCGTAGCCTGCGGCGAAGGAGACGCCGGATAACACGCCCTGCAGCGCATAGTCGCGCGGCAGCAGGCTCGGCGTAAGGGATGCAGCGAAGAAGAGCGTGCCGAGCAGGAGACCCACGGTGCAGAACGACGCGCCCAGCGTGGTCAATCGGGCGTGGAACGCGGTAGCGACGGTTCTTGTGCTGGTGTCCGGTTCGGCCATACGACCATTTAAACCCCGGGATTGCTCTTTCCTAGAGCGATTGGCCGAGGACGATGTCGCAGGCCGGCGCGACTCAGGCTTGCTGGAGCTGATAATAGTCCATGTACCAGTCGACGAAGGCGCGGATGCCGTCCTCGATCGACGTGCGTGGTGCAAAGCCGATCGCCTCCGCAAGATCGTCGACATCGGCATAGGTTGCGTAAACGTCGCCGGGCTGCATCGGCAGCATTCGTTTGATGGCGCGCCGGCCGACGGCGTTCTCGATGACGGCTATGAAATGCTTAAGCGGCACCGGCGTGTGGTTGCCGATGTTGTAGACCCGGTGGGGCGCGGGCGTCATGCCCGGAGCATCTCGCGCCGGCTGAGGCGGCCGGCCGACGAGGGCTACGATGGCGTCGACGACGTCGTCGACATAGGTGAAGTCGCGTTCCATCCGGCCTTCGTTAAAGACGTCTATCGGTTCTCCGGCGGCGATCTTACGGGTGAAGGAGAAATAGGCCATGTCCGGCCTCCCCCATGGCCCGTAGACCGTGAAGAAGCGCAGGCCGGTGGCTGGAATCGCGAACAGGTGCGAATAGGCATGCGCCATGAGCTCGTTGGCGCGTTTCGTCGCTCCGTAGAGCGAAACCGGATGATCGGCCTTGTCCGCTTCGGAGAAGGGCAGCTTGGTGTTGGCGCCATAGACCGAGCTCGACGAAGCGTAGATCAGGTGCTCGACGGGATGCTCGCGGCAGGCTTCCAGAACGTTGAGAAAGCCGGTCAGGTTGGCGCTGGCATAGGCTTGCGGGTTGGTCAGCGAATAACGAACGCCGGCCTGGGCCGCCAGATGAATGACGGCATCGGGCTTGAACGCCGCCATTTCCCGCATCAGGCCGGCTGAATCGGCGATGTCGAGCCTGGCAAAGGCGAAGCCGGGCCGCTCAAGGCGATCCAGCCGCGCCTGCTTGAGCGAAACGTCGTAATAGTCGTTGAGATTGTCGATGCCGAGCACCTGGACGCCGGCGTCGAGCAATCTGCCTGCGACATGGAAGCCGATGAAGCCGGCCGCGCCGGTCACGAGAATGCGTCGGCCGCGAAGCGCCGCCGGCTGTATGTCTGCATTCATTCAGCCGCTATCCCCATACCCTCGCCAATTTGACCGTAGGCCGTCGGGTCCGCCGGGCGGCCGACGCCGACATAGGTGAAGCCATGCCGCTTCACTTCGTCGGGTGGATAGACGTTGCGCAGGTCCACGAGCACGGGGGTACGTAAAAGCGCACGCAGGCGCGACAGGTCAAGTGCACGGAAAGCCTCCCACTCCGTGACTATGACGATCGCATCGGCGCCGTCCGCACAGCTATAGGCATCGGCGAAATAGGTGACGTCGGACAGGAGTTCTCGCGCCTGGCTTTCACCTTCGGGGTCGTGCGCGTGCACGATCGCGCCGCCATCCTGCAAGGCGCGGATGATCGAGAGGGAAGGCGCCTCGCGCATGTCGTCGGTATTGGGCTTGAAGGTAAGGCCCAGTACGGCGATGCGCTTGCCGCGCACCGAGCCGCCGCATGCGGTGACCACCTTGCGCGCCATGGCCCGCTTGCGCTGGTCGTTGACAGCAACGACGGCCTCCACGACCCGCATCGCGACGCCATGGTCGTTGGCGCTTTTGACCAAAGCGAGCGTGTCCTTGGGGAAACACGAGCCGCCATAGCCCGGCCCAGCATGAAGGAATTTCGGCCCGATGCGCTTGTCCAGACCGATGCCGCGCGCCACGTCCGACACATTGGCGCCGACCTGCTCGCAGAGATCGGCAATCTCGTTGATGAAGGTGATCTTGGTGGCCAGAAACGCGTTGGCTGCGTATTTTGTTACCTCCGCCGTCGGTCGTGACACGAAAACGAGTGGTGCTGCATTGAGGTAGAGCGGTCGGTAGACCTCGCCCATGACTGCCCGGGCGCGCGCATCGTCGGTGCCGATGACAATCCTGTCCGGCCGCTTGAAATCGTCGATGGCCGCACCCTCGCGCAGAAATTCCGGATTGGAGACGACGGCGATCGGTGCTTCGGGGCGAAGCTCGCGGACGATTCGCTCGATCTCGTCGCCGGTGCCGACGGGCACCGTCGACTTGGTCGCGATGACGCCATCGTCGGCCATCAGCGGGACGATCTCGCGCACCGCGGCGTATACGAAGGAGAGGTCGGCGAAGCCGTCGCCGCGCCGCGACGGTGTGCCGACGGCCAGGAAGACCACGTCTGCGCCGGGAACGGCCGATGACGCGTCAGCCGTGAAGGACAGCCGACCGGCACGCACGTTGCGCTCGACGAGGTCCGCCAGGCCCGGTTCAAAGATCGGAATGCGCGCCTGTCGCAGCGCGGCGATCTTGCTTTCGTCCTTGTCGACGCAGATGACGTTGTGGCCGAAATCGGAAAAGCAGGCTCCGGAGACGAGGCCGACATACCCCGCGCCGATCATCACGATCTGCATCCATTCCCTCCTGGCGTCTCCACCGGGCAAAACCCGGCGCGGCAGTCGTTGCTCAGTCAGCCATCCGAGCCGAGCGACAGACAAGCCGACCATCCTGATGCGTCAGGTGATTAAAGCGGCAACGGATCAGCCTTCCGCATGATGCCTTCAGGCGATAGTCGATGCGGACGAAACTTCGATGACAGGCGAAGCCGGCGCATGGATCACACGCGCCGGCTCACAGGAAACGAGGGGATTGTGTGTCGAGGCTGAGGGGTGGCCCCGGAAAAAGGAGGTGGGCCCGATCAGCCTTCGACAGCCGGCGCAGCGCTGGCGCGGCTTTCATGCCAGCCGAGAAGGCGGCGTTCGGCAGCACCCAGCGCGACGTAGAGCAGGTAACCGATCAACGAAAGGAGTATGACGGCGACGAGCACGAGCGCTACATCCGCCGTTTCCTGGCCGAGGCTGAGCAGATAGCCGAGGCCGGCGCGCGCGCCCATCAGCTCGCCGATCACCGCGGCCGTGACGGCGAGCGTGACACCGACCTTCATGCCGGCGAAAAGGAGCGGCAGCGACTGGGGAAGCTCTATGCGCCACAGGCGCTGGAATGCGTTCATCTTGAGGATGCGGGCAAGCGCGCCGTAGTTCGGATCGATCGAGCGCAGCGCGCTCAGCATGTTCGACAGAACCGGAAAGAAGCTGACGATGGCGACAAGCACGACCTTCGGCGTCGCGCCGAGGCCGAGCCACAGCAGCAGCAGCGGCGCGATCGCGATCTTGGGCGCGGTCTGGATGAAGATGATCAGCGGGTTGAGGACCACTTCCACCATCGGGAAACGCGTGAACAGGACCGCCGCGGCGACGCCCACCACCGTACCGATAACGAAACCGACGATGATCTCCATCACGGTTACCGGCACATGGCCGAAAAGACCTGCCTGCGTGGTCAGGAACCAGAATTTCTCGGCCAGTTCCAGAGGCGAGGGAACCAGATAGGATGGCACGTCGAACAGCACGACCAGCCCCCACCAGGCAAGGATGAAGCCTGCGAGCGACAGCAGCGTACGGATCATGACGTGTTCCTCAGAAAGAGGACCCCGGCGAGCCGGGGTCCGGTTCGCGGATCAGAGTTCGGACGGCTTTTCGACGACGAGGTCGGCAGCGTCGAACTTCTCGGGGATCGCCTCATATTCGAGGGCGGTGTCGATGGTCGTCTGCCAGGATTCGAGATTGCCGTAGCCAAAGCCGTTGGCTCTGGTGTCGTCGCTCTGCCACAGCGTCTTGACGAACACCTCGTTGATGATCTCGGTGACGATCTCTTCCTGGCCGGCGAAGGTCGGCGAATATTCCTTGATCGCCATCGCGACCTCAGCGGCGACGTCACCTTCGACGATGTGCTTAAGCGCCTTGTCGAGGGCGGTGATGAAGGCCTTCACCTGCTCGGTGTTGGAAGCGAGATAGCTTTCGGAGGTGACGAGCACGTTGCCCTTGGAAGGCAGGTAGTCGTCCGACGCGATCATGCCGACATCGACGCCTTCGGCCTGCAGGGCGTAGTAGCGCAGCATGGAGAAGACGATGGCGTCGACCTGGTCGGACTTGAGCGCGTCGAGGATCGCGCCGGTGCCGACGATCTCGACGTTCACGTCGTCGATCGACTTGCCTGCCTGCGCCATCATCACCTGAAGCTGGATGTAGTTCGGGCTGCCGTAGCTGGTGACGGCGACCTTCTTGCCTTCGAGGTCGGCGGGAGACTCGATGCCGCTAGACGTCTTGAAGAGCACGGCGCCGATGCCGCGCTGATAGGTCGAATGAACAACCTTGACCGGCAGGCCGTTGGCGCGGGCGGAAATCACCGCGTCGCCGTTGGGGAAGCCGAACTGGACGTTGCCGGCCGCGATGTTGTTGAGGATGTCGGCGGCGTTTGCATAAAGGAACTCGACCTCGAGGCCCGCTTCCTTGAAGTAGCCATAGTGGTCCGCGACGAACATCGGCAGGTAGTATGGCACTGCCGCGCCGTCGATCTGGATCGTCACCTTCTCCTGGGCCTGCGCGGCGCCGAGGCCGAGCGCAAGCCCGGCGGCGACGAGCGCGCCCCTTGCGAATGCGTTGATTGTCGAAAACAGTTTCATTTCAATTCTCCTCTGGTCCTTTGCATTCAAGCTTCTATCGTCCGGCAACCGCGCGGGCGGCTGCCATTGCACCCAGACGCAGCAGGTCGCGCTGCGTCTTGTCGTAGTCTTCGAGCCAGCCGTCGCTGAGGCGGTGGGCATGGACGGCAAGCACCGCGCCCGCCCGCAGGCCCAGCGCATGGCCGGCAGCAAGCACGATCTCGGCTTCCATCTCGATGCCTTCTGCGCCGCGCGCGGCGAGCTGGTCGAGGATCGCGGGCGTGCCGTCGCCATGGGGCCGATCCGGCCGTCCCTGCGCACGATAGTAGCCGTCAGCGGTCGCGCAGGTTCCGGAACGGCCGGGTAGGCCAAGCTCGCCCCGTGCGGCATCGAGGAGGGCCACGATGCTGGTGTCGGCCAGCACGCGTTCGCCGGGTTCTGCGTAGAAGGCTGCGACACCGCTGTTGCGCACCGCTTCGGCGGCGATGAGGAAGTCACCAAGTGCGAGATCCTGCGCGAGCGCGCCCATGCCACCGGTGCGGATCGCGACTTCGACGCCAAGTGCGGCAAGCTCGACCATGACGATCTCGGTGGACGCGCCGCCAATGCCGGTCGAACAGATGCCGATCGCAACGCCGTCCAGCGTGCCGACGCCCATGCGGAACTCGCGGTTCTGGCCGACGATGCGGAAATCGTCGAGCACCTCGGCAGCCTTGTCGACGCGGCCGGGATCGCCAGGCAGCAGGAATGCCTTGGGCATGTTGTCGGGGCGCGGCAGATGCGGGGGCACGTCGCCCTTCCACGGCCAGATTGCGGAGCGCTCCTTCATCGCCATGACAGCAGCCACTTCTCGGTGAGCGCGAGCGCCTGATAGACGGCAATGCCGAGCAGCGAGGTGACGAGCACCATCGCGAAGAGCAACGGCGTCTTGTAGGTGGTGCCGGCGAAGACCATAAGGTAGCCGAGGCCGGTGCCGCCCGAGAGCCATTCTGCGAGGATCGCGCCGATGGTCGCCTGCACCGCCGCGACCTTCAGCCCGGCGAAGATTTCCGGCACGGCTGCGGGCAGCTCCACGCGCAGCAGCTTGTCGCGCGGCGAGAGCTTGAGGATGGCGCACAGCGCATGAAGGTTCGCCGGGACCGAGCGCAGGCCGAGCATGGTGCCGACCATGACCGGGAAGAACACCAGCGACACGGTCAATACGATCTTGGAGGTGAGGCCAAGGCCGAACCAAAGGATGAAGAGCGGTGCGAGCGCGATCTTAGGCGCGGTCTGAAAGAAGAAGAGGTAGGGTCCGACGACCCGCTCCACACGCGGCCATTTGCCAAGCGCGAAACCGAGCGCGAAGCCGGCCGCCGAGCCGATGGCGAAGCCGGCGACGATGATGCCGACCGTGTGCGCGAGATGCGGCCAGATGGTGCCGCTGGCAAACAACCGCACCAGCTCCCCGAACACCGCATCCGGCGGTGGCAGCACGAAGCGCGGCACGTTGAACAGCTCGACGTAACCCCACCACGCGGCGATCAGCAGCAGCGGGGTCGCGACCGTGAAGATGCGTCGCAGCGCCGTGTCGTTCACCGCAGTTCCTTTCGCAGCGTCGAAAGCCACTGGTAGAAGCGCGGATCGTCCTTGATCGCCTCCGAGCGCTGCGGCCCGAGATCGAGGTGGTGAATGGCGCTGATGCGGCCGGGCCGCGCCGACATCACGGCCACGCGGTCGGAGAGATAGGCCGCTTCCTCGATCGAATGCGTGACGAAGACGATGGTCGAGCCGGTCTCGGCCTTGATGCGCAGCAGTTCGTCGTTCATGCGGTCGCGCGTCAGCAGGTCGAGTGCGCCGAAGGGCTCGTCCATCAGCACGATGCGCGGGCTGTAGACGAGCGCGCGGGCGATCGCGGCACGCTGCCGCATGCCGCCCGAAAGCTCCTTCGGCAGCGACTTTTCGAAAGCGCCGAGGCCCACCAGCGCGAGCATGGCGCGGGCGCGCTCATTGGCCTCTGCGCGCGGCGTGCGGAAGACGTCGAGGGGGAAGCGCACATTGTCGAGGATCGACAGCCAGGGCAGCAGCACCGGCTCCTGGAAAACGAATCCGACATCGGAGCCGGCGGTCGGGGGTCCGTCGCGCCAGGTCAACGTGCCGCCGGTCAGCGGCTCAAGGCCGGAGAGGATGCGAAGGAGCGTCGACTTGCCGCAACCCGAGGGGCCGATGAGGCTGAGAAATTCGCCTTCGCGGATGTCGAGCGTCGTTGGTGCCAGCGCTTCGACGCTGTCGCCATGGCGCGAACGGTAGATCTTCGTCACAGCCTGCGCGCTGACGAGAACCGGAAGGCTGCTGGTCTTTTCCGCGGGTTTCAATTTTTCGACTTTATGCCCCATTGTCTCAATTATGCGACGATGCTTGCAAAATTGAACTGCCGCGTCAAATGCGTTTGCGCAGGTCCATTCACATTTTTGTCGCGATGCAGAGCCGCATAAGCCGCGGAAATTCTGGCTTTTGCACGCCTCGCGCGAAGCGCGGTGCGACGGTGAGGCGGATTCTGCAAATCGAATCAAGCGAATCGTTGGCGGCCGCTCGCAATCACAGCGCGCATGCGACCCCGTTGACATTCGATAGCTTGGTCATATGATTTAATCAATTGACCAGTCTCTCTGGGAGGAGAAATGCTGCAGCCCGCTGCCAATGCGGAGCGCCGCGATGCCGCGGACGCAATCCTCGACGCCGCGGAAGCGGTGTTTGCGGATCACGGCTTCGCCGCGGCCACCACGCGGGCCATCGCGGATCTCGCCAAGGTCAACCTGGCGCTGATCCACTATTATTTCCGGACCAAGGAGCAGCTTTTCGAGGCGGTCTTCGTGCGTCGCTCGGACGAGATTAATGATCGTCGACGGGTAATTCTCGCGGAACTCTTCTCCCGAGATTCAGCGCCGGCACTGGAGCAGATTCTGGTTGCGCTGCTGCGCCCGACCATCGAGGTCGGCCGCATGTCGAACGGCGGCGGCTTCCACTATGCGCGCATGGTGGTCAACGTGGCCAGCGGGCATGATGAACGCTCCACCCGCCTGACCGGCATGCAGTACAACGGTATCGCGCGCGAGTTCATCGATGCGATCCAGAAGGTCATGCCGGGCATCTCGCGCGAGATGGCGGTGTGGTCCTACATGCACGCCATCAACATCGCGATGCCGCTGATGGCGCGCAACCACCGCGCCGCAGTGCTTTCCGACGGACTTTGCCGCGACGACGATCTCGATGCGGTGATCGACAACGCCGTCACATTCATCGCCGCCGGCATTCGCGCGCTGGCGATATCGCATGCCGTGGACGAGGCCGGCAGGCTCCGTTCCGGAAACAACAGCATGCCCGCCTGAAGGGCCTGCAAACCAGGAGGAAACATGAACACTCATCTGCGTCGCGCCTTTTTGGCCGCAACTTTCCTTGCTTCGACCGGCGTCTCCGCCCAAGCCCAGCAGGAGATCAGCGTTACGCTGGTCAACGGTCATCCGCCGGTCTTCCTGTGGGTCAAGCACCTGACCGAGACCTACATCCCCACCGTCAACAAGGCGCTGGAAGGCTCCGGCTACACGATCGCGTGGAGCGAGGCCTATGGCGGTACGCTGGCGGCCGTCGGCGGCGAGCTTGAAGCGCTTGAGGACGGGCTTGCCGAAGTCGGCGTGGTGCCGACGGTCTTCGAGCCAACCGCTTTGCCCCTTCAGAACGTCTCCTATTTCACACCGTTCAGCACGCCGGACCCGCGCCTGGTGCTGGAAACGGTCAATGTGCTGCATGAGAGCGTGCCGGGCATGGTCGACAGCTGGGAGCGCTACGACGTCGAATATCTCGGCGGCGGATTCGCGCTCGACAACTACCTGCTGATGACCAACTTCCCGGTCGAGTCGATCGACGACCTCAGCGGTCGCCGCATCGCCGCGCCCGGGCCGGCGGTCAACTGGCTGGAAGGCACCGGCGCCGTGGGCGTGGCGGGCAACCTCACCACCTACTACAACGACATCCAGACCGGCGTGTTCGACGGCGTGATCGTGTTCCCGACGGCGGCGGCTCCGGCCAAGCTGCAGGAGGTGGCGCCGCACATCACCATCACCGACTTCGGTGCGCAGTATGCCGGCTCGGTCGTGGCCAACAAGCCATGGTTCGACGAGCAGCCGGAGGCCGTGCAGGCGGCGCTGCGCGAAGGCGCGAAAGCCTACACCGAAGCCTATCTGCAGGAACAGAACAGCCGCGTCGAGGCGGCCCTTGCCGGCATGCAGGAAAACGGCGGCACGCTGACCACGCTCTCCGACGAGGAGAAGGCCCGCTGGGCAGCGGCGCTGCCGCAGATCGCCGACACCTGGGCCAAGGCAGCCGAGGCTGACAACCTGCCGGCGTCGGAAGTGCTGGACGCCTATATAGGCGCGCTCAAGGAAGCCGGCGCACCGCTGCCGCGCGACTGGTCGCAACGCTAGGTCGCACTGAGAGAAGCCTTCTCGACGAAGGCTACTCCTTGTCTGTTGCCTGCCGGGACTGTCCCGGCAGGTCTCCGCTGATCATTTCAAACCCGTTCGACAGGTGAAGACATGCTTCCCGCAACGCTCGGCGAACTGCGAACCGGCTACCGTCCGGTCGACCTGGCAGCGAGGCTGCTCGACCGGCTGACGGTGGCGGTGAGCGTCGTCGGTACGCTGGGCATCCTCGCCATCATGGTGCTGATCGCCTGCGACGTCATCGGCCGCGGCATGTTCGGCAGACCGATCATGGGTGTGCCGGAGATCATCTCGATGTCCATCCTGGGCATCGTCTTCCTGCAGCTCGCCAACACGCTGGCGCGCGGAAAGCTGACGCGGGCCGATGCGCTCATCAACCAGCTTGCGCGCCGCGCGCCGCGTGTCGGCCTGTTCGTCGACGCTGTGATGCACGCGGCCGGCGCATTGCTGACCGGCGTGCTTGTCACCGCCTTCTACCCGCTGTTCCTGCGCAGCTATGGCCGCAACGAGACCGTCGGCACCGTCGGGCAGTTCATCGCGCCGATCTGGCCGGTCCATTTCATCGTGCTGGCCGGCGCAACCGTGCTGTGCGCGGTGTTCGTAATGCGTGCGGTGGCACTCTTCATCCTGGCGTTTCAGTCTGCGGCCCACGAAAGGAGCGAGCCATGAGCGGCGTCGAGATCGGTCTCGCCTCGCTCGCGGCGATCCTCGTCCTGATCTATTCGGGTCTGCACGTTGCGATCTCGCTCGCGCTCGTCAGCTTCGTGGGTATCTGGCTGCTGCGCGACAATGCCGACCAGGCGGCACGCATCCTGTCGCTGGCGGCACGCGAGAGCATTTCGAGCTATCTGTTCGGCGTCGTGCCGCTGTTCGTGCTGATGGGGCTGGTGGTGAGCCGCGCCGGCATCGGTCGCGATACGTTCGATGTCGCCAACCGCCTGTTCCACAAGGTGCGCGGCGGTCTCGGCATGGCGACAGTCGGCGCCAACGCCATCTTCGCCGCCATCACCGGAATTTCCATCGCGTCGGCCGCCGTCTTCACCAAAGTCGCCGTGCCCGAGATGATACGGATCGGCTACACCGCGCGCTTCGCCACAGGCATCGTTGCCGGCAGCTCTGTGCTGGGCATGCTGATCCCGCCGAGCCTGCTGCTGATCCTCTACGGTATAATCGCCGAACAGTCCGTCGGCTCACTCTTTCTGGCCGGCATCGGGCCGGGCGTCCTGCTGGCGCTCGCCTACTGCGTCGGCATCTGGGCGATGGTGCGCTTCTGGAAAGGCTTCACCGGGACGCCGAACGAACTGACGGCCGAGATGCCCGAAGAGCAGTCGTCGGTTGCCTCGGATACCGTTTCCAAGCTGATGCCGATCCTCCTGCTCGTGGCGCTGGTTCTCGGCGGCATCTATGGCGGTCTGTTCACCCCCACCGAGGCCGGCGCCATCGGCGCGCTGGGGGCGATCCTGATCGCGGCTGCCAAGCGGCGCATCGGTGCGCGCACCTTGTGGGACGTCTCGCTCGAGACCGGCCACATCACCGCGTCGATCTGCTTCCTGATCATCGCGGCCACCATGTACAGCCGCATGCTGGCGCTGTCCGGCCTGCCCGCCTTCCTGACGGAATGGGTGATCGCGCTGGATATCGGCGTTTACGGTTTCATCGCGCTGTTCGTGCTGGTGCTGATCGTACTCGGCACGATCCTCGATTCCTCCTCGATCATGCTGATCACGCTGCCCCTGGTCCTGCCGGTCGCCACTTCGATGGGGATCGACCTGATCTGGTTCGGCCTGATCACTGTGCTGGCGGTCGAGATCGGATTGCTGACGCCGCCGATGGGGCTCTCCGTCTACGTCATCAAGAGCACGCTCGACGATCCGTCGATCGGGCTCAACGACATCTTCGCCGGCGCGGCTCCGTTCGCGCTTATCATGCTGCTCGTCTTGCTTGCCGTGGTCGCCTTCCCCTGGATCGCGACGGGCATTCTCTAACCCCGCAAGGACTGAAAAATGGCACGCCGCATCATCGACCTGTCCGTTCCGCTGGAGGCGGGCATCGCCTCCGACCCGCCGGGTCACGAACCGAAGATCACCTATCTTCCGCACAAGGATACGGCGGGACAGATCACCGGCTTCTTTCCCGGCCTGAAGGAGGAAGACCTGCCCGGCAGGGAGGGATGGGCGATCGAGCTGCTTCAGATCACGACGCATAATGGCACTCATCTCGACGCACCCTATCACCACCACTCGACCATGGACGGCGGCAAGCGTGCGATCACCATCGACGAGGTGCCGCTCGACTGGTGCTTCCAGCCGGGCGTGAAGCTGGACTTCCGCCATTTCGCCGACGGCCAGATCGTGACCGCGGACGACGTGAAACGCGAGCTCGACAGGATCGAGCACACGCTGAAGCCACTGGAAATCGTCGTGGTCAACACCGCCGCCGGCACCGCTTATGGTCAGCCCGACTACACGCATCGCGGCTGCGGCATGGGCCGCGAGGCGACGCTGCATCTGCTCGAGCAGGGCGTTCGGGTGACCGGCACCGACGGGTGGAGCTGGGATGCGCCGTTCTCGCATACCCGCAACCGCTTCGCCGAAAGCAAGGACCCCTCGATCATCTGGGAAGGCCATCGCGCCAGCATGGAGATCGGCTACTGCCATATCGAGAAGTTGACCAACCTGGAGCAGCTTCCGGCAACCGGTTTCCAGATTTCCTGCTTCCCCTTCAAGATCCGCGCCGCTTCGGCCGGCTTCGTTCGCGCCGTCGCCATCATCGAGGACTGACGGCCCTTCTTCCGACCTTCACGAGGACATAGACCCATGAGCAAGAACACCGGGAAAGTCATCATAAGCTGCGCCGTCACCGGCGGCATCCACACGCCGTCCATGTCGGACGCGCTGCCCTATACGCCGGACGACATCGCCCGGCAGTCGATCGAGGCGGCCGAAGCCGGCGCAGCGATCCTGCATCTCCACGCGCGCGACCCGCAGACCGGCCGGCCGACGCCGGACCCGGCCGTGTTCATGCAGTTCCTGCCGCGCATCAAGCAGGCGACCGGCGCGGTGGTGAACATCACCACGGGCGGCGGGCTCGGCATGTCGCTGGAAGAGCGGCTGGCCGCGCCCATGCAGGCCGCACCGGAGATGTGCTCGCTCAACATGGGATCGATGAATTTCGGTATCTTCCCAATGGCAGCCAAGGAGCGCGACTGGAAGTTCGACTGGGAAAAGCCCTACATTCTCGGCACGGACGACTTCATCTTCCGCAACACGTTCCGCGACATCGAATACATCCTCAAGAATCTCGGCGAGAAGCACGGCACGCGCTTCGAGCATGAGTGCTACGATGTCGGCCACCTCTACAACCTTGCCCATTTCGTAGATCGTGGTCTCGTCAAGCCGCCGTTCTTCGTGCAGATGATCTTCGGCATCCTCGGCGGTATCGGTGCGGCGCCGGAAAACCTGATGTTCATGAAGGAAACGGCCGACAAGCTGTTCGGCGACGACTACCAGTGGTCGGTTCTGGCGGCGGGCCGCCACCAGATGCCGATTGCCACGCAAGCCGCTCTGATGGGCGGCAACGTGCGGGTCGGGCTCGAGGATTCGCTTTACATCGGTCGCGGCAAGCTTGCCGAATCGAACGCCGAGCAGGTGCGCAAGATCAGGCTCATCATCGAGGAACTCGGCCTGGACATCGCAACGCCTGAAGAGGCTCGCGCCACGCTGGCCCTCAAGGGCGGCGACCGGGTTTCGTTCTAGCACCAGCACAATAGCAATGGAGCCGCCCCGCAGTGGGGCGGCGGGGAGGAGCGTGATGGCGGGCAATCCGATAGACGGCTTCGAGGTCGATCCTGCAACGGTCGGCTTCATTGGCGAAGGGCTGCAGCGGCCCGAATGCATTCTGGCTGAGCGCGACGGGAGCCTTTGGAGCGCCGATGCGCGCGGCGGGGTGGTGCATATCCGGCCGGACGGCTCGCAGCACCTTGTCACCCAGCAGATCGACGAGCGTTTTTCGGCCAATGCCGACGAGGCCGAACGCTTCACCACCGGCACGCTGCCGAATGGTCTCGCCTTCGACCGCGACGGCTCCTTCCTGGTCTCCAACTTCGGCACCGACAGGCTGGAGCGGATGACCCGCGAGGGCCAGACCTCGGTGCTGGCGGATACGCTCGACGGCAAGCCCATCGGCAAGGTCAATTTCGTCCTGCGCGACAGCAAGGGCCGGGTATGGCTGACGATCTCGACCCGCATCGTCAACTGGATGCAGGCGATCAGCCCCAACCTCGCCGACGGCTATGTCGCCGTGTTCGACGAGCAGGGCCTGCGCGTCGTCGCCGACGGCTTCCGCTTCACCAACGAGATCCGTTTCGATGCGGCGGAGGAATGGCTGTACGTCGTGGAGACGACCGGCCGGCGCATCACGCGGCTGCGC
Source organism: Aquamicrobium sp. (assembly GCA_019739225.1). Classification (GTDB taxonomy): domain Bacteria; phylum Pseudomonadota; class Alphaproteobacteria; order Rhizobiales; family Rhizobiaceae; genus Aerobium. Next base: position 450,413 of record JAHHDT010000006.1, read on the forward strand.
ATCGACGACCGCTGCGAAGTGACTGCGCGCGAAACCTTCGGGCCGGACGACACCGGCGGGTTCATCGATGGCATCGCCTTCGACAGCCACGGCAATCTGTGGGGCACCCACGTGATGTCCGACCGCATCTTCGCGATCACGCCGGAAGGCGATTTCCGAGTGATACTCGACGACGACAACCCCGCACCGTCGAAGGTGCTCTACGATGCCTTCGCACGCGATGCCGTCACACCGGACCTGATGTTGGCCTGCGGCGGCAAGCTGGCACCCTGGTTCGCTTCCGTGACGTTCGGCGGGCCGGATCTCAGAACGGTCTATATCGGCTCGCTGCGTGGAACCCGCATACCGTTCTTCCGGTCACCCGTTGCCGGCCTGCCGATGTCGCACTGGTAGGCGATCAGCCTGTCGGCACCGCAACGACGGCGGCGCAGTCGCCGGCTTTCACGAGGCCGGGAAAGTGGCGCGCGGCGAGCAGCCCGTCCATCTTCGCGCGGATTTCCTGCGGCGCCGTACCAGTGCGGCCGACGCCGTGGATGCGTGCGACGACCATGCCCTGCTCGACCCTGTCGCCCAGATCGATCATCGTCTCGATCATGCCGTCATCCTCGGCGAAGGAGAAACAGTCGTCCGACGGCATGTCGAGCCAGGCGGTCGGGGACTGCTCGACCGCGCCGGAGACGATGCCGGCATGGCGCAGCACGTTCATGACGCCCCGCCGCGCGATCCTGACGGTGCGCGCGCGGGAGGTTCCGCCACCGCCGAGCTCGGTGGTGACGAAGGTCTTGCCCATGTCCTCGGCCGCGGTGTCGAACATGCCGACAGCGTCGATCTCCAGCATCTTCACCGACCATGGTGCCGCGAAGGCCTCCACGGCTGCAAAGGCGCGCGCCTCCTGCACCTTGTCGGGCAGGACGTGCGCGGCGCAGAACGGCACGAAGTCGAGCGTGCGGCCGCCCGAATGGAAGTCGAGAACGATGTCGGCGCGCGGCAGCAAATGGCGCTGCACGTAGTCCGCGATCTTCTCGGTCACGGTACCGTCGGGCCTGCCCGGGAAGCTACGGTTCATGTTGCCCTTGTCGATGGGCGAGGTGCGGGTGCCCGCCTTGAACGCCGGGTAGTTGAGCGCGGGCAGGATGATGACCGTGCCCGACACGTCCTGCGGGTCGAGCGTGCGGGCCAGGTCGTAGAGGGCGAGCGGGCCTTCATACTCGTCGCCGTGGTTGCCGCCCGTCAGCAATGCCGTGGGCCCGCGGCCGTTGCAGATGACCGCAATGGGCACCATGACGGAACCCCATGCGGAGTCGTCGCGGCTGAACGGCAGCCGCAGGAAACCGTGCTGTGCGCCGGATCCGTCGAGGTCGATCGTCGGCACGATGGGAGAGGGACGAAGGTTCTGGTCGAGCATGGCGCTCAGTCCTTGACGAAAAGCTGTCTCGGCACGTTGGCCAGACATTCCACACCGGTTTCGGTAATCAGGATGGATTCGGTGATCTCGAGGCCCATGTCCTCGAGCCAGAGGCCGGTCATGAAATGGAACGTCATGCCGGGTTCGAGCACGGTCCGGTCTCCCGGGCGCAGGCTCATCGTGCGCTCGCCCCAGTCCGGCGGATAGCTGATCCCGATCGGATAGCCCGTGCGGTTATCCTTGACGATGCCGTATTTCTTGAGAACCGCGAAGAAGGCGTTTGCGATGTCCTCGCATGTGTTGCCGGGCCGCGCTGCCTCAAGGCCGGCTTCCATACCTTCCAGCGTCGCCTTCTCCGCATCAAGGAAGGCTTCGGTCGGCTTGCCGAGGAACACGGTGCGCGACAGCGGGCAGTGATAGCGGTGATAGCAGCCGGCGATCTCGAAGAAGGTGCCTTCATTGGCCTTCATCGGCCGGTCGTCCCAGGTCAGGTGCGGTGCCGAAGCGTCCGCGCCCGACGGCAGCAGGGGCACGATGGCGGGATAATCACCGCCGAAATCGTCGACACCACGAATGCCGGCATCGTAGATTTCGGCAACGAGATCGCATTTGCGCATGCCGACTTCCGCCTTGTCGAGAATGCGGGCATGCATCGCCTCGACGATACGGGCTGCCTTGCGCATATAGTCGATCTCGGTCGGGCTCTTGACCGCGCGCTGCCAGTTGACGAGCGCTGTGACATCCACGAAGCGTGCGTTGGGCAGCCCTTTCTGCAGCGCTGCGAAGGCTGCGGCCGAGAACCAGTAATTGTCCATCTCGACTCCGACGGAGAGCCCGTCGAGACGACGGTCGCGCAGCACTTGTGCGAGGAAATCCATCGGGTGGCGCTCGGTGGACTGCACGTAGTGGTCGGCGTAGCCGATGATGTTCTCGTGGCCGAGATAGGCCGTGCGCTTGGCGCCATTCGCGTCCTGCCCACGGCCGTACCAGATCGGCTCGCCCTGCGGCGGCACGATGACGGCCTGGTGTACGTAGAACGACCAGCCGTCATAGCCGGTCAGCCAGGCCATGTTCGACGGGTCGCTGACGATGAGCACGTCGATGCCACGCCGTTCCATCGCGCGGCGCGTCTTGGCCAGACGCTGGGCATATTCCTCACGCGTGAACTTGAGATTGGGCGAACTCATGAAGTGGGGATTCCTCGCTTGGTCAGCTTTCGAAAATCGTTCCTGCCCGGGCCGCCGCCGCGCGCTGTCGGGCCAGTGTGGCGATGGCGGTGTCCTGCGCACCGGTGCCTGTCAGGTCGCAAAGGGTGATCGCCGCCGGCGACCGGCGCCCGCGCATCTTTCCTGCCACGATTGCCCCCAGTTCGGAGAAGGCGGCATCGGAGGCAACCGCGCCCGCCTCTATGGCGTGGTGCAGTTCGCCCAACCGTCTCGTCTGTTTCAGGCTGTCCGCGACATAGGGTTCGGCGCGCGCCACCACGGCCGGGTCGATCTCGTTCTTGTGCTCCGCATCCGAACCCATGGCCGTGACATGCTGGCCGGGAGACAGCCAGTCGGCCTTGATGAGCGGCTGCTCGGAGGGCGTGGTCGTTACCAGCACGTCTGCACCCGATGCCGCCTTCTTCGGGTCGGATTCCGCGCGAACCAGGATACCCAGTTCCTCGCGCAGCTTTGCGGCCAGCGCCTCGGCCTTGGCCGCGTCTCGCGCCCAGATGCGCGCCTCGGCGATCGGTCGCACCAGCATCAGCGCCTTGAGCTGCAGGCGCGCCTGCACGCCTGCACCGAAGATCGCCGCGACGGTGGAATCCGGCCGCGACAGATGCTTTGCTGCGACCGCACCCGCAGCGGCTGTGCGAATGTCGGTCAGGTAGCCGTTGTCGAGCAGCAGCGCTTCGGTCAGCCCGGTTTTTGCCGAGAGCAGGACCATCATGCCGTTGACGCTCGGAAGACCGAGTTTCGGATTGTCGAAGAAGCCGGGGCTGAACTTGATGGCGAAGCCGTCCACGCCGGGAACATAGGCGGTCTTCACATCGACCTCGCCGCGATGCTCGGGAATGTCGAGCCGCAGGATCGGCGGCATCGCGACCTGCAGGGTGGCCAGCGCGCGAAAGGCGTTCTCCACGCAGTCGACCGCTTCGAGGTCGAGCGGGACGAGGTTCCGCAATTCGGCTTCGGTGAGGATGGTCATGCGGGTCATGTTGCGTGCTCCCCGGCAAAGGGGTTGTCGCCGCAGACGATGCGGCGGTGAAGTTCCATGTCGATATTGCGGCCGGAAAGGATGAGAACCGTCGGGCCGGCCGGCTTCACCCTTGCCGACAAAAGCGCGGCTATGCCGACGGCACCCGCACCTTCGACGATCTCGCGCTCCGCCTCATAGGCATGCGCGATGCCGGCGGCGATCTCTTCTTCCGACAGCAGCACCACATCGTCGAGGAGTTCGCGGCACATGGCGAAGGTCAGCCGGTTGTCGAGGCCGATGCCGCCGCCAAGCGAGTCGGCCAGCGAGGCGACTTCCTCGACCTGGACCGGCGCGCCGGCGTCGAGGCTCGCTTTCATGGCCGCGCCCCGCGTCATCGAAACGCCGATCACCCGTGTCGATGGCGACCTGCCCTTGACGGCGGCCGCGATGCCTGCCGCAAGCCCGCCGCCCGAAAGCGGCACCAGCACCGTCTCGACCTCTGGAAGCGCGTCGACGATTTCGAGGCCGAGCGTTCCCTGACCCGCGATGACGCCGGGATGATCGAAGGGCGGCACCATCGTCATGCCTTCATCGGCAACGAGGCGCTCCACCTCGACCTGGGCATCGTCCTGGCTGTTGCCGACGATGCGGATCTCCGCACCCAGCCTGCGGATCTCGGAGACCTTGTTGTCGGGCACGAGGCGCGACATGCAGATCGTGGCGCGGATGCCTTCGGCCTTCGCTGCATGGGCGAGCGCGCGGCCGTGGTTGCCGGTGGAGGCTGCGACGACACCGTGCGTGCGCTCCTCGTCGTTGAGAAGGGTTATCGCATTGGTCGCGCCGCGCAGCTTGAAGCTGCCGGTCGTCTGCCGGTGCTCCAGCTTCAGATGGACAGGAACGCCAAGGGTCTCCGACAGTGTCGATGACGTCACGAGCGCGGTTTGCTCGATCCTGCCGGCGATGCGTTCGCGGGCGGCGAGAATATCGGAGAGGCTGATTGCGGCCGGGGTCATGGCGCGGCTCAGCGGGTAGGCAAAGGCAGCGTCATAAGACGCCCGTATTCGGGTTTGGCGGTTTCGTCGCCGCAAAGGCGCAGGCATGTCCATGCCGTCGCCTGATTGCTGGTGACGACCGGCCTGCCGATCGCATCCTCGATGCGGGCAGCGACGGAGGCCGAACGCAACGCCGTGCAGGAGATGAACAGCGCCTCGGCTTCGGGCGCAGTGGCCTGCCTTGCTGCCTCCACGATCGAATCCAATGCGATCCGCGCCATCTTGCGATCGTCCTCGAAGCCGAGGCAGGTGAAGCTGGCAATGTCGAACCCGTGCGCGGCAAAATAGTCCGCCATCGGCCTGCTGGTCTCGACGGTGTAGGGCGTCAGCACGCTGATGCGGCGTCCACCGAGCGCATTCAGACCGGCCACTGCCGCCGTGGTTGGCGTCACGACTTTCGTGCCGGGCTTGCCGGCCGCAATGGCGTGCTCGATCTCGGCGTCGCCGATGACGACCGAGGCCGAGGTGCAGGAATAGCAGATCGCATCGAGCGGTTCGTCCGGCAGGATCAGGGCGGCCGCTTCGCTGAGCGCCGGCTGCATCGCGCGCAGGTTCTGCGGCGTCGTCGGATTGGCATAGGCGATGCGCGCGACATAAGTGCCGATGCGAGGGCCGGCGACCATGCGCGCGAAGTCCGGCTCGGTCGTGTGGTCGGTAGCGAGAATGATCAGCCCGACCCGCCTTTCCATCGGCTCGGGGTCGATCGAAACCAGTCCGTCGGCAAGACGGATCGGTGCTGCCTTTTCGATGATCGAAGACTGCGAACGCATTAGTGGCTCACTTCACGGTCAGGCAGGGGCAGGAGGCAAGGCTCGTCACCTTGTGCGACACGCTGCCCAGCAGGAAACCTTCTACATCTCCCAACCCGCGGCTGCCGAGCACGATCAGGTCGAAATTCTCGTCGCGTGCGACATTGACGATGGTGCGTGCCGGCGGGCCGCGCTTGACCATCGTGCGCACCTTGCCGGCACCCAGCTTGTCGAGCTCCTCGGCTGCGATGCGCACCACCTCGCGTGCGTGCTCGGACAGCGCCTTGTCGGGTGACGAAGGGTTGGCCGCCCTGACCATCGAGAGTGAGCTCTCCAGCGGGCTGTGGTGGCGATAGACGCAGATCACGGCCAGCTCGGCGTCGTAGCGGCCGGCGACGTCGGCTGCCACCGCGAGCGCGCGCATGGCCGGCTCGGAGCCGTCAACCGGAAGCAGGATCTTCTTGAACATGACCGTTTCCTCTTCCTTTCGCGTGTTACCGGAATGCCAGGTCGCGCAGGAACAACGCGATCTGCGGGAAGAAGATAAGCGCGACGGAGACACCCAGAAGCATGATGATGAAGGGAGGGGTGCCGCGGACGACCTCGAAATAGGGGCGTTTGAAGACCGCGATCGCTGTGAAGATGTCGCACCCGAAGGGCGGAGTCGCCGAACCGATCGCGACCTGCAGCGTGATGATCGTACCGACCAGCACGGGATCGAGACCGACCGAATCCACCACCGGTGCGAAGATCGGAACCAGCACGAGGATCACGACGATCGGGTCGACGAACATGCAGCCGATAAAGAAGGCGATGGAGATGACGAACAGGACGCCGATCTGGCCCATGTCGGCAATGCCGACAGATTCGAGGATCTGCTGCGGAATCTGCGCGAAGGAAATGACCCAGGAGAAGGCGGCGCCCGCGCCGACCAGGATGAAAACGACCGCCGTGATCAGTCCGGTCGACTGCGCCGTGGCGTACACCTCCTTGAGGCCCATCGTGCGGAACACGATCACTTCGAGGATCAGGGCATAGAGCACGCAGGCCGCCGCCGCCTCGGTTGGGCTGAACACGCCGCCATAGATGCCGCCGACGATGATCGCCGGGAAGCCAAGTGGCCACAGTGCCTGCTGCACGGCCGTGGCGCGCTCGCCCCAGCTCGCTTTCGGTTCGGTCGGGACGTTGTTGCGGGTCGCATAGATAACCGAATAGATCGAGAAGATCACCAGAATCAGCAGGCCGGGCCCGATGCCCGCGATGAAGAGTTCGGCGATCGAGGTTCCCGACACCACGCCGTAGATGATCATGCCGATTGACGGCGGGATCAGAAAGGCGATGTCGGAGGCATTGACGATCAGCGCCAGGACGAAGCTGTCCTTGTAGCCGGCCTGCAGCATGCGCGGACGCAGCGGCGTGCCGACGGCGACGACCGTCGCCTGGGTCGAGCCCGACACGGCGCCGAACATGGTGCAGGCGGCAGCGGTCGAAACGGCGAGGCCGCCGCGGATGTGGCGCACGAACGACATCACCATGTCGATGAGGCGGCCGGCCGACGTGCCGCGAGTCATGATGTCGGCGGCGAAGATGAACATCGGGACCGCGATTAGCGAGGCAGGCCTGATGCCCGCCAGCATCTGCTGAACCATGGTCTCCAGTTGGCCGAAGCCGCCGAACAGCACGAAGAAGCCGGTGAAGGCGGCAGCGATCAGCGGGATCATCATCGGGAAGCCGATGAGAAGAAGCACGATCATGATGAGGAAGATGGTGAGTGCCATGTCGGGATCCTCAGACCTGATTGTCTTCCTCGTAGCCCTCGAGCACGAGCGTCGAGAGCCAGATGTCTTTTTCTGTCAGGTTCTTCACCGCCGTCAGCGCATATTGCGCGCCGGTCATGAAGAAGCCGACAGGCACCCAGACGTACATCCACCACACGGGTATCTGCAGTGCAGGCAAAAGCCTGCCGCGCCCGGCCAGCGTGATGACGTAGCCGGTGGCATACCAGCACAGACCGAACATGAAGATCGCAGTGACCACAGCGATCAGCACCATCGCGGCCCGGCGCGCGGGCGCCGGCAGCGTGTCGAAGATCGCCGACATACGGATATGGCGCCCGTGCCGCGCGGCATAGCTGATGCCGGCGAACGTGATCAGCACGATGAGGATCGAGTTCAGTTCCTCGGAAAAATAGATGCTGCTCTGCAGGACGAAGCGGCCGATCACATTGGCGATCGTGTTCGCCGCCATGAGCAGCACGCCGGCCGCCAGCATCACGGCTTCGATGCGCGCGATGGCCGTATCGATCACGCCGAGGAGGCCCGGCAGGTTGGATTCAGTCTGCGTGCCGGTGACTGTCTGGTCGCTCACGGCGCTTCTCCACGGCGAGAGTGGACGGAATGCGGCGCGCCCGGAGCGCCAAGGCCCCGGACGCGCAACGAGCCTCTAGTCAACCGCTGCGAGATCGGCCTTCATCTGGTCAAGGATCGCCTTGCCGCCGTCGCCGGTCATACCGATGAATTCCTTCTCGACTTCCGCCGCGGCTTCCATGAAGGGCTTGCGCTCTTCCTCCGAGAGGATGTTGATCTGCATGTCGGGCTTGGCTTCCTTGATCTTCTCAAGCGACTCCGCCTGGAGGCCCTTCTGGTAATCCAGGATGTAGTCGAATGCCGACTGGGTCGCGGCCTGAACCAGTTCCTGGTCTTCCGCGCCCAGGCCGTCGAAGAAGTCCTTGTTGGCCATCATCGCCGTGGTGAAGTTGTTGTGGCCGAGACAGGTGATGACGTTCGTCACCTCGTACATCTTGGTCGATTCCAGGAAGAAGCCGGGGTTTTCCTGGCCCTGGATGATGCCGGTCTGAAGCGCGCCGTAGACCTCGCCCCACGGCAGCGGCGTCGGCGTCGCGCCCCAGGCAGCATAGGCTTCGACCAGAAGCGGGTTGGTCATGACACGGAACTTGACCTCGTTCAGGTCGGCGGGCGACTTGACCGGCTCCTGCGTGGTCAGGCAGACCTCGCCTTCCGGGAACATGGTCAGCAGCTCGAGGCCCTGCTGGGCATAGAGCTCGGGGAACATCTCGTTGATCGCCTTGGACGTGCGGAAGAACTCGAACAGCTTCGTCTCGTCCTGCGGCAGCAGATAGGGCACGAAGAAGACCTGGGCTTCGGGGATCAGCGCGCCGGTGAAGCCCGGCGACTGGTCGACGAACTGCAGGATGCCGGCCTGCGCCTGTTCCATGATGTCGGCCGACTCGCCGAGCGTGCCGAACGGGAACAGCGTCACCGTATGATCGGAGTTCTCCTCGATATATTCCTTGAACTTGGTCGCATAGACGCCCTGGACCTCGTTCAACGCTTCCTCGAAAGCGTAGCGCCATTCTTCCGCCTGGGCGTAAAGCGGCATTACCGCGAGCGCGACGCCGGCAAGCAGGCCGCGTGAAATGGTCTTCGAAAGATTGCGCATGAAGGTTCCCCTTGTTTTGGCCGAGTCTGATGCCGTTCGGCTTGAAACGCTCGCTCGGCGTGCCGATCGAGACATGGCCTTACTTCAGGGAAGATTGTAAATCATGTCAATCAGAAAATAATATCATGACAATTATTGCTAAGCCGCACAATTGGCGGGCAACAGCGCCTATATCGCGAGCAGAAGATGCTCGGGGTCGGCGAGCAGAAGTTTCGCGACAACGCCAAGACCTGTCCGCAATTCTGCCTCGTCGGTCGAGCCGAGCGAGATTCGCACGGCCGGCGCCCAAGGGGCCTCCGAAGTGCGGAAGGACAGGCCCGGTGCTATCGCCACGTTCTGAAGCCGCGCCTGCGATACGAAGCTTTCCTCGCTGCGGCCCGGCGGCAGGGGCAGCCAGACGTGCAGGCTTTCGGGATGTGCGCGGAACTTCGCGTCGCCAAGCACCTCGGCGGCGATGGCGTGGCGCTTGCGGATTGCCGCGCGCTGCCACTCGACAAGCTGCATCGCCGTGCCGTCCTGAACCCATTTCGTGGCGATCTCGGCAACGACGGGCGTCGCCATCCAGTTGGAAACGAGGTGACGATTGGCGACCGCGGCCACGAACCGGTCGGGTGCCGCCAGATAGCCGATCCGCAGCCCCGGCACGGTGATCTTGGTGAAGCTGGTGACGTAGAGCGTGCGCTCCGGCGCCAGCGCCGCGATGGGCGGGGGGCGGTCTTCGATCAGCGGGCCCAGCACATCGTTCTCGATGATGGTGATGTCGTGCCGTCGCGCCACCTCGACGATCGCGGCGCGGCGCGCCTTGCTCATCAGCGTTGCGGTCGGGTTGATGACCGAGGGCTGAACGAAGACGGCGCGGATGTCGGAGTGCTTGCAGATGTCGTCGAGCGCGTCCGGTATCAACCCGTCTTCGTCGATCGGCAGGCCTTCCAAGTTGAAGCCAAGATAGGTCGCGAGCGGCACGAGAGTGTGGTGGCCTATGGCCTCGGCCGCGACGGTGGAGCCGGGCGGGGCAGCAGCCATCAGCGCCACGGTCATGCCGGCGGTCGCGCCGTTGGTCACGCTGACATTGAGTTGCGAGGTTTCCAGCCCGCAATGGCGCAGCCATTCGACCGCAGCGGCGCGGTGACGCGGAAACACGACGTTCGGGCGGAAGGACAATGCCGCGCTGGCCGGCAGGTTCTCGGCGAGCCAGCCCAGCGTCTGCTTCATCTTGTCCTGATGCATGGTCTCGCAGACCGGTTTCAGGATCGAGAGGTCGATCACCTCTCCCAGACGCTCTGGCAGATAGGGCGGGACGGGCTCCGGCTTGCGTGTCTGCACGAATGTTCCGCGGCCGATCTCGCCGGTGACGAGGCCGCGCCGGATCAGCTCCTCATAGGCGCGGCTGACGGTCTGCACCGATAGATGCAGCTCATCTGCGAGCCGCCTATGCGTGGGCAAACGCGTTCCGTTTTCCAGCCGGCCGTCGTGGATCGCGCGCGCGACCTGGTCCGCAAGCGACAGATAGGCCGGGCGTCGTATGAGGGCGGGATCGGGGCGCCAGATTGTCATGACTTCATTAGAGAACACAATCAGTGCAATTGACAATCGAAATCGCGCGCCATCATGGTGTCGCCGCAACAGGCTCGCACTCCATGACCACATCCAAACTCGACGCAATCGACCTCAAGATCCTCGACGCGATCCAGCGCGACGGAAGGATCACGAAGCTGGCGCTCGCGGAGAAGGTGGGGCTTTCGCCGACCCCTTGTTGGATGCGCCTGCGGCGGCTGGAGAAGGCCGGCATCATCTCGGGCTATCACGCCAAGGTGGATTTGCGGTTGGTCGCACCGGTGGCGACCGTCCTGGTCGAGGTGACGCTCGCAAGCCACCGGCAGGCCGACTTCGACCGCTTCGAACGCGCGGTGCGCGGCAGCCCGGAAGTCATCGCCTGCTGGTCGGTCGGCGGCGGCATCGATTACATGCTCAAGGTCGCCGCGCGCGACATCGACGCCTATCAGCGCTTCATCGATGCCATGCTGGAGCGCGAGATCGGCATCGACCGTTATTTCACCTACATCGTGACCCGCACGGTGAAGGAGGAGATTGCGCTGCCGGTGGCCACGTTGCTGCCGCCCGATGCGTGACCATGTAGAGAAAATCTCTTCTTCTGGTCGATCGGCGCAGACGATCTGTCTGCGCGGCGGCACAGGAACAGTCTCACTCTCTTCGGCATCTTGGTTACCGTTACGGTCGAACCCGATCGAAAGGCTCGACCATGTCTGCCCGTTTTGCTCCCACAGTGCGCCATCAGGCGCTCGACGGTCTCGCCGACCGCCGGCTTCACCGGGAACTCGCCTATGTCGACGGTCACTGGACCGCTGGCGATGCCGGCGAGCATTTCGAGGTCACCGACCCGGCAACCGGCGAAAGTCTTGCATGGGTTGCATCGCTTGGCGAAGTCGAGACAGGCCGCGCGATCGACGCGGCATCGGCTGCGCTTTCTGGCTGGCAGGCAATGCTGCCGCAGGAGCGCGCGGCGGTGCTGCGGACATGGTTCGACCTGATTAAGGCGGCACGCGACGACCTTGCCCTGCTGATGACGCTCGAACAGGGCAAACCATTGCAGGAATCTCTTGGCGAAATCGACTACGCCGCTTCCTTCGTCGAATGGTACGGGGAGGAAGCGCGGCGCGTGAACGCCGAGAGCGTCACCAGCCACCTGCCCGGCGCGGAGATGATGGTGCGGCGCGAACCGCTGGGCGTCGTCGGACTGGTGACGCCCTGGAATTTCCCGTCGGCGATGCTGACGCGGAAGGCCGCCGCTGCTCTGGCCGCCGGTTGCACGGTCGTGGCGCACCCGTCGTCCGAGACACCGCTTTCGGCGCTCGCGCTGGCGGAGCTGGGCGAACGCGCAGGCCTGCCCGCCGGCGTGTTCAACATCGTTACCGGCGATGCTGCGACGATCGTGGGCACACTATGCGCCGATGCTCGCGTCCGGGCTCTGAGCTTCACCGGATCGACCGAGATCGGGCGGCTGATCGCGGGACAATGCGCGCCAACGATGAAACGGCTCGTGATGGAACTCGGCGGCCATGCGCCGCTGGTGATCTTCGACGATGCCGACATCGACAAGGCGGTGCGGATCGCGGTGGATGCGAAGTTCGCAACGTCTGGGCAGGACTGCCTTGCCGCCAACCGCATCTATGTGCAGCGCTCGATCTATACGCGTTTCTGCGAGGCCTATGCCGCGCGGATCGAAGCGCTCAAGGTAGGGCACGGTCTCGAGCCAGGCGTCGAGATTGGACCGCTGATGCACGAGCGGGCGGTGCGCAAGGTCGACGAGCAGGTGGCGGACGCGATTGCTGCCGGCGCGCGGCTGCTTGCCGGCGGCGAGTGCGATCAAGCCGGGTCGCTTTTCTATCGTCCGACGCTGCTGGTCGACGTTCCCGATAGCGCCGCGATCATGCGCGAGGAGACCTTCGGCCCCGTTGCGGCGGTGACGCCCTTCGACACCGAAGCCGAGGTCGTGGCCCGCGCCAACGCGACTGAATACGGTCTTGTGGCCTATGTCGTGACCGAGAACGGTGCGCGCCAGCTTCGCATGGGCAGGGCGCTCGACTATGGCATGGTCGCGATAAACCGGGTCAAGATCACCGGAGCGCCGGTGCCGTTCGGTGGCGTCAAGCAGTCCGGCCTCGGCCGCGAAGGCTCCCGCCACGGGCTCGAAGCCTTTACCGAACTCAAATATCTCTGCCTCGACGCAGCCTGAAGAAGAAGGAAGAAAGACAATGCTCGACCGCTCCAACGAACTCGCAGCTTGGGACCGCGACCATTTCTTCCATCCCTCGACGCATATGGGCATGCACGCGCGCGGCGAGGCCCCCAACCGCGTGATCGCCGGCGGCGAGGGCGTCTACATCACCGATGCAAGCGGCAAGACGAGCCTCGATGCCTTTGCCGGCCTCTACTGCGTCAATGTCGGCTACGGGCGCCAGAAGATCGCGGACGCTATCGCCGAGCAGGCGCGCGAACTTGCCTATTACCACGCCTATGTCGGCCACGGCACGGAAGCCTCGATCCGGCTCGCCAAGATGATCATCGATCGGGCGCCGGAAGGCATGAGCCGCGTCTATTTCGGCCTTTCCGGGTCCGACGCCAACGAAACCAACATCAAGCTGATCTGGTACTACAACAACGTGCTGGGGCGGCCTGAGAAGAAGAAGATCATCTCGCGCTGGCGCGGCTATCACGGCTCGGGCGTCATGACCGGTTCGCTGACCGGGCTCGAACTCTTCCACAATGCTTTCGACCTGCCGCGCGCGCCGATTCTGCACACCGAGGCGCCGTATTTTTTCCGGCGCGAGGACCGCTCGATGTCGGAGGAGCAGTTTTCACAGCATTGCGCAGACAAGCTCGAGGAAATGATCCTCGCCGAGGGGCCGGACACGGTTGCCGCCTTCATCGGCGAGCCGATCCTTGGCACAGGCGGCATCGTGCCGCCGCCGGCCGGCTATTGGGAGAAGATCCAGGCCGTGCTGCGCAAATACGACGTGCTGCTGGTCGCCGACGAAGTCGTCACTGGTTTTGGCCGGCTGGGCACCATGTTTGGTTCCGACCATTACGGGATGAAGCCGGACCTCATCACCATCGCCAAGGGCCTCACCTCGGCTTATGCGCCGCTCTCCGGCGTGATCGTCGGTGATCGTGTCTGGAAAGTGCTCGTTGACGGCTCGGACAAGCTGGGTTCGCTCGGCCATGGCTGGACCTATTCGGCGCATCCGATCTGCGCGGCGGCGGGCGTCGCCAATCTGGAACTGATCGATGAACTCGATCTGGTCACCAATGCCGGTGAGACGGGCGCCTATTTCCGGGCCGCGCTTGCGGATGCGGTAGGTGGGCACGCCAATGTCGGCGAGGTGCGCGGCGACGGGCTGATGGCTGCGATAGAGTTCGTCGAGGATCGCGACGATCGCAAGTTCTTCGATGCGTCGCGGAAGATCGGGCCGCAGGTTGCCGCCGCGCTGCTCGATCGCGGCGTCATCGGCCGCGCCATGCCGCAGGGCGACATACTGGGCTTCGCCCCGCCGCTATGCCTGACGCGCGAGGAAGCCGACATCGTGGTTGCCAAGACCGCCGAGGCGGTCAAGAGCGTGTTCGACCAGGGCTGAGCCCAGGTCCAATCACCAGATAATAAAAATGGCGGGCCGAGGCCCGCCATTTGCTTATGCAGCGGCGAGAACCGCGATCAGGACGCGGCTTCTTCCGAAGCTGCTTCCTCGGCCGGAGCGGCGGCGGCTTCCGCAGCAGCGGCGGCCTCTTCCGCGGCCTTGGCGGCAGCGGCTTCCTCGGCCTGCTTGGCGGCTGCGACGCGCTCCTGCGCCTTCTTGCCGGGCTGCGCCTTGCTCGGGTTGTTGCGTGCGTCGCGCTTGGCGAGGCCTGCCTCGTCAAGGAAGCGGGCCACGCGGTCGGTCGGCAGCGCGCCATTGGCGAGCCAATGCTTGATGCGCTCCTCGTCGAGCTTCACGCGCTCGCCGTCCTTGGGCAGCATCGGGTTCCAGGAACCGATCTGCTCGATGAAACGGCCGTCGCGGGGCGAGCGGACGTCGGCAACGACGACGTGGTAGTAAGGGCGCTTCTTGGAGCCCGCGCGGGCAAGACGGATTTTCAGTGCCATTTCTTGATGTCCTTTCGATAACGGTGTCTGTCAGACCGGCGATCTGTGCCGGAATTGCAAGCGCGGCTCGCCGCGCAATGTGGTCGGCGGAAGGGGCATTGCCTCCAGCCGTGTGGCTACTGCCTGGGAGGGCAGGTTTTCGGGATGCACGAAGCTTGTCAGCGGTGGCAACCCAAGATCGGTCGCGGCCCAGTCACGGGCCATGCGCGCGGCTTCCACCGCGTATCCATTGCCTTCGAAGCCGGCGTAGAGGCCCCACGCCAACTCAGGTTCGTCAAGCAGGGGCGGGTGCCAAAGCCCGGCATATCCAGCCACCTGCATGGACGACTTTTCGACAACGGCGAAGATGCCGTAGCCATTGAGGAGCCATTCTCCTGCATAGGATGCGAATGCCTGCCAGGCGCGGAAAGCGTCGCGGGCGCCGCCGATATAGCGCATGCGCTCCTCGTCGGCACAGAACTCCGCATAGGCCGAGAAATCGTCGATTTCCCAACCGCGCAGCGCCAGCCGATCGCTTTCCAGACGCGGTATCATCCGGCCGTCTCTTCCGTACCCTGACTCTCGGCAATAGCCTCGTGGTGGCGGATGACCTCGCGGATGACGAAGTTCAGGAACTTCTCCGCGAAATCGGGGTCGAGGTTTGCATCATGGGCAAGCTGGCGCAGGCGCGCGATCTGCTGGCTCTCGCGCGCCGGGTCGGCCGGCGGCAGGTCGTGCTTCGCCTTGAGGACGCCCACCGCCTTTGTGCAGCGAAAGCGCTCGGCAAGCATGTGGATCAGCGCCGCATCGATGTTGTCGATCGAGGCGCGGTATTCGGCAAGCTGGGCGCGGGCGGCGTCCATGGGTGTCGCGTAGTTCATCCTCGCCTCACTTCTTCTTGCCGCCGGGCAGTCCCGGTAGCTTCATGCCGCCCGGAAGTCCCGGCAGTCCTCCCCCCGGAAGGCCGGGCAGACCGCCCGGCAGACCTTTCGGCATGCCGCCACCGAGACCGGCGGCCTCCGCCTGCTTCTGCAGGGCTTCGAGCTGCTTGGGATCCATCTTCGACAGGTCGGGCATGCCGCCACCCGGCATCATGCCGCCGAGGCCCATCTTGTTGGCCATGCCACCCATAAGGCCGCGCATCATGCCGCCGCCCTTACCCTTGCCGCCCATGGCCTTCATCATGTCGGCCATCTGGCGGTGCATTTTCAGAAGCTTGTTGATCTGCGCCGCGTCGGTGCCCGAGCCGGCCGCGATGCGCTTCTTGCGCGAATGCTTGAGCAGGTCGGGATTGGCGCGCTCGGCCTTCGTCATCGACTGGATGATGGCGATCTGGCGGCCGAACATCTTGTCGTCGAGGCCAGCGGCGGCGATCTGGTCCTTCATTTTGCCCATGCCGGGCATCATGCCCATGATGCCACCCATGCCGCCCATCTTCTGCATCTGGCGAAGCTGGTCCGCGAGGTCGTTCAGGTCGAACTTGCCCGACTGCATCTTCTTCGCCATCGCCGCGGCCTTTTCCGCGTCGATGGTTTCGGCTGCCTTCTCGACGAGCGAGACGATGTCGCCCATGCCGAGGATGCGGTCGGCGATGCGCTTGGGGTGGAATTCCTCCAGCGCATCCATCTTTTCGCCGGTGCCGATGAGCTTGACCGGCTTGCCGGTCACCGCGCGCATCGACAACGCCGCGCCGCCGCGGCCGTCGCCGTCCATGCGGGTCAGCACGAGGCCGGTGACGCCGACGCGCTCGTCGAAATTTCGGGCGAGGTTGACGGCGTCCTGACCGGTGAGCGAGTCGGCCACCAGCAGGATCTCGTGCGGGTTCGAGACCTTGCGGATGTCCGCCATCTCGACCATCAACGGCTCGTCTATATGCGTGCGGCCGGCGGTATCGAGGATGACCACGTCGTGGCCGCCGAGCTTGCCCGCCTGCACGGCGCGGCGCGCGATGTCGACCGGCGACTGGCCGGCGATGATCGGCAGCGTGGCGACGCCGGTCTGCTCGCCGATCTGGCGAAGCTGTTCCTGTGCGGCGGGACGGCGCGTGTCGAGCGACGCCATCAGGACCTTCTTGCCCTGGCGCTCGGTCAGCCGCTTGGCGATCTTGCCGGTGGTGGTGGTCTTGCCCGAACCCTGCAGGCCGACCATCATGATGACGACCGGGGCGGGCGCGTTGAGGTCGATGGTCGCGCCTTCGGCGCCGAGCATCTCGACGAGTTCGTCGTGGACGATCTTGACGACCATCTGGCCGGGCTTGATCGACTTCAGGACCTCGGCGCCGACGGCCTTCTCACGCACCTTGTCGACGAAGGAGCGGACGACCTCGAGCGCGACGTCGGCCTCGATCAGCGCACGACGCACCTCGCGCAGCGCTGCCGAGACATCGGCCTCCGACAGCGCGCCGCGGCCGGTGAGGCCGTTCAATATCGAACCGAGTCTTTCCTGTAAGCTCTCAAACATCCGCTTTTCCCGTTCCCTGACTTTTTCGTTCGCCAGAGAGGTAGTGCCTGTGCTTCGCCATGCCAAACGCCAAAACCGAAAAGCACCCGGGGGCGCATCGCGCTGCCGGGTGTTGACCTCCGGGATCAGCCTGCTTTGAGCAGGTTTCGCCCCGGTCGGCGGCTCGGAGTTGTCACTCGTCGCTGATTTCAGCGCGCTCTAGACAGGAAAAGCGCGGCGGAGTCAAGGAAAATGCCTTGAAACGGGAAGGACCGCCCGCTTTGTGGAAGCGGGCGGTCCCATATTCGATGTTGTGCTTCGCGCGACTATCGCACGATGTAAACGACGCGGTTCGTGCCCGGTTCGACGAGGACCGGCTGCCCGTTCACATAAACGTAGCGATACTCGTAATCGGGGATTTCGCGAACCTCGACGGTTTCGGGCAACGTGGCGCCCACCACGACCTCGCCTTCGAGATAGACCGGCTCGACGGGATTCTCCTCGACGTAGGTGCGGACCTGCGGAGCGGGGTCGATGATGCTGCCCGTTACCCCGCCGCCAGCCACGCCGGCTATACCGCCAACCGCCGCGCCGACCGGGCCGCCGATGATCGCACCGGCGATCGCGCCGGTCACACCCCCGGTTACGCCACCCACGGTACCGCCATCGGCAGGCGCAGGCTCAGCGGGGCGCTCATAGACGGCAACCGGAACCTGCATTTCGGCCGGGCGCTCGGTGACGATGACTTCCACGCCGGAATTGTCGGCGATCAGATAGTCGGAGTAAGCCCAACCGGAGAGGTCTCCGTAGCTCACTTCGCACCATTTGCTGCCCTCGATGCAGCCATTGAGCGTTGCCTGGTCATCGACTGCAATAGCGCCCACCACCGGATACTGGGGGCCGGGGCCGGAGCGGACGTTGAGGTCGGTGGTTGCAACGACGGATGTCTGAGCCGCAGCCAGAGAAGCGGATGCCAGAAGCGCGCCGGCTGCTACCGACAGAAAAAGACGAGATTTCATAGCGATGTTCCTTTTTGAGGTTTTCCCCTTCGGCGGCAATAACGAGCCAGGAACGGCAACGTTCCAAAATCGCGATAGCACCGGGATCACGATTTCCTAAGTTGCTTCGCCGGATATGAGGTCAGGAAAGGTGGGCCAAGACCTTGTCCGCCACATCTTCGCCTGAAAGACGGGCGCCGCCGCATGTCTGGATGAGCGGGCCCGCGAGATGTTCGCCGGCGAACCAGATGCGCTCGCCAACCGGGGTGGCCAGCGTCGCCCGCGCCGCAGATTTGCCGGGCCGGGCGGCTGCATACGCCCCGCGGACATAGCGCTCGCCGCTCCATCGCGTCATCGCTGCGCGCCCGACATATTTGCGCGCGTCGTTGCCGAAGATCGCGCAAAGCCGATGAACGACATAGTCGACGCCCGCCTCCTCGCCTGCCGCTTCCATTTCCCAGGCGAAATCGCCACCGACGAATCCGACCATCAGGTCGATGTCGAAAGGAAAGCAGAGGAAGAACAGATCGTGCCGGGCATGACCTTCGATCAGCAAGTCATCGAAGGGCTGCAGTCCAAAGCGGCCGCCGCTGATCTCGACTGGGATCTTGGTCAGCATGCCCATCGGAAGGTCGAAGATCGCCTCGCGGTGGCCAAGCGGCAGGCCCGGCAGAAACTCGATCTCGTCGAAAGCCAGGACGGCTGGCGATGCGGTGACGATCGCGGCGCGGGCACGTATGGTGCCACGGTCGGTCCCCACGGCGACGCCGGGACCGCCCCATCGTATGTTGCGTACCGGCGTCGCGAGTTCGACGGGCACGTCCGCGCCGAAGCGCGTGACGAGGGCACCGAAGCCCTCGCGGGTGAAATAGTTTGGGTCGAGGCAGGCGGCGGCCTTGAAGTCGGCGATCGAAATCTCGTCGTCGTCCTTGCCGAAGTCCATCGGCCCGGAAAACGTGGTCGCGGCGCGCAGCGCATGGCCTTGCCGCAGCAGCGATGAGAGGCGGTCTTCCGGTGCCGCGTGGGCCTCGATGAGCGCCTGCATTTCCAGATCGGCGGCCTTGACAGCCTCGACTTCGGCGACGCTGGCAGCCCGGTCGTCGAAATAAAGCCGATCCAGCGCCATGTCGTGATGGAACAGGGTCCAGCCGGCGTCCTGCGCTTCCTGGAAGTATGGGTTGCGGTCTGCTGCATGCAGCCACGCGCAGCCTATGTCGAAGGGAATGCCGAAATGCTCGCTGGATGTGAAGGCGCGTCCGCCGATACGATCCATGGCCTCCAGGACCGTCACCGTCATGCCCGACGCCCGCAGCCGCCGGGCGGCGGCCAGTCCTGCCGAGCCCGCGCCGACGATCACCACATCGACATCGCCCACAGCCCCCTCCATGTAAGGCTCCGGTAACAATGGCAGGTTATTGAAGTTCACTGCCTCGCGCCAGTGTTTTGCATTTCGCCGAAACTTGGCCGTGCAGGTGACAAGGCGTCGTCAGGCTGGCAAAGTCGCCGGCAACGGCAGAATCGTTCTATCAAGGAGAAACGAATGGCGGCCAAGGCTAAGCGCAAGGTGCTGGCTGTGTTGATGCTGGCTATGGGGCTGTCAGGCGGCGTCGCGCATGCGCAGCAATGCGGCAACAACGCGAACGGTTTCAACACGTGGAAGGCGGAATTCCGCCAACAGGCAGCAAGCCGTGGCGCAGGCCAGAGGGCGCTCGCGGCGCTCGAAGGCACCCGCTACAACAACGCCACGATCAAGGCGGATCGGGGCCAGAAGAGCTTCAAGCTCTCGCTCGACCAGTTCATGCAGCGCCGTGGGGCGCCGGCGATCGTGCGCAAGGGACGCCAGCTCAAGCAGCAGAACGCGCAGCTTTTTGCCGGAATCGAGGGCCGCTACGGCGTGCCGCCCGGCGTGCTGCTCGCAATCTGGGGCATGGAGACGAATTTCGGCGGCTTCATGGGCAACCAGAACATCGTCTCGGCGGTTGCGACGCTTGCATATGACTGCCGGCGCTCCGAGTTCTTCACCCGGCAGCTTCATGCAGCGCTGCAACTCGTGGATCGCGGATCGCTGCGGCCCGATTCTATCGGTGCGGCTCATGGCGAGGTAGGCCAGACGCAGTTTCTGCCGGAAAACGTGCTTAAGTTCGGCGTCGACGGTGACGGCGACGGGCGGATCGACCTGATCCGCAGCAAGGCCGACGCGCTGCACTCGACCGCCAACTTCCTGCGCGGGCATGGTTGGCGGCCGGGCGGTGGCTACCAGCCCGGCCAGGCGAACTATCGCGCGATCCAGGGCTGGAACGCCGCCAGCGTCTACCAGCAGGCAATCGCCATCATGGCGGCCGATATCGACGGTTAGTGATGCTGCCTTCCTCTCCCTGCTCTAGGGGGAGAGGATGTCGGCAGCCAGGTCAGGGGTCGCGCCGGACTCTTAATTGACCGCGGCAGTGCCGCCCCTCACCCAGCCCTTCGGGCCACCTTCTCCCCGTGAACGGGGAGAAGGCAAAGCAGATCAGCTCTTGCGCTTGCGGGCGGCCAGCGTGCGCAGCCGAAGCGCGTTCAGGCGGATGAAGCCTTCGGCGTCCTTCTGGTCGTAGGCGCCGCGGTCGTCCTCGAAGGTGACAAGCGCGTCGGAATAAAGCGACTTCGGCGAGCGGCGGCCAGTGACGATGACGTTGCCCTTGTAGAGCTTGAGGCGTACTTCGCCCTCTACATCTTCCTGGCTCTTGTCGATCAGCGCCTGCAGCATCTCGCGCTCGGGCGAGAACCAGAAGCCGTTGTAGATCAGCTCGGCATAACGCGGCATCAGCTCGTCCTTCAGGTGCGCGGCACCGCGGTCGAGCGTGATGGATTCGATGGCGCGGTGTGCCTGCAGCAGGATCGTGCCGCCCGGCGTCTCGTACACCCCGCGCGATTTCATCCCGACGAAACGATTCTCGACGAGGTCGAGCCGGCCGATGCCGTTGTCGCGACCGAGATCGTTCAGCCTGGCAAGCACGGTCGCCGGCGACAGGTCCTTGCCGTCGATCGCGACGGCGTCACCCTTCTTGAAGGTAATGGTGATGTCGGTGGCGACATCGGGCGCGTCCAGCGGCGAGACCGTGCGCTGGTGGACATATTCCGGCGGTTCGTTCCAGGGGTCTTCCAGAACCTTTCCCTCGGAGGAGGAATGCAGAAGATTGGCGTCGACCGAGAAGGGCGCCTCGTTGCGCTTGTCCTTGGCGATAGGGATCTGGTGCTTTTCGGCGAAGTCGATGAGGTCGGTACGCGACTTGAACGACCAGTCGCGCCACGGCGCGATCACCTTGATGTCCGGATTGAGCGCGTAGGCGGAAAGCTCGAAGCGGACCTGGTCATTGCCCTTGCCGGTTGCGCCGTGAGCGATGGCGTCGGCACCGGTCTCCTCGGCGATTTCGACGAGGCGCTTGGAGATCAGCGGGCGCGCGATCGACGTGCCGAGCAGGTAAAGCCCTTCGTACTGCGCATTGGCGCGGAACATCGGGAAGACGAAGTCGCGCACGAACTCTTCGCGGACGTCCTCGATGTAGATTTCCTTGGTGCCCAGCATTTCGGCCTTGCGGCGCGCCGGCTCGAGATCGTCGTCGCCCTGGCCGAGATCCGCGGTGAAGGTCACGACCTCCGCGCCAAGCTCGGTCTGCAGCCACTTCAGGATGATCGAGGTATCGAGACCGCCCGAATAGGCCAGCACCACCTTCTTGACGTCTGTAAGTTTGGACATATCGCCCCCGGTTTGTTTCATGCGCGGCGGCAGGCCGCCGCGCGAGGATCGGCGGCACTTTTATCAGGAATGCCGGGCCGGGCAAGCGCGCTCGCGCGCAATCGGCCTCAAGCGGCTCATCCGATTGTGAGGCGCCGATGTCTTGCCGCCCGTTTTGCCATCGATAGACTCGCAGTCGCTGATTCTATGCCTTGAAGAGGGGAACGAACACTTGCCGCATCAAGCAGACTGCGCTGGGCGCGCGCGAAAGCTGGCTGGCGATATGCGACGCGTAGGGCTGGCGCTGCCTTGCGCGGCGCTCGCGGTGGTGATCGCCGGGCAGCCCGCGGTGGCGCAGCAGCCGGATCGCTGGGTGGCGGACGAGGCGCTGGCGAGCGCCACACTTCCCGCGCCAAGCGCCGGCGAGGTGGTGTCGGCAACGCTATCCTGCGAGGCGCAGCGCTGGTCTGTGCGGCTTGATCTCGGCGACGATGCGAGGCCGGAGGCCGGTCCTGCAACGATGACGGTCGGCAGCCGCGCTTTCGATCTCGAAACGCGCCCTGACGGCAACGTGCTGACGGCGAGGTTGCCGAGGGATGCGATCGAACCCCTGAAGAACGGTTCGCGGCTGGAACTGACGCTGTCTGGAACCCAGGACGAGACGGCTGCGCCGCTGGTCTTTTCGCTGCGCGGATCGAAGCTGGCGATTTCCGCCGCGCAGGAACGGTGCAGCCTGCGAGACATGTCGGCCTACCAGCCGGTGACCTTCACGCCCTATTCGTCCTACCTCAACGAGGCGAAGGCGCTGCGTGCGGCCGATATCGACGCTTTCGCGCAGGCGACGGCATCGCAGCCCAAGGTGGACGTGGCGATGGTGGAACTGGACGAAGGCAGGCGCGTGCTGTTCACCCGGCTCTGCGGTTCGTCATGGTATTACGGCCTTTCCGGCTGCAACATCACCGGCTTCGCGCCCGAGCCAGCCGGTCAAGCCGAGGGCGGCGAAGGCGATGCTGCCCCGGAACCGGCCTGGCGCCCTGTCTACGACACGGAGAACGTGCTCCTCTATCTCGACCAGAGGTACCGCTCGCATGGCTGGCCGGATGTCGTGACCCTGCCGGTGGGGGCACCGGGATCCGGGCTCGTCTGGCGTTGGGACGGCCGATCCTATGCGCTGAAGGGCGAGCTTCCCGAACAAGCGGACGATTTCGACCCGCAGGCGCTGCGGCAAGGTCGCGACTGACCCGACTAGCGGCGTGCTGAACGCCTCCTCAAAAGCTGCGAGCCGAAATCGTAAGCCGCAAGTGCAATGCCGATCAACGCCACGACGATCAGCATCGGGTGCGCCACCGAGACCACGATCACGCCAAGGAAGCCCGCGAAGAACAGGAAGGCGATCGCCGCCATAATGCCGTCCGCTGTCATTGTCTGCTCCTTGGCTTGGACATCGTTCGCCAGCGCTCCTATCGGCCATACATGAGCTGAGGCAGCCAGTAGATAACCGCCGGCACGTTGTAGACCACGATCATCGTCAGGAACACCATTGCGACATAGGGCAGGGAGCCGGCAAAAATCTCGGTGAGCTTCACATGCGGGGGTGCGATGCCCTTGAGGTAGTAGGCCGACATTGCCATGGGCGGCGTCAGGAACGAGGTCTGCAGGTTCAGCGCGATGAGGATGCCGAAGAACAGCGGATCGATGTCGAACAGCGGCAGCAGCGGCAGGAATATCGGCACGAAGATGATGATGATCTCGGACCATTCGAGCGGCCAGCCGAGCAGGAAGATGATGAGCTGGGCAAGCAGCAGGAATTGCAGCGGCGTCAGAGACAGGCCTTCGACGAATTCGCGCACCACGTGCTCGCCGCCGAGATATGAGAACACCGAGGCGAAGACCCACGACCCCACGAACAGCCAGCACACCATCGCCGTCGTGCGTACGGTCAGATAGACGGATTCCTGCAAACGCGTCCAGGTCAGGGCGCGGTATGCGGCCGCAAGCAGCAGCCCGCCAAGCGCGCCGATGGCGGCGGCCTCCGACGGTGTCGCGAGCCCGAAGAGGATCGCGCCCAGCACCGAAAGAATCAGGATCGCCAGCGGGAAGAACGATGTCAGCATCATCCAGAGGATGCGGGCGACCGGCACTTTCTCGTCGCTTTGCGGCGGGGGTGGGGCAAGGTTCGGCTGCAGCATGGCGCGGACGACGATGTAGATCAGGTAGGTTCCCGCCAGCAGGAAGCCCGGAAGGAGCGCGCCGGCGTAGAGCCGTACGATCGAAACACCCGACGACGCGGCATAGACGATCAGCATGATCGACGGCGGGATCAGGATGCCGAGCGTACCGCCGGCGCAGATGACCCCGGATGCGAACCGGGTATCGTAGCGCGCCTTGATCATCGCCGGGAAAGCGAGCAGGCCCATCAAGGTGACGACCGCGCCGACGATGCCGGTTGCGGTCGCGAACAGCGCGCAGGTTATGAGCGCCGCGACGGCCATCGAGCCGGGCAGCCGGCGGGTCGCGATGCTGAGCGTCTCGAACAACCGGTCGACGATATTGGCGCGTTCGACGATGTAGCCCATGAACAGGAATAGCGGGATCGCCGTCAGCACGTCGTTCGCCATC
Source organism: Aquamicrobium sp. (assembly GCA_019739225.1). Classification (GTDB taxonomy): domain Bacteria; phylum Pseudomonadota; class Alphaproteobacteria; order Rhizobiales; family Rhizobiaceae; genus Aerobium. Next base: position 474,671 of record JAHHDT010000006.1, read on the forward strand.
ACCGAATAGGTCTGGTTGACGAACAGGTCGAACACGCGGTTGTCGAAGATGTGCCGCATGCGGTCGGGGTCGTAATAGGCGTAGTAGCCGAAGCCGATTCCCATCGCCATCAATGTGAAGGCGATTGGAAAGCCGAGCATGATGATGAAGATGAACAGACCCAGCATCAGGATCGCGATTTGCGGATCGGTCATCGACGCGGCTCCCTCGGTTCGACCACGTCTATTGCTTCGCTGCCATGCGCGATGGCCGAAAGTCCTTCCTTCTGCAGCACGGCTTCCAGTTCCTCCACGTCGTCATCGGGCTTCAGCCATTCGCCGGTGCGGATCGCCAGGATGCAGCGGAACACCTGGGCGATGCCCTGGATGACCAGCAGCACGCCGGCGGCGACGATGACGCTCTTGAATTGGTAGATCGGTATGTTTGCCGGACTCATGACGCTGACCTCGAGGTAGCGCCAGGAGCGGCCGGCATAGCGCCAGCCGGCGAAGACCAGCGCCAACACGCCGGGAAAGAAGAAGATGAAATAGAGCACCAGCTCGACGGTCGCCTGCGTGCGGACCGACCAGAGGCGGTAGACGAAGTCGCCGCGCACGTGCGCGTCACGCGACAGGGCATAGGCACCCGCCATCATGAACATGGTGCCGTACATCATGTAGGTGAGATCGAATGCCCAGGCCGTGGGCCTGTTGAAGAGGTAGCGCGCGAAGACCTCGTAGCCGACGCCGACGGTCATCACCATCACGCACCACGCGAAAGCCTTGCCGAACCATGCAGAAAGCTTGTCCGCCAGTCGAATGTAGCGTTCCATATTGTCCTTCACCGCACTTCGGACGCTGCGAACGGGGCAGCCAAACCGCCCCGTTCAGTCATGCGTGACGCTTCCCGGCGATCAGAGCTTGCCGGGGAAGTAGTGCTGGTAGGCCAGCTTGTAGTCCGGCGCGTTCTGCAGGGTGTAGAACACCACGCGCTCGCACCAGGCTTTCTGGCTGTCCACCACCTTGGCGAAGAACTCGTCTTCCATCAGCGGCGGCAGGATCTGGTCCCAGGCGGCAAGCTGCGCCTTGAGAACGTCATCGGGCGTACGCACCACGTTGACGCCGGATTCGCTCTGCAGCTTGGCGAGGTCGCTGGAATACTGGTCCATCGCCAGCGCCGTGTTGGACAAATGAACCGATTCCACGGCGTATTTGAGAATGGCCTGCAGGTCGTCGTCGAGGCTCTCGAACTTGTCCTTGTTGAAGATGAACTCGAACGATTCCGACGCCTGATGGTAGGAGGCGAGCATGTAGTTCTTGGCCACGTCCTGCGCGCCGAAACGCATGTCCGACGTGGGATTGTTGAACTCGAATGCGTCGATGACGCCGCGCTCCATCGCCGGCACGATTTCGCCGCCCGGCAACTGCGCGACGGCGCAGCCCATCGCCTGGAAAAGATCGGCTGCGAGACCCACCGTGCGATATTTGAGACCGCTGAGCTGGTCGGCGCTTTCGATGGGGTTCTTGAACCAGCCGAGAGGCTGGGCAGGCATGCCGAATGCGAAGAAGCCGACTACGTTGAGCCCGAGGATGTCCTGTGTCAGCTCGCGATAGAGCTCGTTTCCGCCGCCATGGTACATCCAGGCGATCATCTGCGTGGCATCCGCGCCAAACACGGGGCCGGTGCCGAAGAGCGAGGCGGCCTTGTTCTTGCCGTACCAGTAGACCGGCACGTCGTGCGCGGCGTCGAGGACGCCGTCATGGCATGCGTCCTGCACCTGGAACGCGCCGACGACCGCGCCGGCAGGCAGCAAGTCTATCTTGAGCCGACCGCCCGACATCATCTCGACGCGCTCGACATATTGCTGCGCCATCTCCTGGAAGACGTCGGAAGACGGCCAGGACGATTGCATGCGCAACAGCACAGGTGCCTGTGCCAGGACGGCAGGCGCCGCCAGCGTGGTCGCCGCTGCGGCAGCACCGGCGCCCAAAGTCGAGTTGCGCAGAAACCTGCGGCGAGAAATCGCAGCTTCAGTCATTCTATCTCCTCCCAAATAAGCTGAAACTTATGTTTTTTGTGAATTCAGCCTGCATACATTATGACATCTGGTTGCTGTTGCAACCGTTTTCGACACTGTGGATTGCAGCGCCCATTCTGCGCCAAGGGTCTCGGGCGCCTGTGCCTCGCGCGCGTCCCGCCTATGCGCTATGAGCGAAGCCGCAACATCCATGGAAGAAGAAGCGCTCGTCGATGGCATACATTCCGGAGTTCGCGATCATCGCGCAGTTTGCGCTCGCCACCCTCATCATCGCCATCACGCCGGGGCCTGACATGACGCTGTTCGTCGGTCGCACGCTGTCTCAGGGCCGCGCGGCGGGCCTTGCCTGCATGGCCGGTGCCATGAGCGGCATCCTCGTTCACACGCTGCTGGTTACACTGGGCCTCTCGGCGCTGATCGTGGCTTCGCCGCAGGCCTTCTTCGCGCTCAAGATCTTCGGGGCGGGTTATCTGATCTGGCTTGCGGTTCAGGCCATCCGCAAGGGAGCGGCGTTCTCGCCCGAAAAGACCAGCGGGGCGCGCCGGTCCCTGGCCGGAAACTGGGCGATGGGGCTCGCCATCAACCTGCTCAATCCGAAGATCGTTCTGTTCTTCATGACCTTCCTGCCTCAATTCGTATCGGCAAGTGATCCCTACGCGCCGCAGAAACTGCTGTTCCTCGGCCTGCTCTTCATCCCGATCTCGCTACCGGTCACCGTGCCTATGGTGCTTGCGGCAGACAGTTTTGCCGCGATGCTGAAGCGCATGCCGCGCGTTATGCGGGTCGTCGATTATCTTTTCGCAGGGATATTTTCGGCCTTTGCCGTCCGGATCCTGACCGCGTCGGCCCGATAACGCTCAGCGTCCGTGCAGCCACATGCCGGACGAGCGTCCGGCGACGGCCCAATAGGCAATGCCTGCCACCAGGCCGCAGGCGAGCATCACGAGGAAGGGCATCGTGTCGGCGCGCGATACGGGGGCGGCCTGTTCCCAAGCCAGCAGTGCGGCAGCGCCTGCCACGCCAGCGCCGGCGAGTGCGTGGAACAGCCAGTCGCGGCGGCCGAGGAGTTCGGCGATCAGTATTGCCGCGAGTGCCGGCGCAAAGGCATGGTAGGCGAAGAGGGCGGCCAGCACGGACACCATCAGGTAGAACGGGCCGTCCATTACGGGCATAGGGCTGCCGGGTTGGCCATCACCTGCCAGCAGCATCGCACCGAATGCGCTTGCCACGAATGCGGCGCAGGCAAATCCGACAATGATGACCGCAAAGCGCCAGAGATAGCCCAGAACGCGGCTCAAGCTTCGCCGTGTCCGGCGATCATCATCGCTTCGAGCGCCAGCCGCTCGGATTTGCGCATGCGCTCTGATTCCGACTTGAGCTGGCCGCAGGCGGCGAGGATGTCGCGACCGCGCGGAGTGCGGATCGGCGAGGCGTAGCCGGCCTGGTTGATATAGTCGGCGAACTTCTCGATCGTCTCCCACTCGGAGCACTGGTAGTTGGTGCCCGGCCACGGGTTGAAGGGGATCAGGTTGATCTTGGCGGGGATGCCGCGCAGCAACCGCACCAGTTCCTTCGCGTCGTCCAGCGAATCGTTGACGTCCCGCAGCATCACATACTCGAAGGTGATGCGGCGCGCGTTGGAGAGGCCCGGATAGTTGCGGCAGGCATCCATCAGCGCTTCAAGCGGGTACTTCTTGTTGATCGGCACCAGCATGTCGCGCAGGTCGTCGCGCACCGCGTGCAGCGAAATCGCCAGCATCACGCCGATCTCGTCGCCGGTGCGCGCGATTTCCGGCACCACGCCGGAGGTCGACAGGGTGATGCGCCGCTTCGAAAGGGAAAGGCCGTCGCCATCGGACGCAATCAGAAGTGCCTTCTTGACGTGCTCGAAATTGTAGAGCGGTTCGCCCATCCCCATCATGACGATGTTGGAGACCTTGCGGCCCTCGGCTGGCACGATCGCACCGTCGGGCGTGTCGCGGTCGGGGAAATCGCCCAGCCGGTCACGCGCCGTCAGCAACTGCGCGAGGATTTCCTCGGCGGTGAGGTTGCGCACGAGCTTCTGCGTCCCGGTGTGGCAGAACGAGCAGGTGAGCGTACAGCCCACCTGGCTGGAAATGCACAGCGTGCCGCGCCCTTCCTCGGGAATGTATACCGTTTCGACCTCCACCGGGCGCCCTGCGCCGCGCGGCGGAAAGCGGAACAGCCACTTGCGGGTGCCGTCGTTCGAAATCTGCTCTTCGACGACTTCGGGCCGTGCGACGGTGAAATGGCGGTCGAGTTCCGCGCGCAGATCTTTCGAGATGTTGAACATCTGCGAGAAGTCGGAAACGCCGCGCACGTAAAGCCAGTGCCAGAGCTGCTGCACACGCATGCGGCGCTGACGCTCCGGTATGCCAGCCACGGCCAGGGCCTCGGCCATCTCGTCACGCGTGAGGCCGACGAGTGAAGGCTTTTCAGGCGTGCGCATATGGGCGCCAAGGGCGGCGCGGGTCTGCGCGGAAGTGAGGTCGAGCGTCAGGGTCATGATCGGAAAAGATAGTGGCGGCCGTGGCCGCGCGCCAGTGTTGGGCGCGACATAGCAGAAGAAGCCCGCCACGTCACGGGGGCGGTCCGTTCACGTTCTGCCGGTGCGCGGGCCGGGACCCGGTAAACGAAAAGGCCGGGCGCATGGCCCGGCCGATCCGAATCCTGTTCTGCCCGCTACTGGCAGTTCTGGATCGAGTTGAGTGCCGCGGTGATGCCGCGCAGCGAGAAGGTGTAGCTGGTCGCGTTGCCGCGCCCAGAGGTCGCCTGTATCCGCATGTCCGCGCCGGCGCGCATGGAAGCGATGAGCTGCGGCTCCTCCGCGGCGTTTTCCATCCATGCGGACTTGCCGCGCGTGAACATCGAATAATTCTTGTCGCCGACGGTCACCTGCACCTTGGAATTCGCCTGGAAATCGTAGGATGCAATGAATTGTGGCTCGTAGGAAACGTTCTGCCCCGGCTTCTGGCTGACGAAGAAAAAGATGTCGCCATGGTCGAGACTGGCCGGCTGCTTTTCGGTCGGCACCGTCAGCACGTAGCAGACCTTGCCGTTGTTGGCCTGGTAGGAATAGGTGCCCCAGGCGTTGTGCTGGCCGATTTTGGTTGCCGACTGGGCTAGCGCCGGTGTTGCTGCTGCCAGCATGGCGAGGCAGGAGATCGTCAATATGGTTCCGCGCATCGTCGTAGCGTTATCCCTGTGCGTGGTCGTGTACGGGTGTTCGAACTGGTTCCAAATCAGGTTCCAATCGCTTCATGTTAATTTAATCAGGGTTACCAAAGGGTGAACCGCACAAAACCCGCGCCCGCCACCTTGCACCCCGGTCGCCCTACGAACTCGTTGCAAGTCCGCAAACTGGCGAGCCACATCCCTTGCAGCGTTTGAAACGGGCAAAAGCGGCGAGAGTTTGACTGAAAGCGATCGAGCGGCTCAGCTCTGTTCGCGTTCGAGCGCCTCGCGCGCGGCCTCCCGATGAGACGGCTTGATGTGCCCCTGGATCGCAGTGACGGCGGCGGTCAATACCGCGAGATCGTCCGTAAATCCGAAGCCGATGAGAAAGTCCGGGATCATGTCCACCGGCATGACGAAATAGGCCAGCGCGGCCAGCAGAGTGCCGCGCACTCTCGTCGGCGTGTTGCGGTCGGTGGCCGCATAGTAGCTGGCAACCACGTCTTCCATGAAAGGGATGTGTCTCGCAGCACGTTTTGCCGTGCGCCAGAAATTCTCGCGCACGCGCCGTTCCCGCCGCTGTTCTTCATCGGCGGAAACCGGCTTTAGAATCTCGCCGAGCTTGGCCTGGCTGATGACGCTTTTGTTCATAACCAAGAAATGGGCGGGCTTGCCGATGGTTGCAAGAGCAATGGCGCCCGGTCAGGCCGCCATTGACACTTCACGGGCCCGGCCGATCGACTTGATCCACTCCGCGAATTCCGGGCGCGCCTGGACCTGATGGCCGTAGTGGCGGCGCAGGGCCGCGACCAGCCGGCCTTCGCGCCCCAGCATGTCGTCAGCCATGCCGACCATGACCGAATTCGGCCACGCCTGAGACCTGATCTCGCGCAGGCGGGCGAAGAGGACATCCTCGTCGGTGTCGGGCTCGGTCTGCGCCATCAGCGTGAGCATCGCGGCGGTGGAGCGCGATATGCCCATATGGCAGTGCACCAGCAGGTGGCCGTTCGGGCCTTCGCCGCGCCAGCCGCGCAGCCCCGTCCCGAAATCGAGGATCGCTTCCACATGTTCGCGGGTCGGCATCACCATGCCGGCGGCCGGGTCGATGATATCGTGAAAGCGCAGCGTCGTGCGATGATGGTCTCCATAGGCGGCGAAGGCATCGATCTCGGCGCGGCCAGGATCGAGCACCGAGAGCACATGCGATACCGAGCGCGAACCCTGGGCGGGCAGTTCGTCGATGCCGCAGATCGTCAGAACGGAGATGGAGGCTGGGATCATGGCTGGCACCTGTCGCTGGAGGAATCGCGGAGAGGTCCCTACACCAGAATTGCCGATTCGGGCAGGTCTGCGGCGGTTCAACTTCCCGCGACGCGGTCCATCCGGCGCGCAAGATCGAAATCGAGCCCGGTCAGCCCGCCTGCGTCATGCGTGGTCAGGCGCACGTCGACCTTGTTGTAGACGTTGAACCATTCGGGATGATGATCGAGCTTCTCGGCGGCCAGCGCCGCCCGTGTCATGAACCCGAACGCCTCGCTGAAGGTCTTGAACGCGAAGCGCTTCTCGATCGCGGCGCCGTCCTCCGTCCGGGTCCACCCATCGAGGCCGGAAAGGGCCTCGGCTATTGAAGCATCATCCAGCTTTTCGCGTGCCATGGCCGTTACCGCATGAATTGCGATGCGTCGAAGGCTTCATCGACCGACCCCGGCCGGGCGACATCCCTGCCAAGCAGCGGCCAGGCTTCCTCGACGATGTAGGGACCGCCGCCGACCGAGTCGCGCGACGACATCAGGACGAAGCGGCCGACCTTGAATGGCATGGCCGCAAAGTTGCCGCGAGAGGACAGATATCCGGCGACCTCGATCGGGCTCGGATTGCGCAACCGTGCGATGGTGACGTGGGGCACGAACTTTCTCGGGTCCGCCGGCAGGCCGAGGCGCTGGCAGATGCGCTCGATCTCGCCTTGGAGGGCGGCAAGATCGGGCGATGCGAGGACGCCTGCGTAAAGGGAATGCGGTTTCTTGGAGCCGAAGGCCCCCACGCCGGAAAGCGTCAGGCTGAAGGCGGGGCGGCGCACCCTGTCCAGCGCATTTGCGACCTCGTCGGCCACGTGGCCTTCGACATCTCCGATGAAGCGCAATGTCAGGTGATAGCTTTCGACATCGATCCAGCGTGCGCCCGGAAGGCCGCCACGCAGGAGCGACAAGGAAAGGGCGGCGTCGCGCGGTATCTCGAGGGCGGTGAAAAGTCGCGGCATTGCTACCTCCTCGAATCGACTGCTCAAGGGCAGCGAATCATCGATCGCGCCAGTGGGCAAGCGCTTTTGTGAGCACATGCCATTCCGCTGGGGAATTGTTGCAGCGGATCAGCTTCCCTGCCCGGCTTCGGCGAGCGTGGTTTCCATCAGTGGCATAAACTCCTCGACCATGCGGTCGACGCCTTCCGCGTTCGGGTGCATCCCGTCTCCCAGCAGCAGGGAGCTCTGAGCGGCTACGCCTTCCAGAAAGAACGGGTAGAGCGGCAACTCATAGGTTTCGGCCAGACGCGGATAGATTGCCTCGAATTCCGCGCCATAGTCGCGGCCCAGATTAGGTGCAGCCAGCATGCCCACGAGCAGCACGTCGATGTCACGTTCCTGCAGCCTCTCGATCATCGCGACGAGGTTCTTTTCGGTAAGTTCCGGCGAGATGCCGCGCAGCATGTCGTTGGCGCCGAGTTCGATAATCACCAGGTCGGTTTCGTCGGGCACCGACCAGTCGAGCCGCGAAAGGCCGCCAGCCGTGGTGTCGCCGGAAACGCCGGCGTTGGCTATCACGACATCGTGACCGTTGGCCTTCAGCGCCGCTTCAAGCTTTTCGGGGAAGGATTGGCCCGCTTCAAGCTGGTATCCGGCCATCAAACTGTCACCGAAACCCACGATTCGGAAGGGATCGGCGGCACTTGTCGTCACTACCAGCAGCAACAGTGTGCCCGTTGTGAGCAAAAGGTCCCGGAACCGTTTGAAAGCCATGTTATCCAACCCATATCTGACCGACGCCGTCGCCGACGATCACACATATAGGAAAGCTGCCCCGTGACAGAAACCGTCATCCAGATGAAGGACGTATCGCTGACCCTGGGTGAAGGGGCTTCCTCGGTACATGTGCTGAAGGGCGTCAGCCTGGAGGTGCAGCGTGGCGAGGCGACCGGGATCGTCGGACCCTCCGGTTCGGGCAAGTCGACGCTGCTGATGGTACTGGCGGGTCTCGAAAAGGTCGATGCCGGTGAAGTCTGGATCGCGGGCGAGCGCATCGACGGTCGCAGCGAAGATGCGATTGCCGCCTTCAGAGGCCGGAATGTCGGCATCGTGTTCCAGTCGTTCCATCTGATACCGAACATGACGGCGCTGGAAAATGTCGCTGTGCCGCTGGAACTCGCCGGCCATGCCGATCCGTTCGCGGTTGCACGGGAGGAGCTTGCCGCCGTCGGGCTTGCGGAGCGGATGACACATTATCCGGGCGAATTGTCGGGGGGCGAGCAGCAGCGCGTGGCGATCGCCCGCGCGCTTGCACCCGACCCGAAAATCCTCATCGCCGACGAGCCGACCGGCAATCTCGACCAGGCGACCGGACGCCAGATCGCCGATCTCCTGTTTTCCAAGGCGCAGGAGCGCGGCATGACGCTGGTGCTGGTCACTCACGATCCAAGCCTCGCCGCACGCTGTGCACGGCAGATCGCGATGCGCTCGGGCCGCATCGAGACATCGTCGGCGCTTGCCGCCGTGCCGGCCTGAGGCACGGCGCATGGGGGCTTTAGACACGCTTCGCCTTGCCGTTCGCTTTTCACTTCGCGAGATGCGGGGCGGGCTTTCGGGATTCCTGATCTTCATAACTTGCATTGCGCTGGGCGTGGCTGCGATCGGCGGGATCAACTCGGTTGCGCGCGCCATCACGGTCGGCGTCGAATCGCAGGGGCGGGAACTGCTCGGTGGCGACATCCGCTTCCAGCTCATCCACCGCGAGGTCGATGAACGGGAGCGCGCCTTCCTCGATGAGCTGGGCACGGTGGCGCAAAGCGCCAACATGCGCTCCATGGCGCGGCTGGCGGACGGTTCCGACCAGACGCTGGTCGAGGTCAAGGCGGTGGACGGGCTCTATCCGCTTTACGGCGCGTTCGTGGCTGAGCCAGCCATGCCGCTCGACGAAATCCTGGCGGAAACCGACGGCGTGTATGGCGCCGCGGCGGCGGATATCCTGTTCGACAGGTTGGGCCTTTCTATCGGCGACCGGGTGAGTTTGGGCAATGTGGAATTTGAGCTGCGCGCGCAGGTGGTCAGCGAGCCGGACGCGATCTCCGACGGATTCGGCCTTGCGCCCCGGCTCATGGTGTCGCTCGACGGGCTACGCGCCTCGGGGCTGATACAGCCGGGAAGCCTCGTGGAGCATGCCTACAAGGTGAAACTGCCGGAACAGACCAGTGAAGCCGCCTTGCGGCAGATCTCGGAGCGCGCGACCGAAGCGTTTCCCCAGGCCGGCTGGAGCATACGTTCGCGCACCAATGCCGCGCCGGCGCTGTCGTCCAATGTCGAGCGGTTCTCGCAGTTCCTGACGCTGGTCGGGCTGACGGCGCTGGTCGTCGGCGGTGTGGGCGTCGCCAACGCGGTACGCGCCTATCTCGACAGCAAGCGCGGGGTGATCGCGACGTTCAAGAGCCTCGGTGCTTCAGGGCGTTTCGTTTTCACCGTCTATCTGGTCCAGATCCTGGCTATCGCGGGGATCGGCATCGCCGTCGGGCTGGTGCTGGGTGCATTGATGCCGCTGGCGGCCAGCGCGTTGCTGTCGTCCGTGCTGCCGGTGCCGGCTGCGGGCGGGCTCTATCCCGGGGCGCTCGGCCTTGCCGCCCTGTTTGGCGTGCTGGTCACGCTGGCCTTCGCCCTGCTGCCGCTGGGCCGCGCGCGCGACGTGCCGGCCACGGCGCTGTTCCGCGAAATGGGGTTCGATCCCCGCGGCCTGCCGCGTCTGGTCTATGTCTTTGCAACACTCGCGGTCGCGGTCGCGCTGGCGGCGCTCGCCGTGTGGACGTCGACCGACCGGCGTATCGCGATCATCTTCGTCGGCGCCGCGATTGTCGCGTTCCTGGTGCTGCGCCTCGTCGCGTCGGCCGTGCAGTGGCTGGCGCGCCGAAGCCCTCGCGTTCGCTCCACAGCGCTCCGGCTCGCCATCGGCAACATCCATCGCCCCGGGGCTCTGACGCCATCCGTCGTGCTGTCGCTCGGGCTGGGCCTGACGCTGCTCGTCTCGCTGGCGCTGATCGACGGCAATCTGCGTCGGCAGATCGCCGGCAACCTGCCCGAACAGGCGCCGAATTTCTTTTTCGTCGACATCCAGAGCGGCGATGTCGATGCGTTCGCCGATCTCGTCCAGGCAGAATCGCCCGAGGGAAAGCTGATCCGCGTTCCGATGCTGCGTGGCCGAGTAATGGCGCTGAACGACATCGACGTGCGCGAGATTCAGGTTCCGCCGGAAGGCGCATGGGTGCTGCGCGGCGACCGTGGCATCACCTATGCCCGCAATGTGCCTGAGAATTCCACCCTGACGGCTGGCGAATGGTGGGTAGACGATTATGAAGGCGAGCCGCTGGTATCCTTCGCGGCGCAGGAAGCGGGTGAACTCGGGCTGAAGCTCGGCGATACGGTCACCGTCAACGTGCTGGGGCGCAACATCACCGCGCGCATCGCCAATTTCCGCGAGGTGCAGTGGGAGTCGCTCGGCATCAACTTCGTGATGGTGTTTTCGCCCAATACGTTCGCAGGCGCGCCGCATTCCTGGCTCGCCACCCTCGCGGACGAGCAGGCGACATCCGCCGACGAGGCGCGGTTGCTTAATGCCGTCACGCGTGCCTTTCCGGGCGTGACCAGCGTGCGCGTCAAGGACGCGCTCGAGATCGTCAACACGATCGTCGCGCAACTTGCGGTGGCGATCCGGGCGGCGGCGGCCATTGCTCTTGTCGCTTCCGTGCTGGTGCTTTCCGGTGCGCTCGCAGCCGGAAATCGTGCCCGGGTCCACGATGCCGTGGTGCTGAAGACGCTGGGCGCGACGCGGCGCACGCTAATCCAGGCTTTTTCTCTGGAATACACGATCATCGGCCTCGCGACTGCCCTGTTCGCGCTACTGGCCGGTGGCGCGGCCGCATGGTTCGTCGTTTCCCGCATCATGACGCTGCCCTCCGCCTTCCTGCCGGAAGTGGCGCTGTCGACGGTGGTGATCGCCCTGGTGCTGACCGTCGGTTTCGGCCTGATCGGGACCTGGCGGGTACTGGGCCACAAGGCCGCTCCAGTGCTGCGCAACCTCTAAGCCGATCGGTTGCGTTAACCTTCGGCGCGGTTCGATGTCGCAGATGAACGCTTTGTGAGCCTCACGAAGCGTTTCCGCGTGCAATTGCTCTTGTCCGAACGATGCGGAATGAGCATATTTCACATCAGGCATGCTGGAGTTCCGCCAGCGGCGCCTGGGCGTATGCCCGACACCCGACGGAACATGAGCAGAAAAGAGGAAATTATGGCTGACCTTCGCAATTATCAGGCTCGCGTGGCGACCGCCGGTTCGCGCGCTGACGCCGCGATCGACGAAGGCCTGCGCGCCTATATGATCAGGGTCTACAACCTGATGGCGCTTGGCCTCGCGATTACCGGCATTGCCGCCCTCGGCACCGTCATGCTGGCCACGACCAACGATCCGGCTGCCGCGGTCGCTACCCTCGGCAACGGCAAGATGCTGACCGGACTCGGCACCGCGCTCTATGGCTCGCCGCTGCGCTGGGTGGTTATGCTCGCCCCGCTGGCGATGGTGTTCTTCCTGTCGTTCCGCGTGGAAAAGATGAGCCTTTCGGCTGCACAGACCACGTTCTGGGCCTTCGCCGCAGTGATGGGCATCTCGCTGTCGTCGATCTTCCTGGTCTACACCAGCGCGTCGATCGTGCAGACGTTCTTCATCACCGCCACGGCGTTCCTGGCGCTGTCGCTGTTCGGCTACACCACCAAGCGCGACCTGTCGGGCATGGGCTCGTTCCTGATTATGGGCGTCTGGGGTCTGATCCTGGCGTCGATCGTGAACATCTTCCTCGGATCGTCCGCGCTGCAGTTCGCCATCTCGGCGATCGGCGTGCTGGTGTTCGCAGGCCTCACCGCCTATGACACCCAGCAGATCAAGGAAATGTACTACGAGGGCGACGGTGCTCTGGTCGCTGGTCGCAAGGCGATCATGGGCGCCCTGCGGCTCTATCTCGACTTCATCAACATGTTCATGTTCCTGCTGCAGTTCTTGGGCAACCGCGAATAGCAGTCGGCAGAACCAAAAAAGAAAGGGCGGCTCTCGAGCCGCCCTTTTTTCTTGCCGGTGTTTCCCGCGCTCAGTGCGACAGCAGCGTCGGGCGAAGCGGGTTCTTCAACACGTGAGCGGTAGCGCTGCCGAGGAAGAAGTCGCGGATGCGAGAGTGACCGAACGCGCCCATGACGAGCAGGTCGGCGTCCGCCGCGACCTTGTCGAGCGTCTTGCCGACCGTTTCATTGCCACGGTCGAGATCCTGCAGCGTCACCTTCACGCCATTGCGAGCAAGATGAGCGGCCAGCTCCGTGCCGGTCGCATTTTCTGGCAGCACCTTGTCCTTGTTGACGGTCACGACGCGTACGTCCTTGGCGAGCCTCAGCAGCGGCATGGCGTCGCCGACCGCGCGTACCGACGCTCGGCTGGCATCCCACGCCACGACGATGCGGTCGAGGCTGAAGGTTTCCTGCTTGCCTTCAGGCATGACCATGACTGGTCTGCCGGATTCGAACACCAGCGCCTGCACGAGATCGGTGCAGGACTGGCTGCCGTCGATGAACGGCACGACCGTCAGATCGCGCAGACGCGCGTAGTCGATTGCCGGATGTGTGTTGCCTTCGGCGACCTTGACGATAATGCCCTGACGGCTGATGCCCGCGCGCTCGGCCTCGGCCTCGAAAGCCTCGAGCTGGCTCTGCGCCACCGAATGGACCTCGTTTTGCCGGGTCTTGAGCTGCGTTTCCAGTTCGGTGCTGTATGGGTGGAAGGCGACAGGCATGGGCACTGCAGTTTCCACCACGAGGCCGGTCAGGTGCGCCTCGAGCAGCCGCGCCAGATCTACCGCCTTGCGCAACCCCTTGGGCGACGCGGTCTTCGGGTAGGAGGGCAGCGGCAGCAGAATGTCTTTGATCATGTCGTCCTCGATTGCGCTTTCATATGTTCGGGCACCATTATCAGAGGCACGAGGCCCTGTGTCACCCTCGCCTGTGGCCAAATCCGATAATTAGAACGTGCCGGCGGTTCGGCTACGCCTATTCGCTCATTTCACGCAGCGCATGCCATCTGACGATCTCGACACAACGCAGGCTTGCCAGCCTGATGACCCCCTTTTCCTTCAGTTTTGTGAAGACGCGTGACACGGTTTCTATCGTGAGACCGAGATAGTCGGCGATGTCCATGCGCGACATCGGCAGATCGAACCGATTGTCCCCGCCCTGACGCTCGGCCATGTCGAGCAGAAACGCCGCAACGCGCTCCGGCGCATGCTGACGGCCAAGAACCAGCAGATGCTCCTGCGCGCGCACGAGGCTCTGCAGCGCCAGCGGAAGAAGCGCGCGTGACACGTCTCCGGCGGCCGGCAGGCGCAGAATGCGGATGCCGGTGGCGCCGATGGCTTCTGCAAAGAAGTGATGCGTGCCGTCGGTCTCGAACCCGAACACCTCGCCCGCCATGTGAAACGCCGCGATCTGACGTCGGCCGTCGGCCAGCAGCCGGTAGACGCGCACCGCGCCGAACTCGACCTGATAGAGGCAGTCGGCCTTTTCGCCCTGCGCATAGATTTCGGCTCCGGCCGAAAAGCAGCTTGCCGGCTGTGGAATGTGGCCGCGGAAATCGGCGGCCGTGAATGCGAATGCGGCAAAGTCGGCGGACAACGGGTGGATGGTCATGACTGTCTCCCCATCTGTGTGGCGAGACAGGAATCGCGCGGATCGAGGTCGCGCGAAATTCGGTTATGTCCCTACGGGGAACTACGTAGTCCGGGAGTCGGCGGCTCACCGACCAGGGCGACCACCGTGTCCACAAGCCCGCGGCCTAGCAGCGGCTTGGTGAGTATCGTGACGTGCGGTGTTTGCGGCACGCTGCGCAACGTGTCGACCAGCAGGATTACGGGTTGCGGGATCAACTCCAGCCGGTTGCCAATGCCGCTGCGTTCAGACACCGCATTCTCGTCGACTATGGCACAGGCGCAGTGTTCTACCCCTCCCGATCGCAGCGCTGCGGTCAACAGCGCGTAGGAATCGACATGGAATCCCTCCGCCTCGAGCGCAAATTCCACGGATCGGCGAAGCTCGGGGTCGGGAACAACGACCAGCACTCCCTGTTGCGGCTGCACCGCGACCTTCTCCACGATGGTATCGGGATGGCTGATCCATCCAGCGAGCCTCAGGATTAGGCCCTGCCAAAAGGCTCCGCTTTGCGCGAGGTCAAATTGCCGCGGTTCAGGCCGGGCCGAAACCTGCCGCCAGCGCCATGCGGACCAGTTCCGGCAGGCTGCGGGCCTCCATCTTCGCCATCACATTGGCGCGATGGACCTCGACCGTGCGCGGGCTGATGTCGAGATCATATCCGATGGTCTTGTTAGGCAACCCCGCGACCACGCCGGAAAGCACTTCCCGTTCACGGTCGCTAAGCCGTTCCAGCCGCGCACGGATAGCGGCGACATCCTCGCCGCCGGGCTCCCGAGCGAGCCTGGCTGCCGCGCGCTTTATCGCCTCGATCAGCACGTCGTCCTCGAACGGCTTTTCGATGAAGTCGAGCGCGCCGGCCTTCATCGCCGCGACGGCCATAGGCACGTCGCCATGTCCGGTGATGACGATCGAGGGGATATGTACCTGCATCGTGCCGAGGTGGCGGAGCAGATCGACGCCGCTCAGGTCTGGCATGCGCAAATCGGTGACGAGGCAGCCATTGCGGATCGACGGCGCGGCCTCGACGAAAGCGGTCGCCGATTCGTGGACCCGTACGGTGAAGCCGGCCATCGTCAGCAGGAAGGCCAGCGATTTTCGAACAGGCTCTTCGTCATCCACGATGTGGACGGTGTAGTCTCCGATGTCCATTCAGCTCTGCTCCTCATAGGCGGGCAGGGTGAAACGGAAGGTGGCTCCCCCGTTCGCATTGCGGTGGACGTCGATCTCCCCGCCATGCGCCTCGATGATACGCTTGGAAAGCGAGAGGCCGATGCCCATGCCGCCCGCCTTGGTGGTGACGAAGGGGCGGAAAAGCTGCGGCGCGATCTCGTCAGAAACGCCCGGCCCGGTGTCTGCGACCTCAACGACGATTTCTCCCGGCGCGCCCGGCGCGGTGCGCACATTGAGGTCGCGGCGCTCGGCGTCGCGCATCGCATCCATGGCGTTGCGCATCAGGTTGATCAGCACCTGCTGGATCTGCACGCGGTCGGCCATGACCATCTCTGCGCCCGGTTCGAAATCGAACACCGAGCGTACGCCGCGCTCGCGCGAACCCACGAGCGCCAGTGCCCCGGCCTCCTCGACGAGCTTGCGAATGTCTTCGGGAGCCTTTTCGGTCTCGCCCCGCATGACGAATTCACGCAGGTGACGGATGATGCGCCCGGCGCGCAGCGATTGCCGTGAAATCTCCTCGAGCGCCTCGCGCATCCGCACCGATACCGCCTCGTCCATGTCGCGCAGCAACCGTGTGCAACCCTGGGCGTAATTGGCGATCGCAGAGAGCGGCTGGTTGAGTTCGTGGGCAAGCGTCGAGGCCATTTCGCCAAGCTCGTTCAGTCGGGCGAGCCGCGCCAGCTCGCCCTGGATCTCCTCCAGGCGCGCAGCCGATTCCTGTCGCTCGGTCAGATCGCGGATAAAGCCGGTGAAGTATGCCGTCCCGCCGGACGATACCTCGCCGACCGCCAGCTTCATGGGAAAGGTGGAGCCGTCCTTGCGGCGTCCGACGACGACGCGGTCTATGCCGATGATGCGCTTCTCGCCAGTCGTCAGATAGCGCTGGATGTAGCCGTCATGGCCGCTGCGGTAGGGCTCGGGCATGAGGATGTTGACGTTGAGGCCGACCACCTCCTGTTCGCTGTAACCGAACTGGCGCACGGCGGCGGCGTTGAAGGATGCGATGGCGCCCTTGGCGTCTATGACGACCGTCGCATCGGGCACCGTGTCCAGGATCGAGCGCAGATGCGCTTCGCGGTCAACCAGTGCAAGACGTGTCTCCTCGATCTGCCGGGCGGCCCGATGAAGTGCGCCACCGATCCAGACGATCATGAAGCCGGCAACGCCAATGAGGACGAACTCGACCACATTGGGGATCGTCGCGCTGGCCGGGCCCCGAACATACACGGTGGCAGCCAGCGACAGTGCCAGCGAAAGGAGGCCCGGACCGGCGCCGCCGGCAACCGCTGCAACCAGGATGGCGGGAGCAAACAGGGCAAAGGCGGCGTTGTCGGCGAGAATCTCGCGCAGCAGCAATTGCGCGGCAAGCGCCACTGCAACGGTGGCCACCGCCAGCCCATAGCCCGTCCAGCCGCCATAGCGGTTGGCAAGCACCGCCTCAAAGAAGCGGCTGGTGGGCGTTGCGGCGGGCTGGTCGAGCATTCAGGGCATCTGCAAGGCAAGCGGGCGTGGCGGCTGCGTCGCGCAACCGCAGGCAGAGCTTAGCAATGCGCCGAAGGAGCGCAAGCGTGGCGGCATGCCGCGTCCGTCTGCGACTGCGCGCCGAGGGTCAGGGCTTCTCGACCCGTGCCACCTGATAGGTGTGCATTTCGCCCGCGCGTCCGATCGAGACATATTCGCCGGTAATGAAGCGCTCTTCGCCGAACTTGAAGCCGATCTCGTCGTCCCGCTCCCCTTCGACATAGTCGAAATACCAGGTTCCGCCGGGCTTGCGTCGCAACCTGCCGACCTTTTCCGTGTCGCCGTTTCGGAAATGCCGCACCCGGCACGCGGCCTGATGGGTCTTCCAGTCTCCGGCGTCCAGACGCCCCTCGGCATCCAGCGGCACGAGAAGGTCGTAACCTTCCTGCCTGTCGCCGGCGGGGTGGCCGCTTTCGCGCGCAAGCAGCAGTCGCACGTGGCGGAAACGCGCGGTGAGATCCTTCATCTCTGTCATCGGCATGCTCCAATCATTGCCCGATGGCTATCCCGCCCGGCAGCGCCGGTCCTTGATCGCGATCAAGGCAGGCGGCGCCAGCTTGCTGCATCAATGGGGATGAAGGGCGCTCGTCGCTATGCCTGATGACGCCCGCCCGGCAAAGGAGATCAGCCGTGAAGACAGAGGCTTTCGTTCCCCTGGTGACCTACCTCAATCCGAATTCCGACGCGGTGGCGGCCAATGTCGCGGCGATGGCTGGTCATCTCGGTGCCGCGATCCATGCGCTGGCGATCAATGCCGATATTCCGCCGGTCTCCAACGCGTTGTCGCATTTCCTGCTCGACGTGCCGGAAATGATCCGCGAGGCGGAGAAGCTCAGCCGCGAACGTGGGGATCACCTGCTCACCCTGATCTTGGAGAGTGCGCAGGCGGCAGGGCTTTCTTCGTCCACCAACGCGATTGCAGTCAAGCCGGCGCTACTGGCGGAAACAGCCGCCGTTCACGCACGCTATTACGACATCAGCCTGTTGGGCTGGGAAGCCGACAATCCGACATCGCGGCTGACCGCCGAAACGGTCATCTTCGGCGCTGGCCGTCCCACCGTGCTGCTGCCCGAACTGTGTTCCGTCGGAGCGCTGGACCATGTCGCCGTGGCCTGGGACGGCAGCCGTGTGGCGGCGCGCGCGGCCGCCGACGCATTCCCGCTGCTGGCCCGCGCCACGCGTGTATCCGTTCTCTCGGTGGTCGATGACAAGCCATCCAGTCCCGACGCCGCCGAGCGTTTTGCCGGCGGGCTCATCCGTCGAGGTGTCGAGGCTGTCGCGGTTCCGGTGCGCGGGCAGGGTGCGCCGATCGCCGAGACCTTGCAGCAGACCGCGCTGGAGCGCGGCGCCGGCCTGCTGGTCATGGGTGGGTATGGGCATTCCCGGCTGCGCGACTTCGTGCTTGGCGGCGCGACGAAGGGCGTGCTGGACGATCTGCTGATGCCGGTTCTGCTATCGCACTGACCCGCTGCGTCACCCGCGCGGTTTTCCGCGCAGGATGACCGAGCGGAGTTCCAGGTCGCGGTAGAGCACGACGAAGTCGGCGACCGCGCCAGGCTCTATCCGCCCGCGATCCGTCAGGCCGAGATAGTCGGCGGCGATCGTGGCCGTGCGTCGCGAGGCTTCGTCGATGCCCAGACCGATAGAAACGAGATTGCGGAAGGCCTGAAGCATGGTGAGGCTGCTTCCGGCCAGCGTCCCGTCGGCAAGGCGCACGCCGTTGCCGCATTTCTTCACATGCTGGGTGCCAAGCCGATAGTCGCCGTCGGGCATGCCGGATGCCGGTGTTGCGTCCGTTACCGCATAGAGATTGGGGATGGCACGTAGCGCGGCGCGGATCGCACCGGGGTGTACGTGCAACAGGTCCGGGATCAGTTCCGCATGCTCGGCATGGGCAAGGGCCGCGCCGACGATGCCCGGTTCGCGGTGATGCAGGCCTGACATGGCGTTGAACATGTGCGTCACGCCGTGGCGGCCACTCTCGAAGCAGCGCGCCGCCGTCTCATAGTCGCAGGACGAATGGCCGATCTGGACGCGCACGCCGCGTTCGTTGAGATAGCGGGTGAGCTCCCCCTCCGGATCTGCTTCCGGCGCAAGCGTCACCACGCGGATGCGAGCGAGGCCCATCAGGTGCTCCATCAGGGCCGTGTCGCCGTCGATGACGAAATCGGGCTGTGCGCCCAACCGGCTGCGGCTGATGAAGGGACCTTCGAGGTGGACCCCCAGAACGGCCGCCTCGTCATCGCCCGGCTCGAGTGCTGCGCGGTTGGCGGCTGCCAGCGCGTGCTCGATGTCGGGCACCTCAGCGGTCATGGTCGTGGCTAGCAGGGCCGTCGTGCCTGCTGCCGCATGGGTCGCTGCCACAGTATGCGGGGCATTGCCTGCCTCCATGATGTCGGCGCCGCCGCCACCATGACAATGCAGGTCGATGAAGCCCGGCAGCACTATCACGCCGTCATTGCCAGTATCCGTCTCCTCCACCGCCTCGACGCGCCCGGCCCGCCAGCGCACACGCCCGTTGACCCAACCTGCGGGCGTCAGCACGCGGCCTGCGATCTCACCTGTCTGCATTTCCGATCCGTTCCATGATTGCCAAATGGATTATGATGTTATAACCAATTATCCGCGAGGATACCACATAACTCTGACACAGAGGCTTCCGGAGGTTGATCATGATGAAACTGACGCGACTGAAACTGGCGCTTGCCGCAGCTGTTGCGCTGCCCGCCTCGGCATTCGCCGAGCCTGTGAACATTTCCTACCTGACCCATTGGTCGCCCGAGACCGTCGCGCTGCTCGAAGCCGCGGCGGCCAGCTACAGCGAGGCCAATCCCGATGTCACGATCACCGTTCAGGCGGTGCCGTTCGGTGACCTGCTGACGACGATCCGCTCGCAGGGCGGCGGCGCGGGCGGACCGACCATTGCCAGCATCTACGATCTGTGGCTGCCGGAACTCGCGCGCGACGGTCTTGTCGAGAAGGCGCCCGAGGCGGTCTCCGGTGACGTCAGCGCCGCATGGCCGGCCGGCATTGCCGCCGCCGCCAGCGTCGACGGCGCTGTCTACGGCATTCCCAACGAGATCAACGTCTACGCGCTGAACTACAACAAGGCGCTGTTCGAGGAGGCGGGTATCGCTGAGCCGCCGGCCACCTGGGATGCGCTGAAAGAGGCCGCCGCCGCAATCACCGCCAGCGGTGAAGGCCGCCAGGGCTTCGGCATGATCAACTCGTGGGCGGCCGGTGTCGTACATCCGTTTTCATCGCTGCTGGTTTCCAATGGCGGCGACCTCGTGGTCGACGGCAAGCCGGCGCTCGACAGCCAGGCCGCTGGCGAGACGTTCGCGCTCTACGAGGAAATGATCAAGGAAGGTTATACCGATCCTTCCATGGGCACGGCCGACGCCAACACCACCGGACCGTTCCTCGACAACTTCGTGTCCGGCAACACCGGCATGATCATCATGGCCAACTGGTGGGAAAGCGCGCTGCGCGCCGGCATGGGCGACCGCTTCGACACGATCGGCACCGCGCCGATTCCGGTCGGACCCAGTGGCGACACCGCCCGCTCGATCTCCTATTCGTGGCTGACGGTGGTCAATGCGGGTGCGGCCGATGCCGAGCGCGAAGCGGCGTGGGACTTCCTGTCCTGGCTCAACGGTGCTGAATCGGGCGAGAATGGCGCGTCCGCGATGTCGGGCATCCTGATGTCGATGGGCATCCTTCCGTCGCGCAGCTCCGACGTGGAAGCCTATCAGGACGATCTCGGCCGAGACTTCCTTGCCGGTTATGTCGATGTGCTCGAGAATGCCAAGGCATTCCCGGTCGTGCTTGGCGGGCAGGAGTTCTCCGAGGCCCTGCAGCAAGTGATTGAATCCCTGCAGTACGGCCAGGTCGACGCCCAGGAAGCGCAGGCCAACGCACAGGCCGACGCCGAGTCGATCCTGGAGCGGGCCAAGCAGTAGCAATGAGAATAGCCGGGTGCGGCGGTGCCGCATCCGGCTAGATACCCGCCTTCGTCATGGATTTGCGTATCTCCATATGGCCACGATGACCAGAAGCACGATCACGGTGATGCTCGCGCCGGCGGTGACGCTGATCGGCGTGTTCATCCTCGTGCCGATGGCGCTGACCGTCTGGCTGTCATTCCACGACTGGTCGACGCAGACCGGTTTCGAGACCGCGCGTTATGTCGGGCTGCGCAACTATCAGGACATCTTCGGGCCGATCTCGGTGGGGCGCGATTTCAAGCGTGCCTTCGTCAATACGGCGATTTACACCGCGCTGTCGGTCGCCATCATCCTGCCGCTGTCGGTGATGCTGGGCCTGCTCGTCTACCAGAAGCGCGTGCGGGGCGGGCACCTGCTGCGGGCGGTGCTGTTCTCCACCTATATGGTGCCGATGGTTGCGGTCGCGCTGGTATGGTCGAAGCTCTATTCGCCGGCCGAAGGGCCGATCAACCAGATGCTTGGCTGGGTGGGCGTAGCGCCCGGCACCTGGCTCTCGTCCCCCGACACGGCGCTCGTCTCGATCGTCTTCCTCAATGTCTGGCAGCAGGTGGGTTACTTCACGGTGCTGATCATCGCCGGCCTGACCCAGATACCCAACGCCCTCTACGAGGCTGCGCGCATCGACGGCGCGAACCCGGTGCAGGAATTCTTCGGCATCACCCTGCCGCTGCTGCGGCGCACGCTGCTGTTCAGCGCGGTCATCGCCGTTATCAACGCCGTGCAGGTTTTCGAGCCCGTGGCGCTCATCACGCAAGGCGGGCCGGCGGGTTCTACCAACGTGCTGACCTATCACATCCGCCGCGTCGGCATCGAGCGGGCGCAGGGCGGGCTGGGCTCCGCCATGGCTGTCACGCTGATGCTGTCGCTGATCGTCGTCGTCGTCGCGCTGTTCGCGTTTGCCCGCAGGGGAGAGCGCGAATGAGCGGAACGACAAAACCCTTCCGGCGCAACAATCCCAGTGGGTTCGACGCCCTGCTCGTGCTGCTGATCGTCGTTGCGGCCGTGGTTGCGGCGTTCCCCCTCGTCTGGATGGTGCTTTCCAGTTTCAAGACGCCGGCGGAAAGCATGCAGGTGCCGCCGGTCTGGCTGCCGAAGACGCCGAGCCTCGATTCCTATTCGGAGGTAGCCGGCGTCATCAATGCGGGGCGCTCGTTCTGGAATTCGGCCGTCATCGCCACGGTGACCACGGCGGGCATTCTCGTCACCAGCCTGATGGCCGGCTACGCCTTCGCGAAATACCGCTTCCGCGGACGCGATGCGCTGTTCGCGCTGCTGATCGCGACGATGTTCCTGCCGCCGATCGTGACGCTGATCCCGCTCTACCGGCTGGTGAGCTATATCGGGCTCAACGGAAGCCTGTTCGGCGTCATCGTTCCGCATCTGGCCAATGCGTTCGGCATCTTCCTGATGCGTCAGTTCATCGCCGGCGTGCCGGACGACCTGATCGACGCGGCGCGAGTCGACGGGGCCTCGGAGCTGCGCATCGTCTTTTCTGTGGTCGCACCGGCCGTCGTGCCGGCGCTGGCGGCGCTGACGATGTTCGCCTTCGTCTATCACTGGAACACCTATCTGTGGCCGCTCACCGTGCTGCAGGGCAATACCGACGACTACCCGATCGTCATCAGCCTGAGCCGCCTTCTCTCCTACAATCGCGGTGCGATGAATACGCATCTGGTGATGGCCGGCGCGACGCTCGCCGTGCTGCCGCCGCTGGTCATGTTCGTGCTGCTGCAACGCTTCTTCGTCGACAGCATCGTCAGTTCGGGGGTCAAGGGATGAGCCGGCTGCTGGCACTCGACCTCGGCGGCACCAATCTGCGCGCGGGCGTGGCCGATGCCGGCCGGCCCGGCGTCGTCGAATCAATCGGCCGCTGGCCGGCGCCTGCACGCCTGGCCGATTTCGAGGTCATCTTGCGCGAGCTTGTCGAGACGCATGATCTGGCAAGCGTCGGTATCGCGATTCCAGGGCTTGCGAACGGCACCACCTGCACCTGGGTGCCGAACCTGCCGTGGCTGGATGGCGTCGACGTTGCCGCAATGTTTCCAGGCCTGCCGCTTGTGCTTGGCAACGACGCCCAGCTTTCATTGCTGGCCGAAGCAACCGGAGGCGCGGTTTCGGAACTCGAAGACGCGATCCTGCTGGCGATCGGCACCGGCATCGGCTCGGCCGTTCTGTCCGGCGGCCGTGTCGTGCGTGGCGCAGGGGGTGGCGCGACGTCGTTCGGCTGGGCCTGCGCCGACCCTTCCGATGCAGGGGACGACCGGGACGGCTGGCTGGAGCGCCATGCGTCCGGGCGCGCCTTCGATCGGCTCGCGGCAACCGTCGGGCTTGCTGATGGAGCCGGGCTGATAGAGGCGGCACGCGGAGGCAATGTGCAGGCACAGCACCTTCTCGAAGGGCCGGCATCTGCACTGGGCACTGCGCTGGCCGGTGCCGTGGCGCTGCTGGATGTGCGCGCCATCGTCTTCGCGGGCGGGGTGGCCACGGCGCTCGATGTTCTGGAGAAGCCCATCATGGCCGCGTTGCGACGACAGCTTCCGCCGCATCTGCGCGATGTCAGGTTGCTGGCCGGTCAGTACGGGCCGGGGGCCGCTCTGGCCGGCGCCGCCATTGCCGCAGCGGGAAGTCCGCTTTGGGAGGATCGGAAATGACCGAGATCGCACCGATAGCCAAGCCAGACCGCAACCGCCCGGAGCCGCTGTGGCATCAGGCCGAACAGGCGCTGCGCGGGCTGATCGCCGACGGCACCTGGACCGACGGCATGCAGATCCCCAATGAGGAACGGCTGAGCACGATGCTCGGTGTCAGCCGCATCACCATCCGCCACGCGCTGCGCAACATCGAGGATTCCGGCCTGCTGCGACGTGAACACGGGCGCGGCACTTTCGTACGTTCATCTACAGTCATTGCCGGCGTGCGCGGGCTGACCAGCTTCACACAGGAGATGGCGGGGCTCGGTCTCATCGTCGGTTCGCGCATTCTCGAACGCGACGAGCAGGCCGCCTCGGCCGAGGTGGCGAGCGCGCTGGAAATCCGCCAGGGCGAACCGGTGGTGCGGCTGCGTCGCCTGCGGATGGGCAATGACGCGCCGATCGGCGTCCAGACGGCGTACATGCCGTTGGCGCGGGTTCCCGGATTTCTCGCACTGGAGCCATCGGCATCACTCTACCAGACGCTGAGCACGCATTTCGGCATCGCGCCGCGCGAGGCCCGAGAGGTCTATCGCGTCGGCACCGTCGCAGCGGAGGACGCCGCCCTGCTGGGTATAGAAACCGGCAGCCCTGCATTCGTCGTCGAACGCATCACCTCGGACGCCATCGGGCCGTTCGAATTCGTCCACTCCATCATGCGGGGCGATCGCTACGAGATCCGCTCCCGTCTCCACATCTGATCCCAAGCGAAAGGCAGAACATCACCATGTCGACCCTCTATATCAGCCGTCTCACCAAGCTTGCCGAAGAGGCAGCACAGACCAACGAAGCCGCGTTCGAGACCGTCTCGACGAAGCTTGCAGATTCGCTGCAGGGCGGCGGTCTGGTGCACCTTTACGGTTCGGGCCACTCGGTGCTGCCGTGCCAGGAAACCTTCCCGCGCTATGGTTCCTATGTCGGCTTCAACCCGCTGACCGACCCGCGCGTGATGTGGCACAACGTGCTTGGCGCCGGCGGCGTGCGCGAGCTTCTGTGGCTGGAGCGCACCGAAAACTACGCGGAGAAGTTCCTCGACCACCAGCCGCTGAACCCCGGCGATTCGATCATCATCTTCGGTCATAGCGGCCGCAATGCATCCGGCATCGACACCGCGCTCTACGCCAAGAAGCGCGGGCTGTTCGTCACCGCCATCACCTCGACCCATAATCTCGACAAGCCGGCCACCCATTCTTCGGGCCAGCGGCTTGCCGATGCCGCCGACGCCGTGATCGATACGCGTTCGCCGATCGAGGATGCGGTGGTGCCGGTCGAAGGCTGGTCGCGCCCCGTGGCCGGGTCTTCGACAGTGCTCGCGATGATCCTGATGCACGAACTCGTCGCGCGCACGGCGCAGAAGCTTGGCGAGCGTGGCGTGGAACTGCCGACCTTCGCCTCGCCGACCATCGCCGGCGTGACGCTGCACGATACCGATGTCATCTACGGCAAATATCGTGAGCGGATGATCGATGCCCAGCAGAAGCATCTGGACTTCTTCAAGGGAAGGATGCAGGGCGAGGCCTGATCGGCAACAGGCATGACAGGGAGACACGAACCATGACGCAGACGATGATGGCGCGCGAGATCGCGGAGATACCGGCTGTGACCGCGCGTCAGCTCGGCGAGGGCCTTTCCGCCTATCAGGCAATCGGCAGGATCCTGCGCAACCGTGCCTCCCTGTTTGCCGCCACATCGGCGCGCGGCACGTCGGACCATGCCGCGACCTACCTGAAATATCTGGTGGAAACGCGGCTCGGTCTGCCGGTCGCGTCCATCGGGCCGTCGGTTGCCTCGATCTACAAGGCACCGCTGCATCTGGAGCAGGCGGCACTGTTTGCCGTCTCGCAATCCGGCGCCAGCCCGGACCTGCTGGCGCTGCTCGAGGCCGGGCGGAAGAGCGGAGCCGTCACCGTCGCGTTGCTTAACGCAGAAGGGTCGCCCGCCGCGAGCGTCAGCGAGCATGTGGCGCCGCTTTTGGCTGGCCCCGAAAAGGCCGTTGCCGCGTCCAAGAGCTATGTCGCTTCGCTGGTTGCCATGGCGGCGATCGTCGCGGAATGGACCGGTGACGAGGAGTTGACGCGCGCGCTTGCAATGCTGCCCGACGCTTTCGCAGACGCACTGCGCTGCGATTGGAGCGCGGCGGACGAAGCCTTTGTTGCGGCGGAGTCCGCATACTGCCTCGGCCGTGGCCCGGGTCTGACGATTGCGGCAGAGGCCGCGCTCAAGTTCAAGGAAACCTGCGCGCTACACGCCGAGGGGTTCAGCAGTGCGGAGGCGATGCACGGTCCGCTGGTGCTGGCCGGCGAGGGGCTGAAAGTGCTCACCTTCGTACCCGGGGACGTGGCGCGCGCCGGTGTGATCGACACCGCGCAGAAGATGGCGCAGGCCGGCGCAGACGTCTGGCTCGTTGACCAGGAGCAGGCGGAGAAGAATTCGCTGCCGGCGGCGCGCGCTCCGCATCCGGCACTGGTCGCGCCGGTGCAGGCGGTTTCGTTCTATGTCTTTGCCGAGCGGCTGTCACGCCTGCGCGGCCACGATCCCGACCGGCCGATGCACCTCAAGAAGGTCACCGAGACCGTCTGACGAACACGAGGACTATTGCCGCATGGCGACGCTGCAGCTCAGCAACATCGAGAAGACCTATGGCTCGGTCGAGGTCATCAAGGGCATCGACCTCGACATCGCGGATGGCGAGTTCGTGGTCTTCGTCGGGCCGTCAGGCTGCGGCAAGTCGACCCTTTTGCGGATGATCGCAGGGCTGGAGGAAATCAGTGGTGGCGATCTTTTCATCGACGGTGAGCGCTGCAATACGCGCGCGCCGAAGGATCGCGGCATCGCCATGGTGTTCCAGTCCTATGCGCTCTACCCGCACAAGACCGTCTATCAGAACATGGCCTTCGGCCTGAAACTGGCCGGGCGGCCGAAAAGCGAGATCGACACGAAGATCCGCGAAGCCGCCCGAATCCTGCAGATGGAGCACCTGCTGGAGCGCAGGCCGCACCAGCTTTCCGGCGGCCAGCGCCAGCGGGTGGCGATCGGCCGCGCCATCGTGCGCAATCCCAAGGTGTTCCTGTTCGACGAGCCGCTTTCCAACCTCGACGCGGCGCTGCGTGTAAGCACTAGGCGTGAACTCGCCAAGCTGCACGCCGACCTCAAGGCGACGATGATCTACGTCACCCACGACCAGGTCGAGGCGATGACGCTCGCCGACCGCATCGTCGTGCTTGACGGCGGCGTCGCCCAGCAGATCGGCAGCCCGATCGAGCTCTACGAACGTCCGCGCAACCTGTTCGTAGCCGGTTTCATCGGCTCGCCGAAAATGAACTTCATCGCCGCAAGCGTTGTCGGGCGCGACGGAAGCGGCCTGCGGGTGACAAGCAAGGATACCGGCGAACTCGTCGTTCCGGTCGAGGACGGGATACACCTGGCCGAGGGCGCTGCCGTGACACTCGGCATTCGACCCGAACATCTGTCGACGGAAGATGGCGGAGACGGCGCCATTGATGCAAAGGTCGAGCTTGTCGAGAGGCTGGGCGACCAGAGCCTGCTGGAACTGCGGACGGCCACAGGCACGACCATCGTCGCTCGCGCCGATGCAGGCTCGCCCATCAAGGTCAGCGATGCGGTCAAGGTCGGCTTCACGCTCGACCGCGTTCATCTTTTCGGGACGGACGGGCAGGCGCTGCGGGCATGGCCGCGCAACGCCTGATTGCCTGCTACAGTGCGGGCTGACGCCGGTTCATGATCCAGACCGCGATGCCGCCGACGATGTAGGCGACGAGCCCGTATGCGGCCGGCGGAATGGCGAGCTCGGGATCGTTGAGCATGAATTCGCTCATCGCCAGGGCGATGACGAGTGCGGCATTGCGGATGCTCATCGACATGGAGAGCGCCACGGCCTGGCGTCGTTCGACGCCAAGCAGGCGCGGCAGGAAATACCCGACTGCCAGCGCGATCAGGTTGAAGGCCACTACGACAGTGCCGACGGTCGGCCCCCAGGAGGAGAGCAGGCTCCACTGGCTGATGAGCGCGAAGATCACGACCAGCGCCAGGAAGATCGTGGCGAGCGCCTTCACTGGCCTGTCGAGCTTTGCGGCGAGGTCGGGATACCGGCTGCGGATGAAAACGCCGACGAGTGCCGGCACGATTGCGATGGCGAAAATCTGCAACACCTGCACGATTTCCAGCCGCACATCCGTGGTTTCCCCATAGAAGGCGAAAAGTGACAGGTTGACGATGACCGGCAGCGTCAGCAGCGCCAGCATCGAGGTGAATGCCGCCATGGACAGGCTGAGGGCGACGTCGCCGCGCGCGAGGTGCGTGTAGAGAGCGGCAGATGTGCCGCCGGGGCTTGCCGCCAGCAACATCATGCCCATGGCGACGGCCGCCGGCACGCCGGCAACCTTCACGAGCGCGAAACAGAGTGCGGGCAGCAGCAGGATATGGCAGAAAAGCCCGACAATGACCGGCCACGGTCTGGCGAGGACGCGCGTGAAGTCCTCAAGCCTGAGGGACAGCCCGAGCCCCAGCATGATAATGACAAGCGCCGCCGGCAGGCCGACGCTCAAGGCCAGACTGGATTGCATATGACCATCCCCGATTTCGGCGCAAATATTAGCGGGAAGTCATCTATGAAGTCTTACCATGCGGCGAATGCACAGCGGACCATTGCAATGACGGCGGGACGCGCTAGCTTGATCATCCGATGACGTCACCCAGGCCCACCTCGCAGGACATCACCAAGCTTATCGTTCGCGTGTCCATGAAGGACAGGGCTGCATTCGATTTGCTTTACCGACGAACGAGCGCGAAACTCTTCGGTGTTTGCCTTCGTGTCTTGAGCGACCGGGGTGAGGCTGAGGAAGCGTTGCAGGACGTCTACGTCAAGATATGGACCAAGGCGGATCGTTTCGCGGTATCCGAGCTGAGCCCGATCTCGTGGCTCGTCGCAATCGCGCGGAACCATTCGATCGACCGGATACGCGCGCGTCGTGAGCGGACGACGGCGATCGATGCCGCGCTCGAGGTGCCGGACGAAAAGCCGGATCCGGAAGCGGAGGCGGTTGCGGGCGGCGAGCGGGATAGAATTCATTCCTGCCTCCAGGAGCTGGAGCAGGACAGGGCAGCGGCTGTGCGGGCGGCCTATCTGAACGGCGACAGCTATGCTGAGCTGGCCGAGCGGTTCTCGGTGCCGCTCAACACGATGCGAACCTGGCTGCGACGCAGCCTGATGAAGTTGAAGGAATGCCTGGAGCGATGACGCCGGCCCACGACAGAGATCTGGAACACGGAGGCGACGATGCACTCGCCGCCGAGTACGTTCTGGGCGTGTTGCCTGGCGACGAGCGGCTGGCCGTCGCGCGGCGTATCGAGGAAGACGCAGCTTTTTCCATCCTCGTTGGCGCCTGGGAGGAGCGGCTTTCGCCCCTTAACGCGGGGTACGAGGATGTTGAGCCGCCTGCCTCGCTCAAGACGCTTGTCGACGCTCGATTGTTCGAGCGGCCGGATCGTAAGCCGGAGCCCAGGCCTAGTTTCTTTGAGAGCCTTGCCTTCTGGCGGGGCCTTGCCGGTGCGGCTGTAGCTGCTCTTGCCATCGCGATCGCCCTGCCGTTTTTGCAGCCTGCGGCAGTGCCAGAGGCTGCGCCGCGTCTTGTGGCGTCGCTGGCAGATGACGGAACCGACGTGCGCTATCTTGCGGTTTACGATGGACACTCCGGCGACATCGGGCTGTCCCATGTCACAGGCGACAGGGCGCAAGGGCGCGATTTCGAACTCTGGTTGATTGAGGGCAATGCGGCTCCGGTGTCGCTCGGTGTGGTGCCGGTCGGTGCCAGCGTGCATGTTCCCGTGGCGCCGGCGCACCGTCAGATGATTGCGTCCGGCGCGCTCTTTGCGATCAGCCTGGAGCCGGAAGGCGGTTCGCCGACCGGCCAGCCGACGGGACCGGTCGTGGCGGCGGGCGACTTGCGCTCCATCTAAGCGACTTCACGTCTTTCCGGCTGCTGCCTGTCGCGCCCGAGATCAATCGCCCGCATCTTTTTTCACAATGTCTGAAACTTCCGGAAAGTGGTGTCCGTAGCTCTGTGCGTCCCCATCAGAGGGATTGAAAATTCGAGAGGAGTATCAGGACATGCACAAGATCACATCCACCATCCTCGCCGGCGCATTCGCGGCCACCTCGTTTGCAGGGCTTGCCTTCGCGCAGGATAACCCGATGGTCGGCGGTGCCGCCATGTATGCGGACAAGAACATCGTCGAGAACGCTATGAACTCGGCCGACCACACCACGCTCGTCGCAGCGGTCAAGGCCGCCGACCTCGTCGAGACGCTGCAGGGCGAGGGACCGTTCACGGTCTTCGCGCCGACCAACGCGGCTTTCGAAGCTCTGCCGGCCGGCACGGTCGATGAACTTCTGAAGCCTGAGAACAAGGACCAGCTCGCCAAGGTCCTGACCTGCCACGTCGTGGCGGCGGATGCGATGTCCGACGCGATCGGGCAGATGATCGCCGATGACGGCGGCACCCACCCCGTCAGCACGGTCGGCGGCTGCACGCTGCAGGCCAAGATGGACGGCGACAAGATTACGCTGACCGATGAGACCGGCGGTGTGGCCACCGTCACCATCGCCGATGTGGATCAGTCCAACGGCGTCATCCACGTCATCGACAAGGTTCTGCTGCCCGCTGGCTAACGGCGGGGGCGCAGGCCGGCGGGGCGACGCTACCCGACCCTTCAGCGCCGCCCGTCAGACCGGCAGATACTTGCGCGATGACAGGAAGAGGCCCGGGGCGACGTCCCGGGCCTCTTCTGCATTCGGAAAGGCTATTTGACGTATCTGCGCTCGCTGGTCACATGGGGCGGGCAGCCGCGATGATGGGCGGCATTGTCCCAGAGCCGGATCGGCGGCGCCAGGCTGACAAGCTGGGAAGAGCCACCCTGCAGCAGAACGCGGTAGGGTCGCATGCCCGGATAGCCACCGTTGATCGCTTTAGAGTTGACCATGCCGCAGACTGTGACGTCGCCATAGGCGTTGTCGCGCACCGCGATCATGTGGCTCCAATGGGCTGAGCGCGGATCGAGAAGATGCGCCGAGACCGTTGCCTTCGTCACTTCGATGTCTGCCGGTGTCAATTCGTGAATCCAGCCCGATTCGACGGTTGAGCAACCGCCTAGCGCCAACAATGCAGCGGCCACCGCCGCGCTTGTGAATTTTCCCATAAGGCCGGTCCTCGAAGTTGCAGCGCCATTCTCCCATGGAATGGCTTGCGCAAGGCTGGTCAGTTCCGTAATGACGCCAAAGGGGCCGATTGCAATCGAAGCTGCTCGTGACAGGTGGCATGTCGCGGGCGGGGCGACTGGTCGTATCGGATAGAACTTGAAATACAAGAATGCCTTCGAGCGCAACAATGCGATCTCGGTCTTCCTGATGGGGGCACTCCCCGCGGTCGCCGGCAGCACGATCTCGGTCATGCTGGCCTGCTTCATGGTCTGGGCCGTCATATCGCTTGCATTCCGGCGGTTCGAATTTCACCTTACGCACGGCGACCGGCTTATCGCGTGGACGTTCACCGCCTTCGTGGTCCTCGTGTTTGCAACCGCGCTCATCGGGGAGAATGTCGAGCAGATTCCATCGCATACGCTTTGGTTGCTGCCGTTTCTTTCCGTTTGGGTAGTGATTCCCCGACTGCGGGCTACGCCTGACATCGACTATCTGCATGTCTTCGCGGTGGGCGCGGCAGTGGGTGCGGTCGGTGCGCTTATGCTGGGCCTCGTCCAGGTGGTGGGATTCGATCAACGCGCCGAGGGCGGCGCCGGCAATGCGGCCGTCTTCGGCATCATCTCTTTGTGCCTGGCCGCAATCGCGGGCCTTAATCTCGACGATCCGCGCAGGAATTATCGCATCCTTGCGGTAGCCGGCATCGTGGCCGGGCTGCTGGCGGTTATCCTCTCACTGACCCGCGGCGTTGCCCTTGTTGCCATCGGCGTTCTGGTCGTGCTGGTCATCTACGCGCCGCGCCGGCGCCTGACCAATGCCACCCGCGCTGCATGGCTTGGGCTCGCGCTTGCCGTCGCCGCCGCGCTTTACGGTGCCGCAGACCTCATCGCCGACCGCCTGCTGCTCACTGTCGAGGAACTCAGCGATGTGGTGTCCGGCGAAAATTCGGCCAATATCGGCGAGAGGCTGCGCCTGTGGATCGCTGGATGGAGCGCGATCGGCGAGTCGCCGCTCTGGGGCCACGGGATCCAGAACCGCATGACAAAGGTTTCGGAGCTGCTGCTGCGCGACGGCCTGCCGATCAAGCACTATAGCCACGCCCACAATGCGTTCATCACCTTTGCGATTGACGGCGGCATCATCGTCCTTGGCGCGGTGATAGCAGTTCTGGTCATGCCGGTCTTCGTCGCATGGCATGCCCCACGAGACGCGTATCACCGCAAGCGCTTTTTCCTGGCCCTTCAGATCAGTCTGATATTCGGTCTTTGCGGACTGACCCAGATCATGTTCAAGCATGACATCATGGACGCCTTCTATATCTTCTCGTCCATTCTGGTGGCAGCCAGCATTGCCCATGGACGGCCGCGAGACAGCCGCGAGACGCCGGCACCGCCCGAGGCGTAATTTCAGGCAGCGGGCGACTGGCCGGCTATGTATGCCGCAAGGCGCCGGCGGGTATCGTCGGCTGCGTCCCAGCCCGTCGCGGCCAATCGATCCGGCGAGACGACGAGCGGGCCGGACAGCCGCTCCCACATGGCGCCACGCCCGGCCATTCTGGCGAGACCGGCAAGCAGCGGCTCGGGAAGCGAGAAGATTCTGGGATTTTGGCCGTATCCCGCGCGCATGGCGGCAACGATCTCGGCCAAACGCAGCGGACTGCTGTCGCTGACGACATAGGCACCGCCGGCCACCGGGTTCGACAGAACATGAAAGACCGCCGCCGCGAGCCGTTCGACGTCGAGCAACGACCTGCGAGCCAGGATGCCGCCGATCGGAAGCGGAAACGGCGTGCGCGCGAGACGAAGCAGGCTGGCCAGGCCGCCGCGCATACCCTCCCCATAGACAGCGACAGGCCGCAGAATTACGAGGTGGCGGCTGTCGTCGGCAAAGATTTTCGCAAGCCTCGCTTCTGCCTCGAGCTTGGAGTGGCCGTAATCATCGGTAGGCCGTGCCGGTGAGCCCTCGGTCAACACATTCGGCGATGTGGGGCCGGTGATGGCGCGGATCGACGAAAGAAAGACAAATCGCCCCGGCACGTGGCGACGCGCGGCGTTTGCGACATGGATGGAAAGATCGACATTGGCGACGCGGTAGTCGTCGTATCGCAAATTGGCCGATGCGTCCGCGATGCCGGCGCAATGGACGACGTGGTCGACGCCTGCAACAAGTCGATCCCATGCTCCGGCCTCGGCTTCCGGTGACGGCATCAACGCCCGTTCCGCGGAAGGGAGCTTGAAGCGGTCCGGGTTGCGCGAGGCGAGACGAACCGCATAGCCTTGCTTTTGCAGGTACCTCGTCACGGCGCTTCCGATAAAGCCGCTCGCCCCGGTGACGAGCACGGTATCGGACGGGCCGCCGGTCATTTTTCGGTATACTTGAAAAGGACCTCGACCGCGGCATTGCGATCCGCCTTGGCCACCGCGCCGCTCAGTTGCGCCAGCATATCCGGAACGGATTCACCGCCGCCGTTCATCCGGCGCGCGCGCAGAATCTTCGAGTGCGCGGTCGGCGTCACGCCCTCGGGATTGTAGAAAAGTTCCTCGTGAAGCTTTTCGCCCTCCCGCATGCCGATCGTGACGATCTCGATGTCGCCCTCCGGATTGCGGGCATCGCGGACGCTCAGGCCCGCTAGGGCTATCATGTCCTCGGCCAGATCGCGGATGCGGATGGGCTCGCCCATCTCCAGGAGCAGGATGTCGCCGCTCTCGGAAAGCGCGCCCGCCTGCACGATGAGTTCCGCCGCCTCGCGCACCGACATGAAATAGCGCGTCATCTTGTCGTCGGTGATCGTCACCGGGCCGCCATTGATGATCTGTTCCTTGAACAGCGGGATCACGGAGCCGCTGGATCCGATCACGTTGCCAAAACGAACGCAGGCGAAATTTCGCTCATACGGTTCTTCGAGCGCCCTCACGCCATGATAGCGGACGATCTTTTCCGCCCAGCGCTTGGTGGCGCCCATGACGCTGGCCGGCCGCACCGCCTTGTCCGAGGAGATCAGGATGAAGTTGCGGACGCCGCAATCGGTCGCGGCCCTTGCCAGCGACTCGGTGCCGAGCACGTTGTTGCGAATGCCTTCAAGACTGTTCTGCTCCACGAGATGGACATGCTTGTAGGCTGCGCAGTGATAGATCGTCTCGATACCGTTCTCGCGGATGACGCGGCGAACAAGTTCGCCGTCCGCGATCGAGCCGAGCACCGTCACCAGCGGGAAAAGCGCCTCGCGCTGCAACTCTCGACCGATCTGGTAAAGGCCGTGCTCGTTGGTATCCAGCAGAACCAGGCGGGCCGGCTTGAGCTGCGCGATGATGCGGCACAGGGCCGAGCCGATGGAGCCGGCCGCGCCCGTCACCATAAGCGACCGCCCTTCGATCATGGCGCGAAGCAGCGCCGGGTCGGCCGGCACCTGCGAGCGGCCGAGCAGGTCGTCGATGTCGATGTCGCGGACGCGGCTGACGATGTACTTGCCTTCCGCCAGATCGACGATCGAAGGCAGGATTCTGATGTTGACGGGGGCAGTGCCGATCTCGGCAATCAGTTCGCGGCCGTCCTGACCGGCAAGGGTCGGCGTGGTGACGATGATTTCCTCGACGCCGATATTGGTCACCAGGCGCTTCAGCTCGCTGAGCGCGTAGACGCGTATGCCGAGCACGTCGAGGCCGTGAAGCGTTGCGTCCTTGCCGATGAAGCCGATGACTTCCCGCTCGCCTGCCGAGCGGAGTGCACCTGCGAGCTGCGTTGCAGCATCGCCGGTGCCGTAGATCAGCGTCTTCGTCAGCCCCTTGCTTGTGCGGCTGGTCCGCCAGATCAGCCATTTGGCGCCGAAGCGGCTGCCGGTGATCGTCAGGATGGAGAGAACCCAGAAAACAGCGGGAATGCTTCGGGGAACGCCCGGGGCTCCCGTCATCGCGGTCAGGAACGCAAGCGCGACCCAACCGAGCACCGCCAGCGTCACGACCTGCATGATGGTCCAGACGGCGCGATCCGGCAGATATTTCAGCACCGCGCGATAGAGGCCCATGCGCGCGAAAATGGGTATCGCAAGGGCAGGCGCCGCCAGGATGATGAAAATCTGGGAGGGGTTCGGACGGAACGGTTCGCCAAAGCGCAGCGAGAAGCTGAGCCAGCAGAGGAACGTCAGGGCGAGCGCATCGAAGAGGATCAGAACCCAGCGCTTGCGATTACGCGAGCTTCGCGAAATCCGATCCCGCAGGCGGTTCAGCGCTGGCGATACGGCAAACATCTTCATGCCCGGGCTTCAGCTACTCGTCTCGCGTTCCGTTGACGCCGTTCAACCATCCCAAGGACGGCCCGACATTCGTTGCCACCTCGATCGAGACGGCAACCCCTTGCGAAAGTCGCGCATCTACCGTCACACCCCCCCGGAGCCTTGGAATACTGCGATGCCGTAGCGTTTCGCAATCACATTCCGTAGCTTCTTCCCCTCCGCCAGATAGCCAATTCACACCACGAAGGCAACAATGGCCGCGACAGGTCCATGGGGCGGCTCCGTCGGCGGGCAGGGCGTTGCTCAACAGCGGCCTGTGCGACGTGCTTCATTGCTGCTATGGCGAGGCGATGAAAGACACCCCGATGCAGACGGATCAACCCGGCCCTGCCAAGCGCCTGTTTGACCTGGCGCTTGCCTTGCCCGGCCTCGTGGTCGCTGCGCCGATCGTGCTTGTGGCGATGGCGGTGATCCGCGCCACCTCGGAGGGCCCCGCGATCTTCGCCCAGGAGCGGGTCGGCCGGCACGAGCAGCCATTCAGGTGCTACAAGCTGCGAACGATGTATATGCATACGCCGCATGTGGCGACCCACGAGGTCGCCGCTTCCGCCATCACACCGGTTGGCGCGTTTCTTAGACGCTTCAAGATCGACGAACTGCCCCAACTGTGGAACGTGGTGGCCGGGCAGATGAGCATGGTCGGGCCGCGGCCCTGCCTGCCTGCGCAGGACGAATTGATCCGCCATCGCCGGGTGCTCGGCGTCTTCTCGCTGAGACCGGGCATCACCGGGCTGGCGCAGGTGCGCGGCATCGACATGTCCAATCCCCACCGATGCGCGAAGACCGATGCGGAATACATGCGCGCGATCTCGCTGCGGGAAGACTTGCGGCTGATCGTGCGTACCGTCGTGTGAAGCGTTTCGCGCCACATTTATGGTTAGCAACTCGTTAAGCCTTCCCGTGCAGAATGCACGCTGCATCAATCTGCGTACGGAGAGCTCTACCGGTGGCTATACGGGAGGGGCGGGGCGAGCCCGAGACGACTGGAGCAGCGCGTATCCACAAATCTGGGAAGCCGGGTGAAAAATCCGGCGGTGCCGACCTGCGCGCGCAGTACGGCATTCAGGGCTTTGCCGACACGGACGCCGCCGCGCTTCTTGCCCTGGAGGCGGACTGGTTCTGGGAATCGGACGCGCAGCATCGGATCACGCATCTCTCGGAAGGCTACCAGGATGTGACCGGTATCGATCCCGCGCGGGTGCTCGGCCGCTCGCGCCTCGACTCGCTTCTTCGCGGCAAAGAGCCGGATGACCGCTCCCCTGCCCAGCTCAGCGACCTTGTGGCCGGACGGCCATTCGCAAGCTACGTCTATCCCGTCAGAGGCGCGTCACGGCACCGGCGCTGGCTGAGCATTTCCGGCGTGCCACGTTTTGACGAGCACGGCCAGTTCGCCGGCTATCGCGGTATTGGCCGGGATGTGACCGAAATCCGGCACGTCAACGAGTCCAAACATCGCGAGGACGAACTCGCCGAGGCCCGCAAGCAGGCGGAAGTCCTGCTCGGAGATCTACAGAGCACGCTCGATTCGCTGGATATGGGCCTGGTCCTGCTCGATCCCGAACTCAACGCGCAGATGATCAACAAGGCCTTCTACGACATCTGGAAGCTGACTTCCGATGACGTATCCGTCGGCAGTCCGTTCCGCGCGCTGATGGACATCAACCGGCACACCGGCATCTACAAGGTGGCGGAAGCGGAATGGGAGGACTATGTCGCCTATCGTCTCGACGAGATCAGGGGCGAAGGGGTGGCGCCGAGGGAGTTCCAGCGCGGCGACGGCCAGACGCTGATCTACTCCGTCACGGCGCTTTCAGGCGGCAAGCGGCTTATCTCCTATTTCGACATAACGGCGATAAAGGAGCGGGAAGGTCAGCTCGCCGAGGCACTCGAGCAGGCACGTCTGGCCGAGGCCGTCATCAACAGCGTTCCAAACCCGATTTTCGTCAAGGACGCGAAGCTGAATTTCGTGATGGCCAACCAGGCTTTCGCGGCGTTTCAC
Organism: Aquamicrobium sp.; assembly: GCA_019739225.1. GTDB lineage: Bacteria > Pseudomonadota > Alphaproteobacteria > Rhizobiales > Rhizobiaceae > Aerobium. Next base: position 511,763 of record JAHHDT010000006.1, read on the forward strand.
GATGCGACGCCAGACGAGCTGATCGGGCGCAGTGGCGCGGATGTCGTCGGCGCCGACGACGCGGCCCTGTTCGAGGAAAGTGAGAAGGAAGTCCTGAGGACCGGCGAAATCTTCGAGATCCAGGAGGACTTTGAAGTCTCCGGCATCGAGGGGTCGCGCATCGTACGCAAGAACCGGGTTCGTACCGCGAGCGGTCGTGACTACATCGCCTGCTCCATCTTCGACGTGACGGAGATGAAGCGGCGCGAAAGAGACAGCCAGAAGGCGCACGACTATCTCGCAGGCGTTCTTGAATCGTTTCCCGCGGGTGTCATCATCTACGACAGCAACGACCGTTTCGTGCTGGCGAATCAAATGCTCGAGGACATGCTTCCCGAGCTGGTTCCGACATGGCAGCGCGGCTGCACCTATCGCGAGGCCATCGAGCTCGGGCACAGCTTCGGCTATTTCCGCGCCTGCGGTGATCCGGCCGTCGATGCGCTTTACGAGACGGATTACGAGGCTTGGGTCGAGGCCTATATGGATCGCCACGAGCTGCCGCGCGCAGTCTTCGAGCGCCAGAATCCGGACGGACGCTGGTATCAGGCCCTCGACACGCGCATGCCGGACGGCTCATTCATCGGAATCCGGCTCGACATCACGGAACTCAAGGACCGTGAAGCCGCGCTGAAGGCCAGCATGGAGCAGATCGAACTCTTCAAGCACGTGCTCGACGATCTGCCGGTGTCCACCTACGTGAAAACCGAAAAGCTGGCGTTTGAATTCGTCAACAAGGCATGGTGCGAGATCACGGGCATTGCCAAGGAGGAGGCGCTTGGCAAGACCGACCGCGACTTCTTCGGGGAGGAAGGCGAAGGGTTCGCCGATCGCGATCTCAAGGTGCTCGCGAACGGCCTCCTGGATGAGACAGAAGAGACGCTGACGCGACGCGACGGTACCGTGCGCCAGCTCATCGCGAAGAAGAGCCGGCTTGTGGGCGGCAACGGCAAGGTCCACCTGATCGGCTCAAGCACCGACATCACCGAACTCAAGCAGCGCGAGGCCGAGCTGCAGGAGGCACAGCGAAAGGCGGTGCTGGCCGACCGCGCGAAGTCCGAGTTTCTCGCGAATATGAGCCACGAGATCAGGACGCCCATGAACGGTGTGCTGGGCATGGCGGAGCTGCTTGCCAGGTCCGAGCTGGATTCGCGCCAGAAGACCTTCACCGACATCATCGTCAAGTCGGGCAATGCGCTGCTGACGATTATCAACGACATTCTGGACTTCTCCAAGATCGACGCCGGCCAGCTCGTTCTCGATCCCGCACCGTTCCATCTGGCCGAGGCGATCGAAGATGTCGCGACGCTGGTTTCCGCGCGCGCCAAGGAAAAGGACCTTGAACTGATCGTGCGCGTGGAGCCGGGGTTGCACGACCATTATGTCGGCGACGTCGGACGCGTCCGCCAGATCATCACCAACCTGCTCGGCAACGCGGTCAAGTTCACCGATGCCGGCCATGTGCTGGTGGACGTCACCGGCGAGGCGCGGGGCAACGAAAGCGTGCTGCGCGTCTCGGTGACCGATACCGGGATCGGTATTCCGGAAGACAAGCTGGCCCAGGTTTTCGACAAGTTCAGCCAGGTCGACGCGTCCTCGACCCGGCGGCACGAAGGCACAGGCCTCGGTTTGGCCATCACCTCGCGGCTCGTCGCGATGATGGACGGCGAAATGGGCGTGGAAAGCAGGGAAGGCAAAGGTTCCACATTCTGGTTCACGATCAGGCTGCCGCGGACCGGAACATCCGGAAAGGAAAGGACCATGCCGATTGACGTATCCGGGGCGAGGGTTCTGGTGATCGACGACAACACCGTGAACCGGACGATCCTGCTCGAACAGCTTGGAAGCTGGGGCTTCGACGCCTGCGCCGCGCAAAGCGGTCAGGAAGGCATCGCCGTATTGAACGCGGTGGCGGGGCTGGGCCTTCATGTCGACTGCGTCGTCCTCGACTACCAGATGCCAGGCATGACGGGCGGCGATGTAGCGCGCGTCATTCGCGCGACACCCCAGATCGCCGACACGCCGATCGTCATGCTGACGTCGGTCGATCAATCCCTGGGGCAGGCGAGCTATCGCAGCCTCGACATCGACGCCCATCTCATCAAGCCAGCGCGTTCGTCCGCGCTTCTAGAGGCGTTGGTCTCGGCAATACAGAAATTCCGGGGCGATGCGCCGGCAATCGAGGATGCCGGGCCGGACCCGACGCAGAAAGAGACGGAAACGCGCGAGGCACCCGAAGCGCGGCCCGAACTGCGCATCGTGCAGCGGGCACCGGCAGGTGGAAAGGGCGTCGATATCCTCGTTGCTGAGGACAATGAGGTGAACCAGCTCGTCTTCACCCAGATCCTGGGCGATACCGGCTATCGCTACGAGATCGTCGGCACTGGAAGGCAGGCCGTCGAGAACTACTGCTCCATGAAGCCCTCGATGGTACTGATGGATGTTTCCATGCCTGAAATGAACGGCCTGGAAGCCACCGCCAAGATCCGCGAGCTGGAGGCGTCTTCGGGGCGGCATGTCCCGATCATCGGCGTGACGGCTCATGCGCTCAAGGGCGACCGCGAACGATGTCTGGAAGCCGGCATGGACGACTATCTGTCCAAGCCGATCAGCCCGAAGACGCTGATGCAGAAGATCGAGCGCTGGATCGGCGGGACCGCCAACGCGGGCCATCACGCCGGATAGGTCCTTCGCCGGCTATGCGACGGCACTCTTCATTCTTTCCAAGGGTTGCGCGCGCCTGTCGGGTTTTATCCGACTGACGCAAAACTGTCATCCGACTGTCATACAAGGCCGTTATTGCCACTCCCGACGCGTCAAGGCGTCCAACCGAATTCCGAGCAGGAGTAGGCCCTATGAATAAATTCTTCCTCACGGCGTCGGCGGCTTCGATCGCTGTTGCCGCATCGGTCGGCGTCGCTGCGGCGCAGTCGCGCGACACGATCCAGATCGCCGGTTCGTCCACCGTTCTTCCCTTTGCCAGCATCGTGGCGGAAGAGTTCGGCAACGCGTTTCCCGAGTTCAAGACCCCGGTCGTCGGCTCCGGCGGTTCGTCGGGCGGCCTTCGTCAGTTCTGTGGCGGCGTCGGCGAAAACACCATCGACATTGCCAACGCGTCGCGCCGCATCCGCGCCGGGGAGATCGAGGCCTGCAACGCCGCCGGCGTCAAGGACATCCGTGAAGTCATGATCGGTTACGACGGCATCGTGTTCGCCACCGGCGCCGACAAGGAAGACTTCGCGCTCGAGCCGGTCCACGTCTTCAAGGCGATCGCCGCCAAGGTTCCGGTCGACGGCGAGCTGGTCGACAACCCCTACACCACCTGGAACGAAGTCGACGAGTCGCTGCCGAACCAGCCGATCGCCGTCGCGATCCCGGCTTCCAACCACGGCACCCGCGAAGTCTTCGAGGAGCGTGTCGTTCACGAAGGCTGCGAGAACGCCGGCATGCCGGAGATGGAAGAAGAGGCTCTCGAGGCTGCCTGCCTCGCGCTGCGCCAGGATGTCGTGGTCGAGATCGCCGGTGACTACACCGAGACGCTGGCCCGCCTGCAGGCCAATCCGGACACCATCGGCGTGTTCGGCCTGAGCTTCTACGACCAGAACCGCGACTCGCTCAAGGTTGCGACCATGTCCGGCGTGACCCCGTCGCTCGAGACCATCGCCGCCGGCGAGTATCCGGTTTCGCGTCCGCTGTTCTTCTACGTGAAGGGCGAGCACATCGGCGTCATCCCGGGTATCGAGGAATATGTCGAGTTCTTCCTGTCCGAGCCGATGGCTGGCCTGGGCGGCACGCTCGAAGGCGCCGGCATGATCCCGGCTCCGGCTGAAGAGACCGCCGAGGTCCTCGCTTCGTTTCGCGAGGCGAAGGCCCTGACCGCAGCCGACGTCCAGTAGTACCCGAAAGGGGCGGGGCGCGCCTTCAGCGCCTCGCCCACTCGCCTTTTCCATGACGTTTGGGGGCACGACCCGGTGAATACAGCTCTCGTTGCCGTCCTGCTGCTTGTGTTGCTTGGCTTTGCCTACCAGATGGGCTGGTCACGCAGCCGATCGCTCGTCACGAGCGGAGGCAAGCTTCATTCGCGCCCTACATATCACGGCTCCCTTGCCGCAATCTGGGCCCTGCTGCCCGCCCTTCTCATTCTAGGCCTTTGGGCACTCTTCGGCACCACGGCCACGCGGGCCTATATCCTGGCGCAATTGCCGCCCGAGGTCGCTTCGCTGACTGGGGCCGATCTGGAAGGCGCGATAGCCCGCATCCGTCAGATCGAATCCGGCTTCGGCGTGCTTGGCGAGACGGCGCCATGGGAAAATGCTGCGGCGCAGGCGCTGCGCGAGTTCCGGGTGCTGACCTACGCCGTGGTGCTTGCCGCTGCCGCAGGCACCGGTGCGCTCGGCCTCTTCATGGCAAGGCGGCGCATCACCGCGCGGCTGCGCGCACGCAACGAAGTCGAAGGTCTCGTCCGGGTCCTGCTGATCGGCTGCTCCGTGGTTGCCATTCTGACGACCGTCGGCATCGTCGCTTCCCTGCTTTCGGAAGCGATCCGCTTCTTCACCTTCGTCAGCCCTGTCGATTTCTTCTTCGGCACGGTCTGGAACCCTCGCTTTTCGTCGGTCGGGTCTGGCACTGGGGACTACGGCCTGCTGCCGCTGCTCTGGGGCACTCTGATGGTTGCGACCATCGCGATGATCGTTGCGCTACCCATCGGCCTGATGACCGCGATCTACCTGTCGCAATACGCACCCCCCAGGGTGCGCAGCACGGTCAAGCCGATTGTCGAGGTTCTGGCGGGCATTCCCACCATCGTCTACGGCTTCTTCGCTCTGGTGACAGTCGGCCCGTTCCTGGCCGCCATCGGCAACACGCTCGGCATCGATATTCGCGCCACCAGTGCGCTGACGGCCGGCGTGGTGATGGGAATCATGATCATCCCGTTCATCTCGTCGCTGTCCGACGATGTGATCCGGCAGGTGCCGCGCGCCATGCGTGACGGCTCGCTGGGGCTCGGCGCAACGCAGTCGGAGACCATCAAGCGGGTAATCCTGCCTGCGGCGTTGCCCGGCATCGTCGGCGCCTTCCTGCTGGCCGTCAGCCGCGCCATCGGCGAGACGATGATCGTCGTGCTCGCGGCCGGCAACAGCCCCTATCTCCGCCTCAATCCGGGCGAACCGGTCTCGACCGTCACGGTCACCATCGTCAACCAGCTCACCGGCGACACCGATTTCGCGTCGCCGCAGTCGCTCGTCGCCTTCGCGCTCGGCCTGACGCTGTTTGCAATGACCCTCGTCCTCAACGTTGTCGCGCTCTACATCGTGCGCCGCTATCGGGAGCAGTACGAATAGCCATGGCTGACACCATCTCCCGTCCGGCTGCCCCGGCCGAGAACGCCGACACCGTCCGCCTCAAGAAGATCAAGGACGGGCTCACGCGCCGGCACGCCCGGGAACGCCGCTTCCGCGCCTATGGCGTCGCGGCGATCGTCGCGGCCATCGGCTTCGTCGTGATCCTCTTCTCGATGATCCTCTACAAGGGCCTGCCTGCCTTCACCCAGGCCGAGCTGTCCCTCAACGTCCACTTCGATCCCGAAGTGCTCTCCGCCGACGAGCGGCCGGTTCAGGCCGAGGGACAATCCGCCGCCGAGTACCAGCGCGCGCTGCTCGGCTGGCAGCGCCAGGTTACCATGCTGAACTGGAACCGGCTCATCGAGGCGGCCATCGTCGAGGCGGCACCCGATATCGAGATCGACACCCGTTCGGCGCTCTCCATCGTGGAAACCAGCGAGCGCTTCGTTCTGCGCGACATGTTCGTCGAGAACCCCGGCCTGCTCGGGCAGACGGTTGCCGTCTCGCTGCTTGCCTCGGCCAATGCCGATAACTGGCTGAAGGGCAATATCGACCGCTCGCTGCCTGACAGCCAGCAGCAGCTTTCGGCCGATGCGCGCGCGCTGGCCGACCGACTGCTTGAAGAAGGCAAGATCCGCTTCGCCTTTGCAGGGCACATCTTCACGAATGTGGATTCGCGCTCAGCGCCGGCATCGGCCGGCCTCGCGGGCGCCTTCGTCGGTTCGCTCTACATGATGCTGGTCGTCATCGTGCTGGCGGTGCCGATCGGCGTGATGAGCGCGGTCTATCTGGAGGAGTTCGCGCCCAAGAACCGGCTTACGGACCTGATCGAGGTCAACATCAACAACCTCGCAGCCGTGCCGTCTATCGTGTTCGGTCTTCTGGGCGCCGCCGTCTTCATCAACTATTTCCGGCTGCCGCTGTCGGCGCCGCTGGTAGGCGGTCTCGTTCTGACGCTGATGACGCTTCCGACGATCATCATCGCTACGCGCTCCGCCCTGCGTGCCGTGCCGCCGTCGTTGCGGCAGGCGGCACTCGGCCTCGGCGCATCGAAGACGCAAACCGTGTTCCACCACGTTCTGCCGGTCACCTATCCCGGCATCCTGACGGCCACCATCATCGGTGTCGCGCAGGCGCTCGGCGAAACCGCCCCGCTGCTGCTGATCGGCATGAACGCATTCGTTGCACAGATACCCGGGACGCCCATGGACCAGTCCTCAGCGCTGCCGGTCCAGATCTATCTCTGGCAGGGCAACGAAAACCGCAACTTCTTCGAAGCGCGCACGTCAGCCGCGATCATCGTCCTGCTCGGGCTGATGCTGACGCTCAACGCGATCGCGATCTTCCTGCGGTCGAGACTGGAGCGACGAAATTGAACGAACATCTGGAAGCGGAGGCCAAGGAAATGCAGATGCCATCCGAGAAGATTGTCGCCAGCACGGACCTCTATTCGATGAAGTCGTCCACGATCCGGACTCCGGATGCCGAGGCACGCCCCGTCCGCGTCAAGGCGCGCGAGGTCTGCGTCTTCTACGGTCCCAAGCAGGCGCTGTTCGACGTGTCGATCGACATTCCCGAAAAGGCCGTCACCGCCTTCATCGGCCCGTCGGGTTGCGGCAAGTCGACGTTTCTGCGCTGCCTCAACCGCATGAACGACACGATTGATGGCGCGCGCGTCACCGGCCGCATCGAACTGGACGGTGACGACATCTATGACGCCAGCCTCGACGTTGTTGAACTGCGCGCACGTGTCGGCATGGTGTTCCAGAAGCCCAATCCGTTCCCGAAGTCGATCTACGAGAACATCGCCTACGGGCCGCGTATCCACGGCCTCGCCGCCTCCAAGGCGGACATGGACGGCATCGTCGAATCGAGCCTGCAGAAGGCCAGCCTCTGGGACGAGGTGAAGGATCGTCTGCAGGAACCGGGCACCGGTCTTTCGGGCGGCCAGCAGCAGCGCCTGTGCATCGCGCGCGCCATCGCCGTTTCGCCGGAGGTGATCCTCATGGACGAGCCGTGTTCCGCGCTCGACCCGATCGCGACCGCCAAGATCGAGGAACTGATCGACGAACTGCGCGAGAACTACACGATTGCCATCGTCACTCACTCGATGCAGCAGGCCGCCCGCGTTTCCCAGCGCACCGCCTTCTTCCATCTCGGCAATCTCGTCGAGGAAGGCCCGACCGACCAGATATTCACCAGCCCCGCCGAGAAGCGGACGCAGGACTACATCACCGGCCGCTTCGGCTGACGGTCCCGGAAGAGCCCGAGGAGGCAAACATGGGTGAGCACACGGTCACGTCGTTCGACGACGATCTCGGCCATATCGACCAGTTGATCCGCGACATGGGCGATCTCGCCGGCGCGATGGTCGCCGCCGCGACCCGGTCGCTGTTGCAGAACGACACCGCGCTGGCGCAGCGGGTGATTTCGGATGATGTGGTGATGGATGCCCGTCAGCGCGAACTGGACGACCGCGCCATCACGCTGATCGCCAAGCGCCAGCCCATGGCGCAGGATCTGCGATCGGTCGTCGGCGCGATCCGCATGGCGGCAGACCTGGAACGTATCGGCGACCTGGCCAAGAACATCGCCAAGCGCGTCAACGCGGTGGGCGAAGGCTCGGCGCCGCGCGGGCTTTCCCATTCCATCGACACGATGGCCCAGATGGTGATGGACCAGGTCGGCGCGGTGATCGCTGCCTATGAGGCACGCGACGCGAAAAACCTTGTAAGCCTGCGCGAGGACGACGAAAAGATCGACGTGCAATACACGGCCGTCTTCCGCGAGCTGCTCACCTACATGATGGAAGACCCGCGCAACATCACCGCCTGTACGCATCTGCTGTTCTGCGCCAAGAACCTGGAACGCATCGGCGACCATGTGACCAACATCGCCGAAAACGCGTATTATATCGTGACCGGCCAGCAATTGCCGCTGAACCGTCCCAAGCTGGACGAAACGTCCGTGACCGTGGACAGCGAGTGACCGCAGAGAGAATTATCGATGATTGCACCCAAGATCATGGTGGTGGAGGACGAGGAGCCGCTGGGGGTGCTTCTCAAATACAATCTGGAAGCCGAAGGTTATCAGGTCGAGGTGATCGGTCGTGGAGATGAAGCGGAGATCAGGCTGCGCGAAAGCACGCCCGACCTGCTGGTGCTCGACTGGATGGTGCCCGGCATTTCCGGCATCGAGCTTTGCCGGCGGCTGCGGATGCGCCCGGAGACCGAGCGCCTGCCGATCATCATGCTGACCGCGCGCGGCGAGGAAACGGACCGGGTGCGGGGCCTCTCGACCGGCTCCGACGACTATCTGGTCAAGCCGTTCTCGACGCCGGAATTCATCGCCCGGGTCCGCGCGCTGCTGCGCCGCGCCAAGCCAGAGGTGCTTTCATCGGTGCTGAAGGTCGGAGACATCGTTCTCGACCGCGAGACGCATCGCGTGCATCGCGGCAAGTCCGAGATCAGGCTTGGCCCGACGGAGTTCCGCCTGCTGGAATTCATGATGCAGCATCCGGGCCGCGTCTTCTCGCGCGGGCAATTGCTCGACAATGTCTGGGGCGAGACGATCTACATCGACGAGCGCACCGTTGACGTGCATGTCGGCCGGCTGCGCAAGGCGGTCAACAATGGCCGTCTGCCCGACGTGATCCGCACCATACGTGGCGCGGGCTACGCGATCCGCGAGGCATAGCGGCCGATACTCCTGCGCTTCGGTTCCGCTTGCAGGCGGCAGGTGCGCCATGCTTTCCTGCCTTCACTGAGGGAGGAGCGGGCAGGGCCCGTAGGCGGCAATGCGTTTTCTTGTCCATGTCGTGCTGATTGCGGCTGTTCTGGGTCTTGTGGGCTCCGCCCGCGCGCAATCCGACGAGCGGGCCGTGGAGGTTGCACGGACATGGTACCGGCTCACGCTCGAGCTGGTGCGTCATACGCCAACCTATTCGCCGCCCGTCGCGAGTCGGTCCCTGGCTTATCTGGGCGTTGCCGCGCAGGAAGCGCTTGCCGGCGGGCGGCCGTCGACGCGCTCGTTTGCAGGCCAGCTCAACGGGCTGGAAGCCTTTCCTCCACGGCCTGATGGCATCTACGATGAGGCGGTCGTTCTACAGGGCGCGCTCACGATCTCGACGCGCCACTTTTTCAGCAATACCGGGCCGACCGGCCAGCGCGCGATGGATGCCATCGGGAAGCGTCTCGATACTCTAGTCTCGGAGGGCGTCGACGCGGACGTTCTTGAGCGGAGCCTTGCGTATGGGCAGGTGATTGCCGGCCATGTGATCGAATGGTCCGCTGACGATGGTGGGGCTGTCGTGGAGAACATGGGCTTTCCGCACGACTATGTTCTGACGGAGGGGCCGCAACATTGGGTTCCCACCAGTCTTATCGCGCAGCAGCAGGCGCCGTTGTTGCCCGCCTGGGGCACCAACCGCACATTTGCCATGCCTGACGGCGCCACATGCGGCGTGCCGCCACCGCCCGATTACAGTGAGGAGAAAGGCAGCGCGTTCCATAACGAGGCCATGGAAGTCTACGAAGCGGCGAAGGGGCTGACGCCGGAGCAGCGGGAAATTGCCCGGTTCTGGTCGGATGACCCGATGCTGTCGCCGACACCGCCCGGCCACTGGATTTCGATTGCGCTGCAACTGCTCGAAGCGGAAGGTGCGGATGCCGAGCGCACCGTCGACGTGCTCGGGCGGCTCGGCATCGTTCTCGCCGATTCCTTCATTGGATGCTGGGAAGCCAAATACCGCTACGACCTCGTGCGTCCGGTGACGTATATCAGGCGGCACATAGACGCGAAGTGGCAGCCCGACCTCATCACGCCGCCCTTCCCCGAATATCCCAGCGGCCACAGCACGCAATCGGGCGCTGCGGCCATCGTGCTGGAGGATCTGTTTGGTGCGACGTTTGCCTTCGAAGACGAAACCCATGTGGACGACGGACTGCCGCCCCGGCATTTCGAAAGCTTCCGAGAGGCGGCCGAAGAAGCCGCGATCTCGCGGCTCTATGGCGGCATTCATTATCGAGCCGCCATCGAAAACGGGCTGGAGCAGGGCTACTGCATCGGCGCCTACACCAACGGGCTGGTGACGCGGGGAGCGGAATGATGCGCCACGTCGTTTCAGTGCTCTTTCTTTCGGTCGGCATTTGCGTACCCGTGCTTGCCGCGGACGGGCCGGTCGTGCCCAATTTCATCGAGGAGACGGCGACTGCCGGTGTCGATGCTGTTTACGAAGGCGATTGGGAGTTCATGGTGGGCGGCGGCGTTGCCGCATTCGATTGCAGCGAAGACGGTTTTGCCGACCTCTATGTCGCCGGCGGCTCTGCGGCGGCCCATTTCTACCGCAATGTCAGCGACGTGGGCGGAAAGCTGCGTTTCGAGCGCTTCGAGGCCGGCCTCGAACTTGAAGGCGTGACGGGCGCCTATCCGATCGACATCGACAGCGACGGCATCACCGACCTCGCAGTCCTGCGTGTCGGTGAAAACGTGCTGATGCGTGGGCTCGGCGGTTGTCGTTTCGAGCGAGCCAACGAAGCCTGGGGCTTCGATGGCGGCGAGGCGTGGTCGACCGCTTTGGCCGCGACCTGGGAACGCGGGGCCTCCTGGCCGACCTTGGCGGTCGGCAATTACATCGATCGCAAGGAAGAAGGCTTTCCGTGGGGCTCCTGCACGGACAACTGGCTGCACCGTCCCGCCGCCGGCGCGAATCGGTTCGGCACGCCGTTTGCGCTGAAGCCCAGCTACTGCGCGCTTTCCATGCTCTTCACGGACTGGAATCGGTCCGGCACACCGTCGCTGCGCGTCTCCAACGATCGCGAATATTACAAGGGCGGCCAGGAACAGCTCTGGCGCATCGAGCCGGGCGCCACGCCATCGCTTTATACGCCGGAGGAAGGCTGGGAGCGGTTGCGCATCTGGGGCATGGGCATTGCATCCTACGATCTCGATGCCGACGGCTATCCCGAATATTTCCTGACCAGCATGGCCGACAACAAGCTGCAGACGCTTGCCAGTGGTGAGGATCCGTCACCTCGGCCTACCTACGCCGACACCGCCTTCGCCAAGGGCGTGACGGCACACCGCCCTTATGTCGGAGACAATCTGCGGCCAAGCACGGCGTGGCACGCGCAGTTCGAGGACGTCAACAATGACGGCCTTGCGGACCTCTTCGTCGCGAAAGGCAATGTCGCGAAGATGCCTGATTTCGCCGAGGAGGACCCGAACAACCTCCTGCTACAGCGGCCCGACGGCACGTTCGAGGAAGCCGGTGACCGGGCAGGCGTTGCCAGCGTCGAGATAGGACGTGGTGCGGCGCTGGCCGATCTCAACCTCGACGGACTTCTCGATCTGGTGGTCGTCAACCGATGGCACACCGCTCAGACCTGGCGCAATACGGGGGGCGACACAGGGCGCTGGTTGCAGGTCCGGCTGGAGCAGGATGCGCCCAATCGCGACGCTCTCGGCGCATGGATAGAGGTTCGCTGCGGTGACACGGTGCTGCGCCGCGAGGTGTCGTCGGGCGGAGGGCATGCCGGCGGCCAGAGCGGCTGGCACCATTTCGGGCTCGGAGACGAGGCGAAGGGCGAAATCCGCGTTATCTGGCCGGACGGCGACGCAGGCGCATGGCAGGATTTCGATGCCGACGGCTTCTATCTGCTGCGCCGCGGTGCAGCGCCAACAGCCTGGACGCCGGGGTAGCTGGCGCGTTCTTCAGGCCACGGCCTTGCCGGCGGTCTCGACGGCGGCGCCTGGGGCGAAAATATCCTGATCGACGAAGGTCAATGCCTGGCGTGCGCAGCCGTCACGTATCAGTGGCGTCTCGTCGGGTTCGAGATCGAACGAGATCGCGGCGTTGTGCTGGCCGCCGGCGGTTTTCGAGATCGCGTCGCGCAGTGCCGGCTCGATCACGTCGAATGCCGAGGATCCAAGCCCGACGATTGCCACCGGGGCCGGATCGAACAGGGCAAAGAGGCTGCCGAGGCCGAAGCCGATCGCCTCGCCAGCCTTGCGGAAGGCTTCGCGTTCGCGGCCGTCGTGATCGCGCGCGGCGGCAGCCAGCGCCAGCATCGTCGCGTCGTCGATGTCGGCGGCAGGCTGCGCGTATTCGCTTTCGCCGCGCGCATGCCGGAATATGGCGTAGTTGCCCGCATAGGCCTCTATACAGCCGCGCCGGCCGCAGCGGCACTGCGCGCCGTCTGGCACATGGATCATGTGGCCGAACTCGCCACCCGAGGAGTGCGAGCCGGTAAAGAGCTCGCCGCGCAGCACCAGCCCCATGCCGATGCCGTTCGACAGGAGGATGGTGAAGAAGTTGTCGCGGTAGCGGTCGGGCGCACGGCCGCGCAAGGCCACGGCGATCATGTTGCAGTCGTTTTCCACGGTGACAGGAATGCCGAAGGCGGTTTCCAGCGCATTGGCGAATTGAATGTCGCTATGCGGCGTGATCGGCGACCACATCAGCTTGCGCGCCTCGGAATCGGTGATGCCCTGGATCGCCAGCGTCATGCGCAGCACCGGGCCGTGGTCCGGTTCCATGCGCGCCAGCAGCCTGCCAACGGCGGCGGTGACGGCTTCGACGAGGCCGCTGGCCGTCATCGTCAGCGTCGCGGGGCGCGAAATATCGTGTATGATGGCCTTGCCCGAATAGTCGATCAAGGAAGCGGAGAGCGAGTTGAGCGAAAGGGCGATGGAGACGACGGTGGCCGCGCGTGGGTTGAGGCCGAGCGCAACCTGCGGACGGCCGCGCTTGAGGGCCGCCGTTTCGCCGGTCTTGGCCTGCGCCAGGATTCCTTCCTCGATCAGGTCGGCGGAGATCGTCGATATGGTGGAATTGCTGAGCCCGGTGACGGCGGCGATCTCGGTCCGCGATGGCTGTCCCGCACGCCGCACGGCGGCAATCACCATTGCGCGATTGCGGCGCCGAAGATCGTCGTGGCGTACGCCGACCGTCATGTTCCCATCCTCCCTGGTGCGCCGCCGGTCTAGCCGCCTTCCGGCAGCTTTGCCAGCATCGCGCAGAAGATATTGACACACGGCTTCCGCTGAGTCATTATTTTTTTCGAGGCTCGAAAAAAAGAGCTTCGCATCTGTTGTAGAGCAAGTGTCATCAAGCGCTCCAACGGGGCGCAGGGAGGAACATCATGAAGAGATTTGCAACCGCCATGCTGGCGGGCGTCGCCATGTCGCTCACGCTTTCAGCCGCGGCTCATGCCGAAGGCAAGATCATCGGCGTGTCCTGGTCGAATTTTCAGGAAGAGCGCTGGAAGACCGACGAAGCGGCGATGAAGGCCGCGATCGAGGGCGCCGGCAACACCTACATCTCGGCCGATGCGCAGTCGTCCGCCGCCAAGCAGCTTACCGACGTCGAGGCTCTGATCTCGCAGGGCGCCAACGCCCTCATCATCCTGGCGCAGGATGCCAGCGCAATCGGCCCGGCAGTCGAGAACGCGGTCGCCGAAGGCATTCCCGTCGTGGGCTATGACCGCCTGATCGAGAACGAGAATGCCTTCTACCTGACCTTCGACAACAAGGAAGTGGGCCGCATGCAGGCGCGCGCCGTGTTCGAAGTTGCGCCCGAAGGCAACTACGCGTTCATCAAGGGCTCGTCGGCCGATCCGAACGCCGACTTCCTGTTCTCCGGCCAGATGGAAGTTCTCAAGGAAGCGATCGACAGCGGCGCGATCAAGAATGTCGGCGAGGCCTACACGGATGGCTGGCTGCCTGCTAACGCGCAGCGCAACATGGAGCAGATCCTGACCCAGAACAACAACGAGGTCGACGCGGTCGTGGCGTCTAACGACGGCACCGCCGGCGGCGTCGTTGCTGCGCTCGAGGCACAGGGTCTTGCCGGTTCGGTGCCGGTTTCCGGCCAGGATGGCGACCATGCCGCACTGAACCGCGTTGCGCTCGGAACCCAGACCGTTTCGGTCTGGAAGGATGCGCGTGAACTCGGCAAGGCGGCGGCAGAGATCGCCAACCAGCTTTCCGAAGGCACCGCGATGGATGGGGTGGAAGGCGCCATGAAGTGGTCCGACGGCCCGAACGGCGTCGAGATGAACGCGATCTTCCTGTCGCCCAACCCGATCACGCGCGACAACCTCAACGAGGTCATCGACGCCGGGTGGGTGTCCAAGGAAGTCGTTTGCCAGGGCGTGGCCGCCGGCACCGTGGCTGCCTGCGACTGATCGCTACCTGCTGTCGAAAACGCCGCGGTTCGACCGAAACCGCGGCGTTTCACCAGAGCGGCGGGCGTTATGACGAACGCGCTTCCGCCGCCGCAGCTTGGTTTCCTGGGCGCATTTGTACCGCGCCGGACGATACCGTCTGGCTGCAAAATGCTCTAAGCTGAAATTGCCGGCACCGGTTTCCGTGCTGCCGGACGGGAGGACGACAATGTCGGATGCCACCACCCATGCGCCGGTTGACAAGGCGCGGGCCAGCGAGCTCGGCCCTGTCGCACGCTTTCTCAAGGCAACGGAACTCGACACCCGCATGCTTGGGATGATCGGCGCGCTGGTGCTGATTTGGATCGTGTTCCATCTGCTGTCCGGGGGGCTGTTCCTGACCCCGCGCAACCTTTGGAACCTGTCGGTCCAGTCGTCATCTATCGCGGTGATGGCGACCGGCATGGTGCTGGTCATCGTAACCCGCAATATAGACCTTTCGGTCGGGTCCGTCCTCGGCTTCGCGGGCATGATCATGGGCGTGACGCAAGCCGAGGTGCTGCCCAGCCTCATCGGTTTCGGCCATCCGGCCATGTGGCTGCTGGCTGCCCTTGTCGGCCTTGCTGTCGGTGTTGCCGTAGGCGCGCTGCATGGGTTCATCATTGCCTATCTCGGTGTGCCGGCCTTCATCGTGACGCTCGGCGGACTGCTTGTGTGGCGCGGCGCGGCATGGTGGGTGACAAGCGGCCGTACCGTCGCACCGATGGACGCCACTTTCCGCCTGATGGGCGGTGGGCCTGACGGTGCGATCGGTGCGACATGGAGCTGGATCGTCGGTTTCGCGGCCTGCGCGGCGGTTGTTCTGATGCTGGTCGCCGGGCGCACCCAACGGCGGCGCTTCAACTTTCCGCTGCGCCCCGTATGGGCGGAAGTCTTCCTGGCCGTCGTGGCGTGCGGGCTGATCCTCGGTGCTGTCTCGGTTGCCAATTCCTATCCGTGGCCGGTCGGCATCGTACGCCGCTACTTCGAGGCGCTCGGTCAGGAGGTGCCGGAAAACGTGTTCATCGCGCACGGCATCGCCATTCCTGTTCTGATCGCGCTCGGCGTCGGCATCATCATGACGTTCGTTTCCACGCGCACCCGCTTCGGCCGTTATGTTTTCGCCATCGGCGGCAATCCGGAGGCGGCCATGCTTGCCGGCATCAACACGCGCTGGGTGACGATGAAGATCTTCATGGTGATGGGTGGCCTGGCAGCCATCGCGGCCATGATCTCGACCGCGCGCCTAAATGCGGCCACGAACGCGCAGGGTACGCTCGACGAACTGCTGACGATCGCCGCGGCCGTGATTGGCGGCACCTCGCTGTCGGGCGGCGTCGGCACCATTGTCGGCGCGATGATCGGCGCCGTTTTGATGCAGTCACTCGCCTCGGGCATGATCCTGCTCGGTGTAGACACGCCGTTGCAGAACATCGTCGTCGGGTTGGCGCTTGTCGTCGCCGTTTGGCTCGACACCGTCTATCGCCGCCGCGTTCAGTAGGGGAGGATGAACATGGCAAGCCAGTCACCGCTCGTCGAGATGAAGAACATCTCGATCTCTTTCGGCGGCATTCATGCCGTCGACGACGCCTCGATCGACCTTCATGCGGGCGAGGTTGTCGCCTTGCTCGGCCATAACGGCGCCGGCAAGTCGACGCTGATCAAGATCCTGTCGGGCGCCTACAAGCGCGACGCCGGCGAGATTTTCGTCAATGGCGAGGAAGCTTCGATCCACAATCCGCGCGATGCCAAGAAATACGGCATCGAGACGATCTACCAGACGCTGGCTCTGGCCGACAATGTGGATGCCGCCGCCAACCTGTTCCTCGGTCGCGAATTACGCACGCCATGGGGCACGCTCGACGACGTTGCGATGGAATCGGAAACCCGCAAGGTGATGGGGCGGCTCAATCCGCGTTTCCAGCGTTTCAAGGAGCCGGTCATCAAGCTCTCCGGCGGGCAGCGCCAGTCCGTTGCAATCGCGCGCGCGATACACTTCAACGCCCGCATCCTCATCATGGACGAGCCTACGGCGGCACTCGGGCCGCAGGAGACGGCTCAGGTCGGCGAACTGGTGAAGCAGCTCAAGGCGGACGGCATCGGCATCTTCCTGATCAGCCATGACATCCACGACGTCTTCGATCTCGCAGACCGGGTCTGCGTGATGAAGAACGGGCAGGTGGTGGGCACGGCCAGCACGAAAGACGTCACCAAGGACGAGGTGCTGGGCATGATCATTCTCGGTAAGTGCCCGCCCGGTGCTGTGCCCGGTCCTGGAGCAATGCGCGAGGCGGCCTGACGCCACGCTTTCTGCCTGAATGTAAAAAAAGGGGCCCGCGCGGGCCCCTTTTCTCTTCGATTGATGGCTGAGCGCCTAACAGCGGTCGGTGTAGACCTGACCGTACTGATCGCGGTAGCGGCAGTAGCCGGGGCGGTCGGCCACGCGGCCAAGCAGATAGCCACTGGCGCCACCGATGGCCGCGCCGGCCAGAGCGCCGCTTACACGACCCGTAGCGAGACCGCCCACAGCCGCGCCAACCGCTGCGCCGCCAACGCCGGTCTGTTCAGCAGTGGTGCAGCCTGCTGCGCCCAAACTTGCGACGACCGCTGCCGCCAACATCAATTTCTTCATACCTGCCTCCATTGTTGCAATCACCCTTCCACCAGCACCATGCCGCCAGCTTATGGCCTTATCAAGTCCCCCTCGGCATGCGCATCGCCACATGATTGCGTCGGGATTTGACGACAAGGAAACTTGCGAAACGCAAAAGGGTTCCCGACATGCCGGTTGGACTCGTCGGGCCCTTCATATTTTGACAATGCGTCAGGCGCTAGAGTCCGCCGGTTCGGCAAAGAGGCGTATCAATGAAGGGCGCGGCAAGGCTCGAAGCATTTCTCGAGATGATGAGCGCGGAGCGTGGCGCGAGCGCCAACACGCTCGAGGCCTATCGGCGGGATCTTGAGGATGCCGCAAGCTTCGTTCGGGGCGGACTTGCATCGGCCACGCCCGACGACATCCGCGGCTGGCTGGATGACGTCGCGTCACGGGGGTTCGCACCGTCCTCGCAGGCGCGCAAGCTGTCGGCTGTGCGTCAGTTCTTCAAGTTTCTCTATGTCGAGGGCCTTCGCACCGATGATCCGACCGGCATCATCGACACGCCCAGGAAGGGTCGGGCCCTTCCCAAGACGATGCGCGAAAACGCTGTCACGCTGCTGCTGGAGCGCGCCGAGACGGAAAAACAGGCGGCAGCGGATGAGGCGGAGCGCCTGACCGCATGCCGCCTGCATGCATTGGTCGAAACGCTCTATGCCACGGGGCTGCGCGTCTCCGAACTGGTGTCGCTGCCGGTCACGGTGGCCCTGCGCGACGAGCGTTTCTTCGTCGTTCGCGGCAAGGGCGGCAAGGAACGGATGGTGCCGCTTTCCCAGAAGGCGCGGGGCGCGCTGCGGGACTGGCTGGAAGCCAGGGCGCGGGATGCCCGGCTCAAGGAAAGCCCGTTCCTGTTCCCGGCGTCGTCGGAAAGCGGCCATTTGCCCCGGCAGGTCTTTGCGCGTGAGCTGAAGGCGCTTGCGGGGCGGGCAGGGGTGCCGGCCGCCAAGGTGTCGCCGCACGTGCTGAGGCATGCGTTTGCCAGCCATCTGTTGCAGAACGGAGCCGATCTGCGCGCCGTGCAGCAGCTTCTCGGCCACGCAGACATATCCACGACCCAGATTTACACTCATGTGCTCGAAAACCGGCTGGTTGAACTGGTAAGCCAGCATCATCCGCTTGCCGAGTAGCGCTCGGATCGTTATGTGAAGCCCCCAACAGCGCATTTTTCGCGCCTTTCGACCGCTCAATCACCTCCAGATACAGTAGGGCGAATGTTCAACTATCTCGATTTCGAAAAACCGGTTGCCGACCTCGAAGGCAAGATTCTCGAGCTGAAGAAGCTCTCGGAGAGTGGTGAGTCGGTGGATGTCGGAGACGAGATCGCTCGGCTGGAAAAGCGCTCCCAGGATGCGCTGCGCGAGGCCTACAGGCAGTTGACGCCGTGGCAAAAGGTGCAGGTGGCGCGTCACCCCGACCGTCCGCATTGCCTAGACTATGTGCGTGGCCTTTTCACCGAATTCACGCCGCTTGCGGGCGACCGGGCCTTTGGCGAGGACAATGCGGTGATCGCGGGTTTCGCGCGGTTCCAGGGCGAGGCGGTTGCGTTGCTCGGGCTTGAAAAGGGCAACGACACCCAAACCCGCATCAAGCACAATTTCGGCAGCGCGCGCCCCGAGGGCTATCGCAAGGCGGTGCGCGTCATGGAGATGGCCGACCGCTTCGGTATTCCGGTGGTCAGCCTGGTCGATACCGCCGGCGCCTATCCGGGTATCGGTGCGGAGGAGCGTGGCCAGGCGGAAGCCATCGCACGTTCGACGTCCGCGTGCCTGTCGCTGCGCTCGCCCAACGTGTCGGTCATCATCGGCGAGGGCGGTTCCGGCGGTGCGATCGCGATCGCAGTCGCCAACCACGTCTATATGCTTGAGCATTCCATCTATTCGGTGATTTCGCCGGAAGGTGCAGCCTCCATTCTCTGGCGCGACACGACGCGCTCCAAGGATGCCGCCACCAACATGAAGATCACCGCACAGGATCTTCTGGAACTCAAGATCATCGACGGCGTGATCGCCGAGCCGCTCGGCGGTGCACATCGCGGTACGGAAGCGATAATCAAGGCCACTGGCGAGCAGATCGCCAAGGGGTTTGAAGACCTTTCCGGTGCGAATATGGACTATCGCGAGCACCGTCGCGAAAAGTTCCTTGCGATGGGCCGTACGCTCTAGCGGGCAATTGCACCACCGTTTTGCCACAAAATCGCCGCGTCTGTACTTTCAATGAAAGTGACGCTGCATTGCTTTCGCCGGGTGCGAAAAGGTAAATATTGCGGTAAGAACTTTTCAAGGTTAACCGATCAATGATCGGTATCGGGGCACAAGCAGTTTCGGGGACGGACGGCCCCGGCATTCAAACCAGAGTACGATCCGCGATCCAATGAAGACCAGTATCGCACGCGCCGGCCTTTTGATGATGGCAGCCCTTTTCATCGCGGGTTGCACCGAGGCCACATTCGAGGACCTCGCGCCCAAGGCGGAGAAGAGGCTGCCGCCCGCGCTCGTGCAGTCCATGCGCGCCAAGGGCATGTCGACGACCTCGCCGATCATGGTGCGCATCTTCAAGGAAGAGGCGGTGCTGGAAGTCTGGAAGCAGAAGGACAACGGCCGCTACGACCTCGCCACCAGCTACGACATATGCAAGTGGTCCGGAAAGCTGGGGCCCAAATTCACGGAAGGCGACAGGCAGGCGCCCGAAGGCTTCTATACGGTGCGTCCGCATCAGATGAACCCGCAGTCGAGTTATCACCTCTCGTTCAACATCGGCTTCCCTAACGCTTACGACCGGGCGCACGGCCGCACCGGCCAGCATCTGATGGTGCATGGCGCATGCTCGTCGGCGGGCTGCTACTCCATGACCGACGAACAGGTCGAGCAGATTTACGCTTTTGCCCGCGATGCATTCAAAGGCGGCCAGACCGACTTCCAGATCCAGGCTTTCCCCTTCCGCATGACGGCCGCCAACATGGCGCGTTACCAGGACGACCCGAACTACGAGTTCTGGACCATGCTCAAGGAAGGCTACGACCACTTCGAGATCACCAAGGTCCCGCCGAAGGTCGACGTCTGCGGCAAGCGTTACGTGTTCAACCAGATCGCGCCGGCGGGAACGACATTCTCGCCGACCGCCGCCTGTCCGTCGACCACGCAGCCCGAATCGCTCTCGGTCGCCTATCGCAGCTTTCAGTCCAGTTATGACACGGCCTTCTCCGCCGCGCTGGGTTCCGGCAAATCGTCGACGCCTGCGCCGACGATTGCCGGCGTGAAGGAGGCCGCACTGGTCGCCGACTGGTCGCGTCGCCGCGCGCGTGGCGAGAAGGTGACCCGCCTGCCGCCGTCGCTGGAGCGGCCGCAGGTCCTGATGGCCGAAGAGCAGAAGGCGCCGCAGAAGCTCGAGGCGACGGTTGCCGCCGTCCCCACGCCGGCTCCGGCCACCCAGCAGGCAGCCGCCGCCCCGACCCCCGAGGCCGAAGGCAACGCCCAGTCGGAGACCGTGGCTGCCGGAGCGCAGGCCACGCAACCCGAGCGTGAGGGCAAGAGCCTGCGCCGCCGACTGCTTGGCATGTTTGGCGGCTAATTGCTTCGCGACGCAGCCGAAACGTATGATCTCAGGGGTTTGAACTGCCCGCTGCCGGTGCTGCGCGCGAAAAAGCGGCTGGCCGGCATGCCTGTCGGTGCGCAGCTGTGGGTCGAGACGACCGACCCGCTCGCCGTCATCGACATTCCAGCGTTCTGCGCCGATAGCGGCCACAGGCTTGTCTCCGCCGAGGACGCGTCCGGCGGTGGCAACCGCTTCCTGATCGAACGGGGCGGTTGAGCGCTGCTCAGCCTTTGTAGCCGGCAATGGCGAGCGGGTTTTCAGCGAGCGCGGCGCGGTCCGGCGTGTCGATGGCCGGTTCGTTCGTGAAGGCGGTAAAAAGCCGCCTCACATAATCCTCCGGCAGGTCGAAGGCGATGATGACGATCCTGGTGCCACGCGGGCCCTCCGGCCAGCCGGGCAGGCGCGCGGGCGGATGAAGCAGCGTCTGAACGCCGTGAATGACCAGCGGGCGGTCCGGGTCTTCCGCAAGCTCGATCACGCCCTTCATGCGCAGCAACTTGCTGCCCTGGGTCGAACGCAGCAGGTCGAGGAACATTTCGATCGCAGAGAACGAAACCGGCCTGTCGTGAACGAGTGACACCGTGGTTACACGATCGTCGTGATGATGGTGATGGCCGTGATCATGATGCTCATGGTCGTGATCATGATGGTCGTGCTGCCGCTCCTCACCTAGCC
Source organism: Aquamicrobium sp. (assembly GCA_019739225.1). GTDB lineage: Bacteria > Pseudomonadota > Alphaproteobacteria > Rhizobiales > Rhizobiaceae > Aerobium. The sequence goes on from JAHHDT010000006.1 coordinate 533,263, forward strand.
AGCGGCGGACATCGGCGATCTTGGAATTCGGATCGTAGAGCCCGCAATCCAGCAGGTCCGACGCTCTCGTTGAGAAGACGCTGCCATCAAGGATCGGTGCATTGGGGTTGAGCGCGCGCAACCGCGCGCGCAGCGTCCCGCTCTCGTCGGCGAGATCGGACTTCGTCAGCACGATCCGATCGGCCACTGCTACCTGCCGCACGGCCTGCTCGTGGGTGTCGAGCGTTGACCCCGCGTTGACGGCGTCAACCACGCAGACCACGCCGTCCAGCCGCAGCGCCTGGGCCAGCACCGGGTGCCCCATTACCGATTGCAGGACGGGCACGGGATCGGCGAGCCCGGTCGTTTCGATGACGATGCGTTTCAGCGGGGCGATGCGGCCGGTCTGCACCCGGTCGATCAGATCAGCCAGCGTGTCGACGAGTTCGCCGCGGACCGTGCAGCACAGGCAACCGTCAGATAGTTCGATCACGCCGTCCGACGCCTGCTCGACCAGCATGTGGTCGATGGAGACCTCGCCGAATTCGTTGACGATGACAGCGGTGTTCTGAAGCGCCGGGTCTTTCAGCAGCCTGTTGAGCAGCGTGGTCTTGCCCGCCCCGAGGAAGCCGGTGAGGATCGAGACCGCGATCGGTTCGTGGATCACCTGTTCAGCCGCCTTCCGCCATCGCCGCTGGCGCATAATCCGGGCGCGGGGTAGGGATCGGCACGTCGGCATAGCGCGGTGCCTTCGATTCCGGGCCTGTCGCACCGCCAAGCGCCACGGCGACCGCTACGCGCTCGCGCGTCGGCTCCTTGATATAGGGAGAGGTGTACACGGGGTGCCCTTCGGGACCGCGCGCTTCGGTGACCGCCTTCCAGTGCGCCTCGGTGCAGATCACCGGACGCAGGTTCACAGCGCTCGGTGCCTCCTTGCCTGAAGGGCGTAGCTGGCCGAGATAGGGCGCGGTATCCCCCGGGGTCGCAAAGCCGCGCTCCAGCAGATTGGCGGCCTTGTCCGCGCGCGCCTCCACTGTTGGCTCGCCGATCACGACGGCCATCAGGCTGCGTCCGCCTCGGGTGGCGGTGGCGATCAGGTTGAAGCCCGAGGGGCAGGTGTAGCCCGTCTTCATGCCGTTGGCGCCGTCGAAGCGCATGATCAGGTCGTTGTGGTTCTCGAGCAGTTTGCCACCGGCTTGCAGGGCTTCCATGCTGAAATAATGCGCGTGCTGGGGAAACTCGTTGCGCAGGGCCATCGCCAGCACTGCAAGGTCGCGTGCGTTGGTCGTCTGCTCGTCGGCATGAAGCCCGTGGGGATTGACGAAACGTGTGCCGGACATGCCGAGGCGCTGCGCTTCGGCGTTCATGCGTGCCGCGAACGCGCTGCGCGAGCCAGCCACGCTTTCGGCGAGCGCCGTTGCGATGTCGTTGGCCGACTTGACCATCAATATCTTGATCGCATTGTCCACGGTCAACACGGAGCCGGGCTTGTAGCCCATCTTGCTGGGCGGCTCCTTTGCGGCGCGCTCGGAGATGCGCACCGGCGAATCGAACGCGATCTCCCCAGCCTTCACGGCACGAAACGTCACCAGCACCGTCATTAACTTGGTCAGCGAAGCCGGATACCAGGGCGCAAACGCATCCTCCTGCTCCAGCACCTTGCCGGTGTTGAGGTCCACAAGAACCGCCGGGCCGGCCTGTGCCGCGCCTGCCGCGAACACGGTCGCCAATGCCAGCCCTATCGTCGGGAAAAAACGCCGCCGCATGATCAATCCAAAATCGCCTCTTGCCGAATTCGCCCGCTGGTCATTAAGGTTCCGCCGAGGTGGCGAGCGCCACCCATCATTTGCCGAAACAACAGGACCCGGACGTTCACCCCCTGCTATTTAGCCTATGTGACGCCAAGATGGCAAAGCCGTCGTGGTTTGATACCGGTTGGGGAACGAATACGGGGCAAGCATGAGGGGCTGAGCGGATGCCAATTCTCAATCGCGTCGCGGAGCTGCACGACGAAGTCACCGGATGGCGCCGCCACCTGCACACCATCCCGGAACTTCTCTACGACGTGCATCAGACGGCGGGCTTTGTCGAAGGCAAGCTGCGCGAATTCGGCTGTGACGAGGTCGTGCCCGGCCTGGGGCGGACCGGCGTTGTCGGCATCATCAAGGGCAATCTCGGCGACGGGCCGACGATTGGCCTGCGCGCCGACATGGACGCGCTGCCGCTGAACGAGATTACCGGCAAGCCCTATGCCTCGCAGACGGCCGGCAAGATGCACGCCTGCGGCCATGACGGCCACACCGCCATGCTGCTGGGCGCGGCGAAATATCTCGCTGAGACCCGCAACTTCGCAGGCTCGGTCGCGGTGATCTTCCAACCCGCCGAAGAGGGCGGCGCCGGCGGCAGGGCCATGGTACAGGACGGGATGATGGAGCGCTTCGGCATCTCGCGCGTCTTCGGGATGCACAACATGCCGGGCCTTCCGGTTGGCCAGTTCGCGATCCGTCCGGGTCCGATCATGGCCGCGACGGCAGAGTTCACCATCACGGTCAAGGGGCGCGGCGGGCATGCAGCCATGCCGCATGGCACGGTCGATCCCATCGTGATCGCCAGCCAGATCGTGCAGGGCCTGCAGACCATCGCGGCGCGCTCGGTCGATCCGATCGATTCGATCGTTGTGTCCGTGACCAAGTTCCACGCGGGCGATGCTTACAACGTCATTCCTCAGGAGGCGCAGCTCGCCGGTACGATCCGTACGCTGCGCACGGAGGTGGGCGAGGCTTCCCGTGAGCGCATGCGCGCCATCTGCCAGGGTATCGCCGCCGCGCACGGCGCTACCGTCGATGTCGACATCGACGTGAACTACCCCGTCACTTTCAACAATGCCGAGGAAACCGAGTTTGCCTCGGGCATCGCCATTGAAGTGGCCGGCGCGCCGCAGGTGAATACCGACATCAACCCGGTGATGGGCGGCGAGGATTTCTCCTACATGCTGGAGGCCCGTCCCGGGGCCTTCATCTTTGCGGGCAATGGCGACACCGCCAACCTCCACAACCCCGCCTACGACTTCAACGACGAGCTGATCCCGCACGGAATCTCGTATTGGGTGCGGCTGACGGAAACCGCGCTCGGACGGGCCTGACAGGCCCGTTCGTCAGCCCAAAACGGTTGGCGAAAGGCCGCGAAACGTCTATACCGCGCTCAGCGGTCCCGTAGCTCAGCAGGATAGAGCATCAGATTCCTAATCTGAGGGTCACAGGTTCGAATCCTGTCGGGATCACCACATTCCGTCGATTGCGCTCGATAGCCGCCTATTTCCGCCGCGTGAAAGGCTGGGGTGGTCAGTGGAAACGGCAGGTTAGTAGTGACAATGCCAGGAAAGCCGCTGGCTGCAAGTCGGCCGGCCGTCCCGAAAACGAACGAGTTGCGCGGATCGGTGCCGATGCCTGCCCAACTCCTTCACAAGATTCTGCGTGCTCGAAGTGTCTCCTTGAACAATTCGAAGGCCGTCGTGCCCCGCCGGTCGGGGTAGTATAGATGGTAGCCGGCGAACGGCTCACACCACGGCTCGAGCAGGCGTGTGAGGCGGCCATCGGCAATCGGTGCCGCTACCAGATCCTCCAGGATGTAGAGGATGCCGAAACCCTCGATGGCGGCGGCCACCAGCAGGTCGCCGTCGTTGAACACCGGCCCACGGCCTGGCGTTACCGTCACCGCACGACCGTCACGTTCGAACGACCACGGAGACAGGTCGCCGTGCGCGTCGCCATAGGCGATACAGCGATGTGCCGGGAGGTCGGTGGGCTCTGTCGGCGCCGGATGGTCGCTCAGATAGCCGGGTGCGGCCACCACCGCGACACGAAGCGGAGGCCCGACCGGGAGCGCGATCATGTCCTTCTCCAATCGCTCGCCGAGCCGGATGCCCGCATCGAAGCGGCCCGCCACGACGTCCGTCATCCCATCTTCTACGCACACCTCCACCTCAATGCCGGGGTGGCGGCGCATGAAGGATGGCAGAACCGGCCACAGCACCGTGTCCGCAGCGTGTTTGCCTGATGTGATCCGGACGGTGCCGATCGCCGCCCCGCGTGCTTGGGACAGCGCCTCGATCTCGTCGTCCAGTCCGGCGAGCGCCGGCGACAGGGTCGCGAGCAGGCGCTCGCCGGCCTCGGTCGGGGCGACACTGCGCGTCGTGCGGGAGAGCAGGCGAAAGCCGAGTTGTCCCTCCAGCCGCTTCATGGTCTGGCTCAACGCCGACTGCGTGACTCCGAGCCGGCGCGCGGCGCGCGTGAAGCTGCGATCGGAGGCGATTGCCGCGAAGATGGCGAGGTCGCCGAGCTGATCCGGGCGCATTGATAATCCCTGCTACTGGGGCCTATTATTTATTAGCCCATTATTTCGATTGGTTAGCAAATCTACCTAGTCTGCGATAGCAAAGAAGCGAGGAGCAGATAATGGGCAGTATTTGGCTGATAACGGGCACAAGCCGGGGGCTAGGGCGCGAGATCGCGCGCGCGGCGCTTGATGCGGGCGAGACGGTGGTGGCAACGGCACGGTCGGTTGACGCGGTGCGCGATGCCTTCGCGGACGTACACGATGGTCTGCACGCCCTCGCGCTTGATATAACGGACACTGAAGCCGCCAACGCGGTTGCCGTCGAGACCATCGAGCGGTTCGGTGCGATCGATGTGCTTGTCAACAATGCCGGCTATGCCGAGCTGGGCTTCTTCGAGACCTTCACCGACGCCGAGGTGCGGCGTCAATTCGAGGTCAATTTGTTCGGCACGATGAACGTCGCGCGCGCCGTCGTCCCCCACATGCGTGAGCGTCGCTCAGGGCTCGTCGTCACTATCTCGTCGGTAAGCGGGTTGGTCTCCAATGCTGGGGGAGCGGTCTACGCGGCGTCGAAGTTCGCGGTCGAGGGATGGATGGAGGGCTTTGCGGAGGAGCTGGCACCGTTCGGCATTGGCTCGCTTCTGGTCGAGCCGGGAATGCTCCGCACAGATTTCATGGACGGCAAGTCGGCGAGCTTCGGCGGCATCGACATTCCGGACTATGCCGAAGCGGTCGCGCAGTATCGCGCTTTCGTGGACGGGGCCAATGGCAACCAGCCGGGCGATCCGAAGTTGCTGGCCGCCAGGATCGTGGCGCTTGCTTCGCAGGGCGAGACGCCCTTGCGGCTCGTGTTCGGCGACGACGCCCGACAGTGGGCCGGAACGAAGGTGGGCCAATTGCGGCAACAGATCGCCCGATCGGCTGATCGCGCTGATACGACAGACTAGGCCCGGCAAGTGAGGTGATCTCCGGCCCAGCCCGTCCGAACGACCGCATTGGGGGTCGCTCGCAGTCTTCTGGTTGGCCGCCCCTCACCATTCATTTATGGGGCTATGGCGAAGATGTAGTTCTCATCATCGCCTGTGGCGGCTCGCCAGCTTTCTCTTTCCGAAGAAAAAGCTTGCCGTGGCGCTTCAAGTGATTGGTGGCCAGGGCACACGGCTGGCATCCATCCCGAAAACCTATGCGCGCGTGCAAAAGTGTATGCCCGAGGGATCGCCGATACGCTCGTTCGCCATCGCTGGTTAATAGCCTTCCTGCGGCGGGGGTCCGTCGTGAGGCGGGCTGAACGCCTGTTCCAACGCAAGACAGCCCAAATCGGATGACGCTGCACAGCGGAATTGACGCTGCGCGCGGTTTCTTTGGTACAGGAGGCATTCATGGCAGATAGGGCGAAGGCTTGGCGCGGGCGCCTTTTGGGCGCGATCGCGGCCGGTCTTTTGGTTTCGACGGGAGCGGGCCCGTCCGTGGCATCGGGGGAGGCACCCGCTGCCGTGACCCGCAAATTAGAGAAGCACGAGGCTTTGTGGGCGAAGCTCGCCGCCAACCCCGAGGCGCGGCTGCCGATGATTGTCCGGTTCGACATGCCTGCGCTGCCCGATGCCGCCAGCTTCGCCAGCCCGGCGGCCGCGGACGAGGCCCATGCAAAAGCAATCCATGCGGCGCAGGACAGGATCCTCGCGGCGGCTTTCCCGCAAGGCGCACTGTCTTCCGCGTCAGCGGCGGAGAAGAATCTGAAGCGCATGGACTTCTCGCCGATGTTCGGCATCGCCGCCAGCGCGGACGAGATCGCGCGCTTTGCCGCCGATCCGAACGTGACCCTCATCCAGGAGGATCGCCTCAGCAAGCCGTCACTGAACGAGTCGCTGCCGCTGATCCAGATGCCGGCGATGTATGCGGCCGGCGCAACGGGCAACGGGCACCACGTGGCTGTGCTCGACACCGGCGGCCGGCGTAGCCATCAATTCCTTTCGAGCCGTATCAATTCCGAAGCCTGCTACAACACAACCGGGATCCAGGGCTCCGTCAGCCAGTGTCCGGGTGGCGCGAGTTCCTCCACCGCCACGGGATCGGGCGAGGACTGCACGGCGAGCAACATCTATGGATGCGGGCACGGCACGCACGTCGCCGGCACGGTCGCGGGCTACAACACCGCGCCTGCCTCGGGACAGCCGACGAGCGGCGTTGCCCGTGATGCGCGTCTGATCTCGATCAACGTGTTCTCGCGCTTTCCGGCGAATTCGAGCAGCCCCTGTGGCGCAATTCCCGGATACACCCATTGCGTCCTGACCTTCGATACAGACCAGATCCGCGGACTCGAGCGGGTCTATGCCCTGCGCAATACCCACAAGATCGCGGCCATCAACATGAGCCTGGGTGGAGGGCAGAATTTTTCGCACTGCGACAACGACGCACGCAAACCGATCATCGACCAGCTCAAGGCCGCACGCATCGCGACGGTCATTGCGGCGGGCAATGACGGCTACGATTCCTCCGTCGGTGCGCCGGGCTGCATTTCCAGTGCGGTGACGGTTGGTTCCTCCGACAAGTGGGACTTCCGTTCCGACTTCTCCAACTGGGGCAGCCTGGTGGACGTGGTCGCGCCCGGCTCGGACATCTATTCGTCCTACATCAACGGCAGCGCCAACAACTACTTCTCGTTCAGTTCCGGCACCTCGATGGCATCGCCGCATGTGGCGGGCGCGTTCGCGGCACTGCGCGACGCGTTCCCGAATGCCACGGTCGATCAGATCGAGAATGCGCTCAAATCGACCGGCGAGGGCATCTCCTCGGCCGGGGTGGTGAAGCCGCGTATCAACGTCAACGACGCGCGCATCGTGCTTGGCGGCGGTACACCGCCACCGCCTCCAACCGGGCCCGAAAACAACCACTTCGTAAACCGTATTACGGTGCCTCTGCCGGCCGCCGGCGCTACACGGACGGTCACTGGCTCGAACGTCGGGGGAACGGCGGAGGGCGGCGAGCCTATTCACGCAGGCAAACACAGTGCGCTCAACAGTGTGTGGTGGCGCTATACACCGACCGCATCCGGGCAGATCACCATCGATACGCTCGGCAGCAATTTCGACACCGTTCTCGCCGTGTACCGGGGCTCGTCCGTCGCCTCGCTGGTCGAAGTCGCCTCCAACGACGATGCCGATTACTACACGATCCAGTCGCAGGTGAGGTTCAACGCGACGGCGGGTGTCGAGTACCAGATCGCGGTTGCCGGCTACATGAACGAGGCAGGCAACATACGGCTGAGCTTTCATGGTGGTGCGGCGGCGGCACCCGCCAACGACAATTTCGTCGACAGGCGCAACATAAATCCACCATCGCGCGTGGGTTCGCGGCGTACCGTCACCGGGTCGACGATACTTGCAACCGCAGAGCGGTTCGAACCATACCACGCAGGCTGGAGAAACTCGCGCAATAGCGTCTGGTACCGTTTCACGCCACAGAGCACGGGCCGGGTGACCATCGACACCAGAGGCAGTGATTTTGACACGATACTGGCGGTCTATTCGCGCAACAGCCTGCGTCACCTTACCGAGGTCGCCTCAAACAACAATTCGGTCGGACTTGGCCGTCAGTCGCGGGTCAGCTTCAGAGCTATAGCTGGGCGCCAGTACCAAATCGCAATCGTGGGATATGGCAATCGCGGCGGCAATATTCGGCTCAACATTACCGGCGGTGAGCCTATCAGGCGATCGTCGATGCTGGAGAGTGCTGCGGCTGCCGACAGGGTCAGTGGTCCGTTTGCTCCATCACAAGCTGTCGACGGGGTATCCTCCAACGCTGCGGCGCAGTCCGTAAGCCCATCGGCTGCAACACTGCCGCTTTTGCAGCAGGGCAAGTCGTTTCGTCGGGCAGGCGATACGAATGACATAGCAACCGGTTTAAAGCCGGCGCCGACCAGCAGCACCCAGGATGTAAAGCTTCTCAGCACGGTTGTGGCTTCAGGCACTGATGCCCTGCTGCCGGATGGTGGGGGCGAGAGCGTTGCTGCAATGCTGGCCGTGACGAATGCCGGCAGCCGAGCGGCGAGGGTCACGGCGGAGCTGTCGTTCGTCTCGGCGGATGGTGTTTCAACTCCAGTTCCGGCAGGGCTGTCGATCTGCCGGACACACGCAAGCAACGGAACATGCGTCGGCGTCAAGTCGACGTCCGTGGTCTTTGATGCCGAACCGGATCGCGTGATCACATTCGCGGCGTTTGCCAGCAGTCGCGAGAACGTGAGCGCGCTTCAATCCGGCCACAGCGTTCTTCAGGTCCGGTTCCGGCAGGGTGATAACACCGTGGGAACAGCCAGCCTGGAAATGGACGGTACGCACGTAATCGGTTCGCTGTAACGCTCTCCAGCGGTAGGTTTGAAAGTCAAAAGCCCCGCGGCCGAAAGGCTGCGGGGCTGTTGCCTGAGCGACCCCCTCTCCGGGCGTCGCGTTCATGGGTGACAGATTCATACCGCTAGGGCAAGCCAGCCCTTGAGCGTCTGGGCGAAAAAGCTCCAGACAAAGAAAAACCCGCCGGGGGAGGAGGTCCGGCGGGTCAATCTGAAGCGCGGCAAGGGAGGAGGTTCGCCGCGCCAGGTTGTCGGCTTTCTGGGAGGAGGTAGATCGCCGACACCGGTGAAATAGAAATTGGCGGCCCCGAATTCAATTGCAGAATCTGCATGGCTGCCTTGCGAGAACGGCTGCGCCGTTCCGCCGCAGCGTCGCTTGCTGGATTCCAAGCCGCACGCCCATCCCGCGAGGGGTTGTGCGGGATGCTGGACAGTGTCTGCGCGCAGGTCCATGATCGCGAAGTCTCAGGAGAGGAGGCCCCAAATCATGGGCATTGAAAGTCTTATCGTCTTCATCCTTATCGGTGCGGTCGCCGGTTGGCTGGCGGGCCAGTTGGTCAAGGGCTACGGTTTCGGCCTGCTGGGCAACATCGTTGTCGGCATAGTCGGCGCGTTCATTGCCGGCTTTCTTTTTCCCGCCCTCGGCATCAGCCTCGGCAGCGGGGTTATCGCCGCAATCATTCACGCCACCATCGGCGCCGTGATCCTGCTGGTGCTCATCAGGCTGATCAAGCAGGCCTAGGCCTTGCGCCGGCGCTATCGGCGCCGGCTGCCAAACACGGTGGCGGCAGCAATTGTCAGCGCCACCAGCCCGACCACTGCAACGGTCCGCGTCGGATTGGCGCGGATCGTTTCCTCGAAATCATGCGCACGCCGTCGAATGACGGGCAGGGCATCCGAGACCCGCTCCGCCAGGTCCGCATAGAGATCGCTCGCCTGGTCGCGCGTATCGCGATAGGCGCTGCTCCCTTGCCTCGACATGGCCTTTCCGAGCGCGGCGACTTCCTTGCGCAGAGCTCCGATCTCCTGATGAAGATCAAGTGGGTTCTGGTGTCTTGAAAACAGCGCCATACTGAAAACTCCGTGCCTGAAATGTCAGCGTCGCACCGCCGCTTGAAAAAAGCGGCGGTGGGCTTGCTCCGGCAACGGAATAGCAAGCCAAATGGTTCCGTCCAGATGGCGGCGCGCCGTGCAGAACGGCGCGCCGCCGTCTGAGGGACGGTCAGTCCAGGCCTCTTGCGATGGTGCGCGTTCCGACGAGACCCTTCTGGTAGACGAAGACCCCCACGGCAATCACGAGACCGGCGATGTCGGTCGCCAGCCCGCCCTTGATCATCGCCAGCGCTCCTGCCAGCAGCAGCACACGCATGACTGCGTTGAGCGGGCCGAAGAACCATGCTTGCACGGCCGCCGAAAGCAGGTAGACACCAAGGCATGCCGTGGCGAACACGTGTAGGATCTCCAGCCACGAGCCCTGCATCAGCAGCGCCTGCGAGTAGAAGAACATGAACGGCACCACGAATGCTGCGAGGCCGAATTTGAAAGCCTCGACCGATGTTCGCATCGGGTCGGACCCCGACAAGGCCGCGCCGGCGTAGGCAGCAAGCGCCACCGGCGGCGTGATCGCTGACATCACCGCGTAGTAGAAGACGAAGAAATGCGCCGTCAGCACCGGTATGCCGAGCGAGATCAGGCCCGGCGCGACGACGGCGGCTGCGACGGCGTAGGCAGCGGTTGTCGGCATGCCCATGCCGAGGATGATCGATATGCACATGGCGAAGAACAGCGCCAGCAACTGGTTCTGTTCCGCGATGCCCAGAAGCAGCGTCGAGAAACGCGCGCCGACGCCGGTCAGCGCGATCACGCCGACGATGATGCCTGCGCAGGCGCAGACGGCAACGAGCTGGATCGACATCTTGGCCGCCAGCTCGAAGGCGCCGAGGACCGAGCGTACGCCCATGCGGTGCGGCGTCAGCCAGCTCACCACCGCCGCCGAGACCATCGCCAGTGTGCCGGCGCGGATGACTGAGTATCCCGCGAACAGCGAATAGATCAGGATCACGATAGGAAAGAACAGATAGGCCTGTTTCAGGAGTTCCTTGAAGACAGGCAGCTCGTTTTTCGGCAGGCCCTTCATGCCGAGCTTGGTCGCCTGCAGATCGACCATGAAGTAGATGGAAGCGAAATAGAGGATCGACGGGATCAGTGCGGCGATCACGATCTCGGTGTAGGGAATGCCCGTCACCTCGGCCATGATGAAGGCGCCAGCGCCCATGATCGGCGGCATGATCTGGCCACCCGAGGAGGCAGCCGCCTCGATCGCGCCGGCGCTCCTGGCGGGATAGCCGACACGTTTCATCAGGGGGATCGTCAACGACCCGGTGGAGACGACGTTACCGGCCGAGGTGCCGTTGATCATGCCCATCAGGCCGGACGCGAAGACCGCCACCTTGGCCGGGCCGCCACGCGCGCGGCCTGCCGCGGCGAAGGCGAAGTTGACGAAATAGTCGCCCACTTTCGATGCCTGAAGAAAGGCGGCGAAGGTGATGAACAGGATGATGTAGGTGGAAGACACGGCGACCGGATCGCCGAGGATGCCCTGGTCCGTGTAGATGTAGGTGAAGAACCGTTCGGGTGAGTACCCGCGGTGGGCCAGGAAACCCGGCAGATAGGGGCCTGCGAAGGAATAGAGGATGAATATGCCGGCGATGGCTACGAGCGCGAGGCCCGCTACGCGCCGCGTCAGCTCCAGGATGAGCAGCGCGCCCACCAGCGCGGCGTGGAAGTCGGCCGGCTGTGCCAGTGCGGTGCCTGCGCGCAGGCGGATGGCCTGGACGTTGAAGAGGATGTAGCCGGCGACGGTGACGGCGGCGATGGCCAGCAGCAGGTCCGACCAGTGAACCCCGCCGCGGTCCTTGCGCGGGAAGAACCAGCTTCCCGCGATCGCCGCGATGGTGCCGACGATCAGCGGCAGGCCATAGGTGCCGAAGACCAGGGCCGGCGGGCTGACGAGGCCCGCTGTCCACCATGCCGCCCAGGCGAAGCCGACCATGGCCGCGCCATAAAGCACACCGGCCGCGGCGACCAGCGCGATCGCCATTTCAAGCGGCTTGAGCTGCAGGAAGCGCGATCTGCCGTCGGTGTCGCCGACATTGCTGGATGAAAACAGGATGAAGCCGATGAGCAGGCCGCCGGCGACGTGTGTTACCCGATAGGCCCAGGTTTCCAGCGGATAGAGGTTCATCACCCCGATGTGGAAGACGGTATAGGCGATGCACAGCGCCACCAGCACCCAACCGAGACGCTCTCCTGCGAAGTCGCGTTGATTGGTGGCCAGAGCTTCCTCGTCGGCCCCTCGAGACACGATCTGCTCGACGGCTGCGGACTCTGTCTTGATCTTTTCCGCGTCGGTCATGGCTATCCTCCCTGGCATGCGCCTGCGTTCGCAGCGCTATCGCCGATCCTTGCCGTGAGCGAAGACGGGCGCCGATCGATCCGATCGGAGCCCGTCAGGTCGCCTTGTGCGATTACTGTCCCTTGAGTTCGTCCGGGATCGCGATACCGGCTTCCTCGTAATAGCGCACCGCGCCGGGATGGAAGGGCAGGAAGGTATTCTTATCGGTGTTGGCCGCAATGGTTTCTGCCGCCGTGGCGTGGATCGCCTTCATGCGGTCGTTGTTTTCCATCACCAGCTTGGTGATCTCGTAGGCCAGCGATTCCGGCATTTCCTGATGAGCCACCGCAAAGTTCCACAGGCTGACCGTTCCCTGCGGGTCCGGATAGCCTTCATACAGACCGCCTGGAATGTCGAAGGCGGCGAGTTCCGGACGGGCTTCGAGGATCTTGGCTGCTTCGTCGCCGGTGAAGGCGAAGATGTTGACCGGGTTTTCCGCCGCGATCTGTGCGAAGGCTGCGATCGGCACGCCGGCCGCGAAGGCGAAGGCGTCGATCAGGCCGTCCTTGACCTGGCTCACGGCGTCGTTGGCGCCGGAGTAGCTGATGTCGGCGGTGACGCCGTTGATCTCGAAGAAGCGCGGCCAGTAGGTCGCCGCCGTGCCGCCCGCCGGGCCCACGGAGACACGCTTGCCTTCCAGGTCCGCCAGAGTCTCGATACCGGACGACTTCAGCGCCACGGCCTGAAACGGCGTCTGGTACATGGGGAACAGGGCGCGCAGGCTCTTGTGCTCGACGCCGGGCGCAAGCTCGCTCTCACCCATCCAGGCCTCGTAGGCCGGACCCATCGTCACGAGACCGATCTGGTGGTCGCCGGTCTCTACCAGCGTGGCGTTCTGCACCGGGCCGCCGGTGACCTCGCCGGAAGCGTTGACGCCGAGCGACTCGGTGATCAGGCCTGCGAGGCCGGTTCCGTAGATGAAGTAGGTGCCGCCCTGGCTGGCGGTGCCGATGGTCAGGCTGGTCGGCCAGCCCTCGCGATCCTGCGCGGATGCCGGTACGGCAAGAAGCGTGGCTGCAGCCATCGCTGCAATGGTGAAGTGGCGCATGGGTAATCCTCCCGGTCTGCGTGTTGTTGTCGGCCGCCCGGTCCGCAAGTTTCCTCCCGAAGCCCTGGCGGTTGAACGCAGCACATGCAGAGCACACGCCCTTGCGCAACGGCCTTTGGGTGGCGATGCGGTTATTGACCGTCACAAAATGTGCAGGATGGGTGGATTCCGTAACATCGCGCCGAAACGGCGTGTGGGTTCCGACACAAGATCGCGCGTCAGCGCCCGTCGGCTCGTGCATCCGCGGGGTCGCCCTGCCGGCCCAGCGCGTATCGCTGCATCTTCTCGTACAGCGTTTTTCTGGAGATGCCGAGCTCCTCATAGACGGGCTTCAGACTGCCGCCATGAGCCTGCAGCGCACTGGCAATGACGGAGCGCTCGAAGCGCGCAACCCGCTCCGCCAGCTTCGCCGTGGTGTTGTCTGCCACGTCGACCAGCCCTTCGAGGTCGAGGCCCAGCACGCAGCGGTCTGCGGCGTTGCGCAGTTCCCGGACATTGCCCGGCCATTCGCGTCGCGCGATCTCCGCCAGAAGTTGCGAAGAGACCTCGGCCATCTCGCGCCGATGGCGGCCGGCAGCTTCTCGCAGAAGCTGCAGGAACAGGGTCGGCACATCCTCGCGCCGGGCCGACAGTGGCGGCACGTTCAACGTGACCACGTTGAGCCGATAGAGCAGGTCGGCCCGGAAGCGCCCCTGCGCGACCTCGTCTTCCAGCTTCACCTTGCTGGTGGCTATGAAGCGCACGTCGAGCGGTATCTGCTCGTTGGAGCCGAGGCGCACGATGACGCGATCCTCGATGACCCGGAGCAGCCGCGCCTGCAGATCCGCGGGCATCGAACCGATCTCGTCCAGCAGCACCGTGCCGCCGCGCGCGTGCTCGAACTTGCCGTACCGCGCCCGCAGCGCGCCAGGGAACGCACCGATTTCATGGCCGAACAACTCACTCTCGATCAGGTTGCCGGGCAGGGCCGCGCAGTTGATGACCACGAACGGCCTGTTGGCGCGGCCGCTGATGTCGTGCACCGCGCGCGCGACGACCTCCTTGCCGACGCCCGTGTCGCCGACGATCAGCAGGTCGGCATCGGTGCCGCCCACTGCCCGCAGCCGGTAGCGAAGGTCGATCATGGCGGCGGAGCGCCCTGGAAGCCGCGATTCGATGTCGTCCGGGTGGCCGGCGGCGGCGCGCAGCACCCGGTTTTCGAGCACGAGCGTGCGCCGGTCGAGCGCGCGCTTGGCGACATCGGCCAGATGCTGGGCGGAGAAGGGCTTTTCGATGAAGTCATAGGCCCCTTCGCGCATCGCCCGCACCGCAAGCTGCACGTCGCCATGCCCCGTCACCAGAATGACCGGCACGTCGGCATCGATGTCGCGGACCCTGGCAAGCAATGTCATGCCGTCCATGCCCGGCATGCGGATGTCGGTGATGAGCACGCCATGGAAGCCAGGCGTGATGTAGCTGAGCGCACCCTCCGCGTTCGCGAACTCGCGCACGGCTACGCCGGCAAGTTGCAGCGATTGCGCCGTCGAATGCCTGATCTCCTCCTCGTCATCGACGAGGAGTACCGTTGGCGCCTTCATTCGGCCGCCTCGCTGACGGGCAGTTCGGCGGCGTCGAGCACGATCGTCGCAACCGTGCCGCCTTCGGGATGGCGCTCGACGGTGAGACTGCCACCGAAATCCTTGACGATGTTGTAGGAGATCGAAAGCCCGAGCCCGAGCCCCTTGCCGACACCTTTGGTGGAGAAGAAGGGGTCGAAGATGCGTTCCGCGATGGCCGCGGGGACGCCGGGACCTCGATCGCGCACGGTGATCGTCACACTGGCGCCCGCGGTGGAAGCAGTCAGGTCGATGCGCCGGTCGGGCAATCCTTCGATCGCGTCGGCCGCGTTGGAAAGAATATTGACCAGCACCTGCTGCAGCCGCACGGAGCCTGCCTTGACGGCCGGCGGTTCAGCACCCAGATCGACAACGATCCGGGCGTCGGCCGCATTCAGCCGCCAGGCGACGATTTCCAGTGTGTCCCTCACCACATCGTCCAGCGAAACGGGCCGCAGCTTCTGGTTCGGCTTTCGGGCAAAATTGCGCAGGTGCCTGCTGATCGCGGCCATGCGGTCGGTCAGCTTGGAGATGCGGGCAACGGCATCGCCGGCCTCGTCAGCGCGGCCGCGTTCGAGCAGGATCGCTGCGTTGTCGGCATAAGTGCGAACGGCGGCCAGCGGCTGGTTGAATTCGTGCGACAGCGCCGCCGACATCTGGCCCAGGGCTGCCAGCTTGCCGGCCTGAACGAGATCCGACTGGGTCTTGCGCAGCGCGCGCTCGGTGGCGCGGCGTTCGGCTACCTCTTCCTCCAGCCGGTTGTTGACGGCGGCAAGATCGGCCGTGCGTTCCTCCACCCGCCGCTCGAGCTGCTCCTGAGCTTCCTGCTGAACCTGCAAGCGCTCGGCCAAACGCGCGCGACGCTGCAGCCACGCGGCAACGCCGGTGGCACCAAGTCCCAGCAGAAGCACCATTGCGGCAACGACGGTCAGCGCCTGCGCGCGGGCGGACGCCGTATCCAGCAGCACGCTAACCGTCCAGTCGGCCTGTGGCATGCTTTCGCCGACGACGAGGTATTCGCGCATGCCCTCTTCATTGGAGATCGTCAGCAGGTTGTGGCCGCGCGGCGTGCCCCCCTCGCTTACCGGCAACTCGGTGAGGTTTGCGTTCGCGTAGCGGCGTGTGGCGGCGGTGCGCGCGAGACGGTCGTCGGTCAGCGGCAGGATCGCCGAGAACAGCCAGTCGCGTCGGCCCGTCATGAAGATGATGCCTTCGGGGTCGGTGACGATGATCTCGTACTCGCCGCCGCGCCATGAGCTTTCGATGGAGTCCATGTCGACCTTGAAGACCACGACCCCACCGATCCTGTCGCCCACGCGGATCGGTGCGCCGAAATAGTAGCCGCGCTTGAGGGATGTGGTTCCGAGCGCGAAGAAACGGCCCTCTCCGCCGGCGATGGCGTCGAAGAAATAGGGACGGTAGCTGAAGTTCTCGCCGACGAAAGTCGGGGTCTGGTCGTAGTTGGAGGCGGCGATCGTGAGGCCGTCCGGCAGCATGACATAGATGTCGGACGATTCGAGCAGGGCATTGACCGATTTGAGATAGCGGTTCATCGCGTCCACCCGGGCTGCATCGCCAGGGTGGCCGACGAGGTCCTTGACGTCTTGATGGTCCGCAATCAGCTCGGGCAGCTTTTCGTAGCGTGCAAGCTGGCCTCGCAGCGCAGTCACCGCGAGGCCGAGGGTGTTTTCGCCGCGTATTGCCGCCTGGTCCAGATAATAGGCGGTCATCAGACGCGAGCCGAAATAGGCGACAAGCACGCATAGAAAGGCCGCAGCCACGCCCAGGGTAATAGAATGTCGCCGCCAAAGCCTGTTCATGCGCAGTCGCCGGTTCTTGCTCTCGCGCCGACTATAGCGCGGCGTGGAGCTTCGAGTCGAACGGGTGCGCTGCGGCTAGCTCCTCAGCACGTCGGACCATTCCGGGTGGCGGCGAAACTGCGCGGCCGCGAACGGGCACAACGGGATGATCTTCTTGCCGGCAGCCCGCGCGTCCTCGACCGCGCGCGCGACCAGCCGTGCACCGACGCCCTGGCCGCGGAAAGCATCCGGCACTTCGGTGTGGTCGATGATGAGCTGGTGTTCGCCGACCTTCGTGAACGTCATCTCCGCCTCGGCACCGCTTTGTGCCTTGACGAGGTAGCGGCCCTTGGCGCCGTTGTCCTCGAGTTCGATGTTTGCTTCATCGTTCATCAGCTTCTCCTCGTCGCCTTGCTGGCGCCGCGGACAGGAATGCTTCCGCGCTCAGAATTTCCGCCTGGCGTATTTCGTGGCCCCCTTCATGCCACAGCAATTCCACGTCTGCCCCGAGCTTTCGCAGGTCGGCTTCCAGCTTCTGCGTGAGCGCCGGGGGGCAGATCGGATCGCGTTGCCCGGCGGTAATCAGTATCTGGGTGCCGGCGAGCGAGCCGTCCACCTGCGGCTCGAAGGGTATCAGCGGGTGCATCATTACGGCCTTGTCGAACAGGTCGGGTGCGGCGAACAGAACTGATGCAAGGATATTGGCACCGTTAGAATAACCGAGGCCGACAACCGCCGAGGGTTTCTTATGCTCGACATGCGCGCGGACGAACTCCGTCATCTTGCGCGTCGCGCGGGCCAGATCGTCCATGTCGTAGACGCCTTCGCCGGTTCGGCGGAAGTAGCGGGCCGCGCCGTGTTCGGAAACGTCGCCGCGCGGTGCGATCACGGTTGCCGTGGGCATCAGCTCGCGACCGAGGCCGAGGAACTGGTTCTCGTCAGCGCCGGTTCCGTGGAACACGAAGAAAAGGGGACCGCCGGGCTCTCCCTCGGCGGCCTTGTGGATGTATGTGTCGATCGTCATCGCCTCAGTCCTCGATCGGCTGGAGATGGCTCTCCAGATAGGGTCTCAGGTGCTCGTGCTGCGACGGCAGCTTCAAGGCCTCGCCCAGATGCTTCGTGTCCTCGTCGCGATCGAAGCCGGGTTCGTTGGTGGCGACCTCGAACAGGACGCCGCCGGGCGTACGGAAATAGATCGCCCAGAAGTAATCGCGGTCGATCACCGGCGTCACCTGATAGCCCGTGTCCATCAGCGCCTTTCGAACTTCGAGCTGCTTTGCGCGGGTCTCGACGGCGAAGGCGACGTGATGAACCGAGCCGGCACCTTGCCGTGCATGGCCAAGTACGGGCAGTGATTCGACGTCGATGACGTCGGCGCCGTTGCTGTCGCCCTTGACCGCGAAGCGGCGAACGGAGCCGGCCTTGTCGATCTCCTCGTAGTTCATGAACTTGAGAAGCTCGGCCGTCGCCCCACCGTCCTGCAGACGCATCGAGACCGAATGGAAACCCCGGATCGCTTCGTCGTTGCCGACGCCGCCATTGGTCCACGGCGCGCGGTTGTCATCGCGGGTCTCGACGAGTGCAAACCCGTCGCCATCGGGACCATCGAATACAAGACGCCGTTCGCCAAAAAGCTCGACGCGCTTGAGCCCGGCCACGCCGCTGTCGGCGAGATGCTTCTCCCAGAATGCAAGCGTTCCCTCGGGAACCGAGAAGGCAGTGATGCCGACCTCGCCGGTTCCGGGACGACCGCGCGCCGCGTCCGGAAACGGAAAGTAGGTCATGACCGAACCGGGCGTGCCGAATTCGTCCGCGTAATACAGGTGATAGACGTCCGGCGCGTCGAAGTTGACGGTTTTCTTGACACGGCGAAGGCCGAGCTTGTGGGTGAAGAAGTCGTTGTTCTCTTTGGCGTCACGCGCCAGCGAGGTCACGTGATGAAGTCCCTTGATCTGGTCGAGCATGGTCGGGCTCCCTTGCGTTTGCCGCACGATCGCGGCGCTTGGGACCATATGTCGTGCAAAGCGGCCCGGAGGAAAGTCTGCGGCTGTGCAATAGACCGTGCTGGATTATTGAACAATGAAGACGCCATCGTTCACTTTGCGCTGGGAATTGCAAGAAAAAGGCCCGCGCCGGGGCGCGGGCCTTTATCGACTTCCGGCCGAAAATCTTACTGTGCCGGATCGGTCATCAGAAGCTGGTCGTCACGATTTTCGGCGAAAGAGCCTTCATCGTATTCGGCCTGGGCCTCGAGCTGCTCCTGGGTGAACGTCGTGTACAGGTAGTACTCGCCGTCGGCATCCGACAGGAACGCCAGATTGTCCATGCCCACTGCAACCGCCTTCTCGCCGATGCCGAGGAAGCCGCCGACGTCGATGATGACGGCATCAACCGAACCGTCGTCGGTCAGGATCACGTCACCGATCTCGCCGATGTTCTCGTCATCGGCACCGTAGACGGTGGTGCCGACGAAGTCCTCGGCACTAATATCGCCGGTCGGAACTTCGTTGAGCGACGAGCGATCGATTGCAGACGTCTGGGTCTCATCCGTCTCGGTCATCGATTCATCGGCAGGGGCAGCGGCCGTTTCCTCATCGGCCGGCGCAGCTTCCTCGCTGGCAGCCATGTCATCAGCAGGTGCTGCTTCCTCGGTTGCGGCCATGTCGTCGGCCGGAGCTGCTTCTTCCGTCGCAGCCATGTCGTCCTCGGCAGGAGCCGGAGCGGCAGCCATGTCATCAGCCGGAGCGGCCGCGTCATCGGTCATGCCGGCTTCATCTTCTGCCACCGGTGCAGCGGCGAGATCCTCGGCCGTGGCGGGCTGGGTGTTGCCAACCTCGGCATCAGCCGGCTGCATCTCATAGGCTGCAAGGTCGAACTCTTCCTGAGCCTCGAGAGCCTCGCGGGTCGTCTCGACGACGATGTATTCCTCACCGTCCATTTCGGTCCACTCGGCCAGATCATACTGCAGAGCGACCTGCTTTTCGCCAATGCCGAGGAAGCCGCCGACACCGACGACGATCGCCTGGATATTGCCCTCGCTGTCGAGGACCAGATCCTTGACTTCGCCGATGTTCTCGGCGTCCTCGCCGGTACCGTTATAGACGGTCTCGCCGATCAGGTTGGATGCAAGGTGTCCCTCGGCATGCTTCACCTGGGGCTGCGGCGCAGCTTCCATCGGGGCATCAGCGGACGGGGCGGGGGCGGTGGTCTGCGCCACGGCAGCGCCGGTTGCAATAAGCGTTGCGATGGCAGTTGTCGCCAAAAGGTTCCGGATCATGTTAAACTCTCCTTGTGCATGTTCCTTTGCACGGTCGCGTCCGGAACCAAACTTTCGCAGGGGAGGTCCGGACGTGACCTTCACAACCGGACAACGTGGCCACCGGCGATCTGGTTCCGACTCAATAATTCTCTCTGTTCCGGCGCATCGGGTCGGAACGATCCGCCTCTCTCGCGCATTGATGCTTGCTGTGCTGTCTCCGGCACAACCCATTTCTTCCCCATGACTCGAATCTGGAGACCTGCAAGACCATGCGCTTCCAGATCATTCTCAACCGCGAAGGCGGGACGCTGCGCACGCTCGATCTCGCCGTCTTTACGGCCGGTCTTCGCACCATGCTGAACGAGGCAGGTCACCAGGTTATGGTGGCTGTCGTTGCGGGCAAAGAGATCGAGTACGCCCTAGACGAAGCGCTTGCCGGCGACTGCGATGTCGTCATGGTCGGCGGCGGCGACGGCACGGTGTCTTGCGCTGCCGGCAAGCTCATGGGCAGCGACAAGGCGCTTGCGATACTTCCCGCAGGTACAATGAACCTGTTTGCAAGGAGCCTGGGAATTCCGCTCGAACTGGAGGCTGCGGCCGCCGCGCTTCGCGACGGACAGTTTCGCGATGTCGATGTGGCAAGCGCCAACGGCAAGCCGTTTGTCCATCAGTTTTCGGTCGGGCTCCACGCAAAGCTCATTCGTCTGCGCGAGAAGGAAGTGTTCGGCTCACGCCTCGGCAAGATAAGGGCTTCCATCCGCGCAGGCTTCGGTGCTTTCTTCAGGCCGCCGCGCATGAGGATCGGTCTAACACTCGATGACGGCGGGGAAAGAATGCTGGCGACGGCCGGCATCGGCATCACCAACAATGTCTTCGGCGAAGGGCACTTGCCTTATGCCGACGTTCCGGATGCCGGGGTGCTTGGCATCTACGTGACGCGGTCGCGCACGCGCACCGACATGATATTGCTCGCGCTGAACATGCTGCTTGGACGCTGGAAGACGAACGACCAGGTGGAGATGCTGACGGCCCAGGAGGTCAAGCTACGCGTGCTCGCGCGCCACGAACGTTTCGGGTGTGCGATGGATGGTGAGCTATGCGACCTGGAAAGGGAGACGATCCTGCGCAGCCATCCGGGTTCGCTGAAGGTGCTGGTGCCGGCAGGATCGCAATAGGCTCTATCCCGCAGGCTGCGTGTCTTCTGCCGCGGGCTGTTCGGCGGGCGCGCCGCCGACCGGATCTTCGGGATCGATTGCACCGCCAAAGATACCCACGCCCCACCACACCAGCATGGCGAGCGCAAGAGCGCAGACAAGCACCACCAGAACCTGCCAGCCACTGCGTCCCTGACGGGCTTTGTTCTTGTCCACGGTCTTGGTCATCTGGAAACTCCGGTGTCAGAAATTACTCTCCGACACCAATGCGGCCGAGGCCGTCGAGGTTCCCGCGAGGCCCCGGCAAATATCTCAATCGGAGATGTTGTCTCCGCCGTCACCAGGCGGGGTGTTTTCGCGCATTACAGCCCACGCGAGAGCAGCGACGGCAGGCACTACGAGGGCCAGACCGGCCTTGCGGCTGGCAAGCAGCGTCGGCAGCATGGCAAAAGCAGCAGCGCCAGCGAGGGCTTTGGCCTCGCTCTTGCGACGTTTGGCGACGCGACGCTCACGCGCCCGAGCGGTCAGAGAACTGATTCCCAGCAACAGCAGTGCGACCACGATAAATCCACCCGCGAAGGCCAGGGCCGCTTCCACCGCGCCGATTTCCTGAGCTGCGGCAATGAAGCCTGCTACGATCAGAAAGCCGACGCCGCAAAGCCCCAGCAATCCCGCGAACAGATATAAGATCGCTTTCCGGCGCGCGCGCGCGACCGCTTCCGACGCTTCGCCGGAAACGATCGATGCGATCAATGATACCAGCGCTCCCACGTGTCAGCGACGCGAAAGAAGTGCCAGGAAATAACCGATGCCTACGGCGATCGCGAGCGAGCTTATGGGCTTCTCGCGCACGGCGTCCGACACCTGCTTTTCAAGGTCGCTGGCGTTGGTGCGGATGTTTTCCATTGCTGCCTCGCCCTTGACGCGTAGCTGCTCGGCTCCCTCGGTCGCCGCGCGCTTCGCTGCGGAATAGGAATGCTGACCGGTTGCCGAGAGCTGTGCGCTCAGCCGCGCCACATCTTCCCGCAGCCGCGCGATCTCGGCTTCGAGGTCTTCGGGCTTCGCCTTGGTACCGTTGCCTCGGGTCACCTTGCCGGTTGGTGCGGTCGCCATTTCGTTACTCCCTTTGATGTTGCCGTCGAACAACGTCCGACAATAGCGCAGGTTCCCGCGCAGCGTGAAGCGATGTCTTGGCGGGTCCCGTCAGATGAATGGTCGCAAGCTGTCATCCGACGGGTCCCACCCCGACAGTTCCGCCAGTCGGTCGATGTCGAGCACTTCGCAGCCGCCATCGCGCCACCGGACGAGCTTTCGATCTATCAGCTTGCGGACCGTCTTATTGGTGTGGACGAGCGAAAGGCCGAGCGTATCGGCGAAGTGCTGCTGGGTGATCGGCAGCGTGGCGGCAGCGCCGTTGAACATGCCCACGATGCGGGCGCGGCTGGCCAGGAATGCGATCAGATAAGCTAGGCGCTCCAGTGCCGAACGTCTGCCCACGCTCAGCAGGTTCTCGTCCAGCATGCACTCTTCGCGTGATGCGATCCATGTGACGTCGTAGGCGAGTTCGGGGTGCTCGCGATAGAGCGACAGCAGTTCACCGCGCTCGAACACGCAGAGCGTCATCGGCGACAGCGTTTCAACGGAGTGCTGGATTTCGTCCATAAGGGTGCCCTGCAGGCCCACGAGATCACCCGGCAAGACATAGTTGACGATCTGACGCCGTCCGTCAGGCAGCAGCTTGTAGCGGAAACCCCAACCCATCAGAACGGTATAAAGATGCGGATTACGAGTGCCTTCGGCCAGCACTGTGGCGCCCTTGTCGACGGACAGTTCGCCGCGCTTGAAGCGCGATATGAAATCCAGTTCCTTGGGCTTCAGCTTGCGGAAGACGTCTTGCCGAGCCAGAGGGCATTTCTCGCACGGGTATTTGCGCTCGGAGCGCAATTTGACCTCTTCCTTCATGGAGCCCCCAACCGCCTTGCCCACGTCACGTTTGGGGTATTAAACGCGCCACTGTGGGCAAGGTTGCCGCTGTGTCTTTTTTAAATGACAGAACGCTGGCGATCGGCCACATATCGCCTCTCACGGAGACTTGAAATTTTGCAGGATATTCGGCTGGACGGCATGCACGTCCTCGTCATGGAGGATGAATTCCTCATCGCGATGGACGTTGAGCAGCTATGTCGCGAACACGGCGCCACGGCGGTGACGATCGTTCGACAGATCGAGGATCTAGGCGAAAATCCTCTCGAGGGCGAGCCGTTCCATGTCGCCGTGCTTGACCTCATGCTCGGCGGCGTTCCGACCACCGACTTCGCAAGTACGTTGAGCGAACGCGGCATCCCGTTTGTCTTCGCTACGGGCCACACCGATGTCGAGGCACGGTTCGGTACCGGCCCGGACATCGAGGTGGTCGCTAAACCCTACGGGGGGCCGGATCTCATCGCCGCGCTCGGTCGTGCGATCGAGCGCAGGCGCGGTGAGTCAGGCAGCGTTTGATCCCATAACCTGAGCGGAAATCGCATCGGGGCCGAAATCGGCCTCGCCGCTCACGTTGAGGATTTCCTGGAGCCGGCTGCGAGCCCGGCTGACCCGGCTCTTGATGGTGCCGACCGCGCAGTCGCAAATTTCGGCGGCCTCTTCGTAGGAGAATCCCGACGCGCCGATCAGGATGATCGCTTCACGCTGGTCCTCGGGAAGCGTCTCCAGCGCCGTGCGGAAATCTTCGAGATCCATCGACCCCTGCTGGGCGGGATGCACCGCCAGCCGCGCTGTGATGACGCCGTCGCTGTCCTGAACCTCGCGACCGCGCTTGCGCATCTGGGAATAGAATTCGTTGCGCAGGATGGTGAAAACCCACGCCTTCAGATTTGTACCCGGCTGAAAGGACGCCTGCTTGTCCCAGGCCTTGACCAGCGTTTCCTGTACGAGGTCATCAGCCTTGTCGGCATTTTGGGCCAGAGACATGGCGAACGCACGCAGGCTGGGTATGGCGCCCAGCAAATCTTGCTTGAAGGTCGATGCGTCGTCGGCCATGGTCATTGTCCCTCGCCGGCTGGCGTGGCACCGGATTTCTCGCTCTCCTCAAGCTGCTTGAGCAGGTTGGCAAACCTGTCAGGCACCTCATCGGAAACGAGATCGTCATAATATTGCTTGAGTTTGCGGCCGATTTCAGAATTCGGCCCCAGCGTTTCCGAGCGGCGCCCCGCCTTGTTCTGGCCACCCGTTGCGGCCGCTATATTTGGCTTCATGCTTATGTCTCTAGCCCCCGGTCTGTCGAATCATTCAACCTCAGGTCCGTTATTGTCCGCATCGCCTGCGGACCCTCATATGGTGGGCTTCAACGTGCGATGTTCGATATCGTTCCGCAATTGCGGGAACTTTTTTGAATGTCCCGCGTTTTTGACTTTCTGACAGCCTGCCGGCTTTCATCCAAACGTCACTGAGGGAGACGCCATACCATGAGTTTATCCGCAAGGATCGCGCCGCACTTGCCTTATCTGCGGCGCTTTTCCCGTGCCGTAACAGGATCGCAGAACAGCGGCGACGCGCTGGTTGCAGCCACGCTTGAAGCGATCATCACCGACGTCAGCGTATTTCCGAAGCTGTCCAGCGACAGGATTTCGCTTTACCGCGTCTTCACCGCACTCTTCACGTCAGTGAGTATCCGCGTTCCCGAGGCCGATGATTCTGCTGGTTGGGAAAGCCGCGCGGCAGCAAATCTGTCTGCCCTTGCACCCATGCCGCGTCAGGCGTTCCTGCTTGTGGCGGTCGAAGGCTTTTCGGAGGCTGAGGCTGCTGAAATCCTCGACGTGGAGGAAGACCGCTTCGCTGAACTGATCGCCGAAGCGAGCGACGAAATTTCGCGTCAGGTGGCGACCGACGTTCTCATCATCGAGGATGAACCGCTTATCGCGATGGACATCGAGGAGATGGTTGAAAGCCTTGGACACCGGGTCGTCGGGACCGCCCGCACGCACAAGGAAGCCGTCGCGATGTTTGCAAGCAAGAGGCCCAAGATGGTTCTTGCCGACATCCAGCTCGCAGATGGCTCGTCCGGCATCGATGCCGTAAACGAAATCCTCGCCGGTACCCCGGTTCCGGTGATCTTTATCACGGCCTTCCCCGAGCGCCTGCTTACCGGCGAGCGTCCGGAGCCTGCGTTCCTTGTCACCAAGCCGTTCAATCCGGACATGGTCAAGGCGCTCATCAGCCAGGCCCTGTTCTTCGACCGGCAGGCAAAAGCCGCAGCCTGACGGCAATCATTCTGCCGTTGCCTGACAAAGAGGGTCGCCCGTTTGGCGGCCTTCTCTTTGGCCTCGTTGCGCCGGTGTGGTTTGCGTCAAGCGCACGGAACCAAAAGCAGAAAACAGCGTTTCAAGATTACAGGTTCAAGGAGATATACCATGCTTTACTGGGCTCTCGTGTTTCTCGTCGTCGCAATCATTGCAGGTGCGCTCGGCTTTGGTGGTATCGCGGGTGCGTCTGCAGGTATTGCGCAGATACTGTTCTTCATCTTTCTCGCCTTCCTGGTTATCTCGCTCGTTGCGGGGCTGATGCGCCGGGCAGGTTAAAGGATGATCCCCGCTTCAATGCATTTCCGCACGCGGGGATGCATGGAAGGGGCGGAGTTCGCAGACCCCTCAGCTTCGCACTTCGCCACCCGCCGGATGCTGCAGGTCGTCGACTCTGCGGCGTCCGGCGGCGTTCGTGTGGAACTGAAAGCCACAAGTTTCGTTGCATAGTGAAATTTGCGTTTTGCATCGAAGGCGCAGGGCGGCATAATTCTATGGGTTGTATGATGTGTTCGACGAAAGTCGGGGGGACGAAGTGGAAATGAGGCGGGGAATGTTGCGCGCGTTGCGCAACACCGGCATCATCGTCATCTACCAGACACCCGACTTGCGCGTGCAATGGGGGCAGAACGTCCCTGCCGAGTGGTCGGCCGACGATATTGCCGGCAAAGTCGACAATCAGTTCATGCCTGCGGCTGCGATCGAGAGGATCGTGGAGCGCAAACGTGCCGTATTGGCTTCCGGCGCGCCTGAAATGCTGGAGTTTCGTTCCGGCGTTGATGATGGCGGGCGCTGGTACGACATGTGGATCGATGCCGACACCGATGACGATGGCGCAATCGCGGGCGTGGTAACGACGATCGTCGAGATCACCGAACGCAAGCGGCGCGAGCAAACTCTGCGCACCTTGCTGCGCGAGGTCAGCCATCGTTCCAAGAACCTGCTAGCCATCATCCAGAGCATCGCGACGCAGACGGGGCGTTATTCGAGCAGTATCGACACGTTTCTCGACAGGTTCCGTGGCCGCCTGCAATCGCTCGCTTCATCCCAGGATCTGGTGACGTCGTCCAACTGGCGTGGCGCCATGCTGAGCGAACTGGTGGAGGGTCAGGTTGCACGCTACCGAGGCGAGGTGGACGACAGCGTCAGCCTTGAGGGCGTCGACGTTTACCTCAATCCCAACGCCGCCCTCCACATCGGTCTCGCCCTGCACGAACTCGTGGTCAATTCCATGAGCCATGGCGCGCTGGCGCGCCCCAACGGCCATGCCCGTCTGACGAGCTCCCTCAACGGAGCCGGCGGCGGCGCCCCCACTCTGGTGCTGGTCTGGAGCGAACGCACCAACGCGGTCGAGATGCAGGACGAGAAGCGCTTCGGCAGCGTTGCGCTGGAGCGCGTCGTTCCGCTGTCACTCGACGGCAAGGCGGAATTCCACCTTGAGAAAGACCGTCTCGACTATCGCCTCGAAGTGCCGGCTGCGAATTTCGAAGCCGACTGACTCCACCCTTCACAAGACGATAAAAAACAAGCCGGTCGCAGGACCGGCTTGTCGCAAATGTCAGGGTGTTGCCTTGGTTGGCGACCGGCCGCCCACTCGGAGGGGGCGATTGGGGGTGCAGGCGACCGGTCGCCGGCAATTAACGCGCGGTGCCGTTCCTGGTTCCATGGCACACGTTAACTTTTCAGCGGAACCGTGGCGGCACTCGCACGTTCATCTGCGATCCCGGCTTGTCATGGAGACGACGATGATTTCGCAGATGAACGCGGTGCACGAAGGTGCCCGGCTTGCGATGGGTGACCATCGGGCTGCGGATCCGCTGCTCCGGCGCAGCCGTCGGCCTGCCGGCGGTCTCCACCAAAGGCTCCTGGCTGCGTTAGCCTCGGCGCTGCTGGTCGCCGCGATTGCCGCGATGGTCTTCGCGGGCTAGACGCCCTCTACCGCTGCGGATTGAGGCGTTCCGGCGGGATGCGTACCGTCATCTCTCCCTTGTTCGGCTCAACATAGAGCACGAGCGCATACATGCTGCCGTAAACCAGCCCGGCCAGGATCGCCAGAGTGGTCAGGAGTCGGAACAGAGTCGGCATGCATCGCCCTTGAACTTTTTTGCCCGTTGAACCGGTCCCGTTATGGGACGGGTGCACGGCCATTTCAAGGACGAGAAACGACGCGAACTGGCTGCGATGCTTGACGCGGTACGGCTTTTCATGTCGATACCGGCCTCGAAGGACGGAGGCGATGGCGGACCCGATGTGTCGCGACATTTCGAGCTTGCGCCGCCGCAGGCATTGCCATGCGGTGCCGGCGGCGTGTGAGGTCCTCTCCAGTCGGCGGGGGGCGTCGTGACAACCGCCGTACCGCATCCTGCCTCGACCATCCGCGATCGTCTCGGTGACCGTGTCGTCGTGTTTGTCGGGCTGATGGGGGCCGGCAAGACCGCGATCGGGCGCAAGGTGGCACAGGCGCTGCAGCTTCCCTTCGTCGACAGCGATCACGAGATCGAAACCGTCTCGCGCATGACGGTGCCGGAGCTTTTCGAGCGGTACGGGGAACCCGAATTTCGCGCGCTCGAGCAGCGTGTCATCGAGCGGCTGCTGCGCGAAGGACCGCGCGTCGTCTCGACAGGAGGCGGCGCCTTCATGAATGCGCAGACGCGCGAGGCGATCGCAGAGCATGGCATCTCGATATGGCTCAAGGCCGATCTCGACCTGCTGATGGAGCGCGTTGCGAAGAAGCAGAACCGGCCGCTTCTGAAGAATGCTGATCCGCGCGGGATCATGGCCAAGCTGATGGCGGATCGCTATCCGGTCTATGCGCTTGCCGATGTCATGGTGGAGACTCGCGACGCCAAGCGTGAATTGATAACCGATGAGGCTCTTCAGGCGCTCGGCCACCATCTGGAGCGGCTCGCCATGAGTGACGAAACGAGAGCCACATCATGACCACCGATACAGGCGGAGTCCGTAACGTTCACGTCGAGCTCGGCAGCCGCGGCTACGATATTCTCATCGGCGGCGGGTTGCTGGCGTCTGCGGGCACCGCGCTTGCGCGACGCCTCAAGGGTGCGCGCGCAGCCATCGTCACCGACGAGAATGTCGCCGCCCGGCATTCTGCCGCCCTCAAGCAAAGCCTGGAAGCTGCCGGCATTGCCACGACGGATATTGTCATCGCGCCGGGGGAGCGCAGCAAGAGCTTCGCGGTGCTCCAGCAGGTTGTCGACGAGGTTCTGGCGGCCCGGCTCGAACGTGGCGACGTGGTGATCGCGCTTGGTGGCGGTGTCGTCGGCGATCTTGCCGGTTTCGTCGCAGGTATCGTGCGCCGAGGCATGGCCTTCGTGCAGGTGCCGACCTCGCTTCTGGCGCAGGTGGATTCCTCCGTCGGCGGCAAGACCGGTATCAATACGGCGCACGGCAAGAACCTCGTCGGTGTTTTCCAGCAGCCGGCGCTCGTCATCGCCGATACCGACGTGCTCGACACGCTGCCTGCGCGTGAATTTCGCGCCGGCTATGCCGAGGTCGTCAAATACGGGCTCATCGATCGTCCGGACTTCTTCACCTGGCTGGAGGCCAATTGGCGGGACATCTTCGCCGGCGGCCCGGCGCGCGTGGAAGCGATCGCGGTCTCCTGCCAGGCCAAGGCAGACGTGGTCGCGCGCGACGAGCTGGAGACGGGCGATCGGGCACTGCTGAACCTCGGCCACACCTTCGGCCATGCGCTGGAGGCTGCGACCGGCTACGATAGCGCGCGTCTGGTTCACGGCGAAGGCGTTGCCATCGGCATGGCTCTGGCGCATCGCTTCTCAAGCCGGCTGAATCTGGCGAGCCCGGACGATGCGGGCCGAGTCGAGGCACATCTGTCGGCGGTTGGCCTGCCGGTCTCGGTTGCCGAGATTTCCGGGGACTTGCCGGGACCGGAGCGTATGCTTGACTATATTGCCCAGGACAAAAAGGTGTCGCGGGGTGCATTGACCTTCATCCTCACGCGCGGAATCGGCCGCTCATTCGTCGCAAGGGATGTGCCGGCCTCGGAAGTGCTGTCGTTCCTCAAGGAGAACCTGCCCTCATGAACCTGGAGATGTGGCTCACGCTCGCGGCGATCGCGGTGCTGATCGCCCTGTCGTTCCTGTTTTCCGGCACCGAGACGGGCGTGACGGCAGTGTCGCGCGCGCGCCTGCATTCGCTTGCAAACAGCGGCGACAAGCGCGCCACGGTGGTCGAACGGCTGATCGAGCGTCGCGACCGACTGGTGGGCGCGCTGCTGATCGGCAACAATCTGGTCAACATTCTCGCCTCGGCGCTGGCGACCAGCCTGCTTCTTTCGATCTTCGGCCAGAGCGGCGTCATCTACGCGACGATTGCGATGACGGTCACGCTGGTGATCTTCTCGGAGATATTGCCGAAGTCCTGGGCGCTGGCGAAGCCCGAGCAGTTCGCGCTGTTCGTCTCGCCGTTTGCCCGATTGGTGGTCTTGCTGTTCGGCGGGCTTTCGACCGGGGCAAACTGGATCGTGCGTCACCTGCTCTCGCTGTTCGGCGTCAGCCTTGCGCGAGACGATTCCATGCTCTCCGCCCACGAGGAACTGCGCGGAACCGTCGCCGTGCTTCACCGCGAGGGTTCCGTCGTCAAGCAGGACCGGGACCGTATGGGCGGACTGCTCGACCTGCACGAGCTCGAAGTCTCCGACATCATGATCCACCGCACCAACATGCGCATGGTCAATGCGGATGATCCACCCGAAACGCTGGTCCGCGAGATCCTGCAGAGCCCCCATACGCGCATGCCGCTGTGGAAGGGTACGACGGAAAACATCGTCGGCGTGATTCACGCCAAGGATCTGTTGCGTGCGCTCAATGAAGTCGGCAACGACTTTGCCAAGATCGACATCATGAAGGTGGCGTCGAAGCCCTGGTTCGTGCCCGACACGACGTCCCTGCAGGATCAGCTCAACGCGTTCCTGCGCCGCAAGTCGCACTTCGCGATCGTCGTCGACGAGTATGGCGAGGTCGAAGGGCTGGTGACGCTCGAAGACATCATCGAGGAGATTGTCGGTGAAATCGCCGACGAGCACGATGTCGAGATGCAGGGCGTGAAGCAGGAAGCCGACGGCTCGGTGGTCGTCGAGGGTTCCGTGCCGATCCGCGATCTCAACCGCGCACTCGACTGGAACCTACCCGACGAGGAAGCGACGACGATTGCCGGCCTCGTCATTCACGAAACGCAGTCGATCCCGGAAGAGAAGCAGGCCTTCACCTTCCACGGCAAGCGCTTCATCGTGATGAAACGCGACAAGAACCGCATCACGCGCATAAGGATCAGGCCTGCGGAAGGGGCATGACAAGAGCGCCTCATGGCAGGCAGATAGCGCTCACCACCGCGTCTTTTCGCCCGGCGCAGCCGGCTCGATCGCCAGTGCATGGACGCTTGCCGCCAGTTCGTCGGCCAGGAGCGCGTTGACTGCGCGGTGACGCTCTATCCTGCTCATCTTTGCGAAGGCCTCTGCCACGATACGGACACGGAAATGGGTTTCACCCGTGCCATCGAACGTCTCGTGGTGGCCGGACTCCGTATGGTGATGTCCAGCGTGCAGATGGCTCTCGTTGATGACGGCGAGGCGTTCCGGTGAAAACGCCGCGGCAAGCTTCGCTTCGATCGTGGACTGGATGGACAAGGTCGGTTTCCTTCACCATATGAGGACGGTCTCACGCCCCTAGGTATCGTTTCGATTCATGCGGTTGGGGGATCATCCCGCAAATGTCAATTCTTGTATCGCACTGCGAAGAGACCATAATCGTCTGGCTGCTTCGGCTCGGGAACGCATGAAACCCTATTCGAAATATTTCGAGAAGATTAAGGTCCGCCGCGATCCGCAGGCGGAGCTGAAGTCGCGCGCGCCGATCTGTCAGTGGGATGGCTGCGAGGAGGCTGGAACCCATCGCGCGCCCGTGGGCCGCATGCGCGAGGGCGAATATTTCCAGTTCTGCTTCAACCACGTGCGCGAATACAACAAGGGTTTCAACTACTTCTCGGGGCTGGCCGACAGCGAGGTTGCCCGCTACCAGAAGGAAGCGATGACCGGCCACCGGCCAACGTGGAAGCTGGGCGTCAACGGCCATTCGCGCTCTACCCCCGACTATGCGCAGAAGCGCTCGGGTGCCGCGGGCTATTACAATCGCGTGCGCGATCCGTTCGGCATGTTTGGTGGCGAGCGGGATCCGGAGCGTCCGCGGACGCGCAAGCTCAAGTCTCTTGAGGCCAAGGCGCTGGAAACGCTTGGACTTGAGGCCAGCGCGACTGGCGCGGCCATAAAGTCGCGTTATAAGGAACTCGTGAAGCGCCACCATCCGGATGCGAATGGCGGCGATAGGGGTTCGGAAGACCGGTTTCGCGATGTTCTGCAAGCTTACCGCGTGCTCAAACAAGCAGGTTTGTGTTAGCGACGCGGTCTGCTAAAGACGGCCCCCGAAGATGACAGGAACACTGGCGGCAGCGTTGCTTCCGCGTGTGGAGGCATGATGAACAAGCACGATCGCGACATCGCAAACCTTCCCGACACCACCGTCTCGGTGAAGGACACTTTCGGTTTCGAGTCCTCGATGGTGGTGCCGGCCTATTCGGACGCCAACGAACATGTGCCGGACGTTGATCCGGACTATCTGTTCGACCGTCAGACCACGCTCGCCATCCTCTCGGGCTTTGCCTACAACCGCCGCGTGATGGTCTCCGGCTATCACGGCACAGGCAAGTCGACCCATATCGAGCAGGTCGCGGCGCGGTTGAACTGGCCCTGCGTGCGCATCAACCTCGACAGCCACGTCAGCCGTATCGACCTCGTCGGCAAGGACGCAATCGTCGTCAAGGAAGGCATGCAGGTTACCGAGTTCCGGGACGGCATCCTGCCTTGGGCCTATCAGCACAACGTCGCGCTGGTCTTCGACGAATATGACGCCGGCCGGCCCGACGTGATGTTCGTCATCCAGCGCGTGCTTGAATCCTCCGGCCGGCTGACGCTGCTCGACCAGAGCCGCGTCATTCGTCCTCACCCGGCATTCCGCCTGTTCGCCACCGCCAATACGGTCGGCCTCGGCGACACGACCGGCCTCTATCACGGTACCCAGCAGATCAACCAGGCGCAGATGGACCGCTGGTCCATCGTCACCACGCTGAACTACCTGCCGCATGACAACGAGGTCGAGATCGTCCTGGCGAAGGCCAAGCACTTCCGCACCGAGAAAGGGCGCGACATCGTCAACAAGATGGTGCGGGTCGCGGACATGACGCGTTCCGCCTTCATCAATGGCGACCTTTCGACGGTGATGAGCCCGCGTACCGTCATCATGTGGTCCGAGAACGCCGAAATCTTCAACGATGTCGGCTTCGCCTTCCGTCTCACCTTCCTCAACAAGTGCGACGAGCTGGAGCGCGCCGTCGTGGCCGAGTTCTACCAGCGCGCCTTCGGCGAGGAACTGCCGGAAAGCGCTGCAAACGTGGTGCTGGGGTAGCCGTTGGCGGGCCCCGGCGACAATACGCGCAACAAGCCCGGCAAGGGCGGCGACACCGACGCCTTCAAGCGTGCGGTGTCGGTCTGCATGCGCGCGCTTGCCGGCGACGGTGAGCTCGAAGTCGCGTTCGCGAAGGAGAAGCCTGCGCTCGCCGGTTCGCGCGCACGTCTGCCCGACCTGCCCAAGAAGGCCTCGGCCGCCGACGTTGCAGTCACGCGTGGGCTAGGCGATTCGATGGCGCTGCGCCGCGCCTGTCACGATCCCCGCGTCCATACGCGCCTTGCGCCCGAGGGCAAGCAGGCGCGCGCCATCTTCGATGCCGTCGAGCAGGCACGGGTCGAGGCGATCGGCAGCCGGGCGATGCAGGGCGTGGCCGACAATATCGGCTCGATGCTGGAAGATAAATACGCCAAGGCGAACCTCGCGGACGTTGCCGACCAGGCCGACGCGCCGCTGGAGGAAGCCATCGCGTTGATGGTGCGCGAGAAGCTGACTGGGCGTGAAGCGCCGCGCAGCGGCCAGCGCGTCGTCGATCTCTGGCGCAAGTGGATCGACGACAAGGCCGGCGGCGACATTGCCGGGCTCGCCGACAAGCTGGACGACCAGCAGGCCTTCGCCCGCGTCGTGCGCGAGATGCTCGCCTCGATGGAAATGGCCGAGGAGCTGGGCGAGGACGAGCAGAGCCAGGAATCGGAAGACGAAGAAAACGAGCCGCAGGGCGAGGAAAGCAGCGAGCAGGGCGGCGAGGACGATTCCGGCTCCGAGCAGTCGCAGGCCGAGGAAAGCGACAGCGCCAGCGAAGACGAGGAGACCGGCGAAACGGAATCCTCGGAAGCCAGCGCCGACGAACTTTCCGACGACGAGGACCTCGACGCCGAGACGCCGGGCGAAGCCAAGCGCCAGGACAACCCATTCGCGAACCTGCCCAAGGAAATCGACTACAAGATCTTCACCGGCGCGTTCGACGAGACGGTCGGGGCCGAGGAGCTTTGCGACGAAGAGGAGCTGGAGCGCCTGCGCGCCTTCCTCGACAAGCAGCTCGCCAATCTGCAGGGTGTGGTCGGCCGGCTTGCGAACCGCCTCCAGCGCCGCCTGATGGCGCAGCAGAACCGCTCCTGGGACTTCGATCTGGAAGAGGGTGTCCTTGATACTGCGCGTCTGATGCGTGTCGTTATCGACCCGATGCAGCCGCTCTCATTCAAGTGGGAGCGCGACACCCAGTTCCGCGACACGGTGGTCACGCTGGTGCTCGACAATTCGGGCTCCATGCGCGGTCGCCCGATCACCGTCGCCGCCACTTGCGCCGATATTTTGGCGCGCACTCTGGAGCGCTGCGGCGTTTCGGTGGAAATCCTCGGCTTCACCACCCGCGCCTGGAAGGGCGGACAGTCGCGCGAGAAGTGGCTCAAGGAAGGTAAGCCCGCCAATCCGGGTCGGCTCAACGACCTGCGTCATATCATCTACAAGTCGGCGGACGCGCCCTGGCGGCGCGCCCGGCGCAATCTCGGCCTGATGATGCGCGAGGGCTTGCTGAAGGAGAATATCGACGGCGAGGCGCTTTTGTGGGCGCATCAGCGGCTGATCGCGCGGCCCGAGCAGCGCAAGATCCTGATGATGATTTCGGACGGCGCGCCGGTCGACGATTCCACGCTGTCGGTCAATCCGGGCAATTATCTGGAGCGGCATCTGCGCGCCGTGATCGAGCTGATCGAGACGCGTTCGCCGGTGGAGCTTCTGGCGATCGGCATCGGTCACGATGTGACGCGCTACTATCGCCGCGCCGTGACCATCGTCGATGCCGAGGAGCTGGCTGGTGCGATGACGGAGCAGCTTGCCGCTTTGTTTGGCGAAGAGAACCAGCGCGATGCGCGGCGTGTCGCCCGTCGCGGGCGATGAGGCGTTTTCAGGCGGCGCTTGGCGCCGTGCTGCTGTTTCTGACAGGCGGAGCGGGCCATGCGCAGGGAGGCGCACCCGAACACGTCGAGCTCCAGAGTTCCCAGATCACGCGGTTCGCGCTTGGTTCCGCTGAGACACGTTTCGGGTGGCTCGAATTCGTTGGCGGGCTCGAGCTGAGTGCGCAGGATCGCCGTTTCGGCCAGTTTTCCGGTCTGCGATTCCTGTCTCCGGGAAGCGCGTTTCTCGGCGTTGCCGATCACGGCTACTGGTTCCGCGGGCGCATCGAGCGCGACGGCGATCATGTGCCGGTACGTGTCAGCGATTTCAGCCTGCAGGCGATGGTCGACGCCAACGGCAATGCCGTTGACGCGAAGGAAGACAAGGATGCGGAGGGCCTGGAGGTTCATGACGGCATCGCCACGGTTGCCTTCGAGCGCGATGCGCGCATCGTCGAATATGCCATAGGCCCGGATGGGATGGCCAGCCCGCTGCGCGAGATCGACTTCGTCGTGCCGCGCCGCGAGCTGCGCTACAATCAGGGCTTCGAAACCGTCGCGCGCGCACCTGATGGTAGCGGCCTGACCGGTGCCCGCATCGTGGTTGCAGAACGCAGCATCGACACCGAAGGCAACATCTTCGCCGCGATTGTCGAGGGTCCGCAACGCGGCATCTTCAAGGTTCTGCGCAGCGACGATTTCGACGTTACCGACGGGGCATTCCTGCCCGACGGCGACCTTCTGCTTCTGGAACGACGCTTCTCGATCGCTCAGGGCGTGGCGATGCGGCTGCGGCGGATCGAGGCTGCAAGCCTCATGCCCGATGCGTTGGTCGACGGCGCGGTGCTAATGCAGGCTGATCTCGCCTACAGAATTGACAACATGGAAGCGCTGGACGTCTGGCAGCGCGAGGACGGCGAGACAATCATCTCAATCGTCTCCGACGACAACCAGTCCTTTCTGCAAAGGACGATCTATCTGGAGTTCCGCCTGCTGGACTAGGTTGTGCGTCCTTCGAGGCTCGCTCCGCTCGCACCTCAGGATGAGGACTGTAGTGCATCGCTCCTGCATGATGGTGGGTTCGAGGGTGGTCTTGTCGGCCTTTATCGAGCCCACCGCGAGCGGGTTCGATCAAACCACATCCCTCATCCTGAGGTGCGAGCGAAGCGAGCCTCGAAGGACGCACCAAAGCCAAAGCCGCTGTGCCGCTACTGAAGCGCCCTCTGCACCTTTGTCCTGATCTCGTTGAGCGTGAACGGTTTCGGCACGACGTCGATGATGATGTCGGCAAGGTCCGCGGCGCGTTCGCGTTGCTCGGCATAGCCGGTCATCAGCAGGATTCTGAGGCCCGGGAATTCGCTGGCGGCGCGCTTGGCCATCTCGATGCCGTCCATTGCCGGCATGCGGATGTCGGAGAGTACGAGGTCGTAGCCGCCATCGGCGCTGCGGATCGATTCGAGCCCGAGATCGCCGTCTTCGGCAGTCTCGACCTCATGGCCGCCGGCCGCGATGGCGCGTGCGGTGAAGGCGCGCACGGATTCGTCATCCTCGACGATCAGTATCCTGGCCATGCCTCAGGCGTCTCCCTTGACCACGCCGACAAACGGCAGCTCGCGAAAGGCGTGCGCGACGTCCATGCCGTATCCGACCACGAAATAGTCGGGGCAGTCGAAGCCGACGAAGTCGGCCGTCAGCTCGGTCTGGCGCTTGCTGTGCTTGTCGAGCAACACGGCGATCGAGACGCTCTTCGCCCCGCGCGACATCATAAGCTCGCGCGTGAACTTCAACGTCTTGCCCGATTCGAGAATGTCGTCGATCAGAAGCACGTCGCGGCCGGCAACCTCGTTGTCGATGTCGCGCAGTACCTTCACCTCGCCGGAGGTTGTTCCGGTGCCGTAGCTGGAAATGAAGATGAACTCGACTTCCGGCGACAGGCCGGTGTCGTGCATGGCGCGAATCAGGTCCGCCGCAAAGATGAACGAGCCCTTGAGGATCGAGATGACCAGCAGGTCCTCGTAGTCGCGCTCGGCGATGTCCTTGGCCAGTTCCAGATTGCGTCGTGCGATCGTCGAGGCGCTGAACAGGACTTCGATTTCCTTGCCGCGTACCACAGGCATCAGCGATTGCCCTCCCGGAAGCTGACCGAAACGGATTTCACGCCGTACCTAGGTGCCTCCAGGCGGCTCGAAAAGGAGTAGCGGTCGCCTGGCTGCAGTTCGGCGCCGTTTGTCCCCAGAAAATAGCGGGTCGCCGCGCCTTTGTTATCGGTGACCATGATTTCGATCGGCGGCAGCTGGCTGGCGCTGCCGCCATGGTTTTCGGCAAGTCCGTCGATGAACAGCACATCGCGGCCGCCGCGGTTCTCGATCCGGCTCTTGACTTCCCCGATACGCAGCGGCTGCAGCCGCTCGGAAGGGGCGGGAAGCACGACGTTGCGCACCAGCGCATGGCCGCCGGAAATCCAGAAGGCGAGGATGACAAGGGTGAGACCGAAAGACCAGAAGAGGGGCCCGCCCTGCCTGCCG
This sequence comes from Aquamicrobium sp., assembly GCA_019739225.1. Lineage (GTDB taxonomy): Bacteria > Pseudomonadota > Alphaproteobacteria > Rhizobiales > Rhizobiaceae > Aerobium. The sequence continues at coordinate 570,436 of JAHHDT010000006.1, forward strand.
CGCGGTTCATCCTGCTCGGCGGCGATATCGGCCTTGAGAAAATCCATGCCCGTTGCCGGCGCGACAGGCTCGAAGCCGCGCGGACTGGCCTTTGCCGGACCGTCAACCGTTTCGTATTCCGCGTCCGTGACATCGGCCTTGCGCACGGTTCCGCTGCGTATGGCCTCGCCTGTCATGATTTCGCCGGAAACCGGGCGTGCCTTGTCGTCCTCGTTCATGCGGCCGGCCGTCCTTTAGCGGTGCTCCTGCAGGCAGTAGACCGAAATGGTTAATGCTTCGCTGCGGAAACACCCTTCAGACGTGGAATTTAACCCGGCCTTAACCATGCCGATGGATGTTCGGGCTTGCCCCGTTCCGCCGAAACGCAACCGGCCAATCGCAAGACGTAAGGACTTCCGGTGATCCGATTCGAGAATGTCGGCCTTCGCTATGGCATGGGACCGGAGATCCTCCGCGACATCTCATTCGATCTGCCTGAACGCTCGTTCCAGTTTCTGAGCGGCCCGTCGGGTGCCGGCAAGACCACGCTGCTGCGCCTGCTGTTCCTGTCGCTCAAGCCGACGCGCGGGCTCATCACGGTCTTCAACAAGGATCGCGCGCGCATCACACGTCGCGAACTGCCGATGCTTCGGCGTCGCATCGGCGTCGTGTTCCAGGACTTCCGCCTGCTCGACCACATGACCACCTACGAAAACGTGGCGCTGCCGCTGCGAGTGCGCGGGCGCGAGGAGGCCACGTATCGGTCGGACGTGATCGAGCTTCTGAAATGGGTGGGTCTGGGCGAGCGCATGCATGTGCTGCCGCCCGTGCTGTCGGGCGGCGAAAAGCAGCGCGCGGCAATCGCACGCGCGCTCATCGAGCAGCCGGAAATCCTGCTGGCGGACGAACCGACGGGCAATGTCGATCCGCCGCTGGCGCGCCGGCTTCTGCGCCTCTTCATCGAACTGAACCGGCTGGGAACGGCGGTGGTCATCGCCACCCACGATCTCGGCCTGATGGAGCAGGTCGACGCACGGCGCATGATCCTCGCAGACGGGCGGCTGGAAATCCATGATTGACCGGGATCCAGCAGAAGAGGCCGAGCACGAGGAAGCGGCCCCGGCACGCCCGGAGCGCACGCCGCGCAAGTCCGCGCCTATCGTGCCACCGCAGAACGTCGCGGGCAGCGCGCTGATCCTCGTCATCGCCATCATGACCTTCCTGTCCTGCCTTACGCTGGGCGCGGTGACGCTCGTGCGCGATACAGCGGCGACATGGCAAACCCAGATCGCCCGCGAGGCGACGATCCAGATCAAGCCGGCTGAAGACTTCGACATGGAGGCGGGCCTTGCCGCCGCGCAGCGCATCGTGTCGGGCTTCGCAGGCGTACGCTCGGCCTCGATCGTCGGTGCGGAGGCGACGATCCGGCTGCTCGAACCGTGGCTCGGCTCGGGCCTCGACATCGACGAACTGCCCGTGCCGCGTCTCGTCATCGTGACGATCGATCCGGCGTCGCCGCCGGATTTCGCCTCGATGCGTACAGCGCTCAGCGCTGAAGTGCCTCAAGCGTCGCTCGACGATCACCGTACCTGGGTCGACCGACTGGTCGCCATGGCGCGCACGACCGTGACAATCGGCATTTCGGTGCTGGCACTGATGCTTGCGGCTACCGTGCTTTCCGTCGTCTTCGCCACGCGCGGTGCGATGGCCGGCAATGGCCACATCATCGAGGTGCTGCATTTCGTCGGGGCCGAGGCGCGATTCATCGCCGGCGAGTTCCGCCGCCATTTCCTGCTCACCGGCATGAAGGGGGCTGCGGCGGGCGGATTGGCCGCGATCATCGTCTTCGTCGCCTTCTCGTGGTGGTCTTCGCGCAATATGGCGACGCCTGAAGCCGATCAGGCCACGGCGCTTTTCGGCAATTTTGCAATCGGTACAGCGGGTTATGCAGGTGTGGCCCTGGTGGTTATCGCCGTGGGCGCGCTGACTGCAGCCACATCGCACCTGACGGTGGTTTCCTATCTGGGAGACATCGATGCCCGTCATCATGACGGTTGAAAGCTGCTGAAACTCTTTCAGAAGCGGCTATTCATTGCCGCAATTCGCAGTTAACCATGGCACTATGAAGGGGCCCGTAAGGACAGTTGCGCCACAGAGGCGCTGGCTGCGCGCGCTTGCCGTCTCGGCAGTCGTGCTTCTGTGCGGCTGTCTTGCGTTTCTCGGCGGGTTTGCGGCCTTTTCCACGCATGTGGCCCGACTTGCCACACCTGCCGAGCCGCGCGATGCCGACGCCATCATCGTCCTGACCGGCGGTGAGAAGCGTCTCGACGCGGCATTCGACCTGCTTCGCTCGGGCAAAGGACAGCGGCTGCTCATCAGCGGCGTGAACCCCTCGGCGCGCGTGGTCGACCTGCAACAGGCGACGGGTGGAGACCCGGATCTCTTCGCTTGCTGCGTCGACATCGATCGCGCGGCGCTCGATACGATCGGCAACGCGGAAGAGAGCGCCAAATGGGTGACCAGTCATGCCTATGGCAGCGTCATCGTGGTCACCAACAATTATCACATGCCGCGCAGCCTGCTCGAACTGAAGCGTTTGATCGGCGACACCGACCTGCTGCCCTATCCGGTCGTCAACACCCGCCTCGACGGCGGAGAGTGGGTGACCAACCGTGATGCGCTGCGGGTGCTGTTGACCGAGTACGCAAAATATCTCGCGGCAGTGGTGCGCGGGGCGTTCCCGCGTCTGGGCTCGCAGCAGGCCGGCATGGTGGAGGTGACGGCGCCTGCTTCCGCCGAAATGGTCCAATAGGACCCGCTCGGGCCGCGACGCATTCCCCTTTGCGGCTGCTTGGTGTAACCAGACCTCCGCACGACAACCCCTCAGGCCGGTCCCCATGCTCGTCGTCAGGTCGCTGGCGTTCAATGTCGCCTTCTATGTCAGCCTTATCGTCCAGATGATCTTCTGGACACCGTTCTATTTCATCGCGCCGCGCCATCTCGCCTGGTTCGTGCCGAAATTCTGGGCGCGGTCGAGCCTCAAGCTGCAGGAATGGATCGCCGGCACCGAAAGCCGGATAGAAGGCATGGAAAACCTGCCGGAAGGGCCGTTCATCCTGGCGCCCAAGCACCAGTCCTTCTGGGACACGATCTCGTTTTTTCCCTACCTGCGCGACCCGGTCTACATCCTCAAGCGGGAGCTGATGTGGATCCCGATGTTCGGCTGGTACGTCGCCAAGATGCGGATGATCCCGATCAACCGCGGCAGCCGCTCCAAGGCGCTGAAACAGGCGCTGGTGATCGCGCGCGAGCGCATGGCCGAGAACCGGCAGCTCATCATCTATCCCGAAGGCACGCGCCGCGCGCCGGGCGATGAGCCGGCCTACAAATGGGGCATCGTCGAAATCTACTCGGCGCTGGGTGTTCCCGTGGTGCCTGTTGCGCATGTCGCGGGTCTCTACTGGCCGCGCCGCAAGTTCCTGCGGTTTCCGGGCGTCATCCATGCCCGCTTCCTGCCTCCGATCGAGCCGGGGCTGGGAAAGGAAGCGTTCATGGAGCGACTGGTTTCAGAAACCGAGGCTGCCTGCGATGAACTGCTGGTCGAGGCCGCGCGTTCGGCCAACCCACCGCAGATGCCGCCCACGGCCGTAAGGCGGCTCAGGGAACTCGGGGTGGAACCGCCGGCTGCGAGGGACTGAGGCGCTCGGCGACCCGCTCCAGCCAGTGGTCGTGTATGCCAAGCGCCCGGAGGTGGCCGATCGTGTTGAGCACATATTCGTCGTTCGGACCGGACTGGCCGACCGAGCCGCTGACGGTTCGCGCTGCTTCATCGACATCGACGCGCGCTGCATATTGCAGGTGATGACGGTCGACGACGTATGTCACCGCTTCTACCGTGTCGCCGCTATCGAGCCGGATAGGGAGCCTTTTTTCCAGGTAGACGTTGGTGACGAGTTCGCGCTCGCGCAGATAGGCCATCACCTCGCCGGAGAGATCGTCCGGGACGCGAAAGGCGAGGCCGAGGCAGGAGCCGCCGCGATCCAGGCCCAGCACAAGGCCCGGCCGATCCGGCGTTCCGCGATGGACATGCGAGCGTACGCATAGCGCACGGCGATAGCCCATGAGGCGCGCCCTGTGCGTTTCGGTATGGGCAAAACCCGGCCGCCACATCAGCGAGCCATAGCCAAACACCCAAAAATCGCCCATATCGCCTAACCACACTGAATGCATCGGACAGTTCCGGGGCGAGGGGTAGCGAGAGCAAGGGCATGGCGTCAAGCGGTGCGGGGCGACCCAACTACAGCAGGCGGTTCTTCTGGTTCGCGCTGGCGATCGTGCTGGCGGTCGTGCTCTATTCGTTCGGCTGGCACTATGCGTCGGGGCGTCTGGTCGACGAGGTCAACGCGACCGTGGCTGGAGTTAACCGAGATGGGCGCCGCGCGAGCTGCGAAAACGCCGAGGCGCGAGGCTATCCGTTCCGCATAGGCGTGTTCTGCCGGTCGGTGATGTTCGAGGACGGACGAAACGGCATCGGCTTCCGGGCACGGCAGTTCCGCTCGGCCGCACAAATCTATGCGCCGAAGCACATCATAGGCGAACTCGACGGGCCGGCGACACTGCAGGTGCCGGGTCTCAACGCGCTCGATCTGACCTGGGCGAGCCTGCAGGCAAGCGTGCGGCTTGCTTCGCCGCTGCCAGAGCGGGTTTCGATCGAAACCCGCGATCTGGTGGTGAGGCTGGACGAGCCGGGCGATGCGTCGCCGCTCCTCGGGCAGGCCGGGACCTTCCAGCTCCACATGCGGCCGGCCGGCGCAGACCTCGATCTGGCCGCCCGTTTTTCCTCTTTGCTGCTCGATGCCGAACTGGTCGGCGCAACCACGCTACCGCCGCTCGACGGGCTGGTGGACGTCTCCCTGGCCGGATGGGCGGAACCGATCGAGGACCGGCGCAGCCTGCGGGGCCGCTCGGGCACGATCCGCAACGTGACGATCTCGACGGCCGAAGGTGCCGGTGTGACGATCACCGGGCCGGTGGCGATCGACGAGGCGGGTCTTGTCGACGCCGAATTGGCCGTCACGGTGCGCGAGCCGCAGGCGCTGGCAAGCATCCTGGCCGAGCTGATGCCCGAATCCCGTAGCGAAATCGAGCTCGCCATGACGGGCCTGTCGGCGATGGGAGACACGCCCACATTGCCGCTGCGTATCGACGGCGGCGAAGTACGTCTGGGCTTCCTGTCGCTGGGCTCGATACCGCCGCTCTGAAGTTCAGCGCTTCTCCGGATGGGAGGCGACGAAGCGGCCGAAGTCTGGCGCGTCGATTTCCTGCCCGGCCTCGATGATCGAGCGGCGCACGGCGCGCGTGCGCGTGAACATCTCGAAGAGCCTGTCGCCGTCGCCCCAGCGGATCGCGCGCTGCAGCGAGGCGAGATCCTCGGAGAAACGCGACAGCATCTCGAGGATCGCGTCCTTGTTGTGCAGGCACACGTCGCGCCACATGGTCGGGTCGGATGCCGCCAGTCGCGTGAAGTCGCGGAAGCCGGAGGCCGAATATTTGATGACCTCCGACTTGGTCACCGTTTCCAGATCGTCGGCGGTGCCGACGATGTTGTAGGCGATGATATGTGGCAGGTGCGACACCATCGCCAGCACCATGTCGTGGTGCTGCGGGTCCATCGAGTCGATGTTGGAGCCGCAGCCGCGCCAGAAAGCGGCGAGACGTTCGACCGCAGCTTCATCGGTGCCTTCCAGAGGCGTCAGGATGCACCAGCGGTTTTCGAAAAGTTCGGCGAAGCCGGCATCGGGGCCGGACTTTTCCGTGCCCGCGAGCGGGTGACCGGGAATGAAATGCACGTGTTCCGGCATGCGCGGCTGCATCTGCGCGATTACCGACGCCTTGGTCGAGCCGACATCGGTGACGATGGCGCCCGCCTTCAGCGACGATGCGATGCGTTCGGCGACAGCGCCGGAAGAGCCGACCGGCACCGAGACGATGACGAGGTCGGCGTCAACGACCGCTTCGGCGGGGTCAGATAGGTATCGATCGCCAAGGCCGAGCTCGGCGGCGCGCGCCAGCGTTTCTTGGCTCCGGGTCGAAATGACGATCTCGCCAGCGAGGTTTTCCTGGCGGATCTTCCGCGCCAGCGACGAGCCGATGAGGCCGATGCCGATCAGCGCGATCCGGTCGAACATGGGGTCGGGCATGGGTTCAGTCTTTCAGGAATTCGGAGAGGGCGGCGACAACGCCGCGATTGGCTTCCTCCGTGCCGATCGACATGCGCAGCGCGTTGGGAAAGTCGTAGGCGGCGACACGGCGCAGCAGATAGCCGCGCGCGCTCAGATACTCGTCGGCTGCGGCCGCCGAATGTCGGGCCTCTTCCGGGAAATGGATGAGGATGAAGTTGCCGACGCTGGGCGTGACCCTCAGCCCAAGCTTGCGCAGTTTCTCACTCGTCCAGTTGCGCCACTCCTCGTTGTGGCCCGCGGAGCGCTCCACATGCGCGCGGTCGAGCATGGCAGCGACACCCGCCTCGATCGCCATGGCGCTGACATTGAACGGATCGCGCACGCGTTCCAGCACGTCGACGACATGTTGCGGCGCATAGATCCAGCCGATGCGCGCGCCGCCCAGGCCATAGACCTTGGAGAAGGTGCGGGTCATGACGACGTTGGCGGCACCGGCGACGAGTTCGACGCCTGCCTCGTAGTCGTTGCGGCGCACGAATTCGGCGTAGGCGGCGTCGATGATGAGCAGCACGTCCCTGGGCAGCGCTGCATGCAGCCGGCGTATCTCGCCGAAGGGCAGGTAGGTGCCGGTCGGGTTGTTGGGATTGGCGAGGAACACCGCTTTCGTCTTCGGCGTCACGGCGGCAAGGATTGCGTCGACGTCGGCGCGTTCGTCGGTTTCCCTGGCCACGACCGGGGTGGCGCCGGCCGCGCGGATGTAGATCGGATAGGCAAGGAAGCCGTGCTCGCTGTAGATCGCCTCGTCGCCGTCGCGCAGATAGGTGCGCGCCATCAGGGCGATGGCCTCGTCCGAGCCGTTGAAGGCCATTACATTGGCCGCGTTCAGCCCATGCACGCTGGCAATCGTCTCGCGCAGGCGCGTCGACGAACCGTCGGGATAGAGTTCCAGCCGGTCGGCGATCGCGCGCACGGCCTCTACCGCCTTCGGCGATGGCCCGAGCGGGTTCTCGTTGGCCGACAGCTTGTGAACCTTCGCAACACCTGCCGGCGCATGGCTCTTGCCGGGCACGTAGGCATCGATCTCCATCACGCCGGGGCGCGGTTGCGGGCGAAGCTCGGTGGTCATGGGCGTATTCCAGCTTGAAGGGCCGCCTGCCTCTAGCAAGCTTTGCCGTTGACGCAAAGGGCAGGCAGGCCTAAAAGCAAGGTCAGACCCGTGGTGATTTGGCCGGTCGGCTTGCAGCCACGTTAAACAAGTTGCTAAAGGGCCGTTTGCAACATGTCCGTTGGGACCGGCCGCGAATTCGCCGCCGGTTTTTTTTATTTTGGAGTGTTTGCAGTGCCGATCAAGATCCCCGACCAGCTTCCCGCCCGCGACGTCCTAGTGCGCGAGGGCGTGTCCGTCATGGACGAGCGCTCGGCGCTGCGGCAGGACATCCGGCCGCTACAGATCGGTCTGCTCAACCTGATGCCCAACAAGATCCGCACCGAGACGCAGATCGCCCGGCTGATCGGGGCGACGCCGCTGCAGGTGGAGCTGACCCTGGTGCGCATCGGCAATCACAAGGCCAAGAACACGTCCGAAGAGCACCTCATCACCTTCTACCAGACGTGGGAGGAGGTCAGATCGCGCAAGTTCGACGGCTTCATCGTCACCGGCGCGCCGATCGAGCTGCTGCCGTTCGAGGACGTCACCTATTGGGACGAATTGACCAAAATCCTCGACTGGACGACGACCAACGTGCACTCGTCGTTCTTCATCTGCTGGGGGGCGATGGCCGCTGCCTGGCATTTCCACCGCGTGCCCAAATACACGCTGGAGAAGAAGGCGTTCGGCGTTTATCGCCACCGCAATCATGCCCCGGCGTCGCCTTTCCTCACCGGGTTCTCCGACGATTTCGCCATACCGGTCTCGCGCTGGACGGAGGTTCGCAGCGCCGACATCGCGGCCAATACCGGGCTGGAGCTGTTGATGGAGTCGGATGCCACCGGCCCTTGCATGCTTGCCGAGAAGACCGGCAACCGGCTCTATATGTTCAACCACATCGAATACGATTCCACCTCGCTGAAGGAGGAATACGATCGCGATGTCGCGGCCGGCTCGCCGATCGAGGTGCCGCACGAATACTACCCGGACGACAATCCCGCCCGTCCGCCGCTCAACCGCTGGCGCTCTCATGCGCATCTGCTCTTCGGCAACTGGATCAACCAGGTCTACCAGACCACTCCGTACGATCTGGCGGCGCTCGGCGGTAGTTCGGAGGCGGTGGTGGCCTGATCACGCAGCCGGCCGTTGCTTCAGCCGGCCGGCTTCCTGCGCCGCTGCGGTCGCGGCTTGCTTTCAGGGATCGGCGTCTTGAAGACGATCTCGCGGTGCGGGTACGGGATCGCGATGCCGGCCTCCTGAAAGGCATCCCACAGCGCCAGCAGCACCTTGCCGCGCACGTTCGTCAATCCCTGCTGCGGGTCCTTGATCCAGAAGCGCAGAAGGAAGTCGAGCGAGGAATCGCCGAACTCGGTCAGCCAGCAGACCGGCGTCCGGCTGGCCTCGACGCGCGACACGGTCATTGCGGCCTTGATCGCCAGTTCGGAAACCTGATGCGGGTTGGCGTCGTAGGAGACGCCGAACTTCACGTCGAGCCGCACCAGCTCGTCCGAGAACGACCAGTTGATCACCTGCTGCGTGATGAAATCCTCATTGGGGATCAGGTATTCCCGGCCGTCGCGGGTAACGATGGAGACGAAACGTGCGCGCAGATCGCGGATCCAGCCGAAGGTTTCGCCCAGCGATATCGTGTCGCCGGGCTTGATCGACTTGTCGAGCAGGATGATGATGCCCGAAACGAAGTTGGACACGACCTTCTGCAATCCGAAGCCGACGCCGACGCCGACCGCGCCTGAAAAGACCGTCAGTGCCGTCAAATCGACGCCGACCGCCGACAGCGCGGCGGTGCCGGCAAGCACGATCAGCGCGAACTTGACGATCTTGCCGATGAGTACCCGCAGCGAGGGCGTCAGGTCGCTTGCAGCCTTCACCCGGTCGTCGATCATGTTGCCGATCATCACGGCCAGCCAGATCGCGGCGATCAGCAGCAACGTCGACTTGAGCAGCAGAAGAACGGTCAGCCGCGTGGTGCCAAGCGGCAGCGCAATGCTCTCTAGCGCCAGGGATGCATCGTCATCGAGGTCGAGAATGGTCAGGCAGGCATAGATCCAGGCCAGCCACTGCACCAGCCGGGCAGCGAACCTGTTGCGGATAATGCGCGAAGCGACTGTGACGACCAGCCAGGCAAGCGCGAGCGATAGCGAGATCGACACCAGCACGGTGTTGCTCGGCCAAGTGACGCGATTCAGCACGACGAGCGCAGCCGCCTGGAAAGCGACGAACAGGATCCAGTCGACCCGCCGCAGCAGCGCCACCAGAACGCGCAGCATCGCCGGCTGGCCGCGTATCTGCCGGGCGCGCTCCTCGAGTGAGGCTTCGAGGCGGCGGGCGATGAGTTTCGCCGCAAGGAACAGGAGCGCTATGAGAACGAGCTGGTAGGCAAACCAGGGCCGCATCGCGTATCCGAGCCATGACTGGCCGGCGTCGACGAGTTCCTGAGGCATCGGCGATCCTCCCTCTTGGGAGGTTAACGACTGTACGCAGGATTACCAGCGCTATGGGCCTAGGTGTGGGCGTCTTCGCGAACCGCCCGTGTCGCGCCCTGCGGGGAGAGCACCGGCACGAACACACGCCGCGAGGCCCGCGCGGCGACTGGCACGCCCTGGTACAGCCGCTTCTGCGCCTCCACCACGATCACGCCGGCAAAGATCGGCCACAGCCGCCGGCCGGTGCGCTCCAACAGCGCGTGCAGGCGCATCATCCAGCGTCGCCGCGATGGGGGGAAGTGCAGCGCGTCAGCCCACGCACCGGGGGTGAAATTCGTTTCGCGCAGGAGGTTGGTAAGCTGGGTTCGCGAGAACGGCCGCCCGGTGCCGAACGGCGTGTGCTCGAACCGAGCCCAGACACCGCGCCGGTTGGGCACCACGAGGACCACCCTGCCGCCAGGCGCCAGCACCCGCCAGATCTCCATCAACGTCTCGCGCGGGTTTTCGGTATGTTCGAGCGCGTGGACGAGCAGGATGCGGTCGATGGACGAATCAAACAGCGGCAATTCCTCGTCGAAGACAAGCGCCGTCGCCGAGGGCCCGCCCGCCGGCCAGTTTACGGCACCTTGCATGGCCGGCATGAAGGCAAAAACGCGCTCCGCATCGCCGCCGAACCGCTCCAGCCACGGCAGCGCATAGCCGAGCCCGACAAGGCGCTCGTTGGGCAGCGATGCCCAGACCGAGGACAGTGCCATCGCGATCGAGCGCTCGGCGAGGCGGCCCAGCGTCGAGGCGTAGAAGGCACGCAGGTCTATGATGTCCGACAACATGGCGCGAACCGTATCCGTGCGCCGATGCGACTTCAAGAAAGCTCTGTCGGGCGGTGACAAGGCGTGTGCCGCGCCCTATCGTGCCGCCGCAATCAAAGGAGGCGCGACATGGCGGTCGAGATCGAACAATTCATGTGCCGAAGCGACAATTTCGGCGTGCTGGTGCGGGATGCCGCCAGTGGCGAGACGGCACTGATCGATGCGCCGGAGGAGCGAGCCATCCTCGACGCGGTCGAGCGCACCGGCTGGACGCCGACGATGATCCTGACCACGCACCACCATCCCGACCACGTGGAAGCCAATCTGGCGCTCAAGGAGCGTTTCGGGCTGCGCATCGTCGGGCCGAAGGCCGAGGCGTCGAAGATACCGGGCATCGACGAGACCGTCGCCGAGGGCGACACGGTCCGGCTCGGCGATGAGGAGGTGCGGGTCATCGAGACGCCGGGTCACACGGCCGGCCACGTGTCCTATTACCTGCCGCGATCCCGCGTCGCGTTCACCGCCGACACGCTGTTCGCGCTCGGCTGCGGGCGGCTGTTCGAAGGGACCCCGGCGACGATGCTCGCCTCGCTGAAAAAGCTTGCCGGCCTGCCGACAGAAACCATCGTCTATTGCGGCCACGAATATACGTTGTCGAATGCGCGTTTCGCGCTGACTGTCGATCCGACCAACCCGGTGCTGAAGCAGCGCGCGAAAGCTGTTGAGGCGTTGCGCGCCGACGACCAGCCGACATTGCCGACGACCATCGGCGAGGAAATGGCGACCAATCCGTTCATGCGCTGGCACGACCCCGCGATCCGCCGCAATTTGGGCATGGAGAATGCCACCGACGAGGCCGTGTTCGCCGAAATCCGCAAGCGCAAGGACGTCTCCTGACATGCGGGCGGCCGACATCATTGCCACGCTCGGCATGCAGCGGCATCCGGAAGGCGGCTGGTATGTCGAGACCTTCCGCGACCATGCCGGCGGCGAGCGCGGTCATTCGACCGCGATCTATTTCCTGCTGGAAGAAGGTGACCGCTCGCATTGGCACCGCGTGAAGGATGCCGCCGAGATCTGGCATTTTCATGCCGGCGCGCCGCTGGAACTGACGATCTGGCGCGAGGGCGATGATGTTGTCGAACGGGTGCGGCTCGGTGCCGACATTGCGGCAGGGGAGCGCCCACAGGGCATCGTGCCGGCCGGTAGCTGGCAGGCGGCGCGTTCGACTGGTGCCTGGACGCTGGTCGGCTGCACGGTCGCGCCCGGCTTCCTGTTTTCCGCTTTCGAACTTGCCCAGCCGGGCTGGGAGCCGCCCGTCAGAGGATGAAGGCGAGGGTGATCGCAACCTGCGCCAGATAATACAGCACCCAGACGGAAGGGGCCGCCCAGGCATGGTGGCGCGATGCCGGCGCGAAGAGGAACTTCGCCGTGGCCAGTATCGCGTCGGAAACAACGAACATCGCTGCGCCAACCATCACCAGCGGAGCTGCAACCGTCGCCGAGCTCCACATCATGGCAAGGATGGCGGCCGCGTAGGCTGCCACGGGCAGGCGCATATCCGGTCCCGCCGCGGGCAGCAGCCGGCGCAGCAGCGGCAGAGCGGCCAAGGTGACGACCACCGGCAATGCCAGCCGCCATGGCTGCACGACGAGGATTTCCATCCCTGCGCCGACTCCTGCAAACAACGCCACATAGGCAAGATGGGCGACGAGAAAGCTCGCAAGCCCGCCGAGGAAGGCTTTTTCGCCGTCTTGTGCCAGAAACGCGTCGCCGATCGCGCTCAGCGCCAGGGCGGCGATCAGCAGAAGCGGCCCACCCTCGACCTGCGCCAACACCGCCAGCAGGGCGATCGAACCCGTCTTGACGACCGTTCTCCGCCAGGATGGCGGCCGATGCAGCATCAACAGGTAGAGAAAGGCGGCTACGGCGGAAAGCAGCAGCGTGCCGTTGGAAAGCGATTCCGGCCCGCCGGCAAACGGCATCATGCACCGGCCTCCCGTCTTGCCCGGGTTCTGGGCTTGAACAGCATGGACTTGGCGGCCAGGACGGCGCCGGCCGTTATCAGGATGCACGCAATGAGGATATTGAGGCTGGCGGTTGCAGCACCCGCGGCGATCAGCACCAGTGTCGAGAGCAGCGGCGCGGCATAGCTGGCCGCACCCAGCACCTGTATGTTGCCGCGCTTCACGCCATGGTCCCAGGCATAAAAGGCCGCACCGACCGGCATAAGGCCGAGCCCCAGCACGGCCAGCCACTGGCCCGCGTCAGCCGGCCAGACGGTTTCCTCCAGCAGCAGGTGGCAGGCAAGCGAGAGCAGGGCCGTTGCCGCGCAGAACCAGGTGACGACGCTAGTGGGCACCGCCGGGAAGCGCCGCGACAGAAGCGAATAGGACGACCATGTCAACGCGCACAGGCCGGCCATGGCGTAGCCGAACGCATATTGCGCGTCGAAGGAAAGCCCGCCGCCGCGCGAGACGATCAGGAATGCGCCGGCAAGCCCCAGCACCGTACCTGCGATGTGGTGCCAGCGCAGCTTCTCGCCCGGCAGCAGCGCCGAGCCGACCACGATGAGCAGAGGCCAGAGATAGGCGATCAGGCTCGCCTCGACCGCCGGCGCGTTGCGCAGCGCCGTGAAGTAGAAAAAATGGTAGCCGAACAGGCCGGCGATGCCGATCAGCCATACGACTGGCGGGATCGGGGCGTGCGTTGCGGGTGGGCTGACGGCGCGCATGGCGAGGCCGACGCAGGTGCCGATCGCGAAGGTGAGGGCGGATAACTGGAACGGCGGCACCGCGCCGGAGGCGGCAGTAAACAGCGCCAGCAGCGCCCACATCACGACCGCCGAAAATCCGATCAGGGTTGCGCGCGCCATCGATGGTGCCTCCTCGCCTCGTGCGCGCAGCGTTAGCCGGATGGCGGACTGGCGGCAAGGGCTGGAGGGTCCTCAGCGCGCTTCGATGCGCTGCGCGGTGATGCGCACGGGGCCGATCTGGGTGCCGACGGATGCGTCCACGGGCGTGAAGAAGCCGGTCTGCCCCAACGGCGCGAAAGTAATGGCGATGCGGCTCTTCGTCTGCAGGAAGTCGATCTGCTTGCGTCCCTTGCGATAGCCGGATACGGCAACGAAGCGCGCGTCGCAGGTGACGCGGCCGTTCGAATCGGCAGGCCCGCGCTGTGAAAGCTGTAGATCGGCGCGCATCTCGCCGTCGAATGCCCGGATGGTGCGGTTGCATACGGCGTCGGGATCGGACGTGCGGATCAGCGTCGATGTCAGGGGGTCGAGTGCCGCGCGCAGGTGGTCTTCGGCCACCGGTATCCAGGTTTCACCGCGCTTCGGTTCCGGTTTGTTTTCAACGCTCGAGACCGTGCCGCGCGCGAAGCGTATCGTGGTGCGGCTCTTCTTGCGGCCGGAATCGTAGTGCGAGCGGAAGGTGCGTGGAAACGCTCCATCCCTGCCTATGGAGCCTTCGACGCGTGTGGTCCCGGTCGTCTTGTCGAAGATGCGGGCAATGCCGGAACTGGTGAGCGATCCGTCGATGGTGAAGCTGTCTGCGGTGAACGTGCTGTCGAAGCGCGCCTTGGCGATCGGCAGGCCCAGCAGCGTCACCGAATAATCTGCGCTGAAGGATTGCTGTTGCGCAGCCGCAGCGGGCACGGTTGTTGCAAGGGCAACAAGAACGAGACATGAAGCAAGCGAGCGGGCCATCGGCACCTTCCGTCTGGTAGGAGTGTCCCTTCCGTTCCCTTCGGGTTGTCCGCTGCTTGGCGGTCAAATCCGGCGAATATAAGGATGGGCGCGGTGGTTTTGCGCGCTCACGGTGAGCTTGCGCTTGACCGGATGGCCAAATGCCACTATGGGAACGGCAACTTTTCCAAGAGGCCGCCTGATACTGCCCGCGCGCCGTTCGCTGATGGTGCGGCAGTGGGGTATGGCCCGGCAACGAAACGAAGGTACAAGACATGTCCCGCGCTTGTGAACTGACCGGCAAGGCCGTGATGACCGGCAACAATGTTAGCCACGCCAACAACAAGACCCGTCGTCGCTTCCTGCCCAACCTGTGCGACGTGACGCTGATCTCGGAAGCGCTCGGCCAGAACGTGCGCCTGCGCATCTCGGCAAACGCGCTGCGCACGGTCGAGCATCGCGGCGGCCTCGACGCTTTCCTGCTCAAGGCCAGCGTGTCCGAGCTTTCGCAGCGCGCCCGCCTGCTCAAGAAGCAGATCGCCAAGAAGGTCGCCGAGCAGGCAGCCGCCTAAGCGCGGTCGCTTTAGCGCTTTTCGATGATGCGGCGGGCGTCCGGCCCGCCCACTGGTTCCATCACCCAGGATAAAAAAATGTCCAGACAGCTACAGGTCTGGCCCTTTGTGGCCTCTATGGCGGCAGTCGTCGTCGCCTCCAACTTTCTCGTTCAGTATCCGTTCGCGCATTTCGGGCTTCAGGATCTCCTTACCTGGGGCGCGTTCACCTATCCGCTCGCCTTCCTCGTCAACGATCTGACAAACCGGCGCTACGGCCCCGCCGCCGCGCGCAAGGTCGTCTATGTCGGCTTCGCCATCGCGGTGGTGCTGTCGATCTGGCTGGCAACGCCACGCATCGCGATCGCTTCGGGCTCGGCCTTTCTGGTAGCGCAGCTACTCGACGTCTCCGTCTTCGACAGGCTCAGGGAACGTGCCTGGTGGCAGGCGCCGCTGATTTCCTCGGTGATCGGCGCCATCGTCGACACGGTGCTGTTCTTCTCGCTGGCCTTTGCCGACCGCTTCGCCTTCCTCGACACAGCGCTCGGCAGCGAGGACAGCTCGCTCGGCTTTGCCGTGCCGTTCCTGCTGGGCGGCGAGGTCCCGTTGTGGGTGTCGCTCGCACTCGGCGATTTTGGCGTGAAGATGCTGATTTCCATCATCATGCTGGCGCCCTACGGCGCGCTGCTGAGCGTGCTCAAGCCAGCCAGGGCGTGATTCTTTCGCTTACGGGCCGTACGCTCGCTTTACTCGCTGGCCGGGCGCGGACGCGCCGGGACGACCGGCGGCCCGTCAACTCGCGGCCGTTTTCGCCTACACGCGGCATTGCTCTCGTCGGTTCGGCGATCTTGCTGCCGGACAGCGTCTCCCTCTCCACCGTCATCCCGGCCGACCGAGCGCAGCGAGGGAAGAGCCGGAATCCATTGGCTAGAAAATCGTGTGGCACGGCTCGGCTCAATGTGTAGCACCCGTCACCGCGAGAACCCGCAACCCGGCCGCGCTGCTCAATGGGTCCCGGCTCAGCGGTCGCTGACGCTCCCTTGGCCGGGATGACGCCGGAGAGCGTTCAGCGCATCTCCAGCAGGCGCTCGAGGTAGTTGCGCTCCAGTTCGGGGCTGAGCGCGTTGCCGAGCCTGCGGCGGATCTCCTCCAGGATGCGGCGTGCGCGCTGCACGTCGACCTCGTCGGGCACCTGCACGGAATCGCCGAAATCCGGTCCGGTGGTGGCACGGGGCCGACCGAGCGGGTCGCGGTCCGAACTCTGCTGGCGGCCGCCTTCCTCGCTGCCGCCCTGTTCGCCCTGCATGGCCTGCATCATCTGCTGCATCATGTCCTGCGCGCCACGACGCAGCGCCTCCAGGGCCTGTCCCTGCTCGCCGACGGCGCGTTCGCCCTGCTGGTCCCCAAGCGCGCCCTCTGCGCGGCCCATGGCCTCGCCGGCATCGCCAAAGCCTTCGCCGGGCTCCATGCCCATGCCTTCCAGCGAGCGCTTCAGCGCTTCGAGGTCGCGTTGAAGCTGGCCCTGGCCTTCCTGGAGCTGACGCATCGCCTCGGCAAATTCCTCGGGCGTCATCGGCCGCTGCTGGCCCTGCTGCCCTTGCTGCCCTTCCTGCCCGGGCTGCATCTGGTCGAGACGGAAGGTCTCGTTCATCGTTTCCTGCTGGCGGCGCATCAGCTCGCCCAGCTCGTCCATCTGCCGGCGCATCTCACTCTGCTCGCCTTCGCCGGGGTTCATCTGCTGCTGGTTGCCGGCCTGCAGATTGTTCATCATCTCCTGGAGCTGCTGCAGCATTTCCATGGCCTGGTCGCGTGCGCCCGAGCGGGCGAGGTTCTCGAGCTGGTCCATCATGCGCTCGAGGTCGCTCTGGCTCAGTTCCTGCCCGTCCATCGGCATCTGCATGGCCATATCGGGATTGCGCTGCGCGCGCTCGGCGAACTCGCGCAGGAAGTCGCGCATAGCCTCGCGAAGCTCGGCCATGAGCTCTTCGATCTCTTCGTCGCTCGCGCCGTTCTCGAGGGCCTGCTTGAGAGCCTCCTGCGCCTGACGCAGCCGCCGCTCGGCAGCGGAAAGGGCGCCATCCTCGATCGTCAGCGCGATTTCCCACAAATAGTCCGCAACGTTGCGGAGCGCTTCGTCGGAGTCGGCCATGACAAGGCGCGTGCGCGCCGCCATGATACCCAGATAGTGTGACGGGTTGTCGAACGTATCCTCCGGCCGCAGCGTGATCGCGTCGATCAGATCGAGCACGCGGCCCTTGCGGTTGGCGTCGAGGGCCAGGATGCGTCGCTGCTCCACGACCGCCCTGGCCAACGGGTTGGCAAAGGGCCGCTCCGGCAGCACGATCTCTTTAGTCTCGCTACGAGCCCGCTGCTCGGCGCCGTCGAGCGCTTCCAGGGTCAGGTTGACGCGCGTTCCGGCCCACGGATGTTCGGTAAGGTCCAGGGACGTGCGGGCGGCGATGTCACGGCCGTTGCGGCGTGGCAGCACCAGCGGCATCTCGGGCGCCTCATAGAGCGGCCGCGCGCCGGTTGCCTGCGGTTCAGCCTGCTCAAACACGGCTTCGGCACTGGCCGCGCCATAATCGTCCTCGACCTCGTAGGCGAGTTCCAGCGCGCCGTTGATCGCGCGCTTCGGCTCGTCGGCAAAACGGATCGCGGGTGGATCGTCGGGAATGACGTTGAAAGCCCAGCGCTGCAGCTCGCTGCTGCCGGACTGGAGCGTCAGCATGCCGTCGGCGTCGAGCGTGCCGGCAAACTGGCGCGCGGTCGTCGATGCGGGGGTATTTGCGTCGGCGGAGGCGGCTGCGGGCTCAATTGCAAGCGCCTCGCCAGTGTGCGCGTCGAGATAGGAAAGCGTCTCGTCGCCCGCGCCGCCCGTCACGCGCACTGCGACGGCGCTGCCTTCCGGCACCTCGAACACAGGCGCTTCCTCTTCGCCCATGCGTGCACTCAGGAACAGCGGCGCGCGGCCGGTATAGGCAGGCGGCGTCACCCAGGCGTCGATGCGTGCCGGCACGACGTCGGCGCTGGCATGGCTGCGGAAGGCGTCACGCGGAGAACCGCCCAGCGGGCCGAAGGAGAAGGCAAAGGCGACGACCAGCAGAAGTGCGGCGATCGCGCGAAGCCCCCAGGGGTCGCGCTCGGGCACGCGTGCGCGCGGCATGTCGCCGGAAAGCCGGTTGAGTCGTGCCGCCATCCGTTTCTGGTGTTCGCGCCACAGCGCCTGCGCAAAGGGCCCCTGCGCGGCTTGCGAAAGCTGGTCCGTCTGCGTCAGCACCGGCGCGTGCTCGAGCCGGTTGGCATGTTCGATGCGCCGGTCGATCTCGGCGGACTTCGGTGAACGGTAGAAGCGCAACGGGTAGAGCGCCGCCACGCTGGCAAGCGCCAGAAAGCCGAGCAGCAGCATGCGCGCCCAGTCCGGCATCAGCCGAAAGACGCCCAGCCATGAAAGACTCAGGAAAAGGCTGGCAACCACGAGCAGCGGAAGGACGAGCGGCCAGAGGCGCTCGATGACGATCGCCCCGCGAACCGCGGCGCGCGTGCGCCCCAGCCGGGCGAGCAATCCGCGCTCGACAGCCGGGTTCGTCCTGTTCTCGCCGGTTTCCGCCATCCGGTCCTTTCGGGTCGCCATGTCGGTGCCGGAATCGCACCGCTCTACGGAAGGATAGCAGCAAACGCGGCGAAGGCGAGGCGGCGCGCGAAATCGTGATTGGCGCATGATGCAGGAACAAGCCTGCCTTCAATATCGTGCGTCCTTCGAGGCTCGCTGCGCTCGCACCTCAGGATGAGGGAGGTGGTTTGGCAGAGCCCACAACGTCGTGGGCTCGATGCACGACGACAGAACGGCCCTCGAGCCCACGAGATTGGCGGGGATGTACAACAGCCCTCATCCTGAGGTGCGAGCGCAGCGAGCCTCGAAGGACGCACAGGCATCTTTTGGGCGCGTAACCCTGATGCTAAAGCCAGTCCGGGATCGAATCCATCCCGATCAGGTCGTCGTAGGTGGGGCGGGGGCGGACGACGTGGAAACGGTCGCCGTTGACCAGCACTTCCGGCACCAGAAGACGGGTGTTGTAGGTCGAGGCCTGCACTGCGCCGTAGGCGCCGGCGGTGGCGACGTAGACGAGATCGCCGGATGCCAGCCTCGGCAGGTCCCGATCGTGGCCGAGATAGTCGCCCGTCTCGCAAACCGGGCCAACCACATCGGTCATCAGTCGCGGTGCATCTGCCGGCTGCTCGACCACGGGCCGGATGTCGTGAAAGGCATCGTAGAGCGTCGGGCGGATCAGGTCGTTCATCGCCGCATCCACGATCAGGAAATTCCTGGCGTCGCCTTCCTTCAGATAAATGACCTTGCTGACGAGAATACCGGAATTGCCGGCAATCAGCCGGCCGGGTTCGAAGATCACCTGCAGGCCGAGCGGCTTCATGTGGCGATTCACCACCGCCGCATAGGCATCGGGCAGTGGCGGCGGCGCATTGTCGTTGCGGTACGGGATGCCTAACCCGCCGCCGACGTCGACATGCGTGATCGCGTGACCCTCGTCGCGCAGCGTCTTGGTCAATTCGACCAGAAGCGCGATCGCGTCATCGAAGGGCTGCAGCTCGGTGATCTGGCTGCCGATGTGCATGTCGATGCCGGAAACCTTCAGGCCAGGCAGCGAGGCGGCGCGGGCATAGGCGGCACGCGCGTCCTTCCAGGCTATGCCGAACTTGTTCTCGGCCTTGCCGGTGGAAATCTTCTTGTGCGTTTTCGCGTCGACGTCCGGGTTGATGCGCAGCGAGACCGGCGCGGTGCGGTTGGCGGCGACCGCGCGGGCGGAAAGCAGTTCCAGCTCCGGCAGAGATTCGACATTGAAGCAGCGGATGCCGGCCGCCAGTGCGAAGTCCATCTCGTCCGCCGTCTTGCCGACACCGGAAAACAGGATCTTGTCGGCCGGTATGCCGGCTGCCAGCGCGCGGCGCAGTTCGCCTTCCGAGACGACGTCCGCACCCGCGCCGAGCTTGGCGAGCGTGCGGATCACCGCCTGGTTGGAGTTGGCCTTGGTTGCGTAGCAGACGAGCGCGTCGAGTTGATCGAACGCCTTTGCGAAGACGTTGTAGTGCCGCGTCAGCGTCGCGGTCGAATAGCAGTAGAACGGCGTGCCGACGACGGAAGCGATCTCCGGCACTGAAACGTCTTCGGCGTGCAGAACGCCGTCGCGATACTCGAAATGGTTCACGGAAGCCGCTTTCTAGATCAGGCCGTCGAGGAAGAACTTGCGATCCTGGACCGGCGGCTTCGGCGCCGGCGGCAGCGGCTGGTCGTTGCGCCGGGCTTCCTCGCGCGCATCGCGGGCTGCCTCGTAGGGCGTGTCTAGCGTGCCGGGACGGCGGCCGCAGGCGGTCACGGCAACGCCGATCGCCGCCAGCAGAAGTGTCGTTCTGATAAAGGTTCCGGCGTGCATCCTGCCTGTCCGTGCAATTGAGTGTGCGGTGTTTCTAGCGGAGTTTTGCCGCCGATGCATCCCGTTTCAAGCGCTTGCGCCAGTAGCGCACCTGACGACGCACCTCCTGCGGGGCGGTGCCGCCGAAGGACGAGCGGCTCTTGACGGACGCGGCGACGGAAAGCACGCCGAACACGTCCGCGGTGATGCGGGTGTCGATTTCCTGCAGCTCCTCCAGCGACAGCCTTTCAAGCGAAACCTTGCGGGCTTCGGCCGCAGCGACTGCGCGACCGGTCACGTGGTGTGCCTCGCGGAACGGCAGGCCCGCTTCGCGCACAAGCCAGTCGGCGAGGTCGGTCGCGGTCGAATAGCCGGAGCCAGCGGCGCGTTTCATGGATGCAGTATTGATCTCCATATCGCCGACCATCCCGGTCATCGCCGCCAGCATCAGGTCGAGCGTCTCGGCGGCGTCGAACACGGCTTCCTTGTCTTCCTGCATGTCCTTGGAATAGGCGAGCGGCAGACCCTTCATCACGGTAAGCAGCGCGATGAGGTGGCCGTTGACGCGGCCGGTCTTGGCGCGCACCAGCTCGGCGGCGTCGGGGTTCTTCTTCTGCGGCATGATCGACGAGCCGGTCGAAAACTGGTCCGAAAGCCGCACGAAGCCGAACTGCGGCGTCGACCAGATGACGATCTCTTCCGCCAGCCGCGACAGATGGGTGGCGCAGATGGCTGCCAGCGACAGGTATTCCAGCGCGAAATCGCGGTCGGACACGCTGTCGATGGAGTTGCGGGTGGGCTCGCGGAAGCCGAGCGCCCTGGCTGTGCGGTGGCGGTCTATGGCAAAGCCGGTGCCAGCAAGCGCTGCCGCTCCCAGCGGCGACTCGTCCATGCGCTCGATGGCGTCGCGCACGCGCGAAAGGTCGCGCGCGAACATTTCCACATAGGCCATGCAATGGTGCCCGAAGGTGACCGGCTGCGCCGTCTGGAGATGGGTGAAGCCGGGCATGACGGTGGCAGCATGATCCTGCGCGCGGTCGAGGAACGCCTCTATCAGGCCAACCAGCGCCACGTCGGTGCGCTGAAGCTCCTCCTTGACCCATAGCCGGAAATCGAGCGCCACCTGGTCGTTGCGTGAGCGCGCCGTATGCAAACGACCGGCCGATGGGCCGATAAGGTCGGCCAGCCGCGCCTCGACATTCATATGAATGTCCTCGAGCCTGGCCGAGAACTCGAAAGTGCCCGCCTCGATCTCTGACAGGATCGTGTTCAGCCCGTGAGCGATCTTCTTTTGGTCGTCGGCGGATATTATGCCTGTTTCCGCAAGCATCTCGGAATGGGCGATCGAACCGCGGATGTCCTGCGCGTAAAGCTTTCTGTCGAAGCCGATCGAGGCGTTGATCGCTTCCATCACCGCCGCGGGACCCGAGGCAAATCGTCCGCCCCACATCTGGTTGCTGGCCTTTTTCTCGCTCATGGTGATAACGGGGCTCCCGAAGGACTGAGTGGACTGACTGATGGCAAACGGCAAATTCCATCTACCGACCGGACGGCTGATCGCGTTCGCGATCGTGGCCGGCATCGCGGCCGGTGCGATCGGCGTATACGTGATGGGCGCACCTTCTGGCAACAATCCGCAGGACGTTGCCGCGCTCGATGCCGACTCCGCGGCCTGTCAGGCCAAGACCGAAACGCTCGAAGCGGTGGATGCCGCGGCGCGCGGTGAGGTCGCGGCGATCCTGGCCGCCAACCCGCCTCGGTCTGTCAAGGATCTCGCCTTCAACGCGCCGGACGGAAGCCCGATGACGCTCGCCGACCTGTCCGGCAAGACGCTGCTGGTCAATCTCTGGGCGACTTGGTGCGCGCCGTGTCGCGAGGAGATGCCGGCGCTGAACCAGCTTCAGAAGGAGATGGGAAGCGATACCTTCGAGGTGGTGGCTGTCAACGTCGACACGGGCGGCGATGAGAAGCCTATGCGGTTCCTCGAGGAAACGAAGGTGGACGCGCTTGGCTACTATCGGGATTCGACGCTCGGCCTGTTCAACGAACTCAAGCGGCGGGGGCTGGCGCTGGGCCTGCCGGTGACGCTGCTGGTCGACGACGAAGGCTGCATGATCGGCCACATGAACGGTCCTGCCGAATGGGCCAGCGAAGACGCCAAGCGTCTCATCGAAGCGGCGATGTAAAGAACGCAGCCGTCACCCCGGCCGACCGTGCGTAGCGAGGGAGAGCCGGGACCCCATTGGTCCGGAAATCGTGGAGCATGGCCCGGTTCAGGATGTGCCATGTCATCGCCGTCGCGAGAACCCGCAACCCGGCCGCGCTGCTCAATGGGTCCCGGATAGCCTTCGCTACGCTCCGGCTTCCGGGATGACGGCTTTCACGTCACTTTCGCGCTGCCATCGCGGAACGTTCTGGTATCAGCCCGCGCGGGGCGAAGCGCAGCACTACAAGCAGGATCACGCCCATCAGAAGCGGCCGCATGTAGGGAGCTGCATCTGCGAGGTGCAGTCGGACCGGATTGGTCGGCGCCATGCCGGCGGTAATGACCGACATCAGCCAGCCGCCCACGGGTTCCGCCTCGACCCAGATGAACCAGATCAGGAAGCCGCCCAGCACCGCGCCCCAGTTGTTGCCGGAGCCGCCGACGATCACCATCACCCAGATCAGGAAGGTGAAGCGCAAAGGGTTGTACTGACCCGGCGTGAACTGCCCGTCCAGCGTGGTGAGCATCGCGCCCGCGATGCCGACGACGGCTGAGCCGAGTACGAAGATCTGCAGGTGACGGCCGGTCACGTCCTTGCCCATCGCTTCGGCCGCGTCGCGGTTGTCGCGAATGGCGCGCATCATGCGGCCCCAGGGCGAGTTGAGTGCCTTCTCCGCCAGCCACATCAGGACGATGAGCACGACGGCGAAGAGCAACGCGTAGGAGAGGCGAACGTAGATCGACGAGAACGAGATCGGATCGATTCCCAGCCGTGTGGACAGGTCGACGAACCATTGCGCCTGCTGAAGCTGCACCTCGTAGGCAACCGGGCGTGGCAGGCCCGACACGTTCTTGACGCCGCGCGTCAGCCACTCCTCGTTGCGCATGAAGGCGATGATGATCTCGGAAATGCCCAGCGTGGCGATGGCGAGGTAATCTGCCCGCAGGCCGAGCGCGATCTTGCCGACCAGCCATGCCGCACCCGCCGCGAAGACGCCGCCTACCAGCCACGAGAAGATGATGGGCATGCCGAGACCGCCGAGATAACCGGTGCGCGCGGCATCGAAGCTCTCGATGGCCGAGACGGCGGGATCGAAGAAGCGGCGAATGACGAAATAGCCGATCACCGCGATGGCGAGCGTCGCCAGCGTGCGCACGCTGCCGGAGGTGCGCCCGCGCACGAAGACGGCGATGCCCACCGTGCCCACCAACGCCAGAAGCGACAGGCCGATGCCGACGCCGCCGGCCGACCAGGCGCCCGGTATCGGCGGCATGGAGACGATCACGCCGGCGAGCCCGCCGAGCGCTGCAAACCCCATGATGCCGACATTGAACAGGCCGGCATAGCCCCACTGCATGTTCACGCCCAGCGACATGATCGCAGAGATCAGGCATAGGTTCAGGATGGTGAGGCTCAGGGTCCAGCTCTGGAAAACGCCCACCGCGACGAGCAGGATCGCCATGGCGCCGTAGAGATAGATGATGCGCTCGCGGTTGCTCATAGCACGCGCCCCTTGAAGATGCCGGTCGGCCTTATCAGCAGCACGAGGACGAGGATGACGAAGGAGATGGCGAACTTGTATTCGGTCGACAGGAGCTGAACGAGTCCTTCCGGCTGGAAGCCGAGATACTCCAGCACCCGCTTGTAGGCATAGGTCAGCGTCACTTCGGAGAAGGCGACCACGAAGCCGCCGGCGATCGCGCCTAGCGGCTGGCCGATGCCGCCGACGATGGCCGCGGCGAAGATCGGCAGCAGGAGCTGGAAGTAGGTGAAGGGCCGGAAGCTCTTGTCGAGGCCGTAAAGCACGCCTGCGATCGTCGCGAGCGCTGCCGCGATGATCCAGGTCACCATGACCACCCTGTCGGGGTTGATGCCCGACAGCAGCGCCAGGTCCTCATTATCCGAATAGGCGCGCATCGCCTTGCCCGTGCGCGAATATTGCAGGAACCAGAACAGCGCGGCGACGACGATGACGGCGACGATCACGGTGATTGCCACCGGCAGGCGGATCGCCAGTCCCTCGGCGAGCCCCGTATATTCGCGGAAGCCGCGCACGGTGACGAGGAAGCGCTCACCGTCGGCGAACCGCTGGTCGTTGGGTCCGATGATCAGACGCACGATGCCGTTGAGCACGAACATGACGCCGACCGAGGCCATGACGAAGACGATGCCTGCCGATTTCTGCTTGCGGTAGAAGCGAAAGACGAGGCGGTCGATCAGCAGCGCCATGGCGACGGCGCCGATGATGCCCACCGGCAGCGCCAGCAGCGCAGTGGGTAGCGGGCCGAGGGTCACCCCCATGCCGATCAGCCACCACGTCACCAGAATGGTGATCATGGTGCCGAACGCCATCAGGTCGCCGTGGGCGAAGTTGGAGAAACGCAGGATGCCGAAGACGAGCGTGACGCCCAGCGCGCCGAGCGCGATCTGCGCGCCGTAGGCGAGGCCCGGAATGAAGACGAAGTTTGCGAACACCACCAAGGCGTTGAGGAAACCTTCCATGACCTCAGCCTCCCAGGAACGATGCGCGGACTTCCGGGTTGGCAAGCAAGGCCTCCCCGGTGTCTGTGAAACGGTTGCTGCCCTGCACGAGCACGTAGCCGCGATCGGCAATGGCGAGAGCCTGGCGCGCGTTCTGCTCGACCATCAGGATGGCGATGCCGGTGGCTGCCACTTCAAGAATACGGTCGAACAGTTCGTCCATGACGATGGGCGATACGCCGGCGGTCGGCTCGTCGAGCATCAACACACTCGGTCGGGTCATCAGCGCGCGGCCGACTGCAACCTGCTGGCGCTGGCCGCCGGATAGCTCTCCGGCCGGCTGGCGGCGCTTTTCCTTCAGGATCGGGAACAGGTCGAAGACCTGCGCCATGGTATCGGAGAAATCGTCCTGGCGGATATAGGCGCCCATCTCCAGGTTCTCCTGCACGCTCATGGTGACGAAGACGTTGGAGGTCTGGGGCACGAAACCCATGCCGGCCTTGACGCGGTCCTGAGGCGAAAGCGCGGTGATGTCGCGGTCGCCTAGCATCACGCGGCCTTCGCGCAGACCGAGCATGCCGAACATGGCCTTCATCGCAGTGGATTTGCCGGCGCCGTTGGGGCCCACGATGACGGCGATCTCGCCTTTTTCGACGGCGATGGTGCAGGAATGCAGGATGTCGGCCCCGCCATAGCCGCCGGTCATCGCCTCGCCGATCAGGAAGCTCATGCGCCGCCTCCCTTCGACTTCTTCGCCGGCCTATTCTTGAGGCCGCGGCCCAAATAGGCCTCGATCACCTGCTCGTCGGCCTTGACCTCCTCGGCCGAGCCCTCGATCAGCACCTTGCCCTCGGCCATCACGATGACCGGGTCGCACAGGCGGCCGATGAAATCCATGTCGTGCTCGATCATGCAGAACGTATAGCCGCGCTCCTTGTTGAGGCGGATGATGGCGTCGCCCAGCGTGTTGAGCAGCGTGCGGTTGACGCCGGCGCCCACCTCGTCGAGGAACACGATCTTGGCATCGACCATCATCGTGCGGCCGAGCTCGAGCAGCTTCTTCTGGCCGCCGGAAAGGTTGCCGGCGAACTCGTCGGCGACATGCGAAATCTCAAGGAACTCGATGACCTCGTCGGCGCGGGCACGCACTTCCTCCTCGCGGGCGCGTACTTTGGCTGGGCGAAGCCAGACGTCGACGAGGCTTTCGCCCGGCTGCTGGTCGGGAACCATCATGAGGTTCTCGCGGACCGTCAGCGTGGAGAATTCATGCGCTATCTGGAATGTGCGCAGCAGCCCCTTGTGGAACAGCTCGTGCGGGGTGAGGCCGGTTATGTCCTCATCGCCCAGCCAGACCGTTCCGGACGACGGCTTGTAATGGCCGGCGATGACATTGAAGAGCGTGGTCTTGCCGGCGCCGTTCGGACCGATCAGGCCGGTGATCGAACCCTTGGCGATCTCGATGCTCGCCCCGTCAACCGCCCTGATACCTCCGAAATGCATATGCAGATCGTCTACACGGATCATTCGGTTCCCCTGAGCCGTTTGCGGCTCTTGTTGTCGTTGCCTGGAATGAAACGCGGGCCTTCTGCCCTTGAATCCTTGGAAAAAGCAAGCTGCGAGCGGCCGATTTGTCAGATTTTCGCATTTTATGTGCGAAAATGTAGCGCCTTACGCAGCGTTATACTGCGCTTTCAGTCCGCATTTATCCAGATGTCGTTGCGGCACCCACCCTGCTGCCGCATGCTCCATGTGCGAAAAACCCGGCCTCGCGGGGAGGCCGGGTCTTGTCGTCTTACGCTGATTTAGCGGAACTGGACCGTCTTGAACTCACCGTTTTCGATGATGTACTCGCGGTAGGTTCCGGCCGCTTCACCGGGGCCGATCAGCTCGACATTGGTTGCGCCGACATAGTCGATGTCACCGCCGTCCTTGAGGATCTGCAGGCCCTTGGCGAGGTCTGCCGCAATGATCTGCTCGCCCGGTGCGTTGGCGACCTCAAGCATCGCGTCGCGGATCGCCGTGCGGTCTGTGGAGCCTGCCTTCTGCATGGCCAGCGCGATCAGCGCAGCGGCATCGTAGCTTTCGCCGGTGTAGGAGCTCGTCGGGTCGAGGCCCGCAGCCTTCGCAGCTTCAGCGAACTTGGCCGAGCCCTCACCCTCGGCACCGGGGATCACGCCGATCGTGCCTTCGATGCTGTCGCCCATCGCGTCGATGAGGCTCTGGCCGTACATGCCGTCGCCCAGCGCGAAGCGGTCGAACGCGCCGGTGTCGACGGCCGAGCGGATGATGCCGACGCCGCCCTGGTCGACATAGCCGAGAACGACGAGCAAGTCGCCGCCGGCTGCCGCCAGCGCGCCGACCTCGGCCGAGTAGTCGCCCTTTCCGTCGTCATGCGGCGCAGCGATCGTCACCGTGCCGCCGGCCGCCTCGAAGGCAGCGACGAAGGAATCCGAGAAGCCCTTGCCGTAGTCGTTGTTGGTGTAGCTCACCGCGACCGAGTCGATGTCGTATGAACGGATCACCTCGGTCAGCACTTCACCCTGGCGCGCGTCGGACGGCGCGGTGCGGAAGAAGTAGTCGTTGTCCTCGATGTCGGTCAGGGCCGGCGAGGTCGCCGACGGCGAAACCATCACGACACCGTTGGGCACCGCGACGTTGTTGACGATACCGATGGTCACGCCCGAGCAGTCGGCGCCCATGATGGCGGCAACATTGTCGGTGGTGACGAGGCGCTCGGCAGCGGCCGTCGCGGCAGCGTTGTCGATGCAGGTCGAGTCCGCGCGGACCGGCACCAGCGTCTGGCCGTCGAGGAACAGGCCGCTGTCATTGACTTCCTTCAGCGCGAGCTCGGCGCTGCCGCCCATTCCGGGCGTGATGCTTTCGAGCGGGCCGGTGAAGCCCAGGATGATGCCGACCTTCACTTCCTGCGCCTGCGCGACGGCGGACGCGGCAAAAAGGAGCGCGCCGGCGACGGACGCGGCGAGCGCGTTGCGAGTTCTGGATGACATACGAAAAACCTCCACTTGGTCGTGTTTGTGCGTCTTGTTTTTGGCCCGGCCCCCGCTAGGGCTGGATTGGGGCCGATACTCTTACCGCGCCGGGGGTTTGTAAAGCCGGGAACGCTCAAGCCGCGAAAACAAAACAGAAATTGGCTAACGGGCGCACGAAAGGAGCAGCGACCCTTTCATACGGGTCGCGGTTTTGCGCGCTGCTATTGTGAGGAGCGCCGTGGCTCGGCTCAGCGGGTCGGGACGGGATGCTCGCCGCGATAATCGTAGAAGCCGCGTCCGGCCTTGCGACCGAGCCAGCCGGCCTCGACATATTTCACCAGTAGCGGGCAGGGGCGGTACTTGGAATCCGCGAGACCGTCATACAGAACCTGCATGATCGACAGGCAGGTATCGAGGCCGATGAAATCCGCAAGCTGCAGCGGACCCATCGGATGGTTGGCGCCCAGCTTCATCGCGGTGTCGATGGCTTCCACCGAGCCGACGCCCTCGTAGAGCGTGTAGATCGCCTCGTTGATCATCGGCAGCAGGATGCGATTGACGATGAAGGCCGGGAAGTCCTCGGCCACCGTGATCGTCTTGTCGAGATTCTGGACGAATTCGCGCGCGGTCTCGAAGGTCGAATCCTCGGTGGCGATGCCGCGCACCAGCTCGACCAGCTTCATCACCGGCACGGGGTTCATGAAATGAATGCCGATGAAGCGCTCCGGCCGGTCGGTCTGCGCGGCGAGGCGCGTGATCGAGATCGACGAGGTATTGGTGGCCAGCAGCGCCTCGGGGTTGAGGATCGGGCAGAGCTGGGCGAAAATCTTGCGCTTGACGGTCTCGTCCTCCGTCGCCGCCTCGATAACGAGATCGACGCCTGCGAGATCCTCCAGCGCCGGAGCTGCGGAGATGTTGGCGAGTGCGGCCTTGCGCACCTCCTCCTCCATCTTGCCGGACGAGACCTGCCTGGCCATGTTGCCGTTGATCGTGGCGATGCCGTTCTCGATGCGCTCGGGCGAGATGTCGTAGAGCTTGACCTTGTAGCCTGCCTGGGCCGCTACGTGGGCGATGCCGCCGCCCATCTGGCCGGCGCCGATGATGCCTACCGTTCCGATCTTGCCAGTCATGACGCTGATCCCGTGGTCGGGCCGTTTTTTCGGCCGTGCTTTTGTTGCGGTGCAAACTAAAAGGGCGGGGTGACCTCTGTCTACCCCGCCCTTCACAAATTAATACGCCGGTCGGCGGTGCGTCAAAGCGCCTTTTCGAGTTCCGGCAGAACGGTGAAGAGGTCGCCGACGAGGCCGTAGTCTGCCACCTGGAAGATCGGGGCTTCCTCGTCCTTGTTGATGGCGACGATCACCTTGGAGTCCTTCATGCCGGCCAGATGCTGGATCGCGCCGGAGATGCCGACGGCGATGTAGAGCTCAGGCGCCACGACCTTGCCGGTCTGGCCGACCTGCCAGTCGTTCGGCGCGTAGCCGGCATCCACCGCGGCGCGGGACGCGCCCACCGCGGCACCCAGCTTGTCGGCGACAGGCAAGATGACCTCCTGAAACTTTTCCGACGAGCCGAGCGCGCGGCCGCCCGAGATGATGATCTTGGCCGAGGTCAGCTCCGGACGATCGCTCTCCGAGAGCTTGTTCTCGACAAAGGTCGAAAGGCCCGGATTGGCGGCCGCCGAAACGGTTTCCACCGCAGCGGACCCGCCGTCACCCGCCGCTTGGAAGGAGGCGGTGCGGACCGTGATGACCTTCTTGGCGTCGGTTGACTGCACGGTCTGGATGGCGTTGCCCGCATAGATCGGACGCTTGAACGTGTCGGCCGAGACGACCTCGATGATCTCCGACACCTGCATGACGTCGAGCAGGGCTGCGACGCGTGGCATCACGTTCTTGCCCATCGTGGTGGCCGGCGCGACCAGCGCATCGTAGCCGTCGGCGAGCGACACCACGAGGGCCGCCGTCGGCTCGGCGAGGCGATGTTCGAGTTCGTCGGACTCGGCCAGCAGAACCTTGCGCGCGCCCTTCAGCTTGGCGGCGGCGTCGGCGGCAGCCTTGGCGCCTTTGCCGGCGACGAGGATGTCGACGTCGGAGCCGATCGCCAGTGCAGCGGTCAGCGCCTTGGCGGTCTGGTCGGAAACGGTTGCGTTGTCGTGCTCGGCAACGAGAAGAATGGCCATATCGATAATCTCCCTTTTCCGGACCCTAGAGGACGCCTGCGGACTTCAGGCTCGACACCAGCTCGGCAACGTCCTTGACCTTGACGCCCGCCTTGCGGCCGCCCGGTTCCTCGGTCTTGAGCACCTTCAGGCGCGGCGATGCGTCGACGCCGTAGTCGGCGGCCGACTTCTCGTCGAGCGGCTTCTTCTTCGCCTTCATGATGTTCGGCAGCGAGGCGTAGCGCGGCTGGTTCAGGCGCAGGTCGGTGGTCACGATGGCCGGCATCGACAGCTCCACCGTCTGCAGGCCGCCGTCGACTTCGCGGGTGACCTTGGCCTTGCCGCCGTCGATCTCGACCTTGGAGGCAAAGGTGCCCTGCGACCAGCCGAGAAGTGCCGCGAGCATCTGGCCGGTCTGGTTGGCGTCGTCGTCGATTGCCTGTTTGCCCAGAATGACGAGCTCCGGCTTTTCCTCGTCAACGATGCCCTTCAGGAGCTTCGCAACGGTCAGCGGCTCGGTGGTCTCTTCGATCTTGACCAGAATGCCGCGGTCGGCGCCCATGGCGAGTGCGGTGCGGATCGTCTCCTGCGCCTGCGCCGGGCCGATCGACACGACGACGATCTCCTCGACCTTGCCCGCTTCCTTCAGACGGATCGCCTCTTCGACGGCAATTTCGTCGAAGGGGTTCATCGACATCTTCACATTTGCGAGTTCGACGCCCGATCCGTCCGACTTGACGCGGATCTTCACGTTGTAGTCGACAACCCGCTTGACAGGGACAAGAACTTTCATGCGCGTGAGACCTTTCCGAGATTTTTGTCGGAGCTGCGTAGCAGCCCCTCATGCCGATCGCTTGCCGGATACCGACATCGTCGGGACGAAACTCAGCACGTCGCGCTGCCCGCCGGGCATTGCGTGCCGTGGCCGCATGAGGCTGTAGTCATCCGCCGCGCCAGCGTCAATATGCGCCGCCGGCTCAAACCGTTTGAATTGTGCAGCGGGCCGTCAGCGCCGGCCCCAGGGCGATGGTGTATCGGCCGGCGGAGGTGGCGGCGCCGGTCTTTCCACCTCGGCTGCCTGCGGCGTGACGACCGTCCGGTCGAGCAGCGGAACGTCGCGGCGGCGCAGCACCAGCACCAGCACCGCGCCGGCGATGATGCCGCCGACATGGGCCGCCCATGAGACCTCGCCCTCGCTGTCGAGCGCTATCATCGCGAACTGGAACAGGATCCACAGCGCCAGCAAAATCCAGGCGGGGAGGCGCAGCGGCAGGCGGCCGAAGGCGAGCACCCATATCTTCACACGCGGATGCAGGATCAGGTAGGCGGCGATGATGCCGGCCACCGCGCCCGAAGCGCCGATCAGCGGCGCGTGGGAGGTCGGCACCAGCAGCCCGTGCATGAAGGCGCCGGCGGCCGCGCATGCGAGGTAGAAAATCAGGAACCTGAAATGGCCGAGCGCGTCCTCGACATTGTCGCCGAACACCCAGAGAAACAGCATATTGCCGCCCAGGTGAAAGATGTCGCCATGCAGGAAGGAATAGGTGATGTAGGTCGCGTGGTCCGGCACCAGCACGAGGTTGGGCGGGCGCATGACATTGTCGAACAAGGTCGCCGGTATGTAGCCCAGCCCGATCACGGTTGCTTCGATGAACTGCTCGTTGGCGACGGCAGTCAGCAGATAGACGAGGCAGTTGGCCGCGATCAGCCCCAGCGTCACATATTGCAGGCGGATGCGCTTAAGCTTGTTGGCGTCGTGAAGCGGTATGAACATGGTCCCCCGCGCCCCGCCTCGGCACTGGGGGCTATCTGTTTTGTCCCGGCACCCATAACACATCGCTTTCGCCATTGTCATTGACGGCGCGGGCGGCGACGAACAGGAAATCGGAGACGCGGTTGATGTATTTGATCGCTTCCGGCCCAACCGTTTCGCCATCCGCCAGCGAGAGCTCCACCATCAGCCGCTCGGCGCGGCGTGCGACGGTGCGCGCAAGGTGAAGCCCGGCCGCTGCCGGCGAGCCGCCGGGCAGGACGAAGGTGCGCAGCGGCTTGATGTTGCGGTTCAGCGCATCGATGTCGGCTTCCAGCCGCGCCACCTGCGAGGCGACGATGCGTAGCGGCTCGTAGCCGAGGTCCTTGCCGGTGTCGGGCGTGGCGAGGTCTGCC
Organism: Aquamicrobium sp.; assembly: GCA_019739225.1. GTDB lineage: Bacteria > Pseudomonadota > Alphaproteobacteria > Rhizobiales > Rhizobiaceae > Aerobium. Next base: position 602,667 of record JAHHDT010000006.1, read on the forward strand.
CCGAGATCGAACAGATCGTTCTGGATGCGGCCGAGCATCGCGTCGATCTCCGCATGGGCGCTCGCGGTGTGAAGCCGCGCCATGCCGATGCAGGCATTGGCCTCGTCCACCGTGCCGTAGGAGGCAACGCGCAGGTCGTATTTGGGCCGACGCTCGCCGGAGCCCAGAGCGGTCGTGCCGTCATCGCCGGTGCGGGTGTAGATCTTGTTGAGGACGACCATATCGCAGTTCCCTGATGGCTCAGCCGCGCGAGAAGTAGAGCGCGAGCATGATGAAGACGAGCGCGAAGAACTGAAGCAGTACGCGAGCCTGCATCAGCTTGTTCGAGGTGTTCCCCGACCCGCCGCGCATCATGTTGACGAGGCCGCGTCCGAGGACAATCACCACGGCGACCATGAAGAGAATGGCGATGATGTTGAAGGCTGTCGACATGACTTGTTTCCGATCTGGTTCAGGCGCGGGCGGCGAGGAAGCGGTATAGCATGGTTGCCGGCAGCAGCCGCTTGAGCAGCGCGCCCACCTTCGCCGGCGTGGTGACCAGGTAGTGGGGACGCGGGTGCGGATGTTCCAACGCGTGTTTCAGCACGTCATATACAGCGTCCGGGCCAAGTTTCATCCGCGACCTGACGCCGCCTCGCCGCAGGCGCGCGAGCTGCGCCTCGTATTCCTGCCGGTGTGGCGAAGCCTCGACGTCGATGTGACGTTCGAACCACGCGAGGCCGTTTGACGGCAGTTTCGATTCGATCGGACCGGGCTCGATCATCGAAACCTGGATCCCTGATCCGTCGAGTTCCGACCGCAGCGTCAGCATCAGGCCTTCCAGCGCGAATTTCGACGCTGTGTATGCGCCGCGATATTTGACCGGCACGAGGCCGAGTATCGACGAACAGTGAACGATACGGCCGTGGCCCTGCGCCCGCATGATCGGCACGATGCGCCGGGTCAGGTCGTGCCAGCCGAAGAAATTGGCCTCGAACTGCTCCCGCAACGCCTCCACGGGCAGGTCCTCGACCGCACCGGCCTGCGCATGGGCTCCGTTGTTGTAGAGAGCGTCCAGACGTCCGCCCGTGCGGGCGGTCACTTCGGCCACGAGTGTCTCTATCGAGGCGGGGTCGCGGTAGTCGAGAAACAGGGCCTCGATGCCTTCGGCCTCCAGAGCCGCGATGTCTTCCGGCTTGCGCGCGGTTGCGAACACCCGCCAGCCATCCCGCTTGAGCGCGCGTGCGCAATAAGCGCCGATGCCGGACGAGGCGCCGGTGACAATGATTGTGCGCAACTTTTCCGCCGGTTCGTTCGTATCCGTGTCGCTGCTTGCCATGAAGGCGATTCCCTTCCCATATTCGAACCCGAGATACAATCGGCCGGAAAAATGCTGCGCAGACTGGTTATCATCAAGCGCGTCCTCGGGGACGCCATAGGTCATTTCAACTACGATGACGGGTGGGCGCTCGCCAGCCATCTCGCCTTGTCGGCCCTGCTGGCACTGTTTCCCTTCCTGATTTTCGCGACGTCGCTGGCGAGTTTTCTCGGTGCCGATGCATTTGCAGACACGGCCGTGCATCTCATTTTCGACACCTGGCCGGAGGAGATCGCCGCACCCATCGCGCGCGAGGTGTCGAGCGTGCTGACCATCCAGCGTGGCGATTTCCTGACCATCGGCATCCTCGCGGCCGCCTTCTTCGCCTCCAACGGCATTGAGGCGCTGCGCGTCGGGCTCAATCGCGCCTATCGGGTGCTCGACCGGCGCTCGATCTTCTTCCTGCGCGCGCAGAGCCTCGCCTTCGTGCTGGTGGCGACGATCGGCTTCCTGATCGTCTCGTCGCTGCTCGTCGTCCTGCCGGTCGCGATCGGCATCACGCAGCAGCGGCTTCCATGGATCGAGCCGTATATCGGAACCATCAATCTGTGGCGCATCCTGATTGCGGCCGTCATCATCGTTCTCGCCCTGATCGCCGTGCATCTGTGGTTGCCGGCTGGCAAACGGCGGTTTCGCGAGATCGTGCCCGGGCTGATCTTCACGCTGGTCTTCTGGGTGGTCGGTTCATCCCTGTTCGCCACCTATCTCAGCTACTATTCGACCTATTCGTCGACCTATGCCGGCCTTGCCTCGATCATGATCGCGCTGGTGTTCCTCTACATCGTCTCGGCGATCTTCATACTCGGCGGCGAACTCAACGCATCCATCAAGCGCTACCTCGATGCGCGGGCCAAAGTGGCGCAATAGCCTGCAACCGGACACCAACCCCCGGTCTGCAAACCGATAGCGATTGGTTAACGGTGACGATGCTAGCTAGATCGCGGGCGAGGCGAATAATAACGGATTGGGGTCGGGCCGCTTTTCGGTGGGTTCAGACACTAGGGACTCGTGTCGCAAGGTCTTCGTCGAAGGCCGGAATCCGAAAGGCTCTGCCATGCCAAATATGCTTTCCGCGCTTCTGTCCGACGACAGCGCCATCGTGGCCGCCATCGACCGCTCGCAGGCGGTCATCCACTTCGATCCCGCCGGCAACATTCTCTTTGCCAACGCCAATTTCTGCGCGGCGGTGGGCTATGACTTGTCAGAGATCGTTGGCCGCCACCACCGGATGTTCGTCGACCCGGCGGAAGCGGACAGTGCCGAGTATCGCGAATTCTGGGCGCGGTTGGCGCGCGGCGAGTACGACCAACGCCAGTACAAGCGTTTCGGCAAGGGCGGGCGGGAAATCTGGATCGAGGCGTCCTACAATCCGCTGTTCAGGCGCGGTAAGCCCTACAAGGTGGTCAAGTTCGCCACAGACATCACCGTGGCCCGGCAACGGGCGGCCGAGGATGCGGGCAAGCTGGAGGCGATCTCCAAATCCCAGGCGGTGATCGAGTTCAATCCGCAAGGCGAGATTCTCACGGCGAACGACAATTTCTGCAAGACCCTCGGCTATGACCTCGCCGAGATCCAGGGCCGGCATCACCGCATGTTCTGCGATCCGGCCTATGCCGGAAGCGAGGAATACCGCCAGTTCTGGCCGAGGCTTGCCCGGGGCGAATTCATTGCCAACGAATTCGTGCGCTACGGCAAGGGCGGCAAGGAAATCTGGATCCAGGCCGCCTACAACCCGATCGTCGACCTCAACGGCAAGGTGGTGAAGGTGGTGAAGTTCGCCACCGACGTCAGCGAGCGGATGAGCGCCGTCGTCGCGCTCGGGGGCGGCTTGCGGGCGCTTGCGGATGGCGATCTAGAGCAGCGGCTGGAGCGCGCCTTCGTGCCGTCGATGGAGCAGGTCAGGGCCGACTTCAACGAAGCCGTCGGCAAGCTTTGCGCAGCCATGCAGGCTGTCGGACACAATGCAAGGTCGATCGCGGCAGGTGCGGAACAGGTCCGCTCCGCTGCATCGGACCTATCGAGGCGTACCGAGCAACAGGCGGCCTCTGTCGAGGAGACTGCCGCGGCACTCGAGCAGGTTACTGCGACTGTCTCGGATTCGAGCAAGCGGGCGGAGGAAGCGGGCAGCCTTGTGCGGCAGACGCGCGAGAATGCGGAACGCTCGGCCGACGTGGTGCGCGGCGCCGTTTCCGCGATGGGCGAGATCGAATCGTCCTCCCAGAAGATTTCGGCCATCATCGGCATGATCGACGAAATCGCGTTCCAGACCAACCTGCTGGCGCTCAATGCGGGCGTCGAGGCAGCCCGCGCAGGCGAGGCGGGCCGGGGCTTTGCCGTGGTGGCGCAGGAGGTGCGCGAGCTCGCGCAGCGGTCGGCAATGGCTGCCAAGGACATCAAGGAGCTGATTGGGACATCGGGGAGCCAGGTCGAGCGGGGCGTGTCACTTGTGGGAGAAACCGGCAAGGTGCTGGAGCAGATCGTCCAGCAGGTGCAGGAGATCAACACCAACGTAGCGGCCATCGTGCATGGCGCGCGCGAACAGGCCACCAGCCTCGCCGAGATCAACCGGGCGGTGAATACCATCGATCAGGGCACGCAGCAGAATGCGGCCATGGTCGAGGAATCGACCGCGGCCAGCCACTCGCTGGCGGGCGAGGCGCAATCCTTGTTCGTCCTGCTGACGCAGTTCAGGACGGGTGAGGCGCCGGCAGCGTCAGCACCTTCCGCGGCCTCCCAGCGATCGCAACTGGCGCCATCGCCCGCTCGGCAACTCGTGCGGCAGGCGAAGGGCGCATTCGCCGGCAACGCGGTGCTTGCGGCCGACGATTGGGAAGAGTTCTGACGCGCTCTATCTGCGCGTCGCCATCGCGACGCCGATGGTGGTAACGGCCATGCCGACGAGCTGGACCGGGCTCAGCGTTTCGCCGAAAAGCACCCATGCGATGAGCGCGGTCACTGCCGGCACGAGGTAGAAGAGTGACGAGACCTTCGACATCTCGCCCTCGCGGATCATCATCATCAGAAGAAAGATCGCGCCGATCGAAAGCACCAGCACCAGCCATGCCATGGCGAACACCAGTTCGCCGGTCAGCGTGAACTGGCGGGTCTCGAAGGCGAACGATCCAACGGCCATCACCACGGCCGCGCCGAGATACTGCCACAGCGTCGCGGTAACGAGGTCGGCGTTGGAGACGAACTTCTTCTGCCACACGGTGCCGGCGCTGATTGCCACCGCGCCGGCCAGGCACGCAGCGAATGTTGCCGGGGTTACGCCGCCGATCGCCTGGCCGATCTTCGGCGCCAGTACGATGACGATGCCGAGGAAGCCTGCGGCGAGCCCCGTCCAGTGGCGGGGCAGGATACGCTCGCCCAGCGCCCAGCCTGCCATGACGGCGGTGATCAGCGGCTGGAGGCCGATGATGAGGGCGGAAAGCCCGGCCGGCAGCCCGTGCCGGATCGCCCAGAACACGCCGCCGAGATAGACACCGTGGATCAGCGCGCCCGCAAATGCGGCATGCGCGGCCTGTGCCGGCGCCAGCTTCCTGGAGTGCATCACCAGCATGATGAGCAACAGCACGATGGCGGCGAGTACGAAGCGCACCGCCAGGAAGCTGAACGGCTCGGACCATGGCATGGCGTAGCGGGCACCGATGAAGCCGGTGGCCCAGAGCAGCACGAAAAGGACGGGAATGAGGCTTGCGGCGCGGGACATGGCTCGGAGATCGGGGATCGGGAAAGGCAGCCCGCTCTAGTGCCGATCGCCGCGACAAGCAAAGGATTAGAATTGAGCCAATCGTTTCGTGTCGCTGATGCGGGAGAGCACGACGTCGCTCTGCAATCCGTTATCAGGACGCGCCGGCGGGCGGCTACAGCCCGATCATCCGCGCAATGTCGGCCGGTGTCAGGCCGGCGGCGCGCAGCGCTGCCAGGCCCGTGTCCTTCCTGCTCTTCGACAGCTTCCTGCCATCGTCTCCCAGCACCAGGTCGTGGTGCAGATAGACCGGCGCAGAAAGCCCAAGCAGCTCCTGCAACAGCCGCTGGACGGCGGTGGCGTGAAAAAGGTCACGGCCGCGCACCACGTGGGTGATGCCCTGCAACGCATCGTCGACCACGACGGCGAGGTGATAGCTTGTCGGCACCTCCTTGCGCGCAATAACGACGTCGCCCCATGCTCCCGGATCGGCTGTGATGCGACCGGTCTCGCCCGTCGGCCCGCTGCCCTGCTCGTCCCACAGGATGGGGTGCGCGACATGCGCGAGCGCCGCTTCGATATCCAGCCGCCAGGCAAAGGGCTCGCCCTCGTCGATCCGGGCGCGTCGCTCCCTGCTCGAAAGACCGCGCTCAGCCGTCGGAAACAGCGGCGCGCCATCGGGATCGCGTGGCCATTCGCGGCCGGTGGCTTCAGCCTCGACGATCATTGCGCGCGCCTCGCCCCGGCTCATGAAGGAGGGATAGGCAAGCCCCGCATCGATCAGCCGGTCGAGCGCTTCGGCATAGTCAGCGAAATGGTCCGACTGGCGGCGCACGGGTTCTTCCCATTCGATGCCGAGCCAGGCGAGATCGCGATAGATCGCCTCTTCGAATTCCGGGGTGCAGCGGCCGATGTCGATATCCTCGATCCGCAGCAGCAGGCGGCCGCCGGTCTCGCGCGCAAGCCTCGCGTTCAACAGCGCCGAATAGGCGTGACCGAGATGCAGTTCGCCGTTCGGGCTGGGTGCGAAACGGAAGACCGACCGTGTCATGAGAATGTCGGCAATCGGATTGTGAGGTTCATCGGGCGATTGCTACGGTGGCCTGCAATCAAGAACAAGGGCGAATGATGCGCAGGATCGAGACGCTGGACCACATTGCCGAAGGGCTGGATGCGCTGGTGGCCATCGATGCCCGGTTGGGCGGGGTCGTCGCTGCCGCCGGCGACGTGCCGTTGCGCCTGTCGGAACCGGGCTTTGCCAGCCTCGTCTCGATCATCGTCTCGCAGCAGGTTTCGCGGGCAAGCGCCGACGCGATCCTCGGCAGGCTCGTGGCGCTGGTCGATCCGCTCGATGCGCGGGGCATGCTCTCGGCTGGAGAGGAGACGTTTCGCGTTGCAGGCCTTTCCCGGCCCAAGCAGAAGACGCTGCTGGCGATAGCCCGTGCGGTTGTCGAGGAGGGGCTCGACCTCGACCACCTTGCCGCTGCCGACCCCGACGAGGCGATGGCGCGGCTGACCGCGCTTCACGGCGTCGGGCCCTGGACTGCCGAAGTCTACCTGCTTTTCTGCGCGGGCCATCCTGACATCTTCCCGGCTCACGACGTCGCGCTGCAGACCGCCGTCGGCCATGCGCTGGCTATCGAACCCCGCCCCGACGCGAAAACGCTCTACCGAATCGCCGAATCATGGACGCCCTGGAGAGGCGTGGCGGCGCGGCTTTTCTGGGCCTACTATCGCGAATTGCGCGGACGGGACGCTGCACCGCCCACCGAAACGGCGAAAAAAGCCGCAAAAACAGCATGATTTCGCATTTTGCGGCGCGAAATAGCCGCTTCACATTCCTGCAATCTCGGGATTACAGTATCCGCGCCGATCGAAGCCCGAGCCCAAGGAGGTCAGTCAGTGACGATCGCAGTCTCGCCGGATGCGCTACCCGCACTGGTGTTGAACGCGGACTATCGTCCGTTGAGCTATTACCCCTTGTCGCTCTGGTCCTGGCAGGACGCGATCAAGGCGGTCTTTCTTGATCGGGTCAACATCGTTGCCGAATACGAGCACGCGGTGTCGTCGCCCTCTTTCTCGATGCGCCTGCCCAGCGTCGTCTGCCTCAAGAGCTATGTGAAGCCCTCGCGGCATCCCGCCTTCACCCGCTTCAACGTATTCCTGCGCGACCGCTTCCAGTGCCAGTATTGCGGCACCCATGAGGATCTGACCTTCGACCACGTGATCCCGCGCCGCTGCGGCGGGGCGACCACCTGGGAGAACGTCGTCGCCGCCTGCTCGCCATGCAATCTGCGCAAGGGCGGGTTGATGCCGAGGGACGCCAAGATGTGGCCGCGCCAGAAGCCGATGCAGCCCACCGTGCACGACCTGCACAATAACGGCCGGCTGTTTCCGCCCAACCATCTGCATGAGAGCTGGATGGATTATCTCTACTGGGATGTCGAACTGGAGCCGTAGGCGCCGTCCATAAGCCGCGCGCGAATTGTGCGCTTCCGGTTCTCAGGCCTTGCGAAACGCCGCCACGTAGGCGATCGCCGCGAGCACGAGGCTCGCCACCACGTTCCAGCCGGCAAAGGAGAGGCCAAGGAAGCGACCCGCCGCCTGGTCGCACGACGGCGGGATCACCGCGTCGAGCTGGTCGAGCAGGCTGCCGCCTGATGGGGCGGGCGCCACCACGCCGCAGTCGGTCGGCCCGGGCCACCATGCCCATTCCACCCCGGCATGGAAGATGCCGAGATAGAGGCTCCATGTCATCAGCAGGGCACCCGCCAGCAGCAGGATGCGGGTGACGACCGCCGGTCCTTTCAAGAGCGCCGAGAGCAGCGCCAGCACCATCACCGGAATGCCGATGTAGTAGGGCAGCCTCTGCTCGAGGCAGAGCTTGCAGGGGATGTAGCCGCCGATGTGCTGGAAACCCAGCGCAGTGCCGACAGTCACCGTCATGCCCAGCGCCAGAAGTGCTGCGGCGGCGGTTTGAATCTTTCCGGTGGCGGCGGTCAGCGACATCGGACCTCTCAGAACATGTAGCGCACGGCGACGAAACCGCCGATCAGGAGAATCATGAAAAGGGTGAAAAGAAGGCCGAGATTTTTCTCGATGAAGATCCGGATCGGCTCGCCGAACCTGTAGAGCAGCCAAGAGACCAGGAAGAAGCGCAGGCCACGCCCGACGATCGAGACGATGATGAGGGTGACGATGTTGAAGCCGGTGAAGCCGGAGAAGATCGTAAGCACCTTATAGGGGAACGGCGTTACCGCACCGAACAGGATGCCCCATGCGCCCCAGGTGTCGTACCAGCCCTGCACCTTCGCAAAGGCGTCCTCCGCCTGGTAGAGCTCGATGATGTGTGTCCCGATCGCGTCGAACAGGAAGGCACCGATCACATAACCAAGCAGCGCGCCGAGCACAGAGGCGATCGTGCAGACCAGCGCGTAACGGATCCAGCGCGCGCGCTCGGCCAGCACCATGGGGATCAGCAGAACATCGGGCGGGATCGGGAAGAACGAGCTTTCCACGAAGGAAACGGCAGCCAGCGAGCGTTCTGCGTGACGGGTGCGCGCGAGCGACATCGTCCAGTCGTAGAGGCGGCGAAGCATGGAGGAACCCCGGTTGCGGAAGCCTCTCCTAGAAAGAAAACCGTGGCCGCGCAATGGCGCGGTCCGCCGCATCCGATCCAACTCGCGCGATAGTTACCACGCTCGGGTGGCGTTTCTTGCATGGCGATGTGTGCGTTCCGAAACAGGGTTTCGTCCCGATGTTCCGAATTCCACCCATGACGGTCCGTTCCTGACGCTTTCCTGTCCTTCGGCCAGGTCCTTGCCTTGCCGCGCCGGGCGGAAACGCGTTCGGGTCAGCCTGTCGCGCGACGGAGGAGGCCGTTGCCTGCAGCATGGAGGCATGGCCGCGCTCGCGCGACGGTGGAAATTCCCATGCCCGATACAGGAGGAGACACCCATGATCCCGAGAACGTGCGCCATAATCATCGCTGCCCTTGCGGTGATGCTGCCGGTCCCGGCATTGGCACAGGATGCCGCCAGGCAACAGGATGACAGCCCCCGGCAAGTCCTGTTCGTCGGCAACAGCTATTTCTACTACAACAACAGCCTGCACAACCATGTCCGCCGCATGGCGGTCGAGGGGCTTGGTGTCCCGCTTGGCGATCTCGACTATCGATCGATCACCATCTCCGGTGGGTCGCTGGCGCATCATCCGATCGCGCATTATCTGACGCCGGGCGCGATCGGATACGATACGCCCTTCGACGTTGTGGTCCTGCAGGGCCACAGCGCTGCCGCGCTGAGCGAACGCCGGGCCGACGCATTCAACGAGGCAGTGTCTGCTGCAAGCGAACAGATCGAGGCGACGGGCGCGCAAGTGGCGCTCTACATGACCCACGCCTATGGCGACGGCCACAAGGACTTCGCTGCGGACAACACGGACCAGATCGCCGATCTCTACACGGCCGCCGGCGAGGCGGCGGGCGCTGTCGTGATCCCGGTAGGCCTCGCATTCGCCGAGGCGCAGCGGCGCGATCCCGATCTCGTGCTTCACCAGACCTACGACGACAGCCATCCGAACGTGAACGGCTCGTACCTTGCTGCGGCCACCGTTTATGCAACGCTTTACGGTCAGTCGCCGCAAGGCCTTGAATACGACTATTACGGCGCTGTCGAACCCGAGATGCGCGTCTTCCTGCAAGAGGTGGCGGCCGATACCGTCGAAGCCTTCCAGGCACGGTGACGAGTGGCGGCGCCGGAGTTGCCATCCGATCACAGCGCCACCGGCGTGGTGATCGCTTGACGCACCCGCCGTCGTTCGTATAGTCCCGGCGCGTTCCGCAAACCCACGCGGAACGCAGCCCTTCTGGGCCCCTGTGGCGGAATTGGTAGACGCGCTCGACTCAAAATCGAGTTCCGCAAGGAGTGCTGGTTCGATCCCGGCCAGGGGCACCAACGGTCTTGCCGCGACTGCCTCTGGTGCATTGGGCTTCGACAAGCCCCCACCCGTCTCACCATTCCCGATCAAACAGGGTGTCAGGTCTTGGCGCCCTTGCCGTTGGCACTTTCAGCGCGCTCCTCGAACCGGTCCGCGCCCTTTTTCAGGTCGCTTCCTTTTTGAGCCTCGACCTTGCGCTCCTCCTTGGCCGCAGCGGTGCGGAGATGCTTGCCGGCTTCTGTTCCCTTCTTCGATAGTGCTTTCTTCCCATCTGCTTTTGCCGTCGCCATGACATTTCTCCTGATGGATACCGCCCTGCCGGTTAAAACGGGCCGCAAGGCACCCGGTTGCGCGGGCCGGAACGAATTTTCGCTTCACTGTTTGAGGTGCCCGCCCGACATCAGTGAGAAAGCACCGAATCGAGGCATGAGCGCGAGTGACGAGGCGACGTTGCAGGCTGACATCTAAAGTCATCCGCGCGGGCAGGAACCGTGCCGGCGCTGGTGCATTGTGCGGCGCATCCCTTGCGGATGTTCTCAGGTGACTGGCCCGCCGTCTGCCACCAGGCGGCGGGCTCACATCGCCCGATTGTCCGGCTTTCCATCACCGCTCTGGAAATCGTGCTGCTTTTTTGCATGATGCGCTGCAATGCCGCCTCCGCCCGGATCGCGGCCTGTCCCAGCCGGAGCGCGACCCATGCTCGAACGACGCGACAGCTACGAAGCGCTGGTTTCCGGTTTTCGCTGGGAGATTCCCGAACGATTCAATATCGGTGTAGCCGTCTGCGACCGCTGGGCGCAGGCGGAGCCCGACCGTCCTGCCCTGTTTGCCTATCGCTCCGAGGGGCAACCAGAGGTGCTCAGCTACGGCGAGATGGCGCGTCGGTCGAACGCTTTTGCCAATGCGCTGCGCGCGCATGGCGTGGCGCGCGGCGACCGGGTGGCGTTGCTGCTGCCGCAGGGCTTCGAGACGGCCATAGCCCACATCGCAATCTACAAGCTCGGCGGCATCGCGGTGCCACTGGCATTGCTGTTCGGCGTCGAGGCGCTCGAGTACCGGTTACAGACCGCCGGCGTCAAAGCCGTGGTGACGACAGAGGCCGGCGTGGTCAAGCTCGCAGGCATCCGCGCGCGGCTGCCATTGCTGGAGGCGGTCGTGTCGATCGACGGTGCGGGAGCAGGCGCGCTCGATTTCGAGGCGCTGGTTGCCGCCCATGCCCCGAACTTCCAAGCGGAAGCAACTTCGCCCGACGACCCGGCGATGATGATCTTCACGTCGGGCACGACCGGTCCGCCTAAGGGCGCCTTGCATGGCCATCGCGTGCTGCTCGGCCATCTGCCCGGCGTGCAGATGCCGCACGAGTTCCTGCCGCAGCCAGGCGACAGGCTGTGGACGCCTGCCGACTGGGCCTGGGCCGGCGGGCTGCTCAACGTGCTTTTGCCGGGCCTCTATTTCGGCGTGCCGGTTGTGGCTGGCCGCTTCGAGCGGTTCGAGCCCGAAGCGGCGCTCGGACTGATGGAGAAGATGGCGGTCCGCAACGCCTTCATCCCGCCAACGGCGCTGCGGATGTTGAAGTCGGCGACCGGCATCGCCGGCCGCTTCGACCTGAAGCTGCGCACGATCGGCTCCGGCGGCGAGGCGCTCGGTCGCGAGACTTATGACTGGGCGAAGGCCGAGCTCGGGCTGACCATCAACGAGTTCTACGGCCAGACGGAATGCAACCTGGTGCTCGCCTCCTGCGCGGCGCTGGGGGTCAGCCGGGGCGGTGCGATCGGCAAGGCCGTGCCCGGCCATGAGGTTGCGGTGATCGACGGCGAAGGCCGGCGGGTCAAGACCGGAGAGGCCGGGCAGATCGCCGTGCGGCGTCCGGACCCGGTGATGTTCCTCGAATACTGGCAGAACCCTGACGCTACACGAAGGAAGTTCATCGGCGACTGGATGGTGACGGGCGATCAGGGCATCGAGGACGGCGACGGCTACGTGCATTTCTTTGGCCGCGACGACGACGTCATCACATCGGCCGGTTATCGCATCGGCCCCGGCGAGATCGAGGATTGCCTGACCGGCCATCCGTCCGTTGCGCTCGCCGCCGTCGTCGGCAAGCCCGACCCGCTGCGCACCGAGATCGTCAAGGCCTATGTGGTTCTCAAGGAGGGTGTCGAGCGCAACGAGGAGCTGGCCGGCGACATCAGCCTTTGGGTGCGCGAGCGGCTCTCGGCACACGAATATCCGCGCGAGGTGGAATTCGTAGATTCCATGCCATTGACCACGACCGGCAAGGTCATTCGCCGCATTTTCCGCGACCGCGCGAAGGCCGAGGCGGGTTAGCCGGCAGACAAGGAATCGTACGCCTCAACCCTTGCCGAACGCCTTCTTGACCTTGTTGCGCAGGATACGCGCCATGTTGCGTGTCTGCCGGTCGCGCAGGAGCTGTGAGGCAGCGCGGCGGGTGAGCCCCTCGGAGCCCGGGGTGAGGCCGATCACCATCGTACCGAGCGGACGCCGTTCGCTCCACAGGCGGCTGAGCACCGGATGATCCGGCACCGCGCAGGAATCGGTCGCGTCGATGTTGGGGTCCTCCAGATGCGTCTTCGTCGTCTCGATCATCAGCAGCATGCCGGGAGAGAAGCGCGCGTATTCCTCTTCATAGGCGGTCTTCCATGTGTAGGCGCAGCCGGATTCGACGAAGACCACCAGGCTCGCGATCGGTCGACCGTCGAGATAAAGCGCATGCACGCGGCACAGGTCCTTTTCCGCCAGCCGGTGCGCCGCCTCGCGCGCGAACGCCGCGCGGAAGCGGTCGATCGCCATGGCGGTGCGTGCCCGGCCCTTCCAACCGGAGGCCTCCAGCGCAAGGAATTCCTCCATGCCCTGCCGAACCTCATCCGGCTGGCGGGCGATGCGGTATTCGAGATGGCCCAGATCGGAGAGGCGGCGACGCAGGCGCCGGAACTCTCCGGCATGGTGATTGCTCAGCGTCGCCTTCACATAGTCGTCGCCGCCCATGTCGCTCTGAAGGTAGGGGCGCTCCATCCTGTTTGTGATTTCGAGAGGCAGGTTGCTGCTTTCCGCCAGCGCGTTGACCATGGCGGCAAAGGGGCCGTCGAGGCGCACTTCGGGCATGACGAATACCTTCGGCAGGTTCAGATGCGGGCGCGCCAGCATGCCGAAGAAGTCCTCGATCACCCCGGCCGGATCGTCGCTGTCGACGAGCGGCGTTCCAAGGGGGCCGAACGGGTGCGACCAGGTGCGCAGGATTGGCACGCCGAAAGGCGTCGTGGGCTTCTCGATGGTGAACGGCACCAGAAGGCGCAGGCGGCTGCGATATTCGGTGCCGTCGCGGATCACCGCGAGGCGGACATCGCGATCCTCGAGGCGCGGCATGGCCGGCGCCAGGAAACGCGGATTGAAGAAGATGTTCGGCTCGACCGAGCGCGCGCAAAGATAATCGAGTTCCTCGACCAGTTCGAACCCGGCGGAAGCGGGGTAGATCGCCAGCTTGCGCGGCGGACGGCTGTCCATCTGCTCGATGAGGGCAGCGGGAACGCCTTCGGGCGTGTACTCGGCGAACTCCCCGATCATGCGGCCGGATGCGCTGCCGCTCAGTTCTTCAAGCAGGGGGACTGCGGCCATCTAGGCGACTCCCATATTGTTTCGTCCCGGAAACGGAACGATCATGACGATTCCCAGCCTGCGCCAGACGGTGAATGACAGCATCGCCGCCTCGCACGCCATGGCGACCGCGGTGGAGATCGCCGCGCCCCACAGGCCGTAGAGCGGGATCAGGAACACGTTGAGGATGACGTTGAGGGCGAGCGTTACGCCGTAGACGACGGCGCAGATGTTCTGGTTGCCGCTCATCGTCAGCAGGCTTTCCGCCGGGCCTACGGAGCCGCGGGCAACCACGCCCGCCACCAGCACGAACAGCAGCGGGTAGCCGGCATCGAAGCCCGGCCCGAACAGGGCCAGCATCGGCTTGCCGATGACCAGCACCGCGGCGCCCATGGCCAGCGACGGCCAGAAGGTCCACGCGACGGTTTCGCGGGCGAACGCCGCCAGCTTCTCGGGATTGCCGCCATGCGCGTACTGGGCATAACGCTGCGCGACGCCCGCCTTGACGGCGAAATAGACGAAATGCACCAGCGCCAGCGTCTTGACCGTGGCGAAATAGACGGCGACGTCGTCAGGGTTCATGAACCAGCCGACCATCAGCACGTCGGCATTGGTCAGCATGAAGAAGAAGCCTTCCACGAGGAAGATCGGCAGCGACACCACCACCCATTCGCGGATGCGGAACAATGGCGGCACGTCGCGCACCTCCCGGCCCGTCTGCGGAGCGATGGCGGCAAGCTGGAACAGGGTCGTCGCATAGGTCGCGACGATGGCGACGACGATACCCGTCTGTGCATCGGGCGCATAGCCGGCGAAGATCGCCGCGCCCATCAGCGCAAGGATCAGCACCGGGCGCAGCAGGTAGATCGGCGCCAATGCCAGAATGGCCCAGGAGTTCGCCCGCGCGGTGCCCTCGAGCGTATCTGAAAGCGCGATCATAGGCAGGCAGACGATGCCGAGATAGAACGGCACGACGTAGTAGCTCTCGACGGCGTCGGAGAACAGCCACAGGCCGACGAGGCCGGCGCCCGCGAAAAGCGTCGAAGTGGCGAGCACGAAGGCGCGGCTTGCAGCCATCACGCCGCGCAGTTCGCCGAGGCGACCGCGCTCCCGGTACTCGGGTATGTAGCGTACGATGGAGGTGTGGAAGCCGAGGCACGAGAGGTTGCCGACGATGATCATCGTCGTCCACACCAGCACGAAGATGCCGTATTCGAAGCCGCCCATCCAGCGGGCCATCATGATCTGGCTGATCAGCGCGATTGCAGCGCTGACAATACGGATGGCAAAGGCGGTCAGCGACGTGCGGCTCGCCTGACCGCGGTCGTCAGCGGTGAAGACGACGGAATCGAGCCGGTCCAGGAACGGGCGCGCCCGCGCAGCCAAGGGCTCCGGCAAGAGCCGGTCGGCCGTCGATGCAGCGGAAAATCGCAACCCGGTACACTCCGTCTCTTCGCGATGGTCAAGGAAGCGATAGCGCGGAGTCTTTAAGAAACGGTGAGACGGCCCGGCGCGGCGGCTCTCAGGTGCTACGCACGGTCCCGGTCGGGATCATCGCAGCCACGGCCCGTTCGCCGGCGTGGTCGCTCTCCGCAAGGCCTGCCGCCACGCCGATGCGATCCGCCTCCGGCCGGTTCTGGCTCATCTTGCGCTTGCCCTGCAGGCGCACGATCGGCACACGGACGCCGACGATGCCGCGAAGTTGCGCGCCGACGAAGGCTTCCGGCGCATCCGTCACCGCCCACGGCCTTTCTCGCGGCTTCTCGTAGAATTCCGTCAGCCGCGTAACCACGTCGCGCAGGCGCTCTTCGTCCTCGAAGAATTCCACCGGTCCATAGGCATGCACGGCCTCGTAGTTCCATGTCGGCACGACCTTGCCGTGTTCCCGCTTGGCCGCGTACCAGGACGGTGTGACATAGGCGTCGGGGCCGGAAAACACGACCAGGGCGTCATGAGCCGTCGGCAGCTTCCATTGCGGATTGGCCTTGGCGACATGGCCGTAGAGCGTCCCCAACTCGCCTTCGGTTTCGGCGAGCAGGAAGGGCAGGGGCGTCGCGACGAGCCCCTCCTCCGTGGCTGTTATCAGCGTCGAAAGCCGCGCGTCGCGCATGATCCGGCGGAGGGTTGCGGGGTCGTCTTCGCGGAAGGCTGGTGGCGTATACATGAGTTCAGACTATCAGCCTCCCGCGTGTCAGCATAAGGCGGCTGCGCGGAGGCGTTGATGGGCCAGCTTCGGGCTTAAACCGCGGTCCATCCCCGGACTTAGTGCCTGGGGATTTGTCTCGTGCCTTCTGCGCGGTCCTTGATGTCGCCGTCGCGACAGACGCTCTGCGGCGCGACAGGATTGCCCGCTGTGGTTGTATCAACTATAACATGTACCCATGGGGTTTTTGGGGCGAGTAGCGATTACGCTTCTGGTACTGGTTTTTGCGATGTCCGCGCGGGCGGACACGTATCGGCGCGATTCGATTGCGTTCGAGCGCGCAGGGCTCAGTTACGATCACTGGAATAAAAAGCCGCCGGAAGACTGGACACCGGGCGTCAACGGCGATGCACGGCTGGGGCTGCGTCTTCCGCTCGACTGGGACGAGCACTACAGGGTCCGGTTCGAGCAGTATTTCCAGCCCAACGTCTTCTACATGAACTCGTCTCTCCTGTGTAATTTTGCGCGCAGGAACCGGGATCAGAGACGCGAAGCCGGGCGGCTCTTCCACGCCATGTATCTGCGGATGATGGAATTCGCCGAGAACGAAGACGGCCTGCTCTTCATTCGCAGCGACTTTCCCTTTTCGCCGGGCGGCAAGCCTCTCACCACAATCGAGAAGGTTGCGGAAAACGTAGCAAATTTCTTCGGTACGAGTTTTGTCAGTCCAGACATGGAACCGGGCTGGTCCAGTGCGATCGTCAACGGCTTCGTGATGGCGGGGCTGGTCAAGGCGCTCGATTGCTTCGATCGGCCCGAATATCGCGAGACCCTCGACGGCCTGGCGGCGGCCTATTCCCGCTTGCGCGTGGCCGGTCAGCCGGCGCCGGAGCGCTGGATTTCATATGTCGATGAAGACGGGTATCTGTGGTTCGAGGAATATCCGCTCACGGATGGCCGCCCCACGCGCGTTCTCAACGGGCACATCTTCGCGCTGTTCGGTCTGGTGCTCTATTCGGACAAGACCGGCGACGAGAGCGTCATCCCCCTGATAGAGGGCGGGCTGACCACCTTGCGCGACAATGGCGAGCTGTTTCGCCGCGAGGGCCAGATCAACGCCTACTCGCTGCGCATAAAGGACTATGCCGACTATTCACCGGATCGCACCGTCAGGCAGCAGTGTCAGCTCTATGCGATGACGGGAGAAGAGACGTTCCGTCGCCTCGCCTCTGCGTTTCGCGCGGACATCGAGGCGTCCGGTCGCCCGGTGCCGGACTGGGCCGTTCGCCTTTGCGAGCAGAGCGCCGAACTTTCAGACTGATGCGGCGCCCGAATAGCTATCTGGCTTGCGAAGAGGTCTCGTCGGCGATCACCTCGACCAGTCGGTCGAAGCCCGAGCCTGTGCCGGCGACGCGCTGGCGTCTGGCTTCCGCGGTGCCCAGAAAGGCAAGTTGCTCGGTGTAGAGCATGAGCGTCTTCGCGCCGGCGGGTTGAAACTCGACGGTGGCCAGCGAGACGGATTGCCGGGCGCCGCCAAAACTCATCTCGAAGGCATAGATGATCCGGCGTTGCGGCTCGATGTCGAAATAGCGCGCGGCGAAGGTCTGTTCGTGGCCTTCTAGCGTGCGCCAGCGGCGCGCTTCGGTGCCGCCGACACGGAACTCGAAGACGTCCTCCAGCACGGTCCAGTCCGGATGGCAGGCGTTCCAGCGCTGCTTCATCGCCGCGTCCGACCAGAAGCGGAACGCATGCTTCGGCCCGGTGGGCAACTCGCGCTCGACCACGAAGGTGGAGTGGTGTGCAGCGCTCATGTCTCGTCTTCTCCTTCCGGGCTCTCGGCTATCGCCAGGACGAGGCGGTCGAAGGCGGCGTTCATGGCGGCCTCGCGCTGGCGGACCCATGCGTTTATCGCGCCGAATGCCGCCGGATCGATGCGATACGTCCGTGTTCGGCCGGCCTTTGTCGAGACGACGATGCCGCCCTTTTCGAGCACGCGGAGATGCTTGAGCGCCGAAGGCAGGCCCATGCCGGCCGGTTCCGCCAGTTCCTTGACCGTCGCCGGGCCGATAGTCAGCCGGTCGACCATGCCGCGCCGGCCCGGATCGGCTAACGCGGTGAAGATCTCGTCCAGCTTTCGTTCGCCGGTCTGCGTCATGCTTTCCACTCGCCACGCAGGAAATGCGCCGGCATGGCGTCGCGATAGGGGAACATCGAAAAATAGGGCAGGGCCCCGTCCAGCGTGCGGCTTACGGAGGGGCGCGCCAACAGCCGTTCGAAATAGGCTTGCAGGTTGGTATGGCCGGGCTCGAAGGGATGCACGATCGAGGCGAAGAACAGCGCCGGCGCGGCCGCGCAGTCGGCCATCGTGAAGCTGTCGCCGGTCGCCCACTCCCTTGCGGCCAGATGCGCGTCGGCCATGGCGTAGGCCGTATCCAGCGACTGCCGGGCATCGGCAACGCCTGTGGGGTCCGTCGCGCTATGCGGGCGGATGCGGTCGAGGACGATCTTCTGCATCGGTACGCTGACGTAGAGATCGAAGAAGCGATCCCAAAGCCGCACCTCCAGCGCAGCTTCAGCGTCAGGCGGCAGCAGAGCTACCCGACCGGGATAGTGCCGCTGCAGATATTCGATGATGATGGTCGTTTCAGGCACGACACGGTCGCGTCTTTGGTCGTGCAGCACCGGGATCTTGCCGACCGGCCACCGCGCCAGCAGCTCGGCCGCCGAGCCCGGGTCGCCCAGATCGACAGTGACCGGTTCGAAAGCCGTATCGTTCTCGTAAAGCGCGATCAGCACCTTGTGGCAGAACGAAGCCAGCGGATGAAGATAGAGCGTCAGGCCCATGGAGCACCTCGATAGTTTCTTTGGCCGGAAACTATCGAGGTGAAGGTGTGCAGGCAAGCAGAAAGTTTCCGCAGATGGAAACTTTCATGCCGCTCTATCCGGCGCGCCTTCAGGCGAACGCGCCGTGACAGTGCTTGTACTTCTTGCCCGAGCCGCAGGGGCAGACCTCGTTGCGGCCGACTTTGCCCCAGGTAGAGGGATCGGCGGGATCGCGCTGCTCGGCCGGCACGATGCGGTTGTCGGCGGGTGCGACCGCCAGTGCCGTCTCGCCGAAATCGTCCTCGCCGGTGGTGGCGTCGATATGTTCGCCGCGCATGGCGGCAGGCGCCTGCGGGGGCGGTGCGTCGGCCGCCTCGCGCACCAGTTCCACGCGCATGAGCTGCGACGTGACGACCTGGCGCAGATTGGCCAGCATCGACTGGAACAGCTCGAAGGCTTCGGTCTTGTATTCCTGCAGCGGATCGCGCTGCGCATAGCCGCGGAAGCCGACGACCGAACGCAGGTGGTCGAGATTGACCAGATGCTCGCGCCACAGATGGTCGAGCGTCTGCAGCACGATCGACTTCTCGACATAGGCCATGATGTCTGGGCCGAACCGTTCCGCACGCTCGGCGGCGGCCTTGTCGGCGGCCTCCATGATACGCTCGCGGATCTGCTCCTCGTCGATGCCTTCCTCGGCCGCCCATTCGGCGACCGGCAGGTCGAGGTTGAGATAGGCGGTCACGCCTTCCTTCAGCCCGTCGAGGTCCCACTGTTCGGCATATGCGTTTTCGGGGATGTGCTTTGAAACGAGTTCCTCGACGACGTCCTGGCGCATCTCGGCGACGGTTTCGCCGAGGTTCTCGCCGTCCATCAGCTCGATGCGCTGCTCGAAGACGACCTTGCGCTGGTCGTTCATCACGTCATCGAACTTCAGCAGGTTCTTGCGGATGTCGAAGTTGCGCGCCTCGACCTTCTTCTGCGCCTTTTCAAGCGCCTTGTTGATCCAGGGATGGATGATGGCCTCGTCTTCCTTGAGGCCGAGCTTCTGCAGCATGCCGTCCATGCGGTCGGAGCCGAAGATGCGCATCAGGTCGTCCTGGAGCGACAGGAAGAATTTCGACCGGCCGGGGTCGCCCTGACGGCCGGAGCGGCCGCGAAGCTGGTTGTCGATGCGGCGGCTTTCGTGGCGCTCGGTGGCGAGCACGTAGAGCCCGCCGGCGTCCAGGGCCTGCTGCTTGAGCTTCGCGATGTCCTCGCGGA
The DNA here is from genome assembly GCA_019739225.1 of Aquamicrobium sp. Lineage (GTDB taxonomy): Bacteria > Pseudomonadota > Alphaproteobacteria > Rhizobiales > Rhizobiaceae > Aerobium. The sequence goes on from JAHHDT010000006.1 coordinate 622,494, forward strand.
TCGCCTTTTCCTTCGCGTCGCGCTCTGGACCCTCTGCCATGTCGGCAAGTTCCTGCGCGATGCGCATGTCGGCGTTGCCGCCGAGCTGGATGTCGGTGCCGCGGCCGGCCATGTTGGTGGCGATGGTGATCGAACCGGGACGGCCCGCCTGTGCGACGATGACGGCCTCCTGCTCGTGATGGCGGGCGTTGAGGACCTGGAAGTCCTTGAAGCCCTCGGCGCGCAGGCGCTCTGCCAGATGCTCCGACTTTTCGATCGACGTGGTGCCGACCAGGGTCGGCTGGCCCTTGGCGTGCGCCTCGCGGATTTCACGCACGATCGCCTTGTATTTCTCCTCGACCGTCCGGTAGACCTCGTCGTCCTCATCCAGACGGGAGACCGGAAGGTTGGTCGGGATCTCGGAGACCTCCAGACCGTAGATGTTGCCGAATTCTTCCGCTTCCGTCAGCGCCGTGCCGGTCATGCCGGCCAGCTTGTCGTACATGCGGAAATAGTTCTGGAAGGTGATCGAGGCCAGCGTCTGGTTCTCGGGGTGGATCTTGACGTGTTCCTTGGCCTCAAGCGCCTGGTGGAGGCCTTCCGAGAAGCGGCGGCCAGGCATCATGCGGCCGGTGAACTCGTCGATGATGACCACCTCGCCGTTGCGCACGATGTAGTCCTTGTCGCGCTGGAACAGGCGATGGGCCTTCAGCGCGTTGTTGACGTGGTGCACGATGGCGACATTCTCGACGTCGTAGAGCGACTCGCCCTTGAGCATGCCGGCTTCGCGCAGCATGTTTTCGAGCTTTTCGGTGCCTTCCTCGGTAAAGGTTGCCGTGCGCTGCTTCTCGTCGATCTCGTAATCGCCTTCGTCCAGCTTCGGGATGAAGGTGTCGATCGAGTTGTAGAGCTCCGAGCGGTCGTCGAGCGGGCCGGAAATGATGAGCGGCGTGCGCGCCTCATCGATCAGGATCGAGTCCACCTCGTCGACGATGGCGTAGTTGTGGCCGCGCTGCACCATTTGGGCGCGGTCATATTTCATGTTGTCGCGCAGATAGTCGAAGCCGAGCTCGTTGTTGGTCGCGTAGGTCACGTCGCAGGCGTAGGCGGCCTTGCGCTCCTCGTCGGAAAGGCCGTGGACGATGACGCCGGTGCTGAGCCCGAGAAAGCCATAGACGCGACCCATCCATTCGGCGTCGCGGCTGGCAAGGTAGTCGTTGACGGTCACGACATGCACGCCCTTGCCCGACAGCGCGTTCAGGTAGACGGGCAGGGTTGCCACCAGCGTCTTGCCCTCGCCGGTGCGCATCTCGGAAATACCGCCGTCATTGAGCACCATGCCGCCGATGAGCTGGACGTCGAAGGGCCTCAGGCCAAGCGCGCGCCGGGCTGCCTCACGCGCTACGGCGAAGGCCGGCACCAGCAGGTCTTCGAGCGACTTTCCCGCGGCAATTTCCTGGCGGAATTCGTCGGTCTTGGCTCGGAGCGCCTCATCGGAGAGCGCTTGCATCTCCTTTTCGAGTGCGTTGATTGCCTCGACTCGAGGCCTGAAACCCTTGATGCGGCGGTCGTTCGATGAACCGAAAATCTTGCGGGCGATAGAGCCAAAGCTGACCATCAAAGGTCCTTTCAGAACGGATTGCCGGGCGGCGCCTCGGCAAGGCCCGCTACGGACGGTACAGGCGGGCCGGAAAACGGAGGAAAGCGCCTCAAATAGCTTCTGGACGCCAAGTCGAAGGACAGATAAGAGGGGCCACAACCGATGTCAACGTTGCTTCCCTGGCATGGAGCAAGCGGAAAATAGCCACATTTTGGCTGGTTGAAGGGGCAACGCCCCATACTGCATTTCCCCCTACTGGAGAGTTTCTGATGAAGCACACGCCCCGTCGCCTGTCATTTGTTCGTCTCGGCGCGGCCGCGGCCATCCTGGCCCTTGCCGGCACCGCCGCCATGGCCCAGGACGAGGCGGTCGTCGCAACTGTGAACGGGCAGCCAGTTACGGAGACCGATCTGGAGATCGCAATCGCAGACCTCGAGCAGCAGTTCGCGCAGCTTCCGGCCGAGCAGCGCCGCGCGGCGGCGCTGTCGGCGGTGATCGAGATAAGGCTGCTTGCGGCCGAGGCCGAGAGCAAGGGTCTCGCTGAAGGTGACGAATTCCAGCGGCGCATGGACATGTTGCGCCAGCGCGCGCTCCACAGCGCCTATATCGAGCAGGAAGTTGCCGGGCTCGTCACCGACGAGGCGGTCCGCACGCGCTATGACGAGGAGATCGCCAAGATCCCGGCCAGCGAAGAAGTTCGCGCCCGCCACATTCTCGTCGAGACCGAGGAAGAGGCGACCGCGATCATCAAGCAGCTCGACGAGGGCGGCAATTTCGAGGAAATCGCCAAGGAGAAATCCACCGACGGCGCAGCCGCGCAGGGTGGCGACCTCGGCTATTTCGGCGCTGGCCAGATGGTACCGGAGTTCGAGCAGGCGGCCTTCGCAATGGAGGTCGGCGCACATTCGGCCGAGCCGGTTAAGTCGCAGTTCGGCTGGCACGTCATCAAGCTCGAAGACAAGCGCGCGAAGCAGCCGCCGGCATTCGAGCAGGTCTCGGAGCAGCTTCGCTCGGTGCTGGTGCGCGACGCCTACATGAAGGCCGTGAACGACCTGCGCGCTGCTGCCGATGTCGAGATCGAGGACGAGGCCCTGAAGGCCATGCTGGAGCCGGCAGCCGGTGAAGGTGCTGCCGAAGGCGAGACGCCTGCCGAGCAGCCGGCCGAATAACCCGCAAGAGGGTTCGAAACGAGGCAAGGGGCGCGTCAAGGCGCCCCTTGCCGTTTAAGGCAGGCTCTCCGATCGTAATTGGGAGCGCTCGGCTATCCCGTAAATCATCACCCTGACAGTGGCACGCAGGGCTTCGTCCGTCTCGTCCAGCCTGCCGGTCAGGAGATGCGACCAGGCGTATGCCGAGATCAGGTCGGCCACCACCAGAGGGTCGACCTCGCTGCCGACCTCCCCACGACGCTGTGCACGCGCGACCATGCTTCCGGTCTGTATACGGCGATCCCGCGCGTAGCCCGCAAGCGCCTCGGCGGCCTTCTCGTCTGACTGGGCCTCGGCGATGATGGATCGGAAGATGCTGCCGGAGGGCGTGTCGCGCCAGTGGCTCAGGAGCCGCTTTAGGAAACGCACGACATCCTCCTCCACCGAGCCGGTGTCGGGATAGACCACGTCGCGCTTCTGCCGTTGGTAGACGTCCAGCAGCAGCGCGGCCTTGCTCGGCCACCAGCGATAGATCGTCGGCTTCCCCGCTCTGGCCCTGCGCGCCACGGCCTCGATCGAAAAGCCGCGATGACCTTCTTCCATCAGCACGCTTTCAGCGGCCTCCAGGATGGCCTCTGCGCTTTTGGGGTTTCGTCTGGCGCCGATCGAACGGCGCGCTTCATCTTCTGTCACTGGGCAGTTCTCCTGCAGGCAGAATAGCAGGCGTCTTGACAAAACGAAACGGGTCGTTTTATATAACGAAACGTTCCGTTCCTATAAACATCCGACGATGCCCGGGGTTTCTCATGTCACGCATGAGCCCCTTCATTCGTCTTCTTCGCCAACCGCACAGTCCGGAGAACCCACCATGACCGCACACGCTTCGACATCCGCCGCCAGCGCGCAGGCCGCCCCGCGCTTTTCCCGTCCGCGCTTCGCCTTTCTGGTGGCGCTCGGCGTCTATCCGCTCATCACGGGCTTGCTCTACCTGATCTTCCCGCTTACGGACGGCTGGCTGCTATGGCAGCGCACCCTCCTCATCGTGCCGATCATGGTCACCGCAATGGTGTGGGGCTTGATCCCCGGCGTGCAGAAGCATTTCCGCGGCTTTCTCAACCCCCAGAGCTAGCGCGTCGGGACCGGCGACGGTGCAAAACGCCTTGCGCCGCCGGGACATATCGGGCAAACGACGCCTTTCTCACCCTTGCTCATCGAGTTGCCATGTCGGACACCGTTTCGCCCCTCGCACCCCGCAAGCAACCCAGGATGCCGGCGGTGCCCGGCGTGCGCATCGCCACCGCCCAGGCCGGCATCAAGTACAAGGGTCGCACCGATCTGCTGGCCATGGTGTTCGACGAAGGCACGACGGTTGCGGGCGTCTTCACCCGTTCCAAATGCCCCTCGGCGCCGGTGGAATTCTGCCGCGCCAATCTGCCCGGCGGCAGCGCCCGCATCCTCGTGGTCAATTCCGGCAACGCCAACGCCTTCACCGGAAAGCGCGGCCGCGAGACGACGGCGGCGACCGCCGCGGCGGCCGGCAAGGCCACGGGCTGTGCGGAAAGCGAGGTGTTCCTCGCTTCGACCGGCGTCATAGGTGAGCCGCTCGATCCGGCCAGGTTCGCCCACCTTCTCGGCGACCTCGTCGACCGGGCCGAGCCAGCCATGTGGGCCGAGGCCGGCAAGGCGATCATGACCACCGATACCTATCCGAAATATGCCACGGCCAAGGTGCTGCTTGGCGATGTCGAGGTGACCATCAACGGCATCGCCAAGGGCGCCGGCATGATCGCGCCCGATATGGCGACGATGCTCTCCTTCGTGGCCACCGACGCCCCGATCGATGCGCCGGTGCTGCAGGACATGCTGTCGAAGGGCGTCGGGAAGACCTTCAACGCGGTGACAGTCGACAGCGATACGTCGACCAGCGACACGCTGATGCTGTTTGCCACGGGGGCTGCCGAGAAGTCCGGTGCGCCGCGCATCAGCGATCCCAAGGATGCGCGGCTTTCGCAGTTCCGCCGCGCGCTTAACCGCATGCTCAAAAATCTTGCGTTGCAGGTGGTGCGCGACGGCGAGGGCGCGCGCAAGCAGGTCGAAGTAACCGTAACCGGGGCGAAGTCGGCGCGCTCGGCCAAGCGCGTGGCGCTGTCGATTGCCAATTCGCCGCTGGTCAAGACGGCGATTGCCGGCGAGGACGCCAATTGGGGCCGTGTCGTCATGGCCGTCGGCAAGGCCGGCGAACCCGCCGACCGCGACCTTCTCGCGATCTGGTTCGGCGACATTCGCGTTGCGCACGAAGGCGAGCGCGATCCTGCCTATTCAGAGGCGGAGACCTCCGCCTACATGAAGCAGGACGAGATCGTGATCCGCGTCGATCTTGGGCTCGGGCGCGGCAAGGCCACGGTGTGGACCTGCGACCTGACCAAGGAATATGTCGCCATCAACGGCGACTACAGGAGCTGAGGCACGCCGCTTGATGGAAACCGGACGCCCATCCCCGGCAGACCTGCCCACCGTGCGGCGGTTCGAGGCCGCCGGTTTCAGGGCCTGGCCGGCAACGACCGTCTATTACGACGGAGCGTGGGCCGTGCGGTTGACCGGGGGACATCCCGCCAAGCGCCTCAATTCGGTCAACCCTCTGGATCCGGGCGACGACGGCCGCGTGCCGGAACGCGTCGGGCGTGCCGGACGGCGCTTCGCCGCCTACGGCCGTCCGTTGACCTTTCGTATGTCGCCGCTCTCGGGTCTAGGCGTCGCGAAGCATCTCGACGACGAAGGATGGAGCAGCTTCTCGACCTCGCTCGTCATGCGGGCGCGGCTCGAAGACCGGTTGCTGCGCGACGCCATGCACCAGATTCCGCTGAAGGATATCGGCCGGTTCATCAACGCGGCGATCGCCATCCGCAATCTCGATCCCGTGCTGCAGCCGGGGCTTTCCGAGGTCATCGGGTCGATCCAGCCGCAGGTCGGGCTGTTCGTGCTTGAAGAGGACGGCACGCCGGTTTCGACCGCGATCTGCGTGCGCGACGGCGATCTTGCCGGCCTGTTCGAGGTGGCGACCGAGGAGAGCCAGCGCGGCAAGGGTTACGGCCGGCGCACGCTGCTTTCCGCGTTGAAATGGGCGCGCGCGCAGGGTGCCCGCACTGCCTGGCTTCAGGTCGAGGCCGACAACGACCAGGCCATCGGGCTCTATCGCTCGATGGGCTTCGAGGAACTCTACAGCTATCACTACCGCCAGCCCCCCGTGAGGCCGACAGCATGAGCGAGCCGGAGGAATCGAAGCGGCTGCTTCTGGTTGCCGCCTGCGCGCTGGTCGATGGCGACGGGCGGGTGCTGATCGCACAACGCCCGGAGGGCAAGCAGCTCGCCGGCATGTGGGAGTTTCCCGGTGGCAAGATCGAGCCGGGCGAGACGCCCGAGGAAACTGTTGTGCGCGAGTTGCGCGAGGAGCTGGGCATCGAGACCAAGGTCGCCTGTCTCGCGCCGCTGACCTTTGCCAGCCACGCCTATGAAAGCTTCAACCTGCTGATGCCGCTTTTCGTCTGCCGCCGCTACTGGGGCATTCCGCAGGCGCAGGAAGGGCAGGCGCTGAAATGGGTGCGCCCCAACAAGCTGCGCGACTATCCGATGCCGCCGGCGGACGAACCGCTCATCCCCTACCTCATCGACCTGCTTTAACGGTCCACCACGCCATGGATCGTTAATCAATCCTTCAGAGCCATGTGAAATTTTGAGTAAAAGGCGCACTTTTTTCGCCGTCACTTGGCAAGAGCAGGAAGGAAAGCGATGTCGCTTCGGGACGACTGGGAAGCACCGCGCGCTGCGCGCGGATGGAGCCTCGGACCGGCAGGCATGGGCGCGTTGCGGGTAACGCTGCTGTTCGGGTCCGCCGCGGTCGCTCTTGCTCTCATCCTCACGCCGATGCTCGAGGACCGGACGCGCAAGATCGCCTATTCCGCCTATCCCGCCGGTGTCGACATGATGCCGACCGGATCCATCGGACAGCGTTCCAATCCCGGCGCCTATACGATCCGTCGCAGCGTGCTGCAGCCGTCGCCCAATGCAGTCTGCATCATTCGCGGCAATGGAATGCGCACGGGCGACTGTTGAATTCCCATTAACCTTGCCGGTTAACGCTTTGGTTCAAGCACCGTCTTATATTCGCTCGCATCGACGCCCAAGCCACGGGATGAGAGGCGATGCTGACCAGATTTCTGAGGGATGAGCGCGGCGCGACCGCAATCGAATACGGGCTCATCGTCGCGGTCCTGTCGCTCGCCATTATCGGCAGTCTCGGCCTGCTGATGAACAACATCGAAAACAATTTCGACTACATCAGCAACATCGTGGTCGAGTCCAGCAGCGGCGACTAAAGCTGCTCAGCCGTCCTTTTCTTCGCCGCCAAGAATTTTGGTCAGCGAAACCGTGGCGCTGCCGGGTTTCAGAGGCTTCTGCTGCGAGGCGTGCGGTGCCCAGCCCGAAAGCCAGATCGTCGAGAACGTCGCACGAACACGCCCGTCGGGGTCGGAAAACCGTTCGGCATAGATTTCGGCCGCACGCATGAACAGCGCGCGCGTTGTCGGCTTGCGGCTGCGCCCTGCAAGCGCATTGGTCGCGCCCATCGCCCGCAGGTCGCGCATCAGCGCAAACATGGAATCGTAGCGCACCGTCACCGTTTCCAGGTCCGCGACCGGCAAGGCGAACCCTGCGCGTTGCAATAGCGCGCCGGCATCGCGGACATCGGTGAAGGGAGAGACCCGCGGGCTCGCGCCGCCATGAAGCTCGGTCTCGGCCGCAAGCAGCGCCTCGCGCAGTTCGCCCAGCGTTCCGGCGCCCGCCATGCAACCCAGAAAAAGCCCGTCGGGACGCAGCGCGCGGCGGATCTGTACCAGCATGCCCGGTACGTCGTTCATGTCCTGCAACGCATAGAGGGAGACCAGGAGGTCAAGGCTTTCGGGCTCAAAGGGCACGGTCTCTGGCGGGGCTACCTCGCCTGCGCCCTGCGCGAAAAGGGCCGCGTCGGCCTCCACACGTCCGATCGTTTCGGCCTTGCCGCTTGCCGAGACGGCGTCCCATGCCTCGGAGGTCATCGAGAAAAGCGACACGGCGCGGTCGAAACGGCGTTCCACGGCCGCCAGCCGGTCTTCGAGATCGCCCGCCGCGCGTTGCATCAGGAAGCCGGCGCCCGCATCGGCAATGCGCAGCGCACGGCGCTTCTTCGCCAGCAGGCTGTCATGATCGAAAATGGGTTCCATGAAACTCCTCGATGCACCCGGATGGTGCCGGATCGCCGGCTTCTCTGATATGGTGCCGGCGGGGTGGGATTTCTCGTGGCCGATCGCGGGGCGGAGTTCAAGAGGTGGAAGGAGGTGCTGGCGAATTTGCCGGCGCGCATCCTGTTTCCGCCCGTATGCGCCGGCTGCCGAAGGCTGGTCGCCGCGCCCGGCACGCTGTGCGGCCAGTGCTGGCCGACGCTTCGCTTCATCGAGCGGCCATGGTGCGAGGTACTTGGAACACCGTTCTCGCACGAGATGGGCGACGGCATCCTGTCTGCGGACGCCATCGCCAATCCGCCGCCATTCGCGCGCGCCCGCTCGGCGGTCGTCTATGAAGGGGCGGCGCGGCAGATGGCGCTGGGGCTCAAGTTCCGCGACCGCACCGAGCTCGGTCCCTGGAAGGCGCGCTGGATGATGCGGGCCGGCGGCGAGCTTGTCGCCGATGCCGATGTCATCGTGCCGGTGCCGCTGCACCGCAGGCGCTTCTTCTGGCGCCGCTTCAACCAGTCGGCCGAGCTTGCGCGGGCGATCGGCGTGCAGTCCAGCAAGCCGTTCGCGCCCGACGCCGTCATTCGCGTGCGCCCGACGCGCCAGCAGGTCGGGCTGGGAGCGCGCGAGCGCGAAACCAATGTGCGCGGTGCATTTCGCGTGCCCACCGAGGCGGAGATCCTGGTGCGCGGGCGCAGGGTTCTGCTGGTCGACGATGTCTATACGACCGGGACCACGGTTTCAGCCGTCACCCGCGCACTCAAGCGGGGTGGCGCCGCCGAGGTCGACGTGCTGACTTTCGCGCGGGTTCTGCCGGGGGACTTCCGGCCGGACGACGCCGGGACTATATGAAGGTTACAAGACAAACAGGACCGACCATGGCCGAAGTCACGATCTATACGCGCATGATGTGCGGCTACTGTGCCGCCGCCAAGCGCCTGCTCGACAACAAGGGCGTTGCCTATACCGAACACGACGCAAGTTTCTCGCCGGATCTGCGGCAGGAAATGATCAGCCGTGCCAACGGGGGCAGCACGTTTCCGCAGATATTCATTGGCGATACCCATGTCGGCGGCTCCGACGATCTTCATGCGCTGGAGCGCAGCGGCCGGCTCGATGCGCTTCTCGCAGGTGGGCAGGACTAGGAGGGCGGCATGGAGACGGTGAGGGTTGCAGCGTTGCAGATGCGCTCGGGCATGGACCCGGCGCGCAATGCCGCGGATTTCGAGGCGCTTGTGCGCGAAGCGGCCGGCAAGGGCGCGGTCTATGTGCAGTCGCCGGAGATGACCGGCGCCCTGGTGCGCGACCGGGCAGCGCTGAAGGTGCTGCTGAAACCCGAGGCCGACGACATCATCGCACACAAGGCCGCGGCACTGGCTGGCGAACTCGGTATTTTCGTCCATGTCGGCTCTACCGCGATCGCGCGGCCGGACGGCAAGGTCGCCAATCGCGGCTTCGTCTTCGGGCCGGATGGCTCAAAGCTCGCCACCTACGACAAGATTCACATGTTCGACGTCGACCTCGACAATGGCGAAAGCTGGCGCGAGTCGGCCACCTACGAGCCGGGCACCGCCAGCACCTTGGTCGACCTGCCGTTCGGCCGGCTCGGCATGGCGGTGTGCTACGATCTGCGCTTTCCGCAGCTTTTCCGCGCCCAGGCGCTGGAAGGTGCGCACATCCTCACCGTGCCGGCTGCCTTCACGCGGCAGACCGGGGAGGCGCACTGGCATGTGCTGCAAAGGGCGCGCGCGATTGAGAACGGCGCGTTCGTGGTCGCTGCCGCGCAGGGCGGGCTGCACGAGGATGGCCGCGAGACCTATGGCCACTCGCTTATCGTCGATCCGTGGGGCCGCGTGCTTGCCGAGGCCGATCATGACGAGCCCGCCGTGGTGATCGCCGATCTCGACATGGCCGCGTCCGCAGCGGCGCGGGCCAAGGTGCCCAATCTCAAGAACGCGCGCGAGTTCCGCGTCGAGGCATCGGGTGCTGCTGCGCAGCAGAGGCAGGCGTCATGATCCGCTTCCAGCTCTGCTGCGACGCCGATCATGAATTCGACGGCTGGTTCCGCAACGGCGACGATTTCGACGTCCAGAAGAAGCGCGGGCTCGTTTCCTGTCCGGTCTGCCACTCGGCTAAGGTCGAGAAGATGCTGATGGCGCCTGCGGTGTCGACCGGCCGCAAGAAGGAAACCATGGCGCTCGCAATGGGCGAGCAGCAGCGCAAGGCGATCGCGCAGCTCAAAGCGCTGGCCGAGAAGGTGCGCGAGAACGCCGATTATGTGGGCGACAAGTTCGCCGAGGAGGCCCGCAAGATCCATTTCGGCGAGACCGAGGCGCGCGGCATCTATGGCGAAGCGACGCCGGACGAAGCGCGCGAGCTTGTCGAGGACGGAGTCGAGTTCATGCCGATCCCGGTGTTCCCCGACGACCAGAACTAGAGTGCAGCGACCCTACTGCGCCGTCTTCTCAGCCAGCACCATGTAGTTGACGTCCATGTCCTTCGAACGCTGCCAGCGGTCGGAGAGCGGGTTGTAGGTCACGCCGGTGCGGTCGATCACCCCCATGCCGGCAGCCGTCAGCGCGCGCTCCAGCTCTTCCGGCCTGACCAGCTTGCCATACTGGTGGGTGCCGCGCGGCAGCCAGCGCAGCACGTATTCCGCGCCGACGATGGCCAGCCCCAGCGCCTTGAGCGTACGGTTGATGGTGGCCACGAACATGATGCCGCCCGGCTTGACGAGATCGGCACACTTGTCGACGAAGAAGTCGACGTCGGTAACGTGCTCGACCACTTCCATGTTGAGCACGACGTCAAACTGCTCACCGGCATCCGCCAGCGCTTCGGCGGTGGTGGCGCGATAGTCGATCGTCACGCCGCTTTCGGCCGCGTGCAGCTTCGCCACCTCGATGTTGGTTTCAGACGCGTCCGCGCCGACCACCTCGGCCCCCAGTCGCGCCATCGGCTCGCACAGCAGCCCGCCGCCGCAGCCGATGTCGAGGATGCGAAGGCCGCTGAAAGGCTTTGCCGCGCGGGGATCGCGGCCAAATCTGGTCGCCACATGATCGCGGATATAGGCGAGACGCACGGGGTTGAACTTGTGCAGCGGACGGAACTTGCCGTTGGGGTTCCACCATTCCTGCGCAAGCGCGGAGAAGCGCTCCACTTCGGCGGAATCAATGGTCGTTCGTCGGGCTTCTGGCATCGGTTGGTCTCCCTCTCGAGGCAATCAAGTCGGGCGCAAGGGCCAGAATGTCAAGCCGCGATGACGTCACGTTGGGGCTCCCGCCGATATCCATGGCGGTTCCTGTCAGTAGGGTGGCCGGGGCGCGTCGCGAAGGATTGCGCTCGCGCGGTACGAACCTATATGCGCTGTTCCCGCCTGCCTTATTTGAGGCTTTTTCATGCCCGCCGCCGTTTCCATCACCAATCTTTCCAAGACCTATGCGACCGGTTTCACCGCGCTCAAAGGGGTCGACCTCGAAGTCCGCAAGGGCGAAATCTTCGCGCTGCTGGGGCCGAACGGCGCCGGCAAGACGACCCTGATCGGCATCGTCTGCGGTATCGTGAACGCCACCGGCGGCACGGTGCTCGTTTCGGGCCACGATGTCGTTTCAGAGTACCGCAAGACGCGCTCGCTGATCGGCCTGGTGCCGCAGGAAGTCTCGATCGACGCGTTCGAGAGTGTGTGGAACACCGTCTCGTTCAGCCGCGGCCTGTTCGGCAAGGGGCCGAACCCCGCCCACATCGAAAAGGTGCTCAAGGCGCTGTCCCTGTGGGACAAGAAGGACGAAAAGGTGCTCAACCTTTCCGGCGGCATGAAGCGGCGCGTGCTGATCGCCAAGGCGCTGTCGCACGAGCCGGAGATCCTGTTCCTCGACGAGCCGACGGCCGGCGTCGATGTCGAGCTGCGCCGCGACATGTGGGAAATGGTGCGCGGCCTGCGCGAGACCGGCGTCACCATCATTCTCACCACCCACTATATCGAGGAAGCCGAGGAGATGGCCGACCGCATCGGCGTCATCAACCATGGCGAGATCATCCTGGTGGAAGACAAGCGCACGCTCATGCGCAATCTCGGCAAGAAGCAGCTTCGGCTGGAGCTCTTGTCTCCGGTCGATGCCATCCCCGAGACGCTTGCCGGGCGCGGGCTGGAGCTCGCCGACGGCGGCGCCACGCTTGTCTATTCCTACGACACCCATGGCGAGCGCACCGGCATAACCGCGCTGCTGGGCGACCTCAATCAGGCCGGCCTGCGCTTCCGCGATCTGGAGACGCGCCAGAGCTCGCTCGAGGAAATCTTCGTCAATCTGGTGAAGGAGCGGGCATGAACCTGCACGCCGTCAAGTCGATCTACATGTTCGAGATGGCGCGGACGTTCCGCACCGTCATGCAGTCGATCATCTCCCCGGTCATCTCGACCTCGCTCTATTTCGTCGTGTTCGGGGCGGCCATCGGCTCGCGCATCGAGCAGATCGGCGGCGTCAGCTACGGCGCCTTCATCGTGCCCGGCCTCATCATGATGTCGCTGCTGACGCTGTCGATCTCCAACGCGTCCTTCGGCATCTATTTCCCGAAATTCACCGGCACCATCTACGAGGTGCTGTCGGCGCCGATCTCCTATGTCGAGATCGTGCTCGCCTATGTCGGTGCTGCCGCCACCAAGTCGATCATGATCGGGCTGGTGATCCTGGCCACCGCCGCGTTCTTCGTCGATCTTCGCATCGAACATCCGTTCATGATGCTGCTGTTCCTGGTGCTGACGGCCGTCACCTTCTCGCTGTTCGGCTTCATCATCGGCATCTGGGCCGACGGGTTCGAGAAGCTGCAGATCGTGCCGTTGCTGATCGTCATGCCGCTCGCTTTCCTTGGCGGCACCTTCTATTCGATCGACATGCTGCCGCCCGTCTGGCAGACGATCTCGCTCGGCAATCCGGTGGTCTATCTCGTCAGCGGCTTCCGCTGGAGCTTCATCGGCACGTCGGACGTCAATATCGGCATCAGCCTGGCGATGACGCTGTTCTTCCTCGTCGCATGCCTCGCGATCGTCGCGTGGATATTCCGGACCGGATACAAGCTGAAGACCTGAGCGGCTGCCGCCGCCGTCTCAAGGGGCGGCATGTCCTTGCGCGGCAACCCGCTTTTCGCTATGGAACGCGCGCACTTCCAGCCCTTCGTTTCCGGGGCTCTCATCTTGACGGCGAGGGGCATTGCCGCCCAGCGTCACTTCGCAGGGACTGATCGCTTCCATGGCGCGCATCGTGATGAAATTCGGCGGGACTTCGGTCGCCGACATCGCCCGCATCCGCAATGTGGCGCGGCACGTCAAACGCGAGGTGGAGGCCGGCCATGAGGTCGCGGTGGTCGTGTCGGCGATGTCCGGCAAGACCAACGAGCTCGTCGGCTGGGTCAAGGATGCCTCGAAGGCCGAAGGCTCCAACTTCAACATCTACGATGCGCGCGAATACGACACCGTGGTCGCTTCCGGCGAACAGGTCACGTCGGGCTTGCTGGCGCTCGTGCTGCAGTCGATGGGCATCCACGCGCGCTCGTGGCAGGGTTGGCAGATCCCGATCAGGACCGACAACGCGCATGGTGCTGCCCGTATCGCCGACATCGACGGGTCCTTCCTCGTCCAGCGCTTCGGCGAGGGACAGGTGGCCGTCATCGCCGGCTTCCAGGGCATCGGCCCCGACAACCGTATCGCGACGCTGGGGCGCGGCGGGTCCGATACCAGTGCGGTTGCGATCGCGGCGGCCGTGAAGGCCGACCGCTGCGACATCTACACCGACGTCGACGGCGTCTATACGACCGACCCGCGCATCGAGCCCAAGGCCCGGCGTCTCGCCAGGATCTCCTTCGAGGAGATGCTTGAAATGGCCTCGCTCGGCGCCAAGGTGCTGCAGGTGCGGTCGGTCGAACTGGCGATGGTGCATAAGGTGCGCACCTTCGTGCGGTCTTCCTTCGAGGATCCGGACGCGCCCGGAATGGGCGATTTCGACAATCCGCCCGGAACCCTCATTTGTGACGAGGATGAAATCGTGGAACAGCAGGTCGTCACCGGTATCGCCTACGCCAAGGACGAAGCGCAAATCTCGCTGCGACGGGTCTCCGACCGTCCGGGTGTCGCCGCCGGCATCTTCGGGCCGCTGGCCGAGGCCGGCATCAATGTCGACATGATCGTCCAGAACATCTCCGAGGACGGCTCGTTCACCGACATGACCTTCACGGTGCCATCCGCCGATGTCGGCAAATCGCTTTCCGTGCTTGAAAAGGTCAAGGAAACAATCGGCTACGACGCCGTGCAGCACGACGATGGCATGTCCAAGGTCTCCGTCATCGGCATCGGCATGAGAAGCCATGCCGGTGTCGCCGCCACCGCCTTCAAGGCGCTGTCGGAAAAGGGCATCAACATCCGTGCCATCACGACTTCCGAGATCAAGATTTCGATCCTGATCGACGGTCCTTATACGGAACTCGCCGTTCGCACTTTGCATTCCGTCTACGGTCTCGATAAGCAGTAGACGACGATACACCCCGGCACCGCGTGTCGGGACGGCGGCCCCTGGCGGGCAGGCGCCGTTCCTCGCGGAGTCGGTCCGGCGTTGGAGAGACAAGCCCGATGCGTGACACGGCCGCAGGCCCACGCCTATTGCTGAGACGGCTTCGCGAGCTCATGGCGGAAGCGCTCGAGCCGCAGGCCCGGCTCGACCGCATCGTGCACCACATCGCCCAGAACATGGTCGCCGAGGTCTGCTCTCTTTACGTGCTGCGGGCCGATTCGGTTCTCGAGCTGTACGCCACCGAGGGCCTGAACCCGGGATCGGTCCATCTGGCGCAGCTTCGCCTTGGGCAGGGCCTCGTCGGCACCATTGCCGCGAGCGCGCGGCCGCTCAATCTGCCGGAAGCGCAGAAGCATCCGGCCTTCGCCTATCTGCCGGAGACCGGGGAGGAGATCTACAATTCCTTCCTGGGCGTGCCGGTTCTGCGCGCAGGGCGCACGCTCGGCGTGCTGGTGGTGCAGAACCGGACGATGCGCCAATATCGCGAGGACGAGGTCGAGGCACTGGAAACCACCGCCATGGTGATCGCCGAGATGATCGCTACCGGCGACCTGTCGCGGCTGACCCGTCCAGGCCTCGAACTCGACCTGTCGCGGCCGGTCACCATCAACGGCATGTCCTTCAACGAAGGGGTCGGCCTCGGCCACGTCGTGCTGCACGAACCGCGCATCGTCGTCACCAACCTCTTCAACGAGGATAGCGACGAGGAACTGCGGCGTCTGGAAACCGCGCTCGGCTCGCTGCGCCTTTCCATAGACGACATGCTGTCGCGCCGCGAGGTGGCTTTCGAGGGCGAGCACCGCGAGGTGCTGGAAGCCTATCGCATGTTCGCCAACGATCGCGGCTGGGTGCGCCGGCTGGAAGAGGCGATCCGCAACGGCCTGACGGCGGAAGCCGCGGTCGAGAAGGTGCAGAGCGACATGCGCGCGCGCATGCTGCACATGACTGACCCCTATCTGCGCGAGCGGATGAGTGACTTCGACGATCTGGCGAACCGGCTGCTGCGCATGCTGCTGGGTCACGGGCCGGAAGCAATGGCCAACGCGCTGCCGCGCGACGCGATCGTGGTCGCGCGCACGATGGGAGCAGCCGAGCTGCTCGACTATCCGCGCGAGAAGCTGCGTGGCCTGGTGCTCGAGGACGGCGCCATCACCAGCCATGTCGTCATCGTTGCGCGTGCCATGGGTATTCCCGTCACCGGCCAGATGAAGGGCGCCGTCTCCATGTCGGAGAATGGCGACGCGATCATCGTCGATGGCGATGACGGTGTCATCCATCTGCGGCCGCAGTCCGACGTCGAGGCGGCCTATGCGGAGAAGGTCAGGTTCCGCGCCCGCCGGCAGGAGCTCTACCGCGAACTGCGCGGCAAGCCTTCCGTGACGAAGGACGGCGTGCAGATCGACCTGATGATGAATGCTGGCCTTGCCGTCGACCTGCCGCAACTGTCGGATTCAGGCGCGGCCGGCATCGGCCTGTTCCGCACAGAACTGCAGTTCATGGTGGCGTCCACATTCCCGCGCGCCGAGGCGCAGGAGCGGCTCTATCGCGATGTTCTAGAGGCAGCGGACGGCAAGCCGGTGACGTTCCGCACCATCGACATCGGTGGCGACAAGGTGCTGCCCTATTTCAAGGGTGTCGGCCAGGAGGAGAACCCTGCACTTGGGTGGCGCGCGGTGCGCCTGACGCTGGACCGTCCCGGGCTGCTGCGCACCCAGATGCGCGCGCTGCTGAAAGCTGCGGGCGGCCGTGAGCTGCGCGTGATGCTGCCGATGGTGACGGAGATTTCCGAGATCAGGCAGGCGCGCGAGATCATCGACAGGGAAGTGCGACATCTGTCGCGTTTCGCGCATCATCTGCCGACTAAGCTCAAGCTGGGCGCGATGATCGAGGTGCCATCGCTGATGTGGCAGCTCGACGAGCTGATGAGCGTCGTCGATTTCGTCTCGGTCGGCTCCAACGACCTGTTCCAGTTCGTCACGGCCACCGACCGTGGCAACACCCAGCTTGCCGGCAGGTTCGAGCCGATTTCGGTTCCGTTCCTGCGCCTGCTGCGCCAGATCGCCGAAGCCGGCAACAGGACCGGTACGTCGGTTACGCTGTGCGGCGAGCTTGCCGGTCGGCCTATTTCGGCGATGGCGCTGCTCGGCGCCGGCTACCGTTCCATCTCCATGTCTCCGGCGGCGATCGGTCCGGTGAAGGCGATGCTGATCGAGCTGCCGCTCGAGCGCCTGACCCGACTGATGAACGAGACGCTCGACGCTCATTCCAGCGAGGCGGACGTGCGCGCCATGCTGCACGCCTTCGCAGCCGAGCACGACATTCCTCTTTGACGAGTGCCCATATGATCGAACTGCCGCGCGACCGGATGGACCAGGTCCTGAAACGCTTTGAGATGCTCGAAGCGCAGATGGCCGCCGGGCCGGATCCGGACGCCTATGTGAAGATGGCGTCGGAATATTCCGACCTTGAAGAGATGGCGCAGAAGATCAGGGCGCTGCGCGCGGCCGAAGCCGAATTCGCCGATCTCGACGCGATGCTGTCGGACAAGTCGACCGATGCCGAGATGCGCGAACTCGCCGAAGCCGAGCAGCCCGAGATCGAGGCGCGGATCGAGGCGCTGCAAAAGGACATCCAGATCCTGCTGCTGCCGAAGGACGCGGCAGACGACAAGAGCGCGATCCTCGAAATCCGCGCCGGCACGGGCGGCGACGAGGCGGCGCTGTTTGCCGGCGATCTCTACCGCATGTACGAGCGCTACGCCGCCTCGCGCGGCTGGCGGTTCGAGCTGGTTTCGGCGAGCGAGGGCGAGGTGGGGGGCTTCAAGGAAGCGATCGCCACCGTTTCGGGCAAGGGCGTGTTCGCGCACCTGAAGTTCGAATCCGGCGTTCATCGCGTGCAGCGCGTGCCGGAAACCGAAGGCGGCGGGCGCATCCACACATCGGCAGCCACGGTCGCGGTGCTGCCGGAGGCCGAGGACGTCGACATCGACATTCGCAACGAGGACATCCGCATCGACACGATGCGTGCCTCGGGGGCGGGCGGGCAGCACGTCAACACCACGGATTCGGCGGTGCGCATCACCCATATCCCGACCGGCATCATGGTGGTCTCGGCCGAGAAGTCGCAGCACCAGAACCGGGCGCGCGCCATGCAGATCCTGCGGGCGAGGCTCTACGACATGGAGCGCGAGAAGGCCGCTGGCGAACGCTCCGAGGCACGCCGGCTTCAGGTCGGCTCAGGCGACCGCTCGGAGCGTATCCGCACCTACAATTTCCCGCAGGGCCGCGTTACCGATCACCGCATCAACCTCACGCTCTACAAGCTGGACCGGGTGATGGAGGGGGAGCTCGACGAGATAGTCGACGCGCTGATCGCCGACCACCAGTCGAGGCTGCTTTCGGAGATGGGATAGTTGCAGGCCGTTTTGGCTCTACGTTGCCCCCCTCTGTCCTGCCGGACATCTCCCCCACGGGGGGGGAGATCGGCAGCTTTGCTCCCGCCGCTCCTTCTGCCACGTCGCCGATTGGCGAAAGCCTGGCGGCCGGCCGATCTCCCCCCTTGTGGGGGAGATGTCCGGCAGGACAGAGGGGGGCAACGTAGTGCGCCCGCGTCCCGTCATCCCTCTTTCGAACCATGACCGGTGCGGTCCCCTTCCGTCTCGGCGCACTGGTCATCCACGTCCGCCAGACACTCACCGAGGCCGGCAAGCCCGAGGCCGCGCTCGACGCCCGCGTGCTGGTCGAGCATTTCACCGGCACCAGCCGGACCGATGCGATCACCGATCCCCAGCGGCCCGTGCCCGTGGAGAGTGTCGAAGCCGTGCTGGCGGCCCTGGCGCGGCGGATTGGTGGCGAACCGGTCCATCGCATCATCGGTGCGCGCGAATTCTACGGCATGCGGTTGACGCTCTCTCCGGGCACCCTGGAGCCGCGCCCCGATACCGAAGCGCTGGTCGATCTTGTCCTGCCCTTCGTGCGGGCGGCGGCCGACCGGCACGGCATCTGCCGAATACTCGACCTGGGCACGGGTACCGGCGCGATCGCGCTGGCGCTGCTGTCGCAGGAATCCCGCGCACAGGCGGTGGGCGCGGATATTTCCGAGGATGCGCTTGCAACCGCCGCAATCAATGCCGATATGACCGCCAACACCGGACGTTTCCAAGCGGTCCGCTCGCACTGGTACAGCGAGATCGAGGGGCGGTTTCACATCATCGTCTCAAATCCGCCTTACATAACGTCCAATGATATATTGTCGCTGGAGCGCGAGGTGCGGGATCATGATCCGCTTGCCGCGCTCGATGGTGGGCCGGATGGCCTGGCAGCATATCGCGTGATCGCCGCGGGTGCGGCTCAATATCTGGAAGAAGGCGGTATTGCCGCTGTCGAGATCGGGCATGACCAGAGCGAGGCAGTTGCCGGAATTTTCGCGGCTGCGGGATTCCGTTCAGCGGGCCGTGCGCGAGACCTCGCCGGCGTGGTGCGAGCCCTTGCGTTCAGCCGTTAGAGCCGGAATGGCGCAGTGCAGAAAACGCTTGGCAAGGATGGATATTGCGGATAGTTTCCGGCTACCGGATGAGACGAAGCAGGCAGTGCTGTTATCGATTCGGTTCCCAGGGAACAAGCTGCCTTCTTGCGTGAACGACGCCTCAAGCTTCGTGCGGGGATCGTCCGGCAACTGACATGGATCGGGACAGGGATCGACGTGGCGACGGCGCGAACCTAGCGGCTGATCGCCAACACCAAACCTGAAGACGGCGGCCTGGACCGCCTCTCCGGAACGGACAGCATTCTCAACAGAAGAGAGAAGAATGAGGCCACAGCAGAACAGGCGCATGCGCGGACGCGGGGGGAACGGCAACAATCCCAACCGGAAAGGTCCCAATCCGCTGACCCGCAGCTATGAGAGCAACGGGCCGGACGTGAAGATCAGGGGCTCCGCGCAGCAGATCGCCGAAAAGTACACCACGCTGGCGCGTGACGCGCAGAGCGCAGGCGACCGGGTGATCGCGGAAAACTATCTGCAGCACGCCGAGCATTACAACCGCATCATCATGGCTGCGCAGGAAAACATGCCGCAGCAGCAGATGCGCAACCAGCGCGACGAGGATGACGAGGACGAGGAGGGCAACGGCTCTTCCGCCAACGAGCAGCCCACGCAGCCGCATCAGCACAACCAGCAACAGAATCACAACCAGAACCGCAACAACGGCTCCGGTCCGCAGCCGGTGATCGAGGGCGTTCCCGCCGAGGTCGCGTTGAAGCAGGGTGGTGGTTCGGAAGCGTCCGCCGAGGCCGCGCCGGAAGGCGAGACCAAGGGCGAGGAAGCGTCTGCCGAGGCTGCGCCACGCAAGCCGCGCCGTCCACGCCGTCCCCGCGTGAAGGCCGGCGAAGAGGGCGCGCCGAACGGCGACCAGCCTGCTGGCAGCGACGAACCCGTCACCGAAGCCGCGCAATAGGCGCGCCTTGCGATGACGAACGATGAAACGGCGGGCTTGTCCCGCCGTTTTTCGTTTGCGACCCCGCGTTGCGATCTTGAGGTCATGGGAAAACATACCCATATCCGCTAAAGTTGGACCTGCCGCAGCGGTCTTTGACATTGGTCATTGTCCAAGGGGGTCCGTCACCTGAATACTGACCCGGTGCCGCGAAGCGGGCCGGCGAGGGAATGGAGACGCTTATGAATATCGAGAAATACTCCGAGCGCGTTCGGGGCTTCATCCAGTCTGCCCAGACCATGGCCCTTTCGCGCAGCCACCAGCAGTTTACGCCCGAGCACATTCTCAAGGTCCTCATCGATGATGAGGAAGGCCTGGCAGCCTCGCTGATCGAGAGCGCCGGCGGGCGCCCCCGCGACGCCAGGCTCGGCGTCGATGCCGCGCTCGAGGCGATGCCGAAGGTCGAGGGCGGCAACGGCCAGCTCTACCTTGCGCAGCCGCTTGCCAAGGTGTTTTCCACTGCCGAGGACCTCGCCAAGAAAGCCGGTGACAGCTTCGTCACGGTCGAGCGCCTGCTGCAGGCTCTGGCGATGGAAAAATCCGCCAAGACCGCCGACATTCTCGCCAAGGCGGGCGTAACGCCGACCGCGCTCAACCAGGCTATCAACGATGTCCGCAAGGGCCGCACGGCCGATTCGGCGTCCGCCGAGCAGGCTTATGACGCATTGAAGAAATATGCGCGCGACCTGACGGCCGACGCGCGCGCCGGCAAGCTCGACCCCGTTATTGGCCGCGACGACGAGATACGCCGCACGATCCAGGTTCTGTCGAGGCGCACCAAGAACAACCCGGTTCTGATCGGCGAGCCCGGCGTCGGCAAGACGGCGATCGCCGAGGGCCTTGCGTTGCGTATCGTCAATGGCGACGTGCCTGAATCGCTGAAGGAAAAGCAGTTGATGGCGCTCGACCTGGGCGCGCTGATCGCAGGCGCGAAATATCGCGGCGAGTTCGAGGAGCGGCTGAAGGCGGTCCTCAACGAGGTGACGGCCGCCAACGGCGACATCATCCTGTTCATCGACGAGATGCACACGCTGGTCGGCGCCGGCAAGGCCGACGGCGCGATGGACGCCTCCAACCTGCTCAAGCCGGCGCTGGCGCGTGGCGAGCTGCACTGCGTCGGGGCGACCACGCTCGACGAGTACCGCAAGCATGTCGAGAAGGACGCTGCGCTCGCGCGCCGCTTCCAGCCGGTCTTCGTGGACGAGCCGACGGTGGAGGACACGGTGTCGATCCTGCGCGGGCTGAAAGAGAAGTACGAGCAGCACCACAAGGTGCGCGTATCCGATTCCGCGCTGGTTTCTGCGGCGACGCTCTCCAACCGCTACATCACCGACCGCTTCCTGCCCGACAAGGCCATCGACCTCGTCGACGAAGCGGCTTCGCGGCTGCGCATGCAGGTCGATTCGAAGCCGGAAGAGCTCGACGAGCTCGATCGCCGCATCATGCAGCTCAAGATCGAGCGCGAGGCGCTGAAGGTCGAGAAGGACGAGGCGTCGAAGGACCGGCTTGTCCGCCTCGAGAAGGAACTGACCGACATCGAGGAGCAGTCGACCTCGCTGACGGCGAAGTGGCAGGCCGAGAAGGAAAAGCTCGGTCTGGCGGCCGACCTCAAGAAGCAGCTCGACGAGGCGCGCAACGAACTGGCGAGCGCCCAGCGCAAGGGCGAGTTCGCCAAGGCGGGCGAGCTTGCCTATGGCCGCATCCCCGACCTCGAGAAGAAACTGGTGGAAGCCGAATCAGCCGAGGCGCAGGGCTCGATGGTCGAGGAGACCGTCACGCCTGCGCATATCGCGCATATCGTGTCGCGCTGGACCGGCATTCCGGTCGACAAGATGCTCGAGGGCGAGCGCGAGAAACTGCTGCGCATGGAAGACGAGCTCGCAAAGCGCGTCGTCGGCCAGGGCGAGGCGGTGCAGGCCGTATCGAAGGCCGTGCGCCGGGCCCGCGCGGGCCTGCAGGACCCCAACCGGCCGATCGGCTCGTTCATGTTCCTCGGGCCAACCGGCGTCGGCAAGACCGAGCTCACCAAGGCGCTCGCGAACTTCCTGTTCGACGACGAGAGCGCGATGGTGCGCATCGACATGTCGGAGTTCATGGAGAAGCACTCGGTCGCCCGGCTGATCGGGGCGCCTCCCGGCTATGTCGGCTACGAGGAGGGCGGTGCGCTCACCGAGGCCGTGCGCCGCAGGCCCTACCAGGTGATCCTGTTCGACGAGATCGAGAAGGCGCACCCGGATGTCTTCAACGTGCTCCTGCAGGTGCTCGACGACGGCCGTCTGACCGACGGTCAGGGCCGCACGGTCGACTTCCGCAACACGCTGATCATCATGACGTCGAATCTCGGCGCCGAATTCCTGGTCTCGCTGGGCGAGAATGAGGATGTCGACAAGGTCCGCGACGAAGTCATGGGTGTGGTGCGGGCATCGTTCCGGCCCGAGTTCCTCAACCGTGTGGACGAGGTGATCCTGTTCCACCGGCTGCGCAGGCAGGATATGGGGCAGATCGTGGCGATCCAGCTCAAGCGGCTCGAAAGCTTGCTGACCGATCGTAAGATCGAGCTCGACCTCGACGCCGACGCGATCGAGTGGCTTGCCAACAAGGGTTACGACCCTGCCTACGGCGCCCGCCCGCTCAAGCGCGTGATCCAGAAGGAGCTCCAGGACCCGCTGGCCGAGAAGATCCTGCTGGGCGAGGTCCTCGACGGCTCGGCCGTCAAGATCACGGCCGGCTCCGACCGGCTCAACTTCCGCTCCAGGCCTCGCGCCGTCGAAGACGCCGAGGCGGCTTAGGCGAGGCCAACTCGAAAACAGAAAGGGCCGGTCATCAGACCGGCCCTTTTTCCATGCCCTTCCGTCAGGCGCGCAAATCGGGAGGAGCGGCAAGATAGCGATAGCCTTCGCCGCGACGCTCGACATAGCCGAAAGCCGGGAAATCCAGATGCATTCCGGCCACGAGCAGGTCGTCTGCGGAAACCATGTCGAACACCCGCCTGCGTGTCTCGATCGCGGACTGCATGTCCGCGTCGAACATGACCGACCAGTCGGGGTGGCTGAACTGGTAGGCAGGCGCGTGTACAATGTCGCCCCATATCAGAAGTGCTTCGCCGTCGCTTTCGACGCGCAGTCCCATATGGCCGGGTGTATGGCCGGGCAGGGGCACCGCGGTGACGCCCGGCGCAATCTCCGTCTCCCGGTCCATGGGCAGCATCCTGCGTCCATCGGCATAGGGGGCAAGCTGCCCGCGCGAGAACATGAACATGCCCTTGAACGCATCCGGGATGCTCGCCAGCACGGCATCGTCATGGGTGAAACGCCATTCTGCTTCGGCCGCAACAAGCTGGGCGTTGGCGAGCAGGCGTGAGCCGTCCGGGCCAGCTATGCCGCCGACATGGTCGGAATGCATGTGCGTGAGAAACAGGCTGTCGATGTCCTCGGCAGCGATCCCCGCACGCGTTAGGCTGTCGCCCCATGCCCCAAGCGTTGGCGCCATGCTGCCGGGTGCACCCGCATCCACTGCGATGAGCCGATCGGCCGTTCGGACAAGATAGGCGTTGATGCAGATAGTGATCGATTCAGGGTCGAACGGCTTGTGTGCCAGCGCGGCGGCCGCGCGTGCCGGGGCGGCCT
Source organism: Aquamicrobium sp. (assembly GCA_019739225.1). Lineage (GTDB taxonomy): Bacteria > Pseudomonadota > Alphaproteobacteria > Rhizobiales > Rhizobiaceae > Aerobium. Next base: position 646,162 of record JAHHDT010000006.1, read on the forward strand.
CCATGCCGACCAGCACCTCGGCAGGGATCGGGCCGAAGCCGTCTGCAAGAGCCAGCACTTCGATGCTGCCAATCTGTCGGCGCAATACGGCTGCCTGTGACGTATTCGTATCCGTCGCGGCTTGAGCCGGCCGGGAACGGAGGATCGCCGGCAAGGCAAGGCTCGCCGGTGCCGCTGCGGCGGCGACGGCAAGCAGGTTTCGGCGTGACAGTGACGGGGCAGGTGCGTTCATTGCGGCATCCTCGAACAGTGGTTGGCGATGCCGCTGGAGTTATGTATAAAGTTTTGGTGATGGAATAGCTCTATCGCTTAGATATTGCATAGGCATAGCTTATGGATCAGATGACCTTGCGCAGTCTTGTCGCGGCTGTGGAATCGGGCTCGCTGACGGCGGCGGCGCGGCGCATGGGAATCAGCCAGCCGGCCATCAGCCAGAAACTTTCCGCACTCGAAAGAAGCCTTGGCCATCAACTTCTGATCCGGTCGCGCCGCGGCGTGCGGCCGACACCGGCCGGAGAGCTGGCATACAGTCACGGCCTTCGCGTACTCGACAGCGTAGCCGAAATGGAAGTTGCGCTCGAAGCACTCAGGGGCGAGGTCGCCGGCAGGCTTAGGGTTACGGTCAACGTGCTTCTCAGCCAGACCTTGATGGGGCCGGTGATCGCAGAACTGCGCCAGCGTCATCCGCGCTTGAGAGTCGATGTCGTCACGACCGACCAGTTGGTCGACCTTGAGGCGGAGGGCATCGACATTGCCGTGCGCAGCGGCGGCATGGGCACCGGGCCGGGCCGCATACGGCGCATCGGCAGCATGGCCGGGGTGCTTGTGGCAAGCCCGGCCTATCTGGCTTCAGTTGGGCATCCCCGTGGGCCGGAGGAACTGGCAAGGCTCGGCTACGTGCAGTACCGCAACGATCCGGAGGAATACCAGATCGCGCTCGAGCATGGCGGGGGCACGGTGCTGGCGCCGGTCGTACCGGCCTTTGCCGCACAGCATCCAGACCTGACGCTGCATGCCGTCATCAATGGCCTCGGCTTCGCCAAAGCGCCGCTCTTCTATGTCCGCGACAAGCTGAAGGACGGGGTGCTGCAAACCGTGCTTCCCGGCTACGCGCCGCTTGCAAAACCGATATATCTGCTGCAGCTCGACCATGTACGGGACACGCATCGCGCCGCGGCTTTCCGCGATGTCCTGATGGCGTATCTGGCGAAGGTGGACGGCATTTCGGTGCTGGAGCCCGCCGCCGCTTGAGCTGACGACATTGGTCCGGCTTCTCAGGCCGGATCGGTCGCGTCGTTCACCTGTTGCGTCCTGCTGAACTCCTCTACGAGGAAATCGAGAAACACGCGGATCTTCGGGGCGATGTGCTGTCGGGAGGGGTAGATCGCGTAGAGCGTGGTCTCCACGGTCTTCCAATCGTCCAGCACCGTTTGCAGTCGGCCCGCCGCAATATCCGCTTCGACATATGGGCGGGGTATCAGGCTCAGCCCGAAGCCGGCCCTTAGCGCATCGCGCACGGCGAGGCTCGACGTCACCGAATAGTGGCTCTCGACTGCAACGCGCTCCGTCTTTCCGTTTTCGGTGAACTCCCAGACATCGGCGTGGCCGGAGAGACTGAACCGGATGCAGTTATGCGCGCCCAGATCGGCTGGCGTGGCCGGCACTCCGCGCTCGGCAAAATAGGAAGGTGCGGCGCAGACGACATGGGGCATGACCCCGAGCTTTCGCGCGATCAGGCTCGAATCCTCGAGATTGTCGCTGCCGCGAATCGCCATGTCGAACCCGTCCCGGATGAGGTCGACCCGCCTGTCATCCAGGTGCAGGTCGAGTTTCAGGTCGGGATAGCGGGATAGGAAACCGGGAATGGCGGTCGACAGCCGGGTCAGCGTCACCGTCATCGGCGCGCTTACCCGCAGCGTGCCGCCCGGTTCCGATTTGATCGGACAAAGCGCCCGGTCGGCTTCGGCCAGCGCGTCGAGGGCGCGCTCGGCATGTTCGAGGTAAATCCTGCCTTCCTCGGTAAGCGCCATACGGCGCGTCGTGCGGTTGATGAGCCGCGCACCGAGATGCGCTTCGAGCTCGGCAATGTTCTTGCTGACGGCGGGCGCAGACAGGCCAAGGCTCCTGCCTGCCTGAGAGAAACTGTTCAGTTCCGCCACCTGACGGAACACCTGCATTGCTGTGAGCCGGTCCATCCGATATTTTCCTGAACGTGAATTACATGTTGCGTTATGGGATTATTATCATTCCTTGGTAAATTGAATAGGTGTTGTCCAGACAACTCATTGCCTGGAGACACCATGACCCATCCGACAATCGCCCTGATCGAGAAGCGCGTATCGGCAAATCTCTTCGACGACACCCACACGCTTTCGGACCGGGAAATCGAAGAACTCATCCGGCTCGCAACGCGGGCACCGTCCGCCTACAACTTGCAAAACTGGCGCTTCGTCGCCGTGCGGACGCCCCAGAGCAAGGCGCGGCTCCGCGCGCTGGCCTATGGCCAGGCCAAGGTGGAGCAGGCCTCTGTCACCTTCATTGTCTGCGGCACGCTGCCGGATCATGCGGCAGTGCCCGTCCGACTGCGTCCGTTCGTGGACGCCGGTTTCATGCCGTCCGACATGGTATCGGGCTGGCTGGAAGGCGCGCGCGGCCAGTATGCCGATCCGCAGATGGCGCGTGACGAGGCGGTGCGCTCGGCAACGCTGGGCGCTGCCACGCTGATCTATGCGGCCGAGGCGATGGATTTGGCCTCGGGGCCGATGGTGGGCTTCGACGCAGGTGGGGTCGCGCGCGCTTTCGGCCTTGCGGTCGATGAGGTGCCCGTCATGCTGGTTGCCGTGGGGCGTGCCGCACCCGGCAACTGGCCGCAGAAGCCGAGGCGCCCGCTCGCCGAAGTCCTGGAAATCTCATGAAAACGCTCGGCTCCGACCTGCTTCTCACCGCGATCACCCCGATCGTCTGGGGTAGCACCTATATCGTCACCTCGCAGTTCCTGCCGGAGTTCTCGCCGATGACGGTGGCGATGCTGCGCGCACTGCCGGCCGGTCTGCTACTGCTTCTCATCGTGCGCCGGCTGCCGGAAGGCATCTGGTGGGCGCGCGCCTTCCTGCTTGGCGCGCTCAACATCTCGGTGTTTCTGAGCCTGCTGTTCGTTGCAGCCTACCGGTTGCCAGGCGGCGTCGCCGCGACGGTCCTGTCCGTGCAGCCGCTGATCGTCATCTTCGTTGCAAGGCTGCTACTCGGCAGTCCGATCCGCGCGCTGGCGGTTCTGGCGGCGGGGGCCGGTGTGGCAGGCGTGGCCCTGCTCGTCCTGTCGCCCGGCGCTGCGCTCGACCCGCTGGGCGTGGCTGCTGGGCTGGCCGGCGGCCTCTCCATGGGATTCGGCACGGTGCTCAGCCGCAAGTGGCAGCCGCCGGTTTCGCCGCTCGCGTTCACTGGCTGGCAGTTGACGGCCGGCGGCCTGCTGCTCGTTCCCATGGTTCTGGCCTTCGAGCCGCCGATGCCCTTGCCGACGCCCTCCAACCTGCTGGCGCTTGGCTGGCTCGGGCTGATCGGCGCGGCGCTGACCTATGTGCTGTGGTTCCGGGGAATTGCCCGGCTACCGTCAGCCGTCGTGTCGTCGCTGCTGTTCCTCAGTCCGCTGACTGCCGTGGTGCTCGGATGGTTGTTCCTGGGACAGGCGCTGAGTGTGCCGCAGATGGCCGGCTTCGTCCTCGTCATCGGCAGTATCTGGCTGGTCCAGCGCGCCGAACGCATCACGCCCCCGTCGCCGCGCATCGCGGAAGAGGCTGCATAAAGCCGGCATCTGAAAAGACGAAACCCCCGCGCATGGCGGGGGCCTTTTCCGTGGGCTTAGGCTTCAGGCTCTGCCGGCGATGCCGGTGTTGCCAGCGAGGCGCGAGGTCGCGCCGGCCGCCTGTTCGCAGAGTTCCAGATGCTTCGCCAGGGCCTCGTTCGACAGCACCGCGCTGATCGTGGTGATGTCGCGCCCCTGATACCTGGGCATCTGCTGGACTTCCTTCAGTCTTTCGAGAAGTGCTAGCCGGGTCATGATGGCCCTCCTTTGCTGATGTGACAGGGGTTGCGGCGGCCGGTCAGGCTGCCTTCTTGCGCGTGCCCTTGCCTGCCTCGAACGGTATCTCGATGTCGACGGCAAGGGTGGAGACCTGGGCGCCGCGCTCCATCTTCACGCTGACCTTCTCGTCGTCGATCTTCATGTGCTTGGAGATCACGGCGAGGATTTCGTCGCGCAGCTTGTTGACGAGGTCGGAGCCGCCGGTCGATGCGCGCTCGTGGGCAAGCAGCACCTGCAGGCGCTCGCGCGCGGCCGGTGCCGATTCCGGTGAACGGGAAAAGAAACGAAGCAGGTTCATGCCGCCTTCCTTCCGAAAATCTTGCCGAAGAAGCCCCGCTTCTCGCCCGGAACGGTAATCGGCAGCGCATCACCCTTGAGCCTGCGTGCCGCTTCGAAATAGGCCCGCGCCGGCGCGCTGGCGCCGTCTGCGAGGGTGACTGGCGAGCCGAGGTTGGAGGCGCGCAGCACGTCCATGCTCTCCGGCACGATGCCCAGCAGCGGGATCGACAGAATTTCGAGGACGTCGTCGACCTTCAGCATGTCGCCGCGCTCGGCGCGTGCCGGCTCGTAGCGGGTCAGAAGCAGGTGCTTGTCCATGCGCTCGCCCTTTTCCGCCTTCACGGTCTTGGAATCGAGCAGGCCGATGATGCGATCCGAATCGCGTACCGAGGAAACTTCCGGATTGGTCACGACGATGGCGATATCGGCATGGCGCATGGCCAGCGTCGCGCCGCTCTCGATGCCGGCGGGGCTGTCGCAGATCACCCAGTCGAACGCGGTCTTCAGCGCCGCGATGACCTTTTCCACGCCCTCGGGCGTCAAATTGTCCTTGTCGCGCGTCTGCGAGGCCGGCAGCAGGTAGAGCGTTTCGACACGCTTGTCGCGGATCAGCGCCTGGGTGAGCTTGGCCTCCCCCTGGATCACGTTGACGAGGTCGTAGACCACGCGCCGCTCGGCGCCCATGACGAGATCGAGATTGCGCAGGCCCACATCGAAGTCCACGACCACGACCTTGTCGCCGTTCTGCGCAAGCGCGGCGCCTAGAGCGGCGGTGGAGGTCGTCTTGCCGACGCCGCCCTTGCCCGATGTGACCACGATTACCTTGCCCATTGACCTCTCCTGTTCTTCTGGGACGCGCCCCGGCTCAGCCGAGAATTCCGGTATTGACCTTTTCGCCGTCGAGCCAGATCTGCACGGCCCGCCCGCGCAGGTCCGGCTCCATGTCCTCGGCCGTCTTGTAGAAGCCGTCGATGGCGATCAGCTCGGCTTCGAGCTTGCTGCAGAAAATGCGCGCGGCACCGTCGCCGCGGGTGCCTGCCATCGCGCGTCCGCGCAGCGTGCCGTAGACGTGGATCGAGCCGCCGGCGACGACTTCCGCGCCGGATGCGACCGAGCCCACGATCGTCACGTCGCCTTCGGGAAAGAAGATCGACTGGCCCGAACGCACCGGCTCCGTCACCACGATCGACGGCACGACGCTTCCGCTCAATGGCTGGGCGGGTGCTGCGCTCAGCGGCGCGTCGGTTTCGTCCGCCTCCTCGCCGCCCGGTTCCTCGAAATCCGAGGCGGGGCGGCCGTCGGTCATCGCCGGCGGCATATCGGAGCCCAGCATTGACGGGCGGGCGCCCTCGATGCCCATGATGCGCACGTTGCGCTTGCCGAGCTCGCCGATCAGTTCGCGCAATTCCGCCCGGTTGGTGTCGAGCCCGTCGACGTCGAGCACCACCGGCCTGCGCAGGAAGAAGCCGGCGGAGCGGGCAGCAAGATCGTCCAGTCGCGCGAGCCAGTCCTCGAAGGGCAACTCCGGGGTCAGCGCAAGGGCAAGGAAGGACCGCCCCTTGAGGCGGATGGGCCTGGGTTGAGTTAACACGTTGGTCATCTTGGTAAATTTTCGGTTGACCCGATCTACCGAAAAAATGGTTAACAAGTGGTAAACGCAGCCATGCCGACCGCCAGGCGGCCGAAAATGTGATCGGTTGTAACATGGCGGGTGCGATGGCCTGCGTCAGGGCGATTTGCCTTTACATCAAGACGCTCGGCAGCACGCCAAAGGCGTCACGGTTGCACGTCTGTGATGGGATTGGCGCCGCCGTATTTCATGAACCGTCCGGGTGGCAGGCCCACATGCCTGCTGAATGCCGTGCTGAATGTGCTCGCCGATCCATAACCTATCCGATCGGCAACCTCGTCGAGCGCGATTCCTCCGTCGCGAAGCAGGTTCTTGGCTACAGCCATGCGCCACGACAGCAGGTACTCGATTGGTCGCGCGCCCACCATTCGCACGAATCGATCGAAGAAGGCCGAGCGTGACATGCCCGCCTCGCGCGCAAGCTCGGGAATGGTCCAGGGCCGTTGGAGATCGCCATGCATCCCGCGCAACGCCGCTGCAATGCGGGGGTCTGCAAGCCCGCGGAGGAGGCCAGGCCGGGTCTGCGCCATCGGAGCCGCCCGAAGCGCCTCGATCAGCAGGATTTCGACCAGTCGCTCCAGGATCAGGTCGCGACCGATCTCGTCGCGTCCGGCCTCCTCGCCGACGAGACGCACCAGTTGCGTCAGCCGGGTGACGCCGCGGATATGGATCATGCGCGGCAGCAGCGAGACGAGAAGCTCCGCATCGGGCGAGCCGAAAGAGAAATAGCCGCCGAACTGCCGGACATCGGGCGGCCCCTCTGCCCGCCCGTAGCGAACCTCCCTGTCGGGCGGCGGCGCGGTCTTGGGATCGATGCGCAAAGCGGGCGCGGGCTCGAAACCGGACATGGTGAAGGCGGGCGTGGCCGGCAGAAGAACGAAATCCCCTTCCTCAAGGACGACCGGCGCTTCGCCGTCGACTGCCAGGCGGCACCTGCCCTCCGTCACGGCGCAAAAGCCCGGTTCGCCGAATTCGGCATAACGTACGGCCCACGCACCGGCTCCGCTGATCCCCTTGGAGAACACGGCACGCGGCCGCAGCAACTGGATCACCTGAGACAATGGATCGGTCATTTCGGACTATGGCCAATTAAAAGCGGACTTATGATCGAAGATAGTCCTGATATTGCCTGCTACATCGGTCCTGTCAACTTAAAACACAGGAGACCGAAATGAAGACTGTTCTTATCACCGGTTGCTCATCCGGTTACGGGCTGGAGACCGCGCGCCATTTCCATTCACGAGGCTGGATGGTGATCGCGACCATGCGCTCTCCACGCGAGGGGCTGTTCCCCGCGTCGGATCGCATCCGCATCCTGCCCCTGGACGTGACAAGCAGTGAAAGCATCGCGGCCGCGATCGCCGCGGCGGGTCCGCTCGACGTGCTGGTCAACAATGCCGGCATCGGCGTGGTAGGGGCGTTCGAGGCAACCCCGATGCCTCATGTGCGCAAGGTCTTCGAGACGAATACCTTCGGGGTGATGGCGATGACGCAGGCTGCGATACCGCAGATGCGTGCGCGTCGGTCCGGTGTCATCGTGAACGTCACATCGAGCGTTACGCTCGCGCCGATGCCGCTGGCGGCGGCCTATACGGCGAGCAAGCAGGCGATCGAAGGTTTTACCGGCTCGCTGGGGCATGAACTCGGCGCCTTCGGGGTGCGGGTGAAGCTGGTCGAACCGGGCTACGCCCCGACGACGCGGTTTTCAGCCAATACCGACATCGCCGTGGATGAACTCATACCTCATGACTATGCGGATTTCGCTCGCCCGATCTTTGCCGAATTCGCCAGTCCGGCGCTGACGACCAGTGAAAGGGATGTGGCGGAAGCCGTGTGGCTGGCGGCGAACGACACATCGAGCCGGCTGCACTATCCCGCTGGACCGGACGCCGTGGCGCTTGCGCAGGTGGCATGAAGGAAACGACGCCGAGGGCGAACCCGCTTCGTAAAAATCACAGCATCGCCCTCGCGGAAACCCCGGTTCGGACCTGGCAAAGGTCCGGCCGGGTTTGATGCCCGGCTCGCCGTGCAAGCTGTGTCGTCAGCGGCTGTCCGCGATCGGGTTCGGCGGGCGGAACGCCCACGCAAAGAAGGTCTCGTCGGAAAGGGTTTTGAGACAGGCGGCAACCAGAGCCGTTGCCGCCACGGCGAAGGCCAGTCTCCCGAACAGAACACTGCTCATGTCCGCACCGAGCGCCATGACGACCAGCGTGTCCTCGATGATGCTGTGGGCAAACCCCATGAAAACGCAGGACAGGAAGACCTGGCGCGGAGATACCGCGCCCGATCGCGCCTCGCGAATCAACAAACCGCCTCCATAGGAAATTCCGAGGAACAGACCGACCGCGGTGAAATGCCCTGCTTCCTCGCGTATGCCGGCAAGCCGCAGCAGGGGCGCGAGCGCCTTCATCATGAGTTTCAGGATGCCGGTGGCGCGCAGAATCTCCAGGCCCCACGACAGGACCAGCAGGATGACGAGCATTGAAATCATCATCTCGAGCAGGCCGACGAAGAAGCCGGGCCAATCCTGTGTCGCGCTCATCGGGATCAGGGCCGGGCTCACCGGAGCCGACAACCAGCCGGTGGCTGCAAACAGACGATGCAGAATGAAAGCGTACAGCACGCCGCCCGCGACACGGAGCAGGGTTGTCGCGATCATGCCGGGACCTGCCTTCTGGATGATCTTCTGCTCGATCGGCAGACCATGCGCAAACAGAAGCAGCGCCGAAAAGACGGTAACGTCGGCGACGCTCAAAGATGTCACCGGGACGAGGGTAAAGACCAGCGGAATGGCTCCCCAGATCCCGACCAGCATCCCGCTCAGCCATGCCAGTCCCAGTTCCGGCGGCAACCCTACGACGGCCATCACCGGAGCGAATGCCGGGGCGACGGCTTCGACCACACCGATACGCGACAGGATTTCCGCGGCGATCGTGATCGGAACCATGATCCGCGCCAGCACCCAATAGATTTCGAACGTTTCCCGGGTTTTACGCAGAGCGGTCGTGAGGACGGGCATTCGTGAGCTCCTGTGATGTTGCCCGCAACTGCTAGCGGAATCGGTTTCGCATTTGTGGTCAAAGATTGCGGTAGCGTGCAATTTTATTGCATTCTGGCTTCTTGAGGGATGCCGCGCATGGACCGGATCGACAAAAAGCTTCTGAACCTGCTGCAACGCGATGCATCAAGGACAAATGTGGACATGGCCGAAGAGGTCGGCCTGTCCCCGTCCAGTTGCCTGCGCAGGCTCCGGCGCCTTCGCAAGACGGGCGTCATCGACCGCATCGTAGCTATCCTGAACCCCGCCCGGGCCGGCCGCGTGTTGAAGGCGCTGGTCACTGTCGAACTCAAGCTGCATGGCGAGCAGCACATGCGCCGCTTTCTCGACCTGGCGACGGCCGAGGAAGCCGTATCGCAGGCCTATGCGGTGACAGGGGAGACAGATGTCGTGCTGATGCTGCGCCTGCGCGACATGGACGAGTATGACGCGCTTTGCGACCGCCTCTTCCGTGACCGCACGAACGTGGCGCGCTTCTTCACCATGGTGGTGATCCGCACCGCGAAGGACGAAACGGCAATTCGACTTTGAAACGGCTAGACGCCGCTCCGATGAGTTCAGCGACCCATTCGCGACACTTCAAAGGGGAAAGGAGTTTGCGGCTGTACGGAAATCCCGTATGTTTATGGCTATGACGCCTGACAGGTTCGACCCCGCCAAGGATGCGACAAGCCGCGAGAAGCACAAACTGCCACTGGCCTTTGGCGATCAAATTCTTGAGGACGACAACCATCTGATTATTCCTTCCATCCGCGAAATCGATGGAGAGGAAGGCTTCAACGTGATCGGGGTCGTCGGGGAGAAACTATTCACCGGCGTTTTCGTCTGGCGGGGCGACCTGCCCCGCTCTATGTCGGTTAGAAGGAGCAGCAAAGGTGAAGAAAGAGCATATCAAGCTGCCTGCTGATCCGGTCGACGCCGAAGATTTCGAGGTTACAGCCGAGGCGCTGGACCGGGGTCAACGCGCGCGGCTGATCCGCAAGACGAGGACTGCGCTTGGTTTGTCGCAGTCGGAGTTTGCCAATCGCTTCCGGGTTCCGGTCGGTACGCTGCGCGACTGGGAGCAGGCGCGAGCGACCGCGCCGGATTTTGCTATCGCCTATGTCCGAGTGATCGGCCGACATCCCGATATGGTGGCGAAGGCGGTCGCATAGCCACAGCAGCGTGGAATGCTGCTCAGCGAGCGCCCTTCCGGGTGGACAAACTTCTTGCGCCAAAAGCCGAAGGTGAAAATATTGCCGCGTGTTGTCAGCAGTTTGGCCGGTCCCGCTGCAATAGTCGGTTCCTTTTTCGTCCACACCTGTCGCCCTTGGCATGACAATCGCCGCATCGCCCTCGCGGGAACCTTGGTCCGGACCGGGGATCGGGGGAGGGCGGCGGTGTCCGGGTCGGTCGCGCAACGGTAGCGTGGCTTGGTGGGATAAGACCTGCCCCAGATTCGGGCCTCGGCAATGGTCCGGCCGTGCTCAGCGCCCGGCCCACCATGCTGGAGGTGAAAGCACCGGCGGATGCGGAAGTCCGCGCCGCACATTCGTTCCAAAGAGGGCGCGGACTGTCGCACCCGCTTCCCATCGTTTGCGGCGGGAAGTCCATTCCGCGCGCCTGCTGTTGGCCTGCTATCGAGCGAAGGAGCCGCTTATGTCCCACGCAGCCAGAACCGATCCGCCCGCAACCGCAGATGACGACCCGTCCGATCAACTCCGCGCGGCGTTGCAGGGAACCCTGTGGCAGCCCGCCCTGCGTTTCGCCATGGATCTCGACGGTGCCGGGGAGCGCTGCCGTCGCCGTGTATGCCGAAAGGCAGGCGGATGTCGCCTGCGGGCGGTGGCAGGCCAACCGGTCGATTGCGGGGGTAACTCATCGCCAGAGAACCTCGCCGTTGCTGCCGGCCTTGCCCGGTTCGCGGCGGCCATGGTCGCCGATCACATTGAGGATTACATATTCGGCGGACCGTTTTGCGTCGGCTTGGCGGCCTCACTCGTGCGGCGATAGATTGGCCGCGAATCGGAGTGATGCTGCACCATGACCCTCGACGACTATAACGAATTGTGCGGTTCGCTGCCGCACACCACGCATGTGGTGCAGTGGGGCGGCGCCCATGTCTGGAAGGTCGCCGGCAAGGTCTTTGCGATTGCCGGCTGGAGCGACGGCGGCACGCTCGGCGTGACCTTCAAGGTTTCGGAGGTTGGGTTCGACATCTTGCGCGAGCAGCCGGGTTTGCGGCCAGCGCCATATCTCGCATCGCGCGGCATGACATGGATTCAGCGCATTAGCGGCGAATCGATGGACGATTCGGCCCTTGCCGACTATCTGCGCGAGAGCCACAGGCTGATCGCGTCGAAGCTGTCGCTGAAGCAGCGCCGAACGCTTGGTTTCACCTGATTCCCGGTCTCGCCGCGCCATGCGATCGCCATCTTCATGTCCCGTTCATGTCGCATCGTCAAAGGATATAGGCCTGATTGCAGGCATGCGGGACAAATGGGAATGAACGGCAGACTACTTTCATTGGCGGCGGTGATGGTGCTGGGCTTGTCGGCGGAAGCGGCGGCGCAGGCGCGCGAGGTTGAAATATTCTACGACCGTGAGGGTCGCGAGGTTATGCTGGACCCCTACACCGGTGAGGTGCTCGGGGTGCGCGAGCGTCGTGATTCGTTAGACCGCTACGAAGACGGACCGGTCTACCGCCCGCGCTACGAAGATGAGCCGATCTATCGGCCGCGCTACGACGAGTATCCGAGGCGCGATCCGTACGATGCCCGTGCGCGCCGCGAGGAGCGGATGCGCGAACTCGGCCGCGAACCCTACCCATCGATGGATCCCTTGCCCGAATATCGCGATTATCGGGCGCTGCCCGGGCCGGACGATCGCGACAATGAATTCGCGCGCGAGGAACCGGGCTATGGGCAACCTCGGCCCGGCGTGATCGAGCGCGAGCAGGTCGAGCGGGCACCGCTGGACAGTTCGCCGTCCATTGTCACCATTCCCGATTCGCAGCAGCCCGGCGCCGTGATCGAAGAGCCGCCGCAGCAGGGCGCGCTCCCCGACGTCACGCAGCAGCCGGAAATCGGCCGCGCCGCCGCGAGCGAGGAGATCACGAAGATCCAGGTGCTGCTCGACCGCGTCGGGGCCTCTCCGGGCGTCATCGACGGGCGCATCGGCGACAACGTCAACAAGGCGATTGCCGCCTATCGCGACCTGACCGGCGAGACGCTGCGCACCTACGATGTCGATTATGTGGAAGCACGGCTCCAGGCGACCGGCGGCGACGCGTTCACCACCTACGAGCTCACGTCCGTGGATGTGGCCGGCCCGTTCGTCGCGTCTATTCCCTCCGACTATGGCGAGAAGGCGCAGATGGAGCGCATGGGGTTCGTCTCCGTGGCGGAGATGCTGGCCGAGCGCTTCCACATGGACGAGAAATATCTGCGTGCGCTCAATCCGGGTGTCGCCTTCGACCGGCCGGGCACGATTATCAAGGTGGTCAATACCGGCAAGCTGCGCACCGGCGCGGTGACACGCATCATCGCCGACAAGGGCCAGCGACAGGTGCGCGCTTATGGCGAGGATGGCAGCCTGATCGCCGTCTATCCATCGACCATCGGCTCGGCGGCGACGCCGTCGCCCACCGGCACGCATTCGGTCGAGCGGATCGCCGTCGATCCCGAATACACCTACAACCCCAAGATCAATTTCCAGCAGGGCAACAATACGCGCGTGCTGACGATTCCGCCCGGACCGAACGGGCCGGTGGGCACGATCTGGATCGCGTTGTCGAAACCGACCTACGGCATCCACGGGACGCCCGATCCATCCAAGATTGGCAAGACCGAGTCGAATGGCTGCATCCGTCTGACCAACTGGGACGCTCAGGAACTGGCGAAGATGGTGAAGGTGGGGGCGAGCGTCGAGTTCGTGGAGTAGGCGAGGTCGTGGGCGACGCAATTCGCGTCGCCCTGATGATTGTGGGGCCGGGCTGTTTCGACTAGCAATCGAAAGATGCAGTCTCCGTGCGAAGCCGGAAGCGATGCCGCGCCACAATCCGTTCCCGAAACGAAGGGGACGTTTTGCCCGCAGGCGCGCCGTCGTTATGTCCTGATCGCGGCGATCCTGGCTTCTGCGCTTGGGTTCATCGACGGCTCCGTAGTCTCCATCGCCCTGCCTGCGATCCGCGCCGACCTCGGTGCCTCGCTCGTCGATGCGCAGTGGATTTCCAATGCCTATGCGCTGACCCTTTCGGCGCTGATCCTCGTCGGCGGCGCTGCCGGTGACCGGTTCGGCATGCGCCGCGCCTTCGTTGCGGGCATCGGCTTCTTCATCGCCACGTCGCTGCTGTGCGCCTTTGCGCCGAATGCGCCGTTCCTGATAGGAGTGCGGGCGTTGCAGGGTGTCGGCGCTGCACTGATGGTGCCGGGCAGCCTCGCCATCATCGCCAAGGCCTACCCGAAGGCGGAACGCGGACGTGCCATCGGCATCTGGGCTGCCGCCTCGGCGTTGACGACCGCGCTCGGCCCGGTGATCGGCGGCGTGGTGCTTTCAGCGTTCGACGATTCCGTGTGGCGCGCGATCTTCGCCGTCAACCTGCCGCTCGGCGGGCTGGCAATCTTTCTGCTGCTTGCGAAGGTCCCCGACGATACGCCGACGGATAAGCGCAAGCTGGACATCGGCGGTGCGGCCCTGGCGACGATAGCTCTCGGCAGTCTCGCCTACGGGCTAACCTCCGGTGCAGGCGGCGTCGGCCCCGTTGCATTCATCGTGGTGGGGCTCGTCGTTCTCGCGATCTTCCTGTGGTGGGAAGCGAAGACGGACGCGCCGATGATGAAGCTTTCGCTGTTCTCCATCGCCGCCTTCTCGGGGGCCAACGCCGCCACCTTCTGTCTCTATTTCGCGCTGTCCGGCATACTGTTCTTCCTGCCGATGCTGCTGATTGCAGGCTGGGGCGTGAGTGAAGCGCAGACCGGCTTCATCTTTCTGCCGCTGTCGGCGGCGATCGCTCTGCTTTCGGGTTTCGTCGGCAGGCTTGCCGACCGGATCGGTCCGCGTCTTCCGATCGCCGGCGGCAGCCTCGTGGTCGCCCTGGCCTTTGCTGGTCTCGCATTGCTGGTCGGCTCAGGCGTGCGCCAGTTCTGGACGGGGGTCTTTCCGCTGATGGTGCTGATGGCGCTCGGCATGGCGCTGGTGGTCTCGCCGCTGTCGAGCGCGGTCATGACCGCGGTGGAGGATGACGATACGGGTGCCGCATCCGGCATCAACAATGCGGTGTCGCGAATTGCGGGTCTCGTTGCCGTGGCCATGCTGGGGGTCGTGGTCGCGGGACGCTATGCGGCGGTGGTCGGTGACATGTCCGGCGTGCCGGGCTTCGGAGAACCGGGCAATCTTGCGGCCGACACCGAAGCGCTACGCATCGCAGCAAGCGATGCGGCATTCGCTGCGATTGCATGGGTTACGGCTGCGCTGAGCCTTGCCGCGGCGCTGATCGCCTGGATGACGACGCCGGGCATTGGCAGCGAGGTTCCGGCCGCCGATGCGCGAGAGGCCGAAATCTAAGAGCGGTCAGCCGCCGGCGTCGCCTGCGCTCGCCATCTTCAACGCTGGTGATTCCTGATCCTTGAGCAGATCGTCGATTCGTTCACGCTCCTGCAGGAAGACTTCCAGCTCCTCGCCTTTCAGGACACGCTCGACAGGTAGCCGCACCCGCATCGGGTCGACCTTGGTGCCGTTGACGATGAGTTCGTAGTGGAGATGGGCGCCGGTCGCCAGGCCGGTTGCCCCGACATAGCCGATGACCTGTCCCTGCCGGACCCTGGCGCCCTCGACCATGCCTTCGGCGAGTGCGCTCTGGTGATTGTAGGAGGTCTTGTAGCCGTTTGCGTGGCGGATGATGGTCTGGCGGCCGTAACCGCCGCTCCATCCCGCTTTCTCGACGACGCCGTTGCCCGAAGCGATGATCGGCGTGCCGCGCGGTGCCGACCAGTCGACGCCGGTGTGCATGCGCGTGTAGCCGAGAATCGGGTGGCGTCGGCCGCCGAAGCCCGAGGTGAAGCGACCGTTGGGAACGGGATTGCGGAGCAGGAACTGGCGCGCACTGCGGCCTTCCTCGTCGAAATAGTCGACGACGCCGTCCTCCATCTGGAAGCGGTAGAAGGTGCGGGTGTTGCCGCCGAAGGTCGCCTGCACATAAAGCAACTGCGACTCCTCGGTCGCCTGATCTTCGGTGTCCGGCTGTGAGAAGAAAGCCTCTATCTGATCGGTCGGGTTCAGCCGGGCCTGGAAATCGACGTCCGATGCGAGGAGCTGAACGAGCTGGCGCGTCATGGTCCGCGACATGCCGTAGGAGAAGGCGGCGCGGTAGATGCCGTCATAGACGGTCGGCAGGTCGCCGCGCGGCCGAACCACGGCCGGCTCCAGATCGAAGGCGGCAAGCACCGCCGGATTGGGTTCCGGTTCGCTGCCCTTTACATATTGACGCTTGTCGTTGAGCGCGATGGTCATGATGTGGCGGCGGCCATCATAGAGACTGGCACGGACGATGCGGCTGACGTCGTCGCGCGTCTCGATGCCGAGGCGCATCAGATGGCCTTCCTGGACAACCTCGTTTTTGAGAAGGGTCGCGAAGGCAGACGCCATATCTTCCGCGTCGGGACCCGTATAGCCACGTTCCTCCAGCGCCTCGGCGAGGTTTCGCTCGGCGGGGAACAGGATCATGTCCTCGGCGTAGCTGTCAGCCGTGGCGCCCTCGGCGTCGCGGGTAGCCACCGACACGTTCTCGGGAACGATGCGGATGCCGAAGGAGGCACCGAGGGTGCGCGTCACCGGCGTTTCGCCGAAACGCTGCGGATCGACATAATGGAGCGCGGCGACCTGGACGTCGCCATCGGTCAGTATCGCGCTGGTGTTGCGAACCACGCCTTCGACCTCATCGGCCGAAAGCGCGCTGCTCTCATCGAAAGCGGCCGTCTCGATCGGGAAATCGACAGTCCTAAGGCTGACTTCGCTCTCGACCTTGGCGCCGTAGATGACGCCCGTGGCCATGCTGGCGCTCGCCTGCGCGGCGCCGTCCTCGCCAAAAACCTCGAGTGGGTCGAAAGGCGGATAGCTGCGATTGGTCGTATGGCCGGCCGCGAGCGCCATCTTCACCTGAACGAACGGGACCATGCGAACCACGTCGCGGTCGCCCGAGCGCGTCATGGTTGACACTTCCATGCGGCGGCGGTCGCTGTTGTTGTTCAATGTGAGGGGGGGCACGAGGCGATTGGCCTTTGCCGCGTCTGCATTTCCTGCAGGATCAAGGCTCGCG
>JAHHDT010000006.1:667500-1108809 GCA_019739225.1 Aquamicrobium sp.
GCGGCCGTAACTATAACGGTCCTAAGGTAGCGAAATTCCTTGTCGGGTAAGTTCCGACCTGCACGAATGGCGTAACGACTTCCCCGCTGTCTCCAGCAGAGACTCAGTGAAATTGAATTCCCCGTGAAGATGCGGGGTTCCTGCGGTTAGACGGAAAGACCCCGTGCACCTTTACTATAGCTTTACACTGGCATTCGTGTCGGCATGTGTAGGATAGGTGGTAGACTTTGAAGCAGGGGCGCCAGCCTTTGTGGAGTCACCCTTGAAATACCACCCTTATCTACATGGATGTCTAACCGCGGCCCGTCATCCGGGTCCGGGACAGTGTATGGTGGGTAGTTTGACTGGGGCGGTCGCCTCCTAAAGAGTAACGGAGGCGCGCGATGGTGGGCTCAGAACGGTCGGAAATCGTTCGCTGAGTGCAATGGCATAAGCCTGCCTGACTGCGAGACTGACAAGTCGAGCAGAGACGAAAGTCGGTCATAGTGATCCGGTGGTCCCGCGTGGAAGGGCCATCGCTCAACGGATAAAAGGTACGCCGGGGATAACAGGCTGATGACCCCCAAGAGTCCATATCGACGGGGTTGTTTGGCACCTCGATGTCGACTCATCGCATCCTGGGGCTGGAGCAGGTCCCAAGGGTATGGCTGTTCGCCATTTAAAGCGGTACGTGAGTTGGGTTCAGAACGTCGTGAGACAGTTCGGTCCCTATCTGCCGTGGGTGTAGGAATATTGACAGGATCTGTCCCTAGTACGAGAGGACCGGGATGGACGTATCTCTGGTGGACCTGTTGTGGCGCCAGCCGCATAGCAGGGTAGCTATATACGGAACGGATAACCGCTGAAGGCATCTAAGCGGGAAACCGACCTGAAAACGAGTATTCCCTGAGAGTCGTGGTAGACGACCACGTTGATAGGCCGGGTGTGGAAGCACAGTAATGTGTGAAGCTTACCGGTACTAATAACTCGATCGGCTTGATTGTTCGCATTGCTCATGCCCATCTTCGGATGAGGTTGCAAAAGCACAGCTTCTCGAATTGAACATGCTCTTTGCCGACCTGGTGGTTATGGCGGAGCGGCTGCACCCGATCCCATTCCGAACTCGGCCGTGAAACGCTCCAGCGCTGATGGTACTTCGTCTCAAGACGCGGGAGAGTAGGTCGCTGCCAGGTCTGCCAAGCGCATGTTCGCCAGTTTCTCTTTACGTTTGCCGCCGCATGGGTGGCCCCGGGGCCGGTAACGGCCCTTTTCGCTTGCAGGACCGAGATTTCGTAGGCCCAGCCTACGGCATATGGTGACGCGGGGTGGAGCAGCCCGGTAGCTCGTCAGGCTCATAACCTGAAGGTCGCAGGTTCAAATCCTGCCCCCGCAACCAAATCCTTCGTTGACGTTTTCTAAAAAACCGCCTTTCGGCGGGTTTTTTGCGTTTAAGCCCTAGGTCATGCCGCTACTGACGGAAGGCGGGTAGCCGGATTTCATCGTGGAAGAGCGCGGTCTGACGGGCGCGCGCGGGGTCTTCGCCCGACCAGCTGTTCGCAACTCCGGTCATCTTGCATTTGGTGTAAAGCTTGTAAGCCAAGCACAAGCATTGAAGTCCGGGCGATAGTGAAGGTTCTTCACCAAAAGAGCGGGCAGACCTGCAAAGGCAGCGAGCGGATACTTCCAAAGGCGTAGCCCCTGCATAAATGCAGATTGCCGGATATGAGAGGTGGATTGCATCTCTTTGCATGATTTAGCGTATTTGCTAAAGTTGTCGCTTGCTGATTGGGAGCGTCATGCAAGACAATCAGAATATCGATGGCATAATACTGTCGATCTATGATGCTGCCGTCGAGCCCGACCGCTGGCCGGCTGTGCTGGATCGCATAGCCAGGATGGCGGATGCCCGCGGGGCGTTCATTTTCGACATCGACACCTCGCCTCGGGACGGGCCGCGCGTGGGGGCGACCTATCACACGACGAACTACGAACGCCCGCTGATCGAGGCCTATCTGCGGAGGCACAACGAGGAGGAGTTGCGCGACCAGGCGACCTTCGCGGCGTTTTCGCGCAGCGGAGACCAGGTGGAGCTGGTTCCCGATTCCGTTCTCGCCCCCTCCCGGCAGGAGTTGATGCAGCACGCCAATGCGCAGACCATGGCCAGCTACGGCATCCACCACCGCGCCGGCGCGCTTCTCAACAAGGACCATTATTACTCCGACCGCTTCGCGGTGCAGTTCTCACAGCGTGCGGGTCCCGCGACCGGAGAGCGCCTGCGGGCGCTCCAGACGGTGATGCCCCACATCGCCAAGGCGCTTAATATAGGACGCCACACGAGCAGGCAGTTTACCGCCCGCCACGCCATACTCGACGTCTTCGACCTCTTGCGGATCGGCATCTGCATCCTGACCGCTTCGGGCGAAGTGGTCATGGCGAACAAGGAGTTCGAACGCCAGCGGGACCACCTCGGCGCATTCCGCATCGACCACACCAAGCGTCTCCTGGCGAGCAATGAGGCGGTAAGACTGGAACTCGCAAGTCTTTTCGCAAGTGCGGGCAATCACGGGAAGTTCGGTGCCCGGCCGCGCAAGGAGGCCGTGCTGCATCCGCTCGAGCAGGACGGGATGGCGCTGTGCCTTGAAGTCACTCCGCTGTTCATGCCGGACATGCTGGGCGACCGCGCGTTCAGCGGATTCGCGCTGTTCAGCCTCGACACCAGCCAAGCCTACAACATCGATACGAGCTTCCTCGCGCAGGCCTTTTCGCTGACCAAGTCGGAGGAGGCGATCCTGTCCATGCTCGCCGAGGGGCTGACCAACGCGCAGATCTCCGAGCGGCGTCAACGCTCGCTCGAGACGGTCAGCAGTCAGGTCAAGACGGTGCTCGCCAAAACGATGTCGCAGAACCGGACCCAACTGATCCGGCTGGCGACGGAATTCAACCCGCGGATGTTTGTCGGTTCGACCGTCCCCCATACGGGTGATGAGGAGAAGGTGCATACGGAATAGGCTTTGGATCGGAGGGCCTGAGATGGCTAGGATCAGCAAGCTGCACGAATGGATGTGTCTCGCCGCGATGGCGATTGTGCCCGCTGGCAGTGCCGGCGCCCAAGAACCGGTCTTCGCGCAAGATGGTCCCGAAAAATTCCTCTGGCGTTCGGAAGTCTTCAACCGCGACGATGTCCAGGCCGAACTCGGCAACCTTTTTGTGACACTGCGCGCCAATGGCGCGATGACGACCAAGGGGGTGAGCATCGTTGCAGGGGAAACGCCAACCGATGCGATGATCCGCAATGGCGTGTGGCCCCACTGGCTGAAGAACAGGGTGCCGATCAACGTCGACGCCATGCTGTGCGAGCTGAACCCCGACATTTGCCGGGCTGGTACAAAAGGCGGCAACGACTGGACCCGCGCCTGGCCCGGACGCACGCTCAATCTGCCGGATGTATCGCTCGAGCTTTCCTACAAGCTGGAGGCGAGACAGGTCGACGAGCTGACGTCGCGGCGATCAGACATAGAGATCGTGGAAACCCCCGATTTCCTGGCACTCTGGTGCCGCGACAGCGGCCCCGAACACGAGTTGTGCCAAAGCAACGATGTCGTCGGCGGATGGGCCGAGGAAACGCCCGCCATCTACCAATACGTCTACGACGGCACTGTCGACGTTCAGCAGTTTGCCAAGGTAGCCGATCCTTCAGCACTGCAACGTCTGGGGTCGAGCGACTCGTACATGAAGATGGTTGCCGTACCGGTCGTCGAGGCAAAGGTTGGCACTCGCGAAGTGTCGCGGGGCAATTTCTCGCGCGTCATCCGCGACCTCTCCGACAACGTGATGGTCGAGCAGAAGCCGAGATTGCAGTCGTTCTTCCCGGACAATGCACGGTTGCTGTACCCGATGGGCTTTGTCGACAAGGAGGGCAAGCCAGTCTGGCCGTGGGACCCGAATACAAGTCTGTGGCCCATATCGATCGCTCATTTCGACGCAACGGCCGAGCTCAATCACTGCGCGTTTCGCAAATTGATGAAGCCGCTTGGGCAGACGGTAGCCCTGAAGCGCTGGAACTACGAGAAGAAGATTCTCGAAGAGGTGGAATTTGCCGAGACGGTTGCAGCGTCGGCCCCTTCGGACGTCACGACCGACGCGGGGCCGAGCTGCGGCCAAATCAATCCAAGGCCTTTGCCGGAAAAGAGCCATGGCACCCACACGCTCGGTCTCCTGATAAGCCTGCTGACGCTGGACGGCCAGATCAAGACTCCGGAAGGGTCCGACAGGCCGCCGGTCACCATCTATCATGTGCCGATCGACCGCACGCAGACGAACGAAGGTTACATGGCGCAGGTGGAAGCCGCCATCCGCAAGCTGCCGCTGTGGGGTGTCAGTATCGCCAATGTGAGCGTCTCGTGGAGCATGGCCGACACCCGGCTTATCGACAAGGCGATCTCCACATTGCAGAACACCATTGTCGTGGCGGCGGCGGGCAACGACGATACCACCGGCTGCATCATCAGCCCGGCCTGCATCGACAGCAGCAACGTGATTTCGGTGATCGGTCTCGATCTTGGCGAGGACGACAGCCTGAAAATCCTGCAGCAAAGCAACTACGGCCCCCACCACAAGATCGGCGCCATTGGTGCGAACCTGATCGCGCCGGTCGACGGTGGGATGGTCGGTCCTCTTTCAGGAACCTCCCAGGCTGCACCTCTGGTGTCGGCCGCAATTGGCCACCTGATTCGGCGTGGCATGACGAGCATCGAGGATATCAATCAACGGCTCATGGCGACGGCGGTTCTCGACAGCAAGCTGCTCGAGGCCTCGAAGGCAACGATGATCGATATGCGGCGGGCGATGGATTTCGGCGTCGACTTTCTCGATCTGAACAATGGCTGCAAGATGCGCGGCGAGTTCAGAGGCTTCGTCAGCGACCTCGCGGTCACTGTTATCGCTGTCGAATCAGGTGGTCATTTTTATCCGAAAGAGCCGGAACTGCGCCGCGTTTTCTACAACGAGCGCGAGGACTGGCACCTGATCATGTCCGTGCAGGGAAACGAGCTGAAGCGTGAAGCCTATTACATTGCCAGCGACCATCTGGAGCGGGAATTCCGTTTCAAGCCCGAGACGCTGGAGAATTGCAGCGACCTGGAAGCCGGCGCGGTAGCCAAGTTCAAGCTCGCCGATGTCCGTGACCTGATGCTGCTGGAAACGCGCTGAGGAGGAAGACGCATGCGCCTTCTTGCCGCTGCCATTATTGTCTTCGCCACGCTCGGCCCAGCGCTGGCGCAAGAGGAGCCGCCGCCGCTTTCAGTTCCGCATACCGAGGGTGTCGTGGAACAGATTGCCGCATCCTTTCCGCCACCTCCGGACGAGAGTGGCGGCGGCACCACCGGCCCCGTCGTATGGGCGCAGTCGTTCCTGCGGGCTGGCGCAACGCTCATGCAACTTCATTTTTCCGACATCTCCTTCGACACGAACGAGTTTTTCCAGATCGAGATCGTCAACCGGAACGGCGAGGTGGTTCAGACGCTGACGAACGAAACACTGGCCGGCGTCGACGCGCTTTGGACCAATATCGGCTGGGGCCAGTCGCTGGGCGTTTCGGTCTATGGCAACCGGGGTGGCACGCTGGCCTTCACCATCGACGCGGTGAGTTTCGACAAACGCGGGCCGGTTCTGGAATCGATCATCGGAGAGGACGAACGCGAGCACATCTACCGGTACGAGGGACAGTTCCTGCCGGTTGTCGATCGTGTACAGGGCGCAGTCGCCAAACTCTCGATTATCAAGACGGCAGGCGGGCGGCAGATTCGGGAGGTCTGCACCGGCTTCCTGATCGGCGACGACACGCTTGTGACCAACGAACATTGCGTGGCTGATGACGAGACATGCCGGGCCACAAAGGTCATCTTCGGTTTCACCTACAACACGATCGGACAGACACCCGGCCTCGAACAATATGACTGCCAGTCGGTAATGGCAGTCGATGTCCCGCTGGACATCTCGGTGCTGAAGATTGCCCAGAAGCCCGGCATGCGTTGGGGCACCCTGGCGCTTGCCGCCGAAGACGTGCTGGTCGATCAGCAGCTTTTCGTGTTGCAGCACCCGCTGGGCGAGGCCAAGCAGATTTCCGAGGCCGGCTGCGCGGTATTCGAGGCGGTTTCACCTGGCCGTTCGGGCCAGACCGACTTTGCCCATCTTTGCGACACGCTGGGCGGCTCTTCGGGCTCGCCCGTCTTCAACGCCGCGGGCGAGGTGGCGGGACTTCACCATTGGGGCAGGATGGTGGTGGGCCGGTACAGCGGGTCCAACCGGGCGGTTCGGGCGGGGTTGATCAACGCGTTTCTTGCAGAACATGTCGGCAGTGTGGGGGATCACGGATATGACGGGCAGCAGGCAGTGGATCAATAACTGGCGGGGGCTGACGATCTTTGCCATTGCCTTCCTGGCGGGCGGGCTGGGCGGTGGCAAGATCGAAATGGCGGCGCAGGCTCAAGAAACCTGCGCCGCCGGTGTCGTCTGCCTGGATCAGGGCTGGAGCGAGCGCGATCGCACGGATTGGTACAGGACCAGCCAAGGCTCTCGCCTGCTACCGCTGAGCTGGGCGCTGGCGCTGGAGGAGCCGGCGCGCGCGAAGCCGTTCTTCGCGGACGAAAACATGCGGGCGCTGGGTTATCTGCCGGCACAGGCGAGCGCGGCGAACCCGCACGGCCTGCCGATCGGCTTCGTGGTCGACGAGGAGAATTCGAACCGCGCCGACATCATGTGCGAGACCTTTCCCGAAAGCTGCAACGGCTTCTTGATGCGCAAGCCCTGGCTGGGGATGACGTGCTCGGCCTGCCATACCAACGACATAGAGTATGACGGCTCGCGCATCCGCATCGAAGGTGCGCCGACGCTTGCCGATTTCCAGAGCTTTCTGGAGCGTATCCTGGCCGCACTCGAATCCACGGCGGCGGACGAGGCCAAGTTCGACCGCTTCGCGCGCTCGGTGCTCGGTGCCGAGCTAAGCGTGCCGACACGCGTCGCGCTTCGCGCCCAACTCGTCGAACAGATCGCCTGGCAGACACGGTTGATCGATGCCAACCATACCGACCTGCGCTATGGTTACGGCCGCCTCGACGCACAGGGTCATATCCTCAACAAGGTGGCTGCCGTGGGTGGCGGTGCACCCATGTCGGGACCGCTCGCCTCAGATGCGCCGGCAAGCTATCCGCACATCTGGAATACCGCGCAGCAGGACAAGATCCAGTGGAACGGCATTGCGCGCAACATCCTGAACATTCCGCTTTTCGGCAAGAACACGGATATCGGAGCGCTGGTGCGGAATACCTCCGAAGTTATCGGCGTCTTCGCCCACATCGAGATCAGCCCCCGCTGGATGACGACACTGCTTGGCTACAAATCCAGCCTCCGTGTCGAGAAGATGGTCGATCTGGAACAGCAGCTTGCCCGGCTGAAGTCGCCGCGCTGGCCCGAGGACGTGCTGCCGCCGATCGACTGGTCCAGCGCGGAGCGCGGCCGCGCGCATTTCGAGAGCGAGTGCGCCGAGTGCCATTCCGATCTCGCCTGGGACGACCTGGCCACTCCCATCAAGGTTCCGATGCAGCCGATCCGGGAAGGCGGAACCGACATCTTCCTGGCGTGCAACACGTTTCTTCACTGGTCGAATGCCGGCAAATATCAAGGCCGGCGCCCGTTCGTGGTGACGGGTGACAGGATCGAGACCGAAGATTTCACACGTGACATGCTGACGAATGCCGCCGTAGGCGCCGTGATAGGCCGCTCGGACGAGCTGGTGGGAAGCCTGTTCGACGACATATTCCGTCGTGGCGGATCGCTGGAAGCCCGGGAATCGGGCGCGGGCTTCGACTATCTGCCCGGTGTGACCGATCCTGTGAAAAAGGATGTCGCGCAGGCCTGCCTCACCTCGCAGGATGCCGGACTGCCGGGAGAAGAGAGCATTCTCGCCTACAAGGCACGGCCGCTCAACGGTATCTGGGCTACCGCGCCTTATCTGCACAATGGCTCGGTGCCGACGCTGTATGATCTGCTGCTGCCGTCTCCGCTCCGGGTGGTCGTGCCCGCCGGCGAGACGCTGGCTGCGCCGGGACCCGGCAATCGCCCTGCGTCTTTCCATGTCGGCAGCCGTGTCTTCGATCCTGACAAGGTAGGCTTCTCGACGCAGCCCGCGGACCTGCTGGTGCGCGGCGATGGCGAGGTGGTCAAGAGCTTCGAATTCAGGGTCTATGACAGCGCCGGTGCGCCGATTCCCGGCAACTACAATTCCGGTCACGAATACGGCACAGGCGCTCTGAGCGACGAGCAACGCTGGGAACTGGTGGAGTATCTGAAGACGCTCTGACACGCCTGCCGAACGCGCTTCCGCAACTTGCGATGGCCAACCGGAGCCCGCGCCCGGCGACTGCGGGTTACCGGTCGGTGGCGGGTGCGAATTCCTGGCGGATCGCGGCGCTGTCGGCGCCTAGCCCCGGAACGCGATGCCCGGCATGGCGTTCGCCGTCCCTGACCACCGCGGGTGCGGGTATCGTCTGCGGTCCGGTTTCGGTGTCGATGTCCGTCTGGGTCAGGTGCGGGTGGGTCAGGAGATCGCCGATGCCGTTGACGTCGGCAAAGGCGGTGTCCGTCTCGACGAGCAATCTGACCGCCTCATCGTGATCCAGTGCCGCGAAACGCTTGGCCACCGCCGCATCAACCGCCGCGCGGTTCTGGACCCGTGCATTGTTGGTGGAAAAGTCCGGATCGGTGGCCATGTCCGGCTGCGAGAGCACGTCGCGCGCAAAGATCGCCCATTCGCGGTCGTTCTGGATCGAGACGAGGACTTCTCGCCCGTCGCGGGTGCTGAATACGCCGTAGGGCGATATCGATGGGTGGGCGAGCCCGATGCGCTGCGGTGGCGTGCCGGCGCGTGCGTGCAGGAACGGCACCGCAAGCCAGTCGGCGATGACGTCGAACATCGAAATTCGGATGTCCACCCCCCTGCCGGTACGATCCCGCTGAAGCAGGGCCTCTAGGATTGCGGCATGAGCGGTTGCGCCGGTCGCGATGTCGACCAGCGAGATGCCGACGCGCGCCGCTGATTCCGGCCCGCCGGTAATGCTGCACAGACCGCTGTCGGCCTGGATAAGAAGGTCGTAGGCCTTGCGTCCGGAATAGGGACCTGTGTCGCCGTAGCCACTGATCGAGCAGCAGACCAGCCCCGGGTTTCGCGCGAGCAGCGCTTGTGGACCCAGCCCCATGCGATCGAGAGAGCCGGGCTTCAGGTTCTGGACGAGTACGTCGGCCCCCTCGATCATGCGCAAGAGCAGCTCACGATCGCCAGCGTCCTTGAGGTCGAGGACCACCGATTCCTTGCCACGGTTGAGCCAGACGAAATAGCTCGACAAAGCGTTGGCGGCCTTGTCGTAGCCGCGTGCGAAATCGCCTTCGGGGCGCTCAACCTTGATGACGCGGGCACCCGCGTCGGCCAGCCGCGACGTGCAAAAGGGTGCCGCGACCGCCTGTTCGATCGCAATGACGAGCTTACCTTCCAGAGCGGTCATGCTGGCACCGTTGGCAGTTCGCTGGCATCGGACGAAAGCGTCGCGGTCGCCGTCATGGTGGTCCTGCCGGAAGCATCCGCGACCCACAGCTCGAGCGGGGAGCTACGGCCTGCGTTGACGGTGAAAGATTGGCCGTCGAAGAGCGGCGAAACACCTCGGAACGCGAAGCTGGCGGGATAGGCACCGCCGTTCTCCTGCCTTGACAGATTGAGGAGCAGGGTCGCCTGCAACGGGCCATGCACAATCAATCCCGGGTAACCTTCCACGTTTGCGCAATAGTCGCGATCGTAGTGGATGCGGTGGCCATTGAAGGTTGCCGCCGAGTAGCGCATCAACAGCACCGGATCGGCCGTGACGCTGATGCGGCGGGCGGCTCGCGTCTGCGGTGCGGGCGCCGTCGATGCACCTGGCGCGCTTTCCATCTGGCGATAGACGATGTCGTGGCGCTCGCTCAATGCGAGACCGCGCGGCATTTCGTATCGGTGCGAGACCTGCACGAAACAGAGCGAACCGGAGCGTCCGTGCTTCACCGACACGTCGTCGATGCGCGAGATGCGCGTCACGCGGTCACCTACGCGGAACTCGCTGCTGAACCGAAGCTCGCCGCCCGCCCACATGCGGCGGGGAAAGGGAACCGGCGGCAGGAAGTCACCGCGCGCGGGATGGCCGTCCGGCCCTAGCCCCGACATCGGCGCGATGTCGGGGCATAGGCACCAGTGGATGCCGGTGGGCGCCGGCGCGCCGTTGGCGAAATCCACTTGCTCATCGAGGATGGCAGCGAGACTGGCGGCGAGACGCGGCGTGATCGTGTCTTCGAGCGTCCGCTCCCTGCCGATCCAGCCGCGCAGATGTTCGATGTCGATGTCTTCGGTGCTCATCAATACGACCGTGGCATGCCGAGAACATGCTCGGCAATGTAACTCAGGATCAGATTGGTCGAGATCGGTGCCACCTGATAGAGGCGCGTTTCGCGGAACTTGCGCTCCACGTCGTACTCCTCCGCGAAACCGAAGCCGCCATAGGTCTGCACGCATGCTTCGGCGGCCGCCCAGGACGCCTCGGCGGCGAGCATCTTGGCGATGTTGGCTTCCTCTCCGCATTGTTCGCCGGCCTCGTAGAGCCGGGCCGCGTGGTGGACCATCAGTTCGGCCGCGCGCATCTGCGCATGTGCCCTGGCGATCGGGAACTGGATGCCCTGGTTCTGGCCAATGGGACGGTCGAAGACGACGCGTTCGCAGGCGTAGCCACGGGCTTTGTCGATAAACCACTTGGCATCGCCGATGCACTCGGCGCCGATCAGGATGCGCTCCGCGTTCATGCCCGACAGGATATAGCGGAACCCCTTGCCCTCCTCGCCGACGAGGTTGCGGGCAGGCACGCGCACGTTCTCGAAGAACACCTCGGTCGTCGCGTGGTTCATCATGGTGCGGATGGGTCGGATCGTCAGGCCTGCGGTCTTCGCCTCGTTCATGTCGAGGATGAACACCGAAAGCCCGTCGGTCTTCTTGGCCGCCTGGTCGCGCGGAGTGGTGCGTGCCAGAAGCAGCATGAGGTCGGAATGTTCCGCGCGCGACGTCCAGATCTTCTGGCCGTTGATGATGTAGTCGTCGCCTTCGCGCCGCGCCGTCGTGCGCAGTGACGTGGTGTCGGTGCCACTGGTCGGCTCGGTGACGCCGAAGGCCTGCAGGCGTAGCTCGCCGCTGGCGATGCGCGGCAGGTATTCCCGCTTCTGCTCTTCCGAACCGTGCCGCAGGATCGCACCCATGATGTACATCTGCGCGTGGCATGCGCCGCCATTGCCGCCGGCACGCTGGATTTCTTCCAGGATCGCAGCGGCCCCCGACAGCGGCAGCCCCGCGCCGCCATATTCCTCGGGAATCAGCGCTGCGAGATAACCCGCCTGCGTGAGCGCCTGGACGAACTCGCTCGGATAAGCGTGCTCGCGATCGAGCTTCTGCCAGTATTCGCCGGGGAACTCGGCGCAGAGCTTGGCGACCTCCTCGCGGATTTCGCGGTAATCGGTTGCTGCATTGTTCATGTGGTTGTTTGTCCTCCCAGCTCTCGCAGCGTCGGCATGTCGGCCAGTCGCGAGAGCCGTTCATGCAGCATCGCTGCGTCATCGTTCAGCACCGGCCGCGCAAGTGTCATGAACTTGGCGGAGAGCGCCTCGGGTGACGGAAAGGTATCCGGCTCACCGGACGGATCGGGGATGCGTCGGGTAATGGTTCCTTGCGGTGTCGCAACCTCAAGCGTCGCGCCGAACGGGTGACGCAGGCCCTCGAGGCTTTCGTCGCGGATGACGTCGACCCGGTCGCAAAGCGCGTCGATTTTGGGCTTGCCCAGCAACGCGTAGTCGTCCCAGCCGAAGCGGCCCAACGTCAGCGCCACGGCGGCTGCAAACGGCATGGAGAACTGACCTTCGACGATGCCGCGCACCCTGCGCTTTTCTTCCAGAGGTGTTCCGGTCAATGTTATGCCGTTTCGATGGAGGCCTACCGTGACGGATTTCACCTGTTCCGTCGTGAGGCCAAGTTCTGTGCGCAGCGCCACGAGCCCGTCAATAGCGGCATGGGTATAGCGGCATGTCGGATAAGGCTTGAGCCCGATGTTCATCGTCTCCCAGACGGATCCCAGTCCGGCAACGGCGCGCTCGGGATCGGCGCCGTCGGTGTAACCGACCAACAGGCCGTGCCTGCCTTCGATCGCGTCGGCTGCGCCGAGGAACCCTTCGCGCGCGAGTGACGCTGCGATCAGCCCGTTCATGGCGGCTGCCCCAACCTGGAAACGCTTGTTCCAGGCGCCGTTGACGAGGAACTGAAGCGACCCGGCGGCCTGGCTTGCCGCCACCCCAAATGCCGAGGCGATCTGTTGCGCGTCGAGGCCGAAGATGCGCCCGGCTGCCGCCGCCGCGCCAAAGACGCCGGCCGTCGCAGTCGGGTGGAAGCCGCGCGCGTAATGCGCGGTCGGATCGAGCGCGTTGCCGATGCGTATCATCACCTCATAGCCGGCTACGATGCCGCTGAGCGCTTCCCGCCCGCTGCAGCCAGTCATCTCCGCAGCAGCAAGCGCTGCGGGCACGACCGGTGCACTCGGATGGGTCGAACTGTCGGAATGCGTGTCGTCGAAGTCGAGCGAGTGGCCGAGCATGCCGTTGAAAAGGGCCGCGGTAGCGGGCGTGTAGCGACGGTTGAAACCGAATACGGTGATCTCGCCGGGACCGTCCATGCCGAGACGGGCCGCCATGGCCAGGAGGGCGGGAGTGGAATTTGATTCCGCGCCGGCACGTACGATGCTGCCAACCAGATCGGTCACAAGATCGCTGGCCCGCAACGGAACCTCCGGTGGCAGCGCGTCGTAACGCAAAGCCGCTGCGAATGCAGCCAAGCGCTGGGTGATCTGGGACGGCGCTGGCACTGTCATATGTTTTTCCTCTTGCAGCTCCCAAGCATGAATAGCAGGACCACAGAAGGGAAATAGGGTTTTGCGTTGGTGTCTATAGGATAATGTTATATCTGCGACGATGGAAACGCTTGAAAGTTTTCGCTCCGGACGTCGCAAGGATGCGTGCTTGAGAAGGACTCTTATCGGAGGTGGCGTTGGACCTGAGACAGTTGCGCTATTTCGTGGCGATCGTGGAACAAGGGTCGTTCTCGCGAGCGGCGCAGGTTCTGAACATCGCGCAGCCGGCCCTCAGTGCCCATGTCCGCAACATGGAGGCGGACCTTGGCATGCAATTGCTCTTACGGAGCGCACAGGGCGTGATGCCGACGGAGGCAGGGACGACCCTGCTGCGTAATGCACGGCTGGTGATCGAGCAGGTCGCCACGGCGGAGGCAGAGGTGCGCGGGCACGCCGCCGAGCCGCGGGGCGAGGTGCATATCGGCATTCCAGGCACGATCAGCCAGAAGCTGGCGGTGCCGCTCATCCTCGCCGTTCGGCAACGATACCCCGGAATCAAGCTGCGGATCGCAGAGGCGATGAGCGGCTTCGTACTGGACTGGCTGCGGGCCGGCCATGTGGACCTCGCGATCCTGTACATTCCCGCGGTCGACCGGAGGCTTGCGTCGGAGTGTCTGTGCGTGGAGGAGCTTTGCCTTCTTGGTCCGGCCGGCTCCAGATCGGGTCCGGCGCGGCCGCATGGATCGTCGATCGACTTCGAAAACGCGATCGAGCTGCCGTTGATACTGCCCGGCCGCGCGCATGGACTGCGTGAGATGCTGGAGCGCCTCGCATTGTCGCGCAACGCTTCACTCAACAGCGAGATCGATGTCGATTCCTATGCGGCCATCAAGCTCCTGGTCGAGCGCGGGGTCGGCTTTTCGATTCTGCCGCTGCATGCCGTTGCAGCCGAACTGGAAGCAAAACGCCTGCGTCGCTGGTCGATCGTCAACCCGGTCGTGCAGCGGGAGGTTCATCTGGCACGTCCCGGCGACAAGCCGGCGCCCCATGCGGTGCAAGCGGTCGAGGCACTGTGCCGTGAGGTGGTGTTCTCGCTGGTCGCCGAAGGTGCCTGGGAGGGCACGGTTCAGGTCGTGCCTGCCACGTAGTCAGCGGTGACCGCCCGCGCGGTCCATGGCATCCAGCATCGCCAGATCGTGGATCGCGAGTTCGGCCCGGCTGCGCGCGAGAGGGACGAAGGTTGCTGCAAGTCCGCTCGGTCTCAGGGTGCAGATCGTGAAACCGGCGCCATCAACGACACGGAGGCCGGCGATGTAGGTCGTGTCGACAGCGTTATGGAGGCCGGTTCCGATGACGATTGGCACGCCGTGCCAGTGGATCACGCTGTCATGATGAACGTGGCCTGACAGGATCGCGGCGACCCGGCCGCCGCCCACGATTTCCGCAAGCCGGGCACTGCTTGCGGCATCGAGGCTGTGCCAACCGGCGTCGCCGTCTTGAAGATGTGGCGGATGGTGGCAGACCACCACTTTCGGCGTGCCCGGCTCACGCTCCAGCGCTGCCTCCAGAAAAGCGAACTGATCGGCGCCCAGTGCTCCCGAAATGCGGCCGGGGATGCTCGAGTCGAGCACGATGAGATGCACACCGGCGATCACCGTGTCGTGGATGTATGGGGCAGTCGGGTCGCCCGGCTCGGCGAGCATGACCGACCGGAACTCCGGCCTCGTATCGTGGTTGCCGAGCGCCATGACCATCGGTAGCAACAGCGGTTCCAGCAATTTGGCCAGCTTGCGATAGGCATCAGGCTCGCCATGGTTGGTGAGGTCGCCGGCGATGACGATGAACGCCGGCTTCTTCGCAAGTTTGTTTATGCAGGCAACAACCTCTTCAAGCGTGCGGCTCGTGTCGGTCAACAAGCCTGCTTCCGCCAACGGCCGATGCGAGACGTGAAGATCGGAGAGCAGCAGGAAGTCCACACGATCGGGCATATCGATCCTTTCGTCGGAACGGTTGAAAGCCGCGTTTGCACGCTCAGGTCGGATCAGCCGACGATTGCCATGCAGCTACGCTGCGCGCAGCCTCGTCGGCGATGCGGTCCAACGTGAAGCCGGGCTTGAACAGCGAGGAGCCGAGGCCGAAGCCGCTGGCTCCCGCTCGCCGCCAGGCGGCGAAGTCGTCTGGGCCAATGCCTCCGACGGGGTACATGTCGGCGCCTGCGGGCACCACCGCACGCAAGGCGGAAAGCCCCTCGGGTCGCATGACATTGGCCGGAAAAATCTTCAAAGCATTGGCACCGGATCTCAGGGCCGAGAAGCATTCGCTTGCCGTGAACACGCCGGGAAAGGAGCCGAGGCCCAGTGCGCGGGTGCGCTCTATTATTGCTGGCTCGCAGTTGGGCGAGACCACGAAGCTGGCCCCTGCATCGGCGACGGACTGTACTTCGTCGAGCGTCAGCACGGTTCCCGCGCCGATTTCCGCGACTGCCGAGAAGGCTTTCGACATGGTGTTGATCGAACGCAGCGCATCGGGCGAATTGAGTGGCACCTCGATGCGCGTAATGCCGGCGCCGATCAGTACCTCGGCAATATCGCGGGCTTCATCGGGCAGGATGCCCCGCAGGATGGCGATCAGCGGCAAGGTCAATTCGTCTTCTCCATAATCATGAGGTCATGAGCCATGTGAAGGCCCGCGCGCGCCAGTCCATCGCCGTCCAGCCGCCGCGCCTCGCCGCCGTTGAGCCGGATCGCGCGTTCGTAAAGGCTGGACAGCGTATGCGAGCCGACGATGGCGGGCCTGGTGGTGCGGACTTCGTCGCCGAGCGCGGCAATCTCAAGTCCGATCAGCAGCCCGGACAGGCGGGCGCGAGCGACATCCGGTGCGGTTCCCTCGAGCAGCGATGCGGCCCGGATCGAAAACAGGTCGGCTGAAAGTGCCGCTGGGTCTGCGGCTGCCTGTAGCACGGCCGCGTCGAAAGCCTCGTCGTCGAATGCCGAGGCGTCGCCCAACGCGTGACGCAGGACGGACTGCCTTGCGATTATGTCGAACAGCTCGCCGGTCATGAACGTACGAAAGCGTTCGATTTCTCCGCCGCGGATGAACGCCCACTTGTTGTGCGTTCCTGGCAGGCAGACCAGGCCCTCGAAATCCGGGTCCATGGCGAGAAGGCCGGCGATCTGAGTTTCTTCGCCACGCATCACGTCTGCCGGGTTCGCCTGGCTCAGTCCGTGGATGATGGTGACCGTGATGCGATCGTCCTCACAGCCGACGGGTATCATGGCGTCGCGCACCAGGGGCGCGCAGGGCACGGCTACATATGGTGCTTCCTGCCAACCCTGCCGCGCGCCGACCATTCCGCAGGCAATGACGGGCAAGGGT
Source organism: Aquamicrobium sp. (assembly GCA_019739225.1). Taxonomy (GTDB): domain Bacteria; phylum Pseudomonadota; class Alphaproteobacteria; order Rhizobiales; family Rhizobiaceae; genus Aerobium. The sequence continues at coordinate 683,808 of JAHHDT010000006.1, forward strand.
GTCGTTCTGCTCCTGGCAAGCCATCCTTCTATGACACTCAGCAGCGCCGGCTCGAACCCGTCGCGTGTGAGGCTCGCCATACCGATCGGGGCGGCGGCAGTGGCGACGACTTCGCTGCCCCGCATGGCCCAGGCCCGCAGGTTGGTGGTGCCCCAATCGACGCCGATCCAGTCGATATATGCGGCTTCATTCATGATGCTTTATCCCCTCCATCGCGTGTCGTTCGGCCACGCGGGGTAGCGGATGACGCAATGCCAGAGAGCGGTACGGGTTTCAATCGACCTGTTTGCCCATCGGCCTCAGGGTTGTTTTTCGGGCTCGATGCTCTCGAGATATTTCAGGAAGCTGCGGCCACCTTCGATCAAGTCGTCGCGGAATGCATCGGCCAGCGCGTCCGCATCCCGGTTCCGCAACGCGGCAATCACATTCAGATGCTGGTGTGGTCCGTCGTAGCTCGGGTGGCCGAACGGGTAGAGGAAGTTGAGAAGCGGTCCGATCTGGACCCACAGCCGTTCGAGGATCTCGATGAGCTGAGGCATCTCCGATCTTCGATAGACGGAGAAGTGGAACTCGTAGTTGGCAAGGAGTGCTGTCGGGTAGTCTTTTTCGAGCTCCGCGCGGATCAACGTTTCATGGACTTGCTCAAGCTCGGCGATGAAGGCGTCATCCACATTCTGCAAGGCCTTCGCCGCCGCATGCGGCTCAAGAAGCAGCCTTATCTCGCGAAGTTCCACATATTCCTGCAAGGTCAGCCGGCGCACGCGGATATAATAACCCGGCTTCATCTCCAGCGCGCCGTCGCGGACAAGTTGCAATAGTGCCTCGCGCACCGGCGTCTCGCTCGTTCCGAGGCTCTGCGCCATATCGCGTATCTTCAGCCTGTCCCCCGGCTGAAGGCGTGCGGCCATAAGCTGATACTTCAATTGGGCGTATATCTGAGCGGAGAGGCTCTTCGACTGAATGTGCGGTGGGCCTTGCATGTAATCGTCAAACTCCAGTGCGGAACGCCCGCATTCCAATCGTACCTACCATTGGGGGTTTTGGCAGGTCCAGCATCTTGGTCGAGTCATCACGGCGAACGCTTGCCATAATGAGATACATGATATATCAAATTTATGAGCAATGCGATGCGGGCAGGAAACATGGATCAGCAATCTATAGATGCGGCACTCAGGGCGCGCGCGGCCAAGGTCATCCCAGGCGGGATGTGGGGACATCAGAATGCCACCCGTGTTCCGGTCGGCTATCCGCAATACTTTTCGCGCGGCGAAGGCTGCCGCATCTGGGATGCAGATGGCCGCAGCTATATCGACTATATGTGCGCCTGGGGGCCGATGATCCTCGGCTATGCCGATCCCGATGTCGAGGAAGCCGCGGCGCGCCAGCGGGCGCAGGGCGACGGGCTCAACGGGCCGACACCGCGGCTAGTCGAACTCGCCGAACTCATGGTCGATACGGTCGCGCATGCCGACTGGGCGATGTTCTCGAAGAACGGCACGGACGCCACCACGGCCTGCGTGACGATTGCCCGGGCCGGAACCGGCCGGCGCAAGGTGCTGGTGGCGCGCGGCGCCTATCACGGGGCGATACCGTGGTGTACGCCATCGGTGGCCGGCGTCACCGAAGAGGATCGCGCCCATCTGGTCTATTACGACTATAACGACGCCGCCAGCCTGGAGGAGGCGGCAGCCTCGGTGAAGGGCGATCTCGCAGCCATCATCGTATCCGCCTTCAAGCACGATCTCGGCAAGGACCACGTTCTGCCCGAGCGGGCATTCGCGCAGACGGCGCGAAGGGTCGCGGACGAGGCCGACGCCGCGCTGATCGTGGACGACGTTCGCGCGGGTTTCCGGCTCGACATGGGCGGTAGCTGGGAACTGGTCGGCGTGAAGCCCGATCTCTCGGCATGGAGCAAGGCTATTGCCAATGGCCGCGCGCTTGCTGCAGTTACCGGCAATGACCGTTTTCGCGAGGGAGCGAAATCAATCTTCACGACCGGCTCGTTCTGGACGGCAGGCGTTTCGATGGCAGCCTCGATCGCCACGATCACCAAGCTGCGGGACACGGATGCGGTTGGCCTGATGAGCGCGTCGGGCGAGCGCCTTCGTGCGGGACTACAGGCACAGGCGCGGAAATACGGCCTGGCGCTGCGGCAGAGCGGGCCGGCGCAGATGCCGGTTTTCCTGTTCGAGGGCGACGAGGATCGCAGTCTCGGCAGCCGGTTCTGCCTCGAAGCGCTCAATCGCGGCGTCTACTTCCATCCGACGCACACGATGTTCCTGTCGGCGGCCCACACCACCGAGATCATCGACGAGACGCTGGAGATCACCGAGGAGGCATTCAAGGCCGTTGCGCACGTTCACGAGGAGTTGGCAGCAAAAGCCGGTTGACCGGACTTGCGTTAGATATATCATGTATCCCATGGGAGGTGTATTGCCGTGAGCGCCCAGTCGCACCATGCCGACCGCCGGAATTTCTCGGTGGCCCATCTGGCGGATCGAGCCAAATTCATCCGGCTCGAAACGCTTCGCCTGACGCGTATCGCCGGTGCAGGGCACTATTCCAGCACGTTCTCGGCGGCCGAACTTTTCTCCGCGCTCTATTACGCGCATCTGCGTATCGATCCGGCCAACCCGAAATGGGAGGATCGCGACCGCTTCGTGCTGAGCAAGGGGCATGCGGCCATCGGGCTTTACCCGGTGCTGGCCGATCTCGGCTTCTATCCGCCGTCCAAGCTCGACGACTTCACTCGGCTGGGCAGCGCGTTCGGCGACCATCCGGACATGAAGAAGATTCCCGGCATCGACTTCTCGTCCGGTTCGCTGGGGCACGGCCTTTCGGTTGCGCTGGGAATGGCGCTCGCGGGCAGGGTCGCGGGCCGCGACTACCGCACCTATTGCATGCTTGGCGATGGTGAGCTCAACGAGGGGCAGATTTGGGAAGCGGCGATGGCCGCGGGCCATTTCAAGCTACAGGGGCTCGTCGGCATCGTCGACCGCAACCAGCTTTCGATCGACGGGCCGACGGAGAAGGTCATGTCCGTCGAACCGCTGGATGACCGCTTCCGCTCGTTCGGCTGGGAAGTCACGCGCATCGACGGGCACGACCTGCCGACGATCCTTGAAACGCTCGGCGCGCTGAAGCCGGCGGGCGAGGGCAAACCGCAGATGATCATCGCCGATACGATCAAGGGGCGCGGCGTTAAGTACATGGAGCTGTCGCTCGACTGGCACGTCGGCAACCTCGTCGGTGCCGACTACGACGATGCCTGGTCGGAGATCGAGGCCGGGCTCCAGCCTCTCGAGACGGAGAAGGCATGATGGGCGCGGCAGGACAGGACCAGAGCACACTCTTTCGCGGCGACGACAACGAGCTTCGCCTGAAGGACGAGAAGTCCGTGCGCGGCACGCCGGCGAAGTCCATGCCGGCATTCATTCTTGGCGACGAACTCGCGGACCTGGCAGAGACCGACCCGCGTATCGTCGTCGCCACCGCCGACCTTGCGAATTCAAGCCGCACGCGCGACTTCGCCAACCGCCATCCGCATCGCTTCATCGATTTCGGCATTGCGGAGCGCAATATGATCACCGCCGCAGCCGGCATGGCCTCCTGCGGGCTCGTGCCCTATGTCGCGACGTTCGCGTCGTTTGCGGCAATCCTGGGGGCCGAGGCGATCAAGACGGATTGTGCCTATCCGCGCATGCCGGTGCGGATCATCGGGCACCATTCGGGCATCTCGATGGGGTTCTATGGTACCAGCCACCACTCCACCGAAGACCTCGGCATGATGCGCAGCGTGGCCGACCTGACAGTGGTCTGCGCGGCTGATGCCAACCAGTTGCGCGCGATATTGCGCGCGTCGGTGGATCATCCGGGCGCGATGTATATCCGCCTCGGCCGTGGCCGCGACGCAGAGGTCTATCAGGACGTGCCTGCGGATTTCGCTTTCGGCAAGGCTACGAAGCTGCGCGAGGGCAGCGACCTGACGATCGTCACGACCGGTTCTCAGGTCCATGCTTCGCTCGCAGCGGCCGACCGCCTGGCCGCAGACGGTGTCGGCGTACGGGTCATCGATATGCATACGATCAAGCCGCTCGACGAAGAGGCCATTCGGGCAGCGGCGCGCGACACACGCGCGATCCTGACGGTGGAAGAGCACAATATCATCGGAGGGCTCGGTTCGGCCGTCGCAGAGGTGCTGGTCGACGAAGAGCGGATTCCCTTCCGCAGGCACGGGATACTCGACGAGTTCTCGCTGATCGGGCCGCCGGCGGCGCTCTATGCGCATTACAGGCTCGATGCCGACGGTGTGACGGCGGTCGCAAAGGAGCTTTTGCAGAAGATCAACTAGGCACCGGCGGGTCCCGAAGAAGAAAAAGACAGGTCAGCGGGACCCTAACGACCAAAAACAATGGGAGACTGTCATGAGAACCGGAATCCGCACAATTCTGCTTGCAGGTGCCGGCGCCGCCGCCATCCTGTCCGGGCCGGCCGCTGCGCAGGACCAGCCGCTCGTCATCGCGCGCAATCTCGAGATCAACTCGCTCGACCCGCACCGCGCTTTCTGTGATACGTGCCAGATATATCTGAGCTCGACCTATCAGGGGCTCGTGAAGCTGGCCGCCGACGATCGCTCGGTCGAGCCGCTTCTCGCCACGGAATGGACCTCCAACGAGGACCAGACGCAGTTCACCTTCAAGCTCGATCCGGACGCGGTGTTTTCCGATGGCAGCCCGGTCGAGGCGAAGGACGTCAAATGGACGTTCGAGCGGCTCAAGAACCTCCAGGCCGATCCATCCTTCATGATGAACGGGGTGGCGTCCATCGAGACGCCGGATGAGAAGACCGTCATCGTCAACATGGAAAGCCCGAATTCGGAATTCGTCGGCATTCTGGCGGCGCCCTATGTCGGTATCGTCAACAGCGACGTTGCATCTGAAAACGGTGCGATGGCGGGTGAAGATGCCTCTTCAGCGGACCAGGCGGAGACCTGGTTTCTGGCAAACTCGGCCGGCAGCGGCCCCTATGTGCTCGACACTTACCGGCCGGACGACGAATTGCGCTTTCGCGTGAACGAGAACTACTGGGGGGATGCGCCGCCGATCGGCGAGATCGTTATCGATCACGTCGCCGATGCCGTATCCCAGGCGCAGATGCTGCAGAGCGGCGGCGCCGACATCGCCATGCAGGTCGACCCCGATACCGCCTCGACGATCAATTCGCCCGACATCACCATCGAGACCGTGCCATCCTACAACTTCATCTACGTGATGTTCTCGCCGGGTGCCGAGGGCGGCGACATGCTCGATCTGGAGGTGCGGCAGGCGCTCGCCTACGCGATCGACTACCAGGGCGCGATCGATTTCACCGTCGGCGGCGAGGGCGAGCTTCAGGCTTCGCCGATCCCCAATGGCTTCCCGGGTACGGAAGGCCTGCCGATGCCGGAGGAAAACCTCGACAAGGCGCGCGAGATTCTTGCCTCGAAGGGGCTTGAGGACGGGTTCACGCTCGACATTACGGTCGCTTCCCTCAACGTCTATGGCGTCGATCTGACTTTGCTGATGCAGAAGATCCAGCAGGATCTCGCGCGCGTCAACGTGAAGATCAACATCCAACCGGTGGCCTCGGCCGTATGGCGCGAGCAGATCGCCAATCCGGGCATTCCGTTCAGCGCCAGATTCTACGCCCCCGACTATTACGGTTCGGCCCAGTATGTGCAGTTCTTCGGCATGCTGCCCGACACCTACTGGGAGCGGAACGCCAGCGGACAGGGCAAGGTCGATCTCGTCAACAAGAGTGAGGTAGACCTTTTCCAGCAGGCGCTCGCTGCCTCCGGCGACGAGATGAATCGGCTCTATCATGAGATCGCGCTCGAGATGATCAAGGACCGCATCATCGTACCAGTGGTGAGCCCCAACCTCATTCTGGCTTACCGCAGCGAGATCGAAGGCGTACGCTACAGCGCTTGCTGCAACCTGCCGCTGGCGGAGATCGGCCGCAAGTAACGCATGGCCTGCAAAGGGGCATCGGGATGACGACATATATCGTCAGGCGTCTCATCGCGATGCCCCTGCTTCTGCTGGGGGTGATAACGGTCGCCTTCCTGCTGACCTATTTCACCGCCGCCGATCCCCTGACATCGATCATCGGCGAACGACAGATGAACAACCCGGCGGTGGTCGAGGCCGCGCGAGAGCGCTGGGGTCTCGATCGCTCGCTGCCCGAGCGCTACCTCATCTATCTCGGCAACCTCGTGACCGGCGACATGGGCACCTCATTCCGCACCCGGCAACCGGTGGCGCAGGACCTGATGGTGCGGCTGCCCGCGACGCTGGAGCTGGTGATTGCGGCGATGTTTCTCGGCACGATATTCGGTGTCGTGCTGGGCGTTCTGGCGGCCCGCTTCCGGGACGGACCGATCGACAACATCGCCAGGCTCTTCGCACTCGTCGGCGCATCGGCGCCGGTCTTCTGGTCCGGTCTGCTCGTCCTTTTCATCTTCTCGGTCCAACTCGGCTGGCTGCCGGGGCCGGGGCGTATCGACACGCGTGCCGTCGCTCCGCCTTTCGTCACCGGCTTCTACACCGTCGACGCGCTGCTGGCCGGCGACTGGGCCGGATTCCGCAGCGTGCTCCTGCATCTGGTGCTGCCGGCCAGCGTTCTCGGCTGGACCGTTACCGGCATCGTCTCGCGGATGGTGCGCGCCTCGATGCTCGACGTTCTCAGCCAGGAATACATCCTCGCCGCGCGCGCCAAGGGGGCGGGGCCGCTTCGAGTGCTGATCCATCATGCGTTGCGCAACGCCATGCTGCCGACGCTGACGATCCTCGGCTTCTCCTTCGCCTATCTGATCACCGGCGCTATCCTGACCGAAACGATCTTTTCCTGGCCGGGCATCGGCTCCTATGCGGTTGCCGCGGCCCGGGGCCTCGACCATCCGGCGATCGTCGGTGTGACCATCGTCGGGGGTGCTGCCTTCCTCATTTCCAACCTTTTGACCGACATTGCCTATGCACTGGTCGATCCGCGGGTGAAACTCTCGCAACAGGAGAGTTCATGAGCGCCGCCGTGACGCGCAACGCAGGGCGGCGGGCGATGCTACCGCAATGGGCAACGCTGCCCGTCGTCTTCGGCGGGATCATCGTCCTGTTGTGGGTCGTCGTTGGCATAACCATCCCGCTATGGACGCCTTACGATCCGACCATGCTTGCAGGTGGGCGCTTCCAGCCGCCAAACGCCTCGCACTGGCTGGGCACCGACGCGCTCGGACGCGACGTGCTGATGCGCACGCTTTACGGCGTCCGCCATTCCTTGCCGATCGCCGCGCTGGTGATCTTCTGCGCCGTGCTGATCGGCGGAACGCTTGGGGCGATCGCCGGGTTCGTGGGCGGCCTGGTCGATAGCATCATCATGCGGCTGGTCGACGTAACACTTTCGTTCCCGCCGATCCTGCTTGCCATGGCGGTGACGGCCGCACTGGGGCCTGGCCTCGGCAACGCCGCGATCGCCATGGTCATCGTCTGGTGGCCGATTTACGCAAGGTTGATGCGCGCGCAGGTGCTGTCGGTTCGAGAGCGCGAGCATGTCGAGGCCGCGATAGCGGCCGGGGCCACCAGGCCGCGCGTGCTGACAAAACACATCCTGCCGCTTTGCTGGAGCCCGATCATCGTCAATGCTACGATGGATTTCGGGCAGGTGGTGCTGCTGGCCGCGAGCCTTTCGTTCATCGGCCTCGGCGCGGTGCCGCCGACGCCGGAATGGGGCCAGATGATCTCGGACGGCGCGCTGCATTTCTACCGCTGGTGGATCGCGGCCGGGCCAGGCATTGCCATCCTCTCCATCGTGCTTGGCTTCAATTTCCTTGGCGACGGCCTGCGCGATTTTCTCGACCCGAGGTCGAAATGACCGCGCCTCTTCTCGAGATCCGTGATCTCAGCGTTACTTTCGCGGGCCGCCACGGCGAAGCGCTGGAGGCGGTCAGCGGCGTCGACCTTACGGTCAACGCAGGCGAGCTGCACGGCGTCGTCGGCGAATCCGGCTCGGGCAAGAGCGTGACCATGCTGGCCGTGATGGGCTTGCTGTCGCCGGGCGCGCGGCTATCGGGCTCCATCAGGCTCGACGGGCGGGAACTTGTCGGGCTGAGTGATCGCCAGATGCGCAGGATACGCGGCGCCCGCATCGGCTACATCTTTCAGGATCCGATGACGGCGCTGAACCCGTTGCTCACGGTCGGCGACCAGATCGCCGAGGCGATCCGCATCCACAAGCCGCAGGTAGGGCGGACGCAGGCGCGCGAGCAGGCCGTCGAGCTGCTGCGGCTGGTCGCAATCCCGATACCCGAACGGAGAGCCACCCAATACCCCCACGAATTCTCCGGCGGCATGCGCCAGCGCGCCGTGATCGCGATGGCAATGGCCAACGAACCCGACCTGCTGATCGCCGACGAGCCGACCACTGCGCTGGACGTCACCATCCAGGCGCAGATCATGGAACTGCTGGAACGGCTGCGCCGCGACAAGGGCGTGGGCATCGTTCTGGTCACGCACGATCTCGGCGTGGTGGCGGGCGCCGCGCGCAGCCTGTCGATCATGTATTCGGGGCGGGTGGTGGAGCGTGGCTCAGTGGATGACGTGTTTGCAGCGCCGCGTCATCCTTACACCGCAGGGCTGCTTGCAAGCCTGCCGCAAGCCGGCACGCGGGTGGACAGGCTCACCGCCATTCCCGGTTCGCCGCCGCCGATCAGCATGAGGCCAGCCGGATGCTCCTTTCATCCACGGTGCGCCCATGCGGTCGAGCAGTGTCGCATCGAGCGTCCGGCCTTGCGTGAAGTGGGGGCGGTGACGGTCGCCTGCCACCGTGCGGAAGAGCTGGTTTCGACCGGGCTCATGCAGTTGAGCGGCGCCGATGCTTGATCCCGTCGCACACCGCCATGATGGGCTGACGGACGCTGAGCGATCGCCGCTGCTGTCCGTTCGCAATCTGGTCAAGGAATTTCCGGTTCGGGGCGGCTTGTTCAGCCGACCGACGGGAGCGGTGCGCGCCGTATCGGATGTCAGCTTCGACATCATGCCCGGAGAAACGCTAGGGCTCGTCGGCGAGTCGGGTTGCGGAAAGTCAACGCTGGCGCGCTGCGTCTCGCGGCTGCTGAAACCCACTTCAGGCGAAATCCGGTTCGGCGACGTCGATCTGGCAACGCTCGATCAGCGGGAGATGCGGCCGCTGCGGGCGCGCATCCAGTTCGTCTTTCAGGACCCGCATGCATCGCTTCATCCGCGCATGACCACGCGCGACATCATTGCCGAGCCGCTGCGCCTTGTCGGCATGTCGGCCGCGCAGAAGCGTACGCGCGTGGACGAACTGCTCAGCCTGGTGAAGCTCGACCCCGGACATGCGGACCGCTATCCGCACGAGTTTTCCGGCGGGCAGCGGCAGCGCATCGGCATCGCGCGCGCGCTTGCGCTGAAACCCGAGCTCATCATCCTCGACGAACCTGTGTCAGCGCTCGACGTGTCCATTCAGGCCGGCGTGCTCAATCTGCTCAAGGACCTTCAGGACCAGTTCGGACTGTCCTACCTGTTCATCGCCCATGACCTGTCGGTCGTGCATCATCTGTGCGACCGGGTGGCGGTGATGTATCTCGGCAAGGTGATGGAGATCGGCCACCGCGACGCTCTCTACGACGCGCCGAGCCACCCCTATACGCGCGCACTTTTGTCGGCCGTGCCGCTGGCGGACCCGCAGAAGGAACGCGCCCGCGCGCGTCAGGTGCTGGAGGGGGATGTTCCAAGCCCGGCTTCGCCGCCGTCAGGTTGCCGCTTCCGCACGCGCTGCCCGCGTGCGCAACCACTCTGCGCCGAGCAAGAGCCCGCCCTCACCCCCAAGGCCGGCGGCACCAGTGCCGCGTGTCACTTTCCGCTGACCGGCTGACGCGTTTCAACGCGCGAAGGGGTTTGCGGCCATGTGCTCGATCGGGATGAAGATACGTTCCAGCGCCTTCTGCGTCAGCGGCTTGCGCGGCAGGAATTCCGGCAGGAAACGGCGCAGATAGTCGATGGCGCCAGCGGTCGCTTCCTGGCGATAGTGCTCCGTGACCTGGCCATGCCGGCCATAGGAAAGCGCCCAGATGCCATCCATGCTGGCGCCGGCGACCTCGAGCCTTTCGACGAAATCGGGAATGAAGGGCATGTGGAAATAGGCTTCGAAGAAGCGTTCGCGGCTGCGGGCGATGCGGGCGTTGCCGGACAGATCGGCGTTGCGGACGGCCACGCTGACGCCGGCACCAAGGAACAGCCGCAACGCTGCCGGCCTGCCGTTCTGGAACGCGGCAGCGCGGGCATGGACCATGTGCAGCAGCTCCTGCCACGTCTGGGGTTCGGGGTCGGTGAGCGGTGTTATGGAGGTCTGGTAGATCTCCTCGTTGAAACGCAGGGCCAGCGCGACGAAGGCGGCGTTGCGATTAGGGAAGAAATGATAGACGGAGGCGAGCGGCACCTCGGCGGCGTCGGCGATCTGCGCAAGCGAAATGTCCTCGTCGCTGCTGTCGGCCAGCAGCCTCTCGGTTGCGTCCAGCAAAATGTTGTAGCGCTCGACGCCGCGCTTGCGCATCGGGCGAGATGGGGAGAAGTCCGGGCGGGGCGCTTGGGCGTCTGTCAAACCGGCGGGCTCCATTTTTCTTGCGGGCTATGCACGCATCGCGTCAACGGCGCGCAGAAGTATGTCGTCGGCGCCGAGTTTACCCGGTTTGAGGAAGAGCGACAGGTGCAGCGGCGTTTCGACGATGCAGAACCCGGTTCCCAGTTCCGATTCCGGCAGAGCGCGGACCCGGCGCACCCCGAGCGCCTCGACCACCGATCCGGAGGTCTCTCCGCCTGCAACCACCAGCCGGCGCACGCCCCTATCCACCACACCCCTGGCAATGCCTGCCAGCAAACGCTCGGCCTTGCGCGCGGCCTGCAGCGTGCCATGAGCTTTCTGCGACCGCTCCACGGCTTCTGTTTCGTCGGCGGTGGTGACGGCGAAGGGAGCATCTCCCATGTGTGTGCCCGCCCAAGTCAGCGCCTCGTCGATAATGGCTTCTTCAGGCCGTTCGTCGAGAAGGTCGAGAGTGAGGACCGGATACCGCGCCGCGAAAGCCGCGAGTTGCGCCATCGCGACCGGCCCGACGCTGCCCACGAGAACTGCCGCTGGGCCATCGGCATGAGCGGGGACGGGGGTGGCTCCGGCAGAGGACTTTTCCGTGATGGCTTGCGCGAACGCTATGATGTGGGCATCGCTGCCGACCGTGGTCCGCATAGGCGCGGCGAGCCGCGCGCTCATCCGCGCGTCGGAATCATCTGAGCAGTCGACCATGATGTAATCCACGCCGTCGCCGGCGAGTGCCTGGATTGCAGCCTGCGCGGCATCGAAACCGGCGTGCAGCACGGCGTGCGGCAGCAGGCCGACCTTCGCGCTGGTCTGGCGCGAAAGCACGCGCACGAGGTCAGGGTCCGTCATCGGTGTCAGCGGATCGAAGCGCTTGATGGATTCGGAGACGAGCCGATTGCGGTAGAACAGGTAGCCTTGGTGAACGGTCGAGCCGAAGCGCGGGAAGCCTGCGCTGAGCAGCAATGGCGACTGGCCATAGCGTCGGGCAAGCAGGTCGGCAACCGGGCCGATATTGCCGTCGTCCGTGGAATCGAAGCTGGCGCACACCTTGTAAGCGACCTTGTCGCATCCTGCCGCGTCAAGGCGTCCGGCAATATCGTCAACCTCCGCAACGGCATCCGCCGCGGGGATGAGGCGGGTGCGGGTCGCAACGACGACGACCTCGGCCGGCTCGATGGCGGTCAACTCACTTTTGTCGAAGAGAACCGGGCAGGCGATGCCGGCACCTTCTATGTAGCCGGCAATCATCAGTCCGCCGGTGAAATCATCCGCCACAATGCCGAGCATCGCCGACAGCCTCCAAAATGGTAGTCAATTCGAATTTCTACCAGCAAGAAGCGAAATTTTATAGCGCTGATTTGCCCGGTCGAGATTGTCGGTGAACGATAATTCGAATATCTTATGATATATCATCCAGGAGAAGCCCATGCAGCCCGACGAGAAAAGCGCACGCGAAGCCATCGTGGAGGCGGTCCGTTTCCTGGAGGACAAGGGCCTCAACCACGGCAGCGCCGGCAATGTCAGCGTGCGGTTCGGCGACGGCGCGCTGATCACGCCGACGGGGGGGCGCAGCAACTGGCTGACGGCTGACGAGATCGTTCATATTTCGCTGGATGGTGTGGTGCGCGGGGCTGGCAAGCCCTCCAGCGAATGGCGGTTCCACACGGGGATTCTTCGTACCCGGCCGGAGGCGGAAGCGGTGGTGCATACCCACGCCGATTGCTGCGTGGCGCTGAGCTGCCTGCGCAAGCCCATCCCGCCATTCCACTACATGATCGCCAGCTTCGGCGGCAACGAGATCCCCTGCTCGCGCTACCAGCCTTTCGGTTCGCCGGGGCTGGCCGATGTCGCGCTTGAGGCGATCGAAGGGCACCTTGCCTGTCTTCTGGCCAACCACGGCATGATTGCGATGGGCCGCAGCCTCCAGCATGCGCTCGACCTGACCGTGAAGCTGGAAACGCTGGCAAGGCAGTACATCCTTGCCTGCCAGATCGGGGAGCCGGTGCTTCTCGACGAGCAGGAACTCAGGGATGTACATTCCCGCTACGGAACCTATGGCGCGGCCGCCATGCCACGCTGAGACGAAGCCGATGAAGATCACCGGCAAAACCCGGATCATGTTCATCCTGGCCGATGCGGTTGACCACATCGTCGGGTCGGACGTGCTCAATCGTTCCTTTGCGGACATGAAGCTCGACGTGGCCGTGTCGCCACTGTCGATCAAGCCCGGCGATCTTGTCGGCATGCTGGACATGATCCGCCGGATCGACAACGTCGTCGGCTTTGGCGTCACCATCCCCCACAAGATTGCCGCGGTGGAACTCGTTGACGAATTAACCGACGCGGCGCGCGATATCGGTGCGGTCAACTTCGTGCGCCGCAACGCCGACGGAAGGCTGATCGGACACAATATAGACGGTGAAGGCCTCCTGGCGGGGCTGGCCGAACATCAGGTTGAAGTCCGGGGCAAATCGGTTCTGCAGGCGGGGGCGGGCGGCGTAGGTCGCGCGATAGCCTTCGCGCTCGCTAGAGCAGGGGCAGGGCCGATCCACCTCCTCAATCGAAACACGGAGCGGGCCAGGCAACTTGCCGATGCGATCCGCGGGCGAAACCCGCAAGCCGATATTCACGTCCATGCCGACGAGGCCGACCTGCCGGACAAGGCCTTCGACCTCGTGGTCAATGCGACGTCTCTTGGCATGCACGAAGGGGACGCGATGCCCGTGTCGTCTAGTCTCCTTAGGTCATCCAGCACGGTCGCAGAAGTCATCATGACACCGGCGATCACCCCGATGCTGGCCGCTGCCGGAAAGATCGGCTGCCGGACGGTGCCTGGGCTGGCCATGATGCAGCCGCAACCACTTCTGGTGTCGCGCTTCCTCGGATTGGCCGACTGAAGCAACCGCCTAAAAAAGAGACGGCCGGCATTGCGCCGGCCGCCAGTCTGGGAGGGATGCGGCCTTACTGCGTCAGCCACGCCGTCCAGCGCTCGCGCAGCATGTCGCGGTTCGCGCCGATCCATTCGAAATCGGGCTTCACGAGAACCTCGTAGTTTGCCGGGTAAGTGGCGAACAGCTTCTGTTCGTCTTCCGGCAATTGGGCGAGGCCCGCCGTCGAGGAGGTTGCATAGCCGACGTTGCGGATGAATTCCGGATGGCCTTCGGAGTTGCCGTAGAAGAAGTCGATGAAGGCCAGTGCGCCCTCAGGATTGGGTGAATCCTTCAGGATCGCGAAATAGCCGGTATCGCGCAGCGCGCCATCCCAAGCCATCGCGAAGGGAGCACCGTCGTTGATCGTTGCCAGTGAACGGCCCGAATAGGACATCGTCATGACGACTTCATTGTCGCGCATGATCTGCTGGACCTGATTGCCGGTCTTCCACCAGACGGCGATGTGCGGGCGGATTTCGTCCAGCTTCGCGTAGGCGCGGTCGAGGTCGAGCGGGAAAAGCTCTTCCTTGGCTACGCCGTCGGCCAGCAGCGCCACGGCAGGCACCCACCAGTCGCGATCGCCGGTGTCTGGAAGGCCGCGCGGTCCGGGGAAGCGCTCCACGTCCCAGAAATCCGCCCAGTTCTGCGGAGCTTTGTCGGCGAAAACCTCGGTATTGTAGGTCAGAACCATGCCGCCGGTCGTGCGGGCAACGCCCTTGGCCTCGCAGGCGCCTTCCAGCGCGAATTCGACTACTTTCGGCATGTCCGCGCAGGGGATGTCGAGCAGGATGTCGGCCTTGTCGACAAGATCGGGACCGGTGGCGGTGACGATGTCGAATTCGATGTTGCCGCTGCGCACCATGCCTTCCGCACGCGCCCACTGGTCCGGTACCTCGATGTCGAACGGGATGACCTCGGTGCCGGTCGCTTCCTGGAAGGGCAGGTACATGTGCTCTTCCAGCATGTTGCGCATGAGCCCGCCGGTAGTGGCGATGACGACCTCGTCGGCCATCGTGGGTGCTGCTGCCCCGAGCAGCAGCGTCGCACCAAGCATTGCCTTGATATGGTTCCTCATTTTCATTTCAGCCTCCTTTGCTGAGTTCCCCTGTATGCTTCAGGATTCATCCGCCAGCGCCGCGCCGGTCGGCCATGCGCTTGAGCATGCCGGCGCCGATCAGCACGGCGATGGAGAGAAGTGTCAGAAGGACCGCGATCGCGGGGATCACCGGCGTCAGGTTCTGTTCGATGTCGTCGAACATCATGCGCGGCAGTGTCTTGTCGCGGATGCCGGCGAGAAAGAACGCGATCACCGGCTCGTCGAACGAGATGATGAAGGCGAAGAGGCCGCCCGAGACCACGTTGGGCAGGATCATCGGCAAGGTGATGAGCCGAAACGCCGTGAAGCGGGATGCGCCGCAGCTCATCGCGGCATCCTCAAGCGCAGGGTCGATGCTCGACAGGGCGGCCGCCACCGTGAATACGGTGAACGGCATGGCGATCAGCGAGTGCGCCATGACGTAGCCAAGCGTGGTGCCGGATAGCCCGGTATTCTGGAAGAACAGGTAGAGTGCGACGGCGAGCGCTATGTGGGGCACGACGATAGGGCCGATCAGCAGGGTCTGGAAGAGCGTGCCCATGCGGCCGGCGCCACGGACCAGCGCATAGGTCGCCATCGTGCCGATCACCGCCGTGGCGATCGCGGTCAAGGTCGCGATCCTGATGCTGAACCAGGTCGCCTCCATCCAGCGACGATCGCCGAAATAGTCCTCGAACCAGCGCAGCGTGAAGCCTTCCGGCGGGAAGGCGAGATAGTTGGATTCGCTTACCGACATCGGCAGGATGATGATGATGGGCAGCAGTATGAAGATCAGGACCGCATAGACATATGCGTTCAGGAGCAGGGAGCGGGCGTTCATGCGCGGCCTCCCAGCATCCGTTCGAAGCGGAACACCTTGCTGAAGGCGAGGGTTATGACAGTGACGATCAGCGTCAGCACGCCGACGAGCGCGGCGGCGAACGGCCAGTCGAGATTTTCACGCATCTGCTGCGAGATCAGCGTGGCGATCATCATCTCCTGCGGAGAGCCGAGCAGCGCCGGCGTGATGAAGTAGCCAAGCGCGGTGAGGAAGACGAGTATGAAGCCGCCGATGATGCCCGGCATCGCTAGCGGCAGCGTCACCTCCCAGAAGGTGCGTAGCGGCCCCGCGCCACAGATCGCCGCCGCGCGTGAATAATCGGCAGGGATGTTCCTGAGCGCGCCATAGATCGGCAGCACCATGAACGGCATGAGCACATGGGTCATGGCGACGACCACCGCGCCCTGCGTGTAGAGCAGCCGAACGGGTTCGTCGGTGATGCCGATGAACTGGAGCGTCTGATTGATGATGCCGTTACGCTGCAGCAGGATCGCCCATGCGGCAGTCCGCACCAGCACCGAAGACCAGAACGGCAGCAGGATGCAGGCTGTCAGGAAGATCGCCTTCGGGCCGCGCGAGTTTGCCATGAGCACGGCAACGGGAAGCGACAGGGCAAGAGACAGCAGGCTCACGAGCAGCGCGATCTGCAACGTGCGGAAGAGCACGCGGGCATAGACGGGATTTTCGGCTACGCGCTGGTAATGCTCGAGCGTCGGCTGCGGCTCAAGGACCGAGATCGAAAGCAGGTTCGCCAGCGGGTAGAGAAATGCGAAGATGACCAGCGCGAAGAACGGCGCCATCAGCATCAGCACCGTGGCGCGCGACATGTTGCGGCCGTCCGCCTCAAGGAAGCCGGGCGCCGCCATCAGGCACCTTCCTGCGGATACAGCAGCATTGCCTCGGGCGGGCAGGTCAGGCCGATCGCATCGCCGGGGCTGACCGGTTCCTGACCGGCGCTCGGTATGCGAAGGCGCACTTCCGTGCCATCCTCAAGGTTCGTTATCAGCAGCGTGCCGGCGCCTGCATAGACCACATCACGGACCGTTGCCGCCCAGGTGCCCGGAGTGCCGGCGCGGGCGTAGGACAGGCGCTCCGGCCTGACCGCAAGAACCGCGCGGCCGGGGTCGACCGGGTTGATGGCCGCCTGGCCGGGCAAAACGATTTCCTCGCCCTGCACGAGCCGGGCGCGCTGGCCGTCCCATTCCACAGGCAACATGTTCATTTCGCCGATGAAGCCGGCGGCAAACAGGTTGGAGGGCCGCTCGTAGAGTTCGCGCGCGGGCGAAACCTGTTGCAGCTTGCCGGCCTTGAGGATGGCGATCCTGTCGGCCATGGTCAGCGCCTCGCCCTGGTCGTGGGTGACGAACACGACGGTCAGACCCAGTTCGGAATGCAGCCGCTTGATCTCGAGCTGCATTTCTTCACGCAGGTTCTTGTCGAGCGCGGACAGAGGCTCGTCCATCAACAGCACCCGCGGGCGATAGACGATCGCGCGGGCGAGCGCGACACGCTGCTGCTGGCCGCCCGAAAGCTGCTTAGGCATGCGGTCGCCATAGCCCGCAAGACGCACGGTCTCGAGCGCTGCCTCGGCCTGGCGGCGGCGTTCCGTCCGGGAAATGCCCCGCATCTTCAGCGGAAAGGCGACGTTGTCGGCGACGCTGAGATGAGGAAAAAGGGTATAGTGCTGAAACACCATGCCGATATTCCGCTTGTGGGGCGGAAGGGTGGTGCAATCGACGCCGTCGATGATGATCTTACCGGCTGTCGGCCTTTCGAAGCCGGCGATGCTCATCAGCACGGTCGATTTGCCGGAACCGCTGGGCCCGAGCAGCGCAACGAACTCCCCCGCTTCAATAGTCAGGGAGACGTCATCCACCGCGCGCACGTTGCCGAACCGCTTCTCGAGGGCGCGAATATCGATGGAGGCGCCATTCGTCTGCGGCAAGGCTTCCTGGGCCATCGGCAAGCTCCGTATCGTCGTGCGTGTCAATGGGAGCGGTTGGCCGCTCCATATGCAGACGGTACACGATATATCAGAAAGCTCAAGTAATTTGATTATCTTCCTATTATCGCCAGGCAAGATGGCAGATAGGTGTTATTAATCGGTGGACTCGAAAAATACGCGATGCCATCTAAACGTCACGCGAAATCAGACAAAACTGGCCAGGCTCAAGCCTTTCCGGGCTTCGTGGTGAAGACGCTTCGCGCGAAGCTGGGGCGCGCGCAACGCGAAGTTTATCGAATTTCGTCTCATTATGAATGCTGGCTGCCGCTTGACATGCGGGATTTTGCGGTGCCTGATATATCCGATGAACCGACCCGCTGCGTTCATGGCAGGTCGGTTCAAAGCCAGTCGCGAGCCGATTTTCCAAGGAGGTGCGGCCTTGCTTGCCGAGGAGGTCTATAGCCGGCTTCGTCTCTCGCTCATGCGAGCGGAACTCCTGCCGCATCAACGCCTGAAGGTTCGCGATCTGGCCCGCAGCATGGGCACGTCGGAAACCCCGGTGCGAGAGGCGCTCGTGCAACTGGCCCGCGACGGCGCCGTCGAAATCAAGCCGCGCTTCTACATCCGGGTCCAGCGGCTTTCGCTCGCAGACTATGTCGACATTCGCGACATCCGGCTCGAGCTGGAGCCGATGGCGGCGGAGCGGGCGATGTCCAACATGCACCCTGCCGACCTCGCGCGGCTCGAGGGACTGCACGACATGCTTGTCGAAGCCGAGGCGCGCCACGACTGGCGCACCGCGCTCGAAGCAAACCGTGCCTTCCATTTCACGATGTTCGAACATGCGCGCATGCCGACGCTGGTGCAGATGCTCGAGCGTCTGTGGATGCGTGTCGGGCCGATGCTCTCCGAACTCTATCCCGATGCACGACCGTTCTACCCGGATGTTCATCAGCATGTCGCGATCCTGCATGCGCTGAAGAAGCGCGAGGTCTACGCGCTGCGCATGGCCGTCCGGCTCGATCTCATCGAAGGTGGGCGCAACCTGCTGCGACGGCTCTCCGAGATGGAGGGCAAGCATTTGGCGCAGAAAGCCTCGTCCCGACCAAGTCCACCCACCCTTGCGCTGAACTAGGAGCCATCGATCGATCATGAGCAGACAGCCGTTCAAATTTCCCGAAATCGGACCGCATGCCGTGCGGCCATGGGCTGTACGCAAGGGCTACGCGGACGAGCATTTCCTGTCCGACTACCGTTTCCAGTTTCCGCGTGAGGATCCGGACCTGGCAGAGGTGTTCGTCTACACCGACCGGATGTCTTACGATCCGGGCGAGACGGTCGAGTTTCACGGTTCCACGACGGCGGACGAATGGTCGATCCAGATCTATCGCGACGGCTTTCGGCCGGAGATGGTGCACGAGGCATTCGGACTGCCCGGCAGTTTTACCAAAACCTCCGAGACCGCCTATATGGACGGCTGCGACTGGCCGGTGCTTCACCGCTGGGAAATACCCCGCGACCAGCGTTCCGGCTTCTACCGCGTGGTCTCCACCTGCATGCGCAAGGACGGCGAGCGCTTTGTCCAGCATCATTTCGTCGTGGTGCGGCCGACGGCGCAAACCCGCAAGGGGAAAATCCTGTTCATGCTCGCCACGGGCACCTGGACAGCCTACAACGACTGGGGCGGGGCCAACCATTATTTCGGCACGTGGGGAGCGAACAAGAACGAGGGATCACCGATCCTCTCGCTGCAGAGGCCTTGGACCCGAGGCATGATATGGCTGCCCAAGGGAGCGGCCCGCATCACCGTCGCGCCGCTTCCCGACATGAACGACGCGCCGCGTTTTCCATCCAAGGAATGGGGCTATTCCGGCGGCTGGGGGCAATATTACGCGGCTGCGGGGTGGGCGCAGTTCGACCGGCATTTTGCCGTTTGGGCCGAGCGCGAAGGCTACGATTTCGACATCATCA
The DNA here is from genome assembly GCA_019739225.1 of Aquamicrobium sp. Classification (GTDB taxonomy): domain Bacteria; phylum Pseudomonadota; class Alphaproteobacteria; order Rhizobiales; family Rhizobiaceae; genus Aerobium. The sequence continues at coordinate 703,214 of JAHHDT010000006.1, forward strand.
CCCAGACCGACCTGCATTACCGTCCCGAGATCCTCGACGACTATTCCTGTCTCGTGACCGTCGGCCATGACGAATACTGGTCATGGGACATGCGCAAGGCGGTGGAGGATTTCGTCGAGCGCGGCGGCGGCTTTTCGCGCTTCGGCGGCAATTTCCTGTGGCAGATCAGGCTGGAGGACGACGGGCGCCAGCAGCATTGCTGGAAGTTCAAGGCGCCTGCCATGGACCCGGTGCGCGACGATCCGGAGCGCAAGCATCTGCTGACGGCCTCGTGGGAAAGCGGCGGCGTCAACTGGCCGGGCGCTTCCACGGTAGGCGTGAACGGATGCCATGGCATGTATGGAAGCTGGGGCGGTTTCGCGCCGCGCGGGTCGCGCGGGTTCACCGTCTACCGGCCGGAGCACTGGGCGTTCGCCGGCACAGACCTGCGCTATGCCGATGTCTTCGGCGCCGAGGCCGGTATATTCGGCTACGAGGTCGACGGGCTCGACTATACCTTCAAGCAGGGTCTTCCCTATCCGGTCGAAGCGCCTGGTGTGCCGGAGGAGATCGATATCCTCGCCATGAGCCCCGCCGTCCTGTTCGAATACGAGCATGAGGGCGAGGGCGTGCGCTACTACGTCCGGGACAGCGATCTGAATGGTCTTGCCGAACTCGCACCCGACGAGACGCCGGTCGCGCGGCGCAAGTTCCAGTACGGATCGGGCATGGTCGTTGGCATGAAGCGCGGCAAGGGCGAGGTGCTGACGGCGGGTAGCTGCGAATGGATCATGGGGCTGACCCGAAGCGACGCCTTCACCGAGCAGATCACCCGCAACGCGCTTGACCGCTTCACCGCCGATTGAGCACCTGTCGTCGGCACGGTCAGACGAAGCGCGTAGCGATCATCCTGGCGAAGCTGCGCACGAGCGCGCTGCGCGCATGGTGATCGGGTTCGAACTGGCTCTGGGTGTTGAGGCCGCGCAGGAAGACGCGGCACATCGTCCAGAGTTCGCGCTGCTCGTCCTCGGCCAGCCCGTGGAGCAGATAGTTGGCGGCCAGTGAATCGTTGATCGCGCGGTTCCAGCGGACGAATGTCTCCGAGATGCGGCCTTTGAGCGCGACGTCCGTGCGGGTGGCGACGAGGATTTCAAGCAAAGCGCGGCCTTCGCGCGTGTCGACGAGCCTTTCCCACATCCAGACGATGTCCGCCTCGACGGCCGAAATCCGCTGCTCGGCGGTATCGAAATGTCTCGATCCCTTGCGCGGCGGCACCAGAGTGGGCTGCAACAGTCGCTCGGCCGTGACGACCATCAGCTCTTCCTTGCTCGGGAAGTGATGGGTCAACGCACCACGCGAAATTCCGGCGTGCTCCTGAATGCGGTTGATGCTCGTTTCCGCATAGCCATGCTCGTCGAGGCAGTCGATGACGGCCCGCACGATGCGGTCGCGGGCAACGATCGCCTGCTGTTCCTTTCGCGATGCGGTGGGTGGTTCCGGTCTGTCGGACGCGGTGTCTGGTTTGTTCATCGGCAAATCTATAAACGCAACGCCACCATCTAGACAAACAGAACGTTCGTTCTGTATCTTGCCAGTAAGTTGCATGTCCTCAGGAGGAAACCGATGTCCGCGCTACCGCAAACCGAAACCCTTCTGCTGGAACAGGAAGACGGCTGGCTGACCGTATGGCTGAACCGGCCGGAAGCGCGCAATGCGCTGTCCAACGAGATGGCCGAAGAGCTGCATGCGGTGGCCCGCTCGCTCGCCGATAATCGCGATATTCGCGGGGTGACCTTTCGTGGGAAGGGTGGCACCTTTTGCGCCGGCGGCGACCTGAAGGGCTTTCGCGCGATCACGGAAGGCGGGCAGAGCCAGGCCGACGTTGCCGCATTCAGCCGCCGCGCCGGCGAGCTTTTTCATGCCATCAACGAACTGCCGCAAGTGACGGTGATGCTGGTCGAGGGTGCGGCGATGGCTGGCGGGCTCGGGCTGGTCTGTGCTGGCGATTTCGTTGCTGTCACCGCCGACGCGAAATTCGCGCTGACCGAAACCATGCTCGGCATCCCGCCCGCGCAGATCGCGCCGCTCATCGTCCAGCGGATCGGGCTCGCCAAGGCGCGGAGGATCATGCTGACGGCCGCGCGCTTCGACGGCAACGAGGCGCTTGCTCTGGGCATCGCCGATGCCGTGGTGCCGACCGGCGAAGATTTCGCCGCGCACGAGGCGGGGCTGCGCAAGAGCGTGCGCCTGTGCGCGCCGGGCGCAAACGCTGCAACCAAGCAACTCGTGCTCGCCGCGCCGCACCTGACGCGCGACGAGATGCTGGACCGCGCGGCGGAGGGCTTCGCCTCGTGCCTGTTGGGTGAGGAGGGCCGCGAGGGCGTGGCCTCCTTCCTCGAAAAGCGCAAGCCGCGCTGGGCCGTCTGAACAGCGGGAGCGAGACAAACGTGACTGAAGAAAAGATCATACGTATCGGCGGGGCCGCGGCCGCGTGGGGCGATACCATCCTTGGTGCAAGACAGCTCGTGGAGAAGGGCAATGTCGACTATCTGGTCGGCGACTACCTTGCCGAGGTCACCATGGCGCTGCTTGCCCGCGCCAAGGCCAAGGCGCCCGATGGCGGTTACATTCCCGACTGGCTCGCTTCTGTGAAGCCGCTCCTGCCGGAGATCAAGCGCCAGGGTATCAAGCTGATAACCAACAGCGGCGGCATGAACCCGCTTGCCTGTCGCGATGCTTTTCTGGCGGCAGCCGCCGAAGCGGGGCTCGAATTCGACGTTGCCGTTGTTACCGGGGACGACCTGACGCCCTTCGCGCAGGACATCAAGGATGCGCAGCCGACGGAGATGTTTTCCGGTGCGCCGCTGCCGAATGCATTCGCCTCGATGAACGCCTATCTCGGCGCCGGTGCGATCGCGGAAGCGCTGGCAAAAGGCGCCGACGTGGTCATCACCGGCCGCGTGGTGGATTCGGCGATGGTGCTGGGGCCGCTGATGCACGAGTTCGGCTGGCAGGCCGACGACTATGATCGGCTCTCGGCCGGCAGCCTTGCAGGACACGTCATCGAGTGCGGCGCACAGGCAACCGGCGGACTGTTCACCGATTGGCAGGACGTCGCCGACGGCTGGAGCGACATGGGCTTTCCCATCGTCGAATGCGCAAAGGACGGCAGCTTCGTCGTGACCAAGGCCGAGGGTACCGGGGGCAAGGTGACGACCGGCACTGTGGCGGAGCAGATCGTCTACGAGATCGGCGACCCGCAATCCTATCATCTGCCTGACGTCGTCTGCGACTTCTCCGAGGTGACGCTCGAACAGGTGGCGGAGGATCGCGTGCGCGTGTCGAACGCGAAGGGCAGGGCGCCCGGGCCGGACTATAAGGTCTGCGGCACCTATGTCGACGGCTTCCGCATCGTCACGACCTACATGGTCGCGGGCTGGCAGGCCGGCCGAAAAGGTCGCCGGACGGCCGAGGCGCTGGTGGAGCGCACTGGACGGCTGATGGCAGCCAAGGGGTTCGCTCCCTATCGCGAAGTTTCCATCGAGGTGATCGGCGCCGAAGACACTTACGGCGCGAATGCGCGCGCCTTCGAAGCGCGCGAGGTGATCGTCAAGATCGGCCTCAAGCACGAAGACATGAAGGCGCTGGAGATTTTCGCGCGGGAGTTCGCCCATCCGGGCGTCGCCATGGCGCAGGGGCTGACCGGGGTGCTTCATGGCCGCCCGAAGCCGACGCCGGTCCTGCGTGTCCATTCCTTCCTCTGGCCGAAGGACAAGGTGCCGGTAACGATCCACCGGGGCGAAGAAACGACGCGCCTGCCTGCGATGCCAGGCCAGAGCGCCGATGCGCCCGCTGCACATCCCGCTCCCCAGTCGGAAGCCGCAAGCGGCCCGACCGCAACGGTTCCTCTGCGCGCCTTGGCCTGGGGGCGCAGCGGCGACAAGGGCAACCACGCCAATATCGGGGTGATCGCGCGCCGTCCGGAATTCTTTTCGGTAATCGCGGAGCAGGTCACCGAGGAGCGCATGGCGCAGTTCTTCGCGCATTATCTGGAAGGTCCGGTGCACCGCTACGTGATGCCCGGGTTCCACGCGCTCAATTTCCTGCTGGAGAACGTGCTGGGCGGCGGCGGCACCGCCTCGCTGCGCTATGACCCGCAGGCCAAGACCTATGCGCAGATGTTCCTCGACCTGCCCGTCGAGGTGCCGTCGGCGTGGCTGGACAAGGGTGGCGTTCTCGCAGGCTGGGGCGATGCGCTCGAATGACCGCTTGCACCCAGATAGTTCTATAGTACACTATTACGTACTTTAGCGCGCGATCAATCGGGAGGAGTGATCCGGCGTGGCAGGTTTCGAAACGATAGCGCTTGATGTCGACGGTGGCGTGGCAACGCTGACGCTGAAGCGACCCGAGCGCCGCAACGCCATCGACATGACCATGCGCGCCGAGCTGCGCGAAGCCGTCGATCGACTGGTTCGCGACGCTGCCATCCACGCCTGTGTCTTGACCGGATCCGGAGGCAGCTTCTGCGCGGGCGGCGACATCACGTCGATGCGCGACAGGAAGCCCGGCATCGAAGATGCGCGCGAGCGGATGCGCCAGACCGGCGAAACCGTGCTCGCGCTTCTTTCTCTTGAAAAGCCGTTAATCGCGGCTGTCGACGGTCCTGCCTACGGCGCGGGCTTTGGCCTGGCTGCCGCGGCTGATTTTGTCGTGGCGACGCTGCGGGCGCGGTTCTGCGCGTCGTTCGCGCGTATCGGACTGGTGCCGGATTTTGCGCTCCACCACTCGCTGCCGCGACGGGTTGGGATGGGACGGGCAAGGGAACTCATCCTCAGCGCACGGGAAGTCGATGCGGAGGAGGCGTTGGCGCTGGGCATCGTTTCGCGAGTCGTCGCAGAAGACCGGTTGATTGCAACGGCGACAGCGATGGCAAAGGGTTTTGTGGAGGCATCCGCGACGGCATTCGCCCTGTCGAAGAACCTTCTCAACCAGAGCTACGGGCTCGACCTGCGGCAGACGGTGGAGGCAGAGAGCCTCGCCCAGGCAGCCTGTCTCGAGACGGCATATCACAAGGAAGCGGCTCAACGCTTCCTCGACGGAAAGCCGCCGCGCTTCCGCTGGCAGGTCGATCCGGCGTGAACGTTACCAGCACCAAGAACCAGAAAAATTCTGATGGAGGAAAGCATGAAGATCACCAATGCCCTTAAAGTGGCCGGCATCGCGCTGGCCGCCTCGCTTGCATCGACCACGCTCTACGCGCAGGAAAAGATCGTCCTGAAATATGCGGACCAGTTTCCGCTGACTCATGCCGGCTCAAAGCTTTCGGCGCAGCCGTTCAAGCAGATGGTCGAGGAGCGCAGCGAGGGGCGCATCGAGGTGCAGCTCTATCCGGCCGAGCAGCTTGCAAAGGCCGCCGGGCTGCTGGACGCGGTGCGCAACCGTGTTACCGACATCGCCATGGTCGGCGTCGTCTATGTCAGCGATCGCATGCCGCTGACCAGCGCTGTCGAACTGCCGGGGCTCTTCACCGATTCCGTTGCCGGTTCCATCGCTTTCACCAAGCTGGCCCAGAACGAACTCCTGGAAAGCGAATATCTGCGCAACGGCGTGCGTCCGCTCTTCACCATGGTGACGCCGCCCTACCAGGCGATGTTTGCCAAGAAGACCGAGCTCAACGATGTCAGCGAGCTTGAGGGCGTGAAGATGCGTGCCGCCGGCGCGACCGGCGAACTCATCGCCAGTTCGCTCGGCGCCGTGCCAGTGCGTGTGCCGGCCTCGGACCTCTACCTCGCCTTGGAGCGTGGCACCGTCGATGGCGCGATCTACAATCCGCCGAGCCTCTTTGCCTACAAGATCGAGGAGGTGCTTTCCTCCATCACGACCAATGCGAGCCTCGGCACCGTGGCCTTCGCGGCCCTGGTGAACGAGGACGTATGGCAGGGCCTTCCGGAAGACGCCCGGAAGGTGGTTTCCGAGGTTGCCACCGAGATCGGCGAAACGATGGCCGCCGGGTTCAAGGATCAGACCGGGTCCGCATACGATAAGCTGGAAGAGCTCGGCATCAAGCTGATCGAGCTGTCGCCCGAAACGCAGGCCCAGTTTACCGAAAAGCTGCAATCGGTGGAGGCCGAATGGGTGAAGCAGATGGAAGGGCGTGGACTGCCCGGCAAGGCGACCCTCGACGCCTATCGTTCGTACCTCCAGGAATAATCGACACCCTTGCTCCCGGACGCATTGTCCGGGAGCGCCCTACCTGCGGAGCATACCATGCCCAGACCGCTGGAGCGCGCGCTGTCCTTCTTCGATCGAATTTTCATGGCGATCGCGCAACTCGCGATCTTCGTCATGATGTTGTCGATCAGCGTCGATGCGCTCGGACGCTATCTCTTCAATCGTCCTCTGCAGGGCAGCTTCGAGTTCACGACGCTGTACCTGATGGTCATCCTCACATTTCTGGGCTTGCCGGCGACATATGCGAGTGGCGGCCACATCCGGCTCGACGTGCTGAAGCCCTGGCTGGCTCGCATTCCGGGCAACCCGGTCGAACGTGTGAACGCGCTGATCGCCGCCGGCATCTTCGGTTTTCTTGCCTGGCATTCCGGCATCGAGGCTGTGTCGAAATTCATAGACCGGGACACCAGCTTCGGCGTCATCCAGTTTCCGCTCTACTGGAGCTATGTATGGGTTCCTCTCGGTTGCGGACTGCTTGCGTTGCGGCTCGCCGTCGAGATCGTCTTCCCGCGCTCCGACCTTGAGGGAGACGAGTGATGGTTTCCGTTGCCGTCGGAATGACCCTGCTTCTTTTCGTGCTACTGCTCGCGGGTATGCCGGTCGCCTTCACAATGCTGACCACCGGTGCGCTGGGCCTTTACCTGACAGGTGGCATCTATCCGCTGATCGGGGTTATCAAGACCGCTCCGTACGAGCACGTGACAAGCTACACGCTGTCGACGCTGCCGATGTTCGTATTGATGGCGGAGTTCCTGACGGCTGGCCGCTTCACACGCGACCTGTTCGCGGCCTCGCACAAATGGCTCGGTCATATGCGCGGCGGTATCGCCTATGCCGCGGTTGCGGGAGGCGTGATGCTTTCCGCAGTCTCGGGATCCAGCACGGCTGCCGCCGGCACGCTCGCCGCAGCCGCCCATCCCGAGATGCGTCGCTACGGCTACAACGACAGCTTTTCTACCGGCGCGCTGGCGGTGATCGGCACGCTCGCCATCATGATCCCACCCTCCATCGGCCTCGTCCTCTTCGGCGTATTCACGGAAACGTCCGTGGGTGCGTTGCTGATGGCCGGCCTGCTGCCGGGGGCGCTGACCGCTGTCAGCTACGCGCTCACGATCGCCTTCATCGTCAGACGCGACCCGGAAGCAGCGCCGACGGTCGCAGAGCCGGTGCCCATGCGCGAGAAGATCGCGGGGCTTATGCCCGTATGGCCGATCCTGCTGCTGATGGGATCGATGATCGCGGCGATCTATTCCGGCGCGATCACGCCGACGGAAGTCGGTGCGGTGGGCGCGCTCGCCGCGCTCGTGATCGCCATTGCCATGCGCCGCATGGGTTGGAGCGATTTCCTGCATGCCCTGTCGACGGCCACGCGTAATTCCGCGATGATCCTTGCCATCATTGCATGCTCGGCGGTGTTCGGCATCTTCCTGACGCTGACCGGCGTGACGCAGAACCTGCTGATGGCGATCCAGGCCGCCGACGTGCCGCCCTTCGTGGTGCTGCTGTGCGTTCTGCTCATGCTGCTCGTGCTCGGTTTCTTCCTGGATCAGTTGGCGATCCTCGTCCTGACCCTGCCGCTGACGTTCCCGTTGCTTGCCGGTCTTGGTTATGAGCCCGTCTGGCTTGGTATTCTCTTCGTGAAGGCCGCCGAGATCGGGCTCATCACGCCACCGATGGGCATCAATGTCTTCGTCGTCGCGAGCACCACAAAGGTTCCCGTCGGCAAGGTCTTCCGCGGCGTATGGCCCTTCGTGATCGCGGAACTGATCGTGCTAGCCGTTCTGATCGCGTTCCCCGCGATTTCGCTCTGGCTGCCGGGGAGAATGTGATGACGGCGTTGCTGCTGGAAGGGGTCAAGGTCGTCGAGCTTGGCCAGAATCTCGCCGGTCCTTTTGCCAGCGAAATCCTTGCGGATCTCGGCGCGACCGTGGTCAAGGTCGAGAAGCCGGATGGTGGCGACGACGCGCGCCGCTGGGGGCCGCCCGTCTCAGCCGATGCGTCGGCCGCGTTTCACGCGATGAACCGCAACAAGCTGTCCGTGGTGCTCGATCTCTCGCGGGCTGAAGACAGGCGGAAACTCGACGGCCTGCTGGCCGACAGCGACATACTGGTCCACAATCTGCGGCCGGGCGTGATGGAGAAGATGGGTCTGGGGCCGGAGGAAACGACGGCACGGCACCCGCGCCTGATCTATTGCGACATGGGTGCCTTCGGTCATCTCGGCCCTATGAAGAACCGCCCCGGTTACGAACCTCTGATGCAGGCGTTTTCCGGGCTCATCAGCGCCAACGGCCACCCCGATGGCCCACCTGCGCGGATCGGTGCGTCTGTGGTCGATCTCGGTACCGGCATGTGGGCGGCGATTGGCGCGCTTGCGGCGCTGCTCCGCAGGGCGACGACCGGCAAGGGTTGCGTCGTCAACACGTCGCTGTTCGAGACCGCGTTGCTGTGGTGCGGGTTCCACATGGTCACATACATGACGGGCGGCGGCCTGCCCGTGCGTCACGGAACGGGGCATCCTTTGCTGGTGCCTTACCAGGCGTTCGAAACATCGACCGGGCCGCTGGTGATCGCAGCCGGCAACGACCGGCTTTTCGCGCGGCTGGCGCAGGTTCTCGGTCATCCGGAGTGGGGCACGGATCCGCGCTTCGTGACCAATGAGGATCGCAGCCGCAACCGCGCGATACTGCTGCCGATGGTGGCCGAGATTGCAGCGGGCACGACGAAGGAAGAACTTGCCGGGAAGCTCGAGACGGCCGGCATACCCTGCGCGCCGATCCACACCGTTGACGAGGTACTGGCGCATCCGCAGACGGACGCGCTCGGCATCCTTCAGAAGTCGCCCGGCATCGATCTCAGCCTCGTCGGCATGCCGATCTCATTCGATGGCGAAAGGCCTGCCTATAGGAAGGACGCGCCCTCGCTCGGCGAGGATAACGCCAGGGTGTTCGGCACCCGCGACGCGGGTCAGTAGGATTTCGGCAGGCCGAGAGCCTTCTCCGCAACGTGGCAGAGGATCAATTCCTCGCTGACGGGCGCGATGAAGTTTAGGATGCTTTCACGGAAATAGCGCTCGACGTGGTATTCCTTGGCGAAGCCGAAGCCGCCATGGGTTCGCACCGCGCGGAACGCTGCGTCGAACGATGCCTGGCTGGCGAGATATTTGGCGCTGTTGGCTTCCAGCCCGCAAGGTTGGCCGCTGTCGTAGAGGTGTGCCGCCTTGAACAGCATCAATTCCGCCGCCTGTAGCCGCATCCATATGTCGGCAAGCGGATGCTGGATGGCCTGGTTCATGCCGATCGGTCGGCCGAACACGTTGCGCTCGCCGGCATAGGCCGCCGCCTTTTCCAGCACGGCCTGTCCCGCGCCGATGGCGCTTGCGGCCGCGACGATGCGCTCGGCGTTGAGTCCGTGCAGCAGTACGCGAAAGCCATCGCCGTCCTTGCCGATACGGTCTTCCTCGGGAACTTCGAGGCCGTCGATGAAGATGGCGTTGGAATCGACCGCCTTGCGGGCCATCTTCTCGATCTCGCGCACCTCGATCCGGTCGCGGTCGAAGCGCGTGTAGAAGACAGTCATGCCGTCCGTCGGCCTGGCGCAATCCGCGAGCGCCGTCGTGCGTGTAACCAGAAGGATGCGGTCGGCGTGCTGCGCGGTGGAAGTCCAGACCTTGCGCCCGTTGACGACATAGCCATTGTCGGCCCGTCTGGCGAAGGTGGTGATATGCGTGGTGTCGAGTCCAGCGTCAGGCTCCGTCACGCCAAAGCACGCTCGCTCCTCGCCGGCGATCAGCGGCGGCAGCATGCGCTGCTTCTGCTCGTCCGTGCCGAAGCCGACGACCGGCTGAAGCCCGAAGATATTGATGTGCACCGACGAAGTTGCGGCCAGCCCCAGGCGGCCGATTTCCTTCATCACGATCGCGGCCTCGGTGATGCCGAGACCTGCCCCACCATAAGCCTCCGGAGTGGTGATGCCGAACCAGCCGTTGCGGGCGACCGCCGTGGCGAAATCGTGCGGAAACCGGCCGTCGCGGTCGCGGTCGAGCCAGTAGCCATCGTCGAATAGCTCGCAGATGCGTCGCACCGCTTCCTGTATCGCGCGCTGCTCGTCGCTCAGGGCGAAGTCCATTGCCTGTCTCCGTGGTTCTGTCAGTTGTCGGGGCGCACCGTCGGACGCCAGTCGTCCGCCGCGCGCTCGAAGACGTTGGCGATGCGCCGGCGCAGCAGGAAGAGATCGCTGCGGATCACGCTGCGGTGCGCCATCACCGGCGCGGCTGCCCCCATCTCCGTCAACGTCGAGTCGAGCTGCACGGTCGGCGTCGCGAGCGGTATCTCCAGAAGCTTGGCCACCTCGTGACCGGCGAGATTGACGGTCATCGCCTGGTCGCCCACCAGATGGCTGAGCCCGGTGTGGTCGCGGACAAGCTGCGCATAGAGGCGCGTGCGATCCAGCCCTTGGGGAATCATCTCGAAGTAGCGGCGCGGCATGATGAAATCGACGATCGAGTACGGCATCTCCTCGAAGAGATGCAGCTTGCGAGCGCTTACCAGCGGGCCTTCGGTCTCGGGAATGAAGCGCGCCGGGCCGTAGCTGCGGGTACATTCCGCGTGGCCGATGATCCTGATCGAGAACCGCGGATCGAGATTGAGCTGGTCGTGGCCGGGGGCCTGCGGATTGGCGCTGCGCACGGGTGGCGCCTTCAGCACATAGGTGCCTCGCCCGCGCTGGCTCGACAGGTAACCCTCATCCTGCAGGATGCCGATCGCCTGCCGGATGGTCGCTCGCGCGACGCCGTAGGCGTCCTGCAACGCGGGAAGCGGCGGGATCTGCGCGCCGACAGCCCACTCGCCCTGTCCGATCATGTCGCGGAACAGGCTGGCGAGCTTGATGTAAAGCGGGATGCCGTCGTCCTGGCTGAAAGCACTGCCTCTGGTCACCGCCTGCCCCTCCGTTTCAACGACCCGTGAAGACCGGCGGCCGGCGCTCGTGCGCGGCCTTGATGCCTTCACGGAAATCGTCAGTCTGGAAGTGAATGCGCTGTTCGGCAATCTCGCGTTCGATCGCTTGACGCACGAGAGCCGCACGATCCCCAAGCAATGTGTGCCGCATGGATTGCACGGCTATCGGCGCGCCTGAGGCGATCTCGCGGGCAAGGGCCATTGCCTCGTCGTCGAGCGCGGACTGCGGCACCACTTTTTCGACAAGACCGATGCGGTTTGCTTCCTCGGCGGAGAGCCGGCGGCCGGTCTGCAGCATCAACGATGCGGCCTGAAGGCCGACGACCCGCGGCAACGTCGCGCTGATGCCGAAGCCGGAATGAACGCCCAGCCGTGCGAAATTCGCGGAGAACCATGCCGTGTCGCTGGCAACCCGGAAATCCGCCACAAGCGCGACGCCGAGACCGCCGCCGATCGCCGGGCCCTGCACGGCGGCAATGACCGGCTTCGACACTTCGAAAAGCGCGATGGCGCTGCGGTAGATGCGCATCGCCACATCGGCATCGACACCGTTGCCGTCGCTGCCGAACTGCGCGCCGGCGCAAAAGGTCTTGCCCTCTGCGCGAAGCAGGATGGCCCGGCATTGCCGGTCGGCCTCGAGTTCGCGAAAGGCGGAAAGCAGCCCTTCGACCGACGCGCCGTCGAAATAGTTGTGCGGCGGACGGGAGAAGGTCACGATTCCGACGTGGCCGTCTCGGGCCACAGATATTTGGCTGTCTGGTGCCGTTGCCATCGCTATCCGGCCTTTCGGGCTGCTTGCGTGCCTTCATCCGAGAAGGTGCGAACAACGCCGCGCGCCTGAAGCGCTGCGATCTGCTCGTCCGAAAGCCCGACTTCGCGGAGGACCTCCAGCGTATGCTCCCCGATCTCCGGCGGATGGCGGTCCGAGCCGACATCGACGTCGCGAACCGAGAACGGTGCGCGGGTCCGGCGCAAGCGCCCTTGCGACGGGTGGTCGTATTCCTCGAAAAGTTTCACGGCCTCGAGGTGCGGGTCTTGCTCCAGATCCTCCATCTGCAGAACCGGTGCGCAAGGAATGTCGAGCCGGTCGAAGAGCTCGCGCCATTCGGCCGTGGTGCGGGTCGGCAGGATTTCGTTCGAAGCGATTTCGTACAGGCCTGCAATGTTGTTGGCCATCGCATGCTGGTCGGCCATCAACGGGCCGTCGAGCACGTCCTGCCTGCCGGTTTCCGCGAGGAAGCGCTGCCAGTGCTCGTATTTGTAGACGCCATGGACGATGTAGCCGTCCTGAGTCGGTGCCGGCTGACGATAGGGGCTCATGACGCGCTTGTAGCCCAAGCCCGCCTCTGGCGGGACGAAGGTGTGGCCGTTGAGATGCTGGTTCAGTACCACGGTGACCGCGGCCTCGAACATCGGCGTCTCGATATAGCAGCCCTTGCCGGTGGCGCGCTGGCGGTGGAGCCCGGCGAGCATCGCCTGTCCAAGCATCAGCGCAACGACCTTGTCGGCAATCGCGATCGGCAGGAAGGTGGGCTTGCCGGAGCCGACGCCGTTGACCGCGGCAAGGCCGGAATAGGCCTGGATGATGTCGTCGAAGGCTGGAAAGTCGGCATAGGGTCCGTCTTGGCCGAAACCGATTGCAGCGCAGTAGACGACCTTCGGGTTGAGCGCCTTGACGGCTTCGTAGCCGAGCCCAAGCCGCTCGATCGCCTTGACCCGCATGTTGTGGACGACGATGTCGGCGTCCTTCAGAAGGGCATTGAGGGTCTCGCGGGCCTCGGGGTCCTTGAGGTCGAGCGAAATGCTGCGCTTGTTGCGGTTCACCGACATCCACTGCGCGGTCATGCCTCGCTTCCGGCCGAGGCCGAGATTCCGGTAATAGTCGCCTTCGAGCGACTCGACCTTGACGACGTCGGCGCCGAAATCACCCAGGAACTGGGTGGCGTAGGGGGCCATGAGAATATGGCCGATCTCGACGACTTTCACGCCGTCCAGAAACTTCATCATGGGGCGACGCTCCTCCGCTGTCCCAACCAAATGATCAATAGTATGTATGACCATATGTTTCGGGTCAACCGAAGCGGGGAGCAAACCTGGGGGCGTTGCAGTCTGCTGCGACAGCGGCCATCCGGCCGCTACGCCATCCCTTCCTGCATCCTGCCGTAGTCTGCGCCGACCGCCAGGAATGCGTCCGTCACGACGGATGTTTCCCCGGCCAGCGCAAAGGCAACTTCATTGTAGCGCGTGTTCATCTCGGCAACCGGCACGCGCTTGACGGCATCGTGCCGGCCGGTTCCGTGGCGCCATATGAAGCCGATGCCGATATTGTTGGCGACCGCCTCGTAGGCCGCGTCACGCGCGTCGAGCACGAGAAGCGGCTTTGGCGTGAGGCCGGCCTGCGCGAATGCGCGATCGACCACGCGTTGGGTCGAGGAACCGCGAGCGCGGAAGATCAGCGGCTGGCGCATCAGCTCGGCGCAGGTCAATTGCTTGCGCGACGCGAGCGGATGGCTGGCGTGAAGCATCGCGACGACCTCCTGGCTGACAAGGGCCTGTGCGCGAAACCGTCCGTCGCGCGGAATGTCCGGTAGCACGCCGACATCGACGCTGCGCGACAGCACCGCCTTGATGATGCGTTCATGCGAACCGGTCTCGACCGCGATGCCGACACCGGGATGGCGTTGCCGAAAGAGCGCGATAACGGCCATGCCTGGCATGGAATTGCCGAGGCCGATGGTGATGCGGCCGTCCCTCAGCGTGGCATGACGCGTCATGATGCGCTCGGCCTCGCGTTCGCTTTCCGCCATGCGTTCGGCAATGTCGCAAAGCTGCGTGCAGAGCGGCGTGGGATGCAGCGCGCCGCCACGGCGCATGAAAAGCCTGACCGAGTAGAGTGCTTCCGCTTCGCGGATATGCTGCGAAACCGTTGGCTGAGAGACGCCAAGCTGGCGTGCCGCAGCGGCATAGGAGCCGTTCTGCGCAACGGCGTTGATCGCTCTGATGCGCGCAAGTGTAAGCGACATCGCTGTCCTCAAGGTGAAATCTTCGATTTCGCAAGGTCTAGCCTTGGTTTGTTACGGGCGTGTCACACGCCGCCCACATGGTCCCGCTCGCATGAACAAGCGACGAGGACCAACGATGCGCCATGTGGAGACAGTCAGGAGTTTTGCCGAGATCGACGCCGCGGCACGATCGATCGTGCTGTGCGATCTCGACGGGTGCCTGATCTCCGGCCGCCACGTGCACGAGGGCGCGCGCGCGTTCGTCAACGCCTGCGGCGATCGGCTGTGGATCGTCTCCAACAATTCGTCGGACACGGCCGAAACGCTTGCTTCCCGCCTCGATGAGCTCGGCATCGGCGTGGATGCCGCACGGATACTGCTAGCCGGCGAAGAGTCGGTTCGCAGGCTCGCCGATGATCCGCATGCGAAGGCAGTACTCGTCTATGCCGACGCACCGCTGCGGTCGCTCGCGACAAGTCTCGGCATTGCAAACAGCGGTGGCGTGCCGGAGGTCGTGCTTCTTGGCCGGGATTCGCGCTTCAGCCTGGAACTCGCCGAGGAGATCGCCTCGCATATCGTCGATGGGGCGGTGCTGTGGGCGACCAATCTCGACCTGACGCACCCGACCGCCCACGGCCGGCCGGTGCCGGAGACCGGCGCGCTTGTCGCCGCCATCGAAGCCTGTACCGGCCCGTTGCACATAAAGTCCGTCGGCAAACCGGCCGCGGATCTGATCGAGATCGCGCTCGAACGCAGCGGGGCCGATCGTGGCCGGGCTCTCTTCGTTGGCGACAACGACGCTACCGACGGTGTGGCCGCGCGCGCAGCCGGGATCGACTTCCTGCGCATCCTGCATCCCGCAATCGCGCCAAAGCTCAGCATCGCCTCCCATCTCAACGGCAGGGAGAGCGTGTCATGCTGAAATACATGACGCGGGCCGGCCTCAAGATCGTTATCACCTTTCTGGCAATCGTCACGCTGGCGTTCGCCGCCACCAGGCTTTCCGGCGACCCGATCAACTACATTGCCGGGCAGGGGCTCACCCAGGCCGATCGCGATCTTCTCGTCACCTATTACGGGCTCGACCGCTCGATCCTCGAACAATACCTCGCCTTCATGGGCTCGTTCTTCGACGGCGAATTCGGATTGTCGTTCGTCGAGCGCCGGCCCGTTTCGGTTGTGATCGCAGAGCGCATATGGCCGTCATTGCAGCTACTGCTCGCGAGCACGGCGCTGACGCTGGCGCTGGCGATACCGCTCGGCATCGTCGCGGCGGTCTGGCGCAAGTCGTGGGTGGGCAGCGCCGTCATGACGCTCGCCTTCCTGTTCTACGCCGTCCCGAACTTCGTGCTCGCGGTCTTCATGATCCTGGTCTTTTCCTACTGGCTGAACTGGCTCCCGGTTGTCGGCAACGGCACCTGGGCGCACTTCCTGATGCCGACGATCGCGATGTCGGGACTGCTCATCGCCGGGCTGACGCGGTTCACGCGCAACGCCATGCTCGATGTGCTCGGCCAGGATTTCATCCGCACCGCCCGCGCCAAGGGGCTCGCGGAGACGGAGGTCATCCTGCGGCACGGCCTGCGCAACGCCTCGATCACCATCCTGTCCGTGATCGGCCTGCAGGTCGCGAGCCTCGCGGCGGCGGGCTCGGTCGTCGTGGAATCGATCTTCGCATGGCCGGGTATCGGTGAACTGCTGGTGCGCTCGGCGATCCAGCGCGACTACCCGGTGCTTCAGTTCGGCGTTATCGCCGTTTCCATCGCGGTCCTCATCATCAACGCAGTGGTCGACCTCGCCTACACCTGGGCCGATCCGCGCATCCGTCTCGGGGAGGCCTGAGCTATGGCCGACATTTCGTTGCGTTCCGGTCTGGTCGACAAGCCGTCGCTGCTCTCGGGTGCGCTGTCGCTCTGGCGGTCCGCCGATGCCGTCCAGCGTGTGGCGATAGTCACCGCGTTCGCGTTGCTGGCGGCGGCGATCGCAGCTCCGCTGATCGCGCCGCACGGACCGCTTGACCAGAGCCTCCTGTCGCGGCTGTCGCCGCCGATCGGTTTCGAGCGTTACCGGGACGGCTTCCTTCTCGGCACCGACGAGCTTGGACGGGACATCCTTTCGCGGACGCTCTACGGCCTGCGGCTGACGCTGTCGCTTGCGCTGCTGGGATCGATCATCGGACTGCTGATCGGCGGGCTGCTCGGCCTTCTGTCCGGTCTTCGCGGGGGACTGTTCGAAGACATCGTCATGGGCGCCGTCGATGCGCAGATCGCCATCCCGTTCACGCTGATCGCGCTGCTCTTCCTCGCCATCTTCGGTTCCAGCCTGACCGTGATGGTGTGCGTGCTGGGTGTGTATGGCTGGGAGCAATATGCCCGGATCGTGCGCGGCGAGGTGAAGAAGCTGAAGGCGATGCCGTTCGTGGAGGCTGCGCGGGCGGCCGGCGCATCGAACTTCCGGATTGCCACCCGGCATGTCCTGCCGAACGTGGTCTCGCCGCTGGTCGTCCAGTTCACGCTCTCATTCTCCAACATCGTGCTTCTGGAATCGACGCTCTCGTTCCTCGGTCTCGGCGTACAGCCGCCGACGGCGACGCTCGGCTCGATGGTCGGCTTCGGGCGCGACTACATGCCGACGGCGCCGTGGGTGGTGATCGTGCCGGCGCTCGCGATCCTGCTTGTCACCTTCGCCGTGCAGATCCTCGGCGACTGGCTGCGCGACCGCGCCGACGTGCGCCTGAGGGCGCGCTGACCTGAAATTCATAAAGAGAGGCCGGGGCCGCCGGTCCACAAGACATCTGGCTCAACACCCTTACGGAGGCTTCAAAGCCATGAAACGACTTCTCCAGACCACGGCGCTCGCAATGCTCGTCGCCACGCCTGCACTCGCCCAGGAAATCACGGTTGGCGCCGCAAACGTCGCGCCCTATCTCGATCCCGGCCGCGACCATTCCAATGTCGGCTCGCAATTCTACTACAACGCCTTCGACGTGCTGATCGACCGTGACTACAACAAGCGCGAAGTCGAGTGGCGGCCCGCGCTTGCCACCGAATGGACGCTCCTCGAGCCGACCGTCATGGAGCTCAAGCTGCGCGATGACGTCGTCTTCCACAATGGCGACCCGATGACGGCCGACGATGTCGTCTTCTCGCTCAACCGCATGTACCAGGCGACGTTCCCGCCCTATCAGGTTCGCGCCCGCGACCGTCTCGGCAACTTCGACCGCGCAGAGAAGGTCGACGATTACACGATCCGCATCCACGCCAAGCGTGAGGAGCCGCTTTGGGAGACGCTGATCAACCTGCAGCAGGGCATGATCGTCCCGGCCGCCTACACGATGGCGTTGACCGGTGATCCTGATGTCGCAGAAGACAGCGATTTCGAAGCCTTCTCGCTCGCGCCGGTCGGCACGGGTCCTTATAAGATCGCTGAGTTCGTTCCCAACGAGCGTATCGTCTATGAACGCTTCGGCGAGTTCTGGGGTGAGGCGGCCCCGCTCGAACGCGCGACCGTTCGCCGTATTCCCGAGACCGCCTCGCGGATCACCGCGCTGCGCACCGGCGAGATCGACCTGGCGACCAACATCGCCCCGGACCAGCTCTCTCTGATCGAGGGCGATCCGACGATGAAGGCCGTCGGTTCCCCGACCGCGCTCTTCCACGTCATGATCATGAACCAGAACCATGAGGTCATGAAGGATGCCCGCATTCGCCAGGCGCTGAGCATGGCCATCGATCGCGACGCGCTCAACGAGGCGCTGTGGCTGGGCAAGGCCGTCGTGCCGGCCTCGCATACGATGGAAGAGTTCGGCGAACTCTACATGCCGGAACTGGAGACCTTCGAATACAATCCCGAGCGGGCGAAGGAGCTGCTCGCCGAAGCCGGCTACAATGGCGAGGAGATCGTCTACGACAGCCAGTCGACCTACTACACGAACGGCCTCCTTGCCGCCCAGGCGATCATGGAGATGTGGGCCAATGTCGGCGTCAACGGGCGCGTCAACGTGATCGAGGAATGGACCGGCGGTTCGCCCGCCATGATGGTGCGTTCCTGGTCGAACCCGATGTATTTCGCCGATCCGTTCGGATCGTTCGGCGTGATGTGGGCTCCCGACGGCCCGTCGGAATCGGAGGGCCGCTTCAACACCGATGCCGAATATGCCGAAATCTGGGAGCGGTTCCGCTTCTCGACCGACATCGAGGCGCGCAAGCAGGCCTATGCCGAGCTGATGGAGCGCATCAAGGCGGACGCGCCGTTCCTGCCGCTCTACCGTCCGTATGAGAGCTGGGCCATGCGCACCGATCTCGAATGGGCGCCTAAGCCGGGGCATATCCCCTACGTGCTCGACTTCCGCGCCGGTTCGATTGAGTTCGCCAGCAACTGACCCTGAAACGTCACTTCCGGCGGGTGCGCCGCGCCCGCCGGGATCCCCTTCATCTTGCCCAAGGAGCTGACCATGTCCGTGCGCATCGCGCTCGTCGCCGACATCCATCACGGCGCCCCATCGCTCACCAAGCGCGGCGACTGCGCGCTCGACCTGATGACCGACTTCGCCAGGTTTTCAAACGATGCGCGGCCGGATCTCGTCATCGATCTCGGTGATCGTATCTCCGACATTGCGCGCGACCGCGATCTCGAACTCGAGGCGGAAGTGGCCGAAGCGTTCCGCGCGCTCGAGGCGCCCATCTGCCACATCAACGGCAATCACGATCGCGACCACCTGTCCGTCGAGGACAATGAGCGCATCCTGGGACAGGCGCTCGGCCACCATACGATCGACATCGGTGGCTGGCGCATCCTTCTGTGGCGCGCAGACACGCTCATCCGCCGGGGTGGTAACCATGGCTCCTTCCATCTGCCGGAGGCCGATCTTCTGTGGCTGTCGCGCACGGTGCGCAATGCCGACCGTCCCATGCTGATCGCCAGCCACGTGCCCGTCTCGGGCCACTCGCAGGTCGGCAATTACTATTTCGAGAACAATCCGGCGGTCTCGACCTATCCGCAGGCCGACCGGGCGCGCGCCATGATCGCGCAGGCGCGCCATCCCATCGTTTGCGTCTCGGGCCATGTACACTGGAACACGATCACACCGGTCGACGGCACGGTGCACCTCACGCAGCAGTCGTTGACAGAGAGCTTCACCACCGATGGCGAGCCTGCGGGCGCGATGGGCCTGATTGAGCTCGGCGACACCGTTACCTGGCGTGTCGAGGGGCGCGACCCGGTGAACTTCTCCTTCCGGCCTGCCGCGACGCGGTGGACTCCGCCGGTACCGCCCTTCCATAAGATCGCCGAAGTGGCTGCGCGCATCGAGGGTGAAACGGCATGAGCGTGCTCCTGTCGGTCCGCGACCTGTCCATCGCCTTCGGCTCGCATATGGCCGTCGAGCGTCTCAGCTTCGAGGTTGAGGCCGGCGAGACTGTCGCCATCGTCGGGGAGTCGGGTTCCGGCAAATCGGCGACGGCGCTGGCGATCATGCGGCTGATCGAACGCGAGGGAGGTCGCATCGCCGACGGAAGCATATTGTTTGGCGCCGACGCAGCGTCCGACTTGGCACGGGCCAGCGAAGCGCAGATGCGGCGGGTGCGCGGCAACCGCATCGCCATGGTCTTCCAGGAGCCCATGACCTCGCTCAATCCGGTGATGCGGGTGGGGGGACAGGTTGCGGAGGCCATCATGCGCCATCGCGGGCTGTCGCGGGCACATGCGCTGGAAGAGGCAGAGCAGGCCTTCGAGCGCGTTTGCATACCCGAGCCGAAACGACGGCTTAGTCAGTTCCCGCACGAGCTGTCCGGTGGCCTGCGGCAGCGGGTGATGATCGCGATGGCGCTGGCCTGCCGACCGCAACTGCTGATCGCCGACGAGCCGACCACGGCGCTCGACGTGACCACGCAGGCCGAGATCCTCCAGCTTATCCGTTCGCTGCAGTCGGAAACCGGCATGGCCGTGCTCTTCATCACGCACGACATGGGCGTGGTGGGCGAGATCGCAGACCGGATCGTCGTGATGCGCAAGGGCGCGTTGGTGGAGAAGGCTTCCGTCGAGCGCTTCTTCAGCAGGCCTTTCGCCGACTATTCCAAGGCATTGCTGGCGGCAACGCCGAGGCTCGGAGCGGGTGGCCCAGAAGCGCCGGCTGAAGGCGAAACCGTGCTGCGGGTCGAGAACCTGACCACCAGCTTCGGGACTGGCGGGTTTGCGCCCAAGGCATCGCGCCGCACTATCGTCGACGGCGTTTCGCTGTCCATCGGCAGGGGCGAAACGCTTGGTCTGGTCGGTGAATCGGGATGCGGCAAGTCGACCCTGGCGCGCTCAATTCTCCGGCTGGTGGAACCGGACCGGGGCACCGTCGAGATCGGAGGTCGCGACTGGACGGCACTTTCAGGCGATCGGCTCATGACGGCGCGCCGCGACGCGCAGATGGTGTTCCAGGACCCTTATGCGTCGCTCAATCCCCGCATGGCGGTGCGCGAAGCGATCACCGAGCCGGCGCGTATCCACAGCCTCGTTTCTGCTCGCGACGCCCGCGACCTTGCCGTCAGCCTCGTCGAAAAGGTGGGGCTGGAAGCCGATTGTGTCGACCGCTTCCCGCACCAGTTTTCCGGTGGGCAGCGCCAGCGGCTGGCGATCGCGCGCGCGCTTTCGGTGCAGCCGAAACTGATCATCGCCGATGAAGCCGTTTCCGCGCTCGACGTTTCGATCGCGCGGCAGGTGACGGATCTCATGCTCGACCTGCAGCAGCGTGAAGGCCTCTCGTTCCTGTTCATCAGCCACGACATCGCCGTGGTCGAACGCGTCAGCCATCGCATCGCGGTCATGCATGCCGGGCGGATCGTGGAAACGGGCCGCACGGATCACGTTCTCCGCGCGCCACGGGACCCCTATACCCGCCGACTGCTTTCCGCCGTCCCGCGTCTGCCTGCAATCGCCACGGAGGAGCGGCTCTCAGGGCAATACGCTGCAAACGCATCTGCATGGCCCGAGGTGGAGCCGTTGAGCGCATAACAGCCTTAGCCTGCAATTGATCATCGGGCTGAGCTAGTATGTGCGGGGCGCTGATGCCGGATGGAGGCCGCACGATGACGAAACCGCGAATCTACACGATGAGTTTCGCCAGCGTATATCCGCACTATGTCGCGAAGGCCGAGAAGAAGGGGCGCACGAAAGCGGAAGTCGACGAGATCATCCGCTGGCTGACCGGCTACACCCAGGAGGGGCTGGAATCCCAGATCGAAAGGCAAACGGATTTCGAAGCCTTCTTCGCCGATGCGCCCCGGCCGAACCCGTCGCGAAGATCGATCAAGGGCGTCGTTTGCGGTGTCCGTGTCGAGGATATCGAAGAGCCGCTGATGCAGGAAATCCGCTACATGGACAAGCTGATCGACGAGCTGGCAAAAGGAAAGTCGATGGAGAAGATTTTCCGCGAGTGATTTGCCTAATAGGACGTTGGTCCGGTGAGCGATGAGGTGTTTCTACTCCAGGGCTTGAGCGACATCGGCGATGATGTCGTCGACGTGTTCGATGCCGACCGAGAAGCGGACCAGTCCATCGACGATCCCCATCGCCTCGCGTTCCTGCGAAGGAATGTCGAGGAAAGCCATGGTGCCGGGGAGCTGCGTCGTGGTGCGCAAGCCGCCGAGGCTGGCGGCGAAACAGCATAGCTGCAGCCGCTTGAGCACCTGGACGCCATAGTCTTCGTTCTCCACCTGGAAAGAGAGCATGGCGCCGAAATCGCGCAACTGCGCCTTGGCGTTCTCGTGATTGGGATGCGATTCAAGACCCGGATAAAAGACCCGCTTCACCTTGGGGTGGGTTTCCAGATAGCGTGCCAGTGCTGCTGCGTTGGCGCATTGCTTTTCCACTCGCAGGGCGAGCGTCTGCGCGCCGCGCAGCAGAAGCCAGGCGTTGAAAGGCGACAACGCGCCGCCCAGCTTGTTCAGCGTGTTCCACCGCACGTCTTCCAGCCAGTCTGCGGGCAGCAAGTCCGATCGCTGGGTGATGACGCCGCCAACGGCGTCGTTGTGCCCGCCGATGAACTTGGTGGCGCTTTCGACAACCACGTCGACGCCGAACGCGTGAGGCTGACAGACTGCGGGGCTTGCGAAGGTGTTGTCGCACACAACCACGATGCCGCGCTGATGCGCCAGCTCCACGAGCGCCTTCATCGGCGGCACCTTCATGGTTGGGTTCGCCAGCGCCTCGAAATAGAGCACCTTCGTACGGTCGTTGAAGGCGCGCTCGACCTGGACCGGATCCGTCGTATCCACGAAGCTGACGGTGATGCCGAAATCCCCGATGCGGTGATCGAAGAATTCGTGGGTGCTGGAATAGGTGGTGATGTCGGTGACGATGTGATCGCCCGCCTTCAGGATACCGAACAGCGCGTGGGAAATGGCCGCCATGCCCGACGCGGTTGCGAGGCAGCCGTCAGCACCGGTGAGGCGGGCAACATGTTCCTCGAATTTGTATTCGGTCGGGTTTCCGCAGCGGCTGTAGATATTTACTTCCTTGCGGGCCCCGGCGACGATCTGGTCGTAGATGTCGCCGCCGTACTGGAAATTGGCCGACATATAGATCGGATAGCTGATCGACTGCGACTCGGGTTCCGGCTCGTAAAAGACCGCCTGGCTGGCGAAGTCGAGCTTTTTGGGCGACATGACATGCTCCTTCTGGAGCGCGGCAGGAGCTACAGATCAGCTCGCCACGCCTTGAGTGCTGGTTTCCATGCAAGGCGCGGCGCGAAGACCTGTTCGGGCTTCGGTCGGCCTGCAAGTTTGTGTTGCATTGGCAAAGGTCAAAGCACGCGCGAAAGAAATTCCGCCGTGCGAGGCGATTTGGGATTGGCGATCATCTCGCGCGGATCGCCACGCTCGACCACGACACCTTCGTCCATGAAAAGCAGCTGGTCGCCCACCTCGCGCGCGAAGCCGATCTCGTGCGTGACGACGACCATCGTCATGCCTGTCTGGGCCAGGTCCCGCATGACCTGCAGCACTTCGCCCACCAGTTCGGGATCGAGAGCCGATGTCGGCTCGTCGAAGAGCAGCACCTTCGGCTTCATCGCCATGGCGCGCGCGATCGCCACGCGCTGCTGCTGCCCGCCGGACAATTCGCGGGGATAGCTATTGATCTTGTCGACGAGCCCGACGCGCTCGAGCAGTCTGACGGCATCCTGGCGAGCTTCGGCGGCCGGCGTTCGGCGCACGCGCATCGGCGCCTCGACGATGTTTTCCAGAACGGTCATGTGCGAGAACAGATTGAAGTTCTGGAACAGCATGCCGATCTCTGCGCGCTGCTTGCACAGATCGACGTCCTTCAATTCATAGAGCTTGTCCTGGCGAAGTTCGTAGCCAACGAATTCGCCGTCGACCAGCAGGATGCCGCCGGTCAACTTTTCAAGATGGTTGATGCAACGCAGGAACGTGCTTTTCCCCGATCCCGACGGGCCGATGATGCAGGCCACGGTCCCGGTGGGCACGACGATGTCGACACCCTTGAGCACTTCGAGCGGGCCGAAGGACTTTCGAACGCTGCGCGCGAAAACCATGGCGTCTTCCGGCGCGCCGAAACGGCTGCGGGGATCTATCGTCATGATGTCGCTCCGCGAAGCCCGATGGCATTTCGCAGGATCCTGCCCACCGAGAAACCTGTTCCGTCGCTGCGCCCGAAATGGCTTTCGAGCATGTATTGCCCGACCGACATGATGCTGACGACCGTCAGGTACCAGAACGCGACGACGATCAGCAGCGGGATGGTCTCGAAGGTGCGCGCGTAGATGGCTTGCGCCGAATAGAACAGGTCGTCGACCGCGATGAACGTGACCAGCGACGTCATCTTGAGGAGGTTGATGGCTTCGTTGCCTGTTGGCGGCACGACGAACCGCATGGCCTGCGGCAGGACGATGCGCTTGAGGATCATGCGGTAGGGCATGCCCAGCGCGCTCGCCGCCTCGGACTGGCCGGGCGGCACGGACTTGATGCCTGCGCGGATGATCTCGGCCATGTAGCCGGCTTCGCATAAAGCCAATGCCACGACCGCCGAGAAGAACGGCGTCATGAAATCGTTCGTGCGGATGGAGAAGACCGTGCCGACGAACGGCAAGGTGAGAGAAAACTCGCGCACCAGCAGGGCGAGGTTGAACCAGAATATCAGCTGGATCAGCGCCGGAACGCCCCGGAAGAACCAGACATAGGCACTCGCGAAAGCGCGCAGGATGGGGCTGCGCGACACGCGCATGATCGCAATGATCGTTCCAACGACGATCGCCAGGGCCATGATGATGACCGTGAGGATCAGGGTATTGCCAAGCCCGCGCATGATCTGGGGATGAAACAGGTAACGCCCGGCCGTATCCCAGGCGAACGCCGGATTCTGGACGAATGCCTGAACGATGAAGAACGCCACCAGCAAGGTGACGGCCGTGCCTATCCAGATGCCGTACTGCCGCCTTGGGACGACTATGAGATCGTCAGCCGCCGGGGCGGCTGACGAGTTGGCATCCGGATGTCTCGACGTATCCATGCTCTCTCCCTGAGGATGGCGGTGCGGCCAGGGCTCAGTCGCTGCGAAGCTGCGACATGTCGTTGACGAAATACGGTTCCTTGATCGCGTAGGCACCCATTCCGTATTTGTCGAGAATGGCCTGGTAGCTGCCGTTCTTGAACATCTCCGAGAGCGCGCCGACCATCATGTCGGCGGTTTCCTTGTCGTCCTTGGCAATCGCCATGCCCAGCGGCGCCACTTCGTAGAGCGTTGGCAGGACGACGAGCTGGCCGTTGCTGGTCACCTCGAAGTAGCTCGATGCGGTGGCATCGTCGAGCCGGGCGTCGATGCGGTCGGACAGGACCGCCTGGACCATGTCGGTGGAGTTGTTGAACACGGATTTCTCGAGAGCTGGCTGCCCCTTGTCGGTGCACTCCTTGCTGAGCGTGTCAGCGAGAAAGTCCGAGCCGCTGCCGACCGAAACGCCGATGCGCTTGCCGCAAAGCGGTGTATCGCCGGTAAAGCTGTCCCTTTTCTCGGGGCTGGTGGACGCGGCGATGCCTGCCTTGAGGAACATGACGAAATCGACCTGCTGGAGGCGCTCGGGGTTCGCCGAGAATGTTTCCCACGCGATGCTGAAGCGGCCAGCGGCGATGCCCGGAATCATCGACGGAAATGGCGTGCGCTGGATGTCGAGTTCGACGCCCATCGTCTTGGCGGTCTGCTCTGCCATTTCGACGATGATGCCGGCCTGCTTGCCGTCAGCGTCCAGATATTCGAACGGCGCATAGTCCAGCGTGTTCGCAATGATAAGCGTTCCGCTTTCCTTGACTTCAGACGACGGGGTGACCTGGGCGAAAGCCGAGGAGGCAACCGTTGCTGCCAGCGCGAAGAGTGCTGATCCCAATGCGTATTTCTTCATGTTCTCCTCCAGTGTTGTTCTGTCGCTTCAGGCCGCGCCTTCAGCGGCAAGCTTCTTGCGGTAGTGATAGTTCTTGTCGATGCGTTCCATCAGGTATTCGCCATACTCTATGGGTGCATATTTCGGCTGTTCGCCCGCGGGCACGCAAACGGGCAGCGCCTCGATCATCGCTTCCATCGACGGGTCGAAGAAGAAGGGCTGCGAATATCGTTCGCGGCCCGAACGGTTGATGACGCGATGCGGCGTGGAGACGAAAACGTCGTTGGACCAGCGCGCAAGGATGTCGCCAACATTCATCACGAATGAGTTCGGAATGGGAGGCGCCGGCACCCAGTCGCCGTTCTTGTTCTTTACCTCCAGGCCGCCGACGTCGTCCTGGGCCAGCAGCGTGATGAAGCCGTAGTCGGTGTGCGGAGCCGATCCGAACAGGCCCTCCTCTGCGGGCTGTGTCGGATAGTGCAGCAGGCGCAGGAACGTGGTGGGCTCGTCGAAATGGCGGTCGAGACTGTGGGCCGGCAGGCCGAGCGCCGTCGAGATCGCACCGACCATCTTGCGCGACAGAACGGTCATCTCATCGACATAACGCTCGATGGTCTGGCGGAAGTCCGGCAGCTTCGCCTCGTCCGGCCACTGGTTCGGGCCCTGCAGAGGCCGTCCTGCCTGGGCGCGAGGATCGTCTGCATCGACTTCGTGCATGAAAAAGATCGACTCGCTCTGGTTGGGCTTGCTGATCGTGGCAACCGAGGAGGTGACGATGGTCGATCCGGCGAACGGAAGGTATCCACGGAAATTCTTGTCGATCTTGAGCGCCAGCTTCTCCTCTTCAGGCAGGGCGAAGAACGCCCGGCTGGCTTCGCGTACGGCCTCGATATCCGCCTGGGCGATGGGGTGGCCGACGACATAGAGAAACCCGATGTTCTCGAGATAGCCCCGCAGCGTGTTCGCAACCGCGTCGATGGCGTCCTGATCGTCGCCATAGAGCGCCGAAACATCAAGGACGGGGATATCGGAGAAATCGCCACGGGCGTTGGCGTTCATGTCTGTCTCCTACCTTGAACATAAAATACAGTACTGTATTTCTACACATCGGAAACCGCTCGGCAAGACCCCTTGTCGGCACTGTGGAGGAAAGAGGTTCGCATGCCACCTCGCAAGATTATCATCGACACCGATCCCGGTCAGGATGACGCGTTCGCAATCCTGTTCGCGCTCGGGTCTCCTGCGGAACTGGAGGTGGTCGGCATAACGACCGTCGGTGGCAACGTGCCGCTGCCGCTGACGACGCTTAATGCACTGAAGGTCATTGAGCTGGCCGGGCGACCGGACATACCGGTTTATGCCGGTTGCCCAGCGCCGATGGTGCGGAAGCTCGTTACAGCCGAGTATGTCCACGGCGAAACCGGCCTGGACGGTGCGGATCTGCCGGAGCCGCGGATTGCCGCGCAGTCCGAGCATGCCGTCAATTTTCTTGTGCGGACAATCATGGACGCGCCGGAAAAGGAGCTGACCGTATGCACGCTCGGACCGATGACCAATCTGGCCATGGCCATTGCGATGGAACCGCGCATCGTTCCTCGCTTGCGCGAAGTGGTGCTGATGGGAGGCGGCTTCTTCGAGGGCGGCAATGCGACACCTGCGGCAGAGTTCAACATCTTTGTGGACCCGCATGCCGCGCATAAGGTCTTTCATTCCGGCGTGCCGGTGACCATGGCCTCCATCGATTGCACCTACTCGGCACAGATGACGCCCCAGTGGCTCGACAGGTTGCGCGCGACGGGCAAGCGCGCCGCGATCGAGGCGGCGAACCTGGCAGACTTCTTCCGGCAGTATGGCTCACACAAGTTCCCGACCGATGCGCGCCCAATCCATGACGCGTGCGTGACCGGCTATCTGCTGGCGCCGGAAATCTACGAGCAGCGAGACTGTCACGTCACCGTCGATATCGTGTCACCGGAAACGATCGGCATGACCGTCGTCGACTGGTGGCACGTCACCGGCCGCCCCAAAAATTGCAAAGTGCTTCGGCGTATCGACCCGCCACCCTTTTTCGAGTTGATGCTGGAGCGCATCGCAGCTCTGGACTGATCGTTCCGGGATGACTTGGTCGCCGAGTTTCTTTAAGCCTCCGGCAAATCGGCTGAGTATCGCTCGGCTGCAAGATTCGCGTTGAGGGAGACGCAGGCGCTTTTGAAGACCGACCCGCAAACGACCAAAAGACGCCCATCGCAAGCGCGCCGGCAAACGCTGACCCGGGACGCCTGGGTTGCCGCGGCGCGCAAGGTTCTGGAGAAACGCGGCATCGCCGAGGTGAAGATCGATCGCCTGGCGCAGCGCTTCAAGGTGACGCGCGGCAGTTTCTATTTCCATTTCTCCAGCCTCAAGGATCTCCACGATGCCTTGCTAGAAGAATGGCGGCGCAATAATTGCGCGCCTTTCGAGGCCTTGCGCGGCGCCGAGATCACCGACGGGTTCTCGTTCTTCTCCACTATCGTGCATGTCTGGGTGGACGAAAAGCCGTTCAGCCCGCTGCTGGATCTGGCGATACGCGACTGGGCGCGCACCTCGCGCTCGCTCCATGGCGAGGTCTCCGACATGGACGACCTTCGGCTCGAACTGCTGCAACGCTCCTTCGCAGCCATGGGCTACGACGAAGACGAGAGTCTGGTGCGGGCGCGCATCACCTATTTCCACCAGATCGGCCAGTACGCGATTGCCTTCAAGGAAGACCCGGCCCGGCGGCGCGCATTGCAGCCGCTATTCGGCCAGGTACTGGTGGGTCCAAGGGTGATCCATCCCGAAGTCGACGGGTGATTACGCCATAGGCGACTTCAAGTGACCGATTTTGCCTCGCGTCTAGCGCTCGGCAACCGCGATCATGGTGCCCAGCCCTCGCGCGATCGTTTCATGCAGTTCGGGCGGCAGGCAAGCGCAGAGTTCGCGCTCCACGGCTGCATGATCGGCCATGCTGGCATCGGCGGCGGCAATGCCCGCTTCGGTCAGTTCCACGATGACGCCGCGCCCGTCGCGCTTGTCCGCCATGCGCCGGATCAGCCCATCCTTCTCCATGCGGCGCAGCAGGTTCGACAAGCCGCCGGAGGACAGGAGCAATGTGGACAGCAGTTCGCCCGGCGACATGCGATAGGGATGGCCCGAGACCCGGATTGTTGCCAGCACCGCATAGGTGGGATATTTCAGCCCGTGCTGCGCCAACGCCCGGTCCACCGCGCGCAGGATGATGTCGTGCAGGTGGAGAATCCGTCCGACCACGGCCTTGCCGCTGCAGTCGATGTCGGGTCGTTCCCGCTTCCAGCTTTCCATGCCGCGACCGACGCGGTCGAGCTCCCAGTATCGTATCTCGGCCGTGTTCAAAAACCGTCCTCCTCTAGGCGCTTGGCTGTGGAGTGCCATGCTCTGCGGAATCGCTACCGCAGGGCAACAAGCCTTGGCAAAAGATAATTTACCTTCAATATATCTTTCTTGAAAGATAATATCTGCGATGTTACGCTTCTCGAACGATGCGGAAAGGGAAGAGGCCTAAATCGCGTCACAATGGGAGCCATCACATGATCAAGAAATCCTTGCTTGCAGCCGCAACGGCCAGTCTCGCCCTTGCGTCCGCGCCCGGCGTTGCCGCGGCCGACGAACTCGTGCTCGGCTCGTTCGGCGGCTCGTTCGCCGACAACGTCACGGCCTGCTACATCGAGCCCTTCAAGGCCGCCACCGGGGCGGACGTGATCCTCAAGCTCGGCAGCTCTTCACAACACGCGGCCGCCGTGCGCGCGACCGCCGGGCAATCGGACATGGATGTCGTCTTCGCCGACGACGCCTTTGCGGTGCAGATGGCCAATGAAGGCCTTCTGGTGCAGCTCGACCGCTCGAAGCTAAGCAATGCGCCGGAAATCATCGACGGTGCCTGGGGCGCAAACGATGCCTACGTTGCCGCCATGCTCGGCGCGACCACCATCATCTACAACAAGGATACGGTGACCACGCCGCCGACCTCCTGGAACGACCTGTTCGACCCCAAATACGAGGGGCGCGTTACCATCGGCGACATTTCCGGTACGACTGGCTGGCAGTTCCTCGCCGCACTCAATCAGATGGAAGGTGGTACGCTCGACGACATCACGCCCGGTATCGAGAAGGTGAAGCCGCTGGCGAAATCTTCCGTGCTGCTGTACTCGCAGGCCGACCAGGTGGTCGCTCTGTTCGAGCGTGGCGAGATCGACATCGCCGTCTGGTATCCCGATCGTGCCGGTGTCGCAGCCAAGAACGGTCTGCCGCTCGCCGCGGCCTATCCGGCCGAGGGCGCCGTCGGCATCCGTCCGACCATCTCGATCCCCAAGGGTACCGGACAGGAAGAACTGGCACTCAAGTTCATCGACACCGTTCTGGACGCCGACAACCAGAAGTGCTTCTCGGAGGTCCAGTTCATCGGCTCGGTCAACAAGAACGTGACCCTGTCGGACGAGGTGTCGGCAATCGTCCCGACGGGCGAGGCGCTGGACAAGATGCTGTTCCTCGATCCCAACGACATGGCCAAGCGTTTGCCTGAATGGACCCGTCGCTGGCAGCGCGAGGTTCTGCGATAAGCGTTCAGTCCTAACGCAATGGTCGCCGGCGGCTTCGTGCCGCCGGTCGACCGGGTCACCGCACTGCCTGATGGCGCCGGGCTTCCCCGGCTGGCGTTTGCCCGGGCTATCTGTGAGGTCAAATGAGCAACGTTTCCCTGCGGCATCTCGCGAAACGCTACGGCAAGGTCGCCGTGGTCAAGGACGTGTCGCTGGAAATCGCGGAAGGTGAGTTCGTCTCGCTGCTGGGGCCGTCCGGCTGCGGAAAGACGACCATCCTTCGCATGGTTGCCGGGCTCATCGAGCCAAGCGATGGCGCGATTACCGTTGGCGGACGCGACATCACGCGCCTGCCTCCCAACAAGCGCAATGTGGGGCTTGTGTTCCAGTCCTATGCGCTTTTCCCGCACATGACCGTTTTCGAGAACGTGGCGTTCGGCCTGCGCCGAAAGGGCGAAGGCGGGGCCGCACTCGATGAAAGGGTGCGGGAAGCGCTCGCGCTCGTGCGCCTCGAAGGCTATGGCGATCGCTATCCTCGCCAGTTGTCCGGCGGCCAGCAACAGCGTGTGGCTATGGCGCGGGCCATAGCGCCGCGACCGAGCGTGCTGCTTTTCGACGAACCGCTCTCCAATCTCGACGCCAAGCTGCGTGACGAGATGCAGATCGAGTTGAAGCGGCTCCAGCGCGACCTCAACATCACCACGCTGTTCGTTACGCACGATCAGGCCGAGGCGCTGTCGCTGTCGGACCGTGTCTGCGTCATGAACGACGGGGTCATCCAGCAGTTCGATACGCCGGAAGAAATCTACCACCGTCCGGCGACCGCCTTCGTGGCGAGCTTCATCGGCAAGCCGAACCGCCTTGCCGGCACGGTGAAGGACGGCGCGGTCGATCTCGGCGACGGGCTTATGCTGCAATCGAGCGGCGCTGCCTCGCTTGACGACGGGACGCCGGTCGACGTCTTCATCCGCCAGGAGGCGGTAACGCTTTCCGCTTCGCCGAACGGGGAGGGCACGAGCCTTCCCGGCACCATCGTCCTGCGTTCCTTTTCCGGCGCGCAGGTGCAATATGTCGTCCGGCTCGGCAATCGCTTCGAGGTCGTGGTCGAGGTGGCGTCGTCCGGCGAGGGCGCCAATCTTGCGCAGGGCAAGGAAGTCTTTCTCACCATCCGTCCGCAGGACACGATCATTCTCCGCAGCGGGGCCGGCGCATGAAGTCGCTGCGAACCGGAGCGTTGCTGCTGTCGCCGCTGCTGTTCGTGCTGTTGGCAGCTTTCGTCGTGCCGTTGCTGCTGCTGGTGCCGACCAGCTTTCAGGAATACCGGCCCGGACAGGGCATCGCGACCGACGTGTGGACGTTGCAGAACTTCGTGCGCATCGGCGCCGACGAGTTCTATCGCGAGGTCGTTCTGCGCACGATCGGACTGGGGATCGCGGTCACGCTGTCCTGTCTCCTGCTTGGCTATCCGGTCGCCTACCTGATCGTGCGTGGCAATCCACGCTGGCGATTGCCGCTGACGCTGCTGGTGATCTTTCCGCTGATGCTCAATCTCGTCGTGCGTTCGTTCGGCTGGATCGTGCTGCTGACCAATCGCGGCGTCGTCAACAACCTGCTGATCGACATCGGGCTGATCGAACGTCCGCTGCGGCTGATGTTCAACATGACCGGGCTGATGATCGGACTTACGCACATTTACCTGCCGTTCATGGTGCTGATGCTCGTCGCCGCCTTGCAGAACGTGCCACGAGACGTCGAATCCGCGGCCGCGACGCTGGGTTCCAGCCGGTTCCACATCTTCCGTGCGGTGACGTTGCCGCTGACTGCCCCGGGCATCATCTCGGGCTCGATCCTCGTCTTCGTGCTGACCATCAGCGCGCTGGTCACACCGCGTATGCTTGGCGGGCCGACCTACCAGGTCATGGCGACGCTGATCTATGACGAGTTCATGCTGCTGCTCGACTGGCCGAGCGGTTCGGCGCTGTCCTTCGCGCTGGCGATCGCCACCATATTCATCATCTGGATTTCCAGCCGGATGACCAAACGCTGGGCGGGGCTGGCATGAACGAGCAACGGCCCGGACTGACCATATCGAGCGTGGCGCTGCTGGTCGTCCTGTTCCTGCAGATCCCGGTCATTGTTGTGATGCTCGCCTCTTTCAGCGAGACGTCCTATCTGACGATCCCGCCGCAGGGCTGGACGCTGAAATGGTTCGAGGCGGTGCTGACCGATCGCACCTATATCGACGCCATCAAGAACAGCCTGATTCTGGCGGTAGGCTCCACGACCATCTCGCTGGTCCTCGGAGTGGCTGCGTCCTACGCAATCTTCCGCAAGCTGGTGCCGGGCTCGGAAGCCCTGACCTCGCTGCTGATGGCGCCGCTGATCATCCCGTCGGTGGTGATCGGCGTCGCGCTTCTGCAATATTTCACGCTTGTCGGCATGCGCGGCAGCTTCTGGGTGCTGCTGATCGCGCATGTCGTCATCACCGTGCCTTATATCGTGCGGTCGGCGCTTGCGAGCCTGTCGGGCATCGACCTTGCGGTGGAAGAGGCGGCGCGCGTGCTGGGCGCCAACGGTTTCACGACATTCCGGCTGGTGACACTGCCGCTTATCAAGCCTGGCCTGGTCGCCGGCGCGCTGTTCTCCTTCGTCACGTCGATGGAGAACGTCCCGGTGACGATCTTCCTGGCCGGTCCGCGCGATACCACCTTGCCCATTCTCATCTTCACCTCGGTGGAGATGGGTGTGAACCCGAGCGTGGCCGCCGTGTCCACGCTCCTCATCATCGCGACGGCGATCGTGCTGCTTGCCGCCGAGCGCTGGACCGGCTTCCACCGCTTCGTCTGACGGACACCTACATGCATCTTACCAGCAACGGATTTCCTCTCTTCCTGACCTTCGATCTCGATGCCGAGACGATGTGGACGGCGCGCGATCCCGACTACGCCAAGCGTCCGATACTGATGTCGCAAGGCGCGTATGGCTGGAAGGTCGGCACCGATCGCGTGCTCAATCTTCTGGCCCGCTACGGCCTCAAGACGACCTTCTTCATCCCCGGCATCATCATCGATCAGCGCCCGGAACTGGTGGAACGTATCCTCGAGGCGGGGCACGAACTGGCGCATCACAGCTACACCCATTCATGGATCCTCAACCTCACGCACGAGCAGGAGCGCGAGGAGATGGAGAAGGGCTTCGAGACGATCAAGCGCGTTTCGGGCCGCGCCCCGCGCGGGTGGCGTTCGCCCGCAGCCGAACTCAGCGACATCTCCATGCAGCTCATGCTGGACTACGGCTTCGATTATTCGTCCAACTTCTTCGACGACGACTCGCCTTACATCCACACAGTCGATGGCAAGCAGACGAAGCTCGTCGAGCTGCCTTTCCGATGGGTGCTCGATGACGCGCCTTTCTTCCAATATTCGATCGTTCTGCCGGGCCGCACGATGCAGGCGCCGTCGGCGGTTCTGGAAGCATGGAAGGCCGAGTTCGACGTGCTTTATGCCGAGAAGCGCATGATGATGGTCGGCATGCATCCCGAGATGATCGGCCAGCCGTCGCGCATCGGCGTTCTCGAGGGGCTCATCAAGCACGCGCTCGAGCATGGCGACGTCTGGATGGGACGCTGCGACGAGATGGTCGAGGACATGCGGCCACGTCTCACCGGAGCGGCAGCATGACAACCGACTTCACTGGGCGCCGCATGCTCGTCACCGGCGGGGCCAAGGGTATCGGCAAGGCCACGGCCTTGCGCTTCCTTGCCGGCGGCGCGCGGGTCGCTTGTCTGGACATGGACCGGGCCGCGCTTGCAGAACTGGAGCCCGGTTTCTTAGCCCTCAACGCCGATGTGACCGATACGGTGTCGGTGGAGGAGGCCGTGGCCAAAGCGGCGGCTAGGCTGGGCGGGCTCGACGGCATCGTGAACTCGGCCGGCGTCGACCTGCAGTCCAGCCTCGAAGACATGACCGACGCGGCATGGGAGCGGCTGATCGCCGTGAACCTCACCGGGCCGATGAAAGTGTGCAGAGCCGCATCGCCGTTTCTCAAAGCGGCGGGCGGCGGCACCATCGTCAATGTCTCGTCGGGCGCAGGGCTGCAACCGTTGAAGTTCCGCAGCGCCTATTCCGCCTCCAAGGCTGGCTTGCAGATGTTTTCCAAGTCGCTAGCAATGGAGCTGGCCGAGGCCGGTATCCGTGTCAACGTCGTGTGCCCGGGTGCGGTCGAGACACCGCTGTTCCGTTCATCGATCGCAGAAGGCGAGACGGGAGACGCGCAGCTCGATGCCGTACGCGCCCGCTATGCACTGGCCCGCATCGCCGAGCCGGACGAAATCGCCGCTGGCATAGCCTTCCTGTCGAGTGCCGAAGCTTCCTATGTCACCGGCGTAGCACTCGCGATCGACGGCGGCCGAACGTTTCACTGAGGAAAACCGATATGCAGATGCCTGCCCGCTTCACCGACAAGGTCGCCATCGTGACCGGCGGTGGCGGTGGCATCGGCGCGGGGATTGCCGAGCGGCTGCTTGCCGAAGGCGCGAAGGTTGCCGTGCTCGATCTCGATGCCGGTCCACTCAAGACGCAGCTTGCCGACGACATGGCAGCGCGGCTGTTTGCAATCGAGGGTGACTGCACCGATCTCGGGACGCTTGAAGCGTTTCACGCGCAGGTGACCGGCGAGCTCGGTCCGATAGACGTGCTCGTCAACAATGTCGGCCAGAGCGGGCGGTCACGCAGCGCGCAGTTTCACGAATCCCGCGAAGAGGTCTGGCGCTTCGTGCTCGAAATCTCGCTGTTCAGCGCCATGCGCATGTCGCGCCTCGTCGCGCCGGCCATGCGCGAACGCGGCGGGCGCATCGTCAACATGTCCAGCGACGCGGCCTTTGTGGGCGATGCCGGGCTGGTCGATTACGCCTCTGCCAAGATGGGGCTTATCGGGTTCACCCGCTCGCTGGCGCGCGAGCTGGCGCCGTTCGGCGTCACGGTCAATGCGGTTGCGCCCGGCGCGATCCGCACCCGCGCGCACGACAGCATGCCGAAAGATGTCATCGACCGCATCAAGGCCGATACGCCCGCCGGCATCGTCGGCGAGCCGGAGGATGTCGCCGCCGCCGTCGCGTTTCTCGCCAGCGACGAAGCTCGTTTCATCACGGGTCAGAGCCTGCTGATCGATGGCGGACGCTGGATGATCTGATGGCGGGAGAGATTGTGCGTCCTTCGAGGCTCCCCTTCGACAAGCTCAGGGTCGCACCTCAGGATGAGGACTCTTGTGCATCGAGCCCGCACAGCGGTGGGGTCGAGAGCCAACCTCCCTCATCCTGAGGTGCGAGCGCAGCGAGCCTCGAAGGACGCACCACACCCGAAACGATCGATTATCGGAGAACGCCCATGTCTCATCTCGCCGACCTCACCGCCACGCAGATGGCCGCCGCCGTGCGGGCGAAAGAGGTTTCGCCGGTGGAACTCATCGACGCCACGCTCCAGCGTATCGACGACCGCAGCGATCTGAATGCGTTCATCACCGTGACGCATGAGGAAGCGCGGGCGCAGGCCCGGCTGGCGGAGGACAAGGTCATGACGGGTGGCGAGCTGCCGCCGCTGCACGGTGTGCCCTATTCGGTCAAGGACCTGCTCAACACCGCCGGCGTGCGCACGACGATGGGCTCGCGGCTGTTCGAGGACAACGTACCAACCGCCGATGCCGTTTCCGTCACGCGCTCGAAGGCTGCGGGCGCGATCCTCGTCGGCAAGACGACCACGCCGGAATTCGGCCATCTGCAGGCGGCGACCTCTCCGCTGTTCGGCCGCACGCTCAATCCGATCGACCCGAAAGTGACGCCCGGCGCGTCGAGTTCCGGGTCGGCCGTCGCGGTTGCCGCGGGGATGGGGCCGCTGTCGCTTGGCACCGACGGCGGGGGATCGAGCCGCATTCCGGCGGCCTGCTGCGGCGTTGTCGGCTTCAAGCCGTCGCTTGGCACGATCCCCCATCTGCAACTGCCGGACCTGTTCGGCGCCAACTCCTATGTCGGGCCGATGGCGCGCACGGTTGACGATGTTGCGTTGATGTTCAGCGCGATTTGCGGGCCGGATTTTCACGACACCTACGGGCAAGCGGAAAAGCTGCTGCATGAGGGCGGCGCGTCGCTTTCTGGCCTGCGCGTCGGCTACATCGCGGAAGGTGGCGCGCGGGTCGATCGGGAGACCGCCGCAATCACCGCCGCGGCGGTGAAGAAGCTGGAAGACGCCGGCGCGCTGGTGGATGAAGCGGTCATCGACTTCAAGTCGTATGAGCCTGTGTTCCTCACCATCCTGCGCGTTGGCCTTGCGGCACGCACCGGTCCACTGCTCCAGGGCCGAGACGAACTGGTTAGTCAAACCCTGATCGATACGATCACGCTCGGCGAGGGCTATTCCGCCGTCGAGCTTTCGAACGCCAACTCTGCGCGCACGCGGCTGTTTCGCGAGCTTCAGGCGCTGTTCGAGCACTTCGACATACTGGTGTCGCCGACGTTGACCGCGCCGCCCCTGCCGATCGAGGTCGACCCGACAGGCAACATCGAGATCGACGGCGTCGATTGCGGGACGATACGCGGCGCGTGGTATCCGTTCACATTTCCGCAAAACCTCTCCGGCCATCCGGCCATCACCATTCCGTGCGGCAAGACAGCATCCGGCCTGCCGCTCGGGCTGCATCTGTGCGCGCCCTGGTATCGCGACCTTGCCTTGTTGCAGGTGGCGACGGAGGCCGAAGCGCTGCTCGCATAGGTCCGGCAGCCTGGTGCAGGCACAAGCACCTATCCCAATCGTGGGCCTGCGTACCCCAGCCCCCGACAACGCCTAAGCCCTTCACGCGTGCTGCGCTATGACTGTCAGGAAAGCCGGGCCGTAGCGGTCGAGCTTGGCCTCGCCAACGCCCGGGACGTTCGCCATTTCGGCGCGTGACGAGGGCCTTGCCGCCGCAAGTTCGATCAACGTCTTGTCGTGGAAGATCACGTAGGGCGGCACGTTCTGCGCGCGGGCCATTTCCGTACGCTTCTGTCGCAGCGCCTCGAACAGGTCGCGATCGCCCTCGGATACGGCCGCCTGCGCCGTCATGCGCGATACCTTGCCGCGTCGGGCGCGCGGCGGCGCGGGCACACGCAGCATGAGGGTTGATTTTTCCCGCAGGAAGTCGCGGCCTGCATGCGCAATCGACAATCCACCATGGCCGGCGAGATCGACGTCAACCAGGCGCAGAGCGATCAACTGTCGCACGATCGCCCGCCAGGTGCGGTTATCGTGCTCTGTGCCGATGCCGAATGTGGAAATCCGGTCGTGTCCGAACTGAGTGATGCGATCGTTATCCACCCCAAGCAGCACGTCGACGATATAGGCCTGACCGAAACGTTCGCCGGTGCGGTAGATGCAGGATAGCGCCTTCTGCGCGGCGACGGTGCCGTCGAAAAGCTTTGGTGGATCGGCGCAGGTGTCGCAATTGCCGCACGGCTCGCCCGTGTCGCCGAAATAAGACAGAAGCGCCTGCCGGCGGCAGCCGGCAGTCTCTGCCAGCCCGAGCAGCGCATCCAGCTTCTGACGCTCCATGCGCTTTCGCGGATCGGGCGCGTCCGATTCCTCGATGAACCGGCTGCGCAGCGCGATGTCCTCATAGCCATAAAGCATGAGAGCATCGGCCGGCAGGCCGTCACGTCCGGCGCGGCCCGTCTCCTGGTAATAGGCCTCGATGCTGCCCGGCAGATCGAGATGAGCGACGAAGCGCACATCCGGCTTGTCGATGCCCATGCCGAAGGCGATGGTGGCGACCATGATCACCGCCTCGCCATGCTGGAACCGCGTCTGGTTGGCCTCGCGCGCCGCCTTGTCCATGCCTGCGTGATAGGAGAGGGCGTCGTAACCCTGATCGCGCAGCCAGATTGCGGTTTCATCGGTCTTGCGCTTCGACAGGCAGTAGACGATGCCGCTCTCGCCTTCATGGCGTTTGAGGAAGTCCTTCAGCTGCGCGCGCGGACTGTCCTTCTCTTCGATAGCGTAGCGGATGTTGGGACGGTCGAAGCCGGCGATGAAGGCGTCGGCTTCCGCGATGTCCAGATGAGAGAGGATTTCGGCGCGCGTCGGTTCGTCGGCGGTCGCCGTCAGCGCCATGCGTGGCGTGTCGGGGAACTGCCTTACAAGCGCGTCGAGCTGGCGGTAGGAGGGGCGGAAGTCGTGTCCCCACTGCGACAGGCAGTGCGCCTCGTCGATGGCGATCAGCGACAGGTGTACCTGTTCGAGCCGCCTCAGTACATCAGTACGCAGCAGCGTTTCGGGTGCTACGTAAAGCAGGTCCAGGGCGCCGTCGTGGATGTCGCGCCACAATGCGCTGCGTTCGTCGGCGGGCAGGTCCGAATTGAGTGCCGCGGCCCTCACGCCCGCCTGACGCAAGGCCGCGACCTGGTCGGCCATCAAGGCCAGCAGCGGCGAAACGATGAGGCCCATGCCGGGTCGGACGATCGCGGGGATCTGGTAGCAGAGCGACTTTCCGCCGCCCGTCGGCATCAGCACAAACGCATTGTCGCCACCAATGACATGGTCGACAATGCGCGCCTGCAATCCCCTGAACGCATCGTAGCCATAGACAGTCTTGAGGATTTCGAGGGCGTCGGCGGGCATAGTCTTCTGCGTCGGGAATCAATCAGCGCCCTTCATAGCAGCTTTGCCTCCGGAAACGAGCAGCAAGCCGAATGGCATAGGCGCGTCGACGCGCCGCTCCTGGGAGCTGACGGTGCAATATCGTGACCTCTTTGGGATCGACGGATGAGCTGTTGTACAGGCCGATACCTGTGCGTATGGAGTTCTGAGCAAAGAAGGACAGCATGCCCAGACGCAACACGTTGCAGCCGAAAGACTGGATACTGGGCGCAATGCACGCGCTCGCCGAAGGCGGCGTTGACGCGGTGTCGGTGGAACGCATAGCCAAGCAGCTCGGTGCCTCCAAGGGCTCGTTCTACTGGCACTTTGCAGACAGGCCCGCCCTGCTCGCAGCGGTGTTCGATCTCTGGGAACAGGAAGGCACGGCCGATCTCATTGAACGCGCCAAGGCCGTTGCTGATCCAGTTGAGGGTCTGCGGGGTCTTGCACGAGATACGCTGGATGCAGAAACAAATGGGATCGACGTGGCAAGGACCGAGGCTGCGATCCGCGCATGGGCATCGCGTGATCCGATAATAGGCAAACGCTTCGCCAAGGTTGAAGACGACCGTACGGCGTTTCTCGCACAGCAGATCGCGGCGCTTGGCTATGACCCCGAAATCGCCTTGCGGCTGAGCAAGATCATGCATCTGACCGTTGTAGGCCTGTTTGCCGCACGGGCATCGCGCTCGATGCTTGCCGAGGACGATACACTGACCTTCATGATCGAGCAGTTGATCGCCCACGCTCCAGGGAACGCGCTCCCCCATATATAGCCGCACGTTTCTCCATACGGTTGCGTATGGACATTTCGATCTTCCTTGTTTACATACGCATGCGTATGGAATGGAGGGTTGTGGCATGACAGCGTGGTCAGCTGCTGCTGAGAATGATTATGCCAATCTGTCTGATGACCTCGCCGACAAGGGCTTTATCGTCACAAGCACGCAGGCCCTTGTGACCTGGGCTCGTACCGGGTCGTTGATGTGGATGACATTCGGGCTGGCGTGCTGCGCAGTGGAAGGACTGATGCACGCCTCGGGGCCGAGATACGATCTTGAGCGCTTCGGCGTGGCACCGCGAGGGTCGCCGCGTCAGTCAGACGTCATGATCGTTGCGGGAACACTCACCAACAAGATGGCCCCGGCATTGCGCAAGGTCTACGACCAGATGCCGGAACCGCGCTATGTGATCTCGATGGGATCGTGCGCCAATGGAGGTGGCTACTACCACTATTCATACTCGGTGGTGCGCGGTTGCGATCGTATCCTGCCGGTCGACATTTACGTTCCCGGCTGTCCGCCTACCGCAGAAGCGCTGCTTTATGCGGTGCTGTTGCTGCAAAAGAAGATCCGCCGCACAGGCACGATCGAACGATGACCTGCGGCCCGGCAAGAAGGCAACGCAATGTTTGACCAGATTCTTTTCGGCATCGCAGGTGGTTTGGCGACAGTCTGGCTCGTCGTGCATTTGATCCTCGGCGGAAAGGAGGTGGTCGTGCCCATGCGCGCCGATCGGCACCTCGATCCGGTGGTCCGTGATACGCTGTACGTTGGCTGGCACTATATCTCCGTCAGCCTCGCCGCGATGGCCGCACTCTTCGTCGCCGCAATTTTCGCGGCGCGGGCGGACCTTGCGATGGCGGGAACTGTACTGGCTTGGGGCTTCACGCTCGTCGGCATCGGACAGGTTCCAGCCATAGGTGCCAGCTACCGCGATCTTCCCCAAGGCTGGTTGTTTCTTCCCATCGCGCTTCTGGGCACCGTAGCCCTTCTTTTCTGAGGCGTTCTGTATGGGCGAGAGAGTGGCAACTCCGGCGCAGCCACAATAGCTGCATCGATGTTGCCGTTTGTCGTCATTGCGCTGGCAGATTCTGGATGAAATCCGAAACGCGGTCGACAACGGTTCGCGCAGCAGCATCCGCAATTATGTGCCCCATGCCGTCAATGACTTCCAATGGTGCGCCAAGGACAGCCGCCGTGCTTTGCGCGTGATCTATCGGGAACCAAGGATCATCGCTTCCGTGAATGACGAGCGCGGGGGCCACGATCGTCTCCAACAGCGGTCGCCGGTCTCCCGTGGCCGTAACGGCAGATCCCTGCCTCGCGGCTGCGTTGGGATCAGCCGCCGCCGTATCCGCATCGACTCTCGCTGCGATCTCGTCATCCGACATCCGCACGGAAGCGTCACCTTCGAAAATTCGGTAGGCCTTTATCTGTGCCTCGACGAACTCCATCGAAGCGAAGGTTTGTGGATCTGAAAGTTTAGTAAGCGCTGGACCAAAGGGCAGGCCAGATTCGCCCGACGTCGCCGAAACGGAGATCAAGGAGAGCACACGCTGCGGATGCTGGGCGGCGACTACCTGTGCGATCATGCCGCCCAGCGAATGACCCAGCACATGCGCGCCATCGATGTTGGCTGCATCCAGAACGGCTATCGCGTCAGTCGCCATGTCAGACAGATCGTAGGCGACGGTGGGGCGCAAACCGGCAGACAAAGCCGTCCGGATCGTCTCAGTTTGGGGCGGGGCGCCTGCGGTGCGCAGGATTGTGCTCTGTCCGGAATCGCGATTGTCGAATGTGACGACCCTATATCCCTTTGAAAGAAATGCGTCGACCAAGGCGTCGTCGCCAATGCGCGTGCCCACGCCCTGGCCGTTGATAAGCATCACCGGCGGGCCATCTTCCGGACCCTGAACCCAGTAGCCGAGTTCAACTTCGCCATTGATGGCCCGCCCGGATTGGGTTTGCGCCGCACACGGCGCCAGGGACACAAGCAAAGCGATGAGAATTGATGATATGCGCAACATGATTTTCCTCGCAGCATTACCGGTAGCGCGCGACAGCGTCACAAGCCGGTAGGGACTTTTGGCGAGCGATCAGCTCGCCGGTCGAGGCAGAAGGATGCGCTCATGACACCATCGGCGTTAGAGGCGAATCGGAGCGTATCGGGGCTTTTGCGCCAAACTGGTTCGGTGCGGTACGACACCCTTTTGAAGACCGTCGGGCTCAGAAGTTCATATCCCGGCCTCGGATGCCGGCTCGACATTGCACTAACGACCTCTGACGACGAGCCTGACGGTTGTCCCTTCGCAGACAAAGCTAATCCATGACCCTTTGATGCAGGGTGAAGCCCGGAATGCTCTCTGAAATATGAAGCTGCCTCGCGGTGCAAACTGCCTGTCGGCAGGGGGCTTCAGTTGCAACGAACGCTTTCGACGCCCTCGATTTGGGGGGGCGCTTACCTGAACTTGCATGTCATAGAAGTGGCATGCGTCGGTGCTGCGCATTACCACATGGGTGGTGCTTGCAAACATTCTGGCGGAGAGGGAGTCCGCATAACCTCTATTCCGTTCGATTTCGGATCGTCCCAAAAGACGCGGGATTATAAGCTTTGCAGCCCCTCAGCGTCTGGTACTATCCCGTTTTGTCGGGTATTATCCCCACTACGAAATGGGGAAAGTAGTGGGGAATGACCCGCGCACTGCACAAACTCTCTGATGCCTACGCAAAGTCGGATCGGCTCAAGCCCGGCCGGCACAGCGACGGCGGGGGGCTCTATCTCAATGTCGCGCCCTCAGGGGCTAAGTCCTGGCTGTTCATGTGGTCGGTCGTCACCACGAAGGCAAACGGCTCAAAGGGACAGAAGCGCTATGAAATGGGCTTGGGTTCGTACCCGCTGATTTCCCTTGCCGATGCGCGCAAGAGCGCTGCCGACCATCGCCAGACCGTTGCACAGGGCGGCAATCCGATTGCCGAGCGTGACCGGGAGGACGAGCCGACCTTTGCCGATGCAACCACCAAGTTCCTCGCTTCAATGGAAAAGAGCTGGCGAAACGAAAAGCATCGGGGGCAGTGGCGTTCGACGCTGACAACGTATTGCGCGGCCATCAATGAGAAGCGGGTTTCGACCATCACCACGGAAGACGTTTTGACGGTTCTCAATCCGATCTGGAGCGAGAAGGCGGAAACGGCATCGCGAGTGCGGGGCCGGATTGAGCGCGTGTTGGACTTCTGCAAGGCCAAGGGCTGGCGACAGGGCGAAAACCCGGCCATGTGGCGCGGACACCTGAAGAACGTGCTACCGGCCCGCCAGAAGCTTACGCGGGGCCACCACACAGCGATGCCATATGCAGAGGTGCCCGCATTCCTTGAGCGCTTGCGTGGCTCTGATGCGATGGCGGCCAGGGCGCTGGAGTTCAATATTCTCTGTGCGACCCGATCCGGCGAAACCATCGGCGCGAAATGGTCGGAAATCGATTTCGATGCCGGCGTGTGGATCATCCCAAAGCAGCGCATGAAAGCGGGCAAAGAGCATCGCGTGCCGCTGTCCAAGCAAGCCGTCGCGCTTCTCGACCGTCTGAAAGAGACCAGAGAGGCCAAGGGATACGTGTTTCCTGGCGAACGCAAGGATAAGCCGCTGTCGAACATGGCCATGGCGATGCTGCTCAAGCGCCTCAAGGTCGCGGTGACGGTGCATGGCTTCCGTTCCAGCTTTCGCGATTGGGCAGGCGATGCGACCAGCTTTCAGCGTGAGGTAGCCGAGGCAGCACTTGCGCATAGCGTCGGCAACGCCGTTGAGGCCGCTTACCGCCGTTCCGATGCTCTGGAGCGCCGCAGGAAGATGATGCAGGCTTGGGCTGACTATCTGGATACCAAGCAGGCGCGGGCCACAAAGGGCAAGGTGTTGGCCTTCCCGAGATAACCGAACCCGCAGGGATAGGCCGGCCAGCCGACAAGCCGGGGCGCACCTCCCGGTTTCCCTGTGGTTTCTAAGGTGCTTTCGCGAGGTGCAGCGATGTCGGAGAGACGCGGGCCGCCGAAATGGGCACCGCCAGCCGTTGTCAGACGGTTCAACTCGGAACCCCGCCAAGTGTTCGGCAGCATTGCGCCGCCTGACAATTTCGAGCAGCGGCTGGCAGCCTTTGCAGCCGCACGGGGCATCGATGTCTCGACTGCCGTCGGACGGCAGTTTGCCCTTGAGTTAGCTGCCAGGGGAAATCCCGAAGTTGCCGAAACTAAGCGAAGTGCTGGCCGGCCGTCTAAGGTAATTAACAGGCTTTTCCAGTCGGACGACACCGACATCTTGGAACTGCTGGAGACGGTTGCTGCGGGACGTTGCTTGTCGGATCGGAAGGTCTTGATCGAATTTATTTCAGAAAAGGAGCGTCAAGCTGGGCGCAAACCCGACCCCAACAGCAGCCTGTTTCTCGCAGAGTTGCGAAGAATGCAGAACAAAGTTTCGGCCGCAAGGAGGCGTGTCGGGAAGCCAAAGCATCAAAAAAAATCTGACTGAATTCTCAATGATATTCTGAGGCCCTGACCGTCTTCATATTCGCATCGTCAACAGGACGGAACAACCTCAACGGGACGTTCCGAACCAAGGAAAGGACGATGCGAATATGACTATCTCTTTGAATATTCGGCAGGCGGTCGAGGCGAGCGGACTGACGCGTTCGCACCTCTATATCGCCATGAGCGACGGCAAGCTGACGGCTCGCAAGGCTGGCAGGCGCACCA
The DNA here is from genome assembly GCA_019739225.1 of Aquamicrobium sp. Classification (GTDB taxonomy): domain Bacteria; phylum Pseudomonadota; class Alphaproteobacteria; order Rhizobiales; family Rhizobiaceae; genus Aerobium. Next base: position 747,535 of record JAHHDT010000006.1, read on the forward strand.
TCATCATGGCCGACGACTTGCGCCGCTACGTCGAGAGCCTCCCCACTGCGCGGGAGGGCTGACGTGATGCAGAAAGTACGAAAGCCGGTCGTGTGCAAGACGACCGGCCTCCAGAAAATCGAAATGCTCGCCAGCAAATTCGAACCTCAGGACCCTAGCCCAAACCCCCGGCAGCTTCAAGCGCTTCGCCTTCGCGAGCGGTTCCCGCTGTCATGGCCTTTGGCTCGTCTCACGGCCGAATTGGCATTTCGGGGAGGCGCGAGCATGACCCCGCAAACGCTCCAGGCGGCGCACTGGCTTCTCAGCCACGGCGACCGCCGCGCCAACCCTATCGTCCCGACAATCCGCCGCCAGTTCGGTCTCACCGCTGTGCAGGCAATCGACGCGATCCGCGAGGCGAACCGCCTGCGCGCGTCCGAGCACAAGGAATAGCACCATGCGCAACACTACCCTCACCATCATTGCCAAGATCGAGCCGGACGGTGCTACCGTCACCGTGAAGGGCCGGGATGCTTGGGCGCTTCAGGAACTCATCAAAGCCGGCAAGGCGGGCTGCACTCCCATTACGCACCCCGGCCCCCGCTGGAGCGCCTACGTTCTCAAGCTGCGCAAGCATGGTTTCGTTATCGAAACGATCCATGAGGCGCACACAGGACCGTTCCCCGGCACTCATGCCCGGTACGTGCTGCGCTCTCAGGTCTCCGTTATCGAGGAAGACGCAAGGGCTGCCTGATGAGCGCGCGCGAGTTCAGCAAGGTTTCCCCGGCCGTATGGCGGTCGGGGAGATTCCGCCGCCTTTCGGGGCAAATGTCGAAACAGGTGTATCTCTACTTCATCACGAATAGCCATGTGAATTCGGCCGGATGCTATCCATTGCCGGACCTGTACGCGTGCGCCGATCTAGATTGCGAGGCTGAAGTCTACACAGCGGCGCGAGACGAGTTGTTGGCCGGTGAATTGATTGACCACGATCCGGACACCGCAGAAATTCTCATAGAGCGCTGGTTTCGCCACAACCCGCCGATGAATCCGAACCACTACAAGGGAACGTCAAAGCTGGTGTCCGAAGTCGAATCCGACCGCCTGCGTGAGAAGGCCGAGGAAGCACTCTCCGAGGCTTGGCAGGCATACCAAAAGCGCAAGGAAGAGGACGAGACACGGCGACAGATCGAAGCCGCTCAGAAGGAGGCGGCCAAGTCTCCCCGGGGATACGGGACACTCCAGCCAGTGGGTGCGAGCAGCTATCTACTGAACACCCGTCACATGAAAGGGGGTGGCTGATGTGCCCGACACAACCCTATCCAAACCGTTTGCATACCGTTTCGATACCTAGTTTTTCGCTCTGGAAACCGTATCGAAATACCGAGACCCAAACACAGACCAGAGACCTAGACCCCCGTGCGCACTCGCGAGGGTCGTTCGCGGTGGAAATGTCAATGGGCTTATGAGAGGGAGCCAAGCGTCAGCGTTAGCGCTTTTTCCGAGAACTGGCCCCTTGTCAGCGAGGAATCTGTCTAGGGCGGTAAGAAGGCTGGATCTGATTGGTTACGGCAACCGAGAGTTGGCGAAAGCTCACCGATGTGGAAGCGTCAATCAGATCACGCCGCCTTGTCAAATGCCTCTCGTGTTCTGCCAAAAGGTACGACCACGTCCGCAGCCTCACTGAGCAACACCTTGTCTGCTTGGCTAGTACGCTCAGAGTTGGTGAGCATAACGGTTCGCCGCACAGGGTCATCGAGGCGGGCGATATCCGTGAATTTGACGAAAGTGGAATTTATCGAAACGTGGCTCGGCGATACCAGCTCGATAAGACGGGGGGTCCTTTCGCGCATAATGGCCACGTCGAAGCGCCACTTTTTTAGCGACCGCCCGCGCATTTCGTAGTCGAACTGCGCCTGACCTCCGAAAAACTCCCGTACCGTGGCCCGGAACACTTCCGTTAGGTCATGGTCGCGTTCCTCGCCAAGTTTCTGTGCGGTTTGCTCCACCGTTTTGCGGCTAGCGGACCCGACGAACAGAACGGCATTTGCCAGCCATTCGCGAGTAACGCGGGTCGTGAAAAAGCAGCTGCCGTCATATTCGACGCCGTGGAACTGAGCAATTTGAGGGGCTAGGCGAGCAAAAACAGTCGTTCCACCGAGGTGTTCAGCTTCCATATAGCCGTTCCCTTGGTCGCTTACATAAAACTCATCGTCATGGCCTCGAACGCGCACGACAACGGACGCGCCGCCCGGATACGTTTGGGGAAGCGCAATAAGCCCTTCGCCTTGATCGACGCCAGTAACCACCAGTTCTTTGGCGACTTCGTCGACAAGTGCTTGCATTGACATGTCTCGGTTCAAACCAGCTGTCGCGACCATACCGGCTCCTCCACCCAGAATTCAGGAATTACAAACTCATCCCGAACAAGCACCATAACTTCTTCGAATCTAACAAACTCTTGCTCGATAGGGAATGCGAGCGGGAGGCGCCCTTCGGGTCGAAACGCATCCAGGCCGAGATATCTATTCGGCCCAAATCGGTGGATTTGCCGTCCTCGAACCACAGGTGGCGCGCCGTGCGGGTTTAACGGGTTGCGATGCGGCTTGATAGGGTTCTCGGGGTCAAATTCAATTCTGCCGAGGTGGAACGTTGCCCCACGGATAGATGCAAATAGCAAGGCAACAAGGCCATAGAAGGGCCGCGATGCGGGTGTCGACCTCGGGCCACGCAGCAAAAGGCGAGAGCCACCAATCTGCGCACCATCGATTGCCAATGGCAGGCTCAGGGAGATGTACTCAGCATTCCCTTTATGTTCCGTGATCCATTCGCCAACGCTTACCGGGCTTTTCGGCGAAGTCGCAATCGTTTCCAAATCGAGCAGTATTTCGTCGTCCCGCCCCAAACGCCCCCTCCCTAACTCACCGTTGCCGCGATCTAAGCGGGAATCTCAGCATCCAACAAGTGTGGCGGCCTCCGCCTGGGGCTGAAATCTCGATGGCCATTTCCACTCCCAGTAATCACAAACACGTGAAGTTGTGGAAAGCAGCCCCCCTGTGCGGACGTAGCGGCACAACGGGAAACGCAATAGGACGATACCGGACGGTATGTAAGTAATTGAGATAAAATGACTTTCTGTTACTCCATGCGAGCGAACGGTGGTATCGTGTCTTCAATGATTTGGAGACAGAGATGCGATTTTCCGAACCAATGGATGGCATGCTTCGAGTGAGGGTGGCGCGGGACGAAAAGCGCCGTCTAGCCGAGGTTGCCCGCAAGCGTGGCCTGACTCTTTCCGACTTCCTTCGCCAGACGGCGACCGAGGCGGCGCAGCGGGTGGCGGTGTAGTCATGGCCGTCTATGCCCCGCGCATCAGCCTACGCCAGCTCGTGCGGCTTCATCACCGTGATTGCCTGCCTATGCGCCATGTCCTGGCTGAGGCTCGTCGTGGCAGCCTTCCGGGCGTCGAGCCGGTAGCGGGTGGATCGGGTTTTGCCGTTATCGACCGTAGCGCGGCGCTTGCGGCCATCCGTAAGAGGGCTGCGTGATGTTCTCTCCCGGCAAGCTAGGCGGCAGCATTTCGAGCCAGACCAATCCGACCAACTACTTCCCGCCCGCGCCACCGATGGACGGGTTCAATCCGTTCCAGCTCAACGTCGATCAGCGTGACGCCATCGTGAACGCTGCAAACAGCATGGAGCGCGATAACCAGATGCGCCCGCTTCAGCCCGCCCCGTTCCCCGGCGGTCCCAGTCCGGATGGGCAACAGCTCCTGCGCATCCTCGCCAACATGAGAGGCCGCTAATGCTTCCCTACATCCCCCCTTCGATGATGGACCCGGAAAGGCTGGCTGCTGCCGGTCTTGGTTCGCAGGCTGAGCTTGTCGCGCGGCTCTATGGCACCGATGCGATATTCAATCAGCAGCAGATGCCGCAGCAGTCCGGCGACATGCCGCCAGCATTCGAACAGTCAGGCTCGGCCCTGCGTCCTCGCACGACCTCAATGAGCAACGAGGCGCATCCAGGTTTCGAGCCGGGCAATCAGCCTCGCGGCGGGCAACCTCAGGGTGGCGGTGGTTTCCTGTCCGGCATCTCGGATTGGCTGAGCGGCGGTAAGCGCCAAAAGGTCAATCAGACGGTCAACTGGCTCCAGCAGCAGGGCTTGGACGAGGGTACGGCGCGCGGCCTCGCTGCCAACCCGCCGCTGTTGCAGCACTATCTCAAGCAGTACGTCGATGCGCGCGACCCCCGCAATCAACTGGAGTTCGAGAAGACCCAGCTTGAGGTGGAAAACCTTCGTAATCCGCGCATGTCACCATACGAATCCAGCCGCCTCGGTCTCGATGAACGCAAGTTCGATTTCGAACGCTCCAATGCCGAGAAGACCAACGACATTCGCGAATATCAGCAGGCCAAGCGCGAAGGCTACGAAGGCGATTTCCGCACATGGCAAATGGAGATGAAGCAGGCCGGCGCGACCACCATCAACAACAACATGGCGGCAGAGAAGGCATGGGACACGGAAAGCGCCAAGCTATGGGCGAAGCGCTACGACGACATAACCGCAGGCGCGATGAACTCGCAGCAGATGCTTGGCATGTACGACCTCGCTGAACAGGCGTTTGACAGCGGGGTGCGTACCGGTTTCGGGGCTGAGACTGAATTGACCCTTCGCCAGTTGGGTGCAGCCATGGGGCTTGATACCGACCCGGCAAAGCTGGCCGGTGGCGAGTTGATCCGTTCGGTTCAAAACCGCATGGCCCTGATGATGCGTTCGCCTGACGGCGGCATGGGTATGCCCGGCGCACTGTCCGACCGTGACATCAAGTTCCTGAAGGATTCACAGATCGGCATCGATCGCTCGCCTGAAGGCAATAAGCGCATGCTGCAAGCCTATCGCCTGATGGAACAGCGCAAGATTGAAATCGCCCGCATTGCTGACGAGTACGTGCAGCAGAATGGCCGGCTTGATGCCGGGTTCAACTCGTATCTCCGCGACTACGCAAATGCGAACCCGCTTTTCGAGACCGCGACTAATGACGCCCCGCGCCAGATTATGGACGTGGAGGATTACAAGCGGCTTCCGAGCGGAACGCAATTCATTGCCCCTGACGGCACGGTTCGGAGGAAACCCTGATGGCCAACTGGTGGGAATCCGTACCCGTCGTCAGCCAGCCGCAGAACTGGTGGGACGCAGCACCGATTGTCGGTGAACAGGCGGCACAAGGTCATGCCGGTGTGCCGAAGTTCATTCCTCCTGGCGTCGAAGGCTACGACCCCGAAACCGGGCTGGTCGAGCGCCAGCCTGCTAGATCCTCTGCGCCGGCTCTCCAGTCCGCGCTTTCGGGCTTTGTGGAAGGCATCCCGGTTGCCGGCCCCTACCTGCAATCCGGTGTCGAGAACGCGGCAGCTTTCGCCGGCGCGACACTCACGGGCCGGCCACAGGAGGAAGTTCGCGCGGAAATGGGGCAGATGGTCGATGAGGCCGCTGCACAGCATCCGTATGTCAACACAGCGGCAAGCTTGGCGGGGGGTATCGCGGGCACATTGCCGGCCGTCGCCGCCGCGCCGGGTCTGTTTGGTGCCAATGCCGGCCCTCTAGCCATGCGTGCGCTGGCTGGCGGTGCATCCGGTGCAGCTATCGGCGGCGCGGATGCCGGCGTGCGCCATGGTGCCGATGCAATCATCCCTGGCGCAGTTACGGGCGGTGCTATCGGGGCCCTCGCGCCCGCGCTCAGCGATGCGGTTGGCGGTCTAGGGCGGTGGGCTTATCGCAAGGCTGCGGGTGTCACGCCGGCTCAGGGCCATCTTGGACGCGCGGCCGGTGCCGATGCGATCGATGATATGGGCGCGCGCCTTTCGGCTCTTGGTCCCGACGCAATGCCAATGGACCTTGGCCCCAACCTCAGGGGGCAGGCCGGCGCAATCGCCACTACTCCGGGACGCGGGCAAGAGGTGGTTCGCTCTGCGGTGACGGGTCGTCAGGCTCGCGCCGGCTCGCGTATTGCCGGTGCTCTGGACGATGCCCTTGGCGCTCCGGTGGATACCGTTGCCCTTGCCGACGATATCATTGCCCAGCGTTCGGCTGCTGCAAAGCCGCTCTATAACGCAGCCTATTCCAAGCCCGTGCCATTCACGCAGGAGCTGGAAGACCTGTTGAAGCGTCCTTCGGTCGGTCGCGCCATGCAGTCAGCACGTCGTCTAGCAGCCGATGATGAGACGTTCAGTGCTGCAACGCGTGGCTGGTTTGCCAACGTCGCTGATGACGGTGCCGTAACGATTACCAGAACGCCTAGCGTCTACGAACTGGACATGACCAAGCGCGCGCTTGATGACATGTATTCCACCGCGCAGCGGGCCGGGAACAACAATGAGGCCCGCATCTTCGACCAGCTCCGCAAGAAGCTTATCGGCTTTGTGGATGACGCTGTGCCGGAATACAAGCAGGCGCGGGCTGCGTTCTCCGGTCCTGCTTCGGTTCTGGATTCGCTGGAGGAAGGCCAGAAGGTCTTTTCCCGCAATCTGACCCCGAGCCAGCTTCGCACGCAGATGATGAAGATGGGCGATGCGGAGAAGGACGCCTTTGTGCAGGGCGCACGTGCCGAAATCGCAAAGACCATGGGCACGGCTCGCAATGATGCGCTGAAGGCCCGTCAGCTATTCGATGCGGGCTGGAACAAGGAAAAGCTGGGCATCATCCTGGGGGATGAACAGGCCTCGCGTCTGCTGCAATCCTTGCACGCCGAAGCGACGTTCGCGGCCACCAATCAGGAAATCACCGGGCAATCTGTAACGGCCGGCCGTCAGATGGCGCAGAAGGATTTGGGTATCCGTGGCAGTGATGAGCGCGGAATGCTTCGGTCTGCCCTCAACCTCAATGTGGGTGACTCCCTCGCTCGCCTTGGTGACCGCCTCACTGGTGGCGTTCGGACGGCATGGAACGAGAAGAACCTGAGCGAACTTGGCGAGCTGCTCACCTCGCGCGATCCAAAGGCCATGACGCGGGTCATCAAGACCGTCCAGGCTGCGCAGCGCAGGGGAGACCTTACGGCTGCGAAAGCGCGCGAGATTATCCAGAGCCTTGCAGTCGGTTCGTCGCCCCGTCAGCCGCTTGAGCTGACTGTCACGCCCGCCCGGTGACCCGAGCCTTGAGCGAAGCCCACACCCTGTCCCAGCCCTTCAGGAGCAAATGAACAGCACCGAAATAGAGACCGCCGCCGATGAGAGCCATGGCGACAATAACGGGTACGTCGTAGGCCGGTATGTCTGCGAAGTCGCCGCGCGAAAAGGAGAGCCCGATTCCGAGGATTACAGCCGTCGTGATGATGGAAATCGCTGTGGCCTTGGGCTTCGCCGCTTTCGGGGCTTGCTCAGTCTCATGCGGTCTCTGGTCCATGGGCGAAGCCGTCCGTTCGGGTGCTGTACAGAGAATATAGGCGGAAACCGATGAAAGCGGAAGCAAACACCCCCGGCAGCTCTATCCCGACCATTCTTGACGTGATGGAAGCTGTCAGCGCGCGCCTGACGGATGCCGTTCTTGATCCGACGAACCCGGAAGAACTGGACGCCGTCACAGGTGCCATTGCGCAGGTCTACGGCGGTGGCGCAAGCACGGAAGCCGAACTGTCCAACCTCATCATCTATGCGCACGGGTGTCACGAGATGGCGGCCGTGTACCGTCAGCAAAGGAATGAGGACAACGCCGACCTCTATCACGCCATCGGGCAGGACATGCTCACAAAGGCTCTGTTTGCGGTCGAGAACCTGACCGTTCAGAGCCTCGATATTCTCGGAGGGCGTCAGTGATGGGCACCTACGTCCCCCAGCGCACCCACGACGACTGCATGATTGCGGCTTTTGCTACCGCGACCGATCGCACCTATGAGGAAGTCGCAGAGGCGTTTGGCGTGCCGTGCAATGGCGATGGGTATCCCTCATTGCCTCCGGTGGGCGGTGTCAATCTCCTGGGGGTCCCGGTGCCGCTTCTGTCGCTAGGCTTCAATGCCGTCCTATGCCTGTCTACAGAGGCCACAGGTAACCCCTCGCTACGCCTGCCTACCTCCGATGCTCTCAAGACCCTGCTGCCGTCGCGAACAGCCGTGGTGACAGCCCCCGATGCTCATTTGCGAGTGCTGGGCATTCAGCACGCGATGGCATGGAAGGACAGCGCGGTCATCGATTGCCGAGAGCCGGAAGGCAAAGGCCCCAAGCTGGACCGGCTCACCCTCTCAGCCGTGGTGCTCCTTACGCCGATCAACGACAGAGAGGTAGTGGACTGATGCTTAGCAAGGACCAGCTTGCATTCGTCAGAGAGTATTTCGTTGATGTGAACGCTACCGCTGCCGCCAAGCGGATCGGCCGTGAGGGCGCAACGGCTTCGTCTTTCGCTGCCGAGTGCATGGACAGCCCTACCGTCAAAAGCGTCATCAGCGCCGTGTGGCAGCACATCATGGATGATGTCGCAGTCAATGGCCGCGCTCTGCATCATCCCCTGCCAGAGCAGGGCAAGGAACAGGCTTTCATCATCATCGAGACGGGCTCAGCATGACGGACAAGCAATCCGAACCGCCGAAGGAAACGCGCTTTCAGCCGGGGCAGTCAGGCAACCCACGCGGCAGGCGTGCCGGTTCGCGCTCCAAGGCACTTGTCGCTCTGGACGCGCTTGGGGAGGGCGAGGTGCAGGACATCGTCAAGGCAATCATGGAAAAGGCCAAGGAAGGGGACGCACAGGCCGCGCGGATCATCCTTGATCGGGTGTGGCCGCCCCGAAAGGGAACGCGCTTTGAGTTCGATCTGCCCGAGGTTTCGAAGGCGGAGGACATCCCCGGCGCGATTGGCGAGGTCACGGCACAGGTTGCGGAGGGCATCATCTCGCCTGACGAGGGAGCCGTCATCGTTGGGCTACTGGACGCGCGGCGCAAGGCTATCGAGACCGAACAGCTAGCGAGCAGGATTGCAGCACTTGAGGCGAGGGCCGCGCTATGAACCTGGTAGCCCGCTTGTCGAAGCTGGAGCGGAACCGAGGCAGATGTACCGATGCGTTCGGCCATCTCAGCGACGATGAGCTGACCGCGCGGATTGATGAACTGGACAGGTCCGTGATGGCCGCTGCTGACCTTTCGCAGTCTCAGCTTGCCCGCCTACAGCGCGAAACCACTCGCAAGCCCGCACTGCTGGAGCCGCACGCATTGGCGGTGCTGCTGGCCAGCATCAAACAGGAGGCAGAGGCCCATGCGTAACGTTCTGGAATCGCGATTGCGCAGGCTGGAGGACATGACGCGCGGTTCACAGGGCATTGTCTCGCGTGTGGTCCGCGTCGTGGCTCCTGCTGGCTGGGATGGGGATGCCAATGCACTGCTGAGGCAGAGCGGTTATGCAGCATCGCCAGAGGGGCGCGACATCGTCATCACCCGGCTTATCGTGACGCCAGAGGGCAGGCCGTCAAGCCAGATCGAGCCGCGCATCCTGAGCGTGAGCGGAGGAGCTTGAGATGGTGGACCTTGGCCGCAGACTAGAGAAGCTGGAACGTGCCCAGCCGGCCGCGAGAGTGCCAAAGTTGGTGAGGCTGTGCGTCTCGGACGACGATGAGGGAGCCGCGCTGCAAGGGGCTAAAAGCTTGGGATTGAATACCGATAGCAGTAGCGGCGAGCTCCAGCTGATCCGGTTAGTCCCGCTTACTGGTTCTTAGTCCGGGCAATCTCCTGCAACCAGAATGCGTGTGCCTCGGCCTGGCTTCTGAATGGACGTTCTTGTCGCTCCTGACCATCGGCGTTCAAAACGACTACGTACCAGTATTCACCGCGTTGCTCGATCTGCACCACGATTTTGGATGGCTCCCCTGTCACCTACTTGCCTCCCCCTTCGATGGATTATCGTCCGCTAGCATTTTGATTACATGTTCGAGCCGAGCTTTGAGGCGACTCACCTGAGCGCCGGTGATATCGTCGCCGCTTGGCGAAACTAGCTTCGCGCCCGCTTCGTACCAATGCAGTTCTTCGCGAAGAGCCTGGCGCTCGTTTCTCGCCCACTTTTCGAGTTCCGTTGCCATTGTAACTTCTACTCATCTCTCATTGAAACAGACCGGGCGTGTCATCTCGGAGTGACATGCATCCCGATTCGCGATGGATCATCTTAGCCGAGCGCGTCCCCGCATCTTTCTAGCCAGCGTATTCGAACAACGGTCGCTTAAGTGGATCGTTGATGTCCTCGATATTTCTCCAGACGCGCCATCTGCGTATCACGATCCACGAGCGGACCGGCTGGCAAACGCTGAAATCCGACACATCAACATACCCGGCATTTATCATGAAGCTGGACCGACCTCCGCCGACACGCATTGTCGCCCGGTCGCCTTCCAGACAAATGCTACCGATGTCGTTAGCCTTGTCGCTGTCAGCGAATGCGTCGGTAGGTGCCACAATCTCGAACGCCCAATCCTTGCCGAGCAGGACGCATTCGTTTCCTCGATGATACTGCTGGAATTTGGGTCCGCTCCCCGCATCGTCGTTGAAAGTGACAAGCAGGACGTTATCGGGCGCGACTTGCTTGGCGACGACACAATAGACAATCTTGCCGTTGCCATACGAGAGCGCCAGAAGTTCCCCGTCTTCGGCGTCCTGTACGCGGCCGGTTCTCAGGTGCTTGACTAGATGCATATCCCCCTCCGCTGTCGTCCAGTATGAATTTACATCCGCAGCCGCCAGTGGCAACGGATGCAGTGCGGTCTGCCGGGGCTGACGGTCTATTTATGCGTAAGGGCGGTACCGCTTGACCTTCCAAGGCATTTTTTCCTATTTCGTACCAATGCCTGAGCAGTATCGATCGAAACGTGGAGTGCAGCCTTATATGCTGAGTGAAGCCGTCGATAACGGTTCGCTGGTAAAGGCGCGCTGTGGTGGATGCTCCCCGGTGCGCTGGTATCATCCCAAAGACCTCATCACTCTTTACGGGAATATTCCGGCGCGGAATCTTGAGCGGCAGATGCGCTGCGGGCGCTGCAAGGCGTTGCTTGCCGTCGATGTGACTACCCCTACCGCTGAAGAACGTCAGAACCTGCGACTGCGCCGCTTGGACGGCGTGTGGTGGGTTCGGCGGGTGCGGTGGCGAGAAGAATAGCACTCGCCCTCAGCGATTGCTCCTACCGGAATTCCGGGACTGCATTCTCTCACACTTCTCCGTAGGCTCGGCCGATACAATGCGGCAGTAAGGTGGAGAAACAAGCATGGCCACTAATCGACCAAAGCCCGACATTGATTTCGAGACGGCGTATCTAGGGGCGGTCCTCGCAAACGCTCTTAGTTCGCTCAGGCAGAAGGACGTTGATGCCCTGATAGGCGTGGCGAATGCATTCCTTGCTAACGACCCGAAAGGCCGCGCAACGCTGCTGTCTAACGTGAAGCGGATCTATGACGGTGTGTCCGCCCAATGCGTCGCGCAGCCAAATGAGGACTGAGACGAGCGGGGGACGTCCGTTCACGAACTGTTAAGGTATGTGATTCGGTACCAACTGCTGAGTGTGAGACACTGGGTCATCGTCGGCCAGATTGTAAGGGCGCCGGCGGCTGTTTGCGACCATCATGCTTTCGCCCCAACTGCCAGGAGGCGGCCATGGCTCTCGCCAAATTTGACAGACGCGGCATCTACACGCCTAACGAACTTGCGAAAATTTCCGAGGAGTTCCATCGCAGCGCGGCTATTAACGAGAGCGCCGCAGATCGCGAAGCCCGCGCAGAGGCTCTGCTGCAAAAGTGGGACAACCGGCAGCCCGACAAGTCGCTGAAGAACTCAGAGGAAGCTCACCACGAGGAGCGGCCGGATACGTAGCGCCAGCAAAGCCGGTGCCCAAGATGAAGGCTGGTTTCAAGTCGGATATTGTTGTGCTGCTTCCCGAACTTCGTTGGGAGGCCTACCTTTGGTGCGGCAATGTCAAGCAAGCCGACGTGTTGGTCGCGAAGGCCCTGCACACTGCCATCAATCAAGCTGCAAGCGCTCCGGAGGACGGAATGCGCGAATGGCTGATTGAACTGATCGAGCGCGCTGCCGTTGAGCATCAGCAACGAAGGCGCAGACGTGGTTTGGCAGAGCACAAGCGCCCTTGTACGCGGGATGCCCAGCACTCGAATTGCTAGCTTTTCTCGCCACGCGCAGTCTCGGCTGCCAGCTTCCGCCGAACTTCTTCGAGCGCAACGCTCAGAAGAGCGTCAACCTCCTCTAATTCGGTTCGCAAGTTGTCCTGGTCGCCGATGTAGCGGCGCAGTTCTTCGATCATCCTGCAGACATTCTCCATGTAACGCACTCCGGTTCACTCGCCATGAAGCGGCTGACAAAACACGCCAGAACGCAATACGAGTGCCCTGTGGGAATGGATCAGTGACAATGAACCCGGCCGCCGTTGCTGTTGTCTGCATGGCAGCGTTGGCCTGCTGGCGAACTCTTGCGGCATCCTCCGCCGTGGGCAGCCGTCGTGCAAGTAAGCGCCAGCAGGACGGCCATCGCAGCCGATAGTGTGACCTTCATATTCCCCTCCCGACCTACGTGCATGTGGTCAGCGATCCGCCCTTTATCGCTTCCTGCCATTTCGGCCCCAAGGTCTCCCGAGCCGAGATTGCCTGAGCGGCGTACGGCTCACCTTCGCGGAACATTTTCACCGCAAATGATTGGTCATGGCTGCCGGAATAGATGACTGGACCGGGCGTATAGGTTGTCTGGGCGCTCATCCATCCGCCGCCGTATTGGCCGGTAGTGTGATAGGTGCCAGGCATCTGGCTTGCCCTCACGTTGTTGGCCGATGCAGCGTCTACGATGACGTAGCGGTCGAACCCCGCCTTGATGGTTTCGATTGCCGCTTGCCGTTGGGCAACCTTGGCTGCCCCTATGCTTCCGCACACCGGAGCTGCGCTCGCCTGAATGATTACCGTGTCTTGAGACGTTCGAATTGCGTTCGTGCCGGCACAACCGGCAAGAACGACAAGAGCCGCCAAGCTTAGATATTTCATGTGTACCCTCCCAACCCGAGCGAACCATCGCGCGTAAACCCGTGAGAGTCTAGCCGACTAGGTATGAGGGGTTCAGGACGACGGGCGGTGTCCGTGGGGCAACCGCCCGCTGCCTTGGCCTTGTTGCGTTTCTAGCGCCTGCCTTTCGATTTACGGCGGGCGGTTTCGGCAACAACAAACCAGTTCGGTGCGACGCCGCTGTTCCACGTTAAATCGGACTCGGTGTCATGCTGTTCTTCGGCCGGCTCGGACTCGAAATCTGGATCGCCGTCCATTTCGTCCAACATCGCAATGAGGCGCTCGACCTCAGCCTCTATCTCGGCCCGCGTCGGAATCATTGGTCGCTCCAGCGAATTACTAGATCCCCGTCGAGGACCTTTGTTGCCTGAACGACATGCTTGATGTGAATGCGGCGACTTGCCGAGTATCGTCTGAACTGCGCGCCCGACTTGCACGCCTCATCTAGTTCCTTCATCGAGACGTTGCACTCGAACGCGCGCTTGCGGATCGAATCGATGAGTTCGTTGCCTGTTGGGTTCGGCGGCCGGCGTGGATAGGTGAGCCGGGAATACTGCATTCGATTAACAACCTGGAGCCTCGTTAGCCCCAGCTCCTTCGCAATTTCGGCCGTTGGAACACCATGCCGAACCCGCTGCCGCAGAATGCTGTGCTGTTCATCAGTCCACGAGTGTATTTGCTTTCGCAGATTGCACTTGCCCGCGAAGCCGCGAATTGCGGCCTTGGTGCGGTGCGGCAGGCGCTTCTCAATTTCCTCGATATCCGGCCAGAACGAGACGACTACCTCGTGTTCTTTGAGCGTCCAATCGCTGTGACGCCTTACGATGGGGCGTGGCGGACTGCTTTCGCGGCCTATCATTCCATGCATGGTCAATTCCTCCGCTGACCTGGGGGCGCCCACCGCGCGCGGAGCATGAAAATCTACTCAACTGTTAGCTAGTGCTGCCCTTACGTAATTCTCGCATTCCACCGACCTCACGAGGATTGATGGGGATATAGGATTCGTGATTTCGGCAGGCGGCAGGCTGAGTCGCGCAGCGGCGTCGCGGCTCAATCATCATTGCTGGCATTGAGGTCTTGCGGACGCGTCCCCGATTCCGGTTCTGATCAACTGCGGCGAGCTAGACGCACGCCCGCGCCGCCGCCGTTCTCAGGGATGAAAGCGACCCCCACCGCTTCCAAGGCTGCGACGATTGCCGCGAGGTTGTTGTGAACCGGGACGCTCCTACCAGCCTCGAAATTCCGCACCGTGGATAGCCCGACCTTGGCCGCGTCTGCCAATTGCTGTTGCGAGAAATCGACCAAGCCGCGCGCCGCCCTGCATTGTGATGGTGTAAGCAATCTGTATCTCCTTTTTAGGTCACCATAACGAAAATCGTTTGACAAGGCTATATGCAACGATTTAGGTTCATCTTAACGTTAATCGTTAGGCATTGGATCGGCGTTATGTATGACCGACAGACCATCATGCGAGCCGCTTGGGAGAACTACCGCCGCTGGCATGCAGTGCGCGAGAGCATTCACGGCCCCCGCGCATTCGACCGCGTAGAGTTCGCTTGGAAGCTGCGCTGCGCATGGGCGGACGCCAAGCGCGCCTCAATGAGCGAGACCGAACGCCGCGCCGATGCCATCCGCGCCGAGATCGACGCCCTCAAGTTCAAGTCCTTCCACATCAACACCGAACCCACGCGCGTACGGCTCAACGCCGAGCTGGCCGCGCTCGCTGCATAGGAGGAAGTCATGCAGACCGTCACTCGCCGCCATTTCCTACGAAACACCGCCGCCGCTGGTGCGGTCGGTACGGCAGCCGCCGCGCCGGTTGCCGTCGCTGCTGTCGCCGCACCTATGGGCCAGGGCACCGTTGCAGCCCCTACCGAGAACCCGAAGCTACTGGCAGCGCATGAGGCGGTTTTGGCGGCGGATGCCGAGTTGCAGGCCGCAAAGGATGCGCTTGAATGGCTGGTGGACGAATACCGTCACCTTTGGCCGCTCGCGCCGGAGGAAATCCTTGGCGCTGCCAATGCATCACCGTATTTGCGGGGAGATGCGGTTCTCGAAACCGATCTTGCAGGTCGACCGCTCCCCCGTGAGACGGCACCATTGACAAAGAGGCTGTCGAATCGCTTCCGGCAGACAAACGAAAAAACCTGTTTTCATCTCGACACTGCGATCGACCTTCAGGAGCGCTTCAATTCTTTTCGCGCCCTTAAGCCTACCGGCAGGACACCCCGCGCTCTCGCTCGTAACCGCGCTTGGATTCAAGAAGCGCGCCGCAAGGTCGAAACGGCTCTTCAGTTGGCAATCCAATACGAGGCGGAAACCGCTAGACTGCGCAACGTGTCAGGCGTCGAAGGCGTGAAAATGCACGTGGCGACTGCGATCCAGAAGCGCGACAGCGCCGTCGCTGCTCTTTGCAAGCAGACCGCATTCACCACAGCCGGCGTGGCTCTCAAGGCCGAGGCGGTCAAGATGCTCCTGCCGAGCCTGTTTAGCAAATTCGGTGAAGGAACAGACGCCTTTGATGCCCTTATCAACGCGCTGACCCGCGTAGCAGTCCCCCAAGTCTGATTCGTAGCCGGCGCGATACCTGCCCACCAATCAACCGGTACTCAACAGGAGATTACCATGACGAACGACGCCACGCGGGCGGATGCCAGAGGTTTGCCCATCGATCGCCACGCTCTGGAGGTTGCGATAGAGCGCCTGCTGCGGGTTCTCGACGCACTAGACGGTGACCCCGACCTAGAACTGGAGGACGAACATGGCGGCGACATTGTAGATGAGCCGCACGACGACGATGTCTTCACGGGCGCGGATAGCGAATATTCAATTGGCTGGCAGGATGAGGGCAGCCAACTCAACCTGAGCGCCGGCCGCGATGACCTCGAAGCCGAATTAGGAGCAACCGAGGAAATCGATCAGGTGCGACGGATCGAAACCATCGAAGCGTGGTTTCATCCGGACGGGGAACCTGAACTAGGTTGGACTGGCCACGGGCGCGGCTGCCTTCCCGGCGAACCTACTGATGACCGCGAGGTCGACGACGAGCGCGATTGCGACCTCGCGGGTGGCAGCACAGATCTAGAGTTCGATCACGGCGAATACGATGGTCCCGGCTTCATATGGGGCGGCAACGAGAACGCGCACCCTTAGTATCCCTTGTCACCGACGTTACAGGCTGCAACATGCCCGTGTTGGCAGAGCGAGGTAACGTCGTGTCGGTAAACGCGAGAGCAGCAATCGTGCAGCTACGGGCGCTGCTACTCGCTGATGCGGCGATTGATGTGGACCACGCGCGCCGCTTGGTGGAAGCAGCCGCAAGCCGGCTATCCGATCCGGCCTCAGCACAGGAGCTTGTTGAAACGTTCCTGTGCATGCTCCAAACCAACCCCGCTGATTACGGCAACATGCACGACGTGAAAGACCCGACAGGGGAAGCCCTGGCGCTATTGAGCGCTATCGAGGCGGGAATGAACTGGCGCAGGCAATAGCCAAAGCGCGTTAACCTTGCCCATGCGTAGACGTGGACAGAATCAGCCGCCGATTGCTTCCTACGCTATCGAAGTTGAAAGTCGCTGTGCAGTCGCAAGGCTGTGGCGGGCCGGCGTTCTCAGGCAACTGGCTCGCTCGCGAGCTGCGCCGGCTCGTCTTACACCGCTCGCCATAGGTCGCTTGCTTATCCACCCCCATCAGCCTCGGCACATGATGCGCTCCAGATAGTCTACTGGAGGTGACACGTGATGCCGTTCGATTTTGCAGTTTCCGCTACGTCCGCTCTGACCCTGCTATTCGCAGCCGCCGCTATTTGGCTGGCATCGGCCGGACCGGATGCGCAGGCATCGCGAAAGCAGGTCGCCGAGCGCTTGGCTCAAATCGCAGTTCTTGGGGCGGTGGCGCTGTTTGCGCTGCTGAGAGGAGATAGATGAGCACGAACCATCTCGACGCAGGGGGCAAAACGCCGTCTAATGTTCCGGGGAGGGGGAGCAGTGGCAAAGGGCGGGTCACGGCTTGGCTGGCTGGTTGCAGCAGCCATTGCTTTTGGATGGTGGAACTCAGGCACCGAGGAATCACGCGCTCCGGTGACGCCTCAGCGCGCAATTGAGAAACTTGCGCCCTCGGTCCCACGGCCAAGCCCAGCTCCGTCATCGATCCGCGTTACGCCTCAGCAGAAAGTGCCGGATGCGATTGCGCGACCTTCACCGCCTTCTCTGCCTCAAGCAGCCGAGCAGGTTCTTTACACGACCGCGCGAGTGCGCCTGAGGGCTGAGCCAACCACCAGCGCCCCCATCATTGTCGTTCTAGAAGCCGGGCAGCCCGTCAGGTCGGTTGGAACGCAAAGCCCCTGGCATAGGGTCAATGCTGCTGGCCGAAGCGGCTGGGTTCATGGAGACTATCTGAGGCGGACGCGACCAGTTCCCCCGAAGCAGCAAGTCCGCGCTCCTATCGCCCCGCTTATGCGTACGGCTCCAGCCCGCAGCGGCGGCGGCGCTCCAATTCGTGATGCCTATGTCGGTCGGTGCGATTGCCCGTACGATCTGATGCGCAATGGCCGTCGCTGCGGCGGCAACAGCGCCTATAGCCGTCCCGGTGGTCGGAGTCCGGTCTGCTATCGATAGACCAAATTCAAGCGGCATCAAACCAGTGAAATGGGGAAAATAGTGGGGATCGGCGCTCGATCAGCGCAAAGAGCAAATGATTTTCAACATCATAGCGCAAATCGATGGCGGAGAGGGAGGGATTCGAACCCCCGATGGGCTTGCACCCATGCCGCATTTCGAGTGCGGTGCATTCAACCACTCTGCCACCTCTCCGCGGGCGCGTGGGCCGTTGCCGGCGCGGGCGCACACATAGCGATTGTCGCGGCGTGCGACAAGAGCAAACTGGACGAAGTTTTCTTCCGCCTCACATGAACGCGGGAGCGCGGTCCCGCAGCGTTGCAGCGGATGATAAGCAAGCTGCGTGATTGCAAGGCCAGCCTCCGCTCGCCTAGTCTCCGCCGGCGGCATCGGGCTCGCACGAGGGGAAGGGCAGCGGCAATGGCGAGTGAGCGGTTTGCGCGATGGTCCCGAGGCGCCCTTGCCGGGGCTCGTTGGACGATCGCCTTACTCGCGCTGATGCCCGATCAGGCGTTCGCGCATGCGGCCGATCGGGGCCACGTGCTGCTGCTGCCGACAGGGCATTATCTCGTCGGCGGGGCCGCGGCCGTCATCCTGACCTTCATCCTGCTGGTGGTCGCGCCGCTGCCGGCGCTCGATCGGCTGGCGCGGCAAAGGCTGCCGCTTGGAAGCGTGCCGGTGTGGCCACGACTTTGGGGCAGTGCGGCCTGCCTGCTACTTGTCTGCGCGCTGGTGGCCGCAGGCTTCCTCGGCAGCCGCGACCCGCTTTCCAACCCGCTGCCGCTGATGGTGTGGACCGTCTTCTGGGTCGGGCTCACTCTGGTGCAGGGCGTGACTGGAAATTTCTGGTGGTGGATCGACCCCTGGTATGCGCCCTGGCGTCTGCTGGCGGCGATCAGCGGCTGGAAAGATGGCTTCGTCGTGTTGCCGGTGTGGCTAGGTCACTGGCCCGCGGTCGTTCTTTTCTTCGCCTTCGCCTGGTTCGAGCTCATCTATCCGGCGCCGGACGACCCGGAACGGCTGGCGGTGGCACTTATAGGCTATTTTCTGACGAACCTCGCCGCGATGTTGGTTTTCGGCCACGAGCAATGGTCGCGGAGGGGCGAGTGCCTGTCGGTTTTCATGCGCATGATCGCGCGGCTCGGTGTGATGGAGGCTGGCCCGACCGCCGACGC
Source organism: Aquamicrobium sp. (assembly GCA_019739225.1). Classification (GTDB taxonomy): domain Bacteria; phylum Pseudomonadota; class Alphaproteobacteria; order Rhizobiales; family Rhizobiaceae; genus Aerobium. The sequence goes on from JAHHDT010000006.1 coordinate 766,317, forward strand.
CCGCCGCAGCGTCGCGCTCTGCCTGCCGGGGGCGAAGCTGGTGAACGCAGAGCCGTTGCCGCCAAGCGGGACGCTCTTTTTGCTGTTGGCGCTGGGTTCGGTCTCGTTCGACGGGTTGATGCGCACCTTCTTCTGGCTCGGGCTGTTCGGCATCAATCCGCTCGAGTTTCCCGGCCGCAGCGCCGTGATGGGGCTCGGTACGTTCGGGCTGGTCGCGACCTTTGTCGTGCTCGCATTGGGATTCTTCTCAGCGGTCGGACTCGGCGAGCGGCTGGCGAGCGCGGCGGGCAACATGCTGCCAGCCGCCGGCGCGCTGGTCTGGTCGATCATCCCGATCTCAATGGCCTATCATTTTTCGCACTACCTCGCCGCGCTGGTGGTGAATGGGCAATATGCGCTGGCCGCACTGTCCGACCCGCTGATGAATGGCGTGGATCTCTTCGGGACGGCCGGGTTGCATGTGCAGGCGGGCGTGCTGATGGGGGCGGAGCGGGCCTGGATGCTCTGGAACCTTCAGGCGGGCGCAATCATCGGTGGCCACGTGCTGGCGGTGCTTGTCGCGCACACGATCGCGTTTCGCCTTCACGGAAGTACCAGGGCGGCGGCATACAGTCAGGCGCCGCTGGCCGTATTGATGGTGGCCTACACTGTTTTCGGCCTATGGTTGTTGTCGTCCCCCACCGGGGCGTGAGCCTTGTCCAAGATACGCATCCTTCCGCAACGGAATTGTCCGGTTGCCAGTCCCAGGGATTGGTGATTTAGTTTGTACACATGCAATTTCAGCACCGGAAACTGCAGCAGATAATGGCGGAACGCTGCGCCAGCAGGCTTATCGTCAAGGGGAACCCAGATGAACGATCGAACCAAGCCTTCCAGCCTTCTCACGACCGGCATTTCCAGACGTGGCGCATTGAAAGGGCTCGGTGCTGCCGCCGCGCTCGGCACGGCGCCGGGCTTCGTGCGCTATGCGCAGTCGCAATCGTCGGAGCCGATCAGGATCGGCTTCCAGGCGCATCGCACCGGCATCGGCGCGGCTTACGGGCGCTGGTACGAGCGGACGACCGCTGCCGCCATCAAGCGCATCAACGATGCGGGCGGCATCAACGGGCGCCCGGTGGAGATCATCACCGAGGATGACGGCACGGATGCGGCGCGCGGCGCCGAGGTGGTGGAGAAATTCGCCAACCAGCACAAGACTGACATCGTCTACGGCACGCTGTTCAGCCATGTGGTGGTGGGTTCCGCGCCGGCGGCCGGCGAACTCAAGATGCCGTATTACGTAGTCAGCGAGGGCTACCACGTCGCTTCCGGCAAGATGAACCGCTACGTGCTCCAGCCCGGCATCACCGATGTGCGCGCGCAGTGCCGCTCCGTGGCGCCCTGGATCACGTCGAATGTCGGCAAGAAGATCACCATGATCTATCCGGACTATGCGTTCGGCCATGACCATCGCGACTTCTTCGGGCCGGCCGCCGCCGAGCAGGGCGGCGAGGTGATCGCACAGATCCCGATCCCGCCGACCGAGTCCTCGTTCACGCGCTACCTGCCACAGATCCCGTCGGACACCGATGTGATCTATCATGTGATGGTGGGGCCGGCCGTGCTGACCTTCGTCAAGGAACTCGGCGAGTTCTACGGCGGCAGCGGTCCGAAGCTGTTCGGTTTCATCGACAGCCTCGAGGCAGTGGACATCAACAGCCCCGGCCTAGAATTCCTGGAGGGCAGCCATTTCTGGGAAGGCATGCCGCGCTATCTGCAGGACGGCGCGTCGGAGCATGAAAAAGCCTATCGCGAAGCTGTCGGCCTCGACGAGAACGGCGCTTCGATAAACGATGCCAAGGACGTGTCCACGGCGGCCCACATGTTCGGCTGCTGGGAGACGCTCTACATCATCAAGGCCGCGATGGAAGCTGCCGGCTACCGTGGTCCCGAGGACCGTGCCAAGCTGGTCGAGGCGACCGAGGCGATGACGGAGTTTCCGGAAGGAGCCGAGCATCCGCAGGGCGCGAAGGTCTTCGACGGCAAGGTCCATCAGGTTTTCGGCAGCCAGAATATCTCCGTCGTGGAGAACGGGCGGCTGAACGTCGTGCACCGCACCTCCATCGAGGACGGTCGCTACGAGCCGGAAGCCGACTACACCACGCAGCCGCTTTGATCCTCGGCCGGTCGTGATGTCAGCGTGGCGTTCTACGTTGCCCCCCTCTGGCCTGCCGGCCATCTCCCCCACAAGGGGGGAGATCGGCTCCCTTCCACCGGAAGCCCAATTGCCAACGTTGTCTTGTGGGCGAGGCATGCCAAATGCTGATCTCCCCCCTCGTGGGGGAGATGGCCGGCAGGCCAGAGGGGGGCAACGTGGAGAACCTTCCTTGCCAGCCGGTTACCTCTGAATGGCCTTCGGACCCTATTTCCTGCTCGCCTCGCTTGAGGGGCTCGTCACGGCGGCGGTTCTGGCGCTGACGGCACTTGGCCTGTCGCTGGTGTTCGGGGTGATGCGCGTTGTCAACGTCGCGCATGGCGAGTTCTTCATGCTCGGCGCGGTGCTGGCCTGGGCGGTGTCGACCGCCTTTGCCGGCCATCCGTCGGTGGGGTTCGTAGCCGCGCTGTTCGTCGCGCCACTGGTCGTGGGTGGCGCGGCGCTCCTGTCCGAGCGGCTGGTGCTGCGCAGGCTGGGCTACGATCCCGAGGCGACCATCGTCGCGACGATCGGCATGCTCTACATCATCCAGCAGCTCGCGCTGACCTTCTACGGCGCGGATGCGCGGCCGGTGCAGGCACCCTTCAACGTCCGTATCCAGCTCCCGTGGTTCGGCTATTCGGGTTACAAGCTGTTCGTGATCGTCGCGGCGATCGTGCTGATACTCGCGGCCTGGTTCGTGCTGACGCGGACGAAGATCGGCCTGGTGATGCGCGCCACGCAATACGACCGGGAGACGGCGCAGGCGTTCGGCATCCCGGTCGACCGTGTCTATGCAGGCGTCTTCGCGCTTGGCGCGATGCTCGCAGCGGTTGCCGCCGTGCTGATCGTGCCGATCCAGCAGGCGCACTACCTGATGGGGCGCGACCCGCTGTTGCTTTCCTTCATCGTCGTCATCATCGGTGGGCTCGGTTCGCTGCGTGGCACCGTCATCGCGGCGCTGCTGATCGGGCTTTCGGACGGCATCATTTCCGTGTTCTTCTCGCCGACGCTCGCCAAGATGCTGGCGACAGGCCTCGTTGCCATGGTGCTCGTCTTCCGGCCACAGGGCCTGTTCGGAGTGCCGGCACGATGACGATCACGACGCGCGACTGGGCGCTGCACCTCGGCGTGATCGCGATCCTGCTCGCCGCCAACTTCCTGCTGCCGGAGTATCATCGCGGCGTGTTTTCCCGCGTGCTGGTGCTGGCGGTTTTCGCGATGGGCTACAATCTGCTCTTCGGCTACACGGGCCTTCTCAGCCTTGGCCATGCGATGTTCTTCGCCGCCGGGCTCTATGGGGCGGGGCTGCCACTTTATCATCTTGGCTGGAGCGTGCCCGTCTCCTTCGGCACCGGTCTGATGGCTGGCATTGCCGTCGCGGCCGTCGTCGGCGTGCTGGCGCTGCGCACCACAGGCGTCGCCTTCATGATCGTCACCATGATGTTCGCGCAGGTGTTCTATCTGGGCACGCTCTACTTCACCACATGGACACGGGGCGAGGAGGGGCTGGTTCTCTCACAGGCAATGCGCAGTGTGGAATTCGGCGGGTGGAGCCTCAATCTCTCCGACCCGTCGACACGCTACATGCTGGCGCTGGCGCTTTTCGCCGTCGTGCTGCTTGCCATGCTGTGGCTCGTGCGCTCGCCGTTCGGGCGCACGCTGGTGGCGATCCGCGAGAACGAGGAACGCATGCGCATGCTGGGCTACGACGTGTTCCGCGCCAAGCTAACGGCGGTGGTTGTGTCCGGCGTTTTCTGCGCGGCAGCAGGTGCGGCTTACGGTCTACTGTTCGGCTATGTCGGTTCCGGCTTCGCCTCGATCCAGTACTCGATCCTGCCGTTGCTATGGGTGCTGCTTGGGGGCGCCGCAACCACGCTGGGGCCGCTGCTCGGCACGCTCTTCATGTTCTACATCATCGACTACAGCTCGGGGGTTACTTCCGCCTATCTGCTCGTCGTCGGCGTGACGCTGATCCTGCTGGTCCTGTTCTTCCCCAAGGGCCTGCTCGGCTCGGTCCGCGAGCGCTGGCTGGGTTGGCTGCCATGACGGCGCTTGTCGAGACACGCGCTCTGACGCGCCATTTCGGGGGGCTCAAGGCCGTAGAGAGCGTCGACTTCAGGCTCGACAAGGGCGAGATCCGGGCGATCATTGGGCCGAACGGCGCCGGCAAGACCACGTTCGTGAGCCTGATCTGCGGGCGTATCGCGCCAAGCTCCGGCGCAATCGTGTTCGAGGGACGCGACATCACCGCGCTGCCGGCGCACAGGCGCGTGCGCGCCGGTATCGCCTATACGTTCCAGATCACCAGCATCTTTCCGCGACTGACGGTCTTCGACAATGTCGCTCTGTCGGTGCAGCGTCGGCTGCTTTCGGCCGGGCGGCCGAAGCCGTCTGCGTTGAAGGCGGGCGTCGGCGAAGCGCTGGAGCGCGTCGGCCTCATCGACCGGGCCGGTACGCTTGCCGGCAACCTTGCCTACGGTCACCAGCGGCTCGTCGAAATCGCGATGGGGCTGGCGCTGGAACCGAAGCTGCTGATCCTGGACGAGCCGACGCAGGGACTTTCCGACGGCGAAGTCGAAGGCTTCATCGCTCTGGTTCGCGAGATCGCCAGCGATGCCACCGTGCTGCTGATCGAGCACAACATGCAGGTGGTGATGGATCTTGCGCGCAGGATAACGGTGATGAATTTCGGGCGCGTTCTCGCCGAAGGTTCGCCCGAAGAGATACGTGCCAACAAGGCCGTCCAGGACGCCTATCTGGGGACCGGCAGCGATGGCTGACGTGCTCACGCTTTCCGCTGTCGATGCCTATTACGGCGAGGTGCAGGTGTTGCGCGGCTTCGACCTGTCTCTGGCCAAGGGCGAGGTTCTGTGCCTGCTCGGGCGCAACGGCGCCGGCAAAACGACTGCGCTCAAGGCGATCATGGGGCTGGTCGCGGTGCGCGGCGGGACGATCATGAAGGACGGGACCGACCTGTCGAAGCTCGCCCCCCACGAGGTGCCCAAGGCAGGTGTCGCCTATGTACCGCAGGGCAGGCGGCTCTTCTCCGAGCTGACGGTTGCCGAAAATCTGGAGATCGGCCTGATGGCCCGGGGCAAGGGCCGCGTGACGCGCGAAGCCGTGCTCGACCTCTTCCCAGTTCTGCGCGAACGCCTGTCGCAACGCTCGGGCACGCTTTCAGGCGGCGAACAACAGATGCTGGCGATGGCGCGGGCGCTTTGCATCGAGCCCGACGTGCTTTTGCTCGACGAGCCGACGGAAGGGCTGATGCCGTCGATGATCGCGCGCATCCGCGAGACGGTGGCCGGACTGCGCGAACGCGGGGTATCCACCATCCTTGTCGAGCAGCGTGTCGACGCGGTGCTATCGCTCGCCGACCGCGTGGCCTTCATCGAGAACGGTCAGAACCGCGAAACCGTCGACGTGGAAAAGGTCCGCGCCGATCCCGCCTATGTCCACCGCTATGTGGGGGTGGGGTAAGACGGTCGTGCGTCCTTCGAGGCTCGCTGCGCTCGCACCTCAGGATGAGGGGTGTTGTGCATCCAGCCCGCAACGCTGTGGGTTCGAGAACCAGCCTCCCTCATCCTGAGGTGCGAGCCCCCGGGTCTTGCCTTAGGCAAGCCCGAGGACAGGCTCCGCGAGCCTCGAAGGACGCACCTGTCTACTCGAGCGTCACGCCGGCCTTGGCCATCTTCTCCTTCATCGCCGCCAGCGAACCGCCGAGGTCGATTGCCCGGCAGGCATCGAGCAGGACGGTTGCCTTGAAGCCAGAGCGGACGGCGTCGAGGGCGGAATAGGCGACGCAGAAATCGGTGGCTAGACCGACGAGCGTCAGGTCGGAAATGCCGCGCTCACGCAGATAACCAGCGAGGCCCGTGGGCGTCGTCCGATCGTTCTCGAAGAAGGCCGAATAGGAATCGATCGCGGGGCGAAACCCCTTGCGAATGACCAGCTCGGCCTTGGTCCACTCGAGGTCCGCGTGGAATGCCGCCCCATCCGTGCCCTGCACGCAGTGGTCCGGCCACAATGTCTGCGTGCCGTAAGGCATTTCTGTCGTTTCGAACGGGTTTTTGCCGGGATGGACGGATGCGAAACTCGAGTGGCCGGCGGGATGCCAGTCCTGGGTGAGCACCACGTGATCGAACTCGCCGATCAGTCGGTTGACCATCGGCACGATCTCGTCGCCGCCCGTCACCGCCAGCGCACCGCCGGGACAAAAATCGTTCTGGACGTCGATGACGATCAGCGCTTTCTCACTCATTGCCTCTCTCCGTTTGCCTGGCGGCACAAGCTGGCGGCGAAATGATGTAATGGCAAGGGCCGCTTCTCGATATCGTTTGCATACGAACTAATTTCGGCGCATTCTCCTGTCGGGAGCAGGAACGATGCGATACGCGAAACCGAAGTCGATTGACGAGGCACTCGCGCTACTGGCCGAAGGAAGCTGGACGCTTCTGGCCGGGGGGACGGACTTTTATCCGGCGCAGGGCAATCGCCCCGTCCGCGACGATGTGCTCGATCTCAACGGGCTGCAGCAACTGCGCCATATCTCGCAGACCGACAGACATTACATCTTTGGAGCGCGCGCGACCTGGACGGACATCATCCGTGCCGACCTGCCGCCCGCCTTCGACGCGCTGAAGCTCGCGGCGCGGGAAGTCGGCTCCATCCAGATTCAGAACAGCGGCACGATCGCCGGCAATCTGTGCAACGCCTCGCCGGCCGCTGACGGTGTGCCGCCGCTGCTCACGCTCTCAGCCGAGGTGGTACTACGCTCGGCCGGCGGCGAGCGCGTGGTCGGGCTGGCCGACTTCATCCTTGGCAACCGGCAGACTGCGCGTGCACCGGGCGAATTGCTGACGGCCGTGCGGGTGCCCAGGGAGGCTGCTGCCGGCAGCTCGCATTTCGTCAAGCTTGGCGCGCGGCGCTATCTCGTCATCTCGATCGCCATGGCGGCGGCCCGCGTTGTCGTCGACGAGGCAGGCAAGCTGTCGGATGTCGTGCTGTCGGTCGGCGCCTGTTCAGCCGTGGCAACGCGACTTCAGACGCTCGAAGAACGGCTCAGGCAAGCTGGTGCTCCGGGCGATGTCGCCCGCGTGGTCGAGGCTCACGATTTTGCGGAGCTGAAGCCGATCGACGATGTGCGCGGCAGTGCCGAATATCGCCGACAAGCAGCGCGCGAGATCGTCCTGCGCGCGCTAGTCGGTGCGCTCGCCGCCAGCGGCAAGACCGAGGATGTCGCGGCATGAGTATGGACCGTCTTTCCGTCAGCTTCACGGTCAATGACGAAGCGCGGCAGGTTGAGGTGCCGCCGCTTGCGCGGCTGTCGTCGGTGCTGCGCGAAGAACTTCATCTGACCGGCACCAAGGTGGGGTGCGACGCCGGCGATTGCGGCGCCTGCACCGTGCTGGTGGATGGCGCGCCGGTCTGCGCCTGCCTGGTGCCTGCGGCAGGTATGGAAGGCGCTAGCGTGCGCACGGTGGAGGGGCTCGCTAACGGACGGCTTTCCGCCTTGCAGGATTCGTTCCTGCGCCATGGTGCGGCGCAATGCGGGATCTGCACGCCAGGTCTGCTGGTCACAGCCACGGCGCTACTTGAAGCGAACCCGAGGCCCAGCGAGGCGGAAGTGCAGGACGCGTTGGGCGGGGTGCTGTGCCGCTGCACAGGCTATCGCAAGATCGTCAAGGCGGTGATGGATGTGGGCACTGCCGGGGCACCGCCACCGGTCGCGCTCGCCGGTGTCGGGGCAGCGATCCCCCGGCTCGACGGCGAGCCCAAAGTGCGCGGCGACGATCTTTTCGGGGCCGATGAGCGGCCCGACGACGCTCTCTCGGTCGCGGTGGTGCGCTCGCCTTACTGGCATGCGCGCTTCACCTTCGGCGACCTCGACGCATTCGTGAAAGCGCATCCCGGCATTATTGGTGTCTTTACTGCAGCCGACATTCCCGGCCGTAACCGCTTCGGCGTCATCCCGCCCTTTGCCGACCAGCCGGCGCTCGCAGACGGCACCGCGCTGTTCCGCGGCGAGGCGGTTGCCGCGATTGCCGGTGAACGGGATGCGATTGCGGCCCTGGACCTCTCCGCGTTTCCGATTGCCTGGGAGGAACTGCCCCATGCGCTGACGGTTGCCGAGGCCCGGAACGGGTTCGCGGCGCTGCATGAAGATCGCAAGGGCAACGTGCTGCTCGAAGGCACCGTGGAACGCGGCGACGCGGATGCGGCGCTCGCATCCACCGCAGTCATTGCCGCCGGTTCGCTCGAGACCTCTTATGTCGAACACGCCTATATAGAGCCGGAAGCCGGCTATGCATTCATGGATGGCGATGTGCTGGTCATCAAGGCATGCACGCAGTCGCCGATCATGGATCGCGACGACACCGCCGCGATCCTCGGCCTACCAGCAGAAAAAGTCCGTATCATCCCGACCGCGACCGGCGGCGGGTTCGGCTCGAAGCTCGATCTTTCAGTGCAGCCGCTGATCGGTCTCGTGGCGCTGAAAACGGGTCGCCCTGCCGCGCTCACCTATACGCGGCAGGAGTCGATGGCATCGACGACCAAGCGGCACCCGGCCGTGATGTCGGCAACCATCGGTGCGGACGCGGAGGGCCGCGTGGTCGGCATGGTGTTCGAGGGCGACTTCAATACGGGGGCCTACGCAAGCTGGGGGCCGACTGTGGCAACCCGCGTGCCCGTGCACGCCTCGGGACCCTACTACACGCCGAGCTACCGCGCGCTCGGACGCGCAATCCATACGAACGGTCCTATCTCGGGCGCGTTCCGAGGCTTCGGCGTGCCGCAGGCCGCGTTGATGCAGGAAACGCTCTACGACGAACTTGCCTTGCAACTCGGCATCGACCGGCTCGAATTCCGGCTGCGGAATGCACTGCGCGACGGCCAGCCGACGGTCTGCGGCCACGTGATGGACAGCGGCATCGGCATCGCCGCCTGTCTGGAAGCGCTGGAACTGCATTGGGCGCGCGCGATGAAAGACGCCGACGCCTTCAACGCCGGCAACGAACATCGCCAGCGCGGCGTTGGCGTGGCGTCATGCTGGTACGGCTGCGGCAATACCGGCATCGCCAACCCGTCTACGATCAAGATGGGGATTGCCGCCGATGGCCGCGTGGTCATGCATCAGGGCGCGGTGGATATCGGCCAGGGCTCCAACACCGTCATCCCGCAGATCGCGGCCGAGGCGCTTGGCCTGCCGCTCGACGCGTTCGACTTCATCTATGGCGACACCGCGCTGACGCCCGATGCGGGCAAGACCTCGGGTTCGCGGCAGACCTATATTTCCGGCCGCGCCGCCGAACTTTCGGGCAAGGCGCTGCGCGAGAGGGTTTTGCGCTACGCCAATGTGTCGGATGCCGCCGAGCTGTCGCTGAAGGACGGCATGCTCACGGTTCGCGAAGGCGAGGCGAGCCGCACCATCGCGCTTGGCGATCTGCCCACGGATGCCGATGGCTTCGTCTTTGCTGCTTGCGAAAGCTACGATCCGCCGACGGTGCCGCTCGACGCCAAGGGGCAGGGCAAGCCTTACGCCGTCTATGGCTGGGGTGCGCAGATGGCGGAACTGGAAGTCGACATGCGCCTCGGCACGGTAAAGCTCATCAAGATTACTGCCGCGCACGATGTCGGCCGGGCGATCAACCCGCTGCTCGCCGAGGGGCAGGTCGAGGGCGGCATCGCGCAGGGCATCGGCCTTGCGTTGATGGAAGAATATGTTCCAGGCCGCACCGAGAACCTGCACGACTACCTTATCCCGACCATCGGCGACGTGCCGCCGATCGAGACGATCCTGGTGGAGGTACCCGATGCCGAAGGTCCCTACGGGGCGAAGGGGCTTGGCGAGCATGTGCTGATACCCACCGCACCCGCGATCCTCAACGCGATCCGCGATGCTTCGGGCGCGAAGATCACGAAAGTGCCGGCCACGCCCGACCGGGTTCTGGCGGCGATCAAGGTGGCAAGAGGATGAGAGCTTTCGGCAAAGAACCTTGCGTTCCTTCGCACCCCCCTCTGTCCTGCCGGACATCTCCCCCACGAGGGGGGAGATCAGGCGGCCTAGCAGTTTTCGCCAATCGCCAACGTGGCAGTAAGGATGCCAGCGGCGAACTTGCCAATCTCCCCCCTCGTGGGGGAGATGTCCGGCAGGACAAAGGGGGGCAACGTAGAGCATCATCGTCTCTCTGCCATGCGAGCACAGCAACAGCGCCGGTCGCATCATGAGCGAGCTGTCCGAACGGTTCGAAACGCACGATCCCGGTCAGCCGAAGGTCGGCGAGAAGCTGCGCTGCGATGCCTGCCCCGTGATGTGCTACATCGCCGAGGGGCGCACCGGGGCCTGCGATCGCTATGGCAATTTCGGCGGCCGGATCGTGCGGTGCGATCCGGTGACGATCCTGGAACACCGGGCCGAAAATGGCGGCGACGCCGTCTCCTTTGCCGGCGAAGAATGGGATGGTAATCCCGTCAACCGCTCCCGGCGCTTCGTGACCGGCATCGGGGCTGGCACGACCTATCCGGACTACAAGCCCGCGCCTTTCATCGTCAGCCAGGAGGTTGAGGGCGTCGATCTGGTGACGGTCGTCACGGAAGGCATCTTCTCTTATTGCGGCGTCAAGGTGAAGATCGACACCGACCGCCATCTCGGCCCCGAGACCGCGACCGTGCGGGCTGGAGGAGAGCCGGTCGGCCATGTCACCACCGCCGAATACGGGTCGCAGATGCTGTCGCTGGGAGGCGTGCGACACCTCACGGGCGGTTCGAAACCGGAAGGGCGTATCACCTGCGATACGCTGCTGGCGCTGTGCAACCGCCAACCGGTCGAACTGACGATCGACGAGGGCTCGACGATTGTTGTGCAGGCGGGCAAGCCGCCGGTGATCGACGGCGCGGTTGAGCACCGGATGCGGGTCGGTTGCGGGTCGGCGACAATCGGCATGTTCGCCACGCAGTGGAAGGGGCTGGTCGACGAGGTGGTCGTCGTCGACGATCACATCACCGGCGTCGTTTCCGAACATCAGGCCGGCAAGGTGATCGACTGGCCCGATACCGGGATCAAGATCCTCGGCCGGCGCTCGACGCCCGGGCGCTATTTCAAGGTTTCCGAGCCGGGGCTTGGATGGGGTGGCACGACCATCTCCGATCCGCTTGAAATCCTCGGACCCTGGAACGAAAAGAAAGGCGCGCGCCCCGGCCTGTCGTTGCTGATGGTCTCCACCACGGGTGAGCAGTTTGCCTATTACGAGCTCGACGAGACGCTGACGCCGGTGGAAAAGCCGTTTCCGGACAGGCTGCGGCGGTCGGTCGAACTGATCGAGGAAAATTGCGAGCCGGCGCTGTGCACGGTGCTTTTCATGGGCGGTGCCGGCGGCAGCCTGCGCGCGGGCGTGACCGAGAACCCGGTGAACCTGACGCGTTCGGTGCAGCGCCTGCAGACTTATGTGACATGCGGCGGCGCGCCGGCCTATGTCTGGCCCGGCGGCGGCATCACGCTCATGGTCGACGTGACGCGGCTGCCTGAAAACGCATTCGGCTATGTGCCGACGCCGGCGCTCGTCGCGCCGATCGAGTTCACATTACGGCGCGAGCACTATGAGGCGCTGGGCGGCTACGCCGGTCATGTGCGCTCGGTCGACGACGTGCAGCGTGCAGGCGGCGAGTATTTCAACGAACGCGCCGTTCATGGCGCGATGCCAGACAATCCGTGGCCCCTGCTTGAGCAGCTTCGACGCGAGCGGTCGACATGAGCGGCGCACAGGCGGCAATGCTGCCCGATGGGCGGCGGCTGCACCTCAACCATGGTCCGATAGACCTGATCGTCGAAGCCTTCGGCGAGCCTGACGAGTTGTCGGCTGCATACGCGCAGGCTAAGGATCGTTTCGATACCGTTCTGGAAGAACTGGTTTCCGAACTGGCGGAACTGCGACAGCCGACCACAGTCGCGCCACGCGGGTTTCGCGGCGCGACGGCACGGCGCATGGAGACGGCAGCGTCCGTGTTTGCCGGCCGGTTCGTGACGCCGATGGCAGCAGTGGCGGGGGCAGTTGCCGATGAGATGCTGGCGGCAATGGTGAAGGGGCGGCGGCTTACCCGCGCGTATGTCAACGATGGTGGCGACATCGCCATGCACCTTGCACCCGGAACGGCGATGAAGGCTGCAATCGCCGGTACGGGCCATGGTGTCGTCGACCGTGTGACCATCGCTGCATCCGATCCGGTGCGCGGCATTGCCACCAGCGGCTGGCGGGGCCGCAGCCACTCGCTCGGCATCGCCGATGCCGTCACCGTTCTGGCGAGGACCGCGGCGGCGGCGGATGTCGCCGCAACCCTGATCGCCAACGCCGTCGACCTGCCCGGCCACCCGGCAATCGAGCGGCAACCGGCCACCCAACTGGCGCCCGATAGCGATCTCGGAGATAGACCGGTCACCGTCGCCGTGGGGCGATTGTCTTCGGCGGATACAGATGAGGCACTGCGCGGGGGAGTGCGGGTCGCCGACGAGTTCGTTGCCCGTGGCCTGATCGTTTCCGCGGCGCTGTTTCTGAACGGCCGGAGCCGGGTCGTCGGCGCGCTTGCTCTCGAACAAAACACCAGCATTGAGGAGCCGGCATATGGCTGATTTCACCATCCGCAAGATCGCGGTGCTGACCGAAGAGATCCATCATGACGGCGGGCCGGTGCCCGGAGAGCCTCGACGCAGGGCTGCGGCGCTGGCGTTGGTGAAGAACCCGTTCGCCGGCACTTTCGTCGAGACTATTCAGCCCGCGATGGACGATCTGAAGCCGTTGGGGCTGGAACTGACGGACCGGCTGGTTGCCGCGCTCGGTGGCGACGTGTCGGTCATCGACAGCTACGGCAAGGGCGCGATCGTCGGCACCGACGGCGAGATCGAGCACGGCGCGCTGTGGCACGTGCCGGGCGGCTATGCGATGCGCGAGCGACTGGGCGCTTCCAAGGCGATCGTGCCGTCGGCGATGAAGGTTGGCGCGTTCGGCTCCAGCCTCGACGTCCCACTCGGACACACCAACGCCGCCTATGTGCGCAGCCACTTCGACGCTATGGTGGTGGGCATGCCCGACGGGCCGCGTCCGGACGAAATCCTGTTCTGCCTGGCCATGGCCAGCGGCGGGCGCATCCATTCCCGCATGGGTGGACTGGAGGCATGGCAGGTCAAAGGCGAGGACGGGCTGAGGTGAGCGGGGAACCGCCCTATCATCTGGAAGACCAGATCGGCTTCGTCCTGCGCAAGGCCAGCCAGCGGCATATCGCGATCTTTGCTCGCCATATCGGCGAGCTGACGCCGCCGCAGTTCGCAGCGCTCGCCAAGCTTGCCGAGGTTGGCGACACGTCGCAGAACCAGCTCGGCACGCTGGTGGCGATGGATGCGGCGACCATCAAGGGCGTGATCGACCGCCTGAAGGCGCGGGGCCTTGTGGCGCTCACCCGGCATGACGGAGACAGGCGGCGGCTGGTGGTCAGCCTGACCTCCGAGGGGCAGGCGACCGTGGAACGGCTGTTGCCCCTGGCAAAGCACATTACGCACGAGACGGCGTTCCCCCTCAACGACCGTGAACTGGCCACGCTGATGCGGCTTCTGTCGAAGCTTACCTGACCGGCACGCGCGCGGGACTGGTTGCGACGGCGCGTCGCGTCGCCCACCAGACGGTTCCGGCCGTAGCAAGCAGCGTGATCGCCGCCAGTCCAACGACCCCCACAAAGGCATTGTCGAAAGCTGCGCGCGCCATCATGACGAGCTGCTCGGCCAGCGCCGGATCGAGGCTTTCGGCTGCCAGAAGCGCTTCGTCGAGGCTGTCGCGCGCGGTCTGGCTAACACGGGCGTCGGTCGGCAGCACAAGGGTGGCTGAATAGAGTGCCGACATCACGCTGCCAAGAACGGCAATGCCCATCGCGCCGCCGAGTTCGTAGGAGACCTCCTCCACCGAAGCCGCCATGCCCGCGCGATTTTCCGGGGCGCTCAGCATGATCGCACTCGAAGCTGCCGTCATGGCCGCGCCGATGCCGAAGCCCATGACACCCATTGCGGCCAGCCAGATCGCAGGATCGGCGTCGTAGCAAAGAAGAAATGCCGCCAAGCCGAGCCCCGAGATCGCCAGCGAGCCTGAAAGGATGCGCTCGCTGCCGAGCCGGGGCAGGGCGAGACCGGTGAGGGGGCCGGCGACGAACGATGCAAGCGGGATCGGAAGGATGAGCAGGCCGGCTTCCAGCGGCGAGAAGCTCGAAACGAGCTGCAGTCGCTGGCTGAAGACCAGTTCGACACCCATGAGCGCGGCCGAAGCGACCAAAGCAGTCGCAACGCCCGAGGAAAAGCGCCTGTTGCGGAACAGAGAGAAATCGACGAGCGGCGCGGCACTTGTGCGCTGACGCTTGACGAACAGAACTGTCGCGACAATGCCGACCGCTGCGGCAACCAGCGCGGCCTCGATGGATGCTTCGCGCTTGCTCACTTCCTTGATCGCATAGGCAAGGCCGATGAGGCCGACCATGATCTGCAGCGAGCCGATCAGATCCCACGGTCTGCTGGCGTCACCGGGCCGCGAAGGCAGCAGCAGGGCCGCGAAGAAGAAGGCCGCGACGACGATCGGCACGTTGATGAGAAAGACCGAGCCCCACCAGAAATATTCGAGCAGCACGCCGCCGATCACCGGGCCGAGCGCCGCACCACCCGAGGCGACCGCCGCCCAGATGCCGATCGCGAAGGCGCGTTCCTTCTCGTCGGTGAAGGTCAACCGGATGATCGAGAGCGTGGCGGGCATCATCATCGCGGCGCCGACCGCAAGCAGCGCACGGGCAGCGATGAGAATGGCGGGTGTTGGCGAAAACGCGGCCATCAACGATGCGGCGCCGAAGACGACCAGACCCGCCATGAAGAGGCGCCGGTGCCCGAGACGGTCGCCCAAGGCACCGAGACCGGGCAGCAACCCGGCCACGACCAGCGGATATGCGTTGACAATCCAGAGCTTTTCGGACGCGGTGGCCCCGAGATCATGTGTCAGCCGGGGGAGCGCGGTGTAAAGCACGGTCATGTCGATAACAATGAGGAAAAGCGCGCTCGAAACGATCGCCAGAACGAACCAGCGGTTGTTGGAAGTCATCGGTGTGGCCTCGGTCTTGCCGCCGCAAATGGCAGGCTTTTCATGTCGAGCCGCCAATATAAATACATTCGTATTGAAATTAAAGAGGTAAGGATGGCAGGCCGACCGAGAACGATCGATCGCGACAAGGTGCTCGATGCAGCGGAGGCCGTGGTGACGCGCGACGGCGCTTCCGGGCTGACCATCGATGCCGTGGCCAAAGAGGCCGGCATCACCAAGGGCGGCGTGCAATACGCCTTCGGCTCCAAGGAGAACCTCATCCGCGCGATGATCCGGCGGTGGGGCGACACCTTTGAGGAGGAGGTGATGGCCTTTGCCGGCGAGAACCCGGCGCCGGAAACGGTGATCCTCGGGCATATCGAAGCGTCGAGGCGCACCGACAAGGACGAGGCTTCACGCTCGGCGGTGATGATGACAGCGCTGCTGCAGCAGCCGGATCAGGTCGCCGAGAGCCGCGAATGGTACAATAGCAGGCTGCAAGGGCTCGACCCGTCGAGCGAGCATGCCCGAAGGGCGCGGCTCGCCTTTCTGGCCAGCGAAGGGGTGTTTTTCCTGAAATCCTTCAACCTCATCGACCTCGACGACGAGGCGTGGGAGGAGGTGTTCGGTGACATTCTGGCGCTGGCAGGGCCGGATAGTGCTGAAAAGTAGCCGCGCCGGCGACAGGACCGCTACCTGCCGACCTCATTGTCGCTCGCCGCAACGCCGAAGAGTTGTTCGGCCTGTTCGGCGGTGTAGTAGCCCAGCCGCACGTCGCAGCGCACCGTCTCGGGATCGCGCTCCGACGGAAGGCCGTAGCCGCCGCCGCCAGGCGTGCCGACGCGGACGCGATCGCCCGCCTTCATGGGAATGTCCTGCTCCTTGGAAAGGTGCTTCGGTACATGGGCCTGTCCGTCACGATACACGGTCACGGTGTTGACCGCGCCGTCCTGACCGCCCAGTGCACCCTGAGGGCCATAGCGGCCGTGATCCATGACGAACGACGCCCGCGCCTCGCCGCGCAGGAGTTCGATCTCGTAGTCGAGGCCCATGCCGCCGCGATGCTTGCCGGCGCCGCCCGAGCCCTCCCGCAGCCGGTAGTGGTTGTAGAGAATGGGGTAGGACTGCTCCATGATCTCCACCGGAGGCGATTTGGAGATGCCTATGGTCGAGCAGCCGTTGGAAAGGCCGTCATGGTCGGCATTGCCGCCGTAGCCACCGCCGGAGAGCTGATAGAGCACGAACGGGCGGCCGCGCACGGGGTCGAACCCGCCGAGACCGAAATTACCGCTCGAGCCAGCGGGCGCTGCCGTCACCTCGTCCGGTAGCGCCTTCACCATCGCAGAAAACACTGCTTCCGCGATGCGTTGCGACACTTCCGCCGCGCAACCCGACACCGGACGCGGGTACTGCGCGTCGAGGAATGTACCTTCGGGCCGGCGGATCACGAGCGGCTCGAACGCGCCGGCACTGATCGGAACATCGGGAAAGATGTGGCGCATTGCGAGATAGACGGAGGAATGCGTCGTCGCCAGCACCGAGTTCATCGGGCCGATGCAGGGCGGGCTGGAGCCGGCGAAGTCGAAGGTGAGCGTGTCGCCCTTCTTCTCGACCGCGAGCCTGATCTCCAGCGGTTGATCCACGACGCCGTCGGAATCGACGAAAGCGAGGCCGTGGTAGACGCCGTCTTCGATGGCTGCGATCCTGGCGCGCATCTGCACGGCAGCGCGGCGGCGCAGCTCGGCGATGGCCTGGGTGACCGTTTCGTCTCCGTAACGGTCAAGAACTTCGAACAGGCGCGCCTGGCCTACGTGGAGCGCGGCGGCCTGCGCCTTGATGTCGCCGATGCGCTGCTCGGCGATCCGGATGTTGGATGTTATGATCGCATAGATCTCGGGATCGAGCGCGCCTTTCTTGAAAAGCTTGACCGGGGGCAGGCGCAAGCCTTCCTGTTCGACCGCCGTTGCCGAGGCGGAAAAGCCGCCGGGTACTGCGCCGCCGATGTCGGGCCAATGCCCCGTGTTCGACAGCCAGCAGAAGATTTCCCCGTTTCGCCAAACCGGCATGGCGAAACGCACGTCCATGAGATGCGTGCCGCCAAGATAGGGATCGTTGATGATGTAGATGTCGTCTTCCTCGGGCGGAAGGCAGCGACCGTCGCGGATCATCTCGATAAGCGTCCGCGTGGAATATTGCATAACGCCGACAAACACCGGCAAACCGCCCACGCCCTGCGCTATAAGAGACCCATCCTCGGCCGCGTAAATGCCGTCGGACCGGTCGTTGGCCTCGGCTATGATCGGCGAGAACGCGGAGCGGGAGAAGGCCAGGTCCATCTCGTCGCAGGCTTGTTGCAGCGCGGCCTCGATGACCGAAAGTGTGATGGCGTCGAGGGTCATGCTCCCACCTCGATGATCAGATTGCCGTCGGCGTCCTGGGTGACGCGGTCGCCCGGTTCCACAACCGTTGTGGCATCGAGCTGTTCGAGGATCGCAGGCCCGGTGATCGTGGCGCTGAGCGGCAGCTTTTCGCGTGCATAGACAGGCGTCTCGATCCAGCTTCCATCAAACCATACGGGACGCGCTCCCGTCTGTGCATCGGCCAGCGTCGCCAGTCGGCCAGCAGGATCGATCAGCAGTGACAAATCGATCTGCCGGCGTTCGCCGATGACCGAGGTGTTGAGGTTGACGAGGTTGGCGCGAATTTCCGGCAACGACACCTTGAACCGCGCGAAGTATGCGGCTTCGAACAGCGATTGCAACTCGGCCGCCGACACCGTCGCGCTCGGGAGTGCGACGTTGATGAGATGTGTCTGGCCGACGAATTGCATATCGGCGGAGTGCACGAAGCGCAGCGTTTGCGGCTTCACCGCCTCCTTGGCGATCAGCGCGCGGCCTTCGTCTGCCTGTGTCGCGAGAATGGCGGCAAGCTCGGCTTCGTCAATCTCGGCCACGGGGACGTTCACCGTGCGCACGAAATCGTGCCGCATGTCCGCCACCACGCAGCCAAGCGCGTTGGTGATGCCGGGGCGCGCCGGCACGATCACCTTCGGGATCGAGAGCTCACGTGCGAGGGCGGCCGCATGCAGCGGCCCGGCGCCGCCGAAAGCAAAGAGCGCGAAGTCGCGCGGGTCGTGCCCCTTGGCGACCGAGACCATGCGGATCGCGCCTGCCATTTTCAGGTTGCCAAGCTTGAGCACCGCGCCCGCAGCGCCAACGCCGTCCAGGCCGGCCCTGCGACCGATCCGTTCAGCGAAAATGTCGGTGACGGCTTCGACCGAAACCGGGTTGTCGACCGCAAGCAACCGGTTCGGGTTCAGCCGCCCGAGCACCAGATTGGCATCCGATACGGTCGGCTCCGTGCCTCCACGGCCGTAGCAGATCGGACCGGGGGTCGCGCCTGCGCTGTCCGGCCCGACGCGGATGAGGCCTGCGTCATCGATGCGTGCGATCGAACCGCCCCCGGCACCGACCGTATGCACGTCGACCATCGGGACATGGATCGGCATCGCATATTCGATCTCGATCTCGTTGGAAACCGCCGGACGGGCGTTGCGGATCAGCGCGACATCCGTCGATGTGCCGCCCATGTCGTAAGTGACGACGTGCGGGAAACCGGCGCGGCGCGCCGTATAGGCGGCGGCCATGACGCCGGAGGCCGGTCCAGACATGACGGTCTTTGCCGCCTCTTCGGTGACGAAACGCGCCGAGATCATGCCGCCATTGCCGTTCATGACGAGAAAGTCGCGCGCGTAGCCCCGCGCGTTCAGTTCGTCGGCAAGCCTGCCGATGTAGCGTTTCAGGATCGGCTGTACCGAGGCGTTGACGGCGGCGGTTACGCCGCGCTCGAACTCGCGAGCCTCCGACAGCAGCGAATGACCCGTCGTGACATGCTCGTTGGGCCACATCGAGCGGGCGATCTCGGCTGCGCGCAGCTCATGCGCCGGATTGGCGTAGGCGTGAAGGAAATGGATCACCAGCGACTCGCAGCCAGCGTCCAGCAGGTGTTGGACTGCTTTGCGCACGGCCTGCTCATCCAGCGGAATGCGCACGTTGCCGGACGCCTCCATGCGCTCCGGAACCTCCAGCCGCAAGTCGCGCGGGATGACAGGCACGAACACACCCGTCATGCCGTAGGGCTGCGGGCGGGTACGCCTGCCGAGCTCGATCACGTCGCGGAAGCCGGCCGTGGTGATCATGCCGGCCCTGGCAAGGCGTCGCTCCAGCACCGCATTGGTTGTCGTGGTCGTCCCATGGACGATGAGGTCGATGTCGGAAACGGCCTTGCCGGTGGCCTCGAGCGCCGCGACCACGCCGAACGCCTGGTTGTCGACTGTGGTGGGCACCTTGGCGATGCGCACACGGCCATCTTCGGCGCCGTCGATCAGGAGAAGATCGGTAAAGGTTCCGCCGACATCGATCCCGGCGACCGTACCTTTTGCGGCATCTTTCTCAATCATGGCGCAATTCCGGGATAGAGAATCTGCTTAAGACGCGCAATTTGGAAAGCCGCCCTACTGTGCTGCCTTGACGTAATATTCGTTTGTATACTAATAAACTTGACTGGCAAGCACAGACCTTGCAACCGCCGTGATCGCTTTTCTCCGGCCCCATATCAAGCAGCAGGACGACAGGAATGAACACAGCCGCGCGCCAGGAAGTCGGTTCAGCACGCCCGATCGAGTTTCCCATCCCCGCCGGTGTCTATGCCGAGCGCGTGGTTTCGGTTCGCCATTATACCGACAGGCTGTTCTCGTTCCGCATCACGCGTCCGCAGGCCTTTCGTTTCCGCTCCGGCGAATTCGTCATGATCGGCCTGCCCAACGCCGAAAAGCCGGTGTTCCGGGCCTATTCCATCGCCAGCCCGGCCTGGGACGAGGAGATCGAGTTCTTCTCGATCAAGGTTCCGGACGGCCCGCTCACGCAGCACCTGCAGAAGATCCAGCCCGGCGACACGGTGCTGATGCGCCAGAAGTCGACGGGCACGCTGGTGCTCGACGCGCTGACGCCCGCCAAGCGGCTGTGGATGATCTCGACGGGCACGGGCATCGCGCCGTTCGCCAGCCTGATGCGTGATCCCGAGACCTACGAGAAGTTCGATCAGGTCATCCTGACCCATACCTGCCGCGATGTGGCCGAACTCGTCTACGGCAACGACCTCGCCCGCGGGCTCATCGAAGATCCGCTGATCGGGGAACTGGCGGCCGGCCGCTTCACGCACTACGCCACGACGACGCGTGAGAACCACCCCAAGATGGGTCGTATCACCACGCTGATCGAAAGCGGGCAGCTTTTCTCCGATCTCGAGGTGCCGCCCTTCGATCCCGCTGTCGACCGCGTGATGATCTGCGGTTCGATGGACATGATCCGCGACGTCAAGGCGCTCGTGGAAACCTTCGGCCTCACCGAAGGGGCCAACAACAAGCCTGCGGAATTCGTGGTCGAACGCGCCTTCGTCGGCTGACCTTGTCGGGGTTTCAGGCTACAGCCTGAAGCTCGGCCACGACCTTGTCGCGTCCGCTGTCCTTGGCTCTGTAGAGCGACGTGTCCGCGCGGTGAAGCACGCTTTCGAAACTTTCGCTTTGGATCTGGACAAGCGCGACGCCGGCGCTGGCGGTGCCGGAAATCAATCCGTTCGCCGTTTCGACCCGGCTTTGCGCGAAGATGGCGCGAATGCGCTCCGCGGTACTGGTGGCAAGCAGGGAAGACGCATTCCTTAATACGAGGACGAACTCCTCACCGCCGATCCGGGCGGCAATGTCGTCCTCCCGCAGGACCACACGCGTGGCGTCGGCGAAACGGCGCAGGACTTCATCCCCGATCGCATGGCCGTGGCGGTCGTTGATGGCCTTGAAGTCATCAAGGTCGAAAGCTACTACGGCATGTCCGGGTTGAAGGTCCTGTCCCGACATGCTGTCGAACAGGGCGCGGCGGTTGAGCAGGCCGGTCAGAATGTCGGTGCGGGCCTCCTGCCTGTGCCGCCGCGCCGCGCGCGCGTGGTTGAGGCCGAGGGAAAGCGCGCCCACCCCGGTTATGCCGATTATGCACATGATGGCGTTGAACTGTTCGGCCCAGTTGTCCGGTCTGCGCCCCATGATCCATTCGGCTTCATGCAGGAGCACGGCGCCACAGGCGAAGAAAGAGAGGGCCGCCAGTACGTAGAGCAGGCAAAGGAGCGCCATCGATGAAGGCGCTTCGGAGCGGGTCGTCCAATACTGGCCTGCGCTCGCGGCGAGAAACCCGCCTGCGAGAAAGTTGTAGATCATGATGCCGAACCCGTCGAAGCCGACCGCGATCGGGACTCCGACAGAGACTGCCGTCAGCAACAGCAGCATCACCTGCAAGAGGGAGGTTTCCCTGCCGGCGAACTGCCGGGCGGCAACGAACACGATCACGAAGCCGACGATTTCCATCGTGAACGCCGTGGCAGCAATCGCCATGTTGTCAGGCGGCAGCACGGAATAGAGGATCACACCGGTCGCGAGCAGGAGCATGCCCACCGCCCAGCCTATCAGGAAGCGGTCGGAGCGATTGTGAAACCAGACACTAAGCATCGGCAGAGCCAGCGCCGCAGCGCACAGGCTTGCCGCAATGAAGAGCGAATCCCTATCGATCAACTTCGCACACCCTACGGATTTTCGCGTTTCTACCATGCGGGTGACTGCCGAAGTGTATAGGTCGTGCGAAAGCTCGCCGCGTGGTGAAAAATGTCTTATCCCGCGCTGGCGGGCTACAGCGGCAGTGCAGTCTCCTGCTTGATATCCTTGAGCACGAGGTTGGTGCGGACATTGGCGATGCCCGGCAGGCGAAACAGGAAGCCTTCCAGGAACCGGTTATAGGCGTCGAGGTTCTCGCAGGCCACGCGAAGGTGATAATCGGCCTCGCCTGTGGTGGCGAAGCAGTCGAGCACTTCCGGTCGCCTGCGCACTTCGGCGATGAAAGTGTCGACGTGGCTGTGGTCGTGCCGGGTCAGCGACACATGGGCAATCGCGTGGAATTTCTGGCCGGCGCGCGCGGCGTCGAGGATCGCCGCGTAGCGCCTTATCACGCCAGCCTCTTCCAGGGCCCTCACCCGTCGCCAGCAAGCTGATGGCGACATGCCAGCCTGCTCCGCCAGGTCCTGGTTGGAGATACGCGCATTGTCCTGGAGAATGCGCAGGAGACGGCGATCCTGTTCCGTCAGTTCCTCCATATCATTTCCTTTTGTCGGCAGATTTTTTCGATTTTTATGTCGATTTGGTCATTCTTGCCGAATTTGTGCCCGATTTGCGGAAATCTGGCAAGTTCTACCGCTTGATGCGCGTTAGAATGGGCAAAGGCACCTCAGGGAGGCACCCATGACCGCGCACGCGCCGCTTCGTGATCTCACACGCTATCGCCTGGATGATCGCTATACGCAGACCGACGGCAGCGTCTTCATGACCGGAACGCAGGCACTTGTGCGCATCGCGCTGGACCAGGCGCGACGCGACCGTGCGCAAGGCCGCAAGACGGGCGGTTTCGTTTCCGGTTATCGCGGCTCGCCGCTTGGCGGGCTCGATCTGGAAATCTGGCGCAACAAGCGCCTTGTTGCCGATGCCGGCATCGAGTTCCTGCCCGCAGTCAACGAGGACCTTGCAGCGACCGCCGTTCTGGGCTCGCAGCAGGTCGAGACCAACCCGGACCGGCAGGTCGAAGGCGTGTTCGCGATGTGGTACGGCAAGGGTCCCGGTGTCGACCGGGCCGGCGATGCACTCAAGCACGGCAACGCCTACGGCTCGTCGCCGAATGGCGGGGTGCTCGTGGTTGCCGGTGACGATCATGGCTGCGTCTCGTCATCCATGCCGCACCAGTCCGACGTCGCCTTCATGGCGTGGTTCATGCCGACTCTGAACCCCGCAAGCGTGTCCGAATATCTGGAGTTCGGCGAATACGGCTACGCGCTGTCGCGCTTTTCCGGCATGTGGGTCGGCTTCAAGGCGGTGTCGGAGACGGTGGAATCGGCCGGCTCATTCGAGCTTAGGCAGGACCGCGTATTCAAAACGCCTGATTTCACACCGCCACCCGCAGGGCTCCATTATCGCTGGCCCGATCTGCCCGGCCCGCAGATCGAGGAGCGTATGGAGGCGAAGAAGCAGGCGGTCTTCGCCTTTGCCGAGGCAAACCCGATCGACCGTCACATCTACGACGTGAAGCACGCCCGTTTCGGCATCGTCACCACCGGCAAGGGCCATCTCGACCTGATGGAGGCGCTGCGCTTGCTCGGCATTGGTGAAAGCGAATGCCGCGAGCTCGGCATCGACATCTACAAGGTCGGCATGGTGTGGCCGTTGGCCAGGCGCGATGCGCTCGACTTCGTGCGCGGCAAGGAGGAGGTGCTGGTCGTCGAGGAAAAGCGCGGCATCATCGAAAGCCAGTTCAAGGAATATTTCTACGACTGGCCGGGCGACAAGCCGAAGCGGATGGTCGGCAAGCGCGACGAGAACGGCGAAAGGCTGATCCCGTGGACCGGCGAGCTTTCACCGCGCCAACTCGTGCCTCTGGTGGCAAAGCGGCTGGACGGGATCTTTCCGGGGCAGGGCTTTGCCGAACGCGCGGCGCGCATCGCCGGCGAGCCAGCGATTTCCATCAGCGTCGAGGGTGCGACGCGCACGCCCTATTTCTGTTCCGGCTGCCCGCACAACACCTCGACCAAGGTCCCCGAGGGTTCAAAGGCGCTGGCCGGGATCGGTTGTCATTTCATGGCGAGCTGGATGGATCGCGAAACGAGTTCGCTGATCCAGATGGGTGGCGAGGGCGTCAACTGGGCAGCTTCCTCGCTGTTTACCGGGAAGGGCCACATCTTCCAGAATCTGGGAGAGGGGACCTACTATCATTCCGGCTCAATGGCCCTTCGGCAGGCGATCGCGGCAAAGGCCAACATCACCTACAAGATTCTTTATAACGATGCCGTCGCAATGACGGGTGGCCAGCCGGTCGACGGCCCGGTCAGCGTGCAAGCGATCGCGCAGGAGGTGCGTGCCGAAGGCGTCGAGCGCATCGCGCTGGTCAGCGACGATCCGGCCAAATTTCATTCCGGCGACTTCCCGCACGGCGTGACCATTCATCATCGCCGTGAACTCGATGCGGTGCAGCGCGAACTGCGCGACGTGGAGGGCGTATCCGTGCTCATCTACGAGCAGACCTGCGCCACGGAAAAGCGCCGGCGGCGCAAGCGCGGCACGATGGCCGACCCCGGCAAGGTAGTCGTCATCAATGAACTGGTCTGCGAAGGTTGCGGCGATTGCTCTGTGGAATCCAACTGCCTGTCCGTCGAACCGGTCGAAACGGAGTTCGGGACCAAGCGACGCATCAACCAGTCGTCCTGCAACAAGGACTTCTCGTGCGTGAACGGCTTCTGCCCCAGCTTCGTGACGCTGGAAGGGGCGGTTCGGCGTAAGCGGACAGGACGAGAGCTCGATCTCGCGGCATTGGCCAGCGATCTCGAACAGCCGGAACTTCCGGGCCTGGACAAGCCCTATGACCTGCTGATCACCGGTGTCGGCGGAACCGGGGTTGTTACCATCGGCGCGCTCGTCACGATGGCGGCGCATCTGGAGGCCAAAGGCTCGTCGGTGCTCGACTTCACCGGCTTTGCACAGAAGTTCGGCCCTGTGCTGTCCTTTGTGCGCATCGCCTCGAAACCCGCCGCGATCAACCAGGTGCGCATCGACCGTGGCGCGGCGGATGCGCTCATCGGATGCGATATCGTTGTCTCCTCGTCGCCCAAGGCTTCGGCCAGCTACCGGCCCGAAATGCGGGCTGCGGTGAACCTCGCCAAGATGCCGACCGGCGACATCGTGCGCCGGCGCGATGCGGACCTCGCGGTCGACCGACGTGTCACGGCGCTCACCAACGTCATCGGTGCCGAGCGGTTGTCGGCGATCGATGCGAACCAGCTCGCGGAAACGCTGATGGGCGACGCGGTTTTCGCCAATGTCATGATGCTCGGCTTCGCCTGGCAGAAGGGGCTCGTGCCCGTCGGCGCTGCTGCGCTTGCACAGGCGATCGAACTGAACGGCGTCGCCGTCGAGGCCAACCATCGCGCGTTTCTGATCGGTCGGGTTGCCGCCGCCAACCCGGAACGGCTGGCCGCTCTTTTACGCCCGGAAAAGCCGAAGCCCGAAACGCTTGACGAGATGATCGGCCGCCGCGCCGATTTCCTCACGCAGTATCAGGATGCCGCCTATGCGGGACGATACCGGGAAGTTGTCGACAGGGTACGCGAAGCGGAGGCATCGCTCGGATCCGACCGACTGACCAAGGCCGTGGCGCGCTCGCTGTTCAAGCTGATGGCCTACAAGGACGAATACGAGGTGGCGCGCCTGCACACGCAGACTGGCTTTGCCGACGGCTTGAAGGAGCAGTTCGACGGCGACTTCCGCATTGTCCATCACCTCGCGCCGCCATTCCTTGCATCCGAAAAGGATGCGCGCGGGCGCCCGCTGAAGCGGGAGTTCGGCCCCTGGATCAGGCTGCCTTTCGCCGCGCTGGCGCGGATGAAGCGGCTGCGGGGCACGCCCTTCGACCTGTTCGGCTACACTGCCGAGCGCCGCATGGAACGCCAACTGATCGGCTGGTACGAGCAGGCGGTGGAGCGTTGCCTGTCACGCCTTTCGCCGGAGACCCACGAGGCACTGTGTTCGGCGATGGAGCGGCCGATGCAAATCCGTGGCTACGGCCCGGTCAAGGAAGAGGCCGCTCACCGCATCCGCGCAGAGGTCGATACGGCCCTGGCTGGATAGGTCGCCAGTCTCGACGATTATTCGGAAAGAAATTGAACCCGGCTGTCGGTCGGTAGCATAGTCGCGCGTCCTTTGAACCGAACGATGAGGAAGCGTCATGCTTTATGCCCTTCTCTGCTACAACAACGAGGCAGCCGTCTGCGGCCTTTCCAAGGAAGACGACGAGGCCATGATGAGCCGCGTCCGCGCAGCCGAGGAGAAGATCGTCGCCAAGAGCAAATTCGGTCCGCGGTTGAGGCTGATGCCGACCACCGCCGCAACCTTCGTCAAGGCGGGTCAGGACCCGTTGGTCGTCGACGGCCCCTTTGCTGAGACCAAGGAGCAGTTGCTGGGGTTCTGGATCGTCGAATGCGCCTCGCTCGACGACGCCATCGAGGCAGGGAAGCATCTGGCGCGCGAACGCGAATTCGGCGGTGTCGAGGTGCGACCCATCTCGGCATATATACCCCCTGCGGAGGCAATGTGAACGACCTTTCCTGGATAGATCAGGCCCTTTCTGCGGCGCGGCCACAGGTCGTGGGCGCGCTTATGCGCTATTTCCGCGACCTCGATACGGCCGAGGAAGCCTTTCAGGAGGCCTGCCTGCGTGCGCTGAAGAACTGGCCGCAGAAGGGTCCTCCGCGCGACCCCGCAGCCTGGCTGATCTTCGTCGGACGCAATGCCGGTGTGGACGACATCAGAAAGCGCAGCCGGCAGCAGGCGCTGCCTGACGAAGAGACGCTGTCCGATCTTGACGATACCGAGCCGTCGATGGCGGAACGCCTCGACAATGCCGACTATCGCGACGACGTGCTGCGGCTCCTGTTCATCTGCTGCCATCCGGACCTTCCGGCCACGCAGCAGATTGCCATGGCGCTGCGGATCGTATCCGGCCTCACCGTGCCGGAGATCGCAAGGGCCTTCCTCGTTTCCGAAGCCGCGATGGAGCAGCGCATCACCCGCGCCAAGCGCAAGGTGGCTGTCGCCGGGGTCGAATTCGAGACGCCTTCCGCGGTCGACCGTGTCGAGCGCATCGCCACCGTCACGGCGATGGTCTATCTGCTTTTCAACGAGGGCTATTCCGCAAGCGGCGGCGAGGCTCACATCCGCGAGCCGCTATGCGACGAGGCGATCAGGCTGGGCTATCTCCTCCTGAGGATGTATCCCGGCGAGCCGGAGCTGATGGGGCTGGTCGCGCTGATGCTTTTCCAGCATGCCCGCGTGCCCGCGCGGCTCGATGCCGAGGGCGAGATCGTGCTGCTGGACGAGCAAGACCGCAGCCTGTGGCGCGGCAAGCTGATGGCGGAAGCCGCAGCCCTGATCGAGAAGGCGGCACGCCATAGCCGGCCCGGCACCTACCAGCTTCAGGCGGCGATCGCCTATGAGCACGCCAAGGCAAAGCAGGCTGCCGACACCGACTGGCGCGCGATCGACCAATATTACCAGATGCTCGAGACCTTGCAGCCTTCACCGGTCATCACGCTGAACCGCGCGGTTGCGGTCTCCAAGCATGCCGGAGCGGCCGAAGCGCTTCGACTGATCGAACCGCTTTCAGGCTCGCTCGACGGGTATTTCCATTTCCACGGGGTGCGCGGCGCGCTGCTGCTCGAACTGGGGCGTGCGCGCGAAGCGCGGGCGGCATTCGAGAAGGCGATCTCATTCGCCAACACCACCGCGGAGGCCAGCCATATCCGCCGGCACCTCGACCGATTGCAGAAAGGCGCGGAGGGAATGCCCGCCTGAGTTGATCGTACCGTGTACGAAACGAGCCTTGCAAGGAAGGGGTGGAATGCCTCCGTCATGGCAAGCGCAGCCGCGTGTCTTAACGTTTGACGGCGCATTCCGGCTTCCATTAGCAGCTTATTAATCTTGTCCCGACATGAGTACGGGTGACGTATCCGCAAGGGGCAGGATGCATTGGGGGTTCCGGAAGGCACGCCGGAACCGGGTCACGGTACTTGGGGGCATCGTGTCTTTGACGTGTTCGATTCAGCACGCGCAAACGGCTGTTTGCGTGCGTAGCGACGAAGCGGCGATCACCGCGCGACGCCACACTTTCCCGTGCATGAACAGCCTCTTTTCTGAAACGCTATCGGCCGACCGGGCAATCGCCCCGGCAGGCCTTGCCGTCCATCGGTTCATTGAACGGGGTTTAAAATGAACGCTTTCCGCATCTCGACCAGGCTTTATGCGCTGGTCGGTCTCACTCTTGTTATCATGGTCTCGGCCATGGGCTTCGCGCTGCTCCAGGAACACGAGAAGCTGGTGGACGAGCGCAAGGCCATGCTGGCCGCCATGAACGAAAACGCCGTTCACATCTTCCAGGCCTATCAGGAGAAGGAAGCATCGGGCGCGCTGACCCGTGAGGAAGCGCAAAGCCTGGCGATGGAAGCCATCCGGCCGATGCGCTACCAGGCGGACGGCTATTTCTTCATCACCGACATGAACGAGAACATGCTGATGCACCCGGTGCGTCCCGACATGGATGGCACCAACCAGTCGGGCATGGAAGACCCGACGGGCAAGCGCATCTTCGTCGAGTTTGGCAATACGGTGGAGGCGGAAGGCAAGGGCTTCGTCGACTATCTGTGGCCCAAGCCCGGCCTTGAAGAACCCGTGCTGAAGCTCTCTCACGTGCAGGGCTTCGCCCCGTGGGGTTGGATCGTCGGCACCGGCGTTTACGCCGACGACCTCGACGCAATGTTCTATGACAATGCGATGATTCTCGGCTCGGTCATGCTGATCGGCATTCTGCTGACGCTGGTCGCTGCCTATGCGGTGGTGCGCAGTGTCGTCCATCCGGTCAATGCGCTGACGTCGGTCATGGGCAGGCTGGCGTCGGGCGACAATTCCGTCGAGATTCCGGCCATCAACCGGAAGGACGAGATCGGGGACATGGCCAAGGCCGTGCTCGTCTTCAAGGAAGCAGCGATCGAGAAGATCCGGCTCGAGGGCGAGACGGAGAGCGCGCGTGGTGCGGCCGACGCCGAGCGGTCTCGCAACGAAAGCGAGAAGGCCCGCAAGGCGGAGGAAGATCACGTCGCGATCGGCGCCCTTGCGGCCGGCCTATCGGCGCTCGCCAATGGCGACCTGACCCACCGCATCACCGCCACCTTCTCCCCGGAAGCGCAGCGGTTGAAGGACGATTTCAACACCACGGCGCAGCAGCTCCAGGATACGATGGTGACGATCACCAGCGCCATCGAAGGCATGCGCTCCGGCACGGGTGAGATCAGCCAGGCAGCGGACGACCTGTCGCGGCGCACCGAGCAGCAGGCTGCGAGCCTGGAGGAGACCGCGGCGGCGCTGGACGAGATCACCGCAACGGTCAAGAAGACCGCCGAAGGCGCTCATCAGGCCTCGCAGGTGACCGATCAGGCGCGTGTCGGTGCCGAGAAATCCGGCGCGGTTGTGCGTGAGGCGGTCGAGGCGATGGCGCAGATCGAGAAGTCTTCGCAACAGATCGGCCAGATCATCGGCGTGATCGACGAGATCGCTTTCCAGACCAACCTGCTGGCGCTCAATGCGGGGGTGGAAGCGGCGCGTGCGGGCGACGCAGGCAAGGGCTTCGCCGTCGTCGCTTCGGAAGTGCGTGCGCTGGCCCAGCGCTCGGCCGAAGCCGCCAAGGAGATCAAGGACCTCATCTCGACCTCGACTCAGCAGGTGGACCAGGGTGTCGATCTTGTCGGCCAGACAGGCTCGGCCTTGGACAAGATCGTCGCGCAGGTTGGGGAGATCACGGGCCTGGTGACGGAGATCGCGGCCTCGGCGCGCGAGCAGTCGACCGGGCTGGGCGAAGTGAACACGGCCGTCAACCAGATGGATCAGGTCACTCAGCAGAATGCGGCGATGGTCGAACAGTCGACGGCTGCCAGCCATCATCTGGCGCAGGAAGCCGACGAACTGGCGCGGCTCATGGCCAAATTCCGCCTCGGCAACCAGGCCGGAGCAAAGGCTGCGTCGCGTAAGGTCGCCGTGGCGGCGAACAGCTCGGCCCCCGTTGCCGCAGCGCCGAAGCCGCAGGCAGCACGTCCCACGCTCAAGACAGTCTCGGCCGGTGGCGGCCAGGCGGCAGCCCTGCTGGCAGTGCAGCCGCAGGACGACGGCTGGGAGGAGTTCTGAGCAGATAGTGAGACCGCCGCGAAATCAGCGGCGGTCTCGTCTGTCGCCGAGCGACCGTGCGGTCCGAACTAACGTGAAATTAACGCGATCGGACACATTCTTGGCACGTGAAGTTTCTGCGCGCTGCTTCATGTATCAGCGGAGTCTCAGGTCAGTAAATGAGCGAACAATTCAATAGAAGAGCGTCCGACCGTCGCCGCGAACTGATCGCATTTCGCGTCGGCGAGCAGGAGTTCTGTGTCGACATCATGTCGGTGCGCGAAATCCGCGGCTGGACGCCGGCAACGCCGCTGCCGCATGCGCAGAAGTTCATGCGCGGCGTCATCAACCTGCGTGGAACGGTGCTGCCGATCATCGACCTTTCCGCCCGGCTCGGCTTCGGCTTCACGACGCCGGAAGCCCGTCATGTGATCATCGTCGTGCGCGTAGGCGAGCAGGAGGCCGGACTGCTGGTCGATGCTGTCTGCGACATTCTCGGGGTAACCGAGGACATGCTTCAGCCCACGCCGAATGTAGCCAGCGAGACGGTCCGCTCGTTCATTCGCGGCATACTCGCTGTTGAGGGCCGCATGATTGGCGAGATCGGCCTGGAGCGCATTCTGCCCGAAAAGGAAGCCGAGGCAGCATGACGACCGCCATCAGGCCTGCGACGGGTGCACGCCAGCAGGCGTTGGTCGAGGGCGAGTTCCTCTTCACCAACGATGATTTCCTCTCCATCGCGCGGATGCTGTACGACGACGCCGGCATTGCGCTGACCGAAAGCAAGGCCTCGCTGGTCTATTCCAGGCTCGCGAAGCGGTTGCGGGCGCTGGGACTGGAGAGCTTCCGCGATTACTGCAAATTCGTCGGCGGCTCCGAAGGGGTCGGCGAGCGCCAGAACATGCTGGCCGCGCTTACGAC
Organism: Aquamicrobium sp.; assembly: GCA_019739225.1. Lineage (GTDB taxonomy): Bacteria > Pseudomonadota > Alphaproteobacteria > Rhizobiales > Rhizobiaceae > Aerobium. Next base: position 797,353 of record JAHHDT010000006.1, read on the forward strand.
GAACGTCACGCGCTATTTCCGCGAGCCTCATCATTTCGAACATCTGAAGACCCGGGTTCTGCCCGAACTCGCCACGCGCGCGAGGGCACGGGGGCGGGTGCGCATCTGGTCGGCCGGCTGTTCGACGGGGCAGGAGCCCTATTCGATCGCTCTGACCCTTCTCGACATACTGCCCGACGCCGCGCAATACGACGTGCGCATCCTTGCAACGGACATCGATCCCAATGTGGTCGCGACGGGCCGGGCAGGCGTCTATTCCGACGAGGCAGTGCAGCCCGTGCCCACTGCCCTGCGTGACCGCTGGATGGTCCGGGTCAAGGATGGGGCGCGAGACGCCTGGGGTGCGGGCGAGGAGATGCGGCGGCTGGTTTCGTTCCGCGAGCTGAACCTGATGGGCAACTGGCCGATGAAGGGCCGGTTCGATGCCATCTTCTGCCGCAACGTGGTCATATACTTCGACGAGGCGACGCAGGCGCGCATCTGGGCGCGCTTCGGGCCGCTGCTGAACCCGGGCGGGCGCCTGTATGTGGGGCATTCGGAGCGCGTCACGGACATGGCCAGGTTCGAAACCGACGGGCTTACCACCTACCGCCTCCGAGACGGTGTTCGATGAGCGTGGTCAAGGTTCTCGTCGTCGACGACAGCGCGACGATGCGCAGCCTGATCTCGGCGGTTCTGCGCCGGGACCCCGAGATTTCCGTGATCGGGCAGGCCGGCGATCCGCTTGAAGCGCGCGAGGCCATCAAGCAGCTCAATCCTGACGTGATCACGCTCGACGTCGAGATGCCGAACATGAACGGGCTCGCGTTTCTGGAAAAGATCATGCGCCTGCGCCCGATGCCGGTGGTGATGGTCTCGACGCTGACGCAGGTCGGGGCCGATGTGAGCCTTGCAGCACTGGAGCTCGGTGCCATCGATTGCGTCGGCAAGCCGTCGGCCGGCGTGCCGGCAGAGCAGGCCTTTGCCGGACTGGCGGCGAAGGTCAAGGCGGCCGCGCGGGCGCGGGTAAGGCCGGATTCCGATCGTGCACCCAGCCATGCCGCCGGCGGCGATTTCAAGCCTGACGGGCGGGTCGTCGCGATCGGCTCGTCGACGGGCGGCGTTGAAGCGCTGCTGTCCGTGCTGTCGGCGTTCCCGGCCAACTGCCCGCCGACGGTCATCACCCAGCATATGCCCGGCACCTTCACCCGAAGCTTCGCCGAGCGTCTTAACCGCACCTGTGCCGCCCATGTTGAAGAAGCGACGGAGGGCGCGCAGCTTCGTGCCGGACAGATCTACCTTGCGCCAGGTGGAGACAACCATCTCCAGGTCGCCGGGTCGACGCAGCTCCGTTGCCGGCTGGTGCCGGATGCGGCGGTCAACGGCCATCGTCCCTCGGTTGACGTGTTGTTCGATTCCGTCGCGCGCACGGTCGGCCGGAGCGCGGTCGGCGTGATCCTGACAGGTATGGGGCGCGACGGTGCAAATGGCCTCCTGTCCATGCGCAATGCGGGCGCTGCGACGATCGGCCAGAACGAACAGACCTCGGTAGTCTACGGTATGCCGAGGGTCGCGTTCGAGGTTGGAGCGGTCGAGCGACAATTACCGCTGGAACGCATCGGTGCGGAAATCATCAACCGGTGCAACGCCACCAGGGAAACAGCTTGATGTGCAGAGGGGGGCCATATGCACGCAATCACCGAAACACCACCTGATGGGTCGGGATCGACCGGACTTCGCCTGCGGAGTGCACGGCGATGACACGCGGCATGATCGAGCGAAGCCCGCCCGGCATACAGTCTTCCGTCACTGGTGGTCTGCGTGTCCACGTCGTGCAGGGCGAGCAGTTCGTCACCGATGATCCTGAAGCCGTGCTGACCACGCTGCTCGGTAGCTGCGTTGCCGCATGCATGCGCGACCCCGTCGCCGGCGTCGGCGGCATGAACCATTTTCTCTTGCCCGGCAATCGCTCTCAAGACACGGCTTCACAGGCGCAGCGCCATGGCGTTCACGCGATGGAGCTGCTCGTCAACGCGCTGCTTTCACGCGGCGCGCGGCGAGAGCGCCTCGAAGCCAAGCTCTTTGGCGGCGCGCGCCTGATCGATGGTCTTACGGATGTCGGCCGCCAGAACGCCGAGTTCGCCCAACGCTTCCTCACCGCCGAGGGCATTCGTCATGCTGGCGGCAGCCTGCTTGGCGAACATGGACGCAAGGTTCAGTTCTGGCCGGTTTCCGGCCGTGCGCGTCAGTCGCTGATGGAACGCGAAAGCATTCAGGTCTTCGATGCCGAGCGCCGCATCCGTCCGGTGCCGCCGGTCGAAAGCGACGGTTCCGTCGAGCTGTTCTGATTTTTGGCAGATGGCCGCGCGCTGGTTCATGTCGGACTTCGTGCGTCCTTCGAGGCTCGATACGCTACAGTCCTCATCCTGAGGTGCGAGCGTAGCGAGCCTTGAAGGACGCACGGCAATATCTGCCAGCGATGACGAGGTAGAATCGTCCGACTGCTGTGTTCAAAACAGGTCGACGTCGCCGGCCGTATCTTCATCCTTGGCCTGGATGGAAAGCCCTGCCTGACCGATCGAGCGGGCAAGTTCCGTGAGCTTGAGCGTGCCGGTTGCGGCCGCCGTGTCTATCCGCCAATGCGGATGCGCGGCATCGCCGATGGCGCGCAGGAAGTCAGCAACACCGGCAATGCGCTGCGCGCTGAGGTCGGCATCCTGCATTGCCTGCACATAGGCGGCATCCGCCACGCCGACATCCCAGGTCGAGCGGGCTATGGTCGCCTGATTGCGGTCGATGCGACGCGCGATTTCCTCCAGTTCCATCTGGATGCGGGCGAGCACGTCGGCCATCGACTCGGCTTGATCCGTGGCGTCTTCGCGCTGTGCATGGCTCATGATACTCGACCCTACGCTTTACTCGACATGTCCGGCCCAAACGCGGCCGGCATTTGAATTCTCCGCCGGCCACCGGCCCGCGGCGGGCATCGTCAGTGGAGCTTGCCCACGATCGCTTCCAGAGCCCTGCGGAGCTGGTCGGGGTTGAAAGGCTTAGTCAGGTAGTTGTTCAGCCCGAGCTTGCGTCCTTCGTCCAGCACCGCGCGATCGGGGCTGCCGGTGAGGATCATGAACGGCGTGCGCGACGTCGGCTTGTAGGTCCGGATCGCGTGCAGGAGCTGCAGCCCGTTCATCTTGGGCATGTTCATGTCGGATATGATGAGATGAGACGGCGTCGTCATCATCATCTTCATCGCCTGCTCGCCGTCGGCCGCCACCTGGATGTTGCGGAAGCCGAGTGTTTCGAGCGCATCCCTGACGAGAAGCCGACTGGTTGTCGTGTCGTCGACGACGAGGATTTTCAACTGAGCAAGAAGTGACATGGCTCGTTTTCCTTATTGCCCGCTCGCGCGGGATTTCCCTGTCTGTCGCCGCGTTCCCGGTCCCCGCGCGGCTAGGTTGTCAATTCAGCAGGCCCTGTCCTGCTGCCTGGTTCTGTGTCAGCACGTTGTCGAGCGCGATCAGGCTGATCATGCGCCCTTCCATCGCGATCACGCCCTTCATGAAGGTGCGTGCCAGATCCGAGGCGACGTTGGGGGTCGCCTGAATCGCGCCGGAATCGACGGTCAGGATGTCCGAGACTGCATCGACCAGCAGGCCGATGGTCTGGTGTCCGACCTGGGTGATGATGATGACATGGCGTGCGCTCGGCTCCGCCGGATCGAAACCCAGCCTGGCGGCCAGGTCGACAACCGGCAGCACGGCGCCGCGCAGGTTTATCACGCCCTTCACATAGGCCGACGAATGGGGCAGCGGCGTCGTCTGCGTCCAGCCGCGAATGTCGCGCACCGACATGATGTCGACGCAGAACTCCTGCTCGCCGAGGCGGAAAGCGATCAGCTCGTTGCTCGCCGTGGCGTCCTGTTCCCTGACCTGGATCATGCTGCGCTCCTCTTTCGGTTTGCGTCGGCCCGCGCGACATCGCTGCGGGAGCCGGCAACAATTGCATCGACGTCAAGAATGACGGCCACGCGGCCATCGCCGAGAATGGTGGCTGCCGCCACGCCGAAGACATGGCCGTAGTTGGTTTCCAGGCTTTTGATGACGACCTGCTGCTGGCCGATGATACCGTCGACCATCAGTGCGCATTGCGACTGGTTCTCGGTCTCCACCATCACCGCCACGCCCTGCAGCGGATCGGCCTCCTCGTCGCGATAGCTCAGCACGCTGCCGACATCGACAAGCGGGATGAAGGACCCGCGGATGGCGATCACGCGTGCCTTCTCACCGAGCCCGTGAACATCTGCGGCTTTCGGCTGAAGGGTCTCGACGATGGCTGAGAGCGGCACGACCAGCGTCTGCCCGGCAACCGTGACCACCATGCCGTCAAGCACGGCCAGCGTCAGCGGCAGCGAGAGGGAGAAGGTCGTCCCGTTGCCGGGGCGTGAGGAAATGGTGATGCGCCCACCGAGCGCCTGGATGGAGCGGCGCACGACATCCATGCCGACGCCGCGTCCAGAAACGTCCGAGATGGTCGCCGCCGTGGAAAAGCCCGGTGCAAAAATCAGATCGTCGATCTCCGCGTCGGTAAGCGGGGCGTCGGCCTCGATGATGCCCTTGTTGACCGCGATCTCACGCACCTTGGCGCGGTTGATGCCGGCGCCGTCGTCAGACACCTCGATCACCACGCGGCCGGAGCGGTGGGCCGCGACCATCTTGACCACGCCCTGCTCGGGCTTGCCGGCCTTTACGCGGTCTTCGGGCTTTTCCAGACCATGGTCGATCGCGTTGCGGATCATGTGCGTCAGCGGGTCGGCCAGCCGCTCGATGACGGTCTTGTCGACTTCGCAATTCTCGCCTTCCGTGACGAGGCGGACCGACTTGCCCGTCATGTCGGCAACCTCGCGTACAACGCGGGACATGCGCTGGAAGATCGGCCGTACCGGCTGCGCGCGGATCGCCATGACGGAATCCTGGATCTCGCGGGTGAGATGCTCGAGGTCGTCAAGACCCACGGCAACGTCCGACAGGCGGGCGATGCCAGCTTCGGTTACGCGCTGAGCCAGCATAGACTGGTTGATGACCAGCTCGCCGACCAGGTCGATCAGGCGATCGACGCGGTCGAGGTCGACGCGGATGGTGGCGCCGGGCTGCTGGGCAGACTGTGCTGCTGGTTGGGACTGCTGGTTGGCTGCAACAGGTGTCTTCGGTGCGGGTTCCAGAGCCGCTGCCGGCTCGATCGGGGCCGACACAGGCTCGACCGCCAGGGGCAGCACCGCTTCCGACTGGGCCGCTTCCTCAGCGGCGACCTGTGCAAGGATTGCCTCCACGGTCTGGCTGGCACTTTCCTCGTCCATGCCGATGACATTGACATCGATCGACAGATCGCAATCGAATTCCACGAACTCGAAGATCTCGCGCACCGACTTTTCGTCGGCGTCGGTGGACAGGTCGATCTTCCAGGTCAGATAGGCGCCTTCGGGATCGATCTCGTCGAGCGGCGGCAGCGCGGCGACGTCGCAGGCGACTTCCATATCTCCCAGCCGGCCGAGCTCGCGCAACAGCCGCAGGGCATCGTTGGCCTTGGAGTAGAGCTCCGGCCTAGGCGTGAAGCTGATCTCGAAACGATGCGCCCCTGCGGCAACATCCTCGGAAATCAGGGTATCGAACGAAATCTGAACCGGTGCGAAGCCGAATTCATCGACCCCGGCGCCGTCGCCGCCCGCGGCCACAGGCTCGAAGGAAAAGTCGGCCGCGGGTGCGGGCTGAACCGCGGGGGCAGGGGCCATGCCGCCAGCCTTGCTCAACTCCTCCGTCATCTGCGCCACGCGCGTCGCATCCATCTCACCGCCATCGCGTGAGATGCGCACCAGATCCGACAGGACGTCGGCGGAACGCAACATCAACTTGACGACCTGCGGGGTGATTTCGAGTTTTCCGCTGCGCATTCCGTCGAGCGTGGTCTCGAAGGTGTGTGCAAAGCGCACGAGGTCGTCGAGCCCGAAGGCTCCAGCGCCTCCTTTGATCGAGTGAACGGCGCGGAAGACGGCGTTGATCGTTTCGAGATCGCCCTCCTCGCGTTCGATCATCAACAGCCCTTCTTCCATCTCGGTGAGCTGTTCCTCGCACTCCTGAAAGAAGGTCTGCTTGATGGCGGCCATCGTATCCATGATCGGGTGTCCTCCTTCGCTCAGGCGGCGACGCGGTTGATCGCGGTGACGAGCTTGACCGGATCGAACGGCTTTATGATCCAGCCACTTGCACCGGCCCGACGCGCCCGATCCTTCTTGTCGTCGACGCTCTCGGTCGTCAGCACGAGGATGGGGATGGCGCGATGGCGATCTGACCCCCGCACGGCCTCGATGAAGCCGAAACCGTCCATGCGGGGCATGTTGATGTCGGTAATGATGACGTCGGGGTCGCAGGTCTCCAGAACCTCGAGCCCATGCACACCGTCTTCAGCCTGCACAACCTCCATGCCGGCATCCGTGAGAGCCGCCTTCAGCATCTCGCGGATCGTGCGCGAATCATCAACGGTCAGGATTGTCTTCGCCATGGTCAGTTGCTCCGTGCCGTGAATTGCGCGAGGTCAAGGCCAGCGGTCTGGATCGCGTCGACGAAAGCGGGCGAAGGCTCCTCGATCGTCAGTTCGGCACCGTCGGCGCTCCACGTCGCGGCGGCCGAAAGCAGCACCTGCAGGCATTGCCCACCGACGCGCTCGATCTGCGACGCATTGACGGCGAGGTCCTTCCCGCGTGCCGCCAGCAATTCGGCTGCAAGTGGACCGGCGGCCTTGATGTCGAGTTCATTGGAAAGCGTAATGCTTTCCGTTGCGGGTTTGCCCATGCCCCTCTCCTCTAGAATTCTTCCCATTCGGACGTTTCCGTCCTGACCGCCAGTGCGGTCGCCCCTGCAGTTGCATAGACCGGCTGCCCCCTTGCCGGCCGTCCCGTCTGCGATGCCGTTGGCGCCGCCTTTGCCCTCGGCGCGTTGTCCAGGACAAACGCCGACACCCCTTCGGCAAGCGTTGCAGCCTCGCTGCGCAGCGAGTGGACCGCTGCGGTTGTCTGTTCGACCATGGCCGCGTTCTGCTGCGTTCCCTGATCCATCTCGCTGACCGCGGTATTGATGTCCGACAGACCCATCGACTGCTCGCGGGACGACGATGCGATGCCGGCCACCAGTTCGTCGATTTCCACGACGCTGGTGATGATCCGCTCCGAAACGTCGCCGGTCTCGGCCATCAGCTTCACGCCTCGCTCAACCTGAGCGGAACTCGTCGCGATCAGCGTCTTGATTTCCTTGGCGGCATCGGCCGAACGCTGCGCCAGCGCCCGCACCTCTTGCGCGACCACGGCAAAGCCCTTGCCCGCGTCGCCGGCCCGAGCGGCTTCCACGCCCGCATTGAGCGCCAGCAGGTTGGTCTGGAAGGCGATCTCGTCGATCACGCCGATGATCTGTGAAATCTCCTGCGAGGACTTTGCGATCTCGCTGATCGCGCGCACCGCATTGCCGACGATCTCGCCGGAATGCCGCGCTTCCTCGCGCGTCGACACCACTTTTGCTGCCGCCTGCGAGGCGCCGTCGGCGGCGCGCTTGACGCTGCCGGTGATCTGGTTGAGCGCGGCCGCGGTCTGCTCCAGGCGCATGGCCTGATGCTCGGTGCGGCGTGCAAGGTCGTCGGCCGCACGACCAACTTCCTCGGAACTCGAGCCGATGCTGTCCGCAGACTGCGCGACGGAGGAAAGCGTTCTGGCAAGCGCGGCGGCGGTGTGGTTGAAATCGGCCTTGAGCTGGTCGAATTCTGGAGCCAGCCGGTCGTCGAGCCGCGTCGTCAGATCGCCCGCAGCGATGCCGCCCAAAGCCCTCGTGATCGCCTTGACGGCCTCGCCCTGGCGCTGCTCGGATTCAAGCCGCGCGCTTTCGGCTTCCTGACGCTTCTCATCGAGCGATTCCAGGTAAGTGGTGATCGCCAGGTCCATGTCGAGCATGATCGCTTTGAGCAGTGCCACGAGCATCTGGCTCATGGCTTCCGGCCCGCTGCGCGACATCAGGCGCGGCCAGTTTTCCTTGACGACTGCCTTGACGAGATGCTCTGCGATGAGTGCATAGCCACCGATATACCAGGTGGGCTCAAGGCCAAGACGGGCGTGGGTCTCGCCGATGCGCCGCACTGCCTGCTCATAGCTGTCGCCATAGGATGCTTCGGCAATGCCGGTCCAGTGGGTAGCCTGCCGACCCTTGGCGGACTCCATATGGCTGGCCGACGAAAAGAAGCCGCTGGTCTGCGGGTGGGTTCGCACCTTGTCGTAAAATACGGTCAGCGCCGGCCCGATCTCACGCGAGAGCAGGGGCTTCAGGTTCCTCAGATTCTGGCGGGTTGAGGAATCGAGACCGATGAAGTCGAGGCGGTCCTCGAGCGTCACCCGGGTCGCATGCGATGCGGCCATTGAAAAAGAATCCCGAGCCGCAGGGAACTGCGGCTATGCGCTGATCTGGAAAATCGACATTCCGGTCCAGCCGGATCGGGAGCGCGGCATCATGCCTTTGGTTATTCCCCCACCAAGCCCCGCTATCTGGATAAGCGAGCATTGGTTTAGTTCATCTTAACGTAAGCCCTGAGACCGCAAGGTTTGGATGACGCTGGGGAACGGGAGGCTTTTGTGCGACGGCAAGATGCCGGGCGCGCGCGGCTGGAACGCTCAGGTCCCGGCCGCGCGGCCAAGGTCGGGTCAGTCGTTCTGCGCGGCGATGACGATGATCTCGACGCGGTATTTCGGAGCGGCCAGCTTGGCTTCGCCGGTGGCGCGTGCGGGCGCATTGCCGGGCGCCACCCAGGCGTCCCACGCGGCATTCATCTCGGCGAAGTCGGCCATGTCCGACAGCCAGATCTGTGCGGAGAGGATGCGCTCCTTCGACGAATTTGCCAGCGCCAGCAGATTGTCGATCTTCGACAGGATCGATTTGGTCTGGTCGGCGACCGATTCTCCCTCGCCAACCTGGCCGGCGAGATATACGACGCCGTTATGGATGTTGACCTGGCTCATGCGGGGGCCGGTTTCGTGACGGATAATGCTCATGGAACTCTCTCCTGTTGGTGTCGCCGCGTTTCTATTGGCTTCGCCGTTGCCGGGCAATGGGCGCCCTCGCCTGTTCACGTGAAGGTGGCGCGCTCGGCCTCCACGGCGGCGGCTATAAAGGCTGAAACCGCCTGAACGCGCCGCAGCGGGCGCACCGTCTCGTGATACACGAGCCAGTAGGCGCGGCGGATCGGCTGGCTTGCCGGCACCGGCACCAGGTCATCGTGCGCACGTGCGATGAAGGTGTGGAGGATGCCGATGCCGGCACCTGACCGCACGGCCTCTACCTGGCCGAGTGCTGAGGAAACGGCGAAGTCGGCCTGCCAGTCCGGCAGGATTTCGGGCCCGTAGTCGAGCGAGGGGCTGATGATCAGGTCGGGCACGTAGCCGATCAGGCGGTGGCCGCGAAGATCTCCCGGCGTTTCCGGCAGCCCCCGTGCTGCGGCATAGGCGCGCGAGGCGTAGAGACCGAGCGTATAGTCGACCAGTTTGCCGGCGACGAGCCGCCCCTCCGTGGGGCGCTCCACAGTGATGGCGATGTCTGCCTCGCGGCGCGACAGCGAGAAGGAGCGCGGCACCGGCACGAGCTGGATCGACAATGCGGGGTGGCGCTCGGTGAGTTGGCCGAGGCGTGGAGCTAGAAAGGCCACACCGAAGCCGTCGGGTGCACCAATGCGCACCACGCCCGCCACCTCGTCGCTTTCCCCGGCGATCTCGGCGCGCGCGGCGATCATATCCGCCTCGATGCGCTCAGCGACGTTCAGGAAACGCTCGCCTTCAGCCGTCAGCTCGGACCCCGTCGTCAGCCGGCGAAACAGCTTGGCGCCAAGCGCGCGCTCCAGCGCGGCGATGCGGCGCGAGACCGTTGCGTGGTTGAGTTCAAGCCTTCGCGCCGCGCCCAGGATCTGGCCTGCGCGTGCTACTGCCAGGAATATCCGCACGTCGTCCCAGTTCATGGCTGCCTCCGCGCTGCGGGATTGCAGCAAATCATGTTCTCAATAGCAGGAGCAGCAATCTGTGCACAACGGATGCTGATTTGCTCGCATTGCATTGGCGCAGCGGAAGCGGGACAATGCCGGCAACCAATGTACAGGGAGAGAGCCATGCTCGAGATCGGACATTTCATCGGCGGCGAGCACGTCGCCGGCGCCAGCGGACGCAGCCAGGACGTCATGCAGCCTATGGATGGCTCCGTGCGCGGCAAGGTGGCGCTTGCTTCCAAGGACGAGCTTCGCGCCGCGGTGGAGAACGCCAAGGCGGCGCAGGCCGGATGGGCCGCGACCAACCCGCAGCGTCGCGTGCGCGTGCTGATGAAGTTCCTCGAGCTGGTGCAGAACGAGTATGACGAGCTCGCCGAAATGCTGGCGCGCGAGCACGGCAAGACGATTGCCGACGCCAAGGGCGACATCCAGCGCGGGCTGGAGGTCGTCGAGGTCTGCATCGGCGCGCCGCACATGATGAAGGGCGAGTTCACCGATGGTGCCGGCCCGGGCATCGACGTCTATTCCATGCGCCAGCCGCTGGGCGTGGTCGCGGGCATCACGCCCTTCAACTTCCCGGCTATGATCCCGCTTTGGAAGATCGCGCCGGCGATCGCCTGCGGCAACGCCTTCATCCTGAAGCCGTCGGAGCGTGATCCTTCCATTCCGATGCGGATCGCCGAGCTCTTCATCGAGGCGGGGCTTCCGGCCGGCGTGCTCAATGTCGTCAACGGCGACAAGGAGGTCGTCGACGCGATCCTGGACGATCCGGACATCAAGGCCGTTGGCTTCGTCGGTTCGACGCCAATCGCGCAGTACATCTATTCGCGGGCAACCGCGAACGGGAAGCGCGCCCAGTGCTTCGGCGGTGCCAAGAACCACATGATCATCATGCCGGATGCCGACATGGACCAGACCGTCGATGCGCTGATCGGCGCGGGTTACGGCTCGGCCGGCGAGCGCTGCATGGCGATTTCGGTAGCCGTGCCTGTCGGTCAGGAGACAGCCGATCGCCTGATCGAGCGTTTGATCCCACGCGTTGAAAGCCTGAAGGTCGGCCCGTCGACCGACAACAGCGCCGATTTCGGCCCGCTCGTCACGAAGGAAGCGCTGGCACGGGTGAAGAACTATGTCGACGTCGGCGTCCAGGAAGGCGCCAAGCTCGTGGTCGACGGCCGCAACTTTACCATGCAGGGCTATGAGAACGGCTACTATATGGGCGGCTGCCTCTTCGATGACGTGACCGAGGACATGCGCATCTACAAGGAGGAAATCTTCGGGCCGGTCCTCTCGGTGGTGCGCGCGCCGACCTACGAAAACGCGATCAAGCTCGCCAACGACCACGAGATGGGCAACGGCGTGGCGATCTTTACCCGCGACGGCGATGCAGCACGCGACTTCGCGTCCCGCGTTCAGGTCGGCATGGTCGGCGTGAACGTGCCGATCCCGGTACCGATTGCCTACTACACATTTGGCGGCTGGAAAGCCTCGTCCTTCGGCGACCTGAACCAGCATGGCCCCGACGCCTTCCGCTTCTACACCAAGACCAAGACCGTCACCTCGCGCTGGCCGTCCGGCATCAAGGATGGTGCGGAATTTGTGATCCCGACCATGAACTGATCAGGCGCCACGACGCTTTTCATGGAAAATCAAGGCGGCGGTCCACCGGACCGCCGCCTTATCTTTTGTGAATGTTTCAGCGTCGAAAATACCCGAAAAGCTGGATTTTCGCCCGTCATCCGCAGGCGATTGTTACAGACTGTCAAAAAAACGTGATGGAACGTGCGTGGTCCCTGAAAGCTTGTTTTCGCGAGACCCGTTGCATGATGCGCGGGGCGGTAAACAAGCCGGACCGGTCGCCAATCAGGTGGTCGCCTCGGCATCAGGAGGCTGCAATGGCACGCATCCCACTTCTCATTTCGGCGCTGGCCGCTGGTGCCATGCTCGCTGTTTCTCCACTCGCTTCGGCGACGAGCCCTGAAGACAAGCCCGCTGCAGAGGCCGTTGGTGTCGCCGAAACCCCCGCACTGAATGCCAACATGCTGGGCATGGCGATGTGCGGGGAGCGCGAGGCCGTGGTAGCTGAGCTGTCGCAGCAATTCAACGAGACCCCCATGGCGGTAGGCCAGGTCGATGGCTCGTCAGTCGTCGAGATTCTGGTGTCCGCCAACGGTAGCTGGACCATCCTGGCAACGGGAACCGACGGCAAGAGCTGCATCGTTTCGGCTGGCGAAGGATTTGAAAGCACCAAGCTTGTGCGCGGCGTCGACGCCTGAGGGACTATAGAACTCAGCGCCGGGCGGCGTGTTCGGCAAGCTGCCGCAACATTCCCATGAGCCGCTCGGCCTCCCGCCCCGCCTGCCATTCGTCTCCATCGACCACCGCGCGTATGAGCCGGACGTGATGTTCGGCTGATTGCGCGAGCCCCGCGTCGCTCTGATAACGAAACCAGAATCGGCGGCTGTGGGTCTGGAGCGGAGCCGCTACGCGCACCGCAAAGCTGTTGTCGGAAGCAGTCGCTATCACCTCATCGAGTTGCTTGTCCGCTTCGAGGAAAGCGAGCGTGTCCGCTGCCGACACCGCCGCATTCATGGCGTCTGCCGCTTCTTGCAACCGTAGCCTGTCCAGCGATGAAGCGTGACGCGCCGCCGAACGCGCGAGCACGATCTCCACGCCGGCTCGCGCATCGACCACCAGCGGCCAATCCGGAGCGAGCAAGGGCGCGACCGCCAGGCCCGCGCGCGGTCTTATCTCGATCAATCCGTCCCATGCGAGCCGCTGGATCGCCTCTCTCACTGGCGTGCGGCCAAGCGCCAGCCTTTCGATCAACGCGCCCTCGGTCGTGGTGCCGCCTGGGGACAGGTCGAGCGTGACGATCATCCGTTCCAGCGCACGATAGGCACGCTGTGCCGCGGGCTCGTTGGCGACTTCCATTTCGATCATCAACCGACCCTCCATCATTCCCTTGATATATCAGCATCGAACGTCGCTTGACAGCCCGCATGCCAACAGATATATCAGTGATATATCAGAAGGAGCAAGGCGATGTGGGCAGGTGTTCTTCCGGCGGTGACGACAAAGTTCACCGAAAACGATGAGCTCGATCATGACGAGATGGAGCGCTGCTTTTCACTGCAGATCGAGGCGGGTTGCGACGGGCTGATCGTTTGCGGTTCGCTGGGCGAGGGCCCCATGCTGCATGTCGACGAGAAGCTCGCCGTGTTGAAGACGGCCCAAGGCGTCGCCGGGGACAGGCCGGTGCTCCTCACGATTAACGAAGCCGCCACGCGCGATGCCTGCTCGCTGGCCAAGGCGGCCGCTAAGGCTGGAGCGAACGGCCTGATGGTCGTGCCGAGCCCGATCTACCACACCAACCCAGAAGAGACCGTCGCCACGCTCAAGGCTGTCGCCGCCGCAGGCGACCTGCCGGTGATGATCTACTCGAACCGGCTTGCCTATCGCGTCGACGTCACTGTGCCGGTCATGGCGGAGCTGGCATCCGACGCCCGTTTCGTCGCGGTGAAAGAGTCTTCCGACGACATCCGCCGCTCCACCGAAATCATCAACGCGTTCGGCGACCGCTTCGACCTGCTGACCGGTGTGGACAACCTGGCCTACGAGGCGCTGTGTGTCGGCGCGGTCGGATGGGTGGCCGGGCTCGTCACGGCCTTTCCCCGCGAGACAGTGGCGATCTACCAGCTCATGAAACAGGGGCGCCGCGAGGAGGCGCTGACCATCTATCGCTGGTTCCGGCCGCTGCTCGACCTCGACGTGTCGACCTATCTGGTGCAGAACATCAAGTTCGTCGAGGCGCTCGCCATCGGGTCCAACGAGCGGGTCCGTGCACCGCGCCTGCCGCTTTCGGGCGACAGGCGGCGGGCGGCGGAGAAGGTCGTCAGCGATGCCATGGCGACGAGGCCGGAAATGCCGGCCTTCTGAGGCCGGCATCTCAATTCGGAAGCTGCGGGAGCGATGGCATTGCGGTCTGACCTGTCCCTCATCTCGATGGTGTCGCGAGTGCGGCGATGAGGGAGGTCGACGTCGCGATCATCGGTGCGGGCATCGTCGGCATCTGCGCCGCTTCCAGTCTCGCTGACGCCGACCGCCACGTCACCGTTTTCGACCGCACCGGCATCTGCGAGGAGACGAGCTCCGGCAACGCCGCCGCGCTGGCTTTTCCCGACGTCCTGCCGCTGGCGCAAAAGGGCATGATGCGGAACCTGCCGCGCTGGCTGGCCGATCCACTCGGGCCGCTTTCCATTCCGCCTTCCTACTTCCCGAAGCTCGCGCCCTGGCTATGGCGCTTCTGGCGCGCGGGCAGTCCGCGCCATTACGAGAAGAGCCTCGCGGCGCAGGCGTCACTGATGAGGCTGGCCGAAGCTGAATGGATGCGGGTGCTTGACGCTTCCGGCACGCGTTCGATGCTGCGCGAAAACGGTGCGCTCGAGCTTTACGAAAGCGATGCGGAGTTCAAGGCGTCCCTCCCGGGGTGGCAGGCGCGCGACAGGTTCGGCTTTGAGTTCCGCCATGTCGCGGGCGACGAGATGGCGGCACTGCAGCCCGGCCTCTCGCCGCGCTTCGTCAAGGGCACGTTCATGCCCGGCTGGAAGAACGTGGCTGATCCGAAATTGCTGGGTAAGGCCGTTTTCGAGCATGCGCGGCGGCGCGGCAGGGTGGCGTTCGAGCAGCGCAGGGTGGAGGCAATCGCACCGCGCGAGGGCGGCGGGCTGTTGCGGCTGGCCGACGGAGAGGAAGTGCTTTGCCGCGCGCTTGTGGTTGCCGCCGGCGCGTGGTCGCATCGGCTTGCGGCGCCGCTTGGCGACAATATTCCGCTGGAAACCGAGCGCGGTTACAACACTACGCTGCCTATCGATGCTTTCGACGTGAAGCGGCAATTGATCTTCTCCTCCCACGGCTTTGTGGTCACGCCGCTTGAAACCGGATTGCGGATCGGCGGCGCGGTCGAACTCGGCGGGCTGGACCTTCCGCCGGACTATCGTCGCTCGAAAGCAATGCTGGAAAAGACGCGGCAGTTCCTGCCGGGTCTTAAAAGCGAAGGTGGACGCGAATGGATGGGCTACCGTCCCTCGCTGCCGGATTCCCTGCCGGTGATCGGGCGGTCGCGCAACTCGGCCAGCATTGTCTATGCTTTCGGTCACGGCCATCTCGGGCTGACGCAGGCAGCTGCGACGGGTCGGCTTGTGCGTGATCTCGTGACGGGCCAGTCTCCTGCGATCGATCTGTCACCCTTTTTGCCGCAAAGGTTCTGAGCATGGCTCGCCATTCGTTTTTCTGCGTCGACGGCCACACCTGCGGAAATCCGGTGCGGCTGGTGGCTGGCGGCGGCCCGCTTCTGAAAGGCGCTACCATGATGGAGCGCCGCGCGCATTTCCTCGAAGAGTTCGACTGGATCCGCAAGGGGCTGATGTTCGAGCCGCGCGGCCACGACATGATGTCCGGCTCGATCCTCTACCCGCCGACGCGCGAGGATTGCGACATCGCGATCCTGTTCATCGAGACATCGGGGTGCCTGCCGATGTGTGGTCACGGCACGATCGGCACCGTCACCATGGCCATCGAGCACGGGCTGGTGACGCCGAAGACTCCGGGCATGCTGCGCCTCGATACGCCGGCGGGGCTCGTCGTGGCCGAGTATCGCCAGGAAGGGCAATATGTGGAGGAGGTGCGCATCACCAACGTTTCTTCCTTCCTTTACGCCGAGGGGCTCGAAGTGGAATGCCCGGACCTCGGCCGCCTCGTCGTGGATGTCGCCTATGGCGGCAATTTCTATGCGATCGTCGATCCGCAGGAGAACTTTTCCGACATGGCGGCGTATTCCGCGGGCTCGCTGATCGCGTGGAGCCCGGTGCTGCGACAGAGGCTGAACGAACGCTATGAGTTCGCGCATCCGCACAATCCGGAAATCAACCGGCTCACCCATATACTATGGACGGGAGCGCCGACGGTCGAAGGGGCCGATGCCCGCAACGCGGTCTTCTATGGCGACAAGGCCATCGACCGTTCGCCCTGTGGCACCGGCACGTCCGCCCGCATGGCCCAGTTACATGCAAAGGGCAGGCTGAAGCAGGGCGACGACTTCGTTCACGAGTCGATCATCGGTTCGCTGTTCAAGGGCAGGGTGGAAAAGGAGACGCAGGTGGCCGGCCGGCCGGCAATCGTGCCGTCGATCGGCGGCTGGGCACGTATGACGGGGCTCAACACCATCTTCATCGACGACCGCGATCCGTTCGCGCACGGTTTCTCGGTTTTGTAGGGCCTTGCGTATGGTCGGCTTCAACCATGAACCGCAATTCAGGGAGCCATCATGCGATGCACGAAAACGTCGGCATTTCGTAAAATTTGACGATTGCTTGCGCGATAGCGCATTCATTCATGGTGTCGAGGCAAGGACATTGCGCTGGCCCGGTGCTAGCTTCCGCCGTGGTCCAAGGGGCGGATGGCGAAAAAGCGCACAGCCGTTCGACGTTGCCGGAACTGTCCAGCCGCCGAATTTAAGCGTTGCAATCCAGCCTCGACATAATAGGACTAGGGGAACCAAAGAAAAGGATGCGTCGTCCCGGCGACATCCTCGAGGGGTCGCGAAACAATGGAATATTTCGTCCAGCAGCTCATCAACGGGCTGACGCTTGGCTCCATCTATGGCCTGATCGCGATCGGCTATACGATGGTCTACGGCATCATCGGCATGATCAACTTTGCTCATGGAGATATCTTCATGATCGGGTCGTTCATCGCCCTGGCAACCTTCCTGGTGCTGACGACGGTGCTCGGTTTTGCCTTCCTGCCCGTGGTGCTCCTGATCGTTCTGATCGTGTCCATGCTGTTCACCTCCGCCTGGGGCTGGACCGTGGAGCGGCTGGCCTACAGGCCGCTGCGCGGCTCCTTCCGGCTGGCGCCGCTCATCACCGCGATCGGCATGTCGATCGTTCTGCAGAATTTCGTCCAGGTCACGCAGGGCGCGCGCGTCAAACCGCTGCCGCCCCAGATTCAGGGCGGCATCACGCTGATGGAAGGCAACACGGAAAACGGCGCGATCGTCGTCCAGCTTTCCTACATGCAGATCATCATCATCGTCACGACGCTGGTGCTGATGACGCTGTTCACCCTGCTGATCTCGCGCACCTCGCTGGGACGCGCCCAGCGCGCCTGCGAGCAGGATCGCAAGATGGCCTCGCTGCTGGGCGTGAACGTAGACCGGACGATCTCGCTGACTTTCGTGATGGGCGCAGCGCTCGCCTCGGTCGCGGGTCTCATGTTCCTGCTGCTCTACGGCGTGATCGACTTCTATATCGGCTTCCTTGCCGGCGTGAAGGCGTTCACCGCGGCCGTGCTCGGCGGTATCGGCTCGCTGCCGGGCGCCATGCTCGGCGGGCTTCTGATCGGGTTGATCGAGGTCTTCTGGTCCGGCTATTTCAGTGTTGAATACAAAGACGTCGCGGCGTTCTCGATCCTTGCCATCGTGCTGATCTTCCTGCCTTCGGGCCTGCTCGGCAAACCGGAAGTGGAGAAGGTCTGATGTCGACGGTTTCCACCAACGTGAATCCCGAGAATTCCTTTCAGGCATCGATCAAGGATGCGCTTCTAGCGGCATTCCTCACCGGTGTGCTCGGCTTCTATTTCCTCGCCTTGCGCACGGATATCGCGCCCGGCGGCCTTGCGGTCACCACCCGCTGGGGGCTGTGGTTTTCGGCCATCGCAATCGTCTTTGCCGGACGCCTTCTGCTCAACCTTTTCGTCTGGCGCACCGACAAACCGGTCACGCGCGGGCTTCTGTCGGCAAGCGCGGGTGTGGGCACGGCTTTGCCGGACCTCGGAAAATGGCTCGGCCGCGCACTCTTCGCTTTCGCGGTGATTCTGCCGTTCTTCTTCATCATTTTCTTCCCCGGGCAGCAGCGCCAGTATATCGACCTGGCCATCCTGATTATGACCTACATCATGCTCGGCTGGGGCCTGAATATCGTGGTTGGCCTCGCCGGCCTGCTCGACCTCGGCTACGTCGCCTTCTACGCGGTAGGGGCCTACTCCTTCGCGCTGCTGTCGACGCATTACGAGTTCATCGGCTTCTGGACGGCGCTGCCGCTTGCCGGCCTGCTCGCCGCCTTCTGGGGCGTGATCCTCGGCTTCCCGGTGCTCAGGCTGCGCGGCGACTATCTTGCGATCGTGACGCTTGCCTTCGGCGAGATCATCCGCGTGGTGCTGCTGAACTGGTACGAATTCACCGGTGGACCGAACGGCATCTCCGGCATTCCGAAGCCGACATTCTTCGGGCTTGAATTCTCGCGCGGGGAAGGCGGGTTTGCCGATTTCTTCGGGCTTGAATTCTCGACGATCCACCGTTTCGTCTATCTCTATTACATCATCTTCCTGCTCGCGATCATCACCAACATCGTCACGATGCGCCTGAGGCGCCTGCCCGTGGGCCGTGCCTGGGAAGCGTTGCGTGAGGACGAAATCGCCTGCCGCTCGCTCGGCATCAACACGACGAACACCAAACTGACGGCGTTCGCCATCGGCGCGATGTTCGGCGGTTTTGCCGGTTCGTTCTTTGCCACGCGCCAGGGATTCATCTCGCCGGAGAGCTTCACCTTCCTGGAGTCGGCGATCATCCTGGCGATCGTGGTGCTTGGTGGTCTCGGATCTCAGATCGGTGTCGTGATCGCCTCCATCGTGATGATTGGCGGCATCGAGATGCTGCGCAATATCGGCTTCCTGAGCCAGATATTCGGGCCCGGTTTCGACCCGACCCAGTACCGCATGCTCATCTTCGGCCTCGCCATGGTGCTAATCATGGTCTGGAAGCCGCGCGGACTGATCTCGACGCGTGAGCCGTCGGCCGTGCTCAAGGAGAAAAAGAAAATCGGCGCGGACATGGTCGCGCAGGGCGAGGGGCACTGATGAGCGCTGCAGCTATCAGGAAGCCGGTCGAAGGCGCACCGGCCAAGTGGGACGAGGATCCGGTCCTGACCGTCGAGCATCTGACGATGCGGTTCGGAGGTCTGGTTGCGATCAACGATCTTTCGTTCAATGTCGGGCGCGGCCAGATCACCGCGCTGATCGGACCCAACGGCGCGGGCAAGACAACCGTCTTCAATTGCGTCACCGGCTTCTACAAACCGACTGAAGGGCGCATCGTCATGCGCCACGGTCCGGGCCGCCAGCAACAGGCGATCGACACGCTTACCCAGGGCGGCCTGAAATGGCAGGCGACCGGGGAAGGCGCGGTCTTCCTGCTCGAACGGATGCCTGATTTCGAGATTTCCCATCAGGCCAAGGTTGCCCGCACGTTCCAGAACATCCGCCTGTTCGGTGGCATGACGGTTCTGGAGAACCTGCTGGTCGCGCAGCATAACGTCCTGATGCGAGCGTCGGGGTTCACGCTCGGTGGCATCGTCGGCATCCCGTCGTTCCGCAAGGCGGAGAAGGAAGCCATCGACAAGGCCGTCTACTGGCTGGAGCAGGTCCACCTGATCGAGCGCGCTGACGATCCGGCCGGCGATCTGCCCTACGGCGCGCAACGGCGCCTCGAGATCGCGCGGGCGATGTGCACCGAGCCGCAGCTCCTGTGTCTCGACGAGCCGGCCGCCGGCCTCAATCCGCGCGAGTCAGCCGAACTGAACGAACTGCTGCAGTTCATCCGTGCCAATCACGAGACGTCTATCCTGCTCATCGAGCACGACATGGGCGTGGTGATGGAGATTTCCGATCACATCGTCGTGCTCGACTATGGCGTGAAGATTTCCGATGGCGATGCCGATTTCGTGCGCAACGACCCGAGCGTCATCGCCGCCTATCTCGGCGTCGAGGACGAGGAAATCGAAGCGGCCCCCGAGGTCGCGTCTCTGGTCGTCGAGGCGATCGGCGAGGGTGCCGCGAAGCAGGTCGGCATCAAGGCGGCCGCCGTGCCTGCCGCCGCCGCGGTTGCGGAAACGGCCGCGACCGCTGACAGCGAAGCCGCCAGCCATCCGGGCAAGCGCCCGAGCGGCCTTGCTGCTGCGCGGGAAGGCGGGCCGGACAGACTGACGCGGATCAAGGGCGTGGGCCCGGTCAACGAGAAGAAGCTTAACGGGCTCGGCATCTGGCACTTCGACCAGGTCGCGTCGTGGAAGAAGGCCGAGGTCGAATGGGTCGGTTCCTACCTTGCCTTCCCCGGACGTATCGAACGTGAGGAATGGGTGAAGCAGGCGAAGGCGCTGGCAAAATCCGGCAAAGGCAAGACAGGGGGCGCGAAATGAGCACGACGGCGCAAACCCCGTTGCTTTCAGTGCGTGGTGTCGAGACCTATTACGGCAAGATCGTCGCGCTGCGTGGCGTCGATGTCGACGTCAACCGCGGCGAGATCGTCACTCTTATCGGCGCCAACGGCGCCGGCAAGTCGACGCTGATGATGACGATATGCGGCAGCCCGCAGGCGCGCGCCGGTTCGGTTATCTACGACGGCACGGACATCACCATGATGCCGACGCACGAGATCATGCGCCTGGGCATCGCCCAGTCTCCCGAGGGGCGGCGCATATTCCCGCGCATGACGGTTCTGGAAAACCTGCAGATGGGCGCGCAGCTCGTCGCTCCGGAGCACTTCGACGCCGACCTGCGCAAGGTCTACGAACTGTTCCCCAGGCTCAAGGAGCGCGCCGCTCAGCGTGGCGGAACGCTCTCCGGCGGCGAACAGCAGATGCTGGCGATCGCACGCGCTCTGATGAGCCGTCCGAAACTTCTGCTGCTGGACGAACCGTCGCTGGGGCTCGCGCCGCTGATCGTGAAGCAGATTTTCGAGGCGGTTAAAGAGCTCAACCGCACCGAGGGCCTGACGGTCTTTCTGGTCGAGCAGAATGCGTTCCATGCGCTCAAGCTGGCGCATCGCGGCTACGTGATGGTCAACGGCAATATCACGATGAGCGGCACAGGCGCCGAACTGTTGAAGCGCGAGGAGGTGCGTGCCGCCTATCTCGAAGGCGGAAGGCACTGAGGGGCTAGCGATGGAAAATCAGAACACGCTGATCTGGGAAGTCACGATCTGGGAGTTCGTCTTCGTCACGGTGTTGCTGGCCGGGGCGGCTGCTTACATGACGGGTCGCGCGCTTGCCAATTCCTGGTTGGGGACGGCTCACCTCGTCGCATACATGGTGCTCCTCGCCGCGGCGACGCGCTTCATCCATTTCGCATTGTTCAGCGGAACGCTGCTTTCGCCCTATTATTATCTCGTCGACCTCGTGGTGCTGCTGGCGATCGCCACGATCGGCTTCCGGGTGACGCGATCCAAGCAGATGGCGAGGCAGTATGGTTTTCTCGGCCGAACGCAGGCCGGTTAACCTTGCCGAACGGCAAGACCGCCGCAGTCTGCTGCGGCGCCGAAAGTTCGGCGTAAAAGCCTTTATCTCAACGGGAAATTGGGCTTTTATGTCGGTTCAAGCGGGTAGGGAACACCCGCATGCCGCCGGGCAGGGGCATTCGACACCAACCTCGCCGGCGCCGGTTTGTCAGGTGTTAATGGGAGCAATCATGAAAAAAGCACTCTTGGCGGGCGTTGCGCTTAGCTTCGCATTCTCCACCCCCGCGCTTGCGGAGATACTCATCGGCACCGCAGGTCCGATGACGGGCCAGTATGCGGCGTTCGGTGAGCAGATGAAGGCTGGCGCCGAGCAGGCCGTGGAAGACATCAACGCCGCCGGTGGCGTCAACGGCGAGATGCTGAAGCTCTTCGTCGGTGACGATGCGTGCGATCCGAAGCAGGCCGTCGCGGTCGCCAACCAGGCGGCGGGCGAAGGCGTGGTTTTCATGGCCGGTCACTTCTGCTCCGGCTCCTCGATCCCGGCCTCGTCCGTCTATGCCGAGGAAGGAATCGTCCAGATTTCGCCGGCCTCGACCAACCCGACTTTCACCGACGAGCGTCCTGGTGACGGCGTCTTCCGTGTCTGCGGTCGTGACGATCAGCAGGGCGACGTTGCGGGCGCGTTCCTTGTCGAGAATTTCGGCGACAAGAAGGTTGCGTTCGTCCACGACAAGACCGCGTATGGCAAGGGCCTCGCTGATGCCACCATGGCAGCTTACGAAGCTGCTGGCGGCAAGCCGGCGCTTTACGAAGCCTACACCGCCGGTGAAAAGGACTACACGGCGCTCGTCTCCAAGCTGAAGGCCGAGGGCGTCGGCGTGCTCTATGTCGGCGGATACCACACCGAGGCTGGCCTGATGATGCGCCAGATGAAGGAGCAGGGCATGGACACCGTGCTGGTGTCTGGCGACGCTCTTGTCACCGACGAATATTGGGCGATCACGGGTGACGCAGGCGAAGGCACGCTGATGACCTTCTCGCCGGATCCGCGCAAGAACCCCGACGCAGCGCCGCTGGTCGAGAAGTTCCGCGCCAAGGGAGTCGAGCCGGAAGGCTACGTGCTCTACACCTACGCTGCTGTCCAGGCATGGGCGGAGGCGGCAACCACGGCCGGCTCGACCGACTTCGACCCGATCGTGACTGCGCTGAACGACGGCAAGTTCAACACGGTGCTCGGCGAACTCGAGTTCGACGACAAGGGCGACGTGACGTTGCCCGGCTACGTCTTCTACGAGTGGAAGGACGGCAGCTACGACTATCTTGAGCAGTAAGACATCCGTGTGAACGGGAAGAAGCGGCCCGGCGCGCAAGCGCCGGGCCGTTTTGCGTTGCGAGACGAACGAATCTTGCTTCAGCTTGAGGTTTGCAGTGCAGCAAATTACCGCTAAGGAAGGCGGACCGTCCCATACATGCCAACGGAGAGCCACCTTTGAAGATCAGGAAGCTGCTCGTCGCCAATCGTTCCGAGATCGCAATCCGCGTGTTCCGCGCGGCCAACGAACTGGGCATCAAGACCGTCGCCATCTGGGCGGAAGAAGACAAATATTCGCTTCACAGGTTCAAGGCCGACGAGAGCTATCCGATCGGGCGCGGGCCGCATCTGGCCAAGGACCTCGGGCCCATCGAGAGCTACCTTTCGATCGATGAGGTCATCCGCGTCGCCAGGCAGGCGGGTGTCGACGCCATCCATCCGGGTTACGGCCTTCTCTCCGAAAGCCCCGAATTCGCGGAGGCCTGTGCCGAAGCTGGCATTACATTCATCGGCCCGTCGCCCGAGACCATGCGGCGCCTGGGCAACAAGGTTGCCGCGCGCAATCTGGCCGTCGAGGTTGGCGTCCCGGTCGTCCCCGCCACTGAGCCGCTGCCGGATGACATGGACGCGGTGAGGAAGATGGCGGCAGAGATCGGTTATCCGGTCATGCTGAAAGCCTCCTGGGGCGGCGGCGGACGCGGCATGCGCGCGATACGCGCGGAGGAAGACCTGGCCCGCGAGGTTACGGAAGCCAAGCGCGAGGCGAAGGCGGCGTTCGGCAAGGACGAGGTCTATCTCGAAAAGCTCGTGGAGCGCGCACGCCACGTGGAAGTGCAGGTGCTGGGCGACACACATGGCAATGCCGTGCATCTGTTCGAGCGCGACTGCTCGATCCAGCGCCGCAACCAGAAGGTCGTGGAACGCGCCCCGGCGCCATATCTCGACAATGAACGTCGCGCGGAGCTTTGCGGCTATGCGCTGAAGATCGCCGAGGCAACCGACTATGTCGGCGCGGGTACGGTCGAGTTCCTGATGGATGCCGACACCGGCAAATTCTACTTCATCGAGGTCAACCCACGCATTCAGGTCGAGCACACCGTCACCGAAGAAGTGACGGGCATCGACATCGTCAAGGCGCAGATTCATATCCTCGAAGGCGAGGCCATCGGCACGCCCGCCTCCGGCGTGCCGGCGCAGGGCGACATCAAGCTGCATGGCCATGCCCTGCAATGCCGTATCACGACGGAGGACCCGGAGCAGAATTTCATCCCGGATTACGGCCGTATCACCGCCTATCGCGGGGCCACCGGTTTCGGCATACGGCTCGACGGTGGCACAGCCTATTCAGGCGCCGTCATCACGCGTTTCTACGATCCGCTACTGGAGAAGGTCACCGCCTGGGCACCCACCGCTGAAGAGGCAATCGCGCGCATGGATCGCGCGCTGCGCGAGTTCCGAATCCGCGGCGTGGCGACCAACCTCACCTTTCTCGAGGCCATCATCGGCCACGAGAAGTTTCGCGACAATACCTACACCACCAAGTTCATCGACACGACGCCGGAGCTCTTCAGCCAGGTCAAGCGGCAGGACCGCGCGACCAAGCTGCTCAACTATCTCGCCGATGTGAGTGTCAACGGTCATCCGGAAACGCGGGGCCGGCCGAAGCCCGATGCCGAGGCTGCCCCGCCGCGCGTGCCTTACATCGACGCGCCGATCCCGAACGGCAGCAAGCAGACATTCGACGAACTGGGTGCCGACGGTTTTGCCAAATGGATGCGCGCGCAAATGCGTGTGCTAATGACCGATACGACGATGCGTGATGGCCACCAGTCCCTGCTGGCGACGCGCATGCGTACGCATGACATTGCCGGCATTGCGGGCGTCTATGCCCGCGCGCTGCCGCAGCTTCTGTCGCTCGAATGCTGGGGTGGGGCGACGTTCGACGTCGCAATGCGGTTCCTTACCGAGGACCCGTGGGAACGCCTCTCGCTGGTGCGAGAGGCAGCGCCCAACCTGTTGCTGCAGATGTTGCTGCGCGGCGCGAATGGCGTCGGCTACACCAATTATCCCGACAATGTCGTGCGCTATTTCGTCAAGGAAGCCGCCGCTGGAGGGATCGATCTCTTCCGTGTGTTCGACTGCCTGAACTGGGTGGAGAACATGCGCGTCTCGATGGATGCCGTGCGTGAGGAAGGCAAGCTCTGCGAGGCGGCGATCTGCTACACAGGCGACATCCTCGACCCCGCGCGCGCCAAGTACGACCTGAAATATTATGTTTCGCTGGCGCAGGAACTGGAGAAGGCCGGCGCGCATATCGTCGCGGTAAAGGATATGGCCGGGCTGCTGAAGCCGGCCGCTGCGAAGGCGCTGTTCAAGGCTTTGCGCGAAGCCACCGACCTGCCGATCCATTTCCACACGCACGACACCAGCGGTATTGCGGCAGCTACCGTGCTGGCTGCGGTCGACGCGGGTGTGGATGCGATCGATGCGGCGATGGACTCCTTCTCCGGTAACACCTCGCAGCCATGCCTGGGCTCGATCGTCGAGGCCCTGCGCGGCGACGCGCGCGACCCCGGGCTCGATCCGGAATGGATCAGGAAGATCTCGTTCTATTGGGAGGCGGTGCGCAACCAGTACGCCGCGTTCGAGAGCGACCTCAAGGGACCGGCGTCGGAAGTCTATCTGCACGAGATGCCGGGCGGGCAGTTCACCAATCTCAAGGAGCAGGCACGCTCGCTCGGATTGGAAACACGCTGGCACGAGGTGGCGCAGGCCTATCACGACGTCAATCTGATGTTCGGCGACATCGTCAAGGTGACACCGTCGTCCAAGGTCGTCGGCGACATGGCGCTGATGATGGTGAGTCAGGACCTGAGCGTCGCCGACGTCGAGAATCCCGCCCGTGACATCGCCTTCCCGGATTCGGTGATCTCCATGCTGCGCGGCGATCTCGGGCAGTCGCCTGGTGGCTGGCCCGCCGCGCTGCAGAAGAAGGCGCTGAAGAACGAGAAGCCCATCACCGTGCGTCCAGGATCGCTGCTCGCACCGGCCGACCTCAAAAAGGGCCGCAAGGAAATCGAGGAGAAGCTGGAGCGGCCGCTTTCGGATGCGGAATTCGCATCCTGGCTGATGTACCCCAAGGTATTCACCGACTTCGCCGCCGCACAGGAGGAATACGGCCCCGTCAGCGTGCTGCCGACCCCGTCCTATTTCTACGGCATGGAGCAGGAAGACGAGATCTTCGTCGACATCGAGCGTGGCAAAACGCTCGTGATCCGCTGCCTGGCCATCGGCGAGACCGACGAGAAGGGCATGGTCACCGTGTTCTTCGAGCTGAATGGCCAGCCGCGCCGCATCAAGGTGCCCGACCGCGCGCATGGCGCTTCCAACGGCAAGGCGAGGCGCAAGGCCGAGCCGGGTAACGCCGCACATGTCGGTGCGCCGATGCCGGGTGTGGTCTCGACCGTGGCTGCCACTGCGGGGCAGACGGTCAAGGCCGGCGACGTGCTTTTGTCCATCGAAGCCATGAAGATGGAGACGGCGCTCCATGCTGAGCGCGATGGCGAGATCGCCGAGGTGTTGGCGAAGGCGGGCGACCAGATCGACGCCAAGGATCTGCTGGTGGTGTACGCCTAGCTATCCTGAGTCGCTCGATTGATTTCTACGAGAGCGGAATATACCGGGATGGCGGCTTGGCCGCCGTCCGGTCACTCGTAGCTGAGGAACGTCTTGTAGATGTAGCCGGTGCGACCGTCATATCGGACGGAGCACCAATCGCAGTCCGTCTCCGCCTCGATCTTTTCCAGGGCGGGTACAACCAACAGCACCTCCGCGTCGTCGGCAGGTCCCGAACGCATATTCACATAGCGCGTGGTGGTGGCC
Source organism: Aquamicrobium sp. (assembly GCA_019739225.1). Lineage (GTDB taxonomy): Bacteria > Pseudomonadota > Alphaproteobacteria > Rhizobiales > Rhizobiaceae > Aerobium. The sequence goes on from JAHHDT010000006.1 coordinate 823,872, forward strand.
TGCTGCATCGAAGACGTGCCGATAGGACCGATGGATGCGGTTTCTTCCTCGGAGGGGACTCCGACATCGGCCTCGACCTCGCGGCGCTGGATCGCTTCGAGCTGGGCGACCTCGTCCTCCGATTCAGCGACCGGAACGGAAGGGACAAAGGCGGAGGCCGCAGGCCTTGCAGCTAGTATGGACGACGTCCGACCGGGGTCCGGCTGGAAGGTGCCACCTTCGGCGAGAGCTGCCGGCTCCAGCAACTGCGGGGCGGATTCCACGGACGGAACAGTTGCCCGCGCCGTCGCTTCCGCAGCCGGATTTTCTTCCGTGTTTCCGGGTGCGTCTGCCGTCGTACCGGCTTGTGCCGCGGGCTGTTCGGTTGCCACCGCACCGGACGAAAGTGGCGCGGCCTGATCGTGGCTCTCCCCGGCTTCGCGGCCAAGGAACGTCCCCAGCAACACGATTAGCGCCAGCCCGCCCACAAGCGTTACAGCGATGGGCGCGGCGGACGCCGGAAGATTGGATAGAACTTCCCGTGAGGGGCGCGGAAAACGCGGCAGGCGAGGGCGGGAGCCAAGGGGCGCGAGAAACGGTTGCGGGGCCTGCTTGAACTTGAAGAGACTCTTCACGCTATTCTCCATGCGGGCGATACGGTGCCCAAACCCGCCAGCTTGCGCAAACGCGCAAGCGGCTCTGCCCCTCTCCTTCTGTCGTTTCCATGGAACCGGAATGTGGCTGGGGTTGGTCGGCTTTGTGGCAATCCGCACTTCGCTGGCCCGGTCCGCAAGACGCCATGCGCACCCTGGCCCAACACCTGCCGATCCAAATGGCCTTGACTGCGAACTAAATCGATTTAGTTTCGCCGTTGACCAATCAGGAAGCAAAAACTCCATGACGACGGACACGAAACTCGCCGCCCGGCGCGGCCGCCTCGCGGTGGCTGCGATGTTCTTCGCCAACGGCTTCATCATCGGAAGCTGGGCGCCGCAGATTCCGATGGTCCTGTCGCGCCTCGGCATTACGGAAACCACGCTGGGCGTTTTGATCCTCGTGTTCGGGCTGGGCGCACTGGTGGCGATGCCCTGGTGCGGTTACCTGATGGCCAGCCACGGCTCGCGGGCGGTACTGCGCGTGTTCGCGGTGCTTTCGTCGTTCGCGCTGCTGTTCGTCGCGCTGGCCGATACCATCTGGCTGGTGGCGCCGGCGATGTTCTTCCTCGGTGGCGTGATTGGCGCGATGGATGTCGCCATGAACACCAACGCGGTCGTGGTCGAGAAGCGGCTGGGACGCGCGGTCATGTCGTCGTCGCACGGCTTCTGGAGCCTCGGCGGTTTCGCAGGCGGGGCGAGCGGCGGCCTTATCATCCAGTCCGTCGGTCATCTTCTGCATGCCGCGATGGTCACCGTCGTGGTTTTTGCCATCGTTGCCGCGGCAGTCGGCGTGCTCGTGGAGGGCGACCGCCCAGCCGCGCAGGAGCGTACAGGCTTTGCCTGGCCGTCGAACCCGCTCGTTTATCTTGTCGGCTTCATGGCCCTTTTCTCGATGATCCCGGAAGGCGCGGTGCTGGACTGGGCAGCTCTCTACCTCCAGCAGGAGATGGGCAGCGACATTGCGACGGCAGGCTTCGCGTTTGCCGCATTCTCCGCGACCATGGCCGCGATGCGTTTTCTTGGCGACGGCGTGCGCAACCGCTTCGGCGCGGTCGTCACCTTGCGGGTTTCGGCGCTCATCGCGGCAGCGGGGATGCTCGTAGCGGGCTTGGCGCCGCATGCGTGGCTGGCCATCGCTGCCTTTGCGTTTTCTGGGCTCGGCATCGCCAACATGGTGCCGATTGCGTTCTCGGCGGCAGGAAACCAGGATGGCGTGGAGTCCGGAACCGGAATGAGCGTGGTCACGACGATGGGCTATTCCGGCATTCTGGTCGCGCCCTCGGCAATCGGCTTCCTAGGCGAACGAACCGGATTCGCACCGGTTTTCGTCGCGTTGTCGGGGCTTCTCGTCGTGGTAAGCCTCATGGCGGGGCTCGCCCGCTCGGCGGACTTCGTGGCTCATCAGCCCGCCGAGTAGGTACCGTTCACGTAGGTATCGTTTAGAAGGGCAGGGTCAGATCCTGCCCATCAGCACCAGGATCAACACGATCACCAGCACGACACCGAGAATGCCGGACGGGCCATAGCCCCAGCCGCGCGAATGTGGCCATGCCGGCACGGCGCCGAGCAGAATCAGGATCAGGATAATGATGAGAATTGTGCCGAGCGACATTGATGGTCCCCTTCGCATAGTGGCGTGAAACACCACATAAATGCCGTGTGACGGGGATTGGTTCCCGCAGGGTCAGGCAGGCCCCTCCGGATCGTCCGGAGGGGCCTTTTCCTTATTCGGCTGCCTTGGGATAGGCCAAGCCTTCATCGTTCGCGATGGCCGGTTTGCCGTCACCATCCGTGGAGGTCCCGACCGTCCCGCCCTTGCCACGTCTGAACAGGCGCGACAGCAGGCTGCGCTGGCCTTCGGGCCGCTTGTCGCGGGTGAACACCATCAGCGCCGAGGGCGTCACGACCAGTGTCAGCACGGTCGCGAAGGCGAGGCCGTAGACGATGGCGCTCGACAGCGAAATCCACCACTGGGTCGACGGCGCGTTGATCGTCGTTTCGTGATGAAACAGCTCGAGGCCGAGGCCGAAGGCGATCGGCAGCACGCCCATGATCGCCGAGACGGCGGTCAGAACCACGGGACGCGCACGTTCCCGGCAGGTCTGCAGCACCGCGTCCATCTTCGTCCAGCCTTCCTCGCGAAGGCGGTCATAGGTGTCGATGAGCACGATGTTGTTGTTCACCACCACGCCCGCAAGCGCAATGACGCCGATGCCGGACATCACGATGCCGAAGGTCTGGCCGGTCAGCAGCAGTCCGAGGAACACGCCGATGGTCGACATGACCACCGTCATCAGAACCAGGAACACGCTGGTGAACTTGTTGAACTGCGCCAGCAGCACGATGAAGATCAGGAAGATGGCCGCACCGAACGCATTGGCGAGGAACGCGCTGGCCTCGTCGCTTTCCTGGCTCGAGCCTGCGAGTTTCCAGTTCGTGCCGGTCAGGTCCATCCCGCCAACTGCGTCTGCTACCTGCGCCTGAACTTCCGCAACCTGGAAGCCATGGCCGACATTGGCCTGCACGACGATCGTGCGCTGGCCGTCGATGCGCGACAGGATGCCGGTGCGGGGCTCGGCGACACGCGAGACGAAATTCGAGATCGGCACCGACCCCTGCGCCGTTTCGACGCGAAGCTGGTCCAGCGTCGACAGCGTGCGGCGATCCTCAGGCAGGCGCAGGCGGATGTCCACAGCGTCATCGGCACCGGCCGGGCGATAGTCGGTCAGCTTGAGACCGGTCGTCACGAGCTGGACGACCGTGCCGACGGAGGACGGGCTGATGCCGTATTGCGCGGCCTTGGTGCGGTCGACCTCAAGCGCCCAGTCGACGCCGGGGGGCGGCAACCCGTCGGAGATGTCGATGACGCCAGGCACTTGCGCGATCCGGGCCGCGACGTCCCGGGCATGGTCGTTGAGGTTCTGCGGATCGATGGCCGACAAACGAACCTGAATGGGCTTGCCGGTCGGCGGGCCTGCGTCCGGCACGCGAACCTCGACGTCGACGCCCGGAATACCGGCCATCGCAACGCGCAGGTCATCGAGAATGGCGTTGGCGGATTTGCGCTCGCGCCAGTCGACGAACTCGTACTGGATAACGCCGACGACATCCTCGGGGATGTCCTGACCGCCACCCTGCGTCTTGCCGACGCGGGTGTAGACCGACTCGATACCCGGCCAGCCGAGCAGGCGGCCTTCCGCTTCACTCGTGGCGGCGTCCATCTCGGCCAGGGACAGGTTGCCGCGTGCGTGCACGTAGAGCAGGCCGTAATCGGGCTCCACGCTCGGGAAGAATTCCACGCCGGCGCCGTACTGAGAATAGGAATAGAAGACGCCGCCAAGCAGGCCCACCGTCAGGACCAGCACGGTGATCGGGAAGCGTACTGCCTGCTTGACGATCGCCATGTACCAGCCGTCGCGATGCGAACCTTCAGGCTCGACATGTGCCTTGGCGAACATGGCGCCAAGCGTCGGCGTGAACACCAGCGCGTAGAGCATCGATGCGGCGAGGGTGACGATCAGGGTGATCGGCAGGTACTTCATGAAGTCGCCGACGATGCCGGGCCAGAACAGCAGCGGCGAGAAGGCGGCGATGCGGGTCATGGTCGCGGCGATGACCGGGCCGGCCATGCGCTTGGCTGCGAGTTCGAAGGCCTGCTCCTTGGGCATGCCTTCCGACATGCGCCGCTCGGCGAACTCGGTGACGATGATCGCGTCGTCCACCAGCATGCCCACGGCAAGGATGAGACTGAACAGCACGATCATGTTGATCGTGTAGCCCATCATCGCGAGCGCCAGGATGCCCATTAGGAAGGATGACGGGATCGCAAGGCCGATCAACAGCGAGGACCGGCCGGACAGCGAGTAGAGAATGATGATGAAAACCAGAATGACCGCGATGAGCACGTGGTTCTGGAGATCGTTCAGGAGCTGGTTGACGAAGACCGACTTGTCCTGGGTGTAGGTGACGGTCATGCCTTCCGGCAGCTCTTCGGCGAACTGATCGGCGAGCGCCTTCGCGCCGACGATGGTGTCGACGATGTTGGCGCCGGTGCGCTTCTTGACCTCGATGGCGATAGCCGGCGCGCCGTTGATGCGCGTGATCGTTTCGGCATCCTTGTAGGTGGAACGGATGGTCGCGAGGTCTTGCGCGCGCACCACCGCATTGGGGCCGGCAACGATCGGGAGGTTGGCGACATCCTCGACGGTCTCGATGAGCGAGGGCACCTTGACGGCATACTTGCCTTCGCTGCCCTCGATGGCGCCGGCGGCGACCAGGCTGTTGGACGCGCCGATGGACTGGATCATCTGGTCGAGGCGCAGGCCGTAGGACGACAGCTTCATCGGGTCGATTACGACCTCGACGAGGTCGTCGCGTGCGCCCTGCAGCGACGCTTCGAGCACGCCGGGGATCTCTTCCATGCGGTCGCGCAGATCGCGGGCAGCCTTGGTCAGCACGCGCTCGGGCACGTGGCCGGAAAGCGTGACCACCAGAACCGGGAACTCCGAGATATTGACCTCGTGAACAGTCGGCTCATCGGCATCCTGCGGGATGTCGCCCCGTGCGTCGTCGACCTTGCTGCGGGTGTCGTCGAGCGCCGTCTTCAGGTCGGTGGAGGGATCGAATTCGAGCAGCACGAAGCCGCCGCCCTGATAGGCGGAGGAGCGCATTTCCTTGACGCCCTTGATCGTCTTGAGCTTGGTCTCGACAGGCCGCAGCAGGAGGCGCTCCGAGTCCTCGGGCGAGATGCCCTGATAGGTCAGGCTCACATAGATGATCGGGATGGCAACGTCCGGTTCCGCTTCCTTCGGCACGGCCTGATAGGCGATGGCGCCGGCGATGACCAGAAACAGCAGGACCGAGATGGTCAGTCTTGCGTTGCGTATGGCAAGTTTGACGATGTCCATGAGCTCATTGCGTCCCGCCGGTCGCTTCGCTGACCAGCTTCTTGATCATCTCTTGGTCGGCTTCGACGGGGTTCACCACGTCGCCTTCGGTGACCAGCTCCTGGCCTTCCACGATCACCCGCGCATCCGCAGGGATGCCGCCCAGAACGAGCCCGGTAGGCGTGTCGTCGACCAGATCGATCGGGTAGAACACTACCTCGTTATCCGCGTTGACAGCACGGATGCCGAGATCGCCCGCATTGCTGAGTGTGACGACCGAGCGCGGCAGGACCGTCGCTGACACCGGATCGGCACGCAACGTGACTTCCGCGGTCATGCCGGCCGGCACCTTGCGGTCCGCATTGGGCACGGCAACCTCGACCCGGAACGTGCGGGTGGCGGCGGTTGCGTCGCGGCTGATGTAGCGGATCTCGCCTTCGACCGTCATGCCGTTGACGAGGCGAACTTCGGCCTTGTCGCCGGTCTCCACGTAAGCGAGGTCGCGCTCGGAAACCTCCCCGCGTGCGAGGATCGGATCGAGATTGATGATGGTCGCAACCTGCGCGCCCTGGCTGACCGAACTGCCGAGTTCGACATCGACCTTGTCGATGATGCCGGCAAACGGCGCCTTCAGCGTGTTGCGCTCCAGTTCGGCCTGCGCCATCTCAAGCTGCGAGCGGGCGGAAGCGAGCGCGGACATCGCGTTGTCGAGCTGAAGCTTGGGCATGCTGCCCGTCTTGGCAAGGCGGCTAGCCGCGTCGGCCTCGGCTTCGCGCTGGGCGAGCAACTGGCGCGCTGTTTCGACCGAGGCTTCCTTGCCTTCGGCTTCAAGCCTGGCGATCAGGTCGCCCTTCTCGACACGGGAGCCTTGGCGGATCGGCAGGTCTTCGATGACACCGGCCGCACGCGTAGCAAGCACGGCACGCTTGTCTGCATCGGTCGTCCCCGACAAGCGGATCGCACGGGAATGGTCGACGCGTGGCGGCTGAACCACGGCGACAGTGCGCGGCGGAGCCTGCTCTTCCTGGGTTTCTGCCGGCGTGGGCGCGGCACCCTCTTCGTCGGCAGCGCTGCCAACCGACGAGAACTCGCCTGTTGCCACCCATGCGGCGGTTACGATGAGAACGGCGATCGCCGCTACCTTGTGGAACTTGATCTTTGGCATGTTCTTCGAAATCCAGCGAGCGATGCCCCGGCGGGTCGCGTACCCCTACGGAAGGCGTCGATATGGGTGTGCGTTGTTTCCCATTCAATCCGGCGGTTCGCAATCAATGCGAAAAGCACGGGGTTCTACCTCAATTTTGCGGTGCAACATAGTCAGAACTTGTGATCTTCCGATCACTCCTGACAATGGGTTGTCAGCCTTTGCGACCAAGGACGTTCGGCGAAATGACAATCCGACAGCATCCGTTCAACATCGTATTCGGGTCGCCCCTGGAGACTGGCAGCCGCATCGCCCCCTGACGTGAAGGCGGCATAAATCACAGGAAATTCAAGGGCATGGGGCTCCCGATGCTTCCCAGGCGAGAATGGCCTGATAGGTCTCTTCAGCGCTGCCGGGGGCGGGCTCCCGCCCGGGACCCGGATCCCAGCCCCAGGCAACAAGTGCGTCGTCGCGAACATGCGTGGCGACCTCCCGAAGCGAACGGTCTCCGTTTCGCTCCGGATCCTTGATCTGCGCGCAGATCTCGGCGGAAGTCTTGCCGAACCACACCATCTCGACCGGCGCCAGATGCCAGTTCTCTGCGCCCGGCGGGCCGTGCAGGACCTGCGAGTTTGTCTCGAAATGGCAGGTCGAGCAGCGCAGGCCGGCATTGCCGAAACCGGATCCGTCGTCACCGCGCTGCACGTTGAAGGCATGGACACGCGTTTCGCCGTAATGTGGGCCGGACCAGCGGGGATGCTCATCCTCGACATGGCAGTTGGCGCAGCGTGGGTGGGCGAAGACGGCGTGAACCTTCTCCCACTCCGCAAGCCCGCGCTCACGGTCGACGACGGGTTCTGCCTGCTGGCTGGTTTGCGCGGAGGCGCTCGTCAAAAGCGCTGGCGCAAACAAGGAAACAAGTGCAGCCAGGATGATGGGTCTCGAAGTCATGCGAAGGCAGCCTCCTTGCTGAGCGGCAGCGAGCGTATGCGCTTGCCCGTCAGTGCGAAGATTGCGTTTGCCAGTGCCGGTGCCGCGGGCGGTGTACCGACTTCGCCAACGCCGCCCATCTTGTGGAAGTTCTCGAGCACCGCGACCTCGAACTCGGGAGCCTGATGCATGCGCATGGCATCGAAATCATGGAAGTTGGATTGTTCGACCATGCCGTCCCTGAAGGTCAGTTCCTGACCCATGGCAGCCGAGAGGCCAAAGACCGCGCCGGACGTCATCTGTGTCTCGATGATGCCGGGGTCGAGAGCCGTGCCGACATCCACTGCGATCCACATCTTTTCCAGCTTGATGCCCGCCGGGGTGTCGGCGATCTGGACGACCTGTCCACACCAGCTTCCAAACGAGAGGGTGAAGGCGAAGCCTCTTGCCTTGCCTTCAGGCAGAGTTTCGCCCCAGCCCGACATTTCCGCGACTTTGTCTACGACGGCGACGGCCGCCGGAAAGTCGGCCATGAGCTTTCGCCTCATCTCCACCGGATCGATGCCGCCGGCATGGGCGATCTCATCCATGAAAGCTTCGTGGAAGAAGCCGTTCACCGAGTTGCCGACCGAGCGCCAGAAGCTGACGGGGATGGTCAGAGGCACCTGAATCTCGGAGACCCGGTAGTTGGGGATCGTGTAGGGCTGATTGCGAGATCCGTCGGTGATCGACGGGTCGGAACCGCCAGCTGGTAGGGACGGGAACAGCCGCGACGTCAGCGATGCCATCATGTTTTGCGCGGCGATGCGCATATCAACCGCGACCGGCAGGCCGTCGTCGCCGATGCGCGCCCGGAAAAGGCCTGCCGAGGCGGGGCGATAGACGCCACGGCGCATATCTTCCTCACGGGTCCACGTCACCTGCACCGGACGTCCGTCGGTTTCTTTGGCAAGAATCGTCGCATAGATCGCGTAATCCAGTTCGCCGCGACGTCCGAATGCGCCGCCCATGGAGGTGGTGTGGACATTGGTGCGCTCGCCGGGCACGCCGGCGATGTCCGAGCAGAACCAGCGAACGAGCACCGGCATCTGGTTCGGCGCCCAGACATCAAGCACGCCATCTTTCAGGCGTGCGGTGCAGTTCATCGGCTCCATCGGCGCATGCGCCAGGTAGGGAACCGAATATTCGGATTCGATGACACGCTCGGGCGGCGCGTCGGCGAAGGCTGCGTCCACGTCGCCGTCGTCCCGCATCGCGCTTGCGTCGCCGGATCGCGCTGCATCGGCGATCATTGAGACGATGGCGTCATGAGTGCGGGGATAGGCGGGTTCGCCCCATTCGACATCGATCGCCTCGGCAGCCTTGAAGGCAGCCCAGGTGTTCTCCGCGATGACACCGAAGCCGCTGCCATAGGTCGATTCGATCGGCACGATCTTGAGAACGCCCGGCATGGCGGTCGCCGCCGAGATGTCGGATCGAACCGGCTTCGCGCCGAATACCGGGCTCATACGCACGGTCGCGAACAGCATGTCGGGCTGCCTGACGTCGATGCCGAAGATCGGCGCGCCGGTGACCTTGTCGAGCATGTCGACGCGTGGCTGCGGCTTGCCGAGCAGTTTCCACTGCGCGGGCTCCCTCAGGCGCACCTCGGATGGCGGAGCGAGCTTTGCGGCATCCGTTGCGACGCTGCCATAAGTAACGCTGCGGCCGGACGCCGTATGCACGATGGTGCCGTTTTCCGTCTCAAGTTCCGTGGCTGCAACGCCCAGACGGGCAGCGGCCGCGTCGACCAGCATCGCCCTAGCGGCCGCGCCTGCCTGCCGCATCCTGTCGAAGCCGTCGCGCGCGGCGGTCGAGCCGCCGGTCGCCTGCAGGCCCAGCATCTTGCCCGCGACGCCCATCATTCCGCGTACCGTCTCGGCGGTAAAGCTGTTGTCCCAGAAGTTGAAGCCGCCGCCTTCCTCCAGCATTGCCGCGTTGTAATAGGCATAGGAGGGAGGGCCGTGCTCGACCTTGACGCGGTCCAGCGTCACGTCGAGTTCTTCCGCGACGAAGGCTGCCAGCGTCGTCGAGATGCCCTGGCCCATTTCGGCGCGCGGCGCGATGACGGTGATGGTCTCGTCGCTGCCGATCTTCAGGTACGGGTTGAACGTGACTTCACCCTCCGCGAGGTCGTCCTCGAGAGGGTTCGGGTAGGGCTTGCGGTAATAGTAATAGCCCACCGCGATGCCGCCCGCCGCGACAGCGGCCAGTCCGAGAAAGGTTCGCCGGGTGATCGTTCCGAGGCGCGACATGATCAGGCCCCCGTCGCGTTGCCGGCTGCGCGCTTGATGGCGGCCCGTATCCTGGGATAGGTGCCGCAGCGGCACAGATTGCCGGCCATGGCCTTGTCGATGTCATCGTCCGTGGGGTCGGGGATCTCTTCGAGCAGCGCCACTGCCGTCATGATCTGGCCGGCCTGGCAATAGCCGCACTGCGCGACCTGCTCGTCCAGCCAAGCCTGCTGAACCCGGTGAAGCGCCCCGTCGCGGGCAAGCCCCTCGATCGTGGTGACCCGGCCCGTGACGTCGCCGACCGGCAGCACGCAGGACCGGACGGGAGCGCCGTCGATGAGGACGGTACAAGCACCGCAGGCTGCGATGCCGCAGCCGAATTTCGGACCAAGGATGCCTGCGACATCGCGCAGGGCCCACAGTAGTGGCATCTGGGGATCGACCTGGATATCGATCTGCCGACCGTCGACTTCGAGTTGCATGGGTATACCTTTGCAGGCCGTCGGGGTTGATCGCAGACAACTTGACAAATTCTGTTATTTTGTCAAGACAGGATTATGAGCATGGCCGCGCCAACCAGCGATAAACGACGTCAGCCTTCCGATGAGCGCCGCGAGCGCATTCTGGAGGGGGCGTTCAAGGTATTCCTGGCGTATGGCTACGACCGCACGACCATGGACGACATTGCCAGGGCGGCCGAGATTTCGCGTCCGGCGCTCTATCTCGTCTTCCGCAACAAGACCGACATCTACAGGGCGCTCGCCGCGCAGTTCCTTAACGAACTGCTGGTTCAGACCGAGGCCGTGCTTGCCGGGGAAGGCTCGCTGGCGGCGCGGCTGGATCGCATGTGCGAGGGGGTCTTCTACTGCATGATGCGGGAGATAGAGGAAACGCCGCACGGCTCGGAACTGCTCGATGTCAAGAATAGCCTTGCAGGCGACGTGATGAGCGAGTGGCGTGCACGCCTCGACGCGGTGCTGGCGCAGTCCATCAAGGCCGAGGCGCTCAAGAACGGTGTCGATCTGGAAGCGAAGGGATTTTCTGCCGAAACCCTGGCGACGATGCTCAACGACGCGATGGAAGGCATGAAGGCCAGGGTCACCGATCCCAAGGCCCACCTGGAACGCGGCAAGCTCTATCTGAAGGTTATCGGCGCGGTTCTGAATCCGTAGGCTCACCGCGCGGGCGGTGATGGTTTGCCGACGGCGGCCGCTTGCGGGTGGCCAGGAAATCGCGCACGCGGGCGCCTGCACTCTTGCGCGGCCGTGCTGCAAGGCCCGGGGCGAGTTCCCCGGAAATGTCGAGCGAGGCGCGCTCGCCGACATCGTCGTAGCTCTCCGCCAGCCAGTCGTCAGCGGCCGAGCGGCCCAGATCACGCAGATATTCGAGGAAAGCCCATTCGGCGTTGACCTTCGACGAGGCTGAGAGATCCTTGAACGCCTCGTCGGCGTCGATCCTGTGCATGCGGATCTGCCGATACTGGCCACGCTCAAGCTGGCCGCTCTCGATCAGTTCGTTGACGAAGGCGATGGCACGGAATTCGCGCAGCATCGCCGCGTTGAAGGTGATCTCGTCGATACGATTCTGGATTTCGCGGGCCGAGCGGGGTGCGCCCTCCCGTTCCACCGGGTTTATCTGCACCAGCAGCACGTCCTCGACCGGCGTCGCGTAGAAGAACGGATAGAGCGCGGGATTGCCGCCATAGCCGCCGTCCCAATAGGGCGTGCCGTCGATCTCGACCGCCTGGAATATCTGCGGCAGGCAGGCCGACGCCATGACCGTGTCGAGCGTGATCTCACCCGTCTCGAACACGCGCAACTGGCCCGTCTCGACATTGGTGGCCGAGATGAACAGTTTTGGTCCCGCGCAGCGGCGCACCAGATCGAAATCGATCTCCGTGCGGACCACATCGCGCAGCGGATTGTGGTTGAACGGATTGGCGCTATAGGGCGAAAATATCCGCGAGAAGGCGTCGAACCACAGATAGCCCGGCGTGTTCTCGACCGACCAGTTGCCCCACAGAACGTCCCAGGGCATCCGTCGGACGGGGCTGAAGCGGCCTTGCCGGGCAACCGCGCGCCAGAAGTCGTGGAGCTTTTCGCGGGCGCCCTCGGCTCCATTGGTGGCCCAGCCGTGCGCCAGCGCCACCGCGTTCATTGCGCCTGCGCTTGTGCCGGATATGGCTGCAATGTCCAGCCTCCCGTCTTCAAGCAGGCGATCGAGCACACCCCAGGTGAAGGCGCCGTGCGAACCGCCACCCTGCAGCGCTATGTTGACCGGCTTTTTGTCGGCCGATGTCGCGTCCGCGCTCATGTCGTGCTCCATGCCTCCCGGTCGCCTCCCGAAAGGTTGGAGATCCTATTGCGCCGTCCAGCCGCCATCGACGGACAGCGTGGTGCCCGTGATCTGTGCCGCATCGTCGGAGCACAGAAAGGCCGTCGAGGCGGCGATCTGCTCGACGGTCGCGAACTGCTTCGACGGCTGCTTGGCAAGGATAACGTCGCGGATGGTGGTCTCGCGGTCGAGGCCCGTCTCTTTCGCGCGGTCCTCGATCTGCGTTTCGACGAGCGGCGTGAGCACGAAGCCGGGGCATACGGCGTTGCTGGTCACACCCTGACCTGCCAACTCGAGCGCGATGGTCTTGGTCAGGCCGACCACGCCGTGCTTGGCTGCGACATAGGCCGACTTGTTAGGCGAGGCGCGCAGGCCGTGCGCCGACGCGATGTTGACGATGCGGCCCCAGCCGGACGCCTTCATGTGGGGGATCGCGGCTGCCGCGGTGTGGAAGGCCGAGCTCAGGTTGATCGCGATGATCGCGTCCCAACGCTCCGGCGGGAACTCGTCGACGGGGGCTACGAACTGGATGCCCGCATTGTTGACGAGGATGTCGACCGTGCCGAAACGCGAGACGGCTTTCTCGACGAGCATGCGGCAATCGTCAGGTTTCGACATATCCGCCTTGATGTAGACGGCTTCGACGCCATGGCGCTCCGCCACACCGGCTGCGATCGCATGATCTTCCTGGCTGTCGGAATAGGAGTTGATGACCACGGCGCAGCCCTTGGTTGCCAGCGCCTCGGCTATGGCCAGGCCGATGCCCGAGGTCGATCCCGTCACGATTGCGGTTTTTCCGGTGAGCATGGCTGTTCCTTCGCGTTTCCGTTGCCCTTGCTGCAGATATATTGCAGCGCAGCATAAAATCCAACCGCACTCGCCCTTTGCGGCTGCGTCGCCTTTGTCATGTCAGATTTGGCGGATTGTGCTAGACGGGATCAAGGCATAGATATCGCCGCGTACAGGCGACAACGAGTTCGACCCGATGCAGCAATTCCTCGACCGCCCCCTTGCACGACGCCGTTCGGTCGGTGTCGCCGTCGGCGACGTCATCGTGGGGGGCGACGCCCCGGTCGTCGTCCAGTCGATGACCAATACCGACACGGCCGACATTGACGCGACCGTGGCCCAGGTGGCCGCACTCCACCGCGCAGGCTCCGAGATCGTGCGGATCACGGTGGACCGTGACGAGGCTGCGGCCGCCGTACCCCGCATACGGGACCGCCTGGCGCGACTCGGCTGCCACGTGCCGCTCGTCGGCGACTTCCACTATATCGGGCACAAGCTGCTGGCCGATCACCCGGATTGCGCCGAAGCGCTGGCCAAGTACCGGATCAATCCGGGCAATGTCGGCTTCAAGGAGAAGAAGGACCGGCAGTTCGGGGCCATCGTCGAGACCGCCATCCGCTACGACAAGCCGGTGCGCATCGGCGTCAACTGGGGCTCGCTCGACCAGGAGCTGCTGACGCGCCTCATGGACCAGAACCAGGCGCAGGGTTCGCCGCTCACCGCGATCGAGGTGATGCGCGAGGCGATCGTGCAGTCGGCACTGATTTCGGCGACGATGGCGGAGGAGATCGGTCTGCCGCGCGACAAGATCATCCTGTCGGCCAAGGTCAGCCAGGTTCAGGACCTGATCGCCGTCTATGTGGAACTTGCCAAGCGTTCCGATCATGCGCTGCATCTGGGGCTCACGGAAGCGGGCATGGGCACCAAGGGCGTGGTCGCATCGTCGGCCGCCATGGGCATCCTGCTGCAGCAGGGTATCGGCGACACGATCCGCATCTCGCTGACGCCGGAACCCGGCGGCGACCGCACGCGCGAGGTCCAGGTCGCGCAGGAGCTCCTGCAGACGATGGGCTTCCGCCAGTTCGTGCCGATCGTGGCGGCTTGTCCCGGTTGCGGCCGCACGACGTCGACGGTGTTCCAGGAGCTTGCCGCCACCATCCAGGACGACCTACGGCGCAACATGCCGGTCTGGCGCGAGAAATATCCGGGGGTCGAGGAACTCAAGGTCGCCGTGATGGGCTGCATCGTCAACGGCCCAGGCGAATCCAAGCATGCCGATATCGGTATATCCCTGCCGGGCACGGGCGAGACGCCTTCGGCGCCCGTCTTCATCGATGGCCAGAAGGCCGCGACGCTGCGCGGCCCGCAGATCGCCGACGACTTCCAGAAGATGGTGGCGGACTACATCGAGCAGCGCTTCGGCGCCGGCGGCAGGCAGGCGGCGGAGTAGGTAAAACCGTGCGTCCTTCGAGGCTCGCTGCGCTCGCGCCTCAGGATGAGGGAGGTGGGTTGATCAGGCCCCGCGGTCGCGGCTCAATTCGCGACAACGGAACGCTCCCTCGAGCCCAGAAGATTGCCGGAGCGATGGACAACCCTCCCTCATCCTGAGGTGCGAGCGCAGCGAGCCTCGAAGGACGCACTTACAGTTCAGGGCCGCGAATTGTCACGCGCTCAGCGCCACCGCGTCGCTGCCGATCCATGCGTTAATCTTGGCGGCGAGCTTGTTGGGCGACACCGGCTTGGACAGGTAATCGTCCATGCCCGCTTCTATGCACATCTCCCGGTCGTCCTTCAGCGCATGGGCGGTGACGCCGATGATAGGCGTACGGGTGCCGATGCCGACTTCCGCGCGGCGGATCGCGGCCGCCGCCTCCAACCCGTTCATCTCCGGCATCGAAACGTCCATGAGGATGAGGCGCGGCTTCAGCGTGCGGTGCATTTCCACGGCGGTGCGCCCGTTGGAAGCGATCCTGTAGGCGAAACCAAGTCCGTCGAGAATCTGGCTGAAGACGAGCTGGTTCACCTCGTTGTCTTCGGCGACCAGAATGTCGAGCTGTCGTCCACCGCCGGACCGGACCGAGGCGATCGGTCGGTCGGCATTCTGGACGACCGGCTTGGGCGCGAAATTGTGAACGGGCTGCAAACCGCCGCGCTGGCTGTGCCGTTTGGGGGCCGCCTTCGCCTTCTGCATGACGGTGACGAGGGTCTCCAGAAGCGCCGAGGCTCGCGCCGGCTTGTTCAGGTGGGCAGAAATGCCCGACTCGATGGTCAAGTGCCCCGTGATCGCCTGATCGACGGACGTCAGTAGCAGGACGGGAATGTCCCATGTCGCGGGGTTGGCGGCGATCCTGCGAGCGACCTCAAGCCCGTTGATGCCGGGCATCTGGTAGTCGAGGATGATACAGTCGACGCGTGCGCCAAGCTGTGTGGCGCGCTCCAGGAATGCCAGGCCGACCTCGCCGTTTTCGGCGGCCGCGCAGTCGAAATGCCAGCTCCTGAGCTGTTCCAGCAGAATCTCGCGGTTGACCCGGTTGTCGTCGATGACCAGTACCCGCGCACCGGACACGTCGACTGGAACGGGCTGCACGGGTTCCAGGTCCTCGTGGACCGGCAACGGAACGGTGAACCAGAAGGTCGAACCCTTTCCGAAATCGCTGGAAACGCCCATCTCGCCGCCCATCAGGTCGACGAGGCGCGATGCGATGGCAAGCCCGAGGCCGGTACCTTCATGCCTGCGGGTCGAGGAAGCGTCGACCTGACTGAACTTCTCGAACACCCGTGCCAGCATGTCGTCGGGGATGCCGATGCCGGTATCTTCGACGCGAATGGTTATGTGCGCGGTGTCGCTGTCGACATGACCACTGACATCGACCAGAACGTGACCCTTTTCGGTGAACTTGACGCCGTTGCCGACGAGGTTGGTCACGATCTGGCGGATGCGCCCGACGTCGCCGACGACACAACCCGGCAGTTCCGGATCGACGCGAACGATGAGTTCGAGGTCCTTTTCGGCGACCCGCGTCGAAACCAGCGTGGCCACATCCTCGATCGCTTCGCCGAGGCGGAACGGGGCGGGGTCGAGGCTGAGTTGGCCAGCGTCGATCTTCGAGAAATCGAGAATGTCGTTGATGATCGTCAACAGCGCATTGCCGGATTTGAGGATGACGTCGGCAAAAGTTCGCTGGCGGCTATCGAGGTTCGTCCGCACCAGCAGTTCCGCCATGCCGAGCACGCCATTCATTGGTGTCCTGATCTCGTGGCTCATATTGGCCAGAAATTCGGACTTCGCACGGTCGGCGGATTCCGCCTTGATGCGGGCAGCTTCCATCGAAGCGTTTGCTTCGTGCAGATCGTCGTGCGCCTTTGCGATGTTCCGCATCATCGGAACAAAAACCCAAAGGGTCGTCGCCACGCTGACGAGGAAGATGACGCCGGCCACGGCATAAAGGATCTTCTCCAGCCGGCCATAGCCTTCGATGGCATCGGCGCGCAGCTCGGCCATGATGGTGTCGAGATTGGGCCTAACGCGCTCGCTGGCGATCGTCTGCATGCGGGTAAAGACCCGTTGAGCGACAGGCAGCGAGTAGTCGGCGAAGAGGTCGAGGCGGTTGGCAAGCGTGATGATCTCCGGCACATCCTGCTTCAGCGAGCCGGCCTGGTTTGCGCCGTTCCAGAGCTTGGTCACGGATGCCGGCGCCGAAAGGCCCTCTATCTCGTCAAGGACGCGGGCAAGGTCGGTGGGTGGTTCCGCCGCATTGCCGGTCTGTGCCTCACCGACGGCCATCTCGGTTCCCGCAGCGTTACCAAAGGCGCGGTAGGAAAGGTCGAGGCGGTCGATGGCATCGTGAAGCTTTTCCTGAACGTCTTCCATCGAGTCGGCGCCCGCTGCGGCGGGGCTAACAGCTCCGGCAGGTGGAGCGGCACGACGTTCACTTCCCGTGTCGAGAGTGATCGTGCGTTCGGCCTTTTGCGATGCGAGCTCGGCCTTCAGCCGGGTCTGGTCCAGCATAAGCGCGTAATAGATGACCTCGTCCGTGGCTTCGCTCATCGCGCCGAGCACCGCACCGAACCTGGCGCTGGTCTTGGCTTCGCCTGCCTGCCAGTTGATGAGGACGGCCCCGATGCCGACCGCGAGCAGGAAGCCCGTCATGATAAAGATCAGACGGCCACGCATATAGGCGCGCGTTACAGCAAACGACATTGACCCCGAACACCCATTACCCGACACACATCGCTCAAAATCGAACAATCCGATTAAAGCGCTGTTAATCGAGAGAATTTGGGTTTCAGAAGGAGCGCAGGGCGATGAAACGCGCCGCCTGGCGCAGGGTTGCTGCGCGATCGCCGAACGGCTCGAGGAGCTCGGTTGCCTGATCGACAAGCCCGGAAAGCTGTTTTCGGCTCCAGTCGATTCCATGCAGGGCGACGAGCGTCGCTTTGCCGGCTTCGGCATCCTTGCCTGCTGCCTTGCCGAGGGCCGCGGTATCGGAGGTGGCGTCGAGAAGGTCGTCGGCAAGCTGGAACGCGAGGCCGATTGCCTGGCCGAATTCGGTTAGCCTTTGACGTTCCGGCTCGCCGGCTGCGCCTATGATGGCGCCGGCCTCGCAGGCAAAGCGTATCAACGCGCCCGTCTTCATCGCCTGCAGCTTGATGATGCCCTGTTCGTCGGGTTTCTCGCGCTCCGCCTGCAGGTCGAGGGCCTGGCCTCCAGCCATGCCGCCCATGCCGGCCGCATGCGCAAGCAGGAGTACGAGCCGTGCGCGCGTTTCGGCGGGCAGGTCAGTCTCCTCGTCGGCAACGATGTCGAAGGCGTAGGTGAGCAGGCTGTCGCCGGCGAGAATCGCGGTTGCTTCGTCGAAAGCCCGATGAACGGTCGGGCGGCCGCGGCGGAGATCGTCATCGTCCATCGCCGGCAGGTCGTCGTGGATCAGCGAATAGCAGTGCACGCATTCCAGGGCTGCCGCCACGCGCAGGGCCGCAAGCCCGTCGGCATCGAACAGGGCGGCGCTTTCCATCAGGAGGAACGGGCGCAGGCGCTTGCCGCCGCCCAGCACGCCGTGCCTGATGGCCTGCATCAGTTCCTCTGGCCGTGCAATCTCGCCCTCGTGAGGTTTGGAGGTCAAAAGCGCCTGCAGGCACTGCTCGACATTCCGTGCCCTATCGGCGAGCGCCATCTCGAAATCAGCGGGGGCGGTCATCTGTTCCATGGCGCGAGGCATGGGGGCAAATACAGCCCGCGTCAAGCGGCCCGCGGCGTTGCGCATTGCCCTTTGCGTCTGTATTCGGGAAAGATGAAGTGCGAGGCGCAAGGGTGGACAAGCCGACCACAGAGCCGGTTGTCGAGATCGAGCCGGAGATGAGGCGGAAACGCTGGAAGGGCGGGCGACAGCGCAGCCGGCTGAGCGTCTGGCTGCGCCGCGTTGTGCTTTTTGTCGTGGTGCTGGGTCTGCTGCCGGCGCTGCTGACGTTCGCCTATCTGCCGCCGGCCGTGCACCCGCTGTCAACGCTGATGATGAAGGACATCGTTACGCTGCAAGGCTACGATCGACGCTGGACGCCTATCGATGAGATCGGCGACAGGCTCGTCCACTCGGTCATGATGTCGGAAGACGGACAGTTCTGCTCGCATGACGGTGTCGACCTCGCCGAGTTCAAGGTACTGCTTGAAGAGACGCTCGCCGGCGAGACGACACGCGGCGGCTCCACAATCACCATGCAGACGGTCAAGAATCTGTATCTCTGGCACGGCCGATCCTACCTGCGCAAAGCGATCGAGCTGCCCTATTCGATCTATATTGACATCGTGATGCCCAAGCGGCGGATCATGGAAATCTACCTCAACATCGCCGAATGGGGGCCGGGCATCTACGGGGCCGAAGCCGCCGCACAATACCATTTCGGCAAGTCGAGCAGCGAGCTGACGTCGCGACAGGCCGCACTGCTGGCGGTGACGCTTCCAAGCCCGCTGACGCGTACGCCGGGCAAGCCCGGACCTGGCCTCGATCGGCTCGCGCGCACCATCGAACGGCGGGCGGGGCACGCGGGCGGCTACAATCAATGCCTGCGTTAACGTGGCGCGCAAAAATTTGCGCGCCGGTGCTGGTCAAATCCGGCGCGTGCGTGTATAGGCACGCAACTTTCCTGGTTCTCGGCCGCGATGCGAGGCCCTTTTGTCGAGGGCGGCAGCGGCCGTTTGACCGAACACCGGAGCAGGACAATGGCTGTACCAAAAAGAAAGACCTCGCCGTCGAAGCGCGGCATGCGTCGCTCCGCCGACGCACTCAAGGCCCCGACCTATGTCGAGGACAAGAATTCCGGCGAACTGCGCCGCCCGCACCACATCGACCTGAAGACCGGCATGTATCGCGGCCGCCAGGTGCTGGAGCCGAAGGAAGGCTGAGCGAAAGCCAGCCAATTCACGGATTGAAAGGACCGGCCCTGCGCCGGTCTTTTTCGTTTTGGGAAAGTGTGCCGAAGTCGTTTATCTAGATGTGCGTCCTTCGAGGCTCGCTGCGCTCGCACCTCAGGATGAGGGAGGTGGTTTGATCGAGGCCTAACGCATCATGGTCTCGATGCACTTCAGACCTCATCCTGAGGTGCGAGCGCAGCGAGCCTCGAAGGACGCACCGAAAGATCTATGGGACTACACTTTGTCTCACAACGCCTTCGCCATCTCGCGCAGGCGGAACTTCTGGATCTTGCCGGTCGAGGTCTTGGGAATCTCCGCGAAGATCACCGTGCGGGGACATTTGAAGCGGGCTAGCAGCGCGCGGCAGTGCGCGATGATCTCCTCTTCGGTCGCACTGCGGCCTGGCTTCAGTTCCACATACGCGAGGGGTGTCTCGCCCCATTTGTCGTCCGCGCGTGCCACAACGCCGCAGGACGCCACCGCGGGGTGCTTGTAGAGCGCGTCCTCGACCTCGATCGACGAAATGTTTTCCCCGCCCGAGATGATGATGTCCTTGGACCGGTCCTTGAGCTGGATGTAGCCGTCGGGATGCATCACGCCGAGATCGCCAGAGTGGAACCAGCCGCCGGCGAAGGCTTCGTCGCTGGCTGCCTTGTTCTTCAGGTAGCCCTTCATGACGATGTTGCCGCGGAACATGACTTCGCCGATTGTCGTTCCGTCGGCGGGCGTCTCTTCCATCGTCTCCGGGTCCATGACGGTCAGACTTTCGAGCGCTGCATAGCGCACGCCCTGGCGTGCCTTCCTGGCTGTGCGCGCGTCCTTGTCGAGCTGGTCCCACCCCTCGTGCCATTCGTTGACGACGGCCGGGCCATAGGTCTCGGTCAGTCCGTAGAGATGTGTGACGGCAAAGCCGGCATCCGCCATCCCGGAAAGCACCGCTTCCGGCGGCGGTGCGGCTGCGGTGTTGAAGGTGACGGTCTGCGGAAAATCCCGTTTCTCGTCGTCAGCCGCGTTTATCAGCGTCGACATGACGACCGGCGCGCCACACAGATGTGTCACGCCATGGTCGGCGATAGCGTCGTAGATGGCCTTCGCCCGGACCCAGCGCAGGCAGACATGGGTGCCGCCGGTGACGGCAAGCGTCCAAGGGAAGCACCAGCCGTTGCAGTGAAACATCGGCAGGGTCCACAGATAAACCGGATGCCTGCCCATGCCCGCATGGATCGTGTTGGCGTAGGCCATCAGCGCCGCGCCGCGATGGTGGTAGACGACACCCTTGGGATTTCCCGTAGTGCCCGACGTGTAGTTCAGCGCGATCGCATCCCATTCGTCGTCCGGCATCGCCCAGGCGAAGTCTTCGTCGCCGGATGACAGGAAAGCCTCGTAGTCGCTGTCGCCGGTGCGCTCGCCCTTTGGATACGGTGCATCGTCGCCGTAGTCGGGATCGTCATAATCGATGACGAGCGGCTTGACCGTCGCCAGTGCAAGCGCCTCCTTCATCACGCCGGAAAATTCCCTGTCCACGATCAGCACCTTCGTTTCCGCATGGTCTAGCTGGAAAGCGATGATCGCCGCATCGAGCCGCGTGTTGAGCGAGTGCAGCACCGCCTTGACCATCGGCACGCCGTGATGCGCCTCCAGCATCGGAGGCGTGTTGGACAGCATCACCGAAACCGTGTCGCCCTTGCCGATGCCGTTGCGTGCAAGTGCCGACGCCAGCTTCAGCGAACGCTGCCAGAATTCGCGATAGGTGGTGCGCGACGCGCCATGAATGATGGCGACCTGGTCTGGGAAGACCTTTGCCGCACGCTCCAGATAGGTAAGCGGCGTCAGCGGCTGGTAGTTCGCGGCGTTTTTCTCAAGGCCGAGCGCGTAGGAATTGGTCATGCGGGGCTCCTTCACGCTGCGATTATGCACACGGCGCGGCGGCGGTCATCAGGGTTGCGCCCATATCTCGAAGGCGCCGTCCCACACCAGCTTGGCGCCGACGATCAGCACCATGCCGTACATCAACGGATAGAAGATTTCCGGCTTCATGCGGCGAACGATCCACGCCCCGGCAAGCGTCGCCAGCGGAGCGATGGGCATGAGCACCAGCGAGGCGGTGACATTGGTGGCATCGAACTGGCCGAGGGCGAAATAGGGGATCAGCTTCACCGCATTGACGACGGCGAAGAAGATGACGCTGGTACCGACGAAAAGTGCGGGGCGCTGGCCGAGCGGCAGGGTATAGACCTGATAGGGCGGGCCGCCTGCATGGGCGACAAAGCTGGTGAAGCCGCTGACGATGCCCCAAAAGCCTGCCCGCACGGGACTGTGGTCCGTCGGCCGCTCGACGGTCGCCATCCCCTGCGTTGCCCAGCGGGCGAAGAACGCGATCGCTACGAGCCCGACGATAAGCCGTACGGCGCCGGTGGTCACCGCCGCCGCCGTCAGCCAGCCTAGCCCGATGCCGAGCATGGCCGCCGGCAGCATTAGCTTCAGTGTCACGGGGTCTCGTTCGCCGCGCCAGGTCCACAGCGAGACGATGTCCATGACCACGAGTATCGGCAGCAGGATTGCTGCTGCCTGCACAGGGGAAACCACCAGAGCCATCAGCGGCACGCCGATCAGCGCCATCGCGCCGCCCAATCCGCCCTTCGACAGGCCGACGAGCACCACCGCCGGAACGGCGGCGGCGTAGAACCATGGATCAGAAAGCAGCGGGACCATTGCGGGCGGGAACAAGCCTTTCGGCGCAAGCCATAGCTGCTGCGGCTGGCTTTGGCGAGGCCCACCATGCAGCAAAAGAAAAGGCGGCCGCGAATGCGACCGCCTTTCTGAAACTGCCTGACTTGGGCTTCGCTAAGGCTCCTCGCTAGGCTCGGAGACTTGTCACCCTTGGGGCTGGGGCTCCATGCCGGCGTCGGGTTCCTCGCCACCCTTTTTCTTGTCGTCCTTGCGGGCACCGGCCTTCGGCACGGTGGAACCACGCGACGGCGGGGTGTCGTCGCCGAGATCGCGCGCGGGCTTCTCGCCCTTGATGATCGCCTTGATCTCGTCGCCCGAAAGCGTCTCGTATTCGAGCAGTCCCTCGGCGATGGCGAGCCACGCGTCGCGATGCTCCTTGAGGATACGATGCGCCTCCTTGTAAGCCTCGTCGATCAGGCGGCGCACTTCCGCGTCGATAAGCTGGGCCGTTTCCTCAGACACGTTCTGCTGGCGCGCGACGGAATGGCCGAGGAAGACCTCTTCCTGATTGTCGCCGTAAGCGACGTGGCCGAGCTTGTCGGAGAAGCCCCAGCGCGTGACCATCGCACGGGCGAGCTTGGTCGCCTGGTCGATGTCGGAGGCCGCGCCAGAGGTGATGTTTTCCTTGCCGAACTTGATTTCCTCGGCAACGCGTCCACCCATCATGATGACGAGACGCGAGATCATGTATTTGTAGCTCATGGAGTAGCGGTCGCCCTCCGGAAGCTGCATGACCATGCCGAGTGCGCGGCCGCGGGGGATGATCGTCGCCTTGTGCAGTGGATCGGCCGAGGGAACCTGTAGCGCCGTGATGGCGTGACCGGCCTCGTGGTAGGCGGTCAGTTCCTTCTCGGCCTGCGTCATGGCGTTGGAGCGTCGCTCCGCGCCCATCATGATCTTGTCCTTGGCGTCCTCGAACTCCAGCATCGTCACGAGGCGCTTGTTACGGCGCGCGGCCATCAGGGCGGCCTCGTTGACGAGGTTCATCAGATCGGCACCGGAGAAGCCTGGTGTGCCGCGCGCGAGAACCTTGAGGTCGACATTCGGCGCCAGCGGCACGTTGCGCACGTGAACCTTGAGGATCTTCTCACGGCCGATGATGTCCGGGTTGGGCACGACCACCTGGCGGTCGAAACGGCCCGGACGCAGAAGTGCGGGATCGAGCACGTCGGGCCGGTTGGTCGCGGCGATGAGGATGATGCCCTCATTGGCCTCGAAGCCGTCCATCTCGACCAGAAGCTGGTTCAGCGTCTGCTCGCGCTCGTCATTGCCGCCGCCGAGGCCGGCGCCGCGATGGCGGCCGACCGCGTCGATCTCGTCGATGAAGATGATGCAGGGCGCGTTCTTCTTGGCCTGCTCGAACATGTCGCGGACGCGGCTGGCGCCGACGCCTACAAACATCTCCACGAAGTCCGAGCCGGAGATGGTGAAGAACGGCACGTTGGCTTCACCGGCAACGGAACGCGCAAGCAGCGTCTTACCGGTTCCGGGAGGGCCGACGAGCAGCACGCCGCGCGGAATCTTGCCACCAAGTCGCTGGAATTTCTGCGGGTCGCGCAGGAACTCGACGATTTCCTCCAGGTCCTGCTTGGCCTCGTCGACGCCCGCCACGTCCTGGAAAGTGACGCGGCCATGAGCCTCGGTCAAAAGCTTGGCCTTGGACTTGCCGAACCCCATGGCCCGGCCGGAGCCGGACTGCATCTGGCGCATGAAGAATATCCATACGCCGAGGATCAGGATCATCGGCAGCCAGGAAATCAGGTAACCGAAGATCGAATTGGAGCCGTCGGTTTCAGGTCGCGCGTTGATCGTCACGCCGCGCTGCTCAAGCCGCTCGACCAGCGAGGGATCACCTGGCGAGTAGGTCTGGAAACCGCTGTTGGAGTCGCCGTAGGTGCCGGAAATCCGGCTGCCGGAAATCGTCACCGTGTTGACGCGGCCCGATTCAACTTCCTGCAGGAACTCCGAATACGGAATCTCTCGCGATACGCCGCGCTGCTGGGGCGCCTGGAACAGATTGAAGAGTGCGATCAGCAGGACGGCAATGATCGCCCAGAGCGCGAGGTTGCGATAATTCGGATTCATCGTGTTTCCCGTTGGTGCCCGGCCGGGCGAACTATAGCGGCGGACACTAGTCCCATTGAGCAAGTGCTGCGACTAACATAGGCAGCGGCCCCAGCCTTGCCAAGCGCAACTAAGGCATGCGGTTAAGCATCGGCGTCAATGTGGTTCTTCCAAGGCGAGACGGGCAGGGCGGGCCGGGCGAGCACGCAGCGCAGCGCTTGTGCTAAGGCAAGATCGAATTCAGGAAGGAAGTGGGCGAAAAGTGCCTCGACGGGCCACGCCGATATGCCCAGGGCACGGGCATCGTCAGTGTCCGCCGCGCCAATAAGCCGCCCATCGCGAAAGATGCAGGGTTCGGCGGAAAATGCCGCTCGAACAAGACTTTCCGGTATGTCGGAGCGGCTTGCGGCATCGGCGGTCGGACGCGCCTGGCGGCAAGCGCCGACCTGCAGTCCCATGGCCTCGTCCTTTACCGCGATACGCCAGCGTCCATCCCATAAAGTCTGTGTCGCAGATAGTTGCGTGACGGGCAGGTTGCGGTGCTCGCGCCTTATCCAGACGCCCGACTTTCGCGCGTCGACCAGCGCGCGCGACAATGCGACGCGCAAGGGGCCGGCGGCGAGGCGGCAGGCGAGAGTGGTCGCGCGATCGTGATCGGGCAGGCGAGGCGTGCCTCCGGCAACGGCCAGTACGATGCGCAGCGCATGGGTCGCCGCGTCGCTGCCGTCGAACATTGCCGGGTCGAGGCGGAAAAGCCCGCGCGCCGGCATGGTCACGAACCGAGCGATCAGCGTCGCGGCCTGTCGACCAAGCTCGGCCCGCGCCTTTCCTGCCCTCGCGGCCTGATCGGCGAGGGCCCGTACATCGTTATCTTCGAGAGCGGAACGAACCCTGACGCGTTCGTAGCGCCGGTTGTCGTTGGTGGGATCGTCGATCCAGTGAATGCCGGCGGCGGCGAGATGGTCTCGCAGCGCCTGCCGGCGAACCTGCAGCAATGGTCTGACGAGCCAGATGCGCTCATCATAAAGTGTCGCGCGCGCCATGCCGGCGAGACCTAGCCCTTCGCCGCGTCGTGCACGCATGGCGACTGTCTCGGCCTGGTCATCCATCGTGTGGGCGACAAGGATCGTGTCGGCGCCAACGTCATCGGCAGCCTGCGCCAGCAGCCTGTAGCGCGCCTCGCGGGCGGCTGCGATCAGACCTTTTTCGGGCTTGGTGCCGGTCCAGACCATGGTCCTGTGTTCGACGCCTATCTGTTGGCACAGGGTCGCCACGGCGCGCGCTTCGGCGGCGGCTTCAGGCCGCATGGCATGGTCGACCGTCACCGCGAGAACGCTGACATCAGGCGCTCGCCGGTCGATGAAGCTTTTGAGAAGAAGAAGGAGTGCGAGGGAATCGCTGCCGCCGGAAACGGCTATGGTCAGGCTGCGCCGTCGCGAGAGATCGAGACCGCCGAAGATGCGATCGAGGTCGAGGGCCATCGGCCGCACGTCAGCAAGAGGCGAGGGCCTGTTCCTGCTTTATGCGCTCGCGCAGCGCATCGGTCGTATTGGGATAGCGCTGGAGCACTTCGGTGAAGGTCGCGCAAGCGACGTCGCGCTGGTTCAGCGCGGCCAATGACACGCCTAGCTTGAAAAGGGTGTCGGGCGCCTTGCGCGCCTCCGGATAGTCGCGGCTGGCGGCTAGGAAAATCTCGGCAGCCTCCCGCGGCTTTTCCTGCGCCAGAAGCGCTTCGCCCAGCCAGAAATGCGCGTCGGCGGCGTGCTCGCTGTCGGGGTACTGCGCCAGCAGATCGCGGAAGCCGGTTTCCGCGGTACCGTAGTCGCCGGACAGGATGAATTCGTAGGAATTGCGGTAAAGCTCGTCATCACCACCGCTGCCACTCGGCAGGGCGGCAACCGTCGTGTCGTCTTCCGTTTGCTCCGGCAGGCCGCCACCGATCGCATTACCGTTTTCGTCGAAAGTGATCGTTCCGAAAGTGCGGGGCGGAGTACCACGCACTTCGCTACTGTCCTCGACGCGCGGCGCGGCGGCATAATATTCATCGTCGCCGCTGCCGCCGGCGCTGTTGCTTGTATCGGCGGTTGCGCGATCCCGCGTCGGGGACGCGCCTCCGGCATCGGACCGCTTCTGCTCCAGTTCCTGGAAGCGCAGCTCGTTGTCTTCCTGCATGCGGCGAAGCTGATCCTGCATCTGCAGGATCTGGAAGTTGAGCTCCTCCAGCGTGCCTGTGAGCTGACGAACCTGCTCCTCGAGCTGCGCTACGCGCGGATCCGTCACCTGCGCGTATTGCACAGGATCGCTTCGGGTTGCCGGTTGTGTCGCACCTGGCAGGCGGAGCGACGGCATCGAGAATGCGATGACGGGCGCTGGGGACGACGTCGGGGCGTTTCCGGCGACATCGCGCGCCTGCGCGGCCCCCGCCATCAGGATCGGCAGCGCCACGATGCCACCGAGTAAGGTTCGCAGGAACATGTCGGGTCTCTTCACCTTTGGCTCTTTCACTGGGTCTGGTGGTCGATCTAGGCTCTTTTATCAGGACCGCCGAGTTCGGCCAAATTTTGTTTCGGATAAAGCAAAAGAGGCGGCCGTGAAGGCCGCCTCCCGCATTCTTCAAAACATATCGGTCCGGTTCAGCTTCCGGCGCCGTTCAGCACGGTGACGGCGCGCCGGTTCTGCGACCAGCAGGAAATATTGTCGCAAACGGCAACCGGGCGTTCCTTGCCGTAAGAAATGGTGCGGATGCGATTTGCCGCGACACCGCGTGCGACGAGGAAGTCGCGAGCTGCGGCCGCGCGGCGCGCACCCAGAGCAAGGTTGTATTCGCGGGTTCCGCGCTCGTCGGCATGGCCTTCGACCGTGATCGCGTAGGTGCCGTACTGGTTCAGCCACTGGGCCTGGCGGCTCAGGGTCTGCTGGGCGTCCGCGCGGATCAGCGAGGAGTCGGTGTCGAAGAAAATGCGGTCTCCGATGTTGACCGTGAAGTCCTGGCTCGACCCTGGGGTCGCGGAGCCGGCTCCACCGAGGCCGAGATCGCCAGGATTGTTCGGCGTCTGCTTGTTGGCGCAGCCGGCGATCGCCAGCATGGCGACCAGCACGATGGCGGCAGGGTTACGTGTGATGGCTGCGATACGGCGCATGCCGCCTCTCCTTCGCAATTTATCGAATGTGGTGAACGTCTAGTAACCATGTCGCGGTTAACTTGCGCTCAACAAACAGGGTTAACGATGTCCTAATGGCCCGTCCGAGACGCGTCGATCAGATTGTCGACTCGCCAGCCTTTCGCCCGCACACTAGGCCGAAATACGGCGGAAACGCGGCGTTTTGACGAGAAGGCGACGCTGGAGGCCGCCTCCTGTCGTGGTGGAGCTCAATCGAGAAGCGGAGACCAGGCCGGGTCGGAAGCAAAGTTTGGCGTGGGTATCGACTGCTCGTTGCGGCCCGTCAGGTCGATCGAGAACAGGCGCGGCCCACCGCCGCCCGCGGCTTCGCGGAAGAACATGAGGACGCGGCCGTTCGGGGCCCATGTAGGCCCTTCCTGAAGGAAGCCCGACGACAGGATGCGTTCGCCCGAGCCGTCGACACGCATGACGCCGATCTGGAATTCGCCGCCGCTTTGCTTGGTGAAGGCGATGAGATCGCCGCGCGGCGACCAGACCGGCGTAGAGTAGGTGCCGTCGCCGAACGAGATTCGCTGCGGGTTCGAGCCATCGGCGCCCATCACGTAAATGTGCGGGCGGCCGCCGCGATCCGAGGTGAAGACGACCCTGTTGCCGTCGGGTGAGTAAGAAGGCGACGTGTCGATCGAGTTGGAGCTGGTCATGCGCGTGGTGGTGCGGCTGCGCAGATCCATCGTGTAGATGTTCGAGTTGCCGTCGTCGCGCAGCAAGCTCATGATCACCTTCTGCCCATCGGGTGAGAAGCGCGGGGCGAAGGTCATGCCGGGGAAATTGCCGACGAGTTCACGCTGTCCCGTTTCGATCTGCAGCAGGTAAACCTGCGGCTGGCCGCTCTCGTAGGACATGTAGGTTATTTCCTGCCGGTTCGGCGAGAAACGCGGGGTCAGAACGATCGACCTGCCGTCGGACAGCGCGCGCAGATTGGCGCCGTCCTGATCCATAATCGCCAGCCGCTTGACGCGCTGGTTCTTGGGGCCGGTTTCCTCGACAAAGACGACGCGGGTGTCGAAATAGCCTTTTTCGCCAGTCAGGCGCTCATAGATCGCGTCCGCGATGATGTGGGCGACGCGCCGCCAGTTTGCGGGATTGGCGAAGAACTGCTCGCCGACGAGCTGCTGTCCGGCGAAGGTATCCCAGAGGCGGAACTCCGCGCGCAGCCTTCCATCGGCCTCTTTGGTCACGCGTCCGGTGACGATCGCCTGCGCATTGATGACCTTCCAGTCGTCGAAGCGGGGAGCAGCGTCCGGGTTGGAGACGTTCTCGATGAAGGCGGCCTTGTCGATGGGAGCGAACAGGCCGGAGCGTTTCAAGTCGGCAGTGATGACCGCCGCGATCTCCTGGCCGATAGCATCCGACGACACGAAATCGGTAATGGCGATAGGCAGGGGCTCGACGACGCCTTGCGTGATGTCGATCTCGAGCACTGCTCTTGCGGGCTGCGAGGCAGCAAGCGCGAGGCCCGCTGCCAGCATTCCGATCTTGAATAGGTTTGTCAGGGATTTCATCATTCGTTTGGCCTCATGGGTCCGATAGGGCTCATGCCGGTTTGATGGCGTTCCATTCAGGTCAGAACATGTCACGCGGGTCGAAGTTCACCACGACTTCCGACCAGGTGTTGTACTTGTCGCTGGGAAGCTGGAAGCCGCGCTGGCTGCAGATGCGGATGGCGCGCGTCGTGCTTTCGTCGAACTGGCGGTTGCCGCTTGCCTTCTCGATGACCGGGCTTCCCTCCAGGGTGCCGGACGGGTCGAGGCGGAAACGAACCGTGGTCTGCAGGTCGGAAGAGCTTTCCGCTCCGACAGGCACGTTCCAGCAGCTACGAAGCTGCGCGATGATCGCGTCACGCTCGCTCTGGGTGAGCTGTGCGCCTGTGGTTTCACGGCCGCCGAGCGCGGCCTGTTCGTTCGAGCGCTGCGCGCCGCCGCCCGACGCGCGGTCTCGGTTGAGAAGCGCTGCCACCTGGTCCTCGAGATTTTCGGATTCGCGGTCGCTGGCCGTTGCCTGCTGACGCTGCTCCGTCTGTCGTTCCGGCTCGCGGCGCTCCGGCGTGCGTGCCGTCTGCGCCTGCGGCGGCTGCGGACGAGACTGGGGAGCCGGCGCGCTTGTTGGCAGACTCACGCTTTCCTGCTCCTGGGGAGCCTCGGCTACCTCGGTTTCCGGTACCGGGTCAGGCGCCACTTCCTGCTGGGGCCGAGGTTCGGGCGCCACCTCGGTGGTGGGCACCGGCTCCGGGCGCTCCGGCTCGGCCTGCGGTTCCGGTTCAGGTTCGGGTTCCGGCGCGGGGGTGGGCGGAGTTGGCGCGGGAGGAGGGGCCTCTGCCGTTTCGACCGGCCGCGGTCTTGGGTCGGGTGTCGGCGGTGCGGTCGTGTCGACCGTGTTGTCTCCGACGCGTTCCGCATCATCAACCACATCGGTCCGGGTGGTGGGGGTGGGCGCCGGTCGCTCAGCCGCCGGCGCTTCGCGTTCGCCCTGAACGCTCTGCGCGAACTCTGCCATGGGGACGATGTCCACCGGGAAAGACTCGACGTCGGCAACCTCCATCGGACGCGGCGACGACAGCGTGAAGAGCCCGAAGCCCAGCACGACCGTGTGCAACACCAGCGATGTCGTCAGCCCGGCCTTCATGCCTTTCAGCTATCCTGTTCCTGCAGCGTCACCAGGCCCAGGTTGCGGTAACCCGCCGAGGAGATGCGCGCCATAACACGCATGACGGTGCCATAATCGGCATCGCGGTCGCCGCGAACGAAGATGCGCTCCTCGTAACCTGTCTGGGCGATGGCCTGGAGCTTGGGGACGATCTCGTCGATGCCGATCTCGGTTTCCTGAAGGAATATCTGGCCTTCCTGGTTGACCGATACGGTGATGGGCTGCGTCTCCGCGTTGAGCGCGCGCGCCTGCGTTTCGGGCAGCTCGATGGGTACCCCAACGGTCAGCAGCGGAGCCGCCACCATGAAGATGATGAGCAGCACCAGCATCACGTCCACGAAAGGCGTGACGTTGATCTCCGATACCAGCGCGTGATGCCTGCCGCGTCTTCTGTGGCCGCGTCCACCGCGCCCGCCGGTCTGGCCGATTGACATTCCCATGGAACCCGCTCCTAAGCCGCCGCTCGCGTGACGACCTTTTCATCGATTTGCCGCGACAGTATGGCCGAGAACTCGTCGGCGAAGCCCTCCATCCGCAGCCCGATCTTGCCAGCATCCGACGCCAGTTTGTTGTAGGCGATTGTCGCTGGAATAGCCGCCAGCAGGCCGAGTGCCGTGGCCAGAAGAGCTTCGGCGATACCGGGCGCGACGACGGCGAGATTGGTGGCGCCGGAACCTGCGATGGCCTGGAAAGAGGTCATGATGCCGATCACGGTGCCGAAAAGTCCGATAAAGGGTGCAGCCGAACCCACGGAAGCGAGAAAGCCGAGGCGTGCTTCGAGACGTTCCATCTCGCGTGTCAGCGCCAGGTCCATTGCCTTGTCGATGCGCGTCTGCAGGCTGAGAGGCGACTTGACGCCTTTTTCGAAGCTCTTCTTCCATTCCCGCATGGCGGCGACGAAGATCGAGCCCATGCCGGTCGTCTTGCGCTCCGAAAGCGAACGGTACAGATCTTCCAGGGATTGTCCCGACCAGAAGACTTCCTCGAACCGGCTCAGCGAGGCGCGCATGCGTGCATATGAGAGCAGCTTGTCGACGATGATGGCCCAGGTCCAGACCGAGGCTGCGAGAAGGCCGATCATGACCAGCTTGACAACCCAGCCGGCCTGCATGAACAGGGCCCATATGGAGTGGTCGCCGCCGGGCGCGGCAAGAGCCATTTGTTCCATGAATCCTTAGTCCCTAAAGAGTATCGGGCATTCGCCAGCGGTTGCCCGTGCGCATCATTCCCTATCGACTTCGGTCCGTCGTCAGTCCGAACTCGCCCTCAATGCGCGGTTTCGGCCTTTTCCGGGCCAAATTTGGTGAAACGAAGGCGCGTCGGATTCACGCGATGTTCACCACGATCTTGATGGACCGTTAAGGTTAAGGATCTGTTATGCGGGAGTGGTCAGCCGCGCGGCATGAAGGCGGCGACCCATTCCCTGGGAAACCTGCGCGGCCGGCCGCTCTCGGAGATGATCGCGGCCTCTACTTTTGCCTCGACCAGCAGCTCCTCGCCGCGCTTGAGTTGCTGCGCCATGAAGATACGCGCGCCGGAAACCTTCTCGGTGCGGGTTTCCACAATCAGGATGTCGTCGATGCGGGCAGGGGCCCGGAAATCGATTTCCATGCGCTTGACCACCCAGACGAGCTTTTCGCCATGCTTGCCGTCGGCGAGCTCCGTGTGGTGCACGCCGGCAAGGCGCAGGAAATCCGAGCGACCGCGCTCGAAGAATTCCAGATAGCGGGCATGATAGACGACGCCGGAAAAGTCCGTGTCGGCATAATAGACCCGCGCGTCGAGGCGATGCCCGTATTCGGTCAGTTCGCCGGAGAGCCCGGCGGGTATCGTTTCGTTAGCGCTCATTCTTCCTGGAACAGGTTTATCTGCTGCTGGGCGAGATTGGCCGGCGCATCCAGGCCGAGATGACGCCAGGCATTGGCGGTGAGCACCCGGCCGCGCGGCGTGCGCTGGATGAAGCCCTGTTGGATCAGATAGGGCTCGATGATGTCCTCGATGGCGTCGCGCGGTTCGGAAAGGCCGGCAGCGATCGTTTCGATGCCAACCGGCCCGCCGCCGAAATTGCGGGCGATCATGCCGAGATACCGCCGGTCGAGATTGTCGAGGCCGAGCGCGTCGACCTCGAGTCGCGTCAAAGCTGCATCAGCCACCTTGCGGTCGACAACCTCGGCGCCGGCGACGGAGGCGAAATCCCGCACGCGCCGCAACAGGCGGCCGGCGATGCGCGGGGTGCCGCGGGCGCGTCGCGCAATCTCGGTGGCGCCGTCGTCGTCCATCGCCAAGGACAGGATGCGGGCCCCGCGCCGCACGATCAATTCCAGTTCATCGACGGTGTAGAAGTCGAGCCTGACCGGAATGCCGAAACGGTCGCGCAGCGGGTTGGTGATAAGCCCCAGGCGGGTGGTGGCGGCAACAAGCGTGAAGCGTGCGAGGTCGATCTTCACCGACCGTGCCGCCGGACCCTCGCCGATGATGAGGTCGAGCTGAAAATCCTCCATTGCAGGATAGAGGATTTCCTCCACTGCCGGGTTGAGACGATGGATCTCGTCGATGAAAAGGACGTCGCGGTCCTCGAGATTTGTCAGAAGCGCCGCAAGGTCTCCGGCCTTGGCGATGACCGGACCGGAGGTCGAGCGAAAATTGACGCCCAGCTCGCGCGCCATGATCTGCGCCAGCGTGGTCTTGCCGAGGCCCGGCGGACCGACGAACAGCACGTGGTCGAGCGCCTCGCCGCGATTCTTGGCGGCTTCGATGAAGACTTTGAGGTTCGCGCGCGCCGCCGCCTGGCCGACGAATTCGTCCAGCGACTGCGGACGTAGGGTCTGCTCGACGTCCTCGCCGCGCTTGTCTGCCGATATGAGGCGGGGAGCGGTGTTCATGGCTTTTTCATTTCACGAGGCGCGCTTCGGCACAAGCCTGCTCACCGCGCCAGTTCCTTCAGGCCGAGCCGGATGAGCTTGGCGGAATCGGCATCTTCGCCGGCGGCTTTCATGGCTGCGGCGACGGCGTTTGCGGCCATGTCGCGCGAATAGCCGAGATTGGTCAGCGCCGAGATCGCATCGGCCACCGGCGCTGGCGCCACGCCTTCGCCGATCTCCTGCTTGAAGCCGATCGTGCCGGATGCATCGCCTGCGAAGGCGGGCGCCTTCGATTTAAGCTCGGTGACGATGCGCTCGGCAACCTTCTTGCCGACGCCGGGTGCTCGCGCCACCATGGCGATGTCGCGCAGCGCGATCGCGTTGGCGAGTTCCGAAGGCGACAGGGTCGACAGCACCGCCAGCGCGACCTTGGCGCCGACGCCCTGGACATTGTTTTGCAGCAGGCGGAACCACTCCCGCTCCAGCACCGTCGCGAAACCGTAGAGCCGGATCATGTCCTCGCGCACATAGGTCTCGATGAAGAGCACGGCCGCCTCGCCCCTGCCGGGCAGCGCCGCCAGCGTACGAGCCGGGCAATAAGCTACATAGCCGACGCCGTGAACGTCGATGATGCAGTGATCCTCGTCGATCTCGTCGACCGTTCCCTTGAGCTTGCCGATCATCCCCGCCACCTGCTCGCTGTATTAACCGGCCGCCGCAAGTGCGGCCGCCGCCATCCGCCCCATTACGCTCTGGCGATGGTGGACATGGCAGATGGCGATGGCGAGCGCATCCGCCGCATCGTCGCTGTCGAAGGACGCCCGTGGCATCAGTACGCGCACCATCATGTGGATCTGCTTCTTGTCGCCATGGCCGACGCCGATCACCGCCTTCTTGACGGCGTTGGGTGCATATTCCGAAACCCGCAGGCCGGCCAGCGCCGGCACCAGCATCGCGACGCCTCGCGCCTGGCCGAGCTTCAGCGTCGCGGTCGCGTCCTTGTTGACGAATGTCTGCTCGACGGCCGCCTCGTGCGGCATCTGCCCATGCACGATTGCAGACAGCCCGTCGTGGATCTGACGCAGACGCGATGCGAG
Source organism: Aquamicrobium sp. (assembly GCA_019739225.1). Lineage (GTDB taxonomy): Bacteria > Pseudomonadota > Alphaproteobacteria > Rhizobiales > Rhizobiaceae > Aerobium. Next base: position 857,849 of record JAHHDT010000006.1, read on the forward strand.
ATCGTCCTTGTCGTTCGAGCGCACCGTGCCGGCCGCGACAAAGCGCAGCGTGTTGCCCTGTGCCTCCACCACACCCCAGCCGGTGCGGCGCAGGCCGGGGTCGATGCCGATGATGCGAATCGTGTCGTTCATGATGTCACCCTAGTCCGATCATCGGGCAATGCCATGGAAAAGTGAACAAACCGGCAACAAATGGCAGGATTGTGTGCTGGACCAGCGTTGCGGTTCCCCCTTGCACTGTCTCTATGCGGTATCGGGCTGTATCGCCTTGCCGCTACTTCCGATCGCATACAGCCGCACAAGATGAACCTTCCGCCACTCGACCTTTCGATGATGACCCTGCTGGCAGTCGTGCTTGTTGCCGGCGTTGCCAAGGGATTGTCCGGCTTCGGCACCGGCATGATCGTGGCTCCGGTGGCGGGTGCCTTGTACGGGCCCAAGGCGGCGCTGGTCATCGTGGTCATCATCGACTCGTTGCCGGCCGTGCCTGTCACGCTGCCTGCGCTGCGCATCGCGCGGTGGCAGGAGGTGCTGCCGGTCACGCTCGGACTGTTCCTTCTGTTCCCGGCGGGCATCTGGCTGCTGACACATGGCGACGAGACGGTGCTGCGCTGGATGATCTGTGGCGCAATCCTGTGCTGCGTCTTCGTGTTGTGGACGGGTTGGCGCTACAAAGGCCCGCGCAACCGGCTCATTTCGCTGGGTGTGGGCGGTGTGGCGGGCGTGCTCTCCGGCGTGGCCTCGATACCTGGGCCGCCCGTCATCGCCTACTGGATGGCGAGCGGACTCCCGGCTGCCATCGTCAGGGCCAACCTGCTGTCCCTGTTCCTGCTCGGGGAGTTCGTATCGATCGGCAATCTTTGGTTTGCCGGGCTTTTCCAGCGAGACGTCGTCACGCTGGGGCTGCTGGCTGCACCTGCCTATTTCGTCGGCATTCTTGCCGGCTGGGCGATGTTTTCCCGAGGCGGCGAGTGGCTCTACCGGATGGTGACCTTCGCACTCGTCGTCATGGCGGCGCTACTGGCGCTGCCGGCCTTCGATGGTGTTTTCGATGCGGTTGCCCGTCAACTGGGCGGGTAGGCGACTACCCGCGCGCGAATGCAGTTTGCAGCAGATTGATCTGGTCCGAGACGGGGTTGCCGCGTTGCCGCGTGACGTAACGCTTGCTAGCGTGTTCGCCATAAATCTCGTCGTCCATACGACGCACCAGCGCCTGAAGACGCAGCGAATGATCGACGATCGTGCGGAAGGTGTCCGGCAATTCGGTCCAGCCAGCCGTGTCGGTCGGTGCTGAGGTCGTGTCGAGCCGTACCTTAGCCTTCTCGGCGGCTACCTGGTCGCGGGTCATCTCACCGGAGTTCGCAGCGCGCTGGAGCAGCAGCCACGAGGCAATCTGCATCAGCCGTGTCGTCAGCCGCATCGACTCTGCGGCGTATAATGTCGCGCCAACGCGCGTCAGCGTCTTTGCGGCCGCTCGGCCTTCACCGTCGAGATATTCGGCAGCCCGTTCAACCAGCGTCATGCCTTCGTTGTAGAGGGGCTTGAAGGAATTGGAAAAGACGCGCCTCTCGGCGAGCTTGACCGTGTTGGTTTCCCCGTGACCCTGCTCTTGCATGACTTTGCACCCCGCGAATTTACTGACGCCGCATTCCATAGTCCGGCGGTCCCGGCTCTCGGTCGCCGGTGCCTAAACGATATCGACCGGACTTTGATCCCTCCGCCTTGCGAAGGCAAGCACGTGTTTAACGAAAGGTTAACGCGAGCGAGGTGGCGGAAATGAGGGGATTGGGAACAAAAAAAGAGCCGCAAAGGCGGCTCTCAGGAGTTAACAGGGAGGCGTCAAACGGAGTGGCCCAGCCACTCGGTAAGAATCCAGATCACTGGATGCACACAGTAATGACATGTAAAGCTTAACCGAAGCTTAACAGGATGGTTAATTTTGACCCGAATTGTACCGATGCGGCACAGTTTTGTGGCGGAGCCTCCTCACGGCGAATCCTTCGAAGCAAGCGATTCGCTTTCGGCAAAACTGAACCAGGTGCTTGACCGCACAGCGGTTTTTCGCGCTACAAGGTAGCCTTCGCTCTGGAGCCCGCCGATGTTCGCCCATATTCCGCTGATGATCGTTCCCTTCATCATCTACAATCTCGGACTTGCTGGACTTTTCGGCGATTTCGGCGATCCTTGGCAGGCCGAAATGTTCTCGCTGACCATGCTCTCGGGCGGAATATGGACGATGAGCCTTGCCGACATGCTGGTGCTCCTGGCGCTGGCGCTGTTGTTCGTCGAGATCGTCAAGGCGACCCGAACCTCCAACGCGTCCCTGGTCGACCACCTGCTTTCGACTTTTGTCTTCGTGGCCTTCCTCGTCGAATTTCTCCTCGTTCGGCAGGCCGCGAGCTCACTGTTCTTCATCCTGATGGGCATCACGCTGGTCGATGTACTGGCCGGGTTTGCCGTCTCGCTCCGCGCGGCCTCGCGCGACGTGAATTTCCGCTAGCAGATCGGGGTAGGTATGCGCGATTTCGACCAGCCCGGGCGGTCGCCCGTGATCGCAGAGAACGGGATGGCGGCCACGTCACACCCGCTGGCAACGGCGACCGCGCTCTGCGTGCTCAAGGAAGGCGGTAACGCCGTCGACGCCGCGATCGCGGCTTCAGCCACGCTCTGCGTCGTCGAGCCGCATATGACCGGCATCGGCGGTGATTGCTTCGTCATTCTAGCGGAGCCAGACGGAACCGTGCATGGGCTCAACGGGTCGGGCCGCGCGCCTGCTGCGTCCGATCCGGCCTGGTATCGCGACAATGGTTTTGCCTCGATGCCCCAAACGGGCGTTCATGCAGTGACGGCGCCGGGCGCGGTGGATGCCTGGTCTCGCCTGAGTGCACGCTTCGGCACGATGGGGTTCGACCGGCTGTTTGCCCATGCGATCCTCTACGCCGAGGAGGGCTTTGCGGTTCATGCGCGGGTTGCTCGCGACTGGGCACTGCATGTCCCCGCGCTGCGTGGCGATCCCGGAGCGGCGATCCACTGTCTACGTGACGGTGAGGCGCCGGCGGCCGGCATGCGATTTCGCTTTCCGGCGCTTGGCGCGACTTTACGGGCCATCGCCAAGGACGGTGCAAGGGCATTCTACGAAGGCGAGATCGCGGCCGAGATGGCAGCGACCGTTCGCGGACAGGGCGGCTTTCTCAGCGAAGAGGACCTTGCCGCCGTCGCGGCTGACTGGGTGACGCCGCTCTCCGTTTCCTACGGCGGATACGACGTGCTCGAGATTCCGCCCAGCGGGCAGGGCGTGACGGCGCTTATCCTGCTGCGGCTGATGCAGGCGCACGGTATCGGCAAGCTCCCCACGGGCGGTGCGGAGCGCTATCACATGGAGATCGAGGCGGCACGGCTCGCTTATTCCGTGCGCGATCATCTTGTTTCCGACCCCGCAACGATGACGCGGACGCCGGAGGAGCTGCTTTCCGACAGCTTCATCCGGGCGCTCGGTGCGCAATTGAGCGCGGAGCGGCGCAATCCGCCCGTTGTCCTGCCGGAGATGGCGCGGTCGGACACGGTCTATCTGACGGTAGTCGATCGCGACCGGCGCGCCGTCTCCTTCATCAATTCGGTCTACAGCGCCTTCGGCTCCAAGGTGGTGACGCCGCGCTCAGGTATCGCGCTCCAGAACCGGGGCGGCTGCTTTACGCTCGAAGAGGGGCATCCCAACGAGCTCGGTGGCGGCAAGCGGCCGATGCATACGATCATTCCCGCGATGGCAACGAAGAACGGGCGTGCGGCCGTCTCGTTCGGGGTCATGGGCGGAGACTACCAGCCGATGGGGCATGCCCACGTCTTCTCAAATCTGGTCGACCACGGCATGGACCCGCAGGAAGCGCTCGACCATCCGCGGCTGTTCTGGGGCGATGACGGCGTGCTTGATGCGGAAAGCGGGATCTCGGCGCAGATCCGCAGCGATCTGGTTGCGCGGGGACATCAGGTGCGCGACGCCGGCGCACCGCATGGCGGCGGGCAGATGATCGTCATCGACGACAAAAACGGTTTCCTCGTCGGAGGATCGGACCCGCGCAAGGACGGTTGCGCGCTGGGCTGGTAACGTTGCCCATCCATTTCATGGAGTTCCCGATGCAGACCCTCACGGTCGTCGCCCGGCTATTTCCGCTAGTTGAAAACGGCGAGAAGACCTCGACGATCCGCTGGCGCGAGCGCCGCATCGAGCCCGGCTTGATGACCTATGTCTGTGAAGGCGATGCACAGAAGTCCGCCGTGGTGTGGGTCACGACATGCACGGATATGCCGCTGAGCGAAGCGGCCGCCTTTCTCGGGCGGGAAGAGGAATGGCCGGATGCCGTGATGCTCGAAGGCATGCGCGAGCATTATCCGGAGATCGAATTGACCAGCATCGTGCAGATCGTGGAACACCTGTCGCCTGCGGAGACGAGCTCGCTGCAAGCCAGGTCTGGTGGAGCCAAAGAAAAAGAGGCCTAGCCAGCACCCCGCGCGGGTGCCGTTACCCGCGCCCCATCTGATCGAGTTTGCGCTGCATTGCCGCAATCTGTTCCTTCAGGTCCTGAAGGTCGTCAGGCTTTTCAGACGCTTCCTCTTCGTCGGTTGCCGATTGGGAAGCCTGCGGTGGAAACGGCGTGAACATGCGCATGGCGTTCTGGAACAGCTCGACGTTGCGGCGCGTCTGTTCCTCGATCGCCTTGATCGGCGTGGTGATCTTCATCATCTCCATCGGCGACTTGCCGATGGCGTCCTTCATCTGTTCGCGAAAGCGTTCCTGCTCCTTGGCGAATGCCGTCATCGACTGCTCGAGGAAGCTCGGCACGACCATCTGCATCTGGTCGCCGTAGAAGGCGATGAGCTGGCGCAGGAACGGGATCGGCAGCATGTTCTGGCCGTCCTTGTTCTCCAGCTCGAAGATGATCTGGGTGAGCACCGGGTGGGTGATGTCCTCGCCGCTCTTGGCGTCCTGAACGGTGAAGTCCTCGCCCTTCTTCACCATTTCCGCCAGATCTTCCAGCGTCACATAGGTGCTGGTGCCCGTGTTGTAGAGGCGGCGGTTGGCGTATTTTTTTATCACCACCGGATCGTCTTTTGCGGGCATTCATGACCTCCCGGAATGCGGCTACACAGACGTCGTCCAAGGCCCATCTGCGACCCTGACCGGCAGGATATGCGCAAATGACCGGCAAATGAAAGCGCTTTGTGCAGTGCAAGACCGCCAGCCCTACATTCCGGTTTGACTCGTGCCCTCGAACGGGCAAGAAACATGGGCAGAGGCCAATATGCCACTGATCTCGAGGAAACCAAAATGTCCGCTCCAGCCATCGTCATCGCCAGTGCCGCGCGCACGCCAGTCGGCTCCTTCAACGGTGCATTCGCCGCAACCCCGGCACACGAACTCGGTGCCATCGCGATCCGCGAGGTGCTGGCGCGCGCCGGCGTCGATGCCGCCGAAGTGGACGAGGTCATCCTCGGCCAGGTGCTGACCGCGGGCCAGGGGCAGAATCCGGCGCGCCAGGCCGCGATTGCCGCCGGCGTTCCGAAGGAAGCGTCCGCCTGGGGGCTGAACCAGGTCTGTGGCTCGGGCCTTCGCACAATTGCCATCGGCATGCAGCAGATCGCCAGCGGCGACGCCGGCATCATCGTGGCCGGCGGGCAGGAATCGATGTCGCTATCCACCCATTGCGCGCATCTGCGCGCGGGCGTGAAGATGGGCGACTACTCGATGATCGACACGATGATCCGCGACGGGCTGTGGGACGCCTTCAACGGCTATCATATGGGCAACACGGCCGAGAACGTCGCCCGGCAGTGGCAGCTCACCCGCGACGAGCAGGACGCATTCGCGGTCGCCTCGCAGAACAAGGCGGAGGCCGCGCAGAAGGCCGGGCGTTTCAAGGACGAGATCGTTCCGGTGACGATCAAGACGCGCAAGGGGGAGGTCGTGGTCGGCGACGACGAATATATCCGCCACGGCGCGACGCTGGAGGCTATGCAGAAGCTGCGGCCGGCCTTCGACAAGGAGGGTACGGTGACCGCCGGCAACGCCTCGGGCATCAACGATGGCGCTGCCGCGGTCGTGCTGATGTCGGAAGACGAGGCTCAACGCCGGGGCATCACGCCGCTGGCCCGTATCGTGTCGTGGGCAACAGCCGGTGTCGACCCCAAGATCATGGGCACCGGTCCGATCCCGGCATCGCGCAAGGCGCTCGAGAAGGCCGGCTGGAAGGTCGAGGATCTCGATCTCGTCGAAGCCAACGAGGCTTTTGCCGCGCAGGCCTGTGCGGTCAACAAGGACATGGGCTGGAACCCCGACATCGTGAACGTGAATGGCGGCGCGATCGCCATCGGTCATCCGATCGGCGCGTCGGGCGCGCGCATCTTCAACACGCTCGTCTACGAGATGAAGCGGCGCGGCGCGAAGAAGGGCCTCGCCACGCTTTGCATCGGCGGCGGCATGGGCGTCGCGATGTGCGTGGAAGCGATGAATTGAGCGAATAGGGAGTAGCGGATAGGGAAGGAAAAAAGCGAAAGTCGGGCGGACCTTCAAGAGACCCTACTCGCTATTCACCAATCCCTATTCGCTCCTCTCCGACCAAAGGGAGGAGGAACCAAGATGACCAGGACGGCACTTGTCACAGGGGGCTCGCGCGGCATCGGCGCAGCCATATCGGCAGGGTTGAAGCAGGCGGGCTACAATGTGGCCGCCAACTATGCCGGCAACGACGCAGCGGCGGCGAAGTTCAAGGAAGAGACGGGCATTCCGGTCTACAAATGGTCGGTCGCCGATTACGACGCCTGCGTCGAGGGTATAAAGCAGGTGGAGGCCGATCTCGGCCCCGTCGATATTCTGGTCAACAATGCCGGCATCACTCGCGACGGCATGTTTCACAAGATGACGCCGCAGCAGTGGCGCGAGGTTATCGACACCAATCTCAACGGCGTCTTCAACATGACGCATCCGCTCTGGTCCGGCATGCGCGATCGCAAGTTCGGCCGCGTGATCACGATCTCGTCCATCAACGGCCAGAAGGGCCAGGCCGGACAGGTGAACTATTCGGCGGCCAAGGCGGGCGATCTGGGCTTCACCAAGGCGCTGGCGCAGGAAGGCGCGCGCGCCGGGATAACGGTAAACGCGATCTGCCCCGGCTATATCGCAACCGAAATGGTCAAGGCGATCGACGAGAAGGTTCTCAACGAACGGATCATCCCTCAGATACCGGTTGGCCGGCTGGGCGCACCGGAGGAGATCGCGCGGATCGTCGCCTTCCTTGCCTCGGATGACGCAGGCTTCATCACCGGATCGACCATCTCTGCCAATGGCGGGCAGTTCTTCGTCTGAAACTGCCTGTCTTGGCCGAGGCGGGCGTTCCGGGAAGGCAGCTTTTGGCTGGCGCGCTCGGCCTGCCGCTCGGCGCAGTTGTTAACAACTGATGGGATTCCCTGTGCGAATCGCTCGGTACAAGCTGTGGAATTACGGTGGACAAGCTGTGGATGACACTACATCTGGTAGTGAACAAAACGGGAAAGTGTCGAAGTCAGCGATTCGTCGCCGGTTCGTTCCGCGTTTGACCGAAACGTTAACAGGCCGAAGCGCATCCGCACGCAACGGTTAATGACCGGTGAAAAATTTGCTAACGAATTCTGACGCTTGCTCCGTCTTTGCAGGCACCGGACAGCCACGGAAAGCTCAGCAGCAGACAAATGTTAACGATCGAGAGGCGACTGACCAGACGATCGGAAGGCAGGACTCCGCATCTGGTGACGATTACAAACTTCGTATCAACATGTTGCGGTGATCAAAGCAGGAACATGCGTGAGTCAGTGATTCGTAGCCGATTCGTTCCAGACTCGTTCCAACTGTTAAGAAACGCAGGCGTCTGCGTTGGCTTCGAGAGCCCGAGGACCTATCTAGAAGGCGCGCCGGCATCTTCCGTTGCACCGTGCAGACATGCTAACGGAAGCGTCCACCGCTTTGCGGCGCGGCAAGAGGCCGACCTCGTACGATGAACATCCAGACCAGAACAGACGCGCCGCTCGTCCTTTCCGGACGGGATGTCACCGCCGTGCTCGGCCCGACCAACACCGGCAAGACCCATCTGGCCATCGAGCGCATGGTTGCGCACGAAAGCGGGGTTATCGGCCTGCCGCTTCGGCTGCTTGCGCGCGAGGTCTACGCGCGCGTCTGCGAGAAGGTAGGGGCCGAGAAGGTCGCGCTGATCACCGGCGAAGAGAAGATCGTGCCGCCCGGCGCGCGCTATTCGGTGTGCACGGTCGAGGCGATGCCGCGCGAGACGGACGCCGCCTTCGTGGCGATCGACGAGGTGCAACTGGCCGCCGATCTCGAGCGCGGGCACATTTTCACCGACCGCATCCTGCATCTGCGTGGGCGGCAGGAGACCCTGTTGCTGGGCGCGGCCACGATGCGCGGGATTCTGGAGAAGCTGCTGCGTGGGGTTTCGGTGGTCACGCGTCCGCGCATGTCGCAGCTTGCCTATGCTGGCCAGAAGAAGCTGACACGGTTGCCGCGCCGCAGCGCCATCGTCGCGTTTTCCGCAGATGAGGTTTACGGCATCGCCGAACTGATCCGGCGGCAGCGCGGGGCCGCGGCGGTCGTGCTCGGTGCGCTCAGCCCGCGCACCCGCAATGCGCAGGTCGAACTCTACCAGTCCGGCGACGTCGACTATCTGGTCGCAACGGACGCCATCGGCATGGGGCTCAATCTGGACGTCGACCACGTTGCGTTCGCCCAGAACCGCAAGTTCGACGGCTATCAGTACCGCGATCTCAGCGCCGCCGAACTCGGCCAGATCGCCGGCCGCGCCGGCCGTCATCTTCGCGACGGTACGTTCGGCGTCACGGGACAGGTGGCGCCTCTCGAGGACGAGCTGGTCGAACGCATCGAATCGCACAGCTTCGAATCCATGAAGGTGCTGCAATGGCGCACCGCGGCTTTCGATTTCTCGAGCATCGACAGCCTCAAGCGCTCGATCGACCGCATTCCGCAGGTAGAGGGTCTGACGCGGGCGCTGCCGGCGGTCGACGCACGCGCGCTCGAGCATCTGTCGCAGGATGAGGACGTGCGCGGGCTCGCGACCGACGCCCGCCGGGTCGAGCTGCTGTGGGAAGCGTGTGCTCTGCCGGACTATCGTCGCATTGCGCCCGCGCAGCACGCAGACATCATCGGCAGCATCTATCTGGACCTAGCCCGCAAGGGGCACGTCGACGAAAATTACATGGCTGAACAGGTGGACCGCGCCGACACGACCGATGGCGACATCGATACGCTGTCGCATCGGATCGCACAGATCCGCACCTGGACCTTCGTCTCCCATCGGCCCGGCTGGCTGGCCGATCCGGCACACTGGCAGGAAAAAACGCGCGAGATAGAGGACAAGCTGTCAGATGCGCTCCACGAACGATTGACGAAACGGTTCGTAGACCGCAGGACTTCCGTGCTCATGAGGCGCCTGAGAGAAAATGCAATGCTTGAAGCAGAAATAAACCCGTCGGGTGACGTCGTCGTCGAAGGACATCATGTCGGCGCGTTGCAGGGGTTCCGGTTCTCGGCCGATCAGGCGGCCGACGGCGAGGACGCCAAGGCAGTCAAGGCAGCCGCGCAGAAAGCGCTGGCGCAGGAGTTCGACGCGCGAGCCGAACGCTTCGCGGTTGCCGCCAACGGCGATTTCGCGCTGGCCTCTGACGGCCTGTTGCGCTGGATCGGCGCGCCGGTTGCGACGCTGACGGCAGGAGAGGACCCTCTGACGCCACGCGTCATCCTGCTGGCCGACGAGCAACTCACCGGCCCGGCGCGCGACAAGGTTGCCGCGAGGGCAGAGCGTTTCGTGCGCTACCAGATCGAAACTTTGCTCAAGCCGCTCTTCGATCTCCGCAATGCCGAGCAGCTCACCGGCATCGCGCGCGGTATCGCTTTCCGGCTGACGGAGAATTTCGGACTGCTCAACCGGCGCGATGTCGCCGACGACGTCAAGGCGCTCGACCAGGAAGCGCGCGCGGCGCTGCGGCGGTTGGGTGTGCGTTTCGGCGCGTTCCACATCTTCGTGCCCGCGCTGCTGAAGCCCGGCCCGGCCGGTCTGGTGACGCTGCTCTGGTCGCTGGGCAATGACGGCAAGGACAAGCCCGGCTTTGGCGACGTGGTGAATGCGCTCGCTTCCGGCCGGACTTCGCTCGTGGTGGAGCCTTCCTACGAGCCGACATTCTACCAATTGGCGGGCTACCGCACGCTTGGACGCCGTGCGGTGCGTGTCGATATTCTGGAGCGCCTGGCCGATCTGATCCGTCCCGCGCTTGCGTGGCGGGCAGGCACCGGACCCCGCCCCGAAGGCGCTTTCGACGGCGCAGCCTTCACCGTTACCCCGGCGATGATGTCGATCCTGGGCGCGACCGCCGACGACATGGAAGAAATCCTCAAGGGTCTGGGCTACCGCGCGGAGGCGAAGCCGGCAGCCGAAGTCCAGGCAAGGCTCAACGCCTTCGACAGTGCCGAGCGAGCGCGCGTCGCGGCGGCGCAGGCGGCTGCCGATGCAGCCAAGCATGTGGCAGTCGATACGCCAGCCGAAGCATCTGCGGAGGAACCTTCGGCGGACGCAGCGACCGTGAGCGAGGGCGAAGCTGCCGCCGATGTGGCTCCCGTCGAGCCTGCGGGCGACAGCGGGTCCGTCAGCGAAGCAACGCCGGCCGCAACGATCGAAGAGCAGCCTGCCGAAGAAGCGTCGAACGCACCGGCTGCGGCATCCGCTGAGGATGAGGCCGTGGTCGAGGAGCCGAAGCCGATCCTGCTGTGGCGACCCGTCCGCCACGACGGCCGCCAGCGCCATGGTCGCGGGCGGGGCGCACCCAATCATGGCCCCAATCAGGGCAAGGGCGAACAGCGGCGCGAGGGCGGCGAACGCCAGGGTCGCGGCGGCGACGGGCGTGATCGCGGCAAGAAGTTCAAGGGCAAGGGAGAGGGCCGGCCGGATCGGCGCGAGGAGCGCCGTGGGGGCGAGCGTCCCGGCGGCAAGCCGCGCGAGGAGCGGCCGGCGAAAATCGACCCGGATTCGCCTTTCGCCAAGCTCGCCGCATTGCGTGAGCAGCTCAAGAAGTAGATGCCGGGCGACGGTCGCCAGCGCATCGACAAGTGGCTGTTCTTCGCCCGCGTGGTCAAATCGCGGTCGCTCGCGGCCAAACTCGTCCAGGCGGGCCGCGTGCGTCTCAACAGGGACAAGATCGACCAGCCCTCACAGCAGATCAAACAGGGCGACGTGCTGACGATGACGCTCGAACGCCGGGTGATCGTCTACCGCGTGCTCGATCCTGGCACGCGGCGCGGACCTGCCGATGAAGCCCGCACGCTCTACGAAGATCTGACACCGCCGCCAGCGAGCGGGGGCGAGGCCGTGCCTGACGCGATCGCGCCGGTTCGCCCGCAGGGCAGCGGCAGGCCAACGAAGAAGGATCGCCGCCGCATGGATGCCTTGCGCGAAGACGAGTGAATTCAGCCGCGATGGAATTTCATTTCCCAAGCAGTCGCTTGCGCGCATTCGCCACCCTTGCGTGGCCGCCGCAAAGGCGTTACCTCACCGCCGATCGTACAAGAATGCTGCCGGCCGGAGCCGTTCCATGACCTATGTCGTCACCGACAACTGCATCAAGTGCAAGTATATGGATTGCATCGAGGTGTGTCCGGTCGACTGTTTCTACGAAGGCGACAACATGCTCGTCATACACCCGGACGAGTGCATCGACTGTGGTGTTTGCGAGCCCGAATGCCCCGCCGATGCGATCAAGCCGGATACCGAGCCGGGCCTCGAAAAATGGCTTGAGATCAATACGGAATATGCCTCCAAATGGCCCAACATCACGGCCAAGAAGGACGCGCCGGCCGACGCGAAAGAGTTCGACGGCGTCGAGGGCAAGTTCGAAAAATACTTCTCGCCGGAGCCCGGCGAGGGAGACTGATCGAGCGGGAATTGACGTAACGTCACAATCGTCCTGCCGTTACCGTATCGCGCTACTTGCCGTGGCGGGGTTGTTCGCGCATGCGGCAAATTGTTGATTCTTTCGACTTTTTATGTTACAAACAATCAACATGCCGATGACAGACGTCGATTTATGGCGCAAGCGCTCTAATCATTGAAAGGCTGAAGCGTTTCCGGAACAGTCAAGCTGGGCCGGGCAGGTGTTTTGACACCGGGTCCGGGCCAAGGGCTTCTTCGGAATGCTTCGCTCGTCTTGTCTCTGGCAGTTGGCTGGCCGGCTCATCGGCCATGGTCTGGGCACGAATCTTCCGGTTCGCGCCTCAAGGACATAAAAAGGAGTACAGGGCGTATGGCAACCCAGCAGAAGAAATCCGCGACACGACAGGGCTTCAAGACCGGCGAGTATATCGTCTATCCGGCGCATGGCGTTGGACAGATCGTCACGATCGAGGAGCAGGAAGTCGCGGGGCACAAGCTGGAACTTTTCGTCATCGACTTCCAGAAGGACAAGATGCGCCTCAAGGTGCCGGTCGCCAAGGCGACGTCGATCGGCATGCGCAAGCTGTCTGAAACCGACTATGTCGATCGCGCGCTCAAGGTCGTGCAGGGCCGCGCACGCGTGAAGCGCACCATGTGGTCGCGTCGTGCGCAGGAATATGATGCGAAGATCAATTCCGGCGATCTGATCTCGATTTCGGAAGTGGTGCGCGACCTTTATCGCGCCGAAAACCAGCCCGAACAGTCCTACTCGGAGCGCCAGCTCTATGAGGCTGCGCTCGACCGCATGGCACGCGAGATCGCGGCCGTGAACAAGATGTCGGACACCGAGGCGGTGCGTCTCATCGAGACCAACCTCAACAAGGGTCCGCGTCGCGGCGCGAAGGCCGACAACGAGGAAACCGAACAGGAAGAAGCTGCATAAGACGCAGTTCGTCCTCAGGTTTGAACGGATCGACCCGGCTGCTTTTCGGCGGCCGGGTTTTCTTTTTGCAGCGATGCGGGCTTGATCCATGCTCTCTCGCTGCTCACGTCTTTGTGCGCTGCGCGAGGCCGCAGGCGGCTGGCGGCGACACCCGCCAATTTCTAATATAGCCAGATGGAACTTTTACGGCCGGTGACGCGTATTCCTTTTTCGGGAGCGTGACATGGACGATCCAGCAAAGCGAAGCATGATCAGAGAGGCGATGCGAGCGCCCTATCTGGCGCGCGAGGAGGAGCATGAGCTCGCCCTGCGCTGGAAGGAGAAGGGCGATCAGCAGGCGCTTCACCGCATAGCGGTTGCCCATATGAGGCTCGTTATCTCCATGGCTTCGAAATTCCGTCATTTCGGCCTGTCGATGAGCGATCTCATTCAGGAAGGTCATGTCGGCCTCCTGGAAGCGGCGGCCCGTTTCGAACCGGAGCGCGAGGTGCGCTTCTCGACCTACGCCACGTGGTGGATCCGCGCATCGATGCAGGATTTCATACTGCGCAACTGGTCGATCGTGCGAGGCGGCACGTCGTCCGCCCAGAAGGCGCTGTTCTTCAATCTGCGTCGTCTTCGTGCGCGACTGGCGCAGGATTCGCGGATGCTGTCGAACGATGCGCTCTACAATGAGATTTCGGCTGCGCTCGGCATCGCGGCGGCCGATGTCGCGACGATGGACGCGCGGCTTTCCGGTCCAGATACGTCGCTGAATGCGCCAGTCGCCGCGGATGGGGACACCGGATCGGAAAGAATGGATTTTCTCGTCTCCGACCAGCCGCTGCCTGACGAGGTGGTCGGGTCTCTGATTGACGAGGAGCGGCGTGCACAATGGCTGAGTCAGGCGCTTTCGACGCTCAATCCGCGCGAGTTGAGCATCATCCGCGAGCGCAGGTTGCGCGACGAAGGCGCGACGTTGGAATCGCTCGGCGAGAAGCTTGGCATTTCGAAGGAGCGCGTGCGGCAGATCGAAGGCCGCGCGCTCGAAAAGCTGCGCTCGGCTCTGGTCAAGATCGATCCGGCCGTGACCCGAAGCGCCGCCTGAGCGACCCTATCTGTCTGTGATGATCTTGACTTTGCCGCCGGCCGACACCGTCGCGCCGGCGCTCATCGCATTGATAAGCCGGAACATGTCGATCTTCCGGTCAACGCCCTGCATCTGGGCTGCGAGGGTGGCCACCGTCTGTCCCGCCCGAACCGTCACCACGCGCACACGCAGCGGGCGCAACGATGCCTTTTCCGCCGGCGTCAGCGTACGGAAGCTGCTGCCGACCTGGCTGGCGATGGCGTCGAGCGCGGTGCTTGCCGCCGGCGCGGCGGTCAACAGCCGATAGACCTCCCCCGCCGCGCGGATAACGGTCACGTCGAACTGCCAGCCTTCGGCGCTTGCGCGCGCCGAAACGGCCTCGTTGCCGTTGATGGTGGTCGAACGGATGCTGGACGCGTCCAACCCGGCAACCCAGCCGCTGCGCACATAGTCGGCAAGCGAGACGCGGCGGTCGATCGAGACGCCATCGAAGCGGATGGCGACATCGCCAGGTCCGGCAGCAGTCACGGCCGCTGCCGTGTTGTCGATGACGAAGCCGTCGGGGACCGAAAAGGCGATTCCCAGCTTGGGATGCATGAAGGTCAGCCCGCGCACAAAGCCTTCCTCGGGGGTGTCGCCGAACAGCATGCCGTCGACACCTTCCAGAAACTGATCGCGATCGCGCGTGCCGGTGCCGGGCGGCGCATATTGCCGTGCATGGCGCAGCGCCAGCTCGATGCGCTGTGGCGCGGTGGGGTGGCTGGCCAGGAAGTCGAGATTCTCGTCGATTGCTCCGGTGACGTTGCGCGAGGCGCTATAGGCGGCCATCGACTGAAGGAAGCGTGCCGAAGCGAAGGGGTCGTAGCCGGCGCGCGCGATGGCGCGGATGCCGATGGCATCGGCTTCCAGCTCCTGGTTGCGCGAGAACTGGGCGAGGCGAAGTTTGCCGCGCACAAGTGCCACGCGTGCGGCCGGGTCGCTGCCCAGAACGTCGTTGACCACCTGTGAGGCCAGAACCTCCTCGGCTTCCTTCTGCTGGCGCTGGATGCCGTGATTGGCGGTCACATGCGCCATCTCGTGCGCCAGCACGGCGGCAAGCTCAGCCGAGTCGTTGGCGAGCGCCAACAGGCCCCGGGTGACATAGAGATAGCCGCCCGGCAGCGCAAAGGCGTTGATGTTGGGCGAGTTGAGGATTGTGATCTGGTAGGTCTGGTTCGGGTTCTCTGGGTCGAGCGTCAGCGTGCCGACGACCCTGGCGACCATGCGCTCCAGCTTCCGGTCGGAATATTCACCGCCATATGTGGCCAGAATGCGCGGATGCTGCTCCCTCGCAATCGCCGCCATACGGTCGTTACGGGTGACCGTGTCCACGGTGACGGGGTTCGCGGAGGGCTGGAAAGCGTCGCTGTTGCTGGTTGCACCTTCGAGAACCTGACAGCCGGCGAGCGATGTCATCAGGCCGAGCAGGATCATGCCGCGCCGCAGAGCGCGGCCCGGTCCGCTATGGGGCCGGAGCCTCAACTTATCCTGCATTGGCGTGGACAGCTCGTTGTCCTTTCATCGAATTCGATGCATCAGAAACGGAATAAAGGCAAAAGGGTTGCAAACGAGCTAAGGCCGAATCCCGTTGAGGAAACAAGCCACGCACCTCTCATGCCACGATCTGACTGCCAATTGTGTCGGCTTCCGGGCAGGGTACCCTTCGTGGCGGGCGATCAAGTCCCGATATATGCCCTGAAAGCGGCAGGGGCACTGGCTGAGAACATTTCCTCGACTGCCGAAAAGGCGGCAATACGACCTTCGTCAACAAATGCCACCTGGTCGGCAAGCGCTTCGGCATCGTCGGGGTGGTGTGTAACCATCAGGATCGTCATGCCCCGTTCTGCGTGCAGCTCGCGCACCAGTTCCAGCATCTCGCGGCGCAAGGCGGGCCCGAGCGAGGCAAATGGTTCGTCGAGCAGCAGCACCGGGCGGTCGCGCACCAGCACGCGCGAAAGCGCAACGCGCTGGCGTTCTCCGCCAGACAGTTCGGCGGGCAGGCGCCGTTCCTTGCCGGTCAGCCCCGTGCGGGCAAGCGCGGCGGCAACGTCCTCGCGATCCTTCGGTGAGAGGCGAAGCGACGGCGATCGTCCGAGACTGACGTTGTTGGCCACGTCCACATGGGCAAAGAGGTTGTTCTCCTGGAAGATCATGGAAACGGGACGTCTGGCCGGCGACATGGTCGTTGCATCCAGATCGCCAATCAGCACACGGCCCGAGGCCGGCGTCTCGAAGCCCGCTACCAGATTGAGCAGCGTCGATTTTCCCGAACCGCTCGGCCCCATCACAGCGACAATGGAGCCCGTCCCGACAGCCAGGTCGAAGGCCATCGAGGTCTCGCCATAGCTGAAGGTGACGTCATCGAGCCGGACTGCGGCGCCACTCACCGGCGTCTCCTCGCGTTATCGACAAGCATCATCAGCAGCAGGCAAAGGACGCCGAGAAAGAGCGCAAGCCCTGCGGCATCTTCGGTTCGATAGCTGCCCATACGCGCCAGCAGCAGATAGGGTAGGGTCTGCACCGAATCGGAGCCGAACAGGGCAATCACCCCGAGATCGCCAAGCGACAGCGCCATGGCGAAGGCGAGCGCCATCAACATCGGGCGGCGGATGGACGGCCAATCCACCAGGCGGAAGCGGTTGACGCCCGAAATGCCGAGCGAGGCGCACAGCCTTTCGTGGCGGACGCTGGCCGCGTCGTAGGCAGGCCTGATCGCCCGAATTGCAAAAGGCATGGCCATCACGGCGTTGACGGTTATCACCATGATGGGGGCGACCGCAAAGACATTGCCGCTCTGGCGCAGCAGGATGAACCAGCCGGCGCCGACGACTATGGGCGGCACGACGAGGACGAAGCCGGC
The DNA here is from genome assembly GCA_019739225.1 of Aquamicrobium sp. Classification (GTDB taxonomy): domain Bacteria; phylum Pseudomonadota; class Alphaproteobacteria; order Rhizobiales; family Rhizobiaceae; genus Aerobium. The sequence goes on from JAHHDT010000006.1 coordinate 874,735, forward strand.
GCCGGTGTCCAGCATGCGCTCAAGCAGGGACGGTGATGCTGACGACGATCTGCGCAATTCCACCGCGCGCCGGGCCATGGTGAGTGCCAGCGACAGCGCAACGGAAAGCAAGGCGGCGATAAGCGCCAGCAGAAGGCTGGTCATGGTGGCTGCATGCACGGCCGGGTCTGCCGCCAGCCGCGCAAGGTCTGCGCGCAGGCCTGCGATGACCGTCGCGGCAAGCGGCCCGGCGACGAAGAGCAGGGCCGCAAGGATGAGCGCGCCATTGGCGACCTGCTCGAACTTTCCAGCCACCACGGGTCGGCGGCGGGCGACCGGAAGGTTTGCGTCGCCCGTCATGTTTGCCCCGAGCCGGATCAGTACCGCTACGACTGCCGCCGTGAGGACGATCTGCAACGCCGTCAATGTCACCGCGCGGGCGGGGTCGAAATCGAAGCGCAGTGCCTGGTAGATCGCCACCTCCAGCGTCGTTGCACGCGGGCCGCCGCCCAGCGTCAGCACGATGGTGAAGGAGGTGACGCAGAGCATGAAGACAAGGCCCGCGATCCCCGGCAACGCAGCGCGCAGCACCGGCCATTCTATGAGCCGGAAGCCGGTTCGGGCGCCGATGCCCAGTTGGGCCGCAAGCCGCCACTGGTCGGCGGGAATGGTTTCGAGCGCCTGCAGGAACAGCCGCGTCGCCAGGGGCAGGTTGAAGAAGACATGGGCGACCAGAATTCCGGAAAGCCCGTAAATGCCCTGCCAGCGCGCACCGGTCGCGGCGGTAAGGACATCGGCGAAAAGCCCCGCGCGGCCCAGCAGTGCCAGAACGCCGAGTGCTGCGACAATGGCGGGCAGCGCCAGCGGCAGCGCGAACAGCCGCAGGACGAGGCCGCGGCCGGGAAAGGCGGGGTGGCGCGCAAGCGCTCGCGCAACCAGCATCGCCGGCACGACGGAAAGAACCGTCGAAAGCACCGCCTGCCACAAGGTGAAACGAACGATCCGCAGGAGGTAGGCATTGAACGCGGAAAGCGCGCCCGACCAGTCGGAGAACGCTTCCCAGGCGAGGCCCGCAAAGGCCCCGCCGATCAGCACCGCGATCGCCGTTAGAGCGGAAATGCCTGCCAGAATGCGGCGATCGCGCGTCATTGAGGGTTCAGCGGCTCATCACGGCAAGCCACTCGTCGATCCAGCGCTGGCGGTTCTGGGCAACCTCCTCGGGCGTGAACGCGAGCGTTTTGGAAGGCTCGACGAGTGTGTCGAAGACCGGGTTGAGCGGTGCCGAGGTTTCGCCGGCCGGGAACATCCAGTTGGTCTCGGGGATCGCATCCTGGAAACCAGGTCCGGTCATGAATTCGAGGAACTGCGCAGTCAGTGGGTTCTCCGTGCCCTTGAGCGTCGCGCCGGCAACCTCGACCTGCAGGTAGTGTCCCTCCTCGAAACTCGCGGCCTTGTAGCGCTGGCTGTCCTCCGCGATCTCGTGATAGGCGGGCGAGGTGGTGTAGGAGAGGACCATGCCCGCCTCGCCGCTGGTGAACAGGCCGTAGGCTTCGCTCCAGCCCGGCGTCACCGTCAGCACGCGCTGGCCGAGCTTCTCCCAGGCGGCCTGCGCGTCGTCGCCGTAGACAGCTTTCACCCACAAAAGCAGGCCGAGTCCGGGCGTCGAGGTGCGCGGGTCCTGAATGACGATCTTCTCCTCAGGGTCGCCTTCGACCAGTTCCTTCAGGCTTGCCGGGGGCGTCGCGATCGCCTCGGTGTCGTAGACGAAGGCGAAGTAGCCATAGTCGAACGGCACGAACATGTCGTCGTCCCAGCCGCCCGGCACACTTACCCGTTCGAGCGAAATGCCGTGTGGCGCGAACAGGCCTGTCTCACGCGCCTCATAGGTGAGGTTGGTGTCCAGCCCCAGAACGATGTCGGCCTGCGTGCCGCTGCCTTCGAGCTTGAGACGGTTCAGAAGCGCCACCCCGTCGGCCACCGCAACGAATTCCAGGTCGCAGCCGCATTCTGCCTCGAACGCCTTCTCGACGACCGGGCCGGGACCCCATGAAGCGGTAAAGCTTTCGTAGGTGTAGACGGTCAGCTTTTCCTGAGCTGCGGCCGGCATGGCGGCGAGACCCAGAGAAGCGGTAAGGATGATGAGAAAACGGTCGCGCATCGGGCGCCTCCTTGGTTTGTGTTTCAAGGGAAATCAGGCGCTTTGGCTGCAGCGTCTAATCCCTCCGCCGGTATGAGCCGGATCAGGTTCAGCGGGTTGGCAGGGTTGCCCCATCATGCCTCTCAGCCGGTCCGCATGGTTCGCGTCCGGCACCCCGTTAGAGCGGTTTCAGAAATAGGGCTGAGCGCGAGGCTAGGCAAGCGATTGTTTGACGGACCCGATGCAAGGCGCTTTCGCTGCATCGGGCTCGCGTGATAGAGGCGACGCGCATGACCCGCTTCGCCATCCTTCTTGGCGGCGACCTCGTCGCCACGCCCCGGCTTGCCGGCCAACTCGAACATGCCCGGGTGATCGCCGCCGATTCCGGCATCCGCCACGCAAGCGTGCTTGGCATCGTTCCGGAATTGTGGACGGGCGATTTCGATTCCGTCGACGACACGCTGAGGCAGACGCATGGCGAGGTGCCGACCGAGATATTCTCTGCCGACAAGGACAAGACCGACGGCGAACTCGCCATCGATGCCGCGCTGGCGCGAGGCGCGGACGAGCTCATTCTGGTCGGTGCGTTCGGCGGCACGCGGGCCGACCACGCATTCCTGCATCTTGCGGCCGCGTTGCGGCTGGCCGAAGCAGGCACACAGTGCCTGTTGACCAGCGGCCAGCAGGAGGGAACGCCGCTTCTGCCTGGCACCGCAAGGAGCTTCGATTACGAGGACGGAACGCTGTTCAGTGTGCTGCCGTTCTCCGACCTCGAAGGGCTTACGCTATCCGGCGCGAAATGGCCGCTTTCCGACCGGTCTGTGCCTTTCGGCTCTTCGCTGACGCTGTCGAACGAAGTGCGGGACAAACTGAGCGTGACGCTCCAGTCCGGTCGTGCCCTTCTGATCGCCCATCCCGTTTCCTATTTTCGCATGTGACGATGGCTCCACCGCTTCTTACCCTTGACGGCATTCGGCTGACCTTCGGCGGCACTCCGCTGCTCGACGACGCTTCGCTCTCGGCATCTTCCGGCGAGAAGATCGCGCTTGTGGGTCGCAACGGATCGGGCAAATCGACGCTGCTTAAGATCGCGGCCGGCATGGTCGAGCCGCAGGACGGCGAGATTTTCCGGCAGCCGACAGCGACTGTGCGCTATCTGCCGCAGGAGCCCGACATGGACGGCTACGCGAGTGTGCTCGCCTATGTCGAGGCCGGCCTGGGGCCGGCAGACGATCCGTATCGCGCCACCTATCTGATCGAAAGCCTCGGGCTTTCCGGCGACGAGCGGCCGGGCACGCTTTCCGGCGGCGAGGCGCGGCGTGCCGCGCTCGCCCGCGTCATGGCGCCGGAACCCGACATTCTGTTGCTCGACGAACCGACCAACCACCTCGACCTGGCCACCATCGAATGGCTGGAAGGCGAACTGCAGCGCACGAAGTCGGCGCTCATCATGATCTCGCATGACAGGCGGTTTCTGGAACGCGTGTCGCGGGCGACGGTGTGGCTGGATCGCGGTACCACGCGGCGGCTCGACAAGGGGTTCGCCCATTTCGAGGAATGGCGCGACCGGCTCCTGGAGGAGGAGGAGCTGGAGCAGCACAAGCTCGGCCGCCAGATCGAGCGCGAGGAGCACTGGCTGCGCTACGGCGTGACCGCGCGGCGCAAGCGCAACATGCGCCGGCTCGGCGAGCTCCATTCGATGCGCGAGCGGTTTCGTGGCAGGCGTGGCCCCGAGGGTGTCGCCTCGATGTCTGCAGCCGAGGGTGCGGAGTCCGGCAAGCTGGTCATCGAAGCCCGCAATATCGCCAAGAGTTTTGGGGATCGCGCTGTCGTGCAGGATTTCTCGACGCGTATCCAGCGAGGCGACAGGGTCGGCCTCGTCGGACCAAATGGAGCCGGGAAGACCACACTCCTGAAGATGCTGATTGGTACGCTGGAGCCGGATGCCGGCAGTGTGCGGCTTGGGGCCAATCTGGAGATCGCCGCTCTTGACCAGAAGCGCGAACTCGATCCGTCGGAGACGCTGGCTCACTACCTCACCGACGGCCGGGGTGACAGCCTCGTTGTCAACGGCGAGGAAAAGCATGTCGTTTCCTACATGAAGGACTTCCTGTTCAAGCCGGAACAGGCGCGGACGCCGGTGCGCGAGCTTTCGGGCGGCGAGCGGGCGCGGCTTGTGCTGGCGCGCATTCTGGCGCGGCCCGCCAATCTGCTGGTGCTCGACGAGCCGACCAACGACCTCGACATGGAAACGCTCGATCTCCTGCAGGAACTGGTTTCCGGCTATCCGGGCACGGTGCTTCTCGTCAGCCACGACCGCGACTTCCTGGACCGGACGGTGACGAGCGTGATTGCCCCTGACGGTGAGGGGCGTTGGATCGAATATGCCGGCGGGTACTCCGACATGCTGGCACAGCGCGGCGGGCAGGCGCTTCAGGACCGCGCGCGTGCCGCGAAGAAGGAGCCTCGTGAGAAGAAGGAGCCTGCCGCGAACGAGCCTCGGGCATCTGCGCGCAAGCTCTCCTACAAACAGAAATTCGCTCTCGAAAACCTTCCGAAGCAGATTGCGGAAACCGAGGGCAAGATCGCTGCTTTTGAAGACAAGATGTCGGATCCCGCCTTCTACACAAAGGACCCTGACGGCTTTTCGAAGGTTGCGGGACAGCTCGAAGGCCTGCGGGCCGGCCTCTCCACCATGGAAGAGGAATGGCTGGAGCTGGAGATGCTGCGGGAGGAGATCGAGGGCTAGTTGCCGAGCACACTCCATGCGCATATAACATGCGCATGGAGTGTGCTCATGCTAACCAAGTCTCCGAAACGCAAATCCGTCAACCTTTCGATCGACGTCGACATTCTGGCAGAGGCAAAGGCTTTAAAGGTGAACGTCTCGCGTGCCGCGGACGCCGGTATCGCCGAAGCTATAAGCAAGCGCAAAGCCGAGCTCTGGCTGCAGGAGAATCGCGAGGCAATTGAAGAGAACAACAGATATTTCGAGGAGCACGGTCTCCCGTTCTCGGAATATCGCGGTTTCTGATGGCGCGGTATGATGTCTATCGCGATCCTCGGGGCAGCGAAAACCTGCTCGTGAGCATCCAGGCAGATATTTTCGACGGCCTCGACACCAGGACGGCTATCCCGCTACTGCCCGAACACCCACACCGAACACCGTTGAAGAAGCTCAATCCGATCTTCGTTGTCGACGGGAAACACTACGCTCTCTACACGCAACACATGCTTGCAGTTCCCGTGTCCGCGCTCCGTGACCGCATTGCCAATGTAAGCGACCGGCGTGATGAAATCACCGCCGCGCTCGATATGCTCTTCCAGGGGTTCTGAGATCGGCGGCCATGAGGGGCTATCCGCGCAATGCCTGCGGGTCGACCTTTCGACTGACTGACCCGAGACGGGTCAGGCGGGCAGGCCGTCGGCGTTCAGCTTTGCGGCAAGGCCTTCCATGCGTTCGGCCAGATTCGCCAATGCGCCGGTGAGCGCCGCATCGTTCTTGTCGGCCTTAGTCAGCGCGTCGTCGCGCGTCTTGCGCAGCGTGGCGATCTCGCTCTCCATGCCTTTCATGCGCTTCTGCAGTTCGGCAAGTTCGTCCATCACCATGATGCCGGCCATCACGGTTAGGCGCTGGTCGCCGATCTCTCCGAAGGATCCCTTGAGATGTGAGACATAGCGGTCGAAGCGCGTCGCCAGATCGGTCAGGTGTTCTTCCTGCCCTTCATCGCAGGCCATGCGGTAGGACTTGCCGTCGATCGTCACCGTCACCTGCGCCATGGGCCTGTCCTTTACCTGTCGAGTACCGCGCGAATGGTCTCCATCGCTGCCACGAGCCGGCGCGAGACCTCCTTGTTGGCTTCTTCCAGCCGTTCGGCGCGGGCTTCGGAGCTGTCGAGTTCCTGAGCGAGCCGGGCGCGGTCGGCGTTCATGCGCTGCACTTCCGCTTCGGCATCGCCATATTCCTGCTCACGCTCGAATCGTGCGGAAACCGCATCTTCGAGCGTCTCGATCGCCTTCCCGAGGCGGGCAATTACTTCCTTGAGGGTCGCTTCCCCGGTCATGGTATCCGTTCCAGCCCCTGAGATGGTGCCGAATCGCGCGCTTTCCCAGCGCGTTAGCCGTGAAACATTAGGCAGCGTGCGAAGCGGGCGTCAACGCGGCGCTCGCGACTATCCCCTTTAAACGCACTCTAGAGTGGCTGCAAAGCGCTTCAAGGCTGCGAACAGAACCGCCGTCGACGTTGACTCGGGGCGCGCGCCTGCTATGTGTCCCCTCGCTTTCCGGGCCGTATCTGGCCCTTTTCTTGCGCCGGACGACAAGCGAGCGATCATGACCACACGCGAAATGCACGACCGCATGGCCAATGCGATCCGTTTCCTTTCCATGGATGCAGTCGAAAAGGCCAATTCGGGCCATCCCGGCCTGCCCATGGGCGCGGCCGATATCGCGACCGTGCTGTTCTCCCGCTATCTGTCCTACGATCCGCAGAAGCCTGACTGGGCCGATCGCGACCGCTTCGTGCTGTCGGCCGGCCACGGTTCGATGCTTCTCTATTCGCTGCTCTACCTGACCGGCTACGAGGACATCGACCTCGAGCAGATCAAGCATTTCCGCCAGCTCGGCTGGCGCACTGCCGGCCATCCGGAATGGGGCCACGCCGCCGGCATCGAGACCACCACCGGGCCGCTCGGCCAGGGCCTTGCCAATTCGGTCGGCATGGCGCTTGCCGAGCGCATCATGAATGCGCGCTTCGGTGACGACCTCGTCGATCACTACACCTATGTGCTGGCCGGCGACGGCTGCCTGATGGAAGGCATCAGCCAGGAAGCGATCTCGCTTGCGGGCCATCTGAAGCTGAACAAGCTGATCGTCATCTGGGACGACAACAACATCTCCATCGACGGCGCGATCTCGCTGTCCGACTCCACCGACCAGTGCAAGCGTTTCGAAGCCTCCGGCTGGAACACGACGCGCGTCGACGGCCACAACCCGGATGCGATCGCCGCCGCGATCGAGGCGGCCCGCAAGTCGGACCGCCCGACGCTGATCGCGGCCAAGACCACGATCGGCTATGGTGCGCCGACGCGCGCCGGCACCAACAAGGCGCATGGTTCGCCGCTGGGTGCTGAAGAGATTGCCGGCGCGCGCAAGGCGCTTGGCTGGGATGCCGAGCCCTTCGCGATTCCGTCCGACGTCCTGGATGCATGGCGCGTTGCAGGGCTTCGCGCCGCCAAGGAGCGCAAGGAATGGGAAAAGCGGCTTGGCGCCGCCGATGCCCCGACGCGCGCCGAATTCGAGCGCCGGATGCGCGGCGACCTACCGCAGGGTTTCGATCAGCTCATCGTCGACTACAAGAAGAAGCTGGTCGAAGACAAACCCAAGGTCGCGACCCGCAAGTCGTCCGAAATGGCGCTTGAAGTCATCAACGCCCTGGTCACCGAAACCATCGGCGGTTCGGCGGATCTCACCGGTTCCAACAACACCAAGACCAGCCAGACCGGACCGATCAAGCCGGACGACTATTCCGGTCGTTACGTCTATTACGGCATTCGTGAGCATGGCATGGCAGCCGCCATGAACGGCATGACGCTGCATGGCGGCGTCATTCCTTACGGCGGCACCTTCCTCACCTTCTCGGATTATGCACGGCCGGCGATGCGTCTGGCATCGCTGATGGGCATCCGCTCGATATTCGTAATGACCCACGATTCCATCGGTCTCGGTGAAGACGGGCCGACCCACCAGCCGGTCGAGCATCTGGCGGCGCTACGCGCGATCCCCAACCATTACGTCATGCGTCCGGCAGACGCGGTCGAGGCGGCGGAATGCTGGCAGATCGCGCTCGAATCCACCAAGACGCCGTCCACGCTTGCGCTGACCCGGCAGAACCTGCCGACCGTGCGCACCGAGCATGCGGTCGAAAACCTTTCTGCTCGCGGCGCCTACGAACTCGCCGGAACCAATGGCGATGCAGCCGTGACGATCTTTGCGACCGGCTCGGAAGTCGAGATCGCGCTCGCCGCTCGCGCCGAACTCGAGAAGCGCGGTCACCGTACACGTGTCGTTTCCGTGCCGTGCATGGAAATCTTCGCCGCGCAGAGCGACGAGTATCGGGCCGGTTTGATTGGCAATGCGTCGGTCAGGATCGCGATCGAGGCCGGCGTGCGGCAGGGTTGGGACGCGATCATCGGGTCCGACGGACTTTTTGTCGGCATGAGCGGCTTCGGCGCCAGCGGCAAGATAGAGGATCTCTACAAGCACTTCGGCATTACTGCCGAGGCCGCGGTCGAAGCCGTCGAGAAGCGGCTCGCGAGCGCCTGAGCCGGGGCAGGCGCACCGCGCCTGTTCTGTGCTAATCGGTTTTATCCCGGCTGACGCTGGATTCTTCTGCGCCGCGCCGCTATGGAAGCGCTGCCTTGGCGGCGGGCCTTGTGCCATGCCGCCGAAACACGCTTTCGAAGCCTCCTGGGAGACCGCCTCATGACCGTAAAAGTCGCAGTTAACGGATTTGGCCGCATTGGCCGGAACATCGTCCGCGCCATCTATGAGAGCGGCCGCAAGGACATCGACGTCGTTGCCATCAACGATCTCGGGCCGGTGGAGACCAACGCACACCTGCTGCGCTACGATAGCGTGCACGGCAAGTTTCCCTCCGAGGTGAAGGTCGATGGCGACACCATCTCGGTTGGTTCCGACTCCTTCAAGGTGTTCGCCGAGCGCGACCCGTCGAAGCTGCCGTGGGCCGACCTGGATGTGGATATCGTGCTCGAATGCACGGGCATCTTCACGTCCAAGGAGAAGGCGTCCGCACACCTGACCGCCGGCGCCAAGCGCGTCATCGTTTCGGCGCCCGCCGACGGTGCCGACCTGACGGTCGTCTACGGCGTGAATCACGACAAGCTCACGAGCGAGCACGTCGTGATCTCCAATGCTTCCTGCACCACCAACTGCCTCGCGCCGGTCGCCAAGGTCCTCAATGACGCCTTCGGCATCGAAAAGGGCTTCATGACGACGGTTCACGCCTATACGGGCGACCAGCCGACGCTCGACACGATGCACAAGGACCTCTACCGCGCCCGCGCGGCAGCGGTGTCGATGATCCCGACCTCGACCGGTGCGGCCAAGGCCGTCGGCCTCGTTCTGCCGGAACTCAAGGGCAAGCTCGACGGCGTGTCGATCCGCGTGCCGACCCCGAACGTCTCGGTCATCGACTTCAAGTTCGTGCCGAAGCGCAAGGTCACCGTTGAAGAGGTGAACGCGGCGCTGGTGGCGGCGGCGGACGGCCCGCTCAAGGGGATCCTCGCCTACACCGACGAGCCGCTGGTTTCGATCGACCTCAACCACAATCCGGCATCGTCCACTTTCGCGCTCGACCAGACCAAGGTGATCGAGGGCGACCTCGTGCGCGTGATGTCGTGGTACGACAATGAGTGGGGCTTCTCGAACCGCATGGCCGACACGGCCGTAGCGCTGGCGAAGACCATCTGATCGCGGCACGGGGAACGAAGATGACAGGCTTTCGCACGCTCGACGAGGCACAGGTTTCGGGCAAGCGGGTGCTTGTCCGCGTCGACCTCAACGTACCCGTCAAGGACGGGCAGGTAACCGACGCGACCCGCATCGAGCGGGTCGCGCCAACGATCACCGAACTCGCAGACAAGGGCGCGAAGGTCATCCTTCTCGCCCATTTCGGTCGCCCGAAAGGCGAGCCGAACCCGGAAATGTCGCTTGAGCCTATTGCCGCGGCGACGGAAGCCGTCATCGGCCGCAAGGTGGCCTTTGCCGCCGATTGCATCGGCGAGCGGGCTGCCAAGGCGGTCGCGTCCCTTGCAGATGGCGACATCCTGCTTCTGGAAAACACCCGCTTCCACAAGGGCGAGGAAAAGAACGATCCCGATTTCGTCAAGGCGCTCGCCGCCAATGGCGACGTCTACTTCAATGACGCCTTCTCCGCCGCCCATCGCGCGCATGCCTCGACCGAGGGCCTCGCGCACCTGCTGCCGGCCTATGCCGGACGCACCATGCAGGCTGAGCTCGAAGCGCTCGAAAAAGGCCTTGGCAAGCCGGTGAAGCCGGTGGTCGCGATCGTCGGCGGCGCCAAGGTGTCGACCAAGATCGACCTGCTGATGAACCTCGTCAAACGGGTTGACGCACTGGTCATCGGCGGCGGCATGGCCAACACGTTCCTCGCCGCGCGCGGCACCGACGTCGGCAAGTCGCTGTGCGAACACGATCTCGCCCCGACGGCCAAGCAGATCATGATCGAGGCCGCGACCGCGGGATGCGCGATCGTGCTGCCGACCGACGCCGTCGTGGCCAGGGAATTCAAGGCGAATGCCGCGAACGAAACGATTTCCGTGGATGCCGTTCCGGCCGATGCGATGATCCTCGATGTCGGGCCGAAGACTGTCAAGGTGGTCAACCAGTGGATCGAAAAGGCGCAGACGCTGGTCTGGAACGGCCCGCTCGGCGCCTTCGAGATCGCGCCGTTCGATGCGGCGACCGTGGCTGCGGCGAAGTTCGCGGCCGACCGGACCAGGGCTGGTAAGCTGGTCTCGGTCGCCGGCGGCGGCGATACGGTCTCGGCTCTGAACCATGCCGGGGTTGCCGATGACTTCAGCTACGTCTCAACCGCCGGTGGCGCCTTCCTCGAATGGATGGAAGGCAAGGAACTGCCGGGCGTGGTGGCATTGGCGAGATAAGCTAATCACGTCATCCCGGCCAAGGGAGCGCAGCGACCGCAGAGCCGGGACCCATTGGTCGGAGTATCGTGGAGCACGGCCCGGTTCCGGCGCTGGCGCATACGACCGATGCTGCGCGAACCCGCGGCCCGGCCACGCTGCTCAATGGGTCCCGGATCTGCGGTCGCTGCGCTCCCTTGGCAGGGATGACGCTTAACGTAGAACGCCCACTTCGCCGTTTACCCTCTTAAACATTTGAAATCGCTTTCAATCGATTCGACCAACCCGGCTCCATTCCGCTTTCAGGCCGCATCTGGTAAGCGGCCTGCCAAGGATAATCTGGAGGCACAGGAATGAGCGAACGTCTTGAAAACAGCGCGGCGATGACGGCGCAGGCCGCAAACAAGGACGGCTTCATTGCAGCGCTCGACCAGTCGGGCGGCTCCACACCCAAGGCACTGAAGCTCTACGGCGTCGAGCAGGGCGCATGGTCGAACAATGACGAGATGTTCGATCTCATCCACCAGATGCGGGCGCGGATCATCAAGTCGCCTGCGTTCAGCGGCGACAAGGTCATGGGCGCGATCCTGTTCGAGCAGACGATGGATCGCGACATCGACGGCACGCCGACAGCGAAATACCTCTGGGAAAAGCGCGGCGTCGTGCCGTTCCTGAAGGTCGACAAGGGCCTCGCCGACGAGGCCGACGGCGTCAAGCTGATGAAGCCCATGCCGGATCTCGATGCGCTGCTGGAGCGCGCCGTCGCAAACGGCGTCTTCGGCACCAAGATGCGCTCGGTGATCGACGCGGCAAATCCGAAAGGGATCGCTGCGGTCGTTGCCCAGCAGTTCGAGGTCGGCCGGCAGATCCTGGGCCACGGCCTCGTGCCGATCATCGAGCCGGAAGTCACCATCTCGATCGCCGACAAGGCCGAAGCCGAGGACATGCTGCTTGCGGAAATCCAGAAGCATCTGGACAGCGTGCCGGCCGGCAAGCAAGTGATGCTCAAGCTGACGCTGCCCACGAAGGCGAACCTCTACAAGCCGCTGATCGACGATCCCCGCGTCATGCGGGTGGTAGCCCTTTCCGGCGGATATTCCCGCGACGATGCGAACGCCAAGCTCAAGCAGAATGCGGGCATGATCGCCAGCTTCTCGCGAGCACTGACCGAAGGGCTTTCGGCCCAGCAGAGCGATGCCGAGTTCGACGCGGCACTTGGCTCGGCGATCGACAGCATATTCGAAGCATCCCGCGCAGGCTGACCGTCCGGTCAGCCGCCGTGGCTGAGCCCCGCTGTCACGACGATCAGGCCGAGCGCAACGACCGCCAGCTTCCAGAAGTCGGCGCGGCGCTTCAGCCCAGGCAGACCCAGCGGCTTGATGATCTGAACGATCATCAGGCCGACTATCAGCAGCGATAGGATTTTGCTCATGCCGTTCCGGGTTGCGTTGTCATTGCGCCGCGCCCGTTTGAGCAGCATCCTTGACGTCTGTCAAAGTGCGGGCAGCCGTGCTTCCTTAGTCAGATGGACGGCAGGAGGCCGTGGCGGATAGAACAGCCCGACAAGCATTGCCAGGGGAGGAAGCATTGTCGTCGCGCTATCACGAGGTTTATGCCGGCTGGAAAAGCGATCCCGAGGCGTTCTGGGCGGAAGCAGCCAAGGCGATCGACTGGTTCACGCCGCCCGAGCGCATCTTCGATGCCGAGCAGGGCGTCTATGGCCGCTGGTTCACCGGCGCAACCTGCAACACCTGCTTCAACGTCCTCGACCGTCATGTCGACGGCGGGCGCGCCGACCAGACGGCGCTTATCTATGACAGCCCGATCACCGGAGCGAAGAAGAGCTTCACCTATGCGCAGTTGCGCGACGAGGTGGTCGCGCTTGCTGCCGTCCTGCGTGAGCAGGGTGTGGCCAAGGGCGACCGGGTCATCATCTACATGCCGATGGTGCCTGAAGCCGTGTTCGCGATGCTCGCCTGCGCGCGGCTCGGGGCCGTCCACTCTGTCGTCTTCGGCGGTTTCGCGGCGAAGGAACTGGCAACACGGATCGACGATGCGCAGCCGAAGCTGATCGTCTCTGCATCCTGCGGTGTCGAGCCCGGCCGCATCGTTGCCTACAAGCCGCTGCTCGACGGCGCCATCGCCATGGCCAAGCACAAAGTTGAACATTGCGTGGTGCTGCAGCGCGAGCAGCAGCCCTGCGATCTCGTGCCTAACCGCGATCTCGACATGGCCGAAGTGACGGCTGCGGCAAAGAAGATCGGCGCATGGGTCGACTGCGAACCGGTGGCCGCGACCGATCCGCTCTACGTGCTCTACACCTCCGGCACCACCGGCCAGCCCAAGGGTGTGGTGCGGGACAATGGCGGCCACATGGTCGCGCTCGAATGGTCGATGTGGAATGAATTCGGCGTCAAGCCGGGCGAGGTTTTCTGGGCGGCTTCCGATGTCGGCTGGGTGGTGGGCCATTCCTACATCGTCTACGCGCCCCTGCTTCACGGCTGCACCACGATCCTGTTCGAGGGCAAGCCGGTCGGCACGCCCGATGCCGGCACCTTCTGGCGCGTGATCGCCGAACACGGCGTCGCGGCGATGTTCACGGCACCCACGGCATTCCGGGCGATCAAGGGGCAGGATCCGAAGGGCGAGTTCGTCGGGAAATACGATCTCTCCAAGTTCAGGACCCTGTTCCTCGCCGGCGAACGTGCCGATCCGGAAACCATCAAGTGGGCGGAAGCGCAACTCGGCGTGCCGGTAATCGACCATTGGTGGCAGACCGAGACCGGCCACCCGATCAGCCAGAACCCGGTCGGGCTCGGGCTTCTGCCGGTCAAATATGGCTCGCCCGCCGTGCCGATGCCCGGGTTCGACGTTCAGGTGCTCGACGATGCAGGGCACCCCGTGCCAACGGGGACGCTGGGCAACGTGGTCGTCAAGCTGCCACTGCCGCCCGGCTGCCTGCCGACGCTGTGGAATGCGGACGATCGCTTCCGCAGCGCCTACCTTTCCGAGTTTCCCGGCTACTACAAGACGGCCGATGCCGGACTGATCGACGAGGACGGCTACCTCTTCATCATGGCGCGCACCGACGACATCATCAATGTTGCCGGGCACCGCCTTTCGACAGGCGGCATGGAGGAGGTGGTGGCCGAACACCCCGACGTCGCCGAATGCGCCGTGGTCGGCATCGCCGACCCGATGAAGGGACAGGTGCCGTGCGGCTTCGTCGTGCTCAACGCGGGTGTGACGCGGGAGGGGCCGGAGATCGAAAAGGAGATAGTCGCGCTGGTGCGCGAGCGCATCGGTCCGGTCGCGGCGTTCAAGTCGGTGGTCACGGTCAAGCGGCTTCCAAAGACGCGGTCCGGCAAGATCCTGCGCGGAACGATGCAGAAGATCGCCGACAAGGAAGGCTGGACCATGCCGGCGACGATCGACGACCCGGCGATCCTCGACGAGATCGAGGCGGCGCTGAAGGGCAGGGGCATCGGGGTCTGACCGCAGCGCATCTTCGCAGCGGAAGAGGGGTTCTCATCCTTGCCGTGATGCGGTAGAGAGGCCGCCCTTTCCGGTCATCCCTTTGCCTCGGCGCCTAGTCGCCGCCGGCGAAGCATTGCGGGCGTTTTGCGATGTCTCCCCATTATTGTGGCGTCGATTTCGGCACCACCAATTCCACCGTCGGCCTGTGTGCGGCCAGAGGCGATCCGTTCCTGATCCCGGTCGAAGACGCGCAGGTGACGATCCCCTCGGCGCTGTTCTTCAGCCTCGAAGACGGCAGCGTCCATTTCGGCCGCTCGGCGGTGCATGAATATATGGACGGCGCGGAAGGCCGCTTCATGCGCGCGCTCAAGTCGGTTCTCGGCTCCAGCCTGATGAAGGAAACCACGCAGGTCGGACGCGACCGCATGACGTTCCAGGGGCTGATCGGCCGGTTCCTGCGACACCTGCGCGCGCGGATCGAGGCTCAGGCCGGCGACGTGCCCGACCATATCGTGCTTGGCCGGCCGGTCTTTTTCGTCGACGGCAATCCGGAAGCCGACCGAACCGCGCAGGATCAGCTCGAAGCGGCCGCGCGGGCGGAAGGCTTCCGGCATATCGAGTTCCAGTTCGAGCCGGTGGCCGCGGCCATGGGGTTCGAACGCGACCTGAATGCCGAGGTGCTCGCGCTCGTCGTCGACATCGGGGGCGGCACGTCCGACTTCTCGGTGCTGCGCCTGTCGCCGGAACGGAGCCGCGCTGCCGACCGCCGCGACGACATCCTCTCGACGTCGGGCGTTCATGTCGGCGGCACCGATTTCGACCGCCAGTTGAGCATTGCACGCGTGATGCCGCACATGGGTCTCGGCACCCGCACGCGCGACGGCAAGCGCCATCTGCCGGTCTGGTACTTCAACGACATGGCGACCTGGCACAAGATCAACCAGCTCTATACGGCGGCGACGATGCGGGACATCCAGTCGCTGAAGCGCGAGGCGGCAGAGCCAGAGAAACTTGAGATCTACCAGCACCTGCTGGCGCACCGCTCGGGCCATCGGCTGGCCGCGCAGGTCGAGAAAGCCAAGATCGAGCTGACGGATGCCGAGGATGCCGTCATCACTTTGCGCGAGCCCGGCCTGTCGCTGGAGGTGCCTGTTTCGCGCGCGGAATTCGCGCAGGCGACCGGCGAGCTGGTTTCGAAAATCGGCATTGCCATCGATGCTGCGCTCGCTGACGCGGGGGTGGGCGCGGAGGCCATCGACACGGTGGTGATGACCGGCGGCGGCGCGCAGGTGCCTGCGGTTCGCGATGCGGCGGTTGCCCGTTTTCCGCATGCGCGCATTGCCCAGATCGACCGTTTCGGAGCCGTCGGCCTGGGGCTTGCGGTGGATGCGGCGAGGCGCTTCGCCTGACAGCATTCCGGCCGCTGAGGCTCCTGACGCAAGGTTGTCCGCAGGGGTGTGTCATTGTCTCTTTCCAAGGTGAAAGGAGACTACGTCATGCCCCGCACGCCCCTGTTGCTGTCCCTCGTAGAGGACGCCGTCACCCAGTTCCGCAGCTTCAACGAACGCCGGCGCACGCGCCGCGCCATCGACGGTCTTTCGGCGCACCTGCGCAAGGACATCGGCTGGCCGGACGGCCTGCCGGAACGCCAGCGCCGTATCCAGAACGGCCGCAACGGCTAACGGTTTCGGACGATGCAATCCGGCGGGTTTCCCCCCCGACAACCTCCTGACACTATGTTGTCAGGAGGTTGCTGGCATAGTCCGCCTCCCGGATTCATCCGTTCGAGGGCTTCTTTCCATGCGCCGTGCAGACCGCTTGTTTCAGATCGTCCAGCATTTGCGGGGCGGAAGGCTTGTAACCGCGCGCATGCTCGGGGAGCGGCTGGAAGTCTCGGAACGCACGATCTACCGCGATATAGCAGACCTGCAGTCGACCGGTGTGCCGATCGATGGAGAAGCGGGTGTGGGCTATCTGATGAGGGAAGGTTTCGACCTTCCGCCGCTGATGTTCACGCGTGACGAAATCGTCGCGCTGGTTGCCGGCGCGCGCATGGTTCGGGCCTTTGGCGGCGCCGACATGGCGCGGGCGGCCGAGGAAGCGCTGGTCAAGATCGGCGCGGTTCTGCCCGACCAGGAAAAGGCGCGAATCGCACGCACCGAAATCCACATGCCCGACTGGGTCGTGGGCGAGGCCGAGCGCAAGTCGATCGACCTGCTCGAACGCGCCGTGGACGGACGCAGCGTTCTGAATATTGATTACAGCGACGAAGCCGGGCGGGCGTCCCAGCGCGACATCCGGCCGCTTGGCTTATGGTTCTGGGGAAAGGTCTGGACGCTGGTAGCATGGTGCGAACTGCGCGACGATTTCCGCGCCTTCCGCATCGACCGCATTGCGCAGATAACGCCGTCCGGGCGCACCTTCCGGCCGGAGCGCGGCAAGCAGCTCGCCGATTTCTACCGCACCCTGGAGATGCGCGGGCAGTCGTAACTAGGCTCGCGAGCCGGACATCGAGCTAAGCGATTGTCCGGCTGTTGACCCGGTGGCCTATTCCTCGTCTTCGTCCCGCGTCGTCGACTTGAGCGAAGACAGCTTGGCGAAAACGGCATCCGCGTCGAGTTCGTCCTCGCCTTCGTCCTTGGCTTGCCGGTCCGAACCCACCTCGAGCGACTCGGTCATGGAAGCAGGCAGCAGCGTGTCGCCGGTGGGCGCCGCCGCAGGCTGGCCGCGAGAAGCGCGCTGCACTTCGAGGTCGAGATCGATCTGCGAACACAAGCCCAGCGTCACAGGGTCCATCGGCACGAGGTTGTTCGAGTTCCAGTGGGTGCGGTTGCGGATCTGCTCGATGGTCGACTTGGTGGTGCCGACGAGGCGCGAGATCTGCGCATCCTTCAATTCGGGATGATTCTTGACCAGCCACAGGATCGCGTTCGGGCGGTCCTGACGCTTGGACAGCGGCGTGTAGCGCGGCGTGCGGCGCTTCGATTCGGGCACGCGCACCTTGGGCTCGGAGAGCTTGAGACGATGCTCGGGATCGGCTTCGCCCTTGGCGATTTCGTCGCGCGAAAGCTGGCCGGTTATCACGGGATCGAGACCCTTGATGCCCTGCGCGGCCTCGCCATCCGCGATCGCCTTGACCTCGAGCGGATGAAGTTTGCAGAAATGAGCGATCTGGTCGAACGACAGCGCGGTGTTGTCGACGAGCCAGACGGCTGTCGCCTTGGGCATCAGAAGCGTGTTGGCCATGGATAAAATCCTTCTCGTTCGCCCGCGTCCCTGTCGCGGGCGGTGGGCGAAGCCACCAAATTTGGGAAATCACCCCGCATATAACGTTATTCGGCGTCCTTCGCAATGCGAACCGACGTCTTAGGCAGAGGACAGGCCCGGCCTACCGTTGCAACGGCAGCTCGCGCAGTGGATCGCCGCCATCGATCAAGAGCCGACCCTGGGGCTTCAAGGCTGCCGCGATGCGGGGCAAAGCCTTTTCGCCCGCTGCAGGGTGGCGACCATCGAACGCGCCCACACGTACGGCGAATGCAAGATCGAATTTTTCTTCGCCAGGGAGGAGCTCGAAATCCTCCGCCGCGACCTGTTGCAGTGAGAGGGTTCCAGCCGTGATCTCGTCGTGGCAGGCGGTCTCGGCCTGCTCGATTGCCTTGCGAGAACGGTCGATGGCCAGCACATGGCCGTTTCCGATTCTGCGCGCGACCTCGCGAGCCGCGGCACCCGGTCCGCAGCCTATTTCAAGCACACGGATGCCGGAACGCAGCGGCAGGGCCTCCACGATGGCGAGAAGACGCGGGGACAGGCGATCCGTCAGATTCGTGGCCTCATCGAGTTTGGCGGGCTATGCCACGTCTAGCACGATCTTGCCGATATGGTCGCCTTCCTCCATCCGCTCATGCGCGCGCCAGGCTTCCTTCAACGGAAAGATCATGTCCATGACGGGTGCGATGCGGCGTTCGGCCAGCAGCGGCCAGACCTTCGCCTCCAGTTCGGCGGCGATCTGTCCCTTGAAGGCAACATCGCGCGGGCGCAATGTCGAGCCTGTATGGGTCAGGCGCTTGACCATGAGCCGCGCGAAATTCGCCGGTGCCTTGGGGCCGCCCAGCGTGGCGATCTGGACAATGCGGCCATCGACTGCAGCGGCCTCGTAATTCCGGTCGACATAGTCGCCGCCCACCATGTCGAGGATGACGTTGACGCCCTTGCCCTCGGTCACCTCCTTGATGACGGCGACGAAGTCCTCCTCGCGGTAATTGATCGCGCGGGTGGCGCCGAGCTTCTGGCATGCCTCGCATTTATCGGCGGAGCCGGCCGTGGTGAATACAGTGGACCCGAAGCTCGATGCGAGCTGGATAGCCGTGGTGCCGATACCCGAAGAGCCGCCATGCACCAGCAGGCTTTCACCCGGCTGCAGGCCGCCGCGTTGGAAGACATTGTGCCAGACGGTGAAGAAGGTCTCCGGTAGCGCGGCTGCTTCCGTGAAGGTGAAGCCGTGGGGCACCGGCAGGGCATTGCTCTCGTGCACAGCGACATATTCGGCGTAGCCGCCGCCTGGCGTCAGGGCGGTGACGCTATCGCCGACCCGCCAGCGCGTTGCGCCCGATCCGACGGCGACGACCTCCCCGGCCGCCTCAAGTCCCGGCAGGTCCGACGCGCCCGGCGGGGGCGGGTAGGTGCCCTTGCGCTGGGCAACATCTGGCCTGTTCACGCCGGCCGCGCGCACGCGGATCAGGATTTCGCCATTGCCCGGCTTGAGCACATCGCGTCGCTCGGGTTTGAGGACCAGCGGTCCACCCGGCTCGACGATCGCTATCGCCGTCATTTTTTCCGGAATCTTGTCCATGCGTGCCTCGCCTGCGTCTGGTCAATTCGTGGCCGGGGCGTTTGCCTCGACCCACCTCCCTTATGTAGACTTGTCGGCCACAAGGCAAAGTGGGAGGACAAGCAGGATGGCGTTGTTCGACGACGAACCGGTCAAGCCAAAACGCATTCACGAAATCGGGCAGGATCTGTCGCTGTTGTCGGTCGGCGAGCTTGAGGAAAGGATCGGCCAGCTCAAGGCCGAGATCACGCGGCTCGATGCCGAACTCCAGGCCAAGGGCTCCACACGGCTCGCTGCCGAAGCACTGTTTCGTCGCGAATAGGTGTGGATCGTTCGCGATCTGTCGGATATCGGCACGTAATCGCCTGATTCAGTTCTAGTTTCGAATCAACGCCCCATAGCAAGAAGGCCGCCGACGAGACATGCTCGCGACATACCGCCCGATTTTTTCGCTGCTGTGCGGAACAGCCTTTCTTCTTGCCGCTTCGGGCCTCCACGGCCTGCTGCTGCCGCTGCGCGGCCAGGCGGAGGGCTTCTCGACCGCCTCGCTCGGTCTCTTCGGCACCGCATGGGCCGGCGGGTTCGTCGCCGGCTGCTATTTCGCACCGCGGCTGGTGCGCAAGGTCGGCCACGTGCGCTCGTTCGGCGTCTTTGCGGCCTCCGGCGCCATCATCGCGCTTCTGAGCGGGCTTTGGGTGGACGAATATGGCTGGATCGTGCTGCGCGCGGGAACCGGCTTCACCATGGCCGGCGCTTTCATGATCATCGAAAGCTGGCTGAACGAAAAAGCGACGAACGACAATCGCGGCACGGTTTTCGGCCTCTACATGATGGTCACCTACGCCTCCATCATGGGCGGCCAGATGATCGTCGCCGCCGGCGAGGTCATCGGCACTGCGCTATTCATGGTGGCTGGCATCTTCTTCTGTGCGTCCCTTATTCCCACGGCCATTTCTTCGGCCGCGACGCCGGAACCGCTTGCCGACGTGAAGCTCGACCTCAAGGGGCTCTACAGCAACTCGCCTGTCGCGGCCGTGGGCTGCGTGCTGGTAGGCGTGGCCAATGGCGCGTGGGGCACGCTGGGCGCGGTCTATGGCGCTCGCGTCGGCATATCGACGGCCGAGATCGCGCTGATGATGAGCCTCGTGGTTGTGGCAGGGGCGGTGACGCAGTTGCCTGTCGGCCGCGCTTCGGACCGCACCGACCGCCGCTATGTGCTTGCAGCCGCAGCTTTCGGTTCGGCTCTCTTCGGGCTTCTGGTTTTTGCGTTCGCGCCGCGCTCCAGCGTTGCCATATTGATCCTGACGGCTGCCTATGGCGCGCTCGCCTATACGCTCTATTCGATAGCGGTCGCGCATGCCAACGACCATGCGAGCACGGAGGATTTCGTCAAGGTCTCGGGTGGTCTGCTGCTGCTCTACGGCTTCGGGACCATGATTGGCCCGCTGGTCGGGGCGTTCCTGATGGCGCAGATGCGGCCCGAAAGCCTGTTCCTGGCCACCGCGCTGGCGCATTTGTCGCTCGGTGGTTATGCGATGCTGCGCACGACGCGCCGGGCGCCGGTGCCGCTTGAAGATCGCGAGGCCTTCAAGACCCTGCCTTCCGAGCGCGCCGTCACTCCACAGGCCGGCCTGCTCGATCCACGCGCCGATCAGGAGGCCCATGCGGCCTCCGACGACACGATCGGTACGAGCGAGGATGCACCACAAGCCAATTGAACTTCGCGGCGGGCGGGTTACAAATAGCAATGACCCAGCCTGACGCGTTCATGGCAATTGCGGACACCAATCGCCGGCATCTGCTCGAGGAGCTGAGGCGCGGGCCGAAGACCGTCAACGAGCTGGCCCTGGGGTTGCCGGTGTCGCGCCCCGCGGTCTCGCAACATCTCAAGGTATTGCTGGATACCGGACTGGTCAGCGCGCACTCGCAGGGAACGCGGCGCATTTACGCGATCAGCAATCAGGGCTTCCTGAAACTCAATATCTGGCTGGATCAGTTCTGGGAAGAATAGCGTCGCCGTAGCGCGGGACAGCCATTTCCATGCCATACAACCCGTCGGCTACGACTGTGCGAGCGAAGCAGGCAGACAAAATCCCCAATTGCCGATGGCGTCGTCGCCATCGGCTTTGCTATCGGGATGGCACCGTTGCGGTGCCTACAGGCAGATCAATGTCGCGTGGGCGACCTCAGTTTCTCTATCTCGTCCTTGAGGGCCAGCTTGCGCCGCTTGAGCCTGGCTATTTCGAGGGTATCGCACGACGGGTGCGTCAAAGCCTCGTCGATTTCGCGTTCGATATCGCCATGCTTCCGTTGCAGCTCTGCAAGATGGGATGCAAGAGACATGATAGATTCTCCCTTCATCGTTCCTCGATCGCGCCATCCCGGACGTCCACCGCAGGCCGCTTCGTGACAGCGCCATGACACTTTGCCATCGAACGACAATCGTGTCGAATGGAGCGTAGTAGCATTTCCTGACAGGTCGAAATGTGTTATGAGGCGCTCGCCGGTCGCGGAAGCTCCGGAACCCGCCCGCGCAGGCGATTCCCGCCTCAGAATCTTCAGACGGTTGAGCATGTCGGAACAGGAACAAGCCGAGATTCGTCTCGAGTTTGCTAAGGTCAAACAGGAACATATGGACTTCGATGCCGCGATCAATGCGATGATTGCGGTGGGCTGCGATCCGCTGCAGATCCAGCGCATGAAAAAGAAGAAACTGACCCTGAAGGACCGCATGCAGCAACTGGAAGATCGCATCATTCCCGATATCATTGCGTGAGGGACGGATAATGACCGGCCAGAGCGCTGACGTCGCCATCATCATGGGCAGCCAGTCGGATTGGGCGACCATGCGGCACGCCGCCGATACGCTTGGCGAACTGGGCATTTCACACGAATGCCGGATCGTGTCGGCACACCGGACGCCTCAACGCCTCTATGATTTCGCGACCGGTGCGAAGGCGACTGGCTTCAAGGTGATTATCGCCGGCGCTGGCGGTGCAGCGCACCTGCCGGGCATGACCGCCGCGATGACGCCGCTGCCGGTATTCGGCGTGCCCGTCGAATCGAAGGCGCTTTCCGGCCAGGATTCCCTCTTGTCGATCGTACAGATGCCTGCCGGTATTCCCGTCGGAACGCTCGCCATCGGCAAAGCGGGGGCGACGAATGCGGCGCTTCTGGCCGCCGCCGTTTTGGCCCTCGGCGACGAAGCGCTGGCAGCGCGTCTCGATGCCTGGCGCGCGGCGCGGACCGCCGCCGTGGCCGAACAGCCCTCCGACGACGCATGACCTTTCCGCTTCAGCCAGGCGCCTGCATCGGCATCATCGGCGGCGGCCAGCTCGGTCGCATGCTGGCGATGGCCGCGGCCCGGCTCGGCTATCGCATCATCGTGCTCGAACCGCAGGCCGATTGTCCCGCCGCGCAGGTCGCCAGCCGCCAGATTGTCGCGGCGTACGACGATGCCCACGCTCTGGCCGAACTGGCGCGGGAATGCGCGGTGGTGACCTACGAATTCGAGAATGTGCCCGTCCATGCCGCCGAAATGCTGGCAGCCGACGTTGCCGTCTCGCCGCCGCCGCGCGCGCTGGAGGTTGCCCAGGACCGTCTTGTCGAGAAGACTGCCCTGAACGAGATGGGCATAACCACGGCACGTTTCGTTCCTGTGGACAGCGATGCCGAGCTCGAAAATGCGCTGGCCACCTTCGGCGGCGAGGGCGTGCTCAAAACACGGCGCATGGGCTACGACGGCAAGGGCCAGCGCGTGTTCCGGGCGGGCGGCAAGTCGGACATTGCCGGTTGCCATGATGACATGGGCGGCGTGCCGCTCATTCTCGAGGCACTGGTGCCGTTCGAGCGAGAAATATCCGTGATCGCCGCACGCGGGCGCGATGGCAGCATCGCAGTCTATGATGCGGCGGAAAACGTTCATCGTGGCGGCATACTGCATACATCGACGGTGCCGGCCAACGCCGCTGCCGCCGCGATCACGACAGCCCGCGATGCGGCGAAGGCGATCCTCGACGGGCTCGGCTATGTCGGCGTCATCGGCGTCGAGTTCTTCGTGATGGCGGATGGTGCCGTGGTTGCCAACGAGATCGCGCCGCGGGTGCATAATTCCGGGCACTGGACCGAGGCAGCGTGCCTTGTCTCGCAGTTCGAGCAGCACATCCGCGCCGTTGCAGGCCTGCCGCTTGGCAACCCTGCTCGCCACAGTGACTGCGTGAT
This sequence comes from Aquamicrobium sp., assembly GCA_019739225.1. Taxonomy (GTDB): domain Bacteria; phylum Pseudomonadota; class Alphaproteobacteria; order Rhizobiales; family Rhizobiaceae; genus Aerobium. The sequence goes on from JAHHDT010000006.1 coordinate 898,061, forward strand.
GGAGAACCTGATCGGCAACGATGTCGAGCGGGCGCCGGCGCTGCTGGCCGAGCCCGGCGTGATGTTGCATCTTTACGGCAAGGCTGAAGCCAGACCCGGCCGCAAGATGGGGCATTTCACGCGCCTTGTACGCTGATGCGCTGACCCACGGTCGTGGGTGTAGTCGAAGCAGTCGTCGGCTGTTCGCGCGAAGATTGCCATAATGTAACGAAACTAAAATCAACCCCTGCCGTTTCCTCCTTCAAGGGACTTATGCAGGAGCCTTTCCAATGTTCAGATTCTCATCCGCGCTTTGCCATGCGCTGGCGCTTTCATTTGCTGTTGGTACGGCGGTGCCGGCTGCCGCTGCACCGATTTTCGTGCCCAATGCGCCCGTCGTCTCGTCTGATGCGACGAATGTGCAGTATCGCCGTGATCGGGACTACCGTCGCGACGATCGAAGGGATCGGGGCCGCGACCGGTTCGAGCGCCGTGGCAACAGCACCTACTGGCGCGGCCACAGGGGTTACAGGGATCGGCGCCCCGGTTATCGCCAGCACAACGGGTTGTGGTTTCCGCCGGCTGCATTCATTGCGGGTGCCATCATCGGCGGCGCACTGAACCAGGCACCTGCCGCGCGGTCTGGCGGCGGTTCCGCTCACGTCCAGTGGTGTCACGACCGGTGGCGGTCCTACCGGGCATACGACAACAGCTATCAGCCATATAACGGTCCGCGCCGCCAGTGCGTGTCGCCCTATAGCTGAGGACGGAAAATCAGCCGGCTCGCGTCTTGCGCGAGCCGCGCTGCCTTCGGAATGGCGAGGGCGCGGCACCGCGCGGTTGACATCGACCGGTCAACTCGTCTATGAGCCAGCGCAGATTTGCGGCGCGCCTCGGGCGCGCTTTTATGTTGGCCCGACAGGGCATCAGGAAACGGGCTAGACCGATGAAGATCAAGAACTCGCTCAAGGCGCTCAAGAGCCGTCACCGCGACAACCGCATGGTTCGCCGCAAGGGCCGCATTTACATCATCAACAAGACCGCTCCGCGCTTCAAGGCCCGCCAGGGCTAAGGCCCGCGCGCTTCTCACGCGAATTTCAGTTTGACGTTCCGCGATGCGGGGGTAGTTTCGCCCGCATGCGGAACGTTTTTGCCATTCTCTCAATGATTCTCGTCGCGATGCCGTTGTCGGTCGCGCACGCGCAGACAACCGGTCGGTCTTCCACCGGCGTCGCGGCGGAGGAGCCGCAGGCCCGGATCGAAAGGCTTTTCGACGACCTGAGGCGGGCCGGCAACGAACAGGCGGCCGAGCGCGTGGCTGCCCGGATCCAAAACGAATGGACGCGATCGGGAAGCGCATCGGTCGATCTGCTGATGCAATGGTCGCAGGAGGCGATCAAGAAGGAAAACAACGCGGTCGCGATGGATTTCCTCGATCAGGTGGTGATGCTGGCTCCGGACTATGCCGAGGGCTGGAACCGGCGCGCGACGCTGCATTTCACGATGGAAAACTATTCGAAGTCGATGGCGGACATCGGCCGCGTGCTGCGGCTTGAGCCACGCCATTTCGGCGCGCTCGGCGGCATGGCAACGATTCTCAAGAACACCGGCCACAAGGAAGCGGCGATGCACGCCTATGAACGCGTCCTCGACGTCTATCCGATGATGCGCAGTGCTCAGACGGAGCTGGGCAATCTGGCGGACGAGCTTGCCGGCGAAGGCATTTGACGGCTGGCTGACGCCAAGCGAAACTGATCCTCATACTTCCTCGTAATTATCCGCATGAATCTCCTTACTGCCGCTATGTGCGGCCTGTTCGCACTCCTTCTCGCGCTTGCCGGGGTCAGCCGCGCCGGCGCCTGGCTGATTGAACGGCGCTATCCGCCCGTCGGCGATTTTGCCGAGGTCGAAGGCACGAAGGTTCATCACGTATACGTTCCCGCCGAATCGGCGGCCGATCTGCCGCCGCTCGTGTTCATCCACGGCGCGAGCGGCAATCTACTCGACCAGATGGTCCCGGTGCGCCCACTGCTCGAAGGTCGCGCAGAGATGCTGTTTCTGGACAGGCCCGGGCATGGATGGTCGCAGCGCGGCGCGGGCAACGGCGACCCCGTGGCGCAGGCCCACACGATCGCGGCCCTGATGGACCAATATGACATGCAGAAGGCGGTCATCGTCGGTCATTCATTCGGTGGCTCGGTCGCTGCCGCGTTTGCCGTTGAACATCCCGAGAAGACGGCTGGGCTGGTATTCCTTTCGGCCGCAACGCATCCGTGGCCCGGCGGGGCGACATCCTGGTATTACAAGCTGTCGTCGCTGCCTGTGCTGGGGCGCCTGTTCGTGGAAACGCTTGCCTGGCCGGGCGGCACGCTGCAGATGGGAGCCGCTTCTGCCTGCGTGTTCGCGCCGAACCGCATGCCGGAGAGCTATCTCGCCGACGCAGCCATACCCCTGGTGCTGCGGGCTTCCGCTTTCCGATGGAACGCGACCGATGTCGCGGGCCTCTACGATCATGTCGCCGTCTATTCGAAACGCTACGGCGAGATCGCGGCCCCGACCATCGTCATTTCGGGCAACCGCGATACGGTCGTCTACGAGGAAATCCACTCCGTCGGGCTCGCGCGCGACATTCCCGGCGCCGACATGATCTGGGTCGACAATCTCGGACACAAACCCGACTGGGTGGCGCCCGATCTGGTCGTTGCGGCAATCGAGAAGGTCTCGGGCAAGCCAGTCGACCTGCAAGCGGCGGTGAAAAAGGTTGAAGCCCGCATAGCAGACGATGCGTACGGGCCTGCCTGCCCCGACGAGAAGCCCGAACTGTCTGCGGCCGGCTGAAGCCCCGTCAGAGACCGCTCATGCCGTCGGAGCCGATATAGGCGATGCGCAGCATGTTGGTCGCGCCGGGCGTGCCGAGCGGAACGCCGGCGGTGATGATGATGCGATCGCCGGCGCGGCCAAATTCTTCCTGGTAGGTGATGCGGCAGGCGCGGTCGACCATGTCGTCGAGGTCGCTGGCGTCCTGCGTCACGACGCAATGGGTGCCCCACACGAGCGACAGCCGTCGTGCGGTTTCCACGACGGGAGACAGCGCGATGATCGGCAGTTGCGGGCGCTCGCGGGCCGCGCGAAGGCCGGTTGTGCCGGACGACGTGTAGGTCACGATCGCCGACAGCTTCAGCGTCTCGCCGATCTGCCGAGCAGCGAGCGAGATGGCGTCGGCGCCGGTCGCTTCGGGTTCGGAGCGCTGGGCGTTGATAATGCCGGGATAGAGCGGATCCTTCTCCACCTGCGTCGCGATCGCGTCCATCGTGGCAACTGCCTCGACCGGATAGTCGCCGGCAGCCGACTCGGCTGACAGCATGATCGCGTCCGCACCTTCGAAAACGGCAATCGAGACGTCGGAAACCTCGGCGCGTGTTGGAACCGGTGCGGTGATCATCGATTCAAGCATCTGGGTGGCAACCACCACCGGCTTGCCGGCGCGCCGGGCGGCGCGGGTGATCTGCTTCTGGATGCCGGGCACGGCCTCGAGCGGCATTTCCACGCCGAGGTCGCCGCGCGCCACCATCAGCGCGTCGGACAGTTCGATGATCTCGGCGAGCCGCGTGACCGCCTGCGGCTTCTCGATCTTGGACATCAGCGCGGCGCGGCCGCGGGCAACCTTGCGCACTTCCGCCAGATCTTCCGGCCGCTGCACGAAGGACAGCGCGATCCAGTCGACGCCCGTGGCAAGAACCGCCTCGAGATCCTTGCGGTCCTTGTCCGTCAGCGCGCCGATCGGCAGATCGGTATCGGGCAGGCTTACACCCTTGCGATTGGATATTTTCGTGCCGGCGACGACGGTGCAGACAATCTTGTGCCCGTCGGTTTCGACGGCCTTGAGCTGAAGCTTTCCGTCGTCGATCAGAAGCCTGTGGCCCGGTTCGACCGACTGCAGGATTTCCGGATGCGGTAGTTGTACGCGCGTCTCGTCGCCGGGCGCGGGGTCGTCATCCAGTACAAAGGTCTGGCCCGGCGTCAGTTCGACGGAATCACTGGCAAACTTGCCTACGCGGAGCTTCGGCCCCTGCAAATCCGAAAGAATGCCGATCGGACGGCCGACATCCTTTTCCACCTTGCGGATGCGCTCGACCAGCGTGCGCATCAGCGGATGGTCGGTGTGGCTCATATTGATGCGGAAGACGTCCGCCCCGGCTTCGAAAAGCCGCCTGATCATAACTTCTTCCGAAGAGGCCGGTCCGAGCGTCGCGAGTATCTTGACCTTGCGGCTGCGTCTCATTGATTGCCCGTTCCCGTGACGGCCGCGCCGCCATTTGCCGGCTCGTCGGTCAGCTGGACCATCCAGCTCGCCTGTTCCCGGGTGTCGTATTCCTGGAAGCCTGCGCGCTGGAAGCCGCGCGCGAAGCAGTCTCCGGCGCCGGCGATCTTGAACTCGCGCTCGGCCACGCACATGTTGACCGGCCCGTCCCAGCGACCGCCGCGCTCGGCGTCTTCTGCATAAAGATAATAATAGCGAGACGAGAGCGGGCCTTCGATGAGCGTCTTGCAGGTCGAGCCTTCGATATGCCACCAACCCTCGGTGACCCAGCCGGTGCTTGCGCGATAGCCGATGGAGACGCCGACAAGGCTTTGGGTGGCGTTGCAGACACGGAAGTCGGCAAGCGCGGGTGTCGCCATCGCCAGCGCCGATGCCGCCACAGCGAAGCCGGACAGGCCTGCCAGAAGGCAGAAACGCGTCGCTCTCGCCGAAGCAGTCTTCATCACCCTCGCCACCGGAATCGTCATCTCTCAAGTCCTTTTCGGGGAAGTGCAAGCCTGTGTCAACGCATGCCGACGGGCAGGTGAACCGATTTAGATCGCGGATTCGACAGCCGACGAGCATCCTCGCCGATCCTGCCCGAAAGCGTGTCGAAACAGCGGCATTGCATGGTTTGGCGGTTCATGAAACACAGACCGCTGCATCTTTTCAGCTTTCGGATCGTTTGATGACGCGCGACGCCCTTTTCACTCCTTTCGAAGCCATCGAAGGCGACTGGACCAAGGGCCTCGTCCTTTTGGCCGACCATGCCGGGCGCGCGCTTCCCGAGGAGTATGGCGATCTCGGCCTGCCTGCCGCGGAATTCGACCGGCACATAGCCTACGACATCGGAGTCGAGACCGTGACGCGCCGGCTGGCCGCGCGGCTCGGCGTGCCGGCAGTCATGGCGCGCTTTTCGCGCCTGCTGATCGACCCCAACCGCGGCGAGGATGATCCGACTCTGATCCGCCAGCTCTATGACGGCACGATCGTGCCCGCGAATTATCCGATGAGCGACGAGGAGCGGGAACGGCGGCTGGAGCGCTATTATCGCCCATACCACGACGCCGTCGGGTCGATGGTTGCCTCGGTTGCGTCGGCAACCGGCGCTGCACCCTTCATCTTCTCGATCCATTCGTTCACGCCTTCCATGCAGGGCCGCGCCCGGCCGTGGCATGTCGGGGTGCTGTGGGATTCCGACGCTCGCGCGGTGCGGCCGCTGCTCGACATGCTTTCCGCCGATCCCGCACTGACGGTGGGCGACAACGAGCCCTATGACGGCGCGTTGCGCGGCGACACCATGTTCCGCCACGCCATCGTCAATGGCTATACCCACGCGCTGATAGAGTTGCGGCAGGACCTGATCGCAGAAGCACGCGACGCCGAGGCGTGGGCGGATCGGCTGGTGCCGATCCTTGAAGCGATCAATGCGCTGCCCGATATTCATGAGGTGCAGCAGCATGGCTCGCGAACCGGGCCGATCTGAGCTGGCGAAGGAGCAATGACCATGCCCGACCTGACCGAGGACCAGAAGCGCGATTTCGAGGCAGCTGCCTTCCGCACCCTCGTGGAACACCTGCGCACGCGCAGCGATGTGCAGAACATCGACCTGATGAATCTCGCCGGTTTCTGCCGCAACTGCCTGTCCAACTGGTATCGCGACGCGGCCGGGGAGGTTGGCGTCGCGCTCGACAAGGAAGAAGCGCGGGAGATCATCTACGGCATGCCCTATGCCGAGTGGCGCGCGAAATACCAGACCGAGGCCCCGGCCGAAAAGCAGACGGCATTCGAGGAAAACAGGCCGAAAGACCATTGATTCTTGGCTCCGTGTCGGGCAACCAAACGCCGACCTTTTGCCGCCCGAGTCGCGGCCCGACCAATCCGGAGATCCAAGCATGGCCGATGACATCACAGCCGAATCCGCCCAGACCGTAGCCGCGGGCCAGCTCCGCGCCTTCATCGAGCGCGTCGAGCGGCTCGAGGAGGAAAAGCAGACCATCGCGGACGACATCAAGGAAGTCTTCGCCGAGGCCAAGGGTACAGGCTTCGACACCAAGGCGATGCGCGTTATCATCCGGCTTCGCAAGAAGGACGCGAACGAGCGCCAGGAGGAAGAGGCGATCCTCGACCTCTACAAGGCCGCGCTCGGCATGGAATAGTTCACAGGCCGGCTCTGGCGGTTCCGGCAATCCGCTCCTAAGGTTGGTCGACCCACACCGACGAAGGAGCCGACATGCCGATCCTCAACCGCGCGAGCGAGATGCAGCAGGATGCCGCCGGCTGGCGCCGGCTGCTGCACGAGCAGCCCGAGATCGGCTTCGACCTTCCCCGCACCACCGCTTTCGTTGCCGAAAAGCTGCGCGCATTCGGTTGCGACGATGTCGTGACCGGCGTCGGCCGCACGGGTATTGTCGCGGTCATCCGCGGCAGGCTGGGCGAGGGGCCGGTCATCGGGTTGCGCGCCGACATGGATGCGCTGCCGATCGTCGAGGAAACCGGCAAGCCCTATGCGTCGAAGTCGCCGTGCCATATGCATGCCTGCGGCCATGACGGGCACACCACGATGCTGCTCGGCGCGGCGCAATATCTGGCCGAAACCCGCAATTTCGCCGGTTCCGTCGCGCTGATCTTCCAGCCGGCCGAGGAGATCGGCAGCGGCGCCAGAGCGATGCTCGACGATGGGCTGATGGAGCGTTTCGGCATCGAGCGGGTCTACGGCATGCACAACATGCCGGGAATCCCGACCGGGCAGTTCGCGGTCTGCGCCGGGCCGATCATGGCTGCCGTCGCCAAGTTCACCATCCGCATCAAGGGGCGGGGCGGGCATGCGGCCCGGCCGCACACGACGATCGATCCGATTGTCACCGGGACGCAGCTCATCGATGCGTTACAGTCGATCGTGGCGCGCAACGCCGATCCGGTCGCGTCCGTCGTGGTCACGGTCACGCGGGTGATCGCGGGCACGGCCTACAACATCATTCCCGAAACGATCGAGATCTGGGGCACGACGCGCGCACTCGACATGGAAAACGCCGCCATGGCCGAGCGCCGGATCGGGGAGGTCTGCGCCGGCATCGCCAAGGCGACGGGGGCCGAGATCGAGATCGACTACAGCCAGGCGCATCCGGTGACGTTCAACCGCCCGGAGGAGGCGGACTTCGTGGCGCGGGCCGCGCAAGAGGTGGCCGGGACGGTCGACCGCGCCGTGCGGCCGGTGATGGCCGGCGAGGATTTCTCGCACATGCTGACGGCGCGTCCGGGCGCATTCATCTTCATCGGCAACGGCGATTCCGCCGGCTTGCACCACCCTGCCTACGATTTCGACGACGAGGCGATCCCCGCCGGCGTCAGCTACTGGGTAAGACTTGCGGAAACGGCGCTGGCTTCGCGATAGCGTTTGGGTGCGTCCTTCGAGGCTCGCTGCGCTCGCACCTCAGGATGAGGACGGTTATGCATCGCTCCCGCGGGCTCGTGGGCTCGAAAGTCCGATCGTCGCACATGCATCAAGCTTGCTATCTCGCGGGACCAGTCGCCTACCTCCCTCATCCTGAGGTGCGAGCGGAGCGAGCCTCGAAGGACGCACGAACAGGCCTTACGCCGGCTCGAACTCCAGGGCTACGCCGTTGATGCAGTAGCGCAGGCCGGTGGGCGGCGGGCCGTCGGGGAAGACGTGACCGAGATGGCTGCCGCAATTGGCGCAATGCACTTCGGTGCGCACCATGCCGTAGCTGCGATCCTCTGTCATCTCGACCGAACCGGGCACCGGGTCGTTGAAGCTCGGCCAGCCGGTGCCGCTCTCGAACTTCAGCTTCGATTCGAACAGCGGCTGGTCGCAGCCGGCACATGTGAAGGTGCCGGCGCGCTTTTCGTGCAGAAGGGCGCAGCTTCCGGGCCTTTCGGTACCGTGCTGGCGCATGACCTGATACTGCTCGGGCGTCAGCAGCGCGCGCCACTCGGCGTCGGTGCGGGTGACGGGATAGGTCTTGGCGTCCATGGCGGTGGCTCCTGAATGGGGATCGCCACATATGTAATGCGGCCGCGTCCCGGCCTCAATGCCTCCTCGACAGCTCGCGCGTCGCCTGCTCCAGCCCGCTGAGCGTCAGCGGGTACATGCGCTGCGAGAAGAGTTCGGAGATCATGCCGATCGAGTGGGTGTAGCCCCAGTGCTTCTCGCGGACGGGGTTGAGCCAGACGGCGTTGGGCCATTGCGCGGTGACGCGCGACAGCCAGGCGTGGCCAGGTTCCTCGTTCCAGTGCTCCACCGATCCACCAGGATAAGCGATCTCGTACGGGCTCATCGAGGCGTCGCCGACAAAGATGACCTTGTAGTCGCTGCCGTATTTGTGCAGCACGTCCATGGTCGGGATGACCTCGGCGTGGCGGCGGCGATTGTCCTTCCACACGCCTTCGTAGAGGCAGTTGTGGAAGTAGAAATACTCCATGTGCTTGAACTCGACGCGGGCGGCGGAAAACAGCTCTTCGACGACCCGGATGTGATCGTCCATCGAACCGCCGACATCGAAGAACATCAGCAGCTTCACCGCATTGCGCCGCTCGGGCCGCGTCTGAACGTCGAGGTAGCCATGCTCGGCCGTGGCGTGGATGGTACCCGGTAGGTCGAGCTCCTCTTCGGCACCCTCGCGCACCCAGCGGCGTAGCCGCTTGAGTGCGACCTTGATGTTACGTGTCCCGAGCTCGACGGAATCGTCGAAATTCTTGAACTCGCGCTTGTCCCACACCTTCACCGCGCGGCGATGGCGGCTTTCGTGCTGGCCGATGCGCACGCCTTCGGGATTGTAGCCATAGGCCCCGAAGGGCGAGGTGCCGGCCGTTCCGATCCATTTCGAGCCGCCCTGATGACGGCCCTTCTGTTCTTCCAGCCGCTGCTTCAGCGTTTCCATCAGCTTCTCGAAGCCGCCAAGCGCCTCGACGAGCTTCTTTTCATCCTCGCTCAGGTGCTTTTCGGCGAGCCGCCGCAGCCATTCCTCGGGCAGGTTGGCAACGTCGACAGCCCCTTCGCCCGACACCGCCTCGACACCCTTGAAGACATGGCCGAAAACCTGGTCGAAGCGGTCGATATGCCGCTCGTCCTTCACCAGCGCGGCGCGGGAGAGATAATAGAACCCCTCCACGTCGTAGGTCACGAGATCGGCCTCCATGCCTTCGAGCAGGGTCAGGTATTCCCGCAGCGACACGGGAACTTTTGCTGCTTTCAGCTCGAGGAAGAAGGGGAGGAACACCCGGCTCAGCCCCCCTGGTACTTGATGAACGGCGTCAGCGTGCCGATACGGTCGTAGAGCTTGCGCGCCGTCTCGTTGAAATGCTGCGTCATCCAGTAGACGCCGTTGGTGTCGAGCCGCTCGCCCTCGGCATAGACGGCCTCGATCAGCGCGCGACCGATGCCCTTGCCGCGCACTTCGGGGTCGGCATAGAGGTCCTGCAGGTAGCAATTGTTCTTCACCGACCAGCAGGTGCGGTGGAGGATGTAGTGGACGAGGCCGACCGCCTTGCCGTCTATGGTCGCGATGAAGCCGCGCGGCTCGTATTCGCCGTGGTCGAAGAGGCGCGCCCATGTCGAGGCGTAGACCTCCTCGGGCACCGTCGCCTCGTAGAATTTCAGATATTCGGTCCAGAGCCTGCGCCAGTCGGCGTGATCGGCCTCGGTCAGCGGGCGGATGGTGACGTCGGACACGCTACACTCCCTGTTTCGGTATCGGTCCAGATTTGCCGCCGGGCCACGCGAGGGCAAGAGCCACGAAACCGCCGGAGGTTAACCCTGCCGTCATGTGCTGCTCCAGACCTTTTCGAATGCGAACCCGGAGAGGCCGGACGCATGTATCGCGTCCACTGCGTCGTCCCGCAAGAAGATGCTGCCTCGCGGCATACGCTCAAGCTTGAAGACGGGTCCGGCGTTGGCAACCTCCCGTCTGAACATGTAGCGGGCAACATCCATAATATCGCGCCCCGGCGTGAAATAGTGAATGTCCGACGCATTCTCGTCCAGCACATCGGCGAGTTTGTGGACATGGACGTAGTCGAGCTTCGGGTAGGGCGTTCCCCGCACCGGCACATACTGTGCCGCGGAGCCGAAAAGCGGTTCGAGCAGGGCGCGGGCAGCGGGTTTCACCACCAGTCCGTGACTTCCCATCCACGGTGCATCGACACTGCGCAAAGGGCGCCTGCGCGGTTCGTCGCCATGTGCCACGTGGACTGCCCTGATCGGCCGTTTCCACCACGGTATGCGGCTGGCGCCTGCGCCCAGCATCTTCTCCAGTTCCCGGGCGGTGTCGGTCACCACCCATTCGCCGCCTTCAGGTGGGATCGGGACGAAGATTTCCATAGCGGGCGAGCGCTCGCGCTATCCCTGCCGCCGGGCCATGAAGGCCAGCCGTTCGAAGAGGTGCACGTCCTGCTCGTTCTTCAGCAGAGCGCCGTGCAGCTTGGGCAGCGCGTTTTTCGGGTCTGCGCGCAGATCGGCCGGGTCGACGTCGTCGGCAACCAGCAGCCTGATCCAGTCGAGCGCTTCGGAGGTTGAGGGCTTCTTCTTCAGGCCTGGCACCTCCCGCACCTCGCAGAACTGGGTAAGCGCCGCGCGCACAAGGTTCGGCTTGATGCCCGGATAGTGGACATCGACGATGCGCTGGAGCGTGTCCATGTCGGGGAAGCGGATATAGTGGAAGAAACAGCGGCGCAGGAAGGCGTCCGGCAGTTCCTTCTCGTTGTTGGACGTGATGATGACGATCGGGCGTTGCCGCGCGCGCACGGTCTCGCCGGTCTCGTAGACATGGAACTCCATCTTGTCGAGTTCCTGCAGAAGGTCGTTCGGGAACTCGATGTCGGCCTTGTCGATCTCGTCGATCAGCAGCACCACCTTGCGGTCGGCGGCAAAGGCCTCCCACAGCTTGCCGTGGCGGATGTAGTTGTGGATGTCGTTGAAGCGTTCGTCGCCGAGCTGGCTGTCGCGCAGGCGCGAGACGGCGTCGTATTCGTAGAGACCCTGCTGCGCGCGCGTGGTGGACTTGACGTGCCATTCGAGGAGATCGAGGCCGAGCGCGGCTGCGATCTGCTTAGCAAGCTCCGTCTTGCCGGTGCCGGGCTCACCCTTGACCAGCAGCGGCCGCTCCAGCGCGATCGCTGCATTGACGGCCACCATCAGGTCTTTGTCGGCGACATAGGCCGCCGTTCCTTCAAAACGCATTCATGCTCTCCTGTTCGTCGGGGCGGACAGTAGAGGCGGGCGCGGAACAGGGCAAGAAGACGCCGGGGGCAGGCGGCGAAATCGTCGCCGCCGCGAAAAAGAGCCGCATGGAAACAGAAGTCATTCATTTCGCTGGCGAGACCGTTCGGTGAGCCCTATATTGGCTTTGGCGTTCTGCGCTTCCCGACAGGAGCAACTATTCCCCGGGGCCTTATTGATCCTTAGGGAGCTGTCCCTGGCCAGGCCCGTGGGCTTGGACATACGGCGCCCACCTACTTTGTAGGCTCCCGGGATCAACCGCTCCATCGGTCGTCGTGGAACGTCTCTTATTCCTGTCCGCCGGCTGCGGCATCCAGCATCAGATGCATGATTAGGGCCGGCGCGAACTGTGTGTGCGTCTCGCCCGTCACCGCGAATCCGCATTTCTCGTAGAACTCCCTGGCCTCATGACCGGCGATGACGCTCATCCGCCTGGCACCCATGCCCGCGGCGATAGCCGCCGCATGGCACACCAAAAGCCTGCCTATCCCTTGGCCCCAGAGATGCGGATCGACGAAAAGTCCCTCGAGCTCGAATTCATCAGTCGATGCCGGCACAACCACACAGAAGCCGGCGGGCTTCCGGTCCAACTCGGAGACAAACACGCGGCCTGCCTCGATCTGCTCGACCGGAAACGCGAGCACTTCTGGATGTGCCAGAAGCTGTTCGCGGTAGTCGGGTGCAGCGAGCGAGGCCCGGCGCAAGATGCCTTCAAGTGCCGGCTGCTCGTCGGGCCGCGCAGGGCGCGCTGAATTTTCCTCGATCATGACCTAATCAGAATCGCTCGCATTTCGTGACGTCGATTTCAGGATAGAGCGGGGTCCGTCGAAGTTCTATGACCGGAGAGAGAAACTCACGCGCCCGGCGTAAACCGGTGGAGGTGGCCTTGCACGCCCAGTTGAAGAAACAGTTGCGCCAGGAAGCGCTGGCCCGACGTGATGCGCTCGATGCCATATGGCGGGTCGAGGCCTCGCTTGCGATGGCCGAGGCGGCCTCGGCCATCGACATCGAGCCGGGAATGGTCGTTTCAGGCTTCTGGCCGATGCGTTCGGAGGTCGACGTGCGGCCGCTGATGTTCGCGCTGCGCGAAAAGGGCGCGCGGCTCTGCCTGCCCGCGATCCTCGACAAGACGACCATCGTCTTTCGCGAACTGGTGCGCGGCGCGCCCATGGTCGACATGGGCTTCGGGACGGCGGGCCCCGGCGAGGAGGCGGCAGTGCTCGATCCCGCGTTGATGCTGATGCCGCTGGCGGCATTCGATGCGCGCGGCCACCGCATCGGCTATGGCGCGGGCTATTACGACCGGGCGATCGACCGCCTGCATCGCAGGAATTTGATGCCGCGGCTGATCGGCATCGCCTTCGACTGCCAGCTCGTTCCGGAGGTGCCGAATCAGGACCACGATGTGCAGCTCGAAGAAATCCTCACCGAAAGCGGCTTGCGCGGGTTTCCCCTGGCCTTATAGACACCTGTCATGAGACTTCTTTTTCTGGGCGACATGGTCGGGCGATCCGGCCGCACGGCGGTGTGGGAAAGGCTTCCGGGCCTGATCTCCGATTTCCGGCTCGACTTCGTCATCGTCAATGGCGAGAACGCGGCCGGCGGCTTCGGCATCACCGAGGACATCTATCTCGCGACGCTGGAAGCAGGCGCCGACGTGGTGACCACCGGCAACCACGTCTGGGACCAGCGCGAGGCACTGGAATTCGCATCGCGCTCGGACCGCTTCCTGAGGCCGGCCAATTTTCCGATCGGCACGCCGGGCAGGGGTACCGGGCTCTATGAGGCCCGCAATGGCGCGCGCGTGTTCGTGACCAACATCATGGGCCGGGTCTTCATGCATCCGGAACTCGACGATCCGTTCCAGGCGGGCGAGCGCGAGCTTGCGGCCTGCCCGCTGGGCGAGCAGGCGGATGCGGTGGCGATCGACTTCCACGCTGAGGCGACCTCGGAAAAGATGTGCTTCGCACATTTCGTCGACGGTCGGGCGAGCCTTGTGGTCGGGACCCATACGCACCAGCCGACGGCCGACCACCAGATTCTCAATGGCGGCACGGGCTACCTGACGGATGCGGGTATGTGCGGCGACTACGATTCGTCGCTCGGCATGGACAAGGAGGAACCGCTGAACCGGTTTCTTTCCAAGGTGCCGAAGGGGCGCTTCGAGGCGGCGAGCGGGCCGGCAACGATCTGCGGCGTCGGCCTCGACATCTCCGATCGCACGGGCCTTGCCGAGCGGATCGCGCCGCTGCGGCTGGGGCCGCGGCTCGAGGAGACGGTGCCAGCGTTCTGGTAGGTGAGCGGGAACTAAAGTGGCGCTCGCGGATTTCCGGCAGGCGCGGCGGCGGTTGACGCCGGGGCGCAGGGGCGCCTAATTCTCTTAATCTTCCCATCGATCCACACCCGGGGGCACCAATGATCGAGTTCTTCGCCGGACATTTCGACTGGCTTTCCGACCCGACAGCCTGGGTTGCGCTGGTCACGCTGGTCGTGCTCGAGGTCGTTCTCGGCATCGACAATCTGATCTTCATCTCGATCCTGACCAACAAACTCCCGGAAGAACACCGGGTAAGGGCAAGGCGGATCGGCATTGGCGGCGCGCTCATCATGCGTCTTCTGCTGCTTGCCACCGTCGCGTGGATCGTCCAGCTCACCAATCCGCTGTTCGTGCTGTTCGACCATCCGTTCTCGTGGCGCGATCTCATCCTGATCGCAGGCGGTCTGTTCCTCGTGTGGAAGGCCACCAAGGAAATCCACCACTCCGTCGATCACGACGACGGCAAGGAGAACATGCTCGGCCAGACGATCCAGATCTCGCTCGCCGGCGCGATCTTCCAGATCCTGCTTCTGGACCTTGTGTTCTCGATAGACTCGATCATCACCGCGGTCGGCATGACCGACGAGATCGCCATCATGTACATCGCGGTCATCTTCGCGGTGACGGTGATGCTGGTTGCCGTCAATCCGCTGTCGCGTTTCATCGAGAAGAACCCGACGATCGTGATGTTGGCGCTGGCCTTCCTGCTGATGATCGGCATGACGCTGATCGCCGACGGCATGGGCTTCCATGTGCCCAAGGGCTACATCTACGCGGCCATGGGCTTCTCGGCGCTGGTGGAGGGCCTGAACATGCTGGCGCGGCGCAAGCGTGCACGAGACAAGGCTGCGGGCATCGACGCGGCACATTGATGCCGCGTCAAACGCCCTTGAGCACCAGAATGGTGGGGCGCGAGGGCAGGGTGCGCAAAGATACGCTGAAGGACGGCTCCTCGGCGTAGCGGACATCGAAGGTTTCGCCCATGCGGCCGGTGAACTCGGCCATCGGCGTCGCATGGCGGTGCATCGGCAGGATGAGCGAGGAGAAAAGCCGGGTGGCGATCTCGCTCATCGCTCCGACCGAGAGCGTCATGCCGCCGTCGATCGGTACCATCAGAATATCGAGACGCCCGATGGCGCCGTAATGTGCGTCCTCCAGCCGGTGGTGCAGGTGGCCGAGATGGCCGATGCAAAGCCCGGCAACCTCGAAGATGAAGATCGAATTGCCACCTTCCTCCATGCCGCCCCATGAGCGTATGTCGGTTGGCACGTTGCGGATGTAGATGTCGTCCACGACGACGGCGTGGCGGGCGGGTCCACCTTCCGGGTTCCAGCCGCGCAGGACGTATTCGATGCCCGGATCCGGACTTTCCGTGAAATGGGTGCGGTGCGCCTTGTTCATCGTGACGATGCGCGGCAGAGGCTCGGCGCCGTAGTAACCGGAGAAATCGGTGGCGATGCGCACGCCGCCCGGCGTCTCGATCACGTAGGTCGAGTGGCCGGCATAGGTGATGGTCACGTCGCCGTCGACGAAGGTCTGCGCAGGGGTGAAGTTTGCATAGGTGACATGGGGGAGCGTCTCTGCGATCGCGACGCACCTGCTCGGCGGCGGTTCCACCTGATCCTGGGCGAGGGCGCCCGCAGGAAGCGCGGCGAGGATGGTGGCGGCAAGGGCGAGGCGGCGGACCAGGCGCATGGCGGTTCTCCGGGCTTCGAGCGTCGCCCGGCAGGTTAAGCCAAACTGCCGATACCCGGCTTCACGTTTGTGCGAGGCCGCTACGGGGTCTGCGCCGCAGCCTGCTCCTTCACCGGCTGGTGGCGCGCCTTGTAGCCGAGCGTGAGGGCAAGGGTCGCGCCAAGGCCAATTGTCGCGCGCTGCAGCGTCTGCGACTGGCCGGCAAGCCAGGTCGGGTCCAGCAGCGTCTCCTTCACCGTCAACGCCGACTGGAGTCGATCGGTGAAGTTGCATTCGCGATCGGTCTTGCCCTGCTGTCCGAGCGCCACCAGCGTTTCAAAAAAATGCTGAGCACGCTGGAGATTGTGAAGATCAGGCTGGGGCGTCGTCACAGTTTGGCGCACATGCATTTCGCAGCTCCCCACATTGCGTGGATGAACGTGCACGGTGTTGCACGGGATCTCGAAGCCATGGGGCGCGTCGGCGCGGTGTTCGGTATCGCCGATCCAGTATACTGCGCTGCCGGCAATGAGGTCGAAGCGTTCCGAGGCGAAATCCGTGGGACCGGCGTGGTAATGGCGCGTGTTCGGGAGGGTCTCTCCCGCGGCGACGAACCAATCCATGACCAGCCTGACGCCGCCATTGTCCTTTGGCAGCTCCGTGAACACGAGCCGCGTGTTGTTCACCGGATTGAAGTAGCTGTCCCCTTGCTCGGTCGTCATCACAAGCCTCCACGTGCCTCGACAAACAGTTTCGGGCCCGAAACTGCGGGCGGCAAGGGGAATCTGTATCAGGGCGTGGCTGCTGCACTGATCCGGCAGCCGGCTTTTTCTGGACGTTCGGCGGGCTTTTCACTATAAGGCGCGCCATTCAACGACATTGCGAAGAAGTCCGCATAGGGGTGTTATGGCAGGTCATTCACAGTTCAAGAACATCATGCATCGCAAGGGCCGGCAGGATGCGGTTCGCTCGAAGATGTTTTCCAAGCTCGCGCGTGAAATCACCGTCGCAGCCAAGATGGGCGCGCCCGACCCCGACATGAACCCGCGACTGCGCCTGGCCGTGCAGAACGCGAAGGCGCAGTCGATGCCGAAGGACAACATCCAGCGCGCCATCAACAAGGCGTCCGGCGGCGATGCCGAGAGTTATGACGAAGTGCGCTACGAGGGCTACGGTCCCGGCGGCGTTGCCGTGATCGTCGAGGCTTTGACCGACAACCGCAATCGTTCCGCATCCAACGTCCGTGCCGCCTTCACCAAGGCCGGCGGTGCGATGGGCGAGACGGGCTCGGTCTCCTTCATGTTCGACCGGGTCGGTGAGATCGTCTATGGCGCGGCTGCCGGCGATGCGGACACCGTGATGGAAGCGGCGATCGAGGCCGGTGCGGACGACGTGCAGTCCGACGAGAACGGTCACGTCATCATCTGCGCCTTTGAGGACATCGGCGACGTGACCTCGGCGCTGGAGGCTTCGCTGGGCGAAGCGGAATCGGTCAAGACGATCTGGAAGCCACAGACCTCCACGCCGGTCGACGAGGACCGGGCCCAATCGATCCTCAAGCTGATCGCGACGCTGGAAGACGACGACGACGTGCAGAACGTCTACGCCAATTTCGAGGTCGATGACGAGACCCTCGCCAAGCTGAGCGCTGCATGACGGTCGGGTCGGGCGGGGCACCGCGCCCGCGCATCACGATCACATACTGCACGCAGTGCCAGTGGCTGCTGCGTGCAGCCTGGATGGCGCAGGAGCTGTTGTCGACATTCGGAGCGGATATTGCCGAGGTGGCGCTTGTGCCCGGCACCGGCGGTGCGTACGAGATAGCGCTCGACGGCGAGCTGATATGGGAGCGCAAGCGCGACGGGGGCTTTCCGGAAGCCAAGGTGTTGAAGCAGCTCGTGCGCGACCGTGTGTGGCCGGAGCGTGACCTCGGTCATTCCGACCGGAAGGATTGAGGACTTAATTGGCCCGGCAATACGTCGCGCCATTTGCTCTGGCGTGGCGCAACGCTCCGGCCCCCAACATCGCAGCGGCCAAGAAAAAACCCGCCTTTCGGCGGGTTTTTCAGTTCTGCTTGATCTGACGCAAGGCTTAGATGCCGAGGCCTTCGTAGCGCTTCTTGAACTTGGACAGGCGGCCGCCGCGGTCGAGCAGCGTCTGCTGGCCACCGGTCCAGGCCGGGTGCGTGGTCGGGTCGATGTCGAGGTTCATCGTGTCCCCTTCCTTGCCCCAGGTCGAGCGGGTCGTGTATTCGGTGCCATCGGTCATGACGACCTTGATGGTGTGGTAGTCGGGATGGATATCGGCTTTCATCGGTGTCGTCCTGGCTTTCGGGGCTGTCGCGCGGCGCTACGCTGCGGCGATGCGCCCACTATCAAAACCTGAAGCCGCAGCTATGGAAAGGCCGCGGCTCCAAAAACGGTCGGGCTGGCCTATACATGAGCCGGCGGAAAACCACAAGGCCGACTGGCCGGCAAATTCGCCCGAGGGCGGCGACAGGAAAGGGCTGATGGCGGATCTGATACCAGAACGGGGAGGGCGCGACCGTTCGCTGCAGCCGCTGCGCCGGCTGTTTCCCTACATCCTGCCCTATCGCCGGCTGGTCCTCGGTGCGGTCATATCGCTGTTTGCCGCCGCACTGACGACATTGACCTTGCCGATCGCCGTAAGGCGCATGATCGATTTCGGTTTCAGCGGTTCCGATTCCGCCCTGATCGCCAATTACTTTTCCATGCTGGCGGTGCTGGCCGGGATTCTGGCGCTGGCGTCGGCCGCCCGATACTACTTCGTCATCACCTTGGGCGAGCGGGTGGTCTCCGACATCCGCCGCGACGTCTTCGCGCATGTGACGCGCCTGTCACCCAGTTTCTTCGACACGGTGCAGTCGGGCGAGATCGTCTCGCGGCTGACGGCCGACACCACCCAGATCAAGTCTGCCGTGGGAGCGACCGCATCTGTCGCGCTGCGCAATCTCATCATGGGGCTCGGCGCGCTCGCGATGATGGTCGTGACCAGTCCGAAGCTCTCGGGCCTCGTCATCGCCGCGATCCCCATCGTCGTTCTGCCGTTGGTCGCCTTCGGCCGCTCGGTGCGGCGCAAGTCGCGCTTCGCGCAGGATACTCTGGCCGATGCCACGGCCTATGCAAGCGAGCAGATCGGCGCCGTGCGCACGTTGCAGGCGTTCACCAACGAAAGGCTCGTGACGGAACGCTTTTCGGCGGCGGTCGAGACTGCATTTTCCGCGGCGCGGGCATCGGTTTTCGCGCGCTCATTCCTCACCTTCTTTGCCATCTTCACGATCTTCACCTCCGTGGTGGCGGTGCTTTGGATAGGCTCCTACGATGTGCTTTCAGGCGCAATCTCGCCGGGCACGCTGGGCCAGTTCCTGTTCTACGCCGTGCTGGCGGCCGGCGCTCTCGGCGCCTTGTCGGAAGTGTGGGGCGAACTCAGCCAGGCGGCGGGAGCCGCCGAACGGTTGACCGAACTGCTGGCGGAAGAACCGACGGTGACGGCGCCTGCCGTGTCCCAGGCGCTGCCTGAGCCGTCGCGCGGTGCGGTCGAGTTTCGCGACGTTTGCTTCGCCTATCCGGTGCGGCCGGGTCAATCGGCGCTGCACGGGCTTTCTTTCAGCATCAGGCCGGGAGAAACCGTGGCGATCGTCGGCGCGTCGGGTGCAGGCAAGAGCACCGTGTTCTCGCTGCTGATGCGTTTCTACGATCCGCAATCGGGTTCGGTGGTCATCGACGGCGTCGACATTCGCAAGGCGGACCCGGAGGCCGTGCGCGGTCGTATCGCCATCGTGCCGCAGGACGTGACTATCTTTGCCGCAAGTGCCGCCGACAACATCGCCTTCGGGCGGCCGGTGGCGAGCCGCGCGGCGATCGAGGCGGCTGCCCGCGACGCCCATGCCGATACCTTCATCTCGAAGCTGGAGGATGGTTACGAGACTGCACTGGGTGAACGCGGCGTGACCCTTTCCGGCGGCCAGCGGCAACGAGTGGCAATTGCCCGCGCGATCCTGCGCGACGCGCCGATCCTGCTGCTTGACGAGGCGACTTCCGCGCTCGACGCCGAAAGCGAGACACTGGTGCAGACCGCGCTCGAGCGCCTGATGGAGAGGCGGACGACGATCGTTGTCGCGCACCGGCTGGCGACCGTGCTCAAGGCCGATCGCATCCTGGTGATGGATCAGGGGCGGATCGTTGAGGAGGGCACGCACCAGAGCCTGGTGACGCGTGGCGGCATCTACGCGCGGCTGGCGCGGCTGCAGTTCGACCATGGCGCCGAGGCCTTCGGCAAGGCTGCCGAGTGACGCTTGGGCCCATCTACCGCCTCACCTTGGGCGCGCCCATTTTTCTCATCAGCCGAGCATTGTCCGCGCCGCGCGCATGAAAATCCGCGAGCCGATGGGGATGAGATCGTCCGGGAAGTCGTAGTCGGGATTGTGGAGCGCGGGGTGGTCTGTGCCTGATCCGAGGAACAGCATCGCAGACTTTGCCGTATGGCCGAACAGGCCGAAATCTTCCGAGGCACGCATAGGAAGCTGCTCTTCGTCATGGGGCACGCCCTCGGCATCGAGTGCCGCGCGCAGGTGTTCCACCGCCTCCGGCGCGTTGAGGCTGGCAACGAAGATCTCGTGATAATCGACCGAAAAGTGCAATCCGTCCTGTGCCGCGGTCTTCCGCACCAGGCTTTCCGCGGCGGCGCAAAGGTCGGCCATGCGCTCGTCGAGCCTCGTGCGCAGGGTGCACCAGACCTCGGCGCGGCCGGGCGCGATGCCGAAGACGGCTTCGCCCATCTCCGCATGGGTCACGGTGACCATGCCGAAATCGTCGTTCTCGAAGCTGCCGCCGCCGAGTTTCGCAAGCGCGGGCATCAGTCGGCTGACAGCGAGCATCGGCGAGGTGCCGGTCTCGGGCATCGAGGAGTGAGCCGTCTTGCCTTCGAGCACGATGCGCATGCCGCGCGAGGCGCAGTTGACGACGCCGGGCTTGAGCCGCACATGACCGAGCGGCGTGCCGGGCAGATTGTGCAGCGAGAAGGCGAAATCCGGCCGGATCGCCTCGTAGCGGGCATCGGCGACCACGCCGGCCGCGCCGTCGCCGGTTTCCTCCGCCGGCTGGAACATCAGCACGATCCGGCCTCGTGCAGGGCGCTGGCGCCCGAATTGGCGACCAAGGGCGGCGAGGATGGCGCTGTGTCCGTCATGGCCGCACATATGCGATTTGCCTGGAACGGTGGAGCGGTGCGGCGCGTCCGAAATTTCCTCGATCGGCAGTGCGTCTGTCTCGGAGCGGAAGAGCAGCGTGGGGCCAGGAACGCCGCTGTCGTAAACGGCGGCAACGCCGTGGCCGCCGAGACCGGTCAGCACCTTATCCGGCCTTGTGTCGTCCAGGAACGCCACGACCCGTTGGGCAGTCTCGGCTTCCTCGCCTGAAATCTCCGGGAAACGATGCAGTTCGTGGCGGAAAGCGACGAGGTCGGCAATGTCCTGATTGGTGAGGGTCATGGTGTCTCCGTATGACGGTCTTCGGTCAGGCGCTGGCGGCCGCATGGCGTCCCGCGTTACGGCCCGAGAAGATGCAGCCGCCGAGGAAGGTGCCTTCCAGCGCGTTGTAGCCGTGATAGCCGCCCCCGCCGAAACCCGCCACCTCGCCGGCCGCATAAAGGCCGGGCACCTTGGCGCCGGCTCCGTCAAGAACCTGTCCGTCGAGGTTGGTGTGGAGCCCGCCCAGTGTCTTGCGGGTCAGGACGTGCAGGCGTACCGCGATCAGCGGGCCATGGGCGGGATCGAGGATGCGGTGCGGCTTGGCCGTGCGGATGAGCTTGTCACCGAGATAGGCGCGTGCTCCGCGAATGGCTGTTACCTGCGCATCCTTGGAGAACGGGTTTTCGATTTCGCGATCGCGGGCCTCGACCTGTGCCGCGATACGCTGAGGGTCGAGCAGGTTTTCGCCGGTCATCGCGTTCATCGCCGAGACGAGCTCGGGCAGGGTATCGCGGACGATGAAGTCGGCGCCGTGCTTCTTGAAGGCCTCGACCGGCGGCGGCGCGCCCGCACCACGGCGGGTCTTCAGCACGTTCAGCCACTTTCCGGAAGTGAGGTCGGGATTCTGCTCGGACCCCGACAGGGCGAACTCCTTCTTTATGATGCTCTGGGTGAGCACGAACCAGGAATAATCGTAACCGGTCGAAAGAATGCGTTTCAGTGTCGAGAGCGTGTCGAAGCCCGGCATGCAGGGCGCGGCAAGTCGCTGGCCGAGCGCGTCGAACCACATGGACGACGGCCCCGGCAGGATACGAATGCCGTGGTCGGGCCAGATCGGCGCCCAGTTCCAAACACCTTCCGTGTAGTGCCACATGCGGTCGGCGTTGATGACCGCCGCCCCGGTTTCCTGCGCGATGGCGACCATGCGCCCGTCGACATGGTGTGGCACGCCGGCGACCATGGTTCTCGGCGCCGGGCCGAGACGATCTGCAGGCCAGTTGGCACGCACCAGGTCGAAATTGCCGCCGATCCCGCCCGAGGTGATGAGGACATTCGGGGCGGAGAGCTCGAACGCGCCGGCCACGCCGCGCCCGGAGCGCTGGCCGCGTTCGGCGGTCGATGGTTCGAGCACTTCTCCGGCGACGCCTGTGACCGTGCCATTGGTGGTGACGAGACGGCTTGCCTGGTGGCGGTACCTGATCTTTATGCGGCCGGCCCGCTCGTGTTCGCCGACGCGGCGGATAAAGGGCGCCAGGACGCCGGGGCCGGTGCCCCACGTAATGTGGAAACGCGGCACGGAGTTGCCGTGACCATCGGCCAGCGCACCGCCCCGTTCCGCCCAACCGACGACCGGAAACCAGCGCATGCCCATGGCGTGAAGCCAGGGACGCATCTCGCCGGCAGCAAAATCCACATAGGCTTCCGCCGTGCAGCGCGGCCAGTAATCCTCCTCGCGATCGAACTGGGCGGAACCCATCCAGTCCTGCAAGGCAAGTTCGCGGCTGTCGCGAATACGCATGCGGCGCTGCTCGGGGCTGTCGACAAAGAACAGGCCGCCGAGCGACCAGAAGGCCTGTCCGCCCAGCGCATTGCTGCCTTCCTGTTCCAGGATGACGACCGAGCGACCGGCATCGGCCAGTTCCGCGGCTGCGACGAGGCCGGCAAGCCCGCCGCCGATGACGATGGCGTCTGCCTCGTCGGCCATGAAACCCCTCCCTCTGTCGCGGTTCTCCGGCGCCAAGAGTGCCGTCGTTTGGACCGGATGGTCAACGGCCCATGAAGCCGGGTTCCAAAACTAAGAAGGCCGCCGTGAAAACGGCGGCCTTCTGGGCTGTTCAACGGAGGTCAGACGGGATCAGCTACCGTTCTGGAGGCCGTGAATGGTCTGCTGGATGCCCCGGACCTGGCCGGACAGCGCCTGGTAGGACGCGGCGCTCAGGTCGCCACCGCTGGTGGCCTTCTCCTGGGCTGCAGCCTGCCGTACGGCGTCGATCTGCGCACGGACCTGGGCTGCGCTGCCAGCGTCGACAGCGTTCGAGCGGTCACCGGCCTGCAGGTTGGTCTGTGCCGCAACCAGGGCTGCATCGAGCTGCCTTGCATAAGACGTCTGCGGCAGCGAGATCGAGGAAGTGTACATTGCATCCACGTTCGGGAGGCCACGCGTTGCGTCGTCCTCGGCGAAGGCACCTGCCAGCGGCACGGAAACCAGAAGCGCGGAAAGGGTGGTCTTGAGAGTAAGGTTACGCATTTTCTTTCGTCCATTCCTTGACCGACTGTTGGGAGCCAGCGGTCAGATCTTGGCCGTCTGAGCCTGCCTTGTCACAGCGTCCTTCCCAAAACGCCGCCGGCAGGTTCCGGCCACAACGGAGAATAGGTGTACCGTCTGGACGGTTCAAACTTACCTAACGTAAGGCCATGCGGCGAGGAATGATAAGACGGCTTACGAAACCTCGGAAATTCAATCACTTCGCGGCATGGTTGAATTTTTTTGAACGTGATTTTTTCTGTTCAGCCGCCATATCGGGCTTCGAGATGGCGACGGAAATGGTCCGCGTTCAACGGTTCTCCGGTGGCGCGTTCGATCAGTTCGGGTGTCGACCAGCGTGAACCTTGCGACCAGATGTGTTCGCGTCGCCAGTCGTTGACGCGGTCGAAGCGACCCTCGGCAAAGTCGGCCGATACGTCAGGATGCTCGCGTTCTATCGCAGCCCATTGCTGCGCGGCGATCATCGCGCCCAACGTATAGGACGGGAAATAGCCGAAGGCGCCGGACGGCCAGTGGACATCCTGCATGGGGCCGTCGGCCGGGTTGTCCATGGTCGAAAGGCCCAAATAGGCCTGCATGCGCGCATCCCAGGCTTCGGGAAGATCCGCAACCTCGAGGCGGCCGGCGACCAGGTCCTGTTCCAGCTCGAAACGCAGGATGACGTGCAGCGGATAGGTGACCTCGTCGGCATCGACACGGATCAGCCCGCGTTCGACCCGGTGCACGTGCGGCAGGATGTCGTCCAGCGACCAATCCTCGCCGAGATGGCGCTCAACCATCGGCAACGCCCAGGTCCAGAAGGCGGGATTGCGGCCGATCTGCTTTTCCACGAACAGGCTCTGGCTTTCGTGGATCGCCATGCCGCGCGCCTTGCCAAGCGGCCAGTGCGCCCACTCGCGCGGCAGGCCCTGTTCGTAGAGCGCATGGCCCGTCTCGTGCAGCACGCCCATCAGCGCAGACAGAAACTCGGTCGTGCGATAGCGCGTGGTGATGCGCACGTCCGTGGGCACGCCGCCGCAGAACGGGTGGTGCGAAACAGAAAGACTGCCATGCGTGATGTCGAAGCCGACTGCCGCCATCAATGCGAGGCCCAGTTCGCGCTGTCTGTCGACGGGGTAGGTGCCGGAAAGCGCTTTCAGCGGGCGCTTGGCCAGCCGCTGTTCCTGCACGTCGAGCGCGCGCGGCACAAAATCGACGAGAAACGTCTTCAGCTCTTCCAGAACCGGCCCGACGTCGGCGACGCGGTTGCCCGGGTCGAATTGTTCCATCAGCGCATCGTAGGGGTCGAGCTCCAGCGCTTCGGCACGCATTTGCGCTTCCTCGCGCACGAGTTCGACCACGCCTTCGAGTGCCGGCTGGAAGCCGGCCCAGTCGTTGCGGGCACGCAGGTCGCGCCAGAGCTGCTCGCAGCGCATGCGGGTGCGCATCTGACGCTCGACAAACTCCGGCGGCAGGCAGGTCAGGTTCAGGTGCTGGCGCCTGAATTCGCGCAGTGCGGCTGCCTGATCCGCGTTGAGCGCCTCGTCTTGGGCCGCGTCGATCCAGTCGGCGATTTCCGGCGCCGTCGCCATGCGATGGTGCATGCCGGCCAGCGTGGCCATCGCCTCGGCGCGCGCCTCGCCACCGCCGACCGCCATCTGGGTGGCCTCGTCGGCGCCGAGGATGGCAAGGGCGTGGCCGAGAGCTTCGAGCCGGTGGCCGAGTTCGTCGAGTTTCTGGAAGGACATGCGGATTTCCCAATTGCGGTGGTGGGGCAGGGGACACGAAGGCATGGCTGCTTGCAAGAGCCAGCAAAGCGCTGGTGCCTAGTCAGGGGTGGCGGCCAGCGCCCGCTCCAGCACTTCGAAGATTCGCGGCTCGCCCATTTGAGCCACGTTGAAGCGCATGTAACGGGAGGCGTTTTGCGAGACACTGAAGACATTGCCTGGGGCCAGCACCACGTCGTCATTCAGCGCGGCGCGCGCGACCTCGGCTGAATCGCACCCGTCGGGCAGGCTGCACCACAGGTAGAAGCCCCCACGCGGCATCATCCAGGGAGAAATACCCAACCTTTCCAGCTTGTCCGCGACGTCGCGCCGGGCGCCGTTCAGCCGACGGCGTAGGCCGTCCAGATGCTTGCGGTAGCTGCCATCGCTGAGCGCTGCGAGCACCAGTTCGGCGGCAACGGGGCTGACGCCGCCGAAGCTGGTGGCAACCTGCAGATCGATCAAGGCCTCGATCCAGTCGGCGCGCGCGGCGATGTAGCCGCAGCGAATGGATGCGGAGAGCGTCTTGGAGAAGCTGCCGATTCGAATCACCGAGGACAAGCCGTCGAGTGCAGCGAGACGGGCCGAAGGCTTCGGTTCGAAATCCGCGAAGATGTCATCCTCGACGATCGTCAAGCCGTGTTCTGCGGCAATCGTGAGGATGCGATGGGCGGTCTGTGGTGACGGCGTCGCCCCGGTGGGATTATGCAGTGCGGAATTGGTGATGTAGAGCCGCGGCCGATGGCGTGCGACCACTTCCGCGAAACGCTCGACGTCCGGTCCGTTGGGTGTGTAAGGGACGCCGACAATGGTCGCCTGATGGGCGCGCAGCAAGGCCTGAAAATTGAAATAGCAGGGATCATCGACAAGCACGGTTTCGCCCGGCCTGACGAGAAAGCGGCAGATCAGGTCGATCGCCTGCGTTCCCGAACCTGTCAGCAGGATGCGGTCGGGCCCGGCGTCGACACCTTCGGCGGCGAACTGGCGGGCGAGCAGGCGACGCAAGGCAAGCGCGCCGCGTGTCGCGCCGTAGTCCGATAGCGTGGCCTCGTCGCTTCTTGCCACCTTGCGCAGCGCGCGCCGGATCGCGTCGTTGGGCATCCAGTCGGCGGGCAGCCAGCCGCAGCCGGGCTTGGCGACTTCGGCGCCTGCATCAAGCGACTGGCGGGACACCCAGAACGGATCCAGCGCCCGGTCGAGCCTCGGGCCGATTTCGGCCAGTGTGAGCGGCGGCGGTGCGCTGGCGACATAGAAACCTGACCCCTGCCGTGCGCGGATCAGACCCTCGGCGGCGAGCCGGTCATAAGCTTCGACAACGGTGGACGGTGATACCGCCATGATGGCCGCGAAAGCCCGGATGGAGGGCAGGCGATCGCCGGTGCCGAGCGCCCGGCGTGCGACCCTGGCGCGGATCGCCTCCATCACTTCCTCGGTACGCGTCTGACGATCCTGCAAGATGCGATGCCTCGATTGTATTGTCGATCGATACCATACAGTTTTGCCGAATTGTATCGTACTGTCGCTGTCCGTGCCAGCCCTTGCCAGCTACGAACCCAGCTTTGCAGGAGGCATCATGAAAGCGGAAACGGCAGGATGGGGCAGCGGACTTCTGGGCGTGATCATCTTCAGCGGATCGCTGCCGGCTACGCGGGTTGCGATCAGCGGTTTCTCGCCACTTTTCCTCACGTCGGCGCGCGCGGTCATCGCCGCGTTGCTGGGGCTGGGGCTGCTCATCGCTTTGCGGCAGAAGCGGCCGGCGCGAAGCGATCTGGGCTCTCTTGCCGTCGTCGCGCTCGGCGTCGTGGTTGGCTTCCCCCTGTTGACGGCACTTGCTCTGCAACACATCAGCGCGGCGCGCTCGATCGTCTTTATCGGCCTGCTGCCGCTATGCACGGCAACATTCGGCGTGCTGCGGGGTGGTGAGCGACCGAAGCCCGCTTTCTGGCTGTTTTCGATTGCCGGCAGCGCTTTAGTGGCGGGCTTCGCCTTGAGCGAGAGCGGAAACGGCTCGCTGACGGGCGACCTGCTTATGATCGGGGCCATCCTGCTTTGCGGGCTGGGTTACGCCGATGGCGCCACCCTGTCTCGCCGCTTGGGTGGCTGGCAGGTCATCTCCTGGGCCCTGCTGCTGTCTTTGCCGTTGATGGCCGTCCTTGCGCTGGCAACGTTGCCGGATACGCTTGCCGATGTGCAGATGCCGGCATGGATCGGGCTGGCCTACGTGTCGGTGTTCAGCATGCTGGTCGGCTTCGTGTTCTGGTATCGCGGGCTGGCGCTGGGTGGCATTTCCGGCGTCGGGCAACTGCAGTTGCTGCAACCGTTCTTCGGGCTCGCGCTGGCGGGACTGCTGCTCGGCGAGCCGGTCGCATGGAGCATGATCGCGGTCACCGCTCTCGTCGTCCTGTGCGTGGCGGGAGCGAAGCGGTTCGCCTGAGCCTAGACGGCCAATGCAGCAAACCGCTTGCGCGCGGGACAGGATCGGTGCTGAAACAGCGGTGTCGAGGCAGCGAGGGAACCGCCATGATCGCCACCATCCTCATCGGGCTGGTCGCCCTGATCCACGTCTATATCGTCGTGCTGGAAATGGTGTTGTGGGACACGCCGCGCGGCCGTGCCGCCTTCGGCACGACCCCGGAGTTCTCCGCATCGACAAAGGTGCTTGCCGCGAACCAGGGGCTCTACAACGGCTTTCTCGTTGCGGGGCTGGCCTGGGGGCTCTGGCTCGGCGAGGCGGGATTCGGGGTGAAGGTATTCTTCCTGCTTTGCGTGCTGGTCGCGGGGCTCTACGGCGCTGCGACCGCCAGCATGAGGATACTCTACGTGCAGGCGGTGCCCGCAGCGCTGGCCCTTCTGGCATTGTGGATCGGCATCTAGCGCTCGGTCAGCTTCAGCTCGATACGGCGATTGCGGTCGCGCGCTTCCTGCGTGTCGGCCGGGTCGAGCGGCTGGAATTCGCCGAAGCCGGCTGCGACCAGTCGTTCGGGCGGCACGCCGTTCTCGATCAGGAACTTGACCACGGACGTGGCGCGGGCGCTTGAGAGCTCCCAGTTGTCGCGATAGCGGCCCGTGCCCGATAGCGGGATGTTGTCGGTGTGGCCGTCGACGCGCAGTACCCAGTTGATTTCCGGCGGGATCTCGCGCTGCAGTTCGAGGATTGCTTCCGCCAGCTTCGCCATCTCCTCGCGGCCCGCGTCGTTGATCACTTCCGAACCGGAGGGGAACAACACCTCGGACTGGAAGACGAAGCGGTCACCGACGACGCGGATGCCCTCGCGGTCGGACAGGATTTCACGCAGACGGCCGAAGAAGTCGGAGCGATAGCGGTTCAGTTCCTGAACGCGCTGGGCCAACGCCACGTTGAGCCTCCGGCCAAGGTCAGCGATCTTGGTGTTGGATTCGCGATCACGCGCTTCCGAGACCTCCAGTGCGGCCTCAAGCGCGCCGATCTGGCTGCGCAATGCGGCGATCTGCTGGTTCAGCAGTTCGACCTGGCTAAGTGCGCGCTGGCTGAGCTGTCGTTCCTCGTCGAGTTCGCCCGAAAGCTGCGATGCACGCTGCTCGGCCTCGGCTCCCGCACCGGCCCCGGCTGCCAGCAGTTGTTCGAGGCGCGACCGCTCGCTCTCGGCTTGCGACAGAGAGGCTCGCATGTTGGACAGCATGTCCTCGAGATCCTGCGAATTCGACTGCTCGAGCGCCAGAAGCTGGGTCAGTTCGTTGATCTGCGAGTTCAGCCGGGTGAGTACCGCATCCCGGCCGGTGATCTCCTGGCTGAGCAGAAACTGCGCCAGCACGAAGACCGACAGCAGGAACATGATGGCAAGCAGCAGCGATGACAGGGCATCGACGAAGCCCGGCCAGTAATCGATGCTGCGGTTGTTGCGCCTGCGCGCCAGCGCCATCTCAGCTCTTCTCCTGCTTGCGGATGGCGTCGGTAAGTTTATCCAGGGTGACGCGCATGGCCTTCTGCTCGTTGGCCTGAGCCTCCACCCAGTCGCGCATCAACTGCTGCTCGGAACGCATGTTCTTGACGAGACCGCTTATGCCATCGGCCAAGCTGGCCATGGAGGCCGCAATGCGCGGATTAGATGTGCCGTCGCCTTCCTGCATGGTGCGCAGGCGCTCCGACAGTGCCTTCAGCTCTTCCGAGGTGTTTGCCGCATCGGTGCCGACCGCAAAGTCCGAGCCGACATCCGTGACCGACGACAGCCAGTTTTCCAGCTCGGTGTAGAAACGCGTCTGGGCGCGGCCGGCCTGAAGGTCGAGAAAGCCCAGCACCAGCGAGCCGGCAAGGCCGAACAGCGAGGACGAGAATGCGGTGCCCATACCGGAAAGCGGCGCCGACAGCCCGGCCTTCAGCGTATCGAGCACGTCGTTGACGTCGCCCGAACCGGGGTCGAGCGTCTGAATCGTGTTGCCGATCGCGCCGATGGTCTGCAACAGGCCCCAGAACGTGCCCAGCAGGCCCAGGAAGATCAGCAGGCCCGTCAGGTATCGCGAGATGTCACGGCTTTCGTCGAGGCGCGTGGCGATGGAGTCGAGAATCGACCGCATAGAGCTGGTCGACAACGTCATAGTGGACGAACGGCCGAGAAGGGCCTTCATTGGCGCGAGCAGTACCGGGTCGCGCGCCTGCGTGCCGGCGCGGAACGAATTGACCCAGCGGACCTCGCGCAGAAGCCGGAACACCTGTCCGAAGATGAGCAGGATGCCGACCACCAGCACGCCGAGGATCAGCCCGTTGAGGCCGGGATTGGTCTGGAAGGCGGTCGAAATCTGGCGATAGAGGATAGCGGCCACGAAGCCGACGATGGCCAGGAATATCAGCATCGACAGCAGGAAGACCTGGGGGCTCGACAGGTTGCGCGGATCGTATTCCGCGCCGTCGCTGAGACCGTCGTCAGCTCCCAAGGTTCTGAGAAATGCCATTGGCGCGCCTCTAAATCGATTTCGGCATCAAAGTGATGGCGACTCTAAACGGAATTATGACTAAATTGAAATGCGACGTGTGGTGTGCGTCGTGCATCAGCGTGCCATCCTGAACTGGCAACGCTCCAGCGGCGTGAAACCGAGCGCCTCGGCGAATGGCTGATACCGTGAGGGAATGAGCTGCGGGGCGCGGATCGGCCGTTCACCGGCAAGTCCTTCCAGCATGGAGACGAGTGTGCGAGCGCCCCCTTTGCGTCTCGACGCGGGAGAGACGTAGATCATCCTGATCTCGATTGCAGCGTCCCGTGTGAGGTCGACGAGGGCGAGGGCCTCACCGTCGCAGATCACCTGCCATGGCGCCGCGGACCGGGCCAATGTGGCAGGTTGCAATTGCCAGGGCAGATCTTCGACGCCTTCCTCACACATCAGTCTTACAAGAATGTCGGGCGAGGAAAGTTCCGGGGCGGCGGCGTTCCGGGGTGCATTTGGTGCAGCTTTCTCGAAGCCGACGAGCCTGTCGACCCGAGCGAAACCAAAGCGTTCATAGAGCTTCACCGCCGGGTGGTTATGCTCGAACACCTCAAGTTCCATGCGGGCATCGCTACGCGCCGTGCTCTCGTGCACGAGCCTGTCCAGAACCTGTGAGGCCACGCCCTTGCCGCGAAAGCCGGTGCTGACGCCGAAGGCGGCCAGACGCGACAGACGACCGCGCCGGGCGATCATGCCGATAGCCGCGACCTTACCATCGACGAGCGCGATGCCGCTTGCCTGCATGTCGAGATCTTCGGCCGCGAAACGCGCTGCCATCTGCGGCGCGGTCATGCGGATGGGGATGAGGTAGCCTTCGTAGCAGAGCCTGAAGGCATCGGCGATTTCATCCCAGCCGAAACGATCGAGCGGGCGCCAGTCGAGAACGGCGTGGGGCGACGTTGTTGTGTCGTGCGCCGCCATTCCGCCGTTCCCCCGCTCCTGGTCGGTCAGCTCTTCTGCTGGATGGTCTTCAGCAGCGCCTTGTGGATCGCCTCGTTGCCGGCAACGATGGTTCCGCTATCGAACATCGCCTGTCCGCCGTCGCGGTCGGAGCAGAAGCCGCCGGCCTCCCGCACCATCAGGATGCCGGCCGCGAGGTCCCAGGGCGACAGCCAGTTCTCCCAGAAGCCGTCCATGCGCCCTGCCGCGACATAGGCGAGATCGAGTGCGGCCGAACCCAGACGGCGAATGCCGGCCGTCTCGCCCATTACGTTCTTCAATTCGACGAGCGCGCGCCCGTGGTGACCCCGGCCGAGATGGGGGATGCCGGTGCCGACCACTGCGTCGGACAGCTTGGTGCGCGCCGCAACACGCAGCCGGCGATCGTTCATGAACGCGCCGCCGCCGCGCTCGGCGGTGTAGAGCTCGTCCATGGCCGGATTGTAGATGACGCCGGCGACGATCTGGCCCTGGCGCTCCAGCGCGATGGAGATCGAAAAGATCGGAATGCCGTGCAGGAAGTTCGTGGTGCCGTCGAGCGGGTCGACGATCCAGCGATGCTGGTCGTCGTCGCCTTCGACCGCGCCGCGTTCCTCCATCAGGAAGGCATAGCCGGGCCGGGCCTTGGCAAGCTCGGCGTGGATGATCTCCTCGGCCTTGCGGTCGGCCTGGCTCACATAGTCACCAGGCCCCTTGAGCGAGACCTGAAGGTTCTGCACTTCGCCGAAGTCGCGCGCGAGCGAGCGGCCGGCCTTCATGGCAGCCTGTACCATGACGTTTATGATCGCCGAACGCGCCATTCACGGTCTCCGAAGTTCAGGTTTCAACCGCTCAGGCGCGGCTGATGTAGGTGATCTCGTTGGTGTCGACGATGATCTTCTCGCCCGAAGAGATGAAGGGCGGGACCATGACGCGGATGCCGTTTTCCAGCACTGCCGGCTTGTAGGACGATGCGGCCGTCTGGCCCTTCACCACCGGGTCGGCCTCTGTGATGGTCAGCGTCACCTGGTCCGGCAGAGAGATGCCGATCGGGCGCTCCTCATGAAGTTCGACGGTCACCTTCATGCCGTCCTGCAGGAATGCCGCGCGCTCGCCGACGAACTCCTTGTCGAGCTCGAGCTGCTCGTAGCTCTCGTCGTCCATGAACACCAGCGCTTCGCCCTGTTCGTAGAGGAAGGTGAAGTCTTTCTGCTCGAGGCGTACCTTTTCGACGGTTTCCGCAGCGCGGAAGCGCTCGTTGAGCTTGGTGCCGTTGATGAGGTTCTTCAGTTCGACCTGGTTGTAGGCGCCGCCCTTGCCGGGCTTCACCGCGTTGGTCTTGACCGCCACCCACAGGCCGCCATCGTGCTCGATGACGTTGCCGGGACGGATTTCGTTGCCGTTGATCTTAGCCATTGTGTGGTTCCGGAATTTGTCTGTGCCGCGCCGCAAGGGGCGCGCGTATCGGGGCTCCAAGACCACAAAAAGGCCGGAGAGGCAAGAGAGCGGGCGTCGGCTTTCGCTGGAGCGCGCGTCAGAGGACGGCCGCCCGCCGGCTGGCGAGCTGCATCTCGTCGTCCGTAAGACCATGAAGCTGGTCTTCCATGATCGCATCGACCAGGCCCGCACGCCGCGCGCGCAGATACCACGCCGCAGCCGTCACCCTGTCTGGCTCGACGCCGATGCCGGCGCGGTATAGCTTGGCGATCCTGTTCTGTGCTGCCGGATTTCCAGCCCGCGCCGCCCGCAGAAGCCAGGAGAAACCCGCTTCCTGGTCGCGCTCGCCGCCGACACCTTCCACCAGCCAGGTCCCGAGCTGGATCTGCGCCGTGTCGAAATTCTGCGCTGCAGCCAGTTCCAGCCAGCGCCGCGCCTCGTCCATGTCGACCGGCTTGCCGCCGAAGCCCTGTTCGTAAATCTGGGCCATGGCATACTGGGCATCGGCAAGGCCTGCCTCGGCGGCCTTCTCATAATATGTGACGGCCTTTTTCATGCCTTCGGGAGACTGATCCCGGCTGGTGGTCATCTGCGCAAAATTGAACTGCGCCAGCCTGTTGCCTGCATCGGCGGCGTCCTCAAGCAGGGTGTAGGCACGATCCGGATCGCCGATTTCCGGGCCGCCGTCGAGCAGGATCATGGCAAGCTGGAAGACCGCTTCGGGCACCTTCTGGTCCGCCGCCTTCCCGTACCACTCCATCGCGGTCACGACATCCTGCCGCACGCCCAGTCCGCGCGAGTAAATCTCGGCGACGAGGGTCTGCGCCGCCGGGTTGCCTTCGAGCGCGAGCGGTGTCGCCAGATTGAGCGCGGTCTTGTAGAGGCCCCGCTGGAACGCGCCATAAGCGACATCGGCGGGCCGTTCGGAAAAGCGTTCGGGATCGACGGCATCCGGAACGGGCGCGGTGACCCTGCCGCCGTCGGGGCCACTGGTTTCGGCCAGCACGGGCGTGGCCATCAAGAGACCCGCAATCAGAACGAAAGCCGGCCTAGACATCACTCAATCCTCCAACCCTGGAGCCTCGGCATCCAGTGCGGCATTCACCGCAGCAACGCTTTCGGCGGGGTCGCGACCGCCGGAAAAGATTGCCTCGGACAAGGCCACGAATTCGACACCGGTTGCGGCCACGGTCAACGCGCTTTCCATCTCCGATCCGGCCGCGACAATGCAGGGAACCTGCACCATTTCGGCCCACCACTGGCCGAGCTTCAGGTTGCGTGGATGAGGCTGCGGTTTGTTGTCATAGCCGAACCGGCCGAAAAAGAGGTAATCGGGTCGCGCCTCGCCAAGCTCAAGCGCGTCGTCGCGGTTTGTCGCGCCGCCAGTGCCGATCATCAGTTTTGCCTGATGCTTGGCAATGATTTCCTCAAGCTCGCGGCGGCCGGTCTCGATGTGCAGGCCATCGGCGCCGGTTCGCATGGCGACACGGCTGCTTTCGCCGATCACCACGGCAACGCCGTGTTCCTGTGCGGCGGGCACTACGCTTTCGGCATAACCCTGGAAAGCATCGTCATCCATCTTCCAGGCGGGCAAGATCAAGGATGCGACGTCACCGCCTTCAAGGGCAGCGACGAGCCGGCCGGGCTCCGCGTCGGGCGGAGCAATAAGCACGATACGGCAACGCGAGGGCGCTTTTGTCGGATTCATCGGATACCTGCGATTGCGCCTCAATGGCGGGCGATCTTGGTTGGAATGGGGCATAGAACAACGCGGCCCGATTGAACAGGGCGCGTTCGAACTAGCTTTCCTTGACGATACGCTCGACCATGAAAAGCAGAAACGCCTCCGTCTCGGCGCGTACCAGCGCGCGATCGGCTTGTGTGGGCGCCACGAGGTAGAGGTCCACCATCGTGCCGAGAGCCGCGCCCAAGAGCTGCAGTTGCAGCGGATTCACATTCGCTTCGCGCGTGAAGCGCTCGAAGAACGGAGCAACGAGATCGGTGATGACACGGTCGCCGGTGGAACTGCGATCGACCTCGATCGGGCGCAGCAGACGCATGGTCGCCAGCAGGCCGGCATGGGCGGGCGTGGCTTCCGCTGCTTCCAGATAGACACCGAGCAGGTGCTGCGCGGCGGCTTCTACCGGTGTTTCATCCGGCAGGTTTTCCAGCGCCGCGTGGCAGGTGTCGATAAGGCGCGCGACAGTCGTATCGTAGGCTGCCAGCAGCATTGCGTCCCGGTCGGCGAAATAACGGTAGATCGTGCCCACGGCGACACCCGTGTCGCTGGCTACCCGCGTGGTCGTTACCGCCTGGGTGCCTTCTTCCGCGACAATGGTTTCCACGGCCGCAAGCAGGCTGGCGCGTGTCTCGATCGCCCGTTGCTGTCGTGGGCGTGCGCCCTTGGGAGCAGTGTCTTCCTTCATATATGAAATCGTTTCATCTTTATTGACTTCATGCAATAGTGTGATCATCGTGATGGTAAAGGGGAGGATGTGCCATGCGATTTGTCAAAGGGTCTTTGGCGGCGACTGCCATAGTTTCCTGTCTTGTGCTTCCGGCATTGGCTGCAGAACACCGAGTGGAGCCTGGCCCCGACGCCAACGAACGATTGATCGAAACCCTTATTCTGGCAGAACCGGGCGATACCGTGACGATCGCGGCCGGTCGCTACGATCTGGTCGACGGCCTGTCGCTCGACGTCGACGAGGTAACTGTGCGCGGCGAGGGCGCAGACCGAACGGTACTGTCGTTCAAGGGGCAGGCCGGCGCTGGCGAGGGGCTGCTGGTGACCTCGAACCGAGTGGTTCTTGAAGACTTCGCGGTCGAGGATACCAAGGGCGACGGCGTCAAGTCGAAAGGTTCCGATCAGATCACCTTCCGCAACCTGCGTGTCGAATGGACCGGCGGAGCCAAACCGGAAAACGGGGCCTATGGGGTGTACCCGGTTTCCTCAAGCAATGTCCTGATCGAGGGCGTGACTGTGCGTGGCGCATCCGATGCCGGCATCTATGTGGGGCAGAGCGAGGACATCATCGTTCGCAATTCGCTTGCCGAATACAATGTAGCGGGCATCGAGATCGAGAACTCCTACCGGGCCGACGTTCACGGGAACACCGCGCGCCACAACACCGGCGGCATCCTCATTTTCGACCTGCCGAACCTGCCCGTGCAGGGCGGGCACGACATCCGCGTCTTCGACAACGACGTGATGGACAACGACACCCCCAATTTCGCGCCGGAGGGCAACATCGTCGGCATCGTGCCCAAGGGCATGGGCGTGATGGTCATGGCCAATCGCAATGTTCACGTCTTCGGCAACCGCTTCGACCGCAACGGCACGACCCACGTGCTGATCGCCGCTTACCCGAACGACTATGAGGATGACGCCTACATGTTCGTGCCGCGGGGCGTCTACGTGCACGGCAATACCTATGGCGAGGGTGGCGGTGAGCCGGATGGCGAGGTCGGCAAGATCATCTCCGACGTCTCCGGGACGCCGGTTCCGGATATTGTCTGGGACGGGGTCACACGCATTCCCGAGTATTTCTCGTGGGTGTCGGCGGAAGATCGAATATATATCGATGAGGCGGACGGGACGACCTTCGCCAATCTGAAGATGATCTCGCAGATGCTATTGCCGTGGGGCTGGTGGCCGGACACCGACATCGCGGGCTACAAGGGATCGCTTCCTGAAATGGAGCCAGTGACCTTGCCGCAGGACGAGGGGGTTTGAGCAAATTGGGGCACTTGCGCCTTGCCGCGAGGCGGCTGGGCGGAACCACGGTCGCGTTGCTCGCCCTTTGCAGTGGCGTCGTTGCCGCCCCTTCCAATGCGGCCATCATGGCCGACAAACCGCCGAGGCTACTGTCGGAGTTCGGGTTCTTTGAGGACGCACGTGCGCAGGCACCTGCCGAGGGCGTCGTGCCGTTCGAGCCGCACACCGCGCTGTTTTCAGACGGCGCGCTGAAGTTTCGCTTCGTCTACGTGCAGGAAGGCAAGGCCGCGAGCTATGTTGCCGACGAGGCGTTCGCATTTCCGGTCGGGTCGGCATTGATCAAGAGCTTTGCCTTTCCAGCCGACTTCCGCAGCCCTGATGAAAAAGTCCGGCTTATAGAAACGCGGGTGATGCTGCGGCACGAAGATGGTTGGCAGAGCTGGGCCTATCTGTGGAACGAGGAACAGAGCGACGCCGAGCTCAAGATCGCCGGCGCAAAGGTCGATATCGCAATCACCGGTGAGGGCGGCGAGCCTGTTTCCTTCACCTATTCCGTGCCCAACAAGAACCAGTGCAAGGGCTGCCACCAGCTTGCGGGCGAGATCGTGCCGCTGGGACCGAAGGCGCGAAATCTGAACTTCGAGCTCTCGTATGACGACGAGACGACGAACCAGCTCGAACACTGGCGAGATACCGGCCTGCTGGAAGGGCTTCCGGAGGATGTCTCTGCGATCGAGGCCGTGCCCGACTGGCGCGACGAGGGTGCAGCCCTCGACGCTCGCGCCAGGGCATGGCTCGACGTAAATTGTGCTCATTGCCATCGGCGTGATGGCCCGGCGAGTAATTCGGGGCTCTATCTGACCTGGGACGAGGCTCCGGGGCCGGCGCTTGGCATCAACAAGCGGCCGGTTGCGGCCGGGCGCGGTTCCGGCGGCAGGCTTTTTGACATAGCGCCTGGAGATCCGGACGGCTCCATTCTCAACTTTCGGGTGGAGAGCACGGAGCCGGGGATCATGATGCCGGAACTTGGCCGTGCGCGTGAGGATGCCACCGCCGCCGCGCTGCTTCGGGAGTGGGTTTCCAGCCTGCGCTGACGTCTTCGTGCAACAGCGGCTTCGCCGTCGGGCAGAGATACCGTCTTTCAAAATCGCCCCTGCGCTGCCACATTTCAGGAGCATCAGATCGCCCCCAAGCTAACCAAACGGGGGATGCTGGCCGGTGGTTGGCGTGTGGATACCGCATTTGCACGGGTTTACCACGCGGACAGCATTTCGTAACCGTTACTAATATATTGTGATACCTACGCAGTGAATTCTCGTGGCAGACCTTATTCGGGCGTAAGTAAGAGTGGGGACTCTAGAGCAAGAATGACCAGACAGTATTTCGGAACCGACGGGATCCGGGGGCGTGCAAACAGGCTTCCGATGACCGCCGAGGTGGCAATGCGTGTCGGCATGGCCGTCGGTATGTCGTTCCAGCGTGGAAGCCATCGTCACCGGGTTGTCCTGGGCAAGGACACGCGCCTTTCCGGCTACATGATCGAAAACGCGATGGTTGCCGGTTTCTGCGCGGCGGGCATGGATGTGTTCCTGCTCGGCCCGATACCGACGCCCGGCGTTGCAATGCTGGTGCGCTCGCTGCGCGCCGACATCGGCGTGATGATCTCGGCTTCGCATAACCCTTATTACGACAACGGCATCAAGCTGTTCGGACCCGACGGCTACAAGCTTTCCGACGAGATCGAAACGCGCATTGAGCAGCTTCTGGATCGTGACGTCGACATCGCACTTGCCGACGCGGATGCGCTGGGTCGCGCCAAGCGCGTCGACGGCGTGCATGATCGCTATATCGAGTTCGCCAAGCGGACGCTGCCGCGGTCGATGTCGCTGTCGGGCCTGCGCATCGTTGTCGATTGCGCCAACGGCGCCGGCTACAAGGTCGCACCGGCCGCCCTCTGGGAACTCGGCGCGGAGGTCATCGCGATCAACGACGAGCCGAATGGCCTCAACATCAACGAGGATTGTGGCTCGACCCATCCGCTGGGCCTGTCGAAGAAGGTTCACGAGGTGCGCGCCGATATCGGCATCGCGCTCGACGGCGATGCCGATCGGGTGGTGATCGTCGACGAGACGGGCGCCATCGTCGATGGCGACCAGCTCATGGCCATGATTGCCGAAAGCTGGCACCGTAACGGACGTCTGGCCGGCGGTGGCCTGGTGACGACCGTGATGTCCAATCTCGGCCTCGAGCGTTACATGGACGATCTCGGCCTTTCGCTTCACCGCACGAAGGTCGGCGATCGGTATGTGGTCGAGCATATGCGCGCGCACGGCTTCAATGTCGGTGGCGAGCAGTCCGGCCATGTCGTGCTGTCCGACTTCTCGACGACCGGCGACGGGCTGGTATCAGCGTTGCAGGTGCTGGCCTGCATCAAGCGCGCCGACAAGCCGGTGAGCGAGGTCTGCCGCAAATTCGAGCCGGTGCCGCAGGTGCTCAAGAACGTCCGCTTCAGCGGCGGTAGTGCTCCGCTCGAGGACAAGTCGGTCAAGGCCGCCATCGACGACGCCCGCGCGCGCCTGGGTGAAAAGGGCAGGCTGGTGATCCGGCCATCCGGCACGGAACCTCTGATCCGCGTTATGGCGGAGGCCGACGACAAGGTCCTGGTGGAGCAGGTTGTGGACGACATCATCGGCGTCATTGCCGACGTCAAGAGCGCCGCCTGATTCCCGGTGCAATATCTCAAGGTATCAAGGCCCGCGCGAGCGGGCCTTTTTCTTATCCGGCGCTCGAGATTAGCCTGAACGTAGTTAATCGTCAGGGTTAATCAGCACTTAACCTTTACCCTGCATTATCCGTCTCGACTTAGCCGACGCTGCGCGCGTCTGTCGTTGCCGAATCCTGGAGGGCGGACCTCATGCTGAAATACCTTATGCCTGTCGCGGCGGGAGCCGCATTGCTGGCCACCGCAGTCATGCCGGCCGCAGCCGCGGATCTCTACGAGCCGCCGATTATCGAATACGAGCCGGAGCCCGTTCCCGTCTATGGCGGCTGGTACCTGCGCGGTCATCTCGGCATGTCGAACCAGCGTGTCAAAAGCCTTTACAACGTGTTGTTCGACGATATGGGGCCAGAGAACAATTTCATGGTCGTCGACAAGAATTTCGAATCCGGCCCGACCTTCGGTGTCGGCGCGGGTTACCAGATCAACGACTATCTGCGTCTCGACGGCATCGTCGAGTATCGTGGTGAGGTCGGCTTCCATGGGCTTGATACCTGGGTCGACGATGCCGGCAACAACCGCTTCAATAACTACACCGGCAAGAAGTCGGAATGGCTGCTGATGGCCAACGCCTATGCCGA
This sequence comes from Aquamicrobium sp., assembly GCA_019739225.1. Lineage (GTDB taxonomy): Bacteria > Pseudomonadota > Alphaproteobacteria > Rhizobiales > Rhizobiaceae > Aerobium. The sequence goes on from JAHHDT010000006.1 coordinate 937,456, forward strand.
TCTCGGCGATTTCGGCGGCTTCGTGCCCTATGTCGGCGCCGGCGTCGGTGCCAGCCGCGTCACCATTCATTCGTTCCGCGATGCCGGCATCGACCCGTCCGGTGCGCCGACGCTCGCTTATGCCGACGCGGCTTCGAAGTGGAACTTCGCCTGGGCCCTGCATGCAGGCGTCGGCTTCAAGGCCACCGACCGCATGACCATCGATCTCGGCTACAGCTTCGTCAATCTGGGTGACGGACAGACGGGCGATATCGTCACCTATGACGGGCAGAACCTGATCGACAACCCGATGCACTTCCGCGACATCACCTCGCACGACTTCAAGCTCGGCGTGCGCTACGCGCTCAACTAGAATTCGAGCAAGCCAGACCAACGAAAAAGCCCGGTTCCGCCGGGCTTTTTCTTTTGTCGCAGTTTTCGGCCAACCCGCGCTAACTCTCTGTTATCCTTAACCGTGGCTTAACCAAGATGGTTAAGAATGCTCATGACGACACCAGCGGCCGCAGCGGGGGCCGCGCCCTGTGGAGTGTGATTCATGAGCATCAGAAAACGCCTCATCGCCACCTGCGCCGCATTTGCCGTGCTTCCGGCCGCGCAGGCTCTTGCCGCCGACTACGATCCGCCGATCGTCATCGAGCAGGCGCCGGAATGGGTGCCCGTCGAAATCGGTTCGGGTTGGTATCTGCGCGGCGACGTCAGCTACAATGTGGGCGATCCGGTCTACGACTTCGAACTGCTCGGTGAAGAAACGTCAAACAGGCGTTTCGGCGGCGGCTTCGGTGTCGGCTATCATCTGTCCGACAATTTTCGCGTTGATGCGACGCTGGCCTATCTCGGCAGTGATCGCTACCGCTACGATGACGGCTTCGATTTCGGCGAAGCATCCCACACGGCCTGGAGCGGTCTCGTGAATGGCTATTGGGACATCGCGACCGTGATGGGCGTGACGCCCTATGTCGGCGCCGGCGTTGGCGCGACCTACTCGAAGCATCACGTGAGCATTGATTCGCCGACGCTCGGCGTCTTCGACGAATGGTCGGACAGGCAAACCAACTTCGCCTATGCGCTGATGGCCGGCGCCAGCTACAAGGTTTCTCAGAACGCCTCCATCGATGTCGGATACCAGTTCCTGCACACGCCGGGGATGGAATATCTCGACACCGACACCTTCACGATTGCGGAAGGCGTCAAGCAGCACCAGATCAAGGTTGGCTTGCGCTACGATCTCTGGTAGTGAGCCGCTCATCTCAGGCAACCGCGGCGGGCTTCGGCCCGCCGTTTTGCGTTTTGGAGGCTTATGCCGGGGATGTCAGATCGGGGCTGCCGCGACAGGTTCCGAAAGACCTGGTGTCTGATTTAGAAGTCGTTGATAGATTTCAGCGGCTTGGTGGTTTTGTATGAAGTCGTGTTCCTTCGCTGCAAGCGATAGCGCTTCCGGTGGCCTGAGAGCGAGCGAGGCGGCGCCCTTGTTCTCCAGCTCCCGATAGACGTTGAAATTACCGCCTACATAGTGCTGCTGCGATTCCCAGTACCGCAAAACGGATTCAACATCCGCCTCGATTCCCAGAAGTTCCAAGAGTACGCGAAGCCGGTGCGCCGGTTGTGTCTGGAATGCGTCGACGTTCATGAAAATCTTGCCGCCTTCGGGACGGTAGGTGTCTTCAAGAAACTCGCTGTAGGCCGCTGTCCAGCGACGAGTTGCCTGCTGGATCGTATCCTGCCGCCAGGGCCTTTTGCGGATTGACGACCAGAACTGGCCCGGTTCGCGAAACAGGATCAACGCGGAATAGCGTTTTTGAGGGTCCAGCGCGTTGACCAGCGGTGTTTCTTTCTCGGAGGACACGAGCACATTCGTTCCAAGACGCGCGGCTAAACGTTCGAACCAATCGACCGGATTGCGCTGCAAATCCATACGAAATTCTTTCGTCCAGACTTCGCAGGCAGATCCGCACAGCCGACAATGTTCCATGCTTTCGTAGCCGCTCCAAAGTTTGGGTGAAGCGTCTGCTTCTCCAAGACGAGGCACCAGCCAGTTGGATTCGCCGACATTGCCGACGCCGGGGATCGCCCCGAGAATCAGGCCAATAAGCGTGCTGCCGGTAAAGGACGTGCCGCCAATGAAGACGTGCTTCGCTGCCAAATTTTTACTCCTGACGAATTCTGCCGATGTTCAAGGAGATCGGATTAGCCCATAGGCGGTATCGATGGTCCCAACGGTGCAAACGGTCAAGCCGTCCTGCCGCATGCACTTCAATTTGTAAATCATCACGCTGTCACACATTTTTGGGACCTGCGATACCTGGTGGAATCCAAGGCGCGATGCCTAGCAACTACAGCTAGGGCCGGTGGCTTCCATTCTGTAGGCAAAGGCTGAAAGGCTCTTGCGGATCTCCGGCGCTTCCGCTAATGCCGTCCGTGGGCCACCCCTCCCCAACGAGGGGCGTGCTATCTGAAAGGGTAGAACCACAATGACGACATTTGCCAAGCCGGACGTGCGTCCGGCTAATCCCAATTTTTCTTCCGGACCCTGCACCAAGCGCCCTGGCTGGACGCTTGAAGCACTCGCCGACGCGCCGCTTGGACGGTCGCATCGCGCCAAGATCGGCAAGGCGAGGCTCGAACGGGCCATCGAACTCACCCGCGACGTTCTGCGTGTGCCGGCCGACTGGCGCATCGGCATCGTGCCGGCTTCCGACACGGGCGCCGTCGAAATGGCGCTCTGGTCGCTGCTCGGCGAGCGCGGCGTCGACATGGTCGCCTGGGAATCGTTCGGCTCCGGCTGGGTGACCGACGTGGTCAAGCAGCTCAAGCTCGCCGACGCCCGCAAGATCGAGGCTGGCTACGGCGAACTGCCCGATCTCGACCAGATCGACTTCTCCCGTGACGTGGTCTTTACCTGGAACGGAACGACGTCCGGCGTGCGCGTGCCGAATGCGGACTTCATCCCCGCCAACCGCGAGGGCCTGACGATCTGCGATGCCACCTCGGCCGCCTTTGCCCAGCCGCTCGACTTCTCGAAGCTCGATGTGGTGACCTTCTCCTGGCAGAAGGTGCTGGGCGGCGAAGCCGCGCACGGCATGCTGATCCTCAGCCCGCGCGCCGTCGAGCGGCTGGAAAGCTATACGCCGGCATGGCCGCTGCCGAAGATCTTCCGGCTCACCAAGGGCGGCAAGTTGATCGAAGGCATCTTCAAGGGCGAGACCATCAACACGCCGTCGATGCTTTGCGTCGAAGACTATATCGACGCGCTCGAATGGGCTGTCTCCGTCGGCGGGCTCGATGGGCTCGTGCAGCGGGCCGATGCCAATTTCGCGGTGATCGACGCCTTTGTCGAAAAGAGCCCCTGGCTCGGCCATCTGGCCGTCGAGCCGGCAACGCGCTCCAACACCTCGGTGTGCCTGTCCATCGTCGACCCCGATATCGTCGCCCTGGACAAGGACGCGCAGGCCGCGTTCGCCAAGAGCATGGTATCGCTGCTCGACAAGGAAGGTGTCGCCTACGACATCGGCCATTATCGCGACGCGCCTCCCGGACTGCGCATCTGGGCCGGGGCGACCGTCGAGGCGGTCGATCTCGAGCGGCTGATGCCATGGCTCGACTGGGCCTTCACGACCCAGAAGGCCGCGCTCAAGGCGGCTGCCTGACGCCATTCAAAGGCCGCGCCAAGCGGCCTTCCATTCCCGTTTTCCAAGACATGACGAAGGAGGCCATCATGGCGCCCCGCGTACTCGTTTCCGACAAACTCTCCCCGACTGCGGTCCAGATATTCAAGGATCGCGGCGTCGAGGTCGACTACCTGCCGGACCTCGGCAAGGACAAGGAAAAGCTGCTCGAGGTGATCGGGCAGTATGACGGCCTTGCGATCCGCTCTGCCACCAAGGTGACCGAGAAGCTGATCGCGGCAGCGACCAATCTCAAGGTCGTCGGCCGCGCCGGCATCGGCGTCGACAATGTCGACATCCCGGCCGCGTCGCGCCGCGGTATCATCGTGATGAACACTCCCTTCGGCAACTCGATCACGACCGCCGAGCACGCGATCGCTCTGATGTTCGCGGTGGCGCGGCAGCTTCCCGAGGCCAATGCGTCAACCCATGCCGGCAAGTGGGAAAAGAACCGCTTCATGGGTGTCGAGATAACCGGCAAGACGCTGGGCGTGATCGGCTGCGGCAATATCGGCTCTATCGTCGCCATGCGCGGCGTCGGCCTGAAGATGCACGTGATCGCCTATGATCCGTTCCTCTCGGAAGGGCGCGCATCCGAGCTGGGTGTCGAAAAGGTCGAGCTCGAAGACATCTTCGCGCGGTCGGACTTCATCACGCTGCACACGCCTATGACCGACCGCACGCGCGGGATCATCAACAAGGAGGCCTTCGCCAAGATGAAGGACGGCGTGCGCATCATCAACTGCGCGCGCGGCGGCCTGATTGTCGAGGCAGCCCTGATCGAAGCGCTGAAAAGCGGCAAGGTTGCGGGCGCCGGCATCGACGTTTTCGAGACCGAGCCGGCCACCGACAGCCCGCTGTTCGGCATGGAGAACGTGGTCTGCACGCCGCATCTCGGCGCGTCGACCTCAGAGGCGCAGGAAAACGTGGCCCTGCAGGTTGCCGAGCAGATGTCGGACTACCTCGTAAAAGGCGCGGTCTCCAACGCGATCAACATGCCGTCGATCACGGCGGAGGAAGCGCCGCGTTTGAAGCCTTTCATCAAGCTCGCCGAGGTACTTGGCGCATTCGTCGGCCAGGTGACCGAAGAGCCGATCCAGGAGGTCGAGATTCTGTTCGACGGCTTGACGGCCGAAATGAATACCCGCGCGCTGGTGTCTGCAACGCTGGCCGGGCTGATCCGTCCGCAGGTTGCCGACGTGAATATGGTTTCGGCTCCGATCATGGCGAAGGAGCGGGGCGTGATCCTGTCGGAGGTCAAGCGCGACAAGTCCGGCGTGTTCGACGGCTACATCAAGCTGACAGTCAAGACCAAGAGCAAGACGCGCACGATCGCCGGCACCTGCTTCTCTGACGGCAAGCCGCGCTTCATCCAGATCAAAGGCATCAATCTCGACGCCGAGGTGGGCGAGCACATGCTCTACACCACCAATGCCGACGTGCCGGGGATCATCGGTCTTCTGGGATCGATCTGCGGCTCGAAGGGCGTCAACATCGCCAACTTCCAGCTTGGCCGCAACAAACCGGGGGGCGACGCGATTGCGCTGCTCTATCTCGACGCACCGTTCCCGCAGGACGTGCTGGCGGAGCTGCGCGCCGATCCTAAGATCGAGTCGGCCAAGCCGCTGCATTTCGACGTGGCAGCTTAAGGCGCCAAAGGAACCAAACCAGCCTCCCAAGGCTTATCGGGAACGCTCGTGCGAAAGTGCGGGCGTTCCTTTATGTTGGGGGTGTCGTGAATTCCGGCAAGATTTCAGCGCAGGCGCTGAGTGTCGCGATCGTCGGTGGCGGGCCGCGTGGGCTGGCGGCTGTCGAGGCGTTGGCGGACCATATGCGTGATCGCACGGTCGCGGTGACAGTTTTTGAGACGCACACGGCGCCAGGCGCCGGACCCAATTATGCGTCGGAGCAGACGCCGCTCAACCTTCTCAACATTCCCTTGCGCGCGGTCGACCTGCCCGTGCCGAAGCACGGACAGTCATTCGATGCCTGGCTCGACGGAGCGTATGGGCCGGATGAGTATCCGCCCCGTGCGGTGATCGGGGCTTATCTGCGGGCTCGATTTGCGGCCCTGCGTGAAAGGTTGCCGATGGAGGTCATCGGTCACCACGTAGTCGCCTGCGAGCCGGGGAAGGGCGGTTGGCTGCTGCGCACGGACGAGGGAAGCGATCACGGACCGTTCGACGAGGTGCTCCTATGCCTAGGCCATCAGCCGGTGAAGGACCGGCAGATAAAGCGCTGGCGCGAACATGCGCGCGAGGCAGATGCGGTATTGTGCGAAGCCTATCCCAGCGCGCCCCTGCTGGCGGCGACGGATTGGCAAGGCAGGACTGTTGCGATCCGTGGCTTCGGCCTTGCGATGATCGATGTCACGAGAGTGCTGACAGAGGGCTTGGGAGGGCGGTTCGAGACCGAAAGTGATGGCCGACTGACCTACATCGCCAGCGGTCGCGAACCGGCAAAGCTGGTGCCTTTTTCGCTTAACGGTATTCCGCCGGCGCCGAAGCCGGCAACTGCGGCAGCAGATCAGCCCTACATCGTCGAGGAGCGTGAGCGGCTTGCCTTCCGCGACGCGGTTGCCAGTGTGATGGAGGTGGCTGACGGCGATCTGAAACCGATTTTCGACATTCTGGCGGCGATGGCCGGCGCAAGGCTGCCGGAACACGACAAGGGCGCGGTGATTGCCTGGCTGCGCGACGGCGCAGAGGACGACCCCGATGTGCCGGACGATGAGCAGCCCGCGGAGGCGATGAGGCTTTATCTCGCGATGGCGCTGGGCAAGGCTAAGCCCTCTGTCGGCTACGTCACCGGGCAGGTCTGGCGGCACCTCCAGAACGATCTGCGCATCGCCTACAACCCGGCGCCTAAAACCGCTGCGGTCGCTGAAGCGCTGATACCGTTCGACGATGGCCTGAAGCGGTTCTCGTACGGGCCTCCGGCCGAGGCCACCGCGAGGCTATTGGCTCTCATCGACGCGGGAAAGCTGACACTACGACGGGTGGACGATCCCGATATCGAACTCGTCGACGGCGGCTGGCGTATTGCCGAGAATGGAGGGGCCGATGTGGCAACGGCGATGGTGGATTCGGTCCTCTCTGGGCCGAACATCGCCAAAGTGTCTTCCCCCTTGATAGCCGGTTTGCGTGAGCGCGGGTTTGTCTCGCCCCTTGGCAAGGGACTCGGTGCATCGGTCCGACCGGATGGAAGGATCATCGATGCAAACAGCGAGCCGGTGGAGGGCCTTTCGCTGCTGGGCAGGCTCGCCAACGGGTCGGTGATTGCCACCGATTCCCTGCACGACTGCTTCGGCGAAGCGGTGAGACGCTGGGCCAGACGTGTGGCTGGTGAATGCTAGATCAGGAACCTGCCGCCCGTTTCCTTCCGCTCTGCTCTGCCAGCCAGATGCCGCCCAGCACCATAACCAGCGCAATCGCATGGTAGAGATGGAAGGCTTCGCCAAGAATCAGGATCGACAGAAGCGTGCCGAAGATCGGCACCAGATTGATGAACAGACCCGCGCGGTTGGCGCCGATCAGTTCGACGCCGCGCATGTAGAAGGCCTGCGAGGCGATGGAGGGCAGGATGGCTGTGTAGACCACGATCATCCATCCGCGGGTGTCCGGCCAGGTTACCCGCTCGGTCGTGATTTCCCACGCAGCGAACGGGATCGAGGACAGGAAGGCGGCGAAGCACATGACGAGCATGAGGCTCTTCCAGTGGATCGCCGGCTTGTATCGCAAGGCCACGGTGTAGCCGCCGTAAAGCACGATCGCCGCGAGCATCAGCGCGTCGCCGAAATTGACGTCGAGTTCGGCCAGCCTCGTCAGGTCGCCGTGGCTCGCTGTCAGCGCCACCCCGACCAGGGACAGGGTAAAGCCGACGATCTGGCCAGGCGAGACGCCCATTCGGTAAAGCAGGAAGTTCGCGAGGAAGATGAACATCGGCATGCCAGCCTGCTCGATCGACACGTTGATTGCAGTGGTGAAGGTGAGCGCCGAATACATCGCCGCGTTGAACATGGTGAAGCCTGCCGTGCCGAGCAGGAAAAGAAGCGGCAGATTGCGCTTTACCACGGACCAGTCGCGGCGAAGCTGCGGCAGTCCTATCGCTGCGATGACAAGCACGGCCAGCGCCCAGCGCAGTGTCGTCAGCAGCATCGGGGATATGTGACCGACGGCCAGCTTTCCCGCAATCGCGTTGCCGCCCCAGAACAGGGTGGTCAGGATGAGGAGCAGGTAGGCGTTGCGGAACATAGATGCGGCCGGCCGGAGCGGAATACTGGATGTGACCCCGCCTAGCCGCCCGCTGCCGCCGGCGCAATGTGCCAGCGGTGGATAAAACGCGGCAAGGTGGTGGTTTAAGGCGGCAAGTGGGGGTCGCGTATCGCAAGACTTGACGTTATAGAGGCCTGTCATTTTGCCGGGCAGGGCCGTCCGGCCTCATCAGAAGGGAAGTTTCCATGGCCAATGTGGTGGTCGTCGGTTCGCAGTGGGGCGACGAAGGCAAGGGCAAGATCGTCGACTGGCTGTCTCAGCGCGCCGACGTGGTTGTGCGCTTCCAGGGCGGACACAATGCCGGCCACACGCTGGTGGTCGACGGCAAGGTCTACAAGCTGTCGCTGCTGCCTTCCGGCGTCGTGCGCGAGGGCAAGCTGTCGGTGATCGGCAACGGCGTCGTCTTCGACCCGCACGCGTTCGTGGCGGAATTGTCGCGGATCCGCGAACTTGGAGTCGATATTGGCCCGGACCGCCTGAAAATAGCCGAAAACACCGCTCTTATCCTGTCGCTTCATCGTGAACTTGACGGGTTCCGCGAGGACGCTGCCTCGAATTCCGGCACCAAGATAGGAACCACACGGCGCGGCATCGGCCCGGCCTACGAGGACAAGGTCGGGCGCAGGGCAATCAGGGTCATGGATCTCGCGGATTTGGAAACGCTGCCGGCGAAGGTCGACAGGCTGCTGACGCACCACAACGCCCTGCGGCGCGGACTGGGCCATGGCGAGGTCGCGCATGAAACCATCATGCAGGAACTGACCTCGGTGGCCGATCAGGTGCTGCCCTACATGGATCGCGTGTGGAAAATCCTCGACGACGCGCGCCGCGCTGGCGAGCGAATCCTGTTCGAGGGCGCGCAGGGTACGCTTCTCGACATCGACCAGGGCACCTATCCGTTCGTGACCTCGTCGAACACGATTGCCGGACAGGCCGCGACCGGTTCCGGTGTCGGGCCGGGCGCGATCGGATATGTTCTGGGCATCACCAAAGCGTATACGACGCGCGTCGGCGAAGGGCCGTTTCCGACCGAGCAGGATAACGAGGTTGGCGAGTTCCTTGGCACGCGCGGCCACGAATTCGGCACGGTGACGGGGCGCAAGCGCCGCTGTGGCTGGTTCGACGCCGTCCTGGTGCGCCAGGCCGTCGCCGTCAACGGCATCGACGGCATCGCCCTGACCAAGCTCGACGTGCTGGACGGGCTGGACGAAATCAAGGTCTGCACCGGTTATCGGCTCGATGGCGAGACGATCGACTACCTGCCGGCAAGCCAGGGCGCGCAGGCGCGCGTCGAGCCGATCTACGAGACGCTCGAGGGCTGGAAGGGAACGACGGCCGGCGCGCGGAGCTGGAACGATCTGCCAGCACAGGCCGTAAAATATGTGCGCTACATCGAGGAGTTGATCGGCGCGCCGGTGGCGCTGCTGTCGACCAGCCCCGAGCGCGAGGACACGATACTTGTTACGGACCCGTTTCAAGACTAGGTTTGGCAACCCTTTCCGGGACCGTTGATTTGGTCCTCTGCCGACCCGGAAACATGCGAGGACGATACAGAGAATGGCGGATTTCGTTGCGGTTCTGAGAAAGACGATCGACGCGCTCGGCGACAACACACCCGAGATGCGCGAGAAAGTCTATGACAAGGCCCGCGCCACCATCGAAGCGAAGCTGGCGGCGATCAACCCGCCGCCGCCCGCGGCTGTAGTCGACCGTCAGCGTAAGGCGCTGGAGGACGCTATCGCGGTTCTTCGCGCCGACTATGCCGAGACGGATGACAGTGAGGACGACGACAGCCTCAATGACGCTTTCGCGACCCTTGAAGGCATCGGCACGTCGAGTCCTGCCGCCGCTTCGCCGTTGGCCGCGCCTGCAATCGATGCGGCAAAGCCTGCCGCCGAGTCCGTGCCTGAATCGGAGCCCGCGCCCCCGTTGGCCGGCGATCGGCCCGTCGCGGCGCCTTCGTCTGCCATCGATCCCGCGGCCGATGATTTCGGACCGCACGATGGGGGAGTGCCGGAAACCGCAGATGAGACCGACGCCGTCGTTGCACCGATGCGGGAGCGGAGCGAACCGCGCACATCCCGAAACCGCACGGGTCTGATTGCGGCGCTGATCCTGCTGCTGGTAGTTGCGGGCGCCGGATACGCCGTGTGGATGAATCGCGACGACCTGCCGACGCTTGTTGGAACGGATGCGGAGCAGGGCGAACAGCAGGCAGCCGCGCCGGAGGCTGCGGAGACCGCCGAGGAACTGAACGAGACGCCTCCCGAGGAGCCGGCAGCCGAACAGCCGGCAGCCGAGGACGAGGAGGTTGCCAACGTTCCCGAGGCCGAGGAACCGGAGACGCAGCCGGAGCAGGCTGAGCAGCCGGCCACCGATAGCGAACCGGAGAAATTCACCCAGCGGCTGATGCCCGACGGCAGCGAAGTCGACGAAGGCCCAGCCGGTGGCGAACCGACGGTCGGCGAAGGAACGTCGATCGCATCGGTGGTCCAGCCCGATGGCGCCTCGTCCGAAGCGGCACCGGGCGAGGGGGACGAGACTGCCGCCGAGGCCGGCGAAGCAGGCGGCGAGCAGTCCGCGCAGCCCTCGGTCGCCGTCGGCCAGCGGGCGATCTTCTACGAGGAACGCACCAGCGCTGCCCAGGGCTCAGCAGAGGCGGGGTCTATCGTCTGGTCTACGGTGCAGGAATCGCCGGGCGGGGATTTGCCGCCTGAGCCGGCCATTCGCGCCGAGGCGACGATCCCCGGCAAGGACATCCAGCTTCGCATGACGATCCGCCGCAATGGCGACCAGACGCTGCCGGCAAGCCATATCATCGAGATGATCTTCCTGACGCCGGAAGGCTTCGAGGGCGGCGCGATCTCGAACGTCTCGCGCATCGCCTTCAAGGAAACGGAACAGGCACCGGGCAATCCGCTAATCGGCATTCCGGCGAAGATCGCCGACGGTTTCTTCCTGATCGCGCTCGGCGATGCGCCGGCGGAGGTGGAAGCCAATACGACGCTGCTGCGTCGGCAGAGCTGGGTTGACATCCCGATCGTCTACCAGTCGGGCCGCCGCGCGCTGCTTTCGCTCGAAAAGGGCATTCCGGGCGACCGCGTGTTCCAGGATGTGCTGCGTGCGTGGGATGAGGCCAGCAGCGGCTGAGCCTTCGGTTTTGAGTTTGAACCAAAAGAAAAGCCGCCGGATCTTGCGACCCGGCGGCTTTTGATTGTCACGCTACCGCGCCACGTCAGTGGGCGGGCTCCGCATCAATGGTGCGCAGCGACTGAGCCTGACGGCGCGCCGCGGCCTTGACCGCATCCTGGACCTTCTCGAAGGCACGAACCTCAATCTGGCGCACGCGTTCGCGGCTGATGTCGAACTCGGACGACAGCTCTTCAAGCGTCATCGGCTCTTCCGAGAGGCGACGAGCCTCGAAGATACGGCGCTCACGGTCGTTCAGCACAGACATGGCGCTGGCCAGCATGTCGCGGCGATTGTCCAGTTCGTCCTGCTCGATCAGCATGGCTTCCTGGCTTTCGTGATCGTCCACGAGCCAGTCTTGCCACTCGCCGGATTCGCCTTCGGATGCCCGGATCGGGGCATTCAGCGACGCATCGCCCGACAGGCGGCGGTTCATCGAGACGACCTCTTCCTCGGAAACGTTGAGGCGGGTGGCGATCTCGGTGATCTGCTCCGGCTTCAGATCGCCCTCGTCGAGCGCCTGAATCTTGCCCTTCACCTTGCGCAGATTGAAGAATAGCCGCTTCTGGTTGGCGGTGGTGCCCATCTTCACGAGGCTCCACGAGCGCAAGATATACTCCTGGATCGATGCCTTGATCCACCACATGGCATAGGTGGCGAGACGGAAGCCGCGCTCGGGCTCAAACTTCTTGACGGCCTGCATGAGGCCGACGTTACCTTCCGAAATGACCTCGCCGATCGGCAGCCCATAGCCGCGATACCCCATGGCGATCTTGGCCACGAGACGCAGATGGCTTGTCACCAGCTTGTGGGCGGCGCCGGTGTCTTCATGCTCATGGTACCGCTTGGCGAGCATGTACTCTTCCTGCGGCTGAAGCATGGGAAAACGTCTGATTTCCTCAAGATAGCGGGAAAGCCCGCCTTCTCCGGAAACGATACTGGGTAGTGACTGGGCCATGAAGCGCCCTCCCTCATCTTACGTGTTCTGCCCCCAAGGATGGCGGGCATCCGGCGCAGCCGCATTCTGGCGCACAACGCCGTTAGACCTTCAATATAGGTGTGTTTGCGGCAAAATCACGGTCCGTGAACACAGGAAACAGTGTGTCACCCGGGCTTGAACAGCCGGGGCAACCCTCGTGATTTAGGTATTGCCACCCTTGGTCTTCAAGTCCCAACGGCGAAAAGCGTCGAGGAGTTCCGAAAGGTCCGCCGGATGGGGCGCTTCAAAGCGCATCAGCGCATCCGTAGTGGGGTGACGAAAGGCGAGCAGTCGCGCATGAAGCGCCTGCCGCGGAAAGGCGCGGACAAGGTCGCCGAGCGGGGCTTCCAGCTTGTTGGCCTTGGTGAAGAAGGCCTTGCCGTATTCTTGATCGCCCAGCAGCGGATGGCCGATATGGGCCATGTGAACGCGAATCTGGTGGGTCCGGCCGGTTTCCAGCCGGCATTCGACCAGCGAAGCCATGGCCGTGGCATCCGGCTTCTCACCGAAGCGCTCCAGAATCGTGAAGTGGGTGACGGCGCGGCGCGCGTCGGCCGCCGTTTCGCGCACCACCGCCTGGCGCGTGCGATCCGTTCCCGATCGGCCCAGCGGCGCGTCGACCGTGCCGGTGACGCGGGCGGGCGACCCCCAGACCAGCGCGTCATAGGCACGCTCCAGATCGCCGGTTCGGCCGTGGTCGGCGAACGCCTCCGACAGGGCCCGGTGGGTTCGGTCGTTCTTGGCGACAACGAGCACGCCGCTCGTATCCTTGTCCAGCCGATGCACGATGCCGGGTCTGCGAACCCCTCCAATGCCGGAGAGTGACGCGCCGCAGTGATGAATCAGCGCATTGACCAGCGTGCCGGTCCAGTTGCCCGCCCCGGGGTGGACGACGAGGCCAGCCGGCTTGTTGACGACTACGAGATCGTCATCCTCGAACAGGATATCGAGCGGAATGTCCTCACCTTCGGGCGCGGCGGGTTCGGGCTCGGGCATCGCCAGCACGATGCGGTCGCCTGTGGTCAGCTTGCGCTTGGGCTCGGCTACGGGCGCACCGTTGACACTGACGGCACCTTCGCGGATCAGCGCCTGGATGCGGCTGCGCGACAGGTCCGGGCCGAGGCGCGCGGCGAGCCACTGATCGATGCGCTCTCCGCCGGCATCGGCGACGAACTCTTTCAATGCGGCTTCGGCTTCGTTATCAGGATCGCTCATCGATCAACCGGACCCGACATGCCCATGGCCGCCCCCCTAGACGACGAACAGGAAAAGCCGCTCGATCCCGCGGTCGAAAGGGTCCGGCGCAAGCTTGTGCGGTTCGTCGCGATCAATCTGGGGCTCCTGTTTCTCGCCCTTATGGCGGTGGTGGTCGCCATTGTCTACCGCGCCAGCCGCGTGGAGGAGCCCGTACACGCCGCAGTCTCGGAACTGCCGAGGCCGGCGGACGGCACCGTGCTCGAAGGCGAGATCGCGCTGCCGCGCGGCGCGCGCATCGTCAGCCATGCACTTTCGGGCGGCGTGATCAGCCTGCAGCTCGAACTGCCTGACGGCGGACGCTCGATCCTGCTTTACGATACGACTCGTGGCGCGCCAGTCGGCCGCTTCGCGGTTCGCGAGGCGCAATGAGCGCCGGCGGCACGCAGATGGAGCGGCCGAAGCTTGGCCGGCTCGCCACCGTCGCAATCGTCGTGCGCGATTATGACGACGCGGTCGCCTGGTACCGCGACCGGCTCGGCCTTGATGTGGTCGAAGACACCGACATGGGTGAGGGTAGGCGCTGGGTGGTCGTCGCGCCGTCCTCGCGCGCCGGCGCGCGCATCCTGCTTGCAAAGGCATCGGGCGAGGCGCAGCAGAGCCGGATCGGCAACCAGACCGGCGGGCGTGTGGGCTTCTTTTTCGAGACCGACGATTTTGCGCGCGACCATGCCCGCATGATCGCCCAAGGCATTGTTTTCAAGGAAGAACCGCGTCGCGAGCCTTACGGCACCGTGGCCGTCTTTGCCGACCTCTACGGCAATCTCTTCGACCTGATCGAGCCATGTACGGCAGCCGCGACCATGGAATAGCGTCCGACCGAAAAATCAGCGGCTGCAACAGGAAATGGGCCTTGCGAGGTTGCATTCGCGAAAATTCCCCTCTATATCGCCGGTTCTGGCAAGCGCCCATCGTCTAGCGGTCAGGACGGCGCCCTCTCACGGCGCAAACAGGGGTTCGATTCCCCTTGGGCGTACCAGACTTTCCATCTCCGAAGTTTAAGTGATAGCCCTTTCGCGCTGCGCGAGTGTGTGCCTTCTGCAACTGTCCTGGCGATCAGGCAGGGCAGCCTCAGTCAAGCGTTGCAACTTGCACAATCTCGCCACTTTCCCGCCGCAGATACGGCGGTGGGGCGGGATTGCAGTTCAGGTAATGCAGATGAAGCTGTGGTTCACGACTCCGATTTTTGCCGCGATGCTCGCGACAGCCACTACCGGCTGTGTGCGGACATCCGACGGTAGTATCCAGCCGGGCTACGCACCGACGATCGGCCGGGCCGGACCGATGCCGGTCGTCATGTTCGAGCCGGTTCGGCACCAGCCAAGCGATACGCTGCGATACAGGCCGGCGCCTTCGCCTGAACCGCCGCCGGAAGCGTTCAATCCGCCGCCCGTTTATCGGGCCGCACGGCGGACGACGACGTCGTCGATGGCACAGGTTGAACCATTGGCCTCCACGGTGAGTTGCGGACCGATGGCAACCGGGACCGGTCGTGTCAGGGTCGAGTGCCGCTAGCTGCGGCGTGACCGTAGCCGACGCTCCGGAACCTACTTGGTCGCTACCGGGATGTTCGGCTAGTGTGACTGGCCAATCAGCCGGAGTGCATGCCTTGCCGATCACGGATAATCTCGGCCTTTCCCTCAGCGGAGCGAGCGCCGCCAGCCTAGAGCCGTATCACGAGGCGCTGCGCGGTCTTCAATGCTTCATCGGCGATCCGATCGCAGCGCTCGACCGGGCGCTGGCGGACGAGCCGGATTTCGTCATGGCGCATGTGCTGAAGGGTTATCTCTACGGTCTGTCGACCGAGCGGGCCGCCCAGCCTGTTACGCAAGGCTGTTTCGAGGCCGCGCGTGCATTGCCGGCTACCGAGCGGGAGCGGCGCCATGTGGCCGCGCTCGGCGAGTTGTCGGCAGGGCGCTGGCACAAGGCCTCGCAACTGCTCGAGGACCTGACGATTGACGAGCCGCGTGACGCGCTGGCGCTACAGGCCGGACACCAGATCGACTTCTTCACCGGCAATGCGCGCATGCTGCGCGACCGCATCGCGCGGGCTCTGCCGGCCTGGGACGAGGCGATGCCCGGCTATCACGCCATGCTCGGCATGCATGCGTTTGGGCTGGAGGAAACAGCCGACTATGCAAGGGCCGAAGCGCAGGGACGCCGTGCGGTGGAGCTGGAGCCGCGCGACGGCTGGGCGCAGCACGCGGTAGCCCATGTGATGGAAATGCAGTGCCGGCAGCGCGACGGCATCGCCTGGATGCGAACCAACACCGACAACTGGACGAAGGACAGCTTCCTCCAGGTGCACAACTGGTGGCACCTCGCGCTCTACCATTTCGAGCTTGGCGAGGCCGACGAGGTCCTGTCGCTCTATGACGGCCCGATCTTCGGCGCACAATCGACCATCGCGTTGAACATGGTGGACGCGTCAGCGCTTTTGTGGCGGCTGCATCTCGGCGGCGTCGATGTCGGCGCTCGCTGGGCCGCACTGGCTGCCAACTGGGAGCCGCATGCGGGCTCTGCCAACTACGCTTTCAACGACGCCCATGCGATGATGGCTTTTGTCGGCGCCAGCCGGTCCGATCTCGCCCGGCGGCTGCTGACGGCCCAGGATGCCGCGATCGGAGAGGAGGGTGACAATGCCGCTTTCACGCGCGATGTCGGCCAGCCGGTGACGCGCGCCATTCTTGCCTTCGGCGAGGGCGACTATGGCGAGACGGTGCGCCTGCTCAAGCCCATACGCGGCATTGCCCACCGCTTCGGCGGCAGCCACGCCCAGCGCGACGTGATCGACCTGACGCTGATCGAGGCGGCGTTTCGAGCCGGTAATCAGGCGCTTTCGACGGCGCTCGCGGCAGAACGCCGTGACGCCCGGCCCGATAGCCCGTTGTCGCAGCTATTCGCCCGCCGCGCAGGGCTGGTCGCGGCCTGATCGCATTTGCTTCCGATTTTTTGCGGATTGCGAAATAAATCGGTTCCGCGCTATGGTATCCTCGTGGCGGACCATGAAGAAGTCTGCCGGGAGGACCGTTCCAATGTATCTCGGGCTCGACCTCGGCACGTCCGGCGTCAAGGCGCTTTTGATAGATGGTGATCAGGCGGTCGTCGCTTCGGCCACTGCCGCGCTCGACGTATCCCGCCCGCATGACGGCTGGTCTGAACAGGATCCCGCCGAGTGGATACGCGCCACGGGGGAGGCGGTGGGCAAGCTGAAGGCTTCGCATGCGGCCGAGCTTGCGGCCACCAAGGGTATCGGACTTTCCGGTCAGATGCATGGGGCGACACTGCTGGACGCAGCAGGCGCCGTGCTGCGGCCCTGCATCCTGTGGAACGATACGCGCAGCTATCAACAGGCCGCGCGGCTCGATGCAGATCCGCGCTTTCGTGCGATCACCGGCAACATCGTCTTTCCGGGCTTTACGGCACCCAAGCTCGCCTGGGTGAAGGACAACGAACCGGATGTGTTTGCCCGGGTCGCCAAGGTGCTTCTGCCCAAGGACTATCTAAGACTGTGGCTGACCGGCGAGTTCATCTCCGAGATGTCGGATTCGGCCGGAACCTCATGGCTGGACGTTGGCGCGCGCGCGTGGTCGGCCGACCTTCTAGCCGCCACCGATCTCGATGAAAGCCATATGCCGGCGCTCGTGGAGGGCACGGATCCGGCCGGAACGCTGAAGGCCTCGCTTGCTGCGCGCTGGGGCATGGGCGGCAATGTGGTCGTCGCGGGCGGGGCAGGGGACAATGCGGCCTCGGCCTGTGGCATGGGCGCGGTGCGCGGTGACCAGGCATTCGTATCGCTGGGCACGTCGGGTGTGCTGTTTGCAGCCAATGCGCGCTATCTGCCGAACCCGGAAAGCGCCGTACATGCGTTCTGCCACGCACTGCCGGAAACCTGGCACCAGATGGGCGTCATCCTGTCCGCGACAGACTCGCTGAACTGGCTGGAGGACATCACCGGCCGCAGCGCAAAGGAGCTGACCGACGAACTCGGCACGCAGTTGCATGCGCCCAGCGGCGTCACCTTCCTGCCCTATCTTTCGGGGGAGCGCACGCCGCACAACGACGCCACGATCCGTGGCGCCTTTTCCGGTCTCTCGCATCAGTCTGGCCGTTCGGCGCTCACGCAGGCGGTGGTGGAAGGTGTGGCCTTCGCGTTTCGCGACAGCCTCGAAGCGCTCCACGCCGCGGGCACCGATCTCTCGCGGGTGACTGCGATCGGCGGCGGCTCGCGCTCGCGTTACTGGCTCAAGGCTATCGCTACGGCGCTTGGTATTCCTGTCGACATTCCGGCGGATGGCGATTTCGGCGCTGCATTCGGCGCGGCCCGGCTCGGGCTGATCGCGGCGGAGAAGGCGGACCCGCTCTCGGTCTGCGTGCCGCCCGCGACGGCCGAGACCATCGGGCCGGAGGCGGGGCTGTCGCAGGCCTATGAGGATGCGTATCGGCGCTACCGCGCGCTTTATCCTGCTATCAGAGGAGTTTCATCGTGAGCACCGGATTTTTCGGCGACATCGCCAGGGTGAAATATGAGGGGCCGGAATCCACCAACCCTCTCGCCTACCGCCATTACGATCCCGACGAAATGGTGCTCGGCAAGCGGCTGGAGGACCATCTGCGCTTCGCCGTCGCCTACTGGCACTCCTTCACCTGGCCGGGTGGTGATCCGTTCGGTGGTCAGACCTTCGAACGCCCTTGGTTCGGCGACACGATGGAACTCGCGAAGCATAAGGCCGACGTGGCTTTCGAGATGTTCTCCGCTCTCGGCACGCCCTATTACTGCTTCCATGATGCCGACGTGCGGCCTGAAGGCGATACGCTCAAGGAAAGCATCGCGCGGCTCGACGAGATTGCCGACTACTTTGCCGGCAAGATGGAGAAGACCGGCACCAGGCTGCTTTGGGGTACGGCAAACCTGTTCTCCAACCGCCGCTACATGGCAGGTGCTGCGACCAACCCCGACCCGGACGTCTTTGCCTATGCAGCAGCCACGGTGAAAAGCTGCATCGATGTCACCAAACGGCTGGGCGGCGAAAACTATGTGCTGTGGGGCGGGCGTGAGGGTTACGAGACACTGCTCAACACCGATATGGGGCGCGAGCTCGACCAGATGGGGCGCTTTCTGTCGATGGTGGTCGACTACAAGCACCGCATCGGTTTCAAGGGCGCGATCCTGATCGAACCGAAGCCGCAGGAGCCGACCAAGCACCAGTATGATTTCGATGTCGCGACCGTCTATGGCTTCCTGAAGCGGTATGGGCTGGAAAACGAAGTCAAGGTCAACATCGAGCAGGGCCATGCGATCCTCGCCGGCCACTCCTTCGAGCACGAGCTGGCGCTTGCCAATGCGCTCGGCATCTTCGGCTCGATCGACATGAACCGGAACGACTACCAGTCCGGTTGGGATACCGACCAGTTTCCCAACAACGTGCCGGAGATGGCGCTGGCCTATTATCAGATCCTGCTTGCCGGCGGGTTCACCACGGGTGGCACGAATTTCGACGCCAAGCTGCGCCGCCAGTCGCTCGATCCGGAAGACCTGCTGGTCGCCCATATCGGTGGCATCGACTGCTGCGCGCGCGGGCTCAAAGCGGCGGCGCGGATGATCGAGGACAAGGCGCTGTCCGGCCCACTGGCCGACCGTTACGCAGGTTGGGACAAGGCAGAGGCCCAGGCGATGCTGTCGGGCAAGCGCACGCTGGAGGATATTTCGGCACGCGTGCTGTCCGAGGGGATCGAGCCGCAGCCGCGCTCCGGCCGGCAGGAGTGGCTGGAAAACGTGGTCAACCGCTACGTCTGACCGGCTGCTGGAAGCGCTGTTTACCAAATTGTCGGGGCCGGGAAGAAACGTCTCCAAACGGCCCCGACATTGCCTTCTTCGTGTCTTCGTTCCGTCATGGGCGGCGCGGTATTTTCGCGCCCATGGAACGCACCGAAGCACATAGCGCCGGAGCCGGTCGCGAAGACGCCCTTGTGGAGGCGCTGGTCGCCCCCGGCGGCTCGTTCGTCGACGCGCTGCTCGCGCTCGCCGATGAGGCGGCTAACGGCAACGAGCCGGACAGGGTGCGGCGCGCCATGAGCGGTGGCTTTCAGGCAGCACTCGCGCACAAGATGCGGGCGACCATAGCTGGCCGAGACAGCGCCACGCGCGATGCTGCGTAAGCCGGAATACTCTCGAAGATCTAGAGTCGGATCATCGGTGTGGGCGACACGCTTGACTTGCTTGCGGCCGCCAAGCGGTTGCGGTCGGCATCTGGCGCCGCCATCAGCCGCATCGGCGTCGTGTCGGCAAAGACGTGCTCCTCGCGGATCCTGCCGTCCTCCAACAGGAAACGGTCCATGCCGCGCCATTCAGTCGGTGTGTCGGCAATTGTCTGGGTTACGCGCCATTCCACATAGACGAGTGCTCCCCGCGCTGCCCAATCGAGCAGGTGCCAGGCAAGGTCCGGCGCGATACGGATTTGTGCCGCGACGAGCTTCGGCAGCTCGTGGGGTGATACGGGTCGGTCGACCACGGGCGTGAACAGCAGGCCGTCGGGGTGCCAGAGCTCTCGCATCGCTTCGCCGTCGCGCTTTGCCCACGCTGCCTCGAAACTGCGAACGAAGATTTCTGCCTCATCGGGGGTCATCGTCATTCCTTGCGGTCTGGAAACCGGTGAAGGGTTGGCACGGGGGCGGCCTCGACGCCACCCCGAATCGTTACCGGGACCGTTTCTCCTGACAGGACCGGTCGCAACTTATTCGACGACGAAGAAGTCCTCGATGCGGGCGGCTGCTTCGCGCAGGTGCGTCAGGAAGGTGCCCTCCATCTCCTCCATGAGCGTGCGGGCGGACTGCGTCGAGACGTTTATGGCAGCGACGACGCGGCCGGACCGGTCACGGATCGGTACGGCGATGGAGCGCAGGCCGATTTCCAGTTCCTCATCTATCGCGGCGTATCCGTCTTCGCCCGCCTGCCGGATAAGCCGCGCAAGTTCTGCGCGGTCCGTCACGGTCTTGGGTGTATTGGCGCGGATCGCCGCCTTGCCGAGAAAGGCATCGAGTTCCGTCGGCGACAGGCCCGAAAGCAGGATGCGGCCCATCGACGTGCAATGGGCGGGCAGACGCGTGCCGACATGAAGGCCGACCGAAACGATGCGCCTGCCGGCGACACGCGCGACGTAGACGACATCCTCGTCGACCAGAATGGCGGCCGAGCAGGACTCGTTCAGCGTCTGCGACACGGTGCGCATGTATGGTTCGGCGAAGGTCCACAGGGACGAGCCGGAAAGCCAGCTCCGCGCGACGGAGATCAGGCGGGGCGAAAGCAGGAACTTTCGGCCGTCCTGGATGGCGTATCCGGCAGCCACCATGGTCAGCAGGAACCGGCGCGCGCCGGCACGCGTCAATTCGGCCCGTTCCGCCATCTCGGTCAACGTCAGGCCTGCAGGCTGGGCAGCGAGTATCTCCATCACGCCCAGACCGCGTGCGAAGGACCCGACGATGTCGCGCCCCGCCTCCCGTTCGATTGACTCACCATCGTGCTTCATCTATCGATGTATCGCATAAAGAACATTTGTTCGCAATGCGAACTTTGTTGGAGGCAGGCGGTGCTTCCGGGATCTGGCGGGAACCTTGGTGACCGTGTCCAGGGGGCGGCGCCCGACGAAGGGCAGGATCACGTATGAACAAGATTAGTCCGAGCATCGAGGATGCTCTGGCCGGCATAGAAGACGGCATGGCCGTCATGATCGGCGGCTTCGGCGGTGCCGGCGCGCCGATCGAACTCATTCACGCGCTGGTGGATATGTATAAGAAGACGGGCTCACCGGGTTCGCTCACCGTGATCAACAACAATGCGGGTAACGGCGCTGTCGGCATCGCCGCGATGATCTATGCGGGCATGGTGGCGAAGATGGTCTGCTCGTTTCCGCGATCGTCCGATCCGAAGGCCTTCACGGACAAATATCTGGCCGGAGAGATCGGGCTCGAACTGGTGCCGCAAGGCACGCTGGCCGAGCGCATTCGCGCGGGTGGTGCCGGCATTCCCGCCTTCTACACCCCGTCGAGCTTCGGCACCGATGTTGCCGAAGGCAAGCCGGTGGCCGAATTCGAGGGGCGCAGCTATGTCCAGGAACGCTGGCTGAAAGCCGACGTGGCCCTCATCAAGGCGGAACTGGCCGATCGCAAGGGCAACCTGACCTACCGCAAGGCCGCGCGCAATTTCTCGCCGCTGATGGCGATGGCGGCGAAGACGACGATCGTGCAGGCAAGCCGCATCGTCGAGCCGGGCGAAGTTGACCCCGAGCACATCGTCACACCGGGAATTTTCGTTAACCGCGTTGTCGAGGTGGCAAATCCCCAACAGGAAGAGGCTCTGCTGCGCGAGGGAGCGAACTGATGACGACAAAGCTTTCCAACGCCCAGATCGCATGGCGGGCCGCGCAGGACCTGCCCGACGGCGCCTATGTCAATCTCGGCATCGGCTTTCCGGAGATGATCGCCAAGTTCAAGCCAAAGGGGCGCGAGGTCATCTATCACACCGAAAACGGCGTGCTCGATTTCGGCGAAGCGCCTCCGGCCGGTCAGGAAGACTGGGACCTCATCAATGCCGGCAAGAAGGCGATCACGCTCAACGACGGCGCATCGTTTTTCCACCACGCCGACTCGTTTGCGATGGTGCGCGGTGGCCATCTCGATGTGGCCGTGCTTGGCGCCTACGAGATTTCCGAGAACGGCGACCTCGCCAACTGGAGCACGGGACCCGGTTCGGTACCAGCCGTGGGTGGCGCGATGGACCTCGTCCACGGCGCCAAGCAGGTGTGGGTCGTGACCGACCACGTGACCAAGAAGGGCGCGCCCAAGCTGCTCAAGCAATGCCGCCTGCCGCTGACCGGCGTTGCTTGCGTGACGACGGTCTATACCAGCCTTGCCGTCGTCGACATCAGGAATGGCCGCTTCGTATTGCGCGAAAAGCTGCCAGGCATGAGCCTCGATGAACTTCAGGCCTTGACCGAGGCGGAGCTGTCGGTCGAAGGCACTGTCAAAGATCTTGTCGTTCCGGAGGTGTGAGATGAGCGAAGCCTATATCTGCGATTACGTGCGTACCCCGATCGGCCGTTTCGGCGGTTCGCTTTCGTCAGTGCGCACCGACGATCTCGGCGCGGTGCCTCTCCGTGCGCTGATGGAACGCAATGCCGGTATCGACTGGGAAGCGGTCGACGACGTGATCTACGGCTGCGCCAACCAGGCTGGCGAGGACAATCGCAACGTAGCCCGTATGGCGCTGCTACTGGCCGGACTGCCTCAGGTCGTGCCCGGCTCGACGGTCAACCGGCTTTGCGGGTCCGGCATGGATGCGCTGACGATCTGCGCCCGCGCGATCAAGGCGGGCGAGGCCGAATTGATGATCGCCGGCGGCGTGGAATCGATGAGCCGCGCGCCTTTCGTCATGCCCAAGGCGGACACGGCATTTTCGCGCAACGCCGAAATCTACGACACCACGATCGGCTGGCGGTTCGTCAATCCGCTGATGAAAAAGCAGTATGGCGTCGATTCCATGCCCGAAACGGGCGAAAACGTCGCCGAACAGTTCGGTGTCTCGCGGGCGGATCAGGACGCATTCGCCGTTCGCAGCCAGGAAAAGGCGGTGGCCGCGCAGGCCAACGGCCGGCTTGCAAAGGAGATCGTGCCGGTGACGATCCCGCAGCGCAAGGGCGATCCCGTGGTGGTCGACAAGGACGAGCATCCGCGCGCCGGCACCACCGTGGAGGCGCTCGCCAAGCTCGGGACGCCTTTCAAGAAAGAGGGCGGCACGGTGACGGCCGGCAATGCATCGGGCGTCAATGACGGCGCGGCGGCGCTGATCGTCGCGTCCGAGGCCGCCATTCGTAAGTATGGACTTACGCCTATTGCGCGCGTGCTGGGGGGCGCGACGGCCGGTGTGGAGCCCCGCATAATGGGTATCGGACCTGCGCCGGCGACCAAGAAACTGTGTGCCCGCCTCGGCATCAAGCCGTCCGATTTCGACGTGATCGAACTCAACGAAGCCTTCGCCTCCCAAGGCATAGCCGTGCTGCGCGACCTCGGTATCCCCGAGGACGCGCAGCACGTAAACCCGAATGGCGGGGCGATCGCGCTCGGCCATCCGCTCGGCATGTCGGGCGCGCGCATATCGGGTACGGCCGCGCTTGAACTGAGCGAGCGTGGCGGAAAGCTGGCGCTGGCGACGATGTGCATCGGTGTCGGGCAGGGCATCGCTGTAGCTCTGGAAAAAGCCTGACAAACAAGCGGTTTAGCCGCTGAATCTGCTGGGGTCGCCGCGTTTCGCGGCGGCCCTTTTCATATCTTTTGGTGCCTTGCGGTTGACCCCGGCAACCAATCCGCGCGATCCAACGGCCCGGTATCGATTCGGTCGATACCCACTTATCATTGTGACAGTCATGGCGTAACAATTGCGCCAAGTAATGTCGCAGATTGTCTTGTCGGATGTCGTGACTTGCCCTCATTATGGCAAAAGCTGGGCACGCGCAGTGATGCCCGGATATTAGAACGACACCCCCAGAGGAGCGAGGACCATACATGTCAAATGAACTCGACTATTTGAGCCGCAGGGTTGTTGCGGGCAAGCTGAGCCGCCGCGACTTCCTCGGCCGTGCCGCCGCACTGGGCGTGAGCTCGGCTTTCGCGGGCTCGCTGCTCTCCAGCGCCGCGCATGCGCAGGAACCGGTCCGTGGTGGCGTGCTCAAGGCGGGCATGCAGGGTGGTGAATCCACCAACAGCCTCGATCCTGCGACCTGGCAGAGCCAGGTGCCGTACAAGTTCGGTCGTCAGTGGGGCGAACAGATGGTGCAGCTCGCACCCGACGGGACCGTCCAGCCCTGCATCGCCGAGGAATGGGGCGCGTCCGATGACGCAAAGCAGTGGACCTTCAAGATCAGGCAGGGCGTCGAGTTCCACAACGCCAAGACGGTCACCGCCGAAGACGTCGTCGCCACGCTCGAGCGACACTCCAACGAGGACTCCCAGTCCGGCGCGCTCGGCATCATGCGCGGCATCGAAGACGTCCGTGCCAGCGGCAACGAGGTCATCATCACGCTCAAGGAAGGCAACGCCGACCTTCCCTACATGCTCGACGACTACCACCTGATGATCCAGCCGAACGGGGGCAAGGACAATCCGACCGAAGGTGTCGGCACGGGTCCCTACAAGGTGGCCGTGAACGAGCCGGGCGTGCGCCATGTCGGCGAGAAGTTCGCCAACTACTGGCGTGACGATCGCGGCTTTGCCGACCAGATCGAGATCATTGTCATCAACGACGCCACGGCCCGCACCTCGGCGCTTCAGGGCGGCCAGGTTCACATGATCAACCGCGTCGAGCCGCGCATCGTCAGCATGATCAGCCGGGTGCCCGGCGTGGAAATCCGCAATGTGGCGGGCAAGGGGCACTACGTGTTCATCGCCCACTGCAACACCGCGCCGTTCGACAACAACGATCTGCGGCTGGCGCTGAAATACGCCATCAACCGCGAGGAGATGGTCGAGAAGATCCTGCATGGCTACGGCTCGATCGGCAACGACACGCCGATCAACTCGTCCTATCCGCTGTTCTCCGACGACATCGAGCAGCGCACCTACGATCCGGACAAGGCGAAGTTCCACTTCGAGAAGTCGGGTCACGAGGGTCCCGTCCTGCTGCGGACCTCGGACGTCGCGTTCCCGGGCGCTGTCGACGCGGCGCAGCTCTACCAGCAGAGCGCTGCGGCGGCCGGCATCACCATCGACATCCGCCGCGAGCCGGGTGACGGCTACTGGTCCGAAGTTTGGAACGTCCAGCCGTTCTCGGCATCCTACTGGGGCGGCCGGCCGACGCAGGACCAGATGTTCACGACCGCCTATCTGTCTACTGCGGATTGGAACGACACCCGCTTCTTCCGCGACGATTTCGACAAGATGCTGTTCACGGCGCGCTCGGAACTCGACGACGCCAAGCGCAAGGCGATCTACCGCGACATGAACGTCATGCTCAATGCAGAGGGCGGCGTGATCGTGCCGATGTTCAACGACTTCATTGACGCAACGTCCGAAAAGGTCGGCGGCTGGGTCAATGACGGCAACCAGGAAATGATGGGTGGTTATGCACTTTCCAAGTGCTGGCTGATGGCCTGACCGGGGGCAGGCACATGGGGTCACCCATTCTCAAACTCATTGCCCAGCGCATCGCGCTGGGCATCCTTCTCCTCTTGGCAGTTTCCGTCCTGATCTTTGCCGGAACGCAGATCCTGCCGGGCGATGTGGCGCAGGCCATTCTCGGCCAGTCGGCCACGCCGGAAGCGCTCGCCAACCTGCGCGAGGAGCTCGGGCTCAACCAGCCGGCAATCGTGCGCTATTTCCAGTGGCTGGGTGGTGTGGTCACCGGCGACTTCGGTACGGCCATGACCAGTCGCCAGGATATCGCCACGGCGATCGGAGGGCGGCTCTGGAACACGCTGTTCCTTGCCTTCTGGGCTGCGGCCGTTTCGGTGCCGCTGGCCATCATTCTCGGTCTGCTCGCGGTGCGTTACCGCAATGGGCCTGTCGACAAGGCGATCTCGGGCTTTGCGCTGGCTTCGACCTCGCTGCCGGAATTCTTCGTCGGCTACCTGCTGGTCTTCTTCTTCGCGGTGAAGCTGCAGTGGTTTCCTGGCATTTCGACCGTCTATGACGGGATGCCTTTCCTGGAAAGGATGAGAGCGATCGCCCTGCCGGCAACCGCGCTTACCCTCGTCGTTCTCGCGCACATGATGCGCATGACGCGCGCTGCGATTCTCAACGTCATGCAGTCCGCCTATATCGAGACGGCGGAGTTGAAGGGGCTGTCGCAGCTCGACATCATTCGCCGCCACGCGTTTCCGAACGCCATCGCGCCCATCGTCAACGTGGTGATGCTCAATCTGGCGTTTCTCGTCGTCGGCGTCGTCGTGATCGAAGTGATCTTCGTCTATCCGGGCATGGGTCAATATCTGGTCGATCACGTCACCAAGCGCGACGTGCCGGTGGTTCAGGCCGTCGGGCTGATCTTCGCGGCCGTCTATATCGGGCTCAACATAATCGCCGACATCGCGGCCATCGTGGCCAATCCGCGCCTGCGGCATCCGAAGTGAGCGGGGGCGGACATGTTTGATCTCAAAAATATCACGCCGAGCGCATGGGTCGGCCTCATAGTCACCGGCCTCTTCGTCTTCTCGGCGATCTTCGCGCCGTGGATCGCGCCTTATGGCAAGGCGCAGATCGTCGGCGGTGTATGGGAGCCGATGTCGTCGCAATACTGGCTTGGCACCGACAATCTCGGGCGTGACCTGCTTTCGCGGATGATCTACGGCGCGCGCACCACGGTGTTCATTGCGGCCATGGCGACAGCGCTGTCGTTTTCGCTGGGTGCCATCCTCGGCTTTGCGGCGGCAGTGACGGGCGGCTGGTTCGATACGATCATGTCGCGTCTGGTGGATCTTTTGATGGCGATCCCCACGCTGATCTTCGGTCTCGTCGTGCTTTCGGTGCTGCCGTCGACGGTTCTGACGCTTATTCTTGTCATGGGCATACTGGACTCCACGCGCGTCTACCGCCTGTCGCGCGCCGTTGCAGTCGACATCAACGTGATGGACTACGTCGAGGCAGCGAAGCTGCGCGGCGAGGGCATGGGCTGGATCATCTTCCGGGAGATCCTGCCGAATGCGCTCTCGCCGCTGGTCTCCGAACTCGGCTTGCGCTTCATCTACGCGGTGTTGTTCCTGTCGGCGCTGTCCTTCCTCGGTCTCGGCGTTCAGCCGCCGGAAGCCGACTGGGGCGGCATGGTGAAGGAAAACAAGGAGGGCATCGTGTTCGGCATTCCCGCCGCGCTGATCCCGGCGGCTGCGATCGCCGCGCTCGCCATCTCCGTCAACCTCGTCGCCGACTGGGTGCTCAACCGCACGACGAGCCTCAAGGGAGGCCGTGGATAATGGCCAAGGCAGCGGTGAAGAAACAGCACGACGGCAAGCTTCTCGAAGTTCGCGACCTGAAGATCGAGGCAACCGTCTATCCGCCCGGCGAGGATCCCAAGGACGTGACCATCGTGCATGGCGTCTCCCTGACGCTGGAGCGTGGCAAGGTGCTGGGGCTGATCGGAGAATCCGGTGCCGGCAAGTCGACAATTGGCCTGTCTTCCATGGCCTATGGCCGCGGCGGCGTGCGGATCACTGGTGGTGAGGTCGTGCTCAACGGGCGCGACATCCTCAAGGCCGGCAGAGGCGGCATCCGCAAGATACGCGGGCGCGAGGTCTGCTATGTGGCGCAGTCCGCGGCAGCGGCGTTCAATCCGGCGCACAAGCTGATGGACCAGGTGGTCGAGGCGACCGTGGAACATGGGACGGCGACGCGGGCGGAGGCCGAGAAGCGCGCCCGTGCGCTGTTCCGCAAGCTCAGCCTGCCCGACCCGGACAATATCGGCAATCGCTATCCGCACCAGGTTTCCGGCGGCCAGCTCCAGCGCGTGATGACCGCCATGGCGCTGTGTTCGGAACCCGATCTCATCGTCTTCGACGAACCGACGACCGCGCTCGACGTGACGACGCAAATCGACGTTCTGGCAGCGATCAAGGACGCGATCCGCGATACCGGCGTGGCGGCGCTCTACATCACGCACGATCTTGCCGTCGTCGCACAGGTCGCAGACCAGATCATGGTGCTGCGCCACGGCAAGCTGGTGGAATGGGGCGATACGCGCCAGATCATCAAGGAACCGCGGCAGGAATACACCAACAAGCTGGTGTCGGTGCACGAGATCGAGCATCAGGAGAAGACGCCGGGCGCCAGCCCGGTACTTTCGGTGCAGAACGTGACGGCGAGCTATGGCGGCGGGATGGACGTTCTCAAGAACGTCTCGGTCGATATATATCCCGGCCAGACCTTGGCGGTGGTCGGTGAGTCCGGCTCCGGCAAGTCGACGCTGGCCCGTGCCATCACCGGCCTGCTGCCTCCTAGAAACGGTTCGATCGCGTTCAACGGACGCACGCTTTCCAACGCGCTGCGCGAGCGCACCCGCGACGATCTGCGCGAACTGCAGATGATCTACCAGATGGCGGACGTGGCGATGAACCCGCGCCAGACCGTGGCGACGATCATCGGCAGGCCACTGGAATTCTACTTCAACATGCGGGGCAGGGAGCGAGACGCGGCGGTGGCCGAACTGCTCGACAAGATCGAGATGGGCAAGGGGTTTGCCGACCGCTATCCGGCCGAACTGTCGGGCGGGCAGAAGCAACGCGTCTGCATCGCCCGTGCGCTCGCCGCCAAGCCGAAGCTGATTATCTGCGACGAGGTGACCAGCGCGCTCGACCCGCTGGTGGCGCACGGCATCCTGCGGCTGCTGCTCGACCTGCAGGCCGAGGAGGACGTCGCCTACCTGTTCATCACCCACGATCTGGCGACGGTAAAGTCGATCGCCGATTCCATCGCGGTGATGTATCGCGGTGAGGTCGTGCGCTACGGCTCGAAGAGCGAGGTGCTGGCGCCGCCCTTTGACGATTATACCGACCTGCTGCTTTCTTCGGTACCCGAGATGGAAATCGGCTGGCTGGAGAAGGCGATCGGCGGCCGGCGCATGGCGAGCGCGGGCAACTAGCCTGCGCGCATGCGACTCGGTGCCTTGCCGAAGGCGGTCGAGAAAGCGCGGCTGAATGCGGCCGCGCTTGAGAAGCCGGTACGCGCGGCAATGTCGGTCATGGGCTCGGACGTATCGAGCACGAGGCGTCGAGCGGCGTTGAGCCGCAGCCGCAGATAGTATGCGCCGGGCGTCTCGCCGATAGCGGTTCCGAAAACCTTCTCCAGCGTTCGCGCTGTGACGCCTGCGCGCCTAGCTATGGCTGCCACGGTCAACGGACGCTCGACATGGGCCTCCATCAGCCGGATCGCCTGCGCCAGCCGCGGATCGTAGCCGTCTAGCCGGCCCAGCGAAACCAGCGGCTGCGCATCGGTCGCAGCGCGGGCCTGATCGTAGATGAAGACGCTTGCCACATCGAGCGCTACCGCCATGCCGAGGCGCGAGCGTATGAGATGCAGCATCAGGTCGAAAACGGGCGAGGCTCCGCCGGCGGTAAATATGGGACCGTTGATCACATAGCGGTCCGGCCGCACATCGCATTCGGGAAAAGCGACCGCGAAATCCTCCAGGTCTTCCCAATGCGTGGTGGCGGCGCGCCCTTCCAGTAGGCCGGCGCGACCGAGCAGCCATGTGCCTGCCTCAACCCCGCCGATTGCACGCGCGGCGCCAGCGGCGCGACGCAGGGCAGCTACAAGCGTGGAACTGGCCTGAAAACGGGCGCCGAAACCCCCGATGACCACGACGACGTCGGCATTGGCAGCCGGATCAAAGCGCCCGTCGACGGCGACCGGCAAGCCGGCGGTGGTGACCGGCGCTTCGCCATCGGCCGAGACGATCGACCAGTCGAACAGCCTCGTGCCCGCGATGCGGTTGGCTGCGCGCAGCGGGTCGATGGCGGATGCGAGGCACATGATCGATGAACCCGTAAAGATCAGGAACGTCAGTTTCAGCGGACGTGCGTCCGGTTGAAAGATCGTCTGTGGTTCGCTTTTCATCAATCTTGATTCGTAAATTGTGAAACATTGCGATGCAAGTCGGGCATTCTGGCGCGAAACGAAAAAGGGAGGCTCAAATGCCGCTGGCGATGAACCGAGACGTCTTCATTACCTGCGCCGTGACCGGCTCGGGCGGCACGCAGGATCGTAGCCCACACGTGCCGCGATCGCCGAAGCAGATTGCCGATGCTGCAATCGATGCCGCGAAGGCGGGTGCCGCAATCGTGCACTGCCACGTCCGCGATCCCGAGACCGGCGCGCCGCGGCGCGACATCGCGCTTTACCGCGAGGTGACGGAGCGCATCCGGGACGCCGAGGTCGATGTCGTTCTCAACCTCACCGCCGGCATGGGTGGCGACATGGTTTTCGGCTCGACAGAGCAGCCGCTGCCTCTGAAGCCGGGCGGTACGGACATGGCCGGCGCTTCGGAGCGCGTGGAACATGTGCGCCAGTGCCTGCCTGAAATCTGCACGCTTGATTGCGGTACGATGAACTTCGCCGAGGCTGACTACGTGATGACGAACACGCCGGGCATGCTGCGCGCCATGGGCGGCATGATGACGGAGATGGGCGTCAAGCCTGAGATCGAGGCGTTCGACACGGGCCATCTCTGGTTCGCGAAGCAGCTTGTCGAGGAAGGCGTGCTCGAGCCCGATGCGCTGGTGCAGCTTTGCATGGGTGTGCCTTGGGGCGCGCCAGATGACCTTAACACCTTCATGGCGATGGTGAACAACGTTCCGAAGGAATGGACCTTCTCGGCATTTGCGCTCGGCCGTCATCAGATGGCCTATGTAGCGGCCGCCGTGCTGGCCGGCGGCAATGTGCGCGTGGGGCTGGAGGACAATCTCTGGCTGGACAAGGGCGTGCTTGCGACCAATGCGCAGCTTGTCGAGCGTGCCGTGACCGTGGTCGAGAATATCGGCGCGCGCGTGATCGGACCGCAGGAAGTGCGGGAGAAGCTGAACCTCACCAAGCGGGCCCCGGTTGCCGCCTGATGGTTCGTTGGATGCTCGGAGCGATGAAATGACCATCAACAAGGCAGCATGTATCGGCGGTGGTGTGATCGGCGCGGGCTGGGTGGCCCGGCTGGTGCTCAACGGCATCGACGTCGCGGTCTACGATCCCGATCCAGAAGCCGACCGCAAAGTGGGCGAGGTGCTGAAAGGCGCGCGCCGGGCTTACAGGAAGATGCTGCCCGACGGGCTTCCGAAGGAAGGCAGGATCACCTACGCCAAGACGATCGCGGAGGCGGTCGCCGATGCCGATCTGGTGCAGGAAAGCGTGCCGGAGCGGCTGGAGTTGAAACACAGGGTGCTGGGCGAAATCGACGCGCATGCGCCGTCATCGGCGATTGTCGGGTCGTCCACCTCGGGCATCAAGCCGACCGATATGGCGGTTGCGATGAAGCAGCACCCCGAGCGGCTGGTCGTCGCGCATCCGTTCAATCCGGTCTATCTGCTGCCACTGGTCGAGATTGTCGGCGGCGAGCAGACCTGGCCGGAGGCGATCGAACTCGCGCGCGAACACTATGCCGGGATCGGCATGAAGCCGGTGGTCATCCGCAAGGAGATCGAGGCCTTTGTTGGCGACCGGCTGCTGGAGGCGATGTGGCGCGAGGCGCTCTGGCTCATCAAGGACGGCATCTGCACCGTCGAGGAGCTGGACGACATCATGCGCTATTCGTTCGGGCTCCGCTGGGCGCAGATGGGCATGTTCCAGGTCTATCGCATCGCCGGCGGCGAGGCCGGCATGCGCCACTTCATGGCGCAGTTCGGGCCGTGCCTCTCCTGGCCGTGGACGAAGCTGATGGATGTGCCGGAATTCAACGACGAGCTGGTAGACCTGATTGCCACGCAGTCCGACGATCAGTCCGATCGCTGGTCGATCCGCGAGCTCGAAAAGATTCGCGATGATAATCTGGTCGCGATCATGGAAGCGCTCGGCAAGCAGAACAAGGGCAAGGGCTGGGGCGCCGGCGAACTGCACAACGACTATACGAAGAAGCTGTCGAAACTGGCCCGCAAGCCGAAGGCTTCAAAGGCCGCCGAGAAGGCCAAAGCTACGAAGCCGAAAAAGGCCGACAAGGCGAAGAAGAAGTGAAGCCATGAATTTCGACCTCACCGAGGAACAGCGCGCGATCGTCGAGACGACGCGCGCCTTCGTGGAAAACGAGCTCTACCCGCATGAAGCGGAGGTGGAGCGGACCGGCGTGCTGCGGCGCGAGCTGATCGACGAGATCAAGACAAAGGCAATCGCGGCTGGGCTTTACGCCGCCAACATGCCTGAGGAGGTCGGCGGCGCCGGGCTCGATACGCTGACGTGGCTGCTCTACGAGAAGGAGCTGGGGCGCGCCAACTACGCGCTGCACTGGACCTGCGTGGCGCGGCCGTCGAACATCCTGCTTGCCGGCACGCCCGAACAGCGGGAAAAGTATCTCCATCCGTGCATGCGCGGCGAGACCTGGGACTGTCTCGCCATGACGGAGCCGGGCGCGGGGTCCGACCTGCGCGGAATGAAGGCGACGGCCCGGCAGGACGGCGACGACTGGGTGCTGAACGGCACCAAGCACTTCATCTCCCATGCCGACATCGCCGGCTTTGCCATCGTCTTCATGGCGACTGGCGAGGAAGACACGCCTCGCGGCAAGCGCAAGAAGATCACGGCGTTCTTCGTGGACAAGGGCACGCCCGGCTTCGCCGTGCGGGACGGCTACCGCAACGTCTCGCATCGCGGCTATACCAACGCGGTGCTTGAGTTCGACGATTGCCGGCTGCCCTCGAGCCAGGTGCTTGGCGAGGTGCACAAGGGTTTCGATGTCGCGAACTCCTGGCTCGGCGCCACGCGGCTCCAGGTGGCGGCAACCTGTCTCGGCCGCGCCGAGCGGGCCCTTGGCCACGCCATCGACTATGCAGCGCAGCGCCAGCAATTCGGGCAGCAGATCGGCAAATTCCAGGGCGTCTCCTTCAAGCTCGCCGACATGGCGCTGGAGCTGAAGGCGGCGAACCTGCTGACGTTCGAGGCAGGCTGGAAATACGATGCAGGTACCGTGACCGATCAGGACATGGCCATGGCCAAGCTGAAGGCCACGGAGATGCTGGCATTCGTCGCCGACGAGGCGATTCAGATTCATGGCGGCATGGGCCTTATGGACGAGCTGCCACTGGAGCGCATCTGGCGCGATGCGCGTGTTGAACGTATCTGGGAAGGTACGAGCGAAATCCAGCGGCACATCATTTCGCGGGCGCTGCTGCGCGAAGTGGGAGGATAAAGACGGAATGGCCCGAGGCGGCATCAGGGAAAGCGACCTTTATCTGCCGGTCAAGCGCCTGCTCGAAGGGCAGGGCTATACGGTGAAGGGTGAGGTCGGAGCCGCCGATGTGGTCGCCATGCGCGACGGTGAGGAACCGGTCGTCGTCGAGCTCAAGGCGGGGTTCTCTCTTTCGCTGTTCCATCAGGCGATTGAGCGGCAGGCGATCACCGATGCGGTCTATGTCGCCGTGCCGCGCGGCTCCGGGCGCCCGTTTCTGAGGGCTTTGGCCGGTAACCGGAAACTGTGCCGGCGGCTGGGGCTGGGCCTCATAACCGTGCGTCTGCAAGACGAATTCGTTGAGGTCCATTGTGATCCCGAACCTTACAGGCCGCGCCAGTCGAAGCCACGCAAAGCGCGCCTGCTGCGGGAGTTCGCGCGGCTCGTTGGTGACCCCAACACCGGCGGAATGACTCGTCGCAATCTCGTGACCGCCTATCGGCAGGAGGCGCTGGTGTGCCTCGCATTGCTCGATCGGCTGGGGCCAACGAAGGCGGCGGAAGTTGCGCAGGTGACGGGCATCGTCCATGCGCGCCGGTTGATGGCTGACAATCACTACGGATGGTTCGAGCGCGTCCGCACGGGCATCTACGCGTTGAGCCCAAACGGTAGCAGCGCGCTGGACGCCTATGCGGTGGAGATCGAGCGCCTTTCCTCGAAATTGCCGGAAGCCGGGCAATCGGAGGCAAAAGGGGCAGCATGACAGGGACCGGCAGACGAGACCTGTCGCGCTTGCTGCGGCCGCGTTCGATCGCGGTGGTCGGCGGCGGCTTCTTCGGCACCAATGTCGTGCGCGAGTGCCGGAAGATGGGCTTTGCCGGCGCGATATGGCCGGTCCATCCTTCCAAGGACGAGGTCGGCGGCATCGCAGCCTATCGATCGATTGCCGATCTGCCGGACGCCCCCGATGCGGCCTTCATCGGCGTCAATCGCTTTCTGACGGTGGAGGTGGTGGGGGAACTCGCCAGCCGCGGCGCTGGCGGTGCGGTCTGCTTCGCGTCAGGCTTCAAGGAATCGGCGGACGACGCCGATGGCGCGCGGCTAAATGTCGAGCTGCTGGATGCAGCCGGCGCCATGCCGGTGATCGGGCCCAACTGCTACGGGCTCATCAACTACGTCGACGGTGCGCCCTTGTGGCCGGACCAGCATGGTGGACGCAGGCTCGAAGATGGCGAGCGTGGCGTCGCGATCATCACCCAGTCTTCCAACATCGCCATCAACATGACGATGCAGCGGCGCGGGCTGCCCATCGCCTATCTGATGACGGCGGGAAACCAGGCGCAGACCGGCCTGTCCGAAATTGCACTGGGCCTCATCGAGGACGACAGGGTTTCAGCGCTCGGCCTTCACATCGAAGGCTTCGATTCGGTTGCCGGTTTCGAGGAGCTCGCGGCCCGGGCGCGCGAACTCAGCAAGCCGGTCGTGGCGATGAAGGTGGGCCGGTCGGAACAGGCAAGGGCGGCGACGGTGTCGCACACGGCATCTCTTGCGGGGTCGGATGCCGCGTCCGAGGCCTTTCTGAAACGGCTCGGGGTCGCGCGGGTCGACACGATCCCGTCCTTCCTGGAAACACTGAAACTGCTGCATGCGGCAGGTCCGCTTGCCGGTCCCCGCCTCTCGTCCATGAGTTGCTCGGGCGGCGAAGCCTCGGTCATGGCAGATGCCGCACATGGCCGTGCCATCTCGTTTCCGCCGTTGTCGGCAGCGCATAAAGATGCAGTCGGCGCCATGCTGGGGCCGCTGGTGGCGATCGCCAACCCGCTCGACTATCACACCTTCATCTGGAACGACGAATCGGCGATGTCGGCGGCATTCACCGCTTTCGTGGCGGGCGGGTTCGATCTCAACATGCTGGTTCTCGACTTTCCGCGCGGCGACCGCTGCTCGGACACGGACTGGTGGCCAACGGTCAACGCATTCGAGGCAGCACTGAAGGCCAACGGCGCAACGGGCGCCATCGTTGCCTCGTTGCCGGAAAACCTGCCGGAAGACTACTGCGCAGGGCTGCTCGCGCGCGGCATCGTTCCGCTTTCGGGGATTGCCGAAGCGCTGGATGCGGCGGAGGCTGCCGCATTCATCGGGGAGGCATGGCGGCGGCCTGCGCATTCGCCTGTTGGGGGTGGGCGATTGCACATCGACATACCTGCGCCCGCGACCACGCAGGCCATTTGTCATACTCACCAGGCGAGGGTTGGCAGTGTTGAACCGAAGGTTGCGTCGTCTCAGTTGGTAACGCCTGCAGGATCACAGCCAGACGAAGCCGCTGCCAAGGCGATGCTTGCCGCGCGAGGACTGCCGGTGCTGGCCGGAAGGGTGGCCACGATGGTGCAGGATGCCGCCGCAGCCGCCGAAGAAATAGGTTATCCGGTTGCGGTGAAGGCTTTGGGGCTTGCGCACAAGAGCGAACATGGCGCGGTGCGGCTCAACCTGAACGATTCTGGCTCGGTGCAGACGGTTGCAGCCGAGCTGCTCCGTCACTCAGGCCAAGTCTATGTCGAGCGTATGATTGCGGGCGGTGTCGGCGAACTGATCGTCGGCGTGACGCGCGACCCGCTTTTCGGTCCGGTGATGACCGTGGGTACTGGCGGAGTGTTGGTGGAGTTGCTGAAGGATTCGGTGACGCTGCTGCTGCCGGCCTCGCGCTCGGAGATCGAGCAGACGGTGCGCGGCCTGAAACTTTTCCCGTTGCTCGACGGCTATCGCGGGCGACCGAAGGCGGATTTGGGCGCGGCCGTGGATGCGATCGCGGGGATCGCTGCATTCGTGATCGACAATGCTGCGAATATCGAGGAACTGGACATCAACCCGCTGATCGTATGCGCCGAGGGAGAAGGCGCGTGGATCGCCGACGCGTTGCTGGTGACAAGGGAGTAGATCAATGAGCGATGTGGTGAAGACCCGCCGGGACGGCACGATCCTTGAGGTTACGCTGGATAGGCCCAAGGCGAACGCGATCGATCTCGCCACCAGCCGGTTGATGGGCGAGACGTTCAAGGCTTTTCGTGACGATCCCGCGCTGCGCGTCGCGATCGTGCGCACGGCGGGCGACAAGTTCTTCTCGGCGGGTTGGGACCTCAAGGCCGCGGCATCAGGCGATGCGGTGGACGGCGACTACGGCGTGGGTGGGTTCGGCGGCCTGCAGGAACTGCGCGACCTCAACAAGCCGGTGATCGCCTGCGTGCACGGTATGGCTGTCGGCGGTGGTTTCGAATTGGCCCTGGCGTGTGACCTGATCTACGCGTCGGAAACGTCGTCCTTTGCCCTTCCCGAAATCCGCGCCGGCACGCTTGCGGATGCGGCCACCGTGAAGCTGCCAAAGCGCATTCCCTATCACGTGGCCATGGACCTGTTGCTGACCGGGCGGTGGATGGATGTGCTCGAAGCGCATCGATGGGGGCTGGTCAACGAGGTCCATCCGGCTGACCAGCTCGAGGAACGCGTTTGGGATGTGGCGCGGCTGCTTGCTTCCGGTCCGCCGCTGGTGTTTGCCTCGATCAAGGAGGTGGCGAGGGCCGCCGAGGCGTTGACGTTCCAGGATGCCATGAACCGGATCACCAAGCGCCAGTTCCGCACGGTCGACGAACTCTACGATTCGGAGGACGGCATGGAAGGTTTCCGCGCCTTCGCGGAAAAGCGCGAACCCGTCTGGAAGGGAAGGTAAGTGGCTGCCTACGACAAGCTGATAGATGCGGAAACGCGCGCGTTCATCGAACGAACGAACAGCTTCTATCCGCCGGATACGATCGACTACGGCATTGCAGAACAGCGCGCCATCTACGACCGGATGTGCAGGGCGTTCTTCACCGGCTATCCCGACGGCGTCAGCGCCGAGACCACGGGCATCGAGGCCGAGGGGCGCACGATTCCGGTGCGGATCTACAATCGGAGCGAGCCGGACGATGCGGCGGTCGTGCTCTATTTCCACGGCGGCGGCTTCATCCTTGGCGGACTGGAGAGCCATGACGACGTTTGCGCCGAGTTTTGCGAACGAACGGGTTATTCCGTGGTGTCGGTCGATTATCGCCTCTCACCGGAACATGCACATCCGGCAGCGTTCGACGATGCGATGGCGTCATTCGCATGGGTGTCGGCGAGGTTCGGTCGTCCGGTCGTGCTCGCCGGCGATTCCGCTGGGGGTAGTCTTGCTGCGGCCGTGGCTCATGCATGCAGGCGAGGCCCGGGCCGGCCTGTCGGGCAGGTGCTGATCTATCCGGGGTTGGGCGGCGACCCGACGCGGGGGTCCTATGTCGGCCACGCCGACGCGCCGATGCTGAGCGCCCGCGACGTCGCCTTCTATGCCAGAAAGCGCGCAGGCGGGCGTGATGTTTCGGCCGACCCCAGCTTCGCGCCGCTGGCCGACGGCGATTTTTCCGATCTGCCACCGACGGTGGCCATCACCGCGCAATGCGATCCGCTGTCATCCGACGGCGAGAGCTATCGTGATCGTATCCTTGCTGCTGGCGGCAGGGCGGTTTGGCTGGAGGAGACCGGCCTCGTTCACGGCTATGTCCGGGGGCGCCATAGCGTCACGCGTGCGAAGGAGAGCTTTAGCCGCATCGTCGAGGCGGTTCGAGCGCTCGGCAAAGGCGAGTGGCCTTATTGAGTTTCAGACGAGATTTCGCGGAATGGTTTCGTCGAAATCACGTTCGAAAACGAGCTTGTCGCCCTCATAAGCCTCGATGCGTGCTGTCAGCCGGAAGGTCTCGGCTGTCGACGTCATGGTGGTGAAACTTTCGGTTCGGACCGACCAGTCGTCGCGCGCATAGGTCTGTGTCCAGTGGGTTTCGCCATGTGCCGAAAGCGGGTCGTCCGGTCGAATGGTCCAACGTTCGCGAGCGACCTCGCCGTGGATCAAGCCGTGGTCGAGGTCGCGGGTTTCGCCGAAATCGTCGTGGATCACGAGGCTGACGGCGCCGGTGTCGGGATCACGCTCGGTGTTTCGGCTGTTTAACGATTTTCGCAGTGTCTCGATGCGCCAGGGGGAGGCGCCTTTGGGTTCCTCAAAGGCCCATTCCGGGTTGTTGCCCGGCTCACGGATCGGAAGCGCGAGCGTCGCATCGCGCAGCGTCAATGTGACTGGTTCCGGCGATGGCCAGACGAGCGGCCAGTAGGACGACGACACGGCCACCCGAAGTGTGTGGCCAGCCGGAATGCGGTAGGCGATGTCGTCGAGTTTCAGGGCGACAGTCATCTCCTCGCCGGGCACGACGGGCTCGGGAAACTCGTGCCCATTGCGGTGGGTGAGATTGAGCACGCCATAGGTGATGCGCGTTGAGGCTCCATCGGGATGCACGTCGCACAACCTGACGGCGACCATCGCCGCTGGCCTGTCTGCGCAAAGCCTCAGCGTGACGACGGGTGTTCCGACGATCTCCGTATCTTCGGTGATCTTTGCGTCCAGACAGAAGGATTTCGCGTCGTCCTCGCGCTGGTCGCCCGGCAGTTCCGGACCAAGCCAGATGGCGCAATATTCGCCGCCGGAAAGGCCGGTATCCTGCGGCGATGAAATAGCGGCCGGCAGTGGAGCCTGTGGGTGCAGTTCGACACCGGCACGGAACGACCGTTTCTCCAATGACGGGGACGGCCAGGCCTGCTCCGCAATCCAGCGTCCGGGCCTTTCCTCGTACCAATCGCGCGGCGGCACGGAGTCCATCATGTAGAGCCGCATTGTAGGATCGGTATCCACACCGGTGTCGATGTCTTTCAGCCAGCGATCCCACCAGCGCAGCGCTTCCTGCAGGAAGCCGATCGCGGGCGCCGGTACCGCGAAATGGGGATACTTGTGGATCCAAGGGCCGACGATGCCTTTCGCGGGTGCATTGCGAATGCCGGAAACCAGTCGCGAGACGGCATTCTTGTAGGCGTCACCCCAGCCACCGACCGCCAGTGTCGCGGCGCGGATCGCGGAAAAATCTTCGCAGACCGAGCCGCGCTTCCAGTAGGCGTCGCGGGTCTGATGCCTGAGCCAGATCGCGGGCAGGAAGGGTTCGTTCTCCAACCGGTCGAGCCACATCGCGCGCCAGCGGTCGCCGACGAGCGCCGGATCGGGCGGCCGCGAGGAGTAGGACAGCATGGTTGCGCCCCAGCCCATGTTTTCGTTCAGCAGCAAGCCGCCCTTGTAGTGGATGTCGTCGGCGTAGCGGTCATCGGTCGAGCACAGCGTGATGATCGCCTTCAGGGCCGGTGGCTGTCTTGCCGCCACCTGCAGCGCGTTGAAGCCGCCCCAGGAGATGCCCATCATGCCGACATTGCCGTTACACCAGGGCTGGCTTGCTGCCCATGCAATTACGTCGCAGGCATCCTGCAGCTCCTGCTCGGTGTATTCGTCCGCCATCAGGCCTTCGGAATCGCCGTTGCCGCGCATGTCGACGCGGATACAGGCATAGCCATGGCCGGCCAGATAGGGATGGGTCAGGCTGTCGCGCGCGGTCGTGCCGTCACGCTTGCGATAAGGCAGGTGCTCCAGAATGGCCGGCACGGGATCGGCCTCGGCATCCTCCGGCATCCAGACGCGCGTCGACAGGCGGCAGCCGTCCGGCATGACGATGCCGAGATCGAGGTGCTCGACGACGTTGCGTGGGAAGGTGGTGACGGTTTTCATGCGCTTCTCCGATCGTGTCAGTGAGACATGGAGGAGCGGGCGTGTTCAAGGGGTTACGGTGTCAGATTGCGTCGTTTTCCCGTTCAATCCGGGAGGCGGACATCCCATGGCTCGTCGAAGAAGTGTTCCTCGAGATTGGTGCCATCACCGCCTCGGTCGACCACCAGGAAATCCTGGCTTTCGCCGATGGGTGTCAGAACGCCGTGCCAAAGGTTGCGAGGATAGTTGACCCCCTGCCCCGGGCGGGTGACGAACGCTTGCGGCTCGGCCGGTCCTTCGGGACCGTCATGACAGACGACGACCAGAAACGGGGCAGGCGACAAAGGCATGAAGGCCTGGCTGCCGAAGGGGTGACGTTCGACCATCGTCAGCTTCAGCGGAAACTCATAGGGCTGGCCGCGAAAGATCGAGAGCTGGACGCTGGCGTTGGGACCTTCCGCCTGCGCGCGGGCGAGCGCGTGGTAACGTTCGCACTTGCCGTTGTTGATGGGGAAGTGGTCGTCCCAGTCCGTGTCGAGCACGTCGCCGAATTCGGCGAAGGCTTCGCGCGTGAGGGGGCGGGCGGTGATTATACGGCTCATCGGAATGCCAGTTTTGCGTGACGGTTGACGTCCTTGTAGAGCAGGTAGCGGAACTTGCCCGGCCCGCCAGCATAACACGCCTGCGGGCAGAAGGCGCGCAGCCACATATAGTCGCCCGCCTCGACCTCGACCCAGTCCTGATTGAGCTTGTAGACGGCCTTGCCCTCCAGCACGTACAGGCCATGCTCCATCACATGCGTTTCCTCGAACGGGATGAGCCCGCCGGGTTCGAAGGTGACGATGGTGACGTGCATGTCGTGACGCAGGTCCGACGGGTCGACGAAACGTGTCGTCGCCCAGGTTCCGTTTGTGTCCGGCATCGGCGCTGGCGCTATGTCGCTCTCGTTGAGAAACAGCGGATCGGGCACGTCGAGACCCTCGACGAAGTCGTAGGCCTTCCTTATCCAGTGGAAGCGGGCGGTCTCGCTGCCTTCATTCTTCAGGGTCCAGCCGCTGGCGGGCGGCAGATAGGCATAGCCACCGGGCGTGAGGACGTGTGTCTGCCCGTCCAGCATCACCGTGATTTCTCCCTCAGCGACAAACAAAACGCCTTCGGCGTCAGCTTCCGGTTCGGGCCGATCACTGCCGCCGCCGGACCCGACCTCCATGATGTATTGCGAGAAGGTCTCGGCAAAGCCCGATAGCGGGCGCGACAGTATCCAGACACGCGTCTCGTCCCAGAAGGGCAGGCAGCTCGTGACGATGTCGCTCATTACCCCTTTGGGAATGACGGCATAAGCGTCGGTAAAGACGGCGCGGCCGGTGTGCAACTGGGTCTGCGGGGGCAGGCCCCCATGTGGCGCGTAGTAGGTGCGGCCTGTCATCTGGCGTTGTCCTCAGGCGGGCAGGATGTCGGTGAGCCGCAGCCGGGCGATGCGCTCCACCTGCCTGCAGGCTGTGGCGAACTCCGTCTCGCGGTCGTTTTCGATGCGGGTGCGGAAGGCGTCGAGGATCGTCGCCTTGGTGTTGTCCTTGACGGCGATGATGAAGGGAAAGCCAAATTTCTGCGTATAGGCAGTGTTGAGCTGCGTGAAAGTCTCGCGCTCTGCATCGGTCAGCGCATCGAGCCCGGCCGAGGCCTGCTCGGCTGAGGATTCCGCCGTCAGGCGTCGGGCCTGGGCAAGCTTTCCGGCAAGGTCCGGGTGAGCGGTCAGTACGGCCAGCCGCTCGTTCTCGCTTGCGGAGCGGAAGACGCGCGCCAGCGCGTTATGCAGGCCGCCGGCCGAATCGTGCGCCGGCCCGAGCTCCAGCTCGTAGGCACGCTCGGCGATCCAGGGCGAGTGCTCGAAGATGCCGCCGAAGCGCTGCACGAACTCGTCTCGACCCATGCGGCTGGGCCGAAATGCCTGCGGCGCATATGGACGATGCGCGCGCCAGTGCGCGGCGATTTCGCCGCGTGTCGGCAGCCAGACCTTGTCGTGGCCTTTCACATAATCGATGAAGCGCTTGAGGGCAGCGGCACGGCCTGGCCGTCCGACGAGCCGGCAATGCAGGCCGATATTCATCATGCCGCCGCCCCGGCTGCCGCCTTCCTCATAGAGCGTATCGAAGGCGTCTTTCAAATAGGCGTAGAACTGGTCGCCCGAGTTGAACCCTTGTGCGGTGGCGAAACGCATGTCGTTGGCGTCGAGCGTGTAGGGAATGACGAGCTGCGGCTGGATGGCGTTGCCGTGTCCATCATGGTCGAGCCAGTAAGGCAGGTCGTCGTCATAGGTGTCGGAGATCCAGTCGAAGCCGCCTTCGGCAGCGGCCAGACGCACCGAATTGACTGAGGTGCGGCCGAGATACAGGCCTCGTGGGCGCTCGCCAACCACTTCCGTGTGCAGCCGGATCGCTTCCTCCAGATCGGCGCGCTCGGCGGCCTCGTCATGGTCGCGGTAGTCGATCCAGCGCAGGCCATGGCTGGCGATTTCCCAGCCGGCTTCCTGCATGGCGGCAACCTGGTCGGGGGAGCGCGCCAGCGCTGTCGCCACGCCATAGACCGTGACCGGCACCTCTGCCTGCGTGAACATGCGATGGAGCCGCCAGAAGCCGGCGCGTGCGCCGTATTCGTAGATCGATTCCATATTCCAGTGGCGCTTGCCCGGCCATGGCGCGGCACCGACGACCTCGGACAGGAACGCCTCGGATGCGGCGTCGCCATGAAGTATGCAGTTCTCGCCGCCTTCCTCGTAGTTGACAACGAACTGCACCGCGACACGTGCGCCTCCCGGCCATCTGGGATCGGGCGCGTTGCGCCCGTATCCGCGCATGTCTCTGGGATAACGCATTCGGTCTCCACCTTCCGTTTCTGCCGAGAATAGTTGAAAAAGGGGATGCCATTCCCCTTCCAAATTTTGAAAGAGTTTTTTGTAGCGCTCCGGCTCGGACTATCCCCTATGATGCAATAGGCTGTCGAGGTTTGGACGAAAACGACGGCCGGTCAACGGCAAAGAGGAGGCACGATGGCTGACAATGCCGGCGGGAAACTGACCACGCATGTGCTGGATACCGCCTCGGGCCGGCCGGCAGCGGGATTGAAGATCGCGCTCTACCGCGTGAACGGGAATTCGCACCGAAAGGTGAAAGAGGTCGTGACCAACGCCGACGGACGCTGCGATGCGCCGTTGCTGCAGGGGGCAGATTTCAAAACCGGTCAATACGAGTTGAT
The DNA here is from genome assembly GCA_019739225.1 of Aquamicrobium sp. Classification (GTDB taxonomy): domain Bacteria; phylum Pseudomonadota; class Alphaproteobacteria; order Rhizobiales; family Rhizobiaceae; genus Aerobium. Next base: position 980,543 of record JAHHDT010000006.1, read on the forward strand.
CTTCTTCGCGGGTGACTATCTGCGCGCTGCCGGTGTGGAGCTGCCCGATCCTGCTTTCCTCGACCAGGTTCCGATCCGCTTCGGCATGGCTGAGGAGGCGCATTACCACGTGCCGCTGCTCGTCTCGCCCTACGGCTACTCGACCTACAGGGGCAGCTGATGACGGATATTCGCCGCGAGATCCGCTTCCTGCTCAATGGCGACGAGGTTGCGCTGGCCGATGTGCGGCCGGATGAAACCCTGCTGGACTTCCTGCGGCTGCGGCGCTCGCTGCGCGGCAGCAAGGAGGGCTGCGCTGAAGGTGATTGCGGCGCCTGCACCGTGCTGGTCGGCCGGATTGCGGGTGGTGAACTGATCTACGAAGGCGTGAACGCCTGCATCCGCTTCGTCGGGTCGCTCGACGGTTGCCATGTCGTGACCATCGAACATCTGAAACGCCCGGACGGCTCGCTTCATCCCGTGCAGCAGGCGATGGTGGATTTCCATGGCTCGCAGTGCGGGTTCTGCACGCCGGGCTTCGTCATGTCGCTCTACGCGCTGTGGATGCGCTCCCCGGAGCCGTCCGACCGGCAGATCGAGACGGCCCTGCAAGGCAATCTCTGCCGTTGTACGGGCTATGAGGCGATCATGCGCGCCGCGCGCGCGGTTTCTTCCTATGGCCGGGTGACCGAGGATGCGCTTGCCCGCGAGCGCGACGAGATGCGCGCGCGGCTGGCGGCGATGCGCGACGGACAGCGGGTCGAGATCGGCGAAGGCGGGGACAGGCTGGTTGTGCCGGCCTCGGTCGACGATCTGGCGGAGGTGCTTGCTGCCGAGCCGAAGGCGACCATCGTTGCCGGCTCAACAGATGTCGGGCTTTGGGTCACGAAATTTATGCGCGACATCGCGCCTGTCGTCTTCACCGGAGGGCTCGACGAACTGCAGCAGATTGGCGAGATGGATGGCACGATCGCGATCGGTGCCGGGGTCAGCTATACGGCCGCGCGCGATTTGCTCGCCCGGCGCATCCCCGCGCTTGGGTCGCTGATCGATCGCATCGGCGGTGACCAGGTGCGCAATATGGGCACGATCGGCGGCAATATCGCCAACGGTTCGCCGATCGGCGACACGCCGCCGCCATTGATTGCGCTGGGCGCGACGCTGACGCTGCGCAGGGGCGCGGAACGGCGGACGGTCCCGCTCGACGACTTCTTCATCGACTACGGCAAGCAGGACCGGCAGCCGGGCGAGTTCGTCGAGGCCGTCCATGTGCCGGTCCCCGCGCCGGAGGCGCATTTCGCAGCCTACAAGATCACCAAGCGGCGCGACGAGGACATCACCGCCGCGCTCGGCGCATTCCACCTGCATGTGGCGGCGGGGAGGGTCTCGTCGGTGCGCATCGCCTATGGCGGCATGGCGGCGACGCCGAAACGGGCGCGCGCGGTCGAGGCCGCGCTGCTCGGCAGGGCATGGAGCGCGGAAACGGTGGAGGCGGCACTGCCGGCCTTCGATGAGGATTTCCAGCCGATCAGCGATATGCGCGCCTCGGCGACCTATCGCATGCTGGCTGCGAAAAACCTGCTGCGACGTTTCCTCGTCGAGACCAGTGGTACGGGTAAGCCGTTCACCGTGAAGCGGTACGAGGAGGCGTGATGGCGATGCGCTCAACGTCTGCACTCTACGTTGCCCCCCTCTGTCCTGCCGTAGCCTGCCCTACGCCTGCGCTTCGGGCGTTCGTCGTTCGAAAAGCCAAATCGTTGGCTTTTCGTCCGCTTTGCGGACCACTCCTCACCCCCCACGAGGGGGGAGATCAACTGGCCGCCAGGCTTTCGCCAATCACCAACGTTGCAGAAGGAGCGGCGAGAGCAAAGCTGCCGATCTCCCCCCTCGTGGGGGAGATGTCCGGCAGGACAGAGGGGGGCGTGAAGGAACTCCACATTGCGGGAGAGTGGTCATGAACCGCCACGCGACCGACGACCTGACAGCGAAAGCGATCTCCGGCGGCGTCGCCACCGACCGGCGCCACGATTCCGCGCACAAGCATGTCACCGGCGAAGCGGTCTACATAGACGACATGCCGGAACCCGCCGGCACGCTTCATGGCTGCCTTGGCCTGTCGACGGTGGCCCATGGGGCTATCGCCGCCATGGACCTTTCAGCGGTGCGAGCCGCACCCGGTGTAATCGACGTTCTGACTGCGGGCGACATACCTGGCGTCAACGACATCTCGCCCAGCGGTCGACACGACGAGCCGGTGCTCGCGGAGGGCAAGGTCCAGTTTTTCGGCCAGCCGGTTTTCGCAGTGATCGCCGAGACGCGTGAACAGGCGCGGCGCGCCTGCAAGCTCGCCAAAATCGACTATGACGAGCTTCCCGCCGTGTTCGATATCGGCGGGCTCGACCCGCTTGCCGACCGGCTTGTGACGCCGGGACTCACGCTCAAGCGCGGCAATGCCGCCGACGCCATCGCCGGGGCGCCGCGTCGTATCAGCGGCAAGATGCGGGTCGGCGGGCAGGATCACTTCTACCTTGAAGGCCACATTGCGCTCGCGGTGCCGGGAGAGGATCGGGACGTGACCGTCTATTCCTCGACCCAGCATCCGAGCGAAGTTCAGCACATGGTTGCCCATGCGCTCGGCGTGCCCAGCCATGCGGTGACCGTCGAGGTGCGGCGCATGGGCGGCGGCTTCGGCGGCAAGGAGACACAGTCGAACCAGTTCGCGGCAATCGCCGCGGTTGCTGCGAAGAAGCTCGGCCGGGCGGTCAAGATACGCCCCGACCGCGACGACGACATGACCGCCACGGGCAAGCGCCACGACTTCCTGATCGACTATGAGGCCGGCTTCGACGAAGAGGGCAACATACTCGGCGTCGACTATGTCTACGCCGCGCGCTGTGGTTTTTCCTCCGATCTTTCGGGGCCGGTGACCGACCGCGCTCTGTTTCACTGCGACAACGCCTATTTCTACCCGGCGGTGAAAGCTGTTTCGGCGCCGCTCTATACCAACACGGTCTCGAACACGGCGTTTCGCGGGTTCGGTGGGCCGCAGGGCATGGTTGGGGCGGAGCGCGTCATCGACGAGGTGGCCTTCGCGCTGGGCAAGGACCCGCTGGAGATCCGCAAGCGCAACTTCTACGGCACGGCTGATCGCAACGTTACGCCCTATCACCAAACGGTCGAGGACAACATCGTCCAGCGGATCGTTGAGGAGCTGGAGACGGCCTGCGACTATGCGGGCCGTCGGCGCGAGATCGCCGCGTTCAACGCCAACAGCGGCATCGTCAGGCGCGGCATAGCGCTGACGCCGGTCAAGTTCGGCATCTCGTTCACCGCGACCCATTTCAACCAGGCCGGCGCGCTGGTGCATGTCTACACCGACGGTTCGGTGCATCTGAACCATGGCGGCACCGAGATGGGGCAGGGGCTCTACGTCAAGGTCGCGCAGGTGGTGGCCGAGGCGTTCCAGATCGACATCGAGCAGGTAAAGATCACCGCGACGACCACCGGCAAGGTGCCGAACACCTCGGCCACGGCCGCTTCGTCCGGCTCCGATCTCAACGGCATGGCGGCGCAGAACGCTGCGCAACAGATCAAGGACCGGCTTGTCGCCTTTGCCGCCGAGAAGTATGAGGTACCTGTCGAGCAGGTGGTGTTCCTGCCCAATCGGGTACGGGTGGGAAACCAGGAAATTCCGTTCGGCGATCTGGTCAAGCAGGCCTATATGGCGCGGGTGCAGCTTTCGGCCGCCGGCTTCTACAAGACACCGAAAATCCATTGGGACCGTGACAAGGGCGAGGGACATCCGTTCTATTATTTCGCCTATGGCGCGGCATGTTCGGAAGTCTCCGTCGATACGCTGACCGGCGAATATGTCGTGGAGCGTACCGACATCCTGCATGAGACCGGCCGCTCGCTGAACCGGGCGATCGACCTCGGTCAGGTCGAGGGCGCGTTCATACAGGGCATGGGCTGGCTGACGACGGAAGAACTGGTCTGGGACGAGAAGGGCCGACTGCGCACACATGCGCCATCGACCTACAAGATACCGCTCGCTTCCGACCGCCCGAAGATTTTCAACGTCGCGCTGGCCGACTGGTCCGAGAACGCCGAGCCGACAATCCACAAATCCAAAGCGGTCGGCGAGCCGCCATTCATGCTGGGCATGTCCGTGCTGCATGCGCTCTCGGACGCAGTCGCCAGCGTGGCCGATCACCGCATCTGCCCTAGGCTCGACGCACCGGCGACGCCAGAGCGCATACTGATGGCGGTCGAGCGGCTAAGAGCGGAACGCTAGCGAGGCGGCAGCCATGGGGTCTTCGGCGAAAAGCCTGCAAGCATTCCTCGGCGCGGCGGGCGAAGTCGTGTTGGTCAACGTGCGCGAGGCCGCCGGCTCGACCCCGCGCGAGGCCGGGGCCTGGATGCTCGTTTCCACCGATGCGATCTTCGGCACGATCGGCGGCGGGCAGCTCGAGTTCATGGCGATCGACAGGGCGAGGCAGATGATCGCGGATGCCGCCTCCGCCGATCTCCTCGACGTGCCGCTGGGGCCGGAGATCGGCCAGTGCTGCGGTGGGCGGGTGAAAATCGATCTGACGCTGGCCGATGAAGCCCTGCGCGCGGAAGTGAGCGAAAGAGCCGCCCGCGCGGATGCCTTGCTGCCGCATGTCTATCTATTCGGAGGAGGGCATGTCGGCCGCGCGCTTGCAGAAGCGCTGGCGCTTCTGCCGCTCAAGGTAACCGTGGTGGAAACCCGCGCCGACGCGGTCGGCGACCTGCCGGAAAGCGTGGAAGTGGAACTGACCGCAGTACCGGAAGACGCCGTTCGCGCGGCCCCAGCTGGCTCGGCCTTCATCGTGCTGACCCACGACCACGCACTCGACTTCCTCATCGTTGCCGAAGCACTGGCGCGCGGCGATGCGGCCTATGTCGGCATGATCGGTTCCAGGACGAAACGAGCGACGTTCAGAAGCTGGTATCTCAAAGACGCAGGCGGCAGCGAGGAAGCTGCCGCCCGACTGGTGTGCCCAATCGGCGGGGCGGACGTCAAGGACAAGAGGCCTGCTGTCATCGCCGCACTGGCGGCGGCGGAAGTCATGCGCGGCCTCGCCGGATAGCTATTCCTTTTCCTGCACGTGGGCCTCGAGGAACCACAGGCTCTTGTCGAGGTCCCGGGAGAATGCTGTGAAGATGTCCGCGGTATCCGCATCGCCGGCTTCATCCGTCTCATCGATGGCCGAGCGAACCGAATTCGCAACCGCGCCATAGCGCTCAATGAGCGCGGCGAGATGGTCCTTCGTCTTGGAAATGTCAGTGGGGTACGACTTCAGCGTCGTTTTCCCGGCGACAGTCTGGCTGGTGCCATGCGCCATGCCGCCGAGCTGGACAGCGCGCTCGGCGATGGTGTCGACGTGGCCATCGATGGTCACACGGAAGCCGTCAAGCATCTCGTGAATGGCGATGAATTGCGGGCCTTTCAGGTTCCAATGAGCCTGTTTGGTCAACAGCGCGAGGTCGATGGCGTCGGCGAGCCTCGCATTGAGTATCTCGATCGCAACTTTCTTGGCGTTGGATTTGAGATCGTTGAGGGTCTTGTGGTTCGCCACGGGTACTGCTCCTTGCGTCGTGGAAGAAAATCGCCTCTCTAAACGCGTCAACCGCTACGCGGTTGCGTTTCCGCCGACCGAAGTGAGTCAAGCGATCACGGAACCGTTATGGCCCCAAGATTGTTGTTGCGAGAGGCAAACAAGGAGAACCGCCATGCACAGCATCATATATATCGTAGGACTCGTCGTCATCGTTGTGGCTATCCTGTCGTTCCTTGGCCTCGGTTAAGGGCGTCAGCGCCCGGCCAGCATGTCGCGGATCATGCGTTGGCAACGCTCTGCCATGAAGTCCAGTAGAAGCCGAACCTTCGGGTCTTGGAACTTCCGGTGCGGGTAGACAGCCGCAAGTTGCACAGGCGGCGGCGGTGTATCGGGCAGGATGATTTTTAGTCGTCCGTCGCGCAGGAACGGTTCGATGTCGAAGCGCGGTTTGTTGATGATGCCGCGGCCGGCCAGCGCCCAACCGGTGATGACGTCGCCATCGTCGGAATCGAACGGGCCGTGAACCTCGAATTTTCGAGGACCGTCCGGCGTGTTCAGCGTCCAGACATATTCCTTGGCGCCGGGAAAGCGCAGAAGCAGGCAGTCGTGTCTGCCGCTTACGAGTTCATGCGGTGATTGCGGTTCGCCGCGTGCCTCCAGATAGGAGGGGGCGGCGGCCAAGACCCGTTCACAATCCATAACCCCGCGCAGGCGCAGGCTAGAGTCCTCCATCAGACCCAACCGGAAGGCTATGTCTATGCCTTCCTTCATGATGTCGACATTGTGGTCCGACAGGCGCAACCGCACCTCGATATCGGGATACCGGTCATGAAATTCGGGAATGCCGGAGGCGATCAGTCTGCGTCCGAGCCCCAGTGGGGCGGTGATGCGGATCGTGCCGCGCGGTTGGCCTGAAAGGGCGCTGACGGCGGCTTCCGCCTCCGCGACGGCATCAAGGATTTTCCGCGCGCCTTCATAGAAAACACGGCCATGCTCCGTCGGTGTAAGTTGTCGGGTCGTGCGGTTGAAGAGCCGCACCCGCAGGTGCTTTTCTAGTTCCTTGATGCGGTTGGACGCCACCGCGGGTGACAGGCGCATGTCGCGGCCGGCGGCCGACAGATTGCCCAGTTCCACCACCCTGACGAAGACGGCAACATTGTCGAGATAGGCCAAGGTGTGTCCTCATGATTGCTTCTGGCTCATTATTTTCCAGTTTTTTTTGAAAGTCATCGTGCAACTCTCCCCTTCCGGTTTGAACCAGACGCCGTAAAGTCCCATGCTGGAATACGAGGGCAACGGCATGCAAGACTTCGCGATCTTCTGGGACTGGCTGAGCTTCGGCGTGCGCTGGCTACACGTCGTAACGGCCATCGCGTGGATCGGCTCGTCCTTTTATTTCATCGCGCTCGACCTCGGTCTCGTGCGGCGGGAGGGAATGCCTGAGGGCGCTCACGGCGAGGAGTGGCAGGTGCATGGCGGCGGCTTCTACCATATCCAGAAATATCTCGTTGCTCCCGCCCGGATGCCCGAACACCTGACCTGGTTCAAATGGGAATCCTACGCCACCTGGCTGTCGGGCTTCGCGCTGCTGGCGATCGTCTATTACGCCGGTGCTGATCTGTATCTCATCGACCGCAACGTGCTCGACGTATCCGCGCCGGTGGCCATTCTCATTTCCATCGCTTCGCTCGCCGTCGGCTGGCTGATCTACGACCTGCTTTGCCGATCGCGCCTTTCCGACAACGATACGGTGCTGATGCTGGTGCTGTTCCCCATCCTGGTTGCGATGGCATGGGGTTACACGCAGCTTTTCACCGGCCGTGCCGCCTTCCTGCATCTGGGCGCATTCACCGCGACGATCATGTCGGCGAACGTCTTCCTCATCATCATTCCCAACCAGAAGATCGTGGTCGCGGACCTCATCGCGGGGCGCAAGCCCGATCCGAAATACGGCAAGATCGCCAAGACCCGGTCGCTGCACAACAACTACCTGACGCTGCCGGTCGTGTTCCTGATGCTGTCGAACCACTATCCGCTGGCTTTCGCCACGGAGTTCAACTGGGTGATCGCAGCGCTGATCTTCATCATCGGCGTGTTGATCCGGCACTATTTCAACACCATGCATGCGCGAAAGGGAAAGCCTCACTGGACGTGGGCGGCGGCCGGCATCCTGTTCATCGTCATCATGTGGCTCTCGACCGTACCGAAGGTGCTGACCGGCGAGGCGCGGATTTCCGCGACTGCCGAGACGCTGATGGCCTCGGCGCATTTCCCGGCCGTGCGCGACGCGGTGATGGGCCGCTGCGCGATGTGCCACACCGCGGAGCCGGCGTGGGAAGGGCTCGCATTCGCTCCCAAGGGCGTGATGCTCGATGCCGACGCGCAGATTGCGGAGCATGCGCGCGAGATCTATCTCCAGGCCGGACGAAGCCACGCGATGCCGCCGGGCAACGTGTCGGGCATGACCGCACAGGAACGGGCGCTGCTTACGGCCTGGTTCGAGGAGGCTCGGCGGTGACCGCGCGGCTGCTGCGCGGACGTGTGCTCTCCTTCCGTGCGAAGCCGGAGAGTGTCGACGACCGCGCCTCCCACGTTTTCGAGGAGAACGGCGGCATTCTCATCCGCGACGGCAGGATCGCGGCGGTCGGCGATTTCTCGCTGATTTCGGCCCAGGCGCGGGATGCCGAAATCATCGACCACCGTCCGCATCTCCTGATGCCGGGCTTCATCGATGCGCACGCGCATTTCCCGCAGATGCAGATCATCGGCAGCTATGGCGCCGAACTGCTCGACTGGCTGAACACCTACACGTTTCCGGAAGAAACGAAGTTTTCCGACACGCAGCACGGACGACGCATCGCGCGCCTGTTCCTGGACGAGATGGTGCGGCACGGCACGACGACGGTCGCGGCCTACTGTTCCGTGCACAAGGAGAGCGCGGAGGCATTCTTCGCCGAGGCGCTGTCTCGCGACATGCTGGCGATCGGCGGCAAGGTGATGATGGACCGCAATGCGCCCGAGGGGCTGCGCGACACGCCGCAGACAGGTTACGACGATACCAAGGCGCTGATTGCGGAGTGGCACGGCAAGGGGCGCCTGCACTACGCGATCACGCCCCGCTTCGCCATCACCTCCTCGCCGGAGCAGATGGAAATGGCCGGTGCCCTGGCGCGCGAGCGTCCGGACCTGCACATTCAGACGCATCTCTCGGAGAACCATGCCGAGATCGCCTTTACACAGGAACTCTACCCGGCGGCTAAGGACTACACGGACATCTATGCGCAATACGGGTTGCTGGGGCCGAAGACGCTTCTCGGCCACTGCATCCATCTTTCCGAGCGTGAGGCCGACCTGCTGTCTGATACCGGTTCGGTGGCCGTGTTCTGTCCGACTTCCAATCTCTTTCTTGGCTCGGGCCTGTTTGACTGGCAGCGCTATTCGAAGCGGGCCAAGCCCTTGCGGATCGCGGCGGCCACAGATGTCGGCGGCGGCACGAACTATTCCATGCTGCGCACCATGGACGAAGGCTACAAGGTTATCGCGCTTCAGGGCGAGAAGATGAATCCGCTCGCCGCCTTCTGGCAGATCACGCTTGGCAACGCGAAGGCGCTGTCGATCGAGGACCAGGTGGGCACGCTGGATCCCGGTACGGACGCCGACATCGTCGTGCTTGACGCACGGGCAACGCCGGGCATGGCCCTGCGTATGGAAACGGTGGAAACGCTGGCAGAAGAACTGTTCCTGCTGCAGACATTGGGCGACGATCGCGCGATATGCGAGGTGTATGTCGCAGGGCGGGCCGCAAAGAGCGCCATCGCCGGCAGATAGAACGGGAATCCGGAATGGCGGAAGAGTTCGATACCCGCGCCCTTTTTGGCGGGCTTTTCACAGCAGCCGTTGCGGCTGCCGACCCCGAACGCGTCATTCGCGACTTTCTTCCTCAAAAGCCAACGGGGCGGACCATCGTGATCGGTGCGGGAAAGGCTTCGGCGCAGATGGCCGTGGCGTTCGAAAAGGCCTGGGATGCGCCGCTCGAAGGGCTGGTCGTGACACGATACGGCTATGCGGCGCCGTGCGAGCGGATCGAGGTGATCGAGGCTGCGCATCCGGTGCCGGACGAGGCCGGGCTGGTCGCTTCGCGGCGACTGCTTGAGTCAGTCGAGGGACTGACTTCCGACGATCTGGTTGTCGCATTGATCTCGGGCGGCGGCTCGGCGCTGCTGCCTTCGCCGCCGGATGGCATGAGCCTTGCCGATGAAATCGCGGTCAACGAGGCGCTGCTCGCGTCCGGGGCGCCGATCTCGGCGATGAACACGCTGCGCAAGCACCTGTCGACCATCAAGGGCGGGCGGCTGGCACTCGCGGCACATCCGGCGAGGGTCGTGTCGCTTATCGTTTCGGATATTCCCGGTGACAATCCGGCCTTCGTCGCCTCCGGCCCGACGGTGCCGGACCGCGCGGCCCGCGAGGAAGCACTTGCGATCGTGCGTGACTATGGCCTCAAGCTTCCCGACGCGGCGCTGCGGCATCTGCAATCTGAGGCGGCCGAAGCGCCGTCGCCCGAAGATCCGGCATTTGCCGGCAATGAGGTGCATGTGATCGCGTCAGCCGCGCGTTCGCTGGAAGCGGCCGCAGAGGAGGCCAGGCGTTGCGGCATCGAGGCGGTCATCCTTTCCGATGCGATCGAAGGCGAAGCGCGTGACGTTGCCGGCATGCACGCCGCGATCGTACGCGAGATCGCAGCGCGCGACAGGCCGTTCCGCAAACCGGTGCTTCTGCTATCTGGAGGCGAGACGACGGTGACCATCAGAGGCAAGGGCGGCAAGGGCGGGCGCAATTCCGAATTCCTGCTGGCGCTGGCGCTGGCGATCGAAGGTGTCGAGGGTATCCATGCCTTTGCAGCCGATACTGACGGCATCGACGGATCTGAAGACAATGCGGGTGCTTTCGCGGATTTCACGAGTGCGGCGCGAATCCGCGCTGCGGGAATCGACCCCAAACAAGCGCTAGGCCGCAACGATGCTTGGACGGCGTTCGACGCCGTTGGTGATCTTTTCGTACCCGGGCCGACCGGCACCAACGTCAACGACCTGCGGGCGATCCTGGTCGTCTGAGGGCGGCTTTCGCCCGCCAAGCGGGATCAACCCGCCAATTCCTTCACCTGCCGCATGTCCGCCAGAAATCTCTCGCGCTCGGCCTGCGCCTCCGCTGCCTCGGGGATGCGCAGGATGAAGGACGGGTGGATGGTCAGAAAAATGCGAAGGCCATCGTCTCGCGTGACGATCGTGCCGCGCATTTTCGTTACGGGAACGGCCTTGCCCAGAAGCGATTGAGCCGCGGTCGCGCCCATGGCGACGGCGAGGTCGGGCTTGATGAATCCCAGTTCTTGATCGAGCCACCAGCGACAGGCCTTCAGCTCGCCGGCATTGGGTTTTTGATGGATACGGCGCTTTCCGCGCGGCTCGAACTTGAAATGCTTGACGGCGTTGGTGACATAAAGTTTCTGCCTTTCGATGCCGGCCTCCTCGATCACCTCGTCGAACACTTTGCCGGCCGGGCCTACGAAAGGCTTGCCTGCTATGTCCTCCTGATCGCCGGGTTGCTCGCCGACGAACACGATGCGGGCTTTCTCCGGCCCTTCGCCGAATACCGTCTGGGTGGCATCCTGCCAGAGCGGACACCGCCGGCACCCTTTGGCCTGGCGACGCAGCTCGCCAAGCGATTTTGCATCGTCTGGCGGCTCTTCGGGAGGTGCGCTCCAAAGACGTTCCTGGATCTTTGCATGATGAGGAGCCGGCATGGTCGGCATCCTTTCCAACATGTCGCGGGCTGCACTTTCGGCGCCCTTGATCAAATCCGGAATGAGCGAGGCCTCCGGAAGGTTCCGCCAGTATTTCTTGGGCATCTCGGCCTGCATCGCCTTCACCTTCAGGCGGGCGGGATTGAAGATGTTGGCGAAGTAGGTTTTCCAGAGCGCGTCGGATGCGTCTTCCTTCGGCGCATCCGCTTTCGTAGCGCCTTCGCCGAACGACAGACGCTCGCCATTCCACTGGACCGACCTGTGCGGCGTGAGGATCGTCCAATGCATTCCGGCAAAACGCCGGACGAAGAACGGTGCGTTGCGCTCAACGATGTAGTGGTCGGGCTCGAACCACGCGACGAACCGTTCGTCATCGCCGTCGCTCACGCGGACGAAGCGCACGAAAGCGCGCATCTTGTGGATGTCGCGGCGTACCGATTTTTCCAGATCGCGCAGCGCCATGACGTCGGGGTCGGATGCGATCTTCATCAGATGAGGCGTCTTCCGCATTGCCAAAAGCAGGCGATAGAGCAGCGCGAAGCGATGCGGGTCGGAATGGCAGATGACGGCCTGCGCCTTGTCGATGAATGCGCGAGGCACATTCATGGTCGCGCCTTCCGGCGTGGCGGGCAGGGGCGTTGGGTTGGCGAAAAGGTCCTTGTCCTCGCCGGTTCGCCAGCCGATGTCGTCGGCCTTCACATCGTTCAACGCCAGTGCGCGGGCGGCGTCGCGCCAGCCGTTGAAATCGGTCTCGCCTGACAGAGTGACCGTGAAGCGCATCGTCAGAACAGGCTGAGCTGTCGTGCGGGCGGTGTCAGCCGGGCACGCAGGTTTTCCTCGTCGGGCAGCGAGCGTGGCGACCAGCCGTCGGCGACAATGAAGGGGCGCACCTTGGCGATCGATGCGCACAGGCGTCCCAGGTCTTCGATGCGAAGCCGTTGGTGGCGGCGCACGGTGAGCATCCTGTCCACCACCTTCGCGCCCAGGCCTGGTACGCGCAGCAGCAGTTCACGCGGCGCCCGGTTCACGTCGAGTGGGAACATTTGCCGGTTGGCCAGTGCCCATGCCAGCTTGGGATCGACCTCGAGGTCGAGCATGCCGTCGGCTCGACCGGCAGTAATTTCCTGACGCTCGAAGCCATAGAACCGCATCAACCAATCGGCCTGATAAAGCCGGTGCTCGCGCATCAGCGGCGGCTTCACCAGCGGCAGGACGGCCGACGAATCCGGTATCGGGCTGAACGCGGAATAGTAAACGCGGCGAAGCCGGTAGCCCGCATAGAGCCGCGCCGAGGTGGACAGGATGTCGGCATCGGTCGTGGCATCCGCGCCGACGATCATCTGCGTGGACTGTCCGCCCGGCACGAAGCGGGCGCGCTTTTTCGTGCGCATTGTCGGCTCCGACCGCTCCTCGATCCTGGAGCGCAGCCGCGCCATCGAAACGCGGATCGTCTCTGGCTTCTTCTGCGGCGCGAGCTGCTGGACACCGGCGTCGGTCGGCAGTTCGACATTGATGGAAAGCCGGTCGGCATAAAGGCCTGCCTGCTCGACCAGATCGTCGCCTGCCTCGGGAATGGTCTTGAGATGGATGTAACCCTGGTAAGCGTGATCGATACGCAGGCGCCGTGCTATCTCCACCATCTCGGCCATCGTCTCGTCGGGTGAACGGATCACGCCGGAGGACAGGAAAAGCCCCTCGATATAGTTGCGCTTGTAGAAATCCAGCGTGAGATTGACCACCTCTTCGACCGTGAACCGTGCCCGCTTCACATTCGACGATGAGCGATTCACGCAATAGGCGCAGTCATAGATGCAGAAATTCGTCAGAAGTATCTTCAGCAGCGAGATGCAGCGCCCGTCCGGCGCGTAGGAATGGCAAATGCCGCTGCCTTCCGTCGAGCCGATGCCCTTCGTCTTGAGCGAATTGCGGCCCGCCGCACCGGACGAGGCGCAGGACGCATCGTACTTGGCTGCATCGGCGAGAATGGCGAGTTTTTCGCGTGTCGAAAGCTTGGACATTCGTTCATGATATGTTCCAACGCGGCCCGCGTCTATTCACTTTGACGTAGGTGCGCAATCGCCAGCGCGTTTCACCGGCCCGATGGCCTGCTCTGTGGAGTAGTCAGCCTGCCACGTCGATGACGCCGCAGTCGCCGGTCTCGGCGCCGAAGGCGATCCGACGTCCTTCGGCATCCCACGCCATGGATGTCACCGCGCCATTGCCAGCGCGGCGCAGCAGCACTTCCTTCTGGTCGGCGACGCGGCCAGCAAGCACCATGCCGTCGGCATAGCCGATCGCCACGATCTCGTCGGTCGGGTGGAAGGAGACCGCCGTGACCATCGCGTCGCCGCGCGTGCCCAGTTCAACCGGCGCCTTGCCGATAGGGCCATCCTTCGTGAGGAAAGGCCACACCACGGCAGCCGGCGCGCCGGAACTCGCCAGCCAGCGGCCCTTGGCGCTCCACGACAGCGACTTCACCTTGGAAGGGTAGCCTGCCATGCGCATGTGCTTGCCGTCGGCCAGCTTCCAGCCGTGAAGCGCGTTCTCCTGCATGGTGGTGACGAGGAAATTGCCGTCGGGCGAGAAGGTGACGCCGGTATGGGCGCCGGCCCATTCGAGCTCCGTCGGCTTGCCGTCTACCGCCGGAAAGTGCAGCGTGGCGCCGTTGTAGCGGGCGACCGCGATGCGCATGCCCTTCGGGGCGAAGGCCAGTCCTTCGACGCTGCGCGGATGAATCAGTTCCTTGAGCTTGCCGTCAGGCAATTTCACCCATGCCGTCTTGCCGCTGGCAAAGGCAACGGCACCGCGTGGGCCAGTCGCAACGCTCGTCATCCATTTGCGGCCGATCTCGGCGATCTGCTCGATCGAGCCATCGGCGCCGATGCTCAGGACCTTGCCGTCCTCGCCGCCGGTCACAAGCCGCTTGCCATCGGCGTCGGGCATCGCGGCCAGCAAACCGTCATGCGCTTCGACCCATTTGTGGCCGTTGTCGAGCCGGTGGATCACGCCGTCGGCGAGCGCGAAATGCGGGACGCCCGCAAGCCAGCAGGCGGCGACGCAATGGCCGTCGAGGTCGAGAGGGGCGACTGTGGGCATCAGGCCTGGCATGCCTCGAAGGTGCGCTTCAGGCGTTCGCCGTCGAGTTCGCGGCCGATGAAAACCAGCCGGCTCTCATGCCGTTCGTCATCCTTCCAGGCGCGCTGATGGTCGCCTTCGAGGATCATGTGGACGCCCTGCACCACATAGCGGTCGGGGTCGTCCTTGAGCGCGATGATGCCTTTGAGCCGCAGAATGTTGGGCCCGTCCATCTGCGTGGTCTTTTCGAGCCACGGGAAGAACTTCTTCGGGTCCATTTCGCCGCCGCGCAGGGAGATCGAGGTCACGCCGACATCGTGGATCGGCGAAACGCCGTGATGGTGGTGATGGCCGTGATCGTGGTCGTGGTCGCAATCAGGCCCGCATTCGTGATCGTGGTCATGATCGTGCGCGTCGAGGAAATGTGGGTCGTTGTCGAGCGCCCGCGACAGGTCGAACGCGCCGCGGTCGAGCACTTCGTTCAGCGCAACGCCCGAGCGCTCGGTCTTGTGGATCTTCGCTGAAGGGTTGATGGCGCGCACGGCTGCCTCGACGTCGCGCAACTCGTCCTCGGTGACGAGGTCGGTCTTGTTGAGCACCACGACATCGGCGAACGCGATCTGGTCTTCCGCCTCTTTCGAATCCTTCAGGCGCAGCGGCAGGTGCTTGGCGTCCACAAGCGCGACGACGGCGTCGAGCTTTGTCTTGGACCGCACGTCGTCGTCCATGAAGAAGGTCTGCGCGACCGGTGCAGGGTCGGCGAGGCCGGTCGTCTCGACCAGGATCGCATCGAAGCGGCCGGGACGGCGCATCAGGCCCTCGACGGTGCGGATCAGGTCGCCGCGCACCGTGCAGCATATGCAGCCATTGTTCATCTCGTAGATTTCCTCGTCGGATTCCACGATCAGGTCGTTGTCGATGCCGATCTCGCCGAACTCGTTGACGATGACGGCGTAACGCTTGCCGTGATCTTCCGTAAGGATGCGGTTGAGCAGGGTCGTCTTGCCGGAGCCGAGATAGCCGGTGAGAACCGTCACCGGAATTTGGGTCTGTGTCTGCGCCATGGATGCCTCTCGCGCAAGGAATGAAGGGTCGTGGCGTCCATATAGGACGTCGGCGACCGGATTGCACCGGGGATTATGCGGGGTTCGAACCCAGCATCCGCAGGTCGAAGCGTGCGACATCCTCCAGCAATTCGATAATGCCTTTCGCGGCATGATCGAGGATCATCTCGCCCGCCTCGGCATTAGCCGCGGCGGCGTTGCCGACGACGCCATCCGGCGACAGATCGCGCATCTTCCAGCCAAAGGCGTGGGGGCCATAGGCGCGAAGATGCGAAAACTCCCGCTCATAGACTGCCTGCATGGACGTGAAATTGCGCGCCTTGCTCATGTCCACAAGATCCGGGCGCAGCGCCAGCATGACGCTGGTTTCGATGAAGCCGCCGTGAATGCCGAGCGCCTTTTCTTCCGGTGAGACGATTTCGGGCGGATAGCCGAAACGCGTCCAGCTCGTCGCCACCGCCAGCATGTCGAATCGCACGCGCAGTTCGGTTGCGACGATCGTCATCAGCGGGGAGTTGCCGCCATGGGCGTTGAGCAGGACGAAGCGGCGGCAGCCCTGCCGGTGGCACGCCTCGCCTATGCCGATCCATCGCCTTACTGCTTCGTCGAATGTCAACGTCCGGGTGCCGGCGACATCCAGGTGTTCTATCGAATAGCCGACTGGCTCGACGGGCAGGAAGTGCACTTTCAGGCCCGCTGGCAGCAGGCTGGCGACGCGCGCGGCCACGCCCTCGGCGATGATGGTGTCGGTCTCGAAAGGCAGGTGCGGTCCATGCTGCTCGGTCGCGCCGAGCGGCAGCACGGCTACGGATCGAACGCCGGCACGATTTGTTTCGCTGGCTGTCATGTTTCTGTTATGTGGCTATGCCATGGCTTCGTCGCGTTGAGGTCAGGCTAGCGTGTCCCGCGGCCCTCAGGCAATGCGAAAGCGAGGGGAAAACGTCGATGGCTAAACCTGGCAAGGCGGCTGCGATGGCGCAGCTTCATTCGGCGGCGCGGCTTTCGCGCACGGCGCTGGCGGCTCGGCTCCTGTCGCACGGCTTTTACGCCGGCCAGGACCAGATCATGATTGCGCTGGATCGCGAGGACGGCCAGACGCCAGGTCAACTGGCTATAAAGCTCGGCGTGCGACCGCCCACGGTGACCAAGACGATCAACCGCCTCCAGACCCAGGGCTATGTGGAAAAGCGCGCTTCGGAGACCGATGCGCGCCAGGCCAATGTCTTCCTGACCGACGAAGGACGCGGCGCGATCCGCGCGATCGAGAAGGCAGTGCGCAAGACGGAGAAGCAGGCACTCAAGGGGCTCGACAAGAAAGAGCAGAAGGCTCTGGTCAAGCTGCTCGGCCGCATCGAGGCCAACCTGTCCAACGGCGCGATCGTTGCGGAAGATCACGAGGACGCAGACGACGCCGACGAATAGTACGCCTGGCCAATCGTCGTATGTTCATGCAGTTTTTTCTTGCGCCACAGGCCCCCTTGGTCGAAGAAGCGCATGAAGCTCCCATGATGTCCGGCCACACGCATTGACCCAGCAACAAAGCAATCCGGAGGCCGCCACGCCGACCTCGGCCATTTTGCTTGTGTTGTCGGCCTGCTTTTCGTTCGCCTTTCTCGATGCAAGCGCGAAGTATCTCGTGCAGCAGGGCATGGCCGCGCCGTTCCTCGCCTGGATGCGCTTTGCAATCCACCTCGTGCTGGTGATGATCCTGTTCCGGTCATGGTCGAATCCGGCCATGTTCCGCGCGCAGAGCCTGCCAAGGCAGATCGTGCGCGGCGTCTTCCTGTTCGGCTCGACGGTGTTCAATTTCCTCGCGCTGCAAACGCTGCAGCTCGCCGAGACGATCTCGATCTACTTTTTCGCGCCAATGGTGATCACCGCGCTTGCCGGCCCTCTGCTTGGCGAATGGGCTGGCTGGCGGCGCTGGCTCGCCGTGCTTGTCGGTCTCCTCGGCGTGCTGGTGATCACCCGGCCGGGCTTGGGCACCTTCGGCACCGGCCACGTTTTCGCACTGATGTCGATGGCAAGCTACAGCTTCTACGTCATCATGACCCGGCACATGGGGGCGACGGAAACGTCGGCGAGCCTGATCTTCTATTCCGCGCTTGCGCCAACGGTGCTGATGTTCCCGTTCGTGCCGCTCTACGGCTCCATGCCGCAGGAGCCGCTGCATTGGGTGCTGCTCTTCGGGCTTGGTGCTATCGGCGCGTTTGGGCACTATTTGCTTATCCGGGCCTACAAGCAGGCGACCACCACGGCGCTTGCGCCTTACCCCTATT
This sequence comes from Aquamicrobium sp., assembly GCA_019739225.1. GTDB lineage: Bacteria > Pseudomonadota > Alphaproteobacteria > Rhizobiales > Rhizobiaceae > Aerobium. The sequence continues at coordinate 998,325 of JAHHDT010000006.1, forward strand.
CGCAGATGATCTGGATGATCGCGCTCGGATACCTGGTGTTTTCGGACCTGCCCGATTGGTGGACGCTCGCCGGCGCCGGGATCATCGTTTCGAGCGGCCTCTATATCGTCCATCGCGAGCACCGGCTGCGGCTTGCAAGCCGCACCGCGCCGAACAGCGAAACCCAGGAGCTGGCAAAAAAGCTTTGAAATGCCGGCTGCGGATGGCATAGGGTTCTTTAAACCGTTTAAAGACGCATCGCCGCGCCTGTCGGGAGGAGGGGTTCCCTGGCTCAGAAGATCAAGCTTTCGACGATCGCGGAAGCGTTGAACGTGTCGACCGCCACCGTATCGCTGGCGCTGCGTGACAGTCCGCTGGTGGCCGATGCCACACGGGAGCGCATCAAGGAGCACGCGCGCACGATCGGCTATATCTACAATCGCCGGGCGGCCAGCCTGCGCACGTCACGCTCGGGCATCGTCGGCGTCGTCGTGCACGACATCATGAACCCGTTCTTCGCCGAGATCCTGCGATCGATCGAAAGCGAGCTCGACCGCAGTCGGCAGACCTTCCTGCTTTCGAACCACTATGACCAGCTCGAGAAGCAGCGGACATTCATCGACACCCTGCTGCAATTGGGCGCCGACGGCGTCATCATGTCGCCGGCGATCGGCACGCCTGCCGCCGATATCCAGCTTGCCGAGGCCAACGGTTTGCCTGCGGTGCTGATCGCTCGGTCGGTCGAGGACGCCGACGTGCCCGTCTTCCGCGGCGACGACGCCTACGGCATCGGTCTTGCGACAAACCACCTGATCTCGCTGGGGCATCGCCGCATCGCGATGATCGGCGGCACCGACCAGACGTCGACTGGCCGCGACCGCTATCGCGGTTATGTCATGGCCATGGAAGCGGCCGGGCTTCCGGTCGAGACGCGCTGGCGCATTCCCGGCCCTCGTACCAAGCAGGCTGGCTTCGAGGCGTCGCAGCAATTTTTGGCGCTCAAGGACAAGCCCACGGCAGCGGTATGCTGGAATGACCTGGTGGCCATCGGCCTGATGAACGGCATTGCGCGCGCCGGTTTGGTGCCGGGCGTCGACGTTTCGGTGACCGGCTACGACGATCTGGAGGAAGCTGCTATCGCCACGCCGGCGCTCACGACCGTCTGGAACGGACAGCGCGAAGTGGGCCGCCGGGCGGCGCGTACGTTGCTCGACCGGCTCAACGGTGTCGAGGTGCATGGCGGGCAGGAGCTCATCCGGCCGGAACTGCATGTCCGGCAGTCGACCGGCAAGCCGGTGGAGCGCTGACCCACTGAACATGCTCTCGGGTGGACGGTCCGGTAGGGCTTGCCTGACCTCCGGCCACTGCCTACGCTGACAACCGATCCACAATCACGATGCAAGAGGGAGCCATAACCTTGGCAGCGACCGACGACGTAACAATCCTCATCCCCGGCAAGCTCCATCCGCATGCGGTCGGACGCATATCGGAGGCGTTCAACGTCGTTACGGCGGACCGTGCCGACCCCGCATTGCTGAGCGATGACGAACGCGCGAGGATCAGGGGCGCGGCCGTGATGACGCGCGTTGACGCAGCCTTCATCGATGCCCTGCCCAATCTCGAGATCGTCGCCAGCTTCGGCGTCGGCTATGACCATGTCGATGCCAAGCACGCCGGGTCGGCCGGCGTGATGGTGACCAACACGCCCGACGTGCTTACGGAGGAGGTTGCCGACACCGCGCTCGGCCTGCTTCTCAACACGGTGCGCGAATTGCCGCAGGCCGAGGCATGGCTTCGCGCCGGCAAGTGGGTGAAAGACGGGAATTATCCGCTGACGCGCGGTACGCTGCGTGGGCGCTCGGTCGGCATTTTCGGCCTCGGCCGGATCGGGCAGGCGATCGCGCGCCGGATCGAGGCGTTCGGTCTTCCGATTAGCTACCACAATCGCCGCCCCGTCGACGGGGTGGATTACACCTACTATCCGACGCTGGTCGATCTTGCGCGCAACGTCGATACGCTCGTTTCCATCGCACCGGGCGGCGCGTCGACCGAAAAGGCGATCAACGCTGAAGTTCTGGCTGCGCTCGGCAGCAATGGCGTTTTCGTCAATATCGGGCGTGGCTCGACCGTCGACGAGGATGCGCTGGCCAAGGCGCTCGCGGACGGCACCATCATGGCGGCCGGTCTCGACGTGTTCGCTGACGAACCGAACGTTCCGGAAGGTCTGCTCAAGGCCGAGAACGCTTCTCTGCTGCCGCATGTCGGCTCCGCGACCGTTCATACGAGGCAGGCGATGGCGGATCTCGTCGCCGACAATCTGTTCGCCTGGTTCGAGCGCGGTGAAGTGATTACGCCGGTCGCGGAAACCCGTGACGTTCCGTTGCCGACACGCTGATCTTAAAGCTTCGTTAACCATGACTGCCGATCCTTCTGTCCTTGCAGGGCAGAGGGATTCCGATGAGCATGACGAAAACCGGCGCGATCCTGTTGATGGCGCTGGGCATCCTGGCGCCAGGGTCCAAGGCCGCGCCTGTCGCGCCGGACATGAACGCCATTACGGGCAGCATTTCCGCCAGGAGCGAGGTTCGCTTCCGCCTTCATTCGGGCGGTGCCGGCGATGCCTGCGTGCTTATCGCTACCGAGGTTCCTGATTTGGAAGACAGGCGGCCGCTGCGTTTTGGTGCGCAATGCCCGGACCTTGGCGGCGACCTGAACGCTGCGCGTTGGTGGCAGGACCGCGATGATGGGTCCATTGCCTTCATGAAGGATGATGGCGGGGTGGTTGCCGAGTTTGCCGTAGCAGACGGCGCGGCCTTCGTTTCTTACGCACCGCGCCAGCCGATCATGACGCTGCTCGCGGTGGACTGACCCAGCTGTACCTGCGGAACTCTATTCCGCGGCCAGCCGCCCCGAAGGGTCGGCCGCATGCAGCCGTACTGCATCACCGAAAGCGCGGAAGATACGCGCGGAGTTGTCGTCGCTCCTGGCCCAGTATTCTGGATGCCACTGCACGCCGACCGCAAAGGCACGTGCTCCGACGACCGAGACTGCCTCGACCGTTCCGTCCTCGGCCACGGCCTCGACCTGAAGCCGTTCGCCCAGCCGCCCGACCGCCTGACGGTGAACTGAGTTCACCATGATCTCGCCGGCTCCAAACACACCTGCAAGGCAGGTGCCGGGCTTGATCGATACCGGCTGGCGGATGGCGAAGCGCTCATCCTGATTGTCGCTCGCGGGCGCGCGGTGATCGAGCATGCCGTCCTGATCCTGGATTTCCGTGGCCAGCGTGCCACCGAGCGCGACATTGAGCTCCTGGATGCCCCGGCAGATGGCGAGTAGCGGCACACCGCGCTCAATCGCGAGCCGGATGAGCGGCAGCGTGGTTGCATCGCGTGCCTCGTCATACGGCCCGTTCGCTTCGCTGGCGTCGCCGCCATAGAGCGACGGATGCACATTCGATTTCGAGCCTGTGACCATGACGCCATGCACCGACGACAGAAGCTCGTCCAGATCGAGCCGGTCGCCGAAGGACGGCACCAGCAGCGGCATGACGCCTGCTGCCGAAAGCGCAGCCTCCAGATATTGCTGGGGCGCGGCATGCCAGGTGTAGTTCTCGAACTGACGGACGTCGGTCGATACGGCGATGAGCGGTTGGCGCATGGTTGGTCCGGTTGCCGGAAAGCCGGCTTCTCGTGCTGGAAACGATTGCCTACATCTAGTCGGCTTCTCGCGGATTTCCAAGCACTGCTAAACGTTCTGCGGACCGTGCCCGAAAACGGGCAGGAACGCGGGGTGCACAACTGCAAGGCAATCGAATTGCGGCGTTTTGCACTGCTGGACTTGGCAGTGTGCCCGTGTATTTATACGCGCCGGCTTCGGGGGAGGGCCCGCCTGATGCGCGGTCCGGTTCCGGGTTCCGTATCTTCAAGATCCGTTCCATAGTGGGAGGTTACTTCATGGATCGTCGTTCCTTTATTACCAAGGCAGGCTTTGCTGGGGCCGGCGCTGTCGCCGCGTCCACGCTCGCCGCGCCGGCCATCGCCCAGGGAAATCAGACCTGGCGCATGGTCACTACCTGGCCGAAGAATTTTCCGGGCCTCGGCGTGGGCGCGCAGCGTCTGGCCGACCGCATCACCGCGGCCTCGGGCGGACGGCTGACCATCCAGGTCTTCGCGGCCGGCGAGATGGTGCCGCCGCTGCAGGCGCTCGATGCCGTCATCGAAGGTTCTGCCGAAATGAGCCACGGCGCGGCCTACTACTGGCAGAACAAGAGCACCGGCCTGTCCTTCTTCACTGGCGTTCCCTACGGCATGACCTCGCGCGAACTGACCGCGTGGGTGCGTCACCTGGGCGGTCAGGAAGTCTGGGATGAGATCTACGACCAGTTCGGCGTCCAGGGCTTCCTTTCGGGCGACACCGGCACGCAGGCTGGTGGCTGGTTCCGCAATGAGCTGACCGGCGTATCCGACGTGCAGGGCCTGCGCTTCCGCACGCCGGGCCTCGGCGGCCAGGTGTGGGAGAAGCTCGGCGCGTCCGTGACCAACATGGCGGCCGGCGAAATCTTCCAGGCGCTGCAGTCCGGTACGCTCGACGCGGCCGAATTCGTCGGCCCGTACAACGACCTGGCTCTCGGCTTCTATCAGATCGCCAAGAACTACTACTTCCCGAGCTTCATCGAGCCGGGCCTGGCAACCGAACTGGTCGTCGACAAGGCCAAGTTCCAGGAACTGCCGGCCGACCTGCAGGAGATCGTCAAGGGTTCCTGCGCTGCCGAGTACGACAACGTCGCTGCCGACTTCGCCGCGAATGATCCGCGCGCACTCCAGACGCTCGTCAACGACCATGGCGTGCAGGTGCGCCAGTTCCCGGATGAGATCCTGGAAGCCGGCGCCAACGCGGCCAAGGAGATCATGCAGGGCCTGCTCGACTCCAGCGACGCACTGACCAAGAAGACCGCGGAAAGCTTCGTATCCGCGCTCAACATCGTGCGCCAGAAGACGGAAGGCACCGACTCGCTGTTCATCCAGGCTCGTGAGAAGTACTTCCAGATCTAAGGCCGTGGCCGAGCGAGATGGCACTGCCATCTCGCTTCCTTTGGAACCGAGAACAGAAAAGCCCGGGAGCGATCCCGGGCTTTTTTGTGCGTCCATTCAGCGAAGATGGGTTGTCGGCAATCCGTGCCGCGCCACGGTTGCCTAGCTGTAGATCCACTTCGGCAGCCATGTTGCGATGCCGGGCACCATGAACATGATGGCCAGCGCCACGATCTGGAGCAGCACGAACGGTATGACGCCGCGATAGATCATGCCCGTAGACACGTTGTTGGGGGCAACGCCACGCAGGTAGAACAGGGCGAAGCCGAACGGCGGGGTGAGGAATGATGTCTGCAGGTTCACGCCCACGATCACACCCAGCCAGATGGGGTCGACGCCGAGGTTGAGCAGGATCGGCGCGGTGATCGGGATCACGATGAAGATGATCTCGAACGTATCCAGAATGAAGCCGAGCAGGAACATGATCGCCATCACGACGATCACCGCGCCGGTGACGCCGCCGGGCAGGTTCGACAGGAACTCGTGCACGAGATTGTCGCCGCCCATGAGGCGGAAGACGATCGAAAACACCGACGCGCCGAAGAGGATGATGAACACCATCGACGTGATGGTGGCTGTCGAGACCGTCGCTTCGCGCACGATGCGGAACGACAGGCGCCACCGCAGGGCTGCCAGCACCATCGCACCGACCGCGCCGACGGATGCTGCCTCGGTGGGGGTTGCGATGCCGCCGAGAATGGAGCCCAGAACCGCGGCGATGAGCGCCAGCGGCGGCACGAGCGCCACGACGACTTCCTTTGCGAGATACTTCTTCTCCTCCGGCGGCACGGGAGTTGCCGGGCACGACTCTGGTGAGAAAATCGCCTTGAAGATCATCCATCCCAGATAGAGGCCAACGAGCAGCAGGCCTGGCAGAATCGCGCCTGCGAACAGGTCGCCCACCGATACCGGCGTGGGCGCGAAATTGCCCTTGGCCATCTGCACCTGAGCGTTGATGCCGGCGAGCATGTCGCCCATGAAGATGAGCACGGTGGATGGCGGGATGATCTGGCCCAGCGTACCGGAGGCGCAGATGACGCCGCAGGCGAGCTTGGGATCGTAGCCGGCGCGAAGCATGGCAGGCAGCGAGATAAGGCCCATGGTGACGACGGTTGCACCGACGACGCCGGTGGACGCCGCAAGCAGCGCACCCACTATGATGACCGAAATGCCCAGGCCGCCGCGCATGTTGCCGAACAGCTTGCCCATGGTGAGCAGGAGCTGTTCCGCGATCTTCGAGCGCTCCAGCATGACGCCCATGAAGATGAACAGCGGAACGGCGACCAGCACCTCGTTGGTCATGAAGCCCAGATAGCGATTGGCCAGCGCGCCGAAATTTGACGGGTCGAAGACGCCGAAAGACATACCCACCAGGCCGAACATCAGCGACACGCCCGCCAGCGTGAAGGCGACCGGGAAACCGAGCATGAGGAAGCCGATGATGCCGAAGAACATCAGGCCGGAGAGGATCTCTCCGAGAAGGACGGGATCCATCAATGGGTCTCCTGCTGGTTTTCGTAGCGGTACTCTGCCGGCAGCAGGTGTTCGTTGCGCGTGAGCACAAGAATGGAGCGAAGCGCCATGGATAGACCCTGTATCCCGATGACGAAGGCGAAGACCAGGATGAAGCTCTTGAGAACGAAGAGGCCCGGCATTCCGCCTACATTTGCGGAGCCTTCATAAAGGCGCCAGGAGCGTGAGACGAAGTTCCAGCCATACGCATAGACGATCCACACGAAAGGCATGAGGAAGAAGACCACGCCGATGAGATCGATCAGCGCTTTGCGTTCGGGGGTGGCAGGTCGGTAGAAGATGTCCACGCGGACATGGTCGTTGCGCAGCAGCGCGAACCCGGCAACGGCCGTGAACATCGCGCCGTTGAGCCACACATATAGGTCCTGCATCCACAGATGCGTGGTGGCAAGCGCATAGCGCTGAACGACGACGGTGAAACAGACAAGCACGATCGCAAGGGACAGCCACGAAAAGACGTTGCCGACCACTCGGTTTATCGCGTTGATGATCTGGACGATGGCAGCAAGGACTTTCATGGGTTCCGACTCCGAACCTCGATCCCGTGGAAAATGTCGTGGTGGCGCAGCACGCAGCGTGCCATCGCAGGCTCCCTTATGGCACGTCCGGCGGCGATGCCGGAAATGCGTTCCCCTAGACGTTTTTTGCTCTTTTTGACAACCCTGCGAATCCCCTCAGGACGCGCGGGCCAGCCTTTTTGTCACGGCGCATTAGCAGGTTGGCGAAAGCTTGGAAAGCAAGGCGCCGGGCTTTTCTGTGAAGTTCAGGGCAATGAGGACCTACTTCGCCTGGCTCAGGCGATTTCGTTTGACGGGGGCGATTCAGGCGGAAACACTGGAGCCACGGCACGCCAGAGTCCGCGCGGCGACGCGGGCGGCTACCTATCAGGAGGACGTTGATGACGCTGCACGAAGTCGCGCTCGACGACAAATTCGACCTTTCCAAAGAGCGCATCTTCATTTCCGGTGCCCAGGCGGTAATCCGCATGCTGATGATGCAGCGCGAACGCGACCGGCGCGCCGGTCTTTCGACGGCAGGCTTCATCTCGGGTTATCGCGGTTCTCCGCTAGGCGGGCTCGACCAGCAGCTCTGGCGGGCAAAGCGTCAACTTCAGGACGCGGACATCGTGTTCCAGCCGGGCCTGAACGAGGAACTGGCCGCGACCGCCTGCTGGGGTACGCAGCAGACCGAATTGCTGGGCGAAGGCAAGCATGACGGCGTTTTCGCGCTCTGGTACGGCAAGGGGCCCGGCGTCGACCGGACGGGCGACGTGTTCCGGCATGCCAATCTCGCCGGATCATCGAAGCATGGCGGCGTGCTCGCGCTGATGGGCGATGATCACACCGCGGAATCGTCGACCAACGCCCACGCGACCGAATTCGCCTTCGTCGATGCCATGGTTCCGATCTTCAACCCTGCAGGTGTGCAGGAACTGATCGATTACGGCCTCTACGGCTATGCGCTGTCGCGGTTCGCCGGCACCTGGTCGGCGATCAAGTGCGTCAAGGACAATATCGAATCGACCGCTTCCGTCGACGTGTCGCTAGACCGGCTGAACATCATACTGCCGGAGATCGACATGCCTGCGGGCGGGCTCAACATTCGCCACGAACTCGACCAGTTCGCGCAGGAGAGCCGGCTGCACGACTACAAGCGCGCGGCGGCAAGCGCGTTCATCCACGCCAACGGTCTCAACCGCATCGTCTATTCGGGCGGAAAGAGCCCGAAGATCGGCATCCTCACCATCGGCAAGAGCTATCTCGACGTCAGACAGGCGCTCGACGACATCGGCATCGGCGAGGCAGAGGCGAACCGCATCGGCGTACGCCTTTTCAAGGTGGCCTGTCCGTGGCCGCTGGACTATGCGCACATCGCGGAATTTGCTCGTGACCTCGAAACGATCGTCGTGGTGGAGGAAAAGCGCTCGCTTCTGGAGACGCAGCTTCGCGAGAACCTCTACGACACCGCCAATCGTCCAACGATCATCGGCAAGAAGGACGAGCGCGGCGCGACCCTGTTCCAGGCGGCCGGGGCGCTGGACCCCAACGACATCGCCATCGCGCTGGGCGAGCGCATTCTCAAGACGATCGGCCATTCCGAAGAGATCGCCGCCAAGGTCAGCCGGTTGCGGCAGTTCCAGGCGATGCTGGCCGACACGAAGGATGTGGCCAGCCGCACGCCCTATTTCTGCTCCGGCTGCCCGCACAATTCCTCGACCAAAGTGCCGGAAGGCTCGATGGCCGCAGCCGGCATCGGCTGCCATTTCATGGCGCTCTGGATGGACCGCTCGACCGTGGGCTTCACGGCCATGGGCGGCGAGGGCGCGCAATGGGTGGGGCAGGCGCCGTTCTCCAAACGCGGGCACATGTTCCAGAACCTGGGCGACGGCACCTACAACCATTCCGGCTCGCTGGCGCTGCGCTTCGCGGTCGCCAGCAACGCCAATGTCACCTACAAAATCCTCTACAACGATGCAGTCGCGATGACGGGCGGCCAACCGCATGAGGGCAATCTCTCGGTGGACATGGTCGCCAACCAGGTGCGCGCCGAAGGCGTCGAGCGCATCGCCATCGTCACCGACGAGCCGGAAAAATATGCCGGCCGCGCGCAGTTTCCGGCCGGGGCAACCATTCATCATCGCGACGACCTGGACGCCGTGCAGCGTGAGTTGCGCGACGTGAAGGGCGTGTCGGTGCTGCTGTACGACCAGACCTGCGCGGCGGAGAAGCGGCGCCGGCGCAAGCGGGGCACCTTTCCCGATCCGGACAAGCGCGTCATCATCAACGAGCTGGTCTGCGAGGGCTGCGGCGACTGCGGGGTCGCTTCCAACTGCGTCTCCGTTCAGCCGGTCGAGACCGAATTCGGCCGCAAGCGGCGGATCGACCAGTCCTCGTGCAACAAGGACTTTTCCTGCGTCAACGGCTTCTGCCCGTCTTTCGTGACCGTCCACGGCGCAAAGATCCGCAAGGCGGAAGGCGTGTCGGGACGGGCAGACCCGCTCGATGGTGTGCCCGAACCGGCACTGTTCACGCTGGGGCATCAGGGATGGTCTTCGATCATCGACGGCATCGGCGGCACCGGAGTCGTGACCGTGGGCGCGGTGCTCGGCATGGCCGCGCATCTGGAGGGCAAGGGCTGCGGCATGATCGACATGGCGGGGCTGGCGCAGAAGGGCGGCGCCGTTTTCTCGCATGTCCGTATCGCCAACGCTCCGGAGGACATCCACGCAATCCGCGTTTCGGCGGGCAAGGCGGACCTCGTGCTCGGCTGCGATCTCGTCGTCTCCGGCTCGAAGAAGGTTCTCGCCTCGGTACGCGAGGGTGAGACGATCTTCGTTGCCAATACCGCTGAGGTGATGCCCGGCGACTTCGCCCGATCGGCCGACTTTTTCCTGCCGACCGAGCGAGTGAAGAAGGCGATCCGTACCGCTGCCGGTGAAGACAAGGCGCATTTCTTCGACGCAACCAACACTGCCTCAGTGCTTTTCGGCAATTCGCTCGGCGCCAACATGTTCATGCTCGGCTTTGCATATCAGCATGGCGGGCTGCCGCTTTCGGCGGAGGCGGTCGAGAAGGCGATCGAACTCAACGGCCAGGCGGTCGCAATGAATATCGATGCCTTTCGCTGGGGTCGCCGGGCGGCGCACGATCCGGAGTTCGTCAAAGGCCTGGTCGCGTCGTCCCGGAGCGCAGCGACCGGGCGACAGTTGTCCGAGACCCTGGACGAGATCGTCGAACGCCGTGTCGCATTCCTCACCGAGTATCAGAACGCCGCCTACGCAGCGCGTTATCTCGGCGTGGTGCAGGCCATGCGCGAGGCGGAGGAGCGCGCGGTGGCGGGCTCGACCGCCGTCAGCGAAGCCGTTGCGCGCAACCTGTTCAAGCTGATGGCGATCAAGGACGAATACGAAGTCGCGCGGCTTTACACCGATGGCGCGTTCCAGAAGCAGCTTGCGGGCCAGTTCCAGACCTGGGATCGGCTCGAATTCCATCTCGCACCGCCCATCCTCGGACGAAAGGATGCCGATGGGAGGCCGAAGAAGTCGAGCTTCGGACCATGGATGATGAAAGGCTTTTCCGTCCTCGCCCGCCTGAAGGGTCTGCGCGGCACCGCTCTCGATGTCTTCGGATACACTGGCGAGCGCCGGATGGAACGCCGTCTGCTGAACGAATATGAAGGCGATCTGGAAACGATCAGACAGGCAATGGCGCCGGGCCGGATCGATGCGGCTGCGGCGCTTGCATCGGTGCCGGCCATCATCCGCGGTTACGGTCATGTGAAGCAGGCAAATGCCGACAAGGCTGCCAGTGAACGACAGCGGTTGATCGCTAGACTGAAGTTGCCCACGTCGGCGGAAGCGCTGAAGGCGGCAGAGTAGTCCGATCGCGGCGGCACTTGGCGAAATGCTTGAAGCAGCAGGTCCCGGGTAAGCGCTTGTCCGTATAAGTCTTTCTTAATTCGAGCGTGTCATGAAGAAACACTGCATGACACACGAGATAAACCGAGTGAAGCCCGACCAGGTACCCGGAGACGTGTACGTTCAGTTCGTGCGCTCGTTGTACGACAACGTGCACATGCTTCTGATCGGTGCGTTCTGTCATGCCGTCGTTTCGGGTATGTCCTACCTCAAGACGGGTCACGGCATCTTTTTGTGGATGGCGGTTCTGCTGGCGTCGGTCGGTGTCTGGCGCTATTTCAGCATGCGCCGCGTGGTCAGGGATGCTGTCATCCGCGACTACCAAAGCGCCAAACGCTGTGAGCGCGAATACATCATCCAGGGCAGCATTCAGGGGCTTACGCTCGGCAGCTTCTGCTTCATCGCGATTTATCTCTATCCGGATCCCTATGCCGAACTGTCGGCCACGGCCGTCACGATGGGGTCGATGGTCACGGTGGCGGGCCGCAATTACGGCTCGCCGCGGATGGTGGCGATCTTCTCGCTGACCTTCGTGCTTCCGATCGCCGTGGGGCTGCTGATGCGCGCGGATCCGTTCAATGCCGTGCTCGGCCTGCTCATCATTCCGTTCTTTTTCATCATTTCCGGCACCGCGAAGGGTGTGCGGGAAGTGTTGTTCTCCGCCGTCATCGGCCACAGGCGCGCAGACCAGATCGCCCAGCGTTTCGACCGGGCGCTCAACACGATGTCGTCGGGACTGATCATGCTCAGCCCCGAAGGCAAGGTCGTGGTGGCCAATGCCGAAGCCGCCAGCCTGATGGGCGTGCGCAAGCCCGAGAAGCTCCTGGGGCGAACGTTGCGCGGGCTGCTCATGCGTGGCGTGGCGGCGGGCGTGCTGAGCCTCAAGGATTCGCGCTATGCAGAAACGCAGCTCACCCGCGCCTTGCGTGAGGGCAAGGATCGCAAGGTGCTTCTGCGGCTCACCGACAACCGCTACTTCGAATTCTCCGCGCGGGAAGGATATGACGAGCTTGGCGTCATCACCTTCGACGAAGTGACCGCCCGTATCGAGGCCGAAGAGCGCATCCGTTTCATGGCGCGCTACGACAGCCTCACGGGGCTACCGAACCGCGCCTATTTCCACGAAGTCGTCTCCGAAGCGGTTGCTGCAGGAAGCCAGGATCGGAAGGTCGCGCTCGCGGTGTTCGATCTCGACGACTTCAAGAGCGTCAACGATACGCTGGGCCATCCGGTCGGCGACGGGCTCATCTATGCGGTTGCCGAGCGCCTGAACCGCTTCGCCGGCGAAGATGTGCGGGTCAGCCGCTTCGGCGGCGACGAGTTCATGATCTTCTTCAACGACGTGCAGGAGCCCGAAGCGTTTCCTGCTCTGCTCGACGAGATATTCGCCAGCCTCAACGGCGATGTGGACGTCGCCGGTCATGCCTTGCGGATCCAGACCAGCGCGGGCGCGGTGCTGAGCCCCGCAAAGGACGCCGACGTCGATGCGATGATCGTCAAGGCAGATCTGGCGCTCTACAAGGCCAAGGAAAACGGCAAGAACGGCTGGCGTCTTTTCGAGGCCGCCATGGACCAGGCATTCCGCAACCGTCAGGTGATGAAGGCGGATCTGCGCCATGCCGTGGAAACCAGAGGCCTGCGGGTCGTTTACCAGCCGATCGTTTCGATGGAGACGATGCGGATCGCGAGTTGCGAGGCCTTGTGCCGCTGGGACCACCCGGAAATCGGCCCGATCTCGCCTTCGGTCTTCATTCCGCTGGCTGAAGAGATGGGGATCGTCTCCGAAATCAGCACCTTCATGCTGGAAGCCGCTACGGCCGAATGCAGCAGGTGGCCGGAGCCTATCAGCGTGTCGGTCAACCTGTCGGCCAAGGATTTCCGCAACAGCAGTGTGATCGACAAGGTGCGCGAGGCGCTCGAGAAGTCGGGGCTGGCGCCTCATCGTCTGGAGATCGAGGTCACCGAAACCGCGCTGCTGGACGACAAGTCGCAGACCGGCACCTATATCGAACAACTGAAGGCGCTGGGCGTCCGTATCGCGCTGGACGATTTCGGTACGGGCTACTCAAGTCTCAGCTATCTGCACACCTTGCCGCTCGACAAGGTCAAGATCGACCGCTCGTTCCTGATCGACGTGACGCGCAACCAGCGTTCGCTCGAACTCCTCAAGGGTGTGGTCAACCTGTCCCGCCCGCTTGGCCTCGCAGTGACCATCGAGGGTGTCGAGACCTTCGACCAGTTGAAGGTGCTGGCTTTGGAAGTGAAGCCCGATCTCGTCCAGGGTTTCCTCTTCGGTTCAGCCTTGACGGCGTCGGGCATCGACACGATGTCGACAACCACCTGGCCGTTCGCCAGCCAGATCAACGCCTCCGTGTCCGCCTCCGGGCGCTAAGCGACCTCTCCTCATTCAATTCACGCGGTCGGGAAGTTAACCCTTTCTTAAGGTTAACTTTCGGTAAACAGCGCGCCGAGGATTTTCGCCTTTACTCACCTCTAGGTTAATGTACCGTTAATTTGGCCGATTGACGTGACCAATTGCGGGGACATGATGGAGTCACGAGTAGTACCGCTTTCGTATGCGGCGGAGGATGCGGCCTCTGTCGTGCAACCACAAGAATCCAGCTTCTCCAGAAGCGTATCCGCTCTGCTCGAACATATCGAATATCGCCGCTGCGAAAGCGGCGAGGACATCGAGGCGATCTATCGCCTGCGCTACGATGCCTATCTGGCGAGCGGCATGATTACGGGCTCATCGACGCGCATCGTCGAGGACGAGTTCGACGACCTTGCGAACGCCTACCGGTTCGGCATCTTCATCGATGGCCAGTTGGCCAGCACGATCCGTGTTCACCATGTTCATCCGCAGATGCCGGTTTCGCCGAGCGTGCAGGTCTTCGGCGACGAGCTGAAGCCGCGGCTGGCCGGTGGCGAGACGTTCATCGATCCGAGCCGCTTTGCGGCCGACAGCGAGTTTTCTCGCGCATTCAAGGCCCTGCCTTACGTGACCTTGCGGCTGGCAGTGGCAGCCTGTTCCTATTTCGATGTCGATTATTGCCTGACGGCGATCAAGGAAGAGCATACCGGTTTCTATCGCCGCATATTCGGCTCTGAACAGACGATGCCTTCGCGTACATATCCCGGGCTTGTCTGCCCCGTTTACCTGTTCCAGTCGAAATGCTCGGAAAACATGGCCAAGACCATCGAGCGCTTTCCGTTCTTCAAGTCGACGCCGTTCGAACAGCGGATGCTGTTCGCGCGTCCGCCCAAGGGCGAACTTGCGCCGCTGACCATCCTGCCGACGGCCAAATACATGAAGCGCGCCGCCTGACGGCGGGTCGGTCCCGTTGTTCTTGTCTTTCCGGGAAGGGGCGTTCATAAGCCATCGCAGATACGGGCAATGAGCGACCGGCCCGCATTCGAGGACATATGAACGCACGGGAAGACATCGTTCGCGCGGCGATATGGGCCGGCGAACTGACGGAGGACGAGGTCGAGCGCGTCCGGCGCGGGGTCGTCGAACGGCAGTTCGCCAAGGGCAGCTATGTCTGCCATCGCGGCGACCGGCTCGACCACTGGACCGGGGTCGTCAACGGACTGGTCAAGATCAGCGCCATTTCCCGCGACGGCAAGGCCATGACCTTTGCCGGCGCGACGGACGGAAGCTGGTTCGGCGAGGGATCCGTCCTCAAGGACGAACCACGCAAATACGATGTCGTGGCAATCCGCGATACGCGGATGCTGATGGTGCAGCGCGCCACCTTCATGTGGCTCTACGAGAACAGCAAGGGCTTCAACCGCTATCTGGTCCGGGCGCTCAACGAACGCATGGGGCAGTTTCTCGCGACGATCGAATATGACCGCATTCTCGGCCCCAAGGCGCGCGTGGCGCGCAACCTGTCTTGGTTCTTCAACCGGGTGCTTTACCCCAAGGCAGGACCTGCGGTGGAGATCAGCCAGGAGGAACTCGGCCTGCTGGTCGGTGTCTCGCGCCAGGTGGTAAACCGCTGCCTGCAGGAGCTGCAGGACGAAGGGCTTCTGAAAGTCGAGCACGGGCGGATCACGCCGCTCAACATCCAGGCGCTGACGGCCTACGACGCCTAGAGCAGCGCGCAACGGCGCTTCACCACGAGTTTCGACAATTTGGGGAGACAGGCTCACACGAGCGCCCAGTTGAAAAGACAATGGGAGGGTCTGTCTGTCAAGGGCATTGTTGCCTGCCGGGCCGATTCGTGAAAACTTCCAACGAAGAAGAGGATTTCCGGCAGGCGGGAGGTGTGCTGTCGGACATAAGGGGCGGTCGAACGCTCCCGACGGGAGGAATTGGGTTTTGGCGAAAGCTGCGACCTCGCTTGATACGTTTCCGAAGTATCTGCTGCTCAATGCGGACCGTTTCCGCGAACGCCCTGCCATGCGCCACAAGGATCACGGCATCTGGCAGAGCTGGACCTGGGCGCAGCAGCTTGACGAGGTGCGGGCGTTTGCCGTCGGCCTCGAGGCGATCGGCTTTGCCCGCGGCGACAGGGTCGCCGTGGTCGGAGCGAACCGGCCGCGGCTCTACTGGACCTTTGTCGCGGTTCAATCTCTGGGAGGGGTACCTGTACCGGTCTATGCCGACGCGGTGGCCGAGGAGATGGCCTACGTTCTGGACCATGCCGGCGTGCGCTTCGCGGTGGTCCAGGACCAGGAGCAGGTCGACAAGATCCAGTCCTTCAAGGACAAGATTCCCGCGCTGTCCGAGGTGATCTACGACGAGCCTCGCGGTCTGCTCGATTACCCGCCCGAGGGGCTCCACAGCTTCGCCGACGTTCAGGCAAAGGGGCGCGCCGCGCTGGACGCGGAGCCCGAGCGCGCCCGGCGCTGGGAGGAGGACATCCGAAAGGGCCGTGGCGACGATATATCCGTCATGCTTTACACGTCGGGAACCACCGGTCGCTCCAAGGGGGTGATGATCAAGGCGGCGGGCGCGGTGCAGGCGGCGTCGGACACAGTCGCCTTCGACCGGATCACAGAGCACGACAGCGTGCTGGCTTATCTTCCGCTGGCATGGGTGGGCGACCACTATCTGAACTACGCGCAAGGCTATGTGGCCGGCTTCTGCATGAACTGCCCGGAAAGCCCGCAGACCGTTCCGCAGGACCTTCGCGAAATCGCGCCATCGTTCTATTTCGCGCCGCCGCGCGTCTTCGAAGGTCTCCTGACCAGCGTGACGATCCGCATGGAGGATGCCGGGCGCTTCAAGAAGTGGATGTTCCGGCACTTCATCGAGGTCGCCCGCAAGCATGGCGAGGCCATCCTGGAAAAGCGCGCGGTGCCGCTTTCCGGCCGGTTGGCCTACGCGCTCGGCAATGTGCTGCTCTACGCGCCGTTGCGCAATGTGCTCGGCATGTCGAACATCCGGGTTGCCTATACGGCTGGTGAAGCAATCGGCGGCGACCTGTTTTCGTTCTTCCGCTCGCTTGGGATCAACCTCAAGCAGCTCTACGGCCAGACCGAGGCGTTCCTGTATGTAACCGCGCAACAGGATGGCCAGGTACGAGCCGACACGGTGGGGCCTGCCACGCCGAACGTCGAAATCCGCATCTCGGAAAGCGGCGAAGTGCTGTTCCGCTCGCCCGGCCAGTTCTCCGGCTACTACAAGGAGGATGAGAAGACCGCGGAGGTGCTGACGGCGGACGGCTTCATCAAGACCGGCGATGCCGGGTTCTTCGACAAGGACGGTCAGCTCAAGATCATCGACCGTGCCAAGGATGTCGGCCGGCTGAACGACGGTTCGCTGTTCGCACCGAAATATATCGAGAACATGCTGAAGTTCTTCCCGAACATCAAGGAAGCGGTGGCGTTCGGTAACGATCGCGATTTTGTCACGGCCTTCATCAACATTGACCTGCAGGCCGTCGGCGACTGGGCAGAGCGCAACAACATCGCCTACGCGTCCTACCAGGAACTCGCCGGGCATGCCCACAGGTCTACGATATGATCGCGCGTAACGTCGACGAGACGAACCGGCGTCTTTCCAAAGAGCCGATGATGGCCGGCGCGCAGATCAAGCGTTTCCTCATCCTGCACAAGGAACTCGATGCCGACGACGGCGAACTGACCCGTACGCAGAAGGTGAGGCGGGCCTTCGTAGACGAGCGCTACAGCGAACTCATCGCTGCCTTCTACGACGGTTCGACCGAGAAATACGTGGAGACGGAAGTCACCTATGAGGATGGCCGCAAGGGCAAGATCAGAGCGACCGTGAGGATTGCCGATGCCAGGGTGCATGGGTCGCCGTCGCCGCGGGCCGTGAGGGAGGCCGCGGAATGAACGCCCACGCAGCCGGAAGCCAGTTCACTGCCGCCGACGATGACGGCGTTGCCAAGGGCGACACCCTGCTGGAGGTCAAGAACGTCTCGTTGTCCTTCGGCGGCGTGAAGGCGATCACCAACATTTCCTTCGACGTGAAGAAGGGCGAGATCCGGGCGATCATCGGCCCGAATGGTGCCGGCAAGACGTCGATGCTGAACGTCATCAACGGCTTCTACACGCCGCAGGAAGGCACCATAACCTTCCGCGGCCAACAGCGCCGGGCGATGAAGCCGCACCACGCCGTGCGCCAGGGCATTGCCCGCACCTTTCAGAACGTCGCGCTTTTCAAGGGCATGACGACGCTGGACAACATCATGGCCGGCCGCTCTGTCCACATGAAGCGCAACATCGGCTGGCAGATGCTGTGGCACGGTCCGGCGCTGGCCGAGGAGATCGAGCATCGTGAGAAGGTCGAGGAGATCATCGACTTCCTTGAGATCGAGCACATCCGTCGCACCCCCGTCGGCAAGCTGCCATACGGATTGCAGAAGCGCGTGGAACTTGGCCGCGCGCTGGCCATGGAGCCCTCCCTGCTGCTGCTCGATGAGCCGATGGCGGGCATGAACCTCGAGGAGAAAGAGGACATGAGCCGGTTCATCATCGACGTGAACCAGCAGCGCGGCACGACGATCGCCCTGATCGAGCACGACATGGGCGTCGTCATGGACCTTTCCGACCGTGTGGTCGTTCTGGACTACGGCAAGAAGATTGCCGACGGAGCGCCGGACGAGGTGAAGAACGACCAGTCGGTCATCGATGCCTATCTCGGCGTAGCCCATTGATGGAAAGGAAACCCGATGGAAAACCTGCCGCTGACACCGCTGATCTCGTTGATCGCGGGCGTTATCATCCTGATCGTGCCGCGACTGCTCAACTACATCGTTGCGATCTACCTCATCGTTATCGGCCTCGTGGGCCTGTTTCCGCAGCTGACGCCGTGACGGGCGGCGCATAGGGGGAAGCCGGAGAATGGACTTTCTGCACTCGATCCTGATCAAGCCCTTCGCGGATATGGCGACCGCGCCCGATTTCCTGCTGCAGGTGCTTTGGGAAGGAACCGTCTCCGGCACCCTCTATGCGCTGATCGCGCTTGGGTTCGTGCTCATCTTCAAGTCGTCGCGCATCTTCAACTTCGCGCAGGGCATCATGGTGGTGTTTGCCGCGCTTACCTTGGTCGGCCTGCACGAGAACGGCGTGCCGGCCCTGCTCGCGGTGCCGATGACGCTTGCAGTCATGTATGTGCTGGCAATGAGCATCGAGCGCGTCGTGCTGCGCCCGCTGGTGAACCAGCCCGACATCATCCTGTTCATGGCGACGATCGGCATCACGCTGTTCCTGATCGGCTTCGGCGAAATCATCTTCGGCGGCGAAAACAAGCGGATGATCACCGAGGAACTGATGATCCCGACCGGCAGCTTCGAGTTCGAGCCGTTCGGTGGTTTCCTGCTCATCGAGCAGAAGGATGTCACGGCGGTGGTCGGCGCGGTGATCCTCGTGCTGGCGCTGCTGATGTTCCTCAACAAGTCGAAGATGGGGCGCGCGATCCGCGCGCTCGGCGACGATCACCAAGCCGCGCTGTCGGTCGGCATCTCGCTGTCGACCATCTGGGTGCTGGTCTGGTTCATCGCAGGCGTCGTGGCGCTGGTGACCGGCATCGCGTGGGGCGCGCGCGCCGGCGTGTCCTTCGCGCTGGAGGTAATCGCCTACAAGGCGCTGCCGGTGCTGATGCTTGGCGGGCTGGAATCGGTCTCGGGCGCCATTATCGGCGGACTGCTCATCGGCATCCTCGAAAAGCTGTTCGAGATCTATTGGGGACAGCCGCTGCTGGGTGGCAACACCGAGACCTGGTTCGCGTACGTGTTCGCGCTGTTCGTGCTGCTTTTCCGGCCGCAGGGCCTGTTCGGCGAAAAGATCATCGAGCGCGTGTAAGGAAATTTCGTCATGCTTTATCGCGTCGCCGGACAATACAAGACCAGCTACAAGGCCGATTTCGCCCTCTTCCCCGTGCGGCAGGATGCGTGGCTACTCGCATTCATTCTGGTGCTGGCATTCGTCGTCTTCCCTATGACGGCCAGCGAGTTCGTTTTCCGCACGCTGCTGATCCCGGTGCTGATCTATTCGCTGGCGGCGCTGGGGCTCAACATCCTGACGGGCTATGCAGGGCAGCTCTCGCTGGGGACCGGCGCCTTCATGGGCGTGGGCGCCTATGCCTGCTACAAGCTGATGACGATCTTCCCCGGTCTCAACCTTCTTGCGGCGGTGTTGATGTCGGGGTTCGTCTCGGCGGCGATCGGCGTCGCCTTCGGCCTGCCGTCACTGCGGATCAAGGGCTTCTACCTTGCCATTGCCACACTCGCCGCGCAGTTCTTTCTCGTCTGGTTGTTCCAGAAATGGGGTTGGCTCTACAACTATTCGGCCTCCGGAGCCATTCAGGTGCCCAATATCAGCATATTGGGCTTCACCTTCGCGGGACCGACCGCGCCGGCCATCAACCAGTATTTCTTCGTCCTGTGCACGGTAACGCTGATAACGTTCGTCGCGATCAACCTCACGCGGGGCCGCATCGGGCGGCAGTGGAAGGCCGTGCGCGACATGGACATCGCGGCCGAACTGGTGGGCATCAACCTGATGAAGGCGAAGCTGCTCGCGTTCTTCGTGTCGTCCTACATCATCGGCGTTGCGGGCGCGCTGTTCGTCTTTCTCTGGCGTGGCGCGGCCGAGGCGAACCTGTTCGACATACCGCTGTCTTTCCGTGTCCTGTTCATCGCCATCATCGGCGGCCTTGGCTCTATCCTCGGCAACTATCTCGGGGCGATCCTGATCGTGGCATTGCCGGTTATCATCAGTGGCGTGCCGGCGGCTTTGGGCCTGCCGCTCACGCCGGCCACGGTCGATCACCTGAACATCATGATCATCGGCGCTCTCATCATCCTGTTCCTGATCCTGGAGCCGCACGGTCTCGCGCGGCTGTGGGCGGTGGCACGGGAAAAACTCATCATATGGCCGTTCCCGCACTGAGCGGGTTCGAAGTGGAGGAAGTCCGGGCAACCGGGTTCGAAGGAGGAGAGAATGAAGAAACTGATCGCAAACGTACTGCTTTCGGCCACGATACTGGCGGGGCTTTCCTTGTCGGCTGTGGCGCAGGATACGCTGAAACTGCCGAACATGTCCTACCGAACGGGACCGTTCGCGGCGACCGGCACGCCGCACCAGAACGGTCAGCTCGATTACATGACCATGCTCAACGAGCGCGATGGCGGCATCAACGGCGTCAAGATCGCGTTCGACGAATGCGAAACCGGCTACAATACGGAAAAGGGCGTGGAGTGCTACGAACGCCTGAAGTCCGAGGGCGCCCTTGTCACCCAGCCCTGGTCGACGGGTATCACGCTGCAGGTGCTGCCGCGCACGAATGTCGACGAAATCCCGATGTTCGGCCCGAGCTACGGCTTCTCCGCCATGCAGGACGGCAAGACCTTCAAATGGGCCTTCAATGCGCCGACGTCCTACTGGGACGGCGCCTCGATGATCATGACGGCGCTCGGCGACGGTGACGTCGCCAATCTGAACGGCAAGAAGATCGCGTTCCTGCACCTCGACCATCCATACGGCAAGGAGCCGATTCCGCTGTTCGAGAAGCTTGCCGCCGAGCACGGCTTCACCTTCCTGCCGATCCCGGTCGGTTTGACCGAGATGCAGAACCAGTCGGCCCAGTGGCTGCAGATCCGCCGCGAACGTCCCGACTACGTTGTCATGTGGGGCTGGGGCGCAATGAACGCCGGCGCCGTTACCGAGGCAGTCAAGACGCGCTACCCGATGGACCAGTTCGTCAGCGTCTGGTGGGGCGCACACAACCCGGACCTCAAGCTCGTCGGAGCCGACGGCAAGGGCTATCGGGCGCTGAGCTGGAATTTCACCGATTCCGAGGCGCCGGTCATGCAGGACATCAAGAAGCACGTCGTGGATGCCGGAAAATCGCAGATCGACCAGGCGAGCGGGGAGTTCGACAGCATGGCCTATCAGCGCGGCGTGCTGATGTCGGTCATCCTTGCCGAAGCCGTCCGCGTGGCCCAGGATCATGCGGGCACCCCCAACATCAATCAGGAACAGCTCCGCTGGGGGCTCGAAAACCTGAACATGGACGACGCCCGCCTCGCCGAACTCGGCGTCGAGGGCATGATGGGGCCGCTCAAGACCACATGCGCCAACCACACCGGCAATGCCGGCGCGTGGATGGTGGAGTGGGACGGCGAGAAGTTCGAGAAAGTTTCCGAACTTCTGTCAGCCGACCGGGCCCTCATCGACCCGCTGGTCGAGGAAGAAGCCGCGAAATATGCCGCGGCAAACGCCCCGTGGCCGACAAACGAAGAGTGCTCGATGTAGCATCAGCCTTCCTCTCCCCGTGCGCGGGGAGAGGGTGCCGGCAGACAGGCGGAGGGGCTGCGCCGGCACCCCCTTTATTCACCCCGAAGGAACCGCCCCCTCGCGCGGTTCCTTCGGAATTGCCTGCCCCAGACGGGCAAGCGAACGATCCGCGCCGGAGCTTTCATGACCGCGTCTCACGCCTCTGATCCGCAGCCCGCCGATACCATCCTTGCGGTCAACAATATCGAGGTGATCTACGATCACGTCATCCTGGTGCTGAAGGGCGTGTCGCTGAGCGTTCCGCGCGGCGGCATCACGGCCCTGCTGGGCGCCAACGGCGCTGGCAAGACCACCACGCTGAAAGCGATCTCCAACCTGCTGCGCGCGGAGCGCGGTGAGGTGACGAAGGGCAACATCGTCTTCGAGGGCGAGCAGGTTCAGGCATTGTCGCCCAACGAACTGGTACGACGCGGCTGCATCCAGGTGATGGAAGGCCGGCATTGCTTCGGCCACCTGTCGATCGAGGACAATCTGCTGACCGGCGCGTTCACGCGAAGAGACGGCAATGCCGCGATCCGCGAGGATCTCGACCTCGTCTATCAGTATTTCCCGCGACTGAAGGTCCGGCGCCAGAGCCAGGCGGGGTACACCTCAGGCGGCGAGCAGCAGATGACCGCGATCGGTCGCGCGCTCATGAGCCGCCCGAAGATGATCCTGCTCGACGAACCGTCGATGGGGCTGGCACCCCAGCTCGTCGAGGAAATCTTCGAGATCGTGAAGAAGCTCAACGAGGAGCAGGGCGTTTCCTTCCTGCTCGCCGAGCAGAACACGAACATCGCCCTGCGCTATGCGAAATACGGATACATTCTCGAGTCTGGCCGCATCGTGCTCGACGGCGAGGCCCAGGCGCTTCGCGAGAATGAGGATGTGAAGGAATTCTACCTCGGCGTTGGCGGCGAAGGTCGTCGCTCGTTCAAGGACGTCAAGCACTACAAGCGGCGCAAGCGCTGGCTCGCCTAGGTCGTCCGCGCACTACCAGTCGTAGCGGTAGCGGGCACCGAGCCGCCCGGCCCGGCTTGAGGTGCCGGGGTTCTCGACGCTGGCGCTGAGCCGGATCGATTGTCTGAGATACTGTTCGACGGCAATGCTGGTCTGCCAGCTTTCGCTGTCCGAACGCGATGCCCGCGCCGTTACGGTGGTTCGCGTCCCCGGCGAGGAAAGCCGTACGCTCTGGCTCGCGCGGAGCCGCGCTTTATGGTTGCCCGCAGGCTCTTGAAAAACCGTCACGCGCTGGCTCAATTCGGCATCCAGCCTTTGCAGCCGGCGGGTAACGCTGTTGTCCAGAGAAACGCTGCGCCTGCCTGAACGCCCGTCGATGCGGGCGTTCAGATGCGCTGAACGTTTCGCCCGAGGCTTGTTTCGTTCGGCGAGTTGAAGATCTGCCCACAGGGATACGGGGTCGTGAAAGACCGACGGATTCGGGCCGCGCATCCTGATGTCGGCACCAATGCTGGCTTCAGGCACGCGTGGCAGTGAACTGCCCAGACGCGCCGAGTACGAGGTGTCGGACTGTTTCGAGAACTCCCAGATCAGGGGGCGATCGCCTGCATTGGCGCCTGAATGCAAAGGGAACGGCCCGAGACAGCACGCGAGCGCTGCCGCCAGGAGATGTTTGCGGATGGTCATTGCGATTGTCTGCTTCGATGGTAACGGATTATTTCGATCGGTTGCAGAGACGTAACCTCGCGGCGCCCGACGTTCCAATCACGATTGTGCAGCGCGGCAATTCCCTTTCCACGTGTTGCATTTTGCCAACGGTTGCCCGCTCAGTCTTCGAGCAGGCGGGCGCCCGGGCCCTCGTGGCCGAGTTCGTCGTAGGGATTGCGCAAAGGGCACTCGCGCACCGAAAGGCAACCGCAGCCGATGCAGCCGGTGAGGCGGTCGCGCAACTGCGTGAGCTTGCGAATGCGTTCGTTGAGCTCCTCACGCCATTCCTCCGAAAGCCGTTTCCAATCGTCGGCCGTCGGGGTGCGTTCGTTGGGCAAGGCGGCCAGCGCCTGCTTGATGGAAGCCAGCGGTATGCCGGTGCGCTGGGCGATCTTGATGACGGCGACACGGCGCAGCACCTCGCGCGGGTAGCGTCGCTGGTTGCCCTGACTGCGCCAACTGCGGATGAGGCCCTGCCTCTCGTAGAAATGCAGCGCAGAAACAGCCACGCCGCTGCGTGCGGCAACCTCGCCGACACTCAGGTCACGCGGAAAGGGACGGGGCTTCGGTGCTTTTTCCTCGGTCGGCATATTTGTGATTGACCTAAACTATTGTTGAGGTTGTAGCAGAGAGGCCGTTCCATTGCAAACCAAGGAGAAACACGATGGCGACGGCAATCCAGAAATACGTTCACGAGCCCGCCCTGGAACTGAAGGCGGCAGCGCATGCGCTGGTCACCGCCATGCAGGAGGCGTTCAACGCAAAGGACGCGACAGCGCTGGCGCATAATCTTGCCGACGACGCTTCGTGGACGAACGCTCTCGGCGTGCGGGTGCGAGGCCGGCAGGAAATCGAAAAGCTGGCGCGCGCCATGATGACGCGCAACCGGAGCAATTTTGCGCGCTATGAGATCATTGACGTGGTGCCCGTGCGAACGGATGTCGGCGTGGTCAATCTCTTACAGGTGCCGACGGATGCCAGCGGCCGCGAGCTGCCCGAGCCCGGCGCGACGCCGATCTACGTCATCGCTCGCGAGGCAGACGGTTGGAAGATCGTCGCCGGCCAGAACACGCTGATCCTCAGCCCGGAAGGAGCCTGACCGATGACGGAGAGGACAAAGCTCGCGATCATCTACGGCAGCACCCGCGAGGGCAGACTGTGCGATGCCGTGGTTGCCTGGGCCGCAAAGCAGATCGAGGCCGACGGACGCTACGATATCATCAGGATCGATCCGGCCAGGGCCGAGACATATGACGCGGTCGGCATACAGCTCAGCGCTGCCGATGCGTTTCTGGTGGTGACGCCGGAATACAACCATTCCTTTCCGGCGCCGCTGAAGGCGCTGGTCGATTCCTACGGCGTGGAGTGGCACGCAAAGCCTGTCGCTTTCGTCTCATATGGCGGCATTTCCGGCGGTCTGCGGGCTGTGGAGCATCTGCGCGGCGTCTTTGCCGAGCTTCACACCGTGGGCATTCGCGACACAGTCAGTTTCGCGGGCGCATGGAAACGCTTTGGCCCCGACGGAATGCTGCGGGAGCCGGCGGATGCCGAGCGCTCGATGGCAACGCTGCTTTCGCGCCTTCATTGGTGGGCGGAGTCGCTGTCCAAGGCCCGCAACGCAATGCAGTTCGGAGAGGCGGCATGAACGCGATCAGCAAGATTGAGAACGTGGCGGCGGCAGCGGTTCCTGCACCTTCCGCCCCCGGCCGGGCGGCCCAGGCCACTCTGGTGCTGGTCGGTTCGCTCGTGGTGATGGCGACCGCGGTCGTCGCACCCGCGCTGCCCGCAATCGAGGCACATTTCGCCGGGCAGCCCGGCGCGACCTATTTCGTGCGGCTCATCGTCACGCTGCCGGCTCTTGTTATCGCGATAGCCGCACCGCTCGCCGGCTACGTTCTCGACAGGCTCGAACGGTGGCCTGTCGTGTTCTGGTCGCTTGTCGCCTTCGTCGTCTTCGGTGCTGCCGGCTCGACCGCCGACAGTCTCGAGGTGTTGCTCGCGACCCGCGCCGGGCTCGGCCTGTCGGTGGCGTTCCTCATGGCGGGATTCACGTCGCTGATCGGCGACATGTTCGAGCCGCAGGCGCGGGGCGCGATCATGAGCCGACAGGTCGGCGCAAACTCGATGGTCGCACTCAGCATGATCCTTATGGCCGGGGTGTTTGCCGAGATGGACTGGCGTGGTGCGTTCCTGATCTACCTTGCTGCAGCTCCGCTGGTACTAGCCTTCTGGCTGTTCGTTCCAAACCGTCCTCCGCCTGCGATACGCCGGCGGCCGGGGCCATGCCGGGCAGTGAGCCGGCCAGCATGAGCGTCGTGATGGCCGTCTACGCGCTCGCGCTGCTTTGCCCGCTCCTCTACATGATCCTACCCACCCAGTCGCCCTTCCTGATCGCGGAGGCTTACAACGGCACGCCGACGACGATCGCGCTGGCCTTCGGCGCCTCGACGCTGGGCGTACTGCCGGGATCGCTCGCGTTCGGACGCCTGCGGCAGCCGGCTGTCGCCCTGGGTCGCTGTTCGGCACCGGCTTCGCGATCATGGGGCTCGGTATGCTGCTGCAGGGGATTGCGCCCAACCTCGGGCTGCTCGTGGCCGCGATGGTCTTCTCCGGCGTCGGCTTCGGTCTGGTGATGCCGAACCTGAGCACCACATTGCTGGCGGCTGCACCGGCGCATTTGAGAGGGCGGCTATCGGGAGGCCTGGTGTCGAGCATCTTTCTCGGCCAGTTTCTGTCGCCGGTGGCAAGCCAGCCCGTCGTCGACGCCTATGGCTATCCGCCGACCTTTCTGCTGGGCGGGCTGCTGCTTTGCCTCGTTGCTGTTGTCGCTTTCGTCAGCGCGGTGGCGTGGCGGTCCGCATAGGGTGCCGCGACATTCCTCCCATTGCCCTCGAGCGCTGATTTAGGTATCAGCGCTCGATAGCATTTCCGGAGGGATTCCTGCGATGGCAGACAACACACCGACCGGTCCGGTCGAAATGGGCGCCGAGATGGACTATTCCGAGCACGAGAAGACTTATTCTCTGTTCCTCGGCATCACGAAATACGTGTCGCTCCTCACGGTCGCGCTTCTCATCGCGATGGCGTTCGGCTTCTTCACGAGCGCCGGCTTCTTCTCAGCAACGATCCTCTTTATCCTGATCAGCGCCGTCGGCGCATTCCTGCTGCGCTAGTCGCGCAACAGCTGTCGGGGGTTGCTTTCGGCAGTTCCGCGGGGGACTGTCGCGTGTCGGGGATGAGGTTCCAACCGAAAGGATTTGCCGGTGGGACAGACGATATTCGTGCCGAAAGAGGTTGACGCAACGGAAGCGAGGGTTGCGGCATCGCCGGATACGGTGAAACGGCTGTCCGGGCTGGGCTTTAGCGTCGTCGTCGAAAAGGACGCCGGGGCAGGCTCGCGCATACCCGATGCCGATTTCGTTGCTGCCGGTGGCTCCATCGGCAAGTCTTCGGATGCGGGCAAGGCCGACGTGGTGCTCAAGGTGCGCCGACCGACGGACGCTGAGCTGAAGAGCTACAAATCGGGCGCGGTCGTGCTCGCTTCGATGGACCCCTATGGCAACGATGCGGCTGTCGCGGCGATGGCCAAAGCCGGCATCTCCGCTTTCGCCATGGAATTCATGCCACGCATCACGCGTGCGCAATCGATGGACGTGTTGTCGTCGCAGGCGAACCTCGCCGGCTATCAGGCCGTCATCGACGCGGCGGCGGAATATGACCGCGCGCTGCCGATGATGATGACCGCCGCCGGCACCGTGCCCGCTGCCAAGATCTTCGTCATGGGCGTTGGCGTGGCTGGTTTGCAGGCGATCGCGACTGCGAGGCGGCTCGGCGGCGTGGTGACGGCGACCGACGTGCGGCCAGCCGCCAAGGAGCAGGTCGCATCGCTTGGCGCGAAGTTCCTCGCCGTCGAGGACGACGAGTTCAAGGCTGCGGAGACCGCCGGCGGCTACGCCAAGGAAATGTCGAAGGAATATCAGGCCAAGCAGGCCGCGTTGACCGCCGACCACATCGCCAAGCAGGACATCGTCATCACCACCGCGCTGATCCCGGGCCGCCCCGCGCCGAAGCTGATCTCGGCGGCGATGGTTGCCTCGATGAAGCCGGGTTCCGTGATCGTCGACCTCGCGGTCGAGCGCGGCGGCAACGTCGAGGGCTCAGTGCCCGGCAAGGTCGTCACGACTGCCAACGGCGTCAAGATCGTCGGTCATCTGAACGTGCCCGGCCGTGTCGCAGCATCGTCGTCGCTGCTCTACGCCAAGAACCTCTTCGCTTTCCTCGAGACGATGATCGACAAGGAAAAGAAGGCGGTGGTCGTCAACCCGGATGACGAACTGGTCAAGGCAACGCTGCTGACGCATGGCGGCAAGGTTGTGCACGCCAGTTTCGCCAAGGCGGATGCGGCAGGGAGTGAAGCGCCTGCCAAGGCAGGAGCGCCCGCGAAGAAGGCGGCGGCTCCCAAGAAGGCTGCTGCGCCGCGCAAGGCTCCCGCCCGCAAACCCGCGGCACCCAAAACCAAGGGAGGTGCGTGATGGAACAGAACAGTACTCTGGAACGCGCCATCGAGCAGCTCGAGCAGGCTGCCGCCGCGGTGCGCCTGGCCTTTCAGGACGAGAAGGCAGCGCAGGCAGCCGACGCGATCGCAGCCGGCGCCCACGCGGCAACCGGCGTCGACCCCTTCATCTTTCGCTTCGCGATCTTCGTGCTGGCGATCTTCGTTGGCTACTATGTCGTCTGGTCGGTGACGCCGGCGCTGCACACGCCGCTGATGGCCGTGACCAACGCGATCTCCTCCGTCATCATCGTGGGCGCGCTGCTGGCCGTCGGCATTTCGGTTTCGGGCGCGGCGATGGGCTTCGGCTTCATCGCTGTCATCCTTGCGTCGGTGAACATCTTCGGCGGCTTCCTCGTCACCCAGCGCATGCTGGCGATGTACAAGAAAAAAGAGAAGTGAGGCCTGACAGATGAGCGAAAATCTCGCCTCCTTCCTCTACCTCATCTCCGGCGTGCTGTTCATCATGGCGTTGCGTGGCCTGTCGCACCCGACGACGAGCCGCCAGGGCAATGTCTATGGCATGATCGGCATGACCATTGCCGTGCTCACGACGCTGGCGCTTGCGATTCCGTCGCCATCCGGGTTCGCGCTGATCCTCGCCGGTCTTGCAATCGGCGGCGGCGCCGGTGCGGTCATCGCACGCCGCATTCCTATGACCTCGATGCCGCAGCTCGTTGCTGCCTTTCACTCGCTGGTCGGTCTCGCCGCGGTTCTCGTTGCGGCTGCCGCGGTTTATGCGCCGGAAAGCTTCGGCATCGGGATCGTGGGTGACATCCACACGCAGGCCATCATCGAGATGAGCCTGGGCGTTGCCATCGGCGCCGTCACCTTCACTGGCTCGGTCATCGCCTTCCTGAAGCTTGACGGCCGTATGTCGGGCAAGCCCATCCTGCTGCCCATGCGCCACGTGATCAATGCCGGCATCGGCATCGCGCTGGTGGTACTGGTCATCATGATGGTGACGACCCAGTCGACGACGGTGTTCTGGCTGATCGTGCTGCTGTCGCTGCTGCTCGGCATACTGCTCATCATTCCGATCGGCGGCGCGGACATGCCGGTGGTCGTGTCGATGCTGAACTCCTATTCGGGCTGGGCGGCTGCGGCACTCGGCTTCACGCTCGGCAATCTCGCGCTCATCATCACCGGCGCGCTGGTCGGTTCCTCAGGCGCGATCCTCAGCTACATCATGTGCAAGGGCATGAACCGCTCGTTCATCTCCGTCATCCTCGGCGGCTTCGGTGGCGAGACGGCGGCGGCAGCCGACGACGGCATCGAGCGCACGGTGAAGCAGGGTTCGGCCGATGACGCGGCCTATCTGATGATGAACGCGCAGAAGGTCATCATCGTGCCAGGCTACGGCATGGCGGTCGCGCAGGCGCAGCATGCCCTGCGCGAGATGGCTGACAAGCTCAAGGCTGCCGGCGTCGAGGTGAAATACGCGATCCATCCGGTCGCCGGCCGCATGCCCGGACACATGAACGTGCTGCTGGCAGAAGCCAATGTGCCCTATGACGAGGTGTTCGAACTGGAGGACATCAACTCCGAGTTCGCGCAGGCCGACGTCGCCTACGTGATTGGCGCCAACGACGTGACCAACCCGTCCGCGCGCGACGACAAGTCGAGCCCGATCTACGGCATGCCGATCCTCGACGTGGACAAGGCGCGCACCTGCCTGTTCGTCAAGCGCTCGCTGGGCTCGGGCTATGCCGGCATCGACAACACGCTGTTCTACAAGGACGGCACGATGATGCTGCTGGGCGACGCCAAGAAGATGACCGAAGAAATCGTCAAGGCGATGGACCATTAGGCCCACGCTCCGTTCCGAACATGAGAAGCCCGGCGGAAACGCCGGGCTTTTTCGTTCCTCTACGAGGTTGACTTTCCGTGCCCGTTTTTGCGCCACGTGCGGCCGGCACCCCCATCGCTGTGGCGGGCGACCAGCAGTCCCCGAGGGGACGCGAAACGCGGCTTTCAAAGTCCGCCAAGCGGGTTCGATCACGATCCTTATGCTTCAATCCAGCAAACGCTCATTAGCCGACTGGCGCGTTAGACCATCAGCCTATCGAGTCAATTGCAGGATCGTCATCGAACTGTATCATAGCGAAAATAAACGCGTGCAATACGCAACCTGACAGGGAGAACTTTCATGGCAATGTTTCAAAGACGCACGCTACTCAAGGGCGCGGCAAGCGTGGCAGGACTTTCGCTCGCAGCCCCCTTCGTGTCCCGCAAGGGCTTCGCGCAAGGGTCATCCGGCTCGGTCAACGTCTTTGCCTGGGCAGGCTACCTCAACGACGAGATGCTGGCCGCTTTCGAAGAGGCGACCGGCATCAAGGCCAACTACACCCCTTACGGCACCAATGACGAGCTGCTGAACCAGCTCCGCGCCAACAACGGTGCCGGTTTCGACATCATCTGGCCGACGGTTGACCGCGTGCCGAACTACGTCGAATTCGAGCTGATCCAGCCGCTCGACGAAGCCAAGATCGAAGTCGCGAAGTGCCTGCCGAGTGCCTGGGAGAACTCCGCCAAATTCGGCGCTGTCATCGACGGCAAGCGTTATCAGGTGCCGACGGACTGGGGCACCGAGGCGCTCGCCTTCGACAAGGAACAGGCTCCGCTGGAATACGGCACCGCATCATACGGCGACATCTGGAAAGAGGAGATGGCCGGCAAGGCCACCGTGCGCGGCCATTCCAGCCTCGTCGGCCTCGGTCTCTGGCTTGAAGCGGAGGGCAAGCTGCCGCGGCCGCTGCTCGACGCCTTTGCCAGCCCGGAAGCTCAGGTCGAGATCTTCGACGTGATCGTTGCCGAGGCGATCGCACGCAAGGGCAACATCGTCCAGTTCTGGAACAATGAAAACGAGGCGCAGGGCGCGTTCCGCGTCAATGGCGCAGCGATCGGCCAGACCTGGGATTCGACCGGTGCGGCGCTTGCCAAGGAAGGCCTGCCGATCGGCTTCATCGCGCCGAAGGAAGGCGCGCTGGCGTGGATGGAAGGCGTCTCGATCCCGTCGGGCGCGGAAAACATCGACCAGGCCTATGCCTTCATCAACTGGTTCCTGACACCGGAAGCAGGCGCGATGTACTCCAACGCCACGTCGATCAACTCGACCGCAGTGGGCGCTGCCGACCTGCTTTCCGACGAAGCCAAGGCGTTCTTCGCCGCCGCCTATCCGGGCGACGCGCTCGACAAGCTGTGGTGGTGGCCGATCCAGGAGAGCTGGTATGTCACCAAGCGCAACGAATATCAGGACCGCTTCCTCTCGGCCTGATCCATTATTCGGGAGCCGCCTGGCCGGCGGCTCCCGAGCCTGCACGCGGCATGGGAAAAGGTGCGTCCTTCGAGGCTCGCTGCGCTCGCACCTCAGGATGAGGGAGGTCGGCTCTCGAACCCACAACGGAGCGGCTTCGATGCACAACGATCCTCACCCGGAGGGCATCGAGCCCAGAGGCGGTCGGCTCGATCAACCCACCTCCCTCATCCTGAGGTGCGAGCGCAGCGAGCCTCGAAGGACGCACGGCAGGAACAACGGAATGATGAAGGGGCGGCATGTCGCATTCGGTTGAACTTCACGACATCGGCATGACCTTTGGCACGACACGGGCCGTGGGCGACGTCTCGTTTACGGTGGAGGGTGGCGAGTTCTTTTCGATCCTCGGCCCCTCGGGTTGCGGGAAGACCACCATCCTGCGGATGATAGCCGGCTTCCTGAACCCGACCGAGGGCCGGATCGTCATCGGCGGGCGCGACATGGCTGGGCTTGGCCCCGACCAGCGGCCGACGGCGATGATCTTCCAGTCGCTGGCGCTCTTCCCGCTTATGCCGGTGTGGGAGAACATCGCCTTCGGGCTCGAAGCACGCGGCGCTTCCAAAGCCGAGCGGCGCAAGCGGGCCGACGAACTGCTCACGCTGATCGCGCTGGAAGGATATGGCGACCGCATGCCGGGCGCGCTTTCCGGCGGACAACGACAGCGCGTGGCAATTGCCCGCGCGCTCGCGGTCGAACCGCAGGTGCTGCTGCTCGACGAGCCGCTGTCGGCGCTCGACCTGAAGCTGCGCCAGCATATGCGTGCCGAGCTGCGCGCGCTGCAGAAGCGCACGGGCGTCACCTTCATCTACATCACGCACGACCAGTCCGAGGCGCTTGCGATGTCCGATCGCATCGCGGTGATGAGTGCCGGCGTGCTGCAACAGGTGGGCGCGCCGCGCGAACTCTACGACAACCCGGCGACGCCGTTCGTTGCAAGCTTCGTCGGCGAAACCAACGCCTTTTCCGGCAAGATCGCGGCGATCGAAGCGGGTATCGCGACCATCGAAACGAAGCTCGGCGTCATGCGCGGGCGGGCAGGGCCGGACGTAGCGCAGGGACATGCCGCCCGGCTCTACGTGCGGCCGGAGGCGCTCACGATAGACAAGGGCGGCGACAACACGTTGAATGCCACGGTGGAGCGGATCGATTTCGAGGGCGCATTCGCGCTTGCCCACGGCCGGCTCGACGACGGATCGGAACTCGTCGCCTCGATCTCCAGCACAGATCTTTCGAGCGCGCCTGCCATAGGCTCTCGCGCCTCCTTCGCGTTCGACCAGCGCCATGCCGTGGTGCTTGCCGATGGGTGAGCTCTACAAGCGCTTCGGCGGCGGGCTTGCCACCACCTTCCTGGCCCTGGTGCTGTTGTGGATTGCGGGCATGGTGCTTGCGCCCAACATCATGATGGTCGACTACGCATTGCGACCGAACCTGCCGCCTTCCCAGATCGGCGGACCCAACGATGTCTATTCGCTCGACAACGTGCTTTATCTCGCCAACGAGGCCGTCCACCGTTCGATCTTCTTCAAGACGATCTGGGCGAGCGCTTTCGTGGCGTTCGCGACATTCGTGGTCTGCTATCCGCTCGCCTTCTGGCTGGCGCAGCACGCGACCCCGAGCCAGACGGCCATCGCACTGTTGGCACTGACGATCCCGTTCTGGATCAACGAGGTGCTGCGCACGCTGGCGTGGTACATCCTGCTCGCCTTCCGTGGGCCGCTCAATGCGCTGCTGCTCAGTATCGGCGTCATCGACGAGCCGATGCGATATTACGGCAATGGCGGCGTGCTCGCCGGCATGATCTACGCCTACATCCTGTTCATGCTGTTTCCGATCTACAACGCGATCGAAAGCCTCGAGAAGGCGCAGATAGAGGCGGCGCGTGACCTCGGCGCATCGACCTGGCGCATCCACTGGCGCGTGGTGATGCCGCATGCAAAGGCAGGCATTGCCACCGGCTGCGTCTTCACCTTCATGCTGGCGGCCGGCTCCTATGTCGCGCCGGCGCTGCTGGGTGCGCCGGGCAGCCGCTGGTTCACCGAAATCATCTACAACTGGTTCTTCGAGGGCGGCGACTGGAACCGCG
Source organism: Aquamicrobium sp. (assembly GCA_019739225.1). GTDB lineage: Bacteria > Pseudomonadota > Alphaproteobacteria > Rhizobiales > Rhizobiaceae > Aerobium. Next base: position 1,031,721 of record JAHHDT010000006.1, read on the forward strand.
GTGCCGCCTATGCGCTGGTGCTGCTCGTGCTTTGCCTGGCCGTGGTGCTGGTGACGCTGAAGCTGGCGCGCGTCAACCTGACGGATGTCGCGAAATGAGCGCCGCCGACCGCATCTCGCGGGCCTTGTTCGGCTTCTATCTGGTCGCGTTCTTTCGTCTACCTGTTCGCGCCGCTGGCGATCATGGGGGCTGCGACCTTCAATGCGAGCCGGTTTCCAACGGTGACACCCTGGCAGGGCACAACCCTGCAATGGTTCTCCGAACTCTGGTCCGACAGCGCGATGTGGCAGTCGGTCTGGACGTCCATCGTGGTCGCGTTCTTTGTCGTGTTGATCGCGCTGCCGGTCGGCACAGCGGCGGCGCTGATGCTGACCAGCCTGCATGCGCGGGCACGCGGTTTCCTCTACGCCGTGATGGTCTCGCCGCTGCTCACGCCCGGCGTCGTCATTGGCATCGCCACGCTCGTCCTGTGGCGCCAGCTTGGCGTCGGGGGCGGCGTGTTCCTCATCGTCGTGGCGCAGGCGAGCTTCATCATCTGCTACGTGATGCTGATGGTCGCCGCGCGGCTGCAGCGCTTCGACCGCACGCAGGAGGAGGCGGCACTCGGCCTTGGAGCGTCGAAATTCATGGTGTTCCGGCGCATCCTGTTGCCGTTCCTCAAGCCGGCGCTGATCGCGGCAGCCTTCCTCGCCGTGCTCCAATCGGTCGAGAACTACAACACGACGCTGTTCGTGCGCGGGTTCGACACGCCGCTGACCGTGTTCATCGCCACCAAGGTGCGGACCGGACTGACGCCAGCCGTCAACGCGCTGGCGCTTATCATGATCGCTATCACGGTTCTGGGCGCCGTCGCCTACGAGATCGCGCGGCGCAGGCAGGCGAGGGCGGGCAAAGCGGCGTAGGGTGTTCTAGCGCCGCGCTTCGATAGCCATGCTGACGGCGAGGCCGGCCAGGACGGTTCCCATGAACCAGCGCTGGAGCGCCAGCCAGAACGGGTGCCTCATCAGGAAGAGCGCGATGCCGCCGGCGGCGATGGCGATCATGGCGTTGACCACGAAGCTGATCGCGATCTGCATGAAGCCGAGGGTGAGGGCCTGCGTGAGCACGTTGCCCGCAGGATCGATGAACTGCGGCAGCAGGGACATGTAGAGCACGGCGGCCTTGGGGTTCAGGAGATTGGTGAAGAGCCCCATGAGGAACAGCTTGCGCGGGCTGTCCTTCGGCAACTCGCGCACCTGAAACGGCGAGCGCCCGCCGGGCCGCACGGCCTGCCAGGCAAGCCACAGCAGATAGGCAGCACCTGCGAAGCGAAGCAAATCGTAGGCAAACGGCACCGCCATCAACGAGCGCGGTTATGCCGAAGACGGCGGCGAGCATGTAGAAGACGAAACCGAGCGCCACCCCGCCCAGCGAGATAAGGCCGGCGACGGGACCCTGGCTGATCGACCGGGATATCAGGTAGATCATGTTGGGGCCGGGCGTCAGCACCATGCCGAGCGCGATGAGGGCGAAAGCGATCAGGTTTGTCGTCTCGGGCATGGCTATTCCATCGTGGTGCGCTTGCGCTCGCCATTCATCAGCCGCAGCGCCGCGACGGAACCCAGCACGCCGAAGGGCAGGAATGCAAGGAACAGCCATTGGGCCACGCTTGCCGCTGTTTCACCCGAAAGACCTTCGGAGAATCCAGCCGCATTGGCCACGATGCCGGCCAGCGCGGCACCGGTGGCGTAGCCGATCCTCTGCATGGTTGGCACGGCCGACGACGTGACGGTTCGTTCCTCCTCACGCGCGGAAGAGACGATGAGACGGGTGACGAACGGCCAGGCAATGCCGAAGCCGCCGCCCTGCAGTACCGCGCAAGCGAGTATCAACGGTATAGAGCCACCAGGAACCGCGAAGACGAAGCCGGCCATGCCGCCGAAGATCATCAGCGCGCCGGCAAGAATGATCGCGCGCTCGTGCTGCGGCTGCGCCTTGGCGACGAGGATGGACATGACCGACCAGGCAATCGACTCCGCCGCGATGATGTATCCGGTCGTCAGGATCGATATGCCGTGCAGGCTGGTGAGGATCAGCGGGCCGTAGATCGAGAAGGTTATGGTGCCGGCCGACAATGCCGCCATCATGACGATGCCGTTGCCGACCTGCGTGCGCATGTCGAGCGGCCGTGTCGGGAACAGTCGCGAGCGCGGCTTTCTGGCGTCGAGCAGGAAGAACGCGGCAAGGCCGACTGCGCCGACCGCAAGCAGGATCACGGCGCTGGCGAGGTCGGTGCGGATGCCCGCGAGGGCGATCGCCATGATCGCTGCCGCCATCACCAGCAGCGGCAACCAGGGGAAGGGCGGCACGCCTTCGGGGCTGGCCTTGCGCTGTGTGGCCTGCGGCCCGCGCAACACTCCGAGGCTGACCAGAGCCATGCCGGCTCCGGCGATGGCAAACGCGCCGAACGCCCACCGCCACGAGGCGGTTTGGGCAAAAAGCGCGCCGACCAAGGGGCCGCCGAAGGCCGACACACCCCAGACAACCGAGATGATGGCGAAGAGCTGCGGCCAGATCAGGCGCGGGAACAGCCTCTCGATCGACACATAGGACAGCGATACGAGCGCGCCGCCGCCAAAGCCTTCGAGCAACCGGCCGGCGAGAAACCAGTGCATGTCGGGCGCGGTGGCGCAGAGCGCGGCGCCGGCTGCATAAAGCAGGGCGGCGACGACCATGTTGGTGCGCAGCGCCATGTAGCTGACAAGCCGCCCGGCGGCGGCCCCTGCGGTGATGGAGCCGATCTCATAGATGGACAGCGACCAGCCGACGAGTTCGACACCGGATATGTCGGAAATCATGCTCGGCATGATGGTGGCGATCATCGTCTCGTTGGAGGCATGCAGGACGATGCCGAGCGAGATGAAGCAGAAGCGGCCGAGGTCGCCGCTCGCCCACAGGTCACGCCAGTCGGGGCGCAGCTCTTGCGCGTGGCTCATGCCGCGAACTCCTTCGCCGGTATGATACGGTAGGTGCACCGGCGACTGCCGGACAGCAGGTGCTCGCCGCGTTCGACCTCGACGTCGGGCCCCAACGCTGCCGCGAAGACATCGAGTTCGGACCGGCAGAAGTTCTGGCAGGTTCGCGCTGCCGCGCAGATTGGGCAGTGATTCTCCACGAGCAGCAGCGCGCCATCGTCGAGCTTGCACGGTTTCGGCCATGTAACCTTCCTCGCTGCGAAGCTGGGCGAGGCATTCGACCCGCGCGGCGAACTCATCAATCCCGGCAAGCGCGGCGCGGTAGCGGGCGAGTGTCTGGCGCTCACGTTCACCGATCAGGCGGTCGAGACCGTCGTTACCGAAGACAGCGCGGATCGAGGCGATCATTTCCACGGTCAGCACTGCGTGAGCGTCTGGAAAGCGGGCCTGCGCCTTCTCGGTCAGTTGCCAGTAACGTCGTGGGCGGCCGACCGACCCCGCCTCGTCGAAATGCTGCACGAGACCCTCATCAAGCAAAGCGCCGAGATGTTTGCGGGTGCCCGGAACGGTTATGCCGAGATGGCGCGCGAGCGTTTCCGCGGTCTGCGGTCCCCGGAACTTGAGGAAGCGCAGGATCCGATCCGCGCTGGTAGCTGGCGTCTGCATGCTCGCTCCAATATAAAAACCATAAGGTTTCTATATTGATTTTGCAGGTCAGCCTAGAGTGAAACCTTGATCCAGAGCTCAGCCGTCAATTGCTCGCGCGATGCGCGTCTCGAAACGGGCGATCCTGTCGTCCGTCGCTGTCTCGGCCTGATAGAAAGGCAGATAGGTGAAGCGTGCATTGGGCGCGCAGCCGCCGAAGACTGCAGTCTTGAGGACACGGCGCACCGGTCGCCGCAACACCAACCGGTCGACCCACCATGGCGAGCCGAGCGTGGTGATGGCGATCACCTGTTTGAGGCCGGGAAGCTTCGGCACGATCGGCCCGAAATCGCGACCATGGTCGAAGGCCACACCGGGCGCCATGACGCGGTCGAGCCAGCCTTTCATGATCGCCGGTGGACCGAACCACCAGGTCGGAAAGGCGAGCACCAGCAGTTCAGCTGCGCCGAGCGCCGCGATATGGCGCTCCATGCCTGACCGATCATACCGGTCGGCATAATATGAGGCACGCTCGGCGGCCGTCAGGCGCGGATCGAAATCCTCGGCGTAAAGGTCGACAAGCGAGACCTCGTGCCCGGCTGCCTTCCAGCCTGTTCGACGCGAAATCGGAGAACCGGCGGGTGAGATTTTCCTCAAGCGGATGAGCGCGGACGATCAGGCAGTTCATTGGCAAGCCTCGTTGACGAAGCGGACCACCATGCGCCAGCGATCCAGGCGCGCGTCTATCCTTGCTGCCGGACAATTCGCATCCCCGCTGCGCGTACGTGCTTGTTGCGAACGAAGTCGCTCAGGCGCCCTTGGTGCGGGCGAGGCCGTCCTTGGCCGCCTTGAGATTGGGATCCAGCCGCGCTGCCTCGCCATAGGATCGCGCGGCCCGCGTGTTGTCGCCCCGCCGTTCGAGGATCAGTCCCTGATAGGCCCAGGCCTCGGCGTTGGTCTTGTCGAGCCGGATCGCCGTGTTGAAATCCGCCAGCGCGTTGTCTTCGTCGTTGCGAGCCAGATAGGACAGGCCACGGCCGTTGTAAGGTTCGGCGGCGTTGGGCGCCAGCGAGATGGCCTTGGCGAAATCCTCGATCGCGAAGTCGTGCTGGCCGCGAGCCTGATAGAGCAGGCCGCGATTGTGATAGGCGCGCGGGTCGGTCGTATCGAGTTGGATGGCGCGCTCGAAGTCCTGGAAGGCCTCGTTGCCCCGCCCGGCGAGGCGGTAGAGGTTGCCCCGGCCGATATAGGCGGCGTCGTAGTTCGGGTTGATCTGCAGTGCGCGGTTGTAGTCCTGCAGCGCTGCCTGCTGGTCGCCCATGTACCGGTAGATCAGCGCGCGATTGGAATAGGCCTGGTAGAAGTTGGGATTGAGACGGACCGCGGTCTCGAAATCCTTCAGCGCGTCCTGATAGCGCCCGCCGCGCCCGTAGGCCGAGCCGCGCACATTGTAGCCTTCCGGATCGTTCGGGCTGCGCTGGATGACGGCTGAGTCAGGGAAGAGATATTCTCGGTCGAAGCCTGGGCTGCTTCGGCCTCGGAGACCTCGACGAGCGGGCCTGTCGAGGTCTGGCATCCGGCCAGAGACAGTGCGGCGGCCATAACCAGCAGCGGCGACCGTCAGCTTGACCTCGGGACCGCGAAAGGTTGCAGCTTCTGTCATCTTGGGCTCCCCCGTGCTTCTTCGCCCCACCGGAACGTGCCGGGGACGAAGGCGTTCCGCGCAACGGCTGCGGGCTGGAATCAAAAAGGTGGCGACGATTCTCATCGCGCCACCTTAGTCGGTATCGCCGGAAAAGGACGAAAACTTGGCGTGATCAGCGTGCAGGAGCCGAACGGCCGCCAGCAACGAGACCTTCACGCTGGGCGCGCTTGCGAGCCAGCTTGCGCGCACGGCGAACGGCTTCGGCCTTTTCGCGCGCGCGCTTCTCGGACGGCTTCTCGTAATGTCCGCGCATCTTCATTTCGCGAAAGATACCTTCGCGCTGCATCTTCTTCTTGAGAGCGCGGAGCGCCTGGTCAACATTATTGTCGCGGACGAGTACCTGCACGTGCGTTCCTGTCTTCCGGTTGATGTGCGTTGTCAAAAAATTCCGGACGCAATACCCCTGCGTCCCCGCGGCGGATACACCACGAATTGCGGCGGCTCTTAGCAGAACGCAAAAGGCTTGTCGAGCGGAAAGCGATGCCCGGCGCGGTTCTCTGTCTTCACCGGGCCGGACACCACTTTTCAATCACACCCGGTTGATCGAAACGCCGCCGTCCGCAAGAAGCGCCGTTCCGGTGGTGAAGCTGGATTCGTCGGCTGCCAGATAGAGCGCGGTCGCCGCGATCTCCTCCGGCTCGGCGACGCGTTTCAGTGCGTGAAGGCCTTCGACGAAGGAGCGTTCTTCCGGCGTCTTGAATGTCGCGGCAGGCGTATCGGTGCCGCCGGGAAGGAGGGCGTTGATCCTGATACCCCTCGGTCCGTATTCGGCGGCCAGAACCTGCGTCAGACCGATCACGCCAGCCTTTGCCGATGCATAGGCGGCCATGCCGGGCATGCCCACCGTGTAACCGACGAAGGTGGAAGTGAAGATGATCGAGCCGGCGCCATTCTCCAGCATCGCCGGAATCTGATGCTTTGCGCCGAGAAACGCCCCGGTCAGGTTCGTCTCGATGGTCCGGTTCCAGCCGTCTAGCGAAACCGTGTGGGATTCACCCATTTCGCCTGTGGCCCCGGCATTGTTGAAGGCGATGTCGAGGCTGCCGAAACGCGACATGGCCAGATCGACCAATGCGGCGGCATAGGCTTCGTCGGCGACATCGCCGGCAAGGATCGCCGCTTTGCCGCCATCGGCCGTCGATTTCCGATTGTACGCGCTCCAGCTCGTGCTCGCGCCGTGCCGCCAGCACGAGCCGGGCGCCCTGGCGCGCGAAGAGCAGCGCGGTCGCCCGGCCGATACCCGAACTTGCGCCGGTGACGATCGCCACCTTTCCGTTCAGTGAAAACATGATTCCTGTCCTTATTGTTGCAGTCATGCCCGGCCGGACGGTGGGGTGATCGCATCTGCGGGTGTGGGCCAGCCACCCGAAATCGGACAGGGGTTGCGATGGGTCGTCGCGGTCGACGCATTACGGCACGCGCCGTCGCAAACAGCGCAAGAGTGGCCGTGTCATTTCGCTAGTGATACACGGTCCGAGGCTGGTGACAGCCAGAGCGCCTTCGAACTGCGAGCCGACAGCCATGCGCAAATACTCCGCCTTCGCCATCGCCCGGGAAGCGTTTCGCGGCCACAAGGGATGGGAAGAACAGTGGACCTCGCCAGAGCCAAAGGCCGAATACGATGTGGTTATCGTCGGCGCCGGCGGGCATGGGCTTGCGACAGCTTACTACCTTGCAAGTGTTCACGGCATCACCAATGTCGCGGTGGTGGAAAAGGGCTGGCTGGGCGGCGGCAATACCGGCCGCAATACCACGATCATCCGCTCCAACTATCTCTATGACGAGAGCGCGGGCATCTACGACCACGCGGTAAAGCTGTGGGACGGGCTGTCGCAGGAGCTCAACTACAACGTCATGTATTCCCCCCGTGGCGTGATGATGCTGGCGCACAACGTTCACGACGTGCAGGTGTTCAAGCGGCACATCCACGCGAACCGGCTCAACGGCGTCGACAATGAATGGCTGACGCCGGAGCAGGCGAAGGAATATTGCCCTCCGCTCAACATCTCGAAGAGCGCGCGCTATCCCGTGATGGGCGCGGCTCTGCAGCGCCGTGGCGGCACGGCGCGGCACGATGCTGTGGCCTGGGGCTATGCGCGCGGCGCTTCTGCGCGCGGCGTCGACATCATCCAGAACTGCGAGGTGACGGGCATCCGCCGCGCGCCGCAGGGTCATGTGCTCGGTGTCGAGACGAGCAAGGGGTTCATCGGCGCAAAGAAGGTCGGTGTCGTGGCGGCCGGGCATTCCTCCGTCATCATGCAGATGGCCGATGTGCGCATGCCACTGGAAAGCTATCCGCTGCAGGCACTCGTGTCGGAGCCGGTCAAGCCGGTGTTCCCGTGCGTGGTCATGTCCAACACCGTGCACGCCTACATATCCCAGTCCGACAAGGGGGAACTGGTGATTGGCGCCGGCACAGACCAATACACCTCCTATTCGCAGACCGGCGGGTTGCACATCCTCAACCACACGCTCGACGCGATCTGCGAGATGTTCCCGATGTTCACGCGCATGAAGATGCTGCGCTCGTGGGGCGGCATCGTCGACGTAACGCCCGACCGCTCGCCGATCATGGCGAAGACGCCGGTGAAGGGGCTCTACGTCAATTGCGGATGGGGCACAGGTGGCTTCAAGGCCACGCCCGGCTCGGGCCATGTGTTTGCCCATACGATCGCGCGCGACGAACCGCATGCGATCAATGCGCCGTTCACGCTGGAGCGTTTCCGCACCGGACGGCTGATCGACGAGGCGGCAGCGGCCGCCGTGGCGCACTGAGTTCGTTCAATGTGGAAGGTCGACCAGCGAACGATGACGCAGGCGGGAGAGGTCGCCTGGGGCCGGGCCGGCAGCGGGCCGGCGCTGGTGCTCGCGCATGGCTGGCCATGGTCGTCGTTTAGCTGGCATCGGGTGATCCCATTGCTTGCCAGGCACTTTACCGTCCACTGGTTCGACATGCCGGGCTACGGCGAATCCGAGATGCGGCCCGGTCAATCGACCGCGTTGGACGTGCAGGGGCAGGTGTTCGCCGAAATGCTCGACGGGTGGGAGCTTGTGCGTCCGCACGTCGTTGCGCACGACATGGGCGGTGCGGTCGCTCTGCGAGCCCATCTGCTGGGCGGCGTCGACTACGACAGGCTCGTGCTCATGAATGTCGTCGCGCTCAGCCCATGGGGCTCGGCGTTCTTCGACCATGTCGGCCGCCATATCGAGGCTTTTACAGGACTGCCGCCGCACATCCATGAGGCGGTCGTGGGCGCGTATATCCAGGGTGCCCTGGTCAATAAACTCGCGGATGGCGATCTCGACCGGCTTCGCGCGCCATGGCTGAGCGAGGCGGGGCGGGCGAGCTTCTATGCCCAGTTCGCGCAGGCCGATGAGCGTTTGACCGGTGACTTCGAAGACAGGCTTGCGGACATACGCTGCCCGGTCGCGATCCTGTGGGGAGAAGCCGACCCCTGGATCCCGATCGCGCGGGGCCGACTGCTGCACGAGAAGATACCACATTCGAGCTTCGAGGCGCTGGCCGGTGTCGGCCATCTGCCACAGCTCGAAGCCCCGGAACCCGTTACCGCGCGTCTGCTCGACGCGCTTTCGAAAACAGGCGAGTAGGGAAAGCCATGCTGCTGATCCGTTGCCCCTATTGTGAAGAAGAACGACCGGAGCTCGAATTCCGGCATGCCGGCGAGGCGCATCTCGTCAGGCCGTCGAACATCACCGAGATGAGCGACGAGGATTTCGAGGGCTACTTCTTCATCCGGCAGAATCCCAAGGGGCTCGTCTACGAACGCTGGCGGCACATCCACGGCTGCGCGCGCTTCTTCAACGCCGTGCGCGACACGGTGAGCGACAAGTTCGTGATGACTTACAAGGCCGGCGAGAAGAAGCCTGTCATCAAGGGAGCAGCCGAATGACCGCGCCGTTCCGCATCGCAGGCAAGGGCCGTCTGACGCCCGCCAGAGTAGCGCGCTTCACGTTCGATGGCGCCGGCTATGCGGGGCTGGAGGGCGACACGCTCGCCTCGGCCCTGCTCGCAAATGGCGTCCATCTCGTCGGTCGGTCGTTCAAGTATCACCGGCCGCGTGGCTTCCTTTCGGCGGGTGCCGAGGAGCCGAACGCCTTGGTAGGCATCCATCGCGACGCCGCGCGCAAGACACCCAATGTACGCGCGACGGTCCAGGAACTCTATGACGGGCTCACAGCCGTCTCGCAGAACCGCTGGCCCTCGTTGAAGATGGATGTGGGCGCCGTCAACGATCTCGCGTCGCCTTTCTTCTCTGCCGGCTTTTACTACAAGACGTTCATGTGGCCGAAGGCGGCGTGGAAGCATCTCTACGAGCCGCAGATCCGCTCCGCCGCCGGTCTTGGCGTCTCACCTGACCAGCCCGATCCCGACCATTACGCGGCACGCTACGCACATTGTGACGTGCTGGTCGTCGGCGGCGGCGCAGCGGGCCTGGCGGCCGCGCTGAGCGCGGCCGAGGCCGGCGCACGCGTCATCATCGCCGACGAACAGGCGGAGCTTGGCGGCGCGTTGCGGTTTGAGACCGGCACGACGGTCGAAGGCAAGGACGGATGGGCCTGGGCGACCGAGGCGGCGGCGCGGCTGGCGGCGATGGACAATGTGCGCCTGCTGACCCGCACGACGGCCTTCGGCTATTACGCCCAGAACCTCGTCGGCCTCGTCGAGCGCGTGACCGACCATCTCGCAGGCCCATTGCCGGATCTGCCGCGTGAGCGGTTGTGGCAGGTGCGGGCCAAGCGTGTGGTGCTGGCGACCGGGGCCATCGAGCGGCACATGGTATTTCCCGACAATGATAGGCCGGGCGCGATGCTGGCATCGGCCGCGCGTACCTATCTCAATCACTATGGCGTTGCGGTCGGCAAGTCGGTCGGCGTCTATACGGCCAACGACTCGGCTTATCATGCCGCGATCGATCTGAAGAAGGCCGGCGTGCATGTCGCGGCGATCGTGGATTTGCGCGACAACCCGCAAGGCCCGGCCGTTGACGAGGCGAGGGGCCTCGGCATCGAGATCAATGCTGGCCGTGCCGTTACTGGCGTTTCGGGGAGACTGCGTGTATCGGCCATGACCGTGCAGCCGAAGAACGGCGGCGCCTCGCGCACGATTGCTGTGGACGCGCTACTCACCTCCGCCGGCTGGACGCCGTCCGTGCATCTCTTTTCCCAGTCGCGCGGCAAGGTGGCCTTTGACGAGGCCGGCAGGCGATTCCTGCCGGGCACCTACGCGCAGAATTGCGTATCTGTCGGTGCGTGCAACGGGACCGACGAACTCGGCGCACTTCTGGGCGAAGCCGCCACCGCCGGCCATGCCGCCGCCAAGGCGGCAGGCATCAAGGTAGGCCGCGTGTCGAAACCGAAGGCATCGACCGGCGAGGGCTGGGCCGGTGCCATGCTGGGTGCGGCACCTGGGGCCGGCGCCGACTCGAAGGCCAAAGCGTTCGTCGACTTCCAGAACGACGTCACCGCCAAGGACATTCGCCAGGCCGTGCGGGAGGGCATGCGCTCGATCGAGCACGTCAAGCGCTTCACCACGAACGGAATGGCGACGGACCAGGGCAAGACGTCGAACCTGCACGGACTTGCCATTGCCGCAGAGACGCTCGGCAAGCCTATCCCGGAGGTGGGCCTGACGACGTTCCGCGCTCCTTACACGCCTGTCACCTTCGGAGCGATCGTCAATCACGCACGAGGCAGCCTGTTCGATCCGACGCGGCGTACCGCGATGCATGGCTGGGCCGAAGCGCATGGCGCCGTGTTCGAGGATGTAGGTCAGTGGAAACGCGCCTGGTATTTCCCACGCGCGGGCGAGGACATGCACGCAGCCGTGAACCGGGAATGCCGCACCGTGCGACAGTCGGCCGGCATCTTTGATGCGTCGACGCTGGGCAAGATCGAGGTGGTCGGGCCTGACGCCGCGACCTTCATGGAACTGCTCTACACCAATCCGTGGCAGAAGCTCGCGCCCGGCCGGTGCCGCTATGGCATCATGCTGCGCGAGGATGGTTTCATCTACGATGACGGCGTGGTGGGCAGGCTGGCCGACGATCGTTTCCATGTCACCACCACCACAGGCGGTGCGGCGCGCGTGATGAACCACATGGAGGATTATCTCCAGACCGAGTTCCCGCACCTGAAGGTCTATCTCACCTCGATTTCCGAGCAGTGGGCTGTCATTGCCGTGCAGGGGCCGAAATCCCGCGACATCATCGCGCCGCTGGTTGAGGGCATCGACCTCTCAGACGCCGCGATGCCGCATATGTCGGTGCGGGAGGGACGCATCTGCGGTGTGCCGACGCGTCTCTTCCGCATGTCGTTCACCGGCGAGCGGGGCTTCGAAATCAACGTACCCGCGGACTACGGGCAGGCTGTGTGGGAGGCGGTCTGGGCTGAGGGCGAAAAGCATGGCGCCTGCGCCTACGGCACCGAGGCGATGCACGTGCTGCGCGCTGAAAAGGGCTACATCATCGTCGGACAGGAGACCGATGGCACGGTGACGCCGAACGATGCCGGCCTCGACTGGGCTGTCGGCAAGAAGAAGACCGATTTCGTCGGCATTCGCGGGTTGATGCGCCCCGACCTCGTCGCTCCGGGGCGCAAGCAGCTCGTCGGGCTAAGAACGAAAGACCCGAAAGTTGTGCTGGAGGAAGGTGCGCAGATCGTTGCCGATCCGAACCAGCCGGTTCCGATGAAGATGATCGGACACGTCACCTCGTCCTACTGGTCGGAGAATTGCGGCCATTCGATCGCGCTGGCCCTCGTTGCCGATGGCCGGGTACAGGCGGGGCAAACGCTGCACGTGCCGATGCCGGACCGCACGATCGAGGTCGAAGTGACCGGAACCGTCTTCTTCGACGAGAAGGGAGAGCGTCTCGATGGCTAGAACCGAAGCCGCCCGCAGCCCGGTGCTTGAAGGCCGGATGGCCGGTCACCCATGGGTCACCGTCACGCCGGCAGAGCCCGCGATGCGCATTTCGCTCCGTGCCCCGGCAGAAAGTGTCGCAGCGCTATCACGCGCGCTCGGCTTGAAGCTGCCGCAGTCGCCCAAGCAGTCTGCGCGGAAGGACGATCGCGCGGCACTCTGGCTGGGACCTGACGAATGGCTGCTGATCGATCGCGCCGACGGCGGCCTCGATACGCCGTTTCAGCGGATCAAGGCGTTCCATTCGGCGGTCGATGTCTCGCATCGCAATGTCGGAATCGTGGTCGAAGGTGAGGGCGCCGAGGCAACAATTGCTGCAGGCTGTCCGCAGGACGTTTCGCTGCAGGCATTTCCGGTAGGCGCGTGTTCGCGGACCGTGCTGGGCAAGATTGAAATCGTGCTGTGGCGCACTGCCGAAACGGAGTTCCGCGTGGAGTGCTGGCGGTCGTTTGCCGACTATGCCTTCACGTTTCTTGCCGAGGCCGCGCGAGACGCCAACGGCTAGGCCGTCTTGCGCCAGCGCCGCGATTGCACGAACCCGACGAGATCGGTTGCGCTCATGGCCTTTGCGAAGGCGTAACCCTGAAGCGCATTGCAGCCGAGCTGCCGCAGCACCTTTGCGTGCTCCATGGTTTCGACGCCCTCTGCGAGCACTTCGATTCCAAGGGATCGACCGATGTCGATGATGGAACCCACGAGCTGCCGCTGCCCGGCCGAATGCACGATCGGCATCACGAGCTGGCGGTCGATCTTGAGGCGGCGCGGCTTCAGCTTCATGAGGCTTACGATCGACGCGTATCCGGTGCCGAAATCATCGATCTCGATGTCGATGCCCAGTTCCTTGATCTGGTCGACGTTCCAGGTGATGACCTCGTCATTGTCGTCGAGAAAGATCGATTCCACGAGCTCGAACGAGACCGTACCGGGCTTGATGTCCATCTGGCGCAGGCTCTTGATCAGTTCATCATCGTGAAGACGGCGCGCCGAGACATTGACGGAGGTCTTCGGAATGCCGAGGCCGATCTCCTCCCACCGATTGAAATCAACCAGCGCCTGTTCGAGGATGATGCGGTCGATGGTTGAGACGACGTTGAGTTCTTCGGCGATCTTGAGAAACGCGTTGGGGGCCAGGAGGCCTTCGCGCGGATGGTTCCAGCGCGCCAGCGCTTCGACTCCGATCACCTCCAGTGTCTCCGCGTCGAACTGCGGCTGGTAGTGGGCCACGAACTGGCGCTGCTCGAGGCCGGAGAGGATGTTGTCGGCGACCCGCTTGGTGGTGATGATTTCCGTCTGCAGCGCGTCGTTGAAGAACTGGTGACGGTTGCGGCCGCGTTCCTTGGCCCGGTACAGGGCGATGTCGGCGTTGACCAGCAGACGCGTCGGATCGGCCAGCGAATCCATGTCGGTTGCGATGCCGATCGAAACACCGACGCGGCAATCGTGCCCGCCGTAGCTAAGCGGCTGCTGCATGCGCTCGATGATGCGTTCGGAGAGTTTGGCCAGGCCACGGATGGAAGGGTTGCCCGCACCGGTTTGCCAGCGCCGAACGACAACGAACTCGTCGCCGCCGACACGGGCCACGAAGTCGCCGGGCTCGACCGTCGCGCGCAGGATGCTTGCCGCGTGAACCAGCATGGCGTCGCCGGCTGAATGCCCCAGAGTATCGTTGATCTGCTTGAAACGGTCGAGATCGATCTGGAGCAGGGCCGCCGTCTCTTTTCCGTCGGCGAACTGTCGAGCGTGGTCGGCCAGCACGTCATCGAGATAGCGCCGGTTGGGCAGGCCGGTCAGCGAATCGTGCAATGCGTTGTGCTCGATGCGCGCTTTCGCCCGCTCCAGCTCGGAGTTGCGTGCCTCGGTCAGGGCATTGGCGCGCTTCAGCTCCTCGTTGAGCGCGACGTCGGCTGTCACATCCCAGTTGACTCCCAGGATTTTCGCTGGCGAGCCGGGGTCGCGATAGACTGCGCCGATCGCACGGATGTGTCGGACCTCTCCATCAGGCAACAGCAGCCGGTATTCCGACAGATAGCGGCCGGACCTTTCGATCGCTGTCCGGAATTCCTCTTCGGCCTGTTCGATATCTTCCGGGTGGAGCCGACCGGCCCAGGAGGTGTAGTCGCGCGCGCCTTCGTCTTGCGGATGGCCGTAGAGCTCGTTCATGCGGTCGTCCCAGAACAGCTCGTTGCTGTCGATGTTCAGCTCCCACACGCCAACGCGGGACGTATCGAGTGCGAGACCGAGACGGCGTGACATGCGCGCAAGCTGCAACTCGCGCCGCTTGAGTTCGCGAATGTGGCTGAGGCGCTCCTCGATCAGACGGCCCATGACCAGGACGGGGACCATGATGAGTGCGCCGGCAAGCAGGATGAGCAGGCGAAGCGCCCAGGCGTTGTCCGGCGTTCCAGACCACCCGCCTTTCGGTATCGCCGCGATCCGCCAGGAACCGGAAGGCAATATGACGTCGGCTATGACAGGGTTGTCGGCAGATGCGGCCCCCGAGCCATAAAATCGCGTGCCGTCGGCGCCCGTGCCGTCCTGGCCCGTCAGATCGATATCGATCGGCAGATCTGGATTGAGCAATCCGCTCTGCGCGTAGAGCTTTTCGGCGTCGACCACCGCGGAAACGATACCCCAGAAGTTTTCGCTGCCGTCGGGGCCAGTTGCGAAAACGGGAAATCGCCCGATGAAGCCTTTGCCGCCCTGCACCAGGTCGACCGGTCCCGCAAGAACGAGGTCACCGGTCTCGCGGGCGCGCAAGGCCGCGGCGCGCTGCGCGTCGTTTTGATTGTAGTCGAGACCGAGGGCGCTTTCGTTCCCTTCTAACGGGTAGATCAGGTTGACGACCAGATCGCGCGCAACTGCGATGTGACGGATCTGCGAACGCTCCTGCAGCAGCGCCGCCGCGAGAGTGGCGAAGCGCTCCTGGTCCATTTCGGGTTCGGTGGAAAGGGTGGCGACCAGTCCTCGTACAAGCTGGATATTGCCGTTGATGTTGCCTTCGAGCTTTGCTCGGATGAGGCTCACCTGGCCCAGCACCTTGCTGTGGAGGTCGTGCTGGAAAACCTGCCGGTTCTGCTGCTCTGCAAACAGCCATGCCAGCGCAATGACAACCAGAGCCAGAAGGGCCGGAACATTCGTGGCCCTGAAAATGGGTGTGCGTGACCCCTGGGAGCCAGTTGCAGAAAACTTCACAATACCCACCTGCCTGTGAGGCGGTTAGCCAGTCCAAGTCTGGAACGACCGTTGCATGAACTGCTTAAATTAGGATTTAGAGAAATAGGCAAATGTCTATGGCGAGGGAACGTGCGCCTGTGAAGAGACTGTCCACCATCGGTTTCGATGCCGACGACACGCTTTGGCAGAACGAACAGTTCTTCCGTTTGACCGAGGCGCGGTTCGCGGAACTGCTGGCTGATCATGCGGACTCCGATCATCTGATCGATCGGTTGCTGGAAGCCGAGAAGCGCAATCTCGGACACTATGGCTTCGGCATCAAGGGTTTCACGCTCTCGATGATCGAAACCGCAGTCGAAGTGACCGAGGGACGGGTGCCGGCGAACGTGATCGGCGAAATCCTGGCGGCCGGGCGCGAGATGCTTAGACACCCGGTGGAAACCTTGCCGCATGTGCGGGAGACGCTGAAAGACCTCGCCGGCTCGTACCGGCTGGTGCTCATCACCAAGGGAGACCTGTTCGATCAGGAACGAAAGCTGGCCCAGTCGGGACTGGGCGACTTCTTCGACGCCGTCGAGATCGTCAGCGACAAGAGCGCCAGCACGTATGAGCGCGTGTTCTCACGCCATGGCGACGGCGCCGAGAACGCCATGATGGTGGGCAATTCGCTGAAGTCGGACGTCGCGCCAGCGATCGAGGCGGGGAGCTGGGGGGTGTACGTTCCGCACGAGCTGACATGGGTGCTGGAGCGGATCGAGGCACCGGAAGAGCATCCACGCTACCGGCAGATCGAGCATCTGGGGCAGCTCCGCGAGCTGATCGCGAAGCTCTAGATCGACGTTATCCCGCCGTCGGCGGCAAGCGTCTGGCCGGTCATGAAACCGTTCTCGGGGCTCGCCGCGAACAGGATCACCTCGACGATTTCGTCGACTTCGCCCAGCCGCCTCATCGGTACGCCGCGAACCAGTTCGGCCTCGCTCGCCTTGCGATCCTCCTCGGCAGCCGGCAATGATTTCTCGACCATCGCGGTGCGTGCGAAGGAGGGACAGACGGCGTTTACACGCACGCCCTTGGTGGCGTATTCGGCCGCCGCCGACCGGGTAAGTCCGACCACGCCATGCTTGGCAGCCGCATAGACGGAAAGCCGTGGTGCTCCGGCGATGCCGGCCACGGACGCGATGTTGACGATCGCGCTGCGTTTTCCCTCTGCGCGAAAGCGCCGCTCCATCGACGGAAGCTGGTGCTTAAGCGCGTAGAACACGCCGAGCAAGTCGACTTCGATGACTTTGCGCGCGTCGTCGGATGCGATGTTGGGCAGCTTCATCATGTCGTGGACGATGCCGGCATTGTTCAGCGCTACGTCGAGCCCGCCGAAGCGCTTTTCCGCCAGCGCTACGAGTTCTTTCGAAAGGTTTTCGTCCGCAATGTCGCCGGCAAGCACGGCGGTTTCGGCATCAATCGCCGACGCGGTTTCCTCCAGGCGGGCGGGGTCAAGGTCGGACAGGACCAGGCGGGCGCCTTCGGCCGCGAAGCGTTCCGCCGCACGGCGGCCGAAACCGCCGGTGGCACCCGTCACCAGCACTGTCAGACCCGAAAACCGCGCCATGCGTCATTTCCCTTTTTCGATTGCCTGGCGAGCCAGTGCCGCCAGCAGGCGCACGGCCTGACCGTAGGTTTTCGCCTTTTCCGGGTTGGAGGCATTGCCGTCGAGGGCGCGCTTGTAGACGCCCTGGCAGATCGCGGCGAGCCGGAAGAAGGAGAAGGCGAGATAGAAAACCCAGTTGTCTATGCCGGAAATGCCGCGACGCTCGCAGTAGCGGGCGACGTATTCGGCCTCCGACGGCAGGCCGAGCGCCTGGCGATCCATGCCTCCGAGCCCGCGAAAGCCGGAATCGTGGGGCAGCCGCCATTGCATGCACTGATAGGCGATGTCGGCAAAGGGATGGCCGAGTGTTGACAGTTCCCAGTCGAGTACGGCGATCACTTCGGGCCGGTCGTGAGCGAATATCATGTTGTCGAGGCGGTAATCGCCGTGAACGAGCGAGACCTGACCGTCATCGGCGACCTGATTGCTCTCAAGCCAGGCGATCAGCGCATCCATGTCTTCGACCTTGTCGGTCTCGGAAGCGCGGTACTGGGTGGTCCAGCGTCCGAACTGTCGCTCGAAATAGCTGCCCGGCTTGCCGAAGTCGCTGAGCCCGGCGGCCTCGATGTCGACATCGTGCAGGGCTGCAAGCACCGCATTCATAGCGTCGCTGGTCGCGCTGCGTTCCTCGTTCGTTGCAAGGTCGGGTAGTGCCGGGTCCCACAGGATGCGCCCGTCGACGAACGCCATGACGTAGAACATGCGGCCTATCGGCGAGGCCTCCTCCGACAGGTAGAGGACTTCCGGAACGGGCACGGCCGTGTTCTTCAGCGCCTTCATGACCCGGAATTCGCGATCGACCTGGTGCGCCGATTTCAGCAACTCGCCCGGCGGCTTGGCGCGTAGCACATAGCGGCCGCTTTCAGCATCCAGCGCATAGGTGGGGTTCGACTGGCCCGAGCCGAACTTGCGGATATCCTTCAGACCCCTGAAGCCGGGGACATGCTTTTCGAGATAGGGAGCCAGCGCTGCCGCATCGAGCGCGTTCGGATCGCTCATGCGTCCTCCCTTTTGCGCTCTATCGCCGCGAGCGTGAGCCAGCGCGCGGTAAGGGCCGGCTTCTTCGAGCCTTCGATCTCAATCGTGACGTCGTAGTTCAGGTGAATCCAGCCGGAAGGACGCGCGGTCATTTCCGCCAGCTTGAAACGCGCGCGGATGCGCGCGCCCGACTTGACCGGCGAAACGAAGCGCAGCCGGTCGAAGCCGTAGTTCACGCCCATCCCGGCTTCGCGGATCGGGGGAATCGTCTCGTAAGCCATGGCCGAAAGCAGCGAGAGCGACAGGAAGCCGTGAGCAATGGTTCCGCCGAATGGCGTTTCGGCCGCCGCGCGTTCCGGGTCCACGTGGATGAACTGATGGTCGTCGGTCGCGTCGGCGAACTTGTCGATGATCTCCTGGGACACCACGCGCCAGGGCGACACGCCGATCTCCTGGCCGACCGCTTTTTTGGCTTCCTCGAGTGGAAGCGGTTCTTTCTGGCTGTTGCTCATCTAGCTCGCATCATTCCTTGAAAAGCGTCATGCCATGCTGGACCGACTGGCCGCCGTCCAGTGGCAGGATCGCGCCGGTCACATAGCTCCCCGCCCTGCTGCACAGATACAGGGTCGCGCCCGCTATGTCATCCGGTGCGCCGATGCGCCCGATCGGCACGCGCTTGCCGACCTTGTCGGCCTGTTCGTCGGTCGCCGTGGCAAAGGCCGTCATCCGGCTCTGGAAGGGGCCAGGCGCGAAGGCGTTGACTGTGATGCGTCGTGCCGCGAGTTCGTTGGCCAGCGTGCGGGTGAGATGATGAACCGCGGCTTTGGAGGCCGTGTAGGAATATGCGCCGTCCGCCATCGGCTGCGTTCCCATGACCGAGCCAAGATTGATGATGCGGGCGGGGTCCTGATCGCTCGCCGCCTTTTCCAGTAGCGGCGTCAGTTCCCGGGTGAGGTGAAACAGGCCGGCGACGTTGACGCCGAGCACTTTTGCCCAGGCGCTGTACGGAAAATCCTCATATTCCGCGCCCCAGGAGACGCCTGCATTGTTGATGAGGATGTGCAGGGTGTCTGTCCGGCCACGCACCTCGCCTACAAGCGCAGCAATGCCTTCCTCCGTGCTGACGTCGCCGGCAAACCCTTCGGCGCTGCCCTTGCCGAGAGTGTTGAGCTCTTCGGCCACACGGGCGCAATCGGCACCCTTGCGCGAGGCAATCAGGACGCGCGCGCCGCCTTGCACGAGACCGGTCGCAGCCATTCGGCCGATGCCGGTTGCAGCGCCTGTCACCAGCGCGGTCTTGCCGGCCACCGAAAAGAGTTCGTCCAGATACGCCATCATTTCCTCCCTTGGCGCGGCGGGCAGGGGGAAAATCGTACCCGCCGCGTTGACAACATACCCGGTAGTATGTTCATCATTTCGATACCCGTAAAGGCCCGACGCGAATTTGCTCCGCTGTTCGCACAACGAGGATGCCGGCGGGTCGGGAGGTTGCTGCGCAATGACGCTTGGCGTGCGCGAACATGTCCAGGAAAGCTCGCGAGCCGATATTCTCGAGGCGGCCGCCAAGCTGTTTCATGGAGCGCGGCTACACCGAAACGTCCATCGACGACGTCGCCCGCAGCCTCGGCGCCACCAAGGGGCGCATATACCACCATTTCCGTTCCAAGGCGGACATCTTCGCGGAGGTGTTCCGTGTCGGCATGGAGATGAATTACGCGGCGATCGAGCCTTACCGCGCCATGTCCGATCCGGTGGCGCGCTGGCGGCACATGGCGTTTGCGCACGCCATCCAGATGATCACGACCAAGCCGTTCCAGCGCACGGTATGGGTAGGCGTGAAGATGCATCTGCGCGGCGCGACAACGCCCGAGCAACGCAGCTGTCTTTGCCGAACTGATCGAATATCGCACCAACTACGGCAACGTTTTTCGCGAAGACGCTCGTTGCACGGGACGTGAGCGCGGCGACTTCCGTTTCGACGATTTGAGCATCGCCAACCAGTTGATGTTCGTCGTGCTCAACTCGCCGATCTTCTGGTACTCGCCGCGCGTCGGGGAAACCCGCGCCGACATCGAGGATCTCGCACGAAAGGTCGTCACCGCCGCCTATCGCGGCCTGGGCGGCAAGGAGGAACAATCGAGCACCATGACGAAGAACCCCGAGATGAATCTCGGCATGACCGAGCGGCTGAAGCCGATCCACGACAAGGTCGCGCAGATGGTGCGCGAGGAGATCATCCCGCTTGACGAAGAGTTCCTGGCGGAAGTCGGCAAGGATGGCGATCGCTGGAGCTATACGCCACGGCAGACCGAGATTCTCGAAGGGCTGAAGGCAAAGGCGCGCGAGCGCGGACTTTGGAACTTCTGGCTCACCCATTCCGACCGGGGCTACGGCCTGTCGACCGTGGAGTATGCCTATCTGGCAGAGGAAATGGGCAAGGCACACCTGGGCGCCGAGACCTTCAACTGCTCCGCGCCCGACACCGGCAACATGGAGGTGCTGGAGCGCTACGGCACGCAGGCGCACAAGGACCGCTGGCTGGCGCCGCTGCTGGAAGGCAAGATCCGCTCCGCCTATCTGATGACCGAGCCGGACGTCGCATCGTCGGATGCCACCAACATCGCCATGCGCTGCGAACGCGACGGCGACCATTATGTGCTCAACGGCGAGAAGTGGTGGTCGTCGGGTGCGGGCGACCCGCGCTGTGCGATCTACATCACCATGGTGAGCTCGCCCGACGAGAGCCGGCCGAAGCACCAGCAGCACTCGATGATCCTCGTGCCGGCCGACACGCCCGGCGTCACCAAGCTCAGGGCGATGAAGGTCTATGGCGATGACGATGCGCCGCACGGCCATCTGCATCTGCGCTTCGAGAATGTGCGGGTGCCGGCCGACAATCTCATCCTCGGCGAGGGGCGCGGGTTCGAGATCGCGCAAGGGCGGCTCGGGCCGGGACGCATCCACCACTGCATGCGTGCCATCGGCCAGGCGGAGATGGCGCTGGAACTGATGTGCCAGCGCTCGATGCGCCGCGAGGCGTTCGGCAAGCCGCTCGCGCAGCTTGGCGCCAACTATGACATCATTGCGGAATGCCGCATGGAGATCGAGATGGCCCGGCTTCTGTGCCTCAAGGCCGCCTGGATGATCGACCAGGGCGACAAGAAGGCCGCGGCCCCCTGGATCAGCCAGGTCAAGGTGGTTGCACCGCGCGTGGCGCTCAAGGTCACCGACGAAGCCGTGCAGATGTATGGCGGGCAGGGCATCAGCCAGGACACGCCGCTGGCGCGTTCATGGACCCATTTGCGCACGCTGCGCCTTGCGGACGGGCCGGATGCAGTCCATCGTCGTCAGGTGGCGCGCGAAGAGCTGCGTAAATACACGCAACAGAAGGTTTGACATGAAAGCCATCGTTGCAAACGAGTTCGGGCCGATCAGCCAGCTGCAATATGCGGACTGGCCCGAGCCCGTCGCGGCAGGCCGCACGGTCGTGATCGAAGCCGAGGTGATCGGGGTCAATTTTCCCGATGGGCTGCTGGTGCAAGGCCTCTACCAGATGAAGCCGCAGACGCCATTCGTGCCCGGCATGGAAGTGGCGGGTCGGGTCGTGGCGGTGGGCGACGAAGTCACCCGCTTCAAGATCGGCGACCGTGTCGCTTCCGTGTCCTCGCTGGGTGCCTATGCGGAGCGGGTTGCCGCACACGAAGCGTCAGTGATGAAACTGCCGGACGCGATTTCCGGGCAGGATGCCTGCGCATTGCTCTGCGGTTTCGGCACCTCGCACCATGCGCTCAAGCAGCGCGGCCAGCTCCAGCCCGGCGAGACGCTGTGCGTGCTCGGCGCGTCGGGGGCCACCGGCGTGGCGGCCGTGCAGATCGGCAAGGCAATGGGGGCGCGGGTCATCGGTGTCGCTTCCAGCGAGGCGAAGCGCGAGATCGCCGGGCAATCCGGCGCCGACATCGTGCTCGGCTATGACAACCTCAAGGATGCCTTGAAGGATGCGACGGATGGCAAGGGCGTGGATGTCGCCTTCGACCCCGTCGGCGGAGACGCTTTCGATGCGTTGTCGCGGTCGATGGCCTGGAACGGCCGTCTGCTGGTGGTCGGTTTTGCCTCGGGCACGATCCCGAAACTGCCGGTGAACCTGACACTGGTGAAAGGCTACAGCGTTGTCGGCGTGTTCTGGGGTGCTTTCACCCAGAAGGAACCTGCCGTCTATGCCGAGAATATGAAGGAACTGGTCGGCTGGCATCTTGCCGGCAAGGTGAAGCCGGTGATCGAGGGCGTCTATGCGCTCGCCGATGCGCCAGCCGTCCTGCAGCGCGTGCTTGGCCGCGGCGCGGCCGGCAAGATCGTGCTCAAGCCCTGAGGAGATGCCGCCAGTGTCCATTCCAGCCACGATGAACGCGCTTCTTCTGAGGAACGACGGCTATGCCCGGCAGCCGTCCGGCACCGTCCTGGAAGCGCTCGAGCCCTATGTCGAGGCCGGCACGATCGCTGTGCCCGAGCCGGAAGGGCGCCAGGTGCTGATCAAGGTGGACCTCGCCTCGATCAACCCGTCGGACGTCATGTTCGTGAAAGGCATGTATGGCCAGCCGCGCGTTCAGGGCCGGCCGGCTGGGTTCGAGGGTGTCGGCCATGTCGTTGCCGCCGGGCCGGAGCCGGAAGCACAGGCCCTGATGGGAAGGCGCATCGCGTTCGCAACCGGGCTTTCCAACTGGGGTAGCTGGGCCGACTACGCGGTTGCCGATGCGCCGGGGTGCATCCCGCTTCTCGATACGGTGCGGAACGAGGATGCGGCGGCGATGATCGTCAATCCGCTCACCGCGCTTGCGATGTTCGGTATCGTCAAGGAGGCGGGCGAGAAGGCATTTGTGCTGACCGCAGGCGCCAGCCAGCTCTGCAAGCTGATAATCAGCGTTGCCAGGGATGAAGGCTATCGCCCCATCGCGATCGTGCGCCGCGACGAGCAGATTGCGATGCTGAAGGAATTGGGCGCGGCCCACGTGCTCAACGCCGATGCGCTGGGATTCCGCGACGAACTTGCCGCCGTGTTGCGCGAGGAAAAGCCGCGCATCTTCCTCGACGCAGTCACAGGGCCGCTGGCGGGCGCGATCTTCAACGCGATGGGCAGGCATGCGCGGTGGATCGTCTATGGCAGGCTCGACCCTGCCGCAACGCCCATCCCCGAGCCTGGCCAATTGATCTTCATGCACAAGAAGATCGAGGGTTTCTGGCTGGTCGAATGGATGCGGACTGCCGGCGCGGAGCGTCGCATGAGCGCGGTGGTGGAGGCGCAGAAGCGGTTCTCCGACGGGCGGTGGGCGACGGATGTGACAGCCGTGGTGCCGCTCTCGGAAGCGATCGAGCGCGTGCCGCAGGAACTGGCCAAGCCCAACGGCAAGGTTTTCATCGCGCCCTGAGCGCGAACGGGAGGCGCGGCGGCGGGGAGGCTGCCGCGAAAAGGGAGAAGATTTCGGGTGCGGTGACACAGAGCACCGGCCCGTGAGGAGGAGGAACACATTTGGACGTCTTGCAGCTGATCGTCAGCGGTCTCGCCAATGGCTGTGTCTACGGCCTCGTCGCGATGGGCTTCGTGCTGATCTACAAGGCAACCGAAGCGGTGAATTTCGCCCAGGGCGATTTCATGATGCTCGGGGCCTTCATTTGTCTGGGGCTGACCAACCCGCAATTCATGGGCCTGCCTTTCTGGATTTCGGTGCCCATCGCCATCGCCGCCATGGGGGCCTTCGGCTATGCGCTCGACCTAGTCGTGCTGCGCCGCATGTTCGGTCAGAGCCAGGTGGCGGTCATCATCCTGACGATCGCGCTCGGCTTTGTGCTGCGCTTCGCCGCCGGCCTGATCTGGGGGCACGAACCGATCTCGCTGCAGACCCCGATGGCCGGCAAATACGTCCGGTTCGGCGGGCTCGTGCTCGGTCTCAACGAGCTGATCATCATACTCGTGACGGTCGCGCTGACGGTCATCCTCTATTTCTACTTCAACCGCACCAAGCTCGGTGTGGCGATGCAGGCGTCGTCGCAGAACCAGCTCGCGGCCTACTACATGGGCATCCCCGTCAAGCGGATCCATTCGCTGATCTGGGCGCTTGCCGGCATGGTGGCAGCGGTTGCAGGCATCCTGTTCGCCTCCAAGGGCTCTATCGATCCGTCGATCGGCCTGCTTGGCATCAAGGCGTTCGCGGCGGCCGTGATCGGCGGTTTCGGCTCGCTGCCCGGCGCGTTGCTGGGCGGATTGATCGTCGGGCTGCTGGAACCATTCGCATCACGCTACATCGCAGCGGGCTACTCGCAAATCATGCCCTACCTGCTGCTCTTCCTGATCCTCGTCTTCCGACCGCACGGCATCCTCGCCCAGGTCCATCAGAAGAAGGTGTGAGGCTGACATGCGGACGGTTTTCAAGACTTCCTACGACGCCGACATCAACCTCTTCCGGCATGGCGCACAACGCGGCTGGTACATATTGCTGCTGGTGGTCATGCTTGTGCTGCCTCTGGGCGTCAGCAGCTTCGCCATTGGCGAGATGACCAACCTGCTCATCTGGTCGATCGCGTGCATGGGGCTGATGATCCTCGTCGGCCAGACCGGGCAGGCGAGCCTCGGCCACGCAGCCTTCCTGGCAATCGGCTGCTATGCCAACGTGCTGCTTCAGGAAAGGCTGGGCCTGCCGTTCATCCTGTCCTTCCCGTTGGCCGGACTGATCGCGGGCATCGCCGGCGCGCTCATCGCCCGGCCGATGACGAAGCTGCACGGCATCTATCTGGCGATCGGTACGCTGGCGATTGCGATCCTCGTCGACGACTTCATCGTCATCGCGGCGCCGCTGACCAATGGCGTGATCGGCCTGTTCGCGCCCGACATCGACATCTTCGGGCTCAGCTTCAACCGCTATGCCAATCCCGAGCGGCTTTACTACCTGATCCTCGGTATCACGCTGCTGATCGTCCTCCTCTACCGCAACCTGCAGCGTTCGCCGCTCGGCCGCTCGTTCGCGGCGATCCGTGACTCGGAAATTTCGGCGCAGGCGATGGGCGTAAACGTGGCGCGGACCAAGGCCGTTTCCTTCGGCATCTCGGCCGGCATCACCGGGCTGGCCGGCGCCCTGATGGGACATTTCGCCGGCATCTTCAACAACGAGACCTTCAACATCATCATCTCGATCCAGCTTCTGCTGGCGATCGTGATCGGCGGGCTCGGTACGATCCACGGCGCATTTTTCGGCGCGGCCGTGGTTGCGCTGCTGCCGCAGGCGATTTCGATGTCGCGCGATCTTCTCAACCAGGTGCTCGGTGGCGGGTCGATCGCCATTCCCGGACTGGAATCGGCCATCTTCGGCGCGATCCTGATCGCCTTCATCCTGTTCGAGCCGAGCGGCATCTACGGGCGCTGGTTCAAGATCAGAACCTATTTCGAGCTGTTCCCGTTCTATCGCCGCGACATGTTCCGCCGCCAGAAATCCTATCTGAAGACGGAGCGGATGCGATGAGCGCGCTGCTGGAAATCGACAACGTCACACTGCGCTTCGGCGGCGTGGTGGCGGTCAACCAGGTGTCGTTCAACGTCGAGGAGGGCGAGGTCTTCGCCCTTGTCGGGCCGAACGGTGCGGGCAAGTCCACGCTCTTCAACCTGATCTCGCGCATCTACGATCCGGTCGAGGGCGACATCCGTTTCGACGGCAAGAGCATCCTCGGCAAGGCGCCGCACGATATCGCCAGGCTCGGTATCGCGCGCACCTTCCAGAACATCGAGCTGTTCGAGCAGGCGACGGTGATGCAGAACCTGCTGGTCGGCCGGCATCGCCACCGCAAGAGCAACATGTGGACGGAGCTCGCCTTCACGCCTTTCGTTCGTGCCGAGGAACGCCGGCACCGCGAGGCGATCGAGAAGGTGATCGATTTCCTCGATCTGCAGGCCTATCGCGACAAGTATATCGCGGGGCTGCCCTACGGTGTGCGCAAGGTGGTGGAGATGGGCCGCGCGCTGGCAATCGAGCCGCGGCTGCTCCTCCTCGACGAGCCGGCGTCGGGCCTGTCGGTGGAGGAAACGCAGGACGTCGCGTTCTGGGTCGAGGATATCAAGAAGCAGATGGGCATCACGGTGCTGATGGTCGAACACGACATGCATCTTGTGTCTGCGGTGTCGGATCGGGTGCTGGCGCTGGCCGATGGCCAGATGCTTTCGATCGGCAAGCCGCACGAGGTGCAGAACGATCCCAAGGTGATCGAGGCCTATATCGGCGTTTCTGACGAGAAGCAGGAGGTGCCGGCATGAATGTCGCGGCAAAAGCAGCGGCTCCTTCTGCCGCCAAGGACGCACAGGTTGTGCTTTCGATCCGCAACATCGAGAGCTTCTACGGGCCGATCATGGCGATCCGGGGCGTCAGTCTGGAGGTGCGCGAAGGGCAGATCGTCACCGTGCTCGGCGCCAACGGCGCGGGCAAGACGACGCTGATGAAGACCATTTCCGGCGTGATGGACCCGGAGAAGGGGCAGATCGTCTATCAGGGCCAGAACATAGCAGGCGCCAATCCCGACAAGGTGGTCCGCGCCGGTGTCGTTCATGTGCCGGAAGGGCGCGAGGTCTTCCCGCTGCTGACGGTCGAGGAAAACCTGAAGATGGGCGCCTTCACCCGTTCGGACACGGACGGTATCCGGCGCGACCATGACATGGTCTTCTCCTACTTCCCGATTCTTGCGGAACGCCGCAACCAGGCGGCCGGCACGCTTTCGGGCGGCCAGCAGCAGATGCTGGCGATTGGCCGTGGGCTGATGGCGAAGCCGAAGCTGATGCTTCTCGACGAGCCGTCGCTGGGGCTGTCGCCATTGCTGGTCAAGGAAATCTTCCAGATCATCCGGCGGCTCAACCGTGAACAGGGCGTGACGATGATGCTGGTCGAGCAGAACGCAAAGGTGGCGCTCGAGGTGGCCGACTATGGCTATGTGATGGAACTCGGGCGCATCGTGATGGCCGACGCGGCCGAGCGACTGCTGCAGTCGAAGGATGTGCAGGAGTTCTATCTCGGCATGCAGACGGAGGAGAGCCAGCGCGGCCAGAAGCGCTGGAAGCAGAAAAAGACGTGGCGCTGATGCGCGCTTTCGGGAGGAAAGTGACATGACCATCGCCGAGAAACTGCCCGCCCAGCAGACAGTGCACGGGCATTCTTTCAACGCCGACCTGACCAGGGGACCATATTATCTCGACGGTTGCGACACGCTGGTGAAGCTTTTCCGGCAGCGATGCCTGGAACTGCAGGACAAGGTGGCGCACCGCGAGAAGGACTACGGCATCTGGCTGTCCTACACTTGGAGCGACTTCTACGAACACGCGCGCCTGATCGGGCTGGGACTGATGTCGCTAGGCCTCAAGCGCGGTGAGGTGGTGTCGATCCTGTCCGAGGACAACAAGGAGTGGATCTACACCGATCTCGGCGTCCAGTCGGTCGGGGGAATATCGTCCGGCGTCTACACTACGGACTCGGCCGCACAGCTCAAATATCTCGTCAACGATTCCGACAGCCGCTTCCTGTTCGTCGAGAATGACGAGCAACTCGACAAATACCTTTCGATCAAGGGCGAGATGCCGGGACTGACGCGGGTCATCGTCTACGACCGCGATGGCCTGCACGACTTCTCCGACGAGAAGGTGATCTTCCTCGATGATCTCTACGCACTGGGACGTGCCTTCCTGAAAGAAAACCCCAACCGCTTCGACGAGGAAATCGCCAGGTCAAAACCCGAGGAGACGGCGATCCTGGTCTATACCTCCGGTACGACCGGCCCGCCGAAGGGTGCGATGATCAGCCACCAGAATATCATCGTGTCGATCATCGGTTCGGTGCTGACGCTGCCGGTGAAACCGACCGACGAGCAGGTCTGCTTCCTGCCGCTGTGCCACATTCTGGAGCGTCTGATCTCCGTCTTCACGCCGATCGGTTTGAAGTCCACGGTGAATTTTGCCGAGAGCCCCGAAACGGTGTTCGACAATGTGCGCGAGGTCTCGCCACATGTCTTCACGGCTGTTCCCCGTGTCTGGGAGAAAATCTACAGCCGCGTCATGATCATGGCGAGCGAGGCGAGCATGATCGGCAAATGGGCATTCGGACAGGCCATGAAGGCTGGCCGGGCGCGGGCCGAGGCGCTGGAGGAGGGACGGCCGGTTCCTCCCGGCACCAGGCTCGCCTATGCCTTCTGGGATTTCATGCTCCTGTCCAACGTGCGCCGGATGCTGGGCTTCGACCGGTTGCGGCGCGGCACGACCGGTGCGGCGCCGATCTCCCCCGACCTCATCCGGTGGTATCGCTCGATCGGTATCACGATCCTCGAAGGCTACGGCATGACGGAGAGTTCCGGCGTCATTTCCGTGAACCTGATCGAGAACGAGAAGACCGGCAGCGTCGGGCCGGTCGTGCCAGGCGGCGAAATCCGCATCGCGCCGGATGGCGAGATCCAGTACCGGGGCCCCAACGTCTTCAAAGGCTATTGGAACAAGCCGGACAAGACGGCGGAGACGATCTCGCCGGATGGCTGGCTGAGCACGGGCGATGTCGGCCGGCTGGACAATCAGGGTTTCGTGTTCATCACCGGTCGCGCCAAGGACATCATCATCACGGCCGGCGGCAAAAACATCACGCCGGCCGAGATCGAGAACCGGCTGAAATTCTCGCCCTTCATATCCGATGCCGTCGTGATCGGAGACAAACGCAAGTTCCTGACCTGCCTGGTGATGATCGACCAGGAAAACGTCGAGAAATTTGCGCAGGACCACAAGGTGCCATTCAACAACTTCAAATCGCTATGTGCGGCACAGGAAGTGCGAGACCTGATCGCCGGCATCGTCGATGAGACAAACAAGGAGTTCGCCCGCGTCGAGCAAATCAAGGATTTCCGCTTGATCGATGTGCTTCTGACCGCTGAAGATGAGGAACTGACAGCGACGATGAAGCTGAAGCGCAGCTTTGTCGAGAAGAAGCACAAAGAGCTGATTGACGAGATGTACGGGCGGGAATGATTTCCGACCCGACGTGCTGAAAGACAACCAGGAGGAGTGAAAAATGAAAAGCATGCTCACGAAATCTATTCTGGCGATGGGGCTTGCCGCAGGCATGGCGTCTGCTGCCCACGCCACACAGGGCGTTACCGACACCGAGATCGTCATCGGATCGAACGGCGACCTTTCGGGCATCTTCGCCGCGTTCAACGTCGGTGCCATCAAGGCTGCGCAGCAGATGTTCGACGACGTGAACGCCAAGGGCGGTATTCACGGCCGCAAGATCCGGTTCGTGGTGGAGGATCACGGCTACCAGGTGCCGAAGGCGGTCCAGAACTTCAACAAGCTGATCAATTCCGATCAGGTCTTCGCGATGATTCTGAACCTCGGCACGCCGCACAACATAGCTGGTTTCCCGCTGATGGAGGCCAAGCAGGTGGCGAACGTTTCGCCGCTGACCTCTGCACGTCAGATGATTGAAGGCGACACCACCTACAAATACGCTGGCACCGCTTCGTATTATGATGGGTTGCGTGCAGGCGTTAAGTATCTCGCCGAGCAGAACGACGCCAAGGAAGTCTGCGCGATGTACATCCCGTCTGACTTCGGTCTCGAAGTGTTCGAGGCGGCGCGGGACCAGGCCGAAGGGATGGGCCTGACCTTTGCAGCCGAGACCACGCACAAGCCGGATGAGCAGGACTTCGTCGGCTCTATCCAGAAGCTGCGGGAAGCGGGCTGCGACATCATCGCAACCGGCATCGGTGTGCGCCAGACCATCGTCGCCTTCGGCACCGCGAAGAAGCTGGGCTGGACGGACGTGGCTTTCATAGGCTCGTCCGCCGGCTTCAATACGGCTGTCGCAAAGGTGCCGGAAGGCGTGACCGAGGGCTACTACGCGGCTGCCGGCTGGTCGGACTTCGAGAACCGGATGGACAATCCGGAAGTTAAGGCCTGGGCCGAGGACTTCCAGGCCAAGGCCGGAGAGCCGGCTGGGACCGCGGCACAGCTCGGCTACGGTGCGGCGAAGACGCTGCTCATGGCGCTCGAGGCGGCTGGACCTGACCTGACTGCCGAGAGCTTCCAGAAGGGTATGGAAAGCCTCGAATTCGACGACCAGATTCTCGACATCACGGTCAATTACGGGCCCGACGATCACCAGGGTGGCGATCTGATCGTCATCTCGAAGATCGAGGGCGGCAAGTGGGTCGAGGTCGGCCGCGTCGACCCAGCTGAATCCCAGTAGGGCGCCGCGACGCAAAATAAAGCGCCGCGCGGGCAACCGCGCGGCGCTTTATTTTTTGGTGCGTCCTTCGAGGCTCGCCCGCTGAACTTTATGCAGACCCGGAACCGTACGCGAGGGCTCGCACCTCTGGATGAGGGAAGTCGCGCATCGAGCCCGCAACGGTTGTGGGTTTGAAGCGCAAACTTCCTTCATCCCGAGGTGCGAGCGCAGCGAGCCTCGAAGGACGCACGAGATAGATGG
The DNA here is from genome assembly GCA_019739225.1 of Aquamicrobium sp. Lineage (GTDB taxonomy): Bacteria > Pseudomonadota > Alphaproteobacteria > Rhizobiales > Rhizobiaceae > Aerobium. Next base: position 1,062,250 of record JAHHDT010000006.1, read on the forward strand.
GCTCTCCGGCTATTCCGCCGGTTGTGTACCCATCTTCGGGCGGCTTGCGTCTTCCAGTTCGCGATGAAGGCGCTTTTCCTCTTCCACCGCCGGCGTGATGAAGCGGCCGAGCAGGAGGTAGGCGACGGGAGTGAGATAAAGCGTCGACAACGTCGACAGACCCAGCCCGCCAACGATCACCCAGCCGAGCGACACACGTGCTTCCGCGCCGGCGCCGCTGGCAAGAATGAGCGGCAAACCGCCGACGATCGTGCACAGCATGGTCATCACGACCGGACGCAAGCGGATATTGGACGCCTGTTCCACGGCCTCGCGGACCCCAAGCCCCCTGTCGCGGAGCTGATTGGCGAATTCGACGATCAGGATGCCGTTCTTGGCCATGATGCCGACCAGAAGGACAAGGCCGATCTGACTGTAGACGTTGAGGCTCGTGCCTGTCAGCAGCAAGGCGAAGACCGCGCAGGCAAGGCCAAGGGGAACCGTGGCCATGATGATCGCGGCGCTGACGAAGCTTTCGAACTGCGCGGCGAGAACCAGGAGGATGATGACGATGGCGAAGCCGAAAATTGTCATCATGCCGCCGGAGGTCTCGTCGAGCGTTGCGGCCTCGGCAAGAGGAACGATGCGGCTGCCCGGCGGCATATGCTTGGCTGCAACTTCCTGGGCAAAAGCGTAGGCGTCGCCCAAAGCGAAATCCGGCGCCAGCGCGGTGGTGACAGCCACGGAGCGCATCTGCTGTTCGCGCGCCAGAGATGGCGCGACGGCCTGTTCCGTCAGGGTCGCAATCGTCGACATTGGCACGAAGCGACCGTCCTGCGCCTTGAGGAAGATGTTCTCGAGGTCGGTGGGATCGTTGATCGGGTTGGTCGTCGACAGCAGCTTCACGTCATAGGAACGGTCGTCGATGAACACCGAGCCGATTTCACGACTGTCGACCATTGCCTGGATCGCTTCCGACAATCCGGTGATGTTGATGCCCAGATCGGAGGCGCGCTCGCGATCGATGCGCACGGAAAGCTGCGGTTGCGTCGTTTCCTGTGAGAGGCGCGGCTGGCGGAAGCGGCTATCCTGCTCGAACTCGGCGACCACCGCCTCCGCCGCGGCGTTCAGGTCAGCATAGTTGCTGCCGACGATGGCGAACTGCAGACCACTGCCCGCTCCGCGAATGCCGAGACTGTTCGGCTGGAAGGCGAAGGCGCGGACGCCCGGCACGCCCTGCACCAGGCTGGTCACATCGTTGAGGATTTCCTGCTGGGAGCGTTCCCGATCTTCCCATGGCGCCAGAGACATGACCATGAAGCCGGAATTCTGGGAGCCACCGGAGCCGGCAATTGAGAAGGTGGAAATGATCTCGCCGGAATCGCGTAGCGGCTGGATCAGGCCTTCGATGCGGCGCATCTGCTGGGCGAGGTAGTCGAGGCTGACGCCCTGCGGCGCGGAGATGCGCACGAAGGCGGCCGAGCGGTCTTCGGCCGGGGTCAGTTCGGAGCGGATGGTGGGAAAGAGCGCGGCCGCCAGCGCCGAAAAGAGGAGCGCGATCACCACGACGATCAACGGCGCGTTGAGGGCTGCGCGCAGCGTGGTGCGGTAGAGCCCGGCCAATGCCGCGCCGATGCGCCCCAGCAAGCCGTGGTGACTGTGATCCTCGTTCTTTGCGGAGAGCATGCGCGAGGCCAGCATCGGGCACAGCGACAGCGCGACGATGGAGGACAGGAAAACGGCTATCGCCAGCACGAAGCCGAACTCGCGGAACAGACCTCCGGTCTGGCCGGGCAGGAAGGACAGGGGCACGAAGACGGCAACCAACGTCGCCGTCGTGGCGAGCACCGCAAAGAAGACCTCCTGCGTGCCGAGCACCGCGGCGGCGCGTGGCCCCATGCCCTCGTTGCGTCGGCGCACGATGTTCTCCAGCACGACGATCGCGTCATCGACCACGAGGCCGGTGGCGAGCACGAAGGCCAGAAGCGTCAGGATGTTGATCGAGAAACCGGCAAGATAGATCGCTGCCACCGAGCCGATCAAGGCAACCGGCAGAGCGAGGCCGGGAATGATGGTGGCGCGCCAATCGAGCAGGAACGCAAAGATGATGAGCAGCACGACGGTGACCGAGATGCCCAGCGCGATCTCCACCTCGTGGATCGCGCCGTTGATGAACACCGCCTCGTCGCCGGTCACGAAGATGTCGACGCCCTCGGGCAAGGTAGGCCGGATCCGCTCGACCGCCTCGCGCACGCCTTCGGAGATCGTCAGCGTATTGGACTGCGCCTGCCGGATAATGCCCATGCCAATGCCTGTCCGGCCATTGGCGCGAAGCTGGGATTCGCCGACGTCGCCGCCCAGGGTCACCGTCGCCACGTCGGACAGCCGGGTGGTGCCGTTGATGATGATGCTTTCGAAGTCTTCAGGTGTGACGACGGGGGCGGTCGCCCGCACGATCAGGTCCTGGGTATTGCTCGTCAGCGAGCCGGCCGGCGTGTCGAAGGACATGGACGCGAGAGCGTTGCGAATATCGGCGACGGTGAGGCCGAGGCTGGCCAGCCGCGACTGGTTGATGTCGACGCGGAAAATCTTGTCGCGGTCGCCGAAGACCTGGACCTCGGCGACGCCGTCGATCGATGAAAGCGTGTCGACGATCTGGTCTTCGACCAGGAGCGTCATGTCGTGCACGCTCATCGTTTCCGAGGTGATGGCAAGCCGAACGACGGCCTGCGCGTCGGCGTCTGCCTTCACGATGCGCGGCACATCGGCGTCGTCCGGCAGGTTGTTCTGGATGCGGCCGACAGCGTCGCGCATGTCGGACGCGGCGGTGTCGAGATCGACGCCGTCGTTGAATTCCACGGTGATGCGGCTGCGGCCGAAGGAGGACGAGGAGGAGATCGACTTGACGCCGGCTACGCGGGCGATCGCGCCTTCGATGACGGCGGTGATCTCGCGATCGATGGACTCGGCGGATGCGCCGGTGAAGTTCGTGTTCACCGTGATGACAGGGCGGTCGACGTCCGGCAGCTCACGGATTTCCACGCCGAAGAGTGCAGCCAGACCGGCCACGGCAATCAGCGTGTTGATGACGAACGCAAGCACCGGTCGGCGCACGAAAAGCGCGGTAAGGCCATTCTCGACGGCGGCGTTGTTGTCCTGGCTCACACGCTGCTTCCTCGTTTGACGGCCTGCTGCCTACGACCCTGTCGTGGTGATGACGGGCTGGGCCTCGTTGTCCTGCGCGCGGACGAGCCGAACCTCTTCGCCCTCGCGGACCGCGTGTATGCCTTCCGTGACGACCGCGCCCGCCTCACCGAACTCGCCTGCCACGAGCACGCTGTCGGTGTTGCGCTGGATGATGGTAACGGGCGCGCGGCGCGCCTTGCCATTCTCCACCAACCAGACGAACGCGCCGTCGGTGCCCCACTGGATGGCCAGCGGGTCAACGGCCGGATAGCTGTCGCCGGGGAAGGTCATCGTGATCTGGAAAGACATGCCTGCGCGCAGCATGTCGTCGTCGTTGGTAAGGCTGGCCTGGATCCGCAGCGTGCGGCTCTGCGCATCGATGCGATTGTCGATTGCGCTGACGGTACCGTCGAAATTGTCCTCGGGGCGTGCGATGGATGCCGCTGACACGGTGTCGCCGACCGCGATCATGCCCGCGAACCGCTCCGGCACCCAGAAGTCGATGACGATGCGCGAGCGGTCATCGATGGTCGCGATCTCCGTCTGCGAGGTGACGTAGTTGCCCGCCGACACAGGCAGGATGCCGACGATGCCGGGAATGGGTGCGACCACGGTGCGCCGCTGCAGCGTTAGCTCGGCGTCGCGTACCGCAAGCCTGGCGTTTGTGACGGCCAGTTCCGCTTCGTTGAGCTGGACGGCCGTAGCCGTATTGGTGCTGCGCAGCGCGCGGATGCGCTCCGCCCGTGCCTCTGCATCGTCGAGAGCGGCGCGTGCGCGGTCCAGTGCGATCTCTTCGGCTTCGGCATCGAGACGGGCAACCGGATCGCCGGCCTCGACGCGCGATCCGGACTCGACCAGAAGCTCGGTCAGGCGGCCGGACGCGAAAGGCGTGACCGAAACGGAACTCGTTGCCCGGCCCGTGCCGATCGCCGACAGCCTGTCATTGATCGTCGCGGTTTCGATCTGAGAGGCGACCACGAGCGCCGGCTGGCCGAAACCCCCGCCACGCGGCTGTTCCGTCGCTTCCTGCGGTTCGGGGCGATCCGGAACGGCGGCCACGGCCCACTCCATGCCCCAGCTTTCCAGCATCTCCGGCGCGCCCGGAAAGAAGCGTAGCCAAAGGCCCACGGCCAAGACGACCACGACCAGCGAAGCGATCAGTTGCTTCCAAAACGACATACGTCACTCCGGGTTCTGGCGGGGTACCCGAACGGGCCTGGCAACCACCGGGAATGCAATTGGTAAGGAATCCGCCGCTTCCACCGATGACGCGGCGCAACCCATCGCGGTCTTTATGCCAAGTATGCTGTCCTAATGCATCCAGTATATCATTAAATATCGGTAATTTGACCGTGACTCTTCGGTCGTCACCCGCCGCGCAAGTTCTCCATTTCCCGGATGCGTTTCGCGCTCACATCTTCCAGCTTGCGCGTCAGGTCGCCGATGAGCGCTTCGGCAACCAGGAACAGTGCGACGGACGAGTCCCACGCGGAGGGGACAGCGGTGCGTCCCGCGACGACGTGCCGGGCGTAACGCGCGATCGGGGAAAGCCATTGATCGGTAAGCAGAATGATCTGGGCGCCGCGCCCGTGGGCCGCCTCTGCGAGCCGCAGCAGGCTCTCCTGGTAGCGCCGGATGTCGAAGATCACCACGACGTCGTTGCGGCCTATGTCGATCAGCCGGTCGCGCCAGTTGCTTTCCTGGCCGTTCAAGTGCTGTACGCCCGGCCGCACGATGGCCAGGTGAGCGGCCATGTATGCGGCGACAGGATCGGTGAACCGGCCACCGACGAGATAGACCTTGCCGCGCCGGTTGGACAGGACGCCGACGATGTCGTCCACCTGGCGCTCGGAGAGATGGCGAAAGGTTTCTCGCACGTTCTCGATCGCCGCCGCGACAAAGGGCGTGGTGTGTCGATCGGAATCCGGGCCGGTTGCCCGGGAGAGCGGAGACTGAAGCTGCGCGGCAAGTTCATCTTGCAGCCGTGCCTGGAAGTCCGCGTAGTTCTGAAATCCGAGCCGTGCAACGAAGCGCAGGATTGTCGGTGACGATACGCCGGCCTGGGCCGAAAATTCGGCCACCGTGCGTAGTCCGGTCAGCGGGTAATTTGCGATCAGAATCTGCGCGGCGCGCCTTTCGCCGGCCGGCATCTGGTCCATCCGGTCGGCAATCAGTTCGGCGATGCTTGTGGTCATCTGGCGGCCGTTCGAACGGGTTTGACAAACTGTCACGAAGTGTATGAAATCATCCAAGATACCTCAATGCAACCAATCTCGTATCATTCGTTACATGCGTAACGGCGCCGAGCGACGGAGCGGACGATGGCAGGCATGATTTCATTCGATCAGTTGAAGAAGCTCGTCGCCGGCGGCGATATCGACACGGTGCTCGCCTGCGCGGTCGACATGCAGGGCCGGCTTATCGGCAAGCGTTTCCTGGCGAAGTATTTCGTCGAATCCGCCTATGACGAGACGCATGGCTGCAACTATCTGCTGGCCAACGACATCGATATGGAGCCGGTGCCGGGCTACAAGGCGGCAAGCTGGACGAAGGGCTACGGTGACTTCGTGATGAAGCCCGACCTTTCGACGATCCGCGCGCTGCCCTGGCTCGAAAAGACCGCGCTTGTGCTGTGCGACCTGCAGGATCACCACACGCACGAAGACCTGCCGCACTCGCCGCGCGGCATACTCAAGCGGCAGGTCGCGCGGCTTAAGGAACGCGGCTATCTCGCCTATTTTGCCTCCGAACTCGAATTCTACCTGTTCGACGAGACGTACGATACCGCGCGGATGAAGCACTGGAGCGGGCTCGATACGGCATCTCCGTATATCGAGGACTATCTGATCCAGCTCACCTCGAAGGAAGAAGGCGTCATGCGCCGCCTGCGTAACGAGATGGAAGCGGCGGGGATCCCGATCGAGAACTCCAAGGGCGAGTGGGGACCGGGGCAGGAGGAGATCAACGTCCGCTATGCGGAAGTGCTGGAGATGGCCGACCGCCACGTCATTCTCAAGAACGGCGCCAAGGAGATCGCCCATTCGGAAGGCAAGGCCATCACCTTCATGGCCAAGTACAACTACGAGCTCGCCGGCAATTCGAGCCACATCCACAACTCTCTGTGGAGCGCCGATGGGAAGACGCCGCTGTTCTTCGACAAGTCGGCGAAGTGGACGCTGAGCGAACTCGGCCAGCAATGGGCGGCAGGCCAGCTTCGCTATGCCAAGGAATTCACCTGGTTCCTCGCGCCTTACATCAACTCCTACAAGCGGTTTCAGGCGGGCACCTTCGCGCCGACCAAGATCATGTGGAGCGAAGACAACCGCACTGCCGGCTTCCGCCTGTGCGGGATGGGCACCAAGGGCATCCGTATGGAGTGCCGCATCGGCGGCGCCGACCTCAACCCCTACCTCGCCTTCGCGGCGCTGATCGCAGCCGGCCTTGCAGGCATCGACGAGAAGCTTGAACTGCAGGAGCCGTTCGTCGGCGATGCTTATCGGGCCAACCGCCTGACAGAGATACCAAAGACGCTGCGCGAGGCTATCGACACGATGGCAAAGTCGAAGATGCTGAAGCAAGCCTTCGGCGACGAGGTGATTGACCATTATCTCCACACCGCCCGGTGGGAGCAGATGGAGTACGATCGCCGCGTGACCGACTGGGAGCTGCATCGCGGCTTCGAGAGATATTAGGGCGCACCAGACTGAAAACGGCTGCGGAGATTTCCAAGTGGAAACCATCAAACTCAAGTCACCCATCGATGGCTCGGTCTATGCCGAGCGGCCCGTGGCGACCGAAGCCGAGATCGGCGCTGCGGTCGAACGCGCCAGGTCGGCGCAGCTTGCATGGGCAGGCACACCGATCGACGAGAAGGCTAAATATCTTCTGGCCTTCGTTGAAGCGCTCGTCGCTATGAACGACGACATCGTGCCCGAACTTGCCTGGCAGATGGGGCGCCCCGTGCGGTATGGCGGCGAGAAGGGCGGTGTGGAAGAACGCACCCGCTACATGGTCGCTCTGGCGGAAAAGGCGTTGGCGCCGTTCATTCCCGAGGAGCGTCCCGGTTTTCGCCGTTATCTCAAGCGCGAGCCGCTGGGCGTCGTCTTCGTAATCGCGCCGTGGAATTATCCCTATCTGACCGCGGTGAACTCGATCGTGCCGGCGCTGATGGCCGGCAATGCCGTGATCCTCAAACATGCAGCGCAGACGCTGCTGGTCGGCGAGCGTTTCCAGGCGGCTTTCGACAAGGCCGGCCTGCCCAAGGGCCTGTTCCAGAACATCGTCTTGAGCCATTCCCAGACCGAGAAGCTGCTCGGCTCCGGCAAAGTCGATCATTGCAACTTCACCGGCTCGGTGGCGGGTGGTCGCGCGATCGAGAAGGCGGCCGCCGGCACCTTCATGACGCTGGGTCTGGAGCTCGGCGGCAAGGATCCAGCCTATGTGCTGCCAGACGTGAAGCTCGACCATGCCATCGCCAATCTCGTCGATGGCGCCTTTTACAATTCGGGCCAATGCTGCTGCGGCATCGAGCGCGTCTATGTGCACGAGAAGGTCTACGACGATTTCGTCGAGGGCTTCATCGCCGAGACGAAGAATTATGTCGTCGGTAGCCCGCTCGATCAGTCCACGACCATGGGCCCGATGGCGCAGGCGCGCTTTGCCGATTTCATCCGCGAGCAGAAGGCGGAAGCGCTGCGCAAGGGGGCGGCCGCGCATATCGGCATGAAGGTCGAAGGCGACCGTGAAGGCTCGCCCTATATCGCGCCGGAAGTGCTGACCGGCGTCAACCACCAGATGAGCGTGATGCGCGAGGAAAGCTTCGGCCCGATCGTCGGCATCATGAAGGTGCGTGACGACGAGGAAGCCATCGCGCTGATGAACGACAGCCCCTACGGGCTCACCGCATCGCTGTGGACCACCGACACGGACCACGCCGCGCGTCTGGGCGACCGGATCGAGACCGGCACAGTATTCATGAACCGCTGCGACTACGTCGATCCCGGTCTCGTCTGGACCGGCGTCAAGGACACCGGCAAGGGCGGCGCGATGGGGCTGGTCGGTTACGAGAACCTGACGCGGCCGAAGAGCTATCATTTGCGGGAAGCGATTTAGGACAGCCATGAATCCCCACCGCGTCATCCCAGAAACCGAAGCGAAGCGGAGGTTATCCGGGACCTATTGGTCGGTGCATCGTCGAGCGCGGACCGGTCCTCGCGTCAGCGCGAAACCGCAAATCGGCCGCGCTGCTCAGTGGGTCCCGGCTCTCCCCCGCTTGCCTGGGTCGGCCGGGATGAAGAATTTGCATTGTGAAAGATAAACCCATGACCAATCTCGTCTCCAAATGGAACTACCCCACGACGATCCGCTTCGGCGCGGGCCGCATTGCCGAGCTGCCGGAGGTGCTCAGGGACACGGGCATCGCCAATCCGCTGTTCGTCACGGATCCCGGACTTGCGAAGTTGCCGGTGGTTGCCTCGACGCTGAAGCTGCTTGCGGATGCCGGCGTAGCGCACGGCGTGTTCTCAGACGTGAAGCCCAATCCGGTGGAATCGAACCTTTATGCCGGCGTCGAGGTCTTCAAGGCCGGCGGGCACGACGGCGTCATCGCCTTCGGCGGCGGCTCGGCTCTCGACCTCGGCAAGCTGATCGCCTTTCAGGCGCACCAGTCCCGCCCGGTCTGGGATTTCGAGGACATCGGCGACTGGTGGACCCGGGCTGATGCCTCACGGATCACGCCCATCGTGGCCGTGCCGACGACGGCCGGCACCGGTTCCGAGGTCGGGCGCGCGGGCGTGCTGACGCACGAAGCGAGCCACACCAAGAAGGTCATCTTCCACCCGAAGATGATGCCGGCCATCGTCATTGCCGACCCGGAGCTGACGGCGGGCATGCCGCCCTTCATCACCGCCGGCACCGGCATGGACGCACTGGCCCACTGTCTGGAAGCCTATTGCGCGCCGGGCTACCATCCGATGGCCGACGGCATCGCGGTCGAGGGCGTGCGCCTCGTCTTCGAGAACCTGCCGAAGGCGTTTGCGAACGGCTCCGACCTCACGGCGCGGGCGCACATGATGTCGGCTGCCGCGATGGGCGCCACCGCCTTCCAGAAGGGGCTGGGCGCGATCCATTCGCTGTCGCACCCCATCGGCGCGCTCTACGACACCCATCACGGCATGACCAACGCCGTCTTCATGCCCTACGTGCTGGCCTTCAACCGCTCCGCCATCGAGGTCCGCATCGAAAGGCTGGCAGCCTATTGCGGCATCGCAGGTGGCTTCGACGGGTTTGCTGACGCGGTCCTCAATCTGCGCCGCGAACTGGGCGTGCCGCACACGCTGCCGGCGTTCATCGACGGCTTCGCACCGGATCAGGCACGCAAGAACCTGATCGCCGACATGGCGATCGTTGATCCTACGGCAGGCGGCAATCCGATCGAGCTGACCAGGGACGGTGCCCTGTCGCTTCTGAACGACGCGATCGAAGGCAAGCTCTGACGCTGGCTGCTGACGCCGCTCAAGTGCCAGTGTCGCAGCTTTCACGGCACCGCTCACACGACTGAGCGGTGCTGAGGCAAGCGTCCGAAACGTTGCGCTTTCGTGTTCAGCCCTGCTGGGGTTTCCAGTCTGGCGAAGGGATGACGTTGACCATCCAGGGGACGCCGAACTTGTCGACCAGCGAACCGAAGCCGGGAGACCAGAAGGTTTCGCCGAACGGCATGATGGCCTTCCCCCCTTCAGACAACTGGTCGAACCAGCGTTGACCTTCGGCATTGTCCTCGGTGTGCAGCGTGACATCGAAGCCGTTCTTCGGCTTGTCGATGTTGGGTGCCCAGTCGGTATCCATGTCGGCACCCATCAGCGCCTGATCGCCGATCTCCAGCCAGCAGTGCATCAGCCATGTCTTGTACTTCTCATCGCTGATCGGCATGTCGGGTGGCCCGTCGGCATAGGGCATGGCCGCGGTAATTTTTCCGCCCAGCACCTTGGCGTAGAACTCGAAAGCCTCGCGACACTGGCCCTGAAAGCTCAGGCTCGTTACGATCTTCATGGCTGATTTCCTTCCCTGATCGGATTGAGACTGTCACGGTAGATCAAGTGGCCGGGAGACGCCGAACCGGCCTGACACCCGCGCCAAGCGCATGCCGCAGCCATTGACCCGCCTCGACGCCATTGCCATCTCTCCCCACACTGCCTCGGTGGTCTTTCGTGACCGGCCGCCGGTTTTGTATGTTGATATCAACGTAGCTATCCGGCGAATGTCAACATCGCAGATGCAGGCTCCTGACATGCAGTGTATTCCGCGTGAAAACGGCTGACGTTCGAAGGAAACGGCACCCCGCAGGGGCGTGGCTGAAGCTTGTTAACAGCACATCACCTGGGAAATATCCGTTCCAACCCTCGACCTGGCGCCATCATCGGCACAGCCGAACGGAATGATCGTTATTTCCCGTTGGAGCGAATGGTCCGATCAGTCGTAATTGACAGCCGCAAAATCATTTCGCCAAACGAGTTCTGAAAATTGCTATGACGACCCGTAACGATGCGATTCCGACGCTGGGACGCGGCGGCCGCTCTTGGTATGAGGATGGACGTGGGCGGATCGGCCACTGGCTTCCGGGGCTGGTGCTGGTGGGAACGATCACCGCAGCAGCTTACGGCCTGCGAAGCCTCCCCGGTCTCTCCAATCTGAGTCCCATTATTCTCGGCGTAATCATCGGCGTGCTGCTAGGCAACATCGCGCCACTGCAGCGTCAATTCGAGGCGGGTGTTGCTTTATCCGGCAAGGGGCTGCTTCGTGCGGCAGTGGCGATGCTGGGGCTTCAGGTCACCATCGGGCAGCTTCTGGGCATAGGTGCCTGGGGGCTTTTCAGCGCCGCGTTCGTGCTCTTCGTTACCTTCTTCGCCACCCTGGCCATCGGACGGGCGATGAATATCTCGCCGCAACTGACGGTTCTCATTGCCTCCGGCACATCTGTGTGCGGGGCCGCGGCGATCGCTGGTGCCAATAGTGCGATAAAGGCGCCCGACGAAGACGTGACCTATGCGATCGGCTGTATCACCCTTTTCGGTACCATTGCCATGTTCGCCTATCCGGCAATCGGACATTTCCTGGGCCTGGAAGGACGGCAGTACGGTCTCTGGATAGGACTGTCGGTGCACGAAGTGGCACAAGTCGTAGGCGCCGGTTTCCAGGGCGGCGACCAGGCGGGACAGACGGCGGTGATCGCCAAGCTGGCCCGCGTACTGCTTTTGGCCGTTCTGGTGTTCGGCCTCGCGCTCCATTTCTCACCTCGTTACAACAGTGGGCAGGTACGGGAGGCGACCCGACCTCCACTCGTGCCGGTCTTCATCATTGCGTTTCTGGCGCTTTGCATTGCCAACTCGGCAGGCATAGTCCCCGAGGCGCTACGATTGACGCTGATCGAGATCACTCCGGTGATGCTGACCGCGGCGCTCGCAGCGCTGGGGCTTGGAACGCGCTTCAATCGGCTCCGACAATTGGGGATGAAACCGCTCGTGCTATGTGCGATAGCCACTGGCCTGATTGCTGTCCTGTCCCTTATTCTCGTTGTCGGTTGAGGGTGTTCCCGGCGGAACCGGTGATCGCAGATCGGACATGAACCAGGCATGACACTTGACCAACTCAGAATTTTTCTGGAGGTCGCGCGCCACCAGCACGTGACGCGAGCGTCGGAGGCTTTAAACCTTACGCAATCGAGCGTCAGCGGCGCAATCAAAGCGCTGGAAAATCGTCATGGGGTGCGTCTGTTCGATCGCATGGGCAGACGGATCGTCCTGACTGCGGAAGGATCGATGTTCCTGCCGGTGGCGGAGGAACTGCTCGCCAATGCCGGCAATGCCGAGCGTCTCCTTGAGGATCTGAGCGGCACGGGCATCGGCAAGCTTCACATCTTCACCAGCCAGACGATTGCCAGTCACTGGCTACCGCAGCGCCTGAGAGCCTTCCGCGAAACCTGGCCCCGCGTGACGATCGAACTGCTGGTGGGCAATACCGGCCAGTGCGTTGCAGCGATTGAAGCGGGTACGACAGATGTCGCGTTCATCGAGGCAAAGGTGGATGAGCATTTTCTCGACCAGACACTGGTGGGTGCCGACGAGTTGTGCCTGGTCGCTGGCACGCTTCACCCCTGGGTTGACGTGCCACCGAAGGATTTGTCCGAACTTTTTTCCACCCGCTGGATCATGCGCGAGAAAGGATCGGGGACGCGCTCGACGTTCGAGGCTGAACTCCGAAGAAACGGGCTCTCGCCTGAGAATCTGGATATTCTCTTGGCATTGCCCAGCAACGAAGCGGTGTGCGCGGCAGTCGCCGATAGCGGTTGCGCAACGGTCATCTCCCGCGCCGTTGCTGATCCCTATATCGGTGCGGGCCGAATGATTGAACTGCCGCTGGCGCTGCCCGGCCGCCCATTCCACATGATCAGGCACAAAGGGCGGCACCGGTCGCATGCGCTAGGGCTTTTGGAAGAGATGATCCTTCGCAGTGAACTGAAGGGTTAGGGTATTGCCACGGTCGCGGCGAGCAGCCCGCTTTTATGCTCCTCGATAAAGCCGGTATGGACTTCGCCGGCACGGAAGGCGGTGCTTTCCAAGCAGGCGAGCAGAAAATCGCGATTGGTCGCGATGCCCTCTACCTCGATTTCCTTCAGGGCGGCGATCGCGCGGCGGCACGCTGTCTCACGGTCGGCGCCATGGGCAATGATCTTGGCAATCATCGGGTCGTAGTGAGGGCTGACCATGTCGCCTTCGCGGTAGCCGCAATCGACCCGCAAGGTCAAATCGGGAGCCGGTAGTTTGAAGCGGTTAAGAGTGCCTGGCGAGGGCATGAACGACTTGCTTGGATTTTCGGCATAGAGACGGCACTGAACAGCGTGACCGCTGCTCTCGATTGCAGCCTGATCAACCGAGAAAAGCGCCCCCCGCGCAAAATCAAGCTGCATTCCCACCAGATCGCGGCCCGTCACCATCTCGGTCACCGGGTGCTCGACCTGGATGCGGGTATTCATCTCCAGAAAGAAGAACTCTTCGGTCTTTACGTCGAGGATGAACTCGACCGTGCCGGCGCCGGCATATTTCGTCGCGCGGCACAATGCGACGGCGGCAGCGGTCATGTCGGCGCGCAGCTTCTCCGTAAATTTGGGTGCCGGGCTTTCTTCGATGACTTTCTGAAAGCGGCGCTGCAGCGAGCAGTCGCGTTCGAAGAGATGGATCGCCTCTCCGTTTCCGAACCCGAAAACCTGAATTTCCACGTGACGGGCGCGCGGTACGAAGCGCTCCAGGAAAACAGTCCCGTCGCCAAACGATTTTTCAGCCATTGAGGCCGTGGCGCTTACCGTGTCCGCGAGACGATCATATGAATCGACCCTGCGCATGCCGATCCCGCCACCCCCGGCCGAGGATTTGACGAGCAGGGGGAAACCGACTTCTCTGGCAAGTGCTTCGAGATCGACTTTCGATCCGGTTTCGATCCGCGGACTGCCGGGGACCACCGGAACACCGGCCGAAGCTGCGATACGCCGGGCCCGGTCCTTGTCGCCCATCGATCGTAGCGTATCGGGGGCGGGGCCGACCCAGATCAATCCCGCGTCCATGACAGCTTCCGCGAATTCGGCATTCTCCGACAGAAACCCGTAGCCGGGATGGATGGCATCGGCACCGCTCGCTGTGGCGGCTTCGACCACCTTGCCCGCGTCGAGATAGCTCTGGCGCGCCGGTGCCGGCCCGATCGCTATCGCCTCGTCCGCATCTGCGACATGCAGGGACCGAGCGTCGATCTCCGAATAAACGGCCACCGTTGCAATTTCCCGTGCGCGTGCAGATCGGATGATACGCCGGGCGATTTCACCGCGATTGGCAATCAGCAGTTTGCGCATCAGGCTTCGGCCTCGATACGCATCAGGACGTCGCCCTCCGAAACGCTATCTCCTTCAGCGGCAAGCATTTCCGTTATCCTGCCCGAGGACGGAGCCTCTACGGGGATTTCCATCTTCATGGATTCGAGCACCATGACGATGTCGCCCTCGGAGACCGTTTGACCTACCGACTTCTCCAGTTTCCAGACGACTGCGGTCATCTCGCACATTACATCGATGACGGTCATGGGTAGGGCTCCATTCGCTGATGGCTTGCAGGCGCGATCTCATTTTCGCGCGGTGGGATCGAATCGAGAAAATGGCTGGTAAAGATGGCGGTCTCTTCGGGCGCCTCGTGCTGAACCCAGTGGCCACGCCCTTCCTGGATGAGAATGGGCGAATCCGGATAGTCGCGGGACAGCGCTTCCCGATAACGCTCATGCAGGCCCGCAAGATAGGCGTCGGCCCCGCCCCAGGTAGCAGCAAGCGCTCGAACAGGGCGCGAAGACAGCGCATCCCGCAACACGCCCGACTGCGAAAGCGCTTTGCCGCGTACGCGTGCCCGACGGACATTGATGTCCTGGAGGCGCACGGTTGTGGCGTCGGGCCCGGCACCAGGCGAAAGCATAACCAGGCCAAGATTGGCCGCATGGATTTCCTCGCGCTTTGTGCGCGACAGGCCGGAGCCCAGGCGCTGTGTGCGTTCAATGCTCGCAGCACGGATTCCGAGGGCGCTCGGTCCGTAAAGAACCAAACCGCGTGGCTTGGGTGAATTGGCTGCGTCGGCAAGGCGATTGCAGAGCAGGCCGGCAATCGAGCATCCGAACGAGAAACCGATCACATCGATCTCGGCGAAACCTGGCGCCAGTTGAGGAACCAGCATATCGAGCCCGTCGCTGATTGCTGCAGGGATCGCGTGCGCGAGGTCATCTGAGATCGGCATGTCTGAATCGCCATATCCGGGAAGATCCGGACAGAGGATCATGCGGTCCCTCGCAAGCCACGGGATCAGCCGGAGAAAATGCGTCCAGGACCCGAAGCCTCCATGAAGGAGTACTACGGGAGGTCCTTCGCCCCACACACGCCAGACGGTTCTGCGCCCGTGAAGCCGCGTTTCAAAACCACGCGAACTGACCTCGACAGACGCGGCGGACGGTGGGTATCCAGCGGGTTGGGGCGCCATGGTGTCAGTGTGAGAACGCAAGCTGACCGGATGCCTGCACGATCTCCGCCCGACCTGAAAAGACTGGACGATCGCCGACGAGCCCCTCGATAGAGACCCTGCAAATCTGATCTTCCGATACGCTGTCCACGGTCGCATTCATTACGACCATGTCGCCTGGACGTACAGGAGAGAGGAACCTGCCACCTATCTGGCTGACATGCGATGTGGGCCCCGCCCAATCCGTCAGGCACTGGCCTGCGAAGGCCATGGTGAGCATCCCGTGCGCAATCACCCCACCCAGACCGGCCGACTGCGCGTGAGGCAGATCGTAGTGGATCGGATTATAGTCACCCGATGCCCCAGCATACATGACGAGCTGGCGCGTGGTCACGGGCGCCTTGCGAAGCTGATGCGTTTCGCCTGGCCGCACAGGCCAGGCCGAAGTAGCTGCGGGTGCCATCGGGTTCTCCTCGGCTTCAGCGCTGCAGGGTCGAATCGAACTCCTGCGCGAGCTCCGACTGACCAACGATCTGTGCGGTGCGGTCGTGACCGGCGTGAAGCACATGGGTTTCCAGGTCGCGGATATATCGGCTGAGCGGAAACTCGTCGAACAGCGCCGTTGAACCTGCCGCGTGGATGATCTTGTGAGACAGGTCGAACGCAACCTCGGCGGCGATGCTTTTGGCGCTCATCGCCAGAAGTTCCGCCTCGACGATCGGCCGGGTGCGGTAGGCTCTGATCGCATCGTGGAAAATCGACTCTGCGCTCTGCAACGCGATCTTCATCTCACCGGTACGCATCTGGATCAGTTCGGAGTTGCCTCGTCCGCGACCGACGATGTATTCGCGATACCAGTTGTACATGCCCTCGGTGGTGCCGAGATAGTTGGCGGCAAAGCCGAGATGAAATTTGCCTTGCCAGCGCTTGCGCGGATAGTCGCCGGGATTGCCGAGCACGTTGGCGTCGGGCACGAATACGTCGTTGAGGGTAATGACAGGACTATCGGCTGCGCGCATGCCGGCCGGGCGATACCAGCTCGTGTCGATCGTCACACCTTCCATCGAGGGTTCGATGATCAGCATGATGTGATTTTCCAGGAAGTCCTCGACGCCTTCTATCGCGGCAAAGATGATGGCAAATCCGAGGTCGCTGCCGTTGGTCGCGTAGTTCTTTTCGCCGCGTACGATATATCCACCGTCAACCTTACGCGCGGTGGTGTTCATCATGTACATGTGCTTGCGCTTGGCTTCCGAGCCGACGAAAGAGCCAAGGAAGGGCCGCTCGAGCATAGGCTTGAGGTAACGCTCCCGCTGATCCTCGGTCCCGAGCGCCTCCACGGCCCAAGCGGTGTGATTGGTTACCTGGTAGCAATGAGCTGTGCCCGAGCAGCCGCGTGCGATCACACGCAGGCCCTGAAGGAAGGTTGACGGATCCTCGTCGGAATCGACGTTGCTTCCGCGACCACCGATCTCCTTCGAGAGTGTCGTGGTCAGCCAGCCGTGGTCGTGCAACTCGCGAATGTTCTCGCTGGGCATGACGCTGCGCGCATCGTAGTCTCGGCCACGCGGCCGGAAATTCTTCAAAGCCAGTTCTTCCAGCTTCTGGATGTCTTCGCTCCTGAGCGCATCGACTGGATCGATCACGTTGTGTTTCCTCTCTCTTTTTATTGCCTGGCTATAGGACCTGCGTTCAGCCGCCTCGCCGGGTTTCGGGCCCGCCACTGAGGTAGATGACCTGGCCATTGACGTATGAAGCGTTGTCGTCGCACAGGAACGCCGCCAGATGGGCGACGTCGGCGGGGACGCCTACACGGCCGATCGCGATGCCCTTGGCACGCTGTGCCATGTATTCCTCGGGAGAAAAGCCCAGCCTGAGCGCCGTCGCGCGGGTCATCTCGGTGTCGATGAAACCAGGCGCAATGCAGTTCACATTGATGTTGAAGCGCCCGAGTTCGAGCGCGAGCGTGCGCGTAAAGCCCTGAATGCCTGCCTTGGCCGTCGAATAGTTCAACTGGGCCCGATTGCCGAGCGCCGATGTCGAGGAGATATTGACGATCTTGCCGTAGCGGCGGTCCACCATGTAGCGCTGCGCCGACGAGGTGCAAAGGAAGGTGCCTCGCAGATGAACACCGATCACCAGATCCCAATCATCGTCGGGTAGTTTGTGGATGAGATTGTCGCGCGTCACGCCGGCGTTGTTCACGAGGATATCGATTGTGCCGTAGCGCGCACTCACCGCTTCCATGGCCGCATCGACGGACTCGCGATCGGATACATCGCATCCAAGCCCAATCACATCCGCACCGGTCTGATCGCTGATCTCGGCAGCCGTCTGCTTCGACTGGGCGGCATCGAGATCGATCACCGCTACATGGCAGCCATCAGCCGCAAACTTCTCCGCGATCGCGCGTCCGATGCCGCGAGCTGCGCCCGTTATGACGGCGGTCCGGTTGGTAGAGTGCGAGTTCATTCCCTGCCTTTCGTCCCAGATGTCGGCGCACATAAACGAGATGCACTTTGATTGCGCCTTGCTAGCACTATTCAGCTATATTGTAACCACAAAAATTGTATCATTGTGCGTAAATTGATTTCATTGCAGGGTTGAGGTAGGGGCAGGCAGCGCGGCATGTCGCCTCCGTCGCCCGGTTAACCGGGCAACAGATCGTGTATGGATGGAGATCCGCGGGGGGAGTTAGCTGGCCGGTTGCAGCGAACCTTGCAGGTTGCGAGCCAATGTCGGCTCCAGCGTGACGCCCAGTCGCTCGGCGGCATCGGCTCTCAGCTTGTATTTCTGGATCTTGCCGGTGCCCGAAGTCAGGGGAAATTCATCAATGAAGTAGACGTGCCGGGGCAGCTTGTAGCTGGCAAGTCGGCTCTTCAGGTCCGACAGCAACGTGTCCTCGGAGAGTTCATGTCGCGGCCGAAGCTTCACATAGGCTATGCCGATGTCGTTTTCGCCGGGCCAGGGGATGCCGACCACGGCACTCGCCTCCACTTCCACGCGGGCATTGATGGCATGCTCGATCTCGCTCGGGGCGACGTTGAAGCCGCGTGACTTGTATCCTTCTCCGTGCCGCCCGACGAAGACCAGCCTTCCGTCTTCGCGAAAGAAGCCGAGGTCGCCAGTTCGCAGCCAGCCTTCAGGTGTCAGTGTCTTCGCGGTTTCCTCGGGTTTCTTGTAGTACTCGAGCATGTTGCAATAGCCGCGCGCCCATATCTCGCCTGTTTCCCCTGCGCTAAGGGGTTCTCCGTTCTGCGGGTCCCTGATGCTCACCTCGATATCGGGCAGCGGCCTGCCTTGCGTGGCGTGCCGGACCTCACGTGGATCGTCCCAGCGATTGCGTGTCAGCACGGTGGACGTTTCGGTCAGGCCGTACCCGGTCATCATTCCGGGGATTCCCAGTCTGTCGCTGACTGCATCCAGCACGTCGGGATCGATGCTCAACACATAGCCGATGCGAAGCGATGAGTGATCGCGTTCCTGGAAATCCGGATGATCAAGTAACTGACGCACGATGGGAGGCAGCAGGTGCATCACCGTCACCCGCTCATGTTCGATGGCACGCAGGCAAGCCCCGGCATCGAACTGCTCCCCCAGAACCA
Organism: Aquamicrobium sp.; assembly: GCA_019739225.1. Taxonomy (GTDB): domain Bacteria; phylum Pseudomonadota; class Alphaproteobacteria; order Rhizobiales; family Rhizobiaceae; genus Aerobium. The sequence goes on from JAHHDT010000006.1 coordinate 1,081,055, forward strand.
CCTTGCCGCCACGGACCCACAGGGTCATCGCCCCATTCATTGTGGCCATGGAGCCGAAGAGTGGGATCGCCATGTACAGGCAGTCATTTTCCGTGAAGTCGACCGGAGTGCCAATGTCCCAGGCCTTGCGCCAGACCTGATGGGAAAGAACGGCGCCCTTGGGCAGAGCCGTCGTGCCCGACGAATATCCGATGATACCCGCGCAGTTCACGTCATCGACCATGTCGGGAAGATCAAGGCCGGGTTCGGTTGGCAGAGACCAGTCTGTTACACCTGAATAGTCGTTGCCGGGATGATCGAGCGCGATAACCCATCTGAGTTTGGGTAGGCGTCCACTTCCCAGTTCGCCAGCCTTTCCTGTTCGAACGGCCGGTGCCAGCTCTCCTATTTCGCCGATGAAATCACGGAATGCGCCTTGGCCCGGAACAATGACTGCGCAGCTATCGGATTGGTCAAGCTGATAGGCGATCTCCTCGCCTTTCAGGCGCGTGTTGATCATGACGACCACGAGACCCATCTGGGCGGCACCGAGCCAGCACCATAAGAACTCCGGCCGATTGGGCAGCAGGATGGATACATGGTCGCCGCGCTTGAGTCCCAATGCGGCAAACCGTGCCGACATCAGGTCTGCCTCATTTTGCAGGTCGCGGAAAGTGTATCGGTGATCGCGGAATACGAGAGCTTCGCGATCGCCGTAAAGACGGACGATCTCCGCGATGCTCTTCGCATAGGTCAAGCCCGTGAACGGATTGCTCGGCAAGGGCAGGTTCTCCTCATCAAAGGCTTTGAAATAGGTTGATATTTTGCTTTTGATGCTGCGCTCGGAAGACTGGTCCTCCATGGCGAGCGCGGCTATACTCTGGCACGTCCGGTTCATCTGGTGCCGCTGACCGCGGACTCGTTGGCTGCATCAATCTGGAGCTTTTGCGGGGGTTGATCTGATTAAGGCAAAAGGCCAACATTGATCCAATAATTATGGGCTCAATCATGGTGACATTTAGCACGGCAGGGCCTTCAGCGAAAGGGTAATGTCCGTTGGATAGGGGCAATATGTGGGTACCTGACATCTCAAAAGCCGAGGGTCCGCGTTACGTGGCGCTAGCCAAGGCAATCAATGAGGCGATCGACAGCGGCGAACTTCCGCCGGGCGCGCAGCTTCCGCCTCAGCGCGATCTGGCGCTGCGGTTGGGCGTCACGGTCGGCACCGTCGGGAGGGCCTACAAGATCGTGAAGGCGCGCCGGCTGGTTACGGGTGAGGTCGGTCGTGGAACCTTTGTGAGAGGCGGTTCGGGCGATGGCGAGACAAGCCCCAGCTTTCTGCCCGTCCTCAAGCCCGGTACGATGGATTTCGCTCTTTTCAGCAGCAACAATCAGGGCCTCGTCGATGCCCTTTATACCGCCTTCAGCGAAGCGGCGGGCAGCGTGTCCCATCTGTCCATGAACCGCTATCCTCCTGCAGCGGGGTTTCCAACGCACCGTACAGCCGGTGCTACCTGGATCGGCCGCTCGGGCTATGAGGCTGTTCCGGACAACGTCATTGTCTGCAACGGTGCCCAGCAGGCTATCATGACGATCCTGCTGGCTCTCGGCGATAACGAGAATTCGGAGATACTGTGCGAACAGCTTTCCTACTCGGGGATCAAGGCGCTGGCTTCCATGCTGGGCCGCAAACTCCGCGGCGTCGAGATCGATAGCCACGGATTGGTCCCCAAGGCGTTGGAAGCCGCGCTTGATGAAAGTGGATCGCGACTTCTTTATATGCAGCCGACTGTCCACAACCCGACCGGGTCGGTGATGCCCATGGCCCGGCGCCGTGAAATTGCCGAGATCGCGCGTCGACGCAGTGTGGTTATCATCGAGGATGATACTGCGATTGGTGGGCTGCGCGACCGTCCCGCACCTATCATAAGTCTGCTGCCTGAGCAGACAGTCTACATCACCGGCTTGGACAAATGTATCAGCCCAGCGCTGCGGGTGGCCTACATCGCGAGCGCGCGGCAGAACTACGACCGTATCGTAAACACTATGCACGCCATGACATTGGCCAATCCGCCCATTCAGGCGGAGGCGGCTGCCTACCTTATAAATTCGGGCGCGGCCGATCGTCTCGCAAACGCTCAATACGAAAAGCTTGCGGCGATTCACAAAGCGGTTAGCGAGCGTCTTGGGAACATTCCGCATCACAGTCATCCCGCAGCCTTCTTCCTTTGGCTTCAACTGCCGGACCACTGGACCGCACGCGAATTCTGCAATCTCGCGAGCCAGGTCGGGATATCGGTCGTTCCTGCGGACAATCATACCGCGTCTGGCACGCCGCCTGCGGCCATCCGCATAACCTTGAGTCCGACCCAGCGTATCGATGCCATTGTCGACGGCATCGACAAACTCGTCCGGCTCTTCTCGGAACGTGTCACCCCGACGCTCACGGTCTGACGTCAGAGGTTGCCGATGATGGCGACCGAGCAGACGTTCTGGTGGGGCGCTCCGCCGAGATTGTGGATGAGCCCCATCGACGGATTGTTTGTCTGGCGCTTGCCCGCGCGACCAAGAAGCTGAAGATAGATTTCATAGGTCATTCGAAGGCCCGAAGCTCCGATCGGGTGGCCGAAACATTTGAGCCCGCCGTCGATCTGGCACGGCACGCCTCCATCTGCATCGAAGAACCCGTCGCGGACGTCCCGCCACGCTTGGCCTTCGTCTGACAGGGCCAAGTCCTCCATCGTCACCAGCTCGGTGATCGAGAAGCAATCATGAACCTCCGTCAGACTGATCTGCTTGCGCGGATCCGTTATCCCGGCTTCCTGATAGGCCTTGCGCCCAGCAATCCGGGTCGTAAGGAAATGGCTTCCGTCCCAGGTGTGGAAGCCGGATTCGACGCCGTTCGATACCGAAAGCTGCAGCGCCTTGACCGAGATGAGGTCGGTTTTGCCAAGGCTCCGCGCGATCTCCGGCGTGGTCACGATTGCGCAGGCCGCGCCGTCACTGACACCGCAGCAATCGAACGTGCCGAGAGGCTCGGCAACCATTGGGGCGTTGAGAACCTTCTCCTCAGTGAGCAGGTTGCGAAGATGAGCCTTTTCGTTTTTCGCCCCGTTTTCATGGCTCTTGACCGAAACGTGCGCCATAGCCTGCTTCAATTCCTGCGCCGGAATGCGGTGCTTCGCACTATAGGCGGAAGCAAGTTGAGCGAAGGCTCCAGGGGCGGAATAGTTGGCCCACCACATCGAATTCAACACGCCGCGAGTTGCCTCGGGCAGGCCGCCATAGCCCGTGTCCTTCAGCTTTTCCACGCCCAGCGCGAGCGCGATATCGCACGCGCCTGATGCCACGGCATAGACAGCACCGCGTAGAGCCTCCGATCCGCTGGCGCAGAAATTCTCGACCCGCGTTACCGGGATGTTGGGCAGGCGCAAGGCGAAGGACAGTGGCAGGCCGCCTTTGCCCGCGTGCAGTTCGTCCTTGGCAGTCGCCAGCCAAGCGGCGTCGATCTGCGACGTCTCGATACCTGCATCCTTCATGCACTCGGCGTAGGCTTCTACGATCAGGTCTTCGACGTCTGCTTCCCAGCGTTCTCCAAAACGCGAGCAGCCCATGCCCAGGATGACAACCTTATCCTTGATTCCAGTAGCCATCATCTATTCTCCGGTTGTCGGTTGGGGTGCCGCTTCGGGAATTGCCTTCCAGAAATAGCGACGGAAGTTTCGCTTGCGATCGACTTCCTTGATGCGGAACGCCATGCGCATCGCGCTGCCTACATTGAGTTCGCCGGCTTCGATTTCGCCGAAATTGGCGAACATCCGGCCGCCGCCTTCAAACTCGATCAGGCCGTAATAGGCCGGTGGATCTGGTGTGAAGGAAAGATGATCGGCTGACCACGTAACAACGCGTGCGGGGACGTTCGGGAATGCAAAGGGTTCCTGGCTGTCGAGCGCGTTGCATTCCGGATTGATGCAATACCGGCTTCGCGGCAGTTGGCGGGTGTTGCACTTTCGGCATTCTCCACCAACCAGTCCGAATATAAGATCACGGCGGCGCCACAACTGCGTAAGCGCGGTTTTGGGATCGCCTTCTGCCCGCATGCCGAGTTCGCGGTCGATGAGATCGTTGAAGGCAAGATATTTTCCGTAGTCCTCGACGGCGCGCCGCCTCGCGATGGCGCCATTGAGGCCAAGCCTCGGACTGACACTGCCGATCAGCTCGGTCGTGCGAAGGATAATGACGTCGCTGCCTTGACCGAAGGAGGCGAGCAAAATCGTTTGCTCGGGTTTTGCGCGGGCGAGGACTTCCGCCAGCATCAGCAGAGGATGGGCCGCGCCGGTATCGCCGATCGTGCCTTCGTGGGAAGCTACGAGAGCCTCTTCCCGAAAGCCCATTTTGGCAACGATCTTCTGACGGGCCTGCGGAACCGGAGCCGGCAGGATCACGTGGTCGATGTCTTGCGCGGAGAGTCCCGTATTGGCTAGAGCCGCCTGGATTGCGCGCGGCAGTATCTTCATGACGCCTTCGTCGCGAATCCACCGCTCTTCCCAATAGTAGTCGTATTTCTCTTCGCTGGCCCGGAAGTGGTCGACGAAATCGAGCGAGATCGTCTCCGATCCCAAAAGCTTCGCAATCACATTATCGCAGCCCAGGGTGAAGGCCGCCGCGCCGTCGCCGAAACGCGTCTCATGCGGCGCGCCGGCACGTGTGCCCCGGTGCTCGCTCGCGATCACAAGGTGCTGGCGAGGGCCCGCATCCGCTTGCAGTGCGCCCAGTAGCGCGGAAGTCCCGGCGCGCTGGGAGCCGGTCATATCGGTCGTATTAAGCTGTTCGCCAAGGTTCAGCGCCATGGCAACGATGCCGGCATTCTGGCGATCTGCGTGGGGAAGCGACGTCGATGCCAAACAGATCGATCCGAAGTCCGGACTCGCCCCTCGCTCGTTCAGCGGATGAAGACCGTCACGCGCTGCCTCCACGGCCATGGTGATAACGTCTTCGTCCCAGTTACACATTGCGCGCTCGCCCGCCGGCGGCTTGCCTCCGCGCCCGCCATTCCATGAATGGGCCTGCGCTACGGCTCCACGGGTGAGCCTCAGCCGCGGCACGTAGGCACCAAAACCGGTAATTCCTCTCATCGAGACACTCCTGGGCATTTGCGGGCAACAATGGTCATTCTTGGCTCACGAAAATGGTCCATCGGATTTTCGCGATGTCGCAGCTTGGAAATGACCTGCAGCGTGCATTGATGTTCATGTGCGCAGATCATCGGGGTGCGGGTCCGCCGGCATGGAGCGCCACCTCCCAGTCCAGATAGGCCTTCATCCTGGTGAGATCGCCGGTGTAGGGAGCTTCCACCAGGTCGGGGAGATAGCGTTCGGCATTCGCAGGGAGCCCGGTTTCCACCGGGAGCCCCGCTTCGCGCCAACGAGCTAGTCCGCCCTTCATGACCGCCACCTGACGATAGCCCTCATCGATCAACTGGGAAGCGGCGAGCAGCGCCTGCGCGTCGTTCTGGCCAACTACGATCAACGTCTTTGACGCAGGATAATCGCTGACCGCATCTTCGAGCCATCCGCGAGGAGTCCAGATCGAGCCGGGAGCGTGCCCCGAGCGATAGTCGCGGCTTGTCCGCACATCCAGAATGGCCGGTATCTGGTCACCGTCATCTGCACCATATCCAGCGGCGACCTCGGCTGGTTCGACAAATTCAACGGCCTGCCTCAGTGATGCCTCGTTGGGGATGAATGGCCGCTCATGGCGACCTGTCGCCACCGGGTGGCCAGCCTGGCTCCAGCGCTCGAAACCTCCGGCAAGCACGCTCACGCTCTCAAAACCCATGCGCTTCAACCAATATCCCGCCAGCTGCGCACGGAGTTCACCCGCGTCACAAAGCACGACGGGTCGTCCTGGCGTGGTGAGAAACTCGTCGGTTCGTTGGATGGCCTGTCCACCGGGCAGGGCGATTGCCTGCGGAAGATGGCCGCCACTGAACTGGGAAAGCGGCCGCAGGTCGATGATCACCGGACGGCGGGCGGGATCATCGAGGAGCAGGGCGAGTTGATCCGGCTCGATCATCCTCAGCCCGACAGACTGTGCCAGGTAGCGAGCCTTTTCCAGCATCACCGGGTCGTTCTGATCCGCGGCGGCAGTGTCTACAGCGAGCTCGGAAGCGCCGGACCGGGTCTTTTCTCCGGCCAGACGCCAGCCCATCGTCCCGTTTTCCAGAGCCCGGACATTGTCTATGCCGAGATGTCTGGCGGTGGCGGTGGCGATGATGGAACGTGTGCGGCCCGCGCAATTGATCACAACGAGATCATGATCGTTGGACAGCCGGCCAAGGGAAGCTGCGAGATCGAAGCCAGGTGTGGAAACGGCTCCGGGCAGATGATGGTGGACAAATTCGTCTACCGTTCGCACATCGCGGATCGCGATATTCTTTTGATTGGCTAGAAGTTCGGAGAGTTCCTGAGCCGTGATTGCAGGAATCCGGTCTTCCTCGAGTACCTTCTCGCCGAAGAGCTTCGAAGGGACGTTCGCTCCCGTCGCTATCGCGCCTTGCGCTGCCTGCCATGCAGAAAGCCCGCCCTTGAGGATTTCGATGTCGGTGTAGCCGAAACAGGCCAGCGTTCTCGCAGCAAGTGAGGCGCGTCGGTCTGACCTGCCGTCATTGAGCCTGCCGGCATCGTAGACAATCATCCGCGTCGCCAAATCTGGAATGATCGACCTGATGCGATACTCGATCATTCGCCGTGGAAGAGCGGTTGCCGTGGGGATGTGCCCCAAATGGGCTTCGCCGGCCTCACGAATGTCGAGGAGGGCCCAACTCCGGCGACAGTAGCGGCCTTCCGGGCTTTCTAGCAGGCGTTTAAGTATCGCAGGTTCCATCGGCGATCCTCGTCAGCTCCCCGGAAGCCGATTGTCGGGTGCGCGATAGACGGCGACACGGCGATGGCTGAAGACGAGTTCGCCGTTTTCGCGGTCGACGCCGCGATTTTCCTGAACGATGAATTCCATCTTGCCGGAGCGGCCGGTCTTCTCGGTTACTTCGATGAAATGCACCCGGCAGGTGAGGCCGTCGCCGGCCATGATCGGCCGCACATAGCTAAAGCTCTGTTCGCCAGCCAGTATCCGCTTGCGATCGATGCTCGACCACCACGGCGGCTCCCTCGGCGGCAGGAAGCTCACGGCGAATGTCGGGGGCGCGATGACATCGCGCCAGCCATGGGCGCGGGCGTGGGCAACGTCGTGATAGAGCGGATTGTCGTCCCCGATCGCCTTCGCGAATTTGATGATCGCGCCGCGTTCCACCTCGATGTCGAAGGGATCGCTCATCGTGCCGATAAGGCTCCGGTCTATAGGATGGGGATCGGTCATCAGTCCCGCTTCCATTGGCTGATCGGGCGCTCCAGGATCGCGGATGCAATCATGTTTTTATGGATCTGCAGGCTTCCGCCGTAGATCGAGCCACCGCGAACCTCAGCGTAGCGATGAACGAGCGGGTATTCTTTGGTGTAACCATTGGCGCCGAGGATCTGGATCGCGTCGTCGCAGATCTGCTTGGCCGCCTGCGAGACGAAGACTTTCGCGATCGACGTTTCGGTCGGATTTGGCAGCCCGTTCGCCGATGCGTTGGCTGCTGCGCGATATAGCAGCAGTTTCGCCGCATCCAGCTTCACCCGCATTTCCGCGAGCATCCATTGAATGCCCTGGAAATCGCTCAGCTCGCGATTGAACTGCTTGCGCTCCTTGGAATAGGCAAGCGCATAGTCATATGCGGCTTCAGCCGAACCGACCATGCGCGAGATGCTGCCCAGGCGTTCCGCGTTGTAGACGCTGATCAGTTTGCCGAACGCGCCACCGTCGATGAGAACGTTGGAAAGCGGAACGCGGCAGTCGTCGAAATAGAGTTCGAAAAGCAACTCGTCTGCCATGTTGACCGTGCCGCTGGAATGGCTGAAGCCGGGGGCGTCGTGCGGGACGATAACCGCGCCGATGTCGGATGCCTTGCCGGTCGTGCCGAAGCGGCAATAGACGAGCGTGTAGTGGTTGACGTTGACTGCACTGACGAACTGCTTGCGTCCGTTGAGGACGACCTCATCACCTTCTATACGCGCACGCGTCTTCATGGCGGTCGCGGCAGATCCTGCTTCGGGCTCGGTAATGCCGATCGAGATGCCGATCTTGCCTTCGCACAATGGCCTGACGAAACGCTCTTGTTGATCCTCGGTGCCGTACTCTGCGATCGCACCGACCGCGCCAGTTGAACTGCGATGCGCAATGCCGCCCAGCGACGAATGACAATGCTGCATCGTCTGGGTCACGAGAAGAGTATCGAGAAGCGGCAGACCAAGGCCACCCTGTTTCTCGGGCAGGTTCAGGCCAAGCAAACCGTGCTCAGCCATGGCGAGCCGAAGCGCGCGGGTTTTCTCTGGTCCTGAGGGGCCGTCCAGCATGGGCCGAAGGTGCCGTTCGTATATCTCACGGCCCGCTGTCGTCAGTTCCACCTGTCTTTCGCTTAGCTGAAAATCCATGACGCGCGCCCTGTGTCCGAACCAAATTGATGTCACTTTCTTCTTGAATTGAAACCATCATTGTGTCAATAAATAATGTATCAATTATCGACTGTAAGCGTCTCCTTCACAGGTTCGCAGGCAGGAAATAGCAGGGAGGCGAGTGAATGCGATGCATGTAAGTTCCGATGATTTCAGATTCGGCATGCGTCACCTGGCGGCCGCAGTAAACATCGTCTCCAGCCTTCAGGATGGGGAGCCAAGAGGTCTTTTGGCGACCGCCGTTTGTTCGGTGAGTGCCGAGCCGCCGCTCCTGCTTGTCTGCATCAATAGAAGTGCGAGCCTCTACGAGGCCATAACGGGTTCTGGTCGCTTTTGCGTCAACGCGCTTCGGGCCAACCAGCATGCGTTGGCGCGCAACTTTCTGAACGTCGAGTCCAAATGCCGTTTTGACGGGCTGGGATGGACGAGCCTTTCCACGGGCGCGCCGGCGATCGATGGAGCGCTCATTAATTTCGACTGTGAGGTTGAACAGGCTGTGACCGCCGGCACGCACATGATCTTTGTCGGGCAGGTTGTTGCAACGCGTTGCGAAGGCGAGACCGACCCTTTGCTTTATTTCCGGAGCGGCTACGCCGGTTTGGGCGGCCTGCCGGAAGATGGTGTTCCCATGGGCGCCGCCTAGAAGAACAGCCGCCAAAAGCACGTCATCGATGTGCTGCGGTGCTGTGCACCGTGAGCCGAGGGACCCTGGATGGAAGACGAGACGATTTCGGAACTTGAAGCCCGGCGGCAACGCGCGTTGCAGATGGGGTCCGAGAAGGGGAGGGCGAAGCTGGCAGCAGCCGGCAAACTCGACGCTCGGGCGAGACTGGATCAGCTGCTTGATCCGGGCAGCTTCGTTGAGATTGGCATTCTGGCGCGGAGCCAGCATCCTGAACTGGCTGAACGCACGCCGGCGGACGGGTTGGTTGCGGGCCATGGCCGTATCGACGGTCGCCTCGTCTATGTAACGTCCGAGGACGCTACAGTCCTGGGGGGTACGCGCGGGCGAGTCGCCGAAGCAAAGACTGCACGCATCCGCGAATTGGCATTGCGGCACAAGGCGCCCTTCATTGCGCTGATGGAAGCAGGGGCCGGCCGTTTCCAGGAAAGCAACGGGGCGATTGCGGCTGCTGCCGGAAACCGGTTCCGCGAGCATTTCCGAATGTCTGGGCGGGTACCGCAGATTGCCGCGGTCATGGGCGGTTGTTTTGGGGGACCTTCATTCACGGCAATGCAGTCCGATTTTGTGACCATGGTGAAGGGCACCGGCTTCGTGGGAATGTCGGGTCCAAAAGTTGTGCGGATAGGCGTCGGACAGGATGTAACGCCGGACGAGATCGGCGGCGCCGACATGTCGGCGAAGATGACGGGGCAGGTCGATCATGTTGGCGAGAACGATGAAGCCTGCCTTCGCGCAATTCGGCAGTTCCTGTCTTACTTGCCGGACAACTGCGACCAACTGCCTGCGCGGATCGCCGCCAAGGCTGCGGCCATCGACACCGAGGAGGGCAGAGCGGAGATAGTCCGGCTCGTCCCTGAGAACGGGCGCCGCGCCTATTCGATGGAGAGGTTGATCAAGCTTATCGTCGACGGCGGCGAACTGTGTCATTACCGTCAAACTTACGGACCAAGCCTGATCACGACATGGGCCCGCATTGATGGCCGCAGCGTCGGTATCCTGGGGAACAACCCCATGAAATCCGCAGGCGCGCTCGATGACAAAGCCGCTCGCAAGGCGCGGAAGTTCGTCGACATCTGTAACGCGTTTCATATCCCGCTTATCTTTCTTAGCGATTGTCCGGGTTTCATTGTCGGTCCGGAAATCGAGAAGCAGAGGATGGTCTCGCTTGCCTCGCGCCTGCTGAACAGCGTCATCGCCGCCCAAGTGCCCAAGGTCACGATCGTAATCAGGAAGGCGATAGGGCTGGCGTATCTGGCAATGGGCGGCAAGACGATGGGCCCGGATGCCATCGTCGGCTGGCCCGGATCGGAATTTGACGTGATGGGAACCGCCGCAGGCGTGGAGCTTGTTCACGGCCGCGAAATCGAAGCGTCCGACGACCCGGCCGCGACGCGAGAAGAATATCTCGAGCGCGCCCGAGCGCAAGCAGCGGGATATCGTGCGGCCGAGGCCGGTTTGATCGACGACATCATTCATCCCGCGGAGACGAGGCAACTCATTCTGGATGTCCTTGAAAGAACTGCCGCCTCCCTGCAGGCCGGTTTCGTCCAAAGGGTGGATCCGTGACCGCACCGCGCGATTTTCCGGCTACCGAAGCTCCGGCAACTGGCCCCGTATGGGATGAACTGTTCGATGTCATCGTGGTGGGGTACGGCGCTGCAGGAGCGGCCGCTGCGGCAGCGTCAGCAGAGGCCGGCGCCCGCACCCTGCTGCTGGAAAAGATGCCTTTCCCGGGCGGATTGTCGATCGCATCGGCCGGGGGCATCCGTATTACGGATAATGCGGACCAGGCATTCGATTATCTGAAGGCGACATGCGGGGGGCGCACGCCTGACGAGTTGCTGCGCGTGCTTGCAGACGGAATGGCCGAGGTTGCCGACTACATCAAGGCGATCGGGACCTTCTGCAATGCTGAGGTTTCGACCGCAAAGGTCCTCGGGAACTACCCTCTGCCGGGCTTCGAATCCCTTGGCTATTGCGAAGTGACGCGCGTTCCTGCGCTGGAAGGTGGCGGAAGCTACCATGCGATGTCGTCGATCAGTAACGGGACGCGGCTCTTTAGTCTGCTTGAGATGCATGTGAACCGGGCAGGCGTGGAGGTGCGCATGAATGCGCCAGTGAGCCGGCTGTTGCGCGACGATCAGGGCCGGGTCAGCGGCCTGCTGGCCAATATCGATGGCAAGGAGCGACGCATCGGTGCGAGAGGCGGAGTGATCCTGACATGCGGCGGCTTCGAGGCCGATCACGAAATGCAGCGTCAGTACCTGCAAGCGGACCCAATTCTGACCGCTTCTTTCCGAGGCAATACCGGTGATGGCATTCGGATGGCACAGGCCGTTGGGGCTGACCTATGGCATATGTGGCACTATCACGGCCCCTATGGACTGAAGCATCCCTCGGACAGCTACCCCTTCGGGCTTTTCCTGAAAGCCATACCGATGTGGACGCCAGGGCGGGTGGATGAAGTCTCCATGCTTGGGGTCGAGCCCAGCCAGCGCAAGCTCGGCGACAAGCGTCTTGCAGAAATAGCATGGATTGTCGTGGACCAGGGCGGCCGCCGGTTCATGAACGAATATCCGCCATATCCGGGCGATGCGGGCGTGAGGCCGTTCGACGCGTTCGATTTCCTCACACAGAAATTCGCGCGCAACCCGGCCTACATGATCTTCGATGAGAACGGGCGAAAGAAGTATCCGATGGGCCGCGCGGTCCATAACGATCCTCATCCGCGGTATGTCTGGAGTGCTGACAACCTCGCCGAGGTCGAGAACGGAATCTTCGAGCGTGCCGATACGATCGAGGAACTGGCCGACAAGATGGGCACAGATGCTGCCGAATTGCGCCGCACCCTCGACAGTTGGAATGCAGCAGTTGCGGCCGGTGACGATCGCGACTTCGGTCGCCTCGCCGAGACCATGATACCCATTGATACGGCTCCCTACTATTTCGGCCGCGTCTACCCGGTGGTGATCAACACGCAAGGCGGGCCACGACACGATATCGAACAGCGCGTCGTGGACCCGTTCGGTGAGCCGATCCGTGGCCTTTATGCTGCGGGGGAACTCGGGAGTCTGTTCGGGCATCTTTACATGAGTGGTGGCAATCTGGCCGAATGTATCATCGGCGGCAGGATCGCTGGCAGGAATGCAGCCGGTGAAGCCTGCTCGAAGGATGTTTGCGCCCTGCCGGCAACGCAGAACTGAACGAGGTCGGCATGGACGCAGTCCGGACGGAAATATCTGACGGCGTCCTGTCGATCGAACTGAACCGGCCTAACAAGCTGAACGCACTCGATGCAGACCTGCTTGAGCAGTTTGGCGATGCGTTGAGCGAGATTGAGAAGCCCTCATCGGCGGTCGGAGCTGTTGTACTGAGCGGGGCTGGCCGGTCTTTCTGCGCGGGTGCGGACAGGGACGCTCTTTCCCGGATCAGCACGGAAGCGGAAATACGTCGACACGTCGAGGGTCTCAGGCGCGTTTTCCTCTCGCTCGCCGAGGCCAGGGTGCCCGTGATTACAGCGGTACATGGGCATGCGCTTGGGGCGGGTTGCGGTCTCGTGACCGCGAGCACGGTGGTACTTGCGGCGGAAAAGACCCAATTCGGCTATCCTGAAATGGCGTCGGGCATTCTCCCGGCCCTCGTCGCGCCACTTTTGGTCAAATGTGTCGGGCATCACCGCGCGCGTGCACTGCTCCTCTCGTCTTCCCGATTCTCCACCAACGAGGCCGTGGCGATGGGGATCATAACGGCATCATGTCCAGGAAACCCTCGGGATGCTGCCGCTGCACTTGCGCGCAGGCTGGCCTCGCAACGGACCAATCTGGTGTCAGCGCTGAACCAACTCCTCAACGACGCGGGCGAGCATGATCTGCGGGCTGTTCTGGATCGCGCAGCCGAGCTCAACATATCCGAAAAAATAAGGGCCCTTTGAGGGAGCCTGGATTGCGGCCGTCACAAATCCGGGCCAAGCCAAAAATTGCACCCATGATATGGGTGCAATTTGGTTATAAAATGCTAATTTTTGTTGACACAGAGAACGGTTTCCCGATACTTGCACTCGTCTTCGTGCCAACTTTCGTATGATGGTGGCAGACGACTTGGGAGGAAATTGATGATCGCGACGAAGCGCTTCGTCGGCTTTCTCAGCATTGCGATAACGCTGCTGGGAGCCGTCGCAATCTTGCTCATGATGGTCCACATCGTAGCCGACGGATTGCTCCGGACGTTCTTCTCGTCGGGTGTGCCGGGCACGATGGAATTCGCATCGTTCTACTACATGGTGGCCGTCACCTTTTTGCCGCTGGCATACATCCAGATCGCCCGTGGCCACGTTATCGTGGAACTTTTCACCGGCGCGCTGTCGCGCCGGACCAACTACACGATCGATGGCTTCATTGGTCTCATCCTGGCAGTAGGAGCGGCATATTTTACCTATGCGGCAACCTGGAAGGCTCTGGCCATGACCAGGGTCGGCGAGTTCGCCATAGGCACGATCATCCTGCCCACATGGCCTACTCGCTGGTTTCTTGTCGTGGGACTCGGCTTGCTTGCGGTCGCTGCATTGACGGAAGCTATCGACGACCTGCTTACGGCATTCGGCCGCAGAAGCGTCGAGGAAGCCGACCGGCAGCGCGCCGAGCAGGCAATCTGGCTGGATAAGCTGTTCGGCCTGGAAGAAATCACTACATCGGAGAAGCATTGACAATGTCTTCCATCGCAATTGGCGCGGGCGGCATTGTCGTACTGCTGCTTTTGATTGCTCTTCGCATGCCCATCGCTCTTGCGCTCGCAGGCGTCGCAGTCATAGGAATTGGGTTGATACGTGGTCCTGTTGCCGCCTTCGCAGTTCTGGCAGAACAGCCCTATAATTTCATCGCGCACTGGTCACTGTCGGCGATCCCGATGTTCCTGTTGATGGGAACGGTCGCCTACCATGCCGGTCTGACCAACAGTCTCTACAAGGCCGCGCGCGTCTGGTTGATCCGCCTTCCGGGCGGCTTGGCAGTTGCCAGCACGATGGCCTGCGCCGGCTTTTCCGCCGCTTCCGGATCGAGCGTGGCGACATCGGCTGCCATGGGCCGCATTGCGATACCCGAGATGCTGAAATATCGATACGATCCGGGTCTCGCGACAGGTTCCGTGGCGATAGCAGGGACGCTCGGTTCTCTCATCCCGCCCAGCATTCTCATGGTTTTCTACGCGATCTTCGCGGAAGTTTCGGTGAGCAAGGCTCTTCTGGCGGGCGTTCTGCCTGGGCTCCTTTCTGCCGGCATGTTCGTCCTTCTGATCGTTGTGCGTTGCTCGCTGAACCCCAATCTAGCACCGGTTTCCATTGAAGAGCGCTTCACTTGGCGCGATCGCATGGCGGTGCTGCTGGAAGTGTGGCCGCTGCCCCTGCTGGTCCTTGCCGTGATCGGGGGAATGTACTCGGGCGTTTTCACGGCGACGGAGTCCGCGGCGGCCGGTGCAGCCTTTGCCCTCGTGATTGCGGCCGCGCAGCGACGCCTGACGTGGAAGGTTCTCCTAAGTTCGCTGCTTGACGCCTTGAAGGGCACTGCAAGCATCATGTTCATCGCTATGGGGGGCTTCCTGCTGGCGCGCTTCATGGCGATCAACGGGCTGCCCTTTTACATCTCGGATGTTGTCCAGGCGATGGCTGTCGATCCACTTCTGTTCATCATCGGCATATCGGTCATCTACATCGTTCTGGGGATGTTCCTCGACGCCATGGGCATCATGCTTTTGACGCTCCCGATCATGATTCCGGTGCTCCATTCGATGGACATGGACATGATCTGGTTCGGGGTGATCCTGATCAAATACCTGGAGATCGGGCTAGTCACGCCCCCGGTCGGTCTCAACTGCTTCGTTATCAAATCCGTGGTCGGCGATCGGGTTTCTTTGGAGAAGATATTCAAGGGTGTTAGCTGGTTCATCGCGGCCGACCTCGTAACTCTCGCCCTGCTGATCTCCTTCCCGATCATCGCTCTCCTGATCCCCAATCTCGTACAATAGCAATCTTTGTCTTGGATATTCTAACGGGAGGTAGAAATGAAAAAGCTGTTACTGGCACTGTCACTTGGCGCAACGATTGCGGCGACCGCTGCAGCCGCCGACACCAAGAAGATCGTATATGCGAGCTATCTGAGTCCGCAGCACATAACCAATCCGGTCATGCAGGAGTACTTCGCAGCCGTTACCGAACAGACGGGTGGCAGCGTCACGTTTGAGAGCCATGTGGGCGGGGCGCTACTTTCGGGTCGCGATATACCGGGAGGGGTACGCGACGGCTTGGCCGATGCTGGCTACTTCGTTGGCTCATACATCCCTTCCGAAATGCCGGTCGACAATTTTATCGCCGAGTTCAGCCTTTGGAACGACGAGCCTCTGGTCATGACTGGCGTGCTGAACGAGCTCGTACTGTTCAAATGCCCGGAGTGCGTGGAAGAGTACGCGAAATTCAACACCCAGTTTCTCGCCACTTACGCACTGACGCCTTATGTCTATCATTGCCGTTCCGAGCTCTCGACACTGGCCGATTTCAGCGGCAAACGCGTTCGCGGCATTGCTGCTTACGCCGATCTCGCCAGGGCGTTGAATGCGGCTCCTGTCAATGTGAGCCCCGACGAGGCATACGAGGCCCTCGATCGCGGCGTCATAGATTGCGCACTCCATTCGATCGCGGCCCAGAAGGCGCGCTCTTATGGCGAAGCCGCCAAGTTCGTCATTCTGGATCCCCTTGGCGGGTTCCTCGGCGCGTCGACCTTCAATTTGCGGTTCGACAAGTGGAATGAACTGACCGTCGAGGAGCGCGATGCGATACGTGACAACCTCGCTGCGATGGTGACCAGCGCCATCTTCAACTACATCAAAGAAGATGAGGATGTGATCGAGGCCTACACGAAGTCGGGCACGAAGTTCTACAATGCAGCACCAGAGTTCGCGGCCAAGATCGAGGACTTCAAGAGCACCTACCTTCCGACGGTCCTCGAGAAAGGCAAAACGCTGGGGGTGAAGGATCCCGAAGCCATAGCCAATGCAATCACCGAACTGACTGACAAATGGCGCAAGCTTCTAGAAGAGAATGGCAGCGACCGCGAGACATTCCAGCGCCTGCTGCATGAGGAAATCTTCTCGAAGATCGATACGTCGGCCGAGCGCGGATAGTTCCTGTTTCGGAGTATGATGAAAGGCCCGGTTGATCCAACCGGGCCCTCTTCATTTCGTCCGGTGGTGATGGCGCTGGCATCCGTCTCAAAGCCTGCGGATCGTAGCCGCATACGGTCCTTCGCTGTGACCATGGTGTGACCAGCGGCCAAAATGTCAGTCTGTGGGGCCGCCAAGGCCCCCACCACCGCTGCTCAAGGCAAGAACTCTACCAGCACATGGGCAACGGCCGGGTCTGTGCCCTATCCTCGCCGTGCCACACAAGCGAACTGGCGATTGCTCAGCTTCTTGGCGACTTTCTTCTTGCCGCAGTGGCACCTGCCGCCGCGAACCTCGCCGCCCTTGCAAATCAGGCTCTGCTTCTTCGACGCCGGGTTGGCACGGGCAGCCTTGTCCCTTGGCATCGGGTTGGACCGAACCGCTTTGTTCTTTGCCGGCGGTTTGGCGACTGCGATGCACTGATACTGCCGTTCGCCGATCTTCCTGCGGGTTTTGCTGCTGCCGCACTGGCAGCTCCCGTTGAATATTTTGCCGCCTTTGCAGACTATCTGCGGCTTTTTCGACACTGGATTGGTGCGGGCAGGCTCTGCTTTTTTCTGCGGCCTCGGGTTGGCGCGGGGCGCCTTAGTGCCGGTAGAATGGCTGGTTTTCGGTTTCGTATCGAGTTTTTTGGGACCTTCTTTCTTGTTTTCGGGCTTTGGACTGGTGCGCTTTGGGCAGCTCACCTTCAACTGCGCCCATTTGCTATGGACGCCGGACTGCCCCTTTATCTGGGCGCGAAACTTTTCGTCTGTATCCCGATCAATCGAGAGAACGCGCTGATTGACAAGCCTGTACTCCCCATTTTTGAGGATTGCCGTCAGCTTCTTCTCATAAAAAACAGAGCCGTTTTCCTGGACAAGCTGCATGGTCGCTTCGCCGGGCCCCGTTGCCGAAAATGTTGCCGTCTCCCAGACTTGTTTGGGGCATGTTCCGCCATTGGCGACATTGTATGCCAGGTTCGAGAAAAGGATCTGAAATGGCGCGCATTCGACATTGGCGACCTTCATGCCGCTCCTGCCGCCGCCTTTGACAACGATCCGAAACTGGTTCTGGCCCGCCTTGGCGTCCACATTGTCGATCCTGTCGACGACCCATTGCGTGGAGCCGTCCGACAGCGCTTCGCGCCGGGCCTCGATTTCAACCGTTTTGAGTATCTTGCCGTTGCGAACGATATCGAACTTGGCGGTCTTCGGGTGATCGTAGACGATCCGCGTCGTGATTTTGGCATTGCGCGGACACGCATTGCCGCCCGCTATATCGAGATCCATCTTGACCTCGATCGGTCCGCTCCTGTCTGCCGGGTCTTCGCCAGCGGAGCGTGGCTCGCCATCTGAACTGCTCGGTGGCTTCGAGTCCGGACGCGATGGCTTTGTATCGGTGCCGAGGCACTCCACCTTGAGGCCGACGAAGCCGGTGGCGATCGCACGGGCGAAATCCCCATATCCTTCATACTCATTCAGGTAGTAGGGAAAGCGCTTGCGCCGATGCTCCCTGGCGTCGGCATGCATGGCCAGCGGCAGCGAATACCGGAAGCTGTGGCCGCTCTCCGTTTCGGTCCATCTGGAATTGCAGCCGTTGACGATCGCCCGTTCGTCTCTGTGATCCAGCCTCGTATACCCATCGATGGGGATGTTCACCGGGCCGCTTACCGACGTCAATGAGTTGATGGAGGTCGAGATGAAATTGGCTGTTCCCGCGTAACCCGTAGTCAGTCCGCTATAGGTGGAGGCGAAGCCGACGACAGCGTTTTGGTCAAGCGCGCGCCCGATGCGATAGAACTGGATGTAGCCGCGGGACATTGCGATCGTGATGTTGAAGGGAATCGTGCGCGGATGGTCGGTGATCCGCGTCCACATACCGTCTTGCTGTTCGACAAATATCGTCGCGGCATCCATGCCGCCTCCGATCGCGATATCTTGAAATATCGGCTTATCCGCAAGCGCCGACGTCGCGACCGCGGCGGCAAGGCTGAAGGAAAGGGTTGCGAGCGTCAGGCATTTTTTTACGACGACCCGCGAGGCGAGTAGAGTTACACCTATCATCAGTATCGATCCTCATCGCGTCCCTTGCCGCATGAGGAATAGTGCGTCGCGAATATTCAGACTTGGGGGATGCGGCAGGGGTGAGAGCCGCTATCAGAGATTTCAGACGGAAGGTTCCGCCAGCCCCGACGCGCGTAAGTCCGACGGTGTCATCGCATAGCGACGGCGAAATGCCTGATTGAACCAGGACAGATCGCCAAAGCCGCATTCATAGGCGATTGCCGTAATGCTGCGATGACCCAGGGTCGGGGCGGAAAGCAACCCATGGGCCCGCTCCAACCTTTGCGCGAGCACATGATCTGTAAAATTCGTACCGGCTGCGTAGAACAGGTCGCGGATCGCGCGCGGTGAAAGGCCGTGCCTGCCGGATATCCAGCCCAGGCTCAATTCCGGATGCGCAAGATTGGCCTCGATGTCCGCCTTGATACGGGCAAGCTTTGCCGCCCGCGCGCTGTCCTTCGTCGTCTCCGCAGCATCTTGGGTTGGCCCGAGCGCCAGAATGAAGAGATCTGTCAGCGTTTTCCTGGCTTGGAGAAGCGTCCCGCTGTCGAGCGGGCCGATATCACTGGCCAGTGTCTTGGCATAGCTGCAAAGGAGATCAAGCGCAGCAGACTGCGGCACGCCACGATACAGGGCGTGATCGAGGTCGCTAATGGCATGAGCGACATGTGCACGGGAGACGCAGATGACCTGACTGTTACTCCCCAGCGACCAGGCTTTGTACCTTTCCTGATTACACCTGAGATGTGGCTTTCCCGGGCCTAAAACAACTTCATCCTGTCCATGGCGGCGGTCGGGCAGGCGCATTTGGATGGGTTGTCCGCCGCGATGAATTAGCAGGCACAGATCGTCATTTCCGTCCAGCACGGCATGGGATTTTTGACGCGAATTGGTCATGCCTAGCATCCATTGGAAGCTGACATATGCGTCGGGCATCACACGCAGCGAAAAGTCAAACGCCATTCGCTCATCATTGTGCCGATCCATGAAAAAGCGAATGCTTGGTTCAAGAGCTTCCAGGAGCTTGCCCGTTTCATTCGGGCCAGCCTCTGCAAAAGCCAGTCGATGAAAGCCCCCGGCCGTCAAAGTCAATCACTCCATTTGGAATGCCGCTCAATTATGCCTTGGTAACTACTGCCTAGACAAGATAACCCAAATGGACTGGTGGAAAGTGGTTGTTGTCAACAATAGAGCTCTGATGTGCCGTTGCGGCGCAAGCCGAAGTCACCGAACGATCTGTTGTCCCGGCGAGCCAGAAATCAGATATGGTGCGACACACCATCTTCAGGCTGGCACGTGTGACGGTGCCGTGCAAACGGTCGATAAATGAGGGACTGGATGGTGGGCGTGACAGGGATTGAACCTGTGACCCCTACGATGTCAACGTAGTGCTCTCCCGCTGAGCTACACGCCCATCCGAGCCGCGCATACACCACAGGCCGGAGCCTGCGTCAATAGCCGAAACACGAAGTTTCAGCGCTCGAGAATGCGCGATATTGTCCACTCCGTCGTGCTCGGCGGCGACGGCGTATCGGTGGCGCTTCAGGCGGCCTGGAGCATCTTCTCGACCTCGTTGACGAGGTCGCGCAGGTGGAACGGTTTCGACAGCACCTTGGCGTCGCGCGGTGCCCTGGAATCGGGGTTGAGCGCGACGGCGGCGAAACCGGTGATGAACATGACCTTGAGGTCGGGGTCGATCTCCGTGGCGCGCCGGGCGAGCTCGATGCCGTCCATCTCCGGCATGACGATGTCGGTCAGTAGTAGCGAGAACGGCTCCTCGCGCAGCCGCTCATAGGCACTTGCGCCGTTGTCGAAATCGCTCACGTCGTAGCCGGCCCGTTCCAGAGCCTTCACGAGAAAGCGGCGCATATCGTCGTCATCTTCCGCCAGGAGAATTCTTGTCATGGGTTCCCGTCCGAATCAGTCGCAGTACGCCCGCCGGCTCGCGGACGCATTAACCATTTCGCGTATATGCCCGCGCGGGAGTAAAGATCAAGTGAATGGAAGGGTGTATGCAGGCCCGCAAAACGGTCGTTTTCAAGACGTTGGCGACGTTGCGTCAGGCTGGACAGGCCGCGCCGCAAGTGGCACGTTTGGATGAAGGGGTCGACCTGAGG
Source organism: Aquamicrobium sp. (assembly GCA_019739225.1). Taxonomy (GTDB): domain Bacteria; phylum Pseudomonadota; class Alphaproteobacteria; order Rhizobiales; family Rhizobiaceae; genus Aerobium. The sequence goes on from JAHHDT010000006.1 coordinate 1,101,639, forward strand.
CAGATTTTCGGGAGTTCCATGACGCCAGCAGGAGATTTCGCCGGAACACCGCCTTTCGTGGTCAGACGCGCCGCGCAGCAGCGCGTGCCTTTCGTGTTCAATTCACCGCACAGCGGCAGCAAGTATCCGGCCCGCTTCCTGGCGATGAGCAAGCTCGATGCGGTCGCCATCCGCCGTTCGGAGGACTGTTACGTCGACGAGCTTTTTGCTGGCGCCGTGACGCTGGGCGCGCCGATGCTTGCCGCCAATTTTCCGCGTGCCTATCTCGACGCCAACCGCGAGCCATGGGAACTGGACCCGCGCATGTTTGCCGACGCGCTGCCCGCGCATGTCAATGCGCGCTCGGCGCGGGTGGCCGGCGGGCTCGGCACGGTGCCGCGGCTCGTGGGCGAGGGGCAGGAGATCTACGCTGGAAAGCTGCCGCTTTCCGAAGCCCTCATGCGAATCGAAACCGTCTACCGCCCCTATCATGAGGAGTTGAAGCGGCTCCTGACGCGCACCCATGCGAAGTTCGGTTACGCCGTTCTGATCGACTGCCACTCGATGCCGGCAAGCATCCGCCTCGGCGATACCGGCATGAAGCCGGATTTCATCGTCGGAGACCGCTTCGGCGTCGCGTGCGCGCCGGCCCTGTCGGAAGCTGCGATCGCCATCCTTGCCGGCATGGGTTACAGCGTTGCCCATAACAAGCCTTATGCGGGCGGCTTCATCACCGAGCATTACGGCCGGCCGCCGCGGGGGTTGCACGCGCTGCAGATCGAGGTCAACCGCGGCCTCTACATGGACGAGCGGACGCTGCAGAAGACCAGAGGGTTCGCGGCGCTGGCCAACGACTTGACCCGTTTCGCCGCCGACATTATGGCGCTGTCGGACCATTGCTTCAGCAGCCTGCCGCTCGCGGCGGAATAGCCGACACAATCCAACCTAAAAAAAGACCGCACCGTTTGCACGACGCGGTCGAAGTCTAGGGAGGAAACGCCCAAGGAGGGCATAGACAGGTCGCCCTGTCCAAAATCGAGTTTATGCTGCGTTGCACAAATGTCAAGCGGCCGGTAAGGGCTGTGCAAAAACTAGGCGACGGCGCGGCCGGCGGCCCCAGAGGAGACGGATTTTATGATAGAGGCGGAGTTCATGCGGCGCATCGCAGCGGCTGCAGCAGCGCAGACATTGCCGCGTTTTCGCCAGGCCGGGCTCGTTTCCAACAAGCTAGCTTCCGGCTTCGATCCGGTGACGGAAGCCGACCGCGAAGCTGAAAAGGCGATACGCTCGCTGATCCGCAGCACCTTCCCGGATCATGGCATCCTCGGCGAGGAGTTCGGCGCGGAAAACACCGATAGCCGTCATGTCTGGGTCATCGATCCGATCGACGGAACGCGCGCATTCATATCGGGCCTGCCGTTGTGGGGCACGCTGGTCGGGCTGACCGATGGCGGCGACGCGGTGGCGGGCATGATGTCCCAGCCCTTCACCGGCGAACTGTTCTGGGCGGATGGCGAAGCGTCGCATTATGACGGGCCGGGCGGCGCGCGGCGGCTCGCGACGCGCGGCACGCGCGCGATCGCCGAGGCCACTATGTGCACCACGACGCCGGCGCTGTTCGCCGGCGCCATGCGCGCGTCGTACGACCGGCTTGAAGGTTGCGTGCGGCTCGCGCGATACGGCACCGATTGCTATGCCTATGCCATGCTGGCGGCGGGCAATGTGGATCTGGTGGTGGAGACGGGACTGCAGCCTTACGACATCGTGGCCCTGGTGCCGATCATCGAGCGGGCAGGCGGCGTCATCACCCGCTGGGACGGTGGTCCGGCCGAAAAGGCCGGCGACATTGTAGCCGCCGCAACGCCAGAGCTTCACTCAGCCGCACTCGAGATGCTCAACGCATAGCCTGCGGACCGGGTGGTTTTCGCGAGTGCGTCAGCCTGGTTCGCTGCCGGGAATGAACGCGTCGAAGGCGGCAAAGAACTGCTCACGGTAGACATCCGCTTCCTGCAGCAATTCGTGGCGCGCGCCGTCGATCGTCACTAGCGATCCTGTGCGCAGAAGCTGCGTGAACCGTTCGATGGCAGGCGTCTCGACCACCTGATCCGCACCGGCGGCAACGATAAGGGTCGGGACCTTGATTGAGGCGATGTAGTCGGGGTCCTGCACGCGCTCGCTGGCCAGGCATGCCGCGCGGATCCAGGCGACGGTCGGGCCGCCGATGCCCAGTTTGGGATAGTGCCGGTAGATGTCGACGTTGCGTGCGTGGCGCTCCGGATCGCTGGTCAGCACATTGCCTTCAAAAGGCGGGTTCTCGTCGCGCTTGCCGTGCCCCAGATACATCGTGCCGAGCCCCAACCCGTAGAGGAACGACGAAAGACGCAGCGTGCCACGCATCGTAAGCGGCTGGCCTGCAAATTCCAGCAACGGAGCGCTGAGAACCATGCGCTGCACCCGGTTGGCCAAAGTGGGCGCGGCCAGCAGTGCCACCAGAGCGCCGGTCGAATGGGCCAGCATGAAGTACGGCCCGCGGCAATCGGGCAGAACGATTTCCTCGAAGAAGACGCCGACGTCACCCACATAGTCCATGAAGCTGTCGACATAGCCACGCTGCGGGTTGCGGATCAGTCGTTCCGAGCCGCCCTGGCCGCGCAGGTCGAAGATCGCGACGCCAAGGCCGCGGGCGGAAAGGTCGCGGATCGTCTCGAAATATTTCTCGATGCACTCGTTGCGCCCAGTCTGGATGACTACCGTGCCCTTGAGCGGGCGGCCTTCGGCTGCAAAACGCGCATAGCGCAGGCGCTTGCCATCGCACGTGGTGATGAACCCGGCATGCGCATTGGCGGGCACCGGGTTGCCCGGCGTCTCGTAGAGAAGATCCTGCATGGATTGTTCGTCCTGCGGCGGGTTCATAGCTGCCGTGATAGGAAGCGGCTCAATGAAATGCAAAGGGATTCAGGCCGTTTCGCCGACGTCGAACGTGGAAAGGCCGGAAGAGCCCACTGTGGACTGCTTCCGGCCTCCTGACGAACCGGGAGGAAGGGACGATACACCCGGGTCGGCATCGGTGACGGAGAAGTCTTTTCGTCCGTCGATCCGTAGTCTCGAGATGAAATCTAGCAGCAGGCGCCTGAACCCGATCCGAAGGGGCGGTTCATCTGGCGTTCATCAAAGGCGGCATGTCGGGGACTTGAAACCGGACTGCGTCAAACCCAAATCCTGAGCGTGGCCGCCAATCAAAGGGGCCACTGGTCGTGGGAGATGCCGAAACGGATCTTCGCTGCATGACCATACGCAAACATGTTGCTCAAAGGAGAACAGACCCATGCGTCATGTTGATTTTTCGCCGCTCTATCGTTCCACCGTCGGCTTCGATCGCCTCTTCACGATGCTCGATTCGCTTGCGCAGCCCGATAACGGCCAGACCTACCCGCCCTACAACATCGAGCGCACCGGCGAAGACGCTTATCGCATCTCGATGGCCGTTGCAGGCTTCTCGGAAGACGAGATTTCGATCGAGGCACACCGCAACGTGCTGACCGTGAAGGGCGAGAAGACCGAGGAGCAGACCGAGAGCTCGGAGTTCCTGCATCGCGGCATCGCCGCGCGCGCCTTCGAGCGCCGCTTCCAGCTTGCCGACCACGTCGAGGTCCAGGGTGCCGCGCTCAAGAACGGCCTTCTGCACATCGAGCTGAAGCGCAACATCCCCGAGGAGATGAAGCCGCGCCGGATCGCGATTGCCTCCGCTCCGGCGAAGGCCAAGCAGATCGAGGCCCAGGCTTCGAAATAAGTCCTTCCAGGTTGGACATTGAAGCGGCGCCTTCGGGCGCCGCTTTTTTTGCGACTTTACGCGATCAGGTCGCCCAGACGGTCCACTTCGTCTGCGCTGGTGGCGAAGCTGGTGACGAAGCGGCACAGGGTCTCGTCGCTGCCGATCTTGCCGGCAAAGCCATGCGGAGCGTGCCAAGGGTAGAAGGCCGCGCCCTGGGCCTTCAACACTTCGACCACTGAAAGCGGCATGATCGGAAACACTTCGTTGGCCTGAGGGTCCCATCCAAGCCGCGCGCGCGATGACGCCCTGATATGATCGGCCAGCCTTGCGGCCATCGCGTTCGCGTGGCGCGCGGTTTCCAGCCATAGGCCGTCCTCGAAATAGGCTTCGAACTGCGCGGCGATGAACCGCGATTTGGAGAAGAGCTGGGCGGCGCGCTTGCGCACGAACGGAAACGCCTGCGCCTTCTTCGGATCGAGAAAGACGACCGCTTCCGCGCACCAGCAGCCATTCTTGGTGCCGCCGAAGGAAACGATGTCGACGCCCTGTTTCCAGGTCATTTCCGCGGGCGACGTGTCGAGCGCCACGAGGCCGTTGGCGAAGCGCGCGCCGTCCATATGCAGCGGCAGTCCGTGCTTTCGTGCGACCTGTGAAACTGCCGCGATGTCTGCAAGCTGATAAACGGTGCCAATTTCCGTCGTCTGCGTGATCGAGACCGCAGCCGGCTGTCCGGCATGAACGAATTCCGGCGGATAGCGGCCGATCTCGTGCTCCAGCGCTGCCGGATCCATCCGACCCAGCGGCCCATCCACCGGGCACAACCGACCGCCGCCGGTCAGGTATTCCGGCGCGCCGCCCTCATCGGCGATCATGTGCGCCTCGCGGTGGCAGAACGCGACGCCGCCGGGCCTTGCGACGGCGGCCATCGACAGCGAATTCGCAGCCGTGCCGGTCGCGACGAAGAACACCGCCACTTCGCGTTCGAAGATTTCGCTGAAGGTCTGCTCGACCTGCCGGTCGAGATCGCTCGATCCATAGGCCGAGGCGAAGCCGGCGGAATGCCGCGTCAGATTTCCCGCAATTCGGGGATGGACGCCGGCCCAGTTATCGGAGGCAAAGAACATGAGATGATCCGGGGTGACAATGATGGGTGAGGCTGGCAGTGTGGACGAGATCGGGCCGGTTCGGCAAGGGACAGACCGGCGAAGCCGCCGGACCCAACGAAGGGCCGATCAGCGTGGTTTTCACCGGTTGTCGACTGGAACGGTCGCAAACATCGGTCTAGGCGCAACAAAATTTCGCATCCAGCCGCAATTTTTTGCACATCCGTCTTGTCTGTGATTAAGCTTTGTGGCATATGGAATTTAGGACAGTATTGCTGTCTTATTTAACGCGCGCTTGAACGGCCGGGTTTGGGGTATGATGACCGCAAATCCGGTTTTCGATGCGGGCGGTTTCGGATGGGCCGGAGTCCGCGCGAGCAGCTCCGGCTTCGTTCGCCAAGGGAGGCAAAGCCGCAAGCGGCACGGCCTTCCTGACGGCCTTTCGCAAGATATGCCGACAGAATGCCGGAAGTGCGCAACCGATGTGCCTGCCGGATCGTACCGACCGCCCCAAAAGGGCTACTCTGGAGGAAAAGGCGATGACGGACCTGACGCCATCTGAAACGACCGTGCCTATGCCGGCCGCGCAGAGCAAAACGGCCGTCGCGAAAACCACCGCCTCCACGTTCGGGCTGCCGGCCGCGCGCGGGCTTTACGACCCGCGCAACGAACACGATGCCTGCGGCGTGGGCTTCATCGCGCACATGAAGGGCGAGAAGTCGCACGACATCGTGCGCGACGGTCTCGCCATGCTCGAGAACCTCACCCACCGTGGCGCGGTGGGCGCCGACCCGTTGATGGGCGATGGCGCCGGGCTGCTGGTGCAGATTCCCGACCGGTTCTTCCGCGAGGAGATGGCCGCGCAGGGTGTCGAGCTGCCGGAGCCGGGCCACTACGCCGTCGGTCACATCTTCATGCCGCGCGATCCGGCTGTCGTTGAGCGCACCGAGGAGATCATCGCCGAGGTCGTCCACCAGGAAGGCCAGACGCTGCTGGGCTTCCGCGACGTGCCGGTCGACAACGCGTCGCTGTCCAAGGCCCCCGACATCGCGGCTTCCGAGCCCGTCCACCGTCAGGTGTTCATCGCCCGCAGTCCGGCGATCGAAAGCCAGGACGAGTTCGAGCGCCGGCTCTTCATCCTGCGCAAGGTCGTTTCCGCACGGATCTATGCGGAGACGGGCGGGCGCGACAACAGTCCCTACACCGTGTCGCTGTCGTCGCGGACCATCGTCTACAAGGGCATGTTCCTGGCCTACCAGGTCGGAGCCTACTACAAGGACCTTGCCGATCCGCGTTTCGAATCCGCCCTGGTCCTCGTTCACCAGCGGTTTTCGACCAACACGTTCCCGTCCTGGCAGCTTGCGCATCCCTACCGCATGGTCGCCCACAATGGCGAGATCAACACGCTGCGCGGCAACGTCAACTGGATGGCGGCGCGGCAGGCCTCGGTCGATTCCGAACTGTTCGGCAACGACATCGCCAAGCTGTGGCCGATCTCTTACGAGGGGCAGTCGGATACCGCCTGCTTCGACAATGCGCTCGAATTCCTGACGCAGGGCGGCTACTCGCTCGCCCACGCCATGATGATGCTGATCCCCGAGGCCTGGGCAGGCAACAAGCTCATGGATGAGGAGCGCAAGGCCTTCTACGAATACCATGCGGCCCTGATGGAGCCGTGGGACGGTCCGGCTGCCGTAGCCTTCACCGATGGGCGCCAGATCGGCGCGACGCTCGACCGCAACGGGCTTCGCCCGGCGCGCTACGTCGTCACCAACGACGACCGCATCATCATGGCATCCGAGGCGGGTGCGCTGCCGGTGGCCGAGGAGAAGGTCGTGAAGAAGTGGCGGCTGCAGCCCGGCCGCATGCTGCTTATCGACCTCGAAAAGGGGCGCATCGTTTCCGACGAGGAGATCAAGTCGGAGATCGCCACCAAGCACCCTTACCGGCAGTGGCTCGCCAACACCCAGCTCATCCTCGAAGATCTGAAGCCGGTGGAGCCCCGCGCGCTGCGCAAGGACGTGTCGCTGCTCGACCGGCAGCAGGCCTTCGGCTACACGCAGGAAGACACCAAGCTTCTGATGTCGCCGATGGCGACGACCGGGCAGGAAGCCGTGGGCTCGATGGGCACTGATACGCCGATCTCCGCGATGTCCGACAAGTCGAAGCTGCTCTACACCTATTTCAAGCAGAACTTCGCGCAGGTCACCAATCCGCCGATCGATCCGATCCGCGAGGAGCTGGTGATGAGCCTCGTCTCCTTCATCGGACCGCGGCCGAACATCTTCGATCTCGTCGGGTCCTCGCGCCGCAAGCG
>JAHHDT010000007.1 GCA_019739225.1 Aquamicrobium sp.
CCTTGATTGAGGCGATGTAGTCGGGGTCCTGCACGCGCTCGCTGGCCAGGCATGCCGCGCGGATCCAGGCGACGGTCGGGCCGCCGATGCCCAGTTTGGGATAGTGCCGGTAGATGTCGACGTTGCGTGCGTGGCGCTCCGGATCGCTGGTCAGCACATTGCCTTCAAAAGGCGGGTTCTCGTCGCGCTTGCCGTGCCCCAGATACATCGTGCCGAGCCCCAACCCGTAGAGGAACGACGAAAGACGCAGCGTGCCACGCATCGTAAGCGGCTGGCCTGCAAATTCCAGCAACGGAGCGCTGAGAACCATGCGCTGCACCCGGTTGGCCAAAGTGGGCGCGGCCAGCAGTGCCACCAGAGCGCCGGTCGAATGGGCCAGCATGAAGTACGGCCCGCGGCAATCGGGCAGAACGATTTCCTCGAAGAAGACGCCGACGTCACCCACATAGTCCATGAAGCTGTCGACATAGCCACGCTGCGGGTTGCGGATCAGTCGTTCCGAGCCGCCCTGGCCGCGCAGGTCGAAGATCGCGACGCCAAGGCCGCGGGCGGAAAGGTCGCGGATCGTCTCGAAATATTTCTCGATGCACTCGTTGCGCCCAGTCTGGATGACTACCGTGCCCTTGAGCGGGCGGCCTTCGGCTGCAAAACGCGCATAGCGCAGGCGCTTGCCATCGCACGTGGTGATGAACCCGGCATGCGCATTGGCGGGCACCGGGTTGCCCGGCGTCTCGTAGAGAAGATCCTGCATGGATTGTTCGTCCTGCGGCGGGTTCATAGCTGCCGTGATAGGAAGCGGCTCAATGAAATGCAAAGGGATTCAGGCCGTTTCGCCGACGTCGAACGTGGAAAGGCCGGAAGAGCCCACTGTGGACTGCTTCCGGCCTCCTGACGAACCGGGAGGAAGGGACGATACACCCGGGTCGGCATCGGTGACGGAGAAGTCTTTTCGTCCGTCGATCCGTAGTCTCGAGATGAAATCTAGCAGCAGGCGCCTGAACCCGATCCGAAGGGGCGGTTCATCTGGCGTTCATCAAAGGCGGCATGTCGGGGACTTGAAACCGGACTGCGTCAAACCCAAATCCTGAGCGTGGCCGCCAATCAAAGGGGCCACTGGTCGTGGGAGATGCCGAAACGGATCTTCGCTGCATGACCATACGCAAACATGTTGCTCAAAGGAGAACAGACCCATGCGTCATGTTGATTTTTCGCCGCTCTATCGTTCCACCGTCGGCTTCGATCGCCTCTTCACGATGCTCGATTCGCTTGCGCAGCCCGATAACGGCCAGACCTACCCGCCCTACAACATCGAGCGCACCGGCGAAGACGCTTATCGCATCTCGATGGCCGTTGCAGGCTTCTCGGAAGACGAGATTTCGATCGAGGCACACCGCAACGTGCTGACCGTGAAGGGCGAGAAGACCGAGGAGCAGACCGAGAGCTCGGAGTTCCTGCATCGCGGCATCGCCGCGCGCGCCTTCGAGCGCCGCTTCCAGCTTGCCGACCACGTCGAGGTCCAGGGTGCCGCGCTCAAGAACGGCCTTCTGCACATCGAGCTGAAGCGCAACATCCCCGAGGAGATGAAGCCGCGCCGGATCGCGATTGCCTCCGCTCCGGCGAAGGCCAAGCAGATCGAGGCCCAGGCTTCGAAATAAGTCCTTCCAGGTTGGACATTGAAGCGGCGCCTTCGGGCGCCGCTTTTTTTTGCGACTTTACGCGATCAGGTCGCCCAGACGGTCCACTTCGTCTGCGCTGGTGGCGAAGCTGGTGACGAAGCGGCACAGGGTCTCGTCGCTGCCGATCTTGCCGGCAAAGCCATGCGGAGCGTGCCAAGGGTAGAAGGCCGCGCCCTGGGCCTTCAACACTTCGACCACTGAAAGCGGCATGATCGGAAACACTTCGTTGGCCTGAGGGTCCCATCCAAGCCGCGCGCGCGATGACGCCCTGATATGATCGGCCAGCCTTGCGGCCATCGCGTTCGCGTGGCGCGCGGTTTCCAGCCATAGGCCGTCCTCGAAATAGGCTTCGAACTGCGCGGCGATGAACCGCGATTTGGAGAAGAGCTGGGCGGCGCGCTTGCGCACGAACGGAAACGCCTGCGCCTTCTTCGGATCGAGAAAGACGACCGCTTCCGCGCACCAGCAGCCATTCTTGGTGCCGCCGAAGGAAACGATGTCGACGCCCTGTTTCCAGGTCATTTCCGCGGGCGACGTGTCGAGCGCCACGAGGCCGTTGGCGAAGCGCGCGCCGTCCATATGCAGCGGCAGTCCGTGCTTTCGTGCGACCTGTGAAACTGCCGCGATGTCTGCAAGCTGATAAACGGTGCCAATTTCCGTCGTCTGCGTGATCGAGACCGCAGCCGGCTGTCCGGCATGAACGAATTCCGGCGGATAGCGGCCGATCTCGTGCTCCAGCGCTGCCGGATCCATCCGACCCAGCGGCCCATCCACCGGGCACAACCGACCGCCGCCGGTCAGGTATTCCGGCGCGCCGCCCTCATCGGCGATCATGTGCGCCTCGCGGTGGCAGAACGCGACGCCGCCGGGCCTTGCGACGGCGGCCATCGACAGCGAATTCGCAGCCGTGCCGGTCGCGACGAAGAACACCGCCACTTCGCGTTCGAAGATTTCGCTGAAGGTCTGCTCGACCTGCCGGTCGAGATCGCTCGATCCATAGGCCGAGGCGAAGCCGGCGGAATGCCGCGTCAGATTTCCCGCAATTCGGGGATGGACGCCGGCCCAGTTATCGGAGGCAAAGAACATGAGATGATCCGGGGTGACAATGATGGGTGAGGCTGGCAGTGTGGACGAGATCGGGCCGGTTCGGCAAGGGACAGACCGGCGAAGCCGCCGGACCCAACGAAGGGCCGATCAGCGTGGTTTTCACCGGTTGTCGACTGGAACGGTCGCAAACATCGGTCTAGGCGCAACAAAATTTCGCATCCAGCCGCAATTTTTTGCACATCCGTCTTGTCTGTGATTAAGCTTTGTGGCATATGGAATTTAGGACAGTATTGCTGTCTTATTTAACGCGCGCTTGAACGGCCGGGTTTGGGGTATGATGACCGCAAATCCGGTTTTCGATGCGGGCGGTTTCGGATGGGCCGGAGTCCGCGCGAGCAGCTCCGGCTTCGTTCGCCAAGGGAGGCAAAGCCGCAAGCGGCACGGCCTTCCTGACGGCCTTTCGCAAGATATGCCGACAGAATGCCGGAAGTGCGCAACCGATGTGCCTGCCGGATCGTACCGACCGCCCCAAAAGGGCTACTCTGGAGGAAAAGGCGATGACGGACCTGACGCCATCTGAAACGACCGTGCCTATGCCGGCCGCGCAGAGCAAAACGGCCGTCGCGAAAACCACCGCCTCCACGTTCGGGCTGCCGGCCGCGCGCGGGCTTTACGACCCGCGCAACGAACACGATGCCTGCGGCGTGGGCTTCATCGCGCACATGAAGGGCGAGAAGTCGCACGACATCGTGCGCGACGGTCTCGCCATGCTCGAGAACCTCACCCACCGTGGCGCGGTGGGCGCCGACCCGTTGATGGGCGATGGCGCCGGGCTGCTGGTGCAGATTCCCGACCGGTTCTTCCGCGAGGAGATGGCCGCGCAGGGTGTCGAGCTGCCGGAGCCGGGCCACTACGCCGTCGGTCACATCTTCATGCCGCGCGATCCGGCTGTCGTTGAGCGCACCGAGGAGATCATCGCCGAGGTCGTCCACCAGGAAGGCCAGACGCTGCTGGGCTTCCGCGACGTGCCGGTCGACAACGCGTCGCTGTCCAAGGCCCCCGACATCGCGGCTTCCGAGCCCGTCCACCGTCAGGTGTTCATCGCCCGCAGTCCGGCGATCGAAAGCCAGGACGAGTTCGAGCGCCGGCTCTTCATCCTGCGCAAGGTCGTTTCCGCACGGATCTATGCGGAGACGGGCGGGCGCGACAACAGTCCCTACACCGTGTCGCTGTCGTCGCGGACCATCGTCTACAAGGGCATGTTCCTGGCCTACCAGGTCGGAGCCTACTACAAGGACCTTGCCGATCCGCGTTTCGAATCCGCCCTGGTCCTCGTTCACCAGCGGTTTTCGACCAACACGTTCCCGTCCTGGCAGCTTGCGCATCCCTACCGCATGGTCGCCCACAATGGCGAGATCAACACGCTGCGCGGCAACGTCAACTGGATGGCGGCGCGGCAGGCCTCGGTCGATTCCGAACTGTTCGGCAACGACATCGCCAAGCTGTGGCCGATCTCTTACGAGGGGCAGTCGGATACCGCCTGCTTCGACAATGCGCTCGAATTCCTGACGCAGGGCGGCTACTCGCTCGCCCACGCCATGATGATGCTGATCCCCGAGGCCTGGGCAGGCAACAAGCTCATGGATGAGGAGCGCAAGGCCTTCTACGAATACCATGCGGCCCTGATGGAGCCGTGGGACGGTCCGGCTGCCGTAGCCTTCACCGATGGGCGCCAGATCGGCGCGACGCTCGACCGCAACGGGCTTCGCCCGGCGCGCTACGTCGTCACCAACGACGACCGCATCATCATGGCATCCGAGGCGGGTGCGCTGCCGGTGGCCGAGGAGAAGGTCGTGAAGAAGTGGCGGCTGCAGCCCGGCCGCATGCTGCTTATCGACCTCGAAAAGGGGCGCATCGTTTCCGACGAGGAGATCAAGTCGGAGATCGCCACCAAGCACCCTTACCGGCAGTGGCTCGCCAACACCCAGCTCATCCTCGAAGATCTGAAGCCGGTGGAGCCCCGCGCGCTGCGCAAGGACGTGTCGCTGCTCGACCGGCAGCAGGCCTTCGGCTACACGCAGGAAGACACCAAGCTTCTGATGTCGCCGATGGCGACGACCGGGCAGGAAGCCGTGGGCTCGATGGGCACTGATACGCCGATCTCCGCGATGTCCGACAAGTCGAAGCTGCTCTACACCTATTTCAAGCAGAACTTCGCGCAGGTCACCAATCCGCCGATCGATCCGATCCGCGAGGAGCTGGTGATGAGCCTCGTCTCCTTCATCGGACCGCGGCCGAACATCTTCGATCTCGTCGGGTCCTCGCGCCGCAAGCGGCTGGAGGTGCGTCAGCCGATCCTCACCAATGGCGACTTGGAGAAGATTCGTTCGATCGGCCACACCGAGGATCGGTTCGACACCAAGACGCTCGACGTCACCTATTCGGTGATGGAAGGAACGGCGGGCATGCAGGGCGCCGTGGAGCGGCTTTGCGAGCGCGCCGAGGCGGCCGTTGCCGGCGGCTACAACATCATCATCCTGTCCGACCGCCAGGTGGGGCCGGACCGTATCGCGATCCCCGCGCTTTGGGCAACTGCAGCGGTCCATCATCATCTCATCCGCAAGGGTCTGCGCACTTCGGTCGGCCTCGTGGTCGAATCGGGCGAGCCGCGCGAAGTGCATCATTTCTGCTGCCTCGCCGGCTATGGCGCGGAAGCCATCAACCCCTATCTCGCCTTCGACACCCTGCTCGACATGCATGCGCGCGGGGATTTCCCGCCGGAAGTCGACCATTATGAGGTGGTCTCGCGCTACATCAAGTCGATCGGCAAGGGCATCCTCAAGGTCATGTCCAAGATGGGCATTTCGACCTACCAGTCCTATTGCGGCGCTCAGATCTTCGACGCGGTAGGGCTCTCGTCGGAGTTCGTCGAGCATTTCTTCACGGGAACGGCGACCACCATCGAAGGCGTCGGATTGGCCGAGGTGGCCGAGGAGACCGTGCAGCGACACGCGCTGGCCTTCGGCGACGACCCCGTGCTGCGCAACGCGCTCGATGTCGGCGGCGAATACATGTTCCGCATGCGCGGCGAGGCGCATATGTGGTCGCCCGACGCGGTGGCCACGCTGCAGCATGCCGTGCGCAAAGGTTCGTGGGAGACCTACAAGGAGTTCTCTCAGCAGATCGATTCCGATGCGTCGCGGGCCAGAAGCATTCGCGGCCTCTTCCGTCTCAAGCTGGCCGAGGAGACCGGCCGCGCGCCGGTGCCGCTCGACGATGTCGAGCCTGCGGCGGAGATCGTCAAGCGGTTCTCGACCGGCGCGATGTCGTTCGGCTCGATCAGCCGTGAGGCGCATACCACGCTCGCCATCGCCATGAACCGGATCGGCGGCAAGTCGAACACCGGCGAGGGTGGCGAGGAGCCCGACCGCTACCTGCCGCTGCCCGACGGTTCGATGAACCCCGAGCGCTCGGCGATCAAGCAGGTCGCGTCCGGCCGGTTCGGCGTCACGACCGAATATCTCGTCAATTCCGACATGATCCAGATCAAGGTCGCGCAGGGCGCAAAGCCCGGTGAGGGCGGCCAGTTGCCGGGCCACAAGGTGGACGCGACCATCGCCAAGACCCGGCATTCGACGCCCGGCGTCGGCCTGATCTCGCCGCCGCCGCACCACGACATCTATTCGATCGAGGATCTGGCGCAGCTTATCTTCGACCTGAAGAACGTGAACCCCACGGCCGACGTGTCGGTGAAGCTGGTGTCCGAAGTGGGGGTCGGCACGGTTGCGGCGGGTGTCGCCAAGGCGCGGGCCGACCACATCACCATCTCCGGTTATGATGGCGGCACCGGCGCTTCGCCGCTGACCTCTCTCAAGCATGCCGGCAGCCCATGGGAGATGGGCCTTGCCGAGACCCACCAGACGCTGGTGCTCAACGGCCTGCGCAGCCGCATCGCGCTGCAGGTCGACGGCGGACTGCGCACCGGCCGCGACGTGATCGTCGGCGCACTGCTGGGGGCCGACGAGTTCGGCTTCTCGACGGCGCCGCTGATCGCCGCCGGCTGCATCATGATGCGCAAGTGCCATCTCAACACCTGCCCGGTCGGCGTCGCGACGCAGGACCCGGTGCTGCGCAAGCGCTTCAAGGGCGCGCCGGAGCACGTCATCAATTACTTCTTCTACGTTGCCGAAGAAGTGCGCGAGCTGCTGGCGGCGATGGGTTTCCGCAAGCTGGACGAGATCATCGGCGATACCGACCTCGTCGCCAAGCAGGAGATGATCGAGCACTGGAAGGCGAGGGGGCTCGACTTCAGCCGCGTTTTCCACAAGCCGGCAGCTCCCAAGGAAGCGACCTACTGGACGACGCGACAGGAGCACCCGATCGACGACGTGCTCGACCGCAAGCTCATCGAGCTCGCAGCGCCCGCGCTCGAAACGAAGCAGCCGGTCAAGATCGAACTGCCGATCCGCAATGTCGACCGCTCGGCGGGCGCGATGCTGTCCGGAGCAGTCGCCAAGCGCTTCGGTCACAAAGGGTTGAAGGACGACACGATCGCCGTGACCCTGACGGGGACCGCCGGGCAGTCCTTCGGCGCCTTCCTTTCGCGCGGTGTTTCGTTTGAACTGATCGGCGACGGCAACGACTATGTCGGCAAGGGCCTTTCGGGCGGTCGCATCGTCATAAGGCCTTCGGACGATTCGAAGATCGTGCCGGAAGATTCGATCATCGTCGGCAACACCGTGCTCTACGGTGCCATCGAGGGCGAGTGCTACTTTCGCGGCGTTGCGGGCGAGCGCTTCGCTGTGCGCAACTCCGGCGCGGTGGCGGTCGTTGAAGGCGTGGGCGACCATGGCTGCGAATACATGACCGGCGGCGTGGTCGTCGTGATCGGCCAGACGGGCCGCAACTTCGCGGCTGGCATGTCCGGCGGCGTGGCCTATGTGCTCGACGAGGCCGGGGATTTCGCCGAGCGCTGCAACATGGCGATGGTCGAGCTCGAGCCTGTGCCCGAGGAAGACGACATGCTCGAGAAGCTGCATCACCATGGCGGCGACATCGACCACAAGGGCCGCGTCGACGTTTCGGGCGACATGACGCGCCACGACGAGGAGCGCCTGGTGCAGCTCATCTCGAACCACATGCACTACACCGGCTCGACACGCGCCCGCGAAATCCTGGACAACTGGGCAGACTATCGTCCGAAATTCAGGAAAGTGATGCCGGTCGAGTACCGCCGCGCGCTGATCGAGATGGAGCGCATGCGCATGGGCATCGCGGCCGAATAGGCAGGAAGAACGACATTGCTGCGTCTGGAGGCGGTCCGACTGGCCGCTTTCCGAGGCTGGAGGTAAGAATGGGCAAGGTAACAGGATTTCTCGAGATCGACCGGCAGGTGCACAAGTACCAGCCGGCTTCCGACCGCATCAGGCATTTCAGGGAATTCACCCTGCCGATGTCGAATCAGGAAGTCGAGAAACAGGCCGCCAGGTGCATGGATTGCGGCATTCCGTTCTGCCATGGGCCGACCGGCTGTCCGGTGCACAACCAGATCCCGGACTGGAACGACCTTGTCTACAATGGCGACTGGGATGGTGCGATCCGCAACCTGCATTCGACCAACAACTTCCCCGAATGGACCGGCCGCATCTGCCCGGCACCGTGCGAGGAGGCCTGCACGCTCAACCTCGAGGACATCCCTGTCGCGATCAAGACCGTGGAGCAGGCGATCGCCGACAAGGCGTACGAGCAGGGCCACATCCGCCCGATGCCGGCCGCAAGCCAGACCGGCAAGAAGATCGCGATCATCGGTTCAGGCCCTGCCGGCATGGCTGCCGCGCAGCAGCTTGGCCGCGTCGGTCACGAGGTCCATGTCTTCGAGCGCGAGTCGAAGCCGGGCGGGCTGATGCGCTACGGCATCCCCGATTTCAAGATCGAGAAGCATTATGTCGATGCGCGTGTGAAGCAGATGGAAGGCGAGGGCGTCACCTTCCACTGCGGCGTCAATGTCGGCGTCGACAAGAAGGTCTCCGAACTGCTGGCCGAACACGACGCCGTGCTCTATTGCGGCGGTTCCGAGACGCCGCGCCCGGCCGGCATTCCCGGTACTGAGTTCATCGGCGTGCATGACGCCATGCCCTATCTGGTTCAGCAGAACCGGCGCGTGGGCGGCGAAGACATCCAGTCGGTCGCCTGGGCCGCCGAGCCGATCGTTGCCGGGGGCAAGCATGTCGTCGTCGTCGGCGGCGGCGATACGGCCTCGGACTGCGTCGGCACGGCGTTCCGCCAGGGCGCGGTGCGGGTGACGCAGCTCGACATTCGCCCGCAGCCGCCGGAGAAGGAAGACAAGCTGACCGTCTGGCCCTACTGGGCGACCAAGATGCGCACATCGTCCAGCCAGGCGGAGGGCGCCCAGCGCGAGTTCCAGGTCGCGACGCTCGAGTTCATCGGCGACGAGGACGGCGTGCTGACCGGCGTCAAGTGCTGCGAGGTGGACGAGAGGCGCAAGCCGGTCGCCGGCACGGAATTCGTCATCCGCGCCGATCTCGCCTTCATCGCCATCGGCTTTGCCGGCCCGATCGGCGGTGGCGTGACGAAGGAACTGGACGGCCAGATGGTGCTTAATGTGGATGCACGGCGCTCGACCAACGTGGTCGCAAACGATCGCGATTATCGCACCAGCGTCGACCGGCTGTTTGCCGCCGGCGACGTGCGGCGCGGTCAATCGCTCGTGGTCTGGGCGATCCGCGAGGGCCGTCAGGCCGCGCATGCCATCGACAAGTTCCTTATGGGCGAGACCGTACTGCCGCGCTAACGCGCTACGGCGTTATCGCCGTGGTGCTTTGGCGGTCCGGCTCACCGGCCGCGGCGCCCGGCCGCCTGATCTCGAAATCGTCCGCGCGGCCCGGCGTGGCTGCCGGGGCTATCCCTTCGCGGGAGAGGCGCTGGGCCGGCGTCCTCCCCTCGGCTGCGGGCCGCGAGAACGAGGCGCCAAGCAGTTGGCTGTTGCTGTCGGCGCCCAAATCATCCAGCGCCGTCGGTGCGGTGCGGTCGATGACTGCCGGCGTATCGCCGTCAGGCGAGGGCCCGCCCAGCAAGCCGCCGCCATCGAGCCCGGGCGTTCCCGGTGTTGCCGAGCCTGTCTCGAACAGGCGGTTGAGCGGCTTTTCGGCATAGAATGCGATCTTGCGGCGCCCGTCGCGGGTCACGTTGATCCCGTCGCTGGAGCGAAGCTGGGCCGGCTGGCCGTTCATGTCGGGGCCGTTGGTTGCGAACGCGCCGCTTTCGTCGACGAAACCGTCCCACACATCGACATATTCGCCACCCGCATCGGTGACGAGACGCCGGTAGATGTCGTTGAAAGCCAGCATGTCGGACGACATGGCACCCGGCCGGAAGGGCAGGTTGCCCACCCATATCAGCGGCAGGTCCTTGTCCCTGACCGCCTTGATGAGCGCGGTCGCGCGACGCTCGTATTCCTTGAGCCAAGCCTCGGAGCGCGGCTGCTCGCGATTGCCGTCCACCCGCATCTGCTGGCGGTCGTTTGAACCGATCATGACGACCACGGCGTCCGGCTTTTCTTCGTCGATCAGCGTGCTGATACTGCCAGGCCAATCGTAGTAGTCGTCCCGGACCAGGCCAGAGGAACCGTTGGTGCGGTTGACGATCACGACGTCGGCGTTCTGTTCGTAGGCAGACGCAAGCCCGTCTGCCAGTCCGCCGCCGAGAAAGTCGCCGACGACCAGCACGCGGCTTGCGTCTTCCGCCTTCTCTATCGCCGGAACAACCGGCGCTGCCGGGGCCGGCTGGCTGCGCCGCGTCGCGGGTGGTGCGCGGCGCTGGGTTTCCGCAGGCGGGGCGACGACGCGGTCGCGGCGCTGCGGTTCCCTCTCACCGCGTGAGAACAGGAACCGCAATATGCCGCCTCCCGACCGCCGCTCGCCGACTTCCTGTGCATGGGCGACGCCGAACACCTGGCCGCTGCCAGCCGGCACCAGCAGCGTCAGCGTCAGCGCAACGCAGAAAAGGCGAAGACCATGGCCGAGCGAGAGAGGCGGTGTGCGCATGGATACTCCGGTTTATTGACCGCGTAGTCGCATCAGCAGCTCCTTGCTCGGGTGTCCGTCGGGCGAGATGCCCATGCGACCCTGCAAGGCCTTGATCGCGTCGCGCGAGGCGGGGCCGATCCTGCCATCGATTTCGCCGTCGTAATAGCCGTGCGCGGAAAGCTTCTTCTGCAGCTCCTGGGTTTCGTTGAAGCTGAGGCGGGTGAAGGGGCGGTTCCAGTCGCGCGAAAGCTGGCCATGTCCCGCGATCTGGTCGGCGAGAAGGCCGACGGCGAGCGCGTAGCGGTCCGAGTTGTTGTAGCGCTTGAGCATGTTGAAGTTGTGCAGCACGAGGAAGGCGGGTCCGTCGCGCCCTTCGAGCACCTTCAGCTCTGCCTGGTCGTTTGCGCGGGGGTATGCCTGACCATTGGCACGAACCACGCCGATGGCCTGCCATTGCGCCAGCGTCATCCTGCCTGACGGGAACTTGCGCCCTTGCGGCAGCACAACTTCGTAACCCCATGCATGGCCCGGGCGCCAGCCGTTCTGGCGCAGCAGGTTTGCGGCCGAGCCCAGCGCATCGGGAACGGAGTTCCAGATGTCGCGCTTGCCGTTACCGTCCATGTCGACCGCCCATGTCTGATAGCTGGTCGGAATGAACTGGGTGTGCCCCATCGCGCCTGCCCAGGACCCGGTGAGATGGCTCACGTCCACGTCGCCGTTCTGGAGGATCTTCAACGCTGCGATCAATTGCGAGCGCGCGAATTTCTGGCGCCTGCGGTCCGCATAGGCAAGCGTCGACAGCGAGCGCACGATGTTACGCACGATGCGCGGGTTGTTCAGCGCCTCGCCGTAGCGCGATTCAATCGACCAGATCGCCAGCACGACGTGCCGGTCGACACCGAAGCGCTGCTCCACGGCATCCAGCGTGCGGCGGTGCTGCTGGGCCATCCGGCGGCCGTTGCCGACGGATTCGTCGGTGATCTGATTGTCGAAATACTGCCAGACAGGCGCGTTGAATTCCGGCTGGTTGCTCGCGAGTTCCAGCACCTCCGGGTCGGGCGACGTGACGCCGGCGAAGGCACGGTCGAAGATCGCGCCGGAAACGCCGCTGCTGGTGGCCGTCGCGCGGAACTGGCCGACCCAGCGCTGGAACTGAGCGTCGGCAAAAGCCGGCGTCGCCTGCGCGGCTGCTGCCAGCGCGATCGCCACGCCAGCGGCCCTGAAAAATGATGAGAAGCGTCGTGCCGCCGTCTTGGCCATCTGCATGTCTCCAATTGCGTGTTGCATTCAGGGAACCATTCATCGACCATTCGGGTTAGGAAAAAGTTTACCATAGGCATTTTCGAAGGCCTACAGCGACAGGCATGGCACTCCCCGCAGCACAAGCGATTCAATAAACTTCAATCTCGGCATGAAAATGTCTCGGCGGGACAGTGTCACCGCCCTCAAAACGGAACAGAGCGCAGATGAGAGAAGTAAGAAAAGCCGTCTTTCCCGTCGCCGGACTGGGGACCCGTTTCCTGCCCGCCACCAAGGCGGTGCCCAAGGAAATGCTGACCGTCGTCGATCGCCCGGTCATCCAGTACGTGGTCGATGAGGCGCGCGAGGCGGGCATCGAGCATTTCATCTTCGTCACCGGTCGTAACAAGACCGTTATCGAGGATCATTTCGACATCCAGTTCGAGCTCTACGACACACTCGAACAGAGGGGAAAGCTCGACCAGCTCGAGAAGCTCCGCGCTCTGCAGCCCAAGCCGGGACAGACGAGCTATACGCGACAGCAGGTGCCGATGGGCCTCGGGCACGCCGTCTGGTGCGCCCGCGACCTCGTCGGCAACGAGCCGTTCGCGCTCTTGCTGCCCGACATGATCATGCAATCGGAAACGAGCTGCCTGAAGGGCATGGTCGAGCTTTACGGGCACACCGGCGACAACATCATCGCCGTACAGGAATGCGACCCGGAAGAGGCGCACAAATACGGCATCGTCGGCAAGGGGGCCGAAGCGCATACGGGATTCGAGATCACGGAAATGGTCGAGAAGCCGGCGAAGGGCACCGCGCCGTCGAATTTCTACATCAATGGTCGCTATATCCTGCAGCCGGAAATCTTCGACATTCTAGAGCATCAGGAGCGCGGCGCCGGTGGCGAGATCCA
The DNA here is from genome assembly GCA_019739225.1 of Aquamicrobium sp. GTDB lineage: Bacteria > Pseudomonadota > Alphaproteobacteria > Rhizobiales > Rhizobiaceae > Aerobium. The sequence goes on from JAHHDT010000007.1 coordinate 12,924, forward strand.
GCTTACCGACGCCATGAAGAAGCTTGGCGAACAGCAGAAGCTGTTCGGCTACCACTATCAGGGCGAGACCTACGATTGCGGATCTCCCGAAGGCTTCGTGGAGGCAAACATCGCCTTCGCGTTCCAGCGCGGCAATCTGCGCGATGTGGTGGTCGACGTGGTGGAGCGGTTGCGCGGCAAGCAGGGCGGCTGAGAATTCAGCGCTGGAACGTCATGCCGAGATAGAGCCGCGTCTCATCGTAGTCGCGGTCTGGAAGCGTTCCGCGCTGGACCTCGTGGCTGGCCCGACCGGTGATGCCGGCGTATCGATTCAGCCACCAGGTCAGGCTCGCCTCGCTGCGCAGCACTAGATCGCTTTCGTCGTGGCCGAAATAGTCACGCCAGCCGATGCCGGCAAGAACGCTGCCGGTGAGGTTGTGCCGCAATTCGCGGCTCACCGAAAGGCTGGCCGAGTGGTAGAGCGAGCCGGTCTTGCCGGGAATCGTCGAACCCTCGACTTCGGTCGAGGCATCCAGCGCAACCGTCGTTCCGCGCACCGGCGACCAGGCAAGGTTTGCGGCAAGCGAAAGACCGGACATCGTCTGAAGGCGCTCGTCCTCCGGGTTCTCACTCACCCATCCGGCCGAAATCTCGCCGCGCAGTTTCTCCTGGATGTCGACCTCGACACCGGCGCGCAGGCCGTAGCGGTCGGCCGAGCGGCGGTAGCCATTCCGGTCGAACTCCTCGTCGAAGGAGCGTCGTCCGATCTCCGCTTCCACGAAGGGTCGCAAGGCAGGGGATATTTCGTAACCTGCGCGCATTCGCATCAGCGCCAGGGTCGTGTCGCGGTCGTCCTGAGGCAGCGCGCCGCCGCCCGACAGCGTGGCGTCGCCATAGGTTTCGCGGATCACGTCGCCGGCTAGCCGCAGGCGAAGCGGGCCGAGATCCCGTTCGACGCCCGCATTGCCGGTGAATGTGTGTCGTATCGGGCGTGAAACCGCATCCTCGATCGTCTCGGGCGATGATGCCGATTCCGGGCGCACGCGATAACCGCCGCCGACAAACGCGCTCCACTGGTCGGCGAGATCAAGCCGCAATTGACCTGCGACGCCGCCCTCGACCTCGGAAATCTCCTGTCCGGACAGGGATTTGCGATACGAGACGTCGGCGTCGATCGTCGCGCTGTGGCGGGACCAGTCCGAGATGGCGTTGAGGCGCAGGGCTGTCTCGGAAAAGGTCGAGCCTTCTCCATCGGGGCTCAGATTGGCATTCGATGTCCAGCCGATGCCCTGTTCCAGGGTTGGCGTGACAATGAAGGTGCCGAGCCGCAGACCCAGCGGTGCGTAGGGGTTTTCGTCAGGCGTACGCGTGAGGCCTTCGATGGCGGTAGCGCGGGTGCTGTCGGCAGCGGCTCGACCCGCGTCGACGTCGTCGAGCGCGTCGGCCCGCGGCGTTCGCACCGTCCCGGTGACGAGATCGGCCTCGTCGGCATCGACGGCTGCGGCCCTCTGTTGATCAAGGGTTGCCGCCGTCTGAGCGCGGCCGATCGGTTCCACCGCGGATGCCGGATCGTCGAGTGCATCGTCGGTCAGCGCGCCTTGCCTTGGCTGGGCGGCCGCCGCATCGGACGCGGCTTCTTCTTCGTCCGGCAGGGCTCCGGCGCTGCTCGGCGAATATGGGCGGGCGTCTGGTTCCTGCCCGTCCAGGAGGGTCTGGGAATCGAGCAGGGACTGTTCGTCGCGCTGGGGAAACCCGCCGAGCAGGTTGTCGGTGATGCTGCGTTCGAGCACGGGCCCGCGCAGGTCAGGCTCCATCTGCGCGGAGGCCTCGCCGCAAACAAGGACCGCGCCGGCCGCGGCCAGCGTGAGCGCGCCAAAGCTGCGCGGCGTCCTTCTGTGATGCGGCGGAAGTGGTGCCATCGTCGCCCGATCGGTGCGGCGCGGAGCGCGCCGGAGGTTTACCGAACCGTAAACAGCGTTGGTTAACGGATGATTGATTTCGGAGGGGAACGGGGTCCGCGACGGCACTGCCGATGGACACGGCGCGGCGGAAGCGCTAAGCGCTTGCCATGCAGAGAAAAGCCATTACCGCACCGGTCGACAGGGCGTTGGCGATCGCCTCGGCCCTGCGCACCCTGCGCACCGAGATGAACGGGCTGGACGCGCTCGTCGCCTCGCTGGAAAACGGGCTCGGCGAGCCATTCGCCGCAGCCGTCGACATGATCGGGGGCATCACCGGCCGCGTCATCGTCACCGGCGTCGGCAAGAGTGGCCACATCGGATCGAAGATCGCGGCAACGCTCGCCTCCACCGGCACGCCGGCCTTTTTCGTCCATCCAGCCGAAGCCAATCACGGCGACCTCGGCATGATCGCGCCGGACGACGCGATCATCGCCATGTCATGGTCCGGCGAAACGTCGGAGCTGAAAGGCATCGTCGCTTATGCGAGCCGCTTCGCGATCCCGCTGATCGCAATCACCGCAGGGCTCGATTCAGCACTGGCGCGACAGGCAAGCGTCGTGCTCGCCTTGCCGAAGGTCGCGGAAGCCTGCCCGCACGGTCTCGCCCCCACCACCTCGACCGTAATGCAACTCGTCCTCGGCGATGCGCTCGCTGTGGCGCTGCTGGAGGCGAGGGGGTTCACGCCGGATCACTTCCGTACGTTCCATCCCGGCGGCAAGCTGGGCGCGAGCCTGGTTCAGGTGGGCGAGATCATGCATCGCGGTGAGGAGCTTCCAGTCGTCGCAAGCGGAACGAGCGTGCGTGATGCAGTGCTTGAAATCTCGCGCAAGGGCTTTGGCTGCGTAGCGGTGGTGGGTGCCGACGGCGCGCTCGAAGGGATTGTTACCGACGGCGACCTGCGGCGCCACATCGACACGGACATGATGGCGATGACGGTGGACGACATCATGACCCGCCAGCCCCGGTGCGTGGAGGCGGATGCTCTAGCGGGCGCGGTGCTGCAACTGGTCAACGCGTCCTCGATCACCTCGGTGATCGTCGTGGAGGATCGCAAGCCTGTCGGGCTGGTTCACATGCACGATCTGCTGCGGATCGGCGCGGCCTAGGTTTCCTCAACCCTTAACTCACCACTCTCGGCAGAGACAACGCGTACGCGCGTTCCGGCCGGCAGGTCGGGGCCCGCGACGCGCCACAGCGTGTCGCCGAGCCGCACGCGGCCGTATCCGTTGGTGATCGCTTCCTCGAGCGTCGCCGTGCGCCCGACAAGCTGGCGCTCACGCTGGTTGAGCAGAGGCTGATCGGTGTCGTCCTGGTTCCCGCCGGAGAAGAAGCGGCGGCCCACCAGTACCGAAGCGATGGACAGGCCGAGGAAGACGAGCACCTGCACCTGCCATACCCAGATCGCGCTGTCCCATAGCTGCAGGGAAAGTGTGCCGGTGAGGATCGCGGCAATGCCCAGCCACAGCAGGTAGGCGCCGGGCGCTACGATCTCCAGCGTCAGCAGCACGGCGCCCAGAACCATCCAGTTCCAGGGGCCGAGTTCCGTCAACCATTGCATGATCATCGGGCGGACCTCGCGCTTGGATCAGGCCGGCTGGTCGGGCGTGACGCTCGGCGTGCGGGCGGTGGAATGGCGGGGTCGTGCCGTATGGCCGTCTTCGCCGAACACTTCCTTCGCAATCGCCCCGATGCCGCCAAGCGAGCCGATGAGCGACGACGCCTCGAGAGGCATCAACACGACCTTGCTGTTGGTGGCGGAGCCGATCTTGGCCATTGCCTCGGTGTATTTCTGCGCCACGAAGTAGTTGATCGCCTGCACGTCGCCCTTGGCGATGGCTTCGGAAACGACCTGCGTTGCGCGGGCCTCGGCCTCCGCCGCGCGCTCGCGGGCCTCGGCGTCGCGGAAAGCGGCTTCGCGGCGGCCTTCGGCCTCAAGCACCTGCGCCTGCTTCAGGCCCTCTGCCTCGAGAATCTGGGCGCGCTTGTTGCGTTCCGCCATCATCTGGCGGGCCATCGATTCGACCAGGTTGGCGGGCGGGTTGATGTCCTTGATCTCCACGCGGGTCATCTTGATGCCCCAGGGCTGGGCCGCCTCGTCGACGATCTTCAGCAGCCTGTCGTTGATGGCATCGCGATTGGACAGCAATTCGTCGAGGTCCATCGAGCCCATGACGGAGCGGATGTTGGTCATGGTGAGGTTGAGGATGGCGTTTTCGAGACCGGAAACCTGGTAGGCGGCCTGGGCGGCGCTCAGGACCTGGTAGAAGGCAACGCCGTCGACGGCCACGATAGCGTTGTCGCGGGTGATGACCTCCTGCGTCGGCACATCGAGCACCTGTTCCATCATGTTCATCTTCGCGCCGACGCGATCGATGAACGGCACGATGATGTTGAGGCCGGGCGACAGGGTCTTGGTGTAGCGGCCGAAGCGCTCGACCGTATAGTTGTAGCCCTGCGGCACCGTCTTGATCCCCGCAAAGATGAGGAACAGGACGAGGACGACAAGAACCGGAATGAGAATGTCGAACCCAGAAAACGGCATCAAGCCCTCCATCGTGTTGCCCGCGCCGACGCTACGCGCCGCAGAATGTCGCCGAACAGACTTAAGGCCGTTTGCGCACCGTTACAATGTCAGAGCCAACCCGCCAGCTCCCGCCTGACGAGCGTTTCCAGCATGGCCATTCCGGCGTCGCTGTCGTTGAGGCAGGGTATGTGGGAGAAGTTCTGGCCGCCGGCGTGCATGAAGACCTCGCGCACCTCGCCGTCGATCTCCTCCAGCGTCTCGATACAGTCGGCCGAAAAGCCCGGATTGATGATGGCGATCGACTTCACGCCTTCTTTCGCAAGGGCCTCGACCGTCTTGTCGGTGTACGGTTTCAGCCATTCCGCCTTGCCGAACAGCGACTGAAAGGTCGTCCGCAGCCGCTTCTCGTTCCAGCCGAGCCGCTCGCGCAGTAGGCGCGTGGTTTTCTGGCAGTGGCAGTGATACGGATCGCCCTTCTCGAAATAGGCCTTCGGGATGCCGTGATAGGAAGTAAGCACGACCTCGGGCTCGAAATCGAGCCCGGCAAGGTGCGTCTCGATCGATTGCGCGAGCGCTTCGATATAGGCAGGATCGTCGTAGTAGGGCGGCACGGAGCGCACGGTGGGCATGTGCCTGATCTTCATCAGCGCCCGGTAGAGCTGGTCATTCGCCGTCGCGGTCGTCGTCGCCGAAAACTGCGGGTAGAGCGGGAACATCACGATCCTGTCACAGCCTTGCGCCGTCAGGCGCTTGACCGCGCTCGCGATCGACGGGCTCCCATAGCGCATGCCCCATTCGACGGTTATGCGAGGCTCGTGGGCGAAGGCTTCAGCAAGGCGTTCCGCCTGACCGCGGGTGATGGTGCGCAGGGGCGATTCGTCCTTGTCGCGGTTCCAGATCTTCTCGTAGTCCGCTCCGGCCTTCTGCGGCCTGGTAGTCAGCACCGCGCCGTAGAGGATAGGATACCAGATCGCCTTGTTCAGCTCGATGACGCGTGTATCGGACAGGAACTCACGCAGGTATCTCCACATCGACCAGTAGTCGGTGCCGTCCGGTGTGCCGAGATTGGTCAGCAGGATACCGATGCGCCCGGTCTTCACCGGCGGATGTCCTTCCGGCAGCGATACCGTCGCCTTTGCGTTACCCGGTGCAGTTGCGCCGACGCCCATTTCAGTCACTCCTTGCAGGTGGCCGGAAGCTAGGCATTACGTGAGGCATTGCAATATGCCCGCTTGACGCACCTTGCCGGCGTCAGTTCGCGTAGTCCCGCTCGTCGGCGATCACCTTGCCGTCGTTGGGAAGCGAACCTGGTTCTGCCAGTTGCACCGCACCGCCAAGCTTGGTGATCTCGCGCAGCGACGTCTCGATGGCGGATGCGTCGGGCGAGGCGCCTGGCGTGGCCTCCACATGCAGCGTCATCGCATCGCGCGCGCCGTCGCGTATCACCACCAGCCGTGCCCGCGCCACCTCGCGGTGGCGGGCCACCACCTCGGCGATCTGCTTCGGGTCCACGAACATGCCCTTCACCTTGGTGCGCTGGTCCGCGCGGCCCATCCAGCCTTTGAGGCGCTGTCCCGTACGTCCGCAGGGCGAATGGCCGGGCATTATTGCCGAGAGGTCTCCGGTGCCGAGCCGCACCAGCGGATAGGCGGGGTTGAGGCTGGTCACCACCAGCTCGCCAACTTCGCCCTCCGGCACCGGGTCGCCGGTTCCTGGCCGGACTATCTCCACGATAAGGTCCTCGTTGACGATCATGCCGGGGTTGGGCGCGCCGTCCTCGGCGGCACTCTCATAGGCGATCACGCCGAATTCGGCGGTGGCGTAGCATTGATAGACGCGGACTCCGCGCGAAAGGTATTCCTGGCGCAGGGACGGGAACAGCGCGCCTCCCGAAACGAGGCCGAGCCGGAACGACGAGATGTCCTTGCCCGTCTCGGCTGCGCGGTCGAGCATCACCTTGAGGAAATCCGGCGTGCCGCCATAGACGCCTGGCTTGAGCGCCGCGGCAGCCTCGACCTGCATGTCGGTGTTGCCGGTGCCTGCCGCGAAGACCGTGCAGCCCAGCGCCCTTGCACCTTCGTCGATGATGAAGCCGCCGGGGGTCATGTGATACGAAAACGCGTTGTGCATGATGTCGCCCGGCCGAATGCCGACGGCGAACATGGCCCGCGCCGAGTGGCCGGAATCCTTCTCCAGTCCCTGCGGCTCCCAGAGGGGACCGGGCGACATGAAGACCCTGCTGCCGTGCAGATGAGCCGGATTGACGAAGCCGCCGAATGGCGGGTTCCGCGCCTGCATCGCCATCAGCTCGGCCTTGCGCAGCACAGGCAGATAGGCGAGGGCGGAACGGGAGGTCAGCGTCGCGGGGTCGATCCCTTCGAGCCACCTTGCGAGACCCGGGACATCGCGTATCGAGGAAGCGAGAAATTCCGGCAATCGCGCGAAAAGCTCCTTCTCGCGTTCCTGCGGGCTTCGCTGTTCGCGAGCGTCGAAATAGGCGGCCATCGTTCCTCCCTCAGCCTCCGGCATCCTTTTCAGATGCCTTATCGCAGGGGGATTGCCTCTGACGCAAGGTGGGCGGATGCCACGCATCCGCCCACATCGCAAAAAGCCGGGTTTTCGTCGCCGGGGTCGCTGCTCAGGCCGTGCCCGCGCCGCGGCGGATCAGCGAGAACTGCTGGCCGGTCGAGCCGGTGCAGTTGAGCTGCGTCTGGCTCACCATTGCGCAATTGACCTGGGTCGTCGTCTGCCTGATGAGCGACGTTACCGAGATCGACACCGTCGACGCGTCGATCTGCGAATAATTGCCTTCGGCGAGCTTGTTACCGGTGTCGGTTGCAAGCGTTTCGAACCTGCCGGCAGTGAAGCGCGACATTGCCACGCCGTCGGTGCTGACCCATTCGCCCTCGAAGCCGGTCTGCATTGCCGAAGGCCCGACGGGACGGTCGCGCCTCTGCGGCTCACCCATGCTCTGGCAACCTGCCAGAGCGACCACAGTTGCCACCGCTGCAACTGCGCGAAATTTGACCGCATTCATCATGCCGACTGTCCTTTTTTCGGTACGACTGGATTCTCAATCGCCGTTTTTGCAGGCGAAAGCAAGGTTGGCGCGCTGTCGCGCCGTCCGCACAACGCTTAACGAACAAGAATGTTGCGGAATTGCCAGGGGTCGGTCGTATCAATGTCTTCGGGGAAGAGACCGGGCCGGCCGTCGAGGGGCGTCCAGTCGGTATAATAGCCTTTAACAGGCCCGAGATAGGGTATCTGAACCTCAAGACAGCGCCGATAGTCGATCTCGTCGGTCTCGACGATACCCGCCTCCGGATTTTCCAGCGCCCAGACCATGCCTGCGAGCACCGCCGACGAAACCTGAAGTCCGGTCGCATTCTGGTAGGGCGCCAGTTGCCGCGCGTCGTCGAGCGAAAGCTGCGAGCCATACCAGTAGGCATTGCGGTCATGGCCGTAGAGCAGCACGCCCAGCTCGTCGACGCCGTCGACCAGCTCGAACTCGTCGAGGACATGCTGCACCGGTTGGGCCTTGCCCTCGGCGCCGAACATCTCATGCAGCGACAGCACCGCGTCGTTGCAGGGATGGTAGGCGTAGTGACAGGTGGGGCGGAAGACGGGCACGCCGTCCTCACCACGCACCGTGAAATAGTCGGCGATGGAAATCGCTTCGTTGTGGGTGACTAGGAAGCCGTATTGCGGGCCGGGCGTGGGGCACCAGCTGCGCACGCGCGTGTTGGCGCCCGGCTGCTCCAGATAGATCGCAGCGGCGCTGCCGTCCGCGTGCTGCTTCGCGTTCGCGGGCATCCACTTCTCGTGCGTGCCCCAGCCCAGTTCGGCCGGCTGCAGACCTTCGGCGATGAAGCCCTCGACCGACCAGGTATTCCAGAACGCGTTCAAGGGCTTGGGGTCCTTCGCGCGCTGGGTATCACGTTCGGCGATGTGCACGCCCCTGACGCCAGCCGAGTGCATAAGGCGCGCCCAGCCTTCGCGGTCGCCGGTGGTAGGCTCCTGGAAATCGAGACCCAGGTCCTTGGCGAGATTGAGCAGTGCCTGCTTGACGAACCATGAGACCATGCCGGGATTGGCGCCGCAGCATGAGATCGCCGTGGTGCCGCCGGGCGAATTTCGCTTCTCCGCCCGCATTGTTTCCCGCAACGCATAGTTGGTGCGCGAGGCGTTGTCGGCGTCACGGTCGAAGTAGAAGCCGAGCCACGGCTCCACCACCGTGTCGATATAGAGGACACCCAGTTCCCGGCAGAGCCGCACGAGATCGAGCGACCCGGTATCGACCGACAGGTTCACGCAGAAACCCTGGCCTTCTCCGGCAGTTAGCAGTGGGGTGAGCAGTTCGCGATAGTTCTCCTCCGTGACGTGTGCCGGAACATGACGTGCGCCGTACTGCGCCATGATCTTTGCGTCGGCGGCACTTTCCCGCGGCTCCACGACCACCAGCCGCGAAGGATCGTAGCGGAAGTGCCGTTCGATCAGCGGCAGCGTGCCCTGACCGATCGAACCAAATCCGATGATGACGATCGGGCCGGTGATTTCACCGTAGATAGGCGGGGCGGCATCTGCCATTGCGGGGAACTCCAGACTGAAAGCGATGGCTCGGCCTTAATCACGGAACCATGACACAATCAACACGGCTACGTTGCATGCGTTCCCGCTTCGCGCTCCGCAATGGCCCGCAGCGCCGCTGCCAGCCGGTCCCGCTCGGCGCTGAGCCCCTTGTATTCAAGCTGTTCCGGGTCAAGACCTGCCAGTTGATCGGCAAACGAGCCGGCGAGGCGTTTTCTATCTGGATGTTCGATCAATCGCTTCATCGGGTCGAGGAAGATGCGGATCGTAAACAGGATGTCGCCCGACCGGGGAAGCTTGCGGAGCGTCTGACGTTCGACGCGTATGAAAGCGCTGGCGGCAGGGTCCAGTTCGCTGAAGCGCGTCGGGCTGTCGCTTGCCCGCACTTCGCGCTCGGCGTTCGATAGCGGGTGGTAGAGCGCCGGATTGTTCTGCAGCGACCAGTTCCAGCGCAGCACGACCTGACCTTGCAGCTTGTCGAACATGCGTTCGATCAGTTCCGCGTTGCGGGTGTCGCGCCTGAAACCTGGCACCGGCTCGTGGATGTCGGCCAGCGGCCGTCCGAATTTCTCCGCGAGCGACCACGACGAGGGAAAACAGAGCGATGCTGCTGCGAGCCGCCAGCCATCCTCGCCCTTGCGCATCAGCACCAGATCTTCCTGCACCATGAGCGAGGCGGCTTTGAGGGGCGGGTCGGCGGGGTCGAGTGCAGGAAGCCCGATCTGCGGAAAATGCGCGTCCATGTGTGCCGCGACTAGCTCGGCGACCTCCTGCTGAGCCTCGCGCGTATCTGCCTCAGCCGCGAAAACGTCGCCCGGCCGTTCGGCGTAGAGGCGCTGCTTTTCCGCCAGATATGGCCCGTAGTGCGCATCGACGTCGAGCCATGCGGCAAGATCGAGGGGCTTCAGGCCGATCGTGAACGGTTGCGAGGAGCCGTCATATGGAGTGTGGGCAAAAGTCATGCCCGCATTTTCGCGTCCAGACGCGCCGGAACAAGCCCCCTCAGTGAATTGCCGACGAACAATTCCCGGGCGGAGAAAGCATCTTCTGGCGTCAACACGTGCTCCCGCGCCAGCCCCTGCGCGATCAGTTCAGCCCGCAGGACACCGGCCAGCAGGCCGCATTCGAGCGGCGGCGTGACCAGCGGGCCATCATCGACCCTGGCAAACAAAGTGGTAATGGTGCCCTCGCAGAGCTGTCCCTTTTGATTCAGGAGCAGGACCTCGTCAGCCTCGGCGCGTGGGAATTCGGCTCGTGCACTGTCGTAGACGGCACGGTGCGATGTCTTGTGGCGCAGGAGAGGATCGGCCGAATTCAGCCGTTCAGCTGCAAGTCGGAGCGTCCACACGGTGTCGGTATCGACTGCAACGAAAGGTGTGATTTCGACATCGCTGGAACCGTCCTTCCATAGTGCTAGGCGAACCCTTAGCGAGTGGTCTGCGGCTTCGATGGTTTCGAGTTGCGTGGCAATTTTTCCGATGTCGCAGGCAAAGCCCAAGGCCGTTGCGGAAGCGCTCAGCCGGGTGAGGTGGAGTTCCAGCCGCGGGACCGTGCCATCGGCCTCCCGCCGCATGGTCTCGATCAAATGGAAGTCGGTTTCTCGCCCGTGGCGAAGCGGCCTTTCAGCAGACATTCGGCATATTCTCCCTCCGCGGTGGAATCGAACACGACGCCGCCACCAACATTGAACACGGCGCGGCCTTCGGGAAAGAGCGAAATCGTGCGGATGGCGACGCTGAAGCGCATCCGGCCGGTCGGCGCGATCCATCCGATCGCCCCGCAATAGACGTCGCGCGGCGCGTCTTCCAATGCGCGCAGGATCTTCATCGCGCTGATCTTGGGCGCTCCGGTGATGGAACCACAAGGAAACAGCGCGCCCAGCATGTCGCGAAAGCCGATGCCTTCCAGCAGGCGCGCATGAACGCGACTGACCATCTGATGCACCGTCGGGTAGGTCTCGACCCGGAAAAGTTCGGGGACGTCCAGCGTGCCCACCTCGCTGATGCGCGAGATGTCGTTGCGCAGCAGGTCGACGATCATGCGGTTTTCCGCCTGGTTCTTCGGATCGTTGCGCAGGAATGTTCGCTGTGCTTCGTCCTCCTCGGGTGTTTGCCCGCGCGGTGCGGTTCCCTTCATCGGTAGTGCTTCGATCCAGCGATCGTCGGAAACCTCGAAGAAAAGTTCGGGCGAGCGTGACAGCACCACGGGACCATCGAGATCGATGAAAGCGCCGTAGCGCACCGGCTGCCGCCCCATCAGCGAATGGAAGAGCGCGAACGGCTCGCCGCCCCAGCGCGCCTCGACCGGAAAGGTGAGGTTCGCCTGATAGCAATCGCCTTCGCGCAGGTGCCGGTGCAGCGTGCCGAAGCGTCGATGGTATTGCGCCGCCGTCCATGTGGCGTGCGGTTCGGTGATGAACGGCGGGGACTCGTCGCTGGCCGCGCCGCTTTCGAGCGATGCCGGGTCTGCGGGGCCGTCAAAAACGCCGAAGCACAGGAGAGGCGACTGGCGGTCCGGGGGCAGGAAATCGCGCAGCGCCGGGTCGAGCAGATAGCCTGCTTCATAGGATATGTATCCGGCGAGCCACCGACCCGCCCGCTGCGCTTGCTCGACGAGATGGAGTGCCGACAGGAATTCCTTGGCGTCCCACGCGACGATCATGTCCCGCGGATCGGCAAACGATGTCTCGTGGCCTTCCAGATCGTTCCGGAAGTACGCCAGTCCTCGTCGCGGATGCATCGTCGCGCGCCGCGCCTGCCGCTCCCGCGTCAGGCGTCCATGGCTTCGAGTTCGTCGATCAGCGCCTCGATCACCGACAGGCCCTTGCCCCAGAAAGCCGGGTCGGACGCATCGAGGCCGAAGGGCGCCAGCAGCTCGGAATGATGCTTGGTGCCGCCAGCCTTGAGCATCTCGAAATACTTCTCCTGGAAGCCGCTCTCGGCGTTCTGGTAAACGGCGTAGAGCGAGTTCACGAGGCAGTCGCCGAAAGCGTAGGCGTAGACGTAGAACGGCGAGTGGATGAAGTGCGGGATATAAGCCCAGAAGGTCTCGTACCCTTCCCGCAGCCGGATCGCCGGCCCGAGGCTCTCGGTCTGCACCTGCAGCCACAGCTCGCCGATCTGGTCCGAGGTCAGCTCGCCATTGCGGCGCTCGGTGTGAAGCTTGCGCTCGAACTCGTAGAAGGCGATCTGGCGCACGACCGTGTTGATCATGTCCTCGACCTTCTGGGCGAGCATCGCCTTGCGCTCGCGCCGGTCCCTGGTGCGGTCGAGCAGCGAGCGGAAGGTCAGCATTTCCCCGAAGACGGATGCCGTCTCTGCAAGCGTCAGCGGCGTCGAGGCCATCAGCGCGCCCTGACGTGCGGCGAGCACCTGGTGCACGCCGTGGCCCAGCTCGTGCGCCAGCGTCATCACGTCGCGCGGCTTGCCCATGTAGTTGAGAAGCACATAGGGGTGCGCGGAAGGCACCGTCGGGTGCGCGAAGGCTCCTGGAGACTTGCCCGGGCGAACCGGCGCGTCGATCCAGTTCTTGTCGAAGAACTGGCCGGCGATCTCGGCCATTCTCGGGTCGAAGTTGCCATAGGCTGACAGGACCGTGTTCTTCGCTTCCGCCCAGCCGATCTCCGCCTGCGGGGTTTCGGGAAGCGGCGCGTTGCGGTCCCAGTGGTTCATCTGGTCCATGCCCAGCCACTTCGCCTTCATGGCGTAATAGCGGTGCGACAGGCGCGGATAGGCCTCCCTGACGGCGGCTGCCAGCGCGTCGACCACCTCGCGCTCGACGCGATTGGCGAGATGGCGTGAATCCGCGATGTCCTCGAAGCCGCGCCAGCGGTCCGAAATTTCCTTGTCCTTCGCAAGCGTGTTGGTGATGAGCGTGAAGGTTCGCAGATTCTCGCGGAAGGTCGCGGCGAGCGCTTCCGAGGCCTTCTGCCTCACCTTGCCGTCCGGGTCTTGCAGCCTGTTCAGCGTCGGTTCCAGCGCCAGCTTTTCGCCGTCGATGTCGAAGCGCAGGGCGGTCATCGTCTCGTCGAACAGGCGGTTCCAGGCACCTCGGCCGGTGATCGACTTTTCATGGAAAAGCTGCTCGATGCGATCTTCGAGCTGGAAGGGCTTGTCCTTGCGCAGGTCGAGCACCCAGGGCCGGTAGTGGTCCAGCACCGGGTCGGCATCCAGCGCGGCCTCGATCAACGCGTCATCGACAAGGTTGAGCTCCAGTGTGAAGAACAGCATGTGCGCGCTGGCGTCCGTCAGCTTCTCCTGCACGTCGCCGTAAAGCTTGGCGCGCGCCGGATCCGAGGTGTCGCCCGCATAGAGCAATCCGGCATAGGAGCCGATGCGTCCCATCAGATTCTCAAGGGCTTCGTATTCGCGCACGGCGGCACCGAGCCCGCCGCCGGCGCCCTTGCCAGCTTCCTCGGCGAGCTTGCCTTTCCAGCGCTTCTCGAACGCGTCCGCGTCGGCTGCAACCTGCGCCAGGTCGCGCTTGAACTCGGGCGCATCCATGGCCGGATAGAGATCGGCCAGGTTCCATTCCGGCAGCTTTTCGCGCGCCGAAGCGCCTTCCTTGGAGCCGGTGGCAGGGGCATTGGCGCGGTTATCCAGAGACGACATCAAACTCCGCTCGCATGGTTCATTCGTTTTTTAGGGAAGATGGCAAGCAACCGTTCACCGGGTTTCTTGAGGCCGTGTTTAGACGGCTGTGCCATGTTGATCCAACTCACATCGGTTCAGCCTAGCGAGATTTTACGAAAGTTCCATGGCACGCCCAGTACTCATTGTCGATGACGATCCGGTCCAGCGCCGCATTGTCGAAGCCGCGGTCAGCAAGTTCGGATACGAAACGCTTGTTGCCGACGGCGGCGAAGCCGCGCTTGCCGCGATGGACGGTCCGCGCGGCCGCGACATCGCCGTCGTCATCCTTGATCTGGTCATGCCGGGCGTGGACGGGCTGGAAGTGCTCAAGCGCATGCGCGAACGGGAGATTTATGTTCCCGTGATCGTGCAGACCGCCAAGGGCAGCATCGATACCGCCGTCTCGGCGATGCGGGCCGGTGCGTTCGATTTCGTCGTCAAGCCGGCCTCGCCCGAGCGGCTGCAGGTCGCGCTCGCCAATGCCGTGAAGGTAGAAGCCTTCGAAGGGGAGGCCAAGCGGGCGCGCAAGGGGGCGGCCGGGGCACTGACCTTCAAGGACCTCGTCACTGGAAGCCCGACCATGGAGCGCGTCATCGGCCTGGCGCGCAAGGCGGCATCCTCCAACATCCCGATCCTGATCGAGGGCGAATCCGGCGTTGGCAAGGAACTGGTCGCCCGTGCGATCCAGGGTTCGTCCGATCGCAAGGGCAAGCCTTTCGTTACCGTCAACTGCGGCGCGATTCCGGACAATCTGGTGGAAAGCATCCTGTTCGGCCACGAAAAGGGGTCGTTCACCGGCGCTACGGAAAAGCACACCGGCAAGTTCGTGGAAGCCAATGGCGGCACGCTGTTCCTCGACGAGATCGGCGACCTGCCGCTCGACGTGCAGGTCAAGCTGCTGCGTGCCGTGCAGGAGGGCGAGGTTGACCCGGTTGGCGCGCGTTCCACCGTCAAGGTCGACATCAGGCTGATCTCGGCCACGCACCGCGACCTGCTGCAGCGCGTCAAGGACGGGGACTTCCGCGAGGATCTGTTCTACCGACTCAACGTCTTTCCGATCCACGTGCCGCCGCTTCGCGACCGGCGCGAGGACATTCCTATGCTGGTGCAGCATTTCATTTCCCGCGTCGGTCCGGCAGAGGCGCGCAGCAGAATCAACGGCATATCGTCCGGCGCGCTCGCCATGCTGAAGGCCTATGACTGGCCGGGCAACATCAGGCAGCTCGAGAATGCGATCTTCCGGGCGCTGGTGCTCGCCGAAGGCAACGTGCTCACCGCCGACGAGTTTCCGCAGATCAAGGCGCAGGTCGAGGGTATCGACGAGTCGGTGCTCGATGTCTCCGTGCCGGCCGAGATTGTGGAGGCTGCTGCATCGACCGAGGGGCAGGATGCGCTGCCGGCCGAATTCTCGGAGTCAGATGGAGCGCCCTCAAGCGGCCGTTTCGGTCTTGTTCGTGCCCTCGACGAGCGTGGCAATGTGCGCCCGCTGGCCGATGTCGAGAACGAGATGATCCGGCTGGCCATCGAGCATTACAAGGGACAGATGAGCGAAGTCGCGCGGCGGCTGGGCATAGGCAGGTCGACGCTCTACCGCAAGCTCAAGGAAATGGGCATAGAACCGGAGGAGGGGCGTACCGAGAGGATGGCCTCCTGAGAGGCCGCTCGATAATTCCGCTACGGGGGGCATCTCGCGCGGTTTTCGGCGCTTCGGGTGCTCACGTACCCATGTACGCTCCGCTCCGGTTCTCGAAAACTACGCCACCTGCCTCGCCGGAGCGGATACTCAAACGGTCTCTGACAGCCACACGCAAGAAGCCATTGTTATTGATCGGTTTACCATGCGATCTATTGTGGAGAAACGCCACGATGTCGCCATGGTCTTTGCGCATTCCTGCTTTAATAAGCGGGGATTAACCATTAGAAGCGATAGTTGGGCGGAATCGCCCCGGCTTTTGTTTCGGGGACCAATCAATAGCCGATAGGCGAAGCGTTTTGAGCATTCTGAACCGAACTGACATCGTGCGGCGGTTTGAGGGTATGTCCCAGCTAGGGTTGCTGGGCTGCCTCGCGCTCGCAGCGATTGTTTTCTTCTCCGCCGCAGCACCGGCCAGCGCGCAGACGCGCAGCCTCAAGCTGTACTTCATCCACACGAAGGAACGCGCCGAGATCACGTACATGCGCAACGGTCGCTATGACCAGCGCGGCCTGAACGAGATCAACCGCTTCCTGCGCGACTGGCGTCGCAACGAGCCGGCCAAGATGGATCCGAAGCTGCTCGACCTCGTGTGGGCGGTCTACCGTTCCGTCGGTGCACGCGACTACATCCATGTCGTGTCCGCGTACCGTTCGCCGGCAACCAACTCGATGCTGCGCAGCCGTTCGTCCGGCGTGGCCGAGAAAAGCCAGCACATGCTCGGCAAGGCGATGGATTTCTATATTCCGGGCGTTCCGCTGTCGAAGCTGCGGGCAGCCGCTTTCAAGGTCGAAGGTGGCGGCGTGGGCTATTATCCCAAGTCTGGATCGCCCTTCGTTCACCTCGACGTCGGCAATGTCCGTTCGTGGCCGCGGATGAGCCGCAAGGAGCTTGTCGCGCTGTTCCCCGATGGCAAGACCATCCATCTGCCCAGCGACGGCAAGCCGCTGCCCGGCTATCAGCAGGCCATGGCCGCCTACAAGTCGCGCAAGGCTTCCGGCGCAACGGTGCAGATCGCCAGCGCCGATGGCGGCTCCGACCGTGGCGGCGGTTCCGGCGGCGGCTTGCTGAGCGCACTGTTCGGCAATGGCAATCGCGGGCAGGCGGAATCGTCCGCCCCGACACCTTCGGCTGCGGTGGCTTCCGCTGCACCGTCGCGTCCCGCGGCGCAACCCGCACCCGCCCCGGAAACACCGGAGACCATCATCGCAGCACTGCCCGCTCGCAGCGTGCCAGTGCCCGGTATCGCGCCACGTCCGATCGTGGATGTCGGTGCGCAGGCGGCGGCACCGCTGATCCCGGGTCTGCCGGAACAGCCGGAGGCCCCGACGGTAGTCGAGGCTGCCGCGGTCGAGGTTGCAGCGCTCAACATGCCGGTTCCGACGCGGCGACCCGATTACACGCCCGAGCCTTTAGTGCAGCTTGCTGCGGCCGAGGCGCCCGCGCCGGATCTGCCGGTTTCGGCCATCGCAGCCCCGCAGCCGCGCGGCGGCGGGTCGACCGCGATTACGGAAATGCTGGCAATGACGGCGGCCGAAGCGCGCGCCGACGTGGTCATCAATCCTCCGGTTCCAGATTTGCGTCCTGCGCAACTGAAAACGTCGCTGAATGAAAAGCAGGTCGCTGCTCTTTCAAATGGGACCGGGGACGGTGGGGATGTCTTCGTGCTGGCGTCGCTGCCGAGCGTAAAGGAGGAGGCTGGGCGTCCTTCCGAGCTGCCGGTCGCGCTGACCTCGACACCAAGCAAGGATGAGCGCCTTGCCTCGCTGTCGGCATCGCCGCGGGTGGCTGTCATCGGCCGCGAGGCTGGAACGGATGCCACGGCGGCGCTGGATTCCGGCGTCCGCACCACCGAAAAATCCGGCAAGCCTCGTGCCAACGACGCGCGGCCCGGGCGCAAATCGGTGGCCGTGCCGGTCGAGCATGAGTTGACGCGCTGGGCTTTCCGTCGCGACGTGACCGTGGCGACAGCCGGCGGCACGAAGCGACCCGACAAGGCTTACGATACGGTATGGAGCGCGCCGCAGATGGTCTACACGACCGGTTTCCAGCGCAATACGCCGCGTGAGGACGTCAATCGGTTCACCGGCAAGGCCGTGACCTTCCTGCCCGCTGCCAAGTTCGCCACGAACTGAAGCCAGCGAGACGCAAAAATCAAAGCGCGTGGACCGATCCGAAAGATCGCCACGCGCTTTTTCATGCCAAGGGGCAGTTAGTTCTTGAGCGCTGCGGCAGCTCGAGCCAGGGCTTCGATCTCATCCCACTTGCCGGCGGCCACGAGGCCGTCGGGTGCCACCCACGAGCCGCCGACACAGATGACATTCGGCAGCGAGAGATAATCGGTCGCATTGCTGGCGCCGATGCCGCCGGTCGGGCAGAAGCGGATCCCGGCAAAGGGTGACGCGAGGGACTTCAGGAACGCCGCGCCGCCCGCCTGTTCGGCCGGGAAGAATTTAAGCAGTGAGTAGCCGCGTTCGGCGGCGGCCATGAGTTCACCCGGCGTGATCGCGCCCGGCAGCAGCGGCACCGGGCTCGATGCGGCGGCGTCGATGAGAGACGGCGTCGTGCCGGGGCTGACGATGAACCGCGCGCCGGCGGAAACCGCTTCTTCGAACTGATCGGGGTTGAGGATCGTGCCTGCGCCCACCATCGCATCGGGCACATCCGCTGCGACTGCGCGGATCGCGTCCAGTGCAACCGGCGTGCGCAGCGTGATCTCCACCGCCGGCAGGCCGCCGCGAGCCAGCGCGCGTGCCAGCGGAACGGCGTCCGCAATGCGGTCGATCTTGAGGACCGGTATCACCGGCTGGCCCTGCATGATCTTGAGAAGCTCGTCGGTTTTCTGCGCGCCGGATGGCATGGGCCGCTCCATCTGGAATTCAATCGATTTAGGTCTTGGCTGGCTCTATCAGAGTGCTGCCGGACTGTCCACGCCAATACGGGTTCCGCGCCGCGCCGTCAAAGGGCCGTTCGGCCGAAGTGCCTTTTGAGGAAATTCCCGATCCACCTGGAAACTGAGAAGCTCCTGCTCTCGCTTGCCTCCAGCGCTGCCGTGCTGGCAGAGCCGACAATGCCGTCGACGACCAGTCCCCGCCGCTCCTGAAAGCGCCGCACCGCGTCCTCGGTTCGCGGGCCGAATATGCCGTCGACCTGTAGGGAGAAACCGTGACGGCCCAGACTAAGCTGCAGGTTTCGTACAGCGTCGCCGCGCATGCCGCGCCGCAGGACAAGGCCGCGCGTGTCGATCTTGCCGCGGCTGTATCGTGCGTAGGCCCTGGCCAGCTTCAGGTCGTAGCCGTTCCTGCGGAAGCCGGGGCCGTTGTACCCGCGGCCGAAGGCAGCCCAATCGCGCCGACGCAGCGCTTCGGCCAATCCGGCCTTGTCGATATAGCGCGCCATCAGGCGGAGCTGTCCGGCCACCCCGGAGCGTGCTTCTTCGGCCAAAGCGTCGACGCTGGCATAGCCAAGCCAGGCCCAGTGCGTGCCCATGACCTGACCAATGCCCCAGGAGACCGACTCGTAGGCCGCTCGGCGATCCAGTCGGGCCGCGCGCGAGAGCAGCGACCAGCGTGCCGCCTGCGACGCCGGGTTGGCGACGGCGCCTGCCTCGGGTGAGGCGAGTCCGGCACGGCGCGCTTCCTCGCGTTTCGCGCCTGACAGGCGCCTGTCGAAATAATGCCCCTCGAAACGGATCAGCGGCTCCGCCCTGCCGCCCACCATGGCGTGGGTTCTCAAGCCGCTTTCTATGTGCGCGACAGCCGCGAGTGCCGCCGGCTCGATGCGGAGCCGTTGCGCAACCTTTTCGATTTCGTTCAGCACCGTTTCACCCAGCATATCCGCATCTCCTTGCCCGAACCCCATTGTCGGCCGGCTTTGCGGGAGGTGGACAAACGCCTTGAAACCGGCACACCAGAGCGATAGGAGCGCGCCATGGATCGTTCTGACGCCACAGGTTCTGCCTTTCTCGTTGCCGCGCTTTACCGGTTCGCCGCGCTGCCGCAGTGGCGCGAGCTGCGGATGCCGCTGGCTGAATTCTGCTGCGCGCGCGGCATAAAGGGTACGTTGCTGCTCGCGCATGAGGGCATCAACGGCACGGTCGCCGGGAGCCACGATGCAATTGCCGGACTGATCGCCCATCTTGAGGCGATCCCGGCGCTGGCCGGGCTCGAGTTGAAGTACAGCACTGCGGCCGAGATGCCGTTCCATCGCATGAAGGTGCGCCTCAAGCGCGAGATCGTCACGATGGGGGTCGAGGACCTGGACCCCGCGCGGGACGCGGGCGCTTATGTCGAGCCGCAGGACTGGAACGCGCTTATATCCGATCCTGAAACGGTGGTGATCGACACGCGTAACGACTACGAGACGGCGATCGGTACCTTTCGAGGCGCCGTCGATCCCGGCACGGCAAGTTTTCGCGAGTTTCCCGGCTGGGCCCAGGCGCGGCGCGAGGACCTTGCCGGGCGCAAGGTGGCGATGTTCTGCACCGGCGGCATCCGCTGCGAAAAGGCGACAGCCTATATGCGCTCGATCGGTATCGAAGACGTCTACCATCTCAAGGGCGGCATCCTGAA
Organism: Aquamicrobium sp.; assembly: GCA_019739225.1. Taxonomy (GTDB): domain Bacteria; phylum Pseudomonadota; class Alphaproteobacteria; order Rhizobiales; family Rhizobiaceae; genus Aerobium. Next base: position 32,870 of record JAHHDT010000007.1, read on the forward strand.
ATACCTTGAGGACGTGCCGCAGGAGCAAAGCCTGTGGGACGGCGAGTGCTTCGTCTTCGACGAGCGCGTGTCCGTCACCCACGGCCTGCGCGAAGGCGGAGCAGCACTCTGCCGGGCGTGTAGGCATCCTCTGACGGTGGAGGATCGGCAATCGCCGCTTTTCGTCGAAGGGGTGTCGTGTGACCGCTGCCATGACAGCCGCAGCGAGGCCGACCGTGCCCGCTACGCCGAACGCCATCGACAGGTGGAACTGGCAAGCAGTCGGGGAACGAAGCCTCATATCGGCCGCTAAGGCGCGGTAGCTCCTGTCATTGCAATGTCGCTGTTGGCTGCCTACTTCTGGCAGGTTGTCGCGACAGCGGCGTAGAGCGAAACGAAGCTGCAAGGAGTGCCCCGATGCTCGATCCCAGGAAGCTGCTGGATGACCTGCTCGGTTCGAAGGTTCCCGGAACCGAATCGACCGTTCGCGACAAGGCTGGTCAGGCCGCCCAGATGGCGCGGGACAATCCGCTGGCTGCAGGCGCCCTGGCAGCGGTCCTGCTCGGCACCGGCACCGGCCGCAAGGTCACCGGCTCGGCGCTCAAGATCGGTGGCATGGCTGCCGTCGCCGGCCTCGCCTACAAGGCCTACCAGAACTACCGCAACGGCGACCAGCCGGGCCAGGCGCAGAAATCAGCCGAGCCGGAATTGCTGCCGCCGCCGGCCGACACGCCTTTCGATCCCGCGCAGGCACCGCAGGGCGAGGCGGAATTCGCGCTGGTCATCGTGCGTGCAATGATTGCCGCCGCACGCGCCGACGGGCATATTGACGAGGCCGAGCGAGGCCGTATCGCCGACCGGTTGCGCCTGTCGGGCATCGGTGAAGAGGCGGAGGAATTCCTGCTCGCCGAACTGTCGAAGCCCGTCGACCTCGATACCCTCATCGATGCTGCGAAGACAGAAGCGCAGAAGGTCGAGCTCTACACGGCCTCGCGCCTCGCGATCGAGCCCCAGACGCGCGCCGAACGCGGCTATCTCGACATGCTCGCTGGCAGGCTCAAGCTGCCGGACGCGCTGATCGATCACGTCGAGGCGACGGTCTCCGAGGTCAAGACCGACAACCAGTCGGTCTGGTAAGCGGCGTCAGCCCAGCACGCGCGAAACGATCGCAGCGAGATCCTTATTCATTTCCTCTGAGCTCTGATCTTGGAGGAACTTCATACGTTGCGAAAGCAGCAGGTGCGAGAGGCCATGGACAATCGCCCAGGTGGCGGCGAGTTGCCGCCTTCCTTGGCGTGTCGTCAAGGGGTCGACGCCCGCGACCGCGCCGACGCCTGCAACGAGTTGCTCGAACGACGCGGTCGCGGCCCGTTGCAGCCTCTCTTCCTGAAAGTCGGCTTTCCGTGATGAGAACATCAGGGTGAAGAGAGCAGGGTTGGCGCGAGCGAATTCGATGTAGCCCAGCCCCATCGCCACCAGCCTTGCTCTGGCATCGTCGGGGTCCGCCGTGTCCATGCGCGCGGAGGTCGTTTTCAGGAAACGTTCGAAACCTTCGGCGGCAAGTGCCGAAAGAAGCCCGGCCACGTCACCGAAGTGATGGGCGGGTGCCGCATGGGAGACGCCAGCGCGCTTCGCGCAGCCGCGCAGAGTAAAGCCCTCCGGCCCCTTCTCGGCGAGTTCCACCTCTGCTGCTTCCAGCAGGGCGCGGCGCAGGTCGCCGTGATGATAGCCCTGTCGGTGCGGTCCGCTGTCCTTTGCCATGCCCACCCGTCCTTTGCCCGGCTCCCCCCACGGCAATGCATCAGCGCCGTGGCGAGTTCAATCTTTCCACCGTAAAATTTATCTTGACGGCGTAAAGATTGCGAGCCTATTTTTCTTGCCCAGAGGTGCGGGAGGCTAGCCGGCAAATGGGCTTAACCATTCCTTAACGAATCAGGTACAATCTGAAGCAAGTCGGATCGGCTTTCCTCCTCCCAAGCACGATTCAGATTAAGGGCGGTCCCTACGACCGCCCTTTCTTTGGCAGCACCCTGCCTGACTTGCCTTCCCGCCTCCCATCTGCAAATCAACGTTGGTGAAACGTGGAGGAGGTTCTCATGGCCGCAACAAAATTCGCTCTCGTGACCGGCGCCGGAACCGGCGTTGGAAAGAGCGTTGCCACCGCGCTGGTGCGCAACGGGTGGGACACGATTTTTACGGGCCGAACGCTGGGACGGCTCGAAGAGGCAGCAGAGGCGGCTAATGGGTTGGGCGGCGGTCGCGCGCTGGCCGTCGCGTGCGACGTGTCGCGGCCGGAGCAGGTGGAGCGGCTGTTCGAGCGCATCGGTGAAGAGTTCGGCCGGCTCGACCTTCTCTTCAACAATGCCGGCATGAGCGCGAAGGCCATGCCGATCGATGAAATTCCGGTAGAGACGTGGCACGATGTCGTGGACGTGAACCTGACCGGTTCGTTCCTTTGCGCACGCGCGGCTTTCGGGATGATGCGCAGACAGGCCCCGCAGGGCGGTCGCATCATCAACAACGGGTCGATCTCGGCCTATGCCCCACGTCCGGGTTCCGTACCCTATACCGCCACCAAGCATGCCATCACCGGCCTCACCAAGACGCTGGCGCTCGACGGCCGGCCGTTCGACATTGCGTGCGGCCAGGTCGACATCGGCAATGCGCTGACTGAAATGGCCGCGCCGATGGCGCAGGGCGTGCCCCAGGCGGACGGCTCGGTCAGGGCCGAAGCGGTCATGGATGTCGAGCATGTCGCCAATGCGGTCGTGCACATGGCCAGCCTGCCGCTCGAAGCCAATATCCTGTTCATGAACGTGATGGCGACGAAAATGCCATTCGTCGGCCGCGGATAGGAGGAACCCTCCTGCTTCCGGCCCCAGATCGATAGGCGATTGTTGGACTTTACAGCATAGACAGGGTTTCTATTTCACCCTGGACGTACGAGGCTTGCCTGTCGAGGCTGTCGCCGTGCTAGAATAGTTCACGGCCATTCATCGCGGAGGCTGACCTCGACATGGAAGCACTTCTTGGCGGGGCTCAACCCTATATCGCGCTGGTGCTGCTGGTGCTGCTGCTGGCCGCCTTCATCATCGAGCGCTATCCGCCGGAAGTTACTGCGGCAGGCGGTGCTGCGGCATTCCTGCTGCTGGGGTTGACCACCCCTGAGGATGCCATGCGCGTCTTCTCCAATTCGGCGCCCATAACGATTGCGGCGATGTTCGTGCTTTCGGGCGCGCTGGTGCGTACGGGGGTCCTGGAAAACCTGGCCAGCAGGCTGACCACCAGCGCGACGAACCACCCAACCCTGGTGGTGGCGGCGCTGTTGATCGGCACCGTGGCTGCATCGGCCTTCATGAACAACACGCCGGTGGTGCTGATCCTGATTCCGATCGTGTTTCGGCTCGCCCGCACGCTGGACATTGCGGCTACCAGGCTGCTGATCCCGATTTCCTATGCGGCGATCCTCGGCGGCACCTGCACGCTGATCGGCACGTCGACCAACATCCTCGTCGATGGTGTGGCCCGCAACGCGGGCGAACCGGCGTTCTCGATCTTCGAGATAACACCCATCGGCATCGTGGCCGCAATCACGGGAACGCTGGTGATGCTGTTGCTCGGCCGTTTCCTGTTGCCCGACCGGCGCAGCGGTGGCGAGACGGCTCAATCCGGAGAAACGGAGTTCCTGTCCGAGGTAAGTGTACGGGCCGACGGTCGCTACACCCAATCGAAGATCGGCGCGATCAGCGACTTCAATCGGGCAGGGCTCAAGGTGCTGGGTCTGCGCAGCGGCGGCGAGGTCATCCGCGACAATGTCGGCGAGCGCACGATGAAGCGGGGCGATTCGCTGATCCTCCTAGGCACTGCTTCGGAAATCCTCACGCTCAATGAAAAGAGCGAACTGCATGTTGGCCTGCGACGCAGCCAGGAGCGTGCCGGCGACAAGGTGGTGGTGGAGGCTGTCGTTGCCCCGCATCGCGCAACTACCGGCGAGCGGATCGGCGACTTGATGCTGGGCCGCCGCTATGGCGTGCGTATCCTTGGCGCGCATCGCCACCGCCACATTCCGGGATCCGATCTGGAAAGCGTCAAGCTGAGGCCTGCCGACAAGCTGCTGCTCGAAGGCCCGCCGGACAATTTCGACGCGTTGACCGAGGATGCAAGTCTCGTCTCGGTATCGCGACCCAGCGCGCGGCCTTATCGCCGCAGCAAGGCTCCGGTGGCGCTGGGCGCGCTGGCAGCGGTCGTCGGGCTTGCGGCCTTCAACGTCATGGACATCGCAATTCTCGCGCTCCTCGCGGTGGCGGCGATCCTGCTGCTGCGCTGCCTGGACAGCGACGAGGCGTGGGGTTCCATCGACGGCTCCATCCTCGTGCTGATCTTTTCGATGCTCATTATCGGAGCGGGGCTCGAACGATCGGGCGGGGTCCAGCTCATCGTCAACGCGCTCGCGCCATATCTGGCGACAATGCCGCCGGTGGTCACACTGGTCGCGATCTTCGCGATCTCATCAACCCTGACCGAGCTGGTTACCAACAATGCGGTCGCGGTTCTCGTGGCGCCAATCGCCATTGGCCTCGCAACGCAGATGGGTGTCGATCCCCGGCCGTTCCTGATCGCCGTGATGATCGGCGCCAGCGCTAGCTTCGCGACGCCGATCGGCTACCAGACGAACACGCTGGTCTACGGTGCAGGAAATTACCGCTTCACCGACTTCCTGAAGGTGGGCATACCCATGAATATCGCCGTTGCTGTCGCAAGCTGCGTGGCAATCTGGCTGATCTATGACCTTTAGACCTCCGCCACAGATACACCAGGCAGGTAGCGCGTGATCGGGCGGATTTCGTAGACGGCGGACTTGTTCACGCGACGCAACTCGCGTGCTGCGTCGATTGCGGCCTCCAGCGAGTCGCACTCCAGCATGTAAATGCCAAGCAACTGCTCCTTCGTCTCGGCGAATGGACCATCGATGACCATCGCCTCGGGACTGCGCAATGTTACCGCCTGGCCGGTGAAGTCGAGCCGCGCCGCCGGTCCCAGCTTGCCGGTCTCGTTGATCTTGTCATGGACCTTCATCAGGTTGCCCATCAACGCCTCACCGTCTTCCGGCGTCATCGCGGCGACGACACCTTCCTCGTGATAGGCAAGTATCGCGTAAAGCATGCGGTTCCTCCAGGCTTTGTCGGGTGGTGCTGTATCGGCTAGCGGGTAAGGAAGTTTTCTATTCTTTCCAGGGCCCGCAGAATGTTTTCCTCGGAATTTGCATAAGAAAGCCGAAGATAGCCTTCTCCGAGAACGCCGAAATCCGGGCCGCCGATCAGCGCGACGCCGGCATCTTCCAGCAAGGCCGATGCGAACGCCTTTGCCGGACGGCCCGTGCCCCGCACGTTGGGGAACGCGTAGAACGCGCCCTTGGGGGTGATACAGGAAAAGCCCGGCAGCGCATTCAGGCCTTCCACGACGATCCTGCGTCGCCGGTCGAAGGCCGCGAGCATCTTCTCGACCTCGTCCTGCGGGCCGTCGATGGCGGCGATGCCCGCGAACTGGCTGGGCGCGTTGACGCAGGACCAGCAATTGACCGCCAGCTTGCGCACCTTGTCGTAGAGGTGGCCGCTCTCCGGGCCGTTCGGCCAGATCGACCAGCCCATGCGCCAGCCGGTCATCGCCCAGGTCTTCGACCAGCCGTTGAGAACGATTAGCCGGTCGCGGATTTCCGGAAACTGAAGCAGCGAGGTGTGCGTCTCGCCGTCATAGGTCATCACGTCGTAGATTTCGTCGGAGAGGATTGCGACGTGCGGATGCGCATCGAGGCCGCGCACCAGCTTCTCGATTTCCGCCCTCGGCGTCACGCCACCGGTGGGATTGGCAGGGGAGTTGACGATCAGCAACCGTGTTGCGGGCGTGATCAGGGCGAGGGTCTCGTCAGCCGAAAAGGCGAAGCCGTTTTCCTCGCGGATCGGTACAGGCACGGGTCGCGCGCCGGTAAACTCGATCATCGATCGATAGATCGGAAAGCCCGGATCGGGATAGAGAATGTCGACGCCCGGCGCGCCGAACATCAGGATCGCGGCGAACATGGTCGGCTTGCCGCCCGGCATGACCATCACGTTCTCCGGTGACACTTCCACGCCCGTGGTGGTGAGGGTGCGGCGCACCACGGCTTCGCGTGTGGCAAGAAGGCCGGTTGCCGGCGTGTAGCCGTGATGGCCGTCGCGCAGCGCCTTGATGGCGGCTTCGACGATATGGGCAGGGGTGCTGAAATCGGGCTGGCCGATGCCAAGATTGATGATGTCCTTGCCCGATTGAGCCAGTGCGGTCGCGCGCGCGAGCACCGCGAAAGCATTCTCCTCGCCGATCCTGTCGAAGGCTTCGATCGTTTGGAGCATGCGGGCGTTCCTCCCTGGTTCTTTTCCCGGCACGATGTTCTTGTGAGGCTTGGCGTCTGTTTGTCAATGTTGGTGGGCACATGGAAGATCTGAGCCAATGGACGCCGCGGCAGCGGCCTGAGCGCGAGCCGATGGAGGGGCGCTATGTGCGCCTCGAGCCGCTGAATGCCGCACGCCACGGAGACGGGCTTTTCGAAGCATCTTCGACACCGGACAAGGATTCGCGCTTCCGCTGGCTCTATGACCACGCGCCACAGGACCGGGCGGATTTCCAGCCATGGCTCGACAAGGCTGCGGCGAGCGACGATCCGCTTTATTTCGCGGTCATCGACAAGGCCAGTGGGCGGGTTGCAGGCCGCCAGAGCTTCATGCGCATCGATACGGCCAACGGCGTCATCGAGATCGGCAACATTCTCTGGAACGGACTCGTCGCCCGAAAGCCGGCGGCGACGGAAGCGCTCTACCTCTTCGCGCGCCATGCCTTCGACGATCTCGGCTATCGCCGCTTCGAGTGGAAATGCAATGCCGAGAACGAACCGTCGCGCAGCGCGGCGCTGCGCTTCGGCTTTTCCTTCGAGGGCGTTTTTCGCCAGCATCTCATCGTCAAGGGCCGCAATCGCGACACCGCATGGTTTGCCATGATCGATAAGGAATGGCCGACGATAGGCCGCGCCCTAGAGGAGTGGCTTGATCCGGAAAACTTCGATAGTGAAGGGCAGCAGAAAAGGCGGCTCGGCGAGATCAGGGCTGCCGTGACAGCCTGAGGAGCGCCGGCATGGCCCATGGCCACGCGCACGATCATTCCGACCACGGCCATTCCCACGGCGCGGGCGACAAGACGCGGGTGCTGGTCGCAGCCTGTCTGACGGGCGGCTTCATGGTGGCGGAGGCGATCGGCGGCCTCGTCACCGGGTCGCTGGCGCTTCTGGCCGATGCCGGCCACATGCTATCGGACACGGTTGCGCTGGTGCTGGCCTGGTACGCATTTCATCTCGCGGGCAGGGCGGCGACGGCGCGTCTGACCTACGGCTTCGACCGGGTCAAGACGCTGGTTGCCTACACCAATGGGCTGACAATCTTCGCCATCGGTATCTGGATCGTCTATGAGGCCTGGCACCGCATGGCGGAGCCTTCGCCTATCCTCGGCGGGCCGATGCTGGTGATCGGCGTGCTCGGCCTGCTGGTCAATGTGGCGGCGTTTTTCGTTTTGCATGGCGGTGACAGGGAAAACCTCAACATGCGCGGGGCGATCCTGCATGTGATCGGCGATCTGCTCGGCTCCGTCGCGGCAATCGCGGCGGCCGGCATCATCCTATTGACCGGCTGGTACCCCATCGACCCGATCCTTTCGGCTCTTGTGGCGCTGTTGCTCTTCCGAAGCGCCTGGTCGTTGGTGCGGGCGTCCGGCCACATGCTGCTCGAAGGTGCGCCCAGCGGGCTTGACCGCGACGATATCGCGCGCGACATCGAAGCGAATGTCAAAGGTGTGCTTGGCATTCATCATATGCATGTCTGGTCGCTGGACGGGACACGCAACATGGCCACGCTTCATGCCTGTCTGCGCGAAGGGATCGACGCGCATGCGGCGATCAGCGACATCAAGCTGCGCATGGCGAAGGTGCATCAAATCGATCATGTGACCGTCGAGCCGGAATTCGGGCATTGCGCCGACCGGCCGGCGGGCGTCCATCTGCATTAGGGAGAGAAGTGGAATGGCTGGAAGGCTCAAGGGCAAGATCGCGGTGGTGACCGCAGCGGGGCAGGGGATCGGACGCGCGATTGCCGAAGCCTTCGTGAAGGAAGGCGCAACCGTCTACGCGACCGATGTCGACCGCGCGAAGCTCGAAGGCCTGGCACGGGCGAAGAAGGGCAAGCTCAACGTGCTCTCCACCCGCGCCGTCGACGCCTACGCCGCCAAGGTTGGTTCGATCGACATTCTGGTGAACGTCGCCGGTTACGTGCATCACGGCACCGTGCTCGATTGCGAGGAAAAGGACTGGGATTTTTCCTTCGACCTCAACGTCAAGGCCATGCACCGCACGATCCGCGCGTTTCTGCCCGGCATGCTGGAGCGGGCCAGGGAAACCGGCGCATCGGGCTCGATCATCAACCTGTCGTCCTGCGCGTCGTCGCTGAAGGCTGTGCCTAACCGCTACGCATACGGCGCTTCCAAGGCAGCGGTGATCGGCCTCACCAAGGCCGTTGCGATGGACTTCGTCACCAAGGGCGTGCGCTGCAACGCGATCTGCCCCGGCACCGTGCGGTCGCCGTCATGGGAGGAGCGCGTCGAGGAACTCGGCCAGTCAGTCGGCGGCAAGGACAAGGCGCTCGAGATGTTCGTGGCGCGCCAGCCGATGGGGCGCGTTGGCGAAGCCTCGGAGATCGCCGCGCTCGCCGTTTATCTGGGCGGCGATGAATCGGCCTTCACCACCGGAACCGCGATCCCGGTCGACGGCGGTTTGACAAACTGATGGATCGGGACACGCGAAATGCGGCGATCGCTGCCGCGGTCATACTGGTCGGGTTCGGCATCGTCGCGTTCTACATGCCGACGCTGATGCTTGCCGCCGGTGAAGCCTCGCCCTTCGTTGGCGGCATACTCGCGGTGGCATTCGTGCTTGCCTTCTTCGGCGTGTTCTGGCTGCGTGGGCGCAGCCGACGAAAGGGCAACGGGGAGGAATAGCCATGCGCGTGCTGGTGACGGGTGCGGCCGGGATGGTTGGCCGCAAGCTGACCAAGCGTCTGATGGAAGACGGCTCCGTGGCCGGCAAGACAATCGCCGCGCTCGACCTTCACGACGTGACGCCGTTCGATGCGACGTCCTCGCCGGCGATGCATGTCACAGTTCATGTCGGGGATCTCGCCGCTGACGGTGCGGCGGCCGCGCTCGTGGCGCCCCGGCCGGATGTGGTGTTCCACCTCGCCGGTGTGGTTTCGGGCGAGGCGGAGGCCAATCTCGAACTCGGCTACCGCGTCAACCTCGACGGAACCCGCGCGTTGTTCGACGCGATCCGGCAAGCCGGCAATGCGCCGCGTGTCGTCTTCACCTCGTCGATCGCCGTTTATGGCGGCCCCTATCCGGAAGTGATTCCCGACGATTTCCACACGGTTCCGCTGACTTCATACGGCACGCAGAAGCTGATGTCGGAAGCGCTGCTCAACGACTACAGCCGGCGCGGCTTCTTCGACGGGATCGGTCTCCGGTTTCCGACGATCTGCGTGCGGCCGGGAAAGCCGAACAAGGCGGCTTCCGGCTTCTTCTCCAACATCATCCGCGAGCCGTTGGTGGGATTGCCCGCGGTGCTGCCGGTGCCGCGCGATGTGGTTCATACCCACGCCAGCCCGCGTTCAGCGGTCGGGTTTCTGGTTCATGCGGCGGGCCTCGACGGCGACCGGGTCGGGCCGCGCCGCAATATCACCTTGCCGGGCGTCGGCGTCTCGGTCGGTGAGCAGATCGAAGCGCTGCGCCGCGTGGCCGGACAGGATGCGGTCGACCTGATCCGTGAAGAACCTGACGAGGCCGTTTGGGCGCTGGTCAAGAACTGGCCTACGCGGTTCGAGGCGCGCCGTGCGGGCGAACTCGGTTTCAAGGCCGAAACGAACTTTGACGAGATCATTCGCGCCCATATCGAGGATGAGCTGTCAGGCTGAAAGCGCGGCCACGAGAAGTGTGAGACCGAGCAGGAAGACGAAGCCTGCGCCCGCAATCTCGATCGAGCCGAGCACCCGGTTTCCGGCGCGACCGTCGCCGGCGAAAGCGACTGCCCAGTTCTTTGCCGTCACCGCTATCGTGGCAAGCGCCGACACGGTGATCGCCGTGCCGATCGCCATGGCGAAGACCGAGACGATGCCGCCTAACCATAGGCCGTTCAGGAAGGCGAAGGACAGTACGATCAGCGCGCCGGTGCACGGGCGCAGGCCCACGGCCACGACGGCCGCCCAGGCGGTTTTCCAGTTGAAATGCTCACCCGCGATCAGCTTGGGGTCGGGTGCGTGGGCATGGCCGCATGTCGAACAGACCTCGCCATGCGCATGGCTGTGCCCATGGTGGTCGTGTTGATGATCGTGGTGGTGATGATGATGATCCGCGTGATCGTGTTGATGATCATGGGCATGGGCGGCGGATGACAGGCTGCGGACCGGGTTGCCGAAGACCAGCCCGCGCAGACGCGGACCTGCCTTGTTCCACAGAAGCCAGGCGCCGAAGCCGGTCACCAACACGTAGCTGGCAATCTCGAGGAAGCGCGTCGCATCCGTCATCGAAATCGCCGTTCCGCGCAGCACGAGGAACACGGCGCCCATGATGGCGATCGCCGAGAGTGCCTGGAGCATGGCTGAAACGAAGGACAGCAACACGCCGCGCCGCAGAGCCACCTCGTTGGCAAGCATGTAGGAGGAGATCACGGCCTTGCCGTGACCGGGGCCAGCCGCGTGGAAGACGCCATAGGCAAAGGAGAGGCCTACAAGAACCCACAAACCGCCGCCGCCGTCGCGCATGGAACGCAAAGCCCCGGTGAGCGCGCGATAGAAGCCCTGTTGTTGCGTGTTGATCCAGTTGAGAAGGCCGGCAAACAGGCCGGTGGATGGAAGGGTCGCCTCGTTAGCCCCGATGCCGAGGGAACTTTGCGCATGCGCAAGGCCTGCGAAATGGGTGAGGATGAAGGTCAGCGCGAGCAGCGCGAAGACAATGCGGGTCGTCGTCTTTTTCACGCCGGTCATCCCTCTCCGGAGCAATTCAATTCAAGCCGGGTTGCGAAAAACTTGGAGTAGTCGTTGCTGGACGGGTCTTCGAAAAACGCATCGGTGAGCGACTGCTGGTTCGCCGCGATAGCCTCGTCGGGGTCTGGCCGGACGACGGTGCGGGTGCAGCTTTCCGGCAGGTCTGCAACGATCAGGTTCTTGTCTTCGTAAAAGTCGATCGCCGTGTAGAAGGTCGGGTCGTAGATGCCGAAATCGAGCTGTCCGTCCAGATGCAGCGGTTTTGCCGGGCGCGATTCGAACAGGACGATGAGCTGGTTGTCCTCGAAATTGGCCATGATGCGATCTGGCGCCAGCATCTCCACGTCCTTGCCGCCGGCGGTGACGATCTGGAAATAGTTGAACTCGGCAAGCGATTCATGGATGACCGCGCCGACTTCCTCGAGTTCCGCGTTGTCCAGCACCAGATCGGCATTCTTGTCGAATTCCAGGAGCACAGTGCTGGAGAAGAGGTCGTCGAAACGCCAGACATGACGCAGCGCGACGACGTTGCGGTCCGCATCGACGGAGACTTCGAGGTTCGCTTCGGCAAAGACATGGGGATGTGCAAGGGCAGGGATCGCACCCGCAACGCAAAGCGCAGCGACAACCGCCGGCAACGTTCTATCCCTGTTTCTGCGCTTCACGGCTGACCCACCCTCTTCGGTGCGCCAGAGCATCAGCAGAAACCGGGCAAAAATGGGACGTTCGCACTCATTTGTTCCGCAGAATCAATCCTGTTCATGCTGCTTGAACCACTGGGCCAGAAAGTCGACGAATACCCTGATCTTTGCCGGCAGGTAGCGGCGGTGCGGGTAGACGGCAAAGATGCCGCCGCCGCGCGGTACCCATTCTTCCAGGACCGTGACAAGCTGGCCGCTCTCCAGCGCGGGGGCGGCAATGAAATCCGGGAGCGGGGCAAACCCCAGGCCGGCGATAGCGGCGGCACGCGTCGTCAGCGGGCTGTTGGCCTCCAGAGGACCGGAGACGGCCACCGAAAACATCTCTCCGTTCTCGCGCATGAACGGCCAGTTGGACAGCCACCGGCCGTTGGTGTCGATGATGCACGGCATGCGGGCGAGGTCCTGCGGCTTTTCCGGTTTGCCGTGTTCTTCGAGAAAAGCCGGCGATGCGCAGATATTCAGGGCGAAGGGCGCCAGCCGGCGCGCGATCATGGAGGAATCCTCAAGCCGCGTGATGCGGATCGCCAGATCGAAGCCCTCCTCGACCAGGTCGACGAAACGATCGTCGAGATGCACGTCGAGCACGATGTCGGGATAGGCCTTGGCGAAATCGATCAGGGAATGGCCGATCGGGGCGTCGGAGAAGGTGCGCGGCGCGGTGATCTTGATGCGTCCACGCACGTCGCCCGACGAATCGCGAACCGTGTCCGCAAGACTGTCGATTTCGCGCACGATCTCGGAAGCGCGCTTGTAATAGGTGTGCCCCGCCTCCGTCAGCGAGAACTGTCGTGTGGTCCGATTGAGCAGCAGGGCGCCAAGCTCGTCTTCAAGTTCGCGGACATATTTGGACAGCAGCGCCTTCGAACGCCCGATCTTGCGTGCCGCCGCCGAGAAACCCTCTGCCTCCACCACCTCGATGAAGGCGCGCATGCGCGTGAGCGTATCCATTATCCACGCTCTCCTGCGGCGGTAAGGATGGTGCGGGCGAGTTCGATCAATTGCCGGTCCGCTCCCGCCGGGCCGAGCAGCGAGATGCCAAATGGCGCTTTGTCGACCGTGCCAAGAGGGATCGTGATTTGCGGGAAGCCCGAAAGGCCCGACAGGCACAGCAATCGCAATGCGCGCTCGCGATAGGCCTGAAGATCGTCGAAGCCGAGATCCTTGCGCGGCGCTGCTCCCGGCACCGTTGGAAGCAAGAGGATGCCGTCGTCGCCGAGCAGTTCGGCGAGTTCGTCGCGGAAGGCGTCCCGCTTTCCCGATTCTTCCGCTGCGACCTCTTTGGTGATGGTCGCTCCGAACTCGAAACGATCCTTGACGCCGGGCCCGAGTTCGCGATCGCCAGCCGAAATCCAGGCTCCGTGCGTCGCCCATGCCTCGTAGGCCTGGAGCCTGCGGAACGACCAGTAGAGAGCGTCGATTTCCTGAACAAGAGGCGGCGCCTCTCGGGGCGCATCGAGCGCGGCGGCAACGATGTCCACCATCTTCGCATATTCGTCCGCTTCCTTGTCGCCAAGGGTGAGCGCGTCCAGTGCGGCCAGGTTGAGAAAGTGGTGCGGTTGAGTGCTGTGGTCGGCAGGCAGCATCACATTGGCCACGCGTTCGTAGGTGGCGATGTCGCTTGCGAACCAGCCGAACGTGTCGAATGAGGGCGCAAGCGGCATTGCACGGTCGAGCGAGATGACGCCATGGGTGGGGCGAAGGCCGATGAGGCCGCAGAAGCTCCCCGGTGCACGGATGGAGCCGCCGGTATCCGAACCGATCGCGATGTCGGCCAGCCCACCGGCCACCGCCGCGGCGGAGCCGGAAGACGAACCGCCGGTGACGCGGTCGGGTGCGGCCGGGTTCACGGGCTCCGGGTAGTGGGCATTCTGGCCCATCAGGGAGAATGTCAGTTCATCCGTCTGCGTGCGGCCGACGAATCGGGCGCCCGCATCCAGCAGGCGCTGGATCGAAGGTGCCGTCGTCTCGGCGACTGGAGCCTCGGCAAGCTTCTGCGGATTCCCGCCACCCGTGCGCTGGCCGGCAATATCGTAGATGTCCTTCACCGCAAGTGTCAGGCCCGCGAGCGGGCCGTTCGACGCATTGGCCACCGGCGCATCGGCATGATCGAGAAACGCGTTGAAGGGATCGTCGGTTTGAAACATTGTTCGACCTTTGGAAACAGTGAGCGCAGCTTCGTTCAACGCAGAGTTTTTTTCAAGCGGACCCGAAAAATCCGTTGATTATGACAGCACTTATCCATATATCGCGCTTGCCCAAAGTCGCACGTGCCTGTGGGTGTCCGCCGTCCCCTCGTTCGGTGAGGAAAACGGTAAGGTACCTGGAGCCAACCACTCCAGTCGGTCAGACGGCCAACCGCCTGAACCGAGGACACCTTGAAGCAACGACGGTGCGGGCCTTTCTGGTGTTCTGCCGGTCGTCCAAAGACCGGGGTTACTGAAGAGGCACACCTTCATTGCCGGCAGTGCGGAGGGTTTCTCCAAAGCTGAGGCAGACAAAGCGAGCAACCGCCGCAAGGCGATGGCTCACCGCCGCGTGACGCGCGTTTTCATGGTCCGGTGACTCCACCGGCTGGACCTGAGCCGACGCATCGCGCCCTTTGTCCACCGCCCGTCCGTGGCCGCGCGCCGAAGACGGGAGCCTGAGATGAAGCGGCTTGCGCCGCGATCGGAGAAACCCATGGCAACGCAGCGTATCCTCGACTTCCTCGCCACCCGACGTCCGGCCGGCCCCTGCCTGGTCGTCGATCTCGATGTTGTGAGCGACAATTTCCACGCCTTCGAGCGCGCCCTGCCGAGCTCGAAGATCTACTACGCCGTCAAGGCCAACCCGGCGCCGGAGATCCTGCGCCTGCTCGCAGGCCTCGGCTCGTCCTTCGACACGGCTTCGGTCGCCGAGATCGAGATGGCGATGGATGCCGGCGCGCCGGCCGAGCGCATCTCGTTCGGCAACACCATCAAGAAAGAGCGCGACATCGCCCGCGCCTTCGAGCTCGGCGTCCGGCTCTTTGCGGTCGACTGCGTCGAGGAAGTGGAGAAGGTGTCGCGGGCAGCGCCCGGCGCGCAGGTGTTCTGCCGCGTGCTGACCGACGGCGAGGGCGCCGAGTGGCCGCTGTCGCGCAAGTTTGGTTGCGTGCCGGCCATGGCCATCGACGTGTTGCGCCACGCCCATGCGCTTGGCCTCGACGCCTATGGCGTTTCCTTCCATGTGGGTTCGCAGCAGACCGACCTGTCGGCCTGGGACAAGGCGCTGGGCGACGCCAAGACCGTGTTCGCGACGCTTGCCGAGGAAGGCATCGTGCTGCGCATGGTCAACATGGGCGGCGGCTTCCCGACCCGTTACCTCAAGGATGTGCCGACCGCACAGGCCTACGGTGAAGCCATTTTCGGCGCGCTGTCGCGCCACTTCGGCAATCGCCTGCCCGAGACGATCATCGAGCCGGGCCGCGGCATGGTCGGCAACGCCGGTGTCATCAAGTCGGAGGTCGTGCTGATCTCGCGCAAGGCCGACAACGACAATGTGCGCTGGGTCTATCTCGACATCGGCAAGTTCGGCGGGCTTGCCGAAACGATGGACGAGGCGATCCGCTATCCGATCGTGACGCCGCATGACGGCGGCGAAGTCGCGCCCTGCGTGCTCGCCGGTCCGACCTGCGATTCCGCCGACGTGATGTACGAGAAGACGCCCTATCCGCTGCCGCTGTCGCTGACCATCGGCGATGAGGTGCTGATCGAGGGCACCGGAGCCTACACCACCACCTATTCGGCAGTGGCGTTCAACGGCTTCGAACCCCTGCGATCCTACGTGATCTGAGGCAGCGAGGCTGCCTCGGATCCTGCCGCGGCGGGCGCATGCGCCCGCCCGGCATTGCTCGTGGAATTGATGTCCGCTTGTGAAGGATTGCAGAGATGGACTTCATCGATCGGCCGGCCGATGCCGGCATGATTACCTCCTCATCCGACGTTTCGCTCCCGTCTCTCCTCTGGGGGGAGGAGAGACGCGCGGCGGCGAATGCGCCCTGCTCTTCCCATGTGGGAGACGTTGGCTCGCGCATGGCGTCGGATGAGGGGGGTACCTTTTTCATCGGCATGGAACGCGCCGACGATGTGGCGGCGCGCGAAGCTTTGCTCGACCGTGCCATGGGTCCAGGCCGCCGCCGCAAGTCTTCGGAAAAGCTGCGGCGCGGCCGCAGACCTTCGGAAGGGCTCGACTTCGTCGCGAAGGATGCCGATGGCAGGCTGGTCGGGACGGTCCGGCTGTGGGACGTCCGCGCCGGTGAGGGCGGTCCTGCCGCGCTTCTGCTCGGCCCGCTCGCCGTCGATCCCGCGGTCAAGTCTGCCGGAATCGGTTCGGGGCTGATGCGGCATGCAATCCGCGAGGCTGCCCGGCTCGGTCATCGTGCCATCCTGCTGGTGGGCGATGCCGCGTATTACAGCCGTTTCGGCTTCTCCAGCGAGAAGACCGGCAAGCTTGCAATGCCCGGACCCTACGAGCGCGAGCGCTTCCTCGCGCTGGAGCTGGTCGACGGCGCACTGGACAGCGCCAGCGGCGTACTCAAGGCTTCCGGCCGCAAGGCAAAGCCCGCGCCGATGGCGCGGGCCGCATAGTTTCCTTACGTTTCCTGGTGCCTAGTCGGTGACGGCGTAGCTTTCCGTTTCGCAAAGATCCGTTGTGTCCTCGATGCTGTCGCCATCTTCGAACGCAACGCGCAGGTCGTATTCGCAAGCCCTGCGGCCGTCGGCGATCGTCACGCGCGCGGATTCTCCCGGTTCCAGCACGTCGCGGCCAAGGATATCCTCCTCCCACTCGCCCACATCGCTGGGTGACGCGTAGAGTTCGACGACCGTGTAGCTGCTGTTGTTGTCGAAGCGAAATACGAGATCGTCCGCAAATGCGCCAGCCGGCATCAGAACGGCGACCGCTGCCAGCGACATGTATTTGAAAGAAAACATGAAATCACAACCCCCGGGTGCACAATTGCATCCGGCTTCTACGGCACTTTCAAGCGGCCGGGAAGCGGCGCCTGAGGGTATGCTCAAATATTTGCGTGCGCCGGTGGCGCGCAAAAGAAAAAGGCGGCCAGGGCCGCCTTCTTCCTCTAGAAAACCGATCTTATCCGATCAAAGCACCTGGCTTAGCTGCATCGCGATCGACATGTCGCCGTCGACCTTCAGCTTGCCCTGCATGAACGCCATGGTCGGGTTGAGTTCGCCCGAGGTGAGGGCGAGGAAATCGTCCTTGGACATGGTGATGGTGCAATCGGCACCGGAGTCTTCAGTGGACACGGACTGGCCGTCGATCACGATGACACCGTCGTCGCCCAGGTCGAATTTCACCGATTTGTCGAAGCCGCTTCCGGCGACGCGTTCGCGAATCTTGTCTGCAATGGCGTCAAGGCTCATGGATGATCTCCTTCGGAGGCGGCCCGCCGAGCGGCCGCAGTTTACAGGTGGGTTCAGATAGCAGGCGATTGACGTTTACGTCAACGTGATTTAGCGTTCCCTGAACCGCCAATGGGAGGAGACCACGGTGGGCTACCGCAGCGTGCTGCGCAAGGATTGTTTCGCGGGCGAGACCCACATCGTCACCGGTGCGGGCAGCGGCATCGGTCGTTGTGTCGCCCACGAGCTGGCGAGCCTGGGGGCGCATGTCGTCCTGACGGGGCGCAAGCAGGACAAGCTCGATGCCGTGGCGGACGAGGTCGCGCTCGACGGTGGGCAGGTCTCGACCGCAGCCTTCGACATTCGCGACGAGGATGCGGTGCGCGATGCGATCGCGGCAATCGTATCGGAACGCGGCCAGATTCACGGCCTGGTCAACAATGCCGGCGGGCAGTTTCCCGCGCCCATGCAGAGCATCTCGAAGAAGGGCTTCGACGCCGTGGTCGCGACCAATCTCACCGGCGGCTTCCTCGTCATGCGCGAGGTGTTCCTGCAATCCATGCAGACGCATGGCGGTGCGATGGTGAACATGGCTGCCGACATGTGGCGCGGCATGCCGGGCATGGCGCATTCGGGTGCTGCGCGTGCCGGCATGGTGAACCTGACCAAGACTGCCGCCTATGAATGGGCGCATGCAGGCGTGCGGGTCAATTGCGTCGCGCCGGGCTGGGTGGCCTCGTCGGGCATGGATACCTATGACGGCATGACGCGCGCGCTCATTCCGCAGCTCAAGAATCACGTGCCCCTTGGGCGGCTGGCGGTGGAGGCGGAAGTATCTTCCGTCATCTGCTTCCTGTTGTCCCCTGCTGCGGCATTCGTCACCGGTGTCACGATCCCGATTGATGGCGGCGCACCGCTCGGCTCGGCGCTGTTCCCGTTGGGCAAGGGGCGGGCGACGAAGTCGTTTGACGGGTTTCATCGTGCTGTCATGCCCGCCGTGCTTGCGGACGAGGAAGGCTGATGCCGGCGCTCGCATCGGCACTGGACACGCGCTCGGATGCTTTCCGCACCAATGCGCTGGCAATGGGCGAGAAGCTTTCCGAGGTCAGACGGCTGGAAGAGGCGGTTCGCCAGAATTCCGCTTCGAGGAAGGCGCGTTTCGAGGAGCGGGGGCAGTTGCTGCCGCGCGAGCGCGTCGAACGCCTGCTGGATCGCGGCCGGCCGTTCCTCGAACTGTCGACGCTCGCCGGCTACCGGATGCATGACGATGACGGCGGCAAAAACATCATGGGCGGTGGAACGATCGCCGGCATCGGCGTCGTCGGCGGCCGGCGCTGCATCGTCTCGGCCTCCGACAGCGGCATCAAGGGGGGCACGATCCCGCCGATCGGGCTCAAGAAGTCGCTGCGGCTCCATGAGATCGCGTTCGAGAACCGCCTGCCGCTGATCTATCTCGTCGAAAGTGGCGGCGCCAATCTGCTCTATCAGGCGGAGATGTTCGTCGAGGGCGGCCGGTCCTTCGCCAACCAGGCCCGGCTGTCCGCGGCCGGCATTCCGCAGATTGCCATCGTGCACGGGTCTTCGACCGCCGGCGGTGCCTACCTGCCTGGGCTGTCCGACTATGTCGTGCTGGTGCGCAAGCGCTCGAAGATATTCCTTGCAGGGCCGCCGCTGGTGAAGGCGGCAATCGGCGAGGACGCCGACGACGAGTCGCTGGGCGGGGCCGACCTGCACGGCAGCGTCACCGGGCTCGGCGAATATGTGGCCGAGGACGACGCGCAGGCGCTGGCCTATGGCCGGTCGATCATGGAACATCTGTCGTGGGACGACGTGCCGGATCGCGGCGCGGCACCGGAACCGCTGTTCGACCCGGAAGACCTCATGGGGATCGTGCCGGCGGAGGAAAAATCCCCATTCGACATGAAGGAGATCGTCGCGCGGATCGTCGACGCATCCGATTTCCTCGAGTTCAAGGCCGGTTATGCGCCCGATACCGTTTGCGGACATGCGACGATCGAGGGCCACAGGGTCGGAATCCTTGCCAATAACGGACCGATCATGCCGTCGGGCTCGCTGAAGGCGGCGCAGTTCATCCAGCTCTGCGATCAGGCCGGAACGCCACTGGTCTTCCTGCAGAACACCACAGGCTACATGGTGGGCTCGGCGGCCGAGCGTGAGGGCGCCATCAAGCACGGCTCCAAGATGATCCAGGCCGTCGCCAACGCCCGCGTGCCGAAGTTCACCATCCTCATCGGCGGGTCCTACGGCGCGGGCAATTACGGCATGTGCGGGCGGGGTTTCTCGCCTCGCTTCATCTTTTCCTGGCCGTCGGCGCGCACCGCCGTCATGGGCGGGGAGCAGGCAGCGAAGGTCATGGAAATCGTCGCGCGCGGCAAGGCTGCGCGCGAGGCCGTCGAGGTCGACGAGGACGTGCTGGCAAAACAGAGCGGCATGATCCGCGCGGGCATTGAGGCGCAGTCCGGTGCGCTCTTCGCCACCGCTCGGCTGTGGGACGACGGCATTATCGATCCGCGCGACACGCGGCGTGTGCTGGGCCTTTGCCTGGGAATCGCGGCTGAAGGCGAACTGCGGACGCTGCGTCCGAATGCTTTCGGTGTAGCGCGTGGGTGAGGCGCGATCCGCGTAGCGGGCATCAGTGGAAATCTTGGGAGGAACCAGATGCAATTCACGGCCGAGCACGAGAACCTGCGCCGCACCGTCGCGAAGTTCGTCGAGACCGAGATCAATCCGCATGTGGATGCGTGGGAAGCAGCGGAGGAATTTCCGTCCCATGAGCTGTTCAAGAAGCTCGGGGATCTCGGGCTGCTCGGCATCAAGTACGATCCCGCTTATGGGGGTCTAGGCCTCGACTTTTCCTATTCGATGGTCATGGCGGAAGAACTGGGGCTCGTGCACTGCGGCGGCGTGCCGATGGCCATCGGGGTGCACACCGACATGTGTACGCCCGCGCTCAATCGCTTCGGCTCCGACACGGTAAAGGAGGACTTCCTGGCGCCTTCCATTGCGGGTGACGTCGTCGGCTGCCTCGGCGTTTCCGAACCCGGCGGCGGGTCCGACGTCGCGGCGGTCAAAACGACGGCGCGCAAGGATGGTGACGACTACGTGATCTCCGGCACCAAGATGTGGATCACCAACGGCATGAAGGCGGATTGGTGTTGTCTGCTTGCAAACACGTCGGACGGGCCGGTGCATCAGAACAAGTCGCTGATCTGTGTGCCGATGGATGCCCAAGGCATCACGAGGCAGAAGATCCACAAGATCGGCATGCACTCCTCCGACACCGCGCAACTCTTTTTCGACGAGGTGCGGGTGCCGCGCCGCAACCTGATCGGTCAGGAGGGCGGTGGCTTCATGATGCAGATGCTGCAGTTCCAGGAAGAGCGGCTCTATGCGGCGGCGAGCGCGCTGAAGGGTTTCGACAGGCTTATCGACCTCACCATCGACTACACACGCGACCGCAAGACCTTTGGCAAACCGGTGCTGGACAACCAGGTCGTCCACTTCAGGCTGGCGGAACTGCGCACCGAGGTCGAGGCGCTGCGCGCGCTGACCTGGAGTGCGATCGAGCAATATGTGGCGGGTGCGGACGTGACGCGGCTTGCCTCGATGGCCAAGCTCAAGACCGGCCGGCTGGCGCGCGAACTCACTGATGCCTGCCTGCAATATTGGGGCGGCATGGGCTATACGGCCGATAATCCGGTCAGCCGCGCCTATCGCGACACGCGGCTGGTTTCCATCGGCGCAGGAGCGGACGAAATCATGCTCGGCATCATCGCCAAGCTTGAGGGGACTCTGCCGGGCACAAGCAACAAGAAGCCGGGATGAAGTCCGTGCGTCCTTCGAGGCTCCCCTTCGGCAAGCTCAGGGTCGCACCTCAGGATGAGGGACGTTTACGCCTTGCATCACGCTCCATGCCGCGTCGGCGCTGCACGATTTGGGCGGGCATGTGCACAAGCCTACCTGATCCTGAAGTGCGAGCGCAGCGAGCCTCGAAGGACGCACCTATATGATCCGAACCCTTCTCATCGCCAATCGCGGCGAGATCGCCTGTCGTGTAATCCGTACCGCGAAACGCATGGGTATCGGCACCGTGGCGGTCTTCAGCGACGCGGATGCGGACGCGCTGCATGTACGGATGGCCGACAGTGCGGTGCGGATCGGTCCGGCGCCTGCGGCGCAATCCTATCTGCGGATCGAGGCGATCATCGAGGCGGCGATACAGTCCGGCGCAGATGCGATCCATCCCGGCTACGGCTTTCTGTCCGAGAATGCGAATTTTGCTGAAGCCTGCTTGGCTGCGGGTATCGTTTTCGTCGGTCCGCCGGTTGAGGCTATCCGCGCGATGGGCGACAAGGCAAACGCCAAGGCGTTGATGCGCGCGGCAGGCGTGCCGGTGGTGCCGGGCTATGACGGCGACGCCCAGTCGGACGCAACGTTCGCAGCGGAAGCCGAACGCATCGGCTTTCCGGTGCTCGTCAAGGCGTCCGCAGGCGGTGGAGGTCGCGGCATGCGCCGTGTCAGCTCCGCCGGCGAGCTTGCAGGCGCGCTGGAGAGCGCGCGCCACGAGGCCGCCGCGGCCTTCGGCTCTGACAGACTGCTGCTCGAGAAGCTGATCGAGGATGCGCGGCACGTTGAGGTGCAGGTGTTTGCCGACAATCACGGCACCGTCGTTCATCTCGGCGAGCGTGACTGTTCCACGCAAAGACGGCACCAGAAGATCATCGAGGAGACGCCGTCGCCTTTTGTCGATGCGCCGATGCGCCAGGCCATGACCAAGGCGGCCGTGGAAGCGACTCGTGCGGTGAACTATGCAGGGGCGGGGACGGTGGAGTTCATCGTCGGGTCCGACCGCACTTTCTTCTTTCTCGAGATGAACACGAGGCTGCAGGTCGAGCATCCCGTTACGGAGATGGTCACCAGGCTCGATCTCGTGGAGTGGCAATTGCGGGTGGCGGCCGGTGAGCGGCTGCCGCTTGCGCAGGAGGCGATCGGTTTCTCGGGGCATGCCATCGAGGCACGGTTGTGCGCCGAAGACCCGGCGGCCGGCTTCGCGCCGCAGACCGGCACGGTGCTTCACTGGAGTCCGGAAGCGGCGACGATCCCAGGCGTGCGGATCGATCACGGCATTGTTGAGGGCGGGGAGGTCACGCCGTTCTACGATCCGATGATCGCCAAGGTGATCGTGCATGCCGCAACGCGCGAAGAGGCGATCGCCAGGCTCTCAAAGGCGCTGCGGGCGACGCCCTTGCTGGGCGTGGTTTCCAACAGAGGCTTTCTGCTCGAGCTGCTTGAAAGCGAAACGTTCGGCGCTGGCGCGGTTACGACGGGCATGCTGGATGCGGCAGAGCGACCGACGACTGCGCCGTCCGACGAGGATTTTGCCGCTGCCATTTCGGTTCTGGCGCTCGCGGACGGCGACGACTGGTTTTCTTCGACGGGGCGCAGAAGGTGCCCGATGACGCTTCGAGTTGGCGAGACGACAAAAGAGTGCTCGGCCAATTTCGAGCGCGGTCGACTGGTTTCGATAGATGTCGGTGAGACGAATATCGCCGCGCCGGCAATCGAGACGCGCGGCTCGGCACATGTGCGGGAAGGTCGTACGCTGTGGATTGATCGCGCGGGCCAAACGTTCCGGTTCGAAGAACCGGACCCCATGCAGCGTGATGCTGCGGCTGCCGACGGCCGGGCGGTCGTATCACCCGTCGCCGGCCTGTTGCGGCGCGTCGACGTTGCCGTCGGCGATATCGTCCACTCCGGCACCGTCGTCGGCATCGTGGAGGCCATGAAGATGGAAACCGCGCTGACGGCCCGCATGGATGGTGTCGTCGGCGCTGTGAAGGCGGCCGCCGGTGATCAGGTCCGGGCCGGCGACGTGCTCATCGAGATTGCAGGCGAGCAATAGCCATCGGACAAACTCCCTGTCAGCATGAACGCATCTTGAGTCTTCATTGGCTTATTGTTATGATGAATAACAATGTTGGGGAGGAGCCTGATGCCGATCGTGTCCGTTCCGGGCATGCGTCCCGTACGTATGGGCGCGCTGGCAGTGGATGTCGAGCACCGCGCCGACGGTGCTGCCGTGTTGCGGTCGAGGCAGGGGCTCGGCGCCTATCCACGCTCGATGATCGACTGTCTCGACCGTTGGGCCGAAGAGGCGCCCGAGCGTACCTTCCTTGCCGATCGTGGCTCGGACGGGCAATGGCGGCATTGCAGCTACCGTGAGGCCAGAGAACATGCCCGCGCAATTGCGCAGTATGTGCTCGATCTCAATCTCGATGCAGACAGACCTGTCGTTGTCCTTTCCGGCAACGGCATCGAGCACGGGCTGATTGCGCTCGGCTGCATGATGGCAGGGGTGCCGTTCGCGCCCGTGTCGCCGGCCTATTCGCTGATTTCGACCGATCATTCAAAGCTGAGGCACATCTTCGGACTGCTGACGCCGGGCCTGGTTTTCGCGGCGGAAGGACAGCCTTTTGAGAAGGCGGTTCGGGCTGTTCTTACCGAGGACATGCAGCTTGTTTTCGCCCGGGCTCCGGTTGAAGGGCTGACGGCGGCAAGCTTCGACGACATGCTTGCAACAAAAGCAACCGATGCAGTTGCGCGCGCCAACGCGGCTGTCGGCGGGGACACGATCGCCAAGTTCCTGTTCACTTCTGGTTCGACCGGTATGCCGAAGGCGGTGATCAACACCCAGCGCATGTTGTGCTGCAATCAGGAGATGATCGCGGCGGCGCTTGCATTCCTGCGCGACGAACCGCCTGTCATGGTCGACTGGCTGCCGTGGAACCATACCGCGGGCGGAAACCACAATTACGGCATTGCGCTCTACAATGGCGGAACGCTCTACATCGATGACGGCGCACCGACGCCTGCCGGCATTGCCAAGACGGTCCGCAATCTCGAGGAAATCGCGCCGACGCTCTATTTCAACGTGCCCAAGGGCTACGAGATGCTGAGCGAACATCTCTCGTCAAACGAGCTTTTGAGGGCCACTTTCTTCTCGCGTGTGAAGCTGTTGCAATATGCCGGTGCCGGATTGGCTCAACACGTATGGGATTCGCTGGAGCGCCTGGCGCGTGAGGCGGTCGGCGAAAAAATCATGATCGTGACCGGATACGGTTCCACCGAGACCGCGCCCTTCGCCTCGACGACCACATGGCCGGTCACGCGGCCCGGCGAAGTCGGCTTGCCGGCACCCGGGCTGGAGCTCAAGCTGGTTCCCTCGAGTGAGAAGCTCGAGGTCCGCATGCGCGGCCCCAGCATCACCCCGGGCTACTGGCGCCAGCCCGAAAAGACTGCCGAGTGTTTCGACGATGAGGGCTTCTACCGTATCGGCGATGCGCTCAAATTCGTGGACCCGGAAGAGCCCAACAGGGGGCTGCTCTTTGACGGCCGCGTGTCGGAAGATTTCAAGCTTTCAACCGGCACCTGGGTCAACATGGCCGCAGTGCGCGGCGCTCTGATCCGGGGCTGTGCCCCTCTGGTTCGAGACGTGGTGTTGACTGGCCTCAACCGCAATCACATCGGCGCGCTGCTGTTCCTCGATGTCGATGCCGCGCGGAAGGTGAGCCGCGCCCTGGCGCAGGCGGCCGAGTCGGAACTGGCTGCAAGCCAAGCCGTCCGCGGCGCGATCGCCCAGGCGCTAGAAAGGCTCGCGCGCGATGCCACCGGAAGCTCGAACCTTGTAGCCCGCGCGATCGTGCTCGACAGTGCACCTGCCATGGACGCCAACGAAATGACCGACAAGGGATCGATCAACCAGCGCGCGGTAATGGAAGCGCGCGCAACGCTGGTGGAAGACCTTTATGCGGATCCCGCTCCACCGCACGTGATCGTGGCGAAACGCTGAGCCGCGTCAGGCCGGTTTTTCACCGAGGAGACGGCCAAGCAAATCCAGCAGCGTCGCGCGGGCTTCCGGCCCGCCGAGCCTCTCGACAAGGCGCTCTTCGTGGGCGCGCCAAACGGTGCTCATCTTGTCGACGAAGCGGGTGCCCTCGGGTGTGAGGTGCAGCGAATGCGAGCGCTTGTCGCCCTCGGCCTTGCGACGCTCGGCGAGACCCCGCTGCTCGAGGCTGTCCATCAACGCCACGAAATTAGCGCGCTTGATGCCGAGCTGCTCGGCGATTTCGGTCTGCTTCTGGCCGGGGGTGCGCGCAATGAGCGCAAGTACGGAGAACTCGGCGGGTCGCAGCTTCATCTTCTCGAAGGTTTCGATGAAGTCCTGGAATACAAAGAGCTGGGCTCGGCGCAGCTTGTAGCCGACTATTTCCCCCATCTCGGGGATCCCGACCGGAACACCCGACCCCGCGTTATTTCCGTCTTCGCTCTTACCCGCCATGAACCCTCAATCCGTTTTGCCGCGATAACCGCGACCTGGGTGAAACAACCGGAATTCGGTTCATGCGTTGCCGACGCTCGAATCGCGGCTGCTTCGGCAAGTTTACTTCGTCAGAGGGCCGGCGACACCTATTTTGCCGGGGTGCTCGATGATTGGGTGATTCATCTCGACGCGGCGTTTCAAAGCGGCTATATTGTTATACAACAAAACAATCGTGAGAAGGGCGATAACGCTGCCATGCGGCGGCGGCAGGCTCGGTCGCTAGGAAGATCATGACAAGAGAAGAACCGGTACTCCTGGTCTGCGTGGAAGGGCCGATCGCCCGTCTGGTGCTGAACCGCCCGGAAAAGCGAAATGCGGTCAACGACGCGCTCCTGGAGGCGCTCGCAACCTTCTTCAATGCCATTCCCGACGGCGTTCGAGCGATCGTTCTGAGCGGCGCGGGTGGACACTTCTCGTCCGGGCTGGACCTGTCGGAACAGGTCGAGCGCGAGCCCGAGCAGGTGATGCGCCACTCGCGTGGCTGGCACCGGCTGATGGATACGATCCAGTTTTCGGGCGTGCCGGTCGTCGCCGCCCTGTCCGGCGCCGTCATGGGCGGCGGGCTGGAAATCGCCAGCACCGCGCATGTGCGAGTGGCTGAGCCGTCGACCGTTTTCAGGCTGCCGGAGAGCAAGCGCGGCATCTTCGTCGGCGGTGGCGCGACGGTACGCGTCGGGCGCATTCTCGGCCCCGACAGGATGACGGAGATGATGCTGACCGGGCGCAGCTACGATGGCGAGGAAGGGTGCAGGCTGGGACTCGCCCATCACCTCGTCGGCGAGGGCGAAGCTCTGGCGAGAGCAGAGGAACTGGCGCACGAGATCGCGGGCAATGCCTCGCTGGTCAACTATCTCATCATCCAGTCGATCGCCCGCATCGGCAACATGTCGCACGACGACGGCCTGTACACGGAAAGCCTGAGCGCGGCCTTGTCGCAGACGGGGGCCGATGCGCGTGAAGGACTGAAAGCCTTCCTCGAGAAGCGCAAACCCCGCTTCGGCTGAGCTGTCAGTGGCCGGTCGGCGCAGCTACGGAAGCTGGCGCGGCTGTAGCCGGGCCGATCGAACTGGACCCGGCCTCATCTTTCGGCAGGAAGTCGACCTGCTCAACCAGCACTTCGCGGATGAGTTCTTCCCCGAGCCGCTCGTTGACGCCGGTGCGAATGCTTTCGCGGAATGAATCGATGTCGAGATCGTCACGCTTGGTGAAATCGATCTCCGGGCTCGCGTAGAGCTGCGTGTAGATCTGATCGGCCAATAGCGACTCGGCAGGAAGCTTGAGCGCGGCTAGCCTGGTGCCTTCGGCCGTGAAGACGAGGCGCACGAGGAAATAGCCGTAGACCTGTCCGCGGTCGAAGACAGGCACCGAAATGATGCCGGTCTTCACATAGTCGAGACCCTGAAACGCGGTCGGTTCGGCATCCGCAGCTTCCTGCGGCTGCTGCCCCGACTGGAACGAATAGAGCAGCGCGCCGGTAGTGGCGATGCTGATCCACAGGGCTGCGACCATGAACTTGATCATGGCTGCTCGGCCATCCTGCCGAACTCGCTGGCGGTGTAGGTGCCGTCGGCCTCCGCGCGCTGAATGGCATCCTGCATCAGCGTTGCCACTTCGGTGACGGCGTTGAGGTGGGCGAGGATCGCGGCCTCGTTGGCCGAGAGCTTTTCGCGCAGGCGAATGATCCCATGGCGATGCTCATCCGGCAGCGTTGCGCCGCCGAGGCCCGAAACCGCCTTGTTGAGCTCATAGAGATAACGGCTCTTGCGAAGGTTCGAGGCCTTGATGTCGAAGCGAACGTCGGTGCGGATCGCCGCAGTTTCCGCGTCCACGGTTTCCTCGATACGGCCAAGGATGGCAGAGAGATTCATGAGCGCTGCTCCCGAACGGTTGTTATCAGGATCCTCTGGCTGCATGAATTCCGCGTGGTCTGGCATAGAGCTTTTCTCATCTGACTCTGACTGAAATTAGCGGCTGCTGGTGACGGAAGGCGTCTGGGCGCGCTCCTCGCCGATCGATTGGGCGGTCTTGCGCTGGATTTCCTGCACGAGAGCCACCGAAAGCATTTCCTGGGTGTCTTTTTCCGCGCGTTCCGGAGATGCGTCGCGTGTGGGGCCTTCGACCGCCGGCGTGGCCTGTGTGCGGTAGTGATCGCCCAGGATGCGGTCGGCGATGCCGATGCCGCCACGGGCGGCCATCACGTCGCCGAGCTGCTGGGCGAGCATCGATTGCCACATCTCGCCAGCCATGCCCGCTCCGTAGACCGATTCAGTGTCTTTCGGCAGCATGGACTGGAGGAAGGTCTGTAGGATGACGGCCTCGAACTTCTGAAATGCGTCGGCTGCCGGCGACGTCTGGTCCGCAGGTGCCCGTGACCCCGACGGTGAAGGCGTCCCGGCTGGCTGGAAGGCGGTGCCTTCCACGCGCTGGCTGGCGAGCGAGGCGAGACGAGCCCGTGCTGCTTGCGCGGCGGCAGGATCGGCGGCCCGTGCCACATCCATCACGATGTCGCTTGGGGGTGAAATCGCCAAAGGCAGGACCTCCCAACGTGTTGATTTCGATTTTGCGAATATGGCGTGACAAGCTTGTGGCAGGCTTACTTTGGGTCTGACAGCTTCCGTTCGACGTTTTCGAGCTGCTCTTTTTCGGCGATTTCCCGGTCTTCGAGGCGAAATGCCTCGCGATAGGCGCGCTCGACGATATTGGTTCGAGCCGTCGCCGTGGCGACATGCGAGGCTTCCTGCTGCGCTCGGTCGCTTGCCCGTGCTTCGCGCTCCATGGCGGCACCGATTCGCCGATTGTAGAGGTCCGGAAACAGGCCGGGCATCGGGGACGCTGCATTGAGCGCCTCCAGCATCTCGTTCGCCTCCTGTCGCGCCGCGGCAGCCTGCGACAGGTGCGTCGCATGTTTCGTCTCGTGCAGCGCCTTGATCTGCTGTTGCAGGCGCACCAGACGTTTCAACCGTTCCGCGCGGGTCGTCATGTCAGCCTCCCAGCGTTGTCGGTAGGAAGCCGTCCACGAAAAGGCTCAGCATGATGCCGATGCCGAAATAGAGCAGTATCAGGCAGCCGGCGATCAGGAACGGCATCGAGACGAAATAGACCGGTATCTGCGGCGTGAGCTTGTTGACGAAGCCGACCGCCAGATTGACCAGTATGGCGTAGGCGATGAAGGGGCTGGCGAGGCGTAGCGTGATGTAGAACGACTGCGACAAGGTATCGACGAGATCGATCAGCGCCGACTGCGCGCCGAATGCACCCGAAACCGGGACGGCCTCGTAGGAAAGGATCAGGGCTTTCAGGATCTCGTGGTGAAAGTCGAACACGAACAGCAGGAGCAAGGCGCAGAGCGTTATCAGCGCAGTGAGCGCCGCCTGCGGCTCATTCTCCTCGACCACGGTTCCGGACATGCCGCCGAAGCCGCCGGTCATGGCGATGGCCGCGCCCGCGAACTGCAGCGCCAGAACATAGAAACGCGTGACCAGTCCGATTGTCGCGCCGACCAGCATTTCGGAAGCCACCAGCAAGAGCATGCCGTCCGGTTCGCGGTCGAGGTGCGGGATGATCGAGTCCCAAAGGTGCGCCAGCAATGCCCAGGTGACCGCGAGTGCAACAAACAGCCTTACATGCATGGCCACGCGCGCGCTCGAAAAGCCGGGCATCAACATGAAGCATGTGCCGATGCGGCAGAAGGCGAGGAATGCCGCAAAGGCCAGCGTCTCGAGGTTGAGACCGTTCAGCATTCCCCCTGCGCCTAGGAAATGGAGCCGAGGACGCGTACCTCGACGCCGCGTGCAATCTCCACGTGCGACAGGACCGGCAGTGTTGCGAAAAGCCGTTCGATGATCATGCGCACGTAGGGCCGCGCATCCGGCGCGGAGACGAGCACGAACCGCTCTCCGGCATCGAGATGTTTGCGCACTGCCTTAGTGGCCTCGTTGCCGAATTCCTCCAGCAGCCGGGGATCGATGTCGAATTCGCGGATTTCGCCCTTGGTGTCGCGCTTAAGGGCCTGATGGAATGCCAAGTCCCAACGATTGCCGAGCCGTAGCACCTTCAGCACGCCGCCTTCGGTCAGATCGCCGCAAATCTGCTGCGCCATGCGGATTCGCACGTGTTCGACGATCTGCTCGGTACGTCGCACGTGTGGCGCTATCTCCGCGATCGCTTCGATGATGAGGTGCAGATTGCGGATCGATACGCGTTCGGCCAGCAGCAGCTTCAGCACTGCCTGAAGGCCGGGATAGGAAATGTGCGAGGTGCAGACCTCGTCGATAAGCTTGCGGTACTCCTGGTCCTGCCGCTCGATCAGCGCCTTCATGTCCTTGTAGGACAGAAGCTGCGGGAGATTGTTGCGGATCACCTCGGAAAGGTGGGTCAGCAGCACCGACATGTTGTCGGCATAGGTAAAGCGCTCGCGCTTGAGGTCTTCCGCAAACATCTCCGAGACGGAATAGGCGCGCATGCCGAAAGCAGGTTCGCGCACTTCCTCGCCGGGAACTTCGGGAACCGGGCCGTTGCCCAGCAGAACCGTGACCTCGCCGACACGCATATGGTACTCGGCGACCACGGTGCCGTGAACCTTGATCTGATAGCTCTTGGGCGGGATCGAGAAGTCGTCTGTAAGCCTGACTTCCGGCACGACGAAACCGTACTGGGTGGCGAATTTCTTCCGCATCTTACCCATGCGGAAGGCAAGTTCCTGATGGGATGCCAGCAGGCGCATGGAAAGCTGCTTGCCCAGCAGCAGCTCGATTTCGGCCGTCTTGAGCGACGACTTGATCGACTGCTTTTCCTCTTCCTGTTTCGCTTCCTCCAGCTCCTTCTCGATCACCGCCTGCGCATCCTTGTGCTTCTTGCGCTGAAGCGGAATGACGTAGGCGATCGCTGCCAGGCACAGGGCAAGCGCCATGAAGGGTATCGCGGGCAGGCCGGGCATCAGTCCGAGTGCGAACATCAGCACCGCAGCAACCGACAACGCACGCGGATAGGCACCGAGCTGGCCGAACACGGCTTCGTCGGTCGCGCCGCGGGTGCCACCCTTGGAGACGACAAGGCCGGCAGAAAGGGAAACGATCAGGGCGGGGATCTGGGTCGCCAGGCCATCGCCGACCGACAGCTTGACGAAGATGTCGGCAGACTCGCTCATGCCCATGCCGTGGCGCGTGTAGCCGATCGCGATGCCACCGACGATGTTGATGACGGTGATGATGAGGCCGGCGATGGCGTCGCCGCGCACGAATTTCGAGGCACCATCCATGGCGCCGAAGAAGGAGCTTTCTTCTTCCAGCTCGCGGCGGCGGCGCTGGGCTTCCTTGTCGTCGATGACACCGGCCGAAAGATCGGCGTCGATGGACATCTGCTTTCCGGGAATGGCGTCGAGGGTGAAGCGAGCGCCCACTTCCGCGATACGGGTCGCGCCCTTGGTGATGACGATGAAGTTCACCGTGATCAGGATAAGGAAGACGATCAGGCCGATGACGAAGTCGCCGGCCATGACAAGATTCGAAAAGCCTCCGATGACGTAACCGGCCGCGTTTGTGCCCTCGTTGCCGTGCGACAGGATCGCGCGCGTCGTGGCGATGCTGAGCGCCAGCCTCAGCATGGTGACGATCAGGAGAATCGTTGGAAACGACGTGAAGTCGAGCGGCCGCTGCATCCACAGTGCAACCATCAGGATCAGCACGGAAACGGCGATTGAAAGCGCAAGCCCAAAGTCGATCAGGAAGGCCGGGATCGGCAGGAACAGGATCGACAGGATCGTGATGACGCCGACCGCAAGCGCGATGTCTCGACCGTAGTTCTTGACTTCGGGAAGGGAAACGCTGTCGCTGATTGCCATGCCTGTCCGACCATCTACCAGTTCACAGGCGTGCAAACACACGCCGCCGGCCAGAGACTAGGCTGCCAAGCTTGTGCGAAAATGAGGTCGGAAGGTCGAGGCCCGGAGGCGGATCAGAAACCCGTCTCTATGCGCTGGAACATCACGTTGGTGAAGCCGGCGATCTGGGCGCCGACGAAGGGGGCCGAAAAAGCAACCGCCAGAAGGATGGCGACGATCTTCGGCACGAAGGTAAGAGTGATTTCCTGCACCTGCGTAAGCGCCTGGATGAAGGCGATGCCAACGCCGACGAACATCGCTACGGCCACGGCTGGGCCGGATGCGGTCAGGACGGTCCAGACCGCATACTGTGCGATGTCGAGGGCATCGGCCTCGTTCACGCTGCCTGCTCGTCGTCGCCAGGCTGTTCATCGTCACCGGGCGTCTCGTCTCCCGGCGGCGGCGTGTAATCCGCATCGCGGATAATGACGCCGGGTGTGATGGCCAGCTTCTCGCCACCGTCGAGGACCGCCACGATGCCGTCGGAATAGATTTCGACCTGACGGACGACGCCGCTGATCTCGCCATCCATGCTCTCCACGACCTTGCCGATCAATCCGGTTGCCTGCGCCATCGTGGATGCCTGCAGCATCTCGGTGAGCTTGTTGTTGATCTCGACCGACTGCTCCACCTGCGAGAAGGTTGCAAGCTGGGCGACGTAGTCCGTCGAATCCATCGGCGCCGTCGGGTCCTGGTTCTTCATCTGGGCAACCAGGAGCTGCAGGAACGCCTTGTAATCGACCGACTGCGGCGTGCCCGTAGTAGTCTGCGTCGTCGCCATGGTGTTTGCGATCGCCGAAATGTTCATTGTGCTACTCCGCAGCGGTGAGGACGAGCGGTGCGACGGGCGCGCCCTCGTTGGCGAGAATTCTGGCCTCTGCCGGATAAAGGCCGCGCAACGCTTTCAGCGCTTCGTAGACGTGGCCTTCGCTGACGAGGCGGTCGATGTCCTTGAGCGAGGCAAGGATCTGGTGGTCCGAGAAACATGCGAGCAGCAGCGGCAGCGACCTGCGAAGCATGTCGCGGGCCTCGGGAGCGCCATCCGGGTTCATCAGGATGATCTGAATGATGAAATAGAGCTGCCTGAGCGGCGTGGTTGCGTCTTCGGCCTGAAGAACATGGCCTTCGAGCAGGAACTGAACGTCGTTCAGGAACTCGAGGGAGACCTTGCGATCCGTCTTGATGACGGCGCCGTTGATGTAGATCTTCTCGTTCGCCTTCAGCGTGATCTTGAACGTATTCTTCATTGAATACCGTCGCGGATGATCTGCGAGACCTCGATGAGTCCCTCGAAATTGTCCGAGCGGCCCTGCCGGACCTCTTCGGCTTCGCGAAGCAACCACAGGCCGATGGAAATCAGGTTTGCGCGCAATTCCTGCGGCAGTTCGTTGTCCTCGCTGCCGAGGTCCTCGACGAAGGTCGTCCAGACGCGATTGAGAAAATAGATCGCGCGGGTGGATTCTATCGACTTCGTACCCTTATCCCTCGCGTCGACCAGCAGGTCGATCGACCGCGACAGCAACTGCCTTTCGCGATCCTTGGCGTCTGCCACGGAGTCGGTCTGAACTTCGGCGTAGGAGAATTGATACATGCGTCTTCCGTGTTGTCTGACTTGTTCAGCTTCCAGGCCGGTCTTTAAAGGTATCGAAGCAGGCTAAGCTGCTGCAGCCTTGCAGTCAGCGAGTACGAGATCTCGATCTGGGCGAGAAGGCTGGTGACCCTTGTCGAAGCTTCTGCCGGGTCGACGCCTTCCATCTCCGTCAGGCTCTCCGTGAAGAGGTCGACCTGCATGGACATGCGATCGTTGGCTCTTTCGATGCGCTGCTGCGTAATGCCGGTCGCGCCCTGCTGGTTGGCAAGGTCGTTCACGACTTCGCCCAGCAAGGCGATGCCACGGTTGAGCGCTTCCGTGCGCGCTGCCTCGCTCATGGAGCCGTCGAACGTTGCCGAAACGATCGCCGAAGCCATGGCCAGCTTGCGGAAGCCCGGAATATTGGCGGACACCGACGTCTGCGCGGTCTCGGTCAGTGTGATGCGTGACGTGATCTGCTGGTCGGTCGCGTTGGACCAATCGTCCCAGCCCGCACCGAGGAACTGCCCCTCGACACTGTCCAGGAAGGTGTCCATCTCGGCAGCCGTGATGTTCGCGGGATCGGCGAACGGGAAGGCGGCGAATGCCGCGTCGAAGGCGACCCTGTTCGGAGAAGCCGGATCGAGGAAATCGTTGAGCGGCTGCACATCGGTATTGATGCCGGCAAAGAGGTGCTCGCCGTTGAGGTTGCCGTTGAGCACCGACGACATGAGACCGAGCACTTGATCGGCCTGCTGTTTGATGATGGCCGGATCGGAGGCGCCGGAAACGCCGGTGGTGTAGGCGCCCAGCAACTCGTTCGCTGCATCGGTAAGCTGCTTCAGGCCGAGCTGGGTCGACTCCAGGCGCGACGCCGCCAGCTGGTTGGAGTCCTTCAGGCCGTTGAGCCTTTCGATGTCGCGGTTCAGCGACACCGACACGCCAGTGCGCGCACCGAGCGCCAGCCCGACATCGGCCACGCGCCAGGTATTGGCTTCCTTCTGTGCGACGATCAGATCGGACTGCATGCGCATCATCTGATAGCGCATGGCCTGCGTGATGGCCTGAGATGATACGAAAGAGACTTTCATAGTGCTATCTCACCGTATTGAGCAGTGTCTCGAGCATCTCGTCTATGATCTGCATCATCTTTGCCGAGGCCGCATAGGATCGCTCTAGTTCGAGCATGAGGGCGATTTCCTCGTCCTCGTTC
Organism: Aquamicrobium sp.; assembly: GCA_019739225.1. GTDB lineage: Bacteria > Pseudomonadota > Alphaproteobacteria > Rhizobiales > Rhizobiaceae > Aerobium. The sequence goes on from JAHHDT010000007.1 coordinate 67,098, forward strand.
ACGCTGGTCACGTTCGAGAGCGCCTCGCCGGTGCGCATCATCAGCGCGCCCTTTGTCTCCGCCGCGCCGGCTGCAGTCTTGCGCGCGTCTTCCAGCCAGCTGATCGTGCTCGTGGCATAGGCCTGCAGGCTTATGCTGGCAGTGGTGCCCGCGACCGTGACGAAATCCGCTGGTGCGTCCAACGCGTTCGTGAAGCGCAGCAGCAGCTCGTTGAAACTGGCATGATCGTTCGGATTGAGATCGAAGCTCGCGCCATCGCGAAGCAGTTCCGGGTTGCCGCCCTGCTGCGGATCGATCAGCGGGTTCAACGTGATGAGGCCGGCGAGGCCGGTCTCCAGCACGCCGTCGGCCGGCATGCCCGGCGCGCCCGGCCAGGTGAACAGGCCAGGGCGAATATCGGCCGGATTGCCGGGGTCCACTTCGGCGAACGCCTTGATGAGACCGCGAGCGGTTTCGTCGAGTTGCGCCTGCATGCCCGCCGAATAGCCGTCGCGCATCTGCATCATCGCGGCCAGCGAACCGCCGGCGCTCGTATTGGCGCCCTTGGCGGCGGCAATACGCACGCCGTCCACATAGATGGAATTGCCGGTCGTCGTCGGTCCGAATGCGGCGGTGCTTTCGAAGGCGACATGGCGCGGCACCGTCTCGAAAAGCGTGGTGCCGTCGGCCGTCACAATCATGAGATCGTTGCCGCTGCGCGCAATGGTTGAAATAGGTACGTATTCGGCGATCTTCTTCAGGATCGCATCGCGCGTGTCGAGCTGGTCGAGCACATCGCGTCCGGCGCTGGTGCCTTGCACCACGGCGTCGTTGACGGTCTTGAAGTCTGCCAGAAGCCTGTTGAGTTCGTCGACGCCGGTCGAAATCTGGGCGTCCATGTCGGCACGGAGCGCCTGGACCGATTTCGTGCCTTCCGTGAGACTTCCGAGGACCTGGCGCGCCATTTCCACGGCGTTCTCGGCGAGCGTCCGGTTGGAAGGCGTCGCCGAATAGAGCTGAAGCGCCTCCTGCAGCTTGCCGATCATCGTCGACGGTGCGGTTGCGTTCTCGACACCGTTCACCGACATGGTGATGTGCTCAAGGCCGCTGACGATGATGCTCTGGGCCTTGTAACCGGAGAGCGCGGTCAGGTTCTGCTGGAAGAGGGCCGCGTCGGTGGCCCTCCTGATCTCGGCCACGCGCGCACCTGGCGCGAGGCTCGAGAGCACCGCCGAACGGCGAGCATAGTCGGTGTTGTAGACATTCGCGATGTTTCGCGAAACCACGCTGGTCTGGCGCTGGGTATTCAGGAGCGAATTCTGCGCAGTATTAAGTGCAGTCGAAAGTGACATCTTTCCCCTATTCCCTACCCAGCACCGTCACTCCTACCGCTTCAGGTTCACCAGAACGTCCATGAGATCGGACCCGGTCTGGAAGACCTTCGAGTTTGCGGTGTAGTTGCGTTGCGACTCGATCATGCTTGTCAGTTCTTCAGCGATGTCGACGTTAGAATTCTCGACCGCGCCGGAAAGGATGTCGCCGAGACCGCCGCCACCTGCGAAGCCGATCTGGACGTTGCCGGACTCGAGGCCTGCGGAGAACACGTTGCCCGGCTCCACCCTGAGCATGTCAGGGCTCTGAACGGTGGCCAGAGGCAGTTTGTAGAGCGGCGTGCGACCGCCATTTGCGTATTCGGCGTACATGACGCCATCCTTGCCGATCGTCACGCGCTCCACTGCGGAGGGCGCATTGCCGTTCATGTCGGCTTCGCCGCGCGAGTAGCCGGTTGCAAGGTTGGTCATCTTGGAAAGATCGAGTTCGATCGGCTGGCCGTTCAGCGCCGAAAGATCGATCGTGAGCGAGCTGATGCTGGATGCATCGAGCTTGCCGGTCGAGATGTCGAATTCGAGCGTGTCCGTTGCCAGTGCGGGGCCGCTGTATGGGAAGGACGATCCCGCGGTGCCGTCCGGCTGGTAGTAGACCGACATCTGCCATTCGCCGGTGGTCTGCTTGGCAAAGTAGATGTCGAGCAGAACCTCTTCACCGACATTGTTGTAGGCGACGAGCGAGGTCTTGACGACCGATCCGTCTTCCAGCGCTTCGTCGAGCCCGACCGGATTGGTGGGATTGGTCGAGAGGTCGACACCCGTCCAGTCCGGCGCGGCGTAAGGAAGGTTCGCGGCAAAGGTGCCGAAGGTCGACGGCGTCGCCTGCAGTTCCTGGCCGGAAATCTGCACCGGCTCGAGGCCTGCAAAGCCGTTCGCGACCGTGCTGGGAATGCCGTTCTCGTAATTGTAGCCCATGAGCTGGAAGCCGGCGGCATTGACGAGGCGGCCTTCACCGTCCGGTACGAACGAGCCGGCGCGCGTCAGGAATGGCTGGCCGTTGCTGTTCTGGACGACGAAAAAGCCGTTACCGTCCACAGCGAGGTCGGTGCCGGAGGTGGTGTACTGGATCGGGCCGGCCTGCGAGATCGAATAGCGCACCTGCGTGGCGACGCCGCCCGAGATATAGCTGGTGCCGGAATTCGGTATGATCATCGAGGAGAACTCGACGCTGGCCTTTTTGTAGCCATTGGTGCCGGAATTGGCGATGTTGTCGGCAACGGTGCCGAGACGCGTCGACTGTGCCGCCATGCCGGACACGCCGGTGCGCATCATTCCATACAAGCTCATTCGGGATTCTCCTCAAGATTCAGGCCGCTGAGCCCGAAGGTAGCTGTCCTGTCTTGCGTGAAGCTGGCTTGTATGGAGGATGAGCGGCACAAGGGCGACGCCATGGTGCCTGCTTCCGCCAACATCAGGTGACGAGCCGATAGCCAAGGAACCGCTTTGAATCGATGGGATCGTATCCCAGCTTTTCGCGCAGCTTCTTGCGGAGCTTGCTGATGTGGCTCTCGACCACGTTTTCCTCGACCTCTTCGTCGAAGATGCCGTAGATCGCGTTGAAGACCTGCGTCTTCGTCACGCGGCGACCGGCGTTGCTTGCAAGGAATTCCAGGATGCGCCGTTCGCGCCGCGGCAGCGGCAGCGGTTGGCCGTCGATCTCGGGGTCGCGCCCGTCGATGAAGATGCGCATCGGTCCGAATTCGGAGTAGGGCTTGTCTTCCTGGAAGCGGCGGCTGATGGCCGAGATGCGTGCCAGGATCTCCCTGATGTGAACCGGCTTGCGGATGACATCGTCCACGCCGGACTCGAAGAGCCGCAGGGTGTTCTCGAGAGAGTGCTGGTCGGAAAGAGCAATAACCGGCGCGGTTGTACGATCCCTGATGCGGCGCGGCGACACGAGGTCGCTGGAGCACTCTCCTATGAGGAAAGCGCGAACGGCCTTCAGGTCGTCTTCCGCGGCTGTGGAAACCCACTCGCCGAATTCGTTCGAGCCAAACCCGGCGCTAGCAACGCCTTCCCGCTCAAAAAGTGAGTGATAACCGTCTTTTACGAGCTCGCGCTCGTCTACTATCACTATCATCGGCCCGCCCTCCGAATCAGTTGATCTAAGTTGTGGATAAAGGGTTAACCGGTGCGGGGAATCGCCGACAATGGTAATTTCTTATAGCTGGTTTTTTGGGAGTAAATTCGTGTGAGTCGGCAACGGGGTGGCGACATCGAATCTGCACTCACTGGTTGCAGAATTCGCGCGCCGCAGATGTCCACTTGCCGAAGCCGGTGGCGACCATGTTGGTGATGACGCGACAGACATAACGCTTCTGTGCCGGGTCGTTGTCGGGGCCGGCATGATAGCGGGCAACCGCCATCGACCACGTGTCATGCCGCTGCTTGAGCTCGACCAGAAAGCGCGCTGCGTAGTCAACGTTGTGGCGCGGATCGAGCATCTGCTGCAGGCTTGCGAACTTCTCACGATGGTAGTGGTGATTGATCTGCATGCAGCCGAGATCGATCAGCCTGGCCCCGCCACGCCTGGCATTTTCGAATTCGCGCACCGCCTCACGCGGCGAACGCGGGAAGACCGCGCGCCCCTCGATGTTGAGGGCGTTGGGTTGCAGGCTGCCCTTGCGGCCCGTCTCGGTAAGGCCCACGGCGTAGAGAATGCCGGCCGGGACGCCGTAGCGTTCGGAGGCGCGCAGGATTTCCGCTTCGCAGACATTGCCGGCAGCCAGAGCCGGCAAACAGACGATGCTAGATATAGCGGCTGCCGCCAGAGCGGTCAGCCATGGTCTCGCCGGCGCCATTGCGTGCTCCTCCGCCATCTCGTCCTGCCGCGCCCTGGTCGCCGCGGCCGCGTGCATTCCGGTCACCCTGCTGGTCGGGCTGCATCTGGTCGTTTCGGCCGGAAGCGCCCTGCTGCGCAGCAGATTGACCATTCTGCGGACCCTGCTGGATGGTCACCTTGTCGATGTCGTAGCCGATCGCGCGCAATGCCTTGACGATGACTTCGCTGTCATTGGCCAGGCGCTGACGTGCGTCGTTCGACTCCACCTGAATTTCAATCGAAAGTTGTGATCCGGATGCGACGAGGCGCGCCGTGACCATGCCCAGCTCGACAGGCTGAAGCTGGATACGAAGGGTATTGACTCCGCCCGGCGCGGACGTGCCGCGCGGCGCGGCCGAAATTGCGGGATCCGGGGCCGCCGTGCGCCACGTTCCTTCCGCTTCGATTGCGGCCACAAGACCCGTCGCGGTGGTGCTGAGGACCGGGGGAGCCGCCTGCGCGGGGGCCGGTGCGGCGGTGAAGTTCAGCACATTCACCTTTGCGGAAACGCGATCTGCCTTTGCAGGCATGTTTGGTGACGTGTCGCGCGCGAAGGAGCCGTCCTTGGCACTGACGAACCGTGAGGTTTCACCAGGGGGCGGGTTCGGCGTAGCCACGGCGGGACGGTTTGTCGCCTCTGGCTGCGCATTTGTGGAAGGCTGTGTCGCGGGCGCTGATTTGTCCGCAGCACTGGCGTTGACCGGTGTGCTGGCGTCGGTTCGCGTGCGCGTCGGCTGCCGGCCATCGACGGGTGCTGGCGGAACGGTCGTGCGCTCTGCCGCCGAAACATGTGCGGCCTGGCTCCTGGCGCTGTTCGGCTGTTCCGGCTGAATGGTGGTTCGGGCCTGCGGATCCGGGTCGGCGTCAGCGGTATTGCCGCGCGCCGTCGCCTTACTCGTGTCCTGCTCGCCATCTGCATTCAGGTTCGCCCGATCGGCCGAGCGGTCGGACTGCTCGTTGCCGACGGAGGTCGGCCGCGAGGCCAATGCCGCGTCAGCATCGATGGCATTCGCCTTGCCGGTAACCGGGGTCACGACGGCTTCGTCCGTGTCTGCGTCCGTCTGTTCATCTGCCGGCACCTCGGATTCCGCGTCCGTATCACCAGACGATGCTTCCGTCTTCTCCGTTGTAGAGGCAGGCAGATCGTCGGCGGTTTCCTGCTCGGCCAGCAGGTCGTCGAAGCCGACGCCGTCGGCGAGGGGCTTGGGCTCAGCCGTCTTCTCAAGCCTGAAGAGGGCGGCGTAACGATCGATCTTCCAGTCAGGGCTCGTTTCCATCAGGCGGTCCTCGGCACCACTCCTTGTTGCCTTGCGGTCGCCGGAACGGCCAGAAAGCGCGTCAGCGAAATGCGCGCCGTCGGCCTCGCCACTTTTGGCGTTGCGCTCGCCCTTCTGTTGGAGGCCTGCCGGGTTTCCACCCAAGGTGACGTTGGGCATCATCGTTTCGTTTCCTCGAGCATCTTGTCGATCGCGTCCAGCTTGGTGCGCGTCGAGGCGACAAGCTCATCCGCTTCGTCAAGCGGCCGGTCTGGAGCAGCCGCTTCCTCTATCGGGTAGTCTTCCAACCATAGCGGCGGCGCGGTCGTAGCTTCGACGGGAGCAACGACTTCCGCCGCAACTGTCCTGGCCGCTGTCAGCAGGGCGCGGTCGCGCGAGGAGAGCTGCGTGGAATCCAGTCCTTCGAGACGTGACAGTACCTGTTTGACCGTTTCCGACGTGACCGACGAAATGCTCGAATAGAGTTCGCTGCGCGGATCAAGTCCTTCCTCAGCCTCGCCGTGCTCGCCTGCGGTGTGGCGGGTGGCGAATGCGAGAAGTTCGGCATCACCGTCGATGGCCGCCTTGCGGGCAAGCCGCAGATAGACGGTGTGCGCCTGCTCGCGCGTCATCCAGTCAACAGTCTGCTCGATACGGTGCAGGTCGAGCTTGCCGCGATCCAGCGTGATCATTCCGCTGACAAACGACTCGGCATACTGGCTCGCATAGGGGGAGCGCAGGAAACGGCGGGCATATTGCTCCGAGGCGGACATGAATTTTTCGGCGTCCCCCGCACCGGATGCCAGTGCGATCGTGCGCCTGAGCGCCGCCTCTTCCACCAGTGTTCCCGGCGCGGCGAGCCTTGCCTCGTCCAGCATGGCCATACCTGCTGCCGCATCCTCTCCGGCCACCACCGACCCCTTTACGAGGGCGAGGAAGGCGGCCAACTCTGGCGAATAGCGTGCCGGATCGATGCCGGCCATTGCGTCGCGCGCCTGGGCGACATTTCCCGTGAGATAGCCGAGCACGCCCGCGCCGGCGGCGCGGTCGACCTCGTCGATCTCCATGCGGGCAAGCAGATCGGCGATGGTCGCCGGATTGCCGCCGCTCATCGCGTAGATCATCATCGCCTGAAAATTGCGGTGATCCTCGAACTCGTCGTTGCCGGCGTTGCGGAAGCGGGCGTCGACCATCTCGAGCAGTTTCTTCTGCATCGGCAGGGCGGCGTGATCGCCGCCGGCTATGCGGTCCTGGACGAGTTGCAGCGAGCGGACCATCTGATAGGGCAACAATCCGGCCGCTCCGGTCTCGGCACGCGCATGCCCGCTACCGAAAGCGAGCAACGCCAAAGCGCCAAGCGCAATGCCGCGCCGCCATGTCACCTCGGCACCTCTACGAAGATCTCGATGCGGCGGTTCGCATCGGCAAGCGGGTCGTCGGCGATCTTGAGCTTGCGGTCGGCAAATCCGGCAACCTCGCCGATGCGGCCTTCGGCCAGTCCACCACGGACGAGCATGTAATAGGCTGCGTGCGCGCGCGCGGTGGACAGGCGCCAGTTGTCGTATTCCGCGTTGCGGAAGGGCCTGCCATCGGTATGGCCGTTGATGCGGATCGTGCCCTCATGCTCGCCGAGCGTGCGACCGATCTCTTCCATTGCGAGAACCAGTTGGCCCTGTGGCACGGCCGAGCCGATCTCGAACATGCCGTAGTTGAGTTCGTCCGTTACCGAGATGAGGATGCCTTCCGCCTCCGCAACCACGGAAATGGTGCTGTTCAATTCCGACTCTCGCCCGAACGCGTCAGAGATTTCCTGTCTGATCTGTTCGGCGAGTTGCGTCGTTTCAGCCGGCGCGACTTCCTCGTTCAGAAGTTGCTCGGGCTCTGCCGGTGCAACCGGTTGTTCCATGGCTTCTGCGGATGGCGCGGTCTCCGCGGCCGCTTGGGATGGTTCGACCATGGCCACCGCAGCTTCAGTCTCTTCGGCCGGCTGCGTCTGCTCGCCGGTCGTCCGGAATACGTCCAGCTCAGCCGCGTCCTCCGCGGTGGCAACCTCCTGCGACCAGAAGTCCGGCGCGAACGGATCGCGATAGGACTCGCCACCCTGCGCACCGGTTGCCGGACCGGAGGTCTGTGCTCCACCGTCGCCCTTGGCCGAAATATTCTGGAGGGTAGCCGTCTGTGCCGCAATCTCGGCAAGCACTGCGTAGGGATCGGAGAACAGGTGCTGGTCGGAGGTCTTGCGGTCGGCCGACTGGTCGATCGAGTTGGCGTGTTCGCCAGGGCCGGACCGCTGGTCGCGTGTTCCGGCAGATTTTTCGGAGGTCTCTTCCGTATCCTTGTTCGAGCTTTCGGGCGACGTGGAGCTTTCGCCGGGATCGTCTAGGCCTTTGCTGGCCGGGGCGGTGTCGACGAGCGTCATCGGGTTGAAGTAGCTGGCGATCGCAGCCTTGGTATCCTCGTTCGTGGCGTTGACCAGCCACATCACGAGGAAAAAGCACATCAGCGCGGTCATGAAGTCCGCGAAGGCGATCTTCCAGACTCCGCCGTGATGGGCTTCCTCATGGTCGCCGCCGCCGCGGCGGACGATGATGATCTCCCGCTTGCCGTCTTCCGCGTCGAACGCACTCATGACAGGGCCTCCGACAGGGCCGTCGACCACTCGGCAAGACGGGTTTCGAACACGCTGTCATCGATCGCGACCGAAATGTCGAAGTCGACGGTCTCTGTGAAATCGAGCTGATCAGCATATTTCGGCAGCTTTTCCTTCAGTGCTTCGTAAAGCGGAAGGCTGCCACGGACGCGAATGCGAACCGCTTCATCGTCGTCGAGCGCGTCGCGGATGACCGAGGCGAGGCGCTCGATCGAGCGCTCGCGGACATCGTCCGTCAGCACCACGCCCAATATCCGTGCGGTGACCGCGCTCGTCAGCTCGACGACGCGTGTCTCCATGCTTTCGATGCTCTTGAGAATGAGTCCACTCGCTTCCTCGGCAAAGCGCTGCTGCAGCGTTGCGATTTCCTCTGAATGCTGTGCGCGCTGGTTTTCCAGCGCTTCGGCATGCTGCTGCTCCAGACGCTCCGTCAGATCAGCTTCGGCGGCCGCAACTGCATCCGCCACCAACGCATCCGTATCCACTGGATCGAACGTCGGGAACTCGGGAAGCGTCGGCAAACCGGTATCGGGAACCGTGAAACTCGGCGCCGGCGTGAACACACCGGCGCTTTCGAGCGGCCGTGCGCCGAAATCCTTCAATGCGTTGGCCAGGGCACTGGAAGCCATCAGGCAGCGAGCTCCTTGCTGGTCCACTTACGAAGGATGAGCGCGGAACGTTCCTCATTGAGGTCGACCATCTGGGCCAGCCGGTCCTGCGGCGCCGGCTTGATCTTGAAGCGGATGTCGTCGGCCATGTGGTCGGGGAAGCTGTAGCCTTCGCCATTCTCGCCGCCCATCACGTCGGGAAGCTGCATGGAGTCGAGCGGATTGGGAAGCGAAAGCTGGATGTCGTCGAAATTCATCGCGTCATCGCCTTCCTTTTTGGTGACCGCCGCCATCATCGGGCGCAGGCCGAACCAGGAAACCAGGAAGACGACCACGATGAATGCGAGTGCATTGACCATCGTTCCGGTGTGGCGGCCGGCCATTTCGAGCCAGCCGGGTGCGGCCATCTCGGTGCCGACCATGCTCTCGATGAATTCGACGGAGGAGACGTTGATGCTGTCGCCGCGGGCTTCGTCGAAACCGGTAGCGGATGCAACGACCTGGTGGATCTCCGCGATCCGCTCCTCCATCAGCTCCGGCGTTGCATTTTCGCCGAGCACTGCCGCGAGACGTTCGCTGTTGACCACGACGGCGATCGACAGGCGCTCGACGGTATAGCCGTTGCTGACCGTGGCCACGCGCTTGGAATTCAGCTCGTAGTTCGTCGTCTCTTCGCGCCGTTCGCGTTGTTCCGACGAAGCGGGACCCTCGCCGCCTTCCACGTTCTCCTCGGGAAGGTTCTGCTGGACGGTCGCCGGCGGCGCTGCCTGGCGCTGGTTGGCCTCGTCGTTGGCGCGCACCATCTGCACGGACCTTGCGACCTGCGATTCCGGATCGAAGATGATCTCCTCGGTCTGGCGGCTATCGGTGTTGATGTCGGCCTTGACGCTGGCGCGGAAGTTCTCGTGCCCCAGATAGGGCGAAAGCGCGCGGCGGATATTGTCTTCTATCTGTGTCTCAACGGTACGCTCGACCGTGAGGGAGCGCGTGAAGCTGTTGTTTGCCGGGTCATCTCCCGCTGCAAGCAGGTCGCCGGATGCGTCGAGCACCGTCACCTTGTCGGCATTGAGCCGTGGCACGGCAGCGGCGACGAGGTGACGGATGGCGACGGCGGCCTTGATGCCGTCCTCGCGGCTGGCACGGATCACGACCGAAGCGGTCGGCGCCTGCTCCTCGCGCCGGAAGCTGGCGCGCTCGGGCATGACGATATGAACGCGTGCCGACTTGATGCCGGCGATGGATTGGATGGTACGTGCGATCTCGCCTTCCAAGGCCCGAACGCGGGTGATTTCCTGCATGAAGGAGGTGAGACCGAATGAGCCGACATTGTCGAACAGCTCGTAACCTGCATTGCTGCTGGTGGGGAGGCCGCGCTCGGCGAGCAGCATGCGCGCCTGGCCGCTGCTTCCCACGGGCACCGTGACGCTCGTGCCTTCGCTTGATACGTCGTAGCGTATGCCGGCTTCCGCAAGCGCGATGCCGATCTGACCGACATCGTTGCGGTCGAGTCCGACATAGAGCGTCTCGTAAGACGGTCGATTCAGGTAGATCGATGCCGTCAATATGATGGCGATAACGACCGCCCCGACGCCGCCAAGCATAGCAAGACGCTTCGGCCCGAAGCTGCGGAGATTGGCAATGAGGGACTGGATTTGTTCAGGCACGGCTTCACGCTCCGGAAATGCGGCATTGCCAGAATAGGCAGCGAAGCTTGTGCGAAAATGAAATCGGGCCGCCAGCTTGGCGACCCGATGAGCATTAGGGTTGTCGATCGGCGTTTCGAGCCGATCAGTCCATTGCCGAACGTGCCAGTGCGAGGACTGCGCCAAGCCCGGCGCCGGCGGCCAATGCCAGCACGAAAACTGCTGACAGGGACAAGCCCCGCGGCTTTACAGGCGCAAGTGCCGGCGAGATGACGCGAGCGCTGGTGGTGTTCAGCCCCTGCTGTTCGTCAAGTTCGCGCGCACGCACCAGATAGGACTCGTAAACCATCCGGCTTGCCTGCGCCTCGCGCTGGAGCTCCCGGAACTGCACCAGGGCCTGCTTGGTGCCCAGCGACTGGTTCTCGGACTGGTTGAGCATGGTGACAAGCTGCGCCTGGTTCTGGCGTGCGCGGTCCAGTTCCTGTCTGGCCGAAACCGCGATCCGACGCAGTTCCTCGTCGATCTGGCTGCGGAGTGCTGCGACCTGTTCGCGTACGCGTATCAATTCGGGATGACGGCCCATCAATTCCCGGCTCAACGCACGCTCTTCACGCAGCGTCGTGACATAGGACGAACGCAGGCTGGCGATCGTGCTGGAAAGAAGCGCTTCCGGCAGGGACTCGATGCTGGCGCCGCGCTCGGTCATACCGCGGATCTGCTGGTACTTTTCTTCCGCACGCGAGGTCTCGACCTCTGCGCGGGTCAGTTCGGCCCGAAGCTGACGGACCTGCTGCTCGCTGACCAGCGCGCCGTCAGCATCGACGATGCGATTTTCGGCACGGTAGTTCTCGACGGCCTCTTCGGCTGCTGCGAGATTGGCGCGCAGTTCATCCAGTCGGCTGAAGAGCGCATCGGACGCTAGCCTTGCCGTATCGCCCCGCTGTTCGATTTCCGAACTGACGTAAATTTCGGCGATGGCTTCGGCAAGGCGGGCAGATTTTTGCGGGTCGCTTGTGCGGACGCTGATGTCGACGATGTAGCTTTCCGGTGCCCGCCACACGCTGACCGACTCCCACAGCGCACGCAGCGCTTGAATTTCCGGCGACTCGCCCGGCCCGGAACCACCAAGGCCGAGGGCATCTTTCAAACCGGAGAGCATTCCGCGACGCATGCCGAAATCGGGGTCCGTCGCCAGATTTTCTTGAACAACGACCTTGCGAAGCACGTTGTCGGAGATCATCACGCGCATCTGGCTTTCGACGACCGCTGTGTTGGCTTCGGCAGTTTGTGCGGGCGGCGTAACCTCGTTCTCGACGACACGCAGTCCACGCGGATCAATCAATATGCGAGTGGAGGCCACGTAGGTCGACGGCAGCAGTGCCGCGACCAACACTGCCCCGACCGCGAGCAGGATCATCGTGGTGACGATCAGGCGCAGGTTGTCGCGCAGCGTTCCCACCAGCTTTCGCAGGTCGATAAACGCTGGGCCAGACGCCTGTTGCGTGCCGCCGCCGCGATAGGAGGTCATGTCCTCATAGTTCGCCAAAGTCATCTGCCGCATCCTTATCCTATGCCGGATTCCCCCGGCTTTGGAACAATTGTCCGCCTAAAGCCCCACAAACGCCCCGGCGAACTGCGCCACGGCCCGGGGGCCATGCGCCGGATCGCGCCGGATCGAACGAAAGATCATCACCAGTCCTGCGCGGTAGGTGCCGAGGCGCACCGCGACCGACGCGAGGTAACTCAACATCGCCGCCTCGGTGCTGCGGCGAAAACCGGCCAGCCGCTTCGCATCGAGCCGCCTCGTTATCGTCGGGTCCGTGTAGACCGCTTCGATACCCGGCCTGACCGCATCGAAAGGCAGCAAGCGCGTATGCATCGTGCTGGTTTCGTGCACGCGGTAGCTCATGACGTAGAGGCCCGGCACGAAAAGAAACTCTGTGCGCGCCGCCGCCATGCACCAGAAGTGCCAGTCTTCGAGCTTGCGCAGGTTTTCGGCGAAGCCTCCGCAGGCATCGAATAGCTCCCGCTTCACGATCTGGGCACCGACCACCATGCAGTTCTTCTGCACGATGCTCTCCAGCACATCGCCCGTCGGCTTGCGGCGCATCGCCATGAAATGGCGGCGGTTGCCGGCGGAAGCGCCATCGTTCCGGATACGGTCGTAATCACCGTAAACGAGGCCGGCTTCGGGTTTCGCCGCAGCGGCTTCGATGAGTTGGGCCAGTGCGCCGGGGCGGGCGACGTCGTCGGCATCGATGAAATAGAGCCATCCGCCGGAAGATTCGCGCACGCCGATATTGCGCGCTGCCGATACACCCACGGAGGACTTCATGGTGATGACGCGGACGCGCGGGTCGCCAGAAGCCGCCGCCACCTTGCCGCTGCCATCGGTCGATCCGTCGTCGACGACGATCACCTCGCCGATGCAATCGCCCTGTGCCAGAACGCTGGCAATGGTGTCGGCTATGAAGGGCGCGGCATTGTGTGCGGGGATGATGGCGCTGACCGACCCCGCCGCTACTGCCACGGAGGACTTGTCCCGATTCAGGTTTCGCGCCGCCTGCCTGTCCACGAATTGAACTCCACGCTGTTACGAAACGACACATGCGCTGTCGCGCCGTGCTCGTTGTTCAAGGCATTGCAAGTCGCGGGCCAACGACCCCACGGCAGGGCAGGTGGCGCATGCGGGGGGTAAAGTTCACAAACGGCACGCCGCTTGCTTGTGAGGCTGCGACGGAAGTTGCGCGTAGAAGGATCGTCTGGGCGGCTGAATGCACCACAAGAACGGCATGCTCGTATTTCTGGGATCGAGGATCGCCTCGGCAAGCCTGAACCTGCTTGCCGTTGCGGTCTTCACGCGTCTTGGCGGCGTCGAGACCTACGGCACCTATCTGCTCGTCCTCGCGTGGTCGTTCATTCTCCACGGAACCATGACGTTCTGGATCGACGAGGCGTTCTTCGCCCGTTTTCGCGAGACGGCGCGCATCCGCTACATCTCAAGCGCTCTGGCGATGAAGCTCACGTCGCTCACCATTGTCGCGATGCCGATGGCATTGCTTATCTGGCACGGTACACTGACGCCGACATTCGCGCTGGCGCTGTTCATGATGACGGCCGGGCTTGCCATCCACGAATTCGCGGTGACCGTGCCGCGCACGCGGATGACGCCTGGCCTGTCTGCCACCGCCACTATGCTTCGATCCGCGCTGACAGTGGGATTGGGCAGTACGGCTTTGACGCTCTTTGCCGATCAGGCGGTGGCCTTGCCGATCGCGGTCGCCAGCGCCTATCTCATCTCGGCCATTCCCATGTTCGTCACCTATCGGCGCGACCTCTTTCGCGGTTTCAGGCGCGAGACGGTCGTCGAGCTTCTGCGCTATGGCTGGCCGCTCATGCTGGCCGGCGGCACGTGGGCGCTTGCCCAGAACGTCGATCGTCTGGCGCTCGGCCATTTCCATGGCTCGGCGAGCATCGGCCCCTACGGCGCGATGGCCGATTTTCTCAAGCAGGGCTTCTTCGTGTTCGGCGAGGTCGTGGCGCTTTCGCTGGTGACCCTTGCCAAGCGTGCGGCATCGGAAGGGCGCCACGGCGATGTCAGGCGCGCGCTCAACGAGGCGATGCGCACCATCGCCGTCATAACGGTGTTCGGGTCGGTGCTCGTGCTTGCGCTGCAGGACACGATCATCGCCGTGTTTTTCGGCGCGCAGTTCCATGCCTCTGCGAAGGAACTGCTGCCCCTGCTGCTGGTCGCGAGCTCTATCCTCGTCTTCCGCACCTATTATTTCGGTCAGATCGTCTACTTCCTGCCTTCCGGACTGCTGCAGTTCTATGCCTCAGCGTTGCAACTCGCCGTCACCGTCATCCTCGTCGCGCTGCTGGTGCCCGAGATGCGCGAGCATGGTGCGGCCATCGCCCTGATTGCGGGCCAGTGCACAAGTTGTGCGGTGGTGATGTTCTGGCGCACGACATCCTTCCGCATGCCGGTGCCGCTGTTGGACATCATGTGGATCGCGACTGCCGGCTTCGCCGTCTGGCTGACCCATCTCGCGCTTGCGAGCGTGATCCAGCATGACCTGGTCCGCATCTTCGCGGACATCGCCCTGATCTCGGGCAGTGCGGGCATGGTGCTCTGGTACTACGACCTTTTTGCCGCGCGGCTGGTGGTGAGACATGTGCTCGCCTTCGCCCGCTGACGTAAATGCGGCCGACGGGATGTCGGCGCTTTGGATGGAGACGAAGCGATGAACGCGAGACCGATCATCCTCGCCGAAGGAGCCAATCACGATCTGCCAAGCCGGATCGACCGCGCGGCTGCGCTCTGGTTGCGGCGGCATCCGATGCCGGTAACCGTCGATCGGCCGGTGGTAAGCTTCACCTTCGATGACGTGCCCGATAGCGCCATCATCAACGGCGCCCGCATCCTGGAGCAACAGGGATGTCGTGGCACGTTCTACCTGGCAGGTGGCCTCGCCGGCGGGACGTTCGGGCCATACAACTTTTTCGTGCCTTCCGATGTGCCCTATCTCCTCGACCGTGGCCACGAAGTCGGCTGCCACACCTTCTCGCACCCGGTGGTTCAGACGCTCGACGCGCGCAGGCTTGCGGAGGAGTTCGACCGCAACCGGCAATGGCTGACGGCCGTCGATCCGCGCGCCGAGCCTGTCAGCTTCGCCTACCCTTACGGCGCCGTCGGCTTTTCGCAGAAGGCGCAGACCGCGCGACGCTTTGCCAACAGCCGCGGCGTGCGGCATGGCCTCAACACCGGCACGGCCGATCGCGCGCAGCTTCTCGCCGTCCAGCTTTACGATTGCAGGCTCGACGAGAAACGCCTCGACGAAATCATCGGCGAAGCGGTTCGAAGCAAGGCATGGCTGGTGTTCTACACCCATGATGTGCAGGAAGGGCCGAGCGAGCATGGGTGTTCGCCGCGCCTGCTTTCACAGGCGGTCCAGCGGGTGTTGGCTGCGGGTTGTACCGTCGCCCCAATGCGGGAAGCGATGGCGCTCGTGGGTGGTGCAGAAAAGTCGCATCGCTGATTGGTTAAAGCGTTTTCTGAACCCGTCCGGCTGCGGAATCTTGACGCGAATCAAACGGATACCTATCACTTCGCATGTAAGCGGGTTTGGACGGGCGAGGGTGATTCGGAAATTGGTGCTGGTCGACGTGCCCAACGTTTGCCTGGTTCTAAGACCGATTTTCTGCCGTGCCGCCCAGGCGGGGCGTGCCTTGCAGGCCTTGTTCTGCCGCTAATCTAGAGTTTGTCCGTAACGGCGTTGTCTGGGCGGTCTCGCGATGTCGCGGGACGTTATCCCGATTCGCGCTTGCGTTTGCGAGTTCCTGACAACCACCGCGCCATGATGGCCGGCAACCCGACGGACCGATGACACAGGCCGCCCCTATTCAGACGACACAAGACGCTCACGGACCGGTGACGTCGCGCGCGGGGCTAGCACGGTTCATGCGCCGGACCTGCAACGAGATTGGTGCAGACCGCTACATGCTGGTGGAACCTTCCGTTGAGCGCGGCCCCAAATCCGTTCGCATCATCACGTCTAACTGGATATTCGACGCGCTCGAAGATTTGGGAACGGCGGGTATCGCCGCCTTCATCGAGAGTGGCTACGCGGCGGGGGCGGGCATGCAGCCGCGCGCCATCGTGACGGCGGAGGCGGCTTTTCTTTCCGCCGAGGAAAAGAGGGCGCTTCGCGATCATTGCCATGTCGAGCTCTACTGCCAGAAGCTCGACGTTGGGGGGACGCGCGTCTTCGCCCTGTTTTCCTGTGAAGCCCGGCAATGCATCAATGCGGCGGCCCTCGCGCGTGCGCACATGGCCTGCTGCTATGCCCTCAACCAGTTCTTTGCAGCCATGGGCAGGCGTGCCTCCCGCGACCCACTGTCGGAGCGGGAGCGTGAATGCCTGGCATGGGTCTCGCAGGGCAAGACGACTGACGAGGTCGCGGTGATCCTTGGCGTGTCGTCGAACACGGTCAACAGTTACGTCGCGCATGCGATCCAGAAATTTGGCGCGAGCAACCGCGCCATGGCGATCGCCACGGCGATCAGAAGCGGGATCATCTGATGGCTTGCAGCCAGGATGATGGGGGACACGTCCATGTTTGACGAAGAAAAGCTGACGACCTGGAGCCTGCCGGCAGAGTGGAGCCCCCAGCCTGTCACGGGGATACCGGATGCCGTGCGCGCGTGCCGCAGGATCGCGGATGCGATGAATGCCGAGGCGTTCAGCCTGCAGTTCCTGTCGCCGCAGGGTGAGAGCCGGCGTCTTGCGCCGGTCTTCGACACTGACTTTCCTGGCGTATCCTCCTTTTCGAAGGCATTGTCCGCACGCAGTGCGAGCGGATTTGCTCATCAGATCGCAGAAACAGCCGTGCCGCTTTGGTGGCGGCCTGTCGGCAGCCCGCCTTTCCTGACCGCCACGGCGCGTTGCTGGGCAGACGAGATAGCGGATCCGACGGATTTGGACACAGGCGGCATCGCGTTTCCTGTTTCACTGGAGCATGGACGTAGCGGCGTGATCGCATTTGCGGGTCGCAACATCGTCATTGATGATGCCGGTTTGTGCGACGCGCATGCCCGCTGCTTCGCCCTGTTCGGCGAGGTTGCAAAGCAGCGCCTGCAAGACTGTGCCAAGGTTCTGCCGGTGTCGAAACGCGAGATCGAATGCCTGCGGCTGACGGCCAACGGCATGACCAGCGAAGACATTGCGTCCTCGCTTGGCCTCTCCGTGCACACGGCCAACCAATACCTGACCAATTCGACGCACAAGCTGAATGCCGTCAACCGCATTCATGCCGTCGCCAAGGCGCTTCGCAGCGGTCTTATCGACTGAAATTATTTGCTGGCGACCGCTGGTTCGCTCTTGCGAATCCGCGCCCGCTCCAGCGCCGCTTCCAGGAATGCGTTGTTCTCCAGAGGATCGGACGACGCGTTGTCGAATGAGACGTAGTTGACCTCGACGGAGGCGTGCCTGGCGGTCATCGTCAGGGCGAAATAGACCGTCACGCCCATGGGCCGCAATTCGAGGTCGAGTACGATGCGCGGTGCGTGGCTCCAACTGGCATGAGCTTCGCCGCCATGGCCGAGTCGCACCGTGCCGGGCTCGAAATAGAGTTCCGCTGCGGAATCGACGAGATCGGCGACGCTGGCAAACCGTTCCAGTCGGATATAGGCGATATAGTCGCCTACATCGACAAGGCGCAGTTCGCTGACCACCTCCTTGATGGCGTTGGCCACGATGATCTCGCGGGTGGATGAATGTGGCTGGCGGTTCATGACGTCACCCTGCCTGCAGCGGGGGCTGCCTTGTTTGCGTATAGGACCCGAACGAGTTCGGCGACCGCCTGATAGAACTGAGGCGGAATCACACTATCCACTGAAACTTGATTGTACATGGAGCGGGCGAGCGTCACATCCTCGAAAATGGGAATCTCGTGAGCCTCCGCGATCTCCCTGATCTTCAACGCCACCAGATCCTGCCCCTTTGCAACGACGATTGGGGCAGGCGTTTCGTCCCGCACATAGCGCAGCGCGATCGAGAAGTGCGTCGGGTTGGCGATGACGAGGGTGGCCTTCGGGACGTCGTCCATCATGCGGCGGCGGGCGCGATCGCGCTGCAGCGAGCGCAGCCGCGCGCGCATGATCGGGTCGCCTTCGGCCTGCTTGATCTCGTCCTTGACCTCCTGCTTGGTCATCCGCAGGTCCTGCCTCCAGTGGAACCGGGTCCAGAGCAGGTCGACCGCGGCAATCACGACCATGATGACCGTTATCGCAACCACGATCTCGATGGCGATTTCGCGAATGACGGACCCGAAGGCTTCCGGCTGCGTGATCATGCCGGCCAGAAGTCGATCTTGTGCGCCGCGCATCGCGAAGGTCAGCACGGCGCCTGCAAAGACGAGCTTGCCCAGTGATTTGGCGAATTCGGCCAGACCCTTCTGGCCGAACAGCCTGCTCCAGCCTTCCTTGGGCGATACGCGGGACAGTTTTGGCTGGATACGCTCGCCCACGAAGCGCGGCACGTTCTGGAAAACGGATGCGGCGATGCCGGCGCCCACCAGAAGCGCCATCAGGCTTGCCAGCAGCTTGGCGATTTCGAGGAACACCTGGCGGTAGAGCAGCACGGCATCGTGCTCTGTGGCCAGCGACCAGCTTTCCGGCCGTTCCAGGAACATCGACAGGAAACCGGCCAGTTCGACGGCGCCCGACTGTGCGATGAAGATCAGGAAGACCAGGATTGCCAGGAACGAGCCGACAACGGGCACCTCCTTGGCGAAGGGCAATTGTCCCTTCTCGACCGCATCACGGATTTTCTTTTCCGTGGCTTCTTCTGTTTTGCTTTCCTTGTCCGCCTGTTCGGCCATCAAGCAACCCGTTCAGCAGAGGACGAAGAGGTCAGGCGGCGCTCTGCATTGCAGGGAGTTCGAGCGCGCCGGTCGCCGCGAGACCGATCGCCGTTGCAGCAATGCGCTTGCGGGCCTTTGCGATTTCTGCCGGCGTTGCAGCATCGGATTCGATTGTCAGTTCCGACTCGATCATGCGTCGCGAGCGCGCGCCGATCGCCGAAAGAACGGCTTCCGCCAAATCCTGCGGTGCTCCGCGAAGCGCCATGGTGACCAGCTCGGTCGAGATGCCATCGAACAGCGTGACGCGCGCCTTCTGGTCCAGGGTGACGATGTCGTCGAAGGTGAAAAGGCGTGCCTTGACGGCCTCGATGCCTTCGACGCCGCTCTCTTCGAGGTCCGAAACAAGCTCGTCGAGGATGGTCTTGTCGAGTTCGTTGAGCAGGCTCGCAACGCGGGTCTGGCCGGCAGACACGTCCTTGCCGGTCGAATCTGCGGCTATCCGGACGCGAAGCTGGTTCTCGACGAGCTGCTTGGCGGCAGGCTGGACGGTCGTCATCGACAGCATGCGGCGAAGCACCTCGCGCCGCATCGGCTTCTCGAAGGTGAGAAGCGCGTTTGCGGCAGGCTGGGAGTCAAGATTGGAGAACACCATCGCGATGGTTTGCGGGTGCTCGCCCTCGAGCAGGGCGCCAAGCCGCGCGGCCGGCATTTCGGCAAGGTCGGGCCAGATCGGCGGCGCCTCGTCGCTCATCAGCGACGGCTTGCCCCAGCCCATCAGCGCGCTGATTTCCTCGGGCGACAGGGACTCGTTGAGGATCGTGTCCATCTGGTCGCCGGAATCGAGCAGGCCGGCGCCCTCGGTAAACTCCTCTTCGAACTCGGCAACGATGTTTTCAAGCTCGCTCTGCGGAATCGTGCGCAGCATGCGGGCTGCGTCGATGAGCGCCTTGAGTTCCTCATGCTTGAAAAAACGCAGAAGCCGGCCCGCGGAGGGCTTACCCATGGCCACCATGATGGCGGCGGCTTTCTGAGCCTTCGTCAGCTTGCCTTCCAGGCTCATTCCGACACTGTCCCCGATTCGCTACCCGAGTTTATAACGGCTTACCCGGGCTTGGCAGCATCAATGATCTGCGTGAGCTTGATACCGAAGCGGGAAGGGTCGTTTTCCAGGACGGTGATCTCTCCGCTGGCGATCTTGCGGCCGTTGACGACGACGTCGACCGGCTCGCCGATACGGCGGTCGAGCGCGACGGTTGAACCCTTCTGGAGCGCCATAAGCTCGGAAACCGGCATTTCGGCGCTGCCCAGCACGATCTGAACGTCCACGGGGATGTTCATGATGATGTTGTTGTTTGCGGCGTGGCTGGGCGCGCGTCCCTCGTGCGACGCCATAGCAGGGGCTGCGTCGTCGGCTGAAAGGTCCGACATTTCCACAGGTTCCTCGTCGTGGAGCACGCCGCGCAGCTCCTCGATGGCCTTGT
Organism: Aquamicrobium sp.; assembly: GCA_019739225.1. Lineage (GTDB taxonomy): Bacteria > Pseudomonadota > Alphaproteobacteria > Rhizobiales > Rhizobiaceae > Aerobium. Next base: position 87,287 of record JAHHDT010000007.1, read on the forward strand.
TCAGCTCTTCTTCCTGGCGATCCTCGCCAAAGCCGCCAGCCTCGTCGGGATTACCGAGCGTGCCCAGCTTGTCGAAATCGGGGATGGATGTGTTCATGTTCGTCTCCTTGGAGGCTTGTCTCGGCAGCCGATCCCGCGGCTCAGCGCGGCACAAGCCCGGCGATGAATTCCTTGCCCGCGTCGTAGGGCTCTATGATCTGCACCGTGAAGTTCTGGCCGATCTTGCCGAACTCGCAGGTGAAAAGCGTCTTGCGGCGCGCAGACAGCCGCGCGCTGGTCGGCGCGGTCTCCGGCATCTCCAGCACCTGGCCGACAAACAGCTCCGACAGCTCGCCGAGCGTCATGCGCGAAAGCGGGATTGTCGCTTCGACGCGCACACCGGACCGCATGACCTCTTCGCCGAACCGAGCGCTCCATTCCGCTTTCTGCTCGTCGGCGGGCAGATCCGCACCTCCCTCGCCACGATGCAGGAGCAGCACCCGCTGCGGCATCATCACGGTGAAGCGACCCTCACCGGACGGCGTGATGAGGGTGAAGGCGATGCGAACGCCCGGTCCGTCGCGGATAACGAGCTTCTTCAGGTCCTTGCCGGAAATGGCCGATGGCATCGGGAACTTTATCGAAAGCGCCCGCACGCCTGAGCCGTTGAGCGCTTTCGCGGTTGCTTCGAACACGACCGAAGCAAGCTCGAGCTCGATCGAGGTCAGCGCCCGATCGATAGGCGTGACAGGCATGTCTGGATCACCGCCGAAAAGCGCGCTGACCAGAAGCGCGATCGCGCCGGCATCGGCGATCAGCATCAGTGCGTCCGGAGAAGTCGCGGAAGACGCGACGACAAGGGCGTCGTTATCGACATCTGCCCGGCGCGCTTCCGCCATGCGGCTCAGCGCGACCGACTCGACCTCGATCTCGATCGGGTAGGAGACCTGCTCGTTGAGGCTCTGGCGAATTGCGGGCAGGGCCCGCAGGCCCAGCGCACGTGCTGCCTTGATGATGTGATCGGGCTCGCCGGTGTCGCCGAGCAGGCGTTCGACGATGGGGTTACGAGCTGTCGCGACGTCGTTCACGTTGCTGCCTCGCCGCTAGGCTGCGTTTCTGGCCGCGTCAGCGGCGTGCAGGGTGCTCTGTTCGACCGCGTCGATCGACGGACGGTCGTAGGCCGAGATGGTCTTGCGGCCGAACTCCAGTGCCACCTGCGGCAGGGAGCCATTCATGTATGCGAGCAGCGTCTGCTTCACGATGATGTAAAGGCGGTTCTTCTTGTCGCGTACGATCTTCACCTTCTGGGCGATCGGAGCAACCACTGCGTAGTTGAGGAAGATGCCGAGGAAGGTGCCGACGAGCGCCGCGCCGACGAGGCCGCCAAGGATTTCCGGAGACTGGTCGATCGCGCCCATCGCCTTGATGACGCCGAGCACCGCGGCACAGATGCCCAGCGCGGGGAACGCGTCGGCGAGCACGGTCAGCGCGTGATACGACTTCAGCTTGTCGTGCTTGATGGTGTGGATTTCCTCGTCCATCAGCGCCTCGATCTCGAAGGGGCGCGCGTTGCCGATGATGATGATGCGGCAATAGTCGCAGATGAAGTTGGTGAGGTCGCGGTTGGCCAGAACGCGCGGGAACGCCTGGAAGAGCGTCGACTCTTCCGGATTGTCGATGTGGGCCTCGACTTCGTTGCGCGATTTGGTGCGCAATTCGCGCATCAGGCTGTGAAGCACGCCGAGCGTCTCCAGATAGTCCTGCTCGGTCGGCACCTGATGGCGAAAGGCCTCCATCATCGCCTTGCCGGCATCCTTAACGGTCGAAATCGGATTGGCGATCAGGAATGCGCCAACGCCGGCGCCGCCAATGATGACGAGTTCCCAGGGCTGCATGAGCACGTCGAGATGCCCGCCCATGGCCATGTAGCCGCCAAGGACGCAGCCGAAGATCACCACAAAACCGATCAGAATGCCCACGGGGTCCACCTCTACATGCGCGCTGTCATTCTGCTGCCTATCGTGCCGGGCTTGCGCGAAGCTTGAATGCGGGCGTTGCGTCGGATGCATTCGCGCCCGTTCAGCTTCGCGCAAGCATTTTGTGGGTATCTACCTGACCGACCATCCGGTGGAATGGAGGCGTGCGTGATCAATACGTATATGAGTTACAATCTGATTACCCGTGATCTCGAAAAGTCGCTTGAGCGCGTCGAGAAGCAACCGGTGGTGCAGAGAGATACCGAATATTACCTCGCCAATATCGGCAAGGTTCGTTCCATTGAGGAATTCGTCGAGAACACGCGGCTCTTCAATTACGCCATGAAGGCGCATGGTCTCGAAGACATGACTTACGCCAAGGCTTTCATGGTCAAGGCGCTCGAGGAAGGCGTCACCGACCCGGAAAGCTTTGCCAACAAGCTGATCGACAAGCGCTACGCCGAGTTCGTCAAAAGCTTCAACTTCGCGGCATACGGCGAATTCGCGACGACCTACACCCTGGCCCAGCACCCGGTGATCGACCTCTATCTGGGCATGCATACGCCCTCCGAGGGGCAGCCTTCCGAGTTCCACGTTCAGGAAAGCGCCAATTATGCCCAGAACATCGGCAGCGTGAAATCGATCGACCAGTTCCTGCATAAGGACAATGAGCGGCTGCTGGCCTACGCGCTGTCCGCCTTCGACCTCGAAGAGGCGGTCGACGACAAGGCGCTCGTGCGCAAGATGCTTGAAGGCGGCGTGTCCGATCCGAACAGCGCGGCAAATACAGACGAGAACGAGCAGTGGGCGAAGTTCGTGGCGACGTTCGATTTCGTCCGTCTCGGCGAGTACGCGACGACCAACAATGCCGCGCTGCAGCCGTCGGTCGACAAGTTCCTGCGCCAGAAGCTTGAAGAGGATGCGGGCATCCAGAACGAGGGCGTGCGGCTGGCGCTCTATTTCGAGCGCAAGGCCGGCGAGATCACAAACGCCTACCAGATCCTCGGTGACAAGGCGCTCGGCACGGTGGTGCGGACCCTGCTCGGCCTGCCCGAGTCCGTTGCCCAACTCGACGTCGACAAGCAGGCGAAGCTGATCGAATCGAAACTGGATCTCGAAGATCTGAAGGATCCGGAAAAGCTCGGCAAGCTGATGCAGCGCTTCACGACGATGTGGGAAATCAACAATCCCACGACCTCGCCGGAGTCGATGCTGGTCAGCCTGTTCCAGCCGATGGAGTTCGGCATCTCCATGGATACCATGATGGCGATCGCCAAGATGCAAAGATAGGAAACGAACCTTGCAATCCGGAATCTACGTCGCCCTGTCCTCGCAGATCGCGCTGGACAAACGCCTGACAACCATCGCCGACAACGTTGCGAATGCAAGCACGGTCGGCTTTCGCGCGACCGGCGTGAAGTTCGAGGATCTGGTTAGCGGGCTGGGATCGCAATCGGTCTCGTTCGTTTCGTCCGGGGACACCTATCTGTCGGAGCAGGCGGGCGGCATCCGCGAGACCGGAAACCCGCTCGACTTCATCATCCAGGGCGATGCGTGGTTCGGCATCGAGACGCCGCAGGGTCCGGTCATGACCCGCGACGGGCGCTTCACGATGCTCGATACCGGTGAGCTCGTTACCCTTGAAGGCTATCGCGTGCTTGACGCCGGTGGTGCGCCGATCCAGCTCAATCCGCAGGGCGGCCCCCCGGAAGCCGGATCCGACGGTTCGCTGCGCCAGAACGGCGTGCAGATCGGTGCGATCGGTCTGTTCGAGTTTCAGCCGGGGGCCAATTTCCAGCGCTTCGGAAACTCGGGCATCGTTCCGTTCGGCCCGCCCGAGCCGATTGTTGACCGCATGGATGTTGGAGTCGCCCAGGGCTTCGTCGAGGATTCCAATGTGAATCCGGTCCTCGAGATCACCCGCCTGATCCAGGTTCAGCGCGCTTTCGAACAGACCTCGGCGCTGATCCGCGACAGCGAGAATGCGCTCGACCAGGCGATCTCGACGCTTGGACCGAACAGGTAGGTTGATGGCCGCCGAGCCCGAAATCCCGTCTTTGCCGATGGAAGCCGTTGCGGATGCGGTCGCGCCGGTTGTCATGCCGGAGACGACGCTGCACGCGCTGGAGCATCTGCAGTCCCGCTTCGCAAGCGACCGCATGCTGTTGCGCAATGGCGGGCGCATCGACGAGGTTTCGCCAAGCCACTACCGTGTGCGCGGCATCTCGGGGAACGCACGGCTCGGCGACGTCATCGAGCATCGATCGACCTCGGGCGCCCGATCGGGTGAAATCGTCCGGATCGGCCCTGAAGAAGTGCTGATCGCGCCTTATGAACGCAACGCGGATGCCGGCATTGGCGATCCTGTATTCATCCAGACCGGGCGGGGTGCTGCACCTCATGCTTCCTGGCGTGGCCGTGTCATCGATGCTCTTGGCCGGCCGGTCGATGGCGCCGGGCCGCTGTTGCAAGGGAAGACGGAGGAGGCTGCCGCCGCGCCATTGGCCATGTCCCGCCAGCGTGTTGCCACCGGTTTCAGGACTGGCGTGCGGGTAATCGACATCTTCACGCCGATCTGCTTCGGCCAGCGCCTCGGCATTTTCGCCGGCTCGGGCGTCGGCAAATCCACGCTCCTGGCGATGCTCGCCAGCGCGGAGGCGTTCGACACCGTTGTGGTAGCACTCGTAGGCGAGCGCGGACGCGAGGTTCGCGAATTCCTGGAAGATACGATCGGTGCGGCGAGCCTGGCCAAGACCGTGGCCGTGGTGGCAACCAGCGACGAAAGCGCGATGATGCGCAAGCGAGCGCCGGACATGGCGATGCGTGTCGCCGAGCATTTCCGCGAGCAGGGACAACGAGTCCTGCTCGTGCTGGATTCGATCACCCGTTTTGCCCATGCGCTGCGCGAGGTGGCAATCGGTGTCGGCGAACCGCCGGTCGCGCGTGGCTATCCGGCCTCGGTCTTCACCGACCTGCCGAAGCTTCTGGAGCGCGCCGGCCCCGGCGTGGACGGTGCCGGATCGATCACCGCCATCCTCTCCGTGCTGGTTGATGGTGACGATCACAACGATCCGGTCGCCGATTCCATCCGCGGTATTCTCGACGGCCATGTGGTGCTCGACCGTTCGATCGCCGAGCAGGGGCGGTATCCGCCCGTCGATCCGCTGGCCTCGATCTCGCGGCTGGCCCCTAAGGCTTGGACCAAGGAGCAGCAGATACTGGTGACGCGCCTGCGCAGCATGATCGCTCGCTTCGAGGACACCCGCGACATTCGGTTGCTTGGCGCATACCAGCCCGGCGCGGACCCGGAACTCGATCTCGCGGTCCGGCAGGTGCCGACCATATACGAGGCGCTGACGCAAACGCCGCAGGACAACGTCTCGCCGGATCCGTTCGCCGATCTCGCACGCCATCTGAGGAGCAAGGAGAAGCCGGTCGATGAACCTGTCGAATAGGCTTGGCCTCGGGAACAAGAGCCGCCCCACGCTCGCTGGCGACGGATCGACGCTGGCCGAGGCGCGCGATGTGGCCATACGGACCCTTTATCACGAACGCGACAAGGCCGAGCGTGACGCCTATCAGGCAAAGCTCGCCAGTCGGCATGAACGAAAGGGACTGCTGCAGCGCCTTGGCTTACGCAGGAAGGACGAGACGGCCGCTTTCGAAGAATTCAAGGCGCCAGTTGCCGGGCGACCAAAGGCTCGCTCGTCTTCGCCAGCAGTCCGGCCGGCTCCGGTGGCGCGGCCGAAGGCCAGGAAACGCGACCGAAGCGACATGGTTGTGGCAGTCCTCGGCGTTGCGCTCGGCCTGACATGTGCGCTGTTCCCCTGGTACATCTTCTTCAATCAAGAACAGTTCGGCGTTCGCGAGTTCGTATTTCAGGGGCGCGGCCTTGTGACGCCGCCTTCCAACCTGGTTTACCAGCCGGCGCTCATCAACCAGCCTTTCTCAACCGGTGAAGTGCCAAAGATGAACCTCGACTTCTTCCCAACCGCCACGCTGCCGGGCGAAGAAGACGAGATCCGTTCGGTGCCTGCTTCGGAGCAGCCGTTCCCGTCCGATCTCATAAGCTTCAAGCTGGTTCATGTCGCCAACGGCCGCGCGATGATCCAGGACGAGGACGGCTTGTGGGTGGTGCAGCGCGGTTCGCGCCTGCCCGACGCCAGCGAGGTAGCGTCCATCGAGCAGAGGGGCGGAAACTGGGTGCTGGTGACGACCCTCGACAAGGTCGTCGAACTGCAGCGCTGATAGCGCGCAAGGTCCACGCAAGACTCACTGCCTAGGGTGTCGCTACGCGTCAAGGGAGTAGCGATGCAACCCGTCAGCCTGTTCGATCTGGCATCCCAGCAAGCCAAGTGGCTCTCGGTGCGCCAGACCGCCGTTTCCAGCAACATCGCCAACGCGAACACGCCGGGCTACGGGGTGCGCGAGGTCGAGCCTTTCGAGGCGGTGCTGAACCAGACGAGTGTGTCGATGCGCTCGACGCACCCGCTGCACCTGGCGGGCGCGAACGCTGTCGGTTCGTTCAATGTGCGGCAGGTCAACGACGACCAGCCGACGATGCCTTCCGGCAACACCGTGGAGCTCGAAAAAGAGCTGATGAAATCCGGTGAGGTGCGCCGCTCCTTCGAGATGAACACGGCAATCGTCAGGTCGTTTCACCGCATGCTTATGATGACGACCAGGGGGTAGGCATCGTGGATCCGCTCATTTCCTCGCTCAAGGTGGCCGCTTCGGGGCTGGGCGCTCAATCGGAGCGCCTTCGCATCGTTTCGGAAAACCTCGCCAACGCGCAGTCGACCGGCAGCACGCCGGGCGCCGATCCGTTCCAGCGCAAGACCATCACCTTTACGGCCGAACTCGACCGCGCTTCGGGTGCCCACACGGTGGAAATTTCGGCGATCTCGCCGGACCGCACACCGTTCCGCACCGAATATCAGCCGGGCCACGAGGCGGCCGACGAACTCGGTTTCGTCAAGATGCCGAACGTCAACGTGCTCGTCGAGATGGCTGACATGCGCGAAGCCAACCGCAGCTACGAGGCGAACCTGCAGACCATCAAGCAGGCGCGTGAGCTGATCTCAATGACCATTGAACTGATGAGGGGCCAGTAATGATCCAGGGACTAGCAGGTGTCGACAAGGTCGGCCAGGTGACCGGCATGCTCGACGGCCTCGCCAACATTACCGGTCCGGCGCTCAATCGTCCCAACGTTGCCCCAGAGGCGACCTTCGCGGCCGCCCTTTCGGCGGCGTCGGGCCAGGCGATCTCCACGTTGCGCAATGCCGAGGGCCTGTCAGTGCAGGCGCTGCAAGGCGAAGCCGATACGCGTGAGGTGGTCGACGCCGTGATGAGCGCGGAACAGACCCTCCAGGCCGCGATCGCCATCCGCGACAAGATCGTGAGCTCCTATCTCGAAATCAGCCGCATGGCGATCTGAGGATTTAAGCGATGAAAGCACTTGCAATCGCCGCCACCGGCATGAACGCGCAGCAGACCAACCTGGAGGTGATCGCGAACAACATCGCGAACATCAACACCACATCGTTCAAGCGCGCTCGGGCCGAGTTTTCCGACCTGTTCTATCAGGTCGAGCGCGTGCAGGGCGCGCCAAACCGCGCTAATCAGGCGCTGGTACCGGAAGGCTCGCATCTCGGTCTCGGCGTCAAGACCACCGCGATCCGCAACATTCACACGCAGGGCTCGCTCGCCGAGACGGGCAACAAGCTCGACGTCGCCATTGCCGGCGGCGGCTGGTTCCAGGTGGAGGGCGTGAACGGCGAGGCGCTCTACACCCGCGCCGGCAGCTTCAACACCAACGCGGAAGGCCAGCTCGTCACTGCCGACGGCTATCTGGTTGCCGGCGGGATCGTCATTCCCGAGGACGCGGTGGAGATCATCGTCAACAAGTCCGGACAGTTCTTTGCCCGCTTCGACAATCAGGTCGAGCTCGAGGAACTTGGCCAGCTCACGGTCGCCGCGTTTTCGAACGAGGCGGGCCTGACGCCGCTTGGCGACAAGCTCTTCCAGGAAACCGATGCCTCCGGGCCTGCCAATGTGGGCATTCCCGGCGATCCGGGCTTCGGCACGGTCGAGCAGTATTATCTCGAATCGTCCAACGTCGATCCGGTGAAGGAGATCACCGCGCTTATCTCGGCGCAGCGCGCTTACGAGATGAACTCGAAAGTGATCAAGGCCGCCGACGAGATGGCGGCGGTCGTCACCCAGGGCCTGAGATAGGACCGATGATGCGTCACTTCCTGCGCAGGACATTGCTTGCAATAGCGCTGTTGACGATGGCTGGCGCCACCCACGCCATCGCGCAGGAGACCGTTCTCGTTACGACACGCGTCATCTATCCCGGCGAGACGGTCACCACGGATGCGCTCGAGGAAGTGCCGCTTCGCCGCCAGTTGCGCAATCCGGCCGCCTTTGCAAATGCCTGGGAACAGGTCGACGGCAAGGTGGCGCGGCGCACGTTGCTGCCCGGCCGCCTGATCGGACTTTCGTCGGTGCGGGACGCCTATCTGGTCGAGACCGGCAAGCCGGTGCAGGTTCGCTTCGTGCAGGGGATCCTGGAAATCTCGGTTGCTGGCGTGCCCTTGCAGGCTGGCGCTGCCGGCGATCTCGTCAAGGTCCGCAACATAGACAGTGGTGTCGTCTTCACCGGCACCGTGATGGGCGACGGCTCCATCAGAGTTTCCGAATCATGATGCGCGCACTGATCCTTGCGGTCTGCCTCTGCCTCGGCCTTGCTGGCGCGTCCAGTGCCGACGAAGCGCTTGCGAATGGCGCCCAGCCGGCAGGCGACCTTTATGGCGGCGCGGCCTATGGCGGCGTGAACCGCAACGATCCGCTTTCGGGCCGTGGGTTTACCGTTTCGCGGATCAAGGATGTCGCCACACTGCAGAGCGCCCGTGACAATCAACTCGTCGGTTACGGTCTGGTGATCGGCGTCCAGGGTACCGGCGACGGGTTGCGCAATTCGCCGTTCACCGAACAGTCGGTGCGCGCGATGCTCGAGAACCTCGGCATCTCGACGCGGGGCGGCGCGTCCCGCTCGCGCAACGTCGCCGCCGTCATCGTGACCGCGAACCTACCGCCCTTCGTCCAGTCTGGCGCACGGATCGACGTCAACGTTTCCTCTATGGGCGATGCGACTTCGCTTGCCGGCGGTACGCTGGTGATGACTCCGCTGCGTGCTCCCGACGGCGAAATCTATGCCGTGGCGCAAGGGTCGGTGATCGTCTCCGGATTTACGGCGCAGGGGCAGGCCGAAACGCTGACGCAGGGCGTTCCGACAAGCGGCCGGGTGCCGAATGGCGCCATCGTCGAACGGCAGGTGCCGGCTTCGTTCAGCGCGGACACGACCCTTACGCTGCAGTTGCGCAACCCGGACTTTTCAACCGCCGTACGCATCACGGATGCGATCAACGAATATGCGGTGAGCCGTTTCGGCAAGCGGCTGGCCGCCGAGCAGGATGCCCGCACGGTTCTCATCAACCGACCGTCGAACATTTCGTCGGCGCGTTTCTTCGCCGAACTGGAGAACATCGTCGTCGAATCCGACGCTCCGGCGCGCGTGGTCGTCGACGAACGTACAGGCACGATCGTGATCGGCCAGCAGGTGCGCATCTCACGCGTCGCGATTTCACATGGCGCGCTGACCGTCCGGATCACCGAAATGCCGCAGGTCGTACAGCCGGAGCCGTTTTCGCGCGGCGAAACGGCGATCGAGCCCTTCACGGCTATCGACGCGAACCAGCCAGACGCAAACGTCGCCATGCTCGACGGGCCCGATCTTCAGACACTGGTCGCCGGCCTCAACCGGCTCGGCGTGAAACCCGACGGCATCATCGCGATTCTGCAGGGCATCAAGTCCGCCGGCGCGCTCCAGGCCGAACTCGTGCTGCAATAGGACAACGACGATGCGCAGCTACCTCAACCTTCGACCGCGCGGCACGACCACCCTGGCACTGGGCGCCGGCGTCATCCTGGGCGCCGTGGTCTTCGGCGGGACGCCCGCGGCAACGCAGGCTGTCGGAGCGATCACCGAAACCGTCAGCGAACTGGACGAGGACGTCCGCCGCTTCTGCTCCAACATTGCCGACGCCGCCCGCGATCGCCGATACGCCCTGCAGAAGGCGGAGCTGGAAACGCTCCAGAAGGACATCGACCAGCGCATCGAGGCGATGGAGGAGAAGCGCGCCGAGTACGAATCCTGGCTCGCGCGCCGCAACGACTTCCTCGCCAAGGCCGAGGAGAACCTCGTCGAGATCTACTCCGTGATGCGTCCGGACGCGGCGGCCGAACGGCTTGCCGAGGTGCATGTGGAAGTGGCGGCCAGCATCCTCATGAAGCTGCAGGCCCGCAAGGCGGGCGTCATTCTCAACGAAATGGACAGCAAGGCGGCCGCGGTGCTCACCGGCATTCTCGCGAGCGCCACCCGCAAGCAGGACCCGACATGATGCGCAAGCCGCTTCTTCTTATCGCGGGGCTCGCGCTCGCCGGCTGTTCGACCGTGCGCGAAGAGGTCGGCGTGCCGCCGACGCTCTCCCCGGTGGGCTACGGTGTGGGTGATCCACAGGCGATCTATACATATCCGACGCCACCCGCGCAGGAGGCCAAGCGCTATTCTCTGTGGGACGACCGGCAGAGCAAGTTCTTCACCGATGCGCGGGCGCTGAGTGCCGGCGACATACTGACCGTCGACATCCGCATCAACGACCGGGCGCGATTCCGCAACGAATCCGAGCGCAGCCGCACGGGCAGCCGTGGCCTTGGCTTCGGCGCAGACCTGTCGTGGCTGGGGCTGGGAACCGCCGGTGCGGCCAGTGCCGATATCGATTCATCCACGAGTTCGAAAGGCGAGGGGGCAACGGCCCGCTCCGAGGACATCCAGCTTCAGGTCGCGGCGGTGGTGACGGAGGTGCTGCCGAACGGAAACCTGGTCATCAGCGGCTCGCAGGAAGTTCTGGTCAACGCCGAACTGCGTGTGCTGACGATCACCGGTATCGTGCGCCCGTCCGACATCGGCGCTGCCAACACCGTTTCCTATGAGAGGATCGCCGAGGCGCGTATCTCCTATGGCGGCCGGGGTCGGCTGACGGAGGTCCAGCAGCCGGCCTACGGCCACCAGGTCCTCGACAACCTTCTTCCGTTCTAGGGGTGACGGACTTGGCCATCGTCGACGATACGGCACCGGAAAAGAAGGGCCCCTCGCTGCTGCTGCAGATTGCGCTGCTCGTGGGTCTGAGCGTCGTTGCGGTCGGCATCGGCTGGGGCTCCGGCCTCTACCTTACAAGCACTCAACCTGCGGCTCACGACTTGGCCCCGCTCGAGACGGCCAAGGCCACGGAAGCGACGCTCGCCGAGGCCCACGGAGAGATGGGGGTCGTCTATCTGGAACCGATAACGACCAACCTCGCAGGCCCTACGGGCACTTGGGTAAGGCTCGAACTGGCGCTGGTTTTCGATGCCGAGCCGGACATGATGATGGCGCAGACGATCCAGCAGGACATCCTTGCCTATCTCCGTACCGTCAAGATTCATCAGGTCGAAGGTGCCAGCGGCTTCCAGCACCTGCGTTCCGACATCGAGGAACGCGCCTCGATCCGCAGTGACGGCGCGGTCAAGCGCATCCTGATCCGGACCTTGCTTTTCCAATGATGCGCCTGTCCATTTCAGCGCTGATGCTACTGGTGCTTATCGCACCGGCCACCGCGCAGCAGCTCGACCTTGGTGGCCTGACCGAACAGCTCGAAGGCCAGACCGTCGGCTCGATCATCCAGCTCTTCGGACTGTTGACGGTCCTGTCGCTCGCGCCCGGCATTCTCATCATGGTGACGAGCTTCACGCGGTTCATCATCGTCTTTTCCATCCTGCGCTCCGGCATCGGCCTGCCGAGCACCCCGGCGAACCTGATCCTGGTCAGCCTCTCCCTGTTCATGACCTTCTATGTGATGGGTCCGACCTTCGACCGGGCCTGGAACGAGGGCGTGCAGCCGCTGGTGGCCAACGAGATCAACGAGGAGGAAGCGTTCGGACGCATCTCCGAACCGTTCCGGGATTTCATGATCGCCAATGTCCGCGACAAGGATTTCGACCTGTTTGCCGACCTCGCGCGCGAACGGGAACAGGCGGACGTTTCGGTGCAGGATGCGGATTTCCGCATTCTCGTCCCGGCGTTCATGATCTCCGAGATCCGACGCGGGTTCGAGATCGGCTTTCTGATCGTGCTGCCGTTTCTGGTGATAGACCTGATCGTCGCAACGATAACGATGTCGATGGGCATGATGATGCTGCCGCCCGTGGTGGTCTCGCTTCCGTTCAAGATATTGTTCTTCGTCCTCATCGACGGCTGGAATCTGCTTGTTGGCAGTCTGGTACGCTCATTTGCTTAACGCGCTGATTCAGAGCGCGTTAACCATCTGATTTTCCAACAAAAATTAACCACGCTGCTTATCTCATCCGTAGGGTTTGAACCCTAGAACGGATTGCGAGGGGCAGATTGGTAAGGGGACTTCCAACCGATCGGGCATGAGGCCGCGCCGCTTCGCTGGTGAGAATCCGGCATGTCAATTTTGTATCGAGTACAAGGCGTATCCTCATGACGAGTCTTCTGACCAACGCGTCCGCAATGACGGCGCTCCAGACCCTTACCAACACCAACAAGAACCTGGCCACGACCCAGAACCGCATCGCCACCGGCGCGCGCGTCAACGAAGCTTCCGACAACGCTGCTTACTGGTCGATCTCGGTCGGCATGAAGAACCAGAGCAACCTGCAGTCGGTCGTCAAGGACTCGATGGGCTTCGGCAAGGCCATTCTCGACGCGGCCTATACCGGCCTCGACGAGGCCATCAAGCTGACCTCGGAAATCCACTCCCGCTACCTTGCCCGTGCACAGGACGGCGTGGACACCGACGCCATCGACGCCGAAATCGCCGAGCTGAAGACGGCCATTCAGGAAATCGCGACGGCTGCCGACTTCGAGGGCCAGAACCTGCTCGCCACCGCTGGCGCCGACGTCACGGTCGTGACCGGCTACATCAAGGGCGACGGCACCGCTGGCACGAGCGAGACCAAGACCCTGACGCTCAGCGCCTTCGATCTCGAGGCCGAGACGGCGAACATGACCGACGCCGACACCACGGAAGCGTCGCTGGTCGCGCTGCGTGAAGCTGCTTCGGACCTCGGCGCGAAGAAGATCCGTCTCGACGCGCAGCTCAGCTTCACCTCGAAGCTGAAGGACGCGCTCGACCGCGGCGTCGGCCAGCTCGTCGATGCCGACATGAACGCCGAGTCGGCACGCCTTTCGGCTCTGCAGGTTCAGCAGCAGCTCGGCATTCAGGCGCTGTCGATCGCCAACTCGTCGAGCCAGAACATCCTGTCGCTCTTCCGCTAAGACGTTCACTGACCGAGATGGGCTAGCGCCTGTCTCACTCCAGTCAGGCCGCGCCCCCAGGGCGCGGCCTTTTTTGCTTTTATCGGGACGCCAATCGCGAGGTTTTGCCCCAAGGGTTAAGCGAAAGCCTAAAATTTTCAGCAAAAGCAAATCGTTAACCATGTTTCTTAGGTTGCGATTAGCCATTGCTGTTTACATCTGCGGTCAAGAGCGGGCCGGGAGGAAACACGCAGTGTACCGGCTGGCATGATGCCCCTCCGCTTAGCCGGCAGTTGTCCGGCATGCCAGTATAGTACTCAGTACAAGGCGTATTCTTATGACGAGTCTTCTGACCAACGCGTCCGCAATGACGGCGCTCCAGACCCTTACCAGCACCAACAAGAACCTGGCCACGACCCAGAACCGCATCGCCACCGGCGAGCGCGTTTCCCAGGCTTCCGACAATGCCGCCTACTGGTCGATTTCGGTCGGCATGAAGAACCAGTCAAGCCTCCAGTCGGTCGTCAAGGATTCCATCGGCTTCGGCAAGGCGATCCTCGACGCGGCCTATACCGGCCTCGACGAAGCCATCAAGCTGACCTCGGAAATCCATCAGCGCTACCTTGCCCGTGAGCAGGACGGTGTGGACACGGCAGCCATCGATGCCGAAATCGTGGAGCTGAAGACGGCGATCGAAGAAATCGCCCAGGCCGCCGACTTCGAGGGCCAGAACCTGCTCGCCACCGGTGGCGCCGCTGTCACCGTCGTGACCGGCTACATCAAGGGCGACGGCACTGCCGGCTCCACCGAGACCAAGACCCTGACGCTTAACGCCTACGATCTCGAGGCCGAGACGGCGAACATGACCGACGCCGACACCACGGAAGCGTCGCTGGTCGCCATGCGTGAAGCCGCTTCGGAACTCGGCGCGATGAAGACCCGCCTCGACGCGCAGCTCAGCTTCACCTCGAAGCTGATGGATGCGCTCGATCGCGGCGTTGGTCAGCTCGTCGATGCCGACATGAACGCCGAGTCTGCACGCCTTTCGGCTCTGCAGACCCAGCAGCAGCTCGGCATTCAGTCGCTGTCGATCGCCAACTCCAACAGCCAGAACATCCTGTCGCTCTTCCGCTAAGGAGCAAGGTAGGGGCCATCCAGCCCCGCACAATTCAGAGGCCGCGCTTCCCAGGAGGCGCGGCCTTTACCATTTGCAAACTAAAGTTTCTTTTGTATAAATATTTATCTTTGATTTTTACTAATTATAAACCAAAAATATTAGCATTTATATTTCATTAACCATGTTTCTTAGCCTCTCATTATCCATCCTTGTTCATAAATGACGTCAACAAGCGGGCCGGACCGAGTTTGTAGTTTCCGGGGGCATGACGCCAATCCGCCACGCCGGCAATCAGCCCGGCATGTCGTGACGTAATCAGTTCAAGGCGTATAAAAATGGCTAGTCTCCTGACCAATGCCGCCGCGATGACGGCGCTGCAAACCCTCTCCAGCACCAACAAGAAGCTTGCTGTAACCCAGAACCGCATTGCCACAGGCGAGCGCGTTTCCCAGGCATCCGACAATGCCGCCTACTGGTCGATCTCGGTGGGCATGAAGAGCCAGAGCAACCTCCTCGGCGTCGTGAAGGACTCGATCGGCTTCGGCCAGGCGATCCTCGACGCCGCCTATACCGGCCTTGACGAGGCCATCAAGCTGACTACGGAAATTCACTCCCGCTATCTGGCGATGGAGCAGGATGGCACCGACACGGCCGCGCTCCAGGCGGAAATCGACGAGTTGGTTGCCGCCATGCAGGAAATCGCCGGCGCCGCCGATTTCGAGGGCCAGAATCTGCTGGCTTCTGCTCCTGCCGGCGCCAATGTCACCGTCGTTACCGGCTACATCAAGGGCGACGGCACGGCGGGTTCGACCGAAGTCAAGACGCTCACGCTGAACGCCTATGACCTCGAGGCCGAAGCGGCCACGATGACGGACGCGGACACGGCGGAAGTGGCGCTGTATGCGATGCGTGCGGCCGCCTCCGAACTGGGCGCGATGAAGGTGCGGCTCGAATCTCAGATGACCTTCACGTCGAAACTCATCGACGCCGTCGACCGCGGCGTCGGCCAGCTCGTCGACGCAGACATGAATGCTGAGTCGGCGAAGCTGTCGGCCCTTCAGGTACAGCAGCAGCTCGGCATCCAGGCGCTCTCGATCGCGAATTCGTCGAGCCAGAACATACTGACGCTGTTCCGGGGCTGATCGCTCAAAGCGTCCGACTTGACTAGCACCGCGCTCCTGAAAGGGGCGCGGGGCTTTCTGCTGTCTGTCCCTTTCGTCAGCGTGTCCGCTTAACGAGCCGTTAACCATGAAAATCTACTTATGGTTAACCAAATCAGCGGGCGTCACACAGAAGGGGCAGCACCTTGTCGAGCATCAATACGAACCCGGCAGCAATGACCGCGTTGCAGGTCCTGCACTCGACCAACAAGGCGTTGGAAGTCGTGCAGGGGCGGATTTCGACGGGTCTGCGCGTGTCGCAGGCATCCGACAACGCTGCCTACTGGTCCATCGCGACCACGATGCGATCCGACAACAACGTCCTGTCGACGGTGCAGGATACGCTCGGCCTCGGCGCCAGCCGTGTTGACACGGCCTATACGGCGCTCGAGAGCGCCATCGGGCTTATCGACGAGATCAAGCAGAAGGTTCTTGCCGCAGTCGGCATGAGCGAGGACAACAAGGAGCGCATCCAGGAAGAAGTCGACGCTTTCCAGGAGCAGCTCCGTTTCACCGCGATGGCGGCGACATTCTCCGGGGCCAACTGGCTGTCGGTGAACTCACTCGCCGCCAATGGCCATCCTTCGAACGGCGTGCACAAGGAGGTCGACATCGTTTCGGCCTTCACTCGCGATCAGAACGGCGCGATCATCCTAGGCTACATCGGGATCGACGTGCAGTCGATAAAGCTCTACGACGCCGCTGCGACCACCAATGAGACGATGGGAATGCTCGAAGGGCTTCGCCTCGGCACAACCGGGCTCCGCGACGACACCGCCACGGCCGCCGTGCCGGGCACGGTGGCGGCGACCGACGGCTATGCGGTTGCTTCGCTGAACGTCGTCGGGCACACCGACGAGCAGCTCGAGCAGATGCTGGCAGTGGTGGACCAGACGCTGGCGGAAATGGCCAACGCCGCGACCGCTATCGGCGCGATCAAGAAGCGTGTGGACCTGCAGAAGGATTACACGTCCAACCTGATGGACTCGATCGACCGCGGCGTCGGTCAGCTCGTCGATGCCGACATGAACAAGGAGTCGACCCGGCTGCAGGCGCTGCAGGTGCAGCAGCAGCTCGGCGTTCAGTCGCTCCAGATTGCCAATTCCTACGCCGAGAACATTCTGCTGCTGTTCCGCAACTAACGTAGGCGTCGGCTATAACCATCTCACGGGTCGCCCGTGAGGGCGGCCCGCTTGCGCATCGGGCCGCGGTTTACACGCGCCGCAGCCGCTCGCCCATGTTCCAGAATATGCCGATGATGAGACCCGACAGCAGCGTGTGGTAGAGTGGCACGTCGAGGTCTTCCGTCAGGTACCAGACCAGGACGACGAAGAGCGCGCGGGCCAGAAAAATAATCTCCAGACGCGATTCTATCGTTATCCGCGTACTGCGGGCGAAGGCAGCCACCTGCACCACGATCATTCGGACGGTCAGGGTAAGATAGAAGGCCAGGAACAGGCCGAGCCCGATCAGCCCGCCGCGCGTGAAGGTCGACACCATGCTCGAATGCGAGCCGATCGGAATTTCCGCAAGTGAGACGTCGACCGGCTTGATACCCAGCCCGAAGATCAGGTTCTGGTCCAGCACCATGCGGATCGCGAGGGCATAGGTCTCCAGCCGCGTCGCGGTGGATCCCGCGCGGGACTCGGCAACCGACTGTGCCGAAGCCTGGAACAGATCGACCAGGTCCGAGCCGAACAGAGCGACCACGGCCAGGACCAACGGCCCGAGCAGAATTGCGCCGAGCATTACGCCGCCCCGCCAGACCACCGCCAGGAACGCAAGCGAAGCGACATAGGCGAGACTGGTCGTGCGGCTGCCGAACGGCAGCAGCATCGGCAGGATCGAGAGTTCCAGAAGTATGGCCCACATGAACATGCGCCGGCGGATCAGGTAGATGGCGCCCATTGCGCCCAGCATGACGACCTGGATCGCGCTTTCGGTGGCGTAGACACCCATACCGTGATTTCGGGAGACGACCCCGCCGTTGATCCAGTCACTCTCCACGACGATGTTTAGGGCGTAGGTGCCGAGGATGCCCGGCAACTGGCCGAGGTTACCTAAAATCAGCGAATAGAAGTAGATTCGGCTTTGGCCGGACACCGCCGAATAGCCCATGGTCACCACCATGAAGACGACATAGGAGATGTAGGCGATAAGGGCTGCGCCGTAGATCGTGTCCTTGGGCCAGATGCCGCGGTTGTTGCGCGGGGCATGGTCGAGCTGCCGCCCGAAATTGATGAAGACCAGAAGCAGCAGCAGGACGGATATGTTGTAGGCGGCACCGAAGGCGCGCTCGCCCTGGAAATGGGTCATCATTGCCAGAAAGAGCGAGAAGGCGAGCGCCGCCGCCAGTGACAGAAGCTGCCACTCGGGGAGTGCGAAACGCACCATTCCAAAGGCGAGGACGAGCCCCACGAGGTAGACCCAGGGCAGATCGGTGCCAAGCGCCCAGTTCACCGGCAGCATGACGATGGTCGCGGCAATGAGGAAGCATTGCAGCGCCCATGCGTCGGTGACGATCGGACCGGCCGATCGCCTCACGTTGCCTCTCGTATCGCCTATCGCCGCCATCGAGGTATCACCCGGTCCGCGTCAGCAGAAGATAGAGGCTGTGGGGATTGGTAATCAGGTAGCGCATCGCCAGCCGGCGCGGCTCGAGCACCGTGCGGTAGAGCCATTCAAGCCCCGCCTTCTGCATCCAGACGGGAGCGCGGGAGCGGGAGCCTGACAGGAAGTTGAACAGGCCGCCAGAGGTCTTGACCACCTTGACGCTCTTCAGCCGGTCGATGTTGCGCAGCACGAACTCCTGCTCACGCGGCACGCCGAGACCGATCCAAAGGATGTCCGGCTGCAGCCGGTCGAGATCCTCGAACAACGCTTCCTCGCCTGCCGCGTCCAGATAGCCATGCGAGTAGCCGGCAAGCTTGATCCGCGGAAAGCGGTGGCGGACCGTCGCGGCAGCGCGCTCGATCTCGTCCGGCGTGGTGCCGAACATGTAGTAGGAGGTGCCTTCCGGCAGCAGCAGGCTCGCATCGTCGAACAGGTCCGTCGTGCTGGTGCGGTCAGGTACCGGCTTGGAGGTCAGCAGGTGGGAGATCGTCACCATCGGCTGGCCGTCCGCGCTGATAACATCTGCCTGATCGAACAGCCGTCTTATCTTGCTGCTGCGCGCATACATGGACAGGACCTGTCCATTCGACGAGGTCATGAAAAGCGGCTGTTCCAATTCGGGCAAGCGTCCCGCGATGGCGTCGTCCATGAGTTGTACCGTCTCGCGCAGGCTGAGGCGGGCGTTTGCCATTCCGCCAAGCTTGCAGACCGGCACGAGGTCACGAATTTTCTGGTTGCGCATTGTGATCTTCCTCACACGGCATTCTTGTGGACCAGCCCAATGAAGGGCGTGGCGGCGATGATCGAAATGTCGAAGAGGATCGACCAGTTCTCGATGTAGTAGAGGTCGTATTCCAGGCGTTTGTTCATGGCCTCGACCGTGAAGGTCGGCCCACGAAAGTCGTTGACCTGCGCCCAACCGGTGATGCCGGGCTTCACGCGGTGGCGGTTGTTGTACATGGGCAGCAGCCCCGCATAGGCGGCGTTCTGCTCGACCGCGTGGGGGCGAGGGCCGACGATCGACATCTCGCCGCGCAGCACGTTGAAGAGTTGCGGCAGCTCGTCGATCGACAACCGACGCAAGATCCGCCCGACCCGCGTGACGCGATTGTCGTTACGCGTTGCCTGCCGGAAGCCCTGACCCTCCGACTGCACGTGCATGGTACGGAACTTGAAGACGGTGATGACCTGGTTGTTCAGACCGTGACGCTTCTGCTTGAAGAAAACGGGGCCGGGGCTGTCGATCTTCACCGCGGCGGCGACGAGCAGCAGAAACGGTGCGAGCAGCACTGTCGCTATGGACGCAAGCACGTAATCCTCGATCGCCTTCATCATGTGACCCCAGCCCGAGATCGGCTTCTGCTGCAGGTCGATGAACTGCACTTGCGCCAGCGAGCTGATGCCGCGGAACGGAACCATATGAGTTTCGATATCGGGCAGGAGCTTGATCTCGGCCGGCAGAACGCTCAGCTCTGAAAGCATGTCCTCCAGGTGCCGACGCTGAGACGGCGGAAGCGCGATGATGACCGTGTCGACGTCGTTGCGCTGACCAAAATCGATCAGTTCCGCGAGACCGCCATCGCGGGCCGTAACACCGGCGTTCAGGTCGCCGCCGCGCGTGGGCCCGAAGATGCCGGCAATGCGCACGCCGCTGTCGGGCATTCCCAGCGCCTCGACCGCGCGTCTTAGCGGGGCGTCCGTGCCGAAGATGGCCGCGCGGCGGCAGATCGCGCCCTGGACCGCCTGGCTGGAGAAGACCCTCGCCGCGGCAGCACGCATCGTCCACACGGCGACGACGGACGACAGCAGCCAGACCCCGAACCAGAGTCGCGAGAACTGGTCTGCGGCTCCGATCGCGAGCCCGATCAGCGCGACGATCAGGAATGCTCCGATAAGGTTGCCGACCGCCGTGCTCGAGAAGGTGAGAAAGCGCGACAGCTTCTCCACATCATAGAGCTTCGACCGATAGTTCAGGTAGCCGAAGGTCAGCACGATCAGGATCGACGGCCAGATATAGGTCTGAAGAAAGTCGTGCTGTTCCAGGTGCGTGTAGACGTAAATATGGCCCACCACCATGCCGAGCAGCAGCGTGACAAGCAGCTCGACCATCGCATAAATCTGTCCGCTGACATGCGGGCTGGCCTGCGCATTGGTCCGCAGGTCCGCCGGCACTCTGTCGCCCATGCCGAACGTTCGGGCGAACCTCGTTTCCAGGATTTCTGTATCTTTTAGGGACACAATTCCGACCCCCGACGCTTGTTTGCTACATCTGCTGTTGCCTACGAAGGGCATTGCAAAAGGCGGGCCACTCAGGGTTGAGCTGCAAGGCGTGGGCTGGGAGCATCGAGAAACGGTCACTTGAATCGGTTTAAAAGTTGAGGTTCAGTCGCCGGCGAAGAGAGGGAGGTCGATTTGGCCAAAGCAGAAATCAGCAGAACCGACACCGGACCGATCCGATATGGCATGGTCGGTGGCGGGCAGGGCGCGTTCATCGGCGGTGTGCACCGTATCGCGGCAAGGCTGGATGGAGAGTTCCAACTGGTAGCCGGTGCGCTGTCGTCCGACCCGGAACGGGCTATCGCTTCCGGGCGCGAACTCGGTCTCGATGCGGAACGCTGCTACGCGTCGTTTGCCGAGATGGC
Organism: Aquamicrobium sp.; assembly: GCA_019739225.1. Taxonomy (GTDB): domain Bacteria; phylum Pseudomonadota; class Alphaproteobacteria; order Rhizobiales; family Rhizobiaceae; genus Aerobium. The sequence goes on from JAHHDT010000007.1 coordinate 108,160, forward strand.
CAAGGCAGAGGCGGCGCGAGCCGACGGCATCGAGGCCGTCGCGATCGTGACGCCGAACCACGTCCACTATCCGGCGGCAAAGGCATTTCTTGATGCGGGCATTCATGTCATTTGCGACAAGCCGCTAACCTCGAACCTTGCCGATGCGAAGAAGCTTGCGGGCGCCGCAGCCGAGAGCGGTCGGCTTTTCGTGCTGACGCACAACTACACCGGCTACCCGATGGTGCGGCAGGCGCGTGAGATGGTCGCCAAGGGCATGCTGGGCGACCTGCGCGTTGTCCATGCCGAGTATCCGCAAGACTGGCTGACCGAGGCTGTCGAGGCCAGCGGCTCCAAGCAGGCCGTCTGGCGCACTGACCCGAAACAGTCCGGTGCCGGCGGTGCAACGGGGGACATCGGCACGCACGCGTATAACCTGGCACGCTTTGTCACCGGCCTGGAACTCGACAGCCTTGCTGCCGACCTCGACGCTTTCGTGCCCGGTCGGCTGCTCGACGACAACGCGCATATCCTGCTGCGCTTCAAGGCAAAAGGCCGTGCGCCGGCTGCCAAGGGCATGCTTTGGGCCAGTCAGGTGGCACCCGGCAACGAGAACGGACTAAAGCTCCGCGTCTACGGGACGAAGGGCGGGCTCGAGTGGGAACAGGAGCATCCCAATCACCTTTGGTACACGCCGTTCGGTCAGGAGAAGCGCTTGATCACGCGGGGCGGGGCAGGGGCAGGGCCCTCCGCTGCTCGCGTCAGCCGCATTCCGGCGGGGCATCCCGAAGGGTATCTCGAAGGCTTCGCCAATATCTATGCGGAGGCTGCGCGCGCCATCCGCGCGATGCGACGCAAGGGTGACAAGATGCCGAAGGACGTAGTCTTCCCGACGGTCGAGGATGGTGTCGAGGGCGTGGCCTTCGTGGAGGCCTGCGTCAAATCCTCTAAGAAGAACGGCGCCTGGACGAAGCTCTAGATCTCACTCCACCGAGCGCAGATCGCGCAGGTAGGTGTTCTCTTCGGCAGACGCGGTGTAGGCGCTCGGCAGAATGTTTGTAATCAGAAGTGCCTCGCCGACATTCTCCGCGCCGGCGAGCAGCCTGCCGTCCGGCGCGGCAACCGTCGACAGCCCTGCATAGGCGAAACGCTCGTCTGCGCCGCAATGGTTTGCATAGGCGACGAATACCTGGTTCTCGAACGCGCGGACCGGGATCATGCTTCTGGCAATGAAAGCGGCATGGTCGCTTTGCGGCAGCGCCGTAGGCACCGCTATCAGCGTGCAGCCCACCTGCGCTAGCCGCCGTACGTTCTCAGGGAACTCGACATCGTAGCAGATCAGCAGGCCCAGCTTCTGCCCGGCATGCTGTACCGTTACGGCAGATGGTGTCCCGGGTCTGAACAGGTTGCGCTCGTAGTCCGCGTAGAGGTGCGACTTGCGATAGACGACCGCAGGCTCCCGGCCACGGATGAAGGCGGCGCTGTTCCAGACCACGCCTTCATCGGCCTCGGCAAATCCGGCTATGATGGCGACTCCCGTCTCGGCCGAGATCTCCGCAAGGTGCGAGAGCGCAGGGCCGTCTGCCGGTTCTGCCAGCGTGCGGATCGCCTCACCAGCGCCGTAGCCGGTGATCGCGAGTTCGGGCGTGATCAGGAGGTCGGCTCCTCTCGTCGCCGCCTCGCGCGCCGCGCGACCGATGCGCTCTATGTTGGCGGACGGGTCGCCTGGGCGCGCCTGCATCTGGAGAACGGCGATCCTCAATCGCGATCTCCCGACAATGCGCCCAGCAATCGCGGCAGATCGCCGAAACGCGCGATCAAGCCGAAAACGATCGCCGCAACGGCGACGAAGAAGATCGAGACCGCGGCCATGGTCGGCGTGTAGCCGTAGCGCAGTGCGTTGAAGATCTTGATCGGCAGGGTTTCCATCGTGAAGCCCACCGTCATGTAGGCAACGATGTATTCGTTTAGCGACAGCACGAAGGCGAATGCATAGCCGGAAATCACGTAGGGCAGGATCAGCGGCAGCACCACCGTACGAAGAACAGTTCTGTCGTCCGCCCCCATCGTCGAGGCTGCCTCGACGAGGCTGCGGTCGATGGAGCTGAAGCCCAGCGACAGCGTCACCAGAGGTAGCGTGACGAAGAAGATCGCGTGGCTGATCGCCGCCGTCCATGGCTGGCCATAGGCGCCGACCGTTGCCCAGAAGGTCAGGAAGCCCAAGGCGGTAATCACCGGCGGCAGGATGAAAGGCGCTACGCCCAACAGTTGGAAGATGCGGGCCCACGGCGCTATCCGCCGCCACAGGAACCAGGCGAGCGGCATCGCGATCATGACGGCGAGTGCCGCTGATGCGGCCGCCAGCGTAAGGGAATTCACCAGTGCGGATCGCCAGCCGGGATCAGTGAAGATTTGCCCGTACCATGCGAGGGAAAAGCCTTCCGGAGGGAAGATGAGGCTTTGCTTCTCGTTCACGGAAACGCCTGCCACGACGATGAGCGGGCCGGCAAGAAAGAGGGCCACCAGCAGGAAAACGATGCGGCGCAGCGTTGCGGCACTCATGTCCGCTCCTCCCGCTGCGAGCCGACCATCAGCGTCAGGCCGACGAGCGCCAGAGACATCAATACGAGGAACACGGCCATCGCAGCGGCAAACGGCATGTTGGACTGGTAGATCGCCTGATCGGTAATGAGCACCGATAGCGTCCAGTGTTGTGGCCGCCCGAGTATCTGCGGCAACAAATATGAGCCGAGCGCAAAGACGAACACCATGATGAGCGTGGCCATGATGGTGTTGCGCAGCGCCGGGACCACGACGTTGAGGAACGCTCGCATCGGCGAGGCCCCAAGCGTGCGCGCGGCTTCGAGCAGGGTTGGATCGAGCCGCACGATGGCGGGGTAGAGCACGAGCACCGTGTAGGGCAGGGCCTGATAGACCATCGCCGTCAGTACCGCCCCGAAACCCGGCATCAGCGCTTGTGGCTCGGCCATCAGTCCTGCCATGACGAGCAGATTGGTGATCCCGGCCGTACGCGAGAACAGCGTGGACCAGGCGAAGCCGATGATGACTTCCGACAGCGACAGGACCGAGAGGATTGCGACCAGCCAAACGATCTGAACGCGCCGCGAGGCCTGTGTCAGCAGCCAAGTGAACGGGAAGGCGACGAGCACGCAGACAATGGCCACCATCACCGCCAGCATGATCGAAAATCCGAGCACGCCGCCGAAGAAGGCGGACAGAAATCGCTCGTAGTTGGCGAATGTGAATGCCGGCGAATAGAAGCCGGCCGGGTCTCTCTGGAAGAACGAGACCGCGATCATCGTCGAGAAGGGCACGACGAAGAAGATGACAAGCATCAGCGCTGGAAACGCGATCGGCGCGTAGTCGGCAAGCGTGCGCGGCGGCTCGCGTCTCATTGTCGGCCATCCTGTGGTCGGCGAAGGTTTTGCCGTGCGTCCTTCGAGGCTCGCTGCGCTCGCATCTCAGGATGAGGACCGTTGTGCGTCGCTCCGGCAGACGCGTGAGTTCGAAGGTTTTTCCGTTGACGTATGTCAAGCCCACTGCGAGCCGGCTCGATCAACCCACCTCCCTCATCCTGAGGTGCGAGCGCAGCGAGCCTCGAAGGACGCACTCTATCGCCGCAGATCAAGCTCGGGGCAAAAGCAGGGCTCATCCTTTCAGCACCACGCAGCTTTCGAGGGGCAGCGTCACGTCGACCGGATCGCCGGCCTTGAAAGGTGTGCGCTCGCGAGGCGTGGAGATGGCCACAACCGTCGTGCCGCCGACATCGACGAAGGTTTCGATCGTACCGCCGAGGTCGCGCACGAAGCTGACCGTGCCCGCGAACATGCCGCTGCCGGCTGCCACGAGCTGCACATCCTCGGGTCTGATGGAAAGCTTGCCACCTGCAGATCGCGTCGCCATCGCGAGGCTCGGCATGGCGCGGCCGAGCAGCGCGCCGTCCGCACCGACGGAAAGCAGATTGGTCGAGCCGATGAAATCGGCAACGAAGGCGTCGGCCGGCTTGCGATAGATTTCGACTGGCGGTGCAGCCTGCCTGATGCGGCCTTCGCCCATGACGACGACAAGGTCGGCCATCGTCATCGCCTCGCGTTGGTCGTGGGTGACGACGATGGTGGTGATGCCGAGCTTCTGCTGAAGCTGGCGCAGTTCCACCTGCATCGCTTCGCGCAGCTTGGCATCCAGTGCGGAAAGCGGCTCGTCGAGAAGGAAGAGTTTCGGCGACAGCGCGAGTGCGCGGGCGATCGCTACCCGCTGGCGCTGCCCGCCGGAGAGCTTTGCGACCGGCCGTTCCGCGTAGCCCTGCAGCGAAATCATGTCGAGCAATTCCGCGACGCGCTTTTTCTGCTCGGCCTTGCCGACACCGCGTATGCGCAGCGGGTAAGCGATGTTGTCGCCGACGTTCAAATGCGGAAAGAGCGCCAGCGACTGGAACACCATTCCGAAATCTCGTTTGTGGGTCGGGATCGGCGTGATGTCGGTGCCGTCGAGCAGGATCGTGCCGGTCGACGGCTCCTCCAGCCCGGCGATCATTCGGAGCAGGGTGGTCTTGCCGCAGCCGGACGGCCCCAGCATGCACACGAAGGTGCCATGCGGTATCGACAGCGACACGTTGTCGACGGCTGTGAAATCACCGAAACGCTTCGAGACGTCCTGCAGCGCGAGACCGGACATGGGATTTCCTGCTTGTGGTCCGCCGAATTGCGGAGTGCTGATACAGGCGGCGTCTCCTCGCGCCGTCGCGCGAGGAGCTTAACCTGTGTCGTAGGAGCCTAGCCAGCGATCATCTCGGTCCACTTCTGGTTCAGCCAGTCAGACTTCGAAGTGTACAGATCATAGCGGGGGATAATCGGGTCGATGTCGGACGAGACGGCGGCGAACTCCTCGTCGCTCAGGTCGAGGAGGTCGCGCGCGACAGTGGGTGCGGTGCCGACCTTGCGCGACATGAGGGCCTGGATATCCGGCTGGCTCATATAGTCGATGAAGACATGCGCTTCCTCGCCCTTCTCCGAGGCACGGGAGAGCGCCCAGCAGCCGGAATCGAGGATGCCGCCTTCCTTCGGGAAGGTGGAGCGAACCGGATTTCCATCGGCCGCGGCGAGGCCCGTCACGTCGTGATAATACTGGCCCATAGGGATTTCGCCCGACTTCAGCGCCTGCTCGAACTGCGCCTCGTCGCGATACCAAAGCCGCACGTTGGGCTTCACTTCCGCAAGCTTCTCGAAGGCCGCTATCTGGCCTTCCTCGGTGTCGAGCGCGTTGGTGCCGCCCATGTGCGTCTTGGCCGTCACCTCCAGCAGGAAGGAGTTGGAGACCAGTGCCAGAAGTCCGAGCTTGTCGGCGTTGGCCGGGTCCCAGAGTGCCGCCCAGCTTTCCGGGGCCTCGGGATAGGCGTCGGTATTCGTGACCAGCGTGATGTACCAGGCCACCGCGCCAATGCCGGCGACACGGCCATCCGGATACTTGTTGACGAACTGATCGAGCAGGTTGTCGGCATTTTCGAGCTTGGAGGTATCGATCGGCGTCCAGAGTTCGGTCGACTGGCCTTTCAGCATCGCCACCTGGGACATCATGGAGAGGTCGGCCGGTGCCTGCCCGGCGCGGGCGGCCTGTTCGAGCTGCACCAGCCACGCCTCGCCGGTGGGTTCAGCGACGGATTCAACGGCGATGCCGGTTGCCTCGGTGAAGGCCGGGAACACGTGCTTGTCGAACGAATCCTTGAAATAGCCGCCGTAGACGCCGACCTTGATCGAGCGATCCTGCGCGCGCAGGATCGACGGCATTGCCAGCATGCCGGCGGTCGCCAGGCCGGCGCCAAGAACGGCACGACGGCTGACCGCGGAATTCAGAAGCTTCCTCATCTGTTGTTCTCCTCTGTTGGCTGTCGGAACTCGCCGGCTCCGATCGTTTTGAATGGCTGCGGTTATCTTAGGTCTTTCGGGCGGTCTTTCCAGTGACGGCCGGGCTGAACACCATCAGGCTCAATATTTCGAACAGCATCTGGGCGCCGGCGTGAGCGGTGTTGGTCGTCGCGTCATATTGCGGCGCGACCTCGACGACGTCGCCCCCGACAAGGTTGACGCCCTTAAGCCCGCGAACCAGCTCCAGGATTTCACGCGTGGTCGGTCCGCCGATCTCCGGCGTGCCGGTGCCGGGCGCAAAGGCCGGGTCGAGGCTGTCGATGTCGAAGGACAGGTAGGTCGGGCCGTCGCCGACCACCTGCCTGGCCTTCTCGATGATCGCGGCAATGCCCATCGCCGGCATTTCCTCGGCGTGGATCACGGTCATGCCCGCCTCGTAGGAGAACTCCCACAGATATTCGGCCGCGCCGCGAATGCCGATCTGGATGGTGCGCGTCGGGTCCAGAACTCCGTCGAGCACGGCGTTGCGGAACGGGCCGCCGTGATGGAACTTGGTGCCGTCGAAGGCGCCGCCGGTGTCGCAATGGGCATCGATGTGGATCATGCCGACGGGGCGATCCCTGCCCACAGCCTTGAGGATCGGATGGCTGATCGAGTGGTCGCCGCCGACGGAGAGCGGGATGACGCCGGCCGACACGATCCGCCCGACATGGCGTTCGATGTCTTCGTGGCTTTCCTCGAGCCTGTAGCGGCTGCGAAACGGCACGTCGCCGATGTCGGCCACTTTCAGCTCGTAGACGGGCGCGCAGTCGAGCACGTGGTTATAGGGCCCGATGCGCTCGATGGCGCGCAGCGCGCGCGGGCCGAAACGCGACCCTGGCCGGTTGGTGACGCCGAGGTCCATGGGCATGCCGACCATTGCAACCTGCAGGTCGCCGAAATCGGGGTTGGACGGATCGATCGGATGGTACGGCGCGTCGAGCAGGGTGGGCAGTCCGGCATAGGGCGCCATGCGGGTTCCGCTTGCGGAGAAGATGCGGTCTGCGACGCGCCGGAAACGCGGGTCGAAGATGTCGCCCCCATGGCCTTCGCCATATTTCGCCTGCAAGGCAGCGAGCCGTTCTCCGGTCCAGGTCACGTGTACTTCTCCCATTCAGCAGTCCGCGCCCTTCAGTTCCCAGGCGCCGTTTTCCCGCAGTGGGCTGATCGTGATGCAGAAATATTGAAAACTCAATTGATATTGTTGTACGTCATCTTGTGAGAAATGCTCACATGGAAACGTTCGAGCCCATGGTCAAACGCCTGCCGCCGCTTAATCCGCTCCGCGCCTTCGAGGCGGCGGCGCGTCATGGTTCGCTGACGCGGGCGGCGGGTGAGCTCAACGTCACCCACGGCGCGGTGAGCCATCAGATCAAGGCGCTCGAGGCGTCGCTCAACGTGCGCCTGTTCGAGCGTGTCGGCCAACGCATCCGGTTGACGGCGCATGGGGCGGAGCTGTTGCCTGCCGTGTCCTCCGCGTTCGACGACATTGCAGCCGCAACCGCGCGGATGACACGGCCGACAAGTTCGGGTGCGCTGTCGGTTGCCTGCGTGCCGGCTCTCTTATCGTTCTGGCTGTTGCCGCGTCTTGGCAGCTTCACCGCGCAATTTCCCGAGATCAGACTGACCTTCGATGCCTCCAACGACGCGCAGTCGATCCGCTCGCCTGAGATCGACGTGTCGATCCTTTATGGCGACGGCGGCTGGACGGATTGCTGGCTGAAGCGCTGGTCGCATCTCGAGCTGTTCCCGGTGATGAGCCCGACACTGATGAACAGCCGCCCAGTGCGAACAATCCGGGACCTCTCCAGCCACGTGATGCTGCATGCCGATGACGGTCGCGAGTGGCACCAGTGGTTGGCGGCGGCCGACGCACTCGATCTTTCGCGCGGGCCGCAGCACCATTTTTCAGACGCAAGGCTGGCGATCGAGGGGGCCATGCACGGCCACGGCATCGCGCTGGGCGACACCATGACAGCGGCGGCGCTGCTTGCGAAGGGACAGCTCGTCGCGCCGTTCAACCTCGCAGTGCCGGCCGCCGATGCGTTCTATGTCGCCTGTCGCAGCGATCTCAGGGCGGCGCCGATCGTGAACGTCTTCATCGGCTGGCTTTACGCCGAACTCGAGGAAGACGGCGCGCGCGCCGAGCCGCAAACCTCCGCTAGACGAACCCTGCGGCGCGGGTCCGAGGAGGCGCGCAGCAAACGTGTATCGGCGCCGAAGCCGTCGAAGATCAGATGACCGAGGATTCATCCACAATGACGCAAACCCGCTTCAACCCGCTTGTCGAACAGCTTGCGCCGCCGCCGATCCCGTCGGTGCAGGCGTGGGCGCGCGCCTATGACGGCGCATATGGGCCGCTGATCGACCTGTCGCAGGCGGTGCCCGGCTATCCGCCGCACCCGCAGCTCCTTCAGTGGCTCGCAGACGCGGCCGGTTCTGCTGGCCTTTCGGGCTATGGTGCGATCGAAGGCGACCTGGCGCTGCGCGTGGCCTATGCCCAACATGTGTCCAAGGCCTATGGCGCGACGGTCGTTGCCGGCAACGTCCATCTCACCGCCGGCTGCAATCAGGCCTTCGTCGCCGCCGTGATGGCGGTTGCCGGCCCTGGCGATACGGTGGTGATGACCAATCCGCGCTATTTCAATCACGAAACGACGCTTCAGATGATGGGCGTGCGGGCGCGTTATGTCGATTGCCATGCCGAGGCGCATTTCGTGCCGAAGCTTGCCGACATCGAGGCGGCGCTGGCTCCGGATGTCAGGGCGCTTGCGCTGGTTTCGCCCAACAATCCGACCGGAGCGGTCTATCCGGCAGAGCTGCTTGCGGAAGTGTTTGCCTTGTGCCGCGAGCGCGGCGTCTGGCTGATCCTCGACGAGACCTATCGCGATTTCATCGCCTCGGGCGAAACACCGCCGCACGGGCTGCTGGGATTGGATGGATGGCAACACACGCTGATCCAGCTCTACAGCTTCTCCAAGTCGTTCTGCATTCCGGGGCATCGTCTGGGCGCTATCGCGGCCGGCGAGGCGGCGGTGGCGCAGATTGCGAAGGTCATGGACAATCTTCAGATCTGCGCGCCGCGCCCGCCGCAAAGCGCTGTGGCGAAGGGGCTGCCGGCACTTGGCGATTGGCGGGAGGCGAACCGGTTGGAGATCGAACGGCGGGCGCGGGCCATGGTGGCTGCCTTCGCCGCTCTGCCTGACTGGGAATTGCAGGCGATCGGCGCCTATTTCGCCTTCGTGCGCCATCCCTATGAAGGGCAGAGCGCGGCCGCCATCGCCGAAAGGCTGGCACGGGACCTGGGCATCGTCACCATCCCCGGCAGCTATTTCGGCCACGGGCTGGAACGACACCTGCGCGTTGCCTTCGCCAATGTCGATGTCGATCAGATCGAACAGGCTGCGAAACGGCTGAGCCACCTTCCTCAGATGTGAAGGGCGTGGCCAAGCGCCTTGAGGGCTGCTTCCTGGAAACCTTCGCTCTGGGTCGGGTGCGCGTGGATCGTGCCGGCGATGTCCTCCAGCCGGGCGCCCATCTCGATGGCCAGCGAGAACGCGGCCGAAAGTTCCGAGACCCCGCTGCCGACCGCCTGAATGCCAAGCACCAGATGGTTGTCGGCGCGGGCGACGACGCGCACGAAGCCGCTTTCGCCGAGCAGCGTCATGGCGCGACCGTTGGCCGAGAAGGGGAACTGGCCGACCTTGATCTCGGCTCCGCCCTGCCGCGCCTCCTCCGGCGAAAGCCCCGCCGAAACGACTTCCGGATCGGTGAAGCAGACCGCCGGGATGCAGCTCTTGTCCCAGCTTCTGCGGTGGCCGGCAACGATCTCCGCCACCATCTCGCCCTGGGCCATGGCGCGGTGGGCAAGCATCGGTTCGCCAGTAACGTCGCCGATCGCGTAGATTCCACGCATCGAGGTGCGGCACTGGTCGTCGACGCGAATGAACGGCCCGGTGCGGTCGACGTCGATCTCTTCCAGCCCCCAGCCTTCGACGTTGGGGCGTCTGCCGACCGTCACAAGCACACGGTCGGCTTCGATCCTGGTTTCGGTTCCATCCGATGTCTCGACCAGCAGGGCGTCGCCCTTCGACGACAGTCCCTTGGCCTTCACATCGGTCAGCACGGTCACGCCGAGTTCATCCAGGCGTTTGGCGACCGGGCGTGTCAGTTCGGCGTCGTAGAGCGGAAGGATACGCGGTTGGGCCTCGACCACGGTCACCTTCGCGCCCATCTTGGCAAATGCGGTGCCGAGTTCGAGCCCGATATAGCCGCCGCCGACCACGGCGAGCGCCTTTGGCACCTCCTTGAGCGCCAATGCCTCCATCGAGGATATGACCTTGCCGCCAAAGGGCAGGAAGGGAAGCTCGGTCGGCAGCGAGCCGGTTGCGATGACGATGGTTTCGGCGCGGATGACCTGAACGCCGGTTTCCGTCTCGACCTCGACGGTCTTGCCATCGCGGAACCTCGCCCAGCCTTGAAGCGACTTCACCTTCGCCTTCTTGAGCAGGCCCGCGACGCCTGCGTTCAGCCGGCCGACGATGCCATCCTTCCAGGCCACCGTCTTCTTCAGCTCCAGCGCAGGCTTGGACAGACCGATGCCGAGCGGGCTCTTGCCCTCGGCCATCTCGGAAACCTTCAGATATTCGTCGGCGGCGTGGATCATCGCCTTGGAGGGAATGCAGCCGACATTGAGGCAGGTGCCACCTGGCTTGCCGGCCTCGACGATGACGGTATCGATGCCGAGCTGGCCGGCACGAATGGCGCAGACATAGCCGCCGGGGCCAGCGCCAATCACGAGCAGCTTGCAGGAGATTTCCTTCATTGGCAGGTTCCCGTCCGATATATCCGCACCCTACGTTGCGCCCCTCTGTCCTGCCGGACATCTCCCCCACAAGGGGGGAGATCAGCCGGCTGCCCGGCTTTCGCCAATCGGTGGCGTCTCCGAGGAAGCGGCGAGCGTGAAGCTGCCGATCTCCCCCCTTGTGGGGGAGATGTCCGGCAGGACAGAGGGGGGTGTGAAGGAACGCGGCAAATGAAGATTAGCATCGTTCCTAAGTCTCCACGAAGATCAGCGCCGGGGTTTCCAGCAGCGCCTTGATGCGCTGTACGAAAACGGCCGCATCCCAGCCATCGATCACGCGGTGATCGAAGGACGACGACAGGTTCATTATCTTGCGGGGGATGAACTGCGAGCCGTCCCATACCGGCCGTACCATCATCTTGTTGACGCCGATGATCGCCACCTCCGGGTGATTGATCACGGGTGTGGTCGCAACCCCGCCCATGGCCCCGAGCGAGGTGATGGTGATGGTCGAGCCGGAGAGTTCCTCACGCGTCGCCGTGCCGGCCTTGGCAGCATCCGCAAGCCGGTTGACCTCGGCCGCGCAGTCCCAAAGGTCGCGCGCTTCGGCGTGGCGCACCACCGGCACGACGAGACCGGACGGGGTCTGCGCCGCGATGCCGATGTGGACGCCGCCGTGGCGATGGATGACGCCGGCCTCGTCGTCGTAAAGCGCGTTCAGTTGCGGTTGTTCGGCGATCGCCCTCACCATCGCGCGCATCAGGAAGGGAAGGAGCGTGAGCTTGGCCCGGTCGGGGCGCTTCGTGGCGTTCAGCGAGGCGCGCAGATCCTCCAGCGCGGTGACATCGACCTCCTCGATATAGGTGATGTGGGGGATGCGTGACTTTGCCAGCGCCATCTTCTCGGCGATGCGGCGGCGCAGCCCCACCACCTTGATTTCCTCCACAGAAGTGTCAGGCCGCAGCCCGGTGACGACAGGTTCGCGTCCGCGCGCTATGAAGACGTCGAGATCCTCGTGCGAGATACGCCCTGCGGGGCCGGTGCCCGGCACCTGGCGCAGGTCGATGCCGGCTTCCCTAGCGCGCAGCCTGACGGCGGGAGAAGCAAGAGGCCGTTCGCCTTCCGGGCGCGGCGCGCCGGTGGAGGTTGGGCCGGCAGCCGTCGATTTGACGGAAGCAGGTACAGGTTTCTTCTCGGCGGCCGGTGGCGCGGCCGGTTCAGCTTTAGCGGACTTTTCCTCGGGGTCGGCGGCGACGGCTTTGCTGTCGACCTTTGGCGCTTCGTCCGCCAACTCCTCGCTCGCGGGCGCATCGCCTGCGACATCGATCTTCACGATCGGTGAGCCGACGGCGACGGTGTCGCCGATCTCCGCGCCGAGCCAGGCAATCTGGCCTTCAACGGGCGAGGGGATTTCAACGGTGGCCTTGTCGGTCATCACAGCCGCGATCACCGTGTCCTCGCGGACGAGGTCGCCGACTTTCACATTCCATTCGACAAGCTCGGCCTCGGCGACGCCTTCGCCGACATCGGGCATCTTGATGACGTGTTCGGCCATCTACGCCTCCATCACTTCGAGGAGCGCTTCGCCGACGCGCTTCGGCCCGGGGAAATAGTCCCATTCCTGCGCGTGCGGGTAGGGCGTATCCCACCCGGCCACGCGCACCACGGGTGCCTCGAGATGGTAGAAGCAGTGCTCCTGCACCAGAGCGGCGAGTTCCGCGCCGAAACCCGACGTCAGTGTGGCTTCGTGGATCACCACGCATCGGCCGGTCTTCTTGACCGAAGCCGTGATGGTATCGAGGTCGAGTGGCAGCAATGTTCTCAGATCAATGATCTCGGCATCGATGCCGGCTTCTTCCGCCGCGGCCTCGGCGACATACACCATCGTGCCGTATGCCAGCATCGTGACGGCCGAGCCTTGCCGCCTGATCTCGGCCTTGCCGAGCGGTACGGTGTAGTGATCGTCCGGCGCTTCGCCAAGCGGATGTTTGGACCAGGCCGTCACCGGCCGGTCGTGATGGCCGTCGAAGGGGCCGTTATAGAGCCTCTTCGGCTCCAGGAAGATGACTGGATCCGGGTCTTCGATCGCCGCAATCAGCAGGCCCTTCGCATCGTAAGGGTTGGACGGAACCACGACCTTGAGACCGGAGACATGCGTGAACAGCGCTTCGGGGCTCTGGCTGTGGGTCTGCCCGCCGAAGATGCCGCCACCCGTCGGCATGCGGATGACGATCGGACAGGTGAACTGGCCGTTCGAGCGATAGCGCAGGCGTGCCGCCTCGGACACGATCTGGTCGTAGGCCGGATAGACATAGTCGGCGAACTGCACTTCAACGCAGGGTCTCAGCCCGTAGGAGGCCATGCCGATCGCGGCACCCACAATGCCAAGCTCTGAAATCGGCGCGTCGAAAACGCGGGTCTTGCCGTACTTCTGTTGCAGGCCGGCCGTGCAGCGGAAGACGCCGCCGAAATAGCCGACGTCCTCGCCGAACACGACGACATTGTCGTCGCGCGCCATCGACACATCCATGGCGGAACGGATCGCCTCGATCATCGTCATGCGCGGCATCGTCAAACCCCCGCCTTCTGGCGCTGCCGGCGCAGATGCGGCGGCATCGTCTCGTAGACGCCTTCGAACATGTCGCGCGTCGAAGGCTTGCCGCCCGAATGCAGTGTGCCGTGCTTTTCCGCTTCCTTCTGCGCCGCGATCACCGTGTCGAGTATTTCCGCCTCGGTCTGCTTGTGGCGGTCGTCAGACCAGAGGCCCTTCGTGATGAGGTGGTTCTTCAGCCGGATGACCGGGTCGCCGAGCGGCCAGACGTCGGATTCCGTCTTCGGGCGGTAGGCCGACGGATCATCCGAGGTCGAATGCGCGCCGACGCGATAGGTGACGTATTCGATCAGCGTCGGGCCGAGATTCCGGCGGGCCCGCTCGACGGCCCACTTGGCCACCGCATGGACGGCGAGATAGTCGTTGCCGTCAACACGCAGGGCCGGGATGCCGAAACCAAGACCACGCGCTGCAAACGTACCCGATCCGCCGCGCGCGATGCCCTGAAATGTGGAGATCGCCCACTGGTTGTTGACGATGTTGAGCACGACTGGCGCACGGTAGGTGGATGCAAAGACGAGCGCGGCGTGGAAATCGCTCTCGGCGGTCGAGCCGTCGCCGATCCAGCCTGCCGCGATCTTGGTGTCCTGCTTGATCGCCGAGGCCATTGCCCAGCCGACGGCCTGAATGAACTGCGTGCCGAGATTGCCCGAAATCGAGAAGAAGCCGTGATCTTTCGACGAATACATGATCGGAAGCTGGCGACCTTTCAGCGGGTCCGCCTCGTTCGAATAAATCTGGTTCATCATGTCGACCATCGGATAGCCGCCTGCGATCAGCAGGCCGGCCTGACGATAGGTCGGGAAATTCATGTCGCCGTCCTGCAGGGCCTTGCGGAAGGCGCAGCTCACGGCTTCCTCGCCCATGTGCTGCATGTAGAAGGACGTCTTGCCCTGCCGCTGGGCGGTCTGCATGCGGGCGTCGAAGGCGCGCAGCGTCATCATGTGACGCAGGCCTTCCATCAGTTCTTCGTCCGTAAGGGTGCCGGCCCAGGGACCCACGGCCTCGCCATCGCGGTTAAGCACGCGGATGATCGAATAGGCCAGATCGCGGATTTCTTTCGGGTCGACATCGACCGGCGGCCGGGCCACCGACCCGGCCTTCGGGATCACGACTTTCGAGAAGTCGGGCGTGTCGCCCGGACGAACCTCCGGTTCCGGTACATGGAGGCTCAGCCTCTCTGCTTCGGCCATCGTCATCTCCTCACCAACCCAAGCTCCGGACCAGCTAATGTAAAGCAAACCCGCTTGTCTACAGGGCTTCAACTGGCGCCGAGGCCCGCCGTTTCAAGCCGAGGGCGCTCCCAAACGGCTGAATTTTAGGTTCATTTCCCGAGGAGATGGTACAGCGTCATCTTTGTTGCCGAACGGACGCTGACAGCGAACGGATCATGTTTTCAGCGGGCGAAGGCCGGGCAGCAAAAAAGATGCGAATTTTATTGCTCGGCGAAGCGGCTGGCCTCCTCCGGCGTCACGATTCCCTTCTTGAGGATGATATTTGCGTAAAGCGCCTGCTCGCCGGTGGCGACGATAAAGGCCGCGCTGCCCGCGCGTTCATAGAAGGCGAAGCGCTCCAGCGGCTCGATCATGAACGGTCCAGCCATACGATCGACGATCTCCTGAAAGGCGAGGCATATCGGCGGAACGATCTGCGGGGTGTCCACCATCTCCATGCGCCAGGCGGCGGCGGGCGCAAATGTGTCGAGCGGCAGGTGGGTCAGCACGGCTTCCAGCAGGGGTCCTGCGCTCAGCCCATCGGCGCGGACGACCTTGGGTCCGAGTGTCGCCGCCGGGAAATTTGCATCGACGATCGCGATTTCGTCGCCGTGACCCATCGTGGCGATGGCAAACAGCAGGTCGGGGCCAAGCAAAGGATGTATGTCGCGCAGCATCCGGATGTTCCTCCGTTCAGAAGGCCGACAGAACACCCGAGAACGTTGAGGGACGCAAGGCTCCGCTATTGCCTGGCCCGGGCCTTCTGCTCACGCATGAAGATGAAGAGGCCAGCGGCGACGATGATCGCCGCGCCCGTGAGCATGGCGGTGCGCGGAACGTCACCAAAGACCAGCCAGCCAAACACGATCGCCCAGAAGAGCAGTGTGTATTGGAACGGCGCGATGGTTGCCGCATCGGCAAGCTTGAAGGCCCGGCTCACGCAGATATGCGCGATCATGGCCACGCCGCCGAGAAGCGCCAGCAGCGCGAAGTCGAAGGCCGTCGGCGCGACCCAGCCGAACGGGGCGGTGACCAGTCCCAGCAACCCGGCGCCGACAAGCTGCCAGAAGACCAGCGCTGTATCGGCGGTATCGCGCAGCGCGCGTGCCGACAGCATCATGAAGGCGAAGCAGAACGAGCCGGCGATCGATATCAGAGCGGGTGCCGTCAATGTTGCAGCCGAGGGTTCCAGCGCGACGATGACACCGGCGAAACCGATGAAGATTGCCGTCCAGCGCCGCCAGCCGACCTGCTCGCCAAGCAGGAAAGGCGAGAGCGCTGCAACGTAGATCGGGGCTGCCAGCCAGTAGGTCATCACATCGGCTAGAGGAAGACTGACCACGGCGAAATAGAAGCAATAGACCTCTGCCGATGAGAGGATCACGCGCATGGCCTGCATGCCGGGCCGTTGCAGCGACAAGAGGGGCCGAAAGCCACCTTTCCACAGGAAGGGCCACAATATGAGCAGTGCCGCGGCGCTGCGGATCAGCAGGACCTGACCAACCGAATAGGTGGCCACCAGCCATTTGCCCAGAACGTCGTTGAGCGCGAACAGGAGGATGCCGAGCAGCATCATCGCCATGCCCAGCTTCGCCGTTGAGCGGGATTCGGTGAGCTGAACAGTGGAGGGGACGGTGCTCATGAGGTTTACGGATTCCGTTGGCACCGTCGTTGCCAGTTTCGCGCGGCGCTCAGTGCTCCGTTCCAACCGCAGAGCGCGGCGGCAGGCAAGCCCATACTTCGACCAATGTTTATCTGGCAGAGCGTTTGCCGCCCGGCTGGGCCAGCGTCGACGCTCAAGAGACGGGCCACGCCGGCTACGGGTCGTCCATGTCCGAGCGCGCAGCCCTCAACAGGGCTTCCAGTTCGCGAACGGCCTGTTGCGTTGCTTGCGCTCGCGAAAGCCCGCCATCCGTCGACTCCACTTGGGCGTCGGATGCGCCGAACTTCTCCGCAGGAGCCTTGGCGACGTCCTTCTTGGGATCGGCATTCTTGTCGCGCGCGGCATAGGTGGACGAAGCCTGACCGGTCGCAAAGGTCACGCGGCTCGGTCGATTGCCTTCATAGGCGATTGCAAAGCCGTTGCCGCCCATCACCGCTTGTAGCACCTCGTTCAACGAGCCGTGGAAACGGCCGGTCACCGTGCTTCCATCGTAGATGCCGTTGATGATCTCGACATCGAAGCGCTCGCTGATCGTTGCGATGATATCGCCGCGCCCGGCATTGGTCGCGTCAACAGTCAAGGTCTCCAGGTCGCCCTCTATCGTGAAGTCGGCCCGCGCAGAGACTGCCCCTTGCAAAGTCAAAGATACAAGGGCGAGCAGGAACGGAAGCACAAGCTTCAGCAAAGGTGACCTTCCTCGCAGTCGCGGAAGCCGAACATCTGTGCAGAATAGAGAGTGTGTGATGGCTTGCATAGGATGAAGCGCTACTGGCTTTCGGGGAAGCGCATGAAGGCGCGCGCATGGCCACTGTCCAGCACGGCCTCGAATGGCTCCACGCTCGTCAGCGTCCAGCCGTCCCGGCTTTCGCCGCGCCGCAGGCTGAAGACGCTGTTGTCGTAGCTGACACGGAAGAGCGCGCTGCGAAGCCTTTCCGATCGCACCACGCCGATGAGCTGCCACTGCGGCGCCTGTTCCGGCGTCGCCTCCGGCAATTCAGGTTCGGGTTCCGGTTGCGGCTCAGGCGTTGCCGCCGGGGCCGCGGCGATGCGAGCGGGCGGCTGCCGATCGGGAGAGAAGAGAGGACGATCCCGCAGAGCCGCATAATCCTGGGCCAATCTGGAGCCGACTGCGCGCTCGCTGCCGGTCTGCGCCGACAGCGGCGCTGCGACGAGCAGAAGCAGAAAGGCGATTGCGACTGGCCACAGCTTCATCGGGCGGTCACAGCTCCCGGATCCAGAACGCGGAAACGCCGAGCTGCAGGTTGAGCGCACGGTCGCTGCCGGTATCGGCGGCTGCGTCGAAGGCTCCACCGGCGGAGCGATTGGGGCGCAATGTAACCGCGTCGACGACCATCAACGGCAGGGTCGTCTCCAGCGCATAAAGCAGGTCTGGCAGAGTTTGTTCGAGAACTTCGACACTTGCCTCGAGATGCAGACGCATCAACTCGCCATCCATTTCAGTCGACACTCCCTCGACCCGCTCGCTCTCGCGAATGTCGAGTGAGCGCACCAGTGCCCCGGCATCCTCGACGAGGCGCGTGAAATCGCGCTGAAACTCCGCCGATGCCAGTCCCGATGTGTCGCCCGCTATCAGCCTGTTGCGCGAGATCGAGCCTCCGGCTGCGTCTTGCGAACCGCCCGCGAGTTCGGCCGCGCGCGCCTCCAGCAGGCGCGTGCGCTGGCGAAGCTCGACAACGGCTCCACGTTGGGCCCGGACCGTCGATACCGCGTCGACGATGACCACCACGGCTGCGCAGAGGAAGATCGCGACAACCGCGAGGCTCAGGAATCGACGGTCGACCCAGCTTCCGGCTGTGCGGCTCATTTCAGTTCGCCTCCCGAGCGGATGAGAGGTCGCGTCTCGAGGGTGAAGAGCGAAGAGCGTTCGTCTTCGCCGCGGACGGCAGGGCCGACCAACGCGCTGTCGGCGAACCGGCCCGAGGACTCGAGCGCCGTCAGCACGTCCGGCAGATCAAAGGTTCGACCGGCCAGACGCAGCCTGCCCTCCGCGAGCGCGATTTCGGTTGCGAAGGAATGCACGGGCAGTGCGGCCGCCAGATCATCGAGCGCGCCGAGAGCGCTGATCGCCTCGTTCTTGATGTCGATGGCCGCCTGTTCGGGTGCGGTGCCAGCAGTCTGCGGCGCCATCAATTCGCTTATGGTAGCTCTTGCGGCGTCGGCCCTGATCTCCAGATCGGCCTGCTGTCCCGATCGATAGATGCCGTGGGCGACGGTAACGCCAAACGCAACGAGCATCGAGGCTGTTGCGGCTGAAAGCAGAAGGCCAAGCCCGAGCTTGATGCGGCCGAGCGTGGCCGTGCGACCGGCGCGACGCGGGTAGAGCACGATGCGCGTGCCCTGCTGCGCCTGTGCCACCACCTCAGTTTGCCGCGCGCCGGCGGTCTCGATCAGGTCTATCATCGGTGCCACGCGCGCCTTGGGCAGTAGTGCAATGTCGACACGCATGCGTCTTGCGGCGCTGTCGTTTCCAGCCACGGCATGCCCGTAAAGCATATCCTGAACCGGCAGCGGCGAGAGCGATGCCACACGTGCGGCGACGATGCCTTCGAGGTGATCGCCTGCCTCTTGCGGCAGCTCGATGCGGCGTTCGATCACCCACGCTCGCGGCGCGATGAGCACCACGCGCTGGCCCTTGACCAGCGGCGCGAGCGCGCCTGCCTGGACCTGCCGATCGCCGCCCAGTTGCAAGGGCAGCGATGCTTCGGCGGACCCGCCCTTGCCGGTGCTTCGCAGCGCCAGGGCTGTTCCATCGTCGGCAAGACGCGCCTCCACGGCAGTGTGACGGCGACCTGCCTGCCATCGCTCGGCAAGCAGCGAAGCCGGCCCTTCGAGCCAGCTATCCAGCACCTGCAAGGCGGTGCGGAGTGCCTGCTGCATCACTTGCCTCCACGCGAAGACGCATCCGGTTCTGCTTTTGCAGGTTCGGTCAGTCTACTTCCTCCGTCGCGCCGCGCCAGTCAAGCACGCGGTAGGGCACGGTGTCGTTGCCGGCGATCAGGATCAGCGCCTCGCGCGCTTCCGTGTATCCGTTGGAAAGCGTCACATTGAGCTTTGCCTGCCATACCTGTGAACGTGTGGTGGTGTGCAACTCGCTCTCCGCGAGAATGGCGTCGAGCTGCGCTTGCGAAATCCGACCGGCGCGGTGAGCGGAAATTGCGTTGCGGATCGTGCGCGGCAGGTTGGGTATGACGCTCAAGAGTGCGTCGTCGATGCCATCGAGCCGCACGCCTTCGAGGCCCGACGAGACCGTGGCATAACGCGCGGCGCGAATGGCGACGGCAGCCGGCATATCGGGCAGGAAGGCGAGTTCGTCCATCGATTGCAGCGGGCCGATGGGTGACCGGTCGGCCGCCTCGCGCATCTCGACCAAGGTCTTTGTCAGCGTACCGGCCAGAGCTCGCGTTGCTCCGGCGGCAATCAGAACGCCTTCGACAAGATCAGGTGCTGCCCGATTGAGATCGACGCGCAGGGCTTCGTTGCGCAGTGAAGCGCCGGCTGTGCCGGAGGCGAGCGACACGTCTGCATTCGCCTCGTAGCCGATACGGCGCGGGCCTTCGACGGGTGCTGCGCGAACGCGGGCCGCTGCCATTGCCAGGCCGGCATCGGCCAGCGTGCTTGCAATCGCCTTGTCCTCGGTCATGCGTACGCTTTGGGTAACGCTTTGCATGTGAACGCTGAGCACTACCGCGAGCCCCGACAGCAGTACCGTAATCCAGAGGACGCCGACGAGGATCGCGCCCCGGCGTGGATGAGGGCTCGTGAACTGGTTTGCCGTTGAACTCATCGTAGAAGCTGATGCCTTTGCCGGCCTGTCGTCAAGGGAACCATCCCGCGATGAGCGGCTTTGCAGTCGGTGGGAATGGCCTCGGTCGGGGCGTTTCCCGGTGACCGCCCGCCAATACCGGCGTTTGCTATTGCCTTATCATGCAATCGGCCGCCGCGACGGTGAATGTCGCGGCGGCCGATGCTGGTGTGCTGCGCCGTTTGCGGCGCGGCGGCTTTACTGCACGACCGCCGTCAGGCCGGCCGTCTGGCGCCGGCCGGCGTCGCAGCCGTCCGTGCCGATGGTGCAGACCGTCACGCTGGCCGTGCCGACCACCGTCGAGCCCTGGCGGAAGTGGACGTAGAGCCGGGTGGCGGGATCATAGGCGATCTCGCTGCCCTGGTGGTCCACGAAGGCCGCGAAGGTCACCGGCGTGTTCGAGGCCGCCTCGAAGGTGACCGAGGGTGCGCGCGCGCCGATGCAGGTGCTGGTCGCCGGATCGGTCCGGCAGATCGACATGCCCGCAGGCAGTGCCGAAGCCGCACCGGCAACCGGCGACAGCGACAGCTCGGCCGTCAGCGTCGCACTCGCTCCGGCGTTGTTGACGGCAAGGCTGGTGAAGCTGCCGCCGCCTGCCGGAACCCGCAGGATGCCGTCATTGCTCGGCGTCACCACGGTGGAGACGAGCTCGACGCGATCGCTGCCGGCCGATGGAGCAGGCTGCCGGGCGGCAGGCTGCGAGGCCGGTTGCGAAAGGGCTGCAACCGCAACCTCGCCCGCACCGCCGGACCCGCCAGCCGAAACACCGGCCGGCCCGTCCTGCTGGACCGCCAGCGGTGCCGCCGCCAGCCGTGCCGGAGACTGTGCCGGAGCGTCGGAGGCGGTGATGCTCGAAGCCGCGGCTGCCGGCTCGACCGGTGTTGCCTCCACGGCGTTTGCGCCGACCGCATAGGTGCCGCGACCCGGCTCGCCGCCCACGATGTTCAGGCGGATGTTGCCGCTGCGGTTGCCGTAGCCGGCGATCGCGATCTGGTACTGGCGGCCGGCGATCGCACGGAAATGAACCCGCGACTGGCGGCCGAAGCCCCGATAGTCCTTGTTGGAGGCGATCTCCGAAAGGTGACGCAGGGAGCCACGGACATAGACTGCGAGGATGGTGTCGAAATCACTGCCCCTGGTGTCGATGACCACGCGGCCGGTGCTCTGCGGGGTGAAGCGGTACCACACGCTGTTGCGGGCGTTGGCCCAACCGGCATGGATCGGCTCGAAACGCTGGGCCGTCGCATAGTGGTTGGTCGACGTTACCGTCCGCCTGGAGCCGACACGTGACGGCGGATAAACGTTCCGGCGCACCTCGAAATCATCGTGTGGCGGGCGTGCCGTGGATGCCGAGCCACCGGTGACATTGAGGCGAACGTTGCCAGTCGCATTGTTATATCCTGCAACTGCGATCTGATACTGAGTTCCGGCCGTGCCGTTGAACGTCACGCTCGACTGAAGAGCACCGCCGGCATCGTCGTTCGAAGCCACTGAACTCAAGGCGCCGACCGAAGAGCCCGTATAGACTGCGAGAACGGTGTCGAAGCTGCTGCCGGCCGTCGTGATGGTGATCGAACCGGATGCGGCTGGCCTGAAGCTCCACCAGACGCTGGTCCGCGCGCCCGTCCTTCCAGCATGGAACGGCTCGCCGGTCTCCGCTGTGGCACCAACGTTCGAGCCCGTCACAGTGCGTGTGGATCCTGCAGCAGGTACGGCCACCGCGATGCGGTTGGCGAAGTTGTTGTTCGCCGGCCCGGTCGGATCCGGGTCGGGATCGCCTCCGCCACCGAGAGAAAGCCGGGCGCTATTGACGTTGATGCGCGGCTTGGTGACGCCGTGCGCCGAAATGCCGGTGCCCGTCGCCTTGAGCGCGTTTTCGATCTGGTCGACTGTCGCATTGGGATGCGCGGTGCGCAGGGCAGCGAAAGCACCCGCCACATGCGGAGAAGCCATCGATGTGCCCGAAAGCGACGAGAACTGCGAGTTGCTGCTGCCGTTGATGTAGGAAGCAACGATGCTCGAACCGGGCGCCACAACGTCGATCAGCGAACCCCAGTTCGAGAAGTCCGATTTGACATCGCTCTTCGTTGCGGAACCCACGGTTACGGCGCTCGAGATACAACCCGGCGCTCCTACGGAGTTCGTGAAGTACTCGTTGCCGGCGGCGATGACGGTAGCGATACGAGCCGCCTTGAGCTGATCGATGATCGGCTTGCGCGAGTCACTGTCGCAGTTGCTGAAATGCTGCCCGCCGCCGAGGCTCATGTTGATTGAAGCGATGTTGTAGGTGTTCCGCAGCGCGTAGACGCGCTCCAGACCGCTGATCTGGTCGCTGGTATAGGTCAGCACGCAGCTATTGTAGCCTGAGGGCAGTCCGCCACACTGGCTGGCAGGGAACTGCGAGAAGACATTGATCGAGATGATGCGCGCGTCGCGTGCGACACCGTTTGAGGGCTGGCCAGACTGCGGCGAGGTATTGAAGCCTGCCGCGGTACCCGCAACGTGCGTGCCGTGGCCGCAGCCATAGATGTTGCTTGCCGTGCAGTCTTCACCGGAGCCGGTTGCGGTCGAAGAAGTAGCTCCACCCGGGCAGCGGCTCGTCGAACCGTGCTGGGCAAAAGTCGAGTTGTAGCAAGCTTCCGACACGATGCGGCTGGACAGGAACTGGTGGCTGCGCCGACCGCCCGTGTCGAGGATGGCAACGTGATAACCGTTGCCCGTCGCGCCGGCCGAATACATTGCCGGCATCTGGATGATCGGCAAAGACTGGATCAGGGACGGTGGGACTGCCACGTCCTCCTGAATCACCGTCACATTTGGATCGGCGGCCAGTTTGGCCAGATCGTCCGCATCGGCGAGGATGCCGAACATCGGCGAGAAATCCATCCGCTTCAGGTTCCGCTCTTCGGTCGCCTGAGCGGCGGAACGCGTGCTGGACGGCAACACCGCGCCGAGGATCTTATCCTGCGCGGCATGAATCGCCTTGGTCTGCGCGTCATCTGCTGCCTTCGCGCTTGCGAACGTGGCTGCGTCAGGCAGTGCGGGCATGCTGAACTGGACGATCACCGGGAGCTTCGACCCCGGTTGTGCGGTGAGCTTGGACCAAAGCTCATTGTGCCCTTCAACCTTCTGCGCAACGGCAGCAGGCGCGGCGTCGGCAGCGATCGATGGCGTCGCCATCATGCCACCAGCGAGAAACAGGCCGGACGCAATCGCCCCCAGCAGCTGCTTTCTCAAAGCAACTGTTTTCCCCACCATTCAAGCCTCCTTCGAATTTCTGGAGATTTCAAAAAATATGCGCAAAAGCCAGCATCGCCCACCCTCAGCGGCGACACTTCTTTATACGCTTGAACCGAACAAGGTGATTAGAATCCACCCTTTGCGACTATCGAGATTACGGAACGGAAAGTCAATTGAACACTTTGGGCGTAACCATGTATAAAATGTACTAGTTGAAATCGGGCAGAGAGCAGAGCAAGAAAATTTGCTGGCTGAGGACTTGGGGAGTTCCCTTCAGCATATCCGGGGCCAAGTCGCACGCAGAAGTCGGCATCATGGTTTCCGAATGGCTGCCAGGGCGTTGAACACAGCACCGCGCTGATCTAGAAGGCAAGGCTGCCCGTCAACCGGAGCGGGTATCGAACGGCGGCATCTCTTGCGGCTTTAGTGGAGCGCACAGGCACTCATGGCGGGCTTCGCCTACAAAGCGGTAACACAGGAAGGGCGGCTGGAGACAGGCGAACTCGAAGCGGCTGACGCCGAAGCGGTTCTGCGCATCCTGGACCGGCGCGGCCTGATCCCCGTCAGCGTGGATGAACGCAAATCGGGGTCTTCGAGTAGCAGCGCGCAACGGTTGAATGTCGCCGCACCACTGGTCACCCGCTTCCTTTCCGATCTTTCGATCATGATCAATGCCGGTATTCGCGTCGACGAGGCGCTGTCGATCATGGAGCGCGAGTTCGACAATGGCCGGTTGCGGCCCGTCGTTTCCAGGCTTCGCGGCGAGCTGGCGAACGGCAGGTCGTTCTCGCAGGCTCTCGAGGATTGGCCGCGCCTGTTTCCGCCTTTCCAGATTGCGATGATCCGCATCGCTGAACGTGCGGGGCGGCTGCCGGTGCTGCTCGCCCGCGTCGCGGAAGAACGCCAGCGCTTCGAGGGGCTTGCCGCCAAGGTCGCAGAATCGCTTCGCTATCCGGCTTTCCTGCTGGTCGGCGTCGTGGCGGTGATGACCTTTTTTCTCCTGGGCGTCGTGCCGCAATTCGAGCCCGTGCTGGCGCAGACCGGTCAGGCGAACGGTTTCGTCGAATTCATGTTTGCCGTTTCCCGTGGCCTGCGGAACAACCGCGACCTCATTCTTGCGGGCGCGGCGATGCTGCTTCTGGTAGGGCTGCTTGCAGGCCGCCGGGCCACGTTCCGTGCGCGGCTTCGAAATCTGGTCGCCCGCCTTCCGTTTCTGTCGGACATCGCAATGAGCTATCGGACGGCGCGCTTTTCGCGCCTGATGGGCATCATGGTCGAAGCCGGGGTCGGCGTGCCGGCTGCAATCAAGCTGATCGGTGACGCCATTGACCCCGCGGACCCAGATAGGCGGGCGGAACGCGCCTCCGATGCCGTGCGACAGGGACGCCGGATCGGCGAGGCGCTGGAGATCATGACGCTGCCGGGGCTGGCCGTGCGGATGTTGAGGATCGGCGAGGAAAGCGGCGATCTGAGCGGGCTTGCCTATCGGGCGGCGGATTTTTATGAAGCAAGGCTGGAGCGCCAGCTTTCGCGGCTGGTCGGCTTTATCGGTCCTGCTGCTGTGATCATAATTAGCGTCTTGATCGGCGGCATGATCGTGTCAATCATGTCAGCGCTGATGTCCTTCAACGAACTGGTGCGATAGGGTGGGAGCATGGGTGGTATAGGTCCGGCAGTATCGGATGCAGGCAGGGCAAGGCCGCGCAACAGGGCGCGTCGCCGCCGGGCGGGCTTCACGCTGGTCGAAATGCTGGTGGTGCTCGCGATCATCGGGCTCATCTCCGCGCTGGTCGGCCCACGGCTCATCGGGCAGTTGACGGAGTCCCGCGAACGCGCGGCCGAGCTGCAAATCCGTGCGTTTTCCAGCGCGCTGGACATCTTCTTCATCGATGTCGGCCGCTATCCGACGCAGTCTGAAGGGCTGCGAGCCCTGGTCGAGGCGCCGTCCAGCGCGCAGTCGTGGAACGGGCCATATCTGCGCGGCGGTGCGGTGCCGCTCGACCCCTGGGGGCAGGAATATCGCTATTCCGCCGACGGTGGTTCATACAACATCGTGACCATGGGACCGGACGGGGTCGGTGCCACGCAGTAACCACAGCGCCGAACACAGCCTCGGCTTGCGCAGCAAGCGCCGGTCGCGGCGCGGCGTCGTATTGCTCGATCTGGTTTTGACGCTGGCTGTGATAGCGCTTGCGGCTTACGTTCTGATGCCTGTGCCGACCCATTCTCTGTCTCATAACGACGTCAAGGCGGATGCCGTGCGGGCGGCAGCCATTTTCCGGCAAGCGCGAACCGATGCGATCCGAAGCCACGCGCCCATCGATGTGGTGGTCGACGCAATGGACGGCTTCATTCTTGGACCTGGAGAGCCATTGCAGGTTCGCGACGACATTCGTCTGGTATGGTCGACATCCAGCCAGTGTCCGCTCGACGCCGGGCGGCGCGCTCTGCGGTTCCTTCCCGACGGGCGTTCCTGCGGTGGCGTCCTGTCCCTGAGCGGGGCGGGCCACGAGGCGCGCTTGCGCGTCGACTGGCTGACCGGCCGCGTCGAACTGGCATCGCAATGACAAAGGCCCGGCGCGGCTTTACGCTGATCGAGGTGATGGCGGCATTCGTCATCGCCCTCGTACTTATCGTTCCGCTGGCCTCGATCATATCGGGGATATCCGGTTCGTTCGGGGGGCTTCAACGATCCGTCGAGCGGCGCGCCAATCTGCAGCTTGCCGCCGCCGCTGCCATGGCGGTCAATCCTTTGAGGGCCGGGGACTTCACATTGGGCGATTTTCGCGTGGAGGTGCGCCCGCGCGTCGACGAGCAGACAGCGGACCTGCGACGAGCGGGCTGGCAACTCTATACGCTGAGTGTCAGTCGCCCTTCAGTGTCTTCCGCGCCCATCGTGGAGACGGTGCGGAGCGCCCCGCTTTGAGCGTTGCCGGCCTCAGAAGGGCGAAGCGCGGCTTTACCTTGATCGAAGCGCTGCTGGCGCTGTTGCTGGCCTCGATCCTGTTTGCGGGCATCGCGCTTTATACCGGTAGTTGGGCGGGCCAGTGGCACCGCATCACCCTGCTCAGTGCGAACCAGGATGTGGCGGCAATCGTGCTCGACCGCATGGTGGAGGAAATCGAGGCGGCGCAGCCGGCACTGGTGTTCGAGGGCGGCACGGTTGCCGGCACCTTCGAAGGCCACGCGCAATCGGTGAGTTTCGTGCGTCCGGCACTCGGCTTCGAACGCAGGGCGGGGCTCGATCGCGTCAGCTACGGGTACGGTTCGATCGACGGAGAGCCTGCGGTCATGCGCATGCGTCGCGATTATGGGCCGGAGGCAGGAAGTGGGGGTGAAGATCTGCCACTGATGCGTGGCGACATTCGCCTGTCGTTTTCCTACCGGGCGGCCGACGGAGCCTTCGTCGATGAGTGGACCGGCCAGCGCGTGCTGCCGTCTCTGGTTCGCATCGAGATATCTGGCTCGGATCCGCGGCCGTGGCAACAGGTGGCTTATGCGCGGCCGCGCGCGGAGATGCCGGCGGCGTGCGCCACGCAGGAACTCGTGCAGGAATGCCTCCGGCTTATGGGGCGAAGCGGCTGACAATGGTCGAGGCAGGGGGTTCGCCGATCATTCGCCGAGGCCGCTATCCGTCAGGTTCTTCTTCTCAAGCATCCGGGTGGCGAAATCCTCTGCCAGTTTTTTCTTGGCGACATCCAGCGGGTCCTTGTCGCCGGGCGAGGGCTTGTCCGCTTCTTTCGGCGGGTCGTAGGGCATGACAGGCAGGCCATCGATGGCCGGGCCGGGGCCGGGCATCATCGGCAGACCGTCGATCCCCGGCTCGGGGACGAAGGGCAATCCATCGGCGATCGGTTGGGGCATGAAGGGCAGGCCGTCGATTGCAGGCTGCGGCATCATCGGCAGGCCGTCCACTCCTGGCTCGGGCATAAAGGGGAGGCCGTCGACGGTCGGGTGAGGCATGAAGGGCAGCCCGTCGATGACAGGTTCAGGCATGTAAGGCAGCCCATCGATCACTGGGGCTGGCATCGCGGGCAAGCCATCGGCGACGGGACCCGGCTGGAAGGGCAGCCCGTCGGGTTTCGGCGAAGGCTGGAAGAAGGCAGCGCTGTCTTCCATTCCTTTTGGAGAACCGTGGTTCTGCTTCGTCACGTCGCGCCACTGCGCGCCATTGTGCAGATTTCCTGGAATCGTCGTCATCCTGCCCGCCTCGCCTTCAAAGGTCCGTTTTGCTCACCCCCACGACTGTTCGAGGAGCGGAATCGCGCAGGCTGGAACCTATCGTCTCGGCCTTGCGCGGGCCTTGTGGACGGCGGTTACGGGACGATCCAGGCCCATACGAGGACGAGGGCAGGCGCGAGAAAGGTCGCAAAGGGTATGCGTGTCACTGCACGCAACGGGCGCCGGCGCCGACCGGCGCGGAGGGCCGTGAATGTGAGAGCTGCGACGGATGCAAACAGGATCTGCATGCCCACGCCCCACAGTCCGACAAGCAGGGCGGAAGCCGACAGCAGTTTCACATCGCCGAAGCCGAGTCCCGAACGGCCGCGCAGTCGCTCATACAGCAGGGTTGTCAGCATCAGGCCGGCGGCGAGGATGGCGCCCTCCGTCAGTGCCACGCCCAGGCCTGCCCAGCCATGCGTGGTGAAGGCGAGTGCCGCCGCAACGATAGCGATCGCGGCGGTGTAGCCATCGGGGATCAGCATCCGGGCAAGATCCTCGATGGCAATCGCCGCGGCCAGGACGCAGAGCAACAACCATGCTGCCTGCTGCAACGGCGGCTTGCCGAGCATCGGCGGAATGGTGGCGGCGACGAGGAGACAGGCCATGATCGCGATGGCCTGCCAGGTTACCCGCGGCAGCGTCATTCTATAAGGGTGCGTGCCGGGCGCTGCAGCGGCACGTTGCGGCTCGGCGTTCCCATGACACGCAGTTGAGAGCGCATCTGCTCGGCCACATTCTGTGCGTCGAGGCTGTCGCGGATGATCTGTGGGCGGATCAGCACGATCAGTTCGGTGCGTGTCGCCCGGTTGGTGTTCGTGCGGAAAAGATCGCCGATGATGGGGGCGTCGCCGAGGATCGGGATGCCGTCGCGGCCCTTGGTCTGGTTCTCGCTGATGAGGCCGCCCAGCAGGACCGTCTGGCCGCTGGCAACCGAAACGGTCGAGTTCACCTTGCGCTGCGAAATCGTCGGGGTCAGTGCCGGCGATCCCCGGGCGACCGAGCTGATCTCCTGCTCGATGAGCAGGTTGATGGTGCCATTGGCCGTGATGCGCGGCAGAACGTTGAGGATGACGCCCGTATTGCGGAACTCGACATTGTTCACGATCGGGGCATCGGGATCGTCGATTGTCTGCGCCGTGCGGGTGACGACAGGCACCTCGTCACCGACCAGCAGGCTTGCGGTTCGGTTGTCGAGAACCACCACGGATGGCGACGAAAGGACCTTCACCTCGGTCACGCCGCGCAGGGCGTCGATGATCACGCGAGGATCGCTTTCAGGTCCCAAAAGAAGGTTGAAACCGGGCAGCACCCGGTCAATCGCGGCAGCGCCAACATCGCGAAACAGGCCGATCGAACCGTCATCGTCCCCCAGCCCGAGGTCCTGTGATTTCAGGAAGAACTGGACACCATAGCGCAAATCGTTGGTGAGCGTCACTTCCGCAATGGTGGCCTCGATCGCGACCTGTGCAGACGGGCGGTCGAGGGCGATGATCGCCTGTTCGATGACCCGCTGCTGGTCCGGGCGCGCATAGATCAGGATCGAGTTGTTTTCCGGATTGGCCGTGATGCGGACATTTTCCAGCAACGCTTGACCGCCTCCGATGGGCGCAGACGGTTGCGGCTGCTCGGCCGCGAAGGCTTCGCCGTTATTCTGCTCCTCGGACAGCGCCGATGCCATGGCCATCGGCTCATCGGTGCCCTGCTGCAGCGTCGGCGTAGAGCCCGGCGGGAATTGGCGCGACGGGTCGTCCTGTGCGGATGCGCCACCCGTGAAGAGCGCGTTGACCATGGAGGCCAGCCGGCGGGCATCGGCGTGCTGCACCCGGTAGACGCGCAGATTGGAGCCGGCGACGTTCGTCGTATCCAGACGCTTGATCCAGCTTGCGGCGCGCTGCAGCAACTGGTTTGTACGCGCGACCACCATGATCGTATTGGTGCGGTCGATGGGCTGCAGGCTGACCGTGTTGCGGCCGCGGCCGCCTTCGTTCAGCCCCAGCACACGCTCGAGCTCGGGGATCATCGCGGCCGGCGTCGAGTTCTCGATCGGGAACAGGCCAACCGACTGGTCTGCGAGCCAGTCCTGGTCGAACGAGCGGGCCGCCGCGATCGCTGCTCGCCGTTCCTCCGCCGTTCCCTGGAATATCAGCGAATTGCCCCCGGCATCGGCGCGCACCATGCCCTGGCGCGTCACGAAGTTTTCGAGCAGCGGCAGGATGGTGTCTGCCGAGACATGGCGCAGCGGCAAGATCGTCGCGCCGTAGCCGGGCTGGATGGTCACGCTCTGGTCGAGCTGGGCCACGCCCATAGCCTCCGCGGCCACCATGAGCCTGAAACGGTTGCCTTCGCGGACCAGCGCGATGTCGTTGCTGCGCAGCGAAGCCTCGAACATGGAGAGGATCTCGGCTGCCGGAACAGGCCTCGCCGTCACAATCGAAATCTGGCCGGTGACGCGCGGGTCGATCACGTAGCTGATGCGCAGGATCTCACCGAGAATCGTACGCGTTGCCACCGCTACTTCGGCGCTGTCGAGATTGACCTCGAAGGTTTCCCCGCTGGTGACGACCGGCGACAACTCGCTTGCCTGCCCCACAACCGACGTGCGATCCGTGCCACCGTAGAGCTGTGCCTGGGGGTTGTTGGCGCGCCCGAAGCCGAACGAGGAAAGAAAACCGCCACCCGACGGGTTTCTCGCGCTGAGGTCTGCGTTGGTTGCGCGCTCAAGCGGATCGGGCCGCATGGCTTCTTCGATATTCTTGCCGGAAACGCAGGCTGACAGCAAAAGGGTCGCTGCACCCAGCACCGTCGCGAAACGCGCGCGCTTGGCCGCGACGATGTCCCCGCTCCCAACTTTCACTAAAATACCCCGACAAGTACGCGACATTTACTTATTATAAAGACTTCTATCCCAGCGCAGTTCAGCTTGACAACAGGTTCTGCCTGTTTTCCCATTTCTCCTTAACAGGAATGCGAGACCTGTTGCATATGAGACAACGCCGGCCTGGGCGATGTCAGTGAACGAGCAAGGAAACGGCATGAATATCCACGATCCGGCGCTCGAGGGGCGGGCGATGCTCGAAGCGATCGCGGATGCCGGTCTCGCCGCTCTGGGCGCGATGGAGCGTGTTATCGGCGCCGGCGGCATTGTCCGTGCTTCGGATATGCACCGCCTGGTCGACGCTCAACTCGTCGATGCCGATGCGCTGGCGGCCTTTCTGGCCAGCCGATATGGCTTGCGGCTGCTGGGCGGTGATGCGCTTGAGGAACTCGAGATTGCGGCGTCGGACCTGTCGCACCGGTTTCTTGTCGACAACTGGCTCCTCCCGATGCGCTCCACGGACGGCCGGCGACTGGTGGGGGCGCTGCATCCCGGCGACAGCGAGCCGCTCGATGCGCTTTTTGCCGTCCTCGACGAGCATGCTGAACTTTGCGTCGTTTCATCTCCCGACATGGAAGCGCGGCTCGAGCGTCTTGCCGACGCGCAAGCTCCAGAGGGAACCGCCGAGGCCTCGCTTTCCTCGGAAGAAGCGATCGCCGATCTGCGCGACATGGCAAGCGGCGCGCCGGTGGTCATGGCCGTCGACGACATTTTTCGCCGCGCCATCGACCTGCGGGCGACCGACATCCATCTCGAACCCATGCGCGGTCGCCTCGTTCTGCGCTTTCGCATCGACGGGGTGCTGCGCATCATGACGCCGCCTGCGGCGGATATGGGCGAGCCTATCGTCTCTCGTGTCAAGGTTCTGGCGGGGCTCGACATTGCGGAACGCCGCAGACCGCAGGACGGCGGCATGCGTCTCAAGGTGCGCGATCGAGACATAGAGATGCGCGTGGCGACGCTCCCGTCGATCCATGGTGAAACGCTGGTGATGCGTATCCTGCAGCGCGACGGTGCCTTGGTCGACTTGGGCAGCATCGGGCTGCGCGGCCGGGACATGGAAACGCTGCACCGGCTTCTGGAGCATACCCATGGCATGATCGTCGTCGCCGGCCCCACCGGTAGCGGCAAGACGACGACGCTGGCTGCGGCCCTGTCGCGCCTGAACGATCCGGGCCGCAAGATCGTCACCATCGAGGATCCGGTCGAATACCAGATACCCGGCATCGTCCAGTCGCAGGTGCAGCCGGCCATCGACCTCACGTTCTCTTCGGCGATCCGCGCATTCGTGCGCCAGGATCCGGACATCATCCTCGTCGGCGAGGTGCGCGATCCGGAAACCGCCCGCGCGGCGATCCAGGCGGGTCTCACCGGTCACCTCGTGCTCACCACGGTCCATGCCAATACGGCGGCCGCGGCATTCACGCGTTTGCGCGATCTCGGGATCGAGAACTATCTGCTCGTCGGCGCTGTTCGGGGCGTCGTTGCCCAGCGGCTGGTTCGGCGGCTGTGCGAACATTGCAAGCGGCCTTCCACTATCGCTCCCGACCTGTTGGCAGGCGACCCGCGCTATTCGGCCGTGGGTTTCCGGGCGGGCGATCAAGTGTTCGAGGCCGTCGGCTGCGCCCGTTGCGCGGATGCAGGCTATCGCGGCCGTATCGCGGTATTCGAAATCCTCACGCTGGGCGAGGAGGTCGTGCACCTCACATCCGAGGGCGGCGACAATGCCAGGATCGAGGCAGCCGCGCTGAGGGGCGGCATGACGACGATGGCCGACGACGCCGTGGGCAAGGCTCTTGACGGGTTGACGTCCCCCTCTGAGGTCGTGCGCGTGACCGCGCTGCGATAGGCGGCTTGCTGGTAGGTCACGCAGCCGGATTGTTGGCGTGGCGGCGTCGCCATGCTCCAACCAGCAGTGACAGCCAGATTATGACGACAACACCGCCGAGCGCCGCAGCAATCGGTCGCTCGAAGAACGCGGTCACGGCTCCGTCGGACTTGATCATGGTCGTGATGAAGTTGCGTTCGAGGATCGGCCCGATGACGATGCCCAGGATACATGGGGCAATCGGGATCTCGTTCTCCTCCATGAAGAAGCCAAGCACGCCGAAGGCCAGCATCAGCACGATGCCATAGGCGGCGTTGTTGGAGGCGAAGGCACCCACGATGCAGAAGATGAGGATCATCGGCATCAACACCCGTCTCGGTGTTCGCAGCAGGTGCCTCGCGAGCTTGATGACGAGCCAGCCGAGCGGCACCATCAACAGGTTGGCCAGAATGAAGATCAGGAAGACGGCGTAGATGGTCTGCGGGTTGAAAAGGAACAATGTGGGGCCGGGGTTGATGCCCTTCACATAAAGGACGCCGATGACGATGGCGGTGATGGTATCGCCGGGAATGCCGAAAACCAGTGCCGGTATCCAGGCACTGGCCAGCGACGAGTTGTTCGCTGACGTGCTTTCTATAACGCCTTCGACATGGCCGGTGCCGAATTTTTCCGGGTTGCGCGACAGACGGCGGCTGACGGCGTAGCTGACATAGGCCGCGACGTCGGCGCCGGCGCCGGGAAGGACGCCGATCGCGGTGCCGAGCACGTTTCCGCGCAACTGCTGCGGCCAATACGTCCTGATCATTCCGCCCCAGTCGCGGAAAATGTTGCCGACCTTGCTTTGTACCGAGTCCCAGGGCGGTGCACCGGCCGCGATCGTGCGCAGGACCTCGGATACCGCGAAGAGGCCGATCATGGCGGGAATGAAATCGATGCCGGCAAGCATATCTGTAGAGCCGAAGGTAAAGCGCGGCACACCGGCGGGATTGTTCAGCCCCACGGTGGAGATAAGAAGGCCTATCAGCAGGCTGACCATACCCCGGATCGGCGAGGCGGCACCGATGAAGGCGGCGCAGGTAAGGCCCAGCAGCGCCATCCAGAAATATTCCGGCGAGGAGAACTTCAGCGCGATCTCGGCAAGCGCCGGCGCGGCGAAGATCAGCACCACCGTGCCGAACAACCCGCCGATGGCCGAAAAGACGACGCAGGCGCCCAGCACCTTCTCGGCCTGCCCCTTGCGTGTCATCGCATATGCTTCATCGACATAGGCTGCCGAGGCGGGTGTGCCGGGTATGCGCAGCAGGGCGCCCGGAATATCGCCCGCGAAGATCGCCATCGCCGCGCAGGTGACCATCGCGCCGACTGCGGGGATGGGATCCATGAAGAAGGTGAGCGGCACCAGCAGTGCCGTGGCCATGGTGGCGGTCAATCCGGGAACCGCGCCCACAAGCAGCCCGAAAAGCGCTGCCGAAATCAGCGTGAGAAGCACGTCGACCGTGAAGACCAGTTCGAAGGCGGCGAGTATCGCGTTCATCCGGCCCCCTTCCTACCAGGGCAAGCGGGGCATTAGCCCCTGCGGCAGCGGCACGAGGAGAATCGAGCGGAAGACGAAATCACAGACGAAAGCCGCGGCAAACGCGAAGGCGAGCGTCTGCCACCATGGCACGCGCAGCATCCTGAACAGGACGATCAGCAGCAGCAGCGAGATCGGGATGAAGCCGAGGTAGCGCGCGAACAGGATGTAGGCGATGACGCAGAGTATCGTGACCAGGATCGCCGGCATCGCGCCCGGCTTTCGGGTCCACTCTGTGCGCGTGACCAGAGGAAACGGTGCGGCGCGAAATCCGCGCACGAGCATAACCAGCCCGCAGCCGACGAAACCTATGGCGATGGCTGTCGGGAACGCAGACGCGCCGTAGCGCTGGCCGGGTATAGCCGGAAAGGTCTGCGAATAGATGCCGACCGCCAGTCCGAAGACCAGCAGCACGGCACCCAGCATGGTGTCACTGAAGCGCATCGAAACCTCGCGCGGCAGACAGTGCGGCCACGAGATGAAAGGCGCAGCCGCGCCCTTCATCCCGTCGTGCCGCCCGGTTGCTACTGGACGAGGCCGACGGCCTTCATCGTGTCGCCGAGCGCCTGGTTGCTCTGGCTCATGAAGTCGGCGAACTCCTGGCCCGCGGCCCAGCGCACACCGTATCCCTGCGCTTCCATGAAGCCGCGGTAATCGTCGCTGTTGTAGACGGTCTCGAGAGCCGTGGTCAGCTTGGTGGCAACGTCTTCGGGAAGCCCGGCCGGACCGACGATGCCGCGCCATGCGCCGATCTGCCAGTCGGAACCGACCGCTTCATTGAGCGTCGGTACGTCGGGGAATAGATCGGCGCGGTTCGCGGACATGATAGCGAGCGACTTGACCCGCCCGGCCTCGATCAGGGCACGGGCTTCCACCAGCGAACACGGAACGATGTTCACGCCGCCCGCGACGAGTTCCTGCAGGCCGGGGGCTGCGCCTTCGCTCGGGACCCACGGAACTTTTGCCGGATCGATGCCACGGTCGTTGAGCATGCCGGCGATCGCCAGATGCCAGATGCCGCCCTGGCCCGTTCCCGAGGCCCGGAACGTTGCGGGCTCGCCCGATTCAATGGCGGCAAGCAGCGCCTCCAGCGTGTCGTACTCGGAATCCGCGGCAACCTGCACGCCCGCGGCATCCTCGTTCATCAGCGCAAGCGGAGTGTAGTCTTCCCAGGTCAGTTCCGTAAGGCCCTGCCAGTGCATCATGCCGATCTCGACAGTTGCAATGCCCAGCGTGTAGCCGTCCGGATCGGCTTCGGCGATCGCCGAATGGCCGACGACGCCCGAGCCACCGGTCCGGTTGACGACGTTCACTGGCTGGCCCAACTCCTTCTCCAGTACGGAACCGATGATGCGCGCAGTGGCGTCGGTGCCGCCGCCGGCGCCCCAAGGCACGATGATCGTCAGCGGACGCTCCGGGTATTCGGCCATTGCCGGTGTCGCAAACGGCAGCACGGTCGCGATTGCGCCGGCTGCCGCAAGTCCAAGAACCGATCTTCTGAGCATTTCATTCCTCCCGAAATTCTCCTCAATAGCGCCGTCCAGAATTGACGATACGGAACGTGTGCGCAACCTCCGGGTTAAAACAGACAGACGGGAGGGTATGGGCAAGGTTGCAGGAGAAGGCCCGGTTCACCGCCGATGCCGGAGGATGGAACAGCGGCGCAGACTTATGGTCGAGAACCAGATCGCCGCCCGCGGCGTGCACGATCGCAACGTGCTTGACGCCATGAATTGCGTTCCTCGCGAGTGTTTTGTCGATCGAGAGCTCCGCGACCGGGCGTATGAAGACACGCCGCTGCCAATCGGCGAAGGGCAAACGATCTCCCAGCCGTTCATTGTGGCATACATGATCGAAGCCGCGCGGATTACCCCCGGCGCGCGGGTTCTGGAGGTCGGGGCCGGATGCGGCTATGCCGCGGCGGTCCTGAGCCGGATCGCCGGGAGCGTTCATGCCGTGGAGCGCCATGCCAGTCTCGGCAGGGCGGCGGCGGAAAGGTTGCGATCGCTTGGCTACGACAATGTCGAATTGCGCGTGGCCGACGGTACGAAGGGTTGGCCGGAGGCAGCGCCTTTCGATGCCATAATCGTCTCGGCCGGTGGAACCTCCGTGCCCGAGGCTCTCGAGGATCAGTTGGCGCCGGATGGCGTGCTGATCATGCCGGTAGGGCGCGACGGACGCCGTCAGCGCCTGCTGCGGGTCCGGCGCAGCGCCAACGGGCATTTCGAACAGGAAGATCTTGGCGGGGTTGCCTTCGTTCCGCTGGTCGACGGTGCATGAATTCCGCCGGCCTACTCGTCGTGGTTCAAGATTTGTTGCGCGGAAAGGAAGTTGCCGACCTGCTGAAAACCTTCGAAGTGATCGCAGAAAACCTTGACGACCACCAGCAGCGGTACCGCGATCAGCGCGCCGACGAAGCCCCACAGCCACGACCAGAAAGCGACAGCAATGAGGATGGCGACCGCGTTCAACTCGAGCCGGCGCCCAAGGATAAGCGGCGTGATGATCTGACCTTCCATAATATTACAGATAACGACGAAGCCCGGTACGAGCAGCGCATAGCCGATGCTGTCGAAGGTGATGATCGAAATTACCGCCACGACCATGATCGTCATCAGCGCGCCGACATAGGGCAGGAAATTGAGCAATGCAGCCATGGCGCCCCACAGCAGGGGGGTTGGCATGCCCAGGGCCCAAAGGCCTGCACAGACGACCACGCCGAGCCCGCCATTTATGACGGCCACCGTAAGCAGATAGCGCGAGACCTCGCGCTCGACGTCGTAGACGACGCGTAGCGCCCGCTTCTTCTCGCTCATGGTTGTGAAGGACTGGACGATCTTCTCGTAGAACAGCGTTCCCGACGCCAGCAGGAACAGGGATAGCACGAAGACGATGGCGATCGTGGTACCAGCGCTCAGCATGTTTCCTGCCGCCTGCGACAGGATGCCGGGCTGTTGCACGGCGACCTTCAACACGCCTTCATCGCTCGTGGTGTCCGCGGCTTCGTCGATCTGCTGCGATATGGCGAGCAGTCGGTTG
Organism: Aquamicrobium sp.; assembly: GCA_019739225.1. Classification (GTDB taxonomy): domain Bacteria; phylum Pseudomonadota; class Alphaproteobacteria; order Rhizobiales; family Rhizobiaceae; genus Aerobium. Next base: position 144,954 of record JAHHDT010000007.1, read on the forward strand.
AAGGGGGTGCGCAGTTCCTGCATCCTCTCGCTCAGATCACGACCGATCTGTGGCGCGTCGTGAACAAGCTGCATCACCGGCCCGCTCAACAGGTAGCCGCCGATCGTCACAACCAGAGCCGAAGCCGCAACCAGCAACGTCGCAGACAGTGGCGCCGGTATGCCTCGCTTTCCGGCAAAGCGGACGATCGGGGTCAGTGTCAGCGCGAAAAGAAACGCCAAGATTACCGGCATGAAGAATTCGCGCCCGAAGTAAAGCGCGTAGATGGCGAGAATCACAAAGATGCCGGTCAGCGCAAAATCGCGGCGCACCGTTTTTCCGGGACCGGGAATCGGGTCCGGCACCGTCGCTTGTTCGCGCTCGTCGCTATCGGTCTTGCTCACGGCGATCCCCCGGATGATAGCCTCATCAATGCACGAATTCGTATCGGGTTCCTAGTTGCCGGGCCGCGCACTGCTATTGACTCGAAATTCTCAAAAGTGCCTATTGTCCGACAAAGTGCATTTTCGACTGAATGGGGCGATGTCGGAAACCGAACTCGGCAGATTTGACAGGATCAAGGTTCCCTCGGCGTACGAGATGGTGGCCGACGCCATTGAGCGCGAAATCACGTCCGGCCGCCTGAAGCCGGGAGACCAGATCGGCACCGAGGCCGACCTTGTCCGTCAGTTCGGCGTCAACCGTTCGACCGTCCGCGAAGGCATCCGCGTGCTTGAGCAAAGCGGCTTCGTGCGCCGCGAGACCGGACGCAAGCTGTTCGTCTGCGTGCCGCGCTACCGCAACCTGTCCAGCCGCATGAGCCGGGCGATGATCATCAACGAGGTCACGTTCCGCGAGCTTTACGAAACCGCGCAGGTTCTGGAGGGCGGCGCCGTGCAGGCCGCCGTCGAGCGCGCCACGGATGACGACATCGCCGCGCTGGAGGAAAACCAGCTTCGCGCAGAAAGCGTCGTGGACGATCCCATTCGCCTTGCGGATGTCGATACGGAGTTTCACGCGCTTGTGGCGCGCAGTACCCGCAACCGGGTTCTCGAACTGGCGCGCGAGCCGGCCGCACTGCTTTTCTTTCCGACTTCGGAGATGATCTGCCGCCGCGTCCCCCAAGGCGGCAGCCGTATGGTTGCCGCGCACCGCGAGATCATCGATGCCATCAAGGCGCGTGACGTCGAGCGTGCCCGCACATGGATGTTCCGGCACGTGCGCGACTGGAAGCGTGGTTTCGAGCGTGCGGGCCGCGACATCGACGAGCCCGTCGAAAGAATATTTCCGAAGCTCTCACCGGGAGCTTCGTTCTTGTAGGTGCCCTTCATGCGCGGGGAGGCTGCGTGAGCAAGGGGAAGGGAGGAGGAGAAATGAACCGGTTTGCCGTAACGGGCCGGGCCGTGGCCGATCAGGTTTTCGTTGGGACGCATCCATGCGCGCGCCGATGAAACCTGCCAGCCTCGAGGTTGCGGGGCTGTCGCTATCCTTCGGCGGCCTCAAGGCGATCAACGACGTGTCGTTCAGTGTCGAGCCGGGCTCGATCACGGCGTTGATCGGGCCGAACGGCGCCGGCAAGACGTCGATGTTCAACTGCATTTCCGGCTTCTACAAGCCGCAGCGGGGCGCCATCCGCTTCGACGGCGAGGACGTGTCGCGCACCCATCCGCCCGAGCGCGCCCGGATGGGTTTCGCCCGTACCTTCCAGAACATCGCGCTGTTTCGCGGCATGACGGTGCTCGATAACATCAAGCTCGGCCGCCACGCACATATGAAGACCAACATCTTCCAGGCGCTTGCCTATTTTGGCACGGCGGCGCGGGAAGAAATGGAACTTCGCGCCGAGGTCGAGCGCGACATCATCGATTTCCTCGAGATCAATCATATCAGGCACATGCCTGTCGCCTCCCTGTCCTACGGGCTCCAGAAGCGCGTGGAGCTGGCACGCGCGCTCGCCATGCGTCCGCGCATCCTTCTGCTCGACGAGCCGGTGGCGGGCATGAACCGTGAAGAGACCGAGGACATGGCGCGCTTCATCCTCGACGTGAAGGAGGAATGGGGCACGACGATCCTCATGGTCGAACACGACATGGGCATGGTTATGGACATCTCGGACCATGTGGTTGTGCTGAATTTCGGGCAGGTGATCGCGAGCGGGCTGCCGCACGAGGTGCAGGAGAACCCGCAGGTGGTGGAAGCCTATCTCGGCAGCGGCGACCCGGCCGCGTTAATGAAGCGGCTCGCGGAGGAAGCGGCCTGATGAGCGATCTCCTGTTCTTCATCGAAGTGTCGCTGGCGGGGCTCGGCTCCGGCGCGCTGTTGTCGCTGACCGCGCTGGCATTTGTGCTCATCTACAAGGCAACCCGCGTCATCAATCTCGCCGTCGGCGAAACCCTGATGATGGGCGGCTACTTCTTCTTCGCGCTGGCGGCCGGCATGAGCCTGCCGGTGTGGGTCGCCATTCCACTGGCGATCGCCGGCGGCGGGCTGATCGGCGCCATCGTGGAGCGCGGCATTATCCGCCGCATGCTCGGCGAAAGCCCGATCTCCGTGTTCATGGTCACGGTCGGGCTCGGCTCGGTTCTGGTCGGACTGGTCGAGTTCATCTGGGGCACGGACCCACGCTCGCTGCCGGACTTCATGGGATCGGCCCCGATCTTTCTCGGCGAGGTGTACGTCTCGCGCAAAATCGCGATCAGCTTCGTGGTCGCCGCGGTGGTGATCGCCATCTTCCTGATCCTGTTCCGCTACTGGCGCGGCGGTGTCGCGCTTCGCGCCACGGCAACCGATCAGGCGGCCGCTTATTCCTGCGGCATCAATGTGCCCGGTGTCTTCTCGCTCGCATGGATCATCGGCTGTGGCACGGCCGCGGGCGCCGGAATGCTGCTCGGGCAGATCGGCGGCATTGCGCCCACCATGGGCGCGTTCGGCCTCTCGGCGCTGGTCGTGGTCATTGTCGGCGGGCTGGATTCCGTGGCCGGCGCGTTGATCGCAGGGCTGTTCATCGGCCTCGTCGAGGCCTGGACCGGAACCTATCTCGGCGGCGAATACAAGCTCGTCTTCACCTTCGGCATCCTCATACTGATGCTGATGATCCGCCCTTACGGCCTTTTCGGCACCACCGAAATCGAGCGGCTCTGACATGCGCATAGCGACAGCCAACGAGACATATCTGGCCGACGAGGCGCTGCTTTCGACGCGGACCCAGTGGGCGTGGATGGGCATCCTGGCGCTTGTTCTGATTGCAGCACCGTTCGTGCTCAACAATTACTGGCTCTATCTTGCCTGCCTCGTCGCCATCAATGTCGCCAGCGCGACCGGCCTCAACATCCTCACGGGCTATACCGGCCTCGTCAGCCTGGGGCAGGGCGCGTTCATGGCGGTTGGCGCTTACACCGTGGCGTGGCTGGAGGCGAACGTAGGCACGCCGTTTTTCGTCAACCTCGTTGCCGGAGGCGCGCTGGCCGCGCTCGTCGGCGTGTTCGTCGGCATTCCGAGCCTGCGGGTCAAGGGCCTATACCTTGCGATCGCGACGATCGGTGCGTCGATCATACTCCAGTTCTTCTTCGTCAACTGGAGTTCGGTCACAGGCGGTTCCCGCGGCATCAACGTCGCTCCGGCGACCTTCTTCGGCACCCAGCTCACCACCTACTTCCAGCTCTACTGGCTGTTCGTGCCGATCGCAGCGCTGATGGTGCTTGGGGCGGCGAACCTGTTCCGCACGCGCGTCGGGCGTGCCTTCATCGCGATCCGCGACCGCGACATCTCGGCTGAGGTGCTTGGCATCCCGCTCCTGCGCTACAAGCTCCTGAGCTTTGCGATCTCGTCCTTCTATGCCGGTGTCGCGGGCGGCATGTGGGCCTATTTCTTCCGCTCGGTAAGCCCGGAGAGCTTCACCATCGTCGAGTCGATCTTCTACCTCGCCGCCGTCATCGTCGGCGGCATGGGCTCGATCCTCGGCGGGGTCATCGGTGCCGCTTTCATGACGCTGGTGCCGGAGATACTGCGTTTCGGGGTGGAGATTGCCTCTCCCTATGTCAGCAACGCCGCAACGCTTCTGTCGCCAATCCGCACCGTCGCGTTCGGTGGATTGATCATCGCCTTTCTCGTGCTGGAGCCGCAGGGTCTGGCGGAGATTGTCCAGAGGATACGGAGGTTCTTCCATCTCTGGCCGTTCAAGAAATAACCAAAACCGTGGAGGAGTTTGAAATGTCCGGAATCACCAAGAGAACATTGCTTGCGCTCGCCGCATCGTCGGCGCTGGCCTTTAGCGCACCTGCCTTTGCGCAGGACAAGGAAGATATCGTCATTGGCGGCTCGATACCGCTGACCGGCGTCTTCGCCTTCGCCGGCGTCGCCATCGAGGCCGGTATCCAGGACTATCTAAAGATTCTGAACGAGCAGGGCGGCATCGACGGCCGGCAGGTGCGGCTGGCTTATGAAGATACAGGCTATCAGGTCGACCAGTCCGTGGCGGTCTTCAACAAGCTGACCAGCCAGAACGAGAACATGCATCTCTACTACGGCGACTCGACCGCCTTTTCGCGCACGATCAACCCGGAGCTCATCCGCCGCAACGCGATGATCATGGCCGGTGCATCCTTCGCCAGCGAGATCAACGATCCGGAGAACTTTCCCTATCAGTTCATCGCCGGACCGGACTACAGCGAGATGTTCTCGATCCTGCTGGAATACATCGCAAAAGAGAAGCCGGGCGCCAGGATCGTCACGGTGAATTCCGACAGCGAGTTCGGCCGCGACCCGATCGAGTCGACGCGCGCCCGCGCCGCCGAGCTTGGCCTCGAGATCGTCGAGGAGATCATCACGCCGCCCGGTGCGGTCGATGTTTCAACGGAAGTGCTGAAGCTGCGGCGCGCGCGGCCGGACTACACGCTCTTCCACGGCTACATCCTCGCGCCGCTGCCGGAGTTCATGACGCAGGCCAAGCAACTCGGCCTCGAGACCAAGTTCATGGGCACGTTCTGGTCGATGGACTCCAGCATCTGGGCGGATGTTGGCGAGGTTGCCGACGGCTTCATGGGCGTGATGCCCTATCGTTACTACTACGACGAGGAAGACGCGCCGATGCTCGACCGCATCCGCCAGATGCGTCCCGAATATCAGGCAACCGGCTACATGCAGGGCTTCCTCACGGCGATGCTGATGACCGAGGCGGCCAAACGCACGCTGGCGGCCGGCAACGAGCTGACGGCGGAAAACCTGAAGGCGTCGCTGAACACGATCGAGGATTTCGATACCGGCGGCATCATCGGCGTGCCGATCTCCGTTCCCGGCAACACAGTGCCGGTCGGCCGCATCTACCAGTATGACGCCGCCGACAAGCGGATGGAGCCCGTCTCCGACTGGATCAGCCTGCAGGAGTAGGCATCGTGGCCGCGGATACCATCCTCTCGGTCGAGAACATCGAGGTCGTCTACAACAAGACGATTCAGGTGCTCCGCGGCCTCTCGCTGACCGTGGAGCGTGGCAAGGTCGTCACGCTCCTCGGCTCCAATGGCGCCGGCAAGTCGACCACGCTCAAGGCCATCTCGAGCCTTCTGTCGCTGGAAGACGGGGCGGTGACTGCCGGCACGATCACCTTCGACGGCAAGGCGATCGCCGACGACACGCCGCACAGCCTGGTGCGGCGTGGTCTGTTCCATGTCATGGAAGGACGGCGGATCTTCGAAGACCTGACAGTGGAAGAAAACCTCACCGCTGCGACCTTCGCCTTGTCCGGTCGTGGCGTCAAACCCACTTCCTTCGACGTCGTCTATGGCTACTTCCCTCGCTTATATGAACGCCGACATGGTCGCGCTGGCTACCTGTCCGGCGGCGAGCAGCAGATGCTCGCCATCGGCAGGGCGCTGATCGCCCAGCCAAAGCTCATCCTGCTCGACGAACCGTCGCTCGGCCTGTCGCCCATCCTCGTCGAGGAAATCTTCGGCATCATCGCGCGTATCAACCGCGAGACCGGCGTGTCGATGCTGCTGGTCGAACAGAACGCAGCGGTTGCGTTCGCGGTGGCCCATTACGGCTACATCATGGAGACCGGCAAGATCGTGCTGGACGGGCCGACGGAAAGACTGGTCAGCGACCAGGACGTGCGCGAGTTCTACCTCGGCATGAGCGGAGGCGAGGGCGCCAGGAGCTATCGCGACGTCAAACACTACAAGCGCCGCAAGCGCTGGCTTTCCTGAGGGTGCCGATGACCGTGCCAAGCTTTCCCGAACTGACCCTGCCGCAGATGCTGCGCGAGCATGCCGTGCGTTCGCCAGAACGGATCGCCGTGCGGCAGAAGGATTTCGGCATCTGGAATCCGGTGTCGTGGAAAGCCTATTTCGACCGCGCGGCGGATGCAGGACATGGCTTTCGCGCGCTGGGGCTTGGCGATGGCGGCCACGTCGCCGTCCTTTCGGAAAATCGGGTCGAGTGGGTCCTGGCGCAGCTCGGCGCGGGCCTCGTCGGGGCGGTGACCATTGGCGTCTATCCGACCAGCCCGGCGAACGAGGTCGCCTATGTGCTGGAACACTCCGATGCGGAAATCATCGTCTGCGAGGATCAGGAGCAGGTCGACAAGGTGATCGAGGTGCGCGCGCAGCTTCCTCTCCTGAAGCGCATCGTCGTGGTCGAGACCAAGGGCATGCGAAACTACCCGGCCGACCTTGTGGTTTCTTTCGCCGAGCTGGAAGAGAGCGGTGCCGCGCATCGCAAGGCCAATCCTGATCTCGTCGACAGCGCGCTGGCGCGGCAGGGCCTCTCCGACATCGCACTGATGATCTACACCTCCGGCTCGACCGGCAAGCCGAAGGGCGCGATGCTGTCCTATGGCAACATACGGGCGCAGGCGATCGCCATAACCGAACGGCTGGCGCTCGATTCAGGCGCCACCCATCTCTCCTACCTGCCGCTGTGCCATGTGGCCGAACAGATGACGACGCTGATGGCGCCGGTCTATCTCGGCTCGCAGATCAATTTCGGCGAATCCATCCGTACGGTGCAGGAAGACCTGCGCGAGGTGGCGCCGAACATGTTCCTCGGCGTGCCGCGCATATGGGAGAAGCTGCATTCGTCGATCCACATCCGCATGCTGGAGACGGGCGGGTTCAGGCGGCGCCTTTTCGAATGGGCTTATCGAACTTGCGAACCGTTGGCCGAAAAACCGCGGAGCAAGCGTTCCATGGGCGAGAAGCTGCGCTACGGCGTCGCCTATCTTCTCGTATTCCGCGCGCTGCAAAACTATATCGGCCTGCGCCGCGCCCGGGTCGCAATGACGGGCGCCGCGCCGATCTCGCCCAAGATCGTCCGCTTCTTCCGCACGATCGGCGTGCCGCTGGTCGAGGTCTACGGCGCGACGGAAACGAGCGGGGTGGCGCTTGGCCAGAAGACGGAACATCTGGTGCCGGGCTGCGTCGGCACGGCAGCGGATGGCGTCGAAGCGCGGATGGGCGATCATGGCGAGCTGCTGGTGCGCGGCCCGACTGTCTTCGTCGGCTACTACAAGAACGAAGAGGCGACCGCATCGGCCTTGCGCGATGGCTGGCTGCATACGGGCGACGTGGTTGCGGAGGAAGGCGGACAGTTCAAGATCGTCGACCGGCTCAAGGACATCATGATTACCGCCGGCGGCAAGAACCTGAGCCCGTCCGAGATCGAGAACACGGTCAAGGGCAGCCCTTACATCAACGAATGCATCGTCATCGGCGAAGCGCGCAAATACGTCTCCGCCCTGATCCAGATCGACTACGAGACGGTTGGCAAATGGGCTGAGGAAGAAAAGATCGCCTATACGAACTTCAGGAATCTCGCAGAGAATCCAGCCGTCCGCGACCTCATCGATCGCGAGATCGCCGAGGCCAACGCGCAGCTTGCGCAGGTGTCGCATATCCGCCGGTTCCACCTGCTGGCAAAGGAGCTGGACCACGATGATGACGAGGTGACCGCGACGATGAAGGTGCGCCGCTCCAACATCCAGAAGAAATACGCCAGCGAGATCGAAGGACTTTACACGGTAGCCTGATAGGGGCTTGGCCCAGTCGATCGCTCTGTGCTTCGCCGGCATTCCCGGCTAGGCTGCACCTCGGCGAGTCCTCGCGGGCGCGCCGTCCAGCCAAGCCGCCAGACCTGCCGTGATCGAACGCTTTCCCACTCTCGCCCCCTTTCAGCACCGGATATTCCGCTCGATCTGGCTCGCCAGCCTCGCGACCAATCTCGGCTCGCTGATCCAGACGGTGGGTGCGGCGTGGATGATGACCATCATCTCGTCATCCGCAGACATGGTAGCGCTGGTGCAGGCGTCGACCGCGCTGCCCATCATGCTGTTCGCGCTCGTGTCCGGCGCGATCGCGGACAATTTCAACCGGCGCAAGGTCATGCTGGTCGCGCAGACCTTCATGCTGGTCGTATCGGTAGTGCTTGCGCTGACGGCCTATGGCGGGCTGATGACGCCCTGGCTGCTTCTGACTTTCACTTTTCTCATCGGCTGTGGCGCGGCGCTCAACAACCCGTCGTGGCAGGCTTCGGTCGGCGATATGGTGCCGAGGACCGACCTGCCGGCTGCCGTCGCGCTCAACAGCATGGGGTTCAACCTGACCCGCAGCGTCGGCCCGGCGCTCGGCGGCGTCATCGTGGCGGCCTTCGGAGCCGTGGCCGCCTTCACCATCAATGCGGTCAGCTACCTCGCCCTGATCGTAGTGCTGCTGCGCTGGAAGCCGCCCACCGGCAACAACAGCCTGCCGCCCGAGCCTCTGGGCCTGGCGATCAGTTCCGGCCTTCGCTACATGGCCATGTCGCCCAATATCGAGAAGGTGCTGCTACGCGGCTTCGTGTTCGGCTTCGCCGTCATCTCGGTCGTGGCGCTGCTGCCGCTCGTGACGCGCGATCTGCTGCAAGGCGGGGCGCTGCTTTACGGCGTTCTGTTCGGCGCGTTCGGCGTCGGCGCCGTGGGCGGCGCATTCATCAGCGGATTGTTGCGGCAACGGTTGTCGACCGAGTGGATCGCGCGGCTCGCCTTTGCAAGCTTCGCATCGTGTGCCGTGATCATCGCAGAAAGCCCGTTCGGATGGCTAACCTGCATTGCCCTGATGATCGCCGGCGCTTGCTGGGTCATCGCGCTTTCGATGTTCAACATCACCGTGCAGCTTTCGACGCCGCGCTGGGTCGTGGGCCGCGCGCTTTCGCTTTACCAGATGGCGACCTTCGGTGGCATGGCGCTCGGAAGCTGGGTATGGGGACATGCCGCCGAGGACTATGGCACCGATGTCGCGCTCTGGTTCGCCGCCGGCGTCATGATTTGCGGAGCGGCGATGGGCATCGGTCGGCTGGCGCTGCCGGCGCTGGCCTCGCTCAACCTCGATCCGCTCAACCGCTGGAAACAACCCGATGTGGAGCTTGATCTCACTCCGCGCAGCGGGCCGGTCAAGATCATGGTCGAATACGAGATCGACGAGAAGGACACGCGCGAGTTTCTGGAGATGATGGCCGAGCGCCGGCGCATCCGTAAGCGGGACGGCGCGCGGCGCTGGAGCCTGATGCGGGACCTGGAACGCCCGCGGCACTGGATCGAGGCCTATCACCTGCCGACCTGGCTGGAATATGTACGCTACAACCAGCGGCTTACCCATGCCGACGCCATCGTGGGCGACCAGATCAGGCGCCTGCATGCCGGCGAAAAGCCGCCGCGGGTCTGGCGCATGATCGAGCGGCCGACGGGACGCCATGCGCGCGATGGTCAACCCAAGGGCATGACGGACCTGCACCAGCGCGGCTGACGACACCGCGATGTTGCATGAACCGCTGCTCTTCCCATTTCTGTCACTTCACACTATCCCGGCGCGCGAGGCCTCTGCCACGAGCCCTTGCAACTCATCCTTGGCCCCAGGTGCGGCGACGAGAACCGGGCCGCCTTCGAACAAACTGTCGCCATCGGGCAGTTCCCCTGCCCAGCCGCCGGCCTCGCGAACCATAAGCATGCCGGCCAGGCAGTCCCACGAATTCATGTGCGGTTCGTAGTAGGCCACCAGTCTTCCTGCAGCGACGTGGGCCAGCATGAGCGCGCCCGAGCCGTTGCGGATGAAGACCCCGCCGATTGCCATCAAGCCGTCGACAAAATTCACGATCGTCTCGCGCGGAACCCGGAAATTGGCGCCGACCCCCGTCAGTCCCGTGCGCAGCGTGGTTTCGGCGCCCAGCCTCATTGGTCGGCCGTTGAGGGTCGCCCCCGCGCCCTTCATGCAGGCAAACATCTCGTCGCTCGGCGGTGCGTAGATGACGCCCGCTACCGTGCGACCTTCGCGCAGAAGCGAGATCGAAACGCACCAGGTGGGAAGGCCGAAGATGAAGGGGCTGGTCCCGTCGATCGGATCGACAACCCAGGTGAAGCCGCTGGAGCCTTCGGTGACACCGAACTCTTCGCCCAGGAACCCGTCGGCGGGGAAGGTGCTGGCGACCATCTCGCGGATCCGGGTCTCGACATTGCGGTCGGCTATCGAAAAGACATCCTGGGGGTTGGCCTTTGTCTCGATAGCAAGCTCGTCGCGCTCGGCGAAATAGGACATGGCCATGCCGCCTGCCTCGCGCGCGACCGCTTGGACCAGTTCCAGACGCGCAACTATCTCTTTGTCCTGCATGTGCCTGCTTTCATTGTTTCTGATTGCCGGCGTATCGCCGCACGGCGCGGTTTCGACGCGATAGTCATGGCAGATGACGCCGCAATGACGAAGCCGGATAACACCCATCCCGGCCAAGAGCATAATTATTGTGCACGTGCACATTTTTAGGCAGTTGCTTCGTATTCAAAGCGTCCGGTACCGAGGGCGCAGGAACGCGACCGACTGCTAAATTACTGATTTCTTAAGACTCGCCTGACGAGCAAGTCATCTGGCACACATTCTGCTTTTCGTATTGCGGTGCAAAAATTACGAAAGGGGAAGGCGCCATGATCGAGAAAATGGGATCTACCCGCCGGCTGCTTGGGGCCGCGGCTCTCGCCGCGATGCTTGCCCAGGCGGGACCAGCGGTCGCGCAGGACGAGACGATCAAGGTCGGCATACTGCATTCGCTGTCGGGCACGATGGCGATTTCCGAGACGACGCTCAAAGACGTCATGCTGATGCTGGTCGAAGAGCAGAACAAGAAGGGCGGCCTGCTCGGCAAGCAGCTCGAACCTGTCGTCGTCGACATTGCTTCCGACTGGCCGCTCGCCGCCGAGAAGGCGCGCGAACTGATCGAGGTCAACAAGGTCGATGCCGTATTCGGATGCTGGACCTCGGTCTGCCGCAAGTCCGTACTGCCGGTGTTCGAGGAGCTGAACTCGCTGCTGTTCTATCCGGTGCAGTACGAGGGCGAGGAAAGCCAGCGCAATGTGTTCTACACGGGCGCGTCACCCAACCAGCAGGCCATCCCCGCCGTCGACTACCTGATGAACGAGGAAGGCGTGGAGCGCTGGGTGCTTGCCGGCACCGACTATGTCTATCCGCAGACCACCAACAAAATCCTCGAGGCCTACCTCAAGGACAAGGGCGTGGCCGCCGAAGACATCATGATCAACTACACGCCATTCGGTCATTCCGATTGGCAAACCATCGTTTCCGACATCAAGAACTTCGGCTCGTCCGGCAAGAAGACCGCCGTCGTGTCGACCATCAACGGTGATGCCAACGTTCCGTTCTACCGTGAGCTCGGCAATCAGGGTATCGCGGCGGAAGACATTCCGGTGGTCGCGTTCTCCGTCGGCGAGGAAGAGCTTGCCGGCCTCGATACGGCCCCGCTCGTTGGCCACCTGGCCGCGTGGAACTACTTCATGTCAGTCGACACGCCCGAGAATGCCTCGTTCATCGAGACCTGGCACGCCTTCATCGGCAATGAGGATCGTGTGACAAACGACCCGATGGAAGCACATTACATCGGGTTCAATATGTGGGCTGCCGCGGTCGAAAAGGCTCAGTCGACCGAGGCTGATGCAGTGATCGACGCGATCGTCGGCGTTGAGGTCCCGAACCTCACCGGGGGCACTGCCGTCATGCTTGCCAACCACCACGTCACCAAGCCCGTGCTGATCGGCGAGATACAGGATGACGGCCAGTTCGACGTCGTCTGGGAGACGGAGGGCCTCGTGCCGGGCGATGCCTGGTCCGACTACCTGCCCGAATCCGCGGTGCTGGAGGCCGATTGGACCGACCCGGTCAACTGCGGCAACTACAACACCGAGACCAAGAGCTGCGGAGGCTCGATGTAGCCGGATCAAAGCGATCGGCGGAGGCGGGATGATCGCCTCCGCAACAAAATCCCGAAACAGCCGGTCACGCCAATGCCCCACGTCGCCCCCCTCTGTCCTGCCGGACATCTCCCCCACAAGGGGGGAGATCAGCCAGCGGGATACTCTTCGCCAATCTCTGACGTTGGACGAAAGGCGATAACGTCGAAGCTGCTAATCTCCCCCCTTGTGGGGGAGATGTCCGGCAGGACAGAGGGGGGCAACGTGGGGCGAATACTTCTCCAACTGATTGCCCTTTTCGCGGCTCTTTTCCTTGCTCTTACCCCCGCCCATGCACAGTCTGTCGAGGAATTGGTGCGCCAGCTTCCCGAAGGAAGCTATTCGGATCGGGGCAAGATTGTCGCCCAGCTTGCCGCGACCGGAGACGTGCGGCTTGTGCCTCTGCTTGAAGCGCTCGCGGCCGGCGAACTCAACGTCGTCGAAGAAACCGGTCAGGTTGTGACCACCGCTCCTTCGGGAGACACAGTCCGGCTTACCGACGCGCTGACGGCAGAGACCGCCGGCGAAGCGTCCAAAGGCGCGGTGGTGCGCATTCGCGTCAACAACAGCCTGCGTCGGGCTGTGCGTGCCGCCATCGGCCAGCTCACGCTGATGAGCGACAGTGCTGCAACACGCCGAAGTGCCGCCGAGGCGATGTTCAATGCCGCCGAGCCAGACAACCTGGCGTTGCTCGACGAGGCATTGGCGCAGGAGGAACATGCCGGCGTGCGCCGGACGATGGAGCAGGCAAGAGCCGCTTCGATCCTGAAAACCGATGCCTCGGCTGAACAGATCGCCGAGGCCGTGGATACGATCAGCGCACGCGGTGACCGTGCCGCGCTCGGCATCCTGACGGCGATGCTCGGGCAGGCCGACGACGACGTCAGGCCCGCGATCCAGGAAGGCATCAAAGCCATAGAAGCGCATCTGGCGCTGCTCGATGTGGGCCAGAACGTCTGGTACGGCATCTCGCTCGGCTCGGTCCTGCTGCTGGCGGCGATCGGTCTTGCCATCACATTCGGCGTCATGGGCGTCATCAACATGGCCCATGGCGAAATGGTGATGATCGGCGCCTACACGACGTTCGTCGTCCAGAACATCGTTCGCACGTCGTTTCCCGGACTGTTCGAATGGACGCTGGCATTCGCGCTGCCAGTTGCGTTTCTCGTCACCGCGCTCATCGGCATCGCTATCGAGCGGGGCATCATCCGGTGGCTTTATGGCCGCCCGCTGGAGACATTGCTGGCTACCTGGGGGCTTTCGCTGATCATCCAGCAGGCCGTGCGCAGCATCTTCGGCGCATCGAACCGTGAAGTCGGCAACCCAACGTGGATGTCGGGATCGTTCGATTTCTACGGCATCGCCATGACGTGGAACCGCTTCTGGATCGTGGTTTTCGCGCTGGCGGTCTTCGCGATCCTGCTCGTGGTCATGAAACGCACGGCGCTCGGTCTCCAGATGCGCGCCGTTACCCAGAACCGGCGCATGGCATCTTCCATGGGCATCCGTACGCCCTGGGTCGACGCGCTGACCTTCGGCCTCGGTTCCGGCATCGCCGGGCTGGCGGGTGTGGCGCTTTCGCAGATCGACAACGTCTCGCCCAATCTCGGGCAGGGCTACATCATCGACTCGTTCATGGTGGTCGTGTTCGGCGGCGTCGGCAATCTGTGGGGCACGCTGGTGGGTGCGCTGACGCTGGGCGTCGTCAACAAATTCCTCGAGCCCTATGCAGGCGCGGTTTTGGCGAAGATCCTCGTGCTCGTCTTCATCATCCTGTTCATCCAGAAGCGTCCGCGCGGCCTGTTCGCGCTCAAGGGCCGGGCGGTGGAAGCATGATCACGCAACGCCTCCTCAACGCGCTTGGCGGCAGGATCCTGTGGGTGGCGGCCATCCTGATCGCCGTCGCCATCCTCGTGCCGGCATCGAACCTGCTGCTGCCGGTCGGCCACCCGCTGCGCGTGCCCAATTACATGGTGGCGCTGCTGGGCAAGTATCTCACGTACGCGATGCTCGCGCTCGCGCTCGATCTGGTGTGGGGCTATGTCGGCATCCTGTCGCTTGGCCACGGGGCGTTCTTCGCGCTGGGCGGCTACGCGATGGGCATGTACCTCATGCGCCAGATCGGCGACCGGGGCGTCTACGCCAATCCCGACCTGCCCGACTTCATGGTCTTCCTCAACTGGCAGGAGCTGCCCTGGTACTGGTGGGGCTTCGACCAGTTCTGGTTCGCGATGCTCATGGTGATGCTGGTGCCGGGGTTGCTCGCCTTCGTGTTCGGCTGGTTCGCGTTCCGCTCGCGGGTGACCGGCGTTTATCTTTCCATAATAACGCAGGCGATGACCTATGCGCTCATGCTGTCCTTTTTCCGCAATGACATGGGTTTCGGGGGCAATAACGGGCTTACGGATTTCAAGGACATCCTCGGTTATCCGATTCAGGCCACAGGCACACGGGCAACACTTTTTGCGATCACTGCGCTGGCGCTTGCCGCCTCGCTCCTGATCTGTTCGGCGATCACCCGCTCCAAGCTCGGCAAGGTTATGGTGGCGGTGCGCGATGCGGAAAGCCGGACCCGATTCATCGGCTACCGGCCAGAATACGTGAAACTGTTCGCCTTCGTTGTCTCGGCCGTCATCGCAGGCATTGCCGGGGCGCTCTACGTGCCGCAGGTCGGCATCATCAATCCCGGCGAATTCGCGCCGGCCAATTCGATCGAGGTCGTGGTCTGGACGGCGATCGGCGGGCGCGGCACGCTTTTCGGCCCGATCATTGGCGCCGTGCTCGTCAACTACGCAAAGTCGTGGTTCACGGCTGCCTATCCGGAGCTTTGGCTGTTCGCGCTTGGTGGTCTGTTCGTCGCGGTCACACTCTTCCTGCCGCGCGGCATCGTCGGTGCCATCGGGCAATTGCGTCACTATTGGCGCAGCCGCAGCGCACGCGATGAAGGTGGCGCACCTCCCGAGACCCCCGAAACGGAACAGGTGGCGGCGGAAAAGACCGTTCGCGCCCGTTCGACCGCCGCGTCCCCCGTCCTGGGGGCAGCCAAACCACAGCCGGCGGAGTAGACCATGCCACGCACGGACACGATCCTCTATCTCGACGGTGTGTCGGTCGCTTTCGACGGTTTCAAGGCGATCAACAACCTTTCGCTGGTGCTCGACAAGGGCGAGATGCGCGCGATCATCGGGCCCAACGGCGCCGGCAAGACGACGATGATGGACATCATCACCGGCAAGACGAAGCCGGATACGGGCGAAGTCTTCTTCAATGGTAGCATCGACCTGACTCGGCATGACGAAGCCGACATCGCGACGATGGGGATCGGACGGAAATTCCAGAAACCCACCGTCTTCGAGAGCCATACCGTCGAGGACAATCTGCTGCTTGCCCTCAAGGGCCAGCGCGGCATTTTCCCCACGCTGTTTCATCGCAAGTCGAGCGAGGAAGAAGAGCGCATCGGCGAGATCCTCGCCACGATCCGCCTAGAGGGCCGCCGCAGCGATTTCGCGGAAAACCTGTCGCACGGCCAGAAGCAATGGCTCGAGATCGGCATGCTGCTCGCTCAGGATCCGAAGCTGCTTCTGGTCGATGAGCCCGTCGCCGGCATGACCGACGCTGAGACCGCCGAGACCGCCCGTTTGCTGCGGGAGATCGCGCTTACGCATTCCGTCGTCGTCGTCGAACACGACATGCAGTTCGTGCGCGAACTCGACGTCAAGGTCACCTGCCTGCACGAAGGGTCCGTGCTGTCGGAAGGTTCGCTCGATTTCGTGTCGTCCGACGAGCGCGTGGTCGAGGTCTATCTGGGGAGATGAGCATGCTTGCCGTACAAGATGCCACCCTTCACTACGGCGCCGCGCAGGCGCTGCGTGGCGTATCCCTCGACGTCGAACAGGGCAAGATCACCTGTGTCCTGGGTCGCAACGGCGTCGGCAAGACCAGTCTTCTTCGGGCCATCGTCGGCCACCATCCGCTCAGCAGCGGTTCGATTTCCTTAGAGGGGAAGATGCTCGACCGGAGCGCGGCGTACGATCGCGCCCGGTCGGGTATCGCTTTCGTGCCGCAGGGTCGCGAAATATTCCCGCTGCTGACGGTACGCGAAAATCTCGAAACCGGTTTCGCGCCGTTGAAGAGGGGTGACCGCACCATTCCCGATTACGTCTTCGAACTCTTCCCGGTGCTGAAGGACATGCTCGGGCGGCGGGGAGGGGATCTCTCGGGCGGCCAGCAGCAGCAGCTCGCGATCGGGCGCGCGCTTGTAATGCGTCCCAGATTGCTGGTGCTCGACGAGCCGACGGAAGGGATCCAGCCGTCGATCATCAAGGATATAGGGCGGGCGATCACCTATCTTCGCGACGCGGTGGGTCTGACGATCCTGCTTGTCGAGCAGTATCTCGATTTTTGCCGGGAACTCGCAGATCAGGTCGCGATCATGGACCGGGGCCAGATCGTCTATTCAGGCCCTGCATCAGGGTTGGATGAACCGGACATACGCCGTCACCTGATGCTTTAGCGGCGAGGACCTTGCAAGCGCGGCCTTATGCGTCCGTGGAGCCGGTCTCGCTCACTTCAAGGGATATGCGTGTCCGCAGAAGCACGTCCGCATCGCCCCTTACATCGATCGCAAGGTCCAGCCGGTCGGGATTGACGGCCTTTTCCCTCGCCATGTCGAGCAGGGCGATCACCGCGGTTTGCCTTGCATCCTCGAGGCTTGCAAATTCGTGCCCTGAATCGTCCAAGAGCACGTCATCACCGCTTCGCGTGTCGAAGTAGAAATGCGGCATATCCAGCTTCCCCTAAACAATCTCGTGCAAGCAACTGCTCGCCGGAATTAACCCCAGACATTCAGTCGTTAGGTTCGTTTAAGGATGGACACCCCGCCTCCGATCCCGTGCAGATTGAAACATCGCAAACCCGCCTTTGCAAGAAATTTTCAGTATGCTTGCAGGATTAGACGTGGATAAGGAGCAAGTATCACGGACTGCCGGAATGAGTGGTTCCGGCGTTGGCAGACCGGTAGTCGAGATACCGGCTGAAGGCCGTGACGAGATGGTAAAGTATGCTGGCCGGCACCTCCTTCGCCAATGGCGTGCCGTCTTCGGAAATGCGATCCAGCCAAAGCCCTGATTTTGCGGGCGACAGATGGCTGCGGAAGATGCGTTCCATGCGCTCTTCCACTTCGCGCGCGAGCTGCAACACGCCTATCTGGTCCAGGGCGATCGCGGCCTTGACCGCTTCCGCCTGTGGCCAGCTCCGCGAAACCCGGTCTATCGGCTTTCCATTGCGTGTCACCGCGCCGTAAGCCAGGCCCGTGATGCGGTTGGTTCCGCTGGCCAACGCGGAGCAGTAGGTCTTGTACGCCGCGCGAGAACGATCCTTCCAGTCCGAAGACGCCGCCAACTCGCAGAGTAACGCGGACCATTCGAAATGATGACCCGGTTCGGTCCACTCGCCCTGCGGCCCCGCCATCGGGCGCCACGAGGCATCGTAATATTCCCCAACAGTCCAGGTATCGCTGTCGAAGAAGTGACGGTTGAAGAGGTCGCCGATCGCCGATGCCCGCCGCAGCCAGCAATCCTCGCCGGTTGCCTTGTGCCAGGCAAGAAATGCCTCCAGCAAATGCATGTGAGGGTTGGCGCGCCTTGGAAGCGTGCCTGTGTCATCCTCGCGGAAGCCCCCGGCCTCCCGATCGGCAAGCACGCCATCGATGTAGGCCATGGTCTCGTCGGCGAGGCCTCTGGCTTCTGCAAATCCGCACTGATGAGCATGGGCCAGGGCAAGGAGCATGCAGGCCTGGTCGTAGGCGTCTCCGGTGTCGTCGAGAACCGCGCCTGCGGGATCGAAGAGCTTGACCCAGCCCCCGTCCGGACGGCGGCCGTGAGTCCGCAGGAAGTCGAGCCCGTGTGCGACGAATTCCTCTGCATCCGGATGCCAACCGCGCCGCGCGGCAACGGCAAAGGAATAAATCTGCCGCGCCATCGTGCGCAGCCGCTTGGGCCTGTCCAGGGGGCTGCCATCCAGCCCCAGCGCTTCATGGAACCCGCCATGGAGCCGGTCGACCCCGTTGCGTGCCCAGAATGGCAGTGCTTCATCCGCCAGCCAGCGTCGGCACCGAACCCGCATGCGTGATGACGAGGGCTCAGTGCCCACCTGCGCGGGCGAGCGTAATTCCGCGCGCGCCTGCTGTTCCAGCCGATCGGCTATAAGGCGCACGTCCTGAACGCGAGACGTCCTGGCCACGAGGGTGGCATCGGCCGTCGAGACCACGGTTATCCCTTCGAGGCCGATGGTCGCCACCAGACGGCCGTCGCTGCGGATGTAGGAGTCGCGGCAATCGTGGGCGATAACGTCGCCGACAACGACATTGCCGCCAGGATCGGTGTCTCCCAGCGTGAAGAGCGCCTCCCATGATCCCACGTCGCTCCACCGGAAGCGTGCCTCCACGACCGCGATGTCGGCGAAGTGTTCGAGAACACCGTGATCGACGGAAATGGGAGGAATGGTCGCGAACAGCTTTTTCGGCAGCAAAGTCGACCTGCCGCGCGTCGCTGCGGTGTCATAAGCCTGGCCGACCAGGTTCCATATCGCAGGCTGCAGCTTCTCGAACGCGTCCCGGATGGCCGATGCCCTGCACAGGATGATGCCGGCATTCCAGAGATAGTTGCCGTCGGCCACGAACGCCGCCGCCTTTGCCTCATCCGGTTTTTCCACGAAGCGCAGAAAATGGGGGGATTGGCCGCTGCCGTTTCTTTCTATCTGGATGTAGCCGTATCCGGTTTCGGGGCGTGTGGGCTTCACGCCGAATACGACGAGCTTGCCATCGCGGGCAGCTTCCATCCCGTCCTCGACCGTTTGCCAGAAGAGGTCGTCAGGCGCGATTTCGTGATCCGCGGGAACCACGAGCATCAACGGGTCGCGGGTGTCGTCCGAGAGGGCGTGCCTGGCCGATATCGCCACGGATGCAGCCGTGTTCTTCGGCATCGGCTCAAGTATGACGTGGCAAGCCGCGGCGTCGTGTGGCTCGACAGCCTCCAGAAGCGCCTTTTCGTGTTCGGCCGCGCCAATGACGACTATGGCAGTGTCAGACCCCTCGCGGGCACGCATACGGTCGAGCGTCTTGGCCAGCATGGACGTACCGCCGGTCAGTGTCTGAAATTGTTTCGGGCGGTCACGACGGGAAAGGGGCCAGAGGCGCGAGCCGCTGCCGCCACAGAGAACGCAGGCAACAACACTGTCAGAAACACTGGCCGGACGTTTGCCAAGCAGCCGGCGCGACCGGCGCTTCAGCTTCGTTGTATCCAACCCAGGTGCTACGGTCGTTTCGGCACCCGTCGATGTGGCATGGTCCATTGTCAGCCCCTCCGCGATTGCAGGACAATGAAACTGCGACTTCGCGAGCGCGTGGGGAACTTAAATCAAAGCCTGAACACTAACGATCGCGCCGTAGATGCATACCCTAATCGGGGGATGTGAGCGGTGGTCTGGGCATGTATCCAACCTTTATGGAGGCTTGTACCATGATCAAAAATCCATCGATCCGGAAATGCACGACTTTGAATTGTTTCTGCGTGACGAGGGAACCTAATTCAGGGGCCAGGTATTCTCGAATGTTGGCGGCAGAAAAAGATGTCACGACATTTGACATGAAGCAAACAGTTTCCGGGAAACTGTTGCTATTCGGAAATTTGTCCTGACGAGGCGATCATGTATTATTCACGTCAGGGCGGAAGGGGCGTTTCTCGTATGTCGAATTCCGACATCCATGCCGCCTTGCTGGAAAACCCGGCCTTTGCCGGATTTACGATCAGCCAGCAAGGGCTGAAGGATCTGGAACCATTTGGCTTCATGCCAAAGCGCTACGCAGCGCATGGCACGATCGCGCCGCTGGGTGACGAGAGACATCGGGTCAGGATCGTTCAGTCGGGGTGGTGTCGCATCGAGAAGTTTGTCGGCGATGGCGAGCGCCAGATCATCGACTTCCCCATAAGGGGCGACATCATAGGACTTGCCGGCGACAACCGCATGGCCGGCTTTTCGGTCACGGCGGTCACGGACGTTATCGTTTTCGAGTCCAGGCCCGGCTTCGCGATGGAGCGTCTGGACGCCAATTCGCCGCTCGATCGCGTGCTGCTGAATGCTGCCGGCCGCCGGTTGGCCATCATGTGCGAGCATATGATCAATCTGGGCCGCCGCAGCGTTCTGGGGCGTACGTCTCACATGATGCTGGAACTGGGTGTCCGCGTGACCGGCAAGAAGCCGAGGGAGATAAAGCAGTATGCCTGTCCCCTTACGCAGAACGACCTTGCGGACGCCGTGGGGCTGACGCCCATCCATCTCAACCGGAAGCTGCGGGAACTGCGGGAGGACGGGCTGGTCTCGTTCAGACAGGGCAACGTCGAGTTGCTGGATGTCGATCGGCTTATCGAACTTGCCGATTTCGATCACAGATACCTTAGGGTGTGAAGTATCCCCCGAAAGTTGGTGCTCTGGATACCATCATTGGCCATGGATATGCAGTGATCCACCAGTAGCCATATGGCGATCGGCCGGTTTCACTCTTTAATATTATGCTGCGGGGACAAAAATTTCCCGCCACGGCACCATTTATGACGAATAATATTCACTTTTCTCAAATTGCTGAAATAGAATTGTGAGATTCACTTAATCCTAATCAATGTGGCTGGCGCTTCGGCGTTTAATATAAATGTATACCGCCTGTTAGGCTTAACGACTGGCAAACGCCGTCGGAGTGACAGGTTCTAGATGCGGCGCGGAAACTTGGTTCTAACGTAAGTAAAAGGGGAGCAGTTAGTTATGCGCAGCATTCATGAAGAACGCCCGGAGCGTTCCATCTTTCTTGTCAGCGAAGATCATCTGAATGAACGGAGCCGCGACGATATGGAGCGGCAAGATGAAAAGGGAACTTTGCTGATTTTCGACACCCGTGTGCTTGATCGCGATTGCCTGGCTCAGGGACTTCGCTCAAAGCAGATGCCTTTCGATGTCGTGGCCTGCGGCAGTATCGCCGAATGGCGACAGATGAAGAACCAGCATCCGCCTCTCTCAGCGGTGCTGCTGTGCATCGGGCGTCAGCGCCCTGCGGATGCCGCGGTCGGATCGACCATCACCAAGCTGGTGGCGGAATATGCATGCCCCGTTATCGTGCTCGCCGACAATGACGAGCTCGCTCACGTGCTAAAAGCGCTTGAACTTGGCGCCAAGGGCTACATCCCGACTTCCGTGCAGATCGATGTCTGCATCGAGGCGATCAATCTCGCCCTGGCGGGCGGCATCTTCCTCCCTGCCAGCAGTGTACTGGCGATGCGGCGGGCGATCGAAGCCGGCAACGACGTGAACCGGCCTATGTCGGGCATGTTCACGCAGAGGCAGGAGGAAGTCGTCAACGCTCTCTGCCGCGGCAAGGCCAACAAGATCATCGCCTACGAACTCAATCTTCGCGAGAGCACCGTGAAGGTTCATATCCGCAATATCATGCGGAAGCTGAAGGCGACCAACAGGACCGAGGTTGCTTTCAAGATCAATGAAATGTTCCCCGAGCACGCGAACTTCCAGGCCTGATCGCCGAAGCGTTTGGTCAGTGAGTTCTAACGCGGGGGCGTTTTCAGATGATTGTCGATGATACACGGCGTACGGCCGGAGGCGTGAAACTCCGCCAGTCCTGGAATCCATGGCTCACCTTGCGGCGACGACGCATAACTATCGCCGTCGCAGGCGCCCTGGGGCTGTCGGTTGCCTGGTTCGGCTATATCAACGCGCCGTCCAGCTATGTTTCGCAGGCCGTAATCGTCCTCGATGTGAGACGGGTTCAGGCGATACCAAATGAATCCGTCGTATCGCCATTGCCGCAGGACAGTCCGGTCCTGCGGACACAGCTCGACATCATCGGCTCGCGCACGCTTGCCCTGGACGTGATCCAGCGGCTGAAGCGCGAAGCGATCAATGTCGAGGCGCATCGGCTTGTCGACTGGAGCCCGATGTCGCTTGTGCGTGGAGCCTTCGGCTTGATCAATCCTGAAGCCGTCGATCCATCCAGCGACGCAGAGCAGACGAGCGAACCGGTAACATCGGCTTCCGACGAGCGGCTGATCGACCTTCTGCTGTCCAACCTGCGTGTCAGCAATGACGGCCGCTCCTATACGATCTTCATCTCGTATGCTTCGACCAAGCCCGAGATATCGGCCAGCGTCGCGAACGCGTTTGCGCGCTCTTATCTTGCGCATCAGATCGAGATACAGAAGGTTGCGAACCGTCGGGTCAGCGACTGGCTCGGCGAGACGCTGATTGGCCTTCGCGCCCAGCTCGAGCAATCGGAACAGGCGGTGGAACACTTCCGCCAGAGCGCAGGGCTAATACAGACGAACGGCGTATCGCTCCAGTCGATGGCCGTGGCGGCCGCCAATACCGAAATCGCCAGGGTAAAGGGCACCATAGCCACCGCTGAAGCGCGTCTGGAGGTTGTCAAACGGCTGGCGAACCAGCAGGACGTGCCAGCGCTTGCCGAGTTCCTGGGGTCGACGGCGATCCAGACCCTGCATGCAGAGCATTCACGGGTCGAGCGCGAGCTGGACACGTTGCACAGGAGCGGTGCGATCCGCAGCAGACAGATCGATCTGCTGACGGCCCAAAGGAACGCGCTGGGCGGGCAGATCAGGGACGAGGTCGACCGGCTGATAGAGAGCCTCGCCAACGAAGTCGCGATCGCGAGGGAAAATCTAGACGCGCTCGGCCAGTCGTTGCAGGCGGCACAGGCGGAACTTTCGGAAGCCAACAACGCCGAGTTGACCGCCGCTCAGTTGCAGCGCGAGGCGACGGCCAACCGGGCGATCTACGAAAGCTATCTTGTCCGATACAAGCAGACCATCGAGCAGGACGGCTTCGAAATGCCCGAAGCGCAACTTATCTCGGCGGCGCAGCCGGCGTCGGCGCGCGCCAGCCCGCGGCCGTCCAACTGGCTGCTTCTCGGGATCGGGCTTGCCGGCTGCCTTGCCGCTCTCGGCATCGCATGGCGCGAGACGACGGACAGGCGGCAGCGCCTGCTTCGGGACCTGGAGGCGACCGGTATCCCGGTGATAGGCGCGGTGCCGCGCCTGCCGGTTCGCCGCGTTGGCAAGTTCGAGTCGGTTGCGGATCAGGCCACGCCGCTTGGCCTGGCTCTGTCGGGTATCCGGCTGAGCCTGCGGGCCAGAGGCAAGAAAGTCGTGGCCGTAACGTCTTCGGGAAGCGGGTGCGGCAAGACCAGTCTTGCGCTCGGGCTCGTCCGCTCGGCCGCGGCCGCGGGGCTCAAGGCTGTAGTGGTCGAGGCCGATCTGAGGAATCCGAGACTTGCCGACACGGCAGGGCTGAAGCCGGACGAATGGCTGGACGGCATACTGGACAGCGAACTGGCAAGCGATGCAGTCATCCATCGCGATCCCCACTCGCAAGCCTGCATCGTGCCTGCGCGGTCGCGCAAGGTCGCTCCGGAGCTTTTCCTGCAAAGTTCGGCGTTCGGTCAGTTCATCGCTCGCCTGCGGGAAAGCTTCGAACTTGTGGTGCTTGATGCGCCCGATCTCGAACGTGCCAACGATGCGGTCGTCATAGCCGGGCTCGCCGATTGCTCGCTGTTTGTCGTCGACTGCGAGCGGGATCGTTCGGAGCATGTGGTGGATGCACTTCGTCGCATGACAGCGATCGGATCCGCGCCGGACGGCATCATCCTCAACCGGGCCACCAAGGATGTCACGCTTGAACCGGAGCTCTCACCGGAAACCACGTCCTGGTCGCTGAGGCGGCAATCCCCCGACACGGCGTCCGGGCAGGGATCCGTCATAAGGATAGCGCGATGAAACGCACGATTGTCACGAAGCAGCGACAGCACCGGTTTCGTCGATGCCTGCTTGCCACTGCTGCGGGGGCTGCCTTGCTCGCCGCCACGATCTCCGGCGCGTCCGGTCAGTCTGCTAACGACCCCTATCTTCTCGGCGACGGCGACGTACTCTCGATCACGGTCTTCGGCGAACAGGGCCTGTCGGGTGAATACACGATCAACGATGGATCGATCGCTTATCCGCTTCTGGGTCAGGTGGAGGTATCCGGAAAATCCGCGGCGGATGTCGCCAACGCGCTTTCCCGCGACCTGGCGGAATTCGTTCCGGGCCTGTCGGTGGCGGCAGCGGTGAGCCGTTATGCGCCGGTTTTCGTGCTCGGCGACGTGCAGACGCCGGGCCGCTACGACTATCGACCGGGCATGATAACGCTCGAGCTGTTTGCCCTGGGCGGCGGTCTTCGTCGTGCCGAGACCCCGCTGGCCAGCGGCAGCGGACTTCAGCTTCTCGGAATGCGCCAGGAGCTCAACGACAACGAGTTGCAGATCATGGGGCTGGAGGCCGCCCGCGCGCGGCTTCGGGCTGAACTGAACGACGGCGAGTTCGTGCCGCCGGAACCACGCAAGAATGAACCTGCGCTTGTGGCGTTCCAGAAGAAGGTCAACGAACGCGAAAGGGATCTGCTGGGGATCCGGAACAACAACCTTGAAGCCGAAGCGAAAGCGCTTCTGGCTCAGGAGCAGAGCTTCGTCGACGAGATCGCAAGCATCACTCGAAGCATCGAACTGCATGAGGATGAAATAAGGCTGCTGGGAGAGGATGTGTCTGCTACGTCGCTCCTCGTCGAGCGCGGCCTGACGTCCAAATCGAACTTACGCGAGTCAGAACGCCGGCTTTCAGCGACGCGCCGCGATGCCCTGGAACTCAACTCGTATCTTGCGCGCGCGCGGCAGAACCTGCTGGCGGTCCAACAAAGACGCGACGGCCTCAAGGAACAGCGCCGCAACGAAGCTGCGGCGAAGCTGCAGGAAGTCGAGCTGGAACTGGAGCGGAAGGCCAAGCAGGAGGAAGCGCTTCTCGCCTCCATGGTGGAAGTCGCCATGACGGCGGATACGGGCGCGCGGCTGCAAGCTGGCGTGTCGCTTTCCTACCGGATACTGCGCCGGACTGCCGAGGGGGAGTACGAGGAGACACCTGTCGACGAACGGGAGCCGATCAAGCCCGGCGACATCCTTCGAGCAGAGATCACGCGGCCGGTTTCTGCGAGCGCTACCACGAACTGAAGCGCCGGCGGGCAGTGTTGCCGACTTGGCGGCTCAGCCCGTGGCCCGTTCCAAAGCGCGTGATGAAGGCTCTGCCTGCGCTTCACGCGCCCGCCAGGAACGATACATCTCGCCAAGTCCGTCTTCGAGAGAGATGCGGGGCTGCCAGCCCAGCGCGCGCACGCGCTGCGATTCCAATACCTTGCGCGGCGTTCCGTCGGGCTTGGTCGGGTCGAAGACGATCCGTCCGCGATAACCGACGACGCGAGCCACCGCATGCGCGAGATCGGCGATGGAGATTTCCAGGCTCGACCCGACATTGACCGGTTGGCCACTCATGTGACGCCCGAGCAGCAGCACCACAGCGTCCGCCAGATCGTCGACGTGAAGAAACTCCCGAAGCGGCGTTCCCGTACCCCATAGTTCCACGGCTTCCGCCCCGGCTTCCTTCGCTTCGTGCATCCGTCGCATGAGAGCGGGGATTACGTGCGAGTTCTGCGGGTCGAAATTGTCGTTCGGTCCGTAGAGGTTGCACGGCATTACCGTGAAGAACTGCTGGCCATGCTGCCGGTTGTAGGACTCTGCCAGCTTGAGCCCGGCGATCTTGGCGATCGCATAGGCTTCGTTGGTTGCCTCCAGCGGTCCGGTCAGAAGAGAGTCTTCCCGAATGGGCTGCTCGGCCTCGCGTGGATAGATGCAGCTCGAACCAAGCCAAACGAGCCGTTCGACGCCGATCTCGTGCGCGGTCCTCAGCACATTCGCCGCAATCATCAGGTTGTCGTAGAGAAAATCGGCAGGGTATCGCGAATTGGCCATGATGCCGCCGACGAGCGCGGCAGCAACGATGACGACCTGCGGCCGCGTGCGGCGCATCCATGCCTCCGTCGCATCCTGGCGAATGAGGTCGAGTTCGTCATGGCCGGCAAGCAGCAACTCGCACGGCTCCTGCGACAGGCGCCGGTGGAGGGCCGAGCCCACGAGGCCAGTGTGCCCGGCGATCCAGATCCGTTTGTCGCGCAGGTCGAACGTCTGCTCACATGCCATTGAAGTCATTGCGACCAGCCTCGAGCGCTATGGTTCTCATGTCCGAGCTGACCATCTCGGCGACGAGATCGTCGAAGGAGCAGCTGTGCGACCAGCCGAGCTTTTCACGTGCCTTCGAGGCGTCGCCCAGCAGGAAGTCCACTTCGTTCGGCCGGAAATAGCGAGGGTCGATCTCGATGATCGTGTTGCCGTTGCGCGTGTCGATACCGATTTCCTCGACGCCGCTTCCCGCCCATTCGATCGGGCAGTCGACGACCGAGAAAGCCTTCTCGACGAACTCGCGGACCGTGTGTGTCTCGCCCGTCGCCAGCACGTAGTCGTCAGGGATGTCCTGCTGGACGATGCGCCACATGCCTTCCACGTAGTCGCGGGCGTGGCCCCAGTCGCGCTTGGCGTCGAGATTGCCGAGCATGAGACGCTTCTGCAGCCCGCGTTCGATGGCGGCGACGCCACGGGTGATCTTGCGGGTCACGAAGGTTTCGCCGCGCACGGGGCTTTCATGGTTGAAGAGAATGCCGTTCGACGCGTGCATGCCATAGGCGTCACGGTAGTTGACCGTGGTCCAATATGAAAACAGCTTGGCTGTCGCGTAGGGGCTCTGCGGCACAAACGGCGTCATTTCGTTCTGCGCCGTCGGCGCGGTCTTGCCGAAGAGTTCGGATGTCGAGGCCTGATAGAAACGGCACTCTTTCTCCAAGCCGAGGATGCGGATCGCTTCCAGCAGCCTCAAGGTTCCGAGCGCATCCGCGTTTGCGGTGTATTCGGGTGTTTCGAAGCTCACCTGAACATGGCTCTGGGCGCCGAGATTGTAGATTTCGTGTGGCTTAACCTTCTGGATCACGCGGCAGAGATTTGTCGCGTCGGTCAGGTCGCCATAGTGCAGGATGAAACGAACATCGTCGTCGTGCGGGTCCTGATAGAGGTGATCGATGCGCGCGGTGTTGAATGAGGACGAACGCCGCTTCAGACCGTGGACCTCGTAGCCCTTCGACAGCAGAAGCTCTGCGAGATAGGAACCGTCCTGTCCCGTGACGCCGATGATGAGTGCTCGCTGTTTCGGCAATTGCGCCCCCTTTGGATGTGACAAGACCAGACCGCAGCTTTGCCTCTGCCGAGCGGGCGCGGAACTTGCCAAATAGGTGCATGGCGGGGCGAAGCGTCACAGCCCTAAAGGTGTAGCCTGCAGGCGGGTGGCACGTCCTGCCGCAATCGGAGCGGCCTTCGGCAGCCATAAGGGGTAGGCGGGTTCGAATACCGCTAAAGCTCCACCTTTCGCCGAAATTGCGGTTCCGGTTATGAAGCCACAGCCTGCGATGCACCAAAACGAACACAGGCGCTCGCATGCGGATCGTACTCGTCAACCGCTATTTCCATCCCGACCAGTCGGCAACGAGCCGAATGGTCTCCGGGCTGGCCTTCGCGCTTGCCAAGCGGGGCTATTCAGTGGCCGTGGTCACAAGCCGGCAATTCCACAACGACAACGATGCGGTCCTTCCGGCACGCGAAACGATCCAGGGGGTCGAGGTCACGAGGCTCGCGACCTCCGCGTTCGGCAGGGGGAGCCTGCCCGGCCGTGCGGTAGACTATCTTTCATTCCACGTTCTTGCTGCGTGGTGGATGCTGGTGAATGCGCGCCGTGGCGATTTGTGCGTGAACTGCACCGACCCGCCGCTGCTTTCGGTTGCGACAGCCTTGCCGATACGCCTTCGCGGCGCAGCGCTGGTGAGCTGGGTTATGGACCTGTTTCCCGAAACCGCGATCGAACTCGGCATGCTGGACCGGCATCCAAGGCTTGCAGCGCTCGCTCTGCGCCTGCGGAACTGGTCGGACCGGCGCGCCTCGTTGATCGTCTGTCCGACAGGCACCATGGCGCGCCATCTGGCAGCGACAACCACCACGCCGATCTCGGTCGTTCATCACTGGTCCGACGGCGGCGAGATACGGCCGATTGAACGGGAAAAGAACGAGCTGCGTGCCCAGTGGGGCCTGCGGGACAAGTTTGTGGTCGGCTATTCCGGAAACTTCGGGCGTGCGCATGATTTCTCGACGCTGCTTGAAGCAGCGGACCGGTTGCGCGACCAGAACGACATCCATTTTCTGATGGTCGGTGACGGACAGCAGCGCAAGACGGCCGAGGCGGAAGTGAAGCGCCGCCGGCTCGAAAACGTGACCTTCAAGCCGCTACAGCCGATCGATGTGCTTTCGCAAAGCCTGTGTGTCGCGGATGCTCATCTCGTGTCGCTGCTGCCGGAACTCGAGCACTGCATCATTCCCAGCAAGTTCTACGGTGTGCTGGCCGCGGGCCGGCCGACGCTCTTCGTCGGTTCGCTCGGCGGAGAAGTCGCCCGCGTCGCGCGCGATTACGATTGCGGAAGTGCATTCGAAATCGGCGATGGGAACGGCCTGGCTGCCGAGATTGTCGCTCTGCGCGATGACGAAGAGCGCCTTCGCATGTTGGGCGACAACGCAAGGCGGCTGTTCGAGAACGAATATTCGATCGGCATAGGTGTTAGCTCGTGGCTTCGCGCGGTTCTGAAACTGGCGCCGCAGAGCGGCATCCCCGTGGAAACGCGCGGAGGCGCAGCAACCGCATGAAGGGAACAGTCGTCGTCAGTCAGCTTGGCGCGCGCATGCATTATGCGGTGCCTCGCATCTTCGAAAACCTTGGCCGCCTCGAGCGGCTCAACACCGATATCTGCGCCGCACGCGGTTGGCCGCGCGCGCTCGCCATGATGCCGCGCCGCGCCTTGCCCGCCTCGCTGCGACGCCTCGCCGGCAGAGTTCCGCAAGGCATTCCACCGCACAAGATACGCTGCTTCGAAACGATCGGCCTGGAATCCGTCATTCGCCGGATGATGACGCCGACCATCGCCGTCGACACCCAGGTCGCGCTGGAGGCAGGACGTGCGTTCTCGCGGGCCGTGGTGGCGGAAGGCTTCGGGGAAGCCCGCGCCTTTTACGGCATGAGCGGCGAATGCCTCGGGCAACTGCAGGCGGCGCGAAAGCAAGGCCTCTGGAGCGCCGTGGAGCAGGTCATCGCGCCGCGCTCGGTGGCCGACCGTCTGGTGGCCCTCGAAACCGAGCGGCATCCGGGCTGGGAGCCTGCGCCGGACGAGGTGCCGCTGGCTGGCGAGTACGCACAACGCGAAAAAGACGAATGGGAGGCGGCCGACCTCGTCATATGCGCGTCCGACTTCGTGCGCGACGGTATCGCTGCGGCTGGAGGGCCGGTCGAGCGTTGCGTGGTCGTGCCTTACGGAGTCGACGCCACGGTCGTGCGAAACTTTTCGAAGCCCCGGTTGCCGGGCCGGTTGCGGGTGCTGACGGTGGGGGCAGCCTGTCTCAGAAAGGGCACGCCGGACGTCATGGCTTCGGCACTGCGTCTGAGCAAGGAGGCATCATTCCGCTTCGTCGGGCCGGTCGAGCAATTGCCGGCGGCGCGCCAGCGCGAGCTTGCTGACGCCCTCACCGTGACGGGGCAGGTGCCCCGCTCCGAAATTCCGGCGCAATACGACTGGGCCGACATATTCTTCCTGCCGTCGATCTGCGAGGGGTCGGCCACGGTGATCTACGAGGCGCTGGCGGCCGGGCTGCCGGTCGTGACGACGCCGAATGCGGGCAGCGTGGTTCGCGATGGCGTCGATGGTTTCGTTTGCGCTGCGGGCGATGTCGACGCCCTGTGTGACAGGATTTTGCGCTTGGCCGCCGACCCCGATCTCGTCGTGTGGATGGGGCGCAACGCACGGGCGCGGGCGGCCGAATTCGATGTCGCTGCTTACGGCCGGCGCCTCTGGGCCGCCTTCGATCCCGCCGCATCGGCTGAAACGGACGAACTGCAATGTGTGGTCTAGCAGGTGTCATTTGCCAGGATGGCGCGATCGCGCGGCTGGCGTTGCGCGCCATGGTGGATGCGCAACGCCATCGTGGCCCAGACGGCGGCGGTGAGCATTATCTGCCGATGGGCGACGCGACCCTCGGCCTGGGGCATCGGCGTCTCTCCATCATCGACCTGTCGGCCCAAGGCGCGCAGCCGATGATTCATCCGCATACCGGCGACGTGCTCGTCTACAATGGCGAGATATACAACTATCGCGATCTCAAGGAAGAGTTGAGCGCCGGCGGTACGGTCTTCCTGGGCGACAGTGATTCCGAGGTGTTGCTGCATGCGCTCGTTGAATGGGGGCCTCGCGCCCTGTCGCGCTTGCAGGGCATGTTCGCATTCGCATTCTACCGGGTAGCCACCGGGGAGATGATGCTTGCGCGCGATCCTCTCGGGATCAAGCCGCTCTATGTCGGCCGGCGCGGGCGTACATTCGTCTTCGCCAGCGAGGTGCGCGCCATTCTCGCTTCCGGCATGCTGGAGCCGCAGATCGATCCGCGCGGCATCGCAGGGCTGTTCTCCTACGGCGCATGCCAGCATCCCTATACGATGTACCGCAACATCCGGTCGTTTCCGGCCGGCGCGTGGCAGGTGCTGACGGCCAGGGGAGAGGAGGAGCCGCCGGTGTATTACTGGTCGCCGCCGCGACCTGAATCCCATCTGAGCCGATCGGAAGCCGTCGACGCTGTACGTGCAACGCTGGAAGCATCGGTGCGCGATCATCTGGTGAGCGATGTGCCTGTAGGCGTGTTCCTGTCTTCCGGCCTCGACAGCACCATCGTTGCCGGGCTTGCCGCGCGACACGCCTCGACGCTGCGAAGCTTCACAGTCGGCTTTGCCGAGAACCCCGATCTCAGCGAACTGGAACTGGCCGGCGACACAGCGCGCCGCTTCGGCCTCGACCATACGGAAATACGCATCGAAAGCGCGGATGCGATTGCAACCACCGAAGCATGGCTGGGCGCGATCGACATGCCGTCGATCGACGGGCTCAATGTCTATGTGATTTCAAAGGCAGTGCGTGAACACGGCATAACCGTCGCCCTGTCAGGGCAGGGCGGAGACGAGCTTTTCGGCGGATATTCGAGCTTTGTCGATGTGCCGCGCCTCTACCGGATGCTGAGACATGCATCCTGGCTGCCGGCGCCGAAGCGGCGACGGCTGGCGGAATTCCTCAGCGCGGGCAAGCCGGCAGCGTTCCGGGCCAAGGCTGCCGCTCTGGCCGAATCCGGCGCGGACCTGACCAGCCTCTACACTCATCGGCGGCGGCTGATGGCTCCTGCGCAGATGAATGCGCTCGGTCTCGATGCGCGATGGCTGGGACTGGACGAAAATTTCCTCGATCCCGAGGAAATGGAGGCGATGCCCGTCAATCCTCGGGACCCAATATGGAGCGTCGGCTTGCTCGAAAGCCGCCTTTACATGGGCAACATGCTGCTGCGGGATGGCGATGCCGACGGCATGGCGCACTCGCTGGAAATTCGCGTGCCCCTGCTTGATCGGCGGCTTGTCGACCTCGCTTTCGGTTTACCGGGGCGCGTTCGCCTTCCCAACGGGCGCGCCGACAAACATATGCTTCGCGCAGCGATGCCGGATCTGCTGCGTCCCGAACTCCTCAACCAGCCCAAGCATGGCTTCACGCTGCCGATACGGCGCTGGATGCGTGGCCCGCTGGCCGAAAGCTGCCGAAGCGGGTTCGATCATCTTCGCGCGTCCGGGCTGGTCGAGGCGAAAGGCCTCGAGGCCTTGTGGTCGACCTTCGTCGCCGAGCCGGAAAGTCCGGCGTGGTCGCGCGCTTTCGCCTGCTGCGTGCTCGGCCACTATCTGCGCCGAACCTCCAGAATGTCGCTTGCAAGGGAGTACGCGTCATGAAGATCGTCCATGTCATCGGTTCGATCGACCCGGCCTTCGGCGGCCCTCCCGGTGTGGTGATGAGAATCGCGGCAGCCCAGGCTGCCAAGGGGCACGACGTGCACATCGTCAGCTATGCCTCGGCCGAAGCGGAGCCGCGCATTCGTCGGGCGCTGCTGGATGTGCCGGGTGTGCTAGATGTCAAACGGCACCTACTGCCTGAACCCGGGCGAAGCGAACGCATGCTGGCACTGGCGACGCGCCGACCCCTTGCCAATCTCATTACGGGCGCCGATGCGGTGCATCTGCATGGTGTGTGGGAGCCAATCCTGCGGCAGGCGGCGGGCGTCGCTCGCGCGGCCGGCATCCCTTACTGTGTCCGGTTGGCGGGAATGCTCGACCCATGGAGCCTGCGGCAGAAATACTGGAAGAAGCGGATCGCACTCGCTCTGGGCTACAGGCGCATGCTCGACGAAGCAGCGTTCATCCATGTGCTGAACGATGACGAGGCGCGGCTGCTGGCGCCACTCAATTTGCGCGCGCCGACACGCACGATCCCCAACGGGATATTCCTCGACGAGATCGAACCCCTGCCGCCCAAAGGCAGTTTTTCAAACCAGCATTCGGCGCTGGCGGGACGGCGCTACGTGTTGTTTCTTTCACGTTTGCACACAAAGAAGGGCCTGGACTATCTCGTCGATGCCTATGCGCGGCTCGCGCCGGCATGGCCGGATGTCGATCTGGTGATTGCCGGCCCCGACGACGGAGCAGAAGCGTCCCTGCGCAGCGCCATTGCCACCCATGGGCTTGGAAAGCGTGTGCACCTCGTCGGCGGCCTCTACGGCCGGGAGAAGCTCGAAGCGCTGTGCGATGCCGCCTGTTTCTGTCTGCCCAGCCGGCAGGAAGGGTTCAGCGTGGCGATCACGGAGGCGCTCGCTTGCGGCGCGCCGGTGGTCGTCTCGAAGGAGTGCCACTTTCCCGAGGTCGCGGCCGTGGGCGCCGGCATGGTGGTCGAGCTGAATGCCGAGGCCGTTGCAAAGGCTTTGAGCGCCGTTCTCGCCGATGCGGCGCTGGCCGAGCGAATGGGAGCTGCCGGCCGGGCACTCGTCAAGCAGCGCTTCACCTGGCCTGTAATCGCCGACATGACGATCGAGGCTTATGCGCACGGCCACGGCGAAGTGCCGCGAATGGCCGCATAGCCGTAACAGGTCAGGAGATTTTTTGCCTGCTTCGCAATGGCTTGGCGTGATTGCCGCCATAGACGACCCATTCGTCGAGGCTTCTGAAAGTCACGCCTCGGGCTCCGAGGACGGCGCCTTCGCCGATTTTGACTCCGGGGCCCACGAACGCTTCGGCTGCGACCCATGCACTTCGACCGATGCTGATCGGCCGCGCCCTCAAAGGGAAACCCGGGTCGTCGATGTCATGTGTGCCGGTGCACAGGTGCGCACGCTGAGAGACGATGGCGAAGTCCTCGATCGTCACCGCCGCAACATTGTAACAGATCGCACCGGGTCCCAGAGAGGCGTGCGCGCCCATCTTCAGATTGCCGGGCCACCAGATCTTCACGCTGCTGCGGACCGTGGCCGTGGGATGGATGTCGGCGCCGAAGGCGCACAGCACGAGCCGGCGTAGCGGCTGTAGCTGCGGCGGTGTCCAGCGCGCGAACGCAAACCAGCAGCTCGACCACAGCACGCGCGCCAGACGATGGCTCAGCTCGAACGTGGCCCCGCCGAGCAACGGAGACTGTCCGTGCGCGCGGCCCTTGGGTTCTATGGTGTGGCTGGAGCGGGTCATATGTTCACGTTACCGTTGCCGGGACAAGACGATGCCGGCTTCCGACCTGGCGCAGCGAAGCCAGTAGCAATGCCGGAACAAGGAAGAAGAGCATGTGCACCCAGACCTGCAGCACCCAGTCGGTCACATGCGAAATGGAATGCATCGCAGGTACGATGCTGAGCATGTAGACGATCTGTCCCGTCGTGGACCCGCTCATGGCCGAGGCCCAGATGCGGGACATGAGATAGGAGAGGATGAGAAACTTGACCGCTCCGAAATACCAGAACGACAGGAAAGCATCGACAAAGCCGGTCTCCGTGGTGCCTGTCGGAGGAAGATAATCACGCGAGGGTTCCGGCGTCGGGATCATCAATGCCTTCTTCGTCGAGGCACCAAGAATCTGGGCAGGCACGAAGTTGAAGACGAGACGGTTCCAGTGAACCGCGCCGTAGTCGAATTCGCCGCTGCGATCGATCTGCCCTATGCGCTGGACGGCGTTGCGAAACTCGAGCCCGCCATTGGCCAGGTTTTCCTGGAAGTTGTCGACGACGTCGATCTGCATGATCTGCTCGACATCGAACGTGCCGCTCTCGCGGTTGATGTGACGATAGTCGGCCATGCTTCCCATGACGAGCGCGATGCCCAATACGCCCGCGATCGCTGCGAGCCGCGGTGGCGTCCAGCCGCGATGGAACCAGTACGCGAGCGCCAGGATCAGGACGATTTCCAGGGTCTCGGCCCGCTTGCCGGTGACCAGAATCCGATCGAGGCAGAATACCAGATCGAAGGCGATCACGACGCCGGCCAGCCAACTCGGCCGTCGGGCAAAGCAGACGGCTGCGATTGCAAGGCCGTAGATCAGCAGCCGCCCGAAGAACAGGTACACCACGCTGATACCGGACATCTGAACGCCGACGGTCAGTTCGGAGGGCATGCGGCTGAGCTGAAAGTAGAACAGCGCCCCAACAAGCGACATGACGACCGCGACCTTCAGAAGCCGTGCTTCGGAAAAGCTCTGCGAGAAGAAAGGAAGCGGCGCGGCATTCTCGCGCCAGCCGACGCGGATCATCGCCATGCACAGTACCGCAACACCCATTGTGGCGGCATAGGCGCCCTCGGGTAGTGTCATGTCGCTCACGACCGGCGGGATCTGAGGCAGCAGGAAGGAGAAAGCCATGACCCCGGCGAGGAACGGGAACTCGTAAATGCGCCGCGGCTGCCTGAAGCCGCCGACAAGGAACCAGGCCACGATACCCACGAGTATCAGCGTCAACGCCCAGCTCATGCCGGCTCTCCCGCACACCAGCCGGCTGGTTTGTCCGTGCCCTGGATGCCTCGCGCGAGGTCCCCGAGCGCGTAGACGGCGGATTTGGCATATTCCTGAGCTATCGCCGGGCCGTGATGGCTGAATGCTGCATTCAGAAACCTGTGCGGCGAATCCGTCGGGTATGATCGCCAGACGATACGCGGGCACGCCTTTTCGAAGCTCGCCAAGGCACGGCGCGAGTGGAACCAGCTTGTCACAAGCGTCGCGGACGTGACGTTGGCCTGGGCAAGTATGGGCGCGGAGAGCTCTGCGTTCTCGCGCGTGCTGCCGGACCTGCACTCGATCGTTATTGCCGTGCCGGCGACGCCTGCGGCAATCATGGCGTCGCGAATGTAGAGACAGTCGCCATCGCCAGATACGAGAACCCTGGGCGCCATGCCCGCAAGCCAGAGCTCGGCGGCCTTTGCTGCACGCGGTGGCCCGTCGCCTCCCAGAACGACGATGAAATCCGACCTTGCGAAGGCGTCCCGGACTGTCAGCAACGGCTCTGCCAGTGCGATAAGACAAAGATAGAGCGCGAACACCAGGGTTGCCGCCAAGGCTGCAATCAGCAGCAGGCTTGCTCTGCCGAAACTGGTCGTGACGAGGGCGTTCATGATCGACATCGCGGGCGTCAGATTCGCAACCCTTGCCGCCTGCGACGGAGCTCTTCCGTCTTGAGCCCGATCATGAATTCGTAGCCGGAAATGAGCCGGCAGTAGGCGTAGCCCGGCCAGCCGTCCAGGAAACCGCCGCGCAGCACGTACATGTAGAGGAAGCGGAGGGTTGGACGAAACGGCAGCCGTACGGAGAGCGCCTTGAGCGCGCCGCGCCGCTTGTCGGCGCGAGGGCTGATGATCGATGCCCATTGCAGCGGCGGGGCGGGGGTCTCAGTCGCGAGTTCAGCCTCGACGCTCGAGTAGCGGTTGTGCTTGTCGAACCAGGCGCGAAGGCCATTGTTGAAGCTGTAGTGCACGAAATGCGCATTCAGCAGGCCTCCGGGCTGATCCGACGCGCACACGGAATGCACCTCGCGATCGAAGCGCACCTTTGCAGGTCTCACGAGGCGCGTGATCCAGGTCGGGTACAGGCTCGCATGCTTTATCCAGCGGCCCATGAACATGTTCTTGTACCGGGCCTTGAAAAAAGCCTCCGGCCGGTTCGGGTCGGCCGCGATTGCAAGCATTTCGTCTCGCAGATCGTCAGGGGTAACCTCATCGGCATCCGGCGTGTAGACCCACTCGTTCAGGAACGGGATCTGGGTCAGGCCGAACATGCGCTGGCCGTTTTCGGTGGTGTAGTGGTGCTGCACCACACGTGCTCCTGCCGCCCTCGCGATTTCGACCGTCCGGTCGGTGCTGAATGAATCGAGCACCACCACGTCGTCGCTCCAGTCGACGGAGGCCAGACAGGCCGGCAGGTTCTGCTCCTCGTTGAAGGTCATGATGAGGACCGAGACGCCGCTTCGCACGCGGCCGGTTCTTGCACCGGCGCCCGATTTCCTGTCGGCCAAAACAGTGGTCATTGGCCACCTCCCATGAGTGGTGGGGTCTCACGCCCGGCAAAGCTGGCGCTGCCCGAAGTCTGGGTTTTCGAAGCCCGGTCGGATCCGGTCAGCACCGCCACGATGGTGATGTGCGCCGTGATGGGGATCGCCAGGCCCAGCGCCATCAGAACGTCCGGAGCGCCGAACACGATGCCGAAATAGCCGACGGCGCCGCACACCGAGCTTGCACTGGCCATCAGGCCGGTAGCCTGCACGTGCGGCATGCCGTGATCGACGAGCAGATGGTGCAGATGCATGCGGTCGGGCGAAAAGGGGCTGCGCCTCGCGGCGATGCGGCGCAGGATGAGGCTCAGCGTATCCGTGATCGGGATCACCAGCAGCCAGAGCGCGCTGACGAAGGCGACACCGCTGTCGGTCGACAGGCGAATCACGAAATAGGCAAGGAATGCGCCAAGCATCGCGCTGCCGGCATCGCCCAGGAAGACGCTTGCCTTGGCGCGCCAGGGGTGGCGCATGTTGAACATGAGGAAGCCGATCGTCGCGGCCAGCAGCACCAGCGCCTGCAACATCGTCACCGTATCGTTGACATGCGCGGCGATGAGCGCCAGCCAGAACAGCGCGGCGGCGACACTGGCGCCGGCAAGCCCATCCAGCCCGTCGAGCATGTTGATGGCGTTGACGCTGCCGACAAGGAAGACGACTGCGAGCATCCCGCCAAGAACCGGTGGCAAAAGCACGGGCAGTTCGCCCACGCTGCCAAGATTCAGCGAGAGGGTCGCTCCGGGAAGGACCAGAAGAAGGCTGGCGACAAGCTGAATGAGGAGGCGTGTGCCTGCGCGCAGGCCCAAGCGATCGTCGATCGCACCCGTCACGACAAGCATGCCGATGCCTGTGGCCATATACCACGGCACGCCATATTGCCCGTCGAAGCCGAAAGCCGTCACCATGAACGCGCCGAAGATCGCCAGCCCGCCGCACAGCGGCACAGCGCCCTCATGCTGCTTGCGCATGTCGGGCAGATCGACGAGCCGGAAGGCCGGCGCGACGCGTCGCATGACCTCGATGAGCAGAACCGCCATGAGGATTGCGTTCAGAAGATGCGCGTAGAGATTTAGCAAAGCCCGCCTCCAAGCCCTTCCCAGCCACATGATCGGCGTCGTCAATTCGACCCGACACATGCCGATGCTAGCCTGAACGGTG
The DNA here is from genome assembly GCA_019739225.1 of Aquamicrobium sp. Classification (GTDB taxonomy): domain Bacteria; phylum Pseudomonadota; class Alphaproteobacteria; order Rhizobiales; family Rhizobiaceae; genus Aerobium. The sequence goes on from JAHHDT010000007.1 coordinate 182,840, forward strand.
CCTCGCTCTATCTGGACATTGAGAGGGCCGTTAAGCCCAAAAGAACTAGCAGTGTCATCCTCTGGTGGGATGGACGGGACTGCCGCGAGCTGAATGTCGCCCCTGATTCCATTGCCTTGGCCCGCTGGAGCGCAGTTTCGCGCCATTTGCGGTTGAATTCACCTGCGCGCAGACTCTGCGCATGCCACCAAAGGCTTAGGCGGATGTCTATCGGATGGCGCAGAGGGACAAATCGGTCAAAGCGATTTCGCTCCCGCTCAATGCCAGCATCGTCATGGGCGGATTATCGGTCATTGTCTTTCCGATAGCCTGATCGGCATCGGCAAGATCGTGTGGAGTAGGACCGAAATGGATGTGGTCATCAGCAGTTCCGAGACACGATCATTGAGTTTGGCTGCCCTGTACATCTGCCAGTCTCTGCTGCTCGAATTGGAGGAGACAGGCAAAATCGATCACGATGGCGTGCAGGGCTTGCTGAAGGACGCAGCGAATGCACTGCGCCAGGCTGGCGCTGATGCATCGCAATCACAATGGACGGAGGCCGGTCGCATCGTCGATGCAATGCGTCTCAGGCATAACCGGCTTTCCGTCCTAGACAGCTCCGGATAGGGGCCGTCTCGCATGGACCACGACGGGCGGCGACTTACGGCCGGGCAGGAGGGGTAATGACACGCGTTCGACGCGCCTTTGTAATGGCTTCAGTTGAGCAATATCTGTCGCTGATCGTCAATTTCGTACTTGTAGCAACTCTGTCGCGGCTGTTGACACCAGCCGAGATCGGCATTGCGGTCGTCGGCCTGGGTGTGTGCGTCATCACCTTCTCGTTGCGGGAATTCGTCACCGCCGAGTTCCTCGTGCAACGGCCGGCCGTGGTCGCGACGGAGGTGCAGAGTTCCGGGACCATACTGATCTGCGCGTGCCTGGTGCTGGGTGCCAGCCTGATGCTGGCAGCACCTGTGTTGTCGCGGTTCTATGGCGAGGAAGGGCTGCAACTTTTTCTCGCTGTCATGATCCTTGCGACCCTGATCGACACCATTTCCTATCCGGCCATAGCGCTGCTGCATCGCGAACTCGATTTCGGCAATACGGCGCGGATACGCGTCGCGGCGATCGTGGCGATGGCTGTTACCACCATCAGTCTCGCCGCGATGGGTTACGGCTTCATGAGCTACGCATGGGGCAACCTCGTTGCTGCACTGGCAACGACGCTCATGACGAGCTTGATCCATCCGGACGCCCTACCGACGAAGCCCACGCTTGCCTCCTGGCGGGTGGTTCTGGACTTTGGCCGGTTTCGCGGCGCGGCCGGTATCGTGGACAAGATCTATGAGGCGATCCCGCAGCTCGTCCTCGGCCGTTTCATGCCTATGTCGGACGTCGGGTTGTACAGTCGCATGAACGCAATCTCGGGCATCCCCGACAAGATGCTGCTGTCGTCCGTATTCTCGATCGCCTTTCCCGCGCTTGCCGACGGCGTGCGCAACGGGCGCGATGTCAGGAGTGCATATCTGCATGCGCTGAGGCTGATTTGCGTTATCTACTGGCCCGCCCTGCTGTTGCTGGCGCTGCTGGCGCGCCCGGTCGTCAATCTCATCCTCGGACCCGCCTGGATGGAAATCGTGCCGCTGGTGCGGATCGTCGCGGTAGCGGGCATCTTCTTTTTCCCGGTGATACTCACGCACCCGCTGCTGATGGCGACCGGCAAGAACAAGACGGCGTTCGTCTCGAACTTCGTGGCCAAGGTGGCTGCCGCCGCGATTCTTTGCAGCGCAAGTGTGTTCGGCCTCAAGGCGATGGCCTGGAGCCAATTCGTGGCATTGCCGCTGCAGATGGTCATCGCGCTTCATTATGCGCGCAAGGCCGTCTGGTTCTCGTGGCTCGACCTTGCCAGAGCGATAGGCAGCAGTGCCATCGTGACCGCGGCGGCGATGGCGGGCCCGTTGGGCTTTGCCTGGTGGTTTGAGCGCAACCTCGACTTCAGCGTCGCCGAGTTTGTCGTGATCCTCGCGTTGGCATTCTGCGGCTGGCTTGCAGCGGTGATCCTGACCCGGCACCCCGTGCTTACCGAAATGCTCAATCTCCTGCGATGGCATCAGTGGGTCGGACAGCGTCGCAAAGAGCCCGGGAACGCGGCAGACGAACACGGTGTGCTTCAAGGCACCGGACAGGCATGAGCGGAACGATGGCCAGCATCGACATTCTTGTCCCCAGCTACAATTACGCCCGCTATCTCGACGAGTGCCTGGACTGCATCCGGTCGTATGGCGCACCTGCGATGCGGGTGCTCGTCATCGACAATGCGTCGACCGACGGCAGCGTCGAAATCGCTCGCCGCCATGCGCGTGAGGATTCGCGGATCGAGGTTCGTGCCCGCACTAGGAACCTCGGATCGACCTCCTCCTTCAACGAGGGAATAGACTGGGCGGGATCGGACTATTTTGCCGTTCTGTGCGCCGACGACCTCTTTACCCCAGGCGCGCTGGCGCGCGCGATAGAGATCATGGAGCGGCACTCTAACGTGAACCTCGTTTACGGACACACGCGGTTCGTCATGAGTGGTGACAATCCGGCTGCAGAACCGGAGATGCTGAAGCAGGGCTATCAGGTCATCGCCGGCGGGGACTTCCTTGAAGAGTTCTGCCGAACCGGCCGCAATCCCGTCGCCGGGCCGGCGGTCGTCGTGCGGACGAGCGCGCAAAAGCGTGCCGGGCACTATCGCGCCGAACTGACCCATACCGACGATGTTGAGCTTTGGATGCGGTTCGCTGCGATCGGCGATGTCGCCCGGGTCGACGCCACGCAGGTCATTTCCCGCATCCACGGCGAAAACAAGTCGTCCGCAGTTCGCGACGTGCACATGTGGAATGTCGAGATGGAACGGGCATTCAACGTGTTTTTCGCTGGTCCGGGCGCGTCCCTGGCCCAAGCGAAACGGCTCAAGGGGCTGGCAGTGAACAGCCTCGCAGCACGGGCTTATTGGTGTGCCGTTTCTCACCTTGTTCGGCGGGAGCCAGGCGTGTCGGATCTGATCCGTTTCGCCTTGAGCCGGCGTCCTTCGTTCGCGGTGGTGCCGCCACTGGGAAGCCTGTTGGCCAGAGGCGATGCGATGGACCGCATCGTCGCGACATTGCGGTCCGTGACGGGTGGCGGCGCCCAATCGGTGCGCAGTTGATCGGCTGACTAGCGAGGCGAGGGCGCGCGCGGCGCGAGCTCGCCTTCGTGCTCGGGACAGGACGGCAGCAACTCAAGCACCGCGTCTCTCTGGGCTACCAGTCGCTGGGTGTAATTGGTGGTGGCGACGGCCATGCGGTCGGCGATCTCGACACGCTCGGCCGACGCCCGGAGGAACTGGTCCTTCAGCAATTCGGGATCGAAATGTTCGATATGCTGCGAGAAGCCGTAAAGGCCGATCTGGCGCAGCAGCGCTTCGTTCTTTTCCGCATAGCCGAGCGAGATCAATGGTCTTCTCAACTTGATGGCGCAGACGATGTTGTGAAACCTGCTGGCAACCACGATGTCGGTCAGCGCGATCTGCCTCATCAACTCGATCAGGGTCGTTGTAGGCTCGACGACAAGCGCGGCGGACAGCTCCGGCGCAACCGTTGCCTGGAGGCGCTCAAGTGCATGCCAGACCGCTCGCTGATCCATGATGTCGCCTGTCAGGAGCCGCACATCGTGCCCCTTCTCCAGCAGCCATCCGACAAAGGAAACGATCTTGCTTATGTAGAGATCATAGATCTCCTCGGAATCGGGATTGCGATTGACCCAGCCCGAATAGGACATGACGCCGACCCCGACGGCCAGCGACGGCCGCACGGGGCGCAGCCTGTCCGGGGGCGGCGTTAGCGCGAAGGCGACGTCAGGGCAAACCTGGTCCGTGCCGCGGCCGATCCCCAGTTCCGCCATGAAGTCGCGCGACGGCGTATCCCTGTAGGAACGGAAGTGACACAGCCTTGCGGCCATGGTCATGAAGAAACGGCTCATCGGATGTCGGATGGGGCCCGCTCCGATGCCGACGAATGCCAGGCGGGCACCGACCAGGCGGGCGGCCAGGGACCAGCGCAATATCATCAGCGGCCACCCTCGGGGAACTTCCTGGAAATCGTCCAGAAATCCCGTTCCGGGGACCAGCATCAGATCTGCTTTCCTAAGCTGTCGGATCGGATCCATCAGACGTACAACCCGGCCGGGAAGCCGGAACAACATCCGGTCGACAAACGCCCCGATCCTGCCGGTCATGGCCGGACGCGACGTCGCGATGGCAGGGATGCCGAGATCTGCTTCTACAACGGCCGGGTTCGGACACGCGCAGACGATCTCGGCGTTCGGACGCGCATCGCGCAACAGGTCCGCCATCGCTTTCAGTGATCCGTCATTGCCAGTGTTTCCGCAGCCGAACTGCCCGAACAACACAATCTTCATGCCCACCCCTCGTGGCACGCCTTGGCTCTTGATGGCCGGCCATCCATAGTGCCGCGCTGCCTGCGCCGTGCCAGTTGACATTTCGAAGGTGGTTCAAAAAACGCCAGACACAGGGATGCGGGCCCGACACACCAATGCACCGCGCCTAATCCGCAAGCACACGTTCTCAACACAAAGGGGTAGGGCCTGTTTGCACCAATGCCGGACTATCGAGCCGGGGCGTTTCGCCTAGCATGGAACGGATTCAGGCGGCGCTGTGCGTCCCGGCGATGGAAAACCGACGGTGACCTCGTGAAACTCGCATATTTCGTCAAGCCGCATCTGGGCGGCACATACACTGTCTTCCGGCAACTTCGGAAGGGGCTGCTGGCCCATGGCATCGACGTCCAATGGGTGGGCCTGTCGCATGATGCGCGCGAAGCCGTCGCCTGGACGGATACGTCGGAAAACGGCGTGCTCCTCCACACCGAGAGCTGCAACAGCGAGAAGCAGCAGGCCGAGGCCATCATGGCCGCCCTGCATGAGCGCGGATTCGATGGGGTGTTCGTCAATGTGCTTGCCGATCGCGTGCAGATGAACCTCGCGCGCTATCTGCCTGCCAAGATGCTGCGCATCATGATCGTCCACAACATCACGCCCGGCACATACGCGGCAGCCCGCGCGCTGCGCGACCATGTCCATGCCACGGTCGGTGTTTCGCAGCGTTGCCGACGCGACCTGATTGTCCGCCACGGTTTTCCTGTCTCGCGCACTTTCGCGATTCCAAACGCGATGGAGGTTGAGGCGCTTCCGGCCGCAAACCGCCATCGTGAGCCCGGAGCGCCGCTGAAGGTTCTCTATCTCGGGCGTGTGGAAGACGCATCCAAGGGGGTCTTCTGGCTTCCCGAGATCATGGCGACGATGACCGAGCCGGTGACACTGACGGTGGCCGGCGACGGGCCGGACCTCGAAGCGCTGAAAAAGCGGCTCGAACCCCATGCCGCCAGAACCACTTTCCTCGGCGCGGTGTCGCCGGACCAGGTTCCAGAAACGCTCGCTTCGCATGATGTGCTGCTGATGCCGTCGCGCTTCGAGGGCTTTGGCCTGACGTTGCTGGAGGCCATGGCGGCAGGCTGCGTGCCCGTTGTGTCCGATATTTTCGGTGTCACCGATACGATCGCGGAAAACGACGTGTCGGGCATTCTGTTTCCCATCGGCGACTGGCGCGCAGCGGCGCGCAGCATCGACGAGCTTGCGCGCAATCCGCAGCGGCTCGCGGTGATGTCTGTCGACGCGCGGCACCGCGTTGAGGAGAAATTCGGCCTCAAGCGCATGGCTGGAAGCTATGCACGTCTCATCGCAGACATGGTGCAGCAGCGCCCCACGATCGCGCTGCCGCTGCCGATGGACGAATGGGCGACGCCGCTGGGCCTTCGGGCCGGCCTGCGAACCTACCTGCCCGCGCCAGTGAAAAACTGGCTGCGGGTCGCGCGCGAACGTTGGTACCGAAATCCGTCGAGGGATGCAGCCTAGATGATCACCGACTTCACGCGATCCGACGCGCTTCGCAGCCGTGCCGCGGAACTCATTCCCGGCGGTGCCCACACCTATGCCAAGGGAGACGACCAGTACCCCGTGCTGTCGCCCGGTTTCATCGCCCGTGGCGAAGGCTGTCACGTCTGGGATGTGGATGGCAACCGCTACATCGAGTACGGCATGGGCAACCGTGCCGTGGGTCTCGGCCACGCCTACGCTCCGGTCATCGATGCCGCCGCTCGGGCGATGCGCGATGGAGCGAATTTCACGAGGCCGCACCGGCTCGAAGCCGAATGTGCCCAGTCGTTTCTGGACACGGTCAAGGGCGCCGAGATGGTCAAGTTCTGCAAGGACGGATCGGATGCCACCTCCGCGGCTGTGCGGCTGGCCAGAGCCTACACCGGGCGTGACATGGTCGCGTGCTGTGCCGATCATCCGTTCTTCTCCACCGACGACTGGTTCATCGGCACCACGCCGATGAACGCCGGCATTCCCGAAGCCGTCAGACGTCTGACCGTGACTTTCCGTTACGGCGATGCCTCAAGCGTGGAGGCCCTGTTTGCGCTCTATCCCGGCCGGATCGCGGCGGTGATCATGGAGCCCTCGCGGGGGGATGACCCGCCGGCCGGCTATCTGCATGAGGTGCAGCGTGTCTGCCGGGACAACGGCGCGCTGCTGATCCTTGACGAGATGATAACGGGGTTCCGCTGGCACGAAGGCGGCGCGCAGACGCTGTACGGTATCGTTCCGGACCTTTCGTGTTTCGGCAAGGCGCTCGGCAACGGCTTTTCCATTTCAGCGCTTGCGGGACGGCGCGAGATCATGCGGCTGGGCGGGCTAGACCATGTCGACCGGCCACGGGTGTTCCTGCTTTCGACCACCCACGGTGCAGAGACGCATGCGTTGGCGGCGGCGATCGCGACCATGAAGGCCTATGAGGAAGAACCGGTCGTCGAACATCTCTACCGCCAGGGCAGGCGGCTGCGGGAGGGGGTGACACAGGCAGCGAAGAAGCGTGGGGTGGCGGATCACTTTTCCGCCGTGGGACGCGACTGTTGCCTGGCATTCAGCACGCTTGACGGATCGGGCCGGCCTTCCCAGGCCTTTCGCACCCTGTTCCTCCAGGAAATCATCCGCCGCGGCGTGCTGGCGCCGTCCTTCGTTGTCAGCTACACGCACGGCGACGCGGAAATAGACGAGACGGTGTCAGCCGTCGATGCCGCTTTAGAGATCTACGCGCGGGCGCTTGAGGATGGCGTCGAGCGCCACCTTGTCGGTCGGCCGTCGCAGGTGGTTTTCAGAGCGTTCAACGGTGGTGCGACAGCGGAGCCCAAGCAACTGGCCGCCGCCAGATAACGGGATGCTGGCGACCCTCCGTACAGTTCTCATGGCGCTCTTGTTGCTCACGACGGCTTCCACCGCCTATGCGACCGCTTTCCCGCTTCGGATCAGCGATGAAAGGAATTATCTCGTCGATGCAGATAATCGTCCTTTCCTTCCACACGGCGATACCGCCTGGTCGCTGATCGCTGAACTGACGAAGGATGAGGTCGACGTCTATCTCGCCGACCGTCGCTCGCGTGGCTTCAATACGCTTGTCGTGTCGCTTATCGAGCACAAATTCGCCAGCAACGCTCCTGCCAACGCCTATCGCGCGCGCCCGTTTGCCGAGGGACGGCCCTTCGAGCCGAACGAGGCGTATTTCGATCATGCGCGATGGGTCTTGTCACGTGCGCGGGAGGAGGGATTCGTCGTGCTGCTGACGCCAGCCTATCTCGGCTTCGGGGGCGGCGAGGAAGGCTGGTATACGCAGATGCAGGCTGCCGGCACGCAGAAGCTCGAGGCGTACGGCCGATATCTGGCCGAGCACTTTCGTGGGCTCGACAACATCATATGGCTGCACGGCGGCGACTACGACCCGATCGATCCGTCAATCGTCGAGGCTGTGATTAATGGCCTGCGCGCCGGCGGCGATACGGCTCTGGCGGCCGCCCACGCAGGACCCGACTCGATCCCGGCACAGGTCTGGCCGAAAGCCGACTGGATGGATATCGAGACGATCTATTCCTACTCCGATGTCCATCGCCAAGTCCTCGAACGATACCAGATGGAACTGGGCCGGCCTCTACTGCTGCTGGAGGGGTTCTACGAAGGGGAGCACGACTCGACGGAGCAATCGCTGCGCGAAATCGCCTATGGCGCTCTTCTCGGCGGCGCGGCGGGACAGGTGTTCGGCAACAACCCCATATGGCATTTCAGCGGACCCGGAATCTACTCCGTCGAAGAGACGTGGCGCGAGGCACTCGCGAGCCGCGGCGCGCAGAGCATGACGCACCTGAAAACGCTCTTCGACGGGATCGAGTGGTGGACGCTGGCGCCCGCCTCTGTCGATGGACCGGTCCGGGCAGAGGGAGGCCGACTGATGACGGCGGTCGCCGGGGACCGAAGCTGGTCGGTTTCCTATCTCGTGGCGCCAATGGCCGTTGAGATCGATCCCGTTGCGCTCGGCACTGGCCGGCTGAGCATACGCTGGTACGACCCCTCGGCCGGGATCATGGCGCCGCCGCTCGAGGTTTCGGCAGAGCAGGGAAAGCCTGTCACTGTAGCGCCACCCGCACAGCAAAACCGGGCAGGCTTCGCGGACTGGGTTCTGCTCGTTTCAGCCGGAGAATAGCTCTAGGGCGAAACCTTCCGCGCAAGCGCCACAAGCGTCCAGCCAAGCCCCAGGCGTTCCTTGAGATTTTCGAACCTGTCGCCGAAGAGAGCCCTGATCGGATAGTTGACCTTGCGCGAGTTCAGCAGGCGCAGAAAACCTCGATTGGCCCTCGGTGTCACGGACTTCAGCTCAAGGACGCGGAAGGAGCGGGAGAGCAGGCCGGCCAGTTCACGGGCGTCGACCCATCGTCTGATCTGCCCCGGCCCCGGTGGTTCGATACGGTTGAAACGCTCCAGTACGGGACGGTTCTGCGTGGCGAGCATCAACAAGCCGCTAGGCTTGAGCAGCTTTGCGATGCGTTCGACAAAAGCCTGCTGGTCGGCAACGTGTGCAAGCACTTCGAGAGTGACGACAACGTCGAACTGTTCCGGCTCCAGTTCCAAGGTCATGAAGTCTCCGGCGAGGAACTGGACCTGGGGAAACAGGGCGCGAGCGGTTTCGATCTGCGTCGGCGAGAGATCGGTCGCCGTGACGCTGCCGAACGCTGCGAGCCGCGGGCAAAACCAACCGGTGCCGCAGCCGACCTCCAGCAGCTTCATGTCCGGAACGTCAACAGTCGACAGCCAATCACAGATGATTTTCGCCTGACGAGCCGATATTTCCTCGTATCCCTTGTCGCCTGAAATGGCGGCCCAGCTATCCCAGAACCTCTGTTGCAGGGTGAGCGGAGGTGGCGTTGTCATCGTCTTTTGCCCGGGAGAAATGTCTCATGACGATGCGCCCAGTTCGAAGACCCTGTCGAAGTGGCAAACTCATCCTTGGCACGCATGCGGAGCGCCAACCAACGGTCAGTAGACCTCCCATCGGCTGATACCTGACCACCAACACCCGCCGTATTCATCCTTTCGGCGACCTCGTTGCGCGGCGGCGGAAGAGGCTAGCCTTGCAGCAACCGAAACGCTGAAAACGGATGTATGCAATGCGTGTGCTTGTTACCGGCCATAAGGGCTATCTTGGATCCGTGATGGTACCGCACCTGCTCAGGGCAGGGCATACGGTCACAGGACTAGACTCCGACCTCTACGAACGATGCACGTATGACGAAGGCGGTGCGCAGGCTTCCGTTCCGCATATCCGCAAGGACGTCCGCGATGCCGCCCCCGAGGATTTCGCAGGGCAGGACGCGGTGATCCATCTGGCGGCGCTGTCCAACGATCCCTTGAGCAACCTCAATCCCAACGTTACCTACGACATCAATCACAGAGGCAGCGTGCATGTGGCGCGCATGGCGAAGGAAGCGGGCGTGCGCCGTTTCCTGTTCGCGTCGTCGTGCAGCAACTACGGCCAGTCCACAGCCGAACTGATCGACGAGACTGGCACGCTTCGTCCGGTGACGCCGTACGGCTGGTCCAAGGTTCTTGCCGAGCGCGACATCATCAAGCTGGCCGATTCCGACTTTTGCCCGGTGTTCTTCCGGCCGGCGACCGCCTATGGCATGTCACCTCGCATTCGCTTCGACATCGTGCTCAACAATCTCGTGGCGGGCGCCGTCGCGGACGGCAGCATCTTCCTGAAATCCGACGGCACTCCCTGGCGACCGATCGTTCATGCGCAGGACATCGCCCGTGCATTCGCGGCCGGGCTCGTCGCGCCTCAGGAGCTGGTTCATGCCCAGGCGTTCAACGTCGGCACCACGGCCCACAACTACCGGATCAGCGAGATCGCCGAGATCGTCGCAAGCGTGGTGCCGGGCTGCCGAGTGGACTATGCCGAAGGCGCCGGGCCGGACACACGGTCCTATCGCGTCAGCTTCGAGAAGCTTGCACGGATATTGCCGGCCGCGCGGCCGCAATGGGACGCGGAAGCCGGCGCCAGAGAACTCTACGCCGCTTTCTCGCAGTCCGGCGTGTCGCGCGACGATTTCGAAGGACCGCGCTTCCAGCGTATCGCCCATATCAAGCAGCTGATGCAGGACGGCGTCATCGACAGCGAGCTGCGCCATACCGGAGGGGCCAGGGTCGACAAGACGCTTTCACTTGTCGGTTGACCGTCGCGGCAATGGACGTACGCGCACCCGATCCAGCCTTGACCGACGCCGGCGAGACCGACGTCGGTCAAGCCATATACGACCTTGCGAGTGCCCTGTTCCCGATCTGCCGCAGCCTGACAGGGCAGGGGTTGCGGGATACGCTCGATATTCTGTCGCGAACCGTCGAACTGCAGCGCCGTGCTGTCGCGACCGGTACCCCGCTCTTTGATTGGGTCGTGCCTCCGGAGTGGACGATCAGGGATGCGTTCATCAAGGCGCCCGACGGAAGACGCGTCCTGGACTTCGCCGCGTCCAATCTGCATGTGGTCGGCTACAGCATGCCGATCCGCCGCCTGATCGATCTGGCCGAACTGAAACGCCATGTTTTCACGCTACCGGATCAGCCGGACCTCATTCCATATCGAACCTCCTATTACGGCCGAAGCTGGGGCTTCTGCATGAGCCACAACAAGCTCATGTCCCTCCCGGACGCGGTCTATGAGGTCTGTATCGATTCCGAGCTCAAGGAAGGCCAGCTCGACTATGGAGAATATGTCCATCGCGGACGTACCGAAGACGAGGTCCTGCTGACAACGCACATCTGCCATCCGTCGCTTGCCAACGACAACTGCTCGGGCATGGCGTTGCTGGCCAGCGTGGCACGCGCGATGCGTGGCCGCGAAACGCGCTACACATACCGCTTTCTCTTCGCGCCGGGCACGCTTGGCCCGCTGGCATGGCTGTCGGCGAACGAGGACCGGGTCGACAGGGTGAAGCATGGTATGGCCGTTTCCTGCGTCGGCGACGGAGGCGGACTGACCTACAAGCGCAGCCGGCGGGACGACGCAACCATCGACCGCGTCATGACGCACATACTCTCCGGTGAAGGTGATGGAGCGCGCTCGGTGCCGTTCTCGCCCTATGGATATGACGAGCGCCAGTTCTGTTCGCCGGGCTTCGACATGCCGTTCGGCCTCTTCCAGAACAGCGCTTTCGGTACCTTTCCCGAATACCATACGTCGGCCGACAATCTGGACTTCATACGTCCCGAACATCTGGCGCGGTCCTATCGCATCGTCGCCGATGCGATCGATATTCTCGAGGAAGATTGGGTTCCGGTCAGCCTTAACCCGAAGGGCGAGCCACAACTGGGGCGGCGGGGGCTCTACGCGTCGGTCGGCGGCCCCTCCTCGGGCGGCCATTCCACCATGCCGATGTTGTGGGTGCTGAACCTGGCGGATGGTCGGCACTCGCTGGTCGACATAGCCGAGCGTTCGGGCCTGCCGTTTTCGCAGATCATCGAAGCAGCGCGCAGGTTGCGCGAGCACGATCTGCTGCGGCCGGGCTAGATTCCCGTCAGGCTTCCGTCATTTCGAGGAGAGGCCATGCGCGGTCCCGGTCCGAAAGGGTCGTCGGCCGGGCAGGCCATTCGATGCCGAGGAAGGGATCGTCGAACCGAAGGCCACACGCCGCATCCGGCACGTAGTAGGTGGACATCAGGTAGTTGACCAGACAATGGTCTGCGAGCGTGATGAAGCCCTGTGCGAAGCCCTTCGGCACATAGAGGAGCCGGCGGTTTGCGGCGGAAAGCTCAACCGCGAGCCATTGCCATCTGGTGCTGGAGTCTGGACGCATGTCGACGATGACATCGAGCACGGCCCCGTTGATGCACGAGACGAGCTTCGTTTCGGCATGTGGCTCCCGCTGGAAGTGCAGGCCGCGCAGCGTGCCCTTCTTCACGGAGTAGGAATGGTTGTGCTGCACGAAGCGGTGTTCGAGCCCGCGGCTCTCAAACGCCTCTGAGCAAAATGTCCGGGTGAAGGTGCCGCGCGCGTCGCGGAACGGTTCTGGTTCGACGATCCAGGCGCCGTTGAACCGCGTTTCGATGAATTTCATGATTTCGCCCACGCTCTTTTTGTGGGGCGATGATCGGTTCTCCGTGTCCGCGATGCAAAATACGCTTTTGGCTGATACCGGCGCTGTTGGTGCTACCAACGGCGTATCGCGGCAACTCACACAGCCAAGGGCAGAGCCGGTTCTGCCCCAACCCTATCCAGCCTACTCCATTGGGGGATGCGGTTGCCCATTCTGCGGTCTCGGCTTCAAGGAGTCCGGCCCGTATCGTCCATGGCAGGCTTTGGCGGGCACATATTGGGAACGTCGCCCGTCTCTTCCAAAACCGCAGAACGACCTCTGGAGAAACGCAATGAATTATCAGGCGGTGGAGACCACGTATCGAGTTTCGTCGGTTCATCCGGCCGCCAGTTGCAGGCTCTGCGGGTCGCCGTTGTCGGCAACGTTCGTCGATCTCGGCATGTCGCCGCCCTGCGAGGATTTCAGAACGGCGCAGCAGCTCGACGAAGCGGAAGTCTATTACCCGCTGCATGTGCAGGTTTGCGACAAATGCTTCCTCGTTCAGCTCAAGGAGTATGTCAGCCCGGACGCGATCTTCACCGAATATGCCTATTTCTCGTCCTATTCGACGAGCTGGGTCGCGCATGCCAAGGCCTATTGCGAAAGCATCACCGACAGGCTCGGGCTTTGTGGCAATCACCTCGCCGTCGAGCTGGCGAGCAACGACGGATATCTGCTCCAGCACTTTGGCGCGCTGGGTGTACCGGTGCTTGGTATCGAGCCGGCCGCCAATGTCGCGCAGGTCGCGATCGACAAGGGCATTCCGAGCCGCGTCGATTTCTTCGGCGTGCGGCTCGCCCGAGAGTTGATCGCGGAAGGCATCGGTGCAGATCTCATCATCGGCAACAATGTGCTGGCGCAGGTGCCCGACCTCAATGATTTCGTCGCCGGCATCAAGCTGCTGCTGAATCCGGAAGGGGCGGTAACCCTGGAGTTTCCGCATCTCGAGCGGCTGATCGCCGAAAATCAGTTCGATACGATCTACCACGAGCATTTCTCCTATTTCTCGCTGCTGACCATCCAGGAGATGGCGCGACGCCACCACCTCAAGGTGTTCGATGTCGAGAAGCTGCCGACCCATGGCGGATCGCTGCGTGTCTATCTTGCGCATGTGGACTCGGCGCACGACGTCGGTCCAGCCGTCGGTGAACTTGAGGCGCGGGAGCGCGAACTCGGTTTCGACCGGATGGAAACCTACACCTCGTTTGCGGCCAGCGCGCAGCGAGCGAAGCGTGACATCCTCTCGTTCCTGCTGACGGCACAGAGCGAAGGCAAGGTCGTGTGCGGCTATGGCGCCCCCGGCAAGGGCAACACTTTGCTCAACTATTGCGGCATCGGTCCCGACCTCTTGCGCTTCACGGTCGATCGCAACCCCTACAAGCATGGTCGCTATACGCCCGGCATGCACATCCCGATCCTGCCGGTCGAGGCTATCGAGGAGGTGCGGCCAGATTACATCCTGATCCTGCCGTGGAACCTGCGGCACGAGATCGCGCAGCAGCTCAGCTATGTCGCCGGCTGGGGCGCGAAGCTCGTCGTGCCGATCCCCAACGTCCGCATTGCATCGCCTACGGAGTTCGCAAGATGAAAGTCGTTCTTTTCTGCGGCGGTCTCGGGACCCGCATCCGCGAGTACAAGGAAGGCGTGCCCAAGCCGATGATCCCGCTGGGCCAACAGCCGATCCTCCATCACGTCATGCAGTACTATTCAGATTACGGGCACCAGGATTTCGTCCTGTGTCTCGGCTACAAGGCGAACGTCATCAAAGATTTCTTCCTCAACCTGAGGCCGCAGTCCTTTGCCGACTGCGTGGTGTCGGCTGGCGGACGCCAGGTTGAATATCTCGGCGATATTCCCACCGACTGGCGTATCGCGCTGATTGACACCGGCATCTGGCGCAAGATCGGCGAGCGCCTCTGGGCGGTGCGCGAGATGGTCGAAACCGAGGACATGTTTCTTGCCAATTACAGCGACGGATTGTGCGATGTCGACCTCGACGACATGGTCCGGCGTTTCAAGGCCAGCGACAAGCTTGCCTGTTTCCTCGCCGTTCGTCCGCCGCTGACCTATCACCTGGCCGATATCGCGGAAGATGGCCGGGTGGTCGAATTCAGGACTTCCGATCGGTCCGACATCTGGATCAACGGCGGATACTTCCTCTTCCGCCGCGAGATATTCGACTACATGCGCGAGGGCGAGGAACTCGTGCTGGAACCGTTCGAGCGGCTGATCCGGGAGGACAAGCTCATGGCCTACAAGCATGAGGGGTTCTGGCGGTCGATGGACACGCTGCGCGACTGGCAGGCGCTGGAAGAGATGGTCGAGCGCGGCGAGATGCCGTGGAAGCGCCATACGATTGCGCCGGCTGCCTCGAAAAAGCTCGAGCTCGCGCTGCCATGAGGTCGCTGGAACTCGCGCGCGGCAACGAGCCGCTGACCGTTTTGTGCCTCGGCGCGCACTCCGACGACATAGAGATCGGGCTCGGAGGCACGCTCATCTCCATGGTAGCGGCCGACCGGCCCTTGCGGGTTTTCTGGTGCGTGTGCAGCGCCAACGGCATTCGCGCTGACGAGGCCGAGGCGTCAGCCAATGCGTTTCTTGGTCCCCAGGTCGAGCGCCACACGCATTTCGGCAATTTCGAGGATAGCTATTTTCCTTCGCAGAGCATGTCGATCAAGCAGTGGATGACCGAGATCCGCGATACCGTCGCGCCCGACGTGATCTTCACGCATACGCGCGACGACGCCCATCAGGATCATCGCGAGATCAGCCTGCTGACCTGGAACGTGTTTCGTGACCAGGTCATCCTGGAATACGAGATACCGAAATGGGACGGCGACGTCGGGCGTCCAAATGTCTATGTGCCGCTCAGCAGGGACGCGATGGATCGCAAGATCGATCTCCTGTCCTGCCACTTCGCGACCCAACGCTCGAAGGACTGGTTCGACGAGGAAACGTTCCGCGGGCTTGCGCGGTTGCGGGGGATGGAGTGTCGTGCTCCCGAACGCTACGCGGAAGCGTTTCACATTCGCAAGGCAACCGTAGTCTTCTAACAGCTGGCGGTGGGGAGGGTCTCATGTTCGGCAAGCCCGCAGATCGGCTGGAGCGCAACAGCGTCGCGTTCGAGACCATGCCCCTCGTCAAGCCGTCAGGCTTTCGCGAATACGATGCGCGCTGGTGGATCGGCTATCCGGGCTCGGATGTCGAGCCGGAGATCAACCTGTCGGGCCTGCAGGCGCTGGGCCTCGGTCTCGGCACCCTCATGCGCCGCATGGGCAAGCCGCCCGAGATCGTCACCGGGCACGACTTCCGCTCCTACTCACAGTCCGTCAAGCAGGCGCTGACGCTGGGTCTGATCACGGCTGGCATACGCGTGCACGACATCGGGCTGGCGTTGTCGCCGATGGCGTATTTCGCGCAGTTCGCGCTTGGCGTGCCGTCGGTGGCGATGGTGACCGCATCGCATAACGAGAATGGCTGGACCGGCGTCAAGATGGGCGTCGAGCCGCCGCTGACGTTCGGCGTCGACGAGATGTCCGCATTGCGCGACATCGTTCTTTCGGGCGCGGGAGAGCCGGTGCCCGGAGGCGCATATGTGGCCGTATCGGGCATGCGGCAGCGCTACCTTGACGATCTTGCCGGACGGATAACGCTGAAGCGGCGCCTGAAGGTGGTGGCTGCATGCGGCAACGGTACCGCGGGCGCCTTTGCCCCGGAGCTTCTTGAGCGTATCGGCTGCGAGGTCGTTCCCCTCGATATCGAGCTCGACCACAGCTTCCCGCGCTACAACCCGAATCCCGAAGACATGAAGATGCTGCATGCCATCCGCGACGAGGTGCTGCGCAGTGGCGCAGATCTCGGATTCGGCTTTGACGGAGATGGAGACCGCTGCGGTGTTGTCGACGATACGGGGCGGGAGATATTCGCCGACAAGATCGGCCTGATGATTGCGCGCGACATCGCCGTGCAGCATCCCGGCTCGCGCTTCGTCGTCGATGTGAAGTCCACGGGCCTGTTCAAGGAGGATCCGCTGTTGCGCGAGAACCGCGCTGCGACGGAATACTGGAAGACCGGCCATTCGCATATCAAGCGGCGGATGAGCGAAACAGGCGCCATCGCCGCTTTCGAGAAATCCGGCCACTTCTTCTTCGGGGAGCCGATCGGTCGCGGGTACGACGACGGGCTTATGACCGCGATTGCCGTCTGCCGGATGCTCGACCGCGAGGGCGCGCCAAGCCTTTCTCGCCTCTATGACGAGCTGCCCGTCACCTACGGAACGCCGACCATGTCTGCGCATTGCGACGACGGCGAGAAATACGATGTCGTCAGTGCCGTCAGCCGGCAGGTCGGAGATGCTGCGCGCAACGGCGAGATGATCGGCGGCGGTTCGGTGCGCGAACTGATCACCGTCAACGGCATTCGCATCGTGCTCGACGATGGCACCTGGGGGCTTGTCCGGGCTTCGTCCAACAAGCCGGAGATCGTCGTGGTCGTGGAAAGCCCCGTCTCTGGCGAGCGCAGGCGGGCCATGTTCGACGCGGTGGATATGGTCCTGCGCCGCCATCCCCAGGTCGGACCGTACAATCAGACTTTCTGAAGTCTCTGCCGTCCCCTACGACGCATCGTGCTGCACGTCGTCGCGCGCCACCGCCATTGATTTCACGATGGCGAAGCAGGGCGCTCCTTCTTCGAGCGACAGTGCGTGGACCGACCGGGCCGTAATGCGGGCCAGCAGCTCGTGGCCGGCAAGGTCGAGCCGCACCACTGCCCCTGGACCGTCGCCCTCGGCCAACCCCTTCACGACGGCAGGCAACACATTGAGCGCCGAGATTTCCTGCGGGCGCTGGCGCGCAACGATGACTTCGTGCGCGTGGATGCGAACCTGAACACGCGCGCCGGGGCTTGCATCCAGCCCGGGCAGCCAGATCTGGCCCGCCGGCGTGGAAAGCCGCGTGAGGCCGTCATGCTCATGCGCTTCCACCGATGCCGGCAGCACGGAAACGAGATCGCGCAGGCCCATCGCGCGCAATGCCGCCGGGTCGAACATGATCTCCGCTGTGGTGCCGGTTCGCACAAGGCGGCCATGCTCGATCACGACGATACGGTCGGCGAGTTCGCGGGCCTCTTCCAGGTCGTGCGTCACGAGCACGGTCGGCATCCTGAGATGCGAGCGCAGCGCGCGCAGTTCCCGGTAGAGAATCTGGCGTGTCGCGCGGTCGACGGCCGAAAAGGGCTCGTCGAGCAGCAGAGCCGCCGGTTCGCGCGCCAGCGCGCGGGCAAGCGCCACACGTTGTTGCTGGCCGCCGGACAACGCGGCCGGCTTGCGATGCTCCAGGCCGGGAAGGTTTACCAGCGACAGCAGTTCCATTGCCTTGTCGACCTTATCCCGCCGCGGGACATGGCCCATCGCCGCCACAACGTTTGCGAGGGCGCTCATGTGCGGAAAGAGTGCATAGGACTGGAAGACGATGCCGACGCGCCTGCGATGTGCGGGAAGATCGACACCGGTTTCCGTGTCCAGCCATGGCTCGCCGCCGACCGAGATGCTTGCGTGCGCGGGCGTCCACAAGCCTGCGATCGAGCGCAGGATCGTGGTCTTGCCGGACCCTGAATGGCCGACAAGCGCCATCAGTTCGCCGGGTGCCACACGAAAGGAAACATCCAGAGGGATCGGCCCTGCCGCTTTCGCTGACATTTCCAGCGCCATCAGCCGAGCCTCCGCCCGACACGCGCCGAAAGCCAGAAGGTGAGCGAGATGGTGGCGAGCGAAATCGCCAGCAGCACTGCCGACATGATGGCGGCAGACTGATCGTCGAAGGCCTGGACCCGGTCGTAGATGGCGATCGCGATCGTCTTGGTTTCGCCGGGAATGGAGCCGCCGACCATAAGCACGACGCCGAACTCGCCGAGCGTGTGCGCGAAGGTCAGCACCATGGCCGTCAGCAGGCCAGGCCAGGCAAGCGGAAGCTCGACCTTCCACAGCGAACGAAGCGGGGAGAGGCCACAGCACTGTGCCGCCTCCCGCACTTCCGTTGGAATTGCCTCGAAGCCACGCTGGGCCGGCTGGATGGCAAAGGGGAGATTGAGCACGACTGACGCCAGCACCAGCCCCTCGAAGGAAAAGACCAGTTGCCGGCCGACCAGCGATTGCCATATCCCGCCGACCGGGCTGTTCGCCCCGAAAGCGACGAGCAGATAGAAGCCGAATACAGTTGGCGGCATCACCAGCGGCAGCATGATCAGAGCTTCCGCGAGGCCTTTGCCGCGAAACCTCCGATAGGCCAGCAATCGACCCAGCAGGATCGACAGCGGCAACAGGATCAGGACCGTCCAGCCAGCCAGGCGAAGCGACAGCCAAAGCGCTGTCCAGTCCACTGGCTACTGGCCCTTGGGCGGCGCGAAGCCGTAGCGTTCCAGGATTTCGCGTGCAGTCGGTTGGTCCATATATTCGTAGAATGCCTCCGCTACCGGACCTGCATTCTTGAGCAAGGCCATGCGCTGGCGCAAGGGCTCATGCCATTCCTCCGGAACAAGTTCGAAGGTGCCGCGCTCCCTGTTGCTTGGTGCGAGCGCAAGCGAATACGCAATGATGCCGCCGTCTGTGTTGCCCGATAGCGCAAACTGCGTGGCCTGGCTGACATTCTCGCCTAGCACGATGTGCGGCTGGATGGCGTCCCACAAACCTTCGTGGGTCAAGGCTTCGCGCGCGGCAACGCCAAAGGGCGCATGCTCGGGATTGGCGATCGCGAAGCGTCCCAGCGTACCTCCCGCCAGTGCCTCCTTCAGCGAGCCGAGGCTGCCATCCGCGGCCAGCTTGGATCCATTCGGCGTGATCACAACGATACGTCCGACGGCATATACCGTCCCCTCGTCACGCGTCAGGCCGTCCGCTGCCAGATCCAGCAGCGTCTTCTCGTCGGCTGCAAGGAAAAGTTCGAATGGAGCGCCCTGACGAATCTGGCGGGCGATATTACCAGTGGACCCCATCGAAAGGCGCACTTCCTTGCCCGTATCGGCTGCAAAGCTTTTCGCGATCTCTTCGATGGCGAACTGGAGGTTTGCCGCTGCCGCGATCACGGGGGCGTCTTCCTGAGCGCTGGCAGTTGTGGAGAACAGGCCAATAGCCAGCAACAGGCTGCCGGCAAGTCGAACACGAAATTCGCGAAACATGAAACCCTCCGTTATTTCTACGTGAATATATCGACATGGTTCTGGCGCGAAAGCAATCGGGGGCTGATCGAAATTTACGGCCTCAGGTCGTCTGGCCGATTTCCATCGACCAAACGCTTGAGATGACACATGGGCGACCCCTGCATGGGAATGAAGAAACGCCTCCGACAATGAAGTCGGCGTCAGGACTCGACGATGAAACCGTGGGCGAAGGGGTCCGCCGGATCGATCACGAACTGGTTCATGCCCATCATGAAGGATTTGGTGCCGATGCTCGGCACGACGCAGGCATGACCGTTTGGCAGCTTCGAGCGTGTGGCCGTGCCGGTGAAGTGTGTGCCCAGCAAGCTGTGCTGCACGAAAGGCTCGTCCGGGTCGTGAACGCCCTTGGCGACGCGGAGGGCCAGATGGGCGCTGCTGCCGGTGCCGGACGGCGTGCGGCCCATCCGGCCGGGACGGTAGACGTTAGCGGCCAGATAGCTACTGCCGCGATCGGCCTCCTGCCGCTGCACGAAGGTGAACAGGTCCACAGGCACCGACTTGCCGGTGGCGGGATCGGCCAGAGCGGTCTTTTCGCCGATCGCTTCCCACAGCGCCTGCGCGGTGCTGACGATCTCCCGCTCGACCTTCTGAGAAAGCTCGATGCCGGCCGATGCGGCGTCGACGAAGCCGTAGAACAGTCCGCCGAATGCTATCTCGATGCCGACGGTGCGGCCGTCCGGCAACGCAACCTCGAAGTCGCCGACATGGTAGGAAGGCACGTTGCGGAAACGCACTTCGCGAACGATGCCGTCCCTGACGTCGGCTTCGATCTCGAGCGGACCCAGCACCGTATCGAGCGAAAACCGCGTTACCGGCTCGGTTGCGGGAACCATGCCCAGCTCGATCAAGGCTGCGGCGGTGGCGAACGTGCTGTCGCCGCACCCGTCGAACATGCCCGAAGGATGCAGGAAGATGACGCCGTAGGCGGCATCGCCGCTGACGGGATCGGTGAGCACGGCGCCCAGCATGTTGCGATGGCCGCGCGGTTCACGCAGCATCGATTCATGCAGCCAGGACATGTTCGCGATGTAGTAGTCCGCCTTTTCACGCATGGTTGCGCCGCGGATGGCGGGATAGCCCGACAGGATGGTTCGCGACGCCTGCCCATGATGATGGTCGACGCAGGTGACGATATTTCGCGCAAACATCAGAATGGTCCCTCCTAATTGCCCTGCAAGCCGTGCGCTGCCGCTGGGCTCAATCTGCTTCGCGCCGCAGCACCCGGCCCGGTCGCGCACCGGTCGACTTGCCATCGCGCCAGACGATGTTGCCGTTGACCAACACGGTGTCGATGCCCGCGGATAGCGCGATGGGCTTTTCGAAGGTCGCGCGGTCGATCACCGTCTCCGGATCGAACAGCGTCACGTCGGCGAAAGCGCCCTCGCGCAGGACGCCGCGATCTTTCAGGCCGAACTCCAGCGCTGTCAGTCCGGTCATCTTGTGAACGGCCGTTTCGAGCGGGAACAGGCCGAGGTCGCGGCTGTAGTGGCCGAGTACGCGCGGGAAGGTGCCCCACAGGCGCGGGTGCGGCAACTCGTCGTGCGGCAGGCCGTCGGAGCCGATCATCGTCGGATCGAATTTGAGGATGCGCTTCACGTCCTCCTCGTTCATCCGGAAATAGACCGCGCCCGCCGGCAAAAGCCGCTCGACGGCCGTGTCGAGATCGCAGCCCATCTCGCTCATGATGTCGGAGAGTTCCTTGCCGGCGTGCTGCGGCATAGCCTTCGACCATGTGACGATCGTCTTGGGAGAACTCTTGGCATGGTCGGCGGTCAGGATCGTCGACGAGGCTGCGTAGGGATAGCAGTCGAGGCAGACATGCTGCCGCGCCATCTGGGCCTCGATGTGCTTCAGCGTCTCGATCGAGCGGCCGTGGTTCTTCTCACCGGCGAGCTTGTGGTGCGAGATGAGAAGCTGCACGCCCACTTCGCGGGTAATGCGGAACGACTCGTCCAGCGAGTCCATGGAGTGGTCACCCTCGTCTCGCATGTGGGTGCAATAGAGGCCGCGATACTTTGCCATCGGCCTGCAGACCTCGATGACCTCCTCGGTGGTCGCGGCCTTGGCAGGCGGATAGGCAAGGCCCGTGGAGACGCCGATCGCGCCGGCTTCCATCGCCTCGACGACATGCTCCTGCATGGCGGCGATTTCGGCGGCGGTTGCCGTGCGGCTCAGGTCGTCCATCGTGATGGCGCGCAGCGTCGTGTGCCCGACCAGCATCGCGCAGTTGGTGGCTGCCGGCTGCTCGCGCAGCGCGTCGAGGTAGTCCCCGAAGGTGCGGTAGCGATACCAGTCGCCGCTGTCGTCGAGCAGGTCGAGCGGCGGCGTGACCGGGCGCTTGACCGGGCGGGGCATCGGCGCGAGCGAGATGCCGCAATTGCCGCCCACCACCGTTGTCACGCCCTGGCTGACCTTGGCGGTCATATCGCCGGCCGACAGCAGGATGCGGTCGTCATGCGTGTGGGCGTCGATGAAGCCGGGCGCGGCCACGCGGCCATTGGCGTCGATCTCGCGTTCGCCCCTGGCGTCGCGCAGGTCGCCCATCCGTGTGATGCGGTCTCCGGCGATGCCGATGTCTCCGGCGAAGCGCTCGCCGCCGGTGCCGTCGATGATCGTCGCGTTGCGGATGAGGATGTCGAAGGTCTGCTGCATGGCGTTTTCTCTCAGAGAGGGCGGAAATGCTGGAAGTCCCAATGGCGGCCGGGCGCGGCGTCGAGCAGGGCACGCGTATAGGCCTGCTGCGGGGTGGTCAGGACATCGGCGGCCGGGCCGAACTCGACCATGCGCCCGTCCTGCATCACCATGATCGTATCGCAGATTTGCGCCGCAACCCGCAGATCATGCGTGATGAAGAGCACGCCGATTCCGGTCTTTTCGCGGATGTCGTCGAGCAACGCCAGAACCTGCGCCTGCACCGACACGTCGAGCGCCGAGACGGCTTCGTCCGCAACCAGCACGTCTGGTTCGAGTGCCAGAGCACGGGCTATGCACAGGCGCTGGCGCTGTCCGCCGGAGAACTGGTGCGGGAACCGTTGCAGCACGTCCGGCGACAGGCCGACCAGCGTCACCAGCTCGCGGGCCTTTGCGAGAGCGGCCTCGCGGCTGACGCCGAAATTGGTCAGGCCTTCGGTGATGGAATCGCCCACCGTCAATCGCGGGTTCAGGGACCGGTAGGGGTCCTGGAATACCATCTGGACACGCTTGCGCATGGTTTGCAGCGGCTGACCGCGCAGGGCCGCGATGTTTTCGCCGCAGATCACGACCTCGCCGTTGGTGGGATCCTGCAGGCGCACCACGCAGCGCGCGAGTGTCGATTTTCCGGAGCCGGATTCGCCGACGACACCAAGGATTTCGCCACGACGAAGGGTGAGGTTGATGTCGACTGCCGCAGCCACGTCGCGGCGTCGCTTCAGGAAGCGCTTTTCCGAATAGACCTTGCCGAGTTCCTTGACCGACAGCACGATCTCGTTGCGGTTTTCCGTGCGCTTGTCCGGCACCAGGCTTGGCACAGACGACACCAGCATGCGGGTGTAGTCCTCCGCCGGTTCGGCCAGTATCTGGTCACGCTGGCCCATCTCGACCACCTCACCGCGGTTCATCACCACCACGCGATCGGCGATGTCGGCCACTACGCCGAAATCGTGGGTGATGAACAGCACCGCCGTGTTGTGCTTTTCCTGCAGTTCGCGGATCAGCAGCAGGATCTGCCGCTGGGTGGTAACGTCCAGCGCCGTCGTCGGCTCGTCGGCGATCAGCAGCTTCGGTTCCAGGATCAGGGCAATGCAGATAACCACACGCTGCCGCTGACCGCCGGAAAGCTGGTGTGGATAGGAATTGTAGATCCGCTCGGGGTCCGGCAGATGCACGGATTCGAGCATTGCCATCACGCGCTGGCGACGCTCGCGCTTGCCGAGTTCCTTGCGGTGAATGCGCAGCACCTCGTCGATCTGGTCGCCGACGGTCTCGACAGGGTTCAGCGCCGTCATCGGCTCCTGGAAGACCATCGCCATCGTCGTCGCGCGCAGGGAGCGCATGCGCTCGGGACCGGCTTCCAGCACGTTCTCGCCCTGCAGAAGGATGCTTCCGCTCGTGCAGCGGAGCGCTTCGCTCGAAAGCAAACCCATGATCGAGAAGGCGGTCACGGATTTGCCCGATCCCGACTCGCCGACGACGCAGACCGTCTCGCCGGGGTTTACGGTCACGCTGACGTCGCGCACCACCTTGGTCTGGCCTACTCCCACCAGGCTGACGTCGAGGTTGCGGACGTCGAGAACCGGCTGCGCGGTTACATGGCCTGCGTCTTGCTTCTGGTCGGTCATGTGCGTTTCGCCATTTTCGGGTCGAGCACGTCGCGCAACACATCGCCCAGGATGTTGACGCTCAAAAGCGTGAGCGCCAGCACGATGCCGGGGTAGAGCACGAGGCCGGGATAGAGCTGGAAGTACATGCGGCCATCGGCCATCATGTTGCCCCATGACGGGATTTCGGTCGGAAGGCCGGCGCCGAGGAAGCTCAACGTCGCCTCCGTGAGGATGGCCGACGCGAAGATGAAGGTGCCTTGCACGATCAGCGGCGCGACCGTGTTCGGCACCATGTGGCGCGTCAGGATGCGCAGCGTCGGCGTGCCGAGCGACACGGCCGCTTCCACATAGGCCTCCGACCGGACGTTGAGGATGATGCTGCGCACCAGCCTGACGACGCGCGGTATCTCGGGAACCGTGATGGCAACGAGCACCGTCACCAGCGAGGCGCCGGTCAGCGAAACGAGCGCGATCGCCAGCAATATGCTCGGGATCGCCATGACGCCATCCATCACGCGCATGATGATTGCGTCGAGCACCTTGAGATAGCCGGCCACCACGCCGATGACGAGCCCGGCTGCGATGCTGGCCGCCGCCGCGCCAAGGCCGACGATGAGCGAAATACGCGCGCCGTAGAGCAGGCGCGAATAGAGGTCGCGGCCATAGGCATCGCTGCCCAGCCAGTATGCCTCCGAGATCGGGCTGAAGCGGCCTCCGGGGTTGATGGCTATCGGGTCGACGGTGCCGAGCACCGGCGCAAAGGCCGCCAGCACCACGACTGTAACGAGCACGATAAAGGCCAGCAGGACCGGGATGCTCTTCAGCGAAAGCAGGAGCTGGTTGAGGGTCGAGCTCTTCCTGTCGACGCCGGCGCCTGCTGGCGACAATTCGCCGACGGCCGGATTCTGGATGGTCTTCATCATCGCGGCCTCAGTAGCGGATCCGCGGATCAAACACGGTGTAGAGAATGTCGACCGTGAGGTTGATCAGCACGTAGGTGAACGAAAACAGGAGGATGAGCCCCTGGATGACGGGGTAGTCCCGGGCAAGCACGGCCTCCACGACAAGCCGGCCGAGGCCAGGCAGGTTGAAGACGGATTCGGTCACGACGACACCCGTAATCAGAGACGCCACGCCGATGCCGATGACGGTGACAATCGGCACCGCGGCGTTGCGCAGCGCGTGACGCAGCAGGACCGTGCTTTCGCGTGCACCCTTGGCGCGGGCGGTGCGGATGTAGTCTTCGCCCATCACCTCGATCACGCTGCTGCGCGTGATGCGGGCGACCAGCGCGACGTAGATGCCGCTGAGCGCGATGGTGGGCAAGACGAGCCGGTGCAGGAACGGCCCGATACCCTTTTCGATCGGGCTGTAGCCCTGCACCGGAAACCAGCCCAGCTTGAGCGACAGCAGATAGATCAGCAGATAGCCGATAACGAAGGTCGGGATCGAAAATCCCATGACCGAAAACGTCATGACGGTGCGGTCGAGCAGCTTGCCCGGCCGCCGCGCTGCCACGACGCCCATCGGCACGGCGACGATGATCGTCAGTACGATGGTGGCCAGTGCGAGCGAGATGGTCGGGGCAACACGCGAACCGATCATACTGACGACCGGAGTGCCCGAAATGAGGGACACTCCGAGATCGCCCTGAAGCAACTGCTTCAGCCACACGAAGAGCTGGGTCAGGATCGGCTGGTCCAGTCCCATCGTCCGGCGAATCTGCTCGAGCTGCGCGCCCGAAGCATCATCGCCGGCAAGGATCGCGGCCGGGTCGCCAGGCGTCAGCCGAAGCATGGCGAAGACCACGACCGCGACCATCGTCATCACCGGTATCGTCGCCAGTACCCGCTTGATGACATAAGGGAACATCGTTTCCTCACTCAGCCGTTTTCTGGACGTTCCAGAAGAGGGTGACCGGAGCCTTCGGGAAGCCCGTCCACTCGGTGCTGTAGGCGGCCGGGATGCGGAACTGGCCGAGCGGCCCCACGACGCCTTCGTCGATCGCGAGCTTCTGGATCTTCACCGCGATCTCCTTCTGCTCTTCCGGCGTTGCCGCGCGCGCATAGTCGAGCCTCAGCGCCTCGATCTCCGGCACGTCGGGCCAACCGGCCCAGGAAGAGCGTCCGGCGGTCGACAGCGTGGTGTTGCCGAACGGATCGCCGCTGGTCGCCAGGATGCTGTAGGTCGAGAAGATGCTCCAGCCGCCCTCCGAAGGCGCGTTCTGGTTGCCCTGCTGGGTCACGACCGTCTGCCAGTCCATCGTCTTCATCTCGACGGTGAAACCGGCCTTGCGCAGCGCGTCGCCGAGCACGATCGGCTGGGCGGCCAGCATGGCGATGTCGGTCGGCTGGAGAAGCACGACGGGCGTGCCGTCGTAGCCGGCCTCCTTCAGCAGGGATTGCGCGCGCTCGATGTCCGAGTTGACGACCCACTCGGCGCCATATTCATCGCCGTTCGGGTTGCCGCAGCCCATGACGGCGCCGCAGGTCTGATAGAATTCCGGATTGCCGACCAGCAGCTTGAGCACGTCTTCCTGCCCCACGGCTGCCATCGCCGCCTGTCGCACCAGCTTGTTGTCGAAGGGCGGATACAGGTGGTTCATGCGGAAGTACGTCCAGGCGCCGAGCTCGTCCATGACCTCGGCCTTGATGCCGTCGGCAGCCTCGACCAGCGGCAGCAGGTCGAACGGCACTTCCTGGATGAAGTCGACCTCGCCGTTCTGCAGCGCGTTGATGGCCGTCATCTGGTCGGGCATCGTCACCCATTCGACGCGGTCGACATTCACGACCTTGCCGCCGGCGGTCCAGCTCGACGGCTCGTCGCGTGGCACGTAATCCTCGTTCTTCTCGTAGACGACCGAGATGCCCGGCTGGAATTCTGCCTCGACGAACTTGAACGGACCCGAGCCCACGAATTCCGTGATCGGCTCTGAGGACGGCGTCTCGGCGATGCGCTTGGGCATGATGAAGGCCGGCCGCGAGCTGAGCTTGGAGAGGCCGGACAGGACGAGCGTCGTCGGCTGGCTGAGCTTGATCTCGAACGACTTGTCGTCGACGGCGTCGATGCCTTCGACCATGGTCATGAGCGCCTGGCCGGTGGTGTCGACCTCGGCCCAGCGCTTAAGCGAGACGACGGCGTCCTCGGCGGTAACCGGCTCGCCGTCATGCCACTTCAGTCCGTCGCGCAGCGTGAATGTATAGAGCTTGCCGTCGTCGGAGACGGTCCAGCTCGCCATCTGCGGCTGTACCTTGAAGTCGGAGTCCACGCCGAGCAGCGTGTCGTAGATCATGTAGCCGTGGTTGCGTGTCAGGAACGCGGTGCTGAGTATTGGGTCCATGACACGAAGGCCGGACTGCATTACGGCGCGCAGGGTTTCGGCCTGTGCCACCGAATGACCGGCCATCGGCACCATCACCGCTGCCGCGCATAGCAGCGCGCGGGCATGCCTGAAGAAACGTCCATATGTCTGCATCACGATATTCCCCTTTTTGTTGGTCGCCGAGGCGTTCCTGCCCCTCTGGCGGATTGATGCTCTTTGCTAGTGAAGCGCGAACTTGCCCTCCCTGATTGCCGTGGGACGGCGCGCAATCCGGTCCCGCAGCAGGCCGGCGCTTCCCGCCGCCAGCGTGAATCCCAGGCTTCCGTGCCCGGCATTGATCCAGAGGTTCGTATAGGGCGTGGCCCCGATCAGCGGCGTGCTGTCCGGCCGCGCCGGCCGGAGGCCGGCCCAAGCCTCGGGCTCCGCCGCCGGTGCGAGCTGCGGCAGGAAATCGCTGACCTGCGCTTTCAGCAACTCGATGCGGCGGTTGCGGATGCCCGCGTCGCCGTCGCCGATGTCCACCATGCCGGCGACGCGAAGCCGGTCGCCGAGCCGCGCATAGACGACCTTGGTCCTGATGTCGCTGACGCTCAGCCGGGGCGCCTGGCTTTCAGGCGTCAGCTGGTAGGTGAGGCTGTAGCCCTTGAGCGGGTAGATCAGCGGGTTGAAACCAGCCTGCGTGGAAAGCCGCTGGGCGCCCAGACCGTTGGCGATCACATAACCGTCTGCCTGCAGATGGCCGGCGCTGGTGTCGAGCGCGGCGATGCGATCACGCTCAAGCCGTAGGCCGCGGACTTCCGTGTCGAAATGGAAGTCTACCCCTGACGTTGGATGCGCAAGCTTCCGGTGAAGCTGTGTGCAGAGCTTCAGGCAGTCGCCGGCATCCTCCTCCGGCAGGAAGATGCCGCCGACGATGCCGCGGCCGCTTTGCGCCAGAGTTGGCTCCATGTCTAGGCAGGCCTGCGTCGTCAGCACGCTATGCTCGCCGCCCGAGCGATCCTGAAACGCCATCTGCGCGCGTGCCTTGGCGTAGCTGGCATCGTCCTCGTAGACAAGCAGCTTGCCGGACGGTGAAAAGTCGAAGTCGAAGCCTTCGTCCGCCACCATCTTGCGCAGCAGTTCGCGGCTGGAGATGCCGAGCTCAAGCAGGTCCATCGTGACGCGCCGAGCCGTGGCGCGCTGGCACGCGCGCAGGAAGGACAGCCCCCAGCGCCATTGCTGCGGATCGGCGCGGAGACGGAAATGCAGCGGACCGTCCTTGTCGGTGAGCCAGGACGGCAGTTTCGGCAGAACGCCCGGATCGGCCAGCGGCGCGACGAAGCTGTAACTCAACTGCGCACCATTGGCCTTGCTCGTTTCGGTGCCAGGTTCGCTCTGCCGGTCGATAACCGTTACGGCATAGCCTTCGCGGCGCAGGAAATACGCCGTGGTCATGCCGATAATGCCCGCTCCGATGACGGCGATGCGCATAAGCCCTGCTACCTGTTTGCCGCGCGCAACGCGTCGATGGTCGCCGCTGCCGAAATGTGTTGGAGGCTGGTTTTGACCGAGATCACGACCGGGCGGTCAGCCGAAAGCGCGGTCGCGATCGTCTCTTCGATCTCGCCGACAGTCTCGACCCGCAGTCCAAGCGCACCGTAGGCGGTTGCCATGGCCGCAAAGTTCGGGTTCGTCAGGGCGGTCATGCCGACGCGTCCCGGGAAGTGCTTTTCCTGATGCATCCTGATGGTGCCGTAGGAGCCGTTGTCCGAGATGACGAGGATGGGCGCCGCGCCGCTTTGCATGGCGGTCGCGAGCTCGCTTCCCGTCATCAGGAAGCCCCCATCGCCCACGAAACAGACGACCTTGCGATCCGGGTGCCGCAGGCTGGCCGCGACGGCTGCCGGCACGCCATAGCCCATCGCACCGGATGCAGGCGCCAGCATCGCGCGGCCGCCGCCGAAGCGCATGTGCTTCTGCACCCAGCCGCCGAAATTGCCTGCATCGAGCGTGATGATGGCCTCGTCGCCCAGCAGCCGGTCGAACGTCTCCACGAACGCGCCGAAGACGATGCCGTCCGGTGCCTCCGCCGCTCCGGTCCATTGGCGCAGAGCGGTCGCGGTGGCGTGAAGCTCGGCGCACCATCTGATGCGCTCCTCGCTCGGCGTCTCAGGCGCGACGGCGCGTAGCTGATCGAGGAACAGGAGCGGATCGGCGGCGATGCCCATGTCGAGGCTGCGAACACTGCCGACCGCGGCTGCATCCGGCCAGACCTGCACCACGCGTTGTTCAGGTGCGGGTGCCGCTGGAAAGGCATAGCCCTGGGTGGTGACGTCTCCCAGCCGCGTGCCCACGGCGATTACGAGGTCCGCCTGTTTGAGGCCGCGCAGCAGTTCGGCCGGCGCGCCATAGGTCATGTGACCCGCATAGTTCGGGTGGTCGCCGGGCATGAGGTCGGCATGCCTGACGGCGGCGGCAACGGGCACGCCGAAGGCCTCGGCCACGGATCGCAGCGCTGCCTCGCCACCCTTTGCCTTCAGAAGGCCGCCAGCGACAATCAACGGCCGCCTTGCTTCGTCTAACAGCGTCCTCAGCCGGGTGATGTCATCATGAGGTGCTGCGGCACGGGCCACTCGATTGACCGTCACCGGCGCGTCGTTCACGTCGTCTTCGAGCATGTCCTCGGGTAGCACGACGACCGCAGGGCCGGGCGTTCCGCTCGCCGCCGCATGGAACGCGGTTGCCACCGTGTCGGCCAGCCGTGAAGCGTCGTTCACCTCGGCGACCCACTTCACCATCGGGCCGAACACGCGGCCGTAATCGACCTCCTGAAACGCTCCCATGTTGCGATGGGCACGTTCCACCTGGCCGATGAAGAGCACCAACGGCACGGCATCCTGTTGCGACGAATGCACGGCGATGGCCGCATTCATCGCGCCGGGGCCGCGGCTGACGAAGGCTACGCCGGGACGCCCGGTAAGGCGGGCATCGGCGAGCGCCATGAAACCCGCGCCGCTTTCATGCCGCGTGGTGACGACGTCGATTTCATCGCGTGTGGTCATCGCGTCCAGCACGCTGAGATAGCTTTCACCTGGCACGCAGAAGAGCCGGTCGACGCCATGGGCGACAAGCGCATCTACCAGCAGATCGGCAGCGCGCGTCATTGGTCGGTTTCCTTCGGCGTGCGGCGCGTCTCGAGCGAGCGCAGCGATTGTTCCTTGAGGTCTGGCGGTAATGCGCCCGTCAGGTGCTGGGTGGCCTTCCATAGCCTGTCCCAGCCTTCGGGCGTACGCAGCGAGACGCCGAGGAAGTATTCCTCGGTCTTGGAGCGGAGCATCAGGTAGAGAATGCCGGCCAGCATGATGCTGACGACGGCCGGCACGTCGACGTCGTCGGTCAGGCCGTCGACACGATCGATGAAGGCGCGGGCGGCACTTTCGCGGCGGTCTGCGAGCTTGGCGCTTACCTCGTTGCGCTCGATCAACTCCCAGCGGCGGACCTCGCAAAGGGCCTGGTTGTTTGCCAGGCCGTCCATCTGCTCGCGCAACATCGCGAGGATGAGCGCTGCGGGTGTCTGCTCGCTCGACTCGTCGTTTTTCACGACGTTGGCGCGCTTCGTCCAGAAGTCCTGTTCCTGCATCCAGGCCATCATCAGGCCCGGCATGCCGTCGAAATAGCGGTAGATCAGCTCCTTGCTGACGCCGGCCCGCTTGGCCACGGAATTGACCCCGACGCCGGCCATCCCGGTTTCGCGGATCTGATCCTCCAGCGCCTGGAGGATCGCGCGTTCGGTTCGCTCACGCCGCGACATCGGAAAGCCTCGCCATCATGAAGTTTCGGGAGCCCGCCTCGTCCTGCGGATGGGCGGTGCCGCCTGCCATCCGGGCGAAAAGCTCGGTGGCAGCGATGCCGATCCTGCGCTCGCCCTGCCAGACTTCCGCCGAGAGATAACCTGCGGTGCCGATCCGGTCGGCGGTTAGAAGGGCCGGGTTCGCCGTTTCCAGCCCGACGATGTCACCGACTCTGTCGACAACGATGCGGTCAGTCTGTGCACGGCGGAAAGTGACCGGCCTGGCAAGCCTCAGGAATGAGTGTCGGGCGGGGTCGCCGGTGAGCGCCTGCCAGGCAATGCCGGACAACGCGTCTGCGAGGCTCTGACAGGGACCGTCGGCTATGAAGATCGAATTATGGAGCAGGGCGAAGCCGCGATCGGCGTCGCTGCGGCGGGCTTGTCCAAGATCGCTGCGGCGCTGGACACGCGCCGAGTTCGCCCAACCAAGTGCACCATCGGCGGTGATCGCGATCAGGCCGGCGTCGATCTCGGGTGACTGCGCAAACTCTGCATCGATTGCCGCCTGCGGTGCTTCGTCGGCATTCAGGCGCGCAAGCACGGCATCATTGATCGGAACGTCGCTGGTATTGGGCGCGTGCGGGAGGCGATGGCCGGTCACCAGTCCGTATCCATCTGTGCCGGGCAGGAACTGGATCAGCGGTTCGGGGCGGTTCGGGCCGCTCGAAATACACGCCGCGATCCCCGCATCATGCCATGAAGCTGGAATGTCGAGCGTGCCGACACCGCCGTCCTGCGTCCAGCGGTGATGCACTTTGCCGTCGGCGTCGAGGATCGCGAAAACGGCAAAGCCGCCGATTGCACCCCGGCCAAGCAACTCGGCGGCGAGCACGGCATTGAAAACAGCCGCCCCGGAACGGGGACCGAAAGAAGCGATGCCGATCGTCAAGGACTGCCTCCTTCTGCGCCGTGTCGCGAGACATTTCGAGCTGCCGGGCTAAATGTGAACACCCGGTCACATTTGCAACGCTAGGCGGGAGCCTGCGCCTTGTCAATCGGCAAACGCAACGGAAAATCGAACTGGCAACAGGTGGTTCGCGCGCTTTGTCACACCGGAGGTAAAAGGCCTGAATAGCTTGGCCATCAAGGCGTTCCGGCATGTCCGGCGCTCGTCATCCAACTGGCGCGGCTTGACATTCGCCAAGCGATCGCCCACCTCTGCCAGTATGAGCAAGACCGAGCATCGCATTTCCATCCGTTACCGGGTGTGTCCTATCGCGGGACACTGACCCGCGGCTCGGTCGCGTCGCGCCCCGGCCGCGGGGAATCGGCTTTAGCCTGAAGGGCGGTAGGCCGGATACGCGACAAAAAAATCAGCAATTTCTAAACCGACCGCAGGCCCTTGCCGATGCAAGCGCGGCTACACGGTCAACAGGATTTCCAGCAATGGCTGCAGACAACAAGAAACATCGCAAGCCCGCGATCTCCATGACGCGTTCCGACCATGAGCGGCTGTCGCTGCTCGCGGAGTCGTTCGCGGAGCGTAACCCCGCCGTCGCCGAACAGCTCTTTGCCGAGTTGGACCGGGCGCGCCTGGTCGCGGATGGCCGGCTTGGCGACAACATCGTGCGCATGGGCTCGACCCTTCGCTTCACGACGGATGCGGGCGAGGACCGTACCGTCACACTCGTCTTTCCAGGCGAAGCGGACATCGCGGAAGGCAAGATCTCGATCCTGACGCCGATCGGCGCTGCGCTGATCGGCTTGTCGGCCGGGCAATCCATAGACTGGGCGTCACGAGACGGCCGCAGCCATCGCCTCACCGTAGAAAGCGTTGGCGCAGCGGCTGCCACGGCTGGTGTCGATGCCGTAAGCGAAAACTAGCGTGGCATGAACCCCGTTCCGCTTCTCTGCCGCCTCAAGCTTTTCGGAGGCTGCCTCATCGCAGGATCGTAGCCCCTGTGCCGCCCACGCGGCCAGGGGATTCTCCACACTCGTTTCAATTTTGCCGCCTTCGGGCGGAGCGATGGAGAACTGCGATGTCGGCAGAGAGCTGCATTCTCACAACCAAGGATTTCACCATTCTCGAGGTGATGCGCGACCGCTGCCTCGGGCGCGAGGACCTGCTTGCGCCGCTTCTGAAAAGGAAGCTCGATACCGCCCTAGTCGTCTTTCGCGACGACGTGCCTGCGAACGTCGCGACGCTCAGTAGCCGCGTGAATTTCAGCGTCAACGGCGGTGAGCGGGACACGCGGGTTATCTCGGACGGAAACATGTCTGCTCCAGTCGGCCTCTTTCTGCCAATCAGCAATCCGCGCGGACTGGCGCTTCTCGGTCTGATCGAGGGACAGGAATTCTGCTTCACCGACCCCGACCGGGTGGAGCGCCGCGTGATGCTGGAACAGGTCCTTTACCAGCCCGAGGCTGTCCGGCGCGAGAAGGAAGCGATGAGCGGGCTTTCGCGACCCGCGACGCGCAGGCCCGTGCTGCGGCTCGTCCATTCCGCTGGAGGAGCGGTGCGCCAGCCCGTTCCGGCAGGGCCGGAAGGTTTTGACGATCCCGGCCCTTCTGCGGCATAGGCTTTGCCGCCGCGAGTCGGCGGAGAGGAAATCCATGACAGACTATCTGGTGCTGGCCGCGGCGGCATTTTTCGCAGGCATGCTCAATACGGTGGCGGGCGGGGGCACGTTTCTGACGTTCCCCGCTCTCGTCTATACCGGCGTGCCGGTGGTCGCTGCAAACGCGACCAGTGCCGTCGCGGTCTTTCCCGGCTACCTTGCGGGGGCCGCCGGTTTCCGGCGGGAGATCGCGACGTTCGACCGGGTCAGGTTGGTGAAGATCGTGGTGGCGACCGCCATCGGCGGATTGATCGGGTCGGTCCTCTTGCTGTTTTCCTCCAACGAAGCCTTCTCCGCGGTCGTGCCGTTCCTGCTGACGCTCGCTACCCTTGCCTTCGCGTTCGGAGACAAGATCAGGGACTGGGCGCAACGTCACAGCTTCGGCTCCGCTGAAGGGCCGGTGGGCACCGTGCTGGTCTCCATTTATGGCGGCTATTTCAACGGCGGGCTCGGCATCGTGCTGCTTGCTCTGTTCTCGTTGTGGGGCATGCGCGACATCAACCTCATGAACGGGCTCAAGACCGGCCTTTCCTTCGTGTTGTCCGCGATTTCGGTCGCGACCTTCGCGCTGGCGGGTCTCGTCGCCTGGCCGCAAGCCCTCGTGATGATGGCGGCTGCCACTGCGGGCGGCTACGCCGGCGCGCCGCTGGCCCGGGCGCTGCCTCGGTCGACTGTCCGCGCGGTGGTCATCGTCGTCGGCGCGGCCATGAGCGCGATCTTCTTCTGGCGACTGTTTGCCTGACGCAATGCGTTCCCTGCGAGCACGCAGCAGGTCATGAAACCTATCCGGCGCTCGGCGGTTGGTTGCTTGTCGGACAAGCAATCAAACGGAGCCGCTGCCATGTCATACGCTCGCTTTGCCGCCATGATCGCAACGTCGACGGTGGTGATGTTCGGGTTGATGTACCTGAATACCTATGCCCTGGACCACGTGGCCTACAGCCAGACCCGAACCTGGATGGCGCTTCTGATGGGCGCTACGATGGCGATCATCATGTTGGCCTTCATGTGGTCGATGTATCGCAACAGGACGGCCAACGCCCTCATCATCGGTGCCAGCGTCGTCGTCTTCGCGAGCTCGCTATGGCTCGTCAGGAGCCAGGAGACTGTTTCGGACGTGTCCTACATGCGGGCGATGATCCCGCATCACTCCATCGCGATCATGACCAGCGAAAGGGCCCATATACGCGATCCGCGCGTGCGCGAACTCGCCGACGGTATCATCGAGGCGCAGGTTCGCGAGATCGACGAGATGTATCGCCTGATCGCAGATATAGAGGCAAATCCGATCCCGGAGGATGCCCCGGATTTGCCACCTGCCGCCTCAACCGAT
Source organism: Aquamicrobium sp. (assembly GCA_019739225.1). Classification (GTDB taxonomy): domain Bacteria; phylum Pseudomonadota; class Alphaproteobacteria; order Rhizobiales; family Rhizobiaceae; genus Aerobium. The sequence goes on from JAHHDT010000007.1 coordinate 217,931, forward strand.
GAGCCAACCTAGCCGGTTGGCGGCGAGCGCCCCCGTTTCGCCGGGCATCGTGTTGGCGAGTTGGCGCCGGCCGAAAGCTGCCTGCAGGTTTGCTTCGGTGCTTCTTTTCTTCCACCATCTGAACATCGCGACATCCTTTCATCGAAGCCGCTGCCGTGGCGGTGGTTGAGGCTGGCCGCTTCGGCCGCATCATCCCATTCCGCCACCTGAACGATAGTGTGTTACAGCTTTGCACGTCCAACGAGTATTCGTCATGTGGCGATGAAGCCGGCTCATGGCTGCTGCGACCTTTCGCGACCTTGTTGCTGCTCAGGTCTGAGGCAGTCTTTCGCATGTCCGTGTCGAACGCGGACATGCTTGGGAAAGTGCCCGCAATGGAGCTCGTTCAGTGACGATCAAGAGAAGAACGCTGTTCGTTGCAGGCGCCGCCATGTTTGCCGCCGGCCCCGCCGCGGCACAACCGGGTCCCGCGCTGTCGGACATTTTGCACGATCCCGCGCTGCCCGTGCTTGGCAATCCGGAAGGCGATGTCACGGTGGCCGAGTTTTTCGACTATGCCTGCCCCACCTGCAAGGCGCTTCATCCACATATCAAACGGGTCGTTGCGGAAGATGGGGGCATTCGCCTGGTCATGAAGGATTGGCCGATCAATGGCGGCGAGGTTCTCTACCCCGCCAGGATGGTGCTCGCTGCCAATACGATCGGAGTCTATGCGCAAGCGCATGATGCGATCATGGCGCTCAAGGGACGGCTGACGCTGCGCCGTATCGACGACGCCATGCGCGACGCGGGTGTCGATGTCGGCGCGGTGCGGGACGCGCTCGATGTGCACCTGCCTGCCATAGACGCGCTGCTCGAACGCAACCACGCGCAGGCGCGAGCGCTGTCTTTGGTGGGTACGCCCGGCTTCATCGTCGGCAGTACGCTCTACAGGCGGCCCGTTGCACCGGACGAGCTGCGCAATCTCGTTGCCGCGATCCGTCGCGGCTAACGACAACTTCCACCAACATCTCAATTGCCTTCTTCCGGTCCTCGCCACGGGATCGCACGCATTTGTGAACGATTACGTGGGCATCTGACCGCTTTCACTTGACACTCCGCCGGATCGGCAAAATAAACGAAGGGAACCAATTCATGAAATGGTTCCTCTCGGAGGGGTGGGATTGCAGGCTGAACGGCCGACATCAAATTCGTCTATCGCGCTCGAACAGCTACGCCAGCTCGTGCGCGAACATCGCGACGATGCGGAATGGCGGCTACCGCCGGAGCGCGACCTGGCATCGTCCATGGGGTTGGGGCGGCGGGCGGTTCGCCGGGCGATGGAAGTGCTCGAGGCCGAAGGAATCGTCTGGCGGCGGCAAGGCAAGGGAACCTTCATCGGACGTCGTCCCGCCATCCAGCCGTTGCTCGTCGGCAATCTGGCAGATCGAACCAATCCGCTGGAGGTCATGGAAGCGAGGCTTCAGATCGAACCGGCGCTTGCGCGCATGGCGGCGATCCGATGCTCGGCGGAAGACATCGAGGCACTTCGACGCCTTGCACAGAAAACGTCGTCCGCGCTCGACGATGACGGCTGGGAGCTGTGGGACAGTGCCTTCCACCGACGCATCGCAGAATGCGCACGCAACGGCCTGCTGCTGTCGCTGTTCGATGTCGTACAGACCATCCGCCGCGAGCCGGATTGGCGGGCCCTGCGTGCACGGGCGCGCAACGACGAGCGCCGCGACAGCTCCTTCCGCGAGCATCTGGTGATCGTCGAGGCGATCGCCGACCGCGATGCTCCGGCCTCGGAGCGTGCGATGCGGCGCCATCTCAACGCCATCAACGCCAACCTTCAGTCGATAGCGCTGGGTGACGACGAAGAAGGGCGGATGGACGCCATGATCGACGAAGCCGAGGAACTGAACGTGAGGACGAGAGCATGAGCCGGCCGCAAGCCCTGGATGACGGCACTACGCCGTCAGTCTCGCCGGCCATGGAGCCTGTTCTAGCGGTCAAGGACTTCTCATTGACCTTCAAGGCGGGCGCCGAGACCAATCTTGTCGAAAGCGTTTCCTTTTCCGTGTCGCCTGGCAAGACGCTCTGCATCGTCGGGGAGTCCGGTTGCGGCAAGAGCGTGACCTCGCTGGCGCTGATGGGGCTGCTGCCGTCTCCGCCGGCGCGGATTGTCTCGGGAACTGCGGAGTTTAACGGCCGGAACCTGTTCGCGATGCCGGAGCGGGCCCGCGCGGACCTGCGCGGCAACGAAATGGCGATGATTTTCCAGGAGCCGATGACGTCGCTCAATCCGGCTTTTACGGTCGGGCAGCAGATCGCCGAGGGCATCATGCGCCATCGCGACGTCTCGAAAGCAGAAGCGCGGGCCGAGGCGCTGAAGATGCTTGAATGGGTGCGCATTCCCGCGCCCGAGAAGCGGCTCGATGCCTACCCGCACCAGCTTTCCGGAGGCATGCGGCAGCGGGTCATGATCGCGATGGCGCTCGCTAACCGGCCGAAATTGCTGATCGCCGACGAGCCGACGACGGCACTGGACGTGACGATCCAGGCGCAGATCCTCGCTCTCGTGCGTCAGATCCAGGCCGAGACCGGCACGGCGATGATCCTCATCACCCACGACCTTGGCGTTGTCGCGGAGGTGGCCGACGATGTGGCTGTCATGTATGCCGGGCGCATCGTCGAAAGCGGCCCGGTCGAGGCGATCTTCGGCGATCCCCAGCATCCATACACGATCGGGCTTTTCGGTTCGGTGCCGTCGCTCGGGCGCAGACAGGGCAGGCTCGCAACCATCAAGGGCGCCGTGCCGCCTTTGGACCTGATGCCGAAAGGTTGCCGCTTCGCACCGCGTTGCCCCCTTGCCGACAGCCGCTGCCACGATGAGGTCCCACCAACCGTGCCGTTCGGCGACGGTCATAGCGCGGCCTGCTGGTATGCGCCCATCGAGCAGACCATGGAGGCGCGGCAATGAGCGCTGCGACGGCGGAAGCGCCGATCCTCGAGGCGCGCGGCCTCGTCAAACGCTTCGGTGGGCGGCGCGGGCTGTTCGAGTCCTCGCCGACAGTGCATGCCGTGAACGATGTCTCGCTGCAGATACGCCGTGGCGAGACCTTCGCCATCGTCGGCGAATCCGGCTGCGGAAAATCGACACTCGGCCGCCTTCTTCTGCGGCTGATCGAGCCCAGCGAGGGCGACGTCCTTTACGAGGGGCAGTCGATCACGTCGCTGACCTCGCGGGACATGCGGCGCCTGCGGCGCGACCTGCAGATCATCTTCCAGGACCCGTTCGCGTCCCTCAATCCGCGAATGACGGTCGGCGACATCATCGCCGAACCGATCCGCCTGCACGGGCTGGCTCGCGGCGCCGCAGTGCGTGCCCGCGTTTCCGAGCTTCTGGGCATTGTAGGATTGCGGCCCGAATATGCCGATCGCTACCCGCATGAGTTCTCCGGCGGTCAGCGCCAGCGCATCGGGATTGCCCGCGCACTGGCGGGCGAGCCGAAGCTCATCATTGGTGATGAGCCGGTCTCGGCGCTCGATGTCTCTATCCAGGCGCAGGTGATCAACCTGATGGAGGATCTGAAGGAACGCTTCGGTCTGACACTGGTGATCGTCGCGCACGATCTGGCGGTCATCCGCCATATGAGCGATCGCATCGCCGTGATGTATCTCGGCGAGATCGTCGAAATGTCGCCCGTCGACCCGCTCTACGAGAAGCCGCTGCACCCCTATACGCAGGCGCTGCTTCGGGCCATCCCGGCCCCCGATCCGAAGGACAGGGTCGCGCCGCAATTGCTGCAGGGCGACGTGCCCAATCCGACGGACTTGCCGACCGGCTGCCGCTTCCACACGCGTTGCCCGCATGCGCAGCCGCGCTGCGCGCAGGAGCACCCGGCACTAGAGGACGCCGGCGACGGGCGGCTGGTCGCCTGCCATTTCTGGCGCGAGATCGGTGAGGCCGAACCCGGCATCGAGGCCGACGACAGCGCGGACACCGCGCTCAGCCGTCGCCTCGAAGTCTACCGCACATTCCAGGCTCGCCGCGAGGCGGAGCCGTCGACACCGGACATCAACCAACAAGGAGGCCAGACATGAAAAGACTGCTGACACTGACACTGGGCGCGATGCTGATGGCTAGCGCCGCATCGGCGGCCGATCTGCGGATCGCGCTGCAGGACGATCCGGACGTGCTCGATCCGCATCGCGCGCGCACCTTCGTCGGCCGCATCGTCTTCACCTCGCTTTGCGACAAGCTGGTCGACATCGACGAGAAGCTCGCCATCGTGCCGCAGATCGCGACCGAATGGTCGTGGAACGACGACAGCACCGTGCTGACCATGTCGCTGCGCGAGGGTGCCACGTTCCACGATGGCGCGCCGATCGACGCGGAGGCCGTGAAGGCCAATCTCGACCGCGCCCGTACGGATGAGGAGAGCCTGCGCAAGAGCGAGGTTGCGTCTATCTCGGACATCGCGGTGGTCGACGCTCAGACCGTCCAGATCACGCTGTCGCAGCCGGACGCCGGTTTCCTTGCGCAGTTGACCGACCGCGCCGGCATGCTGATGTCGCCGGCTTCGTTCGAAAACGATCCAGGCCAGAACCCCGTCTGCTCCGGCCCCTACAAGTTCGTCGAGCGGGTGCAGAACGACCGCATCGTGCTGGAGAAGTTCGCCGAGCACTGGAACGCGGATGCCTATGCCTTCGACAAGGTCACCTTCGTGCCGATTCCGGACACGACAGTGCGCCTTGCCAATCTGCGCTCGGGCGACGTCGATATCATCGAGCGCGTCGCACCGTCGGATCTCGCAACTGTGGAAGGCGACGACAGCATCAAGCTCGCCTCCGTCACCGGTCTCGGCTTCCAGGCGATCGAGGTCAACATGGCCAATGGCGACCGGGCCGATAATCCGCTCGGTCAGGACAAGCGCGTCCGTCAGGCCCTCGACCTTGCCATCGACCGCAACGTGATCAACGAGGTCGTCGGCGCCGGCACCTATCAGCCGGCCTATCAGGCATTCCCGCCGGCAAGCTTTGCCTACAACCCCGAGACTGGCGGTGACGGCCGCAATGTCGAGCGGGCCAAAGAGCTGCTTGCCGAGGCGGGACACGAGCGTGTCGCCTTCGAGCTGACCTTCGGCAACAACACCGTCATGCAGCAGGTCTTCGAACTGGTGCAGGCCATGGGTGCGGAAGCCGGTTTCGACATCACGCTGCGCCCGACCGAGTTCGCGGCACTTCAGTCCGCGCTCAAGGCCGGCGACTTCGAGGTTGGTCAGTCGGGCTGGTCCGGCCGCGTCGATCCGGATGGCAACATTCACCAGTATGTCACCTGCGAGGGCAGCCTCAACGATGCGAAATACTGCAACGAGGAGGTCGACCGGCTGCTTAACGAAGCGCGTACGGTGACCGGCGAAGCGGAACGCAAGGCGCTCTACGATCAGGCGCAGGAAATCCTGCGTGACGAGATGCCGATCATCTACCTCTTCTATCTGCCCTGGCCGTTCGTGCACCAGGCTTCGATCGAGGGCTTCACCGCATATCCCGACGGGATGATCCGTCTCGCCGGCGTCACCATGGCCGAATAGGCCTCATGGGGAGCCGGCCCGGCCGGCTCCCCGAACTGCTGACAAAAAAACACACAACAGGGGAACGTCATCATGAAACTGCTACTATCATCCTTGCTGACGACAACGATGCTGCTGGCCGCGGGTGCTGCCTCGGCGCAGGAGTTCCGCATCGGGCTTCAGGAAGACCCCGACGTGCTCGACCCGCACAAGTCGCGCACTTTCGTCGGCCGCCTCGTCTACGCGTCGCTTTGCGACAAGCTGATCGATGTCGATGCCGAGCTGAAATTCGTTCCGCGCGTCGCTACCGACTGGAGCTGGAACGAAGACAATACCAAGCTCACCTTCACCATCCGCGACGACATGACCTTCCATGACGGCACGAAGCTGGACGCTGCCGCCGTAGTTGCAAATCTCGAACGGGCGCGGACGCTGCCGGACAGCCTGCGCAAGAGCGAGCTCACTTCGGTAACGGGTATCGAGGCGCCCGATGCCACGACCGTGGTGCTGACGCTGGCCCAGCCCGATGCGACGCTGCTCGCGCAGCTTTCGGATCGTGCCGGCATGCTTCTGTCTCCGGCCACTTTCGAGAGCGACATCGGCACGAACCCGGTTTGCTCCGGCCCATACAAGTTCGTCAGCCGCGTTCAGAACGACCGCATCGTGCTGGAAAAGTTCGCCGATCATCCGGATGCGGACGACTATCATTTCGAGCGGCTTGTCTTCCAGCCGATCCCCGATTCGACCGTGCGGCTCGCCAACCTCCGCGCCGGCGACCTCGACATGCTCGAGCGGCTGAACCCGTCTGATGCGGCTGCAGTGCGCGAGGATGCGAACCTGCAGTTCATGCCCATCGCCGGGCTTGGCTATCAGGGCATCACCATCAACACCAGCGGTGAAGGCGATGGCGACAATCCGCTCGGCACGGACAAGCGCGTGCGTCAGGCGCTTCAGCTCGCAATCGGCCGCGACATCATCAACGAGGTGGTGGGCAACGGGCTGTTCGAGCCCGCGCAGCAGCCTTTCCCGCCGGCGAGCCCCTACAACAGCGACGACTATCCGGTCGTCACCCGCGACGTCGAGGCGGCCAAGGCGCTGCTTGCGGAGGCCGGCCATGAGCGCGTCGCCTTCACGCTCAGCTTCGGCAACAACACGACAGCCACGGCGATCAATGAGCTGATTCAGGCCATGGCGACCGAAGCCGGTTTCGACATCAGCCTTCAGCCGACCGAGTTCGCCGCCATGCAGCAGGAAATGCAGGCCGGCAACTATCAGGCGGCGCAGATCGGCTGGTCCGGTCGCGTCGACCCGGACGGCAACCTGCATCAGTTCGTCACCTGCGAGGGAACCCTCAACGATTCCAACTACTGCAACGAGGAGGTCGATCGCCTTCTCAACGAAGCGCGCGAAACGCCGGACCCCGAGGCACGCCTGCCGCTTTACAACCAGGCGCAGGCGATCCTGCAGGACGATCTGCCGATCATCTATGTCTACCACCAGCCCTGGCCGTTCGTGCTCGCCTCGAACGTCGAGGGCTTCCAGCCCTATCCGGACGGCATGTTGCGCCTCAAAGGCGTGACGATGGCCGAATAGTCGAAACCGGGCGACGGCGGCCTCTGCGCCGTCGCCCCTGCATTGCGTGAGCCAAACCGGATGCTGAAGATCATCGCCAGGCGCGTTTTCGTCGCGATCCCCACGCTGGTGCTCGTGACACTGATCGTGTTCGGGCTTCAGAAGATACTGCCGGGCGATCCGCTGCTGACCATGGCAGGCGAGGAGCGGGACCCCCAGGTGCTTGCCTTCCTGCGCGAAAAGTATCGCCTCGACGATCCGTTCCACGTCCAGTACCTCGCTTGGCTCGGCAACGTCCTCACCGGCGATTTCGGCAATTCGCTGCGCACCGGCGTCCCGGTTTCGACGCTGATCGCGCAGAAGCTGCCGGTGACGCTGCAGCTTGCGGTTATGGCGATCGTCATGGCGATGCTGATCGGCATTCCAGCCGGCATCATCGCGGCGGTGCGGAAGGGGACGGTAACGGACTATGCCGCCAACGCCGTCGCGTTGTCCGGCATGTCCATTCCGAATTTCTGGCTCGGCATCATCCTCATCATGATCGTCTCCGTGCAGTGGCGGCTGCTTCCCGCGTCCGGCTACGTGCCGCTGACGGAAGACCCGCTGCAATCGCTGCGCACGATGCTGATGCCATCCTTCGTGCTTGGCACGGCGCTGGCTGCATATCTGATGCGGCATACTCGCTCGGCGATGCTCGGCGTGCTGACCTCCGATTACATCAGGACAGCGCGGGCGAAGGGCCTGCTGCCGAAGACGGTGATCCTCAAGCATGCGCTGCGCAATGCGCTGATGCCCATTGTGACCCTGTCGACGCTGCTGTTCGGCGAGTTGCTGGCCGGCGCCGTGCTGACCGAACAGGTCTTCACCATCCCCGGTTTCGGCAAGCTCATCGTCGATGCCGTGTTTACGCGCGACTATGCCGTTGTGCAGGGCGTTGTCTTGTGCACGGCCGTCGGCTTCATCTTCATGAACCTGATTGCCGACGTGCTCTACATCCTCATCAATCCGCGTCTGAGGCATCCGCAATGAGCGTCCAGGCAGAAGCCATCGCGCCGCGCCGGAAGCTCGGGCGCACGGCGACCAAGTTCCTCTCCAACCGCAGCGCCGTGTTTGGCGGTGTGCTCGTTGCAGCCTTTATCCTGCTCGCGTTGTTTGCGCCGCTGCTTGCCGGCTACGACCCCTTCGCGACCTCGTTCACGTCGATCCGCAAGCCGCCTTCGGCCGAGTTCTGGCTGGGCACCGACGAACTGGGTCGCGACATCTACACGCGCATGCTCTATGGCTCACGCGCTTCGCTGATGGCAGGCGTTGTGTCGGTCGCCATCGCGGTCGCGGTCGGCGTGCCGTTCGGCCTGCTTGCCGGCTTCTATGGCGGTTGGGTGGATGCCGCCGTTTCGCGCGTGACAGAGGCGCTGCTGGCGATCCCGTTCCTGATCCTGGCCATCGCGCTTGCCGCGTTCCTGGGCCCGAGCCTCACCAATGCGATGATCGCCATCGGTCTGTCTGCCACCCCCATCTTCGTGCGCTTGACGCGTGGCCAGACGCTTGCGGTCAAGACGGAGGATTATGTCGAGGGCGCGCGCGCCATCGGCCTGCCGAACGTACTCATCATCATCCGCTACATCTTCCCCAACGTGCTGCCGCCGATCGTGGTGCAGGCAACGATCACGATTGCGACCGCGATCATCGCGGAGGCGAGCCTCTCCTTCCTCGGCCTGGGGCAGCAACCGCCGAACCCGTCCTGGGGTTCGATGCTCAACACTGCAAAGAACTTCATGACCCAGGCCCCCTGGATGTCGATATTCCCCGGCGGCGCGATCTTCCTGGTCGTGCTCGGCTTCAATCTTCTCGGCGACGGGCTGCGCGATGCGCTCGACCCACGCGACAACTGACCAGACCACGGAGCAGCATCCATGTTCACTACAAGGCCCGAGATCCTCGGCACGTTCGGCGTCGTCACCACCACCCATTGGCTCGCCTCGCAATCCGGCATGGCGATGCTGGAGCGCGGCGGCAACGCTTTCGACGCCGCGGTGGCAGCCGGGTTCGTGCTGCAGGTGGTCGAACCGCACCTCGTCGGCCCCGGCGGCGAAGTGCCGATTGTCTTCCACTCGGCAAGAACCGGAAAGACCGAAGTGCTGTGCGGGCAGGGCACGACGCCGGCAGGCGCGACCATGGAACACTACAAGGGGCAGGGGCTGACGCTGATCCCCGGCAACGGCCTGCTGGCGACCGTGATCCCGGGCGCATTCGATGCCTGGATGCAGCTTCTGCGCGATCATGGCTCGCTGCCGCTGGCCGATGTCATGGCGCCCGCGATCCACTATGCCGAGAACGGTCATCCGATGCTGCCGCGCGTCGCCAACACCATTGCGGGGCTGAAGGACTTCTTCACCCGCGAGTGGCCGACTTCAGCGGCCTTCTTCACGCCCGGCGGCCGGTTGCCGGAGGCGAAGAAGCTGTTCCGCAACGAGGCGCTGGCGAACACCTGGAAGCGTGTCATCTCGGAATCGCAGGCGGGCGGCGGCAGCCGCGAAAAGCAGATCGAGCGCGCCCGCGACGCGTTCTATCGCGGCTTCGTTGCCGAGGCGATCGACCGGTTCGCACGCGAGAATGAGGTGATGGACGAAAGCGGCTCCCGCCACCGCGGCGTGATCACCGCCGACGACATGGCCGGTTGGCAGGCGACCTACGAAAAGCCGCTGACCTATGACTATCATGGCTATCGCCTGAACAAGATCGGTCCATGGGGGCAGGGGCCGGTCTTCCTGCAGACGCTAGCGCTGCTGAAGGGCTTCGACATTGGGGCCATGGAAACGCGCGGGCCGGATTTCGTCCACACGCTGACGGAGGCGATGAAGCTCGCCTTCGCCGACCGCGAATATTACTATAGCGATCCGAATTTCATCGACGTCCCGATCGAGACGCTGCTGTCGGATGCCTATAGCGACGAGCGGCGCAAGCTGATCGCCGAGACGGCGTCGCTTGAGCTGCGGCCGGGCCGTATCGACGGCTACGAGGACCAGATCGCGCGCATGGATGCCGCCCTCGAGCGCCTGTCGCGGGTGGCCAATCCCGACGCGGCTTCGGCCGAGCCGACCATGGCGGACATGCGCTCGGTGCGCCGTGGCGACACCGTCCATCTCGACGCCATCGACAAGGACGGCAACATGGTCGCGGCGATGCCTTCCGGCGGCTGGCTGCAGTCCTCGCCCTACATTCCCGAGCTCGGCTTCATGCTCAACACACGCGCCCAGATGTTCTGGCTGGAGGAGGGGCTGCCGGCGAGCCTGGCACCCGGAAAGCGCCCACGCACGACGCTGACGCCAAGCCTCGCCGAAAAGGACAGCCGCCCCTACATGGTGTTCGGCACGCCGGGCGGCGACCAGCAGGAGCAGTGGCAGCTCCAGTTCTTCCTCCGCCATGTCCATCACGGCATGAACCTGCAGGAGGCAATCGACCTGCCGATGTCGCATACGGCGCACTTCCCGAACTCGTTCTATCCGCGCGACCGCAAGCCCGGCAACCTCGCCATCGAGGAAACATTCGGCGCGGAGACGATCGAGGCGCTCAAGGCACGGGGGCATCGTGTCGACGTGACGCCGGAATGGTCGATCGGCCGCATGGTCGCTGCCGCGCGCGACGAGGACGGGATGCTGCGGGCTGCCGCAACGCCACGTTTGATGCAAGCCTACGCCGTCGGCCGTTAGCATCAACGGCTTTGCGTTCGCGCGCGCCTGCGGCTAACGTTCCCGTTCGATAAGCATGGGGGAGGACATGCGATGGCGGTGCAGGCGGCACGCAAGCTGCGGGAACCTGTTGGCGATCCGGAATTCGGCCCCTGGCTGGCGCAGGCATCGATCCTGATCATCGATGACGAGCCGGGCATGCGCAATTTCCTGATGCGCACGCTCGGCCCACGCTGCAAGCGGATAGAGGAGGCCGCTGACACGGACGAGGCGACCCGCAAGCTCGACGAGCACCATTTCGACGTCGTCATTCTCGACAACATCATGCCGGGAAAGAACGGCGTCGACTGGCTGGCCGAGCAGCGCGCGATCGGCCTCTTTGCCGACGCCATCCTGATCACTGCATTCGCCGATCTCGAAACCGCGATCCAGGCGCTGAGGGCAGGGGCCGCGGATTTCGTGCTCAAGCCGTTCCGGTCCAACCAGATCCTCAACGCGGTGGCGCGATGCCTCGACCGGGTGCGCCTGCAGCGTGAGAACTACGTGCTGCGCTACGAACTGCGCGCGGCCTCGGACCACATGTTGCTTCGAGACCGGCTGATCGGGGAGTCGGATGCCATCCGCCAGGTTCGCGAAACCATCGCCCGCGTCGCGCCGCTCCCTACATCGGTGCTGCTCACGGGCGAATCCGGAACGGGAAAGGAAGTGGCGGCTCGGTCGCTGCATTCGCTGTCCGAGCGTGTCGACAAACCCTTCGTGCCCGTCAACTGCGCGGCGATCCCGCCCGACATGATCGAGAGCGAACTTTTCGGTCATGTCAAAGGCGCTTTCACAGGTGCCGAAGGATCGCGCGAAGGCATTTTCATGCACGCGCAGGGCGGCACGCTGTTCCTGGACGAAATGGGCGATCTGCCGCTTGCCCTGCAAGGCAAGCTTCTGCGGGTGCTGGAAGACCGTCGGGTGCGGCCGGTCGGATCGGAGCGCGAGGTGCCGGTCGATCTGCGGTTCGTCTTCGCGACCAATGTCGATCTTGCGCGCGCTGTCGAGGAGGGGCGGTTCAGGGCCGATCTCTATTTCCGCATCAATGTGATGCAGATCCATCTTCCGCCGCTCAACGAACGCGACGACGACGTGCAGGAACTCGCCGACCTGTTCATGCGCAAGCTCTCCCAGCAGCTCGGCATGCCGCCGGTGCAGCTCGAGGAGGAGGCGCGAGCCGCGCTGGCGCGGTACGACTGGCCGGGCAATGTGCGCGAACTGCGCAACGTCATTGAGCGTACCCTGATCCTTGGGCGCTTCCCGCTGGAGCAGCTCGGTGCAAGCCGGTCACCGCCGCGCGGGACTGACGAGAGTGACGGCAGTCTTGCCGACCTCGAACGCCGCCACATCCTCTCCGTGCTGAGGGACAGCGGCGGTAACCGGGAGGAGGCGGCCCGGCGGCTGGGCGTCTCGCGCAAGACGATCGACCGCAAATGCGCGGCGTGGAATGTCTGAGACGACAGCCGATGCAACTGCAAAGATGAGGGAACGCGGCCGCTCGGTCCGCTTCAGGCTGCTCGCCATCGCGCTTCTGCCGACGCTCGTGCTGCTGCCGCTGTTGCTGGGCGTCACCGTCTTTCGCTGGAATGCCAAGTTCGACGCAACGCTGATTTCCAAGGTCAATGGCGACCTCACCATTGCGCACCAATATCTGGCGCGCATCCTTGAAAACACCGGCGAGCAGATCGCTGCGCTGGGCGCTTCCGCCCGCTACCGCGATACCGTCGAATTGCAGCGGACCGCGCCGGATTCGCTGGAGCAGCTTCTGGAGGAGACCCGGCGCGCGCTTGCCTTCGACTTTCTTTACCTGACCGACGAGGCAGGCGATATGGTTGCCTCGGCGCGCTCGCTGACCGACGGGCGAAGACGGACCGACTGGCCGATTATCGTGTCCGCTCTGGCAGGAAACCCTGAAACAGCCATCGATATTTTCAGCGGCGAAGATCTGGCTGCGATCTCGCCCGACCTCGCCGCGCAGGCGCGCGTCGAACTGGTGCCGACGGCTAATGCCGTGCCGACCGATCGCAGCGAGGAGACGCGCGGTATGGTCGTGCATTCGGCCAGCCCGGCCGCACTCGGAAACGGCGAGACAGGGGCGCTCGTTGGCGGTGTGCTGCTCAACCGCAACCTCGAATTCATCGATACCATCAACGACCTCGTCTATCGTGAGGCGAGCCTGCCGGAAGGAAGCCAGGGAACCGCCACGCTGTTCGTCGACGACGTTCGCATCAGCACGAATGTGCGCCTGTTCGAAGGACGGCGTGCGCTGGGGACCCGCGTTTCGGCGATCGTGCGCTCCGCCGTGCTCGACAAGGGCCGGACCTGGCTCGACAGCGCGTTCGTGGTCAACGACTGGTACGTCTCCGCCTACGAACCGGTCATCGACAGCTACGGCAAGCGGGTCGGCATGCTCTATGTCGGCTTCCTCGAGGCACCGTTCACCGAAGCCAAGCGCGAGACGTTGCTGACGATCCTGCTGGCGTTCCTGGCCATTGCGATGGTCAGCGTGCCGATCTTCCTGCGCTGGGCTGGGTCGATCTTCCTGCCGCTCGAGCGCATGACGGGCACCATCGCCAAAGTCGAGAGCGGTGATCTCGGTGCGCGAACGAACGTGGCCGAGGCTCGCGACGAGATCGGTCGCGTCGCCGTACACCTCGATCACCTGCTGGATCAGTTGCAGGAGCGCGACCGGCAATTGCGTGCCTGGAACGAAGAACTGAATGACCGGGTGGACGAGCGAACCCGCGAACTGCAGCTTGCCAACCGACAGCTCGAGGCAACTACCAAGCAGCTCATCATGTCGGAGAAGCTCGCAGCGATCGGCGAGATCACGGCGGGCGTGGCGCATGAGATCAACAACCCGATCGCCGTGATGCAGGGCAATCTCGAAGTCGTGCGGGCAGTCATGGGCGACAGGGCGGACGAGGCGAAAACCGAATTCCGCCTCCTCGACGAGCAGATCCATCGCATCAGCCAGATCGTCACCAAGCTTCTGCAATTCGCCAAGCCCGAAGAGTATGCCGGCTATGTCGAGCGGCATGCGCCCGACACCGTCATCGACGATTGCCTGCCGCTGGTCCAGCATCTGCTCAACAAGGCGGAGATCGACATCGTCCGTGAGAAGGGAGCCAAGCGCTTCCTGCTGATGAACCGCACGGAACTGCAGCAGGTGCTGGTCAACCTGATTGTGAATGCCATCCATGCGATGCCGGACGGCGGTCAGCTTACTTTCGTCACGCGCGACGAGGATATCGACGGGCGGCCGGGCCTGGCGATCGTGGTGACCGATACCGGCGTCGGAATGAGCGACGAACTGATCCGCAAGGTCTTCGATCCGTTCTTCACCACCAAGCGCAGCGAGGGCACGGGGCTCGGCCTTTCCATCAGCCAGACCCTGATAAAGCGCCAGGGTGGGCGGATCGCGGTCGAGAGCGAAGAGGGCAGGGGCACCACCTTTACGATCTGGCTGCCTGAAGCTGCCTGAGACCTTTGGACATTTTGTCCATGCCTTCCGGACAAAATGTCCATAGGGCTTTTCTCTTACTCGATAAGTCTCTGAAATCGTTGAGCCGCGCAACTGGCACGTCCGTTGCTTATGGTTAAAGGCAACCAAACGGGAGGAGTGCGGATGAGGCGGGGACGCCGCAAGCCATAGACGTTCGGGCGGCCGCTGCCACGGAGGGCGGCGCGGCAGCCAATAATCATCAGACGTAACCAGCAGGACGACCCGCGCGGATGCACTTCGGCGGGCGGAGGAGAATTCATGTCCACAGCAAGTGAAACCTACACAGGCGGCAATGTCGGTGTCGGCATACTCGACAAGGAGCGCATCATCGCGCGGCCGGGCTTCAACCGCTGGCTCGTGCCGCCGGCAGCGCTCGCCATCCATCTCTGCATCGGCATGGCCTACGGCTTCAGCGTGTTCTGGCTGCCGCTGTCGCGCGCCATCGGCATCGATCAGCCGGTTGTCTGCGCGGACCTGAACCTGTTCACGGCGCTGTTCACGACCACCTGCGACTGGCGGGTGTCCGACCTCGGCTGGATGTATACGCTGTTCTTCGTCTTCCTCGGCTCGGCGGCTGCCATCTGGGGCGGCTGGCTCGAGCGCGCCGGCCCGCGCAAGGCGGGCCTGGCGTCTATGGTCTGCTGGTGCGGCGGCATGGTCATCGCCGCGATCGGCATCATCACCCACCAATTGTGGCTGATGTGGCTGGGCGCCGGCGTCATCGGCGGTATCGGCCTCGGGCTCGGCTACATCTCGCCGGTCTCGACACTCATCAAATGGTTCCCCGACCGGCGCGGCATGGCCACCGGCATGGCGATCATGGGTTTCGGCGGCGGCGCGATGATTGGTGCGCCTCTGGCCAATTTCCTGATGAACACGTTCCGCACGGAAGATTCGGTCGGCGTCTGGCAGACCTTCGTCGTGATGGCCCTGCTTTATGCCGTTGCGATGACGCTCGGGGCTTTCGGTTATCGCATCCCGCCATCGGGCTGGCGGCCGGAAGGCTGGTCCCCGCCCGCCAGCACCAACAAGGCGATGATCACGACCCGGCACGTCCACCTGCGGGACGCGCATAAGACGACCCAGTTCTGGCTGATCTGGGCGGTACTCATGCTCAACGTCTCGGCCGGTATCGGCGTCATCGGCATGGCCTCGCCGATGCTGCAGGAAATCTTCGCCGGCGACCTGATCGGGCTGCCCGACCTTTCCTTCAACGAACTCGACGCCAGCCAGAAGACCGCGATCGCCGGCATTGCCGCAGGCTTCGCGGGGCTCCTGTCGCTGTTCAATATCGTCGGGCGCTTCTTCTGGGCGTCCCTTTCCGACTATATCGGCCGCAAGAACACCTATTACACCTTCCTGCTGCTGGGCATCGTGCTCTATGCGCTTGCGCCGACCGCGGCGCATATGGGCAGCCAGCTTCTGTTCGTGCTGATGTTCGGCATCATCCTGTCGATGTATGGCGGCGGCTTCGCAACGATCCCCGCCTATCTCGCGGACATATTCGGCACCCAGTTCGTCGGCGCGATCCACGGCCGGCTGCTGACCGCATGGTCGACGGCGGGCATCGTCGGGCCGGTGGTGGTCAATTACATCCGCGAGTTCCAGCTTGCGGCGGGCATTCCGCGCGCCCAGGTGTACGACTTCACGATGTACATCCTCGCCGGAATGCTGGCGCTGGGGGTCGTGGCCAACTTCTTCGTGCGACCACTCGCTGAGAAGTGGTTCATGTCCGACGCCGAGGTTGCGGAACTGCAAGCCAAGACCGCAGCCTCGCAAACGGTGCAGACCGGTTCGTTCGGCATTGGCAAGGGCGGGCTCGACGCCAAGGCGGCCATCGCCTGGACCGCCGTCGGTATCCCGATCCTTCTGGGCATCTGGGTCACGCTGCAGCAGACGGCCGCGCTCTTCGGCTGACGTACTCGCTGCAAACCGCTTCCCGGCGCGAACCGCGTGCCGGGGAGCATTCGCCAGTCACGCACTGCGTAAGGCTCGGGGTTGCGTGTCATGCTGATCGAACGGCTCGAACTCTTCATCGTGTTGGCCAAGGAAGGCCATTTCGGCCGCGCCGCCGAGGAATGCGGCGTGACGCAGCCGACCTTGTCTTCGGCCATCAAGCAGCTCGAGACCATGCTAGGCGTGATGCTGGTGGAGCGGGGCTCGCGTTTCCGCGGTCTCACGCCGGAGGGCCGGCA
The DNA here is from genome assembly GCA_019739225.1 of Aquamicrobium sp. Lineage (GTDB taxonomy): Bacteria > Pseudomonadota > Alphaproteobacteria > Rhizobiales > Rhizobiaceae > Aerobium. Next base: position 234,489 of record JAHHDT010000007.1, read on the forward strand.
GGTGCTGACGTGGGCGCGCCGCATCGTCTCCGATACCCGCACGATGCGCGAGGAGATGCGCGCGGCACGGCTCGGCCTCTCGGGCCGCATACGCATCGCGGCCATTCCTACCGCACTGGCGATGGTCGCCGGCATCACCACACCTTTTCGCGAGCGGCATCCCGGCGTCGGTTTCTCCGTTCTGTCGCGTACCTCGGTTGAGATCCTGTCGATGCTCGGCAATTTCGACATCGATGTCGGCATCACCTATCTCGATCATGAACCCTTGGGAAACGTCACCACCGTGCCGCTCTACAGCGAGCGCTATCATCTGATCGTCGGTGCGGGCGGGCCATTCGCCGACCGCGAGGAAGTGACGTGGTCGGAGGTCGCGCAGGTGCCGCTCTGCCTGCTGACGCCCGACATGCAGAACCGGCGGATCATCGACCGGCATCTGGCCGCGGCCGGCGCAACAGTGCGGCCGACGCTGGAGTCCAACTCGATGGTCGTCCTGTTCTCGCATGTGCGCACGGGCGAATGGTCGTCGATCATGCCGCTCAACCTTGCGGCGGCTCTCGATTTCGCCGAGCCCATACGCCGCATTCCGATCGTCGCGCCGGCTGTAAGCCATATGGTCGGGCTCGTGGCAGCGCGGCGCGAACCGAATACTCCGCTCGTGTCGGCATTGTTGGCGGAGGTGGGGGGCTGAAAGAGGCACCCAGCCGTGGGCCCGGATGCCTGCCAGACGGTAGCGTAGCTTAGCCCCCAAGCCCGTTAACACATAAACGGCCGCCAGCGTGGCAACGACGGCGGCCGTAGGGTCTTTGGAGTAGTTTTAAGCCTCAGGCGGCGAGGGTCACCAGTTTCGGCACGAGATAGGCGTTGATCGCTTCCGACCCACCTTCGCTGCCATATCCGGAATCCCGCACACCGCCGAAGTGGATTTCCGGGAGGGCGAGGCCATTGTGGTTGATCGAGGTCATGCCTGCCACGATGCGCTTGCCGAGCTGATCCGCCGTCTCGGTCGAGCGCGTGAACGCATAGCTTGCAAGGCCGTAGGGCAGGCGGTTTGCTTCCGCGATCGCATCCTCGGTGGTGGCGAAGCGGTTGATGATGGCGACAGGCCCGAACGGCTCCTCATTCATGATGCGCGCGTCCGTTGGCACATTGGCCAGCACGGTCGGCTCGAAGAAGTTGCCCTTGTTGCCGATGCGCCGGCCGCCGGTTCGCAATTCGCCACCCTGCTCAACGGCGTCGGCAATCAGGGATTCGAGCACGGGGATGCGCCGCTCGTTGGCGAGCGGCCCCATGGCGGTACCTTCCTCGAAGCCGTTACCGACCTTTACTGCCTTCGCGGCCGCCGTGAAGGCGTCCACGAAACCGTCGAATGACTTTTCCTGGACGAGGAAGCGTGTCGGGGACACGCAAACCTGGCCGGCATTGCGGTATTTGGACGCCGACAGAACCTTCACCGCCTTGTCGATATCCGCGTCGTCGAAGACGATCGCCGGAGCGTGGCCGCCGAGCTCCATCGTGGCGAGCTTCATGTGCTGCCCGGCAAGGGCCGCCAGATGCTTGCCGACCGGAGTCGATCCGGTGAAGGAGATTTTGCGGATCGTTGGATGCGGGATGAGATATTCCGAAATCTCGGCGGGAACGCCGTAGACCAGCCCGATCACGCCAGCCGGGATGCCGGCATCGGCAAAGGCACGCACCAGCGCTGCCGGTGCTGCGGGGGTTTCTTCCGGAGCCTTGACGATGATCGAACAGCCCGCGGCAAGTGCAGCAGAAAGCTTACGCACGACCTGGTTGATGGGGAAGTTCCAGGGCGTGAAAGCGGCGACCGGACCGACCGGCAGCTTGACGATCATCTGGGTGACGCCGGGCGCGCGTGCCGGCACGACCTGTCCGTAGGTGCGGCGGGCCTCCTCGGCGAACCAGTCGATGATGTCGGCGCCTGCAAGGGTTTCCATGCGCGCTTCGCCCACGGGTTTGCCCTGTTCCAGCGTCATCGCCTGTGCGATCTCGTCAGCGCGCTGCCTGAGTATGTCGGCAGCCTTGCGCATCAGCTTGTAGCGCTCGAATGGCGAGGTTTCGCTCCAGGTGGCAAAGCCGCGCTCGGCCGCTTCCAGGGCCGCGTCGAGATCCACGCGCGTAGCGTGGGCGACCGTGCCGATCGCCTCGCCGGTTGCCGGATCGACCACGTCGATCGTCTTGCCTTCTCTTCCGGGTCGCCATTCACCGTCGATGAAGAGCTGTGTCGATGGGTAATTTGGCGTCGTCCGTGTCACTGATAAATGCTCCTTACGCTGCCTTGAGGACCGGCTGGCTGACAAGCTGATCCTCGTCCAGCGCGATGCGCGCCGGAATGCGTCCTTTTGTCAGCCGGTCGTGATAGAGCGACACGCCGTCGGCGGGTGTCAACTCATCATCGGCAACGCGGCGAAGAATTTCGATCAGGTCGAGCGGCGATTCCGCCTGATTGATCTTGCGTCCGAAGAGCGCAAGCCGCGCTCCATGTCGCTTCGACTGAGCGAGCAGTTCGAATGTGTCGCGGGTGGTGCCGCCGGCACCGCCAAGCACGCCGACGATCATCTCGTCATCATACGCCACCAGTTCTTCCATCGCGCGCGGCCCGTTATAGGCGACCTTGAGGAAAATGGGTGCTGCCTCGCGATCGACGCCGGCCAGGCAGCGCACGATGCAGTCGTTGACGAACTGGCCGACTTCTTCGCCGGCAAGCGTGCCGACATTCGGGTTGAAGACTTCGAGGAAGTGCCTGAAGCCGAGCGCGTTGCACTCCGCGCGAAACGCATTGTAGGCGGTCAACGTGCGATGGTCGGCATCGACATCATTGGTGAAGGTCAGGCTGTAGAGGCCGAGATCGGCACCTGCCACACCCTTCGGCAAGGGGGGATGTCCACCGTGCATGACACGCGACAGGTCGGCTGTGCGGAATGGCTGAGACGGAGAGGCGCGATAGGCGCCGTGGCGCGGAAGCCAGATTTCGCTGGTGTCGTTGACACGGGCCGCCCGGGCCATGTTGCTGTTTGCGAAAAGGTCCTCCTCCACCGCCAGCTTATGCAGATTGTACGCGGAGAGCAGCATCAGGTCGACGATGTCCTGCTTCACGACCGCCCGGACGATATCGAGGAATTCCCGGCGATTGCGTGGCCGTTCCTTGCCGTTCTCGTAGCGGGCCATGCCCAGCGCGGCAATGCCGCGCGCCATGTCGGGGTCCTTGGCGTCGCAGATCAGAAATTCCTTCGAACCGGACGGGTCGCGCCTGATCGCGGCCAGTTTCTCGTCGAGCCTGGTGTTGCGTTCCATGGGGGTCGGAGTGAAACCTTCAGTCATCGTGCGACAATCCAATTCAGATCGAGTGTGGGGTCGAAGCGCTGGAGCGCCTGCGGTGTCGGGAGCCCGACGCGACCGCCGGGGACAGTGCATTTGAGGGCGGCAACGCTATTGGCGAAGCGGATCGTCTCTTCGAGCTCTCGTCCGTGGGAGAGAGCCAATGCAAAGGCGCCGTGAAACGCGTCGCCGGCGCCAACGGTATCGACAACCTCGACACGTGGCGGACGGACATTTCGCAGCGCATCGCCGTCGAGCCAGTAGAGGCCGTCCGCACCGTCGGTAACGCCTACGACCTTGTGGCCGGGACGGCGGGCGCGCCCCAAACCCTCTTCTATCGAATCCGTTTCCGTGAACTGGGCGAGGCCCGGTCGGGAGAATACGACATGGTCGCAGCCGGCGATGATGGGTTCGACCACCTCGCGCGGGTGACGCGTAATCTCGGCGTCCAGCACCGATGGAATGCCTTCCCGTTTCGCCTGCTGCAGACAGGCAAGCGCGCCTTGCGGCCACGACAGATCGCAAAGCAGCGCGCCGCCTAGCGTTTCCGGGCGCAACCAATCGGCTTCGGTCGGCGTCTCGGGATCGACATAGGCGACGATCAGCCGCTCGCCTTTTTTATCCACGAGAATGACGGCCCCGGGCGACCGGTTGTTATCGAATGCGCGCAGCCAAGTCGTATCGATGCCTTCGCCGCGAAGCTCATCGGTAATCGCATTTCCGGTGGCGTCCGCGCCTATGCGCGCTGCAATCGCCGCGCGACCGCCGAGCCGGGCGATCGCAACGGCTGCCGTCGCGGCCGGCCCGCCGCCGACTTCTCGGCGCTCCCGCGCATAAATCTTCACCGGCTCGCTGGGTATTTCATCGACCGAGAAAATCGTATCCTGGATGGCAAGGCCGACGCAGAAGACCTCGCCGCGACGCCGGTCAGACAAGGCGCACACCTGTATCCGGATGGAAAAGGTGGATGGCCTCGCCGTCGATGCGGAACCGCATGCCCTTGTCGCCGGTGTCGGCGGCGCCGGGGCGGATGCGGGCCATGACCTCGCGCTGGCCGAGATTGACCACGGCAATCGAGTCGGCGCCATGTTCCTCGACGAGCACGACATCGGATTCGAACTCATCCGAACCTTGCGGACCGTCTGCGATGGATAGGTGTTCCGCACGCATGCCGACATCGACATTTTTGACGTCGCCCCGCTCGATACTCTCGTTGCGCGAGGCCGGCAGTCGGATCGTCTGATCCTTGCCGAAATCGAGAAGGAAGGCATCGCCATCCCGCCGCAGCGTGGCGGGCACGAGGCTCATCGGCGGTGAGCCGATGAAGGTGCCGACGAAGCTGTTGACGGGGCGCTGGTAGATGTCGCCCGGCGTTCCGATCTGCTGCACCTCGCCCAGCTTCAGGACAACGATCCGGTCGGCCATGGTCATGGCCTCGATCTGGTCGTGCGTAACATAGATGCTCGTCGTGCCGAGCGCATTCTGGAGCTTGCGTATCTCCATGCGCATGCCGACACGCAGCTTTGCATCGAGGTTGGAAAGCGGTTCGTCGAACAGGAACACCTTGGGGTCGCGGATCAGGGCGCGTCCAAGCGCGACGCGCTGACGCTGCCCGCCCGACAACGCCCGCGGCTTGCGCTCGAGCAAGGCGTCGAGTTCCAGCATCTTCGCAACTTCGGAAACCTTCGCGTCGATCTGCTCGGGGGAGAGCGAGCGCATCTTGAGCGCGAAGCCGAGGTTTTCCGCGACCGTCATGTGCGGGTAGAGCGCGTAGTCTTGGAACACCATGGCCATGTCGCGGTCGCGCGGCGCCACCTGGTTCAGGCTGTGTCCGTCAAGCTTGATTTCGCCCGATGTGATCTCTTCCAGACCGGCGATCATGCGCAGAAGCGTACTCTTGCCGCAGCCGGAAGGTCCTACCAGCACGATGAATTCGCCATGATCGACGTCGAGGTCCACGGCCTTCACCGCCTCCACCCCGCCGAACTGCTTTTGCACCGCCCGCAGTGTCAACTCTGCCACTTTGTTCTCGCTCCCTGTTGACAAGTCGCTCCCATAAAGCAGAATAATTACACAGTGTAAACATGGCGGAGAGCCGATGTCCGGACGATTTGTCCCCCGTAGCAGAAAGCAGACGAGAGCGACCGTTCTCGAAAGCCTTTTGCGCACGAAAGGTGCGTTTCGTACTGATTTGGCTCGGGAAACAAGCCTCACCGAGGCGAGTGTTTCACGCATCGTAGCGGATTTGCGTACTGAAAAACTAGTCGAAGAGAGGAAGGAATCTGCTCCTCATGCCGGCGGGCCGACCGCTCTCGTTACATTGAGTAATAATATAAACGTGCTCGGTATCGAGCTGTCGAACAGTCGTTTGTCGCTGGGTGTCGGCAATTTTGGCGGTACGCTCGACTACGTCGAGCGAATGCCGGCGTCTCCGAACCTCGATCAGGACGAGTTCGAAAGGCTGTTCTCGGCAAGCGCCGTGGCGTTGCGCGAATGGGTTGATGCCCGCGGCATCGACCTGCGCCAGGCGGCAATGTCCATCCCGGGCTACGGGCGCGAGGCCGGCAACCCGATCTTTCCGTGGGACATGGCGCGCCTGGAAGGGTTCCTGGGCAAAGTGCTGCCGGGTCTGCCGCTCGCGCTGACGAACTCGGTCGTCGCTCAGGCCGCCTTCAACCGATATGCGATGCCATCCACCTATGCTGTCGAAGGCGATCACCTGTTCCTGTTCGTTGGCCATGGCGTGGCGGGTGTCATCGTCAACGAGGCCGAGCCCATCGATGCCTTTTCCCCGTTCGAGATGGGGCACATGGTGATCGAGCGCGACGGTCTCGTATGCCGCTGCGGCCATCGCGGCTGCGTTGAGGCCTACACCTCCCTGCGCGCCGTTTCGACGATCATCGGCGTGCCGGGCAACGAAATTCTCGCGCGGGGAGACCGGTTCCTCGATGCGCTCGAAGTCGACAATGTTGCGCGCGACATGCTGCGCGAGCGCCAATTCCTGCTCGGCCTGGCGCTGGGAAATGCGCTCAACCTGCATCCGGTCCCGGCAGTCGTGATCAGCGGCTGGCCGTCGCTGACGCCCGAGTCGGACCGCAGCGCAATTTTTGACGGACTGAACCAGAGCCTGCTTGGCGGCTATGACGAAGGGCGGCTTTCGCTCTCCTTCATCGCGCCGTCGATCGGGAACGACCCAAAGGCCGCGCTCAGCTATGCGGCCTATTGTTTTGTAAGCGGCGGCGGGCTCGAGGCGGCTTCCGATGCGCGCGCGATGGAGGAGACTGCCTGAAATGCTGACCAGAACCAAGCCGGCCGATACGGACGGGCGCCATATCGGTGTGCTCTTCGTGGCTTCGCCGCTCTTTTCGGAAGCCGCCGCGGCTGAGCTAATCACGCGCACTGGCCGGCTGATGGGCGAGGGCGGGCTGCAAGGGTGGTTCACGCTGGCAGGCAAGCTCGCCCGCGACCGCGAGAGCTGCCGTGAAGCGCTTTCGTCGCTCGATTTCGACGCCCTCGACGGGCTGGTTGTCCAGCTTTCTACGTTCTGCACGGCCGAACTCCTGCATGATGTGCTCGACGCCGTCGGCGACCGGCCGATCCCAATTGCGATCTGGGCGCTCGAGGAGGCCGAGGAGATTGTCACCAATTCGCTTTGCGGTGCGCAGCTCTGGGCATCGACACTGAGCCGCTTCGGTCACGGTTTCACCTTGCTGCTCGGCAACCCGGAAGATCCGGCCCTTGCCGGAGGACTCACCGCATTCGCCGCGGCATCGCGTGCGCACAGCCGCCTGCGCGGCGCACGGATCGCGTTGATCGGCTCGCATGCCGACTGGTTCACGAACCTCGCGGTAGACCCCTGGATGCTGCGCCAGCGTCTCGGCATCACCATCCAGCAGACGACGCTGGTGCGTTTCCTGGAAGGCTGCAAGGCGGATGACGATGCCGTGCGGCTTGGCGCGAGCCGCTGGGCGGAGGCCTCCTTCGACGGAGGCGATGAGGAGGCAGGCCGCCTCGCGCTGGGGCGCACCTATGCGCAGCTTGCCGCGGGTCTGGACCGGATCGAAGCCGACGCCGTCGCAATCCGAGACTGGCCGGAAATTCTCTACGCCGACAACTTCAAGGGTACCTGGGGCGCGCTGGGCGAGCTCTCCGACCGCGCAGTGCCGATCGCGCCGGAGGGCGATGTGATGGGTGCCGCGACCGCCCTCGTGGCGCGCGCGTTCGATCCGGCGTCGCTGCCGTTCCTTACCGACATTTCCGGGCTCGACCGGGCAAGAAACCGGCTGGTGCTGTGGCACTATGGCGTCAGCCCGCGCCTTGCCGACGGCCCGCGCTCGCTCGATCCTGTGCTGAAGCAGGAAACCTTCCCGCTCAAGGCCGGCCCGATGACGCTGATACGGCTGTCGCTGCGCGACGACGGCACGCTGCGCATTTTTGTCTGCGAAGGCGAGATCGAGGCAGAGAAGTCGCGTGCCAATCGCGCCGCGGGCTATTTCCGCCCCGCCGAGGCTGGCGCGGAGGAACTTGTTCGTCGCTTCATCGACGAAGGCTACGAGCATCACGTGACCGCCGTCTACGGGCGCTGGGCCGACGCCGTGCTTCATCTCGGGCGGCAGCTTGGCGTGCAGGTTGATCATGTCTGACGCGCCGATGGTCATAGGTCTCGACAAGGTCGCCGCTGATGCCGCATGGCGGCCGGTGTCGATCGGCTGGAGGGCCGATGGCGGCTCCTGGACGCATCTGCCGGCTGACCGTGCCGACGGCGTGCGAATGACGGTGAGCGCCGAAGCCGATGGCCGGCGCTTGCTCATCACGCTTGAAAAGGACGATGCGGCGGCGCTCGACATCGCGTTTGGCGTGCCGCGCAAGTTTCAGGCCTTCGGCGGCGGCGAGCGTTTCGAGACGCTGGACCTGCGCGGCCAGTCGGTGCGCTACTACCTGGAGAATTTCGGCCTCGGAAACGGCACCTATCTTCCGTCGCCCTGGATCGCGACAACGCTCGGCTACGGGCTTTATCTGCCTGAAGAAGCGCCGGCGGTGTTCCACATCGCGGCACCTTTCGATCCGAACATGCTGCGCATCCAGGTCGAAGGCGGCCGGCTCGACCTCGAAATCCATCTCGGGGATCTCGGCGACCTCTACGCTGCGCTGATCGAGAGGATCGGTCCGCCGCTGATGCCGGAAGCGAGCTTCTTCGATCTCTGGAAGGCTGGCGACTGGCGGATCGAAAACGCGAAGACCGTGCAGGCCGACATCGATGGCCACGCCGCGCTCGGCCTGCCGATGGGCGTCAAGCTGATCGACGCCTATTGGGCGAGCGAAGTGCATTCCTTTGCCTTCGACACGCAGAAATACCCCGATGCCGACGCCATGATCCAGCGGATGGCGGAAGACGGGACCGAAATCTATCTCTGGCTTTGCCCGTGGGTCGTCGTCGGCACCAAATCCTTCGAGTTCGCGCGGGCGAAGGGATACACGATAGTCGACGCGCAGGGCGAACTGATCACGCGCAGGCCGGGTGCCAACCCCAACATCGTGGCGGCGCTGATCGACTATTCGAACCCGGAAGCTGCCGCATGGTGGTCGGACAGTCTGCGCGGCCTGCTGCGGCAGGGCATCAAGGGCTTCAAGGCCGATTTCGGCGAACAGTTGCCCGAGCATGCCGTGCTCCACTCCGGCGAGACCGGTGGCAAGGCGCACAACGCCTTCGTGCGCTACTATCTCGAGGCGACGATCGCCGCCTTTGACGGCAAGGTGCCGGCCGTCATCAGCCGGTCCGGTTCGCCGCGCGTGCGCGCGCCGATCTGGACCGGTGACCAGACATCGGATTTCTGCCCCAAGACCGGCCTGCCGTCTTCCGTGCGTGCGGTCCAGAGCGCTGCATTCGGCGGCTGGTCCTTTGTGGGCAGCGACCTCGGCGGCTATTTCGGCACGCCGACGCCGCAGGTCTTTGCGCGCTGGACGCAGTTCTCTTGCTTCACGCCGCTTATGATGCTGCACGGCCTCGGCTGCCGCGAGCCCTGGGACATGGATGAGCAATCCGCTGCCGTCTATCAGACCTACGGCAAGCTGCATCTGGCGCTCAGGCCGATCTTCGAGCGCTACGGACAGGAAGCTGCGCAGGGCGGGGCGCCGATGATGCGGATGATGCCGCTCGCCTTCCCCGAGATCGACTGGTCGGCCGTCAACGACTGGGATCAGCAATACATGCTCGGAGACGACATTCTGGTCGCGCCCGTCGCGTTCTACGGCAACACGCGCGCGATCTATCTGCCGCAGGGCGAATGGTTCGACGTGCTGACGGGCGAGTACGTGTCCGGCCTGGCGTGGCGCATCCACGACGTTCCGCTCGACAGAATGCCGATCTTCATACGCAAGGGCGCGCGGCTGACGCTGGCCAGCGACATAGCTGCTCGCCGCGCGGTTCAGCTTGTCTTCGGCGATGCGGGAGATTCGGTTCAGCCTGAACCCGAAGGTGGTTGGTCGATCGATGCCATCGGCGTCGCCGGCAGTTCGACCGGAAGCCCGGCGACGCTACCGATAGGCGAGGACCTAGAGGCGTGGTTTGGAACCGGGTTCGCCTGGACACGCTCAACAGACGAGGCAGGCAGCTCAACTTGATAACAGCAGCAGCGCCGAAGGGCGCACAGTGGAGGAGAATACCTATGCGACATTTTCTGAAATACAGCACAGCCGCGGCAGCACTCGCCGCCACGCTTGGCGCGACGCCGGCCTTTGCCGACAACGTCGTGCTATGGGTGAACGCACCGCTCGCCTCGGCGCCGGATGCACCGATCTATGCCGAATTGAAGGCCTTTGAGGCGGAGACCGGCCACACGGTTGAAATCCAGGCGGTTCCGCACATGGAGATGGAGCGCAACCTCTTCGTCGCCATGTCCGGCGGTGCCGGACCGGACGTTATGGCGCTCGACATCGCCTGGGTTGCGGGTCTGGCCGATGCCGGCCTGCTTGCCGATGTGACCGACAAAAGCGACCCGATCGCCGATCAATATCAGCCCGGACCTCTGTCGGCCGGGCGGTTCAAGCAGCGCCAGTATGCGATGCCGCTCTACACCAACAACGTCGCGCTCTACGTCAACAACAAGATGCTGGCGGAAGCGGGCATCGACGCGGCGCCGAAGACCTGGGACGAATTCCAGGCAGCGGCCATCGCCATGACCGACAAGGACGCAGGCACGTTCGGCCTTACGTTCGGCGGAAGCCGCGTCGGCGCGTTCCAGCTCTACCCGTTCATCTGGCAGAGCGGCGCCGAGATCATTGCCGACGATGGCACGGTCGGCGTCGATTCTCCGGAAGCCATCGAGGCGGTACAGTTCATCTCGGGTCTCTATACCGAGCACCAAGCCATGCCCGCATCGGTATTGACCGCCAATTCGTGGGACGAGGTCAACGCGCCTTTCATCCAGGAACGCGCTGGCATGCTGATCAGCGGCGACTGGGCGATCGGTGCGCTCAACAACGGCAATCCCGATCTCGATTATTCGATCGTGCCGCTGCCTGCCGGCAAGGAGGCCGCGACGGTAATCGGTGGCTACAACCTCGCGATCAACGCCAACTCCGGTGTGTCCGATGCGAGCTGGGAGTTGGTGGAGTGGCTGACCGGTCCGCGCAGCGTCGAACTCATGGCGCAGTACAATCGTCTCTCCGCTCAGGCGGCGGCTGCAACCGACGAGGCTATCGCCAAGCTGCCTGAAGAGCTGCAGCCGTTCATGATGCAGGCAAGTGCCGGCCACGCCCGTCCAGTGGTTGCGCAATGGAGCCAGATCCATTCCGACGTGTTCGGCACGGTCTGGGATTCAGCGCTGCGCGGCGAGCCCATCGACGAGGTGATGACGCAGGCGGCAACGCAGATCAGACAGATACTGGGTCAGTAACGCCATGAATGCGCGCGCTCCAAGAAACCAGCAGCTGCGGCGAACCTGGTCGTCCGTCTTCGAGACGGGCACGGGCGCGCGCATCTATCCCTATCTGATGGTGCTTCCCGCCATCATCATCGTGGTCGGCGTGGTGGTCTATCCCCTTGTGTCCGGCGTTATGTCGGCCTTTTACGACGTCACCTTGCGCACGCTCAACAGCGGCGACATGGCCTTCGTTGGCCTGCGCAACTTCGAGCGCGTCTTTGCCGATCCGAGCTTCGGCATTGCGTCGTTCAACACACTTGTCTGGGTGGTGCTGAACGTCGTCGTGCAGCTTTCCCTCGGCCTTGGCCTGGCGTTGCTGCTCCACCGGGCAATCCCCGGGATCGGCTTCTTCCGGTCGGGCATCCTGGTTCCGTGGGTGGTCCCCAGCGTGGTTGCCGTGCTGACATGGCGCTGGATGTACGACCCCAGCGTCGGCATCGTGAACGAGCTTCTGGTTCGCTGGGGCATCATCGATGACTATCATCCGTGGCTCGGCGATACGGCGACCTCGCTCTACGCGGTCACCGTGGAAAGCATCTGGAAGGGAACGCCGTTCGTCATGCTGCTGCTGCTTGCCGCGCTGCAGCTCGTTCCGCGCTCGATCCTGGAGGCGGCGTCCATGGACGGCGCGTCCGGCTGGCGCAAATTGTGGCATGTGATCCTGCCGCAAATCCGGGTCTCGTTCGCGATCGCGGCGGTGTTGACCTTCATCCTGACGGTCAACAACTTCAACGCCATCTGGCTGATGACCGAAGGCGGGCCGCTCAACTCGTCGGAGATCCTGTTCACGCTCGCCTACAAATACGGCTTCCAGCGCTACGATCTCGGCATGGCCTCGGCCGTGGCCACAATGCTGTTCGTCGGTCTGGTGATCGCCACAACGCTCTATCTCAAGCTTATCCAGGCAAAGGAGGGCGAGTGATCATGAGCAGCGCCGCCATCACCGCCACTTCTGCCGGCACCGCTGTGTCGGTACCGCCGCTGCGCCGGAGCTGGACGCCGAAATGGCTCCGTGTCGGCTTCCTCTATGCCGGCCTGTGGGTCGCCTTCGTCTGGTGCGTCTTCCCGTTCTACTGGATGATCGCGACTTCGCTGCGTGCCAAGGACGAGCTTTTCGCAAGGCCGCCCAGCCTCGTGCCGCATTCGTTCACGTTCCAGAGCTATGTCGATTTGCTGGTCGGTGCCGAATTCTGGCGGTTCGCCCTCAACAGCCTTATCCTGACGGCCAGCGTCACAATCATCAGTGTCGCGATCTCGGTGACGGCCGGCTACGCGATGGCGCGGCACCGCTTCAAGGGATCGGTGGCCCTGCCGCTGTTCATGCTCTACGGGCAGATGTTCCCACCGGTGCTGCTGCTCATTCCGTTCTACATCCAGCTTCGCTGGCTGGGCTGGCTCGACAGCCTCTACGGCCTGATTCCCGTCTATCTCAGCTACATGCTGCCGCTCTGCGTGTGGCTCATGCGCGGGTTCTTCTCGCAGGTGCCGCACTCGCTCGAGGATGCGGCAAGGCTCGACGGCTGCACGCGCTGGCAGGCGTTCTGGCGCGTCATCCTGCCGATGGCACGTCCGGGCATCGTGGCGGTTGCAACCTGGGTGATGATCCACACCTGGAACGAGTTCCTATATGCCAGCACCTTCATCCTCTCCGACAAGAACCGCACGCTGCCGCTCGGCCTGTCGGGCCTGATCGGCCAGTACACCACAGACTGGGGCATGCTGATGGCCGGTGGCGTCATCACCTCGGCGCCGATCCTGCTGGTGTTCTTCTTCCTCCAGAAGCATCTGGTTTCCGGTGTCGGCGGCGGCGCGGTGAAGGGCTAAAGCACATGACAAAGATCAAGCGTATCCAGGCCTTCGCATTGTCCTGCCCGACGCCGGGCGGTGCGGTATTCGCTGTCGGTCGGTCCGCCAAGCGCGACATGGTGCTGGTGCGGATCGAGACCGAGTGCGGCATCGTCGGCTACGGCGAGGCGCACCATGCGCAGACGCCGAGCACGATTGCCGCATTCATCAACGACGCGCTCGGTCCCTCGCTCATCGGCATGGACGCGCACGAGACCGAAGCGATCTGGGACAAGTCCTACAGGCACTACATAGCGACCCACGGGCCGGGAGCTGCTGCGGTGATCGGGCTGAGCGGGGTCGACCTTGCACTGTGGGACATCAAGGGCAAGGACCTCGGCCAGCCGGTCTATCGGCTGCTCGGCGGCAAGAGGCGGCCGATCCGCGCCTATGCCGGCGGCATCAGCCTTGGCTTCCAGCCGGTGGACGATCTCAAACGTGAGATCGAGGGGTTCATCGCGCGCGGGTACGACTTCATGAAGCTGCGCGTCGGCGATACGCTTGAGAAGGACCTCGAGCGCGTGAGCGCAGTCAGGGCGGCATTCGGTCCCGAGATCACGCTTGCGGCGGACGCCGGCACCCGCTACCGCACCGCCGACGTCGCCCGCATCGCCGAGGTCTGCGAGGCAGGTCGCCTTGCCTGGCTGGAGGAGCCGTTCACGCCGGACAACCTGCCCGGCTACCGGCGTCTGCGCGACCTGACGGCGACGCCGCTGGCGGCCGGCGAGAACCATTTCACGCGGCATGAACTGCGCACCCTCATCAGCGAGGAGGTCATTCAGTTCGTGCAGGCGGATTGCTGCAAGACGGGCGGTATCACCGAGATTCTGAAAATTGCTGCCCTGGCAGGCGCATGGCACCTTCAGTTCGCGCCGCATACGAGCGCTTCGGTGCTGAGCACGGCTGCGTCCACCCATGTGCTTTCGGTGGCGCCGAACGCTTTCATCTACGAGGCCGACGTCTCCGCCATCAACGCGTTCCGCGATGAGCTTGGCACCCCGTTCGAAATCGTCGACGGAACCATTCTCGCGCCGGATGCGCCGGGGCTCGGGGTCGAGATCGACGATACGGTGATCGAGAAATATCCGTTCATTCCCGGCGCGTCGTACCAATAGGCGGCGTCAGGGCTTGCGCGCTGCGACCACCTCGACTTCGACCACGAATTCGGGTCGCGAGAAGCCGGATACGATCACGAGCGTGGACGCGGGATATGGCTCGGCAAAGAGCCGGTTGCGGACCTCCATATAGGGAGCCATATGCTCGCGCGCCGTCACATAGGCATTGATGCGCACGACATCGGAAAGACCCATGCCGGCGGCGCGCAGGATCGCTTCGGCATTGGCAAAGCACTGCTCCGCCTGCGCGGCACAACCTTCCGGAACGCTGCCATCGGGCGCGTTGCCAAGCTGGCCGGAACAGAACAGCACGTCGCTTCCGGCCGACACCAGCATGCCGTGACTGTAGTTGGAGAAGGGGGCCGCTATGTCGCTTGCGTTGACGGATTTGGGCAATGTCGAATCTCCCTGCCGGGTTCTTTGATGCTGCTCAAGTCTCTAGGACAGAAGTGCCTGTTGCGGAACCGTTTCTCCCGTGGCGGGCACGGGTATCAGGCGCTTGACAGTGCCGTTGCCTTCGATGACATTGCGGTACCCCATGGCACAGGGCTTTTACGGAACGAGCCGCAATTCGACCGGTCGCATGGCGATCAGCAGAAAAGCGAGATGTTCGGAAAAAGCCTCATGAATATCCCCCACTATCGAATCGATCGGCGACGCTTCTCGCGCTTCGGCCGCACCTTGCCATCATCCAATGGGAGCATGCCGTCATGACGCGCCATCTCGCCCGATGGGCCGATCTTTCACGCGCGCAGTTCGCAGCCATCGATCGAAGCCGCACGATTGCTGTGCTGCCGGTTGGCGCCATCGAGCAGCATGGCCCGCATCTGCCGGTTTCGGTCGACCGCGATCTTGCCGAAGCGGTGCTGGAGCGCTCGCTCGCGCATCTGCCGGCAGAGCTGCCGGTGCTGGCCATGCCGGGCTTTGCCTATGGCAAGAGCAACGAGCATGGCGCGATACCCGGCACGATAAGCCTCTCCGCCGAAACGATGCTGCGGCTTCTGACGGACATTGCCGCGAGCCTCGCGCGGACCGGCTTTCGCCGGCTGGTGCTGCTCAATGCTCATGGTGGCAACGCGCCGGTGCTCGACATCGCCGCGCGCGACCTCAAGATCGCGCACGACCTGCATGTAGCGACCTGCAACTGGTACAACTTCAACGAGGCCGACCGGCATGGCGATGCACGGGAGCGTTCGTTCGGCATCCACGCCGGCCTCGTCGAGACCAGCGCGATGCTGGCACTGAAGCCGGACCTCGTCGCCATGGACGCGGCCGCTGATTTCGGAAACGCGGCCGAAGGCTGGCAGGACGAGTTCCGCCACATCGGGCTCACCCCCGGCCGCGCCCGGCCCGCATGGACCATCGAGGATCTCAGCGAAGCTGGCGCCTGCGGCGATGCCTCAGCGGCGAGCGCCGAACTGGGCGAGGAACTGCTTGCGACCGCCGCGCGCAACTTCGCTGCGTTCCTGTCCGAATTCGAACGGTTCTGCGATCTGCAGGAACGGCAAAGCCGCGCCCGCTGAAGAAGAACGCCGGAGGAAACACATGTCCATTTCAGGCAAGAACGACATCGACTGGAGCGCCTTTGCATCAGCGCTGGGCGATGTGGAAACGTTCGACACGCCGTCGATCGTGAAGAAGCGTTCGCGCGACTTCTTCTGGTACAGCCCGATCCTCAACCGGGAACTCGCCTCATGCTTCGGCGATATCGTCGCCGCACCGAAGTCGGTCGATGAATTGAAGCGCTGCATCGCTGCAGCCGTCGAATGGAACGTGCCGATGGTCGTTCGCGGTGGCGGTACCGGCAATTACGGACAGGCCGTGCCCATGGAAGGCGGCCTCATCATAGACATGACCGGGGTCGGGCAGATCCTCGAGATCGGACCCGCCACCGTGCATGTCGAGGCCGGCGCGAAGATCGGCGCGATCAACGAAGCGCTCGCCGCTCACGGGCGCGAACTGCCCCTGTTCCCGTCGACCGAGGCGATCGCCACCATTGGCGGCTTCATCGCCGGCGGTTCTGGCGGTATCGGCTCGATCCGCCACGGCATGCTGCGCGATGGCGGCAATGTGGAAAGCATCGGCGTCCTGTCGATCGAGAAGGAACCGCAACGACGCGTCTTCTCGGGCAAGGACATTTCCGCCATTCACCACGCATGGGGGCTGAACGGCATCATCACCGACCTGGTCCTGCGCACGGTGCCGTCGCCGCGCTGGATCAACGTGATCGCGTCCTTCGACAGCTACAAACAGGCTTTCGAGGCCGGCATTGCGCTGGGTTCGGCGCGTGAGCTGAACCTGAAGCTCCTGACCACTGTCGACGGGCGCATCGCCTCGTCAATCAAGCAGCTCGGTGACATCTCCAGCCGTGGACGCGACCTGCTTCTGGTGATGGTCGCTGAAGAGCATCTTTCGGATGCCCTGCGCCTGATCGAAGAGCATGGCGGGATGAAAGAACTCGAACTGGACGATGCGGCGATGAAGGCCTCCGGCCTGCCGGCCCTGTCAGAGTTCTCGTATAACCACACGACACTGCAGGTGCTGAAGCAGGATCGCTCGGTGACCAACTTGCAAGTCACGTTCCGCGCGCCGCTCGACAGTGCGAAGATCGATCCGCTCCGGCGCATTTTCGGCGACGAGGTTCTCATGCACCACGAGTTCGCGCTGCTCAACGGCGCGCTCGTCGCCTTCGACCTGCCAGTGGTGCGCTACACGAGCGACGAGCGACTGTTCGAGCTCGCCCGCGTTTATGATGAGCATGGCTGCCCGACCTCCAATCCCCACGTGCCCTATGTGGAAGGTGGTTCCATGAAGCCGGACTTCCGCCATCTGGCATGGAAGAAGCGGCTCGACCCGCACGGCCTGCTCAATTCGCCGAAGTCGCGTTTCTGGGATGAGGTGAAGCATCTGACGCCCGAGGAGATCGAGGCTCTGCCGCCTCACCAGCCCGTGCGGAAGGCTTCGTGATGGGGGGCGTCGTCATCGTCGGGGCCGGGCATGGCGGATCGCAGCTCGCCGTCTCGTTGCGTCAGGAAGGCTACGAAAAACCGATCGTGCTGATCGGCGACGAGGCTGAGTATCCCTATCACCGGCCACCGCTCTCAAAGGCGTTTCTCAAAGGTGCCGACGACAGTCTCCAGCCGCTTCGGGGCGAAGCGATCTATGTCAACAATGCGATCGACTACCGCGCCGGCGGGCGTGTGGAGCGGATCGATGCCGCGGCTCGCTTCTGCATCGTGGATGGGGAGGCGATTGCGTTCGACAAACTCGTCCTTGCAACCGGAGCGATCCCGCGCCGCCCGGCGGTGAAGGGATGTGATCTCGATGGCGTCTTCGCGCTGCGCACGGCAACCGACGCTCGCCGCATCAGGGCGGCCATGGCGAGTGCGCGCAATGTCGTCATCGTCGGTGGCGGTTTCATCGGTCTCGAGATCGCGGCCACGATGGCGGCTGCCGGCAAAGGCGTGACCGTTCTCGAAATCGGCGAGAGATTGCTTGCGCGGGCAGTCTCGCCGTTGATCTCGACACACGTTCTCGCGCGGCTGGCGGGGGCAGGGGTGGATGTCCGGTTCGGTACTGCGGCTGCCGAATTCCTTGGCGAGGGCGCCGTGAATGCCGTGCGGACGCAATCCGGCGACGAGGTTCCGGCCGACATGGTGGTGGTCGGCATCGGCGCCGATCCCGATGTCGCATTGGCCGTTGAGGCAGGCATTGCCGTCGATGGGGGCATCGTCGTCGATGCACAGATGCAAACCTCGGCAGCAGGCGTCTTCGCGATTGGCGATTGCGCGCGTTTCCCGCACTGGCAGCTTGATCGACCCATAAGGCTCGAATCGGTGCAGAACGCCACGGATCAGGCAAGGCATCTGGCCGGCGTGATCGCGGGCAAGCATCAGGAGCCTTACACGGCGGTGCCGTGGTTCTGGTCCGACATCGCCGACATGAAGCTGCAGATGGTCGGGCTGTCGATGGATGCGGACGAGCACGTGGTTGCCGGCGATCCGGGCGAGGGGGCGTTCGCCGTCTACCATTTCCGGCAGGGAAGAGTGATTGCCATCGACAGCGTCAACCGGCCCGCCGACCACATGCTGGGCCGCAAGATGATTGCTGCCGGCTATACTCCGGCCCTGCAGGAGATTTCAGACGGCACCGTGGGTGCTGCGTTCAAACGGTGGTCAGCGGCGGCTTCGGCGGCACCCAAGGGGCAGCGGGTCGCCTGATGACGGCGCGGCTGGATGCGGTACTGGGCAATGTCCGGGTACCGGCGTCGCTGGTCGCCGATCCGGCGCGTTTCGGAGGCCGTCGCGACCGCGATTATCTTGCCGGCAATCTGATCGTTCGCGGTGGATTGGTCGCCGGCATGACGCAGGATGGCCCCGCCGATATCGATCTCGATGGGCGTCTGGTGACAACGCCTTTCGTCGAGCCGCATTGCCATCTCGACAAGTGCTTCACGATCGAACGTCTGGATTTCGCCGGCGGGCGTCTCCTCGACGCCATCGCGGCCCAGGCGGCAGACAAGTCGAACTGGACATATGACGATCTGCGTGCCCGCGCGGAGCGGGGTATCCGCGAGATGGTTGCCGCCGGCACGCGACTGGTGCGCACGCATATAGACTGGGAGGTCGATATGCGTGATGCGGACCGGCTGCCGTTAGCGTGGCGCGTCATTGGCGAACTTGCCGGGGAATGGCGCGGCCAGATCGCCATCCAGCGCGCCGTGTTGCTGCCCATCGCCGCCATGGCCGACGTCGACTATGCGCAGGCCATCGGCCGGGTCATCGCTCAATCCGGCGGCGTGTTGGGCGCTTTCGTTTTCGACCAGCCTGAAAGGGTTGCCGGTATCCGCAACATGTTCGGCGTCGCGGCGAGACATGGCCTGGCGCTCGACTTTCATGTCGACGAAGGCCTTTCGCCGGAACTCGACGGGCTCGAACTCATCGCCCGCGAAGCGATCCGCATCGGTCATGTCGGACCTGTACTATGCGGCCACGCCTGCAATCTCGCGGTGATCGAGACGGATGTGCAGAAGCAGCGGATCGAACTCACGGCGCGCGCTGGTCTTTCGGTGGTCGCGCTGCCGTCGAGCAATCTCTATCTGCAGGATCGGGGTCGAAGTATCCCGCGCGAGCGCGGGCTGACGGCAGTTGCGGACCTGCTTGCTGCCGGTGTCAACGTGGCGTTCGGTACCGACAACGTCCAGGATGCGTTCTGCCCGGTGGGCATCCACGATCCAAAACGCACGCTCGCCATGGGGGTCCTGGCCGCCCACCTCAAGCCGCCTTTGGGCGACAGGCTTCCGCTCGTCATGCAAAACGCGGCGAAGGCCCTCGGTCAGTCCTTGCACTCAGTGGATGGCAGTTCGGTCGACGCTTTGCTGATATGGGAAACCGGCCAGTTGGCAGAGCTGGTGAGCGGCGGAATGCAGGCGCGCTGCTGCTCGCTTCGCGAGACCTTGCCGGCAGGCTAGGTCGCGCCAGGTTTTCACAAAGAACCACCCACGCCGCCCTCCTATGTCGCTAACCGGCAGCTCTTCTGCTTTGGGGCTCCAACTGGCTTCCGAGGCGCAAGATTTCGGCAACGAGCAGGTCGATGTCCTCGTAGCGCGTGCGGTGATTGCAGATGGCTGCGCGCAGACAGTGGCTGCCTCGCAGCGTCGTGTCGGAAAGTACCGCTGTGCCGTTCTCCTGCAGGCGCAGCATGATCTCGATGTTCAGCGCCTTGAGGGCTTGTTCGTCCATGCCGCCCGGATCGTAGCGGAAGCACACGATGTTGATCACGACCGGTGCCATCAGCCGAAGCAGCGGATGGGCGTCGGCCTGCCTTGCCAGATGGCCGGCCTGATCGATATTCTGATCGATCAGCCGCCCGAACTTCTCGACGCCGTGCTCCTTAAGGCTCATCCATACCTTGAGCGCGCGGAAGCCGCGCGATGTCTGCAGGCCCAGCTCGTAGAGCCAGTGACCTGTAGCGAGTCCCCTGGACGCGGGTTCCAGATATTCGGGTGTCGCTGCGAACGCGCCACGGTGCGCAGCCGCTTCACGTACCAGACAACACCCGACATCGAAGGGAGCGTGGAGCCATTTGTGCGGGTCGAGAGCGAGCGAGTCTGCGTGCTCCAGCCCTTTGACGAGTTGCCGTCCACGCGGTGCGATTGCCAGCAACGCCCCGATGCAGCCGTCCACATGAAGCCACAGATCCTCCTCGGCGGCGAGTTTGGCCAGCGCTTCCAGATCGTCGACGGCTCCCGTGTTCACCGCACCGGCATTGGCAATTATGCAGGCGGGCAGCAAACCCGCCGCGCGATCCTCGAGGATCGCCGCTTTCAATGCCGAAACGTCGATGCGGAATTCGGCATCGCTGGCGATGCGGCGCAGTGCCCGATTTCCCAATCCCAGTGCCTCGACGGCCTTACGATGACAGGAATGAATCTGGTCGGAACCGTAAAAGCGCAACGGCCTGGGGAGCCCCGCGACGCCTTCTTCCCGGATGTCGATCCCCGCCTTGACGTTACGCGCAACGGTGAGGGCAAGCAGGTTGGCCATGGAGCCGCCGCTGGTCAGGGTTCCGCTGGCCCCGGCTGGCAGGCCCACCATCTGCCTGCACCACTCGATCACCTGCCGCTCCATCAGGACGGCGGCATGGTTGCCGCCGCCCAGATTGGAGCCTTGGATCGCGGCGAGGAAATCCGCCAGAGCGCCTGTCATGTTGCTGGAACCCATATACCAGGCCCAGAAGCGCGGATGAACATTGCCCATGGGATAGGGCATGACGTTTTCGGACACGGTGCGAAGAACCTCGGCCATTGGCTGGGGTTCGCGCGGCAGCGGCTCGGTGAAAGTTTCCCGCACGCCGGCCGGCATGTCGCGCCAGACCGGCCGCATGCGCATGTCCCGCAGGTAGGCAACCGCGTCGTCGACCACGCGATGCGCCGTGGTGGCCGTTTCATGCCAGTCGACCGGATCGAGAGTTTCTTCAGCCGTTGCGTGAACCGCGTCCATGTCGTGCTCCTTTCGGTCTTCAGGCTGCGAACTGGAACCCCGGGGTCGACAGCGACAGTGCGCGTTCCTCGTCGTCCATCTCGGTCTCGATGCCGTCGAAGAGTGGCGTCGACAGATATCGCTCGCCGGTATCGGGTAGCATGCACAGGATGACCGAGCCGGCAGGCGCGCGCTCGGCGACCTGTCGTGCGACGCCAAAGGTGGCGCCCCCGGAGATGCCGCAGAAGATGCCTTCCTTGCGGGCCAGTTCCCGGGTCCATTTGATCGCTTCGGGGCCGGCGATGGGGATCACCTCGTCGTAGAGGTGCCTGTCGACCGCTTCCTGCAGGACGTGGGGGATGAAGTCCGGTGTCCAGCCCTGGATCGGGTGCGGCTCGAAGGCCGGATGGCTGGCCTCGGGCGCGCCACCGCGGCCGCGCTGCTGGACATGGCCGCTGCCGAGCAGTTGCGCATTCGCCGGCTCGCTCAGCACGATCCGCGTTTCCGGGCGCTCCCGCCGCAGCACCCGGCCGACACCTGCAACGGTGCCGCCCGTGCCGTAGCCCGTCACGAAGTAGTCGAGACGCGATCCCGCGAAATCGTTGATGATCTCGCGCGCGGTGGTCATTTCGTGAATATCCGCATTGGCCGTCGTCTCGAACTGGCGGGCAAGAAACCAGCCATTCGCCTCGGCCAGTTCGACCGCCTTCTGATACATGCCGAACCCCTTGAGCGCTCGCGGCGTCAGCACGACCCTGGCGCCCAGCATCCGCATCAACCTGCGCCGTTCGATCGAAAAGCTGTCGGCCATCGTTACTACGAGCGGATAGCCTTTCTGGGCGCAGACGATCGCCAGACCAATGCCGGTATTGCCGCTTGTCGCTTCGACAACCGTCTGACCCGGGCTCAGCAGGCCGCGACGCTCGGCGTCTTCAATGATGTTGAGCGCGAGCCGATCCTTGACCGAGCCCGCCGGATTGAAGAACTCGGCCTTCACGTAGATCGTTGCGTGGTCAACGCCGAGCTTGTTGATCCTGACGGCGGGTGTATCGCCGACCGTATCGAGAATGCTGTCGAACAGCCGGCCCCTGCCGGCAGTGGTGCGTGTCGCTTTCTGCACATGCATGATCAATCTCCTTGATGTCTTCAATTCGCTGCAGGAGGACCGCCGCGGCGATGACCCGGACGTGACGCCTGTTCGGGTGCTCCATGGGCTTCCTCCATTTGTATGCGGTTCGCGACGACCGCCACGCGCAAGAAGCGGATGCGATCGGTCGGTGACGGTGGTAACGTCCAGCCGCGGGCGGGAGCGTGGTTGAGAGCGTGGAAACGCGCATGGAAATGCCTGCAATCAAGGTCGAGCCTGCGGTTGCTCCGTTGACGGTGCGCATGTTCGGACAGCTCGCCGTCGATCGCCGCGGCGTTCCTGTCGACCTGCCGTCCTCGCGCAAGGTGCGGGCGCTGCTGGGTTACCTGGCCATCGCGCCTCATTCCGTTGGCCGAAGCCGCCTTTGCGAGCTTCTCGGGGACATTCCCAGCGATCCCAAGGGAGAATTGCGATGGTGCCTGAGCAAGCTCAGGGCGATTGTCGATGAGCCGGGCCGCACCCGCGTATCGTCCAGAAGCGATATGATTTCGCTGGACCTGACGGATTGCGTGGCCGATGCGGTGCAGGTTGACGCGGCAATGCGGGCAGGGCTGGAAACGCTGGGCCTCGATGAATTGCGGAGCCTCGACAGTCTTTTCGTGGGCGATTTCCTGGAAGCCCTGGAACTGCATCGCAGTCCGCAACTTGACCACTGGCTGACGACGCAACGCAGCCGCTACCATGCCAGCCATGCAGCTCTGCTCGAACATCTGGTCAAGCTTCTGCCGAACGATCCGCGCGAGGCACGGCCCTATGTGGAGCGCTGGGTGGCACTCTCACCCTTCGACGCGCGGGCACAGATCCTTCTGCTGAAAACATTGCTGCATTGCGGGTTGCTCGCGGAGGCGGAGCGGCACCTTGCGGCTATCTCACGGCTGTTCGAAGTCGAAGATCTGGATTTCGACCCGATTAGGCACGCATGGCACGATCTGCGGAAGGGACCGACATCAGCGTCGTCGCTTGAAGCTGCGCCTGTTCGCGTGCCCCAACCGTCGGAGCCAGCCCCGGTTGCGCCGACCATTGGGCCAGAGGGGCTGCACAGGGCATCGCTCGCCGTCACACCGTTCGCGGAACTCGACAGGCTGAATGGGCAGCCCGGCCTCGCGGACGGCCTCACCCACGACATCATCACCCGGCTCGCCAAGCTGCGGAACCTGTTCATCATCGCCCGAGGCTCGGTGTTCGCGCTATCGCAACGCGGAATTGGACCGGAAGAGGCGGCGAAGCGGCTGAACGTGGACTATTTTACCACGGGCTTGGTCAGGCGTGGACCGGGGCGCATCGTGGTGTCGGTGGAGCTGGTCGAGGCGCGCACGACAAGGATCGTCTGGTCGGATGAATTCGAGCTCGACCCCGACGACGCGCTGCTGGTGCTAGACGACATTGGCAATATGATCGTCTCGTCCATTGCCAACGAGGTCGAGACCGCCGAAAAGAACCGCGCCATTCTGAAGCCGCCCAGTTCTCTCAATGCCTGGGAATCCTACCATCGCGGCCTATGGCACATGTATCGCTTCACCAAGGCGGACAATGATCTTGCCCACCAGTTCTTCAAGCGTGCGGTCGATACGGACCCTACGTTCGCTCGGGCCCATGCCGGTGTCTCGTTCACGCATTGGCAAAACGCGTTCCAGCATTGGGCCGATCGCGATCGCGAAGCCGACCTCGCTTTCGAGAGTGCGGGACGAAGCCTCATCGTCGATGATCACGACCCGGCAGCGCACTGGGCCATGGGCAGGGCCTTGTGGCTGCGCAACAGCCATGATCAGGCAGTCGTCGAACTCGAAAGGGCAGTGAACCTAAGTCCGAACTTTGCGCTCGGCCACTACGCGCTCTCCTTCGTGCAATCGCAGTCCGGCGATCCGGCCGCGGCGATTGCTTCATCCGATCACTCGCGCAGTCTCAGCCCCTTCGATCCGCTGCTATTCGGCATGCTCGGCGCCCGCGCCATGGCTCACGTGCGGCTCGGCCAATTCGAGGAGGCTGCGGAGTGGGCGATCAAGGCCTCTGCGAGGCCCAATGCGCACAACATCATCCTGGCGATCGCCGCGCACTGCCTGGCCCTCGCGGGACGCCTCGATGAGGCAAGAACGTTTGCCGCCATGATCCGCAAATCGCTCCCGAGCTTTACCGTGGAGGATTTTCTGGCCACGTTCCGGTTCCCTCCCGATGCCGAAGCTCTATTCCGCAGCGCCGCCCGCAGGATCGGGCTGGAGTAGTCATCGAAGTTCTGTCTATCGTCCGGTCTTTTCGCGCCATTCGGCATATTTATGCAGATTTTCTTCCTTCGTCGATGGATAGAGCCCGATCACGGCTGCGCCTGCCTTGACTTCCTCCAGCACGAAATCCTCGAAACTCTCCATTGCCGTGCATTCATCGGCGATCTCGTCGGCGAGATGTGCGGGAATGACCATCACTCCATCACCGTCGCCGACCAGTACATCACCGGGAAAGACCGCGACATCGCCGCAGGCGATCGGCACGTTCAGGTCCAGCGCCTCGTGCAGGGTCAGGTTGGTCGGGGCGGATGCTCCTGCGCAATAGGCGGGCATGTCGAGGGCGCCGATACCGGCAACGTCGCGGAAGCCGCCATCCGATACGACACCGGCAGCGCCCCGCAGCGCCAGCCTGGTGATCAGGATCGAGCCGGCCGTGGCGGCGCGGGCATCCTTGCGCGCGTCCATGACAAGCACCCAGCCTGCCGGGCAGGTCTCGATGGCGACACGCTGCGGATGATCCGCATTGCGAAAGACGGTGATCGGATTGCGGTCCTCGCGGGCGGGTATGTAGCGCAGCGTGAAGGCCTGCCCGACCATGTTGACCGGCTTTGGCGACACGGGCCTGACGCCCTGGATGAACTGATTGCGAAGCCCACGCTTGTAAAGAGCGGTTGCCACCGATGCGGTGGATACCTTCAGAAGTTTTTCGCGGGTATGGTCGGGAAGGGTGTAGTCGGTCATTGCACAGCCTTGGAAAATGATGGTTGACGGTCTTGTTCGTCGCGGCTCCACCGCATCAGAAGATGACCGGTTCGCCCGCCGCGCGGCCGAAATCGCGCTCGAGGAAATCGAAGTCGCAGCCCTTGTCGGCCTGCGTGACGTGCCTTGAGAACATCCATCCCCAACCGCGCTCGAAGCGCGGCTCTGGAGCCAGCCACGCCTCGCGGCGCCGGGCCAGTTCTGCTTCATCAACCAGCATGTCGAGACGGCGCGCCGGCAGGTCCAGGCGAATGATGTCGCCGGTCTTCAACAGCGCGAGCGGGCCACCGATGAAGGATTCGGGTGCGACATGCAGCACGCACGCGCCGTAAGAAGTACCGGACATGCGCGCATCCGAAATGCGCAGCATGTCACGGTGACCCTGCTTGATCAGAGCCTTGGGAATTGGAAGCATGCCCCATTCGGGAAAGCCCGGCCCGCCGAGCGGGCCGGCGTTGCGAAGCACCAGAACATGGTCGGGCGTGACGTCGAGGTTTTCGTCGTCCACGGCCGCCTTCATCTCCGGATAGCTGTCGAAGACCAGCGCCGGACCCTCGTGAACATGGTATTTCCGGTCGCAGGCCGCCGGCTTGATGACCGCGCCATCAGGACACAGATTGCCACGCAGCACCGCAAGTGACCCTTCATGATAGACCGGGTTCGACAGCGGGCGGATGACATCCTCGTTGAAGACCTTCGCCCCTTCCAGGTTTTCGCCCATCGTCCTGCCCGTCACGGTCAACACGTCGAGGGCAAGCCGATCCCTTATCTGCGCCATCAGCGCACGCAGGCCGCCGGCATAGTGGAAGTCCTCCATCAGGTAGTCCTTTCCGGAGGGGCGGACATTGGCGATCAGCGGCGTGGTACGGCCAAGCGCGTCGAGATCGTCGAGCGTCAGGTCGACGCCTGCCCGCCGCGCCATCGCCACCAGATGCACCACGGCATTGGTCGAACAGCCGGTCGCCATCGCCACTATGGCGGCATTTCGCACCGCTGCGTCCGTGACGATCAGGTCCGGGGTTAGGTCCTCCCATACCATTTCGACAATGCGGCGGCCGCACTCAGAAGCCATTCGTTGGTGGCCCGAATCGACCGCGGGTATCGATGATGCGCCCGGCAGGGTCAGCCCCATCGCGTCGGCGATCGCGGTCATGGTCGAGGCCGTGCCCATGGTCATGCACACGCCCGCCGATCGCGCGATGCCGCCCTGCAGGCCGGTCCACTCGGCCTCGGTGATATTGCCCGCGCGCCGCTCGTCCCAGTACTTCCAGGCATCGGAACCCGACCCGAGATGCTGGCCTGCATAGTTGCCGCGTAGCATCGGGCCGGCCGGCAGGTAGATCATGGGCACGCCCGCCGTCAGCGCGCCCATGACGAGGCCCGGCGTTGTCTTGTCGCAGCCACCCATCAGCACCACGCCGTCGAGCGGGTGCGACCGGATCATCTCCTCCGTCTCCATCGCCAGCATGTTGCGATAGAGCATCGAGGTCGGCTTGGTGAAGCTCTCGTCGACCGACAGCGATGGCATCTCGACGGCAAAGCCGCCTGCCATCTGGACGCCGCGACGCACATCCTTGGCGCGCTCACGGAAGTGCGAATGACAGGAATTGAGCTCGGACCATGTGTTGAGGATGCCGATCACCGGCCGCCCCATGAACTCCTCCGGCGCATAGCCGAGCTGCATCATGCGCGAGCGGTGGCCAAACGAGCGCAGGTCGTCGGGCGCGAACCAGCGCGCCGAGCGCAGGGTTTCAGGTGTTTTCTTGTGCTGCCGCGCCATGCCCGCTTCCTTTGATCGAATGTCTTGCGCCGGACCGTATCTTGTCCGGCGCGGTGTTGAGTTTACGAAGCATCGACGGCCCAGGCTCCCATAACCGCCGCCTCGAAGATGGAGGGGCGGATGTCATGGTTGCCCCCCTCCTTCTGGTTGGGTCTCCACAGTCCGTGCGGGGCGGAGGCCACGGTAGATCTGCCAGCCGACCGATGCTGCGGCCAGCGCCAGGAAGGCGCCCGAGATCGGGTTCGTCAGGAAGCTGGTCGCGTCGCCATCGGCCAGTTGCAGGCCTCGCCTGAAATTGGTCTCCGCCATCGGCCCCAGGATGAAGCCGATGATGAAGGGAGCAGTTGGAATGCCGGCCTTGACGAAGGCGTAGCCGAGAACGCCGAAGCCAAGAATGGTCCAGATGTCGAAGATGCGGCTGGCAAGGCCGAACGCGCCGACGGCGCACAACACCACGATGATCGGCAGCAGGATGTGCTTTGGGATCGCCAGCAGCCGTATGAACACGCGGAGGCCCCAGAATTCGAGGATCAGCATCATCACCGCCGACAGGATGAGTGCGGCGAAGATGGTGTAGACGAACTCGCCTTGCGTCAGGAACAGCATCGGGCCGGGCTGGATGCCATGGATCATCAGGCCGCCCAGAAGGATCGCCGTCACCGCGTCGCCTGGAATGCCGAGCGTCAGGAGCGGTATCATCGCGCCACCGATTCCGGCGTTGTTGGCCGTTTCACTCGCGACAACGCCTTCGATCGTGCCCTTGCCAAACTTTTCCGGTGTCTTCGAGCGGCTGCGCGCGACGATGTAGGACACGATGTTGGACGTGCCTGCACCGATGCCCGGCAGGATGCCGATGGAAATGCCGATGACGGAGGAGCGGAATGCGTTTGGCAACTGACCGAGGAACTCCGCCATCGAAAAGCCGAATCCCTTGATCTTCACCATCAACGACGTGCCGATGCGATCGGCGGTGGCGCTGCGCTCCGCGACCTTGATGATCTCCGCAATGGCGAACATGCCCACGAGCACCGTCAGGATCGAAAAACCCGCGTTCAGTTCGACCTGCCCGAATGTGAACCGGCGGATCGCGTCGACCGGAGCGATGCCCACCGTTGAGACTGCAAAGCCGGCGACGCCGGAAAAGATGCCCTTCAGCATCGAGCCGCTCGACAGCGTCGCGATCAGCGTCAGCGAAAAGATCGCGATGGCGAAATATTCGTGGGGGCCGAACGAGAGGGCGACACGGGCGAGCGACGGCGCGATGAACATCAGCGCGGCGATGGAGAGGATTGTACCGATGAAAGAGAAGACGATGCCGACGCCGAGCGCCTTGGCGCCTTCGCCGTTTTCCATCATCGGCCCTCCGTCGAACGTCGTGGCGATGGATGAGGGCGTGCCGGGAATCTTGAGCAGGATCGCGGATATGAGGCCGCCGGATGTCGCGCCGACATAGAGCGCGACCAGCAGCGCCAGTCCGGCCGCCGGATCGAGCCCGTAGGTCATCGGCAAGCAAAGCGCGATTGCCATGACTGCGGTCAGGCCGGGCACGGCGCCAAAGACGATGCCAACGGCGACGCCCCCTGTGACCAGCAGCAGAATCTGGGGTGCGAAGACGTTGGCGACACCCTGAGTGAATAGGTCCCACATGTCCTGGCTCCCTTACGGCAGGTAGGGCGTCAGAGGCCCCGCCGGCAGGATCAGGTCGAAGCCGTAGCGGAACGAGACGAAAGTGATGACGGCGCCAATGATGGCCAGCGCCGCATACCGCCAATAGGAGATCGTGCGGCCGTCAGGCGTGAGCACGATGAACTGGAAGAAGAGATAGAGGGCCGCGGCGACCGGAAAGCCGAGCGGCCGCAGCAACGCCGTGAAGGTGGCGAACAGGACGAGTGTCTTGACGACCGTCATGTAGTTGGCCGGAGCATCGGACGACGGCGCCTCATCGTCGACGCCGGGCGCCTCCTCCGCGTCGGCATCGTGCCGCCTCCACCCGACGAACGCCTGCAGCAGGCCGAGCAGGATCATTCCGCCAGCCAGAACGTAGGGGATGAAGGTAGCGTCCACCGCCCCCCGGCGCGGAAGACCCGTGGTGAGATACAGATAGCCGAGACCGGCGGCGAGCATCGCCAGCCCTACGGCCGTGTCCTTGGTTCGGATAGCCGACATCAATTCCTCCTCAGCGAGGCCATCTGGCGCGGCCCTGGGGCCGCGCCGCTTGCCCGGCCCAACGAGGCGTCAGCGCGCTGCCTGCAGTGCGTCGCGATACTGCATGTAGTTGTCACGGATCGCGTTCAGACGCTCAAGTCCCTCTTCCCTTCCGTAGAAAGAAACCGGCTGCTTGAAGCCCTGTTCGAGATCGGCCGCATATTCCGGAATTTCGGTGATTTCCCGCATGATTTCACCCATGCGCTCGACGATCGCCGCATCGGTGCCTTTCGGGAAGGCGATGATGTACGGATTGTTCATCACGAAATCGACGTTCTGCGACTTGAAAGTCGGAATGTCGCCGAGAAGCGCGTTCGGTTCGTCGTTGGGCTGACCCAGCACCACCATCTCTCCCGACGTGTGGTAGTCCTGGATTGCGCCGTAGGCGATGCCGGCGACATGGATGCGGTCGCCCAGTAGCGCTGTGATCTTCTCCGCGGCCGAGCCGGTGTCCACGATGCGCATCTCGGCGCCGGTCTGTTGTTGCAGGATGAGGCCCTGCAGGTGCGAGTAGCCGCCGAGCTCCGTACCGAAGATCACGCTGCCGGGCTCGGCCTTGGTCTTGTCCACCAGGTCCTGCGTGCTGGTGATGCCGGACGATTTGCTGGTGACGAACACCGCGCCCTGGTCCACCGCGGGGATGCAGCAGATTTCGAAATCGTCGATGCCATAGTCTGCGAGGCCCGAAACCTCCGTCACGATCAGGTGCCCGGTATGGCCGAACAGCATGGTGTAGCCGTCGGGCTCCGCCTGCCGCACCTCCGACGTGGCGATGGTTGCGCCGCCGCCCGGCATGTTGGTGATGACCATCGACGTGCCGGTGATCTGTTCGAAATACTTGGCCATCGTACGAGCGTTGAAATCGGTGTCGCCGCCAGGGCTAGCACCGATGATCACGTTGACGGTACGGGCCGGCCAGTCGGTCTGCGCCAGCGCCGAGGTCGAAAGCAGCGCTGCGCCTGCGAAGGCCAGCGTCGCGACCATGGACTTTTTCATGTTGTTCCTCCCTTACGAACTACGAAATGCCTGTCCGGCATCTGCGGCACTAATATATTTGCGCACCAATGGCAAGCTTGGATATGCAGGTGATCGGCCATCGCGGTGACAAGGGTGGGTCTTTCGAGCTATGCGGAGCAAAACGGGATTTCATCGAATGAACCGGCCGCCACGTCGCAAGTCGCTTGCTGATGGAGTCTACGAGGAGCTTCGCCGGCTGATCGTCATGCTGGAACTTCCTCCCGGCGCCGTGCTGGTCGAGCGCGAGCTGTGCGAACGCTTCGCGGTAAGCCGCACGCCGGTGCGCGAGGCGGTGCTCAAGCTTGCCGAGCATGATCTCGTGACCATCGCGCCGCAGCACGGAACTTTCGTGGCCGGCATCGACGTGCGCAGCGTTCGCCAGGCGCATTTCCTGCGCACGAATCTGGAGATCCCGGTCGTCCGGCTGCTTTGCGAGCAGCCCGTCGTAGATCTGGCCGAGGCGCGCGCCCTGCTTGTCGCGCAAAGACTTGTGGAAGGGGATCTGAAGGCATTCATGCCGCTGGACGACCAGTTTCACGAGGCGCTGTTCGCCCTTGCCGGAATGCGGGAGCTCTGGTCGGTGATCCAGGGCAAGAAGGCGCATCTCGATCGTATCCGTTTCCTGCAGGCCCCGCAGGACGGAAAGGTTGCGACGCTGGTAGCTGACCACAAGGCGATCCTGGACATGATCGTGAAACGTGACGCTGAAGGGGCCGAAGAATGCCTGCGCCGCCACGTTGCAGGTTCGGTGCTTTACATGGAGGAACTGCTTCTCCTGCGCCCGGACCTGTTCAGATCCCCCGCCGCGTGACGGCTTCTCGCGAGCGCATGGCAATGCCGGCCCGGCGAGGACGGTTGCCTGATCGTCACCCGCATGCTGTTGCACTAGAGTTTTAGCTTCTGCTATCTGAGGCTATGTCGATTGCGAATGACAGCTATGCCAGCATCCGTACGGATCCCTATGCGGACTTGCGCCAGCGCATCATCTCGCTCCAGCTTCCTCCGGGTACGCTGTTGTCGAGGGCGGAGCTTCAGGCGCGTTATGGAGTGAGCTCAACGCCGATGCGTGACGCGCTTCTGCGCCTGCGGGAAGAGGGGCTGGTGGAAATCTATCCCCAGTCTCGCACGCTCGTCAGCCGTATCGACCTGTCGCTGGCACGCGAGGCGCATTTCCTGCGAAGTTCGGTCGAGCGCAATATCGTGCGGGAGCTGTGCCTTCACCCGCCGGCCGGGCTGATGGACATGCTCCGTCGCGTCGTGGAACTGCAGGGCCAGAATACGGGTCCCGATGACCTCGCCGTATTCGCCGGGCTCGACCAGACATTCCACGAGACCATGTTCAAGGCCATGGGCTACATGCGAACATTCGCGGTTATCCGCCGCGAAAGCGTCCATATCGACCGCCTGCGCGCGCTGCATCTGCCGCTGGGCGACAAGGTCATGCGCATCCTCAGCGAGCACACCCACATCATCGACGCTCTTGAATCGGGCAATCCGGACAAGGCCGAAGAGGCCATGGGCTTCCATCTCTCGCAGTCCATCGCCATTGCCAACAGGCTGAGCGACGAGTGGCCAGGATATTTCACCGGCAACAAGGTGCCGGACTGAAATAGTCGGCATGCTTGCGCTACCACACGGTAGCCTTCGGGCAGGATGAACAGCATCTGGGTGTCCCGACGCCAGTTAGGGCGGTCGCCAAGGCAACAAGTCGCACCAAATTCACACCGGCGGCCACATGATCAACCAACCGGCACGCTGCGCTTCGGCTGCCCATTGGCGCCGTCAAACGGGGGGATTGGCCTGTCCATCCGCCGCTGCGCGTTGCGAGCGTCTGTTGCTGAAGGAAAGGTAGAATGCCGCTGCGAGGACAAGGAAGGTTACGGCATAAAGGCCGACCGCTATCGGGCTGGTGATCAGGATCAAGGGGTCGCCGCCGGAGATCGAGAGCGCACGGCGCAAATTGTTCTCCATGTCCGAGCCAAGAAGCAGTCCGAGGATCACCGGGACCAGCGATATGTCGAGTTTGCGCAGGAGGAAACCGAGAACGCCGAAGGCGATCATGACCAGCACGTCAAAGCTCGAATTGCTGATCGAATAGATACCAAGAAAGCTGACCATCACCACGAAGGGCATCAGGATCCACTGCGGGAGGCTCAGCATCCTCGTAAAGAGTCCGATCATTGGGATGTTCATGATCAGGAGCACGACGTTGGCGATGTAGAGCGAGGCGATCAGGCCCCATACCATTTCCGGTTCCCGACTGAAAAGCAGGGGCCCGGGCTGAACGTTGAGCGAGATCAGCAGCGCCAGCATCACGGCTGTGGTGCCGCTGCCGGGCACGCCGAGCGTGAGCATCGGAATGAGCGCACCGCCGGACGCGGCATTGTTGCCGGCCTCGGGCGCGACGATGCCTTTCGGATCGCCCTTGCCGAAGGTGCCGTTCTTGTTGCTGACGCGCTTTTCCACGACATAGGACATGAAGGCGCCCAGTGAGGCCCCTGCGCCCGGCAGTATGCCGCAGATAAAGCCGATCACCGACCCGCGCAGATGTGCCCAGCCGCCCACCATGACGTCGCGCAGCCTTGGGATGGCGCGGCCGAGTGGCACCATTTCGCGGTCGCCCTTGTGCATCGTTTCCAGATAGAAGAGCACCTCGCTGATCGCGAACAGACCGACGATCGCGACGATCGGATTGAATCCGTCGTAAAGATGGTAGGAACCGAAGGTGAAGCGGGCCGTTCCGGTGGCCGGGTCTAGCCCGACGGAAGCGATCATCAGTCCGATCATCGCAGCCAGCAGCGTCTTGAACGGGTTGGCGCCGGTGACGCCGCCAATGGTCGCGAAAGCCATGACATAAAGCGCGAAATAATCGGCGGGGCCGAAATAGATGGCTGCACCGGCCAGCAGCGGCGCAAAGAGTGTAAGTCCGACGGTGGCGAAAGTCGCACCGACGAAGGAAGCCAGCGCCGAGATCGCCAGTGCCTCGGCGGCCTTGCCGGCCCGCGCCATGGGATAGCCGTCGAGCGTCGTCATGATCGCCGGCTCGTCGCCTGGAATGTTGAGCATGATCGAGGAGATGCGCCCGCCATACATGCAGCCGTAGTAGATGCACGACAGCATGATCAGCGCGGAGACCGGCTCCAGGCCCAGCGAGAAGGCAAGCGGGATCAGGATCGCAACGCCGTTGACAGGGCCGATCCCCGGCAGTGCGCCGATGATCGTGCCTACGAAGCAGCCAAAAAGCGCGAGTGCCAGGTTCGTTGGAGTCAGGGCGACGGCGAAGCCCTGTCCGAGCAGCGCGAAGGTTTCCATGATCTAACTCAAGGCTTTCGGGAGGGCACGCAACGGCAACCCGAGCAGGGTGTCGAAAGTGACGAAAAGGATGAGACTCATGACCGCTCCAGAGAGCGCCGACTTTGCCCATCCGCTGAGAAGAATTCGTCCGAGCAGCGTGACGGCGATAAACGTGGAGAGCAGGAAACCGAGCGGCTCGAGAAGCAGTGCGTAGGCGACAAGCAGCGCCACGGTCGCAATCTGACGGATGAGCGGCGCGCCCGTCACCCAAGCCGGATCGGGATCCGGCCTGAGGATGAGGGCGAGGCTCAACAGCCCGGCCGGGATCGAAAGCATCACCGGCAGCGCGGCGGGTCCCAATGGATCCCCGAAGCTCGCCTCGTAGCTGCTTGCCGTTATGCCGAACGCGATCGAGACGATCAGCATGACGATGCCGGCGATGCGGTCACTCATTCGATGACGCCGATCTCGCGGGAGATTTCCTCCATCTGCGAGGCCTGCTCAAGCACGTAGGCTTCGAACTCCTCGCCACCGCGCCAGACGGTCACGAGACCGCTGCCTTCGGCCGCCGCCTTCCATTCGTCGGACTCGTAGAGCTCTTGCAGCGTGGCGACCCAGCGGCCGTAGTCTTGATCGGATACCTCACCGCCGGTGTAAAAGCCGCGCCAGTTGTACCCGGTGACGTCCAAGCCCTGCTCGACCGCGGTCGGCGCGTCGGGGAAGGCTGGAATGCGCTCGTCCGACAGAGCTGCAAGAATGCGGATGTCGCCGGATTCGACGAAGCCGGCAATTTCGCCGAGATCGGTGGTCACGATATCGACCTGCCCGCCAAGCATCTGCGTCACGGCCGGGCTGCCGCCATCGAACTGCACCCAGCGAATGGCCTTGTATTCCTCGCCCGACAGGCCCGCCGCATCGGCCAGCATCAGGAGGCGGATGTGATCCCAGCCACCCGCGCCGGATGACCCGGCGGCCGTCACCGATGTCGGATCTTTGGTCATGGCCGCTGTCAGGTCTTCCAGAGTCTTAAATTCCGAATCCTTGGGAACGACAATGACGCCGACATCGGTGCCCAGCATGGCGACCCATCGCATGGCATCGGTGCCGGCCGGATACTGGCCCTGGGCTATCTGGGTGATGCCGACCGTTGAGGTCGCCACCAGGAGCGAGCCATCGTCATTCCGCCTGGAAGCGACATTCGCCCACGCGACAGCGCCGACACCGCCTGGCATGTTGGTAACCTGGACCGGATTTTCGACGAGGTCGAGATCGTAAAGGAGCTTGCCAACGGTGCGGCATGTGAAGTCCCAGCCGCCACCAGGGTCGGCTGGCGCGATGCATTCCTCGGCCGCCGACGCCACGACGGAGAGCGAAAGCGCGAAAGCGCCTGCGCTAGCAAGTTTCATCAGTTTCTTCATTTGGCATTCCTCCCTGAATGAATAGTCTATTGGTTCGATCCGCCGGCATCCTCATTGCCGGTGTGGATATCAACGGGGTCTCCACCCCGCACTGTCGGGGCCGCTCTGGCCTGATGGTGACTGACTTCCGCCCGGCTGGCCGGAGCTCTTCAGCACGCCGGCAAAGCCGCGCTCGCCCAGGAGGCGGCGCGCATCTTCCAATGCCTGCATGATTTGCCGGCGCACATCGCGCGCATGAGCGCGTACCGCATCAGCGGCGTCATCGGCACGGCCTTCACGGACCAGTTCGACGATCGCGCAGTGCTCGCGATGCGCGACAGCACGCATTTCGGCTGAGCTGGCCACCAACCAACGCGCGCGCAGCGTGCGGTTGACCGCATCCTGCACGGCATCGCGCATGAAACGGTTGCCGGAAAGCGCGGCAAGCTGCACATGCACGTCCAGCCCGACCTTGAACCATGCCTCGGGCGTGAAGTCGGTCAAACCGCGATCGATCGTCACGCGGATCGCATCGATCGCTTCGGGGGTGGCGCGCGCGCAGGCGAGGCGAATGGCGGCGTCCTCGACGAATTCGCGATATTCGAAGATTTCTTCCAGTTGTTTCAGGTCGAAAGGGGCGACGATGTAGCTGCGCTCGCCTTTGAGCACGAAACCTTCCCGGATCAGCTCTGTCAGGGCCTGGCGGATTACCGTGCGCGACACTCCGTGGCGGGCTTCCAGGAAGCGTTCGGTGATGGGCTCGCCGGGCGCGAGCGTCAGCGTCAGGATATCGGATCGGATATCCGCCATGGCCTTGCGCCCAAGCGACGGCTCCGCATCCTCGCTTACACCGCTTGTCCGTTGGCTGACTTGTCCGGTCACGTACGCCATTGACCCTCCACTGTCAGACGGTATACCAAATTGGTCGACCGACGCAATCAGGTTGGAGGACGCTGTGTACGAAACCGGTTCCAGAATACTTTCCGGCTTTCCCAAGAAGGTCAGCGTGATCGATGTCGGCCCGCGCGACGGGCTGCAATCGGAGCCCGGTTATGTGTCGATCAGCGACAAGGTCGCCCTGGTCAACGGACTGATCGACGCCGGTGTCAGGCATCTCGAGGTGACATCCTTCGTGTCGCCGCGCGCGGTGCCGCAAATGCAAGATGCAGCCGAAGTCCTGGACGGCATCGATCGTAGCAAAGGCGCGGTTCTGACGGCTCTCGTTCCCAATGAGAAAGGGGCGGAGCGAGCGGTAGAGGCCGGAGTCGACGCCATGGTCGTCTTCATGTCGGCGTCTGAGAGCCACAACCTCAAGAACGTGAACCGCACGCGAGACCAGTC
Organism: Aquamicrobium sp.; assembly: GCA_019739225.1. Lineage (GTDB taxonomy): Bacteria > Pseudomonadota > Alphaproteobacteria > Rhizobiales > Rhizobiaceae > Aerobium. The sequence continues at coordinate 270,843 of JAHHDT010000007.1, forward strand.
TTTGGCGGGGTTCGAGGCTATCTGCCGGATCGCGGAGGCTGCGAAGATCGACGTGTATGGCGCAATCGCCACCTCCTTCGGCTGCCCGTTCGAAGGTGACGTTCCCGTCGCCGACGTTGTCGAGATCGCGCGCGCCTACCGTGACATGGGAATCACGATGCTTTCGCTTGGCGACACCACAGGCATGGCAACACCGCCGCTCGTTGCCGAGCGGGTCCGGGCGCTGGGCGAGGCCGTGCCGGAGGCGGACATCGCTCTCCATTTCCACAATACGCGCGGCGTTGGTCTCGTCTGCGTCTATGCCGGTCTGATGGAAGGCGTCACCCGCTTCGAGGCCAGTGTCGGCGGGCTGGGTGGTTGTCCGTTCGTGCCACGCGCGACCGGCAACATCTGCACCGAGGATCTCGTCTACATGCTGGATGAATGCGGCGTCGAAACAGGTATCGACCTGAAGAAGCTCATAGCCGTTTCGCAGCGCGCCGAGGGGGTGATCGGCCGTTCGCTGCCGGGGCAAGTGATGAAGGCCGGCCACCGCCTCGATCTTCATCCGATGGATGCCGTCAGGACGGCGAATGGTTGAGGACGCCGATCCAGCCATTTCGCCGGATGCCGAGGGCTTGAAAGCGCCGCTGTCCGGCATTCGGGTCATCGACCTGACGAGGGTGCTTTCCGGACCTTTCTGCTCCATGCTGCTTGGCGACATGGGGGCCGACGTCGTAAAGGTGGAGGCGGACGCGGGCGACCCGATCCGCGAGCAGGGTGCCGGCCGCGATGGACTTTCCTGGTACTATGCCTCGTTCAACCGCAACAAGCGGTCCGTGGTTATCGATCTCTACAATGCCGAGGGTCGTGAGGTTCTTTCTCGACTGATCGAGACGGCCGACGTGCTCATTGATAATTTCCGCCCCGGCGTCCTGGCGCGGATGGGATTCGACAAGGCACGGCTTGCGGCGCTGAACCCACGGCTCGTCACGGCCAATATCAACGGCTTCGGGAGCACCGGGCCATATGTCGACCGCCCGGCCTTCGATTTCATCGCCCAGGCGATGAGCGGGCTGATGAGCGTCAATGGCCGCGAAGGGGAAGAACCCATGCGCGTTGCTCAGCCGATAACCGACCTTCTGGCAGGGCTCTATTGTGCGTTCGGCATCGTCAGCGCATTGCGGGCGCGCGACCTCAACGGTCGGGGTCAGCATGTGGAAACCGCGATGATGATGAGCGCGATGTCGATGATGGCCTATCTCGCGTCGGAATATCTTGCGACGGGAAAGACTCCGGTTCGCACCGGCAACGACCACCCGCTCGTCGCACCCTATGGTCTCTTCCAGACGACGGACGGCGAAATTGCAGTGGCGCCCTCGAACGACGTCATCCTCAAGCGCTTTCTCGACGTCCTCGGCCTCGGGGCGTTGTTGGAAGATGCGCGCTTCGACACGAACGCCAAGCGCTTTGCCCGCCGGGACGAAATCAATGCTCTGTTGAACGCCAGGACCCGGACGAGGGCGCAAGGGGACTGGATAGAAAGGCTGAACGCGGCCGGCGTTCCGTGCGGGCGGGTTCAGGACTTGGCGGAAGCGCTGAACGATCCGCAGGTCGAGGCGCAGGACATGGTCATCGACGTGGCGCATCCCGGTCATGGCACCGTTCGCATGCTCGGTTTTCCGGTGAAGCTCGACGAAACGCCATGCCGGATCACGCGGCCGGCTCCCCGGCTAGGCGCGCATACGGTCGAAATCTTGAAGGAGGCCGGATATGGCGGCGAAGCAATCGCAGGCATGATGGAGGCCGGCGTCGTACGCGACGAGCGGAAGCAGCCGCGAGACGGCGGGGACGCAAAACGGGTGAAGCCATGACGACATTGACCGCGAGGCGTCCCCTTTTTCCCGGCGGCCCCGACGTGTCGCCACTTTGCCTCGGGACGATGATGTTCGCCGACCAGACCAACCGGGACGAGGCGGAGAACATTGTTGAGGCCTTCTTTGCCTCCGGCGGCAATTTCATCGATACGGCGGATTCGTATTCAAGCGGCAGATCCGAGGAGATGCTGGGCGGTCTTCTCGGCCGGTACCGCGATGCCTGCGTGCTCGCGACCAAAGTCGGCAATCCGCTGACGACTGTGTCGGGGTCGGGCGGCCTGTCTGCCGAGTGGATAAGGCGGGGGGCGGCCATGTCGCTCGAACGCCTCAGGACCGACCGCATCGACCTCTACTATCTCCATCTCGATGACGACCTGACGCCGCTCGACGAGACGATCACAGCGCTGGGACGGCTCCTCGATGAGGGCGCGATCCGGTATTGGGGGGTGTCGAATTTCCGACCGTGGAAGATCGCGGAAATGATCCGTGTCGCCGATATTCTCGGAGTCGCGCGGCCGGTCGTTCTCCAGCCTTATTATCATATGCTGAACCGCACTGCCGAGAGCGATGCTCTGCCCGCCTGCGCGCACTTTTCGATCGGCGTCGTGCCGTATTCGCCGCTCGGCCGAGGAATCCTGACCGGCAAGTATCGCGGGGGCACGCCGCCCGGATCACGCGGGGCTCGTGGCGACAAACGCTTGTTCGAGACGGAGTTCAGGCCGGAGACGCTGGCTCGCGCGGCTGAAGCCGCAGCGTACGCGGAGGCAAAAAACCTTGATCCCGTGGCGGTCGCGATAAATTGGGTTCTGGCACATGCCACCGTGTCCTCGGTTCTGGTCGGTCCAAAGACGCGCGCTCAGTTAGATGCCTATCTCGACGCGCTGTCGCAACCATACAGCGCCGACGACGAGGCGTTTCTGAGCGGCCTATGTCCGCCAGGGCATACGCCGGCGCCCGGCCATACCGACCCTCGCTACGCCCTGCGCGGCCGCTTGCTGCGAGAGGGCTTGGCCACCTGAAGTGCCGGCGTCTCCGTCATATGATGCGTGGAACCCACGAGCGCGGCCAGGCTGGGCGGCGTGACGCTGACCGGCCATCTCGTTGCGACAGCGGGCGAGGATTTCCGAAATACGGTCGAAAACGCCGATGTGCTGATGCCTCCTGCCAAGGATCAACTGCGTTTTGCCAAGGTACTGATCTATCCGCCAGCGCCCGACGCTGGTTTCGCCCGCGCGCGAAGCGTCGTGCTGAGCTGATCCCGGTGAGGTTCATCGTCATCGATCGGCTCGTCGCTCATCGGCAATAGCCTGAAGCGCCGAAAGGCCCCCATCGGCTGCCAATATGTCCATGCCGCGCGCCGCAATCCTGATATTGCGCGCGAGGTGTCGCGGCTCACTGCGCCCCCTCGACGGGTCCGGTATCGGTAAATTCTGGTCTCGCTGGAATGTAGCTTCAACCAGCCCGTGCTCCATCAGGTAGTGAAGATTGGCGATAAAGGATTCGGTCTGAAGGTCGGGTGCGACAAAGGCAGCGTGGGGGTAAGCGGCGGCAAGGTCCTGCAGGATTTCGAATTGCTGCTCCCGATTTAATATTGCCATAATCCGTGCCTCCGCGCGTTCTACGCCTGCCTTAGTTTCCGAAACTCTACTGTGACTACAACGGTCGTAAATCTAATTCATTGGCAGCCCCATGCAACGGAGCCGGTTTTCGACGTTGCATTCCTGCAATCCAGCAACTGCCAGATAACTCGGGTCAACCACCGCGCGGAAAGCGCGCTGCTCCCGGGCTCAACAGGGTTCGACGTTAATTGAAGTATCAGATTGCATCGGTGATACATCAGTTGTAGGTTTGCTTCCGCTCAGGCAACCGGCTCACCAGCAGGCGCTGCGTTCGCTCAAGGGCAGTGACTGAAACGTCCGATGTCGGCCACTGAAGGACGCACGGACAGGAGGAGTGTCGTGGATGTTTTCAATCAGCCGTCGTAATCTCATGGCAGCCACGGCCGCCGCCGCGCTAGGGCTCTCGTTTGCCGTGCCGGCCTGGACGCAGGAAAAACCGGAGATCGAGTTCCTCTATTCGCCTTTCGCGGACTACGCGCCATTCTTCGTAGCGAAGGAACTGGGTTACTTCGATGAATTCGGCCTGGACGTGACGCTTTCGCCGAAGAGCGGCACTGCGGAAACGATCCAGATGCTGGCCTCGGGCAATGTGGTGTCGGGCGCAGCCACCTGGGGCGCGGGGTTGTTCAACTCCATCAACAGCGGAGCGACCGTGACCATCGTTGCCACGCTGGCCAAGATGCCCGACGCCGTGCCGTCGCCGTCGCCTTTCATGGTGTCGGAACAGGCCTGGCAGGATGGCATCCGCGACGTCAAGGACCTGAAGGGCAAGCGCGTCGGCATTCCGGGACCCGGCGGATTCGGCCTTTACTCGGTCGCCAAGGCTCTGGAGAAGGGCGGCCTCACCGTTGATGATGTCGAGGCGATCTACCTGCCGCCGCCTGCAACGGCTGCCGCCTTCGCCAATGGCGGGCTGGAGGCCGGGTGGAGCATCGAACCCTTCGCCTTGCAGCTCGAGAAAGAAGGTCTCGGACGCCGTCTCGTGGAAGATCACACGTTCGGCACTGAGCTGGGCTTCATCGCCTTCAACAACGAGTTTGCGGTGGAGAACGAGGACGCTGTCGTCAACTTCCTGGCAGCTTTTCTGAAGGCTGCTCGCCAGCTCGACAATGGTGGCTGGCAGGACGAAAAGATTCTCGACATCGTTTCCGAGTACACGGGCACGGAAAAGGAGACGCTTAAAGGCATCGCCTATACTATCCGGTCGGAAGACGGCTCCATCGACCTTGCCTCGGTTCGAGAGCAGGAAGAGTTCTTCCGCGCGCGCGGCGCGCTCGAATATGAGGGGCCGATCGACATCGAGTCCGTCTATCGAACCGATCTTCTGGAAAAGGCAAACGCTCTGCTTGCTCAGTAATGAACGTGGCTGTCTCACAGACTGGCCGGACCTCAGGTTCGGCCGACTCCGCCTCCGCGATCGAGGTGCGAAACCTCGTGAAGGCGTTCTACGACGCTTCCGGTGATCGCATCACGCTCGCCACCACCAACGTGAACTTCACCGTCAGGCGCGGGGAGTTCGTCTGCATAGTTGGACCCAGCGGCTGCGGCAAGACGACCGTATTGCGGATCCTTGCCGGTCTGGAGCAACTGCTGAGCGGCGAGGTGCGCATCGACAGCACGACCCAGCCCGCTATGGTGTTCCAGGAAGCGTCCGTACTTCCGTGGCTGACAGTGGCGCAGAATGTCGCGTTCCCGCTCAGCCTCAAGGGCGTACCCCGGCAGAAGCAGCGCGATCGCGTAGGCGAATTGCTGGCGCTGACTGGGCTTACCGAATTCGCCGATGCGCATCCACACCAGCTGTCAGGCGGAATGAAGCAGCGCGTCTCGGTGGCACGCGCGCTGGTCGACGACCGCGACATTCTTCTGATGGACGAGCCCTTCGGTGCTCTCGACGAGCAGACGCGTCTCACGCTGCAGCAGGAACTGCTCCGCATCTGGGAGCGCACCGGCAAGACCGTTGTGTTCATCACGCACAGCGTCGACGAAGCGCTGACGCTGGCAGATCGTGTGCTGGTCATGTCGCCGCGTCCAGGCACCATCGTTGCCGACCTACCCGTTCCATTCGAACGCCCGCGCGACGTGGTGGAAATGCGCCGCGACAAGCGGTTCTGGGATCTCACCTACGAGGTCTGGCGCCTGCTGGCCGCATCAGCGGAGGATTGAGATGACGACTGCCCATCCTTCTCTCTCTCCTGAGGAGATCGAGCGCCTGAAGGCGCCCGCCCGCCGCGAAAAGATCTATCGCATCCTCTCCTACTTCAGCCCGTTGCTGCTGCTCCTGCTCTGGGAGGTAGCGGCGCAGGTCGAGCTGATCGACCGCCGCTTCTTTCCGCCTCCGAGCGCCATCGCGGGCACGGCATGGCAGATGGTCGCCAGCCTGGAACTCTTCGAGCACATCGCGGCGACGTTGCGCCGCGTATGGGTCGGCTATGCCATGGGGGCGATTCCGGGGGTGCTGCTCGGTCTGATCCTCGGCCTCTCCGCGCCAGCGCGTCGGGTCCTGGGGCCGATCTTCGCCGCGCTCTATCCGGTGCCGAAGATCGCCATACTGCCGCTTATCCTGCTGATCTTCGGTGTCGGCGATGCGTCGAAGTTCGTGGTCATCGCAATCGGCGTGTTTTTCCTGATGTTCTACAACACGCTTGGCGGCGTCATGCAGATCCCGCCGATGTATCTTGACGTTGCGCGCAACGCAGGTGCGACGAAGTTCCAGACCTTCCGCCGCATCGCACTGCCGTCGGCGCTGCCGAGCATCTTCACCGGGCTGAAGCTCGCAGCCGGTTCATCCTACATCATCATCGCTGCGGCTGAGTTTCTTGGTGCCCGCAGCGGCGTCGGCTTCTTCATCTGGGCATCGTGGCAGACATTCGCGGTGTCGCGGATGTTCGTCGGTATCGTGGTGATTTCCGCTATGGGCTATCTCACGATCCTGGCGCTCGAGGCGCTGGAGCGGCGTTTCGTGCCGTGGGCGAAGCATTGACGGGCTGGGATTAGCTCATGACCGCCGAGGCCCGCCAAGCTGCTACCGCTCATGGATCCGTTTCGGAGCGTATCTATCTTGCGCTCCGCCGGGAGATCATGCGCTGCGAGATCGCACCGGGAGCGACGCTCGACGCAGCGTCCATTGCCCGTCGGTACGAGGTTTCGAAGACGCCAGTGCGCGATGCCATGCAAAAGCTCGCAGGTGATGGGCTGGTTACGATCCTGCCGCGCAGCGGCTATCGCGTCGCCGCTATCACCTTCCAGGCCGTGCACGAAATCCTCGACCTGCGCGCGGCGATCGGGCCGCATGCGGCCCGGCAAGCTGCACGCTACGCAACGCCGGCAGAAGTAGCCCTGCTTCGCCAGATTGTCAGGGAATACAGCGCCCCGCTCGATATAGGCACCATGCAACAGGTTGCGCGCCGGTTTCACATCGCCATCGCCCGGTGCAGCCGCAACAAGCGCGTCGTCGCGCTCTCGGAAAGCTTGTTTGACGAGCTTGAACGCCTCCTGCGTTTCGCAATCGATTTCACGGTCAAGACAGGTGAGCATTCCGACGAACACACGGCGCTCGTCGACGCGATCGAAGCCGGTGATGGGGAACGGGCTGCCGCGATAGAGGCGGACCATATCAGACACAGCCGCGAATTCCTGATCGAGCGCCTGATGACGTTGGGCTATCTGTCGCAAAGCGAAATCCAGCTCGGCAATGCAGCGCGGAGCGGATCCGAATGATCGCGATCTGTGACGCGACAGAGCGGTTGGCAAACGCCCTGGGAGCAGGTCCGGCAGCGACGCTTGCGGCTTCGGCTCTGATCGAGGCTGATGCCCTCGGACTGCCACGCTTCGGCATTGCGATGCTTGACGAGTGGACATCCGATGTTGCCCCCGTGCCGACGACGGGGAGCCGGCAGGCCGTAAGCTGGCTCGACAGTTCTTCCTGTTTTGCGCCGCTCGCGGTCGCAAGCGGCACGCTCGAGCTGACCGAGACCGCACGACAATGCGGCATCGCTGCTGTCTTCCTTCGTGGGGTGAGGGGGTTCGGTCGGCTTGCCCCGTTCGTTCGCCACCTTGCCGATGCCGGCCTTATTGGAATCGCGGGTGCCGAGGGGCCGCCTTTCGTCGCGCCTCAAGGCGGCACCCATCCGGTGATCGGTACCAACCCTTTTGCACTTGCGATGGGGCAGGGGGAGGATCGCGTGGTCATCGACGTTGCCAGCAGCGCTGCAACGATGGCCGACATCCGAAACGCACGGGCGTCCGGCCTGGCATTGCCGGATGGGATTGCCTTGGACGGCAGGGGGCAGCCAACCACGGCCGCCGCAGATGTTGCGGCATTGCTGCCGCGGGGAGGCCAGATCGGTTCTCTGCTTGGGCTCTTCGTCGAACTTATTGCCGGTATCGCTGGCGGAGGCCGGGACGATCCGAAAGGCCGGGGCGTGTTCATCCTTGCTCTCGATCCGGCTGGCGCCGAAGAGCACATCGATTGGCGGGGCAGACTTTCCGGATTGAAGAACGACTGGATGGAAGGCGGCGGTCACTGGCCCAAAGGGGGAAGCGTGTCGCCGGAAACCATGATGGATAGTGACTTTGCCCGGCGGCTTGACGCTCACCTCGCACGAATGTCCGGCGAGCTGCTTTGATGAGAATGAAGACCCGATGACGAAGTCTGTTTCCGCGCCTGTCCTTTCAATCGATCCTGTAGACGGGCTGGTCGATGAACCGCGGCGCATTGTTGTCTCGGGGCTGGCTCCCGATGAACTCGTCGCCATTTCCGCTCGCACACAGCGGGCGCGTGGCGCGACCTGGATGAGCCAGGCGACGTTCATGGCTGATGCGCATGGCGTGATCGATCTGGACCGCGACGCCCCCGTTGGCGGCGACTACGCGGAAGTTTCTGCCATGGGGCTGATCTGGAGCCAGCACCCTGCCGACAGCGCCAATCATGAGCTTTTCCCCGACGAGGTCATGGAGCCGCTGCGGACGACGCTGACGGCCGAAACCGTCGACGGCATTCGGGCCGAAGCCGAGCTGTTCCAGAGGTTTGCCCGTCTCGGGGTCGACCGCCGGGAAGTCCGCGAGGACGGGCTGGTGGGTACGCTGTTCACGCCGGCGGGGCCTGGCCCTCATCCGGTCGTGGTCGTGCTCAACGGCTCCGGAGGTGGCATCAACGAACCGCGTGGAGCCCTGCTTGCCTCGCACGGATACCAGGCTTTTGCGCTCGGTTATTTCAAGGCGCCGGGTCTGTCGCCCTTCATCACGGAAACACCCCTCGAATATCTCGAAACCGGCCTGCGCTGGGCACACCGGAAACTCGAACCTAAAGACGGCTTCGTTGCGGTCAGCGGGCAGTCGCGCGGCGGTGAACTCGCTCTTCTGCTTGGGGCCACTTTCCCGGATCTGGTCTCCGCCGTGGTCGCTTTCGTGCCTGGTGCCGTGGTACATGGCGCCCAGGGTGCCGGCGATCCGGCACGCGGTGGCTGGCAGGGTGTGACCTGGACGAGGGGAGGCGTTCCCCTGCCGCATCTTTGGCAGAACAACAGAGCGGTGCATTGGCACCCTTGGGCCGGCGATGCACCGCCGAACCGGCATCACTCGGTCTTTTTCGAGGGGCTGAAAGACACCGAACTTGCCGCGCGCGCACGCATTCCGGTTGAGAAGATTGCAGGCCCGGTGCTGCTGATCTCGGGGCGCGACGACCGCGCCTGGCCATCCAGCCTCTATTCTCGCATGGTGGTCTCGTCCTTGCGCCGCGCCGGCCACCCTCATCTGGTCCGTCACCTCGATTTCGATGATGCGGGACACGCCATCAACCTGCCAATCGTACCGTCAACGCAACTGAGCCGAGAGCACCCGGTCTCGAAGGTGCCCTACACCAATGGCGGTACACCATCCGGCAATGCCAGAGCCAACGAGGGCTCCTGGCGCGGTATGCTCGCCTTCCTGGACGAAGTCACCGCATCAAACAGCCACGAGGAAGGCCGCCGGGACTCTCTCCCGCTAGCCGGAACCTGAATCCTTCGAAAGGGAGACAAACGTGCCCACAAGAGAACATTTGGAAGGTCAGTGGCGTGAATGGCGCTACGCCCATGTCGCAAAGATGTTCCGCCCGTATGGCTGGACCTCGCTCATTGCCCAGTACTGGCTGGAAGCCGATGACAAGAATGTCAGCTTCGACCTTCTTCCCGGGACCTGGTCGGTCGATGGCGGCCGGATCATCTTCACTCCGCCGGCCTCGGGGCCGACGCTTTCGGTAAACGGCGAGTATCCGACGGAGCCGGTCGAAATCGTTCCAGGCCGCAACCAGACTTACGGCCACGGCGACAGCGAGCCGGTCTATTTCGGGTTGAACGAGGTCGAGACCATCCTGCGCAGCAAGCACGATGGGCAGCCGCTTTATGGCGTGCGCGTGCGCGATCCGCGCCAGGCCACGCGGCTGGAAGATGCCGGCGTCACGGCTTTCGAATACGATCACGCATGGCGCATCCGCGGCGTCTACACGCCGAGCAAGCTGACCGAATTCGAGGCCGAGACTGTTGAAGCTGGCGTGCGTGAATCGACGCCGAGGATCGGCACGTTCGCCTTCGAGCACCACGGCAGGAACTATAGCGTCGTGCTGATCGGCAAACAGACGGCGACGGGCGTGCAGCCCGTGGCGCACATTCGCGACAGAACCAGCGGCGCGGTCACCTACGGTGCCGGCCGTGTCATCGAGTTGCAATTCGCCGATGATACGAAAACCCGCATCGACTGGATCGATTTCAACTATGCGGTTGCGCTGCCATGCGCATTCACGAACTTCGTCACCTGCCCGGTGGTCCCTCCTGAAAATCACCTCGACTTCGAGGTCCTCGCGGGTGAGAAGCGTCCCTTGCAACCGGTGGCGAGGACAATGACCTACCAAACGGAAACAAAACGCGCGTCCTGACGGCTGCCAGCTCTCGCACGGCAGCAGCTACCCATCGATGGCGGACAGGCGCCCGCCCGAACTTCTTGCTGGAGACTGGATCGACGTGGCACCATCGCTTGCCGGTCCATGCTTCCGGTGAAGGCCGCCTTGCAGGCTGAGAATGAACGGCGGAAATCCTTGGATAGTTCTCTGATCGAGTCGCTGAGTGATCACAGCGGTTGAGAGACTCTGGCGGTCGTCGCGTCTCGGCAGCATCAGCGGTGAAGCGGTCAACCTTGTCCCGTTCAGCGCGCAGCACGCCGAAACCGCTCGCTCATAGAATGTCTGCCGCGCATCTGAAGCCCAAGTGGCTGGAGGTCGCACCGGGGGCGTTGCATGTACGCGCGGAGACGCGGTAGCGGTTGCAATAGCTTGCGTGACAGAGATAAGAGCCTCCCCGCAACGTGCGGAGGTTCGAGACGTTCTCCGCCCACGACGACGCTGTCCACTCCCAGACATTTCCAAGCATGTTGTAAAGCCCGAAGCCGTTCGGCGGGAAGCTGCGGGCAGGGGCAGTTGCCAGAAACCCGTCTTCTGCCGTGTTGTTTGTGGGGAAGTGGCCTTGCCAGATATTGCACATATGCCGGCCGCCCGGTCGCAGTTCATCACCCCAGCAGTAGGCCGCACCCTGGAGACCGCCCCGCGCGGCCGCTTCCCATTCGTCCTCGAAGGGCAGGCGTTTGCCGACGTGCTGCGCGTAGGCCATGGCGTCGTGCCAACAAACATGGACAACTGGATGGTCCTCAAGGCCCGACAGGTCCATGCCGCAACCGTTCGGCCTGCACCAGCTCGCTCCTTCGACAGGCAACCACCATTCCGGGGCCTGCCCCAATTCCTCGTCACGTATCGTAGCGTCGAGCGCGACCTGGGGCGCGAATACGAACGACCATCCGAGGTCTTCGGCCTGGGTCCGATATCCGGTTTCGCGGACGAAGGTGGCGAACTGTCGATTTGTCACGGTGGTCTTGTCCATCAGGAACGAAGGCAGGTCGACCGTGCGCACCGGTCCTTCTCCGTCTCCGGGGATAGCCAGCACACCCTCTTCCCCAAGACGCCATCGGCCGGCGGGTATTGTCGACATTTCGGGGTGATCGACTGCCGATAGAGCCGCAACCGCAGGACCTGCAGTCGCGCTTGTCGAATTTTTGGAGCCTATGGGGCCGCAACAGGTCACCGCCGCTTTTCTCACCAATGATTGGTCGGAGAATGGAAAATAGGCAATTGACTCTGCCTTTGTCACGCATAAAGGTTGGACGTCCTACCTCTTGGAGGGAGAGTGCAGTGGAAGATGCGGCGCAGCGGGTGCTGAGCTATATTCAGGAAGAGAACCTTGCCGCGGGCGATCGCCTGCCCGCCGAGGTCATTCTCGCCCAAAAACTGAAGCTGAGCCGCAATTCGGTGCGCGAGGCCTATGTATCGTTGATCGCCAAGGGGGTGATCCGGCGCAAGCACGGGATCGGTACGTTCGTCGCCAATCCGCCACTCCTCAATTCGCTTGGCGGAAGCGTGGGTTTTTGGTCGCTGATCGAGCAAGCGGGTCTCAAGCCCTCGCTTCGCGAACTGGCCCGCGGCAAGGTCCAGGCGCCACAAGACATCGCCGATCTGCTTGGCCTTGCTCCGCGGATTCCGAGCCCGCGCATGCGCTGGCTGTTTCTGGCCAGCGAGACGCCCTGCATTCTCATCGATCATTATCCGGCCGCCGGCATCCCGCTCGACATCTTCGATCCGGTGAACGGTCCGAACGCCGTACCGCCATTGCGTGACCGCATCGTGGTCGAGGGCGCGACACTCGCGACGCGCACAACCGCCGTGAACGCCTCCGCCGAGATTGCCGGACTGCTAGAGGTAGAGGAGGGGCAGGCGCTCCTCTCGGGCACAAGTGTCATCAACGGGGGCGATGGTCGAGCAGCGCTTGCATCCCGCTCGTGGATGGTCCCGCAGCTTCTCAACAGCCAGCAGGTCATGAGCCTGACCGCCAGTCATTTCCTGAACACCGCCGACCCTACGCCAAAGGAACAAACCTCATGATGAAAGTCTTCCGTTCGCCACTTGGGCTTTTTGCCGGGCTGACGCTCCTGGCCGCAACGACCGCCGCAAATTCACAGGAAGCGCACACCGTCCGCTTTGGGGTCGACGCCTACACGACGGGCTCGCAGATATTCGTGGCCGAGGATATGGGCTACTTCGACGAGGAAGGCATCGATGCGCAGATCACAACCTTCGCAACTGGTGTCGAAGCTATTGATGCGCTGCTCGTGGGCAGGGCCGATATGGCCGTGGGTCTCGATTTTCCGATTGTCTCGCGCATCCAAGGCGGCAAGCTGACAGTCCTTGCCGGCATTTTTCATAGCACGCCCGGCTTTCACAAACTGGTCGTCAGCAACGACATCAAGGAGCCGTCCGATTTGGTCGGCAAGACGATCGGCATTGCCACCGGCACCGCTGAGCATCTGATCACCATCAAATATCTTGAGGAGAACGGCATTTCTCCAGACGACGTCGAGATCGTGGGCTTCACCAGCCTGATGGAGATAGTCGCCTCGCTACGCGCGGGCCGGATCGATGCTTCGTTCGTCTGGGCTGATGGCACCGAACGCTCGATCCAGGGGGGAAACCACTACGTTCTGGTCGACGACAGTGAGGCGAAGCTGCGCGGCAGCGCCTATATCGCGGCCGCGACACCCTTTGTTGAAGCAAATCCGGAAGCGACTGTCGCCGTGCTGCGCGCGCTTGACAGTGCCAGCCGGTATATCAGCGAAAATCCCGACGAGGCCGCGGCCATCATCTCAAAGAACACGCGCGCCCCGGTCGATACCGTTCGGGACCTGCTCAACTACAACGAATTCGGTCTCGCTCTTACCGACTACGAACGGGAGGGCTTCGCTGTGGTTGCCGAATTCGTTTCCCAGACGCGCGACGCACCGGTGACCTTCGAAACCGGCGTCGATCCTTCATTCCTCAAGCAGGCAGCACCCGACAAGGTGAAGCTGGACGACTAAGAGACCGGCTATGCACACGGGCAATCCAGGCGAAGCCGCAACCGCGGCTTCCAACCCCACAGTGATCTTCGACAAGGTTGGCATGGCCTATCCCGGCCAGAAAGCCGGCAGCGACCTCATCCTGGCCGATCTCTCCGTTTCGGTTTCCGAGGGCGAATTCTTCGTTCTCGTGGGTCCGAGCGGATCGGGCAAATCGACCCTACTGAAGCTGGTTGCGGGGACCGAGCAGCAAACTGAGGGGGCGGTGCTGTTCAACAACGCTCCCATCCAAGGTCCCGGTCGCCAGCGCGGAATGGTGTTCCAATCGATCGAGGAACCGCTGTTCCAGTGGCTCACCGTGACCCAGAACGTGGCCTTCGGCCCCAGCATTGCCGGTAAGTCGCGTGCCGAAAGCCGGCAGGTCGCCCAGCATTATATCGATCTCGTCGGCCTGCGCGGCCACGAGCAGAAGCTTCCCCACGAGCTTTCCGGCGGCATGAAGCAGCGTGTGCAGATCGCCCGCACCCTGGCGGCACAGCCTGAACTCATTCTCTTCGACGAGCCTTTTGCGGCGCTCGACGCGCTTACCCGGCGGGTGCTGCAAAAGGAACTCACCCGCATCTGGAAGGAAACCGGGTGCACGATGATCTATGTGACGCACGACATTCGCGAAGCTGTTCTTCTCGGGCAGCGCGTTGCCGTGATGAGCCGGGGGCCGCGCGCCAACATTACGCGGATCTACGATATCGAGCTTGACTACCCCCGCGACGATCTCGATGCGCGCTTTGCGGACGCGGTCAAGAATATCGAAGCCGACATCGAACGGGAGGCTGCCTCGCAATGGCAACAAGATTGATGCCATCCTATGGCTGGTCGATCCTGAGCGTCACTGTCGTTCTGCTGATCTGGCAGGCCAGTTCGACCTGGCTCGTCGATCCGATGTTCCTGCCCACCCCGCTTGCAGTTCTGTCTGGTGCCGGCCAGATGATCGCTGACGGCACCATGCAGCAATCGATATTGATTTCGATGATGCGGATACTGTCTGGCTGGATCATCGGCAGCGCGGTTGCCATTCCCATCGGGCTGGCGGTCGGCATATCGCCAATAGTGCGCAGCCTTGTCGACCCGTTCATCCATTTCTTCCGCTTCGTTCCTGCGATCGCTCTGGTGACGCTGTTCATCGTCTGGTTCGGCGTGGGAGAGATGTCCAAGATCATCCTGATCGCCTACGCGACGGCGTTCATCGTGATGGTCAACACCGCAAGCGGCGTCGCCTCGGTGTCGCAGGACAAGCTCAACGCGGCGCGCTGCCTGGGTGCTTCCAGGTGGCAGGTCTTCTTCCGGGTCATGATCCCGGCGACGCTTCCCTCGATCTATGTCGGCATGCGCCTTTCGCTCGCTTCGTCCTTTCTGGTCATCGCCGCCGCGGAGATGCTCGCCGCGGATGCCGGTCTCGGCTATATCATCTGGACGGCGCGGCTGTATTTCCAGGTCGACTGGATGTTCGCAGCCATCATCGTGCTTGGCCTTCTAGGCTTTGTCACGGATCGGCTCTGGCGCCTGCTCGGTCGCACTGTGTTCGATCGCTACCTGCGCTCCGTGACAAGCTACTGATTCCACCACACCTGAATTGAGCGCTGCCGACTGCGCCGGCAACGTCCGTAACCGGTAAAGATATATCGAGCTATGACGTCTTCAGAACACCGCCATATCGGGCGCACCCACAACGAATCCAACCGTCATTACGAACCCATACGGACCGGCCCGGTAGGCAAGCCCAATATCGTCTATGTCGTTCTTGACGACGTCGGGTATTCGGATTTGGGGTGCTTCGGGTCCGACATGGAGACCCCGCATTTCGATTCACTGGCCCAGTCAGGATTGCGCTACGCCAATTTCCACACGACGACGCTCTGCTCACCGACCAGGGCTTGTCTTCTGACCGGACGCAACCACCATTCGGTCGGCATGCGCTATCTTGCCAACGCCGACATGGGTTGGCCATCGGGACGCGGCGCCATCAGCCACAAGGCGGGCACGCTGGCCGAGATACTGAGGCTCGAGGGCTATTCCACCTACGCAGTGGGCAAATGGCATCTCGCGCCCACCGAAAATGCCAATGCTGCCGGACCGTTCGACCAGTGGCCGCTCGGTCGCGGATTCGAGCGTTTCTATGGCTTCATGAACGGGGGAACAGACCAGTATTACCCTGAACTGTTCCAGGACAACCAGTCGATCCGGCCTCCGGCGACACCGGAAGAGGGCTATCATCTTTCCGATGACCTGTCCGACAAGGCGGTCCGCTTCCTTTCCGACAAGATGGCGGTCTGGCCCGACAAGCCGTTCTTTCTCTATCTGTGCTACGGCGCGGGTCACTTTCCCCATCAGGCCCCGCAGGATGCCCGCGAAAAGTACAAAGGTCGCTTCGCACATGGATGGGACGAGGAACGCACGAGGCGCCTTGCCAGGCAGAAGCAGATGGGCCTGGTGCCTCAGGACACAGAACTTCCTCCATCCAATCCAGGCGTGCGGAACTGGGAGTCGCTCTCCGAAGAAGAACGGGCGGTGGCGGAGCGGATGCAGGAATCCTATGCCGGCTTCCTCGATCACTGCGATGCCGGTTTCGGTCGGGTTCTCGACTTCCTAGAGCGCGCCGGCGTTCGCGACAACACCATCATCGTGCTGATTTCCGACAATGGGGCTTCGATCGACTGCGACCCGGACGGGACCACAAACGTGTTGCGCTGGTTCAACCAGATTCCGGACGACTATGAAGTGTCGGCGCGACAGATGGACGAAATCGGTACGGCGCGCACGTTCGGCAACTATCCGTGGGGTTGGGCACAGGCTTCCAACACGCCCCTCAAGCTCTTCAAGAGCTACACGCATGGCGGCGGCGTCCGCGACCCCATGATCATTTCGTGGCCCAAGGGGATCGCCGACAAGGGGGCTATCAGATCGCAATTTACCCACGTCACCGACATCACGCCCACCATCCTGAGTGTTTGCGACATTGCCGTCCCTGAAGCGATCAATGGCGTGGCGCAGATGCCGATCCATGGGGAGGATTTTTCATATTCCTTTGAAGCACCCGACGCTGCTTCCCGGAAGCGTACCCAATATTTCGAGATGTATGGCCACCGGTCAATCTGGCATCAGGGCTGGAAGGCCGTAACGCAGCATGAGAAGGGAAGCGATTTCGAGACGGAGCGGTGGGAACTCTACCATCTCGACGAGGACTTCTCCGAAGTGCGTGATCTCGCAGCGCAGATGCCTGAAAGGCTGGGGGAGCTGAAGGAGCGGTGGTGGGCAGAAGCAGGACGCTACGGCGTCATGCCTCTGGACGACAGCGACGTCCTGTTCAAGCCGCCTTATCGCCCCGGAGCGCCTCGCTGGCGGGACGAGTACAGCTTCTTCCCGCCCATTTCGCCGATCCCTGCCGAGGCGGCGCCAATGACACAGGACGTGTCTCATCGCATCGCCATTGAACTCGAACGATCAAGTGCCGACCAGGGCGGCATGATGGTATGCTTCGGCAACAGCCATGGCGGCTATGCCATTGAGATCATCGATAACAGGCTCGTCTACACCTACAACTATGCCGGATTGGACACCACGCGCCTGGTTTCGGATCGCGAGGTACCTTTGGGCCAAACCATACTGGCCTTTGAGTTTTCGAAGACCGGTGCCCTCAGCGGCACTGGCCGGCTTCTGATCGAGGACAAGCCAGCGGGCGAGTCAGTGTTTGCGCGCACCCTGCTGCGCCTGTCGCTCGCACCGCTGACATTCGGCTATGCCAGCTCGCAACCGGTCGATCCGCAGCGCCACGAAAGCCCACCATTTGCAGGGCGCATCGTCCGGGTCGACTACAAGATCGGCAACGACCGAGAACGCTTTCCGGACACGCTGGACGTGGACTGAGACCCTTTGTAACGAAGCCGATTAGAGCTTTAGGTCCCGGCGTCTACAATGCGCTATGGTAAATAGTGCGTATCCGATGCTGCGTTGCCCAGACGCGTTTACGCGTTGTTTACGCCTATCGCGGCGATGACATATCGCGCGTTGATGCTTCCGCGCCATAAATAGGACGCTCCTGAAATCGCGGAGCGTCCCATGCTTGACATCCTCTACATTGCTCTGGCTGCCGTCTTCTTTGGTGCAGCGGCCGCATCCGTCCGTTTGCTCGAACGGCTCTGAGGTCGCGCCATGGCTTTCGATCTGCTCATCGGCGGCGCGGTGGCCGCTCTCCTCCTCGCTTATCTCGGTTATGCGCTGGCCCGGCCGGAACGGTTCTGACCGCGCGCAAGGACACGTCTCATGGCACCCGACATTCTGCAATTCATTCTCTACGCGGCGCTCGTCACCGCGCTCGCCTGGCCGCTCGGCCTCTACCTCGCCCGCGTCTACGAAGGCGGCAGGACCTGGATTTCGCCGGTCCTCGCGCCCGTCGAGCGCGGGTTTTTTGCGGTCGCTGGCATTCGCCCCGACCAGGGCCAGCACTGGACACGCTACGCTCTGTCCGTGCTCGCCTTCAGCCTTGGCTCCTGGGCGCTGCTCTACGCGATCCTGCGGCTCCAGCATCTGTTGCCGTTCAACCCGCAAGCGCTCGGACCGCTCTCGCCTGACCTGGCCTTCAACACGGCCGTATCGTTCACGACCAACACCAACTGGCAGGCCTATGGCGGCGAAACGACCATGTCGTATTTCAGCCAGATGGCGGGTCTGACGGTGCAGAACTTCGTCTCGGCTGGCGTCGGCATGGCGGTCTGCGCGGCGATCATCCGCGGTTTCTTCGCCCGCGAGCAGAAGACGCTCGGCAATTTCTGGGTCGATCTGACGCGCTCGGTTGTCTACGTGCTGCTGCCGCTGTCGATCGTGCTGACGCTGTTCCTGGTCTGGCAGGGTGTACCGCAGAACCTGATGGCCTATGTGTCGGCGACGACCGTCGAGGGTGCTCAGCAGACGATCTCACAAGGTCCCGCTGCGTCGCAGATCGCCATCAAGCAGCTTGGCACCAATGGCGGCGGCTTCTGGAACGCGAACTCGTCGGTGCCCTACGAAAACCCGACGCCGCTCTCGAACCTCATCGAGATGGTCTCGATCCTGCTGATCCCGGCAGCCTTCTGTTTCATGTTCGGAAGGATGGTACGCGACATGCGCCAGGGCGCCGCCATCTTCGCGGCCATGGGCATTCTCTTCCTCGGCGCGCTCGCGCTGACCTACGGTTCGGAAGTCTCGGGCAATCCAGCTTTCTCGCAGTTGCCCATCGAGCAGTCGGCCGGAAACATGGAGGGCAAGGAGGTCCGCTTCGGCGTCGGCAATTCGGCGCTGTGGGCAACGGCGACCACCGCCGCTTCCAACGGCTCGGTCAACGCCATGCACGACTCGTTCATTCCGCTCGGTGCGCTCGCTCCGATGCTGCTGATGCAGGTCGGCGAAGTTGTCTTCGGCGGCGTCGGTTCCGGCTTTTACGGCATGCTGTCCTTCGTCGTGCTGACCGTCTTCCTGGCCGGACTCATGGTCGGGCGGACGCCGGAATACCTTGGCAAGAAGATCGAGGCGCGCGAGGTGAAGCTCTCCGTCATCGCCTTTCTGGTGATGCCGCTGGGCGTGCTGGGGCTCGGCGCTCTCGCGGCAGTCCTACCCATCTCGCTATCCTCGCTCCAGGATGCCGGGCCTCACGGTCTTTCGGAAATCCTCTATGCGTATTCCTCGGCGACCGGCAACAACGGTTCGGCGTTCGCGGGCTTCGGCGCCAACGTGCCCTATCACAACACGATGCAGGGCATCGCCATGCTCGCCGGCCGCTTCGTCTACATCGTGCCGATGCTGGCGGTTGCAGGTTCGCTAGCCGCCAAGAAGTCGGCGCCCGCCTCCAGCGGCACCTTCCCGACGCACGGGCCGCTATTCGTAACCCTCCTGATCGCCGTGATCCTGATCCTCGGCGGACTGACCTTCTTCCCGGCGCTCGCGCTGGGGCCGATCGCCGAGCACGTCTCGATGCTCGCCGGCGAAACCTTCTGAGGCACTCCCATGCGCAAGAAACCCGACATCTCTCTTTTCGACTGGCGCGTCACCGGTCCGGCACTGAAAGTGGCTTTCAGAAAGCTGGATCCGCGCCTGATGGCACGGAATCCCGTTATGTTCGTCACCCTGGTGGTGGCAGCACTTTCCACATTGCTGTTCCTGCGGGATCTGTTCATCAGGGGTGAGAACGTCGCCATCAGCGGCCAGATCGCGGCCTGGCTGTGGTTCACGGTGTATTTTGCCAACGTGGCCGAAGCGATGGCGGAGGGTCGCGGCAAGGCGCGCGCCGACACGCTGCGCGCCACCCAGTCCGAGACGCCGGCGCGCAGGCTTTCCGCCATAGATGTGGACGCGCCCGAGATCGTCTCCAGCCGATCGCTCAAGCCGGGCGACCTGGTGCTGGTGACGGTCGACGACATCGTTCCCGCCGATGGCGAGATCGTCGAGGGGATCGCTTCAGTCGACGAAAGCGCGATCACGGGCGAATCCGCCCCGGTGATCCGGGAAGCCGGCGGCGACCGCTCGGCGGTGACCGGCGGCACGCGTGTCGTGTCCGACTGGATCAAGGTCAGGATCACCTCGAAGCCCGGCGAGAGCTTCCTCGACCGGATGATCGCAATGGTCGAGGGCGCTGAACGCCAGAAGACGCCGAACGAGATCGCGCTGAACATCCTGCTTGCAGGCATGACGATCATCTTCCTGATCGTCGTCGTAACGCTGCAGCCCTTCGTGATCTATTCTGGCGCGTTCGTGCCGGTGGCCTTCCTTATCGCTCTGCTCGTCACCCTCATTCCGACCACGATCGGCGGTCTCCTGTCGGCCATCGGCATTGCGGGCATGGACAGGCTGGTGAAGGCGAACGTGATCGCGAAATCCGGCCGTGCGGTGGAAGCCGCTGGCGATGTCGATGTGCTTCTTCTCGACAAGACGGGCACGATTACCTTCGGAGCACGGCAGGCCGATGCCTTCGAACCCTTGCCGGGCGCGACAGCAAAAGACCTGGCGGAGGCAGCGCTGCTTGCCTCCCTTTCGGATGAGACGCCCGAGGGCCGTTCGATCGTCGATTTTGCGCGCAAACAGATCGGACGTGCACTCGACGGGACAGACCGGGTGGGAGAAGCAATTGCGTTCTCGGCCAATACGCGCCTGTCGGGCGCGGACCTCACGGACGGTACGCAGCTTCGCAAAGGTGCCGCAGATTCCATCCTCGCGTGGTGCGGCACGTCGGCGTCACCGGAACTGCGCGCCATCGTCGAGCGCATAGCCAAGTCCGGTGGCACGCCGCTGCTCGTCGCCCATGACAAGCGCGTGCTCGGGGTCATCCAGCTCAAGGACATCGTCAAGCCGGGCATCCGCGAGCGCTTCGCCGAATTGCGCCGCATGGGCGTGCGCACGGTAATGGTTACGGGCGACAATCCTCTGACGGCCGCTTCCATCGCCGCCGAGGCGGGCGTCGACGATTTTCTTGCCGAGGCCACGCCCGAACGCAAGCTGGAGCTGATCCGCAAGGAACAGGCCGAAGGCAAGCTGGTCGCCATGTGCGGCGACGGATCGAACGACGCGCCCGCGCTTGCCCAGGCCGATGTCGGTGTGGCGATGAACACGGGGACGCCCGCCGCCAAGGAAGCGGGCAATCTGATCGACCTCGACTCGGATCCGACCAAACTCATCGAGATCGTACTGGTGGGCAAGCAGTTGCTGATCAGCAGAGGCTCGCCGACGACCTTCTCCGTCGCCAACGACGTGGCGAAGTATTTCGCCATCCTGCCGGCGCTGTTCGTGACAGCCTATCCAGCGCTGGATGCACTCAACGTCATGGGCCTCGGCAGCCCCGGCAGTGCAATCCTCTCGGCCGTGATCTTCAATGCGCTGATCATCATCGCACTGATCCCGCTGGCGCTGCGCGGCGTCAAATACCAGCCGGCAACGGCCGCAACTCTTCTGCGCCGCAACCTGCTCGTCTATGGCCTTGGCGGCCTGATCGTTCCTTTCGTCGGCATCAAGGCGATCGACCTGATTGTCAACGCCGCCGGCATCGTGTGAGGTAAAATCATGATTTCCGAACTCAGACCCGCACTGACCCTGCTTACACTGTTCACGGTGCTCACCGGGGTGGCCTATCCGCTTGCGATGACGGGAGCCGCGCAGGCACTTTTCCCTACACAGGCAAATGGCAGCCTCATCGAGCGCAACGGCCGGGTCGTCGGCTCTTCGCTGATCGGCCAGGCATTCATGGGTGAGGCCTATTTTCATGGACGCCCGTCGGCAGCGGGGAGCGACGGTTATGATGCTGCCTCAACTGGAGGTAGCAATCTCGGCCCGACCGCGAAGACGCTCATAGAGCGCGTGACGGCCGATGCGCAGCGTCTCAGTGCTGCCAACGGCGGCGGTCCGGTCCCGATCGATCTCGTCACCGCGTCCGGCAGCGGCCTCGACCCGCACATCTCGCCAGAGGCTGCGAGCATACAGGCCGAGCGCGTGGCTGCCGCGCGGGGTGCAGACATACCCGCTGTCCGAGCGCTCGTCGCCGCGCACATTGAAGACCGGACGCTTGGTCTGCTGGGCGAGCCGCGCGTTAACGTGCTCCTGCTCAATCTCGCTCTCGACGAGCGCATGCCGGTAGCCGACTGACGATGGATATAGACAGCCGCCCTGAACCCGATGCCCTCCTCGCGGAAGCCGCGAAGGAGGGGCGAGGGCGGCTGAAGATATTTCTCGGCGCCGCCCCCGGTGTCGGAAAAACCTACGCGATGCTGGAGGCCGCGCAGCGACGCAAGGCTGACGGCCTCGACATCGTTGTCGGTGTCGTCGAGACGCATGGCCGAGCCGAAACCGAGCGCCTCGTTGCCGGGCTCGAGGTCGTGCCGCGCACATACATACCATATGGCGGGCGTCAGCTCGCCGAAATGGATCTCGATGCGATCATTGCCCGGCGGCCAAGACTGGCCCTGGTAGACGAGCTGGCCCATACCAACGTGCCCGGCAGCCGCCATGACAAGCGCTGGCAGGATGTCGAGGAACTGCTGGCGGACGGCATCGACGTATACTCGACGCTGAACATTCAGCATCTGGAAAGCCTCAACGACGTTGTCGCCCGCATCGCTCGTGTGAAGGTTCGCGAGACGGTCCCGGATAAGGTTCTGGAACTTGCCGACGACATCGAACTGATCGATCTGCCGCCAGATGAGCTCATCGAGCGGCTGCGGGAAGGCAAGGTCTATGTTCCCGATCAGGTCGCTCGAGCGATCCAGAATTTTTTCTCCAAGGGCAACCTGACTGCCCTGCGAGAGCTTGCCATGCGCGTAGCGGCCGACCGCGTCGACGCGCAGATGACGGCCCACATGAAGAGCCACGCAATCCCCGGTCCATGGCCGGCACAGGATCGCGTCCTCGTCTGCGTCAACGAGGCGCCCGTTTCCAAAGCGTTGGTCAGGGCCGCGAAGCGCATGGCAGAGCGGTCGCGTACGGAGTGGATCGCGGCAAGCGTGGCGACGCCGCAGTCGGAGCATCTGCCAGATGCAGCCAAGGATTTGATTGCCGAAACCCTGAGACTGGCCGAGTCCCTCGGTGCGGACATCGCGACCATCAACGCCGAGAGCCATATCGCCGAAGAGATCCTTGCCTTCGCCCGCAGCCGCAACGTCTCGCGCATCGTGATCGGACGGCCCCGGCCCCGGCGCTTCACGGCATGGTTATTCCGCGAGACAGTGGCTGAGGCAATCATCCGCAAGGCGGAAGATTTTCAGGTGACGATCATATCGGCCGCCCCCTCCGAGGCGCGCAAAGCCATCATTCGGGCGCCCCGCCCGGCGCCCGAACGGGATGTGCGTGCCTACATCTGGGGCGCCTTCGCGGTCGCGGCTTCCGTGGGGTTCGCCTATGTGGTCGATCACATCGTTCCGGTCGAGAGCCTTGCACTCTTCTTCCTCGTGGGCGTGCTCACGATTGCCGCGCGCTTCGGCCTCTGGCCATCGATCTTCACCAGCGTCCTGTCGTTCCTCGCCTACAACTTCTTCCTGACTGAGCCTTACCATACGTTCGAAGTCGCGCATGAAAGCGTGGTGCTCACGCTGTTCCTTTTCCTGCTCGTGGCGATCGTGACCGGAAACCTTGCGGCCAGACTTCGCAGCCAGGCGCAGGCGCAGCGCGCGATCGCCAAGCGCACGTCCGCCCTGTTCGACTTCTCGCGCAAGGTAGCGAGCGTCGGCTCGCTGGACGACGTGATCTGGGCGGCGGTTACCCATGTCGCGTCCACGATGCAGTGCTCTTCCATGATCCTGATGCCGGACGCTTCGGGCCAGCTTACGATCGTCGGCGGCATGCCCCCCGAAGACCAGCTCGAACCGCGTGACCGCGGCGCGGCGGAGTGGGCCTGGGACAAGCGCGAACCCGCAGGCTGGTCGTCGCAGACCCTTCCATCGGCAACCTGGCTGTTCCTGCCGATGAAGAGCGCGGACCGGATTCATGGCTTGCTCGGTGTCCAGTTCGGCGTGCGCCAATACATCACGACGGAGGAGCGCCGGCTGCTGGATTCACTCGTCGACCAGGTCGGTATTGCCATCGAGCGCACGAAGCTCGCCTCCGACATGGAGCAGACGCGCTTGCTGGCGGAGACGGAGAGCCTTCGCGCCGCCCTCTTGTCGTCTGTCAGCCACGATCTCAGGACACCGCTGGTCTCGATCATCGGTGCAGCGACCTCGCTGGTCGATGCGGATGAGGCACTGGGCAGGACCGGCCGGCGGACCATGGCCGAGACCATTCGCGACGAGGGCGAGCGGCTCAACCGCTACGTCCAGAACCTTCTCGACATGACGCGGCTCGGCTACGGTGGGTTGAAGGTCGCCCGCGAGCCGGTCGATCTGCGCGAGGTGGTAGGCCGCGCCTTGCGGCGGCTGGACCGCGATCTCGCCGGACATCGGATCGTTCGGCATCTCCCGGTCTCGCTGCCGGAGGTGTCCGGCGACGCCGTCCTTCTGGAGCAGGTGGTGACGAACATCCTCGATAACGCAGCGAAATACTCGCCTCCGGGCTCGACGGTCACCCTGTCGGCCGAAGCGACCGGCGGCGGGGCCGCTTTGGTCATAGCAGACGAAGGCCCGGGCATACCCGAAAAGGACCGCGCGCAGGTCTTCGACATGTTCTTTCGCGTCCGCGCGGGCGATGGCCAGCCCGGCGGCACCGGTCTCGGCCTCGCCATCGCCAAGGGCATCGTCGACGCGCATGGAGGATCGATCCGCGCCGAGGCGGCGATGAAGGATGGCGGTGGGACCCGCATCGTCGTGATCCTTCCCTTGGCCGTACCGTCCGGCGCGCGCGAATGAACACTGGCCGAATCCTCCTGATCGAGGACGACCCGGGCATCCGGAAATTTCTGCGCGTGGCACTTGAGGCTCAGGGTTTCACGATGGAGGAAGAAGCGTC
Organism: Aquamicrobium sp.; assembly: GCA_019739225.1. Taxonomy (GTDB): domain Bacteria; phylum Pseudomonadota; class Alphaproteobacteria; order Rhizobiales; family Rhizobiaceae; genus Aerobium. The sequence goes on from JAHHDT010000007.1 coordinate 295,675, forward strand.
GGGCAAGAGCGGTATTGCTAGGGCGGCGACCGCGCAGCCCGATCTCGTCGTGCTCGACCTCGGCCTGCCCGACATGGACGGCAAGGCAGTCATCGCCCGCATCCGCGAATGGTCCCAGGTGCCGATCCTGATTCTCTCGGTGCGCCAGTCCGAGGACGAGAAGGTCGCAGCCCTCGATGCGGGGGCCAACGACTATGTCGTCAAGCCGTTCGGCATCGCCGAAATGCTGGCACGCGTTCGGGCACTGCTTCGATCGGCCTCAGGAGGCACTGCACCCGAAACCGAAATCGTGCGCCGCGACCTGCGGATCGACCTCGCCCGCCATGAGGTCGCGCTCGCCGGCGAGCCGGTAAGGCTGACGCGCAAGGAGTTCGACCTTCTCGCGCTGCTTGCCCGCAACGCGGGACGCATCGTCACCCATCGCCAACTGCTCGCCGACGTATGGGGTCCCGCCCACGAGCATGATCTCCAGTACCTGCGTGTCTTCATCGGCCGCCTTCGCGCCAAGTTAGGCGACGACCCGGCAGCGCCCAGGTTCATCCTCAACGAGCCCGGCGTCGGCTACAGGTTTCTGGACTAGCGCGTCGGGCGGCATATCCGTCCGCCAAAATGCAGCGTCCCGCATTCTCGCCACTGTAAATTGACAGTCAGCTTTCGGCTGGGGCCACGTCATGGCAGCAAACGCCGTGGACTGATCGCTTTCGGCGCGATGTTGGAGGCCTCGACTTTTGTGTCGATAAGGACCAGCGCAATTTCCCGCCGCAGACAAATTTTGCGCTGGTTCCCTTCCGGGCGGATGCGGGCTTCGGCCAGTCGGTCCAAATTCTCCCAGCCGTGCTCCCGGACAAATCGATATCGCAGCGCTGGCGACGCGGTGTGCGCTCTCGGGTTGTTTTCGCATTCGGAATTTCGGGATCATGCAATCGAAGTCATCCAATGCGCCAAGAAGTTGACACTGTCCGGCGTGGTACAACTCGGCGTCTGTTGCATTTTCAGCCGGTGTCGCAATCGGGCGCCCCGCTGGAATTTCCAGGCTGGTCGCACATGGTTCACGCGGGAGAAAGGCTACTATCGAGTGGGGGCTGGTGGTAGCGGAGGAGGGATTCGAACCCCCGACACAAGGATTATGATTCCTCTGCTCTAACCTACTGAGCTACTCCGCCCCGCTGCGCTCGCTTTGAAATCTGTCGCCGGTCGGTTCCCGGGGCGGCAGGGCGATTGCCAAGGTCGCGCGGATATAAGGGGGCGGTGGTGGCGCTGTCAAGCATTGTGCGCGTGCGAAAAGTTACGGTGCGCGCAGCCGCTTTTCGCGCCTCGCGGGGTTGAGTTCGGCTGGCCGCGCGATTATGTCTCGGCGTCGACATTTTCCAGCTACAGGGTACATGAAACCGCGTATCGCCGTCCTCGGATGCGGCTATTGGGGCTCCAACCACATCCGCACCCTCAAATCGCTTGGGGCGTTGCATGCCGTTTCGGATGCAAACGCTGCCCGTGCGGAGGGATTCGCGAGTGAGCAGGACTGCATCGCGGTCGACCCGGACGAGCTTTACGGCCGTGACGACGTCGATGCCATCGTCATGGCGCTTCCACCGCAATACCACGCCGCCGCGGCGATCCGTGCCGTCGAAGCCGGCAAGGATGTGCTGGTGGAAAAGCCGATCGCGCTCACGGTGCCGGACGCGGAGCGCGCCGTTGCCGCCGCGAAGGCCAATGGGCGCGTCTTCATGGTCGGCCATGTGCTGCGCTTTCACCCTGCCTTCGAGCAGCTCAAGCAGCTCATTGATGCGGGCGAGCTGGGCACGGTCAAATACATCCACTCGCACCGGCTGGGGCTCGGCAAGTTTCACACCGAGAACGACGCCCTGTGGGACCTTGCGCCGCACGACCTGTCGATGATCCTCGCCATCACCGGGGCGCCGCCCACGGAAATCCGCGGCGAGGGCGCCGCGCTGCTCGATCATCTGAGTGATTTCGCGCATCTGCACATGCGCTTCCCCGGCGGGTTGCGCAGCCACCTCTTCACGTCCCGGCTGAACCCTTATCGCGAAAGGCGGCTGACCGTGGTCGGCACGAAGGCGATGGCCGTGTTCGACGACGTCGAACCCTGGGACCGCAAGCTTGCCGTCTATCGTCATGCGGTGTGGCAGGACAGCGGCCACTGGGCCTTCACCACCAACGAGCCGTCCTATGTGCCGGTCACGTCGGGGATGCCGCTGACGCGCGAGCTCGAACATTTCATCGACTGCATCCGCACGCGTGCCAATCCACGTACCGATGGCGAGGAAGCGATCGGCGTACTGCGCATCCTCACGGCAGGAACAGTCAGCCACGACTGAGGCAATAGTCTCCGGGAAACCGGCGGGACGAACCGGTAGCGCTTGACCCTGTCAGGCGCTCTGGCGTGCGGGCTGGGCCGCCAGCCGCGACAGCATCGCCTCGGCTTCCGCGCCCCGTTCGGAGCGCTCGATGAACCCACCGCCGAAGACGCGGGCTTCGTCGCCATCGTCCGAATAGAGCACGCAGGCCTGACCGGGCGCGATACCGGATTCACCATCGACCAGCTCGACCCAGCTCGCGCCGTCGCGATGGTGCAGCACGGCCGGCCGTGGCGGACGGGTTGAACGCACCTTGGCAAACAGCTCCAGGCCGCCCGCGGGCAGGGAGGAGAGCGCTTCGTCTCCCAGCCAGTTCAGGTCGCGCAGATAAATCTTGTGCGTTTCCAGCGCTTCGCGCGGGCCTACAATTACCCGAGCGCGATCCGCGTCGAGATGGACGACATAAAGAGGCTCGCCGGAAGCGACACCGATGCCGCGCCGCTGGCCGATCGTATAGCGCAGGATGCCCTCGTGGCTGCCGAGCACGCGGCCGTCGATGTGGACGATGTCGCCGGGCGTTGCCGCGGTCGGCTTCAGCTTCGCGATGATGTCGGAATACTTGCCCTGCGGCACGAAGCAGATGTCCTGGCTGTCCTGCTTGTTGGCGACGACCAGACCCATTGCCTCGGCCTCGGCGCGGACCTGGGGCTTGGACAAATGGCCGAGGGGAAAGCGCAGAAAATCGATCTGCGCCTGCGTGGTGGCAAACAGGAAATAGCTCTGGTCGCGGTCGGCATCCACCGGGCGGTAGAGCGCACGATGCGCGCCGTTGGCGCGGCTGCGGATATAATGACCGGTGGCCAACGCGTCGGCGCCGAGTTCGCGCGCGGTTTCGAGCAGGTCGGCGAACTTTACAGTCTGGTTGCACGAGACGCACGGAATCGGCGTTTCGCCCGCCACATAGCTTTCGGCAAACGGGTCGATCACCGCTTCCTTGAAGCGCTTCTCATAGTCGAGGACGTAATGCGGTATGCCCAGCGTCTCGGACACACGCCGCGCGTCGTCAATATCCTGGCCCGCGCAGCACGAGCCGGCCCGGTGGGTTGCCGCGCCATGGTCGTAAAGCTGTAGCGTGACGCCGACGACGTCGTAGCCTTCACGCTTGAGGAGGCCCGCGACGACTGAGGAATCGACACCGCCCGACATCGCGACGACGATGCGCGTCTCTTCCGGGCGGCCGGGGAGATCGAGGCTGTTCATGGCGCGTTCGTTCCGCTTCGGTCTGGTTTCGGCGGCTTCATGCCCCCGCGCGCAATATAGGTCAAGGCTCACGCCGCCGCCACGGCCGGGGCCGGGAAAAGCATTGGTTCACATTCGACTTAAATGAGCCCGAAAAGCCTAACGCGGGATTCATAATCGTTACTTAAGCATTATGGCGTGCTTAGCCATTTTTTAAAACCACCGGGTTAGGCTCAGCGTGATTAGGTCCTAGAGTTTGCGTTAGAGAGTACGATGACCGATCTGGTTAGACCGCGGGTCAAATATGTGATTGGGCCGGATGGCAGCCCGCTTACCATTGCGGATTTGCCGCCCACCAATACGAGGCGCTGGGTCATCCGACGCAAGGCCGAAGTTGTTGCCGCGGTTCGCGGCGGCCTGCTCAGCCTCGAGGAGGCGTGCCAGCGCTATAAGCTGACGGTGGAAGAGTTTCTCTCCTGGCAGGCCTCGATCGACGAGTATGGCCTCGCCGGCCTCCGTACGACCCGTATCCAGCAATATCGGCATTAGGTTTCGCTCACGGGCCGCATCGCTCGCTTTGCTCGCTGGCCCTTCGCCAAGGCCTCGCATAGGCTCGGACGCCCGGTCGGGCTTGCGGCCTGCGGCCGTTTGGTTCGCTCACGGGTCGTTTCGCTCGCCTTTGGCTCACTGCGCTCCGCGAGGGTGCCGGACGACCGGCGGCCCGCAGTCGCGGGCTTGCGGCCGGCCTGCCACCGTCATCCCGGAAGCCGGAGCGCAGCGAAGGCTATCCAGGACCCATTGGCCAGATCATCGTCGAGCACGGCCCCGCTCTTGTCGTGGCGCGTTTCAATGACCTCACCAAGAACCCGGAACCCGGCCGCGCTGCTCAATGGGTACCGGCTCAGCGGTCGCTGACGCTCCCTTGGCCGGGATGACGCCGAGCTTTGCCGTTGCCGCGCCTGCTTTCGCATCCGGCCATTGTCAAAGAACGGGAAGCGGGGCGCGAGGCCGAGCCTTCCGAATAGCAGATAAGTGGCGCGACGTTCGCGCCCCGCCGGTGCGTTCACCTGCGGCGCGGTGGGACGGACTGAGCCGGCCGGACCATCGCCGAGGCCCGGATCTGGGGCAGGTCTGATCCCACCAAGCCGCGCTACCGTCGACGCGACCGACCCGGACACCGTCGCCTTCCCCGAATACCCGGTGCGCATCCGGGCTCCCATGAAGGCGATGCCGGAAGGGTAAGCGGGCTTTTCGGAGAGGTGCATGAAACGGCGCGAGGCTGATGACAGATGCTGACAGGCCGGGCGTCTTAAGTTCCATACGCACAGCGGCTCGATACGCCATATGAGCGACGGCGACAGTGTTGCCCTCGTGCTCTACCTTCGGGGGTATCAACCGGGTGGTACTCGCCGGAACGTTCAGGGCAGCCAGCGCGCCGATTGAAGCGCACGGGCGTAGTGATATGCGCTCCTACTATTGCAGGGCATCAAAGAGCGCCGGCACGCGCCAAAACCGTCAGCCGTGCCAATTCGGGCACGGAGCGGGTCCGCCCCGTCTGTGTTGGAAGGTCCTAGCTCGCTACGCGCTCAAGGGCTCCTAGCCGATCATTGCGCTGCGACCGCCGCTCTCTACATCGCGGCCACGCCCATCTCTGGATTCGAGCATCTCGGCCTTGGAAAGCTCGGCCTCGGCTTCGTTCAGGGCCGCTTCGGCGGCTTCGCGCTGCTGCTGGAGGTCGGCTTGCGAATTTTTGAGATTGTCGCGGCGCTGCCGGGCCGCCTTGGCAAAGGTGGGGTAGGCGAAATGAGAGGTATCGGTGATTCCGGCCTTCTTCTCTTCCGCCACGATCTGCAGATCCAGCTCGGTCGCCATCCGATCGAACTCGGCAATCATCATGTCAAGCTGCAAGAGCTGCTTGCGCTTCTCGTTGACCTGAAACTGCTTGAGCCGCACCAGGTTCTCACGTGACTTCATCACTCGCTACTCCCGAAACGCATACTACGCACCGTCAAACGCGGCGCCTGTCTCCCGCTACGCGCCCCATCGATCACTATCGGGGCAATCTGGAAACAAATTCCTAACCCTGCGCTCTTGGTAACCATTCGTTTACGCGCATTGTTAATCATAGCGCGGAGGACTTAAGGGCGGGTAAAGATGCTCAACCGAGGGTCGAGCCGACAAAACGACTCTTAATGAGTCACTTGTCGTCATTTTCTGAACCATCACATGAGCTTTCTGCTCAAGTGATTCCTATAAAGATTCAAGAGGTTACGGGCAGTAGCTGAAAAGGGTTAATATCGCTTGCCATGCGGAATCATATTTTGTTAACCATTGCATGGCAGGTTCCGATTCAGGAAATCACTGTTCCGGTGCCGGAAGCATGCCGAACCCGGTCTGGCGGCGGGAAAGGGGACATTAATGCGCGTTCTGCTCATTGAAGACGATAGTGCTACCGCACAGAGCATCGAACTGATGCTCAAATCGGAGAGCTTCAACGTCTATACGACCGATCTAGGCGAAGAAGGCGTGGATCTGGGGAAGCTCTATGATTACGACATCATTCTGCTCGACCTGAACCTGCCCGACATGTCGGGTTACGAGGTCCTGCGGACCTTGCGGCTCTCCAAGGTAAAGACGCCGATCCTGATCCTCTCCGGCATGGCCGGTATCGAGGACAAGGTGCGCGGTCTCGGTTTCGGAGCCGACGACTACATGACCAAGCCGTTCCACAAGGACGAACTGGTTGCACGTATCCATGCCATCGTGCGCCGCTCGAAGGGGCACGCACAGTCGGTCATCAACACCGGCGACCTGCTGGTCAATCTCGACGCCAAGACTGTCGAGGTCGGCGGTCAGCGCGTCCACCTGACCGGCAAGGAATACCAGATGCTGGAGCTGCTCTCGCTACGCAAGGGCACCACGCTGACCAAGGAAATGTTCCTCAACCACCTTTATGGCGGCATGGACGAGCCGGAACTGAAGATCATCGACGTCTTCATCTGCAAGCTGCGCAAGAAGCTCGATGCAGCGTCCGGCGGACAGAACTACATCGAGACGGTTTGGGGCCGCGGCTACGTGCTGCGCGAGCCCGAGGAAGTCCGCGAAAGCGCCTAGAGGCGAATTAGCGAATAGCGATCCGCAGAAGTTTTCAAGGCCGTTGACGCTCGTCAGCGGCCTTGGTCGTTTTGCTACTCGCTAAGCAGCGATCTCCATTTCACGGAAGCGTTCGAGAAGCTGCGGGCGATTGAACGGCTTGAGGATATAGCCCTTCGCCCCGGCGCGCTTGGCGCGCATGATCGTGCCGACGTCGAATTCGGTCATGCAGACGACGATGTGCGGCTTGTGGGCCTCGCTGAGCGACATGGCCTGGCGAATGAATTCGTCCGTCGCCATGTCGGGCAGGCTTGAATCCACCACGATGATGTCGGGCATATCGGTCGCGCAGATCGCCAGAGCCTCCACGGCAAGGCCAGCCTCGGCCACGCTCATCTCCGAACCGCTCAGGATACGCTTGGCGACCTTCCTGATGACGCTTGAATCATCGACGATCATACAGCGCTTCATAACCCATCCCTTTCATGCGCACCGACTGGCATTGCGGTGAGAGTAAGGGCTTTGGGTAAAAATCAGCGTAATCGGCTAGCTAAAAAATGCGTTAAAGTCAGCGAAGCGCCATCAAGCAGCAGCAAGCCCGCGAGGCCGGATCGGCCACGCGCGAAGAGCTGTCTCCAAACAGAGAAATCGGCCGTCAGGCGGCCGTCAACACGATCTCTTCGGCGCTGGCGCGGATGGAAATCGTCATGCCCGCCTCATGAGCCAGCAGCAGGGTGTAGTAAGGCTGGACAGCATGGGCATCGATCGGCTCGTCCGACTTGACGCCCGAATGCAGTTCCAGGAACCGCGCCGGTACGCGCACCATCGGCCCGTTGGCGGTCAGCGTGAAGCGCGGCGCGGTTTCCATATCGTGAAGCTGCACCGTCAGCTTGCCGCCGCGCGGGATGGCGGCATTGGCGACGAGTATCAGGTTGAGCAGCAACTTGACCTTGTTCTTCGGCAGCAGGGCGCGGGTTCCCTGCCATTCGAATTCGGGCTTTTCGTTGGCCAGGAAGGCCGTGGCCACGCTCTCCGCGTCGCCGGTGTCGATCTGCATGCCGGCGGAACCGGCCGCGCCGAACGCGATACGGGCAAACTGCAGCCTGGCAGAAGCGTTGCGCGCGCTGGCCCTGATAAGCCGCATCGCGTCTTCGTCGGCGCCGCCTTCATCCAGCAATTCGAGGCCGTTGTTGATCGCGCCCACGGGGGAGATGATGTCGTGGCAGACCCGACTGCAAAGCAGCGCGGCGAGTTCCGGTGCGGAAAGGGTCAATATATCGGCCATGCAGCAAGCGTCCCCGTCGTCTGTCCAGTTCATGCAAAACACCAGCGTTGCGCCGCGCGCCGCTGGCGAATCACCCCTTCAATTGTCGGACATTGGTTACACAAGGAAGGCGGTGCCACAAGAAAACCCGAACGGCCGACGGAGGCAAGTCGTCACGATACGCTTCGGTAAAGCAACAGTTTATGCGCTTCGGCGCGAGGCGGGCATGCGAAAGGCCAATGGTTAATGATTGGATAAGGTTTCGAGCATAGTTTGAGTGATGTTGGCGTGTCGATGCGGTCCTGTGAGGCTGCGTGCGCCGCGTCGCGGTGGGGCAGTTCGATACGGAGATAGAAGGCATGTTCTGCAGGCTCTTTCCAAGAAACCTGATCAGCATGGCAGCAGCGATGCTGTTTGCCGTGGCCGCCGCAACATCGACGGCGCTGCCGGCCCGGGCGGCGGCCGGCGAAGCCTATACGGCCCAGGAAGTCCTCGATTCCGGGCACCAGTTCTTCGGCACCACGTCGGGCGGGCTCGCCTCAGTGGTCGAGCAGATATTCTCGTCCTACGGCATGCCGAACGGCTATATACTGGGCGAGGAAGGCTCCGGCGCGCTGATCGGCGGGCTGACCTTTGGCGAGGGCACGCTCTACACCAAGAATGTGGGCGACCATTCCGTGTTCTGGCAGGGGCCATCGCTCGGATGGGACTTCGGCGGGCAGGGCTCGCGCACGATGATCCTGGTCTACAACCTCGACAGCATCCCGGCGCTCTACCGCCGCTACGCGGGCGTTGCCGGTTCGGCCTATGTCGTGGCTGGGCTCGGATTCACCGTGCTGAAGAACGGACCGGTGCTGCTGGTTCCGGTGCGCACTGGCGTCGGCGCGCGGCTGGGGCTCAATGTCGGCTACCTGAAGCTGACGCAGTCGCCGACCTGGAACCCTTTCTGAGGCCACGCCTGCGCATTTAACCTTACCGTGCGCAACAGTGCGCACGGCACTGGATTCATGCTGTCCCGCCGTGGCACATAGGGCGTGTGTTCCGCGCGCCGCGCGGCGTGGATTGGACGAAACGCAGTGATCCAGACGACGCTATTCTTCATTCTCGGCTTTCTGTGCGCGGCATTTCTGGCTCTGATGGTCGCGCCGGCCATCTGGCGGCGGGCGGTTGCGCTGACGCGCAGGCGTATCGAGGCGTCGGTGCCGCTGACCATGGACGAGATCCAGGCCGACAAGGATCGGCTGCGGGCAGAGTTCGCGATGTCGACGCGGCGGCTGGAGATGAGCCTCAAATCCTTCCGCGAAAAGGCGTCCGAGCAGATCGTCGAGATCAATCGCAACCGCGACGAGTTGAAGCGCATCGCCCATGAGCGCGACGAGAAGAACGCCGCGATGACGCAGCTCGAACAGCGCAGCGGGGAGTTGCGGGCGGAATTGCGGCAGCGCGAGGAGCAGTTGCAGCGGCTTTCCGAGCGGTTGGGCGAACACGAACGGATGCTGGGCGAGCGGGCCCTTGAGCTTGAAAAGCTCGGCCGGATGTATGACGAGGCGAGTTTCAGCGCGTCGAGCCGTCAGATCGAGATCGTCGCGCAGGAATCGAAGCTCGAAAAACTGACCGACGATGTCGCGACCTTGCGCAATGAGCGCAAGGAGGCAGACAGGCGGGTGCGCGAAGTGGTGGCCGAGCACAAGGCGGCGCGCGAGGCGCTTCGCGAGGAGCAGAAGAAGCATGTCGCGCTTGAAAAGAAGGCCGAGCGGCTGACGAGCACGCTTTCCGACCGCGACGACAAGCTGGAGCGGCGCGAGCGCGAACTGGCGCGACTGCGTGAGCAGGTCAAGGGTGGCGGGACGACCGAGCACGACCTTCAGCAGGCGCTCGCAGACGAGCAGGAACAGCGCGCGAAGCTCGAGGCCGAGGTGGCGGAGCTGACGTTGCGCCTTTCGTCGCTGCTTTCAGGCGCCACCGGTGGCGACGTGGAAAAGGCGACGGCAAAACTGGAGAGCGACCGCAGGCGGCTGGAAGAGCGGCTTACGGTGCTGACGCGCGAGAACAAGAAGCTGCGGGCGTCGCTCGACAGCGTGGAGCGAGCCAACTCCGACGGCTGGGCCGATGAGCGGCGTGAGAACGCCGTGCTGCGCGAGCAGATCAACGACCTGGCGGCCGAGGTGGTCAACCTGACAGCGATGCTGGATGAGCCGGATTCGCCGATACACAAGGCGCTGGCGGCCGACACGGGTGAGAGCAAGAGCGGCACGCCGAGCCTTGCAGAGCGCATTCGTGCATTGCAGAAAGCCGCGGCCACCCCACGGTGATCGCGAAGCCGGATCGTCTAGCGCGGGCGCCAAAGTCGGTGCAGCGCGACGGCCGAGGCGGCTCCGACATTGAGGCTGTCGAAGTCCTGCGACATCTGGATGCGTACGGTCTCCATGCGCGCCATGAGGGCAGGCGGCAGGCCGGCGCCTTCGGTGCCGAGATAAAGCGCCGTGCGGCCTTGCCGGTTCAAGGTGTCGATTGTGCGGCTGCCGGACGGTGACAGCGCGAACTGGCGGTAACCGTGGCGCGCCAGCACGTCGACCAGCGCCGCTTCGTCGGCGATACGGGCGAAAGGCACCTTGAGTGCCGCCCCGACGGAAACGCGGATCGCCTTGCGGTAGAGCGGATCGCAACAGCTTGGATCGAGAAGTACCGCGTCTGCCTCGAACGCGGCGGCGTTGCGGAAGATCGCACCCATATTGTCGTGGTTGGAGATGCCGACGAGCGCGACGACCAACGCGTCGGCGGGCAGTGCGGCAAGCATCTCCTCGGGATCGTCTTCGACGCGACAACGGCCCAGCGCCAGCACGCCGCGGTGGATATGGAAGCCCGCGATCGCATCCATGATGGATTGCGATGCGACATAGACAGGCATGTCTGCGGGCGCGCGCGCCAGCGTTTCAGCCATGCCGGGAAGGCGCTGTTCCAGGATCAGCGCCGATTCGACCGCGAAGCGGCGGGCGGAAAGCAGCACGTTCAGGACAACCTTGCCCTCGGCGATGAAACGGCCCTCCCGGCCGACAAGGTCGCGCTCGCGGATGGCGTGGTAGCCTGCAATGCGCGCGTCGTCGGGGCTTTCGATGCGGATTGCGGTTGCCGGGTCGTAGCCGCCTTGCGTCACGCGGCGCCTTCCTTGCCTTGCGCATAGCGCTTCAGGCGTTCCTCCAGCGTGCCCGTATGCAGTTCGAACATGTGGTTGTCGTCATCGTAGAAATAGATCGAGCGCCCTTCGCCAGGCACCCTTGAACGGCCTTCGCGCATCTCAAGGCCGAGGCTCGCAACGCGGGCGAGGCGGGCATCGTAGTCGGCATCGTCGATCTTGAAGGCGACGTGGTTATAGGTTCTCGACGGCAGCGGCTCGCCTTCCATCGTTGCGATCCACACGGCGTTGTCACCATCGCCGGCCAGAAAGAAGCGCTCGCGCGACAGGGAGAAGGTGTCTTCGCCGGAATCGTAGACCTTGCGTGCGTCGAGCACGGTCGACAGGATCGTCTCCATGCGGTCCAGATCGCGGACGATGAACGTGATGTGGCTAAGTCCTTGGACCAAGATGGCTCTCCGGGATTCGCAAGCGGATACCGGCAGAGGTAGCCTCGGGTCAGCGCACTGGCAATCCTACTCCGCCGCCGCTTTCGCCCCGAAGATGCCGTCCAGCGTTATCAGGACCTCGCGCACCTTGGCCGAAGAGCAGGAATAGAAGATCATCTGCCGCTCGCGGCGCGTCTCAACAAGGCCCATAGCGCGAAGCTTGGCCAGATGCTGCGAAAGCGCGGACTGGCTCAGGTCCACCCTTTCCGCAATTTCACCGACGGACATCTCGCCGCTCAGGAGGTGACACATGATCGCCAGCCGTTTTCCGTTGCCGATGGCAGACAGAAACTCCGCAACCATGTCGGCGTTGTCGACAAGCTGATCAGAAACCATCGTATCCCCGTTGCCGCATCTTTCGACGACGCTATGGGGGCGACAACGTCGAACGAAAGGCAGGTTGCAAATCGGCCCAGCTATTACCTGCCTGCAACCTAACGTAGCGCAAACAGCCGAGATAACAAGCGTTTATGAGACAGTTTCATCATTGCGCAGCGGTTGTTTCAATCTGGACCAATGGTTGTCAAAGCCTGGCGGGCCTCGATGGCCATCGCGACAAGGGCCTTGTGCATGTCCTGCGCATCGGCGAGCGGCTTTGCGAAAAAAAGCCGCATCGTGCGGTCTCCCGAGGCAAGATCGAAGCCGTCCGCGTCGATACCGGTCATGATCCAGTCGGCAGGCTCCCGCACCTTGCCGAAGTGGATAGCGTAGCGCGCGATCGCGTCGGCGTGATCCTCGTTCATGTGTTTGACCGCGCCCGGCTCGGCTGCCGCGATCGCGTCCAGGGTCGGGCCAACGGTCATCAGATCGTCGGCCGTCAGCGCATAGGCCTTGCCGAAGCCGCCGTTGAGACTCGCTCGCTGCGGAAGCAGGCGGAAGAACGCAAAGTCACCCAGGCCGGCATAAAGCTTCGATTTCGGGTTGTGCGAAAGAAAACGCCATTCAATGCGCGCATGCCGCGGATCATCCTTCGCGATCTTCTCCGCTTCGCAGGCAATGGTGATGCGCGGATGAGCGAGAGGATCGCCCTTGCCGGGCTCGCCCAACATCAGCGAGCAGCGCGGATCGGCGACAATGCCGCCCGTATGCGCGGAAAGCGCTGAGATGAGGATGATCGGCGCGCCGTCATGGTCGGTTGCGACAGCGACACGGCTTGCCATCGGTGCACCCGTTTGCGGATCGAGGACCGCAATCGCGCCGTAGCGCGATGACCGCAACAGGGTGCGCGCCAGGCGGATCGCCTCTTCGTCGGTTTCGCGCAGGACGTCCTTCTTCTTTTCTTGCAACGGATCGCTTCCAATAAGTTGACTGTGAAAGTCGTATTATCGGCCGACGATCCCTTCGGTGGCAAGATGCTCCGCTTCCGATTCGTCGATGCCGAACGCCCGGAGCGTGGACGCAACATCGCGGACCGCCTGCGGCGAAACGGCTGCAGGGGTGCGCGAGAAACGAGGTGCCGGGGCAGGGCGCGTAAGGCCGTCGGTCTCGACATGCGTGCGGCGCGCCCTGTTGTGCGGATGGGCCGGAGCCTCGCCAAGCGAAAGCACCGGCGCGACACAGGCGTCGGTCGGCTCGAACAGCGCTGCCCATTTATCGCGCGGACGCTCGGCAATCCGCGACGTGATCGCCGCCCGCATGTCGGGCCACAGCGACTGGTCGTATTGCGCGCGCGCGAAGCGCTCGTCCAGCGGCAGCAGGCGGCAGAACTCGGCGAAGAACTGCGGTTCGAGGCAGGCGACGGCGACATGGCGGCCGTCGGCACAGGTGTAGGTGTCGTAGAAGGGCGTACCGGAATCCAGAAGGTTCACCCCGCGTCGGTCCTGCCAGATGCCCGCAGCCATGAAAGCGAAGAAGGGTGCAGCCAGCATGGACGCGCCGTCGATCATGGCGGCGTCGACCACCTGGCCCTTGCCCGAGCGCGACGCTTCGAGCAGGGCGGCGAGCACGCCCATGATGATGAACATGGTGCCGCCGCCATAGTCCGCCGCCAGGTTGAGTGGCGGCACGGGTTTGCCGTCCTTCGGACCGATCGCATGCAGCACGCCGGACAGCGCCAGATAGGTCAGGTCATGTCCGGCCCGCGCAGCAAGTGGGCCGTCCTGGCCGAACCCGGTCATCCGCCCGTACACGAGGCGCGGGTTTGAGACAAGCAGCGCCTCGGGACCGAGCCCCAGCCGTTCCATGACCCCTGGGCGGAACCCTTCCAGGATCGCATCGGCGCCGGCTGCCAGCCGCAGCATCAGCGCCGTGCCTTCGGCACGCTTCAGGTCGATGCGGATGATCTCGCGGCCGTGCCTGTCGAGGTCGTATTGCGGCGGCAGGTTCAGGAAAGCCTGCTCCTTGACCAGCCGCTCGACGCGCACCACACGCGCGCCGAGTTCAGCCAGCATCAGGCCGGCATGCGGCACAGGACCCAGCCCCGCCATCTCGATGACGGTGAAGCCTGTCAATGGGCCGGTCTTGCGGGTTGCCTCCTCCATCGCCGCAGGTTCCGACCTTTATTTAGGGGCCATGCGGATGGCACCGTCGAGGCGGATCACCTCGCCGTTGAGCATCTGGTTTTCGACGATGTGGCTGGCAAGCGCGCCGTATTCCGCCGGGTCGCCGAGACGGGAAGGGAAGGGCACCTGCTGGCCGAGCGACTTCTGCGCATCCTCCGGCAGGCCGGCGAGCATCGGCGTGCGGAAGATGCCAGGCGCAATCGTCATGACGCGGATGCCGGAGCGGGCAAGGTCGCGGGCGATCGGCAGCGTCATGCCGACGACGCCGCCCTTGGAGGAGGAATAGGCTGCCTGGCCGATCTGGCCGTCATAGGCGGCGACCGACGCGGTGTTGACGATGACGCCGCGCTCGCCGCCCTCCAGCGGTTCGGCCTGCTCGACGCGAGCGGCAAAGAGCCGGATCATGTTGAACGTGCCGATGAGATTGACCTCGATAACCTTGCGGTAAAGGTCGAGCGGGTGGGCGCCGTCCTTGCCCGTGGTCTTCATGGCGATCGCGATGCCGGCGCAATTGACCAGGATCCGCGGCGTGCCGAGCTTGTCGGCGACCTCGGCGATGGCGGCTTCCGCTGCCTCGGCACTGGAGACGTCGCACTTGACCGCGATGCCGCCAAGTTCGGCGGCCACAGCCTCGGCGCGCTCGATGCCGATGTCCAACAGCGCGACCTTCGCGCCCTTCGCGGCAAGCGCACGTGCCGTCGCTTCACCGAGACCGGAGCCGCCGCCGGTGACGATCGCGACCTGACCTGATGGGTTCATGGAAATTCCTCCGCAGATATTGTTATGAAATAGAACAATTTGACACCATCTTAGCGGTGCCCCGCCGGGCGATGCAAGATGCGAGCATGGCCCTTTCACCGGTGTTCCGGAACGCGCAAGCGGTCGGTCGCGGCAGGCGTGCCGCCGCGACCGGGTATCGCTAGCTACTGCGCATTGCGACCAGTTCGAGTGGCATGCCGTGCTCGTCGCTGATGCGCCTGCCGGTCTCCACGAAGCCGATATGGCGGTAGAAGCCGATGGCGCTTGTGTTGAGGGCGAACACTTCCAGCGACAACTTGCCCTTCAGCGACAATGCGTACTCGACAAGGTGCCGACCTGCGCCTGTTCCATGGCGAGCAGTATCGACGAACAATCCGCCGATGAAGGTGTCCAGAAGGCCGATGAAGCCGATGGGCTCGTCGGCAAGCGTGGCAACCCAGTTTTCAGCCTTGGGCAGATAAGCTTCACCGACAAGCTTGGCCTGTTCGCGAAGCTGATCGGCGGTGAAGAAGGGATGCCCCCTCAGAGATGCGGCATGCCAGATGGCAAGCAGCCGCTGTCTGTCATCTGGACCATAGGCCCGGATACTTAAAGGTTCGGTCATTTCAGATATTCCGTCAGTAAGGCGCCTGCGGCGCACAACGTGTCATTCGGCCCTTGGGCCGTTCACTCCCCGCGGGGAAAACCGGTGATGACGTCGCTGCGCATAAGGCTCCTTGTGCTGACGGTCGACCTGATAGCCGCCCGGCCGACGGGATGCAATCCCGCTGGTCAGGCCGCGTCGGCGGCGATGAGACTGTCGGGCGGCGGGTTGGTGTGACCGCCGGCGGTTTCAAGATCGCTTAGGAACGTCGCCAGCCACCGCTGCGTGTCCTGATGAAGGATATGATCGAGAAGCGCCTTGTGGCGAGCCTTGCGCTCGTCCAGCGGCATCACAAGCGCCTGGTGGATCGCTTCGGCCATCGTGTCCGTGTCATATGGGTTGACGATCAGCGCTTCCGTCATGTCCTCGGCGGCACCCGCAAATTGCGAAAGAACCAGGACGCCAGGGTCTTCGTCGTCCTGCGCGGCAACGAATTCCTTGGCGACGAGGTTCATTCCGTCGCGCAATGGCGTCACCAAGCCAACGTGGCTGGCGCGGAAGAGGGCTGCCAGCGTCTCACGCGGGACGGGGCGGTGAATGTAGCGCAGCGGCGTCCAGTTGAAGTCCGAGAAGCGTCCGTTGATCGAGCCCGTCAGACCTTCCAGTTCGTCGCGTATGTCGGAATAGGCATTGACGTCCTCGCGGGTGGGTGGCGCCACCTGCAGGAAGGTCACCTGCTTTTCCAACTCGGGATGCTGTGCGAGCAATTTGCCGAAAGCCTGGAAGCGGTCCGGCAGGCCCTTGGAGTAGTCGAGCCTGTCGACGCCGATGATCTGCTTGCGTCCGAGCTTTTCGCGGCGCGCGCTGTCGATGCGCACGTCGTCGGGCGCATTACGAGCCATCTCCCGGAAGGTCTCGACGTCTATGCCGATCGGGTAGCGGTCGATGGCGATCGTGCGGCCCTTGTAGCGGATCGTGCGCTCGTCGAGCACTTCGCCGACACCCCATTCCTCCAGGTAATGGCGGAAGTTGATCGTGTCCGCTGTCGTCTGGAAGCCGAGCACGTCGTAGTCGAGCAGCGCCTCGACGAGATAACGGTGGTTCGGGGAGGCGGCCAGCAGGTCCGGCGGCGGGAACGGGATGTGCAGGAAGAAGCCCATGCGCTGGCGGCAGCCGAGACGGCGCAGGCAGTTGGCCATGGGAATGAAGTGATAATCGTGGACCCAGATCAGGTCGTCGTCCTGCAGGTAGGGTGCGACCAGCCCGGCGAAGTTGGCATTGACCCGCTGATAGGCGTCGAAATAGGGCGCGTGGAAGTCGACGAGGTCGAGCCGGTAGTGAAACAGCGGCCACAGGACGCTGTTCGCGTAGCCGACATAGTAGTTCATGTAGTCCTCGACCGTCATCGCGGCCGAGATCATGCGCACGTTGCCGACCTGCTCCACGGTGGCCTCGCGGGGCTGTGTCTGCAGCGTCTCGCCGTCCCAGCCGAACCAGACGCCGCCGCGCTGGCGCAGCGCATCGGCAAGGCCCACCGCGAGCCCGCCCGACTGGCTGGTCTTGCGCAGGTCAGCCACGCGGTTTGAAAGAATCACCAGTCTGCTCATGTCACGTTCCCCATGGTCCTGGCCGGGCGGATACCGGGTCTGGTTCCGCGAGCCTGATTGCCTCCCGTCACTTCGTCTTCCTCCATTGTCTTTGCCAGTGCTGCCCTTTCGGCGGCGCGCACCAGCCAGCGATGAAACGCGCCGATGCTTTCGAAGCTGTGACGAGCAGCCGTCGGGCCGGGCCCGATCCTCACCGATTGCCCGCCGAGTTCGTTGACGCGGCGAAATCCGTCTTCGTCGGTGACGTCGTCGCCGAAGAACCACGGCGTGCGGCCCGCAAAGGGTGATCGTTCCATGAAATGGGAAACCGCGTCGGCCTTGTTGCGGCCGCCCAGGCGAAGCTCGGCGACCATCTTGCCGCGCAAGAGTTCCACGCCTGGCTCTGCCTGTGCGCAGTCATCGGCGAAGCTTTCTACTGCCTCGCCCAGCTCTGGCTCCTGGCGGTAGTGGATCGCTACGGAGCCTGCCTTCGTCTCGACCAGCAGGGCAGGATGGTCGGCCGCAAAGGCGCGCGCCGATGCGACGAGCCGATCCAGCGCTGCGCTATCGTAGCCGTGGCGCTGCACGTCGGTGGTGCCGTGGCGGACTTCGAGGCCATGAACGCCCGCGACTGGCAGGAGCAGCGGGGCAAGGAAGCTGTCGAGTTCGGAAACGGGCCTGCCGGATACGACGGCCAGCGCGCCGTCCAGCGCATCGTGAAGCAGGTCGAGTGCGTCGCGGACTTCCGCGCGGAGGATCACCGCGTCAGGGCGATCGGCGATATCGACGAGCGTGCCGTCGAAATCGAGAAACAGGGCGGTACTGTAAGGGTCGAGTTCGTCTTCTTCGGGCATCTTTCGCGGACTAGAAGTTCCACCAGGCGCCGCAGCCGACCGGGGTCGGGCCCAACCGGGCGTTGCTGGTGCGTTTATGTTCTTGCGCCGAGCCGTCCTCGACGATGGTGACGCATGACGCGTCCTCGCCCTCGCGCAACAGGGTGCGCGAAACCGAATCCTGAATCTTGCGCGCAAGCCGCTTTGCCGCGCTGTCGCTGCCGGACGGCAGCGAAATCTTGAGATCAACCGTGCGTTGACGCGCGTTGAGCGCTGTCTTGCGGCGGGGGATGTTCTTGTTTGACGGGCCTGTGCCGAGCATCGTTGCCTCCTGGCTTTGCCAAGGTGAACGTCTCGCGCCTTCGACGGTTCCCGTTATGTGCCTCGAACGGGCCAAACACGAGATCGCAATGCAGCATAACCTTGCTGCGTTGCAAAATCCACCCTTGCGAGGATTTTCTTCCTGTGGCTGTGGGTAACGCTCAGCGGCGCAGCACGGCACGCAGCACGTCGCGAATGCCGATCGCGCCGACGAAGCGCGAGCTTTCGTCGAAGAGAGCGACGGGCGCGGTCTGCGACTGGTGCATGGCCTGCATCACCGCCTTGAGCGGCGTGCCCGGCTTGGCCCAGTAGACCTGGTGGGCGTCGTCGGGCAGCGCTTCGAAAGGATCGCACGACGTCCAGATCGCCGGCCGGCCGTTTCTTTCCGCGCCGGTGACGAGCCCGTTGGCGTCAAGCTGGAAGCGCGTCGTCTTGCGGCGATCGAGCCACACCCAGTCCTCGCCGGCATCGGAAAGATCGCGCCGGTCGCGCATGACGTTCCATGCCGTCAGGACGGAGAGGGGGTTCACGTTGGAGATGAAGTCGCGGACATAATCGTTGGCGGGAGAGAGCACGATCTCTTCGGGTGCGCCGGTCTGGACGATGTGGCCGCCCTCCATGATGGTGATGCGATTGCCGATCTTCAGCGCTTCCTCGAGATCGTGGCTGACGAAGATGATGGTCTTGTGCAGGCGCTCCTGCAGAGCCAGCAACTCGTCCTGAAGCTTGGTCCGGATCAGCGGATCGAGCGCCGAGAAGGGTTCGTCCATCAGCAGGATCGGCGCTTCGGTGGCGAAGGCGCGCGCCAGCCCGACGCGCTGCTGCATGCCGCCGGACAGCTCGTGCGCATATTTGTCGGCCCATTGCGACAGGCCGACCAGCTCGAGCTGCGCTGCCACGCGCTCCTTGCGCTGCGCGGCAGGCACGCCGGCGAGCTCGAGGCCGAAGCCGACATTTTCACGCACGGTGCGCCAGGGCAGAAGCGCGAACTGCTGGAAGACCATCGCGATACATTCGCGGCGGATCTTGCGCAGTTCGGCGGGCGGGCAGGAGACGACGTCGGCCGCCCAGTCGTCGTCATGCACGATCACCTCGCCGCGCGTGACCTTGTTGAGCCCGTTGACCGCGCGCAGCAGCGTGGACTTGCCTGAGCCGGAAAGCCCCATCAGCACGGAAATCTCGCCCTGCTCGACGGTGAGGCTGGCGCCGGCGCATCCGAGCACCGCGCCGGTTGCGTCGAGGATCTCGGCGCGGGAGGCACCCGCATCGATCATCTTCAGCGCGGCCTGCTGCTCCTTGCCGAAGACGATGTCGACATTCTTGAATTCGACCGCGACGCTCATTTGCCGGTGCCTTGTGCGATGCGCGTCATGCGGTCGAGGATGATGGCGATGATGACGATGGCAAGCCCCGCCTCGATACCCTGTGGAATATTCAGCGTGTTCAGCGCGCGCACCACCGGCGTGCCGAGGCCGGACGCGCCGATCAGCGCGGCGATCACGACCATGGAGAGCGAAAGCATGATGCATTGGGTGAGGCCAGCCATGATTGTCGGCAGGGCGGCCGGCAGCTCCACCTTCCACAAAAGCTGCCGCTTCGTCGCTCCGAATGCCTCGCCGGCCTCCAGCATCGGCGTCGGCACGGAGGTGATGCCCAGATAGGTGAGGCGAATGGGGGCAGGGCTGGCGAAGATGACGGTGACGATAAGGCCCGGCGCCATGCCGAGACCGAAGAGGATCAGCACCGGAATGAGATAGACGAATGTCGGCAGGGTCTGCATCAGGTCGAGGATCGGCTGCAGGACGCGATAGACGCGTTCGTTATGCGCTGCCCAGATGCCGATCGGCACGCCAATGGCCATCGACGCGGAGGCCGCGGCGATGACGAGTACCAGCGTTTCCACGGTGGCTTCCCACAAGCCCTGATTGATGATGAAGAGCAGCCCGAGCGCCACGCCGAGCGCCAGCTTCCAGGATCGTTGCAGGAGATAGGCGAGGCCAGCCATGGCCAGCACTATCGCGACGGGCGGCACCGCCAGAAGCAGGTCGACAAAGAAGTCGAGGACAGTGGTTATGCCCCTCGCCAGAGAATCGAAGAACCAGGCGAAATTGGTGGTCAGGAAGTCGAAGAAATCCCGACCCCACTTGCCGATCTCGATCTTGCGATCGCGGTCGGCGATCCAGTCGGAGATAGGATCCATTATTTCCCCCGGGGCGATTGCCGAATGGCCGAAGCGGCCCGCGCCCTCCGCGCGCCGCCTCGCTTTCTATCTGCTAGCTGCTAGAGGCCAAGATCAGCCTTCACCGCGGCAAGTCCGTCCTCGCCGCCGAGCGTCGTGACGCCCGCGAGCCATGCGTCGAGCGCCTGCGGATTGGCCTTGAGCCAGTCTTCGGCAGCGTCCTCGGCATCCTCGCCGTCATTGAGGATCGCGCCCATGATCTCGTTTTCCATCTGGAGCGAAAAGACCATGTTGGTCAAAAGCTTGCCGAGGTTCGGGCACTCTTCGGTGAAGCCCTGCCGCACATTGGTGTGAACCGTCGCGCCGCCATAGTTGGGGCCGAACACGTCATCGCCGCCTTCCAGATAGGCCATCTCGATATTGGCGTTCATGGGATGCGGCTCCCACCCGAGAAACACGACGGGCTCCTCGGCGTTCACCGAGCGCTGTACCTGGCTCAGCATGCCGGCTTCAGAGCTTTCGACGACCTCGAAACCGTCGAGACCGAACTGGCCGGCCTCGATCATGTCGATGATGAGGCGGTTGCCGTCATTGCCGGGCTCGATGCCGTAGATCTTGCCGCCGAGCTCGTCCTTGAACTTGGCAATGTCGGCAAACGACTTGAGGCCTGCGTCATAGGCATATTTGGGCACGGCCAGCGTGTATTTGGCGCCTTCGAGATTGGTGACGATCGTCTCGACCGAGCCGTCCTCGCGATAGGGTGCGATGTCGGCCTCCATGGTCGGCATCCAGTTGCCGAGGAAGACGTCGATGTCCTTGTTCTTGAGCGACGCATAGGTGACTGGCACCGAGAGCACCTGCGTCTCAGGATCGTAGCCGAGCGCGTCGAGAACAACCGACGCGGTTGCCGTGGTGGCGGTGATGTCGGTCCAGCCGACGTCGGAGAAGGTGACCGTCTCGCAGCTTTCCGGGTCGGCAGCAAAAGCGCTGCCCGTGCCAAGCGCGGCCGAAAAGGCCAGCGAAATCAGAATAGTCCTGCGATGCGACATGTTACGTCTCCCAATGTTGGATGGCCTGGCGGTTCGCCATGCTTTAGATGATTGTCATGAGCCAAACATCATTTGTTGCCGGTTTCAAGGTTAACGGCGCAACGGCGCGCGTCGCGGGCTGGCCTGAGCGCCACAAGGCGTTGTTTCCGGGGCATGCGCAAAAATGGTGGAAGGTGGAAAGCCCTACCTCCCAACCGCTGCTGCGTTGAGGTTAATAGGCCGATGGCAAAGCTCTATTTCCACTACGCAACGATGAACGCCGGCAAGACGACCATGCTGCTGCAGGCTTCGTACAACTACCGCGAACGCGGCATGACGACGATGCTGTTCGTGGCCGGCCACTACCGCCGCGACGACGCTGCAGGCTACATTTCCTCGCGCATCGGCCTCGAAGCGGACGCGGAGATGTTCCGCGACGGCGACGACCTGTACGAGCGCATTCGCGACCATCACGATCACACGACGACACACTGCGTGTTCGTCGACGAGGCGCAGTTCCTGGAAGAGGAACAGGCGTGGCAGCTCGCGCGGGTGGCGGACCGGCTGAGCATTCCCGTGATGTGCTACGGGCTGCGGACCGATTTCCAGGGCAAGCTGTTTTCCGGCTCGCGGGCGCTGCTGGCCATTGCCGACGAGCTGCGCGAGGTGCGCACGATCTGCCGTTGCGGGCGCAAGGCGACGATGGTGGTGCGGCTCGGCGCCGACGGCAAGGTTGCCAAGCAGGGTGCCCAGGTGGCGATCGGCAAGGACGTCTACGTCTCGCTGTGCCGCCGGCACTGGGAGGAGGAGATGGGCCGCCTGCCGCCGGAGGACCTGATCGGTTTTGCCGGGAGCTGACACGGGCCAAGCGTCTCCGGGTGCGTCAAATAGCTGCGAGCTATTGAGCGCGACCGGCGGGAATGGCTATAAGCGCCGATGAATACTTCCCTTTCGCCCTTTGCGACCGGTTCCGACAAGCGGTTGTGGACCAAGCTTCTTGCGAAATATCGCACGCCTCACCGTGGTCGCAGCACTTTCGAACTGGCTATCACCGTCATCCCGTTCTGCGCGTTGTGGGCGCTGAGCTGGGTCGCCGTCCACTACCAGTTCTGGCCGGGCCTGCTTCTCACCGTGCCGGCGGCCGGCTTCCTGCTGCGGCTTTTCATGATCCAGCACGATTGCGGGCACGGTTCGTTCTTCGCCCACCGCACGGGCGACGACTGGACGGGCCGGGCCATCGGCGTGCTCACGCTGACACCTTATGACTACTGGCGCCGCGCCCATGCGGGGCATCATGCGACGGCCGGCAATCTGGACGAGCGTGGGGTGGGCGACATCACGACGCTGACCGTGGGAGAGTATTCCGCTCTTTCCTTCTGGCGCAGGCTCGGCTACCGGCTTTACCGGCATCCGCTCGTGATGTTCGGCATCGGGCCGATCTGGCTGTTCGGGCTGAAGCAGCGGCTGCCCTTCGGGATGATGCGGGCCGGCAAGGAGCCGTGGGTGTCCACCATGGCGACGAACCTTGCGATAGCCGCGCTCGCGGGCGGCCTCATCGCGCTCGTCGGGCTGTGGCCATTCCTTCTCATCCATCTTCCGATCGTCATCCTTGCCGGAAGCGCGGGAATATGGCTGTTCTACGTGCAGCACCAGTTCGAGGAAACGCACTGGTCGAACGGCTCCGACTGGGATTTCAGGGAGGCGGCGCTCCACGGCTCGTCCTATTATGATCTTCCGGGAGCCCTGAGCTGGCTTACCGGCAATATCGGCATCCATCATGTGCATCATCTGTCGAGCAAGGTTCCCTGCTACCGGCTTCCCGAGGTGCTGCGCGATTTTCCGGAGCTGAGGGAGATCGGGCGCATCACGATCGCCGACAGCCTCGCCTGCGTGAAGCTGGCCCTGTGGGATGACGATCGGCGAAGGATGGTCTCTTTCGGCGAGGTGCGTGTTCGGGCCTAGAATTCGGATCCGGATACTCAGCGCGGCCGCCTTTGCTTCCTCCGGCTTTGCGTCTTTCAATCGCAATGCCGCCCACATATATTCCGCGAAGTCATTTTAGGAACTTATCGATTGGTTGGAGCGGAGCGCATGGCGACATTGCAGAATTTCGACGCCGAGATTGCCAAGACGAAACGGGTGGTCGAGGATATGCGCTCGAAGATCGAGCAGTCCGGTGTCGTGCTGGAGAAGTTTGCGCAGACCGACCAGAAGATCGGCGCCAGCGACTTCGACATCGAGAACGCCCGCATCCAGGACGTGCTCAACCAGCAGAAGGTGATGGAAGGCAACATCGCCGACCTCATCATCGGACTGGAGGATGCCACCAACGTCTTCGGCGCCGAGTTCGAGAGCATGAAGAGCTATACGGGCTGGGAGAGCTTCATCGGCATCTTCTCCAGCCAGCGCAAGCAGCGGATGCGCACCGAGCGCGTACGCAACATGTCGCTGGCCGGCAACCTGCAGGAGCTGCTGGCGAAGTCCGACACGATCGTCGGCATCCTGACCGAGCAGAAAAACATCCTGGACCAGCGATTCGCGACCTCGGAGAAGAGCCTCGGTGAGGTGATCGAGCGCCGCAAGGCGACGATCGACAACCTGACGGCCACCCAGAAGCGCATCGAGGAGCTGAACCCGGCCCTGCTCGACATCGAGAACCGCATCGCTTCTTCGACCAGCCAGACCGAGCGCACCGAGCTAGAGGCCGAGCGCTCGAAGCTGGCGACCGAGTACAACCAGGCGCAGGCCAAGGAGCAGGAACTGCTGGCCGAGAGCCAGACGCTCGAGCGCTACACCTCGATGTTCCAGACCTTCGTGGATTCGCTCAACAACCAGATCGCGGCGCAGAACACGCTCATCAACAAGCTGACCATCGACACCGAGCAACGCATCGTTCTCTACAAGGCGCTGGAGGATTCGCTGAAGACGGCTGCGCAGCAGGAAGTGGCGCACCGCATCAACACGCTGGGCAGCCAGGTCGACAACACTGCCGAGGAGACGATGGCGGGCATCGGAGCCGCCGCACAGCGTCACATCGGCGACCTGCTCGAATTGCACGAGAAGAACATGGTGACGACCGCCGACATCCAGCGCCGCAAGAAGCTCGCCGACGATGCGTTTGCCCGGCGCTTCGACGAGGTGCTTAAGAAGCACAACTCGGCCGACTACGTGAAGCAGTAGCGCATCTTCTGCGAGCCTTGAGCCCTATGTTACCCCCCTCTGTCCTGCCGGACATCTCCCCCACGAGGGGGGAGATCAACCAGTCGTTCGGGTTTCGCCAAGCGGTGGCCTGGCAGAATAAGCGAGTGGGCATTTGCGAGCCGATCTCCCCCCTCCTGGGGGAGATGTCCGGCAGGACAGAGGGGGGCGCGAAGGAACGCCATCGCGCAAAAGGATGGGCATGACGACCACCGACGCCGCAGCGCGCTATTTCGACACCATTTCTGCCGCTCTCGGCGGTTTGGATGTCTTTCTGCGCGACGAGCGTTCGCCGCTATACCGGCACGACCTCGTCGCCAAGGTGATGGCCGAATATCTGGTGCGGCTGGAAAATTCCTTCGCGTGCTGGAAGAACCGTCTCGGCTTCATGGATTCGTTCCGCATCTCGCGGGCCGAAAGCGGCTATCCCGTATTCCAGAACGTGCTGGAACTGGAGAACGACCGGCGCAGTGCCGAGAAGCGGCTGTCCGGCATTCCGGAACCCGAGGTGCTGCGCGCGGAGATGGCCGATTTCATCCTGCGCCACAGGGCGATGCCGGAGGCGTTGCGCAAGTCGATGGCCGAGCGGCTTTACCTGGAAGAGGTTTCCGAGGGGCTGATCTTCGCGCCCTTCGTGCTGCCCCGGACGGTGAAGGTGTCTGTGAACCCCAAGACCCGCCGGCCGATCTACGTCGTCCATTGGGGTGCGTTCGACGGCACGGCCAACCTGCCGCTGGTCTACATGGCGACGGTGGAGGATTCTTCCGAAAACGTGGTCCGAGAACTGGTTTCCCGGGACGGCAAGCTCGACGAGAACGTCAAGATTCCGCTGCCGGTCGAGGGGCTGCTCAACCCGGAACTCGCGCACCGCTTCGATGATTTCGCGGAAAAGAACTCGGCCTATTCACTGTCGCCGGCCACCATTGCCGGCAATCTCGACAAGGATTTCGACGCGCTGCATCCCAAGCAGCTACGCCGCGTGGTGCTGGGGCCGTTCTATTCCGCCGGCATCACCGAGCACAATTCGGTCGTCGCCGAGGTTCTGTCGAAAGTGCGCCGCGAGCAGAATGCGTGGCTTTTGACCTGGACGGTGCAGGAAGTGTTTTCCAAGTCCGAACAGCCGGCGCGCAAGGGGCTGTTCTCCAGCCAGCCGGCGCGCGAGGAATTCCACATCAACACCGACGACCTCGAGGCGACCCGGCAGGGCGTTTCGAGCTACGAGCGCCACGCGCTGATCCCGCACGAGGCCTATCAGGCGCTCTACGCCGCCGGGGAGGCGCAGAAGATCTTCGGTGGCTATCAGGTCCATATCATCTCCAACGGGCAGGTGATCAGCGATGTTTAGGAGAGCCTGACCATGGACACCGGCCTGACCGCGATATCCGAAGCCGACATCGAGAAGCACAGCGCGATGGCGCAGAGCTTCATCACGCGCATTGTGGTGCTGGAGGATTCGTCCGGCCGCTCGCAGACGGAATTGGCAGGCACCGGGCGGCGTTTCGTGTCGACGGTTTCGACCGGCTCGGTCCGGCGAACGCGCGAGGTGGAGCTGGCAAAGACCGTGCAGGCGGTGCGGCCCGACGACCAGCTCATGTCGATCCCGCAGCACACGCTGCTCTATCGCGCGCGACGCGGACTGGCGATCGCGATGGCGGTGGCCGACGTGTTCGCCAAATCGACCGCGCTGGAGGATCTGCAGGCGAAGAACGCGCGCTCGCCGCTCGAGGGCGAGGACGTGTCTCACTACAAGCGGCTGCTTTCGGCGGCGGCCTATGTCGCGGCCTTCACCTTTGCCTCCTACCTATTGCAGACCGTCGAGAGCGACGCCGAGGCGCCCAGCGACGTTGGCGAGCCGGACTACGTCTTCGACACCCAGCAGGACGCGCTGAAGGCGCTGATCGCCGGGCTCGACGGCGCGCTTGCCGGCGCCAAGGACGATCACGACCTGCCGGCGCGCACGCGCGCCTTCGCGACAGCCGCCATCGAGGGCCTGTTGTCGCGGCGCAGCCGCTTCGATGCGCTCGGCGCGTTCGACGACGCGCATATCCGCATCGAGAAGGACGACTTCACCATCGATGGTTTCGACGTCGCGCCCGGCCGCAAGGCCAAGGCGCTGGTGATGACCTTCAAGAAGCCGGACGAAGTGGTGGGCAACCACGTCGCCAAGTACCAGTCGGTCAAGCTCGCCAAGATGCTGATGGCTTACGATCTCGACCGGCAGCTCAATCCGTTTGTGGAACTCGGCGGTTTCATCTTCACCTTCATCGGCGACGGCGCGCCGGGTACCGGCAAGACGACGCTGATCCAGATGATCGCCGGCCTCGTCAACGACTACGCCCAGGTGGCGGGCGTGCCCTTCCACTACGAGAATTTCGGTGTCGACCAGATTTCGTCCTACCAGGGCAAGTCGGGGCAGAACTGCCGCCAGTTCGTCAACAACGTGCTCAATCCGCGCGCGATCGCGTTCGGAACCATCGACGACATCGACCAGGTGGCGGCCAAGCGCTCGGACGATCGCGCCTCCGCCGGCCAGCACGAGATCACGGGCGTGCTGATGGACGCCTTCGCCGGCGCCGGTACGGTGGTGCGCGGCAACTGCTCCTTCGGCATGTTCTCGAACTATCCGGAGAACGTCGACGATGCGCTTCGCCAGCGCGCTGGCGCGCGCTGGCTGGTCGACGGGCCGCAGACTCGCGACGACTATATCGACATCTTTGCGCTCCTGGCCGGCAAGAACCACAAGATCCCGCTGGGCGACCACACGCTTTATGCAGCGCAGGAGATCAAGCGCGCCGTTCAGACGGCCTATGACGCCCATTCCAAGCCGCAGGAGGCCGGGCTGCAAAAGGTCTACGACCGCTTCATGGACGAGCGAGGCGAGCCGAAGACGCTGGCCGACGTTGGCGACTATCTCCACCGGATCAAGGAAGCGGAGCCGCGCTTCACCGGCCGGGCGATCAAGAACGTCACCGACGCGATCAAGATGCGCGCCATGGACATCGAGCTGCCCGACGAATGGTTCGAGAAGCCCGAGACCTTCATGGGCAAGGGCTACGACGAGAAGAAGGCCATGGTGGAGGACCTGCGGCGTCCGTTCACGATGGACATGGTGATGCAGGAGATCAACCGCTACGCCGATTCCGAGTTCCGCTACGCCGACAAGTCAGACGACGCGGCGGTCGAGAAACTGCTACGCGACGCGCGCCTGCGCGAGCGGGCGGCGCGGGAGATGGCTGAATTGCAGAAAAAGGGCCTTTGGGATGCGTAAACGGTTCCTTCTCCCCGTTTACGGGGAGAAGGTGGCCCGAAGGGCCGGATGAGGGGCAGCGCCATGCGCGGTGGGAATTCGCGACGCACGGGACGAGCAAGAGAGCTTCGCAAGGTCGAGAATGAAGCAGAGGAAGCGTTATGGCACGAACTGCGCGGTCGGCGTCTGAATGGGTACAAATTCGTCAGGCAATTTCCGATCGGTCCATACTTCGCCGATTTCGCCTGTCGTGAAGCCAACCTTGTAGTGGAGGTCGACGGTAGCCAGCATGCCGGGCGAGGTAGCGACCGATATCGGGATGGGACGATGAACAGAAATGGATGGTCGGTGCTGAGGGTTTGGCATTCCGATGTTCTCAGAAATCGCGGAACGACACTTAACACGATTGTTGCTGCCCTCGATGGTCGTCTCAATGGGAAGATGATTTCGACGGAAGCGAAGTTTTTGCCGGCGTACAAGGGCGCCGAATCATGATCGTAAACGTTTGTGCCGCCCCTCATCCGCCCTTCGGGCACCTTCTCCCCGTGAACGGGGAGAAGGGATAGTGGACCTTCTGCGTGACAACGAGCTGATCTATGGCAGGCTGCTTGCCATCGAGGAGCCGCATCTGATCGAGCGCTACAACAAGGCGCTGAAGGCGTTCGGGCTGAAGCCGACGCAGCGCGAGCGGATCGAGATCGACCGCACGGGTTTCTCGCCGCAGGTGGCCGAGGACCTCGGCGACATCAACTATCTCGATCCGAACCAGATCAACCGGCGCTTCATCATCCTGACCCCGCAACAGGCCGACCTGCCGGTGGTGCACACGGCATTCTCAAACACCTCGCAGCTCCTCTACGAGTTCCTGACCGCCAATGCCCGCGTCATCAACGCGCTGACGATCAAGGACGTGATCTACGGCGAGATTGAGGATTCGGTCGCCAAGGTCGAAGACATCGAGGACCTGCTGTCAATCAACCAGGTAGAATTCCGTGTGCTGTCGGCGGAGGACGTGACCGGCAAGGCAACCGAACTTGCGACGCTCGTCGACAGGCTCAAGCAGGAGCCGGAGGCGTGGCGCGACACGACGATGCTGGAGCACATGGTCGATCTCGCCAAGGTGACGGGCGACATCCGACAGAACGCCCTGGTGCCGGACCAGGTGATCTTCCGCCACAATGCCTACTGGACCAGCCATTTCGGCGGGCTCTACGTCTTCGTCGATCCGGGCATGACAACGGTCATCAGCGACCCTGCCGCACCTGGCTTCCGGCGCTCGCGACCGTGGCAGGTAAGCTACCTTTCCCTGCACGACGCCGAACGCATCTTCGACTTCCTCGTTTCCACCGGCCGGATCGAGCTGCCGCGCGCTTCATGGATCGAAGAATCCAATTACCTTGAACATCGCGCCGAAATGATCGTGCGGACGCTGATCCATCAGTCGGACCCCAAGCGCGAGCTGTCGACCGTCGACCGGGTGTGGCTGCAAAGCTGGATTCACGGCCATGCCGACCTCATCAACCGGGAGGGCACTTTCCCCTTCCTCAACGCGGCGAAGCGGGAGCTTGCTCAGCTTGGCCAGATGAAGATGGCCGACGTGCGGCCCGAGCGCCGTTTCCTTGTGGTCAGGGCAAAGCCCGACCATCCCGACGCCTGGCTCACGAGCCGACTGATTTCGGATTTCGTGCCGTTCGACTTCGTGTCGCGCTACGTGTTCAACAAGCAGGGCTTCTATCGTGACTACGAAGGTTTCGACGCGGTCTGGCGGCGCCATGTTGTCGAGACGCTGAAAGATACGTATCTGAAAGACAAGGCGGGTTTCCGCGCGCGGCTTTACGGGCTCCACGACTGAGGGGGAACCATGTTCGATCCGATCGTCAATTTCTTCACCCGCGTCTTTCAGGCAATCGGCCGTGGCATCGGCCTGGTGATCGCGTGGATCTGCTGGCCCTTTGTCGCTGCCAGCCGCTGGTATGCGCGGCGCGGCTGGCTCATCAAGGGCCCCATCGGCATCGGTCTTCTCGTGCTGATCGGCCTCTATGGCTATTTCTTCTGGAATACGCAGCGCTGGACGGGCTTCGATCCCGACTATGTCCAGGCCTACAACCTTGCCAGCCGCAACCTGTCGGCGGGCGAGCAGGTTTCGGCCGCCGATGGGGGCGACACGGCGCGCACCTGCGGCCGCTCGGCGATCGCCGACGTGACGGCCGACCTCGTCGAGTTCAACGTCAACGAGAATGCCTGGATCTCGTCGATGATCCTCTACAAGCTGGGCCTGTTCGGGATGGACTGGGACCATACGCCGTGGCTCGACAACAAGGCGTCGTTCCAGCGCGGGGTGAACCAGGCGATACGCCGCACCTCGATCGAGCTCGTCGACACGCTTGGCCGTATCCGCGGTACATCGCAGATCGATCAGAATCTGCAGGATGCCCGCGGCAACCTGCAGTTCGACGAATACACCTGGTATTTCGGCCTCAATCCGTTTGGCCCGAAAACGCCGACGCCCAGCTTCTACCGTTCGGCGATCCGCGACCTGAATACGTTCAACGACAGGCTTGAAGCCTGCAACGCCGTGTTCGACGCGCGCGCCGACAACCTTATCCAGTTCATCGATCGCATCGCCAATGACATCGGGTCGACCTCGGCGATCCTGCGGGAGCGTTCCGAAGCCTATAATTATGGCTGGTTCGACACGCGCGCTGACGACCGGTTCTGGTTCGCCTATGGCCAGCTCTATGGCTATTACGGCATTCTCCACGCAGCCGGGGCCGACTTCGAGGACGTCATCCGCCAGCGTGCGATCCTCCCGCTGTGGCAACAGACGGAGCAGCAGCTCCGCGCCGCGCTGAATATCCGGCCGTTCATCATCTCCAACGGCAACGAGGCGGGCTGGATCATGCCGACGCATCTGGCGACCATGGGCTTTTACGTGCTGCGGGTGCGGTCCAATCTGGTCGAGGTGCGGCAGGTGCTGGATCGTTAGCGGATTGAGGCGATAGGGGCATGGGGCAGTAAGGCAGTAGGTGAAACAGTAGAAGGAACCTGCTCGGGCCACGGACGCGCTGCGCGTCGCTCGATAATCCCTACCGCCGCATTACCCTAATCCCCATGCTGCCCTATCCAGACCCTGTCGCATTTCGCGCATTGCGCGGCTGTTTTGAGACGGCGCGAAATGACCCGCTCGGGCTTCTATGCGCCCAACGGCGGCGCATCAGCCGCGTCGCAAACGAGCCGTCCCAGGGGGAGATCGCATGGCCGAGTTCAAGTCCGACATCGAGATCGCACGCGCAGCCAATAAGAAGCCGATCATGGACGTGGGCGCGGGGCTGGGCATTCCAGCCGAGCATCTGCTGCCTTATGGCCACGACAAGGCGAAGGTCTCCGCCGAATACATCAAGCAGGTTCAGGGCAACAAGGACGGCAAGCTGATCCTCGTCACGGCGATCAATCCGACGCCGGCGGGTGAGGGCAAGACCACCACCACCGTGGGCCTGGGCGACGGGCTGAACCGCATCGGCAAGAAGGCGATGGTCTGCATCCGCGAGGCGTCGCTCGGACCGAATTTCGGCATGAAGGGTGGTGCTGCCGGCGGCGGGTATGCCCAGGTGATACCGATGGAGGACATGAACCTCCACTTCACCGGCGACTTCCATGCGATCACCACCGCGCACAACCTGCTTTCGGCTCTTATCGACAACCACATATACTGGGGCAACGAGCAGGGCATCGACGTGCGACGTGTCGCCTGGCGGCGTGTCATGGACATGAACGATCGCGCCCTTCGGCAGATCATCTGCTCGCTTGGCGGGGTCGCCAACGGTTTTCCGCGCGAGGCCGGTTTCGACATCACGGTTGCCTCGGAGGTCATGGCGATCCTATGTCTGGCCACGGATCTGGCAGACCTGCAGAAGCGCATCGGCGACATCATCGTTGCCTATCGCCGCGACAAGAGCCCGGTCTTCGCGCGTGACCTGAAGGCCGACGGCGCCATGGCCGTGCTGCTGAAGGATGCCGTGCAGCCCAATCTCGTGCAAACGCTGGAGAACAATCCGGCCTTCGTGCATGGCGGGCCGTTCGCCAACATCGCGCATGGCTGCAACTCGGTGGTCGCGACCACCACGGCGCTCAAGATCGCCGACTATGTGGTGACGGAGGCCGGCTTCGGCGCCGACCTGGGCGCCGAAAAGTTCTTCGACATCAAGTGCCGCAAGGCCGGCTTGAAGCCGGCGGCCGCGGTGATCGTGGCGACGGTGCGCGCGCTCAAGATGAACGGCGGCGTCAAGAAGGACGATCTCGGCGCCGAGAATGTCGACGCCGTGAAGAAGGGTTGCGCCAATCTCGGCCGCCACATCGAGAACGTGAAGCAGTTCGGCGTGCCGGCCGTCGTTGCGATCAACCATTTCCACTCCGATACGGAAGCCGAAATCCAGGCGGTGAAGGATTTCGTCGCCTCGATGGGCGAGGAGGCTATCCTGTGCCGGCACTGGGCGCAGGGCTCCGCCGGTATCGAAGAGCTCGCGCACAAGGTGGTGCAACTCGCCGAAAGCGGCACTTCGCAGTTCGCGCCGCTCTATCCGGACGACATGAAGCTGTTCGACAAGATCGACACAATCGTCAAGCGCATCTACCGCGGCTCGGAGGCCATCGCCGACAAGTCGGTGCGCGACCAGCTTCACCAGTGGGAAGCGCAGGGCTATGGCAACCTGCCGGTGTGCATGGCCAAGACGCAGTACTCGTTTTCGACGGATCCGAACCTGCGCGGCGCGCCGACGGACCACGTCGTACCGGTGCGCGAGGTGCGGCTTTCCGCTGGCGCGGGCTTCGTCGTGGCAATCTGCGGTGAGATCATGACCATGCCCGGCCTGCCGAAGTCGCCCTCATCGGAGCGTATCTTCCTCAACGACAAAGGGCAGATCGAAGGGCTCTTCTGACGCGCCCGGCGCGCGGAAGCGCAGCCGCATCGACCTGAGCCGCCTTGCCGCAGCCCCGGCACGGCGGCTTGCCATGGGCTTGCCGAGCCGCCATATCTGGCTTCCATCCGGAGAGGCGGAACCATGGTATCGAAGTGGAAATGGCTGTTCAGCCTGCTGACAAGGCGCCTGTGGTTTCGCGCCTCGGTGATCTCGCTGCTGGCCATCTTCGCCGCCCTCGTCTCACTGCTGATCTCGCCTTTCATTCCAACCGGGCTTGCCGACAAGCTCGGCGCAAACTCGGTCGACCGCATCCTCGAGATCATCGCCTCGAGCATGCTGGCCGTGACCACATTCTCGCTGTCGACCATGGTTGCGGCATATTCGGCCGCGACCAGCAATGTCACGCCGCGCGCGACCAAGCTGCTAATCGAGGACAAGACAACTCAGAACGTGCTGGCTGCATTCGTCGGCTCGTTCCTCTACAGCCTCGTCGCGATCATCACCCTGTCGATGGGCGCCTATGGCGAGCGCGGCCGGGTGGTGCTGTTCTTCATGACACTGGCTGTCGTGATGCTGATCGTCATAACCCTGCTGCGATGGATCGACTACCTGCTGAGGCTCGGCCGCGTCGGCGAGACCACGGATGTGGTGGAAGAGGCGACGGCAAAGGCCATGCGCGCGCGGCGCAGTACGCCCTATCTCGGCGGCAGGCGACTGGAGCCCGGCCGCGACGTCGTCGATGACGGCGCGCATCCCGTCTACAGCGATCGCATCGGCTATATCCAGCATGTCGATACCGCAGCCATCTCCAGGGCCGCCAAGGCGGTCGGCGGGCGGGTGTATCTCGCAAGCCTGCCGGGCACGTTCATCGACCCTGGCCGGCCGATCGCGTGGTGCAGCGGTTTCGATACCGCCACCGATTTCGACGCGATCCTCGATGCGGTAACCATTGCCGACGAGCGCAGCTTCGACCAGGACCCGCGCTTCGGCCTTTGCGTTCTGGCGGAGATCGCTTCGCGCGCTCTTTCGCCCGGCATCAACGATCCGGGCACGGCGATCGACGTTATCGGTCGCGCGGTGCGTGTGCTGGCGATATGGGCGGGAGAAGACGATGAGATCGAGCCGCTGTTTCCAGAGGTCTGGGTGCCGGATCTCGACATAGCCGAACTGTTCGACGACATCTTCGTGCCGATCGCGCGCGACGGCGCAGGTGTGGTGGAGGTGCAGGTAAGGCTGCACAAGGCGCTTGCAGCACTTGCGCGCACGGGCGACCAGCGTTTTGTCGAGAATGCGCACCGCCAGTCCGAACAGGCCCTGGAGCGCGCGGCCCTGGCGATGAATTTCCCGAACGACATTGGCCGCGCCAGGGCGGCGGCCGCGATGGTGGGTGCATGAACCAGATTTTTCAACTCGTGCGCGGTATGCAGGACATGCGTTTCGCGACCGTACCGGTGCTGCTGGTCGCGGTGGTGACAAGCGGCGTTTACGTATTCCTCGCAATCGCCGACGAGGTGAGCGAAAACGAGATCGCGCGGATCGACAGTGCACTGCTGCTGATGTTTCGCGACCCGACAGACAATGCGCGACCGCTCGGACCCGGTTGGCTGGTGGAGACGATCACCGAGATCACGGCGCTGGGCGGCTATCCGGTGCTGGTCGTTCTGGTAGCTTCGGTGCTGGGGTTTTTGCTGGTCGTCGGCCGCTACGGGCCGGCGTTGTTCGTCTTCCTGTCGATCGTTTCGGGAACCGCGTTGAGCCAGCTTCTCAAGATGCTCTACGACCGGCCGCGGCCCGACATCGTCGAT
Source organism: Aquamicrobium sp. (assembly GCA_019739225.1). GTDB lineage: Bacteria > Pseudomonadota > Alphaproteobacteria > Rhizobiales > Rhizobiaceae > Aerobium. Next base: position 330,163 of record JAHHDT010000007.1, read on the forward strand.
CATCTCGTGCAGACGCATACGGCGAGCTTCCCGAGCGGCCACGCGACGATGAGCGCGCTGGTCTATCTCACGCTTGCCACGCTGATCGTTCGTCTCGTCGACAGTCTTGCGGCGCGCATCTACGTCATCTGCGTGGCCGTGCTCCTGACCATCATGGTGGGCTTCAGCCGCGTCTATCTCGGCGTCCACTGGCCGAGCGACGTTGCCGCCGGCTGGGCGCTGGGCGCAGCCTGGGCGAGCTTGACCTGGCTGGTGGTCAGCGGTCTGCGGGCGTTCAACCGATCTCGCGAAGCGGCCTGAACTCCTCCATATCGTCGAACACACAGAAGGCGGGCACGTCGAGCTCGATGCCTTCGGGAAGGGCGTCGAGCAGCGTCTTAATCTCGGCAAGTGCCGGCAAATAGATCGCTTCCGCCTTGGGCGGCAGCCAGTCGAGCTGATAGGCCAGCGTGATGTGGAAGGTGTAGTCGTCATGGTCCGGGTGGCGGTAGCCAAGGCGCTCCGCAAGGTTGTCGCGTGCCTCGCGCATGACCGCTTCGTCGGCATCGGTCAGGCCTGAGACGACAACACCGAGCGGCGTGACCATGTCGGCCCTGATGCGGAACGGCGCCTTGACCGAGAAGCCGTCGAGGCGCTCGTCGATCCAGCTTGTCGTCTCGGGAATTGCTGCATCGGCAGGCAGCGCCGCCGGCCAGTATTCGCGCCCGCGGCGGCCTTCGATCACGCCCTGGAAAAGCGTCTTGTGCAGGCTCGAGACCGGCGTGAAGGTGAAGTGGTCGGCATGGGGCAGGGCACGCAGGCGCTCGCGAACCTCCATCAGTGCCTTCTGGCTCTGCGAACCGTCGACGACGTGCGACACGAAGGTGTTGCCCGGTTCGTAGAGAAAGTTGCCGGCGCTGTCATAACGGGTGCCGAGGTGGCGCGGCGGCGTGTCTTTCCCGGTCGAGATGAAGTGTCGGCCGAAGTCGTCGTTCGTCGCGTATGCCAAGGCAATCTTCCTTTCCTGAGGGAGCGGACCGTCCGCGTAAGGTATGCGCGTGACATGAGGGTGACAGGGGGTTGTGACAGGGCGCGGAAATCAGGTTGCGCAGGCCAGCGTTCGCCGCTAAGGATTTCGCCATGACGGTTCGTTCGATCAAGACCCTGTGGTGGTGGGCCTGCTGACAAGCGGCCGGGCGAACGCGTGCGCGTGAAATGTGATGGCCGCAACGGATTTCCGGGCGGCCATTTTGTTTTCAGTCGTCCCGGGTCCGCCAGGCGGAAACGGATGGAGACAGGGAATGACAGTCGAACTGCTTGAAGACGGCGCCGAACGGTTCATCACCGCCGGAGGCGTGACGGTGACGCGGCAACGCCACGACACACCCTATGACGGTGCGATCGAGGCCTATATCGATGCGCTGGATTCGCGCCGGGGCTGCGTGTTCTCCTCCAACTACGAATATCCGGGCCGCTACACGCGCTGGGATACGGCCATGATCGACCCGCCGGTCGTCATCAGCGCCAAAGGCCGGGCGATGCGTATCGAGGCGCTGAACGCACGCGGTGAGGTGCTGCTGCCGACGATACGCCGTGCGGTGGCGGGGCTGTCCGACGTGACAATGGGCGAGGTCTCGCCCCGCCTTCTGACGCTCCAGGTCGCCGAGCCCGGCCGCGTCTTTGCCGAAGAGGAGCGGAGCAAGGCGCCGACGGTCTTCACCGTGCTGCGGGCGCTGGTGGATCTCTTCCGCTCGCCGGAAGACGGCAATCTCGGCCTCTACGGCGCCTTTGGCTATGACATCGCCTTCCAGTTCGACCATGTCGAACAGAAGCTGGATCGTTCCGACGACCAGCGCGACGTCGTGCTTTACCTTCCCGACGAAATCCTTGTCGTCGACCATCACCAGGCCAAAGCCTGGCACGACCGCTACGACTATTCCGGCGCGGGCTTTTCGACCGCCGGCCTGCCGCGCGACAACGAACAGGAGCCTTTCCGGCCGAGCAGCCGCATCCCGCCGCGCGGCGACCATGAGCCTGGTGAGTATGCGAGGCTGGTGGAAAAGGCCAAGGAGAGCTTCCGGCGCGGCGACCTCTTCGAGGTTGTGCCGGGGCAGATGTTCTTCGAGCGCTGCGATTCCAAGCCGTCCGAAATCACGCGGCGGCTGAAGAAGATCAACCCGTCGCCCTATTCGTTCTTCATCAATCTCGGCAGCGGCGAATATCTTATCGGCGCCTCGCCCGAGATGTTCGTGCGGGTCAACGGGCGGCGCGTGGAGACCTGCCCGATTTCCGGCACGATCCGCCGCGGCGACGATGCGATCTCGGACTCCGAGCAGATCCTGAAGCTGCTGAACTCGAAGAAGGATGAGAGCGAGCTGACCATGTGTTCCGATGTCGACCGCAACGACAAGAGCCGGGTCTGCGAGCCGGGTTCCGTGCGGGTCATCGGCCGCCGGCAGATCGAGATGTATTCGCGGCTGATCCATACGGTCGACCACATCGAGGGCCGCCTGAGGGAGGGCATGGACGCGTTCGACGCGTTCCTGTCGCATGCCTGGGCGGTGACGGTGACCGGGGCACCGAAACTGTGGGCGATGCGCTTCATCGAGAACCACGAGAAGAGCCCGCGCGCCTGGTATGGCGGCGCAATCGGCATGGTGCATTTCAACGGCGACATGAACACCGGCCTGACGCTGCGCACCATCCGCATCAAGGACGGCATTGCAGAAGTCCGCGCAGGCGCGACGCTGCTCTACGATTCCGATCCTGCCGAGGAAGAAGCAGAGACCGAGCTGAAGGCCTCCGCGATGCTGGCGGCGATCCGCGAGGCGTCGGCCGGCAATGCGGCAGCGAGCGAGCGCGAGGGTGCGAAGGTGGGCGAGGGCGTCTCGATCCTGCTGGTCGACCACGAGGACTCATTCGTTCACACGCTGGCCAACTATTTCCGCCAGACCGGCGCGAGTGTCTCCACCGTGCGCTCCCCGGTGCCGGAAGAAGTGTTCGACCGGGTCAATCCCGATCTTGTCGTACTTTCGCCCGGCCCCGGCAGCCCGAAGGATTTCGACACCAAGGCGACGATCGAGAAGGCGCGCAAGCGCGACCTGCCGATCTTCGGCGTCTGCCTCGGACTGCAGGCGCTGGCGGAGGCCTATGGCGGCGAACTACGCCAGCTTCATGTGCCCATGCACGGCAAGCCGTCGCGCATCCGGGTTTCGAGGCCCGGCGTCATCTTTTCCGGCTTGCCCAAGGAAGTGACTGTCGGTCGCTATCACTCGATATTCGCCGATCCGGTGCGGTTGCCGGACGCGTTCATCGTCACGGCGGAGACCGAGGACGGCGTGGTGATGGCGTTCGAGCACAAGCACGAGCCGGTGGCTGCCGTGCAGTTTCACCCCGAATCGATCATGACGCTCGGCCAGAACGCCGGCATGCGGATGATCGAGAACGTGGTCGCGCATCTGCCGCGCAAGGCGAAGGTCAAGGCGGCGTGAGGAACGAGACCGCACTCCCTTCTCCCCGTTTACGGGGAGAAGGTGGCCCGAAGGGTCGGATGAGGGGCGGCACCAGCCTTGCAATGCTAGCTTTGCCCCTCATCTGCCTGCCGGCATCTTCTCCCCGTAAACGGGGAGAAGAGACCCCGTCATGACTGCCAAGCAGCGCATACGACGCCTTGCGGCGTGGTCCATCGTCGTCGCATTCGGCGTGATGGGTCTGAAGTTCGTCGCCTGGTGGATGACCGGGTCGGTCGCGCTTTATTCGGACGCGCTGGAATCAATCGTCAACGTGATCGCTGGCTTCGCGGCCTTCTGGGCGATCTCGGTCAGCCACAAGCCGGCCGATCGCGATCATCAGTACGGGCACCACAAGGCGGAATATTTCTCGGCCGTGCTTGAGGGCGTGCTTATCGTCGTCGCCGCGCTGCTCATCATGGGCGAGGTGTGGCGAAGCTGGCAGAACCCGGCACCGATTGAGCAAGCCTGGGAAGGTCTTGCGGTCAACGGCGTCGCGGCGGGGATCAACTGCGTCTGGGCGCTGATGCTGATCCGCGTCGGGCGCAAGGACAAGTCGCCGGCGCTGGAAGCTGACGGTCACCACGTCATGACGGATGTGGTCACGTCGATCGGCGTCATTGCCGGTCTCGTCGGGGCCGTCCTGACCGGCTGGTATTTTCTCGATCCGCTGCTGGCGCTGGTCGTTGCGCTCAACATTCTCTGGCAGGGGTGGAAGGTCATCACCTCGTCACTGGACGGCCTGATGGACCGCGCCGTGCCGGTTGAGGAGCATGTGCGTATCCGCGACATCATCTCGGCCAATTCCAAGGGCGCGCTGGAAGTTCACGATCTCAAGACGCGGATCGCCGGCCGTGCGACCTTTATCGAGTTCCATATGGTCGTCGACGCTCACATGACCGTCGGCGAGAGCCATGCGATCTGCGACCGGATCGAGGAGGCACTGGAGGCGGAAATTCCGTCGGTGCGTATCGTCATCCACGTCGAGCCGGAAGACGAGGCGAAACTGCCGCCCGGAACCCCGGCGGTTCCGTTCGCCTAGATGGTTCTGGCGCCATTGACCTTCAGATAGACGGCGTAGAGCGACGTCGTGGCGGTGATGAAAAGACGATTGAGCTTTTGGCCGCCGAAACAGCAGTTTGAGACGATTTCCGGCACCAGAACCTTGCCGATCAGGGTTCCGTCGGGATCGTAGCAATGGATGCCGTCGGCCGCGCTTGTCCAGATGCGGCCGGCCGTGTCGAGCCGGAAGCCATCGAACAGGCCCGCGGTGCAATCGGCAAAGACCGATCCGCCGCTGAGACGCCCACCGTCGCCGACATCAAAGACGCGCATGTGGGCCGGATGATGGTCGCCATGCGTGCGGCCGGTATCGACAACGTAGAGCTTCGTCTCGTCGGGCGAGAAAGCGAGGCCGTTCGGCTTTATCATGTCAGTGACGACCGCTTCGACCGTGCCGGTCGCCGGGTCGATGCGGTAGGCATGCGAAGCGCCGATTTCGCTGTCGGCCCTGTCGCCCTCATAGTCGGAATCGATGCCGTAGGTGGGGTCCGTGAACCAGATCGAGCCGTCGGATTTGACGACAAGATCATTGGGCGAGTTCAGCCGCTTGCCCTGCCAGCGGTCGGCAATCGTGACGACGCTGCCGTCATGCTCAGTGCGGCTGATGCGGCGGGCCTTGTGCTCGCAGGAAACCAGCCTGCCCTGCCTGTCCACCGTGTGGCCGTTGGTGTTGCCGGCGGGCTGGCGGAAGACGCTGACATGGCCGTCGGCATCGTCATAACGCAGCATGCGATCGTTGGGGATGTCCGACCATACAAGGTAGCGGCCGGGCGCAAACCATGCGGGCCCCTCGGTCCAGCGGCTTCCGGTATGGAGCCGCTCCAGCCTGGCCGTGCCATTGATCAGCTTCGCGAAGCGCGGGTCGAGGATTTCGTACGGGCTTTCGGACATGTCTTCTCCTCCTCGGCGTCGTGGCCGGCACGATCTGCCGTCAGCGTGTTTATGTGCCCGACCGGGCAGCCAGGAATGCAGCCGCCTGCTCGACCAGAGTGTCGACAGGCAGCAGCGCATCGAGGCGCAGAGCCGCCTCGTCAGCCGATGGCGGTTCGAGATCGGCGAACTGGCTGTCCACAAGGCTCGACGGCATGAAGTGCCCGCCGCGCCCCTGTACGCGGTTCCACGAAGCCTGCCGGTCGAGCGCCAGATGCAGGAAGACCAGGTTCGGGTTCAGGCTGCGCAACCGGTCCCTGTAGCGCCGCTTGAGCGCCGAACAGGTGGCGACCACCGTCGCGCCGCGTGCGGTGCGGCTTGCCATCTCGGCGGCGATCGTATCGAGCCAGCCGGCCCGGTGCTCGTCGTCGAGCGGAATGCCGCTGGCCATGCGCGCAATGTTCTCCGGCGGATGGAAGGCATCACCCTCGACGAATTCGGCACCCAGCTTGCGGGCGAGCGCGGAGCCGACCTCGGTCTTGCCACAACCGGCGACGCCCATGACGATCACGGGCGGCAAGCGGCCCGTTTCCGCTGGCTTGCCTGCTGCCTCCGTCATCGTCACCTCCGTCCGATGTGATGCCCGACAGGCATCAGGCGAGTTCATGCCGCCAGGGCGGGTTCGCTCCCGGCCGCGATACCGTCACCGCAGCCGCCGACATGGCGAAATCGAGCGCGGCGCGCAGCTCGTCCGCGCTGAGTGTCGCCAGCCTTTCCTTGTCGAGCAAGCCTGCTTCGTCAAGCGAGGCGAGGATGCCGGCATTGAACGTGTCGCCCGCGCCGACCGTATCGGCAACCGTCACCCGCCGCGCCGGCACATCGATCCGTTCGCCCGCGATATAGCCGACGGCGCCCTTGCCGCCGCGGGTGACGACGACCACCCTCGGCCCCGCCTGCAGCCACCGCGCGGCGATCTCATCGTGGCTGCCGGTCTCGCCGAACCAGGCGAGGTCCTCGTCGGACAGCTTGACGATGTCGGCCATGGCGATCATGCGCCGCATGCGCAGCAGATGGCGGTCCTTGTCGGCGATGAAGCCTGCGCGGATGTTGGGGTCGAGCATCATGACGCGGTGCTGATGCTCGCGGCGCATGAGTGCCTCGTAGGTCGATCCGCAGGGTTCCGGTATCAGGCTGATGCAGGAGAAATGCAGCGCCCTGACATTGTCGTCGAGCACCGGAAGGTCGGCTTCTTCCAGCATGCGGCCGGCCGTGTTCTCGTCGTAGAACGTGTATGTGGCATGGCCATCGGTGAGGTGCACAAAGGCCAGCGTGGTCGGCCGGTCGGAGAACCGCACATGGCGCAGATCGACCTTGCTCGCTTCCAGGGCCTCGCTGAGGCGTGTGCCGAAAAGGTCCCTGGAAATACCTGAAAAGAAAGCCGTTTCCCTGCCGAGGCGGCCAAGCGCGATGGCGGTGTTGAACACGGCGCCGCCGACATAGGGTGCAAATGCTGCTTCGCCCGCTGACGTCTCGCGCGGAAGCATGTCGATCAGCGCTTCGCCACAACACAGGATCATGCAGTTCCTCCCCTTCGTCCTTCGGACGGGGTTGCTTTAATCGATTGAATGCGGCTCTTCAATCCGCTAGCATTTGAAACTGGGAGGAAGTCTGGATAATCGCTCGCGTGCAGTCGCTTCGCGATTGCGCCAAGCCGGGGGCATTATGACATTGACCAGAACTTCCGCATCCGATCATGCCGCCGCGAGACAGGTTGATGTGCTCAAGCTGGCGGCGGAAATCATCGAATGCCTGAAATACCGCGTCGGCAAGGAGCCGTCGGTCGCCACGCGTCACGACTGGCTCGCCGCCTCCATCAAGGTGGTGCGCGACCGCGTAGTCGATCGCTGGATCGATTCCACGCGGCGCGCCTACGAGCAGGGCGACAAGCGGGTCTACTACCTGTCGATGGAGTTCCTGATCGGCCGGCTGATGCGCGACGCCTTCTCCAATCTCGGCCTGATGGACGCGATGCGTGAGGCGCTGGCGATCCATGGCGTCGACATCGACGTGATCGCCGGGCTGGAGCCGGACGCGGCACTGGGCAATGGTGGCCTCGGGCGGCTGGCGGCCTGCTTTATGGAATCGATGGCAAGCGTGGACATACCCGCGCATGGCTACGGCATCCGCTATGTGCATGGGCTGTTCCGGCAGGAAATTCACGATGGCTGGCAGGTTGAGCTGCCGGAAACGTGGCTGGAACACGGCAATCCGTGGGAGTTCGAACGGCGCGAGGGCGCTTACGAGATCGGCTTCGGCGGCACAGTCAGCTCCGTGACGTCCAAGGACGGCCGGCTGGAGCGTCACGTCTGGAAACCGACGGAGCGGTTTCTCGCGGTTGCCGTCGATACACCAGTGGTTGGATGGCGGGCCAAGCGCGTCAACACGCTGCGGCTATGGTCGGCGATGCCGATCGATCCGATCCTGCTCGACGCTTTCAACGCCGGCGACCATATCGGCGCGCTGCGCGAGAGCAACAAGGCGGAGGCGCTGACGCGGGTGCTCTACCCCGCCGACAGCCACCAGGCGGGCCAGGAGTTGCGGCTACGCCAGGAGTATTTCTTCTCGGCGGCTTCGGTGCAGGACATCGTTCGCCGCCATCTGAGCCAGTATCCCGACCTGACATCGCTGCCGGACAAGGCCGCGATCCACCTCAACGATACGCATCCGGCGATCGCGGTCGCCGAACTGATGCGGCTCCTGATGGACGTGCACGGCCACGATTTCGACGTGGCGTGGGACATCACCAACCGCACCTTTGCCTACACAAACCACACGCTGCTGCCGGAGGCGTTGGAAAGCTGGCCGGTGCCGCTGTTCGAGCGGCTTTTGCCGCGCCACATGCAGATCATCTATGCGATCAACGCCGAGGTGCTCCTGAGGGTGCGCTCGACCGGCAAGTTCTCCGATGAACAGGTGCGGGCGATCTCGCTGATCCACGAGGATGGCGAGCGCCGCGTGCGCATGGGCAATCTCGCCTTTGTCGGTGCTTTCTCGGTCAACGGTGTTTCGGCACTGCATACCGAGCTGATGAAGGAGACGGTGTTCGCCGATCTCCATCGGCTCTACCCCAAACGCATCAACAACAAGACAAACGGCATCACGCCGCGCCGCTGGCTGATGCAATGCAATCCGGGCCTGACGAACCTGATCCGCGAGGCCATCGGCGACAGGTTCCTGGACGACATCGACGCGCTCAAGCAGCTGGACGCCTTCGCCGACGATGCGGCGTTCCAGGAGCAGTTCGCGGCGGTGAAGCGCGCCAACAAGGAACGGCTGGTTTCGCTGATCGGTGACAGGATGGGGCTGCGGCTCGATCCGTCTGCACTGTTCGACATCCAGATCAAGCGCATCCACGAATACAAGCGCCAGCTTCTCAACATCATCGAGGCGGTGGCGCTCTACGACCAGATCCGCTCGCATCCGGAAAAGGACTGGCTGCCGCGCGTGAAATTCTTCGGAGGCAAGGCGGCGCCGAGCTACCATAATGCCAAGCTGATCATAAAGCTCGCAAACGACGTCGCGCGTGTCATCAACAGCGACCCGTCGGTGCGGGGGCTGCTGAAAGTGGTGTTCGTACCGAACTACAACGTTTCCACCGCCGAGGTGATGATCCCCGCGGCCGACCTTTCCGAGCAGATTTCTACCGCGGGGCTGGAGGCTTCCGGCACCGGCAACATGAAGTTCGCGCTCAACGGTGCGCTGACGATCGGCACGCTCGACGGCGCGAATGTCGAGATCAGCGAGTGCGTCGGCGCGGAAAACATCGTGATCTTCGGACTGAAGGCTGACGAGGTGGCCGAGCGCCGGGCCGGCGGCTATGAGCCGCGCGCGATCATAGAGAAATCGCCCGAGCTGAGGCAGGCGCTTGAAGCGATCGCGTCCGGCGTATTTTCACCCGATGATCCGGAGCGCTACCGCGATCTCATCGGTGGGCTCTACGATCATGACTGGTTCATGGTCGCGGCCGACTTCGACGCCTATGCGGGCGCGCAGCGCCACGTCGATGAGCTCTGGCGCGACAGCCCGCGCTGGTACGGCATGACGATCCGCAATACGGCGCGCGTCGGCTGGTTCTCTTCCGACCGCACGATAAGGCAATATGCGAAGGAGATTTGGAACGTGCCAGCGTGATAGGGTGAGGAAAACGCTGGGGCTTGTGAGTTCGGTGGAGGAGAAGGCCACGTCCAGATGACAGCATCCGGGAGGAGGGAACCCGCAGGGAAAATGGCGCTGACGCCGCAGGGCGACATCGATGCCGTCGTTTCCGGCTCCCATGGCAACCCCTTCGCGGTGCTGGGCGTGCATGAGGGCGAGAAAGGGCTTCTCGCGCGCTGCTTCATTCCTCACGCGGAAAGCGTCACCGCCTTCACGCTCGCCGGCAAACCGGCAGGCGAACTCCTGCGCCGTCATGATGCGGGCTTCTTTGAAGGCAGGCTGACGATCCGCAAGCGCCAGCCACTGAAATACCTGGCGCGCAATGCCGGCGGCGAGTGGTGGGTGACCGACGCATATTCGTTCGGGCCGGTACTTGGGCCGATGGATGACTACTACATCGGCGAAGGCTCGCATCTGCGGCTGTTCGACAAGCTCGGCGCGCATGTCATCCACCATGAGGGCGCGCATGGCGTGCACTTTGCTGTGTGGGCGCCGAATGCGCAGCGCGTCTCGGTGGTGGGCGACTTCAACGAGTGGGACGGGCGGCGGCATGCGATGCGCCGGCGCATCGACACCGGCATCTGGGAAGTGTTCGTGCCTGACATCGACGCCGGGCGCGTCTACAAATACGAGATCGTCGGGCCGGACGGAAAGCGCGTGCCGCTGAAGGCGGACCCGTTTGCGTTCCGCGCCGAGCTGCGCCCGGCGACGGGGTCGATAACCGACCATTCGCCTGCCCACGACTGGGGTGACGCGGCGCATCGCCGTTTCTGGCGCGATGCCGATGCGCGACGGCAGCCGGTTTCCATCTACGAGGTGCATGCCGGCTCCTGGCAGCACCGCGACGACGGCTCGTTCCTGACCTGGGACGAACTGGCCGAAAGGCTGATCCCCTATGTCGTCGACATGGGGTTCACCCATATCGAGTTCCTGCCGATCACCGAGCATCCCTACGATCCGTCATGGGGCTACCAGACGACTGGCCTCTACGCGCCGACGGCACGGTTCGGCGAGCCGGAGGGTTTTGCGCGCTTCGTCGACGGCGCGCACAGGGCTGGCCTTGGCGTCATCCTCGACTGGGTGCCGGCGCATTTCCCGACCGATGCGCACGGGCTGGCGCGGTTTGATGGCACCGCGCTTTACGAACATGCCGACCCGCGCAAGGGGTTCCACCCGGACTGGAACACGGCGATCTACAATTTCGGCCGGCGCGAGGTACTGGCCTATCTCGTCAACAACGCCCTGTTCTGGGCCGAGAAGTATCATCTCGACGGGCTGCGGGTCGATGCGGTCGCCTCGATGCTCTACCTCGACTATTCGCGCAAGGCGGGCGAGTGGATACCCAACGAGCAGGGCGGCCGCGAGAACCTCGAAGCCGTCGACTTCCTTCAGAAGATGAACGCGGCCGTCTACGGCTCCCACCCCGGCATCATGACGATCGCCGAGGAATCCACCTCATGGCCCAAGGTTTCACATCCTGTGCACGAAGGCGGGCTGGGCTTCGGCTTCAAGTGGAACATGGGCTTCATGCACGACACGCTGCAATACATGGCGCGCGAGCCGGTGCACCGGAAGCACCATCACAACGACATCACCTTCGGCCTTCTCTATGCGTTCTCCGAGAACTTCGTCCTGCCGCTTTCCCATGACGAGGTCGTGCATGGGAAAGGCACGCTGCTTTCGAAGATGTCGGGCGACGACTGGCAGCAATTCGCGACCCTGCGCGCCTATTACGCCTTCATGTGGGGCTATCCCGGCAAGAAGCTCCTGTTCATGGGGCAGGAATTCGCCCAGCGCCGCGAATGGAGCGAGGCGCGCGCGCTCGACTGGGACCTGCTGGAAGCGCCGGCGCATGAGGGTGTGCGGCGCCTGCTGCGGGATCTCAACCACGCCTATCGCGAAACGCCGGCGCTGCATGCGCGCGACTGCGAGCCGGAAGGCTTTCGCTGGCTGATCGCCGACGACGCGCAGAACTCGGTTTTCGCCTGGCTGCGCATGGCGCCCGATGCGCCGCCGGTGGCGGTCATCTCCAATTTCACCCCGGTCGCCCGCCAGGACTATCGCGTGCCGTTGCCGAACGCCGGAACATGGCGTGAGATCGTCAACACCGATGCCGGCGACTATGGCGGCAGCGGGCAGGGCAATGGCGGCGCGGTCGAGGCGGTCGCGGAGGATGAGGGCGGTATCGTCGCACGGATGACCCTGCCGCCGCTGGCGACGATCATGCTCGAATACGAACCGTAAAGGTCGGGAGGAGGAGGGAACGATGGAACAGAAACGACCACAGCCGCTGGCCCGCGACGCGATGGCCTATGTGCTCGCTGGCGGCAGGGGGAGCCGTCTCGCAGAGCTGACCGATGTGCGTGCCAAGCCGGCGGTCTATTTCGGCGGCAAGACGCGCATCATCGATTTCGCGCTCTCCAACGCGCTCAATTCCGGCATCCGGCGTATCGGCGTTGCCACCCAGTACAAGGCGCATTCGCTGATCCGCCACCTGCAGCGCGGCTGGAACTTCTTCCGGCCCGAGCGCAACGAGAGCTTCGACATCTTGCCGGCGAGCCAGCGCGTCTCTGAAACGCAGTGGTACGAGGGCACCGCCGATGCGGTGTTCCAGAACGCCGACATCATCGAGGATTACGGCGTCGAATACATGGTCATTCTGGCCGGCGACCACATCTACAAGATGGATTACGAGCTGATGCTGCGCCAGCACGTCGACCAGGGTGCCGACGTCACCATCGGCTGTCTGGAAGTGCCGCGCATGGAGGCGACCGGCTTTGGCGTCATGCATGTCGACGAGAAGGACCGCGTCATCGCCTTCGTCGAGAAACCCGCGGATCCGCCCGGCATTCCCGACAAGCCGGACTTCGCGCTCGCCTCGATGGGCATCTACGTCTTCCGCACCGCCTTCCTGATGGACCAGCTTCGCCGCGACGCGGAGATGAAGGATTCCAGCCGCGATTTCGGCAAGGACATCATCCCCTACATCGTCAAGAACGGGAAGGCCGTAGCCCATCGCTTCGCCACTTCGTGTGTGCGCTCCAGCTTCGAACGCGAAGCCTACTGGCGCGACGTCGGCACGGTGGACGCCTATTGGGAAGCCAATATCGACCTGACCGACATCACGCCCGAACTCGACATCTACGACCGGGACTGGCCGATCTGGACCTATGCCGAGATCAAGCCGCCGGCGAAGTTCGTCCACGACGAGGAAGGGCGACGCGGCTCGGCCATCTCCTCGCTTGTGGCGGGCGACTGCATCATCTCAGGCGCTGCGCTGCGGCGCAGCCTGATCTTCACCGGCGCGCGGGTGAACTCGTTCTCCTCGCTCGACGAAGCGGTGGTGCTGCCCAACTGCCATGTCGGCCGCAACGCGCAGCTTTCCCGCGTTGTGATCGACCGTGGCGTGAAGATTCCCGAAGGGCTGGTGGTCGGCGAGGATCCAAAGCTCGACGCGAAGCGTTTCAGACGTACGGAAAAGGGCGTATGCCTGATCACGCAGAAGATGATCGACCGGCTGGAGTGATCGGTTGCATAAAGTCCTCGCTCTATGTTGCCCCCCTCTGGCCTGCCGGCCATCTCCCCCGCACAGGGGGAGATCGGCAGCTTCGCATCCTTCGCCTTCTCTCCAACGCCGACGATTGGCGAAAGCCGTGCAGTCGGCTGATCTCCCCCCTTGTGGGGGAGATGTCCGGCAGGACAGAGGGGGGCGACGTCAAGACCGTTCGCCCGAGGTCCGCGCGCCATGAAAATCCTCTCCGTCGCATCCGAGGTGTTTCCGCTGATCAAGACGGGCGGGCTGGCCGATGTGACCGGCGCGTTGCCGGAAGCGCTGGCAGCACTCGGCGTCTCGGTGCGGACGATGCTGCCCGGCTATCCTTCGGTGCTCGCGCGACTGCCCAAGAAGGCGAAGGCGCTGTACAGCTATGCCGACCTCTTCGGCGGCAAGGCGCGGATTGTCGCCGGCACGCTAGACGGGCTCGACCTGATCGTGCTCGACGCCCCGCATCTGTTCGACCGGCCGGGTGGAGCCTATGGCGATGGCGGTGGGGCCGACTGGCCGGACAACTGGCGCCGCTTTGCCGCATTCGCGCGCGCCGCGGCCGATGTGGCGAGCGGGGTGGTCGGAGACCTCCGGCCCGACATCGTTCATGCGCATGACTGGCAGGCGGCTTTGACGTTGGCCTATCTGCGCTATGACGAGCGGCCGTCGCCGCCCTCGGTGATGACGGTGCACAACCTGGCCTTTCAGGGGCAGTTTCCCGCCTCGATCTTCCCCGAGCTCGGCCTGCCGCCACAGGCGATGGCGCTCGACGGCGTGGAATATTTCGGCGGCGTCGGCTTCCTCAAGGCCGGATTGCAGGCGGCGCATGCGATCACGACCGTCAGTCCGACCTATGCGCAGGAAATCCGTACGCCGGAATTCGGCATGGGGCTCGACGGGCTGATAAATCTGAGGGCCGGCCACCTGCACGGCATCCTGAACGGCATCGACACGGGGCAATGGGACCCGCAGACCGACCCGCATCTGGCGGAGACCTTTTCGGCGAAATCGCTCAAGGCGCGGGGCAAGAACCGACGTGCGGTGGAGCAGCGTTTCGGCCTCGACCCCGATGCAAGCCCGCTTCTGTGCGTGGTCAGCCGTCTGACGTGGCAGAAGGGCATGGATATTCTCGCCGCCGAGCTCGACGCGATTGCCGGTCTCGGCGCACGGCTGGCGGTGCTGGGCTCCGGCGACCAGGGGCTCGAGGGCGCGCTGCTGGCAGGGGCCGCACGCCATCGCGGCCGGATCGGCGTGGTTGTCGGCTATGACGAGGGGCTGTCGCACCTCCTGCAGGGCGGGGCTGACGCCATCCTGATCCCGTCGCGGTTCGAGCCGTGCGGGCTGACGCAGCTTTACGGGTTGCGCTACGGCTGCGTGCCGGTGGTGGCGCGCACCGGGGGGCTTGCCGATACGGTGATCGATGCCAACCATGCGGCACTTTCCGCAGGCGTGGCAACCGGCTTCCAGTTTGCCCCCGGATCGGGAGACGCGCTTGTCGGCGCGGTGCAACGCCTGTGCGGCGTTTTCGCCGATCGCGGGGCTTGGACAGCAATGCAGAAGCAGGGCATGAAGACGGACGTATCCTGGCAGGCGAGCGCGCGGGACTATGTCGCGCTGTTCCGCTCGCTGGCCGCATGACAGAGGAACTTTGCATATGATCTCGATCGTCGAGACCACGCCGTATGACGACCAGAAACCGGGCACATCCGGCCTGCGCAAGAAGGTGCCGGTTTTCCAGCAGAAGAACTATGTCGAGAACTTCATCCAGTCGATCTTCGACTCGGTGGCGGGCTATCGCGGCGAGACGCTGGTGATCGGCGGCGATGGCCGCTACTTCAACCGCGAGGCGATCCAGATCGCGATCAAGATGGCCTCGGCCAACGGCTTCGGGCGCGTGATCGTCGGGCGCGGCGGCATTCTGTCGACCCCGGCCGCGTCCCATCTCATCCGCAAGAACGAAGCCTTCGGCGGCATCGTGCTTTCGGCCAGCCACAATCCGGGCGGGCCGAACGAGGATTTCGGCATCAAGTACAATGTCGGCAATGGCGGCCCCGCGCCGGAAAAGGTCACCGAAGCGATATATGCCCGCAGTCGCGAGATCGACCGCTACGCGATCGCGGATGTGCCTGACATCGATCTCGACACGGTGGGCAGCTTTTCGGCCGGCGACATGACTGTCGAGGTCGTCGATCCGGTTGCCGACTATGCCGAGCTCATGGAAAGCCTGTTCGACTTCGACGCGATCAGGGCGATGTTCGCGTCCGGTTTCCGGATGGTGTTCGACGCTATGCACGCCGTGACCGGGCCCTATGCGGTGGAGATTCTCGAGCGAAGGCTTGGCGCGGCGCAGGGAACGGCATGCAATGCCGATCCGCTGCCCGATTTCGGCGGCCACCATCCCGACCCGAACCTCGTTCATGCGCGCGACCTCTTCGACCTGATGATGTCGGACGACGCGCCCGATTTCGGCGCCGCTTCGGATGGCGATGGCGATCGCAACCTGGTGATCGGCCGGGGCATGTTCGTCACGCCTTCCGACTCGCTCGCGATGCTTGCCGCAAACGCCCACCTGTCCCCGGGCTACAGCGACGGCTTGAAGGGCATCGCGCGCTCGATGCCGACCAGTGCGGCGGCCGACCGGGTGGCCGAGAAGCTGGGCATCGGGATCTACGAGACGCCGACGGGCTGGAAATTCTTCGGCAATCTGCTCGATGCGGGGCTCGCCACGATCTGCGGCGAGGAAAGTGCGGGCACCGGCTCGGACCATGTGCGGGAGAAAGATGGGCTTTGGGCCGTCCTTCTCTGGCTGAACATCCTTGCCGTGCGCAAGGAGAGTGTCACCGAGATCGTGCGTGGTCACTGGAAGACTTACGGCCGCAACTACTATTCGCGGCATGATTACGAGGGCGTCGAAACAGATGCCGCGAACCGGCTGATGAATGCCCTGCGCGCGGCGCTGCCGAACCTGCCCGGCCGCAAGGTCGCCGGGCTGACGGTCGAGGCCGCCGACGATTTCGCCTATCACGATCCGGTCGACGGGTCGGTAAGCGAAAAGCAGGGCGTGCGGGTGCTGTTTGCCGGCGGCTCGCGCGTCGTCTTCCGCCTCTCCGGCACTGGCACGTCGGGCGCGACGCTGCGCGTCTATATCGAGCGCTACGAGCCGGATGCCGACAGGCACGACATCGAGACGCAGGAAGCGCTGGCGGACCTGATCGCGGCGGCCGATGAGATCGCCGGCATCAAAAAGCACACCGGCCGCTCGGCGCCGAGCGTGATTACGTGATCGTTGGCTTCGTAGCAGCGGTGGGGGTGCGTCCTTCGAGGCTCGCTACGCTCGCACCTCAGGATGAGGGCTGTTGTGCATCGAGCACGCAAGCTCGCAGAGTCGAGGGTCGTTCATTTGACTTGCAGGGAGCCCGTAAAGGCGGATTCGATCCACCCACTTTCCTCGTCCTGAGGTGCGAGCGTAGCGAGCCTCGAAGGACGCACGGACTAGGTCGTCGCGGTCGAGTACGATGGCTGTCGTGAGCGAAGGAATCCAGCCTGGAGCAGTGCTGGAAGCGGGCGGCGTCCGCTTTTCCGTCTGGTCCGGTGCTGCCGAGCGGGTGTGGGTTTCCATTTTCGACGACAGTGACCGCGAGACCGACCGCGTCGAGCTGGCGCGTGGGGCTGAAGGCATATTTTCAACGGAGATCGCCGTCCTCGGAGAAGGCGCCCGCTACGGCCTGCGCGCCGACGGGCCTTACGACCCCCAGCACGGCCTGTGGTTCGATCCCGACAAGCTGCTGGTCGATCCATACGCGCTGGAGATCGACCGGCCATATGCCTACGATCCAAGGCTTGCGGCGCGGCGCGGGGAGGGCGGCGATACCGCGCCGCTGGTGCCCAAGGCGCTGGTTCGCAAGCTGCCACGGGTGGACGTCGCGCCGCCGCGTTTCAGGCCCGGCGGGTTGATCTACGAACTCAACGTACGTGGTTTCACGATGCGGCATCCGGCCGTGCCGGAGCATCTGCGAGGGACGATCGGTGCGCTCGCGCATCCTGCGGTCATCGAGCATCTCGTCGGGCTGGGCGTCGGTGCCGTGGAGCTGATGCCGATCACCGCGTGGATGGATGAGCGCCATCTGCCGCCGCTCGGCCTGGGCAACGCATGGGGCTACAATCCCGTCACCTTCATGGCGCTCGACCCCCGGCTTGCGCCCGGCGGCTGGACGGAATTGCGGGAGACGGTGGCGGCGTTGCACGAGGCCGGCATAAGCGTGATCCTCGACCTCGTCTTCAACCACACGGCGGAGAGCGACGCGCTCGGCCCGACGCTCTCGCTGCGCGGCCTCGACGCGCGGGCCTATTACCGCCACGACGCTGACGGCCGGCTGGTCAACGACACCGGCACCGGCCATACGGTGGCATGCGACCATCCGGTGGTGCAGCGCCTCGTGCTGGATTCGTTACGCGCTTTCGTGCGCCATGCCGGCGTCGATGGCTTCCGCTTCGACCTGGCGCCCATCCTCGGCCGCGATGCGAACGGTTTTCGGGCCGATGCGCCGCTGCTGCGCGCGATGGTCGAAGACGAAACTCTCAGGGATCGTATCCTGATCGCCGAGCCGTGGGACATCGGACCGGGCGGTTATCAGCTCGGCAATTTTCAGCCGCCGTTTCTTGAATGGAACGACCGTTTCCGCGACGATGTGCGCCGCTTCTGGCGCGGCGATGCGGGCATTGTCGGCACCCTTGCGACGCGGCTTGCGGGATCGTTCGACGTGTTTCCGGGCGATGCGACACGCAGCGTCAACTTTCTGGCCGCCCATGACGGGATGACGCTGCGCGACCTCGTCTCCTACGAACGAAAGCACAACCTCGCCAATGGGGAGGACAATCGCGACGGGCACGACGACAATCTGTCGTGGAACCATGGCGTCGAAGGCGAAACCGACGACGAGCAGGTTTTGGCGGCGCGCCGACGCGACATGAAGGCGCTGCTTGCGAGTTTGTTCGTTTCGCGCGGGACGATCATGCTGACGGCAGGCGACGAGTTCGGGCGCACCCAGGGTGGCAACAACAATGCCTATGCGCAGGACAACGCCATCACCTGGCTCGACTGGGAGGGGCGCGACGAAGAACTGGAGGCTTTCGTGCGCGGGCTATCCGGCGTTCGCCGAAGGATCGCAGCCTTGTGCGAGACGACGCGGCTGGACGAAAGCGAGGTCCGCTGGCTGCGGGAGGACGATGCACCGATGACCGTTGCCGACTGGGAGGACCCTGCGCGAAGATGCCTGACGATGGTGCTCGGCGGTCTGCGGGTCGAGATCGGCCCCGACGAGGTGAAATGGCACGAGATGGAGAGCGACGATGGCCGAGACTGACCGGGACTGGTGGCGCGGATGCTCGATCTACCAGATCTATCCGCGCTCGTTCCAGGATACGACGGGCGACGGCATAGGCGATCTCAAGGGCGTTGTCCGGCGATTGCATCATGCGGCCTCGCTCGGCGTCGACGCGGTCTGGCTGTCGCCGTTCTTCAAGTCGCCGATGGCCGACATGGGCTACGACGTTTCGGATTATTGCGACGTCGATCCGCTGTTCGGCACGCTTGCCGACTTCGACGCGGTGGTCAAGGAAGCACACCGGCTGGGGCTGAAGGTTATCATCGACCAGGTGCTGTCGCACTCATCGGATCAGCACCCGTGGTTCGTCGAGAGCCGATCGAGCCGCACGAACCCGAAATCGGACTGGTATGTCTGGGCGGACGCCAAGCCGGACGGCACGGCGCCGAACAACTGGCTTTCGGTGTTCGGCGGGCCGGCCTGGGAATGGGACGCGGTGCGACGGCAATATTACATGCACAATTTTCTCGCCTCCCAGCCGGATCTCAACTTCCACAATCCCGACGTCCAGGACGCGTTGCTGGATTCCGTGCGTTTCTGGCTGGAGCGCGGCGTCGACGGTTTCCGCCTCGATACCGTCAATCACTACGTGCACGACGCGCTGCTGCGCGATAACCCGCCGCTGCCAAAGGGCAGGGGCAGCGACGTGCCGGAAGCCAACCCATACGGCTTTCAGGATCACCTCTACGACAAGACGCAGCCCGAAAACCTCGTGTTTCTGACGCGGCTGCGGGCGCTCCTGGAAGCCTATGACGCGCGCGCCTCGGTGGGTGAGGTCGGTGACGGGCATCGGTCGCTGCAGACGGTTGCCAGCTACACAAGCGGTCCCGAGCGGCTGCATATGTGCTACACGTTCGACTTGCTCAGCCCGGAATTCTCGGCCGCCTATGTTCGCGGCCATATCGAGGCGTTCGAGGAGGCGGCGCCGGAGGGCTGGGTCTGTTGGGCCTTTTCCAATCACGACGTGCCACGCCATGTCTCGCGCTGGCTACGGCCGGGCGACGATGTCGATGCGATGGCGCGTTTCTCGATCGCGCTTCTTTGCTGCCTGCGCGGTTCGATCTGTATCTATCAGGGCGAGGAGCTGGGACTGACGGAAGCCGACCTTGCCTTCGAGGACTTGCGCGATCCCTACGGCATCCGCTTCTGGCCGGGCTACAAGGGGCGCGATGGATGCCGCACGCCGATGGTGTGGGAAGAAGAAGAAGCCAATGGCGGCTTTTCGAGCGGCAAGCCGTGGCTTCCGGTCCCGCAAGAGCATATCGCGCGAGCCGTGGACATTCAGGACAAGACCGCCGGTTCGACCCTCAACCACTACCGGGCGATGCTGAAGATGCGGAAGGAAAGCATGGCACTGCGGCGAGGCAGCATCAGACTTGTCGACGGACACGACAAGGACGTGCTTGCCTTCGAGCGCGAGGCGGAAGGCGAGCGGCTGCTCTGCGCCTTCAATTTCGGCACGGAGCCGGTGCGGCTTGCCGATCCGGATGGCGCCGAACTGCCGCCGCTCGGCTGGCAGGTGAAGTCTTTCTGACTACTGCACCAGAACGGCCCGGCCGCAATTCGCCCCATGGACGCGCACGTCCGCCTGGCCAAGAGCGAGGCCGAGGGTCGAGAGAAGGTTGGCCAGCACCGTGTCGAGAGCGGGGGCGGCGGCTCCAATCGTCTGCCCGAGAAGGCCGGTCAGATTCGACGGCAGGCCGATGCCGAGCCCGATGACATTGATGTCGAGCTGCAGGCTCGAGAACAGCGACTTCGTCAGCGAACCGACGATCGCCTGCGTCGAAACCTGTTTGATCTTGCCGGACGCAATGTCCGGCGCGGAGAATGCGAGCGTCTTGTAATGCATCTCGGCGATTTCTGCGTGAGCCTGGGCAGTGACGTTTACCAGCGGCATCTGAACGAGACGCGCCGGTGCGCGCGGGGCGGGGTTTGCGAAATCGACGATCTTTGCCGGGTTAACCTCGGCCAGGTAAAGGTTTGCGATGCCGGGGCGCGCTTCCACTGACACCGTGACGTTGGCCGGCGAGCCGGACGGGCAGGTGACGCTCTTAAGCCGCGCCTCCGCGAAAGCCAGTTCGAGATAGAGCGGTATGCGGATTTTCGCGCCAAGCAAGCCACCGAGCCCGCCGATTTCGGCCACCAGCGACAGCCTCGTCTGTGCGGTGCGCACGATGTCTCCATCGCTGCCGATCCGAAGCCAGGGAGACTGCTGGGGCGGCTCGCCGATGGCAAGGTCGACGGTGACTGCCAGCAGGCCGGGCACGTTCGCGCCGAGGTCCAGTGCAACCTGCTTGCCCTTGCCGGCGACGACTGCACTCAGCGCCAGAATTTCGAGCACGCCGACATCCGCAGCGATCTGCTCAATGTGGGCAGCGAGCAGTTCGCCGCGGGATTGGCCGAGGTCGATGAGACGCGAAAGGCGCAGTGTCGGGGCTTTCCCGCTGGAAGCCTGGAAGGAGAGCTTGCCGGCCGCCGCCTTCGCATTGCCGCTCATCCCCGGCGTCTTTGACAGAGACTTCGCGATCTGGCCGACCGTGACCGTCGCATCGAGTGCCTCTCGGTAGCTGCCGGCCCCGAGATTCAGATCGATCGCGAGCTGGTCGAGGAAGGAAAGGAGACTGACATCAGCGTCCAGCAGTGCGTTGTAGTCCATGACAGACAACGATATGCTGGAGCCTGTAAGGCCGCCAAGGAGCGCGTTGACGATGCCACCATTGAGCGCCGCGAGCCGCGAACCCACCGAAAACGCGGCTTCCGCCTCCGTGCCGGCGATTGCGGACACCATGATCTCCGGGGGTGGAATGATCGCGCCGGCGAAGTAGCGTGAACCCGTTGTGCGGTAGAAGACTTTTGCCGCGTTGGTGGGCTTGGCGCCTGCGACGAACCGCGCTTTTGGCACCGCGCCCGTGCGATCATAATGTCCGGTGATGACCTGAACGCTATTTTCAGAGGCGGCATCGGTCGCGCCGTTGTCGGCGAATGTGACCAGGGCGGCTTGCTCGGCCTTGCCGATATTGGCGGCGGCCGTGATCGCGGCCAAGTCGACGAGTGCCTGCGCCCGCCTTTTTTCGACATAGAGCGAGCCCGCGTCGACTGCGAAGGCAGCGAGTGTGATCGCAACGGGCGCGAGGATCGCCGTCATCAATGCAAACTGGCCGGACGTGTCGCGCAGGCGCCGCGCCGCGTTGCGCAATTGGCTCGACATGGTCGATAGCGAACGCATCATATGCCCCCGATGCGGATTGTGGATCGTCGCATTATTGTCTGGCTTGGCATGGCCAATCCGTCGAACAGGCCCCAGATCGGCAGGTCGCTGCCGTCATAGCTGACGGTGACATTGAACTGGCCGGGCACGGAAAGGCTGTCGCCCACCGTCACGCTGAGCTTGTCCGGGTCGATCAGCAGATAGCCACCGGCGTTTCGCTCGATGAAGTCGGAGGCCAGCGTCTGGCGTTCGGCTGCATTGATTCCGGCGATCGCGGCCCGTGCCGCGTCCGCTGAGAGCTGCTGCACGGAATGGCTGGCACCGAAATAGATGCCGTATGCCATCATGCCCATGATCAGGAGGAGATAGAGTGGGCTCAGTATCGCGAACTCAACCGCCGCCGTGGCCGACTTGTCGGCGCTGAACTTGCGATAATTTAGTATTCGCAGAGAGCAGCTCATGTTGAAATGGAAACATGACTCCGGTTAACAAATTCTACTATGTTTATACATGCGCAGGTTGTGACCGATTGTGATGTATTATTATAATCAGCAAATAAACAATAAGGTCCACAATATGGATCGCGACTTATTCGCTGGAGGCTTGTCAAACAAGGCTCTCTGTGCGACCAAAGGGGAGACTGTGAGGGTATGATCCATATTATGGATCAAATTTGAGCCTGAGGCGGGTCGACCGGGAGGAGCAATCGCCCAGAAGGGTAATTGCCGGTTTTCGATCCGCAACGCTTGTTTCGCGGCCTTGTTCGCGAACCAGACGGGGAGGAGGAATTTGCATGGCGTCTGCCAATGAGGAAACGCTGACGATCGAAACGCAGGCCGAGGTTGTCGGCGCGCGACCCGGCTCGGTTTTGATGCGGCCGGTCGAAGCCGTGGCTGCAGTGTTGCTTGTCGTCATCGTCGGGCTGCTTCTCACCGGCGTCGTCGCGCGCTATGTGCTGCACACCCCGATCATCTGGGTGGACGAGGCCGCCTCGATCTCCTTCCTTTGGCTCGCGATGATGGGCGCGGCGATCGCGATCGACCGCAACGAGCATCTGCGGCTCACCGTTTTCATCGGCATGTTCCCTGAACGACTGCGCGGCTTTGTCGACGCGCTGGCGCTGTTGATCGTGGTGGTGGTGCTGGGCGCGCTGATCCTGCCGGCGATCGACTATGTGCGCGAGGAATCGTTCATCACGTCTGCCGCGCTCAACATATCGGTCAGCTACCGCGTGTCGGCCATCGTGCTCGGCATCGTGCTGATGCTGATCGTGGCGATCGGGCATCTGCTGCGCGAGTCGAAGCCGACCGATATTGCACTGGCCGTCGTGACGCTTGCCGTGCTCGCCGGGCTCTTCTGGCTGGCGAAGCCGGTCTTCCTGGGTCTCGGCCACGGCAACATCCTGATCTTCCTCGTCGGCGTGGCTGCGCTGTGCCTGGTGATGGGCGTGCCGATCGCCTTCTGCTTCGGTCTCGGCACCATCTCCTTCCTGACATTTTCCACGCATGTGCCGATGATCGTCATGATCGGCCGCATGGACGAGGGCATGTCGAGCCTGATCCTGCTTTCGGTGCCGATCTTCGTGCTGCTTGGCTGCATTCTCGATGCGACCGGCATGGGCAAGGCGATCGTGGAATTCATGGGCTCGCTGCTCGGCCACGTGAAGGCCGGCATGTCCTATGTGCTGCTGGGTTCGTTGTTCCTCGTCTCCGGCATATCCGGCTCCAAGGTCTCTGACATGGCGACCGTGGCGCCGGCGCTGTTTCCCGAGATGAAGCGGCGTGGCCACAAGCCGAAGGAGATGATCGCGCTGCTGGCAACGGGTGCTGCCATGGCAGACACCGTGCCACCGTCCATCGTGCTGATCGTGCTCGGTTCGGTGGCGGGCGTCTCCATCGCCGCGCTGTTTACCAGCGGTTTCGTCATCGCCATGGTGCTGCTGCTGGCGCTCGCGGTGCTGGCGCGCTGGAAGGCGCGCCATGAAAACATGGAGGGCGTAAAGCGCGCGTCCTTCAAGGTGATACGCACCACCCTGTTGATCGCAGCACCCGCACTGCTTCTGCCCTTCATCATCCGTGGCGCGGTCGGCGGCGGTATCGCCACCGCCACCGAAGTCTCGACCATCGCAGTACTCTATGCCTTCGTCATCGGCATCGTGCTCTATGGCGGCATCAAGCCTGCCAAGATCTATGCGATGCTGGTCGAAACTGCCGCAATGTCGGGGGCGATCCTGCTGATCCTCGGCACTGCCTCGGCGATGGCCTGGGCGCTGACGCAGACCGGCTTCGCGTTCCAGCTCGCAACCGCGATGCAGGAACTGCCGGGGGGCTGGTTCTCGTTCATGCTGGTCACCATTGCCGTCTTCATGGTGCTTGGCTGTGTACTGGAAGGGCTGCCGGCGATCGTGCTTATGGCGCCGTTGATGTTCCCCATCGCCAAGCAGCTCGGCATTCACGACGTGCACTACGCGATGGTCGTCGTCACGGCGATGAACATCGGCCTGATGGCGCCGCCCATCGGCATCGGCTTCTACATCGCCTGCAAGATCGGCGACGTTTCGCCGGACGAGGCGATGGGCGCAATCTGGCCTTACCTGGGCGCGCTACTCATCGGCCTGCTTCTGATCGCCGCCGTGCCGGCGCTGTCGATTTCGTATCTGTGACGCCAATCAAACCATGCAACCAAGGAGGAAACCCGCATGAACGTCACCCGCAGAACACTGGTGCTGGGAGCGGCGGCGCTGCCGCTGGTCAGCACGATCCGCTACGCCGGCGCGCAGTCGGCCGAGTTCAACTACAAGTACGCCAACAACCTGCCGATCTCGCACCCGATGAACGTGCGCGCGCAGGAGGCCATGGACAAGATCCGCGAGGAGACCGACGGCCGCGTTGCGATCCAGATCTTCCCGAACAACCAGCTCGGTGCCGACACCGACATGCTGAGCCAGGTGCGTTCCGGCGGCGTGGAATTCTTCACCCTGTCGCCGCTGATCCTGTCGACGCTGGTGGCCAATGCCTCGATCAGCGGCATCGGATTTGCCTTCCCGAGCTACGATGAGGTGTGGCCGGCGATGGACGGCGAGCTTGGCGCCTATGTGCGTGGCGAGATCGAGAAGTCCAACCTCGTCGTGCTCGACAAGATCTGGGACAATGGCTTCCGCCAGATCACCTCGTCGGCCGGCCCGATTGCCACGGCTGACGACCTCAAGGGCTTCAAGATCCGCGTGCCGGTGAGCCCGCTGTGGACCTCGATGTTCACCGCCTTCGAATCCGCACCGGCGAGCATCAACTTCGCCGAGGTCTATTCGGCACTGCAGACCGGCATCGTCGACGGGCAGGAGAACCCGCTGGCCATCATCTCCACGGCCAAGCTCTTCGAAGTGCAGAAGTATCTGTCCGTCACCAACCACATGTGGGACGGCTTCTGGTTCCTCGCCAACAAGCGCGCCTGGGAGGCGATGCCCGAGGATGTGCGCGAGATCGTTGCGCGCAACATCAACGAGGCGGCGGTCAAGGAGCGTGAGGACGTGGCCGCACTCAATGCGACGCTGCGCGGCGAGCTGGAATCGAACGGGATGACGATCAACGACGCCGAGGCGGCATCCTTCCGCGAGAAGCTGACGGAAGCCGGCTTCTATGCGGAGTGGAAGGGCAAATACGGCGAAGAGGCCTGGGCGATCCTCGAAAAGGCCGTTGGCGCCGATCTCGGCTGATGGCCTGAAGCAACAATCTGCGGGCGGCCTCCGGGCCGCTCGCTAATGAAACCTCGATGCCCCGGGAAAAGATCGGCGTGAGCGAGCGTCTCAAGGAAAAATGCGCAATCGTGTTCGGTGCGGGCTCGTCGGGTCCCGGCTGGGGCAACGGGAAGGCCGCGGCCGTCGCCTATGCGCGCGCCGGCGCTCGTGTCGCCTGTATCGACCTGAACGCGGACGCTGCTGAGGAGACGGCCGCGATCATCCGCGAAGAGGGCAACGAGGCGATCGCGATTGCGGCGGACGTGACGCAACTTGCCTCGGTCGAGGCCGCAGCCTCGGCGACCGTCGATGCGCTCGGCAGCATCGACATCCTGCACAACAATGTCGGCGTCACGCATATGGGCGGACCGGTCGAACTGGACGAAGCGGCGTTCCAGGCCGCGCTCGATCTCAATATCGGCCCCGTCTACCGAACCGCGAAAGCGGTGCTGCCGCACATGCTCGAACGCGGCGGCGGGGCGATCGTCAACATCTCGTCGCTCGCGGCGATCCGCTATGTCGGCTACCCTTATTTCGCCTATTACGCCACAAAGGCGGCGGTGAACCAGGCGACCGTGGCGCTTGCAATGCAATATGCGCGGCAAGGCATTCGCGCCAACTGCATCATGCCGGGCCTGATCGACACGCCGCTGATCTACAAACAGATCTCCAGCCAATACGAAACCACCGACGATATGGTGGCGGCGCGCAATGCCATGGTGCCGCTCGGCCATATGGGCACGGCCTGGGACGTTGCCGCGGCCGCGGTCTTCCTGGCCTCGGACGAAGCACGGTTCATTACCGGCGTCTGCCTGCCGGTGGATGGCGGGCAGAGCTGCGCGGCCGGCGGGGCGGTGTGACATGACGGTTGTGGTTTCGCCGATGGATCGCGACGCGACCGGTTCGCAAAGCGTCGATCGCGCGCTCGGCCTGCTGTCGACCGTCGGCAGGCACGCCGACCGTGGTGTTACGCTCACGGACCTCGTCGCGGAAACCGGGCTCAACAAGCCGACCTGTCGCCGACTGCTGCTGGCGCTGATGCGCGCGGGTTTCGTGGATCAGGATGCCGAGAGCCGCCGCTATTTTCCGGGCGAAGAGTCCTACGTGCTCGGCAGCCTCGCATCGCGCCGCTTCGGCCTGCTGCAGCTTTCGATGGAGAGCCTGCTGCGGCTTTCGAGGAAGACCGAGGATTCGTCCTTCCTGTCGGTGCGCCGCGACACCTATTCGGTATGCCTATACCGGGAGGAGGGCACCTATCCGGTGCGCACGCATGCGCTGCAGGCGGGTTTCGAGCACCCGCTCGGCGTTGGCGCCGGTTCGCTTGCGATGCTTTCGGCGCTTCCCGACGACGAGGTCGAGGCCATGCTTGCGGCCAATTCGGAAGCGATGGCCGTAAAATATCCGATGCTGTCGCAGGGCCGCATTCGCGAGGACGTGGCCGAAACGCGCCGCAAGGGTTACGCGCTCAATCCTGGACTGATCTTCGCAAACTCCTGGGGCATCGGCGTGGTGCTGCGAACGCCAGAGGGGCGGATTGCCGGCGCGCTGAGCGTGGCGGCAATCGACAGCCGCATGCAGGAGGCGCGCCAGGCGGAACTGGCCGGCTATCTGCTGCAGGAGGCGCAACTAGTCGAGGGCAAATTGGCGCAGATGTTCGCGGCCAGAAACGCCGGCCGCGACAACGCCAGCGTGAAGGCCCCCGAAAGAAGACTTTCAAGATGAATGCGGTTCTGACAGCGGAGCGAAAGAGTTGACGGTGGACACAGGTGCACGGATGACGCCGAGCTCGACGCGGGTGATGAACCTGTCTCACTTCCTGACACAGGCGGCGCGGCGGGACCCCGAGGGTATCGGCTTCGTCTGGGGAGAGCGGAGCTGGAGCTGGGCCCAGATGGAGGCGCGGGTCGATGCCATGGCCGCAGCGCTCGTCTCCGAATTCGGTGTGACCAAGGGCGACCGCATTCTGGTTCAATCCTCCAACTGCAACCAGATGTTCGAATCCATGTTCGCCTGCTTCCGCGTCGGTGCGGTTTGGGTGCCGACCAACTACCGCCAGACGCCGGACGACGTCGCCTATCTCGCTCAGGCGAGCGGCGCGCGCGGCATGATCTGCGGCGCGGCCTTTGCGGATCATGCGGCTGCCTGTCGACAGGCTTCGCCACATATCGGCTTCGTCATCTCGATCGGGGAATCCACGTTCGGCGAAGACTACGATGCGATCGTCGCCCGGCATGAGGGCGCCAAGGTGCGTGGTGCTGCGGTCGACCGCGACGATCCATGCTGGTTCTTCTTCACGTCCGGCACGACCGGCCGGCCCAAGGCGGCAGTGCTGACGCATGGCCAGATGGCGTTCGTCATCACCAACCACCTGTGCGACCTGATGCCGGGCACCGGGCCGGACGACGCCTCCATCGTGGTTGCGCCGCTTTCGCATGGCGCGGGAGTACACCAGCTCGTTCAGGTCGCGCATGGCGTCAAGACGATCCTTCCTGCTTCCGAGAAGCTGGAAGTGGGCGCCGTCTGGTCTCTGATCGAGAAGTGGCGCGTGACCAATCTCTTCACCGTACCGACGATCCTGAAGATGCTGATCGAGGACCCAGCCGTCGAAAAGATTGACCATTCCTCGCTGCGCTACGTGATCTATGCGGGCGCGCCGATGTATCGCGAGGACCAGAAGCGGGCACTCGCCACGCTCGGACCGGTGCTGGTGCAGTATTTCGGCCTGGGCGAGGTGACGGGCAACATCACCGTGCTGCCTCCGGCCTTCCACACGCCGGAAGATGGCCCGCATGCGCGCATCGGCACCTGCGGCTTCGAGCGCACTGGCATGCAGGTCGAAATCCAGAACGACGACGGAGACGAGGTCGCGCCCGGCGAGACCGGCGAGATCTGCGTCGTCGGTCCGGCCGTCTTTGCCGGTTATTACGACAACCCCGAAGCCAACGCGAAGTCGTTCCGCAATGGATGGTTCCGCACCGGCGACCTCGGCCACATGGACGAGAGCGGCTTCGTCTACATTACCGGTCGGGCTTCCGACATGTACATTTCCGGCGGCTCGAACATCTATCCGCGCGAAATCGAGGAAAAGATCCTGCAGCACCCTGCCATCAGCGAGGTGGCGGTGCTTGGTGTGCCGGACCCCGTCTGGGGCGAGGTCGGCGTCGCGGTCTGCGTGGCGCGGGGGGGATTGGCCGCGGCCGACATCGACGTCAGGTCCTGGCTGGAAACGAAGATTGCGCGCTACAAGATGCCGAAGCGCTTCGTGTTCTGGCCGGAGATGCCGAAATCCGCCTACGGCAAGATCGCCAAGAAACTGATCCGCGAGGAGCTGGAACGGCGCGGCGAACTCGGCGAGCGCGCGCAGGAGCCGGCGGCTTGAGCGGCGCCGTCGTCGTCACCGGCGGGGCGTCCGGCATCGGGTTCGCGACTGCCCGCCTGTTGAACGAACGCGGCTGGCACCCATGGCTGCTCGACCTGAACCGCGAGGCGCTCGATGCGGCCTGCGACGCACTCGCCCTGTCGCGCGACCATGGCGTGGCGCTGAGCGTGACCGACGAGGACGCGGTCGAGGCAGCCATGGCGAGCATCGCCGCCGACGGACCGCTGGCCGGCGTCGTGAACTGCGCGGGCATCGGCATGGACAAGCCGGCCGTCGAGACCAGCGTCGAGGACTTCCGGCGTATCGTCGACGTCAACCTGACTGGCACCTTCATCGTCTCGCGGGCGGCTGCCCGTATCTGGCTGGCCGGCGGGCAGGGCGGCTCTATCGTCAACATCACGTCCATATCCGGCCTGATGGGCAACAAGGGGCGCAGCGCCTACGGATCGTCCAAGGGCGGGCAGAATCTTCTCACATTGGTGATGGCGAACGAACTCGGGCCAAACGGCATCCGGGTCAACGCTGTCGCGCCCGGGCCGATCGATACGCCGCTGGCGCGTGCCGTCCACACCGACGATGTCCGCCGCCAGTGGCACGAGCGGGTGCCGCTGCGCCGCTATGGTCAACCCGACGAGATCGCAACGGCGGTGGCGTTCCTGATTTCCGACGATGCGGCCTACGTCAACGGCCAGGTGCTGGCTGTCGACGGCGGGTTCGTCACGGCGGGGCTGGCGGGCTGATGGCGATGCGCTCGATCCGCCATCCCGGCCCGGTCGCGCCAGTACGGGAAAGGGTCGCTGCCGGCCGCGCCGTGCCGCTGGTGCTGCGCCTGCGGGCGGGGCAGAGCGTCAACGCGGCCGTTACCGGCGCGCTGGCCGAGGCCGGCTACGCATCCGGCTATGTTGATCTCGACGGGCTCGCGATCGCGCCGATGCACTACGTCATCCCGGCTGCTGCACCCGATACCTCGCATGCCGCCTGGTACAGCGACACACGTTCGCCGGCCGGCGTCGTCACCGTGGAGCGCGCAGGGGTGATCGCCGGCATCCGCGATGGCGAGCCGTTCATCCATTGCCATGGCATCTGGCTGCATAACGACGGTGAACGGCGTGCCGGCCACCTGCTGCCGCATGAGGCGATCGTGGCTGAGGATTGCGAAGTGAAGGGTTGGGGCCTCGACGGCGCTGCCTTCGTGGCGCGCGAGGACGCCGAAACCAACTTCAAGCTGTTCTCCGCCGAGGCGGCAGCCGGCGATGGAACGGTATCTTCCAGACAGCGCTCGCTGGCATGCACCATGCGCCCCAATGGCGATATTTCGGCGGCGATCGAACGCGTCTGCAAAAGCCACGGTTTCATGAATGCGTCCGTGTTCGGTGTCGGCAGTCTGGTGGGCGTCGATTTTGCCGACGGTTCCCATGTCCCGTCCTACGCGACCGAGGTGATGGTGCGGCGCGGGACGGTAGCGGAGGGTCGGTGCGAACTGGACGCCGCGCTGGTCGACATGAACGGCGACATCCACGAGGGATTGCTCGCGCACGGCAGCAATCTGGTCTGCGTCACGTTCGAGCTGGTCATCGTCGAAGAATAGCATCGTGACCGGCACGCGGCCGGCCACGAGCAAATGCGACGCCTACATCTCCGGCGTGTGCTTGGTGATGAGTTCCTGGGCTTCCGTCACCATTGCTTCAGCGTCCAGCCCCTTGGCGCTCATCTCTGCGATCCAAGCATCGATCAGCGGCGCGGCGGCATCCTTCCAGCGCTGGGTCTCGGCTTCATCAAGCGTGATGATGTTGTTGCCGAGGTCCTGGGCGATCTTGAGACCGCCGGTATCGCCCTCGTCCATCACGCGGCCGAACATCGCCGCCGTCTCGATGCCGGAATTGTCGTCGATGACTGCCTTCAGGTCATCCGGCAGCTTGTCGTAGGAGGCCTGGCTCATGGCGAAGACGAAGGTCTGCGTGTAGAGACCATGCGAGCCGGAGAAGCCGGTGTGGTTCTTGACGAGCTCTGAGACGCGCAGCGACGGCGTCACCTCCCAGGGGATGGTCGTCGCGTCGATCACGGCTTTCGACAACGCTTCGGAAACCGCCGGAACCGGCATGCCCACCGGGGTGGCGCCTAGCGCTTCGAGCATCTGGTTGATGACGCGCGAGCCGCCGCGAATCTTCAGCCCCTGCATGTCCTCGAGCGTGTTGACCGGGTTCTTGGAGTGAATGAGGCCAGGCCCGTGCGCGTGCCATGCAATCACCTTCATGCCGGCGAACTCGTCCACGCAGCGCTTTTCGCAATATTCGTGGAACGCCTTGGAGGTCGCCTCGCCGGTGGTCATGAAGAAAGGCAGCTCGAATGTTTCCGTGGAGGGGAAACGGCCCGGCGTGTAGCCGATGACGGTCCAGATCAGATCGACGACATTATCGCTCACCTGATCGACGAGCTGCGGCGGCGTGCCGCCGAGCGCCATGGCGTCGAACTGGTCGATCTGAATGCGGCCGCCCGAATCCGCCATCACCTTCTCGCGCCAGGGCGTCAGCGCCTTGGCTGGAATCGTCGCCTGTGGCGGCAGCATCTGGTGGAGGCGCAGCGTCACCTCCTGCGCATAGGACGCCGCGGTCATCGCCCCAAGGGCCGCCGCGGCAAGAAGCAGCGATTTCAGCTTACGCATGTCGGGTTTCCTCCCAAAAAGAACTGGTAATTGTTATATAATAGAACTGTTCGAAGGGAAAGCCCGTCCAGGATGTGGCGGCGGATCAACCCGCAACCAGAACGAGGCCCGGAACCCGCTCGATCAGGTCCTTGTCCTTCATTACGAAATCGAGGTTGATCCGCGCCAGCCGCGCATGCTCGCGCGTGACCGCCTCGGCGCGGGACCCCTCGCGCATCTCGATGGCCAGAGCAATGGCGCGGTGCTGTGCCTGGCCGACGCCGAGCGAGGCGCGGAAGGCGGGCACGCTGGTCTGGGCATTCAGAAACGCGCTTGGGCCGGCAAAAGGCAGATGCATGA
This sequence comes from Aquamicrobium sp., assembly GCA_019739225.1. GTDB lineage: Bacteria > Pseudomonadota > Alphaproteobacteria > Rhizobiales > Rhizobiaceae > Aerobium. The sequence continues at coordinate 362,047 of JAHHDT010000007.1, forward strand.
CGCGCTCGATCTCGCGCTGGACGATGCGACTGCCCGACAACGTGCCCAGCATCTCGTGGAACTCGGCGTTGAGGGCGATATAGGCGTCGAGGTCCATCGTCTCCGGAGGGACGGCGACAATCTCGTCGATCTGGCGCACAAGTGCCTTGAACGCGGCAAGCTTTGCCGGTGACACGCCCCGTTCGGCAGCAAGCCGGGCGGCGGTGCCTTCCAGCACGCCACGCAGCTCGATCGCATCTATCACGTCGGCTTCGGTGAAGAGCCTCACCGAATAGCCGCCGGAGGGGATCGCATCGAGAATGCCTTCCTGCTCGAGACGGGCGAGGGCAGCGCGCACTGGTGTGCGTGAAAGGCCAAGCCGCTCGCTGACGCTGACTTCGGACAGGCGTTCGCCCGGCGGTATCGCGCCCGAGAAGACAAGGTCGCGTACGCCGAGAACAGCCTTGAGTGTTTGGGAAGAACCCTTTTCCTGGCGCGCTTCGCGGGCCATGGCATCATCCTTTCGCATCGTATCGGCGTGTCCTTAGCACATCGCCGCCAGCCCCGTCGCGTCAGTACGTTCTGTATACATCGAGCTGTCAAGTGGATGGTGCTTGCGCCTGCTCCGTGCTAGCGAGCCTGCGTCCGAGTCACATTTGCCGTTTTTTCGGAGGAGACGCCATGAGCACTGTATCCAACGCCCCGTCGACCAAGCTGAGGCCGCCTTTCCGCGCCGACCATGTCGGAAGCCTGCTCCGGCCACAATCGGTGAAGGATGCGCGAAAGCGTCACTATGAGGAAAAGGCGATCGACGCCGAAGAACTCAACGCGGTTGAAGACGAGGCGATCCGCGCCGTGGTGCGCATGCAGCAGAACGCCGGGCTGCCGGTCGTGACCGACGGGGAGGTCCGGCGTTCCTTCTGGCATTACGATTTCATGGGCGAATTACAGGGGCTCGACCTCGAGGAGCGCGACGAGGGCGTGCAGTTCCACGGTGTGAAGCTGCGCCCGATCTTCCCGACCATTACCGGCAAGCTCGACTTCCCCGACGATCACCCGATGCTGGAGCATTACCGCTTTCTGGCTGGCGCCACTGACGTAATGCCGAAAATCTCGATCCCCGGTCCGAGCTGCTGCCATTTTCGGGTTGCGAAGTCCGACATCCATCCCAAGGAATATCAGGACGCCGACGCCCTGTTCGCTGACCTTGCCGCCGCCTATGCCAAGGCCGTGCGCGCATTCTACGATGCCGGCTGCCGCTACCTGCAGATGGACGACATCTTCTTTGCCTATCTGTGCGATCCCAAGCACCGCGCGGCGAAGGCGGAAGAAGGACAGGACCCGGACTGGCTGATCGACCGTTACGCATGGATGATGCACGAGGCGATCAAGAACCGGCCGGACGACATGGTGATCGGCATGCACATGTGCCGCGGCAACTTTGTTTCCACCTATGCGGCCGAGGGCGCGTACGACCCGGCAGCGGACGCCATCTTCAACAAGACCGGCGTCGACATCTACTTCATGGAGTATGACAGCGAGCGGGCCGGCGGGCTGGAACCGCTGCGGTTGCTGCCCAAGGGCAAGAAGCGTGTGCTGCCGGGCTTCATCACCACCAAGGTGGGGGATCTCGAAGACCTCGAGGACCTGAAGCGAAAGTTCGACGCGGCTTCGAAGTTCGCCGACATCGACCAGCTCGGCATCGCGCCGCAATGCGGTTTCGCCTCGACCGAGGAAGGCAACAAGATCACCGAGGACGACCAGAAGCGGAAGCTCGATCTGGTGGTCAAGACCGCCGAGACGATCTGGGGCGGCGTCGACAAGTAGAAATGATCGCCGCGGCGTGGTGTGCCGCGGCGGCCAGCCTACCAGCGCAGCGCGAAGCGCCCGGCGACCGCGCCGAGCGCAGCAAGAATGCCGATCGCGACGCTATACCAGGCGGCCACGAAGAGCGGTGAATCGTCCGTGCAGTGGGCGGCGTAGAACATCGCCGCCACCCCGCCCGCGACCACGCCAGCCATGGCGCCGGTCAGAACGGGTCGCGTCGGTGCGCCCTTGCGCAGGGCCAAGATCATGATCGCCAGCGGCCCCAGGCCGATCAGTGGAATGTAAGTGAGGCAGACCCAGAGATTGGTTCCGATCCAGGACGAGAGCCACGCCTCACGCGGCAGCACCGACAGTTCCACAAGCACGGCGAGCGCTGCAGCGGCGGGACCCGCAAGTGCCGCCCACATCGGCGGCCGCGCGCCGGGACGCACCAGCGCCTGAACGAGCGGGATCGTGCTGGCGAGCAGGATCGCAACCAGCAGGAACTTGAGTGGAAAGCGGACCGTGGACAGCACCGCCTGAAAGTCCGGCCGGGGCCCGAGCAGAATGGCGAAGACCACGGCGGCGAGCACGAACCCGGCCGTTACGCAAAGCAGCCACGTCCTGCCGATGGGCGCTTCCATGCGTCCGGTGTCGGCGGCAATCGCCTTGATCAGATCGTCGGTGCGCATCAGCCGTTACCCCCAAATCGCTGCGCGATCGCGGCAAGACCGCGATGAAGTGCCACCCGTACAGCCGTCTCCTTCATGCCAAGGCGCGTGGCGGTCTCGCTGATCGACTTGCCTTCAAGGCTTATCGCGGAAACCACATCCCGCTGCCCGGAGGTCAGGCACTCCAGCGCGCGTTCCAGATCGCGTTCGCTGACCGTCCGTTGCTCCTCGCTGGCGAGCTGGTCGGAAAAATCATCGATGTCGACGGAAACAGCGCGGCCGTGCCGGCGGAAGGCGTCCACTATCTTGTAGCGCGCAATGGCGTGCACCCACGGCCCGAGCGGACTGTCGGCGCGCCAGGTGTGGCGCTTGAGATGAATGGCCAGCAACGTTTCCTGCACGATATCCTCCGGGTCCAACCCCGACGATGATCCGATCCTTTTGCCGACAGTGGCTCTGACCAGCCCGGCGATTTCACGGAGGAAACCGGCATAGGCCGCTTCGTCGCCATCCAGGGCGGCCCGCAGCATCTTCGAAAGCCGGACATCCGTCTGAGGCGTCAATACGTGTCTCCAATTCGTGCTGCGGGGCCGACTTGTTACAGAGGACTGGGACGAATTGTCGAATCCGCTCTTTTATCGGGGATCACAAACGTGTGTAGCGCACGCGAGTTCACGAAGCCATCACGAAGCCGTGTGCTGAGCTCCCGGCTGTAACACCGCCCCGCCTTCATCGAACTGGTCAGCATGAAGCCACTCCCGGCTTCAGCCACGAAGCCATTTCCGGCTTCAGTCAACATGGAGGTATCCAAGACATGAACCGTCAGATTCTTTCGCTTGCACTGGCCAGCTCGCTCGCCACCGCTATGGGCGCCGCCGCTGTCGGGTCCGCTTCGGCCCAGGACAAGGAAAACATGGAGAAGTGCTACGGCGTCTCCATGGCCGGCCAGAACGACTGCGCGGCCGGTCCCGGCACCACTTGCGCCGGCACGTCCAAGGTCGACTACCAGGGCAATTCCTGGAAGCTGGTTCCCGCCGGCACCTGCGAAACCATGGAACTGCCCGGCGAGCGCATGGGCAGCCTCGAAGCGCTTACCCGCGACATTCCCTCCTGAGACTGACAGCCGCCGGGGCGCCGCTGGTGGCGCCCCGGCCATCTCCCGAATAAGTGCGGAAGGAAGTCCGGATGCCCCCCTGCAATAACTTGCCCAGCCGTGCCGGTCTCGGCCTGAAGCCCGAACATTACGGCGAAATACTCTCCGACCGCCCGGATATCGGCTTCTTCGAAGTGCATGCCGAAAACTACATGGGCGAAGGCGGCCCGCCGCATCGCTACCTCTCGGCGATTGCCGAGCGCTATCCGCTGTCGCTGCATGGCGTGGGTCTCTCGATCGGGGGTAGTCGTGATCTCGACCAAGCGCATCTTGCGCGCCTCAAACGGTTGATCGAACGCTACCGTCCGGTGTCGTTCTCAGAGCATCTCGCCTGGTCGACGCACGATAGCGGCTATCTCAACGATCTGCTGCCGCTGCCCTACACCGACGAGACCCTGAACCGCGTCTGCGCGCATGTCGGCGAAGTCCAGGAAACGCTCGGCACGCGCATGCTGCTGGAAAACCCGTCGACCTATCTTCTGTTCGAGGAAAGCACGATCGACGAGATCGACTTTCTGCAAGCGATTTCAGAGCGTACCGGCTGTGGGCTGCTGCTCGACGTCAACAATGTGATGGTCTCGGCGATCAACCACCGGCTTGACGCTTACGACTACATCCGCCGTTTCCCCGTCGAGCGCGTCGGTGAGATCCACCTTGCCGGATACGACGAAACCGCCGACGAGGCGGGAGAGCGGCTGGCAATCGACGCACATGCCTCGACTGTGCACGACGATGTCTTCGCCCTTTACGAGTTCACGCTCGGCCGCACGGGACCGATCCCGACGCTGGTCGAATGGGACAACGACGTCCCCGATTTCCCGACGCTACAGGCAGAGGCCGAACGGGTCGACGATGCGCTTGCGCGCCTGCCGGCTGCGGGCAGGAGGGTCGCGTGATGCAACACGCCCAGGGCGAGGCGCGGTTTGCCGCGGCACTGGCCGATCCCGAGTTGCCGCTGCCGGAAGGCTTGACGAGCGCGCGCGGTGAGGCCGACAGGCTGCGCTTCGCGGTCTATCGCAACAATGTGCATGTCAGCCTGGTCGAAGCTCTGGTGCGTGCGTTTCCCGTCGTACACCGGATTGTCGGCGATGCGTTCTTCCGCGCCATGGCGCGCGCTTATGTGGCCGAACACAAGCCGGAAAGCGCCGTGCTGATCCGCTATGGCTCCAGCTTCGCCGATTTTGTCGCCGGGTTCCCGCCGGCGCATGCCCTGGCCTATCTCGCTGATGTCGCGCGGCTCGAATACGCCTGGAGCGAGGCGTATCACGCCGCCGACGCCGATCCGATCAGCCTGCAGGATCTGGCGACCGTCGCCGCCGATCTGCTTCCCGATGTGCGACTGATCGCGCATCCGGCGACGCGGTTGCTTTCTTCAGGGCATGCCATCGGCTCGATCTGGTCAGCACACCAGCAGGAACAGGTGGCACGAGTACAGACGTCGCAGCCAGAAACGGTTCTGGTGACGCGGCCGCAGGCTGAGGTGAAGGCATCCGTCCTGCCCGAAGACGATGCGCCGTTCATCGCCGCGCTGCTGGCCGGCGACACGATCGGCGAAGCGGCCGGGAAAGCCGGTACCGGGGGGCACGGCTTCGATCCGGGAGCGGCGCTGGCGGGGCTGATCTCGCTTGGCGCGGTTTCGGGACTGCAGATCAACACGCAGGAGACATTTCGATGAATACGATCGTTGAGCGCGGCACGGGGGTGCTGCACCGACTGGACGCACTGCTGGCGTCGATCCCCCCCTCGCTGGCGCTGCTGATGCTGCGCGTGGCGCTGGCGGTTCCGTTCTTCCGGTCGGGTCTGACCAAGTGGGAAGGCTTTCTGAACCTGTCGCCGTCGGCACATTACCTCTTCGCCAACGAATTCAAGCTGCACCTGTTCGGGCAGGCCTACGGCTTTCCATTGCCCACGCTTGCGGCATGGGGGTCTTCGCTCGGCGAGATCGTGCTGCCGGTGCTGCTGGTGGCAGGCCTTTTCACGCGTTTTGCCGCGTTCGGGCTGCTGCTGATGACAGCCGTTATCCAGCTCACGATTCCCGATGGCTGGGCCAACTTCCATCTGCCATGGGCGGCCATGGCACTGGCCCTTGTGGTCTACGGCGGCGGACGTGTTTCAGCCGACGCTTTGCTACCCGCTGGCCGGTAGGCCGGCTAGCGGATACGCCGGGCCGGCGGCGGGGCGGTCGACTTGCGGACAGCGAGTTCAACGTCCAGCGTTTCGCGCCAGACCTCGTGTCCATGATCGAGAATGGCCTTTACCGCGCGGCGGCCGATTTCGGCGATTGGCTGCTGGATGGTGGTGAGGGGAGGGGTCGACCGCTCGCATTCGGGAACGCCGTCGAACCCGATGACGGAGACGTCGCCCGGTACCGAGATCCCCCGCGCGCGCAGCCAGTCCAATGCGATGAAGGCGATGCGGTCGGATTGTGCGAGCAGGGCCGTCGGCGGTGTGGGCGAGGAAAACAGTTCCTCCAGCGCGGGATGGACGGTTGCCTCGCCGGCTAGCGTCTCGAAAATCGGGATCGACGAGGTGTCGATGTTCCAACTTGCCAGCTCGTCGAGGTAACCTTTCACCCGATCGCCCGAGGCGGAGAATGTCGACCTCGCGATGCGCTCGGGCGTTGCCCGACCGAAACCGCCTTCCTGGAACTCCATCGCCAGAACCGCGAAATCGCGATGGCCGAGTTCCGCCATGTGCCGGGCGGCGACCCGGGCACCTTCGACGTTGTCGACGGCCACCACTGAAATGGTTTCGTCGCGATGGCCGAAGGCAAGTGCGACGAAAGGCAATTGCCGTTCGCGCGACAGGTCGATGAGCCGCTCCGCGCCTTCCAGGCAAAACAGGATGAACCCGTCCACCAGCGCATTGCGGACATTCCAGATCAGCTCATCCTCGTTCGCTGCAGAGACCAGCGAGATGCCGGTGCCGTTTGCATCGCAAGCCTCGGTGATGCCGGTCATGAGCACGCGGGCGAAAGGGTCGGTGAAGAAATATCCGAGGGGTTCGACGGTGGCGACGCCGATGGCGTTGACCTTGCCCGCGCTCAGCAACCGGCCCTTGGGATCGGGGCCGCTATAGCCGATGGATGCGGCGGCCGCCAGGACGCGTTCGCGAACCTCCTTGCTGACGATTTCCGGCCTGTTGAAGACGTTCGATGCGGTTCCCTTGGATACGCCCGCCGCGTTTGCGACGTCGACGAGCTTGGGGCCTTTGTCGAGTATCAGCTTTCCCATCAGGGCATCAATCTCACAAACCCGGCCTCAAGTCCTTGATTTCCAGAGCGTCTTGAACCGGTTCAAAATAATGCTTGACGAGAGGATTGCAAGGCGTATCTTTGAACCGGTTCAAAACCTTCAATCTGCCTTGATGTTGAACCGGTTCAATGTGTGCTGCTCATGCTGGGAGTCTGGAAATGTCGGTGTTCGAGCTTCAGGGACGGGTGCCTGTCCGCGCGATACGGTATGATTTCCTAGCGACATTGCGGGCAGGCTGGCGCGCCATGCTGGCTCACCGCGAGGAGCGTCGGGCAGTCGTGAAATTGTCGCGGCTTCCCGTGCATGTCATTCGCGACATGGGTTTCGATCCCGAGCGTATCTACGAAGCTCTCGACGGCTCCTGGGACGAGGTCGATCCCGCCAATCCCTATCGAGATCGCCTGCCCAGAACCGGGCGCCTCTGACGCTGGCAGGGTGCGGACGTCATACTTGCCAGCCGGTGCGGCTTCGGTTATTGAACCGCACATGACCAAGCGTAGCGCCTCCCATACTGTCCGCTCGACCGCATTTGCGGGTGAGACCGTGCGCGCGCTCTTCTCCACGCTTCTTCTTCTCGGCCTTAGCGGCGATCGCCGGGCTCGCTGAAGGAGCGCCCGGCGGTCGATATGCCGCCGCCGGCGCCAGCTCCTTGCCGAACCAGTTCCGAAACACAGATGGAAGCGCGCCCCGCGCCGTGGCAATGAAAGCCCGGCTGGCGCTGGAGACAAGACGATGAACGAGCAAAGCCGCATCGAGCCGACCGCCTCGCGAAAGGGGATGGGCGACGCCCCAGTGAAGTACCAGCCCTATCCCGCGATCGACCTCAAGGACCGTACCTGGCCGGCCAAGCGGATCGAGAAGGCGCCGATCTGGTGCTCCGTCGACCTGCGCGATGGTAACCAGGCGCTGGTTGATCCGATGGGGCACGACCGCAAGGCGCGCATGTTCCAGCTCCTCATCGACATGGGCTTCAAGGAAATCGAGATCGGCTTCCCGTCCGCGTCGCAGACCGATTTCGACTTCGCCCGCTGGTGCATCGAGCAGGGCAACGTGCCTGCCGATGTCGACCTGCAGGTGCTGGTGCAGTGCCGGCCCGAACTGATAAGCCGCACCTTCGAGGCGCTCGAGGGTGCGAAGACGCCGATCGTCCATTTCTACAATTCCACCAGCGAGTTGCAGCGGCGCGTTGTCTTCGCCAAGGACGTTGCCGGCATCAAGCAGATCGCCACCGACGCGGCGAAGATGATCACCGACATGGCCGCCAAGGCCGGCGGCGGATACCGCTTCGAGTATTCGCCCGAGAGCTTCACCGGAACCGAGCTCGAGGTGGCGCTGGAAATCTGCAACGCGGTCGCCGAGATCGTGAAGCCGACGCCGGACAACAAGCTGATCATCAACCTGCCGGCGACCGTGGAGATGGCGACACCCAACATCTACGCAGACCAGATCGAGTGGATGTGCCGCAACCTCGACAATCGCGACAGCCTGATCGTCTCGCTGCATCCGCACAACGATCGCGGCACCGGCATCGCTGCGACGGAGCTCGGCCTGATGGCCGGCGCCGACCGCGTGGAGGGCACTCTGTTCGGCAATGGCGAGCGCACCGGCAACGTCGACATCGTGACGCTGGCGCTGAACATGTACACGCAGGGCGTCGATCCGGAGCTGGACTGCACCGACATCAACCGGATGAAGGACGTGTTCGAGTATTCGAACCAGATGAAGATACCCGAGCGTCATCCGTATGTCGGCGAGCTGGTCTACACCGCGTTCTCCGGTTCGCATCAGGACGCGATCAACAAGGGCATGAAGGCGATCAAGACCGCCAACAAGCCCCAATGGGAAGTGCCCTATCTGCCGATCGACCCGCAGGATGTGGGGCGTAGCTACGAGGCGATCATCCGCATCAACTCGCAGTCGGGCAAGGGCGGTATCGCCTACGTGCTGCAGGCCGACTACGGCCTCAACCTGCCGCGCGGCCTGCAGGTGGAGTTCAGCCAGGACATCCAGCAGATCACGGATGCCGAAGGCAAGGAAGTGCCGGCCAAGCGCATCCACGAGCGGTTTCTCGAGGTCTATGTCGACCAGCCCGGCGCGCGGCTGAAATTCGTCGACCACCAGACCTTTCCGGACACGTCGGCCAAGGGGCGACGCGTCGTAGAGGCGGTGGTGACCGACAATGGCGAGGAAATCACCATCACCGGCACGGGAACGGGACCGATCGACGGCTTCGTCGACGCGCTTTCGCGCCACCTCGGCATCGAAATGTCGGTCCTCGACTATTCGGAGCATTCCATGCAGCGCGGCTCGAACGCCGCGGCGATCAGCTACATGGAGATCGAGCACCCGGGCGGGCGCATCTTCGGTGCGGGAATCAACACCAACATCGTCGCCGCTTCTCTCGAAGCCGTCGTGTCGGCGGCAAATCGGATCATCGGCTGACGCTGCCGGTATAGCTGGTGCAAAAGTTTTTCGTCGGCGCGACAAGGAGTTGCGCCGGCGACGCAGTTTATCAACTGCTTGTAGGTTTGTTCGGGACAACTTCGCGCGTATGATGCGGCTCCCTTAGCTTCCGCCAAGGAAGGGTCGAAACTTGCGGCGCATCATGCCCCCCGCCGATCAGGTTCGCGACGCGCTGGAGCGTATTCTTGCGAGCGAAGTCTTCGCCCGGTCGGAGCGCGCGCGCGATCTGCTTCGTTATCTGATCGAGCAGGATCTGGCCGGCAACGCGGATCGCCTCAAGGGGTATTCGATCGCTGTCGATGTCTTCCACAAGGACGATCGTTTCGATCCCGCCACCGACACGGTTGTGCGCGTACAGGCCGGGCGCCTTCGTGACCTCCTTCAACAATACTACGATGGAGACGGCGCGGATGATCCGCTGCATATAGCGGTGCCGCGCGGCAGCTACGTTCCAGAATACAGTTTCGCCGATCCTGCTGCAGCCTGCGCGGCGGAGGCAGCGACAACCGTGCAGGTCAATGCCGGGAAGCCGGCTGGCCGGCCGCGCACGTTGCCCCTGATTGCGATAACCCTTCTGCTGCTGGCGGTTCTGGGCGGCGTTGCCAGTTACCGTGCGTTCGCGCCTTCTTTCGCCGAAGGAGGGGGCGCGCGAGCCGTCCAACGCGCAGCCGCGCCCTTCGGACTCAGCGATACGACAGGTTCGGTGCCCGGCGATCTGCTGCCGTCGATCTACATGAGCGTGGAAGCGGGTGACTACGGCGGGGAGCGGATGGCCGCAGCGGTCCGGCGCGGCCTCAGTGGTTTCGACACGGTGCATGTCATTGCGCCACCGATGCAACCGGGCGAAAGCGGCAAGGCCCGGCGAACCGACTTCCTGTTCGTCATTGGGGAAGCATCCGAGCCCGACCAGGTGCATGTCGAGTTGCAGAACGTCGTCACCGGCAAGGTCATCCTGTCGCGAAATCTGGCGATCGCACGGCGCGATCAGGCGGCGCTGGAGGATATGGTCGCCGATCTGCTGACGTCGGTCGCGTCGGTCTCCGGAGCGCTCTATGCCGATCTTGCGGAAAGTCGCGCCGAGACACCGCTGGCGCGATGCCTGGCGCTCAACGAAGCCTTCTATCGGGATCAGGAACCGACCGCGCATCGCACGGCCTATGAGTGCTTCGAAGACCTCAGGAAGGCGCGTGTTTCGTCCGCGCTGACCTACGCGGAACTGGCCGCGTTGCACATGCAGAGCATCGTCAATCGTTATGACTATCCGGAACAGCCATCGGAGCAGCAGGCGCTCGAATATGCGCGCCAGGCGGTGCAGCTCGCGCCCAACAGCCCGTCCGCCCACAGGTCGATGGGCTACGTGCTGTCGCGCACGGCGAATCTGGGGGAAGCGCTCCGGTGGACCCGCAAGGCTTACGAACTCAACGAGTTCGATCTCGGCATGGCGGCCGCCTACGGCTATGCGCTGATCTTTGCCGGTGACTATGCCGCCGGTACGCCAATCCTGCATCGCGCGGTCATGGCAGCCAGCGCGCATCCGACGTGGTGGGACTACGGCCTCTTTCTGGGGCAATTCATGCTCGGAGACATGGAGGCGGCATCCAATGCTGTGAGCCCGCTGGGCTCAAGCGACCGCGCCCACTACATCGCGGCGCGGCTCATCGCTGCCCATGAACTCGGGGAAAGTCAGAAGGCGGCAGCACTGCTGGCCCGGCTTCGCCAAGGCAACTCGGTTTTCGCCGCCAATCCCGAGGCATTCTTCCAAAAGGGCAATTATCCGGAAAGTCTGACGAGCCGGCTGGTCGAAACGCTCCGCGCGGCGGGGCTTATGGGGGCGAGCTGAACCTCTTGCCGCTGCTTTACCCGGATCGCCGTTCGTGAAAACGTCCGCTTCCGAAGACCGATGATTCCGGAGGTGAGAATGGCGCTTTTCGCGCGGGAACTGGGCCGTGGCAGTGAAACGATCGCGCTTCTGCACGGCTTCGGCGGCAGCCACGCGGCGTGGACGCACATTCAGGAGCGTCTTGCAGACGATGTCGCGACGCTGGCCTACGACCTGCCGGGACATGGCGCTTCGCTCTCCTATCCCGAGGGCGGTTCGGCGAAAGTGGCGGCACAGGCGCTTCTGGCGGATTTCGCCACGCGTGGCCTCGAACGCGTTCATCTCGTCGGGCACTCGATGGGCGGCGCAGTTGCGGCACTCATGGGGATCATGGAGCCTGACCGCGTCGCCTCGCTGACGCTGCTGTCGCCGGGCGGATTCGGATCGGAGATCAACCATCGCCTGCTGACACGCTACGCAGCCGCGCACGACGAAGCGGCGCTTCGCGGGTGCATGGAAGCGATGTATGGGTGGATGTCGCCGGTTTCCGATGCGGCGATTGCCGACACGCTCGCGGCGCGCGCAGCACCTGGCGCCGTCGAAAAGCTGGTTGCCATCGCTGCCGGACTGGTTCGGGACGGCCGGCAGGGGCTGCTTCCGCAGGATCGGCTCGAAGCGCTCGACATGCCGGTCAGCGTGGTATGGGGTGGTCTCGACAATGTGCTGCCGGCACGCCAGGCGCAGGGTTTGCCGTGGCAGTTCGCCGTGCATCTGTTTCCGGATCTCGGCCACATGCTGCCCGGAGAGGCGCCGGACGAGATGCTGGCGATCATCCAACGGACGGCGCGAAACGGCTGATGCCGCCGCTGCGTCGCGATAGCGGTGCGCAATTCCGGTTGTGCCGTGATTTCGCCGGCTGCCTGTGTTAACTGTTGCTTAACCAAGCATTGGAGGCCGGCCGATGAGCGAGCCAGTCGAAGACATGAACGCCGAGCGGCAGTCGGGCAGCCGCCTTGCCGAAGCGATCCGCGACGTGAAGAACGCGGTCGCCGACCGTGACGATGTCGTGGTCGACATTCGCGAGGCGCAACGCACGCGGCTGGAACTGCTGGCTGATGACCTCAAGCCGGTGTTCGCCGATGTGGACGAGGATGACGAGCGTTTCGACTTCGCCATTTCCGCCGGCGCGCAGCCGCGCCTGTGGATCGATTCCGTCGCCCATGTCACGATGGGACGGGACCGGCGCACTTACCGGTTCCTGCGCGATACGCGGTTGGGCCGTGTGGTGCTCTCCGAGTCGAGCGACATCAAGAAGGTCGCAGACCAGGTGACGCGCTATGTCGCCGAGCGGGTCATCGAGCGCCGGCGGATGCTGGAGGGCGAGGTGACGCCGCTCGATCCGCGCCTCTATGTCTCCCAGGACGATGGCAGGGAGAAGAAAGGCTCGTCGGTCCTGCGTGGACTGGGCATCATCCTGCTCGGAGGACTGGTAGGCGTCGCGGTCATCCTGATGCTGTCCTGGCCGCAGATCGCCGATATGCTTGGCCGCTCGTTCTGAATGTGAGGGTGGACGAGGCGCTACCCCGCCAGCCGCTCGGTTGTGATCGTCTCGACCTTCGAGCCGTCTTCCAGAAGACCGCGTCGGGTCAGCCCGATGCGCCACCCACCTGCTTCCCCCTCGATCTCGACCAGATTGTATTGGCCGGGCGGCCGCTTGCCCTTCGGCGCCTGGCCGGCCGCGGCAACGCCCACGACCGGGATGTCACGGTCGCGCCCTTCGATGCGGTGGGTGGTCGGCAGGTGCGTATGGCCGTGCAGCACGAGCTCCGCCCCATGCTTGCGCATCACCTTCTGGAAGCGGCCGATGCCGAGCAGGCGTTTGTGCGCCGGATCGGCCCCGCGCACCGGCGGGTGGTGGATGACGATCACACGGCACAAGCCTTGCGCGTCGGCCTCGTCGAGCAGCCGGCCGAGCCGTTCGGCTTGGCCGTCGCCGAAGAAGCCGCTCGCCATGAACGGCGCGGTGGCGCGTGCAGACGACACGCCGATCAGCGCCACCGGCCCGCGCACGCGCATGAACGGGAAAGAGCCACGCCTGGCCGGCTCCTTCATGCCGTCACCATGCATCCACGGAGCCCAGGCCGCGCAAGCCTTGTCGAGCGCGCCGGGCACGTAGGCATCGTGGTTGCCGGGCACCACCGAAACCTCGTCCGGCCCGCCCAGCGCCTCGAGCCAGAGGCGGGCAAGCTCGACCTCTCCGCTGAGAGCGAGGTTCATCAGGTCTCCCGAAACGGCGATGTGGTCGGGCTGGGCCGCCTTCAGGTCGGCGACGATGGCATCGATGATGCTCTCATGCAGGTTGGAGCGACGGTGCCGGCGCCAGTTGATGTAGCCCGTTATCCGCTTGGAGACGAGATCACGATAGGCTAGGTCGGGCAGGGGCCCGAGATGGATGTCGGAGAGATGTGCAAGCCTGAACATCCTTATCCTTTAGAGCATCAGCGCAAAGGGTGGGAACCGCATTTCGGCGCAAACCGGCCTTGCCGCGCCGGGATGCCGCAGTTCGCGCCCGCCTCGCAGGGAGCTTGCCGATGAGCAGCGACGAACCAGCCTTCATGCGACAACGCGTATGGGCGCGGCTGCGCGGGCGGCTTTTTCACACGTGGTTCCTGCTGCGCCGGCCGATGACGTTCGGGGTGCGCGGGGTCATCTATGACGCCAGCAGCAATGCCGTGTTTCTCGTGCGTCACACCTATGTACCGGGCTGGCATTTTCCCGGCGGCGGCGTCGAGGCCGGAGAAACGGCGCTTGAATCGCTCGGGCGCGAACTCATGGAAGAGGCCAATATCGAGCTGCTATCGATGCCTGTTCTCAAGTCGCTGCACTTCAATCGCCAGTCGAGCCGGCGCGACCATGTCGCGGTCTATCTCATCACCGACTATCGGCAGACTGGGCCGAAGACGCCCGATGCCGAGGTGGCCGAAGCGGGGTTCTTTTCGATCGACGCGCTGCCGCAGGAGACGACGCCGGCCACGCGTCGTCGCGTGGCCGAACTGTTCGCGGGCGAGCCGCCGGCCGCCTACTGGTAATCGTCAGGCCGCCTTCTTGAACCGGTTGCGGTCGTGGGGTGCCGAGAAGTCGAGCTCCGGCCCCTTGGGCACGATGCGCGTCGGGTTCACCGTCTCGTGGCTCGCATAGTAGTGCGCCTTGATGTGCAGCATGTTGACCGTGCTGGCGATGCCCGGCACCTGATAGAGATCGCGCAGATAGTTCGACAGGTTCGGATAGTCGCGGATCTGGCGGAGATTGCACTTGAAGTGCGAATAATAGACCGCGTCGAAGCGGATCAATGTCGTGAACAGCCGCCAGTCCGCTTCGGTCGGGGTGTCACCGACCAGATAGCGGCTGCGCGCAAGGCGCTGCTCCATTTCGTCGAGGGCGTCGAACAGCTCGTCGAAGGCTTCTTCATACGCGCCCTGCGTGGTGGCGAAGCCGGTGCGGTAGACACCGTTGTTGATCGCCGGATAGACGCGGTCGTTGACTGCGTCGATCTCCCGCCGCAGATGTGCCGGCGAGAGATCGACCGACGCGTCGCCCCACGCGTCGAAGGCTGAATCGAGCATGCGGATGATCTCGGACGACTCGTTGGAAACGATGGTCTGTTCCTGCTTGTCCCACAGCACCGGCACGGTCACGCGGCCGGAATAGGTCGGGTCTGCGCGGGTGTAGATCTGGTGCAGGAACTCGCTGCCGTAGAGCGTGTCGCCGGTGGCGCCGTCTTCCTCCACGAAGGTCCAGCCGTTCTCGGCCATGAAATGGTGGACGACATCGACGGAGATGACGTCCTCGAGCTTCTTCAGCTTACGGTAGATGAGGGTGCGATGCGCCCAGGGGCACGCATAGGACACGTAGAGGTGATAGCGGCCGGGTTCCGCCTTGAACCCCCGCTCGCGGCCTTCCGCCGGCTTGCCGTCGACCGTGATCCAGTCACGGAACTGGGACTCGGAGCGCTTGAACTTTCCGTCGCTGCCGGTGTCGTACCATTCGTCTTTCCAGATGCCGTCGACGAGACGTCCCATTGCATTGCTCCTTGCTGTGTTCCTTTCAATCTAGGCAGGCTCCCGCACCGCGGAAATGCGCCGGGCGATGAACAGTTCGTCACCAGGCTTGCGAATCTCGGATTGCGGACCGCCGGTTTTGGTGATAGCGGGGATTTCGTCCGGACAATCCGGGCGGAGGAGACTGTCGTGACGACAATCCGTTTCGAGCGACGACGAATTGGCTGAACGCCCTCAGGGGCGTTGGCGGCGCTTGCCGCACCAACCGTTCTCACGCTTGCAAACCGGATACGACCATGAGCCTTGACGTCGCCTACGCGCAGGAACTTGCCGCGCACGACCCCGAAATCGAAGACATCAACGCGGAAGCCTTCGGGCCGGGCCGCTTCGCGCGCGCTGCCTACAAGATCCGCGAGGGCGGGCCGCACCGGCGCGACCTGTCCTTCGTCGGGCTCGTGGACGGCAAGGTCGTCGCATCGGTGCGCATGACGCCGATCGCGGCCGGTGGTGCCACGGCGCTGTTGCTGGGGCCGCTGGCCGTGCGGCCGGCCTACAAGAATCTCGGCATCGGCAAGAAGCTGGTCGCGATCGCGCTAGACGCAGCAAGCAAGGATGGCTGGGGCCTCGTCATCCTCGTCGGCGACGCGCCATACTACGCCCCGCTGGGCTTCGACGTGGTGGTGCCGAACGGCCAGCTCATCATGCCGCGCCCAGTGGATCCGAAGCGGCTGCTCGCGGCGGAGCTCAAACCCGGCGCGCTCGTCGGCTTTGCGGGTGAGGTGGCGCATGCCGGGCTGGCCGCAGCCAGCAGGACGGTCGAGCGCAAGAGGCTGAAGGCGGCGGAGTAGCAGCGTGAGGGAGTAGGGCAGTAGGGCAGTATGTCCCGCCGCCTACCCTACTCACCTGATCACTTACCTCCCTTCACGATACCACATCGCGCCCAGCGCCATCAGCAGCAGGCCGAGGCCGAAGAAGCCTGCGAACAGAGGCACGCGGCTGACGGAGCGCAACACGCTGTCATTGGTGGTACGCAGGCCGATCCAGTCGCGGCCGGAAGCCTCGCCGCCTGCACGAACCGGCACCACATTGGGCACGGAAACGCCGCCGGCAAGCGTTGCCTCCAGACGCCGCACGCTTCCGCCCGATGCTTCCGCAGCGGGCCGCAGCACCTCGGTCGTCGACACCGTATCCTGGAATTCGGGCGCGTTGACCGGGCCGACATGGGCAAGCGTCGTCAGGTCGCCATTGCCGATCTGGTAGAGGCCGATCTCGTCGGTCTCGACGCTGCCGGTGAACTGGCCCGGCGTCGAAGGTTCAAGCGTCACATCGATCGACTGGCCGGACGGCGAAACGACCGTCGCGGGTCCCGGATCGTCGCTCATGGTCTGGCGGGTGATGTCGAGCGTCATGCCGCGGCCGGAGGCGGTGAGGCGTTCTTCCTCCAACTCCGGCTCCTTCATCAGCCAGTGCGCCATGCGCCGGTAGAGCGATACGTGCGGGCCGCCGCCCTCGAAGCCGCGCGCCCATAGCCAGCCCTGGTCGGACAACAGCATGCCCACGCGCCCTTCGCCGCGCCGGTTGAGCACCAGCAGCGGCCGGTCGTCGGCGCCGTTCATGACGACCTCGCCCTCGGGGGACTGAATGTCGATCTGCCGGAACCAGCGGCTCCATTGCGGCGGCTCGGCAGCCGAACCCTCGAGCCCGCGCGTAACCGGATGGCGCTCGCCAGTGTCGGTGAGGCGCGGGTAGAAACCCTGCTCGACGACGCTGCCGGTGGGCATTGCAGGCAAGGCCGACATCAGCGGCGTGCGGGCGATGGACTGGTTGCCGGCATATTCGGGGCCGGCTGCGATCAGCAGCGCGCCGCCATTTTCCACATATTCGGCGATGTAGTCGTAATACAGGATCGGCAACACGTCGCGGTGCTGGTAGCGGTCGAAGATGATCAGGTCGAAATCGTTGATGCGCTCGACGAACAGCTCGCGCGTCGGGAAGGCGATCAGCGACAGCTCATTGATCGGGGTGCCGTCCTGCTTCTCCGGGGGGCGCAGGATGGTGAAGTGGATCAGGTCGACCGAGGTGTCGGACTTGAGCAGGTTCCGCCAGGTGCGCTCGCCGGCATGCGGTTCGCCGGAAACGAGCAGCACGCGCAGGTTCTCGCGGATGCCGTCAAGCATGGCAATGGCGCGGTTGTTGGTGTCGGTCAATTCGCCCGGTGCCGCGTCGATGACCAGTTCGACAATGTTCTTGCCGGCATTCGGGATGATCAGCTCCAGCGGCATTTCCTGGCCGACGACTGCCTGTTCGACAGAAACCAGCTCTCCGTTTACCAACACGCGCACGTCGACCAGCCCACCTTCGTCGCCGGTGGTCACGACGCGGTAGGTCAGGTCCACCGGCCGCCCCACGATGCCGAAGCGCGGTGCGCGCTCGAAACGGATGCGGCGGTCGAATTCATCCTCGTCGCCGGTGACGAGTACGTGCAGCGGCGCACCCGATTCGTCGACCTGTGCAGGAACGTCGTGGACCTGCCCGTCGGTGACCATGATCGCGCCGGCCACCCGCGATGGCGGCACGTCGCGGAAAGCGTTGTCTAGCGCGCCGAAAAGCCGGGTTTGCGTGCGGTCGTCGGCGGCACTCGCGCGCCCCGCCTCGACCACGCGAACGTCGAATTGCGGGAAACGCGCAAGGCGCGTCTGCAACGTTTCGACGGCGGCCTCTGTTGTCTCCGCGCGGTCGCCGATGTCCTGACTCTGGCTGCGGTCGACCACGAGGGCGACGACGCTTTGCAGCGGATCGCGTTCCTCGTCCAGCAGCACAGGGTTGAGCAAGGCGATGGCCAGCGCCGCAAAGGCGGCAAGCCGCAGCAACGCTCCGCGCTGTCGCAGCGCGAGGCCAACGATGGCAAGCACGGCGACCGGTAGCAAGATGGCGGCCATCCAGCTCCAGGCAACCAGGGGTTCGAAGGAGAGCGACCAGTTCATGCGGTGCCCGCCTGTGCATCATCGGCTGGCGCGAAAGAGCAGGGCGCGGAAAGGGTCATCGTTACTGCCCCAGCCGTTCGAGAAGGATCGGCACGTGCACCTGATCGGATTTGTAGTTGCCGGTGAGCATGTACATCATGATGTTGACGCCGGCCCGGTAGGCATAGACCCGTTGCATCGGGTCGGCCGGTACGGTCGGGAACATGGGTGCGCCGGAGGAGTCGATCGCCCAGGCGCCGGCCAAATCGTTGGCAGTGATCATGATCGGCGAGACGCCATCGCCGGTGCGCACCGGCCTGTTGTCAGGGTTCGCCGCATCGAACGAGGCTTCGACCCAGAGGGGGCCACCGGCGAAGCGGCCGGGAAAGTCCGGCATGATGAAGAATGTCTTGGTCAGCACGTGATCCTGGGGCACCGGCTCCAGCGGAGGAACGTTCATGTTTGCCAGGATGTCGCGGAGCCGCTGGGTGGAGGGGCTGGCCGCGTCAGCGCCGAAGCCGTTCGAATACTGGTCGCGTGTGTCGAACAGCACCGTGCCGCCTTCGCGCATATAGGCGTCGACGCGCGCCAGCGCCGCCTCGGAAGGCATCGCCGCCGTCTCGTCGATGGGCCAGTAGATCAGCGGGTAGAAGGCGAGTTCGTCGGTCTCAATGTCGACGCCGGCCGGATCGGCCGGTTCGAGCGCCGTCTTCTCGACCAGATAGCGCGTCAGGCCCTGCAGGCCGGCGCGGCTGACCGCGTCTACCGAACCGTTGCCGGTGACGACATAGGCGATGCGCGTCTGCGAGATCGCGGCGATTGCTGCCTCGTCGTCGGGCTGGGCATCCTGCGCGTCGGCGTTTGCCGGCAGGAAGACGAGGCCGCCGGCGAGCGCGGCCACGACAAGGCTAGCCGTCTGGGCCGGACCAGGCCGCAGTCCGGACCTGCGCGCGAACATTCCGCCCATCCAGAATACGGCCAGCGTGTCGAGCAGCATCAGGGCGAGCGCGGCGGCGATCAGCGGTCCCTTGAGGTCGACCGCCTCGTCGAACGCATAGGCGGCGGTGGTGACGGGCAGACCAGTCTCAGGGCGCTCGATTGGGCTGAAGGTAGCATCGGGCGCCAGCAGGTTGTGCGCGACCACGCCTTCTTCGGTGCCGTAGAAGCCGGGCGGATTCTCGATGGTGACGGCAGGCCGTTGACCGGGTTCCAGCGGCCGTGCCTCGGGTCCCGGCGGCACAAGCTGGCCGTCGGCCGCGATCATGCGGTAGGGCGCGAGTGAACCGGCTGCACCCTCGCCGGATGCGTCGATGCGGCCCTGGTTGCGCGAAAGCTGCACGATACGGCGCAAAATCTCCACAAAGGAACCGGAGATCGGCAGGCTCGACCACGTCGCCTCGGGCGTGACGTGGAACAGGACCAGCGTGCCTTCGCCGCGCGGCGCGCCCGTTATCAACGGTGTGCCGTCGGCAAGGTTCGCCCAGGTGCGCTCGACGATGTCGGCGGTCGGCTCGGCCAACACCTGCCGCGAGACGGTCACTTCGGTCGGCGGTGCTAGATCCGCGAATGGCCCGGTGGACGGGAACTCTGTCACCGGCTGCGGCTCAGTCCATGAGAGGGCACCGCCTAGCGCGCGCTCGCCGGTGCGCAGCCTGACCGGCAGCAGTTCCTCGTCATTGCCGGCGGCGGCGAGGCGCGAGCCGGCGAAGCGGACAAGCGTGCCACCTTCGTTCATCCACTCGACGAGGCGCTCGCGGGCCGTATCGGGCAACGTACCGACATCGGCCATGACGATCATGGCCGGGCGCTGCTCGAGGATTTCCGGGATCGCCTCATTGAGGTCGGTGCTCGATGGTTCGACCAGATCGGAAAACGGTTCCAGCGCACGGCGGATGTAGTAGAGCGGCGACAGAAGTGGCTGCGCGGCGTCGGCTTCGGCCTGCGAAATCAGGCCGACGCGGCGCCGGCGGGAATTTTCATCGAGCAGATAGACCGACGCGGCTTGGTTCTGCCCGTCGACGGCAATCGAAACGAAGTCGTTGCGCAGTTCGAACGGCACGCGGAACTGTCCCTGTGCCTCGGTTTCTCCAGCGCCGAAGGACAGTGTCGTCTCGGCGATGCGGCGGCCGCGATCGTCGAACGCGGCTGCCGTCGCCTGGCGCGGCAACGCGTCGGTCGTGCTGCGCACGGCGCTGAACGTGAAGGCGTCGGCGAGGTTGTCGCTTTCGCGTACGCCGATCATGGCCAGTTCGTTCGGTTCGATCCAGACGAGTTGGCCCGCGCTGCCTGCAAGCAGCGCTTCGAATGCGGCTTCGTCGCCATCGGTCGCGAGCCCGTCCGACAGCATGGCTACGGTCGCGTCCGGCACGGCCTCCAGCGCCTGCGCCACGCGCGTGAACATTGCGGGCCGGTCGACCGGCACCGGGCGCGGCTCGGCAGCCGCGAGCCGCTCACGCGCCGTGGCGGCATCGAACGGGCCGATCTCCGTGTTGGTCTGCTCGGCGGTGAACGCGAGGACGACCGGCTGCCCGGCATCGTTCGCGTCGTCGATCAGGCGCTCGGCGGTGGCGACGCGAACCTCCCAGTCGGGCGCGCTCGCCCAGCCATTGTCGATCACGATCGCGGTCGCGCCACCGCTTGCCGGCGTTGCCTCGCGGGCGTTGAAGACCGGGTCTGCGAGCGCGAAGATCACCAGCGCCGCCATCAGCAGCCGCAACAGTGTCAGCCACCACGGGCTCTGGTGCGGCGTTTCCTCCTTGCGCATCACGCGCGCGAGGATGCGCAGAGGCGGGAAGGTCTCGGTCTGCGGCTTCGGCGGCGTCAGGCGCAGCAGCCACCAGATCACGGGCAGGGCGAGAAGCCCGAACAGAATGGCGGGAAAGCCGAACGAAATCGGGAGCCAACCCATCAGCGGCCTCCATGCCCGACATCGGCGGTCATCGCCATGTGAACCTTGACCAGCGCGTCCGAGGCGAGCCGATCCGTATGGTTGACCGTGTAGCTCCAGCCGAGCTTGGCGCAGCGGCTTGCAAGTTCCTGCCGGCGCGCCGTGTAGAGCCGGCGGTAGTCCTCCGCGAGCGTTTCGGCGCGGCCGGCCGTCAGCTTCTGGCCGGTTTCAGGATCGGTGAATTCGGTGCGGCCGGAATAGGGAAAGCTTTCTTCGGCCGGATCGCTGATCTCGATCAGATGCGCGCGCACGCCTCGCTGGGCCAGCGGATCGAGCCATTCAAACGTTTCTTCGACCGGATCGAGAAAATCGCCGGCAACGACGATGTCGCTGAACCGGCGCAACTGCGAAAGATTGGGCCGCGCAGGCAACTCGCCGGCGTGAAGCAGGTAGGAGGCCAGCCGTTCGGCGCCGTTACGCGCCGTGAACGGATCGCTGAGACCCGGCCATGCGATGCGCTCGCCGCTGCGCGAGAGCAGTTCCGCCAAGGCCAGAATCAGGACGAGCGCACGCGATTCCTTGGACACCGAAGCACCGCGCGACTGGTAGAGCATGGACGGCGAGGGGTCGGCCCAAAGCCAAACGGTGTGAGCAGCCTCCCATTCCTTGTCGCGGACGTAGATATGGTCGTCGCGGGCGGAACGCCGCCAGTCGATGCGCGACATCGTCTCGCCTTCGACATAGGGGCGGAACTGCCAGAAATTCTCGCCGATGCCGCGTTTGCGGCGGCCATGCCAACCGGCGATGACGGTATTGACGACGCGGCGGGCCTCGACCAGCAGGTCGGGCACCAGCGAAGCGCGCAGTCGGGCGCGGGCGAGGGCGTCGCGAGCCGCGACCGGGGGTGCGGCCTCGCCGACGCGTGCCATCAGCCGGCCGCTTTCGCCAGCTTGGCCACGACGTCGCGCACGCTCATGCCTTCGGCGCGGGCCGCGAAGGTAAGCGCCATGCGGTGCTGGAGCACGGGTTCAGCCAGCGCGCGCACATCGTCGATCGACGGTGCAAGCCGCCCGTCGAACAGGGCGCGAGCGCGGGCGCACAATGTGAGGGCCTGGCTGGCACGTGGGCCGGGGCCCCAGGAAACGTGCTTGTCGGTCTCGGCATTGCCCTGTCCCGGCCGCGCGGAGCGCACCAGCGAGAGGATCGCCTCCACCACGCTTTCAGGAACCGGCATGCGCCGGATCAACGTCTGGATTTCCCGGAGGCGCGTCGCCGAAAGAACGTTTTCGGCAGTCGCATCCTCGACGCCTGTCGTTTCCAGCAGGATGCGCCGCTCGGCGGCCAGCTCGGGGTAGAGGATGTCGACCTGCATCAGGAACCGGTCGAGCTGCGCTTCCGGCAGCGGGTAGGTGCCTTCCTGCTCGAGCGGGTTCTGTGTCGCGAGCACATGGAACGGAGCCGGCAGGTCGTGACGTTGGCCGGCCACGGTCACATGGTATTCCTGCATCGACTGGAGCAGCGCCGACTGCGTGCGCGGCGAGGCGCGGTTGATCTCGTCGGCCATGAGGAGCTGGGCGAAGATCGGTCCGCGGATGAAACGGAAGGACCGGGTGCCCTTTTCGTCCTGGTCCATCACTTCCGAGCCGATGATGTCGGACGGCATCAGGTCCGGCGTGAACTGGATGCGGCGGCCGTCCAGGCCAAGCACCACGCCCAGCGTCTCGACCAGCTTGGTCTTCGCCAGGCCGGGCACGCCAACGAGCAATGCGTGGCCGCCTGCGAGCAGTGCCACCATCGTTCGCTCGACCACGCTTTCCTGGCCGAAAATTACCTTGCCGACCGCGTCGCGCACCTTGGAAATGTCTGCGAGCGCTGCCTCCGCCTGGGCAACCATCTGGGTCTCGCTGAGGGCGGGTTCCTTGATCGTCACGCTCATAAGCGTCCGGTTCCTTGTCTTTTGCGACTCGGCATCGCCCTTGGCGGTGCGGCTTGGTTGAACTTAAAACACGCAACAAGGCTGACAAGCGGAACAACAGTGACTATTTCGTGACGATGGCTATACGCACAGATAATGACGCTCCGGGCCTCGGCGAGGCCACCGACACCGCCGGACTGGAGGCGCTGATCGGGCGCGCAGCGCGGGCTGGAAAGGGGCTTCCGCCGGTCGAGCGCTGGAATCCGCCTTTCTGCGGCGATCTCGACATGGAGATCAAGCGCGACGGCACCTGGTTCTACCTCGGCACGCCGATCGGCCGGATGCCGCTGGTGCAGCTCTTTTCGACCGTGCTGCGCAAGGATGACGACGGCAAAACCTATCTCGTCACGCCCGTCGAGAAGGTGGGTATCCGCGTCGAGGATGCGCCCTTCGTGGCGGTGGAGGTTGACGCAAGTGGTGAGGGAAGCGCGCAGGTGCTGACCTTCCGCACCAATGTCGGCGACGTGGTCGAGGCTGGCCCCGACAATCCGCTCCGCTTCGTCGACGAGGAGGGAACCGATGGGCTGAAGCCCTACCTTCTGGTGCGCGGGCGGCTGGAAGCGCTGGTCGCGCGGCCGGTGATGTACGAGCTGGCGGAGCTTGGTGAGGAAATCGACGTTGACGGACGGACGATGTTCGCAGTGCGCTCCAAAGGTGCGGTGTTCCCCATCATGCCGGCCGACACGCTGAAAAGGCTCAGCGCGTGACGATGGACGCCTCGACGATCGGGACATTCTCGGCGGAGGATTTCCGCCGCCGCGCCGCTGGCGAGCAGGCGCCGCACCACGACACCGATTATGGCGACCACAGCCTGAATCCGGATCTCAAGGCGCTTTTCGCGAATGCCAAGCTTCGCGATGCGGCGGTGCTCATTCCGGTGGTCGATCGGGGCGACGAGGCAAGCGTCATCCTGACCAAACGCACCGAGAAGCTGCGCAGCCATTCCGGCCAGGTGGCCTTTCCGGGCGGCCGCATCGACCCGACCGACCCCACACCCGAATTTGCCGCATTGCGCGAAACCGAGGAGGAAATCGGCCTCGGCACGGATTTCATCGATGTCGTCGGGCGCATGCCGGATTATGTGTCGGGCAGCGGTTTCCGCATCGCGCCGGTACTTTCGGTGGTGAAGCCGGGCTTCCTGCTCACGCTCAACGAAGACGAGGTGGACGACGCCTTTGAGGTGCCGCTGTCCTTCCTGATGAATCCCGCCAACCACAACCGCGAGAGCCGTATGTGGCAGGACAAGGAACGCTTCTTCTACACGATGCCCTTCGGCGAGCGGTATATCTGGGGCGTGACCGCGGGCATCATCCGCACGCTCTACGAAAGGCTCTACACGTGAGCGGTGCATCGATCGCAGACCGGGCTGGCTGGTTGCAGGACGACAGCCTGCAGCGGTTGCTGTCCGTGCTGTCGGAAGATGGCGAGGAGGCGCGCGTGGCCGGCGGCGCGGTCCGCAATACGCTGCTGGGGCAGTCCGTAACCGACATAGACATCGCCACGACAAACGTGCCGGACGAAACGGAGCGTCGTGCGGCGGCGGCCGGATTCAAGACCGTGCCCACAGGCAAGGAGCATGGCACGATAACCGTCATCGCCGACGGCCACGCCTATGAGGTGACGACGCTGCGCGACGACGTGGAGACAGATGGCAGGCGCGCGCGCGTCGTCTTCGGCCGCGACTGGAAACGCGATGCCGAAAGGCGCGATTTCACCATCAACGCGCTTTACGCGACCGCGCAGGGCGATGTGGTGGATCTGGTCGGAGGGCTTGCCGATCTGGACACGCGGACGCTGCGTTTCATCGGAGACGCGGAGACGCGGATCCGTGAGGACTATCTTCGCATCCTGCGCTTCTTCCGCTTCTTCGCCTGGTATGGCGCGGGGCGGCCGGATGCGGACGGCATTCGCGCCTGCGCGCGGCTCAAGGACGGCCTCGCGCGGCTTTCGGCGGAGCGGGTGTGGAGCGAGCTCAGGAAGCTTCTCGCCGCGCCTGATCCATCGCGCGCGCTGTTGTGGATGCGTCAATCGGGCGTTCTGACCGCGATCCTGCCGGAAAGCGAGAAATGGGGCATTGACGCGATCCACGGCCTCGTCGCTGCCGAACGCGATCTTGGTTGGCAGGCCGATCCCATGCTGCGGCTGGCGGCGATCATCCCGCCAGACGAAGCGCGTGTGTCGGCGATGGCCGAACGCCTGAAGATGTCGAACGCTGAGGCGCAGCGGCTCGGCGCCTGGGCAGGGGCCAGCCCCGTGCATCACGCCACCAGTAAAGCGGCGATGGCGAAGGTTGCCTATCGCGGCGATGTGGGCGGGTTGCGCGACCGGCTACGGCTGGCGCTGGCCTCGGCCCGTGCAAGGGCAGCGCAGGATGACGGCGCGCTGATAGAGGCAGGAGGGAACGCAAGGCTCCTGCGTTTTCTCGAAACCTGGCAAAAGCCGGCTTTTCCGATAAACGGCAACGACCTTACAGCGCTCGGCATACAGCCGGGCCCTGGTGTCGGCGTGACGCTGCGCACACTCGAGGACGCTTGGATCGACTCCGGGTTCTCGTTGGATCGCGAAAAGCTCATCGATAGGGCGCGTGATGGGCAGCCTTAAGCCCACAGTGCAGCACCCATCTGCTGACTATCGAATCACAGTTGCGACGCACGAGAAGTGCGTCGCAAAGCCTTGAAATGCTGGATGAATAGTCAGGCGGCGTCGCGCTTCGTCTCGATGCGCGAGCGGATTGCCTCGACCATGGTTTCGCGAATGACTGTTTCGCCGTGGGTTTCACGCATGTGCTCGATCGCGCGGCGCATGACCTCGGCTTCTTCCGGGTGTCGCGTGTGCCAGTCACAACCGGGGACGAGTGAGCCGCAATGAAATTCCTTCATCGTTCTTCTCCTTCTTGTCCGTTTGCTCACGGTGTCAAAGGATAACACGGAAGGCCGGTATCCGGTTGCTGAAATGTTTGCCTATTTCGAGGCGCTGCCCAGCCATTCGGCAGCGATCTTCGCATCTTCTTCGCCGATCGCGTGGCCCGAATGGATCATGCGCGCTTCCACGCTTGCGCCGCAGTTCAGCAACTGGCTTTCGAGCGCCTGCGCGAAAGGGGAATACAGCTTGTCGTCCGCGCCGGCGATCGTCAGGAAGCGTGAATCCGACAGGTCGACCTTTGGCGTCTCGCCCAATACCGGCATCGGGCGCAACAGAACCGCGCTTCGGACGATGCCCGGATAAAGCTGTGTCAGGGCAGCAATCAGGTTCGCGCCATTGGAATAGCCGAGGAATGTGACCTTCGACAGGTCGAGCTTCTGCTCGGCGGCCATGTCCTTCAGGAAATCGACAAACGCCGCTGCTTCCTTGCGCACGTCCTCCTGATCGAACTGCGTCGGCGAGATGCGTTTGTACCAGCGCTTGACGCCATCCTGCACTACCCTCCCGCGAACGCCGATCAACGTCGCGTCAGGCGCGATGGTCGAGGCGAGCGAGGCAAGCGTCGTCTCGTCGCCGCCCGAGCCGTGCAGCATGATAATGGTGCGGTCGCTCGGCTTCTCCGGACGGAACATGCGATGCACGAAAGCGGGAAGCCGGGTGACCTCGTCGACCGATACGGCTGCCTGTTGCAGCATGGCGGTTGTCACTACCCCTTCCGTTGCGTGGAGGGGGAGTGTAGTCGCCGCAAGGGCCAGAATCGAGGCAAGCGTGAGGGTGCGTGCAGGAGCCATGATGCGATCCTGATCTTTAAAGTTTTACAGAAACTTTACCGTAAACAGAAAGTGCGAGGGGGTCCGACCGCTGCCGGCCGGCCCGCGCCCGAAAGGCGGCCGCCCCCCAGCGGTCCGCCTCTCCCCAAGCCGGTATGATGTCTAACGTATTTGTTTCAGCCTGTCATCTGGCGTGAGATGTTGGCCGGGCTGCGGATCGGGCGAAAACAGCCTTGAACGGGACGTTCGGGCCTGTTCGGGCTTCTTAAAAACAGAGTTTTTTCAAATACTTGGGTGGTCGCTGTTGCGCCGATGCATCAGCGGGGCGTTTTCGTTTTTCCGGCCAGTTCGGCGGGTTTTGTTTCGAAGTCTTCGGCGATCTCGGACTTAATCCAGCGGCGGAATCGGGTCACCTTGGACGGGTCGCTGCGAGTCGCTGACGACACGAGATAATAGCCGAGGCCGGTCGTTGCGCGCTCGGGGAAGGGGGCAACGACCTGCCCGACCGACAGCGCATAGTGGGCGAGCGTCTGCCAGGCGAGCATGACACCCTGTCCGGCGATGCAGGCATCGAGACACAGGGCCGCGTCGGTGAAGGAATGGCCGTCGCCAAGCTGACTTTCGTCCATGCCGAATCTGGACAGCCACACGTTCCAGCTAAGGGTCGAATGCGCATCGCGCACTATCGGGGCATGCAGCAGATCGCGGGGTTCGCGTAGCGTCCTGGCAAGTTCCGGCGCGCATACGGGGAATACTTCCTGCGGCAGCAGATAGTCCGTCTTCACGCCGGGCCAGGTTCCGTCCCCGACACGAATGGCGATGTCGACATCGGACGTGTCCGGATTGATGAGTGTCGTCGATGCATCGATGCGCACGATGATGTCGGGGACGAGCCTCGAAAAGGCGTTGAGCCGGGGTACGAGCCATTTCGACGCGAAGACCGGGGCGACCGAGATTGTGAGGATCGATTCGGCATGACTGCGGGACGACGCAACGGCCTCATCGAGGGCAAGAAAGCCGGCGGTCAGCCGTGCGAGGAACGCGGCGCCGAATTCCGTTGGCGCAAGGCCGCGTCCGGACCGGTCGAATACCGTTCGGCCAAGCTGGGCTTCCGACTTCAGCACCTGCTGGCTGACAGCGCCGACTGAAACGCCGAGTTCCTCGGCGGCCTTCTGGAGCGTCCCCAGACGCCCCACCGCCTCCAGCGCGCGCAGTCCGTTGAGATGAACCCGGTTCAGTTCCTTCATATAGATTATCTATACCAAGCCGCACGCAAACTCCATAGCAGGCGTTGGCTGTCCATGAGACTGTGACGCCAGATCAGGTTCACAGGAGGCTCAAATGCTCCAGTTTCTCTTTAACGTTGCCAGTCGCGTCCTAGATCGCTGCGACCTCTCCGAAGCCGAACAGTGGCGGATGGACCCGCTTGCTCATCCCGCCCTGCGCAGCATGAGCCAGGCCGAACTCGGCGACCTGCCCATCGGACACGCATCGCTGCCACGGAGGCTCGTTGAAGGCGGTTGCTGACATTGCAACCACCGTGTCATCCCGGCCAAGGGAAGCGCCGCTACCTCTTCATGTCATCCCGGAAGCCGAAGCGCAGCGAGGCTATCCGGGACCCATTGATCAGCACGGCCGGGTCGCGGGTTCGCGCGGCGGCAACGACAGTCACGACTCGCGGCAATGGCTGCGCGCGATCTCCGGAAGAGGGCCGCGCCACACGATTTCCGGACCAATGGGTCCCGACTCTTCCTCGCTACGCTCGGTCGGCCGGGATGACGTCTTCATGGATGTGCCCGCAAATCGCCGACGCCTGTCAATCGCCGGCGCCGAAGATGGAGCCACAACCTCTCCGCCGTCATCCCGGCCAAGGGAGCGGAGCGACCGCAGAGCCGGGACCCATTGAGAGGCGCGGCCGGGTCGCGGGTTCGCGCGGCGGCAACGACAGTCACGACTCGCGGCAATGGCTGCGCACCACCTCCGGAAGAGGGCCGCGTCACACGATTTCCGGACCAATGGGTCCCGACTCTTCCTCGCTACGCTCGGTCGGCCGGGATGACGCCGGGTGTGTGCTTTCCTCTATGGCCACTTCACTTCCGGCGGCAGGCTCGACAGGATCGAGTCGACATTGCCGCCGGTCTTGAGGCCGAAGATTGTGCCGCGATCATAGAGCAGGTTGAACTCGACATAGCGGCCGCGCCGTATGAGTTGCTCCTCACGATCGGCCTCGGTCCAGTTGTCGTTGAAATTGCGCCTTACGATGTGGTTGTAGACAATCTGGAAGGTGCGGCCGACATCCTGTGTAAAGCGGAAATCGGCGTCCCAGCCGCCCTTGTCTTCGGGGCTCTTCAGCCAGTCGTAGAAGATGCCGCCTACGCCGCGCGGCTCGTTGCGGTGGGGCAGGAAGAAATACTCGTCGCACCATTCCTTGAATTTTTGATGGTCGGCGACTGCGGCATGCTTGTCGCAGATGAATTTCATCGACTTGTGAAAGGCCACCGTATCCGGGTCGTCCTGGACGCGGCGCCGGTCGAGCACGGGGGTCAGGTCGGCGCCGCCGCCGAACCACTGGCGGGTCGTCACGACCATGCGCGTGTTCATGTGAACCGCCGGCACGTTGGGGTTCTGCGGGTGCGCGATCAGCGAAATGCCTGAAGCCCAGAAGCGCGGGTCTTCCTCCGCCCCCGGAATCTGGCTGCGGAACTCCGGCGAGAACTCGCCGTGAACCGTGGAGACATGCACGCCGACCTTCTCGAAGACGCGGCCATACATCATCGACATGACGCCGCCGCCACCCCCTTTGTTCCCACTGGGGCCGCCATCGCGCTCCCACGGCGTGCGCTCGAAGCGGCCGGGCGACCAGCCCGACTGCGGTCCGGTCAGATCGTCCTCGATCTTTTCAAAGGTGTCGCAGATGCGGTCGCGCAGTTCCTCGAACCAAGCCTTCGCGGCTGCCTTCTTCTCCTCGATTCCGTCCGGCAAGCCTGCCGGCAACTCTGGACGCTGCATTCAATGTCTCCATCGAGCTCCGGCCTGGCGGCAGCGGAGCCAATCAAAAGGACTCGTAAAGTCTCGCGGCGATCCCTAATCTGTTGCCGGTGAGGGTCAAGGAATTTCCGGGAGATACCGGTGCGCGTTCCCGCAAGACCGCCGCTCGACAGTCTCAAGCGCAGCCTCGACAGGCGCCGCGCCGAGACCGGCCGCAAGGTACGCGACGGCTTCATCCGCGAGACCTTCATGCTGCCGCGTCAGGCCGCGCGCGATAAGGCGCGCGAGTGGTTCGACCGCTGGCCGAAGCAGGCCTACTGGACTGAAATCGAGAGCTGGTGCGAGCGCCCCGACGACGTGATCGAATTCACGATCCGCAGGCTGCCAACGGCCGACTGACCGGCCCGACTAGTCTTCGAGCATCTTTTCCAGCGAGGTGATGACCTTGCCGAGCAGTTCCAGGAACTGCTCCCGTTCGGTCTCCGTCAGGTCGGCAAGCGCGACCGCGTTGACCGACATTCCTGCCTCCTTGACCTTCAGCGCCTTTTCCATCGCCTCCGGCGTCAACGCCACTAACTGGCTGCGCCCGTCCCTTGGGTCGGGTCGCCGCTCTATCAACCCATCGCGTTGCATGCGGGACAGTGTGGCGGCCATCGTAGGCTGCTCGATGGATGCGATGGCGGCGAGCGCCTTCTGGCTGAGCGCTGCGCCGTCGCCCAGCGCAAAGAAGACCGGCATCTGGCCCGAGGACACGCCGAACTCTTTCAGCCTGCGGTCTATGGCCCGGGCAAAGAGGCGTGCCGCCCAATTGGTCATGTAGCCCGAGGATCTGGTTCGCTCGAATCGTTTTTGCATAGCTTGCTATCTATATACATTGCATGCTATATAACCAGCGGGCAGGCGAGCTGGCAAGGAGACAGGTCATGCGATGGAAAAGCAGCACTCACCGCTATGGTGCCGTTGCGGTGGCTATGCACTGGGTCACGGCCGTAGCCTTGATCGGCATGCTGGTGTCAGGTCTGCGGGCCGCGGACATGAATGACCCTGAGGCGAAGCTGGCGCTGTTGCGAATCCATGCCGTGATGGGGGTCTCGGTGCTGGCGTTGACACTTCTCAGGCTTTTCTGGTGGTGGCTGGCTGACAAGAAACCGGCGGACCCGACTGGCACGCCGCGCTGGCAGGCGCGGGCTGCTCACGTCGTCCACGCGCTTTTCTATGTCGTCATCATCGGCATGGGCGCGAGCGGCGTCGGCATGGTGCTGCTTTCCGGCGCCGGCGACATTCTGGCAGGCGCATCTCAGGCACCGTTGCCGGATTTCCATGCCTATCCGCCGCGCGCGCCGCACGGCATCGGCGGCACATTGCTAATCGCGTTGGTCCTGCTGCATGTGGCTGCCGCGATCTATCACCAGTTCATCAAGCGCGACCGGTTGCTCGCCAGGATGGGGCTGGGCCGCTGAGCAAAAAATGGCGGGACGCGCTTGACCTAAACTATTGTTGAGGTTGTATGAAATCATCCTTCGATGGACGTAGAAGGATGAATCGATGGCCCGAACTGCTTCTGAAAATGCACGCTTGCCGACGCGGTCAGCGCGTCTGGCGGATCGCTTCGCCGGCAGCCATGGCCGCCGAAAGCGCGAGGTTGAGGCTGCGGGCGCCGGTACGCATTGGGATCGTCAGCCGCGTATCGACAGCATCGTGCACACGGTCTGGTACCCCGGCCGATTCGCGCCCGAAGAGCAGAATGTCGCCGGGTGCGAAGGCAAAGCCGGTGTAGGGGGCGACAGCCTTCGTGCTGAAAAGCACCAGCCGGCGGCCTTGCCCGGTCCGCCAGGCCTCGAAGCTTTCCCAGGAGACGTGACGGGTCAGGGCGGCCATCTCCAGATAGTCCATGCCCGCACGTTTGAGCGCCCTGTCCGACATGTCGAAGCCGGCCGGCTCTATGATGTCGACGGCGAGGTCCAGGCATGCGGCCATGCGAAGGATGGCGCCGGCATTGCCGGGAATGTCGGGCTGATAGAGCGCGATGTGCAGGTCGTGCGGGGCAGTGGAAGGCAATATCGTGGTCTTCTAAATAGTAGCCGGAATGCAACAGTTGCTCCGGCGCGGCTCCGTAACGTCAGCTTCGAACTAGCCAGTCGCGAGGAACGGGTCTATAGGGCTGTCATCGTCAACTCGAACCGAGGGGGAGTCAAATGGATTGCATGATGCTCATAGACGCCATTCGCCCCATCCGTGGGCTTATCGCCTGACGGCGGATTCGGTTCGACGCTTTTTCCCAGATTAGCCAGCATCGACGCGACTTCCGCCGGATCGCCAGTTCCGATCCTTGAGGATTTTCGCCATGCGTACCTTGTATCCGCGCGCCCGTTCGGGGCCGCACTCCATCCATGATGCCCGGCAACATGCCTGGGCGCTGCTCGTGCTGGGGCCGGGTGCTCCCGCGCCGCGTCAGCGGCCGCATCGCGGCCTGCTGCCCGATGTGCCGGAGTTCCGCGCGCCGTTGCGCCCGTCGCTGCTGGGGCGGCTTTTCGCCCGCTTCCGCCGCTCCGACCCGGCCGGTGATCCAGCAGCGGAAGATGCCTGCGACCAGCCGGGAAGCGACTGGGCGCCGGCACAGCAAGAAGACCATGAGAGGCTGGCGGCCTAGCGCCGTCAGCCTGTCAGTCCCATAAGAGGAAAACGCACCATGGCCGCAGGAAAACACGGTGACCCGAAACACTCCGCGATGGCGCTGCCACCGATGAAGACAGGCACGTTGCCCGTTGCTGACAGCCGGTTGTCAGCAGCTTTCGAGCGCGCGCTTGGCGGCGGGCCGGTCGGGGCCCATCTTCCTGCTTCGTCATACAGGAGAGAGCGGGAGCCTGCGCAGAACGCGAAAGCCGGGAAGCCGGCGTTCTCTAACAAAGGCGCGCCACGCGCAGCACATATTGGCCCGCGCAGCGGGCACAAATAGAATTGAGCACAGAGAAGATTTCATCATGTACCGCTTCTTCGAATCCCTCCTGAACCCGTTTCCGCCGGAAGAGCCGGTGGAACCGCCGAAGACGCTCGTCGCCTTCTGCATCCACTACACCAAGGGTTCCTGGCCGCTGATCGTCATCTCCGCGATCCTCACCTCGATCATCGCGCTGACCGAGGTTTGGATGTTCGGCTTCCTCGGCAACATCGTCGACTGGCTTTCCGCGCAGAACCGCGAGACGTTCCTGCAGACGGAAGGCTGGAAGCTCGCCGGCATGGCGTTCGTCGTGCTGGTGGCGCTGCCATTCATCGTGCTCGTCAATTCCTGGCTCAACCACCAGTCGCTGTTTGGCAACTTCCCGATGCGAATTCGCTGGCAGGTGCATCGCTATCTGCTGAAGCAGTCGATGACGTTCTATCAGGACGAGTTTGCCGGGCGCATCGCCACCAAGCTGATGCAGACGGCGCTTGCCGTGCGCGAATGTGTCATCAAGCTGATCGACGTGCTCAACTACGTCATCGTCTATTTCCTCGGCGTGCTGTTTCTCGTGGGGTCGGCCGACTGGCGGCTTGCGATGCCGCTGGCGGTGTGGCTGGTCGCCTATCTGGGCCTGCTGCGCTACTTCGTACCCCGCCTCGGCAAGGTTTCGGAGCAGCAGGCCGACGCACGCGCGATCATGACCGGCCGCGTGGTGGACAGCTATTCCAACATCCAGACGGTGAAACTGTTCAGCCACGCAAGGCGCGAGGCCGCCTTTGCGCGCGAAGGAATGAGCGATTTCCTCGAGACCGTCCACCGGATGATGCGGCTGGTGACGAGCCTTTATGGCACGCTCTATTTCCTCAACTCGCTGCTTCTGGCGGCCGTGGCCGCGATTTCGATCTGGCTGTGGCTGGGTCAGGCGGTGTCGATCGGCGCGGTCGCCGTGGCGCTTGGCCTCGTGCTGCGCCTTTGGGGCATGTCGCAGTGGATCATGTGGGAGGTTTCCGGCCTGTTTGAGAACATCGGCACGGTGCAGGACGGCATACGCTCGATCTCGCTGCCGCGCCTGGTCGACGACCGCGCCGGCGCCAACGAGATCGTCGTCGAGAAGGGCGAGATCGGGTTCGATCATGTCCGCTTCCACTACGGCAAGCAGAAGGGCGTGATCGAGGACCTGTCGCTTACCATTCGGCCTGGCGAGAAGGTCGGCATCGTCGGCCGATCGGGCGCCGGAAAGTCGACGCTGGTCAACATCCTGCTGCGTTTCTACGACATCGAGGGCGGCAAGGTGACGATCGACGGCCAGAACATCGCCGCAGTCCAACAGGACAGCCTGCGCGCCCATATCGGCGTCGTCACGCAGGATACGTCGCTGCTGCACCGCTCGGTTCGCGACAACATCCTCTACGGTCGCCCCGATGCGACGGAAGACATGGTGGTCGAGGCGGCACGGCGCGCCGAGGCGCTGGAGTTCATCGGCGGGCTCAGCGACCCCAAGGGCCGCAGGGGGCTCGACGCCCATGTCGGCGAACGTGGCGTCAAGCTTTCGGGCGGCCAGCGGCAGCGCATCGCGATCGCACGCGTCATGCTCAAGGACGCGCCGATCCTGATCCTCGACGAGGCGACATCGGCGCTCGACTCGGAGGTCGAGGCCGCAATCCAGGAGAATCTCTATCGCCTGATGGAGGGCAAGACGGTGATCGCCATCGCGCACCGGCTCTCCACCATCGCCGCGATGGACAGGCTGGTCGTGATGGACAAGGGCCGCGTCATCGAAGAAGGAACGCACGACGAACTGATTGCCAAGGAAGGGCTTTATGCCCAGTTATGGCAGAGGCAGTCGGGCGGATTCCTGCTGCATGACGAACCCGCCACCGAGCCGGAAAAGGAAATCGCGGCCGAATGAGCCAGGTGGACGAACGCAGGGATGACGGCTTCGCCGAGCGCATCTGGCGCAAGGCGGAGGGCGTCATCGAGCCCTTCGCGGATACGGAACGGGACGTGCTGCCGCGCGATGCGTGGCAGTTCATCCTGTTCTTTGCGCGCCAGGCGAAGGGGCCGTTCGTCCTTCTACTCATCGTGGGCGGCCTGTCGGGCGCGGTTGATGCAGCGCTCTACTGGTCGCTGGGGTGGCTGATCGACCTGCTGGAAACCTCCTCGCCGGCGCGGCTTCTCGCCGACCACTGGTGGGAGATCACGGCCTTTCTGGTGCTGGTGCTGGTGGTGCGCGCGGCGGTGATGGTCGCCAATGCGATCGTCGAGCAGCAGGTGATCGTGCCGTCGTTCTACCAGCTCGTGCGCTGGCAGTCGTTCCGCCGCGTCATCGAGCAGCCCTATTCCTTCTATCAGAACGATTTCGCCGGCCGTATCGCAACCAAGATATTGCAGGGCGGCGAGGCGACCGGCGACTTCATCGTGTCGTCGCTGCAGACGATGTGGAGCTTCCTGTCGTTCCTCGTGCTGGCGGGCACCATTCTGGTGCTGCTCGATCCGGCGATGGGGCTGGTGCTTGCCGTCTGGCTCGTCGCCTATTGCGCAACTGCGTGGTGGCTGCTGCCGCCACTACGGGCGGCCGGCCGCAGGACCGCCGACGAGCGCTCCATCCTGAACGGGCGCCTTGTCGATGCTTTCACCAACATCATGGCGGTCAAGCTGTTCGACAGCGGCCATCGCGAGAACGACTACGTGCGCGACGGCATGGACCGCTATCTGGGAGCGGTGAAACGCCTGACCCGCGCCATCACCAGCGTTCGCTCAGCCGTCGCCATCCTCAACGGGTTCATGATGGCGGCCGTGTTCATGCTCGCGCTGCGCGGCTGGATGGCGGGCAGCGCCACAACCGGCGAGATTGCAGCCGCGATGGGGCTGGTCTTCCGGCTCAACCAGATGTCCGGCTACATGATGTTCAACATCAACGGGCTGATCCGATCGTTCGCCACCGTGCAGGACGCCACCGGCACGATCTCGGTGCGGCCCGAGCTGCGCGACGCACCCGATGCCGCCGTGATGTCGCGCGTTGGCGGCGACATGAAATTCGAAGACGTCACCTTCAACTACGGCAAGGATAGTAAGGGGAAAGATGCCGGTGTCATCGAACACCTCGACCTGCATGTGAAGCCGGGTGAGCGGGTGGCGCTGGTGGGTCCGTCCGGCGCCGGCAAGACGACGATCGTCAACCTTGTGCTCCGCCTGTTCGACGTGGAAGGTGGGCGCATCCTGCTCGACGGTACGGACATCCGCTCGGTGACGCAGGCTTCGCTGCGTGCGCAGTTCGGCGTTGTGGCGCAGGATCCGCTGCTGATGCACCGCTCCATCCGCGACAACATCGCCTACGGCAAGCCCGGCGCGAGCGATGCCGAGATCGTCGAGGCTGCGAAGCGTGCCGCGGCGCACGACTTCATCGTCGGCGTCAGCGATCCGAAGGGCAGGATGGGCTACGACGCCCATGTCGGCGAGCGCGGCGTCAAGCTGTCCGGCGGCCAGCGGCAGCGAATCGCGATTGCCCGGATGATGCTCAAGGACGCGCCGATCCTGATCCTGGACGAGGCGACCTCGGCTCTCGATTCGGAAATCGAGGCCGCGATTCAGGAGAATCTCTACCGGCTGATGGAGGGCAAGACTGTGGTAGCGGTCGCACACCGGCTGTCGACCATCGCCGCGCTCGACCGGCTCGTCGTCATCGACGAGGGCAGGATCGTGGAGCAGGGCACACATGACGAGCTGATCGCCCGCGACGGGCTCTACGCTCAGCTCTGGAAACGCCAGTCCGGCGGTTTCCTTGCCTCCAGCCTCGCGGCGGAGTGATCGGTTGTCGCTGCGACCGCCATCGCGCTACACGGCCTCCGCGCTTTCCGGCGGGGGCGGGCAGGTTGGCGATGCCGCCAATCCGCTGGATCACGAGATCGCGGCGGAGAAGGCGGCTTCGCTCGGGCGCGCCGGGGACAGGGTCAAGCGCGCTCTGCACCAGCTCGCAGAAGCGGAGCAGGCATCGCCCACGCGTAATGCTTTGCTGAAGGATGCGGCCGAGGCGGTCTACGCCTACTTCATCCAGCGTGAGCTGTGCGGGTTGCGGCGGCATCACGACGCGATCCGCGAATATCAGATTCCGCGCGAGGTGCTTGCAAGGCTGGGCGCGTCCTGAGCGCGGTTACTCAAGCCACTCGGTGATAAAGCTCCCGCGTTCGTGGATGTCGATGGTCTCGAGCACATCGGGGCCTGGATTGATGAATTTGTGGGGCGTGTCCGCCGGCACCACCACGATCTTTCCCGGCCCTGCCTCGACTGTCTCGTCACCGACGGTGAACAATGCCCGGCCTGCTCGGATGATGAAGGTTTCGGGGTAGGGATGCTTGTGCAACCTTGGCCCTTGGCCTGGCCCCATCAGGTTGAAGATGAGGCATAGATTGCCGCCATGCGCGCCAAGCTGGACCTCGCCGAGCCACTTGTCCGGTTCCTCCGCCCATTCGGACCGGTCGATAATACTGTGCATGAAACCTCCCCTCGTTCACTTCCGCCGCAACACGGCGCCTTGCATAAGCTGGTGTTGCCGCCTGCGTCCACACGCCCCGCGACAATCTGCCCCCGCGCGCTCGTGATACTGGACAATCGCGGAAGGCGCGCATAGAAACCATCGCCAAATGCAGGGGGAATCCGCCAGCCGTCGCCAGCCGCCAGTGCATATGACGAGGTGGTGAGCGGGACGACCGAAAAGGTCATGCGGGTTTCTTCCGGCGACAATGAGGCGAAAGGACCCTGTGCCCGTGAGCGCGAACGAAGCGACCGATCATAACCGCCGCGATTTTCTTTACATCGCCACCGGCATGGCAGGCGTGGTTGGGGCCGGCGCGGCCGTATGGCCGTTCATCGACCAGATGCGCCCCGATGCCTCGACGCTGGCGCTTGCCACCGTCGACGTCGACGTCTCCGCCATCGAGCCGGGCATGTCGGTGACCGCCAAGTGGCGCGGCAAGCCCGTCTTCATCCGCAACCGCACCGAGACGGAAATCGAGGAAGCGCGTGAAGTGCCTGTGTCGGAACTCAAGGATCCGCTGGCGCGCAACGAAAACCTCGGAACCGACGCGCCAGCCGACGACCTCTCGCGCTCGGCCGGCGAGGGCAAGGAAAACTGGATCGTCATGATCGGCTCGTGCACGCATCTTGGCTGCGTGCCGCTCGGCCAGTCCGGAGACTTCGGCGGCTGGTTCTGCCCCTGCCACGGCTCGCACTACGACACGGCCGGACGTATCCGCACCGGTCCGGCGCCGGAGAACCTTCTCATTCCGAACTTCGAATTCATCTCCGACACGGTCATCAGGATCGGTTGAGGGAAAAGAGAGAGCATTAGACCATGAGCGGTGGACACTCGACCTATTCGCCCAAGACCGGCATCGGCCGCTGGTTCGACGCACGCTTGCCGTTGCCGCGGCTGGTGCACGATTCCTTCGTTTCCTATCCGGTTCCGCGCAACCTGAACTACGCCTACACCTTCGGTGGCATCCTTTCGCTGATGCTGGCGGTTCAGATCGTCACCGGCATCGTGCTCGCCATGCATTATGCCGCGTCCACCGAACTCGCGTTCGGCTCGGTCGAGAAGATCATGCGCGACGTGAATTCGGGCTGGCTGCTTCGCTACCTGCATGCCAACGGCGCGTCGATGTTCTTCATCGCGGTCTATATCCACATCTTCCGCGGGCTCTACTACGGCTCCTACAAGGCGCCGCGCGAGCTGCTGTGGATTCTCGGCTGCATCATCTACCTGCTGATGATGGCGACCGCGTTCATGGGTTACGTGCTGCCGTGGGGCCAGATGAGCTTCTGGGGTGCGACGGTCATCACCGGCTTCTTCACCGCCATTCCGCTCGTTGGTGAGTGGATCCAGCAGCTTCTGCTCGGCGGCTTCGCGGTCGACAATCCGACGCTGAACCGCTTCTTCTCGCTGCATTACCTGCTGCCCTTCATGATCGCCGGCGTCGTGGTGCTGCATGTCTGGGCGCTGCACGTCACCGGCCAGACCAACCCGACCGGCATCGAGGTGAAGTCGAAGACCGACACCGTGGCCTTCACGCCCTACGCGACGATCAAGGACGGCTTCGCCATGATCGTCTTCCTGCTGGTGTTCGCCTATTTCGTCTTCTACATCCCCAATTATCTGGGGCATGCCGACAACTACATTCCGGCCAACCCGCTGGTGACGCCGTCGCATATCGTGCCCGAGTGGTACTTCCTGCCCTTCTACGCGATCCTGCGCGCCATCACCTTCAACATCGGGCCGATCGACTCCAAGCTCGGCGGCGTGCTGGCCATGTTCGGCGCGATCGCGGTGCTGTTCGTCGTGCCGTGGCTCGACACGTCGAAGGTCCGCTCGGCCGTCTATCGCCCGTGGTACAAGCTGTTCTTCTGGCTGTTCGTGATCAACGCGATCTTCCTGGGCTGGCTCGGCTCCCGGCCGGCCGAGGGCTGGTACATTCCTGCGATGCAGGTCTCCACGCTCTTCTACTTCGCGTTCTTCCTGATCGTGATGCCGCTTCTGGGCCTGATCGAGACGCCGCGGCGTCTGCCCAACTCGATCACCGAAGCGGTGCTTGAGAAGAACAAGGGTGGCGCCGCCGTGCAGCCTGCTGGCGCGACGGCTTCCCCGGAAACCAAAGGCTGAGCGGCTTCAGGCAGACAAGGACTTCGACATGAATTCTTTCATCAAGGGACTGGCGGCGCTCGGTATCGCACTCGGCATGGCCGGTGCGGCCCAGGCGGCAGAGGGAGAGGGCGGCACGCCGCATTATCCGCTGATCAAGCCGACCAAGCAGGACTGGTCCTTTTCCGGCCCGTTCGGCACCTACGACAAGGGGCAGCTCCAGCGCGGCCTGAAGGTCTACCGGGAATCGTGCGCTGCCTGCCACGGACTGGAA
Organism: Aquamicrobium sp.; assembly: GCA_019739225.1. GTDB lineage: Bacteria > Pseudomonadota > Alphaproteobacteria > Rhizobiales > Rhizobiaceae > Aerobium. Next base: position 401,604 of record JAHHDT010000007.1, read on the forward strand.
CGCGTCAGCTTCCGTACGCTTGAAGACCTCGGCTACTCCGAGGAGCAGGTACGCACGCTGGCCGCCGAGTACGAGGTTCAGGACGGCCCGGATGCCTCCGGCGACATGTTCATGCGCCCGGCGATCCCGTCCGACCACTTCCCGTCGCCTTTCGCCAACCCCGAGGCCGCGGCCGCCTCGAACAATGGCGCCGCCCCGCCCGATCTGTCGCTGATGGCCAAGGCGCGCGCGGTTGAGCGCGGTTTTCCGACCTTCGTCTTCGACATCTTCACGCAGTATGCCGAAGGCGGCCCGGATTATGTCTATGCGCTGCTGACCGGTTACGAGGATGCGCCCGAAGGTGTCGAGCTGCAGCCGGGCACCTATTACAACCCGCATTTCATCGCCAGTTCGGCGCTGTCCATGCCGCCTCCGCTTGCCGACGGACAGGTCACCTACGAAGACGGTTCTCCGGAAACGCTCGACCAGTATGCGCACGACGTCACCGCATTCCTGATGTGGGCGGCCGAGCCTCACATGGAAGACCGCAAGCGCATGGGTTTCAACGTGATGATCTTCCTCGTCCTGTTCGGCGGGCTGGTCTATCTTACCAAGCGCAAGGTGTGGTCGAACGTCGGCCACTGACGACAAAGCCACATCAAAGATCGAGGGCGGCTACCAGCCGCCCTTTTCTTTTGCCGTTCGGCGGGCCAAAAATGACCGGCAACAGGGAACCGGCTTGTGAAACATACTCTCGAAGAAACCCTTCTCTCCGCTATCCGCACCATTCCGGACTATCCCAAGCCGGGCATCCAGTTCCGGGACATCACGACGCTGCTGGGCAATGCGCGCGCCTTTCGCCGCGCGGTGGATGAGCTGGTGCATCCGTGGGCAGGGTCCAAGATCGACAAGATCGCCGGCATAGAGGCCCGCGGCTTCATTCTCGGCGGTGCGATCGCGCACCAGCTATCGGCCGGCTTCATCCCGATCCGCAAGAAAGGCAAGTTGCCGCACGACACCGTGCGCGTCGCCTATTCGCTGGAGTACGGGCTGGATGAGATGGAGATGCACAAGGATGCGGTTTCGGCCGGCGAGAAGGTGATTCTGGTCGACGATCTCATCGCGACCGGAGGCACGGCGGAAGGGGCTGTGAAGCTCATCAGCCAGATGGGTGGCGAGATCGTCGCCGCCTGTTTCGTGATCGACCTGCCGGACCTCGGCGGCCGCGCCAAGCTTGAGGCGCTTGGGGTCGACGTGCGTACCCTGATCGCGTTCGAAGGCGACTGACACAGACATCAAGCCAAGACGTATGGCTGCCGCGCGCGGGCAGGGCGGCTCTTGACATGCGCGCCTTCGTGTAACATATGAAGTTACATGAAGCGCGACAGCAAACTTTCAGGCGTTCTGCACGTCCTGCTCCACATGGCCGAGCAGCCACGGCCGATCACATCCGAGGTACTGGCGACTGCCATGTGCACGAATCCGGTCGTGATCCGGCGGATCATGGCCGGCCTGCGGGATGAGGGCTATGTGCGCGCCGAAAAGGGGCATGGCGGCGGCTGGACGCTCGCCTGCGACCTGGAGAAGGTGACGCTTCGCGACATCTACGACGCGCTTGGAAGCCCCGTTCTGCTTGCCATGGGCAACCGCTCGGAATCGCCCGGATGTCTCGTCGAGCAGGCGGTGAATGCCGCACTCGACCAGACATTCAGGGATGCCGAGGCCTTGCTGCTTGCCCGCCTGGGCGAGGTGACGCTGGCTGCGCTGAGCGCCGATTTCCACAAACGCCTCGCCGCGCGAGGCGGAAAACACGATCTGGAGACTGCTCATGCATCATGATGCGATCATCGTCGGCGGCAGCTTCGCCGGCCTCTCGGCGGCCATGTACCTGGCACGCGCGCGCCGTTCCGTATGCGTCGTCGATGCCGGCGCGCCGCGCAACCGCTTTGCCGAACACTCGCACGGCTTCTTCGCGCAGGACGGCAGCGCGCCGGGCGCGATCCTCGATACGGCCCGGGCGCAAGTCGCGGCCTATCCGACAGTCACCTTCTTCGAAGGAAAGGTGGCCAGCGCGGAGGCGCAAGGCACAGGCTTCGGCGTGGCGCTGGAAGACGGCCGGGCACTGGAAAGCGATCGACTGGTGCTTGCCTATGGGCTGTCGGACGAACTGCCCGAGATTTCCGGCCTTAAGCAACGCTGGGGTCGCTCGGTGCTTCATTGCCCCTATTGCCACGGCTACGAATATGCTGGCCAGCGTCTCGGCGTGCTGGCGACCATGCCGGTATCGGTGCATCAGGCCATGCTGATCGCAGAGTGGGGCCCCACCACCATCTTCCTCAACGACGCGCTGGAGCCGGAACCCGAAGTGCTGGCCGAACTCGACCGGCGTGGCGTGGCGGTGGAGCGCGGCGCAGTCACCGCGCTGCACGGAAAGGGTGACGCCCTGTCGGCGGTCGAGCTTTCCGGCGGTCGCATGCGCGACGTCGATGCACTCTTCGTCGGTCTGCGCTCGCATATGAACAGCGACATTGCCGGGCAGCTAGGCTGCGCGATGGAAGAGGCGCCGTTCGGCCAGATCATCCGCACGGACGGAATGCAGATGACCAGCGTGCCGAACGTCTTTGCCGCAGGCGACATCGCGCGGGGCGCGCACAGCATCGCCTTTGCCTCGGCCGACGGGGTGATGGCAGGCGTTGCCGCCCATCGCTCGCTGGTGTTCTAGCCCGCCTTCACCAGAACGGCGCTCTCGAACTCGAGCACCTTGTCGCCGGTCGAGTCCATTGCTTCGCAGGCGATCGTTAGCAGGCGCCATCCGGGCCGCGAGGCGAGGGCGCGATGGGCGAGCGCTCGGCGGGTGAAGGTGACGGTCTCGCCGGCATAGACGGGCTTAAGCCATTTGAGGTTCTGAAAACCGGGCGAGGGGCCGAACTGCGGGGCCTCGCCGTCCCCGTTCCAAGGCAGCTCGCCTGCGTCCTCGCGTCTCTTGAGATTGTACTTCATCCAGGTCGCGGCCGTGTGCCAGCCCGACGCGCAGAGCCCGCCGAAGACGCTGTGTTTGGCTTCGCCCTCGTCCATGTGGAAGCGCTGCGGATCGTATTTGGCGGCAAACGCCTTGATCTCATCGGCGTCGAAGGTGTGAGAGCCGAGCATGATCGTTTCGCCGATGCGGAAATAGGCGTCGAGGGTCATGCCGCTTCTCCCGCAACGCGCTTGAGGAACATGCCGGTGTTCTGCAGTTCCAGCACGACCTCGCCGCGCTGGTTGACGAGTTCATGGCGAACGGTAACGAGGCCGAGATTTGGTCGCGACGAGGATGCGCGCTTTGCCGTGACCGTGCTCTTGCCCGTGAGGGTATCGCCCGCCAGCACCGGCTTCTTCCAGCGTACGTAGTCGATGCCGGGCGAGCCCTGCGAGGTCGAATCGAGCAGGAAGCCGTCGCACATCAGCCTCATGAACATGCAGCAGGTATGCCAGCCTGATGCCGCCAGTCCTCCGAGGATGCTGGCCTTGCCCGCTTCTTCGTCGAGGTGCATCGGCTGGGCGTCGAATTCGCTTGCGAATTCAATGATCTCTTCGGCTGTGACGTGTTTCTGCCCGAGGTCGATCGTCGCCCCTTCGGCGAAATCCTCGAATGCCCAACGCTTCCCGGTCATCGGCAAATCCTGTTCATGCTTGAACAAGACTAATGCCGTCGTGCACCGCAAAAGGCAATTCCCCAAGGCATCATTTGGGTTCGGCCAGTGCCGGCGCGGCGGGGAAGCCGCACCGGCAATCTTCAACTGCAAGCCCGCCGATCAGTCGCCAAGCGGATTGATGTCGTCGACGAGGCGCAGCAGATCGACCATGGTGAAGTCGTTCGCCTGGGCAGACGGCAGCGTCGGCTTCCAGTTGGCGCGTTGCCACAGATAGGAGGCGTGGTCGCCGTGGACGAGCCCGACGAACACCTCGGATATGATAGTCGCCCCCACCGGCCCGAGGCGCTTTCCGTCGTGGCGAACCTTGGCTTCCTTGAGGATGTAGTACCAGAGCGGCGTCGCCGTATGCATGCCGTGCTGTTTGGCTACGGCACCGTCGGTCGAACCACCAGAATCGGACGCGATCTCGTCCGGTGTCAGCGGGTTCTTGATCCTCATCGCGGCGGCGACATCCTGGCCGGAAGGAAGACCGAGGGTAACGCCGCGCTTCAGGTTGCGGAAGGCGAGGATGGCGCTAAGGCTGTTTTCATCCTCCCCAGGCAGTTTGGCCAGGGCCGGCACGAGGTATGGATCGATCTTGCGCGACGGCGTCGTCGTGACCGGCGCGCCACCGCTGTCGCCAAGCTCGAAGAACCGGCGCCAGTCGATGATCCAGTTCGACGGCAGTGTCGGCACCGGCAACGGTCCCGTCGGCGGCACCGGCGCGAGATCGCCGAGAATCTGGCCGGAGAGGCCGGAGAACCCGAAGAAGAGATCGAAATCCGCGCCGGTGAAGATGCGGTTGTGCGGATAGCGCTGGCGTACCATGGAGTGGCCGAGGCGATATGCGGCCGCGGAGAATTCGACCGGCATGTAGGGCACGCGTTTGAAGCGGTAGAATTTGCGCCCGTCGTGCAGGATCTTGGCGACGATGCCGTCGCCACAGAGCCGTTCGACGAAATCATGCAGGATCATCCACTGGTAATGCCAGGTGACCATCCTGCGCGCTTCCATGAACACATTATCCGGCGGGTTGGCGCTGCCGGCGACGATGTCGCAGACCTTGTTGTGGAATTTCAGGAACGCCAGGTGCGTCTGGGCCACCAGCAGGTTCTCGTCATTGCGATGGTCGCCGATCAGCGCGCGCCCCTCAGGATTGCGCGGCAGATCGTTGCGGAATGCCCCTTCGCCGGTGTCGAAATTCTTGCCGATCAGGAATTTCGGCCCCGGCTTGTTCTTGTTGTCAGGATTGCGCGCATAAAGGTGCGGGCTCCCATCCGGCCCGAGCCCGTAGATGGCGTCGAGGTCGAGGCTCGGCGTGCGGAAGTTCTCGATGCCGAGAGGGTCTTTCTCCTTGTCGCCCAGCGAGGTCATGTCCAGGCTGATGTCGTGATCGACGAACTGGCCTAGATAGGTGAAGCCTGAGGGGATGTCGTCATTGTTCCCGTCGGGCGAACCCGGCGAGGAGTCGACCATCGCCCTTGCCAGGTCTTCCAGCTTCGCGTCGGAAACGCGCAAGGGTTCGAGTTTCGGGAACATCCGGCCGAACATGCCGGGGTCCTTGTGGCCCGAAAGGGTATCGAGCAGCTCCCGGGTCGGATGACGACCCGCCTGGCCGTGGCCGGGCGTGGTCTTCACCGCATTTGCCTTCATCTTGAGCGAGCCGACAAGTTCGGTTGTCAGGCTCGACATGGTCTTCCTGGGTATAGTCTTGGTCTTCAGCGACATAGCCAAACTCCGTTGGCTGGAGCGCGCTACAGGCGTGCTCGGCTAACCCCCATTGCCCCCGTGGGCCGATGGCGTCGCAAAAGAATAGCGGACCGGAACGCGCTGTTCCGTCCGTCCCCGTTTACCCACCCTGTCCGTGTTTCCCTTGACTCCGCATCGGAGCCATCACGGTCCCGCGATGATATTGCGGGCGGTTGCCGGCGCAACGGCTTCCTGTTGCGTCCGGCATCATCCAAACGGAGTAGCCATTACCTCTAAGGAGGTAGTTGGGAGCGGATCAGCCGGGCTCGCTGTTCAGGTGTTGAACTTGAACAGCAGCACGTCGCCGTCCTGCACGATGTACTCCTTGCCTTCGTCGCGGGCCTTGCCGGCTTCCTTGGCCGCCGTTTCGCCGCCGAGCGTGACGTAGTCGTTGAAGGCAATTGTCTGGGCGCGGATGAAGCCGCGCTCGAAGTCGGTGTGGATGACACCGGCAGCCTGCGGGGCCTTCGAACCCTTCTCCACCGTCCAGGCGCGGGTCTCCTTCGGACCGGCGGTGAAATAGGTAATGAGATTGAGCAGGTCGTAGCCGGCGCGGATCAGCCGGTCGAGGCCGGGTTCTTCCAGGCCCATGGCCTCGAGATATTCCTTTGCCTCCTCGTCGGCGAGCTGTGCGACCTCCGCTTCGATTGCCGCGGAGATGACGACCGTCTTCGCGCCCTGTTTCTCGGCCATCGCCTCGACAGCGCTTGTGTGCTCGTTGCCGCCGGCCGCGTCGCTTTCGGCGACGTTGCAAACGTACAGCACCGGCTTGGAGGTCAGTAGGTTCAGGCCCTGCAGGATCTTGAGGTCCTCGGCCGCGATGCCGTCGAGCATCATGCGTACGGGCTTGCCGTCCTGAAGCAGCGCGAGCGACTGTTCCATCACCGGCAGGACCGTCATTGCTTCCTTCTCCTTGCCGGTGGCGCGCTTGCGCACCTGCACGATGCGGCGCTCGAGGCTTTCGAGATCGGCGAGCATCAACTCCGTCTCGACGGTCTCGGCGTCTGCGACCGGATCGATGCGGCCCTCGACATGGGTGATGTCGTCATCCTCGAAGCAGCGCAGCACATGCACGATGGCGTCGACCTCGCGGATGTTGGCCAGGAACTGATTGCCCAGCCCTTCGCCCTTCGAGGCGCCGCGCACCAGACCGGCAATATCGACGAATGATATGCGGGTGGGGATGATCTCCTTGGACTTGGCGATCCCGGCGATCTGCTGCAACCGGCTGTCGGGCACCGCGACCTCGCCGGTGTTGGGCTCGATCGTGCAGAAGGGATAGTTCGCGGCCTGTGCCGCGGCGGTCTTGGTCAGCGCATTGAACAGCGTCGACTTGCCGACGTTGGGGAGCCCAACGATGCCGCATTTGAAACCCATGATGTGGTCCTATCGGGAAAGCAGAATTTGCACAGGGCTATGGGCGAAACGATCGATGATCGTCAACCCCTGACGGCTCACGCAGCCGATGCAAAACCCCATGCCAGCCAGGCTGCGCCCGCCAGCACGAGCAGTCCGAGGATGACCAGCAGGCCGTCGCGCGCGAGCATCGCCAGTGCAAAGAGCGAGATCGTCGCGGCGATTATGGTGGCCGACATCGGCACGAGTTCGAAGACCGGGATGACCAGTGACAGGAGCAGGCACAGGAGCGCCCACAGACGCGCCATGGGCGGATCGACCAGCACAGTCAGTCTCTTGCGCGTCAGGCGGTCGATATAGCGGGCAGGGCGCTCGATGTGGCTTATGACGCGCTCCAGGCGCCGATGCCGCATAGTGCGGTTGAGGATGAAGGCGGGCAGCCACAACCTGTCGCGGCCGATCACCATCTGGAAGGCAACGAGTGCGACGATCATCCCGCAGAAGGTCGACAGTCCGATGATCGCGCTCGCCGGTGTCACGATAATCAGGGCAGGCGCCAGCATGAGCGGCGGAAATGCACCTTCGCCGATGCGACGGACGATATCGCGGACCGACACGCGTTCATCCGCTTCGCCGGCTTCCTCGACGCATTCGAGCACGTCCTCGACCGATTCGGGTTCGCAATCGTCCTTCATGATGTCAACAGACGCTTGGTAGCGCCGTTTGGTTCCGGCGAAAGGCCGATTCAGCCCTTGTCGCCGAAAAGCTTCTTGAGCATCGCCGCCATCGGGCCGGTCTCGGGAACCTGCATGGCATTCTGCCGGGGACGTGCCTGCCGGATATGGCTCTTGCTGGGCGCGGCGGGCCGCTTGGCCTTGGGGGCCGGCTCTTCCGTGCCCTGTACGGCAAGGCTGGTCTTGTTCATGAAGCCATTGTTGTCGCCGGCAACGAGCTTGTCCGCATTGTCAGCGATGGCCTCCAGCAGCGGCTCCAGCCACTCCCGATCCGACTTTGCGAAGTCGCCGAGCACGTGATGGGTCACCATCTCCTTGGCGCCGGGATGGCCGATGCCGATGCGCATGCGGCGATATTCCTTGCCACAATGGGCGTCGATGGAGCGAATGCCGTTGTGACCGCCGGCGCCGCCACCGGTCTTGATGCGCACCTTGCCGGGCGCAAGGTCGAGTTCGTCATACATGACCAGCAGATCGGCCGGCGAAAGCTTGTGAAAGCGCATGGCCTCGCCCACCGACTGGCCGGAGAGGTTCATGAAGGTCTGCGGCTTGATGAGAAGCACCTTCTGGCCGGCAATGCGGCCTTCGGCGATCATCCCCTGGAACTTTTTCGACCAGGGGGCAAAGGAATGGCGGCGGGCGATTTCGTCCGCCGCCATGAAGCCGACATTGTGCCGGTTGTCTTCGTGCTTGGGGCCGGGATTGCCCAAACCAGCGATGAGCAGCATGGCGGGTACTCCCGGCGCGGCGACTATTCCTCGTCGCCCTCTTCTTCGTTTTCGTCCTCGACCTCAGCCGCCTCTTCGTCGGCCTCGGACTTGAGGCCAGCCGGCGCAGCGATGGTGGCGATCGTGAAATCGCGGTCGGTGATCGTCGGCTTCACGTCCTTCGGCAGGGTGACCGAGGAGATGTGGATCGAGTCGCCCAGGTCGGTGCCTGCCAGATCGACCTCGATGAAGTCGGGGATCTCGTTGGCCGGGACATGCGCCTCGATATCGTGACGCACGACGTTCAGCACGCCGCCGCGCTTGATACCGACGGACTTCTCTTCATTGATGAAGTGAACCGGAATGTTGACGGTGACGACCGTGTTCTTGCTGACGCGCAGGAAGTCCACGTGCATCGGAAAATCGCGCACCGGATCGAGCTGGTAGTCCTTCGGCAGGACCTGGATCTTCTTGCCGTCGACGTCGATCGTGGCGATGGTGGTCATGAAACCGCCACCATGGATCTTGTAGTAGACGTCCTTGTAGTTCAGGGCGATAGACAGCGGGGTCTGCTTGTCGCCGTAAATGACTGCTGGCACCATACCGTTGCGACGAAGTTCCCGGGCGGACCCCTTACCGACCCGTTCGCGCGCCTCGGCCTTGAGCTCGTAAGACTGGCTCATGGCATTTCCTTTCGTTTCATAGCTGGAGCGTTCGCGGGCCTGAGCCCTCAAACGTCGAAAGCGGCTCTGCAGCCGCTCCCATCCGCGTTGCCTCCAAGGGTGTCTACGCGGGTGGCGGTCCTATAGCGGAAGCGCCCGCCAAGCGCAAGGCACGGCCGGGCTACCGGTCGGCCCGCAGTTCCCGCGTTCCGGGCAGGAAGATCGTGAGCAAGCCGAGGAACGGCAGGTAGGAGCATACCCAATAGACCCATTCGATGCCGTTTGTGTCGGCCAGCACGCCGAGAACGGCGGCCGCGATGCCGCCCATGCCGAAGGCGAAGCCGAAGAAGATGCCGGCGATCATGCCCACACGGCCCGGCACGAGCTCCTGCGCGAAGACGACGATGGCGGGGAACGCCGACGCCATGATGACGCCGATTGCGAAGGAAAGCACACCGCTCCAGAAGAGGTCCGCATAGGGAAGGGCGAGCGTGAACGGCAAGACGCCAAGGATGGAGAACCAGATCACCGTCTTGGAGCCGAACCGGTCGCCGATGGGGCCGCCCATCACGGTGCCCAGCGCCATTGCGCCCAGGAACAGGAACAGCATCATCTGCGACTGCTGCACGGTCACGTCGAACTTCTCGATCAGGAAAAAGGTGTAGTAGCTCGTCACGCTGGCCGTGTAGATGTTCTTGGTGAAGACCAGCAGCGCGAGAACGACGAGCGCTATCACGATACGCTTGCGGGGCAGCGGCAGCGTGGTGCTCAAGGGTCTGCGTCCGGCATTGGCGGCTTGGTAGCGTCCGTACCAGTTTCCGACCTGGCGCAGGATCAACATGCCCAGAAGGGCGATCAGCGAGAACCAGGCAACGCTCGTCTGCCCTCGTGGAACGACGATGAAGGCGGCGAGCAGCGGCCCGATGGCGGTGCCGAAATTGCCGCCGACCTGGAACAGCGACTGCGCCAGCCCGTAGCGGCCGCCGGATGCGAGCCGCGCGACGCGCGAGGCCTCCGGGTGGAAGATCGCAGAGCCGATGCCGATCATCGCCGCGCCGGCGAGTAGCAAAGGATAGTTCGACGCGAACGCCAGCAGCAACAGGCCGCACATGCTCGACGCCATGCCGACGGGCAGTGATTGCGGCATCGGCTTGCGGTCGGTGTAGAGGCCGATTGCCGGCTGCAGCAGCGAGGCGGTGACCTGGAAGGTGAGCGTGAGCAGACCGATCTGCCAGAAGTCGAGCGCATAATCCGCCTTAAGCATCGGGTAGATGGCGGCCAGCAGCGACTGCAGGACATCGTTGAGCAGGTGGCACAGGCTCACCGCCAGGATGACGGGAAAGACGGTGTTTTCGGCGGTCGGTCGGGACGCGCCTGCTGCGATGTCGGACAAGATGGTCACCCTGATGATGGTTCGCCTGCTCCTTAGCGCTGTTGCAGGCGGTCGTCCTTCGTGGTTTGGTCGATTTCTTTCGCGGATGGGCCACGATGGAGGTGGGCTTGATGAAGCAACCCGGCAGGGAGCTAGTGGCGGCTACGCCCGAAGATCTGCAGCATCGGCTCGACTGGATCGAGACGGCGTCGGGTGCCGTCGTCGCCTCGGCCTCCGACTTTCCGGACGGGCACCGCGTGACGCCGCACCGGCACGGCCGCGCGCAACTCCTCCATGCGCTTTCCGGCGTCGTGATGATCTCGACCGGGCAGGGGCGATGGATGGTGCCGGCGGATCATGCGATGTGGATTCCGGCAGGCGTCGAGCATGCCGTCGACATGCTGGGTCTGGTGCGGATGCGCTCGGCCTATGTGCTGCCGGGTGCAGCACCCGACCTTCCCGATACGTTGCGCGTGCTGGCAATGACCGACCTGATGCGCAGCCTCATCGTGGAAGCCGTGCAGATCGGGACTGCCGAGGGCACCGAAGGGCGTGCGGCGGCGATCATGAACCTCATCCTGCTGGAAATTCCCAATCTCGAGGAGCGCCCGTTTGCCTTGCCGTTTCCCGCCGACCCTCGGCTGGCTGCGCTCTGCCGACGGTTCGTCACCACGCCGTCACCACACGCAACCATCAATGATTGGGCCGCGGCATGCGGAATGAGCAGGCGAAGCTTCACACGCGCCTTCCTGCGCGAGACGGGATTGAGCCTGTCCGTCTGGCGGCGGCAGGCGACGCTGTTTGCGGCGCTGCCGCGCCTGGCCGACGGCGTGCCTGTGACCACCGTCGCGCTCGATCTTGGCTATGACAGCGTACCGGCTTTCACCACCATGTTCCGGCGTATGCTCGGTGCGTCGCCTCGCCGCTACATGCGCGGACAGCCGGACGGCTGAGGTCTGCCGTTCATGCAAAAAGAACCCGCCGACATTTCCGTCGGCGGGCGAGCGAGGTTCGTTGCGCGGCGCGGCGGTTCGCGCGACGTCTAAAGCGACCACAGCGTCCTGTCGCGGGACCGCTCGTGCCAGAACATGCCTTCGGCGCCGAGCACGTCCTCGCGGGTCAGCCCCGCGTCGCGCAGCAGGCGGTCGTCACGTTTGTTCAGCACGGCACGTAATGCGTCGCCGATGCGATCTCTACGCGCGGCACGTGCCTCTTCGCGTTCAGTGCGGGTGTCCTCGATGCCGGACAGGCCGATCGCCATAGCCATGACGACAAACTCCTTCGGTTGATTATGCTCGAAGTAGGTGTCGCTTTGACATTTGACAAACGAATATCCATCATGGCTGGTATGAGAAAAGGGAATGCCTCGTCGTGACCATGCACCTCGACAGCGACCTGCTGCGCACTTTCGTCGCGGTGGCCGACATGGAGAACTTCACCAAGGCCGCCGGCGTGGTGGGACGTACCCAGTCGGCGGTCAGTCTCCAGATCAAGCGGCTGGAGGACATGGTCGGCGATCCGCTGTTCGAGCGCGGTCCGCGCGGCGTCGCGCTTACCCGGCGCGGCGAGGAATTGCTGGTCAACGCCAGGCGTATCGTCTCGCTGCTCGACGAGACGGCGGCTTCGCTGACGGCGCCTGCGCTCGAAGGAAGGGTGAGCATCGGCATCCCCGAGGAATACGGGACGACCGTGCTGCCGCGCGCGCTGGCCACGTTCAACAACATGCATTCCAATGTCGAGATCATGGTGCGCTATGCCAGCTCGTCGGCACAGATGGCGGCGCTGGAGCGGGGCGACCTCGACCTTGCAGTCGTCTTCGAATGGCAGGATTCGCCGCGCGGCGAGGTGCTCATGGTGGACCCGACGGTGTGGGCGACCTCCGAGACCCATCATGTCCACGAACAGTCCCCGGTGCCGATAGCGCTCTACGAGAACTCCGGCTGGTGTACCGAGTTCGCCATCCGATCGCTGGAAAATCTCGGACTGGACTATCGCGTCGCGTATCGCAGCGACATGAGCAGCGGGCTCAAGCTCGCCGTGGCATCGGGCCTTGCGATCGCGCCCCTGTCGCGCAGCAACATTCCGTCCGGCTGCCGTGAGTTGACGACGGAGGACGGCTTCGGCGGGATCGACGCGTCCAACGTCGTGCTCTACCAGCGCCCGACGGCGCGCGGCGCGGCCGTCAACGGCATGGCGGATGCGATCCGCGATGCGTTCCGTATACAGCACGGGATTGTCGCAGCCTGACAGGGCAGGGGTTCAAACCAGCGCCGAAAGGCCCTATATCGGTAGCGACCGATTTTGAAGGAGTGACACCGATGAACGATGCAAAGCGCGCCATCCCCGCCCGTTTCGCATCTAGTCTTCCGGTGTCGCATGCCTGTTCTTTCCCTTCACGATCTTTCCTTCCGGCTTCCTGACGGCCGGCCGCTTTTCGAAAATCTCAATCTCGCCTTCGGCTCCGAACGCACCGGCGTTGTCGGGCGCAACGGCGTCGGCAAGTCGTCGCTGATCGCGATTCTTGCCGGTGAGGTGGCGCCGACTTCGGGCGCCGTACGGGGGAGCGGGCGCGTTGCGCTGCTGCGGCAGATGGCCGATGTCGGTGACGACGAAACGGTGGCGAGCCTGTTTGGCGTCGTCGACCAACTGGCATTGCTGGACAAAATGGAAGCCGGTCGCGCCAGTGTCGAGGAGATCGCCGAGGCAGACTGGACATTGGAGCCGCGCCTCGACAAGGCGCTCGCCGATGTCGGGCTTGCAGGCATCGCGCCCGGGCGGCAGCTCGTGAGCCTCAGTGGTGGCCAGAGAACACGCGCGGCGCTGGCGGCACTCTCCTTCGATCGGCCCGACATGATCCTGCTGGATGAGCCCACGAACAACCTCGACCGCGACGGGCGGAAGATGTTGCACGGCTTCCTTGAAAGCTGGAAGGGCGGCGCGATCGTCGTCAGCCATGACAGGGCGCTGCTCAACCGGATGGACAGGATCGTGGAGCTTTCGTCGCACGGCGCGCGCAGCTATGGCGGCGGCTACGATGCCTATCGCGAACAGCGCGATGCCGAGAAGGCGTTGGCGGAACGAGAGGCCGAGGCCGCCGACCGCAACGCACGGCAGGTGGCCCGCGCTGCCCAGGCTGCACGTGAACGCCAGGCGAAACGGGATTCTGCGGGGCGCAAGGTGCGGGCGACGAGTTCCGACCCGAAAATTCTCCTCGATGCACGCCAGCAGCGAGCCGAAGCGACTGCCGCGCGCAACAGCGGGATTGCCGGACGGCTGGAAGCGGAGGCACAGGAACGGCTGAGCCGCAGCCTTGAAGCGCTCGAGCGGGTAACGCCGTTCACGGCGGGCGTCGCTTCCCGTGACGTGCCGGCGGGCAAGCTGCTCGTCGACGCCCGCGACCTTGCGGTCGGGTTCGATGGTCGGCCGCTGGCCACGATCACGCTGAACGTCACCGGGCCAGAACGGATCGCAATCGTCGGGCCGAACGGTGCCGGAAAATCCACCCTGCTGAAAACGCTGGCGAGCATCATTCCGCCGCTCGGAGGCGAACTCCGCGTCGAGGCGCGCCTTGCCTTCTTCGACCAGCATGTCAGCCTGCTGGAGCCGCATACGTCGATCCTCGAAAACTACCGGCGCATCAACCCGGGCGCCAGCGAGTTCGAATGTCGTTCGGCGCTGGCGCGCTACGCATTTCGCGCCGATGCCGCCTTGCAGGTCGTCGGTACGCTATCGGGCGGCGAAAGGTTGCGGGCAGGTCTGGCGTGCGTGGCCGCCGGCCAGACACCGCCGGAACTGCTGATCCTCGACGAGCCGACCAACCACCTCGACCTCGATTCCGTCGCCGAGGTGGAAGACGGCCTCAACACCTTCGGCGGCGCGCTGCTGGTGGTCAGCCACGATGAAGCATTTCTGGAGGCGATCGGTATCGAGCGGCAAATTTTCCTTGAACATGACGGCAACGTTATCAAGCTGTCGCAGATACGCGGATAGGCAGTAGCATAAAACAGTAGTGCGTCCTTCGAGGCTCGCTGCGCTCGCACCTCAGGATGAGGGAGGTGCGCTGATCGAACCAACTCACAGGGGGCTCGATGGACGCCGAGCCCACGAGTATACCGGAACGCCGCAAAGCGCACCTCAGGATGAGGGAGGTGGGCTGATCGAACCAGCTCACAGGGGGCTTGATGGACGCCGAGCCCACGAGCTTACCAGAACGCGGCACAGCGCTCCTCATCCTGAGGTGCGAGCGCAGCGAGCCTCGAAGGACGCAGGGCGTTGTCACCGGAGCCTTGGATACGATGGATCAGAAAGACCGGGTGAGACCCGTTTCGGAACCCGGCATCGGAGAGCTCTTCGCCGTATTCGCCAAGATCGGCCTGCTGTCGTTCGGCGGCCCGGCCGGGCAGATTGCGCTGATGCACCGCGTGCTGGTAGAGGAAAAGCGCTGGCTGGACGAGCCGCGCTTCCTGCACGCGCTCAACTACTGCATGCTCCTGCCGGGGCCGGAGGCGATGCAGCTTGCCACCTATGCCGGCTGGCTCGTGCATGGCGTGCGCGGTGGGCTCGTGGCTGGTCTGCTTTTCGTGCTGCCGGGTGCCGCCGTGCTCATCGCGCTGTCGACGATCTACCTGCTGGCCGGCGAGGTGACGCTGGTCCAGGGCCTGCTCTTCGGCCTCAAGGCAGCCGTGCTGGCCGTGGTGCTGGAGGCGCTGATCAAGGTGTCCAGGCGCGCGCTGAAGAGCCGATGGCTGGGGGTGCTCGCCGTTGTTGCGTTCGTCGCCATCGCGTTCCTGCAGGTGCCATTCCCGCTGATCGTGCTCGGCGCCGCACTCGTGGGTGCTGCTGCGCATCTGCTCTCCGGGCGTTCGGACAGCGACACGGCGGATTTAGCCGATACCGGACAGGCCATGCCGGAATGGGCAAGGCCATCGTGATCGCGTTTCATTCGCACCAGTGCCGTCTGGCTGGCAATCTGGCTGCTGCCGCTCTTCCTGGTGCAGGCTGCGCTTGGCGTGGAGCACGTCTTTTCGCAGGAAGCGCGCTTCTTCTCCGTCATGGCGACGGTGACCTTCGGCGGCGCATATGCCGTTCTGGCCTACGTCGCCCAGCAGGCGGTCGAGGTCTATGGATGGCTTCGGCCAGACGAGATGCTGACCGGGCTGGGGCTGGCCGAGACGACGCCCGGGCCGCTGATCCTCGTTCTGCTGTTCGTCGGTTATCTCGGCGGCGCGCGCCTTGCGGCACTGGAGCCGGTCACCGGCGGGGTGCTGGGTGCGCTGGTGGCGCTGTGGTTCACCTTCGCGCCGTGCTTCCTGTGGATTTTCGCCGGCGCGCCCTATGTCGAGACGGTGCGCAACGTGCGCTGGCTGGCCGCAGCGCTTGCGGGCGTGACGGCTGCCGTTGTGGGCGTGATCGCCAATCTGGCCCTGTGGTTCGCGATCCACGTGCTTTTCACGACGGTGGAAGAGCGCGGCTTTGGCCCGTTCAGCGTCGCCGTGCCCCACCCCGCCAGCTTCGATCCGGCAGCGGCCATCATCGGGCTGGCTGCGGCCATCGCACTCTTGCGCCTGAAAATCGGGATGATCCAGGTGCTGGCCGCGTCGGCGCTGGCCGGGATGGTCTGGCTGCTCACCTGAGCCTAGTCGAAGAGGCTGGAAACCGATTCCTCGGTGGCCGTGCGCGAGATCGCCTCGCCGATCAGGTCGGCAATCGAGACGACGCGTATGTTGTGCGCGGCCTCGACCCCTGATGTCGGCTGGATGGAATCGGTGGTCACCAGTTCCTTGAGTTGAGAGGAGGCGATGCGCGCGACCGCGCCGCCGGACAGCACGCCGTGGGTGATATAGGCCGTGACGCTGGTGGCGCCGTTTGCCAGAAGCGCATCGGCGGCATTGCAGAGCGTGCCGCCGGAATCGACGATGTCGTCGATCAGCAGACAGTCCTTGCCGCGCACGTCGCCGATGATGTTCATGACTTCCGATTCGCCCGGCTTCTCGCGGCGCTTGTCGACGATGGCGAGAAGCGCATCGAGCCGCTTGGCGAGCGCGCGGGCGCGCACGACGCCGCCGACGTCAGGCGATACCACCATCACGTTCGGCAGTTCGTAGTTGCTCTTCACGTCGCGGGCGAGCACCGGCACCGCAAAGAGGTTGTCGGTCGGGATGTCGAAGAAGCCCTGGATCTGGCCGGCGTGAAGATCGAGCGTGAGGACGCGGTCGGCGCCGGCCTGGGTGATCAGGTTGGCGACCAGCTTTGCCGAGATCGGCGTGCGGCCCGATGCGCGGCGGTCCTGCCGGGCATACCCGAAATAGGGAATGACCGCCGTGATGCGGCGCGCCGAGGACCGACGGAAGGCGTCGATCATGATCAGCAGTTCCATCAGATGGTCGTTGGCCGGGTACGACGTCGACTGGAGAACGAAAACATCCTCGCCGCGCACGTTCTCCTGGATCTCGACGAATATCTCCTGGTCGGCGAAGCGCCTGACGCTGGCCTTGCCCAGCGAGATATTGAGGTAGCGGGCGACGGCTTCGGCCAGCACCCGGTTGGAGTTGCCCGCAAAAAGCTTCATGAAATTTCCCCGGCGAAGGATATGAGCGGGCTTTTACCGGTGTGAGCCGGTATTGCAAGCGCGAAGGGGACGATTTCCCCTCTATCTCGCTCGGCAAATGGCTTTTGCCGCATCAGCCGGGCCGCGCTACGAGCCAGTTGGCCAACTCGTCGACGGTGCGGTCGGCGATCGATTC
The DNA here is from genome assembly GCA_019739225.1 of Aquamicrobium sp. GTDB lineage: Bacteria > Pseudomonadota > Alphaproteobacteria > Rhizobiales > Rhizobiaceae > Aerobium. The sequence continues at coordinate 418,580 of JAHHDT010000007.1, forward strand.
CATCGTTGCAGCGTCCACCGACGACCATCCTTCGCCGCGCGTGGCCGACGTTGCCTGCCCCTGAATGCGGTGAATGCGCGTGCCTGCGGGGTCGACCACATCCCACACATAGATGACCGTCGTGCGTCCGTCGTCGGCGATCGTTGAGAAGTAGCCTTTCATCACCAGCGTGGCCGAACTGTCGCCCGACTGCACCAGCGTGATGCCGCGCTGGGTGGCCCGTGCGGAGAGCCGCGCAGCCAAAGGCGTCGACGCCTCGCTGGCTGCACCCACAACTGGCGCGAACTGCACGCGGGCGTTGGTGCTGATCGCCGCCACGTTGGTTTGCTGGCCGGCCGCGGGCTGAGCGGCGGGAGCGGGGGCTGCCGGTTCCGCCGACGGCGAATCCGGCTGCGGCGGCAATGTCGGTGTGTCGGCGCTGACGAGTGCCGACGGCTCCAGCACGTCCTGCGTGCTGGTGCAGGCGGAAAGCACCAGCGCGGTGCCGAACAACATTGCGTAAAGGGCCGGGCGTGACATGCCGATAGTCCTCCTGTGCGCCGGGATGCGGGCGCACCGGTTTTCGTCCCTCATAATGGAATCACTGGACGATCAAGTCGAGATCATGGCGGGACAGCGGTTTTGGGTCCCCATCGGTCGTCAGATATGTCCGGCCGAGCGTCATCGCGGTTTCGCTGTCTGAATCCATGATGATCATGTGGGCGAACAGGGTCATGTCGGGCGCGATCGGCTCGGGATTGCCTCCGTAGAACATCGGCATGTCCATCCATGACGGCGTGAAGCGTGCGCCAACCGAATAGCCGCACGCGTTGAGCCGATGCCGGGTCAGGCCGTGCGCTTCCATCACCCGGGCATGGGCATCGAACACGTCGCCGAAGGTCTTGCCCGGCACCATGGCCTTTTCCACAGCAAGCAGCGCTTCCCGTGCGGCCTCGAACAGCTCCTGATGCCGCTTGGATGCCTTGCCGGTCAGGATCGTGCGCATCATCGGCGCGTGATAGTGGTGGAAGACGCCGGCCCATTCGAGCGTGAGCTGGTCATTCTTGTTGAGCTTGCGACGGCCTGCCTTGTAGCGGCAGAGCAGCGCATCGGCGCCGGAGCCGATGATGAACTCGTTGGCGGGGTAGTCGCCGCCGCCGGCGAAGACCGCGCCCTGCATGGCAGCCAGGATCGCGCCCTCGTCGCCGCCCTGCTTGATGAGAGGCAGCGCCGCATCGAGCGCATCGTCGGCGAGTGCCGCGGCCTTCTGCGCCTTGGCGATCTCGGCCGCGCTCTTGAGCAGGCGCAGCCGCTGCATGATGTCGGATGCGTCCTCGGCGGTTGCGAATGTCTTGAGCTGCTCGTCGAGTAGCCGGCCGTTCTTCGCCGTCAGGCCGTGGGTGTCGTATTCGACGCCGATGCGGCAGCCCAGCAGATCCATGTCGTTGAGCAGGTTGCGCAGTTCGGCGGCCGGATTGGCCCCGTCACGGTCCGTCCACACCACGATGTTGTCGAGGATGGAGGTGTGGCGCGCCTGACGCAGGTCGGCCGAGCGCGTCATCAGCACCATCGAGCCGTCTGCCTTTACCACAAGGCACTGGAAAAAGCAGAAACCGAACGTGTCGTAACCCGTCAGCCAGTACATGCTCTCCTGTGCGAAGAGCAGCATGGCATCCAGCTTGCGGTCGGCCATCTCGATGATGAGACGGTCGCGTCGTGCGTCGAACTCGGTCTTTTCGAAATGCAGCGCCATCAGCGGTCCTCCAGAACGATCGCCGAAATCTGGCGTCCATAGTCGGGCTCCTTGCGGTGCGTCGCGCGCCGGTAGGAGAAGAAACTGGCCTCGTCGGCATAGGTGCAACGGCCGATCGCGCTCGCCGCCACGCCGGCCCGCAGCAGGCGGTCGACGGTATAGCGGTTGAGATCGAACATCGCGTGGCCGGCCTGCGGCGAGGGTGCGAAATAATCTTCGTTGGCGGCATCGGCCTCGATGAAACGCTGAACGAATTCCGGGCCGACCTCGTAGTTTTCCGGGCCGATCGATGGACCAAGCACGGCGGCGATACGCTCGCGCTTCGCGCCCAGCCCTTCCATAGCCTCGATCGTGGATTCCAGCACGCCTGTCAGCGCGCCCTTCCAGCCGGCATGGGCGGCGCCGATTACGCCGGCCTCGCCATCGGCGTAGAGTACCGGGCCGCAATCGGCGGCCAGTACGCCGAGCGCAAGGCCGGGCCGGTCGGTGACCATGGCGTCCGCTTTCGGGCGCGGAGCGCCGAATGGCTCGCTCACGACGAGCGCATCGGGTGAATGAACCTGATAAAGGGTCAGCAGCCGGTCGGCTCCGACGCCCATCCATGCCGCAACGCGGCGGCGATTCTCGATGACGCTTTCGGTCGAATCCTGCGAGCCGACACCGGCGTTCAGGCCCTTGTAGATGCCATCCGAGACACCGCCGGCACGGGTGAAGAACCCGTGCCTGACGCCGCTTTGCGCGAATCTCTCAAGCACCGGAGACCGGATCGGGTCCGGTCGAACAGTTTCCAGCATGCGCCGCCTTTGTCCCTTCGTGCCACCGTTCCGCAACATTGCCTGTCGTTCTCACGGTGACCGTTCGAGCGCGGATCGTGGGGCAGGCGGGGGTGAAAAGTCAATCCGTCGCGAGGGCCGGGGGCAGCGTGATGCCCTTCGGCGCGACCAGCAGAACCTTGAACAGCGTGCCCATTGCATCAGGCCCCGCAAGCCGCTGCACCTCGCCTTCCAGGCGGTCCCGCGTCGCGGCGTCGCAGTTGGAGCCGAGCGCGCCGGCACGTTCCAGCAGACCCATGCGGACCAGGAAATCGCCCTGGGTCATCAGCCGCGTTTCCAGGCCTCGGGCCCGCGCAACGGCTGCAAGTGCCGCGAAATCCACATGCGAAGTCAGGTCTGCCTTGCCGGGGTTGGCGAGCACGTCGTCGAACTGGTGCGCGCGCATTGCCTGCAGCGTGTCGCCGATGCCTGGCTGTAGATGGCCATAGTCGATGAAGATGCCTGCGCCGCCCCGCTTTGCAATCCGCGTGGCGATCGTATCCATCAGGGCTTCGCGCGCTGGCGCCAGCTCCACGATCGCGCCATCCGGCGCGTCGGCTGCATCTGCAGGCAACAGGGCCTCGTCGAGCCCGCTCATGCCGGCGGCGAATGAGAGTCGACCATCATCGTCGAGCGCGACCATGCGCTCGCGCCAGCCGCCCGGCGTCTTGACGAACTGGCGCACGGGCAAAGCGTCGAACAGCTCGTTGCCGACTATGACGAGCGGCAGGTCGGGCAGGGCGGATATGTCCCGGTACCATGTCGGCCGAGCCCGTCCGGCTTCGAGCTTGCCGCGCTGGATTTCCGTCAGGCGCGCGCTCGCCTCTATCATTGCCACCCGCGTCAGCGTTACGAAGGACGGGTCGAGATGACCGAGCGTGCGCAGCATGTCCGCCATCAGCGTGCCGCGGCCCGGTCCGATCTCGGCTAGGATGGAGGGCACCGGCTTACCGTTGGCCGACCAGGCCGACCAAGCCCAGACCGCGAGCAGTTCGCCGAACATCTGGCTGATCTCCGGCGCGGTGATGAAATCGCCGCCGGCGCCGAACGGTTCGCGCGACGTGTAATAGCCGTCCTGCGGGTCGAACAGGCAGGCCGCCATGTATTCGGAGACGGAAATCGGGCCGCTGGCTTCAATCAGCCGGATCAGCTTTTGCCTCAGGGCCGTCATTGTGCGGCGGCGGCGGCCCGTTTCGCCCGCAGCATCGCCCACATACCGATGACGAGGAGCGGCACGGACAGCACCATGCCCATGGTCAGCCATCCGCCGACGAGGTAGCCGATATGGGCGTCGGGTTCCCGGAAGAATTCCACGAAGATGCGCGCGGCGCCGTAGCAGGCCACCATCGCGCCGGCGACGAAACCCGGTTGCTTGAGCTTCAGCGCCGAGTGGGTCAGCAGGCGCAGCACGATGAACAGCACAAGCCCTTCAAGCAGCGCTTCGTAAAGCTGGCTGGGGTGGCGCGGCTCCGGCCCGCCATTGGGGAACACCATCGCCCAGGGAACGTCGCTCGGGCGGCCCCAAAGCTCTGAATTGATGAAGTTGGTGACGCGCACCAGACCGAAGCCGATCGGCACGCCAGCAGCAATCGTATCGAACAGGCTCCATGGGCTGAAACCGCGCCGGAAGGCGAAGGCGATCATGGCAACGGTGACGCCCGCCAGCCCGCCATGGAACGACATGCCGCCCTGCCAGACAGCCAGTATATCGGCTGGCCGCTCGATGTAACGGGCGAGGTCGTAGAACAGGATGTAGCCGATGCGGCCTCCGAGCACGACGCCGGCGGCAGCCCAGATCAGGAAGTCGTCTATGTCCTCGGCGGTCAGCGGCGCCGTGCCGCCGGCCCAGAGCCTGTCGTTGGCGACAAGTCGGCGCGCATACCACCAGGCGAACAGGATGCCGACCACATAGCCCAGCCCATACCAGTGGATCGCCAGCGGGCCGATCTGGATGATGACGGGGTCGATTTCGGGAAATGGCAGGGCGGCCAGCGGCAGGAGAAGTTCGGTCAAGTCTGGCACCCCGGTTGCCGGTTGCGTTGGCGACCATATGAGCCGAGGCCATGGCGAGGTCAAGGCACGGCCGCGACGCCATGTGCCTTGCATTCGCCCGCGTCGCCCACTACTTCCTCATGTGAAGAAACAGCGAGGCCCCTAACCATGTCGACCGGACCCAACCGCATTCTCGACGAGTTCGCCAAGCTGATGACCGACGCTGCCGGCGCCGCGCAGGGCGTGCGCAAGGAGGTCGAGACGGCGTTTCGCGGACAGGCCGAGCGTATCCTCAACTCGATGGAAATCGTCCAGCGGGAAGAGTTCGAGGCCGTGCGCGAGATGGCGCTGAAGGCGCGCGCTGAAAACGAGAAGCTGGCGGCGCGTGTGGCTGAGCTTGAAGCCAAGCTTGGCGGAAGCGCCTCAAAGGCGGCTGACAAGGCCGCTGCGAAGCCGCGGGCCAAAAAAACTTCGTAAAATACGCGTCAAGTTTTCCACATTCGGCCACTGCGAAAAACGCTTTGGCGAGAGTCGCTTAGACTCCGGCTTTGAATCAGCCCCTGAATCTCTATCCACATCGCAGAATGCCACTCCGCTAAAAAAGGGGTGTTCAGGCGACTCTGCATCAATAGACTGAATTTGTTGCATGATTCGGGACGCGATTTGGCGGCCCGCATGTGCCGGGCGGTGGGGACCGGCAGAGCCTTGTATGTGTTGCTTGCCTCCCTTCCTTCCTCAGTAGCCGATTTCTCGTGCCGCGTGCTCCGTAATCAGGTGTGCGTGAATGCCGCCTCATGACCGACGGGAAGAGACTTTTGATGGACCTGCTTGAACTTGACGTAGCGCGCGACCTCCATCCGGTGGATGTCATCGAGCACGTCGCGAACATGAACGACTGGTCGTTCGAGCGAACCGGCGACGACGAGATCGCCATATCGGTCGCCGGTACATGGACCGACTATCACGTTTCCTTCTCCTGGATGGAGGATTTCGAGGCGCTGCATCTGGCCTGCGCCTTCGACATCAAGGTGCCCGAGAACCGTGCGCTCGAAGTGATGCGCCTGCTGTCGCTCATCAACGAGCAGATGCTGTTCGGCCATTTCGACCTTTGGGAGCAGGAGGGCGCGATCATGTTCCGCCAGGCGCTGCTGCTGGCCGGCGGCGCAGAGCCTACCAGCCAGCAGGTCGAGGTGCTGCTGTCGTCGGCGCTCGAAGCCTGCGAATGCTATTTCCAGGCATTCCAGTTCGTCATTTGGTCGGGATCGAGCGCCCGCGACGCGCTTTCGAACGTGCTGTTCGAGACGCAGGGCTCCTGCTGAGGGGCATCGCCATGAGCAAGGATGCCGGGCCGAGGCCCGAGATCACTTTTGACGATTTCGACCGGGTCGACATCCGCGCCGGCACGATCGTGGCGGCCGAGCCGTACCCGGAAGCGCGCAAGCCGGCGATCAAGCTATGGATCGATTTCGGGCCGGAGATCGGCGAGAAGAAGACCTCGGCGCAGATCACCAAACACTACACGCCGGAAACGCTGGTTGGGCGGCAGGTGATGGCGGTGGTGAACTTCCCGCCGCGCCAGATCGGCAAGTTCATGTCGGAAGTGCTGACGGTCGGTTTCCCGGACGAGGATGGCGAGGTTGTGCTCGCCGCGATCGACAAGCCGGTACCGAACGGCGGCAAGCTTTTCTAGCCAAGTCCCAAAACCATCATGCTTGACGAAGATGCCTATCTGCCCGGCAATCCGGCGCTGGTCGCCAGCCGTCAGGCAGTGGTGCTCACAGGATGTTCCGGCGGGGGCAAGTCGACGCTGCTCGGCGCGCTGGCGGCGCGCGGCTACACCGTGTGCCCCGAGGCCGGCCGGCAGATCGTACGCGAGCAGATGCATCTGGACGGTGACGCGCTGCCATGGACCGATGCAATGCAGTTCGTCGCCCTTGTCGCATCGCGCACGATGCACCTGTTCAACACCACAGCCCCCGGCGAACGCGCCATCTTCTTCGACCGCTCGCTTGTCGACCTGACGTCGTTTCTCGACATGAAGGGGCTCGATGTTCCGGCGCACCTGCGGCGTGCGGTCGAAACCTATCGCTACGCGCCTTCCGTCTTCATCACGCCGCCCTGGCGGGAAATCTATGTCGACGAGGCAGAGCGCTCGAAATCTTTCGAGGATGCATGCCGCGAATATGATGCGCTTGTCGAAGGCTATCTCGCCGCCGGCTACCAGTTGGTGGAAGTGCCGAAGGTATCGGTCGCCGAGCGGGCGGATTTCGTCATTGCCAATCTGCCGGCGTGAGAATGGCGGTCAGCCGCCGGCGGCTGCAACCTGCTCTTCCAGATGCCTCAACGTCAGCCGGTACTGATCGGTCAGCCGCGTCTTCGCCAGCTCCACGTCGCCATCGAGCGCAGCCTCCATGATCAGCCGGTGCTCGACGACGGAATCGCGGCGCGGATAGGTGCTCATGGAGATGTAGCGGTAGCGCTCTGCGTGATCCATCATCTCGTTGCAGAAGCCGATCAGCCATGTCGATCCGCAGCCTGAAATCAGCGCGTTATGGAACGCCCGGTGCCTGACCTCCCATTCGGTGTTGTCACCGCCTTCCTCCGGCGTGCGGATCGGGGTGCGGGAAAGGTGGTGGAAAGTCAGGACGATACCGTCCTCCCAGCCAGGGGTGCGGTTGACGATGGACTCCTCCAGCGCAATCGATTCCAGCCAGCAGCGTGTCTTCACCAGCTCGCGCAGGCGCTCCATCGACAGCGGCGGCACGAAGAAGCCGCGCTGGTCGTGCCGGTCGACGAGGTGTTCCGACGACAGGCGGTTGAGCGCCTCGCGCACCGGATTGGTGCCGCTGCCGTAGCGCGTTGCCACCTGGTCGATCTGCAGCTTCTGGCCGGGTTTGAAGTTGCCCTTGAGAATGTCCTGGCGAAGCTGACGGTAGACGGCGGTCGCCGCCGTCGTCTTTTCCCCGCGCCCGGCGGCATCAATCTCTGTTTCGTTCAATGCCATGCAGCGTTCCGCAGTTTTCGCGCTTCCGTCCCGCGCATCAGCCGAATTTTCCAGCACCGGACCTCTGCCAGAATACGAGACGGCGCTCCAGCCAGACCACCGTCCAGAAGAGAGCGAGGCCGAGCAGGCTCAGGAAGATGATGAGAGAGAAGACACGCGGCGTGTTGAGCTGCGAGGCGGCAACGCGGATCAGCTCGCCGAAACCCTTGCCGCCACCGAGAAACTCCCCGGTAATCGCACCAGCCATGACACCGACTGCGGCGATCTTCAGCCCTGTGAACATCTGCGGCATGCCGAGCGGCAGCTTCATCTTGAACAGTGTCTGCCAGCGGCTCGCGCCCATGGTCCGGAAGAGGGCGCGCGCATTCTCGTCGGCTGCGTGCAGGCCAGCCGCCGTGCCGACCACGATCGGGAAGGTGGCGATGAAGGCCGCGAGCGCGACCTTGGACGAGATGCCGAAACCCAGCCAGGCGAGGAAGATCGGCGCGAAGGCGACTTTAGGCATGGTGTCGATTGCCACGAGATACGGCAATACGGCACGCTCGCCGAAGGTGAATTCGCCGACCAACACGCCCAACGTGAAGCCGATCGCAAGCGCGATGGCGAAGCCGTAGATGACTTCCTTGACCGTGATCCAGAGCGCGCCCAGCATGTAGCCGCCGCTGGCGAGGTTCTTCGCAACGAAGACGATGTCCTCGCCGGTCTCCCACGGCCCCGGCAGGATGATCGGCGAAACCAGCCCGGAAATGTGGACAAGCTGCCATACCGCCAGAAAGGCAATCATGATGCCGGCCATCGCGATGGAGCGCGGTATGCGGTCAATGAAGGTGACATGCTCGGTCCAGACCGTGTCGGGACGTCGAGCCTGCGGGTCGGTCGCGATGGTCACAGGAAAGCTCCCTTGTCGAGTCGCGCACGGATGCGGCGTACGTAGTCGCCGAACTTGGCGTCGGTCATCATGTCGAGGGTGCGCGGGCGAGGCAGGTCGATCTCGACCGTCTCCACGAACGTCCCCGGGCGCGGCGACATGACGTAGACCGTGTCCGACAGGATCACGGCCTCGGGAATCGAATGGGTAATGAGGAAGGCGGTGGCGTTGCGCTCCATGCAGATGCGCTGCAACTCCATGTTCATGAAGTCGCGCGAGAGCTCGTCGAGCGCACTGAAGGGCTCGTCGAGCAGCAGCACCGCCGGCTCCGTCACCAGCATCCTGCAGATGGCGGCGCGCTGGGCCATGCCGCCCGACAGCTCATGCGGCCAGCGACCTTCGAAGCCTTTAAGCCCGACCAGTTCAAGCAAGGCAAGCGCATCGCGATGCTTGGCGCGGGCTGCCGCCTTGCCGTCGCGGATCTCAATCGGCAGGACGATATTCTCCAGCACCGTGCGCCACGGAAAAAGCGTCGCCTGCTGGAACATCATGCCGATGTCCTCGCGCGTGCCGGTGACGGGCGTGCCTTCCAGATAGACGCCGCCCTCCGAAGGCGGGATCAGCCCCGCCATCACCTTCAGGAGCGTGGACTTGCCGCAGCCCGACGGGCCGATCACCGAGGAGAAACTGCCTTCGCGCAATGTCAGGTCGACACGGTCGAGCGCGCGCAGATTGCCTCGCGCATAGCTCTTGGCAACGCCGGAGAGCTCGTAGACCGGCCGGCTCTGCGAGCCGGCCGTCATGGCATCTGTCCGTGGAAGGACGGTCATTCCGCGTTCCACGCTTCCACGAACTGGTTGGTGTAGGCCGCTTCGAGGTCTTCCAGCGGAGCCGACAGCGCGCCGGATTCGACCGAGCTGTCGTGCCACATCTGCCAATGCTCCGGCGGCTGGTAGCCATAGCCGTTGGACATGTCGAGCGGCGTGATGCGGTCCTGAATCGCGGTCAGCAGCGCTTCGGCGAATTCGCGGTCCTCACCCTCCTGCGGGTTGCCGGCCGTGGTGTGCTCCAGCACCTTGTCCTTGTTGGCGGGGTCCATGCCGAATTTGGTGCCCTTCACGAGCGCCTTGCCAAAGGCTTCGATGACGTCCGGATTTTCATCCAGATAGCTGCGGGTCACCGCCCAGCCATTGCCGAAATAAGAAAGGTAGGCTTCCGGCGTGATCTCGCGAAGCGGGATGCCGCGCGATTCGATGATGGCCGCGTCGCTCACCGCGGCGGCGTAGGATGACACCTCGTCATTGAGGAACGCCGCTGCCGCGGTGCCGCCGTCGCCGATTGCCAGGAATTCGTAGTCGGTGCCTTCGGCAAGGCCGACATCGGTCAGGATCGCGCGGCTGAAGCCGACCTCCGCGCCGTCGGCCGTGCCGACGCCTACCACCGTACCCTTCAGGTCGGCCGGCCCCTGGACATCGGATTCCTCCCGCACCACCAGCCCGAAGATCGATTTCGGAAACTGATTGTAGATGAAGACCACGTCCTCGCCGCGCGCCCTGGCACCGAGAAGCGGGCCGGGGCCGGGATTACCGATCTGCGCCTGGCCTGCCGCCATCGATTGCAGCACGGATGCCGAGCCGTTGACCGCCTCGACGGTGACCTTGATGCCTGCTTCCTCGAAATAGCCTTCGCCGATCGCGACGTGCAGCGGGAAATTGTTGATGGCCGAAGGATTCGGCACGACGATCGTGATGGTATTGTCCTGCGCATGGACGGCGTCAGTGACGCCCGCCATCGACACGAGGGAAAGCGCGAGCGCAGCCGTCGCGGCGCGGCGTAGATCCGAACCAGTTTTCATGGTCATTCCTCCCTGTTTGCCTGCGGCGTCCTCCCGACGCCACGGCTCACATAATCTACATTTCTCAAATGGACTGTCAAAAACCTATTTTTTGATGCGCGTAGTTTCTTAATGTGCATTATGCCTGCCGACAGACAGACCACCAAGGAGGAGACGATGGCCACCAATGGATATGTGATCGACGCGCCCGAACAGGCTAGCCTGGCGGTATCGGGCAGCAAGGACCGCTTTCCGGTCCGCCGCATTTATTGTGTCGGGCGCAATTACGTCGCGCATGTCCGCGAGATGGGCGGCAACGAGGAGCGCGATCCGCCGATCTTCTTCCAGAAGCCGGCAGATGCCGTCGTCGAAAGCGGCTCCACGATCCCCTACGCGACGATCACCGAAAACTTCCACCACGAGATGGAAATGGTCATCGCGCTCAAGTCGGGCGGCTACAACATCGCCGAGAGCGTTGCGCTGAACCACATCTGGGGCTACGGCACGGGTCTCGACATGACCCGCCGCGACATCCAGGGCAACGGCAAGCCGTGGGAGATTGCCAAGTCCTTCGACCAGTCCTGCCCGTGCGGGCCGCTGTCGCCGGTGGGCAAGGTCGGCCACATCTCCAAGGGGTCGATCAAGCTGACCGTCAATGGCGAGACGAAGCAGGAATCGGACATCGAGCTGCTGATCTGGCGCGTGCCGGAGATCATCGCGAACCTGTCGACGCTGTTCGAGCTCAAGGCCGGCGATATCATTCTCACCGGCACGCCTCATGGCGTCGGCCCCGTGCAGCCGGGCGACGAACTGGTCGGCACCATCGATGGGCTCGAGCCTCTGACGGTGAAGATCGGCGAGCGCCCCGCCTGACCGGTCTCAGGCCGGGATACGGATAACGGCGCGCAGGCCGCCGAGCGGACTTTCATCGAGCGTGATGTCGCCGCCATGGCTGCGGGCGATGTCACGCGCGATGGACAGGCCAAGGCCCGTGCCGCCGGAATCCTGGTTACGGGCGTCGTCCAGCCGGTAAAAGGGCTTGAACACCTCCTCGCGTTTTTCCGCCGGTATGCCGGGGCCGTCATCGTCGACGATGACTAGCAGCGACCCGCGCGCGTGGGTCGCCTTGATGCTCACGGTCTTTGCGTAACGGAACGCATTCCCCACGACGTTCGACAGTAGGCGCGAGAAGGCGTTGGGCCGCACATAGACTTCTGGATTGCCGGTAAGGTACGTCGTCAGCGTGCGCTTGCGCAGCTTCGCTTCCTCCGACAGCTTTTCCATGAACGCGGCAATGTCGAACTGGCCGGTGTCCTCGCCGGCCTCGCCTCGCGCGAAGGCGAGATAGCCCTCCAGCATCGACTGCATGTCGTCGATATCCTGGTCGAGCGCTTCGCGGTCCATCTTCGAGCCGCCCAGCGCGAGCTGCAACTTGAAGCGGGTGAGGATGGTGCGAAGGTCGTGGCTGACGCCCGTCAGCATCGCGGTGCGCTGCTCGATCTGGCGCTCGATGCGTTCGCGCATCTGGATGAAGGCGGCACCGGCGCGGCGCACCTCCTCCGCACCGCGGGGCCGGAAGTCGCTCGGCGTCGGCCGCCCCTTGCCGAAACTCTCCGCGGCTTCTGCAAGGCGCAGGATCGGCCTGATCTGGTTGCGCAGGAAGGCCACGGCGATGCCGATCAGCACCAGAGAGCTGCCGACCATCCACAGCAGGAAGATATGGGTGTTCGAAGCGTAGGTCTGGCTGCGGCGTGCGAAGACGCGCAGCACCTTGTCCTCCAGCCGCACGCGTATTTCCACGATGTTGGAGGCGCCGACCGTATCGATCCAGAAGGGCCGGTTGATCTGCTGGTTGATCTGCTCGCTCAGGAAGTAGTCGAGGATCGAGAAGAACGGCTTGGGCCCGGGGGCGGGCAGGGGATCGGGCGGCAGGATGTCGATCTTGAGCTGCAGCCGCTCCTGCGCGATGCGGATGACCTCGGCATAGTTGTCGCCGGGCGGGTAGGTCTCGATCATGTCTATGACGGCCGCGATGTCGCGCGTCACCGCCGCCGAAAGGCGCTGGGTGACCGTCTGCCAGTGCCGCTCCATGAAGGCGAAGGCGATCACGGATTGCAGCAGGATCATCGGCGCGATGACGATGATGAGCGAACGCGCATAAAGCCGCTTCGGCAGATAGCGTGCGACGACCCGCCAGACGCGGCCGAACCCGTTCCACAGCCCGGCAAACGGGCGCAGGTACCCGCCGGCCCGTTCTGACTCGTCGCGCGCCGGTGTGTCGGAACTCGCCATCAGTCCTTTCCCGCACCCCGTCTCAAGGGCATATCTGGGGCATCAGTCTATTCGACACTGAGCCTGTATCCAACACCGCGCACCGTCTGCAGCCACACCGGATTGGACGGGTCGCGCTCGATCTTGCGCCGCAAGCGGTTGATCTGCACGTCGATGGTGCGTTCGCCGACCTCCGCATCCGAGCCGACCAGCTCGTGCCTCGGGATCGTATCGCCGGCCCGCTCGGCGAAGATGACCAGAATCTCCTGTTCGCGGTCGGTCAGCTTCAGGATTTCGCCGCCGCGCTTGAGTTCGCGCCGTGCGATCTGGAACGTGTAGGGTCCGAAAACGATCTGCTCCACCTTCGGCGTCTGCTGGGGGCCGCCGCGACGCAGGATGTTGTTGAGCCGCAGCAGCAGCTCGCGCGGGTCGAACGGCTTGGGCAGGTAGTCGTCCGCGCCAGCTTCGAGACCGGCCACCCGGCTGTCGGTTTCCGACAGCGCGGTCAGCATCAGGATCGGCACGTTCTTCTGCTCGCGCAGCGACTTCGTGAGCTGCACGCCGCTCTCGCCCGGCATCATCACGTCGAGCACGATCAGGTCGAAATCCAGCCCTGCCAGCTTGCGTCGTGCTTCGTCCGCATTGCCGGCCACGGTGATGCGATAGCCGTTTTCGCTTAGGAACTGCTTCAGCAGGGTGCGGATGCGGGTGTCGTCGTCGACCACGAGCAGATGGGGGGCATCGTCGCCCGGTACGTGCGAATCCTGCGTCATAGGCAAGTCCTTCAAGTGCAATGCCCCTACCTGCGGCGATCCTAGCCTGCCTCCCTGCGCCGGTCATCCCCGGTCGCGGTCTGATCGTCGATCTGGGTGCGCTGCTCGGGATTGACCATGCCCAGGAGAAAACGCTCGATTGCAGCGCGGTCGCCAGGTGCCGCTTCCGCCAATGCAGCGGCGATGCGGCGGGATTGGGGCGCGGCCAGTGCAAGTGCCAGGCCACGACCCTTGGCGGTCGGATAAAGCTCGCGCTGGCGCCGGTCTCGCGGACCCTGAACCTGAACGATGTGGCCGGTGTCGATCAACTGCTTCAGCACCCGCGCAAGGCTCTGCTTGGTGATCTTGAGTACGTCGAGAAGCTCGGCCACGGTAAGGCCCGGCCTGCGGTTGACGAAGTGGAGGACCCGATGGTGCGCACGGCCGAAGGCGTATTCCCCAAGGATCTGGTCCGGGTCCGAGGTGAAGTCGCGATAGGCGAAAAAGAACAGCTCGATGATCGTGAAATCGATCCCGTCGTCACCCGACAAGGCCGACTTTATCGGGTCTTCGTTCCGCTCCGGATGCTGCGTCATATCCTGCTCGCCGTTCCTGTTCGCCAAATTTATGTCAGCCTTGTTGACATAAATTTGGCCCGATGGTAATTTTTGCCAATCTTTCGGCTGGAATGCGAACGAAAAGAAAAGCCAAGGGCTGTTTGCCCGGAACTTCCTTCAACTCGCCTCGCTTTCGGCATAAAGTTGCGGTCTGGCGTATCCGGTTAGGCGATCCCGCACCGCACGTCCAATGAAAACAGGGCCTTGGGCCTCTAGGGAGACATCTATGGCATCCGTTCCTTTCGACCAGCTTGACGGTCACATCTGGATGAATGGCGAATTCGTCAAATGGGCAGAGGCCAAGATTCACGTACTGACCCACGGGCTGCACTATGCCAGCGCCGTGTTCGAGGGCGAGCGCGCCTATGGCGGCGAGATCTTCAAGCTGACCGAGCATACCGAGCGTCTGCATGAATCCGCTCGCCTTCTCGGCTTCACCATTCCCTACTCGGTTGCCGAAATCGACGATGCCTGCCGCGCGCTCCTGCGCATGCAGGGCTTCGCCGACGCCTATGTCCGCCCGATCGCGTGGCGCGGGTCCGAGATGATGGGCGTCTCGGCCCAGAACAACCGCATCAATTGCGCGATCGCCATCTGGCAGTGGCCCAGCTATTTCGATCCCGCGCAGCGGTTGAAGGGCATCCGGCTCGACATGGCGGAATATCGCCGGCCGGACCCGCGCACGGCTCCGTCGCGTTCCAAGGCGGCCGGCCTCTACATGATCTGCACGCTGTCCAAACATGCAGCAGAAGCTAAGGGATACGCCGACGCACTGATGCTCGACTGGCGCGGGCAGGTTGCCGAAGCCACCGGCGCCAACGTCTTTTTCGTCAAGGAGGGCAAAATCCACACGCCGACGCCGGACTGCTTCCTCGACGGCATCACCCGCCGCACCGTCATCGGGCTGGCCAAGGCACGTGGGCTGGAAGTCATCGAGCGCGCGATCATGCCTGAAGAGCTCGAAGGTTTCGAACAGGCGTTCCTGACCGGAACGGCGGCAGAGGTGACGCCGGTCTCGGAGATCGGCCCCTACAGGTTCGAGGTCGGCGAGATCGCCAAGACCCTGATGGAAGATTACATGGCCGAGGTGCAGCCGAAGCAGGCGGTGGCGGCCGAATAGGCCGTCATTTCTCCGCAACCACAGGTCGTCGCTCCGTTTGACTTTAGTCGAATTCGGGTTTCCACTTCCGACGCCGGCGAGACTCGCGCCGGTGTTATAGAGGGAAACTTCATATGGAAGCGCTTCTTCCTATCATCATTCAGGTCGTGACGGGGATCATCGGTGGCCAGGCGGTCGGCGCTGCGCTCAAGCAGGTCGACATGAGCCAGGTCATCAAGATCATCTCCGGCGGTGTGGGCGGTCTCGGCGGCGGCTTGCTGCTCGGCGGGATGGGCGGCGACGGTGGCGCGCTCGGCGGCATTCTGGGCGATGTGATCGGTGGCGGCGCGGGCGGTGCCGTGCTGACCGGCATCGTCGGCATGGTCATGAAGCAGATGGGCAATCGCTGATCCGGCCCGCTCTGGCTGAAATCGAGGGCGGCCTCGCGGCCGCCCTTTTCGTTGACCCGCGCCCTCTCCATGTGTGGCGTAACAGAGGAGACAACCATGGGCGAATTGAGAGCCGGCATCATTACCGTCACGCCGTTTCAACAGAACTGCACGATCCTGTTCGACGAGAGTGAGAAGCGCGGGGTGGTGATCGATCCGGGCGGGGAGGTCGATCGGATTCTTGCCGCGATCAACGATAACGGGCTGACGATCGAGGCGATCTGGATCACGCATGGCCATATCGACCATGCCGGCGGTGCGATGGCGCTCAAGGAAGCGCTCGACGTCGACATCGTCGGGCCGCACGAGGCGGATGCTTCACTGCTCTCGAACCTGGAAAGCCAGGCGCAGATGTTCGGCCTGCCCGATCCGGTCCGCAACTGCACACCCGACCGCTATCTGCAGGAAGGCGAGACCGTCTCGTTTGCCGGGCATGATTTCGAGGTGCTGCACTGCCCGGGCCATGCGCCGGGACATGTCGTGTTCTACAATAGGTTGGCGAAATTCGCCCATGTGGGCGACGTTCTGTTTCACGGCTCGATCGGTCGCACCGATCTGCCGGGCGGTGACCACGATACCCTCATTCGCTCCATCAAGGAAAAATTGCTGCCGCTGGGTGACGATGTCGGCTTCATCTGCGGTCACGGACCCGGGGGCCGCTTCGGCGACGAGCGGCGCGGGAACCCGTTCCTGGTATGACGAAAGGCCCGGCGTGCCGGGCCTTCGCAATCAGTTGACTTCGCAGAACCGGCGAACCCCGTCATATCCGACGAACGTTCCGCTCGACGGATCGAAGGAACGGTAGCGGTCCGAGCAGTAACGGTACCACTCGTCCGTCCACGGCTCGTATGTCGCGTAACGCTCGACATACACCCGGCGCGGCTGCTCGTAGACCCGGACCGGACGCTCATAGACGACCGGGGGAGGGGCGTAATAGCCGTCGTCGTAGTAGCGTTCGCGGTAGATCGGGGCAGGTCGCGCAGCGCCTGCGATGAGTGCGCCAGTGGCGAGGCCGAGCACACCCGCGGCCAGCATATCGCCGCCGCGATCGCGATGCCGCCACCGTTCGCCCGCCTGAGCGGCGGGTAAGGCCGCGGTCAGCGCGGTTGCCGCAATCAGGCCGGCGGCGGCCGATTTCTTCAAGAGACTTGTCATGCCGTTCATCTCCAAAAGCCGATACGCATTGATTAGCGTATGCTTGAGGAGAAATTGAGGCTTTTTGCCTGAACGGCGGCTGAACGAGCGATCACTCTCGTTGACAGTATGAAATAGACGCGCCGGCAAGCCGGCGCATCCAAATTTTTCCATTCCTGTGGCGAGGGGTCTGGCTAAAGAACCGTCAGATTGACGGCTTTCGGACCCTTGCCGCGCTTGTCGGGCTCGGTTTCGAACGACACTTTCTGGCCGTCCTCGAGCCCGGGCAGGCCGGATGCCTGCACGGCAGAGATGTGAACGAACACATCCTTCTGGCCGTCGTCAGGCGTTATGAAGCCAAAGCCCTTGGCATGGTTGAAGAATTTCACGGTTCCGCTCTGGGGCATGGGAAGCTCCTTATCTCCCACTTGTTGTCTCTTGCGGGGGTGTCAATCCCGCTCAATCTCGCGCCTTTACTGGGGGAGAAGAAACAGCTTTCCTCGCGTCGGGGCCTTGCCGGAACCCTCTTGTTCCGCGGTCGTCCCGGGCGACATGGCAGGTGATAAGCTCGATAAACTGCACTTGCACCGGGGTATCCTATTCCAGTCTCCGGGCCGGCAAACGCCCGAACGGAAGAAACCTTCCTTCATTTTGGAGCATCGGGCAAGCAAAAGATTTATGATCGCGCTGGTTCACCTGCGGTGCGCCATTTTCACAATGCCTTGGATTTGAAGTACTTGGCCCGCAGCAGTGTTTCAGCCGGGGCGCAGGAATACCATCTCGGAGAAGGTATGGTCGATCGCTTCGTCCGCGGTGTCTCTCGTTGACTGGACGGGCGCGACTTCCGTGCGAAACATCGCCTCCGGAAAGCCGACTTTGGCGCGGGCGTCGAATTCGAGGAAAGCGAACCCCCGTTTCATCAGGTGCCTGGCAATGGGACCCAGGCCTTTGCGGATCAGCTGGCGATCGCGCACCAGAATGACGCGGGCGCTCGGCATTCGGCGGCGCGGCGAGGATGTGAGGATCAGCGGGTGGCACGTCCCGTGGACTTCAAGCGCAACCGCAATGCTGCCAAGCGCGGCATGTTGCTCCAGCAGCCGGATATGTGCGTCGGGCAATGCGCCCGGACGGATTGCGCCGAGCGGAAGGACCCTTGCCCCGCGCCCCGCGCGCAACGCGGCAACTGGAACCGGTATGAAGACCGACCCTTCCGAATGATCGACAAAACCGGTCTGCCGGTTGATCTTGCGCATGGATGGCGAGGCCGTGAGGTCGGTGTATTCGACGCTGCGGTCGGCAGTCAGGCGGCGCATCAGCAGCGGCGCCATCCATTCGTGGCCCGGCCGCAGGAAAAACGATGCGAGGTTCACGATCCTGGTCGGTGGGTCGGCGTAGGCCATGCGATATGACGGTATCGCCAGGCACAGCCCTATCTCGTCGCCTCCCGCCATGACGAATTGGCCGATCGAGGTCTCGCCGATGGCCTGCACATGGGCGAACAGGCGTTCGACGGTTCCCGCCCACGCCTCATGCGAGTGGCTGGGGAAGCCTTCGGCCAGCAGTGCGGCAGCCTTGCCGGCTTCGCCAATTTCAATTGGCCGCAGTTTCACAACATCCTCGACGGGATCGTTTAAACAAGCCGCGACGGGAACAAGCCCGCCGCCCGAGTATGTAGTATCGGCGGAAAAGGTTGACGGACGGCTACGCCGCCTTGCGCGTCGAAAGCAGGGCCTCGATATCGCGCAGCGTATCGATCTGGAGGATGTCGAAATCCTCGTCCGCCAGGTCGATGCCGAAGTCCGCCTCGAGCATCGTCAGAACCTCGGTCGCTGCCAGGGAATCGAGACGCCCCGTAGAGAACAGCGGCTCGTCCTCGGCCACAGCGGGCTGGCCACGCTGTGCCAGCACGGAAAAAATCGTTTCGCGTATGCGCGCGCTCGCCAGTTCTGTCACGACATGCCTCCCGCCGTTGCCAATTGGGCGCGTGGCTGTGCCTGCTCACTCGCCTTTTCCATTTCGTCCAGCCTCGCCACCAGTGCGCGCCGGTCCACCTTGCCGTTCACGTTGACCGGCAGCGAATCGACGATATGGATCGGATCCGGCATCATATAGCGCGGCAGCGTCTTGACCATCGCACCCGCGATGGTCTCAGCGTCGAGCGCGCTGCTGCAGAAGCCGACCAGCCCCTGCGCCGAACCGTCCACGACCGGCCAGGCCACGACGGCAACCATGTCGCTGCCGGCGGCGCGGCGCAGGTGCATCTCCACCTCTTCCAGCTCGATCCGGTTGCCCTTGAGCTTGATCTGGTTGTCGGTGCGGCCGAGATGGTGGAATACACCGTCGCCGTCGCGCACGCCGAGATCCCCGGTCAGATACCAGCGCTTGCCGTCGATCTCGCGAAAGCGGTCGGCCGTCTGTTCCGGCGCATTGAAGTAGCCGACGGCAAGCTGTGGGCCGGAGAGCGCGATTTCGCCCGGTTCGCCATCGGGCAGCGGGCGCATGTCGTCACCCAGGATCGCCACCTCCATGGTCTCGAACGGCGTGCCGATGGCGATTATGCCGCGGCTCGGGGTAACGACCGCCGGCTCCGTCAGGGGCTGGCGCATGCAGACGACGGTCGCCTCCGTCGGTCCGTAAATATTCTCTACCACGCCGTTGGGGGTCGCTTCCGCCCAGGCCTGCGCGGCCGCAGCCGGCAGTGGCTCGCCGCAGAACAGCGAGAGCCTCATGCTCGGGAAAATGCCGGGCTTGAGCGAACCGTTGCGGCGCATCATCGCCACGAGCGTCGGCACTGACAGCCAAACCGTGATTTCACGGGCCCGCACGAAACGCCCCGGTGCGAGCATTTCCAGCGCGGACATCACATGCAGCGACGCACCCGCCTCGACACACAGGAACAGGTTGTGCACCGTCAGGTCGAAGGTGACGTCGCAGGTTTCGGCCAGCCGGTCATGCGGCGTGAGCTTCGTCCAGCCGCGGCTCTGCTCGAGGTAGCTGCTCAGGGAGGCGGCCGAGATCATCACGCCCTTCGGCATGCCCGTCGTGCCGGAGGTGAAGATAATGTAGGCGAGATCGTCCGGATCGACGTGAGCAGGAGCGGCCAGCGGCTGGGCATCCACCGCGCCCAACCGGACGATGTCCTGCCCAGCGCGGGGCTCGATGGCAGGCACGGCGTCTGCAATGACGATCTTGTCGGGTGCCGCCGCAAGGACCGCCGGCGTCAGCAGGGCGGCCGCCTTCGCGTCGACCACCAGCGCGTCCAGCGACAGCGCGTTCAGTAGCGCGATGATGCGCTCTTCGGGCCATTTCAGGTTGAGCGGCACGTAGGCGGCGCCTGCAAGGCCGGCCGCCAGCATGCCCGCGTAGGCTTCGAGGCTGCGCGTCGCGAGGATGCCGACACGTCGCGGTCGACCGCCACTCGAAAACCAGGAGGCCAGGCGCCGGACGATGGCGCCCATCTCGCTATAGGTCAGGGTGTTGGCCGCATCGCAATAGAACGGCCTGTCGGGGAGGTTTTGCGTCGACTGAATGAAGCCGGCGGAAATGTTGTAGCTCTGGGCCATCGCTTCTGCCTGCATTCCGCAGTGAGAGTGTAGGCCATCCCATAGCGCAGCGCCGCGCGGCACCGCAACTTTAGGTTATTCTTAACCTTAATCGAACGCTGACGGCCGTGCTGCCCGAAAGCTCCTGACAGGAGGTGTGCCGCTCGGGGTGTTATGAGCGCGTCTTTCAACTGAACGCCAGTCGGACTTCCATGCGCCTTTCCGCCACCGAAGCTACCCGTCACACGGTCCACACCGCCGTCGTCGAGCTGCGCCAATACACCCTGCATCCGGGTGCGCGCGATAGGCTGATCGACCTGTTCGACCGCGAGTTTGTCGAAACGCAGGACGCTTGCGGCATGTCCGTGCTGGGACAGTTCCGCGATCTCGACCGGCCCGACCGGTTCGTCTGGCTACGCGGATTTTCCGACATGGAGAGCCGGGCGATAGCGCTTGCTTCGTTCTACGAAGGACCCGTCTGGGCGTCACATCGGGACGCTGCGAACGCAACGATGATCGATTTCGACGACGTTCTGCTGCTTCGTCCCTGCGAGGCGGGCGCCCTTGGGTCGCTTGATCCGCGCCACAGGCCGCAGGCATCAGCATCGTCGGCCAGTGTTTTCGAGGCGCTGATTTGCCCCGTGCAACCCGGTGATCTCGAGAATTTCATTGCATGGTACAGGGACGCGTTCGTGCCCGTGCTTGAAGTGGTCGGCGGCGAAGCCGTGGCAAGCCTGGTCACGGAATCGTCCGAAAACACGTTTCCCAGGCTACCGGTGCGGGAAGGTGTTTCGGTGTTCGTGACGCTCATGCGCATGGCCGGCGAGGACGGGTTCGAGCGCTTGCAGGATGTGCCGGCCGGCGCGGCGGTGCTGGCAGAGCTTGCGCGCCGGACCACGGCCACGCGGCTGAGGCTCGCCCCAACCGTGGGTTCGCTGCTGCGCTAGACGCGTTCCTCGACCACCACCTTGCGATAGAGGTGCCAGGTTGCGTGGCCAAGGATCGGGATAACGACGATGAGGCCGGCAAAGAGCGGCAAGCTGCCGAGCGCGAGCAACAGCGCGACGATGAAACCCCAGGCGAGCATCTGCAGGGGATTTGCCATGACGGCCCTGGCCGAGGTGTGGATCGCCGCCCACGCCCCCACATCGCGGTCGATGAGCAGCGGGAATGCCACGACCGTCGTTGACAGCACGATCACGGCGAATACGAAGCCGATGGCATTGCCTGCGAGGATCAACGTCCACCCTTCGGACGTCGAGAAGAGCTGGGACAGGAAGCTGCCGAGCGACGCCGGCGGCTGGGTGCCGAAGATCGCCGTGTAAAGGGCCTGAGCGGTTAGCAGCCAGACGATGAACACGGCAAACAGCATGGCGCCCACCGCTGCGATCGACGGTAGCGCTGGCGAGTGACGCAGTTCGAGCGCGTGCCGCCATGATGTGTCCATGCCTGCTTCCCGGCGGCGGCTGATCTCGTAGAGGCCGATCGCCGCGAACGGACCGAGCAGGGCAAAGCCGGAGGCCAGCGGAAACAGCAGCGGCAGCGCATTGGCCCCCGAGGTCCACGCGGCCAGCACCACGCCGATCAGCGGGTACATGACGATGATGAAGATGATGTGCGAGGGCTTCGCCATGAAGTCGCTATAGCCTGCCCGCAGGGAGTCGTAGAGATCGCCGATCTCGATCGAACGCACATCGGGATAGGCCGCCGCGCCGTCAGCTCCGGCGTAGACATGGAAGTTCGTCATGACCATTCCTCCAACCGCTTGTTTGCGGTCGTGGTCTGCGGCCAGCTTCGCGAACCCCGCCCGGGAGCATGGCCGCATGCGACCCACAACCGGTTCTGTGCGAACGATAGCATAGTTCCGGCCCAGCGTCGCGCCCGGTCTCAGGGTGCTGCTACTCACATCTGTGTCCCGATGCTATGATGGGGAAGCATTGCGCGGGGGCGTCACGATGAATGCCGACGAGTATCTGCCCAACGCCGAAACGGTCGTCGCGATCGAGAGGGACGTTGAAAATTACGATGCGCGGCGGCGCCATGCCCAAAGCGAGATCGGACGGCGCATGCCGGCCCTGTTCGCTAGCTACGTGCTCGCCTGCGCGGTCGTCTTCTACTTCATCATCGCGAACTTTCGCGACATGCCGGAGAAGGTGGCGTTTATTCTCCTGTTCGGCGGCGGTTTCGCCGCGATCGCCGGCGGGGTCGCGCTGTACCGTTTCGCCCACCGGGTCGGCGTCGATACGCAGCAAGGCTTTCGCGACCACATCTTGCCGGTGATCTTCGGTTTCGTGGACGGGTTGCGATATTCGCACGGATACGAGCCGGGGAGCTTCCGGCGGCTGCCTGCCGCCCTGAAGGGCGACTACAACCATAGTGAGTTTGGCGACGTCATCACCGGCCGGCTCGACGGCAGGCATTTCGAGATCTGCGAGATGAGCCTGTCGCGCAGAAGCAAGTCGTCGACGGTCGTTCTTTTCAAGGGCGTCGCGCTTTGCTGCAGCGTGAGGGACAGTTTTCCTGGAACGCTGGTCGCGGTGCGCAAGCCGGAGCCGAGCCTGATGCAGCCGTTCAACGACCTGATGCAGGCGCTATCAGGGCTCTTGGGCGGCGAACGGTTGGAAACGGTCTTCAGCCGCACGCCGCTCGATCGCGCCTACGAATTTCGCAGCGATAGGCGTGAGGAGGCGCGCGCACTCTTTGAAGGCGGGCTGGGCGACGTTCTGGGCCTGGTCAACGCGCGCTGGCAGCGAGGCAGTCCGCGCCTTGCGGTGCGCCACAGCGAATTCTTCCTGCTGCTACCCAGCGACAAGGATTTCTTCGAGCTGCCGCCGCTGGAAAGACCCGTCGACTACCGCGCTCATCTGGAGCCCATGGTACGCGATTTCGCGACGCTGCTTGCCATCGTCGCCGAAGTGCAGCGCAAGCCGGTGCCCGATGCGGCAAGCGATAACAGCCCGGCCGGGCAGGCGCGCGGAGCTGAAGCCTCGCCGCGGCCTGTTTCCGAAGAACCTTTCATTCCGCTGCTGGATGGAAATGTGCCGCCACACAAACGTTGAGCCGCTTGTATTTTCGTTGATTTCGTGCGAATAACGCTGACGTTCGGGCATTTGCTGACCCGGAGACTGGACCGTTTAGGACGACCTTTCCCCGACATCGTGAACTCTCGACGGCGACCCTGCGCATGTCGCGCAGACGCAGCTTACCAAAGGGAACAGGAGTTTTCCCCCCATGGCCCAGACCGGCACCGTAAAGTTCTTCAATGCAACCAAAGGCTTCGGCTTCATTACGCCTGACGACGGCGCGAAGGACGTTTTCGTCCATATCTCCGCTGTCGAGGCTTCCGGCCTGCGCACCCTCGTCGACGGTCAGAAGGTTTCCTTCGACGTCGAGCCCGACCGTATGGGCAAGGGTCCGAAGGCAGTGAACCTGTCCGCAGCCTAATGGCATCGTGCCGGTTCGCCGGCACGGCGGTTTTTTTTGAAGGACGGCGCGAGCAATCGCGCCGTTTTTTTTGTTTTTGCAGGCAGGCTGCTGACACCATCTCGTCAGCAGCCGATACGAGTTTCCAAGCCTGGCCGAGAGCCCCCTTCCCATTGCGGCGGACTCTGCCCATATTCTCGCCATGGCCGATACCCCTGACAAGAAGAACGCCTCGCGCGCGAAGGATGCCGCTTTCGGTGCGCGCTCGCGCAAGAGTCCGCTCACCGATTATCTCGACGCCTCAGAGCCGCTGGAACCGGGTGGTTTCGGCGAGACGCAGCAGAGCGAATTCGAGGGCGCGCCTCTGAGCGGGGCGATTTCGGATTGGGCGCGACAGATCGCCGACGAGGCCGGGAAGGCGCCGGCAAAGCCGAAGAAGAAGGTGGCTGAACGATCGTCCGCACCGACGCGGTCGGCACGCGGAACCTCGATGGGTGGTGCGGCGTCGCCCAAGGAGCGCGCGGCCGCCGGCCTCAACCCGGTGCCAGGACTCGACATTTCTCTGGAGGATGTCGGGAAGCTTTCGTCATCGGGTGTCACAGCCACGGTCGCGGCGCTGTCGCGACTGATCGAGGGCGGCGATCCCAACCTGAAGAACGAGGCCTGGGTGCCTCACCGGCCTGCCCGTCCGGCTAAGTCCGAAGGTGGCATCGAGATCCGCATGGAGACGGCCTTCAAGCCCTCCGGCGACCAGCCGACGGCCATCGCCGACCTCGTCGCGGGCGTAAAGGAGCAGGACCGTACGCAGGTGCTGCTGGGTGTCACCGGCTCGGGCAAGACCTTCACCATGGCAAAGGTGATCGAGGAAACGCAGCGTCCGGCGCTCATCCTGGCGCCGAACAAGACGCTGGCCGCCCAGCTTTATGGCGAGTTCAGGAGCTTCTTCCCGAACAACGCGGTCGAGTATTTCGTCTCCTACTACGACTACTACCAGCCGGAGGCCTACGTGCCCCGGACGGACACCTATATCGAGAAGGAATCCTCCATCAACGAGCAGATCGACCGCATGCGCCATTCGGCCACGCGCTCGCTGCTGGAGCGCGACGACGTCATCATCGTTGCCTCCGTATCGTGCATCTACGGTATCGGCTCGGTCGAGACCTACACGGCGATGACCTTCCAGATGGAAGTTGGCGACCGGCTCGACCAGCGCCAGCTTCTCGCCGACCTCGTCGCTCAGCAATACAAGCGGCAGGACATCAATTTCACGCGCGGCTCTTTCCGCGTGCGCGGCGATACCATCGAGCTGTTCCCCGCCCACCTCGAGGACCGCGCCTGGCGGATCACGCTGTTCGGCGACGAGATCGAGACGATCACAGAGTTCGATCCGCTGACGGGGCAGAAGACCGGCGACCTCAAGAGCGTCAAGATTTATGCCAACTCGCACTATGTGACGCCGCGGCCGACGCTCAACCAGGCAATCAGGTCGATCAAGGAAGAGCTGCAGCACCGGCTGGTCGAGCTGGAAAGGGCAGGGCGCCTGCTGGAGGCGCAGCGGTTGGAGCAGCGCACACGTTTCGATCTCGAAATGCTTGAAGCGACCGGCTCCTGTGCCGGCATCGAGAACTATTCGCGCTATCTCACCGGCCGCGCGCCGGGCGATCCACCGCCGACGCTGTTCGAATACGTGCCCGACAACGCGCTCGTCTTCATAGACGAGAGCCACGTCACCGTGCCGCAGATCGGCGGCATGTATCGCGGCGACTTCCGCCGCAAGGCCACGCTGGCCGAATACGGCTTCCGCCTCCCGTCCTGCATGGACAACCGGCCGCTGCGCTTCGAGGAATGGGACGCGATGCGCCCGCTCACAGTCGCGGTGTCGGCGACGCCGGGCGGCTGGGAAATGGAGCAGGCGGGCGGCGTGTTCGCCGAGCAGGTGATCCGTCCGACCGGTCTGATCGATCCGCCGGTCGAGGTGCGGCCGGCGCGCACGCAGGTCGACGACGTGCTGGGCGAGATCCGCGAGACGACGGCCAAGGGCTACCGCACACTGGTCACGGTGCTGACCAAGCGCATGGCCGAGGAACTGACCGAATATCTGCACGAGCAGGGCGTGCGGGTGCGCTACATGCACTCCGACATCGATACTCTCGAACGCATCGAGATTCTCCGCGATCTGCGCCTAGGCGCGTTCGACGTTCTGGTCGGCATCAACCTGCTGCGCGAGGGGCTCGACATTCCGGAATGCGGCTTCGTGGCCATCCTCGACGCCGACAAGGAAGGCTTTCTGCGCTCGGAGACATCTCTGATCCAGACCATCGGCCGCGCCGCGCGTAACGTCGACGGCAAGGTCATTCTCTACGCCGATCAGGTAACCGGTTCGATGGACCGGGCGATGGCGGAAACCAATCGCCGTCGCGAGAAGCAGCTCGAATACAACATCGCCAACGGCATCACGCCTGAATCGGTCAAGAAGAACATCGGCGACATTCTCGATTCGGTCTACGAGCGCGATCATGTCCGCCCGGACATTTCGAAGGTTGCCAAGGGCGGCCAGCTCGTCGGCGCGAACCTCAAGGCGCATCTGGAGCATCTCGAGAAGGAGATGCGGGATGCGGCCGCGGACCTCGACTTCGAGCGCGCCGCGCGGCTGCGCGACGAGGTCAAGCGCCTGCGCGATACCGAACTGGCGATCTCCGACGATCCTCTGGCGCGTGAAGTCGAGCTGGAGAGTCCGGATTCCGGGCGCCGCAAGGGCCAGCACAACAAGGGCAAGGCCAGGCACCGCACAGTCGGCGACGATGGCAGCCTTTTCCGCAAGCCGGACCTCGACGAGATGGGGACCTCCGGCGACCACGCTACCCCCGCCGCCGGTGGAATGTTCCGCAAGAACACGCTGGACGAGATGACCGTTGGTCGTACCGAGAAGCCGGTCCAGGGCAAGGTCCCGTCAAAACCGGACAACGAAGCCAAGGCGGTCAAGCGCGAACGTGCCGGCATCGGCTCCTACGAGGATCCGGCCGATGCGCGCAAGGAGACACGCAGGTCACGCAAGACCGGCCGGCCGGGGCGCTGACCCTAGCGTACGGCGTCGGACGGGTGTGAGCGAGTCAGCTTTTTTCGGGTGGATGTCGGGACGGCTTTTCGCCGAACGTCTTGAAGGCGAGACAGCCGCAAAAAGGAGAGACGCCGATGTCCGACGAGACCCAGCAAGCCATGCCGACCCCAACCGGAGGGCTCAATGCCTACCTTCAGGTGGATGGGGCCATCAAGGCCGCCGAATTCTATGGCCGCGCCTTCGATGCAACCGAGGTCTACGCCGTGCCCGCCGACGAGCAGGGCCGGACGATGCACATCCACCTTCACGTCAACGGTTCGTCGCTGATGCTCGGCGATGCCTATCCGGAGCATGGCCATCCGCACGAGCCAGCGCAGGGCTACGTCCTGCAGCTTCATCTGAGCCATGACGATATTGACTCATGGTGGCAGCGCGCCGTCGATGCCGGCTGCGAGGTGACCGTTCCGCTTCAGGTCATGTTCTGGGGCGATCGCTGGGGTCAGCTCCGCGATCCGTTCGGCGTGGTCTGGGCGATGAACGCGCCAGCCAGCTAGAAAACCTAAAAACAGTACCCCGCGCCGGGTGTCGGCGCGGGGTACTGTTTTTTTAGACAGCCCCGCGCGCTCCAACTGCGCGACGGCAAATCTGCTTGGCAACGTGCCTGGCATGCCGCAGGATTCACGTTAGCTGAGTAGAGGAGTCTTGAGTCGATGGCGCCGGTGAAGGTCGATCCGCAAAAGGTCCGCACGTTCGAAGATGCGGATGCGTTCTATGCCTGGCTGGGCCAGAACCACGACACGGCGGACGAAATCTGGATCAAGATCCACAAGGTCGGCTCTGGACTGAAATCGATCAGCCCGATGGAAGCCATCGACGTGGCGCTTTGCTGGGGCTGGATCGATGCTATCCGCAAGGGCTTCGACGAGAAGAGCTTTCTCCAGCGCTACACGCCGCGCGGCAGAAGGAGCGTCTGGAGCAAGATCAATGTCGACAATGTCGCCCGCCTGATCGAGGAGGGCCGGATGACCGAACAGGGGCTAAGGCAGGTCGAGGCGGCCAAGACCGACGGCAGGTGGGGCCGCGCCTATGACAGCGCCAAGGATATGAAGATTCCGGAGGACCTGCAGACCGCCATCGATGCAGAGCCGGCCGCCAGGGCGATGCTCGAAAAACTCAGTTCCCAGAATCGCTTCGCGCTGGCCTTTCGCGTGCACAACATGAAAACCGATGCCGGCCGCAAACGGAAGATCGAGAGCTTCGTCGATATGCTGAAGCGCGGCCAGACGATCTACCCGCAAGGCAGGAAATGACGTGGCGCTGGTTTCTAGACCCTGTGCTCGGCCAGCCCGGCGCTCACCATGTTGAGCGGCAAGCGGCTGCCACGGCTGTACGCCGCCATCACGCGGTCGGCGACGGCTTTGCGTCGCGACTTTTCTCGTGCCGTCACGCCGAGTTCGAGGCATACCGCCTCGATAATGGGTTGCATGCTCTCAAGTTCGTGCGGTTCGAAGCCCGGGTGGGCCTCACCTCCACCAGTCCACCTTGTTGTCGCCGCAGACATCGGTCTCGCTCCTCTCGCGTACGCGGTCTTTGCCGCGCAGTCTGCCCTGGCACCGCCTCCCATCAGTCTATGCGCATTTCGGACCTTATCAAGGCGTGAATCGGGCGATCTGATGCCAAAATCGGCTCGGAAAGCGAGAATCGGACCAACGTGACGCTATCCTGGAGCGAAAGGGGGGGCGGGAGCGGTTGCCTGCCTGGCGATGCTGGACCAGACGAAATCGCTTTGCCGGCTTTGCTTGTCGGCGTCTGGCCGTGCTATGCGCCGTGGCGGACTTGACCTCTCAACCCTCCCGAATTTCTTGAAATGGCCGTTTACACCGCCTCGCCTGAGATGATGGCAGCACAACCGGACCGCGTGACGTGAGCGCAGCGGTGTTCTTTGCCGTGCTGCTCGCGGCTGCGATGCATGCAACGTGGAACGCGCTGCTGAAGGTGCGGCTTGACCGCTTCGCCGCGATCTCGCTGATGAGCTTCGGCATGGGTGTCGTTTCCCTGCCGTTCCTGCCCTTCGTCGCGGTGCCCACGGGGATCACCTGGTTCTGGCTGGGGCTCTCGTCCGCTTTGCACATCGGTTATAACTATTTTCTGGCGCGCGCCTACGAGACCGGCGAGCTGGGGCAGGCTTATCCGCTGGCCCGCGGCACCGCTCCGCTGTTCACTACGCTGGGCGGGCTGGTCCTGATCGGCGAAGTGCCGGGCAAGATCGCTGCGCTGGGCATATTGCTTCTGTGCGCCGGCACGTTCCTGATGTCGATGCGCGGCGGCGGCATGAACGCGCTCGGCAGGCGGCCGGTCATCTACGCGCTGGCGACATCGGTCTTCATCGCCGGCTACACGCTCGCCGACGGTTCCGGCGCCCGTTCCGCCGCGACGGCCGCCAGCTACATCGTCTGGCTGTTCATCATCGAGGGTATCACCGCGATCGCCGCATGCGTTCTGGTGCGCGGCCCACGCGTGGTTCGCGTGATGCTGCCCGAGTGGAAGGTATGTCTCGTCAGCGGGCTTCTGAGCGCAACGGGATATGGCATCGTCATCTGGGCCATGACAAAGGCGCCGATCGCCACCGTTGCCGCGCTGCGCGAATCGTCCATCCTCTTCGCTATGGTTCTGTCGGTGGTGATGCTGGGCGAATCGATGACGCGCTGGCGCGCGGCCGCGGCGCTGCTCATCGTCGGCGGGGTCGTTGCGCTAAGGCTCGGATAAAGCGGGTGAAAAACTCGTTTGCGGCGGATACATTGTCGTCACGATGCGTTGCTAGAAGCTGGTTTTCATGACGAAGGGGATTGCCTGATATGAAGATTGCTGTTCTCGGCGGTGACGGGTTCATCGGCTGGCCAACCTGCCTGCATCTTTCCGATGCCGGGCATGACGTCCACATCATCGACAATCTGTCGCGCCGCTGGATCGATACGGAGCTGGGCGTCCAGTCGCTGACGCCGATGGATTCGATCCAGGAACGCACGCGCATCTGGTATCAGGAAACCGGCCGGCGGATTCACTTCCACCTCATCGACCTTGCCAGCGACTACGAGATCTTCAAGGGCTGGCTCCGCAAAGAGCGGCCGGACGCGATCGTGCATTTCGCCGAGCAGCGCGCCGCGCCCTATTCGATGAAGAGCGACCGGCACAAGAACTACACGGTCAACAACAATGTCAACGCGACCCACAACGTGCTCAACGCGCTGGTCGAGACCGGTGTCGATGCGCATCTGGTGCATCTCGGCACGATGGGCGTCTACGGCTATTCGACGGTTGGTGCTGCGATCCCCGAGGGCTACCTTCCGGTCGGCATCGACACGATGTCGGGGGAGACGGCCAAGCAGGAAATCCTCTATCCCGCCAATCCCGGCTCGATCTACCACATGACCAAGTGCCTGGATCAGCTTCTGTTCCAGTTCTACGCCAAAAACGACGGCCTGCGGATCACCGATCTGCATCAGGGCATCGTGTGGGGCACACACACCGCGCAGACGCGCCGGCACGCGCAGCTTATCAACCGCTTCGACTATGACGGTGATTACGGCACCGTGCTCAACCGCTTCCTGATCCAGGCTGCGATCGGCTACCCGCTGACCGTGCATGGCACGGGCGGGCAGACCCGTGCGTTCATTCACATCCAGGATTCGGTGCGCTGCATCGAGCTGGCGCTGAAGAGCCCGCCGGCCAAGGGCGACCGGGTGAAGATCTTCAACCAGATGACCGAGACGCACCGCGTGCGCGATCTCGCCGAACTGGTCGCGAAAATCACCGGCGCGCGGATCGCGTGGCTGCCTAATCCGCGGAAGGAAGCAGCCGAGAACGATCTGGTCGTGCGCAACGAGCAGTTCCTCGAACTCGGACTCAATCCGACCACGCTGGCCGAAGGCCTGCTCGAGGAAGTGATCGAGGTGGCGAAGAAATACGCCTACCGCGTCGACCGCAGCCGCATCCCAGCCGTCTCGGCGTGGACCAAGGACATCGAGCCGGTCATCGAACGCGACCCGGAAGGTAAACGCCTGAAGAGCGTGGGGTAATTCGTTCTTGCGGACGTCCGTGCCTTACCTTGCCCCCCTCTGTCCTGCCGGACATCTCCCCCGCAATGGGGGAGATCAGCTTTCATCGCTGCCCGAGCTCTCCCTGCCACGCTGGCGGTGGGCGGCAGCGGATGTGAAGGCCGATCTCCCCCCACGTGGGGGAGATGTCCGGCAGGACAGAGGGGGGCAACATAGAGCACTTGCTTTGCCGTCCCGATGATTTCTCACGCCTACGTCACCCTCGTCACCAATGCCGACTACGTGCTCGGCGCGACTGCGCTTGTGCGCTCGCTGCGCGCCACCGGCACGGCGGCCGAGATTGTGGTGATGCACACCGGCGGCGTCGAGCCGGGCACGCTCGCGCCGCTGGAGGCGCTGGGTGCGCGGCTGCACCTCGCAGAACTGTTGCCGACATCCGATGCGTTCAATGCCCGCCATCAGCGCGAGCGCATCCATGCCGAGAACCCGTTCACCAAGGGGCGCAAGCCGGCCTTCCACACCCCGCTCGACAATTTCGCCAAGCTGCGGCTGTGGGAGCTGGAGGAATATGACAGCGTCGTCTTCATCGACGCCGACGCAGTCGTGGTGCGCAACATCGACAGGCTTTTCCTCTATCCCGAGTTCAGCGCGGCCCCGAATGTCTATGAAGGGCTGGCGGATTTTCACCGTCTCAATTCCGGCGTCTTTGTCGCCAAGCCTTCGCGCGTGACCTTCGAGAAGATGCTATCTCGCCTTGATGCGCCCGATGCGTACTGGCCCCGCACGGACCAGACGTTCCTGCAGTCGTTCTTTCCGAACTGGCACGGCCTGCCCGTGTTCTACAACATGCTGCAGTATGTCTGGTTCAACCTGCCGGAACTGTGGGACTGGAAGTCGGTGCACGTCGTGCATTACCAGTATGAGAAGCCTTGGGAACGGCAACACCCCAAGGCAGACCTGCTGCGACCCCTGATTGACCTCTGGCTGAGTTATCTCGAAGGTTGCCCGCCGGACATCGACCGGCTGCCCAATCCCGAGCGTAAGGAGTAGCGATGCCGACAACGCTGGTTTCCGGCGGTGCGGGCTATGTGGGGCGTTTTATTGTCAATGTGTTGCTGGAGCGCGGCCACGACGTGGTCGTGATGGGTCGTCGTGCGCCGCCACCGGGCCTGTTCGTGGCGCCGGTGAAATTCGTGGAGGGTTCGCTGGATCCAGACCGCGATCAGTCGGCGGCCTTCGCCGGCGTCGACAGCTTCGTGCACGCCGCCTTCGATCATCTCCCCGGCCGGTACCGTGGCGGCGAGGGCGACGATCCGGCGGGCTTCCGCCTGCGCAACGTCGACGGGTCCATCGCGCTTTTCGAGCAGGCGCGTGCCGCGGGTGTGCGGCGCGCCGTGTTCCTGTCCTCACGCGCGGTCTACGGCACCCAGCCGCCCGGCACGCCGCTCGACGAGGCGATGCGCCCGCATCCCGACACGCTCTATGGCGAGGTCAAGCTTGCCGTAGAGCGGCGGCTGCATGCGATGGCGGGCGAGGGGTTCGCGCCGTCTTCGCTGCGTGTGACCGGCGTCTATGGGCTGGCCGGACGCGATAGTCCGGAGGACAAATGGACCCCGCTGCTGCGGGACTGGCTCGCCGGCAAGCCTGTCGAGCCGCGGGCAGGCAGCGAAGTCCATGGCGAGGATGTCGGCGCTGCGGTGGCGGTGGTCCTCGATGCGTCCTTCGATGCCGTATCCGGGCAGGTCTTCAACGTTTCCGATCTGATGGTCGACCGGTGCGATCTGCTGGTGATGGTGCAGCAGGCAACCGGCTGCCCAAATCCGTTGCCGCCGGCGTCCGACACCTCGCGGTTCAATGTCATGACCACGGAGAAGATCGTGAGCCTCGGCTGGAAGCCGGGCGGCGCCAGACGGCTGCGGGACACGGTTCGCGATCTCGTCGACCGCTTGCATGCCGGCGCGGCTGTTCGCTGAGAAACTGATTCAACGGCTTGCGAGGTCGATTCCTGTTTCGACGCCAAGCCGTTGAAATGCAATATTTTACGGGACCAGCGGTTCCTGCGCCATCTGAAGGTGCAGGTGCTCGCCGTGGTACGGGTGCGCCTCGCAGACAGCTTCGTCGAGCTCGACGCCGAGGCCGGGTTCCGTGGACGGAATGACGTGGCCGTCCTGCCATTCGATCTTCTTTTTCAGCAGTTTCGCGTGGAAGCCGTCCCACTGCTTCAGCGATTCGAGGATCAGGAAGTTCGGCAGCGTTACCGCGAGCTGGATGTTGGCCGCGCCGACCAGCGGTCCGCAATAGCAGTGCGGCGCCGCCTGGATGTGGAAGGCTTCCGCCATCGCGGCGATCTTCTTGGTCTCGAGGATGCCGCCAGAGCGGCCGAGATCGGGCTGGATGATCGATGCCGCACGGTTTTCGATCACACGAGCAAATTCCCACTTCGTCGTCAGGCGCTCGCCGGTCGCCACCGGGATCGAGGTCCCGCGCGCCACCTGCGCCATCACCTCGGGCATGTCCGGCGGTACCGGCTCCTCGAACCATAGCGGATCGTAGGGTTCGATCGCGCGCGCCATGCGCAGCGCGCCGGAAGCGGTGAACTGGCCGTGCGTGCCGAACAGGATGTCGGCGTTCATGCCGACGGCCTCGCGGATCGCTGCGACCATCCGGGCCGAGGTGTCGATGTCAAAGAGGCGCGGCTGGTGCCCGTCAAAGGCGGTGTAAGGGCCGGCGGGGTCCAGCTTCACGGCGTTGAAGCCCTGACGCACATATTCGGCAGCGCATTCTGCGGCGAGGCCGGGGTCGTTGTAGACGTTCCTGCCCCGTGCATCCTCGGAGTGCACGCTGCCTTCGTGAGGGTAGAGATAGGTGTAGGAGCGCAGCGTCTCGTGCACACGGCCGCCGAGCAGCGCATAGACCGGCTTGCCCGCTTCCTTGCCGATGATGTCCCAGCACGCCATTTCGAGCGCGGAAACGCAGCCCATCATCGAAACGTCGGGGCGCTGCGTGAAGCCGGACGAATAGGCGCGGCGGAAGAAGGTCTCGATGTCGTGCGGGTCGCGGCCGACGAGGTAGCGCTCCGCGCAATCCTCGATCATCGCGGCGGTCACGCGTGGGCCGAAGGTCGCGTTGTACGCCTCGCCATAGCCGGTGACGCCGCCATCGGTCGTCAGCCGAACGAAGATGAAATATTTGCCACCGATGCCCGGGGGCGGGTTTCCCACGACCCAGGTTTTGACGTCGGTGATTTTCATGAAGGACTCCAGCTAAAATACGATCACGTTTCGCAACGCCTTGCCGGCGTTGACCGCGGCGATCGCCTCGTTGATTTCGTGCAGAGGGTAGCGGGCGCTCACCAGTTCGTCGAGTTTCAGCCTGCCGGCGCGGTAGTTCTCGACCAGCATCGGGATGTCGCGCGAGACGTCGGTCTCGCCCATCTTGGAGCCGAGTATCCGCTGGTTCCAGGCGGCCATGGTGCCGGGGTCATAGGAGGCCATCACGCCCGATGGCGGCATGCCGACGATGACCACCGCGCCGTTTTTGGTGAGATATGAAAAGGCGCCGTCGAAGGCGGCTTTCGCCCCAACGGTCACGAACACATAATCGACGCCCCTGCCGCCTGTCAGCGCCATGATCTCCGCAGCCGCATCGGTAGTGACGGGGTTGAACGCGTGCGTCGCTCCGAAAGCGCGTGCCGCCGTCAGCTTGTCTTCGGAAAGATCGAGCGCGATCACCCTGGATGCGCCGGCCAGCGCCGCACCCTGAACGCTGTTGAGGCCGACGCCGCCGCAGCCGACCACGGCGACCGCCTGTCCCCGCCGTACTTTCGCGGTGTTGACCACTGCCCCGAAGCCGGTGATGACACCACAGGCGAGCAGGGAAGCCGGCTCGAACGCCATGTCGTCGGGCAGCTTCGCAAGCTGACTTTCATGCACGACCACCTTTTCTGCGAAGGCGCCGGTGCGCATGGATTGCACGTATGGTGTCCCGTCCGCTCCGGTCAGCGGGCTTTTTGCGTCGAGCGGAAACACTTCCTCGCACATCACCAGGCTGCCCTGGCCGCAATAGTGGCAGCCGCCGCATGAGCGTATCAGCGTGACGACGACACGGTCGCCGAGCGCGACGCCGTCGACCCCATCGCCGACCGCCGAAACGATGCCTGCGGCCTCATGCCCGTAGACGGCGGGCAGGCCGCCGCCCCATGCGCCTTCAGCGTAGAAGATGTCAGAATGGCAGATGGCGCAGGCCTTCACGTCGACCATAACCTCGCCGGGACCGGGATCGGCGATGTCGATCTCCTCGATCGAAAGCGGCTCTCCGAAACGATGGCAGATGGCGGCCTTGATGCGTGTCACGGTCTACTCCGGTTTCGCTGCGGGCCGCAGCCTAGGACAGCTCCCCGTGCGGGCGCGAGAAAAAGGCGACGCCGCGCGCCGCAATTGCGCCATCGCCGTGCATTGACCGCGGCGCGACGTAACGCTAGGCGAGAAAGAACAGTGCCTGCAGGAGAGGAGCCGCAATGAACCGCAACGACGTCAATCCTGTGGGCGAACTGACCTTGCGGACGCTGGCCATGCCTGCCGACGCCAATGCTGCCGGCGACATCTTCGGCGGCTGGGTGATGGCGCAAATGGATCTTGCCTGCGGCATCCGCGCGGCTGAACGCGCCAAAGGCCGCGTCGTGACGGCTGCGGTCAAGGAGATGTCGTTCGCCAAGCCGATGAAGGTGGGCGATACGCTCTGCATCTATATCGACATCACCAGGGTCGGCCGCACCTCCATGACGCTGCGCGTCGAAGCCTGGGCTCAACGCTACCTCAGCGATCTGATGGAGCGTGTGACCCATGCCGATTTCGTCATGGTCGCGCTCGACAGCCAGAGCAAGCCGACGCCGATCCCCGAAGAAAAATAGCGACAGACCGATGAGGCGTCTCGCTCACACAAATAGCGCAACATTCCGGCCCTAGACCTGGTCGGCATCGAAACGGGTGCGCGCGTCGTTGATCTTGCCGATGTTCGCGCGCGCCCATAGCGCCAGCCCCTTGACCGGCACGCGCAGGTCGCGGCCGAGATCGGTCAGCTCATAATCGACGCGCGGCGGGATCGTCGGATAGACGGTTCGTGTCACCAGCCCGTCGCGCTCGAGCCCCCGCAGGGTCGATGTCAGCATCTTTTGCGAGATGTTGCCGATCAGCCGGCGCAGCTCATTGAAGCGCATGGGGCCGTCGCTGAGCAGTTCCACCACGAGCACCGTCCACTTGTCGCCGACACGGGACAGCACGTCGCTAACAGCCTGACAGGCGGTATGGTCGCGGTGACTGAGTGTCAACAAAGTGCCTCCTTGTGCGCTGCAAAACCAGTCTCCTATATAGCCCCAGTATCCAAAGGATACCATATTTTCCGTGAAAGGACACGATAATGGCAAAGCCAAGGATTGGGGTAATCATCGGTTCAACGCGCCCGGGCCGCTTCGGGGACAAGCCGGCGGAGTGGATCGCCGAGCGTGCGAAGGCCACCGGTGAGTTCGAGGTCGAGATCGTCGACCTGCGCGACTATCCGCTTCCGTTCTTCGACGAGCAGGCGTCGCCCGCATACGCCCCCTCGAACGCAGATGGCGCCAAGGCGTGGCAGGACAAGATCGCCAGCCTCGACGGCTACATCATGACCGCCGCCGAATATAATCGCGGTCCGACGGCCGTGCTGAAGAACGCGCTCGACTACGCCTATAACGAGTGGAACAACAAGCCGGTCGCGTTTGTGGGCTATGGCGGCGTCGGTGGCGCCCGCGCGATCGAGCAGCTTCGGCTGCATGCGGTCGAGCTTCAGATGAACCCGATCCGCAACGGCGTTCACATCGTCTGGGCCGACTACGCGCAGATCGCCTCCGGCGACAAGAAGCTTTCCGATTTTGCGCACCTGAACGACGCGGCCGACGGCATGCTGAAGCAGTTCGGTTGGTGGACGAGGGCGCTCAAGACCGCCCGCGATGCCGACAAGGCGGCCGCCAAGGCTGCCTGACGATTATCTCTCCGGAACGGCGCGAACCCGGTTCGCGCCGTTCCGAGACCTCATGGCATATGTTCGCGGTGGGTCTTGATCGAGCGGATCGCCAGCACTTTGTCGATGCGGCGGCCGTCGAGGTCCACGACCTCGAAACGCCAGCCGAGCGCGTGCACGGACTCGCCGGTTGCCGGCAGGTGATGCATGTGCGACAGCACGAAGCCGGCAAGCGTCTGGTAGTCACGCTTTGCTGGCAGCGTTACCCCCAGCAGATCAGCCATCTCGTCAATCGGCATATAGCCGGCAAGCAGCCATGAGCCGTCGTCGCGCTGCACGGCGACAGCTTCTTCCTCATCGTCCAGATCCGACTTGAAGACCCCGGTGATCGTCTCGAGGATGTCGGCGGGTGTGACCACGCCTTCGAAATCGCCATACTCGTCATGAACGAGCGCCATTGGCATATCGGCTTCTTTCAAAGTCGTCAGCACATCGAGCGCGTCGGCGTTGTCGTGAACGATCGGCGCAGGGTGGATGAGCGTACGCAGGTCGAACGTGCGTTTGCCGACGAGGGCGGCCAGCGCCTCCCTGGTGCGCACCACACCGATCATCTTGTCGACACTGCCATCGGCCACCGGCAGCAGCGCATGCCGCGCTTCCAGCAGCTTGGTGCGCAGGTTGGCCTTGCTGTCCCTGGCGTCCAGCCAGTCGATCTCCGTTCGCGGCGTCATGATCGCGCGGACGCTGCGGTCGGCGAGCCGCATCACGCCCGCGATCATCTTGCGTTCGTCGCTTTCCACGACGCCGTGGCTCTCAGCTTCCGCGATGAGGCTTACGATCTCCTCGTCGGTCACCTTGGAGGCGCCTTCGTCCGACTGGCCAAGCAGGCTCAGCACCGTCTTGCCCGAGATGTCCAGCAGCCAGACCAGCGGAGCGCCGAGCACCGACAGGATGTGCATGGCAGGCGCGACACGCGAGGCCACGCCCTCCGGGTTGCGCAGGGCAATCTGCTTGGGCACGAGTTCGCCGATGATCAGCGATCCATAGGTGATGAGGGCAACGACCGTGCCCACGCCGAGCGTGCCGGCCAGGCTTGGGGACAGCCCGAGTTCGGTAAGCCAGGAAGACATCCTCAGGCCAAGCGTCGCGCCCGAGAAGGCGCCCGACAGCACGCCCACGAGCGTGATGCCGATCTGAACCGTGGAAAGGAACCTGCCCGGATCGGCGGCAAGTTTCGCGGCCTTTGCTGCTCCCGTGTTACCACGCTCGGCCATCGCGGCGAGACGCGCCGGCCGCGCCGAGACGACCGCCAGTTCCGACATGGCCAATAGGCCGTTGACGCAGATGAGAACAACGACGATGGCGATTTCGACTGTAAGCATGATTTCCGCTTAGCACCGACAATGCCTTCGCGCGACAGGAAACTTGCTGCGCCTGCGCCCGACAGGCCTACTTGCAGGCGACGTAACCGTTGCGGCGGTTCTTGATGTCGAAGTGGAAGTGGTCAGCGTGAGCTGCGTTGTAGCCCGGTCCGAGAACGGTGCTGAAATAGTCGCAGCCGCCTGTGCGGACATTGTTGAGCAGGCTGCGCTGGCGGAAACTGAACCAGCCGGGCTTGCGCACGTCGATGTCGCTGCCGTTCTTGAGCTCGATGCGCATGACGTCGAGCGCGTTGCCCTTGGAATGCTCCGAGGCGACGCCGCCCGAGCCAGCGATGTTGCGGCAGGAGTAGCTGGAGCCCTGATGGATGGTCTTCACACCGCTCAGATAGCGCCAGCGCGCAGCGGGCGCGAGTTCTTTCTTGGTCCAACTCGCAAAGGCCAGCGCCATGTCGCAGCTCAGGGTTGCGGCCGGCTTCATCTGGATATTGCCGGACAGGCGGCTCACCTGCACCGGGTGGTCGATGCGGCAGGACCCTCCCTGGTTGATCGGCGCCAGATCCTGATATGTTGCGCCCATCCTGCGCAACTGTCGTCGGCACTCAACTTCGCTCGCGGGCATTGCCGCGCCAGGCGAGGCGCGAGGCGTCGACAGGCGGGGGTAGGCAGCCGTCATCGCGCTCAGAGGTGCGAGCCTTGCAAGTCCGCGCGGCTGCGAGATGGAGGAGGTCTGCGCGCCGACATCGACGGTCGGCGTCAGCACGCTGCTGACCGAGCATGAGGTGAAAGCGAGCGCACCCGCACCGATCGCCGCCGCCCGCACTAGGGTGCGCGCGCGTTTGCGGATCGATCCAAAGAGTGTCGCTGCCCCGTTACGCAATACTTCGGGCATCCCGTCTTCCCTGTCCCGTACGCTTGTAGTCTAGCCGGGAAGGGTAAAGGAAACCTGTGCGGGTGGATTCACCGCTGTGGCGGCAATGGGGCAGCTATTCGCACCACGTTCCACCGTTTCGCCTGCGGGCGAGGTCGAAATGGAAGTGGTCGGCGTGGTCCGCGTCGCTGCCGGGGCCGAGCACGGTCTTGAAAGGACCGCACGCTGCCTTCTGGATGGCCTTGACCAGCCTGGAACGGCGCGGCGCCGCCGATCCATGCGCCTGGACCTCGATGCGCGATCCGTCTTCAAGCACCAGCGATCCCCAGTCGAGCGCGTTGGCGAAAGCGTGTTCGGATAGCTTTTTGGAGCCGTTGCGTGGCCGGCACACATAGGCCGAGACCTGCTCGATGGCGGCGAGGTCCGATCCGAATGCGCCTCGCGTCAGCGGGCCGGCATGGTCGTGCACAAACCTCGCTGATGCCTCCGCCATC
Source organism: Aquamicrobium sp. (assembly GCA_019739225.1). Taxonomy (GTDB): domain Bacteria; phylum Pseudomonadota; class Alphaproteobacteria; order Rhizobiales; family Rhizobiaceae; genus Aerobium. The sequence goes on from JAHHDT010000007.1 coordinate 457,960, forward strand.
GCACAGGTCAGCACGGCCGGCGGGCGCAACTCGACCGTTTCCGAAAGGCGCGAGACGGTCACGGGATATGAAGCCGAGCAGCCCATCTCGTCCTTGAGAGGCTCATGTTCCTCGAATGTGACATCCAGCTCCGTCAGCCGTTCGCGGCATTGCACTTCGGCAGATGGCATCCTGGCAGGCGGCTTGACGGCGGGACCCGGCTGCTTCGGTTCGGCTGGTTCCTGTTTCGGCTGAGGCGCTTCCATCGTCGCCGGCAACTCGCCGACTTCGGCCGAATACGACGGTGCGAGCAATGTCAGGCTCGCCAGCAGAAACAGGATCGCTCGGGACTTCCGCGCCAAGTTCATCTTTTTGAAGTGGGCGGCAGGGGAGGCCACGGCAACCGTTGTCGGCTTCACTTACCGTAACCGTTCGTTGCAGGCATCAGGCTCCGATCGCTTCCAGGCCCTCTTCAAGCCAGTCGCCCAGCATCGGCATGCCGAGCAGATATTTCGTCGCGCGCCGTCCGGCACCGCGCTGGCGGGCTTCCGCGACGGCGGCCTCCCATTCGGAGGCGTCGAAATCGCCGCGGCCGATCCAGGCGATCGCGATCAGTTCGGCGGCCTCGTCGACATTCAAGTCGTTCATGAGGGCGCGCAACTCGCGTTCGGTCAGGTCTTCCGCCTCCTCCTCGGCCAGCCCGTCATGGTGGTGCGAATCGTGCGAGCTGTCGTCCAGCTCGATCTCATGTTCGCCGCCTGCCTCGTAGTCGTGGTTGAGCGCGGCACTGATGGCCTTGGCCTTCAACACGAAGAGCCGCACCGTATCGGGGCCGATGGTCAGCTCCCATTCCTTCTGGATCCGTTTCTGCAACGTCTCGCTCCTTGAAGAACGGTTCATCATAGCGGATTTCTGGTGATTTTCATGTCGGAGTTGTGCAATGGCTGATCTTCGCTTTCCTCTCGCGCAAAACGGTCCCGCATGTCGTTCCTGCTGTCGCCCAAGGTGTTGCCGGTGCTGCTGCTCGTCGCGTCCAACGTCTTCATGACGTTGGCGTGGTACGGCCATCTCAAATTCAAGACCGCGCCGCTTTACGTCGCGGTTTTCGCGAGCTGGATGATCGCCTTCGTCGAGTACTGGCTTGCGGTGCCTGCGAACCGGATCGGTCATTCGGTCTATTCGGCGGCAGAGCTCAAGACCATGCAGGAAATCATCACTCTGGTGGTCTTCGCGGTGTTTTCGGTGCTTTACCTCAAGGAGGCGATCACCTGGAATCACCTTGCCGGCTTCGCCCTGATCGCGGGCGGGGCAGCCCTGATATTCAGGGGCTGACGGGCGGGCGGCGAAGTGCCGCTGGTCTGGACCAGTCAAAATTCTTCGTGAAAAACGCGGCAGAACCGTTATATTTGGTCGAACAAGCAATGAACGGTTCGTTGGCCGCGGCTGCCGGACCGTTTTCTTTTTGTGTCTCGCGCCATGGATGCGCGGACCGGAAAAAGACAAAGGAAAGGGTCGACTGACATGAACAAGGTCCCGATGACGGTCGGTGGGTTCGAGACGCTGAAGGAGGAGCTGCGCTGGCGCCAGCAGGAAGAGCGTCCGCGGATCATCGAGGCGATATCGGAGGCGCGTTCTCATGGTGACCTTTCGGAGAACGCGGAATATCACGCTGCCAAGGAATCGCAGAGCCTCAACGAAGGCCGCGTCAACGAACTCGAGGATCTGATCGCGCGCGCCGACGTCATCGACGTGTCGAAGCTGTCCGGCGACAAGGTCAAGTTCGGCGCGACCGTCGTGCTGGTCGACGAGGACACCGAGGAAGAAAAGACCTACCAGATCGTCGGCGACCAGGAAGCCGACGTGAAGGCCGGCCGCATCTCCATTTCCTCGCCGATCGCGCGGGCGCTGATCGGCAAGGGCGTCGGCGACGAGGTCGAGGTCAATGCGCCGGGCGGCGCGCGCGGCTACGAGATCGTCGAGCTGCGCTGGGCGTGAGCGGGGCAGCGCACGCCGGGACACCGGCTCGCGTCGCCATGTCGCGCGTCCTTGCGATAGCGCCGAATTTCAAGCGCCGCCTGTCAGGCGTCACGAGCACCATCATCCAGCTCGTGCCGCTGCAGGCAGCATCCATCGGCATTGCCACGCTCGGCCCGGGCCTGCCCGACCATCTGCCGAAGATGCGATGGTGGCAGGTGCCGGCGCTGCTCAAGCGCCCGGTGGGTGGGCGCTTCCGGGTCTGGCATGCGCGCCGCAATGTCGAGATGCTCGGCGGCTTGATCCTGAGAGATATTTTCCGCGCACCGCTGAAGCTCGTCTTCACGTCCGCCTCGCAGCGTGCGCATACCGGCTGGACGCGTTTCCTCATTCGCCGGATGGACGAGGTTGTCGCCACCAGCCGCAAGACGGCTGCCTATCTCGAAGTGCCGCATAGCGTCATCATGCACGGCATCGATACCGGCCGGTTCCACCCGGCCGAGGAAAAGGCCGAGGCCGTTCGCGCGGTCGGGCTCGACACCGCTTTTCGCTATATTGGCTGTTTCGGGCGCGTGCGGCGGCAAAAGGGCACAGACCTGTTCGTCGATGCGATGATCGCGCTGCTGCCGCACCACCCGGGATGGGCGGCCGTGGTCGCCGGTCGCGCCACGGCGCAGCACAAGGCGTTCGAGGACGAGTTGCGCGAGCGTGTTGCCGCCGCCGGCCTTTCGGATCGCATCCTGTTCGTTGGCGAGCATCGCGACATCGAACGCTGGTATCGAGCGCTGTCTCTTTTCGTCGCGCCGCAACGCTGGGAAGGGTTCGGGCTGACGCCGCTGGAGGCGATGGCAAGCGGCGCGCCGGTGGTGGCCGCCGATGTCGGCGCGTTTTCCGAACTCATCAAGGAAGGCGAGACCGGCACGGTGATCGCCGCTGACGACCTTGCGCCAATGACGACGGCGGTAGAAGATTATCTGCGCGATCCGCAGCGGGCGGAACTTCATGGGGAAAACGGCCGCCGGCATGTCGCTGCGCGGTTCCGTCTCGAAGGCGAGGCGGAGCGCTTGATCGAGATTTACAGGCGGCTCTCACAGGCTGTCTGAGGCTGCCCGCTGTCATCGACAGATCGCGGGCAAAAGGGGGAAGAATGCCGGGGCTTATCGAATCGCTGGAAAAGGCGATTGCCAAACTCTATCGCAAGCGCGTCTCGCGCAGGCTCTATGAGCAGTCTTCGAAAGCCGTCGAGCATGGCCCGTTTGCCGGCATGAAGCTGATCGCCTTTTCCCACATATCCAGCGCACCTCTCGCGCTCAAGCTGTTCGGCCTCTATGAGCGGGAGGTCGTTGACTTCCTTGTCTCGCAAAAAGGCATGGACACGCTCATCAATCTGGGCGCCGGCGACGGCTATTTCAGTGTCGGGCTGTTGAGATCCGGCACGGTCGACCGCGCGTTAAGCTTCGAGATCGACCGGAAGGGCCGCGAGGCGATTGCGCAGAATGCCGAACAGAACGGCGTTTCCGACAAGGTCCGGATTTTCGGCGCGGCGGACGGCAACCTGCTGCAAACCCTGCAGGCCGAAGGCGTCGTTCCCGCATCGACCCTCTTCCTGTGCGACATCGAAGGCGCGGAGTTCGCGGTCGTCGATGATGCCTTGGCCGAGTTCCTCGCAGACGCGACCTTCGTCATCGAGATCCACGATTTTCTGTTCGCGGACGGTGCGGCCCGGCTGGAGGCGCTGAAGACGCGCCTTGGACGCCATCATGACGTCGAGATGGTCAAGGCAGGGCCTGCCGACTGGCGAGGCATAGCCCAACTGGAGGCGCTTCACGACAATGCGCGGGCATTGGTGACGTCGGACGGGCGCAAGAAGCTGGGGCTGTGGCTGTTCGCGCTGCCTAAAGGTCAGCCCAGCAGATAAAAGGAATTGTTCCGGGACCGGCCCATCAGCCGGTATCCGCGCTTCGCGAAAGCGGCGGCGCAGGCCGGATAGTCCTCGTTGCCCGACGGATGTTCGATGACGATGCGCGCCGGCAGCAGGGAGGCGTCGCATGTCTCGATGAAGGGAGCGAGAACGCGGTCCTCGTGGCCCTCGATGTCGATCTTCAACCCGTCGATCCGCTTCACCTGCGCCTCGTCGAGGATCGACCGCAATGTGCGGATGGGGATCGAGCCGGGCACGCTATCGTCGACCGAGACGATTGCGATGTCGTTCTTGCGGATGCTGAGCGAGCCCATGCCTTCGCGGTCGCTCACCGCACAGGGGAAAATCGCGATGTTGTCGAGGCCCGAGGCTTTCGCATTCCAGGCAAGCCGTCGCGCCATCAGCCGGTTCGCGTCGATCGCCACGACCTTGCCGTTCGGTCCCGCCTGCCTTGCAAGCGGCAAGGTGTAGAGGCCGATATTGGCTCCTATATCCAGAAACGTGCCACCTGCGGGAACGCCCTCGATCAGGAAGTCTAGATCGGCCGCGTTGTAGCGCGGGTTCAGCAGGATACCGAACTCGATCAGGTTGTTGCGGCCACGCAGGCGATAGGCGCAACCGCGAAACAGCACGTCCAGCGGCCGATCTCCGCCACCCATCACGAGCCGGGTCATGGTGCGTCGGAAAAGCCCGCGATGCAGCACGCTGCCGGCGGCAAGCGCGACAAGCGCCTTCTGCCGCGCATCGGGCGCAAAATGTCCGAACGGCAGATGCTCGTCGTGATCCGAGCCTTCATGCTCTTCACTGGCAAGCGGCCTGGTTGGCGAGGTCATTCTGGAAAGCCTATTCGCCGATGCCTACGAGCCCTTCATCCTTCACCTGGCGGATGGTCAGAGCCGTACGCACGGTGTCGACGTTGGGGGCCGAGGTCAGTTCCTCGATCACAAAGGTCTGGAATGCGGTGAGGTCGCTTGCCACGCAATGCAGCATGAAGTCCGACTCGCCCGACACCATCCACGCGCGGCGCACGATGGGCCATTTTAGCGTGCGGGCAGCGAAGGCCTTCAATTCCGCCTCGGACTGGTGATGCAGCCCTATCAGGCAGAAGGCGACGACATCGAGACCGAGTTCGCGCGCGTTCAGCAATGCCCGGTATCCACGGATGATGCCCGCATCCTCGAGGCGCTTGACCCGCCGCAGGCAGGGCGGCGCGGATATGCCGACGCGGCGCGACAGTTCGACATTGGTCATCCGCCCGTCATCCTGAAGCTCCTTGAGGATTTTCCAGTCGATGGCGTCGAGGTCGGCCTTGATGGGCATGTGGTGATTCCGGGTGGGCGAGGAGAGAGAGAATCTGTCGCGTTTCGGTCGCGAAACTAGCGGATAATGTCCCTGCATCCAAAGCTTTTTGGCCGTTGCGCGCCGCTTTGCGCGGCTGAGCGCCGCAGCAGAACGACTTTCCCCAGCCTTTGCCGGGCGGAACAATTCGTCGCCTTGCAACGGTCGGGCCACAACACCTAGATTAGCGGCAACAATTCCACAGGGATTTCGTCACGCGCTCCGGCGCGCAGCGTCAGCGGCAGAAGGCAACATCATGACAGCGAAACACGCGCCTGTCCTCATCATCGGTTCGGGTCCGGCGGGCTATACGGCGGCGATCTATGCTGCGCGCGCCATGCTGGAGCCGGTGCTGATCTCCGGGATGCAGCAGGGCGGCCAGCTTACCATCACCACCGACGTCGAGAACTATCCAGGCTTCGCCGACCCGATCCAGGGGCCGTGGCTGATGGAGCAGATGCTCAAGCAGGCCGAGCATGTGGGCGCCGAAATCGTCACCGACCTCGTCACGAATGTCGATCTCGACGTGCGGCCGTTCCGCATCTCGACGGATTCCGGCACCGACTACACGTGCGACGCGCTGATCGTGGCGACGGGCGCGCAGGCCAAGTGGCTTGGTTTGCCGAGCGAACAGACTTTCATGGGCTTCGGCGTTTCCGCCTGCGCCACCTGCGACGGTTTCTTCTACCGAGGCAAGGACGTCGTCGTGGTCGGCGGCGGCAACACGGCGGTGGAGGAGGCGCTCTATCTCGCCAACCTCGCCAAGAGCGTGACGGTCGTTCATCGTCGCGACGAGTTCCGCGCCGAGCGGATCCTGCAGGACCGCCTTTTCAAGAAGGACAACATCAAGGTTCTCTGGGATCATCAGGTCGACGAAATTGTCGGCGATGTGAGCAAGGCGCCGCTGCCGCCGTCGGTGACGGGCCTGAAGCTCAAGAACACCAAGACCGGCGAAGTGACTGAAATGTCGACGCACGGGCTGTTCGTCGCGATCGGCCATGCGCCGGCCGTCGAGCTGTTTGCGGGCAAGCTCAAGCAGAAGCCGAACGGCTATCTGTGGACGGCGCCGGATTCGACCGTGACCGACGTGCCGGGCGTATTTGCCGCCGGTGATGTGACCGACGATGTCTATCGCCAGGCTGTGACGGCTGCTGGTCTCGGCTGCATGGCCGCGCTCGAGGCCGAGCGTTATATCGCGGACATGGAAGCGCACCGGGAAGCGGCCGAGTAGCCGTCCCGCATTCTGGTTGAGGGGGCCGGACACATGGCTTTGGACTGGGACAAGCTGCGCGTTTTCCACGCAGCCGCGGAGGCGGGGTCTTTCACCCATGCCGCCGAGAGCCTGCGCCTGTCGCAATCGGCGATCTCGCGCCAGGTGAGCGCGCTCGAGCAGGACGTCGGCGTGTCGCTGTTCCACCGGCACGCGCGCGGGCTGGTTCTGACCGAGCAGGGCGAAATGCTCTACCAGGCGGCGCACGAAGTGCTGATGAAGCTCGAAAGCGTGAAGATGCGCCTGACGGAGGCCAAGGACAGGCCCTCCGGCCCACTGCGCGTGACGACGACCGTCGGCCTCGGTTCCGGCTGGCTGACCGAGCGCGTGCAGGAATTTCTCGACCTCTACCCGGAAATCCAGCTCCAGCTCATCCTCGCCAACGAGGAGCTGGACCTGACGCTGCGCCAGGCCGATTGCGCCATCCGTCTTCGGCAGCCGCAGCAGCCGGATCTGATCCAGCGCCGGCTGTTTACCGTGCACTTCCACCTCTATGCAGCGCCTTCCTACGTGAACAAGCACGGCAAGCCGCGTTCCATAGACGAGATGGACCAGCACCGCATCGTCAGCTTCGGCGAGCCGGTGCCGTCGCATCTGGCGGACATGAACTGGCTGGAGACGGCCGGGCGTCCGGAGGGATCGAAGCGCGTGGCCTCGCTTCAGATCAACAACATCATGTCGATAAAGGCCGCCGTACAACGTGGTGCAGGCATCGCCATGCTGCCCGACTACATGGTCGAGAAGGATTCCGGGCTGGTGCAGATTATGCCCGAGACCGAGGTGCCGTCGTTCGACACCTATTTCTGCTATCCGGACGCCATGAAGAACCAGGTCAAGCTGCACGTCTTCCGCGACTTCCTGATCGCGAAGGCGCGGAGCTGGTCATATTGACGCCAGTCGCTGCGCGGCAGAGTGGCAGGTTGCCCGGCAAACAAGCCATGCGCGACCTGCATAGGTGCAATGCAAAATACCTTGCTTGCATTTTGGGCAGATAACGCTCATATCCTAATCATCTCCCGGGCGCGTTCCTCCTCCCATTAGCGCCCGCGAGTGTTCCCCTCTGGAGGTTTTGCCTAACGGCACTTCCAATAACTCAGCCGGATCTTTCAGATCCGGCTTTTTTCTTGCCCGCATTCCTCTACCCATGTTCGCTTCGCTGTTGCGGGGCCGGCGAGCCGCCGCGTAACGGTGACTTGTAACCCCTCGTAACCTGCGCGGGCGCGCGCTGGTCGGCTAAAGATCGAAGTCAGGACGCGGTGGCGCTGGGATGTTGCGGGGGATGGGGGCATCTGTCGCGACGACGCAGCGTTCAAGGCAAACGCCGTGTCCAACTCACACCGCTCCGGCGTGTTCCGGTGATATGCGGCGGGCCTGCCGAAATCGGACTACACGATGGCGGTCTGCAGAGAAACGGCGCCCGGCTTTGAGCCAGGCGCCGTTTCTCCGTTATGCCTGGCCTCAGGCGGCCTTTCCGTGTGCGTTCATCACCTCGTCCGCAAGCCTGCCGGTCAGCTCTGCCATGTGATCGAAGGTTGCCACATAAGTGGCGACGCCCGAGGTCGCGGATCGCAACTCGACAATCAGGTTCCCAATCTCGGCCTGCGGCATCATCGCCTCCACGACGTCCCATCCGGGCCAGCCCGGACGACCGTCGAAGCCGAGAATCTGGCCGCGCCTTTGCGGAACGATGGCGGTGACTTTCGCGGTCGCCTCCGAGGGCGTGTAGATTTCCACCTTCAGCACCGGTTCGAGAAGCACCGGCGAGCAGGCGGCCATGCCGTCCTTCATGCCCAACCGTGCGGCCTGCTGGAACGCCATGTCGGAAGAATCGACCGAATGGTAGGAGCCGTCGGCCAGGTTGACGGCGACGTCGACGACCGGGAAACCAAGCGGCCCGGTCTTGAGATAGTCCCGCACGCCGTGCTCGACCGACGGTATGTACTGCTTGGGCACGACGCCGCCGGTGATCGTATCGGTGAACTCGAAGCCCGCGCCGCGCGGCAGCGGCTTGATGTCGAGTACCACGTCGCCGAACTGGCCGTGGCCGCCGGACTGCTTCTTGTGCCGGCCGCGCTGCGTCACCGATTTGCGGATCGTTTCGCGATAGGGCACCTGCGGCGTATGGGATTCGACCGGGATCTGATACTTGCCCTCAAGCCGTTCCACAGTGACACGCAGATGCATCTCGCCATGGCCGGAGATGATCGTCTCGCCGGTGTCCTGGTTCTGCTCCATCGACAGCGACGGGTCTTCCTGCAGCAATTTCTGCAGGCCGGTCGAAAGCTTGACGTCGTCCTTGCGCTCCCTGGGCCGCAGCGCGGCAATGAAGACGGGAGAGGGCACATCGAGCTCGACCAGCCCGGATACGCCTTTCGATGTGCTGATCGTGTCGCCCGTCGCGACGTCGTCGAGCTTGCCGAGCGCGACGGTTTCGCCTTCTTCCGCCGCCGGAATCTTGGACTGGTCCTTGCCGAGCATCCTGTAGATGCCCGAAACCTTCCCCGTGGTGCCGGCTGAAGAGAACACCTCCGTCGCATCGGAGATGGTCCCGGACAGCACCCGCGCGAGCGACAGCTTGCCGCCATGCGGCGTGTGGATCGTCTTCATGATCTGAAGCGCGGATTTGCCGGACGGCACGCCAAGGCGCGCCCGCGTCGCTTCCGAATCGGGAGAATCGTGGCGGATCGCCTTCAGCAGCCTCAGCACACCGTTGCCCTTTTCGGCTGCGCCGATCAGCACCGGGGTGACGGCACCTTCGCGCAGATCGGCAGCGAGGTCATCGAAGATGCTGTCGCGCGGCGGCTCGATCTCCTCAAGAAGCTGTTCCATGAGGAGGTCGTCGTGGTCGGCCAGCGTCTCCAGCATGGAGAAGCGTGCCTCGATCTCTCGTGCCTTGTCGTCGTCGGGAATGTCGGCGATCGAGCTTTCGGCATACTCGCGATAGATGTAGGCGCGCTCCAGGGCGAGGTCGATCGAGCCTATGACGATGCCGTTCTTGCGCAGCGGGATCTGCCGCAGAAGCAGCGGGATGGAGCTTGCCGGCTGCAGGAGCTTCAGCGTGTCGCGCACGCCGACAGTGGCCTTGTCGATCTTGTTGAGAAACAGCATGCGGGGCACGCCCATCCCGTCGAGCTGACGCATGATGAGTTGCAGCGCCGGAAACT